>CAWKAU010000024.1:0-1725670 GCA_963847685.1 uncultured Acidobacteriaceae bacterium | reverse complement strand
ATGGGGAGCCCGCTGAAATGCCTTTACCTGATCGGCGCTCATCTGAAACTCAAACGCCGATTCTAGCCCCGAACTTGTGACACACGCACGCATCATCGTGGTAGTCATGTTTGACAGAAGCGCAAGACGTAGGCCGCGCTCTCGTAGTTCCTTGATCGTGCCGACTACATCCGGCCACGGCTTCATTTCTAAATATGCCGACATCAGGCGTCCCATCTGCTCTGGATGGAGTTCGATCCTGGTCTGCTTACTCGCGAAGATCAACTCGATCCTTTGTAACGCCATAAAGTCCTGTATTGGCGCATTGAGTTTCGCAGCCATGTGTACTCGAACTGCCGCACGCGCCAGGCAGTGCTCAACGCCGCGCCCTGGCCGGAAATAGTTCTTCCGCCAACCGAACAGATCCAACCCGGATCGAAGATGGCGAATCTGTTGAAGACTACGGCTTTGATCGCGGTTTTTGGAAGTGCTGCCCTTGACCGCGCAACGTTCAGTGCATTCATAGCGACCATTGCACCGGCACCGCGCAGAAGTTGCCTTCGTCCGCGAGATTGCTCTTCCCGCGCTCACCACTCATTTTTGTCGCCGGCGAGATCAATGTAAGTCCGAGACCATAGTGCGATCTGCATCTGAATCGATTTACACCATGCCCGATGCATCGCTTCGACGTTCTCTGACGAATCACCGCCACCCGCCATGTAGGGCTTGATCGTGTCGTTCAACGTGGCTACGAAGGCTGCGATATCGCGGTAGGGCACAAATGGAGTGGACTCGACACCATCCACCTGGTTCTTCTTGTGAGACTTGTATGCCGGAGAGCTATCTCCTGCTGGTAATTCAGCCAGTCCTGATCGTAAGGACGCAGACAGGTATCCAGAATCCACTGCTCGAACCGAAGATTGCTGGCGGCAAGATATGTGGGAAGCGGATCTCCGGTAACACTGCGCGAGTGGCGGGCGAGGTTGGGGATACCCGCGATGATGCCGCTGCGCCAGTGCTGCACAATCTGTGTTGTCTGGCTCTTAAGCACCTCTCCTGCCCTACGAAGCAAGTCCACATCCTGTGCTGTGAAGCCAATCGTCACCTTCAGTGCTTCTAACTCTTCCAGCGATATGGGGGAGGCGCCAACATCCGCCGTCCCATAGCTATATCCTGAAATCCCTTTGATATATTCGGCCACAAGATTTCCTCCAATCACGAAATTGGAATCAGACTTCAACTGTTTTACGGTCAAGAATTTATGCGTCAAAGAATTTATGCGTCCAGACGGGACTGGTACTTTGAGGAAATCGTAGAGCACCAGTCCCGTCTGATACATAAATTGTTTTTCGCCGGGGGCCGCCTATTCAATTGTGGTGAACGGCACGTCGCGCACGTAAGGTTCTCGTAGGCATTCGTTCACGGCACGACTATCCCGGATGGTCTGGGCATATCGCTGTGTGGCTGGAGCGCCGGCGAGGGCGTGCACGTGCATTTTGCGCTCCACCTCTTCTAACGAGAGCCCCCTAAACCGATACACCGAACCATTCCACTCCCTCAAGAAACATTCCTGCTCATCGTCTCCCCTTGCGCTCTCCGAGGTTGAACCGTCTATGCTTCGCCGGGGAGAGTTGCCTACCTCGCCTGAGCCGGTTTCCTCGGCCGCCTACCCTTAGCAACATTGCGCCCCGCGGTCCTGCGCCACGGCCCCTTCTCAGCAGCAGCGACCCGGCTGCGGCCAGCAGCCTCACCGTCAGCAATAGGGTTCTTCGCGGCGTGCGCCCTAGAAGGCTGATGCAAGGCGGAGATAACCGCCTCGGGGGCTCGGTCGATCACTGTCAGGAAAGCCCGAGCGGACGATTCAGGTGTACGCCGCCCTCCTTCCCAATGTTTGACGGCATCGAGCGAGAAGCCAAAGGTGTCGGAGAAACGTGATTGGGTCATGTTTAACCGTTTGCGGATGGCTTTGACGTTTACCTCAGCCGGTAAGGTCACCCGATAGCCGGTCGTCTTCCCGGCCAGATAAGCGTCCACTTCCTCTAGCCCTGTCATCAGAACTTTGAACATGGTAGTCATCGTTGGAACCTCCTGTACTGAGTGAAGATTTCGTCAGCGCGAGCACGCAGATCGTTCCGTTCTTTCTTGGTCAGATTGCTCTTTTCGTTTTTAGCAAAAACGCCAATGAGGAAGACGGCACCTTGCGAAATCCTCCGGTTCCTTCCATCACGTCGCCGCATTCCGGGTCGGTTGCCACCATGTTCACGATATCCGTCCGCTCAGCCTCGCTGAAAATCGACTCCGAAGCTTTGAAGTATTGCGGAGTTTCGACCACGGTGTGCATACCTGTAGAGTACTCCATTGGACACCTTCTACGCAGGATCAAATACTCTTAATACCCGGCGATTGCTGCCTCCGGTTCCATAGCCAGCCGCGTCACTGTAAGCACGGTAATGTCGTCATCCTGCCCGAAGTCGATAGCGGTGTTGGCCACATGCTCAGCCGTCGGACGGTCTCGCATAAGCTCGCTCAGCCTCTCGAAGCCATACAGCTCGCCACGATGGTTGCGCGCCTCGACGACGCCGTCGCTGACCAACGTGAGCTGTTGCCCGTGCAGAATTTCGACAGCGATCTCGTCGTATGTCATTCCATCGACCAGACCGAGCGGCAGGCCGGCGGGCAGCTCCACTTCGCGGCCGTCGAGGTAGGGCTGGCAGTGGCCGGCGTTGGCCATCGTGGCGTGCCCCTCCGGATCGATGCGCACGACGCAACACGTTGCAAAGCCGCCCTGCGTGCGCCCCACCAGACGGCGATTCAAACCCGCCAGGAGAGCGGCGGGGCTTGAGTCCTGCTCGACGAGGGCGCGCACCGCACCGACGATGAGCGAGACGGTCATGGCCGCGCGCAGGCCTTTGCCGCTTACGTCTCCGGCGACGATGAGTGTGCCATCTTCCGCGAGTGGAATGACCTGGAAGAAATCTCCGCCCACCTCGCTGGCCGGGCGATAGACGCTGGCTACAGCATAGCCAGTCGCGCCACGCTCCTCAGCCGCAATCAGCAGCGTCTGCACCTCCTGCGCAGCCTTCAGTTCGGCATTCGCGCGGCGCTGCTCCGCAAGCTCGCGGCTGAGCTGGTCCCACACCGCGTAGACAACCGCCAGCAACAGAAGCAATAGCGTGATCGTGTCGGAATATGCGGGGGAACCGCCGAGAGCAAACAGGGGGTCATCCAAGAACCGATTCATCGAATGCAGATTGGGAAAGAAATAATCAATCATGATGCTTACGATCGGACGGAATTGATTCAACGCGACGGCAGACATGAAGAGCAGGTTCGATAGCCGGCGCTTGCCGAAGACCAGGCAACCAACGAAGACGAGCGGCATGAACGGCAACTCAGTGTAGTTGAGAATCCTGTTCGATTCCGCCAGAACCGAGTACAAAGCGGGATGGGCGTCGGGCGCCAACACCACCGTCAACTCGGCTAAAAACGCCGCTGACAGCGAAATGGCAGAGGCAGCGAGGCAAACCCAATTCCAAAATCGAAAGCCTCGCACTCCCGGCCGGTTGGGCAGGCCTGCGAGCAGCAGAATCAGAAACAGGAATGCTGTTTGCCAGACACACACAGCTGCCACGTCCCGAGCGAACACAACTTTCATGCTGGGCGAGAACCCCAAGTTTTGGACAAACAGTACGCCCGCGTAGGGTATGAAATAGCCCGCTACACAAAGAAGTACCCACTGGGACGGCGAACGCAACCAGAAGATGAGAGCTATCAGCCCAGCGCAAAAAACCACAAGCCATACTGCAAACCGGAGCGCGTAAAGATGCAGGTTATGTTCGAACGAGGTTTCCTGCATCTGCCGGATCAGTGGCGCATATCCGAGTCGAGGTCTTGGAAAGCCGCCTCTGTCCGAGGCAAGGTCAGTTCTAAACCCAGGCACCCATATGCGGATCGCCAGCGTTCCGGAGCTTGCGCCGGGAACAGACGGCAGCGGCACTACGGCCGGCAGGGGGTTGAAGTACCACGATTCATGCGGCGGAGGTGTGCCGACGCCTCCCTGCTTTACTCCGTTCCAGTAGACTTCCGCTACACCATAGACCCCCGAAAGGAAGAGTGCCAGAGGGTTCTTATCCGCAGGGTCCAGCGTGATCTTGCGGCGATACCAGGCAAACCCGGTGGTTTGGATGCCCATATCTTTCCAGGGCTTGTTCGCCGGCAATCTCTCCCACCTGCTGTCGTCAAAGCCGGGCTGCGCCCATCGCGGGTCGTCGCCCAGATGAAACTGCCACAGGCCGTCGATCGTCCGCGAGCCGGTTCCAATGCCGGCTGCGTTGAAGGCCCCGGCCGCTGGGCGGGCGCCAGACAGCCTTGGATGGATCAGCGGCAGTTTTCTGTTGCGCGAGTGCATTGACCTGCCCCGCAGCGGCAAAGCACAACAGCGAAAAACTCCAAAGAAACAGAGAAACATGCAACGCGGGATAACCCGCGCCACGCTGACGCGACCGTCGAAACCGCGCTTGAAACATGCGTGGAATTATACTTTGATGCTCGATGAGGATATCGCCAACGCACTTATCGAAGACAGATTAGTAACGCTAAGTCTTAGTGCTGTATCTGGAGCGCCCCGTCACGGAACAGTGGGCGGCTGCGCGGTCTGAAACGCGGGGACGTTCACCACGTTTACGCCTTGCGCTCGGCTGAACGCTCTCCCGGAATTCTAGCTCAAATAATCTGGGGGTGGGACCACGATCTGACGCGGCGCTGGAGAGACAGTAAGTAGAACCACAATAGATGGGCAAACGTGGTGAACGTCCCCGGGTTTTCTTCGACCGCAATTTCCGAAAATACCCTGGAATCTTCAGTGGCCCCTGTCGAATGCTTGAAATGCCCCTCGCACCGCAACGGAAGCCTTCTCCTGACGAGACGAATGGCGTTCGGCAACCAGCCACTTCTCATTTCGAAGGACCCAAATATCTGTAATCAGAAAGTTGCCACTGATGTCGCGACCATTCAGGGGCTCTGCAGCTTGGGTGATGGCGAGCGTCACGACCGCCAGGTCGTTCCAGATAGACACATGCATATCCGTAATTTCGTGGCCATGGATTACATAACGGGGTAGGGCTGAGAGCCATAGCTCTCTTGGTATCACCTGCAGAGATTGACCCTCGACCCCAATGACTAATTTGTATTCTGGCGCCAGAATACTTGCAGCAGAGTCAACATCTCTTCTCAGAATGGCGTCATTCCACAGCCGCTCCATGTTTTCGATATCCACGACCATTGCATCCCTTGACTGCGCTATATCTGCCATGGTGACAGCCTCCGATTCTGAGAGGGGTGCCGAAAGTCATCCCACAACGAGTGTTGGATTCTCAGCTGCTTTCGGGAGCCTAACCCGGATCATACATAATGCATTGCAATTCGCGGCTGCTGGCCAATTGTCGCCAACTCGGACACCCCCATTCAGCAGCTACTCTCCCTGGAAGCGCCATCCTCCCCTTTGTCATCTCGACCGAAGCGCAGTGAGCCATGGCCCCATACGCCCGGGCTTGTGAAGATATCTGGATAATGTGCTCCCGCGGGCGATCAGCATATTCGATCGCTTCAAGGTGTAGAGGAAAACCCAGCCCGGGATGTTGCTTTAACCAAGCGCCTTTGTACTCTCCCTGAGCCGCTTGCAAAAAAAGTTAGAAATCGATGACCCGCATTCCAGAGCAACGTCGCGCTACTTGGTGAAGGCTGATTTCAAGGTCAGCCTACCCCCAGCGATGGGAATCAAATGGAGGATTGACAATGAACTCGATGCGGACTCGCCTCAACCTGCGTATCCCGGCTTCGGCTCGGATCGCACGCACCAACGGATTCCTAACCAGAATCTTCGCCATGGCGCTCGGTGCAACAGTTATTGCCGGCTTTACCCCAGCTCTTGCCGCAGCGCAGAATGACGATCCTGCGGTTGCGAGCAAACCCGCTCCCACCATCTCGCTCGAAGAAGCCACAGCCCAGCATCAGACGATCAAGCTCGTCGCACTGGTCCCCGAAGAGGAGTCGGAGACGCCCGCCCCTTCAACCGAGGGCGATCTGCCCTTCCCTTCGTTGACGCCCAATGGCAGCTCAGCATACACGCCGCTGGCGGCCGACCCGGATGGCGAAACGAGGTCCTACTACGGCACCTGGACTGCCTATCCCTACGTACAGGAGTTCCTGGTCTCGTTTGTGGCCTACAACGATTACTGCGAAGAGATCACCCCAGGATCCTGGTATAAGGGCAGCGTCGCTCCGAAGTATGGAATCGTTACTCAGAAACATGTCAAAGGCAAGCTCAGCAATGGCGATTGCCCGGACTATATCTTCACCGGAGCCGGCATCTTCTATCAGTGGGTCGACAAGACGAGTTCCAGCCGCAGCGATGAGTTCAAAGCGAACTGGAAGGGCGCGGGTATGGAAAACAAGGTGACTTTTTACATCAAAGACAAGAGGTAGTGATCCGCGAAAAGGAGCTTAGGGGCCGTGCTATGAGGCTGTTACGAGCCCTTGAAAAAATTGGATTGGGTTGAGAAGATGCCCTCGCGGGAGCGGGGGCATTGTTCTTTTATGGGTTTTATTCACGGCTAAGGCCGGAGACAAGACACGCTCTTCCGTTGGTGCTCGACGACCTTATGCCAACCGATCATGTATGCCGGGTCATTGATTCGTCCGCGAAAGGCCTGGCGATGTTGGAGTTAGGTTTTGGGGATAACAACGCCGATCCACCGGCCTGCAGCCCTGAGAAATCTTATGGTTTCCCAAAACCCAGGCCGATCTGGGCTGGTATGACCACGCACCTTGGTGCTCGCGTCTGACTGAATTGGGGAATGACAACACCGATCGTACCGAGGAGTCTAGATAAATCGGGCCTGCAGCCCTGAGAAATCTTATGGTTTCCCAAAACCCAGGCCGATGGCCTGGGCTGGTATGACCACGCACCTTCGGTGCTCGCGTCTGACTGAGTTGGGGATAACAACGCCGATCCACTCATCGAGTCTTTTGGAGGCGGGTTTGGGTTCCGGTCGTGTCACCGGCTATCCGTCAATTAATACTTGAGCAATAACTCGGAAGTTATCGGTCTCGTCTTAAGTTTTTAGTACCGGAATGTCGGCTAGTGGACTGTAACAGCTGATTCGGTAGTGCCCCAGGGGCTAAAGCCCAATTCTTTCTCAGCCCTTGTGCGGCACGACTAAAGTCGTGCCCTGATACAAAGCATGAGTGCCGCGAGCCTAGAAAAATCGCGCATTTTCGATTTAGTCTTACTATCGAATCACCTGTTACAGTCGGCTAGTTGGGGGTTACTCCGTCCCCGAAAAGGTCTACGCCCGCTGATGATGAGCACCGTGTCTAGGCCGTAGCCCTATGACCGGCGTCAGTCCGCAAGACCCATGACGAAGGCCAGGGCAATGTTGAGGCGCCTGATATCGGCCTCGGTGAGGCGCCCAACGATTTGTCCAACCCGTTCCCGCCGGACCGTGACAGGCTTGTCGGCCATGACCTGCGAACGGGCGCGCAAGCCATTTTTTTCGGTCGGCTCGATCGTAACGCGAAAATCCTGTGCATTGACGACATCGGACGTCATCTGGCAAATCACGACCGATGGATGGGTTTCGGGAAAGGCGTCGGTCTGCACCACGACCGCCGGTCGCGGCTTTCCGTAATCGCCCGCCGCCGCGACGACAACGACATCGCCACGCCTCATTGTCCGCTTGCGTCGGGCGCGTCAAATTCCGAAACGGCCTCAATCCAGCTCAGGGCCTCGTCTTCCTGGCTGCTGTTGAGGCGGCTCACTTGGGCGGCAACGCGCTTTCGGACAGACGCCAATCGCGCGTCAGGCACCGAAAGACGCAATTCCCGCAACCCCCGCCGCCGCCGCCGCTCGCGCATCATTCGCATCCGTTCAGCAGTTGCCGTCACTTCGATCTCCCTCTAGATATCTACTGTAACGCGTTACAGGGCCTGCGTCCAGTTCTTCCGCTGGGAACTGCAGAGTTTATTCAAGATCTTGAGAGGGCCACGCAACGGCAGCTAGCGCTACAAAAGCGAGGACCCCGCGAGAAGATTGTTACAGATCAAGATCAAAGGCAACGCCAACTCACCTTCGATCCGTAGAAAGCTGCGTCTGAAAATCCCCAATCTTATGGTTCCCAAAACCCAGGCCGATGGCCTGGGCTGGTATGACCACGCACCTTCGGTGCTCGCGTCTGACTGAGTTGGGGGAATACAACACCGATCCCCGGGAGTCTTGATGAAGGGGCTGACCGCTCAAGATTCGAAGATGCTGAAGATCTAACCGCAACTGCTACTTGGCCCGTGGATGGGTGCGGTCGTAGACCTGCGTGACCTGCCCTACCGTTAGCTGGGTGTAGCGCTGGGTGGTGGAGAGGCGCTCGTGCCCCAGCAGCTCCTGTATCGCTCGCAGGTCAGCACCCTCTTCCAGCATGTGCGTGCCAAAGGCGTGGCGCAGGGTGTGCGGGTGGATCTCTGCCGGCAATCCTTTGGCCAGCGAGATCTGCTTTACGATCCTCCCGACACTCCTGGTGGTCAGCCTTCCCGTCCCTCTCATTTGCAGGTTCAACAACAACGCCTCGCTGGCCTTTGCCGCCAGCTTGACTTGACGCGACGGAAGATAGGCGCGGATGGCGTCCGCCGCCGCATCCCCCAGGGGTACATACCGCTGTTTCCTTCCTTTGCCCCGGACCAGGATCACTTCCCGCGCCCAGTGCACGTCGCCCACATTGAGCCCCACAAGTTCGGCGTTGCGGATGCCGCAGCCATAGAGCAGCTCGAAGATCACCCGATCGCGCTCCGGCCACGCCGCGGCCGCGGAGGCGGTGTCCACCAGGTGGTTCATCTGCTCGATCGACGGCACGCGCGGTAAATGCTTGGGCAGTTTGGGAGTCGCCACCAGCGCGGCGGGATTACTTGTAACGTACCCTGCCTTGGCCATCCATCGAAACCATGACCGGATCGCCGCCAGCGACCTGGCGACCGACGCCTTGGCCAGTCCCCGGCCGTAAAGTTCGCCGAGGTAATCGCGAATCTGCAGATGATCAACGCTGCGCATCTCGACGCCCTGCTCTTTCAGGTAGGCGGCGAAATCGGCAATCTCGCGCCGATAGGCCCGCAGAGTATGCGGGGAAACAGTCCGCTCATGCGCCAGCATGGCCAGGAATTCCTCTGCCAATTGCGCAGCTTGCGGCTTCACTTTGCACCCCACTCGTGTGGCCCGGGGATGATGGGCCCGATGTACCGCCTTCAGCCTGCCCAGCGCCAAATGGGTATAGACCTGGGTGGTCGAGATGTCAGCGTGCCCCAGGAGAGTTTGGACGGTCCTGAGATCGGCTCCGTTCTCCACCATATGCGTGGCGCAACTGTGGCGCAGCACATGAGGACTGGCGCGGGCATCCAGATGCTTCACCAGGCGCCACACCCATTGCCGGGTAAGTCCCGCACCGCGTATGGAAAGGAAGAGCCGGCTCTCTCCTGGCCGGGTCGGCCAGCGCAGGCCGCCCGAAGGCCAGATACGCTTGCAACGCTTCGACCGCAACTCGCCCCAAGGGAACAATGCGCTCCTTATCCCCTTTGCCGCGGACCAGCATGCGTCCCTCGGCCAGGGATAGATCTTCAACGCCCAGGCCGGTGAGCTCGGAGACGCGGATGCCACCGGCATACAGCATCTCCACGATGGCGCGATCGCGCAGGGCGACGGCATCCGCCTGGGGATGGTTTGCCGCCATTCCGGCTTGGTCCATCATGCGCTCCACCTCCGATTGCGCCAGCGCTTTGGGCAGGACTTTCCAGGAAGAAGGGGATTCGAGATTCACCGTCGGGTCGTGGCCGATTCGCTTATCCAGCAGCAGCCATTTGTAGAATCCGCGCAGACAGGAAAGCTTGCGCGCCACGGAGCGCGACTGCACCCCATGTTTCTGCAGATGCTCAAGAAACCCGGCGACTTGCGCCTGCCCCGCGGTTACCGGCAGGGCGTGCGTGCCCTCGAGATATTCGGCGAAGAGGGAAAGGTCGCGGCGGTAGGCCTCACAGGTCAGCGGGCGCAAACCCTTTTCCACCCGCAGGTAAGCAAGGTATTGGCGCATGATGCCGCCCTCTTTCCTTGGGGAGCCTTGGGGATGGTTAGGGGCGCGCACAGCCTAGATTATCCGCTTCAGGAACGCCGCAGACCCCTCGGCAGGACATCGCAGGAATCAAGAGAGACAGCCGTTCACCGATGGTTCACGGCATGGGTGCAAAATTATGGCAGATCGCAGACAATAGAAGAGGGGCGTGTGCCCCGCCAGGAGCTACATCCAGCTTGACCACCAGCCAGTCCAGCAAGAACGTCATTCTTTCCCCCAAAGATTTCATCCACTCAGTTCTCTCCTTAGAGCCCGCCATCGCCGTCTTCGACTGCGATGGAA
The DNA here is from genome assembly GCA_963847685.1 of uncultured Acidobacteriaceae bacterium. Lineage (GTDB taxonomy): Bacteria > Acidobacteriota > Terriglobia > Terriglobales > Acidobacteriaceae > PALSA-350. The sequence continues at coordinate 1,715,246 of CAWKAU010000024.1, read as the reverse complement.
CGCTGTGGGAAGGCGACTCCGGCTACGACTTCATGGTCTGGTCGATTGAGGAGGGCATCGTCTCCCGCAATGCGAGTGACTGGATCGACTCCCGTTACCGCCTTTATCGCGCAGGCACGGTTTCGGAGCTCGCCATGTGCGGGGAGATGGTCCAGATCTACGACGGCGTGAGTGAATTGGAAGTGCGCAAGGCAGCGGCGGCATTTTTCCAGGCGCGCTTCCTGGACAAGATCTTCCCCGAGATGCGTTCCCTGGTCTCGTCTTTGCAGGCCCGCGGGACGGACATCTGGGTGGTTAGTTCCACCAACAACTGGGTGATTGACGAGGGAGTGCGAGGCTTCAACATTCCGCCGTCCCGGGTCATTTCGGCGCGCGCCAAGGTGGTTGGCGGCGTGATTACCAGCGAACTGGTCGACGTTCCCACGGACGAGGGAAAGGCCGAGTCGCTGATCAAGGCGGGCGTGCCCGCTCCCGACGCGGTGTTCGGCAACTCCATTCATGATGCGGCGATGCTGGAGATCGCACGCCAGGCCTTTCCTGTGAACCCCACGCCGGCATTACTGCAGATCGCGGCCCAGAAGGGCTGGCCTGTCTTCTACCCGGACGGAATTGTGCCCGGCCAGAGACGTGATTCCAACCAGACGGTCTGGCGGCCGGAACGTCTAAAATCATATGAACGTGCAGAAAGACCCCAGCCGATCGAGAACGGAACGAAAGGTTGTTCGGCTGGTTGTGGCCGCTCTGATCCTGCGCGATGAGAAGGTTCTGATCTGCCAGCGGCGCCCGGACCAGCCGATGGCCCTGAAATGGGAGTTTCCCGGTGGGAAGGTAGAGAACGGCGAAAGCGCGGAGCAGGCACTGCGACGCGAGCTCGATGAGGAACTGGGCATTGCGGCCGATATCGGCAATCGAGTGGCCCACACCCGCCATACCTACCGCAGTGGAAGCGCGATCGATCTTCAGTTTTTTGTGGTTCACCAGTTTGCCGGCGAGATGACGAACCGTATCTTTCACGACCTGCGCTGGTGTCCGCTGCCCGAGTTGCCCCGTTACGACTTTCTCGCCGCCGACCGGACGCTCATCCGCGAGCTGGCGGCGGGCAAGCTGCTCTGAATTTGCCCTCGGTACTGGGTGAGTGAAACTGCGGATCTCTCGGCTTCGCTCCTAATGACACGAGCCATTGGCTTGGTTCCAACAACCCCACTCAAGCCAAAAGAAGGCTTGAATGGGCCACGCAAGCTTGACATTAGGAGCGAAGCCGAGGGACCTGCAGTTCTTCCACCCCTAAAACTGAAAATAGATGAAGTCGCGGTGGCCGAAGAAGCCGAAGAAGGCGATCGCGTACAGACACATGTTGTAAGCCAGGGCACGAAACACCGGACGGCCCCAGAGTCGCGGCACCTGCGCGGGATGCGCGATCCACCACTCGACCACAAACATGGCGATAATCGAGAGGACCAGATAGGGAGCCGTGGCCCGGCTGAATCCGCCAACCTTCAACAAGAGAGGGTCGAGCCTGCCGAGAGGAAGAAGATGGGTGGCGACGAACCAGGAATCTGCCAGGCTGTTGGCCCGGAAAAATATCCAGGCGTAGGTCACCAGGCCGAAGGTCAAAGCAGTCTTGAAGAAGGCCGTCAACCGCGGCACGCGACGGAGACCAAGCACGTCGGCTAGCCGCGCAGCAAAGGGAGCCGTGGCCTGGGCCACGATCAGGTAAACGCCGTGCAGAAAGCCCCAGGCGACAAAGGTCCAGTTGGCGCCATGCCAGAGCCCGCTGATCACAAACGTGATCATCAGATTCAAGTAATGCCGCGAGAGCTTTACCCGGTTTCCACCCAGCGGAATGTAGACGTAATCGCGAAACCAGGTAGAAAGCGAGATGTGCCATCGGCGCCAGAACTCGCCTACCGAGCGGCTGAAGTACGGCTGCATGAAATTAATGCGCAACTGGTAGCCCATCATCCGGGCCAAGCCCAGCGCAATATCGGTGTAGCCGGAAAAATCGCAGTAGATCTGGATGGAAAACAGCAGAGTGGCCAACAACAGTGCCGCCCCGTCGTAATGGCGCGGCGTGCCATAAACGAGCCCGACAAAATCGGCGACGTTGTCGGCCAGCACCATCTTCTTGAACAGGCCCCAAAGCGCCTGCACCATTCCGGCACGAACCTCGTCCAGGGTGACCTTCGGCTCATGATGAAACTGGGGCAGCAGTTCGTAGGGCCGCTCGATCGGGCCGGCCACCATTTGCGGGAAGAAGGCAACGTAGAGCGCGTATTCCAGCAGATTCCTTTCCGCCGGTACCCGCTTCCGGTAAACCTCGATGGTGTAACTCATGGCCTGAAAGGTGTGGAAGGAAAGACCAACCGGCAAAATGATCGCCAGCAAGGGCGGATCGTACTGCAGCCCAAAGAGATGCGAAGCGCTGCGCACGGAGCCGGTCAGAAAATTGAAATACTTGAACACGAACAGCAGCGACAGGTTGCAAAACAGGCTTATACCCAGGTAGAGACGGCGCCGCCCGGGCTGCTCGGCTTTTTCAATTTGCAGGCCGGCCACATAGTCGATGACCGTGATGCCCCAGATCACGAAGATGTAGCGAGTACTCCAGCACATATAGAAGTAGTAGCTGGCGACCAGCAAAATGATTTTGCGCGGGGTGCCGCGCGTGACCAGCAAAAGCAGCCACACCACGACAAAAAAGAACAGGAACTGAAAGCTATTGAAGAGCATGGGGAGGGAGCCTGTCCTTCAACAGCTGAAATAGCGCCTCGGTATAGACAAGCGCGCCGGCTTGATTCAGGTGGGTCTGATCGGCGAAGAGTCGATTGGGATAAAGATAGTAGTCAGGACCGAGCACTTTGCATGCCGTGCGCTGCTCGACCAGCGCAGCAAAGTGGACGTCACTCGTCGTGGGCGCAGCCTCTCCCATGCGCAGGTAGTAGGGCACGTAGTAACAATTCATGTGGTACTGCCGGACCAACTGGTTCAGTTGGCCTATCTGCCTGCTTTGCGAGGGCGCAATACGCGGGATCACCTCCGTTGGCTGGTCGGAGTCGAGATGGAAGTTGTCGGGCAGACGCCCCCCGGGGAAATGGCTCTGCTCGGTGATCAGATGATAGCCGCGCTGGGCAATTACCTCGTGCTCGTTTTCTTCCGACTCGCGGTAGTAACTCGCTACGCCGCCATGGCTGGGCGCATTGAGCAGGAAGGCGGTGAGATCCCTGAGAAGATTCCGGAAGGGAAAAAGATCATCGATGACCGCATGGTCATCGGGAATGAAATGAAAGATACCGCGCCGTGGTGGATCCTCTTCCCAGGGCAGCGTGAGCAGCAGCACGTTAGGAGCCTGGCCTCGTTCGCACATGGCCTTGAGCGGCGGCAACATGAGGTCGCTCCCTGGAAATCCGGAGTTGAAGGAGGAGACCTTGAGATGGTTCGCCGAGCTCATCTGATCGAACGAAGCAGGAAGGAAGCCGGCAAGAATTTTGCTGTTGCCGAAGATCAAAACCCGGGTGACTGCGGGATCGGCGGGAAAGACCTGCCCCTTCTCCTCCCATCGCAGCTTGGCGTCAAAGACGACATCGGAGCCATTCTTCAGGTAAGGGAGAGCCCGCGACAACCCATAGAAGCCTGCCCAAAATACTACAAAGAGCAAGACCGTCCAGCCAAGAGCCGACCCGGCGCCAGATGCTTCAGATACAGAGTTGGGAGCGATTTCGACGTCCAAAGTTGACCTTGAACTCTGATCGTATTCTATTCGTTGGAGGGGTTTTCTAGTGTGTACTGCTGAGGGTCAGCCCGAACCGCCGGTAAACATCATGACCAGCGACAGGGCAATGACCACGATGGCCGTGAGCCAGGCCACGGCATTGAACCAGCGAGAGTTGACATATTCCCCCATCAGGTCCTTGCGATTGATCAGCAGCAGCATGAAGACAATCACCAGGGGCAACAGCACGCCGTTCAACACCTGAGACAGAATGACCATGCTGATCAATTTGGCGTTGGGCACAAAGAGCACGGCGGCCGCGCCGCCCGCCACCAGAAGGGTATACAGCCAGTAGAAGACCGGCGCATCTTTGAAGCCGCCATCCAGGCCGGATCGCAGACCGAGCCCCTCGCAAACCGTGTAGGCGGTGGAAAGCGGCAGGATGGACGCGGCAAAGAGCGAAGCATTGAACAGCCCGATGGCGAACAACAGGAAGGCATAGCGTCCGGCCAGCGGCTTCATGGCCTGGGCAGCATCGGCCGCTTCCTTGATCGCTCCCATTCCATGGACAAACAGGGTAGCGGCGCAGGCGACGACGATGAACCAGGCCACGATGTTGGTGAAGAACGATCCGATGATGACGTCCAGACGGGAAGCTCCATAGCTCTTCGCCGTGACACCTTTTTCCACGATGGAAGACTGCAGGTAAAACTGCATCCAGGGCGAAATGGTAGTGCCGATTACGGCCACGATCATGTAAATGTAACTTTTAGAGTGCCATATGGAACCTCGTGGGCAGCTCCACCGTGGCCACCATGGCATCATGCCAGCTGGGCTCGGAAAGAACGCCGGTGATGATATAAGCGATGTAGAAAACCGACGCCGCCAGAAAGACCTTCTCCACCCCCTTGTAATCTCCCTTGACCACCAGGAACCAGATCAACAGGGCGCTGCCGGGCACGGAGATGTACTTGCTGATGTGGAAGAGTTGCATGCTGCCGGCAATGCCGGCAAACTCCGCCATCACGTTGCCGAAGTTGACGATCACCAGCAGCAGCATCAAGAGGAACGTCATGCGCAGGCCGAACTCTTCCCGGATGAGGTCGCTCAGGCCTTTACCGGTAACGGCCCCCATGCGGGCGCACATCTCCTGCACCACCAGCAAGGCGACGGTGATGGGGATCATGGTCCACAGCAGGGTGTAGCCGAACTGGGCGCCGGCATTGGAGTAGGTGAGAATGCCGCCCGAATCGTTATCGATGTTGGCGGTAATGAAGCCCGGCCCCAGCACGGCGAGGAAGAGCAGTACGCGGATTCGCCAGCGCTTGAGCATGCAGGTCAGTGAACTTCAATTTGAATTTCAGGCCGAACTTTATCGACTTACAGCAAAGCAGCAGGTGCTCATTGTTTGGCGCGCAAAAACGAGATTACATGATCTGCCTGAACGACCCCTACCAGGCGGTTCGCGCTATCCACAATCGGGAGCGCATGCAGATTGTACTTGTCGAAGAGTTCCGCGACGTCATCCTGGTGAGCCTCGGCAGGAGAAGAGATGATGCGCGGCTCAGCAAGAACGGCCACGCGGGTTTCCGGCAGCGCCAGAATCAGGCGTGCTAACGGGACCACTCCCTCGAGCACATCTTTGTCCCCGGTGAGGTAGATTTCGGTCATGCCCTCGGGGTCGCCGTCGAACTCGCGCAGCGCGCGCACTGCGTCCGCAACCGTGGCACCGGAGCCCACCTGCACATAATTGGTGGTCATCCTCCCGGCAGCGGAATCTTCCCGGAATTCGAGGAGTTCCTCGACTTCGTGCCGCTCCTCGGGGTTCATTTCCTCGAGAATCGCCTCGGAACGCTCGTCGGAGAGTTCAGCCAGGAGATCGGCGGCCGCGCCCGGATCCATCTCTTCCACGATGTCCGCTACCCGCCCGGAGTCGAGCGATTCCAGCAAAGACTTCTGCAGACGCGGGTCGACTTCTTCCAGCGCCTCGGCCGCTACCTCCTCATCGAGAGAGACAAAGACCGCTTCGCGCTCCTGTGGCGGGAGGTCCTCCAGGATGTCCGCGATGTCGGAGGGATGCATATGAGCCAGCCGCTCGTGCTCGATCTTCAGCTTCACCCGGCGCGCGGGATCGACCTCGATGAGGTCCACGAATTCCCACGGAATGATGCTGGCGGGGAATTGCATGGCGAAGCTTGCGAGCGCATGCCTGGGCAGAACACCTTTAAACAGCCTGCGTACCGCGCCGCGCAGTCCGACGGCCACCTCAGCCACCCGAAGCCCTTCCCGCCCATTCTGCGGATACCACTGCAGGTCGACATCGTTGACGCGGACCACTTTTCTGCCGTGCACGTCGATGATCTGCCGGTCGAGCACGTCCTGCTGGAGTAGGAGTAGGTTTTCATCGCCGCGCAGGGGCTGCAGTACGGCATCCTCCCGCAATTCGAGGGTCCCAGCCGGCGTCTGCAGCACGTCTTTCACCGCGACCAGCCTCGCGCCTTCGCGCGTCTTGAGGAGCAGCCCCGCCACATTGCCTGCGGATGGGCCGGTCGCCACCGCTACATCTTTGAGCCGTCCTTGCACGCGACCCTGCCGGTCCGTGATCGGGGTGCCGAGCAGGAGCGTAAGGCTGGCGTGAGCAGTGTGCTTCTCGTGCATCGAAGGCCGGTTGAAGTGTATAGCGTTTTCACAAAATTGTGGTGTTGGCAAGAGTGGTTATGTGCAGGTGTTCTTTAACGGAACGCCTGCGTGGGTGCTTCTCCATTTTCGAATCTGCTTTGGATGATGTGTTTGCTTTGTATCAGGAGATGGCTTTAGTCGGGCCTTAAAAAGAGAAAGAGAATTCGCCTTCAGAGTCTGCGTGAGAACTCGAAAAAGCAGCCCTCAGGGGCTAAAAGCCCAACGAATTTTCAATCCTTTATGGCCCGACTAAAGTCGTGCCCTGGTACAAAGCGTCGGCGCGGTGGTTACCAGAAAAGTCGCCTTTATGTAGCTAGTTCGGCCGCTCAGGGCGGCTCTTGAGAAAACGCTCGTCGAGCGGCTGTCTGCCCTGGAAACCAGCCTCTATCGTGTGCCAGTAGTCGATTTTCGCTTCCCCTAACTGCCAACAAAGCAGAACAACCTGGTCCCCCAACTGGCACGGAAAATCCAGCAATCCCTTATCAAGATCCTTTACCTGGACACCAATCGAGTCGATTTCCTGGATCGCATCCTGAGCCTGCTGCACCGCGGCGCGCTGGGCCAGGCGCTTACGCGCAACCGCACCGACGTCGACCAGCATCCCCCCGGAGAGGAAGATATTCTGGCTGAGCATCTGCAATTCCGCTTCGACCAGGCCCGCGCTCGCCTTGCCCTCAATGGCTCGCCGCAGTAGGGATTCGAGAATCGGCAACAGCGATTGCGCCTCGTCAAGGGAAAATGTCTTCATGGGTACGACCTACGCCTTAAGAGTAATGGTAATACACCCCCAAACGTCTCAAAGTCACGCCGGAACGTCGATCTAACTAGGGAGAAACCTGTTCCTCCGGGTGATTTGTGGCACCCTCGCGCGGCAGGTATCATGACATTGCGATGAGTTTGCCCGATACCATCTTCATTTTCGGACTGGCGCTGGTTATCTTTGGCCCCAAGAAGCTGCCGGAGATCGGGCGGCAGCTGGGCAAGCTGGTGCTTGAGTTCCGGCGCGCCAGCAATGAGTTCAAGATGCAGATAGATGAAGAGTTACGGGCCGCAGAGCAGGCCGATCGGCAGCAGCAGATCGCGGCCCAGACGGTTACCCCGGACCCTGCGCCGGCCCCCACTCCGGAAGTCTCCTCGGAGGTGCCGACCATCCGGCCGCCGAGCAATGGAATCACAGTGAGCGCGGATAGCCCTTCCTCCCGGGTGATCCCGGTGCATGAGGAAGTCGCGGAGCTGGAAGCGGTCGCCGGTGACCACCCGGAACTGCCTAAGAATGGCCTCGAACACGCGGCGGAACAGGCCACCACCCATCATGACTGACCTTGCAGAGCGGGCCCGGACAGCGGTGACGGAACGAGCGGAATTGCCGGGCATGAGCCTCCTGGAACACCTGGAGGAGCTCCGCAAACGCATCATTCACTCGGGAATCTACCTGGTCGTTGGGTTCTTCGCCGCTTACAGCATCCGCGAACGACTTGCTGGGTTCATGGAGAAGCCGATCGTTGAGGCGCTCAAGGCGCACAACCTGGACCCTCACCTGGTTTATCTGAACCCGGTGGACCCCTTCAATTTCTTCATCAAGATTAGTTTAGTGTGCGGCGCCATCCTGGCGTCCCCGTTCATCCTGTTTCAGGTGTGGTTATTTATTGCCCCTGGCCTCTACCGGCAGGAGAAACGCTACATTTTGCCCTTCATGACGGCCACGGTGGGTTTATTTCTGGCCGGCGCCTTTTTCGGCTATCACTACGTCTACCCTGGCGCTTTGACCTTTCTCATTGGCTACGGATCGCAGTTCAGACCCATGGTCACAGTCGGCGAGTACACCGAACTTTTCATGACCGTCATCCTGGGCCTGGGCGTCACCTTCGAGTTGCCGATCCTGGTCTTTTTCCTGGCTCTATTCGGCATCGTAAGTGCGAGCTTGCTATGGAAGAATATTCGCTATGCCATCCTGATCATTTTCATCATCGCGGCGATTATTACGCCCACGCCCGACGTACTGACCATGTGCGTTTTCGCGGCGCCGATGCTGGTGCTCTACCTGGTGAGTATTGGGGTCGCGTACATGGTCCATCCAACCAGAAGGAACCGCAACAAACAACCGGCATGAAGCTCTCTTTCCGCTTCTGGCGACCACTCGCTGCTGCGATGCTCTGCTTTTTGTGTGCAGCGGCCAGGGCGCAGGCGCCCCTCCCTCAATTCAACGGCGAACGCGCTTTAACGTACACCAGGGAGTTCGTCGCGACGGGACCGCGCTGGGTCGGCAGCAAGGGACATGCCAAGGCTCAGGCCTACCTCGAACGGCAGTTTGCTAAAGACGACCTGGTGAAGGACACCTTTACTGCCTCCACACCGGCCGGGCCGATGGAGATGACAAATTACATCGTCAAATTTCCCGGTGCGAAAGACGGCATCATCGTCCTGGCCAGCCACTACGACACCAATTACCCCCTCAAAGATACCGGCTATGTCGGCGCAAACGATGGCGGTTCGAGCACCGGGCTGTTGCTCGAGCTGGCCAACAGCTTTCGCGGAAAGAAGCTTGATGGATACAGCGTTTGGCTGGTTTTCTTTGACGGTGAAGAGGCCATCAAGGGCTGGACGGACACTGACTCGGCCTACGGCAGCCGGCATCTCGCGATTAAATGGCAAGCCGACGGGACACTCAAACACGTCAAAGCCTTTCTGCTGGCGGACATGATTGGGGACCGAGATCTGGACGTGGAACGGGACTTGAATTCCACGCCGTGGCTGCTTGACCTGGTGGGGCAGGCAGCGGCAAAGTACGGCGATCAATCTTATTTCTTCCAGAACCAGGAACCGGTGGGCGACGATCACACTCCGTTTATGCAACGGGGTGTGCCCTCTGCCGACATCATTGATTTTGATTACGGCTATCAGAACGCTTTTTGGCACACCCCTCAGGACACGATGGACAAGCTGAGCGGCAAAAGCCTGACCATCATCGGCGATGTTTTCCTGGAGACGATCCGGTTGCTGAACCAGCGATAGCTGGGTATAGCTCCGCTGCAGGTTGAGTGAACTGCAGACGCTTCTCGTGACACAGCGCTAAGGGTTGGGGTCCGCAACAACCCCACTCAAGCCAAAAGAAGTCTTTTTCTTTTGGGGGAGGGCTGCGTTCCCGTTCGGCTCACGAGGTTCATAAGACAAATCACTATCAGTGGAGCAACGGGCCGTAAGCTAGGATTGCAGAATGCTCGAAGGCGCGCCGATCTCATGGTGGATAGGCTTCCACGCCGTGGTGCTGGTCTTGATCGTCGCCGATCTCGCCGTCCTCGGGCGAGGTAAGCCGTCCGCCCAAACCCGGCGCAATTTCCTGTTTGTGCTGTTTCTGGTCGCACTCGCCTTGTGCTTCGGGGTATGGATCGGCCATGTTGAAGGCCATCAAACAGGGCTTGAATTTGCGTCCGGCTACCTTATCGAGCTCTCCCTCAGCATCGATAATCTGTTCGTCTTCCTGCTGATGTTCCGCTCCTTCGGGCTGGCTGCGGACGAACAGCGAAAGGCGCTTCTGCTGGGGATCCTGGGCGCGATCGTGATGCGCGGCATATTTATCTTTACCGGGATCGAGCTGCTGGAGCGCTTCACATGGATCCAGTACCTCTTTGGCGCAATCCTGGTAGTCGCCGCTGTGCGCCTATTGGTAGGGGAGAAGAAGAAGAAGGCGGGCGAACCGCCAACGCCGGCCAATCAGATCACGCGATGGACCAAGGGGCTGGGCAAGACTCCCAGGACGACCTTCCTGCTGGCTGTGGTCGCGATCGAACTGGTGGACCTTGTCTTCGCGATTGACTCGGTGCCTGCGGTGCTGGCCATCTCTCATCACCCATTCGTGGTTTACACGTCAAACATCTTCGCCATTCTGGGACTACGGTCGCTGTATTTCCTGCTGGCCGGCATGCTCGAACGGCTGCACTATCTTCACATCGGGCTGGCCGCAATTCTCGCGTTTGTCGGCTGCAAGATGCTGCTGGGGAAATGGGTCAAGATACCCGTGGGAGTATCGTTGGGCATCATCGTCGTGGTGATCGCAGTGGCCACAGCAGCCTCGCTGGTTTCAACCGGTCGCCGCACCCACGAGATGAGCCAGCCCTGAGGACTGCGATACGATAAACGAAGCGTGCGTAAGATCCCTGTCACGAACAAGTCCGGGCAATATAACGTCTCCGTGGGAAGCGGAATCCTGGAACCCTTAGCCCGGCGCATGCCAGCGCTCAAAGAACGCAAGCTCATTTTTCTTTTGACCTCGCCAGAAATCTGGGCCCTGTGGGGCCAGAAGGTCCGTGCCTCCCTTGCCCCGCGGGACCCCATCGTGCTCTTTCTTCCTGCCGGGGAACGCCACAAACGCATGAGCCAGGTCGAGCGGCTGGCCACCGAGATGTCGCTGGCAGGAGCAGATCGCTCTTCGCTGCTGATTGCCTTCGGTGGAGGCGTCACCGGGGATGTGGGCGGGTTTCTCAGCGCCATTTATATGCGCGGCATCGATTACATCCAGGTGCCAACTACCCTGCTGTCCCAGGTCGACTCCTCGGTGGGCGGCAAGACTGGCGTCAATCTGCAAACCGGCAAGAACCTGGTGGGCTGTTTCTACCCCCCGCAAGAAGTAGTTGCAGACATTGAATTGCTCCGCACCCTGCCGCCGCGGGAACTACGCGCCGGCATTTACGAAAGCATCAAGGCTGGGCTGATCCGGGATGCGGCGCTCTTTCGCTTTATTGAGAGCAATCGCGCGCTCATTGCCCAGGGAGATCCGGCTTCGCTCGAAAAGATGGTCGCCGCCTCCATCCGGATGAAGGCCGAGGTCGTGGGCCTGGATGAGCGGGAGCTTGGGGTGCGCATGATTCTCAATTTCGGCCACACCCTGGGCCATGCGATCGAGGCGGCGAGTGGATATCGCGCCCTGCTGCACGGTGAAGCCATCGCATGGGGCATGCTGGCCGCGCTGCACATCAGCCGCGAGCGCAAGCTGGTGACAGCGGATGCCGTCCGGCGCATGGAGGCCCTGATTCTGTACTTTGAGCCTCCGCCGTTGCCCACGATCAGCGCCAAACGGCTATTGCAGGCAGCCTCCGGCGACAAGAAGAACCGGGCCGGGGTGCGGCGATTCATCCTGCTGCAGGGCCTGGGCAAGGCGGTGGTGGCCGAGGATGTGACTGATGCGGAAGTACTGGGCGCGATCGAGTCGATTCAGATCCGCAACCGGAGCCGCAAGTAGCCGTGGCGGCGCCCGGAGCCCAACCGGAGGGGACTGCGGACGAAGAGGGCGCAGCGGCCGCCGTCCGCTCGATGTTCGATCAGATCGCGCCTCGCTACGACCTGCTCAATCACGTCCTTTCCTGCAACATCGACCGGATCTGGTGGAGCCGGGCGGCACGCAGTTTTCGCCAGGTACTTGCCCGGCCGGATGCCCAGGTTCTGGACGTATGCTGCGGGACCGGCGACATGACGCTGGCCCTGCTGCGGCGCAGACCGAAGAATGGCCGGCCAGTGCTGGCCGCCGATTTTGCCCACCAGATGCTGGTGCGCGGTGCGATCAAGTTCGAGCAACGGGGAGGGCTGGCCTTTGAAGCCGACGCGCTCCATCTGCCGCTGCCGGAGTCTTCAATCGACTTGCTTACTACCGCGTTCGGTTTCCGCAACCTGGCCAACTACCGGGCCGGCCTGGAAGAGTTCTTCCGCACGCTCAAGCCAGGCGGGGAGCTGGGAATCCTCGACTTCAGCGAGCCTGGCGGCATGATGGGCAAGCTGTATGCCTTCTACTTCCGCCGGGTACTTCCCGCCGTGGGTTCACTGCTCTCTGGCGTCTCCGGACCCTATCGTTATCTTCCCAGCTCGGTAGAGCGGTTCCCCGCACCGCCGCAAATGCTTGAAATCATGCGGTCTGTGGGATTCGAACAGGTTTCCTGGACGCCCTACAGTTTTGGTATCGCGGGCCTTTACCGAGGGGTTAAGCCGGTAACGTTAACCAGGTGAGGTCACCCCGATACCCGGCGGCGGCGTAACTAGATAAACTTTAGGAATGCAGGCAACGGTTACCTGGCAGCATGACCAGCTGTACGACGCGGAGTCGAGCAGCGGTCACCACGTCACCATGGACAGCGACGCAGCCCATCGCGCCGGCGCCAGCCCGATGGAGTTTGTGCTGATGGCTCTCTGTGGCTGCACCTCGGTGGATGTGGTTTCTATCCTGCGCAAGAAACGGGAACCGCTCACCTCGCTGAAGGTTTCGGCCGTTGCCGAGCAGGCTCCAGAAGCGCCCCGCGTCTTCACCCACATCAAGCTGACGTACCACCTCAACGCAGGGGTTTCGGCCAAAGCGGCCGAGGATGCGGTTGCGCTGTCGAAGAACAAGTACTGCTCCGTTTCCAAGATGCTGGAAAAAACGGCGGCCATCGAGCACGTGATCACCTACGGTGAGCCGGCATGATCAACTTCTTCCGCCTGGTGCTCGCCGGGCTGGCGCTCGCCATGGCCGCCCTGGTTTCAGCCGTGACAACCATGCACTTCGCGATCCATGGAGCAGAGGTTAAGGTTCCGGATCTGCAGGGGCTGACCGTTGCGGAGGCAGTGCACCGAACGGCCAATCTGGGACTGAACCTGGGCATCGACAACAAGTACTACAGCGTCGATGTGCCCGCGGGGCGAGTGCTGGCGCAATCACCCCTGCCGGGGGCCATCGTGCGGCGTGAGTGGCGGATGCGGGTGACGGAGAGCCTGGGGCCGCAGCGCGTGGCGATTCCCAAGGTGGTAGGCCAACAGGAGCGAGTGGCGGCCATTGAAGTACGACGGGTGGGGCTCGAATTGGAAGAGATGGCGCAGATGCCCTTCACCGGCGCCGCACCGGGCACGGTGATCGCGCAGAATCCGCAGCAAGGCGCAGCTGGGGTGGAACGCCCCAGCGTGAGCTTGCTGATTGCCAGCCCTGCCCCGGCACAGGTTCCTGCGATGGTCATGCCGCAACTGACTGGCATGCCGCTGGCGACGGCAGCCGCTGTGGCAGTACACGCCGGGCTAAAGGTTGGCCCGGTGCAGAATGTCGAATCGAGTGCGCCTGCTGCCTCCACCGATGACCTGGGAGGTATGGCGCCTGCGGATACCGTCGATCCCATAGGAACGGTGCTGAGCCAGAGCCCCAGCGCAGGTCATCGCGTGGAGCCGGGGATGATGGTTACGTTTCGGGTCGCCCAGTAGGCGGAGCTCCAGTTCAGTTTCGTTATGGCCCAAGTAAAGTGCAGCTCCTCCACTTCGCTCCCCCGGATTTCCTGTGGAACTTAGTGGCTTCGGCGAGATTCATGCGCCTTTCTTCACGGAAAGGCGCACATGCTGCCTCGTCTAGTGTAGAGAGGCAGGAAATCCGGGTACGCTTCGGTCGGGATGACAATGTTATTTGGGGGACGACGTTATTAAGGAACGGCGAACTTCCTTAGGACGCTTTCAGCCGTCCCTGCGGGACTCAATATCTCTCCTGAGCACAACCCAGGACTGCGTCCTGGGCTAAGTTCAGGTCGCCCCTTCGGGGCTGGACAATAAAGGTGCTGAAAAGCCGAGCACCCTTTGTTCTGAACCGCCACCGACCGAAGTGGAACTACAGATGGTCTCTCTCTCCACTTCATCGGACGAGGCAGGCTGCGAAGAAGCCATCCCCTGGGTACGATCCGGGAAGGGTGCGCAGGAATTCGTCCGGGGAGTTGCCGGGAAATAGCGTATCCGCGGTGCCAGGGTGCAGCGTGCCCTCCAGCTCCAGCGCACGGATTTGCGGGCGCCAGGGGAGCTGGCGAAAACCTTCCTGTAATCCAAGAGCCTCGGCCACTACACCCTCATTTTCCTCAGCTTCGAGCGAACAGGTCGAGTAGATAAGCCTGCCGCCCTCGCGCAGGGAACGCATCGCCGAGCAGAGCAGACGCACCTGGCGATCGTGCTGGCGGGCGAAATCATCCGCTGTGACCCGGTACCTGATCTCGGGGTTGCGGGCGATCGTTCCAGTCCCGCTGCAGGGCGCATCGCAAAGCACCAGGTCGAATTGCTCCTGGAACGGCTGCTTAGTAACATCCAGGACGCGGAAGCGAATGCCCGGCTGACGGCCGAGCATCGCCTGCATGGCTTTGAGCCGGCGCGGGCTGATGTCACAGGCAGTGACCCGGGACCCCGGATTGCGCTCGGCCAGAATGGCGGTCTTTCCTCCCGGAGCAGCACAGCAATCCAGGATGTCTCCGCCCCTGCCCGCTAGCTCTGCGATCAGTTGCGAGCCCTCATCCTGAATCCGCACTAGCCCCTGGGCGACAGCCCGCGTGACCTCTCCCGCAGCAACCCGCCTGGCAGACGCTACAAAGGCCCCAGGTTCCAGCTGCAGACCTTCCCGCTGCAGATCAGCCTCCGCTTCCGGGGAAGTCAAGCGGATGGTGACCGGAGGAGGAAGCTGATCGTAGCGGCAGATCGCGGTAGCGGCTTCAAGGCCATACGCCGCCACCCAACGCTCGAGCATCCACGACGGATGGGCGGCCGCGGCGCCGGTTGCGTCGAGCTTTGGCGTCTGGGCCAGTTTACGCAGCACCGCGTTGACCAACCCCACGGCGTAGGAGTTTCCTGATTGCCTGACAATCTCGACGCTCTCGAAGATCGCGGCGTGGGCGGGGATGCGATCGAGCAGCAGGAGCTGCACGGCTCCCAGCTCCAGCGCGACCTGGACCGGGTCGCCCAGGTGCCCCTTGCTCCTGGTAAGCAGTTCACGGATACGCTGCTGCAAGACGAGCTGCCAGCGCAGCACTCCCATCACCAGGATGGTCATCAGATTGTTGTCGAGGGCCGAGAGCGACTTTTGCGAACGAAGCAGGGCATCGCTGTGTAACTCCGGGTTCCGCCTGAGCTCAAGCAGCAGCTCAAAGGCAGCCCTGCGTGCAGGGGCTACGGCTTTGGCCATGTGAGCTTTTCATGCGGCTGAGGAGGCATGCCGCGCAGAAAATCCGCGACCGGCATTCGCTTCTTCCCCTCCAGTTGAACCTCCAACAGCTCCAGGCAAGTGGCGGATCCCGCTCCCACAAAAAGACGATCTCGTTCCACTACCAGTTCACCTGAGGGGACGGCAATCGCCTCCGCAGGAATCAGGCGATGCAGGGTAAGCTTCTTGCCGCGGAAGAAAGTGTAGGCTCCCGGCCAAGGCTGAAAACCGCGCCAGCGGTTGTAAATCTCGACGGCAGATCGGGCGAAGTCGACCAGGGCATCCTCGCGCTGCAGGATGGGCGCCAGCGAGGAGGCGGCATCATCTTGCGCGACAGGCCAGATTCGACCCGCCGGCAATGCATCGAGGGTTTCGGTCATCAGGCTCGCACCGCTCTCGGCCAGCAAAGGGAAAAGCTGCTCGGCGGTCTGGTCGGGTCCGATGGGCATGGCCCGCTGCAGCAGAATATCTCCCGTGTCCAACCCCTGATCGATGCGCATGGTGGTCGCGCCGGTCACGCTCTCGCCATTGGCGACCGCCCACTGTATGGGAGCAGCGCCGCGATATTTGGGAAGCAGCGAAGCGTGAAGGTTGAGGTTGCCCCATCGCGGAAGACTCAACATCCACTCGGGAATGATGCGGCCGTAGGCGACCACAATAATGGCATCCGGCCTGATCGCCTCCAGCCGGTCGCGAAGGTCTGTATTATTTTTTATTTTTTCCGGCTGCATCACCGGCAAGCCCGTCTCGTTCGCCAGCACCTTTACCGGAGGTGGGGAAGGAGCCTGGTCACGGCCGCGTACCCGATCAGGCTGGGTGATCACCAGCTCGACGCTATGCCCGGCCCCCAGCAACTGTTTAAGGGTAGGAACGGCGAACTGCGGAGTTCCACAGAAGACCAACCTCATGGTGCACAACCATCTAGCATTCCCCGGCTACCATTCTCCGGCTCGCTGCAGCTTGCGAATCTTGCGCAGCACAAAATCGCGCTTGAGCGCACTGATGCGGAAGATGAAGAGAACTCCATCCAGGTGGTCGATCTCATGCTGAAAGGCGCGGGCCAGCAGGTCGTCGGCTTCCCGTTCTATCCATTTCCCCTCTACATCCTGGGCGCGTATTTTAACGTTCGCGGCACGCGCGACCTTCTCTCGTATGTCAGGCAGGCTGAGACAACCCTCCTCCTCGACAATCTTCCCTTCTTTGCTCACAACCTCAGGATTGATCAAAACAATTTTGTCTTCAGGAGTCTTCTGGAAACTGAGATCGATGACCGTCAGACGTTTGGGAATACCGATCTGCGGGGCGGCGAGGCCGATGCCGTGGGCTACGTACATCGACTCGAACATGTCGTCGACCAGCTTGCGTAGATCCTTGTCAAACACGGTCACGGGCTGCGCCGGCCGCTGCAGGATCGGGTCGGGAAATTTGACGATCGGATAAACCATGCGACGGGGTGTCTTCCTTAGAGCATTATCGCTATTACTTTGAAGTGTTGGGATTGGCAAGGTAGGGCCATGCAAATGATTAGAATCGGCGAATCTGCTCCAGGTATCCCTGGTAATTCCTGCTGAGTTCTCCGGCGGAGTCGCCACCGAATTTTTCCAGCGCGAGTTTCGCCATAACGAACGCGACCATCGCTTCGGCGGCCACGCCGGCAGCGGGCACAACGCAGACATCGGAACGCTCGTAAGCCGCCTTGGTGGTCTCCCTGGTGCTGAACGAGACCGATCCCAGCGGCCGGCGCAAGGTAGAGATGGGCTTCAAATAGCCGCGCACGACGATATCTTCGCCGTTTGAGACGCCGCCCTCAATGCCGCCGGCATTGTTGCGCTCACGGGTGAATCGGGTGTGCGCACCGTCGATCTGCTCCGGGGCATAGCCGATGGCGTCATGCACCGCGGAGCCAAAAGACTGCGCGGCCGTAACTCCCTGCCCCAGTTCCACGGCCTTCACCGCCTGCAGCGACATCACAGCCCCGGCGAGCAACCCGTCCAGCCGTTCGTCCCAGTTGGCATAGGTGCCGAGGCCGGCAGGGGCGCCATGAACCACTACTTCAAAGACGCCGCCGATGGAGTCGCCGGTGCGCAACACGTGATCGACTTCGGCCTTCATCTCCGCTTCGGTCGCGGCATCGGCGCAATTCAAGAGAATCTCATCGCGTTGGATGAGCGCCGCGATTTCCTCCCAGGAAACAACCCGAGCCAGCTCCACACGGCCGACGCGAACCACGTGGCTGGCCACCTGGATGCCGAGCGATTTCAGCAGCAATTTGGCCATGGCGCCTGCCGCGACACGCGCCGTAGACTCCCGCGCGGAGGCCCGCTCCAGCACATAGCGCGCGTCGGGAAAATCGTATTTGAGCGCACCCGCGAGGTCGGCGTGGCCAGGCCGCGGTGACGCTACCGCTTTGTGCTTTTCCGGATCCCCCGCAGCCACAGGAAGAATTTCGGTCCAGTTTTTCCAATCGTGATTTTCAATGCGGATGGCAACCGGCGAGCCGATGGTTTTGCCATGGCGAACCCCGGAGAGGATGTGGGCCCGATCCTGCTCAATCCGCATGCGGCCGCCGCGGCCGAAGCCCTGCTGGCGGCGCCACAGTTCCCGGTCGATAAATGCGATATCGACATCGAGCCCGGCGGGCAGTCCGGAAATGAGGGCGATAAGACACTCGCCATGGGATTCACCAGCAGTTGAAAAACGTAGCATCTTGGTTGGCGAGAAGACCTAATCTTCGATTGTAGACGATTTCGACGGCCAAATATCCGCGCTGCGGCCGCTCAGTCGCGCACGATCCAGTCGTACTGGGCCTCGTCCAGCGGCACCACGGACAACCGTGACTGACGGACCAGGGGCGAAGTTTGAAAGAGCTGATGCTGCTTGATCTCGGCCAGCGTCTTGGGCCGCTTGACCGCGGCACCCACCGCGATGCGAACCAGTGGAACCTTGGGATCCGACAAATCCACGGACTTGACGTGAGCCACACCCACCGCCGTCTTTTCATCGCCAGTGTGGTAGATAACCAGCTTATCGCCCTTCTTCATCGCCGCGAGGTTCTTGACAGCCTGCGGGTTGGTCACGCCGGTCCAGTCAGTTTCCTTTTCACGCACCAGGTCGGCAAAGGAGTATGCGGTGGGTTCGGTCTTCAGCAGATAGTTCATGAGGGCTCCTCCGTTGAGGCCTTGAGGAAAGTTGCCGTGTTCAAGAGCGGCCTGTCCATGGCGCGCACCCAATCCGTCATCTCGCCCGCCTCCCCGCCCTCTGCTTCATGACGCGCAAACTCGCTGCGCATCATATGCATCTTGGCGTCAAGATCGTCGAGATAGTGGAGCAGTACCGCCTCTGGAATCATAGGCAGCTTGGGTGAGCCGAACTCCAGCTTGCCATGATGACTCAGCACCATGTGCTCCACCAGAATGCGCAGAGCGGGAGGAAAATCGGGCAGCGCGGCCAGCTTCTTTTCGATCATCGCGATGCCCAGGGTGATGTGGCCAACGAGCTGTCCCTGAAGGGTGTAATCAAAGCTGGTGCCCCAGCGCAATTCCTCAAGCTTGCCAATATCGTGCAGAATGGCGCCGGTCAGGAGCAGGTCGCGATTGATCTCGGGATAATGGCGCGCCGCCAACTCGCAGATGCCCACGAGCGAGACCACGTGCTCCAGCAGACCGCCCAGCCACGCGTGATGGAGGGTCTTAGCCGCGGGCGCCTCACGAAAGGCCGCCGCGAAAACCGGATCGTCGAGAAAGGCACGCAGCAGCGACTGCAGAGATAGATCGGAAAAGCTGTCGACGGAGCGCACCAGCGCCGACCATAGCTCCTCAACATCTTTCTGTGTGTGGGGAACATAGTCCGCCAGCTCCACCTCATCGGCTGCGGCAAGGCGGAGCTTCTCCAGGTTCAGCTGAAGGCGCCCGTTGTAGCGGCAGACCTCGGCGCGGACCTTGACCACATCGCCCTGTTCAAACCCGGCAGCTGCATCGGCGAAGTTTTCCCACATGCGCGATTCGATCTGCCCGGTGCGGTCGCCCAGAGTCAGCGCCATGTACTGGCCGCTGCCATCCTTCCGGCTGCGCACTTGCTTGGAAGCCACGGCGAAGAAAGAGACCACTGCCTGGTTTTCGAACTTGCCTACATCCGCGACGTAAATCTCTTTCATCTCGCCTGCGTTCATCTCTCCCCGGCGCCGGCTAAGGTTGGGTTGCGCCCGGGGTCCCGGTAACCGGTTGGCCGGCAGGGGGCGCAGGTTGGTCAGCCGGAGGCGGAGCAGGCTGGTTGGTGGTTGGCTCCGGCTTGGGCTGCCGAGATAAGGCGCAGGCGTTTGGTCCGGCGGCTTCGGTTTGTCAGCTAACCGAGTCTTATCGCCCTTCGGCTTTTTCTTGGTCTGATCTGCCGGATCGGCGAGCCCTAGCGGCGCGCTCTGCACCTTCTGGGCCGCCAGTTCGTCCGCCGTGGCCGGGGGCGGGGTATCCGCGGCACCCTTGACCTTCTTGGCCTTGGGCACCGGCGCCCGATTGCTCAGACGCGTCTTTTTCTCCGGCGCGGCTGTGCTGGTGCTGCTCACACTGCCGTCCGGGTTTACGAACCGCACTTCGGGAGTGGTGACGCTCGCCGTTTGCGAGTTGGCGTCCGCGGGCCCCGCGGCAGCGCCGGTCGGGCCATTCTGCGCCGACGGCAGAGACTCACGTGGAGCCTGCCCAAAGCGAATCTTCTCCGGCTTGCCGGGCTTCATCACCTTTTCGCCGGCATTGCTCGCCTGCTGTGTGGCGCCGGCAGTCGCCGGCGCACCAGTAGCCGATGGCGTACCCGCCGTAGCAGGCTTGGTTGCTGCCGTCTGTGTGGGCGCCACCGCTGGAGTGGAACGCGTCTTGCCCCGGAAGCGCGCGCGGACAAATTTCTTTTTCTTCTTGGGCGGAGGAGGAGTATACGCACTGTAGCTCAAGCGCATTTCATTCCCACTGGCCCCGGTGTCCGTTACTCCGGGTTTGATTTCTACATAAGCCGTATCGCGCAGAGAAGTGAGGTACTGTCGCAGAGCGGGTTGCATGCGCTCCATAAACAGAGCTTCTTCCACCTGGGGCTCCACTTGCTTGTAGCTGCCTTCCCCGCCGGCCGTATGTTGCGTTACCTGCAGAATGATGAATCCCTGCTTGGTCCGAATCGGTTGGGTGTATTGGCCGGCATTCAGGGCGAAGGCCTTATCTTCAATCTCCTTGGCCAACTGGCCGCGGTGGAACTCGCCCAGAGAGACGCTCTTCGGAGCATTGGGGTCGACGGGCGCGGGTTTGGCCAGGTCTTCGAACTTTGCACCCGCTGCCAGTTTCGCTACGATCGCATCGGCCTGTGCCTGCGCGGCCGCTACATCGGCGGCATCTGACGGCTCAGTTGCGCTCTTGGCAGGAGTGGGAATCAGAATCTCGTTCAGAGTTACCGACTCGGGCTGGGCAAACTCGGCTCTCGTGCTCTTTGAAGTATTTCTGTACGTCGGTCGGCGACATCGTAATGTGCCGCCCAACCTCATCGCGAACCACCTGCTGGGTAATAATGCTGTTGCGGATGTTGGCTTTGAAGTCCTCGAATGAGCCTCCGCCGCCCTGCTGCTGCGCCTGCGTCGTATAAGCCTTTTCCAGGTCCTCCATCGAGTCGAGATGATTTTGCTTGCGCAGGTCGTCCAGCTGCTTGACCAACTCGGTTTCGCCGGTGATCCCAAGCTCCTTGCCCTTCGAGAGCAGAAGCTGCTGATCGATCAGATCGCGCAACAGATCGGCTTGTTTCTGCTGCAGTTCGCGGGCGGGAACGGCCTGCTGCTTGGCCTCGGCCTCGAGTTGCTCCGCGGCTCGATCGTAGTCCGACTGAGTGATGATCTGGTCGTTCACCCGGGCAACAATATCTTCCACCACCTTGCCGGTGACCGGCGGCGCCTCAGGGGCGGCGCCTGCGCAGGTTTTGCGTTGGTGGTCTGGGCCAGGGACGGGAGGGCGCTGAGAGCCGCGCTCAAGATCAAAACCGCCGTTGATTGCTGCAATTGAGAGAAACTTCATGGGTCTGGACATCTCGTATAGCTGCTAAGTGGTAGGCTGCTGGCCCTTACGTGGTAGTTTGACTGATCTGGCAGCAGCTCGGTTGCGCAGCTAGTGGATCAGACCGTATTTTCCGCTGTTCTTCGCTCGCTGAGTACCTATCAGATCAGCTTACGTCCAATGATATACTTCGAGTCAAGAAGACCCCGGGCCGCGCAGCAGGGCCGCCTCTCCCTGCGCCTCCGGACCCTGAGGATTACCCCACGATGGCCTCCCGCACACGACGGTTTTTGTTCTCCATTTTCCTCTTCTTTGTGGTTTGTGGTGTTCTCGGCACGGTGGTGAGCCAGCGGCTGGGCGCGCAATCCAGTACCGATGAGTCTGCGCTGCGCGACGACTTGCGTTCCTTCACCAATGTTTATGACCTGGTGGAACAGAATTATGCGGAGCCGCTGACCGGCGACAAGGCGGAGAAGGCCGTCTACGATGGCGCCATTCCCGGCATGCTGCGCGTGCTCGATCCCCATTCCAGCTTTTACGATCCCAAAGCCTACGCCAAGATGCGCGAAGATCAGCATGGCAAGTACTACGGCGTAGGCATGCTGATTCAGCCGCAGAGCAACAAGATTGTCGTGGTCAGCCCCTTTGAAGGCACACCTTCCTTCAAAGCCGGCATTCGGCCGGGAGACGTGATCGTTGCCGTGGACGGCAAGTCCACCGACAACATGAACTCGGAAGATGTTGCCAACGTGCTCAAAGGCCCCAAAGGCACGCACGTGCAGATAACGATCGCGCGCGAAGGTGCGGCCAAGCCGCTGGTATTCGACCTGATCCGCGACGAGATTCCGCACAACAGCATCGACCTCAGCTACATGATCCGGCCCAACGTGGGCTATGTGCACATCACCAACTTCCAGGAAACCACCGGGCGTGAGCTTTCCGACTGCGCTCGATCACTTCGGCAGTATCGATGGGCTGATTCTCGATCTGCGCGGCAATCCCGGCGGGCTGTTAAGCGAAGCGGTCGCGGTATGCGATAAGTTCCTGGAGAAGGGCCAGGTGATTGTCTCCCAGCGTGGGCGCGCCTTCCCTGAGCAAACCTATCGTGCGACCCATGGCAACGGGGGCAAGGAATATCCCATCGTGGTGCTGGTCAATCACGGCACAGCGTCGGCCGCTGAAATTGTTTCCGGCGCGCTGCAGGATCACGATCGCGCGATCATTGCCGGCGAAACCACCTTCGGCAAGGGACTGGTGCAGACCGTTTACCCCTTGTCGGAGAACACCGGCCTGGCGCTGACGACGTATCACTACTACACGCCCAGCGGCCGGCTGATCCAGCGCAATTACAACGGTGTTTCGCTTTACGACTACTACTACAACCACGACCAGCCGCAGGATACGAAGAGCCGCGAGGTCAAGGCCACCGACTCCGGTCGCACGGTGTTCGGCGGAGGCGGGATCACCCCCGACGACCAGATCGACACGCCGAAATCCGTTCCCGTTCAGGATCAGCTGCTGGAGCATTACGCGTTCTTCAATTTCGCCAAGCATTACATGGCGAACCGCACCGTGGGCAAAGACTTTCAGGTGGACGACGCGGTGATGGACTCCTTCAAACAGTTCCTGACCAGCCAGCAGATTCCCTTACACCGACGCGGATCTGACCCCGGTGATGGATTGGGTGAAGGCCAACATCAAGGCGGAGATCTTCACCACGCAGTTCGGCCAGGAAGAGGGTTTGAAGGTACGCGCCAACTGGGATCCCATGATCAACAAGGCGCTCGATTACCTGCCCCAGGCAAAGGCGCTGGAGACGGCAGCCAAGCATGCCGAAACACAGCGCGCCAGCGTGCGCGCCAACCAGCAGTAGGAAGCATCCTCCGCAACGGGCTGGGAAAACTAAAGTCGTGCCCTGATACAAAGCATGAGTTTTTCCGCAGCATCTTAAAAGTCGTGCCCTAATACAGAGCCAACGCTGGATCCAGAGGATGCTTCTCTGCACCGCATGGATCTTGGTTCGGCTACGACTGGGTTGGGGTCGAGGCAGTCGTGGAGGGGCCGATCGCGGTGGCCAACTCGACGCTTGGGGGAGAAGTTCTTTTGCGACCATCAGGAAGGCTGCTGCCATAACGGACCATCAGGGAAAATAGCTTGCGGGCATCCCAGTAGCGCGGCATATAGCGCCGCGGATCCGAGAGACAGCGAAAGAGCCAGCCCAGGTACATACGGTCAGCCCATCGCGGGATCTGCACCTGGTCGCCGCTCAAGAAGGCAATGGCGGCGCCGATGCAATGGATGGAAGGCTTACAGTTGAGTTCACTTCTTAGATAGAGGCCGAGACGTTCCTGCGTGCCACCGCCGATGCTCACGACAATATGGCGGGGGCGCCGCTCATCGATCAGCTTGAGCAACACAGGATCGTCAATTGTTTTGCCGTAAAGCGGCGCGATGTACCGGTCAGCGGCGTCCAGCTCAATCCCCTGCCGTTCGCAGCCACGCGCAATTTCTGCGAGCGCTCTCCTCGCTGGCCATGATCCAGAAGCTCCCACCAGGCTGGTAAAAATCAGGCTGCTTTAACAGCGAAGAAAGGTATTTAAGGCCAGAGACGCGGCGGATGCGAATCGCGCTTGAGACGGTTCCAGATCATGACCATAAAGGCGCTATCGGTGATCACCAGGTCCGCACACTGGAGAGCTTCACGATAAGCCAAGTCGTGGGCAAGATTCTTAAGTGCCGGGGCTGCGGGAACCACCAGCAAGCCACCTGCGCTGATGCGGGCAATGGCCTCATCGGCGTTGCCCACAAAAAACCGGATGCCCAGAATCTGCCGGAACTGAGCGCTCGCCGTCGCCACCGCTGTTACTCCCACAGGTTCTCCAGCCTCAGTCTAGTCCACGACATGGTCTATGTAATCGATGTGGTTGCATCAAATCACAGGAAAACTGATTACGCTCTTGATACCGCCATCATTTCGCTCTCGATCCATTCGATAGGTCTTTGCCAGGCCCTCTTTCAAACGGATCGAAGGTTCCCAACCCAGATATTGCTTGATCTTGGTGTTATCGCTATTCCTTCCGTTGACGCCTTTCGGGCGCATTCAGGTTGTATTTGCGCTCCAATTTCACCGCAGCAATCTCTTCCGCGATATCCACCAGTTGATTGATGGTCACCAGTTCGCTGCTTCCAAGATTGATAGGCTCGTGAATTTCGCTCTCCAGGATCGCCTGCGTGCCCAGAGTGCAATCGTCGATGTACATGAAACTGCGGGTCTGTTTGCCATCGCCCCAGATCTCGATCTCGTGTTTGCCCGAAGCCTTGGCCTCGATCACCTTGCGGCAGATCGCGGCCGGCGCCTTTTCGCGTCCGCCGGTCCAGGTACCGAGCGGGCCGTATACATTGTGGTAGCGAGCCACCCGGCATTGCAGGCCAAAGTCCTCTTCAAAGTGGCGGCACATGCGCTCGCTGAAGAGCTTCTCCCAGCCGTATCCGTCTTCGGGAAGGGCCGGATAGGCGTCCTCTTCCTTGAGCGCAACGACATCCGGATTCTTTTGCTTTTCGCCGTTGTATACGCAGGCGGAGGAGGAATAGAAAAATCGCTCGACTCCCTTTTCGCGCGCCGCCATGAGCATGTGGGTATTGGTTAACACGCTCAACATGCAGAGCGCTTTGTTGTTTTCAATAAAGCCCATGCCGCCCATATCGGCAGCCAATTGGAAGACAACCTCGGCGCCATGCGCCGCCTTCATGCAACTGTCCTTGTCTTTGAGGTCGAGAACAAGATTGGTAACGCCGGCCGAAGTCTGATACCACTCATTCATCGGCTTTACGTCTACCGCGCGGATGACTTTCGCCCCGTTGTCGAGAAGGCTCTTAACCAGATGTCCGCCGATGAAACCGCCGGCACCACAAACCACGACCTTGGCGTTCTTCAGCTTCATGAAACTGGCCCTCAATCGTAACGATCAGCCTTGCACAAGGCCTTGTATGTCAACGCTGTGGCAACGGTTAGTCTCTCATACTCCATGCCACGAAAATCTGCATCGGAACATCTTCGGTAACCATAACAGAACCACTTTAACAAAGATCTCCCTGCGATTCCCTGTCCAGCTCATGAAGGAAGGCAGCAAGCATAGCGATTCGCGGCTGAGCCAATGTCTTTGCAGTCTCCAGAAAAAGCCTGGCCGGCAACTCGGCCAGGTTCTTGCGCAAAGTGGCTGCGGCATCGGTAAACGTCGAGTAGCGAGTATCCCGGCCTATCTTCGCAACAACACGCAAGATGCCGACCGCGCCGAGCTGCTCGAGAATGTCCGCATCGCGCAGGATCGTGCCCTCTAACGTGGTCGGGGCCAGGTGCGGCTGGTGGGTGCGAATGGCCTCCACCACTTCTGCAACTTTTGTCGTAGGAAAACCGGACTGCAGAAGGGCGGCCGGCGCTTGCTTCATCGCGTAGCTGACATTATCCCAGGCGGCAAGTTCGCCAGGATCTTCGGGCCGATGACCTACAAAGACGCCGAGGTCATGGAGCCATGCGGCGGCATACACCACGTCGTCGTCGTACGAGAGCCCCTCGCCGACCAACCGGGTCAACGCATACAGCCGCGGCTGATGTCCCAGCTTGTCGACCGGCAACGCCTGGCTGCTCACATACTCGGCCAACCGTACACGAAAGTTGCAGCCCGCAGCGGCAGTGTTTGTCGTTTCGCTTAACGTTGTGTTCATCGGGGGAGTGTCTTGCAGCTCTCTCCCTGCATTATATTGGGGAGCGGAACCAAGCGGCTCATGGTAATGCTGACCGTAGTGGTAGATGAGTTTGACCATTTCGTGTCACACTTTGAGTACCCATGACCAAACTGGATGCTCATGAAAGACTCCGGCGTGCGGCTTCGCTGCTGGCACAGGACGGAGCACAGGCGGGTGACCGGACATTGCTTCTTCAGGCGTGGGAGGTTTTGCGCGGATTGCGCAGCGACGACTTCCCTGTGGATATGCGACCGGCATTCGACTTTTTGCAACACGAGATCGCGCGCGCAGAGTCAGAGGATATCAGCGCGCGTGAAGTAGCATTTTTAGCCAACAAGCTTCGCCAACTGGAGTTGATGTGGGCCGATAGCCCGCAAAAGACCGCAAAGCCGAAGAGCCCGGAGAATGACGCCTAAGCAGTTTCCATTGGGAGCTGTTTCATGAGCTGCACTCGATGACACCGCTCAACTGGCCCACTTCCGGTATTCGCAGCACAATCGCCCCTGACGAGGTGCATCTCTGGGCCTGGCTACTCGAACCGGTTCCGGCCGGCCTGGCCGCTCACGTGGCGCTCCTCGACCCCATGGAATCGCGGCGCTTCCGTGATTTTCGTTTTGCTTCGGATGCCGGCCGCTATGCCGTTGCGCATGCGAACCTGCGCAGGATCCTCAGCGGTTATTGCCATCGCCCTCCGGCAAAGATCTGCTTTCGCGCCAATCGCTTCGGCAAGCCCGAACTGGCCGATACGGATGCGCCCTCTTCCATTCGCTTCAGTTTGACTCACAGCAGGTCTATTGCGATTGCGGCGGTGGCGCACGGACGACCTGTGGGCGTGGATGTGGAAGATGTGCGGCCGATCGAACCGGAAGTGGCCGACGCGCATTTCTCCGCCAGGGAGATTTCCGATCTGAGCGGATTGCATGGCGATGCGTGGCTTAACGGCTTCTATCGTTGCTGGACGCGCAAGGAGGCAATCCTAAAAGCAGAGGGAGTGGGCCTTCATCGTGCGCTTGATGGCTTCGATGTCTCTTTGCTGCCGGACGCCCCTGCGGAGTTGCTGGGGACGCGGGAGGAGTTCAGCTACCCGTGGAAGCTTCACGACCTGTCGCCGGCAGCGGGCGCCATCGCAGCATTGGCAACTGCACACAACAATGCCACGCTGGCCTGTTTCAGTTTTCCTTCATGACCTGCGCTTTTTGATTTCCTTCGTCGCGCAGCGCCAGGCTGATGAGCGTCTTCTGCTCGAGATCATGTGCTTTGGCCGAGCCGGTCGCCGGGCTGGCCGCCGCCGAACGCTTGACGCTGAGCACCCGGCGTTCAGGAAATTGCCGGCGCAGGCGCGGCATGACGAACGAGAGCGCGCCCATGTTGTCCGGCTCTTCCTGCACCCAAACGACTTCGCGGGCCTCGGGATGACGAGCGATTTCCGCCGCCAGTTCCGCTTCCGGCCAGGGATAAAGTTGTTCCAGAAAAACGATGCCGGTGGTGCTTTCTTTGTGCTTCGCCCGCTCGATGCGCAACTCGTGGCCTATCTTGCCGGTGCATAGCAGCAGGCGATTTACCTGCTGCACTCTCTGTTTCCGGCAACACAGGCTGAAAGCGCGGCAGCTCAAAAGCTGGCCAGCGGCGAGCTTGCGTCGGGATTGCGCAGCATGCTCTTGGGAGTGAATACGATCAGCGGCTTGCGCCACGCGCGCATCGCCTGACGGCGCAACAGGTGAAAGTACTGCGCGGCCGTGGATGGCTGGCAGATCTGTATATTGTCGTGCGCCGCCAACTGCAGGTAGCGCTCGACGCGGGCACTGGAATGCTCCGGGCCCTGCCCTTCGTAGCCATGCGGCAGCAGCATGACCACTCCGCTCAGAAGTCCCCACTTGTCTTCGCCCGAAGCGATGAACTGGTCGATGATGATCTGCGCGCCGTTGGC
Source organism: uncultured Acidobacteriaceae bacterium (assembly GCA_963847685.1). Classification (GTDB taxonomy): domain Bacteria; phylum Acidobacteriota; class Terriglobia; order Terriglobales; family Acidobacteriaceae; genus PALSA-350. Next base: position 1,687,218 of record CAWKAU010000024.1, on the reverse strand, counting down.
AAAGTCGCCGAACTGCGCCTCCCACAAAACCAGGGCCTCTGGATAATCGCGGCTGTAGCCGTACTCGAAACCAAGCACGCCGGCTTCGGAAAGGATCGAGTTGTAAATCTCCACGCGGGCTTGGTGCGGAGAGCAGGTTTGCCAGCGGGAAATAGTGCTGCTCGTTCTCGATATCCACCAGCACGCTATGCCGCTGGTTGAAGGTGCCGCGCTGGCTGTCTTGCCCGGAGAGACGCACGGGCGTGCCTTGCAGCAACAGCGAACCAAAGGCCAATGCCTCGGCCATGCCGTAATCGAAGAGCCGCTCGCCGCGCCCCATCTCCCTGCGTTGCTCGAGCAGCTTCTTGATCTTGGGATGAATATGAAAGTTGCGCGGATAGCTGGTGAGACTGTTGCTGATCTCCTCGACTGTCGCGGCGCTCAGGCCGGTGTCGACCTCGTATTCCGGCTTGTAAGCTCCTCCCGAATAATTCGACCAATAGGCCGGAAGCTTTGCCAGCACCGCGCTCTTGGCCATCCGGGTCGCTTGCTTCTGCGCTTCGGCCAGCTCAACCTGCATTTCCTTGACCCGCGCGGAGGGGTCCACTCCGATCTGCCGGGCATAGATCTCGTAGAGCGGGGGATGATTCTTGATCTTTGCGTAACGCAACGGCTGCGTGATGGTCGGGTCGTCCACTTCGCTGTGGCCATGGCGGCGGTAACCGATCAGGTCGACGATCACATCGGTGTGGAAGGTATACCGGTATTCCACGGCCAGCGAGGCGACACGGATTGCGGCCTCGGGATCTTCTGCGTTGACATGGAAGATGGGAATCGGCAGCCGCTTGCCGATGTCTGAGGAGAAGCGGGTGGGGTAGCACTCATCCGGATCTGCGGTGAAGCCAATCAGATTGTTGACGATGATCTGAATGCGTCCCGCCGACGGTAAAGCCGGGCATGGTGCCGAGGCTCATGGTTTCTGCCCAGATGCCCTGGCCGGCAAAGGCCGCATCGCCATGAATGAGCTACCGGCAGCACCTTGGCCTGCCCGGTTTCGCCGATCCGCACTTGCCTGGCACGGGCGCGGCCCATGGCGACCGGATCCACCGCTTCCAGGTGACTGGGATTCGACACCAGGTGCAGGCTTATCCTTCCGCCGGTCCTGGTGACGAAGTAACCAGTGGCGCCGACGTGATACTTTACGTCACCGCCTCCGAGGATGCTGCGCGGATTGGCATCTTCGAACTTGGAAAAGATGTCGGCGGCAGACTTACCGATGGTGTTGGTCATCACGTTCAAGCGTCCGCGATGGCTCATCCCCATCACGGCCTTCTCCGCGCCGTAGTCAGCGGCGTGGTTGAGGATCTCGTCGAGAAAGGGGATCAGGACAGTGACGCCTTCCAGCGAGAAGCGCTTGGTGCCGAGATAACGGGATTGAATTACCTGCTCGAAGAGGTCCGCCTGGGTCAGCCGTTCCAGAATATGGCGCTGGTCTGGCACGGGCGCGGCCTGTTCCATGCGCTCCTGGATCCATTCCCGCCTGGCCGGGTCTGGAATGTGCATGAATTCGACGCCGATGCTTCCGCAGTAGTAGCCCTTGGCCTCCTCGGCATCCTCGCCATCGAAATTCAATTCGGGGACGGGTTCGGGCAGCAGGTATTGTCCCAGCGGGTCGAGTTTTGCCTGGAGATGACCCCAGCGGCGAAAGGCATCGAAGGTCTGATCGCGGTGCGAAATCAACAGGTTGCCGGGGACGTTCCAGGGGAAGATTTTTCGTGGCCATACCGCTCTATTATAACTTTGCGTGGTAGCGATGGCTGGGCGCGGTAAGGCGGCCGATTTAGAGCCGCGGTGCCCCACTCAAGCCAAAACACGGCTTGAAATGGGGCACCCAGTTTTTGTTGCGGATTGCCGAGAGTGCCCGAAGCTGCGGTTGTCTATTCCTGCAGAACTGCTTTTACCAGGTTGCGCGGCTTGTCCACATCGATCCCGTTTTGAATCGCCAGCTGGTAGGCGAGCAATTGCAAAGGAACTACTTCCAGCATGGTGGCTAACAAGTCTTCAGTTTTGGGAACCTCGATGCAGTAGTTGGAAAGCGCCGGCGGCCTCGCCATCTCCCTCGCTCGCGATGGAGAGTATGGTCGCGCCTTGCGATCGCATATCGCGCATCAACTGCAGCACCTTGCTGATAACGCAACATCGCGTCCGGATCCGATGGGTCGCTGGTGGCGATCACTACCAGCGGCGAATCCGGACTCACCAACGCATTGGGGCCATGCTTCAACTCCCCCGCCGGATATCCCTCCGCCTGAAAATACGCCGACTCCTTGAGCTTGAGCGCGCCTTCGCGGGCAATCGCATAGTGGACGCCGCGGCCCAGATAGAGAAAAGCACGCGACGCCTTCAGGAACGGCGCCATCGCCGCGATCTGCTGCTGCCACTTCCCCAGGACGGGTTCGAGCAGTCCGGGTAGCCGGCGCAGGTCCTCAACATGGCGTTCCACGGCCGGCGAGGTCATTCTTCCCCGAATGCGCGCCAGGTAGAGCGCCAGAGAGTAAAGCACCGCAAGCTGTGTCGTAAAACTCTTGGTCGCAGGGATAGCCTTCTCCGGCCCGGCGCAGGTGGGCAGCGAGGCATCCGCCTCTTGCGCCATGGTGGAGCGGGCATGGTTGGTGATGGCCAGAGTAGGCAAGCCGCGCGCCTTTGCTTCGCGCAATCCGGCCAGCGTGTCGGCCGTCTCGCCGGACTGAGAAATGACCAGAACTCCCGGATCCTGCAGGGTATGGGTCGAGCGGTAGACGTACTCGCTGGCATATTCGACATCGACGATCAGGCCGGCCAGATCTTCCAGCATGATCTCCGCGGCAAGCCCGGCATGACGGCTCGAGCCGCTGGCGGCAATCACTAGCCGCTCCCTCCCGCGCAACGCCTCGGCGACTGGTTGAAAGATCTCGGTGGCAAGCTTGCCATTGGGGGCATAGCGCTCGATGGTGTCGGCGAGCGCCTGCGGCTGCTGGTAGATCTCGCGCAGCATCTCGTGCTCGAAAACGGCGGCGGGTGGCATCATGGGCAATCCGTCCTGTCGGTTATCTATACCTTATGACGATACAGATAGAATCGTTGAGCGCGGTTTACGTTTATCGCCTGAGGTCGCCCTTGCTCCGGATCGTCCGCATGACTCTTCTGCTCAGTTCCCTTATCGCCGGCGTTGCAGGTGGCCAGGCTGCGGCGCCGGTGGCGCCGCTGCCGCTGATGCCTTTACCATCCCAGGTGAAGCCGGGCACGGGCGAGTTTCTCATCAACAACGGGTTCGGCATTACCCTCGAAGGGTTTACCGAGCCACGGCTGGAACGCGCCAAGCAGCGCTTCCTGAGCGTCCTCTCGCGGCAAACCGGGATCCCCCTCTGGCGCGAAGCCTTCCTCAACAAGCCGATGTTCTTCATCAAGACCGGAGGGCCGAGCGCGCCTGTCCAGCAAGTGGACGAAGATGAGTCCTACCATTTGCAGATTACGGCCAATGAGGTTCACCTGGAAGCCGCCAATCCGCTGGGCGTGCTGCACGGCCTGCAAACCTTTTTGCAGCTGGTCCGCGCTACACCGCGAGGGCTTCGCCGTTCCGGCGATGACCATCGACGACCAGCCGCCGCTTTGCCTGGCGGGGACTGATGCTGGACGTGGGACGGCATTTCATGCCGCTGGATGTGGTTTATCGCACACTCGACGGCATGGAAGCGGTCAAGCTCAACGTCTTTCACTGGCACCTCTCTGAAAATCAGGGCTTCCGGGTGGAGAGCAAGCTGTATCCACTGCTGCAGGAGAAGGGCTCCGACGGGCTCTTCTACACTCAGGAAGAAATTCGTGCCGTGGTCGAATATGCCCGCGACCGGGGCATCCGCGTGGTGCCGGAATTCGATATGCCGGGGCATGCCACGGCGTGGTTTGTGGGTTATCCGGACTTAGCCAGCGGCCCCGGCCCTTATCAAATCGAGCGCGATTGGGGCGTCTTCGATCCCGCGATGGACCCCACGCGCGAAAGCACCTACAGCTTCCTCGACGCCTTTATCGGCGAGATGACCGGCCTGTTCCCCGACGCCTACTTCCACATTGGAGGAGACGAGTGCAACGGCAAGGAATGGGACCGGAACCCGCGCATCCAGCAGTTCATGAAAGCCCATGCAATCAAAGACAACGCCGCGTTGCAGGCGTATTTCACCGGCAGGGTACAAAAGATCGTCGCCGGCCACAACCGGATCATGGTGGGCTGGGACGAGGTTCTGCAACCCAGCACTCCAAAGGATGTTGTCATCCAGTCCTGGCGCGGTCCGCAGTTTGTGGGTGAGGCGGTGCGCGGCGGCAATCGCGCCATGTTGTCGGCTGGCTACTATATCGACTTGAACCAATCCGCAGCGGAGCACTACGCGGCCGATCCCGAGGGTGACGGGCCCACGACGTTGAGCAGCGACCAGAGCAAGCGCATTCTGGGCGGAGAAGCGACGATGTGGTCGGAATATGTCACGCCGGAGAATGTCGATAGCCGCATCTGGCCGCGAACCGCGGCCATTGCCGAACGCCTTTGGTCGCCGCGCAATACGCGTGACGTGGCATCCATGTACGCGCGGATGGCCGCCATTTCGCAGCATCTGAACTACTACGGGCTTGAGCATAACTCCAGCTATCCGGCGATGCTGAGCCGCATGACGGGCGAGCCCGATCCGTTGCCGTTGCGTGTCTTCGGCGATGTGATGCAGCCTCCGCGCGGGTACGCGCGCGGAAACCTGGGACAATACGATGCCTTCACCCCCCTGAACCGCATGGTGGACGCGGTTCCCCCGGAAAGCGAGACGGCGCGCGAGTTTTCGCTGATCGTCAACCGTATCGTCGCCGGAAAGGCGAGCGCCGCCGATTGGGAACAGGCCCAGGAGTGGCTGCTGCTATGGCGCGACAATGATGCGCAACTGCAGCCCCTGCTGCCCAAATCCCAACTTACCCAGGAGTTGGCGCCGATGTCGACCAATCTGCATCAGGTCTCGCAGACGGGCCTGGATGCGATCGGCTACCTGCGAGAACACCGCAGTGCGCCGATCAGTCTGGAAGACCCGGCAGCTTGCATTTCTCAAGAACTCTGAGAAACCGCAGGCCGTGTTGCTGAACATGGTGGCCCCAGCGGTGGCGAAACTGGTGCAGGCCACGACAACCCCTCCGACCACGGCACATAAGGACTGAAACATGCATGTAACACGATTCGTCGAGACTGCAGACTATGAGTGATGGCCGTTGGGTACTGTTGATTGCCAGTGAGTTGGGTGGGACGAACTCCGTTTCGGACCGCGCGATGGAGCGGTTGTGCAATGCGATCGGAGAAGAAGGCTACGAGGTGGTCCGAACATCGACGCCGGAGGATGGGCTCTCGCTGGTGAAATCGGATCCGTCGCACAGCGCCATCCTGCTCGATTGGGATCTGGAGCAGGAACACCAGTTCGACGAACGAGCCGCGCTGAAGATCATTCGCGCCGTGCGCCGCAGAAACAAGAAAGTTCCCATCTTCCTGATTGCGGACCGCACGCTGGTCAGCGAGCTGCCCCTGGAAGTGGTGAAGCAGGTGCACGAATATATCCACCTGTTCGGCGATACGCCGGCCTTCATCGCGAACCGGGTGGACTTCGCCGTCGCCCGCTACAACGAGCAGCTACTGCCTCCCTATTTTCGCGAGCTCAAGAAATACACCGATCAGGGCGCGTACTCCTGGGACGCCCCGGGGCACATGGGCGGCGTGGCCTTCCTCAAGCATCCGGTGGGCATGCAGTTTCATCGCTTCTTCGGGGAAAACCTGCTGCGTGCCGACCTCGGAATCTCCACCTCATCTCTCGGTTCGTGGCTTGACCACATCGGACCTCCGGCAGAATCGGAGCGAAATGCCGCGCGCATCTTCGGAGCGGATTGGACCTTCTATGTTCTGAGCGGTTCTTCCACCTCGAACCAGATCGTGGGCCACGGAGTCATCGGCAACAACGACATTGTCCTGGTAGACGCCAACTGCCACAAATCGATCTGTCACTCGCTCACCGTCACCAGCGCCCGGCCGGTGTACTTCAAACCTACGAGAAATGGCTATGGAATGATCGGGCTTGTACCGCTGCGGCGATTCTCCCCTGAGCATATCCAGCAGCTCATCAAAGACAGCCCGTTCAGCGCCGCTGCTTCCTCGCAGGAACCCAGCTATGCGGTGGTCACCAATTCCACGTACGACGGCTTTTGTTATGACGTGCAGCGGGTTACCAGCGAATTGGCGCGCAGCGTGCCGCGTATCCATTTCGACGAGGCCTGGTACGCCTACGCCAAATTCCACTCCATTTATCGCGGACGCTTCGCCATGGATGTGCCGGAAGATATGCCCAACCGGCCGCTGCTGTTCGCCGTCCAGTCGACCCACAAGATGCTGGCCGCGTTCTCCATGGCATCGATGATCCACGTAAAGCTGAGCGACCGCGCGCCCCTGGACTTCGACCAGTTCAACGAATCCTTCATGATGCATGGCACCACTTCGCCGTTTTATCCCATGATCGCTTCGCTCGACGTGGCCACCTCGATGATGGACGAACCGGCGGGTCCGACGCTGATGTACGAGACGATTCAGGATGCGATCAGCTTCCGGAAAGCCATGTCTTCGATTGCCCATCGGCTGCGCTCGGCCAATGGAGACGAATGGTTCTTCAGAATCTACCAGCCGGATACAGTCACCGATCCCATGACCGGGAACACTTCTCTCTTTGAGGAGACACCTGATTCGCTGCTCATCCAGTCGTCGGCCTGCTGGACGCTCAAGGGGGAGGAAGACTGGCACGGCTTCAGGGATGAGGACATCGCCGAAGGCTATTGCATGCTCGACCCGACCAAGGTCACGATCCTGATGCCGGGCATCAATGCCCAGGGACAACTGGCGGACTGGGGCATCCCGGCGGCGATCCTTACGGAGTTTCTCGATGCGCGGCTGGTGGAGATTGCCCGCACCGGCGACTACACAGCTTTGATTCTCTTCTCGGTGGGAACGAGCAAAGGCAAATGGGGCAGCCTGCTGGAAACGCTGTTTGAGTTCAAGCGCCTTTACGACAACGAGGGAACTCTATACGAAGCATTGCCGGACCTGGTCGCGGAGCATCCGCATCGTTACCGTGACATGACGCTGAAAGAATTGAGCGACGAGATGCATGCGGCTATGGGGGAATTGAATCTGACCAATCTGCTGCACCAGGCATGCGATGTGGACCCGGATCCGGTACTAACTCCCGCGGAGACGTATCAAAAGCTGATACGAAATGGCACCGAGAAGGTCCGCATTACTGATATGGCGCGCCGCCTGGCGGGCGTGATGCTGGTTCCCTACCCTCCCGGCATCCCGGTTCGCATGCCCGGGGAGCGCCTGGGCGACATCGATAGCCCCACGATTCGGCTTTTGCTGGCATTGGAAAAATTTGGCAAGCAGTTCCCCGGCTTTGAGCGCGAGGTTCACGGCATTGAGGTGGATGCAGAAGGCGACTACTGGATGCGGAGCGTCATCGAATCCTCGCCAACGACGAAAAACGGGGCTCCGAAGCGCAACACCAAACGTAAGGTGAAGAAGCCCGGGCCTTCTTCTTAGCCAGCTGCAACCGTGTCTGAAACCGCAGCTCCTTCGGCTGCGCTCGGGATGACACGGAGCATAGGGTTGCGCTCCGCAACGACCCCACTCAAGCCAAAAGAAGGCTTGAATGGGCCACCCCAGACTCTGTTGCTGATAAAGAAAACCGCAGGTTTTCTCTTACCGTGCGGCGTAGTCCTTGCTTTTGGTGGTGCGAGAGTTGAATACAGTGAAAGTGCCATTTTTGTTCACGGTCAACTTCAAATAGTTCGCCGCATCCGTACCAGGGGGATTGGCGATGTACTCTTCTGCGCTGTTGTGCTCTACCCCTGCCTCATCGGAATAGTGCAGCTGCCACAGGGTCTCGAGCCCCGGCGTCTTCGCCAACGTCTCGAAGGTTGGCGTGGAGCCACCCTTCTTCGCTCCGTTATCCATGATGGCGATGCGAGGCTGGACCGCTTCCACCAGCGCCGGGCTCGAGCTCTGAAATAGCCCGTGATGCGAAACCACCAGCACGTCTACCTTGCCCAGCTTGTTTACCGGACACATCAACTGCATCTCTTTATCCCAGGTGAGATCGCCGAGGTCGAGGATTCTGGTCTTGCCAAAGGTAATCAGAACGCCCAGCGAATGCGCATTCTCGCTCTGATCCTCCTTCCTGGTCTCCGAGGCCTGGCAATATTGGTTCGGCTCACCGGCTCCCGGCAGCGGGTGCTCGATCAACTGCCCGTCAGCGCTGATAACCAGCACCTTCATCTTCTTAATCGGCAGAACGTCTCCCGGCTTGGCCACGATATGGCCATAGTGGCCGCCGGCAAGAACCTGCTGGTAGGCCTCGTAACCCTTCTCGGTTGCCCCGTTGGTGGGTTCCCGGTTCGGACCGTGATCGATGAAGGTGGAGACAGGAACTCGCTTAACCAGCTCCGGCACCCCTCCCACATGGTCCGCATGGTAGTGCGTCAGCAGCAAATCGTCGATCTTGCTGATGCCCGCATCTTTGGCAGCGGCGGCGATGCGATCGGCATACACGCCATCGGCCCAACCAGTGTCAATCAGCAATGATTTGCCTCCCGGCGTGACAAACAGGGTCGCCTGGCCACCATCCACGTCGATGAAGTACACCTGCAACGGTTTGCTCGCCGCCCAGGCAGCCTCGCCCAGCAAGAACAACCCCAACGCAGCGCCAAGCAGACACAGCCGGGCAGTTGCGGTAAACGCTCGATTCCTCTTCATGTTTGTCCTTTATGCGCCGGGATCCAGCACTATCTTCATCAAATTCGGCTCGCCTGCGTGGAGCCGGGCGAACCACCGCGGGCCATCGCTCAGAGGAGCAACCGCGGTGATCAATTGCTTTACCTGTATCTGGCCGTTGGCCAGCAACTCCATTGCCTGAGGATACTCGCCCGATGAAGCGCATGAACCCTGCAGACGAATCTGCCGTGAGACCACAACCTGCAGCGGGATCTTGACCTCGGGAGAGATGTTGCCGATCAGCGTGACCGTCCCGCCCTTGCGCACGCTCGCGATCGAGGCGGAAATGGTTTCTTCTCGTCCCACCGCTTCGAGCACCAGGTCTACCCCTCTGCCGCCGGTGCGACGGAGAATCTCCTGCACCAGCTCGGATCCGGAAAGCAACAGGGTCTCGTCGGCGCCCACGCCCTCGGCTCTCTTCAGGCGAGACTGATCGATATCCGCCACCAGCACCCGGGAAGCCCCTGCGGCTCTCGCCGCCTGCAGCGTAAGTAAACCGATCATGCCTGCGCCGATCACCAGCACCGTCTCGCCGCCCTTCATTTCCGAAACCCGCACGCCGTGCAACGCGACCGAGACGGCCTCGAGCATGGCAGCCTCCTGGAATGCAAGAGCATCAGGCAAGTGGTAGGCGATGCGCTGCGGCACCACCACGTACTCCGCAAACGCGCCGGCGCGGCGATAGTCTCCGCAAGAGACGCCAATCACCTGCCGGTTGTTGCACAGGTTGATCTCTCCTTTGCGACAGAACTCACACTGCCCGCAATAGACGGTGGAGTCGAACGTAACCCGATCACCTGGCTTGAAGTTGCTCACACCGGGCCCTGCCGCGGCGACCACCCCTGCCGCTTCATGCCCCATGACGATCGGCGGAATACGCCTGCCGGATGTGCCATCGTATCCATGTACATCGCTACCGCAGATTCCGCACGCGGCTACGCGGACCAGAATCTCCTCCGCACCCGGAACGGGGGCGGGAAGATCTGCCATGTCGAGCTGGTTATATTGCGAAAGAAGCAGAGCTTTCATAGTTCGGTACTCTGTTAAGGGTACATGGTGCCCCTCGCATCCTCAAGCAAGCGTGGCACGGTCCATGTACCATGGTGTATCAGGCTGCCGGTTCCCCCTACTGACCGACCCCATGAGCACACGCAGTCTTAAACAAAGGCTGATTGCCGGATTCGGCGCCAACACCTTCAGCCGGCTCTCCACCACGCTGACCCAGATCTTCTCCGTTCCCGTTTTCCTTAGCCACTGGGGTGTGCACCTGTACGGTGAATGGATCCTGCTCAACACCATTCCCAGCTACCTTGGCCTCAGCGATATCGGTTTCGGCAGCGTTGCCGGCAACGAGATGACCATGCTGGCCGCGGCGCAGAACTTCGAGCAGGCCCTGGTCGTTTTTCAGAGTGTCTGGGTGCTCACCACGGTGATTACCGGTCTGCTGGGACTGCTGTTGATCTCGGCGGTCTGGTTTCTTCCTTGGACACATGGCTGCACATGCACGCAATCAGCGCCGCAGACGCCAGGCTGATCGTATTGCTGCTGGGGCTGGCGGTTCTGCTGGGCATGCAGGAAACCTTGTTTCAGGCGGCTTTTCGCTGCGTGGGGAAATATCCGCTGGGGACCATGGCCAAGAGCCTGGTAGTGCTGGCAGCCTTCTTAAGCACCATGGTCGGGGTTGGGCTGCACCTGTCTCCTGTCCCGGTTACGGTTCTGTACGTCGCGGTCAATGCGGTGGGCGTAGTCGCGCTGTGGGTGCTGCTGCGGCACGAGGTGCCGTGGATTCGCTTCGGCATTCGGCATGCGCAATGGGCGGTCATTCGCCGCCTTACCGGGCCGGCGCTTTCGTTTATGAGTTTCCCCCTGGTTAACGCGCTTAACCTGCAGGGAATCCTGGTGGTGATCGGCTCAGTGATGGGGCCCATCGCGGTGGTCACCTTCAACACCGCGCGGACCATCTCCCGCAGCGCTGCCCAGGGAATGAACCTGATCAACAACTCGATCTGGCCGGAGATGTCGGCCGCCTTCGGCGCAGGAGCCATGGACGTCGCTCGCATGCTTCACCGTCGCGCCTGCCAGATCTCGCTGCTGCTTTGCCTGAGCATCACCCTGGGAGTTGCGTTTCTGGGAGATTGGATCTGGAAAGTATGGACAGTCGGCAAAGTGCCGACCGATCCTGTGCTGCTCAACATCATGTTGTTGCAGATGGTAGTTTCGGCTTTCTGGTTCACCAGCTCGGTGGTGCCGATGGCCACCAATCAGCACCAGCGGATGGCGCGGGCGATGTTGGCCGCCACCTGCCTTGCCCTCTTGCTCGCCTGGGTCTTAATGCACGTTACTCCCGCTCGGACTGCGGGGCGCCGCTATGGCTCTGGTGGCAGGAGACGCCTTCACAGCCTTTTATGTGCTGCGCGAGAGTCTGCGGCTACTGGATGACAATCTGGGTGACTTTGCCCGCAGCATGCTGGATTTGTCACTGCTGCCGCGGCTTTGGAGAAGGCCGAAGCTGCCTCTCGCCAACGAGGAGTAGTCGAGTATCAATGCCTCGACGCTTGAGGGGGCTAGGCGTGCAGGTATCCCACCCTTCGCAGATGATGCGAAGGATGGGGCACACATGAATTGGCTTAAGCGAAAGGATTGGAGAGTTTCAGACTTTTTCGGCTGATTCCGGGACCACGGCAGCCGCGGCCTGAAAACCTATCTTGGAATGGGTTCCGTCGCAGAAAGGCTTGTTGGTCGATGCTCCGCAGCGGCATAGGGAGATGGCAGGTTTGCCGCCAAGGTCCAGCACTTTGCCGTCGTAGTCCACCAGCTTGATGGGACCCTCAACGCGAAACGGTCCGTTCGGTCGCACCGTGATTGTTACTTCACCCTCAGCCATTCGTGCACCCCAGTCGAAGATTTATGAGTTCGGTTCGAGTCTAGCAGCGGCAAGGAATTAGTCGCTGTCGAGGTTCTGTGTAGCTTTGGGTTCGTCCTGCGGAGGTTTTGGCTGGGTCACTTGAGTATTTCCCGGAGTGCCGGTGGTGGAACTCGGAACGGGGCCGGCAACGTTCGAACTCTTGCCGACTTTTTGCCCCTTCCAACCGGTGGTGCTGACATTTTGTGCGGTGCTACCGGTATCGCAGCCCAGAACCATTCCGCAGGATACAAGCAGGAGGAGCAGGACAGACGCTCTGAACATGATTTCTCCGTGAGGCGAACTATGGACAAGCGATCTTAGGCTACCCGGTTTCTACTCGGCTCACAAGTCAGCGGCCCGGGCGTCAAACAAGTATGGGTTTGTATTTGGATCAGGATGGATGAAGCGCGAGAGTACCTGCTTGAGCCGGCAATCAAATTGCAGGACCGATCTTCAGATCATCGACACGAGACACCTGAAGCGAAACGAGACCATTGAAGCTGAAGGAAAAGACGGCGGTAAGCCGCCTTTTCCTTCAAAAAGCTGACTACAGACTACAGAACTTGAACGTTCTCTGCCTGCCAACCCTTAGGGCCTTTGGTTACGTTGAACTGAACCGCCTGGCCTTCTTGAAGAGTGCGGAAGCCGTTCGCTTGAATCGCTGTGTGGTGCACAAATACATCCTCACCATTTGCACGGCTCAAAAAGCCGAACCCCTTGGCATCGTTGAACCACTTCACTGTACCTTGTTCCATTGTTTCTTCCTTAGTAAAGAGATGACGCTGAATTCAATCGGGGTATCTGCAGGTAGTGCGGACTCCTAAAGCAGAACGAGCTGAGAACCAAAATCGTATTCGACGCTCTTTTAGGATATACCGCTGATGCAACAAGTGCAATGAAAAAAATCGTCTGACTGCGGCAAAAATGCTCCAAGAATCCCCGGTTTCTCCGACGCTGACCGGCCAAAATCGAAGGCAGGTAAGGAGTAGTCCAGGGACGAATCCGGACGTATTCTCAATCACTTAGGCAGGACTTTCCGCAGCTAGTGAAGCCGTGCCCTGATTTCAGGGACGGAATATTTCAACCCTACTCATACTTCAGCGATTCTACCGGATCCATACGCGCCGCCCGCACCGCCGGACCCGTTCCAAAGGCAATACCCACCGCGCACGACACCAGGATCGCAACCACCGCCGACAGCCACGAGACCTGAAGCCGGTAATCGGTAAAAAAGGCGACAGCCAGCGGCAAGCCCATCGCCAGGATGGTTCCAACCACTCCCCCGGTCAGAGAAATCAGGACTGCTTCGGCGAGAAACTGCAGCTGGATCTCGCGGAAGGTCGCTCCTAACGCCTTGCGAATCCCAATCTCCCGGATCCTCGAACGCACTGTCGCCAACATGATATTCATGATGCCCACTCCACTCACCAGCAGCGTCACCAGGGAAAATAGCAGCAGGACAATGCTGAATGCGGTGGCGGTCTTCCCGGCCATGGAAAGCACATCGGCGAGATCGCCCACGTCGTACACCGACTCCGCGCGATGCCTGGATTTAAGCACTCGCTTAATGGCTTCGTTTGCCCAGGGCACGCTGCCCGAGTCGGTCATGGAGAAATAAATCTGGTTCACCGCATCGGTGCCGGTGAAATAGCGCGCGACGGTATACGGGATGAGGACAGTCTCGTCCACAATCTCCGACTGCCCAAAGGTCTCAAATCGCTCACGAAAAACCCCGATGACCACGAACGGTACACCGGAGATGGCCAGCGTCCTTCCGACTGCTTCCCCTGGACTGCCAAATTGGGTTAAAGCAAACTTCTCCGTGACTAGGGCCGCATGACTGTGGGTCACCGAGTCCTGTTCATCAAAAAAGCGTCCGGCGACCAGGTAAAGGCGGCGTATGTCCGCGTACGCCGGGTTCACTCCAAGGATCAGAACATCGCGGTCCCGGCCTGCGCCGCTGGTGAAGGACTGGTGCAGGTTGAGCACCGGCGAGGCCGCTTGCATGCCGGGCACCTGCTGCTCGACCGCGTGCATGTCGTCCACTGTCAGGTAATCGCGGGTCGATGCGGTGCTTGCGTCCGACAACCCGGCATACTCCGCCCAGATAAGGTTGGTGCCGATGTTCTGAATGGAGGTGAGAACGTACCGCCGGCCAGAGAGCCCAATGGTGACTACCAGGATCAATGAGGCGGTCCCGATGACCATGCCCAGGGCGGTCAGCGCGAAGCGAATCTGGTTGAGGCGAAATGAGTCGATGGCCAGCAACACAATCTCACGGAACGCAATACTCTGAGTGCCGCGAATTGCTGTTGATGTGCTCATCGATTACCCAGGAACACGAGGGTTACGCCGACCGCGACCAGGAAAACACCCATCCAGCGCTGGGGGCTGACGCGCTCACCCAAAAACAACACCGCGCCGCCGGCACCGGCCACGTAGCTCAGGGCGGTTACCGGCACCACGAAGCTTACATTCAAAAACGAAAGCGCGCCCAGCAAGGAGAAAAACGCCAGAGCCATCATGCTCACGCCTGCCCACATCCACCCCGACCGCAGCGCGCGAAGAACGACGCGGGCGATCGCCAGTGGCCGAAAATCTTTCACTTCGCCCACCGTCTTCATGGCGCGGGAAACGCAGAGTTCCCCTCCGGTTCCAGCCACCACGATGAGCGAAAAGAGGATTCCTTCTATCAAACTAGAGATGCTCCAGACTGCGCGGATTCGTCTGCCCGACGACAAAGACGCCCAGGCAGATGATGGCGATACCAAACCAGCGCAAGGGTGAAACGGGTTCGCCCAGCAGGAGATAGCCTAGCAGCGCGACCACGCCATAACCCACCGAGGACGCTGGCAGCACGAAACTATAGTCCGCCCAGGTCAAGACCAATAGATTGGCCAGGAAAAAGGTAAGCAGAGCAGCGACCCCGAGCCAAATAGAGCCGGTCCCGAAGACGCGCAGCGCGGTATGCACTGCTTCGCTGGGCGGCCATATAGGAAGCCTGCCTGCCTGCTTCATGCCCTTGCCCAGCATAACGTTCCCCAGAGGGCCCGCGATGACCATGACCAGGATGAGAAGAAAGGTTTTAAGATGCAGTGGTTTCTGAGACGTCATCCATTCGCGACCGCAACTTAGATTGTACAAGCGCGGTTGCCGGCTCGCGGCAGGCCTATGCAGCGTCAAATCCCAGGTGTGCCCTGCAATGAGCCGGGTCAAAGTTTGCATTTCTGCCGCCGCACGGCAGAAACTATCGATATAACTATAGTTTGGGTTACAAGCTGGTTCCCCGATCAGGAGCCTTTGCGTTTGGGAGGTGTTGAAAGCTTTGTGCGGCATTGTGGGCTTTACCCAGAAGGGCTGGAATTCCGATCCTGATCGAATCCACCAGGCTACCGCGACCCTGATTCATCGCGGACCAGACCAACAGGGAGTTTTCTCATCGCGCTTGTGTTCCCTGGGCGCAACCCGACTGAAAATCCTCGATTTAGCCGCGGGCGATCAGCCAATCATTTCGAGCGACGACGACACCGTCATCGCTTTCAACGGAGAAATTTATAACCATCTGGAATTGCGCCCGGAGCTGGAAGCTCTTGGCTACCACTTTCGAACTCATTGCGATACCGAGACAGTACTTTATGCATTCCTGGCCTGGGATACAGCATGCTTTGCCCGGCTGCGCGGGATGTTCGCCGTTGCCCTGTGGCGCAAATCTACCCGGCGCCTGATACTGGCCCGCGATCGCATGGGCATAAAACCGCTCTACCTGGCCAGGTACGGAGAGGATCTGCTCTTCGGCTCCGAACTCAAAGCCATACTCATTCATCCTGAAGTTGAGCGCCGGTTGAGCATGGAAGGACTGGACTGCTACCTGTCTTTGAACTACGTTCCCTGTCCCTGGACTCTGGTGAACGGAGTGGAAAAGCTGCCGCCGGGCTGCTGGTGCGAATGGCGGGATGGCCAGGTGCGCTCGGAAAGCTATTGGAAGCTGCCCGACCCCGCGCCGCTGGTTCGTGATCTGGAGAGCGCTAAGCAAGAGCTGGATTTTCTTCTGCAGCAGTCTGTACGCGAGCACCTGCTCTCAGACGTTCCTTTGGGGGTCTGGCTCAGCGGCGGCATCGATTCTTCCACGATCCTGCACTACGCGGCCGCAACCAACCACGCGCGCCTGAAAACTTTTTCCATCTCCTTCAACGGTCGCAGCTTTGACGAGACGGAGCACATTCAACGGGTGGTCTCGCACTACGGAACCGACCATGAGCAGCTCGACCTGAACCCGCAGGAGGATCTGCAGGGAGCTATTGAACAGTTTGCGTACTACTCGGATGAGCCGAGTGCCGATGCGGGAGCATTGCCGGTGTGGTTTCTGTCCCGTATGTGCAAGACGCATGCGACCGTGGCTTTGAGCGGAGAAGGGGCCGATGAGATATTTGCCGGCTATCTTACCTATCGCGCCAACCAGCTGGCGCGGCACCTGCGGACGATGCCTGCTTCCGCAATCAAGCTGGCGCTCGACGGTTTGCGTTTCTGGCCCGTCTCCGATGAGAAGATCAGCCTGGAATACAAGCTTAAGCGCTTTCTCGAGGGCTGCCTGCTTTCACCGGAGCGAGCCCATATCCACTGGAATGGAACCTTCTCCGAGGCAGGCAAGGCGGCTTTGTTGCGGCATTCGCTGCCCGGAGCGATGGATAACATCCTGGGCGGACTGGCCAGTTCCCTGAGGGCTCGCGACGGCCTGGCCCCCTACCTCTCTTTCGACCAACAGTACTATCTGGCCGACGACATCCTGGTGAAGTCGGATCGCATGAGCATGGCCCATGCGGTTGAGGTGCGCCCTCCATTTCTCGACCACCGGATCGTCGAGTTTGCCTCAACACTGCCGGACACCCTGAAGATGCGGGGATCGCGCCAGAAGCTGCTACTAAAGGAGCTGATGCGTGGCAAACTGCCGCAATCGATTCTGAACCGCAAGAAAGTGGGCTTCGATATTCCCGCGCACGAGTGGCTTCGCGGATCTCTGCGTCCGCTTCTCCTTGATACTTTGAAAGAAGGCCTTTCTGAGCACGCTGACCTATTCCGCGCCGACACCATCGAGGGCTATTTACGGCTTCACCTGGAAAGGCGAGCCAACCTGGGATACCACTTATGGGGTTTAATGATCCTGTTTCTCTGGATGAAACAATGGCGCATTCAGTCGACGGCCGCGTCGACACGCAAGCTGCCGGTTTTAGTAGCCGAAGGAGCTGGCACACCTATCTAACACTGCTGCTGTTGGTGGCGGCGGCCGTTTACCTGGGCTGCATTCTTTCCCCTCCCTCCCTGATGGATGATGTCGATGCGGTGCAGGGGCAGATTGCGCGCAATATGCTCGACTCCGGCGATTGGGTCACAGCCCGTCTGGACGGGGTGATCTACCTGGAGAAGTCGCCATTGATTTATTGGCTGATGGCGACTTCTTATAAGATCTTTGGCCCCTATGACTGGGCCGCGCGTATTCCCATGGCGCTCTCCTCGATCAGCCTGGCGTGGTTGACCGCCGCATTTGGCAGATGGGCTTTCGGCAAAAAGGCCGGCTTTTACGCCGGCCTTTGTATGGCAACCTGCATTGGCCTTTGGCTTTTTACTCGCGTCCTCATACCCGACGTCATGCTGACCTTCACCATTGCATTAGCGATGTGGGCATTTTTGCGGGTGCTCGACGAGGAGGAAGTGCACCCCCGCGCCTGGGCATACACAATGGCCGCAAGTCTTGGGGCAGGATTGCTGCTGAAAAGCCTGATTGCGCTGGTCTTTCCCCTGGGTGCGGCGATTCTCTATCTGCTCCTTACCCGCCAGATGTTTTCCGCCGTTGCCTGGAAGCGCTTCTACCGCCGCTTTTACCCCTGGACCAGCTTAGCCATCCTGCTGCTCATCGCCGCCCCCTGGCATGTACTGGCGACGGTTGCTAATCCTCCGATCTTTGCCTTTACGCTGCATAGTGGAGTCGGCCAGTATCACGGCTTCCTATGGTTTTACTTCATCAACGAACAGTTGTTGCGCTTTCTCAACCTGCGCTATCCGCGGGACTACGCCACCGTGCCGCGCCTTTATTTCTGGCTGTTTCACCTGATTTGGCTCTTTCCCTGGAGCATCTATTTCCCCGCAGTCCTGAAGTTGTCTTATCGACCGGTTGACCGCGCCGGGCGCACACGGTTGCTGGCGCTCTGTTGGACCGGTTTCCTGTTGCTCTTCTTCACGTTTTCCACCACCCAGGAGTATTACTCCATGCCTTGCTACCCGGCGCTGGCTTTGTTGTTGGGATCGGCGATGGCGGCCGGAGGAAGCCGGATCCGGTGGGGAACACGCGCGCTCACGGTAATTACTGCCATTGCGGCGATCGCGGCAATGGCCATCCTGGTCGCCGACCGCCATGTACCGACGCCGGGTGATATTACCGCTGCGCTCAGCAAACATCCTACGGCTTACAAGCTTTCCCTCGGCCACATGGAAGATCTCACGTTAAGCTCCTTCGCCTATCTTCGTTTCCCGCTCGCCCTGGCAGCCATCGCCTTCCTGATCGGCGTGGCGGGAACGTTGCGCGCCGGCAGCCAACGTGCATTTCTGGCAATTGCGGTCATGATGGCGGTGTTTTTTCAGGCGGCACGTCTGGCCATGGTTTCCTTCGACCCTTTTCTTTCTTCGCGGCCATTGGCGCAGGCCATCCTCAACTCTCCACCCGGCGCCATCATCGTCGATAGCCAGTACTACATCTACTCATCCATCGCCTATTACACCGGCCGCCCCGAGCTGCTCTTGAATGGACGGTGGAATAATCTTGAATATGGCTCCTATGCTCCTGGGGCTCCCAACGTCTTTATCAATGACGCCGAGTTTAAGCAGCTCTGGAGTAAACCGGCACGCTACTACCTGGTGACCAAACCCACCGCGACGCCGCGGCTTGAGCTTCTGGTTGGCCACGACAACCTGCACGTGGTCGCGAGGGGAGGCGGAAAGGTTGTTTACACGAACTACCCCCTGTCTCCGCCGACAGTGGCTCAACGTTCAGAAACAGATGTGCCTGCTAGACTTGGCTTTAAGGTAGCCATTTCGAGAACCTATACTTCACCGGAGGAACTATGAAAATTGCCGTACTTGGAGGGGATGGGTACTGTGGCTGGGCTACCGCTCTTTACTTGTCGAACCGCGGCCATTCTGTTGCGATTATTGACAACTTCGTGCGCCGTCTTTGGGACCACGAACTGGGCGTGCAATCCCTCACCCCCATTCGCCCGCTTGCTGATCGCTTGCGAGTCTGGCACGAGCTTACCGGCAAGTCGATCGAGCTCTTCGTCGGCGATGTAACCGACTACGAGTTTCTAGCTTCCACTGTCAAAGCATTTGAGCCCGAAGCCGTGGTTCACTTTGCCGAGCAGCGCTCCGCACCTTATTCAATGATCGATCGCAACCACGCAGTAGGCACCCAGGTGAACAACGTGGTGGGCACGTTGAATCTACTTTTTGCGCTGCGCGAATTCCAGCCTGATTGCCATCTGGTCAAGCTTGGCACCATGGGCGAGTACGGCACGCCCAATATCGACATTGAAGAGGGCTACATCACCATCGAGCACAACGGCCGCAGAGATGTGCTTCCTTATCCCAAGCAACCAGGGTCGTTCTATCACCTATCGAAGGTGCATGACAGCCATAACATGATGTTCGCTTGCAAGATCTGGGGAACACGCGCCACCGATCTGAACCAGGGGGTGGTGTATGGAACCATGACCGACGAAGTGGCTTTGGATGAAGCGCTGATCAACCGATTTGACTATGACGAAGTCTTCGGGACAGTGCTCAACCGTTTTTGTGCACAGGCGGCTATTGGCCATCCGCTGACGGTCTATGGCAAGGGAGGCCAGACACGCGGCTTCCTGGACATTCGTGACACGGTGCGATGCGTAGAGCTTGCTTGTCAGAATCCGGCGGGTAAGGGGGAGTTCCGCGTCTTCAATCAATTCACGGAGCAGTTTTCTGTAATGGATCTAGCCCACCTGGTACAAAACGCGGGCAAGCAAACTGGATTGAAGGTTGAGATTGACTACTTGCCAGATCCTCGCGTTGAAGCAGAGCAGCATTACTACAACGCGAAGCACTCCAAGCTGATTGACCTGGGTCTTGCGCCGCACTTTCTCTCTGACTCGCTGTTGGATTCGCTCATCGATATTGCGGTTCGCTACCGTGACAGGATTGACACGGCGCTCTTCTTGCCGCGGGTGAACTGGCGCCAAACGAAGAATGATCGTCGCGTAGAAAAGCCGGCCCTTGCCAAGACGGCCCCGTAAGCAAGAAGACAAACAGCAGGTCCCTGCTGTTTGTCTTCTTAAACGCGCTCGGGAGCCTTCTCAGCTGCGCGAATAGCCGTACTGGGGTCTACCGGAACCAACTCACCATCGCGAATGTAGTAGTATCCGTCTCGCCAGCGAATGCTGTTGCGAGTGAAGCTGGTAAGCCAGATACAAGCAGCCAGCAGATCCCAAAGCGGAAGCAGCCACAGTTTCTTGTAGATTCCCGGCTGCTTCAAACCCCACTTTCCGATCACTTCCATCATGGCAATGCGGAAAGCTAAATAGGAACTCAGGTAGACGAATGCTACTTCGGGTGTGGGTTGGACAAAGATTGCCGCCAGCGCCCAGGGCAGACCAAGGGTAAAAATCAAGCCAAAATGTCCCCATGGCCGCATGATGCGCATCACCACGGTCCAACGCAGGCGTTTCATAAAAAGATCGCGCAGCGAGTGGAAATCTGAAACCGTGTCGATGGTGTAGTTCAGCAGTTTGACTTCATAACCTTGCTCCGCGATCAGACGTCCTACCAACAGATCGTCTGCCGGACGATTCTCGATCGCGGCATAGCCGCCAAAGCCCGCGAGGTGCTTCCGTGTGGTTGCGATGGTTGGACCCAGGGCGAACTTAACCCCATCCAGTTGCCTGGCTACCAGGATCCCCGCATAAAAATCAGAGAGCATGCCTACGGATTGAACCCGCTGGACCAGGGTTTTTTCTTCGCTGGGAACCGGCGCGTAAAAGCAAGTGACGGCTCCTACCTTTGGATCCGCAAGCCCAGCTACGACGGAGCGGAGATAATCAGGTTGCACACGAACATCGCTGTCGCTGATCACCACCGTTTCATATTTTGCTTCCGCGGTCAGACGCGCCAACTTGGCAACTTTGTCATTGGTAGCGACCCTTCCGGAACCTATCAGAACGCGGATCTGACATTCGGGAAAGTCGCGGATGAGCCTCTGGATTGTCGGTAGCGCAGGTTCCGATGCATCGCCGACACAAAAAACAATTTCGTATTCCGGGTAATCCTGGCGGCAAAAACTGGCGAAATTTTCGTAGGCATCGGGATCGAGTCCCCGGATGGGCTTCAGGTTACTCACGGGAGGGGTGTAGCTGGTTGATTCCTGGGGTCTGGTTTTCGGCGAACATCGAAAGAACTGCCACGCGCTGAACAGAACAAGCGAGTAATAAATTACAGGGATTGCAGCCATCCCTAATATCGCGAAATGAAAAAAACTCAGGATCATTCAGCCCCTAATTCCAATGATGAATTGATTATCTCGCAAGCCTGTGATTCGGCTGTTGTTTGTACTTGAGACGAAGGCCAGTGACACGCTGTTTCATCGCCCACTGGTAAACAGCAAAGCAGGGGTACATCATCCCTACCTCACCAGCATTGATTTGGTATCGCCGCACCCCTAAACTCCTCAGGCCCAGCGCTAATCTACAAGTTTCTCATTTTAAACTGCTTAATGGTTCAGCAGACTTTTCCCACAAGCTGCGGTTGACACCAGCGACCCACAATAGGCGAAAATAAGGCGAAGATCCAACATGCCTACCGCCCAACACTTGCGAGCCCAAATAGAAGCGACACTGGCGGAAAAAATCCCTTCTGCACTCACTCCTCTGCCACGAGCTTCCTACACGCTGGTTTCCACCGGTATTCGCGAGATCGACGATCTACTGCATGGCGGATTACCTGTCGGCGCCATCAGCGAGGTTGTTGGACCGGAGTGTTCCGGACGCACGTCTCTCGCTCTGGCATTGATCGCCGGCATGACCCGGGCTGGCAAGGTATGTGCCTGGGTAGATGTTTCCGACACCCTGCATCCAGAATCGGCAGCGGCCATAGGAGTAGACCTCACGCGGCTGCTATGGATACGCTGCGGTGCATCCCCAGGTAAGGCAGCTTTGCCCATGGCCTCTGCAAGCGGATTTCCCCTCGCAGAGAAACTGGCCAAACCAAAGCCAGCGTTGCCGCAAGGGGGTGGTGGCCATCCCCGCATGGAGGTCAGGGGCCTTTCTGCCGCAGTCAGCGATTTGCTCGCTCCTCGCTGCGCGGAACCGCTGCACAAACCGCGGCCGCAAGCTAAGCAGCATGATCCACAGATTCATGCTCCGCAAAATCGCGGTTCGCAGCCGGCGGGTACAAAACTCACGCACAGAAGCAAATCATGGTCACGGCTGGAACAAGCACTGCGGGTTACGGATCTGCTGCTCCAGGCTGGCGGCTTCAGTGGCATCGTGCTGGACATGGGCAGCCTGAACGCGGAATATGCCTTGCGGGTACCCCTGGCGACATGGTTTCGTTTTCGTTCCGCCGCAGAGAGACTACAAGCGAATGTGCTGTTGCTGACCCAACATGCATGCGCCAAAAGCAGCGCCGCCCTGGTGCTTCGACTTGACCCGGGCGGCGTGCTTACTCAGGACTCCACCATCTTTACCGGCCTGGAACACCGGGCTGAGGTAGCCCGCCAGCGCTCTGCCGGGAATGTGTTGCCTCTCCGCAAGCCACCCCAAAGCGTGCACACAGTGCAGTGGCAGGCTCCTTGGGCAGGCCGCCGATGACTGCACGCTACGCTTGCGTCGATGTAACAGCATTTCCGCTGCAGGCTCTGCTGCGTTTGCGGCCGCAGTTGCAGGGCAAACCAGTGGCCGTGCTTGATGGCGATCCTCCGTTCGAGCAAGTGTGCTCATGCAACAGGGCGGCGATGACACTAGGAATGTCACTGGGCATGACAAAGTTGGAAATGGAGATGTTTCCAACTGCCCTGGTGCTGGCACGCTCGCGCGCAGAGGAGGCAACGGCAAATACTGCGTTGCTTGAGTGTGCCGGCGCCTTCTCCCCTCGGGTTGAAGATCTAAGCAGCGATGGCTGCTTTACCTGCATGATCGACATTGCCGGAACAGAAACTTTATTCGGCAGTCCGGATGCGCTGGGCGAAAGGCTGCTCAAAAGGATACTAGGCGCTTGGCATACGCGCATCCATTGCTATCAGCAGCAACTTTCATGCAGCCAGGTGCCTTGCCCGCGGCCTCTCGCAGCGTGCCGGCATTCGTGTTGTGCCACGTGGAATGGAGTGTACGGCGCTTGCTCCGTTGCCACTCGATGTTCTCGATCTTTCTCCGGAGCATGCGGAAACATTCTCCATGTGGGGCATCACCACGCTCGGAGCCTTGGCGAAGCTGGAGGAAACAGAGCTGATTGCGCGCCTTGGGCAAGCAGGCAAAGAGCTGCGCCTGCTGGCACGGGGAGAGTCACCGCATTTATTTACCGCGATCGAATCCAGCCTGACACTGGAAGAGCGAATCGATCTCGACTCACCGACTTGAACTGCTCGATTCGCTGCTGTTTGTTATAGGAGTGATGCTCGACCAGCTCATTGTGCGTGCCCAAACCCACATACTGGCGCTGGCCTCCATCACTCTTCTTCTGGATCTCGAAGGCGGCACATCCCATATCTGCATGGTGCGGCCGGCACTGCCGAATAACGATCGCAAGCTATGGCTGAAGCTGATGCATCTGGAGCTGCAGGCGCATCCACCGCAGGCAGCGATTCTCTCGCTCACCTTGAAGGCCCAGCCAGGCAGCACCAGCAAAGTGCAGCTTGGACTTTTTTCTCCGCAGGTACCAGAACCGATGCGGCTGGATGTAACGCTGGCCCGGATTCGCAGCATTGTCGGCGAAGGCTGCGCGGGGCAGGCAGTGCTCAAAGACACGCACCAGCCGGACACCTTTCGCATTGAACCATTTATTGTGCCTGCTTCCCATGCGATGGAACGAAAACCAGGAACCCAGCGTGTCGCCATGCGGCAATTGCGACCGCCGGAAATGGTAATAGTAGCAGTGCGCGATCGGCAACCTGACTCCTTCGTCTTCCGCGAGAAGCGTTATACCGTCGAGCGTGCTTACGGCCCCTGGTCTTCTGGCGGAGATTGGTGGAAGCCAACTCTCTGGTCACTCGAGCAATGGGACCTGGTCGCCAGGGCTCATGATGCATCCTGGCTCTGTTGCTGCCTGACACGCGATCTTACCCGAGATCCTACGGATGACCATTGGCAGGTAGAGGCCCTGTATGACTGAGCGCTATGTCGAACTCCATGCGGCCAGCGCATTCAGTTTTCTTGAAGGGGCATCGCTGCCTGAAGACCTGATCCAGCGTGCCGCCGAGCTCAACATGCCGGCTATGGCCCTGCTCGATCGGAATGGGGTCTACGGCGCGGCGCGCTTTCATACGCTTGCCCGTAAGCATGGAGTACGGGCGCATGTCGGCGCAGAAATTGCAGTATCCAGCCTGGGCAGCAGGCTTATGCCTGCGGCATGGTTGCCGCATCGCCATGTTCCGGAAGCCGCGCGTCTGCCCCTGCTATGCACCTCGCGCGAGGGGTATCAGAATCTCTGCCAGCTGATTACCCGGTTCAAGATGCGCGAGACCACCAAATGCGAAGGCGCGGCCACGGTCAAGGATCTTGAACAGTATGCTGCCGGGCTGGTTTGCCTGACTGGAGGCGATGAAGGCCCGGTGGCGGCGGCGCTGATGCATGGAGGCGAATCTGCTGCTGTCACCGTTACTGAACAACTTATTCACCTCTTCGGACAGCAGAATGTCTATGTCGAACTGCAGCGCCATGGCGAGCGTGAAGAAGAATGGCGCAACCAGGCTGCCCTGCGCATTGCACACCGCCTGCATTTGCCGATCCTGGCGACCAATGGTGTTCGTTATGCAACCGCGTATGACCGGGAAATCCTCGATATTTTTACCGCCATTCGCCACCATACCGACCTGGAACATGCCGGCCGCCTGCTCACTGTCAATGGCCAACGCCATCTGCGCGATGCGCGGGAGATGACGGATCGATTCGGCGATCTTCCTCACGCCATCGCAAATACGGTGGCACTGTCAGAGCGGCTTGAATTCGAACTCCATGATCTCGGCTATGAATTTCCCCGCTATCCGGTTCCGGAGGGCGAAACCATGGATAGCTTTCTGCGCCAGCGTACAGTATGAGGGGGTGCATAAAGCGCTACGGCGCCAAGCACAATCGAGCGTTGACTGGAAAAAGCCAAAAAGCAAGTTGAGCATGAGCTGGCCTTGATTGAAAGACTCGGCTTTGCCGGCTATTTCCTGATCGTGTGGGACCTGGTTGATTTCTGCAAGACCACGACATCCTGGTGCAAGGCCGCGGCAGCGCGGCCAATTCCGCCGTCTGCTATGCGCTGGAAATTACCGCGGTCGATCCCATCGGCATGGATTGCTCTTTGAACGCTTTCTCAGCGAAAGCCGCGGAGAATGGCCTGACATCGATCTCGATCTGCCCTCGGGAGATAAGCGCGAGCAGGCGATCCAGTACATCTACACCGCGTTACGGAGAGCTAGGCGCCGCCATCACCGCCAATGTAATTACCTATCGCGGCAAATCGGCCGCGCGTGAAGTAGGCAAGGCGATGGGGTTCGATCCTGAGACCCTGGGACGCCTCTCCAGCCTGGTATCGCAGTGGGAGTGGAAAGGGAAAAACGACACCCTGGAACATTCCTTTCTGCATGCCGGCTTCGATGTGAAGCACGCGCATATCCACAAATTTCTCGAGCTTTGCATGCGCATTCAGGACCTGCCGCGGCATCTTGGCCAGCACTCGGGAGGGATGGTGATATGCCAGGGCCAGTTGGATCGCGTGGTGCCGCTGGAGCGGACATCCATGCCCGGCCGAACCGTAGTCCAGTGGGACAAGGAAGATTGCGCCGACCTGGGCATCATCAAAGTAGATCTGCTGGGGCTGGGCATGATGGCAGTCATCCAGGATTCTCTTGCGCTGGTGGCGCAGCATTACGACGCACCGGTCGACCTGGCCCAACTGCCTCAGGATCCCCTGGTCTACGAAACCCTGCAGCATGCGGATACGGTAGGCATGTTCCAGGTGGAGAGCCGGGCGCAAATGGCATCGTTGCCGCGCAATCATCCGGAGAAGTTTTATGACCTGGTGGTGCAGGTGGCGATCATCCGGCCCGGACCGATCGTGGGCAAGATGATGCACCCGTACATGCGCCGGCGGCAGAAAAAGGAAGCAGTTACTTATCCCCACCCATCGTTGGAGCCGGTGCTCAAGACGGACGCTGGGAGTTCCTTTATTCCAGGAGCAGCTCTTGCGCATGGCCATGACTGTGGCTGATTTTTCTGGTGCGGAAGCAGAAGAATTGCGCCGGGCCGTGGGCATGCGCCGTTCGTGGCAGCGGATGGAGCAACTGGAAGTGAAGCTGCGCAGTGGCATGACGAAGAACGGCCTGGATGCGGCGACCCAGGACAACATTATTCAAAACATTACTTCCGTTCGCGCTCTATGGATTTCCCGAATCCCATGCCGCCAGCTTCGCCTTGATTGCCTACGCTTCTGCCTATTTCAAGGTGCGTTACCTGGCTGCGTTTACCTGCGCGATTCTCAACAATCAGCCGATGGGTTTTTACGTGCCTGCTGTGCTGGTTAAAGGATGCGCAGCGCCATGGTCTGCGCATCCGCCCTATCGATGTGCAGGTTTCGCAGTGGCAGTGCACCATCGAGCATGAAAGTGATGGCGAGCGCTCACTGCGCATGGGACTGATGTATGCCAAGGGTCTACGACAGGAAGTAGGGGAAGCGATCGTCGAATCCCGCATGCAATCCGGCCCGTTCCGTTCCGCCGACGATCTCACGCTGCGTGTGCCCGCTGCTGCAGCGCAAGGAACTTACGCTGCTGGCCCGGATCGGCGCGCTGAATAGCCTGGATGGCATCCATCATCGCCGTGATGCTGTTTGGCAGGTGGAAGAGGCGGTCAGGCCGGTGGGTCCTTTGCTGAAGCAGCAACGTGCAGGTCATGTCTCCGGCTCATCTCCTCTGCGGCAGATGAATACGGAGGAGCGGCTGAGTGCGGACTACTCCGGCACCGGGCTGACCGTCGGGCGGCATCCACTGCACTATCGCCGGCAAGAACTGCAGGCGCTGAAGGTTCTGACCTCATCTCGAATTACGGAATTATAAAGATGGCGAATATGTACGTGCGGCCGGTTGTGTGATTGCGCGGCAGCGCCCAGGCACGGCCAAGGGATTCATCTTTCTTTCCATGGAAGATGAGACCGGCATTGCCAACGTCATCATCACACCCGATCTATATGAGCGAGAGCGTTTAGTGGTCACGCGCAGCAAGTTTGTTCTGGTGGAAGGTGGGTTGCAGAATCAGGACGGCGTCATCCATATCAAGGCCAGGCGCATTCAACCCTGGCCTTCAGCAACCTGGAAGTACAGTCACATGACTTCCATTGAAAACATTTCCACGAGTGGTCCGCTGAACTGCAGATCCTACGCTCCTAATGACACGGAGCGGAGGATTGGGTCCGCAACAACCCCACTCAAGCCAAAAGAAGGCTTGAATGGGCCACCCAAGCTTTGCTTAGTCGACGTTTCCATGGAGAGCGGTCGCTGAACAACTGCTGTGCCACGCGCATGAAGTTCGCCAGCACCACCAACTTCAACAGGAAATCCGAGGAAGTCGAGGGATCTGCAGTTCTCTTCATGGATGGGTGAATGTTAGCGTCACAAATGTGAGAAAAAACCCACGCTAACGCATACAGCCGACCCCAAATCGCGCATCATAGATCCTTATAAGGCAAAGTCCGCCACAATAAGGAGAACCAATGTCCGACGCAAAGAAGTGCGCACACCCCGCCTGTGACTGTATTCCCCCCGAAAAGCAAAAGTACTGCAGCGAGGTCTGCGAAGATGCAAAGAACATGACAGAGCTTGCTTGCCAATGCGACCATCCAGCTTGCCGCGGAGAGGCCCTTAAGGCTTAAGAAAGCCCATCCTGCTGGAACATCTGCTTGATGCCCCGCAGTGCCTGCCGGGTACGTTCCTCGTTCTCAATCAGGGAGAACCGGACATGCTCGTCTCCATGTTCTCCGAAGCCCACCCCCGGGCTGACCGCGACCTTGGCCTCAGTCAACAGCTTTTTCGAAAATTCGAGCGAGCCGAGTGCTCTGTATTGCTCAGGGATGGAAGCCCAGACGAACATGGTCGCCTTGGGCGTGGGCACTTTCCAGTTCAACTGATTTAATCCTTTGACTAAAGCATCGCGCCGCTTACGATACGTGTCGCAAATCTCCTGCACACATTCCTGCGGCCCTTCCAACGCCAGGATCGAAGCAACCTGAATAGGCGTGAACGTGCCGTAATCGAAGTAGCTCTTGAGCCGTCCTAACGCCGCCACTAAATCCGGATTGCCCACCATGAACCCGACCCGCCACCCAGGCATGTTGTAGCTCTTGGACAAGGTGAAGAACTCTACGGCGATATCCTTCGCTCCCGGCACCTGCAGGATCGAGGGCGCCTGATATCCATCGAAGACGATATCCGCGTAGGCAAGATCGTGCACCAGGTAGATCTGGAATTCCTTGCACAGCGCGACCACCCGTTCAAAAAATGCCAGGTCCACACACTGCGTGGTGGGATTCGCCGGAAAATTCAGAATCAACATCTTGGGGCGCGGGTACATCAGCGGGACGGAATGCTCCAGCTCCGCCAGAAATTCGTCGGTGCTATGCACTGCGATGCCACGCACGTTGGCCCCGGCGATGACCGGACCATAAATGTGGATCGGGTAGCTGGGGCTCGGCACCACCACCACCTCTCCGCGGTCAAGCGTAGCCAGGCACAAGTGGGCGATGCCCTCCTTGGAGCCTATGGTGACGATCGCTTCGGTGAGAGGATCCAGCTCCACGTCATAGCGTTTCAAATACCAGTTGCAGATCGCTTTGCGCAGCCGCGGAATTCCCTTGGACAAGGAATAGCGATGGGTCGCGGTCTTGCCCGCCGCTTCGATCATCTTGTCGACGATGTGCTTCGGTGTGGCGCCATCCGGGTTGCCCATGCCGAAGTCGATAATGTCTTCTCCGCGCGCCCGCGCCGCAGCTTTCATCTCACCGGTGATGTTGAAGACATACGGCGGCAGCCGCTTCAGCCTGAGAAACTCATGCATGGGCCTTGTTCCCATGGTCTTACTGAATACGCTCATATCGATAACCTTCCGCTTCCAGCGCGTTCGCAATCGCGGTGATGTGCGCGGCACCCCGCGTTTCCAGAGTAATGTCGATGACCGTGTCACCCAGATTGACGCCGTAGTAGGCACGGTTGTGGAGCGTCTCCACAATGTTCGCTCGCTGATCGGAGAGGATCTTCGTCAGCTGATGCAGCGCGCCTGGACGATCGGCAAGATGGACGCGTATGCGTACCCGTCGTCCGTCTTTGACCAGGCCGCGTTCGATAATCCTGGCCAGCAGGCTTACATCGATGTTTCCGCCGCACACCAGCACCGCTGTGCGTAGGCCGTTGAGCGAGGTCTTCTTCTGCAGCAGAGCCGCCAGAGCCACTGCCCCGGCTCCCTCGGCCAGGGTTTTCTCCCTTTCCAGCAGCACCATGATTGCGTTGGCAATCTCCTCTTCATCGACGGTGACGATCTCGTCGACATAACGCTGCACCAGGGGCACGGTAAGATCGCCGGCACGGCGCACCGCGATGCCGTCGGCGATGGTCGCTTCGGCCGGCAGCGTCACCGGCCCTCCCTTCTCGATGGCGCGCAACATGGAAGGAAGACGCTCCGTCTGCACGCCGACCACACGAATCTTCGGATTGCTTTCTTTGAGAGCGCAGGCCACTCCACTGATCAGTCCCCCGCCGCCGATCGGCACGACGACTGCCTCAAGGCCTTGAACCTGCTCCAGCAGCTCAAGACCGATGGTGCCCTGCCCGTTGATGACCGCGTTGTCATCGAAAGGATGGATAAAGGTCAGCCCTTCCAGATCGCAGATGCGCAGCGCCTCGTGGCAAGCCTCGTCGTAGTTCGCCCCGTGAAGAATCACATCGGCGCCAAATCCTCGAGTCGCCGAGGTCTTTACCAGGGGAGTCATGAGGGGCATGACGATCCGCGCCAGCACGCCCCGCTGCGTTGCGTGGTATGCCACGGCCTGCGCGTGATTTCCTGCGCTGGCAGCGATGACCCCGCGCCGCTTCTCGTCTTCACTCAGCAGCAGGATCCGGTTGAGCGCGCCGCGCTCTTTAAAAGCGCCGGTTCGCTGCAGATTGTCCAGCTTGAGATAAACCTGTTGGCCCGTCGTCTCAGAGAGAGCGGCCGAGAGTTGGCAGGGGGAGAAGTAGATGAAATTGCGTATTCTCTGTTCTGCTTGCTGTATCTGCGCGAGGGAAACGTCCACAGTTGATTAAAGCATTTCTCATGTTGGAGGCAAAGCGCACAAGGGTGCCCGGAACGGCACCCCGTGCTCCCAGCGGGATCGGGGTAGACTGGGAATCAAGATGAAGGCAGTTGAATCCGGGACAATCGCGGTTCTCGCCGAAAAACCTTCGGTTGCGCGTGACATAGCCCGAGTACTCGGAGCGGACAAGCGGGGCAAGGGCTACCTGCAGGGAAACGGCTATGTGGTTACCTGGGCGATTGGGCACCTGGTTTCCCTCGCAGAGCCGCACCAAATCAATCCCCAGTGGCGGCAATGGCGCCTGGAAGCCTTGCCCATCTTGCCGGAGCAATGGCCCCTGGTGGTCTACGAGCGCAGCAAAGAGCAGTTCGACGTGGTGCAACAGATAATCACGTCCCCTCGCGTGTCGCGCATTGTGTGCGCGACGGATGCCGGGCGCGAAGGGGAACTGATTTTCCGCTACATCTACGAAGCGGCCAAGAGTGACAAGCCTTTCAGCAGGCTGTGGATCTCGTCGCTGACCCCGGACGCGATCCGTAAGGGATTTGCCAGCCTCCGCCCGGGTAGCGATTACGACCGGTTGGCCGATGCCGCCTGTGGTCGAAGCCGGGCCGACTGGCTGGTGGGCATGAATCTTTCCCGTGCTTATTCCATCGTCTACAACGAAGAGCTTTCGGTTGGCCGGGTGCAGACGCCGACGCTGGCCATGATCGTCGATCGCGAGCTCACCCTGCGGCGGTTCGTGCCCGAGGATTATCTCCAGGTGGTCGCCACCTTCCAGGCCGCCAAAGAAGCCGACACGCAGAGCTATCAAGGTACCTGGTTCCGTCCTCACGACAAACACGACAAGAACGACAAGAACAACGACGGCAACAGATTGCCCGCCGACGGCAAAGAAGCCAACGAGATCCTGGCGCGGGCCAAGACCGGCCAGGCCGCAGTCGAGACTCTCAGCGCAGAAACTGTGCGCGCGGCGCCGCCTCTGCTCTACGACCTGACGGAACTACAGCGGCACGCCAACCGCCTTTACGGGTTC
The DNA here is from genome assembly GCA_963847685.1 of uncultured Acidobacteriaceae bacterium. GTDB lineage: Bacteria > Acidobacteriota > Terriglobia > Terriglobales > Acidobacteriaceae > PALSA-350. The sequence continues at coordinate 1,655,880 of CAWKAU010000024.1, read as the reverse complement.
AGCGCACAGAGAACGCTCGATCTGGCACAGGCGCTTTACGAGCAGCACAAGCTCATCAGTTATCCGCGGACCGACAGCCGCTACTTGTCGACCGACATTGCCGAGACCGTTCCTAAGATCGCGTCGATCATTTCCGGCCCTTACAAGCAAGAACTCGCTCCGGGAACCGGGGAACTTGCTCCGGGCAAGCGTTACGTCAACGACAGCAAGGTCAGCGACCATCACGCCATTATCCCCACCACGGTTGCCATGCAGCCAGGCAAGCTCTCCGATGAGGAAAGCAAGATCTACGACCTGGTTTGCCGGCGCCTGCTCATGATGTGGCACGACGATCATGTGCAGGAGGTGACCACCGTGATCACCACAATTCGTGCCACAAAGGAACCGATCGTCGATCGCTATCGCACCACCGGGACCGTAGTTCGGCAAACGGGCTGGAAAATCCTGGATGTGGGTGAGGCACGAAGGCGGGAGCCGAAGAGAGATCCTGAACAAGAGGCTGGCGATCAGGCATTGCCCGCGACCCTGGCGCAAGGTCAGCCACAAACGGTAACCCGCGTCGAAGCTTTGAAAAAGAAGACCCGGCCGCCGCAGCGATTCAACGATGCCACGATCCTGACCGCCATGCAGACGGCGGGCAAGACCCTGGACGAGAAGGAGCTCTCCGACGCCATGAAGGAAACCGGGCTCGGTACCCCGGCCACCAGGGCGGCGATTATCGAAGTGCTCTTGAAACGTGGCTACGTCACCCGGACAGGCAAGAGCCTCGAGGCCACCGACAAGGGGATACACCTGATTGAGGTCGTGCACCCTGAGGTGAAGAGTCCCGCGATGACCGGCCAGTGGGAGGCGTTTCTCAACCGTATCCAGCAGGGCGAGGCGCAATTGGATCCCTTTCTCGAGCGCATCCGTGAATATGTGCGCTCCGTGGTGGGACGGGTGAGCCAAACAACGCCGGTTGCCCGGGCAGCTCCTCCTCCCGCACCATCCAAGACCGCGGAGGAGGCTCCCGTCCGGAAGGTCATCGCCAGCGACGCGAGCCTCAACCAGTTATTACAAAGCGTGTTCGGCTTTGCCAGCTTCCGGCCCAACCAGGAGGCAGTGTGCAAGGCAGTGACCGCGGGAGAAGATGCATTGCTGGTGATGCCCACGGGGTCGGGCAAATCGCTCTGTTATCAATTGCCGGGGTTGGCGCGCGGCGGCACCACTCTAGTGATCAGTCCCTTGATTGCCTTGATGGATGACCAGGTGCGCAAGCTGAAGCAAATCGGCCTGGCTGCCGAGTGCATCCATTCCGGCCGCGATCGTGAGAGTTCCCGGCAGGCCTGCGTCGACTACATCAAGGGTAACCTTCAGTTCCTGTTTATCGCTCCTGAACGGCTTCGCGTGCCGGGTTTTCCCGAGCTGCTGGCCAAGCGGAAGCCTTCCCTCATTGCTATTGACGAAGCGCACTGCATCTCGCAATGGGGCCACGATTTTCGACCGGACTACCGCATGTTGGGCCAATATCTGCCCAGTTTCCGTCCGGCCCCGGCGCTGGCGCTCACGGCGACGGCGACACCGCTGGTACAGAAAGACATTGCGGCACAGCTCGGGCTGAACACCATCAAGCACTTCATCCATGGTTTTCGCCGGGAGAATATCGGTATCGAGATTGTGGAGGTGCTGCGATCCCAACGGCCGGCGCTTGCCCGGTCGATCCTGCTCGAAGCCGCCAACCGCCCGGCGATTGTGTATACCCCCACCCGCAAGCAGACCGAAGGTCTGGCAGCCGCCTGGGGGCGCGAATTTCGCGCGGCCGGCTACCATGCCGGGCTCGACGCCCAACGGCGGCGGCGGGTGCAGGAAGAGTTCATGGCGGGCAAGCTGGACGTGATGGTCGCCACCACGGCATTCGGGATGGGCATCGATAAGGCAGATGTCCGCACCGTGATTCACACCGCCTTTCCCGGCAGCCTGGAAGGCTACTACCAGGAGATTGGCCGTGCCGGACGCGATGGCAAGCCCAGCCGCGCCATCCTTATGTACTCCTATGCGGACCGCCATACCCACGATTTCTTCTTCGGACGGGATTACCCGCCCGGTGGCTTTATTGGACCGCATTTTCTCCAGGCTTGGTGACCAGCCGCAAAGCAAGGAAGCGGTGCGGAGGCTGGCCGCGATGGACGAGGATGTCTTCGATAAGGCTCTGGAGAAGCTCTGGATTCACAAAGGCGCAGTGGTCGACTTTGCGGAGAATGTGAGCGTGGGGCTCGAAAGCTGGCGAGCCTCCTACACGCAGCAGGCGGAGTCGAAGCAGGACCAGCTGGAAGAGATCATCCGCTTCGCGGAAAACCATCATTGCCGGATGACCTCGCTGGTCCACCACTTCGGAGACACATCGGACGACGGAGCAGGTTGCGGAATGTGCGATTTCTGCGCGCCGGCCAATTGTGTTGCGCAAAAGTTTCGCGGCTCCACGCACGCGGAGCGAAACGCCTGCGAGCGAGTTTTGCAAAAATTGAAATCCATTCCCGCAAGATCCACGGGAAAGCTGCATGCCGACCTGTTTCCGGAAAACGAAATGAGCCGCGATGACTTCGAAGAGGTTTTGGGCGCCATGGCGAGGGTAGATCTCATCGCCTTTACCGACGCGGTCTTTGAGAAACAGGGTAAGCGAATTCCCTACCGCAACGTCAGTATTCTGCCGGCCGGGCTGAACTTCCGTGAGAAGGACGCTGGCCTGTTCGTGATGCGGGATACAGCGGCTCCGGTCGCGACCACCAAGCGAGAGAAGAAGCGTGCTGCCTCGCCCGGTAAACCGGCGAAGGCAGCTCAGCCTGAGATTCCGCCGGAGCGGCAGGCCCGCCTGGAGCAGGCGTTGCGCGCCTGGCGATTGACCGAGGCAAAGCGTAGAAGGATGCCGGCTTTTCGTATCTTTGGCGACCGCACCTTGCGCAATATCGCCAGCAGCTGTCCGAGAAGCGACTCTGCGCTGCTAGCCGTGCCGGGCATTGGCATGGGCACGGTGGAAAAATATGGGGCCCAGATCTACCACCTGATCGCCACCGCCGAGTGAACGTTTTCCGCACCGGCAACAAAGATGGGGTGGCCCATTGAAGCCGTTTTTTTGCTTCAGTGGGGTACTGCGGCCCCACCCGCCGTTCTCTTGGTTTCGATTGGGATGGCGGTCATCCACTCAAGCCAAAAAACGGGTTGAATGGACCACCAGGTTCTCTTGCCGGTGATTATTTTCGACATGCCTTGCTGAACGTTTAAACTGGGCGCAAAGCCAGACGCCTATGGACCTGCAGGAGAGCGGAAAAAGCCAGAAGGGCAAGAGCATGGCGAGCCTGCTCCGTGAGCTGCTCCGTCCCTACCGGGCCAGCCTGGGGGTTATCCTCGCGGCGATGCTGGTCCAGAGCACCATGACCCTGGCCGCGCCCTGGCCGCTGAAGATTATCCTCGATAACGTGGTCGGCGACCATAAGCCTGCCCCCTGGTTCGCCAGTGTGCTGCACCTGCTGGTGGCCCATGAAAACAGGAAACATCTTGCCGCGATGGCGGCGATCGCCGTAATCGGCATTGCCATCCTCAATGCCGCAGCGTCGTACATTGCGAATTACTACACGGAGAGCGTGGGCCAGTGGGTAGCCAACGACCTCCGTATGCGGACCTACCATCACCTGCAGTATCTCTCGCTGCGCTACTACGACAGCCACCAGTCCGGCGTGCTCTTGAGCACCATCACGGCCGACGTCCTCACCATCCAGAATTTCGCCTCTTCGGCTACCCTGGGCATGGTGGTCGACATGTTCACCATCGTGGGCATGATCGTGGTGATGTTCTGCATGAACTGGGACTTTACCCTGATCGCCGTTGGGGTGACACCCTTGCTGCTTTTGCTCGCCTCCCGCTTCAAAAAGGCGGTGAAAAAATCGACCCACGAGGTGCGCAAGCAGCAGAGCAATATCGTGGCCGTCGTGCAGCAGGATCTGGAATCCATTCGCGTAGTGACCGCCTTCGGGCGGCAGGAGCTGGAGCAGGAAGCGCTTGCCGCGGTCAGCCGCGCCACCGTAGCCGCCGCCCTCAAAGCGCGGGAAGTCAAGGCCTTGCTCTCGCCGATTGTCTCCATCATCGTCGCTTGCTGCGTGGCGTTCGTGCTCTGGCGTGGTTCCATGCTGATCCTCACCCGGGGAATGACTCCGGGGGAATTAACCGTCTTTCTCTCCTATCTGGTGTCATTTTTCAAGCCGGTGAAGGACCTTGCCAGCATGAATAATTCCATCGCCCAGACTGCGGTGGCGGTGGAACGTGTCCGCACCATCCTGGATGCGGACACCGTCCTCCCCGAAAAGGCGGATGCGCGCGAGCAAGTGATCCATGGGGAAATTGTCTTCGATCATGTGGCCTTCGCCTACGATGAGAATTGCCCGGTGCTGCGGGACGTGAGCTTCACCGTCCAACCGGGCCAGACGATCGGGGTGGTCGGTCCCACGGGTGGAGGCAAATCCACCATCATGAGCCTGATCCCGCGCTTCTATGATCCGACCGGGGGCACGATTCGCATTGACGGCGTGGATGTGCGCGACTTCCGCTTGAAGACGTTGCGCGACCAGATCGGCTACGTGCTGCAGGAGACGGTGCTCTTCCGGGGAACGGTGCGGGATAACATCGCTTACGGCCGTGAGGGCGCAACTGACGAAGAGGTCGTCAAGGCGGCCAAGCTCGCCAATGCGGACGAGTTTATCGCCCGCATGCCCGAGGGCTATCAAACCATGGTGGGCGACCGGGGCGACACTCTTTCCGGGGGCCAGCGCCAGCGCATCGGGATCGCGCGCGCGATCATACGCAACAACCCCATTCTGATCCTCGACGAGCCTACGGCCGCGCTGGACACAGAGTCGGAAAGACTGGTCATCGAGGCGTTGGGGCGATTGATGAAGGGAAGAACCGTGCTCACCATCGCCCATCGGCTCAGTACAATCCGGGATGCCGATAGCATTATCGTGTTGAAAAACGGTGTGGTTGCCGAACAGGGCTCGCACGCCCAGCTCATGGCGTTGGGTGGAACCTATGCCGAGCTTTACAATATACAGTTCGACACGGTACCGGCCAAGGCTGCTCTTTGAAGACGCCTGCGAGCCGCAGAGGGCATTCATGTCACGCAGCTTAGTAGTTTTGCCGGACGACTCCGCAAAGCCGATTTTGGATGCGATCAACGGCGCCAGCAAATCTCTTCGGGTGAAGATGTTCATCTTCACCGATCCCTCGCTGCTCACAGCCGTGATGGGCGCGCATCGCCGGGGCGTGAAGGTGCGGGTGATGCTGAACCCGAAGCGCCGCAGTGGTGTTTCCGAAAACGATGAAAGCAGGGATACGTTGCAGGCCGCGGGCATCGACGTGCTTGACAGCAATCCCGCCTTCGACCTCACCCATGAAAAATCCATGGTCGTGGATGATGCCACGGCATTTGTAAAGTCGCTGAATTGGCAGAGCGAAAACCTGACCGAAACCCGCGACTACGCGATCATCACCTCGGATCCTCACGAAGTAGCGGAGATCATCCACTGTTTCGAAGCAGATTGGAGCCGCCAGGATTTCGCGTCGGGAAAGAACGCTCAACTAATCTGGTGCCGCGGCAATGGCCGGGAACGGATTACCGAGTTCATCGACGAATCCAAGCACTCGCTATGGATACAGAATGAGCGATACCAGGATCAGATGATCATCGAGCACCTGGTTCGGGCGAAAGAGCGCGGAGTGAAGATTCACGTAATGGCGCGTCCTCCGCACACGCTCAAGAAGGAGAAATTACTGGAGGGCGTGGGTGGCCTGCGCATTCTGGATGATGTGGGGGTTAAGGTCCACAAGCTGAAGGGTCTTAAGCTGCATGCGAAAATGCTGCTGGCCGACGGAGAGCGGGCCATTATCGGCTCCATCAACCTGGCGCCCGGCAGTTTCGATAGCCGTCGCGAACTGGCAATCGAAGTGCGCGACGAGCATATCGTCGATCGGCTGCATGATGTCGTGCGCCATGACTGGAAGCATTCTCACCCGCTGGATCTGACGGATGCAGGGCTGCTGGCCGACCTGGAAAAACACGGCGGCAAGGGCATAGAAGAGCTCGGGCTCGACGAGGGGACAGCGCCGGACTGCGATCCTAAATCTGGGAAAAAGAAGCCGGCCTGAGAACCAGGTTGGAAATGTTCGTCACGATCGATTCAAAGCTGTACCTGGGTGCACTCGACAGCTTTTTCCATTGAGGATCGTTGCGGAATGCATCCCACTTGACGTCGATCTCCGAAATATCGGGAAAACTGATCATATAGGTCAACTGGGGCAGGCGAGGACCAATCAACGTGTCGCCATAGAACACCTGCCAGAACCCGGCACGCTGGAAGATCTCAAACTCTCCGCTTTGAAACATCTCCACTTTGCGCACGTGGTCCTGGTGGCTTGGGCTTTCGTAGGTGCGAAGCTGAAAGACTCGCTTGCCGTGCTGCGCGGTTACGGGCGGAACCACCAGGCGCGGCCAGCCCTCGAATGCGGCCATGAGCGAGCTTTCGATCCGGCCGAAAGCGGGCGCAGTCGCCGGCGCGCTCCAGAATGGGCGCGGCGGCTTTCATAAATTCCTCATCCTTAACCAGCTGCAGCTCGGCAGTCACCAGTGACTCCAGGGTGGTCGACGGGATCAGCAGGTACACGGTAGGGGTTTCTGGACCGATGTCGAGATTGAAGACGCCGATGGGCGAAAAACCCAGACGGTTGAGCGCAGGGATGAGGGCATCCTCCAGATAACTTTGCAGCAGCTTCGCTTGTGGCCCTTGCTGCAGCTGATATTTGCGCAGTTCATAGTATTCGCGAGCTTTGCTTGCAGGCGTCTGGGCTGGGGAATCGTTCGGCGTCAGGCAACCGCCGCCGCGGCCAGAGACGAAGTAAGGAAATGGCGTCTTTGCAAAGATCCTCCAGGCAAAGAAAGAATTCTAAAGCATTTCTTCTGTTACTGTGGCGTGGCCGGAGTTGCTGAAAAGGACGAGTGACATGCAAAGGCGAGAACCTACTCAAGCTTGGAGCCTCGATAGCCGGAGGCTGGGCAACCGCTCAGCTCGCCGAGGCAACGCCCCCACAGATACCGGTCATCGATACACACATTCACCTCTTCGATCCTCGGCGTCCAGGGGGTGTGCCCTGGCCGGAGAAGACTGACACGACCCTCTACAAGGCTGCGCTGCCCGACCGTTATGCAAGCCTCGCTCGGCCCTTCGGAGTGGTCGGCGCAATCGTGATCGAGGCCAGCCCGCTGGCCAGCGATAACGATTGGGTGCTGAACGTGGCGGCAAAGTATCCCATCATCGTGGGTATGGTAGGCGATCTTATTCCCGGGTACGCCTTCCTATGCCAACGAGCTGGAACGATTGCACGCGAATCCCTTGTTTCTCGGCATACGCTACGGCAATCTTTGGGACCGGGATCTGGCCGTGGATGCGCAGAAGCCAGAATTTCTTTCCGGGCTAACGATGTTGGCGGATCGCGGTCTGGTGCTTGACAGCGCAAATCCCGATCTCAGCCTGATTCGCGCTATCGCCGGCGTAGCCGACCATCTTCCGCAGTTGCGGATGGTCATCGATCACTTGCCCAGCGCGAAGGTGCCCACTGTGCCTGCAGAGCGCGACGAGTACTGGTCGCTGCTGCGCCACCTGGCGCAAAATAAAAACGTCTTCGTCAAGCTTTCTGAAGTAGCCGCCGCCCGCGTCGAGCAGAACGGCGGTGCGACGTTTAACAAAGACACGCTCGATGGGCTGTGGGATATTTTCGGCGAGGAGCACGTTGTGTATGCCAGCGATTGGCCGAACAGTGATCATCACGCAGATTACGCGGAGACCATCACGATCGTGCGTGACTACGTTCAGGCCAAAGGCCGAAAAGCCTCGGAGAAATTCTTTTGGAAGAACTCAGTTGCCGCTTACCGCTGGCACCGGCGGGCGCCAGATCAGCCAGCCTAAACGGTGTCCGGGGGCTGAGCAGCCGGCTTCCTTCAACGCTGCGTATCCGGTCAGTGTAACTTTCCTGGAGAAACGGCGCCGAGCCTGAGGTCCAGCCCCGAAGGGGCTGAACACTGGAGGCAGCGTCCCGGCGTGGAACAACTCATTTCACGAAGGAAGGCAGGTTCTGGGGCCCTGCAAAACCCCCAGGCCCGTGTCGTTCGTGTTCTTCACCAGTCCCATGAAAGATGGTATAAACCGGCTGTATGCCTTCAAATGAACTCAACCGCCGCCGGTTCCTGCGTCAAAGCTTTGCTTTCAGCGCGCTGGCCAGCTTCGGGTCATTGTCAGGCTTGGCAGCTTCCGTAAAGTCTGACCCCGCCGCGGCGGACATGCTGGTGCTGGGCGATTGGGGATACGACAACCCTACAGCCCAATCGCAGGTGGCGACCGGTCTTCGCTCGTATTCCAAACAGCATTCGGTTCATCCGCAGGCGCTGCTCATGCTGGGGGACAACTGGTACGGTGAATTAGCAGGCGGGGCCGGCTCTCCGCGGTGGCAAACACAGTTCGAGCAGATGTACCCGGCCAGCGACTTCCCTGGCCCAGCGTACGCGATTCTGGGAAACCACGATTACCAGCGTTGGCCTGAAAGCAAAGTCGATGCTGAGCTCGAGTACGCGCGCAGCGGACGAACCCGCTTTACCATGCCCTCTCGCTGGTATCGCTTTGAGTTCCCCGCGAAGAATCCTCTGATTACGTTTCTCGCGCTCGATAGCAACATGCCCAAAGATAGCTACAAGGAATGGTTCGGCAAGGACTTTACCCTAACCCCGCAACAACAAGCAGAACAGCTTGCATGGATGGAAGCGGAGCTAAAGCGCCCGCGCACGACTCCCTTTCTTGCGGTCATGGGGCATCACCCCGTCTACTCCGATGGACCTCATGGAGACCATCCGGTACTGGTCCGAGAATGGGATCCCCTGTTTCGCAAGTACCACGTGAACTTGTACTTGGCGGGTCACGATCATGATCTACAGCACTTGGAGTTCGAAGGGCATCCGACCAGCGTTTTTCTCTCTGGCGGCGGCGGCGCCGACCTTTACGCGCTTAAGGTCGAAGCTTCCCAGCGTGGACCTTATGCGCAAAAGGTGTATGGTTTTAGCCATATCTCCGTAACCGCCAGGCAGATGACACTGCGGCATCTGGATCAGAACGGCAACACGCTGCATGCCTTCACCAAGACGCCCGAGGGTAAGGTGACGATCGTTAGTTAGGGGCCGAAGCCTCATGGAACCAGCACCCTCGCCGCAACCGAACGGCTCGATCCCGGTTAAGAAGATTGTGTTTGTGCTGCTTGGAATAGCAGCCGTGGCCTGGTATATCGGGCAACGGAACACCGCCAGCGTGCCCGCCCGTTCCGGACAACATAACTCAATGGCCAACAACATGTCGGTCGGTACCGCCTCGCCCCCTCCGCCTCCAGCAACTCAGGCGGCAGCACAAAATGAATCGGTCGAGAAGTACCCCATGATCCTGAGTCCGGATCAGGAAGCTCCCGAAAAGGAGTTCGCCGTCGTTGTCTCGCTGACCGAGGATCCGCACACTGACGTTTCCATTCTTAGTGGAAGCCAAACCACTGAGGGCAAACTGATCTTTTCCCTGCCTGCCGGAGAGGAGAGCTGGAAACTGGACGTGTTTCTGACCGGGCCCGGCCTGGTGTTCACCCGGGGACCGAACTCGGCCACCATCGACTTGCCCCGTAAGGGTGATTCCACTCCGGCCACGTTCCTGGTCAAGGCCAGCCCAAGAGCCGCGGCCGACGGCGTCCTTCATGTGCAAGCCAGTTTTGCCTACAAGGGAAGCATTCTGGCTCACGTACAGCGTGACATTAAGATCACCTCTCCCACGCCTGCAGTTGGCTCCGAAACAGCAACGGTAAAAGTTTCAGCGGCCCCAGCGAGTATCGAGATCGGCGATCAAGTGCCACGACCTGATCTGCTGCTCTACATGAAAGGCGACACAGTCCTGGTTTTTTCTCCCTGGCTGGACGGAAGTTTGAGCGGCTCGTTACCGGATCAAAACGGCTTTTCGGATTTTCTAGCACATGACTCACCGGCGAGTGCGGGGCGAGGATCTGAGCCGGTTGACCCCAGCCGGGCGGGCGACGATGCCAAAGGGTTTGGGGAAAAGCTCTATGAGTACTATGCCCCCGAGGTCTTCAAGACTGCTTTTTGGCGAATAGTCCAAACGAGAGGTGACCGTTTCCATACCATCCAGATTTATTCCGACAAGCCGGAGGTCCCGTGGGAGCTGATGCGACCGATGCGGCCGGATGGAACCGGCGAGCCGCTGGATTTTCTCGGTCTTAAGTATTCCGTGGCACGCTGGGACACGAATAATGGCTTGGTGCGGGATCATGGTCCCTACCGCGAGAGCATGCCCAAAATGTTCGTGATCGCACCCCACTACAGCGGAAGCCGGTCACTGGACGGTGAAGCAGCAGAGACCCAGGAGCTTGCCCGGCTCGAGGGCTACAGCCCGGTCGACGGAAATTCCAAAGCGTTAAAAGCACTTTTTCGCAACCAGCCGCAAGGTATCGTGCATTTCGCAGGACATGGGGATTTGGACGCGGTCCATAATGAGTTCGAAATCCTTCTGGAGGATGGCGCGCTGAATGTGCAATCATGGCGCGCCATGGCAGATGCTGGCCTGCTGGGCCACACCTTCTTCTTCTTCAACGCGTGCGATGTAGGGCAGGCAAAACGAACCGGGAACTTTGTCGAGGGCTTCGGTCCCGCGGTGCTAAGCAAAGGCGCTAGTGGGTATATCGGCGCGTTATGGCCGGTGAATGATCAGGTCGCGGCCAAGTTTTCAGTGCGGTTTTATCAGCTGCTGCAGCAGCAGATGCAACACGGGCCGGCGGACGTAAGTGAAACGCTCAGGCGCACACGCCAGGAGATTTACGATGGAAAGAATCCTACGGCACTGGCCTATGTTCTCTACGGGGACACGAACTTGAAATTTGTAAGAGCAGATCAGTAGCAGCTAATTATGGTTTGCTTCCGGCAACGGTGTCCGCCGACTTTTTCGGCTGGCTGTGCATCTGTAGATATTCCACTCCCCAGTCTGTGGGCACCTCGCCCGCAGATCCCCGTGTACCAGCGCTGGTAGAACCCAGCAGCGTCTCGAGGGGTGACGAGACTCCACGCTCCCCGCCCCGCACTACGCTTTCGAAACCCAGCGCATCGGGGTTGGCTAACGCCGTCGACGTCGTCAGCAGGACATATGTGTCCGTTCCATAGGGCGGGGCAATATGAAATCTCGCGCCTGGCAAGGGAATCTGCTCAAGCCGGCCATCTTCCTGCGGATAGCGATTGCCGCCGCCCTGTCTGGGAAACATCAACTCTCCCTTACCCTGGCAATCAATCGCCAATACATATACCCAGCGCGAGCCGTTACGTGTGTCTCCGCGAGCTTGCAGGATCAACTGGTAGAGCTCGCCTTTATAACTTGGCCCTTTGTCCTCCGCGATCCCACCATCCGCGGTACGCTGCAGAGCCAGGTGATACGGGTACTCGGAGTCGCCGTTCTCATTGGATTGCAGCCGCAACCACCCATTCAGCTTGGCGAGCTTGGCTGCAGACTCTTTCATGGTGGTCGCGGCGTCGGTCGTATTAGAAGTGGAGACCCAATTGGTGCGAATGGGGTAAGGCGAATCGGGTGAGCAACCCGCACCGTAACCCGCCGGGGTCTGGCGGCCGGCGATCAACTCGCCCCGGTTGTACCACGCATACGCCGGCCCGGCATCCGTAATCATGCCGGCCAGAACATACATCGCCTGGGCTTCGTTGGCTGTGCTCTGCGCGGCGCTCTGCGAGTTGTTCATCAGGAGTTGGTTGGCTAATTCCGCCGGCGGTGGAACATTCAGCCAAACGACAGCGGTCTTGGCTACCTTTTGCTGCAGGAGCCGCGCCGTAAGGCTGGCTCCCAGAACGTCAGCCCCGCGGACCCCGGCCTTCTGCAGCGTCCAGTGCGAGCCGTCCCAGCTAACCAGATCGGTCCAGGCCTCAGCCGACGGATCGTTGACCAATCGAACTCCCGAGGAGCGCGCTTCGCTCACCGCAGAAGTAATCTGCGCTTGCGACAGGGTCGACGCTGGCACCCAGAAATAAACCGCCGGCCTTTCGGCCGGGATCCACTTGGATAATTCGAAAACATCTTTGGGCGCAACCTTCGCTCCTGCGGGAGAAGCGGCCGCGATCGAACGGTTGACTCCCTGGGCTGCTTTGATCTGCAGGGTTACCTTCTCTCCCGGCTGCTGAGCAAGCGGCACGAACTCGCTACCTACCCCAATATCGGAGATCGAGCCGATGTCCAGCACCACCCCATCCTCGTCTACGTCGACTACCGTCGCACGTACTTTGCCCTGCTCCGCTTCACCGCCGAACAGCGGTTGCTGTTTCCTCTGCTTGCTACCATCCAGTGCCGGCTGTTGATCGGAGAAACCTTGCACTTCAAGATCCACCTGCACCCGCTTCCACAGATCAATCGCGGGAATATTGGCGGGTAGTGCCTGCAGTGCATCGATCAACGCTGTGGTAAAGACGCCGTGTGGGGGCGAAGCATCGGGGAGTTCCTTGGCTGTCTGGTCCACCTGGGTCGCTGCCAGCACCAACGCCGTGTTGTCTTTGCGGTCCTCCGGCGCGGTCACGGGCGTGCCATCGGGGTTGACATCGGGTCCTTCGGCAATGTCCCTGGGATCGAAGGCCAGCATCCGCGCCACGGTCCTGGGCCCCACCTCGGCCCCGCGCGCCGTGCCCCCCGAATGGCAGGTATCGAAGATGGCCGTCAACCGTATTCCCTTATCGAGCGCCTTATTAAAGATGCGTGCCATCTCCCGGTCTCGAATGTCTTCTGTGCCCAGGTAGGCGTCGGCCGGCACAATCGTGTTGTCCAGTGCAGTAGGCTTTCCCGCCAGGTCGAAGACCTGCTTATTCGACTTTGAATTGACCCGCAGCGAACCGTGTCCGGCGACATAGAGGACGACGATATCTCCCTTCTGCGGCTGCTCCACCAGGTACTTATTCATCGCCGCCAGGATGGCGGCCCGGGTGGCCGCGCCATTTTCCAGAACATGGATATGCTGATCGTCATCGGGAAAGCCGAATTTGCTGCTGGTAAGCACGGCGCGAAGCGAAGCCACATCATAAGTAGGACCAACCAGATTGTTAAAGCGCGGCGCTCCCAGGGCGAACCGTCCGGTGTTGACTCCAGGCGGAGCTTTCACGGTGCTGTTAGCGGGCTGGTAGGTATCGATTCCGATGAGCAGTGCGTACTTCGTCTGCCCTGACGCGTGGAGCATGGGGGCAAGCAGGCAGAAAGCGGCGACAAGAGCCCGCGAAGCAGACATGTCCTGGAACTCCGGGAAAATCGCCAAATTGTAGCATGAATTTGCAGCGCTTCTGTGCGCTCTGGGGTATGCTGCTATCTGTTTCCCGCCGGCCCCAATTCAGCAAGTGATAGGAGTTCCTCATGTCGATCTCCCGCCGGACTTTCTCGGGCAATGCGCTTGCCCTCGCTTTTATTGCGGCTCTCTCCAATCCGGACGAGGCACTTGCACTGGCGGAGGCCGGCCAGGCTGCCAGCATGGAAGCGCCGCACGACGCATACGACTTCTGGAACGGCTTTTTCAACAGCGTCAATACCAGCAGCCCCGACTTCCATAAGGGCGCACGCGCAGGGACGGCAGGACTGGCGGACCCTGCGGCAGAGACGCAGTATCTGCACTACAAATCCGAGGCGAAACAGCTTCGTTATGCCACCGATATCACCCAAAATGAGTTACTGGACCATGACGGAGATGTTGGGGTCGGCATTCAACTGTCGAAATTCCGCAACGGAAATGGCATCGACAAGACAAAAAATCAGCAGTTGCGGATCGACGCCACCCAGACTCACCCTTACATGAACCTTCTGGCGCCTCTTGCCTGGACCGCCATCGCTTCTCTTAAGCCGAACATGGCGGGCAAGATATCATTGGACCAGCTGGGATTTAAATCCGACCAGGCAACCAGCGCCACCAGCAATATTCTGCTCACCAAAGGCACCGGCAAGCTAGCCGTGAATGTGAGCCAACCTCCCAACGACACGCAGTTCGTCAAAATCCTGAAGATTATGATCACAGGCGCCAAACTGGTTGCGCCGATGGTGGTGTTGCCCGCGGTCAGCGTACCCGCGCTCGCCGCCTTCAGTGAGGCCTTCGGTTACTGGGAGGACCGCACCCGTTTCGTGATGAATGGAAATCTCACTACCGCGGTGGCTACACAACAGGCAATCAGTGATCCGAATCGCGAGGACTCCTACATTGGCCTGCTGAGCGGCGACTACGTCATGGTCGCGAAGAAGGACACCGATGCGCTCGCCAAGGAGCTGCCGAATCTCGATCTGGAGCAGGGTTACCTGGTCCGCAAGGATGCAGACAAGTCCCAACCGCTGGAAACCCGGGCAGAGTCTGCCGTGCCGGGCATGACGTATACGACCATGCGCCTGGCGGTTAAGCCGATCGATCCGAATTGCAACGGCAAGACTGCGGCTTCCGATTCCGGCGGCTCCAGTTCCCCGGAAAAGGGCTCCGGCAAGAAACCGCCGGAAAAGACGCCGGAGAAGAAGAAGGAGTCATAGCAGCTGCTACTTCTCGCTGCTGGGCGGCACCAAACCCTTCAATCGCAGATACAACGATAGGGTGGCGTATTGCTCGTTGTCGTGCGCGACGTTCCCCCACAGCATACTTAGCCGTGTCCGCTTGAACGGGCCAGCCTGCAGCATCTCGGTCATGTTGGCATCGGTCAAGCCGGCATAGGCTTTGTCGCATTCAGCGAAGGATGCCTTCAAGGCGTCTACGATTGCCGCTTTATCCGCGGTTTCTGCCGGCACTTTTGCCGCTGCGCTGGGATCCGTATGGTTGGCTGCACCGCAACTGTGCATCTGGGCCTCGGTGACATGGTTCACCACCCGCGCATAGGTCCGAATATCCGGCGTGGGTTTGAAGCTATAGCTTTCCGGCGGCATCTTCTCCGCTGCTTTGATGATGTTGTCTTTAACTCGCGCGTAACTTGTTTGCACTTCGCTGGCAAATGGGGTGCCGGTACTTGCCGGAGTTCCCTGCCCCAGTGCTCCCCCTGAAATCACTAACCCCGCCACCGCACACACTATACCGATCCGCTGCATTCTCTTTCCTCCCAGTGCCAACCAGCCTACCTATGCCCGGGAGACTGCACAAGGGGGAAGGCTTTGAGCGCGTTTTGGGGGCTTGGAAGACGACGATAGATACAGAAACCGTTACATATCGGAACCGCACAATGGATCAAACAACAAAGGACGCCCTCTGGACGGGTGCCCCCACGTTCGCCTCAGCGTACGTGGGACGAAAATGTCGGGGCGTAGCCCCGTCAAACGCTTTTTCCATGCGGGCGAGACACTTTTCCCCAGGGCAACAGACCTGGAAAATTAACTAAGAGCATTCGAAGAACTCGTTTTCGGCCCATGTACGCTGAGGCGAACATGGGACACGCGTCCAGAACCTTTACCGCGGTTAATCAGCCAAAGCTACTCTTAGCAACTACTGCCCCGAGTGCTTCGCCAGTCCTTGCTGCGTGGCGCTCTGCGGCAGAGCCCATGCAAACATCGCGCCGCCGCTGCTGGTCAGGATGTATTGGCGCCCTCCAAGCTGGTAGCTAATGGGCGAGGTTTCCATCGTCGCACCGGAGCCGGCGTGCCAGAGGGTTTTACCGCTGCTGGTATCAAGCGCAAGAACGTTGCCTTTAAGATCGCCGGTGAAGGTGAGCCCTGAACTCGTGGTCATGATTCCGGCGGAGGGCGATCCCCTGCCCAGCTCGTGTGTCCAGCGAATCTTGCCTGTCTGGTAGTCGATTGCCTCGATCACCCCCTTGCTCCAGAGATCGTAGTCGGCCCCAGCCCAACCGTAGGTCCCATCGGCAGGTTTGGCGAAATAGAGGCTGTAGCTGGGATGGGCGGAGACGATGAAGAGTCCGGTCTTGGGATCAAAGCTGGGAGATCGAAAGTTTGCCATACCGCCCTCGTCGGGCGCAATCAACCGGCCATCGGGCGCCGGCTCCTTGGCAGGATTGGGAATAGGACGGCCCTCCTTATCGACTCCCAAGCGTCCAGTTCACTGGCCCAAAGGGAACGGTCAGTAAACTGGTGCCATTCGTCCGGTCGAGCACAAAGAAATAGCCGTTGCGAGAACTCTGCAGCAGCATCTTTCTGGGTTTTCCACGAAATATCCCATCCACCAGGACCGGCGTCTCGGCGGCGTCCCAATCGTGGGTATCGTGGGGCGAGGGCTGGAACGCCCACACAAGCTTTCCCGTGTCAGGGTTCAAAGCCACGATGCTGCAGGTGTAGAGATCGTTCCCCGGACGTGTCGAGGCGGTGAGCACCGGCGTGGGGTTTCCTGTCCCCCAATACATCAGATTAAGGTCGGGGTCGTAAGTCCCGGTCATCCATGTGTTGCCGCCGGTCGTAGCGTCAGCCGTCCCGAGAGGTGGCGTGGCATCCCACTGCCATTGCGTCTTCCCGGTCTCGGGATCGACAGAGCGTATGTATCCCACCAGGTTGTCGAAGTCGCCGGAGGTCCCGACGACTACGTGATTGCCCAGGACCAGCGGCGCCATGCTGGTCCAATATCCCTTGCTGACATCCGCTACCTGCACAATCCAGCGCACGGTGCCGTCTTTGGCGTTGAGCGATACCAGATGCCCGTCCGGGACCAGAAAATACAGCCAGTCTTTGAACATACCCAACCCGCGGCTGCCAATGTGCAACCCATGATTCGGCGGGTAGGTATAGGTCCACAGCTGGTGACCCGAGAGCGCATCGACGGCCCAGACCTTGTCTGGCACGGTGAAGTACAGCACACCATCCACCATCAGAGGCGAAGACTTGATCTCCGCAGCCTGTTTCGTCTGGAAGACCCACGCAAGCGCCAAAGTGCCTACATTCTGCGGTGTGATTTGTTCGAGCTTGCTGTGACGCTGACCGTTATAAGTGCCATGGTAGGTGGGCCAACTGTCCGCGGGCGGATCGAGCAGCGTGGAGTTTTCTACTCCCTGCGCTCGAAGCGGACAACAAGCTGGAGCTGATATCGTTAACAAAAGAGCGCTTAGCATCCACTTCATTCTTGTTTTTGAACCTTTCGAGCGCCTGATCAGGCCAACGTGACTTTGAAGGTGACGCCAATATCAGACACCTTGGCTCCGGCCATCTTCACTTTCAGGCCATGGTCATCCTGATTCCAATGCAACTTGTCCTGGTATCCGAGGAGTTGCACGTTAAGGATCTTGCCGGGCTGCTGCGGACTCTTTTTCCCCAGTGGCGGAATGACCCACTCAGGCGCCGTGCCCATGACGAAGGCGTAAAGGATTTTTCCCTTGGTGGTGAAGCGCACATCCTGCGCCGTCAACCCGGGCTGCTTGCTTTCGTTGAAGCCGCTTTGCGGAACCGCTACGTCCGTCGATGGTCCTGCGCCATAAATCTTCCACGGGCGCGTGCCATAGATGCCTTCGCTGTTGACCGCCATCCAGGCGGTGATGCCCTCGAGCACCTTCATTTCATCGGGATCGAGCTCACCGCTGTTGGGCAGCGGGAAGTTCAATAGCAGGTTGCCGTTCTTGCTAACGATGTCGACCAGCAGATCGATGACTTTCTTGGGCGTCTTGTATATCTCGCCCTTCTTGTAATGCCAGTCGCCGATGCAGGTATCGGTCTGCCACGCTGCGGTGGAGATGGCGTCGGAAACCCCGCGCTCATGATCGACAATACAAGTGCCTACCGTGCAATCGCTGGCTTCTTTGCTGCAATAGACGGCTTCGACTTTGCCTTGATGCAGACCCGCGCTCACGTTATAAAGCTCAGCCACGGTGCTCAGCCCGTACTCGTCAAAAGGAATTCCACCATCGGTGTAAAGCAGATCAGGCTGATGCTGTTCGATCAGGTCTTTAATGCGGCTGAAGTATTTCCGCTTCCACTCGTCAGGCGCCACGCGGCCCATGGCCTTCGCGGTCTTGGCAAAGTCCAGGGGCATCCCCGCATAGTTGTGATAGAGGTCGGCAAATTCGGGGTTGTCGCCGTCATAGGGCACGCCCTTCAAGGGACCAGTGGTGTCGCTGGTGTGTGACGGCGCGAACCAGTCGAAGCTGTTGGAGAGGTGTTCGCTTACGCCAAAACGGAGTCCCCGCTTCCGTGCCGCCTGCTTATAGAGGCCAACGATATCGCGCTTAGGGCCAACGGCTGTAGCATTCCAGCGGGGTTGGTACGTCGAATCCCACATATCGTAGTTGTCGTGGTGAACGCCCATGCTGACGAAGTACTTCGCCCCGGCCTTCACGTACAAGTCCATTAAATGCTCAGGATCCCATTTATCGCCCTTGAACAAGGGGATCAGATCTTTGAAGCCTACCTTGGACGGGTGTCCATAGGTCTTGAGGTGGTATTCGTACTGCGGGGTGCCCTGGATATACATATTCCGCGCGTACCAGTCGCCATCTTCGACGCCAGACTGCGGCCCCCAATGAGACCAGATGCCGAATTTTGCATCACGGAACCATTCCGGGACCTGGTAGGCGTCGAGCGAACCGCGCGTGCCCTTGAAGGGTCCTGTCGCAATCGGGAGCGCGGGTGCCTGGCCAAATACGCCCCTGGTCCGTGCCCATGCCGCTGAATAGCCCAGCAATTTAAGTGTGTCGCGCCGCGTAAGTCGCATGAAGAACCGCCGCCTTCTTCCTGAAGCATCAATGTGCGCCGATCTTCGTTATATCTACGGGTGGCCGCTTTATCAACCCCGGGAAGTTGGGAGGAAGTATACGTCTACACATTAAAGGCCGATGCACCTTCCGCCCCGCTCCAGCGGTAGCGCACCTCCGTGCCGGCCTTACCCGCCGCCTGCCAACGCTCCGGCGTGCTGCTGTCCATCCAATCGACCGGCCTCGCCGCGGAGCCGCCCGCCGCCGCGATCGCTGAAGGCTTCACGGATGGCTGCCCTTGGCTCCTGGCCGCGTGCCGGCGGACCCGCAGCAATGATGGTTACTGTTCCACTGCGCGCTACCGCATCGAGCCACTGCCGATTGAATTCCCACGGGATCGCCTCCGTGATGCCCACCATATCCGCGTCGACCGAGGAGAACGTTCCGTGCTGGGGCAGCCGGAAGGCAAGCGTGTTTACCCCCATGCGGCGCGTGCGTTCCCACAGGCGGCCGCTGGTGTCGTCGCCGCTGCGCTGCAAGTCGAAGATTCCCTGGCCCAGCAGGCTAATCGGTGTTGCATCCGTCGAGCAGGGTCTGCTCGCCGGCGGCCTCGCGCAGCAGAGCGTAGAGCGCCGCGATCACCTCTGCATTGGTGCGGCTGCGGTCGTGCAGCGACCAGCCGGGCAGAGTCGGCAGGGCGCCCATCTCGAAGCCCCACTGCCCCAGCAGGTCATAGGTCGTGAAGTCGTGCTTCACCATCTCGTAGCCCCATCCGATGGCCTCGTCGCATCTTGACGCGAATTTTCTCCTGCGCCTCCGGGATGAGTCGGATCATAGGCAAGCTCGCGCGCCCTGGTCCTTCTTTTCCCCGAAGCGCGCGGCGGGCAGCAACAGACCGCGCGGCGGTATCCGGGCGGCGCCTCGAGCGGCCGGATCCAGATGTCCCGGCCGTGCCGTCCGCCGCCTGATATCGGCCGCCAGTTTGCCCATATCCGGCCATGCCGGCGTGCCGTTGCTCCAGCCGTCGTCGATCACCGAGAAGGGCCGTACCCCTCCGCCAGGCGAGAGCTCGACGATGAACTCCGTGTCCCGCAGAATCGTCTCCGCTGTGCTTTTGCCATAGCTGTAGTTCCAGTCGTTCGCGCCATAGATGGGCACGCATGGGCCGCGACGTGCGAGCACACATCGTGCGGCATAGGCCCGGCGACCGCATCCAGAGCGTCTCGCCCTCGACCCCGCGCCGGGTTACCAGGTCGCCATGGTCAATCTTCCTTGGCCCAGCTCGACCCCATCGCCGCCGTTGGCCACGTTCAGCCACAGCGACACACCTTCCGGATCAAGCTGCCAGAAGCAAAGTGCGGCCGCATCGGTTTTTACACCATAGCCGTGGCACGCCGCGCCATCGTGCGTGGCGAAGTACCATGGCATCACGCGTTCCGGAATCAAGTCGCGCCAGCCCAGATCGCCATAGCTGCGCTCCCACGCATCGCCCAGAGCACGCAGGGCCGGGGCCACTTGCACCCGCCAGCGCACATGCACCGCGACGACCGGGGTCGATGGCGCAGCAAGCGTCAGCACCAGTGCATCCTGTTTCATGCTGCACTTTCGACCACAACCTGGCCGCCACGCCATTGCTCGCCCGTGCGCTTGCAGCGGGATCCTGCCCTCCGGCAGCGTTTTGGCGAAGTTGCCGTACGCCATTACCTGTCCGGCGCACGCAACAGATCCAGATAGGACGACGGCTTCGGCGACGGCTGGCTGGCTCGCTCGTCGCAGCCGGCCGCCGATACTGCCGTTATGCCGCCGATGGCAGCCGCCCCTGTGCGCAAGAATGAACGCCGCGTCAACAAGCTCCGCTGGGGTTATCCCGCTACCGCGCTCTGTTGCTGCTTCTTGTGCTCCATCCGCTTCCTCATAGGCTGGTTCAAACGATACGATGGAGTGCGCCAAGGACACCCCTTTTTTTGGGAACCAGGTTCCGGTTGACGAAAGGATCGAATGACGATTGGTAACCTGAACCCGATCAAGGTGCTCATTACTGGCGGAGCAGGTTTTCTAGGAACCCGCCTGGCGCGTACGCTCCTGCACCGCGGACATCTTTCCCAACGCCCGATCGCAGCGCTGGTGCTGGCCGATCAGGTGCCCCCCGCGGCCGATCTGGCCGGGGATCAGGCGGTTCGCGTCTACACCGGCCCTTTGATGGGACAGTGCGATACCCTGAGCCGGGAGGCCTGCGATGTGGTTTTTCATCTCGCCGGCGCGGTGTCAGCCGAGTGCGAGGCGAACCTCGATCTTGGCCTACGCTCAAATCTGGATACCACCCGCGCCCTGCTGGACGCCCTGCGTGAAGGCAGCAGGCCGCGCCTTGTCTTCTCCAGCTCCTTGGCTGTCTTCGGCGGGGATGCCGACCTGCCTATGCCGCGGGTGATCCATGACGAAACCTTGCCTGTTCCCCAATCCTCGTACGGCATTCAGAAATTCATATGCGAACAACTGGTGGCCGACTATAGCCGGCGCGGGTTGATCGACGGCCGCAGCGCGCGATTAATGACCGTCACGGTGCGCCCGGGACGCCCGAATGCCGCAGCTTCCAGCTTTCTATCCTCCATCATTCGTGAGCCTTTGAACGGACAGAGGCGGTGTGCCCGGTACCCCCGGAGACAGCAGTTGCGGTTGGTTCGCCACAGCGCGCCATCGAAGGTTTGATTACCGCCGCTGAGGCTGACCCCGACGCGTGGGGTGGCCGAACCGCGCTGAATCTGCCCGCGCTTACCGTCCGCGTGAGCGAGATGCTGGATGCGCTGGAAGAGGTGGCGGGCCGCGCCGCACGCCAGAGGGTGCGCTTTGAAGAGGACGTCACCATAGCCAGGCTCGTGAGTGGATGGCCGGCTGTCTTCGAAAGCGCACGGGCGCGACGGCTGGGGCTTTCCGCCGATCCCGACTTCCTCTCAGTTGTCCGCCAATTTCAGAAAGACCAGGCGGCTGCTCCATGACATCTCCCGTGCTGGGTTGCATCGCCGACGACTTCACCGGCGCTACCGATCTGGCTAACAATCTTGTGCGCGCAGGCATGCGGGTGGTTCTGACTGTGGATGTTCCCCGGCAGGATGAACCGGTCGACGCGGACGCAGTAGTCGTAGCCTTGAAGTCGCGTACGGTGGCCCCATCCGACGCGGTTGAGGCATCGCTCCGTGCCTGCCGCTGGCTGCGCAAACAGGGAGTGCGGCAAATCTATTTCAAAGTCTGCTCCACCTTCGACTCCACGGCGGCGGGCAACATCGGCCCGGTGATCGATGCGCTGATGGATGAATTGCAGTGCGGCTTCAGCATCGCTACGCCCGCGTTTCCTGAAACTGGGCGAACGGTCGTACATGGACATCTGTTTGTGGGAGGCACACTCTTATCCGAAAGCGGCATGCGCCACCACCCCCTCACCCCCATGACCGATGCCAACCTGGTGCGCGTGCTGCAGACACAGCTGGATACGGGCAAAGGGCGCAAAGTCGGTCTGATCGACCATCGCTCAGTGGCGCAATCCGCCGAAGTGATCCGGCAGCGCATGGATGAGCTCAAAACGGAAGGCATCACAATCGCAATTGTCGATGCTTTGAACGATGAGGATCTCGAGCGGCTGGGCGAAGCTGTCAGAGATCTTCCGTTTCTCACTGCCAGCTCCGGGCTCGGCGACAAACTGCCGCGCAATTGGGGATTCAGCCCATCGAACCGGGTGAGCCTGCCGCCGGCTCGTGGGCACAAAGCGATCCTGGCGGGCAGCTGCTCGGTCGCGACCAATACGCAGGTGCAGCGTTTTATTCGTGAAGGTGGCTCAGCCTATGCGTTGCAGCCGGTCGCGGCTCGCGGCGGATATCGAGATGCAAATCGCCCGCGTGCTAGCCTGGGCCGATGCCTGCTGGCGGAGCGAAGCGGACATGCCTCTACTCGTCTACTCCACGGCGGAGCCGGACCAGGTCAGCGCGGCGCATGCCCAACTGGGAGCCGCCCGGTGCGGTGCCCTTGTCGAGCAGGCGATGTCGGCCCTGGCGCGCGAGCTTGTCCAACGCGGCGTTGGTGTCCTGGTGGTTGCCGGTGGTGAGACTGCAGGTGTTTGCGTGCAGGCGCTCGACATCCGGCAAATGCAGATCGGGCCGCAGATCGATCCAGGAGTGCCCTGGTGCTACGCCGATGCGACTCCACCTTGCGTTGAAATCGGGAAACTTTGGATCGCCTGACTTTTTCAACAAAGCCTTTGCCTTTGTGGACTGATCGATGAACGAAACTGAGCTGAGGCAAGAGATTTGTCGTGTGGGCCGCTCTCTCTTCGAGCGCGGCTACGTGCACTCCACGGCGGGAAATATCAGCGTTCGCCTGCCGGATGGCTTCCTGATCACTCCCTCGGAAGCGTGTCTGGGTTTTATGATGCCGGAGGTTCTCGCCAAGGTTGGAGCGGATGGCGTCCAGCTAAGCGGCGAGCGCGCCAGCAAAACGCTCGCGCTTCACCGGCGCATCTATGCCGCCGATGAAAGTGCCGGCTGTGTGATTCATACGCACTCGACGCATCTGGTCGCGCTCACTCTAGCCGGGGTGTGGAAGCAGGACGACATCCTGCCTCCCATCACACCGTATTACGTGATGAAGGTCGGTCACGTGCCGCTGATCGAGTATCACCGCCCTGGCGATGCGGCGGCCGCTGAACTGGTGGCGCAAACCATCGAGCGGATGCGGGCCACGCCCATCCGCGCAGTCATGCTCGACCGGCTTGGCCCCAATGTGTGGCATAGCACGCCTGCCGCCGCGATGGCTGCGCTTGAAGAACTTGAGGAGACCGCACGGCTATGGCTGCTCAGTGCACGTAAACCAGAGCCGCTTTCCGCGGAGCAGATCCAGCAACTGCGCCAACATTTTGGCGCCTCGTGGTAAGAAAACGGTATGCCGCGCTTCGCCGCCAACCTTACCATGATGTACACGGAGTATCCCTTTCCCCAGCGCATCCCTGCCGCCGCCAGGGATGGATTTGCCGCGGTCGAGTACTCTGTTTCCCTACGACTATCCGGCGCGCGAGTTGAAGGGATGGCTGCAGGAGAACGGCCTGGCCCAGATCTTGATAAACGCTCCGCCGGGGATTTGGGCAGCGGGCGAACGCGGCCTGGCTTGCCTGCCAGGCAAGCAGCGAGAGTTTCGCGCTGCGATGCACACTGCGCTCGAATATGCGCAGACCCTGGACTGTCCGCGAGTACACGTGATGGCCGGTGTGCAACCAGACGGAGTGGAACGCGCTGCGATGCGTGGCGCGTTTATCGAAAACCTGGCATGGGCCGCAGAACTCGCAGCGGCAGCGCGCACGGAATTGATGATCGAGCCGATCAACGCACGGGATATGCCTGGATACTTTCTCAACCGGCAGGACGAGGCGCACGACATTGTTGACGAGATCGGCAGCCCCATGATCAAGGTGCAGATGGATCTGTATCACTGCCAGATTGTTGAGGGCGATGTCAGCATGAAGCTGCGGAAGTATTTGCCGTCCAAGAGTGTTGGCCATATCCAGATCGCGAGTGTGCCCGACCGCAACGAGCCTGACCGTGGAGAACTCAATTACGGCTACCTATTCGAGTTGATTGATGAGCTTGGATTCGAGGGTTGGATCGGCTGCGAATACCGGCCAAAGGCCGGTACTTCCGATGGCCTTGCCTGGCTGCGCAAACGTTGAGAGAACCGCAGGTCCCTCCACTACGCTCCCCCGAATTGCCTGTGGAATTTGGTGGCGTTGGCGTACTTCATGCGCCTTTCTTCACGGAAAGGCGCATGCGCGGCCCCGTCCAGTGCTGCGTTGCAGGAAATCCGGGTACGCTCCGGTCGGGATGACAATTTTGTTAGAAGGAGATGACTAACCATTGAGAGGAGATAATCGCGCGACCACGAATCACTCAAAGCAATAAGAGTCGACCCCATAACAAAATTGTCATCCCGACCGGAGCGTAGCGGAGTGGAGGGACCTGCGGTTCACTCAACCAGCA
Source organism: uncultured Acidobacteriaceae bacterium (assembly GCA_963847685.1). Classification (GTDB taxonomy): domain Bacteria; phylum Acidobacteriota; class Terriglobia; order Terriglobales; family Acidobacteriaceae; genus PALSA-350. Next base: position 1,631,139 of record CAWKAU010000024.1, on the reverse strand, counting down.
ACAAGTTTAGACGCCCGGCACCGGCGGACAACCTGGAAATTCGGCGAGATACCCGTTCCCGATGTAACCCAGATACTGGATGCCAATCTTGCTGGTGAAAAACCCGTCCGCGGTCATCTTGCGCAGGAACTCGAAGAACTCAACACCCTGGCTCAGGCTCGCATCCTGCTGGATGTTCTTGCGATACGCGATTCGATCCAGCATCTCAGTCTGCTGCTGCGCGGTGCAGTCGAGGTAGGCCTTGCCATAGCGATCGATACATGTGGAATCGAGCCACATAAGGCCGCCGCCAAGCTTGAACTGGTATTCCGGATTCTCGCTGGTGAGCAGATCGATAAACTCCGGAGCCCCCGCCTCGATGGCGCCGCCCGAATCCGCATCCGCCGGAAAAATCGTCTCGCATAATGCCTGCAGAGTTTTGTATTGCTGAGCTGGAAAAAACTTTGGCGTATACACGCCCGTGCTCACCGCCTTTTCTGTGGTGATCATGTGGTGAGCGTACTCGGCCGCCTGCAGCGGGATCACGCGCAACACCGAGGTTGCCGCCGCACCGATACTCAAAGACTTCAATACATCGCGCCGGGATACGGACATGCTATATCTCCCCTTTTCGAGCCTGATCGAGCAGGTACTCTGAAGTTCTCCACGACAAGGCCGTGATGGTAAGCGTCGGGTTCTTGTCAGGACCAGTCACAAAACAGGCGCCGTCCGCGACGAACAGGTTCTTGACGTCGTGCGCCTGGCAATTCTTGTTCAGCGCGGAAGTCTTCGGATCGTCGCCCATACGCACCGTGCCCAATTCGTGAATGATCTCGCCCCCTTCGGAGATTCCATAGGGCATGGTCTTTTGTCCTTCACCGCTCTTGTTGGCGGTGTCGGTGCGCCTGCCCCCGTGGAAAACGGTCCCACCCGCCGCTTCGATGATGGCGGTAAACGTCTCCTGCATATCCTTCGCCATCTTGAGCTCGTGGTCGCTCCAGGCAAAGTGGAAACGCAGCACCGGGATACCCCATTTGTCCACCACCTCCGGATCGATCTCACAGTAGGTGTCGGGATTGGGGATCATCTCGCCCCGGCCGGAAAATCCGATGAAGGTGCCGTACTTGCTGCGGCAGTCTTGCTTGAGTGAAGCTCCGTAACCCTCCTGCTCCTTGATGACCCCGTCGAACATGCCCACGCCGGGCATATGGCGTCCACCGCCGAACTCGATGTGATAGCCGCGCGGAAAATCGTTCTTTTGCTCTGACCGCCACCAGGGCATGTACATGTGCATGCCACCCACGCCGTCATGATTGTGCGGAGCCACCGACGCCATTTGCGGAAAATATCCGGTCACACTGCTGCCGACGGAATCCGTCAGATAGCGGCCGACCACGCCCGATGAATTGGCCAGCCCGTCGGGAAACAACGTGGAACGTGAATTGAGCAACAAGCGCGCGGTTTCGCAGGCGCTGGCCGCCACGACAAAGGCCTTGGCCTGGACCCGCTATTTCCTGCCGCGTCGTCTTGTCGATGTAGGAGACGGCTTGCGCTTTTCCGTCTTTATTGACCACGATCTCCCGCGCCATGGCGTTGGGGATCAGGGTGAAGCGGCCGGTGGCCTGGGCCGGCGGAATCATTACCTGGCTGGAACTGAAGTTGGAAGCACTGATGCATCCTCGTCCGCATTGCGCACAGTAGTGGCAGGGCGCCCGCCCGTTCACCGATTTGGTGATAATGGCCATGCGCGAGGGAATGCAGGTGATATTCAGGTGATCGCAGGCCTTCTTGATCAGGGTTTCGGTACAGCGCGGCTTGGGCGGCGGCAGAAAACACACCGTCCGGAGCCGCAGCAAGATTTTCCTTGGTTCCGAAGACGCCGATAAACTCTTCGACCTTATCGTAATAAGGCGAGAGCTCTTCGTAAGAAATCGGCCAGTCATCGCCCAGGCCATCCCTGGAGCGGGCCTTCATGTCGGCGGCCGACATGCGCAGCGAGATGCGCCCGTAGTGATTGGTGCGGCCACCTTCGATGCGCGAGCGAAACCAGCGAAAGGTCGAGCCAGGAGCGGTAGGTGTATGGCTCGCCTTCGATCTCCCAGAATCCGTTGGGAGCCAGGAATTCATCGTTCAACTCGTGCAAGGCGCGGCCCCCGACGTCGGCGCCGCGATGCGGCAGCGCATAGGGCCACACATGCTCCTTGTAATCTTTGCGGGGATTCAGCAGCGGCCCCGCCTCCAGCATCACAACATTCAATCCGCCTTCGGTCAGTACCTTGGCGGCAGTGCCACCCCCGGCGCCAGAGCCTATGATGCAGACGTCGTATACCTTGGGTGAGCCGACTACTTGGGGCATTAGAAATCTCCAGTCCAATAACTAGAATACACAGAACTCAGCTGGCCTGGCCGGTCTTGGCCACGCTCTTCTTGAGGAACTTAACGCCTTCAAAAGCGATCGATTCCGGCGTCCGTCTCGATGTCTCGCCAGATGGCCGCGGCCGCGCTTAAATCCCCCAGCGCGAAGCCAAAACTCTCGATCGTCAGCCAGCCATCGTAATTCGAGGGAACGCAGCGCCTCGAATACCTGCTTCCATTCCACGTGCCCGGATCCAGGTATGCCACGATCGTTTTCGCAGGTATGAACGTGCTTGAGATAGGGGCCGACTTGCGGTAGCCCGCGGCGATATTTTTTCTTCGATGTTGGCGTGGAAGGTGTCAAAGAGAATGCCGATATTCGGATGGGCAATCTGTTCGAGCGAGCGCCGCAGCATCGGCGGCGGTATTCAGAAAGTAGGTTTCAAAGCGGTTCAGAGGTTCGATGGCGAAAGTAACCCGGTTGGCGGCGAGCGTATCGCCCAGGGATTGGAAGCCCTCCACCGCCCACTTCCATTCGTCGCTCGTCCGGCGGCGGCCGGGCAAGTAGCCGACCGGGCTATAAAGAGGACCGGCGACAATCCCGGCGCCGGCCTCTGCCGCGGCTTTGGCTACGTCTTCCAGGTGCAGCCGGGTCTGGCGGCGTACATCGGCACTCGAGCTGATCAGGCTGAGGCCATCCACCAGGACTGTACAGGCAGTACATTCCAGGCCATGGGCTTCGGTCGCCTTACGAATGCCGGACGCGGCAAACTCCGCCGGCCGCAACAGTGGCACCTCGACTCCGTCAAAACCTGCCTGCTTGATGGTGGGTAGCAACTCGAAGTGGGATGGTTCAAACGTTGCCGACCAAATGAAGGTGTTGACCCCAAATTTCATCTGTGTTCCCTTCGCTGAGAATTATGCCAGTTTCTGCCGCTTAAAGCAGTTTCGCAATTACCTGGCCTCATAGAAATCGCGAGGTGTGGTTTTCATTGGAAGAAAACCACGTAAAGGCCCATCCCTTCGGTCTACACCAATGGCGAAACTACTCAGCGCTTCATGACCAGGGTTCGCACGCACAGCGCACAAAGCCCCAGGGTGAGCACGATGAAGATCATGGGACGAACGTCGAAGATATTGCCGATCAGCGCGCCAAAGCGAACCGAAACCACGATCCAGCAGAGGCCGGCTGCGAGGCAGAGCCATGCGAGCGTGGTGTCCTCAGGCCGCCCTGCCCGAATAAGATTGAGGGCGCCCAACAAGAAGACGAAAAGGCTGGCACACAAAGACCACAGCAGCGTCATCGGATCTCCCTGATACACCCGCAGCGAGCCGAGCGTGTGGCCGAGGCCACCGAGTATCAATAAACAACCGAGAACGCGGTCCAGCGTCTTCAAGTACACCTCGATAGATACGAGTGCCTTTCTATCATGCCGGGGTCCGATTTTCCCTTTGCGCTGTTCTAAAGCGGAATCTTCAGCACCTTCGCGATGTAGTTCGCCGACATTTTGGCGCTCTCCTGCGGGGGACGCCAGGGAGACGTGTCCAGCTCGACGTTCAGAAATCCTCTCCATTGAATGCTAGTCGAGGTAGGCCATCAGGGCGGGAAAATCCACCCCGCCGGCGCCCAGGGGATAGAAATAGGGAGTCTTCATCTGATCGACTTCCGGACCCGGCACCTGCTTTGTGCCCCCACGGTCTTCCGTCCTGGTGTCTTTGAGGTGGTATTCGACCACTCGCTTGCCATACCTCCTGGCCATGGCCAAAGGATCCATCCCCGCCATCGTGAAGTGCCCGGTGTCGAGCACCAGGCCGACATACTTCGGGTCAGTGTTGGCCATGATGAACTGGAGCTCGTGCTCGCTCTGGATTTGACTGCCCAGGTGCAAGTGGACCCCGAGTTGCATATCCAGCTCTTCGCTCATCCGCTTGCCCAGGGCGTCGATGGTGCCGGCCATCACTTTGAGATCCTCGTCTGTGGTGCCGCCTGGGCGCCGGCGTCCGGTGTTCGTCTTTTGTACCTGGCAACCGAAACGCCTGCTGAAGCGGGCCATGGCGAAGTGGTTCTCAATCACTGCTTCGCGCGAGTCGAGATCCTCAAAGCGCGTGCTTCCCTTGGCTGAGCCTCCGGTAATGCTGACAAAGTTGACGCCAATTTCGAATATCCGCCGCATTAACCCCTCAGCATCATCGGGGTAATACAGAGTGTCGGGGCGGCAGAACGATGCGCCGAAGATTTCCATGTAGCGGAAACCGACCTCCCTGCCCTCAATCATGCCTTTGAAGGGGTCACCCTCCCAGCCGCCCCGCGTATTGGTCGTATAGCTAATGCGGTATTGCTGCTGTTGCGTGTACATCGGCAGATGCGGCACGGGCTGATCCGCACATGCCGGAGCTTGTGCATTCGCCGCAACGGTACCCGACGCCAAAACCGCGGCGGAACTGGCTAGAAATTGTCTGCGATCCATGAAGATTCCCCCTCGCGGCCCGCTAAATGATAAATCATCAGCTAGGACTCTGGGGTCCTGGACCCACATGGTACTATCTACGATAGATCATCGTACGGTCCCCGTCAGGGAGGAACATGAAAATCAATCCTGAAAAGTGTGTCGCTTGTGGGAACTGCACCTACGTTTGCCCGATGGGGGCCATCTATATCGATCCGGTGCTGAAGCGGGCGACGATCAATCGAGACGAATGCGTCGAGTGCTACGCCTGCTACAACGGGCTAAGCCAGGAACACCTCAACCCCACATTAGTGCGCACGGTACGCCGCGTGTTTGCGGCCCTGCGCATTCGCTTCGAGCCGGAGCCCGATGTTTGCCCCACCGCCGCATTTGAACCAGACGAGCTCACCTGGCCGCGCGTGGTAAGGCGGGCCTTTTCAGATCCGAGCGTGCCCCACGAGTCGACAGGGGTTGAGGGCCGCGGCACCGAAGAAGTGAAGACCAACGACGTGACGGGCAGAGTCAAGGTAGGAGACGTTGGATTCACCATTGAATTTGGCAGGCCCGGCGTCGGGGTCCGTTTCCGCGAAATCCAGCAGATGTGCTGGGCGCTGGCGAAGGCCGATGTCAGCTTTGAAAAGAAAAACCCCATCACCTCGTTGATGTCGGACGTGAGCACGGGCACTCTACGCGATGACATTCTGAATGAAAAGGTGATGTCGGCGATTGTGGAAATCAAGGTTCCCGTTGCGCGCACCGAAGAAATCATTCACATCGTTTGGGACGTTGAGAAACAACTCGACACGGTGGTGGCAATCGGCGTGGCGACGCGCTGTGGCGAGCACGGAGAAGAGGTTGTGGTAGCGCCCATTCTCGAACGGTTGGGATACAAGCTGGAACGCGCAAAGACCAATATAGGCCTGGGCCGGATGGTTCAAGTAACCGCCGAGCCGGCGGCCAGGGAGACGGCGACTGTATGACCAACACACTGCACCGGTTTGGCGATGCCAAGAGTTTCCACGACGACTACATTGTTTTTGCGATTCCCAGCAAGAGCAACAAAGATCCTGGTGCGCTGCCGAAACTGCACCGCTTTCTGGAGATCGCGCTCGAGTACAAGCCGGTCAACCTGGGGGACGCCCGGCACGGAGGCGCGCTGCGCTCCTCAAAGAACCTGGGTCCCTTGTCGCATTGGAAGCGGGATATGAAGCCGGACTTTCAGGCCGTGATCAAAGGGCTCACCGTGCCCACCACCTGCGCCGCGGTCTTCGATAATCCGTGCCGCTGCGGAGCAGTTCGTCAAGCGCATCAAGGAAGAGGATTTTGGGATGAGCGTGAACATCTCCACTTCCATCGAGGGCGCCGAACGCTGCTGCAACTTCGCCTGCCTCGACCGGCATAGCGTAGGCTACTCGCTGGGCTTCGAAGGCAAGACGGAAAAGATTCCCAACTCGCAGGTTACGACGCTTTCCACGATGTGCGGGCATGGAATGATCAGCCATTCGCTGGCCAAGAAGATGATCGACTTCGTGAAAGAAAATCGCAGGACTCCGGAGCAGGCTGCGACCTACTTATCGCGTTTTTGCTCATGTGGTATTTTCAATCCGGCGCGCGCCACCAGGGTTCTCGAAGATGCCCGGACAAATTCGAAATAGCGTCCTGCTCTGCCTTTCCCTTCTATTTGCAACTTCTCTGGTTGCAGAGGTCAAGGCGCTTAAGAACTTCACCCTGATCGATGGCACCGGTCGCGCGCCGATAGCGCATGCGGCGATGATCATCGACAACGGGCGCATCCTCTGGGTGGGACGCGCCAACGAGCTTAAGACCGATGCGTCGACCCAGGTGATTGACCTGCAGGGCAAGTATGTCATGCCCGGCATCATCAACTTGCATGTTCACCTTGGCGCTACCGTCGGCCTGAAACAAAGCGCAGATTTCTTCACCCCTGAAAACGTCGAGAACGACCTGAGAACCTACGCCTCGTACGGCGTTACGACGGTTCTCAGCATGGGCACTGATAAAGACTCCATTTTCAAGATCCGCGACCAACAGCGCGCTGGGCGACCAAGCGAAACCCGGATTTACACGGTGGGCCAGGGATTTGTCTTCAAGGGTGGCTACGGCGGTCTTGAAGGGGTGAATCAACCCGTGGGTTCCGTCGCAGAAGTAGAGCCTGCGGTGGCCGCACAAGCCGCCAAGCATGTCGATTTCATCAAGCTGTGGATGGACGATCACCTCGGCACTAAGCCGAAGATGCCTTACGACATCGCCCAGGCCATCATCGTGAGCGCGCACCGCCACCATCTGCGCGTGGTGGCACATATCTTTTATCTTCAGGATGCAAAGCAGCTGGTCGACTACGGAGTGGACGGCCTGGCGCATAGCGTCCGCGATAAGCCTGTCGACCAGGCATTTATCCAGGATATGAAGCACCATGGCACCTGGCAGATGGCTGCCACGCTCTCCCGTGAAGCCTCTATGTTTGTCTACGGGCAAACCCCTTCGTTCGCAGACGATCCATTCTTCACCCGCAGCGTCTCCGCTGATGTCGTCGCGAAATTGAAGAGCCCTGCCTACCAGGCGACGAAGCGATCCGATCCCGATTTCGCCCTCTACCCCGGGTTCCTGCGCACCGCGCAGCGAAACCTCAAAACCCTTGCGGAGGCCGGTATCCCTTATGGATTTGGCACAGATAGCGGGCCTCCTGGCCGCTTCCCCGGTTACTTCGCCCACTGGGAGATGGAGCTGATGGTGCAGGCCGGTTTGACTCCGATGCAGGTGATCACCGCGGCCACGGGACATGCGGCTGCGTTCTTGCACGCCAAGGATTTGGGTACTCTCCAGGCAAGCAAGTGGGGCGACCTGATCGTGCTCGACAAGAATCCGCTTGAAGATATTAAGAACACGCGCAGCATTAATGCGGTCTATATTGCCGGCAATCGCGTTAACAGCCGCTGACTGGCGTTGATCTTCAAATAAAGTACGGCTGCCAGGAACGAAAGCCCCGCCATCACCAGGAACGGCGCCTTCCATCCCAGGTACATCACCAGATAAGCCGACAGCGCAGAACCGATGGCGCCGCCAACATTGCCGCAGGTATTCATCACGGCTGAAACCGAACCGGCGGAATCGGCCCCAATATCGAGCGTGATGGCCCACGAAACTCCGACCGTCGATTCGAGTCCAAAGATTGCCAAACAAGAAAACCAGACGGACGAAAGCGGGTTGCTGGTAAGACACGCAGGGATCATAAACAGCGCTGAAAGCAGGAAGCCGCCTGCGCCCACCATGCGGCGCGCTGTCTTTAGATCGACAGACCGCCTGGCCCAGAGATCAGAGATCCAGCCCCCGAAGACATCTCCCACCGTACCGGCCAACAAGAGAAGGCTGGCATAGTAACCCATCTGATGAAGGTTGAACCCGCGATGGTCATTGAGATACTTCGGAAACCAGACCAGGTAGACGGAGAGGTTGTAGGCATAGCAAAAGTACATCGAGCAAAGAATCCACATCTGCCGGCTCACTACGATGTGCTTCCAGGGAACGCTTTGCGTGTTCTTGCTGCCTCGCGCGAGCTCGAGCGAAGAACGTATCAGCTCGCGCTCCCCAGCGTTGGTTGAGGGGTGTTCATCCGGAGTGTCGCGATAGTACCAGTACCAGGCGGCGGCCCACATCAGCCCCAATGAACCGCAACAGATAAAGGCTGTGCGCCATCCGTAGCGCGCGATAATCAGCACCACCACCGCCGGCGTGAGCGCGCCCCCGAGGCGCGAGCCGGCGTGCGTGGCGCCCTGGGCAAAGGCGCGCTCCGTGGGCAACATCCAGCGAGAAAGGGACCGCGTGGCAATGGGAAAAGATCCGGCCTCGCCCATTCCAAAAAGAAAGCGGATCAGCGCCATCGACACCGCGCTCCAGGCCAACACCGTCGCGCAGGTAAACAGAGACCACCAGCTCACGATGAGCGTCATCGCGCGCCGCGGACCGATGCGATCGCCCAGCCAGCCGCCCGGTATTTGAAAAAGGGCGTAGGCCCACTGAAACGAGCTCAGAATCCACCCCATGGTCACGATGGAAAAGCCGAACTCCTTCTGGATGGAGGGAACCGCGGAGGAAATGACGACTCGATCGATGTAAGTAATCATGTAGGCGCTGATGGTCAACGCCAACACAACGTAGCGAACTCGCGTAGGCCGGTTGACTCCACGACTGCTTGATAATTGATCTATCATCCTGTCCGCAATGCGGAAGGAGAAGTGTACACGAAGGCGATTGGGAGTCTAATTTGGTTGCGAGCCCCTTCGCTGTGCTGCGATGATAAATGAACGAGCAGGACCACCCCCCATGCCCACGTTTGCCGAAATTGAGCCACTGTCCCTGAGCGATCGGGTCATCAACGCGCTGAAAGACGCCTTCTTTGCCGGCGAGCTCAAGCCTGGCGACGCCATCGTGGAACGGGACCTTGCCCGGCAGATGAAGGTTGGAACGCCCGTGGTCCGGGAGGCGCTGATTTCCCTGCAGGGGCAGGGATTCGTCAGGCGCGTAACCAATACCGGCACTTTTGTGACCCAATTCACCGTAGACGAGGTGCGCCAGCTTTATACCCTCCGGGTAGAACTAGAGGTGCTGGCGCTGCAGTGGGCGCGGCCTCGGGTGACGGAAAACGACCTTAAGGAATTGAGCCGCCAGATTGCAAGAGTAGTGGAGGCAGGAGAGCGCGGCGACCGACGCCAGTTTCTGGAGCTCGACTATGCCTTTCACAAGCATTGCTGGGCTCTGTCTGGGAATACTTACCTTGCCGAAACTCTGGACCGCTTGATGGCCCCTCTGTTTACCTTCGTCGTTCTGGCCAGCGGCGCTCCGCTGACAGGATCGATGGGCAGAGAGCACTATGAACTGGTGCATGCGCTACAAAATACGGCGGAGCCTGAATTTACCACCGTAGTCCGCAAGCGGCTGTCTGGATTTACCTCCCGTTGGCTTTCCGCGTTCTCGGCGAGTGACGACCCGGCCAGGCCTGCTTGATCTCCGCACGGGTGGGTTCCGTATTGCTCTGCTTTTACTGCGGCTTCGCCTCGGCGCAGCATACGCCCATCAAATTGTGGCCGAACGGTGCTCCGGGCTCGACTGGGAGCCCTACGGCGGAGACGGTACGGATCAGTCCCGAGGGCGAGCACATCGTCTCGAATATTCAGGAGCCGTCGATCATTCCATATCTGCCGCAAGCGGACGTTGCCACCGGGGCTGCGGTCATCGTCGCGCCGGGCGGCGGCCACTTTGAACTGTGGATGGATCATGAAGGCTATGCTGTCGCCGAATTCCTCAGCAGCCACGGTGTGGCCGCATTTATTTTGAAGTACAGGCTGGCCAGGCAGAAGGACTCCACCTACACCGTCGAAGGAACCGAGCTAGGCGATATGCAGCGGGCTGTCCGCATTGTGCGCAGTCGCAGTAAAGAGTGGAGCATCGACCCGGAACGCATCGGTGTGATGGGATTCTCGGCCGGGGGCGAGTTGGCCGCTTTGGCCAGCACACGCCATGACCAGGGTTCGCCATCCTCCAGCGACGCCATCGAGCGTGCCAGCTCCAAACCTGATTTCCAGGCGCTCATTTACCCGGCGATTCCCAAAGACCCCAGGCTTACTTCCGAGACGCCGCGCGCATTCCTTGCTTGCGGAGGGAATGACCGGCCCGAGATATCGCAGGGTCTGGCTGAACTTTATCTCGCGCTGGCCCGTCTTCACGTACCGGCCGAACTCCATATCTACGCGGGCATCGGCCATGGCTTTGGTATTCGCAAGACCAATCCCCCGCCGGTGTCGGGCTGGACGTCTCTGTTTCTCGATTGGATGAATGCGCAGGATTTGCTGAAACACTAAAGGGGATACTCGACGGGTGAGCAACAGGCTAAGGGCCAGGTATCTCTGGGTTGGAATAGCAAGTTTGACCGTTGCGCAGGTGATCGCACAGCGATCGAACGCGCCCGACGTGGTAAAGAACCCCTTTGCCGGCGATCCCACCGCCGTCGCTGCCGGACAGAATTTGTACCAGCAGACATGTCAATCTTGCCATGGCGGTGAGGCGCGAGGAGATCGTGGTCCGGCGCTGGCCGGGGGAAACTTCCGGCATGGCGGGGAGGACAACGACCTCTTCCAGACAATCAGGAATGGCGTTCCCGGGACGCAAATGCCGGCCTTTTCCGCTCTGCCTACCGACACCATCTGGCGGATCATCACCTACCTTCGTAGCCTCAACCCCAACAGCGCGGCCGCCAATGAAGTGGTAGCCGGTGATGTAACCGCGGGCGAGCATACGTTTTGGGGCAAGGGTGGCTGTGGTAGCTGCCACGAGGTGAATGGCCGCGGCGCCGATGTGGGGCCCGATCTGTCGGCCGCTGGAACCAATTCCGCGTCGTACCTGCGCAGCGTGATCCTGGATCCGAACAGTCCGGCGCTTCACAGGAGACGCTGGTTTGGGCCACGGGTGGTAAGTGTAAAGACCCGCGACGGCCAGCAACTTCGTGGAATCGCCCGGGCGGAAGATAGCTACAACCTGATCCTGGTTGACCAAACCGGACAGATGCACCGGATCGATAAGCGCGACCTGACCGAGGAGCATAGCGAGACTGCATCGCTGATGCCGGGTAACTACGGTCAACTCCTGTCTGAAATTGAAATTCAAAATACAATCGCCTACCTGAAAAGCCTGAAGGCACGCGACCTGAGCAAGACGATGCAGGTTGAAGTTCCGGGTGGATTGAGCTTTGAAAGGCTGCGCAACTCCCAGGCGGAACCGCAAAACTGGCTGACTTACTGGGGCGACTACCAGGGCCACCACTTCTCTGCGCAGCATCAGATTACTCCGGCCAATGTGAAACAGCTGCAGGCACGATGGTCGGTGCAGATGCCGGGGAGTTCCATCCTGGAGGCGACACCGCTGGTGGTGGACGGCACGATGTACACCACGGGGCCCCCGGGACAAATGTTTGCCCTCGATGCCCGGACGGGACTGCGGCTTTGGAAGTACGAGCGCCGGCAGAAAGTAGTGAACCCGTATCAGATCAACCCTTTCAATCGCGGAGCAGCGATCCTGGGGAATCGGGTATTTTTCGGGACGCTGGACGCAGCGTTAGTCGCTCTCGATGCGCGGACGGGCCGTCTGCTTTGGGAGACCCAGGTGGCCGATACGCTCCAGGGCTACTCCTTTACCGGCGCGCCTTTGGCGATCAAAGACAAGATCATTGTCGGCATAGCCGGAGGAGAATTCGGAATCCGCGGCTTTATCGACGCCTACGACGCAGCAACCGGTAAGCGGCTCTGGCGGTTCAACACAATTCCTGGTCCGGGCGAGTTTGGCAATGAGACCTGGAGCGGCGAGAGCTGGAAGCAAGGCAGTGGCGGGGCATGGCTGACGGGTAGCTATGACCCACATCTGGATGTACTTTATTGGGCGGTGGGCAACCCAGGACCGGACTTGAACGGAGCAGTTCGCGAAGGCGATAACTTGTTTACCTGTTCCATCGTCGCGCTCGACCCAGCGACCGGAACGCGCAAGTGGCATTATCAGTTCACCCCTGGCGACACGCACGACTGGGACGCCAGCGAAGACCTGGTATTAGCTGATCGAAAAGGGCTGCCGGTCGTGATGCATGCCGACCGCAACGGAATGTTTTACGTGCTCGATCGAACAGATGGAAAGTTTATTTTTGCCAAGCCTTATGTGAGGCAGACATGGAACCTCGGTTACGAGAAGGATGGCCGGCCTATTCTGGCGCCCGGCTGGAAAGCATCGCCTGAGGGCAACGTTGTCTACCCAAGCCTTGGAGGCGGCACCAATTGGCAGAGCCCATCCTATGATCCTGTTCGCTCCGTACTCTACGTGGCTGCGGGCGACAGCGGATTGGGTTATCGAAGTACGCCGGTAACGTTTGAAGCTGGGCGCGAATATATGGGTGGGGTGCCCTACCCGGCCAACGGGCCAGACAAGAGCGGTGTGATGGCGATCGATACCACCACCGGGATGGTGAAGTGGAGATTCCCAATTTCTCGGGTGTCTGCCTCAGCAGGAGTACTTGCCACCGCGAGCGGTATTGTCTTCGTGGCGACGGAAGAAGGAAACCTGATTGCTCTCGATGGCGAGTCGGGAAAGTCTCTATGGCATTTCCAGACCGGCGCTCCGATTGCCTCCTCCGCAATGGGCTACGCCGTGGATGGAAAACAATACGTCGCCGTCGCAGCCGGCAATGTGCTTTACAGCTTCGCGCTTCCTGACTAGCGTCTCCCTCGCGGTTGAGAGGACAGCAGGTCCCTCTACTAAAACTTCAGGATGGCGGTAGACGCTCCAGGTTGGCGTGAGCTTGCGCGTGATCAGGTACGAGCTGCAAGGCGTGACGGAAATCTTCGCGCGCTTCTGCAATCCTGCCGGCCTTGGCTTCAAGCACTCCGAGATTGTTCCAGTCATCAGCGTCATTGGGCCGCAGATGCAGCGCCACCTTTCGCTCCGCAATTGCCTGCTGCAGTTGCCCAGTGCCGGCCAGAGCCTGCGAGAGCAACGCATGTAGGTCAGGATTTTCTGGCGAAAGGGCAATCGCCTCCTTTAATTGAGCAGCCGCATCTTCGAATCTTCCCGATAATGCATACGCTTCCGCGAGCTGCTCGCGGCCGTCCGCGTCTTTGGGGCGTTGTTTGACGGCGGCCTCGAGCAGTTCCACGGCTCGCTGCGGTTGGCTCACCTGGAGGGCCATCGTTCCCAGACCATACAGCGCTGCGAAATCACTGGGATCGATTTCGAGCGCAGCGCGAAGCTCAGCCTCCGCGGCCTGGGACTGGCCTTGGTTCGCCAGCGCGACTCCAAGACCGCTGTGCACTCCTGCATCCGGAGGACACTGCGCGAGCATGGTGCGGAACTGCTGCTCGGCCGCACCCGCCTGATCGTGCTTCAACTCAAAACGAGCGAGATTGAATCGCGCATTGCACGTCTGTGGATGCTCTGCGATGTCCTGCATAAAGATCTTCTGTGCCTGCTGCCAATCGCCCGAGTTCTCCAGCGCGGCGCCCAGTTCGTTCAGCGTGCGCTCGTCACCTGGATGCAAGGCGAGCGCGTGCTGATAGGCCACGATGGCCTCCCGATACTTCCCCTGCCCAGCCAATGCCGAAGCCAGGTTATAGAGCGGGATAATGTCGTCTGGATCTTTGCGCAGCCAGCTCCGCATCCAGGCCTCTTCCAGCAATAGTCTTGGATCGGTCCCGTTCGTGTGCGTGTTGACCGGCAGAACCTGTAACCAAAGGTGCGCCATCTCATCCTCTGAGCGATTCCCTGCTTTCACACGCACCGGAGGGTTATGGGGATTGCGCGGGTTGCCGGAAGAGTTGTCGTAGACGTAACGCATGTGCACGACGGTGCCCCTAGGCAGGAAGACTGGCTTGCGATAGCGGTAAACCGATTGCCGGTCGATATCCCAATTAGGAATAAGTATCAACCATCTCTTTTGCTGATTGGGCAATGTAGCCCACGCCTCCATGCGCTTGCCCAGATAATGCGCATGCGGATAGATGCCAAGAACCTCTACGTCCACCGGAAGCGATAGCGAATCCTCGACAACAAAATTTCGCTCGCCAGCTGGAATATCAAGCGCGCGGTCGCGCTCCAACTGTAGCAACATGGGATGCTCCGCCGGCGGTCGATCCGTGAAGTAAAGGCCGACCTGGGCCCCAGCCACCTCCGCTTTGCCCGAAGGCTTGAGATGCATATTGAGGATCAGATCATTGCCCGGATCAAGCCTCCAAGGCATATCCTCCGGCTCCACCAGCACCGGCGTGTCCGGTTTCCAAAAGAGAAAGTTGCTATCGGGATCAAAGTCGTTTCCCGTATCGACTTCAAGCTCCATCCCCGGCACGCCCTCCTCCCATTGCGCCGGGTGGGCGCGGCGAAACGAGGCTGTGCGATCAATGAGGATATTGGCGTGATGAACGACCTGCGGCTGCGACGGGGCGGATCTCCATGGCGCGGATGTAATGGGTTTGCCTGAGGGGATAGGGCAAGACGAAGTTGCGAAAGACGTCGGTCCCGGAAGGAGGCAATTCAAAGGGATGCTGCACCGTCAGGATTAAATCAGGCGTGCCATGCTGCCAGTTCTCGCTGTACGTGGGCGTCTGCGGCAACGCAGATACGTCTCCTTCCTGCATTCCGGTCTGAACCCACCTGGCGATGAGCGCGATCTCCTCCTGGCTCAGTCTTCGCTCATCTGCGAAATCTCCGTAGCCATGCTCCGGCAGCCAAGGCGGCATATACCGGGATGCGGTGACAGTCGCCATCTGCGCAGCCCATCGCCTCGCATCTTCGTAGGTCAGCAGGCTGAAGGGTCCCGCGCCGCCGGGGTGGTGACAGGTAGTGCAGTTGTTAAACACCAACGGCGCAATCTGATGGGACCAGGTGACCTGATCCTGCGATGCAGCTGGAGCTTGGGCGACGGCTCCATGAAACGTAGCCATCGGCACGACCAGAATCCAGCATGCATGCTTCATGGCTTGAGAGCGACAATGGAGCAGCCAATCGAAGGACCGCCGGGCGGCGGAACAGGCTTACCGGCAAGCACGGCGCGGATTGCCTCCTCAAGATCATGATGCATCGCCTGCGGCCGCTCCGTGCCCAAGGCTAAGTACCGGTCATCGATCCGTCCGCGATATACAGGGTGCAGACTGCCTCGCTCGGGAACCAGGACCGCAACCTCAGGAGTGACGGATGCATGCGCTAACTGCGTAAGCTTCTGCGTGGAATCCAAGGCCGTGTTGGCGGTAATGGCGAATTTGATATTGTGGGCGCGAACGGCATCGGCATCATCGCCCGGATTCGGATACACGAACCAGACGCGGACGCCGAGCGGTTCATACTGCTTCGCGAGGCGCTGCATCTCGGGAACGTATCGGTTGGATATGGGACAGTCCGAAGCAGCGAAAAACAGCACGATCGCCTTCGTCCCTGGGGGCGCCATCTGGGTGATCGGATTGCCGCCGAGATCGACAGCCAAAGCCAAAGCAAGCACCGATGCACGGATGAGGACGAACATCAGCCTACCTCCGTTACAGCCCGGGGCTGCTCTGCATCATGCCGCCATCGGTAATGATGGTAGTAGCTGTTATGTAGCTGGCGCCGTCTCCGGCGAGAAAAGCGACTACGCTCGCGATCTCTTCGGGTTTCGCCATTCTGCCCAGGGGAATCGCGGCATTCAATTTCTGCAGGAGTGCGGGATCGGTCATGGTAGAAAGATTGATCGGCGTGGCCACTGCGCCAGGCGCCACGCCCACCACCAGGATATTGTGCGAAGCCAGCTCCACAGCTGCCGTGCGAGTCAACATGCGCATACCGCCTTTGGAGAGACAATACGCCGTGTTGCCCGGCATTGGCCAGTCCTCATGAATGGAGGTGATGTTGATAATACGGCCGCCGGCGCCCTGCTTGATCATCTGCTGAGCCGCCAGCTGGGTACCGAAAAATGCGCTCTTCAGGTTGATGTCGAGCACCTTGTCATACTGATCTTCGGTAGTGTCGAGAATCGAAGTGCGGGTTTCGACGCCGGCATTGTTCACCATGATGTCAACATGCCCAAAGCGCTCGACGGCAGAGGCAAAGAGGCGCCGCAGGTCCTCCAATTTGCTGACGTCCGCCTGCACGCCGATCACGCTTGCGCCTAAGGTGACAATCTGCGCTTCCAGCGCGTCGGTCGCCTCGGGATGAGAGACGTAATCGATCACCACGCTTGCGCCCTGCTTTGCCAGTTCCAGCGCAATGGCTTTGCCAATACCGCTGTTACCCCCGGTTACGATGGCTACTTTGTTCGCGAGTGACATGTAGATCCTTTCAAAGACCTGGATTTATCCTACGATTTCTGTTTATTCCCCGCCGTGCCCGGCAATTCGTATCCGGCCCGCGGCTGCAATAGCTTGGCGATGATGCCGGTCCATCCGGTCTGGTGAGAGGCGCCTGCTCCTCTGCCGGTGTCCCCGTCGAAATACTCGTAAAAGGGCACATAATCCCGAAAGTTCTCGTCCTTTTGAAAACGTGGATACAAGGCATTCACCTGGCGTTCACCCTCACTGTTCTTGAGAAAGATTTTTATCAAGCGTTTGGTGAGTTCAGCGGCAACCTGGTCGATGGTGATAAATGTGCCGGAACCGGTGGGAAACTCAATCTTGAATTCGTCGCCGTAGTAGTAGTGAAACTTCTGCAGCGATTCGATGATGAGGAAATTGGCGGGAAACCATATCGGCCCTCGCCAGTTCGAGTTGCCACCGAATAGCCGCGACCGGGACTCGGACGGCTCATAGTCCACGCTGAGCGCGCGACCATCGATCGTCCAAAACGTGTACGGATGCTCGAGGTGGTATCGCGAGACAGAACGTATGCCGTAGTCCGAAAGAAACTCGTTCGGATCGAGCATTCTGCGCAAGAGAGCTTTCATGCGATGTCCGCGAAGCAAAGAGAGCAGCTTACGCTCGCCTTTTCCAGGCACGGTCCAGCGCGACACCAGCTGGGCAAGATCGGGCCTGTAGGTAAGAAACCACTCCATGCGCCTGTTAAATCCTGGAACCTTAGCCAGCAACTCGGGATCCAATGTCTCGACAGCAAACAGCGGGATCAAGCCAACCATGGAGCGAACGCACAGCGGGATCGCCTTGCCGTCAGGCGTATTAAGCACGTCATAATAGAAGCAGTCTTCCTCGTGCCAAAGGCCAACGCCTCGACCGCCCATATCCGTCATGGCCTCGGCAATGTAGAGAAAGTGCTCAAAAAACTTGGTCGCCATGTCATCGTAGGCGATGTTGTGCTGCGCCAATTCGAGAGCGATCCGCATCAAGGCCAGGGTGTACATCGCCATCCAGCTGGTTCCATCGGATTGGCTTAGATAACCACCGTGGGGCAGCGCCTGGTCCCGGTTAAAGACCCCAATGTTATCCAGGCCAAGGAAGCCTCCTTGAAAGAGGTCACGTCCGTGCAAATCTTTTTGATTGACCCACCAGGTAAAGTTGAGCAGCAGCTTCTGGAAAACACGCTCCAGAAAGGCCAGGTCTCCTGGATCATTCTGGTTCTGCCTGCGCCGGCCTTTGCGGTCAATCTCGAAGACGCGCCATGCCGCCCAGGCATGCACTGGAGGATTGGCGTCGGCAAAATTCCACTCGTACGCGGGGAGCTGCCCGTTGGGATGCAGGAACCAGACATGCAGCAGTTCAATCAACTGGTGCTTGGCGAACTCGGGGTCAATCAACGAGAACGTAACTGCATGAAAGGCCAGATCCCACGAGGCAAACCACGGGTACTCCCACTTGTCTGGCATGGAAAGGACTGCGCCGCTGTTGAGATGTTGCCAGTCTGCGTTGCGGCCGAAGGTACGTTCAGCCGGTGGAGGCGGGGAGTTGGCATCCCCCGCCAGCCAACGGCGAACGTCGTATTCATAATATTGCTTGTTCCAGATCATGCCGGCGAAGGCCTGCCGCTGCACCATGCGGGCGTCTTCGTGGTTCAGGCCGGTTTGAATTTCAGAGTAAAAAGCATCACATTCGTTCTTTCGGGCGGCGGCGATCGCGTCGAAGCCGGCAAAGGGCGCCGGATTCTCAGCGTGAGCGAGGCGCAGGCGGAACTGTGCAGACGCGCCTGCTTCTACCCGCGCGCGAAGATGCACGCACGCCTTGGTACCACGCAACAGCGGGTTCACCGCCGACAAGTTACCCTGCACAAGGTATTCGTGGAAAGCGTCCTTGTAATGACCCTGGCTTCCGGTTCCGTACAGGCGCGGACCGTTGGTCTCGTTCTCACAGAACCGGAGCTCGGCGTGATCCTCCGCGTAGAGGTAGTAGGTCCCCAAATCGGGATGTTCCGCAATCAGAACTTGACCGTTTGCGCTGATCTCCGGCTTCGCTGTGGAGGGATTCCACGACCATGTGTTGCGAAACCACAATTGGGGCAGCACGTGCAATTGGGCGGCATCGGGGCCGCGATTGTGGATTGTAATCTGCGCCAGGATATCGTCGGGCGCAGCCTTGAAATATTCGACGAACACGTCCCAGTAGCGATTTTCTTCGAAAACACCGGTATCGATAAGCTCGAATTCGTTGTCCTGGAGACCTCGACTCTGATTCTCCAGGACCAGCTGCGCGTATGGGAATGCAGCTTGAGGATACTTGTAGAGCATTTTCAGATAGCCATGGTCGGGCGTCGCATCGAGGTAGTAGTAGTATTCCTTGACGTCCTCACCGTGGTTGCCTTCGCCATTGGTGAGACCGAACAGCCGCTCTTTCAGGATCGGGTCCTTCTCGTTCCACAACGCCAGGGCGAAGCACAACCTCTGCTCCTCATCGCTGATTCCAGCCAGGCCGTCTTCTCCCCAGCGGTACGCGCGGCTGCGAGCGTGGTCATGGGAAAAATAGTTCCACGCATCGCCGTTGGCGGAATAGTCTTCCCGGACTGTTCCCCATTGGCGCTCACTGAGGTAAGGTCCCCAGAAGGAATTGTCGGGGCTGGGCGGCGTGTCTTGGTCGGTTGCGGGCATGAGTCTTTCGGGGCCGCCTCGCCAGCGGACAAGCCGATTGTACCGGTAGCCTGATGTCTTTCGCCTAGGGGAATTCGATTAGAGATGGGCTAGCCCGCGCTGCAAGGCAGCGACCACCGCCTGGGTGCGATCGGTCACGTTGAGGCGCATCAGGATTACGCTTACATGAGATTTAACCGTGGTCTCTTTAATCGACAGCTCATCGGCGATCTCCCGGTTGCTTTTGCCGCGAACCAGCAGCGAGAGCACTTCACGCTCGCGGGTACTGAGCTCGCCATCCGGCATGCGAGAGGCCAAGGCACGGGTGACGGGTGGAGGCAGGAAATTGCGGCCGGCATGAACCTTGCGCAACGCCTCCATGAGCACCTCGTGCGGCATGCCCTTGATCAGGTAGCCCATCGCGCCGGCTTCCAGCGCCTGGTGGATATCCTCGTCGCCCTCATATGTGGTGAGCACGATGAAACGGGCCTGCGGGGCGGTCCGCCGGACAGCGCGGATCACGTCGACACCGCTCTGGTCCGGAAGCCTGAGATCCATGAGGGTGATATCGGGCCGATGTTCCCAGAACAGGCGCAGGGCTTCCTCGGCGGTTCCTGCCTGTGCGGCTACCGTCATGTTGTGCTGGGACTGAATAATGGCGGCAATGCCGAAGCGCATGATGGGATGATCGTCGCAGATAAGAATCTTGATTTTCGGATCGGCGTTCATAGCTGCATGCTGTCCTCGGCAGCCGGGGATTGTAAGTGAGTACGCCGAACGCTGAATGAGACAGTCGTCCCTTTCGCGGGAACGCTGACGATACCGATGCGGCCGCCCATCCGTTCCACACGCTCGCGCATGCCTTCGATGCCATAGTGTTGTGCACCCTCGGTCTTTCGCGCGGCGGGATCGAAGCCGCATCCATCGTCGCTGACCACGCTATTGAGCTCATCGCGGGTGTAGACCAACCTGATTTGGATGCGCCGAGGATTCCCGTGGAGTGCCCCATTGTAGACCGCTTCTCGTATCACCATCAGCAGCTCGCGCGCCAACGAACCGCGCACGCTGAAAGGCCGGCCTTCTTCTGTGCAGTCGACCGCGATGCCAAATTCCTCACTGGTACGGGCCGCGATGGCGGCGGCGGAGATGCCCAGGCCTGCCACGGAATCCTCTTTGTGGCGCAGGTTCCACACCGCCTGTCGCGCCTCCTCGATGGTCGAACGAACCTGCATGCGCGCGTGGTCAAGGAGATTTTCCTGCAACGTGAGATTTTCTCGCCGCAGGCTGGAGATCGCCTCCAGCAGCGCCGAGATGCTGGTGCATCCCTGGATAACGGTGTCATGCATCTCTCGCGCCAGGCGGTTGCGCTCTTCCAGAACCGCTTTGAAGCGAAGCCGCAAGGAGCGGATGCGCGACTGGTAAATCGCCAATATCAGAAGTGCCGTCGCCACCAGGCAAAGAGTAAGAAACCACCAGGTGCCATAGAAGTGTGGTCTCTTCTCCAGTCCGAAAGATGCCTCTGAGACCGCGGACGGATTGTTCACTTCAAAAGCGACCACGCGGAATCGGTATTTACCCGGTGGAAGATTCGTGTAACTGGCAACGCGGTTAGTTCCCGCGTATATCCAGTCTTGATCGAAATTTTCGAGCTTGTAGCGGAAGCGTACATCCTCCTGGGAGCGCAGGAGCAGCGGCGCAAAGGTGATTTCCAGGCGAGACAAGGATGCAGGAAAAACCAGCGGCGCCGAAAGGCTCAGGTCGCGGCCATCGGCGTTGATCCCGGTGAGCAGCGCTCGCGGCGGCGCAACCCGCGCCTCCGGTTGGGGCAGCACGCGCACGGCGCCCCGGCTGCTGGCGAACCAGACGGCACCGTCCCGGCCCACGCAGCCGGAGGGTTGCCGCCCTCCATACATTTGCGCCGAGATGGTGTCGTAGGGGAGCTCATAGACTTTGACTTTGAGACGCGTGTCCGCCGCAGCCGGCTCCGCAGCGGGCAGTGGGAAGGAGGAGATAGTCGTCGGACCGCTTATCCAAAGGTTGCCGCGCCAGTCCGCGAGCATCTGGTAGATGCTGTTGTTTGCCAGGCCCTGCGCCTTAGTATACGTGGCAATCTTGCCCTCTGCGTAGCGGAAGAGGCCATCGCTGCGCGTGCCAAACCAGAGAGCTCCGTTGTTGTCCTGCAGAATGGACCATACCTTCTCCTCTGCAAGCGCGGCGGTCGCGGCATCGTGCACGAACGCACCTGCATGCAGGTGGCTAAGACCGTGATCGGTGCCGATCCAAATATCGCCGGCGCTGTCCTCGAGCAGTGCGCGCGTGCTGAAGTAGGCCAGACCGTTCCGCATCTCATAGTTCTGCGTGTTCTCACCGGCGATGCGGCTTACCCCTTCATCGGTGGCGATCCAGACGGCACCGTCCCTGCTCTGCAAAAATGCCCGTACAAAATTATTGATCAGCCGGCCCGGCGCTGTGTAGTGGATTACGCCACCATGGCTGAGACGGTAGACCCCGCTGCCATCCGTGCCGATCCAGAGATCACCGGAGCGGTCGCGGAAGACATTCCGGATGGGCACATCCGGCATGTTGGGGAATTTATACGGACGGGCTATTCCGTCGCGGATGGCGAAGACGCTGGACGATACCGCCCAGATGGTTCCATTCGGGTCGGCGGAAATCGTGCCCATGTCGGGATCGGTGTCACCGGGCAGGGGCAGTACGCTCACCGCCGTCTTGCTGAGGCGCACCATACCTTCCTGCGTGCCGATCCACACCTGCTGCTCGGCATCTTCAAAGATGCTCAGGACTGTGTTGCTGGGCAACAGGCTGGCACTCGTCCAGTGGTAGAACTCTCCGTTGGCGTAGCGATACAGGCCGTGACCGATGCTGCCGATCCACAGGGCGCCATCGCTGGTTTGGCGAAGTGTGCGCACGGTTCCCTTAATCTGTGGCACGGGCTGAAATCTTCCTGCCACCAGCCGGTCGAGGCCGCCGACCGTCCCCACCCAAACCGTTCCGTCCTCGGTCTCGACGATCGATTTCACTCGATTTTCGCTGTTTCTGCCCGGGCAGTTGCTGCTCGGCTACGCCGTCCTGATCAAACACCAGCAGCACCGAGCCGCCCACCCACACGCGATGCTCCCGGTCCTGGACGATCGAATGGACTGCAAACGAAGAAGCGTAGGGAGAGGTATCCACCTGGTGAAGTTTGCCTTGAAACATTTGAAAGAGGCCGCTATCGGTGCCTATCCAAATACGCCCTTGCTCGTCCTCGATCAAAGCACGCACAAAGGTGTTGCCCAAGCCGGCGGCCTGGGTATAGAGGTGGAAAGTTCCGTCCTTGAAGTGCACCAGGCCGCCGCCGTCGGTGCCGAACCACAGGCTGCCGTCCCGTGCACCCAGGATGCAAAAAACGCTATTGTCGGCCAGGGCTGGGGTTGTGGTGTGATCGTAAAGGTGGAAATGCGATCCATCGAAGCGCACAAGGCCGCCCGTAGTGCCAATCCAGAGATACCCATCCCTCGACTGCTGAATCGCCTGCACTGTGTCTTCGGGAAGACCGTCCTGGATGTGCCAGATGCGCCGCGTATATTGCTCGTTCACGGCCGATGACCCTGTCGAGGCCCGCGCCAGCATGATCCCATCCTCGGCCAGCGCCGCTAACAGAGCGAAGATCACCAACCGCTGCAACCAGCCGCCGCGATGCCGGGCGCGACAAGATCGCCCGCCTTTGCTTTCGAAAAGGAACATAGCATCGCCCATAACCGGACACCCGAAGTTCATGAGGAAGGAGTGTACCACCCTAGCGCAAGAGTAAGGCGCGTTGGCGGTTGTTGATCGCATGTAACTTTTTTGTGCAAAGTCATACTTTAGACGGATTCGCGTTGTGTATACGAGTGCCTAAAGTTCTACCCGGTTGGAACCAGGGGTTGCGCACGTTGTGTACGTGAACCGCTGGGTCCGGTCCAACAAAGAACTTCAAAGATTGAAAGCATATGCCCAAGAGGCTGCAACAACCGATTCGGAGGCTAGCCCGCTTATGACGCACGTATCCGTTTCACCGATTTCCAGTAAGTCTGCCAGGCGGGATGCCACCTGGCAAGTACCGTTCCTGCTGCTGAGCATCCTTCTGGCTTTGGCGCCCACACGCGCGCTGGCGCAGGCGATCTTTGGCTCCGTCAACGGCCTGGTCACTGATACAAGCGGCGCGGCAGTTCCCCGCGCTTCCATCACAATCACTGACACAGATAAGGGAACCACCCGAGTTGTCGCTACCTCCGATTCGGGCGAGTACCTGGTCCACGACCTGATCCCCGATCACTATAAGTTCAAGATTGAGGCCACTGGGTTCGCCACTGTGGAGTCGGATGTAATTTCGGTCTCGGCCGATAGCTCTTCCCAGGTGAACTTCCAGTTGAAGCCGGGAACCGCATCGCAGACAGTTGAAGTTACTGCCGAAGCGCCACAGCTAAAAACCGACCGGGCAGATGTCTCGACCACGCTCGATACACTCACAATTGAGGAAACGCCGAACCTGATACGAAATACCACGAGTCTTGTGTTGCTCGCTCCGGCTACCACCGCATCGACATTTTCCAACGCCAATGCAGAAGATCCACAGCGGTCGATCCCCATCTCCTCGAACGGCCAGTCACCCTTCTCAGCGGGTTTTGTCCTCGACGGGGCCAATGACAAAGATGGGTTCATCGGCGAGATCGTGGTCAATCCTCCGCTCGATTCGATTCAAGAACTAAAGTTCATCAACCAGAACTACGACGCCGAATTCGGCGCCGCCGTTGCGGGCGTGACGGTGATGCAGACCAAGTCGGGCACCAACCGGTTCCACGGCTCCGCCTACGATTACCGGCGCAGCGACGCGCAGCAGGCGCGTGACCCATTCACCCAATATCCAGGAAACAATCCTGTCGGTCCTGATATCCCAAATACTCTTTCCAATGTTTTTGGCGGCACGATCGGCGGTCCTATCCGCAAGGATAAGCTTTTCTTCTTTGCCGACTATCAGGGAACACGGCAGAAGGTAGGAAACTCCTTCAAACTTACCGTGCCCACCGCCGAAGTACATTCCACCTGCACCGGGGTGGCAGGCAGCAACTGCGATCTGAGCGAGTATCTACAAGGGGGCCAAGGCCAGGCCTACGATCCAGCCAGCGGGGAGACGAATGCGGACGGTGCTTCAACCGGCGTAAACCGGGTACCCTTCGCCAACAACCAGATTCCCAATTCGCGCATCTCGGCAGGCGCCGTCAATTTACTCAAGATCATCCCGGCGCCCAGCTTGCCCGGTGTACAGAACAACTACGTTGCCAGTGGCTTCGGAGTTTACAACTTCAACCAGGCTGATACGCGGATCGACTACCAATTGAAGCCGACCGTGCACATCTTCGGGCGCTACGGTTACCTGGGCTCCAACCAAAGCTCGCCCGCCTCCCTGGGCGCAGTGGGTGGCAACGGTTTTGGCGTGGGTGGTTGGGCCGGCAACGAGACTGGAGGGAACGACAGCCTGGCAGTTGGTACCGACCTGGCGGTGTCACCCAAGATGGTCACCGATATTCGCTTCTCCTATTTTCGTTATGCGTTCGTGGAGGCCAAATACGATGGCACAACTCCGCTGATGACGAACCTCGGGTGGGTGGGCTTAAACACTGGCGCGCCGGGATCCGGGGGTGCATCACAGATCGAGATTGGCGACGGCGGCAGCAGAATCGGGGAGATGTCCTACCTCGGCTCCGGCAATCATGGTGCGAATCATTGCAACTGCCCGCTCGATATGACCGAGCAGGAGTATGCCTTTGTCAACGATTGGACGCGCGACATTGGCCGCCACTCCGTAAAGTTCGGGGCTGAGATCCGTCACCTTCAGGAACTGCGTGTACCGAGCGACACCAACCGGTCTGGCGAACTGCAGTTTGCCAACGAACGTACGGCGACTGCATCGGGTTCGACACCGGGCGGCATCGGCATTGCGTCGGTGATGTTCGGAGACGTCTCCACCATGTCGCGCTATTTCAGCACGGCAACAACCGCAACCGAACACCAGTACCGCCCATTCTTCTATGTGCAGGACAACTGGAAGGTCTCTCCCAAACTTACCCTTAACCTTGGCCTGCGCTGGGAGATTTATTTCCCTGAGGCGGTCAATGGCAAAGGCAACGGCGGATTTTACGACCTGGAAACCAACACCATTCGCGTTGCGGGCTATGGGAATATCGGTCTCAATCTGAACATTCAGAACAATTGGACTTTTTTCGCGCCGCGCGTGGGGTTCGCTTACCAGTTGATGCCGAGGACGGTGGTACGCGGTGGTTATGGCCGCGCGTTTGACCCCGGGTTCTTCGGTGACATCTTTGGACAGCTGGTGACACAGACCATTCCCGTTCTGCAAAACCAGGGGTTGGGCCAGCTGGACGGCGAGATTTATGACGCCGCTCGCAACCTGGACGGAACCGTCTATAACATTGCCACCGGACCTACGACTCCGAGTAGCCAGTACAACATCCCTGCCAACGGACAGCTCCCCTTACCCCCGGGAATTTATCCGACCTCGCGGCCCGATCGCATGAGAATCCCGCAGGTTGACGGATGGAACCTGACGGTTCAACAGCAGCTCGACCCAACAACAAGCTTCACTCTTGCTTATGTGGGAAACAAATCGACGCACTCCATCCCCAACTCAACCTGGGGCGGCATCAACTGGAACGACTACACCGTGGTCGGCTTTGCTGAAGGCCTGAGCCAATGCCAGCGTTCTGTCTTCTTCGCCAAGTGGGGCTCTTGCGGTCCAGGCTACATCGGCTACTACGCGAACGAAGCCAATGCCCACTACAACTCGCTGCAAGCTACTTTTGAAAAGCGATTCTCTCGGGGCCTGCAGATGAATTCGAGCTATGTCTTCTCGAATGCCATGGGAGTAGCGAATGGTGGCTACTTTGAAATCGATCCGCATGCCAACTGGGGGCATTTCGACTTCAACCGGAGAAATGACTTCAAGCTGTTTGGGAATTACGCGATCCCGGTTGGTCGCGGTCAACAGTTCGGTTCCAGCCTTCCTGGCTGGGCGAACGAGATCGTAGGCGGGCTGGCGTTGAATGCAAACCTTCACTGGGCGAGCGGACTTCCCTACACTCCGTCGTATGGAGAGTGCGGATCGGATGTAGACAACGGGCCCTGCCGGCCAAACCTGCTGCACAGCCAATCGCAGAGCGCGAGCTCTCTGAATGTGGCGACTCACTCCGCGACTTACTTCACTCCGGTTGCACCCCTGGCCGAAAACGGACAAATCAGCGGTCCGTACCAACGGCCACAGGTTGAACATTTCGGCGATATCCCCTACAACGGCTTTTGGGGACCCGGGTTGTTTACCACGGACCTGGCGTTGAGCAAGGTGTTTAGCCTGTACGAGAGCTTGAGCATGAAGCTTGAAGTGCAGGCACAGAATGCCTTCAACCATGCCAACCTTGCTAACCCCAGCAGCACCTGCGTCGATTGTGCAGGCAATGGCCAGATCAACGATATCCTGGGCGGCACCTTCGCCGGCATGCGTCAACTGCAGTTTGTCGCGAGGTTCAACTTCTAAATTGATGCCAGGAGTGGAGGGACCGTAGGGTCCCTCCATTCTGTCGAAAAACATTTTCAGGAATGGTCCGTGGAACTGCAGATCCCTCGGCCACGCTCGGGATGACAAAGGGGAGGGCGACGCTTCCATGGAGAGCGGTTACTAGACAAACGAACAGCAGGTCCCTCCACTTCGCTACGCTACAGTTTGTTTCCGGTTGGAAGCTACTCCGCCTCGTCCTCGCTTGCCTTCACCCGCTGTCTGAGGATTTGCTCCAGACTCTTGGGAGGAACGCTGTAGGTTTTGCCGTAGTACTTATCGATCTCGTTGCGGTAACTCATCCTTGGTCCGGGAAACCCAATCATCTTCCAGCCAACCATGTCGATGTTGCCGCCGTGCAGTGGGTCGCAAAACATGCCTTCTACCGTGTGGGTCCGCAAGAGCTGAAAGAAATATGTCTCCTGAATTTTCTCCAGATGCAGATCCTGCTGCTCGGCCGACAGGCTCGCAAAATCGACCCCGAGCAATTTGATCCCTGCACGATAAATCTCCTGGGGCGTTTCCTTGCCCTGATAACCATGTTCTGGGATCGACTCAACCCATGGCCCCTTGGTATATCGATACTTGTCTTTGCCATACGGGCCCGCGAGCTGGCGGTCGATGTAAACAACTACGCCTGCTTCGGTTGCGCCTGGCCCACTGTGTTCACTGGGGAAGATGCGCTCGCAAGCCGCCTGAATGATCCTCGCTGCCTGCGCAGTGAAGAAGCGCAAGGGCACCTTGACCGGCTCTTGAGCGGCGGCGGGAATCAGCTCTCCCATGAGCGAAGACAAGACCAAACCGCTCAACGCCCTGGCCGGTATCAAGATAAACTCACGCCGCTTCACAATCCCCTCCTAAGCTAACGGGCCCGGCTGCTTCAAGTAGCGATCAATCAAACCATCGGCTGCTCGATGACTAACCGCCACAATCGTGAGGGTCGGATTGGCAGATGAATTCTGCGGAAAGGACGACGAGCCGACAACAAAGAGATTAGGCATCGTCCAATGTTGCAGCCATGGGTTGACGACGCTCCGATCGGGAGAGGTTCCCATAATCGCTCCGCCCTGCACGTGGGTCGTGCTGTAAGAGCTGGCGTTGTAGTGATGGAATGCACCTGCTCGCGAATCTCCCCTGACAAGCGTAGCTCCGGAAACCTGCGCGATCGCCTCCATGAGTTGTGTGCCGATGCGCGCTCCGAAGGCCATTTGGCGCATCTCGTAGTCGGTCCAATCGAGCGTCATCCTCAACAGCGGATCACCCCACTTGTCTGTGTAAGTAGGATCGAGGTCCATGAAGTTTTGCCGGTAGGCGAAATGCTCCCCTCGCATCTCCACGCCTGGCCCGATTCTGTCCCAATGTTGTATCGCGGCCTTCTTCCAGGCCGCGCCCCAGTTGCGCGGAACTTCCCCTCTGGGGACCCGCCCAAAGGATCCGGCAGGGCCTTCGCCGGTAGCGGCGCCGCGCAGAAAGGCTCCTCCTCGCATTATTTTTTCCGGAACCTCCTGCTTCAGATCTCCTTCAAGATCGGAGATGCCATAACCCACCGCGCCCGATCCCATGAAGAGATTCAGCCGCTCCTTGAATACCAGCATCCCAGCCCCTCCGCTGGTGACCTGGTGAGTCAGATTTTTGCCGAGCGTTCCCTTGGCCGTCACGGGATCGTAGGCCTCGCCGATCCCCGATAGAAGCAGCAGCCGCACACTGTTGGGAGTCCATGCCGCGAGCACCACTACCTCGGCGGGCTGCATGGTCTCCACGCCGTTCTCATCCATATACACGACGCCTTCGGCCTTTCCGTTGCGATGGACGATCTTTCTTACCCAGCAGTTATTGCGCAACAGGAAGTTATTCCGCTTATTCAGCACCGGCATAAGCGTGTTGGTTGGTTGCGCCTTGGCGCCGATCATGCAGCCATAGTTCGGGCAATAGCCGCAGTAGACGCATCCCGGCCGGGATACGTTGTCAGGGTTGGTGTAGCCCTGACTCAGGTTTGCCGCCGGCAATGGGAAGGGATGATAGCCCAACTGGGTCGCTGCCTTATGGAAAAAGCCCATGGTGTAAGTTGGGGTCAGCGGCGGCGTAGGGTACTCGTGCTGACGAGGACCCTCGAAGATATTGCCCCCTTCGATTAACTTGCCGCGTAAGTTACCGGCCTTGCCGCTGATTCCCAGTAGCTGTTCTGCGCGCCAGTAATCATTCTCAAACTCGTCGTAGGTGATTCCCCAATCCTGGATTGTCCAATCCGGCGACATGCGGGCAGCGCCAAATTTTTCGCGCAGGTGGGTGGCCAGGACGAAGAAGTCCGGCAAGTACCGGTCAGAGATCCCGCCCCAATGCTCGGAGGTACCTCCGGTGCCGGTGCCGGGGCGGAAGGAGCCATATTGGCGTATGGGAACAGCCGGATCCTTAAGAGAGAGCCGATGAGTGATGGTCTGGTCGGCGGGATTCTGCACCAGGCCGACGCGGCGGTTGTTAATTTCGTCCATCCCGGTTGCATATTGGGAGATATTGCGCGCAGGGCCGCGTTCCAGCACGATCACGTCCAAAGCGGTTCGTGTGGCCAGCTGCTTTGCCATCACCAGACCGCTCCACCCGCTGCCGATGACGACTACATCGGTGGCTTTCAGGCGCTTCAACTGGATCCTCTTGCTCTCTGTGGTTAGACGACTATCTCCAGCGAAAGATACGCAACGAGATGGCAAATGCTGCTATCAGCCATGCCAGCAATATAGCCACCTGCGCAGTGAGCTGGCCCAGGTTCATTCCCTGGAGCATATTCCCCCGCAAGGCGTCGATGGCCGCAGTCAATGGAAGTGCCCTTACCACCGGTTGGATCACGGCGGGAAAACGCGTGGCAGAAAAGAATACCCCGGATAAGATCCACATGGGCAGCATCACCAGGTTCATCAGCCCCGAAGCAGCTTCCATGGTCTTAGCCCGTGAAGCGACCAGCAGCCCAAGCGCAGAAAATGCCATCGAAGTGAGCACGCAGAGAAATCCCAATTGCCAGATCGACCCGTGAAACGGCACTCCGAAGATAAGCCGGGCAAATCCTAGAAAGCCGCCAACCTCGATTACCAGCATCGCGAGGCGCGACAGCAGGTACGACGCCAGGTATTGCCAGCGAGGCATGGGTGAAGCCACCAGCCGCTTGAGCAGCTTCTTCTGCCTGGACTCCACGATGGAAAATCCCATTCCCCAGATGGCGGAGCCCATCAGGTTCATCCCCAGCAGCCCCGGGACTACGAAATCGATGTAACGCGAACCGGTCTCATGCACCAGTTGGTTCTCGGCATGAACTGCCTCATGCCTTCCCGCTGCCGTTTGTATGGCACGATCAGCGACCATGCGAGCGGTACGCGCATCGGGATTGGTCTCGTCATATTTGTATGCGACCCCGTTGGGCTCCTGGATAGCGAGCAGCAGAATGCGGCCCGCTGCGAGGGCGCGGGTACCGTCCGCGTCGTTCATGGTGGAAGCGGTGAGCCCCTTATCGGCGGCTAGCGCCTGGGTGAGTTGTACCGTGGTCGCGCCTACTTGCAGCACGTCCGGCGGGCGATTGCGGAAGGCCATCCCCAGGCCCACCGCCAGCAGAATAGGAAAAACAAAGATCCAGAAGATCGCCTCCGGCTCGCGCCAGAAGAGACGGAAGCGCACCATCGTCAATTGATACAGGCTGCTCTGCTCGAGCTTACTCATCGCGCAAATTCCTTCCCGTCAGGCCTACGAATACGTCTTCGAGGGTCGCTGAGTGGGTACGAAACTCGCTCAGGTGCAGACCCTGGCTGGTCAGCGTGGCAAAGATGCGCGGCACAGCGGTGTGCAGTTCACTGACGGAAAGCTGATGCACGCCCGCATCGACCCGGTGGGATTGTACTCCCGCAATTGCCGTAAGCAGAGCTGGGTCGACTACTCCGTCCCTGTTCTCGTGCCCGGTGACGGCGAACTCCACGATATGCTCCCCTCCAATGGAGGCGATCAGCTGCTGCGGAGTGCCGAGCGAAATGATTCGCCCATGATCCATGATCGCCACACGATCGCACAGCCGTTCGGCCTCATCCATATAGTGCGTGGTCAGGATGATGGTACGGCCGGCCTGCTTGAGCCCGTCCACCAGGTCCCATAGGTGGCGGCGCGCCTGCGGATCCAGTCCGGTTGTGGGCTCATCGAGAAACAGCAGCTCGGGATCACCGACCAACGAGCAAGCCATGGCGAGGCGTTGCTTCTGGCCACCGGATAGCGTGCCCACGCGTGCGTGGCGCTTCTCTTCCAGCTGCGCGGTGCGGACCGACTCCTCCACCGCAAGGCCGCGGTGAAAGAAACTGCGGAAGAGCCGCAGTGTCTCGTCAACCGTCAGCTTGTCTGGAAACTGCGTCTCCTGGAGTTGAATGCCGATACGCTGGCGGAGGTCGCTTTCATTGCCGGCCCAGTTCAGGCCGAGCAGCTCCACTGTTCCAGCATCGGGGGCGGTCAGGCCCTCGCATATCTCAATCGTGGTGGTCTTCCCCGCTCCGTTTGGTCCGAGCAGCCCGAAGCATTCTCCGGGCGCGACCTCGAGGTCGAGACCATCCACCGCCACTACATCTGCAAAGGCCTTGCGCAGGCCTCGCAGCAGAAGCGAAGGACCGCTCGCAGGTGTTGCTCGTCCATTTGCCAACACGGCAGAGGCTCCTGAATTGGTCTTGGAGTTCATTTCTTTTTGGCTCTAAAAGTATATGCTGAGCACTCATGATTCGCCGCTGTGACGAGCAGGACTTTGAGTTGATTTGGGCCATCATCAATGATGGCGCACAGGCTTATCGAGGGACGATCCCCGAAGATCGCTGGACAGAACCCTACATGTCCAGAGAAAAATTGCTGCACGAAATCGATGAGGGCGTTGTGTTCTGGGGCCAAGATGATTGCGGAACACTGACAGGTGTCATGGGCCTTCAACATGTCCAGGATGTGACTCTGATACGTCACGCCTACGTTCGCACCGGCAGCCAAAAGCATGGCGTCGGTTCACAGCTGCTCTCTCATTTGCGGGAGTTGACGAAAGACCCCGTTCTCATCGGAACCTGGGCGGATGCAGTCTGGGCGATCCGCTTTTACGAACGCCACGGATTTCAAATGGTGAGTGCTGAGGACAAGAACCGGCTCCTCAAAAAATATTGGAAGATTCCCGAACGCCAGATTGAGACGTCAGTCGTGCTGGCAGACTCGAAGTGGTGGAATGCGCAGTGAAACCTTCCAACGTACCCTCCTTCTGTTGCATGACGCGCACATACAGGTTGTTGGTAAATGGTTGAAAAGCTCCAAGCGGCATGGGTAAGATAAGCGCCCTCGGGGTCCTTCGACTCCGCGCCATAAACCGCCCGTTATGCAACAGATCTGCGCGGCGCTTCGCTCAGGATGACGGCTTTGTGGGGGGGTCAAGAAACATCGGGTTCGTAGTGCAGAAAACACGAAAGATCGAAAAAGTCACAGGGTCTTAGAATGACGTTTTTGTGGTGAGTTGGAGACGGGACAAGCCGTTTTCGGATTTCTACTGTCCGCCAACAGGTTAGCGCAGTCTGGGTTCTCAACTAACCCCGTCTGCTGTTTCATCCAGAGCAGAAGCGCGGAGAATCGGAAGATAGTGGGCCGCGTCGGGAACACGCAGGCCGGGTACTTTTGCCTCGTCGTCCCAATGGCGCAGAGCAATCGCAGCGTTTGCAAACGGGTTGCGCATAAAGGCTGCTGCCTGCTCATGGTTCATCGGTCCGCCCTGCAGAGCGAGACTCTGGACAGATGAGGGAGAGAGTTGCCTAAGGTACTCGGGATCTTTCCAACAGAGGAAGCGCTTGGCAGGAACATGAAGACGGATGGGCACGGTAACCTCTTCACCAAACCAGCGTGAGAGATAAGCAGCGGCTAACTCCTCGTGCATGCCATCGAGTCCGCGATGCGCGATATCTTCGTCGAGCCCGTGCAACATGTGTCCGACATCGTGCAGCAGCGCGGCGGATATCGTCGCCGGAGCCGCGCCGGCCAGCTCGGCGGAGTGAGCGGCCTGGAGACTGTGTTCGAGCACAGAAACTGGCTCTCCGAAATAGGCGCTGCCCCCTTTTTCATTGAGCAGACGGACCAGATCCTCAACGTTGGATGCTGTCATCGTGCGAACTCCTTTTACGTGAGAGTACTGCCAGCGAGCTGTAAAGTCCGTCCGCATCCACATAGCAGCCCTGAAGGTGATCGGCAGAAAAGGTGCAGCCTTGCAAGATGCGGGTGTTATCGATGAGGACAAGTTCGCCCGGCTGCAACCGGTGGACCACCCGCCGCGCCTGCTCGCGGAGCAGCTCAGCAAGCTGGCGGTAGGCAGGGTAAAACTTTTTCAGCCGAGGGCCTTTGAGCGGAAGCGGCGCAATCGAGTGATCGTCGTAATAGATGGCGCGGAATTGTCCTTCGGTATCAACCTCGAGCATGGTGCGCTCAGCGACGAGATCCGTCGTCGCATCCTTAAAACGATAGAGGATGGGCGTTTGACACAGGGTGGAGAAGGCATCCGGATCATGAGCGCGCACCCGCTCGGCAGCCGCCATTCCATCCACAAAAATGCTTTCCCCACCCTGACCGTCGGTCGAGAGACAATGCAGCAGCTGAAACCCAGGGACAGGATCGCGATATGGATTATCTGTGTGGACCGGCTGGTCAACGCTACGCACATCGAAGAGGCGTCCATGGTTGGTTTCGCGCACAAAGCCGATCAGCGCGGCAACGTCGAGTATCGCGCCCGCCTGCACAGGAACATCGCGAAGAAAAGCCAAACCATCGCGTCCGGCGTAATACAGCCAGTCTTCGCGGCTGGCCAGGTTCTCTCTCCACTCCGCGTAATCGCACCAGGCGAAGCGGTCGGCAGGCTGCCCCATCCAAGGCAAACGCATGGGCCGGGAAGCGAGACGCAGGCTGAGGTCAAAGGCGCGCAACCAACTGAGCGAGAAGACACTGGTTTCGCCATCTTCCCAGCTGAGGGTGAGGTGCCCTTGCGGCGCGCTCTCGGCGGCGCTCAGGCGGGGCTCCCGGGGCAGGTCGGCCAGGCTTCTCAGGCGTTGGCCGGTCCGTGCATCACGGTTGGCGGGGTCGTTGTCGCGCAGCCATAACGCGCTGTATACGCTGTAAGAAGAATTCTGCCAGGTGAGCACGAGCTCGGCCGGCGTGCACTTCACCTCAGAGACATCGAGATCTGCTGTTTTCGCGATCATTGCCCCTCCGCGGGACGCAGCAGGCCAAGCGCAATTGCGCGCCGGTGCTGTTGCCACAGAGCCATGCCGCCGACAACGCTGGTAAGCCCGGCGACGGCGGCCAGTACAAGAAACATTCTCTGCCAACCATACGCGACTACCAAGTGCGCCATGCCGTTGCCGGCGAGAACGCCTGCGAGATAGCCAAAACCATCAATCAGACCGGAGGCCGTCGCACTCCCTTCCTTTCCGCCAAAATCGAGAGCCATCGCGCCGGCCAGGTACGAATAAGGCCCCAGCAAGCAGACGGCGACCGCAGCGACCAGCGCCAGCGGCACGAATCGCGGAGCATGCATGGTGACCTCAGCCAATCCCAGCAACGCCAGAACACAAAAGCAGAGACCGCCAAAGAGAATGCGGCTGCGGCCTTCAGGTCCGAGGCGATCGCTCAGGAACCCGGCCAGCAACACCGAGAGTCCGCCGAAGAAGGGAAAGAGAGCGCTGCCGCTGGCGGCCTGGGCGCTGGTCATGCCAACCATTTGGGTGAAGTAGGTGGGGATCCAGAGGTTGAAGGTTTCACGCAGCAGGGTGGTCCCAAGAGAGAGAGCGCAGACCAACCAGAACGCATAGGAGCTGAGCAGAGTGCGGAAGATGGCGATCATACCTGGCTGCTCTGCCCCGGGCCCGGTATTCGAAAACAGGTTGAGAGGATTCTCCTCGGGGACAGGCAGGTCGTAAGCCTGAGGGGAGTCTCGCAGAAGAATGAGATTGCAGAGAAGAAGCACGCTGAGCAGGCAAGCACCTGCGCCAAAGAGTCCTCTCCAGCCGAAGCCGTGGGTCAGCAACAAGGACATAATGCCGCGCGAAGCTGCATCTCCGAATAAGTAACTGAGACTGAGCACACCCATGACGCCGCCATAGGTGGTGTAGGAAAACCAGCGCGACGTGACCTTAACCAGGCCGGCCCATCCCAACGACTGCACCAGCCGGTTGCCGACCCAGGCCAGGGTAAAAATGGGAAAGCCACCGCCGATCATAAACAGAAGGGTAAAGAGTATCGAGCCGAACATGCCCCCCAGGAAATTTCGCCGCCCGCCGAAGCGATCGGCCAGGCCACCGCTGGGAAACTTGCCGATCGCGTACGCCAGCACTCCGAGGGACGCGATGGAACCCAGTCTGATCTGGGCAACGCCGGCGGGTATGCCCTTATGCGCCTGCTCGGCAATCAAGAGGGGCAGGGCGACGGAGTAATCCGAGCGGCAGAAGTAGTAGCCGCCATAGCCGAGGAAAAGAAGGGAGATGGTGAGCAGGTGCCAGCGGGTGATTCGAGGTTCTTTCATTGGGGACGTTCTCCGCGGGCGATTCTGCGCTCGATTTCGTCCAGGATCGGTATCGTGTGGGCAACGGTTTCCGCGGTGTAGTGGGCTCCGGCTACGCGAAACTCCTGCTCTGCGCACGCCAGAAGCTGCTTCTTCTGCTGGTCGCCGAGCTTCGACCAATCGCCTTCCGACAATCCAACACTGTTGCCGCTGCGGGTGACGCCAATGGTCCACATGCCGGCGTTTTGGCCTTCCGCGATATCCGACTCGGTGTCGCCAATCTTCACGCAGCAGGAAAGTGGGTAGATGCGGAGGTCAATCGCCAACCGATAACACATCCAGGGAAAGGGCCGCCCTCCGCCAGCATCCTCCGGAGCCAGCGAGCGGTCTGTGCGATAGCCCTGCCGGGCCGCGAGCGCCTCCAGACGATCGAGCATTGGCCGCGTATAGCCGGTGGTGCCGGCGATCTTGATGCCGCGTGCGCGCATTTCTTCCACCGCCTCGGGCACACCGGAGATGACGGTCGCATAGCCGGCCAACACCTCCATCATCTGCGGCTCAAACTTCGCATACATCTGCTCGACGTCACGCTCTTGCGGCGCTGCGTGGTGCAGGGATATCCATTGTTCTTTTACTTCCGGCTCTTCGATCATTTTGCGGATGTGGTCTTTCTTTGCCAAACCCATATACCTGCGGACTACGGGACGGGGAGCGTTCACGCCAAATTCACGGAAGATGTTTTCCAGGGCATTGACCGGGGCAATGCTCCCGTGGTCGACAACCGTGCCGGCCCAGTCCAGAAAGACCGCGGGAATTTTTGCGGTGGTGCTAGGCATGAATGAATCCTAATTCCCGGATCGATTGCTCAGCGACCCCAAACGACAACGTCATGCCGGAGCCGCCCGGCGAGGCCACAATCCGGACCCCGTCTTCCGGCTGTATCACTACCAGCGGCTTCTCAGGATGCTTGGCATAGACACCATACCATCGTTCGGCAACAGCAAGGTTAGGGGCACGGAGAAACTGCCGGGTGTAGCGCAGGATGAGCTCGTCGATTTCTTCTTTATTAAAGATGTCGACGGAGAGCCCGTACTCGTGGGAGTCGCCCAGAGTGAGTGCGCCATCGGCGGTCTGTGAAACGAGCGCGTGAATTCCCCAGCGGTCGTATTCAGGCGTCTCCTCCGCGATACGGCGGCTGAGTGCGGCGAGGGTTTTGCACACCTGGAAGGCAGGATAGAAGCGCAGCGTGAGCCCGGCGGCCAGCGAGGGTCCAAGCTGCCAGCCGTTGGGCTGGGGAGCGGTACGCATCATCTGCAGTTTGCAGCGGGTCAGGCCGCTGACTGCAAAGTGCTCGGGATAGAGGGTCTGGAAATCGTCGCCACTGCAAACAATCACTGTTTCTGCTTGCCAGCGCCCGATGCCGGTATACAGGAAGGGATGTTCGATGGCGGTCACCGCGGTCCCGAAAACGAATTTAACGTTGTATTGATCTTCGAGAAAGCCGGGCAGCGATTGGATAACCTGGCGGGGATCGATGGTGAGCTCCGTGGTGCTCCAGAGCGCGCCTGCGAGTCCCTCAGGATGGACAGCTTGCGAGCGG
Organism: uncultured Acidobacteriaceae bacterium; assembly: GCA_963847685.1. GTDB lineage: Bacteria > Acidobacteriota > Terriglobia > Terriglobales > Acidobacteriaceae > PALSA-350. The sequence continues at coordinate 1,594,107 of CAWKAU010000024.1, read as the reverse complement.
AGCAGCACCTCTTGCGGTTTCAGCCATGCGCATTGATAGCCCAACTGAGGGCCGAGCTCAGCGAACTCCTGCGCTACTGCCGCCTCATCCTTGCGGTAGGTTAGATGGAGCGACCCGGTTTCACGGCGGGGCAGTTTGGCCAAACTCAGAATCTCCAGCCACAATTCGCGGCTGCGCAAGGAGAGTTCCAGCATTGGGCCGGCCGGCTGGCCGATCGGCCACACCATGCCAAAATTGCGCACCGAAGCGCCAGCCGCCCGCGGGCTCTTTTCGATGACGACTACGGATCTACCCGATTTCGCAGCCGCGTAGGCGTGGGCCAGCCCGAGAATTCCCGCGCCTACGATCGCAACATCCACCCCGGGGTTCGACATTCGAGAATGAAACTCCTGCGTTTCGAGCGATGGCGGGGCCTAAGGAGCAGGTGGCAACAATCCGCCCCCTATCAGAAGGATAATTGAAGCGACATTTGCATGATTTGCGGCGGGCCCATCGTGTTCCGCGGTCTCGAAACCGAGATTTTTCTCTGCGGAGGGTGCGCATTAAGCGCATTAAGCGCGTTAATTCCCCAAAAGGATGGTTAAAGTGTGCTCATTATGCGCCGTATTCCAGGATCGGGCCCTCCGCATGCCCCACAGGTCTCAAAGGCGAGACCTGCGCCACCCGAGATTTTTCTCTGCGGAGGGTGCGCATTAAGCGCATTAAGCGCATTAATTCCCCAAAAGAATGGTTAAAGGTGCGTACTATGCGCACTAATTATCCGCAGCAACCCCACTCAAGCCCGACGGCACGCCGAAGCGGGCAAAAGAAGGCTTGAATGGGCCACCCAGTGTCTTGGAGGTAGGGGCAGCTGGGCCATTTCTATCTCAACTGGCACAGATGACTCTTTCCAGGCGTCGCTACCTATATAGATCCGATTCCGGGTGGGTTAGTGTGCGAAAAAGTAGTTTATTTTCGTTCCGTCCTGGCCTCCTTTATCAACCAAGGGCCAAAGCGGCCACGCCGGCTGCGATCAGAGCGGATCCTATCGCGCGACGTAACATGTGGCCCTCGCTGAGAAATCTGGCTCCAAAATACATGCCGATCAACATTGACATCTCGCGCATGGGAGCAACATGGCTGATGGGCGCCAGCCGCATCGCGAAGAGCACCAGGATGTATCCCATCGGAGTGAGCACCGCAATACCCGATGCTTCTTTCCAACACTGCAAATATTCCGACCAAAGCGAGGCGCGGCGACGGTACGTTCCACCCGACAGCATGACTGCCCGAAACAGGTTACCGGCGTACTCGACTAAAATCGGCGAAAGTAACAGTGTCTTAACTGAATAGCCGTCGACCAGCGTGTAGCACGCGATGGTACACCCGGTTGCGATGCCCCAGAACAGCCCAGCGTGGTTATGCCTCTGGCGCAGAGCGGAGAGGCCGCCTGAGGCAAGCAAGATTCCACCGGTGACGAGCAGTGCTCCCGAGCAGGCAAGGAGCGAGGGACGCTCGTGCAGCAGCAGAACGGCCCCGCCGAATGACAAGAGTGGGCCTGTCCCTCGCGCCAGGGGATAGACCAGGGTAAGGTCGCCCGCCCTGTAGCCGCGGAGCAGGCTCTCCGTGTAGAGAAGATGAAAGACACCGGTCGCCAGCAAAAACAGCGCGGATTTGAGGTGGAGGCTTGATCTTGCGCCGGATAGTACCCAGACGGCCAGGGGCGCAAACAACAACGCCTCAGTCGCCGATGAAAGCCAGATCAGGTGTTTGCTATGGGCCGCCCGCTTCGCCAGAAAATTCCAGGTGGCGTGCGCCAAAGCGGCAACGGTAACAAGAAGAAAGGCTGTAAGTGGCAAAATCCGCTCCCAGAGACACGAAGTCGCTTTCGACTTTTCCCTCTGGGGTTTTTGCCCTTGGGTGCGGACCGCCCGGTCCTTTGTGGCGCTCGGACCGGCGGAAGACCGGAACCCTAGCCACCTCGTTCCATCGAACAAAAACAGTGTAACAACTTCAATTCCGGTGTTGCCGTAAAATAGCAGTAGCAAGGAGAGTGCACTGTGGCGCAACTAATGAGGACATCGAATCCGGTATTGAATGAGAAGCGTTTTGAGGGGTTTGCTGCGCTCGGAGAGGGGATGACACTCCAGGGCACGGTCAATAAGACCGGCCTTCTTCTGCTTTTCGCGGTTGTGTCCGCATCCTGGACCTGGCATCTGTTTATGCAATCGCACTCGGCGGCCGCGGTGCTCCCCTGGTTATGGATTGGGACCATCGGCGGATTTGTTTGCGCGCTGATTACGGTCTTCAAGAAGGAGTGGTCCGCGGTGACCGCGCCGGCCTACGCTTTACTCGAGGGCTTGGCACTCGGCAGCATTTCAGCAGTTCTCGAGATGCGCTTCCCTGGGATTGCGATCGAGTCGGTAAGCCTGACGTTTGGCACGTTGCTGGTTCTGCTGCTCGCGTACCGGTCGGGCCTGATTCCAGTAACACAGAAGTTTCGCCTCGGCATTGTGGCCGCCACTGGCGCCATCATGTTGTTTTACCTGCTGCAATTTGGGCTGGGGTTCTTCGGGGTTCACTTTACTTCCATCAATGGCTCGGGGCCGATCGGGATTGGGTTCAGCCTGATCGTCGTCGGCATCGCTGCTCTCAACCTGGTGCTCGATTTTGATTTCATCGAGAATGGCGCACGGGCAGGCGCTCCGAAGTACATGGAGTGGTATGGCGCCTTTGGCCTGATGGTCACGCTGGTGTGGTTGTACCTGGAGATTCTGAGGCTGCTTACGAAGATTCGCGGACGCGACTAAGGGGGGACCGGCTCCCTATGAACAACAACGGGGCCTCCGGTTGAGTTGGATGCTGGGCGAGTGAACCGCAGGTCCCTCCACTGCGCTCACCCGGATTTCCTGTGGAATTTGGTGGCGTTGGCGTACTTCATGCGCCTTTCTTCACCGAAAGGCGCACGCGCGGCCCCGTCCAGTGCTGCGTGGCAGGAAATCCGGGTACGCTCCGGCGGGATGACAAATTTGTTTTGATTTCGAAAGTTGCTCAGGACAGCTCTGAATTCGCGACAAACCGACAGAAAATTCCGGGGTAGCGCAGTGGAGGGACCTGCTGTTTAATCCATCCCTTAAGTGCGGTCCAGGTTGGTGTAGATCTCGCCTATATTCACGTTCACACCGGATTGCAACGGAGGCGTCTTGTCATAGCGGGAGTGGGTCAGCCGGCTCATGCGCGCGAGGTAACCCTCATAATCGTTGGAGTGGAGCGACTTGAGTGAAGCCACGGTGATTCGCTGTTGCATCTCGGCCAGCGTGAGGCCGGTTTTCTTGCCCTCCTCAACCCTCCCCGTCAATTCCTCAATGTAGTTTCGTAAGTTGATCATCGCGGTGCGACCCGTTTGCATCGCAGCATGGCCGGGCAGGACGTGATTGAAGTCGGCGCCTCCGATGGAGTCGATGGTGCCGGGCCAGATCCGGGGAAAGCCGTCCGCGATAAACGGCAGAAAGCCATGGATCACATCACCGGTCGCGATCACCCGCTCCTGCGGGCAATAGACGACGACATCTCCAGCAGTATGGGCGTGCCCGTGGAATTCGATATGCAAATCATGCGCAGGATCTTGCAGGACGTAGGACTTGTCGAAAGTGATCGTCGGCAACTCCAACGTGTAATTTTTGAGCTCTGCCTGATAGGCCTCCAGCTGCTTGATCTGGTCCGCGCAGAACGCCTTTTCGCCGGCCGAGTTCGCGTGAGCGGACTGATCGCGCAGGGTGTCGATCAGGTGAGGCACCTCTCCTACGGAGGCCTTCATCCTGGCAACCGCAAGGTCGGTCATGAGCTGCTTGGTGGTCGCGCTGGCGATGAAGTCGACCTTTTCGCCAGTCTGGCGATAGGCATGATTGCCTTGCGTGTGATCCCAATGGAAGTGCGTATTGATGACGTAGCGAACCGGCTTGGGGGTAACCTCCCGCTTCAATTGGCCGATCAACCCAGCGGCGGCCGAGGGCTTGGAGTGCGTGTCCACCACCACGACGTCTTTGGATCGGACGAAGATGGCGGCATTGCAATTAATCTCGGCCTGGGGACGGGCGAACGCAAAGTAAACTCCATTTCCAACCTTTTGAATATCGAAGAGCGCCGGCGCGGCACTGGGAGCTGCCGCGCGAGCCCAGGCAGCGCGATGGTAGGCCAGCTCCAGAATCGAGGCCCCTGCCAGGAGCACGCGAAGGAAGTCGCGGCGCGTCGGTTGGCCATCGCCGGCAACCGTGTGATTGTGGGAATGATGCGGATGAGGGTGACCTGCGTGTTGCTTCATGCTCGATGTCCTTCCAGGCAAACCGGATAATTGACAATACTGGAATCACTATGAAAATATGCCGGACTATGAAGAATCTTGCGATCTGCGCGGGCTGCCTGCTCGCGTCGCTGAGCGTTTTTGGCCAGGCTCCACAGACATTCAAAGGCGAGATCATTGACAGCCAGTGCGCCGCTTTGGGCGGCCACTCGATCATGGAGAAACAGGGCGAGAGCGCGAAGGATTGCACTAATCGCTGCGTGAACATGGGCGGCAAGTATACGCTCTTCGATCCTGTGACCAAGACAGCCTACCAACTCGATGATCAGAAGAAGCCGGCAACCTATGCCGGCGCAAAGGTAACCGTCACCGGGACGCTGAACACAACCACCAAGACGATCCACGTGGCCAGCATCAAAGCTGGATCGTAAACACCCAGTCCCCCGGCTAGCTCTCAGACGATTGCTTTACCTGCGTAGCGCCTGCCAACCGGAGACGTCTTTCCAGTTCCGCATGTGAGCTCTGCGGCGGATCGACCACCCCTACCAGTATCTTCCCTGTCCCAATCTCAGGATCGGTAATTACTCCTTTGAAGTTCGGCAGCCCGGCGCCGACGAGCAACACCAGCAACGTGGTAAGGATGGCGCCCAGCATGATCATCTCGTAGATGATGATGCCGTTGGTCCACGCCGGTGTGAGCGACATGCCCCCGGTGAAAATCGGATAGGACTTCTGCGAAAGCGTAGTCAGCAGATAGCCAGTCGTGCCACCAACAACGGCGCCGAGCACGGCCCAGCGATACGGACTTGAAGTCGCCTGCGAGTCGGTAAAGTCGTAGCCCTCGTGCGGCTCGCCGGAGATAATCACAATCTGTTTGGCATTGAACTTGAGGTCGGAGGTGGCGTCGCGCAAAGTGTCGACCGCGCGCTGCGCGCTGGCCGCATCGAGGTAGAGACCGTAGAGAGCCTTCATTCCGCCACATCCAATACGAAGGACCATCGGTCGCGGCCACTACCGGAACACCACCGTGGGCCTGGAGTCCCACCTTCATCTCCCAGATGGAAATCATAGGCACGAATTTCGAGAACAGGAGGTAGAGCAGGGCCATCATGCCAAAGCTCGAAGCCATCAACGTGTCTTCCACCCAGGTGGGCCGGTAGGTTCCCCATGAATAGGGCAGGAATTTGTGTTCGAGCGCGGGCACGACGATGAGGAAGCGCTCCAGCCACATGCCCACGACGACAGCGGCCGATGCGATCGCAGTTCCGGTAATCGTGCGCAACCGCTTGATAGCCAATATGGGCACGGGGATGATGAAGTTGCACACCACCATGGCCCAGAACAAGGGCGCGAATTGTTTGCGGATGCTCTCCCAGAAAACCGCCATCTCCGGAGGAGAGTTGCCGTACCACGCGGTGAGCCGCTCGGCAAAGGTGAAGTAAAACCAGAGCAGGCTCATGGTCAGCAGCAGCTTGCCGAGATTTTCAAAGTGGATCGGCCGTAGATATTCCTCTAGATGCAGCAGCTTTCGCAACAGAGCCATGGCCAGGATCAGGGCAGCGATGCCGCTGAAGATGGCGCCAGCGACGAAGTACGGGCCGAAGATGCTGGAGTGCCACATGGGCACCAGGGTCATGGCGAAGTCCCAGGAGACGATGGTGTGTACTGAAACCGCGACCGGAACGATCACGACGGCCATGATGTGCATGGCAACTTCAAGCCGCTGCCACTGCCGCGGCGTGCCCTGCCAACCCAGGGCCAGCACGCGATAAATCTTCTTGCGGAAGCCGGTGGCGGCATCGCGGACGGCGGCGAAGTCGGGGATGGTGGGCAGATAAAGGAAGGTGGTACTGCCGGTGAGATAGGTGGAGATAGCGAAAAAATCCCACGCCAGCGGCGAGCGGAAATTGGGCCAGATATGGCGTTGGTTGGGATAAGGGATCATCCAGTAAGCCAGCCACGGACGCCCGATGTGGCAAAGCGGGATGATGGCGCCGATCAAGACCGAGAAGACGGTGATGGCCTCGGCGCAGCGAGTAATCGGGCGGCGCCAGGTGGCATTGGTAAGACGCAGAATCGCGGAAATCAGCGTGCCCGCATGGCTGATGCCGATCCAGAAAACAAAATTGGTGATGTCAAAGGCCCAGAACACGGGGGAGTTAATCCCCCAGACGCCGATGCCGGCATAGAGCTGATAGCAAAACGCTGCCACGCCCGCAAGCAGAAGACTGGTCGCGAGTGCCACCGCAACCCAGTACTTCCCGCTGCTGTGGAAGAGCGGCCGCAGCAGATCCTGCTCGATTTGTTCAGCCTTTGTTTGCATCCTGCCAACTGCCTCGTTCGAGATAAGTCACGTTGGGTTTGGTGCCGAGTTCGCCTAACAACTTGCTGCCGCGATTCCATTCGCCAGTGCGCGAACTTCGCTGGTGGCATCGTTCAAATCGCCGAAGACCAGGGCCTTGGAGGCGCAGGATTGCGCGCAGGCGGTGGTGAATTCCCCGTCTTTCAGCTCTCGCTTTTCCGCTTCCGCCTGGATCTCGGCGGCCTTGATGCGCTGCACGCAGAAGGTGCACTTTTCCATAATGCCGACGCTGCGCACAGAGACGTCGGGATTAAGTTGCAGTTGTAGCGGCATCTCCCATTTCGGATTGTAGAAATTGAAGAAGCGGACGTTGTAGGGGCAGGCGTTGGCGCAAAAGCGGGTGCCGATACAGCGGTTGTAGACCTGCGCGTTCAGTCCTTCGGGCGTGTGGTAGCTGGCGTAGGTGGGGCAGACGGGCTCGCAGGGAGCTTCGTCGCATTGCTGGCAGAGCACGGGCTGAAAGCGGACGCGGGGGTTGGGGAAATCTCCTTCCCAGTAGCGCTCGACACGAATCCAATGCTTGGCGCGGCCACGGGCGGCCTGATCCTCGCCTGCCGTAGGAATATTGTTCTCCGCATGGCATGCGACCACGCAGGCTTCGCATCCGGTACAGCGATCGAGGTCTACTGCCAGTCCCCACTTGTGAGCCATTCATCCTCCTTTCTGGCCGTGGTGTTGTTATCCCACTCAAGCCAAAAGCGGGCTGAATGGGCAGCCGGCGTTTGTGGTTAAACAAATCGATACTCACCGCTGGACTAACGCTTCTCCTCTTCGTGCGGGAAACCACTCATTCCTCCCGCGAACAACACCAGCCTTGCCTGCTCGGGTCCGCCCGCACGCGTAAGCTTCACCCGGGTCGCGGCCCAGGCTAGCGAACCGGTTTCCGGCTCCGCGAGCGGCGCAAGAATCGAGAGCGGGTTCGCGCCACGGCCGGTGGCGAAGCGGCCGAAATTTTCGTGTCCCTGGCCGACCGGCATGGCCACCATATCCGGGGCGATGCCGGGGGAAAGAACCGCGGCCGCGCGCACACTTCCCTGCTGCGACGCGATCTCCACCAAGTCGCCTTGCTGAATGCCCAAGCGCTCGCCGGTCCTGGGATTGATCTCCACCCAACTCGACCACATCGCCGAGGTGAGCACGTCGGGCAACTCCTGCAGCCAGGGCAGATGCGCCAGCGAACCATCGCCAAACGACTGCGAGACGTAGGGCAGGAAATAGAACGGAAAATCTCGCAGCAGCGCCGGCAAACTCCGGCGCGGAAGCGGCCATCGGCGCGGCCTTTGACGACACCGGGGCAGGGGAGGCATTGGCGGCATGCGCCGGGCAGACTCCACCAGCCACCTTGGGTTTGCGCAGCATCCCAGAAATCATCATCGGTCTTTGCGTCGATGGAGCCGCCGCGGGTGCGCAGCGGCACAAACGCGGCCCGCAACATGGCATCATACGTTGGCCAAGGGAGAGCCTTGGCCACGTCGCCACCAAGCTGGTGCGCCAGCCCAAGCAGCACATCGGGCATTGGCCGGGTATCGTGCAGCGGCAGCACAGCAGGCGGCGCAAGACTGGCCACCGCTGCCAGCGAACCCGACTCGGGAATGCTGTCGAGCCAACTTTCGAGCGGGGCGTGATCGGGCAAGATCAGGTCGGCCTGCGCGCTGGTTTCGTCGATGAAGCTGCCGAAGCTGACGATATAGGGGATTTTGGCGAGCGCTTCGCGCATCCGCAGCGCCGGCGGCGCAGAGAAAATCGGATTGGCCTCGTACAGCAGCAGCATCTGCGGCGCGGATTTCAGCAACGCGTTCAGGCTCGGCGAGGCCGGCCTGCATGGGGGCGGTTGCATCCCCCAGCAACGGCTCGGGCGTGAAGCCCATGATTGGGCCCTGATCGCGACCCGAATCGACCAGAGACTCCAGAGCATTGACGGCCATCGCATTGAACAGACCGTTGGTGTGGGCCAGCGGCGCGCCGCCGATGATGGCGGCAGCCGATCCGCTTTGCGCGATCTCGTGGGCGAGACGCTTGATGACAGCGGCGCTCACTCCGGTCTGCTTCTCCACCGCTTCCGGCGCGAACTCCGGCAGACCCGCAGACCAGCCGGCGATGAGCGAACCGGCGCGCGCGCCCGCACCTTGCGGGATGAGTTTCTCACTCAGGATGATATGAGCGATGCCCAGCGCCAGCGCACCCTCGGTTCCCGGCCGGCACGCGACCCACTCGTCGGCATTGGCGCCGGTCTGCGACATGCGCGATTCGACCTGCACAAATTTTGCGCGGCGTCCGGGGCGGCCCTGGCGCATTTCGCCATAGCCGGCTGATTGCGCCACGGGAGAGTTCCAGGTTCCCAGAAAATCGGCGCCAAAGGAGATCACATAATCGGCGCGGGCCAGATCGAACGTGGGCAGGGCAGCGTGGCCGAAGCTGAGCAGGTTTGCCTGGCGCAGGACGGCCTCGTCGAAAGGCTCGTACCAGGCCGCAGGCGGCGCGCCGTAGGCCTTTAAGAAAACGGTCGATCAATTCGCTGTCGCTGGCCGCTCAGCGGACGCGCCAGAAAGGCCAGCGAACTGGCGGACTTTGACGCTTGCAGAGTGGTCAGGTGCGCGGCCAACTTCCTTGAGCGCATCGTCCCAGGTTATTTGCTGGAACTCGCCCGACCCTCGCGGGCCGGTGCGCTTGATCGGGTGGGTGATGCGGTCCGGATGGTAGAGCACCTGAAGGCCGGCCTGACCGCGCGCGCAGAGCTTTCCATGGTTGACGGGATGCTGAGGATTGCCTTCGAGCTTTTTCGCCAGGCCCATCTTGATCAGCCCCTGCTGGCCGCGGCGCACGACTTCGGCTTCTCCCTGCATCACCCGCACCAACAGGCCGCAGCCGGCGGAGCACAGAGTACAGACGCTCGGCTTTATGGTCGCAATGCCGGGCACCAGCTCTTCCTCGGGGACGAACCGGATGAGCTGCTTCTCGGCGCTGCGACAGCCTTCCAGCGTGGCCATCACGCCGGAGAGAGCCGATATCTTGATAAAATCACGCCGTTCCATAAAGTTCGCCGGCACCCTATGCGTCAGTAATGACATGTCTCGCAATCGATTGAGACCTTCTTCTGCGCGTGGCAATTGATACAAAAGCCCATGTTCATATCCACTTTGCGTTCGGCCGTGGTCTGCTTAGTCAAATCGCTGTGGCAGGTGGCGCAGTCGACTCCCGCGCGAACGTGCGGCGCGTGGTTGAAGCGCACGTGCGCCGACTCGCTGTAGTTGTAGACGCGCACCCAGGGAATCTCTTCCCCACGAGCCTTGTAGGCGGCGATTTTCTTGATCTCGGGTCGATCCGTGGCGATCACCGAATGGCAGGTCATGCAGACGTTCACCCCGGGGATCCGCGCCTCGGGCCCCTGGTCCACGCCGACGTGGCAGAAGGTGCAGGGCAGTCCCTTGGCGAGGTGCACCTTGTGGGTGTAGGCGATGGGCTGAACCGGATGTTCGGGATGGATATCGAGAAAATCTTTGACCGCCGCGGCTGCCGTAGAATGCGCGGGGGTGAAGACACCGGTGCTCACGTATGCGGGCGGCCCGGAGGCGCGCGTCGCCTGCCTGGGTAGCGTGAACTTCGGCCACTGTCCAGGTGCAAACGCCGACAGCAATCACCAGCAACCACGTTCGCCAACCCATCTGGATGTGCATAGAAAAGAAAGTCTTAACGTGCAACTGTGGATCGGCCGCGAAACCTAGTGATACACGACTCCGGCTCGCTTGTAAACCATGAAGAAGACTGCAGCAAGAGCCTTCCCCGTCGAGTCCGTAAACAATAAATTTACCAGCGCGGATGAACGCAACTCGCCCTCGGCTCGTCCATTCTTCTAGGAATCGAAATGGGGGCCGCCGGCCAGCAGCGCGGGCCCCGATTTCGTCGGCCCAGGAGGGGTGGAATTCGGATGTCAGGGAATCCCAGGGAGACGTTTCGTGGTATTACACGCGCTATTTTTGCCCGCCTGCGCAAGAAGGCATCGAAGGCCGGCATTCAGGTAGTCAGCCCGCAAGGAGAAGCGGTGAAAGACGGCGTCAGGATCCGATGGAATTACGATGCCGGCTCGGAATTGCTTGAAGTGGAATGCAAGGCTCCGTTTTGGATCGATACCAACCGGGTGAAAGAGGATCTGCGTCACGAGATTGAAGCGGTGGTTCGATCGGCAGCCTGATTCCCTGGCTCGCCGGAAGACAGACTGGGTTCATATCCCGGGTGAAGTCCCGGGAGTAAAATGGCCGGCATTGTTGTTCCTCTGGACGCGGCTGGACGCCACGCCCCAAAATCCAATAAAGGAGCTGGTATGAGTAACGCCCCAAAGAATCCTGGACTGGACGGCCGTGCCCGCGAGAAGAGCGGGCAAATCGATCACAAGCATCCCACCACCAAAATCAAGCACCTGCGCGAACATTACGGCCACAATTTCGCCCCTGGTTGGGATGGCGAGCGTACTCTCGGCGAGCTACTCAAGGAGACGAAGTTCGAGTCGCTTACGCAATACGTGAAACACCATGGGCACCAACCGGTAAGCGTGGCCTAACCAACCGCTCCGGTATAAGCCCCAAACCACGCAGGCGCGGCGTACAGGCGTCGCGCCCGCGAATGGGATCATCGTTCTTCAGCATTCACCGACAAATAACCCGGGAGATGCACGCGCGCATGGCAGACTTGCTTCGTTGCGTTCGAGTGACGAGGGAGTCTATAAATCGATTTGTGGCAGCTACCATGGCATTGTTATTTGGGCTTCAAGGGCCTAGTGCATTCGCCTGGCAGAGCGATAACAAAACCGCTAGCGAAATTACGAAAACTCCAATCAAGCACCTGGTTGTGATTTTCGACGAGAATGTTTCCTTCGATCATTATTTCGGAATCTACCCGAAGGCACTTAATCCGCCGGGGGACCCGAAGTTCGTCGCCGCTCCCGATACCCCCAAGGTCAATGGCTTTACCGCTGAACTGCTGCAAAAGAACCCAAACCTGAATCCAGCCAATGGCAGCGGCGCGGCGAACCCTTTCCGCCTGGGCCGCACGCAAGCGTCCACCAACGACCAGGACAACGATTACTCGCCGGAGCAGATGGCCTTTCACGGAGGCAAGCTGGACCTGTTTCCGTTGAACACCGGGGCCGGAGGCAACGCGCTGGGAAACCCCGTACCCAAGGCGCCGGCCCCCTTCAACACCAACAGCCTGACGATGGCGTACTTTGACGGCAACACGGTCACCGCGCTGTGGAACTACGCGCAACACTACTCCATGAGCGATAACTATTTCGAGACAACGTTCGGTGATTCCACGCTGGGCGCAGTGAATTTGATTTCCGGCCAGACCAATGGGGTCATCGACCTGATCAACGGCAACAGCGATGAAGTCGCGGGCGGCGCGGGCTCGATCACAGTAATCGGTGAGCCGGACCCGGAAAACGACGTTGCGCTTGCCCGTTGCGGCCATGGACCGCGGCTGCCCCTGCTCATCATCTCGCCATGGGCAAAGGCGAACTTCGTCGATCACACTCTGACGGATCAGACCTCAATTATTCGCTTCGTCGAAGATAACTGGCTCAACCATGAGCGGATCGGCCAGGGATCGTTTGACGTGTTGGCCGGTTCGATCGAGCACATGTTCGATTTTGAAGACGTGGAACGCGCGAAAAGTGCGGGGCGCTTGATCCTCGATCCGAAGACCGGGGTTATTGTCTCCAAGGAGTCTGCAGACAGCGTTGAGTAACCCCCGCAGGTTAGTCTCGTTTTAAGAATGGCCTCCACTCGACGCGAATTTTTGCTCAAAGCGAGCCTTGCCTCCATGTCGCAGTCTGCCTGCGATCTGGGGGTGGCCTCGCCGGGAGCGCAAACCGCCCGGGTTATCGCGCCTCCTTTGATTCAGGCTTCCGACCTGGAAGCGTTTGTCGATCCCTTGCCGATTCCGCCCACGGCGAAGCCCGTACTGCCTGGTCCAGGTGGGGCGAAAACCGCTGCGGCGCCGCTCTATCGCATGCAAATGACGGCCTTTCCGGTTAAACTCCACCGCGATGTACCACCGACTATGGTGTGGGGGTATGGAAATCGATTTCCCGGGCCTACGATTGAAGGCCGCCAGGGGCAGCCGGTTTGTGTGGAATGGGCGAACCGTTTGCCGGGACGGCATTTTCTGCCCATCGACTACAAATTGTGCGGCGCGGAGCGCGAACGTCCAGAGGTGAGAACAGTCGTGCATCTCCACGGGGGAAGGGTGCCTGCGGAGAGCGATGGTTATCCTGAAAGTTGGTTCCCGACTGGGAAAGAGGTTACCTATTCGTATCCCAACAGGCAGGATGCGGCGATGCTGTGGTATCACGATCACGCCATGGGAATCGAGCGGCTCAACATCTATGCCGGCCTGTTTGGCGCCTATCTCCTTCGAGACAGTGCCGAAGATTCATTGAACCTGCCGCGGGGCAAATATGAGATCCCCCTTTTGCTCTGTGATCGGATGCTGCGCCAGGACGGGCAGCTCTACTATCCGGCTTCGCAGAACCCTGAGGGGCCGTGGGTTCCGGAAGTCTTCGGCGACTGCTTCCTGGTGAATGGCAAATTGATGCCTTACCTGGAAGTAGAGCCCAGAAGATACCGGCTTCGGATCCTGAATGCGTCGAACGGCCGATTCTTCCGCCTGACGATGGAAAACGGACAGAGTTTCCATCAGATTGGCACGGATCAGGGATTGCTCGGCGCGCCGGTCGAGGTGAAGCGATTGCAGCTTGCCGGCGGTGAGCGGGTCGACGTGATCATCGATTTTTCAGAGAGTGCAGGCGCGGATATCGTCTTGCGCAACGATATCCTGCCCTTGCTGCAGTTTCGCGTATCCCGCAACAAAGTTACTGACACGAGCTCCCTGCCCCGGACGCTCAGGACGTTCATCCCCATCCAGGAGCAGGAGGCGGTCGTTTCCCGCAGCCTGACGTTGAATGAATACAACAATCCCTTCGGCAAGCCGATGAGCATGCTGTTGAACGAGAGCAGGTGGAATTCACCGGTCACGGAAAGGCCGCGCCAGGGGAGCGTGGAGATCTGGCGACTGATCAACCTGACGCCGGATACCCATCCCATCCACCTTCACCAGGTGCGTTTTCAAGTACTCGATCGGCGGCCCATCTTTGTCCCTGACTACTTATCCTCGAAGACACTGAGCTTTCGCGGGTCCGCGGCTCTGTCCTCGGCCAATGAGGCTGGCTGGAAAGATACAGTGCGGGTGGAGTCTCGCGGCGTCACGCGCATCATCGTGCGTTTCGACGGCTATTCGGGTAGATTTGTATGGCATTGTCACACGTTGGAGCACGCTGCCAACGAGATGATGCGGCCTTACGAGATTGTTCCTGTATCCGGATAGTCATGAACATTAATCGCGCATCAGCGAGCGTTGGGCTGTTGTTGACGCTTTTGACCGTCGGCTGCAACAACAACACACCACCACCGGTTGCTCCGCGCAGTGAAGCCGCCCCGCAACCGGCGCCTCGCGAGTACCGGCCACGGGATACCTCAAACTACGCCCAGAACGATGAGCAGACAGGCAGGCGACGGCCGCGTCGCGGGCGCCCCGACGAGCAGGCGACGCCGGGGCAATTCGACTTTTATCTGTTGAACCTTTCGTGGTCACCGGAGTTCTGCGCAACGCACGGCGACAGTCCCGAGTGCGGGCGTAATCTCGGCTTTGTGGTGCACGGGCTATGGCCACAGGATGCGAACGGCGATTATCCCCAGCATTGCAGCGATGTGCCTGGCCCGGCCAATCCGCAGGCCGATACGGATATCATCCCCACCGCCAGCCTGGTAGAGCACGAGTGGGAGACGCACGGCACTTGCTCGGGGCTGAGCGCCGGCGATTACTTTGCAGAGATCCATAAAGCGTTTGCGGCGGTGAGGATTCCGGCGAACATCGGTACCGGCAATGACGCGGATGGCGTCACCCCGGACGACCTGCTGTCGCGCTTTGCGGCGGCAAATCCCGGCTATCCAGCAGGGAGTTTCGCGCTAAGCTGCGGCAATAACCGGCTGACCGCGATTGAGATCTGCCTGGCGAAAGACTTGCGCCCTGAGGCCTGCCAGGGGGTAAGGTCCTGCCGGGCCAACATGGTCAAGGTGACTCCACGCTAAGACGGTTTCACGCGCTTGCGCCGCTCACCTCTGATATCAGCGAGCCCACAGGATTAGTAATGGTCCTGGCCGCGATCGTTCCCATTGGTGCGCCGCGCCGATACATCAGGTAGGCTGCCGCAACCCCGGAAGCGACGGTCGCAAAAACAAACAGTTTCCTTAGTGTGTCCCGTTTCATCCCAGTCTCCCCAGCTTAAATAAACACCCGCAGGCGTCTTGTCTGTGCGGTAGGATGCGCGGTAGCTCATTGGAGCGGCCAGCCGCTCAGACTTTGCTTTAGCTTGTGGGCTAGTGCTGGGGAACGGGGGGCGCAGGAACCGCTTGCGAGGAGGGCTGAGGAGTGCCCGGCGCACCGTTCGGCGGCGACTGTCGAGCGAGCTTCTCCGCTTGTTTTCGCTTGTGGTGGCGGACGATGTCCGGCCAAAATTCGATCACTTCACTGCCGATGATCGCTTCCGCCGTGACAGTAAACCCGCGTTCGATCGTGTCGCCGGCAGTACGGTCCGAAGCCGGGTAGTAAAGGTTGGAAACGGCGGCGCCCATGAGTTGCCCATCACATTGGCATAGTTCGGACCCCAGGTGCCGTTATCACGCTTGCACCAGACGGTGCTCGACGCCGCCCATAGAGCCCGAGTGTAAAGGAACCTGTGCCCTTCTGAAAATAGCGCGGATCTTCTTTCAGCAAGCTTGCCAGCACAGCGTTGCCCAGAAGATTGCCGGTGAAGTAATCGGTGTAGGCAGCGCCAAATCGCTTGCCATACCCCGCCATGCCCTGGCCGTATTCAGGAAAACTGTTCTCCGCCTGGTCGATGCCGGCCCCGAAGGCCGAAAGTAGAAAGGGCCATGGATCTGTCGCACTTTTGAAAAAGAGCTGATATTTTTGCCCGCTGCTCAGAGGCAGTGCATCCTTGTTGGTGGTGGTGTTGAATGTTGCCATCACGCCAAAAACTCTTTGTTTCTCCTGCTGCTTAAGCTGCCCTTCCGCGGTCTGCGGCTGGTCGGCCTGCGCAGGCTTTGGAGCGGCGGTGCTGGCAGCAGGCGTGGGCTCCGGATCAGATTCAACCGCCGGTATCGTCGCTGCAGTCTTGGGAGTTGATTGCTGTTGGCCCACGATCGGATCGTCGGGCAGATTCAGCGCAACATCTACTCCCTGAGACTTTGCCAAAGGGCCTGCAACGACGAATACGCATGCAAGCGATGCAGCCGTAAACCATCGATTTATAACCAAACGGCCGCCTCAATCCTGCGCACAGACTTATTGCCCGTCTGTGGCAAACAACGAAGATTCAATTCTTGCTAGTCGATCTGCGGTCCTGTGACGAAGGCGCCAACAGACTCCGTGCCACTCCAACCCGTTCTTTCGCTTTCGCACTCTCTATACATGCGAACGACCGTGCCCGTCAGCAGAAGTTGCCTTCTGCGAGGAACCCAAACTACTCCCCAATGAGGCCGGTCAAAACAGCAGCGCGAAGAAGGTTAACTTCTTGATTTATTTGGCTCCTCAGGTAGGACTCGAACCTACAACCCTTCGGTTAACAGCCGAATGCTCTGCCATTGAGCTACTGAGGAGTGTCCAGGCGGGGGCAACTTCACACTAGCATTGATTTTACCGCAAACCCTATGTCTTGCGCCAAAAACCCTCTCGCGTGCGATCTGCCTACCCAGAAGTATCTCTATCGGCATCCGCCCCTTACCCTCTTCTCGGATCCTTGATCACCGCCTCCGCAGCGCGTCTACCGGAAGCCAGCGCACCCTGGATGGAGGCGGTCTCGCGGTAGTCCCCACACATGTAGACTCCGCCCGTGCCGCCCAAGCGCACCGGGCTCTGCTCCCACTCCGCGTGCCGCTGCTGGGGCAGGGCCCGGGCCAAGGGATAGGCCGCGAGCATGCTCCACGAGTCGACCACCGGGCCGAACCACTTGCTCATGTGAGCCCGAACTGCTTCGTCCAGCCGGTAAGCGCCACGCCTTCGCTGGGCGCTTCTCCCACTACGCTGGCAACCACCAGGTGCGCTCCAGGGGGCGCGTACGCCGGGCGAGACTGCACTCATCACCGCTACGTTATTCACCGGCCCGGAGCCTCGTCCCTCGCCGTTCAGCAGGATAATAGGCTCGTCCACCGGCGGCTGCTCGGCGGCATAACAAAAAGCCGTCGTGCTGTTCCAGGCCCTGACCTCGGGTATATTCCAGCCGCCTACCCCCTTGAGCAGCGAATTGCCCTCGTTGCCCGGCACCGCGACCACCACGGCGCGAGCCTCCAGCTTCTCCTCGCCCTGGATTTCCACCTGAAACCCTTGGTCTTGCGTTACCTTGCTCACCCGCGCACCGGTCATCAGCGTGCCGCCGCGGAGCTTCGCCGCCAATTGCAACGGTATCTGTTCCATACCCTGGGCCGGAACAGCCGTGTCTCCCGCTGAGAACATGCGAAAGAGAAACTCGAAGAAACGGCTCGAGGTCACGAGTTCGCGCTCCAGAAAAACGCCGCCGAAGAAAGGCTCGAAGAACCGCTCGATGATCGCCGGGCTGAAGGGAAACGCCGCAGGTAGTCGCGCGTGGTTTGCTCGGGCCGGGCAAACATCTCTTCCCACGTGCCCTGTTGCACCCGCGCGCGCAGCTTCGCCACGCGCAACTTGTCAACCAAAGGCACGATGGGGTCAAACAGGAACCGCGCCCCGCCCAGGGGGTTGCGAAAGGGGTCGGCGAAGCGATGGAAGCTGCCGCCGTGCCAGACCAGCGCCCCGGGCTCGAAGTTTTTCAGTTGCAAAGCGCTGTAATCGAGCAGCCGCTGGCTTCCGGGTAGGCAGTCAGCAGGACCTGAAATCCGCGATCGAGGCGAAAGCCGTTCACCATGTCTGTCCGCACCCGGCCGCCCGGTGCGTCCGACGCCTCGAGCAGGGTTACGGCCATGCCCGCGCCTTCCAGCGACAACGCACAACTCAGCCCGGCCAGGCCGGCTCCGATGATGACCACCCGGTTCATCCTCCTTTCGGCGTCCGTGCCAGCTTTGCTCAGCTTTACAGAAATACGCCTCTGGGGCGAGGGTAAACGCTTTTGCCCTGCCTAACATGGCGAGCCACGAATGATGTTGACGGGGATGAAAATGTGCGGAGCGCCGAGTGATGGATCGGGCGTAATCATTTCGCCGGAGCGCCCGTCTACATTGATATGTATGCCGCCCACGCGTCAAATATTCTTCGCTTTACCGGACAAGCGCTTGCCGTCTCTGAACTCGACGATGTCGATCAGCTGGTTCATCGATATCGCGCCCGCCTGCTGCGCTTTGTCGCCTTTTCCATTGGCGATCGGGACCTTGCGGAATCCATCGTCCAGGATTGCTTTCTCAAGGCATATCGGGCACGCGCAAGCTTTCGCGGCGAGTGCAGCGTGCAAACATGGCTGACCCGGATCGCACTCAATATGATCCGGGACCACCAGCGAACCAAGAAGTTCCGTTTCTGGAGGTCGTTTCGCGAGCGGGCGCTCGACATCACGGAAGTTGCGTCGACGCTTTGCAGTGGAAGATGCTCGCCGGAAAAAGACCTTCTTTTGCGCGAGAAGGTCGCCCAGGTAGCGAAAGTACTGGCAGGTTTATCCTTAAATCAGAGGACCATCTTCCTTATGCACTTTCAGGAAGAGATGGGTATACAGGACATATCGCTGGCCATCGATATGTCCGCCACCACGGTCAAAACACACCTGCACCGCGCAGTGAAGGCGATACGGGAACAGATCGGAGAGATACGATGACCGGTCAACAGTTACCTCACATTTGAACCCACATTTAATCGATGACCAGTTCACCGATCTGCTTATCGGGGATTGCCTCGCTCGAAGTGAGGAGGCACGTGGACGCGTGCCCGCAGTGCCAGAACGAGTTCAAGCAAGTACAGTCTGCGATCGACAGCTTTGGAGCCACCAGCCTCGCAGTGGGCCGAAGGCGGGCGCCCGTGTCGATCTCGCCGTCATCGCAGTTGTTTTTCCAATGCCGGACGCTGGGTACCTGGGCCGCGGCGGCCCTGCTGGCGGCGGCAGTCCTGTTTGAAGTTCACCAGGGATGGATCTGTTCGAACCCCTGCGGCCAACGACGTGGCGTCCCAGGCGGGGGAGTCCCCTTCGAACGTTGCGGCGATAATCGCCTGATGATGGCCATCGACCAGGAGATACGCTGGGAAGCGGAGTCGCCTTTATCGACTACTACCCTGGAAAGACACTCGCATTCCCGGCCGCCGCGCAGGCTGGCCAACTAATGCATCTGGGTAGTCCATTTTTTTATTCCCTGCTGTTGGCGGGGTGCTTGATTTCGGTTCCCGGCTTGACCGTGCTGGCCCAGAGACCAGGGGGCGGTGGGCCGCCGCCAGGAGCGGGTGGACCGCCTCCGGGTGGAGGCATGCCGTCCAGTGGCGGGATGCCGTCGAACAATGGTGAGAACCCGGGAGCAATCCGCGGCGGTTCCATGCCCAACACCTCTCAGGAAAATGGCACGATGACCACCATGCACAGCGGTTTGCAGCTCGGGCCGCCTGGTCGCTGGTGGGACGACAAACATTACGTCAAGGCGATCCATCTCCGCTCAGAGCAGCAGAAGCGTATGGATTCGCTCTTCGAGCAGAATAAGACCAACCTGGTATCCAAGTACCAGGCGCTGCAGCAAGAAGAGTCCAAGATGGAAGCGCTTTCCCACGCCGATACGCTCGACGAGAGCGCGTTGTTTGCCCAGATCGATCGTGTGGCCCAGGCCAGGGCAGATCTCGAGAAGGCCAATACTCATCTGATGTTGCAGGTCCGGAAAGAAATGGACGCGGATCAGACCGCGCGGCTCGATAAACTTCACTAAGACTTTCATGTGCACGTGTGAACCGCGTCTACGAATTGAGTCGCGCAGGGACGGCTGAAAGTCAGAGTTTGTCCAAATTAGGCTTTTAACCAAAAGGGACGAATCGGGATTACTCCCGACTCAGGCGCACAAATCGCCTAACCGCAGGTCCCTCCACTACGCTCCCCCGAATTTCCTGTGGAATTTGGGGGCGTCGGCGTACTTCATGCGCCTTTCAGATGGGAGGGCGCATGAATCTCGACCAAGTCCCACTTTATTTTCAGTTGTCTGAAAACAGCAACCTGATTTGGTGTTGGCTTAGCGCATCTGATAAAACAACTTAATAAGTAACTATAACTGTTTGTCTTAATCAGTGCGGGGGTTTTTCTTTCTTCGGACCCGTCATCGATCGCTAAGATGGCCCGTCTAGAAAGATAGATACGGCGGACAACGTCAAGAATGGCGACCAAAGCAAGTTATGGATACTTTTCTCTCAGGACAGCGATGAGTCGGGGATTGATATGGACCCAGCAGAAAATTCAGGCATAAATCCGCTGGAAACGTTCGGCCTCTTGCCGGCGGCCGATGGAAGGCGTAGTTCTTTTGCTCAGAGCCTGGCAGTAAACGTAGGCATGGCAGCCCTATTCGTGTGGTTGAGTCTAACCCAGGTGCATAAGGTCTCCATCCCCCATTATGTGAACACGGAGTTAGTGTTCCCCGTCCGTATACCTCTGCCGCCCCCCCGCATCAGAATACCGACGCCACCCCCGATCGTTCAGTTGCCTCCGAAGCTCGAGATACCGCGGCCAAAACCTGAGACTGTGCATCTGACCACACCGCCGATGCCGCTCATTTCGGCTCCGGCGACAAGAGTTGTCGCCGCTCCACAACAACCTAAGGTGGGGTCGTTCGTCAGCCCCACACCGATCCGGGCAAATATCCGGAACACACCGACAATCATGATCGGCGGCTTCGGCGATCCGTTGGGGGTTGCCGCAAATCCAAACGCAACCAGGCCTGCGACGATTGGCGCCGTTGGCAGTTTCGAGAATGCTCGGGGGGCGAGCGAAGGGGTGGGTACCGGAACGGCAGCAAGACAAGGCACCATGGCCACCGGCTCGTTCGGCGGTAATGGAATATCCCATAACGCTGTCGCAGAGATCAAGCTTCCGCAGGAGCACTTCACGCCGCCCAAAGTGCTCGCCGAGCCCCGCCCGCAGTACACCGAGGAGGCGAAGCAGCTCAAGATCCAAGGCGAAGTTACTCTCCAGGTCCGCTTTGGCAGCGACGGCAAGGTGGAGGTCTTGCGCGTCGTGACCGGCCTCGGCCATGGGCTAGATGAAGAGGCCGCGCGGGTCGCTGAGCGCATCCAGTTCAAGCCCGCGGAGAAGAATGGCCGGCCCGCGGACGACATCACCTACATTCACATTCTTTTTCAACTCGCATAGATGCGATCAGCAAACGGGGCATTCCAATGACCACAATTTCGAGCACGATCATTGTCCGCGGCACGACTAGTTTGTTGCTCTTCTCTCTCTGCGTCTTCGGCGCGCAGGCGAAGCAGCCGGTCCTCAAACCGGGTGTCCCGCTCACCCCTGCGCAATCTGCGCTGATCGATCGCGCCATCGCCCACGAGAGGATCCTGGCGAAGGAGCTGCAGAAGCGCACCCCAATGGTTCAGACATATATCCAGAACATGAAGCCTGATCCTGCGCTTTCTTTGGTGCCGTCGTCAGACAAATACATCTTGAGCCGGGTCGATTTCGACAAGTCCTTTCGCGCTGAGGGCTATCGCGACAGAGCAGCCCGGTGGGGTCTGGTCCACACCACCGCTGCAGCACTCAGCAGCATCAGCACAGCCCTGGGGCTGGGTGAGGAGTACCTGCCGACCGGCTTCCTGGACATGATGTTCATCGATCCCGACAGCTTCGATCGGCAACACTACGATTTCGGTTTCGTGCGCAACGAGTTTCTGGGCAATGTGCGGACACAAGTCTTCGATGTTCTTCCGCACAAGAAGTTTGGAGACGGCCGCTTCACCGGCCGCATCTGGATCGAGGATGAAGATGGAAATGTGGTTCGCCTAAACGGCATCTATACCGGCAACGCTCATCTCGATGAACCCCACTACTTCCACTTCGATAGCTGGCGAACCAACCTGCAGCCGGGGCTCTGGCTGCCCGCGGCGATCTACGTGGAAGAAAGCCACGGGAAGTTCGACGGCTTTCCCGACCTACGTGCGCAGACCACTTTCTGGGGATACTCGCTCAAAATTCCGACCCGCGACTCTGAGAGCGCTACCATCCGCATCGACGACGTCACCGATGAAAGCGACGCCGCCCAGGACGTGAGCCCGCTCGAGGCCAGCCGCGCCTGGGTTGCGCAGGCCGAGGCCAACGTGCTGGACCGGCTGGTGCAAGCCGGAGTGCTGGCGCCCCCGAGCGACTTCGACAAGGTATTGGAAACCGTCACCAACAACCTCATCATCGGAAATAATCTTGAGCTGCCGTCAGCAATTCATTGCCGCGTACTACTCACTGCGCCGCTGGAATCGCTGGCCGTAGGTAACACCATTCTGGTCAGCAAGGGTCTGATCGATGTGCTGCCCAACGAGGAGGCTCTGGCTGCCATCCTCTCCTTCCAGTTGGCGCATATCTCCATGGGCCACCACATCGATACGCGATATGCCTTTAACGACCGGCTACTCTTCCCCGACAGGTCTACGTTTCAACGAATCACCATGAACCACTCCGAGAGCGACGATAGCCTCGCGGCGAAGAAGGCCACGCAGTTTTTGAATAACTCGGTCTATCACGACCGGTTGGCCAACGCAGGGCTGTTCTTTGTTCAACTCCAGGCCCACGCGAGGGATTTGAAGGCACTCACCACGCCACGGCTGGGCGATTCCCTGCTTAGTAGCGATGGAACACCATGGCTGGCCGAGTTGACCAAAAACTCACCTAAGCTGGACATGGATAACCTGCAGCAGATTGCAGCGCTGCCTCTGGGCAGCCACCTAAAAGTGGATGGGTGGGATGACAAAGTCTCCAGCTTGAGCGCAAAGCCGATGGCACTTCTGAATGCCCGCGACAAGACTCCGTTTGAAGTCACCCCGGTCTTTCTCAAGCTGAGCCGGTTCGCCCAGCCCGGGCCTGCTGGCGCCTCGCTATCGTCCGCACCGGCAGAGGGGCCTGTCAGGCAGTCTCAGTAGAGCATCACCGCCAGCTTATAAGTGGCGAAACCCTGGCCCGGGTTGCCGGAATCGCACGCACCCACCGCGGCCTTATGGTATTTGCCGGTGGCGATCTTCTCTTCGAGCACTTCCGGCAAACGGCCCAGGTCCGTTCCTTCCCAGCGCATGATGAACCAGGGCTTGGGACCGCCCGCCGAGCCGTGATCCAGAGCGCAGGTTTGGCGTGCGAATTCGGTCAGCCCAGCCGGCTGCAGCCCTCGCTGCTGCAACAATTGCCCGATCTTCTGCTCGATCTGATCCGATCCAAGCTGGGCCACACCCGCGTCAAAGTCCTCTACCGCGTAGTAATTCCCTCCCTGCCTCACCAGTGCTACGCCGACCCCATTCATCTGGGGATTGAGGATATTAGCCCGGTGAAGCGGGGAGTGCATCCACTCCTGTTCCAACGCCTGGGGGCTCGGAGCTACAGCGAGGTTCTCCGCAACGGAGCGAAAATGCGCACCCGCTGTACCAGCCCGCGCGACCAGATCAGGCTCGCCGTCGTATTGGTGGGAAAGCGCGGGCTGCCCCGCCATGATCTGCGCATGCTGAGCGGCGGCCTGAGCCAGCGCCGGGTCCCACCTGAGGGGCCCTAAGCCTTGCTGTGCCCGGTCCGCATTGGCTAGCTCCATCACCTGCTGCTCCGCCGATTGCTGCGCCAGAACCGGCGCCACCACCAGTGTTGCGAGTGCCATCATCAAAGGCCAGGTTGCTTTGCGCATCACGTTCTCCTCATCATCACAACCCATTCAAGCAGGATAGGATGCGCAATGACCTGCATCGAAAGCACCATGGTCATCTTCTGTCACCTGTGTAGCTTCTAACAGCCCTGCCCATATGCGATCATGGCCTTCGATGGCCTTCGCTCCCACTCTTCGCCACCAGCCGCTCGGAGTCATTGGCATTTTCCTCCTGGTGCTCTTCGTCGCCATCGCGGTATTGGCGCCGGCTATCTCGCCGTATGATCCTGCGGCCATCGATCTCTATCATCGCCTCGCCCCGCCTTCGCATGCTCACTGGTTTGGCACCGACGAGCTGGGCCGTGACATCTTTTCCCGCATTCTCGCCGGTGCCCGCCTCTCGCTCATGGTGGCCGTGAGCGTTGTCGGTTTATCGCTCTCCCTGGGACTTGTTCTGGGTGGACTGGCAGGCTTTTATGGCGGCCGGGTCGACACGCTGCTCAACGTCTTTGTGATGAATGCCTTTCTGTCCTTCCCAGGCATTCTTCTGGCGATTGCTTTTGTTGCTTTTCTCGGTCCCGGGCTGCTCAACCTGGTTTTCGCCCTGGCCATTGGCGGATGGGTAGGCTACGCCCGCCTGGTGCGGGCGCAAGTTCTCGCCGTTAAAGAACGGGAGTTCGTCGAAGCCGCTCGCGCGCTGGGCGCCTCGGATCTGCGCATCTTTACCCGCCACATCCTGCCCAATATTCTGCAGCCCATCATCGTGCAGGCGGCGATCGGCATGGCAGGAGCGGTTCTGGCCGAGGCCACCCTAAGCTTCCTCGGCCTGGGGCTGCCGCCACCCGCCGCAAGCTGGGGCGGCATGCTGAACGACGCGCGCTCGCATCTCTTCGATTCTCCCCACATGGTCGTCTTCCCGGCCATCGCCGTGATGCTCTGCGTGCTGTCGTTCAATTTCATCGGCGATGCGCTGCGCGATTACCTCGACCCGCGCACCCGGCTGTTGATCGGCTTATGACCCCGCCGGCCAGCCCGTTGATCGGCGTGATTTCCGATACCCACGGTTTGCTGCGCCCCGAAGCGATCGAAGCCCTGCGCGGCGTCGACCATATTCTCCACGCCGGCGACGTCGGCGACCCATTGATTCTGGATTCGCTTCGGGAACTGGCCCCGGTCACGGCCATAAGCGGCAACATCGATACATTCGGGGCTTGCTCCCACCTGCCCGCTACGGAAGTGGTTACGCTCTACGGTCACACCTTCTACATGCTGCATGACCGCAATGCGCTGGATCTCAATCCCGCCGCTGCGGGGTTTTCGGCGGTTATCAGCGGACACTCCCATCGGCCGCTCATCGACTGGCGCCAGGGCGTTCTGCTATTTCAACCCGGGAAGCGCGGGGCCGCGCCGCTTCTCACTGCCTATTTCGTTAGGCCTGGTAACTATTGGCGCGAATGCGCTGGAGCCTCGACTGCTGACTCTGCTTTAGATACTGCCTACATTCAGCATGGGCAGCACCAGCTCCAGCAACTGGGTGCACGAGAGTCGCCGCCGGCGGCCTATCGGGCATCGAGAACCACTGCTTCACTCCCCCGCAGATGGCCCAACTTGCCGCAGCGGCAACCATCTCAGGCGGCAACTCGGTCGGGTATTCTGCCCGCTGTATCCCCTCCATCAGCAAGTGGCGGATGGCCGCCACGATCGCAGCATCCATCAACGGTCCAAAAGCCGTCTGGCGATCGCACGCCCCCCTGGAGTGGACCTGGGCAAGGTAATCGCAGGTTGCCAGAATAATGCCGCCCACCGCAGCCGGACAGCCGGCGTCGTAGCGTACCTGGCGCTCATCGAGAAATTCGTGAAAGTCCCCCGCGACCATCGCGTCCAGCAGGGCAAATTTATCGGTGTAATGGTCGTAGAAGGTGGCCCGGTTCACGGTGGCTGCCTCTGCAATATCCTGCACCGAGATCTCGTCGAAGCTCTTTGTCTGCATGAGCGTACCCAAGGCTCCCTGAAGGAGCTTTCGGGTGCGGCGGATCCGTGGATCGCGAACCTGGCAGTCGGAGATTGGCATCGTCACCCTTATTAGAGCCTATCCGGCAACAAAAAGAATCGGGAAAACAACGACTGTCGTCTATTGACTAACCAACATACGACGCATAACCAACGTATGTTGTTAAGGAGAATACTTATGGCGACACTCTTGCAACTGGATTCAAGTCCGCTGGCCAGCTCGATCAGCCGGGAATTGACCCGCGAATTCGTCGGCAACTGGAAGAACGCTCACCCGGGCGGCAAAGTAATCGTTCGCGACCTGGCTGCCAATCCCCCCAAACCGGTCGATCAATCCTGGATCTATGGGGCACACACCCCTGCAGACGCCCTTCAACCCGATCAGAAGGCACTGCTCGCCTACTCCGAGGAATGCATCGCGGAGCTTGAGCAGGCGGACGAGTATGTGATTGGCGTGGCCATGCATAATTTCAGCATCCCTTCTGTGCTCAAGCTGTGGATCGACCAGGTTGTCCGCGGCGGGCGCACCTTTGCGTATGGGCCGAACGGGCCCAAGGGCCTGCTATCCGGCAAAAAGGCCACCGTTCTCGCCGCCACCGGCGGAGTGTACCAGGCAGGGAGTCCTTATGCGGCCTTCAACTTCATCGATCCCTATCTGACGACCATCCTGGGATTCATTGGAATTACCGATCTGACCTTCGTGACCGCCGGCGGAACTGCGCAGCTGATGTCGGGGACGGTCGATCGCGGCCAGTTTCTTGCGCCCCATCTGGATCAGGTGAGAAGTATTGCGGTCTAAAGCGGTTGATCCCTTCAACATATTGAGAAAGGAAAAATATGAAAATTGCTGTTCTCGTCGCGCGCATTCTCCTGGGCCTGATCTTTGTGTTCTTCGGCCTTAACGGATTTCTCAATTTCCTGCACGCGCCCATGCCCGCTGGCGGCGCCGGACAGTATATGGCGCTGCTTGGCCCGACTATTTACATGCAGTTCGTCTTCCTGGTGCAGACTCGTCGGCGGAGTGCTCCTGCTCTCCGGCCAGTTCATCCCGCTCGCCCTGGTATTGCTTGGTCCGGTGATTGTCAACATCCTGTTGTTTCACATAACCCTGCAGCCTGCCGGCCTGCCACCCGGGCTGTTTGCTGCCGTCTTGTGGTTCATTATTTTCTTTGGCGTGCGGAAGTATTTCGCTGGTGTTTTCGTGTCGAAGGTGGAGATTTAAAGCGAGAGTTGCTTATCCCAGGTCTCAAAATCGAGACCTGGGCAACCCCTCGATTGGCGGTAGGGAGAGGGTTGAAGGCGGCCTTCATTCAGCTTCGGATTCTGGGATTGGCCACGGTGTAGAGCACATCCGTCAGCAGGTTGACCAGGACATAGGTCAGGCCGACCGCCAGGATGCAGCCCTGCACCAGCGCGTAATCGCGGTTGGAGATGGCAGAGACGGTGAGCCGGCCAATCCCAGGCCAGGAGAAGATGGTTTCGGTCACGATGGCGCCGGCCAGCAGGGCGCCAAATTGCAGGCCCACCAGGGTCATCACCGGGATGATCGCGTTGCGCAGCGCATGGCGGTAGACGACCACGTGCTCGGGCAGGCCTTTGGCTCGCGCGGTGCGAATGTAGTCCTGGTTCAACTCCTCCAGCATCGCGGTCCGCACCATGCGGGTGAGAATAGCGGCCAGGCTGCCCCCCATGGTGATGGCAGGCAGCAGCAGGTGGGCGGGCGAGCCTGCGCCGGAAACCGGCAGCCATCCCAGCTTGATCGAGAACAGCAAAATGAGGATGGGCCCCAGCGCGAAGCTGGGAAACGAAAGCCCCAGCAGGCTCACTACCCCGACCGCGCTGTCTTGCCATCGGGCCCGGCGCAGGGCGGCCAGCACACCCGCGGGAATGGCCAGCGCCAGGGCCAGCAGAAGCGCGGCCACGGTCAGCTCCAGCGTGTAAGGGTAGCGGGTTAACACCAGGTGCGAGACCGAATCGTTCAGGCGCAGCGACCTGCCCAGGTCTCCATGCAGCACGCCGCGCCAGTAATGCACATACTGCAGGCTCAGCGGCGCGTCCAGCCCATATTGATGACGCAGGGCAGACAGGTCCGAGGCGGTTGCGCCCTCGCCCAGCATCTGCTGCACCGGGTCGCCCGGCACCAGGTGGATGAGCAAAAACACCATCGACACCACCAGCCAGATGACCGGCAGGATGTAGAGCAATCGCTTGAGCAGCGCTACCAATGCATCTAACCTTTGCCCGTGCCGGCGTCGCGGTCCTGCCGACCACGCGCCGTCTTCCTGGGCACTGCCCGCTTCCTGGTTATCCAAGCCGCTCTACGCGCACCTGGCTGATGCGGTGATCGCTCATTTCCACTACCGTAAACCTTCTTCCTTCAAAATCCACGGTCTCTTCGCCGGTTGGGATCTTGCCCAGCCGCGTCAGCAGAAAGCCCGCCAGGGTTTCCACCCCGCCGCTGCGCGGCAGGTGCCAGTCCATCTGCGTCTCCAGGTCGCGCAGGTTCACCCCGCCATCCAGCACCACGGCGCCGGATGTAGTTTGCAGAGCGGCCCTTGGCCCGATATCAAACTCGTCTTCTACCTCTCCGATAATCTGCTCGATTGCATCTTCTACCGTGACCAGGCCGACCGTCGACCCATACTCATCGACCACGATCGCGATATGCCGCCGCCGCTGCTGAAATTCCGCCAGTAGGTCCAACACCGGCTTGGTCTCCGGAACCACCAGCACATCGTGCATCACCTGGCCCAGCCGCAACTCGGTAAAGGGCGCGCGGGCAAACCGCGTTTGCGCCGTCATGCGGAAGTGCATCAACCGCGAAAGGTCTTTGGAATAGACCACGCCCACGATGTGCTCAGGGCCGTGCGCCGGATCGTAAACCGGCACCCGCGAATGCTGCTCCTCCACCACCCGCGCATTTGCGTCCTCGATGAGCATGTCCTTGGGCAGGGAGAAGATGCGCTGCCGGGGGGTCATCACCTCGCGCGTGGGAACGCTGTTCAGCTCTACCGCGCGGTGAATCAGCGACTCCTGAAACGCGGGAAGCATGCCCATTCTGCGCGAGGCCGTGGCGATCAGCTTCAGCTCTTCCGGCGAATGCACCTCGCCCCCCTGCATCATCTCCATGCCAAAAAGCCGCAGCACCACCCGCGCCGACCACTTCATCAGCCGCACCACCGGGCGCGTGAGCCGGA
Source organism: uncultured Acidobacteriaceae bacterium (assembly GCA_963847685.1). Lineage (GTDB taxonomy): Bacteria > Acidobacteriota > Terriglobia > Terriglobales > Acidobacteriaceae > PALSA-350. The sequence continues at coordinate 1,565,394 of CAWKAU010000024.1, read as the reverse complement.
TAAACACATCCATCGGCCCGGCCACCGCAACCGCCAGGACCTCTGCCTTGCGCAGCGCCAGAGACTTGGGCACCAGCTCACCCAGCAACACGTGGAGGTAGGTGATGAGGGCAAAAGCAATGGGCACGGCCATCAGGTGGGCATACACCCTGGCGTGAGGCATGCCGCTGAACCAATGCTCGAACAGGGTAGCGACCGCCGGCTCGCCGATCCAGCCCAGGGCCAGGCTGCAGAGGGTAACGCCCAGCTGCACCGCCGGCAGAAAGTCTTCCATGTTTTCCTGCAGCCGGCGCACCGCCCTGGCTCCCGGCCGCCCCAGGGCAATTAACCGCTCGATGCGCGTCTCACGCACGCTCACCAGGGCAAACTCCGCCGCCACGAAGAAGCCGTTCGCCAGGATGAGCAAGGCGACCGACACCATCCGAAAGAGCATCAATTCAATCATTTCGCGGCAGGAACCGGGCGAAGCATTAAGTCATGATACCGGTGAGGGGTTGCACCCGGGAACAGGCGGATGGAACCATCTCCTCCCCGGATGCGTATCAAAGAACATAGTCGGGAGCATTAGGATCATCAGAGAAGTACCGGGGGATCTGTGGCGGCGCAGCGTAAAGGCAAACGAATCTGGATATGGGGCAGTCTGCTTGCCGCAGTGGTGGTCGCCGTCCTGACCCTCACCGCCATGCACCGCGGAGGCCAGCACTTCGACCCCAGCCGCCTGGACAAAGTTACCCGTGGGGAGATCGACCAAAGCGTGGTCGCCACCGGCAAAGTGCAGCCCATCACCAAGGTCGAATTGAAATCCAAGGCCAGCGGGATCGTGCAAAATCTTTACGTGGATATCAACCAGCACGTGCACAAAGGCCAGCTGCTGGCCCAGCTTGACCGGCAGGAGATTACCGCCGAGGTGGAAGCCCAGCGCGCCACCCTGCAAGCCGCGGAGGCCAACGTCAAGAGCGCCATGGCCAGCATCGAGCACGACAAAGTTGACGCTGCCGCGCCCGACCTGCCGATGTACTACGCCACCCTGCAGCGAAACCAGGAGATGATCCGAGAGGGCATCGTCTCCCAGCAGGGTATGGATAATGCCAATCGCGACTACCTCTCCGCGCTGAACAAGAAAAATGTGGCAGTCGCGCAAATCGATGTGGACCGCGCCAAGCTGCACCAGGCGGAAGCCCAGGTGGCGCAAAACCAGGCCAGCCTTAAATCGCTGGAAGAGCAGCTCAGCTATACCACGCTCACCTCGCCCATCGACGGCGAGGTGCTCTCCCGCGATGTGGAGGTGGGCGACGCGGTCAGCTCCATTCTGGTGCTTGGTTCCACCGCTACCCTGGTCATGACCATCGGAGACACCCGCCAGGTCTATGTAAACGGCAAGGTCGATGAGGCGGATATCGCCTCGGTCTACCTGGGCCAGCTGGCCCGTATCCGCATCGAGTCGTTCAAAAACAAGACATTCACCGGAAAGGTGACGCGTATCGCCCCCCTAGGCGTGGAGAAAGACAACGTCACCACTTTTGAGGTCCGGGTGTCGATCGACAACCCGAATCATGAGATCAAAGCAAATATGACAGCCAATGCCGAGATTCTGAACCAGGAACACAAGGACGCGCTCTCTGTCCCTGAACAGGCTCTGATCTACGACAACCAGAAAAATGCTTTTGTGGATGTGCCCGACAACAAAGCCGGTAGCGGACTGCGCCGGATCGCGGTCAAGGCGGGTATCGCCAACGGCAGCCGAACCGAAATTCTCTCTGGCCTCAGCGAAGGCCAGACCGTATATCTGCAACCCTAAAAGCCCAAGGAGGGCGACCATGCAATCCCGAGGTAACCCAGCCCGCAAAGCGGTGACCGCCCTGCTGGTCGCCCTGTGTCTCCCGGCCGCATTTGCGGCGGAGAAGTCCTTCGACCGCACACTCACGGTAAACGGCCCGGTGACCTTGCACGTTTCCACCGGCTCCGGCTCCATCCATGTCTCGCCCGGCTCGGACAACCAGGTCCACATTGTTGGCCACGTCAAGGGCAGCAATAGCTGGTGGGGCGGCAGCTCTTCTGAGGAAGCAGTGGCCAAAGTCGCAGCCAATCCGCCGATCGATCAGGCAGGCAACATCATTCGCGTAGGAGACGACCACGGCAACGATTTCTTCGCGCCATGTCTCGATCGATTACGAGATCACGACGCCCACCAACACCATGCTCGCGGCCGAGAGCGGCTCAGGCGACCTTCAGATCTCCAACATCAGTGGAACGGTCCGAGGACACACTGGCTCCGGCTCCATCCGCGCCGACAAGTTGGGCGCTGGTTCCAGGCTCGACACGGGCTCGGGATCCATCGAAGCGAGCAACCTGATGGGTTCTGCCACGCTCGAAACCGGCTCAGGCGAGATTCATGCCCAGCTCAATTCGGCGGGCGACGTGGTCGCGAGCACTGGCTCCGGCTCCATCAAGCTGACCAACGTGCAAGGAGCGGTCAAGGCGGAGACAGGCTCCGGCACTCTGGAGATCAGCGGCCAGCCAACTTCGCCGTGGAAGCTGGAGACCGGTTCGGGGGATATTTCCCTGCAGCTCGGCAGCAGCGCCCATTTCAACCTCGATGCGGAGACCGGCTCGGGCACAGTGAAATCGGATCTTCCCCTCACCATGCGCGGCTCCATGGACAAGCACCACGTGACCGGGACCGTCAACGGAGGAGGCCCGACGATCAAGGCGGAAACCGGCTCAGGCGACATTCATATTCAGTAACCAGCTAGCCGACGCCGTAATAGCTGCGCATGCTGTGCTCCAGGATGCTGTTCGGCGCCAGCCGCTTCAACCATACGGCGGCCCGCTGCGCCACCGGGCCAATGGTGTAGCGCAGGCGGGGATTGCGCTTGTTCACGATCCGGTAGAGCAGGCGGGCAATCTGCTCCGGCCCAGGACCGCTTTGCTCATCGTGCGCCGTCCGTGCCAGCGCGGTTGCGAAAGACTGGCGGTAGGCCTCGGGTGGTATTTCGGTGAACTGGCGATTTTGGGTAAGCGCCGTCTTGTGGTCCCCGGGCTCGATGATCACCACGCGAATACCAAAGGGCCTTACTTCCATCCGCAATGCTTCGCTCAGCCCTTCCAGGGCAAATTTGGATGCGCTGTACATCGCCTGATACGGAATCGCGAGCACTCCCCCGATAGAGCCGATATTGACGATGTAGCCGCTGCCCTGGCCGCGCATGGCGGGCAGTACCGCGCGGCAAACCCGCAAAGCGCCGAAGAAATTGACTTCGAATTGCTGTTTAGCTTCCTCGATTGAGGTGGCTTCGACCGGTCCGGCGATCCCCATCCCGGCGTTATTCACCAGAATATCCAGCTGCCCCTCGCGATCGAGCACCGCCGCAACCGCCTTGTCCACCGAGTATTCGTTGGTGACGTCCGCTGTCAGCATGGTCAAGTTATCCGTTGCCGATGATAGCCGCTCGCCGCGAAGTGCCGTAGACACGAAAGCCACGCCCGGCCAGATGCGTGGCGCACGCCAATCCAATGCCGGAAGACGCGCCCGTGACCAGGACAACCCGCTTGATTTTCTCTTTCCATATCGCCCTTCACCGTATCATCCAAAGCGATTTCACCATTGATGTGCCTCTCAGCCTGAGCGAATTGGGCCTTTCCCTGCCGAAAAGCCCTATGTTGAACATTTTCAGCCCCATCCCTCTCTAGAAATCGCCGGCCGCGCATCCAATCGAAAAACTCCCGTTCGCAGAGGAAAAGCATTAACCTTGCGAATGCTGCGGTGCAAACTTGAGTTGAGGGCAAGACATGGGAAAACAGAGATCGATCTACCGGGCCGGGGGATTGCTTTCGCTGCTGCTGATGGTGGCAGGCTGCAACGGGGACAAGAAGGCCACGCCCGAGAACTTGACGCGCGGGTTGAATTTCTATTTCAGTAACCACGACGATTGCCTGTTCCCTTCCGCAATTCGTTTCCCGTACGAGGCGAGCACCGCAAGCGGCGACGTGGACAAAAACAAGGCGGGTCTCGATGCCCTGGCGGCCGCGGGTTTGCTCAGGTCGCTGGAAGACCGAGACATCCATGTCAAGCGATACGAACTCACCACTTTTGGCAGCCGCGTGCCACCCCGCTTTTGCTATGGGCATCGGGTCGTGACCAGTATCGTCAGCTTCACTCCGCCCGCGGTAGTGAACGGGCAGCAAACCACCCAGGTGGATTACCACTACAAGATGATGGATGTTCCGGGGTGGGCCGACTCCGACCAGATACGGAAGGCCTTCCCTGCTTTTGCGAAGGCGACCTCCGGCAATCCAGAGGACCATGCCACGTTGGTGCTGACCATGAACGGCTGGCGCATGCCGGAATAGGGACTCGACGGCTGCATCGGCTAAATTAGAAAGATGGTCAGGATCAATCGCCCCATCCCGGCGGCGTCGCTTCGTCTGCTGGTGTTTGACCTCGATGGAACGCTCATTGATTCCGGAGCCGACCTCTGCGCATCGGTGAACGCGATGCTGCGCCACTACGGCCGCCCGCCGCTGCCCCAGCCAGTGATCTCCACTTACATCGGCGATGGCGCGGCGCGGCTGGTCAGCCGTTCCCTGGGCGAGCCGGCGGACAGCGACTTTCTCGATGCAGCGCTCACCTACTTCCTGGACTACTATCGCGAGCACAAGCTCGACCAGACCTACGTTTATCCGGGTGTTTTTCCGGCGCTCGACAGCCTGCGGCTCGAGGCGGCAGGCGCAGCGCGAGCCATGGCCGTGCTCACCAACAAGCCGATTGGGCCTTCGCTGGCCATTTGTGAGGCGCTTGGGCTCAGTCCATATTTTTTTCGCACTTATGGCGGCAACAGCTTCGTTACCAAGAAACCTGACCCCGAAGGATTGCTTGCCCTGATTCGGGAGGCGGGTGTTACCGCGCAGGAGACGCTCATGATCGGGGATTCTGACGTGGATATTCTGACCGCCCGCAATGCGGGGGCATGGAGCATGGGCTGTTCCTATGGCCTCTCCCCGCATACGCTTGACGCTGTCCCTCCGGACTGCGTGGTCGACTCGCCCGCCGACTGGCCACTGGCGCTGGCCGTATAGCGGACGAGAACGATCGGCCAATTACTCCTAAATCTTTAGTTGACAAGCCTCCCCGGCCGCGTATTAATCTACTAACACTTTAGGAGAATCATGCAATCCAGAAAGAGCCCGACCCTCACCCCCCTGGAACTGGAAATCATGCAGGTACTTTGGCAAGCGGGGCCATGCACCGTAGCGGAGGTCCAACCCAAGTTACAGGCCGCACTCGCTTACACGACAGTGCAAACCATGCTCAACGTACTGCTGCGCAAGAAGAAGGTGAAGCGGGTGCAGGAGGGGCGGGCGTATCGCTATCGGCCGGCAGTGAGCCGTGATCGAGCATCCGGCAGCGCGTTGAGCGACCTGGTGACGCGCATGTTCGGTGGCTCGAGCGAGGCGCTGCTGATGGCAATGGTGGATACGCGGCAGATCAGCGCGAAAGAGTTGGCACGGGTCGCGCAGAGGCTGGCCGACGCCGAAAAACGCGTGCCCGAGGAGGAGCAATGATGGAACGAGCATTGGCCGAATACATCGTCAACGCACTATGGCAGGTGCCCCTTGTTGCCGGAGCCGGCTGGCTGCTGGTGCGAGCACTCAGGCCCTCGCCGCTCATGCAGCATCGCCTATGGCTCGCCGCTCTTGGGGTGGCCGTGGTGCTGCCCGTGTTTGGCATAGCGCGTGAATCAGCAAAGCAGCCGCAACCCTCGACTGTGCTTACCCGGCAGTCAGCGAGTCTCGAAGTTCTGCCACTTCCGGGCAACGAGATGCAGTATGGGCAAAGACCCTGGTTCCCTTCGTATCCCCTGGTGCGCACCGTTCGTTTGACCGCAACCGTTACCCACTGGCTGGTTAGGCTGTACCTGGCCACCGTTGTCTTCGGTCTGCTGCGGATTGCGTGGGCGTGGAGCGCCGCTCTGCATCTGGCCGGGCATGCGCAAGAGACATCCCGGCACAGGGCAGAACTGGCCTACTACAGCCATCGTTTCGGCTTGAAGCCGCCTCAGCTGCGTGAGTCCCATGAGGTGTCGAGCCCGATGGTCGTGGGTGCGGTGTCACCGGTCTTGCTGTTGCCGGAAGGCTTCACCCAGTTCACCGCGGCCGAAGTGGAAGCAGCGCTGTGCCACGAGCTCGCCCACATCAAACGGCGGGATTATCTAATGAATGTGGTCTGCCAGGTAGCAGCTCTGCCGTTGACCTGGCATCCGGTTGTGTATGAAGTGCAGCAGCGTATTCGTTTGACCCGTGAGATGGTGTGCGATGCGATGGCGGCGCAGGAGATGAAATCCCAGATCGGATATGCGAAGTGCTTGTTGGCCCTGGCGCACAGCATGCTGGGGGCAAGCCGCGTGTCAGGACACGCCCAATTTCTAGGATTGTTCAGCAACAACGCAGTGGAGGAACGAGTGATGCGACTGATGGAGACGACAACCATGAGTGTGAGAGCAAGGGTAGCCCGGGCAGCAAGTGGGGCAGTGGTGATGATCGCGGCAGGCTCGATGGCAGCGATGGTTCACGTCACGCCGACGATGGCAGAGGCAGGAACGGGAGCTGCGCCCCAAGCAGTACAGGCGGCTCCTGCGGCTGCGCCAACTCAGTCTGTCGTTTCCCAACCCGGATCTTCCAATGCACCCGCGGACAAGCCGGCAGGCACCGGGCACACTGCGCGCTCCATTCATCGGAATGGCTTCAGCACGCAGCAGCGAACGCTCACGGCGGAAGAGAGAGCGCGTCTCGACAGAGATCTCAAGCTGCAAATGGAAGATATGAGGCGGCAGATGGCAGAGGCCACCGCACACCTGAATAGTCCTGAGTTCAAGCAGCAAATGGAGGAAATGAAGCGGCGGATGGCAGAGGCCACGGCCCACGTGAACAGCCCTGAGTTCAAAAAGCAAATGGAAGATGCTCAACGGCAAGCGTTAAAAGCCAGGACCATGGTCGACAGTCCGGAGTTCAAGCTGCAAATGGAAGACATGAAGCGGCAGATGGCAGAGGCCACGGCGAACCTAAATAGCCCCGAATTCAAGAAGCAAATGGAAGATGCTCAGCGGCAGGCGTTAAAAGCCAGGACCATGGTCGACAGCCCGGAGTTCAAGCAGCAAATGGAGGATATGAAGCGGCAAATGGCAGAGGCGACCGTACACCTGAACAGTCCTGAGTTCAAGCAGCAGATGGAAGACATGCAAAGGGAACTTCAGAGTGACAAGTTCCAGCGCAAGCTGGACGAGGATATCCGGAGGTCCGAGGAATCTCCTGCACAGCCTGGCAACACGCCCTGAGGTCAAATCTGAACTTCGCCCTCAAGGTAGAAGACACATGTGCCTTCCAATTCCACACGATCCCCCGCTAGGCGGCAAATAACCTCACCACCGCGCGGCGAGGCCTGAAAGGCGCGAAACTCCGTTTTGCCCATTCGCTTGGCCCAATAGGGCACCAGCATGCAATGTGCAGCGCCGGTCACGGGATCTTCGGGGATGCCTTTTGCCGGGGCGAAGTAGCGGCTGACGAAGTCATAAATTCCATCGCCCGCCGCAGTTACGATCACCCCGCCGCGGTCCATACGGGCCAACGCAGCCATATCAGGAGCGAGCGCACGCAGCAGCTGCGGGCTTTCCAGCAATGCCAGGTAGTTGAACGCATTGGCAAACACCTCGACGGGAGCAGCGCCCAGCGCGTTGGCTAACTCCGGAGGTGTCAGGATCGGCTCGGATGGCCGCAGTGGGAAGTCCATGCTGTATCCCGCAGCGGCGCGCTTCACGGTCAGAGGCCCGCTCGCGGATTGAAAAACCACAGTGCTGCGGCCCGGCTCGAGCCGCTCCATCACCACGGCCGCGCTCGCTAGGGTTGCGTGGCCGCAGAGGGGCACCTCGGTGACCGGCGTGAACCACCGGAGGCGGTAGCCACCGGCTTCCGCCACCAGAAAGGCGGTCTCGGACAGGTTATTCTCGGCAGCAATGGCCTGCAGCACGGCGTCCTCGGGAAAGGTCTCCATGGGCATCACTGCCGCCGGATTCCCCGTGAATCGCCGGCTGGCAAATGCGTCAACCTGGAATATAGACGCGCGCAAAAGAGTTCCCCGCCATTTTGATTATGGCCCCGCTACAATGCGGTAACACGCATAAAGTCTCAGGATGGTTCACAGGGGGTTCGATGACACAGGTGGTCCGCTCGCCGAAGGAATATGACGTCTGCATCATAGGATCGGGCCCAGGGGGCGGTACGGCTGCCAAGGTGCTCACCGAGGGTGGACTGAACGTTGTGATGATCGAGGCAGGGCCGCCACTGAACCCCCGGAAAGACTTCAAAGAGCATGTGTGGCCCTACCAGCTGCCGCATCGGGGGGTTGGCATAGGGGGCCTTGGGGACGAGTTCATTGCGCCCAACGGTTCCTTTGAAATCGAAGGCGAGCCCTACACGACTGCTCCCGGCTCGAGCTTTCGCTGGTTCCGGTCGCGGATCGAAGGCGGCCGCTCCAACCATTGGGGACGCATCGCACTACGCTTTGCGCCGGTGGATTTCAAGGCTCGGTCAACCGACGGCAGAGGAGACGACTGGCCGATCACGTACGAAGAGTTAGCTCCGTACTACGACAAAGTGGAGTCATACATCGGCGTCTTCGGATCGAAAGAGAATATTCCCAGCGCGCCGGACGGAATTTTTCTGCCCGCACCACGCCCCCGTTGCACCGAAACCTTGATCAAGAATGCTTGCGATCGTTTAAAAATTCTTTGCGTTCCGTCGCGCTTGGCCATCATCACGAAGCCGGTGAATGGTCGCGCGCCGTGCCACTACTGTGGGCAATGCGGACGAGGATGCATCAGCGCATCCAACTTCAGTTCCAGCCAGGTGATGATTCCGCCGGCACAGGCCACCGGACGATTCACCATGATCTGCAACGCGATGGCTCGAGAGATCGTGGTCGATAAAGCCGGGAAAGCGCAGGCCGTCTCCTATATCGACAAGCTCACAAGCCAGGAAATGCGGGTCCACGCCAAAGCGTTTGTGGTGGCGGCGAGTGCCTGCGAATCCGCGCGCTTGCTGCTCAATTCGCGTTCCACGCTTTTTCCTGACGGGTTGGCGAACGCATCGGGGGTGGTTGGCCGCTACCTGACGGACTCGGTTGGCAGCGACGCGTTCGGATATTTTCCGCAACTGGAGATGTTTCCCCGGCACAACCATGATGGAACTGGTGGCATGCACATGTATATGCCGTGGTGGAAGTTCGATCGCAAGAATGAGTTCCTGCGCGGGTATCACATCGAGTTCGGCGGCGGACAAGAGATGCCCGGCGTGGGCTCGTTTGACGACGTTTGCCAGCAACACGAAGGCTACGGATCGTCTCTGAAAAAGAAGTGCCGCAGCAGCTATGGAACCATCATCGGATTTTCCGGACGTGGCGAGATGATTCCCAATCCTGATACCTATTGTGAGATCGATCCGAATGTCGTCGACAAGTGGGGTATCCCGGTGCTGCGCTTCCACTTTGCCTGGGGTGACAACGAAATCAAAATGGCCAAAGACATGCAAGAGACTTTTCGTTCGATCGTCGATGCAGCGGGAGGAACCTTCTACAGCGACGCCACACCGGGGGGCAACCTGCCTTACGGGATCGCGGTGGGTGGGAGGATCATCCACGAACTGGGAACGGCGAGGATGGGGGACGATCCGAAAACCTCTGTGCTAAACAAGAACTCTCAGGCGCATGACGTCAGCAATGTATTCGTCACCGACGCTGCGTCTTTTGTGACGAATCCGGACAAGAATCCGACGCTCAGCATTATGGCGCTATCGTGGAAGGCCTCGGAGCATCTGCTGGAAGCGGCTCGTAAAGGAGAGGTATAAGGCTTCTATTGGGTGGAACATGCGGTTTGCAACTGCTTGTAGACTTCGGTGGCGTGGTCGTATGCCGCGCGTGCGGCCCCTAGCTCAGCCGGTGAGATGCGGGGCGCCTTCTGTGTCCACGCCTGATGAACCGCGTCGAGATCCCAATCGGCGCTCGCGCGCGAAGCACAAATCGGCTTTTCGCCCACGATCACGAATATGGGATTGGTATGCACCGCCGGAAGAATGCGCATCGCGACCCAACTGCTCTGGGTGATCGGCACGTCGAAGGACACACTTCGAATATTTCCGTCTGCGGCAATTTTCCTCTGGGCCACTACTTTTCCATTAACCACAACTTCCAGAGGAACCTCCTGGGAGCTTCCAATACGAGCGCGTTCAATCGTCCAATACGGCTTCTTGTCGTAGGACAACGCCTTGATAGCCGGGTTTGGCACGGCATCGAGCAGAGCGGACACACGAACCGAAGCATGAACAGTTCCGGCGGATGGCAAATTTACCTCGCTCGCGTGCGTGCCGACCTGGACGCCATCAATGGTGTAATCGATCAGATGAGCCCGTCCATCGGATACATAGCTGCGCCCCGACCTTAGCCCTTCGAGCCAGCCCGCATAGCTCAGGGGACCATCGCTCGTGACATAGCTGCGGGCTTCTCCAACGCGCGCGTCGTCGATGCAGGGAAAGTCTGTTTCGCCGGCAATCCTGGTGCGAAATCCAACGTTCAGCGTGTGATACCAGATGCTGAGCTCCCACACAAAGGGCGTGTCGCCGGCTGAAATGAAGTCAACCGCATTCGGCTCGGTGACGTCGACGATGTACTCATTTGCCCCGATGCCATCGAAGGCCGGCATCTGGAAGCTGGGTACTTTGTCATCGGCAACCTCCAGCCCCCACCCGGAATGGGCGAAGCCGACAACCGCACCCTGGGTCTTAGCCCATTTGAGGATCGGCATATCCCATGTGGGCCAGTCTTCAATCTTTTTAGTGTTTGGATAATCCTGATCTTTCAGTCCCAATAGGACAAGATGGCCGGCATGGCTGGAGGGAAAGCCCGAAACCTCGAGATCATAGTGCATCTTGGCGGTGCTTTGCGAGAGCGGATCGTCATGGCCGGAAAAAAACTGCTTCTGGTAGTAGTAGTCCGGTCCCCAGGTAAGCACCGCACCGATGTTGAGCTTCTCTCCCTGTATCTGCCGCATCATGTCCTTGGGCAGCACGCCCTCCGCCGGGTTCTGGTAGTGGGAACATCCGGCGGCATGGACGTGGCTATCACCCGAATACCAACCGAACTCTGCAGGATCAATCCAGCGATCTAATTTGAAGCTAAGCTCCCGAGGTTTGTCGCTATCGACGGAGACCTCCTTCACCTGAGCGCGATACTCCGGGCCACCGGTACTCACAATGGTGTAGTCACCCGGAGGCAGAGAGAGCGACTCACCGTCGGAGCGATAGATCTGCGGTTGAAAAAAGAAATCGGGCGCGAGGCGCTTGGAAGGGTTGGGGTACACACGATTGAACCGGTCGCGTAGGGTCAACGATGCCATGGTCGGGCGGCCGGTCTCGTCGGTGATGTGGAGTTGGATCTGGTGCTCTGGCGCCGCATGAAAGAGGACGAGTATGTCGTTGCGAAAGCCGATGTCCTGCGTGCCTTGCCCCACATTGAAGCTGATGTCGGCGGACCGTTGGCCGGCATCGCGGCTGTAGACCTCCAGCAACTGATATTCCACCGGCAGGCCAGAGAGTTCCTGCTCCATCGGAGGGGTTTTGACCATGGAGATGGTTGCCCAACGATCGCGCACATCATTTTGTGTCAACACCATCGGCGGAGAAGGATCCTGCCTCGATCGAATATAGACGTTCCCGCTATTGGGACTGACTGCGGCAAGGGGTGAAGTAACCCCTGCGCGATTGATCACCTTCACCAAAAAGAAGCGCGACCCTCCCTGGATGAGGGCAGCGCTAGCCGGACCACGCGCCACTTTGACACGGCTTTCCGCGTTGATGTCGACTACAGCGAGGACCAACGGATCTAAGGACTGCTGCAGCGAGTTCGCGGCAGCCTGGTCTTCCCGTTCGGAGAGCGCTCGATTGATCGCATCCTGAGTGCTCCTGGGGAACGGCTGACCCAGAAATTCGAGTGCGGTCTCGAGGCGCCGCACCTGCTGGGCCAATGGCTGGATGGGCACAGCGGGCAGGTCGTCCCCTAAGAGGGCGCCTGGTGAATCTGCATGGTGGTGCTCGCTCGAAGGGGAAGCTGGGGCAGTATTAGGTGGATCGGATGCAGGCCTTTGCTTGCCCGGGCCGGAGTTTTGCGCGACTGCGCACGTTAGGGCCGAACCTGCTAAAAGCAAACGCAGGGCATGATAGCCGACTGATTTCGCGCGCGCTTTCAGAGTTTCACCTCTGGGTCATCCGGGGTAACAAAGGATTGCCGGCCACAGTTTAGCAGCAGATCCGGCTCCTTCTTAACGCTCCTTGATCAATTGCGCGGCGACGTCAATACCGCCGGCGTGCAAGATCCCGGGAACGTTGAAATGCGCCAGGTAGTCCGCATCGGAAGTCAGCTTGGGCACATTCTCCAGGTGCAACGAAACGGGAGTTGCGCTGACCGCTGCAGCGAAGATAGACCACAACGCTGCGTCACCTTCTGCGAAGACCTCGACGTCAGATCCGGTCATGCTCGAATAGACGATCGCCGTAACTACATCCTGGACACGCGCAGCGTCATCCGAGACGTTGAAAGTCAAAAATGCCGGGCTCTCCCGGTTGCGCGGGGCCTTGGCAGAACCGGTCTGAAACGCGTCCAGCAACAGAATCGGACGATGCTGTTTTCGCAAGCGCTTGACGGTGTCGGTTGCCAGGGCCGCCGTAGATCCATTCGGATCGACAACGATGGCTGTCTTGCCCGACCCATTCAACCAGATGCCAGGTATACGATCTTTTGCAGAAGGACGGCTGAGAACGATCGACTGACCGTGGAGCTCGGCTGACACATTCTGGGGGATCTCGACGGCCAGAGTCCGCCGCAGCCGGTCGCGAATAAAGGTTCGATCCTGGATTGTGCCGTTCTCAGTTCGCGCGATCTCCTTCCATTTCTCAAAAACGCCGTTGTAATCGAGCGCATTTGCGGGCAGCGTTCGGTTCGAGAGCACCAGCATGTTCTGCAACATGGGAACCTCAATATCGTGCTCGGTGAGCTCGTGGCTGTCGCTGAGGCCTGGATTCGTTTTCGCGAAAAAGCGGTAAACCGCCTCCCGGCTTTCCTCGTTGAAATTGTGCGGCGCATCAAACTGGACCACGTCCACCTGGTCTCCCTTGCCGTAGAGATCATAGATCCGCCGGATCGCCGGGTACTCCTGATGCGGAACGTTTTGGGTCCAGTCATCGGTCGCGGAGACAAGGAACATAGGCTTAGGCGCAAACATTGAGGCAATCTCGACGTTGTTTGTGTTGAGCCGCAGGCCAGGCGCATTCTCGCATAGGTCTCCGCCCTGCATGATTGCCGACACCATATTGACGGGCGAGGCAAACTGCACGCGATCATCGACAGCCGTCAGCAGAAAGGTCTGTGAACCCCCGCCGGATGCGCCCGTCATGCCTATCCGGCCAGCATCCACATCATCGAGCGAAGAAAGGAAGTCCAGCGCTCGTATGGAGTCCCAAAGCTGCAGGCCCAGCGGGCCGAAAGACCATAGCTGCTGCTCCGGGCTGCCGAAACGATGGGGCACCTGCATGGTGTCGGCATAACCCACCATGTCATAGGAAAAGGCAACGTATCCCTGGCGCGCGAGGCTGATGCCGAGGGATGGCGTCGAGAAGAGGGGCTGATTTTCCATGACGCCATACTGCCAGTGTCCTTGCGGGTTGAGGATGCCCGGATGCTTGGTCTTACCATTGCGCGGCCGATAGAGATTGCCCCCAAGGTAGAACCCGGGCAGCGTCTCGACCAACACCTTCTCGATGGTGTAGTCTTTTTCCTCGATCTTCCCAAAGATCTCTGCGTGGAGCGGAGTTTTCTCCGGCATGGGCGACAGGCCGGCGCTATTGAGGATCTGTTCACGCAGTATCGCCTTTCGCTTCTCCCATTCCTGCAAACTGTGGAACTCCGGCAACGCCATGTGGGTATCTGTTCCGGGGAGGTTGACATTGCGCGCGTCTTCCGCCGGAACCTGGGCCGCGGCGCTGAGACCGAGACAGCCGATGGCCACCGCGATCGATGTGACCCTCGTGGCAAAAGTCTGACAAGCGCCTTTTCTTCTCATCCGAATGCTCCTTTTTCGAACCTTAGGCACAACGCAATCCTCGTGTTCACCCTGGGGCCGGACGAATCGAACCGATCGAGTCGATTCTCGATCGCCGAGTGCGGCTCAACGTCGATATTAACCCCGAGGGCAGGCAGGGAGAGCTCATCGAGCTAGCACTGGCGCGCTTTTATCGTTAACGGGGTAGGTTTCGGGTAGGCGGAAGCACGGAAACGCGTACCTCAGAGGCTAACGCCCTCGCTGGCTGCGGTTCTGCGCGACACGGTTGAAGCCGTGCCCTTCGTGCACTGACATGCAATCATCCCTGCGCGAAGTGCGGCCTGTTCCTATTGCTCTGGAGATGTCTCCCAGGGACGGCTGAATCCATTGACTCGCTTCGGGGCCAAGGCGTTCCGGTCTCTCTCATATTTTTCCTGCTTGACGATTACAAACACGTGTAGTAGAAAATAACACGTGTGTAGGAGGCAGAAGTGGCGGAGCCCAAATTATCGAAGCTTGAGTTTCAGATTATGGAGACGCTTTGGACGCAAGGCGACCTCTCCATCCGGGAGATTCAGGAAGCTTTTCCGGCGAAGCGCCGGCCGGCGTACACCACCATCCAGACCACGGTTTACCGGTTGGAAATAAAGGGTATAGTTCGCCGGATGAGGAAGGTCGGGAACTTCCACATCTTCGCTGCCGCAGTCTCCCGCGATGCAGCCCAGCGCAGGCTCATCGATGATTTGTTGTCCCTTTTCGGTGGGCGTTCCCAGCCTGTGATGGCGCACCTGATTGAGTCAGGGAAACTTACTCTGGAAGACGTGAAAGAAGCTGAGAAAGCTCTCCGCAAGCTGGAAAGGAAGGACAAATCATGAACCATGAATCCTTGTCTGCGTTCTGGATGGCAACGGCTAATCATGTCTGGCAGTCAACACTCTTTGCAGGGCTCGCCGCAATTGTGGTGCTGGCATTGCGGAGGAACCACGCGCGAGTTCGCTATCAACTCTGGTTGGCGGCATCGCTCAAGTTTCTGATTCCCTTTTCCCTGCTGATTCGGCTCGGGGGACATCTGGCAACGCCCCATCGGTCGTCGGAAACGCAACCTGCTTTTTATTTTGTGATCCAGAAGGTCAGCCAGCCCTTTACCCAAACCCCGAGCCTCAACCAGTGGCTCGCTGCTTCCCTGCTGCCGTTGCTGCCAGGAATTTTGGCATCGCTGTGGTTTTGCGGTTTTGTAACAGTAATCGTGCTAACGTGGTTGCGCTGGCGGCGGGTCACCGCGGCGATGCGGGACGCACTGCCTCTGTCTCACGGCCGCGAAGTGGATGCGCTACGCAACCTGGAGCGCATCGCAGGGCTTGGCAAGCCGATCGCCTTCTGCATGTCAACAAGCTCTCTGGAGCCGGGTATCTTCGGCATTATCCGCCCGGTCTTGCTCTGGCCTGGGGCGATCTCCCAACACCTTCGGGACGCACACCTCGAGGCTATTCTTGCCCACGAAGTCTGGCATGTGCGGCGGCGAGACAATCTCTCCGCCGCAATGCATATGCTGGTGGAAGCGCTCTTCTGGTTTCATCCTTTGGTTTGGTGGCTCGGAGCCCGCCTAATCGAGGAGCGGGAACGAGCCTGCGATGAAGAAGTACTGCGGCTGGGCAATCCGCCGCAGATTTACGCGGAGAGCATCCTGAAGACCTGTGAATTCTGCCTGGGATCACCGTTGCCTTGTGTTTCGGGAGTGACGGGCGCGGATCTTAAGCAGCGGATTGTGCACATCATGAGGGAGGAGTCGGCAATGAAGCTCACCCTTACCAGGAAACTTCTTCTCGCCGCGATGGGAATAGCGGCCGTTACCGGACCGATCCTGGCCGGAATGGTAAAGTCCCCGCAGGTCAATGCGCAATCGCCCCAGGCGAGCGTCGTGGCCCAATCAGCGCCGGTCGATAGTGTCCAGCACCCCCCGGGCGATACAAGCCAGGAGCTCGGTCACTGGCTGGTAGCCCGGAACCAGATCTACCACGTAGGTGGTGACGTTTCTGCGCCTAAACTCATCTTCGCTCCTGACCCGGAATATACCGAAAAGGCCCGGCAGGCAAAGTATCAGGGGGCCTGCGTGATCTCCCTGGTTGTGGACGCGCAGGGTAAGCCGCAGCGCGTCCAGGTAGAGCGTCACCTGGGTATGGGGTTAGATAAGAAGGCTCTCGAAGCGGTAAAGCAGTATGAGTTCGAGCCTGCGATGTTGCACGGCAAGCCTGTCCCGGTGGCCGTGCACATCGAGGTTAACTTCAGAATCTATTGAAACGGGGAACGGCTTCCAGGGTGAGGTTCTGCTGATCGGTCATGTCGAACAGCCTCCGCCGCTGCGCTTGACGACATGCTATTTCGTTTTGTCGCTGCTGTCCTTGGGCAGATCGAGGTAGACGAGACCAAAGCGGGTCGATCCGGGGTGGGACGCGTCTATCCCCACGATGCGGTACTGTTGGGGAGAACCCGCGCGAATTTCGTGATCCGTGGAGGAGTCGTCGTTGCCGTTGACTTCTACATGCCCGCAGGTAAGTCCGCTACGCGTGACAGTCAGGCTCCCCATCGGTTTACCGTGGTCGCATTCGAGCACCTCACCGTACCGTGAAAGTGGTTTGCGATAAAAGGCCAAAACCTGCGCCGGCGCATCGCTGGTCACGTAATTCACCGCCCGCAGGCTGAAGTGAATGTCATTGAAAGTGAGTCCGAGGTCGGCTCCGGAGTCGTTATCCGTATCTTTGTAGAGAGTCGCGCCAGGATAAGCGGGCAGACCGATGTCCGCTGCGCGGGCATGGGAGTTGGCGTGGAGCGCAAGATTGACATCCGTATTCTGCCCAAACAACACCGCGCTGCCACAAAATAGAAAGTCCGCGAACAGAATAACCGCCCCTAAAGCCTGGAAAAACCGAGTCCGCACAGGCATGGAAGTCCTTTCTCACCGGGAGATACTAGAGGTACGCCACCACCAAGATCAAAGTTCCAGATATTCCGCTGCCGAAGCTGTGCCCCTCACCCGCCTAGGACAAACACGACATTGACGTCGGTTTCTACCTCGACCGGCTGGCCATCCAGCATATAAGGCTTATAGGCCCACTGCCGCACCGCATCGAGGGCAGGCTGCTGCAGCGCCGGCGGACCGACGAGCACCTGGAGTTTTTTGAAGTGACCATCTTTACCGATGACGCCATTGAGGATGACCGTACCTTGCACACCTTGTAGTTTCGCCGCCGACGGGTACATGGGGATTACTTTGCTAACCAGGTGGCCGGCGATGACATCCCCTGTCACGTCGACCCGAACGCTCACCGGCGATGCACCGGTTGGAACCGTCAAAGCCGACAGGCCCGCCGGACCTATACCCTCCAGCACGTCCACGTGAATCTTCAGCCACGGCCTGCCCTCGATGAACACCTGCATATCGTTTGCAAGGTAATGACCATGAACCAGCGCGATATGTTGAAACATGGTCTGATACGTCTGATTGCCAGTGCCTGCGTAGAAAAGAACAGCATTGTTCGGGCCGAAGCAGAAGGAGGGGGATTTTTGTGGTGTTGCTTGCGGGCCGCGACCCATCAACGCTGTACACGCCACCTTCTCGCCGCCAAAACTCCGTTCGTAATTCTGCAGCGCCGTCTTTTCCGGATTTCGCTCGGGAGAAATTGGCTGCTCAACCATCGTTTGGGTCATGCTTAGCGGTCTGCCCGGCCAATCTTGTTCGCCGGTGCGGAAGACCCCATGATTCGTGCCATACTCTTCCACGGAAACAGAGGAACCGTGCAAAGCCACCCGGTACTGAGTGGCGCTTACGCGCCATTCCTCATAGGTACCCGTGTCGCTCGACTTGCCATCAGCCGCAAAGACCTCATAGCTCGCCTTCAGATGCCACGGAACATCCAACCCCTGCAGGCCGTTGACCTTCCGCGCCAGGTCCATCCGCTCTTTTGGATCCTTAGGAGTCATCACCTCGGCTGGGCTCGCGGCGGGTGCGGGTTGAGACGAGCCGCCGCCCACCGCGGGTGGCGCCGGAACAGTCGTCGATTGGGCCAGGGCAAACAGGACAGAAGCGCTAAGGTAAAGCATTCTCATGCGTGAACGGCCTCAGAAATGTGTGCAACCAAGCGGTGGGAGTGCTGCCCCCATCTGCCATCGCTGACTAACTAAGAGCGTTCTCCCAGGCAATTTCCGAATTCCTCTCGCAGCTTGCTTTTCAGCAGCTTCCCGGTCGAAGTGTGGGCAAGTTCGTTAACGAAGATGAATGCGTCCGGCACATGCCAGCGAGGAAACAGGCGCTCCAGCAAAGCGCGCAGCTCCGAGGCGTCGACGGACAGGCCGTCTTTCAACACGACGAGCGCCACCGGGCGCTCTTGCCATTTGCTGTGGGGAACGGCAATCACCGCCGCTTCCCTCACCGATTCGTGTGCCACCAGCGCGTTTTCCAGGTCCACGGAGCTGATCCACTCGCCACCGGACTTGATCAAATCTTTCAGGCGATCGGTGATTTTCAAATAGCCTTCCCCATCGATCGTGCCCACATCTCCCGTACGGAACCAGCCGTCTGCCGTCCATTTGTCAGCTTGGTCGAGGGCATAATAGCTCCCGGCTATCCATGGCCCGCGGACCTGCAGTTCGCCCGCAGTCAGGCCATCCCGGGCAGCTTCGCCCTCGTCGCCCACGGTTCGTGTCTCGATGAACGGCAGAGGCAATCCCTGCTTGGCGCGCTGCGCGTACTTTTGGTCTTCAGGCCAACCCTGCATGTGAGGCTTTAAATTGCAGGCCGTGCCCACAGGAGTCGTTTCGGTCATACCCCACGCTTGAATGACGCGCACACCGATCGCGTCGAACCGGCGAAACATTGATTCAGGCGCTGCCGAACCGCCCACGATGAAGCGCAAATCGCCACCCAGCTTCCAGCGGCCGGGATCGTTCTCGAGCGCATTCAGTACGGCCATCCAAATGGTAGGAACTGCGCCCGCGATGGTCACCTGTTCGTTCTGCAGCAGGTCCAGCAAAGCGATCGGTTGCAACTTGGGTCCGGGTAACACCAGCTTGCTTCCGTTCATGGCGGCCGCGTAGGGAAAGCCCCACGAATTAACGTGGAACATAGGCACAATCGGGAGAACCGCATCCTTGTGGCTAAAATTCAGCTGATCGGGCAAAGAGATGGCAAGGGAATGCAGCGCCAGTGCGCGGTGTGAATAAAGCACACCCTTAGGACGCCCGGTCGTCCCCGAGGTGTAGCACAGGGCGGCGGCATCGTGCTCCTCGAGATCGGCGGGTCTCGGTTCCCCACTCACTCCCGCGAGCAAGTCCTCATACAGTTCTCCTCCCTCCGGAAGCAAGCCACAACCGTAATCCACAACGAACACTCGTTCGAAGTTGACCTTAGACCGGAGCTGCTCGAAGAGGTCAAGCAGTACTGCCTCTAAGATCAGAAAGCGGTCCTGGGCGTGATTGACGATATAAGCGACTTCATCCGGGTGCAGCCGCAGGTTCAGCGTGTGCATCACGGCGCCCGTCATGGGAATACCAAAATAGGCCTCCAGATGCGCACGCCCGTTCCACATCAGCGTCGCCACCCGATCTCCTTTGGCAACCCCCGCTTCTTGCAAGGCAGCTGCAAGTTGCCTGGAGCGCCTGTGCAGATCTCGATAGGTGTAGCTGTGGCGGCGGCCGTCGGGCTCGATGGAGACGATATTTACATCGGGGAAGAGCGTGCACGCTCGCTCCAGTATGCTGTTGAGCAGGAGCGGCGACGACATCATGGTCGACTTCATAGAAACTCCACGAACCGCTAGCTACATTGACGCAGCCCTGAACCAACCCCGCCCGGAGTAAGAAGAAGCCGCGCTAAAAGTCGTCGATAATCAAACCACAGCAAGTCTGATAAAGCCAGCCCATCCGTCACGCTGGCGCTGTAAGTCTGGTAAAGGTATCTACGATGGATGTTTCCCTGGGAGAACCAAATCCATCCGCCTGCTCCGGTGCCGTGTCCAGGCTCGTCTGAACCCGGCCACGTTCACGAAACGACAACGTTACTATGAGACAAGACAGACTATGCAGACACGACGTGACTTCCTAAAGCTGGCCGCAATTGCATCCGGCGCGGCCGGCATTTCCGGCCTTGTTCCCGAATCCATTCAGCGGGCCTACGCGATCGAACCGGCGGCAGGCTCCACGTACCTCGACGCCGAACACATCGTGATCCTGATGCAGGAGAACCGGTCCTTCGATCACGCGTTCGGCACCCTTCGGGGCGTTCGCGGATTTAACGACCCACGGGCGATGCGGCTCGCCAACGGCAACTCGGTTTTCGTGCAGACCGACGCTGCCGGCAACTCCTATGCTCCCTGGCGGCTCGATATCCGTGATACCCGGATCACGTGGATGGGGTCGCTTCCCCACTCCCGGGAGAGCCAGGTCGATGCCTGGAACGAAGGCCGCCATGATGGATGGTTGGAGGCCAAGCGTGCAGATACCAAGGAGTATTCTCACCTGCCTCTGACCATGGGTCATTTCACCCGGGAGGACCTGCCCTTTTATTACGCAATGGCTGACGCATTCACCGTCTGCGATCAGAATTATTGCTCGGTGATGACCAGCACATCGCCCAACCGCAGCTACTTCTGGACCGGGACCATCCGCGACCAGCAGCGTGCGGACTCAAAAGTCTATATGCGGAACGAGCAGATCGACGGCGGCGGGATGAGCTGGAAGACTTTTCCCGAGCGCCTGCAGGAGGCGGGGATCAGCTGGAAGTCGTACCAGAATGAGCTGACTCGCTCCGGTCTTTCCGACGAAAAAGCTGCGTGGCTTGGGAATTACAGTGACAATGTGCTCGAATGCTTCGCGGCCTATAACGTCGAAGCCTATCCGGGATTCGTTCAAGCCGCGGAACAATTCATTTCCGATCTCTCCGCCCGTGCGGCTAAGCTCGAAACTGAGATATCTGCGCAGACAGATGCGGTGGCAGCAGCCAAGCTTCGCACACACCTCGCAGATATCCAAAGCCGGATTGAGGCCGTCAAGGCCTCGCTTGGCAAAAGCGGCGAGGTCCGATACCAGCAGCTTTCAGCGCAGGAGAAAGCACTGCATCATGCGGCATTCGTAACCAATGCCGAAGATCCCGACTACCACGCTCTGCTCCCCCTGGCGTTTGAAGACCAGGGCAAGTCTCAGACTATGCAGGTTCCCAAGGGCGACGTTCTCTATCAATTTCGCAAGGACGTGAATGAAGGCAAGTTGCCCACAGTCTCATGGCTGACTGCCCCGGAGAGATTCTCCGATCACCCGAGCTCACCCTGGTATGGCGCCTGGTATATCTCCGAAGTGATGGACATCCTTACAAAAAATCCCGAGGTATGGAAGAAGACGATCTTCATTCTTACCTACGACGAGAATGACGGCTACTTCGACCACGCGCCCTCGTTTGCCGCCGCCGACCCCAAGCGTCCGGAAACCGGAGGAGCCTCCGCCGGCGTCGATACCGGCCTCGAGTACACCTATAAAGAAGACGAGCTGCGCCAGGGAGTTGCGGAGAAGGAAGCACGCTCCGGGCCCATGGGCATGGGCTTTCGTGTCCCCATGATCATCGCGTCTCCCTGGAGCCGCGGCGGATGGGTGAACTCGCAGCTCTTCGACCACACCTCCACGCTGATGTTCCTGGAGGGCTTCGCTCAGAGCAAGTTCGGCAAGACGGTTCGCGAAGAGAACGTCAGCCCGTGGCGGCGAACCATCTCCGGCGACCTCACTTCTGCCTTTCGCCCCTATGATCCGGTCGAACCCGCACTGGACTTTCTACACCGGGACAAGTTTGTCGTGAGCATCGAGAAGGCGCAGTTTAAGGAGATCCCGTCGCAATTACCGAAAGCTCACGGCCGAACAGATCGAGCAGATTAACCGCGCTCCGGCGCGTTCCGGGTTAATCGCCCGTCAGGAAGAAGGCATACGGCCGGCTTGCGCGATCCCGTATGAGCTTTACGCGGATGGGAATCTCAGTGAGGATGGCACGTATTACGAGCTCCGCCTCAGTGCTGCCAACCAGGCGCATGGAGCGAAGTCAGCAGGGGCGCCCTTCAACGTTTACCTGCGCAACATGAAGGATGGAAGCGGCGCCGGGATGATGTCCGCGACCTATGCGGTCAAGCCGGGCGACACTCTAACGCGGCAAATACCCGTCTCCCTCTTTGCCGACTCAGGCTACTCCATCGAGGTGCTTGGCCCGAATGGCTTTTACCGTTCCTTTAATGGCCGATCGGCTAAGGCTCCTCTTGCGGTGCACACGTCCTACGAACGACACGCACGGGAGCTGACGGGAAATGTGCAGGTTCTGTTGCATAACAACTCCGCAGAACCTGTCAGCGTTTCGATTAAGGACAATTCCTACAAATCAGAGACGGTAGCCAGGAAAATCAAGCCCGGCCAAGATGCCTCTGTCGTCCTGCCATTGAAGCGCAACCACGGCTGGTACGACTTCACCGTGCAGGTGGAGGGTTCGAATCAACAGGCCCGCTACGCCGGACGCGTGGAGACCGGACTGCCCAGCTTCAGCGATCCGCTGATGGCAGGAGTTGTGCAAGCAACATAGTTCCGCCACAGTGACGCCGGTAATAATCAACAGTTATCAATATTCGTAGCTTCATTTAAGGAGCAATGGCAAAACATGGAGGACGCGATCTTCTCCTTGCAGGCTTCATTTGCGCGCGAGTTTGCTCAAGACTGGGTTGACGCGTGGAACAGCCACGACCTGGAGCGAATTCTGGATCATTACGACGATCAGGTGTCCCTTGTCTCCCCGGTTGCCCTTAAGCTAGTGAGTGGCGATGGCACGGTGCGAGGAAAGGCTGCATTGCGGGAATACTTCCTCCGGGGTCTGAATGCCTATCCGGATCTACACTTCGACCTGATCGAGACACTTTGGGGCACAGAGACCAACGTCGTCTACTACATCAACAATGTGCGCGGCAGCAAGACCGCCGAGGTAATGTTGCTGAATCCCGCTGGGAAGGTTCACCGTGTCTGGGCCAACTACGACCAGTAGCCGGAACCCGGAGGCAAGGACTGAGGAGGGATCCACGCTACCGCCCGGATCCCCGAAGTCGGCTCTTCGCTAAGTTCCAATTGACACGCGAGCCGGCGTTGCTTTATTTTTCGAGAATCAATCCGGGTAGTGCTGGGCGCAGGGGCCTATGTAAAGGGTGCGTTTCCAGTGCGATGATTGATGCGAGCTTCCCTAGCCGTTTGGGGGAGGGCTTCGCTCAAACAAGCTACCCGATCCCACCTAGAGAATCTACGCAGTCTTTCTCCGGAGAACTCTTGCATTCGGTGACGCTTTGCCGTCCGAGGAGGATATTCGCTTGAGGAAGAATCTCAAAACAATGGTGGCAGTGTTTGTGATAGGTATGGCTCTGCTTGCTTCACCGCGGGTCTATGCACAAGGCGAACCAGGAAAAATCCCGTACGGAGCGAATCCCGCGGCAGGCCACTCCCTACAAGTAGGCGACGCGAAGATTTATTACGAAATCTACGGGAGTGGTGGAACTCCGCTGG
Organism: uncultured Acidobacteriaceae bacterium; assembly: GCA_963847685.1. Taxonomy (GTDB): domain Bacteria; phylum Acidobacteriota; class Terriglobia; order Terriglobales; family Acidobacteriaceae; genus PALSA-350. Next base: position 1,541,695 of record CAWKAU010000024.1, on the reverse strand, counting down.
TGTTGCTCCACGGCGGCTTGTATGGATATATCGAAGAGTTTGGCGAGCTGATTCAGGAAGTGAGCAAGCACCGCCGGGTGATAGCAATCGCGACGCGTGGACACGGGAAGTCCGAGCTGGGGGCGCAGCCTTTTTCCTACGCGCTGTTTGCGCAAGACGCATTCACAGTGATTCGGCATGAAACCAGAGAAAAGGTGGACGTGCTCGGGTTCAGCGACGGCGCGGTCACCTCGTACACGCTGACCGCTGCTCATCCCGAACTCGTGCGTCGCCTGGTTGCCATCGGGGGCCCAAGGGCGCTCGCCGACTGGACGGCGCAGGCACGGGCGGAACTGCAGGCCTCAAAACCGGCCGATGTGGAAAGAGACTCGCCGCAATTTGTCGCCCAGCGCAAGAGTTTGATGCCGGCGCCAGAGAAGTGGGACGAGTTCATCGAGAGGCTAACCAGGATGTGGTTGGGTCCGGTGTATGTGACGGATGCGCAGATACGATCGATCAAGGCGCCGACACTCATTATTGCCGGCGATCATGATCCGTACAATCAAACTGAGAAGATCGTAGAAATCTACCGTTTGTTGCCAGAGGGAGAGTTGGCTATTATTCCGGGATGCGGACACGTGGTTCTGGATTGCAAGGGACAATTCACGATCGGAGCGGTCGAAGACTTTCTGCGTAAGGGGGAAAAGCAACCGTGAAAAACAGATCGCTCATCCCCCTTGTCGAGGGCACCAATAATTAGCTCTTGAGGAACGCCAACAGGTCGGCGTTGATCGTTGGCGCTTGCGTAGTGGGCATACCGTGCGGGAAGTCCTTGTAGGTTTTCAGGGTTCCGTTCTTTAACAACTTCGCGGACTTTGGTCCGGCGGCGACATAGGGAACGATCTGGTCGTCTTCACTGTGCATGACCAACACCGGCACCGTGATCTTCTTAAGGTCTTCGGTGAAATCGGTCTGGGAAAAAGCCACGATGCCGTCATAGTGCGCCTTGGCCCCTCCCATCATGCCCTGGCGCCACCAATTTTGGATGATCGCCTCGGAGGACTTCGCGCCCGGCCGGTTGTAGCCATAGAAAGGCCCGACCGGCAGGTCGCGATAGAACTGCGAACGATTGGCGGCAAGTTGCGCCTGCAGATCGTCAAACACCGCCTTAGGAAGGCCCTCCGGATTGGCCGGAGTCTTCACCATGAGCGGCGGCACCGCGCTGATTAGCGCTGCCTTGGCCACCCGGCTTTCGCCATGCCGGCCCAGATAGCGTGTCACCTCACCGCCGCCGGTCGAATGGCCCACATGGATAGCGTTTTTCAGGTCGAGATGCGCCGTAAGCGCGGCCAGGTCATCGGCATAATGGTCCATATCATGGCCATCGGCGGTCTGGGTGGAGCGTCCGTGGCCACGGCGGTCATGGGCGATCACCCGATAGCCTTGCTGTAGGAAGAAGAGCAACTGGTTGTCCCAGTCATCGGCGGACAACGGCCAGCCATGGCTGAACACCATGGGCTGCCCTGAACCCCAGTCCTTGTAGTAGATCTCAACACCGTCCTTGGTTTTGATGGTGGGCATGTGGGGCTCCTTTGAGAATCGTAGCTAACGTCGGCAATTAAACCACACTTGTGTGTATCCAGAAAGGAGTCCACCAAACGGTGCAAAGGTCATGGCTCGCTTGACTGAGCCTCATGTACAGTTGCCGCCGAGAGATGTCTTCCCAGGTATGGCTGCCCGTATAGATTCAATTCCGGCCGGCTTGACTTGTGGAAAAAGGAATTTACCTCCGGTTTAGCTACAAAGGGCAGACTAAGTGGAAGCCTTCGGGGTGGAGACATGACCAGATGCCTAAGCACCCCACAGAGAATTAGCAGAGGACGTCCTGCCAAATTAGCCATTAAGGTCCGCACGCACTCTTAAAGATAAACTATTCCCATAGTCATTCGAGTGGAGTATAAAAGCTCTTGCATAGCCATTCGAGTGGGGAGATGCCCGTGGTTTTGAAAAGGCCTCCGGAAGCCGGCGATATCCTGCAAGGAACTCTGGACATGCTTATCCTGCGCACTCTGGTTACCGGACCGGCGCACGGGCACACCATCGCGCAGGTCATCGAGCATACGTCGGAAAACGCGCTGGAAGTAGAGCAGGGCTCCCTGTACCCCGCGCTTCATCGTCTCGAAGACCGCGGCTGGCTCTGCTCCCAATGGGGCGTGAGTGAAAACAACCGCAGAGCAAAGTTCTACGAGCTAACGGCGAAGGGCCGAAGGGAACTTGCCGCCGCAACCGGCCGCTGGCGAAGGATGACGCGCGCGATCGGCCTCATTCTCGACGGGGCCGCCGAGTAAGGGGGGAGGTGCCGAATGAACTTGCGCCGCTTTATGCACCGCAGCCGGAAGGACAACGACCTGGCCGATGAAATCGAATCGCACCTGGCACACGAACAGGACAGCAACATCGATCGAGGGCTCTCCTCGCAGGAAGCGCACCGGCAGGCACGCTTGAAATTCGGCAACCCGCTGGTTACCCGCGAACGCGTATGGCGTTATCGCTCCGTCGCCTGGTTCGAAGACGGCTGGCGAGACCTGCGCTTCGCGTTGCGCTCGCTTCGCAGCACCCCTGGTTTTACTGTCATCGCCGTCCTGGTAATTGCCGTGGGCATCAGTGTGAACACTGCTGTGTTCTCGGTAATCAATACAGTGCTGCTCAAGCCGCTCGGCTACCCTGACCCTCAATCTCTCGTGGAACTGGTGAACGTTAGCCGCGAGGGCTCATTCCCTATGGCAAACATTCCCAAGTTCAATATCTGGCGCCAGCAGACGGGTGTCTTCCAACAGGTGGCGGGTTATGACCTTGGAGGAGCGGGGCTGAACCTCACTGGAGGCGATCATCCCGAACAGGTACAGGGCGTTCACGTAACCGCCGGCTACTTCGCATTGTTCGGAGCGCCGGTCATTGCCGGACGAACCTTCACCGTGGAAGAAGACAGTCCCCATGGCGGCCAAGTTGCGGTGTTGAGTTACGGACTTTGGAAGAGGCGGTTCGCCGGCAATTCCAAAATTGTCGGTTCCACCATCCAGCTTGATGGCCAACCGTATCTTGTCGTCGGCGTGATCGGGCGAAGCTTTGGCACCGACACACCGGCGGATCTCTGGGTGCCCTTCCAGTTCGATCTCACCTCGCAGGAGATGGCCCACTTCTTCACCGTGGCGGCGCGCCTGAAGCCCGGCATCACGCTGCCCCAGGCCAACGCGCAGCTGAAGCTTGCGGCCGATCAGTACCGTAGAACCTATGGCAATGTCGCACTCTCGCCCGAAGATGGATTCGGTGTGGTTTCGCTGCAGGAGTCGATGATCGGCGATACCCGCTTTCCACTTCTGGTTCTGCTCGGAGCTGTCGCCTTCGTGATGCTGATAGCCTGTGCCAACGTCGCTAACTTGCTGCTGGCGAGGGCTTCGGCGAGAAGGCGCGAGTTCGCCACGCGCGCGGCCCTGGGCGCCGGGCGCGGCCAAATCATCCGCCAGTTGCTGACCGAGAGTCTTGCTCTCTCTTTCGCGGGCGGCCTGCTGGGCCTGATGATGGGCTTTGCCGGAGTTCGACTGCTTATCAGCATCAGCCCCGCCGGCATCCCCCGCCTTGGAGAAGGCGGCTCCGCGGTAACGCTCGATTCCAATATCCTGCTGTTCACTTTGGGGATTTCCATTTTCACCGGCATTCTCTTCGGCCTGCTTCCCGCGGTGAGTGTGTCCCGCCCTAATCTCGCCGCAACCCTCAACGAAAGCGGTAGCCGTTCCGGGATCAGCTTTCGTAGTAGCAAACTCCGCTCCACCCTGGTGATCAGTGAGATGGCGCTGGCGCTGATCCTGGTGATTGGTGCGGCATTACTGATCCGCACATTTCTTGAAGTTGCAAGCGGTGGATCCGGGCTTCGATACCCACAACTTGCTCACCATGGCCATGTCCGTCGGCGGAGACCGCTTCCAGAAGACGGCGCCCGTCGCGCAGATCATTCGTGACGGAACCGAGCGCCTGATGGCTATTCCGGGAGTGGTCGACGCCACTGTCACCAACGGCCTGCCGCTGCAAGGGGGCTTCGGGATGATCTTCGATATTCTGGGCCGCGCGAAGGGCGACACACAGTATTCCGGGGACGCCGGCTTTTATTCCGTCTCGTGGAGCTATTTCGACACCTTCAAGATCCCGCTTTTACGTGGCCGTGGTTTCAGCCAACAGGATGACGGTGCCGCGCCCGGAGTGGTCATCATCAACCAGGCGATGGTCAGGCGATACTGGCCCAAGGGCGATCCGCTCAAAGACCGCTTGCAGATCGGTGCGGGCGCCGGCCCCGATTTTGCCGAGCCGCCCCGGCAGATTGTGGGCGTCGTCGGGGACACCCGCGATAACGGACTCAACCGCGATCCCACGCCGATGATGTTCATCCCGCTGGCGCAAGTGCCCGACGCCGAGACGGCGGGGAACGGCCGGGTGACGCCCTTATGGTGGATTGTTCGCAGCAACGTAGACCCGCATGCGCTGGCCACGTCCATCACGGCCGCCCTTCGCGAAGCCAGCGGAGGCCTGCCCGTCGCCCATATCCGAACCATGGAGGAGCTCGAAGTACGCGACACATCGCGCCAGCGCTTCAACATGTTGCTGCTGATCATCTTCGGCGCTGCCGGGTTGCTCATGGCGGCAATCGGCGTCTACGGCGTGATGTCCTATTCTGTCCAGCAGCGGACGCAGGAACTCGGCATTCGCATGGCGCTCGGAGCGCAAGCGTCCACTCTGCGCAACATGGTCATCGGCCAGGGAATGGGGCTTACTCTTATTGGCGTGATCATCGGCATCGGCGGGGCCTTCTGGCTGACTCGTTTCCTAGCAAGCTTTCTCTTTGGAGTGAAGGTATGGGATCCCTTAGCCTTCATCGTCACGCCCGTGTTGCTGAGCGCAGTCGCCTTGATCGCCATCTTAATACCGGCCCAGCGAGCCACTCGAGTCGACCCGATGACGGCCCTTCGCCTCGAATAGCTTCCCGGATCCTGTTGGTCAATCATCGGCCTTCATTTTTTTATGTTCGAGTTCGCCAATGAGCCTTCTGCACAGCAGAAGAGGTATAGCTCCAAAGACTCCAAAACTACAATCGATGAGCCGCCAGGCGATTGGGATACCTCGGATTGCCCTGCGATGAGGGCCAGGGGAATAACACCTCCGCAGGCGATCAGGCCGAAGGTGATGATCCACTTGTTGCGAACCGGGTCGATGACGGGACCTATGAATACCACGGCGATGACGAGATGAGCGAACGCGAGCCAGTCAGTCCCGTAGGCGAGGAAGGGATAGTGGGCGTTCGTTACACTGAGCGCTTCGTTAACCCGTTCGATCCACGGAAGCAGGCCGGTGGATTCAGCAATCGGCGTCAGGCAGCTCACATGCAGAAAGGACATGAGCCAGCCTAGTTCCGTTTGCAGGGGAAACGCAGTGATACCGCTGAGCGCCAAGCCGGCAATAAAGACGGCGAGCCAGAAACGAATGCGACGAAGGTGGTCGAGTTGCGCCATACATGTGAACTTCGAGATTGTAGATTAACGGGCGGCGGCCGGAGCGCCTCCAAAACGGCGCTCTCGATGACGAAATTCTTCCCATGCAGAGTCAAGATCGCTTTCGTCAAATTCGGGCCACATCCGATCCGTAAACAGGAGTTCGGCATAAGCGGATTCCCACAGTAGAAAATCAGAAAGACGTTTCTCGCCGCCGGTTCGAATCAAGAGATCGACCTCTCCGCCGTCCGCGCTCAGAGCCCGCGTCAGCAGTGGCCGGAATGAATCCGGCGACGGAGGTTCCTCGCTGGAGAGAGACGCGGTCGCATCGACGGCTGCGCGGGTAATGGCATCGCGTGACGAGTAGTCAATGGCAACATATAAATCCAAATTGCATCCCGCTGCCGTCATGGCTTCGGCCCTGTCGATTTCACTCAGTACGGCTTTCGCCAATCGATCGCGCCTGCCTATAACCTGAAGCCGTGCGCCACGCTGGCGGAGCCGTTCGGATTCCAGGCGCAGGTAGGCGCGCAGCAGCCAGAAGATACTCTGGACCTCGGAGGGTGGGCGGCGCCAGTTATCGGAAGAGAATGCGTAGAGGGTCAGGCGCGCGATGCCCAAATCCAGTGCGCGTTCCACCACACGCCGCACCGCGGCGATGCCTGCGCGATGGCCTGCCACGCGGGGTAGACCGCGCCGCATTGCCCATCGGCCATTCCCGTCCATGATGATCGCCACATGGACTCCCTTGCGAGGTTCACTCTGCATCGAATTTCTCCTGTTACCGGTCTCGACCCTACGCTGGATTCCCTGGAACCATTGGCCTGGCGGATTCGACCGGGCCTCTCACTGGCGGAGAGCTGTACCAATCAATTCGGCGCGTGAAGTACATCGCAGCTGCCACTGCCAGGAAGCTGGCAATTGCGCCGACCAGCAACGCGTTGTCTTCGAGTGTCAGCAACAGATAAATCAGCATGTACAGCAGGGTAAAGATGACCAGCGCCCTGGCACCTTGAAGACGGCTGGCGAATATCCATCCGGCATTGACCGAAAGCAGGATGACCGTTGCCGCCCCCGCGAGCATGAAGCCGTAATCAAAACCGATCCTTTCGGCAAACGACAGCAGGAGCAGATAAAAGATGATTTGGGCTACCCCTACCAGGATGTACTGTGCCGGATGAACCCTCTTGCCGGTCGTGGCCTCGAAGATGAAGTAGGAGAGGAACACCAGGCCCAGGAAAAGGAGCACGTATTTCAGAGATCGGTTCACTGATTGGTAAGGATCAGCCACTTCGACGAACGACATGCCGAGCGCTGTCGCTGTCGAGGCCGGCAATTGACGCGCTTGGCCCTTCGGCGCGCACGCCGCGGGCGATGAAGGGGACGGACCACTCCGCAGTAAAGCCGCGGCTCGATATGTTTCGGTTGACAGGCGGGATTTCCCCATCAAACCCCGGATTCCGCCAATCTCCCTGCGCAGCGAGATGAGTTGTCTTTCCGTAGGCAAGTACTGAAATTCGCTCCGCCCCTGAGAATCGCAAGGTGGATGTCACGTGGAATTGGCTACCAGGCTTCACCATGTCACCGGCCTTCGCGCCGAATAAAGATAGCTTCACCTGTCGGCTTTGATCGCTGCCGAAGGTGATGTTCTCAGCGATTTCCGCGGGCACCAGCGTCACGGTTTTTGCATCTGTCGTCAATGTGGCATCGGCCAACGCTCCGCGCGGATCGCTCACGCCAACCACGATTTCCGCGAGGCTCCAGTCGAGTTCCGCGCCCTGCGGAGCAGCAGCGGGAACCCCCGATAGGTCGAAGTTCGCATCGAGTTTCAAATCCGCCTGAAATACCGGCACCCTGAAGAGGGAACGATGCCGCTCTTCCGTCGTAGTCCTGAGAGCGGCAGCAGCCTGTACGGGAAATACAACGTATGTACCGTGTTTTGCGGGCTCAGCCGGAGATAGCGCTGGAACACTGTACGGTATGGCTAGGGTCGGCCCCAGGAAGGTCTGCGGGCCGCCTACATGGCTGCTTATTTCTTTCACGACATCCTCAGCACGTTTTGTTCTGTCGTCAACCAATCCACTCACAAAGAACGCCGGAATGGCCATCAGCAATGCCAGGCCACACACCACGATGAGCTTCATGCCCATCGATAGGGACCTGAACAATCCGAGAGAATGCAACCCTGAAATGTCGTTCACTCGACTTCCTCCCTTTTGCAAAGTACTTTGCAATGCAAAGCTTTAAAACGAAAAAAAAACTAAACTCTCGACGGCGTCAGTCCGCGGATGAGGCTGCCTGCTGGTTCGTCCTTCGTTTCCTTCGCCGCATCTCGAATCACCTGCTCAAGCGCGGAGAGATACTCAACATAACGCTTGCGGCCTGGTAACGTGATGCGACAGACCGTAAGCGGGCGATTGTGCTCATGCCCCTTCACTATCTCGACCATTTTTCCTTTTTCCAGCACGCTCAGATGCCGGCTTAAATTGCCATCTGTGAGCGCGCACAGCTGCTTGAGATCGTTGAACGCAAGTCCCTTGGGATGGGTGATCAACGATGTCAATATACTGAGCCGAGCGCGCTCGTGAATCACCCGGTCCAATCCCTCGTAGGCAAAGCGACCCTCGCTGGATGGAGATTTAGGCTTCATCTTCGGCCTCCGGGCTGCTCAGCAGCAGAATGCCTGCAACCAGCAGTTGACCCGCCCCGTAGGAAACTCCCATAGCCCATGGAGAAAGGGCCCGACTGCCTCCCATAGCGAGACAACTCAGTCCTGTCAGCAGATACCACGCACCCGCCGCGATCATGGGTCGCGGCAGGAACCGGCACGATGAAAAGACACCGAGACTGAAAATGACCTGCCATATTCCAGGGAGCATCCATGTGGCGATCGGCACATAGCGCAGGAGCACGATCGTTACCAGAACCCCCGCGGCCGCCGAAGGCAGAAACTGCTCCACCGCCATCCGAAGCATTTCGCTCGATAGACCGGAATGGATACGGCGCGTGCGGGTGTACATTTGCACTCCGGTCAAACCTGCCGACAAAACAGCTGTCGAGATCCAGATGACCAGGTATCTGGAAATATGGCTAGCTGGATCGGGGAGCCAGAGCGCCTGGGCTGCTGCGGCCAGAATCGCGAAAACTCCGGTAGTGGCGAGCGTCGCGGGGCCGTAGCCACGGAACACTGTGGTGCTGGCCATCTGCCTGCGAATGCTGCTGATATCGCCGAGCGCTTTGTAAAGATCATTCATGGCGTTTTAACTTTACGATGCAAAGTAAATCAGGAACAGAAGGGTTTGTCAATATAGGAATCTGGAATAAAAGTCCGCTTCACAGTTAAAGGGCGGATCGATCGCGCCTGGCAGCCTACAGAAAATCAGCCGCTGCAAGACGAGAAAGGGCTTTAGTAACCGCATCAGCTCTCAGTTCGTAAACTAAGCCCCTCGCGACCGCACAAAAGGTGGATGCTGAAACGCGTCATGTGTTCGTAATCGGACACTTGAAGAGGCATTTGCTGAGCGAGCGATCTAACTGGGACAAACCAATCACGCAGCAAATATAATTTCGTGCGGGCGAGCAAAACAGCCAGGTACGCACGTCTTATGTACAACATTTAAATTTCAATTGCGCTGTCTTGTGTCTCGATTTACCGGGCCCGATCTCAATTGAGGATTCCCGAATCATGACTGACCGCGTTGTCCGCAAACTCGACCTAACCAGAAAGCTCCTCAGTGTCGCCGGATGGGCAGCCCTGGCCATCGCGCTCGTCTTCGGCCCGGCAAACATCATCCGGCTCCAGGCGCAAACACCGGCGCCTGCTCAAGCCCCACCTGCAAATCCGGCGCAGAGCCTTGCCGATACCTGGCAGGGCACACTGCACGCGGGCAGAGACCTGCGCATCGTCGTCAAGATCTCAAAGGCGGACGGCGGCGGCTACAAAGCAGTCTTCTACAGCATCGATCAAGGCGGCGATGGCCTTCCCGTGACCAAGATGACGGTAGATGGCAGCACCGTGAAAATGACGCTCACCATGATCAGTGGCACCTATGAAGGCAAGCTGAGCGGGGATGGCAAGACGATCGACGGTAATTGGAGCCAGGGGCCCACCCCGCTCCCTCTTAATTTCGCGCGGGCCACGCCCGAGACGGAATGGACCATTCCTCCACCCGCGCCCAAGCTGCCGCCGATGGATGCGAATGCCAATCCCAGCTTCGAAGTCGCCACGATCAAGCCGAGCAAACCGGACGATCAACGCAAAGCATTCATCGTCCAGGGAAATCGCTTCCAGATCATCAACCAGCCGTTGGTTCAGATTCTCTGCTTTGCGTATGACGTGCAGGCCAAGCAGCTCATCGGTCTGCCGCCCTGGGCAGAGACAGACAAATACGATATAGACGCCAAGCCCGACGGCGAAGGCGCGCCCAGCGGCAAGCAATGGAAGAGCATGATCCAGAAGATGGTCGCGGAGCGCTACAAGCTCACGTTCCATCCCGACAAGAAGGAGCTTTCGGTCTATGTGCTGAGCGTCGCCAAGGGCGGCCCCAAGCTCACCAAGAGTGAGGGCGATCCGAACGGACTACCTGGACTCTTCTTCCGCGGGCAAGCTCGGCGATCTCGGCGTTCGCAACGCAAATATGGCCGACTTTACCGGCCTGATGCAGAGCGCCGTGCTCGACAAGCCGGTCATCAATCAGACCGGCCTCACCGGAAAGTACGACTTCACCCTGCTTTGGACACCCGACGACTCGCAGTTCTCGGGCATGGGAGCCAAGATTCCTCCGCCCACTGACAACGCCAGCGCCCCTCCGAACCTGTACACCGCCATCCAGGAGCAGATCGGTCTTAAGCTCGAAGCCACTAAAGCGCCTGCGGATGTCATGGTTATCGACCACGTCGAGAAGCCTTCCGATAATTAGGTGATCTGGCATCAGCGGATCCGGCGCGAAAAGGAGCTTTGTTCGTGTCATGCCCGAAGAGGTTAGAGCAAAACTTGGTTTCGGAGGGGATGTATTGCTGGGCTTAGCTGTGGGTGTCGCCGTGCCACTCGCCTTTGGCCAAGCGCACACGCCACGAGGAGCACCATCGCCAGCCGTTGCCCAACCACCGGCCGCGAAAGCAGAACGGATGGAATTCGAAGTTGCTTCCGTCAGAAGAAATAAGTCCGATGACGAGGCGGCAATGAACGTTAGCCCGGTGCTTGGCGATGGCCCCGTTCCCCCTGGGAACTTATACCTGGCAAAAAACATAAAGCTTATCCAATTCCTCGCCTTTGCCTACAGTCTTACGCAGATTCAGCTACGGTCCCTCGAGTTACATGTGCCATGGACGACTGAGGATCGATTCGACATTGAAGCGCGCGCGCAAGGCAATCCTACGAAAGCTGACTACCGGCTGATGATGCAATCTCTGCTTGCCGATCGCTTCAAACTAACGGTTCACTATGAGACCCGAGTGGTACCGCTGTTCGTGCTTGTCTTAGCCAAACCCGGAAAATTCGGTCCACAATTGCGGCTCCATCGGCCAGACGATCCGGTATGCGCGAAATCTGCGGCTCCCACATACCCGCCTGAGCCGGATGCGCAAGGATATCCTGAGGACTGCGGGGGACCGTTCAGTATGAAGCCCAGCAAACCTGGCCGGATGAAAAGCGGGGGAAGGGATGTGTCGATGGAGCGGTTCACCGCGATTTTGACCGGCGTCGGGGTTGTCGACCGTCCTATGGTGAATCGGACAGGAATCAATGGGACCGTCGACTACAGCCTGGAGTGGCGAAAGGTGGCGGACCAAGTGGCGCGAGGTGCGCCCCTTGAATTAGACGAGGACGCGCCGACATTCGCAGATGCGCTGAAGGAACAACTGGGGATAAAGATGCTGTCCCAAAAAGGCCCGTCAGGGTTGTTTTTCATAGACCATATCGAGAAACCCTCGGATAACTGAACACCGCACGAACATTGGGGAACTACACATGGCATGGTGGCGGCGAGCGGGGAGGATCCTCTATCTGGTATTTGCTCTCGGGACACTGTGCTCCGCTAGCATCGCCGCAGCTTCCGAATACCACGGCCTCGTCACCTTTGGCGGCTTGCCCGTTCCCGGTGCAACCGTCACGGTGACACAAGGGACGAAGAAACTCACCACCGTTTCTGAGCAGGGGGGCATCTACAACTTTCCCGACCTGGCCGACGGACCATGGAAGATCGAGATCGAGATGCAGTGTTTCTCGACCATCCACGCGGAAATTACAGTCGCGCCGAAGACCCCTGCGGCCAAGTGGGAGCTTCGGCTGCTGCCCCTCGACCAGATCGCAAAATTAACCACGCTGCCGCCCGCACCGATTCCAGCGCCCGCTGCCGCGGCGTCTGCCAAGAAGGCAGCTGCTTCTGGCGCGTCCAACGACCAGCCCGCAGACATACCCAAGCCCCCGGAAGACCAGCAGTCTTCAGATGGCTTCCTGGTCAACGGCAGCGTCAACAACGCCGCCACTTCCCGCTTTTCCCTCGACCAGGCCTTCGGCAATCGCAGATCCAATACCAAGAGCCTTTACAACGGCGGCCTCGCGGCCATCCTCGGTAACTCCGCCCTCGATGCGCGCCCCTACTCGCTCAGCGGGCTCGAATCGCCTAAAGCCTCCTACAATGTCATCACCGCCATCGCTACCTTGGGCGGTCCCATAAAAATCCCGCACGTGTTGCGGCATGGTCCGGACTTCTTCGTGGTTTATGAATGGACGCGCAATCATGTCGCTGAGACTGAGTCCGGGCTGGTGCCGACTGAGGCGGAGCGCGCCGGCGATCTCTCGGCCATACTCAACCCACTCGGCCAGCCCATCACCATTTACAACCCTGCCACCGAAATGCCTTACCCCGGCAATGTGGTCCCCGTTAGCCCGCAAGCCCAAGCGTTGCTGCAGCTCTATCCCCTTCCCACCCCCAGCCTCTCCGGCACAACGCTTTACAACTACCAGGTGCCGGTGCTCGACAGCACGCATCAGGACTCGATGCAGTTGCGCCTGCAAAAGACATTGGGCCGCAGAGACGAGCTCTATGGGGGCTTCAACTTTCAGAGCATAAGGGCCAGCGGCGAAAATCTCTTTGGCTTCATCGATACCACCGATACCCTGGGCATCAACACCAATATCAATTGGTCGCACCGCTTCAGCCAGCACCTCTTCTTTTATGGAGGGTATCGCTTCAGCCGGCTGCGAACGCAAATTGTGCCGTATTTTGAAAACCGGCAAAACATCTCAGGGGAAGCCGGCATCACCGGCAACAACCAGGACCCCGCCAACTGGGGCCCGCCCGCTCTGAACTTCAACAGCGGCATTGCCCCCCTCATGGACCAGCAGAGCTCGTTCAATCGTAACCGTACCGATAGCTTTAACGGATCGATCGCTGTCTATCGCGGCCGGCACAACATCACCATCGGCGGCGATCTGCGCAAGCAGCAATACAACGATTTCTTCCAACAAGATCCGCGCGGCACTTTCACCTTTACCGGCGCTGCCACCCAAAATACCTCGAACGATGCAACGGCCACCGGCTCTGACCTGGCCGACTTCCTCATCGGTGTGCCGGATACCAGCTCCATCGCCTTTGGCAACGCGGACAAGTATCTTCGGCAAACCGTCTACGACGTTTACGCGACCGACGACTGGCGCATCCTCACCAACCTCACCATCAACGCGGGGCTGCGCTGGGACTACGGAGCGCCGATGACCGAGACTCAGGGGCGCCTGGTCAACCTTGATGTCGCTCCCGGCTTTACCAAAGTCCTTCCAGTCCTGGGCAGCGATCCCGTTGGGCCCATTACCGGCGATCACTATCCCAGCTCGCTCATCTTCCCCGACAAGCGCGGCTTCCAGCCCCGCATCGGTATATCCTGGCGTCCTATCCCAGCCTCCACCATCGTCGTGCGTGGCGGCTATGGCATCTATGACGACACCTCCGTTTACCAAACGCCGGTGCTGCAACTCGCCCAGCAGTATCCGCTCTCCACAAGCCTCAGCGTGCAGAACAGCACCGCCTGCCCCCTCACCCTGGAATATGGCTTCCAGCCCTGCCCCTCGATTACAGAAAATACCTTCGCCGTCGACCCCAATTTTCGAGTCGGCTATGCGCAGACCTGGCAGTTGTCGGTCCAACGCGATCTTCCCGGGGCACTCCAGATGACGGCCACCTATCTCGGCGTCAAGGGTACACGCGGTGTGCAGCAGTTCCTGCCCAACACCTACCCCATTGGAGCCGTCAGCCCCTGCACTGACTGCCCGACCGGCTTTGTCTACCAGGCTTCTGGCGGTGACTCCACACGGCAGTCGGGCCAACTGCAATTGCGGCGCAGGCTGCGCAGCGGCTTTACCGCGTCGCTGCTCTACACCTATTCGAAGTCGATTGACGATGACGCTTCCCTCGGCGGCCAGGGTCACGTTCTCGCCAGCAACCAGACCGCGGCGCCTTCCGGAGGGCAGGGTGGAGGCGGAGGTCAGGGTTCGTCGGGAACGACTGCCACGACCGCGCAAAGCGCATCGACCACGCCGGCCATCGCGCAGAATTGGCTCAACCTGCACGCGGAGCGTTCCCTTTCTTCCTTCGATCAACGCCACCTGCTCAACCTGCAGGCCCAGTACACTACGGGCGAAGGTCTCGGCGGCGGAACTCTCATGACCGGCTGGCCCGGCAGGCTGCTCAAGGAGTGGACTGTAGTGACCACGGCTGTCGTCGGGTCCGGCCTGCCGGAGACGCCGGTTTACCTGGCGGCCGTTCCTGGAACCGGCTACACCGGCACCATTCGCCCTAACCCTACCGGCGCTCCCATCACCGCGTCCCGCGCAGGTCAGCACCTCAACCCCGCCGCGTACACCGCGCCTCTGCCGGGCGAATGGGGAACCGCGGGCAGAAACTCGATCACCGGACCCAACCAGTTCAGCCTTGATACCTCGGTCGCCCGGACCTTCCGGCCCAGCGGACGCTTTTTCTTCGACTTCAAGGTGGCGGCAACCAACATGCTCAACCACCCGGTATTCACCGGTTGGAACACGACCGTGAACAGCACGCAGTTTGGCCTTCCCCTTGAACCCAACGCAATGCGCAGCCTGCAAACTTCGCTGCGGCTGAGATTTTAAGATGAGAGCCCTCTTCGCACTGCTGCTATTTGTCACCGCCTCTGTTCTTCCCGCGGCTGAGCAGCAGATCGGGCAGAATACCTCCTCCGCCAACTCGGCGCCCTTTACTCTCTCAGTGAAGTCGCAGTTGGTCGTCGAAACCGTGGTCGCCAAAGACAAGCAGGGAAACTTCATCCCCGGGCTCACTGCCAAAGACTTCACCATCACCGAAGACGGCGTCCCCCAGACCATTCGCTTCTGCGAACACCAGGATCTCCCGGCAAACGCGGCACCCTTGCCCGCACCGGCAGCTGGCACAGAAGATATAAAACTCTACAAGCGCCTTACCCGGACCCAGGTCGCCCCGGAGACCATCGAGAACGATCGCTATAAAAATCGCCGCCTGCTCGCGCTGTACTTTGATATGTCTGCCATGCGGCCGGCCGACCAGCTCCGCGCCCTCTCCGCTGCAGAGAAGTTCCTGCGCACGCAGATGACCACTGTCGACCTGGTCTCCATCCTCCGCTACCAGGGTGGTTCCGTCGACGTGCTGCAGGACTTTACCGCGGATCGCAATAAGCTGCTCAGCATCCTGGAGACGCTCATCGTGGGTGAAGGCCAGGGCACAGCCGTAAGTATCGACGACGCCAGCAGCGCCGACACGGGCGCCGCCTTCGGCCAGGATGACAGCGAGTTCAACGTCTTCAACACCGATCGCCAGCTGTCTGCGCTGCAGACCGCGGCCAAAATGCTCAGCCAGTTGAACGAAAAGAAATCTCTCATCTACTTCGCCAGCGGCCTTCGCCTTAACGGCATCGACAACCAGGCGCAACTTCATGCCACCGTCGACGCGGCCATTCGAGCCGGCGTCTCCTTCTGGCCCATCGATGCACGCGGCCTGGTTGCCGAGGCTCCCCTGGGAGATGCTACGCAGGGCTCGCCGGGCAACTCCGGCATGTACTCGGGCACCGCCGCCCAGGCCAACACCAGCAACTTCCAGCAATCGCAGGACACTCTGTTCGCCCTTGCCGGGGACACCGGCGGCAAGGCTCTCTTCGACTCCAATGATCTGACCCGCGGGATTGTTCAGGCCCAGCAAGCCATCTCGGAGTACTACGTCATTGGCTACTACACCACCAATACGGCAAGAAATGGCCACTTCCGCCGCGTCAAAATTTCGATCACCCAGGATGCCACTGCCAAGCTCGATTATCGCCAGGGCTACTACGCTGAAAAGGAGTTCAGCCACTTCACCACGGTCGACAAGGAGCGTCAACTGGAAGACGCGTTGATGCTCGAGGACCCCATCACCGATCTTTCCATCGCGATGGAGATCGATCACTTCCAGCTCAACCGCGCCGAGTACTTTGTCCCCATCATCGTCAAGATCCCTGGCCACGAACTGGCGCTGGCCAAGCGTGGCGGCGCTGAGCATACCCTCATCGACTTTGTCGGCGAGATCAAAGACCTGGTCGGCGGCACTACCGTCACCAATGTTCGCGACAACGTCAATATCAAACTCTCGGACGCCACTGCCGCCGATCTGGCCCGGCGGCCGATCGAGTACGACACCGGCTTCACGCTTCTGCCGGGCAAGTACGAGATCAAATTCCTGGCGCGCGACGACGAGACGGGCAGAATCGGTACCTACCAAACCGTCTTCGTGATTCCCAACCTTAATAAGGAAGTCGCGCACGTGCCCATCAGCTCGGTGGTGCTCAGCAGCCAGCGAGTTGAGCTGAAAGACGCTCTCTTTGACGCCGAAAAGAGCAAGGACCGGGCGAAAGAGGAGGAAGTAAACCCGCTGGTACAGAATGGACAGAAGCTGATACCCAGCGTCACCCGCGTCTTCCGCCAGAACCAGAGCATGTATGTCTATCTGCAGGCGTACGAACAGGGTGCATCGGGTAAGCAACCTTTGGTGGCCTTTGTAAGCCTGTATAACGAGCAAGCAAAAGCGTTCGAGACGCAGCCGATGGAACTAACCCGGGAGTTGAACAGCCATTTGCAGACCATGCCTTTCAGCTTCAGCATTCCTCTCGGCCAGCTTCCCCCGGGCGAGTATGCCTGCCAAGTATCTGTGTTGGACCCAACGGGACAGAAAGCCTCCTTCTGGCAGGCCCAGGTCAAGGTGGTCCCATAGCCCTCGGTAAAACAAATTACCTAAAACCTCCATCTCGCGACGGAAAACGACGTAATGTCCTTCTCGCTCCGGGCGTTGCGGCAAGCAACAAAGGCCGCCTCTGGCAGGGTGCCCCACGTTCGCCCCAGCGTACGTGGGACGAAAACGACGGGGCGCAGCCCCGTCGAACGCTTTTACCGTACGGGCGACGGAATGCTCCGGGAGCAACCGTCCTGAACATGAAGTAAAAGCATTCGAAGAAATCGTTTTCGGCCCATGTACGCTGGGCGAACATGGGGCACCCATCCAGAACCTTGGGCCACGGTCGATGGATCAAGTCCTGTGTGCACGACGCGCTCATCCCTGTAGACAATCTACTGCCCGTGAATATAAAGTGTAAGCGTGAAGGCTGAGGGCCCCAATGGGCTTTTGGAAACGTATCTTTCGAACCGAACGCGCAAAGTCCGATCTCGACGCCGAGATTGAATCGCATCTTGCCCTGGCCGCAGCCGAAAAGCGAGACCGAGGCGCCACTCAGGAAGCGGCGCGCAAAGAAGCCGAGCGGGAATTTGGCAACGCAGCGCTGGTGAAAGACGTAGTTCGCCGTATGTGGGGCTGGGTCTGGCTGGAATCGCTCCAGCAGGACATAAAGAGTGCGCTGCGCCAGTTGCGGAGAGCCTCGGGATTCTCCACTACCGTGATTGCCACGCTCGCCTTCGGTATCGCAGCCGCAACGGCTATGTTCACCGTGGTGGATGACGTTCTGCTGAGGCCGCTGCCTTATCCGCATCCGGAACGGCTCGTAACTATTGACGAGGCGAGCATCCACGGCAAACCCAATTTGAATCGCGGCGCAGCTTATCTTGACCTCGCAGCCTGGCAGCAGCAGAATAAAACCTTCCAGCAGATCGGCTACTACGCGGGCGGCGGCCGGGGTAACTTTCTTGAGGGCAATGAGGCATCTGTAGAAGTCAACCTCGGCAACGTCAGCCCTAATTTCTTCCGGATTCTGGGCGTTCAGCCAAGATTCGGGCAGGGCTTTGACCAGAACGTTGAGCCGTTCACCGACGGAAAGAATACCAATACGATCGTATTGAGCGATGCCGCCTGGCAAGAAATCTACGGCGCCGATAGGACTATCTTCGGCAACAAAATCATGCTCAACGGACAGGCATACGCGGTGGTCGGCATAATGCCGAAGGGGTTTACTTTCGGAGGCAAAACCGATTTGCCGCAGGTCTGGACAACTGTTCACCTCACCGAAGGGGATAAGGGACGAAAGGATCGGCCGAGAAGTTACAGTGCAATCGGTCGTTTGAAGGATGGCGTCCCGTTAGCCACTGCAGAAGCCGATTTGAAAACGCTGCAAGCGCAGATTGCGAAAAGCTATGAAGACCCCGACGTCCGCGAAAGCAGGACGAGTGTCATTGTTCAAAGCTACCCCGATACGCTGGTTGACACAGACCTAAAGCGAGCACTTATCGCGCTGTTAGCGGCAGCCGGGGTTCTTTGGCTTATTGCCTGTGTCAACGTAACCAATCTTTTCCTGGTGCGTGCCACGGCGCGACAGCGGGAGATTGCTGTACGCGGCGCACTCGGCGCCAGTCGGACAAGAATCGTGCAGCAGCTCGTCACCGAGGGCCTGGTCCTCAGCGCCGCAGCTTCCATAATAGGAAGTCTTCTTGCTCTGGGAGCGATCAGGATCTTCGCCAAACAAATTCCCTCTCATCTGGCTATCCATCTTTCGGCCAGGGCAAACGTCACGGTCCTGTTGGTTCTGGTAGGGCTCACGCTGCTTTCCACCGTCTTCTCCGCGGTGTGGCCCTCGTTCCTCGCGGCGCACATGCCTATCGAGCCTGTGCTCAGGCAAGGCGGACAGCAGAGTGGAAGCAACCGCAGGCAACAACGCGTTCGCAGCTTACTGGTCGTCGCGGAAATTGCCATGTCACTCACGCTGCTTGCGTCCTGCGGACTTCTTCTGCGCACGATCTATGCTTTGCGCCATGTGCCTCTGGGTTTTCATACCGATCATATCGTTGTCACAAACCTCGTGATCCCTGCTTATCGCTTCAGCAACCGCAACATGACAACCGAGCTTTACCAGCCGCTGCTGGAGCGAGTGCAGCACCTTTCCGGGGTGCAGTCTGCGGCGCTGATTACGGAGGTACCGCTGGGCCAGACCTTCAACATGATGTTGTCTTTGGTCGGCAAAGGTAATGGATCTTACCGCAGCGAGACTGACCCCATCACGGCCCATTTCAGAGGGGCGAGTCCTGAAGCTCAGCAGGTCTTCGGCTTCAGCATGCTCACCGGCCGATATTTCAACCAACACGATACGGCCGGTTCCCAGCCAGTCTCGGTGGTGAATCGCACGTTTGCGCAGCTTTACGCTCCAGACCCACAGAATCCGAGCTCCGTCCTCGGCATGCACCTGTTGAACATGCGGAAGGATCAGCCGACAGAAGTCGTGGGCGTGCTCGACGACGCGCGCCAAAGCTCGATCACCGAACCGGATGCCGAGGTCGAGATCTGCATCTCGCAGCTAACGCCTGACAGCAACTCCTACCACAACATAGAAGGCATGGCGATGGATCTGGCACTTCGCACGGAACGTCCGCTTGCTTCGATCACTCCCGAGCTGCGCACTCTTCTTCGCCAGGCGAGCCCTGAGTTTGCCAATGCAACCTTAACCACAATGGACCAGGTCGTCGCGGACTCCTACGGGAGTCAAACGCTGGCAGCCCATCTGCTGGAGCTCTTCGGCGGAACGGCGCTCCTTCTCTGCATTAGTGGGCTCTACGGGTTGCTCGCCTATGTGGTTGCGCAGCGCACCCGCGAGATCGGACTCCGCATCGCGCTGGGCGCCCAACGGCGGCAGGCATTGTGGCTGGTCTTGCGCCAGGCCGGCGCCCTGGTCATTACCGGCGTCATGATCGGCACGGTGCTGGCGGCCGCATCGGGCAGGCTGGTGCGTGGCTTTCTCTACGGAGTTGCGGAACACGATCTCTGGACGTTGTTGACCGTCGCGTTGCTATTGCTGATCAGCGGAGGCCTGGCCGCCTATTTCCCTGCCCGAAAGGCGGCGAAGGTCGATCCCATAGAAGCTCTCCGAGCCGAGTGATCATGCCGCCTCTGAGGCTGGTACTGGTAGCAGTCCTGCTCGCAGCGTGCACCGGCTGCGGTCTAAGACAGTCGAGCAGCGCCTACCGCCTGGGCGAAATCAATTCCCAATACTTCCTGCTTTCGCCAGACGCGGCCGCGTCCCTGCAGGATCGGCAAACGCTTCGTATATCTCGCAAGGACGAAAATCAAAAAGATTGCTCCATCAAGGGAACCTGGTTCTCTTTCTATCCAGCTTCTGGGAACAAGCCGCAGTGGATAGCAGAAAGCCCGAGCGCAGCAGCGTGGGAGCGGAGCTCAGGCGCCGTCGACATGATGGACCAATGGCAAACCTTCGAAACTGCTCTTTACGGATTGCAGCAGCGTCAGTGCTTCGCCTCCCTGGATGAATATCTCTCCACAAAGCAAAGAATCGTAGCGAGCCTGTCTCCTCCTGCTGGAGACACCTTGTATTACCGCTACGGCTTTGGTCCGGGAGGATACGTTGACTTGGCGCCCGGCATGCAATTGCGGATAGAGCGCGACTTCTTTGGGACGCGCTCTACGGATTATCAGGGCACGACCATCACGAACTACGAAATCTCCGGCAAGGATGAATCTGGAACCGCAATCAAATTTCTTCGTGTGGAGAAGAGATCGGCAGGGTCAGCGTCGCCTGTTCCCGCGTCAGCTGATGTAGCATTGGCGGCACGATTTGCAACCGACCCTCATTTGCGCCTTTTCCTGCTGAATCTCGTTGTATCTGCCAATGCCAAAGCCCCCGCCATCCTCATTGGCGCTTCCAGCAAAGAGGACCTGGACGGGCCGACCCAAGCTATCGAAAGCGACCCCGCAATCTCCTGTAGTGGGCTGCAACGCTGGCCTGTTACCTGCGCACTCTTCGATGGATCGGTGACCGTTAGCCCACTGCTCGAAGTTTTCGTCAGTGGCGCACCCACCTACATCCCAATTGGATCCAGGTTGTGGGCCGTTCTCCCTGAGCAAACCAAGCCGCAACGGGCGACACTTATGCGGACGCTGCGCCTTCGCCGGCGCTTTCAAGGGAAGCTCGTCGACGTCAAATTCGTTCCCGACTCAAATACGCTTTCCCAGTTGCTACTCGTTGGAGGAGACAGAATTTCCTGGTCGAAGAACTAGCACCCCTGTGCGTCATTGTCGATCGGCATCATCTGACCGGAAATAGACTTTGCCGCATCCGATGCCAGGAAGACGGCAAGGGCGGCGATATCCTTCGGGTCGACGAAGCTTTGCAGTGAAAGGAGAGACATCGCATCCGCCCTCTCTTCCTCTAGCGGCCTTCCCCTCAGCTTGGCCCGCGCTTCGATCACCCTATCAATGCGATCGCCCGCGACAGGTCCCGGGAGAATGGCATTCACGCGGATGTTGAACTCGCCAAGCTCCCGCGATAGGGTTTTCGTAAGGCCGATCAGGCCCCATTTGCTCGCGGAGTAAGAGCTGCGATTGGGAAAGCCAAACCTACCGGCAGCCGAAGACATGATAATTATGCTCGCCGCAGGGGACTTCTTCAGATACGGAATAGCAAGCCGTGTTACGTTGAACGTTCCGGTGAGATTGATATTGATCACGGTATCCCATTCGTCGGGGTCCAACTTTTCAGCCGGCGCAGTCGGTCCGGCGATGCCCGCGTTGTTAATCAAAACATCCAGGCCACCCAGTGCTTCAGCCGCCGCAGGCACCATGGCCTCGATATCTGACCGTTTCGAATTGTCGCAGATCCCGATTACCAATCCCTTGACCTCCCGCGCCAGAACGTCGAGGGCCTTGGAATCGATATCGCTGACAAATACCCTGGCTCCGTTCGCTGCGAACGAACGAACAAATTCTCGACCGATACCGGATGCGCCGGCCGTCACCAATACACGCTGGCTCATAGTTCTCCTCTGGTTGCCATCGAAGCGGCCCGAGTATACCAAATGAAATGGCGGGCGGGGTTGCTGGTGATCCTGGTATTGATCGCGGTGGCGCTGGTCTGGACGCGGATCGCTTCACCGCACCACCCGTGGAAGCCGGCCAGCAAGCCATTCACCGATTTGGGAGTAACCATGCCGCTCAACCAGCCCGGCGGCGGCGTAGCCCCCGCGGAAGCATACAAAGTCTATGCGGCACTTTATCAAGCTCCGATGAACGAACCTCTGGTCTTCGCGGAGGATTCGCAGACCGATATCCCGCAAGTGAACGGTAGTTGCCTGAGGCCGGCGTCACCGCAGGAACACGAGATGGCCGATGCCTTCGCCGCAGCCAATCAGCAGAGCCACCGCTGGGAGCAGAAATTTTCCATCCCTCAAGGCTATCGGCTACTCACGCATACAGAACTTGCTGAAGCGCAGATGTGCCTGGCAACACACCAACGCGACGACACACAATGCGCGGACTATAAGCAGCTGAGGTATGTGCGGTTTTTGGGAGTTCCAGGATTTGACCACGCGCACACACGAGCACTGGTGTCGGCGATCAAGAGCTGCGGCCACCTTTGCGGAAGCGGCGGCATCTTCGCTGTCGAGAAAACGCGAAGCGCATGGCAGCGATCACCTGCGAGCGATTTTACTCGAGACTGCAGCTGGATGTATTAGTGGACCGTAACCGCTTATTTGGTCGAGCCATAGGGGCTAAAACCCAATTCTTTCTTAGCCGCTTTGCGGCCCCACTAAAGTCGTGCCCTGATACAAAACATGAGGGCCGCGACCTCCCGAAGGGCCGCGTATTTTCGCAGATATGGCTCTACTCCTGAATCAGCTGTTACAGGCCACTAGCCATAGTCACTCGGAAAGAATAGGTTCCTTCACATCCTCGATCTTGGGTCCGACCGCTTTGTGGCGTTCGAGAAAACGAACACAGGCGTTCCAGCGCAGAATGGGGTCGTCGTTGCCTACCGGCCGTAGGTTCTCCGCTTGCTCGAACAGTCCCAGCGCCTTGACGATCCAGTCGTACACATGGCCGCCGGACCCCAGCCTGCCAGTTTCATGAAATGCCTTTGCGCGCCGCTCCCACGCGATGCCGCCATAGTAAGCGCGATCGTAGGCAGACTCCAGAACGGCTATCTCCGTCATCGCGCCGGCAAAGGCTCGATCGTCTTGCGGAAACTCGTCGGTCATCGCCAGAATCAGGCTAACGCGCGCCTCCCGGTTGACCGGGTCAACTTCGAGAATATCGCGGCAGATACTCTCGGCTTCGCTGGGCTCGTTCAGCAAGCGGTAACGCTCGGCCTTGGCCATAGCGGCCTCCACGCTGTCACGAGAAATTGGTTTCAGTGCGAACATGGGACCTCCCTTTCGCTTAGAGGATGTGAAACAGCTGCTTCAAAGGATCGAAGAATCGGTCCACCACCCGCTCCTTGAGCGGAATAATCGCGTTCTCGGTAATCGTGATCGACTCCGGACACACCTGGCGGCAGCAGGTGGTGATATTGCAATAACCGATATTGTGCCTTTTCTTTAGATCGCCAACCCGGTCTTCGCTATCGAGAGGGTGCATCTCGAGCGCCGCGACGTAGACCAGCAAGCGAGGGCCGATGAACTCGTCCTCCTTATGATGCTCGCGCAAGACGTGACAAACGTCCTGGCAGAGGAAGCACTCGATGCACTTACGAAACTCCTGCACCCGTTCCACATCGGCTTGCTGCATCCGCCATGTGCCGTCCGGCAAGTCAGGCGAGCGCGGCCTGAATTGCTTGATCGTCTTCTTGGCGCGGAAATTCCACGATACATCGGTCACCAGGTCGCGGATCACTGGAAAGGTGTGCATCGGCTCCAGGATGATCGGCATATCCAGGTTGAGATTGCTCAGCCGCGTCATGCACATGAGCTTCGGCATTCCGTTGATTTCCGCGGAGCATGAGCCGCACTTGCCTGCCTTGCAGTTCCAGCGCAGCGCCAGGTCAGGCGCCTGCTGCGCCTGGATGCGGTGCACGGCATCCAGAACCACCATGCCCTCCTCCACAGGCGTAACGAAATCCTGGAAGGCGCCGCCCGCCGGATCTCCCCGCCATATGCGAAACATCGCTTGTGTGGCCATCGATAGCCCCCTATTTCATCTCTTGAATCACCGCCTGCAATTCATCGGGCATGGGCGGGAGAGCTCTCTTCTCCACCAGCATTTCGCCATCGGCTCCGCGCTTGACCACGATGTTGTGTTTGCCCCATTCGCTATCCTTATTGGGAAAATCCTCGCGAAACTGCGCGCCGCGGCTCTCTTTGCGGAGCAGCGCGGCGCGGGTGATCGCCTCCGAGACCAGCAGCAGGCTGGCGAGATCGATCGCCGTGTGCCATCCGTTGTTGTACTGGCGATGGCCGGCGATCCCCACCTGTTCCGCGCGAATCTGCAGATCTGCGATTTTTGTCAGTGCCTGTTGCATTTCATCTTCGGTGCGCACAATGCCAACCAGGTCCTGCATTGCTTCCTGCAGATCGTATTGAATCTGATATGGGTTCTCACCGGAGGCGCCGCGATCGAAGGACTTGAGGGCAGCCGCGGCCGTTGCCTGAAGCTGATTCTCGTCAACTACGCGGCGCCCGCTCCATTGCTCTTGGCGAATTCCGCGGCAAACCTGCCGGCGCGCCGCCCGAATACCACCAGATCCGAGAGCGAATTGCCGCCCAGCCGATTGGCGCCGTGCAGCCCCGCCGCCGCTTCGCCCGCGGCAAACAACCCGGGCACGCTGGACATCTGCGAATCGCCATCCACGCGGATGCCGCCCATCATGTAATGAGTCGTGGGCCCCACTTCCATCGGCTCTTTGGTGATATCCAGATCTGCCAGCTGCTTGAACTGGTGATACATGCTGGGCAGCTTGCGTTTGATATGCTCCTCGGCTTTCGGAAGGTGCTGCTTGATCCAGGCAATATCCAGAAAGACGCCGCCGTGCGGCGTGCCCCGCCCTGCTTTCACTTCGCGATTGATGCACCGGGCTACGTGGTCGCGGGTGAGCAGTTCGGGCGGCCGGCGGGCATTCCTGTCGCCCTGCGTGTAACGCCATCCTTCCTCTTCGTTGTCCGCCGTCTGCTCTTTGTAGAGATCGGGAATTTCGTCGAACATGAACCGGCGGCCTTCGCTGTTGCGTAGAACCCCGCCTTCGCCGCGCACGCCTTCCGTCACCAGGATGCCGCGCACGCTGATCGGCCAGACCATGCCGGTGGGATGGAACTGGACGAACTCCATCTCCTGCAGTTCGGCGCCGGCCCGGTACGCCAGCGCAAGCCCATCGCCCGTGTACTCCCAGCTATTGCTGGTGACCTTGTAGGCGCGCCCGATTCCGCCGGTGGCCACCACCACCGCCTTCGCCTGCCACAGATGAAAGTGGCCCTTTTCGCGGTCGTACCCGCAGGCCCCGGCGATGCGCCCCGAGTCCAGCAGCAGGCTGAGCACGGTGCACTCCATGTGGACCTCCATGCCGCAGTGAATGCCGTGATCCTGCAGGGTGCGGATCATCTCCAGGCCGGTACGATCGCCGACGTGAGCCAGCCGCGGATACTTATGCCCGCCGAAGTTTCGCTGCAGAATCCGGCCGTCCTTGGTGCGGTCGAAGAGCGCGCCCCATGCCTCCAGTTCGCGCACGCATTCCGGCGCCTCTTTGGCATGCAGCTCCGCCATGCGCCAGTTGTTCAGGTACTGCCCGCCGCGCATGGTGTCGGCAAAATGAACGCGCCAGTTGTCGCGATCGTCGACATTGGCCAGGGCCGCGGCAATGCCGCCCTCGGCCATCACGGTGTGCGCTTTGCCCAGCAGGGATTTGCAGACCACTCCAACTTTGGCGCCATTGGCAGCGGCTTCGATCGCGGCGCGCAGACCGGCCCCACCCGCACCGATGACCAGAACGTCATAGGAGAAGCGATGGAATTCCGGCATCTACAGGATTCTCCAGTCGTGCCAGATCCCCATGGAGCAGAGGCGGACGTAGATATCGGAAAATCCCACCCAAAACAGACTCGCCCATGCCCACTTCTTGTGCCTTGCGTTGAGGCAGCTCACGCAGTCGTAGAGCTTGTGCCGTACGGGGTATTCCGAGATCTGATCGAAGGTGCCACCAATCAAGTGGCGGAAGGCGTGGCAGCCGAATACATACCCGCCGAGAAGCACAACGTTCACCACCAGGACGATGCTCCCGATCCCGATCCCGAAGCCGTTCGGAAAACGGAAGCCCATGATCGCGTCGTAAACCAGAAAGGCCCACACCAGGTAGGAGAGCCGCAGAAAGTAACGATGGAAATTCTGCAGGATCAGCGGGAAGCTTCGTTCGCCGAGATAGGTCTTGCGCGGCTCGCTGACCGAGCACGCCGGAGGATCGGCCCAGAACGACTTGTAATAGGCGCCGCGGTAGTAGTAACAGGTGAGCCGAAAGAGGCCGGGAATCCACAGGATGAGCAGCGCTGGGGAGAAGTGCAGAAAGCCGGGATACCACGCCGGCTTGGGACCGAACAGAGCGTGGGGGGAGGAGCCGAAGAGCTCCGGCGAGTAGAAAGGCGAGATATAGGGCCCAAACGTGTAGTGGTTGCCCTGCCACGCCGCCCACGAGGAGTAAACCAGAAACGCGCTTAACCCCAGAAAAACCGCCGACGGCGAAAGCCACCATGGATCTCGCCGGGACGTCTGGCCGAACCTGCCGCCTTTCCAGACGACATCGGGAGCTGCCATCTTCCCCTCCACGGCAGAGAGTCGGATGGACCCGCTTCGCGCCGATGGCAGGCGATTATATAGAGCAAAGAACTAAGCCGCCAAGTGCAACTTTCGCTAGGCCACCCCTTCGCGGGCATCTTTCCAAAGATCGATGTCACCCTCTTGCGCGTGCCGGTCAATCTCTTTCAGCTCCGCATCGGTGAAGTGCAGGTTCTTGACCGCATCGAGCGAGTCGTCGAGTTGCTCGCACATTGCGCGCGCCGATCAGCGCCGAGGTCACCCGCTGGTCACGCAGTACCCAGGCAATCGCCATCTGCGCCAGTGTCTGCCCGCGGCCGGCTGCAATTTCGTTCAGCGCGCGCACGCGATTGAGGTTTTCCTCGCTCAAGAAAGCCCTTCAGGAATGAACCTTCCGCCTTGGCGCGCGAATTCGCAGGCACACCTTTGAGATATTTGTTGGTCAGCAGTCCCTGGGCCAGCGGCGAAAACCCTATGCAGCCTACCCCCAGTTCCTCCAGCGTGCTCAGCAACTCCTTCTCTACCCAGCGGTTCAGCATGGAGTACGAAGGCTGATGGATCAGCAGCGGTACCCCTTCGCTGTGCAAAATCTGTGCCGCCTCGCGCGTTCGCTCCGGACTGTACGACGAGATGCCAACGTACAAAGCCTTGCCTTGGCGCACGGCCTGCGCCAGCGCGCCCATTGTTTCCTCCAGCGGCACGTCCATGGTCGGCCGGTGCGAGTAGAAGATGTCGACATACTCGAGTCCCATGCGGCGCAGGCTCGCCTCCAGGGACGCCAGCAGATACTTGCGCGAGCCGCCATCGCCGTAGGGCCCGGGCCACATGTCCCATCCGGCCTTCGACGAGATCAGCAGCTCATCCCGGTAGATCGCGAAAATCCTTGCGCAGAATCTGTCCGAAGTTTTCCTCGGCTGACCCATACGGCGGTCCATAGTTGTTCGCCAGGTCGAAGTGCGTCACACCCCTGATCGAACGCTCGCCGAACGACGGCCCGGCCGGTTTCGAACACATCGGCGCCGCCAAAGTTCTGCCACAGCCCAAGGGAAACCGGCGGCAGTACGATCCCCGATCGCCCGCATCGCCGAAACTGCGCTCCGTCATACCGCTTCTCATTGGGTACATAGGTCATCCGCTCTGCTCTCCTTCTCCTCGAAAAGTATGTCACAGGCACATTAGTACCGTGGTACATTGGTACACATGGGAGAAGCAAGGGGACATCTTGAGGTGGAGCGGATTCAGACCGGCGTCCGGATAGAAAAGCGGCTGCTCAAAGTATTGAAGGCCGTCGCCGAGCTGAAGGACATGAGCCTTGGGCGATCTGCTTGAGGGGATTGTGCTGCATGCATTTGAAGGTAAGTCTGCGTTCTCTCCACAGACCTTAAAGGAGATCGAGCAGTTCAGGAATATCTACGGCCTGACGCTGCACGCCTCCGATAGCCATCGATTGACGGAACGCAAATGAAGGGCGCCGTGATTTTATTTTTGGCGATGGTGATACCATGACCGACAACAGATACTGAAGACAACAGCAGATTTCCCGGCACATGTCAGCAATAGCTTCCAATTTGTCGTGCAGGCGCCTTTGAACCGCGCTGCGGCTCTCTTCGGTCCGGAAGGAGAACGCTGCTGGGCCGGCCCGCACTGGAATCCTGAGTTTCTGTACCCTCAACCGGGTAAGGACATTCAAGGCGCGGTGTTCACGGTTCAGCATGGTCCTCACAAGAGCGTGTGGGTCAACACTCTCTTCGATACGGCGGCAGGGCGCATGCAGTATGTGTCCTTTATCCCAGGAGCACTCGTTTCGACAGTTGACGTGCAGCTGACCGCTCTCGACGCGACCAACACAAGGGTGGAGGTAACCTATGCACGCACGGCACTGGACGCCGCGACAAACGAGGAGGTGCAAACGATGGGGAAGAGCGACCGCGAGAGCGGTCCGGAATGGCAGCAGGCAATTGAAAGGTGTCTGGCGGCACGGTAGGAATCACGAACTGTCAAGGATGGGGCGCACGGCCACGCGTGACAACTTTGATCTCAAACACCGTTGGCCACTGCTTACCGGTGACAAAAAGCCGGTCATGCTGCGCGTCGTAAGCGATCCCGTTCAACACTGATTCCTCGTTGATCTTCTGATCCTGCGGGCAGTAAGCCACTGAGATCGATCCAGGCAATCACGTGTCCGTCACGCGGGACTGATGCGCGCGATCAGGTCCGAGTGCCAGACATTGGCGTAGATCTCGCCCTTGATAAACTCCAGCTCGTTGAGCTGGTCGATGATTTTTGTTCCATCCTTCACCAGGATGTGATGAGTTTCCTTAAAGGTAGCGGGATCGCGGAAGCGAAGCGTTGCGCTGCCATCGCTGGTGATGATCTCTTTGGCCGTGCGCGTCATGCCCCAGCCTTCGCCCGTATAGCTGAACTGCTTAACCGTTCGCAGGCTGAAGCGGTCATAGACAAAGCAAATGTGGTGACTGCCACGTCCACTGGTAGATGTTCGGTCCCCAGTCGACGATGCCCTCTCCAAAATACTCCGGCGCCATCTCGCGTTTCTGGACAGCCTTTCCGGTTTCAGGCTCGATGGCCAGCAGCGCTGAGTGTCCGGCAATCCCTGTGCCTTCATAAAACAGCCCATTCAGATACAGAAACCCCTCGGTATAGCTGTCGGTCGAGTGCGGATAGCGTGCTACCACCTTGTAGCTCAAGGTCGGAGCAGCGGCTGCGCAATCGACGATGAGGAAATACGCGGCGAGCGCGAAGCTCAAAGCGATACGACGGAATCTGAACATTCTATTTGAGATTATCTCAACCCGGCGTGCCCGGAATCGCCTCCCCCTTGCGCCTCGACAGCAGCTGTTGTAGGCTTCTCATGTCGAAGCAATAGGGGAGAGGCCATGACTGAAAAACGGCTTGAATTGCCGCAAGGTACGCTCGATTTGCTCATTCTGAAAGCGATCGCGCTGGAGCCCCTGCATGGCTGGGCGATCTCAGAGCGGCTGCAGCAGGTTTCGCATGACGCCGTGCAGGTGTTGCAGGGTTCACTCTATCCCGCCCTGCACCGCCTGGAGCGCCGCGGATGGGTCAAGGCTAAGTGGGCCGTCAGCGAGAATAACCGCCGCGCCAAGTATTACGAGCTGACCGCTCAAGGGCGAAAGCAACTGGAAGCTGAGACGGCAGCCTGGCGCAAGCTGACCAGCGCCGTCGATCATATCCTCGACATGGCTTAAAGGGTCTGTATGCTGAATGACCTCATCTACCGGTTGCGGGCGCTCTTCTCGCGTCAAAACGTAGAGCACGAGCTGCAGGAGGAATTGCAATATCACCTGGAGCGCGAGGCGGAGAAATACCGCAAATCTGGTGCGGAACCAGAAGAGGCTATGCGCCGCGCGCGGCTGGCTCTTGGAGGTCCGGAACAAGTGCGGCAACGTTGCCGCGAGACGCGAGGCACGATGCTGGTTGATGACTTGATCCAGGATCTGCGTTACAGTCTGCGCACACTCGGCAACAGTCCCGGCTTCACCATCGTAGTCGTTCTTACGCTCGCTCTTGGCATCGGAGCATGTACCGCTATCTTCAGCGTCGTGAACGCCGTTTTGATTCGCTCTTTGCCTTACGGGGATGCGAGACAGCTGGTTTATCTATTCGCTCCGATTCCTCGGCTCAAGGTTCCTGCCGAAAGCATGACACCGAGTAATGCCGACTTCTTCGACTTGAAAAAACAGAGCCACTCCTTCGCGGCGATGACTGATTTCGATCAGTCGGTCTACACCGTCACAACAGGGGACGGGAACACACTAGTCGGAGCCGCGCGCGTGGATGAGGATTTCTTCTCGACGCTGCAGTCTTTCCCGGAGTTGGGGCGCACCATTGATGCGACTGACAATCTTCCCGGGCACGATAGTGTCGTCATCATCAGTCATGGTCTTTGGCAATCGATGTTCGCGGGGAGCATGGATGTCTTGACGAAGTCCCTGCAGTTGGATGGCAGGTCTTATCGCATCATCGGCGTGATGCCCGCGGCTTTCCAATATCCGCACGTTACCGACATTCCCTACCTGGATCCACGTATTCCAGCGACGCAGCTTTGGGTACCGCTTGCCCTTTCGCCGCAGCAGAAAGCGAATCGTGATGACTCAGCGGGATGGGCGATTGCGCGCCTGAAGCCGGGCGTGCCGGTTCCACAGGCGCAGGCGGATGTCAGCGCCAGCATGGCCCACCTGGATGCCCTGCATGACCCCTTTACACAAGGGTCGCAAGCTCTGGTCAAACCGTTCCTGGCCATCTCAGTTGGGCCCGTCAGACCGCTCATGTGGTTATTGCTGGGAGCCGTCTCTTTGGTGCTCATAATCGCCTGCGGAAACGCAGCGAATCTGCTGCTGGCCCGCACTGCCAGCAGGACTCCCGAATTGAGCATGCGGGCCGCCCTGGGAGCAGGACGAAGCCGGATCATCCGGCAGATGCTGACCGAGTCCCTGCTGCTTGGTCTCGCCGGCGGGAGCGCCGGCATCGCTCTCGCCAGCCTCCTGCTGCACCTTCTCTTGCGCATGAATCCCGGGAACATCCCACGACTCGCGGATGCATCGCTGGATTCTCGCGTCCTGCTCTTTTGCATGGCGTTGTCCATTCTCACCAGCCTGCTGTTCGGATCTCTGCCTGCACTGGCGGCCGCAAGATTGAATCTCGCGGAGTTTCTGAAGTCCGGGGGCAGTCGTGGGGCTGTAGGCTCGCACACTCGCTTGCACAACGGGCTGATTGTGGCTGAGATCGGCTTGGTGGTTGTCTTGTTAACCGGAGCCGGCCTACTGCTGAGAAGTTATGTCAACGTCATGTCTGTTGATACTGGCTTCGCTCAGTCGACGGTCAGTTTGCGCATCGATCTCAATGACCGCTACGAGCCGCAGCATCGGACCCTATTTTTTCAGGATCTTACAACCAAGATCGGCTCGCTCCCGGGCGTCCAGGCAGTCGGAGCCATCGACGGCCTGCCGCTCACTCCATTTGAAAATTTCACGGTCGTTTGGGTCGATGGATATGCCAACCGAAAGGATCAATTGGTATCAGTTTTCGCGGCGGCCGGTTCGCATTACTTCTCGGCCATGAACACACCGCTGATCCAAGGCCGGTTCTTTGCCGACGATGAGAGCACGGGCGAAAATCAACCGGTCATTGTCAATCAAGCTTTTGCGGATACTTATTTCGCAGGCCGCAATCCCATTGGCCGGCGGATTAGCCTACATTTTCCTCATCCTTCGCCGTACACGGTTGTAGGAGTGGTGGCGAACCAACGGTCGAAACTGGAGGAGAGTCCAGTCCCCCAGGTTTACCACCCATTTGCGGGGGAACCCACCGCTTACATTGCCATTCGTTCGACGCTTCCCCCCGCAAAGGTCGCTGCAGGGATACGAACTATATTGCGGACGATGGATCCCAATCTGGTTTTTTCCGATTTCCATACGATGGGAGAACTCGTCTCAGGAGCAGCCGCGCGCCGCCGCTTTCAGATGAACCTGCTGACCGCGTTTGCGCTGATCGCGTTGCTGCTTGGGATGGTGGGTATTTACGGCCTGCTCGCCTATTCAGTAAAGCAACGCACGGCAGAGATCGGGGTGCGCATCGCCCTGGGAGCCTCGGAAGGACACGTCCTTCGTATGATTCTTCGCCAGGGGATCCAGCTCACACTCGCCGGCCTACTGCTGGGACTGGCCGGTTCACTGGTCCTTACTCGCGTACTGGCCTCGTCGCTGTTCGGCGTGAATGCTCTCGATCCGATTACGTTTGCGGCGGTGCCCGCGCTGTTGTTGCTGGTTACGGTCGCGGCCTGTTTGGTGCCCGCGAGGCGAGCTACGAAGGTCGATCCCATGCGGACGCTGAGATATGAGTGATTGTCGATTATATTCTCGGCTTGGCCAGAGGGGGCTCTATGTTGAATGACCTCATGTATCGGCTGCGGGCGCTCTTCTCGCGTCAAAGCGTAGAGCACGAGCTACAAGAGGAATTGCAATATCACCTGGAGCGCGAGACTGAGAAATACCGCAAAGCCGGCGCGGAGCCGGAAGAGGCCATGCGCCGCGCACGGCTGGCACTCGGAGGCCCGGAGCAAGTGCGGCAACGTTGCCGCGAGGCAAGAGGCACAAAGCTGGTGGACGATCTGTTACAGGACTTGCGGTACGGCGTGCGGACACTCAGCAACAGCCCCGGTTTCACCATCCTTACAATTCTCACGCTCGCACTGGGCATAGGTGCTTGTACCGCCATTTTCAGCGTCGTGAATGCTGTTCTCATTCGTTCACTCCCCTATGGGGACGCTGGACGGTTGGTTTATCTTTTTACTCCCAACTCGCGTTATCCGGGTATCCCGCTCGAGGTCTTTGGTCCCTTTTACGCCGACTTCTTCGATCTTCAGCGGCAGAGCCGTTCCTATAGCAGCATGACACTCTTTACCCCGGCGCACTTTATTTCCGTATCGCAGAATACAGCGGTGCGCTTTGATGGAGCCCGGGTAGACGGTAACTTCTTCTCCACGCTGCAATCCGTGCCTGAAATCGGACGCGCCATTGGCCCAGAGGATGATCGCCCCGGACATAAGAACGTGGTGCTCATCAGCCATGCTCTTTGGCAGTCAATGTTCGCAGGGAGCGCGCAAGTCCTGACCAGTTCTTTGCGCCTGGATGGCGAGCTCTACCAGATTATTGGGGTGATGCCGGCGGAATTCGGATATCCCCACAGCAGCGATTTCCCGCCTGGAGAGGGAGTGGGCGATAAGACGGACGTATGGGTCCCTCTCGCGCTTTCTCCCGAAGAAATGGCGGCCCGCAACGACTCCAACGGGTTATGCGATCGGCGAGATTGAGGCCGGGGATTTCGGTCCGACAGGCACAAACAGAAATGAGCACGATCATGGTCCGGCTCGATTTGCTCCACTCCGAGGATTGGCGAGGCAGCGGTGCTTTCGTCAAGCCGTTCCGAGACAGTGCCTTCGGTTCGGTGCGCACCCTGATGTGGCTTCTTTTGGGAGCAGTGGGCCTGGTGCTGTTAATCGCATGCGGAAATGCGGCAAACGTTTTATTGGCGCGGGCGGCCGCTCGAACCCACGAATTGGGTGTACGCGCGACCCTGGGAGCGGCAAGGGGACGTATGATCC
This sequence comes from uncultured Acidobacteriaceae bacterium, assembly GCA_963847685.1. Classification (GTDB taxonomy): domain Bacteria; phylum Acidobacteriota; class Terriglobia; order Terriglobales; family Acidobacteriaceae; genus PALSA-350. The sequence goes on along the minus strand of CAWKAU010000024.1, from coordinate 1,508,048 downwards.
GCCAGATGCTTACGGAGTCGCTTCTGCTGGGGCTCGCCGGCGGATTCACGGGTATCGTTCTGGCCTATGCTTTCCTGCGTGGACTTCTGCGGTTAAATCCCGGAGGCATTCCTCGAATGAACGAGGCCTCGATCGACACCCGGGTGCTCGTCTTTACCTTGATAGTGGCTGTGCTGACGAGCGTGATATTTGGGATGCTTCCTGCGCTTTTCGCAACCCGCATCAACCTTATCGAATTCCTCAAAACCGGCGGCAACCGGGGAACCGTCGGAACGCGCAACCGTTTGCGCAGCATCCTGGTCATCGGAGAGCTTGGCCTGGTTGTCGTCCTGCTGGCTGGCGCCGGCCTGTTGTTGCGTAGCTATTTCAACGTCGAATCAGTGCAAACCGGGTTCTCGTCTTCAACCGTTTCCATGGACATCCAACTCGACGCGGCGTACGGCAGCCGCGAGCAGCGCCTTGCATTCCTCCGGACCTTTCTAGGGAAAATTCAATCGATCCCCGGAGTAGAATCCGCGGGCGTTACCGACAGGCTTCCACTCAGCCATTCCGAAAGCATCAGCGGATTTTGGGTAGACGGATATGACAACCAGAAAGATCAGATGGTAAACGATCGCTCCGTCACACCACAGTATTTCTCAGCCATGGGTATTCCGCTGGTGCGCGGTCGAGCCTTTACCGACAGCGATGCTTCCGGCGATCCGGCCGTCACCATGATCAACCAGGCATTCGCGACGAAATACTTCGGTGCCCGCGATCCCGTCGGTCTGGGCATCAGGTCGGGCCCGCACGACCCGTTGAGAACGGTGATCGGAGTGGTGGGAAATGTACACCATTCAAGTCTTGAAACACCGGCTCTCCCGGAAATGTACCAACCGCTTTGGCAGACCGATTTTGGAGGGGGCGCCTTTATTGCGATTCGGTCCTCCCTTCCCCCTGACACGATCGCGCCGGCCATCCGGGCGGCATTGAGGACGGTTGATCCCAACCTGGTATTTTCCGGCTTGCAAACCATGGGAGAACTGATGTCGCAATCGACTGCGCGACGGCGCTTTCAAACCACGCTGCTGGCTGCCTTCTCGGGCATGGCGATGCTGCTCGGGATGGTCGGTGTTTATGGTCTGCTCGCCTATTCCGTAAAGCAGCGCACGGCTGAGATCGGCCTGCGGATCGCCCTCGGAGCATCGCGGGGACGCGTGCTGGGGATGATTCTGCGTCAGGGGCTTCAGCTCACCATTGCCGGCTTGATGCTGGGGCTGGCAGGCGCGCTGGCCCTCACTCGCATCCTGACCTCCTTCCTGTACGGGGTGAGCGCACTCGATCCGGTTACGTTTGTCGCGGTGCCCGTGTTGTTGCTTCTGGCTACGATCATGGCGTGTTTGATCCCCGCGAGACGGGCCGCGAACGTCGATCCCATGCGAACCCTGCGCTATGAGTGATGGATTGGGTGGCCACCATGATTAGGCTTTGCGCTGCAATGGCGCTCGCGTGGATACCAGTTACCTTTGCCCAGACTGGGCCGCCTACGGCACCAGAGAATACCGTCATCAGCACACGCTCCAGCCTGGTTCTTGTTCCCGCGCTGGTTCGGACCGGCTCCGGGCAGCTTGTCTACACTTTGACGGCGAACGATTTCACCATTACGGACGATGGCGTTGAGCAGAAGGTTGCGCTCGATGAAGACACGGACGATCAGCCGTTAGCTCTGGCCATTGTCGTGGAAACGGGTCGTGGCGGCGGTCGCCGGCTTGACAACTATAGCGAGCTGGGTCCCGTGCTGGATGCCATGGTCGGCAGCGTGCCGCACAAAGTCGCGGTGGTGGGATTCGACAGCACGCCCAGGCTGGTTCAGGATTTCACGCCGGAGGTCGATGTGGCGGCGAGCGCGATGCGTGGCCTGACACCAGGAGACGGTGGCAATGCCATCTTCGACGGTCTTGGGTTTGCCGTCAATCTGCTGCGCAAGCAGCCGGATACTTATCGGCGCGCCATCCTGCTGATCAGTGAAACACTCGACCACGGAAGCCAGATGACGCTCGAGGATGCGCTGCGCGCCATCAGTAATACCAACACGGCGATCTACAGCATGGGGTTCTCAACAACCAAGGCAGACATGCGGCGTGAGGGAGGCAAGTTCAACTCAGATATGACGCCATCACCAGTGGGTGGATGCATGACCAAGGGGCCGAGGCCGGATGCGGACAGATACGTAGAAGGTCAGAGCGAAAGCAGGCTGGAGCAAGCGTATGACTGCGCGGCTCTGCTGGCGCCTCCTTTATGGGCAGCAAAGATGGCGGCGTTGGCGGCAATGGATGGGCTGCACCGGAATGTTCCGCAAAGCGTGGCCGAGTTGACCGGGGGCGAATTCTACAAGTTCGAAAACGCGGGCAGCCTGCAACGAGGATTGATCACCCTCTCCAACCACATACCAAATCGGTATGTGCTGAGTTTCCAACCGCAAGCGCCGCATCCGGGCCTGCATGCCATCGGACTACGCTTGAAGGATTATCCAAACCTCGTGGTAACAGCCCGGAGCAGTTATTGGGCAGACACTGAATTAACGGCCGCACCTCAGCCCGCACCTCAGCCTTAGACCGCCTATACCAGCCGAAGCATCCCACGGCGCTCCAAATCGGGACAACCTGAGGCTGGCAGAAACCGCCTTGCCACTTCTCCCGCGCAAACAATTGATGATCGAATAGAGGCAGCTCCCCCGAGGAACCGCACGTATGCTTCCACGGTGCCTGCTTCTTTGCACCTTGCTTCTGGCGCCATCGCTGCCCGTTGTTGGCTCACCGAACGTAGTCCACTTTGGCCACAACATTCTGTTGCCGCTGGAGCAAAGATTCCACAATGCCAGCTGCTTTCTCTGCTCCGCAGATGTTGAGGGGCGCACCACAGGCAGCGTGCGGGTTTTCGCCGGAAATGTTTTTCTCAGCGGGGCGGTCGCCGGCAATGTTCTGGTCTTTGGCGGCAACGTTACCCTTACCAACGGCGCCAGGGTCGGCGGCCGGGTCGTCATCTTCGGCGGCCATCTGCATCAGGATCCAGACGTGGCCAGCCCTGCGACAGACGGTGCTGCCTCCCATCATCTTCCTGCCCGTTATTTTGCTGATCTGCGCCGTCATTGGCGGCCTGATCGTGCTCACCCGGCGGATGGTGCGCGGCCCGGTGGCGTATCCTCCCCTGCCCCGCCTTTAGAGCTACTCCGCGTTTATAATCAAGAGAGTCCGGCGCTTTTGCTGGACCCTGCACCGCTCACCGCGGCACCCCTCACCCCAACAAAGGCATTCATGGATTTCCAGCTAGTCAGCGATTATCGTCCCCGTGGTGACCAGGGCCACGCAATCCAGGAACTCGTCTCGGGATTAGCCGCCGGCGAGCAGCACCAGACCCTCCTGGGTGTGACCGGCTCGGGCAAGACCTTCACCATGGCGAAGATCATCGAACTAAGCAATCGCCCAGCGTTGATCCTGGCCCACAACAAGACACTCGCGGCCCAGCTCTTCCACGAGTTCAAGCAGTTTTTCCCCAGCAATGCGGTCGAGTACTTCGTCTCCTACTACGACTACTACCAGCCTGAGGCTTACATTCCTTCCGGCGACCTGTACATCGAGAAGGAAGCCACCATCAACGAAGAGCTGGACAAGCTGCGTCTCTCCGCCACCCGTTCACTCTTTGAGCGGCGCGACGCCATCATTGTCTCTTCGGTCAGCTGCATCTACGGTCTGGGGTCGCCTGAGGCGTATTACGGCATGCTGCTGCTGCTGGAAAAGGGGCAGAAAATTCGCCGGGAAGACATTACGCGCCGGCTGGTGGAGATTCTGTACGAGCGCAACGACGCTGATTTTCGCCGCGGCACTTTCCGCGTTCGCGGGGACGTGATCGAGGTTTACCCCACCTACGATGAGATGGCCTATCGCATCGAGCTCTTCGGCAACGAGATCGAGGCCCTGTCACAAATTGATCCGCTCTTCGGCACGGTGCGGCAGAAATATGCGCGTCTACCGATTTATCCCAAATCGCATTACGTAGTGCAGCCGGAGCGCAAGAAGACGGCCGTCGCCTCCATCCTCGAGGAGCTCGCCGTTTGGGAAAAGCAGCTCGAGTCGGAGGGGCGGCTGGTCGAGTCGCAGCGTATCCATCAGCGCACCCGGTTCGACCTGGAGATGATCAAGTCCATGGGCTACTGCCATGGCATTGAAAACTACTCCCGGCACTTCTCCGGCCGGCTGCCAGGGGAACCGCCACCCACCCTGCTGGACTACTTCCCGCGCGACTACCTGGTGTTTATTGACGAGTCTCACGTGACCGTGCCGCAACTGCACGGCATGTGGCATGGGGACCGCTCGCGCAAGCAAAACCTGGTCGATTACGGCTTCCGCCTTCCGTCGGCAATGGACAATCGTCCGCTCAAGTTCGAGGAGTTCGAAACCCGTACCCACCAGACGATCTATGTCTCCGCCACCCCAGGCCCCTACGAGCTGACCAAGTCTGCGGGCGTGGTCGTGGAGCAGATCATCCGGCCTACGGGACTGGTGGATCCGGAGGTGGAAATCCGACCGATACGCGGGCAGATCGACGATCTACTGGCTGAGATCCGCACCCGGGTGGAGCGCAATGAGCGTGTTCTGGTCACTGTGCTGACCAAGAGAATGGCGGAAGACTTGTCTGGCTACTACTCCGAGGTCGGGGTCAAGTGCCGCTACATGCACTCCGAGATCGAAACCCTGGAGCGGGTGCGCCTGCTGCGCGATCTGCGCCGCGGAGAGTATGACGTGCTGATCGGCATCAACCTGCTGCGCGAAGGGCTCGATTTGCCGGAGGTTTCGCTGGTCGCGATTCTCGATGCCGACAAGGAAGGGTTCCTGCGCTCCTCCGGCTCCCTGATCCAGACCATCGGACGCGCTGCTCGGCACCTGAGCGGCCGGGCCATACTGTATGCCGACGTCATGACCGATTCTATTCGTCGGGCGTTGGATGAAACGGACCGGCGGCGCACCGTGCAGCGGACCCATAACGAAGAGCACGGCATCACACCCACATCGATCATCCGCTCACTCGATATGTCGCTGGTTCATATTCTCAAGGCAGAGTACGCCGACCTGACCAGCCAGGATGATTCGCTGCCGGAATTCAACACGCAGCAGGAATTGGACATCTACATCGGCAAGCTGGAGTCGGACATGCGCGAAGCAGCCAAGAAGTTTGAGTTTGAAAAGGCGGCGAAGCTGCGCGATAACATCAAGGACTTGCGCACCAAGGAATTCCTTTTTTCCTGAGGTTCTTTCAGCAGGGAGAGTCTGACCAAAGTCAAATCGCGTTGCCTTGGTTGGCCGGATGAAGAGAACCGGCGTTAACCGCAGGTCCCTCCACTTCGCTTCGCTTCGGTCGGGATGACAATTTATCTTGGCAATCGAAGATTTCTTCGGGACATCTCGTCTCTGCAACTCAATTGTCATCCCGACCGAAGCGAACCCGGATTGCCTGCCATGCGGCATTGGACACGACCGCGTGTGCGCCTTTCCGCAAAGAAAGGCGCATGAATTTCGCCAACGCCACCAAGTTCCACAGGAAACCCGGGGGAGCGAAGTGGAGGGACCTGCGGTTAATGCGGCGAAGTTCGAAACTCCATTGACGGTTGGCGACAAGCGACCTTAGGATCTGTGTGCGATGAAAATGACGCGGACCAATGAATAATATGACGAGGCGCAAACTGGGCTTGCTACTGACAGCAGTGGCCCTCTGCACTGTGGCGCGCGCGCAAGATGCGTTGAGGATTGATCCTGAAAATCCCAAATACCTGCTGTTCCGGGGGAAGCCGCTCGTACTCATTTCAGCCTCGGAACATTATGGTTCAGTCATCAACCGGCCCTTCGACTTCGAAAGGTATCTGACCGATGCGGCTGAGCATAAGATGACGATGACGCGGACTTTCCTGCTCTTTCGTGAGCTGCAGAGTGCGCGCAATCCTTCTTCTCCCGCGAAACCCGAATCCCCGGACTTTATTTCGCCCTTTGTACGCAGTGGTCCAGGCAAGGCTCTGGATGGCGAGCCCATCTATGACCTGGACCAATGGAATCCTGAGTACTTTGAGCGCCTGCACCGCTTTCTGGATGCCGCGTCGCGAAAAGGGATCGTGGTGGAATTGACGGTATTCAGCAACACATATGCGGACCACATATGGGCACTCAACCCGTTCCGCGCCGAGAATAATAAACAGCACGTGGGCGACATCGAGTGGGAAGACTACCTCTCGCTAAGAGATCCAGAGCTGGTTCGCCGGCAGAGTGCCTACGCCCGAAAGATCATCCAGGAGACCAGCGGGTACGACAACGTGTATTACGAGGTTTGCAATGAACCCGGTGGAGGCAGCAAGCCCGGTCACGCCTCTGCCACCGACGTAGACGCCTGGCAAGAGGAGATGGCCCGCGTCATGCGTGAGGAGATGCGGCGATTGGGCCACCCGCACTTGCTCTCGGGGCAACAGGCATTTACCTACAGTTCGAAGAACGCATTCCCAAATGATGATTCGTTTGCCAAGCAAACCTTTGACATCGTGAATGTCCACCCGCTGCCGAATACAGGACTCGATCGCCACGTCTACGAGATGGGGGACTTCATGTCAAAGGAACTGAAACTGGACCAGGTTGCCGGCTTTTGCCGTGCCGCGTATCCCCATCCGAAGCCGACCGTCCTCGACGAAGACAACACTGCGAGCATGTATCGCGATACGACCGGCTGGACGATCCACCGCAAGCGGGCCTGGACGGCGCTGCTGAACGGATGCCACTACGACTACATCGACTTCTCGATTACCGTCGGCAGCGAGAGTGGGACGACCGCTTCGCAACGGGGAATTCGCGTTTGGATGCAGTACCTCTCGGAACTCATGGCGTCCTTCGACTTCGCTCACTCGAAGCTTGATCCGGGGTGGATCACCGAATACCCGCCGAACCTAGTCGCCTCGGGTCTCTCCGCGTCCGGGCGCGATTACATTGCCTACCTGGGAGACTCCCGTGAGTTGAGCGACCCTGGAGCGGGCGAAGCGATCACCGGGAACATCTCCCTGTCTCTGCCGCCTGGCGCCTACAATGTGTGGCTCTATTCGCCAGCCACGGGCCAGGAATCCCCGGCTATGGAGGTAAAGGGAGGCGAGAAGAGCGCACTTACTCTGCCGCAATTCCGGCAAGACATTGTGATACGGGCCACGCGACGAGATAATTAAGGGGCTTGAGCTACTCCTTGCTGTTTTCGAGGACAAGGATCCAGTCTTGTGGCATGGGCAGCGGAGCAGGCTGGTAGGCATCGAGCAGGAGAACCTTCTCCTTACCGAAATCATCCCACGGGGTCCCGGTCAGCTCACCGCGGTACATGCCGCGGGCGTCGTAAAGCTTCTTTTCCAGATGCGCATCGGTCACCAGCACTGGACTTTTCCGTAACTCGAAATGCCCGTAGCTTTGCGGCAGCCCGCCGGCTTCGCGCTTGAGACCGGCGCCCCCCGAGGTGGTATTACTGACGCCTACGATCTCCGATGTGTAGGTGGCTCGTCCGTCCGTGATGGACACGGCTGCCCAACCCCCTCGTGCTTCGGCGCTCAGCCGAATCGCAGGGCCAATGTTAGCTACCGGCATGCTGCCCAGGGGGCTGCCATCGACTCCCTTTTCCCGGTCCACGATGTACACGGCCTTCGCTGTTGGCGAGTAAACCGCGGCAAGGTAGTTGGCCGGATCGTGATAGCGCAGAACAAGTGCAGCGCTTGCGTCGCTTTTGCCGTCCACACTGGCCAGCAAATCCTTTTCATCCACCTGACCGGCGATTGTCAATGGATTAGGAGGGGCTAGCTTGGTACCGGATTTCTCATCCAGCAGCACAGCACCGGGAGATGGCCGTTCAATCAATCCCATGTCGAATTTGACGCCTAAGGTCGGCTCCCAGTAATAGGCGTGGTAGCGAACTCCTGGTTCCAAACCGAGAACCGTCGGGGGAATGCGGCAAAATAAGCTGAAACAGGGCACGTAGATAAGCCGGACTTTGCCGGCAATGCCGGCGGCGTACGGTAGAAAGATATTCCCACCCTTCGCCTTCCACTCGCCCGCGGGATAAGACCAGAGGCTGCCCGAAGGTTGAGGATAAGGATCCGTAAGAAGGGAATCAAACGAACCGACTTCAGATCCATTTCTCTGACTGCGAGGCTCCAACAGAGTGGTCCCGCGGGGAGCAACCCACTCTGGATGCGGCGCAAATTGCCACCATGGATATTGCTGAAGGAGCTTGGCCCCCAGGCTGATCTGATAAGCGCCCGGGAGGTCCATCCCTTCGGCCACAGTCGCGAGCGTGTATTTGAATCGCTGAAAAGGCTTGTCCGTGCTGTATGCCTCAAAAACCGGATTCGCCCCGTAGGTAAAACCGGCAGCTCCGTTCAGCATTCCTAACCAGAAGGCGACACGCTGGAAATCCTCGAGATGGGTTCCACCAATTCCTTCGTAGCCGATTTCGCCGACCACTTCCGGCTTGGTCACCGACGTGCGCGAACGGCACATATCGATGAGCGCGACCTCGAGCGCGATGCTTGGCCATCCAAAGTGACTGGGCTGGAACAGATCGAAATCTGTCAGCGACTCCTCGTTCAGCGGGATATCGAAGGGAGGCGAAATCTCATGAACCGTAACCGGGTGATGGTATGGGTCTGTGGCCCGGATATACCGCGCCACCTCGCTCCAACCGGGCGCTCTCAGCTCGGTCAGCTTGCCGTTGAGAACGATGCCGGCGGCCTTATTCCCTATTTCCACGGGCGGATCGAAGACCTCTCCGCCCACGATCCAGAACACGGGATAAGCTCCGTAGCGCGCGATGATGTATCGCCAGTGTTTCTCCATTTTGGCAACGCCCATCTGGGCCAGTGCCTGACGCCAGGCTCCCACGATCGCGGGCGCCATTCCAGAATCCACCAGGAGCTGAATCCTTCGATCAGCAGCATCGAAATATCCGGGGTTGATCCGCTTGAACTCCGGATCCCACACCGCACCACCTTCGTTGTGGAAGCCGGGATCGATGGGCGGTTGCTCCTCGTTCGAGGGAACCAGGCCCGCCACGATCTGGACTACCGTGAAGCCTTTGGCCTTGCGATTTGCGGCGAGTTTCTGGAAACCATCCCAACTCAAGCGGTCGGATAATCCAGTCCACCAGGTATCGCCTAACCAGTAAAAGGGCGTTCCATCCGCTTGCTCGAAGTACCGTTTGTCCCCGCTTACGCGCAACATGCCATGGCGCCGCAGGGCGCTTGGCCCTTGATAGGCCGCGATACTCGCACGCGCTTCATGTCCGTTGAGGTCTGGATTGTTCTTGTCGGTGCTCTCCAAATGGTAGGTGTACTCGCCGGGAGTGGGCGGCGCGAAGCGAACTGTCCAATTGGAGCCCCCGCGCCAATACGTAGGCACGCGCCAGGTTTCGCCACCCTTGCTGAAAACCACGTCGACATCCACGTCATTGAAAGGGTCCGCGTAGGACTTCTGAGACGCAAAGGTGTGTTCGAAGATCCCGCTTTCGGTGGCGTAGCGGGCTTTCCAAAACGGAAACGTCACAATCGCTGCCAACGCCACAATCGCTAAGATCGCCACGACCTTTCCAGCACGTGTTTTCACCTGTTTCTCCCTCGGGCGCCGCGTCGCGCAGTCTGTTTCTGGGGAACAAATCCCGCCATGTCGTGCAGGTGCTTGCGCATTTCTTTGCGTGCGGCCGCACCATCCTGCTTCTCGATCGCTTGCAACACTCGCTTATGCTGCGCGCACGCTTTCTCTGGAACACCTTCCATGTCAACGGCACTCAATATCCATTGCTGTAGCAAATTACGGATCAAATGAAGGGCGTTCATTAAAATACGGCTGGCCGCAGCGTGTCCGATCGCCAAATGGAAGTTAACGTCTGCCTGAACAAACTCCTGCGGATTGCTCTTCGCTTTTTCCATATGCCGGAGCTGCTCCGCAATCTGCTTCAGATCCTGGGGTGTCGCGCGCTCAGCAGCCAGGCCGGCAAGTTCGACTTCGATCAGCGTGCGCGCCTCGATGAGCTCGCGCGCATCTGCTTCAGAGCTGCCGGCGATGGCCCACAACAGCGGCCGGGAGAAAAAATCGGAACGCTTGCAGACATAAGTGCCATCGCCCAGCCGGGTCTCGATCATGCCCATGATCTCGAGTGCCTTGAGCGCCTCCCGCAGTGACGCGCGGCCGACCCCCAGCTTTTGGCAGAGCTCACGCTCGGCGGGAATCTTCTCGCCCTCGCTCCAAACACCGCGGATAAGATGGCTCACCATCTTTCGGCAGATATCGGCTGTAAGGGTGGTCCTTATGACGGGGGTGAGGTTCTCTTTCGGCATTTTGCCTTATTGCCGCGCGGAGCCTGGAACCGCTTGCGCCACATGCGCGCGAAACCGGCGCACGCCGTCGAGGAATACGCCAATATCGCTGCCCAGGCTGATCGCCCGAAAGCCCTTGTTGATCCAATGCACGGCCGACTCGGGCGAAGGCGGCAGGAATCCCGGAGCAACACCGTGAGCGGTTACACACTGCAACCAATTGCGTCCATCGCGCAAGAAACCGCGGATGTTCAAACTGCGCGGGAATGCCCATGGATACAGTGAAATCGTAATGTCCCATCCAGGCAACATCCACGCCCGGCACGGAGATGATCTCGTCCAGATTTTGAAAGGCCTTTTCCGTTTCCAGCAAGAGGATGACGCAAATCTCCTCATTCGTCTTGGCAAAAAAGTCGGGAGTTCCCAGCGCGATAGAGATCGTGGGCGATGCCGAGCGCCACGCCTCGCTTGCCTTGCGGGCGCATACTTGAGCTGGCTGACGATATCCTCGGCCTGCTGCCTGGTTTCCACGCGCGGCACCATGACGCCCCGGGCGCCCGACGTCCAGAACCCGCGACAAAGGCGCATACGCCAAGTCGGGAACCCGCGCGATGGGGAACGATATCGCTGCCGCGGCATGATGCGACCATCTCCGCGAGCAGGGCAATATCGCAACGCCCGTGCTCCATGTCGAAGATCACGAAATCGAGCCCGCATGCGGCGAGCATGTGCCCGATGCCCGGGGTAAAGAGCTCCAGCACCATCTGGCCCAAGAAGAACATCGCCCTGGCGGAGCCGCTGGCGAAACATGGTCATCAGGACCCTCCCTCTGCTGCAAACGCAGCCTTGTATTGCGCAAGCTTTTCCAGGAATCCGGGCCTGCTCAGCACCTGTGGATTGACCACATGTTGCGGCGCCTCGCCGCGATAGACTGCCAGAGCGCCCTGGCAATCGATGCGGCCCATATCGCGGAACAGCTCTTCGGTCCAGGCGATGGAATGGGAACTCAGGATGACATTCTCCATCGTCGCAAGCGGCGAGTCTGCGCTGAGCGGCTCGCGCTCGAAGACATCGAGGGCGGCTCCGCCGATCTTGCCGCTCTGCAACGCGTCGATCAGCGCGGCCTCGTCGACGATCGGACCGCGAGCTGTATTGATGAGCACAGCATCCGGCTTCATCAGCGCGAACTGCGGCTTGCCCAGCAACCCGCGCGTCTGCGGCGTGAGCGGGCAGTTGACCAGCACGTAGTCCGACAGCGCGCAAGAGTTCGTCGAGCGAGACCAGTTCCACGCCGAGCTGCGCAGCCCGCTCGGGTGAGATATAGGGATCAAAAGCCAGGAACCGCTCAACGTCAAGAACGCGAAGCAGGCGGATCGCTTCGGACGCGATGTTGCCCATGCCAATTGTGCCGACAACGCGTTGCCGCGGCTCCCGCCCAAGCCGACGCGTGCTTTCCGCCCAGCGTCCCGTCCGCACCAGCCGATCCTTGACGACTAGATTGTGGGAAAGCGCCAGCACGAACAGCAGGATGGACTCCGCAACCGGACGCACAACTCCGCCCGGGGTGATAAAGACGGCGATTCCATGTTCGGTGCAGGCATCCAGATCGACGTTGTCGTAGCCTACGCCGCAGCGGCCGATGGCACAGAGCCGGGAGATTCCCTGCAGGGACTGCGCCGTGACCTTCGGCTTCAATGAGATCAGCACGTCATAGTCAGCCAATTGATCGGGCGTGTATTCAGCCCGATATTCAGCAACGAACTCGTGGGAGATTCGGGGAACGCTGTCGAGAAGCGATAAACCGATATCGGGAAAGACAGGTTTTCCCCCTTCGTCGCAGAAATCCGCGGAGAGGCCGACTCGAAATGTGTTGGTTGTCTGATTAGACATTGTTCTCTGACCGAGAGTTATGCCTTGCGCTCAAGAACGATCACCCAGTCGCGGAAGATAGGAAACTCCGGCGGCTTCCAGCTGCCGCTGCTATCCGGAGTCACCTCGCCCATGGGTATCTCGGTTCCGTCGCTTGGATTGAAGAAGAATCCCTTGTAGGTCGCGGATTCAAGATGGTTGAACGTGACCGGCTTGAACGCTGAGGGAGAAAAGGCGATAACCACTTCCCCGGGAATTTGCCCGGCGAAGGGTTGCCAGTAGTCGGCCTTGCTCCAATGCGGTTCGATGAGTTCCGGCTGCGGTTCAAGCTTCCACCAGCTATAGCGCGTGAGCAGACCCTTCGCCAGGCCGAGTTGCCCCGAGCCGGGAAGTTGCGCGGCTATATCCCAGGCCGGGCCGCCCCAGGAATGGCCGTGCGGGGAAAGACCGTAGGGTTGCTGCCGCGTGTTTACCTGCCAAATGCCGTTGGCCCCGTAGGTGTGTCCGCCCGTCCCGCCGAGGAGCGCTGACCAGAACATGAACCGCTGCACTTCCTGGCGGCTGGCTTCCGCAATGCCTTCGTAACAGACCTCGCCAATCAGCACCGGCATTTTGGGGCTCGCGGCCAGCGAACGATTGACGGTCTCGATGGTGTTGGGCACGCTCTGCCGATCGTTGTGGCCGGTCTGCAGCATGTCAAAATCAAGCACGGACGGGTCATCGACACAGAGTCGCGCACTGCTGGAAGGATGAATGGTGATGGGATGATGGTGCGGATCGGTCGCGCGGACATAGCGAGCCAATTCCGTCAGGCCATGTTTTTGTGTCTCGGCATCCTGCTCCTTGGTCTTCGAAAGGTAGTAGGGCATGGTCCCTTCTCCCGCCAGGCACCAGACAACCGGGTATGCACCCCAACGGGCGATCAGATACCGCCAATGCTGCTTGACTTTGGTCATTCCCATACGGGGAATGAAGTATCCCCAAAAGCCGACGACACAAGCGGCCAGACCGTGATCCGCAAGATGCTGAATGCGAACGTCGGCCATATCGAAGTAGGCGGGGTTGATGCGGGAAAAATCGGGCTCCCACGGAAAGCCCGCTTCATTTGCGCCGCGAGCGTCGAAGGGCTCCATGTCGGGGTAGAGGCCGGCGACAATCTGGACGATGGTAAAGCCCTTCTGCACTCGATCAGCGGTCAGCGTCTCAAAGCCGTCCGGCCAGCTAAGCCGCTTGCACAGGCCCATCCACCAGCGTATCGCCTAACCAGAAGAAGGGAGTGCCATCGGCATGTTGAAAATGGCGCTTGTCGTCTGCGACTTTAAGTACACCATGCTTGTAGTGGAGGTTCTGGCCGGCGTACGGCTCCACATTCAGCGTCGATGCACGATCATGAAGGTCGCGGTTTTTGGTGTCGCTGCAGACGGATCGAATATGGTAAAGCCCGGGCGCGGGCGGCGCGTAACGCACGCGCCATGTAGAGCCGCCCGCCCAGAAACCCGGGCACGCGCTCCTGCTGCCCGGAGGGCAGCGTGACCATGGCATCCACATCAACCTGGTTGAACGGATCGGAGTATTGCTTTCCGCTCATGTAAGACCACTCTGCCGGAGCGCCGGAAGCGGCCGCCTGATCCTGCCCAAGGGCGGATTTGACTACCGACCTGGACGCGGCGCTGACGGCCAGCGCTTTCACAAACGAACGCCTTGACATTCCGTCAGACATAATGGAATAACTCCTGGCACAAGTAGTCAGACCATCCGATAATGGTTTAGCTGAAGCTTCCGTGTCAAGCAGCGGGCAAGTGGAAACTTCCTCGTCGAGAGATAGGTTTCTTAGATGTCGGCACTGATAATATGATGGTCTGATATATTGCTCGGGGGCCGGCACCGTGATCGAAATTCCTCAACCCAATCAGAGAGAAGATCCTTTCCGCGCGCGATCGGGAGGCGGTTGCAGACCAGCCCGACAGGCGTCGACCTCCGCACCTTTGTCTCGGCAGAATGCGGGGCAACGGCTTTTAGTACAGGAACAGCCACGTTCGAGCCCGGTGGGTATCTGCCGTACCATGTCCACGGCTTCAGCGAAGCGGTGACCGTGATCGAAGGTTCCGCGCGTGTGCTGGTGGAAGGAAGGGCCTATCGTTTGGGTCCTCGGGATTGCGTGCATGTGCCTGCGGGCGTTGCCCACCGGGTGCAGAACGATGACCCGGCAAAGCAGTTGGTCGCTCACTGGGCCTTTGCAACTCCCAACCCGGTGAGAGAACTCACCGATCGAGTCTTTCCGCTCGACGATCGCGGTGCCGGCAACGCCGCCGAGAGCGATCCCGAAACCATTGTCAGGTGCACCGGCGATGGCATCTATGAGCTTTCAAAAAATGCATTCTTTTGCGACCTGTTCGCTCGGCGGTTCGGCTCCGTAGGCATCTGCGGGGGTTACGGCCGGTTTCTGCCGGACTCTTCTCTGCCCTGCCACATCCACGATTTCGACGAGTCGATCACCATTGTGCAAGGCGCCGCTGTCTGCCTGGTCCAGGGGAAGCAATACGAGTTGAGCGGATGTGACACTGCCTTCATTCCGAAAGGGATCCCCCATCGCTTCCTGAACCGATCGCAAGAGCCGATGGCGATGGTGTGGGTGTACGCCGGCAGTGAACCGGACCGCCAGATCGTTGAAGCCGGCTATTGTTCGGGAGAGCTCGCTTGGCCAAGCTAAGCGGAAGAGTCGCGATCGTTACCGGAGCAGCGAGCGGCATTGGCCGGGCGAGCGCTGTGGTGTTTGCCGGGGAAGGCGCTAAGGTCCTGGTCGCGGACATCGATGAACCAGGCGGCAAAGAAACAGTCGCAAGAATTCTGGAACAGGGGCACGAGGCGGTTTTCGTCCTGGTGGACGTGTCCAGCGAAACGGAAATCAAGCGAGTGGCAGAGGACACGGTCGCTCGTTGGGGCCGGATCGACATCCTGTTCAACAACGCGGGAATCGTCCTGGCCAAGGCGCTGGAAGAGACCACTGAAGATGAGTGGGACCGTCTTATGTCCGTCAATGTCAAGGCTGCGTTTCTCGCCATCAAGCATGTGGTGCCGCACATGCGTCGTAGCGGGGGCGGCGCCATTCTCAACACCGGGTCCATCGCCAGCTTCACCGGCCAGTTGGGTACACCGGTTTACTCCGCCTCAAAGGGCGCGATCGCTCTGCTTACAAAATCTCTCGCGCTGGACTACGGAAGGGACCGGATCCGGGTGAACTGCCTGTGTCCGGGCATCACCGATACCCCCATGCTTCGGGAACATCTCGGGCACGGAGCCGCAGGGGAAGCTCGAATTCGGGAGCGCCTTTCACGGGTTCCGTTAGGAGAGATTCTCCAGCCCGAGGATGTGGCTCGGGCAGCGCTCTATCTTGTCTCAGATGACTCGGCAGGCATTACCGGCGTCATGCACGTCATAGATGGCGGCCTGCTGGCGGCGGCCGAATACAACGTTCCCTGTTAGGTGATTTAATACCGTATGCATTGGGAAGGCGCCTGGATCCTGCTGGTGTTCATTGTACTGGTAACGGCAGCGATGCTGTTGCTGCTGCATCTCACCAAGCTGGGCCATCTCATCCACGACAATCTTCCCGACCGGCCGCATCGCAGGAATTTCCTGGCGTCGATCAGCTTCTTCATTACTTTCCTGGCCGTCCGCCTGCTGGTTGCTTCTATCCAGCATCACATTGGGCCATTCCAGTACGTCACCATGGGCGGGACCCACATCCATCACCTGGTTTGGGGCATCCTGATCCTGCTCGGCGTGGGCTATGGCTATCTCAACGAGGTCGGCTCGCTCGCCACACCTACCTCGATCTTCGCCAGCCGGCTCATGGCAACCCTGTACGGCGTAGGGGCCGCCTTGACGCTCGACGAATTCGCGCTTTGGCTCAACCTGGCCAATGTGTACTGGAGCCGCCAGGGGCGGGAGAGCATCGACGCCGTGGTGCTTTTCGGGAGCCTGCTGGCGATCGGCACCTGGGGTGCTCCGCTGTGGGCCGCCATCCTGCGAAGAAAATAATTCCGTCGCTTTCGCTGTAGCAATTTCGAACGCTCCGGGTAGTCAAACTCGGTTCCCTCTGCGCCGTTGCGTGCTGTATACGCTTGCATACCGGAGTGTGCTTCTAGTATGCAAAACATAGGAAGAAACAATTCAAAGGAAGTGCTCATGTCATCCCACATCCCAGTTCCCGCGCCTGAAAAATATTTCGTAGCCTTCGTCATCCAGGGCGATGATGTTTTTAAAATAACCTCCGACAGCATCCTTCACACCTGTGGCAGTTCGGGCGAGGCCGCTTTTCAGGGAGTAGCCAAGCTCCGCGCCGCCGCCGCGCTGGAGCAGCTCACGGCCATTCACAATGAGCGTCCCGACGAATTACGCAGGATGGCTCGGGAAATGGCCCGCGAGGGCATGGCGATGCTGGCGCGAACCAGCAACCAGGCAAAGACCAATATCGAGAAAATCGCGTAAGCTGGTGAGGTGAAGTCGCACTCGCTTTTGCAGTTGCAGCCCGGCGCCCACCGGATTTCCTGTAGAGGCTCGGTCATTCGCCGGGCATCCTCCTGTTTCCCTTAGAGGAAGCAGCACACCGCATCCATTGATGGTGCGGCCAGCAGGAAATTCCCTCCGGGCTGTGATTTGGCTTGCGCAGTTGAATACAATGAATCCGCAGTAGAGGGCAAGCGCTGCTTCGCCCAACCGGCAGGCCCTTCTCCAATTACCCTCACACCCTTACTTTTTGGGCGAACAAGGACACTATGCAGTTCTGGAACGAGTTGGAAGGAAGAACAATCGACGGACGTTATCCCTTGCGCCGCCTGGTGCGATCCGAGGGCCGAAGAGCGTGGTTCGAGAGCGAGGCCGGTGACCCGAAAGGAACCCCTGCCACCATCAGCCTTACCGAGGCCCTGACGGATGCGGATGAGGTCATGACCCGCCTCCAGGCCGCGCAGAGCCTGAATCACCCGAACCTGGTCACCATCCTCAAAATTGGCCAGGTCAACCTCGACAACACCTTGTTTGTGTATGCCGTTATGGAGCACATCGAGCAGAGCCTCTCGGATGTGCTGCAGAGTCAGGCCCTATCCCCTGAAGAGGGTCGCGAAGTGGCCGAGGCAATGGTTGGGGCGCTCACGGTCATTCACCAAAAGGGTATGTCGCACGGCCACGTGGAAGCGGCCAGCGTCCTGGCAACGGAAGAGACGGTAAAGCTGCGCAGTGATTGCCTGCACGATTCAACCGCCGGCCAGGCCGACGACGTAGCCGGCATTGGGGCTACGCTTTTCCATGCCTTTACCCAGAGAAAAGGGCTCTCCGCGACTGACGCGCAGATCAATCGTATCCCGGCGCCGTTCGCTGAGATTGTGCGCAACTCGTTCGCCGGGCGCTGGAATCTAGCCCAGGTCGCGAACGCATTGAAGCCGGCGCCGCCGGTCACGCAAGTCGTCCCACCGGCTCCGCCGCCGGCAATCCCTCCACCCGAGTCCATTCCGGTCAAAGTTCCAGAGAAGGCACCTCCCGCGTACACCCCCGTCGCCCCGGTGGTTGCTAAAGAGAAACCACCGGCGTTGCCAATCGAAGAAGAGCCTCTGGTCGCCAGGCGGATCCCCTTGGCGCTTTATGTTGGGCTGGGTGTGTTGGCACTGGCCATCATCGCTTGGCTGGTTTTCCGGCCCGGGTCGGCGCCACCCCCCCCAGAAAAAGCGGCGACTCCCCCAACCTCTATACAAGCAGCTCCTCCGCCGGCACCGGTGGTGCCTACGCCTACCCCGGCCGCCAAAAAGCCATCCGCTGCGATACCAGCGCGAGCGGCCGTGCCTCTAGCCCCGCCTGCCGTTCCTGCACCAGCGGCCAACGGGCGCTCGGTCTGGCGGGTTATCGCTTATACCTACAGACGCCAGCAGGATGCCACCGACATGGTCACGCGCATCAGCGGCAAGCATCCGAACCTGAAGGTTGAGGTGTTCAGCCCTCCCGGCAGAAGTGTTTATCTAATCTCGCTCGGCGGCGGCGATATGGATCACCAGCAAGCGATAGAGATGCGCGACAAAGCGCGAAGCATGGGCCTGCCGGACGATACCTACGTGCAAAACTTTTCGGAGTGAGCGCGGAACTTTACCATTAAGCGGACGGGTGCCCCTCGCCCCAGCGTACGTGGGACGAAAAAGATGGGCGAAGCCCCACAATCGCTTCTGCTCTACCGATAGATCACGTACGGATTTAGGGAAAGCATTCGAAACACATCGTTTTCGGCCCACGTAGGCTGGGGCGAACGTGGGGCACCCGTCCGGTGAGTGAGCAAGATGCTACTGCGACATAGACCTCACACCACCATGCATCCTGAGCCCAGCCGATGGTTTTGCCGGAGGTACTTGAACCCCGGCTGCTAAGCGCTTATATTGACCTAGCGGACAGGGGGCACAATAAAGAAATGGGCAAGTTGGGTATGGGAGTACTGGGAGTTGGAGAGATGGGCAAGCGGCACGCGGAGAACCTGCGCCGCCTGGTTCCCCACGCACAACTGGTAGCCGTGGCCGACGTCGATGGCGCGCGCGCGAAAAAAGTGGCCGCCGAGCTGGAAATCGATCACTCCTACGCCAGCCTCGAGGCGATGCTCGAGAACAAGGACATTCGAGCCGTTCTGATCGCGACCCCCGACAAATTCCATGCAGCCGCGGTGAAGACGGCAGCGCAGGCAGGCAGGGATATTCTCTGCGAGAAGCCCCTCGGCGTTGACCTCAAGAGCGCGAAGGATGCGTTGCAGGCGGTCGCGGACGCAGGGGTCCGTCTTCAGGTGGGCTTCATGCGCCGCTACGACCCAGCTTACGTTGCCGCCAGCAAACGCATTGAAGCGGGAGAAATTGGCGAACTCGTGGTCTTCAAGTCGCTCGGGCGAGACAAAGACATGCCTCCCATGGGTGCTTACCAGTCGAGGATCAATGGGATGCTGTTTTACAACAGCACCATCCACGACTTCGACCTGGCCCGCTGGCTCAGCCATGACGAGGTTGCGAAGTGCACTCCTTTGGCACCGTCGCCATCCGGCCCGAGGTCGCGGAATTCGGAGATGTCGTAGCCGGGCTGGTGAACCTAAGGTTTCACCGCGGAGCCATCGGGAATATTGAGTCCTATGTACAGTGCCTGTACGGTTACGATGTTCGCACCGAGATCGTGGGATCCAAGGGATCGATCCTGATCGGAGGCCTGCGGCAAAACTCCGCGACCTTCCTCAAACCGAGCCACGGCAGCTATGAGTTGGAAGATCACTTTCTTTCCCGTTTTCGAGACGCTTATGTGGCTGAGGCGATCGACTTTGTCGACACGATCCTGAGTGACCGCGCGCCTCGCGTCACGGGAGAAGATGGCCTGCGCGCAGTCGAGATCGCAGTTGCCGCCGAAAAATCGCTTCGGGAAGGTACCCCTTGCCCTGTGAGCGCAGCCGGCTAACCCTCTGAACGATAGAGCCCGTGCCCTGACGAAAGCCGCGCCAGGACGCGGGCGGGACGGCCATTTTCCGTCGACAGGCTCGTTTCCGCAATGGTAGAGTAAAGGCCAATTAAGGCCCCCGCTTTGCTCCTTTCCCCTTTTATTTTCTGTCGATGGTGATGTATGCAGACGTCCGGGGCGGCTTCCAACGAACTGCGGTTGCACAACGTGTTCCCGGGCATCAGGACTGAATCCAAAGCCTCCGCGAACACGGTGGCGTCTCTCGCTTGCGCATTGATCCCCCTACCAAATCCTCCCCATAAAGCCGGCGCTGGGACGGTTAGTCACCGGGCCTGTTAAAGACAACATAATCGCCTTGAGGAGAAGGACTTATGGCAAAGCGACCCGGCGGCGTAATGGTTCAGGGCACCGAGCCCACGCGCTCCCAGCTGATCCCGGTCATGACGAAATGGCATGAGTTGGGAAAGACAGCTCAGCTCGGACCAGTGCTCTTCTGCATCATTGTCTTCTTTCGGGATGGCCACCTTCGGCACCACCACGACCATCGTGTATCCCATCGTGGCCGCGGATGGGAACACTGGATGGATCCCCGGGACTGGATTTACACCTCGAATTTCCTGATCATGCTGGCCGTCTTCCTGACCATGGTCAGCCTGTACTTCATCTACCGGATGATCGGCAAAAACAAGTCCTGGTACATCCTGTTGCTCGCCGCCGGGTTCACCGCGTACTACCTATGGCTGTTCAAGGTCGACCACGACTTTGTCTGGATGTACGAGTTTTTCCATATCCACCTGGCCGGTGGAGAGCCGGACGACAATGCTCCGTTCATTCAGTTGTTCATCCAGCACTTCCTGGGACCGGATTCTTCGAAGAAATAGTGAAGGCACTGCCGATCTTCGCCCTGGTCATAGCCGGAAGCTATATGACCCCGGAGGTTAAGGCAAAGATCGGGATTGAGGAGCCGCTCGATGGCATTCTGATCGGCGCGGCTTCAGGGGGCGGTTTCGCCGTCATGGAAACGCTGTTGCAATACACCCCTCAAAACCTGGTGAATACCTGGACGACCATTGTCCTGGCATTTCGCGGCGTTACCCAAAATACCGACGCCGCGCTGGACAGGATGAATTTCGATCAGCTGCGGGAACTGATTACGCAGGGCAGCAACTTGCTGAACACCGCTCCCGGGATCAAGTGGCTCATCATTCGCTCCATCGATTTGTCCTTTGGGCACATGGCTTATGCAGGCTATTTCGGATATTTCATCGGGCTCTCGGTGATCAAGCCTGAACAGCGCTGGAAGATATTGCTGATTGGCCTGGTCTCCGCCTCACTTCCCCATGCCCTATGGGATACCGTGTCGAGCATGGATACGGTGCCGCTGGAGGCAGCGATCGCGCTGCTGTCGTATGCGGTCCTTGCAGCCGCCGTGCTCAAGGCTCGCGAGATCTCGCCCAATCGCAGCATTCTGCAACCGAGCGTGATTTTCGGCGCGACCCCTTCCTATTCTCCAGCGATGGCAACTGCGCCGGCACCGGTCTACGCCACCCCGCCGGCTTACGTTCCACCGGCGCCAAGTGCTCCGCCAGCCGCCTACGCTGCGGTAGCGCCCAGTGTTCCCGCAGCCAGATTGGGATTAGCCGCGGATGCGCCGCCCGCTCCTGCGCGCGAACTCCCTCCGTCCGCTGCCCCCGCAGGAAGCAATGGGAACCGCTTGCGGGTCGGTGCAAAATTCCTGGTCATTGTGCCTGGACTGCGCCTGCTCGAGCACCAGGTGCCCGGTCTGATGGCCCAGTCGCCCGGAGGCCCCGTTGCCGAGGTAACCCGCAACCCCAACGATCCATCGGTCCTGGGTCTCACCAACTTGTCCAGTTCCGCCTGGCAAGTGGTCTCCGGCAACGGCGCGCGGCGGCAGATCGAACCTGGGCAGACCATCAAACTGGCTCCGGGCGCCAAAATTGACTTCGGCTCCACCGATGGCGAAGTCGGCTGAGCAGGTCTCCAGACCAGACAACACATAAGGGGAGTGGGCAAATGGCAACCGAAGTGCCTCGCGAAAAGCTGAAAGAACTGATCGAAAAGAACGGAGACAGTCTTTATCAGGACCGTGATCGCTGCGAAGGCTTGTTGAAGGACTACTGCGGGGGACATCGCCGGGAGATCTCTGCCATCGTGGGCGCCCTGGAAGAACGAATCCCGGTTGAGCTTAAATCCTCGTGGCAAACAGCGATGACACCCGAGGCCATGCGCGCGCGCCTGGTGCAACGGCTGGAAGACAACCGCGGGCTCGCGCCGGAGATAGCAAACTACGCGGTGGACACCTGGTCGTATGCGCTTGGTGTCGGTCTGGGCCGCAGTTCCGATCGGGTACAGGACGTGCCCGTGGTCGCGCAAAATGGTTTCGCACCGATCGCATCGGCTGCCGAAAGAGCCGCAGCGGATCGGCCTGCCGGCTCAACCTCAACCGGCACCGGGGCGGTGCACCAGCAGCGGTGAAGACCGTCGGTTCCATCGGCGCTCTCAGCAATCAGAACAAGGCCATCGTGGGAGGCGCGGGCTACTGGCGGCAGTGGCCATAGCATTTGCGCTTCTGCACCATCCCCAGCCGGCTGCACCAAATAGCAATGTGCCACCTGCGCAGAACGGCCAGAACGGACAAAACACGCCAGCCGGGCAGAATGGGCAAAATGGCCAAAACACGCGCAGGATGGACAAAACGGACAAAGCACGCCACCGGAGCAGACGGGGATCGGTGCAACAACGCCATCTGGCCAGAGCGGAGGATTTGGTTCAACAACACCATCCAGCCAGAGCGGACAGGCGACAACGGACACCGGGGCCGCCATGACCATGGTACCGCCTATCCACAGTCAAAATCCTCCGCAGCGATATCGGCCGGCATCTCAGTGGTAGTGCGGCTGGATACCGATTTCAATTCGGATAATGCCACGGTCGGCGAGGTGCTTCCGGCGACGGTCGTCACTCCGCTGACCAGCGACGGCAATGTGGTCGTGCCCCGGGGAGCGAACGCCCAATTGCAGGTTGTCAGCATCGACAAGAGCGGCAAGGTCTCGGGCAAGTCGCACGTGCAGTTCGCCCTGGTAGGGCTTAAGGCCAACGGCAAGCTGCTGCACATTTCCGGCTCCACCAAGGGCGTGGACGGTCCCTCGCAGGGCGTTCGAACGGCGGAGAGAACAGGAATCGGGACCGCCGCGGGCGCCGCCATCGGGGCACTCACAGGTAAGCTGTTTCATCATGCGGGCACCGGGGCATTGGCAGGGGCAGGCGCCGGCGGGGCAACAGGCGCATTGACCTCGCACCCGGCTCCGGTTAAGGTCAGTTCCGAGACCGTGCTTCAGTTCCGCTTGACCAAGGGCATTCCGGCGGGCTCTTAAAGTCTCCGGCCAAGGGCAATTCCGCAGCGACCTGACAGCGCTTTCCCCATCCTACGCGTTGCAAGACGTGCAATCGTCTACGTGCAATCCTGCGAGAGGAAGCGAGAGAAGAGACATATGGCGGTGCGACCTGGTGGAGAATATGCGGGCAGACCTCTCCACGTTATCTGGCTGCTGGACTGCTCCGGATCGATGGCCATCAGCGGCAAGATCGAGGCGCTCAACAATGCCATCCGCGAGGTAATTCCCGCAATGCGCAAAGCAGCGGAAGGCAATCCAGAAGTTCAGTTCTATGTGCGCGTGATTCGCTTTTCCACTGGAGCAACCTGGCACATCGCCGAACCTACGTTGCTGAATGACTTCAAGTGGGTCGACCTGCACGCAGAGGGAGAGACCGACCTGGGCCAGGCATTCGCCCTGCTGACCGAGGAGATGAGCAACATGCCTCCCGAGGCCCGCATGCTGCCGCCGCAGATCGTGCTCATCTCCGACGGTAAGCCCACCGATGACTGGAAGGGAGCGCTGCAGGCATTGCTCAACGTTCCCTGGGGCCGGCGCGCCGTTCGGCAGGCGATCGCCATCGGTCAGGATGCCGATCAGGAGACGCTGCGCAAATTTGTCGACAACCCGGAAAAGCCGGTTCTTCGCGTAGATAATGCAGAACAACTCGTGCGCTATTTTCGCTATGTCTCGACCTCGGTGGAACGGCAACTCCGGGCAAAGAGCCGGTTGCCGTTCCAGGCAGTTGCGCCGGCTCGACGACGATGCGACATGGTAGGGACTTTTCCAGGCAAAGGGCCAGCCGTGAGAACAGAGAAGCCGTGGCTGAGGTGAAACGATGAGCTGGAAAGTAGCGCATGCCTGCGTTCGCGGCAGTTCGCATCAGCGCTCCGGACTTCCCAACCAGGATGCGGTGCAATGCACGGTGACCCCAGGCACGCAAGGATCTGTAGCCGTGGCAGTGGTCTCGGACGGGCATGGTAGCGCCCGCCACTTCCGCAGCCAGATTGGCTCCTCGCTGGCCGTGAGCACCGTCGCCGCTACGCTGCAGAGCTTCCTGCGCGAATCCGTGGCCAGCAACGGTCAGGTGCCCTTTGTTCCCGAGCAGGTGCATGAGCTGGAACGCAAGATTGTGAGTGGATGGCTGGCGGCCGTCCATTCTGACCTGGAACACAACCCGTTTACCGAAGCAGAGCTGGCAACTCTCGAAAAGGAAGAGGGAGCGGAGGGCCGGGCGGCGGTCGAGAACCTTCCCGAGTTGGCCTACGGCGCCACCTTGCTGGCTGCGGGGGCCACCGATAATTTACTTCTCTATCTGCAACTTGGCGATGGCGAGATTCTGAGCGTCACCGCGAACGGAACAACCACCCGGCCGCTGCCGCCGGACGATCGGCTGATTGCCAACCAGACGACCTCCTTATGCCAGCCGGAAGCGTGGAAGGACTTTCGCTCCTCGTGGGTGACGGATGGGGCGCTGCCCTCGATGGTTCTGCTCTCGACGGATGGTTATGCAAATTCGTTCCGATCCGACGAGGATTTTCTCAAGATCGGGCAGGACTATCTGGAGATTATCCGCCAGCAAGGTATCGCTTCTCTGGCGGAGGAGCTGCCGGCCATACTCACCGAGGCTACGCAGCAAGGCAGCGGCGACGATATCACCCTGGCCATTTTGCAGGACGATCAGGGACCAGCCGCACCGGCGGGAACCAAGGTACCGCGGCCCCTGATGACCGCCGCCTCGAAGTCTGCGTTGATTGAACAACTCAAGGCCCGTCACAGCAGCCAGCAGCAGAAGCTCCTGGAACTCGCCAGTCGGGTAGAACAAACGCGCAAAGATAACCGTCGCCTGCGTAACACCCTGCTTGCTCTGGTGGCTGCGGCGATCGTGATCCCGGTGGCTATTTTTCGCGACCGAATCTTTCCCCATTCGCCCGCGACAACTCCTATTGCCCCAACCATGGGTGCGAGCCCAGCAAAACCGCCGCCACCAGCCGCTCCACACAAACCAGCGGAACCGGAATGGTTGCTGCAGATTGACCGGCAAACTCAGCGGCAAAGACATCGCGCTGAGCAGGAAATCGATCATCCCCCGTTCCTTTCACCCGGAAGCCGTACCCGACACAAAGCAACCGGAATATGCCGAGGTGGCCTGGGATAAGGACAAGAAAGCGACGCTGCTGATCAACAAATCAACCGACACGTGGAGCCTGAGCACCGGCCATAAGGTTCACTACGGACAGGAAATCGAGCTCGGTGGGGAGCGCCTCACCATTGACTTTGCGCCGGGGCTTTCGGGAACGATTGCGCCCACCGCCGAGGCAGCACCGGCAGAGGCAGGTCAGCCGTAGTGAGGTCTAAACAATGATTGAGGGGATGTTGAAGCCGGGCCAGGTGCTGATCGCCCGCAATATGCAATCGGCGGCGGTGATTGAAGACATGCTGGGCGAAGGCGGCCAGGCCGAAGTGTATCGCGCGCGCATCGGGGACGCGCATTACGCCCTCAAGTGGTATCGGCCCGAGTACCTGGCGGGAGACCGCAGACTATGGGAGCGTCTGAAGGTAGCCATCAACAGTGGCTCGCCCACCGAGCAGTTTCTCTGGCCCTTCGATCTTGTTTCCCATCCCCGCAGCAACGAGTACGGCGGGTATCTGATGCCCATCAAGACCCCCAACTTCATCAGCATGAGCGACCTGCTGCGCCGCCAGACCGAGCCTTCTTTCCGGGCGCTGAGCATAGTGGGATTCCGCCTGGCGCACAGCTTTCTCAAGCTGCACGCGGCCGGCCTGTGCTATC
The DNA here is from genome assembly GCA_963847685.1 of uncultured Acidobacteriaceae bacterium. GTDB lineage: Bacteria > Acidobacteriota > Terriglobia > Terriglobales > Acidobacteriaceae > PALSA-350. The sequence continues at coordinate 1,482,169 of CAWKAU010000024.1, read as the reverse complement.
GCGATATCAACTTTGGCAATGTCTTTTTCAACCCCGAAGACGGGGATATTCGCATCGCGGATAACGACAATGTGGACGTGAACCTGACGCCGGGCAACATCAAGGGCACGGCCAGCTTCATGGCGCCCGAAGTGGCCAACGATCGTGGTCGGGCCAAACGCAGCCAGCGACCGTTTCTCGCTCGCCGTGCTGCTGTTCTTTATTTTCATGGTCGGCCATCCCTTGAAAGGCAAGCGGGAGCTGACCCTGCCCTACAATCCATCCGATCCCGACCAATCGCACCGGCTTTGCGCGCTGGAACCCATCTTCATCTTCGATCCCGACAACGATGTCCAACCGCCCTGCAACCCGGTGTCCACGATAATCCGCTGAGTTTCTGGCCTATCTATCCGGGCTCCCTGCGCAAGCTGTTCACCCGCGCGTTCACCGTGGGATTGCATGATCCGGATGCCCGGGTCATGGAAAACGAGTGGCGCAAGGAGATGAGCGCGATGCGCGATGCGATCTTCTATTGCCCCCACTGCGGGGCGGAAAACTTTTTCGATCTCGAACTGTTGCGGCAAAAGAAGATGCTCGATCCTTGCTGGGGTTGCCGTTCCCCGTTGGGTAATCCTCCGCGCATGCGCTTGGGCGCAGGACATGGTTCGCAGCTGGTCGTGCTCAGCTCAGGAGCCCAACTCTTTGCCCACCATCTGGAGGGGGATACCTACAATTTTGGCACCCCGCTGGCGGAGGTAGTCCCCCATCCCTTGGGGCTGAAAAACCTCTCCCGGAGCCAATGGACCTGCCGCAGCCAGAATGGCTCGTACGATCGAAGTGAAAGCCAACGAAGTGCTGCCTCTGCTCACCGACTGCCGCATTCATTTTGGGAAGACAGAAGCCGAGGTGCGTGTCAGCTAAGCGTCTCCACACGCCATATCGCGCCACTTTTCATTTACAAATGGCGTCCTCCTCCCATAGACTTAGTCGTTGCCAAACGTGATCTCTTCTGCTCCTTTCAAGAAGCTCAAGCGACCCTATTGACATCGTAACTTTCTGGTTTTGTGCGAATTGCCGTAAGTCGTTCGCGCAGAATCCGGGGGTTAGTGTGGAGCACTTGCGTCCTGAAAGGACCTGCCGTATGGCAGTTTTTCTCATCAATCCCAGCGACCACTCTTTTGGGACCGCTGTGATTACCCCCCGCTGGCTTTATGTCCTGGCCGCGGCCACTCCCCTGTCGTTTGGCGATCCGGTCATCGTCGATGAGACCCTGGAACCGCTGGTTCCCTCGGACATCCAGTCCGGAGACTTTGTCGGCATTGGCATTCACACCGGGAATGCCTTGCGCGGTTATGAGGTCGGCCGCATGGCGCGGGAGCGCGGTGCGTGGGTGGTGTATGGCGGCATTCATGCCACGCTTTACCCGGAGGAAGCCCTGGAGCGCGGCCACGCACACGCCGTGGTCAAGGGCGATGGCGACGTCATCTGGTCCAAAGTGTCTGCAGGCCTGCGTCCAGGGCAAGCCCGACCAGATTTACGAGGGCGGCAAGATCGATGCAGACCAGTTCGTTCAAGCCCGCTGGGACCTGCTGCCGCCGGATAAATATATGTGGGCTTCGGTGCAGACGGTGCGTGGTTGCCCTAAGCATTGCTCGTTCTGCTCCGTCTGGCGCACCGACGGGCAACGCCCCAGACAGCGGAGTTTTGAGAGCGTCATTGAAGAGATTGTCCAGTCTGCGGCGGAAGGGCTTCCGCTTCATTGCCCTGGCAGACGACAACTTCTATCCCGTCACGTTGACCGATCTGCGGCTCGCCCGGGAGCAAAAGAACTTCACCAAGCTGGCCGAGTTGGAGCAGATCCGCAGCGACAAATTCGCGCTCATGGCGGAGCTGGCGAAGCTGCCGAAAAACATGGTCTTCTTCACCCAGATCACCATGGAATCCGCCGAGGATCCTGATTATCTCGATGCCATGCGCAAAGCCAATATCAAGGGAGCGCTGGTGGGCGTCGAGGCGGTGACCCCGGAGGGCCTGAAATCGGTTTTCAAGGAGTTCAATCTTTCCGGAGAAGGCCTGGTACGCCAGCTTCAGACCTTTCGTGCACACGGGCTGCACATGCTGGGCTCCTTCATCTTCGGGCTGCCTTCCGATAAGCCCGACACCTTTAAAGCTACCGCCGATCTCGCGGGCAGGGCGGGTCTTGCTTTTGCCCAGTTCGTCATGTTGACGCCCTTTCCCGGCACGGTCGACTTCCTGCGTTGGGAGAAGGAGCAGGAGAAGGCGCCGGTGTATGTCGACGGTATCCCGGTCACACGATTCTGGCTGATCCCCGCGGCCAACCGCCCCAAGATGTTCATGCCGCACCCGCTCATGTCCTCGCAGGAGATCAGCAACCGGACCCAGGGGGTATGGGACCGCTTTTACAGCTTTTCCTCCATCTGGAAACGTTCCGATTGCACCCCGACTCTGCGTTCCCGGTTCGCCTTCGTTTTCCTGTCGAAGCTTTACCGCAAGATGTATGCCGGTACGGGCATCAGCACCGACAGTGCACGGCGCCGGAAAGCGAACTCCGGGGCACGCTGGCTTTCCCGGTACACGCGCAAGTTCTTTATCTCCAAGCCGATGCCGGAGCTTGCCATGCCGGTCTGGTCGTCGGTGCCGACGGCCCGTGCCGCGGCAACCCAGCTGGGCCCGTTCCCGATGGTGCCGTAGCTGGGGATTTGTCGCGTTACGGGCGCGAGGAAACGCGCGGTTTGTGCCGTCCAGGGCACGCAATTCGGACTAGACTTACTTCATGGGACCGCGTTTCTTTCAAGGCGCGTTTGGCATCCTGGCCGCCAGCTTTCTGATCCAGGCGGAATTGCTGGCCCAACATGGCCCTGCCCCGGCGCCATCGGCACATATCGGAGGGGCTGTTCACGCTGGCCCTTCCCCGTCCTTCTCCGGATCCTCCCGTCGTTTTCCTCCCCGCTCCGGAATCTATGTTTACCAACCCAAGCGGTCGATCCCCATCATTTCAACCGCGGGGAACCCGCACCCCTTGCCGGGCCCAACTCACCGTCCAGGGAACGGCATGGCCGGGGTGGGATATCGTCGACACTACCCCTATATCTATGGGAGCTATGTGGGGTTGATCCCGTTCGGCTACGGTCTTCCGTTGCCGTATGCCCTTCCCACTGGAAGTGACCAGGACGATACGACCGGCCCACAACCAGCGCCGCAACAGGCCGATTACGGTGACCAGCCCATGAGCGATTACGGCTCGGAGCCCCCCCAATTGGCGGCGAACGCCCCACCGTCCTTCCGGCCCGGATACCAGCCGCAGGCCGAAACGGCTCCAGTGAATCCCCAGCCCACTACAACCCTGATCTTCAAGGATGGCCGTCCGCCGGTGCAGGTGCATAACTACGCTCTCACCGCCAGCACCCTCTATGCTCCCGACGGCGAGTCGCGCCAGGAAATACCGCTCTCCCTGCTCGATGTGCCAGCGACGGTCGCAGCCAACCGCGCCGCCGGCGTGGATTTCGCGCTGCCCGTCAACCGCTAACACATAAGTACCTCCCCACCTGTTTGGGTTTTTCGTCAAAATTCACACAAAACGTTTTTGTGGTGGATTGGAGATTCCAACACCAGCGTCTTCCTGGATTCCCTTCCCAGAAAGCCTGTACGCCGTGGCCTTCGCGCATGCGCCTTTATCTGTAGCTGTTTCTGTTCTATTTCGCCTTGTGCAACCGAGTCTGTGTCTTTCTACAACTTTCGTAAGCCCTCACACGGCCTGGATATGTTGCTTTCTGCAACCTTTGTGCGATCAAATAGGTGCTCTCGAAATGCTAGCCTTGCTCTGCCATGAAGTACCAAATTCGCATTCTCGCATGCTCGTTGCTCTTCCTCAGCCCGGCTGTTGGCCTGGCTGGCAAGAAGACCGCCCCCAAACCGCAGGTGAGCCCTACCGCGATTACGCCGGACGCCGCGGCCTTCCTGGACAACGCCATCGATATCATGCGGCAACATGCCTTGCATGGCGAAGGCATTGACTGGGTTGCGCTGCGCGCGGAAGCTTTCAAGCGCGCGGGCGGCGCCTTCAATCCCATCGACACCTACCCGGCGATCTATTGGGCACTGGTGCAGCTGGGCGATCCCGGAAGCCACCTTCGCCTGCCTCCCGGCCTGTATCCCGACCAAATCGCCCTGATGCAACAGGCGGAGAAAGAGGCCGCGGCCAGCGCGCCGGGCGGAGCGCGGACAGAGACGCCCGTTCCCACTCCCTTTGCCAGCCGCCGTCTGCCCGAAGGGCATATCGTGACCGCGCAGGGTAAGAAATTCGGTTATGTCGTGCTTCCCCGTTGCTCCGCGAAGGATAACGATGGCCTGCTTCTTTATGCAGCCGATGTTCGCCGCATATTGGCTGACCTCGAAACACAAAATCCTGGCGGTTGGATCGTTGACCTGCGCGGAAACACCGGCGGCAACATGTGGCCAATGCTGACCGGCATCGGACCGATCCTGGGCGATGGCGCCGTGGGCTCGTTCGTAGCCGCCGACGGCAACGTTACCTGGTTTTACAAGGACGGCGAGACCGGAACCCGCAATCCCGCAGGCCTGGAGACAGTTTCGTTGACCCTGCAGGAAGGGCCTGTCATGTCCCCATCCGCTCCGGTCGCCGTCCTGGTCGACGGCAGCACGGCTAGCTCTGCGGAAGCCATCACCATCGCCTTCCACGGCCGGCCCGCCACCCGCTTCTTCGGAACCAAAACGGCCGGCAAATCCACCGCCGTGCAGCCCTTCAAGCTGGACGATGGCGCCGAACTCTATCTCACCACCGCCATCGATGCCGACCGCACCGGCAAGGCCTTCCCCGATGGCTTCACACCAGATGAAGTATTCCCTGCGATCGCCACCATGCCCCAGGAGAGCAGCGACCCCGTCGTGGTCGCCGCGCAAACATGGCTCGTGGCCAGCACGCCCCAGCCGCACCGCCGACCCCAGCTCGCCAAGCCCAAAACCAGGCGCAAGAAGGTTGCCGTGGTCCATCAGGGCAGCTAACCCAGGCAACAAAGAAACCCGCTCGAAGACATCGAAGTTCTCCCCAATGGGGAAAGGTGCTGGAAAGTGCACCTGATCGAAGGCGCATCCCTATGGGTGCGCCTTCTTGCTTTGCAATTCTGGTGAGCGAGCGGAGGGATGGGTATATTGAAAAACCAAGGTGAAGGTTGTGGGCAAATGGCCTTCCACATTGCGTTGGCTGTTCAGCTCCGAGCGATGGCGCGGCGGACCGGCTCATACCGCGTTGGATTGTACTGCGCGCGCTGGGGCTGATTTACTGCTCCGCGTTTATCTCTCTCCTGTTTCAGATCCGCGGTTTGATGGGGCCAGGTGGCATCCTGCCCGCGCAGAGCTATCTGGCGGCGGTCGCGCAATCGTTTGGTCCCTTGGTGCGGCTATGGTTCGCGCCCACTTTGTTGTGGCTGAACAGCGGCTCGCATATGCTCATGGCGATTGCTGGGTGGGCTTGGCCGCTTCGCTGCTACTTACCCTGAACATCTGGCCGCGAGGCATGCTCGCGGTCTGCTTTGTCTGCTTTCTTTCCTTCGTCAGCGCGGCCCAGGATTTTTCCGGCTACCAATCCGACGGCATGCTTCTGGAAGCCGGATTTCTGGCGCTGTTCTTTGCCCCGCCAGGTTTGCGGCCCGGGTTGGGCATGGCTCACCCGCCCTCGCGCGCCAGCCTCTTCCTGCTGCAGTGGGAGTGGTTCCGCATCTACTTCGAATCCGGCCTGGTAAAGCTGCTGAGCGGCGACGAGGAATGGCGCCACCTGACGGCGATGGACGAGTACTACCAGAACGGCCCCCTGCCCACCTGGATCGGTTGGTACATCCAACACCTGCCGCATTGGTTCCACGTGGCTACCGCGTTCTCCACGCTGGCGCTGGAACTGGTCATCGTGTGGATGCTGTTTCTTCCCCGCCGCTGGCGCATCGTTTGCTTTCTCATCGTCACCCCGTGGGAAATTGGCGTGATCTTTACCGCGAACTACACCTTCCTCAATTACCTCGTTCTGACCCTCGGGTTTCTCCTGCTGGACGACCGCTTCTTCAGCCGCTGGGTAAAGGGAAGTTGGAAGCAACAACCGGAAGCGGAAGCCGCATCCAGGCCGGCGCCGATGCACGGGGCACTGCGTCTGATTCATGGTTCCGGTCTCGCGGTGAGCGCCGTGCTGCTCACCCTGGTGGGCTACGTGACTACGGTGGAACTCATCTCCATGGTCTTCGGCCGCCTGCCCTTGCCCATGCAGCCAGTCACCATGCTGGAACCCTTTCGCATCGCCAACCAGTACGGCCTGTTCGCGGTGATGACCAGGGGCCGCTATGAGATCGAGTTTCAGGGCTCGCGCGATGGCCAGGCCTGGGTCGCCTATCCCTTCCGCTTCAAGCCGCAGGCGCTTAACCGGGCGCCCGGGATCTACGCGCCCTACCAGCCGCGCTTTGAATGGAATCTCTGGTTTGCGTCGCTTGGGCTCCTGGCAGCAGAACCCTCTGGTTCCGCGAACCGAGGAGCGCCTGCTGGAGAATGATCCCGACGTGCTGGCGCTGTTTGCCGGCAATCCCTTCGCCGGCGGGCCTCCACGCCAGGTACGCGCGGTGCTGTGGCAATACTGGTTTACTTCGATGCGAGCAGAAGCGCAGCGACGGGCGACTGGTGGACCCGCCGGCTGCTCGGCCTTTACGCCCCGGTGCTGGAGCAGGACGACCAAGGCTGGGATGGGCATCGTCGCCATGCCCGACCCATTGCCGGCACACGACTGACACCTTTCCCGGCAGCAGATTTGCTGCGGGACTATTAAAATAGAGCAGTAGATGTTTGCCCTGCTGCCAAACCGTCGCGGCGTTCTGGGCTCAACCTGGGCTATCGGTCGCCGCGCACGCGGCGGCAGTAGCGGCGTTTGCTCTTCGTCGCTGCGGCTGCATCCAGTGCGGGTTTTCAATTTGCCGGGCACAGCCGCTCGGGCACCCACGTGGAGCTGGCGTACCTGCCGGGCCGAGCACCTGCGCCGCCGGTTCATCGCAAGCCAGGATCAAGCCGGGGCGATGCCCGCCAAGACAGCGGCTCCGCGCCCCCGTGCACCGCACCGTCGACTGCCGCCAGGCGTCGCCCTCCCGTGCTTCCGCGCCTGCATCGCCACCCGGACTCGAACAGCGGCTCCGACTCCTGGGGCTCGGGCTCGGTGGAGATAGCCCTTACCACCTACTCCCCCAGCCCGGCGCCCGATCTCTCCGTGCTACCCCATGGCGTGCAGGGGGATGTGGTTGTGGATGTCACCATCGATCCCGATGGCAAGGTCGCCGACCTTGCCGTGCTGCACACGCTGGGATACGGCATCGAGTCCAGCGTGATCGGCACCCTGAAAACCTGGACCTTTCGCCCGGCGAAGAAAGACGGCACGCCGATCGCCAGCGTACAGGAGCTTCATTTTCATTTTGGTCCGGTTTAAAAGGGGTTGACCTGTTTAGAAATCCTCAAAAGTTTCAGCATTCGGGCAACCGTTTTCATCAACCGATTCATCCATTTGTCGAGAGGGTAACTGGGCTCATTGGGAATGACTTCGCGTATCTTACTGGTGGATGACAACCACATTCAATCGGCCACCCGCCGGGCAATCCTGGAAGGGTGTGGCCGGGACGTCCACATTGCACAGCAAGGTCAGCAGGCACTCGAACTGCTCGACCAGCCGGAAACGTCGCAGGGCATTGGCCTGATCATTACCGACCACCTGATGCCGGTCATGAGCGGCCCTGAGTTTGTCGCCGAAGTGCGTCGGCGAGGTTTCACCCTGCCGGTCATCGTGCTCAGCGGCCTGCCCGATGCAGAATCCGCCTATGAAGGCCTGGATGTGGTCTTCCGGCTGAAGCCGTTCGATCCTGATAGCCTCATTCGGCTGGTCAGGAACTGCTCGGCGAACGCATGCGCCGATCCGCGTAGCAACCTTCTTCCCCTGAGCGTTCGCGGCAGTGCGGGAGACTGTTCCGTGCCGCCATTGCCGTTCCCTGTCTGCCTCTGCGACAATCGGGAAGGGTTTGTGACGTTCTCATGCCGGAATTTGGAAGTTTTTCACTCCTCCTTGCTCTTGTTTTGAGCGGCTACACCCTGGTAGCCGGGGGCGTCGCACTGCGGCAACTGGCCACCGGATTCCGTGGCCGGATATCCCCTGACCGGCTGGCGGAAACGGCCCGGCGGGCCGGCATCGCCAGCTTTTTCGCCGTCACCTGCGCGGCCTTCGCCCTGGTCTACAGCGCCTTTGCCAACGACTTCTCCGTCTCCTACATCCTCCACCATTCCAACCGCGCCCTGCCCGGACCCTACAAGTTCGCCGCCCTATGGTCCGGCCAGGAGGGGTCATTGCTGCTGTGGGCCTGGCTGCTGACCGCATACGGCTTCGTGCTCCGCCTGCGGCATAAGGTCGATGTCACCCTCACCGCTTATGCCTCCACCATCCTGGCCGGCATCCAGATCTTCTTTCTGCTTTTGCTCAATTTTGCGGCGCCTCCGTTTGCCCTGGTGCAAGGCCAGACGCCGGCCGATGGCTTCGGACTCAATCCGCTGCTGCAGTATCCGGAGATGGTGATCCATCCGCCGATGCTTTACCTGGGCTACGTGGGCTTCAGCGTGCCCTTCGCGTTTGCCCTGGGCGCACTGATGATGCGCTACCCGGGAGAGAAGTGGATCCACATCACCCGCCGCTGGACCATGGTGACGTGGCTGTTCCTGACCTGCGGCATCTTCCTCGGCGCACACTGGGCTTACTCCGTGCTGGGGTGGGGCGGATATTGGGGCTGGGACCCGGTGGAGAATGCCTCGCTCATGCCCTGGCTTACCGGCACCGCGTTCCTGCACTCGGTCATGATGCAGGAAAAGCGCGGCATGATGAAGAACTGGAATGTCTGGCTCATCTTCAGCACCTTCATGCTCTGCATCCTGGGAACCGACCTGACGCGTTCCGGCCTGGTGAGTTCCGTCCACGCCTTTGCCCAGTCTTCCATCGGCAGCTGGTTCACCGCCTTTCTGGTGATTGTGCTCTCCATCTGCCTCTTCACTTTCCTGCTGCAGCGAGATCATCTCAAGTCGGAGCACAAGCTGGAATCCCTGGTCTCCCGCGAGTCGAGCTTCCTCTTCAATAACCTGGTGCTGCTCGCCGCCTGCTTCACCATTCTGTGGGGCACGCTCTTCCCCATCATCTCGGAGTACGTGCAGGGCAATAAGGTCACCGTCGGAGCGCCTTTCTTTAATCGCATCGCGCTGCCTATCGGCCTCTTCCTGCTCTTCCTCACCGGGATTGGCCCGCTGCTGGCTTGGCGCAGCGCATCGTTCAAGAGCGTCCGGCGCAACTTTATCCTGCCGACTGCGGCGATCGTGACGACGGCGATTGTGCTGATCGCGGTTGGACTTCGCCCCTGGAACGATCAGTCTACGTTCTATTCGCTGGTTGCCTTCTCGCTCGGCGCCGGCGTCGTCACCGCCATTTCTTCTGAGTTTTTGCGCGGCGCCAACGTAATCCGCAAGCACACCGGCAAAAATATTTTTGCCTCCATGGTGCAACTCACGCGCCGGAACACGCGCCGTTATGGCGGCTACCTGGTGCACTTCGGCGTGGTGGTCATCTTCATCGGCATTGCCGGCGGCGCCTTCAATCAAAGCCGTGAGCAGGAAATGAACAATGGCCAAAGCATGACCATTGGGCCCTACAAGATCGTGTGCGAGAGTTTCACCCAGGATTCGAATCCGAATTACGACACCGAGTTCGCCCTGCTCGACGTGTATCGCGGCAACAAGAAGATAACCCAGCTGGCTCCGGAGAAGCGTTTCTACGCTGCTTCGCAACAACCATCCACCATGGTTGCCAATCACTCCACGCTGGCCTGGGACCTGTATGTGATTTATGCCGGCAAGAACCCCGACAGCGGCTTGCCGATTATCAAGGTCTTCCTCAACCCGCTGATGGCCTGGATCTGGATTGGTGTGGTGATCGTAGCCGTGGGCACGCTGGTCGCGCTGGCTCCCAACCTCAGCGCGGCGCTGGCATCGGGCCGCACCCGCACTGGCGTTGCAGAAGGCGGCGCCAGGCCGCCGGCCGCGAAGCCGCAGCTGGCGGATGAGCCTGAAGTCGCCGTTGCCGGCAGGAGCCGCAATTGACCCACCGTAGTATTCGTCCGCGGCGCGCAGCTCGCGTTGCTCGGGATCCTGATCGCAGTGACGGCCGGCGCAACCGACTCCTCTGCAAGATTCGAAAAGGACAGCCACGAGCTGATGTGTGGCTGCAGCTGTAATCAGCTGTTGGGCGAATGCAATCATGTCGGCTGTCCGGTTTCGCCAGTGATGCTCTCCGAACTGTCGGCGGGTATTGCCAGAGGCGATAGCGACGACACGATCTTCCACCACTTTCAGGAAGAGTACGGGCCGGTGATCCTCGCCTCGCCTATGTTCACCCGGTTTAACCATTTCGCCTGGATCATGCCGCCGCTCATGCTCTTTCTTGGCATCGCGGCTGTTTTGCTGATCGTGCGCAATTGGAAGATGCGCACCGTGCCCATTCCGGCCACGCCGGATACTCCTGGCTTTTCCGCCACCCGCGACCGCATTCGCCGGGAGACCGAGATATGAGCACGATTGCCTGTGGCCTTCTCCTGCTGGCGACCTTTGCCTTCGTCTTTTATCCTCAGCGGCATACTGCGCGGCAGAGACCCAAGACGCGGCTCGATTTTCTGCGCGAACAGAAAGACGTGTCTGTACGACAATCTTCGCGACTTGAATTTCGAGTACAGCGCGGGCAAATATTCGGCGGAAGATTACTGCGGCGCAGCGCGCCGGTCTGGAAAACGAAACCGCCGCGGTGCTTGCGGAAATTGAACAGTTGGAGCTTTCCTCTAGTTCCCTGCAAATATGAGATCAAACCTTTTGGCGCGCAGAATTGCTGCGCAATGTCTGCTGGTCGCTGCGCTGTGGTCCGCCGCGGCTTCCGCCGCCACCATCACGGGTACTGTCACCAATGGCACTACGCACACGCCGGCTGTTGGAGACAAGGTCACGCTGATTGCCCTCGACCAGAGCATGCGGGAGATCTCGCACGCGACGACCGATGCCCAGGGTCACTTTTCGATCGATTCACCCGATCCGGGCATGCATCTCATTCGTGCCGACCACCAGGGCGCCGCATATTTCCAGCCGGCCCCGCCCAATACGCCCAATGTGAATGTGCACGGTCTACGATGTCGCTGCGGTAGTCCCCGGGGTGAGCACCGTGGCCGACGTAATGCGCGTCGAAACCGACGGGCAGGGGCTGCGCGTGACCCAGAGCTTTTTTATCAAGAACGACTCCAACCCGCCCCGGACTCAGTTCAGCAACCGTTCCTATGACTTTTACCTGCCGCCCGATGCACAGATTGAAGGCTCGGCCGCCATGGCTCCCGGCGGCATGCCGGTGCAGTCCTCGCCCGTACCGCTGGGAGAGAAGGGCCACTACGCATTTCTTTTTCCGCTGCGTCCAGGGGTGACGCAGTTTCAGCTCGGCTATCACCTGCCGTACTCCGGCAGTCTCGGGTTTGACCAGCGCTTCGCCAATGTGACCGACAGCTTTGTGGTGATGATGCCCAAGAGCATGAGCTTCAAGCCTGGCGGCGGCGTATCGTTTGAATCGCTGAATGAGACGCCCGGTGCGCTGACTTTTCTGGCACGGAATGGCGGCCCTTCACGTCCATTCTCCTTCACTGTCTCCGGCTCAGGCGCCATGCCTCGCGACACGCAGACCGCGGATGGCCAAGCCAATGACACCTCGGCGGCGCCGGAACACAGGGAGGTAGCGCGGCGGCGAACGACACTCGTCCCGGAGGCGGTCTTGGCGTACCCATCGATACGCCCGATCCGCTCGACAAGTACAAGTGGTGGATTTTGGGGGCGATCACTTTGGTATTCGCAGTCGGCGCAGGTTTCTTGTTACGGCGATCCGGGGATGATCCTGTTCCTGAGGTTGCTGCGGTGAGCGCTCCGGCTGCCCCAGGGGGCCTGCTTGCAGCGCTCAAGGACGAGCTTTTCACGCTGGAGACGGATCATCTTCAAGGCAAGCTTTCCGACGCGGAGTACGAACAGCAGAAGCAGGCGCTGGAGCTGGTTCTTCGCCGCGCTCTCGCGAGAAAGCCTGCTTGATTCTCTTTAGTCCAGTCCTAGGGGACGACCTGAACTTCAGACTTGTCCCAATTAGGTTCGTTTTACAACTGAGAGAACTTGGGTTTATCAACCGCGGTCGACGGGGCGGAGGGGTGCCCCTGTTCGCCGCAGCATACATGGGCGGAAAACGATTTTTTCGAATGCTTTTACTCCACTCCAGAACTGTTCTCTCTGGAACAGTCGCGTTTGCGAGCACGATAAAAGCGTTCGAAGGGCCTACGCGCCCCGTCGTTTTCGGCCCACGTACGCTGGGGCGAACGTGGGGCACCCCTCCACACCTTCAACATATAGCTTGCTTAGTTGTGCCCCGACCGGGGAAGCAACTGGATCGTCACCTCTGGAGAGGTCGCTTGGATCGTCAACACCTTTTGCGAAGAATCCCACTGCATCGTGCCGCCCTCGACGGACTTTGGGATGCTCGCCGCCAGCTTGAGATGTTCAACAGAGCGAGCATCGAACTTCTGATAAGTGATCTCAGCCGAACCGTATTGAATGTGCCGAATCACCGACGAAGTTCTGAGAAGATGATCTTGATCCCTGGGAGCTAATTCGGGGAAGGATGCCATCGCCCGGAGATAATGGCGCACATAGTCTCCGTAGCCGTCGGTAAGCCAAATGTCATCGTTGGGATAACGATTCTTTCCGTCTGCATCAACCGAGTAGGTCGCCCAGTTCAAACGCCGAATTGCTTGTTCCCGCGTGGCGCAATCGCCAGACTTCTCGCAGTAGAGCAGCTCTACAGAAGCATGCCGGGATGTGTGGCTGTTGCCGGGGACAAGATAGACGGTCTGCTCGTTGATGGGTACGACCTGCAACTTTTCGAAGGTGTGGTTTCCGAGCCGATTCATTGACCAACCAAGGATCCCACGAGCCTGGGCCACACCATTCGGGTCCCAGTCCGGGTGTTCCAGAATATAAGCGGCCATGGTATCCGCATTGATCTCGGTATCAGAGTAGGCGGCGGTGGGAATATCTTCAAAGAAAGGACCCCATCTGTTGGTAGCAAGCGGGTAGGTCTTGATCCAGGCCGTGACCAGGGCAGCAGTGCGGCTGTACTCCTGCGGATGCCCGCGATGCAAATCCTGCAGACTGCTGAAGAGACGAAGAGTCGGGCTCCAGTTGGATGTATAGGCCGCCGTGTGCCGCTCGCCCTTTTCCTGCTGCACAGCTACTTCGCCCGTAAGAGCGTTCACCCGGAAAGGCCACGGGGAGTGGGTAGCATCGCCGGGGGTTACTCGCGCGACCAGGGTGTCGGCGATCTTGATGGCTGCGTCCAGATATCGCGGATTCCCGGTCATCTTGTAGAGCATGACCAACTCAGCGCCAAAGCTGCCGGCCTTATCCGGTTGGAGATAGCCCTTGCCGGCGCGCATGTCGCCGTCATATTTTCCCGAATGAACATCCGTGTTGTAGGGGAACGGAAGGTTGGCCCACAAATCCGTGGGACTCGACATACCATGGTCGAGCCAGTAGTCGGCGATCAGGATCATATTCTGCGGAATGGCTGGATCTCCCAGATAGTCATAAAGCAGATTCCACGAATCGAGCGCCATGTTGATCTGGTCGCCGCCAAGACCACGCTCGTCGTCTGCCTCGGGTTTCCAGACCTGATGCTGCAGATAGTAGGGAACGCCGTTTTGGCACTTCCTCATGTGAATCCAGAAGTTCCAAATCGCGCGGATATTGCGATCATAGGCTTCTGCAGGGCCGGCGCCAGACCACGGCACGATGCCCCCGTGGGCATCGACGCGGACGTCGTGATAAACGATGTGATGATCGTTTACGGGAAACTTTGTGCGGTCCTGGGCTTGCACCGCGGGGAGCGATAGTAGAAGAAAGACTATCCAGATTCTTTTACCCATCGTTATCTGCCTTCCACCACAATCTCAGGGGAACCCGTATGCCGCAGGCGAACGATATAGTCAGCTTGCACTGGCTCTACCGTGTAACCGGCCTCTTTCAAATCCTTGCGCTCGGTCAAGAGCGTTTGCCCGGCAGTGACCCGGGTGGGCTTGAAGTTCAGCCGCAATACCTGGGTCCCCTCGGAATCAAAGGTCTTATACGTGACTCGTCGCGGACCGTAGCTGACTTTCTGGATTACTGACGAGGATCTTAATACGTGAGATTGGCCGATCGGCGCGAACTCCGGCAGTGCGCCCATGGTCCAGTTGAAGTGGCGGAGATAGTCCGCGTAGCCGTCGCTGAACCAGTAGGGTGCGTGGTAGTCGGCTCCGCAGCACGCAACCAGGCCTTCGGATGAGGCAAAGTACGTAGCATAGTTCATGGAGCGGTAAGCATCCTGACGGGCCTGCCCATCACCCGTTCGTTCCGCATACATGGCATTGATCGCCGCCCACCTTCCGCCGTGGCTACCCTGCCCCGCTCGCGAGCAGCATCCACCGCGGCCATTATTGATCGGGCCCTGTTCGTCGATTGCCCATGCGCCCAGAAAAGGTCCACGTCCGAAACGCAGCCGCACCCAATCAATCAGGTGACCGACATGAGTGACCCACTCGGGATCAACCGACGCCGGGTCTGGCCTGCTCAGAATGTAGTACGCGGTCATATCTGGAAGGAACTGGTTGACGTTGTCGCTGCGATGGGGAATGTCTTCAAAAAAGCCGGACCACTTATCCCACGCCTTGCTATCCCGGTTGAGGGGATTCTGCAGAACCCAGGTCCACGCCACATCGCGAGCCCGCTGGTAGGCGGCTGTATCGCCAGCCTTGAGCCGGATCAGCTCATCGAACATACGGACTGAAGATGAGACGTCCCCACCATACTCTTCCAGGGCCAAAGTTACTCCGGTACGGGCGTCAAGCCGGAATGGCCAGGGAGTGTGCTCATCGTCGCCCGGCCGCACATGATGCGCGAGCGCATCGGCACAGTGTTCCGCCGCTGTTAAGTATTTGGAATCGCCGGTCAACTCATAAAATAACGTGTAGCCAGCACCCAACTGGCCTACCTTGTCGGTCTCGATGCCGCCGTAGAATTCCTTTGGCATGTTTTCGATGCAGCGGCCGTATTCGGTCTGATCGTCGCAGGACGTGGCAAACGGTACGTTAGGCCAGTCCCAATCGGCCGGGGTGGTGCCGTGGGCGATTTGGTAGTCGAGCATTCCGCGCACCGCGGCAATTGCCTCTTCATCCCCGGAGTACGGATACCACGCCACCACCCCGTCAACGAATCCCGCGTAAACCATTGCCGGGTTATGCTGCCAGTATTCGCCCTGAAGCGTGTCTCCATCCATTACAGAATTGATCAGGTAAATCTTCAAGCCGGTGTGCGTGCGGGTATCGACCGGGACCTTATGCTCGATGAAATTCCAACCCAGTCGTAGGACCTGATCGTAGCCAAGATTCTTATCAGGTTGGTACCAGGCCAGGAGGTTCCCCTGTGGGTCGAGGATAGGGTGATGAAAAGCTACCTGCGCATTCACATACACCGGTGCCTGCGCCTTGAGTGGAGACCCCATAAGCAACAGCGAAGAGGCGAGCAGCAGCGTGAACGAGGCTGAAGAAGGCATGAGGACTCCAATGGTGTGCAATCGAGAGGGAATGCGAATCTGAGAGCACCCGGCTGCCAAATCATCATATGTTTAGGAAATGAAGCTCGTCAATCGTGGATGTGAGGATTACTATCCATTAGGAATCCAGTCTCGATCGCCGCACCCCACGCATCCGGACAGTATCCCTTTCAGGGCATTCGCGGGTACCCGTTGGACAAGCGAGAAACGTGAATTATGCAGAAGCGTACTTTTCGAAATGGCCGCCTCAGCGAGCGGTTACTGCCGGAAATACAGCGGATGATCGTAGAGGAATATGCACCGCCAGGGTCGAAGCTGCCCAATGAAGCCGCGCTGGCGGAGCGGTTCCAGGTAAGCCGGATCGTCATTCGGGAGTCGATGAAGGTGCTTGAGGACCGTGGCGTGGTGGAGGTTCGCGCGGGCCGCGGAACGCTCACGCTCGCCAGCAAGCCCGACCTGGTTCAGGAATCCCTTTTGCGGGTGTTCCGCGATCAACCCATACCAACGTTTGAAGAAATGGAGTCAATGCTCGAGCTGCGGCAGGTGCTGGAAGAGATGAGCGCCAGCTTAGCGGCTGTTCGGGCGACCGATGAGGATTTAACGGGGATCCAAAGCGCACTCACAGGCATGGAAAACGGCAGCGCATTGGAGGATATCATCGCGGCCGACCTCGAGTTTCACCGGGCCGTTATGCGGGCGGCCCACAATCGATACCTGGAGATGGTGCTCGCCCCGGTAATGTGGGTGTTTCTTCAACAGATCAAGCTCACCAACGCGGCGTTCACCGGGATTGAACTTCACCGCGATATTTTCGAGCAGATCCGCGCCCGCAATCCGGTAGCTGCCCGGCAGGCCGTGCGGAGGTTGATGAAGAGCACGTTGCAGGACTCGCGCAACATACTGCGACGGATGCTGTGATCGGCTCGAGCAGGGATCTGATGGGGGAAACTCCTTGACTCTCATTCCAGGCTAAACATAAGATGTTTTGGTGCGGTGCGGGAAATTTTATGCCAGAGCTAAAAGGAAATTTAGCTACCAAATCACAGGGTCATGGCACCGGCCCGTTGGAACTTACTGACAGGCAAATCAACTTACTCCACCACACCTTCATCGATTACCAGGCGACTTCAGCGTTCCTGGAAAACCCGCTGATTATCGAAAGGGCAAAGGGTCTCTACTATTGGGACACCAGCGGTAAGCGGTACTTCGACGCAATCGGGGGCATTTTTGTCGCTGTTCTGGGTCATGGCCACCCTCGCGTTATGCAAGCCATGCGCGATCAGATGGAGAAGATTACCTTCGCCCCGCCACTGCACGGCACCACCAACGTTCTGCTCGATTTCGTAGAGAAAGTGGGATCGGTTGCGCCCGGCAGCTTGAAGTATGTCAAGCCCTTGAGCGGTGGCTCGGAGGCGGTGGAATGCGCACTCAAGTTTACCCGGCAATATTTCAAGCAAACGGGGAGGCCGAATAAATATAAGTTCGTAAGCCGCTATTACTCGTACCACGGCGGTACGTTCGGCGGGATGGGAGCGAGCGGAAGCGGCGCACGAAAATCCAAGTTCGAACCGCAGATGGGCGGCTTCCTGAAGGTATTTCCGCCGAGCTATTATCGCGACCGGTTTCCAACCTGGGAAGAAGCAAATCGCTTCGCCGCGAAGAGCGTGGAAGACGTCATCCTCCACGAGGATCCAACCACGGTTGCCGCTTTCATAGTCGAACCGATTGGCAACACCGGCGGGATCATCACTCCGACCCGGGAATACTTTCAGATGCTGCGCGACATCTGCGATCGATACGACGTGCTCCTGATTTTTGACGAAGTGATTACCGGGTTTGCCAAAACCGGCAATATGTTCGCCGCCCAGACCTTCGGCGTCACGCCAGACATTATCTGCACTGGAAAAGGTATCTCCAGCGGTGCCATGCCGCTCGGGGCCATGCTTGCCCGGGAAGATATGGCGGATGCCTTTCGTGGCAGGCCTGAAGAAAATCTGTTTTTTGCTCATGGGCACACGTTCGCCGGTAATCCGCTGGCATGTGCGGCCGGTTTGGCCGTCATCGACGAAATACTGGAACAAGACCTCTGCGCGAAAGCAGAACGCCTTGGGAATTACCTCCGCAGCCGGCTGGAGGGTCTCAGGAAATATGGGGTTGTCCGTGAGGTCCGCGGAAAGGGTGTGCTGCTGGGAGTAGAACTGGTGAAGGACACCAGTTCCATGGAGCCGTTTCCTCAACTTGGTATAGAACTCAAGAAGGCCGCCCTTGAGCACGGCATTATCCTGCGCGTGGACCCAACCTGGTTCGCCGTGGCTCCCCCACTGATCGCAGAAGAAAAGGACATGGACGAAATGTGTGACCTGATCGAGGCCAGCCTTCGCACTGCATTGGATCGTGTACAGGGGTGATGAAGGATAGGTTTTGGCGGTAAAAGACACATCGCTTGACGGTCTCCGGCGCCTGCAGTTGGAGAATGATTGGCTTTCCCTTTCCATTCTTCCTGAGGTGGGGGCTAAGATCCTGACCCTTTTCGACAAGCAGTCGGGCCGCCAAATACTTTGGGAAAACCCTCGGATTCGTCCGCAAAGCTACCCGATCGATGCCAACTTCGATAATTACTGGTGCGGAGGATGGGACGATGCCTATCCGACGGCCGATGCATGCGTTCATGGAGGAGAGCCGTTCCCTAATTTGGGGGAGCTGCGTTCCTTGCATTGGCAGGTTGAAGAACTCACAGCAGATGCGACAAAGGCTACGGCAAGACTTTCCGCCTATGGTCCGATCAGCGCGATCAAGGCGACCAAGACGATTCTTTTGACTGGGCAAGAGCTGCAAATGAGCTTTGCCATCGAGAGTCTAAGCCCGATTCCGTTGGATTTTCTGTGGGGCACCCACCCCGCCTTCGCGGTCGAAGCCGGAACGCGGCTGATAATTCCAGCTCGCACCGGCATCGTGGCGCAATCGAACCACCCTTCCCTCGGGGCGCCAGGCGATCGGTATAGTTGGCCGTTCATCAACGGGACGGATATGAGCATCGTGCAGGATATCTCGGCAGGTATCAACTGCGGCCATTATGCAACCGGCCTGGAGGACGGATGGTTTGCCATCGAAACCAGGGGCCATGGCATCCTCTTCGAATTTCCTTTGGAAACCTGCCCGCACCTATGGCTTTGGTTGGTATACGGTGGCTGGCGCGGTTACCACAGCGTAGTCGTCGAACCATGGACGGGATACCCAGTGAACCTGGCGCAGGCGTTTGAGGAAGGCCGGCATAGTCAACTAGCTCCGGGCGAGACCTTCTCGGTAACAATCCGCTGTACCACGTATCGCGCGCCGGAAACTCACGTCGATGCGCTTGGCCGCATCCGGCGTGGTTAATCCGGCTATTTTGGAGGCAGGCCTGCGCTGAAGCCGCCGTCTACGATCAAAGCCGAGCCAGTCATGAAGGAGGCATCATCGCTAGCTAAAAACACCGCCGCTCGGGCTACTTCTTCAGGCTGTCCGATCCTTCCCAAAGCATGCAGCGACCCCGCTTCTTGTCTCGCCTTGCCTGGGTCGGGCTGCGACTCGAAATAGCCCTCGGCCAAGCCCGCGTTGATATAACCGGGGCAGATAGCGTGAACCCGTATCCCTTCTCGCCCGTGATCGATGGCAATCGCCTTGGTGAACGCCAGGATCGCTCCCTTGGTCGCACAGTAGCCGGCACATGAAGGCTCGACGAAGAAGCCATTGACCGATGACATATTCAGGATCACACCGCGCGTCTGCCGCAAATCGGGCAGGAATGCTCGAGAGCACAAGAAGACGCCGCCAACGTTGACCGCCATCTGCCGATTCCATTCTTCCGGCGATGTGTCTTCGATTCTCTTGTTGACCTGAATCGCGGCATTGTTCACCAGGATGTCTAAGGGACCAAGTTCCTTATGCACGAAGGAACGTAGGGCGGCGACAGATTCCGGGTCGGCTACGTCCGCTTTGAAGGCGCGAGCGTCGCCGCCCTGCGAACAAATTTTGGCAGCCGCGGCCTCTGCTTTGCCTCCATCTATGTCCACGAGCACTACCCGCGATCCTTCCGCGCTGAGGCCGATGGCCACCGCCCGACCTATTCCCGAACCCGCTCCCGTGACCACCGATACTCGTCCGCTCAGTTTCAAGGCCAAGTCCCTTCTTATGGATATCGCTCGAATAAGTCGCTGTCTCACCCGCAAAAAAACTTGGGGCGGCCCAACCCACGCGGGCAGTTCTTTAGCCCGACTCAACGATGAGGTTTGCGTAGGACACGGTGTCGGCTGTGCGGATCAGGCCGATGGCCTGTGGCACTCGCTTCTTGAAGATCACATGCGGTTCGTAGACTGTGGGCATTCCTGCGAGCGCAGCTGCAAACGCGGCCTTGGTTGCCGGGGTGTTTACAGAAAGGAATTCTTCGGCCATAAAGACCTGGGCCACGACGAAGTTTTTGCGCAAGGCCTGCAGCACGTCGAGAACCCGCGGAATGTCGTCAATCAGAGAAATGTCGACTGTTTCGATCTGCGGCCAAAATGGAAATCCGCGATCGGCAATTACCAGGGTATTGGTGTGCCGGATCCGGCTGAGAAGAGAGTTGATGGCGGGATTGAGGATGCCTGTCTTAAGCATTTGCGGGCTGACGTGAAATGGCGGCTAAAGCGAGACGCCCCGCTTCCAGGGGATGAAGTCGTTTTGGTTGAGCTGCTCAGCCTTGGTTTGTACCCTTCCGCTGGCTACATCAATAATCAAATCGAGGATCGAATCGCCAACCTTCTCGATCGTGGTCTCGCCGCGGATGACCGCCCCGGTATCGATATCGATGATGTCTGACATACGTTCCGCGAGACTGGTGTTGGTGGAAAGCTTGATCACCGGCGCGATCGGATTGCCGGTTGGGGTTCCCAGGCCGGTAGTAAAGAGAACGATGGTGGAGCCCGCGCCTACCTGCGCCGTGACACACTCGACATCATTCCCGGGGGTACAGAGCAGAGCCAGCCCCGGCGTGTTGTCATACTCCGGGTAGTCGAGCACCGCACAAACGGGCGAAGTGCCGCCCTTCCTGGCCGCTCCGGCCGACTTCATCGCATCGGTAATCAATCCGTCTTTGATGTTTCCCGGAGAAGGATTCATTTCGAAGCCAGAGTGAACCGCCTTAGCCCGCGCCGCATAATCGCGCATGAGTTGAATGAAACGGTCGGCCTGACTTGCATCCACGCAGCGGTTGATAAGACTCTGCTCCACCCCACAAAGCTCGGGAAATTCCGACAGGATCGATTTCCCCCCCAGCGCAGCCACCAGGTCGGAGACATGTCCAATTGCGGGATTGGCCGAGATTCCGGAAAACCCATCGGAGCCGCCACACTTCAAGCCTACGGTGAGCTTGCTGAGAGGAGCGGGCTTACGGGTAAGGCGGTTGGCTTCGATCAAGCCTTCGAAGGTGGCGCGAATGGCGTCGGAAAGCATCGCCGATTCAAGACCTGACTTCTGCTGCTCGAACATGAGCACCGGCTTGCGCATGGACGGGTCCCGTTCGCGCAGCGCGTCCATCAGGATGGCCGGCTGCGCATTCTGGCAGCCGAGGCTCAATACGGTCGCGCCCGCGACGTTGGGATGATGGATGTACCCGGCGAGTAGCCCGCAAAGCGCCTTCGAATCCTGACGGGTGCCACCGCAGCCGCCTTCATGCACCAGAAACCTTACTCCGTCGACATTGGGAAAGACCCGCTCCGCTTGCCGGGTGGCGAGGTCGTCGCGCTGGGCAAGTTGCGCTCCCTGGTGATGCTGGTCGATCAGTTGCCGAACCTGCTGGCGGTAAAGTTTCGGGCGCCCGTAACCCAGCTCCTCCTCGAAGGCTTCGCGCAGGGCTTCCACATTGCGGTTTTCGCAAAAGACCAGCGGAATCACCAGCCAGTAATTGCGTGTGCCGACCTGGCCGTCCGCACGGTGGTATCCGTCGAAAGTGCGCGAAGACCAGGCCGAGATGTCCGGCGCATGCCAGACATAATGACCCGTCTTGGGGCCAAAGCCGGAGGCATCGTGCTGGACATTTCGGGTGCTGAGCAGGCCGCCCCGAGGGATCGGCTGGCGGACCAATCCAACCACCCCGCCATACATGATGACCTCGTCTCCGACGGCGAAATCGCGCATGGCAAACTTTTGCTTAGCGGGTATATCGGATGGCGGAACATACTGCTCGCCGGCGAAGGTAATGGCTTCTCCAGCGGGCAATTGGGTCAACGCTACGAGGACATTATCCTTGGGGTCTACTCTGAGTATCTTTTCGGCAGCCATTTCTTCTCGCCGGCAATCTGCCGCGTTCTCCGGCTCTAAGGCCGTTTAATATAGACTCAATGTAGCGCTTACTTTATCGACGGTCAAACGACCAACAACCGATCTCCCCTGAAAGAAACAGCCCTTTAATGAGTGCTTCCATTTTTGATTTGCAGGGAAAGACTGCGGTGGTTGTGGGTGGCACCACCGGCATTGGCCATGCTCTCGCTCTCGGGCTGGCGGATGCCGGCGCGGATGTCGTCGCCTCCTCCCGGAGGCAGGAACAGGTGGACCAAACCGCCGCTGAAATCGAAGCCAAGGGCCGTAAGACACTGCGCCGCACCTCGGACGTGCACGATCGGGCTACGCTGGAAGCGCTGCGCGATGAGGTTGTGCAGGCGTTCGGCAAAGTCGACATTTTGATCAACTGCGCCGGTATCACCAAGCGGGCGCCCACGCTCGACTTCCCGGAAGCTGATTGGGAGCGGATCATGGACACC
Source organism: uncultured Acidobacteriaceae bacterium (assembly GCA_963847685.1). Classification (GTDB taxonomy): domain Bacteria; phylum Acidobacteriota; class Terriglobia; order Terriglobales; family Acidobacteriaceae; genus PALSA-350. The sequence continues at coordinate 1,459,675 of CAWKAU010000024.1, read as the reverse complement.
AATCTGACCGGCACGCTGCGAGGTTGCCAGATCTTCGGCAAGCATATGCTCAGCCGCGGCTACGGACGCATCATCAATATTGGATCGCTCTCCACCTATGTGGGGCTCTTTGAGGTTGCCGCATACTGCGCCAGCAAGGCCGCGGTCGGAGCCCTGACCAAAGTGCTGGCCGTGGAATGGGGCCGCCACGGAGTGCTGGTCAACGCCATCGCGCCTGGCGTGTTTCGCACCGATCTCAACGCTAACCTGCTGGACAGCACCGAGCGCGGACGGGAATTCAAGACGCGCATTCCCATTGGCCGGTTTGGCAAGACGGAGGAGCTGGTGGGGGCAGCCGTTTACCTGGCTTCCGATGCGGCATCGTATGTGTCGGGAGAGATAATCGTGGTCGACGGCGGCTTTTTGGCCAGTGGTGTCAACCAATAGGGGAGTACCAAGACCAGGGCCGATACGATGGAATACAGAAAACTCGGTCACACCGATCTAAACCTCTCGTTGATTGGCTTCGGGGCATCCGCGCTGGGCGGCGTTTTCGGTAATTTCGATCCCGGCGAAGGAATGAGGGCCGTTCACCTGGCCGTCGATAGCGGAATCAACTTCTTTGATTCATCACCCTACTACGGGATTACGCTCTCAGAAAGCAGGCTGGGAGAGGCCCTCGTGGGCCGGCGTCAACGGGTTGTGCTGGCGACCAAGTGCGGACGCTATGGTCTTGACGAATTCGATTTTTCGGCCAAGCGCGTGCTCGCCAGCATCGATGAGTCACTGCGACGGTTGCAGACCGACTACGTCGATCTGTTTCAGGTTCACGATGTCGAGTTCGGAGACGTGCAGCAGATTATCCACGAGACCCTCCCTGCCTTGCGCCAACTGCAGCAACAAGGCAAGGCGCGGTACATCGGCATCACCGGATATCCTCCGAAGCTCCTGAGGCGTATTGCCGAGAGCACGCCGGTCGACAGCATCCTTAGCTATTGCCACTACAATCTCCTGAACAGGCAAATGGATGAGGTTCTGACCCCTTTCACCCAGGAGCGTGGTATCGGCCTGATCAACGCATCCGGCTTGTGCATGGGTCTTCTCACCGAGCAAGGGCCGCCAGACTGGCACCCGGCGCCCAGGGAAGTGCGGGACGCGGCCAGAAAGGCCGCGGAGTTTTGTCGCGCCCATGGAATAGACATATCTGAGGTGGCCTTGCGCTTCTGCCTGGACCAGCCGAACGTCGCCAGCACGCTCATCGGTATCGCCAGTACCCGAGAGGTGGAAACGAGCCTTAACCTGTTGCGAAGTACAACCGACAGCGAGTTCGTGGGCCGGATCGAGGCCGTTCTCGCGCCTGTCTTCAATTACGACTGGCCTTCAGGGCGTCCGGAAAATCAAGGCTAAGGGAATCTGGGGTATCGAATGAAAGCGTTTGTGATGAGGGAACCCGGCGCAGTCGCAATTGAAACAGTTGCGGATGCAATCGCTACCAACGATGACGTATTGTTGAGGGTTCGCATGATCGGCCTTTGCGGAACCGACCTGAATTCCTACCGCGGCAAGAATCCGCTGATCACCTTTCCCCGCATCCCGGGGCACGAGGTGGCAGCGACCATTGCCGAACCGAGCAAAGCCCATCCGGAGCTGGCGGCGGGCATGGACGTTACCCTGTCTCCCTACTTTGGCTGCGGCGGCTGCCCCGCCTGCCTCCGGGGCCGGCCCAATGCCTGCCAATTTAACGAGACCCTAGGCGTCCAACGCAATGGCGCGATGACGGAATATATCGCCGTGCCGGCAGCCAAACTCTATCCCGCTCGCCTCACCATCAAGGAACTCTGCCTGGTCGAGCCGTTGACCGTCGGCTTCCATGCTGTTGGCAGGGGACGCGTGACTGCGCAGGATGCGGTCGCCATCTACGGTTGCGGCGGAGTGGGCCTCGGAGCCATAGCCGCCTCGGGCTTTCGCGGGGCTAAGACCATCGCCGTCGATCTCGACGATGCAAAACTGGCCCTCGCCCTGAACGCCGGCGCAACCCACTCCATCAACACCAGCAGGGAGCCCCTGCACGAACGGCTGCTTGAGCTTACCGGCGGTCGCGGTCCCGACGTGATTATTGAGGCGATTGGGCTGCCACAGACCTTTCGCAGCGCCGTCGACGAGGTAGCCTTTACCGGCAGGGTCGTCTACATTGGCTACGCCAAAGAACCGGTGGCCTACGAAACCAGGCTGTTCGTGCAAAAGGAGCTAGACATCCTGGGCTCACGCAATGCTCTTCCTGAAGATTTTCGCGAGGTGATCCGTATGCTCGAAGAGCATCGCTTCCCGGTTGACCAGGCCGTGAGCGCAATTGTTCCACTGGAGCAGGCGCCGGAAATGATCAAGGCCTGGAGCGACAATCCCAGCGGCTTTTCCAAGATTATGGTGCGTTTCGATTGATCTTCCCGGCTTTCCGAACCATAGCGTAGCCGTCAATCGTCATAAAATTCCGTACTTGCGAAACGCTTCCGTGCTCGTCATTCCAGCTTCAATCGCGTTACGGACCACCTTTTCGCCGGAGGCCTTTTCCAGGGCCAGCGCCAGGACTTCATCTTCGACCTTGCGCGGAATCACCAGGACGCCATCCTGGTCTCCGACGATAAGATCGCCAGGCGCAACAAGGACTCCGCCAATTTCGACGGGGCAGCGAAAGTCGACCACTTTGGATCGAAAGGCCGCATCCTGTGCATACCGGCCACGACTGAAAACAGGCCAATCCTGCTCCAGCACACGGTCGGTATCCCGATGGAAGCCGTCGATGACAGCTCCTGCTCCTTTCAGCATGCGCGCCGCCGCCGTCATGATTTCACCCCATGCGGCGCAGTTGATTGAGCCGCCGGTAGCGAGGTAAATCTCATTCGGAAGGATGGCGTCGAGGGCATCGGTCAATTTCCCGAAGGGGAACTCCTGCGGGCCCCATGCATCCGCGATCTGAACGGGAAGAGCTCGGCCTGCGAGGCGCATATCCTGCCGCAATGGCTGAATCGCCTGGGGGAGGAACTGGTGGAAGTACCCAAGCTTATCGAGGATATCTCCAATTACTGGAGTGTAGAGGGATTCGAGTAGCCTGAATCGCTCCTCATCATTGCTCTCTGGCATAAGGCCTGCGACTCCTTCCGGCTCACCAATCATAATGCCCCAAAAATTCGGGGCCACCCCACCCGGTCGACGAAATCCTTTGACTTCCGCTTCGGGTTCCCCGCACACTAAAGACGTCGCTTTCCAGGCCCTCCTTCGTCGCTACGCAAACATTTAGTTACGTTGAAACCAGCTTTCTGGAGACGCACCACTGCCGCCCGAGACCACAGCCGTATTTTCGCCCGACTCTGCTGCGAGCCAGACCGAATACGGCCTGCGCCATAATATTCTGACGCCCTGGGAAACCGTAGCCCAGTCAGTCGCCGCCATCGCGCCCACTACCTCGCCGGTTCTTACCATTCCCCTGGTGTTTGCCCTGGCCGGCAACGGAACCTGGATGGCTTATGCCTTGGCCACCGTGCAGATCACGCTGATCGCACTGCTCATCGGCGCGTTGGGGCGCCGGTCGGCGTCACCAGGCTCGCTCTACAGCTATGCCACGGATTCCCTTCCACCGGTGGTTGCGAGCATCGCGGCGTGGGCGTTAGTTCTCGGTTACGTGGCCACCGGCTCGTCGATTGCCGGCGGCTTCGTCGCGTATGCGAACATCCTGCTCAAGTCGTTCACCGGCCACACCGCATCGCCTGCTCTGCTGGTTCTGCTGTGTGTTGGCGGAGCCGCTGCCATGGCGTACCGCGATGTTAAGCTTTCCGCGCAAGCCATGCTGTGGCTTGAAGCGGCGTCGGTTGCTTGTATTGTTGTCGTGCTGATTCTGGTCTTATGGAAGAACGGTCGACACCTGGATTGGCCGCAACTCCGGCTGCAGGGCAGTTCGATCTCGAGCATCCGGCTGGGGCTGGTCCTGGCGCTTTTCAGCTTCGTGGGCTTCGAGAGCGCGACTGCCCTTGGTCATGAGGCAATAGAGCCACTCCGCACCATACCGCGCGCGGTGTTGCAATGCGCGCTGGGCGCGGGCGCATTTTTCATCCTCGCCGCTTATGCCGAAGTGCTTGGCTTTCGCGGTACCGGCCTCGCCTTCGACAAAACCGATGCGCCCATGCACGTGCTCGCCAACCGGGTCGCGGTGCCTGTGCTCGGAATCATCATCGACGCAGGCGCGATGATCGGCATGTTTGCCTGCGCCCTGGCCTGCATCACGGCCGCAGCACGCATCCTGCTGCTTATGGCCCATAACGGGCTGGTCCCCATCAAGCTATGCAAGACCCATAGCCGCAACGATACCCCACACCTGGCCGTAGTGCTGACCGCCATTGTAGTTCTCGTCCCAACCCTGGTCCTGAACGCCCTCGGCTTCTCGGGAACCGATATCTACGGCTGGCTGGGCTCGTTCGCCGTTTACGGCTTCATCACCATCTATGGGCTGACCTGTGTGGCCCTTCCCCTCAAGTTGAAAAAACAGGGTGCTCTGTCCACCCCTCTCCTGGTCATCGCTATCCTGGGAGGTGTGTCGATGGTGATGGCCATGGCCGGAACTCTCTACCCGGTCCCGGCCCCCCCTTACTCGTGGCTGCCGTACCTCTACTTTGCCTACCTTCTCATCACGCTTATCTTCTTCTTCGGCGCCCGAATCAAACGCCGCGCCGCGGTGGGCGGGATCGAGGATTTCTCTTGAATCGTGTGACCCGAAAGCTACATGGGAGCCCATGGTTAGTTTGCTAAAATTAAGAGATGAAAACGGCTCTGCTGTTCACCATGGTTATCCTTTGCACGGGCTCCGCTTTTGCAGCGCATCGTCATCATCACCACCATCATGGCCACCACCATTCCAGCTCTGCCAGCCGTTAGGGCTTAACAGGTTCAGCGCGGGGCCGCTGGTGAGGCCACGGTGGCCAGCCACCTGAGCACGGCTGCTGAAAGCGCAGTCCGCTGGTCAGAGTAAACGTGGTCGGTGTGCAGATGGAGCGTCGCTACCCGGTTGTCTCCGGCGCGGCGCAATGCCATCGCGAACCCTTGGTTTTCCCTGCTATAGGCATCATCCGAAGTGACCACGAGAAAAGGACGGCTCTTAAGCGAATCGAGCTTCGACATGAAGCTCCATTGCGTCGCATTAGCGAGCGTTTCATGGGCGAGCCCTTCCGGTGTGCAGCCACTGAGAGGGGCCATCCCTTCGCGAACATATGCGGAACTCAGCCCCTGGATCGCTGCCGATTCCCGGCCTTTGGACAAGGGGTGGGGAATGCGCCCGCCAAGGTCGGCCGCGGAAATCAGACCGACCGCCAGGATGCTCTCATCGGCCGCCGCATCCTGCACTGCCATAAACCCGCCCATACTGTGGCCTATAAGAACGATGCGCGACGGGTCCACCCGCAATATCTTGGCCATGCTGGCTGAGCGGAGGTAGTCGACGGCTGCCGCAGTGTCTTCAATGCCATGAGTGAACGAGAAGTCTCCGGGTGAACCCCAGGACCCTCGGTAGTCGAAGTAGAGAACATCCCACCCTGCCCGGCGAATATCTTGTGCGAGATCAAGATTGCGCTCGTTACCAGGAAAACCATGCAGCAAAACCACTGCCGGATGGGGTCCCTCACCGGCCGCCACGTAGACGAACGCATTGATGAGCGCTCCGTGGCTGGGAATTTGAAAACTTTGCATGGAAGCGTTAGATCGCTGCTGTGCTTCAAGAGCGGGTAACAAGCAGAGAATAAAGAGCGAGGTAATGGCAATTTGCGGAAGCTGCGCAACCAGCCGGTATTTGTGCAGAGCCACCCTCCTGGACCTCTCGTTATTTTGTAACTATCGAGTTCTATCGTACCGGAACAACGTCACTGTACCTTCCGACGAACCCAACGAAGCAACGGGCTAAAGTCTCCGGTACTAACGGAGAGGTTTGTAATGAGCGATGAAACAGGATCTATCGGGGCTGGCGCCGTGTGACAGAAAATCCGTTACGGTCCATTCCTGGAAATGCCTTCGCTGAAACACTCAGCCAATATGGCCTCGGCAGTTATGTCTACTCAGGTTGTTAATTATTTCGTTCGGCCGTAACCCATGAGCAATTACTAAACGTTCACCCATTGTTACTTCTTGAAGATCCAGCTGCCCGTCGTCATCGTGTAATGTTGCCTCAGGTCGTCGTCCTCTAAAGTGTAGCAACGACAGAGGCGCTTGGCCGCTATCGATTTTGAGCGTCAGCGAGAGGGGCTCTCCTCGAACCTGAGCGTTTGCCTGCGCTATTTGATGTTCGTCTGCTTTGCGTCCCCCCGGTACTTGATATCAATCTGGCCCCCCGGGGAAGGTCTTTTTCGCAATGCCCGAAGCTTCTGCCCCTGCCAAGAGGTCGGCATCTCTCTGTCTGCTCAATCTGCTTGCACCGGCGTTGCTGTTCTGTCAGCCGGTGGCAAGCCTGCTGGCCCAGACACCCACGCCGGTGACCGTGCCGACGTGGCGCTACGACCTGATGCACCAGGGGCAAAACACCAACGAGACCGCGCTCACCCCGGCCAACGTGAACGTGAACTCGTTTGGCAAGCTCTTCTCCCTGGCGACGGATGGGTATATGTATGCCCAGCCTCTCTACGTGCCGGGACTGACGATGAGCGATGGCATGGTGCACAATGTTCTCTTTGTAGCTTCGGAGCACGACTCGGTCTATGCCTTCGACGCGGATTCGAATGGCGGGGTCAATGCCAACCCCATCTGGCACATCACCCTGCTCGATCAAGCGCACGGAGCGACCCCCGGCGCAACCACTGTGCCCAACGGCGACACCGCTTCCCACGACATTACGCCGGAGATCGGCATCACCGGCACACCCGTGATCAATCCTGCGACTAACACCATGTATGTGGTGGGCGCGACCAAGGAGAATGGTGCTTATTTCCTGCGGCTACACGCTCTCAATATTCTCACCGGCGCAGAGCAGGCAAACAGTCCCGTGGCGATCACAGCAACGGTCACCGGTACCGGCAATGGCAGTTCCGCAGGAAAACTTACCTTCAGTCCATTGTGGCAAAACCAGCGCCCTGCGCTCACCTACTACAACGGCTTTGTCTATGTCGGGTTCGGTTCCCATGGAGACAACGGACCGTGGCATGGATGGCTCTTCTCCTACAACGGTACGACGCTCGAGCAGACCGCAGTTGTCTGCACGTCGCCCAATGGATTCGGCGATGGAGTGTGGATGGCGGGCGCGGCCATGCCGATCGACAGCGACGCTCCCGGCGGACGGATGTTTCTCACCACCGGCAACGGCACGTACGCGGCCTACCCTCCATTCAATGGAAGCGCTGAATTCGGCGACAGCATTGTCGACTACAACCTTTCCAATGGCGGCCTCCAGGCAACCGATGCGTTTACACCGTTCAACCAGGCAACGCTTTCCACGGGCGATGCGGACCAGGGATCGGGCGGCATCCTGATGCTGCCGGACCAGCAGGGCTCCTACCCCCACATCCTTATCCAGGCCGGGAAGGAAGGGCGAATTCTGGTGCTGAACCGCGACAAGCTGGGAGGCTATGCTACCGGCGTCTCATCCAACACCAACGCACTCCAGGACATTCTCGGTGCGACCGGCGGTCTTTGGAGTACGCCCGCCTACTGGAACGGCAACGTCTATATGTGGGCCAGCAAAGACGTGGCAAAACTGTTTCAGATCAACACCGGTGTACTCGACACCACCCCGGCAAGCAAAGCCGCCGTCTCGTCCTTGTTCCCAGGCGCCTCCTTTTCGATCTCTTCCAACGGCGCACAGGATGGAATTGCCTGGGCAGTGCGGACCGACCAATACACCACGCATGGCCCGGGTGTGCTGTACGCGTGGGACGCGACGGACCTTACCAATTTGCTCTATGAGAGCGACACCAACTCGGCGCGGGACGGCGTGGGCGAGGCCAATCGGTTTGCGATTCCTGTGGTCACAAACGGTAAGTTGTATCTGAACGCGCAATTCCAGGTGGATGTGTACGGGTTGTTCAACGGGCAACCGGTTGCGGCCGCGCCGGTGATTTCTCCGGGCGGCGGCCCATTTGGCATCAGCCAGAGCGTCACCCTTTCTACTACAACTGCCTCCGCGACGATCTACTACACTCTGGACGGCACACAACCGACGCCGGCATCGACGGTTTACATCGAGCCGATCACCATCAGTACCGATACGACTGTTCGTGCGCTCGCAAGCGCGACCGGCTATATCCAAAGCGCCGTAAGCAGCGCTAGCTTGACGTTCCTGGGTCAGACGCCGCCGGTGACCTTGATGCCTGGCGCGGGGACCTATACCACTGCCCAGCAAGTAACCATTTCGGATACGGACGCCTCGGCAAATATCTACTACACCACCGATGGATCGACGCCAACCGCTTCCTCGAATCTCTACGTTGGTCCAATCACGGTGGCGCCGTCGGAGATCCTCAATGCAATCGCCATCGACCCCGCATTGGCAAACAGCAATGTCGTGACGGCTGTCTATACGATCCAGGTGGGAGGGGCGTCGATCAACTTCGGCAACGGCTTTTCTTCCGTTTCCGGATTGACGCTGAATGGCGCCGCCATCAATACAGACGATTCCCGCCTGCAGTTGACCAATGGCGGGAACAACCAAGCGGGCAGTGTCTTCTGGAATCAGCCGATCGGAATCCAGGCGTTCACCACAGATTTTTCGTTTCAGCTATCGCAAGCCAAAGCGGATGGCTTTACTTTCACCATGCAGAACCAAGGCCCAAAGGCGCTTGGCGGAAGCAATGCGGGGCTCGGTTATGGCGGCATAGGCAAGAGTGTCGCCATCAAGTTTGACCTTTATAACAATGCCGGTGAAGGCACAGATTCGACCGGCGTGTATACCGATGGGGCCTTGCCCACCGTGCCGGCCGTGGACATGACTGCGAGTGGCATCGTCTTGAGGAGCGGTGACTCCATATCGGCGCATGTTACCTACGACGGCGCGACACTGATCATGACCTTGTTTGACCCGGTGGTAAACAAGTCGTTCACCCTGACCAAGGCTATCAATATTCCGCAGCTGGTGGGCGCAAATACAGCCTACGTCGGCTTTACCGGCAGTACAGGCGGAGCCACGTCGAGCCAGAAGATCTTGTACTGGACTTATGCGCCGCAGATGCTGACTCCGGCAACGTCGACGCCAACGTTCTCATCGCCGGCCGGCAACTACACCACGCCGCAGAGCATTGTCATGAGCAGCGCAACCCAGGGAGCAACGATCTACTACACCACAAGCGGAACGACGCCGACGGCGGCATCCACCGTTTACTCGGGCCCGATCGCCGTGGGAACGGGTACCACAACCATCGAGGCCATCGCCGTCGCAAACGGATTCTCGCCCAGCACCGTGGCGACGGCAACCTACGTTGTAGGGGGGTCGATGCCGGTCAATTTTTCCAACGGCTTCAGTTCGACCGCTGGTCTGGCGTTGAATGCCGCGGCGACGGTGACCGACGACGTGCTCCAGATGACGTTGCTGGGGTCTACGACCAACAAGAGCTCTGCCTGGTTCACCACGCCGGTGGGCATCGGCGCATTCACCACCGACTTCTACTTCCAGTTGCTTAGCCCGACGGCCGATGGCTTCACCTTCACCATCCAGAACCAGGGACTTAGCGCGATTGGCCCGGGAGGCAGCGGGCTCGGCTACGGAGCGTCTCAGCCGGGGAGTCCTGCAGGCATCCCCAAGAGCGTTGCCATCAAATTTGATATTTACAGCAACCAGGGGGAGGGCACAGACTCGACAGGTTTCTATACCGACGGCGCGTCGCCGACAATTCCCGCTGCCGATATGACTGCATCCGGCGTTGTGCTACGCAGCGGGGATCCTTTCCATGCGCATGTCACGTACGACGGGACAAACCTGACGCTTGTCTTGACCGACACCATCACCTCGAAATCCTTTACTTACACGTCGCCGGTTAATATCCCGTCAATCGTAGGATCGGGAACTGCCTACGTGGGCTTTACGGGCGGCATCGGCGGCCAGTCCGTGACCACACAGATACTCAGTTGGACGCTGACGAATCCGTAATGATCATTGTTGTTCTCATGCGGAAATAGCCTCGTTTTTCTGCGCCGCTTAACGAACAATTGCCTTGACAGTTACATTTACTTAAGTTATTGATTAACTCGTTCAACCGTAACATGTGAGCTATTACTATACTGGGCAGCGGGGATTATCTCTTGCGGCATTAACCGTCTCTCGTCTTTTTGGAAGGGTTTCCTTTGGTTGTGAGGCGGGAACGAGTGTAAAGTTTAGCAGTGACAGGGTGTTTGGCCGGTGTCGACCTTGAGCGGCGAGGAGAGGCTCTCGCGCTGAGCCCGACCGCTGCTCGGGACCTTTGATTTTTTTGTTTTGCCTCCCCCCCAGTACTTCTTAATCAATCTGATTCCCTCGGGAAGGTCTTTCTGCATGTCTGGAGTTCCCAGCGCTCGTCATGCCGCCCGGCCGGTACCATGTGCCTCCACCCAGTGGATCGCCAATCGCTCTCTGCTTCACCTGCTTGCCATGGGATTGTTCCTGGCGCCGCTGGGGAGCCTGCGGGCCCAGACACCTACTCCAGTGACCGTGCCAACCTGGCGCTATGACCTGACGCATCAGGGGCAAAACACCAACGAGACCGCGCTTACGCCGGACAACGTCAACGCGAAATCATTCGGCAAGCTGTTCTCGGTGACGACGGATGGCTACATGTACGCGCAGCCTCTCTATGTGCCCGGGCTGAAGATGAGCGATGGTCTGGTGCACAATGTTCTCTTTTCGGCATCGGAGCATGACTCGGTATACGCCTTCGATGCGGACTCGAATGGCGGGGCCAATGCCAACCCCATCTGGCATATCACCCTGCTGGATACGGCGCACGGAGCGGGCCCTGGCGCCACCACCGTGCCCAACGGCGACACCGCCTCCCATGACATTACGCCGGAGATCGGCATCACGGGCACACCGGTGATCTATCCCCCGACCAACACCATGTATGTGGTGGGCGCCACCAAGGAGAAAGGCGTCTACTTCCTGCGGCTGCACGCTCTCAATATTCTCACCGGCGCAGAGCAGGCAAACAGCCCCGTGGCGATCACAGCGACCGTAGCCGGTAAGGGCAATGGAAGTTCTGGCGGAAAATTGACTTTCAGCCCGTTGTGGCAAAATCAGCGCCCCGCGCTCACCTACTACAACGGCTATGTCTATATCGCGTTCGGCTCGCACGGAGACAATGGGCCATGGCATGGATGGCTCTTCTCCTACAACGCTACGACGTTAGCGCAGACCGCGGTTGTCTGCACTTCGGCCAACGGGTCTGGCGATGGCATCTGGATGGCGGGCGCAGCCATGCCCATCGACGAAGATGCCGACGGCGATGGCGATGGACGCTTGTTTCTTGCCACCGGAAATGGCACCTACTCGACCTACCCTCCATTCAATGCGAGCACTGAACTCGGCGACAGCATTGTCGACTTCAGCCTTGCCAACGGCGGTCTCCAGGCGACGGATGCATTTACGCCGTACAACCAGTCGAAGCTTTCCTCTTCCGACCGGGACCAGGGATCGGGCGGCATTCTGATGCTGCCGAATCAACAGGGATCCTACCCCCACGTCCTTATCCAGGTGGGCAAGGAAGGGCGAATTCTGGTGCTGAACCGCGACAAACTCGGCGGCTATGCCTCCGGAGCCTCCTCCGACACCAATGCGCTCCAGGACATTTCCGGTGCGATAGGAGGCCTGTGGAGCACGCCCACCTACTGGAATGGGAACGTCTACTTCTGGGCCAGCAAAGACGTGCCAAAGCTGTTTCAGATCAACAGCGGTGTGCTCAGCGCCACCCCTGCGAGCAAATCCACCATCTCATCTCTGTTCCCGGGTGCCTCTTTTTCGATCTCCTCGAACGGCGCGCAGGATGGTATTGCCTGGGCGGTGCGGACCGACCAGTACACCACCCATGGTCCGGGTGTGCTGTACGCATGGAACGCGAACGATCTTACGAAGACCATCTACGAGAGCGACACCAATTCGGCGCGGGACGGTCCGGGGGACGCCAATCGTTTTGCCATTCCTGTGGTCACGAACGGCAAGTTGTATCTCAATGCGCAACGCCAGGTGAATGTCTACGGCCTGTTCAACGGGCAGCCGAACGCGGCTACGCCGGTGATCTCTCCGGATGGCGGCACATTTGGCGGCAGTCAGAACGTCACTCTTTCCACCACGACTGCCTCTGCGACCATCTACTACACGCTGGACGGGACGGAGCCAACGCCGGCGTCGACGGTTTACGACGAGCCGATCACCATCAGTACCGATACGACTCTTCGTGCGATTGCCAGTGCGCCTGGGTATGTCCAGAGCGCGGTGAGCACTGCTACCTTCACGTTTACCGATCAGACGCCGGCGCCGACCTTTGCGCCCGGCCCTGGTACCTATACCAGCGCACAGCAAGTAACCATTTCTGATACCGACAATTCGGCGAAAATCTACTACACCACAGATGGATCGACGCCATCGGCTTCCTCGACCCTTTATGCGGGGCAGATCGCGGTCAAGGCATCGGAGACCATCAATGCCGTCGCCATCGACCCCGCCTTGCAAAACAGCAATGTGGCAACCGCCGGCTACATGATTCAGGCGGCAGGATCGTCGATCAACTTCGGCAACGGCTTTTCGTCCACCACCGGCTTAACGTTGAATGGCAGCACCGTCGCCTCCGACGATTCCCGAATGCAGTTGACTGATGGCGGCACCAACGAGGCCGGAAGTGTGTTCTGGAATGAGCCCATAGGAATCCAGGCGTTCACCACGAGCTTCGGGTTTCAACTGTCGAATGCAAAGGGGCACGGCTTTACCTTCACCATGCAGAACCAGGGAGTGACGGCGCTTGGCAAGAACACCGACGGTCTCGGGTATGCCGGCATCGGCAAGAGCGTAGCCGTCAAGTTCGATTTCTACAACGACGCCGGTGAGGGCAACGATACAACGGGTGTGTTTACCGATGGGGCATCGCCCACAGTACCTGCTGTGAACATAGCTCCTAGTGGCATCGAATTGAATAGCGGCGATTCCATGCTGGCCACGATTACCTATAACGGCACGACCTTAACTCTGAATCTGCAAGACCTGGTGATCAACAAGACTTTCACCCTGACCAAGGCCATCAATATTCCTCAGATCGTGGGCGCAAATACGGCTTACGTTGGGTTTACCGGCAGCACCGGGGGGGAATCATCGAGCCAGAAGATCCTGTACTGGACCTACGCGGCGCAGACTCCAACCCCGGTAACGGCCGCGCCATCCTTCACCCCTCCGGCCGGCTCCTACAGCACGGCGCAGAGTGTTGCCTTGAGCAGCACCACGGCGGGCGCAGTGATCTACTACACCACCAACGGAACCACGCCCACCACATCATCCCCGGTTTACAAGACGGCAATCGCGGTGGGTGATGGTACGACCACGCTCGAGGCGATCGCCGTCGCTAGTGGAATGGCGCCAAGCCCTGTGGCCACGGCAAAGTATGTTGTGGGGTCAACGGTGACTACGGCTGTCAATTTCGCCAGCGGATTCCCTTCCAAAACCAATCTGTCGCTGGTCGATGCAGCGGCTGTGACTAATGACGCGCTGCAGATTACCTTGACGGGCTCGTCGACCAACAAAGGTGCGGCATGGTTCAGCAAGCGGGTGACCGTGAGCGCGTTCACCACGGATTTCGAGTTCCAGCTGCTCAACCCCGTGGCGGATGGCTTCACGTTCACCATCCAGAACGACGGAGTCTCAGCGATTGGCCCGGGCGGTAGTGGGCTCGGCTATGGAGGGTCCAAGCCAGGTGCTACCGGCGGCATCGCCAAGAGTGTCGCCATCAAATTCGATATCTATAGCAACCAGGGAGAGGGCACCGACTCGACAGGTTTCTATACTGACGGTGCCTCGCCGACGGTCCCCTCCAGCGATATGAGCGCTTCCGGCGTTGTGCTGCGCAGCGGCCACGTCTTCCATGCGCATATCACGTACGACGGAACCAACCTGACGCTTGTCCTGACCGATACTTCGACCTCGAAATCGTTTACCAAGACAGCCGCGGTCAATATCCCATCGATCGTCGGGTCGGGAACTGCCTACGCGGGCTTTACGGGTGGCATTGGCGGGCTCAGCATGACAACCCACATACTGAATTGGACACTGACAAACCCGTAACCGCAGTTACTTCGCGAACGGCCGAATGAACTTGCGAACGAACAGGACCATCAACGCGATCACGGCATAGAGAATGCCGTTGAGGAGAGGAACAAGCCACCACGCTGCCCCGATTGCTCCGATCGCCGGGCACGATGCCCACATGATCGCGCTCCATGACGATGCCAGTGACGAGTGGGGGCCCAGAACCATGACCCAACCCGCACCGACTGTAGCACCGATCACAGCAGCCATGGCGATACGCTTTTTCATGGAGCGTTCTTGCACTGCCCGGGGGCTGGGTCCCCAATACGTTTCTCGCAGGTGTACCGGGTTTGCCGGCCCAAAGAGAGTCCCCTGGTCCCAAGTAGGGGACCCTGGTCTTCTTTTAACAGCCGAACCGACTTGGATCTCTGATCTTCCTGCCATATCTTTCTGCTAGAAGATTACAGAGCCTGATGCATTCGCGAGTGCGAACATATTGTTAATTCAGGCGTCGCCACCCCAGTTACTCTGCAGCCTGGCGAATGCGGAAGATTCCGGTCACAACCGCACTATCCCTCTTGCCGGCTGCGCTGGCAAATGCCTTAATGGTCAATTCTGTTCCCTTCACCATGATGGGCGCCTGGTACACCGGCGAACCGGCAGTCGGTTGAGATCCATCGACCGTGTAGTGAATGGTGGCTTGCGCGGCGTCGCAGCGCAACGTCGCTACCGTATCTTTGTCAAACGCGCCGGCGCTGGGGGAAAATCTGGGCTCTGGGGTCACTTCTGCTGCGGCCCCGTCCACCTCGCGGAGCCCGGCCGGCACCCGGGCGGCACTCTCGTCAGCCTGAACTACTCCAACGCCCGCAGCAGGAGGCTTAGCTCCCTGCATCAGCGACTGAAGATAAGCGCGCATAAATTCATGGTTCGGCCAGCTCCCATAATCGCCGTTCCACTCCTCCATAAGCTCTTTGGCGGCGCGAAACGACTGAAAGTGGGCCGCCTGCGCGGGCCTGATCGCTGCGATAAAGAGGTCGATGCGCGGCGTGCTCGAATCGTCAGAGATGTTAAGGACGTAGAGGCCCGGACCAGGAAGCGTGAGCGTGACGGAGCGCTCCGTCTTCTCGAAAGCAACATGGAACTGGCGCGGGCTGGCTGGATCAAGCGGCTGCAGGTCGTAGGTGTAATGGCCTGAGGGAAGACTTGCCAGCAGGCCCGCGACATGGACGCGATTGGCGGCATTGAGCACCGCCACGGATTCCTCAGGGGCCGACCGAGAGGCGTCCAGGATGTGAGATCGGTCTGAGGAACGTGCAGCCAGCACAGAGTGAATGCGCGTCATCATGTCCACCGCGAATGGCTGCGGCCTGACGTAAAGCGGAGGCACGCGAAAACCGCGGGCGCAGTCTTCCGTGGTGAAGCACTCGTAGAGAACCCGCTGACCGTCGGGCAGCAAAACGGTGATGGAGTGATCTCCGGCTACGGCTGCGGGCTCCAGAAGGGATCCCGCCACCAAAAAATCACCGGTGCGAAGCGCCTCGGGTTGGCCTTCCACCAGCCATGTGCCCTTTACTTTCCAGGCGAGCCCATGGGGCGTTTCTCGGGCCTTCTGCGCCTGCGCCGCCCAGGAGAGACAAAGCAGAACCATCCCCGAAAAGAGCGCTTTGCTCTCAAGAGCCCGAACAGAGAACATGATTGATCCGAGATTGCCGGATTCGGAGGGGCAGCGCAATAGGCTGGCGATTACCCACAGGGGAGAGCGTACCTCTAAAAGTACGTCTTGTCCCCAGAAGTAACGTGGAAATTGTTACCAGTATGCACCCAAAATTACCAATTTGTAGTTCTGGAACCCTCCGTCCTTCCTGTACTGTTACTCACGTTGCACTTGATTGAGACGATTGTGTGAGTGACAGGACTAGCTTGTCTCCTGTCGATTTTTGACTGGCCTGCGAGGTGTCTCGTCGTGCCGGTTTAATTGTTTGGTCTGCCTCTGCCTCCCCTCGGTTGGCGAACCCGCATGTAATTCCAGCTCCCTTGGGAAGGTGTCTCCGCATGTCTGAACACTGCAGCTCTCTTCGTTCTGCCCCCGCCCGGAAGTTCACGAATGGTTCAATGCTTGTCTTGTTTGCCCTGGCGTTGTCATTCTGCGGGCCGGTAGCAAGTCTGATGGCTCAGACGCCCACGCCGGTGACGGTGCCAACCTGGCGCTACGACCTGACGCATGCGGGTCAGAACACAAGCGAGACTGCACTGACACCGGCCAATGTGAATGTGAGCTCGTTCGGCAAGCTTTTCGCGCTAAGCGTCGACAGCACCACGTATGCACAGCCACTTTATGTGCCCGGGCTGACGATCAACGGAGCGGTACACAATGTCCTCTTTGTCGCCACGTCGAACGACTCGCTTTACGCCTTCGATGCGGATTCGAACGGCGGACCGAATGCAACGCCCCTCTGGCAAGTGAGCATGCTGAGTGCGGCCCACGGAGCAGGAGCGGGAGCCACCGCAATCCCGTGGGCAGACACTGCTTCGCCCGACGTCGCTCCGACGATTGGCATCACCGGTACACCCACCATCAATACGGCAACCAACACCCTGTATTTGGTGGCGGCGACCAAGGAAAATGGGACTTACTTCTCGCGGCTGCACGCCATCAACATTCTTACCGGTGCGGAGCAGGCGCACAGCCCCGTGGCGATCAGCGCAACTGTCGCCGGCACGGGCACTGGCAGCTCCGGCGGCCAACTAACCTTCAGCCCACTATGGCAAAACCAGCGCAGCGCGCTGAATTATTACAACGGCTATGTCTATTTTGGCTTCGGTGCGCACGGAGACAATGGACCGTGGCATGGATGGCTCTTCGCGTACAACGCTACCACGCTGGCGCAGAGCGCGGTCCTATGTACTTCTGCCAATGGCTATGGCGCGGGCGTGTGGGAAGCCGGCGCAGGCCTGCCCATCGACACGGACGTCGCAGGCGGACGGATGTTCTTGACCACCGGCAATGGCGCGTTCTCAACGTATCCTCCCTTCACCGCAAGTACTGGGCTAGGCGAGGGCGTTACCAACTTCAGCCTGGCCAATGGCGGCCTGACGCCGACCGATGCGTTTACATCGTTCAACGCGGATAAATTGAACGATGGCGATCTGGATGAGGGTTCGGGCGGCCTGCTGATGGTGCCCGACCAGCAAGGTTCATACCCGCACGAGCTTGTGCAGGCAGGCAAGGAAGGCCGCATTGTCGTGCTGAATCGCGACCACCTAGGTGGATATGCCGGCGCCAGCGCTCCCTACAACACCAACATACCGCAGGATATTCCGAATCAGATCAAGGGCTTGTGGAGCACGCCGGCCTATTGGAACGGCAATGTTTACATATGGGGCAACGGTGATGTGCCCAAGCTGTTTCAGATGAACAGCGGTGTGCTCTCCACCACACCGGTAAGCCAGTCCACGATCACCTCGGCATTTCCCGGCGCCTCCTTTTCCATCTCTTCCAATGGCACGCAAGATGGCATTGCCTGGGCCATGCGGACAGACCAGTTCAACACCCATGGGCCGGCCGTGCTGTATGCGTGGGACGCGAACGACCTTACTCATACCATCTATGAGAGCGACACCAACTCCGCGCGCGATGCCGCTGGGCCTGCCAACAAGTTTTCCATTCCAATCGTCACCAATGGCAAGGTGTACATAGCCGAGCCAACACCCAGGTGGATGTGTACGGGTTGCTCAACAACGAGCCCACCGCGGCTGCACCCACGTTTAGCCCGAATGGCGGCACATTTGCCGGAAGCCAGAGCGTCACGCTTTCCAGCACAACTGGTTCTGCAACTATCTACTACACGCTGGATGGCACGCTTCCAACCCCAGCGTCGACGCTTTACAGTGAGCCGATCACCGTCAGTGTCGACACCACGATTCGTGCGATTGCCAGTGCGCCGGGGTACGTGCAGAGCGGGGTGAGCAGCGCTACCTTCACGCTCACTGACCAGACCCCCGCGGTGAGCTTTCTGCCTGCCGCTGGGACCTATACAGCGGCGCAACAAGTAACCATTTCAGATACAGATAGCACGGCGAAAATCTATTACACGACCAACGGAACGACGCCGACGGCATCCTCGACTCTATACATGGGTCCGATTTCGGTCACGGCATCGGAGACGATCATTGCGATCGCCATCGACTCCGCCTTGCAGAACAGCAACATCGCGACCGCTGCCTACGTGATTCAGGCAGCAGGATCGTCCATTAACTTCGGCAGCGGTTTCTCGTCCACCCTTGGCTTGACGCTGAACGGCAGCACTGTAGCCACCAACGACACCCGGTTGCAGTTGACCAACGGACAGACGGCTGAGGGCGGCAGTATGTTCTGGAATCAGCCCATATCGATCCAGCAGTTCACCACGGATTTCGAGTTTCAGTTATCGCTGGCCCAGGGCGACGGCTTCACCTTCGCGATCCAGAACGTAGGGCCGACGGCGCTCGGAGGGGCCTACGGTGGGCTCGCCTACGCCGGCATCGGCAAGAGTGTCGCCATCAAGTTCGACTTCTACAACAACGCCGGCGAGGGCAACGACTCGACGGGCGTGTTTACCAATGGAGCTTTGCCGACGGTGCCTGCCGTGGACCTGACCCCGAGTGGCATCGAGTTGAATAGCGGTGATTCCATTCAGGCGCACGTCACCTACGACGGTACGACGCTCACCATGAACTCTGCTTGACCTGGTAAGCAACAAGACCTTCACCCTGACCAAGGTGATCAATATTCCCCAGATCGTAGGCGGAAATACTGCTTACGTCGGCTTTACGGGCAGTACAGGCGGGCTTACGTCGAGCCAGAAGATCCTGACCTGGACCTACAGCGCGCAGGCACAGGCAACGACAGCCGCGCCGGTGTTCTCACCGGCCGCGGGTAACTACAGCACAGCGCAAAGTGTCGCAATCAGCAGTGCAACCAAGGGCGCGGTGATCTACTACACCACCAATGGAACGACACCGACGACGGCATCCACCGTTTATGCGGGTCCGATGACGGTGGGTACGGGTACAACCACCATCGAGGCCATCGCCGTCGCCAGTGGATCATCGCCCAGCGCGGTGGTGACTGCAAAATATGTTGTGGGCGGGAGCATCCCGGTCAACTTCCCCAACGGATTCACCTCGTCCGCCGGTCTGGCGCTCAACCAGGCTGCGACCGTGACCAACGGCGCGCTGCAAATGACGTTGGCTGGGATCAGCTACCGACAAGGGATCCGCGTGGTTTGCGACGCCGGTGAATATCAGCTCGTTTACCACGGACTTCCAGTTCCAGTTGCTGAGCCCCTCGGCTGACGGCTTTACGTTCACCATCCAGAACCAGGGACTCACCGCGATTGGGACTGGAGGTAGTGGGCTCGGCTACGGAGCCTCTAAGGCAGGCGCCACCGGGGGCATCTCCAAGAGCGTTGCGATCAAATTCGATATTTATAGCAACCAGGGAGAGGGTAGCGATTCGACAGGTTTTTATACCAACGGCGCCGCACCGACGATTCCCGCGGTTGATATGACCGCATCAGGCGTTGTGCTGAAGAGCGGCGACGTCTTTCATGCGCATATCACGTACGACGGGACGAACCTGACACTTGTCCTGACCGACACCAAAACCTCGAAGTCCTTTACCTACACGTCGCCGGTCAACATCCCGTCGATTGTAGGATCGGGAACTGCCTATGTGGGCTTTACGGGTGGCATCGGCGGACTCAGCATGACAACAGACATACTGAATTGGACACTGACGAACTAGACCGGGGTCTGATTCCAGACAAAGTCGCACACCAAGAGGGGGTGGCCTGGGCCACCCCCTCTTGGGCGTGTGTTGCGCCTGAAAAACTAGAAAGCGGCTGCCCCCGCTTCAGCGACCGCGTGGTCCTGGTCGCCAGAGCCACCACTCACGCCGATGGCTCCAACCACCTTGCCGCCGCGCTTAAGCGGAATTCCTCCGGCGAAGATCATGATCTTGCCGTCATTCGAGGCATGGATGCCGAAAAACTGGCCGCCCGACTGCGAGTGGGTGGCCAGATCTTTGGTGGCAATGTCGAAAGCCCGCGAGGTGTAGGCTTTCTTGATGGAGATGTCGATACTGCCGATCCAGGCACCATCCATGCGCACATGGGATACCAGGTTGCCGCCCTCGTCTGCTACGGCAATGTTCATCGGCTGACCGATTTCTTTTGATTTCTTTTCCGCGGCCGCGATAATGCGGCGTGCGTCTTCCAGAGTCATGATTGAGTCCTTTCGTCCTTATGCTGCGATCATACCGTGGGGATCGAGCACGAATTTCTTTGCCGCCCCTTTATCGAAGTCCTTGTAGCCCTGGACCGCCTGGTCCAGGGTCACAACGGTGACGTTGACGGCCTTGGCGATTTTGATCTTGTCGTGCAGGATCGCCATCATCAGTTGCCGGTTGTACTTCATTACCGGACATTGACCGGTGGTAAAGACATGGGATTTCGCCCATCCCAGGCCAATGCGGATGCTGAGATTGCCCGTCTGGGCGCTCTTGTCGGCCGCGCCAGGATCCTCGGTCACATAAAGTCCGGGGATGCCGAGGGCTCCGCCCGCCCGGCAAATCTGCATCAGCGAATTCAGCACCGTTGCCGGGATTTCCGTCTTGGCGTCGTGACCGTGACCGCGGGCTTCGAAGCCTACGCAATCTACCGCGCAATCCACTTCAGGAACCTTGAGGATCTGCGCAATTTGGTCGCCGACCGAGGCGTCCTTGGAAACGTCCACAATCTCGCAGCCGAAGCTCTTGGCTTGCGCCAGGCGCTCCGGAACCAGGTCACCCACGATCACGACGGCGGCGCCCAGCAGCTGGCAGGCGGCTGCGCAGGCGAGACCCACCGGGCCCGCGCCCGGCGATATAAACAGTGGCCCCCGGACCGACGCCCGCACTGACGGCGCCGTGATAGCCGGTCGGCAGAATGTCAGACAGGCAGGTCAGGTCGCGAATCTTTGCCATCGCCTGAGCCTTGTCGGGAAATTTCAGCAGGTTGAAGTCCGCATAGGGAACCATCACATAGTCGGCCTGGCCGCCGACCCATCCACCCATATCCACGTAACCGTAAGCCGCGCCTGGGCGCGCCGGATTCACATTCAAGCAGATCCCGGTGGCGCGTTCCTTGCAGTTCCGGCAGCGGCCGCAGGCAATGTTGAAGGGAACGGAGACCATGTCGCCAACCTTGATGAACTCCACGTCGCGTCCGGCTTCAATCACTTCGCCGGTGATCTCGTGTCCCAGAATCAGCCCTTTGGGCGCAGTGGTGCGGCCACGCACCATGTGCTGATCGCTGCCGCAAATGTTGGTGGAAACAATCTTGAGGATCACGCCGTGTTCGCATTTGCGGTTCCCGAGCGCGAGTTTCGGAAAGTCAATGCTGTGAATCTCCACGACCCCGGGGCCCATGTACGCTACTCCGCGATTGCTTGCCATGCGTTTTAATCTCCTTGAGTTTCTTCGCCCAGTCCATTCCGGCTGCGGCTGCGAATATACGCGGACTGCGCGTCAAGTTCAAGCCGTCCACGTTGAAAGTCACCCTATCGGGTCGCAAGGAATCCCTCAGCTTCGTTAAGGAGTGCTCCGCGACTCGGAATTTCGAAACTCTGCATGAAAGCACGATCCCTTACGCGCCATTTCGACGTGAGGAGCAGCGCTTGGCTGCTGTGCATGAGAAGGAGGAAAGGCGCACAAAACCCACTCTCTGCTGTCAGACTTTCGTGTTATTGAAGAATGACCCGATCGACCTTACCTTGGAGTCACTCTTTAGTCATTGCGCTGCCGGAGCTGCTTTGACAGCGGTGTTCCTATCCATGACGCTGGGGCTCGCCAGTTGCCTGGTTTCGACGGATTCGTGAGCTCCCATCTGCAGTCCTCCTGCAAAAAGGCCGGAGCCAAAACATGATTGCCATCAATGCTCGGTTTCGTTCCCACCGCCAGGCTGGAATGCAGCGGTATGCGGCTGAATTAGTCAGGCGCTTCGGCGATTCTGCGACCCTTGTCGTGCCGCACTCTCCGCTCAGGGGTATCCAGGGCCACTTATGGGAACAAACCGTTCTTCCGCTGCGAACCGGCAAGCGGCTGCTGTGGAGCCCCAATAACACCGGGCCACTCTCCATCGAACATCAGGTCTGCACCATTCATGACCTCATTCCGCTCGATCACCCAGAGTGGTTTACGCCTCAATTCGTCAGGATGAACAGGGTACTCATCAAGCTTCTCGCTCACAAGGTCAGGCACATCATCGCGATTTCTCAGCACACCAAGGCGAGAATCCTGGAACTGCTCGGTGTTCCCGACAACAAAGTCACCGTTGTCCCGAATGGTGTGGACCCTGCGTTTGCGGCTGTCTCCAGTCAGGACACAACAACTTACCTGAGCAAATTCAACCTGGCCGCCAGCCGCTACGTGCTTTGCGTGGGATCCCTTGAGCCCCGCAAAAATCTTAGGCGGCTGCTCCAGGCATGGGATCTAGTCAGAGAACGCCTTCCCGCCGATTTCGAGTTGGTAATTGCGGGAGGCGCGGGCAGCAAAAGCGTCTTCGCTGAAGAGCTCAGAGGGCCAGTTCCGGCTAACGCTCGCTTCCTGGGATACGTGCCGGATGGCGCACTCCCCGCGCTTTACGCCGGTGCGGCTGCCTTCGTCTATCCCTCACTATCGGAAGGATTTGGATTGCCACCGCTGGAAGCGATGGCGGCGGGCACGCCGGTGATTACTTCGGCTACCAGCGCCATCCCGGAAATAACAGCAGGCGCCGCCTGGTTGATCGATCCCCGATCGCCTTCCGAGATAGGGTCTGCCATCCAAAGGCTGGTTGAGTCTCCCAGCCTTTGCGATGAACTGCGCAGGGCGGGCAAGGTAAGAGCCCAGGAGTTTTCCTGGGAGAAGTGCTCCAACACGACCCTGAAGTTGTTAGAGCGCTATGCTTAGGCAACAACCGCAGATTAAGAATTACCTATGTGATTACTCGTGCCGAGACGGGTGGATCGCAGATGCACGTCCTCGATCTCCTGGAGGGCTTTCGTTCCGAGGCCGATCTGGATCTGGTAACTGGTGAGGAAGGCCCGCTCACTGAGTGTGCGCGCGCGCTAAAGAATACCCGTCCGTATCCTGCCGGAGTTGGTACAACCCATTTCGCCACTCAACGACCTGCGCGCGGCGTCTACGCTTATCGGGCACCTCAGAACACGACGGCCCGACCTGGTGCACGCTCATACCTCCAAAGCTGGAATTTTGACCCGGCTCGCGGCCGCGATTACGGATACACCGGCTGTCTTCACCGCGCACACCTGGGCGTTCGCTGAAGGCACGTCCGCCATGTGGAAACTGGTTGGGCTGCCGTCGGAGCGTCTTGCGGCTCGCTTTACCGCTTGCATAATAAATGTTTCGGACGCAAACCGGCGTCTCGCGGCCGGCTCAGGAATCGACAAGGCGAAGCTCAGTCTCACGGTTCACAATGGCATACGCGATACCAGCTTAAGGGCCCACGCGCAAGCACCGGCAAGCTGTCCCCAAATCGTGACCGTAGGACGTTTCGTCAAGCAAAAAGACCAGCAGCTTCTCGTGCAGGCGATGATGAGAATAAACCAGCCCTATAGGTTGGTATTTGTAGGGGAAGGCCCTACACGAGCAGTGGTGGAAGCGGACGTTGCTCGCGCCGGATTACAGAGCCAAATGGTCTTTGCGGGCAACAGCCGGGAGGTTGAGCAGATATTGTCACAGTCACACATCTTTGTGCTTCCCAGCCGCTGGGAAGGATTTCCGCTCACTATCCTGGAAGCGATGAGGGCAGGGCTCCCAGTGGTCGCTTCCGATGTGGGTGGTGTACGGGAAGCGGTGATCAATGGCCAAACTGGCTTTCTCGCCCGCCCCGGAGATGTGCACCATCTCCACCGGCATATCGATCGCCTCCTCCAGGATAGCGCGCTTCGCGGGACCCTGGGCGACAGCGGGCGACGGCGCTTCCTGAAGATGTTTACCCAGGACAAGATGCTCGATAGTATCCGTGGTATTTATCACCAGATCTGGACCGGGAGCCCAGCGTTCGATGCTCATCGTTCGCAAGGGGAAGTTCGCCCATCACAATCTCACATCGGTATGCAGTCTTAGCTGGTTTCTAGAAGACCTGTGCCTCGCTGGCCTGGATTGAAGCTCTCAAGGATGTGCTCGTCATCTTCCATGAGACCACCGTTCCCCATATCCCCCTGATATACGGCTCGATAGCTGGATGATATCGATCTGTCTTCGAAAAGCGATCCCGCGCTTGCATTCCTAAAGCCGCCGCTCCTCCATATATCGACGTTCAGCATTGCCTGATCCATAATCTCGGCTAACAGTTGACTATCTTTTGCGGGATAGGTCGCGACAACTCTGCCCATGTTAGCGACTTCCGGGATGCCTCCAGATTGGGCGCAAATTGCGCTCTTACCCGAGGCGAATGTCTCGATGACGGCTCGAGACAACGGCTCGGGCCACACCGAGGAGACGATCGTGACGTCGATCGATGCATAGAACTGCTGCGGACTGGCAAATCCCAGCCACTCAATTCTGGGATCAGTGAATCTCTGCTTCAAGGCATCTACATAGCCATCGACTCCGACACCAGCAATTCTCAAGCGCCAGTTGGGCACCGACAAACGTTGAGTCGCCTCCAGTACTACGCGAATTCCCTTCTCGTCTTCGAGTCTGCCGATGCAGCCAAAGATCAACGTATCTTCCCGGTGGCTTTTCGGGCTGGGGATGGTGCTCGTGCCGCCGATGTTGTATATCACCGCGGAAGGTGTTCCGGAGAAGTAGTTGCTCTGCGTGTGACACTTGAGGACGTATTCGCTAATGGATACCACGGCGTCGACGAGCTGCGACGCCGGCCTGCGGTTTACCGTCAAAGCCTTGCAATCCCTACAGCGCCGAATGCAGACAGATCCTTCACGGAACAGCGCACTGCGCGAGCAAAGCAAATAATAGTCGCGCAGCGTATGGACGAGCCTGATTTTCCGCTTCTTCACTTCCCGCCAAACAGCCACCGAGAATCCGCAGAGGTTATTGCTATGAACGACGTCCGGCCTCTCCAGGTCTAGAATCCGGCCCACTCGTTCAGCTGCCCGAATATTCCAGGCTTCGCCCATATGCCACCACAGCCTGGCCACTTTGCCCGGCTTCTCGCCGTCGTCGAAGGGCCAATAGTGGTTGTCCATCGGCAGGCGATAGACCCGGACATCATTCCGGCTCTCCACGGTTTCCTGAGCCTCCGGATGAAGACTGACGACGGCCACCTGATCACCAGCGCGCGCCAATGCTTCCGCCAGCAGGCAGACCGACCTCTCCGCCCCGCCAACCGAAATAGGAGGGTATAACGTGTTGATCATTAAAATGCGCATCTAGCCGCCTTGCCGAGACGTAATAATCTTCCGCCGTTGACGTCTTTCATCAACAGATGCATGCCCGCAAGCTACCCTTGCGCAAACGCAGGCCGAGTCTCTGAGATGACAATGCTTTGTGTCTCACCCCGGACACGAATCCAGGACGCGTCGTACCAGGTGAGGAGCAGCCCCATTTCGACGTAGTTGATAAGTCGATCGTAGGGCAGAAGATTCCCCCCGATCCAGAACATGATGCCGAAAGCAACCCACGGATAGACGACCAGGCCTAATGCTTTCCCCGTCTTGAATTTGATCCAGAAGTAGCAACAGAAGAGACCGTAGAAAAACATGTAAAACGGGGTCAGCCAACCGATATCGGAGTAGAGGTAGCCGAAGATGCTCGACCAGATGTAGTTGCCGTTCAATCCCGATTGCGCCACAGACGCAAATTCTGTACGCCACAGTTCGCGCGCACCCGGCCAGTCGAATATGTCCTTGAACGGAATGAGCTTATTAAGCCCTTCGCTGCCCGACAACAGCGGCACCAGGTAGACACCGCTTCCTTCGTAGCCGTAGTGCATGGCGCCCATGAGCAACGCTGCCATACGATTGTAAGAAACGATCGTGTATCCAAGCAGGCTGGTCATCAGCGAGCCTACCAGCAAGGAGCCGCGCAGGAACGACAGCAGCAAAAACGTTCCCACGATCGCAAGCATAGAAACAAACGCGAAGGCCGCAATCTTGAGAGGCCGTACCCGCCTGCCCCGTGTCCCGAAGAAAATCGCAATCAGTATTGTGCCCGCCATCAACGGCATCAGCTGAGTCCGGTCCACCAGCGCCACGGACGTGGCCGCATCCACCAGCCAGCCTATCCCGAAGATGATCCAGAAAATCGTCCTCTTGGCGTTGCGCAACCTGAGCTGCAGAGCGCGATATTGCGCCCATCCCAGGGCGGCAGTGAGAAATACGTGCACCATTTGCCAACGATTCGCGAGCCCCGTTCCGTTTTCATCGGCCATCTTCAGCGAGGATCCCTGCTGCGAGGCCAAAAGAGCAACAAAGTCGATTCTTACGCCCAACAGGATGAGATAAATGCCGCACAGGACAGTCAAGGTGATCAACGGCAAGGTAAGGTATGAAAACGGTGACCCCGAGCTGATCCGTGGGGGCTCACTGTTAAAAGACGCCCCCTTCATATACCGGCTGAAGTGAACGCCACAGAAAAATCCGGTCACGCATAAGCCGAAATAAAAGAGACTCAGCGGATTGAGAAATATCCAATCCACCTCGCCTAAATAAGCCGAATACAAGTCGGGCGGAAACACCCATGCGAAGGCAAAGATCGAGCATGAGCACAGTGCAATGAGCGTCGGCGACGCTGCGTTCCGAATAAAAATTCTCTTCAGATAACTCAGCATCTTGAAAGGCCCTCCCGTAACAATGTTGGTCGACCGAACCCTGTCCTCATGTCATTCGACTCACGGCGGGCGAGGCGCCATCGACTCTCTGGCTTTGCCATTCGATGGGCTCTTGCAATTGAAGTATGTAGGATGGATCGACCTTTCCAGCTAGCAGGTGGCAGAAGCCGATCATGTTTCCCTTGAAGCGTCCTGTCCGATCGCTCCGGTTCCCCTGGACTCTTATGAGAGTCCTGCACGAATTTCTCGCCACAGCAACTACCCAATGAGCAAAGACAACGTGAGCCAGTCCTGGCTTGCCGTTCTTACGCCACAGATAGAACGGGTTAACGATCTGGGAATAGCCGAACTTCAGCCCCGAGATTCTTCCGGTTGGAGTTCCCAAGTGGGCAACGCACGTTCCGGCGTTCCTGATAATCCGCCCGTGCCGGAGACAGTTTGTAGAGAAGTCCAAATCCTCGAGCCACCCATAGAGTGGAAGATTCTCATCGAAGAGAACCTGGTCGAACACTTTTGTACGTACGAACAGGTTGCAGCCATATCCCTCTTCACGATCGCAGTTCTCATATTCTCGAACGTAGCTCAATACAGCCGCTCTCGCTGAGTTTCGGTCAACACCCGTGTCGCCGCGCACCCCATCTACCACCACAAAGCCCGTGGCAACAACCACATCTTCGAGTTCATCCAGGAGACTTTCCATGCTTTCAATGAAATTCGGGGCAATCTCTACGTCATCGTCCAGGAATAATGTGTACGGAGTTCGAACCACCTTAACCGCTGCATTTCGCTGCGCACTCAAAGCCTGCCTGCTGCTCACCACGACACGAACAGCTGGATCCGCCTTGATCGTCTCGGGCACATGCGCTGGATTGAATACTGAAACGATGATTTCGCGGGGCTGCACTGACTGCCCGCGCCTGAGAGACTCTACCGTCTGAGACAAGACGTCGGGCCTATTCGCAGAACACACGACGACAGTGGTATTCACGACGCGCACCTCTTTTCGCTTCTCTCGCCCGTTCCACAAACTCTGCTTTCCGGCCGATAGGCCGACAAATATTCGGCGACCACGGCATGTTCGCTAAAGTGCTCCAACGCCATAGACGTAGCCGGTATCGTCTGTTTCCATCGAGTTTGATCATCCAGGGCACAGTTCATCAGAGTTCCCAACTCTGCGGCGTTGCCGGGCTGGAAATATGCGACGACTTTGCTCAATTGCGCGATTTCAGGAAGACCGCCTGCCTTCGCACAGATCAGAGGCTTTCCCTCATGGAGGCTCTCCACGCATACGTACCCCAGAGGCTCGTCCCACTGGGAAGGAATCACAACCACGTCAACCTGTGAATAGAACTCAGATGCAGGTGCGAAACCGAGCCAATCGATCCTCTCATCGGTATACTTCCGGCGGAGATGACTTACGTAGGCATCCGCGCCTTTCCCGGCAATCTTGAGCCGCCATCCCGGACTCACCAGGTGACGAGTCGCCTGCAAAACAACGTCGATGCCCTTTTCCGGTTCGAGTCTGCCAATAAAGCCGAAACACAGTACGCCGGGTCGTGGGTCTATATCCGCCGGCCGTAACATCTCATCGCTGGTCGATTGAATGTTGTAACTTACCCTGGATGCCACGTTGTCAAAGAAGCCCGCACGCCTATGTCGATCAAGCGTGAAATGACTGACCGAAACAATCTCATCTGGACGCCGCGATGCCGCCTTTCTGTTAACGGTTAGGAGGCGGCAGCCGAGACAACGGCGTTCGCACGATTTGTCGTGGCGGTAGAGTGTAGTACGCGGGCAGAGCAAGTAGTAATCGTGCAGTGTATGAACCAGGCGAATTCCTCGGCGCTTGACCGCGTACCAGACGGAAACGGAGAAACCGATTATGTTATGGGTGTGGACGACATCCGGTTTTTCCAGATCAAGGATTCTGCCCACCCTGGCTGCAGCTTTCCAGTTCCACATTTCATGAAAATGCCATACAAGACGCAGCAACCAGTTGGGCTTTGTTCGCTGAGCGAAGGGCCAATACACATTGTCCAGGGGAAGATGGTGGATTCGGATGCCGTTTCGTTCTTCCGTCCTTTCTGAGGCCCCTGGATGCAAAGTCAACACCACCACGTCATGTCCGCTCCGGACCAGCGCCTGCGCAAGCGTGGCAATGGCTTTTTCCGCGCCGCCGAAAACATATGGGGGATACATAGTGCCGATCAAGAGAACTTTCATCGAACGATTGCCATTAACTCCTTCGCGCCAGACAGCCCGCAATTGATGCCGCGTTCATAACTCCACGGTCCTTCCCATTCTTCCCAACAGCCCGTCACGCACGCCCAGGGCCATGTGGTATACCTTCCTTCCCTTTTCGGTCTCGGCAAGGAGAATCTTAACCCCGTCTTTTACGCTGTCGGACAATAAGCCTGCGAGGAAAGCCGGGTACTTCGTCCAGTACTTCTTGATCATCCAAATGGTATTGCGCTCCCGGTAGTACCGCCGGCCGGCGCTGTAATTTGAGGTTGAGAACAAGCGCACGCCATTTACCCTGCATTCCGTAAAGTCCGCCGGGGCGTGCAGCAGGACGGCGTCCGCGCATTCCTCAACTGAGTAGCCGCTGCTTCGCAGGCGGAGGCAGTACTCGTAATCGACTCCGCCGATAAAAAGGGAGTCCTCGAACGATCCTTCCTGACTGACAATGGAAATCGGCATGAGGCTTCCGGATGTCATAGCCACCTGCAGACTGCCATCCTCCGCGTAGACAGCGGAGAGAGGAATACCGCGCCTGCTGTCGATGTATCGAGGGACAAGAAGTGCAAGCCGATCGCGCCGGGGGTTGGTGTCGTAGGCGCGAAGCATGGTGTCGATAAAGTTCGGTGGCGGGGTGCTGTCCTGATCGAACAGCGCGACCCAGCGGTAACCCTCGGACTGAGCCCATTTCACGCCAATGTTGAGCGCCGTTGCGATTCCGAGGTTGTCTCCATTCTCGATGAGCGTAAAATCGCACGCTCGAGATGCGATCCGCAGGAGGGTCCGCGTTTCCTCCGGAGACCCGTTGTCCACAACCACCAACCCTTGCACCTGTGGGCGCAGCCTGGCGAAGTTCTCAAGATCCTCGGACCGGGGACGGAACGTGACAACGACTCCACACACGCTGCGCTCGATCATGCAGTCACCTTGCTCAGGCAATTTCAACCTCATTCACTACAACGACGCCTGGGTTTCTGGTTTCTCGTCTACCGCGGTCCATTTGAAGCAGAACCAGGCCAACATTGAATACGCTCAACAGGCCGTCCGACGCCAGGGTAGCCCAGGCAGCGCCGAGCCACCCATGAGTCGGAATCAACCAGAGATTAAGCACGACATTCGCAACCCCGACGGTGGCTTGTGCCCCGGTCCGATAATTCTGGCGCCCGGTCGCGGTGAGGGCACTTCCCGCCATCTGATGTACAGCGCGAATCGCGGGCAACCAGCAGAGCCAGCGAATGGCCAGGACGGCATCCCCGAATCCGTGGCCCACCGCTCGCAGAACCCACGGCGAGGCTGCCAGGGTAAAGCATGCTGAACCTATCCCGATGGCAAACGCGACCCGAGTAAGCTTGGCGCAACTCCGCGCCACCGGGGCAAAACCCTTCTTGCTCATGACGAACAAGCGAGGCATGGTCGCGGCAACCAGGGCGCTCAGCGGGGTCGTCGCGAAATCCACGACACGATATGCCATGGTGTAAATCCCCGCGGCCTGGTTCATGCCGTAGTGGCTGAGCATCACCTTGTCGAAGTCGTTATAGACCGACTCGGTAGAGCCCGCGACGGAAAAGCCTATACCCTCCCAGAGATGCCTGCGAGTGCACCGCAGATCGAATCTCATTGGCCCGATGGTCGACCGGACCCACACCAGGGTTATCGCTGCCGCGACGGTAGATGAGAAGAGGACGCCCAATGACCACTGGAAAGCAGTCGCACTCTTTAAGAAGAGCGCCATGATGACGAGGGCGACGAAGCGAGACAAATTGGAAAGCAGCCGATTGGCCGCTGCGCTGCGCAGACGGCCAAGGGTCAAGAACACCGAACTCGCGCATAGGGTGATCTGGCTCATGACACAATTGGCCACGACCAGAACCACAATCATTTCGATCCGCGATGGCCCGACCAGAACGGCACCTACCCAGGAGACAACGACGCCCAGAACGATGCTGACGGCGACAATCGTCACGATCGTATTTCCCCAATGAAGCCTGGCCATGGATCGATCCATGCTGACGTAGCGCATGAATAGCATTGCGGAGCCAAGCGGACTGTAAGGGGTTACGGTGTTCACCAATGCAAATACACCGGCAAATATTCCGTACGAAGTGACACCCAACAACCGGGCCAGCAAGAGAAAGCACGCTGCCTGAAGAAAGAAGTTCGCGCCCTGTCCAATCGCGAGCCACGATGCACTCCGGGCCAGTTGATGGTTGCAAAGCCGGCGAACGGGCTCGCAGGCACGATCCAGCATCATACCGATGCTACCCATCCTTGCTGAGCTGGCTCTATACATTCGGCCCTTCTACCTCGCCCCTCAGAGCTAGTTGAAACATGAAAGCAGTGCAGCTCAGTAGTGGCCGGTGGCCTAGAACTTATAGATTGCCGCCGAGGATGCCGAGCCTACGAGAGCGCCCGCCCCCACCGCCATGTTTCGCGCATAACTAAATGGAACGTAAACGATGTCATCCGCCTGGAGTGGAATATCGGGCTGCTTTCCCTTCTGCATAGCGCTGAGTTGCAGGGGAAGTTCCACGTGAGTACCATCAGCCTGTTTGCGAATCAGCCGCGCGTGCGAAGGGACCGCGCTCGGCGGTGTACCGCCTGCGAGCGAAATTGCCTGCAGAGCCGATAACTTGGAATCATTGGTGACCATGGCAATACCGCCTGGCCGGTTAACGTCGCCAAGGATGTACACGACATCCGCCTTGGGAACAATGACCGTGTCTCCAGGGAACACGACGATGCTTGCATCCAAAGCGGTATCAGAGGAGTTTGAGACAACGAATGTGTTCCGCTCCTTGGTGGCGTGCCGCTGGATCGTCACCTTTCTATCGGCGACGTCGGTTAGGCCGCCCGCTAATGCGAGCACGTCTAGGATCGGCCGGGGCGTGCTGATCGCGTAACTCCCGGGTGTTCGCACTTGACCCATGATGGTCACGTTCTGGGTGACTGTTTGATCCAGGGTCACGCTGACGTGAGGCGTCAGTACATAGTGGCCATTGACCAATACTTGTTCGATTGCCAGTGCGGCCTCAGCGGGAGTGAGCCCGGCTACCTGAACGTTTCCGCCCAAGATGAGAGTGAGGCTACCCGCATCAGTTACGCGAACGCTCTGTTCAAGGTCTGGCGCTTCCAGAACCTTTACGTGCAATACGTCCCCGCGCCCGATGGTCACGCTTTCAGTTTGCGCGTAAGAGCAGGCCGCGCAGCAGAACAGGAACATCAACCATTGGAAAGCTCTGATCATGCCATCATCCTTGCTGGTATTGATATCGCTTACTACCGTAGGAACCGTAGTAGCCGTAGTGTGCGGCAGAGCGGCGGGCAACGAAATTGAGCAGAACCCCGATCGCCGGTCTTGCCGGCTCCTTTCGATGCATCAGCAGGAGCTTATAGGCACGCTCCAAGGCCGCCCGGGTGGTGACTCCGACACGGGCCAGCAAAATGGTGGCGTCCGCCATCTCTTCCAGCAACTGCGCGTCCGTCACCGGAAGGACCGGGGGAGAGTCAACCACGATGAAATCGAATTCCCCCTTCCACTCCTCCACCAGGGTGCGCATGCGTTGCGAGCCTATCAATTCGGCTGGATACGGAGGAATGGGGCCGCCGGGAAGGAGATGGAGATTCGGATTGTCGGGGACCGGAATCACACTGCATGCCGATTCCCGATCCGACAACATGGTGCTCAAGCCGTCGGTCCCATCCAGACCTAAACGCCTGCGCAGCACCGGACGGCGCATATCCGCTTCCACCAGCAGAACGCTTTTCTCGAAGCGGGAGAGAGAAGCAGCGAGATTCAGAGCCAGCGTCGATTTGCCTTCTCCCGGACCGGCGCTGGACACAAGGAGAACCTGTGGAGGCCTGCCACTGCAGGAGATCAGCAGTCCCGATCGGAGTCTGCGTACCGATTCTCCAAAAGCAGCGTGCGGTGAATCGAGCATGATCGCGGAGGTGCTGGCCCGGTTGGCCTCGAGTTGGGGTGCGATGCCCAACACGGGAATTTGCATTGCCTCAATTTCCTCAGCATCTTGAATCTTGTTGTCGACCGCTTCCACAAGCAGAGCCACGCAGCAACCCAGGAATAATCCCAACCCGGCTCCCAACGCCAGGTACAGGGGAATCTGCGGCTTGCTGGGCCTCGCTGGTGCACTCGCCTGATCAACCACAGTGATATTTGAGGAGTGGAGGCCCTCAAGGATACCTGCTTCCTTCAAACGCTTGAGCAGGTCCTGATACAGCTCCTGGCTTTGGTCGGCTTCTTTGGAGAGGATTGCGTATTCGATGCTTTTGTCGTTCAGTTTTTCCGCAGCACTTCGGTCGGCCTCATATGCCGTTCGAGCGCCTTGCTCTGCTTTCGAGGCGACCACAAAATCGTTCTGAACCCGCTCTCCGATACGCTTGATTTCCTGCTGCAAGGATTGCTGCAGACCCTTCATTGAGGCTCGTTCCTGGATTAGCTTCGGATACGCAGCGCCGAACTGGGATGAGTCCTGATCGATCTGGGCCTGGAGTGTTGCCTCCTGAAGCCGTAAGCTCTGGATCAACGTCAGAGAATTCGCAACCCCCTGACTCGCGTTCCCGAGTGAAGTGCCGCTTAGCTGCGAGATCAACTCGGCATCCCCTGTCTTGACGACCTCGGCTATCGATGCTTTGAGTACTCGATTCATTTGCGCCTGGGAGAGTTGTGCCGTGGACTGTTGCAGACGATCGAGAACCGGACTATAGATGACTGGTTTGCCCTGGGGATCCGTTCCGCCAATTCCAAAAATTCCACTTCCCTGCTGCAACGCCACAACTCTGGATTGAAGCTGCTCGCTCTGCTTGCGAAGATCGCCGAGCTGGCCTTCGAGCCATTGCGAAACCTGGTTGGTTGCCGTGAACTTGGTCTGGAAGGTGTAGTCAATCAATGCCTGAACCAGATGATTGACCGTTGCAGCCGCGACCTTTGGGTCACGGTTGGTATAGTCCACCTCGATCAGGCGTGTACCGGCGGTGACCTTCACCTTCAAATTATTCCCAAACGCTCTGATAACATTTCCGCGCCTGCCGGGCGAATCTTCAAGGCTCGCATGCGCTGGATCTTCCGGGCCTCGCGGACTTAGCAACCCCATGACCCAACCAACCGGACTGAAGTGGGGTTTGAAATCCTCGTTCTGTTCCAGGTTCAGATCCCTGATCACCTTGAGCGCAAGCGCTTCAGACTGCAGGATATCGGCCTGCGTCTGGAGATCGATATTTACGGAAAGCGAGTCGGAGGCTCCGCCTGCCGCGGCGCCCATCAGGCTATCCAGACCCAGGCTATCTGAAGAAGACTTCTGCAATTGAATAATGCTGCGGGCCGTGTATCTCCGAGTCATCAAGACGCAGGCACATACGGCCAGCAAAAAGACAACGGACGCGGTCACAACAATCGCGCGCTTCCTACGGTGGAAGGTCCTCAGGAGATCGCGCAGTGTCGGGTCTTTATCGGGTAGAGTATTCAATCGGTCCCCACTCCCAAGGCTAAAGTGCATGTCGTGTGACGCAGTTGCCAGATCGCTACTCATTGCTACCCGCCGGCCAGGAGTACGACTTGGCTCCAGTCAGAGGAAGCTTCCAATAAGCCCCTTCGGCAACAGGTTTGACCACGGAGCTGCTGCCACCGTCCGCCCTGACACCCGCCGGCATCACAAACTTCGAATTTTGCAGCAATACGGTGAAATCTCGCGAGCGCGGAAATGGACGCAGGACCCATTGCCCATGATCCTCGCGAATGGAGATCATGCCGTCCGTCTGCACCGCGCCGAAACTCACCACCGTTCCCGGAGAACTCAGCCGCGTGATCGTTGACCGAGGGGAGCGGCTTGAAATTGATGTTGGCCCCATCTCCGCTAACCGTCAGGATGCCGACGATGTATCGCATGTCTCCGTCATCCACACCCGCGAGCGGAACGCGGGACTTAGTTTGGGGGTCGTAGAGGCCCATGCGAATCGAATAGATTCCATCCGCGACCGACGCGGGAATCTGGACTGTCACCGGTCCTTCGGACACCGCTTTTCCCGGGCTCCACTGCGATGTCTTCTGAGCCGGCGCGGTGTCGCCCTGGAATGCAATTCCCTCATCCACCTTCAACTGGTTTTGGTCCACGAAATGCAAAAAGGTCTTGTAGTCGCTGTTCATCGATCGATAGACCTGCCACGCGAAGGCGATGGCGAAGCTTCGGCCACCGATCTGCGATACGCTGACGACCGAGGGCGTGGCATAAGCTCGGCCGATTCGGGCATCTGTCTGGTTGCGGGCATTGGCAAACACCGAGGTCGCTGTCTCTGCATAATCGCAGACCGTGGCGCCACACATTGCTGTGTAGGCCAGCAAGCCGCGCGCCTTTGCCGCCCAGCCATACTGCGGAAGGACCATATTCTGCCACCGCAACGGTTTCGGACTGGCATTTGCCACGACAATCAGGCCATTGTCGTATCCTATCCGGACGCGCGAGAATGATGCGGATTGAGCCGCCACGCTGGCAGACTCCCAAGCATCGTTCACTTGATATTCAATCGAGGACACAGATGCAAGACCGTAGCTTCTGGCTACCGGGGCTACCAGGTTACTCTCCACCAGCGCATGCCCAACATCGTCCCAATCGATGCGGCCTAAGAATGGTGCGTGGCCAAACGCTATCTCTTGCATCCTGTAGGCATCCATGGTGAGCGTATTGGAGAGTGACTCGCCAGGCGATACCCATCGCTCGTAATAACCCATGCCATGGTTGACCTGGAGCGGATGAATCCGCTTCAGATCAAAATCGACAAAGAGCGGGGCCAGAGCGCCCTGGTTCTCGAGATCACCGCCGAACTGGGCCTCCACTCCATCCAACAAACCACTGTAATACCAGTGATTCGCGCCTTCGCCGAAGACCGGCCCCTGGTGGATCTTCCGCTCGTAGGACCACAAGGCGGTATCTCCCGTCAACAACGCGGCCAGGGTTCCCGCCCCAGGTGCTCGCGCATCCATATCGCCATGACTGGATGGAGCAATGCCGGAGTTGACATCCAGATAAGCGGCCGTTGTGCCGTAGCGTTGGTGGATGGTGGGCGATTGCGTTGCAGCGTTGGTTATCATCCAGGCCGGCTTGGTCCAATAGGACTGGACTCCGGTGGAATGGTTCAGCCACGAAAGCATCCACGTTCCGTCGGTGTTCAGAGCAATGGCGGAGGAATCAAACTCAGGATAGTTCCGGTAGTAGTCAACGTAGTTCTCATGGAGGGCCATCAGGCAACCGTCCGCCTTACCCGCGTTTACCGCGGCCGCCAGACCGGCGTCTCCACCCATTGCTGCATTTGCGGGATCATGCTGGGGCAACGCATTGTCGTATCCTGCGTGCTGCCAGACATGGATAATCCCGACGCAATTGGTGATTCCGTAATCACCCAACTCGGCCAACCCTCGTTCTATCTGCTTGAAGTCCGGAGTCCATATATCCAGCACCATCCGGCCTGATAGCTCCGCCCTATAGGGCGAGGGCGGATTTCCGGGCGCAGGCAACTCTGCATCGACATCCGGCGAAAGGACCAGAAAGAACCGTTCATGAAGCGTCGACAAGGTTGCATCGGTTCGCTCCAGATATCGTGCCAGCGGTCCATCAAGCTTGGTTGCACGCGTGGTATGCCAATCCCACCACGCGTTCACATACACCGCCATTTTCGGCAGGTACCAAACATCGCCGGTGTAGTAGGGAACCGCGACGGGTTGCGCCTGCAACGCGGCTGACCACTGTCCCATATCAACCGACGTAATCACTGGCTGGTCTGCATCCACCATTGCCTCAAAGGCGCCTGCATTGGCCACCGGCGTTACCGTCACATGCACCATGCGTGGTCCGCCGCATACGTGATCTTCAACTGCCGGGCAGAATCGTCCCACTTCGCGTCTGTGCAAACCAACTCGCCGGCTTTACTGCGAATCGACGGATTGAGAAGCGGAACGCTGGTGCCGTAATTCTGTCCGGTTACGGTTAAGGTCCCCAGAGAATTCCGGCTATGCGCGGTGGGAGCAATCCATGTGTAGGCGGGCGCTGCCATTGGAATCTGCTCTGCCTTGCCGGTGAGTGTTGCTTCCACTGCTAGAGGCGTAGGGACACTGCAAATTCGGAGCGGATAAGAGCGATCAGGACAAATAGCCTGGCGAATACCCCTCCGTAGTCTAGCGTTCTCGAGGCAGCTCGCCTGCTACCGGAAGACGCCAGCCGGGAAGATGCAGAAGGGATATCGAAATGTAGTTTCCAATTCACGTCGATCCCGTCTCTGGTTCTTCGACATTTGCTGTCTCTATTGCCGGCCACAGCGCACACCTAAAGCGCCAATAACCAACGTCTCTACCGAACAACCCCACAGTAACATTACTGTTTCAGGATGAGACTACAACTTCAGTGGACTCATAGCTGTAGCGGTCGGGGGATAAACGCTCGGGGGGAGGAATGCTGAGGCGCTTCGCAAATTGGTGTCGATCGAAACATAGACCTTTTCGTGGTTCCCTCCCCGGGAAAACCACATGCCGCGATCTCTATCAGTCACAATCACAGCAATTGCCCAGCTGCTCTAGACGCGCCCTTTGACTGGCAGACCACCCTGGCGGTGCGCCAGAGGATCTGGATATCAAGAGCTAGATTCCATCTACGGATATAGACCTCGTCCAGGACGACACGCTGATGGTAGGTGAGGTCGGACCGTCCGGAGACTTGCCATAACCCGGTCAGGCCCGGCCTGGCCGAAGCATAGAAGAAGTAGGCATCACGGTATTGAGCTTTTTCAGCGGACACAATCGGCCTGGGCCCGACGAGACTCATATCCCCGGCCAATACATTGAGGAATTGGGGTAATTCGTCGAGGCTTGACCGGCGGAGCAGGTTACCGAGTCTTGTGACACGTGGATCCATTTTGAGCTTGTGTGACCGCGTCCATTCACGCGCTGCCTCATCGTTAGCCTGCAGGTGGTTGCGCAGGATCTCGTCGCTATTGACGTGCATCGATCGAAACTTCCACAAATCGAACTCGCGCCCAAACCTGCCTATACGTTTCTGACGATACAGAATAGGTCCTGGAGAGCTAATGCGGACAATCACAGCAACGATCAGTAAAAGTGGCAAAAGGCACGGCAGGAACGAACAGACGATCAAGATGTCCAGCAACCTCTTCACCCAACGGTAATGCACGCCGTTCGTGCTCAATTGATGGACAGCAAGAGAAATCTGCTCCCATTCAGCTCCGTTCCAGGGCCCGGCACTCTCCTTAAGATCGGGCGAGCAAAGAACAGCCGCGCTCTTGCGGAGAAGAGCTGCGATGGAGGTAACCTGCTCTTCGGCCCTTGATCCTGGCGTGTTGAACCCATCCCCCGCATACTCTGGCTGCGGCATGGAGCGAGGCTCAACGATGGGAATCCCTGCCATCTTTATCCTTTACTCTTCAAAAGAGCCTAAATTTCTTCCGGGCTCCACCTTAGACAAAACCTGGCGGTGACCGTCTCCTAGTTGATCCGATAGACAATGCCCGCACTCGCAGTGAGCGGTGTCAGGGTCCAATCCTTCGTGTAAGTCTTTGAGTAGGAGAGCTCTCCCATGCGAATGACGAAGCGACGATTCAGGCGAACGTCGAGTCCACCCAGTACGGACCATTGAGGACCAAAGCCTCCAAGCATTCTGGGTGGCGGCGCTCCTGCGTCTGGCGGGTTGCTCCAGCGCCACGCGTTGGCCACGCCCCCGAGAACGGATACATACGGGGCAACGTTAGCGAAATGCATGACGAACCGAGGCCCCGCAAGTGCCGACTCTTCATGCTCGATACCACCCGACCTCAGGATCGAACCTCGTGCCTCAAGGCCAACAAGGTGCCGCGTTTGCACGAAACCTCCCAATGTGATTCCGTAGACCGCAAGGTCACCGTAGTAATTGAAATCTGGTTTAACCGTGGTGAAGGTTCCGAATGCAGAAACATTCCCTATCGCACTGAATGCCGGAATCACCTGCGCCGAGGCGGTGCAGGCTGCCGCCGAGAACAGTAGCACCAAGGCGGTGAGCAGGAGAGAACTCCTGCAAGCGCTGTTCGCAGTCATCATGTGTCGACCCGGCCTGGATCGCCCGGTCTGGCGGCGCGATTGATCGCTGCCTTCGCCGCATTGAAACCGTCACGCTGAGCTACGGTTTGCAGTACGCGGTGGTCCCAACCGACTCGGCGTGCGGGTCGACTTGCTGGGTGCCCTGCGCGATGCGAGATAGTTCCTGGTTCCATGGGGGATGGTAACGAAAGTGACTCATATCGCTTGTAGCGGATTGGTTCCGTTCGCCGATAGTCCACTTCCGTGGTAGATACGAATTAGCGGAAGCCAATACGCGATTTAGAGGGCCCGGGAATATACGTCGTAAACCCGAAAATATGCGCTCAGTTCGATGTGCGAGAGGACGGAGATGAATGGCAGGCGAGGTGCGACCCAGTCGGGCAAAGCGCCAGTTTTCGGGTGGTCACGCGGTGATGCTTTGTATCGCGGCTCCCGCAGGTAGGAACGTCTGTCTATCGCTCGGTATCCGCGTATCAGGGCACGACTATGGTCGGGCTGTAAAGGCCCAACCGGAATCCGGGCTTTCAGCCCTGGGCTTTTCCCTTTGCCCTGATACAAAGCCAAAAACTCAGCCCGAGCCGGCTGCTTCCAATCAAGGCCTTATGCACCTGGGGATTTGGATAGGCGCTGCCTGATCCGCCGGGCGACGGAATCGACTTTAATGGCTTATTTTCAGGGGGTTATGGTGGGCGCTGCAGGATTCGAACCTGCGACTTCCACCGTGTGAAGGTGGCACTCTACCGCTGAGTTAAGCGCCCCTCGGGGCAACCCGTAGTTTACACGAAGCTTCCTGGCAGGCCCAAGCTGGGCCGCGCCCCGGAAGCCCTCGCAATCCCCCAAAACTGGGCGAGACCACGGCTCGCGGCAACGGGTACAATCCACTCACGTTATGGCTTTGCCTCCCCCAGAACAACAGGGTTCTCCCCGCCCCGGGGGCCGTCCGCCAGGCTTGGCCGAAGACGGAGAGGTTTCTCCCGATTTCGCGCAACCTAGTCAGGACGGTGGGGTTACAAAGGGTATGGGTACCGTAGCCATTGCGCAGAACGGGTTCCAAAGCGCCCAACAGGGTGCATCGGTCCATGGGCCCGGCAGTCGATTGGTCAGAACTCTCCGACGCCGAGATCATGTTGCGCGTTCGCGAGGGAGACGACTCAGGCTTTAGCATCCTGATCGAGAAATACCGGAAACAGATTGTTCACTTCATGTTCCGCATGTCTCGTAACCAGGCAGTTGCCGAGGAATTGGCCCAGGAGGTCTTTCTCCGGGTGTACCGCTCGCGGCAGACCTATCGGGCCGAGGCGAAGTTTAGTACATGGCTGTACCGGATCGCGACCAACCTGGGAGTGAACCACGCGCGCGACACCAAGTACGAGCGGACAGCGCAGAATGTTTACCTGGACCAGCCCGATCCGGAAACCGGCACCAGCCCCGATGTAGCGGATAGTAATCTCAACGTGGAACAAGAGCTGGTGCGCGACGAGAGAATGAATGCGATTCGCCAGCACGTGATGGCGCTCCCGGAAAGGCAGCGCACGGCGGTGTTGATGCACAAATATCAGGATATGGATTACAAGGAGATTGGTGAGGTTCTCAAGCTGAGCGAGTCGGCTACCAAGTCGCTGCTCTTTCGGGCCTACCAGACCTTGCGCGAAAGCCTGAAGGATTTTGCCTAACAGAATTCGAGGAAGATTATGACTTGCCCTGAGATGAACAAAAATATGGCCGACTTGTTCCTGGAGTCGCGGCCGCTGTCGGACGAGGCCCGGAAGCACATCGCAGAATGTGCCGGGTGTGCGGACGAGATGGCCGCAATGGAAAAGACCTGGAAGCTGCTTGACGAATGGCAGGCTCCGGAGCCCAGTGCCTTCTTCGACGCCAAGCTGTATGCCCGGCTTGCGGACGGAACAGACAACCGCCCCGGCCAGCTTTTTTGAGCGTGCCAAGGCTTGGTTGCTGTACAGCAGCAACCTGCAGATGCGCCAGATTGGCGCGGGAGCCCTGGCCACAGTGCTGGTGATTGGCGGCGGAACCTTTGCCCTGCGTCGACTACCAGCAGCAGGCGCCTTCACCGCAGACTTCGGCTACGGTGCGCGATTTGCAGTCTTATGATGGGAACGCCCAGCTCTTTCAGCAATTGAATGCCCTGGATGGGGATGAGGATAGCGCGACCGGCGCCTCAAACTGATCTCAATCCGGGCTAATGAGGTAGCACTTACTGCCCGTGCCGATGGCACGAATTCCGGGAAACGAGGCGCCCGCAAACGACGGTCGAAGTGAGCCGCTTCGGAGGGCACCAGCATGGTCAGGCACAACGAGCTCGAGACGAAATCCCTCAAGGGGAAGCTCGCTCGTGGTGTCTCTTGGACATTGCTGCTGGTTCTGCCCCTGATTGTCACCCGCTGTTTTGCTCGCCCTCAGCCGGGTGGGCAGCAGCGTCCGCGGTTGGAAAGTAATCAGCAGCCACATCTGGGCACATGGTTGCAGCGGCATGGAAACCTGACTCCCGAACAGCAGGAAAAAGCCCTGCAAGCAGAACCTGGCTTCAGCCGGCTGAACCCGGAGACGCAGCAAAAGCTGGTGGATCGCCTGCGCCAGATTAACCGGATGCCCCCGAACCAGCGCCAGCGTACGGTGGATCGTATCGAGGCTCTCGAGCACCTGACCCCGCAGAGACGTCAACAGGTGCGCGCCTCGTTCCAGGAATTCCATACCCTCCCCCCCGACCGGCAGCGCATGGTGAGGAAGGCCTTCCGCGACCTGCGCGAGTACCCGCCGGAACAGCGGCAGGCGATGATGAACTCGAACCAGTTCCAGGCTCAGTTCACGCCGCAGGAGCGTGGCGTGCTGGGCAACCTGCTAGCCGTCGAGCCGTACGAGCCGGTACGCGGCTCAGGGTTGGGCAATGATGGGCTGGAGTACGGCCGATAGACATCGCGTGTAGCATGGCAAAGAGTTTGCCATGCTACACTTTTCAGCCCATTCTTTGTTTCGGCTCTTCACGATCGGATTGCTGCTAAGCCCGATCACGTTGTTCTCCCAGGCAGATCTCAAGCAACAGTTCCAAAACCCTCCAGCTGAATCTCGCCCTATGGTCCGATGGTGGTGGTTTGGCATCGCAGTGGAGAAGAGTGAGCTGCTGCGCGAAATGCAGCAGATGAAAGCGAACGGCATCGGCGGAGCCGAGCTTGCATTTGTCTACCCACAGGTGCTCGACGACCCGGCCAGGGGTCTCAAGAATTATCCTTTCCTCTCGCGGGAGATGCTTGACTGCGTGCACTACGCTCAGGAGGAAGGGCGCAAGCTTGGGCTGCGGATCGACGTGACCATGGGGAGCGGCTGGCCCTACGGCGGCCCTTCCACCACGCTGGATGAAGCGGCCGGACGATTGCGCGTGGCCGAAGTTCCCATCCCTGCTAACAGCTCTGCCATCACACCTCCCGCGTTGGTGGCAGGGGAAAGCTTCGTCTCCGCCTCGATCGTCGACGCTCTGCCGGGCTCCAAGTGGGACGCCGCATCGGCCAAGCCTTTGCCCGTTTCGAGCACGTCTGTTGCTCCGGCGGGCTCGGCTCGCGTCGCCCTCTTCTTTATCGCCAGCCACACTGGGCAAGTGGTCA
The DNA here is from genome assembly GCA_963847685.1 of uncultured Acidobacteriaceae bacterium. GTDB lineage: Bacteria > Acidobacteriota > Terriglobia > Terriglobales > Acidobacteriaceae > PALSA-350. Next base: position 1,416,727 of record CAWKAU010000024.1, on the reverse strand, counting down.
AGCGCGCGGCCGTGGGCGCGGAGGGCTGGGTGCTCGACCCCTTCAGCCACCAGGCCGTCGCTACGCACCTGAGGTCTGCCGGCGAACCGTTGGTAGGGGCCTTCGGCGACACTCCACCCTACGCTGTTTTTTCCGATTCCCTGGAAGCCTATGGAGCGGATTGGACGGCAAACCTTCCCGCAGAGTTCAAGCGCCGTCGCGGTTACGATCTGCTGCCTCATCTGCCCGAATTGGTGGCCGGAGGAACCACCTCCGCGGAGACCGTTCGCCATGACTGGGGAAAGACCCTCACGGAGTTGGTCGACGAGAACTACCTGACGCAAATTAACGATTGGGCGGTCGCGCACCACACCAAATTTCGTTCGCAGACATATGGAGAACCGGCAGTCAGCTTCTCCAGCCAACGGCTCGCGGCTCTGGCCGAAGGAGAGAGCTCCCTCTGGCGGCAGTTCTCGACGTTGCGTTGGGCTACCTCCGCCAACCATGTTTTCGGCAACAATGTCAGTTCGGGCGAATCTTTCACCTGGCTCCACTCGCCGGTCTTCCGTGCCACGCCGCTCGATATGAAGGCGGAGGCGGATATCGACTTCATCAGCGGAGAGAACCTGCTCATCTTCCACGGCTGGCCCTACTCCCCAGCCCAGGTCGGGGAGCCGGGCTGGTCGCTCTACGCTTCCGCTGTGTTCAACGACCACAATCCCTGGCATCCTGTGATGCCCGATGTGGACCGCTACATCCAGCGCATCAGCTTTCTGCTCCGCCAGGGGCAGCCGGCTAACCAGGTCGCGCTCCTGGCGCCTGACCGACGATGCCTGGGCGTCTTTCTCTCCGGGAAAGGTAACCGTGACGGAGGCGATGAACAGCCTCATCTCCCCGCGGCTGATGTCCACGATTCTTTCTGCCGGCTACAACATCGACTTCATCGATGCCGATGCGGTCGACTCCGTCGGGCTTGGCTCGCACGCCATCCTGCTGCTTCCGCCAACCGACCGTATCCCCGCAAGGACCTTGAGCAAGATCAGCGCTTGGGTCGCAGCCGGAGGCAAGGTTATCTCGGTAGGCCGCGCGCCCTCTGTAGATCCCGAAGGAAAAGCCAGTTCGCAGATGACAGAGCTCTCGCATCGGCTCTTCGACCCTGCGAACGCGAGCTTCGTCACCGACGAATCGGGGCTGACGAACGCGTTGCACAAGGCAGCTACTCCGGACCTGCAGCTCACGTCGGACCAGGAGGCCATCGGCTTCATCCGGCGCAAGCTGCCCGCGGCGGACATCTACTTCGTGGCCAACACTGGCAACCACCCGATCCAGACGACGGCTAGCTTCGGCACCGGCTACCAATATGGCGAGCAATGGGATCCGGACACGGCCCGATCCAGCGCTGTTCCGACGCGCGAAGTCAGCTTGAAGCTCGCTCCGTACGAGTCACGCGTGTTTGTTTTCAGCAGCGCTGCTTCTCGCTCTGCTGCTGACCACGAGGCCGAAACGCAGATTGCCGATCTTAGCGCGGATTGGCAACTGCGGTATGCCGGCACAGGCAAGACCGAATCCCAGGCGACCCTCACGGACTGGATCGCCGATCCCGAGACCAGGTTCTACTCGGGAGAAGTTGTCTATAGCCGCGAGTTTAATCTCGCCAACCGGCCCTCAGCATCTACCTACCTGCAGGTGGATGGCGGAACTCCACTCCCCATGCCGATTGCGGCCGCAGACCGCCCGGCTCTGCTGCCCAACGGGCTGCCGGACCCACGCATCACGCTTCCTGGGCCTGGGATGCAGGCGTACTACGATGGCCCGATCCGCGAAGCGGCCATCGTCTTCATCAACGGAAAGCGCGCCGGCTCACTGTGGCACCCTCCTTACCGGCTCGATGTGACCAGCTATCTGCAGGCGGGCCGGAACCGGATTGAGATCGATGTCTACAACACGGCGATCAATGCCTGGGCTGCGCAGCCGCCCCACGACTACAGACCGCTGATTGCGAAGTACGGCGATCGATTCCAAATGCAGGACCTGGACAAGGTCCACCCGGTACCCTCGGGTCTGCTCGGTGCTGTTCACCTGGTTCAATAGCGGCTCCTAATGACGCGGGGCGGAGGGTGGGAACAACCCCACTCAAGCCAAAAGAGGGCTTGAATGGGCCACCCAAACCTTTGTTGTGGGGAGAGGGTGTCATTTCTCTGCTCAGGCCACCACCTTATATATGAGGGGCTGCGGAGGGGGCGGCTCGGCGCTGAGGGTGAAGCTGCGGCTGAGGATCTCGATCGCGGCCTGCGCGCGCGCATCCTGCTCCACATAGACAGTAAAGAGGGTTTCGCCCGCGGCGACGTGATCGCCAATTTTCTTGTGGGTTTCCACGCCCGCGTGGGCAGAGACGACTTCCCCGGGCACGTTCCTGCCGGCGCCTGAGCGCTGGACAGCCCAGCCTACCTGGTCGCAATCGACCACCGATAGATAGCCTGCCGACGGGGACTTGACCGGGTATTGATGCGGCGGGCGATGCAGCCATTGGGGACTTTCAAACCAATCCAGGTCGCCCCCCTGGGCGGCCATCATGCAGCGAAGCTTCGCCAGGGGAAGGCCGCTGTGCAACAGATCTTCGGCGAGCTGGAGGCCGTCCTCCGGGTTCGGCACTTTGCCGCCCAGGTAGAGCATCCATCCCGCCAGCTCAAGGGAAAGCCGGCGCACGTCTTCAGTGAGGGGATGGCGTTGGTTGCGCAGAAGCTCGACGGATTCGACGATCTCCGCCGCGTTGCCGGACATACGGCCGAGGGGTTGATTCATGTTGGTGATCAGCGCGGCGGTCCTGGTGCCGGCGGCGTTTCCGGTGGAGACCATCAGCTCGGCGAGGTGGTTGGCCTCCGATTCCTGCTTCAAGAAGGCTCCCGAGCCACGCTTGACGTCGAGCACCAACCCGTCAAGACCGGCAGCGAGCTTCTTGCTCATGATGGAGGCGCAGATCAGGTAGGGACTCTCGACGGTTCCGGTGCGGTCGCGCAGCGAGTAGAGGGTTCGGTCGGCGGGGACCAGCCATTCGGTCTGGCCGACGATCGAGAGGCCGCAGGTGGTGAGGACGGAGAGTATCTCCTCCTCTTGCAGGTGGGTTCGATAGCCGGGAATGCTCTCGAGCTTATCGAGAGTGCCGCCGGTGTGGCCGAGGGCGCGGCCGGAGATCATAGGCACATAGAGACCGGCCGCGGCCACGATGGGGGCCACCAGGAAGGAGGTTTTGTCGCCCACTCCACCGGTGGAATGCTTGTCGACCTTGGCCGCGGGGAGGCCGCTGAAGTTCATGACGGCGCCGGAGTCGCGCATGCGGGTGGTAAGACTGTGCAGCTCGGCGGCGTTGAGGCCTCTCCAGAAGACAGCCATGAGCCAGGCCGAGAGCTGATACTCAGGAATGGTGTTGCCTGCGGCTCCCGTGACCAGGAATGAGATCTCGGCGTCAGTAAGGACATCGCCGTCGCGCTTCTTGCGGATGAGATCGACCACGTGCATGCAGCAGCTTCTCCTGGTGCCATTAGAGCATTTTTACCGCTGGTAACCACTGCGCGGGAGCGGGTGTCATTACTCCATGCAACTAGAAGAGACCGGGCTGTGACTCAAGAACCATGGCGGATTCCGGCAGAAGAAGTATGCTCTTTTCAAGCGGCGATTCTCTTACGACTGTTCATCGATTTCTTCGGGGGAGGGACTCGATGAACAGATTCAGGGAGAATCGCCGTAAACAGTTTCGGTCGCATTCTTCTGGACAAACCCGGTCCACCCCCCTCCTTCTGTTCCTCCTTCTCGCTTAACTTCTCTGCGGAGGGTGCGCATTAAGCGCATTAAGCGCACTAAGTCCCCCCGGGGTTCCCGGGTTCAGCGGCGCCTGTGGGTGCTAAGTCCTTTGTTTCACGAAGATGGTCAAAAATTAGATAAACCCGCCCCTCTTTTTCATCCGCAAGCGGCAGGACGAATTTTTGGTCGTCTGAGCTGGCGTTATGTGCGATGTGGAGCATTGCTATAGATATAGATCCGGTTTACTGCGGGTCCGGACACGGGAAAGGCAAATAATTGTGGGCGGCGGGGTGAGAGGGGGTCCGTAACAACCCCACTCAAGCGCCACGGCACGCCGGGGCGGGCAAAAGAAGGCTTGAATGGGGCACCCAGGATTTTGTTTAACTTTGGGCCGTGGGAAAGTACACCATTTTCTGGCAGTTATCAATAGCAAGACCTTCTAATTCTTACTCGAAGGTTTTGCTATTTAGATAGGCAAGTCCTTCCCATATTCAAAGGTTGTGCGTGGCCGATAAGCTTGAGCTGGTCAGAGTCCAGGTTCGTTTCAGGCCTGTCGGCGACGGAACGGTTTCGACTACTGACTTACGGGCGGTTTAGGCTGGCAGCAAATGCTAAGTCAGGATGGCGAAGCCCTGCCCTGAGTGCACGCGAGCTCAGGTTTCCTCTCACCCCCTCCTTTTTTTGGGGGCTATGTTGCGGATGAAGAGGCATGCTTATCACACGTACCGTATCCCCTGTCCCGCCACAGTCATGTGAGCAGGACGCTCGCAGATGGTTTGCCGTGGTCACTACGCCGCAGCACGAAAAGGCGGCGGTAAGGCACCTTGACTTCTCCGGTGTCGAGACATTTCTGCCAACCTACGAATCTCCGCGTGTCTGGAAGAACCGGCAGAAGGTCACACTGGAACTACCTCTGTTTCCCACCTACCTCTTTGTACGCATCGATCACCGGGACCGCGCGAAAGTTTTGCGGGCTCCGGGCGTGCGGCAACTCGTCGGCACCAGCCGCGAGGCACTCCCTTTACCCGATCGTGAAATAGAATTCCTGCGCACCAGCCTATGCGAGCAAAGGGCGGAGCCCTATGTTGGGCTTGTTGTTGGCCAGCGGGTCCGGATCAAGAGCGGGGCCATGCAGGGTGTGGAAGGCCGCCTGGTCCGAAAGAATAGCGAATGGCGTTTCGTCCTTACTGTGGAGATCATCAACCACCACGTGGCCGTGGAGGTCGATGCGTCGACCCTGGAGCCAATCGTTCACTAAAGCGCAACGCGAAACGCGGATGGCGATGAACCAGAACAGCTCGCTTCGTCGTAGTCGGTCCCCCGAGATCAGAGACATGAATTTCACCACATACTGGCCTGCAACATCTCCCTCCCCTCGCACGCCTCTTCGCGGGTCTGCGGTAGCTCGCATTGGGGTTGGCCATGCATTGATCGACAATTGCTCGGCGCAGCAGGTCTGCGCGTCGATCATCGCGCATGCGCAGAACCAAGGTAAGCCGGCCTACGTGCTTACTCCCAACGCGCAACATATTGTTCTGCTGGAAACGGAGCGGCGGCTGCAGGAGATTTACGATCGCGCCGACCTGGTGGTCCCCGACGGAGTTTCGCTGCTGATCGCGGCCCGCCTTTATGGCCGTTCGCTCCAGCAGCGCATTACCGGAGTCGATCTTTTACGGGCGTTGTGCGGTCTTGCCGCCGAGGCCGGCCTGCGCGTCTTCCTGCTTGGAGGACGGCCTGGGTCCGCAGAGCTGGCCGCGATCAACTTGAAGAGCGATTACCCGGGCTTGCAGTGCACGACTTATTGCCCTCCCCTGGGCTTCGAGCAAAATGCAGAGGACCTGAAGCGTACAGCGGATGCGATCACCGCGGCCCAGCCCGACATCCTGTTTGCCGCATTCGGTGCGCCTAAACAGGAGTATTGGATCTATCAGCACGGTCTGCAACTCTCGGTGCCGGTGTGTATGGGGGTGGGCGGGTCGTTCGAGATCGTGGGCGGCATCGTTCCTCGTGCCCCGATGTGGGCGCAAAACATCGGCTGCGAGTGGCTCTACCGGCTTTGCCTCGAACCGCGCCGGATGTGGCGGCGCTACCTTATCGGCAATTTGCAGTTTGCGGCGATCGTTCTGCGCCAGCGCATCCGGCGATTCTTCCTCGACACCTTTGTACACCTGGTTAACGAGGACCGGTTCGGGGCGGAGCTGACCGAGATCACGCTGCCCCAGAACAACAAGCCCAGCGAAATCCGATCCAGCATCAACACTCACGAGATCGAGGGTCTGACCGGCGCGCCATGAGAATGGGCGCACGCCGCGCACAGATCGATCGCCCATAGTTCCGCGTAGGAACTCTAACCTGAGGAGAAATGATGCCTTTTAAGAATGACCTTATGCTGAATCCTGCGATTATCTCCGGAACGGCGGCACCGGTTGCCGCGCGCCAAGAGATGACCATTCAGGACCTCTGGAAAGTCCTCTCGCGGCGCCGTTGGGTTGTTCTGAGTTCTTTTTTGGTCTGCATCGCAGCCGGTGCGACCCTGTTCGCGACCTAGCACCCGACTTCTATAAAGCCACCGCCGAGATCCAGGTGCAAAAGGAGGCCGCCGACGCGTTAGAGCTGGACAACATGACTCGGTCCCGAGTCTCAGGGTCGGACGCGGTCGACTCGAACATCACCCTGCAGACGCAGGCGCAGATTCTGCAGTCCGATTCACTGGCGCTGCAAGTAATCGGGAACTGAAGCTGGAGAAGAGCCCCGGACTTTCACTCCAGATTCAACCCCATTGGGTGGGTCATGGGGCTGGCGGCACCCGCCGGCATCGCCGACCCCAAAAATGTGCCGCTGGACGAGGCGCCGGCCGCCGCGCCAAAGTGATTAAGATCTTTGAATCCCGGCTCAAGGTGAAGCCCAGTCGCCGGTACTCGCCTGATCGACGTCGAATATCTGAGCACCGATCCGCGGACGGCAGCAGCGGTGGTCAACCAATTGGTGCAGGACCTGATCGACTACAACTTTCAGATCCGTCACAACGCTACCCGCGAAGCGAGTGGCTGGCTGGGAAAGCAGCTTGACGACTTGCGGAAGCAGAGCGAGGACCTGCAGGCCAAAGTCGTCGAGCTACAACGCGACGCGGGCGTTTTTACTTCGGGTCAAGCAGACAGCCAGGGGCGCGAACAGGCCTTCGCTCCCGCACTGGACCGGTTGCAGCAGGCAACCACCCAGTTGGAACAGGCGCAGTCCGCCCGGATCATGAAGGGTGCGTTGTACCAGGTGGTGAAGGATGGAGACCCGGAGCTTGATCTCAGGACTCGCAGGAAACGGCATGCTCAGTGGTGCGTCGTCGAGCGTGAGCGGGCTCCCTCACCCTGCTGCAGAACCTGCGCGGAGAGGAAGCACAGACCCAGGCCAAATTAAATGAACTCTCGGCCAAGTTCGGTCCTGGCTACCCTAAGCTTGCCGAGTTGCAATCCAGCCTGGAGAGCACACAGAAATCCATCCACGCTGAGGCTAACCGGATCGCCAGTCGTGTGCAGAATGATTACCAAGTGGCGCAACAGATCGAGGATAAAGATCATGCCGTCTTTCTCGATGAAAAAGCCCAGGCCGAAGCCCTGAACGACAAAGCTGTTGAATACCAGGTGGCGAAGCAAGAGGCAACGCAGAGCCGCACCCTTTATGAAAACCTGGTGGCCCGAATGAAAGAAGCCGACCTGGTCGCGGGTTTGCGCTCCAGCAACATCACGCTGGTGGATCCAGCTCGTGTACCCGCCCGGCCGGCCAAGCCAAACCCTCTGATCTACGCAGCGGGTTCGATTGCAGGTGGACTTTTTCTTGGAGTATGTGGGGCCTCTTCCGCGATGCAACGGACAACCGCATCCAGGAACTGGGCGAGGTGGAGATGCTCTTCTCCGAGGCTCCTATCGGCTTGCTCCCTTTCCATAAGGCCCGGAAGGCACTTAAGCGGGGGGCTGATATCAGTAACTCATTGCTATCGCCCTCCTATACTTTGAGGTCGCCTGACTCGATGGTTGCGGTATCCGAGCCGCGCGCGCCCTATACGGAAGCGCTGCGCGTACTGTGCACCACGCTCATGCAGGGTGGGCGTGGGATGCGCCGGTCCCGCAGGTCATCCTGGTCACCAGCTCGGTGCCCGGCGAAGGCAAGAGCATGTTGAGCGCGAATCTGGCAACCGTTTATGCGCAGCGCCGAAAGAAGGTCCTGCTGGTCGATGGCGATCTACGCACACCGGTGCTGCATCGCCGCTTGAACCTGGATGCCAGCCAGGGACTTAGTTCCCTGCTGACGTCCGACAATGTTCACGATGCGACGCATGCTACCGGCCATCCCGTTGGAAGAGCTACCCAGTCTGCATGTGATGCCGGCTGGTCCTCTTCCCGATTATCCCGCCGAGTTACTGGCCTCCGATGAGATGGCGGAGGCGGTACGCGTCTGGCGCGAGGAGTATGACTACGTCATCATCGATGGCGCGCCGATCCTCCCGGTAACCGACTCCGCCCTGCTGAGCCGATATGCGGACTTCACCATCGTGGTTGCCCGCCATAATGTGACCGACCGCCGATCCCTGGAGCGAACCTGCCAGGTCTTGCGGTCGCAAGGTGTCCATCAGATGGGCCTGCTATTCAACGGAGTCAAAGTTGCGGGTGGAGATCATTACAGGTATTACGGCTATAAACAGCTTTCTTACTACGGGGAGCGATCTACATGCGTAGACATCGATTGATTGCCGCCTGTTTCTGCTTCTGGGTGCACTTACGATCGCCGTGCTTCGCACAGCAGGAAAGCCTGCTGATCGGACCGGGAGACCTGATCCAGGTGGATGTGATGGATACCCCCGAGATGGAGCAACAGGTGCGGGTAACCGACGACGGCAATGCTCCGCTGGCCTACGTTGGCAGCGTCCATGTAGCCGGACAGACACCTGCTTCGGCCGCGGCGATGATCCAGAAGGCGCTGATCGAGAAGAAGGTTATGCGGAAGCCCCAGGTTACCGTCAGGTTGAGGAGTATGCCACGCAGGATGTCTCGGTGCTCGGCCAGGTGCACACGCCTGGCACTTACGCCATCACCACGCCACAGACAATTCTGAAGGTCCTGTCGCTGGCGGGCGGCCTGACTGACGCGGCCGATCGCAACGTGACCATCAATCGGCGCCAATCCTCCGAGCAGATCAAGTATTACGTCTCCAATAATTCGGATGAGGCCCTATCAATGTCGTGATGGTCTATCCGGGCGACACTGTTCTGGTATCCCCAGGGCGCCCTGGTGTATGTGATGGGAGATGTCATCAGGCCGGGCGGCTACGCAATCACGACCAACGACGCACGCCTGAGCGTGCTGCAGGTAGTCGCGATGGCGGGTTCCGCGAATAAGACATCTATGCAGTCCAAAGTGCGGCTGATCCGGGCAACGGCGAATGGCCAGGTCGAGTCGCCGGTTCGTCTCGACCAGATTCGAGAAGGGCAAGCAGCCGGACGTTATGCTGCAGCCGAACGACATCGTCTATGTACCCTTCAGCTGGATGAAGAATATGGCGATGAACGGCTCGTCCATCGCGGCGTCCACAGCGGGAGCTGCGATCTACGTGGTGCACTAATGCGGGACAAGGTGCGAGGATCTCTATATGCCACTCTGGCAATGACGCAATTGATGACGATCGGCGGGTGGATTCACAGGTTGCTCATCGTAGGTTTCGCGTTGTGCCTCTGGCCGTATCCGGCGAACGCGATAAGACCATCTGCTATCAGTGTTGCCAGCACCCTGCATCTGCAGGAGGGCAGCGCGACGCTGGGGAAGCTCCATGTACCGGCGGAAAAAATGGCGGGTCAATGCATCACGATGGTTAGCCCAAGCTACCCGCACACTGCGGACGATTTACAGACGGAATCTACTGTCATCGTGCAGGCCGTTATCTCGAAATCCGGCAGGGTCTCACCAATGAGAGCCGTTTCCGGATCTCCCGTGCTTGAGGCTGAGGCGATGAACGCGGTACGGCTCTGGCGGTATAAGCCGTTTATTCAGGACCAGGAGCCGGTCGATGTAACAACGGAGATCCAGGTGAATTTCAAACCCGGAGAGCCCGGGGGCATCATCACTCACCCCAACCACTAGAGCAGTTTGAGCCGTCTCACAGCCGTTCATCTCACGCCAACGGGTACTTCTCTGCCTGCAAGTCCTCGTGGCGCCGCGTGCAACATAGTCAGCGGCAGCCCCGCTTCCATCCACGAAGATTAAGGAGACTCCCCCCTCCATGCCCCGATTTAGTCTGATTATTCCGACCCTGGGGCGCACAGCCGAACTCGCTGAACTGCTGTCCTCCATCGTCAACCAGAAACCGCATGACATCGAAATCATCCTGGTTGATCAGAACGAGATGCGCGCATTCTGCCGCTGGTGGAAGCGCTGCCCAGCGATTTATCCGTCTTGCACTTGCGGGCTGAGAGAGAAGAATGTCTCTGCAGCACGCAACGCGGGCATGGATGCCGCATCGGGCGAGATTATCGCCTTTCCCGACGACGATTGCTGTTACCCGCCTGATTTGCTGAACCAGGTAGACGACTGGTTCAAGGAGAATCGCGCATTACGCCGTGCTGGCGGTGGGCGCCCTGGATCATGAAGGTGTCGCCAGCGGAAACCGGTGGCTGCAGAGTGCCTGTGACATTGGCCCAGTTGAACGTGCTGCGGACTACGTTCTGTTCAAGTCTCTTCATCTCTGAGCCGGCGCGTAGCCGGGAAGTGCGCTTTGATCGCGAAGCTCAATCGCGGCGAAGAGACGGACTTCGTTTTGCGCTTGCTATCCACCGGACTTCGCGGGCCGCTTCGACCGCAAGTTCCATATCCAACATCCCACGGCGCGACATGCTGAGCGGGACAGTATCCCGAGAGCGGGCCATAAGCTATGGCGCGGGCATGGGCCGCCTGGTGCGGCGGCACTCCCTCCTGCTGCTGTGGTTCGGGCTGCTCACCTACGATATCGCTCGTGCTCTGCTGGTTTCGGCGCGCGGCCAGTTTGTGAATGCCGGTTTTTGTTTCGCCCATGCCGAAGGGCTGTTCCGGGGCTTCGTTCTCCCGAAGTCGAACTATGAGTAAAGGATCAATTGCAGCCATGAACAGACGTTCGTTTTTGTGCGGTGCGGCCGCGCTGTTGAGCGGTACCGAGCAGGCTTGCTGGCTCGCAAAACACTCCAATCGCAGTTCCGGATACCTCCGCGCTGAAGCGCGCCGCGCGACAGAGCGGGAAGATCCTGGGCATGTACATCGTCGGGCACGATCTGCAGTTCGACCCAACAGGATCCGCCGATTATCGCCAACACCTTCTCTATGATCGCCGACGGAAATGACCTCAAGTTCGCCAACCGCCTGCGGCCGACGCCGGACACCTATAACTTCGGCCCGGGTGACTACGTCGTGAACTGGGCAGCCAGCCATGGCCTGTTATTCCGCGGCCATTGCCTGGTCTGGTGGAATGCCCTGCCCAACTGGTTTCAGTCCTATGTGACGCCTGCAAATGCGAAGCAGGTCATGACGGACCACATCACTACAGTGGTGAAGCACTATGCGGGCAAGATCTACTCGTGGGACGTGGTGAACGAGGCAATCTACCACGACAACCGCCCCGACGGTTTGCGGCGCAAGCCCTGGCTTGACTTCATGGGGCCGGAGTATATCGACATCGCATTCCAAACTGCGCATGCCGCCGACCCCAAAGCACGCCTGGTGCTGAACGAGTGCTACATCGAACATGACACACCGGGCGAGATCGGGCGGCGTGCTGCCCTTCTGGCTCTGGCCACCCGATTGAAGAAAGCAGGTGTTCCCATCACCGACCATTGGCATCCAAGGGCATCTCCGGGGAAACACACCGCTGGATAAGCCCGGCATGACCACGTTTCTCAAGCAGATCCAGGACCTTGGCCTGGAGATCATGATTACGGAGCTCGATGTGGATGACGTCGACGTGCCCGGGCCGCTCATTGATCAGACAGTTGCCGGCAAGTATGGCGAGTTTATTGAGTTGGTGGGACCGTACGTAAAGGTCATCACTTTCGAGCGACTGAGGGACGATCCCAGCCTGCCGAAGAGATCGGACGGTCTTCCGCATCGCCCTAATCTGCTGGACGCCCAGTATGAGCCAACCCCGGCATATAGCGCAACAGTGAAGGCATTGATGACCCTGCCAAGGGGATGAGAACTATCTATAACGCATGGCTCGCGTTTCACCCCTATGGATTCGATAGCGTGGCATGAGGAGCAACTGAACATTGACGAAGCCTTATAACTCACAGTGGCAGCTTGTCGCGGCCCATAGCTCTAAGGGCACGTCACCTCCCGTTGGCGTTTCGGTCTCGAAAACGAGAACGTTGCCGACACGCCGATTTCGCAACAGGTCATCACGTGGCTGCTCTTCTGGCCGCTCTTGACGCTGATCGCCAGGCAAGCCGTTTATTTTACCGGACCGGCACGAATCGCTGCAGGCTTCTACCAGAATGGCGCTGCCATGGCGGGCGGACGCGGCGCTCATTACTACCTGTACGTGTATCTTCTTTTTCTTCTTCGGATTTGTGCTTGCAGGACATCGTCAGATTTGGGCCGTCTCTGAAGAAGAACCTGCTCATCGTTGCCATGTTGGCTCTCGCAGTGTGCTCAGCGCTTTGGTCGGCGTCCCCGATGATCACGCTGCAGATGTGCATAGAAGTAGGTCTTTGCACGTTGTTTGCCTGCTACTTAAGCTACTCGATTTACGACTGAGCATCTCATGCAGTTGCTGATCTTCATGGGCGTAGTCGTCCGCGCTTCTCAGCATTTTCTTCGCGCTCGCGCTTCCGGACTACGGCGTTTTTCAAGGCTACGCCGGGCGGTGCCTGGCAAGGCATCTGCAATCATAAGAATACACTCGGCATCAGTATGGCCTTTCTGCTTACCCCGGTTTTCTTCACCGACTCCTATAGCCGTGAGCGGAAGGCTAGTGTACGGCATGCTACTCCTGTTTCTCATCTATAAGAGTCAATCTCGGGGCGCATGGTTTGATACCGCTCGGCATGCTCCTGTTTGTTGGTGGCTTGAGTCTGATACGTCGAGTCCGAGACCGTGAACTGACGCTCTTGTTATTGTTGACGGCTACCGTTGGTCTAGTGGTTCATTGCGCTCGGAGTTCATTTCTGGCCTCTTCTGGCAGCATCTATGGGAAAGACCCCTACGATGACCGGCAGAACGGGAATCTATACCGAGGTATGGCGATCCATCTTGAAGCATCCGGTGTTGGGCTATGGCTTCGGAGGCTTTTGGTCCCCCGGCAGCCTCGAATCTCAGCGTGTCGGCCTGGCGATTCGGCTGGCCCAATATTGGGTACGCTGAAAATGGAATTCTGGAATTGGCCCTGCAGATCGGATTTCTCGGAGTCGGCTTGGTCATCGCGATGATCGCGAGGGCGGTCGTTCAGGGAGTTCGTCTCCTGCGTTCCCCTCACTATTCGCCCCGAGTTGGCTGGTTCCTTACGATTCTCTTCCTCGCAGCGTTGACCAACATAGACGCTGGATGGTTTCTGACCTCAGACACACTGGACTGGGTGCTCATTCTGGTCTCCTGTATCGGGTTGAACGAGGAGATGCTACGCACTGGCGTTTCTTGAGCGGCACTTCTGAGTTAAAGAGCATTCTGATCTAGGAAGCCATTCTGGGTCGGGGCACTACGGTTCCGGGCCAAGCCAAAGGGCAGTCGAGCGTTCGAAACAGGCTGAAGCAGATATGCGTCGCAGAAACGTCAGCCACAAAGTCAAAAACGAGGCTTTCAGCCACATAGTTCTAACCAGGTTTAACGTCGTCACAACCTATGCTCCGTCAGCCAAGGGACTAGAGGAGGAATGGCTGAAGGAGCGGGTGGACTTGTTCATGACCTACTGCTTTCCCTCGATCACAAGCCAAGCCAACGCACATTTTCATTGGCTAGTGTTCTGCAACGAGGATAGCCCGAGATGGTTCAAGGAACACATGGCAAGCCTGACCGAGTTCCTGACGCCGGTCTATATTGAAAGGTCTTGCTACGAATGAAGTACTTGCTCGCAAGGTCAAGGAAAGCGGTTGCGTCACGGCTCCATACCTAATTACGACCAGAGTGGACAACGATGATGCTCTCTCAAAAGATCATCTGGCGTTAATACAACGTGCCTTCAGGCCGCGTGAGCGAGAATTCGTGATATTTCCTCTTGGGCTGCAACTTTTTAGAGGACAACTGCACGGGCTCTGTTGGCTCGACAATCCTTTCTTTTCATTGATTGAAAAAGTTGGGTACTCTGAGGATCTCACTACTGCGCTGTGCGTGCGACATGGAGATATCTATAGAGTTGGCCGTGTTCGCAAGCTTTGGCGTACGTCTCAGTGGCTGGAAGTCATACATTCGACGAATGTATCGAATTCTTTGCGAGGATGGCCAAACATCTTCAGTCGCTCGCATACTAACTTTCCTGTGCTCGGGGCCGGGAGCGTCCCAAATGATACGTTCATCGAACGGATCGTTATTGCCTCGAGGCGAGTCCGTCGCCGTCTGCACCGACTGCTTGGGTTCGACTCACCCCTCCTTTGATCGAAATGCGCAAACGGAGAATAGCCGCAACTCGGCCTGGGGCCACGACATGGTCAATGCACTCGGAGTACAGAAACTCGACGATGCGGATTGCGTTCTCGCTACTGCGGTCTATTCACATCTTTGATGTAAAGGGGCTGTCCGCTAGGCTATCGTCAGAGGCTTACGAAACCTGACGGCAATATTGAACTAAACGCCGTCCATACTCGCGACTAAGCTCTCTTAGACGAGCTCGTTGCAACCATGCAAGCCCGGGTATTCGACGGGAACCCCGTGACAGAGCAACGGCCCACGATGCCAGCGGGTCAAAGACGTAGCCAAAGTAGATCACTTGGGAACATTGCAGTGGGCTGAACTTGTCGGTCAGTTCCTGGAGCGAATAGTGCTTGTGGCCTTTTCGAATATCACAGCAGCCATTGTGAACCCGCTTGTATAAGCCTAGGCTCGCGAGGATACGATGAACTATTGGCTTGACCCGGTAAGGATCCAGGCACGCAAATGTACCCTGATGTGGCACCGAGATGACCATATTACCGCCTGGCTTCAAGGCAGATACGCATTTACTTATGAATAGTGACTCTTGTTCCAATAGGATATGTTCAAATACGTCAGCGGCGATCACAGAATCGTAGGTGTTTGGCGGCAGTTCGATTGACGTGAAATCCGCGTTCAGGCACTCAATGTTGGCCGGCAGAGAGCTAGGCGTCTTTAGATTCCAGTCAATGCATGTCACACGCAGCGCCTTGTCTGCATAGGGATAATCTGAGGTGATCGGCCCACAGCCGATATCTAGTAATCCTTCAGAGCGTTCCGGCAGCAACGAGCGGATTATTGATGTTCTTCCGGTTGGTGTCATATTGGGTTCGCCTGTGATTCAGCTTCTGACACGGACCTCAGAGATCCAGTTTAGGAGTCGTTCTTTGACTGAGGTCTCGTCGACGTGCATTGTCATTCGACCTGCGGCCTGTCGAATTCACAGGCATTTCCGCTTCGCAAGCCCATCCATTTCCGACATTGCCGCCTACTATTTATAGATTATAGTTAGCAGGTAAAATCAACAACCACTGTGAGAGCAAAGAAGGATTCCAGTATCCCTATTATAACTCGCTGCCGGATACGGCTAGCGCTCCATTTGCATGACGTTGCGAAACGGTCGGATCGAGACAAACCAGGCTCCCGCAGATGAGATTTTTGTTGGCGGGTACTGTTCCCGAGAGGTTTCAGCGACTCAGGCCTTATAACAATTTTGTCCTTCTGCAGCGCACGGGTTAGGCACGAAATAAGGCAAACTGATTACATGGTTAAAGTGGGGTACGATGCTCAGGCTTTCCTGATGCCTAACGGGGGCGGAGGAAAAGGGTTGCAGTTACGCAACCTTCTCGGGCCATACATCGAAAGTTTCGTTGGATTTGCATCGAGTGCTCCGAATTGTTCCGGATATCCGCTGGTGCAGGAGGGGCCAGCGAGCTACAGCCTCTGGCAGGAGGTTTTCTTGCCAATCTCTCTGATGCGTCATCGGATCGACCTGTTTCTTGCGCCTTACAACACGGCGCCGTTCCTGCTCCCACACCGTGTCGAGCTTATTCTGGTGCTGCACGATACCATTTACATGAAAGGCTTTCGCAAGACCCAAATACGTGCAAGGCTTGCAGATTCCTATCGCCGCCGCCAAGTCTCGCCGGCAGTCGCTCGGTCGCGGGTTGTGGTCACCGTCTCGGAGCATGCCCGTTCTGAGATTCTGAAGGAGTTTCCACGTGCCGATGTGCGGGTTATTCCCTGCACCATCGACTCGAGTTGGTTCCAGTCTCAATCACTAAGGGAGCGTGATGGTTACCTTCTCTGATGGTCACGTCCGCAGCTCCCCACAGAGATGCTTTGGCCGCGATCGAGGCGTATGCGAGTTTCGCCCGTCGTGCAGGAAGCTATATCAAGACCATTCAAGCTTTGGGGCTTTCACACCGGGGCAGAAACACACATGGAGAAGGTGGCTTCACTCGGACTCGGAAATCTGATCCACTTTATGCCCGTTTGTGACCGAAGACGAACTGAGAACGCTCTATCGCGGGATGCGGCTGTGCTTTTGCCCTCGCTTGCAGAGGGCTTCGGCCTTCCTATGCTGGAGGGCATGGCCACGGCACGCCAGTCATCGCGGCGCGCTCGACCTCTCTTCCAGAGGTGGGGGAGATGCCGCTTTCTATTTGGACCCGACAGACTTCGAGGAGATGACCGCTGCGATCGAGACCGTTCTTTCGAGGGGATTACGCGAAGACATGGCGCGCAAAGGTTTGGTTCGAGCGGATGCTTATCGGCCTGATGCAGTCGGCAAACAGACCTGGCCTTCTGGCGGAGTTTGCCGGTCGATAAATCCGACGCGAAATCTGCAACAAAGTCGTTGGTCAGCGGTAGAACGCGCGCTTTGCATTATTCGCAGCTCTCAATGCTTGAGATCGCCCTTCAACAATCGGTTGAAGCCGGAAGGAGTAATGATTGCAATCTACCCTGACAGAACTCTGACTCGAGCGGGCTACGCTCTTAACTGAATGCTCGCCAATGCACCACAGCGAATTGGCCCGGGTAGCCGTCGCTGAAGCGATGTCACTCCCGGCGCCGAATGGCAGCCTTCAGTCGCCCCTGAGAAATCGTGTTCGCGTTGCTTGTTATTCTGTCCCATGCTGCAGAGATCACGAGATGGAAATAGGTCGCGAGAACTTTTTTCGCGTTGGTTCCATACGGATATGACTTTTCGGTTGTTGGAGTTGATGGATTCTTCCTTCTCAGCGGTTATCTGATCCTCAAGAAGCTGGCTTATGGATCCCATATGTGGCAGCTATTTGCAGAAGCGACTTCTTCGATTGTTCCTGGATATGTAGTCGCTAGTGGCTGTAAGTATTTTGATATTAGGCGCTCTAGCTCCCGCCACTTCCGGATTCTTCGAGCCGTCTCCTCGGCTCTAGTTTTTTCGAGTCCGTTCTGATTCTGGGTGCTCCTGTCACACCGCCTTTGTTTCCCGGATTGCACTGGAACGTCCTGAATGGTTCACTCTGGACGATAACCTATGAATTTGCCTGCTACCTCGTCGTAGCTCTCCTGGAGATGTTTGGACTGGCGCGCCGGAAATACGTGTGGGTCGCCTTGGCGTTGATTTTCTTCGGACTCTATGCCATTCCCAGCTCGGGCGGCACTTGATTTGGCATGGGCATGCTAATCATCGTGCCCTGAGGTTGGGAGCTATATTCCTGGTAGGCGGTTGTTATTGGCATCTGAGAGACCTTATCCCTTTTCGGACCTACTTGGCGGTGATTGCCACCGTGGTCTTGATTCCTTGCCTTTTCTCTCCATCACTCGCAGAACCTGCATTAGCTATTTTGGCGGTTATCTACTGTTCTTCGCTGGATCGAGAAACCTAGACCTGGGGGAGCGGCTTGGTAGGTTTCCTGATATTTCTTACGGCTTGTATCTCTACGGCTGGCCAGTGGTCTGCCTTGTCATCTGGAAGCTCATCCATCTCCTTGGGTCACCTTCATCCTCTCTAGCGTACTTGCGGCGTGCTTAGGCTGGTTGAGCTGGCACTATGTAGAGCGTCCAATGTCTGCAAGCGGAGAGCACGTGCCGACAAGCCAACTTTCGGCGCCATGAGTGAGTTCCCGGGTCAACGCGGTCCGCCCCCCCAATGCCGAAGACCCCTTTTGGTCCACTCACTCTGTCGACGTAGTGCTCCAAGATGTGGGCTCGAAGCATGCGGAACGCGGGACTTAGTCCTACGCCTGCAGCACCCGCGGTGGACGTTTCGCGAGATAAATTATCGCGACCCAGTTCATCACGCCGAGTGTTCCGTCGGTAGCGAGCGACGCCCACGCTGCGCCATGCCACGAATACCGCGGCACCAGATAGAGATTGAGGAGAAGGTTTCCGATCGCCGCGATCGATTGTGAGACCAGACGAATTTTCTGATGTCCCGCTCCCGCGATGGCATCGCCCGCACTGAGATGAAAGCAACGGAAAAACGGGATCAAGCAGAGCCATCGCAGTGCACTGACGGACTCGGCATAGGACTTGCCGACCAGGTGAGGAATGATCGGAGCACAGACGAACATGGCGCCCGAATACCCAGACGCCCAAGAACAGTGCGCCGGAGAAGCGCTCGCGCCATGGGAACGGTAGCAGCAATGCCTTTGACGCCTTCGCGGAAGAAGCGGGGAAATGCGGCGGCGACGATGGATGCAATCGGCATGGTTCCGATGTTCACCACGCGATAAGCCATCGAGTAAATACCGTTGGCCCGGTTCATCCCGAAGTGGGAGAGCACAACCTTATCGATATCGTTGTAGACCGCGGTGGTCGATCCGGAGATGGCAAAGACGAAACCTTCTCCGGAGCGTTTGATAGCAAGACGATGGCGAGAACGAGGGCAGGCCGAAGAAGCGGGTCACGATCGCGAAGGCAACGCATGCGGTAGACGAAGATGACGGCCAGCGATGCCGATGGCCCACTGCCAGGCCGAAGCCCTACCCAAAACCACAAGCATCCCGACCGCGAGAATGCAGCGTGAGATGCTGCTGAGCAAGCTGAAGACGGCGCTGAACTTCATCTTCTCAAAGGTCTGGAAGACCTGCCCGGCGCAACTGCTTAGCTGCTGAAATAGGCAGTCGCTGATAGCAATAGGGAACAAGAGCGGCACGCTTGCCGGCGCCCACAAGCCAACGGCCGGATAAGCCTGAGGCCCACGACAAGCAGGCCGCCCAGCAGGAAGACTGACATCAAAA
The DNA here is from genome assembly GCA_963847685.1 of uncultured Acidobacteriaceae bacterium. Lineage (GTDB taxonomy): Bacteria > Acidobacteriota > Terriglobia > Terriglobales > Acidobacteriaceae > PALSA-350. Next base: position 1,397,595 of record CAWKAU010000024.1, on the reverse strand, counting down.
TATTGCCCCAGTAAAGCGGAAGCGGCTGTGATCGGGGCTGACATAGCGCAGAAAGAGGAGCCCCGATCCGAGCGCGCTGTATTGGCTCACGATGCCGACCAGCGCTATCGCGCCGGCGAGCAGCCCGTACTGCGTGGTGCCGAGCAGGCGGGCGAGCACGATGAAGTAGAAGGCCTGCACTACAAACGAAAGCCCCTGGCCGGCGAACAGCCACGCAGCATTTCGCACCAGGACACTCTTTCGTGCACGGATTAAGAATGGCCTGATCACAGGGAAGTACTCTCTCTTCCTTGCTGCCGGTCTGATTGACAGTATGCACCGATTGCCGCTTCGCTTAGGACGAAATGGGAGCGCTTATTTTGCTGGCGAGGATTTCGGTATAGATGTTCTCCAGCAGCGCAGTCTGAGTCTTTAGATCGAAGTCGCTGCTTCAATTCGCTCGCAGAGCCGCATAGATGAAGGCTCTGCCACAGGTCCTCGATCGGCAAGTAGTAGAGACAAGGCATCTGCCAGGGCCTCGTAATTACGCTCCGGGACAAGCAGCCCAGTCACACCGTTCAGCACCATCTCCGGAATGCCGCCATGGGTCGTGCTGACGACAGGCACGCCCATGGCCTGCGCCTCGGCAAAGACGGTACCCAAGCCTTCGCTGTCGCCGTTAGCTGCGGTTACGCTAGGAACGCAGAAGATCTTCGCCTTCCGCAAAGCTGCGAACGACAGCCGCGGACGTTTGGACTACCGCGGAACTGGCAGCGGATGTTCAGTTCTCTTGCGAGTGCTTCCAGCGATGGACGCAAAGGCCCATCTCCGATCACTGTGAGCTCGCATTGCGGGTGGGCTCGCTGTACGAGCTGCATTGCGCGAACCAGATACTCGCATCCTTTTTTCTCCACCAGCCTGCCTACGAAAAGTACGCCCTGGGCGCCTCACGCGAAGCCGAAGGCGTGAAAAGACCGCGGTCGATCCCGATGTAGTGGACGAGAAGTTTCTGGGATGGAAAACCGGCTTCGAGCGCACGGTCGCGAATGAATTCCGAGACGCAAAGAAACAGAGAGGCCTCCTCGCCGAGACGCTTATAGAGTCTGGCTGCGATCCGCGAACGGTCACGTCATTGCCGTGAAGCGTGACCACCAGGGGCACACGCAAAGCGCGCGCCAAGGGGAGCGCGGAGCGGCCGCCACTGGCGAAATGAGCATGCACCAGCTCCGGGAGTGAGCGCTTTGCCTTGTGGTGAAAGAAGGGGGCGATGCCGGTCCTTCTGTAGAGTTTCGCGCGGAAGTCGGAGATCGCGGGCCCCGCTTCAGAAAGAGGAGCGGCTCTTGCGGAAAGCAAGGCTTGGGTGCGCGCGCTCGAGGCCCACGAGGATGGGCGCATACTCGCTAAGCGCTCTCGTTTGCGCCAGGATGAACGTCTCCGACGGCTGCAACAGAGTTTCTTTAAAAATCAGGACTTTGCGCATCTCGCTCCGCCGGCGCGAATTGAGAGCGGCTTCCAGGTTGAAAGTCGCTGGATGACGCTATCGTAGATTGATTCGAGTTTCGCAGTTTGCGAGCGGACATCAAACTGCTGCCTAACCCATCGCATGCCTTCCTCCCTGGATTGCGCCCAGAACCCATCGTCCTCGAGATAACGGGTCAAATGGGCCGCCAGCAACTCAACGTCACGCTCAGGCGCGAGCAGCCCGGTGCACCGTCACGCACGTCTCCGGAATGCCACCGTGGGACTACTGACGACAGGCACGCCCATCGCCTGCGCCTCGGCAAAGACGATGCCCAACCCCTCGCTGTCGCCGTTGGATGCCATCACGCTGGGCACACAGAAGATCGTGCGCTTTCTGCAAACACTCGCGAACGACAACCGAAGGTTGGACACCGAGAAACTGGCAGCGGACGTTCAGTTCCCTTGCGAGTGCTTCGAGCGAGGGACGCAACGGCCCATCCCCAATGATGGTGAGCTCGCATCGCGGGTGGGCTCGCTGGACGATGCTGCATTGCGCGCAGCAGGTACTCACACCCCTTTCTTCTCTACAAGTCTTCCCACGAAGAGAACGCCCTGCGGTGGCTCCAGCGAAGCTGCGGCGGAAAACAGCACGCGGTCGATCCCGATGTAGTGGACGAGGAGCTTTTCTGCAGGAAAGCCGGATTCGAGCGCCTTGCCGCGGATGAACTCCGAGACACAAATGAAGCGTGTGGCCTGCTCGCCCAGACGTTCATAGTAGTTTTTCTTCGATGCTCGAACAGTCACGTCAGCACCGTGAAATGTGACCAGCAGCGGCACCCCTAGCGACTCGCGCCAGGGGCAGGGCTGAGCGGCCACCGCTTGCGAAATGAGCGTGCACCAAATCCGGACGCGCGCGCTTTGCCTTACGATGAAAGACCGGAGCAGTTCCGGTTCTTCGGTAGAGCTTCGCGCGAGCATCTGAGATCGAGGGCCCCCGGTCCGACAAGAGGATCGTCTCTTGCGGCAGAGGAAGACTGGGGTGCGCGTGCTCAAGGCCTGCAAGGACGGGCACGTATTCGCTCAGCGCTCGCATCTGCGCGAGGATGAACGTCTCTGATGGCGGCAATAAGGTCTCTTTAAAAACAAGGACTCTGGGCACGTCACTGCACCGGGGCGAACTGCGCGCGGCTGCCTGGTTGAAAGTGGCGAATGACCCCATCGTAGATAGCCTCGAGCTTCGTGGTTTGTAAGCGGACATCAAATTGCTGTCGTACCCAGCGCATGCCTTCTTCTCTGGATTGGCTCCAGAAGCCATCCTCTTCAAGGTAGCGCCGCAAATGAGCGGCGAGCAGCGGAATGTCTCGCTCAGTGGCGAGCAGGCCGGTGACCCCCTCCCGCATGGTCTCGGGAATGCCACCGTGACGGAAACTGACCACCGGCACACCCATGCACTGCGATTCGCTGAAGACATTGCCAAAGGCCTCACTCATACCGTCTTCCAGGGTGACGCTTGGGGCGCAGAATACACGCGCCTTCTCCAGCCAGGTGCGAATGGTTGCCTGCGTCTGCTCGCCAAGAAACGTCGCGCCGACGCCGAGCTCGCGATTCAGTTGCTCCAACCCCGCGCGGAAGATGCCATCGCCGATGACCACGAGACGCGCTTCGGGCCGATGCTGCTGCACGATTTGCATGGCCCGCAGCAGATAATCACAGCCTTTGTAGGGAACCAACCGGCCCACGTAGAGCACCAAATTGGGATCTTTCTCAGAAACCGGCAGGCTGGGCGTAAACGCATCGCAGTTCATGCCGGTGTATTGAACCACTACCTTCTCCTGGGGAAAGCCTGCGCGAATCGCCTTTTCGCGGATGTAGTTCGAAACGCACAGAAACAAAGACGCGCGCTGCCACAACCGCCGGCGATAGGCGAGAAATGGCCATTCGAAGAGCTGCCTGCGCAGCTCATTGTCGGCCATCAATTCCGCGCCTCCGCGAAGATGCAGTATCAAGGGGAGATTCAGGCGATCGCTCATAAAGAGGGCGGGCGAAGCTCCCTCGGCAAAATGCGCGTGGATCAACTGCGACCCTACCCGTTGCACACTGCTATGAAAACGCGGCGCCACTCCGCGCCAGCGGTAAAGCTCACGACGGCAGCGGGAGAATCGGGAGCGATCTTTGGTGAGCAGAATGGGCTCCTGGGGCAAAGCGAAGTTCCGTTCAGCCGGGATCAAACCAACGTATTGCGCACTGTAGCGTTGCAGCTCGTTGACCTGCAGCGGGATGAAGGTCTGGGTAGACGGGAGCATACGTTCGGCAAAAACCAATACGGTATTCATGAGGGCATCACGCTGTCAGCACCCGAAGATAAGCGTCTCGCACGTTCTTGTCGGTGTAGCGGGCGGCCACGATGCGATGTGCTTCGATGGCATATCCGCGGCGGCTCTCCGGCGAATCGAGCAAATTGTGCAGCGCTGTCAAGAGGCTCTCCACCTCGCCGGAGCGAAAGAGATACGCTCCTTTGCCATGATCGGTGATCTCGCGGTGGACGGGCAGATCGCTGAAGATACAGGGAAGTCCGTAAGCCATGGCCTCCAGGCTGGTCATTGGCAGCCCTTCGGGGCCCATCGAAGGCATCACGAATATGTCCGCACCTTCATAGAAGCCGCGAAGGTTGCGCTGAAACCCGGCAAAGTGCACGTTGGTCATGCCGTGCGCCGCCTGTTCGAGCGAGGCCCGGTCGCCTCCGTCGCCGACGATGGTTACCTCCACTTGAGGGAGCTGACGCGCCGCCTCGACCAGCAAATGAATGCCCTTATAGCGCTCGAGCCGGGAGGCGCATAACACACGCGTCTTCGAGTTCAGCTCGCCGAGCGGAGCCTGAAACGGCTCCTGTCCCGAAATCCAATTGGTTATCACCGACCAACGGGTTACGGGCAACAGCGGCCGAACGCTCTCGGCCACCGCCTGAGAGACACAGACGACATGCGTAGTAAAGCGAACGCTCCAGCGCGCGATCCTGCGCGCGAGAAATTTAAGCGGCTGGTGCAACCAGCTATACAGCTCGATTTCAAACGGGCCGTGACGGGTGTAGACAGCGGAACGGCCGAGCATTCTGGCCGGCAGGATCAGCACGCTCTCGAGCAAGCCATTCAGCTGGACGGTATGGATGCGATCGCGGAGCAGCAGCCATGGAAGGGCGAGCAACGCCACCAGAAAGCGCAACGGCTTGAACACGCCCGAGAACATCGGCAGGCGGGTAACTCTTACCCCGTGGTCAGCCAGACGCGCACTCAGCTCAGGGAGCACGCACAGCGCGTACAGGTCAACTTCCCCTTGCAAGAGATCCGCCAGTCGCAAAAGATAATTCTCTACGCCGCCAAAGTGCGCGCCCAGGTCGATCAGCAGGACTCTGCGCTTGCCGTCCAGCACCTCAGGACGTGTCATAGACCCTCGTGACGAATGCGACTGCTCCAAACGCTCCGGAGCGGGCTATGGGTAACGGATGGCTTCCGAATTGCATCCGTCCATCGTTGTCTCAAAGCTAGAGCGATGAATGCGGCCAGCAAGCCTGGTTCAAAAGGAAGAGGCTCGCGGAAGCGAGATACCGTTTTGGTGAGCATAGAGGAGAAGCTCGGTACGGTCGGTAAGACCCAGCTTGCGATAGATCGACGTAAGGTGATGGGCCACCGTGGCATCGCTAATGTATAGCTGGCTGGCAATTTCCTTGTTGCGCATGCCTTCGCAGACTCGGCTGACCACCTGGCTCTCCCGCCCGGTGAGCGACGACATTTTGGCAACCTCGGGCGGCGGCTCCGCAGGCCGGCGGCGAACCAACGTGCTGAGCATGCGGTCGGTCAACGCGCGGTCGAAGCAGAGATCTCCACGGGAGACCCTTCTTACCGTCTTCGCGATCAACGACGGCGGACAATGCTTCAACAACAAACCCCTGGCCCCATTGCGCAACGCTATTTCGTGAAAATCCAGGCTCGCGTTGCCGGTAAACACGATCACTTTCACATCCGCATGACGCTCCACCAGGCTATGCAGTTGCTGGGGGAGTTGGTCGGCGCCGGTCTCGCAGCCCAAGAGAACGATCTCAGGCTTCTTCAGGGCTACGTGCGCGAGCAGGTCGTCTATCTGGGTCGACTCGGCCACCACAACGATGTCGTCAGAGGCCAGCGATTGCCGCATTCCGGCCAGCAACACGGGATAGTCATCCGCGATCGCAATCTTGATGCTGAGTTGGTGCGGATGCGTGTCCATGGCCTTGGAGTCGGGGGTGGTTGGGTACATGCGTTGGCTCCCTCAGGGGCAAGTCATCGTATGACAGGTGAAGATATTCCGGCCAAGCTTCGCACTTTGCGTCAGGAGTGCTGGCTAACTCGCTCGCTATGACCTAAAGGGTTAATCGCTAGCCGATGCCGCCGCCACTGCAGAGTCAAGCATCACAGATAGTTTTCCGGCGACCCAATGTTTCGATGTAAGTCCGTTCCGCCGTTTGACGATACAAAGACGGTACTTATGGAATCCAGCTTAGCCCAGGGATTATGTTGGATCAAACGAAAATAACCCGTTTAGGTATTCTTTTGTAACGGGTACCTGTTGTCACAACAGGCTATAATTCCTCGGCTAGTAACTATGTGTATTCAGGGGCGGGTGATGTCGCGTCGACCGGGCAACGGAGTCTACGGGTGGCGGGCGCATGGAAAGGCGTACCTCAGGGGCTAATGCTCGCTGCGGCGAGGTAGCCCGACATATTCTCAACCGTGTACAGCCCGACTGAAGTCGTGCCCTGATACAAAACCGAGTTCGTTCCGCAGCCTGTTCAGCCGTCCCTGCCGGGACTTCCCCAGCGCGGCTGAGGGGACCCAGGACTACCGTCCTGGGCTACTTTCAGGAACTTTCAGGTCGACCCTGCGGGGCTTCACTTCCGCCTACAGGTGGCGCCTCCCATTTGGATTTGATGCTGGATTAGTGAACAGCAGGTCCCCATTCGACTACGCTCGGGGCAGGCTCTCCACTGCGCTGCCCGGATTTCCTGTGGACCTTAGTGGCTTGTTACGCTCCTAATGACACGAGCGGAGGGTTTGGGAACAACCCTCCACCCTCAGCACCCTCAGGTTTTTGCTGGTGCGGTGAGCAAACCGGAGTGCTTAGCCCGCCAGCACGCGAAGATAGGCGTCCCGGACGCTTCGGTCGTTGTAGCGCGAGGCGACGATGCGATGCGCTTCGGCAGCATAGGCATATCGTTTCTCCGGCGACGCGAGCAACTCGCGTAATCCGGTTACCAGGCTCTCCACATCGCCGGTTTGAAAGAGATAGGCTCCTTTGCCACGATCGGTGATCTCACTGTGAACGGCCAGATCGCTGAAGATGCAGGGAAGGCCGTGACCCATGGCCTCCAGGCTGGTCATGGGAAGGCCCTCAGGACCGAGAGACGGCATGACGAAGATGTCCGCGCTCTCGTAAAACTCTTCAAGGTCGCGGTGAAAGCCAGCGAAGCGCACATTGGGCACGCCGGCCGCGTAGTTTTCGAGAAGGGCCCGATCACTGCCGTCGCCGACGATGGTTACTTCCACTTCGGGCAGGCGGCGCGCCGCCTCAATCAACAAATGAATGCCCTTGTAATGCTCGAGCCGGGAGGCGCAGAGGATCCGCGCGCGTGGCCTCAGCTCAGAGAGCGGGGGGCGAAAGGGCGCCTGCCCGGAGATCCAGTTCACGATCACCGAGTATTGGGAAACCGGCAACACCGGGCGGACGCTCTCTGCCACGGCCTGCGAGACGCACACGACGTGGGTGGTAAAGCGGACGCTCCAGCGAGCCATCTTGCGGCCCAGCAGCTTGAGCGGCTGGCGCACCCAGCTGTACAGCTCGATTTCAAACGGCCCGTGACGCGTGTACACGGTGGAGCGTCCGAGCAGCCGCGCGGGAAAGATCAGGATGCTGTCAAGAAAGCCGTTGAGCTGTACCGTGTGAATGCGGTACAGCAACAGCAGCGCTGGAACAACGGTGAGCGTCGCCAGAAAGCGAAGCGGCTTGAACATTCCGCAGAATACGGGCAGGCGAATCACTTTAACGTCGCGCTCCGCGAGGCGGGTGCTTAACTCGGGAAGCACGCACAGCACATACAAATCGATGTCACTGGCTAATAAATCGGTCAGACTTACAAGATAGGTCTCGATGCCCCCGAACTGCGGCCCCAGGTCAATCAACAAAACTCTGCGTTTGGTGTTGGCTGTCTCAATTTGCAACATTGGTATCCAGGGACATAAAGGGGCGCGCAGCTGCGGGTTACGCAGCCGATTGGCGAGCTAAATATTTTTGCGATAACCAAGAAATACTGTGCGGCTAGTCACTCTCTAAGCGAGGAGTAACTAAAGTCATGTGCAACCGACATAGTTGCGTTCAGCGGACGACCCTGTTTACTTAGCCGCTCTGAACTATTTCGCCTAGAGTAGACGAGGGTATGCCCCGGAGCAATGGAAATGCCCGCACCGGGTATTCTTTCGTAATGAGAGTGTTGCCGGACGAGACAGGCTAAGCTACTAACGAAACCATCATGGTTTCATATGACCTTGGTAACGGGAACGCTCTCAGGCAATCAACTTGAGGTAGTCAGGCTCATCCGCGATGGTCTTGTAGCGGAAGGCGCGCACGATGGCGCGGTTGCGCAGATAGAAGATGCCGGGCATCTGATCCGCATCCTCCTTGATCATGCCGATGCCATGCTTGCGCATCGCGCCCCCGAGCCAGCCGGCCCACACTGCGGGAACCAGAAACTGAGAGAAGACGTTCTTGCGCCGCAGATCGAAGACCGGCCCGTTATAGAGCGAGGCTTCGGGATCGCTGACCCGCTCAATGTCAGAAAGATGGTAGTAGTCAAAATAAGGTTTGGCCCGCTCGGGCGTGCCGAGATGAACAAAGACAGGCCGGACGCCTTGCGCCTCAATCTGGGTGCGGATCCTGGACACGTCATCCAAGGTCTGGCGGCAAAAGGAGCATCCAAAGTGACGTAGAAAGATCAACAGGATTGGCGACTCATCCACCAGCTCGAGGAGAGTGCGGCCAGTCTCGGTGCGGTACTCCCCGAGCACGGCGGCCGTACTTGTGTCTTGATCGGTGACCGGCAGCGCCATGCATACCCTCCGGGGTTCGCAGATACCCTTGAACAGTATGCTACTCCGCTATTCGCCCCCGTTCTGTTCCATCAGGGCGTGAAACTCCGGGGTGGAGCGCAGCACAGCAAACTCCTTGTCTTTCATCAACTGCTTGCGGTCATGGAATCCGGCTTCCAGCGCGCGGCGCAGGTAGGTGAGGGCTTCCTCCATCTTGCCCGCGGTGGCGTAGGTTTTGGCGAGGTAGTAGTTGACGGCGACCAACTGGCGGCGGGTGCTGGTTTCCTGCACAATCTGACTCTGCTTGGGATCGAAGATGTTGGGGTTGAGCTCCAGCGCCTTGTGGTAGGCCTCCATGCCGGGCTTGTACTTCTCGTCGGCGAAATAGGCCGTACCCAGATTGCAGTAGGTGATGGCTGCGTCCGGCTTGTACTTGAGCGCCAGCTTGTAGGTGCGCTCGGCTTGCTTGTATTCGTGCTCGCCGTGATAGACGGCGGCCAGGTTGTTGAGCGCCTCGGCATAGCCGGGATTGATGGCCAGGGCCATCTGGTAATACTTGCGCGCCTGATCGAGCGCGAAGAGGTGATGGTAGGCAACACCCATCTTGTTCCAAAGCACCGCGGAGGGCACGGTGTCGCGTTGGTAGGCATCGAGCGCAGCCGCATAGTTGCGATGAGCCATGAGCAAATCGCCTTCCAGCTCGGGGGATGTTGCAGAGGTTTGGGGCGGGGTGGCCACTTCCGTGGCAGAGGGAGAGGGATTGGGCGTTTCAGCGAAGCTGGTGTGAACGCACACCAAAATGGGCAGTACTAACAAAAAACAGAGGCCGGAGGACCTGCGACAGTGAAGGTCACTCATAATTCGCCTCCTTTCCTGACGACAGGGTCAAGTGGATGCGGAACCCATACTACTCCCCCAATTTCGCGACGTCAGATCACACTTTTGCGTCAGTATCCGTCCCGCCATCCCTGCGGGCCGGTTTGGGATGCCTGCGGGTGTGGCGCGATCTGGCGTCGCGCGCTTGCCAGCCAGAGGCCCTTGGCCTAATACTGTGGTCTATGCTTTTGCACCCCGCCGGCCCGACCCAGACACGCTGTTGCTGTACGCGCAGCGATGCGGGCGCTATGGGAGACTTGCCAGCAGGCTGAACGCTGAGAGATCAAGTTTTCCGAGAGGCCCGCGGTCAACCAGACTGCGGGCTTTTCGCTTGCTGGAGACTTTTCGGCAAGGAAACAGGCCCAATTTTCGGATTTCGACAGGAGAGAACAGATGCCAGAGGAAAAGAAGCAGCAAATCGCAACCCTTGCGGTGCACGCCGGGCAGGAAGTCGACCCCACCACCGGATCGCGCGCCGTTCCCATTTACCAGACCACCTCGTACGTCTTTCAAGACGCGGATCACGCTGCCCGGCTATTCGCCCTGCAGGAATTCGGCAACGTTTACACCCGCATCATGAACCCGACGACAGATGTCTTTGAGAAGCGGGTGGCGGCGCTCGAAGGGGGAATGGCGGCGCTGGCGACCGCCTCAGGCCAGGCAGCGGAAACCCTGGCGCTTACCACGCTGGCCGGGGCGGGCGATGAGATCGTCTCCACAACCTCTCTCTACGGCGGGACCTACAACCTCTTCCACTACACGCTGCCGCGGCTGGGCATCCAGGTCCGCTTTGTGGATGCGGACGACTTTGACGGCCTGCGGGCGGCCATCACGCCGAAGACGAAGGCCCTCTACACCGAGACGCTGGGCAATCCCAAGCTGGACATTGCCGAGATTGAGACTCTGGCCAGCATTGCCCATAAGGCGGGGGTGCCGCTGGTGATCGACAATACCGCGGCCACGCCGATCCTTACCCGGCCCATTGAGTGGGGAGCCGACATTGTGGTGGAGTCGGCCACGAAGTTTATCGGGGGGCACGGAACGTCGATCGGCGGGGTTATTGTCGACGGCGGCAAATTCGACTGGAAGGCCTCAGGCCGTTTCCCCGACTTCGTCAATCCGGATCCTTCGTACCATGGCATGTCGTTTGTGGAGGCATTTGGGCCGCTGGCCTTTATTATCCGGGCGCGGGTGCAGGGCTTGCGGGATATCGGCGGCGCGCTTTCGCCCTTCAATGCTTTTCTGTTTTTGCAGGGGTTGGAGACGCTTCACCTGCGCATGGAAAGGCACTCGCAGAATGCGCTTGCCGTGGCCAAGTACCTGGCCGATCACCCCGGCGTGGAGTGGGTGAACTATCCGGGATTGCCCTCCAGCAAGTACTACGCGCGGGCGAAGAAATATATGCCGGAGGGGCAAAGCTCGCTGGTCACGTTCGGTATCAAGGGCGGCTTTGAAGCGGGCAAGAAGCTGATCAATTCGCTCAAGCTGTTTTCTTTGCTGGCCAACATTGGCGATGCCAAGTCGCTGGTGATCCATCCCGCGTCCACGACCCACTCGCAGCTCACGGTAGAGGAGCAGAGCGACACCGGCGTTACCCCCGAGCTGGTGCGCTTGTCGGTGGGGATTGAGGATCTTCGCGACCTGCTGGCCGACCTGAATGACGCGATTGAATTGGCCAACGGGCATTCGGCCAAGCCGGTGGAAGAACTAAGCGCCCGATGAGCTCCGCCGGCGCCACCGTGATCGCGCCCAGCTTCGAGGGAGATTTTTCGCCTGGAGAGGCTTTCTCCCTCGAAGCGGGCGGGGTTCTGCAGTCGCCTACCTTGCACTACGCGATCTATGGCCAGCCCAACGCGGCGGCCGACAACGTTATCTTTGTGGCCCATGCGCTTTCCGGCTCCGCCCGGGTGGCGGATTGGTGGCCGCGGCTGTTCTCCCATGAAGGCTTGCTTGATACCGATCGCAACTGCGTGATCGGCATCAACCTGCTGGGCTCGTGCTATGGCTCCACGGGGCCGGCTTCGATCAACCCGCAAACGGGGGAACAGTACGGGCCGCAATTTCCGCTGGTGAGCATCGGCGATAACGTCACGCTGCAGGTGCGGCTGCTGGAAAAGCTGAAGATCCATCGCCTCAAGCTGGTGATCGGGGCTTCGATCGGCGGCATGCAGGCAATCGAGTGGGCGATTCGGTTTCCCCAACGGGTGGAGCGGGCAGTTTCGATTGGGGCCGCACCTCTGCAGGCGATGGGGCTGGGATTGAACCATCTGCAGCGGCAGATGATCCAGCTTGACCCGGCGTGGAAGGGCGGGCGCTACTTGCCTGACCAGCCGCCGCGGCAGGGGCTGGCTTTGGCGCGCGCGCTGGCGGTGTGCACGTACAAATCCGCGGAGCTGTTCGAGCACCGCTTTGCACGCAAGCCCGACCGTGGCGGCGAGGACCCCTGGGCTTCCGCGCATGAGCAGGGGCAGGGGCTCAGCGGGCAGAGATTCGATGTTGGCGGGGTATCTCGACTACCAGGGCGAGAGGTTTGTGGAGCGATTCGACGCCAACGCCTACCTGGCGATTACGCGGATGATGGATACCTTCGATCCGGCGCGGGGATATGCCTCGGCGGAGGCTGCGTTCCGGCGGATCCAGGCGGAGATGATGCTGGTGGGCATCTCGTCGGACTGGTTGTTTCCCGCGGCGCAGATCGCGGAGATGGCAGCAGGCATGCGGCAGGCTGGGGTTCGCTGCGAACATCGGGAGCTGATCTCATCGCACGGGCACGACGCTTTTCTGGCGGAGCCGGACGAGCTGGAGCGGCTGATCCGGCCTTTCTGCCTACAATAGAGCGATGAGCCAACTCAGCGAGCAGGATCGGCAATTCTACGAAGAGAACGGTTATCTCTTTCCGTTGCGTGTTTTCGATGACCGGGAGACGGCGGAATTCCGGCGGCAATTCGACGACTACACCGAGCAGAACAGAGAGCGCTTGCGCAAGCTGATTCCGCGCGAGCGGCGCGCGGTTTATGCCCTGACGCATCTTATGCTTCCGTGGGTGTATCAAATGGCGTCTCATCCGCGGGTGCTCGATGCGGTGGAGGGCGCGATTGGCCCGAACATTTTGGTATGGGGATCGGATTGGTTTGTCAAGTTTCCCGGCGACGCTGCGTTTATCTCCTGGCACCAGGACGGCGCGTACTGGGGATTGCAACCGCCCAAGGTGACCACGGCCTGGATTGCGCTCTCACCCAGCAGGCTGGAGAGCGGGTGCATGCAGGTAATGCCGGGAACCCAGAAGACGCAGCTTCCGCAAAGAGAGACGTATGCGCTGGATAACGCGCTCTCGCGCGGCCAGGAGATTGCCCTGGAGGTGGATGAATCGAAGGCGGTGGCGTTGTGCCTTGCTCCGGGTGAGATGTCGCTGCATCACATCGGGATTGCACACGGTTCCAAGCCGAACAGCGCGGATTATGCGCGCGTCGGGATCGCGATCCGTTATATCGCTCCCGAGGTTGTGCAGCAGGGCAGCGAGCGGCAGATTGTGCAGTTGGTGCGGGGCACGGATGAGCATGGCAACTTTGAGATTGTGGCCCCGCCAGGCGATGCTGCCAGCGCAGCGGAGATTCGCAAGGAAGCCGATCGGCGGGTTCTGGAAAATGTTTATCCCAAAGCGAGGTAGACCTGGGCGCGTGCCCCATAACTGCTCTGCCGGGAAGAGTATCTTGGGCGCATAGCGAAAAGCTTTCGAAAGGGCTAGGCCCCGCCGTTTTCGTCCCACGTACGCTGGGGCGAACGTGGGGTACCCGTCCGGGTTGGGCTTCGCTTCATTTGTCATCTCCGGTGAGTTGGAGATGCCTGTTTAGCCCATCAGGCCCAGGTAGGGGTCGCTGCCGAAGTTGCCGAAGTTGGGAAAGACCTCGCGCACCTGGCTGTCCGAGAGACCCATCCAACGGGCCAGGGTTCCGCCATATTGCTCGACGGCAGTGGTTGGGATGAGGCGGCCCGCGCCCACATCGTTGGCCTGGTTGGAGCCCACAACCGGGTAGGTGCCATAGATATTCTGCCCGGCCACGCCACCGCCGGCCACGATATGATGGCTGCCCCACCCGTGGTCGGTGCCATCGCTGTTGGCCGTGAGCGTACGGCCGAAATCAGAGACGGTGAAGAGCGTTACCTGGCTGCTGAGCCCAGCCGTGACCATGAGCTGATCGAAGTACTCGAAAGCGGCGCCCAGCTGGCTCAATAGCGTCGAAAGGCGTTTGGCTTGGGTGTCGTGAGTATCGAAGCCGCCCAGCTCGACAAAGTAGACCTGGCGGCTCACTCCAAGGGCCGTGCGTCCGGCCATGACGCGGGCGACGGTTTGCAACGACTGGGCAAGCTGGTTATCCGTGAGCATGTTCGTGGCGGGATCGAGGAATTGCGGCGGGTTGGGCACGCCGGTAGGACCAGCCGGCGCCATGGCAGCCTTCAGTGCCGCCTGGGCTGCGAGCGAGCGGCGTACGACGACGGCGTACTCCTTCGCAAAGAGGTTCGTATTGTCGGCGCCGATGATCGCCTGCAGCGCGGCCGTGCCCTGCGCGGAACCGAAGAGCGAGCCGGAGAGCCCGTTGGCGGTCAGTGCGCCGGCGGAGCTCACGCGCAGCTGAAAGGCCGTCTGCCCCGCGAGAAAGAGCGTGTTGCCGCTGGTGCTGATGCAGGTAAACGATGCATCGCTGTTCATGCTCTCGATCAGGTCGGCCATGCGGCCGCCCCATCCCCGGTTCACGTCGTTGGCCGCAATCGCCTCCCATGCGTTGGTCTGATCGAAATGGGAAAACAGTGACGGGGGCAGAGTGGCGGTGCCCTGGTTCCATTGGTCCTTGCTCACCGGAGCGACCAGCGTTCCGGTGTTTGCCACCAATGCGGCGCGGCCGGAATTAAAGAGGTTTTGCACCCCGGTGAGATAGGGGTTCAGCGCGAAGGTACGGCCGGACTGCGGCGTAACCGGTGTGATTGGCAGCAGCTCGTTCAGGGGGTAAGCAAGCCCGGTAGCACCGCTGCGAGCCGCGGTAAACGCGGTAAAAGAATCAGGGTCGGTGGCGATCAGTGTGCCGTGGCCGTCATTGCCACCCTGCAGGTAGACGCAGACCAGGGCACGGTAGTCCGTTGGCGCGGATGTAGCGTGCGAGGTCATCGCCGCCAACGCGCGCATGCTGTGCAGCGTCGGGCTTGCCGTGACGCCGGCCATCGCCGCATAGGAGGCGGTCTTCATAAACTGGCGCCGTGAATGGTCGATCTTCCTCATGGTCGTTAAGCTCCTCGTGGTGCCGCGTCGTCAATGCTGGGCAGTGTATTCGGGCGAAGCAACGGTCAGAAAAATAGCCGTCTGAGCACGCGCCAAAAGCGCATTGTTGATCGTTGCCGGATCACCGCCCGCAGGCACAGGGATGGCGTTGATGGCGCCCAGAATCTGGCTGCTCAATGTGGATGACATCTGGCCGCCCAGCAACAACATGTTCACGCGATCGAGCAGTTGCTGCGGATTGTTGGCCAGACCCATCTCCGTGACCAGCGTCATGTAGATGTCGCCGTTGTTGCCGTAGCCGGAAGGAGAGAGCGCGTCCTGCATGCTGTTCAGGTAGCCCATCACTGTGGTGACGTCGGTGATCTCCATTTCCGGCGCCACGAGCCCGGCCTGCTCGATGCTGTTCCCGCCGGTACATAGCCGGGAGCAAACCAGTTGAATACGGTGGGCGAGCGTTGGGCCATCTCGGCAAGGCCGTAAGCCGGATCGTCGGTGCTGCCCAGATCGAACGAGCCGCTGCGCGACTCCGCGGTGAAGGCGCGAGCCATGTGGGTAAAGCGAAGAACCGGCTCCTGCACCCTGCCGTAGTTGGGGCTGGTGAAGGTAGGCGACGTGGTATTGCGCGCCTCGTCGTCCATCAGGATCGCGGTGATGACTGCTTGCATATCGCCGCGTACTCCCTGGCCGTCATCCTGGAAGACCGCTGCCACGCGCTGCACATAGGCAGGGCTCGGGTTGCTGGTGACCAACCGTTCGATCAGCTGCTTACAAATAAACGGCGGAGCGTTGGGGTGGTTGAACAGCGTGTCGAGCGCGATCTTCAGGTCTGCCGTGGGGTCGGAGGAACCCGCCGGTATCGTCACACCCAGAAAATCTTTCTCCACAACGGAGTGGTGCGTGGGGTAAGCCGTCATGGGCAGAAGGTCCTGCCCAAATCCGGGCCCGGCATAAGAAGCGCCGTAACCAGACCAGGCCTGATCGCTGGTGTTGCCCCCCATGTTCCAGCTGAAGCCGGTGAAGACTTTGGCGATCCCCACGACATCATTGAGGGAGTAGGTCGGGATCGGATTGCCGCTGCCATCGAGTTGCTGCGTACCATCCGGGTTGAGCTGCCAAAGGCCGATGGTGAATAGCTGCATCACCTCACGCGCGAAGTTCTCGTCCGGATCGACCTTGCTGTTGCCCTCATTGGCCAACGTCGATAGGTAAATCCCCATCTCGGGGCTCAGGGCCACGTCCTCCAATATCTGGCGGAAGTTGCCGAAGGCGTCATTGCCCAGCATGTCGTAGTAGCTGGTCATGCCGCGCGGCATTTGGCCCAGAACCGCGTCCTGTCCGGAGATCACGAAGAGCTCGCTGAGCGCGAACTGCACGCGCTTGCGCAACTCATCCTTGCCGGTGAGCGCGGTCATCCAGAAAGGCTGCTCATAGTACTCGTCGCCAAAGGTTTGCAGAAACAGCTTCTGGTTGCAGGTCGCGTCCGTTGCGGCGCATGCAGGCAGGGTATTGAGCATGATCTCGCGCTCGGCATAGGGCTCATGCAGCGTATTGGGTATGGCAAATTGCTGGGCGAACCAGGCGCTATAGCCAATGTTCGATAGGTTGTTGACGTCGGGCTCAGAGCCACCAAAGGTTGCCTGCATCAGGAAGCGTGACGCATCCGCGGGCTCGACCAGGGGAGTGGGCGGGTTTCCCGGCACCTGCTCCACTACATCGGCGGAGACAGCGCTGCCCGGATCGGGATTGAGGACCTGCAGATCGAAGGGACCGGCAACCGTAGGGTCGACCGTCGCCGTGAGCTGGGTGCCCGAATTGAACTGCGTCGGGATCGGAACTCCATTGGCCAGCGCCGTGGCTCCATTGATAAAGCTTGCGCCGGTAAGGACGACCGAAGTAGAGCCGATGTTGACGGAGTTGGGTGTGGCGCTCAGTAGGATTGGAACGGGGTTGAGCACCTGGACGTTGACGATCATGACCGAGTTGGGATTATCCACGCTGGTGGCCTGTACCACCACGATGTTCGGGTTGGGCACGACCGCAGGCGCGGTATAAACGCCCTGTGGGCTAATCGTGCCGATCGTCGCGTTGCCACCGGTTATGCCGTTGACCGTCCAGGTGAGCGCGGTATCCTGCGAGCCAGTCACGGTGGGAGTGATGTTGATGGTGTTGTTCACGCGGACGCTGGTTTCTGACGGCTGCAACTTGATAACGACTTGGCCGGGCTGAACCAGCGCGTTGACCTTTTGAGAACTCGCGGAACCAGGATCGGGATTGACCACCGTAACCGGATAAGTTCCGGGAATGTTTTCGGTGATTACGGCCATCAGCTGGTTACCGGAGATAAAGGTAGTGGGCACGGCGACGCCATTCCAAAGAATTTGGGCACCGTAGATAAAGGCCGACCCGTTGACTGCGATCTGGGCCATACCTTCGGAAAATGCTCCTGGCGTCACGGTAGTGACGATGGGAATTGGATTGAGCACGTTGACGTTGTAACTGCCCTTGGAGGGGTAGATCTCTGAGGAGCTTCCGATCGTAACCTGGTTGTTGGGGAGGGGGACGATTGCGGGTGCGGTGTAGACGCCGGTGCTGGAGACTGTTCCGATCGTGCTGTTGCCGCCCGGAATGCCGTTGACCGACCAGATAACCGGCGCCTCGGTCTTTAGCTGCATCGTTTGTGTTACGCGGAGGTTGTTGCCGCCGGCGGAGATCGCTGATAGCTTTTCGACGTTTGCCTCGTTGAGGCTAAAACCGCAACCGGCGGTGATTCCGCTCACGACTGTAAGGCATAGCGCGGCTACACTGCTCTGCCATTTCGCTGATAACTTGGCTCTCCACATACTGAGCTCCGCACTTGACCGGATTAAGCTGGGAAAGATTGTGAGGTCGGAAAAAGCGACACTCGCCGTTGTGACAGCTCTGAAAATACGCAAGCCGGTCACGAACGCCAACGGTACTTTCGAGGGAGTGTCTGAGAAAGGTACAACTGCTCGCGATGCGATTAAGAGGTGTAGTAATCCCTAATGTCGCGACTTAGGAGTCCATGCATTATTGGCTTGGGAGTTATCGCTGCGAGTTACCCTGGCTGTCGCACGAAGGCTTGTGGTCGCAACAACCCCACTCAAGCCAAACGAAGGCTTGCATGGGCCACGCAGTCCTTTTTGGCTGGTGCAGAGAGGACGGTGGTTAGGAGGCGAACAACTGGGTCAGGTTGCTGAGGCGCAGCAGTTCCTTCACCCGAGGCGACAGGTTCACCAATTCCAGCCTGCAGTAGCCTTCTTTGGCCGCTGAAACCTTGAGCCCTACCAGAGTCCCCAGGCCGGAGCTGTCCAGGTAGGCCAGGTCGGTGAGATCGAGCACGATGCGGCCGCCCTGGGGTATGAGGGGCTTCACCAATTCCTTGATTTGGCTGGAGTTTTCGCTCACTAACCGGCCATGGCAAACGATCGTCGTGATCGTGCCGTCGCTTCCGTCTTCTGACTTCTCAAGGTCGTAATGGAAGACAGCCTCTGGGGTGGTAGGCATGGTTGCTCCTCGGCAAATGGAACTTGCGCCATACTACTCGGCGGCCCACGGGCTCCACATTAATATTTGGTTACCAGCGTTCGCAGCCGCACGAAGGAGAGGCGTGACCCGGTTCTGGGCAGGGGTTCCGGGCTTAGGAACAGAACAGTTGGGTCAGGCTGCTGAGGCGGCCGCGGCTTCTTTCTCCGGGGCGAGGGGTTGAACAATTCCAACCTGCAAAATCCTTCTTTGACTGCCGAGACCCTCAGGCCCACCAGGGATCCCGAGCCCGAACCATCAAGAAAGCTGACATCCGTAAGGTCGAGCACGATGCGGCGGCCCATAGGAATGAGGGGCTTAACCATTTGCTTGATTTGACCCGATGTTTCCCTCACCAGCCTTCCATGACAAGTGATGGTCGTGACCGCACCCGTATTTTCATCGCCAGACTTCTGAACTTCGTAATGGAAGACAGCCTCTGGGGTGGTTGGCATGTACTCTCCTTGTGGGCATAGTAATCTTCTGGCCCTAAGGCCCCATATTAAAATTCGGTTATCGGTCCCTCCTTTCCCACAGTGAAAATCGCTTTCGCGCTTTATCGGCTGGGCCAGCCAACCACTGGGTCACTCTTACCCTCTGATTACAAAGGCAACGAGTTGTCGCAAGGCAGACGGATCGCCGTTGTCTGCTTCTGATCCCTATGGTGGCTGTGAGTTAACTCTTGCCCGAAAACGACGGCACAAACGAGGAGTTGCGCGAGCGGCTCCGCCTTGCCGAAGAGTCCCTCCGGCGAAGCGAAACGCTGGCGGTTGCCGGCCGCTATGCGGGCGCCATTATTCATGAGGTGAATAATCCGCTTGAGGCACTCAGCAACCTGGTGTATCTGACCCGGCAGGAAGCTCAGCATCCGGAGAGTGTGCGCCGGAACATGCTGGTGGCGGAGACGCAGCTTGATCGCCTGGGGGAAATTACCCGCAAGACCCTTTCGTTCTACCGCGAACAGAGCGATGCGACGCCCTTTGATCTGGTAGAAATCGCGGAGTCCGCGCTGCGTATTCACGCCCATCGTCTCTCCGGCAAGCGCGTCGAACTGCGCAAACAGCTACCCAAAGAGCTAACGGTGAAAGCATGCGGGGGTGAGATTCTTCAGGTGCTCTCCAACTTTATTCTGAATGCGATTGACGCCCTGCCGGAAGAGGGAGCGGTGCTCTGCCTGCGCGTAAAGCTCGATAAGAGCAGGAAGCTGGCACATATCACTATTTCAGATAACGGGCATGGAATCCCGCCCCCCGTCCGCAAGCGGTTGTTTGAGCCGTATGTCACCACCAAGAGCTCGGGAACCGGGGTAGGCCTCTGGCTGTCGAAACGTATTGTAGATAAGCACCAGGGAATGATCTGTTGCCGCAGCTCTCATGAGCCGGGAAAGAGTGGAACTACGTTTCGCATTTCACTGCCGATCAATCCTTAGCCTTGAGTACTCTCAGCCCACTTTCATGCTCTTGAGTGAGCCCGCGTGGTCATGCAAGGTCCCCGGGATAGCCGCAGGCAGAAATACCGTAAAGACAGTTCCCGAGCGATTCTTCGCTACGCTTGAACGCACGTTAAGACGGCCGCCAACTTTTTCTATCAACTCGCGGGAAACCCACAAGCCCAATCCTGTGCCTGTGTCCTTTTTGGTGGTAAAGAAGGGCTCAAAGATGCGGTTGAGATTCGCCGGTTGGATGCCACTGCCGTTATCCGCCAGGGTGATGCAAACACCCGGTCCAGCGGAGTCTCTTCTGCCGGCACGAACGCGAACGCAGACTGCGTTCCCCTCACGGCACGCATCGAGGCTGTTGGCGAGCAGGTTTGAAAGCACCTGGCGCAGCTCCCCGGAGTTTCCAAAAACCTGCTGCTCGGTGGCTATCTTCACGTGCAGGCCGACCCGGGCGGAGGCTGCACGGGAGGAATAGAACTCGAAGACTTCACGGGTCACGACATCCGGACGAAAAAGACCGGCGGAAGATGGCTCGCGATAGAAGCCAAGGGATTGGCGGGTAATATGAGCGATTCGCTGCAGCTCACGATCGGCTTCGGCGAGGTGCCGCCGAATCTTTTCGATATTCTGCTCCCCGCGGGCGAGGTAGATGAGGTTCACCAGGCCCTCCAGGGGATTATTGACCTCATGGGCGATGGCCGCAGCCAGCCGCCCTGCCGCAGCCAGTTTTTCCGCGCGCATGAGTGCGAGCTCAGCAGCATGCCGCTCGGTGATATCACGGAAGACCAGCACGATGCCAATCATGACCGAGTTCGCATCGAGAATAGGCGCGGCGCTGTCGTCGATATGGAACTCTGTCAGATCTTTGCTGATAAGAATTGTGTGATTGGCCAGGCCGACAATCTTGCCCGACCGGCGCACCACTTCAACCGGGTTTTCGACCGTAGCGCGGGTGCGCTGGTTTTGAATGACAAAGATTTCGGAAAGCGGGAGGCCGTCTGCCTCCGACTCTTTCCATCCCGTGAGCTGCTCGGCGATTCTGTTCATGAACACTACTTTGCCCGCAGGATCGCAAGCGATCACCGCATCCCCGATGCTGCGGAGAGTGGTATTAAGCCATTGCTCGCGGGCAAAGGATTCGTCTCCCCGGCGCTTGACTTCCTTGATCTGCAAGCCGTAGGTTGCGGTAATTTTTTGAAAGAGCCGGCGAATTTCCCAGGCCAGCAAGACGCCGAGAAGAACGGCCAGCCCTATGAGCCCATAGAGGCTGAAGTTGTCGACGCGCAGCGAAGTGAATGACCGGCTGGCTCGTATGGTTGTTTCCGCGGCGATGAAATCGTCGGCCGACACACGCACGGCATCCATTTGGCGCTTACGCTCCAGCATCTGAGGAAGTAACTCGGACGCGGGTTCGGTTTGCGCGATGGTCTGGCGGGCGTCCTGCTGCCACGCGTGGGAGGCGGCCTGCAGGCGCTGCAGCCGAACGGTCTGTTCAGGATCGTGTCTTACCAGGTTTGTGAGGGCGCTGAATTCCGGCTCCAGTTGCAGCGTGGCCCTCTGGTATGGCTCGAGAAATGTTGCATCGTGGGTGAGCAGAAATCCCCGGAGCCCGGTCTCTTCGTCGACCATGAGCTTCAGCAGGTTGTTGGCGTGGGCGATCACCCGATCAGAATGGTCAACCCGGCGAGCGCTGCGTTGCACCTGCCGGAACCCGTAAGCCAAGGTCAAGGCGAGCAGGCCCAGGGCAACCAGTGGCAGTACAACCAGACGGAGAAGCAAACGTCGATACGCGGCAGCTTCCAAAAGCTCTCCCGGACCCCGCACACCATTTGTGAAAACGCACGAGCGGTGTACCCTGCAATTTTGCCTGATCACCCTCACGGCAGGCAACGTGGCAAACCATTCTTTTGATAAGCCGCAGTGTATTCTCTGAAAGCTATCGAGAAACGCCTGATTTCCCCTTCAGGAAGGAGTCATTATGAAGAATGGACCGGTGCGCGTAGGTATCATCGGCTCGCAATTCCAGGCAGATTGTCACGCGGCTGCGATCGGCATGGTGCCGGACGATATGACGGTTGAGGCGGTTGCCTCCCCGACCACTTCGCATGCGCAGGCGCTGGCCGATCGCTACAAGATTCCCCGTGTTTACAACGATTACAAGGATCTGGCCAAAGATCCAGCAATTGAAGCGGTGAGCATTACCGCGCCCAACGCCCTGCACTGCGAGATGGCCGTCACCTTGGCGCAGGCGGGCAAGCATGTCATCTGCGAGAAGCCGCTCTGCGTCACGCTGGACGAGGCCGACAGGATGATCGAGGCTTGCCGTGCCAACGGAGTCCTGCTGCTCTATGCCGAGTCGCTCTTCTTTACGCCCAAGTATGTCAAGGCAAAAGAAATGGCGAACGCCGGCGCGTTCGGCAAGGTTCACCTCATCAAGCAAAGCGAGAAGCACTTTGGCCCGCACGCCGAATGGTTTTGGGATGTGAAGCGGGCAGGCGGCGGGGCACTGTTGGACCTGGGCTCCCATGGCATCGGCTTCGCCTACTGGTTTCTCGGACGTCCCAAGCTCCTGAGTGTGTACTCGCACCTGGGCACCTACGTTCACGGTGACAAGACCAAGCTCGATGATGAAGCAGTCACGGTGGTCGAGTTTGCGGGCGACGCATTCAGCATTATCGAGAACAGCTGGGCGCGCCGCGGCGGCATGGACGATCGCATCGAGGTTTACGGTGAGGGCGGCCTGACGATTGCAAACCTGCAAATGGGCAACGCGTTGCCCACCTACAGCGAGTATGGCTTCGGCTATGCCGTGGAAAAGGCGCCCACCACCACGGGGTGGAGCTACCCGGTCTTTGAAGAGCTGTGGAATTATGGTTTCCCGCAAGAGATGCGTCACTTCGCGCGCGCCATACGCGGCCTGGAAACGCCGCAGGCTACGGGAGAGGACGGCAAGCTGGTGCTGGAGGCCATCTACGCGGGGTACGCTTCGGCGGGCTTGGGACAGAAAGTATATTTTCCTTTCAAGCCAACGGCGGAGCGTCCTGTAGACGAGTGGCTGAACCGGAGGAAGGCATGACCCGGATTCCCATGCTGGATAACATCCTGGGGCAGCCCGAGTCGCACCGCGGCCTGCTGGCGCTTCACCGCAGCAACCAGCATGCAACACTGCGCGCGTGCGCGGAAAAAATCCGCAAGGCCCAGGGCAGGGTGATCTTCACCGGCATGGGCGGTTCGCTGTTCGCCACCCCGGCGGCGGTTAGCCGGCTGGTTGGGCAGGGATATCCGGTGGAGGCGGCGGAGAGCGCCGAGCTGCTGCATTACGGCACTGCTTCCCTGCGCGCCGGAGACCTGGGCATTGTGATCTCGCGCTCGGGCGGATCGATCGAGCCGCTGGTTCTCGCGGAGAAAATGCGCGCGGCCGGCATGACCGTCATTGGGGTCACGAATGTGCCCGGCTCCAAGCTTGAAGAGCTCGCCGACATCACTCTACCCATCGGTGCGCAGGCCGACAAGCTGATCGCGGTACAGACCTACACCGGGACGGCGCTCACCTTATTACTGTTGGCCGAGGAAGTGCTGGCCGGCCAGAGCGCGCAGCTGAGCGATGCATGCGAGGCCGCGCTGCCGGCGCTGGCAGAGCATATCGACGAATGTCTACGGCAAAGCGACCACTGGCAGGAGCTGCTGATGGGTGGCCCACTTTATCTGCTGGGGCGGGGACCGGCACTGGGCGCGGTGAATGAAGGGGCGCTGCTGCTGCACGAAACCGCGAAGACGGCAGCGGTGGGGATGTCCTCAGGACAATTTCGCCACGGGCCGGCGGAGATTCTTTCGGGCGATTTTCGGGCTGTGGTATTCGGCACGCCACCGGGTACGAGAGCCCTCGATCGCTCGCTGGCCGACGATCTCTTTTCCGCTGGGGCGCAGGTCCGTTGGATCGGACCCGCGGCCGAGGATAGCCGGGGACACGCGCCGTCGCTGATTCCCTGGCCGGAGGTTGCGCCCGTGCTTGCACCGCTTTTCGAGATTGTTCCAATGCAAGTCGCGGCTTACCGGCTCGCACTGTGGCGCGGGATTACCCCGGGGGACTTTCGCTTCGTCTCCGAGGTTACGGATGCTGAGTCGGGGTTCTTGGCATCCAAGTAGGAGCGACGAATGAACGAGCGCAGCATTTGTTGCTAATGGAGTGAACAGCAGGTCCCTCCACTGCGCTGCGCTTCGGTCGGGATGACAATTTTTTTGCAAAATGGGAGATATTGCGCGGAATCTTCGATCTCAAACTAATTTGTCATCCCGACCGAAGCGTACCCGGATTTCCTGCCACATACCGCTGGACGTGACTGCGTGTGCGCCTTTCCGTAGAGAAAGGCGCATGAAGTTAGCCAACGCCACCAAGTTCAACAGGAAATCCGAGCGAAGCCGAGGGATCTGCAGTTCTCTTCATCAGCATCAAATGTCAACTTAGCGCAAGGCGTATCTTTCTCTTACTAAGAAGAGATAGCAACCTATTCCCACCAGTAACCAGAGACCAATCGCAATCAGCGGCGCGTTGAAGTTTCCTGTCCTTTGCACCAATAAGCCGGTTATCCACGGCGCCGCAATTCCCGCTAGATTTGCCGCAGTGTTCTGTATGCCCGCGACACTGGCAGAAGCGGAGGCCGGCGTCAGCGTCTGCGTCAGGGCCCAATAGTTCGCGGTCGCCAGACCAAGCCCACACAAAGAAAACACAGCCAGAAAAAGAGTCAGGGTCTTGGAATCTGAAAAGGCACCGAAGACTTCGCTGAAGGCCAACAGAAAGCCCAACATGGTGAACGTTTTTCGCACCGTGACAGCGTTAAGCCCGCGCGCAATCAGCCGATCCGCGGCCCAGCCCGCCAGGATCGCGATCGTACCCATCCCCGCAAATGACATGAAGGTAAACCAGCCCGACGCGGTCAAAGACAAGCCATACCTCTCCTTGAAATAGGTAGGCATCCAGGTCATGCAGAAATACACGAAGTACATGTAGCAGAACGTAGCGAGGCAAGTGCCCCACATGACAGGCGTACTGAAGATTGCGCCCCAGGAGACCGGCTTCCCCGCACCGAGCTTTTCCTGCATCCTCGCGCTCTTGCTGTCGTCCCTGACGAAGAGGAACCACGGCACCAACCAGATAAGCCCCAACGCGCCATTCAGCACGAACATCCATCTCCATCCGAAGGCCAAAACGAGATACGTCGCAATCGGCGCCCCGATGGCCGGGCCGTACTTGGTCCCCGACATAAAAATTCCGATGGGCAAACCGCGCTCGTGCTCGGCAAAATTTTTGCGGATATAACGTATGCTCGCAGGGGTGACGATGGCCTCGCCGATCCCCAGGAGTATCCGCAGAGCAATCAGGCCGCTGAGCGAGCTGGCAAGCGCCGCAGCAGCAGAAACCGCGCTCCACAAGAGAAGGCCCACAGCGTAAGGCCACTTAAGCCCGAAGCGATCGACCACCCATCCGGCCGGGGTTTGCAGCAAGGTATATGCCCAGAAGAAGGCGGAGAGCAGAATTCCCGCAGCCCCCGCCGTGAGCGGGAAACTCATGCGAATCTGGGGCAGCGCAACCGACAAATTGATACGGTCGGTGTAAGCGATGATGACGCCCAAAGTAAGCAGCGCCACCACCAGCCAACGGGCGCTCCGCCTGGCGGACTCGGCCACCTGGACGCTCGAGCTGGTCATACGCGGCCTCCTTTACCAGTTGGTGATCGAACCATCGGGCCGGAAGTAGGTCTGCGCGCGAGCGGTCACCGGTTCGGTAATCTCGGCGATCTTTGTGAGCTGCTTGTAGTCCAACTCCACACCCAGGCCGGGCCGCTGGTTGGGATAGAGCTTGCCTTCCTTGAAATCCAGGCAGACAGGCAAATGGGGCAAGGTGCGGCCCTGGTAGTTGTACTCCATCAGGACGGGCCCGGAGAAAGTGCCCAGGCAGTTGACCAGGGCGGCGGTCGCGATCGGCCCGGTGAAATGGGGAACGATGCCCACGAAGTGGGTTTCACAGATCGCGGCGATCTTCATCATCTCGGTAATGCCGCCCACGTTGGGCAAAGTGGCGCGGACGAAATCGATGTCGTGATTTTCCACCAGGCGATTGAAGTCCCAGCGATTTCCCCACTCTTCGCCCGCCGCCAGGGGAACGTTCACCTTGCTACGCAGAATGGGAAGATCCTGCAGAAAGGCCTCGGTGCGCACCGGGTCTTCTACGAAGAAGGGGGCTAGATCCTCGATCTCGTTGCAGCCGCGAATCGCGTCGGGCAAGTCGAAGCGCTGATGGAAATCGATGCACCAGTCCCCATCCCTGCCCACGCCCTCCCGCGCCTGCGAACATTCATCGCGCAGGTGGGTAATGCGCTCCCGGGTGTTGTAAGTGGTGTTCGCGGGCAGATCCATGGCGCCGAAGCGAAAGGCGCGATAGCCTGCCTCGATGGTGAGATGGGCACGATCTTTGATGCTCATGCCCGGGGTCACACCCGGTATCACGCCGGCCGTGTTATAGCACTCGCAATAGTTACGAACCATACCGTTCAGCAACTGGTGGACGGGCAAGCCCTGGACCTTGCCCTTGATATCCCAGAGCGCCAGGTCCAGGGCGCCAATGGCGTCGGTTTTCTCCCGGCCCGCGGGATAAAAGAAGGCGCGGTTCATATCCTGCCACAGGCGCTCGATGTACTGGGGATCCCGGCCGATCAGCCGCCCCGCGGACTGAGCCAGCGTATCCTTTGCTCCGCCCTCGCCGATGCCGGTGATTCCGGCGTCGGTCTCGACCGTGACCACCACGTCGCTCTGGTTGAACAACGGGTTGGGATTTGGAGGCAGATAAGCGCGTACCCGGGTGATCTTCATCGCGGGAAGAGGAGCCGCATGGGCAGGCTGGGTGCGCACACCACCGACCATCGTGGTGGCGGCCAGAGTGCGGAGGAATGCTCTTCTCTTCATGACGCGTTCTCTCCTTCGGACTTATGTGCACGCACCGCGGCCACCAGGGCCCGCGCTTTTGCTTCTACGATGGGGGCATCGTCACCGGGTTTGTAGATCGAGGAACCGACACCCAGGCCGAGTGCCCCGGCGGCCATCCAGGGCGCCACCTGGTCAACACCGACTCCACCCACCGGGATCACGATGGCCGACTTGGGCAGCACGGCGCGCAGCGCCTTCATCATTGTGGGACCCAGGACCTCAGCGGGAAAGAGCTTGACTGCATCGGCACCGGCCTGCAACAGTGCGAAGGCTTCGGTCGGGTTGAAGAAGCCTGGAACGGCAAAGAGGCCGGCCTGCTTCGCGGCGCGCACTATGCCCGTGTCCGCATGAGGAGTGACGATCAGACGGCCACCGGCCGCCGCCACTTCCCCTACCTGGGATGGATCGGTCAGGGTACCGGCTCCAATCAGCATCCGGCCGCCGAAGCTGCGCGACAAAATTGCAATGCTCTCGAGCGGGCTGGGCGAGTTGAGAGGCACCTCGACGATGCAGACGCCGGCCCTTTCCAAAGCTGCGCAGATCGACTCTGCCTCCGCCGGCTGGATACCCCGCAGAATGGCAACCAGAGGGCATTGGTCGAGCCATGCTCCTACGCCCATGGCAACCTCCTGCCGATCGCGGCCAGCCCCAGGGCCGCCGCATCTTCGTCTTCCGTGCGTGCCGTGCCTCCGCAGGCCTCGATGGCTTGTGCGTAGAGTGTACAGAGCATCGCTGCGCCCGCCAGGTGAACGCGGGCCGCGCGGGGCATGGCAGCGCGCACCTCGTGCCCAATCAACAAACCCGACAGATACGAGGCAGACATCTCTTCCTTGAGCTGCCCCATCAAGGCCAGCGTGCGCACCCCAAAAAGGTGGTGGAGCAGTCCAGCGGAGTCCGCGGAGCGAGCAACACCATCCTGGAACGCAGCGTGGTCGATGGTAGTGTCGGTGGTCATCATGCGCTGCAGAATGGTACATTGACGCAGCGCACTATAGACTTCACCGGTCATCCAGGTGGCAAAACCCGCAATCGTGTGATTGCTCAGCTGAATCCACTTGGAGTGCGTCCCAGGAAAACAGACCAGGCCGCTTCCGGCGCAACCATCGAGCACGCCCATCGCTGCTGTCTCTTCGCCGCGCATCACTTCCGGCACCCCCGCTCTGTCGACTCCCTTCACACCCGGAACCAGTCGTACCGTGGCGTCGGGAAATGGCACTTGCATGACAGCACCAGCCAGATCCGATAGACCGGCGGGACAAGCAACGTACCCAGCTTCGACCCAGCCCTGCCGGCTGCCGATCATGCCGCACATCAGGACGTGCGTTTCGCCTTCCGCCAGCCAGGCGCCGATCTCTGCGCGCAAGGCGGCTGCGAAATTACCGTCGCCAACCTGCAGAATGCCCCGCGGCGAGGAACACCTGGCCACGATCGCTCCCTGCGCATCGAGGCGAAACGCGCGGAAATTGCTGGTACCCCAATCCACTGCAATCAAGCTTATGCTCCTTTATGCTCACCGGAACGCCAGGATGGAGCTTGACGCTCCCTCCCTTGAAATATATTCTTGGGCGGCTTACGCAAAGGGTGAGATATGATGCGATCCGTGTGCCTGCGACGGATGCTGTGTACCATTGCGCTTCTCTCCACCTCCGGGCTGTGGGCGCAGAGTTCCCTAACGGCGAGAATCGGCCACACCGATCCCAGCAAGTACACGCGCAGCCGTTCCCACAACAGCGCCGGCGATATGGCCTGCGAACTCCTGGTTCCACCCTCCGCACTCGATGTGAACCTCAACTTCATGCACCGCTGCGAGATCATGCCCGGCGGAGGCGTAGGACATCATTTCCATAACACCACCGAGGAGATGTTTATCATCTTTGACGGCCAGGCGGAGTTCACCATCGACGGCCGCACTTCGGTGTTGCAGGGAACCGTGGGAGCTCCCTGCCGGATGGGCCATTCGCACGCCATCTACAATCCATCGGATAAACCCGTGGAATTTATGAACATCAACGTGGCCTCCATCAAAGGCCACTATGACGCTTTCAATCTGGATGACGCTCGGGTCGGGGTGCCCAAAGATCCGATCCCGGTCTTCATGACCATGAAGCTGGATAAGAAGCTGCTGCGCCCCATGCCCAATTACCTCGGTGGCCAGGGCACAGTGCAGTACCGGCGCGCCCTCGACGCGGATGTGTTTCTCACCAACTGGGCCTACGTCGACCACCTGCTCATTCCATCTGGAGCGTCCGAAGGCCGGCACTACCATCAAGGCGTCGA
The DNA here is from genome assembly GCA_963847685.1 of uncultured Acidobacteriaceae bacterium. Classification (GTDB taxonomy): domain Bacteria; phylum Acidobacteriota; class Terriglobia; order Terriglobales; family Acidobacteriaceae; genus PALSA-350. Next base: position 1,368,656 of record CAWKAU010000024.1, on the reverse strand, counting down.
AGAGATTTATTACGTGCTACAGGGCGACGGCCAGGCGGAAGTGAACGGCGAGACCGCTGCGATCCACAAAGGAGACGCGGTTCCGATCCGCTTTAAGGAAGCACACTCGTTCAAGAACAACGGATCAGCCGATCTGGAGCTTATGATTGTCGGCATCTCCGCCGAGAAGAACAAACTCGACACGGAACTGGGCGAAGGCCGTTAGGAAAAGGGGAGGACTCATGACCAGGAGAATTGATACCCATGCTCACCTGGGCGAATGTTGCGTGTTCGGTCTGCTCAGCACCGAGGCAGACATGCTGCGCCGCATGGAGGAATGCAACGTCGACGCGACCATCGTGCAGCCCTACCCAGGAGCCACCGCTGCTTCAAAAACACACGACCGCATCGCAGACTTATGCGCGCGGCATCCAGGCCGGTTCTTCGGCATCGCCAGTGTGAGCCCGCACGGGGATCGCGACGCGTACGAACGCGAGATCGAACGGTGCATCAAAGAGCTGAAGTTTGTCGGAGTGAAGTTGCATACCATCGGGCATGGAGTCAATCCGTTGAGCGAAGATGGAGACCGCGTCTTTGCCACCGCCCACGCGCTCGGCGTGCCAGCGATGGTCCACACTGGCCCCGGCGTTCCCTTCGCATTGCCGGCGTTGTGCATTCCCGCGGCCCGGAAATATCCTGACCTGAAGATCATCCTCGCGCACGCGGGTTTTGCCGTCTTCACCGCTGAGGCCCAAGTCGCAGCTTCGGTTTGCGGCAACCTGTACCTCGAAACATCCTGGTGCATCGGAGAAGATATTCGCTGGATGATCGACACCATCGGGGCGGACCGGGTGATGCTGGGCGCAGATTTGCCCAGCAATGTTCCCGTGGAATTCGCGAAGTATAAGGCGCTCGATCTAGAGCCCGATATCTACGACAAGGTGCTGGGTGGCACGGCCATCGATGTATTCCAGCTGAAATGGTGAGGTGACGATGTTCGTTCTGTTTGTTGACATGCAAGTGAAACCTGGGTCGCAGCAAACGCTGGAGAAAACCTACACCGAGACCTTTCGGCCCGCTATCTCCGGCCAGGAGGGCTTTCGCGGGGTGGAACTACTGCGGCCAAACCGTCACGGTGGCGAATACCGGCTGAGCATCGCTTTCGAGTCGCATGAGCTGCAGAGAAAGTGGGTCGCCGCGGAGCTGCATCAGCAAGTGTGGCCGCAGATGGAAAGCCATTGCGCGGACTACTCGGTGCAGGACTACACCTCGATTTAAAGATCGAAGCAGGATTACCCAAGGAGCCTTATGGGACAGAACGTTCCTGAGTATGTAAGCCGCTCGGTACCGGTGCCACTCACCGGCAGGGTGCCGTGGTACAAGAGCACCTTCCCCAGCTACTTTGGCATCTTCCTGTTCGTCGGCTATTACCTCAAGCTCGCCGGGCCGACGTTGAGCTACGCGTCGGTCAGTGTCTGCTTATGGGGCCTGCTGGTGGCAGGGCTGCTTTGCTTTGGGCTGTACTACTATGTGCCCGCCATGCTGGGCATGCAAACCGGCCGCACGCTTTACGTGGTGGGCTCCTCAACCTTTGGCACGACGGGTGGCTACCTGATCCCCGGACTGCTGATGGGCCTGCTGCAGGTTGGCTGGGTAGCTGTGGACGCGGCGCTGGCCAGCAGCTTCATCATGCAGGGCCTGAACCAGACGTCGCGCACTCTGCACACCGTGATCGTGATTGTGTGGCTTTACAGCCTGGGATGGGTGGCCATTAAGGGCATCCACTACGTCAGCCAGGCGGCCAAGTTCCTCAACTGGATTCCTTTCCTCATGATGCTGCTTGTGCTGTCGGCCAACCGGAGTGGAATATCCCACTACCAGCCACCGCACAACGAGCCGGTAACCGGTTTTCTGAATGCCCTGATCATTACCATCGGCTTCTTTGCTACCGCAGGCGCCGCCGGCACCGATTTCGGCATGAATAACCGCGACAGAAAGGACATTGTGTTGGGTGGGCTCACCGGAATTGCGGCAGGCGCCTTGATTGCCGGCGGGATCACGGTGCTCTCGGTGGCCGGCTACCTGGGACGTAATGGCGGCCCCGTCAGCTACGACTTCACCGCTGCAATTGCCAGTGTAGGAGCAATCGCGCCGGTGATGTTCTTTCTCTTTGCCGTAGCCTGCCTGGTCCCCACCTGCTTCTCCGCGTTTATTGCGGCAAATAGTTTCAGCACCATGCTGCCCAAGATTTCCCGGCCGGTATCCACCATGGCGGGGGTTACGCTGAGCGCCATCCTGGCCATCACGGGAGTGGCCGACAACCTGGTTGGCTTCTTTAGCATTGTGGCCGCATCGTTTGGCCCGATATGCGGCGCCATGGTCGCCGATTACCTGCTTGCCGGCCGGCGGTGGTCCGGGCCGCGGCTGGGCATCAACTGGGCTGGCTATATCGCGTGGATCGTTGGTTTCCTGGTGGGCATCCCGGAGCGCATTCCCGGAATTCCCGCATCCTGGGTCAAGGCCGACAATCCCTCCGCGCTGTACGCGTTTGCCAGCGGTTTTGTGATCTATATTGTGCTCGCCCGCTTAGGATTGCGGCCGCCGGTGGTCGAGATCACTGCCAGCAAGGGTGGGGCGCCCACCCAGGTGCCGGCGTATTGAGGACGTCGATGATCAGAGGTTTCATCCTTGCAATCGTGGTGTCGGCGCCTGTCTTATTGCCAGCCCAGCAGACGGTGCCGCTGGAGCAACGAATCGCCCACTCCGACCCTGCGAAGTACCGCAATATCAAAGCTGTACACGGTGGCCCGGGCACCATGGACTTCGCCCCGCTCTTCGACGCGGAGACCCTGGAAACCAATCTATTTTTCATGCATCGCGGCGTGATCGAGCCGAAAAGCGGGATTGGCGCGCACTTCCACAACCAGTGCGAAGAGATGTTCGTGATCCTCGACGGTGAGGCCCAGTTTACGATCGATGGCCGCACCTCTGTTCTGAAGGGGCCCGCCGGCGCTCCGGCCCGCCTGGGCCATTCCCACGCCATCTATAACGCTACCGACAAGCCGGTGGAGTGGATCAACTTCAACGTCGGCACCATGAAGGGCGTCTACGACGCCTTCAATCTCGACGATCCCCGTGTGGGCGTGCCGCTTGACCCGATCCCTACCTTCATCACCATGCATCTGGACCGGTCACTGCTCAAACCGGTCGACCGCATGGATGGCGGCACGGGTACCGTGCAATATCGCCGGGTGCTCGATCCGACGGTGTTCTATACCGCATGGTCCTATGTCGACCATCTGCTTTTGACTCCAGGCGCCACGATTGGTCCTGTTTCCAAACCAAATATGAGCGAGATTTACTACGTGCTGGCGGGCGATGGCAGCGTGACCATTGGCACCGAGACGGCGACCATCCACCGCGGAGACGCTGTCCCGGTGCGACTGGCGGAGACCCAATCCTTCGCCAACTCCGGCAGCGGACCCCTCGAACTTATGATCTTCGGCATCGCCAGCGACATGGCCGCCAAAAAGGCGCTGATGGAGACCCAACGGCGGCTTCGGTAGGATTCGCGACGGCAAATCCGGGGATTGGCCTTCCCGGGCGCGGTTTTCCACAGCCTGTGCAGCCGTGCCTTGCCTGAAGGTGCTCATTTTGTTCGCCTAGGTGGTTGAATTGCAGATTTTTGCTACGAAAATCGGCCAGCGCCATCTCGCAGATTACTCTAAAATAAGGGTTTCAATTTAATTCACTTGGTGGACAAAATGCCTGCCTCTGCCGTGAGTCCTACCCGGACCTATAACCGCCTTCTCCTGCTGGTCGCGGGACTGGGTGGGCTGCTCTACGGGGTGGACGTCGGCATTATCGGCGGCGCGCTGCCCTACCTGGAAGCGACCTCCGGACTCAATGCCGGCCAGCTCTCCATCATCGTTGCTGCTGTATTGCTGGGGAGCGTCATTTCTACGCTCTTTGCCGGATTGCTCGCTGATTGGCTGGGGCGCAAGCCCCTCATGGTGATCAGCGGAGCCATCTTCGTACTCAGCATTCCTGTCATCGCGCTGTCTCACGGTTACGCGCCCCTGTTCTTCGGCCGCCTGCTGCAGGGCGTCAGCGGAGGGCTGGTGGGCATCGTCGTTCCGCTGTACCTGGCAGAGTGTCTGTCAGCACAAGATCGAGGGAAAGGCACGGGAGCCTTCCAGTGGCTCCTGACCCTGGGCATTTTCTGCGCCGCGGTGATCGGTATCTACTACAGCTACCGGGTGGCTGGCCTGGCTACTTCGATCTCGCCAGCGGCATTGCTGGTAGTCAAGGACCAGGCATGGCGGCGAATCTTCTGGATGTCAATGCCGCCCGGCATTCTGTTCGTTGCGGGTAGCCTGTTCGTTGCCGAGTCGCCTCGCTGGCTTTTCAGCCGGGGACGAAAAGAACTGGCCCGCACCGCGCTGCTGCGCTCACGCAGTGCCCAACAAGCCAACCTCGAAATAGAGGAGATGGAGCATACTTCGCTCGCCGCGAAAGACGCATCCGTGGCCAGGGGGGCATTGAAAGATTCGCTGCTGCGCCGGAAGTATGTTCTTCCCTTCCTGCTGGCATGCGTCATTCTCTTCTGCAATACGGCGACGGGTATCAACTCCATTATTGGATTCAACACCGACATATTGCTGCAAAGCGGCCTGTCTGACCTGTGGGCGCATTGGGGCTATGTGGTCTTCACGTTTATGAACTTCCTGATGACCCTGGTAGGAATGACGCTGGTCGATCGAAAAGGGCGCAAGTTCCTCTTCATTCTCGGAACGTCGGGCATCATTGTCTCGCTGCTCTCTGTCGGCACGCTTTTTTTGCGTACAGAAAAAGACCGGCATGACGTCCGGGGCGCAATCCAGGCCATGGTGTCACCGGACCAGACTCTCCTGCTGCATTACGACGCGGCTGAGGCCAGCCGCCTGTTGCCTGGCAGTACTGACCGGTTATCGCTGGCCGTAATCTACTCGTATGGTGGGTTTACGGGGACGACCACGCCCCTGCGTTCCGGGGGCGCCGAGGAAACATCCCTGCGCATCGATCGCCAGGGCAGCCTGCCTTCGAGCAAAGTCGAGGCATTCTTTCGTAACCCTTTCGTAGACCTGGATGCGGCGCGCAAGGCTCCTCTCGAAATTGAGCATGCCTACATCGGACCGGTACCACCTGCGGTCCACGGCTGGTTGGTGGCGCTTGGCTTGTATGGCTTTATCGCGTTTTATGCCATGGGCCCGGGTGTTTGCGTATGGCTCGCTCTATCGGAACTTATGCCCACCCGTATCCGTTCCAATGGCATGAGTATCGCCCTGGTCATCAACCAGATGGTCTCGACCACCCTGGCCGGAATCTTCTTGCCCGTTGTCGGCAAGTATGGATACTCAATGATGTTTTTCCTGTTTTGCGGGTTCACTGTGATCTACCTGTTGACAGCCGCGTTCTTCTTGCCGGAGACCAAAGGTAAGACTCTGGAAGAGATCGAGGCCTATTTTGAAGCTGCATAAATTGCCGGAGTACACGACCGAATGAGTATCTTTTTAGCTCTGGACGCAGGGGGCACGAAGACTGACTACGTCCTTGCCGATGAGACGCGGGAATTGGCCAGGGTGCGCACAGGGACCATCAAGCGCATGCGGGTGGATGCAGCCACCGCTGCCCAGAACCTGGAGTCGGCGCTGGCCGAATTGTCTGACCAGACGGGAATCTCCATGGCATCGGTAACGCGCACCTGTGTGGGCACCGCGGGCGAGACCGTTCCCCTGGTCACCGATTGGCTGCGCGAGTCGATCACCGCGAGGGTCAGCGGCGAACTTCTCATTCTGGGCGATGTGGAGATCGCGCTCGACGCGGCTTTCCCCGGCCGGGCCGGAGTGCTGGTGCTTGCGGGCACGGGATCGAACGTGGTTGGCCGCACCAGTGGAGGTCAGTTGGTTGCCGCTGGAGGCTGGGGACCGGCACTGGCGGACCAGGGATCGGGGCATCGCATTGGACTGGAAAGCCTGCGCGCCATTTTTCTGGCCAAGGATGAAGGACGGCATACGCTGCTATTGCCCGCGGTGCTGGGCTTCTGGCAGTTGTCTTCGCTCGAGCACCTGGTGGAATACGCGAACGCTCTGCCCGCACCCGATTTTTCTACGCTAACGGGAGTTGTACTGCAGTGCGCCGAACTGGGAGATGAAAGTGCGTTGACGGTTCTGCGGCAACAGGGAGACGAGCTTGCTTACCTGGTCCGCCTGGTAATCCGCCGCCTGAGGCGCGTCTCGCACAACCACGATTGGACTCCGCCGATCGCCTTTGCCGGCAGCATATTGGAAAACGTTCCTCCTGTGCGGGATGCTCTGATTGCATCGGTGCGCTGCGAGTTCCCTGCGGCGAATGCACCGGATAAAGCGGTTGATCCCATCGATGGCGCACTCTGGCGTGCGCGAACGGGCACCCCTTTGAGCTACCGCGGATGATGGTAACCAGCGACACTTCCTTTTAAAGATCGCGCGCAACACTTGTTTCCATGCACGGGTTTCCTCCTCTGAAAGCTTTTTGAGAGGGGACGTCATGAAAAAACTCTTTGCGGTGGCAACATTGCTGCTTCCCTTTGCGCTTGGCGGATGCTCCCATCCGCAGCCAGTGGCTTACTACCCGCCGCCGCCGGCATATTCTCAGGCTGCAGAACAGGGCCAGCACGATGGCATTGAGGCAGCACAGCGCGATGTCTCCAGGGGAGCAGCTCCCGATCCCGGTCGCCATGAACGCTTCCGCAATCCGCCCGTACCGCCTCCGCTGATTGGGGATTACCGGCACGCATTTCGCGCAGGCTATGACGATGTCTATCGTCATGGAGGAGCGCAACCTTACCCTGGCTACTGAAGCGGAATCTTTCGGAAGGTTGCAGAAACCGCATACGTCGTTGGCTAAGGAGTCTGCTTGAGAACTGGACTTTGCAAATCCCGCCCCTACGGGGCTGGATTTGCAAAGACTAGTTCTCACACAGCCTCTTTAGCCCTCTTCATTGCGTTGCGTTTGTGCCGGGGATAATGCTCGCTGCGGCGAGGCATCCCCGGCCTACCCTAAAATCAAAAGGCCATGGCCTTTGTCATCGATCATCTCGACCACCTCGTGCTGACGGTAGCTAACATCGAAGAAACCGTCGCTTTCTATACATCGGCTCTCGGCATGGAATTAGTCGCGTTCGGAGGCCGTAAGGCGCTCCGATTTGGCGAGCAGAAAATCAATCTTCACCAGGCAGGAAAAGAGTTCGAGCCCAAGGCGGCACATCCTACCCCTGGCTCAGGAGACCTTTGCTTCATAACGAGAACCCCCATCGAGGATGTAATCACTCACCTCCGGACAACGGGCACTCACATTGAGCTCGGGCCCGTGGAACGCACCGGCGCTATAGGCGCAATGCAATCTATTTACCTGCGCGATCCTGACTTTAACCTCATTGAGATCAGCACCTATTTGTAAGGTCTCAAGGTTACCGCCCCGGTAGTTACTCCCAGTGCTTCATTCTGTAACGAAAGTCCGATCCCGCTCACAATCAAGCTGTTGGATCATAGATTTCTTGGTAAGCTCAACAGGATTTCTAAGCGATAAGAAGTTTTGCGTCTTTTAGAAGACCCCGGGCCTATAATTGCTGCCGGTTATGACCCCTCCGAGCTATCGCGCCGATCTGTCAAGCCGCGGCATGTGCGCCGCAAATGCCTATCCTCGCGCCGTCTTCGCCTTTATGGTGGCCTTGTTGATGCTGGCGGCAGGCTGCAAGAAATCCGCTCCTCCCAGTGCCGCCTCAGAATCGAGCCCTGCCGCCGCTCCCGCGCAAGGTCAGCCCCCGGCGGGCAGCCTTGCCGACAGGCTGAATGCTATCCAAAGCGGCCAGGCAGATGGAACCGGCAAACCCGTGCTGCCCGACTGGAAGGCGGTACCGCCCGGCACTTCCGCGATTCCGATCCCGCTGGTCAAGGGCCTGGTGGTGGTCACGGCGATCACCGACCCGGCGGGCGACTACGAATCGATCAAAACCATCGACACAGTGGCCCCGCAAGGCGTGCAAATGCACTACTCGGCTGATTTGCCGGCGCCCAAAATGACCGGCTTGCTGGGCGGCGCGGAGAAAGGCCAGGCGGATCCCAAGAACGAGTTCCCGGATAGGGTCGCCGGCACCCGAGTGATCGACCAGGCCGACCTGGCAAATGCACATAGCTATGCTGAGCTTTTCGCCAACAAGGCGGAGCATTTCCCTGGAGCAACGGCGATTGGCGCTTCCATCGAGATGCTGAACCAGCTGCGCGCCGGACAGCAGGCGGAGTTTCATTTTGCCCCTCAGAATAAGTTCGCCATCTTCATGCAGATCGGCGCGCAGGCTGAGGGGAAAAAAGCCGATGAGCCCACACTCACGCAACATGCAGGCATGCCCATGTATTCGTGCACACTGCATCGGGTGGAAGCAGCCGACCTGGCGGTGCCGGTTCTGCTGAATGACCAGCGTGTCGAGCTGCCTGCCCTGCATGCCATGTGCACACTGGACGACGGCGAGGAAGCGCACATCTATTACCTTGACCAGCCGGCCAATCCACTTACCCTCGCCTTCCAGCTTGGTCCTCTGTCGTCTCGCCTGCAGGCCATCAAGATCATGCTTCCGCCTCCTGAGAAAGAACAGGCGCCCGCGCCGGGGGCCGCTTCGTCTGGAGGCGGTGGAGGAGGAGGTGGTGGTGGTGGTGGATCCCAAATGGAAACAACGCTGGCAGAGAAGAAGCCGGTGGAGATCTACGGGATCTACTTTGACTTCAACAAAGCGACCATCAAACCCGAGTCGGAAGTGGTGCTGCAGCAGATCGCCGCAATCATGCAGAAGAACCCCGACTGGAAGCTCGACGTGCGCGGCCATACCGACAACATCGGCGACGATAACTTTAATCTCGGCCTGTCGCAGCGGCGCGCTGCGGCGGTGAAAGATGCTCTGGTCACGCGCTACAAGATAGCGCCGGACCGACTGGCGACCAGCGGATACGGTGCGTCCCAGCCCATCGAGACCAACAAGACCATGGAAGGACGAGCGCGTAATCGCAGGGTGGAGTTACAGCGGCAGTAAGTTGTTGCTTAATGATGAATGCCTGGGGATGAAGCTGACGATGACTCAAAGAATAGTCTCGATGCACAAGCCGTTTCCCAAAAGCGTGGCTAAAGTAGTTCTGACTTTGACCGCTGCTGCAGGCTTGTTGTCCGCTACAAGTTGTAAGAAAGCAAACGCACCGGAAGCGACCTCGGCTAAGGTCGCCTTGCCCAATATCGACACCACGGGCACAACCTTTGGAAGTGCGTCGTGGGTAGACCAGCAAACCGCCGCCGAAAAAAATGTCTCCGTGGACGCCGGGAAGAGCTTCGCGCGGATCACGTATAAGCCGGAAGTGAAGTTTATCGACGAGGCTTCGGTCGAGTCCTCGATCCAGGGCATCAGCAGCGACGGACATGGTGTGGTATTCGAAAATGCCTCCGCGGAGATCCGCGCGCTCAAGGCCGGCGATATTTTCCTGGTGAAGAATGCCTTTGCAGCCAAAGTACTCGCGGCAGAAACGGACGGCGATCAAACGGTCATCATCACCGACCAGGCGAAGCTCGTCGATGTGGTACAACAAGGCGAAATCAACCTGGACTCGGCAGTCCGCTTTCATGGTCCGAGGCAATCTTCCGCTTCGGCAACCAGGCCTGTATCCGGCCGGTTCATGGACTTGATCGAGACTCCCGTCTACGCACAGTCTGACCCGGCGAAGGCTGTCAAGGGCCAGCTCAAGGACATGCTCATCTCCGGCTGGAAAGTAACCAACTGGGCGGTGACGCCGGCTGATAATTCCGCAAGCATAACGGCAAGGTTGACCAAGGACACGAGCGGCTTCAAGGCGGCGGTTGCGGTCGACGGCACCATCACCAATTTTCAGTTCGTCTCGAATCTGAATTTTCCTGGCTCGGGTGGTGCAGGAAACCTCGGAGCGCAGGTCACCAGTGGTATGCAGGGGATGAGCGGGAAAATGCATTTTTTGTGGGAGATGGGCAAGGGCACTCCCGGTGTATGGGCCCAGGAGGATAAGCTCAGCCTGCCGGTGGGGATCACCATTCCTTTGGGGCCTATGCTGGAAGGTCTACCGCTCAGCCTTGGTATTAGCGCAGCGTTTCTGATTCACCCCGCGCTCACCGGCGGCGATGAGTATTCGAAGGGCGGCTTCACCATCGGCTGGGTGGGGAGCCAGAGCGATGCGGCGCAAGGCGGTGATGAGAGCGAGGGCCTGACCTTTGAGGTCACCGACGACCAGAACATATCACCCATTGCACCGAATGCGGTAGTGATCTCATTCTGCGCACCACGGGTGGAGTTGAAACTTGGACTGCTGGGCGCCTGGGGAAGCTCAAAATTCCTGAAGCTTGGCGCGACTGCAATCGACAAGATTGTGGGCGCGATCGAATCAAAATTGCTTCCGGCCAGCGTACTTCAGGCCCTGCAAGCCTCGCCATTAGGCAACGTGACGGCGACGAATATTCTCGCTTCGAGCGCGGACATTTATTTCCAGGTGATCCACACCGAAGGAGTGACCCATTCGTCGAATATCACGATTCAGCCGTGCTCCAAGATAGAACTGAAAGTTTCGGGCCAGATGGGAGGAGATGCACAGCTCTTTGGCCTTACCAAAGGCGCGAAAGCCAACAAAGATGTGTTCACTAAAACCTACACGCGATGGCAACCTCCAACCAATTTCTGTAAATCAGTTTGAAGCGATCTCGTTCTTATACGTGACCGACCAAATCAGGGAGACACAAAAATGAATATCCGCAAAATTGCAGTGCTCGGATTCATCCTGCTGGCGAGCCAGTGTATGTTCGCCGATGCAAGTTATCAGGAGACCAGCCAGATCACAGGCGGGACGATGGTGGACACGCTCAAGTCCGTCAGCTTTCTCAGCAAGTCGATGGGCAACATGTTTGCCCCCACCAACACGTTGACCATGGTGCATGGCAACCAGAAGGCGGTGGTGACGAAAGAATCGACTGAGATCACCGATCTTGACAAGGAAACGATCACCCACATCGACACGGTCCACAAGACCTACACGGTCACGACGTTTGCGCAGATGCGCCAGGCATTCGCGAATATGCCGAAGCAGATGCAACAAGCGCAGGACCAGATGAAACAGGCGCAGGACCAGCAGGCACAACAACCAAAGACCGATATAAAGACTAGCTTTGACGTATCTGCGAAAAACACCGGGGTGACGAAAGTGATCAACGGGCTTACCGCGCAGGAGCAGGTGGTCACTATGCAGATGCATATGACCGATCCGAATGCGCCTCCCACGGAAGCAGTCAACAGCATGACGTATGTGGTCACGACCGATGCCTGGATCGCCCCGGATCCACCGGAAGTGAAGGAGATCCAGGACTTTGACAAGCGATTCGGCCAGAAGCTGATGGAAGGTGTGGATATGTCTGCGTTCAAAGCGCAGATGAGCCAGATGACCCAGATGAAGCAAAACCCAGGGATGGCACAAATGTTCGGCAGCCAGCCAGGATCTGCGGAAGCGATGGCGCAGATGGGGAAGGAATTGGCAAAGCTGCAGGGCACAAAGGTGATGGAGGTGACGCGCATGGGCGGTAGTGGGACTGGGCCGGGAGCAGCCCAGACCACGGCGGCAACTCCGGCGCAGCCCGCACCTGCCGCGGCGCCGCCGCCTTCCACAGGCTCGCTCGCAGGCCAGGTAGCGACCGAGACAGCGGCACAGACAGCCGCCGGAGAAGCGGGCAGGATGGGAGTCTTCGGATCTGCGCTAGGCAGCTCCGCGTTGGGAGCCTTCCACAAAAAGAAGGCAGCCACACCGCCACCGGCCGCGCCCGCTGCAACCGCGCCGGCGGCGGCCACTCCTGGGAGCACCGCAACCGCCGGAACGCCCGCGGCAGCAGGAACGCAAACCACAACCGGCGCAACCCTGATGGAGATGACGGTGCAGAAGTCAAACTTCTCTGCAGAAGCGGTCCCTACGTCTGTGTTCCAAGTGCCGGCCGGCTTTAAGAAGGTTGAGGCGCCTGCGTATGGTGCTCCCACCAAATAACTGCAGGGGAGTGCGGGGACGGCGATAGGACCGTCCCAACACCCACAGGAAACTTGATTCCGTTGTTACCTTGCGGGATTACTGCCGGTCAGGTTCTCTCCTTCGACGCACATCCATCCAGCGCCCGCGTGCCGTAAACCGCATGAGGAATGCCCATGCCCTGCGAAGTGATGAAAAAACTGGAGGAAGCGCAGAGGCTTCACCGCGAAGCGGAGTTATTCCTGACCTGTGGCCAGGCTACCTCCGGGCCGAAAGCGGCGACCACCCAGAGGCTGCTTCTCAAAGAATGCCGTGCTGACCAGGCTCGGACCAGCCGCGCCATGAGGATGCACCGACGGGTCTGCCCCGACTGCGCATCCCCCGTCAGTAACTAGATCGCGTTACTGCTTTAGAGGTACCCTGCCCAAGTCAGACTTAGACTGCGAGGCCAGGTATGCGACTCAACCGCGGACACGCCAGGGCTTTGTTCCTGATGACATGGGCGATCGCATGCGGTCGCCAAGCGGCCCTGGCCCAATCCGGAGCACCCACGCTTACCGTCGATGCAAATGCATCCCGCCATCCGATAAGCCCGAACATCTATGGGATCGCAAACTATGGCCTCGATGCCACCTTCGCCAAGGAGATCCAGGTAGGAAATATCCGCTGGGGAGGGGACGGCACCACCCGCTATAACTGGCAGGTGGACTCGAGCAATGCGGGCTTCGATTGGTATTTCATGGGCGGCAACGGGGAGACCACACCGGTTCCCGGCGCGGGACCAGACCTGATGGTCAATACCTACAAACCGGCCAACGCCTTGATCACGATCCCGATTCTTCCCTATGTCAACAAGACCGCGGCCTGGAACTGCAGCTTTCCCGTCTCTGTCTACGGAGCGCAACAGTCGACCAACCCCTATGTGCATCCGAATGGGGATAACTGCGGCAACAGCCTCACGCCGAGCGGCGCTCAGATCGCCGATACCAATATCTATGCCAACCACATTGACAATACAACCGGATTGCAACAGCAGTGGATACAACATCTGGTGAGCACCTTTGGCTCCGCTGCACAGGGCGGAGTGAAGTTCTACCAGCTGGACAACGAGCCCTATGGATGGGGGAACACACATCGCGACGTAATGCCGAATGGCACAACCTATCCAACCATCACGCAACTGGGCCAGCAGTATGCGGCTACCATCAAACAGGCGGACAGCACGGCTATGGTGCTGGGGCCCTCCGATTTCACGCTGGGCGGTTGGGTCGGAAATACCAGCCAGCAGGGCGGCCTCTTCGCGGGCCAGTATTACCTGCAACAGATGGCCGCGTATGACAAGGCGAACGGCCAGCGCATCCTGGACTATTTCGACGAACACTACTACTTCGACACTTCAACCCCGGCAGCGCAGCTTGCTTCGACCCGCACGCTGTGGGACCCCACCTACAACGGGGGCACCTGGGTCGAGCAGTACGATTTCAATGGACCGATGCAGTTGATTCCGCGCTTCCGGGGCTGGATCAGCACCTATTATCCCGGGACTCTGTTGTCGATCTCGGAATACAGCATCGACAGCGGCCAGAAATCGATCGTAGACGCGATTGCTGAAATGGATGTGCTGGGCATCTTCGGCCGGGAACCGCTGGACTTCGCGAATATGTGGACTGCGCCGGGACCCCAGGATCCCATTGCCTTTGCCTTTCGCATGTTCAGGAACTACGACGGCAATGGCAGCCAGTTTGGCGACACTTCTGTCAGCGCCGTCAGCAGCGACCAGGGGTCGCTCTCCATCTACGCCGCGCAGAGGTCCAGTGACAACGCGGTGACTATTCTGGTCATCAACAAGACGGCCGGGGCCTTAACCAGCGCCATCGCTATTGCCAATGTGAGCTTGCCTGCTACTGCCCAGGTGTACACCTACTCGGGGGCAAGCCTCACCACCATCGCCCACCCTTCGGACGCCGCGATCACCGGCGGCTCGGTAAGCTATACTTTTCCCGGCTACTCTGCGGTTCTGTTTGTGGTCCAGCCCTCTTCCACGGTGGCCGCGAATACAACCACCGCGCTCTCGGCTTCAGCCACGCAGATTACCGCTGGACAATCTGTGACCTTCACTGTGGCAGTGACGGCGGCCGCAGGATCTTCGCCCGCGGGAACCGTCACCCTGTTGGACGGCTCCACGTCGATCGGGACAGCTTCCCTGACGAATGGGTCGGCTACATTTACGATTTCGACTCTTGCCGCCGGCACGCACAGCATCACCGCATCGTATGCCGGGGACTCGGCAGATAACGCGTCCACGTCGAGTGCAGTGCCGGTGGTCGTCAACGCGGCGCAACTGCAAGCCTCAACCGTAACCCTCGCCACTTCTGCAGCAACTGCCGTTTTCGGGCAAGCACTCACCCTCACAGCCAAGGTCACGCCTGGTGCGGCCACCGGAACTGTCATCTTTAATGACGGCAGCACCTCGATTGGGTCGGGAACACTCTCCCAGGGGCAGGCGGTCCTTACCCTCAGTACATTGAGCGTTGGAACTCACTCGCTGACCGCAGCCTACGGCGGAGACGCGGCAGACCAGGCTTCGGCCTCCACCGCTGTTACAGTGACCATAGCCGCGGCCACCACGACGCCTCCGCCCGCCGCAGACTACGGGCTTACGCTTTCGGCCGGCGCTCTTACCGTGACCCAGGGGACCTCTGGAACTTTGACGGTCTCGATAGCTCCTGAGAACGGTTTCAGCGCCTCGCTTTCGTTTGCCTGTGCCGGCCTGCCCAGTGGGTGGGGATGCAGCTTCGCACCTTCGACGCTGTCGGGGAATAAGACCCAGAGTACAACCCTGACGGTGAGCCGAACCACCAGCAGCCGCCTGGTGCCGGTGCCTTCGGGGCTGGTCCTGGCCATGGTCTCGCCGTTTTCACTGTTTTTGCTTGGGCTGTCCACCAAGTCCCGCAGGGTGCGGTGGCTGTTGCCTGGCGTTTTTGTGCTGACGCTAGCTGGCTGCTCAACACCCTCGAACAGCTCACAGTCAGCGCCCAGCACCTATACCGTCACGGTAACCGCATCGGGCACGTCGGCGCCGACGCATACCCAGACTTTCGTCCTGACCATGAGCCAGTAAAGGGTAAATACGCTAAACCTGGCATGCTCAGTTCGCCTCCCAGACGTTGTTGCTATCGCGACTTGCCGGCGGTCCTGCGGGCACTTATGGCGTTTAGGCGCACGCGCGGCTTGGTCCCGCGCTACGTGGAAGGAAGTCTGAGTGCGGGGCTGGATTCGCACGTCCCAGCTCTCAAACAGGCTCTTTAGCCCCCGTGGTTCACGGCTCCAGCGCAAACACTTCGTTGGGGGCAAGGAAAAACGGAGGCACGATCGCCGGAATATTTGACAACGGCAGCACCTCCTCCGGCAGCTCGATTCCCAATACATCGGTCATAAACTTGCGCCGCTTCTGGCAGCGCGCGTAGCAGTCGGGGAAGGCCTCGCTCAGCTGTTTGCGCAGCTCCTTGTCTGCCAGAACCACGCCATCTTCCATGCGAGTCGATGCATAGACCGGCGAGCTCGGAATGACATCGACCTGGATGGCCATACCGGAATGTAACGGCACCTCTGAATTCGCGTAGATGGGAGAGCTCAACCATTCATCGAGGTGGATGAGATGGCCTGGATTAAGAAAAATCCCAAAGCGCTCGAAAGGCAACCGCTCGCGAATCAGACGCCACAGTTGACCTCCGGGAGTACCTGGTTTAAGCAGCGCGAACCACTCGCTCATCACTTCGAAATAAAGACCGGCGAACCCTGCAATGTAATCGGCAGCGGCAGCCGGCAGGTCATGCGATGAAGAAGCAACCCACCCCGAGCGGCAACTATTGCTGCCCCAGTAGCAGAGGTTCATAGAGAGTGGCTGTCCGCGCACGATTTTTTCATCCCTGGGACTGGAGAGCCCGAGCGCGGAATTGCGCCCTGTGGTGAAGGTGACGTGGCACCCCAGTGGCTCCCCGCAAGTGCCCCCCAGGGCGACCACTTCGTGATCGGTCATACCTTCGCGCATGCCAAACATCATCCGCTTTACGCTTTCGGAGGCCTGCACACTGGTGTATTCAAAATAGGCAATCTCCGACGGAGTGCAGAATGTTCGCAGTCCGTAACCCGGATGCATGAGCAGGTCCGTACTGTTCACAACTCGATCGTGCCCGGTAATCTCTCGCAGTGTGTCCACCAGGTAGGAGGGCAGCTCGATCGCGTATTGGGCGTTTGGATGTTCGTGGTCGGAGAAGTACTTCCATCCAACGCATCCCACCCTCGATGCTGCGGCGATTCCTTCTCCGGCAAAGATCTCGCGGATCGTACGGCTCTGGTCGCGCGGCTGATTGAGCAAGGAGAATGGCTGAAAGCGCTCTCGTCGTAACTTTCCATCATGAAACAGCGGGCTCACACCGACGTACGCCTCGCACTCGTTGCCCACAACCAGCAATGGAGCGCTTTGCAGCGAAACGATGAGCAGCGCTTCCTCAAACCGCGGATCGAAGCCGGTGAGGTACGCCAGATTCGCGAAATGCTCGCGGTCGCCGTAAACCACCAGGTGGGTAAGTTTCCGCTCCTCAATCCTGGCGCGGAGTGTGTCGAGTCTTTGTTGCAGTTCAGAGCTCGACGTTGATGGGGGATAGACAGCTTGCCCAAATTCGGGCCATCCGATTTGGATGATGCGATGTGCTCGTGGCTTTCCCATCATCTAAAAGAGAAACTTGAACGACACTTGGCCGATGCGCGGATCGCGTGCAGCCGTCACCTGGCCGAAATTGCTGGCGATGAAGTTGCCGACGGGGTTGAGAAATTGCGCGTGGTTGAAAATGTTAAAGAACTCGGCGCGGAACTGGAACGACGTGCCTTCGGTAATGGGCACATTTTTTTGCAATCCCATGTCTGTATTGAGGATTCCTGGACCATGGAAGAAACGCCGGTTGGCGTTCCCCGGTACTCCCAACTCCATCTGAGAAAAGACCGAAGTATCGATGTATTGGTTCGCCGCAGTCGAACGCGGATTGAATCGATGAATTCCTCCCCCGTTGTAATTAGGAAGATCGAGCGAGTGCAGACCCTGTCCATCGCAGCCGCAGAGAGAACGGTCGTCGGTCTCTTGCAGGGTAACGGGTAGCCCTGAGGTGAGACGGGTGATGCCGTTGATCTGCCAGCCACTCAACACACGATAGGCGATGCCGGATTTCGAAGAAAGCCAATGATCAAAGGGAAGGGTATAGAAATAGCTGACGACAAAATTATTCGTAACGTCGAAGACGGATAGTCCCCTGCTCAGGCCCGGGTCGTAAGGATTGACGGATTCGGTGAAGCCGGAGGCGTTGTCGAGCGACTTCGCCCATGTGTACGCTCCCAGAAAGCGCACCGCGCCGATCCTTTTATCGACCGAGACCTGCAACGAGTTGTAACTGGCAGTTCCGATGGTGGTTGAATACGGATTGTCGCCAAAGTCCAGTTCCCCGCTGCTGAGATAACGGCAGGAGGTGCAGGAATAGGGACGGGTGCCGTTGAATGTCTGACCGTTGAGGGAATAAATGGTGTCCTCGCCGGATGGTCCGCATCCTCCTGCCGATTGCCCGGCGTCTGAGAATAGCTGCGCGATCTGCAAACACTTCTGCGGGTTGCCGGCGTTGAATTCCAGGATGTCGAACAGCTTTCTGCCCACGGTGCCCACATAGCCGACAGACAGAATGGTCGAAGGACCCAGTTGGCGCTGCACCGTCATGTTGAAGTCGATGGCGTAAGGCAACACATTTGTATTCTTGAACGCAGGAGAATACGCGATGGGCAGGAAGGGTTTGAAGCTGTAGGTGGGGCTCCCGCTCAGGGGGGGAGCCACGAAGGGAAAGCGCTGCCCCGGGTCCACACCGCTTGACCGTCCCTTGAAGGGAAGATCCATATACACCAGCGATGGGCTGACGTAATAAAAGCCGAAGGGTGCGTCACCGGTCTCGAAATCGAGCGAGGTCGTGTCAAGCGTGGTGTAGAACAACCCCGTCGCTGCGCGGATACTGGTTTGGCCGGCGGCTCCCAGGACCTTGCTCAAGAAGCCGCTATCCGCGGTAGGAGAATAGGCGATGCCAAGCCGGGGAGCGAAGTTGTTATACCGCGTGGGGCCCAGCGTCCGGGGTACACCCTTGTCGTGGGGAAAGAGCCATCCGGTCGGTGAATCGCCAAAGACCGTAGACTGCTGTCCAGGGACAAAGCCCTGAATCTTGTTCTGGGCGTCGTACCAGGGATTGCTGAACTCCCAGCGCAGCCCATAATTGATGGTTAGATTGGAAAGCGCGCGGAAGTTATCCTGGGCATAAATGGAGCCGCCCTTGCTGCGCGCGTCCAGCGTTTGCGCACTGCTCTGATTGAATGTGTCGGGAGCTCCGAGAAGAAAATCGGCGAAGTCGCTGCCCGTTTCGTTGCCGTTATAAACGAAGAGGCCATTGGGAGCAGGGCCGCCGCGCCGGTTCCACTGATGGTAGGTATACGATCCGCCTACCTTGATCGTGTGTTTGCCCACGACCCAGGAGAATCCCTCCAGCGCCTGGTAGTTGTTCTGATAGGAGCCGTCGGTAATGGCCGAACCGACGGTCAAGCCTAACTGGTTAAGGATGACACTGGGCAGACCCTCGATGTTAGGCCTGGCCGGAATCAGCCCCAGACCCCCTTCGGTGAAGCCAAACGTGCTGACCTTGCCTAAGCCCTCTGTAGGTTTCGCGCCGGGAAATGCAATGCGATGCCAGCTGAGATGAGCTTCGTTCACCTTGTTGGAACTAATCACCTTGGTGTCGCTGATCACCAGCAACTGTGCCAGCGACGGTTCCGTGTAAGCAAAGCCGGGTACATTGTCAGACGAACCAAAAACGTTGCCCGCGCCCAACGGGGATTTGATAAGCGCCCCGTCGTAATGGTAGTAGAACGACAAATCATGGTTGCCCTTCAACGCCGTGTCTATGCGCAAGGCCCACTTGTTGTCGGTGATGTTCTGCACCTCGGAGCTGCTGGTGTACGACGGGAACTGGCCGTTGCCGGTATTGTTGGTGGGCTCGGGGAAGTATTTCATCACGCCGATCGCCGCGCTGGAATAGATGGATTGAGGAATTTGCGCGTTGGGGAAAACGCAGACACCAGCCTGCGCGTTGGCCACTGTTCCGCACCCGGGAACATAGTAAGGCTCGCCGGGGGTCACCGGATAGCCCAGCGCGGTCGTGAGATAGTCCGCAAAATGGCCGGGGGCATTGTCGCCTCGCACGGTGCCGGTGAGCAGATTTGCCAACGACGAAAGGTCACCCGACCTTTGCGCATCGGAAGGGACCAGAACCGTTCCCGTGGACAGGCCGCGATTCTGCCGCGTGCCCTGGTAATCGCCGAAGAAGAACAGGTGATTTTTTATGACCGGACCACCCACCGCCCCGCCGTATTGGTTGCGTTGGAAGGCTCCACGTGTAGTGTCAAAGTAGTTCTTTGCATCCAGATTTTCGTTGCGCAGAAACTCAAACGCGGAACCGTGAAACTGGTTCGAGCCGGACTTTGTGACCACGCTGACAATCGCCCCGGAGAAGCCGCCGAACTCAGCATCGAAGCTGTTGGTCAGCAGGCGAAATTCCTGAATGGAATCGAGCACCGGGATAACACCGGCGCCATTGGAGCCGGTGTCTTCGACGGGGGCGCCGTTCACCAGAAAGCCGTTCGCGTTCTCACGCTGGCCATTCACGGAAAGTTCGCCTTCGCCAAGAAATCCGGAAGCGGGCTGTGAGGGCTGAAAGGGGCTTGGGTTCGAAGTTGGAATGACACCTGTCTGCAATCCAAGCAGATCAATATAACTGCGGCCGTTCAGCGGCAACGCTTCGATGGTGTTGCTTTCGATCACCTGGCCCAACTGGGTGCTGTCGGTTTCGACCTGAACGGGAGTGCCCGACACCTCCACCGTGGCCGCAACCTTCCCCACCTGCAGCTTCAAGTTGACACGAAACTCCTGGTTCAGCAGAAGTTTCAAACCTGTTTGCTCGGTTTTCTGGAAGCCTGGAGCCTCCGCTGTGATGGCGTACCCTTCTGCCGCGGGCAGCGCCAATATCTCGTAGTATCCGGATTGGTTGGTTTTGGTTTCACGTTCCAGTCCCGTGCCGGCGTTGCGCAGGGTCACGGTTGCGTTGGGAACGGCAGCCTCAGCCGCATCTGTAACCGTGCCCAGGAACCGGCCGCTCACTTGCCCCCACGCTGGATTCCCCATGCAGGCGAAGCTCGCCAGAAGCAAGACCAGGAGCAAAACACTGATCGGGCAGCGGGTGAAAGTTGTGCTTTTGTGTTGCTGAGCAACAGACGCTGGGTTCGCGCACACGTTCGCACCTCCGTATTACGGATGAATTGGATCACCTGGTTGCCCTGGGTTGGTCCCTGTGCTGAAACGGATAAGCGCCCGGATATAAGCGTTTTTATACGCGATATTTTTGGATTGTCAAGGTCATTCGTGGCAGGCGAAGGCCCATCTATAATCACCGCACATGAAGTCTGTGACCATTCGCGATGTCGCAAAGGCCGCAGGCGTCTCTGTTGCAACCGTCTCCTACGTTCTCAATAACAGCGGCCGTGTCGGCCGGCCCACGCGCAGAGCAGTGCTCTCCGCGGTGCGCAACCTTGACTATGTGGCGAACCTGAATGCCCGCAACCTGGCCAAAGATGCGAGCCAGACACTGGGCATGATTGTCTCTGACATTGAGAACCCATTTTTCCCGGAAGTGATCAAGGGCTTCGAATTGCGGGCGCGCGAGCAGAGCTATGACGTGATCCTGAGCGACACCAACTACGACTCCGCTGTGATGGCGGAAGCGGCCACAAGAATATTGCGGCAGCGGGTGCGCGGGATTGCGTTTATTACCTCGGAGGTTGCGCTCTCCACCATCCGCCAGATCAAGACAAGACAAACTCCTTCAGTCTTTCTGGATGTAGGGCCGGTGCAGCAGTACGTCAGCAACGTGAAGGTAGATTATGCTCACGGCGTAAGGGTAGTTATCGACCATCTCGTCTCGCTAGGTCATCGCCGTATTTCATTTGTTGGCGCGCGCAACGATCTGCAGTCCAATACCAGCCGTCGGGATGAGTATCGGCGATACATCCGCGAACTGGGTTTGAAGGCGGGAACAGTCCTCGAGGGCAACAGCCACTTCGATGGAGGCCTTGCGGCCGGCGCCGAGATTTGCCGGCTTCATCCCCGACCGACGGCGGTCATTGCCAACAACGACTTGACCGCCATCGGAATTATCAAAGCGTTGCAGTCCAATGGTGTGATTGTTCCGAGGCACATATCAGTTACCGGCTTTGATTCCACGCAATTAGCCGCATACACTACCCCATCGTTAACCACTGTGGACCTGAAGAGAGACCTGATTGGGCGCACCGCCGCCGATGCTCTTCAAGCGCTGTTCATCTCTCCCACCCACATGGGCCAGGAGTATCCGCTGATTCCCACTCTACGCGTGGGGGAATCGACCGGAAAAGCCGGGCGTTAGATCACAGTTACTGCGACGCAAGCGGGGGAGTTATAAACAAAAACCCGCTTCTCCCCCTAAAGTTGCACTTTATTCCGAAACTTTAAGTTGGGGAGGCGTGTTTCCCTCCACAGCGACAGCAATCGCACAGTTACCGTGTACCAGCGAACCTCATTCAGGCGATTGCTCCGGGTGCTTCACAGCACAAACTTAGACAACTAAGAAAGCAGGGTGACTTATGAGGTATATCCATGCGCTTCGCGTTTTCCTGGTGATTGGGTTAGCCGCTTGCATCGCCGGTTGTAGTACTGGGAGTGGCACAGCCCCAACCAGTGTTACTCCGTCCGAGCAGAGCGGTTCCGTTTATGTACTGGGAACCGATGCTCCGCTCCCGAGCGTGGTCTCCTTTGCGGTCAGCGTGCAAAGCATTACGCTTTCCGACGGCTCTGCAACCCCGGTTTCCATCCTGAACGGCGCACAGACAGTCGACTTCGCGCGCTTTAACGGCCTTTCCACCCTGCTTGATTTCAATTCGATCCCGGCGGGCACTTACACCACCGCCACCATTACGCTGGGCACCGCTACCATTGGATATCTCAATACCCAGCCGCCGTTAGCACCCGCGATTGCCACCACGCCGGCGACGCTTTCGCAGTCTGTGGTCACCATTAACCTGGCTAGTCCCTTTGTGGTGAACTCCGGAGACATGGATGCGCTCAGGTTCGATTTCGATCTGCGCCAATCGATTCAAGTGGACAGCAACGGTCAAATTACCGGCCAGGTAACCCCAGTACTCGACCTCAAGGCGCTGAGCGCGAGCGATCCTGAACGTTATATCGATGAGTTCGACGCGGGCGTTGTGAGCATCGATGCAGGCTCCAACTCATTTGTCGTTCAGGGCCCGCATGGCCGCCAATACACTGTGCAACTTGCGGCTAATACCGAGTTCGAAAACAACGAGACCATCGCCAACCTGACGACCAGTTCCATCATTCAGGTCTCCGGCAGCTTCGCACCCAATAGCCAAACGATCAACGCGGACTGCGTAGCTATCCTTTCGCAAAACGGATATTGGGCGGCTGGCCTCGTTACCTTCGTGACCCCGGCGCAAGGTGCGGCCAACTCATTCAACCTCTACGTCCGCGCTGAGTTGCCGGCGGATACTGGCCTGACCCTGGGCCAGATCGCCAACATCAACCTGACCGGCGGCGAGAAATACTTCATCTATAGATTCCACACGCCGCTCACCAACTTCTTCTTTAACTCCAGCCTGCTGGTGCCCGGGCAGCACGTCAGCATTGGAGGTCCGTTGAGCGACGCCGGCAACCCGCAAGCCGTAACTGTAAACCGCGTCGTCCTTCGGCACGAGGGTCACACCGGTCGGTGGGTTGTGGGCAGCACGAACACGGGCAACGGCACGTTTTCGTTCAACTCCAACGGATTGGCCGGTGTTCTCTTCAATGGTCCGATCACTGTCTACACCACGCCGGTCACGGCGTACCTGGGCGGTCTGACCGGGCTCAGCGACCTGAGCGGCAATTCAGCTATACCTCTGCGTGTGGTTGGACTGGTGCTCAAGGATCCAGCGAGTGGAAATCCGGTGTTCGTGGCGCGCAGCGTGGAGGAGTTGCCGTAACCTTCTCTACGGCAACAAAGAAACGGCCGCTCCCAGTTATTCGGGGCGGCCGTTTTATTTTCAACGGCTATCGAGGGACGTGATGAAACGCAACCATGAATGCTCCGTAGATCAATCCCATCACCACGTAGAAGAGCGCGATGATGAGACCTGCGGGAATGGACGCTATCGCCACCTTCACCAGAAAACGCACCAGCGGCCAGAACGGCATGTCGAAGCCTATAACCACAACCGGTGCAGCAGTCGTAACAGGTCCAACTGACATAAACATCCTCC
The DNA here is from genome assembly GCA_963847685.1 of uncultured Acidobacteriaceae bacterium. GTDB lineage: Bacteria > Acidobacteriota > Terriglobia > Terriglobales > Acidobacteriaceae > PALSA-350. The sequence goes on along the minus strand of CAWKAU010000024.1, from coordinate 1,345,164 downwards.
TTTCGATTTATGGCTTGGTCGCCAATATCAACGGTGATGGGCCCGGTGCTTCGAGGGTGCGGGCATTCACGAATCCGGCATCCTCTAACCAGTTGCGAATCTCTTCAAAGGAATAGGTGTCTCCGTTATCGGTATTCACCAGCATGTTGACAGCAAAAAAGAGCGCGTTCAGCGGGCCGGTTCGATCCGAATTCACCAGGAATTCGGCAATCGCAATCGTGCCTCCCGGGGCCAGCGCACGGAATGTTTTGGCAATCAGCGCCTTGCTGCGCTCTATGCCTTCGCTGTGCAAAATGTGGCCCAGTGTCGCCACAGTATGACCCGTGCCGAAGTCAGCCGAAAGCAGGTCGCCGGCGATGAAGGAGAACCGATCGGCGAGCCCGAAACCGGCCACCGTCTTGCGCGTGACGGGAAGGACTTCCGGCCAGTCAACCGCGGTGACACGCACATCTTTCGAGCCCTGGGCAATCGCAATTCCCCACACTCCCGAACCTGCAGCTAGATCGAGCACACGCATCGGGCCTGCCCCGCTTGCCTGCAGATGCCGGCCGAGCACCAGCGCCGGGGCATAACTCAGGGGAAAGATATCGTTGACGAACTGTTGGAAGAAGTCGCCACCAGGTCCCTCCAGATTGACCGCGGCCTCTGGCTTTCCGGTCGTGACAATCTTGTTCAGGTGAAGCCATTTCGGAATCAACTGCTCGCTGCCGTGGCGGATAAATCCGCCCATAAAGCCAGGCTTGGTGCTGACCAGAAATGCAGCGCTCTCGGGCGTGAGCGAAAAGCGGCCTTGCTTATCTTTCGCCAGGAAATCAAGCCCTAGCAGGGCATTCATCACCGCGCTCAGCCCTCGCTCTGAGGCGCCGGTCTCCTTCTGTACCTCGGAGAGTGTCTTCGGGCCGCTATCCAATACGTCAAAGATGCGGTGACGAATCGCGGCTTCGAGAACCAGCGGTGGAACATAGCCCCAGGCAAACTGCATAATGCGTTCCGGTGTGACCGGAGCTGAAACAGATGTGGTCATGCTTTCCTCTTGTGAGTGAATGGCCGCAATTATACCTAGTTCTTGCTATCCGAAGCTGCCAGCGACGAGATGAGTTTGTCAGCCTCCTGGCTAGAGGCGTCGATGCTCTGGATCAGATCCGCAACGTTGCCTTGCAAGGTAGCAGAGGTGCCCTTGAGCGAGCCAATTGCGCGCGAATTGAGGTTATGTTTCAAAAAGAGGACCTGATCCTGAAAGGCCTTCAAGACAGGCGCGATCTGGTCTTCAGTACGGCGCATGGCACGCATGTAGGTGGCCTGGCGCGTCTTTGCATTGCGCAACATCACGTTATCCTGCGCCTTCAACTTTGCGTTATCCATGGCGGCAATCTCGCCTTGCCATTCCTTGAACAAATCATTGCTGACCTGATCGATGGATTGAATCTTGTCGTGGAGCTTGGTCGCCTGGGAATTGGCGCTTTCGTAATCGGAGTTTAGCCGTTTGTAGGATTTTTCCAGTGAGCCGCCTTGAAAACCGGTCAACGCCTGGAACGACTCCATGGTGGTTTGCAATTGCTGTTTGGTTTGATCCTGATCTTTCTTCGCATCCTTGATGCGCTGCACCAGGATGTCGCGCTTCTCTTTGCCCAGCGTGCGCATGGTTTTGTAGTAAGTGGATTTGCAACCGGCCAGAAGCAGCACCAGGAGGATAAAGGGGATGCAGGTTGTTCTACGCAAAAACTTCTCCCTTATCTAGAGCGTAGCGTATTCCTTCTTCGCGGCGACCAGCATCGGCAAATCCGTGTCCGCGTTTTTCCAGGTGGTGAAGAATGCGTCGTATGCCTTCTTGGCGTTTACCTTGTCGCCGCTCATGGCATACGCTCGCGCAAGGCCCAACTGCGCCAGTGCATAGTAGGTAGGCACACCCCAGTTCAGCAGGGAGGATCCAGGGAACTGCATCGCGGACTGAAAGGCGGTCTGCGCCTGGCTGGCGTCATGCAATTGCAGGTATGCCAGGCCCTGCACGTAGGAAGCCGGGAAATTGGCATCGTAAGGCTTGGCCGGCTCCGCAGCGTCGATCGCTTCCTGGGACCGCCCGGCGTCCAACGCCAGGAATGCTTTGGCCAGGGGAATGTACACACTCTGAATAAGCGTGTCTTCAGAAAACTTTTTGCTCATATCCTCGGCCATGGGCAGCGCTAACTTACCGTTGCCGCAGACCGCCGCCGCCAACAGGGCGTATTGCTGAGTCTGCTTGCTCTTATCCAGCGCCAGCGCGCGCCGCACCACCGCCTCATTGCCCTGGCATAACCCCGCAATGCCCCGGTTCTGTAAGTCGATCAGGAGCGCATCGGCCTGCACATCCGGCGCCTTGGCACGACCTGCCTGTTCAAAGGCCCGCTGGATCGTCGCCTCCGCTTTTTGAAACTCGCCGGAGAACTGCTGAATGCTAAACAGGGCCTGCGTCGCTGTGAACTCATCGGGCCGCCCCGCCACCTGCTTCATAATCCGCTGTATTTCATTGGGCTCTCCCAGAAGGAAATAAGCCGCAAGATGGGTGATCAGATCATCCGTGCTGACGTCCAGCCCCATCCTCCGCGCCCGCTCCAATTCTGTCCGGGCCTCAGCCATCCGGTTCAGGGCTATGTAATCGGTCAGCAGGTTCTCCGCGGCGATGGAATCCTCTGGCTGCAACTCCACCGCTTTTTGCGCGTAGGGAAGACCCTTGTCGTACTGGCCGAGCGAGGTATACGCCACGTTGATGTTGATGTAGTTGTAGAGTTGGCCTGGGTAAGTCTGAATAGCCTCCTGCAAGGTTTCAATCACCTTCGGAATGTTGCCGGTCACCTCCAGGTAGTAGTGGGAAGCTATATAGAGGCGTTCGTGCTCGCTTACGTGCTGCGACAGAGCATAGGACTTGGCGAAATACGTGTGCCCCTTGGCCACCTGGCCGGAATTCATATAGACAACTCCGAGCCGTGCATAGGCCATGGCAAAGTTGGGATCCAGTTCCACCGCTCTCAGGTAGTGGCCCTCAGCCTCAGGGATATCCAGCGCCTTTTCGTGCGCCTTATCCCCCAGCGCGTAGGCGCGAAACGCTTCCAGCGATGTTGTCGTCGCCTGGCCAAATGGCGTATCCAATTTCTTGATGCTGCTCAGGTCCTCGCCCAGCTTGCCCCGCATGGCCGCGGCCGCCCTGCCCAGCGCGTCCAACACGTGCTCCTTATCTGGGGCTTGCGCCTGCTCGCTGACAATTTCATCACCCGTAGCCGTGTTCTGCGCCGAAAGGGTAATGACATATTGCTTGCCCAGGTTGGCGATGGTTCCGGTGAGGATCGCCTTCACTCCTTCGCGCTCGCCGATCTCCCGCGCGATCTCCGGGGTAACCGGAGTATCCGCCGGCTTGCCCAGATACTTCACGCTCTGCGCCAGATGCTGTTGGCTTACGATGTTGATCACCGGCGACTGCTCCAGATCAATCTGCAATGCCTGGTTCAGCGTGGTATCAAAGACGGGGTCGCCGGTCCGGTTCACAAAATCCGCCAGGATGATCGAATCCTTGGTCGCCCCAGGCGCGGTCGCGGCTCCCTTCTCCGCGCTGCCGGTTGGTGGCGCGGCCGCAGGCTTGTACCTCCACCACACGAGACCTGCTGCCAACAGCAGCAGGAAGACCAGCGCGGCGACCGGGTACGGCCACTTACGAGGTGATTTCGCTGCCGTTCCAGGTGCCTGGGCATCCAGCTTCTCGAGATCTTCCTGCAGCGTCTCGGCGTTCGCATATCGCTGCGCTGGATCCTTGGCCAGCAGCTTCGCGACGATAGGGTCCAGCCGCTTCGGCATCGCAGGATTGACGTTGCTCACCAGCGGCGGATCCTCACGCAAGAGCGCCACGAAAATGTCCGCCGTGGACTCCCCTCCGAAGGGCGTCTTCCCCGTCGCCATCTCATAGATAACGGTTCCCAGGCTGAAAAGATCGGTGCGCGCATCCAACGGCATCCCGCGCGCCTGTTCCGGAGACATGTAGGAAACCGTCCCAACCGCTGAGCCCGGACTGGTCAGCTCCAGGGTGGCTACTCCTGGCCCTACCGCAGTTTCATCCGAGTTGGCACTTCCCGGCACGGCTTGGGTGCGTGACTCCACGGCCGCCATGCCAGCCTGTTTTTTTGCCAGGCCGAAGTCGAGAATCTTGATCTGGCGCTTGCCGCGCACGGCATCGATCACGAACAGGTTCGCCGGTTTGATATCGCGGTGAATGATGCCTTTGGCGTGGGCAGCAGCCAGTGCGGCCGCAGCTTGCTGGGCGAAGGAGATCACCTCGTCCACCGGCAGTCCGTGTCCCCCAGCCTTGGCGAGATAACGTTTCAGGGTCTCCCCGCGGAGCAGCTCCATTACCAGGTAGGGCCGCCCGTCCTGCTCCCCGGTGTCGTAGATCGCGCACACGTTGGAGTGATTCAGCGTGGCCGCCGAACGGGCTTCCCGCAGAAAGCGTTCATGGGATAGATGGCTGCCGGAGTGGGGGGTTGCGTGCGCCGGGGGCGAGGGTGAGCCGCTGCCCAGTTCCGAAGCCAGGTAGCTTTCAGAGACGAGCTTCAGCGCGACCTCACGCTCCAACCGCGTGTCCATCGCGCGGTAGACTTCGCCCATTCCGCCGGAGCCGATCTTCTCCAGCAGACGGTATGGGCCAAACTGTGTTCCCTCGGCGATCGTCATGCGTAGTTGCGCGGCAAAATTGTAAGCCTGAGTCTACCAGTGCGGATGGCTTTTTGATGATTGGTATCTGTCTCGCGTATGACAGGGACTCTGCTCCAACAAACTTGGCGGTGGGATTTCCTTCTGCAGCGGACCGAAGGGTCCGTGGTTTGGAAAAACCCCATTCCGGCGAAGATGACAACTTTTTCGAGAGAAAACGGTTCCGAGACGGAATTACCGCGCCACTAGAGCGCGGCGTATTCCTTCTTGGCAGCTACCAGCATTTGCCGAGAAAGGGTGTTTTCCCGGTGGCCATCTCGTAGATGACTGTTCCCAGACTGAACAGATCGGTCCGTGCATCGACTGATTCGCCCTTTGCCTGCTCCGGAGACATGTAGGCTACGGTGCCGACGGCCGAACCCGGACTGGTCAGCTCCATCGTCGCCGGCCCTGCGGCTGTGAGATCGGTCTGGCTGTTGCTTCCCGGCGCGCCAAAAGTCCGGGAGTCGGCCGCCGCCACACCCGCCTGCTTCTTGGCCAGACCGAAGTCGAGAATCTTGATCTGACGCTTGCCGCGATCAGGCTCCAGCACGAACAGGTTGGCTGGTTTGATATCCCGGTGAATGATGCCTTTCCTATGGGCTGCGGCCAGGGCCGCCGCGGCCTGCTGGGCGAAGGAGACCACCTCATCCGCTGGCAGTCCGTGTTCTCCGGCTTTGTCGAGATAGCGTTTCGGGGTCTCGCCGCGGAGCAGTTCCATCACCAGGTAAGGCCGCCCGTCCTGCTCGCCGGTGTCGTAGATCGCGCACACGTTCGAATGATTCAGGGTGGCCGCGGAACGCGCTTCGCGCAGAAAGCGCTCATGCGATAGATGGCTGCCGGAGTGTGGTGTTGCCTGGGCGGAGGGAGAGGGTGAGCCGCTACCCAGTTCTGAAGCCAGATAGCTTTCAGAGACCAGCTTTAGCGCGACCTCGCGCTCCAGCCGCGTGTCCATCGCGCGATAGACTTCGCCCATTCCACCGGAGCCATTTTCTCCAGCAGACGATATGGACCAAACTGTGTTCCCTCGGCGATCGTCATTCGTAGGTGCGCGGCAAAATTGTAAGCTTGAGTGCGAGCAGTCTACCAGTTGTCATTCGTTATCCAGAATTACACGGTGCGACGGCTGGTCGAATTCGCTCCGGTATTCCCAGCACTTCCAATCGACCCGTCTGCTTCAAGATCCAGCCCCGAAAGGGCGACCTGCGGCTAGAGGGCGGCGTATTCTTTCTTTGCGGCTACCAACATGGGCAGGTCCGCGTCGGCGTTTTTCCATGTCTGGAAAAATGCCTCATAGGCCTTCTTTGCGTCTACCTTATCGCCGCCCACGGCATAGGCCCGAGCCAACCCCAGTTGCACCTGCGCACGAAACGGAGCAAAGGCAAATTGCAGAGTGCCGGAGTTGGAGCGAATGGCGGATTGAAATGCACTCAACGCATGACCGGCATCGTGCAGCTGAAGGTAGGCCAGGCCCTGAACATACGAAGCCGGATAATTCGCGTCATAAGGCTTGGCTGGCTCGGCGGCATCCGCTGCTTCCTGCGCATGGCCCGCGGCCAGGGCCACATACGCTTTCGACAACGGCGCGAAGACGTCCTGGATGAGCGTGTCCTTGGGATACTTCTTGCTCAACTCCAGCGCCAAAGGAAGTGCGAGCTTGCCATTGCCACAGACTGCAGCGGCCAGAGCGGCGGTTGACTCGGTCTGCCTGCTCTTATCCAGCGACAGCGCCTGTTGCACCACCTGGTTGGGCTCGCAGAATCCAGCCAGCCCGCGGGCAATCACGCCTTGCAAAAGGATGCCGGCCTGCACGTCTGGAGCCTTGGCGTGGGCTGCTTGCTCAAAAGCCCGCTGCATGGTCGCCGCCGCCAGGCGATACTCGCCAGAGTATTGCTGGATCCCGGCCAGGGCCTGGGTCGCAATAAACTCGTCCGGCTTTCCTGCCAACTTGGCCATGATCTTTTCCACTTGCTGCGGCTCGCCCAGCAGAAAATAGGCAATCATGTGAGTCATTAGGTCATCCGTGCTGGTATCCAGTCCGAGCCTTTCATCCCGCTCTAACTCCGTCCTCACCTCGGTCAAGCGGCCCAGGCTTATGTAATCCGCTAAAAGGTTTTCTGCAGCAATCGAATCCTGCGGGTCCAGTTCCACGGCCTTCTGCGCATAGGGCAGACCCTGCTCATATTGACCCGTGGTTATGTAGGCCACATTGATGTTGATGTAGTTGTCGATCTGCGCCGGGTAGGCCTGAATGGCTTCCTGCAGGGTTTCTACGACCTTGGGCAGATTGCCCTCGACATTCTCGTAGTAGTGGCCGGTAATGTATAGGCGCTCGCGTTCGCTGACGCTTTTCGACAGGGCGTAGGCCTTGGCAAAATACTCGTTTGCCCTGGCCACCTGGCCCGAATTGATGCTGATAACTCCCAGGCGTGCATACGCCATGGCGAAATTGGGATCCAGCTCTACAGCACGCAGGTAGTGACCCTCCGCCTCGGGAATGTCATGCGCCTTGGAGTGAGCTTTATCGCCCAGCGCATAGGCGCGAAAGGCTTCCAGAGACGAAGTCGTCGCCTGCCCAAAGGGAGTATCGAGCTTCTTGATGCTCTCCAGGTCTTCGCCCAGCTTACCCCGCATCGCTGCCGCCGCCCTGCCCAGGGCGTCCAGCACATGCTCCTTGTCCGGGGACTGGGCCTGCTCGCTAACGATCTCATCCCCGGTTGCGGTGTTCTGCGCGGTCAAGGTAATGACATACTCCTTGCCCAGGTTGACGATGGTCCCGGTGAGGATCGCCTTCACTCCCTCGCGCTCGCCAATCTCCCGCGCAATTTCAGGCGTGACCGGTGTGCCGTCGGGCTTGCCCAGATATTTCACGCTCTGCACCAGGTGCTGCTGGCTCACAATGTTGATGACCGGGGACTGCTCCAGCTCGATCTGCAATGCCTGGTTCAGCGTGGTGTCAAAAACCGGGTCGCCGGTATGGTTCACGAAGTCTGCCAGGATGATCGAATCCTTGGTTGTCTTGGGCCCGGCTCCGCTTGTCTCTTTGCCGCCTTCTGTCCCTGCTCCAGGGCGGTACTTCCACCATGCCAGCCCGCATGCAATCAGCAGCACAAGCACCCCGGCCACTACCCAAGGCCACTTGGGCCGGCTTGCCACGGGCGGGGCTGCCACTGCCTTTTCGACGACAGGGGCGAGCACAGGGGCGGAGGCGTGTAGATCGACGTTGTCCAGATCTTCCTGCAGCAGCTCGGCGCTGGCGTAGCGCTGCGAGGGGTCCTTGGCCAATAGCTTCTCAACGATGGGATCCAGCTGCTTGGGCATGGCCGGGTTGACTGTGCTCAGCGGCGGTGGATTCTCGCGCAACAGGGCGGCAAAGACTTCGGCCGTCGATTCACCTGCGAAGGGAGTCTTGCCCGTGGCCATCTCGTAGATGACCGTGCCCAGACTGAACAGGTCGGTTCGCGCGTCCAGCGGGACGCCCTTTGCCTGCTCCGGAGACATGTAGGCGACTGTTCCCACCGCTGAGCCGGGGCTGGTCAGCTCCAAGGTCGCTACACCTGGCCCCACGGCGGTCTCGTCCGAGCTGCCGCTTCCGGGTATGCCGTAGGTGCGAGAGTCTGCCGACATCCCACTCTGCTTCTTGGCCAGGCCAAAATCGAGAATTTTGATCTGGTGCTTGCCACGCTGGCCTTCGACGACAAAGAGATTCGCCGGTTTGATGTCGCGATGGATGATGCCCTTGGCGTGGGCCGCCACCAAAGCAGCGGCTGCCTGCCTGGCGAAGGCAACTACCTCTTCCGGCGACAGGCCGGGGGACCCGGCTTTGGCGATGTAGCGCTTGAGCGTCTCGCCGCGCAGGAGTTCCATCACCAGGTACGGGCGCCCATCCTGCTCCCCCGTGTCATAAATTGCGCACACGTTGGGATGGTTGAGGGTGGCCGCGGAACGCGCCTCGCGCAGGAAGCGTTCGTGCGATAGATGGCTGCCGGAGTGGGGCGTTGGGTGTGCGGGTGTGTCGTGGAGTTGCGGGGGCGAACCGCTGCCTAAATCCGCAAGCAGATAGCTGTCAGAAACCAGCTTCAGCGCGACCTCGCGCTCCAGCCGCGTGTCCAGCACGCGATACACCTCGCCCATTCCACCCGCGCCAATCTTCTCGAGCAGACGATAGGGGCCAAACTGTGTTCCCTCGGCGATCAAGATCGTCCCCTACAGCACGGTGGAATTGGAAGCGAACACACGGTGCCAGCAGTCTATCAGCGCTGGCACGTTCGTGAGTTGTGATTTGTTTTCTCGCCGTGTTCGTGGTGCTGAACCCACTCCAGCCAAAACAAGGCAAGGCTTGAATGGGCCACCCCAGCTTCTCTTCGCGGTGGAGAGGGCTAGAGGGCAGCGTATTCCTTCTTGGCGGCTTGCAGAATGGCAAGATCGGGATCGGCGTTCTTCCAGGTGGCAAAGAACGCGTCGTAGGCTTTCTTTCGCATCTGCCTTGTTGCCGGCCATCGCATAGGCTCGGGCAAGGCCCAGTTGCGCCTGTGCGTAGAACGGCGCAGTGGTAATCAGGATGCCACCAGGCGATTGGGTCGCACTGCGAAAGGCGTTGATAGCACGATTGGCATCGTGCAATCGCAGATAGGCCAAGCCCTGCACGTAGGTTCCCGGATAAACCAGGCTATACGGCTTCGCCGGCTCCGCAGCGTCAATCGCTGATTGCGGCTGATTTGCCCCGAGGGCCACAAAAGCCTTGCCCAGGGCGATGAACACATTCTGGATAAGCGTGTCATCGGGATACTTCTTGCTCAACTCCTCGGCCAAAGGCAGCATCAGTTTGGTGTTGCCGCAGATCCCCAACGTCAAAACTGCGAAGCCTTGCGTCTGCCTGCTTTTGTCGAGGCCGAGAGCCTGTTGCACAGCCGCCTCATTGCCCTCGCACAAGCCGGCCAGGCCGCGGCTCGCGGCGTTGAGAAGACGGGCGTTCGCCTGCACGTCAGGCGCCTTGGCGTTGCCCGCCTGGTCGAAGAGTTGCTGGATCGTCGCCGCTCCCCTTTGATACTCGCCGGAGAAGAGCTGTGTCGTGCCAGGGCCTGCGTCACCATGAACTCATCCGGCAGACCAGCCGCCTGCTGGACCACCTTTTGCACGTTTCCAGGCTCGCCTAACAGGAAGTAGGTCTGCACGTGGCCCATAAGATCGAGCGCGCTGGTATCGAGACCCAGCTTAAGGGCCCGCTCCATTTCCGCCCTGGCCTGTGCCATCTGGTTCAGGCCGAGGTAATTCACCAGCAGGTTTTCCGCCGCGATCGAATCCTCCGGCTGCATTTGCACGGATTTGAGCCCGTAGGGAAGGGCCTTATCAAATTGCCCCAGGGCAACATATGCCGCGTTGAGGTTGATGTAGCTGTCCACCTGCCCGGGATAGGTCTGGATCGAGTCCTGCAGCGCTTCAATCACTTTGGGCATGTCACCGGTCACGTTCTGGTAGTAGTGGCCGGTAATGTATAACCGCTCCCGCTCGCTCACATTCTGCGAGAGCGCATAGGCCTTGGCGAAGTACTTGTCCGCCTTCGCCACCTGGTTGGAGTTGATATAAACCACCCCCAGGCGGGCATACGCCATGGCAAAGTTGGGATCGAGCTCGATGGCTCGCAGGTAGTGACTCTCGGCGTCTGGAATGTCATGCGCGGTCACGTGCGCCCGATCGCCCAGCGCATACGCACGAAATGCCTCCAGCGAGGCTGTCGTCGCCAGGCCGAAAGGAGTATCGAGCTTCTTGATACTCGCCAGGTCTTCGCCCAGCTTGCCGCGCATCGCTGCCGCCGCCGTGCTCAAAGCATCCAACACATGTTCTTTGTCCTGTGCCCGCGCCTGCTCGGAGACGATCTCATCGCCGGTCGCCGTGTTCTGTGCCGAGAGAGTAATGACATACTCCTTGCCCAGGCTGGCGATGGTCCCGGTGAGGATGGCCTTCACTCCCTCCCGTTCGCCAATCTCACGCGCTATCGCAGGGGTGACCGGGGTATCCGGCGGCTTGCCCAGGTATTTGACGCTCTGCGCTAGATGCTGCGAGCTCACGATGTTAATTACCGGCGACTGCTCGAGATCAATCTGCAACGCCTGGTTGAGGGTGGTGTCGAAGACGGGATCGCCGGTGTGGTTGATGAAATCGGCAAGAATGATCGAGTCCTTGGTTGCCGGCGTAACCCCGTTGCTTTCGGTTGCTACGCCCGGCGCCGGCGTGGCAACAGGCTTGTATTTCCACCAGGCGAGCGCTCCGCCGATCAACAGCAGCACCGCTGCGGCCACTGCCCAGAGCCACTTACGACCCGATGCAGTTGAGGCCGGCTGGCTGGCATGCGGATCCAGCCGTTCCAGATCTTCCTGCAGTGCGTCCGCGCTGGCATATCGCTGTGCCGGCTCCTTGGCAAGCAGTTTGGTGACGATGGGATCCAATCGCCGGGGCATCGCCGGGTTCACCGTGCTCACCGGCGGCGGCGTCTCTCGCAGCAGCGCCGCAAAGACTTCCGCCGTGGAACCGCCGGCGAAGGGCGCCTTGCCCGTCGCCATTTCGTAGATGACCGAGCCCAGGCTAAACAGGTCGGTGCGGGCATCGACCGGATCACCTTTCGCCTGCTCCGGAGACATGTACGCCACGGTCCCAACCGCGGCGCCGGGGCTGGTGAGTTCCATGGTTGCCGTGGCGGGGCCGACCGCTGTTTCATCCGCGCTGCCGCTCCCAGGGATGCCGTAGGTGCGCGAGTCCGCCTCGGCTGCGCCTGCCTGTTTTTTGGCCAGCCCGAAGTCGAGAATCTTGATCAGACGCTTGCCCCGGCCGGCATCGACCACGAACAGGTTGGCGGGCTTGATGTCTCGATGGATGATGCCCTTGGCGTGCGCTGCGGCGAGAGCAGCCGCTGCCTGCTGGCTGAACAAAATCACTTCGTCTACGGATAATCCCTTGCCGCCGGCTTTTGTCAGATATTGCTTTAACGTCTCGCCGCGAAGCAGTTCCATGACCAGGTAGGGCCGGCCATCCTGTTCGCCGGTGTCATGAATGGAGCAGACGTTGGGATGGTTCAGCGTCGCCGCCGAGCGCGCCTCGCGAAGGAAGCGCTCGTGGGAGAGGTGCGCGCCCGAGTGGGGCGTGCCGTGTCCTGGGGTGTCTTGCGGGGTCGGCGTACCCGGTGAGGGCGAGCCACTGCCCAAATCCGCAACCAGGTAGCTCTCAGAGACCAGCTTCAGCGCAACCTCGCGCTCCAATCGCGTATCCAGCGCGCGGTACACGTCGCCCATTCCACCCGAGCCGATCTTCTCGATCAGGCGGTAAGGACCAAATTGTGTTGCTTCCGCGGTCGTCATTATCTGGTTACGCTGCAGGGTACCTGAATTGCAGTGCCAGTCTATCAGCGCTGCCAGCAGAACGAGTTATGATTCACAGCCCTGGATGATGATGCAGCAGGAACCAGCAAGACCCGCGTAGGATGTCCCGCCCTGGGCCGGTCCCGGCTTCTCTTGACCCGCCAAAGATAAAGGTTTGGCGCCGCACCTACGGCGCTCGGATCATCTTCGGGATTGTTACCCAGCCCTTCCGGGCTGGGCTGACGTTTAGCGGCCGGCCCTCCGGGCCTTGGAGCATCGGGCTAAAGAGCCGCGTATTCCTTCTTCGCGGCCACCAGCATGGGCAGGTCTGCGTCGGCATCTTTCCAGGTGGTGAAGAACGCTTCATAAGCCTTCTTCGCATTGGCCTTGTCTCCACCCATTGCGTACGCCCGAGCCAGCCCCAGTTGCGCCTGCGCGTAAAAGGGCGGCACTCGAGACGCGATGTTTGCCCGCGACACCACCGCAGCTTCAAAGTCGGTCTTTGCTTGCGCGGCATCGTGCAGTTGCAGATCTGCGAGTCCCTGCACATAGCTACCGGGATAAATCATGTCATAGGGCTTGGCCGTTTTGGCGTAATCCACCGCCTCCGCCGGCCGGCCCGCAGCCAGGGCAACGAAGGCCTTGGCCAAAGGCAGAAAGACATCCTGGATAAGCGTGTCTTCGGGGTATTTCTTACTCAGATCCTGCACCATGGGGAGCGCCAGCTTGCCGTTGCCGCAGACCGCCGCCGCCAGCACCGCATATTCCTGCGTCTGCTTGCTCTTGTCCAGCGCCAGCGCCTGCCGTACGACCGCCTCGTTTCCCACGCACAAATCCGCTAAGCCCTCGCGCCGCAGCATTCGCCAAAATCATGCCCGCCTGCGCATCCGGAGCCTTGGAGTGTTCAGCCTGCTCAAAGGCCTGCTGGTTCGTCGCTTCCGCCTGGCGGTATCGGCCGGAGTACTGCTGCGCGCCGGCCAGCGCTGGGTAATATGAACTCGTCAGGCCTTCCCGTTACCGACGCCAGAAGCTTTTGCATTTCGTTCTGGCTCTCCCTGCAGAAAATAAGCGACAAACCTAATCCCCGCATAGTCGGTGCTGCCATCCATCGCCAGCTTGCGCGCTCGCGCCATCTCCGCAAGTGCTTCGGGCATCCGATAAAGGGCTACGTAATCCCCCACCAGATTTTCTGAAGCAATCGCATCCTCGGGCTGTATCTCCACAGCTTTTTGTGCGTAGGGAAGCGCCTGCTCGAACTGCCCCAGCGTCTGATAGGCCACGTTGATGTTGATATAGCTATCGAGCAGTCCCGGGTAGGTCTGGATCGACTCCTGCAGGGTCTCGATCACTTTAGGTATATTGCCGGTCACGTTCTGGTAATAGTGGCCCGCGATATAGAGCCGCTCGCGCTCGCTGACATGCGTCGAAAGTGCGTAGGCCTTGGCAAAATACTTGTTCGCCTTGGCGAACTGGCCTGAGTTGACATACACCACGCCCAGTCGCGCATAGGCCATGGCAAAGTTAGGATCCAATTCCACGGCGCGAAGATAATGACCCTCGGCCTCAGGTATATTCCGCGCCTTTTCGTGCGCTTTATCACCCAAGGCGTACGCACGAAACGCCTCCAATGAGGTGCGTGGTCGCCTGCCCGAAAGGAGTGTCCAATTTCTTGATGCTCGCCAGGTCCTCGCCCAGCTTGCCTCTCATGGCCGCTGCCGCTTTGCCCAGCGCATCCAGCACATGCTCTTTATCCGGAGCCTGCGCTTGCTCGCTGACAATCTCATCTCCCGTCGCGGTGTTCTGCGCGGTCAGCGTGATCACGTATTGCTTTCCCAGGCTGGCGATGGTTCCAGTAAGAATCGCTTTCATTCCTTCGCGCTCGCCGATCTCCCGCGCAATCGCCGCAGTCAACGGCGTGTCTTCCGGCTTACCGAGAAACTTCACGCTCTGCGCCAGGTGCTGCTGGCTCACGATCTTGATGACCGGCGACTGCTCCAGATCGATCTGGAGCGCCTGGTTCAGCGTGGCGTCAAAGACCGGATCGCCGGTGTGGTTCACAAAATCCGCCAGGATGAGCGAATTTTTCGTTGAGTTGGGCGCGAGGTCAGCTCCACTCTCCAGGCCACTGTTTGCGGGCGCAGTTTCGCCGTTGGCGGGCGACGGGTTGGCTGCCGTGGGCCGGAACTTCCACCATGCCAAACCCGCTGCGATCAGCACCAGCAGCAGCCCGGCAAGCGCCGGCCACAGCCATTTCTTCTCGCTGGATGGCTTCGACGTTTTGACGACGCGCGTTTCCAGAGCGTCCAGATCTTCCAGCAACGCGTCCGCGCTGGGATATCGCTGCGCCGGGTCCTTGGCCAACAGCTTGGCGACGATCGGATCCAGCCGCTTCGGCATCGCCGGGTTCACTTTGCTGACCGGCGGTGGATTTTCGCGCAGCAGCGCGGCGAAGACGTCGGCTGTCGAACCGCCACCAAAGGGCGGCTGCCCCGTGGCCATCTCGTAGATGACCGAACCCAGGCTGAACAGATCTGTCCGCGCATCCAGCGGCGTGCCCCGCGCCTGCTCGGGAGACATGTAGGCCACGGTTCCCACGGCCGACCCTGGACTGGTGAGCCCGATGGCCGCTGTGCCCGTGCCTTCAGCAGTCTCGTCACCGATGCCGTTGGGCGGCAGGCCGTAGGTGCGCGAGTCTGCTACCCCCGCAGCTTCCTGCTTCTTGGCCAGCCCGAAGTCGAGAATCTTGATGTGCCGCTTGCCCCGCAAGGCATCGATCACGAACAGGTTCGCCGGCTTGATATCGCGGTGAATGATGCCCTTGGCGTGGGCCGCGGCCAAGGCTGCCGCAGCTTGCTGGGCAAAGGACACCACCTCCTCGGGCGCCAGACCATGTCCGCCTGCCTTGGCTATATAGTGCTTCAGCGTTTGCCCGCGCAGCAGCTCCATCACCAGGTACGGCCGGCCATCCTGCTCCCCGGTGTCGTGTATGGAGCAGACATTGGGATGGTTCAAAGTGGCGGCCGAACGAGCCTCGCGCAGAAAGCGCTCGTGGGAGAGGTGGGAGCCAGAGTGCGGTGTGCCATGTCCGGGAGTGTCGTGCGGGCGTGGAGTACCCGCCGGTGAAGGTGACCCGCTGCCCACGTCCGTCGCCAGATAGGTATCGGAAATCAGCTTGAGCGCGACCTCGCGCTCAAGTCGAGTATCCAGCGCACGATAGACCTCGCCCATTCCGCCCGACCCGATCTTCTCGAGCAGGCGGTAGGGACCAAACTGTGTTCCTTCGGCGATCAACCTTGTCCCCGGCGGCGCAGCAAAAAATGTTTGCTCTACTTGGTGCCAGCAGTCTATCAGCGCTGCTCCTGGGGAGGCGGCAGTTTTCTTTGGAACGTTGACGCCGTATCTGCAACAACCCCACTCAAGCCAAAAGAAGGCTTGAATGGGCCACCCCAGCCTTTGTGGCTAGTATGGAAGCATCGCTCTCCCCTTTGTCATCCCGACCAGCTTGACAATTTGGGGGATTACCCCGCGTTCTTGGGTGGCCATGACATCTGGCCGGTGTGCCGGTACGCGAGATTCGCGATCTGGCCGGCCCGCGCAGCCGAAATGCCGGTTTCGACAGGGGCGTTCGGCTCCCTGCGCGTCTTCAGGCACTCAAAGAAATTCTCCATGTGGGTGATGGTTCCATCACGGAAGCTCTCTTCCTTCAGGACGGGATTCTGATTGCCCTTTACCCCCTCGCGGTAAATGGCGAAGCCGGAACGATTGATCTTGAGCGTTGCCTCCGTGCCGCGGAACTCAAGACCGCCGTCGTCAATAGACGAACTCATCATGCCCTCGTACACCACATCCCACCCAGGGTAACGAAGCGCCGCCTGAATAGTGTCGGGGCAATCCCATGCCTCGAAGATATATTTGTCGGCAAGCATCTGCACCTCACGCGGCGTGTCGCTCTTCATGGCCCAGTGCGCCACGTCGATCCAGTGGGTGAATAGATCGGTCATGCCGCCGCCACCAAAATTCCAGAACCAGCGCCAGTGGTAAAACTTCTCTTCGCTGAACGGCTGATCCGGAGCTCCTCCCAGCCACATCTTCCAATCCAGCGCCTGGGTATCGATCGGCTTGGGCTTGGAGCCCCCGTTGTAGTTCTGCCACCAGTAAGTTCTCACCTGGACCACGCGCCCCAGGCTGCCACCCTGGATCAGATCGACCGCATCGCGAAAGTGACTCCAGCTGCGCTGCTGCATGCCGCACTGCAAAATCTGCTTGCTCGAGCGAACGGCATGGGACAGGGTGGCCCCTTCCTCGATGGTGTGGGTAACCGGCTTCTCCAGGTAAACGTCTTTGCCAGCGGCCACGGCGTCCACCGCCATGCGAACATGCCAGTGGTCCGGCGACGCGATGAACACGGCATCGATGTCTTTCGCCAACACCTCGTGATAGTCGAGGTGGGTGGTGGCGAGCCCCTTGGAGCGCTCCTTCACTTCATCGCGCCGCGGCCCGTAGACGTCGCTCACTGCCACGATTTCGTATAGGGTGCCGGAACTGTCGGCAGCATCCAGCAGGTTTCTCATGCGCCCGCCGGCCCCGATCACACCAACACGCACGGTGTCGTTCGCACCCAAAACCCTGGTCGAGGCAAGCGCGGTAAGTCCGCTTGCAATGAGAAAGCTGCGGCGATTCGGCTTATATGACATATTGTTCACGTCCATTTTGTTCCCGGACGATATTACCAGCGAAAGGCAAGACGTGGTGCGAGGACGTGATTTGAAGTATCGGGACGGGCTATGAAAAACTTTGTTACAGGGGGATTTTATGGATGCACTTCGGCGCTCTCTTCTGCAGGCGATTCCTATGCTGGCGGCCTCTTCCGCATTGGCATCGGATAGCCCGGCACTCGGCTCCTTTGTTAAGCCCTACAGCGAGTTGCCGGTAAAGAAACTTGGACTGAGCGAGTCGAGGGCGATTCTCGACGGCATAACCCATTCCGGAGATCACATTGAAGTGCACGAGACGATGCTTGTCGCGGGCGACTCGCCGCATCCGCCGCACCGGCACGCGCACGACGAACTGTTTTTGATGATGACGGGTAAAGTCGGGATAACCATCGAGGGAAGGACAACCGTCATCGGTCCCGGGGCCGCGGCGTTCGTTCACTCCAACGAAATGCACGGCGTGATTAATGCCGGTACCGAACCTGCGCAATACTTTGTGATTGCGATTGGCCTTTGATGAACGTGCGTATACTTACCCAGCTGCCCCTACCGGCAACAAAATTTGGGGTGGCCAATTCAAGCCTTCTTTTGGCTTGAGTGGGGTTGTTGTGGACCTCAGCTCTACTCCATGTCATTAGCAGTTCGTAAAGGAGGATGGCGCGATGCAGGCAAAGTGCAAGTTGCTTATGATGGGGATCGCTGTGCTTGGGTGCAGCGGGTTCGCGGGGGCAACCGACCTGACGATTCACCTCAACGGCTCAGAACCGCTCACGCGAAAGACCGTGCAGTACCAGTGCGATGCACAAGGGGCTGCCATGGGGCTGCCCGCGGCGGCGTTTCCGGTCGAATATATCAACGGAGCAGGCAACAGCCTGGCGGTGGTAGAGGTTCACGGTAGTTCGATGATCTTTGCCAACATCAACTCCGGCTCTGGTGCGCGCTACGCGGCCGGGCAATATATCTGGTGGGAAGCAGGGGGCGCGGTTACTTTCTACTCTGATTCGCTGGCCGGCAAGACGCACAGCGCTTGCCATCGCGTCAACCCTAAGTGAGCAGGGGTGAAGAGCTTAAGCAGCGTCGCCGATAGGCAAGACATGTCGCGTCGCTTGACGCGGGTGTCCGCGACCGATACGGCGCACTGGGGCTCGATGAATGCCCACCAGATGGTGTGCCATTTGGATGACTCCTACAAGGTTGCCTTAGGCCAGAAGAGCGCCAGCCCGGCTACCGGCTTCATACAACGAACGCTGGTGAAGTGGGTGGCTCTGCAAACGCCCATGCAGTGGCCCAAGGGCGTTCCTACGCGGCCGGAGATTGAACAGGGGAAAGGCGGTTCGATGCCGATCGATTTCCGCCAGGATCTTGCTTCGTTGCTCTCGACCTTTGACCGGTTCTGCGACGCGCTGCCCAGCCCCTGCGTGCGGCATCCGATCTTCGGAGAAATGACCGCGCGCAACTGGATGCGATGGGGATATTTGCACGCCGATCATCACCTTCGGCAGTTTGGCCGATGAACGCCGCGCGATAGGCTCGATGATGCCCCTGCTGGCCCATCCACCTGTCGTTCTCGCTGCGCTGCTCACGCTTGTCCCGTTCTTCTGGGCCGCGTTTTGCCCACAAAGTCTCCGGCTCGCCGGGCGAATGCCGGTTTGGTCGCGGCTGCTTGCCCCGGCTTGGCTGGGTCTTCCCTACGCACTGGTCTCCGCCTCGAACGGGGTTTTCCGCTGGACATGGCTAGCGCTTTACACCCTGGTACCGGTTCTGATCAGCGTATTGCTCTACCGGGCTGGCCTGGCGGACCCGGAACAGCGAGGCGATTGGCGCGACTATCTCATTCTTGTCTTCCTCGGCCTGGCGGTTGACTTACGCTGGTTTGAGCCAGCATGGGGACCGCGGCTCGCCATCTTCAATAAGATCCTGCTGCTGGATGCCGGCATCTACGGTTTTCTGGCGATCCGGCAGCTCGGTCAGGTTGGCTTCGACCTTCGCCTGCGCCTGCGCGATTTGCGCATTGGCCTGGTTTGGCTGGCCGCTTACGCGCCCATTGCCGTGGCCCTCGGGCTGTGGGTCGGCTTTCTTCACTTCCACGCCCTCATCCCTTCGGCCCGGCAGGTTCTATTCGCCTGGCTCTTCACTTTCTTCTTTATTGCCGTCCCGGAAGAGCTTTTCTTTCGCGGCTGGATGCAGAATTTTCTGGAGCGGCGGGTTGGCCGGGTGCGCGCCCTGCTCATAACCTCTGCCCTGTTCGGGCTTTCGCACTTTAACAAGCGGGCGGCGCATTTCAATGGACGCTACGTATTGCTGGCTACTCTGGCCGGCATCTTTTATGGGCTCGCGTGGCGTCAGCAACGGCGGATCGGAGCCTCGGCCATCACCCATGCCTCAGTGGACACGATCTGGTCTGTCTGGCTGCGGTGATCCGGCGGGCGATGGTGATATCCGCGCGGATGATACCGGTAGTAGCCGATGCCGACGCGCATATGATGCTGAATCGAATCTGGCACGATGACTGCGACACAAAGGCCCAGGACCCCGTGGGCGATGCCCAGGGCATAGATATTGCGGTAGCGTAAGAAGAGTACACAGGCGGCGATCCCCCAGACCAGGGTGATTGGCGTCAACACCGGATTGGGGAGGTGGGCAATAGAAAATAAGCCTGCGGCCGCGAGCACCGGCAACACTTTACCGGGCAGCAAGCGCATGAGCCGAAGCAGGAAATAAATTTGCAACAGGAACTGCTGCATAACCGCCCACACCAGGTATCCCCAAATATGCGAGATAAGCGGAGTGGGGCCATGCATGGGGTGCAACGTATGCATCCGCTTGGCGGTGTCGAGCGCGACGCCTGCCAGGATGGCGGCAACACCCACGATCCATAAAGACCGGGCCACACCCGCAACCCCGAGGCCCAGCGCCTTCCAGGTGGGACGATGGACCAAGGTTGTGGCCACGATCCAGGCGACGGCTAACCAATAGAAGAGCCTCTGCCAGGGATTCAGGGTCCAGATTGCCGCCATGACCAGGGCATAGCCGGCTCCGAACTCTACCAGATCCCCTGTGGGAAATCGATTCGCCTCCGCGAGCGCGGCCGCTGCTTCTCCTTGGGTTGTCATGCGCCAATCACGGTACGCCCCAGTCTACCTTCCAGGGCACGCAAAAACGCCACCCGGTTCGAGTGGCGCTTCCACGTGAACGATGGCGCTGGGCGTTACGGCTCACATCGGCTTGCTCATCTAATCGGCCGTTCTCTGCATAAGTCCAGCTTCAGTAGCCGATTCTCTCTCTTGCTCCGTGGCTCACGCTGTTGGTTTGCGCCGCCGATATATCTATGTTGTTCTCTTAGGACTTATAAAGGCTCCGCAAGCTCTCGTGCAGCTTGAGCGCCAGCGGTGAAGCCGCATAGGCATCGGTCACCACCTCGATATAAGCAGCGGCGCCGGCATGCTCGGCCATCTCCAACGCCTGGTCGAGTTCGCCGCAGGTGGTGGCGCGCGCGGTAAACCAGCCATCGCAGCCCAACGCGCGCGGCAGCTCGGTGTAACGCCATGGCGCGATATCGTTATAGGCGATCGCTGGATCTTTGCAGAGCAGCCGTTCGATCAGGTAGCCGGAGTTGTTCAACACGAAGATCACGGGACGCAGGCCAAGGCGGCCAAATTGGCATATCTCCTGGGCCGTGAGCTGATGCGATCCGTCGCCGGTGAGCAGCATTACCCTTCGGGTGGGAGCGGCAACCGCGACGCCAAATGCAGCCGGTGTCGCCCAGCCGATCGAGCCCCAGAGAGTTTGATTGTGGAAGGACGCCCCCGCCGGCATTTGGGCAAAGCCGAGGCCCATGGACGCGGTGCCGGTCTCGGCCACCAGAATGTCGTTGGGCCGCAGAAACGCAGCCCATCGCGGGTAGAGCGCAGCAGCCGTGATGGGATCGGTCCCTTGCCCGGTAAGCTCGCCCACGGACGAAACCTGCGGTTTTTTCCAGGGGTGGCGCTTCGACAGGCGTTGCGCCAACGCCGGGAGGATGTCGCCTATTTCCACGCTGGGATATGTCTTTCCGGCCACGCGCGTCCGGTGATGCAGGATATTGATGATCTTTGTGGGATCGAGCCGGGCGGTGAAGGCCCCGCTATTGAAATCAGACAACATGGTGCCCACCTCTAACACCAGTTCGCAGCCTTCCACCAGGTCGCGGACATCTTCATTCATCAGCGAACCGTCGTAGATACCGATGTAGTTCGGATGCTGCTCGTCGAGCACCGACTTATCCATGAACATGGTGGCAAAGGGCAGATCGGCGGCATCGACCACTGCCTGTGTGGCAGCCTGCAGCCCCAACCGCGAGAGCAGTATGCCAGGCAGAATACAAGCGGTCCTCGCCTTTTCGAGCGCCGCGACGATCGCGTCGACCGCCCCGGCCAAAGAATCCGGATCGCTGCCGGGAGCCGGCACGGGTTGCGCCGCGCTGGCCACCGCCTGGTTGGCGTGATCCGCGGGAAACGCCATGTACACCGGACGGCGATGGTATAGCGCCTCCGCGATCAACCGCTCCGTTTCCAGCGCAACATTCTGCGGATGCATGACGGCGTGGGCGCAAACCACCGGCTCCGTCATGCGTTGGAACAGGTTGTATTCTCCGTTGCCGAGGGTATGGTGCATGATGGCGCGCCCTGCCTGCACCCCCATACCCGGGGCGCCCACCAGGTGGAACAACGGAAGATGCTCGGCATAGGCACCCGCAATCCCATTGAGCGCGCTCAGTTCCCCAACGCCGTAAGTGGTGCAGATGGCGCCGAAGCCCTTGATGCGGGCATAGCCGTCGGCGGCATAGGCCGCATTCAGCTCATTGCAGCAGCCAATCCAGCGCATCTGTGGGTCCTCGCTGATGGCATCGTTGACGGGAAAAGCAAAATCCCCGGGGACACCGAAGACGTCGGTGATGCCGAGGGAACGCAGGCGGGAGAGCACGTGTTGGATTACCGTCATGGTCATAGTGGAAGCCTAAGCTCCTCTCAGGTGCGCGTCTTCGAGGTGGGAATAATATCGCTGCTCCGCTTCGCGAATCTTGGGCAAGCCGACCAGGCGATTGAATTCTTCAAATTCGATCATCTGGTCGTGAAAGGGCGTGGTGGTGCCGGTGCGAAGCAGTTCGCCGGCGATGTCCGTGGCCAGCTTGGCGTAGGCATAGGTAAACACATTGGGAAAGATCACTGCCGCGAAACCCAGCGACTGCAACTCGGAAGCGGGCAGGATGGGCGTCTTGCCGCCGGGGATCATGTTGGCCAGCGTGGGCACGGAGACCAGGCCAGGAATCTGACTCATCTGCTCGAGATTCTCGGGCGCCTCCAGGAAGACCCAATCGGCGCCGGCCTCTACGCAGCGGTGGGCACGATCCACCGCTTCGGATAATCCCTTGACGGCGATGGCATCGGTGCGCGCCAGGATGGTGAGGTCCTGATCTAAGCGCGCGTCGACAGCCGCCCTGATCTTAGCGACGAACTCATCCGCCGGCACGACATGCTTGCTCGACATATGGCCGCAACGCTTCGGTGCGACCTGGTCTTCGATCATGATCGACGCGGCGCCCGCCTTTTCAAACTGCTTCACGGTGCGCTGCACATTGGTAGTGTTTCCATGACCATTGTCACCGTCGGCAAACAGCGGCAGATCCACCGCGTCGGCAATGCGCCACACCGCGTCGACCATCTCGGTTAAGGTGAGCAATTCAATATCCGGAGCGGCGATCAGGGCTGCCGAGGTAGCATAACCACCGCAGCCCACCACTTTGAAGCCCGCTCGCTCGATGATGGTGGCACACAGCGGATCATGGGCCACGGGGATCATCATGATCTCTTTTGCCAGCAGGTATTGTTTGAAGAGAGTTGTTCTTTTCATGATTTCTTCGGCTCCTGGGTTGCATCTTCAGCAATACGGAGCCTACACGATCATGGCGCGTGTGTTTATTGTTTGAATGGCTACACAGCTGCTTTTAGTTCATCTTCATTCCCGGCATGGAAGAGTGGTCCATGTTGTCGTGCCCCTGATCATCATCGTCCGTGGCCCAGATTTTCTTCGCATCTGCTTCGTAGGGATAAACGTGGACCATCCATCCGAAGACGTGGGGATAAAATACTCCGCCGGCCGCCTCGCACGCTTCCTTAGTATTGATCGATCCCAGCAACCCGAATTTCGCGTCGGGACCAAAATAGGCTGCCTTCTGCCCCATCGGCGCTTTGCAGAAATTCACATGTTGATGCCAGCGCGCAATGCTGAGAGGGATGCGGTCGTTCAACTCGTCCTCGGTGGCGTCGACTCGATCCGTGTACATTGCTCCGACCAGCTTGTAGCCGCCGTCCGGCGTCTTCTTGTAAAGCAACGATGTGGGCTTAAGTGGATCGAAATGCGATCGCGCCTCTAGACCGTTCATGGCCTTCGTAAAGTGATATTGAGGCTGGGGAAGATTGGGAAGGAATATCTGGTAACCGTCATCCAGGGCCTTGTGGTAGTCCTGATAGGGCTCCATCGCCGTTTTGGCAGCCGCCACGATGGCGTCAGCTCTCTGCTGGTCTCCTGGTTTTGGAGGCTTGAGTTCCGTCATGTGCATGTGGCCAGCCATGTGCGCCATTCCGGCACCTGGCTGTTGACCGCCGGCGATGGCGGCCAGGGAAAACGCACAGAATCCCAGGAAAGAGCGGCTGAGTGGTGAGCTCACGATGTACCTCGCGGATTTCAGCTATAAAGACGCATTCTTCGAGACCGAAGTTGCGGTTTCATCAAAAGACAGACATTACCCCCGGCTGAAGACTGCGGATCCCTGGGCTTTGCTCCGTTGACAAAGGGTGGGGGGCGATTCCCGGCCGGATTGGCTTTATGATGGAGCGCAGGCGGTGATCTATCGACGGACGGACGACGCGAAAAACAGCTCTTGTGGTCGGCTCCGATACCAAGGTCGCTTCGGCTGTCAGCAAAGTGTTGCCCGCCTGGCAAATCGCGCGCGCAGCCAACAACCGGTCCGCGCTGGAAATGCTCAAGATCCAGGCTTACGGGCTTGTCGTGACCGGCGAAGAGACCTCGGGCAAGCAGGATGTGGAGCTACTGCGACAGATCAGAACCGTCCGGCCCCATGTACGGCTCATCATCATCACCTCGGAAAGCACACCCGCAGACGTGATCGGCGCTATGCGCGAACGCGCTTTCAGTTACTTCTCCGAGCCCTATTCGATGACGACCTTTGAACAAATGCTCCTTCTGGCTACGACCGGTCCGGTTTGGGATGAAGGCATCGAGATTCTTTCCGCTACACCCCAGCTATTGCACCTGGTTGCCCGCTGTGATCGCAAGACCGCCGATCGACTAGTTCAGTTTATTCAGGAGATAGCCGATCTCCCGATGAAAGAGAAAGACGCCGTTGGTCTGGCCTTTCGCGAGATGCTGATGAACGCTATCGAACACGGCGCCCACTTCAATGCGCAGCAGCATGTGGAGATTTCTTACATCCGAGCCAAGCACATGGTCTTGTGCCGTGTGAAAGATCCGGGCGAAGGCTTCTCGCTCGACGACGTGCAACACGCAGCCATCAGCAACCCGCCATCCGACCCCGTGCGCCACGCCGCCATCCGCGAACAACAGGGACTTCGGCCAGGTGGATTCGGCATCCTGGTGACGCAGAAGATCATCGACGAGCTCATCTACGGCGAAACCGGTAATGAGGTCGTACTGATCAAATATCTGAAGCCCGAGCAGCTGGACACAGAAGAGGCTTGAGCACTACATCGCGGGCGGAGGCGTGGGTGGCGGACCACCGGGCCCCGGCCGCGGGCCGCCAGGTGCTTTGTCTACCATTTCCACGTCCAGCTGGATCGCAACCTGATCGCCGATCATGCCGGACATCGTATTCATTCCATAGTCCGTCCGGCTGACCGTGGTGGTGGCCGAAACGCCGCGGTGTAAGTTGCCCCTGGGATCTTTCACCGGTGGAGTGGGGCCATCGACATCCAGAACAGCTTCCTTGGTAATGCCGTGGATCGTCAGGTCGCCGGTAACCTTTAACTTGCCCGCTCCGGCAGCCTCCACCCGTTTGGACTTGAAGGTGATTGTCGGGTATTTGGCAACATCGAAGAAGTGGTCGCTGCGCAGGTCATCGTCTCGTCTCTGCACACGGCTGTCCACAGAACTGGCATCGATCGTCACATTCACAGAAGCTTTGCTCAGATCGGGAGAATCCACCACAACGCCCTCGACCTTGGTGAAGGTTCCTCTTACCGTCGAGATGCCCATATGGCGCACGGAAAACTGGGCCGCCGAGTGCGGAGGGTCAAGATACCAGGTTTGCGTTTGCGCGATAGCGAGATTAGTCAACGCAAAAAGAGCCGACAGCTGAATAGCTACAGCAATGTTTCGTTTGCTTACCATGGGCGGCACCTTCACTTTCGGTCACTCTATGTGCGCAACATCGTCGGGTCAAATCCGTCCACCTCGATCGTACGGGATGGCAAGCTGCGCCGGAGCGTGCGAGCGCTTCACGACTCCTGCCAAAGCGACCAGGGTAAGGACGTACGGAATCATGACAATAAACTCGCGCGGGATCTCGATTCCCGCAGTCTGCAGGCGGAGTTGTAATGCCTGGGCTGCGCCAAAGGTGAGCGCAGCCAGCAGGACGCCGGTCGATTTCCAATTGCCGAAGATGACGATGGCGACCGCGATCCATCCAGCGCCGCCCGTCATCCCCTCCAGAAAAACACCAAGCGCCACGGTGGAAAGATAGGCTCCCCCCAGACCGGCAAGCGCGCCCCCGAAAAGAACGGCTCCGTAACGGACCGCGTCGATCGGGACTCCTGCGGTGTCTGCCGCTACGGCGTTCTCGCCGGCAGCGCGGATGGCGAGACCCAGCGGCGTCCTGTTCAGCACAAATGAAACGAGAGCGAGAAGAAGAAACGATCCATAGACCAAGGGAGTTTGCGCAAAGAGAATGGGACCGGCCACCGGCAGATGGCTTAACCAGGGAATTCGTATCGCCTCGGCTGGATGAATCTGAGGGGTGAATGCCGCTAAGCCAAAGACCGCCCGGTAAAGGAAACCTGTACCTCCTGCAGCAACCAAGTTGATGCCCAGCGCCACGATTACCTGGTTCGCTTTCATGGTGACGGTGAGCCAGGCAAAGAATAGTGCAACCAGCGAGCCGGCAGCCATCGCGACGAGCCACGCCAACCACAGAGATCCGCCGAAATACGCGCCCATAAAGCCGGCAAGCGCGCCGGTGAGCATCATGCCCTCCACACTCAGATTAAGCGAACCTGCTCGCTCGGCGATCAACTCTCCGGTGGCGGCGAGCAGCAGCGGAGTGCTCAGCCGAACGGTGGCAACGAGGAATCCGATCTGCACAGAGCCAGTCATGCGTTGCTCACCCCGTAACCGATTCGGCGCTTGAGTCCTTGGCCGCCGATAACGCAGAGAATGATGAGTCCCTGCAGCAGTGTCACGATGGGCAATGGAACGGACGCCTTTAACTGCATCATGGTGGCCCCGACGCCGAGCGCGGCGAAGAAGAATGAAGCCAGCAGGGTTGGACCGGGCAGCAGGCTGCCTAATAAGGCGATCGGAATCGCGGTGTAGCCATAGTCGGAGCCGATGCCCGCTTGCAGGCGATGGGAGATGCCCTGCACCTCCACGGCTCCGGCCAAACCTGCAAGGGCGCCGCTTAAGGCGACAGCCAGCAAGATGCTTCGATGAACCGATATGCCGGCATATCGCGCCGCAGTTGGATTGGCGCCTGTGACACGCACCCGATAACCCGCCGACATACGCCAGAAAAACAAATACACCAGGCCGCCGGCGAGGAGCGGAAGCAGCACTCCGGGATGGAGACGTGTATGCGCCAGTACGCGCGGGAGCCATGCAGCCCGGGGAAGCAGCGGCGTCTGTTGCAGCTCTGACCCCGGCTCGCGCAGCGGACCGCGCACCAGGTAGTCGATAAGCAGCGTCGCGATGTTATTCAGCATGATGGTGCTGATCACCTCGTTGACGCCCAGCCTCACCTTGAGCGCGCCCGCGATCAGTGCCCATAGCGCCCCGCCGGTAATTCCCGCGATCAGGACGAAAGGAATCAGAAACAGGGGCGGCAGTGCGGGAAATGTCAGGGCGGCAACACTTGCCGCCAACGCGCCTATATAGAACTGCCCTTCCACCCCGATGGTGAAGAAGCCAGCTCGAAAACCAACCAAGACCGCCAGGGCAGAGAGAGCGAGCGGACAAAAGCGCACCAGGGTCTCTGAGAGACTACGCATCGAACCCAAGGCCCCCTTGAGCAATGCTTGATAGGCAAAGCCTGGATGGAACCCGGCAAGTGAGATGAGCAAAGCGCCCAGAGCAAGCGCGGCCAGCACTGCTCCGAGGGGCACAGTGCCTTCGACGAGGCGCGCACGCCACGCGGAGCCGGATACGGTTTTAGTCACGTTGCTCGTGCCTTGTGCCCGGCCATCATCAGCCCGATCTGGTCACGATTCGGTTGTGGTCCAAGGCTTCCCATGAAGCTTCCGGCGTGCATCACCTCGATCCGATCGCTGAGCATTTGAATCTCGTCAAGGTCCATCGAGATCAGCAGAACCGCCTTGCCGGCGTCGCGCAGTTCGATCAGTTTTCTGCGTACAAACTCCGATGACGCGAGGTCGAGACCGCGTGTGGGCTGTACCGCAATCAACAAGTGGGGGTGGTGCTCGAGCGTTCGCCCGAAGACGAATCGCTGCTGATGCCCGCCGGAAAGCGTGCTGATCGGCATATCGGGCGAGGACACTTTGACACGGAAATCCGCGATGATCTTTTGCGTGAAGCGCATCGCTGCGGCACGCTGGAGAAATCCGTACTTTGCCAGGGGGCGCCCGTCGGAGAAGCCAAGCAGCGCGTTATCCAGCAGGGAAAAATCCTGCACCACTGCTTCGGCGTGGCGATCCGCTGGGATGATCGCAATCCCTTTTTTCATCCGCTGCGACGGCTGCAAATGGGTCACATCGTCGCCGCCCAGCCGAACGGCGCCCTGCGTCGAGCGACGGAGACCGAGAATGGCCTCGACCAACTCCGTTTGGCCGTTGCCGTCGACACCCGCGACGCCGACAATCTCTCCCAGCCGCACCGTGAGCGAAAGATCGTCGATCACTACCCTGCCATCCTCGTTCGCCACCCGCAAACCTTCGATCTGAAGCATTGGCTGCCCCGGCGTAGCCGGACGCTTTTCGATCTGTCTGGCTATGTCCTGGCCGACCATCATTCGGGCCAGTTGTTGCGCGTCGCTGTTGCTGGTCTCGAGGGTTGCGATGTTGCGCCCGTGACGCAGCACCGTGATGCGGTTGCTGAGGGCGCGAACCTCGTCGAGTTTGTGGCTGATGAAGATCACCGATTTGCCCTGCGCCACCAGGGCCCGGCAGACCTGGAAGAGCTGGCTGGTCTCACCCGGAGTGAGGCTCGCCGTCGGCTCGTCCAAGATCAGCAGCCGGGCATCGCGATAAAGTGCTTTAAATATCTCCACTCGCTGCTGCTCGCCCACGGAGAGCGAGCCTACCCGCGCATGCGGATCGATGGGCTGATGGAACTCGGCAGCAATGGCCAGCAGGCGCCGCTCCGCCCGCGCCATGTCACCCACCAGCCCATAGCGCAGGCCGAGCACGACATTCTCCAATACGGTCAACGGAGCTACCTGCATGAAATGCTGGTGCACCATACCAATGCCTAACTCCATCGCCTCCCGCGGCGATCCGATCCTGACTGGCTGGTCCTTCCACAAAATAGTTCCGGCATCAGGCTTGAGAAGCCCATAGAGAATGTTCATCAGTGTCGATTTGCCGGCGCCGTTCTCACCCAGCAGCGCGTGCACCTCGCCGGCGGCGACCTCCAGGTTGAGGCGATCGTTGGCGACCACGCCGGGAAAGCGCTTGGTGAGATTTTCAACGCGCAGCAGAGTCGCCATCTTATTTTTGCGCCGGCGGTTGCACTTGGATTTTCCCTTCCAGAAGCTGCTGCCGCACCTCCCCGAGGCGTTGCCGGGTTTGCAGAGAAACCCGCGGATCCAGCGAGTGAAAGGGCGCCAGGTTCACCAGATTGAGGTTCATGGTATAGACCTTGCTCTGCCAGCCTGTGCTCCGGTCACAATCGATGAGGTAGATGACTGCGCTATCCATACCGTAGACGGCGCTGGTCAGGATGGTGTCTGGCGCAATGCTGTTCTGGTCGGTCGCTGCTCCCACGGCAAGGACGGTTCTTTCGTGGGCAGCTTGAAATACTCCAAACGACGTGGTGTTGGCGTTGGCAAAGAGAATATCGACACCACGGTCAATCTGGGCCAGCGCGGCTTCCTTGCCCATCGCCGGATCGTCATAACTTTCGGTGAAGGTGTCGAAGACCTGAATTTTGGGATTCACCAACCTGGCGCCGGTGATCACAGCCGCGTGATCGGCAAGCGAGGGCGGCGTGGCCCGGCCCCCGATCAACCCGATCTTTCCCGTCTTCGACATCAACGCCATCAGCACGCCTGCAAGATAAGGGATACCGGGATTTCCCGTGCGAATAGAGACAACGTTGGGCAACTGCGTCCAGCTGCCGGAGATGATGATGAACTTCAGTCGCGGATAGTCGGCGGATACATCCCGAATGGAATCGTCATAGGTTCCCCCGCCCATCACGATGATGTAATTCTCCCCGTCTTCGCCCAGCGCGCGAAGCACCTGCTCGGCATCTGCCGGCTTCAACTGCTCCTGGTACACGATTTCGGCGTTGTACTTCTTCTTTACCGCCAACAGCGCCTGGTATCCGGCGTTGTAGTACCCGGGTTCATTCACGCGACCGGGCAGGATGAGCGCGACCTTGAGCGCGGCCTGCGCCGGCATAGTGGCAAAGACCAGCGAGGCAACGAGGATCAACCTCACTCTATCAATGCACAGCACGCAACACCTTTGTTCGCTGAACTACGAGCGCGGGCGAAAAGGCGGCGGGATCCTCGAACAAAACGATCTCCGCGCACCTGCCGGGAGCGATGCTGCCGGTCAAATGATCGATGTGCATGGTTGTGGCTGGATTGAGGCTTGTCATCTCAAATATCCGCGGCAGCGCGAAGCCGGCCGCGGTCGCAAGCGCGATCGCTCCGTCGGCAAAACCCAGGCAAAGACGAGAGGTGTCAATTCCCTGCTGGCAAAGACCACGCAGCAGGTCGCCGCCTCTGCCCTGGTCGCGGAGGACGATCGTCTCGCCGCGACGCAGGCTCCGCCTCACCTGATTGATCGTGGAGCAGGCGACGCCCCATGGTAGGTCGTCTGGTAATGCGATGGGCGCGGGCGCCGCAAAATAGCGGCTACTGTCGATTGTCTCCAAAGCCTCTCCGCCATAGTTCTCCCGGACCGCCACGATGAGCCCATCGCGTATCGCGACGTCGGCACAATGAATCTCCTGGGAAAAAACATTCACTACCTGGCAGTTGCGGAGCAGCAGGTCCGCGGGCGAGCGGCCTAGCGCCACCTGTACATGGGTCCACGACTCGGCGGCGGTTCTGGCTTGGTCCCTCACGATGCGGTCTCCAGCAGAACGGGCACGACCTCGCCCCTGCGGGCGTCGACCAATCCTTTGTCGGTGAGCCCCAGGTCCGGCAGAGTGGAGAGAACCGTCTGCGCCATGGTGAAAAAAGGATGCAGCAAGGTACACCCAAGATCGCGGGCGAGGGATTGTGCGTTCTTGATCTTCGCCAACACCAGCTCGAATGGCTCTTCTGACATGATGCCGCCCAAAACCAGCGGCACGTCTGCCAGCACTTTGCCCTCCGCTACCAGCACAAACCCTCCCTGGATTGTCTTCAGGTGTTGTACCGCCAGCCATAGATCCTCTTCGGCAACACCCACTGCGACAATATTGTTGGAGGGTATAGAGAGTGACGTAGCCATGGCGCCCTTGCTAAGGCCGAAACCGCGCACGAATCCGCAGCCGGCCTCCCCATGGCGGCCGTAGCGTTCGACCACGGCAATTTTCAGGATGTCCTGGGTTGCGTCCGCTTGAACTTGGCCATCGACTACGTTGAGAACGGCTGTGCTCGCGGAATTAAAAGCGTCTCCATCGACCACGTCGATCACCCTCACGTCGACGCGCAGGCCAGGCTTCGAAATACGCACAGCGAAATTCTCAGGGGTCAAATAGTCCAGACGGATGGAGTGGCGATAGGACGGGGGAAATTCTGGGGGCGCAACATCGGCGGTCAAACAGCCGCGTTCGGCAACGACTCGGCCGTTTACCAGAACCTTCTCCGGCGGGAAGGCGTCGAGCGATCGCAGCAGCAGGATATCGGCCGCGCGCCCCGGCGCAAGCGATCCAATTTCATGTCCGACTCGGTAATGCTCGGCCGGGTTCAGGCAAGCCATGCGGAAGACGTCCACCGGTGCGACGCCGGCATGGAGAGCGATGCGCACTAAGTAATCTTGATAACCGTAGCCCTCGGCCACCATGTCCATGACCGTAATGTTGTCTATGCATAGGCACATCTGGCGCAAAGGCAACTGCTGGGCGGCACAATGATCGAGAAGCCGCTTGAGTTGCCCACGTCTACCCGATGCTTCTACGCAAAACAGCTTCAGTCCTCGCCGCAGGCGCGGCAAGATGTCTTCTCCCAGGCCCAGGCAGTGATCGTCCTGGATGCCGGCAGCAACATAGGCGTCGAAGCTCGCCTGGTCCCCACGGGGCAACTCGCCACCGTGGCCGCTCACACGCTTGCCCTGGTTGCGGCAGGCCTGGATTACTTCGAGGTAGTCCATGTTCGCCAGGGCGATTTTCGACCACACCGTCTCGCCGATGCCGACGTAGCCGGCGCCGAGCAGTGTCTGTACATCGGCTGCACTCATCTCGACCGCTGCCGTCTCCAGCCGGGAGTCAAGTGGGCAATACGAAGGCGCCGCGAAATAGGCTTTGAGAGGCAGTCCTGCGAAGGATTCTTTCAACGCCTGAATCGCCTCGACCCCGCCGGTGTGCGCAATGTTGGTGGTGTCGACAAAGACAGTCGTGGTGCCGCGCGGAACGAGGATCCGGGCCAGCTCACCCGGACATAGAAAAGTGGTATCGACGTGCATATGCGCGTCGATGAGGCCTGGAACGGCGAACATCCCTTCGCAGTCGATCGTCTCGTCCGCGCGAAATGGCTGGTCACCATCGACGGAAATGATTCGATCCCCTCGGATGGCAATATCCGTGGTGTAGATCTCGCAGGAGTGGACGTTGACGATCTGACAGTTGGCCAGCAGCAAAGTCGCTGCTTCGGCCCCACCGGATGTCCGTGATGTTTCCAGTCCGCGCCTCCCGGCAACCGATACTCATGCGGTTTCGGGTAGGCTAACACGGCCGCGCAGAAGGGAATGAGGGGCAGACGAACGCAACCGCATGTCCTGCCACTGCGCTTCGCTCCGACGGGATGACAATGCGGAAAGGACGCCGGTTCAAAACTCGTCGTAGGAGATCTGGCTGGTCCGGCACGCCGAGATCGGCGAGCATTCTTAAGCAGGCCTTGATCATCAGGGGCGGACCGCAGAGATAGTATTCGAAGGCCCGCCGGGTTGGCGTGCCGGCTGAGGTATTGCTCCAGCACGACCTCGTGGATGAAGCCGCAATGGCCGGCCCAGTTGTCCTCGGGCAAAGGCGAGGAGAGCGCAAGATGGAAAGCAAAGTTACCATGAACGCCGGCTAGATCTTGGAAGTAGTCCTGGTAGTAAATCTCCTGCTTCGACCGTGCCCCATACCAGAAGCTGACCTTGCGCGCGGTGTTCCCGGTCTCGAGCAAATGGGAAAGATGGGCGCGGAGCGGAGCCATGCCGGCGCCGCCGCCAATGTAAACCATCTCCCGTCTGCGTCGGCTTGATGTGGAAGTCGCCGAAGGGACCGATGGCAGAGACGATATCGCCCGGCTTGAGGCTGAAGACATAGCTGGAACCGGCGCCCGGAGCACAATCCTGACCAGGAGGCGGCGTCGCGATGCGGACGTTGAAGCGCAACGCGCTCTCCGTCTGCTGGTTACTGGCAAGCGAGTAGTTGTTGCGTCGCCCCGCCTGCGGATTGCGTGCGACCAGATCGAAAACGTGCTGACGCTCCCAAACGCCGGCAAAAGGCTCGGGGATGTCGAACTCGCGGAATCGGATCGCATCGTAGGCAGGAATGTCGAGTTGCAGATAGTCGCCCGGGGTAAAGGAGATTTTTTCCCTGGCATCCAGCGGCTCGAGAACCAGCTCCTTGATGAAGGTGGCGACGTTGCAGTTGCTGACGACGCGAAACCGATACGTTTGTTGAGGACGAGCGCCAACCCCGCCGGCACGGCTGACATTGATGAAGATTCGGCCGTTGCGCTCCTCTATCGGATACGTGGCCAGACCACGGCACACCGGCACGCGAGCAGGCGATCCGTCGATCAAATTAAAGCGCCCGTTGTGCTTAGAGCACTCAATCAGATTTCCCTTCACCAGGCCACGGGAAAGATGAACATTGCCGTGGGTGCACAATCCATCGGTCGCGTAGAGCTCGCCATCGTCAGTGCGATAGAGCGCGTAGGTTTTCTTGCCGTGGTCGAACCGGATTACGTCGGCCCTGCCGAGATCGGCGGCGTGACAAGCTTCGACCCAGCCCTTCCCCATCTTGCTTGTCTTGCGAGGAATAGGCGCTTTCTTTGCCCCGGAGTCTCGGCGGAGGCAGCACTCGCTTGACGTGATATCCCGGGATCCCTGACCTGCCTGAGGATGGTCGGAACAATTTCGCGCCAGGCCGAGAAGAGGCTCGGATAGGGCACGGCACAGTCGTCCTTGACGGCGGCATGCAACTTCGGCAGGGCATGGTAAGGCACCAGCGGGAACATATGGTGCTCCACGTGGTAGTTCATGTTCCAGTACAGGTAGCGGTGGATCCTGTTCATGTACACCGTCCGGCAGTTGAGACGGTGGTCGAGAACATTCTCGGCCAGGCCCGCGTGCTGCGTGTACCCGTAGGTGACCAGCGAGCCAACTGCCAAAGAGATTGGTCAGGCCGACCAGCAATAGAGGAAGGATGCTGCCGCTTTTGATGGAGAGCGCAATCACTACGGCATAGAGGGCGACATAGATGCGTGCCTTGCGATAGACCTTGGGAAACTCTGTTTCGGGAATATAGGTCTTCTCCTCGGCTGCCATCCGGCCGGTGGAGTGCAAAAGGATGCGGCCGAAATATTTTGCATACACACGGAGATTGAAGAAGGACATGACGATGCCCTTCAAATCAGGCGGACGAGGCACGGCGATCTCCGGGTCGCGGCCCACGATGATGGTGTCGCTGTGATGCCGCGTGTGGCTCCAGCGCCAGACCGTGGACTCGCGCATGACCATGAACGACGCAATTTCATAGAGGGCGTTGTTCATCCAATCGGTCTTGAAGGCGGTGCCGTGGCCGGTCTCGTGCCAGCGGGAGTCTGAGGTTGAGGCATAGAGGACGCTGTAGAGCGCGTAGGGGAGGACGGCCCACCATGTGCCCCAAAGGACATAGGTCATGTAGCCGGCGCCGAGGATAAGGGCAAACCACAAAATCGTGTCGCGGATGGCCGGCCCATCGCGCCGCTGCAGCAGGCTGCGCATGGTTTCGCGAGGCACCGGACACTGATACCATTCCGCTTCGGCAAGCCCCTTTTCCACAGCCGCGGTGGAGTTGACGCCGGTCAGGCTGTAGTCGAGGGTGCTGGGAAGCGTAAGCACGTTGCCGGCGGCCTTGGTCATAGTTTGCCTGACGCCCGAGTACCCCTTAGTTTAGCGCGGCCCAGCAAAAGAGGGCCGGAGTTCTGCGGGCCTTGCACACGCCCGGTAAATCCCGGCACAACTGAGCTGGCGCGCCGCGGTCTTCGTGGTTACCGGTGCCTGCCTGATCTGCGCCAAGAAGGCCCGTTTGGCGGCGGCCCTGGGATTCAAGGCCCTTCCGCCCACAGCCCTCATGTATGTACCTATAATGGTTGCTAATCCCTCCGGCATCGCAAACGGCCTCAACTATCTGATGGATATCTTATTGCTCTACGGCATTACCCTGGCTCTTGCCGTGGAGCTGCGGGTCGATTTGCGGCTCGAGCATCCGGGCCGGCGATCACCCCCACCCTAAAATTGGAAAGTATTGCCGAATTTTCTCCCACGTGCCCTCTCGCCCCGGCAGCAACGCTACGCTCTGGAAATATTGCGGGTTTTGATTCATCTCCTGTAAATATCAACAGGAGATAAAGGAAAGAAGCGATTGACAATCGCTTGCTGATCCGGGAAGATTAAGCCGCTGACGTTCCCCTTGCACGATCCAAAAAACGTCGCCAAGAAGCATTGGTGGTTCCGAGAACCACGCTGACGTCCTTTTTGTGTGCCTACTGCTTCCCACCCCCCGTCTGGAGTCAGTTGTCGCCGTCGCGCGCACGCGTAGATGGACATCCCAGCCAACAGGACCTCGGAATCGCGAACGCCCGGGCCCCAAAATTGATTCCCAAAGGTAGAGTGATGAAGACTTTCTGCTACGTGCCGTCCTGTCCCTGTTGATATCCCCGGCGTCTGCTTTGGCTTCGGTAAGCGTGAGTAGTCCAGCAAATGGTGCAACCGTCAGCTCGCCGGCGCTTTTCGTGGCGACGGCGACGGCGCCGACCTGTGCCAAGGGCGTTGCCACGCATGGGGATCTACGTCAACAACGTGAAGACCTACGTGGTCAAGGGCGCCAGTCTGAACTACGAACTGCCGCTCAACGCGGGTACGCAGAAAACAACCGTGGAAGAATGGGATAACTGCGAAGGGCGCAAGCACCGTGCACATCACCGTCACGGTTAAGGCGTGCGCAGTCTGGGCCTACCGTCAGCATCAGCGCCAGCCCCGGTTCGATTACCCCGGGCGGTTCATCGACTTTGAAAGTGGCAGCGACAGGCGCAACCCAGGTTTCGGTGACCGGCACGGATGACAGCAGCTTACCCTGGCGACGACCGGCGGGTCATTCACTGTCACCCCGTCTCGACCACGACCTACACCGCGGAAGCGACGGGAACGAGTGCTAACGCCTCGTCGGCCACGACCGTAACGGTAACCGCTCGGGCGGAGGCGGAAACCCGGGCAGCCCTTCCCAGATCAACCACGTGATCTTCATGCTGCAGGAGAACCATACCTTCGACAACTATTTCGGCATGCTGAACCCTTACCGCACGGCGAATGGATGGAGCATGGGCGACGACGGCAAGACCTACACTGTCGATGGCATCGACGACAAGCTAAGCAAGAGCGCCGAGGATGATGAAGGCACATCCATCAAGCTGTTCAAGCTCAAGAGCGCCTGCATCGACGATGATAGTTCCGACTGGCTGGCAAGCTATGGCGACGTCAATCGCTACGACTTCCTGGCGACACCGTCCGATCCAGATGAACGGCTTTGTCCACACGGCGGAAGGTTTCGCGAAAAACTGCGCGAGCACGGGCTCCTGCTACGGCAGTTTCACCGATCTGCACGGCGACGCGGGCGATGGGGTACTACGACCAGGGGTTCCTCAACTACTACTACTACATGGCCTCTCAGTTCGCGGTTTCGAATCGCTGGTTTTCGCCGGTTGCCAGCAAGAGCGTTCCCAACCGCATCGCGACCTTCACCGGAGGCACGACCCAGGGCCTGGTCCTGGATCCGGGCGGCAACGATAAACTTCCTCAACTCGCCATTACCGACCATCTTCAATGAGCTCGATAAGGCGAACGTCT
Organism: uncultured Acidobacteriaceae bacterium; assembly: GCA_963847685.1. GTDB lineage: Bacteria > Acidobacteriota > Terriglobia > Terriglobales > Acidobacteriaceae > PALSA-350. The sequence continues at coordinate 1,308,672 of CAWKAU010000024.1, read as the reverse complement.
CCTGGAAGATTTATTACACCGACACCCAGGGCTATTGCCTCGACGATGACGATTGCGGTACCTCCGGGCAACGACCGGTACCCCGCAACCGCTTTCTCCAACCTGACCTACTCGTTTAATTACCTGCGCGGAAATGCAACCAAAAAGGCCTCGGGTTGCACTGCTCCGCTTCAGGCATCGAGTGTCGTGGGCGATTCGACAAATTCCTTCTGCATCAATCCCAAACAAGATCGCGCCCTTGTCGCAGTATTTCAGCGATCTCGCAACGACAAGCTTCCCAGCTTTGCCTTCATTGAAACCGGCTACGCGCGCAACGACGAACATCCTGGATCGGGCAATTCGGTTCTGGTTGGCCAGGCGGAAGTGGCGAAGGTTGTCAACGCGTTCATGGCCAGCCCGGCATGGAATGACTCAGTCTTCTTCTTCTCCTACGACGAGGGAGGCGGACCCTACGACCACGTGCCGCCTGTTGCCGGCCACTCCAACGACTTTACCGATGCCTCGCTGGGAGCGGTTCCGGATATTTCCACCATCGCAGTCAATCCGGATGCTATAAGCCTTGCTATCCGGCCGGGGGCAAGGCAACCACCCATTGCGACCTTCATTCCGATTTCCCTGGGGTCAACTCAGGGGATGCGCCGGCCGTTCACGGCTTTGACGCACAACTTGGTTTCCGCTTGCCGAACATCGTGATCTCACCGTTCACCCGGCGACATTATGTTTCCAACATCCCGCTGGACCACACGGCAATTCTCAAGTTTGTCGAGACCCGTTTCATCGGCAATGAACACCTGAATCCCCACGTTGCAGCCCAGCCAAGCTTGTTGGACTTCTTTGATTTCAACGGAGTTCCATGGGCTACACCGCCGTCGCCACCGTCGCCGGTCGAGTACCGAGTCACTGGGCTACAACGCCTGCACCCCGGCGTCTCTGCAGTAGTCGTGCGAGGGCAGGCTGAGGCCTGCCCTCAACATCTATCAGTAAGTCGTTGGGACTGTTCGGTAACACGCCAAGGTAACGAACATACCGATTGACAATTACTAGCCCACCAGCAACAATATGTCGTTCCCTCCTGGTTCCCGCCCCACTAGTCGGGGAGCTTGCCATCTTGAAATTCGGTTAGCGGCTGCCTGATTCCACCCCCCGGGAAAAAGTAGACCGATGGGGAAACCAGCCTGTGAGAGTTCGCATACCTGAACGGACGCGCGCGCAGTGGATATCGAAGGCAGAGTTATGAAGTCTCTCCGCTGCGCTTGCCTGGCATTTTTACTATTAGCGACCCATGCCTTTGCAGCGGTCACCGTGACCAGCCCTGTGGCCGGTTCGACCGTGACCTCGCCCGTACATTATGTGGCGACATCCACCGCCTCTACCTGTGCAAAAGGCGTCGCCACCATGGGGATCTACGTGAACAACGTAAAGGTCTACGTGGGGAAGGGCGCCAGCCTTAACTACGAACTTACGCTGCCTACGGGAGCCCAGCACACGGTCGTACAAGAGTGGGATTACTGTAAAGGGTCAACCAACAAGACCATCAACCTGACGGTCGTAGCTGCGCCGACCGTCGCCATCGCCGCCAGCGCCACTTCGATTGCCAGCGGCGGTTCATCCACGCTCACCGTCACCGCAACCAACGCCACCAAGGTTACGTTGACCGGAACGGATGGCAGCTCCTACACGTTGGCGACAACCGGCGGGAAAGAGGTCGTTAAACCGGCCTAGACCACGACTTACACGGCAACCGCAACGGGAGCCGCTGGAGGAAAGACCACTTCTGCGACAACCGTCACGGTGTCGGCAGCCGCAGCCCCGACTGTCGGCATTACGGCCAACCCCACTACGGTCGCCTCGGGGGGACCGTCCACGCTCACCGTCACGGCCACTAACGCCACCAGCGTGACCATCAGCGGATCGGATAGAGCTCCTACACCCTCGCCGCAACCGGCGGATCACAAGTCGTCAACCCAACTTCGACCACAACGTATACCGCTACGGCTACCGGGACCGGAGGCACAAAAACAGCCACCGCCGTCGTAACTGTGGCCGGCGCGCCGACGGTCAGCATTTCCGCTAACCCTACTACGGTCGCCTCGGGAGCTCCGTCCACGCTCACCGTCACGGCCACTAACGCTACCAGTGTGACCATCAGCGGATCGGATAAAAGCTCCTACACCCTCGCCGCGACTGGCGGACCGCAAGTGGTCAACCCAACTTCGACCACGACGTATACCGCTACGGCTACCGGGACCGGAGGCACAAAGACAGCCACCGCCGTCGTGACCGTGGCCGGCGCGCCGACGGTCAGCATTTCCGCTAACCCCGCTACGGTTGCCTCGGGGGGACCGTCCACACTCACCGTCACGGCCACCAACGCCACCAGCGTGACCATCAGCGGATCAGATAACAGCTCGCTATACGCTCGCCGCAGCTGGCGGATCGCAAGTCGTCAACCCAACTTCGACCACGACGTATACCGCTACGGCTACCGGGACCGGCGGCACAAAGACTGCCACCGCCGTCGTAACCGTGGCCGGCGCGCCGACGGTCAGCATCTCCGCTAACCCCACTACGGTTGCCTCGGGAGGTCCGTCCACGCTCACCGTCACGGCCACCAACGCCACCAGCGTGACCATCAGCGGATCGGATGGCAGCTCCTACACCCTCGCCGCAGCTGGCGGATCGCAAGTCGGTCAACCCCACTTCGACCACGACGTATACCGCTACGGCTACCGGGACCGGCGGCACAAAGACTGCCACCGCCGTCGTAACCGTGGCCGGCAGCGCCGACTGTCAGCATTACCGCTAACCCAACCACGGTTGCCTCGGGGGGACCGTCCACACTCACCGTGACCGCCACCAACGCCACCACCGTCACCATCAGCGGATCAGATAGAGCTCCTACACCCTCGCCGCAAACGGCGGATCACAAGTCGTCAACCCAACCTCGACCACGACTTACACGGCTACGGCTTCTGGAACGGGCGGCAAAACGACGGCAACCGCGACCGTAACCGTGGCCGGCACGCCGACTGTCACCATCACGGCGAACCCCACGACGGTTGCTTCCGGGAGGACCATCGACGCTCACCGTGACCGCCACTAACGCCACCACCGTCACCATCACCGGATCGGATGGCAGTCTCCTATACGCTCACCGCAACCGGCGGAACACAAGTCGTCAACCCAACCGCGACCACGACTTATACCGCTACGGCCGACTGGAACCGGCGGCACGACGACAGCGACGGCGACCGTAACCGTGGCCGCGGCGCCGACCGTCACCATTGCTGCTAAACCCACTTCGATCACCTCTGGGAGCTCCTCCACGCTCACCGTGACAGCCACCAACGCAACCAGGTAACGATCAATGGAACGGACGGCAGCTCCTATACCCTGACGGCGACCGGCGGAACACAATCGGTCAGCCCGACCACGACCACGACTTACACCGCGACGGCGACCGGAACGGGAGGCAAGACGACGGCGACCGCGACCGTTACGGTGAACCAGGCGGCGACCGTCACCATCACTGCGAAGCCCACTTCGATCGCCTCGGGCAGTTCGTCTACATTCACCGTAACCGCAACCAACGCAACCGGGGTGACGGTCACAGGAACGGACAGCAGCTCCTATACGTTGACCGCGACCGGCGGAACACAAGTGGTCAACCCGACCTCGACCACGACCTATACCGCAACCGCGACTGGAACGGGAGGGAACGCCACCGCCAACACGACCGTCACCGTGACCGCGGCGCCCGCGCCGACGGTCACCATCAGCGCCAATCCCACGTCGATCACTCCGGGAAGCTCGTCCACATTGACTGTGACCGCGACCAATGCCACCGGAGTAACCGTAACAGGCACAGATGGCAGCTCGTTATACGCTGGCGGCGACCGGTGGAACACAATCCGTCAGCCCGACTTCGACCACGACGTACACGGCGGAGGCGAGCGGAGCTGGCGGGAACGCCTCGGCAAATGCGACCGTAACCGTGACGCCGGCAGGCAGCGTTCAAGCGATCAACCATGTCATCTTCATGCTGCAGGAGAACCATACCTTCGATGCGTATCTCGGCATGCTGAATCCTTACCGCGAATGCGAACGGCTGGAACATCGGCGACGATGGCAATGACCTACACAGTGGATGGCATCGACGACAAGCTGAACACGATCAGCAACCAGGACGACGAAGGCACATCGTTCTCGCTCTTCAAGTTCGCTACCACCTGCATCGACGACGATAGTTCCGATTGGCTGGCAAGCTACGGCGACGTCAATCGCTACGATTTTCTCACCACGCGTCCCGATCAATATGGACGGCTTTGTCCACACGGGGGAAGGCTACGCCAAGAGTTGCGCCGCTTCCGGCACTTGTTCCGGCAATTTCACCGATCTGACCGGCCAGCGCGCGATGGGCTACTACGATCAGGGATTTCTCAACTACTACTACTACATGGCCTCGCAGTTCGCGTTGTCGAATCGCTGGTTCTCGCCGGTTTCCAGCAAGAGCGTTCCCAATCGCATCGCAACCTTTTCGGGAGGCACGACGCTAGGCCTGGTCAACGATCCGGGCAACGACGATCATCTTCCCACGCTCACCGTAAACAACATCTTCGAGGCACTTGATAAGGCCAAGGTATCGTGGAAGATTTATTACACCGTGACCGACGGCTATTGCCTGGAAGAAGATGATTGCTCCGGCACGGGGTTCGCGCTCTGTACCCCTCGACCTCGTTCTCCAAATTTAGTTACTCGTACCAGTACATCTACGAGAACCCGAGCGAAGCGGCGTGCACCAGCCTCGACCCAGCCGTCCAGCGTAGTGGGCGACGCGTCGAACTCTTTCTGCATCGATCACGAACCACATTGCGCCGCTGTCGCAGTATTACAGCGATCTGGCCAACGGAACGCTGCCCAGCTTTGCCTTCATTGAAGCGGGTTTCGGCATCAATGATGAGCATCCCGGATCTGCCCAAACCATTCTGAATGGCCAGGCGGAAGTGGCTAAGATCGTGAACTCCTTGATGACCAGTTCTTCCTGGAGTGACTCCGTCTTTTTCCTCAGCTACGACGAGGGCGGCGGACCCTACGACCACGTGCCGCCTGTGCCCGGCCACTCCAACGACAACACCGATGCCTCGCTGGGAACGATCCCGGATATCTCATCCATCGCGGTCAATCCCGATGGCTACAATCCCTGCGTGCCGGCCTACCCCGGGAACGCCGACCGCCCATTGCGATCTGACTACGAGCAGTCCCGGAGCCAATCCAGGCGATGCTCCGGCGGTTAACGGCTTTGCCGCACAACTTGGCTTCCGCCTGCCGAACATGGTTATCTCGCCGTTCACCCGGAAGCATTATGTTTCCAACATACCGATGGACCACACGGCAGTGATCAGGTTCGTCGAGGACCGCTTCATCGGCAACCGCCAATACCTGACTGCCCGCGATGCGGCGCAGCCCAACCTGTTGGACTTCTTCGATTTCAACAATGTGCCCTGGGCAACGCCGCCGAACCCCGCCGGTTCCGGTCCATCCCAGTCGCTCGGCTACAATCCGTGCACGCCCGCTTCGATGGGGCCCTAGCAGGTTGCGGAACAATCCTCGATTGAGGCGGTTCTAGGGTAGGCCGGGTTTATGAATTGCAGAGATAGACGTACCCATACCATGAAGGCACGGTTACGGTTTGCAGGCTGCCGTCTGCCGGCACATTGAGACTGGTCGGGCTCACATCCGCATTGATCATTTCCGTCCAGATCCCCGCCTTGGGAAAGGGAAGGGTAATCGTTCCCGCGCTGGGGCTGAAGTTCAGCAGCACCATCGCGTACTGCTCCGTGGCGGTTGCGGTCACAGGCGCGTGACGATGATACGCAACCACCGCGGTTCCCTGGAGAGACTGCTGATAGTAGAAATAGGACTCACGGCTGCGAAGCGCCTGGCTTGAGGAACGGAGTTTGCCGAGGATGCGAAATAGTCGAATGAGCGGCACGCCCTCGTCGTCATAGAAGTACTCCCAGTTCACATCGCGGCGCAGGTTGATGCGCGCCGACCCGCCCGGAGGAAGTAGGTAATTGTCACCGAACTCCTCTCCTTCCCAAAGCATGGGCACGCCTTGCGAGGTGAAGAGGGCAATGGCAAACGGTTGAAGCCGGTAATAGAGGCTGCGATCGCCGGACGGAATTGGCCCCGCGCCTGTCGTGCCTGCGAAGCAGATCAAATGACTGTGATCATGCGAGTTGATGTATTGGAATGGAGCAACCGGCATTTCGACCGGGTTTCCGGCTGAGTCCACGACGGTTTTCGTCGCCGGGTAAACGCTGCCGAAATAGGGATCGAGCGTGTGAGCCAACGCAGTCAGCGTTCCGGAATCAAGCGCACCGCCAATCGCAGATTCAGCGAGATTCAGCAGGCCATCCTGCCAGGCCGCGTTGGTGTATGTATTGCGCAGCACGGTGGGCGCAATTTGCAGAGCCTCAGCGCACTGGATAATGCGGCTATAAGTGTTGGGGCCGCAGCCGAACCGGGAGATCGACCGCGAATAGAGATAGGTCTCATAGACCAGCAACGCATACCCCGTATCGGTCGGGCCTTGATAGAGGTCAGTGACCTCGTCATAGCGAAAGCCATCGACATGGTATTGATCCAGCCATTGCTGGTTCGCCGCGCAGAAGAACTGCTGCGCAAACACCAAAGAGAAATTAACCTGGGGGCCGAACGGGCCATTGCTGCCGATCATCGGGCTGGCGATGGAGCCGCCAATGCCCGGAATATTTGCAGCCGCTACATCCGCGTATACCTGGTTGTAGGGAAACGATGGGTCAACATGCTGGTAGACCAGATCGAAGATGACGGCGACTCCGGCCGCATGACAAGCGTCGACCGCCTGCCTTAGGTCGTCCGGGCCTCCGTACTCCGCATTCGGCGCGAAGTATTGCAGAGGCCCATAGCCCCAGTCGAAATCCAGCTTGGTGCTGGTCACCGGCATGAGCTCCAGGCAGTTCACTCCCAGGCTCTGCAGGTAAGGCAGCATGTCCACAATGCCCTGAAAGGTGTTGTTGAACTGCTCCACGTGGAGCTCATAGACCACCAGGTCATCCAGCTCCGGAGTACTCCAACCGCCGTCTGTCCAGGCAAACGGGGCTGCAGCAGCATGGGTGCACCGGACCGCAGCAAGCATGCCGACGTCCGTCGCCCGGGCAAAGGGATCGGTAAACCAACGCGTGATCAGAGTGCTTTGCCCCGCTGGCGAAATCCACAACAATTGAAAACGGTAGAGATAGGTTCCGTCTTGTCCGTAATGACCAGCCGGGTCTGGGGTAAGTTCTGTCGTCACGGTCCACAGGCCGAGCGCGCTGCCGCCTGCCACGCAAGGTTCACATTGACTGGCTGGATTGCGGGATCAAACCGATCGCTCTTGTGGATGATGCGGACGACGACCTGGAAACCATCGGTCTGCCTGATGCCCGGGAGGTAGACGCCTACGCGAAGCGATAGATTCCCCGCCGCGTTGACTGTGGGAAAGGCTCCGACCTCATCCAGGTTGATGGGCATGGCACTCCACCTCTCGATGCTGTGACACGATCAATTGTGCGCCGGGATGCAAGGCTGTTACAGAGGAATAATGAATTGCATGTGCAAAACAGTTGTAACCCGGGGCTACGGGACGGGCCGATGGCTGCGCCGCGAGACCATCACCCGGCCGCTGCGTAGTATCCCTGCGCCGCATTGATCGAGCGTCTCGCAGTGACAATTTGTCATCATCCTCTTAAGCAGGCCACGGACGTTTTCTATCTCGCTCATCAAATCGTCGAGTTCCGCGAGCTTTGCGTGGGATAGTTTCCTCCACCGCTCCGAAGCCTGCGCGTCCCTCGGGAAGCTGAAAAACAGCTGACGAATCTCTTCCAACGAGAAGCCCAGCTGGCGCGCCCGTTGGACGACCGCAAGGCGAGTCACCATCATCGAGTCATATCGCCGCTGCCCGCTGATTCGCTGCGCGGGTGGCAGCAATCCAATGCGCTCGTAGTAGCGAATCGCGGAGGGCTGAAGGCCAACCCGCCGCGCCACGTCCGAAATCGTCAACTCTGGCATTGAGACATTCTAGTGCAGCGCCAATACTGCAGATCCTCTTGCCTTAAAGTCCGCTTTAAGTCTTAGCCTTTCAGGTAAGCACACACAATGGCCGGCTTACCGGAGGTAAAGAATGAATCGAGTGAATTGGATTTGCCCAACGCTGTTGCTGGTGACCAGCAGCCACCTGGTGATGGCGCAAAGCGGGCTAGCGGCGCCGCAGCATAGAAACGCGGATACTGCTGTCCTTGACGCGGAGCGAGAAAAGCAGGCTCTGCAAATACTTCTGAAATCGGAGAGGGATCGAATCGTATCTGCGGCAAAGGCGATGCCTGCGGACAAATACGGGTTCGCGCCAAGTGAGGGTGAGTTCAAGGGCGTGCGTACCTTCGGCCGCCAGGTAAAACATCTGGCGGCGACCAACTCTATGCTGGCTGCTGCCGCGATGGGCGAGCAACCTCCCGTTGATGCCGGTGACGAGGCTGGGCCCGAAGCGATAAGGACGAAAGAGGAAATACTGGCCTACCTGGAAGGTTCCTTCGTGCAGCTGAGCAAGGCAGTCGACGCGATAGGCGATGCCAAAGTATCGCTCAAACCTTCTCCGATTTCGCCGTTGCCGGCTGCCCAGACGACTCGAGTGGGGCTGGTGGTCGAGGCGTTGATCCATGCCTTTGATCATTACGGTCAAATGGTCGAATACCTCAGGATGAACGGGGTTGTGCCGCCCGCCAGCCTGCCTTGAAAGGCACGCCCGATCCACTTACTCCTTCGACGGGAACAGAAACTGCAACATCGGGCCGACGCTCTGGGCCCAGGCAGATTCTGTGTGCTCCGCATTCTCGGCTTCGAAGTAGGCCAGGCTTTCCCCCAGCTTCCAGCCTTGCTTGACCAGCCGATCGCGCAGCATCCGCGCGTCGGGCACGGCGCGAGTTGATTCTTTTGTGCCGATGTCCAGCCAGATTCGCAGCTCAGGTTTCTGGGAAGTGCCCCGACCGTATTGAGAATCGCCCGGTTGCGCCACCAGACCGAAGGAGACATCACGGCCAGCCGGGAAAAAACAGACGGATACCGCAGCCCCAGGTAAAGAGTGACCAGGCCACCGAGTGAAGAGCCCCCCATGCCGCAGTACTCCGCTCCCTGGCAGCGTTCTGTACTGCGCGTCGATGAAGGGCTTAAGCTCCTCAACCAGCATCCTGCCATAGGCGTCCGCCTGGCCGCCGCCGAGGCGTCTGTCTTCGACCGGCGTGTACTCATCGATCCGCCTATCCCCGGTGTTGTAAATGCCAACGATGATGAGCGGCTCGATCACGTCGGCCTCGATCAGCGCGTCCGCGGTTTCGCCCATGCGCCAATAGTTTCCCTTGATGAACGAGGTTTCGGGATCAAAGAGGTTTTGGCCATCCTGCATGTAAAGCACGGAAAAGCGGCGTCCCGGCTCGGCTTGTACATGGGCGGAAGATAGACGAGCAGGTCATGGTGCTCGTCCACCAGCTTGGAGACGAAGCGTTCGTGCTTGTGCAGGCGCAATGCCAGGCCGCTCGGTGCGACGGAAAGTTAGAAGGAAGCGGAGTTTTATCGTTGGCTATGACGGGTTCCGTCGACATTCTGTAGAATGGTGCAACCATGGCCCATTCAGCTATGGATTCGCGCACCGTGGTTCTTTAGATTAGCAAAGGTAATCCGGTTCCCCAAAACTACGGCATGGAGTGACACTTTGCAGCGCGAATACCATCGCTGGTGGTCAAAAGATCTGAGTCGCGACATGGAGCTGCTGTGCTTTGGCCACGCTGGGACCAAGGTGCTGGTCTTTCCTACTTCCAGGGGCCGATTTTTTGAGTACGAAGACAACGGCATGGTTGGAAGCGTGGCCGACCGCATCGACAACGGCCAATTGCAGCTTTATTGCGTGGACAGCGTAGACGGAGAGAGCTGGTACAACAAACATGCGCACCCCTATTGGCGGGTGCAGCGGCATATGCAGTATGAGCGCTACATCGTAGACGATGTGCTGCCCTTGATGTGGAAGAAGAACCAGACGCCACGGCTGATCGCCACCGGTTGCAGCTTCGGCGCCTATCACGCGGCGAACTTTGGATTCCGCCACCCCGATGCGGTCACGGGAATCGTAACCATGGGCGGGGCCTTCGACATGAAGGACTTCGTCGACGGCTGGTATGGCGAAGACCTCTACTTCAACAACCCTCCCGACTATCTCGCCAACTGCACGGATCCCTGGAAGTACAACCATATCCGCACGGTGCTCGCTACCGGCGAGTGGGACATGTGCTGGGAGAAGAATGAGCGCTTTGCGACCATCCTGCGGAACAAGGGGATCCGGCATGAGCTGTACGTCTGGGGCGATCGCAGCTTCCACGACTGGCCCTGGTGGAAGCCTATGGCGCAGGATGTACCTGGAGTAGACAATTGAGCAAATCTGCTTTGGAATTTCTCCTCACGAGGGACCAAAGGGTGCCTCGTGAGGACAGAATTCAGGAACGATGGTTCTCTCACACACACTCTCTAAGCCCGTACCCTTCGCTCCCTAACCCTGCGGGGGACACACTAGTAACGAAAATGCTTTAGAATTGGGGGTCTACCCCACGGCGCTGGTTTTCGGGCCTTCTGTCTGGTTCAACAACCCCCAAGGAGTGGCCGTGAAGAAAATCGGAATCATTTTCGGGATGGAATCGACCTTCCCTCCAGCGTTAGTCGACAAGATCAACTCCTTCCACGACCCGGAGGTGCAGGCCGAGCTTGGCCAGCATCGGCGAAGTTCGCATGGCGGAGCCCTCCCCCTACGACGTCATCATCGATCGCATCTCCCACGACATTCCCTTCTATCGCGGCTACCTCAAGAACGCCGCGCTCTCCGGATCGATCATCATCAACAACCCCTTCTGGTGGAGCGCCGACGACAAGTTCTTCAACTTCGCGCTCGGCACCAAGCTGGGAGTGGCCATCCCCAAGACCGTGCTGCTGCCCCACAAACATAATCCGCCGGGCACCACCGAGCGCTCCATGCGCAACCTGCAATATCCCCTGCCCTGGGACTCCATCTTTGGCTACATCGGCTTCCCCGCGTTCCTCAAGCCCTTCGACGGTGGCGGCTGGAGAGATGTATACAAGGTGCGTTCGCCGGAAGAGTTCTTTGAGGCCTACGACCAGACACGCGACCTCTGCATGACACTGCAGACAGCGGTAAACTTCAAAGAGTACTTTCGCTGTTATTGTGTCGGCCAGGAGAAGGTTCACATCATGCAGTACGACCCCGCGGCGCCCTTTCACGATCGCTATGTGAAGGACGGGCCGCCGGTCGACACGAAACTGCTGGAGCGAGTCGAGCGCGACTGCCTGACGCTATGCCGCGCATTGGGCTACGACCTGAACACCGTGGAGTTTGCTTGTGAGGATGGCATCCCTTACGCCATCGACTTTATGAATCCCGCCCCCGATGCGGATATTGCTTCCGTGGGACAAGCGAACTTCGACTGGATTGTGAACCACGTTGCCGAGCTGGCCATGGAAAAGGCCAGGAAACACACCGGGAAGGTCGCTGAGTATCGCTGGAGTGCTTTCCTGAAGGGCCCTTCCGGCCCCGCTTCGAACGGTCAACCGGCAAAGCAAGCGCAGATCAGCCAGGAGGTGCACGGATGAGCCGCCCGAGCTTCAGCATCGGAATTGAAGAGGAATATCAGACGATCGATCCGGAAACACGCGATCTTCGGTCCCATATCCAGTCTGAAATTCTGCCTAAAGCCAAGCTGGCTACCATGGATCGTGCCAAGCCTGAGCTGCACCAGGCGGTGGTGGAAGTCGGCACGAAAGTTTGCCGGGACATCCAGGAAGCGCGCGAAGACATTCTCGATTTGCGGCGACAGCTGATCACGCTGGCGAGCGAAAGCGGCATGTGGCTGGCCGCTGCCAGTACCCATCCTTTTGCCGACTGGAAGGCGCAGGAGATTTACCCCGACGATCGCTACAAGCAGGTGGTGGAAGATTTGCAGCTGGTGGCGCGGGCGAACCTGGTCTTCGGATTACATATCCACGTGGGCATCGAGGATCGCAACACCGCGATTCACATCATGAACTCGATGCGCTACTTCCTGCCGCACATTCTCGCGCTGTCGTCAAACTCACCTTTCTGGGAAGGCATTAAAACGGGATTCAAGTCGTATCGCTCCAAAGTTTTCGAGCGCTTCCCACGCACTAACATTCCTGACGTCTACGCCAACTGGGCCGAGTACGAGACATTTATCGACCTGCTGGTCAAGACCAACTGCGTCGACAACGGCAAGAAGGTCTGGTGGGATATCCGCCCTCATCCCTTCTTCAACACCCTCGAAGTCCGCGTCTGCGATATCCCCATGCGGCTTGACGAAACCATGGCGATCGCCGCGCTGATCCAGGCCACGGTTGGGATGCTCTACGACCTGCATGCAGCGAACAAGAGCTACCGCATCTATAGCCGCGCGCTGATCATGGAAAACAAGTTTCGCGCTGCTCGCTACGGAATCGATGGCAAGCTGATCGACTTTGGCAAAGAAGAAGAAGTGCCGCTGCGCGACCTGATGCTCGAATATATCGACCTGATCTCCGATGCAGCCAAGAAGCTTGGCTGCGAGCAGGACATCGCCTACATTCACGAGATGCTCAAAATGGGCACCGGCGCAGACCGGCAGCTCAAGGTCTACGAAGAAACAGGCGACCTCAAGAAGGTAGTCGATTACATCGTGGCGGAGACGCGCGTAGGCGTAATGCAAGAGGCGGCGGCGCTGCACCAGTAGAAAGGTAGAGAGGATAGGCTTGGCCCAACCCGTTTTGACCGATATCACCAGGATCGAATTCGATCCTCAGTTTTCCCCCGGCGCTTATAACGCCGTGAATACCTGCCTGCGCATTCTTCCCTCGGAAAAGGTCACGCTGATCACCGACAACGCCTGCCGTGAGATTGCCGCCAGCATCGCGCAGGAACTGGCAAAGGTTGGATGTAAGTTCAAGGCCATGGTGCTGGAAGATCTCGCTCCGCGCCCTCTGGCTGGCCTGCCCCGGGAGATCGCGGAGGATATGGAGACCAGCGACGTGAGCATCTTCGCCGTGCGGGTGCAGACCAACGAGCTGAAATCCCGCATGGAGATGACCAGCATCGTGAACCGGCGCCACATGCGCCACGCGCACATGGTGAACATCAATCGCCAGATCATGCTGGAAGGCATGCGCGCCGACTTCAACCATGTCGACGCCCTCAGCAGCAAAGTGATGGACATTGTAAGCCGGGCAAAGGAGATCACCGGCAAGACCCCCGCGGGCTGCGACTTTACCGGCGCGCTCAACCCGGACTACCGCTGGATCAAGACCAGCGGCATTATTAGCCGCGACAAATGGGGTAACCTGCCCGGAGGCGAGATCTTTACCTCGCCGGGAGAGGTGAACGGCGTTTACGTGGTTGACGGAGTGGTCGGCGACTATCTCTGCGACAAATATGGCGACCTGCAGTATCAGCCGTTGACCATCCGCATGCAGGCGAATCGCATCACCGAGGTCTTTAGCGAAAACAAAGCGCTGGAACAGGATTTCTGGTCTTACACCCACACCGACGAAAACAGCGACCGGGTCGGCGAGTTTGCCATCGGCACAAATATCGAGTTGACCAACGTCATCGGCCAGATTCTGCAGGACGAGAAATTTCCCGGCATCCACATCGCCTTCGGCAATCCTTATGGGGAACACACCGGGGCCAAGTGGCACTCCGGCACGCACATCGATGTGGTCGGCCGCAACTTCGATATCTGGGTCGACGGGCGGCAGATCATGCGAGAAGGGTCGATTCCTGATTGAGGACTGACCATGATCCCCGCTCTGCGCGAGGCATTCAACCGTAACTTTCTACCTGAGACCTACCATCGGTTCCTCGACAATCTGGCGGCGGACGCGGGTGCTCCCATTGCCTTTCGCGTTTCTGAGACGCCCTGCTTTTTCCCCAGGAGCCTGCTCGACCAAATGGCGGAGTATGGCCGGGACCTGGTTCTGCAACTGGTCGACAGCCCGGAATACCGCCGTGCCTCCGATGTGACGGTGCCGCGGGAATACAACGTTCCCAACGAGTCGCCGCGGCCGATGTTCCTGCAAGTCGACTTCGGCCTGGTGCGGAATGCAGCTGGGGAGCTTGAACCCAAGCTGGTTGAGCTGCAGGCTTTCCCTTCCCTCTACGAGTATCAGCCGACGCTGGCGCGGCAGTACATTGAGTCTTATGGCCTGCCCGATAGCCTGGGGATCTATCTCGGAGGCTATGACCACGAGGGATATCAGCAGCAGATGCGGGAGCTGATTGTCGCCGGCCACGATCCCGACCAGGTAATCCTGCTCGAGATCCATCCGGAAAAGCAGAAAACCCTGTGCGATTTTCTGCTTACGCAGCGCCACCTGGGCGTCGCCATCGTCGATATCCTTAACTTGAAAAAGCGCGGCGACCGGCTGTTCTATGAGAAGGCCGGACGCGAAATTCCCGTGCGCCGCATCTACAACCGCTGCATTATGGACGAACTGGAGCGCAAGAATATCAAGCTGCCTTTCGACCTGACCGAGCCGCTTGACGTGGAGTGGGCGGGCCACCCCAACTGGTACTACCGCATCAGCAAGTTCTCCATTCCTTTTCTCAAGCATGCGTGCGTGCCCAGAACATGGCTGCTCGACCAGGACAGCACCGTGCCCCGGGACAACGAGAACTACATATTGAAGCCGCTCTATTCCTTTGCGGGGGTGGGGATCAAGTTCAATCCCACCCAGGCCGATGTGGACGCCATACCCCCGGAGCAGCGCCCTCACTACATGCTGCAGGAGCGCATGCGCTTCGAGCCGGTAATCTAGACGCCACACGGCATGACCCAGGCCGAAATTCGCATCATGTACGTTTGGCCCGAGGGTGGAGAGCTTACGCCGGTCTTGCCGCTGCTCCGCATGGGCCGCGGCATCATGATGGGTGTCGACCACAACCGCAATCTGGAATGGGTAGGCGGATCCGCGGCACTCTGGGCGTAAGCCAACCTTACTCCGGGATCCTCTTTGAGCTGAACCGCCTCCTGGCTCATCGAATTTCCTTGCTTGCCGCCTAGGGAGTGCCTAGTATTCTCCCGACCATCCGCTTTCGCAGGTTTTTCCAGGGAATACCCGCTTGGTGCGGGCCGTCAGAGTGCGTCGTCTGCCCTCGTTACTCTGTATAACTTAACGCTTCCAGCCTCAGGAGAAAGACCTATGAAGCTGTCATTCCGCGGTCCATTGGCCGCATGCCCACTGCTGCTGTCAGTCTTCGTCAGCGCGCCCCTCGCCCTCTCTGCTCAGGAAAATGGCATCCTGCCTTCGCCCAAGTTTCTGGTGATTGACCGCGAGTTCGTCAAGCCAGGTAGGGATGGTGCCGCTCATCAAGCAGCCGAGGGGGCCTTTATCCGCGCAATGGCGGCAAGCAAGACCCCCGCCTCGCACTACTATGCCGCGGTCGCCCTGTCGGGACCCTCACGGGCCCTTTTCATGTACTCTTACCCCTCAATTGCCGCCATTGAGGCCGAACACATGGCCATCGACGCCGACCCTGTCCTTTCGGCTGCTCTTGACCGCGCGACCCAATCCGATGGTGATCTGCTCTCCGCGACCGATTCCAGCACCTGGGCGCAACGGCCGGATCAAAGTCTTAACCAGGGCTTTCGCGTCGGGAGCCACTACGTCGAGATCAGCCAATTCATCGTTCGTCCTGGTCATCGCAAAGAGTGGGACGAACTGGTCAAGCTGGTGATCGCCGGCTATAAGAAAGGCGTTCCGGATGCCCACTGGGGGATGTATGAAGAGGTATACGGTTCACCTGGGAGCGGCTTCCTGGTGATCTCCACCGTGAAGTCAGCCGCGGATCTTGACAATGAATTCGCCTCAGGAAAGAAGTTCGAGGAGGCGATGGGGGAGGACGGCCTCAAGAAACTCGAGGCACTTGAAGCATCGTGTGTCGAGTCGAGAATGACCAACCTATTCTGGATCGACCCAAAGATGAGTAACCCTTCCGAAGCAATGACCAAGGCAGATCCGGACTTCTGGAAGGTCCAGCCGTAGCAACAAAAACCTGAGGGTGCCCCATTCAAGCCTTCTTTTGGCTTGAGTGGGGTAGTTCCCATCCTCCGCTCCAAGTCATCGAGTAGGAACCTGCTGTTTGTCTCCGTTATGTCATCGTTGCCGGCGGCCTCCTCTGACTGCGCGGTGCCGGCTTGTCTCAGATTTGTCAAGGGTTTGTCATTCATTTGTCATTCGGCCTCACATCCTCTTCCCGGTCAACGCAAAACGGAGGAGAATTGTTCATGAGGCCATATGAGCACCATCCTCGTCGTCGAAGACGATTCGCGAATAGAAAAGGCCCTCCAGCGCCTGTTTGCCGCGGAAGGCTACGAAGTAAAATGCGCCGCGGATGGCTCCTCCGGCCTGGAGATCTTCCAGGGTGGCTCGCTGGATGCGGTCGTCCTGGACTTGATGCTGCCGGGGTTGTCCGGGCGAGAGCTGTGCAAGATCATGAAGCGCTCGTCGCCGGATACGCCGGTCATTATTCTGAGTGCCGTCTCTGAAGTTGCGGACAAAGTATTACTGCTGGAGCTGGGCGCAGACGACTACGTTACCAAGCCTTTTAGCCCGCGCGAGTTGTTGGCGCGGGTACAAGCGGCGATGCGCCGTTCGAAACGATCGCTCCCCAATCATGCGCTTTCGTTCGGTGACGTCTCAGTCGATTTCACCCGGATGCAGGTGAGCCGCGCGGGCAAGCTGGTTCCGATGACGGCCCACGAGTTCAAGCTGCTGCGATTCTTTTTGGACAATGCGGAGCGAGTCCTTACCCGCGAAGAGCTGCTGAATGACGTCTGGGGATACAACTTTTATCCCTCCACACGCACCGTGGACAACCAAATCCTCAAGCTCCGTCAAAAGCTGGAAGCCGACCCGGCCAATCCCACGCATTTTCGGACTGTTCATGGCCTGGGATACAAGTTCGTCTATTCGCAGTTCGCCTGAAACAGTTGAAGGCAGCCGGGCAAAACGGAGGCAGAGAAACCGGTGGCGATGCGGATGCGTACGACCCTGCTGCTATCCCTGCTCGCCGTCTCCTTTGGATTAACTGCGCTCAGTTTGATCGTGATCCACACCAGCCTGCAGAAGCAAATTCGCCAGGCGCTCGCGTCAGATCTGCACCGCTCCATCGCCACCTTCGATAACCTGCAGGACCAACGGCGGGAAATGCTCAGCCGTGAAGCCGCTTTGCTCGCGGACTTGCCGAGCCTGAAGGCGCTGATGACGGTACTGCTGAGACCTGCTCCAGGAAACGAACGTACCGTGCGCGATGGGGGTCTCGAGTTTTGGAAGGTAAGCGGAGCCGCATTCTTCTCACTCGCCGGACCCAACGGCAGAGTGATCGCGCGTTACGAACAAGGAGTTGAGCCACAGATTTCAGAAGCGCCTGTCGACTTGCAGAACGATTTCATTACTTCTCCGGGGCCGCACTACGTGCTAAGCGGAAACCGGCTCTATGAAGTTGTCTCCAAGCCACTCTACTTTGGCTCGGCGGCCGAAGGCAGCCTGCTGGGCTATGTCGCCATCGGTTACGCCATCGACAATCAAGTCGCCCGGGAAGTCGGGGAAGCGGCCGCGGCCCAGGTGGTCTTCGCCGCGGATGACGCCGTCGTTGCCTCCACCTTGGACCCGAACCGAATCAAGGAGTTCATGCAACGGGAGCCAAGCCTTCCTCACGACACACTGGACGGCGCGGATATCCGGCTGGGCAAAGAACGCTTCATTGAAGCTTCTCCCCTGCTCTCCCGGTCGGATTCTCCTCGAGTGCGGCTGGTCGTCCTCAAGTCATATGACGAAGCGAGCCGCTATTTGATCCGGCTCGATAGGTTGCTCATCGGTCTAGGCATTCTGGTTTTGGTCATCGCGGCGGCGCTGGCCACCTATATCTCCGCCACCATTACAAAACCCCTGGAAGCTTTGGTGGCGGGCGCCCGCGCGCTGGGCGCGGGCGATTTCGAATATGGACTGCAGAGCGGCGGTGCGAAGGAATTGCGCGAGCTGAGCGTGGCGTTTGAGCAAATGCGACTGCGGCTGCAACGAACACAGCGGGAGCTGTTAGAGGCAGAGCGCCTGGCGACCATTGGTCGCATGGCCAGCTCCATCTCCCACGATCTGCGGCATTATCTTTCCGCCGTGTATGCAAACGCAGAGTTTCTTGGGATCGTGGTCCACGCAGACCGGAAGAGCGGGCGGAGCTACTGGCCGAAGTTAAGATGGGGGTACAGGGGATGACGGAGCTGATCGAGTCACTCCTGATCTTCAGCCGGACGGGCCAGCACCTGCAAGCGAGTTACGAGTCGATCTCGCTGGTGGTGGAGCGAGCGATCGCTATGGTAAGAGCGCACCCCGACGCGCACGGCGTGGCGATCATCTCCGATCCGCTACCTTCTTTGGAGGGGTGGGTAGACGGCAAGAAGCTGGAACGCGCCCTTTATAACCTGCTGCTCAATGGCTGTCAGGCGGCACGAAAAGGCAGCGGGCCCGCGCAAGTAAGAGTTTCGCTGGTCGACACGGCGGATTGGATTACCTTCCAGGTTGTGGATAGCGGCCCGGGCGTCTCCGAGCAAATCCGTGTGACTTTGTTCGAACCGTTTGTCAGCGAAGGCAAACTTGGAGGCGTTGGTTTGGGCCTCACTCTTGCCGATCGTATCGCTCGTGAACACGGCGGCGGGGTCACGCTCGAAACCTCCGAACCTGGGCAAACCGTCTTTTCTCTCTCCCTGGCCAAGAGCACCTTGCATTCTTTTGAGGTCGCCGCCAATGAGCAGCGATCAACCACACGCTAAAGCAGTTTCGCAATTGGTGTAGTCCGAAACCGGATTTCCTGTGAGGCTTTGTGAGACAACGAAACTGCATGCGGCTTTCCGTGAAGAAAGCCGCACATCGCTTTCCCCGGCTAGTGCCACGCTCAGGAAATCCGGGTAGCGATAGGCCTTTTCGTGGTTTTCCTATAAGGAAAACCACACCTCGCGATTCTTGCGAGGGCGCGGTAATTGCGAAACTGCATAACCACCGAGTAGCAAGTTACATGGGCCGGCTACCGGGTTCTTAACGAGGTGTGAAATGAAACGTAAGCGTTTTGCGCTAACACTCTCTCTGCTGCCGTCGTTGCTGACCGGCGTTGTGGGTGCACAACAAGAGCCGCCCGGCTCCACTCACGTCGAACAAAGGCTGGACCAGGTTCTCGCGGCGCTCAATAGCATGCAGCATCAGCTCGACGATTCAAAACAGCAGATCGAGCAGTTGCGCGGCGAACTCGAGGAAGTACACGCGCAGTTGGCGGCAACCAATGGCGGAAACCCCGCAAGCAACGGCTGAAGCAGCGTCCCAGCTGCAAAGCAGCGTACAGCAGTTGCAGAATCAGGACGAAGTTCTGCAGGCTGAAGTCAAGCAGCACGATCAAACCAAAGTGGAGAGTGCTTCGAAATATCCTGTCAAGATAACCGGTCTGCTCCTCTTCTCATCTTTCTTGAACGACGGCGCTGTCGACAATATCGATCTGCCGATCGTTGCCTTGCCCAGAAATGCGACCACAGCGCACGGAAGTCTCGCGCAACACTCCGCCAGACGTATTTTCGGTCTGGAAGCAAGAGGGCCCGTGCTCTGGGGCGCTCGCTCCTCTGCCGATGTTCACGTGGACTTCTTTGGAGGGGTTCCTTATACGGATTACACCACCACGACCGGCAACCTGCGCCTACGCACTGCGCACGCCCGGCTGGATTGGTCCAATCATTCTCTGATCGCTTCTTTGGACGCACCGCTTATTTCCCCCAACGAACCGACTTCGTACGTTGGGCTCGGGTGAACCACCCTTCGCATGGTCGGGTAATCTTTGGATTTGGGTGCCTCAAATTGAGTCAATCAATCGGGCCCATCTCGGCCCAGGAACGCTTGGTTTCGATTTTGCACTGCTCGATCCCGCTGCCCCTGGCAGTCCTGCGATCTCAGGAGACCGGCAACCGGACCCGGCCGAGCGCAGCAAACAGCCGGGGTATGAATCTCGAGTGAGCTACAGCATCCCGTTCGGGATCGATCCTTTACCGTAGGCGCCGGAGGATACTACAGCCGGCAAACCTATCCCTACAATCAGCATCTGGATGCGTGGGCCGGAACCGCGGACTGGAGCTTCCCCTTCTCTCGATGACTGGAGTTGTCAGGGGAATTCTACCGAGGGCGCGCACTGGGCGGCCTTGGGGGAGGGACCTTCAAGGACTACGTGACCGATCCGGACTCTGGCGCCATCCGCGGCCTCGGAGACGAGGGCGGATGGTCACAGCTCAAGACACGGTTCACACGATCTCTTGAGGCAAATGCCGGCTTTGGCATGGATGCTGGTTTCTCGGGAATGCTGCGCTATTACACAGATCCCAGACTCGACGAACGCGTACACCGACCTGGCCAGGAATCGAACCGTGCTGGCAAATATCATCTATCGGCCGAAGACATACCTCTTGTTCTCGGCCGAATACCGCAACATCTATAGCTGGCCCGTCTCTGGCCAGGTCAACACTGCCCAGAGCCTCGGCCTGGCAACAGGGTATTCCTTCTAGTGCGCTGCCCGATTCCATTGCGCACGGCGCTGCTTGTTCTCTGTTTGCTTTACGCCGCCGCGGCAGGCTATGCCGAGTCGGTGGACGCGTCGGTACAGGTACGCATGACGCGGCAGGGAAATAGCAAAAGATC
The DNA here is from genome assembly GCA_963847685.1 of uncultured Acidobacteriaceae bacterium. Taxonomy (GTDB): domain Bacteria; phylum Acidobacteriota; class Terriglobia; order Terriglobales; family Acidobacteriaceae; genus PALSA-350. The sequence continues at coordinate 1,287,831 of CAWKAU010000024.1, read as the reverse complement.
AGCCGGCGGGCTCGGCCGGGGTAGTCGTTTGGCTTACTCCGCTCTCCCCGGGGACGGCCGAAGTTGTTTCCAGACCCAGGCCTGGGCACTATCGGCTGGTACAAAAAGATAAGAAGTTCACACCGCATCTCCTGGTAATTCCAACTGGCAGCATGGTCGACTTTCCTAATCTCGACCCTTTCTTCCATAACGTCTTCTCGCTGTTCAATGGAAAGAGGTTCGATCTTGGCCTGTATGAAACCGGAAGCTCGCGAACCGTACACTTCGACCACGATGGCGTTTCGTATATTTTTTGCAACATCCACCCCGAGATGAGCGCGGTCATCATCACGGTATCGACGCCATATTTCGGAGTGTCGACCGCCGATGGCAACATCACGCTGCATGTCTGTGCCGCCGGCGTCCTACGAGATGCATGTTTGGGCGGAAGGAGGCAGCACGAGCGACCTGAATGCCCTGAGCCGGCGTGTTGTCGTATCTTCCTCGCAGCGAGATCTGGGAGTCATTGATATCAAGGTCGACTCACACATACCGGCTCATAAGAACAAGTTCGGCGAGGACTACGAAGCGCCTAAGGACTCCATATATTGAAGGCCGGAGCAAAATGGAGTGGTGTTATTTCGAGGAGACCGCTTCGGGGGTGGCCAGTTCGCCGGTCAGGATCGGCTCACGTAGCTCAATTGCCATCATCACCGACTCTGCCACTGAAATGAGCGTCTCTCTCTGCTTTTCTGTAATTTGCCGGGGTCGCGTGTCCAGCACGCATAGCGATCCGACGATCTCCTCGTCTTGATTCTTGAGCGGGGCCGCCGCGCAAAACCGTATACCGTGGGCTTTGAGAAATGGATCCGCGGCAAACTGTTCTTCTTCCGCAATGTCGGCGATGATGACGATCTGACCGGCCGACACCACCGTGTTGCAAACACAGCCATCGCGCTCTACCCCACTGGCAGAACCGGCATCCTCCGGCAAGCCGCATTGTGCCTCCCAAAAATGTCTCTCCCCGTCTGCTGCAGTGATCAACGCAATGGGGGCATCGAAAGATCGTGCCAGGTTGGTTGCCAGGCGGTTGAACATTCCCTCGACCGGCCCATCGAAAGGATCAGCCCGCTGCACTTCCTGAACGTTTGCATTTAGTTCTCTGGCCGTCTCAGCAGCCTCGGGTGTTTCCGGGACCGCTTCGAGGACGTCGGCCGGATGCAAGACCGATGTCAAGTAATCCTTCATCAGTTGCAGCGAAGAAACAACGTGGTGCGCATCCTCTATCGGTATCCGGCTGCGAAGAGAGGATAAATCGTTTTCATCGCTTAGCACGCACGCGACCACGATACTTTCAGGGAATCGGGCCCGAATCTGGTGACAGCGCATTCTTATGTGACGTACGGCTCGGGGCGGAACACCCACCACGCATATCACTCCCGGCTGTAGCCGAGCCATTTGCTCCTGGATAATCGCCATCGAGGAATCTGCCGGAACGACCTGCACCGTCGCCGTTTCCTCAAGCACCTGTTGTGCCAATTGGCAGGCTATCTCATCGGCGAAGTCCCTGGCGGGTAGGCACAACACTTGTTTCGCAGGCTCAGGCCGGTGACGCGAACCCGCCTCACCTCCGCTGGTCAGCTCTTCTACCAGCTCTTCCACGCTTTGCAGAACTTCTTCGGCACGAGCGGCCGTCATCTCCTCCGAGTGCCGCGCTTCTTCAATCATGGTGAGCGCGGGAATGACCACGGTATCGTAGACTTCCGCTCGCGACCGGGTCTTCAGCGTCGTGTCGACCAACGCTCTTGCGTCCCTTGGGTTCGAGGCCAACATTCGCTGATAGAAATGTTCTGACGCAGGCAGCCCCGTTCGTTCCCCGAGTAACACTTCCAGATAGTGCAACCGCGGAACCTGGCGCCCGATTACGATCAGGCACACAGTAAGCGGAGTAGAAAGAAGCAAGCCTGGCAATCCCCACAAAAACGTCCAAAATACGGCGGCGATCAAAACCGCGATGGCGGAGATTCCGGTCGATGCTCCGTAGAGCATCGGCTCAACGAAGTTCGCTGCCACAAGCTCCAGCACGCCAGAACATGATCACCGTCCACATCAGTTCGGTCCAGCGTGGAGAGGCCGCACCAGCGAGCAGCAGCGGTCCGGCTGCGGCCATCATGATTCCGACGTAGGGAACAAAACGCAGCACGCAGGTGAGGATCGCCCACAGCAGCGGATGAGGAACCCCGATCCATTGAAGAGCCAACCCGGCGACCGCTCCATAACAGAGATTCACTATCGAGTTGCATCTGCAGGTAGCGGCTCACCCGGGCGGTGGCGTCTTTAATCGCAGAGGTCGTGACGTGCATTCGGCCGCTGCCGGCAAGCTTGAGGCCGCGGTCCCGCAGATCCTCCCTGCCGATCAGCATGAAGACCAGGAAGATCACAACAATGAACGTGGTGGTCAGCGGATGGACCAACGGCGTCATCGTCCTGCCCGCGAACTCGAGCACCGATTCCTGGGGCTCTTCTATGCGCACCGACACGGGTTGCGTCGTCTTATTCGCTATGGCAACTGGATTGGCGTGGGAGCGGCGAGGCTCGCTGTGGCTGGACAACCGAGATGACCGGATTCAAAGCCGTGTCTCCGCTCTTAAGCCGCTTGTTGAGACTGTTCAGCATCTCGACGGTCCTGCTCAACCTACCCGCCGAATCCAGGTGGAGTGATCCAATTTTGTCGGTCACATTTTGCTGGTACTGCGGCAGCTCCACGGCAAGGCTGTAGATTTGTCCCAGCAACACCCAACCCAGGACGGCCACGGCCGCCAAAGAAAGAATAATCACCAACAAAGCGGCCGGCGTCCTCTTGATCCCACATCGTTCCAACCGGTTGGCGGCCGGGGCTAGAACAAAAGCAATTAACGCGGCGAGCGCAAGGGGAACAAAGACTTCGCGAGCGAAATACAGCACCACCACGACAAGAATCCCGGTCATCAGGGCGCTGTCTGGCCGTTTCAGGCTCTCGCGAGCTTCGCTTAACACGTGGATAGCACCTGTGTTGCGGTTAACACCCTTTGTACGATGCAGAAATTTTTAGCGGGGTAAACATTAATTTCGGAGGCCTTGGTTTAAAAAGCGAGATTAGCCATCGATCGAGGCCGGGCCGGACACTGATAGGTCCAGGAATGATCATCAGTTGCTCGCTTCGTGATAAAAGAGACAACGGACGGTAATGACAGCTATGAAAACGACGAAGGATGAAGTCACTTCTCTCACCGCAGGCAAGATGAAGTTGAAGATCTATCCCAGCAAGCGCGCTGCTGGTGAGGCAGCCGCGCTGGCGGTAGCAGAGGAACTGCAGCGGCTGAGCCAGCTTCACGACCAGTTTGGCGTGATCTTTGCCACCGGCGCTGCGCAGTTCGACACGCTTGATTTCCTGACCTCAACCCCCGGTCTGCCCTGGAAAAAGGTTCGAGGCTTTCATCTGGATGAATATGTCGGACTGGATGAGAACCATCCAGCTTCCTTTCGCCGGTTTCTACGCGAACGGCTGACGCAACGAGTAAACATGGGCGCTTTTTTCGAGATGGACGGTAGCGCTCAGGATCTTGACACGGTATGCCGGCATTACATCGAAGCGTTGCACGTTGCTGAGCCGCAACTTTGCCTGCTGGGCATTGGCGAGAATGGGCACATTGCGTTTAACGAGCCGGCCGAAGCCGACTTCCAGGACCCGCTGGAGATGAAGATCGTCAAACTGGACCTGATGTGCCGTCAGCAGCAGGCGGCAGAGGGTTGGTTCCCAAGCTGGCAGGACGCGCCGGAACGAGCGCTTACATTGACCATCCCGACGGTCTTTCGTGTCCCCAAACTGATTGCTTCGGTGCCGGGGCCGCGCAAGGCGCAGATAATCCGGCGCACGATAGATGACCCAATCTCTACGGCCTGCCCCTCGACTCTTCTCCGTACCCATCCGGACGTGACCGTCTACCTGGATGTAGACTCTGCTGCCGAGTTGGATAACGTCTGATCCGGTGTCCAAGAGAACATATCCAGGAATGGTCCGCGGAACTGCTTTCGACAGAGCGCAGTGGGCAGTTTCTTCGCACTCATGCCAACGATAATCAAGGAGCTAGCTGCATAATCATACGAGCAGAACTGAAATGCGATGAATCCATCTAATCCCCAGCTGCACGCGGACGCGCAGCCAACGAGCCGGGTTAAAAAGCTGGGCGGCGTCCGGTGGTGGATCGTTTGGACCTTGTTCTTCTCGACTGTTACCAACTACATCAGCCGGCAAACGTTCTCGGTTTTGTCGCCGATGATTACAGCGCAATATCATCTGAGCCACACCGACCTGGCCAAGATTCTCAGCGCGTTTCAAATCTCCTATGCGGTCACATGGCTTGTTGGCGGCATCTTCCTCGATGCCGTAGGAACGCGGTTGGGCCTGGCCCTGGCTGTCGTCTTCTGGTCCGTCGTGAATATCTTTACGGGGTTTGCCAGCTCGGTCTTTGGATTCGCCTTCTTCAGATTTCTTCTGGGCATCGGGGAAGGCTTCAATTGGCCGGCAGCGAGCAAGACCGTGGCCGAGTGGTTTCCCAGCGAGGAGCGCAGTCTCGCGGTCGCCATCTTCGATAGTGGCTCAAGCGTGGGAGGCGCCTTGGCTGCCCTGGTTATTCCCTGGATCGCTCTGGCGTTCGGATGGCGTTGGTCTTTTATCTTTTCCGGGACTGCTCGGCTTTGTCTGGCTGGCGATGTGGTTGCGCGTCTACTATCCGCTGGATCGCCACCCGCGGGTAACACCGGATGAGGTGGCGCTGATCCGCGCCGGCCAGGATACGCCGCGCAATTCGCCGCTGCGTGGTGTGCGACGTTACCTTGACCTCGCCAGGAATCGTAATGTCTGGGGCATCGTCCTGGGCCGTGCCCTGACTGACCCGATCTGGTGGTTCTATGTCTTTTGGCTCCCGCAGTACTTGAGCGATGCGCGCGGTTTCAGCCTTAAGCGCATCGCGCTCTTTGCCTGGATGCCCTTCGTCGCGGCCGATATTGGTAACTTTACCGGTGGCTTTATTTCCGGCTACTGCATTCGCCACGGCGTGCCGGTGATCCGCGCGCGCCTGTGGGTCTGCGCCATCAGTTGCCTGCCCATCCTGGCGGGGATTCCCGCCGCGCGGGTGCACAGCGTGACCGTGGCGCTGGCGCTGATTTGCGTTGCCCTGTGGGGATACGCCAGTTGGTCCACGATGGGGCTGACGCTTCCCTCGGATCTGCTTCCACACGATGTAGTCGCCACGGTTACCGGCCTCAGCGGATTGGCCGCGGGCCTGGTGAGTGTGGCCTTCACCTTCGCGGTGGGAGTTTTGGTAGATCGATTCTCCTATACTCCCGCTTTCCTGGCTGCAGGATTAATGCCGCTCGTTGCCACTGCCTGCGTATTTCTTTTAATCCGCCCGCCACTCGACGCGGCCCCTACTTCCTGACTACTCGATGTGCAGCGCCCGGATCGGGCTGAGGCGAGCTGCGCGTCGTGCCGGTATCCACACGGCGAGCAATGCCACGGAGCTCAGGAGCGCCGGCACTACGAGGAAGACCACAGGATCAGAGGTGGTGACACCGAAGAGAAAACTGGCGATGAGGTGGGTCAGGCCAAGGGCCGCGCCCACGCCAACCAGGACCCCTGCGATCGCCAGCAGCATACCCTGCCGCAAGATAAGGTTGCGGACGGTGGCTGGGTCCGCCCCGAATGCCATGCGAATAGCGATCTCCTGGGTTCGTTGCGCGACGGAATACGCCATTACTCCATAAATTCCGATGGCGGCAAGCATCAACGCAGAAATAGCAAAGATCATAAGCAGGAGCATGTTGAAGTCCTGCCGCGCGGTCGAGCCCACAACCACCTCGTCCATCGAGCGAACACGCGCCACAGGCAATCCGCCGCTCGCCTGGCGCAATTGCTCGGCAAGGGCAGTTGCGAATTGGTGTGGCTCGCCGCGGGTGCGTACCACCCAAACGATCGGACCAAATTGGAGCCAGAAGGCGGTCATCCTATCGGGTTCTTGAGCCTGAGGAACGACCATCGTGGGCTCGGGAACGACTGAGAGATCGGTGTCCCGGGTATCTCCCACAATCCCGACGATCTGGCGGGGAACGTCGGCGAACTCCGGGCCTATCCCCTTGCCGATGATGATCTGTTCGCCGAGCGGATCCTGTCCGGGCCAGAACCGCTTGGCCATCGCTTGGTTGATAATCACCACCGGTGGTGCCCCCGCGTCATCCTGCTCCGTGAAGTCGCGTCCGCGAAGGATCGGAATTTGCAAGACGTCGAAGTAGCCGGGGGACACGTCCATCCATAAGCCGTCGCCCGTTTCGGATGAGCTGGCTTGCGGCCGTCCGACAATGACGAATGGAAAACCGCCTCGGCTTGCGAACGGAGGGAAGCATGTCGCGGCGGAAGCTTCGACACCCGGAACAGCCCTGAATTTCTCACGAGCATCGCGAGACAGGCGCGTAACGTTGGCCGTTTTGGCAAAGTGTGCTCCGGCGAGCGACATGTCCATGGTGAGCACGTGATGAGAATTGAAGCCGGGATTCACAGCACGCAGCGCGATAAAGGTGCGGATCAAGAGGGCTGCGCCTATCAGCAGCAGCATCGCCAGCGAAACTTCGCTGATCACCAACATCGATCGCGCTTTACTCTGGCGGAAACCAGTGCCCTGCCGGCTACCACTTTCCTTGAGCGTAGCGTTCAGGTCAGGCCGAGAGGCGGCCAACGCGGGGAAGAGCCCGAAGACGATTCCGGTGAGTAAGGATAACCCCAACGTGAACGCCAGAACTCGCCAATCGAGGCCGACAGCAGATCCGTTCTCTCCGACCCGGGGAATGTCTCCAGGACTCAATGCCAACAGAGCGCGGATGCAAATCAGCCCCAGCGCCAGACCCAGCAGACCGCCGGTTGCCGAGAGTAAGATGCTTTCGGTCAGAAGCTGGGAGACGATGCGTCGACGCGCGGCGCCCAGCGCGGCGCGAATCGCGAACTCGCGTTTGCGTCCCGTGGCGCGGACCAGCAGCAGGTTGGCCACGTTGGCGCAGGCAATCAACAGAACAAAGCTGACCGCTGCACCGATCAATAACAACGAGGATCGAGCATCGCCGACAACGGCATCGCGCAACGGTTCGACCCTGAAGCTGAGCTCCGGATCGGCGACCGGATCCTTGCGCCGGGCTCGGTTCGCGGCCAACTGTAGTTGGGCGTTCGCATGGCCCAGTGGCACCCCGGGCTTGAGCCGCCCCGCTACAAGGAAAATGTGCGCATTGCTGTTGCTGTTTGGATCAAACTGGAATGGTACCCATAGATCCGCGGCCGGATCGGGTTGGAACTGTTGCCCCGTTACTCCAAGCACGGTGAATGGCTCGCTTTCCAGCGATATCGCCTTTCCGACGATATTCGGATCTCCCCCGAACTTTCGTTTCCACAAGCCGTAGCTGATAACCACGAACTTGCCGCCGTTGGGGCTATCTTCCTGCGTGGTGAATGTCCGGCCCAAAAGTATGGGTGCGCCAAACAAGCGAAAGTAACCCTCGGTCACATGGAGTGCATGAACTCGTTCCGGCGTACCGCCGGTCAAGTTGATCCCATGTCCGCCGAAGTCGTAGGCCGAAACATCCTGAAAGACGCGGGTCTGTTGCTGCCACAGATGAAAGTTGGGTATCGAGGCGCCGCGCGTCGATCCACCCTGCAAAATCAACAGAAACTGTACCATCCGGTCTGGGGCCGGATAGCTGAGCGGTTTGAGCAGGACGGCATTGATTACAGAAAAGATGGCGGTATTTGCGCCGATGCCCAGAGCGAGAGTCAATACTGCAGCGATAGTGAAGCTGCGCGCCCTGCTGAGCTGACGAAATGCATAGCGAATGTCCTGGGCAATCTGCGCGAGGCCCTGGTAGGCGCGTTCCTCGCGATGCAGTTGCTTCGACTGCTCCACGCCGCCGTAAGCACGTCGAGCTGCGAGCCGCGCTTCGCCGGGACCCATGCCTTTGTTCTGAAACTCATCCTCGAGCAGAGCAAGATGAGCTGCGATCTCCCGTTCTAACTCTTCTTCCTGACGGACGTTGCCGAAGAGGCCGCGGAGCCTGGCAAAGAGTCGCCTCACGCGCTCCATCACGGCTGAGGCTCCTCCACCAACAGACTCTTTTTCTCTACTGGGCATTCAAGTAGACGCTCCTATAAGAGCATCGCCTTGTCCCACTTGCCTGTCAAGTGAAGAACGATTGAGCTATTCCGTGCGCAATGCCTTTACCGGATTGATGGAAGCCGCTCGCTGCGCCGGAATGATACTTGCCAGAAAAGCACACGCCGCCAGCGCCAGCACCGATCCGCCCAGCACCAGCGGATCCCATCCCTTTACCTGGTAAAGCTGCGCTGCGATCAGCCGGGAGCACCCGAGCGAAACCGGAATCCCAATTGCCAGCCCAATTACTATCTGCAGAAAAGCCCCATGCAGCACCAGGCGGATCACGTCCATCCGGTTCGCACCCAACGCCATGCGCACGCCGATCTCACTGGTCCGCCGCTCGACGGTGTACGCGGTTACGCCATACAGCCCCACGGCCGCCAGTATCAGCGCCAGTATCCCGAACAACCCGGTCATCTGGGCCACCGCGCGCTGCTGGTCAAAGCTCGAGTCCACTTGCTCTTCGAGCGTCTGTATCCCTAACAGTGTCAGGTTGGAATCGACGTCGCTCAACACGCGCCGGACCTGCGGCTCCAGCCCGTCCATGCTGCCGTGCAGCTGCAGCACTGCGCCCTCGATAAAGTGCGTACTGTCATCCAACGACTGCATCATAGGCTGGTCATAATGAACGCGCTGGGCCAGCGGCGCAAAGAATATCGGCCTGGTGGGAGCGGTCCCTGCCGGATCCTGGTACTTCGCATTGCGTACTACGCCCACGATCTCGTAGGTCGCGCCGTATTGCGGCAAATCCAGACCAAAGTGCGCCCCCACCGGCTCTTCACCCGGCTTGAAAAACCTCTTCACGAATGCCTCGTTCACAACGGCGACCTTCTGTGTTGACGGCGTATCGTCCTCAGTAATCGACCGCCCGCGCAATATCCGCTGTCCCAGAGTTTCCAGATAACCCGCATTTACGTGATCCCACGATGAGCCGACGGCTTCGTTCATATTCGGCATCCCATGCCCCTGCCGTATTACGATCTCCCCCCAGTTATCCTGCAGCGGGGTGTACTGTGCCAACGCCGCGCGCTCCACGCCGGGAATGTGCTCCAGCCGGTCCTGCAGCTCGCGGTACATCGCGTCCAGCCTGGGTTGCGAATAGGCGTTGAACGGCGCGGTCAGGCTGATGGTCACCCGATGGTCAGTCTCATAGCCGAAGTCCTGATGTTGCAGCTTCTGTAAACTCCTGGTCATCAATCCCGCGCCCGCCAGTAGCACCACAGACAGCGCTGCCTGCACCACGACCAAAGACTTCTGCGAGAAAGACGACCGGTCCTTGGTGCTGCGGTTGGCGCCACGCAGCGCCTCGGCCGGGTCGGCATGGGTCGCCAGCCATGCCGGAGCCGTGCCAAACAGCGCCCCAGTGAGCAGCGACAGCAGAAATGCAAACCCCAGCACGGGCAGCGACGGAGCCGCATCGATAGGCACATACCGCGCCCCGTGAAACACCAGCGCGACCACAGCCTTCACCCCCAAAAACGCCACCGTCAGACCCAGCAAACCGCCCATCACCGAAAGCACCAGGCTCTCTGTCAGCGACTGCCGAATTAACCTCCTTCTCGAAGCGCCCAGCGCCAGCCGTACCGAGGTCTGGGCCCGGCGAGACGCGCCTCGCGCCAACAACAGATTCGCAATGTTGGCACAGGCAATCAGCAGCACCAGGCAGCACACCGTAAGCAGAATATTCAGGCTGGCCGAGTAGTTGGCGCGCATCACCCCTACGCCCGTCCCGGCGGGAACGACGCTTATCTTTTGCTTGGGCAGTTGCGCCTTAATTCCCGACATCCAATCCGCGGGAAAGCCACTCTCGTTCACCAGCCATCCCCGCAGCAGATTCGTCAATCGGCTGGGCAGCGCATCAGGCGAAGCCCCTGGCTTAAGCCGCCCAATTACTCGAACCCACGCACTGAAGCGGTGGAGCAGAGAGTTGCTGCCGCTGAGGATCGGCTCCTGGTTGAGAGGCAGCCATATCGCCGGTGGATCGCTACGCAGCGTTTCGCCAAAGAAGCCCGGGGGCGTAATGCCGACGACCGTAAAAGGATGATCATCGACGATGAAGGTCGAACCCACCACGTGTGGATCGGAGCCATACTCCTGCTGCCATGCGCGATAGCTGAGCATCGCGACCGGAGCGGACGACGGCCGATCATCCGACGGAACAATGGTCCGCCCGATGAACGCCCCGACGCCGAACGTAGAAAAATAATTGCCGCTGACCATCTCCGCGCGCAACGGCTTCGCCACACGGTCGGATTCGCCGCGCCGTGTGCTGAACTGCCATCCGCCTGCCTGAAACGCGGCCAGCTCTTCGAACTCCGGCGTATTCTCCTGCATGCGCAGATAAAAGGGGTAGGAAAACATCCCCCAGTTATCCTGTGGGCTGCCCTCCACGCAGCAATCCTGCCCATCGCCGATGCGGTATAGCCGCGACGGATCGACCACCGGCAGCGACTTCAGCATAACCGTGTGAATGAGCGAGAAGATGGCTGTGGTGGCGCCGATCCCCAGTGCCAGCGTCAACATCGTGGTCAGCGTGAAGACAGGAGACAGCCGCATCTGTCGCAGCGCATACGCGATATCCTGCCGCAGCGTTTGCATGAACGATCCTCTTCGAGCTTGTACGGATCAGCGACGAGCGATGTTCCAGAGATTTTTCAAACAATTGAGATTCCTTCCGTTAACCAGCACCACCTCGTACTCAATGGCATTTCACCGTCAGCCCGCCATCCATGACGAACGTACTTGTACATAGCGCATCCATCGCCTTAAGATACGCAGCAAGGTAGCGGATCGCTCATGAGCTTACAGAAATTGTGCCATCAGGTTCTCTCACGCACGACAATTGCGTCCCTCGGCGCAACGCTTCTAACGACCCTGCCGGCCGCTGGCCAGCTCCCTACGGCGCCGCCCAACACCATCGTTATCGATTTCAATAAGATGGTGATTGTTTCAAAATCGACGCCGACCCTCCAGGTCGTGGTCAATCCGATGCTCGCCAAGGGCTCGCCCATCTACGACGGGAGCTTCGCCGCGCTGAAGGATCTTGGCGCCGATTACGTTCGCTATGTCCCCTGGAACCCCTACCCCAAACTCTCGGTGGCTGAACTGGACCCACCCACCAAGGACAAGACCTCGTGGGATTTCTCGCTCATCGACCCTTATACCAAGGACTTTCTTGCGGCGACCGAGGAACAGGGTCACACCACGGTGATGAATTTCTCGACCATCCCGGCATGGATGTTCAAGACAGAGAAGCCGGTAGCTTACCCCTCCGATCCGGGCCAGGTGTTCTGGAACTATACCCAGGGAACCGAACCGGTCGACCCTTCCAACAAGCAGATCGGAGAATATCTAGCGCGGCTAGTGGGCTGGTATACGCAGGGTGGATTCACCGACGAGCTGGGTAAGGAGCACAAGTCCGGATACCACTATAAGTTTCCTTACTGGGAAGTTCTGAACGAGCCGGACATCGAACATAAAACCACGCCGGAAGCCTACACCTCACGTTACGATGCCATCGTGGAGGCCATTCACAAGGTAAGCCCAGACACAAAGTTCATGGGATTGGCCCTGGCCTTCACCACCGCCAATCCCAACTACTATGAGTACTTTCTCGACGCCTCGCACCATAAGCCTGGAATTCCGATCGATTACATTTCGTATCATTTCTACGCCATACCCGACGCGCGCGAGAATATCGACGACTGGCAGTACACATTCTTCAACCAGGCCGATGGTTTCCTCGCCGGCGTGCGCTTCATCACGACCATACGCGACCGGCTCTCACCTTCCACAAAGATGGATACCGATGAGCTTGGCATAATTCTCCCCTCTGATATTGCGGAGATCATGGCCTCAAAGGCGTTGCCCGACCACATACCCGCTGCTTACTGGAACTCGGCCGGCGCGCTGTACGGCTATCTATTTATCGAAGAGACAAAGCTTGGTGTGGATGTCATCGGAGAATCGCAGCTGGTGGGGTATCCCTCGCAGTTTCCCAGCGTCTCGATGATGGATTACAACAATGGCAAGCCCAATGCTCGCTACTGGGTGCTAAAGCTGATCAAGGACAACTTCCACCCGGGTGACAAACTCGTGCAGACCTCCGTGGGTGGCATGGGCTCCGCCACCGACGCACAGGCCTTTATTACTCCCGCGGGCAAGAAGCTCCTGGTGGTCAACAAGCGGAACATTCCGATTGAGTTAACGCTTCCCCCAGAAGTGAAATCGGCGAGTGTCTCTTCTGTCGACCAGGCAACGGGTGATGGACCCGCCCGGGTCTCGCCGCAGACAGGTGACAAACTTCAACTTGCGCCGTTCGCTGTAGACGTGGTCACCTGGCAGTAGCATAGCGAGAGATCCAAGCAGCGCAATGGAGTGGAGAAGTGGGCGACCTGTGGAACGACGTCAAACACTCGCTCCAGATGTTCTGGAAGAACCCGGGATTCACCATCGCTGCGGTTGCCGCCCTTGCGCTGGGCATCGGGGCCAACACTGCCATCTTTTCTGTGGTCAATACGGTTCTGCTCAAGCCGCTCAGCGTATCCCGACGCCGATCGCATGGTCGATTTTCTGGCGCACACCTCCGGCCTTGCCAATAACCTTCACAACATCCCGGAGTTTCACTTCTTTGAGCGGCAAACGAACCTGTTTAAAGAAGTCGTGGCATACGACAACGCCGGGCCCCGGCTTTAACCTTACCGGCGGCCGTCCAGAGCAAGTCCACGGGATTCACGTTACGGAGGGCTACTTCCGCGTGTATGGCGCGCCCATGGCGCTGGGACGGACTTTCACGCCGCAGGAGGACTCGCCCCACGGCGGCAAGGTGGTGGTACTGAGCTACGGCCTGTGGCAGCGCAGGTTCGGCGGCGACCAGGCCATCGTGGGGAAATCTCTCTCCGCTGGGCAATGAGCCTTACACCGTCGTCGGCGTGATCGGAAAAGATTTCGTCGCCGACCCGCAGGCCGACCTCTGGCTGCCGTTTCAGTTTGACCCGGTCAGCACCGACATGAACCTCTTCTTTGAGGTGACCGGACTGCTGCAGCCCGGCGTCACCGTGGCGCAGGCCAACGCCGCAATTGCGCGGCGGCGAGCACCGGAGTACCACCGCGAGTTCCCGAACACGGATTGGCGGCCGTATTTTACGGTGGGACCCTTGCGCGACAGCATCATTGGCGACGCGCGCAATTCGCTGCTGATGATGCTGGGCGCGGTAGGACTGGTGCTGCTGATCTCCTGCGCCAATGTCGCCAATCTGCTGCTGGTGCGCGCCACGATCCGCAAACGCGAGTTCGCTATCCGCTCCGCACTGGGAGCCGGCCGCGCGCGCATCGTGCGCCAGTTGCTGACGGAAAGCGTGTTGCTATCCCTGGCCGGCGGCATTCTCGGCTTGGCTCTCGGCGTTCTAGGAATGCGAGCACTGCTCGCCGTCAGTCCCGCCGGCCTGCCTCGCATCGGCGAGGACGGCTCCGCCATCAGCATGGATTGGCGCGTGCTCGGCTTCACCCTCGGTGTCTCGTTGCTTACCGGCATCCTCTTCGGACTGTTCCCCGCCTTCAGCGCTTCGCGCTCCGACTTGAACTCCACTCTCAAAGAGAGCGGCAACCGCTCCGGCACCGGGTTCCGCCAGGGAAAGGCCCGCTCGCTGCTGGTCGTCAGCGAAGTCTCGCTGGCCCTGGTGCTGCTGATCGGCGCGGCGCTTCTCATTCGCACCTTCATCGCTCTCCACGAGGTCGGTCCGGGCTTCGATGCGCACAACGTGCTGACCATGGAGATGTCGCTCAACGGCGAACGCTACCAGAACACAGCCGGCATAGCTCAGCTCTTGCGGGATGGCCGCGACCGGCTCAATGCCCTCCCCGGAGTGGAACTTGCGGCCGCCGGCTTCTGGCTGCCCATCGATGTCGAAGATGGCACGGGGTTCCAGATCGTCGGGCGTCCGGCCGATAAAGCCTGCTGCGGAAGCCAGTGGATGAGCATTACGCCGGGCTACCTGAGCCTGTTCAGGATCCCCTTACTGCGTGGACGCGACTTTACTGAAAACGACAACGCCGACGCGCCCGATGTAGCTCTCATCAATGAGGCCCTCGCCAGGCAATTCTGGCCCAACGAAGACCCCATAGGGCAGCACATCACGGCACGGGAATGAAGGAGACGGAAACGATCGTCGGCATCGTCGCCGACTTCCACGACAGCGGCCTAGCCCAGGCCTGCCGACCCCATGATCATCGCGCCCATTGCCCAGGTCGCGGACGACTATAACGCAGCCTACGCCAATATCCAGCCGCTCTTCTGGCTGGTGCGAACCCGCGGCGACCCGCACGCGTCCATTCCCGCCATCACCGAGCAGTTGCGCATCGCGAGCGCGGGATTCCCGGTGGCCCATATCCGCACCATGGATGAGGTGATGGGCCGCTCGACGGCCCGGCAAAGCTTCAACATGCTGCTGCTTACCATCTTCGGCGCGGTGGCATTGCTGCTCGCCGCCATTGGCATCTACGGCTTGATGGCCTACTCCGTCGCGCAGCGTACCCAGGAGATGGGTATTCGCATGGCCTTGGGGGCAGATCGATCCGCCGTCCGCACTCTTGTGGTCTGGCAGGGCATGAGGCTGGCTTTGATCGGCGCGGCGGTCGGCATCGCCGCGGCGTTGGGCTTGACCCGGCTGATCGCCAGCTTCCTGTTTGGGGTCAAATCGTGGGATCCGGCGGTTTTTCTCTCCGCCACATTCCTGCTTTCCGCCGTCGCGCTGCTTGCGGTGTGGCTGCCTGCCACACGCGCCTCCAAAGTCGACCCGATGCAGGCGTTGCGCACCGACTAGCACCGACTAGCACCGCCTGCGGAGCCTTTTCATCTCGACATCGCGCCGTCCAATCGCTACCTTAGTGAATAATTCAGATAGATATAAAGGATGTGCTGGCTTCTGAGAAGGCAGCGCGCAGCTGTTTTCATGTATCCAAGTAGGTAATTTGGGCGGGAAAGGAATAGGACCGCATGGGATCATCGTTCAAGCTGTGTCTCGCCGTAGCGGTGTTGTTGGGATCTGTCTTTGCCCCACCGGCCGGCGCAGAAGACTCGCAGAGCACTTCGCCGGTTGGCCAGTGGCGGACGGTTGACGACGCCACCGGCAAGACCAAGTCGGTAGTAACCATCTGGGAGGAAGCCGGAAAGCTGTACGGACGGATCCAGAAGCTGGTGAACCCGGATCCCAAGGACCCTAATCCCACCTGCGATGGCTGCAGCGGTGAGCAGAAGGGGCAACCGGTGATTGGGATGCGGATTCTGTGGGATCTGCAGAAGGACGGCGACGCCTGGTCCGGAGGTACAATCCTCGACCCCGAGAGCGGTAAGACCTACAAGTGCCTGGTCTCGGTAGAAGAGGGTGGGACAAAGTTGAAGGTTCGCGGCTTCATCGGCCTCTCGCTGCTGGGCCGGACGCAATATTGGCTTCGCGAGTGAGTAACCCGCCGCTACCCTGGTAAACCAGTCATCTTGCGAGGCGCCCATGACCGAAGCTCCCGCCACTCATCCCACCTGCCGGCTGGTCCGCGCCGGAAAACCTTTCCAGGGCAAACAAGGCCTGATGTATGCTCCGGCCATCTCCGCGGAGACCGTCGGCGCCCAAGCTATCCACATGCAGTTGCTGACCATTCCCCCGGGCGGCCGGGCCAAGGCCCACAAACACGCCTCCCACGAGACCGCCATCTACATGCTGAGCGGGACCAGCGCCATGTGGTACGGCCATCAGCTGGAGCACCACGTCCAACTGCACCCCAGCGACTTCCTTTTCATCCCGGCGGATATGCCCCACCTGCCCTACAACCCGAGCACTACGGAAGACGCCGTTGCGGTTATCTCGCGTACCGACCCGAACGAACAGGAGAGCGTGGTCCTGCTGCCCCACCTGGAAGACCTTCACCCGGCCTGAGGCGCAGCGTCTCCAGACGCGCTGGGCCGCCCGCCGTAACCACTGCGTCCAGCCGGATCAAGTTACACGTCACCTCTTACTTAGCCGAAAGCGTTCCGCAGTAATGCGAAAGGTAATTCATTGCACTTAGTGTGCCCATAGGTCGCAGGTTATCGATCCAAAGAGCCGGATGATGAAGGGAAATAAATGATTTTGTTCACAGATTTGCTGTTGACAGGGGTTGAGAGCGACGGCAATAATCCATGAGCAAGCTTGGGCACGCCTCCGAACTCTTTAGTGAGAGATGGGCCGGGACCAAGCCACCCCCCTTGCAGTAACTGATCCAGCGGAATTATATTTTGCCGTCTGCATCCGCGAAGACAACTTCGTTGGAGCGGGTTATCGCGGGTCGGTTCATCAAAATGTAATCGGAAACCTCGACGCAGCATAGCTCCGACCTCGCACCGCTGCTCGTCATTCGCCGAACGCAATTGGGCCCAGTACAAGTCAGGGTTTTGAGGCCTTGCAACATGCCATACGGGCGAACACCATTCCGGGCTTCAGGCGTGTGCAATCCATCCCCTAGAAAAAACAATCCGCTTCTCATAAGGAGATAAATGCATGCAAACTGAGGTAAGGTTCGGTACGCGTAGTCTACTCTCGCTCGCAGCTGTGGCGAGTCTCTTGAGTGTAGTCCCACTTCCATCCGCTTTTGCCGCAGAGGCCACCGGTGAGGCCGTTGACCAGGCGGAAGTCCAGGCGCGTCAGGCTTGGCGCGAAACCATGCACGATCTGAGCGCACCCGAGAACGGCTGTTTCCACGCAGAGTTTCCCAATACTCGGTGGGAGAAGGTGGAATGCGACGCGCCATCAGCCTATCGGTCAGCGCCAAGGGAAACGGTCGGCAACGGCTATGATGTTGTCGCTCAAGCACCAAAGGGGCATTTTTTCACCTCGGTGACGGGCAGCTTCCCAGCAATGCAGGGGGTGAAATCTGAAACAGGCGGCGGTAAGGCCAATCAATATACGCTGCAGTTGAATACCGATTTCCATAATACCCCGGCTTGCGATGGTTACTCTGCGTGCCGGGCCTGGCAGCAGTATGTAATATCTTCGGACTACTATCCCATTGGCGGTCATGGGCCAACCGGGAAAACTGAAGTGTTTATACAAGATTGGCTCGAAAACTATGGCATACATGAAGGCAGCGCCAACATTTGCCCGAGAGGGTTCACAGACTCCGGTAAGGATATCAACGGTGGGGCTGGGGACGACTGCTTCGAGAATAGCCCGGCTGCCGTAGTGTATAAGGGGCAAATTCCAATCACAAAATTGACAGAGCTGGAACTCTCGGGTTCAGCGAAGCACGGTGGAACGGATGAAGCCACTGCCATTTACGGTAAGGATGCTTATAAAGTAAAGGTCACCGATAGCCGGACGGATATCGCGAGCGTTTGGAGCCTGGCGGAGTTCAATGTGTTCGGCAACGGCGGTGCATCGGGAGCGGAGTTTAACAGCGGTTCGGAGCTTCTGGTGAAAATGGCCCTGAGCTATGGATCCACGACTGCGCCGAAGCTCCAACCGCCATCGAAGCGTCTCGGCACAACCGGCGAAACCAACAATCTAACGCTCATCGAAGGTGAAGCTGTAGGTGGAGCGAAGCCCTTCGTCGAGTTTCTCGAGGAGAACTGAGCACAATCGGCTGGACTGGATCACAGGCGGGACGCTATCTTCGCATAGCAATCGCAGCAAGTAAGCTAGCGTCCCCTCTGAAAGATCTAGAAAAATCAAGCCTCCGCTTCTTATAAGGAGATCAAAGCATGCAAACTGAGGTAAGGTTCGGTACACGTAGCCTGCTCTCGATCGCAGCGGTGGCGAGTCTCTTGAGTGTAGTCCCGCTTTCATCCGCTTTTGCCGCAGAGGCCCCCGGTGAAGCCGCTGACCAGGCGGAAGTCCAGGCGCGTCAGGTTTGGCGCGAAACCATGCACGATCTGAGCACACCCGAGAGCGGCTGTTTCCATGCCGCGTTTCCCAGTACTCGATGGGAGAAGGTAGAATGCGACGCGCCATCAGCCTATCGCTCAGCGCTACCAACGACTAAACGCGGTGGGCAAACGGTCGGCAACGGCATTGATTATGTCGCTCAGGCGCCAAAAGGCCATTTTTTCAGCTCAGTGAAGGGCAGCTTCCCGGAAACGAAGGGGATTAAGTCTGAAAAAGGCGTCGGCGTTTCTTCCTTTGGGGGTGGCGGCGTTCTTGGACCCAATGAATATACGCTGCAGGTGAATACGGACTTCCATAATTCCGCGGCTTGCGACGGCTACTCGTACTGCAAAGCCTGGCAACAGTACGTATTGGCTACGAACCTTGATTCCCTCACGAGTAGTAAGCTAACCGGGAAAACTGAAGTGTTCATAGAATATTGGCTCATCAACTATGGCGTATATGAAGGCGGCGCCAATGTTTGCCCGAGAGGGTTTCTAGACATCGGTAGGGATGGCAGTTTTGGTGGGCAGGGGGACGACTGCGTTCAGAATACCCCGGGTACCGTCGTGCATAGTGGGCAAATTCCAATCACCAAATTGTCAGAGCTGGAACTCTCGGCTTCAGCTAAGCACGGTGGAACGGATGAAGCGACTGCCATTTACGGTTCGGATGCTTATAAAGCAAGTGTCCGCGATAGCCTTACGGATATCTCGACCGTTTGGAGCGACGCAGAGTTCAATGTGGTCGGCAACGCCGGTGGATCAAGAGCGGACTTTAACAGCGGTTCGACGCTTCTGGTGAAAGTAGCCCTGAACTACGGATCCTCGACTGCGCCGAAGTGCCAACCGCCATCGAAGTTTCTCGGTACGACCGGCGAAACCAATAATCTGTCGCTCGGCGCATGTGTTGCCGAAGGTGGATCGAAGCCCCAGATCGAGTTTGTCGAGGGAAACTGAGGACGGTCAGCGGAAAATGGATCACAGACGGGGCGTTATCTTCGCAATAAACCGGCCGCCTATGCTTCCCGCAGCAAATCCTCTCGATTGCCGATGTGACACCGAAGTGTCTTTTGCACCCACGGAACGTCACGGTTTGAGGCCTTGTAATATGCCATGCCGGCGGACACGATTCCGGGCAAAACAGCGTGGCCCTTCGCGCGCACGCTCAACAGCACATCGTTTTCCAGCCTCTCGATGCTTTCCATGCTGTGACATCAACCCAGCCCAACCTCGGTCTTCCCAAGGAGTGCCTATCCATGAAGCAGCGACTGTTTAGTTTGCTCGTTGTCCTTGTTTCCACATCCACAGCACTGGCAGTAACGCCGGCAGGTGTGCCAGAAGGGTATGTCGTCACGCCGTTCGGCTACTACCATGCAAGCTGTGTGCAGATTCTGGCCGAAGGAGACGAGCTCAGGCCGGATGAACTGGTGATTCAACATAAGGACGGAAGCCTCGACAGCATGCGAGCGTGCGCCTATGCGCACTACACAGCCGGTGGAGAAGCAGTCCCGGCAGAGGCCAAAGACCCCAGCATCAAGCACGCCTGGATTGAAGATGTTTTTGCCAAGACAAGCACGTCGTACGGTGGCCTGCTTACAGAATGGAAGGTACCGCCCGCGCCGAAATCAAACAACGGCCAGACACTCTATTTCTTTCCCGGCCTGGAAGATGACAAGGATGTTAAGACGATTATTCAGCCGGTGCTAGGGTGGAATTCTGATTATAAGGATGCGTGGGGAATTGCCAGTTGGAATTGCTGCACCAAGGGGACCGTCTTTGAGAGCAATCCGGTGCCGGTCAAATCGGGCGACACTATCCTCGGCGCCATGTATAACAACTGCAAAGCGGGTACGCTGGAGTGTACTTCCTGGGACGTTATCACCCAGGATTTGACCTCCAAAAAGCAGACTGCGCTCCTCAAGACTTCAAATTTCAAGCAAACCTTTAATTGGGCATTTTCAAATGTATTGGAGGTCTATAACGTAGTTAAGTGTGCTGATTTACCCCCCAATGACGCACTCACCGCCAGTGACATCGCGCTGTTTACGGACAAGGATGTTCAAATTAAAGCCCCGGCATGGTTCGTCTCGGTTGCCAGCGTAACGCCGAAATGCGGTTATGGCGCCTCTGGGACTGAAACGAAGATAACCATCACTTATTAACGCACTTATTTTCAGCCGCGTTGGATCGCCGTTCGCAAGAGGCACTCAACAGTTTCCCCAGAGACCAAAAAAGAAAAGGAAAACGCATGAAGAAAAGTTCTCTTATCCTCGCATTGCTGGTTGCCGCATCACCGTTGGTCATCATTGCGCAGTCGCAGAATGAGCTCCCTACCAATCTGCGTGGAATCACCTCCACCGCTGCTGCACCGGAAGGCTTTGACCCGGCCAGGGCCTCGGACGCAGACCTCGCCTACTACGGTTACCCACCCCGGCCGAACGACTACTCCGGGAACTACGAAAACTGGGCGAAGGCCATGGCTTCCGCGGGGGAGCGCATCACTCCAGTATTGGAGCAAACCAACATTTATCATGGCCCGATGCATAAAATTCCAAGCCCGGACGAGACCAAGCTCGAATCCTATAACTGGAGCGGCTATGTGCACTTTGGCAAGGCGAAGAGTTATGGGAAGTCATCCTACTCCTTTGTCGAATCGTTTATAACCGTCCCAACTGCAAAGCAGGCGGCCGGGGTATGCACCGGCGGCGCGGATTATGCGTCGGGATGGGTGGGCATTGACGGCGGCGGCAGCTCCGATGACGTTCTGCAAGACGGCATCGAGTTTGATGCTTACTGCAGCGGCAAAGTCAAGGAGACCCTCTATGCAGCATGGTTCGAGTGGTTCCCTCTCTCCGAGGTCCGTATCGGCGGTTTCCCGATCGAGCCAGGCCAGCTTTTCTTTATTGACATCTGGAGCACCAGCCCGACCTCGGGGCACGCCTTTATTGAGAACGTGACCAAGAAAAAACATGTGACGATCAACTTCTCCGCTCCTAAGGGGACGAAGTTGATTGGAGACTCTGCCGAATTCATTACGGAACGTCCGGGAGTCAATGGCGGGCTTGCGACTCTGACCAATTACAACTCGCAGACCTACACGGAGGCGGTTGGCGAGACTTTTTCTGGCATCGGTATCGATCCGGGCAACTCGGATCCAATCATCATGCTTGATAACAAGGGCAAACCGATCTCGTATCCAACGCTGAAAACAAAGACTTCCTTCGTGATGAAGGACGAGGGATCTGCCAAGTAAGCAAAGGCAGCGAACGACAAAGATGCGGCGCCTGATCGGGCGCCGCATCTTTGTGCAGGACAATGTCGAGTTCGATGCACGCTGCTCCGGCGGCGCCACGTACACCTTTTATTCTGCGTGGTATGAATGGTATCCCAACGCCGAAATTCGGATTCTCAATTTCCCTGTCATGCCGGGTGCCAAGGTTCGACCTACAACACCCTGGAATAGGCTCTTGGCCCGGGTCTCAGTTTTGAGGCCTAGGCCTGCCCTGGGGGTGCACTCGCCCGGCGCTACCTATTGGATGGGCGGCCCCGGACGACGTGGAAAGGGATAAAATCCTGGTTGCGGTGGCCTCCTCAGAACCGAGAGCCGCATACCAGGAGCTAGCTATGAACTGGAAGCTCTCTGCACCCAGCGCTTGGATACCTGGCATTTTAAGAATCTTAAGGCGCATGGCACTGTACGGGTTGGCCGCAACCGTGGTCATTTCTGGCCTGCTCCTCATTCTGCCGAATGCCGTAGGAATTGGTTATTCGATGCTGGGGCTGCCTTTTTACAGCATGTTTTGTGGCCCGAACAGCTCGAGCTGGCAGTCAACATTCACCTCGCGGCCTGCATCGAGCGAGGGTTATTATGAGTTCCTGCTTTTCGCCACCTCGCGCGAAGAATGCACTCAGGACTACCTGAATGGCTCCCACTTGGAAAGGCCTGAACAGCCCTCCGGATACCAGCCGCCTTCGAATGCTGGTCCAGCCGATTTCCCCCCGGGAACCGTGGCAACGGCCCCCGTCCAGAAATCCATTCGCGAAGCCTCGCAAGCAAGAACGAAACGCACGCCTCCCCCTGGGACGGATCAACCACTTTCAGACGTAGAAAAAGCCCTGGCGCAGCAAAAGGCTCTGGTCGGCTCTGCCTACACGCTCGAGACACAAACTTCGCAATCCAATACGCAACTTCTGGCAGGCACCGAGTTCGCACGATACAACGACACGTACGCGGGCCTTAGCCAATTCTGGGGGAACGACATCGTAAGCCATTTCTTTGAGACCTTAATGAATATCGCGTTTCTGCGCTTCAAAGAAGGAGTCCAGACCGGCGCCGTGGTCCTGGTAAACTTCCTGTGCGAGCGAGCTATCTTCCCGGCAATTTACTATCTGCTCTATACAATCTTTTCGGCCATAATTGCGAAGGTCTTCGGCGATACCATCTCTCACTTCACTCGAAGAATGTGGAATCGCGCTCTGTCGGAATAAACCCTCAGGAGGAAGCCTCGTCACTAAGAACGTTAGAAACCGGCCCCCAGCGACCGCGTTTATCGTTATATAAGGATATAAGGATGGCTACGTGGAGATGTCGACGCCCCCCTTCAACCCGTCCCTTCAACCCCCGCCCGTACCGCTGATTTGCGCTCCAACAAA
Organism: uncultured Acidobacteriaceae bacterium; assembly: GCA_963847685.1. Classification (GTDB taxonomy): domain Bacteria; phylum Acidobacteriota; class Terriglobia; order Terriglobales; family Acidobacteriaceae; genus PALSA-350. The sequence goes on along the minus strand of CAWKAU010000024.1, from coordinate 1,265,076 downwards.
CGATAAGCTATCCTCCCGCTCATGCAAATTACCTGGCATCCTGCATTGCTCTTATTGGGCGCTGTTCTGGCCACTATCCCAACGGCCCCTTCGGCGCCGCTATTCGAGAACAATGAAGTAAAGGTGGTTCGGGCGTTCGAGAAATCTCAAGTCGTGGGAAAGTTCCACCAGCACGATAGGAACCGGGTGATGATCTACCTCCAGCCGGGCCGGCAACGATTCGAATATCAAGACGGGAGGCCGCCCGCGGTCTTCGATTGGAAGGCGGGCCAGGTGGTGTGGAGTCCACCGAGCGGAATGCACTCGCCGCAGGTCCTCGATCATGATTTCGACATCATCGAGATCGAATTGAAGACATCAGGGACAGGCAAGGCGATCACTGGGAATCTCGATCCACTCAAAGTAGATCCCGGCCACTACAAACTGGAATTCGAAACCCCCCAGGTGCGGGTTCTGAAGGTCAGGATCGAGCCACACGGAGTGACTCCCATGCACGCGCATCCGACGGATCGCGTAACCGTCTTTCTCACCGATCAGAATTTTCGGACCACCGACTCTACAGGCAAGGTCGAGACCGTGGAACACAAAGCCGGTGACGTCGCGTGGGGGACGCCCATCGAGCATGCCGAACAGAACCTCAACAACGAGCCTTTCGAAGCCGTGACCGTCGAAGTTAAGAAAGAAACCCGGTAGACAAATCGTGGTGACATATCGTTGTGACGAAACATACCCCCAACAGAGAAACACAGCGCCCTGAGGGATCGGTAAACGTTGCGTCACCAGCTTTCACCGATGTGCTGGAACCACCAAGAGGAATTTTTCGTAATATGCTTCGGAGGGAGGTACAAGCCATGTATTGCAGCGCTTGTGGTCAGCCTATGGATGCTTCTCAAACGACCTGCCGGATGTGCGGGCGGCAGAGTGCTCCGATCGCTTCGTATGGCCCTGTGTCGTATCCCCGAAATCGCGTGCACCGGCATACGCACACGGTGGCAATTCTCTGGATTGCGTATAGCCTGTGGATACTGCTGCACTGGGCCATTGCGGTCGGATTTCTTGCAGGGGCCTTTACCAATTGGGACCACATGAGCCATGGTTTCGATGGGCTTTATGGATTTCCATTTTTCCGCGCGACTTGGCTCGTACCGCTCCTCACTGTCGTTCTGGTCGGTCGAGCCATCCTTTGCCTGGTGACCGGAATCAGCCTGCTGCGACGCGCATCCTTCGCGCGAATCCTCGCCATCGTAGCTGCATTTCTCGCCCTCATTCACCCATTTGCCGGAACTATATTAGGCATATATACGCTGTGGGTACTCTTGCCATCCGCTTCCGGCCAGGAGTACGACCAGATGGTCGTGACTGCCTGACGTAAGTAAATAAAAGTCAATTCTCATACCCTAAACCACCCCGAATTGTATCTATACAAGTAACGACCTCTGCAGCAGTTTCGCAATTGGTGTAGACCGAAGCTAGGGACCCTTTCGTGGCTTTCTCCCAAGGAAAACCACCCCTCGCGAGTTCGCTTATTTCGCATCGTCCTCACCGGGCCGCTTTGCGGTGATCAGCCTCAGGGTTAGTCACGTTGTTGTTTGACAATTGAATAGGAGGTTTCGGCGGTATCCTCCATCCTATCTAGAACTGGGGGCTGAGGCCGCCAATGGCCTCAGCCCCTCCTCGCTGGAAAAGCGACTTACCACTCTTACCACGCACTTTTTAGCCATTTCCCGAGCCCGAAGCGGTTTCCCTGAAGTGTCCTGATGCGGATGCCTAAGAATCTGCGCCGCTTTGGCCCCGGAAAAGCCGAATTAGCGCGTTAGCGCGTACTTTTTAGCCATTTCCCGAACCTGAGCGATTTCGCTTGAAGCAGCTATGTATGATTCTGCAACAACTCCGCCAAACGTTCCGCAGCGTTCGGTCCGAAGAACAGATCCTGATTCTTCTGTGTTTGCCCTGCGGCGTCGCTGGAACGTCTGCACATCTTGTCCTCGAAGGCCCGCAGTGAATCGGTACGCGTGGCAAAGCTTGTATCGCACAGACAGTCCGCCAGATCGACTGCGTCCAGCATGGCGAGATTGGCTCCCTGCCCGCCAAACGGCGTCATCAGATGGGCTGCGTCGCCGAGTAGGGTGATCCCGTCGTGGGTCTGCCAGCGGTGCTCGGGCGAGAGGCGATAGTACAGGCGAGGTGTGAAAGGGCCATCGACCGCGCCCCAAATCTTTACCCACTCTTCAGCCCATCCTGCAAACTCGTCGCGCAGGGCGGCTCGAGCAACCTCGGGAAGAGTGAAGTCAATTCCGCATCGGCTCAACCAGTCCTGATCTACGGCAAAGCCGGCGGACACTCGTATGTTCCCGCTGCTGCCTCGCTGTGCACTCAGAACCTTACCGTCGCCGAGAGCGAAGAGGCTTCCCGGCCCGATTCTTTTGGATAACTCGGGCACAGTTCGATCGGCGAAGCGAATATCTGATTCAATCGACGTAATTCCCGAGTAGACTGGCTCTTCCAATGAGAGCGCCCGGCGAATACGGGACCAGGCGCCGTCGCATCCGACGACGAGATCGTATTCATGGGAAACTCCTTCCCCATGTACCAGGCGCCACCGTCCGCCTTCGCATGGCTCGATGCTCGACACATGCGCATTCCAGGTAACTGTGTCCGGAGCGAGAGAGCCGAGGAGGAGCTTCCGCAGATCGCTCCGATCGATCTCCGGACGAAACAATTCGTCGGGCCCGGGCTGTTCATCCAACAGGACGCGTCCGGTCTTATCAAGAATTCGAGTGGCCTGTCCTTCCGGACGTGAGAGCCGTGCAAATTCACGCTGCAGCTGCATCGCCTCAATGGCAACCTGCCCCGAATCGTGGTGCAGATCAAGCGTTCCGCCCTGGCTTCGCGCATCAGGAGAGGAGTCCTTCTCGAGCACCTGGACCCAAAAACCGCGCATCTGCAGCAGCCGTGCGAGCGCCAGCCCCCCGGGTCCACCACCAACGATTGCAATCCCTGCGTAATTTCTGGTGGACACCAACCCTCGAATCTTGCGCTCAGGCGAGATCAGCACCCAGGGAGCGATCAGTAGGGCTAAAGCCCGCAGTGGCTCCGGCTGTTGCGGCACGGCTCTTCTTTCGCATCTTCCTGTCACCCGTTTATTCGACCACCGTCAATCGCGGGAGCAGTACGATTCCGACCTACGCGGCGGCTTGCTGTAGACGCGTAATGCTGGTCGAGCCCCTGGCGAAGGAGCGTCTAAATCACCGCCTGCCGGCTCACGTTTAGCTCTTGAGCCTGACATCCAACTCTTCCAGCATCGGAGCAGCGAAGTCCACATTTACGCGTTGTACCGGCAATACCAACCGTCCGCTGTTAGTAAAAAACGGGATACATCTTTGCCTTCGTCAGCCATGCGCGCGATGCTCTCCGCTGGCGCTGGTTTTCTCTTCGCGTTACGAGTTTTCTTCATAGAGTGTTCGCTCCTCACGGGTTGCCCACAGCGTGACCAGGTGATAGAGATCACCCTCTTCGTCCTTGCGCATTTCAAAGATGACGGTGTACAGTCTCTCACCAACCCAGCCGATCGCTCGATGCTGTTCCGGCAAGTCGGAGCGGTTGTCCTGGTAGTAGGGATTGGAAAAGAGATCCATCGCTTCCTCGAAACCAATCCCGCGTTTCGGGTTCCCCCGCAATCGCTTGCTCTTGCGCAGATCGAGGCGGACCCGCACCCAGGGACATAACAGTTATACCCAAGAGACGGTTCTCAGCGTGTCTCAGCTAGAGGATCCAATCCTACATTGCTCCATTCGGCGCGCTTGCTGGTGAACCAGGTGACGGCCTCTTCGTACCGTCTCCTGACCTCAGGATCCGACGACGCGGAGTGTTGCACCTCTCGCCGCTGGTTCGGCGTGAGCGACCAGGAGAGCGGGTCAGTATGTACATCGGGAATCGCGTGGCTATCGGCGAAGACGACCCTATGGATCTCGAGCCTGTCGGCCAGGGCGTGCTCCAGTTGCGCCAGGGCGACGCGGTTTCTGCCGGTCACGCTTGCGTGGCCGGCCCGCCATAGACCGAGAGGCGGAGCGATTAATTGGGTCAGGAGATTCGCCGGCGTCTGCGCAGATGTATGGGCCGGCCATTGGTCGAGTTCCCCGCCCTCGTCGTCACCACTGTTACGAATCTCGATGAGCAGGATGCGCAATTTGCGGCTGCTCGCCTGCGCCTCCTCCTCTTTGCTCCATGCTTCGCAAACGTCCTTGCCGGCACTTGGCGGCGGGGCGAGGGCGTAGCGGAGAAACTCGATGACGGAGGCGGTTCCATCGTTGTCGTAATACCCTCCGTCCACAAAATGGAGCGCGTTCACCTGGCCGTCGAGCGACATGGGCACCCGAGCCGCTGAGGAGATGTAAGGAAAGGCCGCCGACAACTGCGCTGCCGTGGCCAAGGGCAGGTCAGGTGTGAATGCGCCCGCCTTGTCCATGCCGGGGCTGTAGGTCGCCAGAAAGGATCTGGCTTTGTAGTTGGGCCGGGTGTCGGGCCAACCCAGATTGGCATCCGGATCGGGAATCCTGTAGTTGGCCAGCAAGAATCGCAGGCCGTCTTCGTAGCTGGTGGTGTTCATGGTAAAGGCGGGGAAAATATTGCCCTTGCCCGGCAGAAGGCTCCTCAACGTAAGCTTTTTTTCAAGCTCTTCGGCCTCAGCTTCTTCCTTCAGGCCGGAAGCCAGCCGCTCGCGGACTCCACCGGGAAGAGCTTCTCCACGATCGCGATGCCAGGTGTCCACACAGAATTGGTTGTAAGCATTGCGCGCAAAGGCTTTTCGCAGGGACCAGGTGCGGTCCTTGAACAGAGGACTCTTGTCGAGGTCCCCGTCCCCGGTCGAGGGAGAGAGGAAGTAGGGCAACACGGGAACAAAGGCCTTGGGCAGATCGAAGTAGGCAAAACCCCAGCCAACCGCTTCCAGGCTGGAACACTGAGCCGCGATCTGCATGCGGGTGAAGTCGGGAACTCCACCCGGTTGAATCTCTCGCAGGTAAGAGAGCAAACCTACGCTGCCGCCGGAGACCGTACTGGCAAGCAGGAGAGAACGGTGAAAGCTGCCGGGTGACACCTGGTCAAAGGCCGCTTCCAACCTTGCCAGGACGGCGGCCGTCCATGCCGAAGCGTGCAAGCCGCCGCCCCCCGCCGTAACCATGATCAAGGGACGATCCTGCCGCGAGCCGTCGAGCTGACTGCCGCTTGCCGCAAGCCGGTTAAGCAGGATGTCTTTGGGGGTAGGGACGCAGCGGCTTCCGGATTCTGCCTGCGTTATGGAAAGGTAGTGCTCTTCCTGCCCACTTCCCCAGGCCGGGCCGTTGGCCCAAATGATGCTTCTGTCCCAATGCAGCAGCCGCGGAGCGATGGTCACTACCAGAAGGACGGTGAGCACGGGGAACCGGTACCGGTCGAAGAAAAACGAGATGCCGCAAAGCGCCCAGCACAGCGCGGTGGCTGTAATGAGGATGGTGGCGAGAATGGGAAAGCGCTCAGTGCCGGTGAGGAAATAGAGCAGGGTGATGGACGCCACAATCGCAACCACGGCCGCCGTGAGCCCAATCTTCCAGGAGCGCAGGGCCTGTATGCGCACGGCCGAGTTGTCTTTCCATGCGAGCCACACCAGCACGGCGGCCACACCGGCCAGGAAGGCAAGTGCAAGAAGAGACCAGCGGATAGCCGGAACAGGCGCAGTCAACGGCCACAACAGCAGGTAGATGCCGAGGAAGACAAGACCGGCGAGGCCGGAGAAGACATGCCCCTCATAAATATGGCCTTCGGGGCCCACATAACCAGGCGTATTGAGCTGCGCGGCGAGCCACCTGAGCCGGTGGGACAGCCCTTTTTGCCAGGTCGATGCGGCCTCCAGCGTCTTTTGTTCGAGATCAAAGGGATCGCCAGGCTTTGCCAGCCCAAAGAGGACGCGAGGGAAAAGCAGCGTTCTCGCTGCGTTCTTTTGGAATTCGACTGTCTCGCTTGCTCTTACGGGTTCATAGGCCAGGTAGTACCAGGCGTTGGCCACCCACCACAGCAGGACGGCCACTACGGAGCCCAGAAGCAAGCCGAAGAATACCTCGCCGACGGGCACCCCCGAAGAGATCGCATTCCACGTGAGGTACGCGTAGACAAAAGCGTTGGGCAGCTGGGAAATCAGCAATGCCGCCCACTCCAGTTCTCCCTGGTCGTTGACCAACAGAACTTTTAGCGAACGTGGCCGTCCGTCATCGAACTCGTCGTAGCCCTTGTCCCATCGCTCTGGCCCGTTGATCAGCACCACCCGTGCCGTGATCAGCGCAACAAAGGAGGCGGACACCAGAAAAAAGCCGACACGGCCATATTGCTGGATGGTTTCCGGGGTCATGATTCCGCTGGTCAGCGTCCTGGCCGAGGAGGTGTTTAGCCAGCACAAAACCAGCGCGAAGAACCAAAGACCCAGGCTGAAGCGCAGAAAGTACGCGTAGCGCACCCAGCGCATCGCTTTATGAAGAAACGCCATCAGTCTGGCCGGCATTCGTCCCTCGGGCTTTTTGAGCTCTCCAGGATCCTACCGGAATCATCTGGCATCCCGCTGCCCCAGAGTGATCTCTCGCATTCGTTCCGTATCTCGCGGGATCATTCAGGGTGGGCGGCGAGAAATTTCTTGTATTCCGCGTCCAGGCCAGTGACGAGAGAGTCCACAAGAAGCAGCTGGCCCTGCAACACTTCAATCTGCTCCTTCCTTCGTTGGTTCTGTGCTGTGGCCGCAGCGAGTTCGGTGACGTCCGCGTTGAGAAACGAACCAACGCTCAGGATGGCGTCGCGCGCACCTTGTTTCTGAGCTAGATCCAATTCATCCTGCAAGTTGTAAATGCCGGCATACTGCTGGGCGCGGTCGTAAGGCATGTAGGCGAGTGCGCCCGTGTTCTGCGCGGTCTTCCAACTCACGCTATCGAAGCCAACGATACGAAAGCTGATAGACATTTGCTGGTGAGCGTTTGATTTGGGATCTTTGATCAACTGGTCCAGAATGACTACGTCCTGCTTGAGGGTGGCCTGTTGCTTACGTACGCCGGCAAGGACGTCCGCGAGCCGGCTTTCGTTGGATTTGATTTCCGTGGAGAGACTCGCTTCTGCCTCGTGGACCAGATGACGGTGGTGTTGCCACTCCACCAATCCCTCCAGGCTCAGTGCGATGAGCAGTCCGATGGTGATGGTGGCAAGGTGCAGAAGAAAGTCGCGCCAACCGTGAATCGGCTCGTGAGGAGGATGAACGTCAATCACAGGAGGAACCTCATCAACACTCATTGGCGAATAGGGTAGCAAATTTGCGGGTTGCCGGAGACAACGCGTCCCCCTCACTTCCCTGGATAACTAACTCTCCAGACCGAGTTTGATCCGTCGTCGCTTACCAGCAGCGATCCATCCGGAGCCGCCGTCACACCCACCGGCCGTCCCCACACCTTGCCATCCGGCAGCACAAAGCCAGTGAGGAAGTCTTCATATTCACCGCCGGCACGGCCGGTCTGGTGCAGCGGCACCCGGATTACTTCATAGCCCGCGCGCACCGATTTGTTCCAGGAGCCGTGCTCGGAGGCAAAGATGTCTCCGTCGTACTCACCAGGAAACTGCCGGCCTTGATAAAAAGTAAACTCCAGCGAGGCATTGTGCGGCTGCAGCAGCACATCGGGCACGATGACTTTGTCTTTCAACTCCGGATGCTTGCCCTGATGCCGCGGATCCTGATGCGCGCCCATGTACCACCACGGCCAGCCATAGAATCCCCCTTGCTGCACGCGGGTGATGTAGTCCGGGACGAGGTTATCCCCGAGGGCATCGCGCTCATTCACCGAGCACCACAACTCGCCCGTCTGCGGATTCAACGGCAATGCCGCCTCCCGCGTTGCGAATGCCGTAGGCATACACACGCAAGACGCAATTCGCCGGATCACAGGCCAGAATGTCCGCACGGTCCTTCTCTCCCGGCGTGGTGTCGGGATCGTCCACGTTCGATGCCGAGCCCACCGCGACAAACATGCGCTTGCCATCCCGCGAAAATTCTACCGGCCGCGTCCTGTGCCCGAACCAGCCCCCATGTGGCAAATCGGCGATGTGTTGCGGCGATCCACTCGCCTGCAAATCGCCATTGCGATACGGGAAGCGAACGACTTCGGCTTCGCTCCCCACATACAACCATTGCGGGTCGGGACCCGGAGGATAGAAAGCCAGACCATACGGCTGTTTCAAGCCGCTGACAAAGATCGTTGACTGCTGGGGCTTGCCGCCGCCGGTTAGCCCGCGAAACACACGGATGCGTCCGGGATCGCTCTCAGCAAGAAAAATGTCGCCGTTCGGAGCCGTGCGCAAGGTGCGGGGATTGTCGAGCCCAGCCGCATACAATTCCACCTTAAAGCCGGCCGGCGCCAACGGCCACGCGTTGTCCGGCCGCGCCACCATGCTGGGAAAGCTGAACGATGATTTGGTTGCGTACGGTTGGGGTAGATCGTTCACTGTAATCTTGTGCAACGTTCCCGGCTTCTCGTAACGAAAGTCGGTGAAGGGTGGCGCCGGCGGGGGAGCTTTCAGCTTCGATGTATTGATGTCGGGAGGTGGCGGCGCGCTTGGTTCCTGCGCGGGCTGCGCCGTTTCCGCCGACTGCAAATAGGTAACGATCTGCCAGCGCTGCTTTATCGGCAAAGACCTCCAGGAGGGCATGCCGTTCTCTTGGTCGCCCCGCGTAATGAACCAGAACACTTCGCCCGGCCTGACCGAATGAAGCGTTCCGTCCACCAACGACGGCACGTTGCTAGCGCTTTGTCCCCTACCGTGGCACGACAGGCAATTGGCCGTATATAGCTGTTTTCCAGCCTGCGCGGCCTCCTCCTGGCCTGCGTACGGATTCGTCAACGCTTGCGCCGAGACCGGAGCGTTGTGGAACTTTTTGTCTCCATCGACTGAGTACAGCGCTGCGGGCAGCAGAATGATCGCTACAGCAACCGCGGGTGCATTGGCAAATGAGCGCATGAGTCCTCGGCAAGTACAGCTTCAGTATAGTTTCTGGTGATTCGGCGATGTCCACGATTTGAAACCTTGGTGAACCCCAAGTTTTTTTGTGTCGGGCGATTTGATAATGAGCGACAGTAGAGGAATGAATGGTGAGGCAAGCTCCCAATCCATATCCACAGAAGTACAGGGCGCGAAAGAAAATCGCCCGACGCATTCGTATCCGTCTACTATCGCGACTACTGGTTCTGGATCGACGACACCGACCTCGAATCCAAGCAAGTGTTTTCGTTGATGATGATGCTGTTCACGATGGCTGATTCCAGCCCGCGAGAGAATCTGCCCGTGATCACGATACCGGCGCATTGAAGTAGGGAGAAGCGCCCCGGGAGCAGACGCCTACTTTGGAATGTCCGCCAAAGGAAAGCGAACATGTTCGATGTTCCTGCGGTTCCAGGTGTAGGTTATCTCCAGGTCGCCGCTCGCCGCCTGGATGATCGCGGGGTAGGAGTACTCTCCCGGCGACTCTTCCAGGGTGTAGAACATCTTGAAGTGCTCGCCGTCGGTGGACACTGCCAGGTTCAGCGGAGTGCGCCCGGTGGTTGTGTTGTTGTAGATCAACACCACTCGCCCGTCTCTGAGAGACACCGCATCGATGCCTGAGTTCGGGTTGGGCACATCCAGTGGACGAGCCTGCGTCCAGGTCATTCCGTCGTCATACGAGTCCGCGACCACAACCCGCCCAATGTTCGCCGTTGAGCGCGCATACAGCCGCAGTTGCTTTTTCCCCAGCGACACCACCGACGGCTGAATGATTCCTTCACTTTCTTTCCGGGCAGAGGATCCCGACAGTACCTGCTTATCTTTGTCCAGCGGAGGGACGATGGGCCCAATCTTCGCCCAGGTCTTGCCGCCATCCGTACTGCGCTCTATCCACGCCGCCCAGGAGCGGTAGGCTTCGAACGACGTCCCACTTATGATCGTGCCATCCTGCATCACCAGCGGCTTTGCACGAATCGGCCCCAGCAGACCGGCAGGCAGATGCTCGGACGGGCTCCAGGTCTTGCCTTCATCCGTGCTCACCTTGCGCGCGCCGGCCCAGGTCTCCGGGCTGGGGCCAAATTTGTAGTAGAGCCAGAGCTTGCCGTCCTTGGTGTGGAACAGCACCGGATTCCAACAGGGCACCTCGGGCTCCCGCGCCAGCTCCACGGGAGCGCTCCATCCGGCGCGGGTTCTCGTCGAGCTCCAGATCGCCACGTCCGGATTGCCCTCTGCCGTTCCTCCGAACCACGCGGACATCAGATTGCCGTTGCTCAGTTCCACCACGGTCGATGCGTGGCTTGAGGCAAATGGCGCAGAGCCCAGCGCGAAGATGGGTTCCTTAGTTGGCTCCGTCGCAGCGCGGCCCGATAGCGAGCTCGCCATTACACCTCCGGCCAGCAATAACGCCGTTACGCATTTGCATCGCAGGGCTAACACAGTGAGTATCGTACGGGAACACGCCCCGGTAGCGTTCAACCAGTTGTACCTTCGTCAGTCGAGGACATGAAAATGCTCGCGAAGCACGCCCATGGCCTCCTGCAGCCGGGCAGTACGCACGAGTATGTAATCCGTATCGAAGGTGGAGATGGAAAGCACGCTGATACCGGCCGCGGCCAGGGGCCTGAGAATCGAAGCGAGAATGCCGACTGCTGAAAACTCCAGCTTTCCGTCGATCCGGAATCCGCTCCAGCCGGCTTCTGACACCACACCATCAGGTTCCACTCCGGAAGCGCAGATGACAGACAGTTCATCCGAGGTTCGGGTCACAGAGACGAGCGGCCCGCTGGCGACATTCAACCAGCTCGGGATCGCTGCGTCATGCGGGAGGCGACATATGCTTAGTTCGCCATCGAGCAGCCTGAGGACGAGCTTCAGAAAGACAGCTTCAGGGCCAGCTGTATCAAGCGTGGGTTGTTCACGGTGGACTGGACAAAGCCAAATCCAGGCGAACTCACATCGTTCACCGGCGAACCAAACTGTGAATGATTGAAGAGGTTGAAGAACTCCGCGCGGAAATTCAAACCCATCTCTCTGGGCAGCGCGATCTGCTTGATGACGGAGAAGTCCGTGTTGACGAAATCAGGTCCGGTGGCTGGGACGCGCGACGCATTCCCCAACTCCCCGGATGGGGGTGCAACAAAGCAGGATGCGTTGATCCACTGTAGCTTGGCGTGGGACGCGTTGCCGGCGTTGCAACCGGCAACCCGGTTAGGACGGTTCCAATTGTAGTCGTTGCCGCCGTTGGCGAACCCGGCACCGGATTGGTTAATGCTGTCGATCAGGGGGTCGGGGAATCCCGAAGAGATTCTTTGGATAAGAGTGGCCTGGAAGTTGCCAAGAATGGCATTGGTCACGGGATTCCAATTGCTGCCGAACTGCTTCCCGCGACCGAAGGGCAAATCATAGATGACACTGCCGGTGAAGCTATTATCGAGATTAATCTGCGATAAAGCCCAATCCAGCTTTTGCCAGTTGGGTAGAGGGAAATAGGGAGCGCTCACCACGGAACCTAACCCATCGGTTAACCCGTTGTCATACGTACGGGAGTAAGTGTAAGCGAACAGTGCGTAGAGGCCATACTTCGGCGTCTTGGTCTCGGCCTTGATCTGCAGCGAGTTATAGCCTGTTTTACCCAAATCACCCATGAGAAAAATGTAGTTGTAATTGGGCGCGATATACGGTGACGTGTAGGCCGAGCCATTGGCATTGCAACCGAGCGTGTAGTTTTGTACCGTGCCGCACGCACTGGGACTCGAAGTGGTGAGGTTATTTCCGAACACCAGGATGTGGGTGCCTTGAGAACCGGCAAATCCGGCGGTCAGTACCACGTTGCCAAAGAGCTGGCGCTCGACGTTCACGTTGTATTGCTGCACCATGCCATGCTTTATATTCGTGGGCATGTAATTGAAGGCGCCTTGAAATGTCTGGGCGTTGGGCGGCGTAGGAATGGCTTGAAATCCGCTGGAGAGGCTAACAGCCGAGGGGCTTTGTCCAAGCACGGTAGCGCAGTATGAGGTGGCAAAGGCGCAAGGGGCGTTGCCGGCGTCGCCAAAGGCGTCCGATTCGCCCAGGAAGGGCGGGTTCTGCCATAGACCCTGGGCGCCCTGGCTCCAGGCGGAGTCGTGGAATATGGCGTAACCCAGGCGCAATACTGTCTTGTCGCTGCCAAACATTTTCCATGTGGCGCCAAGACGGGGTTCGAGTCCCGTCCAATCCATGTCGATGCCCGCGGACGCGCCCACACCATTTTGATTGGCAATCAGAAGCTTTCCGGTCGTGGGAAGGTAATCGGCCTGGCGTCCGTGATCGTCGGTGATGGGCGTGGTCAGATCCCACGCCAGGCCGATATTGAGGGTGATGGTCGGTGTGATCCGCCAGTTATCTTCGGCGAAGGGACGGTAGCCTTTCCAGCGCCGGCCGGTGATCGGGCCCTCATAGGTTTGGTCATGAATGGCGCCACCCGTAATTCCGAGCAGGAAATCCGCCTCAGAGTTCCCCCCGAGGTTCAGGCTGCTAACGCCGGTAAAGTTACCCCCGTTGCCGATAAGCCAGAAGCCATCCTGGAAAGCCTCAGTGCCCACGTTCATTTGATTGGCGCGATAGTCAATGCCGAACCTGAAGTCATGCTTACGGTGGATGTAGTCGAGTGAGTCCCGGAGAGAGAAGATGTTGGTTCCGCCCTGGAACGGAGAGTAGCCGCGATCGCCAAGGGCCCAATAACCGCCCTGGAACGAAGTCGAAACCAGACCGCAGCTGTAAAAGTTGGTACAGGTAGAGCTGCCGGCGGCGCATCCCAGGTTGGCGTTGGGAATGCCACCGGGCACGATGGTGGCGGAAGCACATGTCCCCGAACCCTGGGAGCTGATGTAGTCGAAGATGCGGTTGTAACCAAAAGTGGCCTGGTTGACCATGTTGGCATTGAACACATGGGTCTCGCCGAGGGCGATGTTGCGCGCGTGGTTTCTGATGCGCTGGTTGCTGCCGAAAGGGTTCGCTTCGGCAAATCCGGGTGAGCCGCCGGGCACAAAGGAGTACGCCTGGTCGTAGCTGAAACGGCCAAAGCCGTTATCCTTTTCGGAAATCGTCTGGTCCAGCCGGATATCGAACCTGGTGTTGTCCAGCTGGCGCACGGGCTGATTAATGTAATTGATACCCGCACTGGCATTGCTGGCGTTTGGCGTGGGGTATAGGTTGATCATCGCCTGGCCGATGGGGTTGATCAGGCCGGATGGAATCTTGTTACACGCAGTGCCTGGGGCCTGGCTTCCATCGGGATTCGAAGGCGAAGGATTCCCTGCGCCATCGCACTGGAAATACACGTTGGGATACACATTCGGGTCGGTGGACGCCCCAGCCATGTTGGGGTTCACAATCGCGAGACCAGAAACAGGATTGCCAAAAGGGTCGGCGGAGAAATCGCCCGAGCGCATGGCCAGCGAAGGGACCAGGCCAGTAAAGGGAATTTCGTGGAGCTGATATTTTTGTTCTCCATCGATGAAGAAAAAGGTCTTGTTCTTTCGGATCGGGCCACCAACGGAGCCGCCAAAGTCGTTCAGGTTGAACTTCTCCGCGGAGGTGGCGAAGTAGCTCTTGGCATCGAGAGAGGTATTGCGCAGAAATTCGTAGAGGGTGCCGTGAATATTGTTGGTCCCGGATTTAGTAGTGACCAGCACCGTGGGTCCGGCCCGGGTACCGTATTCGGCCGAGTAGGTGTAGGTCAAAACCTTGAATTCCTGAATGTCGTCGATGGAGGAGAAGATGGAGATACCGCCCGCCGTCAGCTCGTTGTTATCAACGCCGTCCAGCAACCAGTCTGTGCTGTTGGGGCGGGAGCCGCCGACCGATAGGGAGAAGGAACCGCGTGCGGCCACCTCGCTGCTGGCAGCGGCAGTGAAAAAGCTGTTGGGGTTGGTCTCTGCCGTCGCACCGGCCGTGAGCGTGGCGAGCTGTACGAAATCACGGCCATTCAACGGGAGCTGCGATACTTCCTGCGAGGTGATGACCTGGCCGAGCGATGGATTGGCTGATTCGACTGCTACGGCTTGTCCTTCTCCGGAGACTGCCACCGTGGTGACTACAGTGGCGGGTACCAGTGAAAAGTCGAGTTCGCGGGCTTCATCAATCTGGAGTTTCAGATCTTTGGATTCGGCGCTTTGAAAGCCGGTCGCGTCGACGTGCACGGTGTAGATCCCGACCGGGAGTAAAGGGATCAGATAGTGTCCGGCACTGTCTGTTTTGCCGTCTCGCGCCATGCCGGTGGCCTGGGCGGTAGCGATGACGGTTGCTCCAGGGAGACCCGCTCCGGATTTATCGAGGACATTGCCTGAGAAACTTCCAGTGGCCTGACCATGCATGGCCGGAGAAATGATGAGCGCGAGAACCCAGACAAATACAAGAATCAGTATTCTGTGAAATTTTGTATCGGCTGAGTGTTGCATCGATCTCGGATACTTGGTGCCAACCATCTTGGGTTTCATGGTCAAACCTCTTTCGAAAAAGCGGGTGAGGTGGCTTTTGCATCGATTGGGCTGCCTTAGGTTACTAGACTCTAAGAATTGACCGGTCTAAAGTCAACGTAAGTTTTGGCCAGCTCAGGGATTCACGGCATTTTCACCGAGCCACGCAGAACCATCTCGCGGCTTATCGTCGTTATCTTGTTGGTGGTAGCAATTGTCGGTCCATTGCCAAACACATGAGATCCGTCAGATGACCGGCCGGGCGGCGGTGCAATTAAGCACGCCGTCATTCGCAGGATTAACGGCGCGCGCAAGAGGAATGGGCAATCGCTAGAAGTCGTAGCGCAAGGAGAACTGCTGTTTCCGCGACTGCACCAGCTGATGGCTATAGACGCCGAAGCCCTGACCGCTGGTGACCTCGTTGTTCAGGCCGCCCAATGAGCTGATCGCGCTGGTGTCGAATCGGGAAGTGTTGGACACATTAAAGACCTCCCAGGAAAAGCGCAAAGTCTGTCCTTCATGCGTCTTCAAGACCTTCGCCAGGCTGCCATCCTGCTCAAAGTATCCATCCCCGCGAAAGATGTTGCGCTGCCCATTTTCCCCAGGATAGGGATACCGTAAAGGGGTACCACTGGCGATGCCGTTATTGAGGGAATCTGGATCGGCAAAGACCTGGGGCAATCCCTGCGCGTTGATGTGCCTGTGTCTCTTGATTGGCGCCGTGGCCACGGTAAGACTTTGCTGCTGGTAGTTGGTCGCATAGGCATAGGGAGCAAACACGTTAAACGGCAGCCCGCTCGACCAGCGCGTAATACCCGACAGCGTCCATCCACCGATCAAGGCATCTGTCAGGCGATTGGCATTGGTCGCAAATCGCTTTCCCCGGCCAAACGGAAGTTGATCGATAAAGTCGCCGGTGAGCAGATGACGTGTATCGAAATCGGAGACGGCGCGATTCAGGCTGGGATTGAAGCTGTTGGTAATAAAGCTGAAACTGTTGGTGGTAAATTCACTAGCGCGCTCGGTGTCAGAACCCATGTCGATCGAATTGCTGTAGGAATAGCTAAAGTTCAGTGCCAGACCATTATCCGAGACCCGCCGGAGCGTAAGTTGGAGAGCGTTGTAGCTGCTCATGCCGATCGAAGACCAGGCAAACAGCGAGGAAAATTGCCGTTGATAAAACCTGGTCGTGACATTTCCGTTCGCGTCGGCATAAGGGCCGCAACCCAAGCCACCCTCACTCGGCAAACAATAAGCATCCAGCACAACCAGTGCGAAGGAGTCGTTCGCCGATTGTGCCTGGGGCTGGTAGACGTTGGTGTAGATATTTTGCGTCGCGCTCATGGTACTGGTCGCCAGGTACGGGAACATATCCTCCCAGTACGGAATCGGCGCGACGGTCGTCTGGTTGGCGTACGTCGCTTTGGCCAGAAGAGTACCGGCCTGGAAGTAGTCCATTCCAGATTGCGGATCGACCAGGTCGAGCGGCTCGGCTAGATCCAACTGTTGCAGCAGATGGCGGCCCAGGGTGCCGACATAGTTCGCCTCTACGGAGAAGCCGCGAGACAACTCGCGTTGCAACGAGAAGTCCATCGCGATGGTGTATGGCGTCTTGATGTGATTATCGATTCCCCAGGTAATGGAAAGACCGGTGCTCACGTCATTCGGTGGGGTATAGGGGTACTGGATAACGGAAGGAATGTTGATCCCTTGCAGCGGCGGAATGTTAGTGAGGCCGGTGAATCGGGGAGAATTATCAACGGAATACTGCCCGGCCGGGTTGTCGATCTGGGTGTTTACACCGAACGAACCAAACTGAGAGAAAGTATCCACAATACCTTCACCGAAGTGGTCAAAAAACATGCCGAAGCCCGCGCGCACCGAAGTTTTGTTGTCAGGAGAATAGACAATGGCAACACGCGGAGCGACATTGTTCCGCTGCATGTTCCAGTAGGGTTGAAGGCCATGCGCCTGGCCCGATGGCGCAAACGCTAGGTCCGGCTGATCGCTAATACCCTGTTGGGCCTGGGTGTAACGGTTGACAAACCATTGATGAGTATCGATGGTTGGCTGGAGCTGTTGCCCGTGGGTTTCATAGGGAGCTTGCAGCAGTACGTGGCGTATGCCAAAGGTCAGGGTCAGGTTGGGGAGCGCTCGCCAGGAATCCTGAATGTAGTACTCAAACTCGTGCGAGCGATAGTTTCGGGCAAGCGGCACTCCCGTTGCCAAGGCGGTTCCGGTCTGCCCATCGGGGCTCACCTGAAAGTTGAACTGGCCCTGGGTAAAGGGCACCAAGCCAGCGACAATGCCGGCCGCGACGTCGTAGCTGTTTTGGTCCCCGCTGTCGACTGTTGGATAACCGAACGCATCCGGGTCCAGACTGCCCCCGGTACCGGAGATGGCGCCGCCGGTATCGAGCCACTGATTGTTGGTGCTGGCGAAACCGTAGGATGTAAGGTTCGAATCCTGGTAGTTGGTGATGTCGCGCAGGTTCACGCCAAAAGCCAGGGTATGGTTCTTGTGCGCCCAGGTCATGTTGTCGATGAAGTTATTGACCGGCACGTGAACGATAGTGGTGCAATTCTCCGACGTTGGCTGGGATATATATTGCAGGATCACGAAGGCGCCGCAATCCTGCCCGGCGTTACTGTAGCCCTGCCGTATATAGCCGTAGCGAAAATCGTTGATGAGGTTGTTGGTGAGGGTCCAGGTATCGCCTGCGGTAATGCCCTTGGTGTTGTCTTTCAAGAGATACGATGGCGGTTGCCCGGGGAACTGGAGAACGCCGGCGGTGGTATCGTCCTGCAGGTTTCCGCGCACGAACAGCCTGTGCTTCGAGGTCGCGTACCAGTCGAGGCGAGCAATCGTCGTATTCAGGTTGACCGGGGTGGGTGAGGAGAATGAATAGGAGCCAAGGTTTAAACCATCGCCCAACGCCGATCCGTTGGCGGTTGGATATTGACCTAATGTCTGCAGCATGTACGGGTCATCCCCTGGACCCCACGGGCAGGTTCCGTTGGCGGAGCAGTTAGGGTCCATGGCCGCAATTTGGGCGGGTGTGAGAGTGACCCCGCTGCCATTGCTGGTATAGATGAGTTCTCCGGCCTTCATGGAGGCAAAGGGAGTGGTTCGTTCTACCTGGGCGTTCTCACGAATGTGCGATCCTTCATAGTTACCGAAGAAGAAAAACTTGTCATGCTTGACGGGGCCACCGATGTCGCCGCCAAAGGTATTGCGGATGTATTGGCCGGGGACATTGGGCAGACCCGAGGCCAGCTCGGATTGCTTATTGAACCAATCGTTGGCAGCGGTCTGGGTGTTGCGGTTGTATTCATATAGGGCGCCGTGAAATTTGTTGGTGCCGCCTTTGGTGACCAGATTGATCTGGGCGCCGGCGGAGCGGCCCTGATCGGAATTTGCCAGGCCGGTGGTGACACGGAACTCATCCACGGAGTCGAGCGTTTCGCGCAAGACGCCGGTAAATGCATACCCGTTCAACTGGTCGTTGTCGTCCATTCCATCCATGGTGACGTTGCCTTGATCCGAACGGACACCATTGACACTGCCGGTGCGGCTGTCGCTCTCCGAGTCGACGTTGTGACCTAAATAGAGCACGCCGGGCTGCAGACTTAGCAGGTCAGGGACGTTGCGATCTTCCATAGGCAGTGCCTTGATGGTCGCGTTGTCCACGGCGTTGCCCAGGGTCGCGTCCGAAGTGTTAAGCGTGGTCGTCTGGGCGGTAACGTCCACGGTCTGCGCCACGGATTGCAGGGTCATCTTGAAGTCGATGGTGGCGGGATTGCTGACCAGGAGCTCGCCGGCCTTAGTCTGGTCACCAAAGCCAGTCGCACTGACGGTGATGGTCCAGGTGCCCGGATCAAGTTGCTGAAAGCGGTAGAAACCATGAGCACTGGTTGTGGTTTTCAAGACCTGGCCAGTTGAACCGCGAGTGATGGTCACGGTGGCCCCGGGCACAAGAGCGCCGCTTACGTCGGTCACAGTTCCACTTAACGACGTGGTGGCCTGCTGACCCAGGACTGGAGATGGAGAGAGGAAAATAGAGACTGAGCATGCAGCCATGATGGCTGTTAATATTTGTCGCCGCATTGTGCCCCCAAATATGCGAAGGAAACGTCTGCCAAATGCAAGAACTAAACGTCCACTGACTTGACCCGGCCCAGAGCCCGCAGCTTACCGAATAATTGATCACGCGCCTTGACTGCTCGGCGAACGATCCGTTCCGTTCCCATCCAGGTGACACGCTGAGTATCCAAGGGTTGGATATCAGGAGTATGCGTAAAAGATTGTAAAAGCCACCGTTCCGTTTGGCTTTGCGGAAGTATACCCCAAGTGCCTTTCCTGCCAAAATCGTCTATTCACTTACTTGTTGACTTACACTGCTCTTGATGAAGCTTGTTTCCCTTCTCCTCTGTCTACTGTCCATCGCCGGCTGGAGCGTGTCTGGGCCGGGTGACGCGGGGAGTGCCGCGCCCAATGCCCTGGCTCATTCCACGCAGGTGATTGTGGTGACTACTTCGGGCTGGAACGCGGTCGAAGGACAGTTGCAACGATTCGAGCGCGCGTCAGTACACGAGCAGTGGCATCCAGTAGGCGAGCCGATTGCCATTGTCGTCGGCAAGAACGGCTTAGGATGGGGCATCGGCTCGATTGCCGACGGCCCCGAGGTCGCGTCCGGCCCGGTCAAGAAAGAAGGAGACGGCAAGGCGCCGGCCGGCATCTTCGAACTGGGCACAGCATTCGGCTACGCCTCTCAGCCGCTACCCGGGTTAAGGATGGCCTATCTGAATCTGTCCCCCTCGATCGAATGCGTCGACGACGTTGCTTCGAAGCACTATAACCGCATTGTGGACCGCTCCGCCGTCGCTTCTGACTGGAATAGCTCAGAGCACATGCGCGACACTGGCGAGTCGTACCGCTGGGGGATGGTCGTTGACCACAACGGCATGGTTCCCGGGGACAGCACCAGTCCGCCTAAGCCGGGAGCGGGCTCCTGCATCTTTCTTCATATTTGGCGCAGCCACGATCAGGGTACGGTGGGATGCACGGCCATGTCACAAATCCACCTGGAAACCCTACTCACCTGGCTAGATCCCGCGCGCAAGCCACGGCTGATTCAGCTGCCGAAGCCGGCCTATGACCAGTTGAGCAAGCGCTGGATGTTGCCATAATTGATGAAGTCCGGATTTGGTCTACACCGATTGCGTAGACCGCCCTAATCGATCCGCTCGAAGCGAACCGCATCGGCTACGACGATTCCGTTGGCTGCATTGCTGAGCTCGACAAACCGTGGATTATCGAAGGTGCCAAGCGGACGCCACTTCCCCGCGCCTTGCTGGAGGTTGACGGTTACGGTCTGCGTCTCGCGCTCCGCGACTATTCTGTAATGCGCGTTTGTGGCCAACGGGCCGATCTTCGGAGAGCCGGTATAGACAGAAACCTTGTACCTGCCAACGAACGGGCTGTCGCCTCGCCAAAGAGCGGTTCTCGTCCCATCCCCGCCTTCGGTCCAAAAACTGGTTCCCCCATAGTTCCCGCTCGCTGGACTCTCGTCTGAGTGCCAGTCCTGGCGGTGAGTGATGAGAAACGCCGCGCCGATGCCGATGTCGTCGATGGTGACCACCTTCAGTTGCTGGGTGTAGATCTTCCAGCGCCGCCGCTGCACCTCAAGTGACGGCTCATTTACGCGCATCCACGCATCAAGCTGAGCGTCGAGTCTTTTGACGACCTCCGGATTGCCCTTTGCGACGTCATGGAGTTCTGCTGGATCGCTGTCGAGGCCAAAGAGCTGCTCCTCCCCGGTCCACAGATTACGAATGAGCTTGTAATCGCTGCTGCGGACTGATCTCTCCGGGACCTCCACGTCTTCTTCGGCAAAGATGTAGTCGTTCACGGATTTTACTTTTCCCGCGACCAATGGGGCCAGGCTGTGGCCTTGCGCGTCATTGAGCCCCGGGGCGCCAGCCAGGTCGAGCAGGGTGGGGGCAGTGTCCAGATTCGATGCAAGCGCAGGATTGACCTGTCCCTTTGGGATACCCGGTCCCGCTACAATCAGCGGAATATGCAGAACGGGATCGTACAGGGAGCGATGATCGAAGGTTAGAAAGTCATCCGGGTGAGAATAGAGAAGCTCTCCGTGATCCGAGGTCAGCAGCACGTACGTATTGTCTTCCAATCCCAGAGAGCGCAGGCGATCGAGAATCTCGCCCGCGTATCGATCCACATAGTGGATTTTCCCGTCGTAGAGCTGATACAGCCTCTCCACAGCCTTCTGGTCCCCATTCACCGCCAGACGGAACAATCCGCCGCCCACCAGATCGTAACCATCATTGGTGAGATATGGGTACGCATCCGATTGGAAGAGGTCATCCTCCGGCGGGGGATTATAGGGCGAGTGCGGTTCCAACAAGTGCACATAGAGAAAGAACGGTTGCGACGCATCATGATGGGCATCCAGCCACGCAAGAACGTTCGCCGTGGTGTAAGGTGCGCCGATCTTCTGCCGGGCGGCCCGCTCGGTGATGTCCGGAGCCGCCGCGCTGCCATCTACAAAATCATCGAAGCCCTCACTCATCAGAGGCTTGCCGCCCAGCGAATTGTCCACAAACGCCGCTGTACTGTATCCACCATTTTTGAAGCTCTCGGCGAGGGTGGGGACGTCCTTATTCAACAACGGCATACCCGGAGTCCAAAACAACGTCACCCCGTGTTTCGAGGGGAATAACGAAGTGTGCAGCGTTCCAAAGGAAGGCGAAGTCCACGGCGCGACTGTGTAGAAGTGAGACAAGATCACTCCCCGGCTCGCCAGCTTATCGATGTTCGGGCTGGTGAAACGAGGATTTCCATAGCAATGCAGTTCGTCGGCCCGAAGCTGATCGAGAACCAGGACGAGGACATTGGGCCTGGTGTTTTGTCCGCTCAGCAAAGAGGGCGCCAGACTTATTCCGGTCGCTATGCTGCGAAGGAACTTCTTGAAATTTGTGTTGAACATGACGCAGGTTGCCACAATTCGATCGGGATTCCTTCCGGGTCGCTACTCGATCACGATACCCTCGCAAAGACGGCATGGAAAGGGCTAGAATGGCCCCCCGCCAAAGGCTGCAGAAAGCAAATACCATTGTGGGTGGGTGGCCGGAGGATTTTTCGAGCCTATATCAAGTCATCCGTGCTACAAACCACAGGTGAGGTTCCATCCTTTGTCCCGCAGGCGTTTCCTCTTCATTTATCTGATTTTTTTTGCGGCGTGGACCGGCGTCCTCGCACAGACGCCGCCGGCAGTCGTGACGGCCATGCAACAGGAAAACGTGCTGCTGCCCATCCGTTGGGATGCAAAGAAGGGGAGCCTGCTCCTAGGCGTACCACTCACCGAAAAGGGCGGAACGGCTTCGCCCAGGTACATCCTCTATGACTCGCTGCCGTATGGCGTGGGACAGAACGATCTAGGCATGGATCGTGGGCAGATCGAGATTTTTTCCCAAGCGAGCCTGAGCAACGGGCCCCGCCTGGTCCACTTTGAGCGGGTCGGCCCCAAGCTGCTGCTAATCCAGGAAAACACTAAGTTCCGCACCGATTCCGCTGACCCGGCAGAGTTGCTTGCCGTTCAGCAGTCTTTCCCATCCTCTGTGCTCGCGGGTTTCGAAATCGCAGGAGACAATGAAGGCTTTGTAGTTGTGGATGCAACAAAATATTTTTATGCGGATATTCACTCGATTGCAGAAACGCTGGCAGCCGGAAAGCAAGGAACCTATAGCGTAGACGAAAACCGCTCCACCATCGTTCCCGAAGCGTCGAAAGCATTTCCAGAGAATACGGAGATTGAAGCCGAGCTGACCTTCGTCAGTGCGGATCCGGGTAAAGCAAAGGTGCTGGCCGATGTGGCTCCCGAGGTACATGCGCTGACTGTGCATGTGCGGCAGAGCTTTCTCAAGCTTCCCGATCCGGGGTTTGTTCCGCGGCGCTTTTCGCCCCGTTCCGGTTATTTCGACGCGAGCTACCGCGACATGACCACGCCGCTCGGCGTTGATGTCAACCAGCAGTTCATCACCCGTCATCGCCTGCAGAAAAAGGACCCAACGTGTCGCGAACGCTGCGAAGCCGTTCGCCCGATCCATTACTACGTGGACCGCGGCGCGCCCGAGCCGCTGCGCTCGGCGCTGGTAGAAGGCTGTGGTTGGTGGGACGAGGCCTTCCAGGCGGCCGGTTGGGCTAAGGGCACGTTTCAGGTGGATCTACTGCCGGCCGATGCCGATCCGATGGACGCGCGCTACAACATCATCCAGTGGGTGCATCGCGCGAACCGCGGGTGGAGTTACGGCGACGAAATCGCCGATCCGCGCACCGGGGAGATTCTGAAAGGCAATGTAACCCTGGGGAGCCTGCGGGGACGGCAGGATTATATGTTAGCCGAAGCGGTGCTGGCGCCGTACCAGGATGGAAAGGTTCCAGACGCTGCGCACGACGAGGCCCTGGCGATGGTACTTGCGCGAGTGCGCCAGCTGGCCGCGCATGAGACCGGCCATACGCTCGGCCTGGTGCACAACTACGCCGCGAGCACCATGCCCCACACGCCGAACCAGACCATGAGCGTTATGGAGTACCCGCATCCGTGGATCACTTTAGACAAGAACGGTGTGCCTGATCTGCGGCAAGCATATCCAGTTGGGATCGGTGTGTGGGATAAGGTGGCCATCGACTACGGATACCGCGAGTTCGATCGCGACGGCAAAGCGGTGGAAGATCCGGTGGCGCTGGAACGAATCCTGCACAGCGCTGAAGAAAAGGGCGTGCTCTTCCTGAGCGATGACGATGCACGGCCAGCTGGCTCAGCAAGCCCCATCGCGCACTTGTGGGATAACGGCACGGATGCCGCCGACGAACTGAACCGTATTCTCGAGATTCGCGCGGTGGCGCTTAAGCGCTTCGGGGAGAACACGATTCGCCTGGGAGTGCCAACCGCACAGATGGAAGACACCCTGGTCCCGCTCTACCTGCTGCACCGCTACCAGGTCGAGGCAGCGACGAAGGTCATCGGTGGGCTCGATTATCGCTACACGGTTCGGGGCGACGGGCAAAAGGGACCGGAGATCGTCTCTGCGGTTGAGCAGCGCAAAGCGCTGGCTGCGGTGGTGAAGACGTTATCGCCGGAAGTGCTGGTTCTCCCGGATACGCTTTTGCGCCAACTTCCGCCGCGGACACCGGGCATGCCCAGAACGCTCGACGAGCCACGAACGGTGGAGAGTTTTCCCTCGCATACCGCGCTCACTTTTGACCCCATCGCCACAGCAGAAAGCGCGGCGGACTTCACTCTTGCCTTTCTGTTCCTGCCGGAACGCGCGAACCGCCTGGTGGAATACCATGCGCGCGACACAGCGGAACCGACGCTCGATGAAGTGATCGACGCCGCACTGCAAGCGGCGAGTGTCGGGACGCCGAACGACGGCCTTGCGGGCTTGGTGAGCATGGACGTGAAGGCTCGTGTGGTGGAGGCGCTGTTCCGGCTCGCCGCCGATCCGAAGACCTCGTTCGCGGCGCGCTCCCTGGTAACAGCCAAGTTGCACGCCATTGGACAATCGCAGCCAGCGAATGCCAACGGAGACGAGATCAAACGCCGGATCGCGATATTCGAGCGCGACCCGGAGAGATTCAAGCCGGAACCAGTTGTAGAGACGCCGCCAGGCAGCCCGATCGGAGACGACGAGATCATGTGAGTGCCTTTCAGGAGGGGATAACAGGGTAGGATTAAGTATGAGGCTCAAAGGCCACAAAGCTCTTCAGGCTCTATCTATTTCCTTTATAAAAAGTGCGAGAAAAATCTCTTCCAGCATTCCGCACTACTTACTCCTACTTAGCACTACCGGGCTTGCCCTGGGGCAAGCGACGACACCAATTCCCGACATACCATTCGAACAGGATGTGCATGAATCCTACCCACTGTCCACTTCCGCGGAGAACGACGTTCGATCGATTGCGGTGGAACCTTCGGGCCGGGTGTGGGCGGCGACTGGCGCGGGCGTCCGATACCTGGACGGCGGCAACTGGAAGAAGCCTTCCGGGGGGGCCGAAATCGGGCCGGTTTACACCGTCCATCGCGATGCTTCCGGCGTAATCTGGGCGGGCGCGTGGAACGGCCTTTACACCGTAACCCAGGAGGCCGTAAGTAAGCCAGTCATCTCTGACACCCTCATCAGCGCAATTGGCGAGTACGACGATTCGGAGACTGGAGGAGTAACCCTGGTCGCGGCTGGTCCACATGGAATTTGGCAGATCGATGGCAGAGTGGCGAAGCGCATTGGCGCGCGGACGCAGACTTCCATTCGAGCGGTACTGCCGGTGCGCGACAACAAGATTTGGGTCGGCACCGCCAGTGGTTTATTCCTGCTCGATCTCTCCCGCAACCCTGTGCTAAGCACCCGGTACTCCGAACCGAGTGTGGTGCTCAGCAGCAACATCAGCTACTTGAAGGCATTGCCGTCAGGCGACGTGGCTGTAGGCAGCACGGGCGGGGTTGACTTTTATCACGGAAGCACTCGCCGTGACTCGCTCTCGGTGAAGGACGGACTACCTAATCGTTATGTGACGTCCATCGCAAGTGAACCGGACGGCCGGCTTTGGATCGGCACCAAGCTGGGTGTGGCGCGTTACTACGAACATGGATGGAGCCTCCGCCATAGCCGCCGATGGCTGCAGAGCAACGACGTGCGCGACGTCGCGATAGGAAACGATGGCTCAGCCTGGATTGCCACCGCGGGCGGAGTAGACCGGATCTACCAGATCAAGCTGACACTCGAGCAGAAGTCGGACCGCTTTCTGCAGATCATTCGTGCCCGCCACCTGCGGCCGCCCGGGCTGATCGGTCCCGCGGTGCTGGTGACCCCAGGCGATCTGTCGAAGAGCTTTATTGAAGACGACGACAACGATGGTGAACATACCGGCATGTACTTAGCTATGGAGTCGTTCCGATACGCCATGACCCATGATGCAACGGCGCGCGAAGAAGCGAAGGCGGCATTTCACGGCCTGCTGGGGTTGCAAAGAGTGACCGGGACCAACCATTTTATTGCTCGTTCGATGCTGCCGATGGGAACCGCGCCGCGGCATGAGTTGGATGCAACTTACACAGCCGCAGCAGGTGGCCGAGATGGGAAGGCTCGACTTGCGAGAAAAAATAATTGAAAAGCGCTGGGTGCCGAGCGCCGACGGCCAATGGCTCTGGAAGCGCGATGCGAGCTCGGACGAGGTGGATGGCCATATCTTCGGGTATGCAGCGTATTACGATCTGGCAGCCGACGAAGACGAGAAACCGCTGGTCGCGGACCAGGTGGATAGGATCGTCGGAGGCATTGTGGATCATGGATACGTTCTTGCCGACATCGACGGAAAGGCTACGCGCTGGGGGAATTGGTCGCCCGAAGCCTTGAATCAGGATCCGAACTGGTATGAGGAGAGAGGCGGAAACTCCGCCGAGATGCTTGAGTTCCTGGGCGTGGCTTACCACATGACGCATAAGCAAAGGTATATCGACTCTGCCCGCTATCTCATCGACAAAGAGGGATATGCGCGCAACATGCTACTTACCACGTTCAATACCCCTGTCGGAGCGGACGCGTGTGGAAGATGAGCTGATGACCATGGTCTATCACGACCTGATGACTTATCCCATCTTTCCTTCGGTCCGCGAATACGGCGAGCAGAGTCTGGAAAACTGGTACGGATCGAGCGGCAAAGACAGCACTCCCTTTTTCGATTTCGTCTATAACAGTTTTTCCGGAAAACGGACGTCGCTAGGGCAAGGCGGTGGAGACGCTGCGCGACTGGCCTCTCGATATGATCGAGTGGACCGTCGATAACAGCCAGCGGGAAGATATCTCGATCGACAAGACGCCGGGTGTCGAGCAGGGAAATCTAATCAAAGCCTGTACCGCGCAGCGAGATGGGGCTGTGTAACTGGGATTCCGAGGCAACCCAGATGGTGATCGGACGAAACGGCGAACGAGAGGACCGCCCAAACGACTGGCTTCTGGCCTACTGGATGGGACGTTACTACGGCCTGCTCGATGCCCCGAAACGCTAGAAACTGTAGCGCAGCGAAAACTGCATACGGCGCCCCTGGGTAAGCAAGGGTGAACTGTAGTCGCCGAAGGCACTGCTTCCGCCATAAGGATTATTGCGCACCGTATGCGGATCGAACCTGACGTTGTTGAATGTATTGAAGACTTCCGCTGCGAACTTGAGCTGCTGCGCCTCAGTGATGCGGAATACCTTAGACATGCCGCTATCGAGGCTGGAATAACCGTCACCGCGGAAATTGTTGCGCTGCCCGGTCTCTCCCGGGTAAGGAAGCCTAAGGTTGTGCGAGTGCCTGGGTCTGATCCTTGAAGGCATTGGGCTGCCCATCCTGGGGATTTTTCTGATGGCCGCCACTGGCGATCTTGCCGGTTTGAATAAGCCAGCTGGGATCGTTCCAATCTGTCGTCCAACCCAAACCATCGGTCGCAGTCCATGGCAGGCCGGTTGTCCAGTGAGCAAGCCCGTTCAGCGTCCAACCGCCAATGACGGCATCGACCAGTCGGTTGGAGTTGGACGCAAAGCTGCGACCGCGGCCGAAGGGCAAAGCGTATGCAAAGTTGAAGGTTACTGCGTGGCGGGTATCAAAGTCCGATGGTCCGTAGTTTAGTTGCGGATAATAGACGTTGATGATCTGGCTCCAGATGAAGGATCCGGAGGTAGCGGCGCGCTCAGCGTCTGATCCCAAATCGAGAGATTTCGAGTAGGTGTAATAGAAATCGAACTGCAGACCTTGTTTGGCAGGATGATGCAGCGAGACTTGCAAGCCGTTATAGCTGCTGGATCCCTTGGAAGACCAGGTTTCAATGGAACCGAACTGCGGAGCAAAGTAGCGGTAAAGTTCATTATTCGGGGCGCCGGCGGCGTAGCCATAATCGAGGGTATAGAGGGCACTTAGCTCGTTGCCGCGGTTGGGGCCGAATTGCGTGGCATAGAGATTCTGGGTTGCCGTCATGCCATTGCCCGCAGCCAGGGGAAACATGTCTTCCCAGTATTGAATCGGTGGGAACCGCAGAGACAGGTGTGCCCGCGTCTACCAACTTCGCCATCTGGGTACCAGCCTGATAGAACGTTCCTCCGCCCTGAGGATCAACCAGATTGAGCGGAGTGGCCAGATCTCGCATCTGCATATAGGCGGCGGCCCAATCGTCCGGTGTAAGTAACCTGGAATATTGTTCCACCGGGAAGCTCGTGCTCAACCGAAAGATCGAAGACATGCGAGTAAGGAGTCTTTACGCTTTGATCGATGCTCCATACCAGGTTTCCATCTTCACCCGGAGTAACGGGAAATTGGCCACCGGGAGTTGGGGGAGGGAGAATCGACGTCGGCGGCGTGTTGAATGCGCTGAAGCGAGGAGCGGTATCTACTGTGGCATTGATTCCGCTTGATGCGTTGGTAGAAAGGCCAAAAGCGCCCTGTTCGTCATAGGCATCGATCAGGGCCTGGCCGAAGTGGTCGTAATAGATGCCATAGCCGCCCCGAATCGTGGTTTTACCCTCTCCACCGAACAGCTTTCCCAAAGGGCCCGAGGCGGAAATATCAGGAGAGTAGGCGAAGGCAAAACGCGGAGCGATGTCCAGCTTGTCCATGGTCCACAGGTCGGGTTTGCCGTTGGCTTTTCCTGCAGGGACGAAGGAGATATCGGGCTGAACCGCCGCCCCCGTTGCTGCACTGGCCGCCCTGGTGTTGAACCAATATTCAGGTTGACGCTGGGCTGCACCTCCTGACCATTGCGCTCATAGGGGACCAACAGCAGGGATTGGCGGATTCCGTAGGTAAGGGTCAGGTGTGGCGTGGCTTTCCAGGTGTCTTGCAGGTAATACTCCCACTCGTGGGATATGTAGTGACGAGAGGGCCACACGCCAGCCGGCAGCGTGTTAAGGTTGTCGCCGTCCACCAGGTAGTTGTAGTAGGTGAAGGCTTGCGTGACCAGGCCGGTAATATCGGCGATTGCATTGTTGTACGAGCCATAGAAGCTTTGATTGACCGCCGGCAGACCAAATGCTCCCGGGTCGAGGCTGCCTCCCTGGCCTGCGATGCTGCCGGTGGTCAGGTAGTTCGCAGTTACGTTGGCGCTGGTGTAGAGTGCGTTGTCCTGGGCGCGATTGTTGGTGTAACCGCGATAGTTGATACCGAACTGGAAGGTATGTTGGGCCTTGGTCCAGTTGAGATCGTCCACGACCGTGTTCACAGGAATGCTAACAATCTGCGAAGTATTGTTGGTTGATGTAAATGCAGAAATGCTGGCGAAGTTAACGAAATTAGAGTTAGTGGCGCCACGATTGGCATAACCCTGGCGAATATAGGCATAGCGAAGGTTGTTGATCAGAGAGTTGGAGATTGTCCAAACATCTCCCGCAGCGATGCCCTTGTTGTTCGAATATTGCTCAGAGTTGGGTATACCACCGGGAAATTGCCGCGGCGAGGAGATATTGTCTCCCTGAAGGTTGCCCCGGACAAAGATCTGGTGACGGCTGCTAAGGCTGTAGTCGAGCTTAGCGATGTAGGTGTCCAGATTTTGCGGAGCGGGCGAGGCGAATGTGTACTCCTGTTGGTTGTAACCATCTCCAGCGCCCCCGGCATTGATGTTCGGCTCAGGATACTTGGCGAAGTAACTGAGCACCGCCGAATTAACGCCCGGACCCAACGGACAGGAGCCATTGGCAGAGCAGTTAGGATCCATGCTGGCAATCTGCGCTGGATTCAAGCGTAGTCACGGCGCCGGCGGAGTTGACATAAGAAAGGTTTCCCTGGCGGAAGGCGGCGCTGGGCACAGTATTCGTAACCTGCTGGCTCTCGGCGATGTCTTGCCCTTCAAATGTGAGGAAATAGAAGAGCTTGTCTTTACGAATCGGGCCGCCGAGAGATGCGCCAAAGGTATTGCGAAGATATTTGCCCGGGATGTTCGGCAGCCCGTTGCTAATTTGGGATTGCTTATTGAACCAGTCGTTGGCCACGGTATTGGTGGGGCGATAGTACTCATAGGCGCTGCCATGGAGACGGTTGGTTCCGCTGCGGGTTACCAGAGAGACCTGGGCGCCGGACGAGCGGCCGGAATCGGCATTCGCATTGGTGGTGACCACGCGAAACTCCTCCAGAGAATCGCGAGTGGGGCGCAGCACGCCGGTAAAGGCATAGCCTTTCGTCTGGGTATTGTTGTCCAGGCCATCGAGGGTGACGTTGGTTTGGTCGGAACGCGCGCCGTTGACCGCGCCGCTGCGGCTATCGGTATCCTGCTGCGTCGGTGTTTTGTCGCCGAGAAAAAGAACACCGGCCTGCAGGCTGAGAAGATCCAGAATGTTATTCCCTTCAAACGGCAATTGCTGAATCTGCGCGGTATTGAAGGGAGTGCCAATCGTAGCATCAGTCTTGTTCAGCGTGATGGTGTTGGCATTGACCACCACGGTCTGATTCTCGCGAGTAACCCCCAGCGCAACGTCGAGCGTAGATGGCTGGTTGACCAACAACTCGACCTTGTACTCGTTCTTGCTGAAACCGGGAGCAGACCGCGTCGACGGCATAGTTGCCCGGAGGTATCGCTTGAAAGATGTAGCTACCGTGTGCGTCCGCGGTTCGGGTTGCGGTAAAGCCTGTGTCGGGATTGGTAATCGTGACCTGGGCGTTGGGGATGACCGCCCCGCTGGGGTCATGGACTGTTCCGCGCAGCGATGTCTCCGCGGTTTGAGCAAAAGATAGACGGATCGGGACGATT
Source organism: uncultured Acidobacteriaceae bacterium (assembly GCA_963847685.1). Classification (GTDB taxonomy): domain Bacteria; phylum Acidobacteriota; class Terriglobia; order Terriglobales; family Acidobacteriaceae; genus PALSA-350. The sequence goes on along the minus strand of CAWKAU010000024.1, from coordinate 1,234,787 downwards.
GCAAGCAGCGCAATCAAGAGAGTTAGCCTCAGTGCTCTCATTTTGGAAGACCCTCCTGCAAATCGAAGTGTGCCCGGCCTACGACTACGCGCCCTGATTGGGTCTTCCGCTGTAATGCGCGAACTGCCCTGGAGCCGCGTCCGCTGTGCGTAAGGGAAGGCACAGAGCAGCAAATTCACCAGCAGTGAAGGCCTCATGGAATGGTCCGGGAACGCGTTGGAGCGACTGTACCACTGGGAGAATGGAAATGCAATGAATGAAACGATGTTTCATATATGAAATGGGCTTGCCAAGGTGAGGCCGTTTTGGGAACTCCCGGTTTAATGCGATGGGAAGGTCAGGTGCTCTCGCACGATGTGATCTTGCAGCAATGCTTCCCTTTCGCCTGAGGCGACAATCCGGCCCTTTTCGATGACATAGCCGCGATCGGCAATGCTGCAGGCGAACTTCAAATTCTGTTCGACGAGAAGCATGGCGAGACTTTGCTCTATTCTGATTCGGTCGAGGATTTGCGCGATCTCCTGGACAATACTGGGCTGAATGCCCTCTGAAGGCTCATCGAGCAGCAACAGCCGGGGCCGCCCAGCAAGCGCGCGAGCGAGGGCCAACATTTGCTGCTCGCCGCCACTCAAAGTGCCGGCAGCCTGCTTCAGGCGAGACTTCAGCACAGGAAAATAGTCGAAGATGTGGCCAGGAATGGAGCCCAGCTTGCCAGTGCCGATCAGGGTTCCACTGAGCAGATTTTCCTGCACTGTGAGTTTGCCGAATACCATGCGGCCCTGAGGAACGTAGGCGATACCCCGCCGTGCCCGAAGATGATCGGGCAGCGTAGTAATCTCCGCCCCGTCAAAGATGATCTGGCCGGCAAGGCAAGGCAGGATGCCGATAAGGCCGCGCAATAGAGTGGTCTTGCCGACACCATTGCGTCCGAGAAGACAGACGAGCTCTTCGGCAGCGACCGAGAGATCGATGGAACGGCAGATGGTTCCATTTCCGTAACCCAGGTCGACGCCGAGAGGTTGAGCATTAAAGATCCTCTCCGAGATAGACCCCTCGCACCTCTTGATTGGCGGCGATTTCATCGAAGGAGCCTTCACACATCACCTTGCCGCGGTAGAGCACGGTGATGCGGGCGCCGAGCTGTCGGATGAAGGCAATATCATGCTCGATGACGATCGTGGTCTTGCCCGCGAGAACGGATCGAATAAGACTCGCGGTTTTTGCCGTTTCGGCCAACGTCATACCCGCGGTTGGTTCATCCAGCAACACGACATCTGGCTGGGTGAGCAAGACCATCCCAATCTCCAGCCACTGTTTTTGACCATGGGAGAGATCGCGGGCACGCCGGCCGCGACCTCAGCCAGCTCAAGGCGCGCCAGTATGTGGTCTACGCCAGCGTCGCCGCGCCCCGGCGATTGCGAAGAAGATCGAGGATGCTGTTCCGGCCGGTGGCTGCAATAAGCAGATTTTCCCGGACGGTAAGATTTTCAAAGGCAGAAGGAGATTGGAATTTGCGGCTCACTCCCATGCGGGCAATCTGGCATAACGCGACGGCCAACCACGTTGCGCTCCATGGATGAGGATGCGGCCGGAATCCGGCTTATCTCTGCCCGTGATTAGATTGAAGAGAGTTGTTTTTCCTGCGCCGTTAGGGCCGATGATGCAACGCAATTCCCCAGTGTGGACGTGAAGGTCCAGGCCGTCGGTAACCGCCAAACCGCCAAAACTTTTATGCAGCGATTCAATCTGCAGCATGGTGCGCGCCCTTCCGCTCAGCAAACGGGCGATGGCTGCGGGCACACGCCAGTTTTCCAGGGTCCCCACGATGCCGTCGGGCCAGAAGAGAACCACGAGAATGGAGAGCATCCGATGAAGAGCAGCCAGAGGACAACGAATTGATCGGATAAAAGGGTCTGGAGGTAGTTGACAACCAGAGCGCCGACGAAAGCGCCGGTGAGGGTGCCGCGACCGCCGACCGCAACCCAGACCAATACAGCGGCGGAGCGCTCTATGCTGACAAGATCGGGGGATATAAAGCCAACTGGAACATACAGGGCCCCGGCAAACCCGGCCATGCCACAGGCTATGGTGAAGATAGTGAGCTTGATGAGGGGCACGTTGTAACCGAGAAACTCGATGCGGTCTTCATTCTCTTGAATGCCGCGCAGCACGCGGCCAAAATCGCTGCGCACGATCGCTCGGGCAATAACGAAGCAGACGATGGCCGCCGCGAGGGCAAGGTAGTAGGCCGCTCGCGGGCGCGAGAGGTCGATGGCCGGCAAGCCGGGAAAGGCTAGCCTGGGCGCGGGAAACGCAAAGAGTCCGTCCATGCCTCCGGTGACGTTGGAACTGACAATCACGATGGATTGCACAACACCAGTCAGCGCCAGGGTGACAACGCCGAAAAAGACTCCACTGACGCGCCCATAGAAAAGGAAGTAGCCAAGGATCGCGGCTAAAGAGCATGGGCAGCACGATGGCCGCAACGATCGCGATATAAGTAGCGCCTGCAATCGGCAGCGCCTTGAGCACGATGCCCATCACATAAGCACCGCCGCCGAAGAAGATGGCATGGCCGAAATTGACGATGCCGGAGTAGCCCCAGATAAGATTGAGGCTCAGCGCGAAGATGCCGAAAACAATGAACTTGGCCAGGATGGACGTATCGTATTCGCTGAAGACCAGGGGAAAGAAAACGAGGATCCCGTGAGGACACCGAGTCCGAGCGATTTTCCATTGCTTGCGGGAAGCGTTCTTCCATCAGCCGATGATCCCCCTGGGACGCAGCCGGATGACCACGATCGCCACCATCGACGATGAGGATCTCCGCGACGACCGGCCGCAGAAAATAAGAGGCGGCTGCTTCTCCCCCGCCAATGAGCAGGCCGCCGGCGATCACACCATAGAGATGGCCGACGCCGCCAACGATGACGACCATGAAGGCACGCGAAAGCAGGCTAAGGCCCATGTCAGGATCGATGGTGACCAGGGGGCTCATGATCGCGCCGGCGAAACCCACAAGCGCAGAGGCAACGCCAAAGGCCCACATATCAGTGCGGCGCGTATCGACCCCAAGAGCCCTCGCCATCTGCCGATTGCTGATGATGAGCCTGATCTTAAGACCGAAGGCGGTTTTGAAGTAAAGGACGAAAGTAAGTAGCGTAACAGCCGCGGTGACCGCGATGACAAACAGCCGATAGGTAGGATACTCCGCGCCCAGGATTCGTGTGCTGCCGACGATGAGCGAAGCCGAACTGAGATGGCCCGATCCGTAGATCAGGCGAATGATTTGACGCAAGACGATGGAGACGCCCCAGGTAGCGAGCAGAGTGTCGAGGGGACGCTGATAGAGCCGCCGTATGATTGTGACCTCGATGAGCATTCCGATGGCGCCAACTACGATCGGCGCCAATACAACACCCCACCAGGGCGATGCTCCAGCCATGCTGATGCTGGCAACCACATAGGCGCCGAGCATAAACAGCTCGCCATGGGCAAGATTGACGATGCCGAGCATGCCGAAGATAACCGCCAGGCCGAGTGAGACCAGGATGAGAATGGCGGCCAGACTTAAGGCCGTTCAACGCCTGGACAAGAATGGATTCCATCGCTATCCCTCGTGTGCGTGGCCTAGTCGGGATGCTCTCACACCCTGCACTCTGTAACCGCGGCGACCTTGCCAAAATCCTTGAGGACGTCGAAGCCGCCATCCGCGCGGACTTCCGCGATGATCTGATGGAGCGCGGCATGGTTGGAGACGCCGTCGATGCTGATTTCCCCTTGCGGAGCATCGAAGCTAATTCCGCCAAGAGCATCGACCGTCTTCTCGATATCGAATGTGCCGGCTTTTCCACGGCTCGTTTCCAAAGAAAGACGCTGTCGTACTGCGCTTCACCCATATTGTTCAGGATTGCATCCGGACCGTAGGCTCTTCTTGAAATCGGCAACAAAGGATCGGTTGATAGGCGTGTCGAGCGCCATCAGGTACGAAAGCGAGCAGAGAATGCCCTTGCGCAGCTCCGGCTGCAAGGCAGGAACATAGAGCTCGTCGATCAAGGTTGAAGCGACGCGGGTGTTTCCCATGTTGAAGTCGTAAAACTGCTTGAGGCAGGCGATCAGACCATCGCCTCCAATGAAGGGGAAGAAAACATCCGGTGACGCAGTCCTTGATGCGGCGGATAATCGAAGACCAATCACTCTGGTCGAAGGGCACGAATTCCTTGCCTAACAATTGACCGCCATGTTTCTTGAGCAGATTTTCGACAACGTCGATGGAGATGCGCGGCCAGATGTAGTCCTGGCCGACGCAATAGATTCTTGGTCCGTATCTTTCCATCAGGAAAGGGATAAAAAAATCGAGCTGCTGATTAGGAATGGCGCCGGCCGAGACAAAGTAGCGCCCACAGGAGGTGCCCCCTTCCCAATAAGTAGGGTAGAAGTAAGGGGTGCGGTTACGCGCGGCATAAACAGCGACGGCAGCCCGAACACTGGAATAGACCACGCCGAAAAGCGCCTTCGCCCCGCCGGACTGAATCATCTTCAGCGACTTCTGAACAGCCACATCGGGACTGGTGCTGTCATCCTCGGCGAGCAACTCGATGGGCCGGCCGAGGACGCCGTTGTGCGCATTGATCTGGTTGACGGCGAGTTCCATGCACTGCTTCATCGATGGCCCCCAGATGGAACCATCGCCCGTCATGTGAAAGAGACCGCCGATCCTGATGGCCTCGTCCCTTCGGCTGGAGAGGGTGCGCGCAGCCTTGAGTGCGACTCCGGTAGCCAGTGCACCTGCCGCGATCTTACCCAGGTCGCGACGTGTGATCGCCGGCTGGACTGCTTGATCGGACTTCAGGCTGTCGGACAAGCAATGCTCCCGGAGAGAGTCTGCGTTGCAGGCAAACGCTTTTGAGGCCTAAAGCAGTTGAAAGAGTTCCTCACTGGTCATCACGTCCCCGAGGCCGGTGGCGATGTCGCGAAGCGCGGCAACATATTGGCCCGAGCCTGCCTGGGCGAAGAGAGGATCATTGACGGCGGATGTACAATCCGCGATCACCGCCAGGCGATAGTTCCGCGCGAAGGCATCGTTTGCGGTGTAGCGAACACAGAAGCCGGTGGTGACACCGATCATGATCAGAGTGTCGACCTCAGGCCGCTCTCGCAGGGCGGTGTCGAGAATCGTGCCGTCGAATGAGCTATACCGGCTCTTGGCGAAAACCAGTTCCCCTTCGGCAGGATCTAACTCGCGCACGATGTCGGTTGCGTAGGAGTAGTTCCTGAGCCGGCCGGAGGTCTCTGCGCCCTCAGGCGGCCAACTTGGGCCCTCAGGGGTTCCCGCTTTCCATGTCGGCCATTTGTCGGCCCATCGGCCGACATCCCACCCATCGCCGCGCAGACCCCACTTGGAATACATAACGGTAATTCCTGCGGCCCGGCAGCGGTCGATTACGACGCGGCTGGGTGCGATGACTTCCTCTCCGGAAGGCGCACCATCTCCGCCGGGAAGATAGGCAGGTTGGCCCGGCTCGAGAAAAAAGCGCTGCATATCGATGACCAGAAGAATTGTCTTGCGGGGATCGATTTTGGTCACAACGCGGTAGTCCCTGTTGCAAATGTTATCGAGATCGATTTTGAACACGCTCATGAATGCCCCTGTGTGCTGGTACGAGGATGGAGTGCCGCTTTGCAGGTTGGTTGTGAAGCAGAGATCTATGACAGAATCTGCCATCACAAAAACGTTTTGTCAAAAAAAACTCAATTGGGCGTGTTGCGGAGTTCTTCTGAGATTGCCTTCGCCGCATCTTTCGCCGCCGTAATCAGGCGATCGTGATTGGTAAAACGCATTTTCGGCATCGAGATGCTGATGGCCGCAACAACTTGGCTGTCATTGCCGAAAATGGGCGCACTGAGGCAACAGCCGCCCATGGCGCTCTCCTCCAGGTCAGTAGCGTAGCCCTGAGCGCGCACCAGATCGAGTTCTTTGTTCAGCGTGACCTCTTCGACGATGGTCGCCGGCGTGAACCGGATGAGACTGAACGAGCGCAAGAGTTTCTCCCGCTGCGTGTGGGGCTGAAAGGCGGCAATGCATTTGCCCAGCGAACTTGCGTGGGGAGGGATAAGATCGCCCACAATGTTGCCCATGGCGACACGATGAGGACTATCAATCACTGCCACGACCTCAATGTGGTTTCCAAAAAGGCAAGCAAGACTGATGGTTTCGCGGAACTCCTGGCTCAAGTGCCTCATCCACTCCTGCGATGCATGCACAACCTTCGTCACCAGTTGGTTCGGCAGGAAATTTGCGCTGGGCATAATGGCAAATCGTTCGCCTTCAAGCCGCTGCAGGCAGCCGTCTATCTCCAATGTGCGCACGATGCGAAACGCGGAGCTCTTGGGCAGCTTTACCTGGCGCGAGATTTCTGCCAGTGAAAGCGACGTATTGCTTTGCTGTAACAGCTTCAGAACGCGCAGGGCATTGCCGATCGCACGCGAGTAATAGCGATCTGTGGTGGCAGCCGGTTTGGACTTGGTGAGAGTTTTCTTGCTCTGCGTGCCCCCTGCCTTCATGTTTCATATATTAAACGATGTTTCATTATTTGCAATTGCATTCTTCGGATGGTACATTCACTTCCATCATTGGTCCCGTCAATCCCATGAAACCTTCTCTCTCCGGCGTCTTCACGGCTTTGTGTACTCCGATCGACGCCCTTGGCCGACCGGACCTGGTTGCGTTCGACCGCATTATCGACTTCGTGATGGAACGGGGCATCGAAGGAGTTGTGATCGGTGGCGGAACCGCGGAGTACCCACATTTCTCGGTAGCTGAGCGGGCGTCGCTGGCAATGCGTGCGGTGCAACGGATGGCGGGGCGAGGACGGGTGATCGTTTGCGTTGGTACCGCTTCGATCTTCTCGACTCTGCGGCTGGCGCGCGAAGCCGTTGATTCCGGTTGCGATGCGCTATTGCTGCCGATGCCTTACTTCTTCCGCTACAGCCAGGACGATCTGGCCTCCTACTGTGAGATGGTATGTGGTTCTGTATCAGCGCCGGTCTTGCTGTACAACCTTCCAGGCTTCACCAATCCGCTCGAGGTTTCGACGGCGTTGCGGCTGTTGGAGAATGTGCCGAACCTGGTTGGGTTGAAGGACAGCAGCGGACAGAAAGAGAATCTGGAAGCCTTGGCGATAACCGATAAGCAGCGGAACTTTTCGTTGTTTGTGGGCGACGACGCACTGCTGCTCAGTGCGCTGCGGGCGGGATGGGACGGCGTGGTTTCTGGTATCGCCTGCTTCGCTCCGGAATTGATCGTCGCCGTTTACCGAAGTTATCGCGAGGGCCACGAAAATCAAGCGATGGCGAACCAAGCCTCTCTGGACGAACTTATCCACAGAGTGATCGCTGGCCTGCCGATCCCGTGGGGGGTTCGCCTGGGATTGGCCGCCCGGGGCATCGCCAACGGCGAAATGCATCTTCCACCATCGCCGGCGCGGGTGAGACAAATGGAAGAGATCGAGATTTCGTTCGGCGATTGGGCAGCGGTGCGCGGTCTTGAATTGGACCAGGTGTGGAGAATCGCCTGCTGATTGGAAAATCCTGTAAGTCTCCTTGGGGGTTCAAGGATGAAGGTGATCGGGGTTATCCCGGCACGTTATGGATCGACCCGGCTGCCAGCTAAGCCGCTCGCAGATATTCTGGGTAGGCCAATGGTGCAGCGGGTATACGAGATAGCGCAAAAGGCACGGTTACTGGATAGCATCGTGGTGGCAACGGACGACGAACGAGTTGCTTCGGTGGTGAGAGGCTTTGGCGGCCAGGTTGCCCTCACAAATCCAGCACACGCCTCGGGGACCGATCGCGCGGCAGAAATCGCAGCCTCTTCTGACGCAGCCATTGTTGTGAATGTCCAGGGAGACGAACCCCTGCTCGACCCGGAGATGATCGACGAATGTATTCGTGGCCTGCAGGACGCATTGCTGCAGGACGACAAGGTGGGGTTGTCGACGGTAATCAAGAGAATCGGCGAGGAAGCGTACAACGACAACAGCGTGGTTAAGGTGGTGCGCGATGCGCGAGGTCGAGCGCTTTACTTCTCGCGATCGCTCATTCCTTACCCCCGGAATCGCACGGAGGCGTTTGAAGTCTTTGAGCACATCGGCCTCTACGCGTATACCAAGAGCTGCCTGATGAGGCTGGCGCAACTGCCTCCCGCCAGCCTGGAGCAGATCGAGGGTCTTGAACAGTTGCGCGCTTTGGAAAATGGGATTCTTATTCAGACAGTGGAAACCAAGTACCGGGGCGAACTTGTATCCGTGGATACACCGGAAGATCTGGAACGGGTGCGCACGATTATCGCGAGTGGAGTCACGCGATGAGGCCAAAGCCGGCGACGATTGCCGGTTTGCGAGAATCGCTGCCTGCCATTACGAAGCAGCACCTGGAGGAGGCCGTATCGCGCATTGTGGAGGCGAAGCAGCGGGGTGGACGCGTGGTAGTGGTGACCGGCAGCGGTCCGAACCTGCACGAGGGCGTCACCACGCAGATCGCCGAGTTGATCCGGCATGGCCTGATTGATGGCGTCATCACCAGTTCCGCGGTGATCGCACATGAGATGGCAGGAACGCTCGATCGGGTAAAGCGGATCCGAATTGAGCCGAACGACGAATTTGAAATTCCCACCAAGCTGCTCCCTCGGGGTGGAGTGTTTGAGATTACCGAACTTTCGACCGCGCAAAGGCATGAGTTGGAGGAAGAGTTTCCCGCTGCCGGTTGGGAGATGTATGACCGGCTTGCTGATGCACCCGGCAGCAAGGTGATTAAAGCAGCAGGGAACATGGCCTGGCCTATGGGACTGCGGACGGAACGGCTGGCGCAGGAGATTCGCAACGCGGCAAGCCAATATGGCGTCTCGCTCGAATACCTCGCAGGGCTGGGCGCCAGCCCATGGACGATGATTGGAGCGGGTGCGCGCAAAGACATTCCTGTGCTGGTGTCGATTCCGCAACTGGTTGGTGGAGGAGCTGTGGGCATCTCGATCGGAGATTCCATTTCGATTGCCCGGCGGTCGCGTTCAATTGCGGAAATGCTGGCGAGTGCGGACGTGATCATCGAATCGGCTATCGCGCTTTCTCAAGAGATTCACGACGGCCCTTTTGAGACGTACACCGGGCATGGCATTTGGGCTGCGTGGGACCAACTCGCCACTTACAGCCTGCAAAACAAGACGATCGTGCGGATCGACCTGGACCCTAACCTGGAGCGAGCCTGGGATATGGAGCGTGAGGACGCGAATGTGCAGGAGGCTATCAACCAGGGATTGCCCAAGACCAAGCGGACGGGAATGCCGTTCCGCATGGAGATGTCAGGCTTTGCCCGACTCGAGGGCAGCATTCCCATTACCGCGGATATAGGAGTTGCGTGGCCGGTGCTGGTCTGCGCTTTGGAGGAAAGACTCGGGCTGCAACTGGACGTTTGTCTGCGCTCCCCAGGAGACGGAAGAGGGAAAGCAAATGCGCAATTGGATTGTGGAGGAGGTGGCCTACATCCGAACCGTGGCGCGATGTACAGCGAGGCCGAACGCACGATCGCACGCCCCGGGGCCGCGATCGCTCGGCAGGTTAGACGACTCAGGAATATGAATCTGCATCCATCCAATCGACGCTACAAGTGGTATGTCGTTGGAATGCTGTGGTGGATTGCCTTTTTCAACTATGCCGACCGGCAATCTGTCTTTTCCCTTTTTCCATTGTTGTCGCGTGAGTTCCACCTAAGCAATTTGCAATTGGGTTTGCTTGGATCGTCATTTGCCTGGGTATACGGATTGTCAGCTCCGCTGGCGGGCAATCTCGCCGATCGCATCCATCGCAAAACTGGCATCCTGAGCGGGCTTCGCGTGTGGAGCTTGATCTGCATGGCCACCGCTTTGTCTCGCACCTTCGCCCAGCTGTTGTTCTTTCGCGCAGCCGAGGGGCTGGGAGAGACGATCTATTTTCCGGCATCGATGTCGCTGGTCAGCGACTATCACGGCAAGGAAACACGCTCGCGTGCGATCGGTATCCACCAGACCAGCGTCTATGTTGGAACCATCGCCGGCGGCTTCTTCGCAGGACTTATCGGACAACGCTACGGCTGGCGCTCGTCCTTCGTCGTTTTTGGCGGGGCGGGCATCGTGCTGAGTTTTATCCTGAGCAGGTTTCTCTTTGAACCGGCGAGAGGCGCCGCGGATCTGGCCGATGTGGCTGGAGAGCCGATACAGGCCGGCGTAACCCACCGCACTTCGATTCCGGAATTTATCCGTCTGATTCGCACCAACCCGACGGGATTGCTGTGCATGGCGGGGTTCATGTGCGAGAACTTCACCACTATGGTCTTGTTTACCTGGATGCCGACACTGCTGTATCAGAAGTTTCACTTGAGTCTCGCCATGGCCGGGCTTACCGCAACGATATATGTACAGACGACGAGCATGGTCGGCTCCCCGATTGGAGGGTGGCTGGCTGATGTGCTTCGCCGGCGGATGCCAGGCGGGCGGATTCTAGTGCAGGCCGTTGGAATTGGGTTGGAAGCACCGTTTGCGGCGTGGTGTGCACTCACCGGCTCGTTCCACTGGCTTATTGTCAGCCTTCTGTTGTGGGGAATTTTCAAAGGGTTTTACGAGGCAAATATCTTCGCCTCTATGTTCGACGTGATCCAGCCAGAGGCACGCGGAACTGCTACCGGATTCATGAACCTGATGGGCTGGCTGGCGGGCGGGGGCACCGCTCCTGTCGTTGTTGGCTTTCTTGCCGACCGCATCGGCCTAAGCCGCTCGGTGGCGCTCACTGCATTTTCTTATCTTGCTGCGAGCGTCCTGCTGTCGATAGGGGCGTTCCGGTTTGCCCCGCGCGATACGCAACGGATGGAAGCCTTGCTTCGGTCAGAAGTTCTGGACCCTATCTAAGCGGATGAAGACTATGCGCGTTTGTCTCCTCATCAATCTTGCTTTGCTTCTGAGCTGTGGCACGCCGCTCTGGGCACAGGATGCCCTCAAAGTAGGAGAGCTCGCCGGTCCGGTGGAGATGACTTCACCGGAGGGTCTCCCCGTCGTAATGAAGAATTATTCTGAGCGCCGGGGCACTGCCGTGCTATTCCTGTCTTCTCGCGACACCGACACCTTAAAGGATGCGGGCCGAATCAGCTCGCTAAGCAATACATACCGGTATCGCAAACTGCTGGTGATGGCAGTCTTTTCGGGCGGCGGAATAACCGGACAGGAGGTTAGGGCATTTTGCCAGGCAAATGGATTCAATTTTCCGGTGTATCTCGATCCCGAGGGTAAAGTGACGAAGCGATTCGGCGCTGCTGTCACGCCCGAGGCGTTCCTGCTGGATAAGCAGGGCCGGCTGGTGTTCTCGGGCTCAATTGCCGGGCTAGAGAGTGCCTTCAAAGCAATCGACGCAGGCTTGCCGCTGCCGGCTTCCACCGCTGCGGTGAAGGGCACTCCGGTCGGCAGCACCCTTCCCGCTCGAGCGATTAAAGATCCTTACGGCGCTATCCAGTTCTCTTCGGAGCTGATCTTCGACACGATTCGTGGTTATCCCGTGCATCATTGCTCCTCGATCACGGTTGCTCCTAATGGCGATCTTTTGGTTACCTGGTATGGAGGAAGCTATGAATCTTCCGATGACCAGGTACTCTTCCTTTCCCGTCTGAAGAAGGGGACGCATTCGTGGTCGAAGCCTGAGATTCTGATACGCAGCCCGGGGATGCCGCCCGGTAACGCGGTCCTCTTCACAACCCGCGACGACCGCGTCTGGCTGATCTGGGGCCGGATGGAAGGGAGCCAGCCTATGTTGCGCGGGACAGGCTGGTCCGCATGCAGCCTGCGGGTTCGCACCTCTTCGGATAACGGGGTGACGTGGACCGAGGACAAGCCGTTCTTCCACGATACCTTTGGATGGCTTCCGCGTAATCTCCCCATATACCTGTCTGACGGCACGTTGGTGGTGCCGCTGAGCGATGAGCTTCACGGTCGCCGCGGCGACGGCCGGCAGATCGACCTATCGTTTTTTGTGAGCACCAAGGACAATGGAGCGACCTGGACGCAAAGCGGCATTATGCGCGGTGGCGAGCAGCCAACGATCATTCAGAAAAACGACGGCGCACTTCTTGCCTATCTTCGGGTCGCGCCCAGGATTCTAGCCGCGGAGTCGCATGACGAGGGCAAAACGTGGACCGTTCCGCGAGCGACGGCCCTCAAGAATCCGGACTCAGGTATTTCCATGACGCGGCTCAAGAACGGGCACTTGCTTCTGGTTTTCAATGACCAGGACAAATTCGACGCGAGAACGCCGCTGCACATTGCGCTTTCGACCGACGAAGGACGAACCTGGAGCAAGCCCTTGATACTGGAGACGAATCCTGGCGAGTACTCCTATCCGTCGATTTTCCAGTCGGCGGATGAGAGGATCCACATCATCTATACCTTTCGACGGTATTCGATCAAGCATGTCGAGATGAATGAGGATTGGATCACCCACTTCGAGCGGCCGGACTGAGCCGGATGGAGATGTGGCCTGTGGCATTGATTCTCGATCATCTTTTCAAACCGTCGCAAAAGGCAAAAGCGATGGCGATACTCGGGCCGGGGATTCTCTTGGCCATGCTGGGCTCATGGGCCCGCGGGCAAAGTGTCCCCGACAAATACACCTTCGCCGCGCCTGCCCAAGCGGTGATCGATCGATTGGAAAGTCTACAGACAGTGCCTGCAACCGAGTGGCAGTATCACATCGGCGACCTCGCCCATGGCGAACTTACTGATCTCGATACGAGGCAGTGGGCAGACCGTCAATCTACCTTTCGTGGCTTCGAGACAAGAGACTATGGCTACGCCGCTGGGTTGTCGTGCCTAAGAGCCTCGGCGGGTACGACCTCACAGGATCCAGCATATGGTTCAAGATGGATATCTCCGGGAAAGGGCCAGGACCCGAATATGCCTACCGCATTGTCTATTTCAACGGCATACGGGTAGCAGAGGGCCAGCACCTGGAACGGCAATTGCTCTTCGCCAATGCCAAGCCGGGAGATAAAGTACTCATCGCGATCAAACTGCTGGCGACGGAATACGAAAAGAACCTAGAGAACGCACATCTTACGATTGAGGTAGCGCAGGGCAGGCCTAATCCGAAGGATCTGCGCGCGGAATTGCTCTCAGCCGCAGTGCTTCTTCCCTCCATCCTGACAGATCCGACTTCATTGGCGGCACAGGAGGCGATCCTCGACGCGGCCGCGCGGTCTATCAACATTGCGGCGCTCGACAAGAGCGATCAGAGTGGCTTTGATGCGTCCTTGCGCGCTGCGCAGTCGGCTCTCGAGCCGTTGCGCCCCATCCTGCAGCGCTACCTGGTGCACATGACGGGCAACGCGCATATCGATGCGGCCTGGTTGTGGACCTCCACCGAGACTGTTGACCAGGTTCACTTCACCTTCGCCAATGCACTTCGGATGATGAACGAGTATCCGGATTACACCTTCGCCCAGTCGACTGCACAATATAGCGAATGGATGGCTGAGAAGTTCCCGAACCTCTTCCAGGAGATCCAGCAACGAGTGAAACAGGGCCGCTGGGAACTGGTCGGTGGCATGTGGGTGGAACCCGACCTCAACATGACCGACGGCGAATCCGAGGTCCGCCAGCTTTTGGTCGGGACCGGCTATCTACGGAGCAAATTCGGCGTCGATGTGCACGTCGGCTGGAATCCGGACTCTTTTGGCTACAACTGGCAGCTGCCGCAGATCTACAAGAAGTCCGGCATCGACTACTTCCTCACGCAAAAGCTGACTGAAAATGAGACCAATCCTATACCGCTGAAACTCTTCTGGTGGCGAGCACCTGACGGAAGCCGTGTCTTGACGTATATCCCTCATGACTATGTCATTGGCATTGATCCCATCGATTTGGCGGCCGATCTTGCGCTTGCGGCAAAGATGAATCCGGGACAGGATGAGTTGCTCCATCTCTTCGGCCCCAGCTTTGGCCGCCTGGCCGTGGGCACGGCGCGCGAAGATATTGATAGCGGAGTGCACTGGGCAGCAACCAGATCGAGTTTATCCGACGCGTGGAATTTGGGACTGCGGAGTCCTTCTTCAAAGCGGCTGCGGACAAGGTCGCAGCAGAATCACCGGTATGGACCTATCGCACGGTCGCGCGTGAAGGCACCGCACTCCCGTCGCCCGCTGCCGGCCAGGTCACGATTCCGACCTGGAATGACGAGCTCTATCTTGAGCATCATCGCGGGACCTACACGACGCAGGCGAAGCAGAAGAAGAACATGCGGGAGAGCGAAGAGCGGTTGCTGAACGCGGAGAAATATTCGTCTCTCGCATGGCTGGATAACAAGCCATATCCATCAACGGAGTTGACGGAGGCATGGAAGAAGGTTCTGTTCAACCAATTCCATGATGTGGCGGCAGGGTCGGCGATCCACATGGTCTACCAAGATGCACAGAAGGATTACGACCAGGTTCGATGGGCCACTGACGAGGCGTCGACGACTGCCCTTGAGGCCATTGATGCGAAGGTCGATACCCGAGGACTCGGAGAGCCGGTCGTCGTTTGGAATCCGCTGGGGTGGAAGCGCGGAGGCGTCGTCCCCGTGGATGTACAGATGGAGCAGGCCACACCCGGCGGTGTTTCGGTGCTGGATGCGAATAACCATGTGCTGCCCTCCGAGATCGTATCCCGCGAGCCGCAGGTCAACACCTACCATTTGCTGGTGAAGACGAAGGATGTTCCATCGTTGGGTTATACCGTCCTGCATGTGACGCCTGGAAAGCGGCCGTTTGCGAGCGATCTGCGGGTCGACGGATGGACGATCCAGAATTCATCTCTGCGCGTGACGGTAGATCCGCACACGGGCTGCATCACAAGCCTCTATGACAAGAAGTCGAAGTTTGAGAGCCTGGCTGCGGAGGCTTGCGGCAATCAGTTACAGACTTTCTATGATAAGCCGCGACTCGACGATGCCTGGAACGTCGATATGGGAACACTCGATCATTTCGTTCCGATCGACCAGGTAGAGTCCATCGAGTTAGTAGATAAAGGCCCGCTGCGAGCGATAATTCGCGTCACCCGGAAGTGGCAAAGCTCGACCTTTGTGCAGGAGATCACGCTCTACGAGGATTCAGACGAGGTAGAGGTAGTCAACGATATCGATTGGCACGAGACGCATGTACTGCTGAAGGCGGGATTTTCTCTTGCTGCCTCCAATAAGGTTGCAACTTACGAGATTCCTTATGGCGCCATTGATCGACCCACAACGAGAGACAATAGTTGGGAGCAGGCAAAGTTCGAAGTGCCGGCTTTGCGTTGGGCGGATCTCAGCGATGGCAGGCACGGCTTCTCGCTCATCAACGAATCAAAGTACGGCTATGACTGCAAGGGAAATCTGCTGCGACTCTCTCTCCTGCGCTCACCGGTGTGGCCCGATCCCGATGCGGACAGAGGTCATCATCACTTCAGCTACGCGCTCTATCCCCACGATGGAGATTGGAAGGTCCGCCCTCACGGTGCGTCACGGCTACGAGTACAACTACAAGCTCAACGCCCAGCAAGTGCGACCGCACAGCGGCGCATTGCCAGCGACGTATTCCTTTGTCAGTGTCGAGCCGGAGAATCTTGTCCTCACCGCCGTGAAGAAAGCGGAAGACAGTGACGCTCTGATTCTGCGTTTCTATGAATCGGCAGGTCTCGGCACAAGCGCCACAATTACAGCGCCGAAGGGCTTCACACAAGCTGCAGAAGTTAGTTTGATGGAGCGGAAAGAAAGTGGACCAGCGCCGATTTGGCGTTCCGCTGGCCATCTCACCATGACCGTGTCTCCCTACTCCATCAATTCTCTTCGGATCGACTACACGAGGGATGGCATGAACCACGACCACAAGTGACGCTGGGCCGCGGATTCACCGGCCAAAGCCTGACTCTGCCTGGAGCACACGTTATGTCTCTTACCCCCGGTTATCGCTCTCAATGGATGAAAGCAGTTCGGGCAGCGATCTGTCTTGTGTTTATCTGGCCTATCGCAATGTGGGCGCAGCGATCAGATGCGGTGGTGCAGTTTGATGTCTATGCCCCTAGACAAACCGAAGCGGCAATCCAAAGCCTATCACCACTATCCCGGACCATACTCAGCCGGCTCGCCGAGCTTCAATCCCTTCCGATCGGCCATTGGGGATACCACAAGGGCGATATCAAACAAGGCCAGCTGGCCGATGTGGATGAATCGTCATGGCAGGAAATTGGTGTGCCCTATTCCACGGGGACGAACGGCGTCGTGTGGCTTCGCAGGACGATCGAGGTTCCGAAATCCCTCGACGGATATGACCTGACCGGAACACGGATATGGATCGATTTCGGCGGCGCTGATAAATTGACTGTTTTTTTTAACCAACGGCGCGTGGCAGAGGGCGAACAATTGGAACCGATTATCCTTTTCGATTCGGCCAAGCCGGGCGACAAGGCAGTAGTTGCCTACAAAATGTGGGACGTCCACGATGACGAGCGGTTTGACCCTGACGATGTAAAGGAAGTGCCTGCGATCAGGGCAAAGATCAACTTTGCGCCGAACCGCCCCGACCCCGTCGATCTTTATAGAGAGTTTGTTACCGCGGCACTGATGATTCCGGCTTTATCCCGAGATGTCTCCGCAGATCGAGACCTTTTGGATAATGCGATCGGAGTCGTCAACTTGCAGGCGTTGCAAGCCGGTGACGGCGAGAAGTTCGATCAATCCCTGCGGCGCGCTCAGCAAAAACTCGAGCCGCTGAAACCTCTGCTCCAGACGGCAAACTTTCATATGACCGGGAACTCCCATATCGACGCTGCGTGGCTTTGGCCGTGGACCGAGACCGTAGATGTGGTGAGGCGCACGTTCGGCACGGCGGCACAGCTCATGAACGAGTACCCTGCCTACACCTACACGCAATCTGCCGCGCAATATAACGAATGGATCGCGGAGAAATATCCCGACATCAATAGCCAGATCAGACAGCGTGTCGGAGGAGGGCGTTGGGAGCTAGTGGGCGGCATGTGGGTGGAGCCGGATCTGAATATGCCGGACGGTGAATCGCTAGTGAGGCAACTGCTGATAGGAAAGCGTACATTCAAACAACTGTATGGCGCGGATGTGAGGATCGGATGGAATCCCGATTCCTTTGGCTACAACTGGCAGCTGCCGCAGATCTACAAAAAGTCTGGCATCGACTACTTCGTTACCCAGAAGCTTGGCGCTAATGAGACCAACCCTCTCCCCTTCAAACTCTTCTGGTGGGAATCGCCCGATGGCAGCAAAGTATTGAGCTATCTGCCACATCACTATGACAATCAGCGACCTGAGTCCGATCCGTCTGGCGAATGATTTCTTGAAATCGAGATCGCTTGCTCCCGGTTTGCCGGAGTTCATGGATCTCTATGGGGTAGGCGACCATGGAGGCGGCCCAACCCGCACGCTGCTTGATGAAGGTGTGCATTGGACAGCAGCCGGGGACAAGGTTGTGCCGCAGATGACCTTTGGCACAGCGCAAGCTTTCTTTTCTAGATATTGAGACTCGATTTTCTCGCCGATTCGCCAACCTGGAATTATGCGTTGCTAGCGCAAGGCGCACGAGCGTTGGCCACTCCACCCGCGGGCGAAATCAGCATTCCCACGTGGAACGACGAACTCTATTTTGAGCATCATCGCGGCACCTATACCACGCAAGCGAATCAGAAACGAAATATGCGGGAAAGTGAAGAATGGCTGTTGAATGCCGAGAAATATTCCTCGCTGGCGTGGTCGGCGGCCAGACGTATCCCGGCGTTGAGTTGACCGAAGCATGGAAGAAAGCACTTTTCAACCAGTTTCATGATCTCGCCGCAGGATCGGGCTTGGGTTTGATCTATAAGGATGCGGAGAAGGACTACGACCAGGTGCGCTGGACCAGCGACGAAGCATCTACGACTGCCCTTCATTCCATCGATGCCAGGATCGACACCGAGGGCCGGGCGAACCGTCGTCGTTTGGAATCCTCTGGGCTGGAACCGCGGAGGCGTCGTTCAGTGTGAATGTCCAGATGCCGAGGGATCCGCACCCGGCGGAGTTTCGGTCTTGGATGCCAATAAACATGCCCTGCCCTTTGAGATCGTGTCCAGCGACCCGCAGGCCAACACGTTACCGTTTGCTGGTGAAGGCGAAGGATGTTCCATCGTTGGGCTACACCGTTCTCCACGTGTGCGCCCGGAAAGCAGCCATTTGCAAGCGATCTGCATGTCGATGGATGGACGATGGAGAATTCATTATCTGCAATTGACTGTCGATCCGCATACGGGCTGCATCACTAGCCTCTATGACAAGAAGCGAACTTTGAGAGCCTGGCTGCCGGAGGCCTGCGGTAATCAGCTACAGACGTTTCAACGATAAGCCGCAATACTGACGATGCCTGGAATATCGATCCTGGCACTTTGGACCACCCAGTGCCGATCACCCAGGCCAGACTCCGTCGAGTTTGTAGATAAAGGCCCGCTGCGCGGGGTGATTCGCAGTAACCCGCAAGTGGCAAAGCTCAACCTTTGTGCAGGAGATCATCCTCTACACGGATTCAGATGAGGTGGAGATTGTCAACGATATCGATTGGCATGAGACGCATGTGCTGCTGAAGGCAGCATTCCCTCTGGCTGCCGGGAGCAAGGTCTGCGACCTATGAAATTCCTTATGGAGCCATCGAACGGCCGACGACCAGAGACAATAGCTTGGGAACAGGCAAAGTTTGAGGTGCCGGCGTTGCGCTGGGCCGATCTTGGCGATGGCAAGCATGGGTTCTCGCTGATCAACGAATCGAAGTACGGCTATGACTGCAAGGGAAATCTGCTGCGACTTTCCCTGCTGCGCTCACCGGTTGGCCCGATCCCGACGCGGACAGAGGTCATCATCACTTCAGCTACGCCCTCTATCCGCACGATGGGGACTGGAAGACCGCTCTCACTGTGCGTCACGGTTATGAGTACAACTACAAGCTCAACGCCCGGCAAGTGCAATCGCATACCGGCGTATTGCCAGCAACGCATTCCTTTGTCAGTGTCGAGCCGCGAGAACCTTGTCCTCACCGCCATGAAGAAGGCGGAAGACAGCGCTGCGCTCATCTTCCGCTTTTATGAGTGGGCAGGCATCGCCACCAACGGCATGATCCATGTCCCTCCGGGAGCAATATCTGCCACGTTAACGAACCTGATGGAACTGCCAGAGGGAGAAGCCCTGCAAATCAAGGGCTCTGATCAAATCGCCGTTCCGGCGAAGCCGTATTCCATCGTCTCCGTCGAGGTTAACTACCCACACTCTTCGCCACCGTAGTCGTGCCACTCTTAACCGAAGATATGGCTGCCGAGTAACCGGATTCAGATAGAGACCAGCAAGGAGATCTTTTTGAAGCGCGCCGATGGAGGATAGTATGGCGAAGTTGGATTTGGTTGCACTTTGGGAAGAACACTGCCGCCGCGAGTTCGAGACGCGAGATGCGAATGCGACGATGGCTACCATGGTTTCGCAGCCCTACGTCAACCACATCCCGACCATGACAGGCGGGGTGGGATACGAACAACTGAAGCGTTTCTACGCCTACCATTTCATACCGGTCAATCCGCCCGACTTTCGCTTGACGCCGATCAGCCGCACAGTTGGTACTGACACGATCGTGGACGAATTCATCGTCCAGTTCACGCACACCAGGTGATCGATTGGATGCTGCCGGGAATCCCGCCCACGGGGCGTCCGGTGGAAATACCGACGGTGGCCATCGTGAAATTTGAAGGTGACAAGTTGACGCACGAGCATATCTATTGGGACCAGGCCTCGGTGCTAGTTCAAATCGGCTTGCTGGACCCTCATGGATTGCCGGTGGCCGGAGCGGAGACAGCTCACAAAGCGGTAGACAGATCGCTGCCCAGCAATCGCCTCATGGAGCGCTGGCGAGAGAGCGAAGGAAAGCCGGTGTGACCTTTCGGCCGGCGAAGCCATCGTTCATCGCTTGAAATAGGCAATTAGATCCTGCCGCTCCCCGGCCTTGGGTACATAGAAGTCCATCCTGGCATCCGGTACCACCGCATCCGGACCGCTTAACCACTTCTCCAGGGTCGCATCGTTCCAGATCAACCCGGAATTCTTCAAGCCTTGGGAGTAGTCAAAACCTGGGACGCTTCCCGCCTTTCTTCCATATACTCCGGCCAACCTGGGCCCCTCCCCGTTGAGTTCCATAGAGTGGCAACCGGTGCAGCGTTTCTCAAATACCAGTTTGCCGCGCGTGGCGTCACCAGTCCCGGCCGGCGTTGCCTCACTGGCACCCGCATTCTTGCCTAACATCGAGAGCGTGTGCACCTCCGTCTGTGTAAGCCTCGCCCCCAAGTGCAGTGCGACGTACTGCAGGGGCGGCATATCCCCGCTCTTTGCCTCATGGCTAATCCTGGCCAACAGCACTTGCTGCTGCTCCATCGACAAGAGTTCCCAACGGGAGAGGTCCATATGCTTGCGGCCCTCGACAATGTCTCGTTCTATGAGCCATGATCCCGGAGCAATGCGAGAGTAGACCGGCCAGCGCGTCTCGCTCGAGTGACAATCCGCGCATTTGGTCACCAGCACCACCTTTGCATCCGGCGGCAGGTTAGCGACCCTGAGCAGCGTGCCGAGTCCTTTCGCGGCCTCGACACGCGGATTGCCAAACGGGTGCACATATCCCAACGCCGTTAGTGACGCTACGGCCAGCAACGCCGCAATCGACCCGGCGACCCAGACGCGCCTCACACCGTCTCCGACAGCGAAGAGTTGACCACGGCAAGGTGATTGTGCCCGCGAACGACGTTAATGTTGGTCACTCCCAACACGCTCTCCAGCTTCCCGGCGGGAACCGCCATGGGGCCTGGCCCTGGCGCAGCTCCCGGTGCAGGCTGCGGAAATGCAGTCGACATGGCAGTATGAAAGCTGACGTTACCCTCAACCTTCTGCACTACCTGGTGAATGTGGCCGTTCAAGACCGTGACCGATCCAAAACGCTTGAGATAGCTCAGGGCGGCCGCACCATCCTGCGTGCCCCAGCCCCACTTCTCATAGACCATCCAGAGCGGAATGTGAGCGAACAACACCACCGGCGTCGAAGCACTCAGCGTACCCAAGTCAGCCTTTAGCCATTCCAGTTGATCCGCACCCAGATTGCCCATTGCGTCGACCTGCACGCAATTGTTCAGGCCTACAAAGTGAACTCCTTTGTAGTCATGGCTGTACCAGCCATTGCCCAGCGTCCCTTTGGCAAAGCGCTGCTTGTACTGTTCGCCATCGTCGAGCGAGAAATCATGCTCTCCGGGAACGTAAAACACCTGTCCCACCTTTGCGCCCTTGATCACCTGCTCGGCGGTATCGAACTCCGCAGGCTTCGAGCTTTGAGTAATGTCACCGGTATGAATCATGAACTCCGGTTGCTTCGTTCCCTGGCATCCCGTGTTGATCTTGTCGATGGCGATCTTGAGCGTGCCGGTCACATTCTGGTTGGCCGCTTTATTGAAGCCGATATGACTGTCGCTGATTTGCACGAAGGAGAAGTCTTCAACTACCTTCTTCTTCGCTGAACCTGTGGTGTCGGCCAACAGCTTCGACGCGGGCACGCCAGCGACGAACGACCAGACGAGACCAGTGCCCGCCCATGCCATGCACTCAAGAAAGTTGCGCCGGTCAATGCCATCTCCAGCAGATACCTTCGGCTCGGTCTGCGACGACGTCTTAGCCTCATTCTTCTGTTTCATATCAATCTCCCGCTTCATCGGTTACAACCTCTGCAGCAGAAAACTGGCTTCGCCGGCTTTTATTCCTGGATGCTCGTAAAAATAATTCTGGGAATCATGATTACCGCTTTTTCGCACTAGGAAGAGAAGATGAGGCTCTGCGAGAGCCGGCACTTGGGCATGCCCTTCGCCGTAGAGTATCGGAGTTCCGTCTCAGAGGGATTGCTACTCCCAACGAAACACCTTCGCCGAGAGCGCCGTGCAGACGACAAAGACCACGGCCAATGCCGCCACGTCGCCCATGTGGGCCGACCATGCGTCGCCCTTCCAGATCCCCTGGAGCAGCGGCACCGCGTAGGTCAGCGGCAAGCACTCGCGCCACGGCGTGAAGCGCTGGCGGCAGCGATTCAACCGGCACGAAGAGCCCCGAGACAGCGATCATCGGGTACAGAATGATAGCGCCGATCGGCTGCGCAAAGCGCGCCGTGGGAACGATGCTGGCGATGAGAAAGCCGATCGACAGGATGCTCCAAGTGCTGATCAGCAGCGCAATCGTGAACGAGAACAATGGAACATGAACGCCGACCGGGATAATAGCGCTTGCCTGCCAGGACCATCAAGGCCAGCGTGGCCGCGGTGAGCATCAACTTGACGATCACGTGGGCGGTGAGGATTGTCTGCGGGCGCAGCGGCGTGGCGCGAAGTCGCTTGAGGATGCCGCCCTCGCGGTAGATCGAGATGATCGTGACCAGCGAAAGCACAGCGCTGATCGGCGATCAGAATCGATGCGAGAACCGGCAGGCCGACGCGGATAAACCCGGTCGCAGCGAATGAGGATGGCGCGTGTCTGCGGCCGACGACTCGACCCAACACGAGGAAAATCAAAACGGGAAACCGATGGTGCCGAACGCGCCAAGCGGCTCGCGCAGGAATATCTTGATCTCGATCCAGGTCAGTTTCCAAAGTCCACGCAGCATCATTATCGGGCCTATTCGCGAATCGAGTGGCCAGTCAGCTTGAGAAAGACATCTTCAAGGTTGGGTAGAATCGTGCGGAAGTCCGTGACCCGGATCCGATTCTCGGACAGACAATGAATCACCTCGGTCACGAAATCGTCGCCCTGACCGCGAATGGTGAATCGTCTGTCATTGCAGATCACGCTCTCAACTCCCGGGATCGCCCGGAAGCGCTCTTCGGCCGCTCGGGTCGTCCGTGGCGAGAACGACGGCTCGCTCAGGGCAGTGGCGATCGACGAGCCTCTCCGGCGTGTCCATGTCGATGATCCGTCCGTGCTCGATGATGGCTACGCGGTCGCATAGCCGCTCGGCCTCTTCCATCAGATGAGTGGTCAAAAACACAGTCTTGCCGCGCTCGCGGATGCCTCGCACCAGATCCCAGATTGCCCGTCGCGACTGGGGGTCCAGCCCGGTGGTCAGCTCGTCGAGAAACACCACCTCCGGATCGTTGATCAGTGCAAGGGCAATAAACAGCCGCTGCTTCTGGCCACCGGAGAGGTTCATGAACCAGGCGTCCCGCTTATCCGCGAGGCCGAGCTGTTGGAGTAAGTGTTCGCCGTCGATCGCTTTCTTCTGGTAAAGCGAAGCCCACAGGTCTACTGCCTCCCAGACTTTGATCCGCTTCTGGAGTTGCGCCTGCTGGAGCTGAACCCCGATGCGTTCCTGCAGCTTGTAGACTTGGCGAAAGGGATCGAGTCCCAGAACTGAGATGGCAGCCCCGGTCGGGCGTGCGCAGCCCTTCGATGCACTCCATCGTGGTGGTCTTTCCCGCACCGTTGGGACCGATCAAACCGAAGATCTCGCCTTCGTTTACCTCGAACGACACCTCGTCGACAGCCACCGTTGAGCCGTAGGTCTTGCGGACTCCGGAGACTTGAATGACTGGAGCGCATGATAGTTTGCGGCCTTGGCCACAGCGGAGGACTGGAGTACTCCGCTAGTAGTGACGATAACAAGGCTTTCCGTGTGTTGCCGTGAAGTTCGCAAAATACGGGGTTTCTGGAAACTTTCCAGCGTACAAGAGAAAAGTTAGAGCCCAAGTCTCGGAACTATGCATCGAAAGCCTGAGTCAAGTTCTGCAGAATGAGTTTTTACTGAGCCTTATGCGAGTTATTGTCACCTGCGCAATCTGTTGGTTGGCTCTTATGCCGGGCATGGCGCAAGAGAAGTCCAGCATGCTTCCACCTGTTGAGCCTCAGCAAACCGAGGTGGCGGCCCTCCCGGATGCGCCCACACCCTCTCCTGCGCCTGACGGACAGCAGAGCTCCTCAGCCCCTGGCGCCCCAGCTCAGTCGGACGAGGGGCAACAGACCAAACGGATCCTGTGGATCCTGCCAAACTTCCGGGCGGTCAGCGTAGGGGCAAAGTTACCTCCGCAGTCGGTGAAAGAGAAGTTCAAGACCGCCGCCCTGGATAGTTTCGACTACTCATCGTTCATCTTCGCCGGGATCCAGGCAGGTATCAGCCAGGCAACGGATGCCTATCCGGCATTTCACCAAGGCGCCGCGGGATACGGTCGATACTATTGGCACACCTTCGCGGACCAGACGGATGAGAACCTGTGGGTAGAAGGCATCGTCCCGAGCGTCTTCCGGCAGGACACCCGCTACTACACGCTGGGTCATGGCGGCTTTATCAAACGGGGCTTCTATGCGGTGACGCGAACGGTAATCACCCGCACCGATTCCGGAAGAGAAACCTTCAACGTATCGGAGATACTGGGTTCCGGCATATCAGCCGGAATTTCATCGGCTTACTACCCGGGCGAGTATCGCACCTGGACGAAAACCGGACAGCGCTGGCTGACCAACGTTCTTCTGGATTTCGGCACGTTTGCAGCGAAAGAGTTCTGGCCGGACGTCAACCACGCAATCTTTCATCAGTCCGACTGATGAGGATGAATGCCGGGTAAGTGCCGCTCGGTGGCGCTTGAAAAAATTCATGGATTGCTCTTCGGAAGGGCAGCAGCCAGGTCCTGGGGATGAAAGCCGAATGGCCCCGGCTTGCTCTTATAAAGAACGCGGCCATCGTTACCGATCAGGTAGAAGCGGTCTGGCCAGCCGGTATAGGCGATCTCGACCTGATTGTCGAATCCATCAATCACCGCGGGAAACTTGATGCCCAGCTTGCGCACGCAAGCGCCGGCAACCGAGGCGCGCTCCTGCTCGTCCTTGGGGCTGCGGAATAGAACCTTGTCGCGAACATTGGTTTGCATCTGCCAGACGTCGGTGGGATGGGCCTCAAGAATGTAAACGGCGTAGAAACCGACCTTGCCCTTGTACTGCTCGGCGAGCTTGTTCAGGGCGGGAACCTCCCGCCGAAAGGGCGGTCAGGTATAGCTGCCAAAGACCAGGACGACCGGCTTTCCGCCCAGAGCGACGCCAGCTCGATGGGCGAGTGGTCCTCGAAGTTTCTTGACCGCGAGTCGGGGCAGCATCGCCGACGTTTAGACTGCCTTTGCGCGCGCTGCGTCCACATCGTCTCGAAGGGAAGAGGAAGTAGGCAGGCATCGGCATCTTGCCATGACATGGCCGAAGACCTCCGGCGGCTGGCGCATGGCCCAATCGACATAGCCGACGAAGCCGAGCCAAAGACAGAACAGCACCGCGATCGTGCCGACCCAACCAGCGCTTTGTGTTCTTCTTGTGTCGCCATCAGTGAGGCTCAGCTTCGTCATGCCATTCATTTCAAGATAACCCTGCGAAGCAATGCCGAAGGCATCCGCGACCCGGTTGAAGAAGGCAAACAAAGCGGTAATGTAGACCGCCTCTGCGATCTGTGGCTCGTCCAGCCATGATCGCGGAGAGTCTGCACATCTTCAGCAGTTGTCCGATAGGCTGCCTCCGTCACCTTGGTGACGTATTCAAGCAAACGCGCGTTCCGCAGTGCTCAACCCGGCTTCTTCGAGATTGCCCTCCGCGATCGCCTGCACTGTTTCCTCTTCTGCTCCCTGAACCCGCAGGAAGTATGCATGCGAGTCCAGTCAATAGGGGCAACGATTGAGCCACGAGACCCAGCTGGCGATCGCTTCCTTGGTGCGGCGGTTAAGATGGCCCTCAGAAAAATGCACGGTATTGCTGAACTCGATCACCTCGCGCAGAAAATCCGGGCGATGGCTGAAGCACTTGAGAATGCCGGGCACCTGTTGGCGGCCCGAGTGGGCGCGCCATTCGTCGTAGACCGCGCAACCTCGCCGGTTGCGTCCGCGTCTTCAACGAGGTTGATTTTCATCTTAGGATCGGTCATGACTCGCGTCCAACATACGGCATGAGATTAGCATATTTCCGCATGTCCAGGCGTTGGATACGGGACGATTAGAGCACCAGGCGCAGGTCTCCATCTTTGCGGGTAACTCTCTCGCGATCAAGATATTCGAGCAAGGGGATAGCGTATTTTCTCGACAGGCCGGTCATCTGCTTGAAGCCTGCAACATCGAGCGACTGGCCATGCAGAGCGCGCATCCGTTCCCGCGAATGTTTCGAGAGCTGCCTGGTGGATATACAGCCCGTCCACTCCTATCTTGACCAGAATCTTGTCGCGGAGCAGCAGGGTCATCAGCCTGCGCATCTCGTCGCTCTTGAGATTGAGTTTGGCCGCAACCTCTGAGGTCGAGGGAGCCGTGAGCCCAGCCGACCCATAAGCAGTCGCGATCGCGGAGAGCGACTTGACGTCTGGGCCGGGAAGTTGCGGGTCCGATCCAGAGGCGTAGACGAGCGTATCCTGAAGGTGCAGTCGACGCTCGCGGACGAGTTTCTCGAGCAGGAAATCGAATATCTCCTTGCCTAACCCGGTTTGGTCCCTCAGCTCAGACCTCCTCACACCAGCGGATCGGGCTTCGGACTTCAGGAGGCTGAGAACGTCTTGGGTAGCTGATGCCAGGGCTTCATCGGCAAGCAGGACGTCCTCGGGGATTCTAAGCAGGCGATGGCTACTTACAAGCGGCTCCGTGAGCTGATGGAGCGCCCCTTGTGTCAGGCCGGTTTCCGCCATTAGCTTGCGCATGGTCAGGCCGGCTGTGCCCCGCCGCGAGACTCGTAAGCGAAGCTGTTCTTCGAGCGAAGCATGCTTGAGAGTTTCCAGCCAGGCGAGGCACTTCCCTTTGCGCAGGTTGGGCAGCGGCCGCACATCGAGCACGCGGCCCCCACCGATGGTGGCCGGCGGCGAAGATTGCCGCAGCACGAAGCGGTCACCGGGTACAAGCACTACGGGCTTGTGGAGCCTGAGGCGCATGAATCGATGGGTGCCAGGCTCTGCTGAGTCGTAGCCGTACAACGAACTCGTGGCCAGGGTCTCGGACGTAAACGCGTGAAAGTGAACCCGCGCGCGATGCTTCAGGCTGCTGGAGTCGGGTAGCAGAGTTACTTCGACATCAATGGTGGTTACAGCAGCCAGCGTCTCCTGGGGGACGAGAGTCTGGCCCCGGCTGGCTTCAGAGACCTCAATCCCGGCCAAATTCAGAGCCACACGCGAACCGGAACGGGCATTGTCTTCAGGACGGTTATGGGTCTGCATTCCCCGGACGCGCACGATACGACCTCCGGGTTCGAGCGCAAGGGATTCTCCAACGTGGAACTCTCCTGAAAGCAGAGTTCCCGTAACGACCGTACCGAACCCTTTCATCACGAAGGCGCGATCAAGCGGGAGCCGGGGAAGATGGTGGGGATTGTGGACCTTGGGGTTCATCGCCAGAAACAGGAGCTCGCGGCGAAGCTGGTCCAGCCCCTGGCCGGTATGGGCGCTTACGGGGAGAATGCCGGCATGGCTCCCCTCAAGAAACGTGCCTTTGAGGAATGTTTCTATCTCGAAGCGGACCTCTTCGAGACGGCCTGGGCTGACGGCGTCAACCTTGGTGATCACGGTAAGGCCGCGGCTGACACCAAGCAGGCTGCAGATGGCGAGATGCTCCTCGGTCTGCGGCTTGACTCCTTCTTCGGCGGAGATGACCAGCAGGACCGCATCGACGCAGCCTGCGCCCGCGAGCATGTTGCGGATAAAGAGTTTGTGCCCCGGAACATCGACGAAGCTAACGCGCAGAGGGCTATTGTCAGGCGCCTCTGCCTCAAGAGAAGCGAAGCCCAGATCGATGGTGATGCCGCGCCGTTTCTCCTCCGGCAGGCGATCGGTGTTAATACCCGTCAGTGCACGAACGAGCGTGGTTTTGCCGTGATCGATGTGACCCGCCGTTCCGATGACGACAGATTGGACCACCCTAGTCATGGTCGAACGGCGCAATCGAGGCGACAGATGCCAGCGCTGTTTGCAGCAGGGATACGAGTTTGCCGTCGAATTCGGGTTCAACGGTCCGAAGGTCGAGCAGGACCGCGTCCTCGGATACGCGACCGATCACGGGTGGATCAAGCCGACGCAGCACCTGCAGCAAGACTTGAGGCTGGAGCGTTGCGTGGCGAAGAGATACGGCTGAGCTCTGCAGGCGAGCCGCCGGCGCGGTTCCGCCACCGATCAGGCTGAGGACCGGAACCGCTTCTGCAAAAAGATCGGGTGAACGCACCTGGCCGGCAACCCATTCGCACCGCCTGAGAATTTCTAACGCGGGCGCACGAAGCATGTTAACGATGGGGATGGGCTTCTCCGACAGGTGATCCATGAGGGTTGCCTCGAGCGCCGCGTAGGTGAGTTTGTCGACGCGGAATGCTCGCAGCAGCGGATTCTTGCGAATGCGGTCGATCAGGTCGACTCTGCCGACAAGGAGACCGCACTGCGGGCCGCCCAGCAACTTGTCTCCGCTGGCGGCGACCAGGTCAACACCCAAGCGAAAGCTATCTAACAGGGTTGGTTCCTCACCGACTCCCAGGTCTTCCAAAGAGGAGACAAGGCCCGTGCCCTGGTCGTTGAATACCGGGATATTTTTACGTTTTCCCAAGGCGACGAGATCCTGCAGCGTGGGCCTCTCGGTGAAGCCTTCGATGCTGAAGTTGGACTGGTGTACACGGAGGATAAGGCCGGTATCGGCGGAGATCGCGTTTTGATAGTCAAGCAGGCGAGTCCGGTTCGTCGTGCCCACCTCTCGAATGCGTGCGCCTGACTTGGCGAGAATCTCGGGAATGCGGAAACCGCCTCCAATTTCAACCAGCTCTCCGCGCGAGACGATGACTTCAGCGCCCTCGGCCAGAGAGTTAAGCGCGAGGAAGGTGGCCGCCGCGCAATTATTTACGACAACTGCCGCTCTCGTCGACTCCGCAGAGTCCTCGTCGAGGTTGCGGCTCTTGATGCTGAGCAGATGCAAAAGTAATCTCTCCGCGTGAACGTCCCGGCGACTTCTCTCGCCAGTTTCGAGATCGAGTTCGAGGTTGGAGTAGCCCGTAGCAATCTCGACCATGTGTTCGAGCGCAGAAATGCTCAGGGGAGCTCGCCCTAAATTGGTATGCAGGATGACGCCGGTCGCGTTGATGACGCGGCGCAGCGAGTAGCGCTGGCTCCGGTTGATCTCTTCGGCAACCGCGTGATGAAGTTCATCGAGGCAGTGGTTGAGACTGGCGAGCGTGTGTTTACCCTCGGCTATCTCCTGCCGGACGCAGAGAAGGACGGCTCGCGTAGCACGAACCACCGTGCTGTGAGATTTGACTTGAACGATTGCGGAGAAACGGGGACTGAGCAGGAGATCATTGAGCGAAGGCAGCAGGCTGTACAGACTGCGTAAGCCGGGATCGGTGGTGGGGTTATCGCTGCTCTTCATGGACTAGTGAAGTGTATTGCTTTCGGTTGTTTGCTGCTACCGCAAGAGAATTGCCGAAACGCCCTCTCCCGCTCTGTAGGGATCACGGACAGAGCCGATTTTGGCTGCATTCAGACCTGCACGACGCAGCAAACCGACAAGCGAGTCGGCATGATCCGGCGCAACAGAGATCAATAAACCACCCGCGGTCTGAGGATCGTAGAGCAAGGTACGCATATCATCGGCAATCTTAGAGCCGGGTGCATCGGCACTCACGCATTCTGCAAAGTCGCGATTGGCCAGCAATCCAGCTGGAATCGCACCGAGGCGGACGGCATCGAGAGCACCCTCGATGAGCGGCACGGTTTGCACCGCAATCTCAATGGTCACTCCGCTGCCCAGCGCCAGCTCGCGACCATGGCCCATCAGGCCGAAGCCGGTAATATCCGTCATTGCATGGACACCAGCCGCGGCTGTGACGATCTCAGATGCTGCGCGGTTGAGCGTGGTCATGGACTGCACCGCATTCTCCACCCACTCTGGTTTTGCGAGACCGCGCTTCAAGGCCGTTGTGATGACCCCCGTACCAATAGGCTTGGTGAGGATCAGCACATCGCCGGTGACGGCCCCGGTATTGGTAAACACACGGCCTGGATCGATCAGGCCGGTAACGGCATATCCAAATTTGATCTCGGCGTCGCGAACGCTGTGTCCCCCTACTACGACGCAGCCGGCCTCGCCCATTTTTTTTAATCCGCCGCGCATGATCTGTTCGAGGACGTCCAGATCGCCGTCGGGCGGAAAGCAGACAATTGATAAAGCGGTCACCGGCCGGCCGCCCATGGCGTAGACGTCGCTCAGTGCATTGGTGGCGGCGATCTGACCGAAGAGGAAAGGGTCATCTACAAGCGGGGTAAAGAAATCGACGGTCTGAACGAGGGCAAGCTCCGGCGCGATGCGATAGATGCCCGCGTCATCCGACGTCTCGAAGCCAAGCAGCAGATTCGGGTCGCTTTGTTTCGGAAGCCTTGACAGCACTGCAGCCAACGTGCCGGGCGCCAGCTTGCTCGCGCATCCGCCGGCTTTTACCTGCTGTGTCAGTCTCACGGTTGTCGAGTCATGCATCCGTTATTCCTGTCTCGCCTCATCAGATAGGATCATAACTGCAACAACAATGCAGTAGGGCGGCAAGTTACTCCAAGAGGAAGTGCCTGGGCTCCGGTGATCCCCCCGGTCTTCAAAACCGGTGGTCGTCCTTAACGGGCGACGGTGTGTTCGACTCACACGCACTTCCGCCAAGCCTGACTATCCGCGGAGTCTACCAAGGGCAGTTAGCAGGAGCGTCATCCTAAAGGATGACTTTGAGCTAAGTCAATCGATGGAGAGAACTGGTTCAGACCGGCGTAGCAAGATGAATTGCTAGCGGTGAGCAACATTCGGGATAGAATCTGAGTCGATGCCGGTCGCAAACCAAGTCCAGAGTGGCAGACGATCTCTTAAGATAGTTCCGGCGCTCTGCTTGTTTCTGGCTAGCCTCGCGAGCTTGGCCTTCGCAGGCTACCCCATGTATGTAATTCGTCCCTTCCACGAGCAGGAGCCTGCAGCCCTGAAGCGTGCTCTGTGGGTGCTTCTGCACAACAAGCCGTTATCGTTGATACTGGCTTGCGTAATAACGGCTGTTGCGCTGCTACTGTGGCGACGCGCCGGCTGGATGGCAAAGTTGTTGCTCGCGCCCGCCATGAGCATTGCAATTCTGGCCGCCGCTTCCACCTGGATCAATCCTTTCGAGCACATGTTTCATCCTTTCGGGGAACCAAAGTATGTTGCAGCAGACCGGGCGGGAATTGATCCGAAGGATATGGTCATCGCGGTCACGCTCGGCGGAGAGAGCCGAGCTTACCCAATCCGCGAGATGGGGTATCACCATGTTGTGAACGACCGGCTGCACGGACTGCCGATGGTCGTCACCTATTGAACGCTTTGCCACACGGGTCTGGTCTGGACCCGCAGCCTGAACGGACGCGAACTGCACTTCCACCTGGCGGGCATCAACAATCAGAACTTCTTGATGCGTGATGAGGAGACAGGCAGCTATTGGCAGCAGGTCACGGGAACCGCGGTTGCCGGCCCGCTGAAAGGGGGGCAGCTTACGCTGTTGCCGCAAGACGAGCTCAGCTTTGGGCTCTGGAAGAAGGAGCAGCCTAACGGCACCGTCCTGGCGCCTCTGCCGCGTTATGCCGCCAATTATGAAAAGGCGGATTGGGAAAGCAGAATAGGCAAGCTGCCGACCGTGATCCACGGGCCGAAAGGCTCGCTCGCCGATCGGGACACAATCATCGGCGTGGCGAGCGGAGCAGCCGCAGAAGCGTATCCGCTAACCAAACTCACAGCTCAATCGCCGGTGTTGCTCGATGTGGTGGGTGACGAGCCCATTATGCTGGTGCTCGGCCCCGACGGAAAGTCCGTGCGCGTGTTTTCCCGACAAGTCAGCGGCCAAACACTTGAGTTCTACGGCCACAGCGCCGCGAATGCCAATGACCCATGGACGCTGGTTGACGACGCGACCCTCAGCGGGTGGAGCTTTGACGGTTGCGCCGTTTCGGGCGCGCTGAAGGGACAGTGCCTCACGCGGATCTTTGCGCTCAAGGACTTTTGGTTCGATTGGCAGCACTATCATCCACACAGTGGAATTTTCCGACACTAGGCTGCAGAAGCAAACAACGAAGAACAGGTAGTTTGAATTCTCCCCGACGGCATTATTTGCAAGAATTGGCCAACACTGGCGCCCAATTTCGCTTTCGAAGCGGAACTAGCTTGCGCTGCGGATCGACCAGCAATTATCGAACAGATAAGACATGTATGGCTTCAGGTGTGGTCTCCTCGAACTGCCATATATTTGACTTTTTCGTATGATTAGTGCTGAATACCAATTATGCAGGTGACCTTACAAATCGCGGCGCTCTTTGTGCCTGCGGCCGAGCAGACTCTCCGTCGCTCGTGTTGTTGATCTTCGCGTAGACTCCTCCCATTTCCAGCCTCCATTGCGAATCCATCACTTGGTCCGGTGTAGCATCACGCGACCTCGTGGGCTAACGAATCAAGGTGTTGAGCGTGAAGAGATTCTCCCGGGATGCGCGATATCGTGCGGTTCTAACCGCAGCCGCTCTGGCGGTAATCGCCGCAGCTTGCGCCGCGAAGATTGAATTCCACGAACCGGTGCACGCTTCTGTCTCGGATGTTTCTTCGCGCAATGCATTCCTGCCGACGATACAGAATCAAACGCCGGCTCCAGCTAATCCCCCGGCCGGCATGAATTGGATTCCAGGTGGCGAGTTCTCGATGGGCGCCAACGATCTGACTGCCCTTCCGGAAGGCGGACACGAGGCCATGGAGGACGCCCGTCCCATTCACCGGGTTTATGTGGATGGCTTTTGGATGGACAAGACCGACGTCACGAACGCCCAATTTGAGAAATTCGTGAAGATGACAGCTTACGTAACGGTAGCCGAGCGTAAACCGTTGGCTAAGGATTTCCCGGGCGTTCCGGCTGAGAAACTGGTTGCTGGCTCGTTGGTCTTCAACCCACCCCCGAAGCCAGTATCGCTCGATGATTATTCCCGATGGTGGAGCTATGTTGCTGGGGCAAACTGGCGGCATCCGCTTGGCCCTAAGAGCAATATTCTCGGGAAGGCGAACTACCCCGTGGTGCAGATCGCCTATGACGATGCAGTCGCTTACGCCAAGTGGGCCGGCAAGCGTTTGCCGACGGAAGCAGAATGGGAGTTTGCGGCGCGCGGCGGGCTTACGGGAAAGCCCTACGCCTGGGGCGACAGCATGCGTCCAGACGGAAAGTGGATGGCCAATACCCACCAGGGCCATTTTCCTGACCACGACAGCGGCGCCGACGGACACGCAGGTATCGCGCCCGTAGCTCAATTTCCACCAAACAGCTACGGCCTGTACGACATTACGGGGAACGTATGGCAGTGGACCAGGGACCTTTATCGCGCCGACTACTATGCCGAGCTAAGAGCCACTGACAAGGTGACACGCAATCCCCAGGGCCCGGATACATCGCTGGACCCCACGGAGCCGGGCGTGCAAAAGCGCGTGCAGCGAGGCGGATCGTTTCTATGCACGTCGCAATACTGCTCACGCTATATCGTGGGCACGCGCGGCAAGGGCGAGGTGAGCAGCGCGACCAACCACATTGGGTTTCGCTGTGTAAAGGACCAGCCTCGGGCAAATCTTGCCCAGGTCCGCGAGTGCCCAAACAACCGCCGCGCACTGCTTCTGGAAAAAATAAACTGATCGATTCGCCATCGCTGAACGACTTAAACCAACAGGAGCTCTATGAAAGTGAAAAGCGTACTGAAGAGCGTTGACCTCCACGTTCATCCTTGCGACGAGTGCAAGCGTGTTACTGCATGCTCAAGCAACCCAGCCATATCAAGGAGTCGTCGGCAGAACCCTCGCCGAGTCAAAAGAATGGTGGCCGGAACCTGTGAAAGCACCCGCCGGCGCCCCAAACGTAGTGTGGATCCTATTGGATGATGTGGGCTTTGGCGCTGCCGACACATTTGGCGGGCTGATCCAGACTCCCACCTTCGACACTCTAGCCAACAATGGTTTGCGCTATACGAACTTCCATACCACCGCGATCTGCGCCCCAACCCGCGCAGCGCTGCTGACTGGCCGTAACAGCTCATCCGTGCACGAATCTGGATTCTCACACACTGTTCTGTCCGCCGGATTCCCCGGCTGGGACGGCAGACTTCCTTCCTCGGCCGGAACCATTGCAGAAATTCTTCGGGAGAACGGCTACAACACCTTCGCCGTTGGCAAATATGGTGTAACCCCTGACGAAGATGCGACCGATGCAGGCCCGTTTGATCGTTGGCCAACCGGAAAAGGCTTTGACCACTTCTTCGGATTCCTCGGTTCGCAAACCGATCAATACAAGCCGGACCTGGTGGAAGATCAGGCTCACGTCCGTCCCGATGGCCGCCACCTGAACGATCAGATCACCGATAAAGCCATCTTCTATATCGATCGCCAGAAGAAGGCAGCTCCGGACAAGCCCTTCTTCCTCTATTACGCGCCCGGCGCCACGCATGCCCCGCACCAGGTAGACAAATACTGGAGCGATCAATACAAGGGCAAATTCGACAAGGGCTGGGATGCTTACCGCGAGGAGGTTTTTGAGCGCCAGAAGAAGCTTGGCATTATCCCTGCCGATGCGAAACTTCCCGATCGCAACCCGAATATTAAGGCCTGGGATCAATTATCGGCGGACGAGAAGACAGCTTTATGCGCGCTTCATGGAAGTGTATGCGGGCTATTTGACGTACACGGATTATGAAGTTGGCCGTTTGATCAATCACTTGAAAGAGATCAACCAGCTGGACAACACGCTGGTATTCGTTTTGATCGGCGACAATGGCGCAAGCAAAGAAGGCACCCTGAACGGGGATATCGATCGCCCTTTGTTCGGCAAGCCGTTAACGGAGCAAGAGAATATCAATTACAACCTGAGTAAGATTGGAGAGATCGGCACGTCCGCCGCGACCGAGGGGAATTATCCGCTCGGCTGGGCGCAGGCCGCAAACACGCCTTTCAAGTACTGGAAGCAGGATGCGAACAGTGAAGGCGGCACCCACAATCCGCTCATCGTCTTCTACCCGAAAGGAATTAAGGACAAAGGAGGAATTCGTACCCAGTACGGCCATGTAATTGACATTCTTCCGACGACACTCGATCTCGTGGGCATCAAGGCTCCTGAGCAGATCAAGGGAATCAAGCAGCAGCCCATTGAGGGAACTTCCTTGGCCTACTCGATTGACGATGCCAAGGCGCCCACCCGTCACACGCTGCAGTATTACTACATCTTCGGCTCGAGATCGATTTATCACGACGGGTGGAAAGCTGAATTGGCCTACCCAAGCAGCTTTATCACTGGAAATCTGCAAAGCAAACAGCCTTTTGATGAAAACGCCTGGGAGCTCTACAACCTCAATGACGACTACACAGAACGAATTGACTTAGCCAAAAAGTACCCGGAGAAACTGAGCTGAACTAAAAGCTCTGTTCGAAGAGCAGGCCAAAGCTCATAATCTTTACCCCTACATTACATGGGACGATGTACTCAATGGGCGAATCCATCGCACCAAAGGCTCTAAGTCATTTGCCGATGCCGTGAAAGATGTAACCAAGAGCGGGGATAGCCAATAGCTTTGGGAGACCCCGCGTCCCCAACCGCACGGTCGCTCGCCCAACTAGTGGGTCGGGGAGCAACAACAAGGGTGAAGAGGAGAGAACAAGATGTCCAGGTCACCTCGCAGGAAAAGCTGCAGTCGATGGATTCACGCCCTTGCGCCGGATCAACGTGCGAACCGGGGCCTGACGCTTGCTCACTTGCCGCGATGCGGGACTCTGCCGGCTAGCCGGACCATCTGTCCTATGCGCGCCGTAGTAGCTGAGAAAAATATCCACCGCATGCCTTACGTGTGAACGCGGCTCGAGCGCCTCCTGGGTCTGGCCAAGGACAACAGCAGTCAAAAAGCGGGAGCTAATCACAAGATCAAGGAAATCGTCCGCCGCCTGTAGAGAATCCGCCTTCCGCAGATTGCCTGTTTTCATGTGGCGTTTGATAAAAGCGGCGGTGCTCTCGCGGCCCGAGCGAGGTCCAAGCAGGTAGAACGTCTGCGCGGAAACCGGGTCCCGAAAGCTTTCCGCGGCCACGATGCGAAATAGCTTCCCGAACATCTCTGAGTTGATGAACTCCAGGATCTGGGTTCCCGCCTTCGTAAGCACGGCCCTCAAATCCTCGGTCGAAGACCAGCTAACGTTTGTCTCCGCTTGTATTCGAGCCTGCAGCTTGGTAATAACGGCAGCAAGGATGTCTCTTTTATCGCTGAAGTTGGAATAGAGCTCCCGCTTCGACACCTTCGCGCGCCGGGCTATGTCAGCCGTACTCGTCTCTTCATAGCCTTTCTCGAGGAAGATCTCGGCAGCCGCATCAAGTATGCGCCCCATGTGGTCGTTTCTTCTAGTTCCAACGGAATCCCGCATCACAATTTCTCTGCGTTCATCGTGGTCATACGAGCTGGCTTTCCAGATGTGCAGGCCGTTTCAGAAGAAGCTGTCGCGCTTGCCCTCCCGATTGCACCCCGGAGTTCAGCCCACGCTTGGTTAACCGCTTGCGGATCGTGGCTTCCCCAATACACGTAGTGATCGGGCCGGACAAGTGCGGCCGTGCAGCGGTGGGTATCGAACCATGCTGCCGCGACTGCTTCCGTTTCTTGAAAATCGTTTGGCCCGATGACAATCGTCTGAACACCCCTTCCCTCACGTGCCGGATACTGCGTGTCGCCGCGGCCGTCCACAACGAATAGCCATCCCAGGCCTGAAATCTTGTCCATCAGCTTCGCCCCTGCTGCGGTCCATATCCGAGGCTGAGGAAAGATGGTCCCTGCGGCGGTCCCAGATTCCGGGCGCACAAGACCGGCTTCCAGCGGCGGCACAATCTCCTGGCGCGTTACTACCGGAGCCTTGCCCCCACCCTGCTTCAGAAGATCTTCATCACGCTGGCGCGCGGCATCGGCATCACGTACGCAGATTGCGGCGCCAATGTGTTTGATCCTCTTAGTTAAGGTCATCACGTGATGCTTACGCTCCTGCTCATATGTGTCGAGCAAAGCCTCCCCGCATTTGCCTTGAAGAACGGAGACGATCTTCCAGCAGAGGTTCGTAACATCGCGAATTCCCTGGCACATCCCCTGGCCAATGAAGGGAGGTTGTTGATGTGCCGCATCCCCGGCGAGGAAGACGCGGCGGTCACGCCACCTTTCAGCGACGAGTGCGTGAAAGCGATAGCAGCTCGCCCGCCAGATCTTCCCGTCTCCAGGTTCGAGCCAACGTGACAGCAGTTGCCATACACGGTCTTCACGCTCCATCTCACGTGGATCCTCTTCAAGGTTCAACATAATTTCCCAGCGCCGATGATTCCCCGGCCCAATGATGTAGGTGTACGGTCGTTTGGGGTCACAGTACTGGGCACAGACGGCGGGAAGCTTGGGCAAAGCGTTGTCATTCACAAGCACGTCAGCCACCAGCCAGGGCTCATCGAATCCCAGGTCATCGAGCGAAACGTTTGACAAGCGACGTAGCGCACTCGAGGCGCCATCGCATGCAATGACAAATCTCGCCTCTACGGAATCACTCTGTCCGGCATCATCCTGCGCAGTAATGGCGACAGCATTCTGTCTCTGGACGATACCCGTTACCTCACACCCGAGCCTCAGGGTCACGCTCGCGTGTTCGGCAGCACGACTCCGCAGAACTGCCTCGACCGGCGGCTGCGTGAAGACCATATTCGGCAGGTAGCCCAAGGGATACGGCGGAGCCACAACGTCGATGCGCCGGATGAGCTGGCCCCTGGCTCCGAAATGTTCAGACGCTCCGAAGGGAGCTGTATGTGGAAGGACCTGTTCGATCACGCCAATATTTTGGAAGACACGCAGGATCTCGTGGTCGAGAGCCATGGCGCGAGGAATCTCCCAAATCTTGCGGCTCTTCTCTAAGACTAAAGTCTTCACACCCGCCTGGCCCAGCCAGCAGGCAGCGATCGCGCCGACGGGGCCGAGTCCCACGATGACTACGTCATATTGTTGCTCGTGTTTCACGCTCGAGCCGTTCCCGTGTTCGGAGTGGCGAAGCGAATGGCAAGCTGCGCTTGCTTAACGTATTCGGGTTTGCGCGGTGCAATGCCCCAATGATCCGTGCGTCCCGGGGGCCATACCCAATAGTCCGGACCGTGTGGTTGGTAATTCTCGTCAACCTGTAGCACCTCGGCCGTGTACTCAATTACGAAACCGAATGGGTCGACAAAGTAGGCAAACACATTGTTACCCGGCCCGTGCCTGCCGACTCCCCAGCCGATCGCATACCCGTGGTCAATCATTCGGCCGGAGCCGTGCATCACCGATTCCCAATCCGGCACCATGAACGCGACGTGGTTCAGGCCATCCAACCCGGAGTCTGCGAGGACGACCGCGTGGTGATCGTCGTTACAGCGGAGAAATGCCATCGCCTTCGATCGATCCATCAGCTGGAATCCAAGAACCTGTTGGAAGAAGCCGCTCGTCGCCTCCAGCCCCGCACAATTCAGATTCACATGCGACAAGCGCAGTGGCATGGCACAGAGGGATTCGCCGTCGTCATGCAGAACGTCACCGTGATGAAAGCGAAGAAGGAAGCCCTCGGGTGTGGCAATTGCGAGCACGAGCCCGCCATCAGGCTCATGATTCGGAGCCGGCGCTGCAATCAGCTTGCTGTTTGCGGCGATCGCCTTCCGGGCAATGTCGAAGAGCGTATCTTCATCGCGAACGCGGAAGCTCACAGACAGAATTTGGGCGCTCGGATGGACACGCAGCGCGAGCACGTGATGGTCATTTCCTGACGCGCGTAAATATACGATTCCGTCCTCGCGGCCTGCCACGGTGAGGCCCCAAACGGCCGTATAAAACCCCTCGGCGCGAGCCAAATCGGGAACTCCCAATTCCACGCTCCGAATCGCAACTACGGGGAATTCACGCATACCTTGTCCGGACATCTCCACCTGTTGGCCCCCAGACGCGTCACCGGCCAGGAGCGGTGCTATCTTCCTCTTCTTGCGCTATTCCGTTTCGCAGCACTCCGATCCCATCTATCTCGACTTCAACCACGTCGCCGGGCTTCATCCATAGAGGCGGTGTCCTCTTCACACCAACACCGCCGGGTGTTCCGGTGATGATCACGTCACCGGGTACAAGCGGGTTGAACGAGGAGCAGTACTCGATCAGCGTCGGAATATCGAAGATCATCTCGCCCAGAGTGGCTTGCTGCACAGTTTCGCCGTTCAGGCGAGTCATAATCCGGCGCGTTCCGAGGTCTGTGAACTCATCCGGTGTGACCAACCAGGGGCCGAAGCCTCCGGTGCCTGGGAAGTTCTTTCCAGGTGTGAACTGATGCGTGTGACGCTGCCAGTCACGCACGCTGCCGTCGTTATAACAGGCATAGCCCGCGACGTGATCGAATGCTTGCCGGCGCGAAATATAGCGTCCGGGTTTGCCGATGATCACCGCAAGTTCGCCCTCGAAGTCGAGGTCGGTGGAAACACCCGGCCGGATGATATTCGTCATGTGGCCTGTCTGTGTGTTGGCAAAACGGACAAAGATGGTTGGGTGATCCACCACAGCTCTGCCCGTTTCCTTGCGGTGCAATTCGTAGTTAAGGCCGACACAAAAAATCTTCTCCGGATTCGGGATCACGGGTAGCCAGGTAACGTCGTCAAGTTCATATTTCGGCGCGGAACCCATGCTCTCCCGTACAGCTTCAAGACCGCCTTGCGCAAGGCATGCCTTGAGATCCGGGTATGCGTCTCCGAGTGCGGCGCCCATATCCAGCGCCAACCGGCCATCGATCACGCCCCATGTTGCCCGGTTCTGAATGCGGAATGAAGCCAGTTTCATACAAAGTGCCCTCTCTCGGCGAAAGCCCGCGGCCGTCGCCCTCTCAATTTGGGAGTGCCACCTGTTTTGTTCAGGGTGGGGAACTTCAGGCATTGATGGTACTACTCGGTACCGCACGATTGTCAATGCACTTCTTTGCTCAAATCGGACTTTACAACGCTCTGTTTCTTCTGGTATCAATGCACCTGTCTTTTGGTACGCATGGGTACCGGTCGGCAAATATTCCGCTGAAAGCTTCTGAAAAGAGGTCGATTCGATGTACAAGAATGAACTGCCCGGGATGCAGATGCCCTATAAACTCGATGCCGGAGAAGGCAACCGTTACGCCTTTGGGAATCATCTCGCCACGCGCATCGCGGCAGAGGACCAATTGGGGCGGCTAGCAAGCGGTGTCATCCTGACGGGCGCCAAGGGCGCCGCGTTTCCCATGCACCGGCACGCCGTCACCCATGAGGCCCTCTTTGTGCTGCAAGGTGTTGTTTCGCTCACACTCGCGGGCCACGCTTACTTGCTGACCGAGAGCGACTATATAAACATTCCGCCGGGAACGCCCCACGGCTACGAGTTTGTCGATCACCGCGGGCAGCTTCTTAGCTGGACATTTGGCGGAAATGCGGCCGAAGCCTATGTCCGGTTAGGCAGGCCGTATGCGGGCACGGTATACGCCGCAGGCGATGGTTCCGTCGACTGGACGGTCCTTGATGGCTCCGTCGATACAGAGTTGATCGCTAAGAACGGTCATCCCAGCCCCAATTGGTCCTCCAAGCTGACGATCG
Organism: uncultured Acidobacteriaceae bacterium; assembly: GCA_963847685.1. Taxonomy (GTDB): domain Bacteria; phylum Acidobacteriota; class Terriglobia; order Terriglobales; family Acidobacteriaceae; genus PALSA-350. The sequence goes on along the minus strand of CAWKAU010000024.1, from coordinate 1,194,042 downwards.
CTCCTGAAGGAATGCACCCCTTCGTGCTCGCTGCGAGCGAAGGAGAGCGAATGATCGCGGGTGACCAGCTGTACACCATACTGGGCAATCAAACGCACAGCGATGGAGTGTTTATCGCGCTTCTAACCGAGGGGCCCCCCGGACCAGCGATCCCGAAGCATCGCCATGAACAAGTCACGGAGTTGTTCCTTTGCCTGAACGGACAGATGGAGATGTTTGTGGGTGACGGTTTTGTCACTCTGGACCCCGGCGACTTTCTGCACGTTCCTCCCAAGACGGCTCACTCCTTCCAATTGAAGAAGCACGATACGCGCTTTCTGGGATTTATAACCCCCGGACACTTCGAGAGCTTTTTCCGCTATCTCTGCGAGCCGTTCGATGGATACCGTTATCCCTTGCAGCCCCCTCCGTTCCGCTTCGATCGAGTGATTCAGCACCTCGCCGAACTGGATCTGACCGTTCTGGAGCGGCCTGGCGGACCACCGGCGCAAGCCGGGTAGTCCACGAGGAGGACACGATGGCAGATACCTCCGTTCCGGTTCGAGTCATGACCGATCAGGTCTACAGTCGCGTAGGCGGTCGCGAGCGCCTGGCAGATGTCTACCTTCCTCATGGGTCCAGTGAGAAGCCATCGGTTGTGGTCTGGCTCCACGGCGGAGGATGGCGGTTCGGAGATCGTCGTCTGGCGCCCGACCTCGCGCACTTTGCACGACACCCGGGATTGGCAGTGGTCAGCATCGACTACCGGCTGAGCGATGAGGCAAAATTTCCCGCGCCCGTCGATGACGTCAAGACGGCTGTGCGATGGATACGCAGCGTGGCCAACGAGTTCGGATTCAATGGCGAGCGTATTGGATTATGGGGATCGTCTGCGGGAGGACATCTTGCTGCCTGTGCCGCGCTATCCCGGGAAGATGAGTTTCTAGCCGACGAGCACCCGGGACGATCGTCGGCCGTACAGGCTGTTGTCGACGGCTACGGTCCTACCAACTTTGCCCGAATTGATGCGGACCGCGCTTCCAAGGCTTCGGTGAGAACGGACGCCGAGAGCCTCGTGATCGGCAAGGTCCTTCCGGCCGGCGATCCTGATTCGTTCGAATCGCGCCTCCTGGGTGGCCCTGTCAACGCTTCCCCGGCACAGGTGGAGCTGGCGGATCCTGTTCATTACGTCCGCGGCGGAGGTCCGCCATTCCTGATTCTTCATGGTGAGGCCGACACGCTGATTCCCTCGAGCCAGAGCAGATACTTGTTCGATGCCCTGACCGCAGCAAGAAGCGACGCGACGCTCGTGCTTTTTGAGAAATTGTCGCATGGGTTCTTCAATAATCCAGGCTTGGGCGACCAGGACTATGGACGCGTGACGGTCCATCCAGCCGCTTCTGGCGTGCTTAAGTCTCGGTGGTCATGTGACCCGGGAGCAAACATTCCCTCGATGGTGACAAGTTTCTTTCAGGCACACCTGATCACCTGAACGCGGCAAATATTTGAGGTTCAGCCAGCAGTAATAATCTCCTGTACAGATCCGATTCGCGGTGAGCTCACACGGACGTAGATGGCTGGGTAAATATCGCTAACGAGAAAGGAATCGAAGTGCGGTCATTCTTCCATATAGTTTTGTTGCTCTTGCTGGCCTGCGGAAGCTTGCGCGTCGCGACCTGCCAGTCGGCGACTTCCGCCACCGGCGATATACCAGGCCTCGCTTCCTGTTTGGTTCCGGCAGCCAAGGAGCCGTGGCGTGACGCAAATCAAACTCCGGAATGTCGCACACTTGAAGTGATCCGTAGCATGAGCCTGCCAGAGAAGTTGCAGAGGCTGGATGGTCCGTTCGAACCCCCCAAAGGGGTGGGTCAAAACTTCTTTCAGATCCGGGCCGCCGATGGCCCAAATGGCATTGCGCGTGGCCCATTCCCTGGCCCCCCACCGCCGATGGCGCTCGGCGTCACCGCCTTTCCCACCGAGATCGTTGTGGCAGCCACCTGGGACCGCGACATGGCGGCTCAGTTCGGGAGGGCGCTCGCGGAGGAGTGGCGGGGCAAGGGTTTGTCTCAGATCATCGGACCCACGTTGAACATCATGCGTACGTGGCATTGGGGCCGCTCCGCCGAGACGTACGGAGAAGACCCCCTTCTTAACGGGGAAATGGCTTCCGCGGAGATCTCAGCGATCCAGTCCCAGCACGTGATTGCGATGATGAAGCACTTTGTAGCCAACAATCAGGATTGGAATCGGGTCGGTCACTATCCGGACTTCACCGGGATCAACGAACTCATACCGGAACGAGCCCTGCATGAAGTTTATTACCCCGGCTTCCGAGCGGCGGTTGAGAAATCCTCCGCCGGAGCAGCGATGTGCTCCTACAACCAGATCAATGGCACGTTCGCCTGCAATAACAAGGATGTCCTCCAGGAACTGCGATCCTGGGGTTTTGCCGGCGATATCACTCCAGACGCAGTTTTCGCTTTGCATGATCCGCTGTTGGCTGTTGAGGCCGGCGTCGATCACCTGGGATTTGGCCTTTCGTTTAAAGCTCTCCACGAAAGTGGCCAGGTGAATGAACAGACGATCGACCGCATCCTCTTTCATACGATCTTGCCTATATTCAGGGTGGGCGTCTTTGATCATCCACCAACCGGCAGTCCCGCGGCGGCGGTATCGACACCAGAACATATCGCCCTCTCGGAGCGCTTAATCGAACAAGGTTCGGTTCTTCTCAAAAACAAGGATCATCTGCTTCCCATCACACCCGGCAAGGTCAAGACGATCGCTGTGATCGGTGTGGCAGCGGGTCCTGAGGCGATCACCGGTGAGGAAGGCCCGATGGTCTATGTGCAAAAGCTGAGCGTACCTGCGGAGGCCATCGTGCAGCGGGCGGGGCCATCGATGAAAGTGACCTATGTCAAAGCTGGAGCAGGCATTCGCCCCTTGCCCATACTCAGAGGGGACGTCATTCATACTTCAACAAGAGAGGCGGCCGGATTTACGGCCTCCTACTTCCGCTCCAGCGATCTAAGTGGTCAGCCGGTCGTGACTCGTGTCGATCCCGCGGTGGACTTCGACGATATTCCAGCGCCTGAACTAGGTAAGCAGGTTATTTCCTTTGCCCCTCCCAAACTTTCGTGGTCTGGCCGCTGGACCGGAACGCTCGATCCACCGTTAAGCGGAGAATACGTCTTCTCCCTTTCCGGCGGCGGGAGCACCAAGCTCTCGATCGGCGGAAAGCAGGCGGTGCAATTGGACCACGTCAACTTCACTGCGACCGCGCTTGGAACCATTCATCTGGACGCCGGCAAGCCGGTCTCGTTGGTGCTGGAGCACTCGAATGATTACGCGGTCCTCGGCAGCCAGGTGCACCTTGGCTGGTTTCCTCCTCATGCAGAAGAAATAGCACAGGCGCTGCAGACAGCGCGTACGGCCGATTTGGCGATTGTCTTCGCCGGTGAACAACTCGGCGAGGGGATGGATAAGCAAGAGCTCAACCTTCCCGGCGATCAGGATGGCTTGATCGCGGCGGTGGCCGCCCAGAACCCACGCACTGTGGTTGTGCTCAATACCTCCACCCCGGTAGCGATGCCTTGGCTGGGAGAAGTGGGGGCTGTCCTCGAGACCTGGTATCCAGGCCAGCAGTCCGGCGCTGGTACGGCCTCACTGATCTTTGGTGATGCCGATCCCGGAGGACGCTTGCCAGTCACATTCCCTGCGAGTGCTGACCAGGGTCCTGCCACTCGACCGGAAGAGTATCCCGGAGTGAACGGCATTGCTCAATACGATGAGGGGATCCTGGTAGGGTATCGCTGGTACGACCAGCACCATCAGGAGCCGTTGTTCCCGTTTGGCTTTGGGCTTTCGTACACCACCTTCCGATTGAGCGATCTGAAGCTCAGCCGTGACGGGGATACGATAAAGATTGACCTCACAGTAAAGAATGTCGGGAACCGGCGAGGCTCCGATGTGGTGCAGGTCTACGTGGGAGAGCCGGCCCTTGCCCAGGAACCGCCGTCTCAATTGAAAGGATTCGCCAAGGTCAGCCTGCAGCCGGGCGAAGAGAAGCCCGTAACCATCATATTCCCGGTAAAGTCGCTTGCATGGTGGAACCAGCGGAGCCGCAACTGGGAGTTATCGGCCGGAACTTACGAGTTCAAGGTCGGTGAGTCGTCGCGAGACTTTCGCCTGCACGCCGGGATGTCACTGGCGCCAGCATCGTTTTGAGAGATCTCGTTGGGAAAAAGCCTTATTTGATTTGCCTTCTGCTGTGATTGGGGCTAAGCGGTTATATTATTTGGGTTAGGTTTCGGTCATTTTTTCGCAATGTCTTAGTGATTCGGGTAGTGGTGTGTCTAATTCTTCAGAAACCGGAGTTGCGCGCGATGAACCGTCGAGGATTTATAAAAGCAGGTGCGGGCAGCGCTCTCGCCGCAGGCACGCTCTTTTCAGATCTAACAGGCACCATAGCACTGGGCGCGGATCCGGCAGCGAAAACGGCCGCCCCGAATCTGAAGCAGCTAACCGCAGAGGATCATCGGCGAAGGCTCGAGAATATTGCGCTTTGCCAGAATAAAATCCACGGAGCCATGCGCACCCACCTCATCACGAATTACTTGCCCGGGCAATGCAACTACAGCCTGGGTGAATATCCCTGCCGAAAAATCTGGGAAATCGATGAGTGGGACGCGATGCAACTCGATCAATTGAAGGCCGAGGGCATTGGACTCATTCAATTGCATGAGGACTGGAACGATTCCCAACGGCTTTATGGCGCGACCAAGTTCACTCCGCTGAACCCACAAGGATTTCGCAGGTTTCTGGATCTCGCTCACCAGCGCGGAATGAAAGTGATTGTCTACGCATCAACCGGTTTCATCGATAGAAGAGATCCGGACTTTCGCCAGGAATGGGCACGTGATCAAGACCTGGTTGAACTTTTCTATCAATATGCGCGCTGCTCCCCGGCCAGCCCTGGTTGGCGCGCATACATCGTGCAACAGCTTTTGCGAATTATGGATGAGTACGGTGTAGATGGGCTTTTCAACGACATGGGCTATCTGCCGTTGGCAGACAACCCTGCTCCTCCAGCGAAGGACGAGGTATTGGCGTTTCCGGAAAGCGCCACGCAAGACGGAGCGCTGGGGGATTTGTTGGCGCTGCTCTACGAAGAAGTGAAAAGGCGTGGGGGCATCGTCAAAGCACATTATGGCGCCACGGATCGTCCGCAAACAGACTTGAAAGTGTACGACTACCTCTGGGTGGGAGAGACTGTCGACAGCATCGATTCTCTGCGTATGGCAGTAAAGAACCATCCGCCCTATGTTGTTCCCTGTCTGGATTTCAGCCGAGCGACAATTCCCCAAGAAGATGAAATGTATTTGCAATCGATCCCATATATGCAGTTTCCGCTATTGCTTGGCGGAAGACCAGTTACTGGTGAACGAGCGGCGATCCCGGGAATCCATTATGCCGACGACGGGAAAGACTTCTGGACAATGCGCCTGCGGGAACTCTGGGCATATTACCAGAAGCATCCGAACGGTCCTTATAGCTACGGGGGTTGGGATTCCATTCCCGGTCGACAGGATGCGCGAAAGATCTATGCGGAATGGTTGAAGCTGTACGCCCCGATGGTGCAGGAAGGCGCCTGGGCCTGGCTGCAAGTTACTGAGACCCAGCTCGTTCGTGCTCCGCTACCCCACGACGTGGTAGCTTCCGTATTCGCAAACCACGATATCTACTTAGTCCTGGCAAATTATGGAACGACGCGCGCGACGGTGGACACTGCACATTCCTACATCTCGTTGCGAAGCCAGGAAGCGATTGCTGCCACTCACTGGGAGCTCGAACCGCGCTCTCTACATATTCTGAAAATGCGGCAAAGCTGAAACAAATCAGAGTAAAGTAGGACCGGCCTGCTTTCGCTCAATTCCGTTCGCGCATTTGAAGCTCCAACAACGTAACCGCGAACGGGGCAAAGCTGTATTCAAACTCCGACCCGGTCAAGTTCACTTTTCGCGTTCTTACGCCAACCCGATCAGGTTCGTCGCGTGAGTTCATCGCTTCGGAATCGGCGTTGGCGTTGCTATCGCCCAGAACCAAAACTTCCCCGCCCTGCACTGATCCCAGCGATGGATTCAAATGGAAGGCAACTTTGCGGGACACATCTGTCGAGTTGACCGCGTAGACTCGCAGCGTCTTGCCATCCGGGCTCAAGGTCGCGTCCAGATCCGGCTCATGAAGATAAAACGAAGGTGAGCCGTTGCGATCAATCTTCAAGGGGAAAGAACCTGCCGCACGCTGGTAGAGGCCCTGGGAGAAATAGGCAGGTGTGAAGTAGAGCGAACCAGGACCGGGGTCAATGACTCCTGAACCAAAACTATCCGAAAAATTCGATCGGTTTGCGATCTCCACCAGATCGCTGTAGCGATGCATCATGTTTTGGTAACGCGAAAGTGTCAGAGCATTGCCCATGGTCAACAACATCCCTCGCTTCAGGCCGAACTCCCCACCGGTGGCGTTCCATTCCGTCACCGCCACATGTATGTTTTTACCGTTTCCGTCGTGATTGATTTGCTCTCGCAGCCGTTTGAAATCTTTCTCGCTGCCGTTCAAGTCGCCTACCGAATAATGATGCGGGCTCAAATAATCGAGCTCCCCGTCCGCCAGGCGCAGCGTGTTTGGCGTCGGGAACGATGACAGAATCTTGATGGAGGGATCGACCCGCCGCATCGCCTCTCCAAACAGCTTCAGCGAAGCATCGTATTCGGGTGCGCCAATTTCATTTCCTATTTGCCAGTATTTGACATGGTAGGGCGCGGGGTGGCCCATCTTCGCGCGCATCCGGCCCCATTTGGTATCCACACTGCCGTTGAAGTACTCGATCTCATCGGCCGCGTCCTGTGGAGATTTGCCCGTCCAACGGATGCAAATCAGCGGTTCGGCGCCGATGTACTGCACGAGTTGGACAAACTCTTCCAGCCCAACAAAATTCTCTTGCAGTCCCCCCCAGGGATCGTCCGCGAATGGAACACGTGTGTCCCAGTTCCCCACAGTCTTTTCCCAGTCCATAAATTCAATCGTGGAGCCGCCAAAGCGGACGACTCCCGGGTTCATCGCCTTCAGCGCCTTGACAACATCCGGGCGCCATAGTCCGAGCACCGCATTCTTGTCGATTAGATACACCCGATCCAGCCAAATCGTACCCGGTCCTTCGAACTCAATGGTCAGGGTCGCATTCTGCACATTGCCTTTGGCCGTGAGCAGCACTTCCGCGCCGCGCCACTCAACCGTTCCACGGCCGAGCGAAACCGGTCCCGCAATCATGCCGCCATCTCCATGCAACGAGGCGCGGACACGGACGTTCGCGTCGCTGCGCAGGTGCAGGTCTAAACGGTAGGAATGCCCAGCTTGCAAATAGAAACCATCCTGCGAAATGCCAGCCCACGTATTGGCGAGCGGCAACTCAATCTTTTGCGAGCGCTTGCCGTTGAATGGGTTGTCTGTATCAAAGGAGTACGTCGCTACGTGCACGCTGCCATCGGGATACCACGGACGATGCGGCTTATCCACTTCACGTTTGTACGATTGAGTCCAGGGCGGCTCGTCTTCAAAACTGGTGGAGTCGACCTGCTGCGCGATCATCGAAGGCAGCAGGTTGCACAACGGCTCAATGAACTGACCACCTTGCATCAGATCAATCGGATGCTGGCCAAGGCGAGTGTTCGATATGGTGGCGGATTCTTCTTCCGCCGGTTCCTGCACACGATTCAGCTGAATATCGTCGAACCATACCTCGCCGGCCTGACTGCTGAGCGCATTGAGCGCGACGCCAATTCTGCCCGGCGAAGGAACGCGGAATACAACGCTCTCCTCTTGCCATTCTCCAGTGACGGGCGGCGGCACGCTGTACCCTTGATCGCCGGCCTCCGCTTCGATCCCGATCCGTGGTCCAGCGTCGGAACCACCCTGACCAGAAAGACCGGAGGATCGCACCCAGCCGGTCAAACGCCACAGAGTTCCCACGGGCAGAAAGACTTCCTGGCGAAGGGTCACACTCGTGGGATGAGCCGCCCCCACCAACAAAGACTGGGTTCCGTCCTTGGCGTGGGCCTTATCCACGCCAACGGAAGCCTCTTGTTTGGTATCGGACGGTTCAACTTCCCAGAAATCCGCCGGAATGGCGGATTCAAAACTTTCGTTCTTAAGCTGCTGGTTGCTTCCTGCAGCAAGGGCAGAAAACGTAGGAGCGACCAAACAAAGCACGGCGGCTGGAAGAACTCTGCTTACGAAAAGAATTGGCATTGGCTTAATTCTCTATTTTGCATGCCCGAAGACGGTTTGCACTACTCCAACGAATCCGGATTTTGAACTCTTCTAGCACTTCGCCTTTTCTTAGCAACGTCAAGCGCTAATCTTGGATCTCCGTTCCCAAGATCGGCCATATGAGACACATTCGGAGGCTTTCTCTTTTTATTCTCCCGCGCTCGTCTCGGGTCTCGAACACTAGGATTACGAGCAGGCACCATGTGCACCTGAGCCCAACATGCAAGGCTGAATTGGTGAAGCGGCACACGTCTTCATGCAGGCTTTAGAAACCAGACAAAGCGATGCTCAAATGACGGAAATTAGAAGATGGTTGAAGCTCACCGGCACGGTATGTGTCGTCGCATTAGCAAGCTTTGTGGTTTTTTGTTACGGATGCACGATGCATGAAACCCACAGGTGGGGTCAGGTCGCAGGATTTCGTCACTGACCTGTTAGCGCTGGGAGGATATTTTTCATTCGGTCTAGCTCTTGTCGCAGCAGTGGCTTTTGTTGTCGCACTTCTTCGTTCGGTCACAAGTAGAACAACAAGAAGTCGCTAAGTCCCGCCGACATCCCGACATCCCCGTAGCACTGCAATAACACTAAGTGTCAACCAATTGAATGGCAATGTGGGAGCTTCACGCGCAACGGGCCAACCGTGCGCTTCGGGTTACTATCAACAACCCAAATCGCATGCTTTACCGTAACTAGCTGATTTTGTTGGCGTCCCCGACGGGATTTGAACCCGTGTTATCGCCGTGAAAGGGCGGTGTCCTAGGCCGGGCTAGACGACGGGGACGTTACTTGGCCCAGAGTCGGGCCGGCCAGAGTCGGCCAACCTTAACTCTAGCAACTCGGAAATCACGTGTCAAAAGCCTCCCGGTGCCCGCGCACGCAGCAGGAGTCGCCTGCTCTGCGCTATAACTGCAGTGAATGACGCGCTTCAAATATCTCGATACGCTGGTGCTCGTCTTCGTTGTCGTCCTGCTGGTATCGAACCTGGTCGCCCAGAAGGTTTGCCGCCTCGGACCCCTGACCATCAGCGGCGCCGAATTGCTCTTCCCCATTACCTATATCTTTGGCGACGTCTTTACCGAGGTTTATGGCTACCGGGCATCGCGGCGCGCCATCTGGATCGGCTTCTTTGCCTCCGCCCTACTGAGCGCCGCCGGCGCTATGGCGGTCGCCCTGCCTGCCGACCCCGGATGGCACAACCAACAGGCCTTCGAGACCGTCTTTGGGCTAGTGCCCCGCTTCGTCGCCGCCAGCCTGATTGCCTACTGGGTGGGCGAGTTCGCCAACGCCTTCACCCTCGCCCGGCTCAAGGTGCTCACCCAGGGTCGATGGTTGTGGACCCGCACTATCGGATCTACCGTTGTCGGCCAGGCCTTCGATACCTTTCTGGTCATGTTCATCTCCTTTGCCGGCACGGTCTCCCGGCCCACCCTGATCCGGCTCATGCTCTCGTCGTACCTGATCAAGGTGGTGTACGAAACGCTGGCCACGCCGCTCACCTACGTTGGAGTGGCCTGGCTGAAACGCCGGGAAGGCGTGGACCCCTTCGACATTCACACCGATTTCAACCCCTTCTCGCTGCGCACCCTGCCCAGGGTGAAGGAAGTCGAGGCTCCGTGAGCGCCGTTCCCGACCTGATGCGCTGTATCGACGTCACGGCGCCCGGTGGACCCGAGGTTCTTCGCATCGCGTCCAAGCCGGTTCCCCGCCCAGGCAGCGGGGAGGTACTGGTCCGCACCCGGGCGGCCGGCATCAACCGCGCCGATCTGCTGCAAAGGCAAGGGCACTACCCACTACCACCCGGGGCTTCCCTAATTCTGGGGATGGAGCTGTCCGGGAACATCGCCGAGCTGGGCGCGGACTCAACCTCCCGTTGGCGCGTCGGCGACGAGGTCTGTGCCCTGCTGGCAGGGGGAGGATATGCCGAATACTGCACCGTGCCCGAAGGCCAGTGCATGGCCGTGCCCCCAGGTGTCTCAATTCGCGACGCCGCAGCGATTCCAGAAGCAGCCATCACCGTCTGGGCCAATCTTTTCGAACCGCGGCGCCTCTTCCCCGATAACCTCATCCTGGTGCAAGGCGGCTCGAGCGGCATTGGCGTGATGGCCATCCAGATGGCCCGCGCCTTCGGGGCCCGCGTCGCCACGACTGCCGGCACGGATGAGAAATGCAGCTTCTGCCTCAGGCTCGGCGCGGAGATTGCCGTCAATTACCGGACCCAGGATTGGGCGGCGGAGGTGGCCCGCTGGGCGCATCCTCACGGCGTCGACGCCATCCTGGATATGATCGGCGGCGACTACTTTCCCAAGCACATCGAATTGCTTGCCATGGGGGGGCGGCTGGTGCACATCGCCACCTCCCATGGCAGCCAGGTTACCGCCGATCTGCGCTCGATCATGATGAAACGGCTGCTGATCACCGGTTCGACGCTTCGCTCCCGCTCGGTGGCAGAGAAATCCTGGTTAGCCCGAGGCGTGGAGCAGGAACTGTGGCCACTGTTCGCTAGCGGACAGCTGCGGCCCGTCATCGACTCTGCCTTTCCCCTGGAAAAGGCGGCCGATGCCCATCGCCTGATGGAGTCGGGCAAGCATACCGGGAAGATCATTTTGGAGATGTACTAAGGCCTTTGCGATAGGCAGAAGCAACCTTTTTGCCGTCAGGGTAAAATTTGTGAAGCAACTTCCGCGGCGATCACATCCAAGAATCACTGTCCGACTACAGCAGTTTCGCAATTGGTGTAGACCAAAGCAATTGGCCTTTTCGTGGTTTTCTCGCGAAACTACTCTAGTGTGCTCCTCGATCGAGGAGCGGGAGTGAAGCGGTGTATTGAGCTGCACGCAAAGAAACGCCAGCGTTTCTGCAGCATTTTCTTCGTCTGAGGATCCGGTTTTGACAAGGTTTCCCGTCTGGACTCAACAATTACTGCCCCTGTCGTTCCTGGCGCTTACGGCCTGCGCCAAGCAAGCTCCTCCGCAAGCAGCGCCCCAGGCGATGCCGGTGCAAACCGAGATCATCGCTGCCGCGCCCGTCCCGCAATACGATGAATATGTCTCCACCATCAAATCCCGGCGGTCAGCCACGATCAATCCCCAGGTTGACGGTAACCTGGTGAGGATCTACGCTCACTCCGGTGACCGTGTGCACGCCGGCCAGATATTGATGGAGATCGACCCGGCCAAGCAGGAGGCGACGGTCTCCTCCTCTCACGCAACGGAACAGCAAAAGCTGGCCGTCTTCCAGTACAACCAGATTGAAGTGGAACGGCAGCGCAAACTCTTCGACCAGGGCGTCACCAGCCGCGATGCGTTCGACCAGGCGGAGCAGGCCTACAAGAACTCCCAGGCCGATTACGAATCTGCCGTGGCGACGACGCAGAGTCAGAAGAAGCAGCTGGGCTACTACCACATCGCCGCTCCCTTCGACGGCATCGTGGGGGATGTTCCCGTACACCTCGGCGACTACGTCTCTCCCACTACCTTGCTCACCACAGTGGATGAAAACCGCGACCTCGAAGCCTACATCTATATACCGACCGAGCGGGTGACGCAGATTCGCAAGGGGCTGCCGGTCGTGATTCTCGACAACCAGGAGAACGAACTGGAGCGCACCGCGATCGACTTTGTCTCTCCCCAGGTGGACGACCAGCTGCAGGGGATCCTGGCCAAAGCCCCGGTGAAGGCAGACCTGAGCAGGATGCGGAACCTGCAGCAGATTAAGGCGCGGGTGATCTGGACGACATCGTCTATCCCGGTGGTGCCCGTGCTGGCGGTCACCCGGTTGGGGGGCCAGACGTTTGTTTACGTCGCCACCAACCAGAGCGGCAAGTACTTTGCCAAGCAACGGCCCATCACCATCGGAGACACGGTAGGCAACAACTACGCGGTCAAAAGCGGATTGCAAAACGGGGACAAGGTTATTGTTTCAGGAATTCAGTTCCTGATCGATGGCGCCCCGGTACAGCCCCTGGGCTGAACAAAAAGAAACAATCTCTGAACTTTATTGCGGCTCTGCCCCCAAAACAGAGGTTTTTCGCAAGCTGTTGAGCCGTGCATGCGAAAGGGAGCGTTCTTTTGGTTGATTTTTTTATCCATCGGCCGGTATTTGCTACTGTCTGCGCTCTGCTGATTATCCTTGCCGGCGCAGTCTGCATTCCGACGCTACCCATTTCCCTGTATCCGACTCTGGCGCCGCCGCAGGTTATCGTCACCAGCAACTATGTGGGAGCCAACTCCCAGACGGTCGAGTCCGCGGTCACCATTCCGCTGGAACAGCAGATCAATGGCGTGCAGGGCATGCGCTACATCTCCTCTACCAGTTCCAACGACGGAACCAGCGCCATTACCATCACCTTCCAGACGGGCTATGATCTGGATATCGCGGCTGTCGACGTACAAAATCGCGTCGCCACCGCGACAGGGGCGGCTGCCGGCGGCAGTTAACAACACCGGCATCACGATCACCAAGGCGAACTCCAACTTCGTTTTCGGGCCGCTTTCTTATTCTCCGGACAATCGCTATTCAGCGATCTGTTTATCAGCAACTACCTCGATGTTTATGTGAAAGATGCGCTTAAGCGCATTCCCGGGGTGGGCGATGTCGTGATCTTCGGCGAGCGCAGATATGCCATGCGCCTATGGCTCGATCCGGCGCGGCTGGCCGCTCGCGGTCTGACCACGCGTGGACGTAACCAATGCGCTGGCTGAGCAGAACGTTGAGATCCCTGCCGGCCAGGTCGGCCAGCCGCCTTCGAATGAGAATCAGTCCTACCAGATTCCCGTCCGCGTCGATCGGCAGGCTCTCCGAGCCGTCTGAGTTTGACAACATCGATCATCAAGAATAGCCCCGGCGGCATTGTTCAGTTGAAGGATGTGGGCTATGCCGAAGTGGGCGCGGAGACCTATTCCGCCGACCTGAACTACAACGGCCGTCGATGGGGTCGGCGTGGGCGTGCAGCAGCTCAGCAATGCCAACGCGCTGGAGGTAGACCGGCTGGCCAAGGCTGCGCTGGACGAACTGGCCAAGTCGTTTCCTCCCGGGCTGGTGTACCAGATTCCTTTCGACACCACCACGGTTATCGGTGACTCCATCCGCGAAGTGGTGGGCACGCTGGGCGAAGCAATCGTCATTGTCATTGTCGTTATTTTTCTCTTTCTGCTCGACTGGCGCGCGACCATCATCCCGGCCATTACCATCCCGGTCTCGCTGATCGGCACCTTCGCGTTTATCAAGATCTTTGATTTTTCCATCAATTCGCTGACCATGTTCGGCATTACGCTGGCCACCGGGCTGGTGGTGGACGATGCCATCGTGGTGATCGAAAATGTGCAGCGCCATATCAACGAGGACCACTCCGATCCGCACACGGCGACTTCCGTCGCCATGGCCGAGGTGACCAGCGCGGTTATCGCTACATCGCTGGTGCTGATCTCCGTCTTCGTGCCGGTTTCGTTTTTTCCCGGAACGACGGGCATTCTCTATAAGCAGTTCTCGCTCACCATCGCTTTTTCGATCGCGATCTCGGCCTTCAATGCGCTGACGCTATCGCCGGCCCTGGCGGCGATTTTCCTGCGCGGAGAAAAGCACAAACGCGGGCTGCTGGGATTGATCGACCGCGGCATTCATGCCAGCACGCTTTTCTACGGCAAAGCCATCCGCCAGGTGTTGCGCTTGCGCTACGTGGTGTTAGTGCTGTTTTTCTGCGGCCTGGCAGGAACGGTCTATCTTTATAACCATGTACCCAGCGCCTTTCTGCCAACGGAAGACCAGAATTATCTGATTTGCATTGTGCAAACGCCGCCTGGCGCTTCGCTCACCTACACCACCCAGGTAGCTGACAAAGCGGTCGAAATTATCCGCGAGGACGATGACGTCTATGGGACCTTCTCCATCATGGGATTCAGCCTCTCGGGCGGCAGCTCGTCCAATCAAGGAATTATCTTTGTTCCCTTGAAGTCAGTCGACCTGCGCACGAAGAAAGGCAAAGGCCACAGCGCGGCGGAGATTTACGCTTATCTTGCTCCTAAGCTCTTCGGGGTTCCCGGCGGAATCGTGGCTATCTTCGAGCCGCCGGCCATTCAGGGCCTGGGCAACTTCGGCGGCTTTGCCTTTGAGCTGCAGGACCTGGGCCGCAACACGCTCGCCGATCTGGATCGCGTCGCTCACCAGATTATTGGCGCCAGCCGGCAGGACAACAAGCTCGTCGGCCTCTTCACCAGCTATACGGCGAGCGATCCGCAACTTTTGCTCTCGATCGATCGCGTAAAGGCAAAGGCGCTAGGGGTATCGCTGAGCCAGATCAGCTCCACTTTGAGCGTGTTCATGGGCTCGGCGTATATCAACGATTTCAATTACAACAACCGCTCCTATCGGGTTTACGTGCAGGCCAGGCAAAGCGCGCGCATGACCCCGGGCGATCTGCGCAAGTTCTATGTGCGCTCCGACTCCGGACAGATGGTCTCGCTCGACAACCTGGTGAGCATCGTGCAGTCCTCCGGACCGCCGGTGATCACCCACTACAATCTCTTCCGCTCGGCGGAGATCGATGGCTCGGCCGCACCCGGCTACAGCACGGGAGAAGGCTTGGCGGCGATGGAAAGCCTGGCCAAGAAGAACTATGATCCAGGGCATGACTGTACTCCTGGACGGGGCTGTCGCTGGAAGAGATTGAAGCGGGCGGCAAGGCGGTGCTCATCTTCGGGCTTGGGCTCCTGGTGGTTTACCTCACGCTCTCCGCCCAGTACGAGAGCTTTGCTCTTCCCTTCATCATCCTGTTGGCGGTGCCGATGGCTGTGCTTGGGGCCGCTGGGGTTTGTCGCCATGCGTGGCATGGCGAATGACGTCTACTGCCAGATCGGGCTGGTGATGCTGATCGGACTCTCGGCGAAGAACTCCATCCTGATCGTCGAGTTTGCCGAGCAGATCCGCGGGCACGGCAAGTCGATCCTGGAAGCAGCGATCGAAGCCGCCGAGCTTCGCCTGCGACCTATCCTGATGACGTCGTTTGCCTTCATCCTCGGGGTGCTGCCGCTTTACTTTGCTACCGGCGCGGGCGCACTGGGACGACGTTCCGTAGGCACCACGGTGGTCGGGCGGCATGCTGGTTTCAACGATGCTGAATCTGAGTCTTCATTCCGGTGCTTTATGTGATTGTGAAGTCGGTCCTGGAGTTCTTTGGCCGGAAGAAGCCGGCGGAGCCGGCACAGCTGTAGAGCACAAACAATCTAAGCTGCTCCCTAACTAGACGGGTGCCCCAGTTCGCACCAGCGTACGTGGGACAAAAACGGCGGGGCGCAGCCCCTTCGAACGCTTCTTGCTATACGCGCAGCAAACTGTTCCCGACAGCAACAGGCTTGGAAACCGAGTAAAGCACTCGAATAGATCGTTTTCGGCGCACATACGCTGGGCGAACGTGGGGGCACCGGTCGGGATACCGATGGGCTCTCTCTTCGATAAGTTCTCTTCCAGACGAGGTCTCGAATGAGGTTTTGACTCAGGGTGTCTGCGATGCCAGGTAGCCGGTGATCGCCACGATGTCCTCGATGGTCAGCTTGGAGACGACGCCTTTCATCATCGGCGCCATCGAGCCGTTACGGGCGCCGTCCTGGAAATCGATGATCTGCCGAGCCATCTGGCTGGGCGAGCGGCCCGCAATCGAAGGGATGTTTCCCGTTCCTTTCAGGTCCGGCCCGTGACACATGGTGCATTGCATGGTTTTTCCATTGCCGCCCGTCGTCACCAGGTCCTTCCCCTTTGCCAGGCTTCCCTTGGGTACATAGGCAATGAAGCCTGAAGTAGGATCGCGCAGTTCAGTGCGCTCCAGGTTTTCTGAGACCTCGATGACACGATCCCCGATGGGCTCGGTTCCGCCACCCTCGATCACCACCATCATGCCCCCGGCAGGCTTGGTCTTCGGCACCTGCTCCACTTCGACCACGCGAATCCAGGGCTTCAGCTTGATCGAAGAAAAATAAGCGGCCGCCGCTTTGACGTCGTCGTCGCTGATCGACTTCGACAGCTTCACCATGTTGGTGACGGAAAGCATCTCGGGATCGGAACCCTTGCGCAGTCCATTCTTGAAATCCGCCATCTGCTGAATGATGTAGGCCGCAGGCAGGCCCGCAACGCTTGCGTTCTCCGGACGCCCCTGGCCATTCGGCAAGTGGCAGTGACCGCATGAATACACATCCGGCTTGCGCCCGTGGGCAACGATCTCCGGCATCGGCGGGTGGGCATCCGGATACCAATCCGGAACGACAAAAATGTCGCCGATCTCCGCCTTGGTATAACTTGCTTTGCTGCCGGGAAGGTGCTCCGCCTCGGCACGTTTGGCCGGCGGATGAGCCGCCACTCCCCTGGGAAAAATTATCAGGGTAAGCCCAGAGGGGCAGCTTTTCCTGGGGCCGGGCTCTGCGCCGACGCAGCGGCAGTAATCAAAATAAGAGTGGATAGAGCGAGATGTCGGCTTCTCAAGTGAGTTCTCAGGCCTCCTGGCAGGAAGCCTGAGAATAGCAACGATTGCCGGCCGGCGACAACCGGGTGTCAGTGGTTGAGTGCGCGCTGAGCCAACTTCAGCTCGCTCCTCAGCTGCTGATTTCGCACCAGGAGATCGGCAACCAGCTGCTGCAGCCTGGCATTTTCCATCTCCAGCTCAATGGGCGTTGGTTTCTCGCAGACCGCGGCGATCGGATTCCATTGCATTCCTCTCTTGTGGCTTGAGGCCTCAGATCTTCTGCTCCTCTGGTTGAAAATCACGATAGCCACAGCGCCCACGCATGGCCCGGCTGAATTTCTCGCGCTCTTCGGGAGACATTTTTTCCCAACGCTCGCCCATGCGGTGCCGCCAGTGCATTCCGCCGCGGCCGCGAAAGCCGCCGAAGAGTATCTTGCTCAGCAGCAGGATGCCGACCGCCTGCCAGAAGTTGATTGCATGCCAGCCCACAATGGCGGGCATAAGCCAGTTCCATAGATGTTGCACAATCAGACCGAAGAGTGCAACCGCCGCAATTACAATCAAGATAATTCCAGGTACTTTGTAGAACCATTTCCTTCTCATACTTGCCTCATTTCTTTGCAAACTCCTCATAGATCGACTGCAGCCTGCGGCGGAGATGCAGCACCGCGTAACGCTTGCGCGACAACAACGTGTTGACGCTCACCCCGGTTTCGGCCGACAGCTCTTTGAAGCTGTAGCCCTTCCCACTCGTGCGCGATAAAAACGGAGCGCTGCTCCTCCGGCATCTCCTCCAGCGCTTCGTCAATCTCTTCCAGCAGCACGCTGCGCGCATAGGCTGCTTCCGGCCCGCTTTCCGGCGAGGGCAGCAGATCTTCCAGCGAAACGGCCTCATCGTCATCCTCGCCATATTTCGGCTGGCTGAGCGATTCGACCTTGCGGCTGCGAAAGCGGTCGATGATGCGATTTCTCGCCACCCGGAAGAGCCACGCGCTGACCTGCTCGATCGGCTTAAGCAGCCGGTACGCCTCGATCAGCTCGCAGAAAACCTCCTGCAGAATGTCTTCCGTCGCCTCCAGATTGACCACGTGCTTGCGGATGTAGTTGCGCAGACGAAAGCCATCGCGCTCCATCGCCTGCGCGATCCATTGGTCCTGCTCCGCGGTTATCTGTTCCAGAGTCGACATCGGGTATATCTACAGTGAAGACGGAATTTCCGAGGCAATATTGTGCCCACAACGAAAAAGGGCCTCGCCGGTCGGCGAAGCCCCTTTTGCAAGCTACTGATCGCGGAGGTCAGACGTTAAAAGAGGAGCCGCACCCACAGGTGCTCTTCACCGCGGGATTATCGAATTTGAACCCAGCCGCTTCCAGGGTCTCGACGTAATCGACCACGCAGCCATTCAGGTACATCAGCGAGGTCGCGTCGACAAAGACCTTCAGGTCGTCGAACTTGAAGACCTTGTCCATCATGCCGGCCTGGTTCTCAAACGACATGGAATACTGAAATCCGGAGCAACCGCCGCCCACCACGCCGATGCGGAGGCCTGCCGGCAACGGATCCTGCGTTGCCATGATCTCGTGAACCTTGGCTACCGCCTGCGGCGAAAGCGTCAGGGGCGATAGATACGGGATTGAGGTTGGTTACCGGTTCGGCGACGCTTGACATCTGGTTATCTCCCTTGGCTGACCTTCTAAGTTTAAACCGGATCCCGGGTCAGAACAAGGCGGAATCCTACAACCAATAGATGCGTCGGCGGCTTCGCCGATTCACGCCGGGGGGTTACTCCTATCGAACCGTAACTTTAGGCGGCGATGTCCTCGAACTGCTGTTCCGTCAGCAGGCCGGAGGTCACCAGGTCATGCGACGAGGCGTAGGGGCGATGGTCAACGATCTGCTTGGCTTTGACCAGGGAAATCCCGGAGAGACCGGCCAGAGTCAACCACCGAGGCGGAATTCAGGTCGATGCGGTGCTCCCAGCAGGCGGGCCGTTGCTGTCCAAGCCCTGCTTTACCCCCGCAGCGACATCATTGACCGCCTGCTCGGCGTTGGCTGCAGCCACCCGGGCTTGCGCCAAGAGCCTCTTTTGATTGCTGTTTTGCGGTTTCGGTCGCCTGGGCGGCCTGCTCCTGCAGGTGCTGGTCAGAGGCGGGTGGATTGCAGGCGGCCAGAAACCCCAGCCCCGAGGTGAGTGCGATCGCGAAAAGCCTCTTGCGGTTCATTTTCCTGCTCCTTACATTGGTCATACTCTGAGAGCGTCCCAGACTGGGATGAGTTGCCGGGAATATGCCCGGTAAACCAGATATTTCTGGGCAACCCACCCTTCCCAGGACTATATTCCTTAGCCGTAAGCCCTCTTACCCTCCGGGCTCCCCCAATTCCGGACCCGCCTGGTATCTGGGGATTGCTGCAGTAATTCCGGGAGGCCATTATGCATTTCGTTCCCATATTGTGGATAGTCTGGGCAGTATTCGCGGCGATTCTTTTGTCTCTGCTTCTTTACCGCGGAACGATCACCCGCTACGAGGACGATCAACTGTTTCTGGACGATATTTCCGACCGGCAGCACAAGGAAAACGACGCGATCATTCGCCAAATTGGCTAAGATCCAGCCATTCCTGAAGGTTTTTACCGGCGTAACCAGCATTTTGACTGCTGCGATCATCGGAATCTACGCCTGGGACGCCATTAAGACCTTCTATATGTAGAAGGCGCACCCAGGCGCAGAGCGATGCCCCCTTGCTCGGGCTGCGTGTGCCTGCGGCTATTCCACCTGTTTGAGTGTCCCTTTGGCAGTGACCTCGATGTCCACCTGCTTGCTCACCCGGAGCAGGAATTTACTCGGATCCTTCATTCCCCAGGCGACATAGGGCACAGTAAATTTCGTGGTGGCCGTCACCACGCCGGCGGCAACCTGCACCTTTAACGGCAAAGTCAGCGGATGATCTGCCCCGTGGATGTTAAAGGTGCCCACTCCTTCCAGCTCCTGCATCCCTTCTACCGGCCGGAACTCCCCTTTGATCTGGGTGGGGTGGAAAAAGATGGCGGGATAACGATTGCTCTCCAGAACGTCCTGCTGCATGCGTTTGTCGCGGGCCTCGTCTCCGCTCTCGCCGGTGGTTGCGTCGACCAGGATCTCGCCCTCGGCAACGCCGGTCGCCGGGTTGAAAAATAACTCCCCGCTCTTCAGCTTGAAGGTGCCATGGGTGGTGTGCAGGCCTCCGCCGAGGTTCCAGTGGATCTCGGTCTGCGCCGGATCGAGGATTACCTTAAGGCCCTTATTCTGTGCCTGTGCCAGCACCGCACTGGCGATGACCAAACCTGCGATGATGCTTGACCCGCGTAGTTTTCTCAATGTCCTTGCCCTTATAAGCCTTAGGACCGCTGCCCCAAGTGAACTGCGAGCAGGTGGGAGAAGAGTTGTGGCTGGGCAGAGAGCAAAGCCAGAGCCCCCTCGCGCAACCCCCGCC
Source organism: uncultured Acidobacteriaceae bacterium (assembly GCA_963847685.1). Classification (GTDB taxonomy): domain Bacteria; phylum Acidobacteriota; class Terriglobia; order Terriglobales; family Acidobacteriaceae; genus PALSA-350. The sequence continues at coordinate 1,173,818 of CAWKAU010000024.1, read as the reverse complement.
AGGCATCCATGCGGAGCATCACCCTGGACATGAGATGCGGCATGCGCAGAATTGCGGGGTGGCCGGCCTGGTAGATAGCTAAATTATCGACGGCCACGGCCTCGGCCAGCAGCAGGGCCTGGCGGAATGACAGAGCGAGCCCTTCGCCGGTGACGGCGTCGGCGGAGCCGGAAGCATCCCCGGTAAGTGCAATGTTTCCGGCCGTCACCCGGCGCAGCTTTCGGGTGGTGGTGAGGGCGCCGCGCAGCGTGCTCAACTGATGTGCGCCCTCGAGACGGATACGCAGCGAGGGCAGGCTTCTGAGGACAGCCTCCATCCTGACCGAGGAGTCGCGGGCCACCGTGGCCACGCAGATTTCTTCCGGGCCGACCGGGGTTACGTAGGCCTGGCCAAGGTCGCCCCAGTGCACCTCCACCATGCGGCTCCAGGGCTTGACGCGGTAATGACAGCGCGTGCCAAAGCGGCGGCTTAGGATCTTTCCCTGTCCCAGACCCATCGACTGGCGGACACGGGAAGATTGGCCATCTGCGCCGATGGCATAGCGATAAGTACAAGGTTCGCCATCCAGCAGGAATGGCTGGTTCTCAGCGACGGATACACGGGTTCCCCAGGCTAGCCGCACGCCTAGCTCCTTGCATCGCTCGACCAGCAACGAATGGAGATGCAGGCGGCGGATGCCGATGCCGCTGCCGTGTACGAAGTGTGCTTCTGCCTGGTGATGTTCAGAAAGGAAGGCGATGCCGTCGAAGGCGGCGCCATCCTGCGCAGTTAGCTGGATGCCGAGCGCGGCCAGAGTCTTTTGCGCGTCTGGCATCAGACCCTCGCCGCACGCCTTGTCAATCGGCGGCCGGAGCGCGTCGGCGACCAGAACATCCAGACCCTTTTGGCGCAGCGCGATTGCGGAGGCCAGGCCGGCGGGACCGCCTCCGACGATGAGTGCGTCACAGCGAGTCATCACCACTCCAGCAGCAGCATCTCTGAACAGAATCCCGGGCCCATGGCCGCCAGCACGCTACGCGATCCCGGCTTGGGCCGGCGATGGGTCATGACTTCATCCAGAACTACCAACACCGAGGCCGAGGAGAGATTGCCCACGCGCTTCAATGCCTCCCAGGATAGCTTCAGTTCGCCGTTTTGCAGGCCCAGCGCATCGGCCACCGCCTCCAGCACCTTGGGGCCGCCTGGGTGCATGATCCAGGAGTCGACCTGGTTGCGGGTCATCCCGTGTTCGGCCAGGAAGGCATCCACATCGCGGCCCAGGTTTTCCCTTACGACCGTGGGAACGTTGGGCGAGAGCACAACCTGGAATCCTTTCTCCGAGATCTTCCAGCCCATGACGTCCTGGGTATCGGGATAGAAGGAGCATGCGCTGCCCAGGATCTTCGGGCCCTTCAGCTTCACCTGCTCCCCGGCCACCAGCACCGCCGCTGCTCCGTCTCCAAAGAGACCCGTCGCGATCAGGTTGGCGACCGTAAAGTCATCGCGTTGCCAGGTGAGGGAACAAAGCTCGACGGAAAGCAGCACCGCAATCTGATCAGGGTAGGCGCGGACGTAATCGGCAGCGCGGGATAAGCCCGCGGCCCCGGCCACGCAGCCCAGGCCAAAGATGGGGTTGCGCTTGATGCGCGGGGAAAGCCGCATCCGGTCCACCAGGCGGGCGTCCACCGACGGGCTGGATACCCCAGTGACGGAGACAAAAAACAGGGCGCCGATCTGCCTTCGATCCACGCCGGCTTTGGTGAGCACGCAGTCGATTGCCTGCTCCCCTAAACGCTCCGCCGTTTCGATCCAGACATCGTTGGCCTTACCCCAGGTATCAAGCGGCGGATACTGCTCCAACGGGAGCGAAAAGTATCGGCCTGCCACACCCGTGCGGGAATGCAGCCTTTCGATGACTGCTGCATTTTCCAGGCCTTTCTCCCATTGGGTGGTGAGCGCTTCCACCACTACCTCCTGCTGGAAGTAGTGCGGAGGGAAGGCGGTGGACGTAGAGATGATCTGCATGCTTGGCCAGTATACGGGTAACAGGATGAATGGCTTGGGAGCGGTGGTGGAGTGATTTGATGAGGATAAAGTGGGTGGGAGGGAACAGCAGGTCCCTCCACTTCGCTACCCCGGTTTCCTGTGGAACTTGGTGCCTTCGGCGAGCTTCATGCGCCTTTCCTTGCTGAAAGGCGCACACGCGGGGCTGTCCAGTGCAGCGTGGCAGGAAATCCGGGTACGCTCCGGTCGGGATGACAATTCATTTTTTGACACCGAGATTCCCAACGAGAAAGCTTGGGTGGCCCATTCAAGCCTTCTCGTGGCTTGAATGGGGTCGTTGCGGACGGCAGCCGACTCGCCGCGGCGGGTTGCGAAAGGAATGACTAGGTAAGCAATCGAAGGGTGGCCCAGGTCTCGCGTTTGAGACCTGGGATCCACGCAACCGATGTCGATTGGAAACCCCGGCCTCTCCTTACGCTTGCAGGGAGGCAGGTAAGGCGCTCATTAGATCGACGGAAAGCTCTTCGAACTCAGCTGCGCTGGAAAGCACAGCCTCGAAGGCATAGCCTACCAATAACAGCGTGGGCGCCTTAGAAGTGGACATCTGAGCCAGGCGGCTCAAGCGTGAGGCCGAGTAGGCAGCCCCCGGACGAGATGCATCGGTTACCGCGACACATGGCATGGTCCCGGGCAAGCCGCTGCGCATCAGCGAGGCCGCCACTTGAGCCAGATCCTGCCCCGGCATGTAGATGGCGAGGGTCGCATCCGTAGGCAAGGCGCCTGGCCAGAGATCCGGCTCGGGCACACTTCGGGCGGCATGGTGCCCGCTCAACACAATCAAACGAGAAGCCCGTCTGCGGTCGGTGAGCGAAGCCTCCAGAAAGGCCGCCGCTGAGGAGGCCGCAGTCACACCCGGAACCACTTCGAAAGGAATACCGGCCTCGCGCAGGGCGTCGATTTCCTCGGCAGCCCGGCCGAAGACCATAGGATCTCCAGATTTCAGCCGGATCACAGACAATCCTCTGCGCGCCGATACGATCATCAATTCATGGATCGCCGCCTGCGTGATCTTCTTTCGCCCACAACGCTTGCCGACGCTGATGATCAACGCCTGCTTGCCGGCCAGGTTCAGGATGGATTGGGGCACCAGGTCGTCATGCAGCACCACGCCCGCCTCGGCCAGCAGCCTCGCGGCCTTGATGGTGAGTAGATCCGGATCGCCAGGCCCCGCTCCCACCAGGTACACCTTGCCCGCCTCCGCCTTGTCTGCGCACCTCACGCTTGAGCCCGCGCCGGACAGGCCGGCGCTGCGCAAAGCTCACGATGCGCCAGATCATGCAGCAGCGCCTTGCGTTCCGCCCCCGCAGGCATCGCCTGCAGGACTTCGCGACGCAGCTGCCCCAGCTCGTCAAGCCAGGGACCCAGATCCGCCGGCAATTGAGCATCGATCTCGCGCCGCAAGCCGCTGCGCCAACGCAGGACTCTGGCCGGCGGTCGAAATAGCAATCTGCAGGTCGCCCCGGCTGCACGATGGAAGCAAAGAAGAAGTCGCACAAGGGCGGATCATCCGCGGTGTTGCACAGGATCGAGCGGCGCGAAGCCTCTTCAAAGACAGCCCGATTGACCTCGCGATCATTGGTGGCCGCGATGACGAGATCGCATCCGGCCACGTCCTCAGGCTCGTAGGAGCGCGGCAGCCACTCGATCTGCCTTTCGGCGCTCAGGTCCTGGATGCTCGCTACCGCATGGGGAGCGACCACACGAAGGCGAGCTCCGCAGCGCAGCAGAGCTCTCGACCTTCTCCAGGCCGATCGAGCCCGCGCCCACGACCAGGCATCTCTTCCCTCCCAGCTTCAGGAACAAGGGAAACAGGCTGTGCTCGCGCTCACTCAAGGTGTCTCCCCCCGACCGGAGCAGGATCCCTGGTCACCGGCTCGAGCACTCGCCGGCAAGCTGCTCCCGCAACTGCTCATCGCTCGAGCGGGCGAAATAAGCACGCAAGTTTTCACCGGCGCGGCGCGCCTGCAGGTATCCGGTCAGCAACCGTTCCAGCGCATCCGGAACCTCGGTTGCCAGGCAGCGGTAACCTACCGGCCTGGCGATTTGCTGATGCAGCCCCACCGCGCCGCCCACGCAAAAGTAGTACGCGTCTTCCAGTTTGCCCTCGTGCTTGATCTTCTTGCCTTCCATCCCGATGTCGGCAATCCAATGCTGCCCGCAGCTATTGGGGCAGCCGGTCACGTGCAGCTTGAGCTGCTGATCGAATCCCGGCAGCCGCTCCTCCAGTCTCGTCGACAATCCAGCGGGTAAAGCCCTTGGTCTCGGTGATCGCCAGCTTGCAAAATTCGCTGCCGGTGCAGGCGATCGCGCCCCTCCAGAACGAGGACCCTTCGACCGGCAAGCCGAGCGCCTCCAGTTCCCGGGCCAGCTCCTGCGCCTGGTTGGCGGGCACGTTCACCACCAGCAGATTCTGCATGACGGTGGTGCGCAACTGGCCATTGCCGTAGCGCTTGGCCAGCGCGGCCACGGCGCTCAATTGGGCCGCCGGTCATGCGCCCGCGCAACACGGAAAGACCCACATAGCAGAGTCCCGCCTGCTTCTGGCGGTGGATGCCCACGTGATCGCGGTAGATATCGTCGGGAATTTTTTCTTCGACCGCGGGATCGAGTTGATAGCCAAGCCGACGATTCAGGTCGGCCAGAAAGGTCTCGGCGGTCCAGCCTTCGCGGAGAAAGAGATGCTTCATGCGCGCCCGGTCGCGGCTTTCGCGCAATCCCTGCTGATCGCGAAAGAGCTCGGTGATCTTGCGCACCACGGCGGCGGCCTGGTGCTGTTGCACGAACGCATTCAGGCGCACCCCCAGGTGCGGATCAGCGGAGAGACCGCCCCCCACGCGGACCGAAAATCCCACCTCGCGCATTGCCGCTCGAACGCACGGCAGGGGTCAAGCCAATGTCGTTGATCTCAGGATAGGAACACCAGACGGAACAGCCGGTAATCGAGACCTTGAATTTTCGCGGCAGGTTGTAAAGCTCGGAGTTGCCATTCAGGTCTCCGGCCGCGGCCAGGGCGAAGGGGGAAGCATCGAGCACTTCGTCCGCATCCAGACCGGCCAGGGGGCAGCCGGTCACGTTGCGAACCACATCGCCGCAGGCGCCCCGGGGAGAGAGCCCGGCGGCATCGAGGCGTTCGATGATTTCGGGAAGATCTTCAATGGTCAGCCAATGCAGTTGGATCGCCTGGCGCACGGTAATGTCGACCAGATCCCGGCCGTGCTTGGCGGCGATGTCCGCGATCAGCTTCGATCTGCTCCGAGGAAGCGACACCGTTGGGCAGCGCGATGCGCATCATGAAATACTCGGTCGCCTTGCCTTCGCCGCCCTTACCGCCGAGTTACGCCGGCGCCATCTCCCTGGGTATAGACCCCCCACCACTTGAAATAAGCGGACGCCCATTCCGGGAGCACCGATTCCCTGCCCGCAGCGGCGAAGGCGCGGATCTCGTCAAATGCCTCCCACGGGTTCTTCTCCCGCTTGAGCCGCTCCATGCGCTGGGCTTTTGTTTCCTTAACCTCGGCCATCGATGCTTTCTCCCCCGGATACGAGCAGAAAACTATGATCTGAAACGAAAAAACCCGCGCGTCGCTGGTGCCGACACCCGGGTTTCCGAAGATGATGACTCGCTGAATTCTCTAGGACGGACCCGTACGGCGTGATGGGATCACGCAACAACCAGCGCTACGGCGACAGTACAGGGACATAGCTTAACCGTAATCCCGCGGGTGGCCTAAGTCAATACATGCCGGGGAAATCCCAGCCAAAAACCTCAATCGACTGCAGTACTTACCTGGTGCCGGATATCGGCCCCGCGGATCCAGAAGATGACGTCCCGGGAGATGTTGGTGGCATGGTCGGCGATGCGCTTTCCAGGGCGCGGGCAATGATGATCGCGTTCAATGCCTGCAGGCTGATCTCCGGCTGCTCCTCCATTACTTTCATCAGCGCGGCCGCGGGCAACGTGGTTCATCCGGTCGATCTCGTCGTCCATCACCACGACCGAGTCGGCGAATTGGGCATCGGCATCGAGCAGCGCCTGGATAGCCAAGCGAACCATGCGGGAGGCATGTTCGCCCATGGCAGGCGATATCCACCGGCAATTCGACCGCAGGATACTGCAGCAGTTCCTGGGTACGGATGGCAATGCTCATCGACTGGTCGCCCACGCGCTCCAAATCGCCGTTGATCTTGATCACGGCCAGAATGAAGCGCAGATCGATGGCCATCGGCTGTTCCTGGGCCAGCAGCTCATAGGCCATCTCGTCCACTTCGCGCTGGGCGGCGTTGATGGCGGTCTCGTTCTCCCGCACATACTGGCACAGCCCGGCATCTCGTCTGCAGATAGGCTTCGACCGAGGAGATCACCGCTTGCTGGGAGAGCGCGGCCATGGCCAACAACTTATCTTTGAGCGCAGCGAGCTGCTGCTGAAAATGGATGCGCGGCAAGGAACCCCCCTTTACGAAATCGTTAAAAAAATTGTGCACCACGCCTGTGACAGTTTGAAGAAAATGCGGGATTTCCGGCTAGGTAATCAGCGCGCTACCCCGGCAAAGCCGCCGCTCGGCCTCGCGGGTGGCCTCGTAAATCTGGTCGAAGGAGTCAACCGCGTAGAGAACCGGCTGCATCTCCGAGGTGGAAAACTGCTGGTTCAGAACCTCGTCCACATCAAAGTCCCGAATTTCGGGTCGGCCCTCGATCACGTAGTTGGACTCGCCCTGCGAGGAGATGAGCCCGCTTCCGTAGAGCCGGATGCCTCCCTTTTGCCGGATCACCCCAAATTCGACCGTAAACCAGAACAGGCGGCCCATCTTCTCCAGCGCATCCTTGTCGGTCAAGGCCGCGCAGACGACGCCATAGTGCTGCAGGAAATCGGCAAAGACGGGATGGGCGTGCATGGGAACATGGCCGAAGACGTCGTGGAAAATGTCCGGTTCGGGAATGTACGCGAGCGATTCCCGGCTCCGCAGCCAGGTGGTGGTGGGGAACTGCCGGGCGGCGAGCATGGCAAAAAATGCGTCCGGAGGCAGAAAGCCGCTCACCGGGGTAGCGCTCCAACCGCTGCGCGGCCTAAGCCGCTGATTCACGTCCGCCAGGTTGGGAATCAGGTCGGTTCGCAGCCCGATCTGGTGAAAACCCTGCAGATATTCCTCGCAGGCATGTGTTTCTATCTGGGGCATGCGGCGGCCGACCAGTTCCGCCCATGTCGCATGTTGCTCCTTTGTGTACGCAGCCCAATCTTGTTGGATCAAGTAAGGCTCTGCCACCCCCAGTGTTGCTGTACCAATAACCATGACGTTCCTCTTCCCGGGTGCAAGCCGGCCCTTATATGAGACTCATTTTCGAGCATTTCGTCCCCGCCGCGCATCCTACAGATGCGGCGCCGATCACGGAGATGGGCCCGATTTGACGTACACCTCTCGTTATCTAGTAATCCTACCTTCGGGGGCCTATCCAAGTATTGCCCTTTAGGTATATCTTTCTTCCGGCCCTCATAGGTTTCACAATGGGTGGTGGGCGAAGCAACCGGGGTCTACGTGGTTTTCTGCCAAGGAAAACCGCTCCTCGCGATCTTGGCCACATCTCAGTAATTGTGAAGCCGTAAAGAGATTGGGCGACCCAAGGAGTAACCAGTAATTTATGAGCACGCTTACGCACCATGAACCACAAACAAGTGAAGACATTCTGCAACTGAACGGCACTGACTACATCGAGTTCTACGTTGGCAACGCACGACAAGCCTCCTACTTCTACCGCATGGCCATGGGCTTCAGCCTGGTGGCATACGCGGGCCCCGAGACCGGCCAGCGCGACCGCGCCTCCTACGTACTGCAACAGGGCAAGATTCGGTTTGTGCTCACCACCCCCTTGCGCCCGGACAACGAAATAGCCGAGCACATCCGGCTGCACGGCGACGGCGTTCGCGACGTCGCGCTGTGGGTGGACGACGCCAAGCTGGCCTGGAAAGAGACCATAAGGCGCGGCGCGCGCAGCGTACAGGAACCTATCGAGACCGCGGACGAACACGGAAAAGCAAAAATGGCCTCGATCGCCATTTATGGCGATACCATCCACACGTTTGTGGAGCGCAAGAATTACCACGGGCCATTTCTGCCCGGCTACAAGGCAATGAAAGACGACCACCTGGCCCGCCCCACCGGCCTGCTGCATGTGGACCACGTGGTGGGCAATGTGGGCTGGAATGAGATGAACCGCTGGGTTGAGTTTTATGCCACGGTGATGGGTTTCTCTCTTTACCAGCACTTCGACGATAAAGACATCTCCACCGAATATTCCGCGCTGATGTCGAAGGTGATGGCGAATGGCAATGGGCGGGTTAAGTTCCCTCTCGAATGAGCCTGCCGAGGGCCGCAGAAAGTCGCAGATCGAGGAGTATCTGGAGTTTCATCACGGGCCGGGTGTGCAGCATATTGCGCTGGCTACCAACGATATCGTGCACACGGTAGGCCGCATGCAGGCGCAAGGCATCGAGTTCCTGCGTGTGCCCCACTCCTACTACACCGCAGTTGCAGGCGCGCACCGGCCGCATTGATGAACCGCTCGACGAGCTGGAGAAACTGGGCATCCTGGTAGACCGCGACGACGAAGGCTACATGCTGCAGATCTTCACCCGCCCGGTGGAAGACCGTCCCACCCTCTTCTTCGAGATCATCCAGCGGAAGGGGAGCCGCAGCTTCGGCAAGGGTAACTTCAAAGCGCTGTTCGAGGCGATCGAGCGGGAGCAGGCGGAGCGCGGCAACCTTTGAGCATGCTGGCGTTCGATCCCGGCAACCATTCTGCCGGCGATATCTACAAACTGATGATCGGGGCAATCGTGCCGCGGCCGATTGCCCTGGTCTCCAGTTTGGACGAGAACAACGTCCGGAACCTTGCCCCCTTCAGCTATTTCACTGCCTGCAGCTCCAATCCGCCGGTGGTTGTCTTTTGTCCCATCCTTCGGCCGGCGCCGCCGCAGGCAAAAGACACGCTGCGGAACATCATCGCGACGCGGGAATTTGTCGTCAACATTGTGTCGGAGGATTTCGCCCGGGGCATGAATGCCACCGCGGCCCAGGTGCCTCCGGAGGTGGACGAGTTCGAGCTCTCCGGGCTGACGCCGATCGCCAGCGAGCTGATCAAGCCTCCGCGCGTGGCGGAAAGCCATATCCATATGGAGTGCCGGCTGCTGCAGACGGTGCAGGTAAGCGACAAGCCGGGCGGCGGAACGCCTGGTTCTGGGCGAAGTGCTGCGCTTTCATGTGCGCGAGGACCTCATCGAGAATTTCCGTATCGATCCGGACAAGCTCCGCGCGATCGGCCGCATGGCAGGTTCGACCTATGCGCGCACGACCGATCGTTTCGAGCTCGAACGACCGTAACTGTGTGATTTTGAGCCCGCCGGCAGAGAATGTACTAGGATCATTAGATTGAGGTTCCGATGCGAAGTCTGCTGACAGTCGGATTGAGCGGGCTGCTACTGGCGGCAGGCGCCGGCGCCAAGCAGACGAACAAGCCCGACTTGAAGCTGGTAGCTTCCATCGACATGGCGGCGCCCGAGCAGCAGCCGATCCTGGTGATCCACATCATTAATGAATCGGGCCATACGCTGCATATCCCTGACCCGCCCCTGCTCTGCAAGGGCGCACCGGGCGCGTTTTCGCTTGAGGTAAAGTTTGTCGCCGAGAACTCGAGCCAATCGCAGGCCGGCGACCGATTGCGGCCTGGAAGTTGACGGCAGCGGGCTGCCCGACATCCGCGAGCGGGCCAAGAAGTGGATCCCGCTGAAGGCGGGGCAGAATTACGAGGCAAGACGGCCTCTGGCCATGGGCGTCGACGCCAACGCGCATGGGACCTACGAGTTTCGCGTGGTGTATGACGGCCCGAGCGCAACCCCGGCAGACGACGATAAGCTGAAGGAAGCCGGCATTGCCGTACCCAGCGGGCGGTTCGAGTCGGACAAGCTAACCTACAAGATCAGCGCGCCCAAGCAGTGAAGGTCATTTCCAGCCGCCCGGCTGCGCTTGACGGGATGACAAAGGGAAGGGCGACGCTTCCATAGAGCGGTTCCCCGCCCGTGTCATTCCTCTCCCCACAAGAAGCTTGCGGTGCCCCATTCAAGCCTTCTCCTTCTTTTGGCTTGAGTGGGGTTGTTGCGGACCCCAACCCTCCTCTTGTGTCATTAGGGAGCGAAGCCCCGGGATGAGGGCGACGCTTCGATGGAGAGCGGTTGCTAAACCGAAGGATGCCGTATGGAAGCGCCAACGCGCCCTTTGTCATTCCTCCCCCACAAGAAAAGCTGGGCCTCTCCCCCCACAAGAAAAGCTTGGCGTGGCCCATTCAAGCCTTCTTTTGGCTTGAGTGGGGTGGTTGTGGACCCCAACCCTCCTCCTGTGTCATTTAGCGAGCGAAGCCGAGCGATCCGCAGTTCTGTGGACTATTCCTGGAAATGTTTTTCGACGCTCGATAAACGTCCATCCATGTGACACCCTACACTGGAGGTGCGGGGTCAGGGATAGGCGGGAATATACTTCTTCACAACCCGTCATGAAGCGCCACGTCCTCATCTTCGGTCTGGTCGGCGGCCTCCTCATCGCCACCCTCCAATACACTGAATACCGCTTCGTCATCATCGAGCACTCCGTCGAGCTCTACAGCGCGCTGGTCGCCATCCTCTTCGCGAGCTTCGGCATCTGGCTCGGCCTCCGCATCACGCGCGGTCGCGACACCATCCGCGAAACGGTCGTGGTGAGAGAAGTGCTTGTCCCCGCGGAGGCTCTCGCCCCCGAACCCTTCGCTCCGAATACGGCCCACCAGCAGACCCTCGGCATCACGCCACGCGAGCTCGAAATCCTCACCCTGATCGCCCGCGGCTTCAGCAATCGCGAGATCGCCACCCAGCTTTTCGTTTCCGAAAACACCGTCAAGACACACTGTGCCCGTGCCTTCGACAAGCTGGGAGCGGCCCGGCGCACCCAAGCCGTCCTGCGCGGCAAAGAACTGGGCCTGCTGCCGTGACACCTCGCCTGAAAGCATGATTTCCGCTCCTACCTCAAAAAAATCATCCGAAAGGATGACGACATCCGGCCCCGTTCCCCCGCATCGTGACTCCATCCTCACTCGCACCGGGAGCCTCACATGAAGAAAACCGTCCTCACCTTCGGCCTCATCGCCGGCGTCATCATGTCCATCCTTATGGACGGCTCGGTTCTGCTCGGCGGCAAGATCGGCTTGGGCCACAGCCTGATTCTTGGCTACGCCAACCTGGTGGCGTCGTTCCTGCTCATCTACTTCGGCATCCGCAGCTACCGGGACAACACCCTGGCCGGCCAAATCTCCTTCGGCCGCGCCTTCGCTTGTGGCATCCTGATCACCCTCATCACCACCGTCTGCTACGTCGCCACGTGGGAGGTCGTCTACTTCAACTTCATACCCCACTTCATGGACAGCTACTTCGCCGCGCAGATTCACAAGGCCCAGTCCCGAGGACTTGACCCCGCCACCACCGCCGCGCGAGTTGCTGCCATACAGCACTCGCAGCAGCTCTACCAGAACCCCTTGGTCAACATGACCTACACCTTCATGGAGCCCTTGCCCGTCGGCCTCATCATTACTCTCATCTCCGCTGCCATCCTCCGCCGCAAAGCCCCTGTCGAGCCCACCGGCGCAGCCGGAGTCATGACCACAAACCAAAAGGCAGGGACCTAAAAGGGTGTGTGAGAAGTCTGTTTCGCGTCAAAACATGGCGTCAAAATCAATTTGTCATCCCGACCGGAGCGTATCCGGATTTCCTGCCACGCTGCACTGGACAGCGTCGCGTGTGCGCCTTTCAGCAAGGAAAGGCGCATGAAGCTCGCCGAAGGCACCAGGTTCCACAGGAAACCCGGGGTAGCGAAGTGGAGGGACCTGCTGTTCTTCTCCCCTCCCGCGACTTTTCACACACCTTCGTAAGCCCCGACCTTCCGTCCTCTGAACTGTCAGCCTACTTCCCATGCTCCGGAGCCTGCGGCTTCCACTGCCCGGCCCATCCTCGGACCGAACCTTTGGCCGCGCTATTTTTGCCGCGTGCGGGGTGAGGCGGGCTATTTGGCCGTTGGGCGCGAACCGGCAATGAGGATGTCGACGAGGCGGCGGGCGCTGGGCTCCCAGCCGGGTACAGCCGTGGTGTGGAAGACGCCGACGAGGGCACGGACAAAGTCATTGGGGTCGACATCGGAGCGGAGATCGCCGCTCGCGATAGCGCGCTTGACGGAGGCGACGAAGGCGCCGTGGATCAGCGAGCGCGAGCCTTCGATGAGGCGCATGGAGCCGCCGGCGACGGTATCCATCGCGGGAATGATGAGCGTTTTGGCGGAGACGTGGTCGATGAAGAGCAGCATCCAGGCGCGGAGCGCTTCGAGCGGCGGCAGGTTGGCGGCGAAGCGCTGCTCGGCGGCGGCAAGCTTTTCCACTTCGCTGCGGTAGACGGCTTCGATCAGGGCGTCGCGGGTGGGAAAGTGGCGGTAGAGCGTGCCCGGGCCGATGCCGGCCTGGCGGGCGATATCGTCGAGGCTCGCGGCGGCGCCGTTGCGGGTGAAGATCTCCTTGGCAACCTGAAGGATGCGCTCGCGGTTGCGCTGGGCATCGGCGCGAGGCTTGCGGGCGGGTGGAGGTGGTTTCTTTTTCGGCATATGCAGCTTTGCGGAAAAGTTTTTGCAACCGGAGACATCCTCCGTTTATCTCTTGATACGGAGACTGTCTCCGTTTTATTCGGCGGGGACCCGGATGTCAATTCTGACGCGATCTTCATGGGTAGCGTCCTAACAGCAGGAGGAGCAACAATGCGGGTATTTGTGACGGGATCTACGGGTTTCATTGGAACGGAACTGGTGAAGGAACTGATTGCGGCGGGGCACCAGGTGCGCGGCCTTACGCGGAGCGATGCCGGCGTGGAGCAGTTGAAGGCGGCGGGCGCGGAGGTTCTTCGCGGCGACCTGCAGGACCTGGACAGTCTGCGCAAGGGAGCGTCCGGGATGGACGCTGTGGTGAACCTGGCGTTCAACCACGACTTTTCGAAGTTTGCGCAGAACGGTGCAGACGAGATCAAGGCGATTGAGGCACTGGGATCGGTGCTCGAACCGGGCAAGCTGCTGGTCGTCACCTCGGGGATCGGGATCACGAGCGGCGCGCCGGGCCAGGTGCGCAAGGAGACGGATCCGCCGGTGGATTCGCCGGCGATTCCACGCAGGCCGGAACAGGCGGCGCAGGCCGTGGCGGCCAAGGGTGTGCATGTGGCGATTGTGCGTCTGCCGCAGGTGCATGACACCCGCAAGCAGGGGCTGGTGACGTGGATGATTCAGATCGCGCGCGAGAAAGGCGTTTCGGCGTATGTGGGCGATGGCGCGATGCGTTGGGCTGCCGGTCCGCTGAAAGATGTGGCGCACCTGTATCGGCTGGCGGTCGAGAAGACGGGCCCAGGGGTGACGACGTATCACGCAGTGGAGGAAGAAGGCGTGTCGCTGCGCGATGTCGCGGAGACGATCGGTAAGGGGCTGAAGGTGCCGGTGGTTTCGATCCCGGCGGAAAAGGCCGGCGAGCACTTCGGGACGTTCGGGCACTTTGTGACTCTGGATATGCCGGCTTCGAGCGAGTGGACGCGCAAGACGCTGGGGTGGAAGCCGAGCGGGACAGGGCTGATCGAGGATCTGGCGAATATGAAGTACTGACGAGTCAAGGGGACGGGCAAAAGGGGGAACAGGTAGTCTGTTCCCCTTTTTGCGTCAGGTTCATGCAGCAGGCTTGGTTCGACAGGCCACTTTCCTAAGGAATACTGCGGACTACCAGGTTCTGCGGGCACCCTTGCGTTTGGTCCTGCTGATCGTAAGCGCAATGCGGAGGAAGGTCATACGGCGAGCCCGGCAGCTTCCTCCACGTGGGTCGAAGTGACGGTAAAGACGTGGAGCCTTCCGCTTAGGCCGTTCAGGGCATAAAGATGGTTGCTGCTGTCCCATGCCATGATCCCGAAATAGCCGGATTTGCCAACGACTTCAGTAAAGGGTGTGATGGGCTCCGATCCATTGAAGTGGTAGAACTGCAGACTGGCCCCGCCATTGGGAAGCACGGCAAGGAATTTTCCATTAGGCGAAAGCACCATGCCCTGCGCGCAAAAAGGGAGCAGGGGCATCTTGTTATAGGTGTTGGTCGACGTCAGGTGGCCTTTGCTGTTCACCGTGAAGCTGGCAAGTGCACAGCCTTCATTCGCGACTGTACTCGGGGCACTAAACTTCAGCATTCCAAGCATGACCGCCAAATGGTCGCTCGAGTCGTTGGTCGACAGCCCCGTGTAATAAGGGTAGTAATTCTCGGGAAGGCTGGGGCCCGTTACGGTGGCAGCGCCCAGATATTCCAGTGACCCGTCGCTTTTGCGTTCGAAATCGGCAAACCCGGTTGCGGGGAAATGCGTTGGCCCTTCCTCGATGAGCGTCTGAGCATACGCAAAGGCGTTGTTTCCCGTGAGATGGGGAAAGCCGAGATTCATCAGGTCCTGGTTGTAGTAGATCGGATGGGAGAGGTTGTAGATCGTGGGGTCCTTGTAAGTCGTGTCACTCTGAAAGGTCAGATCGCCGGAACTGGCAAGCTTGTAGGTTTGCACGGCATTGTTGCAGTAGGGTACGTAGACGTACTTGCCCGTGTGATCCAGTACCGCGCCGTCCGCGAAATCTTCGCCGAACGCCGAGCTACAGTCAGACCCGCTGTAGGACTGGGTATCGATTGCGGAGACCTGCTTCCCGATTCCTCCCTTCGAATTAATCTCATAGGAGTACAGGTAGTTCAAAGGAAGTTGGCCGCCGTTCAGGTCGCCCCCGTAGCCATTGGTGATGAAATGCGATCCGTTGGTGCCCACCATCATCCCAGAAATCTCGGTGAATGGAGAGCCCTCGACCGGGGTCACCTTTCCGTTCGAAGTGACCGCGTAGGCATAGATTGGCTGGGTGGCAAATGACTCGTTGGGGAGTTGGTCCGTCTGCGTCACATAGACGTAGGCGACGGGCGACTCAGCGAATGCCATGCCGGTGCAGGTTAGGGTCGCAAGGCAAGCAGAGACAAAAAGAGAACGCATGTTTGAATCTCCATCCGGGGGAGGATGATTTGGGGTTGTGGGCCTTCGCGATCGTTCCAGCCGAGGCCCTGGATTGGGATGCCCAAGACGTTCGCTGGGATACCCAAGCCTGCATTCAAGCATTCCTGTTACATGGTTGACAAGCCGGAAGCTGCCTCAAGCTTCTTATTGACCGGAACTTGTTCCCGTCCATAAGATGGCTAGACCCTCCTGACATGGCTAGACCCTCATGATTGGCCGAACCGTTTCCCACTATCAGATCCTCGAGAAACTGGGCGGTGGCGGCATGGGAGTGGTGTACAAAGCGCAGGACACTCGCCTGTTCCGTTTTGTTGCGTTGAAATTTCTGCCCGACGACGTGGCTCGCGACCCCCAGGCCCTGGCTCGCTTCCAGCGTGAGGCCCAGGCAGCTTCGGCCCTGAATCACCCCAACATCTGCACCATTCACGACATCAGCGGTGAGGATGGCCAGGCGTTTATCGCGATGGAGTACCTGGAGGGCATGACCCTCAAACACAAGATCGCCGCGGGTCCCATGGAAACGCCGGAGATCCTGTCCCTGGCGATCGAAATCGCCGACGCGCTCGACGCCGCGCATGCCCGGGGCATCGTCCACCGCGACATCAAGCCCGCGAACATTTTCGTCACCGATCGCGATCACGCCAAGATTCTCGACTTCGGCCTGGCCAAAGTCGCCTCCCGCACCGGCTCCTCCAGCCAGGTTGCGTCGGACAATACGGTGGACGATCAGCACCTGACCAGCCCCGGCTCCACCGTCGGCACGGTCGCTTACATGTCTCCGGAGCAGGCCAGGGGGAAAGAGCTCGACGGCCGCTCCGATCTATTCTCCTTTGGAGCCGTCCTCTACGAAATGGCGACCGGCGCCGTACCCTTCCGCGGGGAAAGTTCGGCAACCATCTTTGAGGCCATTTTGAATCGGGCGCCGCCTTCCGCCATGCGTCTCAATCCCGATCTGCCGCCGCGGCTCGAAGACATCATCAACAAGGCTCTCGAAAAAGATCGCAACCTCCGCTACCAGCACGCCTCTGAGATGCGCACAGACCTGCAGCGGCTCAGGCGCGATTCGGATTCGAGCCGCAGCCTGCCCGCCGTCGCCGACACTGCTGCTCCCGCTTCGTCGCCGAGCCAGCCTGTGCATGCTTCCAGCAGTTCTGCGGTTGTCGCAGCTGCCAAAAAACACAAGCTCGGCCTCGGCCTCGGCACCGCGCTCGTCCTGCTGTTGGTCGCAGCGGCCGGCTATGGAATCTACGCTTTGTTTTCGCGCAGCCAGCCGGCGCCGTTTCAGAACTTTACCGTCACCAAAGCAACTGCAACCGGCAACGCTTCGCTCGTGGCCATCTCGCCCGACGGCAAATACCTGCTGCACACCAAGACCGACGGCGGCCAGGAGAGCCTGTGGCTCGAGAACATCCCCACCAACAGCAACACCCAGGTGGTGGCGCCGGCACCGGTGCGCTACGAGAGACTCGGCTTCTCTCCAGACGGCAATTACCTGTATTTCACCCGCATCGAGGCGGGCAGCAATTCTCTGAAATACCTGTACCGTGCCCCTGTGCTCGGCGGGCAGCCGCAAAAACTCGTCACCGACATTGATTCCAACATCAGCTTCTCCCCGGACGGCCAAAGATTCGCCTACCTTTTGGCCAATAATCCAAAAGTCGGCGAGTACCGTCTCATCGTCCACACTCTGGCTGGCGGTGAGGAAAAAACACTGATGACCGGGCCTCTGAAAGAATTGCAATCAGATGTCGCATGGTCGCCCAACGGCAAGTCCATCGTCATCGCCCTCTCGCTGCCAGGCGATGTGCTCGGCGGTCTCGATGCCATCGACGCGGAAAGCGGCAAGCGCAACCCGTTCGTGCTCTCGAAAGACTGGTACTTTTCCCGCCAGGTCTGGCTCCCCGATGGCAGCGGTCTGCTGGCTCTGGCCTCGCCCTTTGCCGGGGTGAACCAGATCGTTCACGTCGCGTACCCCTCGGGCAAAGTCACGCCGGTGACCCGTGATACGAATGCGTACATCGACTTGAGTGTCGCGGGCGACGGCCGCACCATCGCGGCCATCGCTCGGCAGACCTTCAACCACCTCTCGGTGATGCCCGACGGGGCCCCCGCTGCGCAAGCGCACGAGTTTCCCGTGGAAGGGGTAACAGACTATGAAGTCGGCTGGACCCCGGATGCTCAGTTACTGCTGTCCAACACACCGCCAGGCGTCGTGTTGCTCAATCCCGGCACCGGCGCGAGGACTGCGCTGTTCGCCCAGGTGCGTACCCCCGGAACCGCCCGCGCATGCCCGGACGGGCACATCGTTTTCTCGGCAGCACCCGCGAACAAGGTAGAAGGTCACATATTTCGCGCCGAAGCGGATGGTGCGAACGTCCAGGAATTGTCGAACGGAAAATTCGACTACATGCCGTCGTGTTCGCCCGACTCGAAAACCGTGCTCTATGCCGAAGCGGGCGCAAGAGTTGAGAAAGTGGCGATCGACGGAGGCGCCTCGCAGACGTTGCCGAGCTATCCGCAGTTTAGCCGCGCCGGCTTTTCCCCTGACGGCAAACTAGCCGTCATCATCACCGAACCCCCGCGCGAGGTTAGGGAGAAGCTGGCACTGGTGCCGCTCGACTTCAGCCAGTCCCCCCGGCTCCTCGATTTCGAGAAGGCTCCGGCCGAATACGCCACGTTCTTCGGCGATAATCCGATTGTCTTCCGGCACGACGGCGCCGGCATCGTCTACCCGGTTCGCGACGGCGCCACGGACAATCTCTGGCTGCAGCACCTGGACGGCACTCCGGGCAAGCAGCTCACCGACTTCAGGTCGGAATTCATCCGCGATTTCAGCTATTCCCCAGACGGGAAACAACTGGCCATCATCCGCGGCCATCGCGAAGCCGATGTGGTGCTGATCCACGACTCGGGAAAATGAGGTTTGCCCACCGCCGGGAATTGGGGAGAGGGATCATCTCCCTTGATCGTTTCCTGTATCCTTCTCCCTTCAGTGGCCTGACCCATCCCCTTTACCGTGAGAGTGCGCTGTGAATTTACGAGAATTTTTTCAGCATCGTTTTACGGCAGAGCGCCCGGCATTTCAACGGGTCCTGCAAGCCATGCCTCTGGGGGCATTCGGCTATAGCCCGCATGAGCGTTCGCCATCCGCGGCGCAAATTCTCTGGACACTCGCGTTGGAAGCCAAGTCCTGCGACGAACTCATTGCTGCAGGGCAGACCAACTGGGCACCCGATCCTCCGCCGGCCGACCCGGAAAAGATCATCGCGACGTTCGAGAGGCACACCGTCGATTTGGGCGAGCGCATTGGACGGCTGGATGAGTCGGCATGGGAAAACAAGGCCCGGTTCTTGGTCCATGGCAATCTGGCCTGGGAGGCTCCACTCGGCGAGCTACTGTGGTTCATGTTTTTCGATTCCATCCACCACCGCGGCCAGTTGAGCACTTACATTCGGCCCATGGGCGGCAAGGTGCCTTCGATTTACGGGCCCTCCGGCGACAGCTCCAGCGCGTAGGAGCATCTTGCCTGGGGCTATCATCACTCCATGCTCGAAGCCATTGGCCACTACCGGACCAGGTAGAAGATCGACCAGGGTGTGATGGGCGTGGACAGAAATGCGTCGACAGCATACCCGATCCCCGATTCCACAGCGTAACGAGCGCTAACCGAGATACTCTTTCAGGTTTCGCGTGATCATCGTCCACCCAGTGCGGTTCGCATTTAAGAACGGCTGAGGCACAGGCCCGTCGACATAAGAAATAACGGTCAGCTTGGTTGTCGATTTTGGCTCTGCAATGAGCGTAGGCTCAATCAAGTACTCCACCTCGCAGTTCGGCATCTCCAAGTCAGGCGGCGTCTTGATCCGCCAGGTAAACCGCAGTCTATAGGGTGGTTCCTTCGCCAGAACGATGCCATCCACTTCCCATCCGTCATCTCGCTCAAGACGATAGGCTTGCCCCACGTCGCCGACCGTTACTCGCGAGCCCATGAAGTATTGCTCGGTATCCTCGGCTTCCGTCAGCGCAGCCCAGAGCCGCTCGACAGACGCATCGACAAAGACTTCAACCAAACTATTCAGTTGCCATTCCTGCATCCGCCGCGTTCCTATCCCAACCCGTAGCTCTGTTTTGGCAGAAGGTGATTGTGGCGCCTACCACAGTCAGTACGGATCACTGGCCATGCCAGTGAAAGAGCTTATGCGTGATCTTCCACTTGCCATTCCACTTGAGCAGGGTGAATACGTCGGAAGCTCGAGCATTGGCTCCAGCCAGCTTGCCGGACCAGTGTTGAACCTCCAGATGAACGACGGCGATGGTTTCGATGACCTCGATGCGTGCGAAGCGAGCACTGATCTTCGGTGCCGGACCGTTCTGGGTGATCCACTGGAACACGTGTTCCACAGAGCCGGTATATTCGACCCCTTGACAGTAGCCGGAGATGGTTGCGGAAGGATGAAACGCAGGGCGCATTAGATCTCCGTTACCTTCGCGAGCGCCAGCGATATAGCGGTGCATGGTGCGGGTGATCGCGTCATGTTCTACGAGGTAAGCATTGGTAACCGGCTTGACCGGAGGGAGGTTCTCGGCTTCATCGACGGAGATCTCGCCCGGGCACCTTGTGCGTAAACGGCCCCAGGCCTCTATCTCGTGCCTGAACGCGAAGACGGTGTCCTGCTTGTCGTGCTCACGGCGGTGGACTGGGAGTCCCTCACTCGCCTCCCAGCGCCGTGCAGTGCGTTCACTGCGGTCCAGATAAGCAGCGATCTGCTTCCACGATTCCAGCGCTTGTTGTGGGGTGTTCCGCGAAGGCATGCCAAAGCCCCCGCGAGAAACTATACCAGAAGCCGCGCGTTGCGCTGAGATCTCATGCATACCAGTGAAACGCCTTCTGGATGATCTTCCACCCGCTCGGCGTTTTGAGCAGCGTGAACAGATCGGACATACGGACGCCTGAGCCAGCCATGTTGCCGGACCAGCCGGCGACCTCAAGACGAACGACGGCGATGGATTCGAGTATGTCCACACTAACCATTCGCGGCTCGATCTCGGGAGCGGGACCATTCTTGTCGATCCAGTCGAAGAGGAACGGGGTTCCCATAGCGAGTTGTTCCCCTGCGTATCCGAAGAATGAGGCATCGGGGTGGAAGGCGGGACGCATAAGCCCGCTCTTACCTTCTTTGCATCCGTCAATATAAATCTGCATGGTATTGACGATCGCGTCATATTCGGTGAGGTATTCGCTCTTAGCCATGCAGAGACGGTACGGACGAAAATTGCGGGGCGTCAACAGCCAAACGTGGCCAAAGTAGGTCGCACATCTGGGCCCGGGTCCAAAGGGCGGGCCGCGGGACAAAGCCTTCGGCCGCATGCCGGGCGTTCGTCGTCTGAACTGAGCGCGGATCAGGGCAGAAAGCGAATCCCGGGAGTAAATTCGGCGATAGAGTACCGTGTCGCATCTTTATTTGAACAAGGTCTGATCTTTTCTCCAGCAAATCGAATCTGTTTAGGTAAGCTCGCTTGCGTTAGGTAAGCTCGCTTGCGTTAGGTAAGCTCGCTTGCGCTTGAAAGTCTCAAGGGTAAAGCGCTGTCGTGCGTCCAGGCCCAGCGTACCGTGTCTTGTGGAGTCCACAGCAACGCTGCGTCGCAACGCATGCAAGCAAGGCACCGTGGTGGATCGTCCCGCCATGGAACCGCTCGTTTCCGATGGAAACCATCCGGAACTAGCAACCGTAAGAGTGGCTAATGATGATACGCAGTCTTACCACGCTTACCACGCACTTTTTAGCCATTTCCCGGGCCCGGATTTCCTGCCACGATGCACTGGAGAGAACCGCGTGTGCGCCTCTCCGTCCGCCGGAAACGCAGGAGGCGAATTAGTGCGCTAGTGCGCACTTTTTAGCCATTTCCCGAGCCTCTTTGGATGGCCCTCCTCCAGCAGGAGTCAACGCTTTCAGCCGACCGTGTTGATCAAAGTGCCGATGCCGCTGATGGTGATATGGATTTCATCCTGCTGCTGCAGGGTGAACTCGTCAGGAGGAACGATACCTGTACCGGTGAGCAGGAAACATCCGCTGTGAAATGTATTGTCGCGGTAGAGATACTCGACCAGGACGCTGAGCTTACGCTTCAGTTCGGTGAGGGCGGTGGAACCGGAGAAGACAGGTTCGCCTGCGCGCAGAATCTGCAGGCTGATTCCGGTGGACGCCGGCAACGGCTCGGCCGTAATCAGAATGCCTGGACCGAGGGCGCAGCTTCGGTCGTAGACCTTGGCTTGCGGCAGATACAAAGGGTTCTCGCCTTCGATATCCCGCGAGCTCATGTCATTGCCGATCGTATAGCCTATGATTTTTCCCGCGGCACTGATTAGCAACGTCAGCTCTGGTTCAGGCACTGACCAGGTGGCGTCCCGCCTGATGGCAACCTTGCCGCGATGGCCGACCACGCGATGAGGCATGGATTTGAAAAAAAGCTCAGGCCGCTCCGCGGAGTAAACCCGGTCGTAGAAATCTCCGCCCCCGGCGCTTTTCGATTCCTCCATGCGGGCATTGCGGCTGCGATAGTAGGTCACACCGGAGGCCCATACTTCCTGAGTGCCTATGGGCGGCAACAGTGAACTCTCGATCTCCGCGAACGAGCTGGCGAGCGGGGCTTGATGCTGCAGGGTTTTTGTTAGATGGTCTTCGAGGTTTTCCTGGTTAACAAGTTGGTCCCAGGATGTGTCCTTGCCTGCGTAGAATTTCTCCTGATGCTCGACAATGTATCCGGTTGCGGTGCGAAAGAGTTTCATTTGCCTTCCTGCTCATGGAGTTTAACGCGGAGGTGTGAAGAAACAAGAGCCGCGTGTTTTGTTCTCGCGCCACAAGCCAAGGGGTGCCCCACATCTCGCTCGTCTTTCGCGAGATGTGGGAGACCACGGCGTTCCATCGACCGGTTTCTGCGCCGACTGGCAACGAATATCGAGCTCCGCGTCCCCCTTGGCTTGTGGCAGGGAAAGATCCCAAACAACAGCAGGCCGCTCCGCTTCGCTCCCGTAGTGATGGCAAGCTATTTGCAGGAGTGCGCAAATGCCGAATCAGGGAAACGGATTGTGGGCGCGCAGCTCAGCCACGATTTCTGCGGCGGCGGCGCGTGCCAGGTCTCCCTTGTCGGGCGGGAAGGAAATGGCCCCGACACGGGCGTGGCCTCCGCCACCGTAGCGCTCACAAATCTGGGCCAGGTTGACCATCTGCTCCGGACGCGCTTTGGTCCAGGGATTGGAACCAACCGCAAC
Organism: uncultured Acidobacteriaceae bacterium; assembly: GCA_963847685.1. Lineage (GTDB taxonomy): Bacteria > Acidobacteriota > Terriglobia > Terriglobales > Acidobacteriaceae > PALSA-350. The sequence continues at coordinate 1,151,393 of CAWKAU010000024.1, read as the reverse complement.
CTTGGTGCGAAAACTGGACTTGCTCAGGCCCACACTGTACGTTGCCTCAGGATGCAGGAAATAGGGAACGAACTTGTTGTAGCCCTCAACCGGCTGATCGGTGATGTCAAAGTACAACGTGCCATCCATCAACTCAGTGCGCTCAGCAATCAGCGCCAGCGACTTGCGGTGTCGCTCAAGCAACGGCGGAAGCAGCTCGGCCACAAACGGCTGCTGCAACACCTCGCTAAGACTCATCGTGGTGAGCAAGGGAATCAGCTTTGGAATGAATGCCGGATCCTGACTCGATTCAATAATCAGGGTCAGCTTCATCGCAGGCTCCGCCATTTCCACCGCGGCTTTGGGACTGTCGTAGAGAGCCCCGTCCACAATGTCCGCCCAGTGGATCAGGTCGGCAACCGGCCCGGCGTCAAAACCAAAGCGGGTCTGGGCGATATGGGCGATAAAGCTGGTGCAGGAGGTGTAATCCGGGTCGTAGAACTGGCGGTCGCGCGTGCTGCCGTCCTGCTGCCCCGCGAGAAAATGCTGTTGATCCGCCGGGGTAAGAAAGGCACTCAGATGGTGATCAAACCACCAGGTGATGCGAGGCGAAGCGCAGTACTTGAAGTCGACAATTGCGTTTTCGTCGCCGGTAAAATCGGACTCCTGAAACAGCGCTCCCGCGCGATGCACCAGCCCATGAAAATCGTAGTGCGCGTCCCGGCGGATGCATTCGCGATGGAAACGCATGAACAGCGAGGCCGAGCAGGCTCCGTCAAAGCACCGGTCGTGATAAAAAACGCCAACCTTCAAACAGGTATATTCCTCTCCTGGGACGAATGACTAGGATTGCCGGGAGGGACCGATGTGTCAAGCTGTTACCCCAGAAAACCCTCCCGCGATGAGACAATGAGCCCAAGAAACGAGATTCAATGATGGCCAGGGTCGAGGAGAGCGCCGCTCGGCGGCGAAGGTTGCCGGTGTGGCTGCGGATTACGGCCGGCCTGATCCTTGGATTGCTGATCGCGGCGGTGGTCGGAACAGCCGCCAGCGTGGTGTGGCTGCGGAAGGCCATGCGCGAGCAATTGCCCATACTGGACGGCGAACTGCAACTGCCGGGGCTTTCCGCCCCCGTGGTGGTGCGGCGTGACGCCCGCGGAGTACCCCACATCCAGGCCGCCAACATGGAAGACCTGCTCGAAGCGCAGGGTTTCGTCGTGGCCCAGGACCGGCTGTGGCAGATGGATATGGCACGCCGGTTTGCCGCCGGGGAACTGGCCGAACTGCTGGGGCCAGGGGTCGTGGAACACGACAAGCTGCAGCGGGTGCTACAGATCCGGCCCACCGCGGAGCGCCTGACGGCCTCCATGCCCGCGGACCAGAAGCGTCTGGTGGAAGCCTTTGCCCGCGGCGTCAACGCCTACATCGCGGCCCACCAGAACAACCTGCCGGCCGAGTTCGAGCTGCTCGACTACAAGCCCAGGCCCTGGCAACCGGTCGATTCCTGGCTGGTAACGCTGAATATGGTGGCGCGGCTGGATACCCTCTATCCCTGGAAACTGGAGCGGGAGAAGGTAGAGGCCAGGCTGGCCCCAAACCTGACGGCCCAGTTGTACCCGACAACAACCTTCCGCGATCACCCGCCGACAGAATCGATTCCCGACCTGACCGCGCCCCAGCAGAATGTGCCGGAAGCTCCTCTGGACGAGTCGCAAACCAGCCTGGAAGACCTGCTGCGGCTGCGCGCCATCCTCAACCTGGGTGGGGGCAACTGCGACACTTGCCGGCGCGGCTCCAACGAGTGGGCGGTGAGCGGCGCCCGCACCGCCAACGGAAAAGCGATGCTCTCGAACGATATGCATCTGGAGCACTCCATCCCCGACATCTGGCATGAGGAAGACCTGCAGGCAGGGAGCTTCCACGTGACCGGAGTCACGACCCCTGGGATTCCGCTGATCATTGAGGGGCACAACGAACACATAGCCTGGGGCTTTACCACGCTCAACGGGGATGTCCAGGATGTCTACGTGGAAAAGACAAACCCTCAAGGCGAGTACTGGGCAGGCACCGCATGGCGCCAGCCGGAGCATGACCGGGAGTATATCCACGTGCGTTTTGGCAAGGATGTGGTTCTGGACGTGGAGACGACCGATCATGGGCCGGTGATCACGCCACTCTTTCCCCACGAGACGCGCATGCTGGCGCTCAAGTGGACGCTTTACCAGTCCGCCGCTCGCGGCCTTTCGCTGCAGGCCATGGATACGGCCAGCAACTGGACAGAATTCCGCCAGGGATTGAGCACATGGTGGGGACCGACGCAGAACGTGGCCTACGCCGATGACCAGGGCCATATCGGCTACCAGGCGGTAGGGCTTTTCCCCTTGCGGCCTGGCGGGCCTGAGCGGGGTCCCGATCGTAGAAACAGGAACAGCGGCAGACAGCGAGCATGAGTGGCAAGGGTACGTTCCCTTCACCGAGCTCCCGACGACGCTGGACCCCGACACCGGAATCGTCGCCACCGCCAACGCGCGCATTACTCCCGACGGCTATCCTTACCCACTCGCGCTGAACTGGGACGCGCCGTATCGCAACGAGCGTATTTGGAAGTGGCTCTCGAGCCATACCAAGCTCACGCCGGCAGATATGCTGACGCTGCAAACGGATACCTTTTCCGAGGTGGACCGGGAATTGGCGCAGCGCTTTGCGTATGCCCTCGACCGGTCAACCAACAAGGACCCAAGGTTACGCCAGGCCGCGGACCTGCTGCGCACCTGGGACGGGGTCATCACCACCGGTTCCGTCGCCGCGGAGATCGTAGACGCAACCAGGTCGGCGCTGTGGCCGCTGGTGCTCGAGCCCAAGCTAGGCGCGGATTGGAAGCTCTACGACTGGCAAAGCAAAAACTTCGTGCAGGAAGAGATGGTGGAGAAGGCCCCGGCAGAGTGGCTGCCCGCGAACTACCGCAGCTGGGATGACCTGATCGCCGCCGCCGTGCTGCAGGGCATGGTCGATAAACACGCTCCAAGATCGCTCGGCGACTGGACTTTTGGCAGCCGGCACGTGATCGACGTAAAGCATCCTTTATACGGGTTGCTGCCCTTCTTCCGTGGGTGGACCAGCACCGGACCCCACCAGCTGGCGGGCGATGAAACCACCGTCGACCACGTGCGCGACATTCTCGGCGCCAGCCAGCGGCTCACGGTGGATTGGAGCAACCTGGACGGCTCGACGGAAAACATTGTGATGGGCGAGTCCGGCGATCCGCTTAGCCCGTATTACCTGGACCAGTTTCCCTCCTGGTACAGCGGCAAGACCTTTCCCCTGCCCTTCACCGAAGCGGCCGTGGCCGCAGCGACCACGCATACGCTGCGACTTGTCCCGTGACGTCTTCGGCGCTCAACCGGGCGCGATTTACGCCGGTTCTTCTGGTCACCTGCACGGCTTTGGTGGCGACCGCCACGCTGTTCGCGCGCGGCAATTCGTGCGGTCATGATTTCGACTTCCACCTGCTCTCATGGATGGAGGTGGCGCGGGCGTGGCATACCGGCCTGATCTACCCGCATTGGGTGCAGGATGCGAACTACGGCGCGGGTGAGCCGCGGTTGATCTTCTACCCGCCGGCTTCCTGGCTTCTCGGCGCCGTGCTGGGCGTCATCAGTTCATGGCACGCGGCACCTACGCTCTTCGTCCTGCTGGCATTGCTGGCCGGCGGAGCAAGCATGTACCTGCTGGCACGCGAGTGGGTGCCGGCTGAGGCGGCAAGCTTCGCTGCGTGTCTCTACATCGCCAATCCCTATGCGATGTTCGTGGCCTATGAGCGCGCCGCGTTTGGCGAGCTGCTGGCCAGCGCATGGATGCCGCTGATGGTGCTGTTCGCGCTCAAAGACCGGGGCTCGATAGCGCCGCTCGGCTTGTCGATCGCTGCCCTATGGCTTACCAATTCGCCCGCCGCCGTGGTGGGCAGCTATCTGCTGGCCATGCTTGCGCTTGGGATGTCGATGATCCAAGGCAAGCTGTGGCCGGCACTGCGCGCCGCGGGCGGAATGGCGCTGGGGCTCGGGCTGGCGGCGTTCTACATCGTGCCCGCGGCATTCGAACAGCGGTGGGTACAAATCGAGCGCGCGATTACACCGGGGATGCGGGTGGAGGACAGTTTCCTCTTCACCCACACCGCCAACGATTTCCATAACCAGGTACTATGGACAGCTTCCTGGATCCTGCTCGGGGAACTTGCCGTAGCAGCGATCGTGGCCTACGTGGCGTGGAGAAAGCAAGTTGGCGGCGCAGCCAGAATCGTGCTCACCGCTACGCTTCCGGTGATACTGCTGCTGCAGTTCCCAGTGAGCGATGCCATCTGGAACCACACGCCGCACATGAAATTTCTGCAATTCCCCTGGCGCTGGCTGGTGGCGCTGAGCGTCGTGGCTTGTGTGATGGCCGCCATGGCTTGGCCAAAGAAACGAAGCTGGGGAACGGCGATCGTAGCCGGAGTGGTGATCATTGCCATGGCGGTTGGCGGCGGCCTGTTGTTCTTCCAGCCCTGCGATGAGGAGGACGCGGTGGCAGCGCAGGTGGCGGTGTTCGAGCAGGGGGGAGGGAGCCAAGGCACAGACGAGTACACCCCCCTGGGGGCAGATAATGCGTCTATCCAACAGCACCTGCCGCTGGTCCGCGTGTTGCGGGCAGCACAGGATGACACCGCCGACAGCACCAACGGGGATAACCCGGAATGGCATGCTGGTGACGCTGGCAGCATCGCGGCAAAGGTCGACGCCAAGCGATGGAGTGGGGAACACTGGGTGGTCGACATGACAAGCCCGGACGCTGCTTATGCGGTGCTGCGTTTAATGGATTCCCCTTCCTGGCGAGTGACGGTGGACGGCAAACCGGCGGCCGGCCGCCCGATACGAGAAGATGGATTGATGGCCGTGCCGGTGGCAGCGGGGAGTCATACGATCGAAGTCCAGTGGAGCGCGAGCAGGGATGTGATCGCTGGACGCGCCGTCTCGTCTATTAGCTTGCTGGCGCTGGCCTTGATCGCCGGCTTCGGAGGCAAATTCCGTCGAGTATGATTACAAAAATGCAACCAAGCGTACGCGAGATTCTGGGCGGCGGCGTGGACCTGACCGATCGTGCCCTGGATCGACTGTTGCCCAGTGCGGACCAGACTCCGGTCTCGATTCATCGGGCCATGCGGCACAGCGTCTTTGCCGGAGGCAAACGGCTGCGCCCGGTGCTGTGCCTGGAAGCGGCAAGAATGATCGCGGGATCGGGTGAGCTTCCCCGGGGAATAGAAGAATTAGGAGCAGCGATCGAAATGCTGCACACCTATTCGCTGATCCATGATGACTTGCCGGCTCTGGATGACGATGATCTGCGCCGCGGCAAACCTACCTGCCATGTCGCCTTTGGCGAGGCCATCGCAATCCTGGCCGGGGATGCGCTGCAGACGCAGGCCTACGAGGTGCTGGCCGGCTTGCAATGCCCCTCAAACGAGACGGTAGAGATTGTGCGGACCATCGCGCAAGCCACGGGAACGGTCGAAGGCATGATTGGAGGCCAGGTGATGGACCTGGAAGCAGAGGAGCATCAACCGACCCCGGAGATGGTCGAGGCAATCCATCGCGCGAAGACCGGCGCGCTGATCCGCGTCAGCCTGGTTACGGGTGGCATTTACGCGGGCGGAGCCGCCGATGACATCGAGCGGCTGCAAGAGTTTGGACGCAAAGCAGGGCTGGCATTTCAGATCATGGATGATGTGCTGGATGTCACCCAGGACTCCTCCCAGCTGGGGAAGACGGCGGGCAAGGACGTCGCCAGCGAGAAGGCCACCTGGCCCGCGGTGTATGGGGTGGAACAAAGCATCAAGGATGCGGAACGATTGATCGAGGAAGCGTTCACACAGTTAGACAGCTATGGTGAGCGTGCCGATCGGTTGAAGGCATTGGCTCAGTACCTGGTGGAGCGCAAGAACTAGATGGCCCTCAGCGAAGAGGACATTTTGCAGTTTTTGAGGGATTGCTACGATCCGGAACTGCCGGTGAACATCGTGGATCTGGGGTTGATCTACACGGTCACACTGAGCCCGGATGCCAACTCCAAACGAGCCTTCCCGAGGCAACGCGTCCAGGTAGTGATGACGATGACCTCGCCGGGCTGCCCGTCCCACGTCACAATTATGGAACAGGTGCGTAACCGGCTGGCAGGAGTGCCTGAAATTAGTGAAGCCGTGGTTAACCTGGTATGGGAACCGGCCTGGACGCCGGATCGCATTAGCCAAAGGGCTCGCGAACAACTAGGGATTGCTTAAGAGCGCACTGCCTTTTCGAAGACCGTGCGCAGCTTCTCGCCCTGAACCGTGAGCTCGCCCACAAATTTTTCGAAGCGGCCTAACAAGGTGTGCCCGTTGTCGAGATAGTCCGGAATGTTGTTCCAGACCTTTTTGACACCCTCAGGATCCTCAACCAGAGCGAAGATGGTTCCCGCCGCAGCAACGACTAATCCAGCCTTGCGCTTTCCAGTGGCCAGCAAAATAGCCCCGGTTACCAGTGACCCTGCGGCCACCGTGCGCACCCAGTTCTTGTCAAAGCCATTTTCGAGAATGCGGTTCCCCTGATACTTCAGGTTTTCGGCTGCGTCCTGGACGCTCGATGCTACTTGCTGCGGAATGTGGGTGATCCCCATAGGTGTCTCTCTTTCACTGTGTTGGATGCAGAGAATTCCTTAATCGAGATCGAATTCACGCAAGGGGCGTCCCTCGTCCGGGGTTTCCTTCGCCTTGCGCAACGCTTCCTCGAAACGCTTGTCAAACAACTGCTGCTTATTTTTTTCAGCTTCGACCGACTGCCGAAATATATCTTCTTTGCGCACATCCTGCTCGCGCATCGCCTTGGCAGCCGCCTCGAAATCCTCGAACGTGCGCTTGCGCGGGGCGGATGAGTGCGACAGGATGGCCCTGGTTTCAGGATCGACCTTCAGGATCGCTCCACAATCGGGACAGGTGACGTCAAACGGTTTACTGTGGGTAGCCTTCATTGCTGCCAACATTCTAGACCAGCCAGAGAGCTTTGTGCCCGGGACATTGCTGTCCGGCATGCTCCACCAGCAACTCCGCAAGAGCGTCGCCGTAACGGCTGAGAAACCACGCGGCGCCAAGAACCCGCTCCTGGGGATGACGATCGGGAAAGAGATTGAGGGCAATCAGCCCGGCGTCACGGCCAAGAGACTGCTCGCGCCGCAGTTCATAGTTTGCCGCCAAACGGCGCATCCGGTTCATCTGATAGCGCATCTTGGAGCTGCTCACATCGGCAGCACGGCCCAGCCCGGGATCGAGGGAATGCATGTAGGTGGCCAACGCCGAGAGCTCTGTGTCCAGCGCACTGCCGGCCGCAGCCAGCTTGCGCTTCCCCACCACAGAGATGGCCCGCGCACCCAACCGCTGGGAGAGCTCAAGCGGATCCCGCAACCCACTTTGGATTACATCGGGAAGCGAAACCTCGTGCCTGGCAAGCAGGCCGGCGATCGCCGGCTCAATCAGCGTCGCCGACAAACGAGGAAGGACGGGGGTGGTACGACCCAGGATGCGCTCATAAAGTACCTGCGACTGAGCGAAATAGGCCACTTCGGCGGGCCCACCTACATAAGCGGAAGTGGGCAGAATGGCATCCTGAAATACGGGCCGCAACAGAGCGTTGGGGCTGAGCCGCTCCGGCTCCGCATCCAATATGGCAAGCAGCTCCGAGGTTGAATATGGCTGCCGAGCGGCTTGCCAGCCGCCATCCGCCGTTTTTCGCAGGGGCACCCGCGCCCCGGAGTTGCCGTCAAAGAGAAAGATCAGGCTGGAAAGAGCGGGAACCAAGACCTGAGAGTGGTAGCCGGCGGCTGCTAATTGCTGATCGCGGTCACTGAGGGCGACGCGCAGCTCGTCGGCACGTACGATCGCCTGGCGCAGAACGTCGCTGCCCAGGGCGTGAAATCCGCGCGAGGAAGCATCGACCACCACCAGCCCTTGAGCGGCAAAAGTCTGGGAGATGAATTGGGCGAACGCCTCGCCTAAGCTCTTGCCTTCGCGGTAACAAGCGGCAAGCCGATCGAGCACAGGGCCAGGGCCGAGGATCGCGCCCGCCTGGTCCAGCAGGGCCTCCACTTCGTTCCCCAGGGTCACGCTGCCAACTGCCGCCCCCGGTGCGTGGCCGGGAGCGAGGCGTAGCATCTGCAGCTCGTGCCGGCTGGGGAACGTTACATGATCGGCCTCCGCCAGGTCATGATCTTCGGTAGCCAACCAGAAGATCGGAACATGGGGATTGCCGGAGATGGAGGCATCCTTTGCCTTGCGAATCGCAGTTGCCGCTTTGAGGATGGTGAAGAGGGGTCCTGCGAAGAGCGTGACCTGTTGGCCAGTGACCACTGTGGCCGCTCCGTTGCGGAGGCGAGTGATGTTCTCGAAGACCGGGTCCGCTGCGCCAAAGCCACGGTTCTGCTGCTCCAGCAGGTCGCATAGAGTGGCGCGATGAGAAGGTGGGAGAACCGGCGGTGCGGCCATCCACCCGGTCGAATAAGCGCTGGCGGGAAAGAACGGAGCAAGCGGTTCACGGCGCTCCGCGAAGTCGAGAAAGAGGCGGCTCAGACCAGGCAAGATGGAGATGGGATAACACTCCGTCTTCACGGCCGATCCCTCATCCATCGCCTGGCTCCCTTTCCTGCCCGCTACCAAGAGTAGTTTCTCACGAGGTCTGACCCAATACCCGGCGGAGCGCTTTCTTGTCCCGGGTAGGCAGCGCGTCGAGCGCATGAAGCGCCAGCGCGCGGTACACACCCGCCAACATAGGATGGGGCTCCAGGGCCCGAAGATGCAGACGAATTGTCTCCGCATCCCCGCGGGCGAGTGGGCCGCTGAAACTCTTCCCTGCTCCCCGCTGAAAGACGTTGTCGAGGGTGGCCCGGGCGATAGGCTCAAGCAGGCGGCGCGCCTGAAGCGGGGTGAATCCAGCCAGGCCGGCAAGCCGGTGTGCCACCGCCAAATGGCTGACCAGCAGCGGCGATGCCAGTACGCCAAGCGCATGATAGAGCGCCTTGCTCTCAGCCTTGATCGGAAACGGGTGCCCGCCGATGCGGCGGATTATGCCGTTGAGAACGCGGCGGCTAGCGGCATCCGCCTCTACGCCAAACGGCACACCCTGCAGAGGGACCGGGGTGCGGGTAGGAAAGCTCATCAGCGGATGAACCGAGGCCACGGAGGCGCCGGCAGCAGCAGCGGACTTCAGTACCTCGGAGCTGAGGGCGCCGCTCGAATGAACGACGATTTTCCCCTGCAGACTTAGGCCGCGTGCCGCCACCCGATGCACCAGGCGGCGAGTCACCCGGGCGATGGCAGCGTCCGGCACGCACAGCCACAGCACATCGGCCCGCAGCCGGGCGCGGGCTAGGGTAATGAGGGGAAGACCAGAGCGCCGGCGCGAGCCGCGGGCGATGACCTCTTGGAGCGGGACGCCGGCGGCAATCAGAGCTCGTGCCAGCGAGCTACCCCAGTTGCCTGGCCCGATGATGGAGACGCTCTTCATCTGCCGGTGCTGGTCGAGATTGCAAACACAGGGCTGCCGCTACCGGATGGTACTTTAAATCATCCGGCAAAGTGAGGAAGTCGCATGACTGGAAGAGAAAAAGCCGCGCGCGAAAACGGTCAAGAAGGCGCGCCCAAAAGTGGAAGTGCTCTCGTCAAAACTGAGCTATGAAGGCCCGCTCTTTCGCGTGTACACCGACGAAATCCTGGAGAATGGCCGGAAAGTGAGCCGCGATGTGGTGCGGCATAACGGATCCGTCGTTATTCTTGCCATCGACGACACGAAAAGCAAGCGCGATCCGATGATTGTGATGGAGCGCCAGTACCGCCATGCTGCCAAAGAATATTTGCTCGAGGTTCCCGCGGGAAAAATGGAAGAGGGAGAAGAAGCGCTCGCGGGCGCCAAGCGAGAACTGCTGGAAGAAACGGGATTCCAGGCCAAGCGTTGGCGGAAAATGGTGCGCTACTTCGCCAGCCCCGGCTTTCTGGGCGAGTGGATGCAAGTATTTGTCGCCGAAGGGCTGACACTAGGGCAAGCACAGCCTGAATACGATGAGCAACTTGAAATCGAAATGATACCGCTCTCCAGGTTGCTTCGGATGATCGAGGAAGGCAAGGTCCAGGACGGTAAGACGCTGATTTCAGTGATGCTTTATGACCGGCTGCGGCGGGCAGAAAAGAAAAGGAACAAAAAGTAGGGCACTTTAGCCGCCTCTCGCCTGGAAGCCGCACGCAAAATCACGCGACATTCGGGGAAAACCAATCTCGGCCTGCAATGCGTCTGTAAAGGAGAGCAGTTTGTGCTCCTTTGCTCATCCGCATCAAGGAAGGCTGGCTAGTGGCTCAATACAAAGGCAAAGTGAAGTGGTTCAACAACGCGAAGGGCTACGGCTTTATCGGCCGGGACGACGGGCCCGACGTGTTTGTTCATTACAGCGCGATCCAACTTGATGGATACAAAAGCTTGAAAGAAGGCGACGAGGTTGAGTTCGACATCGTTCAAGGGCAGAAGGGACCTCAAGCCGACTCCGTAATTCGGGTGCAGGAAGTAGCCTAGAATCCTCATACTGGAACGATCTCAGTTGCCGGCGCGACGCTGCAATCACAATTGGCCGGGCAACGGCGGTAGGTCCACGAAACAAATCGATTGATTAAAAAAAAGAGCCCAAGTTGGTTGCTCTTGGGCACTCGTCCGTTCTGACATTCACGCCATCAGTTAGGTCTTGGGCAGTACGGTCACGTTCGTTGGTTGCTTATCTGTGCGGCGAGCCGGGAGCCTGGCTGACGTTTGTCGGAGTCACAGTAAACACGAACAGTTTGCCGGAAGTCTGGCTGATGGCATACAGGTGATTGTCGTTGTCCCAGAAGAATTGGCTGACATCGTCCGTAGTCAGCAGGCCGGTGTAATGCGTAATCGGATCACTTCCGTTGAAATGGAAAATCTGTAATCCTGCCGTTCCGCCCACCGCCAATAGCTTGCCTGACGGGGACATCGCAAGATCGTGGTCACCAGCCCACCGCGGTTTCGGGCATGTCATCGCGCGTGCTTTTCGTCCTCAGGTTGCCGGAGCTCTCGGCCGTATAGGTCGCCAGCTGTGGCGGACCATCCGGGTTGAACGTTCACTCCGTCGATCGGCTGGAGCGAGATGACCACGTGATTGGTGGCATCCGCGGCAGTCAGGTTGGGACAATAGAAATCCTCTCCCTTTGCGGTAGGCGTCGGCGCACTGATATTGGCCTCGGTCAACATGCCATCGCTATGACGCTGGAAGCCGTAAATCTCCCAGTACATGTCGTAGAGACATACCGCTCCGTAGGCGTAAGTATTGTTTCCAATAAAACTTAACGGATTATCGAACCAGGCATCCGCGCCATCGCTCCCGAGATAGTCGAGCTCGCCGTCGGCTTTGCCGATACGAAACGATTGGTAGATGTTGTTCGCGCAGCCATTGCCGTCAACATCCAGATCGTACAAAGTTGCCCCGGTTCGGTCGAGAAACAGCGGACCCAGACTGCCGCAATCGCCGCTGTTGTATTTTTGGGCGCTGAGCGATGCAATCATGTTTGAGTGCGCCATCCGGCTCGATGGAGAACGAGTGGATGTAAACATGCGCCGGTCTGCGCCGAATAGATATTCTCCGTTCACCGCCATGCTCGAAACGTCAGCCGGGAAAAGGCGAACCGGAGACGGCCCTGAGCTTTCCGTCCGGCGCCGCGGCGAAAGCATAGATCTGGTTAACTTTTGCCGTCTTGCTGGACGCTACGTAGACGTAGGCAACAGCTGGAGTGGTGTGATCGCCAGGTGATTGCGTGGCCTCGAATTGGGCAAATGATGCTTCGGGACACAAGGCGAGGATCAGGCAGAAGAAGAACCACAAGTGGTGTTTCATTGAAAATCTCCATGTTCTGGGGACCTTTATATACGCGCTTTGTTAATTTGCGCAGTGTTTGCGTAGATGCGGAAAAGATAGGTTTGGTGGCCAAATACGGCTGGATAAGATAAAGGGATGGACAATCGATCGATTGCGCAGCTGCTGGCCGAAACTGCTGATCTGCTTGAAATTGCGGCGGGAGACCCTTTCCGGATCCGCTCCTACCGGCGAGCCGCGGAGGCAGTCGAAAACAGTACCGAGCAACTCAGCTCATTCGTTAACGAGCCCAGCCGGCTGCTGGAAATTCAAGGAATCGGCAAAGGCATGGCGGCAAACATCCAGGAGATCGAAACGCGCGGGAGCCTGAAGCTGCGGGACGAGTTGTTGTTGAAATATCGGTCCGACCATGCTGGAACTGCTGAAGCTGCCGGGCATGGGACCGAAGACTGTGGCGTTGCTGTGGGAAGCACTGCAGGTAAGCGACATAGAACAATTGCAAGCTGCGATCGACGCGGGAAAATTGGCGACGCTGCCGCGCTTTGGACAAAACTGATCGAGAAGTTGTCGCGAGGGATCACGGAATATCGCAAGAACAGCGGCCGTTTTCTGCTGGATGACGCGGAAGCCGCAGCCGAACGAGTGACCCTCTACCTGAAACAGTTCCCGGGCATCGACCGGGTCATGCCGGCGGGTTCTCTGCGGCGTGGACGCGAGACGGTGGGCGATCTGGACCTGCTGGTGACCGGCCCGGCGTGCGCCGAAGAGGCGGTCGCCGCCGCAGTCGAGTACACGGCTGCCTATCCGCCGATCGCCGAATTGCTGGCGAAGGGCCAGAACAAAGTGAGTTTTCGCTTGCGCAGCGGTTTGCAGGTGGATGTGCGTTTATTGCCGGAGGCGTCTTATGGCGCGGCTATGCAATATTTCACCGGATCGAAAATGCACAATGTTTCGCTGCGCCAGCGCGCGCTGAAGCGCGGCTACACCTTGAGCGAGTATGCGCTGGCGCGTTTGGACGACGGCGCAGTGGTAGCCGCCGCATCCGAAGAGGAGATCTACCAGGCGCTGGGGCTGGATTGGATTCCTCCGGAGCTGCGCGAAAACCAGGGCGAGACTAGAAGCCGCCGCGGAGCACCGCCTGCCCCGGCTGATCGAAGCACGGTGACCTGCGCGGCGACGTGCATATGCACACCCAAGCCACCGACGGACAGAAACACCATCGCTCGAGATGGCGGAAGCGGGCATTGCGCGGGGTTATGAATACATCGCGATCACTGATCACTCTAAAAATCTGGCCATGGTCAATGGGCTCGATGACCAGCGCGCGCTTGAACATATACAACGGATTCGCGAAGTGGATGCGCGGATGGATGGCCGCATCCGCGTGCTGACCGGGATCGAAGTCGACATCCTGGGCGATGGCGCCATCGATCTCTCGAATGATGTACTGGCGCAGATGGACGTGGTGATCGCCAGCGTTCACTCTCTGTTCCAGCAGCCCAAAGAACAGATGACGGAGCGGCTGCTCAAGGCTATGGAGAATCCCTACGTCAGGATTCTTGGACATCTCGACGGGGCGTTTGTTATTGCGCAGAGACAGTTACGAAATGGATTTAACGGCGGTGCTTAAGCAGGCGGCGAAGCTGGGTGTGGCGGTCGAACACAATGCCTATCCCGACCGGCTGGACTTGTGCGACCTTGACTTGCGCCGGGCTCGAGAACTGGGATGCAAGATTGTGATCAATACCGACTCGCATCACATCAGCCATCTGGACGCAATGCATTACGGAATCCGGCAGCTGCGACGCGCGTGGCTGACGAAAGCAGATGTGCTGAATACACGGCCGGTCGAGGATTCCTGCGGAATTGCGTCCACGTCCGTTGACCTAAGCGAAGCTTGGTGGGACCTGCGATTCGGTTAATCAGCATCAAAGTCTGATTGAAGCGCTGCTTGCCTTTGTCATCCCCTCGGCTGGCAAAGGCCCATGAGCACTCGATCGAAAAACATTCCAGGACAAGAACCTGGAACTCAAAATACGCGCTCGTCCAGGACGGAGCGAAGATACCTGCCGTAGCCACTCTTCGCTACCCTGGCAATCAGCTTTTCCAGTCGCGCAGCGTCAATCCAGCCCAGGCGATAGGCGATCTCTTCAGGACAGGCAACTTTGAGCCCCTGCCGCTTCTCGATGGTCTCGATAAAGATAGCGGCTTCGATCAGCGAATCATGAGTCCCCGTATCCAGCCATGCGAAGCCTCGTCCCAAGACCTGGGTGCGCAGCAAGCCTCTTTCCAGGTACCAGCGATTCACATCGGTAATTTCCAGTTCGCCGCGCGCAGAAGGCGCAATCTGGCGGGCGATCTGCGAGGCCGCGCCATCAAAAAAATACAAGGCCGGTGACCGCGTAACGGGATTTTGGCTTTTCCGGCTTTTCCTCAATCGATAACGCGCGGCCGGAAGAGTCGAACTCCACCACCCCGTAGCGCTCCGGATCAGAGACCGGATAGGCGAAGACGACAGCACCTTCCTTGATCTGCGCCGCTTCCTGCAGGCTGTGGGCAAAATCGTGGCCGTAGAAAATGTTGTCCCCAAGAATGAGCGAACACGGCTCGCCGCCGATGAATTCCTCGCCGATAATCAGCGCCTGGGCGAGGCCGTCCGGCGTAGGCTGCACGGCGTATTCAAATGAGATTCCCCACTGCTCGCCAGTGCCCAGAAGCCGCTCAAAGAGAGCCGTATCCGCCGGCGTGGAGATGATCAGAACCTCGCGAATGCCGGCCAGCATCAGTACCGACAGCGGGTAGTAGATCATCGGCTTGTCGTAGACGGGGAGCAATTGCTTGGAGACGACATGGGTGACGGGATAGAGGCGGGTCCCCGAACCGCCGGCGAGAATGATTCCTTTCATCGTGCGGACGCCTCCGCGATGAGCATAATTCTGATCGATCCACTGGCGGTAGGCACCGCTGGTCACCTGGGCAACCCAATCCTGATGCGCGAGATACCACTGGACGGTCCGCCGCAGGCCGGAAGCGAAGGTCTCGGCGGGACGCCAGCCGAGCTTCTGCTCAATCTTGTCCGCGTTGATGGCATAACGCCGGTCGTGGCCGGGCCGGTCGGTCACGAAGGTGATCAAGTTACGGTGGGGCACGTGGGGGGAGTTGGGCAGCAGCTCGTCGAGCAGGCTGCAGAGCAGCTCCACCGTATCCAGATTGGCTTGCTCATTGCGGCCGCCGATGTTGTAGGTTTCGCCGATCTCGCCGCGCTCCAACACCACCCGCAAGGCGGAGCAGTGATCACCCACGTAAAGCCAATCGCGCACCTGGCGGCCATCGCCGTATACCGGCAGCGGTTTTCCGGCTAC
This sequence comes from uncultured Acidobacteriaceae bacterium, assembly GCA_963847685.1. GTDB lineage: Bacteria > Acidobacteriota > Terriglobia > Terriglobales > Acidobacteriaceae > PALSA-350. The sequence continues at coordinate 1,136,124 of CAWKAU010000024.1, read as the reverse complement.
CGCATTGGTCATCATCAGCGGCAGAAGCTTCTCGGGAAACTGATAAGGACCGTAGTTGTTGGAGCAGTTGGTGGTTACCGCGGGCACTCCGTAACTGTGAATGTAGGCGCGTACAAGATGGTCCGAGGCTGCCTTGGAAGCGGCGTAGGGACTGTTGGGCGCGTAGGCTGTGGTCTCCTCGAACGGCGGATCCTGAGGATGGAGCGTGCCATAAACCTCATCCGTCGACACGTGCAGAAAACGAAATCGCTGGCGATCCTCCGGGGTGCACTTCGCCAGATATGCCCGGGTGGCTTCGAGCAACCGGAAAGTACCGTCAATATTGGTGCGGACGAATGCCTCGGGGCCGGAAAGAGAACGATCCACATGACTCTCGGCGGCAAAATGCAGGATGGCGCGCGGCCGATAGAGGTCGAGTAAACGATCGAGCAACGCCGGGTCGCAGATGTCCCCCTGCTCGAAACTGTAAGCGGGATGCTGCTGCAACGGAGGCAAGGTTCTGCAGGTTGCCCGCATAGGTGAGTTTGTCGAGGTTGACCACCGGAGTGCCCACCTGCGCGAGCCAATCGAGCACGAAGTTCGATCCGATGAAGCCGGCTCCGCCGGTAACCAGAATTGGCGACAAATCGTTTGGCATCACTTACCTCTGCGCGATGGGGGAGCCCCATTGGATTGTAAAGGAGTCCCCATGCCACAAGTAAGCGGCGGGACGGGATCAACTCGACTGGGTACGCGTCGGGAGGCTGGCTCGAAAGTATTCGACGCGACAACTCGAGACCCTGGCGAAGCGCGATCTTTGGCTCCCATCCGAGAAGAGTTCTGGCCTTGGTAATGTCGGGGCAGCGCTGCATTGGATCGTCTACCGGCAGAGGCTCGTAGCGGATTTTGCTGCGCGAGCCGGTGACGGCCAGAACCTCGCGCGCACAGTCGTTGATGGTCCACTCCACTGGGTTCCCGATGTTCACCGGAAGATGCTCATTGGAGCGCGAGAGAAGAAGAATGCCCGCGATCAAATCGGAGACATAGCAGAAGCTTCTGGTCTGGCCGCCATCGCCATAGATGGTGAGATCTTCATCGAGCAGCGCCTGGATCATCAGGTTGGAGATGACGCGCCCGTCGGTTGGCTGCAAACGCGGCCCGTAGGTGTTAAAGATGCGCACCATGCGCGTATCCACGCTGTAATAGCGGTGGTAGGCCATGATGAGAGCCTCGGAGAATCGCTTGGCCTCATCGTAGACCGAACGTGGCCCTATCGGGTTGACGTGGCCCCAATAGCTTTCCTCCTGGGGGTGAACATCGGGGTCGCCGTAGCACTCGGAGGTGGAGGCATGGAGGAAGCCGGCCTTATATTTACGCGCCAGGTCCAAAGTATTCCTGGTCCCCACGGAGCCGACATTCAACGTTTCCGGACCGAGGCGCGAATAATCAGCGGGGCTGGCGGGAGACGCGAAGTTGAAGACATAATCGACTGGGCCAGGATCGAACGGCTCGCAGATGTCCTGCTCGATCAGGTTGAATCGAGTTTCGTTGCGCAGACCGGCCAGGTTGGCGGTGCGTCCGGTGGCAAAATTGTCCACGCCCACCACTTGATGACCCTGGCCAACCAGTGCGTCGCACAGATGAGAGCCGAGGAAGCCGGCGGCGCCGGTGACCAGGACACGTTGCATCGTCAAGATACGGGTTCCCCTTGATTGATAGTAGATCCGTTAGCAGTTTCGCAATTACTGTGGCCTAGTAAAGATCGCGAAGTGTGGTTTTCCTTGGGAGAAAACCACGAAAAGGTTCACCGCTTCGGTCTACACCAATTGCGAAACTGCTTTAAGGCCAGCGTTTGGTCGATGCGGATTCAATCGACGTGTGCTGCGAAGGCCTGCCTACGCTGAGATAAGTGAAGCCGAGATCCTGCATAACCGAGGGATCGAAGAGATTGCGCCCGTCGATGATGATGGGGTAACGCAGGGTGTAGCGCAAGCGCTTGAGATCCAGTCGGCTGAACTCCGACCAATCGGTCAGGATCAACAAGGCATCGGCGTTATCCGCGGCGGCGTACGGATCGTCGGTATATTGCAGGCAAGCGTGGGGAGGCATCTCCAGCTTGGCCCGCTCGATAGCCGCGGGATCATAGGCGCAAATGGTGCTTCCTGCATCGAGCAGCATGCGGATAATCTCCAGGGCGGGAGACTCGCGGATATCATCCGTGCCTCCCTTGAACGCCAGACCGAGCACACCCAAGCGTTTTTTGCGGAGCGTCCACAGGGCGGAACGAATCTTCTGGAAGAAGCGCTCTTTCTGCAGTTCGTTGATCTTCTCTACTTCCTCGAGCAAGCTAAAGTCGATCCCCAATTGTTGGGCCACATAGCGAAAGGCCGCGACATCCTTGGGAAAGCATGATCCTCCGTAGCCTATGCCTGCGTTGAGGAATCGCTTGCCGATACGTTTATCCAAACCCATTCCCCGGGCCACATCCTCCACATCCGCGTCGACCGCCTCACAGAGGTTGGCGACCACATTGATAAAGGATATCTTCATGGCGAGGAAAGCATTGGAAGCGTGCTTGATGATTTCGGCCGCCTTGGTCGAAGTGCGCAGAAGCGGCGGCAGAGCCTCGGCAGAACAACTGCCGGGAACCGCGTCGGAGCGCTCGTAGTAGCTGCCTGACGTGAGCGGCTCGTAAATAGCGCTCAGTATGCGGACGGCGGCATCACTGTCGGCGCCGAGAACGATCCTGTCGGGATGAAGAAAATCCTTGACCGCAGTGCCTTCGCGGAGGAATTCGGGATTTGAAGTCACGTCAAAAAGATCTCGGGAAACACCGTTGCGCTCGATAGTGCGCCGAATCCAGTCGTTGGTATACACCGGCACCGTGCTTTTCTCCACGATGACCTTGTAGGACTGAATGGAGCGCGCGATTTCGCTGGCCACGGCGTCTACATACGACAGATCCGCGTTGCCAGCTTCGCTTTGCGGCGTGCCAACGGCGATAAAGATAACCTGCGACGCCTGGGTAGCATGGCTAAGGTCGGTAGTGAATTGAATCTTGCCGCTGGCCCGGTGTCTTCCCAGCAACTCGGGAAGAAACTCCTCGTGGATGGGCACGACACCCTGATTAAGTTGGTTAACTTTGGCTTCGTCGTTGTCGACGCATAAGACACGATGGCCGATCTCAGCAAAGCATGCAGCCGCGACCAAACCGACGTATCCCGATCCAACTACTGTGATTGCAATGGATTCGCTCATTTTGTTGTCTGGCCGCCTGGGCATCGCTGCCCTGATGAAACTACGTTTCGGGAGAAAGCCATGGTCAAATCGTGCAAGAGGATGACAAACCGGTCTATGGCAGGACGCTGCCATCAAGACAGATTCTAAACGGTGGCCCGCACGCTGTTGGTGTTTTTGGCGGGGGATCCGGAGGCTCGGGCGTTTCGCTTGGCTTCTTCTTCATGATATTCCATTTCCGTGTTGATTGACCAGACATTATCCTTTTCCCGGACGCCCGCGAGGATGTTATCGACCGCGGTCATAGCGGTCAGCATGGAGTGGTCCTGATTGTTGTACTTGTGCATGCCATTACGGCCCACCAGAAATAAATTGTCGAAACGGTCGAGAAATTCGCGGATAACGTGGAACCGGTCATAGGTACCGAAATAGGCAGGATAGGTCTTTGGGACGCGCACCACATGGGCGTCGGTTACGTTGCTGGCCCGCAGAACCCCAATCTTCTCTACTTCAGCGATGGCAAATTTTTTCAGATCCTCGTCGCTCATCTTCCATAGAGCATCGGTCTGGTAACAAAAATATTCGAGCCCGATCCAGGTCTTGGAGGGGTCGGCGACCATGTAGGGGCTCCAGTTGTTGAAGATCTGCAGGCGCCCCACCAGTACATCCGGCTCCTGAATATAGATCCAGTTGTCTTTGAGCGGGCCACCGTCGGCTTCGCGCACGGTCAGGCCATCGACCAGAAGTCCCACAGTGATGAAGTCACGGTACTGCAGGCCGTCGCTCACCTCACGCACCTCGTTGGGGATCGGGGTATCCATGGCGTCCATCAATTCGCACACGGGCATGGTGGAAAAGACGTAGTCTGCGGCGAAGCGCCGTCGCTCCCCGGTATCGTTGACGGCCTCAACCGCGGTGATCCCATTGCCCTCGACAAACAGCCGGGTGGCGCGCCAACCGAGAAGAATCTCTCCCCCCATGCCGCGAATCTGGTCGGCGGCATGCTCCCAAAGCTGACCCGGCCCATATTTGGGATAGAGGAATTTTTCAATCAGGGAAGTTTCGGTTCCCTTCTGTTGGATCGCATCGTCGCGACGAAAGGCAAACGCCTTTTTGAGAAAATGCAGAACCGCAGTAGTAAGAGACAATCCCTTGATCCGCTGTGCGCCCCACTCGGCGCTGATCTCCCGGCAGGGAACACCCCAGACTTTCTCGGTATAAGACTTGAAAAATGTCAGGTAGAGTTGACGGCCGAAGCGGTTGATCAGAAAATCCTCCAGCGACTTTTCGACCTTGCGGGGAAAGAGCCTGGCCATGAGGTAGCTGATGCCGATCTTCAGGGTGCGGGTGAGGCCCAGTTTGCGCAGCGTGTCCGCGGTCAGTTTGATGGGGTAGTCGAAGAATCTGCGCAGGAAGTAGATGCGGCTCTTGCGCGAGCGGACCAGCATCACCAAGTCCGTGGTCTTGTGGTGTCGGCCCCTCGCCGCTGGTCTTGAGGGTTCGCTGCTTATTCTGATGGCGCAAGGCATGTTGCGTATCGGGACTCGCCTCGGGCGGCATCAGATCCATCCACCAGTTCATGACCCGGTCGGACTTCGAGAAAAATCGATGGCCACCAATATCGATACGATTTCCATTGTGGCGAATGGTGCGCGAGATGCCACCGATCTCGTGGCTGGCCTCCAGCACAATGGGGTGCACATCCGAGCGGCGGAGAAACTCCAGGGCGGCCGTGAGGCCGGCGGGGCCGGCGCCGATGAGAATGGCAGTTTTAGGCATGAAGACTCCAGATGCTTGCGATCGAGGACCACTGAACTATGAGGCTAGAGGATTTCCACCGACGGCGCCAACTCACGATAAGACCCGCGCATCACAGCTACACCATCGTAACCGGAGCGAAGCTTTTCGATGCGGTGCGTTCATTTCGGAGCGAGCAGATTTCAGCACAGACGCCGGACCCTGGTGAGATTCCCGAACGCAAAGAGTGCTCTCGATGCTATTACCATGAAAGGTTCCGGCTGCTTTTAAAACTGCACCAGATGAACCCGTCACTGTTTCGCATGCAGTCGCCGTGAAAAGCCTACCACGATGAGTCTACGTCGCGTTGCTGCTGATGGATCAGGTACCTCGCGCGCTAATTGTTTTCGCTGTTCTGTTCTGTCACAACACTGTTTCTCTTCTAGACAGAAGAGTATGTTTTGATTACCCTGAACGTGCATCAGCAGGAAAGCTGTTGCAAAAGAACTACTTCGCACCTGTCACTTCATGGCTCGCTGCGAGGTTTCGTTCTTCCGGCTTCGAGAGCGGGTTTATCTAATATTCAGTTCCGAAGCGGGATTCACCCGCAAGCCGCCCTTTTCGGGCAACCTTATGTGTGGTAGTGCTGCAACTATTGTTGGATTTGTAACCAGCGAGGTTACTTGGTAGAAACGAGTGGATGCAGCGCATGCTCTAATTATGTCTGTACTCTGCGTGACGAGATGGAACAGGGAGTGAAATGAGTCATCTCGCGCTTTCTGATATCTCCAGCAGGTATCAACATTGATTTCACGGGCGGATAACATGCGACTTCTTTCTAGAGCAGCACTCGCTTTCGCAATTCTCGTGGCGGGAGCCATACTGCCGATTGCATCTCATGCCCAGGTGGTACCTGCGATCAAGGGCGGCGGAAGTCAGATCAACGTGTATGGGCTCTATGCGCTGGTGAAAACCGACTTCAATGCCACCCTCAACTATCCTCCTGGACGCTCAGCCGCCAAGCAATCAAAATGACGCCAACGGCTGGAACCAAGGGCTTTTCCGGTGGGGCTGATTTCCGGCTTGGGCGCTTCGTCTGGGGTCAGCCGGCGCTGGGTACGCGCTTTACCTACAGTACCGGCACCTTCGGGAAACAAAGAACCTTTCTCCTCGGCCCCGAGCTGCACTACATTTACGGCAAGTTTCGTCCCTATGGCGACTTCCTGATCGGTCCGGGAAACATTACCTACAAGACCGGGCAAACAGACAACAGCATCGTCTACGAGTTTGGCGGCGGCGTGGACTACCACAAGAGCCGGAGACTAAATTTTCGAGTGGTTGACTTCCAGTATCAGCTTTGGGATCTGGGGAGCCACTACTACCCGCCCGGCTTTCTGCCTGGGCAGCCCGGCGTTACCATCGACACCAAGCTCAAGCCGTATACTCTCAGCTTCGGCGTTGTTTTCCGGGTCAAATGAGCCGGAACAAACACTACCTTCCTCTGATATTTGGGTGCGCTGTTGACCGGGACGGGAGTCAGTTTCCGGTCTCTTCTGTCATCGTAAGTAAAGATGTATCGAGCGACCCAATCCGCCGACCCCTACCTCAGGCCTTCGTTTTCCTTGTCGAATCGCATGCGCAGGCTGGCATGGTCGATATGTTATGTGCTTTTGTTTCGCACCTCGCCCCGGCCCTTTCATGCATGGCGCGCTTTTCTTCTTGCGGTGCTTCGGAGCCAAGCTTGGCCCGCATTGTCATTTTTATCCCAGGTCCCGGATATGGGCTCCGTGGAATCTGGTGTGCGCGGACGGAGCTTCGCTGGGGGATGAGGCGGAAATTTATAACCCTTCGCCGGTGTCCATGGGATCGCATGCCATCGTTTCCCAACAGGCTTACATTTGCGGAGCCACGCACGACTACAACGATCCGGCGTTTCCCCTTATTTCGTTCCCCATGAGCCTCGGCGCCTACTCATGGGTGTGTGCCCGGGCCTCCGTTTCCCCGGGAGTGAACCTGGGTGACGGGGCGGTGCTCGGCCTGGGCTCGGTGGCCACGCGCGATCTGGAGCCCTGGACGGTTTACGCCGGCGTTCCGGCGCAGGCGGTAAAGCAAAGAGCGGGACGCGAGCAGCACAATACGGCCACGTAATGAATTGAACTCCACCCCCGCAATGAAGAGCACGAATGCTTTCGCCCATCTCTCCTGTTACTGTGATGGGGTGGGGATGGACTTGAACCTGGCAGCTTCCGGCGAGCGGCAATCACGAAGAACATCCTGGGAACTGGCCCCGTTGGGCAACGCTCGCGATTCTGGCGGCCGTTGGTGGGTCTGCAGTTTGCCCTGTTCGCGGCGCGGGCTCAAGCACAAAATTCCGATAGCGGGGGTCTGTCACAACAGAATTCGGCGCCGATTGAGATCACACCCGCACCCAGCAATCCTTCGTCGAATTCGTCACCACTGGAGCCTATCTTTCCGCAATCGACGCAGCCCTCTGCCCCAGCCGTGGGCAGGACCGCAAGAGGCTCGACGCCCATGGGCCCGGCATCGAGACGCGGGGCTCGGCTTTGGACCAATCCGCCCCGGAGATATCGTCGAGGTGCAGGTCTTCGACGCCCCCGAGTACTCAGTCAGCATGCCGGTATCGCCCGCCGGGGAGATTGCGATCCCCTACGCAGGCCTGTTTCATATCGAAGGAATGACGTCGATCGAGGCGGCAAAGGCGATCACGCAGTTGTTTGTGGAACAGCAGATCCTTCGTGATCCGCGGGTGATTGTCACGACGCAGCAATTCGGCTATAGCGTGACCGTGATGGGCGAGGTGCGGAGCCCGGGGATCTATCCCCTGGCAGGCCGGAAGCGACTGATCGATATGCTCACCGAGGCGGGCGGCGTGACCGACCGGGCCGGACACGTGATCGAAATCTTCGCGGCCGGCTCGATGAAAAATCCGCAGACCGTTTTGTGGGATCCGACACTGCGCGAAAATGACAATGCCGAACTGCAACTCAAAACCGGAGAAACCATCCTGGTCAGCCGTTGCGGTGTGGTTTATGTGGGCGGTAATGTCGGACGGCCCGGGGCGTATCCACTCTGCGATTCCAACCACACCACGCTCTCCGAGGTCATCGCGCTCGCCCAGGGGGCCAAGCCGTCGTCCTGGGCACAACGTACTCTGCTGTTGAGAACCTCGGGAAGCGGAACGCGGGTGGTGCAAACGGTCAAGCTCGACGACGTGTTGCGAGGACGCAAGATGGACATCACCATGCAGCCGGACGACATTCTCTTTATTCCGCCGAGCGCGCTCAAGGCGGCCTCGAAGGTTGCTGTGACGGCCGCCATCGGATTCGCGGCGCAGGCGTATTTCTTTCTCCGATAAATCTTTCTCTGAGCGGGCTTCCGCGAAAATGAAGATCGTGAATTGCCGATGAAGTTCAGTGTCGTCACCATCTCTTTCAATCAGCGACAGTACCTGGAGGAGGCGCTCAACTCCGTGCTGGCGCAGGATTACCCTGCGATCGAATACATCGTCGTCGATCCTGGCTCGACGGATGGCAGCCGGGAGCTTATCCAGGGCTTCACCGGCCGGCTGGCGCGGGTGATTTTTGAACCGGACCAGGGAGCTGCCGACGGCCTGAACAAAGGCTTTGAGCACGCCTCAGGAGACATCTTCGGATTTCTGAACTCCGACGACGTGCTGCTGCCGGGAGCGATGAAAAGCGTCGGCCAGGTCTTCGAGCAGAACCCCGACTGCGACATCGTGATGGGTAACGGCTTCACCATCGACGCCCAGGGAAAGCGCATTCGGCGCATTCGGGCGGCCGGTTTCACCCTGGAGCGGTATTTCTATGGCGGAGCCACCTGGCTGCAACAGGCAACGTTTTTCCGCCGCGCGGCGTTCGAGGCCGTTGGGGGGTTCAACGTAAACAATCGCTCCTGTTGGGATGGTGAATTGGTAGTGGACATGGTTCGCCAGGGCGCCAAGGTGAAATACCTTGATCAGGACCTGGCGCTTTTTCGCATCCACGCCAAGTCCATCACCGGCTCGCGACGCCACAGCCAGATGATGAAAGCGGACGCGGACCGAATGTTCTCGCTAGCCTGCGGCCGAAGGTGGACTGCGATGGATACGCTTCGCGGCTATCTGTTCCGTATCGAACGCGTGCTCACCCACCCCGGCGCGGCAGAGTCGGCGATCCGGGCGCGCGTGCGCAGGAGCCAGGAATAGCTATGGTTCCCCCGCATGAGAAAGATTGGTGAACGCGCTTATGTCACTTTATAATCTAAGGTCTAGAGCGGTTTCGCAATTACTGTGGTCTGGTTTAGGTTCGCGAGGAGTGGTTTTCCTGGGGAGAAGACCACGAGCAGCCCCTTGGCTTCGGTCTACACCAATTGCGAAACCGCTGTAGCGGCTAGAAATCCGAACACTTTCCGCTAGACATCTGGAATTTGCCGATTCGGTGAACCACCAAGCGCATGAGTGTCTTTACCCCACCATCGGAGCCGGTCGTAATACCCGAGTATCGCGAGGGAGGGGAACGCGAGCGTTCCTTTCTCAGTCTCGGTTTGAACGACGGTCAAACGCTGCAGCACTTCCTTCTGATTGGCAAGAAATATATCTGGCTGGTGTTGACCTGCGCTGTGTTGGGTACGGCCGCGGGCTACATAGAAAATGCCACCAGTCCCAAAGAATACCGCTCCACGGCAAACATTGAGATCACCCAGGACACTGCCGATCAGTTCCGGGTGGACACCGGCGGGGGCTACGACAGCGGTTATATCGACGTCACCAAGCTGGATACCGAGATCGCGATCCTGAAGAGCGCGACCCTGGCATGGAAGACCATCCTGTCGCTGCACCTTGACCGCAATCCGGATTTTTTGCCTCCAGGCTCAAAGTACGTTTACGACCTAAACAAGATTCAGGATCGGCACGCATTGATCGGGATGTTTGAAGGCGGTCTGTCCGCGGAGCGGTTTGGGCACACGAATATCCTCGACCTGAGCTATACGGCGCGCAACCCGCAACTGGCGGCCGACATCTGCAACACCCTGATCGACAACTACGTGCAGCACAACTTCAGTGACAATTACGCGGCGACACAGGAGGTATCTGTATGGCTGTCGGAGCAGTTAGGCGACCTGAAGAACCGGCTGGAGTCAAGCCAGGAGCATATGCTGACGGTGCAGAAGGATATCGGGCTGGTGGGTATCGACCAGACGCAAAGCATCGTGCTTTCCCGGTTGGTGGACATCAGCCACGATCTGACCCAGGCGGAATCGCAGCGCCTGGTTGCCCAAGCCAAGTTGATCACGATGCGGAGCGCCGCGCCCGAGGTGCTGGCCACCCTGAGTGGAGATCCGGTTCTGCTGAGCTTGAAGCAGAGGACGACCGACCTGCAGGCCGAGTATGCCAGCTTGAACGCCAAGTATGGAGCCAAGAATCCCAGACTGGTCGAGATCCGATCGGAACTGGACGAGATCACTCGGGCTACGAAGGTGGAGCAAGCGACGGTCCTGAACCGGGCGCAGGAGGAAGTAAACGCGGCCACGCAGAATCAGAATGCCCTGCAAAAAAGGTTGGATCAGGAAAAGAGCTCAGCTTACATGGGCAACTCCAAGGCTGTGGAGTATTCGCTGGCCCGGCGGGAATACGAATCCAACCGATCGCTGTACGATGGGTTGCAACAAAGACTGCAGGAAGCAGGCATCATCGCCGGCCTGCACTCCACCAACATCCGGCGCATCGACCCGGCAGATGCTCCCGACTTCCCCAGCTCGCCGCGCAAGTCGGTCAACCTGATGCTGGGTCTGCTCTCCGGGCTGGGCATCGGCTTGCTGCTGTCCTTCCTGGTGGAAGCTCTGGATACCAACATCAAGACCATTTTTGACATTGAGGAACGGCTTGGCCTGCCCATGCTGGGCGTGGTTCCTCAGGTCGACACCAAGCAGCTTTCGCCCGAGACGTTTGTCAGAGATGCCACTTCGACCACTCCCGGCGCATGGTCACGCCTGGCCGAGGCGTATCGGTCCCTGCGCACCACGATCCTTCTCTCCCGCGCGGGCACCCCGCCCCAGGTGATCCTGATCAGCAGCGCCAAGCCTTCCGAGGGCAAGACATCCATCACCACATTGGAGGCGATCGTCTTTGCGCTGAATGGCGCGCGCGTGCTGCTGATCGATTCTGACTTGAGACGGCCGTCTGTCCATCTTCGCTTCAGGATTGCCAACAAGGTTGGGCTTACCTCGGTGCTGACGGGCAAGTCGTCGCTGCAGGACGCGATTATTGAGGTGCCCGCGGTGCCGTCCCTGCATATTCTTCCCGCGGGTCCCACGGCGCCGATGCCGGCCGAGTTGCTGGGTTCCCTGCAAATGCAGCGACTGGTTGAGGGCTTGCGCGCCAGCTATGACTTTATCCTGATCGATACTCCGCCTATTTTGACGGTGACCGATGCGGCGGTTCTGGTGTCGATCAGCGACGGAGTAGTCCTGGTTCTGCGCTACGGGCAGGCGTCGAGAAATGTAGTCGCGCGCGCGAGCGAAATCCTACTGCGTTCGGGAGCGCACCTGCTCGGCGTGGTGCTGAATGCAGTTGATTTGCAATCGTCCGATTACGCGGAATACTACGGCCGCGCCTATAACGACTACTACCAATCTCGTGTGGATGTCGAAGAGTAGGGTTTGAAAGCAATCATTGCCACGGGATTCGGCAAGCTCCACTTCCACGAAACAGCCCGCGCACTGGCCGCCGCCGGAGTAGATGTAAACTTCTTGACTGGCTGGGTACCCAAAGACAATCAGTTGGCGTTGGTGGAGCTTCTGGGAAGGTTCCTGGGAGAAAAGCACTTGTCCGCGCGCATGGCAGCCAGGCAAATTAGCGGCGTCTGCGTCACCCCTGTGGCCTGGACTGAGGTGGCCGGAACCTTCATCAAACTGGTGCAGCGGACACGGGTGATTCCCCTCGACCTGGCCTATGGCATGGAGTTTCGGCTTGCTGCGTGGGGTAGCCGGAGGTATCTGAAGAATGCCGACGTGTTGCTGGTGCGCAGCGGAGCAGGCCAATCGGGGGCAATCAGGACCGCGCGCAAGAACGGACTCGCGATCGTCACCGACCATTCGATCGCCCATCCGGCTTTCATGCACCAGGCCTTGCGCGAAGAGTTTGCCCGCTTCGGACTGCCAGCGGGTTATGACCCCCGGGCGGATCTGTGGAAGCTGGTATTGCGCGATTGCGCGGATGCCGATCTGCTGCTGGTGAACTCCGACTTCGTGAAGAAGACTTTTGTCGAACAGGGCTATCCCGCGGGCAAGGTGCGAGTCGCTTATCTGGGAGTTCGCGAAGAGTTCTTTGACCTGAAGCACAATTACCGCATCGACGGACCGGTGCGCATTCTGTTTACCGGTAATTTCGATATTCGCAAGGGCGTACGGCTGTTGTTGGAGGCGATTCGTTTCTGCCGCCGATCCGGGCTCGATGTTCGCCTGGAATTGATGGGGAATCTGGATAATGGGGCGTCTTGTCTGCAACCGGAGGATGGGGTTTTTTTTACGCACACTCCGTTCGCACCTGCCGAGCAGGTCGCAAGCGCATTCGCCCGGGCAGACCTATTTGTCTTCCCTACGTTTGCCGAGGGTTCATCGCGCTCTGGAATGGAAGCGGCGGCGGCCGGTTTGCCCATTATTACGACAGAGAACTGCGGCTTGCCGCTGGAACACGGCAAGAGTGCGATCTACGTACCGGTCAACGATGCCGAGGCTCTCGCCGAAGCAATTGCGCGCGTTTCGTCGGATGAGGAGCTGCGAGTATTGATCGGCAGAAATGCAATGAAAACCGTGACTGAGAACTATACCTGGGCGCAGTACGGGCAACAGGTAGCAGCGTGCCTTAAGGAAGCGGTCGAGGGCGGGTCATAGAGTCGCTCAAACATTTCCAGGAATGGTCCGCAGAACTGCAGATCCTTGGATGCGTTTTCAATAGATCCCTGCGGTTTCGGACTTAGCTTACAGCTTTAAGTGGGTTTCGACTGCTTGAAGCAGGGAGGCTGCAACCTGGTCGGCGAGGTCCGCCGCAGCGGTGGCTCCTGGTTTCTGGCTGTCTGCTTCTCCGTCGATAAAGATGGTCTTCATGCCCAGCCGGTGGCCGGCCTGGATATCGGAAAGCGAATCGCCGATGAGCAGGCTATTCTGCGGGTTGGCCTGCGGAAAGCACCGCCAAGCCTGCTCAAAGAGCCCGGTTTCGGGCTTACGGCAATGGCACTCACCCCGGTCATGAGGACAATAGTAGATCGCGTCCAAGCGCGCGCCCCGCAACGCCAGCTGGCTCTGCAGGTTGGCGTGAATCAACTCCAGCTGCTCAGGCGTGTAAAGACCCAATGCGATGCCGCGCTGGTTGCTGACCACGATCACTGTCAATCCTGCGCGATTCATCCGGGCCACGGCCTCGATCGCTCCCGGCAGCCACTGGAATTGTGCCCAGTTGCAAACGTAAGCGCCCTCGGGCATCTTGCGGTTCAACACCCCATCGCGATCCAGAAACACGTACCGCACCAGCCGGGTATCCATCGCTATAATTACCAAGGCTAACATCGGAGATTCTGAGAGATTCATGTCCGACCATGCCGTCCAGCGAATTACGTTGCTAAGTTTTCGCACATTTGGCGATTACGTGCTGAAGGCGCCCTTCCTCTTCGAACTCGGCCGGCGGTATCCCAATGCCGAGGTCACAATGATTACCAACCGCAAGGGCGGGCAGGTATACCCCCTGGTGGACGCACGCCTCAAGCTGGTAGTCGTCGACCATGGTGACAGCAAGCTGCATCTGCTGCGGACGCTCCTTGGCATGCCCAAGGCGGACCTGGTCTTTGCCCTGGACGACAGCCGCACTACGCTCTTGCTCTCTCTGGTGGTACGCGGTCAACGGAAGACGGGATGGGTCCAGGGCCTTAGCCGGCTCTACGCGGAGGGTGGCTTTTTCGAATGGAGGAGCGTTCGGCCCTGGCTTTCGTCGACGGTGAAAATGGTCTATCGACCAGGCAAGGTTCGGCTCCCCGAAGACAAATACGATGGAGACGTGGAACTCGAGCTCCTGGATCTGCCGGGGTCAAGCGAGCCGCTCGCCCGTTACCGCGGCGAATACGCATTCCCGCCGGCCGCGCGCTCCGAGAGGCCCTATATCTATTGCGCGGCGGAAGCAGGCTGGCGAGCCAGGCAGCTGAGCGATGCGCAGTGGACGGGTATCATCGGCGGCCTGTTGCGCACTTTTCCCGAACATACGATTGCGGTCCACGGCGCAGGTGCGGCAATGAAGCGAATTCGCGCTGGATCCGCGGGTCGTTTCCTACGCCCAAGGCTCGGTCCAGGAACTGTTCGAGAAGGTCTCCGCCGCAGACCTCGGTGATCGCTCCCGATAGCTTCGCCTTGCACCTGGCCTCGTTTTACAACGTGCCGGCGATCGGGTACTTTGGGCCGGCTTATCCGCACCGCTTTCGGCCAACCGGCCCGGGCAGCACCAGCCTGTTCCATCAGCCGGAGTGTTCCCCGTGCCTGCAGCGTCGGGGAGACACCGCCTGCCGCAAGGGACTCATGCAGTGCAGTTCGCTGGCCGCGATGACGCCGGCCGAGTTCATCGCGGCGGCGCAGGTGGCGCTCGCGTAGCCATGGCCATTATTTCGCTCACCCTGGAATTGATCATCGAGCAGGCTCACTCGCTGAAGGACCGGCGGCAGGTGGTGCGCAGCCTGAAAGAGAAGCTGCGGCATGGCTTCAATATCTCGGTTGCCGAGTTGGACGAGGCGGTGACCTGGCAGTCGGCCACCATCGGCATTACCGCCATTTCACGCTCGCGCGACTACCTAACCGGCCTTATGCGGCAGGTCGAGGATGCCGCTGTGCGCATTACCAATGACCTGGGCGCCCAGGTAGCCGACTCCTGGTGCACTTTCCTCGAGGAGGAGACGGAGGAGTAGTTTTCGGCCGTTTTTCTGATATTCTCAGAGGTTTAGCCAAGGACTTTTGCATGGTAGAGCCAAGGGCACGAAAGTACCATCGGGATCGCGTCGCGGAAACGCTGCGCGAAGAGATCAGCGGCATGATAGTGGGTGAACTCTCCGATCCGCGCATCAGCTTCGCCTATGTCAGCGAGGTGGTTCTTAACCCTGGAGGCAAGTCCGCCAGGGTCTATATCGCCGTCGATGGCGGCGAGGTGGAAGAAGAGAAGACACGAGAGGCGTTGACCGCTGCCCGTGGCTTCATTCGCCACGAACTGCTGGAACGAATGGGCGTGCGGCACGTTCCTGAACTGTCGTTTCAGATCGACAAATCCAAAGATCTCAAGCTACGCATCGACGAGCTACTGGGACGTACGAGAAAGACGAAGAAGACGGATGCGAACGATGCCCCCAAGAAAGCCAGGGAGTAACGACAGCTCGGGCCGGCCGTACAGTCATGCAATCCACGCCACCTATCGAAACGGTACTTAGCTCGATCATCAAGGCCGATCGCCTGCTGTTGACCTCGCATGCGCGTCCCGACGGCGATGCGATCGGCGGCTTACTCGCCTGCTGGATGATGCTGCGGCAGATGGGCAAGAACGCTGACATGGCTCTAAGCGACAGGGTGCCCTACATTTACCGCGGGCTACCCTGCGCCTCGCAGGTTGGGCACTGGCATCGGGTAGAGGGCGACTATGACACGGTCATCCTGCTGGAGTGTGATGGCATCGCGCGCACCCGCCTGGATGGGCTGGAGAACCGGTTTCTGATCAATATCGACCACCACACCAGCGGCCGTGATTTCGCGGACGTGAACTGGATCGACAGCAGCGCCTGTGCCGTCGCGGAGATGATTTACCATCTCGCCGGCGCGGCGGGTATCGACATCGCACCAGAGATGGCCACCTGCCTGTACACCGCGGTGCTCTCAGACACCGGATCCTTCTGCTACGAGGGAACTGACGCCCGCACCTTTGAACTGGCGCGCGATCTGGTTCGCCGAGGGGCCGACCCAGTGCTGATCGCCCAGGACGTTTACTTCTCCAACCCAGCCGCGAAGATGCTCCTGCTGGGCGCCGCACTGGCCAACCTGCAACATGACGGACGTGTGGCATGGCTCTGGGTCTCGCAAGACGATATGGACCGCACGCACGCGGCGGAAGAAGACTGCGAAGGGATCGTGAACTACGCCATCGGGATCCGGGGTATTGAGGTTGCTGTCTTTCTGAGAGAGCTGCGCGACCACCGCGTCCGCCTCAGCCTGCGCAGCAAGGGCCGGGTGAACGTGGCCGCCATCGCGGAGCTTTTTGGCGGCGGCGGGCACGAAAACGCTAGCGGTTGCACCCTTGATGGCCCACTGCCAACGGTTACGGAACGAATCCTGACGTATCTCCGCAGGGAGTTGGAGGCGGTCAATTCTATACACGGCGTGGCATGAGGTGCCGCATGACTCCCAGGGCTCAAAGCCGAGACCAGGGCCACCCGTTTGATGCCTCGCAATCGGACACCCCACCCATCCTCTCGCCCAGGCACTGAATCTGATAGCCTTGTGGCCGGAGACCCATCTTAGCTGCATCATCTGGAGTTTCACTGCCTGGCAAAACCAATGGCTGAGAAAAAAATACTGCCGGAAGCGCCGTTCGTGCTTAGTCGCCCGGGTACCGGCCTGCAGGCGTTGGAAGCACGCTTCCCTGGCCTGCACGACACCCTGGAAGCCATCAGCCTTTTCGTCTTTACTCCTTTTTTCCTGTTCTATGGTTTGGTGCCGGTCTTCGGCGGGGATGGACTTGGCCTGGTGGGCGCGGACGAACCCAGGTACGCACAAATTGCGCGCGAGATGCTCACGCGCCATGACTACGTAACGCCGGTTCTATGGGGCCACCCTTGGCTGGAGAAGCCCGCCCTTTACTACTGGCGAGCGATGTTTGCCTTCCTCGAATTCGGCGTACACGACTGGTCGGCGCGTCTTCCGTCGGCCAGTTTTGCTTTCATTCTGGTCGCGTTGATCTATCTGCACCTGCGCCGTTTCCGGCCTGGAAGCCAGCTGGATGCCGCATTGATCACCGCTTCCTGCGCCGGCATTATCGGCTTTGCCCGCGGAGCCTCGACCGACATGCAGCTGGCCGCGCCCTTCTGCATCGGCATGCTTGGCTGGTATGCGTGGTATGAGACGGGAAAGAAATTCTGGCTCTTCGACCTCTACTTCTTCGTAGGCGTGGCCACGCTGGCCAAGGGCCCGGTAGCGCCGGTTATGGCGCTGGTGATCATCCTTAGCTTTGCCGGGCTGCGTCGCGAATGGTCGTTGCTTCGCCGCACCGTTTGGATTCCCGGCTTCCTTCTCTATTTCGCCATGGTGTTGCCCTGGTATATCGCGGTGCAGCGGCGCAATCCTGATTTTCTGCGCGTGTTCTTCCTGGAACACAACCTAGAACGCTTCGCCACCAACCGCTACCAGCACTACCACGCCTTCTGGTACTACATCCCCATCATGCTGCTGGCGCTTATGCCCTGGTCGGTCATTGCCATGCGAGCGCTGGCGGAGGCCATGCAGCAATCGATCGCAGAGTGGCGGGCGCGGTTTTCTAAACACCACTACGTCGGTCATTCCCGATGGGGCGACGCCTTTCCCGAATTCCTGGTTCTGTGGACGCTTTTCCCGATCATTATTTTCTCGCTTTCCCGCTCCAAGCTGCCGGGTTACATTCTGCCCTCGATTCCGCCGCTCACCATTCTCACCGGCGATTACATCAATCGCATTCGAAAAAAGAATTTGAATGTGTGGTTGCTTTTGGCCCATGCCCTGCTTTCCGCCGTCACCATCGTGCTGGTGCTGCTGGTGCCGTGGCGTATCGGACATCCCGGGGTCCGGCCGCCAACAGGCATTCTGATATCAGCGTTTTCCAGTGGGTTAGCGGCCGCGCTGCTCATACTGGTGGTTGTGGCCCGCTTTGGGGTTTCACGGCTGCGCATGGTTACCATGGTGCCGCTGGTTATCCTGCTGCTGTTCATCTTCGGGGTTGGTCCATTCTTTGGCCTGCCGGCCCTGTCTTCTACCAAGAAAAATATCCGCTTGCTGGACGCCGCCTATTCCGCCCGGCCGCTGGCCGCCATTATCAGCCAGATCGCGCGTCCGAATGAACCCGTGGCCGTGTACCGGGTACGGCGCGACGTAGAATATGGCCTATCCTTCTACCGTAATCACCTGGTCAACGACTACGACCAGGACGGCGTTCCCGGCACGGAACACATCCTCATCACCCGGGAAGCCTATGTCGGCGAATTGCATACGCTCCTCGCTGGCCGATCGTACCAACCGCTCTTTTCCTATCCGGCGCAAAATCTGGCAGTCTACCAGGTCTTTGCCAAGCCCTAGTGCGCCAAGGGAGTCGTTTGCTCTGTAAACACTAGATGCGAGGATGCTTCGTCCATAGGTAAGGTTCCCATGGGAGTGCCTTGTGCCGTAAACTCCTGTTGAAACGCTGCGGGCACGATAAGAGCGGAATGACGCCAGCCCTAAACCTGGAAATTCTCGATTTGCGGCATTTCTCCGCCGGCAATCTTAAGCCGGTGCTGGAGGCGGAGAGCCGTGCCTGGAACGAGCGCCTGCGCTGGGATTTTCATGCTTCGGCCAATCTGCTGCTGCAATACCTCGACTCCCATCTTCTGCCCGGCTATGTGGCCATTGAGAATGGCCGAATCTGCGGTTACGTCTTCTGTGTTTACGAGAGCGAGAAGGCCCTGGTGGGCGACGTTTTCGCCATGCCGTCGGCGACCAACTCCCAATTGCCCGCTGATGTCGAGCGCTGCCTGCTCGAACATATGATCGAGTTGCTGCAACATTCTCCAGGAGTGGACCGCATCGAATCGCAACTGCTGCTGCGGCCGCACGGCACTCACGCGGAAACTCTCCGCAAGGCCGGATTTGAGATCTACGAAAGACTCTTTATGGAGCTGGAGCTTAGCTCCGCCAATCTGCCAGAAGCGCCGCCCCAGTTGGACGGATTGGTGATGCGCTCCTGGAAAGACAGCGATTTTGCTGCTGCCGGGCCATCTGATCGCGCATGCCTACGAGGGCCATCTGGATGGTGTGATCAACGATCAGTACCGCTCTGTCTCCGGCTCGCTGCGGTTTCTGCATAACATCGTCCGCTTCCCAGGTTGCGGATTGTTCGACGCTTCCGCCTCGCGCGTGCTCGCCTATCGTGGATCGCGAAGAGATCGCCGCGCTGCTGCTTTGCTCGCGCGTCCGCGAAGAGGTGGGCCACGTGACCCAGATCTGCGTCAGCCGGGAGCATCGCCGACGCGGG
This sequence comes from uncultured Acidobacteriaceae bacterium, assembly GCA_963847685.1. GTDB lineage: Bacteria > Acidobacteriota > Terriglobia > Terriglobales > Acidobacteriaceae > PALSA-350. The sequence continues at coordinate 1,116,878 of CAWKAU010000024.1, read as the reverse complement.
CTCGGCGCATGGCTTCTGGCCGACTGCTCGCGCGCGCTGCGCAGCTGTGGTTTTCAGGCCCTTACCCTCACCGTAACCCGCCAGAATGCCGACGCGGTTGCCCTCTATCGGCGCAGCGGATTCATCACCCGCCAGACCTTTGACGCTATGGTTTGGGACCGCCGCACGCGAGTGTATTCTTAAATGATGGCGCAAAGAGAAGCGGAAAAAAAATCAGCTGATTCCAAGGCGAACCGGTTGGGCTATATGGCCCTGATTGCCGGTTGGCTTATCCCCGGGGCAGGACATCTTTTGCTTAAACGCTGGGGTCGCGGCGCCCTGATATTGGCTTCGATCAGCTGCATGTTCGTGCTTGGCATCATGATGGGCGCCAGGCTCTACGCACCCAATACCGCCGACCTTTTGGACATGCTGGGTTTTCTGGGTGATCTGGGGTCGGGGCTGCTGTATCTTGTCGGCCACGGGCTTGGGCTGGGTCAGGCGCCGGTGCAGGTGGTGACGGCGGATTACGGCGCAAAGTTTGTCGTGGTCGCCGGCTTGTTGAACCTGATCTCCGCCGTGGACGCGCACAGTATCGCTGTGGGGAGAAAGCCATGAACCTGGCGCTTTCTCATTTCACGACGGTCATTCTGTTTGCCACCTTCGCCTCGATTATCTTTGGCATTACGCAGCGCAGCACGCCCAAAGCGATGGTTCGCTATGGAGCTTATTGCTTTGTGCTGTTTCTGGCAGCTGTGATCGCGGCCAGCTGGGTTATGTATTTCATCCGCCACTAAGGGAACTCCTCAAGGAATACAGCATGGTCCCTCCGCTACGCTTCGCTCCGGTCGGGATGACAAACGTGGGACCCCAGGCCTAAAGCTCACATTCTGGATACGGTTGCAAGTTAAGTGAACTGCAGATCCCTCGGCTGCGCTCGGAATGACAAAAGCGGAGGGTGGCGCTTGCACTCGAGAGACGGTCGCCGGACCGAGTGCATGAAGGCATGTGCCCGCAACCATCCAGTCCGGTCGAGACCGCAGGTAAGCTTCCTGTTCGGAATCGTTAGATGCGCACCAGTTCGGTTTGTATGGGGCCGGTGACGACGGCCCGGCCCGGCTCCGTCAACATATTGACTTCGCTGCGCACGCCGAATTCGGGCAGATAGATTCCCGGCTCGACAGAGAAGCAGGTGTAGGGCAAGCAGCAGGCGATCGTCGTGGGTTTCCAGATTGTCCAGATTCGCTCCGTTGCCATGGGTCTCGTACGAGATGCTGTGGCCCGTGCGGTGAGTGAAGTACTCGGCAAAGCCAGCCTCGCGAATCACGTCGCGGGCCGCATCGTCCGCCTGCCATCCCGCTAACGGCCGGCCGGCCGCAAACGCCTCCTGCACTGCCTTGATGGCCGCATCCCGCGCCTGCGCGACCAGGGAAAAGACCTGCTGCTCACGTTCGCTCGGGCTCGCGGCCAACCACCGCCGTCCAGGTGATGTCGTAGAAGCAAGTACTCCGGGCGATTCATACGCCCCCATATGTCGATGAGCAGGAAGTCGCCTTCGCGGATCTGCTTGGAACTCGCAGCAGTCGGCTCGTAATGGGAGTCAGAGCTGTTGGCATTTACTGAGACATTGGGCCCGTATCCTTCGGCAATGCCTGCGCGCCGCATCGCCTCCTGCAGCCACACCATCACTTCATATTCGTTTAGCGGGAGCCCCGCCTGACCGCAGACGCGCGGCGATATGCTTCCAGGCCGCCTGGAGAATCTCGTCGATGTGCCGCTGTGCCTGGTAGTGGCTGGCGATCTGCTCCGCCGTCAGGACGGCCTCAAAGCGGCTCACCAGATCGGCCGAGCTGACGATGGTCTTACCCAGCTCGCGGAGCACTTCGATGGTTCCCGCATCCACCAAAGAGACGTACATGATGGCGTTGCGCGGCGAGTACTGCATGGCCAGTTTCTTGTATGGCTCAAGCATCGTGCGCAGGCCGGCTTCCAGCTCCTGCCACGAGGAGTAGACTTGCCCGCTGCCCGGCAACGACGCTAGCTTTCCGCTCTCAACGCGATGGGTCAGCTTGCGCGGCTCACCCTCCGCTGGGATGAGATAGTACCAGCGGCGGGAGACATGCGAGGAGTCGCTGAGCCCGAGGATCCGATAGGCTATCGGATCCCGGTGATGATGGTCGTAGAAGAGCCAGCCATCCAACTGCTGCTCGCGAAGGGCGGCTCTGGATCTTGTTCCAGGTTCATGAGCCGCTACTGCGCCGTCAGCTCGGCGGCGACACGCTCGGTTACGAATGCCTCGACGGTATCGCCCACCTGGATGTCATTGAAGTTGGCAATGCCCATGCCGCACTCCATGCCGTTGGTCACCTCGCGCGCATCGTCCTTGAAGCGCTTGAGCGAAGAGAGCTTGCCCTTGAAGACCTGCTCCCCGTCGCGCATGAGGCGAATCTCCGCATCGCGCTTGATGGAGCCGTCGACCACGCGGCAGCCGGCAATCGTGCCCACCTTGGGGATCCTGAAGATGTTGAGCACCTGGGCACGGCCGACGTAGTTCTCCTTGATGGTCGGCTCGAGCAAGCCCAGCATGGCCTTCTTGATCTCGTCCTGCAGCTCGTAAATGATCGAGTGCAGACGGATCTCGACGCCATCCTGTTCCGCCAGATCGGCTGCCTTGCGCTCGGGGCGCACATTGAAGCCGATGACAATCGCGTTGGAAGCCGAAGCCAGCAGGATATCGCTTTCGGTGATTGCGCCTACGCCGGTGTGGAGCACCTTGATGCGCACCTTCTCGGTCGACATCTTCTGCAGCGAGTCGGCCAGTACTTCGACCGATCCGGTCACGTCTCCCTTAAGGATCAGTGGCAGTTCCTTAACTCCAGCCTGCTTGATCTGCTCGGCCAGGCCTTCCAGAGAGACCCGCGAAGACTTCGCCAGCTGCGACTCGCGTTCCTTCATCTTGCGATACTGCGCGATGCCCTTGGCCTTGTCGCGGTCAGAAACGACCAGCACGGTGTCGCCTGCGTCGGGCATGCCTTCCAATCCCAGGATCTCTACCGGGGTCGAGGGTACGGCCTCCTGCGTTGGGCGGCCGCGGTCGTCAAACATGGCGCGCACCTTGCCGAAGGTATTGCCCATGATGAAGCTGTCGCCCGCGCGCAAGGTACCGTTCTGCACCAGCACGGTAGCCACGGCGCCGCGTCCACGATCGAGTTTCGCTTCGATCACTGTGCCAACAGCAGGACGGTCCGGGCTGGCCTTCAAATTGCCCAGATCCGCGACCAGGCAGATCATTTCCAGCAGCAGATCGAGATTCTGCTTCTTCTTCGCCGAGACATCGACGAAAACGGTAGAGCCTCCCCACGCTTCCGGCACCAGCCCGCGATCGCCCAACTGCTGCTTCACGCGATCCGGCTGCGCATCCGGCTTGTCGATCTTGTTTACGGCAACGATGATCGGCACGTTCGCCGCCTTGGCGTGGTCCACCGCTTCCAGCGTCTGCGGCATCACGCCGTCGTCGGCCGCGACCACGATCACGACAATGTCGGTGACCTTTGCGCCGCGCGCACGCATGCGGGTGAAGGCCTCGTGGCCAGGGGTATCGAGGAAGACGATCTCGCGGCCGAATGCCGGCGAGTCCGGCTTGGCGATGCGAACCTTGTAGGCGCCGATGTGCTGGGTGATGCCGCCGGCTTCGCCGGAAGCAACATCGGTCTCGCGGATGGCGTCGAGCAGTGACGTCTTGCCGTGATCGACGTGGCCCATCACCGTCACCACCGGCGGCCGGGTCACTTCAATCTCGCTGACGTCGTCATTGCTCATGAGGTTTTCCAGCGCCTCATTCGCCATCTCGTCTTCAAAGGTGATGACCTGGGTGTCGGCACCGAACTGGGTGGCGACGTCCTTGACCAGCTCAGCATCGAGCGACTGGTTGACGGTGACAAAAACTCCGCGCATCAGCAGCGAAGCGATCAGGTCTTTGCCGCGAACGCCCAGCTTTTCCGCCAGATCCTTGACGCTGATGCCTTCGGTCACCGTGATGGTACGGGTGATGGGCACCGGCTCCTGGGGAATCTGCGCTCCGCCGAAACGAGGCGGTGGGGCAAAGCCCTTCATTGGGCCTTCTTTGGTCTTGGGATACTGCTGGCGTCCGCGGCGCTGTTGGGGAGCCGCTCTCTGCGGCCGGGGAGCTTCCCCTGGAGGCGGCGTCAGGCCACCGGCACCACCCACGCCGGGCCGGGGTGCGCCAAAGCCAGGACGCGCGCCAAAGCCAGGCCGCGGTGCGCCAAAGCCAGGGCGTCCTCCGGCGCCGGGAGGTCCACCCGGCTGAGTCCGTGTTGGGTGCATCGGCCGGCGCGCACCGCCGGGTCCGTCCTGCTGGGGACGGGGGTGTAGCCCGGTCCACCGGCTCCTGGTCCACCTGCCAGGGCCGGCCACGATCGAAAATCGGCCGTCCGCGCTGAATGACGGCTCCCGGCGGTTGCGGGGCGCTGGATGCCGGCGCCGCCGACTGGGCCACTGGTGGCGGAGGGGGAGCCTGGTAAACGGGACGCGGGCCGGTCTGCGGCATGATCACGCGCCGTGCGGCCGGGGGCGGAGGAGGAGCCTGCGGCGCCACCTCCGGCGGCGGCTACGGGAGGCGCTTCAGCGGAAGCTTGCGGGCCGCAGAACTGGCAGCAGCTGCAACCTCAGGAGAGCTCGTGTAGCCGGCGGAGGCGCCTGGGGCTTGGGCTGGTGCCGGTGCGGCAGCAACCACAGCCGCAGGGGGGCGTACCTCAATCGCCCGGTACCGCAGGCTTGGCCATACCCGGCGCAGTCGCCGGCGGACGCACTTCCACACCCGGAGCCGGGGGCTTGGCGACCACGGGCCCAGCGGGCGGCTTGGCCGCAATCGCCGGGCGCTGACACCACGATGCGGGGCTCCTGCCGGGGCTGGGGCACAATCCGGCGCGGCGCGGGCGGTGGTGGGGTCGGGATCCGCTGGATGGGCACACCCGGGTTCGGCCGGGTCTGACCCTGGAAATTCTGGCTGGGCACCTTGCCAGCGGGAGCTGGAGACGGCAGGCGGAGCCGAAGCGGCCGGCGCGGCGGGGCACTGGACCGGACGAGACACTGCCGGCGGCGCGCCGGTAGGCGCCGCTGAGGCTACCGGAGGCGAGCTGGGACGGATGGGCTGGGCTGCCTGGGGCGGGACAGGCTGAGGACACGGAGGCCGCTGGGCTACCGCCGCAGCTTCGTCTTTTCTCTGCTGAATTGCCTTCAGCACGTCGCCCGGCTTCGAGACCCGCGACCAGTCGATCTTCTGCTTCGGCTCGGTGCTCTGCCTTCGGCCGCCCCCGCACCGTTCTTCCCGGTACGGTGAAAGTGCTGGCGAACCCGCTCCGCCTCATCCGCTTCCAACGAGCTGGAGTGGGTCTTCTTCTCGGTCACGCCGACTGCGTCAGGGAGTCGAGGATCGCCCTGCTCTTTACTTCCAGTTCGCGTGCTAAATCGTTAATCCGAACTTTGCTCATCCGTCCCTTTGTGTCCAACCCGCCGCCGCTCAGACTTTCATTGCAACCTCACGGCCGTGGGAATGACAGGTCTTATTATTATCCTCTGAAAACGTGGAATGTGGACTACACAACCACGCGGTGGACGCTCATTTAAAGCTGCCACCTTCATCTACTTCTTTGGGTCCTGCCGCGGGTCTCCGTCGCTGGCTTCTTCCACGTTGCCCTCGTCCACGGTCTCCGACCTGGCTATTTCATAGTTCGGTACATGGCTGGCGAGGACTTCGCTGGTATCCTCCCGGCCCGGGGGTTTCGGACTCTGCGCCGATCTCGTCGAGATCCCGGCCGGATTCCGTCAGCTCTTCCATGCGCACGCGGGCCACATCGTCGCTGATCAGGCCCGAACCGTCCACGGTGTCCGGAGCTTCCTGCTCCCCTTCCTGGTCCAGGGTGAGCGCGTCGATCTCCTCGGCCGACTGGGCTTCTTCGATCGCCCTGGCTTTCTCGATCTCCTCTTCGTCTGACTTGGCCACAGCTCCCTCCGCCGCCGGACGCTCCTCGCCGGGCTCGTATTCGCCGAAATAGTGACGTACGGCGAGGCTGATTTTCTCCAACGTCTTTTCGCCGATGCCGGGAATCTCTTCCAGCTGCTCCGGGGTCATGTCGGCCAGTGCTTCGACCGTGGTGATGCCCGCAACCACCAGCTTCTGGATGATCTGCTCGCCCAGCTCCGTCACCTGTTCGATGGGAGTGGAAGGGCCGCCGCTCATCGCCTGCATCTGCTGCTCGACTTCCTGGCGCTTCTCTTCCTCGCTCTTGATGTCGATCTTCCAGCCCAGCAGCTTGGCCGCCAGGCGCACGTTCTGGCCCTTCTTGCCGATGGCCAGAGGAGAGCTGCGAGTCGTCGACGATGACTTCAATCTGCTTCTCGCCCAGGTCGGTGATGCTCACGCGGCTGACCTTGGCCGGCTGCAAGGCCTTCTCGGCAAAGGTAGTGATCTCTTCGCTGAACTCGATAATGTCGATCTTCTCGCCGCGCAGCTCGCGAATGATGGACTGCACACGCATGCCCTTCATGCCTACGCAGGCGCCGACCGGATCCACATCCTTGTCGCGGGAGAGCACGGCAATCTTGGTGCGCTCACCGGCTTCGCGGGCGATGGCCCGGATGACCACGGTGTTGTCGTAAATCTCCGGCACTTCGCTTTGAAAGAGGCTTTGCACCAGCTCGGGAACGGCCCGGGAAACGATCACCTGAGGACCTTTAGCGGCGCGGTCTACACGCTGCAGTACGACGCGGACCCGCTCTCCGATGGCAAACTGCTCCAGACGCGACTGCTCGCGCTTGGGCATTCTGGCCTCGGCCTTGCCCAGGTCGAAGATTACGTCCTGCAATTCGAGACGCTTTACCGTGGCGTTCAGCACTTCGCCGAGGCGATGGGCGTACTCCTTGTAAACCGTATCCCGCTCGGCTTCCCTGACCTTCTGGAAGATGACCTGTTTGGCCATCTGGGCGGCGATGCGGCCGAGTACGTCGGTCGGCTTGTAATAGCGGATTTCGCCGCCCGTCTCCACTTCCGGCGCCAGCGCGCGGGCGTCGTCGAGGGTGATCTGGTTCACGGGGTCTTCCAGTTGCTCCGGAGCCTCGACCACGGTCTTGTAGACATAGGCGCGAATCTCACCCGATTCCCGGTCCAGCTCGGCGCGCATGTTTTCCTGGGTTTTGTAGTACTTGCGCGTGGCCAGCGCAATGGCGTCTTCCACCGCGGAAACGACGATCTGCGGATCAATTCCCTTGTCCCGGCTTAACGCCTCGATGCTTTGATAAAGAACACTCGCCATGATTTCTCTCTTTTACCTATTTCCTAAATTTCCGGGACCAGATTGGCCTTCTCGATGTTGGCAAACGCAATCTCGATTGTCTGCCCTGGAACCTGGGCCTTCTTGCTCCCCTTTTGCTTCTTTGCCGTCAGGTCGAGCACAATCCCCTCCGGCTTTACCTCTGTGAGCTTCCCTTGCCAATGGCGGTTGCCTGCTACCGGGGTGAAAGTCCGCACCTTTACCGGGCTAGCCTGGAAGCGCTCGTAGTCGGATCGTGTTTCCAGCTTGCGGTCTAAGCCCGGAGAGGAAACTTCCAGGGTGTAATCGCTTGCCGGCACCAGATTCTCTACGTCGATCACGGTGCCAAAGTCCCGACTGAACCGTTCACAATCCTCGTGCGTTACCCAGGCCAGCTGATCGAGGGCGATGCCTTCGCCTTCCAGTTTCAGCAGCAGGCTTTGCTCTTCGCCCGGAGCCGCCCCCGCCTCGGCTGCTCGCCGGGCTCGCTGTTCGGCGTTTTGCTCAATAAAAACCCGCAAAATCCTCTGCTTGCTGCCGCCCAGGTATTCGATCTCCACCACTTCCAGCCCGTGCGATGCCGCTACCCGATCCGCCGTATGACGGATTTGCTCAAGACTTAATGCCATAGCTGCCGCTTCAAAAAGAAGATGGTTCGCCAACGGGGGCCAGCTTCAACGGCATCCCGGCCAAAAGAAAAGTGGGCTTTCGCCCACTCATTTCTCCGTGTTACTCCGCAGTTGCGCTGAAGGCGAAGCCAAAGGACAAATTCGCTGCAACCTAAGGATACGCCGTTTCCCCGCGGATTTCAACGCTCGCGGACGCATGCGGCAGCCGGCTCCCCGGCAGCCGGTTGGAGGTGCAAAAGAACACTCTTCCTTAAGAAAACACGCCCGGTAAGCGTTTCTGCTGTAGGTTATAGGATTAATAGCAGCGCCTACGGCATGGCCAGCATCAAACAACGAATTCGTGAACGAATTCCGTCATTCGCGACTCCTAGGCTCGATTCCTGGATAGCCTGTTCTCTGCCGCATCGCAGGAGCCGCAGAATCCTCCAGATACACTCGTTGACTTGTAACCATAGGAAATCCGCCCCAAGCCTTCTTTTATGATTCAGACACCCGTACCGGAAGCTCTTACCTTTGACGACGTCCTGCTTGTACCTGCCTATAGCGACGTTGTTCCTGCCCAAGTAAGCACCCAGACCATGCTCACGCGTTCCATTTCCCTGAATACCCCGCTGCTCTCGGCCGCTATGGACACGGTGACCGAGTCGCGCCTGGCCATTGCGATGGCGCAACAGGGCGGCCTCGGGGTGATTCACCGCAATCTTTCGATCGAACAGCAGTCCAGTGAGGTGGACAAGGTAAAGCGCTCGGAGAGCGGGATGATCGTCGACCCGGTCACCATTGAGCCGCAACAGCTTATATCGGATGCGCTGGAGGTGATGCGGCGGTACAAAATCTCCGGCGTTCCGGTGACACAGGGGAAAAAGCTGGTTGGCATTCTCACCAATCGCGACCTGCGTTTTGAGACGCGGACGGACATCCCGATCGGCGATGTCATGACCAAGGAAAACCTCATCACGGTTCCAGTGGGCACGACGCTGGAAGAGGCAGAAAAGATCCTGCACAAGCACCGGGTGGAGAAACTGTTGGTGGTTAACGGCAATTATGAGCTCAAGGGACTGATCACAGTCAAAGACATCCAGAAGAAGCTGAAATACCCGAACGCGGCGAAGGACGATCAGGGCCGGCTGCGGGTGGGAGGGGCCATTGGCGCGACCGGCGACTTTATGGAAAGGGCGGCGGAGCTGGTGCGCTTCCGGGTGGATGTGCTCTCGATTGACTCGGCGCACGGCCACTCCTCGCGGGTTCTGGAGGCTGTGCGCGCGGTGAAAAAGCGCTTTCCGACCGTGGACCTAATGGCGGGCAATGTAGCGACCTATGAAGGGGCCAAGGCTTTGATCGAAGCGGGCGTAGATACGGTGAAGGTCGGAATCGGGCCGGGATCGATTTGCACCACGCGCATGGTCACGGGCGCCGGAATGCCGCAGATCACCGCCATCAGCGAGTGCTACCGGGCGGCACGGGAACACAATATTCCGGTGATTGCCGATGGCGGCATCAAGTACTCCGGCGACGTAACCAAGGCGATTGCCGCCGGAGCGAGCGTGGTGATGATCGGATCCTTGTTCGCGGGGGTCGACGAGAGCCCGGGAGAGACGATCCTGTACCAAGGGCGCAGTTTCAAGACCTACCGAGGCATGGGTTCGCTCTCGGCGATGTCGCAGGGATCCGGCGAGCGCTACTTTCAGGGTAAGGGTGATCTCGAGGAAAGACCTTCCACCGAGGGAGTGGTGGCACGGGAGCGCAACGGGGAAAACCGGCTGGCCAAGTTCGTACCTGAAGGGATCGAGGGACGCGTGCCCCATCGTGGCCCGCTTGAAGCTATGGTCTACCAACTGGTGGGAGGATTGCGGTCCGGGATGGGGTACGTGGGGTGTAACAGCATCCAGGAATTGCAGGAGAAGTCGTGCTTCATCCGCATCTCCAGCGCGGGGCTGCGGGAGAGCCATGTCCACGATGTGATCATTACGCGTGAGGCTCCTAACTACCATGTGGAGTAGGTAGCCCCCTGGCCGGGGTTCCCGGGAAATGGCTAAAAAGTACGCGATAACGCGCTAAATCGCCGTTGCAAGGGAGATCTTTGGCGTTCCTCTGCTGCTGGTGCTGCTGAGGCCTCCCCACGGGCCGGGATCCTCGGAAAATGGCTAAAATGTGCGTGGTATGCGTGATAAGCCGGCTCCTTCGAGGATTCTTTGGGTTCGGCGGGCTCTTCTTCCAATAGCTCTCCGTCTCCTTGATCAACGTCGGACCAGAGAGTGGTGCGGCGGCCGCGGCCGGCGGGGTCACGGTACATCAAAGACGCGCGACAGCGAAGTTTAGGCTTTGCTGAAATGAAGGTGCGACGCCGAGAATAGGTATATCCCGTCGCCGGATTTGTGGTCCCAGTACGTCGGGTGGCGCCCATCTAACCCACTCAAGCCAAACCCAGGCTTGAATGGGCCACGCAGCCCTTGTGGTTAATACAGCAGAGCGCCGATGCCTAGCCTTGAACCCGTCTCTTCTACTCTTGCACCTCTGCCAGCATCGCGGAATAGAAGTCATGGAGGCGGCGATGCCTCTCTCTGGCGAGCTCCTGGCCTTTGCGGGTTTTGAAGCTCCCCTCCAAAGTCAATAGTTTCTTGGGAAAGTGGTCCAACGCATTCCGGCCATCGTCCAGCGCTCGGCCTTTTGCTCCTGGGTCGGTTACGTCATAGAGTCGTGAGCCCAAACGGCCTGCGGTATAGAAGCAACGTGCGATGCCGCAAAGACCGATGGCATCCAGACGGTCGGCGTCCTGCAAGATGCAGCCCTCGATGTTGGTCGGTGCGATTCCGGCGGAAAAGCTGTGGCTTTCGATTGCAAATGCAACGGTGTCTATGCGGTATGGCTCCCACGCGAGGGATTCGAGGCGAACCCGCGACTCGTTGGCCGCCAGCAGCGACGCCTTACTGCGTAAAGGAGAATCCTTCGGGACTTGTACGCAGTCATGTAGCAGGACAGCTGCCGCCAGTATTTCGAGATCACCGCCCTCCTCACGCTGGATTAACTTCGCATTGCGCCAGACACGCACAATGTGGGATATATCATGCGCGCCGTCTTCATCGTCCGTAGAGGCATGCAAGAGCGCCGCTGCAAGGTGAGCGAAAGGATGGAACATCTGTAAGGTCATGTTCTCGTTTGGCCCCATCCCAGTCACCTGTATACAGCACATCCTCTTGCCTCAAGATCTTTAATCCAGGTTGGAAGTTCTAGAGTTGTGATCCAGCGCAGATCGAGCTTCTCAAGCTTCGGGAGCTCGGCGAGAACACGGGGCAAAGACATGACCGGATTACCTCTGAGATCGATTTGACGAAGCTCTGACAAATTGCGAATCGATTCCGGCAAGGTGGTGAACTTGTTGTTCCTAAGATGCAGCTCTCTTAGCCGCGTGAGGTTCGCAATGCAATCGGGAAGGTCCGACAGTAGATTATCGGTCGCGCGGAGTTCAATCAGGCTCTTCATCCCGCAAACAGCATCGGGGAGCTGCTGAAAGTTGTTCTCGCTGATGTTCAGATAACGCAGCGCCGTCAAATGAGCTAACGAGGTTGGAAGGCTCGCCAATCGATTGTCGTGCAAATATAGGAAATCTCGCAGGTCAGTCAGTTGGCCAAGTTCCTCGGGGAGCTGCGTCAGAGCATTATGTCCGAGGTCGAGCATACGGAGATGCTTCAGATTCCCGATCCTTCGGGGAATTTCAGCCAAGTCGTTATCGGCCAAAACGAGGGTCTCGATTTCAAGACGGTCCAATATTTCGTCCGGTACAAGAGCGAGGCGCTTCTTCCAAAGGTTGACATCCACGCTTCGCTGATGAGGCATATAGTGCATTTTAGCGGCGCCTACACTCTCTCGCAGAGCATCTATTATCTGTAGTGATGGATTGCCCGGGAGCGTAACGAAGACCAGCCATGACCACTCATCCAGCAGTTCCCAAGATTATGAAGGCAGTGGTCGTCGATAAGTCCGGCCCGCCGAATACGCTGCACATCAAAGACGTCCCTGTTCCCACACTGGCTCCGAATCACGTACTCATCGCGCTTGAGTATGCCGGCGTCGGCGTGTGGGACGCCGAACAGCGCGCAGGCTCGTGGGGAACGGTGAAGCCAGGGACGATCCTCGGTGCTGACGGGAGTGGAACGATTGCCGCAGTCGGCTCTCAGGTCACGCAGTTCAGCGTGGGCGATCGCGTTTACGCGTACAGCTACGGGAATAGCACGGGTGGCTTTTACGCGGAATATGTCAGCGTTCCGGCGGACAGAGTAGGGCACGTTCCAACACAGCTGGAGATGAAGGTTGCCGGCGGCATGCCTTGCGTCGCGCTGACGGCTCTTGCCGGGCTCGAGGTCTTGAACGTGACGAGCGACCAAAGCTTATTGGTGTTCGGCGCGAGCGGCGGTGTTGGCTCGCTTGCCGTCTGGTTGGGCAGCGCAGGCGGCGCAAGTGTCGTCGGCACGGCACGGCCCGACGCACAGGAGTATGTTCGCAGCCTCGGGGCCGCTCACACGATCGACGCAAATTCCTCAGAACGCCAGAGCGTCATCGAGCGCGTGGCAAAGGCGGGATTCGACGGGTGCCTGATCACCGCAAACGGTAAAACGCTGGCTGACTTTTTGTCACATCTCAAACCGAAGGCACCGCTTGCCTTTCCCAATGGGGTCGAGCCCAAACCCAGCCTCCAAGGCCATCCCGGCCATGCCTTCGATGCGGAGATGTCTAGTAAGGCGATCGAAGGGTTGAATGCGGCGATCGGTTCACGGACAATTCCTCTCAGGACCCAGGTTTACGCTTTTAAAGACGTGGTCGAGGCGCACAGGAGGATCGAAGAAGGACATGTTGTAGGAAAGATCGTACTGCGGATCGGGTCGTGATCAGGGCGCGAACAGCAGGTCCCTCCGCTTCGCTACGCAGGGTGCTAGATGACAAGGGGGAGGTAGTGATTTCATCTGGATTTGAAGCGAACTGCAGATCCCTCGGCCGAGCTCCTAATGGCACCGAGCGGAGGGTTTGGGAACTACCCCACTCAAGCCAAAAGAAGGCTTGAATGGGGCACCTTCAGGTTTGTTTGTTGCCGGTGCAGAAGCGGTGGTTCGCGCGCGGGGTTGCCGGCCCGCAGCCTGCTTAGGCGTGGGTGCTGCCGCTGCCGTCGGGTGGCGGATTTTCGGACATCGCCTTGTCAATTTCTTCGCGACGCTTAGCCCGCGCTTCGGCACGCTTCTGGCGCTTCTCGTCCAGCTCGGTTTCGGAACCCAGCAGCTCGATGAATGCCTTCTCTGCCCCATCACCCTTCTGGAAGCCAGTGCGCACGATGCGCAGATAGCCGCCGGCGCGATCTCCATAACGGGGCGCGACGGTGTCAAACAGGCGGGAAACCGCTTCCCGCGTCTGCAGATACGACAGAGCCAGACGGCGGGAGTGCAGGTCGCCCCTCTTGCCCAGCGTGATCAGCTTTTCCACGTGAGGACGCGCAGCCTTGGCCTTGGTGATGGTCGTCTCCACCCGATCCTCGAGAAGAATGGACGTGACCAGGTTCCGCAGCAACGCGCGGCGATGGCTGGTGTTTCGTCCGAGTTTGTATCCTGCATTGCGATGGCGCATGAGTTTCTCTTTCCTACAGAATTAAAGCGGCGGCCGGTGAGCTGCCCCACCGGCCGCTCTCGATTTAGAAGTTCTCCGGCTCCGACTGGAGCGGAATATCCACTCCCTCGAGATCTTCGTCGTCCTCGTCCTCTTCATCGTCGTAACGGTTGTAGCTTGCCGCCAACGTCGCCGCCGGCAATACGCTGGTCGGTCCAGGCACCGCGTTGCCGTGCTCGTCGATCTTCATGCCCAGGGACAAGCCCATCTGCGCCAGAATCTCCTTGATCTCGTTCAAGGACTTGCGGCCGAAGTTCTTGGTCTTCAGCATCTCCGGCTCGGTCTTCTGCACCAGCTCGCCGATGGTCTGAATGTTCGCGTTCTTCAAGCAGTTGTAGCTGCGCACGCTCAACTCAAGCTCCTCTACGGAGCGATTGAGGTTCTCGTTGCGCAACTGCATCCTGCCCTCGTCGTGCGCGCTCTCGGCTTCGATCTCTTCCTCGAAGTTGATGAAGATGCTCATGTGATCCTTGAGCAGCTTGGCAGCGAGCCCGAGCGAATCGGCCGGCAGCACAGAGCGATTGGTCCAGACTTCAAGAGTCAGCTTGTCGTAGTCGGTGATCTGACCCAGACGAGCCGCTTCCACGGTGTAGTTCACCTTGCGCACCGGGGAGTGGACCGAGTCCACAGGAATGAAGCCGATACCCAGATCGGAATCAAAATTCTTATCGGCGGAAACATAGCCACGGCCGCGCTTGAGGCGCATTTCCATGTCCAGCTTGCCACCCTCGCTGACGGTCGCAACGTAGACATCCTTGTCCAGGATCTCGACGTCTCCATCGGCCTCGATCATGCCGGAAGTCACCACACCCGGCTGATCCGCACGCAGATAAAGCGCCTTGGGCCCTTCGCCATTCAGCTTGAAGGGAATCTGCTTGAGGTTCAGGATGATGTCGGTTGCGTCTTCCACCACGCCGGTGATCGATTGAAACTCGTGCAGTACGCCTTCGATCTTTACCGCGGTGACCGCCGCACCCTCGATCGACGAGAGCAGCGTCCTGCGCAGCGCGTTGCCGATGGTGGTGCCGAAGCCGCGCTCAAAGGGCTGAGCGCTGAACTTGCCGTATTTCTCGGTGAGTGTCTCCGTGTCGACTGCGAGACGTTTTGGTTTTTGAAATCCTCTCCAAAGCATATCGGTATTCCTCTCCATGCACGGCAAGCGTCGCGAAGCATTCTGCTACGGCCGTGCTCGTTTCTCCTTCGTTAGTTAATATCTGGTGCTCTCTACGCTTGCTTCGTTACTTGCTGTACAGTTCGACGATCAACTGCTCGTTGACCGGCAGGTTAACGTCTTCCCGCTTAGGCAGCGCAAGTACCTTGCCTGAAAGATTGGCGTGGTCCACCTGCAGCCAACGCGGGCGCTACCTGGTGGCTGGCGAATTCGGTCGAGGTCTCGAGCACGGTGAGCTTCTTGCTGCCCTCGCGGATCTTGATCTCGTCGCCCACGCTTACCTGGAAGGAAGGAATGTTCACCTTGCGGCCATTCACTTCCACATGGCCGTGGCGCACGATCTGGCGCGACTGGCGGCGCGAGCTGGCAAAACCGAGACGGAAAGCCACGTTGTCAAGACGCCGCTCAAGCTGCTGCAAAAGCAACTCGCCGGTGACGCCCTGGGAGCGCGAAGCCTTCTCGTAATAGGCGCGGAACTGGCTTTCCAGGGTGAAATAGATGCGCTTGGCTTTTTGCTTTTCGCGCAATTGCAGCCCATAGCCTACGATCTTGGGCTTGCGGTCGCGGCCGTGCTGGCCAGGGGCGAAGTTGCGCTTCTCAATGGGGCATTTCTCAGAGAAGCACTTGGTGCCTTTGAGAAAAAGCTTGGTGCCTTCGCGACGGCAAAGGCGGCAGACTGGTCCGGTATAACGTGCCACGTAGTTTCTCCTTACTTCAGAGGCCGACCGGTTTACAGATTGCTTCCTGGGAAGCTCCTTCGTCCCGGTCCAGCAATTGTTATAGACGCGTCTGCGCTTCGGCGGACGGCAGCCATTGTGCGGAATCGGCGTAACGTCGCGGATGGAGCGGACGTCGAGCCCGGCCGCAGCCAGGGCGCGAACCGCAGACTCACGGCCGGAACCCGGACCACTTACCCGCACATCGACCGAACGCAGACCATGGTCCCGCGCCTGGTTGGCTGCGTTCATCGCAGCCTGCTGGGCGGCGAAGGGAGTACCCTTACGCGATCCACGGAAGCCGAGCGAACCCGAGCTCTTCCAGGAAAGCGTGTTGCCCTGGCCGTCGGTGATGGTCACGATGGTGTTGTTGAACGACGCCTGAACGTAGACCAACCCATAGGGAACGTTCTTGCGCTCGCGCTTCTTGAACTTCTTGTTCTTGCCGGCCTTGCCGGCCTGCCGGCTTTTGCTCTTGTTTCGCCATTAGGTCTTCGCCGTCGCTTTCTTCTTGCCTGCGATTGTGCCCTTACGGGGTCCCTTGCGGGTGCGCGCGTTGGTGTGGGTGCGCTGGCCGCGGGTGGGCAGGTTGCGCCGGTGGCGCAGTCCACGATAGGACTGAATGTCAATCAGCCGCTTGATGTGCATCGAGACATCTTTGCGCAGATCGCCTTCGATCTGGCCTTCGTTCTCAATCACCTGGCGGATACGGTTTACCTCGTCTTCGCCCAGATCCTGGACCTTCTTGAACGGGTCCACATTGGCCGTCTCCAGGATGCGTCGCGCACGAGGGTTACCGATACCGAAGATGTAGGTGAGCGCGATTCTTGCCTGCTTGTGGCGGGGCAGATCGACGCCAGCAATACGTGCCATGCTTGATCCTTTGTCTTTCGTTGCTGCTCGGCAGCTTCGCCGCTGCAGCGGTTTCTTGGTGAAAGCAGGTGGAGAGGTTCAACGCAAGCCCCATTGGGCTAACTAGCCTCTTCAGTGCCGTTATTGAGGGTAAAAACCCCTCAGTTTAAATTTGCGTCATCCCACTCAAGCCAAAAGCGGGCTTGAATGGGGCACCCTTTGACTTGTTTTACAGCGACGAATTTAGCCTTGACGCTGCTTGTGCTTTGAGTTCTCGCAAATCACCCGCACCACACCGCGGCGATGGATGACCTTGCACTTGTCACAAATCTTCTTTACCGATGCCCGAACTTTCATTACTGCTCCTGACTTTTAAAACTGCGCTATTTGTAGCGGTAGACGATCCGGCCGCGGGTCAGATCGTAAGGGCTGAGCTCCACCGCCACCCGATCGCCGGGGAGAATGCGGATAAAATTCTTCCGCATGCGTCCCGAAACGTGCGCCAGAACCTGGTGCTTGTTCTCAAGCTCGACTTTAAACATCGCGTTGGGCAACGTCTCAACCACAGTTGCCATTACTTCAATCGCGTCTTCCTTCGACAAACCTTATCCCGATTCTGCCCGCGATTCGCGTCCCGCAGGCTTTCCGTTGCCTACTGCGTCAAAATTACGGCGCCCTCCGCCGTTACCGCGACGGTGTGCTCGAAATGAGCGCTCAAGCTTCCATCTTCGGTTACCGCCGTCCAGCCGTCACTCAATACCTGCACACCCGGCTTGCCCACATTCACCATGGGCTCGATGGCCAGGACCATCCCCGCGCGGAGCTTGGTTCCCGCTCCCCGCTGCCCGTAGTTAGGAACCTGCGGATCTTCGTGCATCCGAGTCCCGATTCCGTGGCCCACAAACTCCCGCACTACGCTGAACCCGTCCGCTTCCACCACTTCCTGCACCGCGGCGCCGATATCCCCCAGCGTCGCTCCCGGCCGCACTACCTTGATCGCGGTCTCGAGCGACGCCTTGGTCACATCCAGCAGGCGCTTGGTCTTAGGGCGCTACCTCGGCTCCCACCGGAACCGTAATTGCGGAGTCGCCATAGTAGCCATCCAGGACCACGCCGCAGTCGATGGAGACGATGTCTCCGTCGCGCAAGACCCGCTCCCTGGAGGGAATGCCGTGCACCACCTGCTCGTTCACCGAAGTACACAGCACGCAGGGGTAACCGCGGTAGCCCTTGAACGCGGAGGTGGCTCCCAACGCCGCCATCTTGCTTTCCGCCGCTACTTCCAGATCGAGCGTCGTGACGCCAGGCTTGACATGTGCCTTCACATGCTCCAGCACCTCGCGAACCGCCGCTCCGCTGCGCCGCATCTTCTCAATCTCCTGCGGCGTCTTGATCATGATGGCCATTGGCCTTATCCAACTCTCTCTTCTTAGGTCTGGGATCTGAGTCGCGCTACCGCGGCCATGATGCCCGCCATAACTTCGCCCGCAGGCTGCTCGCCATCCACTTCCACAAACCGGCTGCTGGCGCGGTAATGCTCCACAACCGGCGCTGTCAGCGCCGCATAAGTGCGCATCCGCTCATGGAAGACCGCTTCCACATCATCCGCACGCTGGACCAACGGTGTGCCTTCTACATCGCATACCGTGTCCAATTTCGGCGGCTGCAGGTAAACGTTGTAAATACGCTGGCAGGTTGGACAGCTGCGCCGACCCGTGATACGACGCAACAACTGAGTATAACTTACCTGAATGCTTACTGCAATCAGCGGAAGCCCGGACGGGTTCGCCGCCAAACGCTGATCAAGCCATTCCGCCTGGGCCAGGGTTCGCGGATAGCCGTCCAAGATGTAGCCGCGAACGGTATCGGGCTGCTGCAGCCGCTCCGCCACCATCTGGTTGACCAGATCGTCGGGAACCAGCTTGCCCGCGTCCATGAGCTGGGTCGCCTGCGACACCCAGCGGCGTTCCGCGATCCCTGTGGTCCCGCAGCAGATCACCGGTCGAGATCTGCGGGATGCCCCAGGCGGCCATGATTCCCTTGGCCTGGGTGCCCTTACCCACCCCCGGAGCCCCCATCAAGCAGCATGGGGCCGGGGGTGATCAGCTTGCTGGGATTCTCTTCGGTAGACGGCCCGGTCTTCTAAACCTTCCGCCACCGTCTTTACCACGACCGCCTTCCGCGGACCCGGCCGCTGCGCGGGGAGAAGCCATCGTAGTGGCGCATGATGAGCTGCGACTCCACCTGGTTTACCGTATCCATGGCCACGCCCACCACAATCAGCAGCGAGGTGCCGCCGAAGTAGAAGCTGACGTTCAAGCCGTGGGTGACCCAGGTGGGCAGCTGCTCGAAGAACCCGCCCACCAGCCAAAGATCGTTCAGGTGAATGCCGCTGATCAACATCTGCGGGATCAGCGAGATCACGATCAGATAAAGCGCGCCAACCAGGGTGATGCGGGTGAGCACGTCGTTGACAAAGTCGGAGGTACGCTTGCCGGGACGAATGCCGGGGATGAAGCCGCCGTACTTGCGCATATTGTCGGCGATGTCATCGGGGCGGAAAACGATGGAGATGTAGAAGTAGGCAAAGAAGACGATGCCCACGATGTACAGCAGCTCGTACCATGGTTCCCCCGGGCGCAGGCCGTCGAAAATGCGGGTCAGGAAACCGCTGTTGCGCACGTAACTCGGAGCCGGCAAAGAGCAGCGGGGCGGACAGGATCGAGCTGGCGAAGATGACCGGCATCACGCCGCCGGAGTTGACCTTGAGCGGCAGATGGGTGGACTGGCCGCCCATGAGGCGCCGGCCGACGATCCGCTTGGCGTACTGCACCGGGATGCGCCGCTCGCTGCGCTCCACAAAGACGATGAAGGCCACGATGGCGATCATCATGACCACCAGCAGGATCAGCGCCGGGATGGTGAAGGAACCCCACGCCTGGGTTCGGGCCTTGTCGATCAGATCCTGGATGCCGCGGGGAAGGCCGACCACGATGCCGGCGAAGATCAGCAAGCTCATCCCGTTGCCGATACCGCGGTCGGTAATTTGCTCACCCAGCCACATGATGAAGGCGGTGCCGGTGGTGAGCGTAACAATGGTCATCAAAATGAAGCCGGGGCCAGGGTTCAAGACATAGGAGACCCCGCCCGAACCATGGGAAAGCGTCAGGGCAATCGCCAACGA
Source organism: uncultured Acidobacteriaceae bacterium (assembly GCA_963847685.1). Lineage (GTDB taxonomy): Bacteria > Acidobacteriota > Terriglobia > Terriglobales > Acidobacteriaceae > PALSA-350. Next base: position 1,097,370 of record CAWKAU010000024.1, on the reverse strand, counting down.
TTGGATCGCGCCCAGGACCACCGTGACGTAGCGCGTCCACTGGGTAATCTTGCGCCGGCCCAGCTCGCCTTCCTTCTGCAGCTTGGCCAGTGGCTCGTAAACCACGGTGAGCAACTGGAAGATGATCGAGGCGGTGATGTAGGGCATGATGCCCAGGGCGAAGATGGTCAGCTTGCGGAGGTTTCCACCGCTGAACAGGTCGACCAGGCCGAGGGCGCTGCCCGCTTGCTGGTCGAAGAATTGGGCCAGCAGCTTGAGGTTGACGCCAGGGGTGGGGATCTGCGAGCCCAGACGATAGACGGCCAGAATGCCCAGGGTGAACAAGACCCGCTTGCGCAGGTCGGGGATGCGGAAGATATTGCGGATCTTCTCAAACATACGATTCCTGTGTCGTTACCGATCGTGAACTTGCTCTCCGGCCACCCAGGGGCTAAAAGCCCCACTTTTTTGACCAGACTGCTGTACGGGCTAATGCTCGCTGCGGCGAAGCAACCCATACACTCCAAAGGGAATACCTCAGGGAAGCTAAAGCCCCACTGAAAGTAGCCCGTTATTGCGCCGGGGATAAATCCCCGGCCTACCTCAGGCGACCAGAATAGCTTTGCCGCCGGCTTTCTCGATCTTTTCCTGGGCCGACTTGGAAAACTTGTGGGCGTGCACTGTTACCGCGACCGTCAACTCGCCATCGCCCAGCACCTTGACCAACCCATGCCGCTTCTTGAGCAGGCCCTTGGCGGCGAAGGCTTCCAGTGTCAATTCCGCGTGGCCAAGCTCCTCATGGAGCTCGGCAATGCGGCTCAGGTTGACCACCGAGTACTCGGTGCGGAAGATATTGGTGAAGCCACGCTTCGGCAAGCGGCGATGCAACGGCATCTGGCCGCCTTCAAAGCCGCGCATCATGTGGGAACCGGAACGGGAACGCTGTCCCTTGTGACCCCGGGTAGAAGTTTTGCCCATGCCCGAGCCCATACCGCGGCCGACACGCTTCTTGCCGGTGTTCGCCTGTTTGGGCGCCCGCAAATTGGAAAGATTCTTTGCCATACTATCCTCGCTCAACGCCGGTCTGGTCTCGTAGCCAGTCCGACTCGCTTTTGTTTACCCTATTTTACGATCCGCTTACTTTACTATCCGCACCAGGTGCGGCACGGCCTTGACCATGCCCCGAATGGACGGCGTATCCTCACGCTCCACTATCTGGTTGAGCCGGGTAAAGCCCAACCCCTTGATCACTCGCTTGTGCTTCTCCGGGGTCGAAATCTAGGACCGGTAGTACTCGAGCCGCATCATCAATTTTGGAGTCTCTGCCATTTCAATATAGCTCCTGTACCTGCTTGCCACGAGCGGCAGCCACTTCGCCACGATCGCGCAACTGCACCAAGGCATCGAAGGTGGCCTTAACCACGTTGTGCGGGTTGGCCGAGCCCAGGCTCTTGGTCAGAATGTTCTGCACCCCGACCGAGGTCATGACCGCACGCACCGCGCCGCCGGCAATCACGCCCGTACCTTCCGGAGCCGGCTTCAGCAGCACGTGGCCAGAACCGAAACGTCCCAGCACCTGGTGAGGAATGGTCGTCTCCGACAGGTTCACATGCACCAGGTTCTTCTTGGCCGCTTCGATCCCTTTGCGAATCGCCTGCGGGACTTCCTTCGCCTTGCCAGAGCCATAGCCGACCACGCCGGCCGAGGGATCGCCCACTACTACCAGCGCCGCAAAGGACATGTTCTTGCCGCCCTTGACCACTTTGGTCACACGATTGATGGACACCACCTGATCCTTCAGGTTGTATTGCCCGGCGTCCAGTTTCCGCTTCAGTATTGCCATGTTTTGCCTGATCCTTCCCGAATCCTAGAACTCTAGTCCTGCTTCACGGGCTGCATCCGCCAGGGCCTTGATACGCCCGTGGTAGAGATAGCCGCCGCGGTCAAAGACGACCCGCTTGATTCCCTTTTCGATCGCCCGCTCGGCTACCAGCTTGCCGACTTCTTTGGCCGCAGCCACGTTGCCACCGGTCTTGATCTTGGCGGAAAGAGTGGAGGCGGAGAGCAAGGTCTCGCCCTTGGAGTCATCGACCACCTGGGCATAGATGTGGTTCAGCGAACGGTAGACATTCAGCCGGGGACGCTCCGCGGTACCTTCCATCTTCTGGCGAATGCGAAAGTGCACGCGCTGGCGAATTTCGTTTCTCTGTCTCAGCGGAATCATTGGTTGTTCCTTTCCTAAAGGCGGAGCTGCCCTGCAGCTCCGTTCGGTGTTTACTTGGCGCCGGTCTTGCCGACCTTCTTCTTCAAACGCTCGCCCATATAGCGCACACCCTTGTTCTTGTACGGATCGGGCTTACGCAGGGAGCGCATGTCGGCAGCCACCTGGCCCACCTTCTGACGGTCGATGCCGCTAATGGTGATGTGGGTCTGCTTGGGGTCGATGGCTACGTCGATGCCGGTGGGCAGTGGGAACTCGATGGGATGCGAGAAGCCGAGGGTAAAGACCACGGTGCCCTTGCCCTTGAGCTCGGCGCGATAGCCGATGCCGACAATATCCAGCTCCTTGGTCCAACCCTTGGTCACGCCTTCCACTGCATTCGAGACGAGCGCGCGGGTCAAACCGTGCAAGGCCGCGAGCGATTCCTTCTCCCGCACCGCCAGCAGAATTCCATCCTTGCTCTCGAGGGTGATGCCCGCGGGCAACAGGGCGCTCAGCTTGCCCTTTGGCCCTTCGACCAGCACTGTGTTGCCCTGCACCTTGTACTTCACGGTTGCGGGCAACGGAATTGGTTTCTTACCTATACGCGACATGGTTACCAAACCTCACAGAGGATCTCGCCGCCGACGCCTTCGCGCCGCGCTTGCCGTCCCGTCATCACGCCTCGCGGCGTGGTCATAATGCTGATACCGAGCCCGCTCTGCACCCGCTTGATCTCGTCGTGGCCGACATACACCCGGCACCCGGGGCGGGAAATGCGCGACAGGTCGCGGATGGCAGCCTCGTTGTTGGCTCCGTACTTGAGATACACCCGGAGCACCGCGCGGCCATTCTCTTCCGCAGCCTTGTAGTTGGCGATGTAGCCTTCTTCCTTGAGGATGCGGGCAATCTCGGTCTTCAGCTTAGACGCCGGAACATCCAACTTTTGGTGGCGCGCCCGGATGGAATTGCGGATGCGCGTCACAAAGTCGGCTACTGGATCGGTCAAACTCATTCTCTCTCCTCCACTCCCCGTTCGCTGCGGCCTGTTTCCAGCCGCAGAACCTGCGGGAATGTTGTGGTTACACGGTTACTACCAACTCGATTTCACGACCCCGGGGATTTCGCCCCGAAGCGCCAACTGACGGAAGCACAAGCGGCAAAGGCCAAACTTGCGCAGGTAGGCGCGCGGGCGGCCGCAGATCTTGCAACGATTGTGCTGACGGCTGGAAAACTTTGGCTTCCGGGCGTCTTTAACGCGTTTCGCTGTGGTTGACATTCGTCTCTCTCAATCCTCTCTGTTATGCCGTCTGGCGGAAGGGTATGCCGAACTGGCGCAGCAAGGCACGTGCCTGGTTGTCGTCCTTGGCGGTGGTCACGATGGTCACGTTCATGCCCTTCAACTTTTCCACCCGGGCATAATCGACCTCGGGAAAAATCAACTGGTCGCGCATGCCCAGGGTGTAGTTGCCCCGGCCGTCAAAGCTCTTGGTCGATACGCCTTTAAAATCACGAACGCGAGGAAGGGCGATCGAGACCAGGCGGTCGAGGAACTCGTACATAATGTCACCGCGCAGGGTGACCATGGCGCCAATCGGCATGCCCTCGCGCACTTTGAAGGCGGCGATGGACTTCTTGGCCTTGGTGGTCACCGGCTTTTGCCCGGCCACGGAGGCCAGGTCAGCGACCAGCGGGTCCATGATCTTGACGTTCTGCGTAGCCTCGCCGAGGCCCATGTTCAGAACGATCTTTTCCAGGCGGGGCACGGCCATCAGGTTGTCGAGGCCAAGCTCCTTCTGCAATGCCGGCCGGATTTCCTTGTTGTACTTTTCCTTGAGTCTCGCGTTTGCTTTCGCTGCCATATCCGTCTCTTTTCCGCCTTACTTCTTTTTCGGCGCCAGGGTCTGGTCGCACTTCTTGCAGACACGCACCTTGGTATCGCCTTCAAACTTGTGACCGACGCGGGTTGGCCCGCAGGTGCCGCAGACCAACATCACGTTGGAGATTTGAATAGCCGCTTCCTGCTCGGCAATGCCGCCCTTGATGTTGCGCTGGGGATTGGGGTGGACGTGCTTCTTGACCATGCGCACGTGCTCGACCAGAACCCGATTCTTATCTCCCAGAACACGCAGCACCCGGCCCCGCTTGCCCTTATCGGTGCCCGTGATCACTTCCACCGTATCGTTGCGTTGTATGTTCAATGCCATAACTTTCCTCACTTCTGTTGCCCGGCGTTAGATGACTTCGGGAGCCAGGGACACAATCTTCAAAAACTTCTTCTCGCGCAATTCGCGGGCGACCGGACCAAAGACGCGAGTGCCTACGGGCTCGCCGGCATCGTTGATCAACACCGCTGCGTTCTGGTCGAAGCGGATGTAGGTTCCGTCGCGGCGCCGATATTCTTTGCGCGTCCGCACTACGACCGCCTTGACCACCACGCCCTTCTTGACCTGCCCGTCAGGAGAAGCTTCCTTCACGGAGGCAGTAATCACATCGCCCAGGCCAGCCTTTTTCCCACTCGAGCCACCCAGCGGCAGAATCATCTGCAGCTTGCGCGCGCCGGAATTATCGGCTACCTCCAGCATGGTTCTCATCTGCACTGCCATCGTCGTCTCTCCTTACTGCTTTACTGCCTGAAACCTTGTTGCGGTAGTTGCTGGAACCGCAGGTCCCTCCACTTCGCTACGCTTCGGTCGGGATGACAAATTTGCTGGGGACGCGGGGTTCTCTCCCTACAGATTTGTTCTAACCGCCTGCAAAACCGTACCTCAGGGCCTAAAGGCCATAAGGTTGCATTTCCTTTGTGCCGGGGATAAATCCCCGGCCTACACCAAAACCATCGGGGATAATGCTCGCTGCGGCGAGGTATCCCCGGCCTACCTTAAAACCGCACCGTCCGTCGCCATCGGCCATGACACGGACAAAGCTAAACGACCGGCTGCGCTATCTCTTCGTGCTGCGGCAGGGAGGAGCGGCGAACCACTTCTTCCAGTGTCCAGCGCTTCAGCTTGCTCAATGGGCGGCTCTCACGAATCCTGACCACGTCTCCCACACGGGCAGAGTTCTGCTCGTCGTGGGCGTAGAACTTCTTGCTCAGCTTGATCACGCGCTTGTACTTGGGGTGGGTCTTGCGCATCTCCACTTCGACCACGATGGTCTTCTGCATCTTGGTGGAGACAACGTTGCCTACCTTTTCCGTCCGCCGTGATTCCGACTTTACCGCTGCTGCTTCTGCCATGGCTTAACGTGCCTCTTTTCCGGCCGCCTTGGCCTTCTTGGTCTTTGCCGGCTTCACGACTGGCTGAAGGGTGGCGCCCTTCAGACCCAGCGCCCGCTCACGGGCAATGGTCTTGATGCGGGCCACATCCTTGCGCAGATCGCGCAGCTTCTTTACGCCTTCGTTTTGCCCCAGCTTCATCTGGAAGCGCAGGCGAAAGAGCTGCTCGGCGGATTGCTTCTCCTGCCGTACCAGCTCTTCATCGTTCAGATTGCGAATCTTCTCGGTTTCCATCTCTTCTCTCTCTACTTGACGACTGCGGTCGGCTTGACATCATGGCGCATCACAAAGCGGGTCTTCAAAGGCAGCTTGTTCGAAGCCAGCCGCATTGCCTCGGCCGCCATCTCCGGCGAAACCCCTTCCATCTCGAAGAGCACCTTGCCCGGGCGCACTACCGCGACCCAGTGATCCGGAGCACCCTTGCCCTTACCCATACGGGTTTCGGCCGGCTTCTTGGTGACCGGCTTGTCAGGAAACAGACGCAGCCAGATCTTGCCACCGCGCTTGATGAAACGGGTCATGGCCACACGGCTGGCTTCGATCTGCCGATCCGTAATGTAGCCGCATTCCATCACCTTGAGCCCGTAGTCCCCGAAGGAGAGCTCAGAACCGCGCCATGCCTTACCGCACATGCGGCCGCGCTGCTGTTTGCGGTACTTGACCTTCTTTGGCATCAACATAAAATTCCGCCCCTAAAAAAACTGCCAGTTTAGAAAACACCGCTTGTCGTGCCCGCTACCTGGGGCTGACGGCGCTTCTGCTCGTAAATGTCACCGCGATAGATCCAGGTTTTAACCCCGATCACGCCATAGGTAGTGCGCGCTTCGGCAAAGCCGTAATCGATATCGGCGCGCAAGGTGTGCAGCGGCAAACGGCCCTGCAGATACCACTCCGAACGCGCGATCTCGTTGCCATTCAAACGCCCGGAGACGCGGACCTTGATGCCCTTGCAGCCAAAGCGCAGCGCGGAATCGACCGCTTTGCGCATGGCGCGGCGGAAGCCAACCCGCTTTTCCAGCTGCAGCGCGATGTTCTCGGCTACCAACTGCGCGTCCAGCTCCGGCTTGTTCACCTCGAGTATGTCGATGAACACCTCGCGGTTGGTACGCTTCTGCAGATCCAACTTCAGCTTCTCGATCTCGGCGCCCTTGCGGCCGATCACGATGCCCGGACGCGCGGTGCGGATGATGAGGCGCAGCTTGTTGCCAGGGCGCTCGATCTCGACTGAGCTGACGCCGGCCGCTTTGAGCTTTTCCTTCAACTCCTTGCGCAGGTGCACATCTTCAATCAGCAACTTGTCGTAGTCGCGCTCGACGAACCAGCGTGACCGCCATGGCTTGTTGACGCCGAGTCGAAAGCCGTAAGGATGAACTTTTTGTCCCATAATTTCCTCGAACCTACTTGGCGGACTTCTTGAAGATTTTCGCGCTCTTCTTGGCCGCAGTCTTTTTGGTCACAGGCTTTTTTGCCACGCTCTTTTTGGCGGCTGCCGCACGCCCCAACAGGCGCTTCTTGGGACTCGCTGTCTCCGGCTCAGCAGTCTCTACCAGGCCGGCCCGCTTGCGCTCCGCCACCGAGATCACGATGTGCGCCATCCTGCGCTGATAGCGGAAGGCTCTGCCCATCGGCGCCGGACGAATGCGCTTCATGCGCGGTCCTTCGTTGGCGAGCGCGGTCTTGACATAGAGGTTGTCTACATCCAGATCGAGTTCGCGCTCCTGGCTGAGATAGTTCGCGTTCTGAATTGCCGAACGCAGCACCTTCTCGACCAGCGGCGCAACACCCTTCTTGGTGAACGCGACGGTCTCCAGTGCTTCGCCCACGCGGCGGCCCTTGATCAGCTCCAGCACCAGGCGAGCCTTCTGCGGCGATACCCGCTGAAACTTTGCTTCGGCCCGGAATTCCAGTGTCTCCAGTTGCATTGGCTTCTTCCCTTAAATTCTTGTCGTTACCGGGGCTTGGCGGACGACTCAGCGGACTTTGCCGAGTGACCCTTAAACGTCCGCGTGGCGGAAAATTCGCCCAGCTTGTGTCCGACCATGTTCTCCGTCACATAGACGGGAATAAACTTCCTGCCGTTGTGCACCGCAATGGTGTGCCCCACCATATCCGGATGAATGGTCGAGCGGCGCGACCAGGTACGAAGGACCTTCTTGTCGTTCGTCGCGTTCATCGCTTCTATCTTCACCATCAGGTGCCCGTCGATAAACGGACCCTTCTTTGTCGAACGTGCCATGCTTCGATGCTCCTGACTACTTCTTCGCGCGGCTGACGATGAACGTGTCGGTCCGCTTGTTGTTGCGTGTCTTGTAACCGCGGGTAGGCTGTCCCCACGGGGTGACCGGATGACGGCCTCCCGAGGTCTTGCCTTCGCCGCCGCCATGGGGGTGATCCACCGGGTTCATGGACACGCCGCGGTTGCTGGGGCGAATACCCTTCCAGCGGTTGCGACCGGCCTTACCAATGGAGACGTTCTCATGATCCGTATTGCCTACCTGACCTACCGTCGCCATGCAGGCCACCAGCACCCGGCGAGTTTCCCCGGAGGGCAGCTTGAGCAGCGCGTAATCGCCTTCTTTGGCCACCAGCTGGGCCGAGGCGCCGGCCGAGCGCACCATCTGCGCGCCTTTACCGGGCCGGAGCTCAACATTGTGCACCGTGGTGCCGGAGGGAATGTTCTTGAGGGGCAACGCATTGCCCACCAGGATGTCGGCCTCGGGCCCACTCATGACGGTCTGCCCCACCTTCAGTCCAACCGGCTGAATGATGTAGCGCTTTTCGCCATCGAGGTAATGCACCAGCGCGATGCGCGAGGAGCGGTTGGGATCGTACTCGATGGTGGCTACCGTGCCCGGCACGCCGAACTTGTCCCGCTTGAAATCGATCAGGCGCAGCTTTTGCTTATGGCCACCGCCATGGTGACGAATGGTCAGATCGCCGGAATTACGGCGGCCGCCGGTGCGCTGCTTGACTGCCAGCAGCGGCTTGTGCGGCTTATTCGTCGTGATGTCGTCGTTTACCAGGGTCGTCTGGAAACGCAGCGTTGGGGTAATCGGTCTGTATGTCTTAATCGGCATCTTTTAAGCTCACTTACATCGCGTTGACGTAGTCGGGCATCTTCTCGCCCGGCTGCAGACGAACGTAGGCCTTCTTCCAATCGGGGCGAAAGCCGGAAAACTTGCCCCGGCGACGTTCCTTGCCCAGAAAGTTGGCGGTACGCACGCTCCGAACCTTTACCTTGAATAGGGTCTCGACGGCTTGCTTGACCTCGGTCTTGGTCGCATCCGGGGCCACATCGAAGACCAGCGTGCTTTCGGTTTCCTTGACGCCCAGTCCCTTTTCAGTGATCAGCGGGCGCTTGATAACGCTATAGAGAGTCGGCATCAGGCCACCTCCGAGCCGGCAAGCTTGCGCCGGGAAACAGTCTTCTTCAACGACTCCTGCAGGTGCTCGATGGCGGCGCGAGAAAAGATAGCGCGCTCATAGCGGAGCAGGTCGTAAGGATGAACTTCCTTGGTCACCATCAACTGCACCCGGTCGAGGTTGCGCGAACCGAGCAACAACGAGCGGCCTGGTTCTTTCTCCACCAACAAGGTGGTCCGCTTGGCGTCGAGCTTGTCGAGCGCCGCGCGATAGCCCTTGGTCTTGGCATCGGCAAGCTCCAGGCTCTCCACCACGGTCAGCTTGCCATCGGCCAGCTTCGAAGCCAGCGCAGAACGCAACGCACCGAGCAACTTCTTGCGGGGAAAGGCATAGTCGTGGCTGTGCGGCTGCGGTCCGTGGACGGTTCCGCCATGCCTCCAGATTGGGGAGCGGACGGAGCCTACACGAGCCCGACCTGTTCCCTTCTGCTTCCACAACTTCTTGCCGGAACCAGAGACCAGCTTCTTGTTCTTGGTGGCGGCGGTACCCTGCCGCAACGCGGCACGATAGTGCTTCACCGCTTCCCACAGCAGCGCTTCGTTGATCTGCTCGGGCGCGAAAATCTCGTCCGCCAGCTCCAACGAGCCCACTTTTTTTCCACCGAGATCGACTACATCCACTTGTGCCATATGCAATTCCTTAAGATTTCTTCTTGCCCGCCGAGGGCTTGCCACCGGAAGCCTTCTTCGAAGCCTTCAACGGATCGACTGTGCCCCCACCGCCAAAGCCACGACGCTCACGCGGCGGCGCTTTGGATTTGGAGATCATCACATACCCGTCGCGGGGGCCGGGAATAGCGCCCTCCACCATCAACAGGTTCTCGTCCAGGTCGATGCCGCGAATGCGCAGATTGCGCACCGTGACCTGTACCGCCCCCATGTGCCCCGGCATACGCTGCCCGGGAAAGACGCGAGAGGGGAACGAGGAAGCTCCAATGGAGCCCTGCACCTGGAACATGTGTCCGTGAGCTTTCGGTCCACCGCCGAAATGGTGCCGGCGAACAACGCCGGCGAAACCGCGGCCCTTGCTGGTGCCAATCACATCCACGTACTTGGCGTCTTCGAAGATGTCGACCAGTACTTTGTCGCCCGCCTTCAGTTCCTGGCTCTCGCCATCGGCGGAAGGCTTTTCCAGCGGAACTTCGCGCATCAGCTTGACTGGGGGAACATTGTTCTTGGCGAAGTGGCCGGCCATCGGCTTATTCACCTTTCCACCCTTGACGAACTCGATCAGGCCGATCTGCGCTGCGCTGTAACCGTCGCCAGCTAATGTCTTCAGCTGGGTCACCACGCAGGGACCCGCCTGCAGCACGGTGACCGGGTGCACGTCACCCTTGTCATCGAACAATTGCGTCATCCCGATCTTTTTGCCCAGAATCCCTGTCACCGACATCATGCTCTCCTTACTTCTCGAATGCCTTGATCTCGACATCGACGCCGGCGGGAAGATCGAGCTTCATCAACGCATCGATCGTCTGCTGGGTCGGCTCGAGGATATCGATCAGCCGCTTGTGGGTGCGGATCTCGAAGGCCTCGCGCGATTTCTTGTCGACGTGCGGGGAACGCAGCACGCAGTACTTGTTCTTCACCGTCGGCAACGGAATGGGACCCGCGACCTGGGCGCCGGTGCGCTTGGCCGTCTCGACGATTTCACCGGTCGAGGTGTCGAGTACCCGATAGTCGTACGCCTTGAGCCGAATGCGAATTCTTTGTCCTACCATCTCAATTCCCTTCGTGCCACTGTCCACATCTGTTTAGGCCGCCGACCCACTCAAGCCAAACCCAGGCTTGAATGGGCCACCCATCAATGGGTCAGGCGGAAGATCGTTACTTGATGATCTCCGTAATGGTGCCGGCGCCCACCGTGCGGCCGCCTTCGCGGATGGCAAAACGCAAGCCCTTCTCCATCGCCACCGGGGTGTGCAGCTCAATCTCCAGCGACACATTGTCCCCAGGCATCACCATCTCCGTGCCTTCCGGCAGCTTCGCCGTGCCCGTTACGTCGGTCGTGCGGAAGTAAAACTGCGGCCGGTAACCGTTGAAAAACGGCGTGTGGCGGCCACCCTCTTCCTTGCTCAACACGTAAATCTCGCCCTTGAACTTGGTGTGCGGCGTAATCGAACCAGGCTTGGCCAACACCATCCCGCGCTCCACATCTTCCTTGGCAATGCCGCGCAGCAACAGGCCAGCATTGTCCCCGGCAAGTCCCTCGTCCAATTGCTTCTTGAACATCTCAACGCCGGTGACCACTGTCTTGCGGGTCTCGCGGAATCCGACAATCTCAGACTCTTCGCCCACCTTGACCTTGCCCCGCTCAATCCTGCCCGTCACCACCGTGCCGCGGCCAGAAATGGAGAAGATATCTTCAATCGGCATCAGAAACGGCTGGTCAATGGCCCGCGCCGGCAGCGGCACGTTCTTGTCCACCGCGTCCATCAGCTCATCGATCTTGGCTTCCCATTGCGCTTCCCCGTTCAACCCACCCAGGGCCGAGCCGCGGATAACCGGCACATCGTCGCCCGGGAAGTTGTACTTCGACAACAGCTCCCGCACTTCCATCTCCACCAGGTCGGTCAGCTCCTCGTCTTCCACCGCGTCGCACTTGTTCAGAAACACCACAATGTAGGGAACCCCTACCTGCCGCGCCAGCAACACGTGCTCCTTGGTTTGCGGCATCGGACCATCGGTCGCCGCCACCACCAGAATCGCTCCGTCCATCTGCGCCGCGCCGGTGATCATGTTCTTGATGTAGTCGGCGTGGCCCGGGCAATCCACGTGCGCGTAGTGACGGTTCGCCGTCTCGTACTCCACGTGTGCCGTCGCAATCGTGATGCCGCGCTCCCGCTCCTCGGGCGCGTTGTCAATCGAGTCAAACGAACGAAACAATATCTTCGGATTGTGCTTGGACAATACCTTGGTGATCGCCGCCGTCAATGTCGTCTTGCCGTGATCAATGTGCCCAATCGTCCCCACGTTCACGTGCGGCTTGGTCCGGTCAAACTTCTCCTTCGCCATCTCGTCCCTCTCTCCTGCTTAGTTCAAAATCCCTGGCACGACTAAAGTCGTGCCCTACACCAAGCAAGGCGCGAAGCGCGCCTTACTTGCCCTGGTTGCGGCCTATGATCTCTTCCGACACTGACCGCGGCGCTTCTTCGTAGCGGTTGAAGTGCATGGAGTAGTTGGCCCGGCCCTGAGTCGAAGAGCGCATGTGGGTGGCATACCCGAACATCTCGCTCAACGGCACATTGGCCTTGATGACCTGCGATCCGGCACGGTGCTCCATGCCTTCGATCCGGCCGCGGCGCGAGTTGAGGTCGCCGATGATAGTGCCCATGTACTCCTCCGGGACCACCACTTCGACCGCCATGACCGGCTCCAGCAATACCGGGGTTGCCTTGCGGGCCGCTTCCTTGAAGGCCATCGATCCGGCAATCTTGAAGGCCATTTCGTTGGAGTCGACATCGTGATAGCTGCCATCGAACAAGCGTCGCCTTGACGTCGACGATCTCGTAGCCGGCCAGCACCCCACCCTGCAGCGCCTCACGAATGCCCTGCTCGGTGGGCTTGATGTATTCCTTGGGAACCACACCACCCTTGATGTCGTTGATGAACTCGAAGCCCTTGCCGGCCTCGTTCGGCTCCACGCGGATCTTCACGTGACCATAGTTGCCCGAACCACCGGTCTGGCGGATGTACTTGCCTTCCGCCTCCGCGTGCTTGCGGATGGTCTCGCGATAGGCCACCTGGGGCTTGCCCACGTTGGCCTCAACCTTGTACTCGCGCATCATGCGGTCGACGATGATTTCCAGGTGCAGCTCGCCCATGCCGCTGATGATGGTCTGACCCGAGTCGGGATCGGTATGCACCTTGAAGGTGGGATCTTCCTGCGCCAGCTTGGCCAGCGCCATGCCCATCTTCTCCTGGTCAGCCTTGGTTTTCGGCTCCACGGCAACGTGAATCACCGGCGCCGGGAAGTCGATCGACTCCAGCACAATCGGCGACTTGTCGGTGCAGATGGTGTCCCCGGTAACCAGGTTCTTCAGGCCCACGCAGGCGCAAATGTCGCCGGCATAGATCTCGACAATCTCTTCCCGCTTGTTGGCATGCATCTTGAGCAGGCGTCCGATGCGCTCGCTCCTGCCTGTACGCGGGTTGAGCACCGTGTCGCCGGTTTTCAGATGGCCGGAATAGAGCCGGACAAAGATCAGCTGCCCGACAAACGGGTCGGTCATGATCTTGAAACCAAGCGCAGTCAGCGGCTCGTTATCGTCGGCATGGCGCAGGATTACCTGCTCCATGTTGTCCGGATTGTGGCCCTCGATGGGAGGAACGTCGAGCGGGCTGGGAAGGTACTCGACCACTGCATCGAGCAGCGTCTGCACACCCTTGTTCTTGAACGAGCTGCCGCACAGCACCGGAAAGAGCTTCATCCCGATGACCGCGCCGCGCAATGCCTTGCGCAGCTCGGCGGGGGTTGGCGTCTCGCCTTCGAGAAACTTGTGCAGCATCTCGTCATCGTTCTCGGCTACCGATTCGACCAGCTGCATGCGGAAGGCTTCCGCCTTCTTGAGCAGGTTGGCGGGAATCTCTTCGACGTCGTACTTGGCTCCCATGGTCTCGTCGTGCCACAAAATGGCGCGCATCTCGATCAGGTCGATCACGCCCTTGAAGGCGGCTTCCTGGCCGATGGGGATTTGGATGGCAACCGGGCGGGCGTTGAGCCGCTTGCGGATGGTATCGATGGCATGCTCGAAATCGGCGCCCATCTTGTCCATCTTGTTGATAAAGCAAATGCGCGGCACGCCGTACTTGTCGGCCTGGCGCCACACGGTTTCCGATTGTGGTTCGACGCCGTGCACGGCGTCAAAGACGGCTACCGCGCCGTCGAGCACGCGCAGGCTGCGCTCCACCTCGGCGGTAAAGTCCACGTGGCCCGGAGTGTCGATGATATTGATGCGGATATCCCGCCAGGTGCAGGTGGTAGCGGCCGAGGTAATGGTGATGCCGCGTTCCTGCTCCTGCTCCATCCAGTCCATCGTCGCAGTGCCTTCATGCACTTCGCCGATGCGATGGGTGATGCCGGTGTAAAACAAAATCCGCTCCGTCGTTGTGGTCTTCCCGGCGTCGATGTGCGCCATGATTCCGATATTCCGGCAACGATCGAGTGGTACTAGACGAGGCACGGTATTCTCTCACTCTCGCGCGAGACAAAAGACTCGCGATTCTTCTTGCTTCCCTGGTCTTGCCCGCTACCCTGTGGTTTCAGGCCCTGCTTGCGCCTACCAGCGGTAATGCGCAAATGCTTTGTTTGCTTCCGCCATGCGATGAACGTCTTCCTTCTTCTTCATGGCTGCACCGCGGCCGTTGGCCGCATCCAGCAGTTCGCTGGTCAACTTGTCGATCATGCCCTTTTCGCCCCGGGCCCGGCCATACGTGACCAGCCAGCGGATGGCGAGGGAGGTGCGCCGCTCAGGATTAACTTCGATCGGCACCTGGTAATTGGCGCCGCCCACGCGACGAGTCTTAACTTCCAGCAGAGGCTTGCAGTTCTCTACCGCCTTCTTGAACAGCTTCAAGGCTTCGTCGCCACCCTTTTGCTCCAGGTTGGTCATCGCCTGGTAGAAGATGCCCTGGGCGGTTGACTTCTTGCCGTCCCACATCATGGAGTTGACGAACTTCGTGACCAGCGACGAGTTGTACACCGGATCGGCGGCAACTTCCCGTTTCGCGATATGTCCTTTTCTCGGCATTGCTTTCCTTCCCGCTAAATCTTCGTATTACCTTGCCCCGCTACTTTGCGCCGCTTTTGGGGCGCTTGGCGCCGTACTTGGAACGGCTCTGTTTGCGGTTCGCCACGCCCACGGAATCCAGGGTGCCGCGGACCACGTGGTAGCGTACGCCCGGCAGATCCTTCACACGGCCACCGCGGATGAGCACAATCGAGTGCTCCTGCAGGTTGTGGCCGATGCCGGGAATGTAGGTGGTGACTTCCACGCCGTTGGTCAGGCGGACACGCGCGACCTTGCGCAGCGCGGAGTTCGGCTTCTTGGGCGTTTGCGTGTAAACGCGGGTGCAGACACCGCGCCGCTGCGGCGATCCCTGCAATGCCGGAGACGCCGTCTTGTATCGGGCCGCAGTCCGACCTTTTCTCACGAGCTGACTAAATGTAGGCAAACCTTCACTCCTTAAAAACACTACTGCACACGCATTGGGTGGGCGCAATTTGCCCGCCTTTGAGCGCCTGCCTGCTTCAAACCAGACGAGAACGTCGACGGTGACCGCGCGTTTCTTTCCCATCGGGCACATTCGCGCTCGCGCGCTGTTGCGCCTTGTGCGGAAGGCACTTGGAAAGAAGCCAGTTCCGTTTCGAAGTTCCGGCCCGCATAGCCTCCCCAGGCGGGAGGTGTCGCAAAGGCCGATGCGATTGTTCCCCTACATCACGCGAACGTTTTGAAGGGACCCTGTTGAATGGGCCGCAAGGTGCTACCCCTGGTCTTAAGACCAGCTCATGCGGAACCTTCTAAAGATATCAAGATGCGCTCGTGGCGTCAAATTCCGGGAAGACAAGTCGTCACCGGACCAGCCGGCAAAGGCTCCTTCCCAAGAGTGGCTTCAGCCGTCCCTAACGGGAATCGGATTCTGCTCGATTTCTAGCCCTGGACTGACGTCTTCTAGTCCTGGACTGACGTCCTGGGCCAAGTTCAGGCCGCCACATTCGGGGCTGGTCGCAGAAACCGACTCAAGCCAAACAAGGCTTGAATGGGGCACCAATCTCTTGTTGCGGGCACAGAAAGAGAAGTGGGTCTCTTGTTACAGGTGCAGAAAGTGAATTGGGTCTTTTGTTGCAGGCGCAGAGAGTAGGGGGAGGATGGATCATTCCGAACAGGCGGCCTTGGATGAGGGTCCCAGGCGGGTGTGCTAGCATCCTGCTGAATGTTCGCGCGCCGTCCTCCCACCTGCCTGGCAAAGCTGCGGCTCCGCGCCCCATCCTGGGCTTGCCTTATAGTTCCATTGACGATTGGTCTTACCGGTATCGCCTTCGGGGCTGCAACCCCGGTCGACCCCCGCATCGCCAATGTTATCTCCGAGCTGGAGAAGACCCGCACCATCCACCAGGCTGCGCTCTCACCCGACGGCCAAACCATAGCCTGGGTGGCGGACGCAGATGGAGCCACCGAGATCAAGATCGCTCCCGTGGCCGACCCGTCCCGTCCTCACCGGCTAACCGCCGGAACTGGGGCGCCCTGCATCGAGCAAAGCCTGGCCTGGTCACCGGACAGCAAAGAGCTGGCCTTCGCCTCCGACTGCAATGCGCCGGCAGGCGCGATGAATCAATTGGACGTTTATGTTGCGCCCAGTGCGGCCCCTTCTACTCCCCGGCGGCTAACCCACTTGCACGGTGGGGTCACCAGCCTGGCTTTTGCCC
Source organism: uncultured Acidobacteriaceae bacterium (assembly GCA_963847685.1). GTDB lineage: Bacteria > Acidobacteriota > Terriglobia > Terriglobales > Acidobacteriaceae > PALSA-350. The sequence continues at coordinate 1,081,066 of CAWKAU010000024.1, read as the reverse complement.
CGGACGGCCTGCATATCGGGTGCCTGTATATCGAAGGCGCCACCCGGCCGGCGGGCGCGCTGGCCGCGATGAAACCGCCCTCGGGTGTTATCGGGGTCGAAGGGCTGGAAATCCAGCGCGTGGCCGCCATCGAAACCGCATCCGGCGAAGTGCGTGAGATCAGCCCGGCGAAGCTCCACGTCTATGAATACGACTGGGCACCCGACAGCCGGCAACTGGCCTATACCGCCGCCACGGCGCCTGGGGAAAACAACTGGTGGGTGGCGCAGATCTACACCCAGTCGCTGGATGGCGGGCCGCCTCATGCCATCCTCGACCCTGAACACACTCCCGGCCGGCTACATGGGCTGCAGATCGCGGTACCGCGCTGGTCGCCGGATGGCCGGCAGATCGCGTTTATCGGTGGGCTAATGAGCGACCAGGGGGCCACGGGCGGGGATATCTATTTGATATCCGCCACCGGGGGCGAGGCGAAAAACATCACGCCCGATGCAGATAAGACCGCAGCCTGGATTGACTGGCGCAACCCTGCCACGGGTCAACTGCTGGTTTCCTGGGTCGACTCGGGGCAAGTCGAGATCGGGGAAGTGGCTGCATCCGATGGGAGGACCACGGTTAAATACCCTAGTATCCCGGCTTCGGTGGCCGACGGACGGCTCGAACAAAGCCTCTCGGTCGCCGCCAATGGCAGAGTCGCGTACATAATGAGTTCCTTTTCGGAAGCGCCCGAGGTTTACGTGGGCCAGCTAGGAGGGCCAGCGCACCCGGTTACCCACTACAACGACGCCCTCAAGCCTCTGTGGGGGAGGTCCGAATCGATCCGCTGGACGAGCGATATATTTGCGGTCCAGGGTTGGTTGCTATACCCGGCGCACTACGATCCAAGCAAAAAGTATCCCCTCATCGTTAGCGTGCACGGCGGCCCCTCGAGTGAGGTGCAGCCTCGCTGGCCGGATCTGGGTTACGACCCGATCGCCTTTTCTGCCCTGGATTATTTTGTTCTTATGCCAAACCCGCGCGGCAGCTATGGGGAGGGCGAGGGCTTTACCCAGGCCAACCGGAAGGATTTTGGCTATGGGGATCTGCGCGACATCCTGGCCGGGGTGGACGCGGTGAGCGCGAAGCTGCCAATCGATCAGCAGCGCATCGGGTTGACCGGTTGGAGTTACGGCGGCTTCATGACCATGTTCGCCGTGACCCAGACGCAGCGGTTTCACGCTGCCGTGGCTGGAGCCGGCATCTCCGACTGGAAAAGCTACTACGGCGAGAACTCGATCGACCAGTGGATGACCCCGTTCTTCGGCGCCTCGGTATATGACGACCCGGGAGTCTACGCCAGGAGCTCGGCCATCGACTTCATCCGCAACGTAAAGACTCCTACGCTGGTGGTGGTGGGCGACCGGGATGGAGAGTGTCCAGCACCGCAGTCGTTCGAGTTCTGGCATGCGCTGCGCGCCGAACACGTGCCCACGGAGCTGGTGGTCTACCCGGAAGAGGGTCACCGCTTCGAATCGCCGCAACATCGCCGCGATGTGCTGGCCCGGGCGCTCGCGTGGTTCGAGCAGTATATGCCGCCACAGAGGTAGGCGTTTCGCAAACACTGTGGCTTGGTGAAGATCGCGCGGCGTGGTTTTCCTTGGGAGAAAACCACGAAAAGGTCTGTCGCTTCGGTCTAGACCCTTTGCGAAACGGCCCTAGCCCTGTTGCCTCATGGCTCAGTCCCCTCTACACTTAAAAGGTTGACCACGCACAACTCTGCAAGCAAAGCATTGAGGCGGTATCCGGGGCGGCTTTCGCTCGAGGCGCCGGCGATAGGGCAACGTTCAGTCGCACTCCCCCAGAAATTTGGAGAGTTCAAGCGATCAGTCGTTCATCAACCGCCGGGAGCGGCGACACCCGGCGGGGAGGTTTCATGCAGCGGTTTTTGACGTTTGTGGTTTTGGCTCTCCTTACCGTCCCCGTGGGTCTTTCTCTCCAGGGCTGTGCTAACAAGAATTCGACTTACTGCAACGGGGCCGGCTACGGATACAACGACACCCAGCCGGTCTCCATCTCGCTCCAGCCGCAGACTACGGGTCTTTCGGTAGCGTTTTCGCAAACCACACAGCTGCAATCTCCGACGGCGCAGAACTGCAAAGGCGGGTCGGCTTCGGTGCGAACCTACACCTACGGCACCTCGGACCGCACCATCGCCGACGTTTCACCTACCGGCGCGGTCTGTGGCGGTACGTGGAACCTGCATACCCCGGCGGTCGCCGCTTACACCACCTGCATCCCGACCGGCAAGACCGGCATCGCGTACATGACCGCCAGCGCGTCAGGATTTACCAGCAACCAGGTCGCGGTATATTCCCACCCGGCCATCGCCAGCCTTGCGGTCGATGGCCCAACCAACCCGGTCAGCAAGGCGCCGGAGTGTCTCTCGCAAGGCCTGACCTCGCAGTTGGACGCCACGGCGTACACCACCAACAGCGCCGGCCAGCAAGTGCTTCTGTGCAGCCCCGACATTCTGCCGGGCGGAGGCTATGGCCCTACCGATTGCAACAATGTGATCGGCCACCTCACCTACGCGCCGGCCAGCGCCGGCATTGTGACCATCGATCAGAATGGCGTGGCCACGGCCCAAGCGCCCGGCTCAACCCTGATCACCGGCACGATTTCCCAGACCAGCAGCAACGCAGGCTACTTCTACACCTGCCCACCAGCCAAGATTGCGCTTAGCGTCGCCTCGACCGGCGCCACCAGCGCGAGCGTCACACTCAATACCCCGCTGGCGCTCACCGCCACGGTGACGGACGTCAACAACAACGTGATCAACGGGCTGCCGCTGAGCTACGTGTCCACCAATCCGGGCAGCATCGCCGTCAATTCCACCGGCGCGGTCACTGCCGCATTCCCGTCCAACTCAGCGATTACCGCGATCTGTCAACCGACCGCTTGCAACCCGGCCCCGATCAATGTCATGGGAACGCTGGGCACGGGCGTTCCGGTGATCAGCAATTTTGTGCAGATCACCTCGCCGGGCAAGAACAGCAATTACATCTGGGTATCCAGCCCGGGGTCACCCTACTTTGTGCCCATCGATCTATCGACCGGGACCATCGGCACCCCGATCAAGATGCCCTACTCGCCCAACTCCATGGTCCTCGATCCGACCGGGACCACGCTGTATTTCGGCAGCTATCACGAGATGATGAGCTACAGCGCGGTCACCAACAGCCTCAGCTCGGAGCAGGCCAACACTCCCGGGATCGTGCTCGCGGTCTCTCCCAACAACACCGCAGGTGGTGATCAACGATCAGCTGCGGGGTGTCATTTATCTTTATTCGCCATCGTCGGGAAGCTATACCTCCTTCGCCGGGATCGGTCAGAAAGCCGCCTTCACCGCCGATGGCCAAACGGTTTACGTGGTGGGCGACGGGGTCCTGTATATCCACAACTCCTTCACCGGCTGGTCGGTCGAAAGCCTGCCCGCCAATCAGGCAACCACCACCTCGGGAATCTGCCCGGCGACGAATACGACCAGCCCCATCCCTACGGATCCGACAACGTACCCGCCCAACACGACGGCCAACCCCAACAACACTTACAACATGTTCTGTTCTCCGGATCTTGCCGTGACCATTCCCGCGGCCGCGGTCTTTCTCTCCGGCTCGCCGACCGCCGCCTATGGAGAGTGCCCGGAAACGACGGTGAAGCCGGTGGTGAATTATCCACTAGCGACCACCGTGGCCATTGCCTCTGACCATGTGGCCTCGACCACCGACGGGAAACACATCATCGGCGCGTCCGCCAACCCACCGGTGCTGACGGATCTTTCGGTTACCGTACCGATCGATGCCTGCCCCTCGGATGCCAACGGGCAAACCACGGGCATAGTGTTCAACCCTCCGCCCGTCCCCAACCAGATCTCGCTGGCCGCATACGGCCTCACCAACATCAACGAAGTGGTGCCCGCCACCAACTCGCTCGAGGCCTTTATTACCTATGGGACGAACGCCACGACCACGCCCGCCGGGGGCGCGCTGTTGCCGGTCTATCAACCTTCGACACAGGCGGGGACGTTGGGAACGCTGAGCAGCGTCAAGCTCACGGGCAATGCGATCGCCCCGGTCGCCGGCATCTTTTCCCCGGATAACACCATCTTTTTCGCGGGAACAAGCGGGGATAATCTGTTGCACCTGATCGACACCAAGACCTTGCTCGACACGCAGCAGATCAACCCGAAGCTTACGGATATCAATGGGGTGCCGTTGCCGCCGGTTTTTCTGGCGGTCAAGCCGCGTCCCACGACGTAAGTTGGACGCGGGAAAAGTCGGGGTCCTTCTGCAGGGCCCCGGGTCTCAAAAGCGAGACCTGGACCACCCACTCATGGTTTTAGATTCATGGCAGTGATTCCTACGGGGATCGGTAGTGGGGCTTAAAGCGGAGCAGGAAATGCGGTTAGCTACCGGCGAGCGACACAGCGCCTGGGGTTGAGATGCCGCCTCGTTCCCAACCGAGGACTTCGGATATCTGATCGGCAAGGGTCAAGGGATCGAAGGGCTTGGAGAGGATCGCAGCCGCGCCCAGTTCGTCGAGCTTGCGCCGATCCTGGCCTTGCACTTTGGCGGTAAGCAGAAGCACGGGAATGTGGGCGGTGTTCCCGTTCTGCTTGAGAATCTGATAGGTCGTCGGACCGTCGATGTCGGGCATCATGACATCCAGCAAGATGGCGTCCGGCTGTTCCAGGGAAGCGCGCCGGATTCCCTGAGCTCCGGAAGGAGCCAGGATCACCTGCCAGCCGGCAACTGTCTCCAGGCTAAGCGCGGTTACCTCACGAATATCAGCTTCATCATCGATGATCAAAATGCGTGGGATCATACCGGCGCCCGCTCTCGGTGTGCAGTTATCACTCTAGGTTCGTGGTTCCCGAGCGTACATAACACTTGCTGTGCATTACCTTGATACTAGGCCCTTTAGAGCTTGATCGCGAGTGATCCTATCCGCTACGGTTACGTAATAGCCTTGGGGCCCTGGACCGGCATCAGCTTCAACGTTACGCAGATCGGGTATGCTAGCGTCTGTGGACCGGGCAAATCCCGGCAACGATGCGAGGAACCGAAATGACCAGATTGCTCAGGATGTGCATTGGCGTGATGACGCTGCCGGCGTTGCTGGCGCTGTCGGGGGCGATGTTCAAGAAGCAGGGACTGGAAGTGGATTTCAAGACCAGCCAAGGCCAGGATGCGGGAACGGCCACGCTGACTCCTGCAGGCAATGGGGTGAAGGTCAAGTTGGACCTGATGAATCTTCCCGAAGGGGAACATGCGCATCCACGTTCACCAGAACGCGAAATGCGATGCACCGGATTTCAAGTCGGCGGGCGGTCATCTTAACCCCGATAACAAGGAGCATGGAATCAAGAACCCCAAGGGCGCTCATGCAGGCGACATGCCGATCAACCTGCAAGTGATGGCCGACGGCACGGACCATGTCTCGTTCGTGACGCAAAGCATTTCGCTCAAGAAGGACGCCAAGAACTCGGTGTTCGCCAACGGCGGCACGGCGTTCATTATTCACGAGAAAGCGGACGATATGATGACCGACCCGACGGGCAATGCCGGCGCGAGAATCGCGTGCGGGGCCATTGTCGCGCCGTAGCCGTGCTTCGTTTCATGAGGTTGGAAGCAGCAGATGCATAAGGATGGCTCCGCCCAGCGAAAGCAGCAACGCCACCGGCATGGCGATTGCGCCTACCCGGAGGAAGCGCCAGAAGCTCACATCGAGCTTCTCTTTACGCAGCGCAAGCAGCCATAGAATCGTTGCCAGCGAGCCGGTCACGGACAGGTTTGGTCCCAGGTCCACACCGATGAGAACGGCGTGGGCGATCAGATCCGTGGCGCGGGCGGCCTGCAAGGTAGCCCCGGCAATCAACCCCAGGGGAAGGTTGTTGACCAGGTTATTGCCCACCGCAACCATAAAGCCGACGATCAAAGTCCCGCCGCCGGGGCAAGATTCTGTACCCAGCCAGCCAGGCTGTGGTCCACTTCAGCGCGCCTATGCTCTGCACCGCGTCCACCATGAGAATAATCCTGCCACCAGCAGGAGAGTCGACCAACTGACTTCACCAGCGAGCTTGATGGGATTGCGGCGCGTGTAGATCGAGACGGCGGCGGTGATCGCCAGGGCGGCAAGACAGGTGGGTAACCCCAAATCCCTTTTGAACCAGGACGCGACGAGAAGCACCAAGACCATGCCAGCCAGCCCGGCCAGGACTAACTTTCCATTGTGGCTGAGCTTTTGGGTCTCCACTCTCCTTCGATGATGTTCCGCAAGCGGGCGGCGGAAGATGAAGCGCATCACGGCATAGGTCGCGGCGATCGACAACACCGAGGGAAGGGCAAACGCCCGCAGCCACTGGCCGAGTGGCGGCATGGCGGTATGGAAGACCACCAGGTTCGCCGGGTTGGAGATGGGCAATACGAATGACGCGGCATTGGCGATGAGGGCGCAGGCGAAGAGATACGGCATAGGCTCCGCTTTCGCTTTGCGCACAGCCGCCAGGATGGCCGGCGTCAGCACCACGGCCGTTGCATCGTTGGACATGAAGATCGTAACCATGGTCCCGACCCCGTAAACCAGGGTGAAGAGCCGGAGCAGGAACCATGCGCGCCGCGCACCGCAACGGCTGAAAGCCAGTCAAAGACCCCGTGTTCCTTAGCCAGCTCCGACAGCAACATCATGCCGAAGAGAAACAGGTATACGTCCAGGCCCTTGCCCACGGCATGTCCGGCAAGCTTCAGGGGTATCAGCCGGAAAGCGAGCAAAAGAAGCGAGCCGGCGCCGACCCAATACACTTCGGGATCCCCCGGGCACGGATCAGCATGAGCAAAATGCTGGCGGCGACGATCAGCGGAGAGAAGGAGAGGGCCGGGCGAGATCATGGAGTGCGTTTCTCCAGTTGCCGGCAGACTGTATTGCGGCAGGGCTGGTTCGGGGAGGGTCTCTGGGACGCCCAGCAATAGCAAAGCCAGGGCAACGGTAGCCACCGCGCCCAGGGCCAGAAACGAAACGCGAAAACTGTAGTACTGAATCAGCTTGCCACCGAACAGGGTACTCGACGCCGCGCCTAGTCCGACGGCGGTGGCCAACGCACCCTGGGTGAGGTTGAAACGTCCTGTCCCCCGGGTGCGGTCCGCGACCACCAACACCGCAACCACGACGAAGATTGCGTTGGCCACGCCATCCAGCAGTTGCACGGCGATCAAGCCGGCGGTGCTGCGGATCACGGTGTACAGAAACGCGCGGATGGGGAGGACGCCGAAACCCCAGCAATAGCAGGGGTTTTCTGCCCGTGAGCATTGGCAGATCGGCCGATGGCTGCAGCCGAACAGGCGATGACGATCTGGGTGACCACGATGCAAGCCGACATGAAGGGCGCGGCGGTCGCCCTTGCCCCCTTCGACAACATCTCGCCCAACTGCGGCAGCATAGCAGCATTGGCGCAATGGAAGAAGAAAGCGCAGACGAGAAAAATCAAGAGTACCCGGTCCTTGAAGAGTGTTTGGGCCAAGGACGCAGCCTGCGCTTTTTTTTGCGGGTCTCGATCTGCGCCCGCCACGCGATCTCTCATAGTCGATGTCGTCTCCCCGGATCGACAACACAGAGAGGATGGTGGGAACAATCAACACCGCCGCGGTGATGAAGATGGCTCGATTGCCGAAGAGGCGGCTGACCCCGGCGATGAGCAGGGCAGAGCAGACATTCCCGGCCGAATTGAAGGACTGGTTCTTGCCAAATTGCCGATCGAACGGGCTACACCGACCAGTCCCATGGTGACGGCCGCCAGCGTCGGGGCGAGGAATGGGCCTGCCCCGCCAATCAGCAGCTGCGATGTATAAACAGCCCATGGTTTTGCTGTGAGGGAAAGGAGCACGGCGCCCGCAGCCAGTACCAGAGAAGCGCAAATCAGGATCAGCCGCTTGTTAGCGACCCGATCCACGATGGCTCCCGCGGGTGTTTGCAGCGCTACGGTGACGACGCCGCCGACGGTCAGCACGACGCCGACGCGTCCAGGTTGCCATCCTACCCCGGCAAGATAAGCCGCGAGGAATGGGCCCAGCCCGGTCTGCACGTCGGCAAGAAAAAAGTTCGCCGCCAGCAGGGCGCGAACACTGTGCTGTTCTCTGAGAGAACCAGCTGCTCTCATCGTCCCCGAAACAGACCGACGGCCGCGTCACGGCCGCTGTCAGTGATGGGTTGGATGCAGGGAACAGGCTTAGCTCAGGTAACGAGGATGTCAGCGGCGCGAATGTTTGGCGACCGGGGGCGCCGCAGGCACCAGGTACTTGGGAATACTGGCAGCCGGGCAGGACAGGAGCCAGAAGACGGCCCTGCAGGAAATCACAGCCCAGGGTCCGCAGGCACTCCATTTGGTCAGCGCGCTCCACTCCTTCGGCCACTACCCTCAGGCCCAGACCGTGCGCCAGCGCAATGATGGCCTGCACGATGGTATAGGTCCCGTTGGGATCAGAGACGCGCTCGACAAAGGAGCAGTCGATCTTAAGCGTGCTCACGGGAAGCTGGTGCAGATGGCTCAAACAGGAGTAGCTGCTGCCAAAGTCGGCCACGGAAAAGTGGACGCCCAATGCCGCCAGACTGCGCATCTGCTGTGCGACCTCGGGACGGTTGCGCATGACGGTGCTCTCGGTAACGATCAGTTCGAGCAGCCGCGGGATCGAGGCCGTGCTGGCCCAGGGTGGCCAGCACCCGGGCAGAGAAATCCGAGTGCAGAAACTGCAGCGGAGAGACGCAAAACGATATCCGGGGCGTAGTGAGCTGCTGGTTTTGCCACTCCTGGCTCTGACGGCAAACCTCGTCCAGCAGCCAGTTGCCTAAGGGAACGATCAGGCCGCACTCCTCCGCGATGGGCAGAAAGCGGTCGGGCGCGATGGTGCCCGAGTTGGGGATGGTTAAGCCGCGGAACGGCCTGCAGACCGCAGAGATTGCCGGCTATGGAGTATTGCGGCTGGTAATGAATCTCCATTCCGCCGGCGCGTAAGGGCGCTGCGCATGAATCGCTCCAGCTCGCTACCTCGCTGGCCGCGGCATTGAGCTGAGAAGAGACCAGAAGATATTGGTCTCCGCCCGCCTGCTTGGCGCGATACATCGCGGCGTCGGCCGAACGGCGCAGTTGGGAGGGGTCGGTCCCATCCTCGGGGTAGATCGCAATACCGATCGAGGCCGAGACGTCGAAGGAGAAATCCTCGGCTTCGATCGGCTTGCTGATGCTTTCCAGGACGCTGCGGGCGACCATCAGGGCACTATTCCGGTTGACCAACTCGCCCAGAACGATCACGAACTCATCGCCCGCCGGTACGGGCAAATGTATCCACGGCGCGCAGCCGCGCGGCGATCCGCGCGACCACCTGTTGCAGGCACAGGTCGCCGGCAGCATGGCCGAAGGTGTCGTTGATCTGCTTGAAGCCATCCAGATCGAGGCAGAGCACCGCGGCTTGTTGCCCGTGGCGGGCGGCCTGGGCCAGACTCTGCTGCATTCGATCCTCCAGCAGGAGCCGATTGGGCAGCCCGGTGAGCAGGTCGTGGTGCGCCTGGTGAACCAGCTGCTCGTGCATCTGCTGCCGATCGGTGACGTCCTGCACCAGGACGAAGCTGCACTTGCGGCCCATGTAGTCGATGGAGTGAGACGCCATATCCACCTGAATGTAGGAACCATCTTTGCGGCGATGGCGCCAGGGCCCGGAAAGTTTGGTGGGGGTGGATCCGGAATTTTCTTTGAGAATCGTTCCCGCGTCTTCGGTAGGCCGCAGATCGCGCAGGCGTCATCGCCACGAATTCCTCGCGCGAGTAACCGTAGTGGGCGACGGCGGCATCGTTGACCTCGAGGATGCGGAGGGTTTCCGGATCCTGCACCCACATGGGATGGGGACTGGCGGCAAAGAGCAGGCGATAGTGCTCGGTGGCGCGGGCCGCGGCCAGGAACTCGTCCTCCAGCAGGGTGAGGATCATGCCGAAGGCGACGAAAAATTTGGGGACATTCCACAGTCCCGGAGGAATCTGCGTCGCCGGAATCAGATAGTCGCAAAGCAGCGCAACGGGAAAGACCGAAGCCCAGGCCACCAAGCCGAGGATCGAGGTCAACACGCCGGTGGAGACACGCCGGAAATCGAACCAGTAGAGCGCTGCGAAGGTAAGGAAAATTTCGAAGAGGATAGCCAGGATGCCCTGATCCGGCTCATGGTGTGCGATGGAGAAAACGGTGCAGATTCCGCTCACCGAAAAGGCCAGGGTGATGGCGGCCCAAACCCGGCTGCGTCCGCGGCACAACCTCCACGCCAACACCATGCCGGAGGCAGCAATGGTGGCCGCCGCGGCATACTGGGGCCACTGGTGCGAACCGTGGAAGATCACATAGTTGGTGTAAAAGATCGCCGGGAGGCCGATGCCGCACGCAGTCAAACCGCTAGCCGGGAGGCTCTCAGAAATGGCGGAAGCGGAAAACAGGAAGCACAGCCCGGAAAGAATCAACGCGCTGATGCTCAGGCTGTCGACCAGCTCTTGCCCCCAACTCGAAACCGCCGGGACCAGCAGCACGGCGAAATGCAGCGAGTACCAGGATCCAGCCGGCAAGCCAGCAGCGCACGCGCGAAGTAGCACGCTTGCGGTAGATCGAGGCAAACAGCACCACGAGTAAGCCCAGGATAAGAATGTCGAGGACTTCGTTTTTCATGAGTTGAGAGAAGCGGCAGAAAAAGCAAAACAAAAAAACAATGCAGGGAAAATAAGACAATCGGCTTTCCCTTGTTGTCAAGTATCGCCGAAGCCGGGCAGGACTCAAGATAACCGAAGTGCGACCGGATTGGGGAGACGCCGCAGGTTGGCAGGCGAGGTGAAAATACTCCCACGAAGGTGGACCAATGGGTTGGCGGTTTATGGATGGCCGGGTCTTCCGGGGGAAAATCAGGTCCGCGGTGCCGGCCAAAATCCAAGACCTGCGGAATGCGCAAGTTTTCAGCTAGTCGCCGCAGCGATGCTTTGTATCGCGGCTACCTCGGGTAGACACGTCTGTCTATCCCTCAATATCCACGTATCAGGGCCAAAATACCGCATCCAAAGCCGCAACGCCCCGCACTCAAGCCAAAATAAGGCTTGAATGGGCCACGAATTTCCTGCCGGTACAGAGAGCAAGGTCATGCCCACTGCAGGTCTCGAAGCACTCTGATTTTTTGTTTGTCTTTGGTGGGCAGGCTGAAAGCCGAGCCGGAGAAGGATCGTCCCTCCGGACCTAGGAAGCTGTCTTAAGTTCCTGCTCCGCACGCAGCCAGTCCTGCTCAGGCGAACCCTCTGGCCAGCCACGCTCAGCCCAAAACTTCTCCGCCAGACGAGCGATCTCCTCCCGCGAAGGCGCGGGTGGGGCTGCGACCGTCTTCTTGGCAGCCGGCTTGCGGCGCTTGGCGGTTCCGTTTGGTGCTTCTGAGCTCTTGGTAGTCATCGGTGTCTCCTTGTCGCCCATTATCCAAGCGGGCACACTCTCTATGATACGAAGGAGAGAGTGGGATGTCAGCCGATCGGGTAGTAACTTTTGGGTTACCCGGGGCGAAAGTTTTTTCGCCGGGTGTCGATTGGCCCGTCAGGCTCCCGAGGCAGGGCTTTCAAAGCGCTCCTGACGGCGGGTGATGGCATTGGCCAGGGTGATGGGCGGCTCGGCATGCAGCAACTGGATGGCCCAGTCCTTCATGGCGGGTTTTGCCTGCTGCAGTTCGCTCAGGTCCGCTCGCCAATTTCTGAGATGGACCTTGGAATCGAGCATGCGAATCCAGAAGGCACGGTATTCGGCCTGGTTGAGCCGCTCGACGTTGGCGAAGAGCTCCTCGTCGCCCAGCAGCCATTGCCACAGAAACCGGTCCTGGGAGTTGGGCTGGCGTGCGGCCAGCGCCTCATCCGCTAGCTCCTCGTCGGTGGGAAACGAATTCAAGGCATAGCCGAAATCGGAGAAATCGCTCTTCTCGCCGGTCTGCTCCGCGATTCGTTTGAGGCAGCGCGCGAAGTTGCGCCGCGACGGGCCGCGATAGGACCGCTCCTCGATCAATCCCTTGTAAAGACTGACTGCGCGGCGCAGTCCGCGGACAGAAAGGTCGCTGCGCGAGCTGTTGTCGGCACCTTCCGGGGCGTTGTAAAAGCGGCTGCAAAGCAAGGCTTCGACAAAGGTGGTGTGGCGCCAATCGGGGTCCACGGAAGCGGCCTGCTTGATGATCCGCAAAGGCCTGCTTGGACAAGGAGTCGAGCTGGGCTCGCTCCGCTTTTCGCAGCCAGGACGGTTCCCTATCCTGTGCCTCGAGCACCTGGTAGGCGGCCAGCGCCCGGTAGGAATAGCCCTGGGCAATGCGGCGCCGGTCCAACGCTTCGGGAAAGCGTGCCAACTGGGCGAAAAACTGGTCCAGGCGGGCAAATGCCGTCCATGAATCGGAGCGGGAAAGGTGGGAAACCGCAGAAAGCAATAGACCGTTCAGATAAACCGCCGCCTCCGGCTGCGAGGGCAGGTCGCGAAAGGCGAGGCGGCCCTGGCCGACGTAGGCAAGTTGGTCAATGTCGTCGATAATCGCCGTTGCGCGCGGAGAAAAGGCTGTGCCCTCCTCCTGGTAGCTCAGGGGCTGCTCACCCACCTCCTGCAGCAATCCGGGCAAAGCGTTCCGGGCTTCCTCCCGGGCATCCCGCATCACTTCCAATTGCGCGGCAACGTCTTCCACTTCGGCGACGCCGCGGGACGCATCCTTGTCCCAGGCTCGTGCCTGAACATAGACCTGGATCACGATCAGGGCCGCGATGACGGCAAAGACGGCCAGAAATAGTGCGGAAGCGATGCGGATTCGGTGCTGCTCCTGGGCGGCTTCGCGCAGATTTTCCTGCGACTCCCGCAGTTCGTCGCGCACCTCGGTGCGCTCCGCCTGCCATTCGTCGCTGCCCGCGTCGAAGTGCTGCGGAGCCAGGACTCGGCGGCCGGCGGAGTCGGCGGCCGGCGCAGCAAGCATGGGCAGCTGGACGGCGAAGCGGCTGAGGCTGGACGGAAGAGGCAGTGGCGGTAGCCCGGGGTGGCACTGCTCACCGTCTCCTGCGCCGCGGCGGGAAATCCGATCAGAACGTACAGGCAGGCAAGAAGGCCGGCGGCGAGCAGACCCAGCGCCACTACTGTTATCCAGCCGTTCGCATGCTTCCGCGGCGCACTGCTGGCGGAATCCCTGTCCATTCTGCCTCCGGATTACGAAGCTAACGCACTTTGGAGTCAATCCAGGCCAAGCGGGGCGCGGCTCTTATAGACAACTAGACAACGGCAGCACTCTTGCCCTGCGACGACCGTAACTTCGACGAATGCTCCAAAGTATCTGCAACTTCAAGCAGCATCGCAATCCCACTTCCGCAACAGCATGGGGAATAGCCGGCTCGCTCTCCGGTGGTGCTAACCCTTTACTGGCTCTCCAGCGTCACGGTGAGGGGAGCCGACAAGTTGAAGGTGACCACGGTTTCCGCCGGCACGGAGACATCTTTATTGCCGGTAAAGGCGGCGCCCGCTGTTCCCGCGCCCGCCCCGAACAGGCCGCCGATCAACGCGCCCTTGCCGCCGCCGGCAAGGCCGCCGATCAGCGCCCCGCCACCGCCGCCGCCGGCAATGAACCCGGTACTGCGTTTGCCCTTTGCCGGAGACGGACTTCTCATAGGAAGCCGTGGTGACCGAGTAATTGCCCACCCTGCGGATGGCAATGCCCAAGGCCCCATCACCCTTGAACCTGCCCTGTCCCTTGGATGCAACCACGGTCCCGGTGACCGGAGCGCCTGCGCGCAGGACAGTGACGCCCTGCACCCGCACGGACTGCGCCAGCGTGCCGGTAAAGGTATCGCCGACATTGTTGTTCTTGGCACTGACGGTCTGCTCCCATCCGGACCACGAGGGGGTGCCCGCAGGCACGGTGTACACCTTGGGTGGGGGCGGTGGAGGTGGCGGCGGCGGGAGCGGCAGGAGCCGGCGGCGCAGCTGCGGCCGCAGGAGGCGGGCTGGTGCCGCGGGAGGACTGGCCGCAGGAGCGGGAGCCGGCGCAGCCTGGGCCGTCGTGGTGGATTCGGCAGCTGGCGCCGGAGCCGGCGCCTTATTGCATCCGCCCAGGAGCAGCAAGCCGGCCAGCATGCTCGCGAGAGCGCCGGCGGTGCTGCCCGGGTGCAAACCCGCGGTTCGATATACCTTGCGCTCAATATCGTCTGCTTTTTCATCCTCTATCCCTCGATACGAATTTGGTTTGCGCTGCCTTGCTTGCCCGGGGGTCTGCAGATGCTCACGGAAATCCGGACTCACATGGGATCCGGTATATTAAGACACGGAAGCACCCGTTCTCTCCAATTGGCTTTCCGGGGATAGAACCCCACATCAGAACCATAGGATTGGGACCGGGAACCCCGATCGGAAATTATGAGTCAACGGAACGGTCGCGTTGAGAACGACCTCTAGCTTACACCAACTCTAAATTATTTTTGAGGAAGCCGGAGGCGGTGGACAGAGCACAACAAATTGGGCCTGGCGCAGGGCCCAGAAGAGGAAAGAGGTGCTTGCGATTGATGGGCAAGTGGGCGGGGCGCCGCGGAGAGAATGCACCCCGTCCCGAGAACGGGAGGCGCTCCGGGCCGGGCACCTCTAGTACATGGCGAGGGGCGGAATGGTCTTGCCGGTGGCCCCTTCGAGCCTTTGGCGGAGGCTGCCCGCGAGTTCCGCCACCAGGGTTAATTTGCCGGCCAGTTTCGGGGTCAGCTCTGGCTCGGCGAGGGCGAGTTGCGACTGCAGCAACAGCCCGGTGACGGTCGATTTCAATTCGCTTTCCAGCTGGGACGCGGCGGCGCGCAAGCGCCAGACCTGTTGCTGCTCCCGGCGGGCGATCGCCGCCTGCACCTCGCGAGCGAGCCTCGAGCCGCCGGAATGGCGAAGTTGATCTGCACCGGCACCGCCATGCCGAAGCTTTGCCACAATAGATCGGCGGCGGCGGGATTGCTTTCTGCCATGCAGTCATCCACCACGACCACCGAGTACTCCTGGTGGCGCAGGGCCATCAACCCGGCTTCGGTGGTGGCGGCAACGCTTACCGCACACCCCAGGGTGCTGCCCAGCGAGGCAGCGAACCCCGCGGCATCGGCCATGGGACTGATGATCAGGACGCTATGCTGGACAGGTGAAGACACGATTCCCTGCTTCACGATTTACCTCTCTCATTCTGCGGTTTGGTTGACGTTCGTTTGAATCGATGACCGGCGTAAGCGGCGTGGTAAGCGGCGTCGTTAATTGGCGTCGTCAATTGGCGTCGGGGGCACTGATACCGTATTCCTTCAGCTTGCGATAGAGGGTGGTTTTGCCAATGCCCAAGAGCCGCGCCGCCAGCAGCTTGTCGCCGTTCAGTTTGCGCAGGGTCTCGAGGATGGCCTGTTTCTCTAATTGGGCCAATGGCATCACTGGCCCGCGCACGGTCCGGCGGCGAGCCATAGCCGGGGTTGCCACCACCAACGGACGACGATTCTGCAGGTGGAAGTTCTGCAGCTGGGTCGGCAGATCGCCCAGGTGCAGAACGGGGCCGGAGGAAAGGGTGCAGGCACGATCGATGGAATGCTCGAGCTCGCGCACGTTTCCCGGCCAGTCGTATTCCATCAGAGTGCGCAAGAGCATCGTCGCTCAAGGTGTGAGGGGTGCCGGTTTCCCGTGCCATCCGCTCCAGAAAATGGGCGGCCAGCAAGGGAATGTCCTGCTTGCGCTCGCGCAGCGGAGGAATACGCAGATTGACCACACTTAGCCGGTAGTAGAGATCCTTGCGGAAGCGGCCCTGCTCCACCATGGCTGCCAGGTCGCGATTGGTAGCCGCCAGAATACGGACGTTGATGGCGATGCGATGGGTCGCGCCCACCGGGCGGATCTCTTTTTCCTGCAGGGCGCGCAGCAACTTGGCCTGCAGGTCGAGCGGCAGCTCGCCAATTTCATCGAGAAAGACGGTGCCCCCCTGGGCCGAGGCCAGCAGCCCATCTTTGGAGCGAGTGGCCCCGGTAAATGCCCCTTTTACATAGCCGAAGAGCTCGCTCTCCATCAATGTGGGCACCAGGGAACCACAATCGACGGGAACAAACGGGCGGTCGGCATGGGGGCCGTTGGTGTGAATCGAGCGCGCCACCAGTTCTTTGCCCACGCCGCTCTCTCCCAGGATCAGAACCGGATGGGAGCTTTGCGCCACCTTGGAGAGAATGCGGTACAGCTTTTCCATCTCCGCGCTGCGGCCGATCATGCTGCCCAGCCCCTGCGGAGAGCGGAGGGACTCGCGCAACCTGCGGCTGGCGGCCTCCACAGTGCGGCGCTCCATCGCCCGCTCCAGCACAGCGGCCAGTTCATCCATGGCAAAGGGTTTGGTCAGATAGTCGGCGGCCCCGGTGCGCATGGCCTCTACGGCCGCAGGCACGGTCGCGTAGGCGGTCATCACTACCGAAACCAGCCCGGGATTGAGCGTCTTGATCTCGTTCAGGAGCCCCAGACCCTCGCCCAGCGGAGCACTTAGATCGAGCAGCAGGATGTCGACCGCCCGATCGCGCAAAAGCGAACGCGCCGCTGAAATCGTGGAAACGGTCTGCGGCACACAGCCGAGGTCAGTCGCTATTTCGCAGCACGCCGAACGAATCGCTGCGTCCTCGTCGACCACGAGAAGATGCAGCTTACCAGTGCGTTCCACGGGTCGCGACATAGATTCCAAGGGAAATGTAACAGGAGTTGTTATCGCCATTGTACGCAGTTTCCTTTCTCGCCGGATAGCGGAACTTCGCTGCCTACTCTATCGACAATTATCATCGCGACTTTCGCCAGCTCGCCGGGGATACGAGCCGCCGATTGGGCCGCGCAATGGACCGACGCGCCCGCATTCCACAGGTTCGCCGTACCAGATAGTGTCCGGGTGAGGACTCTGCCCACTCGCTTCCATTCACAAGTCATCATTCGTCTCCTCGCCATTTTTTCGGACTCCAGTTCGCTTGCAGTGTCCGTGAGGTGTGTTCCATGCACGAGCTAGTGCACGCGGCTGCCCAAAGTTTTGCGGGATGGAGGAGAGAGGCGCAAGTGCCTGGATCGAAATCACTTGAAGGAGAAGTGGGGGGCAAGGCGAGAAGGTTGAGGAGGTCTGCCTTGTTGATCATTCGTTCTTAAATGGAACATCGCGTCTCTTTGAAGCAAAGGTAACTCATGGCTGCTGTGTGACTTAGGGATGACGTTCCCGTTTCGGGAGGGGAAACGGCGGTCCCGAAATGGGAATCGGCGCGGGCGGGCGGGCTTTCGCTCTCATACAATCGAAAGATGAAGCAGCAGGAGAAAGCCCCTCACGCATTCTTTCGTCCCCTTGACCGGGCGGCGGAAGCGATGCGCCCAGTACGTCTCACGCCTCACTACACATCGATGGCCGAGGGCTCGTTGCTGATTGAAGTGGGCCACACCCGGGTGTTGTGCAACGCCACGGTCGAAACCGGAGTGCCTGGCTGGCTCAAGAACAGCGGGCGGGGATGGGTGACGGCGGAATACGGCATGCTGCCCCGGGCCACGCTGACGCGGACGGCGCGCGAATCGGAGCGGGGAAAAGTAGGCGGCCGGACGCATGAAATCCAGCGGCTCATCGGGCGATCGCTGCGTTCTGTGGTCGACATGCATGCACTGGGCGAACGCACGGTGATCCTGGATTGCGATGTGCTGCAGGCTGATGGGGGCACCCGCACGGCGGCCATTACTGGCGCCTGCGTAGCCATGGCCATCGCCTTCCGCAGGCTGCTGGAGGCGGGAACGCTGAAGAAGCTGCCGCTCATCCAATTGGTCGCCGCGACCAGCGTGGGCATCGTGGAGGGAGTCACGCTGCTCGACCTGGCGTATGAAGAGGATTCGCAAGCCGAGGTCGACATGAATGTAGTGATGACCGAAGGCGGTGGATTAGTGGAAGTGCAGGCGACCGCCGAGCGCAACGCCTTCCCGCGGGAAAAATTAATCGAGATGATGGATCATGCACAGCGCGGGATCATCGAACTGGTGGAGGCGCAGCGGGCGGCGCTCGCGCTGGGCTAGAGAGTGCTTTAAGAAAATGCTTTAGAATGGGCACCGGGAAACCACGGAAAAAATTGAGAGGGAATGAGCAATGACAACCAAGCTGACAGCTGGAAAACTGGCGGGACTCAAAGCCGTCTCGGATGCGCGCGGGGTGATCGCCGCAGCGGCAATGGATCAGCGCGGGTCGCTGAAGAAATCACTGGCTAAAGAGAAGGGTGTTGCCGATCTGCCCGACTCCGCCTTGATCGAGTTCAAGGAACTGGTCACCGAAGTCCTTACCAAGTATGCCTCGGCAATCCTGCTCGATCCCGAGTTTGGGCTGCCTGCGTCCAAGCGGCGCCATGGCAAGGGGCTGCTACTGGCCTATGAGAAGACCGGCTACGATGCCGACCAACCAGGACGGCTGCCCGATCTGCTCGACCACTGGTCGGTACGACGGTTGAAAGAAGCGGGCGCGGACTGCGTCAAGGTACTGCTCTACTACACTCCGTTTGAAAAGAGCGATATCAACGACCAGAAGCACGCGTTCATTGAGCGGATCGGCGACGAATGCAAGGCCCACGACATCGCCTTCTTTCTGGAGTTTGTCGGCTACGACGTACACGGCAACAGCGAGAAGTCCATCGAGTATGCCAGGAAGAAGCCGGATATTGTCTCTGGTTCGATGGCCGAGTTCGGCAAGGCGAAATATCTGATCGATGTGCTGAAGGTCGAGGTGCCGGTGCAGATGGAGTTTGTTCAGGGCACCAGGGCCTTCAAAGGCGAAGCTGCTTACACCCGCTCCGAAGCGCTGCATCACTTTCAGGATGCTGCCTCGGCAACGCACAAACCTTTCATTTACCTCTCCGCCGGGGTGAGCAATCCCGTCTTTACCGAGACGCTGGAACTGGCGGTCGAGAGCGGCACAACGTTTAATGGCGTACTGTGCGGCCGGGCTACCTGGAAGGATGGCATTGCGATCTATGCCAAGGGCGGGGCCAAGGCCTTTGAAGATTGGCTTAACGACCAGGGCGTCAAGAATATCCAGAACGTCAATAAGAGCCTGGAGGGAGCCCACTCCTGGTTCCCCAAGGTTGGGGTCACGGCGGCCGACGTGTTGGCGCTGGCTTAGTTATTGTTAGAGACGGGCACCGCGGTGCCCGTCTTTATTCCCATTCAATGGTTCCCGGCGGCTTGGACGTGATGTCATAAACCACGCGGTTGATGCCGTGGATCTCATTGACGATACGGCTGGAGATTTTCTTGAGCAAATCGTAGGGCAGCGGCACCCAGTCGGCGGTCATGCCGTCTTCGGAATGCACGGCGCGGATGGCGCAGGTGTAGGCGTAGGTGCGCTGATCGCCCATCACCCCCACGCTTTTGACCGGGAGCAGCACGGCGAAGGATTGCCATATCTGCTGGTAGAGCCCGGCGGCCTTGATTTCCCTGACCACGATGTCGTCGGCCTCCTGCAGCAGGGCCACCCGCTCGGGGGTCACCTCGCCCAGGATACGCACGGCAAGCCCGGGGCCGGGAAAGGGCTGGCGCTCCAGGATCTCCGTGGGCATCTCGAGATCGCGGCCGATGCGCCGGACCTCATCCTTGAACAAATCGCGCAGCGGCTCAATCAATTTCAGCTTCATGGTGGCCGGCAGGCCGCCGACATTGTGATGACTTTTGATGGTCTGGGAAGGACCCTTGACCGACGAGGACTCGATGACGTCGGGGTAGAGGGTGCCCTGGACCAGCCAGGCGGCGCTGGTCGCTGCTGATCCTCTAAAATGCGCTTGGCCTCGTCATCGAAAACGGCGATGAATTCGCTGCCGATGATCTTGCGCTTCTGCTCCGGGTCGAGGACCCCCGCCAGCCGGGACAGGAAGCGATCACTGGCGTCCACCGCCACCAGCCGCAGACCCAGTTTGTCGCGCATGTTTTGCTGCACCTGGAAAAATTCGTTTTTGCGCAACACGCCGTTGTTGACGAAGACGCAGGTGAGGCGGTCGCCGATGGCGCGCTCCACCAACACCGCGGCGACGGAAGAATCGACCCCTCCGGAGAGCGCGCAGATGGCGCGGCCATCCCCTACCTGTTCGCGGATGGCGGAGACCGTCGACTGGATGAATTGCGCCGGCGTCCAGTTAGGCTGAGCGTGGCAGATGCTGAAGAGGAAGTTGCGCAGCAGGTCTGTTCCCCTGGGTGTGTGCCGGACCTCGGGGTGAAACTGCACCGCCCAGATATTGCGCGCAGGATCGGCCATGCCGGCCACGGCGTTGGCAGTGCGCGCGGTCAGGGAAAAACCGGGGGGCAATTCCAGGGCCTCGTCCCCATGGGACATCCAGACATCGAGCGATGGGGGCAAGCCGGCGAACAACGGATTATCCTGCCCGGGCACGATCGATACCTGGGCGGGCCCATATTCGCGCTTGGCGGCCGAGCGTACTTTACCTCCTAAATGATGGGTGAGAAACTGCAGGCCATAACAGATGCCGAGGATGGGTAAACCCAGGGCCAGCATCTCCGGGTCCGCGGCGGGCGCGTCCGGGTCGTAGACCGAGCAAGGGCCTCCGGAGAGAATCGAGTCCGATGGGGTGATGGGACTGAATCTCGGCGACCGAGGCGCTGCAGGGAAGGACGACGGAGAAGACGTTTTGCTCTCGTATGCGGCGGGCGATCAGTTGGGTGTATTGGCTGCCAAAATCCAGGATGACGATCGAGGAAGTTTCCACTTCTTAGTTTTTCAGGGATTTTGTGTGGGAGCAAGGGTTGTGATGCGTCCTGAACACCATGGAGAAAAACAATAGTGGGGCTTTGCCCATCTTTTTTCGGCCCACGTACGCCTTGTGAACGTGGGGCACCCGAATCCATTACGCTACCAGCCTTGCTGATTGCCAGAACTGGACAAACGCTGCCAGCCTGGCCACCTGAAAGAAATCGCTGGCTACCAGGTACAGCAGGGTGACGGCTACCCACCAAGCAGTCAGCGCAGTGCCGGTCATGTCGGCTTCAAAAGGTAATGGGATGGCAGAGAACACGATGGCCAACACAATCAATGCCAGACGGACGATGCCCAGCACCAGGTTCACTTCGACCAGCTTGCCGGTGAGCGCGCCGAGGCGAAGACTGCGGGCCAGGCTGCGAAAGACGCCCGTGCCCTCCAGCATCGCGAGCAGGGGCGCGATGGAAAAAACCCAACTCAGCAGAGCCCAGAGCACAAAGATGGCGAGCGAGAGGCAGATCACCCATGCGCTGTACGCGACCAGATTGGGCTGGGCCGTATCCAGGGTTGCGTGCGCAGCCCAGCGGACGGAACTGTACCAGCCCAGGCAGACGGATACCAAAGCAACCATGCGTAGAAGCTGCAGCAGGATGAGGGAGAACGGGGCCGCGCGCAGTGCGGGGTCGAGGCGCTTCAGCACGGCGGTTCGGCCGAGCCCGGATGCGATGGCCCAACCTACGGCCAACAAGGGGCCCAGCCAAAGGGCAACCCGCACTACCACCGGCGTCAGGGCAGCGGCCGCCGTCGCCAACCGCTGACCTGCCTGCAGCGGATCGGTAAGAGAGACAGTGCTGGGATCAAGAGAGGCACGCGCTTAGAACCTTCGCACCCTCAAAGTAGAGAATCGCCGCCGCAGGAATGCCGAAACCCCAACGCCAGAGCAGCTCCCATCCCAGCAGGCTGGGACGCTTCCAGCAGGCCGCGCAGACGTAGACCAGAGACTGCGTTCCGCGCACGCTACTTTACTTTTTCTGCAATCGTGATGGTCACTTACTTCACCACGATGTTGATTAGCTTGCCGGGGACCACCACGACCTTGACTACCTGCTTGCCGGCGATGGCGGCCTGTACTTTGGCTTCCGCCAGAGCCGCCTGCTGCATGTCCTCACTGCCGGCATCGGGCAGAAGGCGTACGACGGCGCGCAACTTGCCGTTGACCTGCACCGGCATTTCCATCTCCTCTTCCTTGGCCAAGTCCGGATCGAAGCTGGGCCAGGGATGGCGAAGAAGAGAACCGGCGCCGCCGGTTTCATGCCATAGCTCGGCGGCGAAGTAAGGGGCAAAGGGCGCCAGCAACAAGATGAGCGACGGCAAAAGCGTGGCCATCAACTCCGCCGAAACTTCGGGCGGCATCTCCGCCAAGCCGGCTTCTGCGGCGGTAATTTCGTTCACCAGCTCCATGACGGCCGCGATGCATGGTGTTGAAGTGCCAGCGGCCGGCAAAATCCTGGGTGATCTTGCGAATCGTCTGGTGCAGCTTGCGCAGCAACGCCTGGGCCAATGGGGACGCGGGCGGAGCTGTACCGGTACTCGCGCGGCTGCGCACCGCCTCGCGGTAACGCATGCCCAGGCGGTAGACCCGGCCGAGGAAGCGGCTGACGCCCGCGACACCATCCTCCTGCCATTCCAGGTCGCGGTCCGGGGGCGCGGCAAAGAGCGCATACATGCGGGTGGCATCGGCGCCGTAGCGGGCGATCATCTCGTCGGGCGAGACCACGTTGCCCTTGGATTTGGACATCTTGGCGCCGTTGCGGATCACCATCCCCTGGGTAAAGAGGCGGGTGGCCGGCTCGTCATTGCTGACCATGCCGAGATCGCGCATCACCTTGGTCCAGAAGCGGGAATAGATCAGGTGCAGGATGGCGTGCTCCACCCCGCCGATGTACTGGTCGATCGGAAACCAATAATCGATCTTCTCCCGGCTGAAGGGGGCGGATGCGTTGCGGGCATCCGGATAGCGGTAGAAGTACCAGGACGAGTCGACAAAGGTGTCCATAGTGTCGGTCTCGCGCCGGGCGGGTCCCCCGCAGCGCGGGCAGGTGGCGTTGACGAACCCGGGCACCCGGCTCAAGGGAGAACCGTCCTGTTGCGTGATCTCGATTTGCTCGGGAAGCAGCACCGGCAGCTGGTCATCCGGAACGGGCACGATGCCATCCTTGGGGCAATAGAGCACGGGGATCGGCGCACCCCAATAGCGCTGACGGCTGATGCCCCAGTCCTTCAGGCGGAAGGTGACGGTAGGCTGCCCAAAGCCATGCTCCTGAGCGAACGCCGCCAGCTTTTGTCTGCGCCTCCTGGCAGCCCAGACCGTTGTATTCCCCGGAGTTCATCAGCAAACTGTCTTCTTCGGTGTAGGGCAAGACCGGCTCGTCCGGCTTGCCGGACGCGGCTGGCTCGACCGTGCGCCGGGGCAAAATGACGATGCGCACCTCCAGCCCGTATTTTTTAGCAAATTCGAAATCGCGTTCGTCGTGCGCCGGCACTGACATGATGGCGCCGGTGCCGTACTCCAGCAGGATGTAGTTCGCCACCCAGATGGGCACACGCTCTCCGCTGAAGGGGTTGATGGCGTAATGCCCGGTAAAGCTGCCCCGCTTGTCGATAGCCGCGGGGTCGCCATCCTCACGCGCCTTCTTCTGCTCTTCGACCAGCAATGCGATCTCGGCGGCGAGCCGCTCGTCCGCCTGGGCGAACTGCTTCGCCAGCGGGTGCTGGGGCGCGAGTTGCACGCTGGTGGCACCGAAAATTGTGTCCAGGCGGGTGGTGTACACCGGAATTTTTGGTCGCGCTCTGGTCAACAGGCGCGCCGGCAATGAACCCATCCGGGGCGGGAAGCGTGGTTTTGCCCGCGTCTGAGCCTTCCGCCGGCGTTGGATCCAGAATGAACTCGACGGTCGCTCCTTCGCTGCGCCCGATCCAGTTGCGCTGCATGGTGCGCACCTTCTCCGGCCAGCCGGGAAGCTGGTCCAGCCCGTCCAGCAGCTCCTGCGGCGTAGTTCGTGGTGCGCAGAAACCACTGCTCCAGATCGCGCTGTTCGACGATGGTGTCTTCGTGACGCCAGCAGCAGCCGTCGACCACCTGCTCGTTGGCCAGCACGGTCGCGCAAAGCGGGCACCAGTTCACTTTGCTCTGCTTGCGATAAGCCAGGCCGCGCTCCAGCATGCGCAGGAAAAACCACTGGGTCCAACGGTAGTAGTCGGGCAGACAGGTGGTGATTTCGGTCTGCCAGTCGTAACTCAGTCCCAGCCGCCGCATCTGGCGGCGCATGGCTGCGATGTTCCCCAGCGTCCACTCCCGGGGCGGGGTCTGGTTCTTGAGCGCCGCATTTTCTGCGGGCAGACCAAAGGCATCCCAGCCCATGGGATGAAGCACGTTGTAGCCCTGCATCCACATGTAGCGGGCCAGGGCATCGCCAATGGCGTAGTTGCGCACATGGCCCATGTGGAGCTGGCCGGAGGGATACGGCAGCATCTCCAGCACGTAATACTTGGGCTGGCCGCTGCCCGCAGGCTCGGCGCGATAGAGCTCCGGATCCTCGTCCCAGCGCTGCTGCCAGCGCACTTCGATCTCTGCCGGGTCATAACGATCGGGCAGGGCCGGGCCAACGGCTGGGGCTACCGTTTTCTTTGCTTCGGTTGGGGGCATCGTCATTCTCGATTGTAACTGGGCACGGCGGGTGTCCGGGCGATGAGCGAGCGCAAGACACTGAGGTTACGCAGGTCATCGTCGGGCTCATCGACCGGTGTTTCCGCGATGAAGGCGGCGTGGGCGAAGCGAGGATCGTTCAGCAGCCGGCGAAAAGGGCGCGATGCCGATGGTGCCTTCGCCGATGTTCTCATGCCGGTCAAGATGGGAGCCGCGCGCTGCTTTGGCATCGTTCACGTGCCACACCCGGACGGTCTCGAATCCGAGCAGTTGTTCGATCTGGCGCATGGTGGCCTCATACCCCTCGGGGCTGACGATGTCGTAGCCGGCAACGTGGGTGTGACAGGTGTCGAGGCAAGCGGCAACCGGAGCCACTGGCCGCAGACGCTCAATGAGCTCGGCGACCTGTTGCAGAGAAGCGCCGAGGGAGAACTCCGCGCCGGCGGTGTTCTCGATCAGGATGGTGAAATCGGACTGCGCCCAGGGAAGGCCGTCGAGGGCTCGGGTTACGGACTCCACCGCCAACCGCAGACCCTCTTCGCGGGTGAGGCCTTTCCATGAGCCGGGATGGAGGACGAGATATTCGGCGCTGAGGGCGAGGGCACGCTCCACTTCCCCGCGCAAGGCCTGAATGGAGTTGGCCCGCACGGGAGCGGACTGGCTGCAGAGATTGACCAGGTAGCTGGCGTGGATGACCAGCGGCGAAGCAGCCGTGCAGAGCACGCAGTTGCTTCATGCGGTCGCAGTCCTGCGGAGGGAGGATGCTCCCGCGCCACATGCGGGGGCTGGAAGAGAAGATCTGAAAGGTGTTGGCGCCGATGGCGTGGGCACGCTCGGCTGCGCGGAAGACTCCGCCCGCTGTGGGCAGATGAATGCCTACGCGGCAGGGTGATGTTGTTTGGCCCATGGTCTTCTCTTAGTGTAGACGCTGGTGTTCCCGCACGCGAGACTGCGCCCGAATCACACGACGAGAGCGGACGATTTGGGCCGAATAACCCCACTCAAGCCAAAACCATGCTTGAATGGGGCAGCCAAGCTTTTGCTGCCGATGCAGAGAACTAGGGTGCATCCTCGCGTAGCGGGGATCCTTGAGGATGTTTGACAGGACATTGAGGCGTGCCATCGACCTGCGGAGCTTGCAGGCCCAGAATTCTCGCTACCAACGGGTAGACGTTCACGTTCTCGAAGGGCTCGAGGGTGGAACCGGGGCGAATGTCAGGGCCCACGGCGAGGAAGAGAGCGCGCATCGACTTCATGGCACGCGGGTCGTAGCCGTGCATGCCCAGCTCCGGAGGCCGATCCGCAGCGCCCGCGGCCGGGGCAACAGCGCGAATGGCATAAGGGCCGTTCGCCACAATCACGGGATCGCCCTCGCGGGCATTGCCGGCATAATGCAAAGCCGCAGGCACGCGCTTGTTGCGATACACGGTGAAAGCATCGGTCTTGATCTTCAATTCCTGGTAAGCCTTCTCGGCCGCGGCTTCGGAGTTGGGATAGAGCAGCGATCCCACGGTGGTGAAGTTCGCCAGATCGGTGTATTTGTCCAGATCGATCCAAGGCCCCTGCTCCCGCTCCATGCCGTGGTCCGAGACCACGATCAGATCGACCGGCAACTGCACCTTTGCGAGCGCCGCCCAGAGATCACCCATCAACTGATCGACATGGGCGACGGCGGCGGCGGTCTGCGGAGCTGTCCGGCCCATATTGATGGCCGGCGTGATCGACGGTCGAATAATAGAGGGTGATGAAGTGGGGCCGCTGCTCGGCCGGCAGGCGCAGCCAGGCGATCACCTGCCGAATCCGCTTGGTCATCCGGGAAATGGTCGTCAAACTTGAGGTAGTAGGTTGGCCGCAGCCCCGGCAATTTCCGCCTCGGAGCCGGGCCAGAAGAAGCACGCGCTGCGCATGCCCTGCTTCTCCGCCAACACCCACAACGGTGTTCCGCCGTACCAACTTCCGTCAGTATTAGTGGCGGCGTCATTGAAGGAATAGCGCTGCTTACGCGCCGGATCATAGAAGCTGTTGGCCACGATGCCGTGATGCTCGGGATAAAGCCCGGTGACCAGCGTGTAGTGATTGGGAAAGGTCAGCGAAGGGTAGGCCGGGATCATCCCCTGAGCGGCGACTGCCCCCTGCGTGCCCAGCGCGAGGAGATGTTTGGCGCCGTACTTCCTGGCATAGTCGTAACGGAACCCATCCAGCGAAACCATCACAACATAAGGTTTCGCCTGCTGCGCCTTGGCGTTCGGGCCGTGGTCCGACCGTGATCACGCTTTGCGCGAGTAAGCAGTGGGCAAGGAGCAAATGTCCCGAGAAGGCAGGCCACGCGCGGATGCGATGGCGCATCCCGATTGCCCGTCCACGACCAGGCGCAGCCGTTCGGCGGCGGCCTCTGGAGTAATGTCCCGCTGCGGCATGGCCAACATTTCGAAGCCCACCATGAATTTGCGCACGGTTGCCGAGCGCAGCAAGGGCGGGTAAAAGTGGCCATGAAAATGACATTCCGGGTGGACCTCGCCATCTGTTGGACGTTGATGAAAGCCCATGGTGTAGGGAAAGGGGGTGGAGAATAAGCGGTCGTAGCCCATGGTCAGCTGCTTGAGAATATCCGCGAGCCCGTGTTGCTGCGCGGCGCTGAAGGCATCCATGCCACTCAGATGAGCGCGGCTGAGGATCAGCGTCTCGAAGGGCCAGACCGCCCAAAACGGCACCAGCACGACGAATTCCTGGTTTTCACACACGATGCGCCGGCGCTGCTCCAGTTCGAGCTTGAGGGCTTCGCAAAGCAGGCAGGCATTGTGCTCAAGCAGGTACGCGAGCTGGTTGGCCACCTCGGCTGCCGGCTCGTCGGGAACATGCTCGGTAGCCCAGATCTGGCAATGGGGATGCGGATTGCTGGCCCCAATCATGGCGCCGCGATTTTCGAATATCTGCACATGACGAATTTCGGGGCGCGCCCCGAGAGCGGTGAACTCGGCAGTCCAGGCTTCCACCACGCGAACAATGTCGGGCACCGTCATGCCCGCCAGGGTCAAGCTATGGTCGGGATGGAAACACAGCACCCGGCAGACACCGCGCTCGCTCTCCGCCCGCAGCAAGCTGTGGCCACTCTCCCAGTCGGGCGAATCGGGGAGCAGGGCGGCATAGTCGTTGTCAAAGGCAAAGACGCTGGTGTAGGGCGGGTTCTGCTTGCCGCCGGCACGCATATTGCCTGGGCAGAGATAGCAGTCGGGGTCGTAATGGATCGGCCGGGGTGGTATCGGTGCGGCTGACTTCGCCTTGCCACGGCCGCTGGGTGCGGTGAGGAGAGACCAGAACCCATCGGCCGCGCAATAGGATCGAAACGGCGATGGGGAAACTGCATCGGCTCGTCGGTCATAATTCCTTTCTTGCGGCTCAGTGTTTAGCGCTGGGCAGCGGCACACCCTTGCCCTCTTCCACGGTAAAGATCTTGTCTACGCTGGGCAGGTTGACCTTCTCCTTTAGACCGCTCGGCCAGTGAATCTCGACCGCATCGACCCGGATCCGCGTCTCCCAAGCCGAAATGGATGCGGGGATCGTTGGAAGAGATAAAGCTGCCGCCGCTGAGCACGTCGCCGCGCTGGCGGAGACCACCCGCGGTGAGATAGACGGTAGCGCCGACCGCATCCCGCGGGCTTTTCGCTCCACCGATCAAGCTGAGCTCCACCCAGTGATGGCGTCAGGATTGACGTTGCGCAAGAGCGTGGGCACGCTGTCGATATTGTTGATGACCACGTCGATCTTGCCGTCATTGAAGAGATCGCCAAAGGCCGCACCGCGACCGGGGATAACCACAGCAAGCCCGGTGCCTTCCACCGCCGGCACCAGGTCGAACTTCTTGCCCAGCTGGTTATGGAAGAGCAGCGGCCGCTCGGCGTAGGTGGAGCCCCAGTTGTTCTGGTCGACGGCGGGATAAACATGCCCGTTGACCACGAACAGGTCTTTCCAACCGTCATTGTCGTAATCGATGAACTCGGTGGCCCAGCCGAGAAAGGGCACGGTCACCTCCGCGACACCGGCGGCGTAGCTGTCGTCGGTGTAGTTGGCATCGCCATCGTTGCGATAGAGCACATCGTAATCGTCGGAGAATGTGGTGTTGAAGAGGCCAAGCCTTCCGTTGTTCTGATAGTCACCCACGGCGACGCCCATGGAGGCTGTTTCACGGCCATTTTCGTTCAGGGCATATCCCGAAGCATAGCTGTCATCTTCGAAGGTGCCGTTGCCCTTGTTGATGTAGAGGTAGTTGGGAGTGGAGTCGTCCGCCACCAGCAGGTCCACTTTGCCGTCATTGTTTACGTCGAGAAAGATGGAGGTAAAGCCATAGTAGCCATTGGGGTCGCTGACCCCCAGCTTTTTGGCTGACGTCGGTGAATGTGCCGTCGCCATTGTTGTGGAAGAGGTGGTCCTGCTCTCCCTTGAGCCCACGGGGACCGCACATCACATTCACTCCGCGGAACTGGCAGAAATTCGCGGCCACTCCGCCCTTTTCCGGCCCCGGCTCCTGGTCCTTATCGATATGCACATAACCGGAGACGAAGAGATCGAGCCGGCCGTCGCCGTCGTAGTCGCCAAAGGTCGGGCCGCTCGACCAGTTGCCCAGTTGCACACCCGCCTTCTCCGCGACGTCGGTAAAGGTTCCATCGTGGTTGTTGTGGTAGAGACGGTTCTTGCCGTAGTTGGCCACGAATAGATCGGGCCAGCCATCGTTGTCGTAGTCGCCGACGGCTACGCCGAATCCCCAGCGGTCGTTGGTGACTCCGGCCTTGGCGGCGACGTCGGTGAAGGTTCCGTCATGGTTGTTGTGGAAAAGAGCGGCATGGGGCGAAACGGTCTTGCCGGACAGCGCATCGTAGGTCGAACCGTTGACCATGTAGATGTCGAGCCAGCCGTCCTTGTCATAGTCCAGCAAGGCGACACCCGACCCCGGCGCTTCCAGAATGGACTTCTTTTGCGGAGTGCCCATGGTGTGATGCCACCCGGTCAGGCCGGCCTTGGCGGCAATATCCTGAAAGACCACCGGGCCGGTTTTCACAAAGCCGCCGGCGGTAATGGGGCGCTTCTGGGCATCGAGGACCGGGGCGTAGGTGCCGCCGGTGTTGACGCCCATGGCCTGGGGTGGGGTACCCTGGGCCGGAGGAGTGCCCTGGCCCCTCACGAGCGGCTGAAGACAAAATAGCGATAGCGACAACAAGACCAAACTACGACGGGGCAAACGAGTCACTCCAGACAGAGCATAAAGGATTTGCGGGGTGCTGAGGGTTTTCCCTGGCGGATGGTTGGACCGGCGATTCGCCGGGAAAACCAAGGAGGGATAACCCAGGGCAAACAGTTGGCATCTCAGACAGTGTCTTTCTGGCCGGTGCGCCGCCTTGTTTCCCTAGGGCGCCAGTTTGCAATAAGCTAAAGGACAGGAAAGCAAACTTGCCGATTTTGAGCAATTCGTCAGGAAATCGCCATCGTGCGGTGCTGCTGCCGCTGGGCCTGCTGATGCTTTCCATGGCAGTTTTTGGATGGGGCCTGCAGTACAAGCTTTCTCTCTACCAGGGAAAAGATTCGATCACCCATCTGACCCCGGCAGCTAAGCTCCTCTCCCAGAAAGAGCGTCCCGCGTGCGGACAGGTGCTCAGCGTTCGCCCGGTTGAATTGCGGATTTCCCGGCTTTGCTGCTCCTGGCGCTCTGGCCTGCGGCTTGTGCCAGATCGCCGCGCGTTATGTTCGAACCGGAAGCAGTGCGAGGTAGCGCGGGCTGCCCCTGCCCCCTTGCCTTCAGGCTATTTTCCTCCGCCCTCCTCCAGTCCTGACTTAGACCCGATAAGGAAAGAACCCGAAGTTTCCGCCGCCAGCCATACGCCTGAGCGTGGACGCTTTGGTTTGGCCGTGCTCTTGACGAGCTTGCGGCCGGTCGTTTTCGAAAAGTGTCTACAGGTGCGTACACCAACATGCGAAAGCGTCTCATTGTCCTTATTTCTGCATGCGCAGTCCTCGGATTGGCCGCATGGCTTGTCTTCCGATCGCACATGCGAACGGAGGTGTTGAAGCTGCCCCAGAACCGGCCGCGGCGCGAGTCTCGGTGGTGGAGCGAGGTTCCGTCTCCCATGTCCTGGCGCTGGCGGGGCAGTTTCAGCCTTACCAGGTGATCGATGTTCATCCCAAAGTTTCCGGCTTTATCCGCTCCATACGGGTGGATATCGGCGACCGGGTCCGCCAGGGCAAACACTCGCGGTGCTGGAGGTTCCTGAACTGCAGGCACAGTTGGAAGGCACGGTTGCCGCAGGTTTCGCGCAGCAAAGACGAAATCGTCCGCGCGCAGCATGAGGTTTCGGCAGCAGAGGCGCGGTACTCCTCCCTGCACGCGGATAACACCCGTTTGCAGCAAGCAGCCAAAGCGCAGCCGGGTCTGATTGCGCAACAGGAGTTGGACGATGCTTCCTCGAAAGATCTCGCGGCAGCAGCCCAGGTGGATGCCGCAAAAGCGGCGTTGTCTTCGGCGCAGGGCGGCGCGGACGTTGCCCGCGCAGACAACCGGCGGGTCGGGGCGATGGAGAATTACACCAATGTGACCGCTCCCATCGACGGCGTGATCACCTGGCGCTATGCCGACACCGGAGCGCTGATTCAGTCAGGCACGGACTCCAATAGCCAGGCGCTGCCGATCGTCAAGCTGGCGCAGAGCGGCCTGCTGCGTCTACGGATGCCGGTGCCGGAGGACGCGGTGCGGTACGTGAAGGCGGGCGATGCCATGCAGGTGAGGGTGGACGCGCTGGACAGATCGTTCACCGGCAAGGTGGTCCGCTTTACCCGCGATGTGAATTTCGAAACCCGAACCATGGAGACGGAAGTCGATGTCGAGAACAAAGATCTCTCGATCGATCCGGGAATGTACGCGAACACGCAGCTGCAGTTGAGCCACGCCGAAAATGTGCTCACCATCCCGGTCGAAGCTCTTGTCTTCCGCGACAACCAGGATATGGTGTATGCGCTCGATAGCCAGAATCGGGTCCACCAACGGGCGGTCGAGGTCGGCCTGCGGGGATCGAGACTGGCGGAGATCAAGAGCGGCCTGGCCGAGGGAGAGCGAGTGATCGTGGGCGGCCAGGAGAAGTACCAGGAGGGAGAACGAGTGACTCCCGTGGTTGAGGCAAGGCCGGCCAACGATGTCACGCGCGATCCGGGCAGCACCATCGATTTGCATGAGGATGACGGGGGTGAGCAGTAATGCCAAAGTTTGCGCTGCGATACCCCTTCTTCATCATCATGATGTGCCTGGTAGTTCTGCTGATCGGCGTGGTCAACATCGCCAGTATGCCGGTCGATCTTTTTCCCAAGATCGACATGCCGGTGGTGGTGGTGGCAACTTTTTACAATGGCATGCCTCCGCAGCAGATCGAGGCGGACATCACCAACACCTTTGAACGCTTCTTCACCCTGGGCGCGAACATCGATCACTCTGAGTCGCGCTCCCTGACCGGGGTCAGCCTGATCAAGATTTACTTCAAGCCCGGGACGGATCCGAACGCCGCGCTGAGCAATATCGCCAACCTGGCGATGGCGGACCTTCGCCGTCTGCCGCCGGGCACGCTTCCCCCGGTGGTTCTGGGCATGGATGCGTCCAGCCAACCTGTTTGCCTGGTTACGCTCGAAGGCAAGGGATTGAATGAGACACAGCTAAAGGATCTGGCACAGTTTCAGGTACGTAACCAGATTTCCAACGTGCAGGGTGCTTCTGTCCCCCAGCCCTACGGCGGTACTTATCGGCAGATCCAGGTGTATGTCGATCCGATCAAGCTGGAGGCTCACAACCTCAGCCTTACCGATGTGGTCGACGCCGTAAACAGCTCCAACCTGATTCTTCCCGCAGGCGACGTGCGCATCGGGTCGAAAGACTACAACATCTATGCCAATAGTCAGTTTCCCGACGCCAAGGCGATGAACGCCATGCCGCTGAAGTCCTATGGCAACTCATCAGTCCTGGTTGCGGATGTGGGAAAAGCGGAGGACTCGGGGGCATTGCAATACAACATCGTGCGCATCAATGGGCAGCGCTCGGTCTACGTGCCGATTTTCAAGCAAGGCGGCAACAGCAATACGATCACCATCGTCAACGGGATGAAGGCGGCGGTGAAGCGCCTGGTGGATATCCCGGAAGGTTTGAAGACCGCGGTGGTCTTCGATCAGTCCATCTTCGTGAAGCTGGCGATCAAGAATCTGTTGAAAGAAGCCTCGATCGGGCTGGTGCTGACCGGGCTGATGATCCTGATTTTTCTGGGAAGCCCGCGGGCCACCTTCGCGGTTCTATTGTCGATCCCACTCTCTGCGCTGGTTTGCCTGATTATCACCAAGGGAATGGGCGGGTCGATCAACACCATGCTGCTGGGCGGCCTGGCGCTGGCCTTCTCGCGGCTGATCGATGACTCGGTGGTGGTGCTGGAAAATATTTTTCGCTTCATGGAGATGGGCATTCCGCCGCGGGAAGCGGCGGAAAAGGGCGGAATGGAGGTTTCGCTGGCGGTTCTTGCCGCCACGTCAACGACTTCCATTGTCTTCTTTCCCGGTAACTTTCCTCTCCGGGGTCAGCAAATACATCTTCACGCCGCTGGCGCTGGGAGTGGTGTTATCGATTTTTGCTTCCTACATCTTCGCTATGACCGTGGTGCCGCTGTTCTGCGCCACGTTTGTGCGCATACGAGCACAAAGAGGGCGGAGAGCACGGCGGAAAGATTCCCTTCTTCCAGCGTGTCGTACGGCAATTCAACGTGCAGTTCCAACGCATGCTGGAGCGATACGAGGCGCTCGCCAAGCGGGTGCTGGTAAGACCCGGATTTACCGCGGCGGTGATTCTGGGAGGTGTGGCGCTGGTGATCCTTTGTCTCTTTCCCTTCCTCGGCCGGTCTTACTTTCCCCGCACCGATCCGGGACAATTTGTGATTGACGTACGCATGCCGAGCGGAACGCGCCTGGAAGATAGCGACCGGTATATCGCCCGAGTCGAAAAGATTATCCGCGATACGGTCCGTCCCGGCGACCTGGGCATGATTGTTTCGAATATCGGCGTGTATCCGGATCTCTCCGCCATCTACACCACCAACGCCTCAATGGATACCGCCTTCGTGCAAACCAGCCTGAAAGAAGACCACAGCCTAGGCAGCTACGAATATATGGCGCGGGTGCGCGAGGGGCTGTCGCGGGAGATGCCCGAACTAACTACCTATCTTCAGGCGGGGGGCCTGGTGGACTCGGTGATCAACCAAGGCCTGCCGGCGCCCATCGATGTGCAGGTGAGCTCGAACGATATGCGAGGGAGCGTTTGATCTTGCGCAGAAGCTGTCGCAAAAGATCAAGGCTATGCCCAACGTGAGCGATGTCTACATCCCGCAGGATCTCAATTATCCCGGGTCTGGCGCTGAATATCGATCGCGAACGCGCAAGCCTCATCGGCCTCTCCGCGAAGGATGTCGTGAGCAACGTAATTACCGCGCTCACCTCCGACGGAATGGTTGCGCCCACGTACTGGATCGACCCCAAGACCGGCAACAACTACATGGTGACGGTGCAATACGCCAACCATGTGCTCAATCACATGACGATGGAGGACTTTGAAAACATCCCTCTGCGCGGGACGCGACCGCCGGGCTACGATCCAAACCAGCAAGGCCGGGAAGCGAGCGACGTGGGCGGCCAGCTCTTTTATGGGGGACATACAGC
The DNA here is from genome assembly GCA_963847685.1 of uncultured Acidobacteriaceae bacterium. GTDB lineage: Bacteria > Acidobacteriota > Terriglobia > Terriglobales > Acidobacteriaceae > PALSA-350. The sequence goes on along the minus strand of CAWKAU010000024.1, from coordinate 1,046,851 downwards.
CGGCTACACCCCGCTGCGCTCGGTGGCGGAAATCAAGCAGATCAATACTCCTACCGAGGTTGACCACTACCAGATCCGCCGGGTGATCGATATCTACGTCGCCACCAGGACGGAGGCGCTGGAAAAAGTGGGAAAGGACATCAGCCAGTCTGATGGCAGACACCAAAACGGATAAGAATACCCGGCTCACCATGCGGGGCGCGGCGGTGAGCATGAACGAATCCTTCAGAGATTTCGGGCTTGGGCTGCTGATCTCGATTGCGCTTGTCTATCTCATCCTGATGGCGCAGTTTACCTCGTTCATCGACCCCTTCATCATCCTCATGGCAATTCCCCCGGGTCTTGCGGGGGTGGTGATGATCCTGCTGTTCACCGGCAGCACGCTCAACATCATGTCGCTGATGGGGGTGATCATGATGACGGGGATTGTTGTTTCCAACAGCATTCTGATTGTGGAGTTCTCCGGCATTTTGCACGAGCAGGGGTTGCCGCTGCTGGAGGCGACGGTGCTGGCGTGCAAGGTGCGTTTGCGGCCCATCCTCATGACGTCGCTGGCCACCTTGCTGGGCATGATCCCAATGGCTCTTGGGTCTGGAAGCAGGAAGCGAGCAATACGCTCCGCTGGCGCGGGCGATTATCGGCGGACTCGGTGTTTCCGTGGTGGTGACGGTGTTTCTGGTTCCCGCGGTGTACCTGGTGATCCATACCCGCCGCGAGCGCAAACAGGGAATGCAGGAGGCCCAGGCATGAGGACCATCCAGCCTGGCAGCCGCTTTGTTTTTGCTCCCCGCGCTGGCAGCCCAGGCCCAATCCACAACGGCTGTGGCGGCTCTGCCCAGCGCGCCCGCTCCCAGGATCAATCTTTCCCCGCAGGCTGAGCCTGCCGACCCCTTCAAACTCCGGGCCGCAGACGACGCTCACCCGCATGGCAAGCGGAACAAACGGCGTTAAGAACAACCCGCGCGTCAGCATCAGCCAGTTGCTGGCGCTGGCGCAACACCAGGTGGTGCGTGAAGCGCGCTCTGCGGAACTGCCCACCGCCAATGGAGCCATCACCGCAGAGAAAGCCCTGGACGCAAGCCGCATATCCGCCGGAACGCTTACCGCCTCGCGGTTGCTTGACCCATGCCGGAGCAGGTGGCAATTTTACCCAGCTCATTACCGACTTTGGAAAAACCCACAATCTGGTACTTACGCAAAAGCTTGCAGGAACAGGCGGCGAACGCCAACTCTCTTGCGACCAAGGAGGAGATCGTCCTGGCGGCGGACCAGGCCTTCTACGATGCGTTAACCGCCCAGGCAGTGCTCCAGGTGGCCAAGCAAACGGTCAACGCGCGGCAGGCCACGCAAACGCAGATCAACCAGATGACGCAGAACAATTTGAAGTCAACGCTTGACCTGTCGTTCGCGAATGTCAACCTGTCGCAAGCCAGGTTGCTGCAGCTGGACGCGCAGAATAATGCCGAGGCGACGATGGCAACGCTCGATGCAGTCCTCGGGCTCGATCATGAGGTTACTTACAAACTGGTCGACGACTCAACGCAAAATAATGCCCCACCCCCGGACCTCCAGTCTCTGATTCAGACTGCCCTGGCACAACGTCCTGACCTGCAATCACTCAGCCTTCGGGCAGCAATCGGCGCAGAAATACGCGCGTGCGGAATGGGACCAGCTTTTGCCTTCCATCATCGCCGGCGGCACAGTGGGAACCGTTCCGATCCGCGTGGATCAGTACTACACATCCAACTGGTGGGGCGCGATTGGGGTGAACATGAATATACCCCTCTTCAATGGATTCCTGTATAGCTCAGAAGCAAAGGAGGCCAACTTTCGTGCGCAAGCGGATGCGCAGCGAACGCGGAATCTTCGCAACCAAATCGTGCGGGATGTTCGCACCGCATGGCTGCAAGCGAACACGGCGTATCAAAGGATCGCAGTAACCGCCGAATTGGTTGAGCAAGCCAACATGGCGCTCAAGCTGGCAGAGACTCGTTATCAGCTAGGGCTCAGTTCTATCGTCGAGCTCACCCAGGCGCAGCTGCAACAGACGAGCGCAGCCATTGACAATGTGAACGCTCAATACGAGTACCGACTGGCGTTGGCGGCCCTTGGTTACCAGGTCGGCACGATGCCATGAGGGGAAAATTCAAGCAAATCTCAGGGGGGGCGGCACTGAACTTCGATACCGTAATCCTGGGCACGGACTTCTCAACCTGCTCGCAAAACGCGGGCGGTACGCAGCTCTCGTGGCGTCCCATGAAGCGGCACCCATCCCCTGCATAGTTTCTAAAGCGGAGTTCATTCACTTCCTCACAGGAATCAGTAGAATCGGCACCACCTTTCCACGCATTTCACCTTGACGAGGAAGGCTGGAGATGAGCCCGTGAAACTGACCCGGATTTCCTGCCACGCAGCACTGGACAAGACCGCTGGTTCGCCTTTCCGTAAGGAAAGGCGAATGAAGTTCACCGAAGCCGCCAGGTTCCACAGGAAATCCGGGGATCGGCGCGCATGAAGACCGGCGGACTGCGCAGGGACACCACCCATCTCTCCATTGGACAAGGTTCCAGGCTGGTCATTCAGGCTGCCTATTTTGTTCTGATCGCGCGATCGCTTGGCCCGGACGCCTATGGCGCATTCGTAACCGTGGTGGCGATGGCTGCCCTTTTGGGACCCTTTTCCGGTATCGGGACACAGAATCTTTTCGTCAAGAATGTACGCTCCGGCAAACGGGAGGCAGCGATATGCTGGGGCAACGGGATCCTGCTCACCGTGCTTTCCGGAAGTTTGTTCTCTGGCCTCGCGGTTGGCCTAAGTTCCCTGCTCGGGCTGAAGACCGCCCCTTTGGTGGTGATGATCGTTTGCCTTTCCGACCTGGTCTTTCTGAAAGTGACCGAGCTGGCTGCATTCGGATTCGCAGCCTCGGACCAGATGAAGCAAACTTCGATCCAGAACGTAGTTGTCAGCTTGCTTCGGCTGTCCGGCATCGCAGCGCTGATCGCAGTGGTGCACCAGGTCACCCTCGAGCGATGGGTGTTGGTCTACGCGTTCGCCAGCGCTGCTGGGCACCAGTTACGCGGTGTGGAAAGGTTGGCTATTGTGGGGACACCCGAGCACGGATCTGGCGGCGTTGCGGGAAGATGTTGCCGAGGGGGTATTTTTCTCGATCGCCGGTTCGGCCTCGACGATCTACAACGACATCGACAAGATCATGTTGAGCAGGCTGGCAGACCTGGCAGCAACGGGAGTATACGCCGCGGCTTATCGGGTGATCGACGTAAGCATGACCCCGGTGCGCTCGCTGGCGACGGCCGCCTACCCGCAGTTCTTCCGCAAGGGTTTGGGTGGCATACGCGCGACTTACCCCTACGCGTTGTCGCTAATCGCGAAAGCTGTTTTCTATGGCTCAACCGCATCTGCCGGGCTGTGGCTGTTGGCTCCGGTCTTACCGCATATTCTGGGGCCCAAATACGCGGTCGTCGTGGCGGCGGTCCGCTGGCTGGCGCTTATCCCCTTGCTGCGCTGCTTGCACTCCTTCCTGGCAGACGCGCTTTCCGGCGCGGGATTGCAACGCGCACGCACAGCAATCCAGGTATTCGTGGCCCTGCTCAACATTGGGGCCAACCTGATTATCTTGCCGCGCTATTCCTGGCGCGGCGCCGCGTGGACGAGCCTCGCCTGCGACGGATTGCTGGTGATGGTGTTCTGGTCCGCTACTCTTTACTACTGTCGCCGCGCACGCGCAGCGATACCCTGATGGTCACGATGCGGAGTGTTATGGTTGACTTATCAGCGCTAGCAGAAAAGTTTAGCCTTTGCGCAACAGACGCGAGGCAAACCAAGATCTCCGTTCCCCATTGCGGTTCCCTTCCCAGCCTGCTGCTAACCCGCTGCATACGAAAACACAATCATCGGCACATGGCGCTGTAGCCTGTCTTGTTTGGGATAAACAAAGTGAACGCAAGCGGTTTGATCGATCACAGCCGGCACCTGGATGGCAGTACACAGCAGTCCAGAACCGGCTTCCTATTTAGCAACAGCGCACGAGCGACCTACCTCCTTCTGGGCAACAGGGAACTCCACACGCACGTGGCGGAGATTCGCCACGTGCGCGAACTCTGCGGGCAGGAAGACGATCTCACTACCGACCCCGAATACTTTATCGCAGCCAATGCCCTGGCAAACCGACGATGCGCGGCTGTCCTGATTCGCCGAGATCAGGAACTCGAGGCCTGCGTGTTCTTTTATGAACACACCAGGTTCGGCATTGGGCTGGGATTGTTCCGAGGAGGAGACTACATCGGCGAGAGTCTGGTCGCCGGCCCAGAAAGATTCCGCGCGGAGTACGTGAGTCTGGCCAGCGAAGCGCTGCTGCGAACCTGGCGTATCCACGGTGTAAGCATCACTATCAAGGCTTCTATGGCCGATTGTATTGAGTTGATGGGGCCGGCAAGTGATTTCAGACGATTCTTGGGGAGTGAAGTGCGGCACAAGCTGCCCCTGGAGAATACCTACGAAGGGATGCTGGCCAGCCTGGGGCCGCGGACACGGCGCAGCCTGGCAGGAAAGCGCCAGCAGCTGGAAAAAAACTGCAACGTCAGCTTTCTCTCATCGCTCGAGCCGGAACAATCCCTGGAGGCGATGCTAGCGCTGGAAGCCAAATCTATGTACCGGCTTGCGGGTGCTTTCTTCCATGCCCGGGACCAGTTGCTGCGCGCCAACGGCGAGTTTTTCTCTATGGGACTGCGATTGCCGGAGGGCGGGTGGCTTAGCGTTCTGAGCGGATGGCGCCGTAATCGCGTGACCTACGTCGACTTGCAAATGAACGACATGCACTATAAGAAGGAATCGATTTCCGCGGTGATGCGCGCCTTCCTGCTGGAGCACGAGATTGCGCTGGCGCAGGAGTCAATCAACTTTGTGGGCGGATCCTCCCTTTTGCTGAGGAGATACTGCGAGCCCATCGAACCGTGTACGGACATTTTTATGGGAAAGTCCAGCCTGCGCGCCAAGTTCTTCGAGATGGTCGCGAGACGGGTGCAATCGGGCAGCGTGTATGAGCGCCTAAAGCCCGGCGCTGCGTTGGCGGCACCCGCGGAAACCGGCGAGTGAATTGCCGGCTCAATGCTTGGCTGGGATCACCAACTCGGTGCCCGGCGCGATCTTATAGGTCTCGGAGAAATTGCGCTGATTGATCCCCAGGCTCAGGCGCCCGCGCGAATCGATATAGAACAACGGCGCACCCACGGCCACATCGCTGAAAGTCTTCACAAAGGGAAAACGGTATGGGTTGCCACCCAGTGTCACCGGCACCGAGTCGCCGAGCGCATAGCCTAGCCGGGCAAAGGTCTCCGCCGGAACATTCAGCACCAGGTTGCCGAACGGGCCATCCACTCCGAGCACCTTGCCATGCAATCCAGCGGCATCGATGGTGGCGGAGTGAATGTCGAGCCGCACCAGTTTACTGACATCCAGAGCCGGTCCAGCGGTGGTCCAATCGTCGCCCCTCGCCAGGTGCGCCCCGGCCGGGGAGAAAATATCGCGGCCATGGAAGGTTGAGGACAAGGCCGCGCCGATCATCCACGCGGGGTTGGTGATCTCCCGGGCGGCCACAATGCCATCCCGGTCAGCGACGAGGGTGAGCAAACCGTTATCCGGCAGGACGAAGAACTGACCGACTCTCGATTGCGCGATGATCGCCTTGCGTTTGCTCCCTACCGTGGGATCAACCACGACGACAAGGACGGCATCTTTGGCGAAGTAGGGGGCCGAGCCGGCTAGAAACCTTGCGCCTTCCTCAATATCAAAGGGCGTGACCTGCTGAGTGATGTCGATGATCCTGACCCCCGGAGCGACGCCCTCCATCACCGCTTTGCAGATGCCGACGGCATCGTCCTTTACGTCGAAGTCGGTCATGAAACCGATGGTGCGCAGGGGTGCTTGTGCGCTTGCTGTGGCCGGGAAGGCGATGAGGAAGACGAACAGGAATGCTTGAACTTTGTGAGAGAGGCGGCGCACGCGGTGATCCCTCCTGACGGGAAAAATCTCTCCGGTAGATTACATGAGGTGACGCCAGGATGTTGCACCATGCAGTCCCACAGGGGTGGCTGAAAGCGTCTGCCGGATTTCAGCCACCCCTACCGGGACTTCTCAATCCATTTGGACGGTTACCCAGAACTGACGTCCTGGGCTACCCTCAGGTCGTCCTACGGAATTAGACTTCCGGGTGAGTGGAGCACTTGATTTACGCCGGTTACTGAACGAGAGAACCGCAGGTCCCTACGCTCGCTACCTCGGTCGGGATGACATTCTGTTTCGGCTCGGACGGCTTACTTGGCTGACTTTTCGACGTGGCCTCCAAATTCGAAGCGCATGGCGGAGAGGAGTTTGTCGGCGAAGTCGGCTTCGCCGCGCGAACTGAAGCGTTCATACAGCGATGCGGTGAGCACGGGGGCAGGTACTCCTTCGTCAATCGCCGCCTTGATGGTCCAACGGCCTTCGCCGGAATCGGAAACATGGCCAGCAAACTCCGCCAAGGCAGGGCTCTTGGTCAAGGCAGCCGCGGTCAGGTCCAGTAGCCATGAGGAAATAACACTGCCGCGCCGCCATACCTCGGCTACATCCGACAGGTTGAAGTCGTATTGATAGTGCTCGGGATCGCGTAACGGCGTAGTTTCGGCATCAATGTCCCCGGTCTTGTGGCCAACATTGGCGTGGTGCAGGATGTTGAGACCCTCGGCATAAGCGGCCATGATGCCGTACTCCATGCCGTTGTGCACCATCTTGACAAAATGACCGGCGCCGCTGGGCCCACAATGGAGGTAGCCCTCTTCCGCCGTGCCGCCGATCTTGTCGCGTCCAGGGGTGCGGGGAATATCACCAACGCCAGGCGCGATGGTCTTGAAGATGGGTTCCAGGTGCTCGACGGCAGCCGTGGGGCCGCCAATCATCAGGCAGTAACCTCGCTCCAGACCCCAGACACCGCCGCTGGTGCCGACGTCGATGTACTGGATTCCCTTGGGCGCCAGCTGCTGCGCGCGGCGAATGTCGTCGATGTAATACGAATTGCCGCCATCGATCAGAATGTCGCCCGATTCCAGGTGGGGCGCAATCTCGGCAATGGTGTCATCCACCACCGCCGCGGGAATCATGAGCCAAATGGCCCGCGGCTTGGAGAGCTTGCTCACCATATCCGCAAGCGAAGAAGACCCCACGGCCTTCTGCGCCTCAAGGTCCTGAACCGCCTTGGCGGAGCGGTCGAACACCACACTGGTGTGACCGTTGTTCAGCAAGCGCTTCACCATGTTGGAGCCCATACGGCCGAGACCTACCATTCCTAGTTGCATTGATTCGCTCCTCTTTGGTTTTCCGTTTTCGTGATTACTTGAGCTTGCGGTAGCGGCTGATCAGGTTGTTGGTAGACGCATCATGCTGCAGGGCGGGAGCCGCCGGGCTCTCAATCTCCGCGATGATGTGCTGAGCCAACACCTTGCCGAGTTCCACGCCCCATTGGTCGAAGGAGTCAATCTGCCAGACGGTGCCCTGGGTGAATACCGAATGCTCATAGAGAGCAACCAGCTTGCCCAGCGTTTCCGGCGTGAGACGTTCCGCCAGAATTACATTCGAGGGGCGGTTGCCCTCAAAGACGCGATGGGGGACCAGCCAGTCCGGCGTACCCTCAGCCTTGACCTGCTCCGCCGTCTTACCGAAAGCCAATGCCTCGGCCTGAGCAAAGACGTTGGCTAGCAACATGTCGTGGTGGCGTCCGAGCGGGTTCAGGGTTTTCTCAAAACCAATAAAGTCACAGGGGATAAGCCGGGTGCCCTGGTGAATCAACTGGTAGAACGAATGCTGCCCGTTGGTTCCCGGCTCGCCCCAATAGATGGGACCCGTGTCATAGCCGACCCGCTCCCCTTCCAGGGTCACGTGCTTGCCATTGCTTTCCATGGTGAGCTGCTGCAGGTAGGCGGGAAACCGCTTCAGGTATTGCTCATAGGGCAGCACCGCCATGGTTTGGGCGAGAAAGAAGTTGGTATACCAAACGGTAAGCAGCCCCAGAATGACAGGCAGATTGCTCTCGAAGGGTGCGGTGCGGAAATGCTCGTCCATCTGATGGAAACCGCTGAGCATGGATTGAAAATTCACTGGGCCGATGGCCAGCATGGTGGAAAGGCCGATGGCGGAATCCATGGAGTAGCGGCCACCGACCCAGTCCCAGAAGCCGAACATGTTGGCGGTATCGATGCCGAATTTTTGGACCTCGGCGGTGTTGGTCGAAACGGCGACGAAATGCTTGGCGATCGAAGCCTCGTCTTTCAGGCCCGCCAAGGCCCAGTCGCGCGCCGAATGCGCGTTGGTCATGGTCTCGAGTGTGGTGAAGGTCTTGGAGGAGATGATGAACAGGGTTTCCGCAGGGTCGAGATCGATTACGGCTTCGGCGAAGTCGGTCCCGTCAACATTGGAGACGAAGCGAAATACCAGACTGCGGTCGCTGTAGTATTTGAGCGCCTCATAGGCCATGACCGGGCCAAGATCGGAGCCGCCGATCCCGACGTTGATGATATTGCGGATGCGCTTGCCGGTATGGCCCTTCCACGCCCCGCTGCGGATGCGGTCCGAGAAGGCGCGTCATTTTGTCGAGCACGGCGTGGACGCCGGGGACTACATCTTCCCCGTCGACATAGATGGACTCGCCCTTGGGCGCACGCAGGGCGACGTGCAGAACCGCCCGTTTCTCCGTGATATTGATTTTGTCCCCGTGGAACATCGCGTCGATACGTTCCCGCAGGCCCGACTCCTGGGCAAGCTGAAGCAGCAGTTGGCGAGTCTCCTCGGTGATGCGGTTCTTGGAGTAGTCGAGGAAAAGGCCGGCCGCCTCGATGGTGAAGCGGGAGGCGCGTTCAGGATCGTCGGCAAATAGCGAGCGCAGACGTGACATTCCGAAACTTTTCGTAATGGGCCTCGAGGGTTTTCCAGGCTGCTCGTTGGGTGAGGGGCTGGACTTTTACGGCGGTTGCCATAGCTTTGCTCCATTTCGCTGATGAGTCTCGTGGCTTTAGATGCCCCACTGGTTACAAAGACTTGGCCCAGAGATAGATTCTCTCAGAAGTGGGCGTGCGATGGAGATGAGGCGGCGCGAAGCGGTTAAAATCGGGAGAATTTTGAGCTTTTCCTGGCGTCCGGCGGTATGCCGGGATAAATCCCCGGTCTACCCGCTAATAGAGTTTTTCTGCGTCGGCTTAGGGCGCCAGGGCCGCCAGGGAGTCCTTGATGGAAGGGGTTCCGCCGGCAGCAACGGCGTGACGCCGGATCTGATGGAACTTCGCAAGTACATTGTTGGCCTTGGCTAAGGACTGGATCCGCCGCGCGTAAGCCTCAAGCTTCGCTCCGGGAATTGCGAAAACGGCCACGTCGTCGGTAAGGATGTCGAGATAAGCCCGCGCTCCGCAACAGCCCAGGCTCAACGCGGCACGGCCGGTATTCATGACCTGGGGAACGACGGCGCATGCCGGTCTCCCCATGGCCGGGGCATTCTGGTTTTCCACTTGCCCGGTTGCTTCCGAGAGGATGAGTGTCTGGTTTGCATTTACGAACAGAAGGACAACGTCCGGCGGAAGCGGAGTCTCCGCCAAAGGGGCGTACACGACATGTGTGGGCCGCGATCCCAGAACCGGAATTAGCGGGAGATCGGCCGGTGTCACGTAGTCAAGCTGACCGAACACTCCGAGAGCATCCATCAGGTCGACCTGCTGCGCGGGCGAAGTCTCAAGATTGTGAGTATAGACGCCAATGGCGCAGAGGCTGTGGTCGGCAGCGGAGGTGGCAAAGGCGCCGCTGGCGCCGTCTTGCCAGAACCTGCAGCCCGCAGGAACACGGCCAGCATGGCTTTTCAAGCCGGCAGGAACGGCATCCGTGAAGCAAATGGCTACGGGCGAATGCTGTAAGTCCAGAGCCTCAGTCAGCATCTCCGCGATTACCAGATAGTTGCTCATAGCTCCTCCGCACGAAAGCCCATCTCGGCAATGGAGCCCTTGAGCGCGGCTTCAGTGACGAGTTCGGGGTGAAAGACGATGGTTGTCTTAGCATCCTGGTAGTTGGATTCAGCCCGGACCACGCCCTTCTGCCGCTCGAGCATCACGTCCAACCCTACGGCGCAGGTGATGCAGCTAAAGCCCTGGATGCGAAAGGTGACTGTCCTTTTCTCGGCTGCGGCCATGGCGCCGACCGCTGAGAGCCCACCGGCACCTGCAAGAGTGGCGAGTTGAATGAATTGCCTGCGAAACATTGGTCTCTCCTTACCTGGCTGTAGCTATGCCGGGTTCATATCTCCAGGGTGTCTGGATACTGGCCTGGTCTGAGAAGCGGGTGTCGGTGTAGTCGCTGAATTCGATCTTCTTATTCAAGACACCCGTTTCCATCATCAAATCGCGCACCATATCGAAGTCTGCCTTGCGCGGGGCGAGGGGGCTATAGGTGACCCGGTCCATCGGCTTGGTCAGGGCCCATCGAAGCAACGCGGGTTTCTGGTTGTAGTAGAAGCGGCCCACGAAATCCGCGGCGTCCTCACGGTGGGGCTTGCTCGTGTCCAGCCAGAGGCCCGAACGGGCAATACCGTCCACCAAGGTCTGGACAACCTCGGGACGCTTGTCGATAAGGTCCTGGCGGACAACAAGAATGCACGACATGTAATCCGGCCAATATTCCCGGGCCTGAAAAAGGACACGTCCAAAACCGCCAATCTCGGCTTGCGAGGGAAAGGGCTCCCCCATGACGAATGCATCGATGGCATGGGCGGCGAGGGCACCTGAAACATCGGGCGGCGCCATCTCGACCATCTTGATCTCGCCGGGCTTGATGCCAAATACCTTCATTGCGCGAAACAGCAGCAGGCGTTCGTCGGAAAAGCGGCTGGGGATGGCGATGGTGCGGCCGCGCATGTCGCCAAAGGTCTTGATGGGGCCGTCCTTGCGGACGACGACGGCGCTGCCATACCGGTGGCCCAGGTATACGACCTTGATAGGAACACCCTGGGAGACGAGAGCAATCGCCAGAGGCGCAACGACGAACGCGGCCTGCACCCGATTGGAGATCAGTGCTTCTTTCATCTCGGGAAAGCCCTGAAACATTTTGGGCAGGAACATTTCGCCGGACAAAGAATACCTGGAAATATAGTCGGTTACCGGACAGGTGAGCTGGCAAGTGACGGGGAGGTAGGCGACTGTAATTTTTCGCTTGTCGAGCGGTCGATAGTCATTCAGAACAGCTGCCCAATTCACGTTGAGCCATGCATGCATGGCGGTGATGAGGACCAGCCAGCCGAAGACCAGGAACAGCATTTTGCTCTTAAGACTCATCGCGAAATCCCCAGCGAACAGATTTGATTGTTTCCAGCCGGCGAAAGCCGGTGTCAAGTACCAGCCCGATCAGGCCAATGATCAGCATGGCAGCCACCACGAGGTCATAACGCTTGCCTGAGTTCCGCGAATCGATGACCAGGTAGCCCAGACCGGAGTCGACTGCGACCATCTCCGCCGCGACCACGACCAGCCAGGCGATACCGAGGGCGATGCGCAGGCCGACAATGATTTTTGGCAAAGCCGCGGGAAAGACTACCTGGGTGAGAAGCCGGACGGGTCCGAGGCCGAAGTTACGACCGGCGAGTCGGAAGACCGAGGGCACGTTGGTCACGCCATCAATACAGGCCACGACGATGGGAAAAAAGGCGCCCAGAAAGATGAGCGAGGACGCCGCATGATCTCCCACACCGAGAAGGATGATGGCTACGGGAATCCAGGCGATGGGGCTGATGGGTCGAAGAATCTGCAACAGCGGATTGACTACTTGATTAGCCGCCGGATACCAGCCGAGCGTTAAACCAAGTGGGATGCCAAGGACCGCGGCGCTGCCAAATCCGATGGCGACGCGACGCAGGGAATCGATGATGTCGCGCCACAAGACCCGCTTATGGATCAGCTCGGCAATACCCTTCTCTACATCGCGCGGAGAAGGAAAGATTTTTGTCGCCGACCAGACGACGGAGTAATGCCAGAGGGCAAGAAACAGGGCGCTGGCCAGAAGCGGCCAGAAGAGGCGCTCCCATCTTCTCGGCTCTGCGAGGGAGTTCATATCTTGTGGGCCAGGCCGATCTGCTGGAAAATTCCGTCGCGAAGTTCGAGATAGCGGGCAGAGCTGATGTCTCGCGGGTGGGGTATATCGATGTTCACGATCTGCTGAACAGTTGCGGGCCGAGCGCTCAGCACGACAACGCGATCGGCAAGCTGCACCGCCTCATCGATGTCGTGGGTCACAAAGATAATGGTCTTGCGCTCCGCTTGCCAGATGCGCAGCAATTCCCCGCGCATAACGAGACGGGTAATGGAATCCAACGCGCCGAAAGGTTCATCGAGAAAAAGCATGTCGGGGTTCACAGCCAGGGCCCGCGCCACTTCGAGGCGCTGCTTCATGCCGCCGGAGAGTGCGGGTGGATAGGCTTTTTCAAAACCCTCGAGCCCGACCATCTTGACATAGTGCGCGACACGCTGCCTGCGTTCCGCACCGCTAAGATGGAAGAGCCCGAAGGCGATATTTCCCTCGACCGTGAGCCAGGGGAAGACACCACGCTCTTGAAAGACAAAAATGCGACGAGGGTCAGGCCCGCGCACAGTTTGGCCATCGATCTCGATCTCTCCGCTGGTCGGCGAGAGGAAACCAGCCATGGCGCTGAGCAGTGTAGATTTTCCGCAACCTGAGGGCCCGAGCAGGCAAACAAACTCCCCTTCGGTAACCTCGAGGCTGATGTCATCGAGCACCGGGGTGCTCTTGCCATCGCGGTTGAAGACCATGTGGACATGCCCGGCCTGTAACTTCGCGTTCTGCAATTAGTCCTCCGAATAGCTCCAGCGAAGCGACTTGACTTGCTGCAGCGATCGCATCCCCATATCCAGCAGCAGACCGATAAGACCGATGATGACCATTCCAGCGACGACCAGGTCGTAGCGGTTGCCGGCGTTGCGCGCATCCACAATCAGGAAACCGAGGCCGGAGTTGACCGCGATCATCTCCGCCGCTACCACCACCAGCCAACCGACGCCCAACGTGATGCGCATGCCGATGATCAGTTGCGGAATCACGGCAGGAAAAAGCACACGAGAGACCAGGGCCCACGAACCAAGACCGAAGTTGCGGCCGGCGTTGAGATAGACCGCGGGAATGCTGCGCACGGCGTTGATGGCGGTGAGGAGCAAGGGGAAGAAACAGCCCAGGAAAATAAGAAAGATGGCCGAGAAATCACCAACACCGAACCAGAGGATGGCGATCGGGATCCAGGCGAGCGGCGAGATGGGGCGGAGGATCTGCATCAAGGGATTGAACGCCATGTCTGCTCTGCGATTCCAACCGATAATAAGCCCCAGAGGTACAGCCAGAAGAACGGCTAGAGTAAAGCCCCAAGTCACGCGGAAGAGCGAGGCGACTACGTACTTTAGCAGCAGGCCGTGTTGCAAGAGGTCAGCGATTCCCTTAACGACCTCCCAGGGCGTCGGCAAAAGATGGATGGAGTGGCGGGTAACGGCAAACTGCCACAGAAGCAGCAGGCATGCAATCAGCACGATGGGGCGAAGACGGACTGGCAAGCCTTTCGACCTCTTTCCTCTCCTGGGATTTGTCCCGTGGTTTGCTCTCGGATTCTAGCGCCATTTGGCGGCCCGCACCTCGATCAAAAGGTGGAGATAGACGCCCACCTGAAGAAGAGGCCGGAGAGTTGCTATGCGCAGGCGTTCGCCCTCACAATCACCATTTGCGAACGCTTTAGAAGATGAACCTCGTGGTAAAGGCAAGCTCATGGTTATAGGTGTGAAAATGCGAGGTCGCGATTTGCATGCCCCCACCGAACGCGACGCCGGTGCGGCTCTTCTCATCGTTGGGATGAAACTTGAATCTGCTGAAGACAATCCCCGGAGTGATGAAATTTTGCATCTTCCCATTATTCTTTCCGGCGAAAAACCAGGTGGAGTTTGACTCCAGCTCGGGCCACACATATTTGGAAATGTGATATTGTGCCGTGGTATTCCATGCAATGGAACGGCCGACCTTGTTGGTTTCTTCCGTCGGCAGGGTTCCCCCCAGGCAGGAAATCGCATCGAACTTGCCAAACCCCTTACCGCCAAGAAGGGTCGGCGAAACCGAGGAATCGGGGCTTCCGTTGCTATGACTGCCGGTAGGGAGGGTGGCGGTGAGCTGGGCACTCAACATATAGTTTCCCTCCTTTTCGTTTTTGGAGAGAATACGGTACTTGTATAGAAAACCGACGTCGCCAAAGCCATCAATCACTTTGGGGTTGTTGTGCTGGATATACGGCGGATAGTAAAAGTCAAATTCGCTATTGAAGCCGGGAATCAGGTTCAGACCTCGGCTCGCTCCGTAGTTCCAGGTGGAGGTGAGGCTTGGGGTGATCTGGCGAAGGAAGTCCGCGCGAAAGACCTGGATTAGCATGGGATAAGGCGAAATGACCGGCGGCGGCCATGACGGCTGCTTGGCTTGGATCGCGCTCGTTCGCGTCTTCCATTGGGAAAAGAAGTTGTTGTCCTGGGGGAACAAGTTGCTGGTCGTGGCCGCCAGAAGTACAAAGAAGATAGAAATATTTCGTGTCATTGTTTGTCTGCGTAAGGGTGCTTGAATTGGACGACAGGGTCAACCATCGAATGGATGAGATGAATATCAAACCTTTGGCGGAGATTCGGAACAATGGATGCGCTATTCTGAAAGCAGATGGCGGGAATCATGCAGCAACAGCACATTGAGCGGTTAGTTGATCTTACGGAACCGGAAGAGAACCAGATCTACCGCCTCTCGATCGCCGAAGCATGCGAGTTTGTGTTGCACGGATCTGCTGAGGAAGTGGGCTGCATAGCGGGCTCGTTCGCGCTGGTTGTGCGCGAAGGCAAAACGGTGAAAATGGCGCGATCGCTCGACCGCCCTATGCGCTATTTTCTGGCGAAGCGGCAAGAGGGTCCGGTGCTGGTGGTGGCTGCACGCATCGATGAGATTTATGGTTGGCTGAAAAAGGAAGGACTCGACGCGCAGTTCCACCCGAGCTATACAAGGATGGTCCCCGCGCATCACGTGGTTGCGCTGCAACTGGTTGGTTGCCCCGATCCTGACCCGGTCTACACTCGCTTCTTCACCCCTTGCCATGGAGGGTCGACCACCGACCTAAACCAGATCGGCGCAGCCTATATCGGCGCGCTGGCCGAGGAGATCGCGCAGTGGCTTACCCTGGTGCCTGCTCATGAGCCCATTGGCGTGTGCTTCTCGGGCGGTATCGACAGCGGAAGCGTTTTTCTTACTGCGTACCACGTGATGCTCAAGCTGGGCATGAACCCGTCGCGCCTGAAGGCCTTTGTGCTCGATGTTGGCGACGGGCCGGATGTGAGGCAGGCTCGCGCTTTTCTCGAAGCTCTTGGCTTGGGATTATTCCTTGAGCCGGTGGAGACGGATGCAGCGTCTCTCGATGTGGATGAGACGATCCGGGTGATCGAAGATTACAAGCCGCTCGATGTACAGTCGGCGACGATGGCGATGGCCCTATGCCGGGGCGTGCGCCAACGCTATCCTGCTTGGCGCTATTTGTTGGATGGGGACGGGGGAGACGAAAACCTCAAGGATTATCCGATCGAACAGAACCCTGAGCTTACCATTCGCAGCGTCATCAATAACTCGATGCTTTACCAGGAAGGGTGGGGCGTGGGGAAGATTAAACATTCCCTGACTTACAGCGGCGGCCTTAGCCGCTCTTACAGCAGAACCTATGCTCCGGCCCGCCACTTCGGCTTTCGCGGCTTCAGCCCTTTTACGCAACCGTCCGTGATCGCGGTCGCGGAGGGCGTTCCGTTTATCGCGTTAACGAACTACGATGTCGAACGTTTGTATCAGCTGAAGGGTGAAATCGTGGCGCGTGGGGTTAAGGCAGTTACCGGCTTTGACATGCCAGTGTTTCCCAAGCGTCGCTTCCAGCACGGCGCGGTGTCAGAAGCCACCATGCATTCCAGGCTTCCGTTTCGCGAGGCGGAGTATCGCCAGAAATTTCTTTCTTTGTATTTATGAGTGGCTTGTTGCCATCGGTATATCCCGCCCGAAGCGCGGAACGTGATGCCTGGATTCTTAGCCGCCGCCCGGAGCGAGAGAACCTCGATCCGTTTGTCCCGTATGAGTATTTTGTCGAAGAAGAGTGCGCCCACGACGGGGTAGTCAAACCGGTTGCCACAATTTTTCTCACCAATCGGGAATGCCCTTTTCGCTGTTTGATGTGCGACCTGTGGCGCAACACGCTCACGGAAACGGTGCCCGTCGGGGCGATTCCCGCGCAGATCGATCACGCGCTTCACAATCTTTCGCCCGCACGCCAGCTCAAGCTCTATAACAGCGGGAGCTTCTTCGATCCTCACGCGATTCCTCCAGCGGATTACGCCTCCATCGCGCAGCGCGCCAATCGATTCGAGAGGTTGATCGTGGAGAACCATCCGGCGCTCATCGGGGATGCGTGCCTGCGCTTCCGCGACCTGCTTGCCGGCAGGCTGGAAGTGGCGATGGGCCTGGAGACGGTGCATCCAGACGCGGCCGCCGCGCTTAATAAGCGTATGAGCCTCGAGCAGTTTTCCAGTGCGGCAAAGTTTCTGCGCAGCAATGGGATCGATCTTCGGGTATTTATCCTGGTGCAGCCGCCCTTCGTGCCGGCGGCAGAGGCGCTCTGTTGGGCGGAGCGGTCTTTGGATTTCGCCATGGAGCTTGGAGCAACGGCGGCGACGCTGATTCCGACGCGCGCGGGGAACGGGGCCATGGAGGCGCTCATGGCTAACGGTGAATTTGCGCTTCCGGCTTTGGATACTCTGGAATCTGCGATGGAATACGGCCTCGGTCTGGGTGCGGGCAGAGTGTTCGCGGACCTCTGGGGATTACGCGAGTCTTGTGCGCATTGCCACGCACAGCGCGCGGCTCGGCTGCGACAGATGAATTTGCAGCAGATCGAGCTGGATAGGATTCCATGCCCGTGTTGCGGTGGAGCAAGTTGAAGAGGGAGTATGACCTCGCGGTCGTAGGCGCCGGCTTCGGCGGCAGCCTGATGGCGATGATTGCACATCAGCTTGGCCTCTCGGTCATCCTGCTTGAACAGGGCAAACATCCACGGATGGTGATTGGTGAATCCACCACGCCGCTCAGCAACCTTCTCCTAGAAAGATTGTGTGCGACGTACGATCTGCCGCGGATTGCACCGCTGGCAAAATGGGGCAGCTGGCAACGCGCATATCCGCAGATCGCTTGTGGACTGAAGCGCGGGTTCACATTCTTTCATCAAGGATCTGCGGATCAACTGCTGGTGGCGGCGAGCCCGCACGATGATATCGCCGATACACATTGGTATCGAGCGGACGTGGATCACTTTCTGGTTAGAGAGGCGCAGAGCATTGGCGTCGATTACCTGGACTGCGCTCGGATCGAGACCCTGGACCTGGGAGACGATGGTGCGACGATCGGTGGCCACGCAGGCGAGGAACCATTCCATCTGCGTGCCGGATTCTTGATCGACGCCACAGGACCACGCGGCTTTTTGTACCGCAGATTGCGGCTGGAAGAGTCTCCGTTACCCGGCCTTCCCGCTACCGAAAGCCTCTATAGCCACTTCACGGAAGTCTCACGAACGGAAGCTACTGGAGAGACTCCCCCGTATCCTGTCGACGATGCAGCCGTACACCATGTGTTTGAAGGCGGGTGGGTGTGGGTGCTTCGATTCAATAATGGAGTTACCAGCGCTGGAGTCGCCGCCACCCAGGCGGTGGCCAGGGAGTTGGCATTGAGTGAAGGCGAGCCTGCCTGGCGGCGGCTGCTGGACCGGTTGCCGTCGCTCAAATCACAATTCATGGGGGCCGCCCCGTATCAGCCTTTCCGGTACATGCCTCAATTGAGCTTTCGTAGCCGTACCATCGCGGGGCCACAATGGGCGATGCTGCCGTCGGCGGCAGGCTTTGTTGACCCGCTACTCTCAACCGGATTTCCTCTTACGCTGGTTGGCATAGAAAGACTTGTGCGGATCATCCACAAGCATCGCGATTCGGCGGATCTTCGATGGCAGTTGCGAAGCTATGCGCAGCAAACGGATTGTGACCTGCTGGCCGCCAGCCGGTTGATCGGCGCACTCTACGCAACTATGGGCAACTTCGCAGCATTTACAGCGGTGTCGCTGTTGTATTTTGCTGCGGTGAGCTTTGCAGAGACCGCACAGCGGTTGGGCAAGCCGGAGCTGGCTGCCTGGATTTCTGTTGAGGGAGCATCCGACATTCGGGCCGGCATCTCGGCTTTTGCTTGAGCGAGCACACAGACTTAGCGATACGCACGGGTTCACAGAAGAGGTTCTTCGGCTCATAGAGCCTTTCAATGTGGGAGGGTTTGGAGATACCACGCGTCACAATTGGTATCCCGTGTGCGCGGAAGACCTATTACGTGCGGCGCACAAGTTGGACGTCGACCGGGACGAAATTAACGTCATGCTGGAGAGCTCAGGGTTCTACGCTTAGAAACTTAGTTTTGTCTCGTGCCACGGACCGGTGGGTGCCCCCACATCTACGCTTCGTTTTTCGCGAGATGTGGGAGACCACGGCGCTCCGCCGGCCCGGTTTCCGCCCTACCCAAGGAACATAAAGGTTGGCGTATCTCCACATCTCGCGAAAAACGAGCGAGATATGGGGCACCCGCTGGTCCGTGGCAGGGAAAGAGCCCAAACAACAGCTTTCAGTCCTCCCGTGGGTCGGCAAAGCCGGGGGTACTGCCAGTGTCATTTCTCTCTTTTTTCGGACGTGGCTTGCTGAAAGATGATGGCGTGCGAGGCGACGATTCCCTTGCCTTCCTGCACGGTTATGGATTGGTTGGGCTTGAGGTTCGTGAGCGTGTCTTTTTGCCCGCTGGGCCAGACAATCGTCAGCCCCCATTTTTTTGGTTGGGTCGGGTTTGCCCAAACCGAAGGTCACCGGCAACTCGCTTTGTGACAAGTAGCCAGAGCCCGACTTCACCATACGTAACAGGCGCAGACGGGAGTCGACCTGGAGCGTAAGCTTGGCGCCGATGCCGTCACGATTGGAACGCGTGCCGATCAGCTTTACCCGCAACATGTCGTTCTGATTGCCGTTCTCGTTGCGCAGCAATCTCGCCGGCCCGTTGGCCTCAGTAATCACCAGGTCCAGATCGCCATCATTGTCGAAATCCCCATAGGCTGCGCCCCGGCCCACTATCGGCTTCTCGAGTGCAGGACCCAACTTTGCAGACATATTTTCAAACTGACCTTTTCCCTGGTTATGAAACATGAGCGCGGGCTCCGCGTACCTCAAATGCGGCTGAGTCACGCTGATGTCGTCGGCTACGTGACCGTTTACCGCTAAAAGGTCGAGTAGACCATCCAGATCGTAGTCGAAGAAAAAGGCGCTGAAGGTAAGGGACTGCAGTGACCAGCGATCAATACCCGTCGCCTCGGCAGAGGAGGTGTACAAACCCGAGCCGTCGGTGTGGTACAGCGCCATGCCCTCGTTGGTGAAGTTGCCGATCACCAGACCAGGATGGCCGGAGTTCTCATAGTCTCCGTTGTCCACACCCATCCCCGCCCGGGTAGCGCCCGCATCGCTGTAGGCCACTCCAGCCGGCACGGCAACATCGTTGAATGTGCCGTTATGATTGTTACGATAGAGCTTGTTCGGCTGCGTGTCATTGGTCACCAGCAAATCAAGCCAGCCATCCTCGTCATAATCGAGCAGGGCAATGCCGAGAGACTTACTGGTTGCGTCGTATAGGCCGGCACGCCGAGTCACATCCTCAAAGGTCCCGTCACCGCGATTGTGATAGAGCCTCGCGCTCTCTCCTTTGTAGACCTGGGGCGTGCAATACGACTTGTTTTTTGTGTCGAGCGAACAGAACTGGTCTTTTTCCGGCGACCACTCCACGTAATGCGCCACAAACAAGTCCAGCTTGCCATCGTTGTCGAAGTCGAACCATACGGCGCCGCTGGCGAAGCCGCTACCACCTACCCCCGCCCGCGCCGTCACATCCGCAAATTTTCCGTTGCCCAGATTGCGAAAGAGGTGGCTGGAACCAACCGCGGTGATGTAGATGTCATCCTTCCCGTCATTGTCGTAGTCTCCGACGGCGCACCCCATGCCATACATTTCAACTGCGAGCCCCGCCTCCCGGGTACGGTCGGTAAAGGTTCCATTGCCGTCGTTGTGGTAGAGCGCGGGGTAAGATTTGGACGAGCCGTGGCCTGGCCAGTCCATCGAGTTCACGAACAGGATGTCTTGCCAGCCGTCGTTGTCGTAATCCAACACACATACACCGCTGCCCATCGTCTCGGGAAGGTATTTCTTTCCAAAGGCGCCACTGTGGTGGCGAAATGAGATGCCGGTTGCGGCGGTCGCGTCGACGAAGTGAATGGGCCCCGAAGGCCGCTGTGTCTGCGCCATGAGCAATGGGGTGAGCAGGCAAAGCGCAGCGCAGCGCAGCAAAATTTCAGGCATGGGCGACCATGAGGTGAGCCCGGCGCGAGTCCATCCACATTTCCAGCAGCATGGCTGTTGGCCCAACCAGGAAGAGAGCGTAGAACGGGCGCATACACCACCTGGTGAAGGCGCAACACCATCTCAACCGCGGCCACAGCAACAACCACCAGGCACTGGCCAGTCTTCGAGCGCACCGTCGTCCGGGGATCGGTAATCATGAAAAAGATGAATAGCTGATACATCGGCCCGGTGATGGGAGAGATTTCCGAGCGCCATGGATCGCCGGTGATCCAGCTGCGAAGCAACGCGAACACCAAAAATGAGACGACATAGGTCGCACTGATGTGAAAACGGCGCAGGCGCCAGATAATCGCCGAACCCAATGTCCAGATCACGATCATCGGCCAGACAAAATTCCCCCACTGGATGCTCAACCCCGCCACCGTGCCGGAAGCGAGAACAAACATGGCAGAGATACCGAAGTTCGATGGGTTCCAGATATGCCGGTCGTGGACGCGCAGCACATACTTCGAAGTAATCGAAATCAGCGCGCACAAGGCATAAGGCCAGAAGGCGGGAGAGCGCACCAGAATGCCTACGCTGATCCCGCTGATGTAAGCGCTGGCCAGGTTTGGCCACTTGCCAAAGTAAATGCGCGACAGAATCATCTCGGCCACGAGGCTGGTGCCAATCGCCAACAGGGTCCGCGTGTAACTTTCCAGGATGCCGTAGGAGAGCTGGCCCACCAGCAAAATGCAGGAGATCAGCAAAGGAGAGAGATAGCGATTAGCTGGGCTGAAGAATCGCTTGACGGCCTCGAACTTCACCGGTTGCGCTGTGCGGTGAGAACCTGGTGACTCATTCCGCCTCCTTGACATTGTAGAGCTTTCCGGGAACCAGTTTCTCGATTGTCTGGGCTTTGCCCGATGGCCAACGAATGATTGCCTTCTCGATCTGCGGATTCGTACCCAGCCCAAAATGCAGCCTGCGATCGTTCTGCGCCGCGAAGCCGCTTCCGCCAGAAACCTGCTGCAGTTGCTGCTGGCCGTTCCAGTAAAGAGTGACCTGCGCGCCGATCGCACTTCGATTGCTCTTCGTGCCCTCGAGGCGAAAACTCAACCCACTCGTTCTCCGGCTTCACCGTGTTCTTGTAAATCAACAAGGGGCCGCGTTGGTTGGCCACCACCACATCGAGTACCCCACGATTCCACAGATCCGCCAGCGCAACCGAGCGTCCGTCATAGGTATCGGTCGCTCCCACCGCCTGGGCTACATCCACAAATTTGGCCGCGCCGTCATTGATCCACACTTTCTTCTGCTGATACCCCGATAAACTGCGCCCATTGAAAGCGGGCCAATCTGCTGCGTCGCCGATAATCGTGCTGTTGCCGCCCGCCACCCTGGAGAAGTCGTACCAATAACTCTTCGTCCTGCTCAGGGAGATGTACCCGTTCGTGAGGTAGAGGTCCAGATAGCCATCGTTATTCAGATCGCCGAACTGCGCGCCGAAACTCCACCCGCCCAATTCCACACCCATATCGCGCGCCAGGTTTTCATACTTCAGACTGGACTCTCCCTCGCGGGGTACCCAGAGATTATTGCCCTGAATCAGCACCCCCTCTTCCGAAATATTCGAGACATAGATGGCATACTTACCCTGGTTCAGAATGTCTCCGTAAGCAACGTTCATGCCGCTCTTGGGCGCAAAACCCACGCCCGTCGCCTGGCCCGCCTCGTGAAAATGTCCTCCCTCGTTCAGGAACAACTCGGAAACCCCATAATCGTTAGCGATAAACAGATCGGGATGGCCGGTGCCGCGCAAGTCCGCAGCGGAAGCGGCCAGCGCCCACCGGTTGCTCTTGATCCCGGCCTTTTCGCTGACCTCCTCAAACTTGCCATCGCCCAGATTATGAAACAAGAACTTTCGGCCGCCGTTTTTCGCGTACTCAAAACTTTCCGGCATCATGCGCGTGTTGGTCAAATGCCATAGATCCAGACTTCTCCGGGTAATACCCGCCGACAAACAAGTCGAGCAGTCCATCCCCGTCGTAGTCAAACCAGACCGCTGTATTCGCGTTGATCCACGGAGGCAAACCGGCTGCGTCTGTTGACCCGGGTAAAGCCGCGGCCCTGGTCGTTATGGAAGAGCTCAGGCTTGCCCCACTTGATCAGGAACAGATCTTCGTAACCGTCATTGTCATAGTCGCCCCAGACCGCTCCCATGGAGACGCCGGTTGCCTCCCGATTTACATCGGCGATGCCCATCTGCGCGGCAACGTCCTGGAAGGTGCCATCGTGCATATTGCGATACAGCGAATTCAGGCTACCGGTTTTGCTGTTGGTCACGTAGAGATCGGGCCAGCCATCGCGATCGAAGTCAACGATGGAGACGGAGGCGCCCATCGACGCGACCTCGGGCATAATGCCCTCCAGCTTGGCGTCCAACGTCGGCGCCTGGTGGACAAAGTGCACTCCGGCCTGTTGCGAGACCTCCTGCAGATGGAAGCCGTATCGCGCCAGGGCCTGGCTCTCGTCGAGCTTTGCCTGGGCTTCTTCCTGCCGTGCAGATACCTGCTTGATAACGGCGGGGTGGCCAACATCGCCACAAACAAAATGGCCACGAAGACTCTTACGCCAATGCTCGCCTTCATTGCGCGGCCCCACTCCTGAGCGCCTGATCTACCGGCTCAGCGGTTACATAACGTGTGTGGTAGTTCTGCCAATCCTCGGGATGACGGCGGTACACCCACTCATCTTCGAGATTGCCCGGAGCGCTGGTTGTACTCGTCCTTCGCGTGGTAGGGCAACGGCTGCACGGTGCGGGAGAAAGTTGAGTTGTAGTCTCCGTCCTTAATCCATCCGTCGCCGGCGATCACGTAATCGCGCACCCATCCGGCGGGCGGCGGAGGCTGCTCGGCAAAATGCAAGGTAATCTCGTCGCCGGCATTCATGATTACATAGCGGTCATCGATGCCCGCCAGCAGTTCGCGGACATCGCCATAGCGGGTGTAGTAACCCTCGAGATCGCGCCAGATCTGCTTGCTGGCGGCGATCCGGTTGTAGTCGGGCAGCTCAGGAGACGACGGCATTCGCCTGGTGGACCACCGAATATCCACGGTAATGAAGATCTGCCAGCGACGGATCCAGGCGCGTGACCTTGAGCCGGGCGTCGGGCAGGCCCTGCGCCCACTCGATGGAATCCCAATAGACCTCCAGGTTGGTTCGCAGGCGCAGCTTGCGCGGCGTGCCGGGCAGAAAGACATTTTCCAGGTTGATGAGGCAGGTCTTCTTCCGGCCCGCCGGAAAGCCCAAGTTTGCCTGGGCGGTACGCCATCCGCCGTGCCCGTCGGGGACTTCAAGGCTGAGAGCGTGCGCCTTCTGGTGATGTCCCTGGCTGATGGCGACGTTTACTGAGGAGTCTGTGGGGTGCAGCCATCCCTTGGCAATCAGCCATAGAGGGCCGCTCGCCGGAGCATCGTTGCCCAGATCGACTTCGACAAAGTGATCGCGGGTAAGCCCCTGATATTGTCCGCGGCCGAAGGTATCCAGATACTTGCCGTCGAGCTTGCTGACGATCTCGGTTACGTCGACGCCCTGATCATCGACGCGCCTTGGCGATGGGATGCGGAGGCGCGACGGCGGTGATTGCCAGCTTGACCGGTGGAACCACAAACCGCTCATCGGTGAAAATCTCGGTGCCGGCCGGATGGTCGACCACCATCAATTTGAGGTAGTCGTAGTAGTAGGTCTCCCACAGCTCACCGGTGAGCCTCAGATCGTAGTAGCCGTCATGCGGCACAAGCTGATCACGGCCAATTTTGTACCACTCTTCAGTGGCTGCGATTCGGGTCGAACCGACAGAATCGATCTGCAGACCGATGGCCGACCCCCACGGCACCGCATCTTTCACGAAGCCGATCTGCTTGCCGTTCCAGGCGAACAGGAAGGGACACGAGCCTTTGAGACGCTGCTCGGTCAGCACCTCCTGATCTGCCTTCAAGGCAAACTCTGCGTTCTCCATCCCATTGGGCCATAAGATTCTTACCACGTCGGTGCTACTCTGCTCGCCCAGGCCGAAGTGCAATTGCGGCGCAGTGATGGGCTGCTTCTGCACCAGTAACCCGGCACGAAGCTCCATCTCCCCGCCAATACCAAAGGAGTTGATCCGCTGGTCGCCGGTGGCCTGCCGCGCTCGCGGCCGCAGAATCTGCCACTGATACTTTTTGCTGCCCTCTTTGCTGCCCTGGTTCAGGGCCTGCTGCGCCTGCCCGTCCGGAGAGAGCCCCAGCAAATCGAGCCTTCCGTCACCATTGACGTCTGCTACATCGAACACCCGCGCGGGACCGGCGGGCTGAGGCAACGACGTGAATTTCTGCTGGCCGTTGCCCATCCACAACCATGCGCCAGGCGGATCCCCGGCATCGAGCGCGACGGGAGTAATCAATAGATCCATAGCCCCGTTGTTGTCGAGATCCGCGGCGTGCAGGCGCACTTCCCGGGCAAGATGGGGCGCGTTGCCCAGGAGGGCAACGTTCCACTCCCCAGCATCGGTACGGGTGATGGCTACCAGCGCGCCGGTATCTTCCAGGGCCACCAGGGCAAGCGTTCCGTCACTCATCACATCAACAACCGTCACTGCTTTCACGTGGGGCAGATCGGCTGGAAGCGCAAGCTCGTGAAAGACACCGGACCTCTGGTTGTGAAAGAAGTGCAGGCGGCCTGATTCATCGATCATGGCGGCGTCAGGATTGCCGTCTGCATCCAGATCGACCCAGGCAAAGCCCCGCAGACCAGAGATCCCGGCAAAGGGATGCGTTTCGGCAAACGTTCCATCCCCGTTGTTTCGTAAGACGGCGGGCGCCCCTTGTGGCGAGCCGAGCAGGATGTCCATATCCCCATCGGCCTCAACATCGATGGCCCACGCGCCGGTGTAGCCGCCATTCAGCAATGCGGATGGAAGCGTGGTCTGCGCGGTCACATCGGTAAAAGAGGTTGGGCTCTCCTGGCGCAGGAAACGAACGCCCTTCTCACCCGCCAATACCAAGTCCATTTTGAAGTCGTAATTAAAATCAACCGCCAAGATGGACTCGGGTTGCAGCGGCGCCATGGCGCCAGGAAAAGGAAACTCCGCCCCAGTCGCCAACTTTACGGCGCGGCTGTTGGCCACGATGACGGCCGGGTTGCCCGCCCCGTTGAGCGAGATGGCTCCGATCCAGCTCCACGAATTGCCGCCGCTGCCCCAGAGGCGTGGTCTGAAGGTTGACTGGAAGTTGATCGAGGTGTCAGCAGGCGGCGGGGCAAAGGTGGGGGTGGGCAACAGCAGGAAGTGGTTGAAGGGCAAAGCCTCGCTTCCTGCAGCGGGTTGTATTACGGCGAGGCTCTGGCGAAACTCGGGCACGCGCATCAATGAGTTGCGCAAGAACGCAATGCGCAGGGCGGCCGTCCGCGCATCGGGCGCAGCAGCGGCGGCCTGCAAAGCGGTCCACTGTGTTTGCACTTCCGGTGGCCAGGTTGGGGCACGAGCGCTAAGCTGGGCCACCACGGATCGCAGCGTCTGAGCCTCGCCACGCTTCGCCGCGACCCGCCCGAGCTCCAGCAAAACAGCCGGATTGCCCGGCTGTACCGCCAGGATCCTCTCCAGCAACTGCTGAAATTCGGCTTCGCCATTGGCATCGCCCTGGCGCTCCACCTCCTGCGCCAGCAGGTAGAGAGCGCGCAGGTTATGGGGGTTGATCTCGACTGTTTTGCGGAGCTCGACGATAGCCTGCGACGGGTTCCCTCGCTTACTCTCGAGCACCCCCAACAGGTAGTGGATTTGATCGTTCTGGGGCGCCAGCTTCTGGGCGCGGCCCAGCCGCTGGGCGGCCACATCGAAATTTCCCTGGCGCAGCGCAAGGACGCCCCAGTTCGCCCAGCCGGCCGGCTCCCCTTCCGCCAGCTGCGTGGCCCGCTGAAGAGTGCTGTCAGCGCGCACGTCGTCCCCCACCTGCAGTGCGGCCAAACCTACATAAAAAGCGGTAACCTCGTCCAAATACGCCTGGGTTGCAGGCTTGGGCAGCCCGGAAGGATGGCATCCACTCAGCAGTAACGCGAGGGCAGCAACAATCCCACACCAGGCGCCGTCGCGCCCCCAACCTCGACAGTTTTCACTCCTCATATGGCCCTTTTAGAGCATTTTCACTTCTACTCTGCACAGTCGGTCTCGGCGAAGTGCGTCTTTTCTTGAGGAAAAGCTGCGTCGCGAGCGGTTGCTTTGTATACACCAGAAGTGAAAATGCTGTATCCGCCAGCAGATCTCCCACGCTAGCTTACGTCACCGGCTCACCGGCAACCGGAGCCATCTGTTGCAGGACGAGACTACCGGACCATCCAACCGACCGTCATGGACCGGAGGGTTGGCCTCAATCTCCACCTTTTGGTTGATTGGGTCAGGTGGCTATGCGGTCCAGCGCTTCATATTCAACGCGTGGTCAGGGGCGCTGTGCCACGGGGCAATCCAATTGAAGAGCACAAACGCGGCGAGCCCCCGGCGCGCGGTAACCGTGACGCATCGGTCCGATTCACAACAGCGTTGGAAGGCAGCGCAGGTTCCGTTCACGAATTTGATCTCTTGCTGTCCACGCCCGATCTCGTGTTCAAAGAAATAGGACCGCAGCACAATCGAGAGAGAGAAGCGGGCATATTCATTGTGATTCATCTGCAAGAGCACATAGGTGGACTTGCCAGAGCGCATGCCCACCAGGTAGCTGATCCATTCGTCTTTTGTCCGCAAACCCATGGCAAAATATCCCGGCCGAGTGCGCAGCAGTCCGTCCATTTTTCGCCACTCAACCAGAGACTTTTCAAACGGCTGGAAAGAACGTTCACTCAGTTCCCGCAAGGCCTCGTCGCTCTCGGCAAAGGTGAGCTCCGGCTTGAATGACGCTTCCAACTCCTTTTCTGCACGGCGGCGATAGTAGCGGAGATTTCTTCTGGTGTGGTGGCCAAAGCGTGCCAGGGTGGCAGCGAATGTGTCGCTCAATTTAAGCCGGTGCTCGCGACGCAGGCTGCTGACTTCGGCCCGCATAATGAGTCCCTGCTGCTTGATCGGCACAATGTCGGTTTCGCCTTGGCCCTGGCGTACGGTCGCCCAGGCAACGCGCGCAGATGTCTTAAGCAGGAGCTGTTGCATGGCGACCTGGAGAAGTGATACCCGGACTCGCTCATCCGCAATTACAGTGCTCTCACCGGTCAAATGATCGAAGCCCCGAAGGTAGCCGGTCTGCATGCCCCCCAAGAGCTTCTCGTAGAGATAGACCGCTCCTTCCAGGTGTCCTGCAGCGCGGGCGAGAAGAACTACCGGCTCGTTGCCAGGGAAGAGGCGTACACGCCCAAGAAAAAAATCCAGGCAGAGGAGAGGATTCTCATCCTGACCGGTGCGCCGGAGCAATTCTGCGATTTCGGGCCCCGCCGCCTGAATGGCCGTCGCGCCCCGTAATACCTGCACCAAATAATCCAACGGGTACGCCTTCCCCACGTGATCCGCCCCGGTTGGATAGGGATGCGCCAGATCGGCTGTCCAAAGCGGCGAAAGCATGTTCGCATTATAGAGACCCCGGGCACACCTTTTGCCCGGGGCACTTATTGCATGAGGTACCTCTACCCTTACCCGGCAGAGCGCAGTATCTGTCCTCTGGACGCCCCTCACTCCACGCTAAGCTGTCTAAAAGCTTGCGGTTGCGGAGAGGTGGAGCGCGTCCTGGCTATGCCATGGGCTGCGAGACCTAGCTGGCAGCGTGTCGGATCGCCGCCAAGAAGCTTAGTCTCGTCCGGGCTAACATCGGGTGCATGGGTGGAAGGTTGAACCTACGGAGACTCAGGCATAGGCTGCAGAAGTCTTTTGCGCAGCGGGGCGTAGCTGCTACGGCGATTGCGGCGGTCAGGAGACTCACGCGGCCACGCGCAAAAGACTTTGACTTGCCGAAAAAATATTTGGCAATACATCCATTTGATCGGCAATTTGGGGTGGAGACAAGCAGCCTGATTTCTCCAGAGAATCTTACGAGCGGTAAAAGAGAGGATTTGTATAACGCCGGGTATTTTGGGGTAGCCCCTTCCGTACTTCGACAGGCTCTCGTGCGGCTCGGTCTGGATTTTGAAAAATACACATTCGTCGATCTGGGATCGGGCAAAGGGCGCGCGCTGTTAATAGCCTCAGAGTATCCGTTTCGTGCGATCGTCGGGGTGGAACTGTCTCCAAAGCTGCGGGCCATTGCAGCCGCTAACATCGCGTGCTATCGAGCTCCGGGGCAGCAATGCCAGAATCTTCTGTCAATCGAAGGCGATGCAACCGTTTTCACATTTCCCGAAGGGTCTTTAGTGGTTTACCTGTGGAACCCGTTTGAAGCTCCGGTGTTCACGCGTGTTCTCGCCAACCTGGAGGCAACTTTGGCACGCCGACCGCGTGAGACCTACATTGTGTACATCCAGCCCGATCTCGAAGCACTGATCGAAGCGAGCGGTTCATGGCGCAAGGTGTGGCGCGACGAATTTGAGTTGAGTGACGAAGACTACGCCGCCCATGCTTTTCCAACGCGGGCCGAGACATGCTCCGTGTACTGCTACGTGCCGCCTAGTCGTGGATAATCGTTTCCCGACTGCTCAAGGGGCGCTAAACGTCGTGCCTGGTGCGCAGGCCGCGAATCAGCAGGGGCATCACAAAGAGGATAGCCAGGACGGTAGTGAACATGCCCCCGACAACCACGCGGGCCAGCGGTTGTTGCGCCTGGGCGCCGATGCCATTGGCAAAGGCGGCGGGACATAGACCCAGGCCTGCAGCCATACACGCCATGACCACAGGCCGCATTTCGTCGCTGCAACCCTTCTTGCAGCCCGGTATCAAAGCCGTCTTCGTTTTGCGCGCGACGGATGCCGGAGAGGAAGACGACCGCACCCAGGGTGGCCACCCCGGTGAGCGAAGTGAACCCCACCGCGGCTGAAATGCTGAACGGCGTACGGGTGAGGAACAATGCCAGTACGCCACCGATGGCTCCGAAGGGCAACGTGCCGAGCACGATGAGCGCATCTTTCCAGGTACGGAACTGGATGTAGAGCAGGATCAGAATCGCAACCAGGCTCACCGGGATGATGAAGGCAAGGCGGCGCTGTTCCTTGCGCAAGCTATCGAACTCACCGGCCCAGGTGTAGTTGTAGCCCGACGGCAGCTTGATCTTGTCGGCCAATTGGTGCTGCAGATCCTGGATGGTAGTGGCAAGATCGCGGCCGCGCACGCTGAACTTGATGGGAATATAACGGCGGCCGTTCTCGCGATAGATCATGAATGCGCCATCGCGAGTCTCTACGTCGGCGATCTGGCCGATAGGGATCCGCGTACCGTCAGGCCGTCGGACAAGCAGGATGCCCTGAATGGCATCGGGCCCATTGCGAAATCGTTCCGGAAAGCGGACGGTCAGATCGAACCTGCGGTCGCCTTCAATGACCTGGGTGACGGCTGCGCCTCCGACCGCGGCTTGAATGGTGGCATTGACATCCGCCGCTGCGAGACCATAGCGCGCAGCCTTGGCGCGGTCGATGCGGATGAGCAGGCTGGGCTGGCCGCCAACGCGAAAGACACCAACATCGGCGACGCCTCTTACGGATTGCATCACCTGCGAGATCTGGTTGGCGAGATGCGACAGCGTGTCGAAATCGTCGCCAAACAGCTTGAGCGAGTTTTCCCCCTTGACCCCGGACATGGCTTCTTCCACGTTGTCCTGGATATTCTGGGAAAAGTTCAGGTCCATGCCTGGGATTTGCGAGAGACGATGGTTCATCTCATCGATCAAGGCGTTCTTGGTCAAACCCGGCCGCCAATCGCCGGGCGGCTTGAGAGCGACCGAGAGCTCAACGTCATTGAACGTGACAACATCGGTCCCATCATCGGGGCGGCCCATTTGCGAGACGGTCTGCGTGACCTCGGGAGACTTGGCAATCTGCGCCCGCAGTTCGTCGGCAATGTTTGCCGCAGCCTCAAAAGAAATATCCTGAGGGAGGGTGGCGCGGATCCACAGGTTCCCCTCTTCGAGGGGAGGCATGAACTCTCCACCCACGAAGGTGAAGAGTACGCCGGATGCGACCAGGCACGCCAGGGCCACAATCCACGTGACCTTGGGATGGGCGAGGACACGGGGAAGGCCGTTGTCGTATCGGCGGCGGAGAAAACCTCCAAGATAAGTTTCGTGTTTCTCCTGCTTCACCTGGGCGGGAACGACCAGTTGAGCCAGTACCGGAGCGAAGATGAGCGAGAAAATGAGAGCGCCGGTCAGCGCAAACCCATAGGTTACCGACATGGGCGCGAAGATCTTGCCGGGAACCCCCTGCATGGTGAAGAGAGGAATGAATGCCACGAGAATGATGAAGGTGGCGAAGAGCACGGGTTTCGAGGCGTTGCTTGCGCCTTCGACGATGAGGTCGGTGTTGTTTTCGTCCGCGGTGCCGCGTGAAAGCTTGCGATAGATGCTTTCCAGCACGACGATCGAGGCATCCACGAGAATGCCAAAATCTATGGCGCCAATGGAGATCAGGTTGGCAGACTGCCCGGTGAGCACCATCATGGAAAAGGCGAAAAGCACCGCAAACGGGATGGTCACCGCGGCGATGAAGCTGATGCGCAAGTCGCCCAGCATGGAGATCAACACCAGGGTCACCAGAAACAGGCCGGTGAAGACAACGTGGCGGACGGTGCGGGTGGTGGTGTTGATGAGGTTAGTGCGGTCATAGACGGTGCTGATGTGCATGCCTGGAGGCAGCAGGCCGCCGTGATTCAATTCATGAATTTTCTTTTTCAGGCCCTCGAGCGCGGGAAGAGACTTCTCCTCCTTCTGCAGCAACACGATGCCCAGCACAACGTCCGGCTCGCCATTGCGGCCGACCTTTCCCAGCCGAGGCTGGAAACCCTCTTTCACCTCGCCCAGATCGCGCACCAGCACCGGGGCGCCGTTCCGCTCGGCGACAACGACGGAGCCGATGTCGTCGGTATTCTTCAATAGACCCAGGGCGCGCACGTTGATGCTTTGATCGCCGAGGGTGAGATAGTTGCCGCCGGCGTTGGCATTGCTGTTCTGAATGGCGTTGAGTACCTGGGGCAGGGTGACGTTCATCGCCAGCAACTTGTTAGGGTCTGCTTCGACCTGATACTGACGGGTGGTGCCGCCAAAGGTGGTGATATCGATGATGCCGGGAACCTGTTTCAGCTCGCGGCGAACCAGCCAGTCTTGCGTGGCCTTAAGCTCATTGAGCGAATAGCCGCCGCCGGTGAGCTGATAGCGATAGATTTCCCCGATCGGCGACCAGGGCGAGAGCTGAGGCTGCAACCCATTGGGCAGGTCCAGCGTCTGCAGACGGTTCAGGACTTCCTGCTTATCGCGAAAGTAGTCGCTGTCGAAATTGAAATAGAGCTTTACGTCGCTGAGGCCGAAGATGCTGATGGAGCGCACCTGATCGAGGTGCGGGGTGCCATTTAACGTGGCTTCCACCGGAACAGTCACCTGCTGTTCCATCTCTTCGGCAGACCACGAGGGGTTTTGCGTGATGATCTCGACCAGTGGCGGCGAAGGATCTGGATAAGCTTCGATGTCGAGTTTGGAAAACGCGTAGACGCCGACCTCCAACGAGACGACGAAGACGATGAGCACGATGGCGCGATACTCCAGCAACGTGCGGATCAATGCCTTCATGCTCAGTCTCCGGTGGGCGCGCGCAGCAGCGCCGCTCCCGTAGTGACGACCTGATCGCCGTCTTTCAATCCAGAGGTCACCACCACCGTTTTGCCGCGCAAAGCCCCGGTGGTCACCTGGCGCTGCTCATACTTTCCAGGAGATGTCTGGAGGAAAACGTAGCTGGAGGAACCTTCGTGAACGACCGCGGTTGTGGGCAGAACAAACTCCGGCGCCGTGGTGCGAGCAATGGAGAGATTGGCGAACATTTCGGGCTTGAGGCGATGCTGGGGGTTGGGCAAGACCACGCGCACCTTGAGCGTTCGGCTGGTGGGGTCCATGGCATCGGAGATATTGGAAATAATGCCGTGCAGTGTCTCTCCTGGATAGGCAGGAAGGGTTACCTCGACCGACTGCGCGGCGCGGACGGTACTCAGGTCCCGCTCAAAGACATCGCCGAGTATCCAGACCGAATCGAGGTTGGCAACGGTGGCGATTGGGCTGGCGTTATCCAGCGAACGCTGCATTTCCCCGCTGGCCGAACCGATTTCGAGCACCGCGCCGCTGATGGGCGAGTGCAGAGCGACTGAATCCGATGATCCTTCGGGCGAGAAGCCCAGCATGTGAATTCGCTGTATGGTGCGGGTAAGCTCCGCGTGCGCTGCCTGGTCCGCGGCTTCCAGGTCATCGTAATCGCGTTGCGCCATCACTTCGTGCTGCAGCAGAAGCTTGGCGCGATCCAGTTGGCGGTCGGAACGGGCCACCTCGATTTTCGCCTTATCGTAATCGGCACGCGCCTCAGCAATCTCGCTGCTTTGGATAAGGCCGATGGTCTGCCCCTTGGTCACCTCCTGCCCGGGCCGGACATACAATTCGACCAGGCGGCCGGTGATCTGCGAGTAGATATGGACCACGCGGGTTGGGTCCGGCTCAACCCGCGCGGCGAGCACCAGACGATCGGTAACCGGCTGCGCATGGACGGTGGTGACCTCGATCGGAGCTTTCGGGGCGCGATTCTCCGCCGCCGAGGGAGGCGCCTGGTCACGGCAGCCAAGGCAAGCCAGAAGCGAAAGGAAGATCCGCATCGAATCCGGGAATGTCTGGGCATGGCTCGTCATGGAACCATCTCCGATGCAGCAACATAGCTGAGTTGGTGGAGACCAAGCCAGACCTGAACATTGGCGTTCAAGGCATCGAGATTGGTTTGACGGTAGTCGCGAAGAGCGTCGAGGTAGTCGAGCAGAGTGCTGCCTCCATGACGATAGCTGAACTCCAGGTTGTCGCGAACGCGTGAAGCTAATCCAAGATAGTGGCCGTTGTAGCGGCGCGACTGGGCGAGTGCAGTCTGATAGGCCGCCCAGGCCTGGTCTACGTCATTGATCACCTGGTTGCGCGCGGCCATCTCCGCGAAGCGGCTGGACTGCGCCTCGTAGCGGGTCCGTTCCTTTTCCCCTTGATTGCGATCGAAGATCCGCAAGGGGAAATTTACCTGGAAGCCGCCCGAGTTGTCGTTGCCCGACCGGTCATATTCGCCGCCCAGAGTAGGGTCGGTGGTCCCATAAGCTTCTGCCAGCTTGACGTTGGCCTCAGCCAGACGAAGAGACTGCTGGGCTGCGCGATAGTCAGGACGTTCGGCGAGCGCCCGCTGTTCCACCTCCGCTACGGTCAGGGTGAGCTGAGGAGGATCGAGCGTGCCGGTGATGTCAAATGCCTGTCGCCGGCGTATCGATGCCCAAGAGCATTTTCAGCTGATCGCCGGACTGCTACAAGATTCAAATTTGCGCTGTCGTAATCGGCCTCAAATTCGGCAAGTTGCAGCTCGATACGATCGAAGTCCGTGGTACTGATGTCTCCGGCATCGAGGCGGTGCTTGCTCAAATCTACAGTCTTGCGGTAGCCCTGCAAATTGTCGTCCGCAATCTTCAATGCGGCTTTGGCGGCCAGCATCTGGGTAAAGGCCTGTTTAACGGCAAGGATGGTCTGCCGCTCCGTATCCTGGTACTGGCTTTGGGTAACTTCGGTCGTGGTATGAGCGAGGTCGAGACGCCACCGCCGCTTCTGCCCTCGTTCAAAGAGTCGGGAGAGATTTGCCGCATAGGAGTAAGGATTGCCGGGGTTGTTGGCCGGCAGCGTCACATCGGTGCCGCTCAGCGTCAGGTTCGGATTTTGACGCAGACCGGCAGTAACTTCGCTGGCCCTGGTAGCGATCACGTGCTGCTGGCCGGAAAGAAGAGCCGGATTCTTTGCCCGCGCCAGAGCAATGGCTTGCTGCAGGGTTAACGGCACCCCGGCGGTCTGCGCAGTGAAAGAGAGCGAAAAGGCCGCTAGAGAGGCAACAAGATCAAAGGATTGGTACTACGCGATGCAACGGCGGAGAAGAAAGGCACGAACGAGAAACGGCCAGCGGAGTCAGGGTTGCCGGTGTTGACGTGGTGAACAAGGGTTTCCGGCGTGAAACCCCGAACAAGAGACGCGACCAGGAACGCTGAAGGTCACGCGAGGCAAAGATGAAGCCCCGCAGAGACGAGGGTTGGCAATGGAAACGGCGACTCTGCAGACTGCCGCCGCGGCAGGCGAACCAGGACACCGTAATCATTACAGGGAGCACAGTGCAAAAGAGTTGGTCAAAATCGATGCCTGGAGCATTTCTCCTGTATGGGTCTCGCCGGAGAAGGAATCTGGTACAACTTTCCCGTTATGAGAAAGATATAAGCGATAGACGAGGCGCTGTATGGATTGTAACGGATTCGGTCACAACTGTCGGTCACGGAGAGTGTGCCCGCAGCTCGAAGCCTTTTTATTCGTCGGCCGATTCGCCGCCGGCCGTAATCCCGCAATCAAGGCCGACCATAAATAATCTGGGAAAAATGTTGAAGCTATGTCGATTCCGCTGCGTCCCGTTCGATGTGTATATAGGGCCGGCATTGGAGTCACGATGGCCAAGCCCGCTATAAATCAGAAAACTGGAGAACAAATAATGCGATTTTTGTGCTTGTACAGACCCGCCAAAGCCGAGGGCACTCCCCCCACCCAGGAGGATATGGCCAAGATGGGAAAGCTGATCGAAGAGTGGATGAAGTCGGGCAAGCTGCTGGCGACCGAGGGTTGCTTGCCGAGCGCGAAAAGCGCGCGTGTTCGCCTCTCGGGAGGAAAATTCATACGTGATCGACGGCCCCTTCACCGAATCAAAGGAAGTGGTCGGTGGCTTCGCTTTGATCCAGGCGGCCTCGAAGGAAGAGGCCATCGGGTTCATCAAAGAGTTCCTCAAAGTGGCGGGAGACGGTGAAACCGAGATGCACCAGGTCTACGAGGCGGGAATGGATTGTGCTTGATTCGTAAACGCAGCGAGGATTAGCCAGAGAAACGTCACCAAAACACAGGAGACACAACCATGCGATTCATGATGCTGATGATCCCCAAGGGATACGAGAAGGCCGAGCCTGGCGCCATGCCGAGCGCCGAAGCGGTGGCGGCGATGATGAAGTACAACGAGTCACTGCAGAAGGCAGGCGTGCTGCTCGCGCTGGACGGGCTGCACCCGCCCTCAATGGGGGCGCGGGTCACGTTTGCCGGCGGCAAGGCAAAAGTAACCGACGGGCCCTTTGCGGAGGCCAAGGAGGTACTTGGCGGCTATTGGATGATCCAGGTGAAATCCAAAGAGGAAGCCGTTGAATGGGCGAAGCGCTGCCCAGGCGACGACTGCATCGTCGAGGTGCGCCAGGTGCAGGACTTCGCGGATTTTCCTGCCGATGTGCAGCAAGCGGCAGCTGGGTTCCCAGAGTTGCTCTCGGGAAAGCGAGGTATGGCGTGAGCCGGTTACCACGGCGTTCCAGTTTTGCGGCCGAGGATCGAAGGTGGTGTGATTGAGAACTGTGATGGCCGACGCACATCGGACTATTGACGCGGTCTGGCGAATCGAGTCGGCCAGGCTGATCGCCGGGTTAACCCGGATGGTGCGCGATATCGGCGTTGCCGAGGATCTCGCGCAAGACTCTCTGGTGGCCGCGCTGGAGCAGTGGCCACAGTCAGGCATCCCGGATAATCCCGGGGCCTGGCTGATGGCGACGGCGAAACATCGCGCCATCGACCGCTTTCGGCGAAACGCACGCCTCGACCGCAAACTCGACCAGTTTGGACGCGAGTTCGCCTCCAGGGAAATGGAAGTGCCGGACCTGGCGAGCTCACTTGACGACGATTTGGGAGACGACCTGCTGCGCCTGGTGTTTATATCCTGTCATCCGGTGCTTTCCACAGAGGCGCAGGTGGCGCTCACTCTGCGGCTGCTGGGAGGGCTGTCAACCGGGGAGATCGCGCGTGCGTTCCTGGTTCCGGAGCGCACCATCGCGCAGCGGATTGTTCGTGCGAAGCGCACGCTCACTGAGGCACGTGTCCCTTTCGACGTGCCTCGCGGGGCAGAGCTCGGCACCCGTCTCGCGCCGGTTCTGGAGGTTATCTACCTCATCTTCAATGAAGGCTACTCGGCGACCTCCGGGGAAGACTGGATAAGACCTGGCCTGTGCGAGGATGCGCTTCGCTTGGGGCGCATCCTCGCGGAGTGCGCTCCGCAAGAGGCAGAGGTTCACGGCCTGGTGGCCTTGATGGAAATTCAGGCGTCGCGCTCCCGGGCGCGCATCGGACCGTCAGGCGAGCCCATTCTGCTGCTGGAGCAAAACCGCGCGCAATGGGATCAACTGCTCATCCGTCGCGGGCTGGCCGCGCTGGAACGGGCCGAGCAACTGGGTGCTGGGTTTGGCAAGTATGCGATCCAGGCCTCGATCGCCGCCTGTCATGCGCGGGCGGTTACGCCTGAAGATACGGAGTGGACGCGGATTGTCGCGCTTTACGACGCGCTGGCGCAGCTCACACCCTCCCCTATTGTGGAACTGAATCGTGCGGTCGCGGTGGCGATGGCGTTCGGCCCGCAAGCCGGCCTTGAGCTGGTCGACTCGCTCAGATCCGAACCCTCGCTGAACAGCTACCACCTCTTGCCGAGCGTGCGGGGGGATCTGCTGGCTAAAGTCGGCCGCTTCAACGAGGCCCGGACGGAGTTCGAACTTGCGGCCACGCTCACCCGTAACTCGCGCGAGCGAACCCTGCTGCTGGAGCGCGCCGGCGTGTGCGCAGCCAGCGCAACCTAGTCCACCATCAACATTATCTCGGTTGACTTGATGACGGCTGTGACATCATCCCCCACTTTGAGGCCGAGGTCTTCCACGCTTTGCCGGGTGATGACACTCTCGATGAGATTCTCTCCCACGCGAACCCCCACCTTCGCGGTGACGACGCCAAGAACAACCGCCTCCACTTTGCCTCGCAATTGATTACGCGCCGATATCTTCATGCGCAGGGATTGTATGGACATTGCCATGCCACGTGCAATGTAAGCTGGGAAGGCGCATGACGGCGAACCCGGACAAATACCAAATCGCAGTCGCACGTTGGCCGGAGGATACAGAGGCAGCACACGCCCTGCTGACAAACTACGGGCGACATCTAGCCGGTTCGCCTGCGGGCTCTACCGGCATCTGCATTGTGGGTTATGAAGAAGAGCTTCGCGGTCTGCCGGGAAAGTACGCGGAGAAAGAGGCTGACCTGCTGCTAGCGCGAGTGGGGGACGAGGCTGCCGGTTGTGTCGCGATCACGGAAAGGGTGCTGTCGGACGGAACGCGCGCCGGCGAGATGAAGCGGCTGTGGGTTGAGCCGCGCTTTCGTGGGCTCCGCCTCGGACGCGGGTTGGTACTTGCCGCCATCGAGTGGGCGCGGTCACAGGAATGCGGCGCCGTAGTGCTGGATACAGTCAATGAGGCTATGCCGGAAGCAGCGGCCCTGTACCGGTCGCTGGGTTTTGAGGAGACTGGAAGATTCAACGACAATCCGGTCCCTGGGTTAACGTTCTACAAGCTGAAACTATTTAGCGAAACAGTGGAGAAAAATGACCATTAACTTTCATGTTGTGAAGAGCACCGTGGTGGGCGCTCTCGGAGGACTGCTCTTTGGTTTCGACACGGCAGTGATCTCCGGCACCACGAATGCGTTGACGCAGGTCTACCATCTATCCCCTGCGCTGCTCGGTGTTACCGTCTCTAGTGCCTTGTTGGGCACGGTGGTTGGGGCGATGACGGCCGGTATCCCCGGGCAGAAGTTTGGTCGCCGGGACAGCCTACGCGTGATGGCCATCTTTTATGTGGTCTCCGCGTTGGGCTGCGCATCTTGCCTGGAACTGGCCGGCGCTCATCTTCTTTCGCTTTATCGGGGGTCTCGGCATCGGGGGCTCCTCCGTCCTGGGGCCTATGTATATCGCTGAGATCGCCCCACCCGCATGGCGCGGACGCCTGGTTGGCTGCTTTCAGCTCAACGTGGTCATCGGCATTCTGCTTGCCTATGTGTCCAATGCATGGATCGACACTCTGCAACTTGGCGCCACGGAATGGCGCTGGCAACTCGGCATCTCCGCGGCGCCGGCGTTTCTGTTCCTGGCTGCCCTGTTTGGGATTCCGCGCAGCCCTCGATGGCTGGTTATGCAAGGCAAGCTCGATGAGTCGCTATCGGTGCTTCGTCTTACCGGCATTCCAAAACCGGAAGATGAGCTGGAGCGAAATCGTCGCGTCGATTCATCAGGAACGGGCGGCGTCTGCCGATCCCTTGTTCTCTCGCCAGTACCGGTTCCCTATCTTTCTCGCGATCACGGTCGGCATGTTCTGCCAGCTGTCTGGAATCAATGCCATTCTCTATTACCTGAACGATATTTTCGCGCTGGCAGGAGCGACGAAAGTCTCCGGCGCTTTGCAGGCAGTTGCCGTCGGAGCAACGAATCTCGTGGCCACCCTGGCGGCGATGTCGGTGATCGATCAATTCGGGCGCAGGAAGCTGCTGTTGGTGGGCACGGTCGGGCTGGCGATTTGCCTTACCGCAGTCTCCTATGTCTTCATGACTCATCACCACCTGCACTGGCTGGTCTGGCTGCTGATGGCGTATATCGCCTGTTTCGCTATATCGCAGGGCGCTGTGATCTGGGTATACGTCAGCGAAGTATTTCCTAACCGGGTGCGATCGAAGGGCCAGGCGCTTGGCAGCTCCGCTCATTGGGTGACGAACGCAATCATCTCGCTGGTATTTCCTGTTATGGCGGGCTCTTCCGGTGCTTACCCGTTTATATTTTTTGCCGCGATGATGGTGATCGATTTCTTCCTGATTCTGAAGTATTACCCGGAAACCAAGGGGGTATCGCTGGAGCGCATGCAACACCAGCTGGGTATCGATTGACCCTCCGCGGCTAACCCAAGAAGCCGAGGTTATTGGTGCTGAAATTGCCGATGTAGGGCAACACATACGGCAGGTCACTGGCCGGCAGGCCGAACCATTGGGCCAAGGTTGACGCGTATTGCGCGGAAGCTGTGGTGGGAACCCAACGGCCGTTGCTTCCAGCGTCATCGGGGCCGGCGAGCGCGAGGGTGGGGAAGGTTCCGTAGATCTTGCCTCCCTTGACTGCCCCGCCAAGAACGATATGGTGGCCGCCCCAGGCGTGATCGGATCCGCCAGCGGAATTGGGCTGGAGAGTGCGCGCAAAATCGGAGCAGGTAAATGCCGTGACAGAGTCTGCCAAATTCATCTCCTGCAGTGCCTGGTAGAAGGCCCCCAAGGCTGGGCTGAGTTGGGAGAGCAATGCCGCTTGCGTATCCAATTGGCTGCCGTGAGTATCGAAGTTGCCGGAACCCACAAAAAAGATTTGCCGGGTGACGCCCAGCGCGGAGCGCACCTGGATGAGATTTGCCACCTCCTGCAACTGGGCGCCGAATGGATTCGTGGTCGTGGGAAAGACGGTCTTGAGTGGCGAGGCCGCGCCCAGCGCATTGGCCAGGGTTGCGTTATAAGCGTAGGCATTGTTGGTAATGCCGTTGTCTGCCTGGATCAACGAAACACCGCTGCTTAGCGTGGCAAACTGTTGCGCCGTCTGCTGGCGGGTGTCGCAATACGGATGGTCGCTGCAAGTGGCCGAGCCCGGTCCCGCTGCAGAGACGGAAACCGGTGTGGTCTGGGTTCCATTACAAAACAAGGCGTCCCCGCTTAATGAAGCGATCATGGGCACTAGCGCGCCTGGGTTGTATTGCGTATTCATCTTGTCGGCGATGCGCCCACCCCAACCGGTATCCGCCAGCGTTCTGAATCTGGTTTTGCCATTCCAATTGCTGGTCCGGGTGGGAGAAGAGGTTGGTGGGCGGTACCACCTGCTTCGCCTGGTATTGCGCCCTGGTGGTTGGCGAAAGCAGCGTGCCGACGTTCGCGAGAAAGGCGGCGTTGCCGCTATTGAACAACGACTGAACCTCCGGCATGCTGGGGTGTAGCGCGAAGTGGGGCTGCGGCGCCAGCTGCAGCAGCGTGTTCTGAGGCAGCGCAAGCCCTCCACGGATAGTGGAGTAATTCTGGTAGCCCTTGGTGTCGAAGGGAATGAGCATGTTGTTCGCATCATTCCCGCCGAACATGAAGATGCACACCAGAGCCTTGTAGTCCGTTGTGGTTTGGGCGAGTGCGTTCAATATGCCGAAGGGCCGAAACCCGAGCGCGTTGCCGGCCGCGGCCACGGATGCAGTTGCGAGAAAGCTACGACGACTGTGATGCATAAGACCCCTCTTTCGCGCGCTAGTGAATGATCTTGTATTGCGAGGACGTGACCACGAGAAAGACCGCCACCCGCGCCCGCGACTGCAGATCGGTGGCGGGAATGGCGGAAATAGCCGTGATGAGATCGCTTCGCATGTCGGTCGGCATCTGGCTGTGCATGAACAGCATTCCCAGATAGTCCGCCAATTGTGCTGGATCGGCCGCCTTTTGCCCGATGGCACTGGTCGCGCTCAAATCCACCGTGAGCCCTGGGATAACTGCTGTGAATGATCCTGTCGGCCAGAGACAAACGGGGAACGATGCATCCCGGTATTTTCCAGACCGAACTCGGGAGAATTTATATCCGTCTGTGGGATCACGTACTGGGGCGGAAAGTAATTGAAGACGCTGGATTGGCTGAATGGCACCTCCCCCAGATGACTCAAATGGCGACATGAAGTTGATGAACGGGTAAGGATCGGCTGGATTGGTTTGCGTGCCGCTCAGGCCGCGCACCAGGTTCACCGTCCAAAGCAGAGGCTCCCGCAAATGGCCACCGTCGACGCGCAGGATTGGAGTCCGCCTGGTCGCCGGTCTGCGCATCTCCCGCTCTCGCCTCCTGGTCCATGATGATGGCCGTGAGGACGGCTTTCATATCTCCGCGCACGCCGCTGCCATTGTTGGCAAAGACCGCGGAGACACGCTGCACATATCCGGGACTAGGATTGCCGGTAACCAGGTGCTGAATAAGCTGCCTGCAAATAAAGGGACCGACGTTGGGGTGAGCAAATATGTTGTCGAGCGCGCCCTGCAGATCCTGCTCCGCGGTCTGGCCCGCAGGCAGCGTGGTGCCGTTGAGAAGAATTTTTTGCGTCGTGTCGTGGCGCTCTCGACCGGCACCATCAGGTGGTTATAGTTAAATGTCCAAGTTGAATTCTGTGGGACTGCTGCCATCGGCATTGGCAAATGTCCAACCTGTATAGGCGCGCGCAAATGCTTCCACCTGCAGCTCGGTGTATGTAGGGATGGGATTGCCGCTGCTGTCGGTCTGCAGTGTTCCGTCGGCATTGAGAAGTTCAGGCCCGAGGCTGAAGAGCTGCATCATCTCGCGGCCGAAGTTTTCATTTGCGATCTGCCCGGCGGCCGGCGCTCCACTGTTCACACATGTTGAGATAAAAACCCATCTGGGGAGTGAGGGCCGCATCCTGCATGATGGTGCGGTAGTTGGTGAATGCATCGTTTGCCAGGGTATTGAGATAGAACGGCATCGCATTGGGCTCTTGAATCGGCGCAACCCATATTTCGCTGAGAGCCATGGCTACACGCTGGCGTAGTTGGTCATTGCCCCAGGCCGATCACCTTGAGGAAATCCGATATGCGTGCAACGGAATTTGTTGACGCACTCCGACGCTGACGACGGTGAGGTTGGCTTGTAGAGGGTGGTCGGCTGGTTGAATTGCTCGGCCAACGCTGCCTGCAGGCCAATCTGCTGCACATGAGCGATGCTGTCGGCGGTCGGACCAAAGCTGGTTTGATCGAGAAAACGTGCCGCCGCGGTGGCTGAGACTGGGGGGCTCTGGGGAAGAATGGTTGCGTCCAGATTGCCGGAGATGGCTGGAGTGGCCACGCTGGTCGCAGTGATGACGATCGCGCTGTCGGCAGGGACACTCGACGGAGGAGTGTATAGGCCGCTGGAAGATATGGTACCGACGGTTGCATTGCCGCCAGCTACGGCGTTGATCGCCCAGGTGACAGACTGGTTCTGTGCGCCGGCAACGGCGGCCGAGTATTGGGCAGGCGTTCCGATATTGACCGTCGCCGGTCCAGTCACTGTTACCGAAGTCGCGGCGCCAGTCGGGTGCCTGGAGGGCAACAGAAATAACGCCCGAGATACTGGAATCGGCGGCACTTACCGCGGCGATCACGATTGTTCCCGAAGAAGGCATGGTCGCCGGCGCGGTGTA
The DNA here is from genome assembly GCA_963847685.1 of uncultured Acidobacteriaceae bacterium. Taxonomy (GTDB): domain Bacteria; phylum Acidobacteriota; class Terriglobia; order Terriglobales; family Acidobacteriaceae; genus PALSA-350. The sequence continues at coordinate 1,004,065 of CAWKAU010000024.1, read as the reverse complement.
GAGGCCGGCCGTGGAAATGGTCCCCAACTGAGCGGTCCCGCCCGCAGTTTGATTCACATTCCAGGTCACTGCCTGGTTGCTTGAGCCCGCGACTTTGGCCGCATATTGCGATGTCGCGCCGAGCGCTACGGTCGTTGAACCAGTTATGGTTACCGTGAGTGGCGTCGATGAAGTGGACGGATTCGATCCGCTGTTACTTGCACAAGCCGTGAGGAGAAGGAGAACTCCACTAACGGATCCTGCCACCACGGTGTGACGGGGATTCAGAAGCATGACATGATTCCCTTTCCTGCCGCTGACAGCCCAGGGTGGTTTCGACGCGCGCAAGACCGCGAGCGCGCACCGACGCGCGGTCTCGGGACGAAACGAACTTTCCTGGTGTTTGCCTGCCGTACGCAGTCGACTTGGATCCCGTTCTTGCGCTTAGTCCAGGCTGATATGTTGAAGGCAGTGGGAAATCAGTTTTTCTCTTCCCGCTTTATACCTTACCTATTCGATACCTCCTCTACCGCTTCTGTGTTAGCGGCCTGACGGGAAAGGCATCTGGCTTTCGCAGAGAGGAATATGTCGCAGTCACTAGCACAATGTAGAACCAAGGGTAGGCTTCGCCCGTCGTTTTCGGCCGACGTACACTGGGCGAACCCGGATTTCCTGTTACGCTGCATTGGTCACAACCGCGTATGCGGTCGACACCGGCTTGCCACTGCTTCACGATGCAAACTCAGGTAGGCTCAACCGGCCCACAGTGACGCCCTAGCCAAAGCGATTGTCAGAATCCGCTGACCCGAACGGGTATAAGATTCGCCTATGATTTCCAAGTCTGCCGGCCGCCGCCTCCAATGGATTGCCTTGGCTGCGGCTATCCTGCTCGTTCCCCATGTCCTGTTGGGACAACTTCAAGCTTCTGAGCAAACGCCCTGGGTGGGGGACACGCCCGCGTCCACGCCTCCCCTGGCGACTGATCTGTCGCCTGAGCTGACAAGAAAGAACGTCCGCCACGCCATGGAGAAGGTCGCCGATTGGCAACTAGCCAAGGCTGAACCGGGATTCAGCCAGGATTGGACCTTCGCGGCCCTTTATACCGGGTTCATGGCCGTGCCAAAAGCGGCCAGCGGTAAGAAATATGAGCAGGCTATGTTGCAAATGGCTAAGAAGTTTAACTGGCAACTGGGGCCGCGGGTGGCGCACGCCGACGACGAGGCGATCGGCCAAACCTACCTCGACCTCTCATTTCGCTATCACGACCGGGCCATGATGGCGCCTACACTGCAAGGCGTGGATACGGTGATGGCATTGCCCGATAATCAGGAGAAGCCGCTGTGGTGGTGGTGCGATGCGCTGTTCATGGCGCCGCCGGTGCTGGCAAAACTCAGCCGGGCAACCGGCGATCGCAAGTATCTGGACTTTATGGACCGCCAATGGTGGATCACATCCGGTTTGCTCTACAGCCCTTCGAACCATCTCTTCTTCCGCGATCAATCGTTCCTCGATAAGCACGAAGCAAATGGCAGCAGCCTCTTTTGGTCGCGAGGCAACGGATGGGTTTTTGCCGCGCTGGCGCGGGTGCTGACCGAGATGCCGCAAGATTATCCTTCGCGAGCGAAGTACATAGCCCAATACAAAGAGATGGCGGAAGAGCTTGCCGGGCTGCAGGGCGCCGACGGGCTTTGGAGACCTGGCCTGCTGGATGCGGCGGCGTATCCGTTGCCCGAGAACTCCGGCTCAGCCTTTTTTGCCTATGGGTTTGCGTGGGGAATCAACAACGGCATTCTTGATCGGGTGAAGTACCAACCGGTTGTACAGAAAGCCTGGGCGGGTCTGTTGTCTCACATTTACCAGGACGGCCGGCTGGGCTGCATCCAGCCGATCGGAGGCTCTCCCAGCGGCTTTGGTGCCGCATCGAGCTACGTTTTCGGGACCGGGGCCTTCCTCCTCGCGGGCTCAGAAGTCTATCGCCTGGCACACTGAATTCCAATAATCCTTTGAGCGGCGACCGGACCTCGCTTATGATCGTGCCGTCCCTGCCAGGGAATGGGAAGGTAGAAGTGTTTCGATCCGCGCAGAGCAGAGTCCTTATCACCGTGGCGCTCAGTACGTTGCCACTGGGCGCTCAAAATGATCCGAACTCGATACAAAGCTATTTCACCGGCAAAGAAGTGGTGCTCAAGATCGACATGCCAGGCACCCAGCAGGGGGTCGACCTGCGCTACAACAAAGACGTCCCCATGAACTGGAAAGAGTACGCCAATCGCCTAAAGAGCAACGGCGTTGCCATCCACAAAGGCGATACGGCCCGAGTGACCGCGGTGGTCCTGAAGGATGACCGGATCGAGTTTCAGCTGGACGGAGGCGGTTTTGGCACCTTTGGCGATGACTCCAACGCGACCGTCACCGCCAAACCGCTGGACAAGAGCGACTACGAGAAGCAACTGGAGAAACAGATTGCCGACACCACGGATGAGGACCGCAAGCGGCAATTGCAGCGGGACCTCGACCGGGAGCGATCGCGGCGGGAACGGCAGGACTCAGACAATCGAAACGCGGCCCAGGTCGCCAGCCAGATCAAGGCACAACAGATCGCGGACAAACGGTTGCAGGGCGGTTCCCGGTTCAACTTGCGCTGGTCAGGCTCTATACCAGCCGACCAAAAGACCCCCGACGCGGTGATGAAGCTGCTTGCCGACTACGTAAGCTTTGATGGCCCGCAGCAGGCGGCGGCTCCGCAACCCATGCCAAGCGCTGGCGGCGACGCGGTCGTGCCGGCAACGGCACAGCTCAAGCGCGGCATGAAGATGAGCGACGTAACAAACCTGTTCGGGCAAGGAAAGCAGTTATCGGAATCTGTTTCCGGCGATGGCCTGAAAACACAAACGGTTCAATATGCGAGCGGCGACCGGCGTGTCGAAGTCACTTATGTCGAAGGGGTTGTGGTGCGCTACTCCATCAGCTCCAATTAAGCCTCACGGGGAGCCAGCTTGCATCAACATGGACGCCATGCTAGAGTCCATGGCGTGTACCCTACCCAACATAGCTTTGCACGCGTAATTACGAACAGGCTCTCCGCCTGTTGTTGTTGCTAGCTTCCTACCTCGCTAAAGTTCAACCCCTATCTCATTAAAAAGCTACAGGCATCCACTACAGGAGTATTTGAACATGTCGAATCCATCGTTGCTTAAGCGCATTTCCCTCGACACCTGGGCGGTTCTGCTGGCACTTGTCGCGGCCCTGCTGGTCCGTTTCGACGTTCTGAAAACGATTCCCTGGTAGCGGGAATCGCGAGAAGAGAGGAAAAGTCATGGCCAGCGCCGCAAGCCGAACATCCGCCGATGCAATACAAACAAAGACTGCACCTCAGTCCGGCAATGCAGCCGGCCTGATACCCGGAATTCTGCTGCTGGCCGTGGTTGGCTACGCAGGTAAGTTTATCGAGCACTTCATCGCGTCTTACGGCAAGGCCCACCACCTTGTGCTGCCGAATATTGAGTATGTGCTTTGGGCCATATTGATCGGTCTGGCCATCTCAAATACCGTGGGTGTTCCCGCCATCTTTCGCGCCGGGGTGGCGACCTATGAGTTTTGGCTGAAGGCTGGGATTGTGCTGCTGGGCGCGCGCTTTTTGCTGGGCGATGTGCGCCGCCTGGGCGGCCTCTCGCTGGTGCTGATCGCGATTGAGCTGGTGCTCGCGCTCACGTTCATGACGTATCTGGGCCGCGCCTTCAAACTCAAGCCCAAACTGGTCAGTCTGCTTGCCGTCGGGTCCTCGATCTGCGGAGTCTCGGCGATTATTGCCGCCCAGGGAGCGATCGATGCCGACGAGGAGGACTCATCCTACGCGATCGCCGCGATTCTGCTGCTGGGCGCCATCTCTCTCTTTCTCTTTCCGGTGGTCGGACACATGCTGCACCTGAGCGACCGCGCCTACGGCCTGTGGGCAGGGCTTGCCGTCGATAATACTGCGGAGGCTACGGCAGCCGGAGCGCTCTATTCGGACGCCGCGGGCAAGGTCGCGGTGCTGGCCAAAACCTGCCGCAACGCCACCATCGGCTTTATCGTTCTGGGATACGCCATCTACTGGGCGTCAAAAGGCCAGGCCGCCGAAGTGGAGAATAAAGGCGCATTTCTTTGGCGGAAATTCCCCAAGTTTATCCTGGGATTCCTGCTCATCTCCTTGCTTGCCACCGTAGGGTTCTTTACCAAGCCGCAACTTACGGCGGTGGGCAACCTCTCCCGCTGGGCGTTTCTGCTTACCTTCGCCGGGGTGGGCTTGCGCACCAACCTGCGGGAGTTGAGTAAGCAGGGGGCGCGGCCCTTCATCGTGGGAGCCGTGGGAGAGATTGTTATCGCTCTCATCACGCTGGGCCTTGTGTTCGGAGCCGATCACTGGTATCACCTATAGCTGCAGAGGGATCCAGTGAAACAAAGCTTGTTGGTATGTGGTAGTTTGCTTTGCGCGGGATGCGTGTGGGCACAAACTGCGGCGCCCGCGAGCAAACCGTCGGTTCCAATCCCCCAGGCCCAGCGAATGCAGCAGATGCAGGCACAACTGGAAGACTGGCCGAACCTGGCCCGCTATCGCGCGGAAAACGAGGCGCTCCCGCCCGTTGCCAGTGGCGAAAAGCGGGTCGTCTTTTTGGGAGATTCGATCACCGATGGGTGGGGACATTTGCCAACGGCGGGCGGGTTTTTCCCGGGTAAACCCTACGTGAACCGGGGAATCAGCGGACAAACGACGCCGCAAATGCTGGTCCGCTTTCAGCAGGACGTGGTACACCTGCACCCCGCGGCGGTTGTTATTCTCGCCGGCACAAACGACATCGCAGGGAATACAGGTCCTGCCACCCAGCAGATGATCGAGGACAACTTTACTTCGATGGCCGAGATCGCAAAACAGAACGGCATTAAAGTAGTGCTCGCTTCGATCACTCCGGCGTATGCCTATCCATGGAAGCCGGAGATCCAGCCTGTTGAGCGCATTCGCGAGCTCAATAAATGGCTGCAGGATTTCTGCTCGAGCAATGGATTTGTCTATCTGGACTACTTCAGCTCGATGGCAGACGCGAAGGGGGCCATGCTTCCTGGGTTGTCGTCAGATGGTGTTCACCCGACGGCGAAAGGGTACGCCGTAATGGCGCCCCTGGCAGAAAGTGCGATTGCCCAGGCTTTGGGACGCTGAACCGGCGGGGAACAGCAGGTCGCCGCGCTCCGCTCTATCCTTCCAGGAGTGGTCCACGGAACTGCAGATCCCGAGCGAAGCCGAGGGATCTGCAGTTTCACTTCACCCAGCGTGAAATGCGAAGCTTAGCGGAGAGACCTTCCATCCGCTCAATCGGCACACGGACTAGGCTTTTGGCGCGGGCTTTGGGATGATGAGCTTCTTGAGGGCGTCCTCGTCGCTAGGCAGTTCGGTTTTGCCGGCGGCAAATTTGTTGTAGCTGAGTATATAAGCCAAAAGATCGGCGGCTTGCGGACGGGTGAGCGAACCCGGCGCGGTCGCCGGCATCAACTTCTGGATCATGTCGTAGACATTGAGCGCAGGCTGACCCTGGTATTTAGAGAGGAAATCATTCCCACTCAGCGGGGGATATGGACCCGTACCATCCAACGCGTCGCCGTGGCAAGACGTACACTGCGCCTTATACAAGGCCTCACCGCGATGGGCCTGGTCGGCCGTGTATATGCCAGCAGCTGCGTCCGATTGGCCGCGGACCAACTGGTAGGAGAAAGTGCACAGCGTAAGTCCGAGGCTGAGGATGACCGTCTTCTTTGCAAGCACCGCGTCGTCTCCTGGGAAAGATTAGACTACCCTCATCGTACTTGAGGCTGCCGGAGAGAGGGAATGTTTTCCAAACACTGGATCATTGGATCGTTGGCAACCGCTGCGTGTTGTATGACCAGCCCCACGGCGTTTGCAGGAGCGCTTTCCTGCGATATCGACAATGGAGGGTTGACCCTGCCCGCGGGCTTCTGCGCCCTGGTGGCAGCGGACGGAGTGGGCAACGCACGGCACGCCGTAGTGGCGCCCAATGGCGATTTGTATATCGCGCTGCAGAGCGGGAGGGAGAAGAAAGGCGGTCTGGTAGCGCTGCGCGATGTGAACGGCGACGGCCGTTTCGAGACCAAAGAATACTTTGGCGATGGAAGCAGCACGGGCATCGCGCTGCGTAATGGCTATCTGTATGTGGCTAAAGTGGAGTCGGTCGAGCGGTGGAAGATGACCCCAGGGCAACTGAAACCCAACGGGCCGCCAGAGGTCATTGTGGACGGCCTGCCTACGGAGCATGAGCATCACGACAAGGGCATTGCGTTTGACGGGAAGGGCTCGCTGTACATCAACATTGGTTCTCCTTCGAATGCCTGCCAGTCTCAGGACCGGCTCAAAGGCATCGTCGGGCAAGATCCGTGCCCGCTGCTGGAAACACATGGCGGCATCTGGAAGTTTGATGAAAACAAGTTGCACCAGAAGGAATCGGACGGGCAGAAATTTGTGACGGGACTGCGCCAGGAGCCGGCCATCACATGGCACGACGGCGCCGTGTATATCGTGATGAACAGCCGCGACCAATTGGATGTTCTGTGGCCTGACAAATTTACCTCCGAGGAAAACGCTACCCGTCCCGCTGAGCCTATGTACCGCGCAACCCAGGGAATGAACTTCGGCTGGCCTTATTGCTTTTTTGATTACATCCAACAGAAGTTGCTGCTCAACCCGGAGTACGGCGGCGACGGCAAAGTCGTGGGGCGTTGCAGCGCCTTTACGCTTCCCGTTGCAAGCTACCCGGCGCATTGGGCCCCGGTGGATGTGATGTTCTATTCCGGCAAGCAATTTCCCTCCAAATACAAGGGCGGCGCGTTCATCGCCTTCCATGGTTCCTGGAACCGCGCTCCTTTGCCGCAGGCGCCTTCGAATGTTACCTTCCAACCGTTCAAAGATGGCAAGCCGTCGGGCAAGTTCGAGATCTTCGCCAGCGGTTTCGCCGGCAAGGATCCCCTCATCAGCCCCACCGAAGCGCTGGCACGCGCTGACGGTGTAGCGGAAGCACCGGATGGCTCGCTGTTTATTACCGACAGTCAGAACGGAAAGGTCTGGCACGTCTTCTATGGCGTGAAGCAGTAAGAGAGGGAGAACGATGAACAAGCTGACAGTAATCGCGGTACTGATGTCGACCATCGGCGCGGCAGCACAAACCCCGGCTGCTCCCGCCCCCACTCCCACCAAACCACGGCTGACATTAACAGCCACTGCGTTTGAGGACGGCGGGATTATTCCCGACATGTACACGCAGGCGGCAACGGGAACTCCGGTTTCGCCGCACCTGGTGTGGTCGAATGTGCCCGATGGCACGGTTAGTTTTGCGCTGCTTTTGATCGACCCGGATACCGCGCTGATGAAGAAGACGGACCAGGTGCTGCACTGGATGATCTTCAACATTCCCGGCACAGCGCGGGAACTGCCGCAAGCCGTGCCGGCAACCGCGCAGCTCCCGGACGGATCGATTCAGTCGCTGAACCAAAGCAAGAAGGTGGGGTATATGGGGATGGGTGCTGCGGCAGTTGGACCATATCATCACTACACCTTCGAGCTATACGCGCTGGACACCAAGTTGAGCCTCAGCCCGGATGCTACCCAAACCGACGTAATGAACGCGATGGAAGGGCATATCCTGATGAAGGGTGTTCTTGTAGGCCGTTTCCATCGTCCCTGAATCGAGGGCCTTTGTGGGCCGTTTCTTTTACCGCATCGCTTTTTTGCTGGCGGCGAGTCCTCTGCTCGCCCAGTCGACGCAGAGCTGGGTACTTGGTCCCTTCGCGCGCCCGGTGACGGCGCCGATCATCCAACCTAATCCGCTGTCCGTCTTTACCGATCCGATTACCAGCAAGCCGGTGCACTGGGAGGCGCTGCATACCTTTAATCCCGCGGCCATCGTGAGGCAGGGCAAGGTATACGTGCTCTATCGTGCCGAGGACGACAGCGGGACGATGGTGATCGGCATGCACACCTCTCGCCTGGGCATGGCCTCGAGCGATGACGGTATTCACTTCACAACCGAGCCGGCTCCAGTTTTCTATCCTGACGTCGACTCCCAGCAGGACCGGGAATGGCCGGGAGGCGTGGAAGATCCTCGCCTGGTTGAAAGCGAAGACGGTACCTATGTTTTGACCTACACCCAGTGGAATCGCCGCAATACGGATCTTGGAATTGCAACTTCTACTGATCTGCTTCATTGGGAAAAACACGGACCCGCGCTGGTAGGCGAGAAGTATCAGCATTTCGATTACAAATCGGCCAGCATTGTCACTAAGGTAACGAATGGCCGCCTTATCGCCGCCAAGATTCATGGGAAATATTGGATGTATTGGGGAGAGGTTCAGGTAAGGTTGGCAACCTCCCCGGATCTGATCCATTGGACACCGGTCGAGAGCTCGCCGGGCAAGCCGGTGGTGCTGCTGCGACGGCGGCTGGGGCACTTCGACAGCGCATTCCCCGAAGTGGGGCCGCCGTCGCTGCTTACCGATCGGGGTATTATCCTCATCTACAACGGCAAGAACGCCGCAGTCGATGGAGCGCCGGGAATTGCTGCCGACGCTTACTCCGACGGACAGGCGCTGTTCTCCGCCGATGACCCTCGCAAGCTCATCGCACGGACAGACAAGCCGTTCTTCAAACCTGAGCAGCCTTGGGAACAAAGCGGTCAGTACGCAGCGGGAACCACGTTCGTGGAAGGGTTGGTGTTCTTCCACGATCAGTGGTTCCTCTACTACGGTTCCGCTGACTCTCGCGTCGGGGTGGCTGTTTATACCCCGAAGTAAGACTCATGCGCTGAGCTCCTCCGCTTCATCCATGTCGGACTCCTCGACAAACAAGCCCAGCGCCTGCCGCTCAAACAGACGCTTGTAAGTTCCCTCGGTCTTGCGGACCAGGGCGTCGTGGGTTCCCTCTTCCACCACGCGACCCTGGTCGAAGACGAGAATGCGGTCAAGCATCCGTACCGTCGACAGGCGGTGGGCGATCACGATGGACGTGCGGTCTACGATCAACCGCGCCATCGCTTCCTGGATGAGTGCCTCCGATTCGGAATCGAGGCTGGATGTGGCCTCGTCGAGGATCAGGATGGGCGCATCCGCCAGGAATGCACGGGCCAACGCAACCCTCTGGCGTTCCCCGCCGGAGAGCTTAACCCCACGCTCACCCACCAGCGTGGCGTAGCCCTTTGGCTGGCGAACGATAAAGTCGTGCGCATTGGCCAGTTGGGCCGCATGCACAATTTCCGCCAAGGTTGCTTCGGGCCGAGCGTAGGCAATGTTTTCCGCCAACGACCGGTGGAAGAGGAGCGGCTCCTGCGGCACCAGCGCCAGCTGCGAACGCAACGACACCTGGGACGCCCGGGCGATCTCTTGCCCGTCGATCAGGATGCGGCCTGTGTTCAAATCGTAGAGCCGCTGCAGCAGCTTGACGAAGGTCGTCTTACCCGAGCCAGAATGGCCCACCAGCCCCACCCTTTCCCCCGCCTTGATGCGCAGGGTGAAGTCATGAAAGAGCGGTTCAGGATGCGCTTCGTAGCAGAAGGAGATGTGGTCGAAGAGCACCTCTCCCCGATGAATGCGGATTGGCTCGGCTCCCGGCCGGTCTGCCACACCCAGAGGCAGCACGTGCATCTCCACCAGATCTTCCATTTCGTTCACGCTGCGCTGCAGGTTCGCCACGTGCTGGCCGACATCGCGCAGGTATCCGTGCACGATGAAATAGCTGGTGAGCACGAAGGTAACTCCGCCCGCCGTGGCACGGCCCTGCCACCACAACCAGATCGCATAGAGAGTCACCGAGGCCCTCAGCCCCAGCAACACGACCAACTGCGTGGTGCCACTGCGGGTTCCATTGGTCCAATGACGATACGTGCGTCGACTCCACTTGTTGAGCACGCGGTCCAGTCGCGCATCCTCACGCGCCTCGGCGCCGAAGGACTTAACCACCGCGTTGCAGGTCACGGCATCGGCCATGGAGCCGCCGACCAGGGTGTCTTGGGCGTTCGACAGCCGGGCTGCGGGCGCCACATAGTTGAGCGAGAGGGTGACGGAAAGCCCCACGTAAAGGGTGGCGCCAATGGCCACGATCAGGCCCATCGACGGCCAGTGCGAACCCAGCAGCAGGCCACTGCCAACCAGCACGATCGATGCGGGCAGCAAAGCCAGGAGCAGGGTGTCATCCATCATGTCCACCGCCCACATGCCGCGAGTAACGCGACGGACGATCGATCCGGCAAAGTTGTTGGCATGCCAATCGGTCGCGAAGCGCTGCACGCGAAAGAAGGTATCGCCGGCGAAGCGTGCCATCAGCCGGATGGTGAGCCGGCTGATGCCCATCAGCGATAAGTGGCGTCCGGCAACCAGGACGCCGCCCAGCAGCAGCATTGTTGCCAGGGCCGACAATGCGGCGTGCAATGCCTGGCGGTGGTTTGCGGTGTTGGCCGCAATTGCATCCACGATGCGGCCTGCGAAGACAGGCATGAACAGGTCTGCAATGGTCGCAATGACCATAGAGAGCGCAATGCCGGTGACCAGCCATGCCTCGCGCCGCCAATGGCGGAAGAGGAAGGCCAGCACGTCGCGCATCACGTTGCGGTTGTTTCGAGAAACACGCATAGATCACTCACCCGGAACAACTGGTTGATCGGCATCTGCGCCGATGCGATGAGATGGAAGTTGACCCCAGGAATGAGAAAGGCCCTGAGGCTGCGCCTCAGGGCCTTCGTAGATTTGCTAACGAAGTACGCTAGGGGCGCTCTGCTTCCTGCAAGCCGACAGAGTCCGATACCTTGATGGGTCGAACTGGCTGGGCGAGGTCGTGAGTTTGTGGGTTACCTGACATAGCGTAGATCCTTAACTGAACTAGAACTTCCCTTTAGTTTACCGCGCCTCGTGTGGTTTCGCTATTAATTTTTCTGATGCTATGGCTGATGACACTCAGCAGCAACCGCATGCGTGTCCTTGCCAGGCTAATCGCCCTTCATTGAGAAGAATGGGGATCGCAACCAGGGCGGCAAGCGAATCGACCCATGGAATATGGAAAGCTGCATTCGCAGCCAGGGCTGTCAAGGTGATAAGAGCCAGGTAGGCACACGTTGCTGACTGAACCGCATCAGCTGCGAGCGCCGCATGATTGGTGCGCCGTGCCTCCTTGCGCTTTAAGGCAGCCAGAATCGGCATCGCGACCAGAGCTGCCACCGTAACCAACAACCCCAGAAGACTAGGCTCCGGCTGCAGGTGAAGCGCTAATGAGAGCGACGCCGTGCATGCAACGATGAAGGCAAGCACGAAGAGTAGAGCTCCATTGATGCGCCCTGCGATGCGTTCGGAAATGGATTTGGGTGAAGAGAATTGCAGCAGGACGACGGCCGCGGAGAGCAGTTCCACAAAACTATCGGAGCCGAAGGCAAGCAATGCTGAACTATGGGCGGTTGCGGCGGCATATAAAGATGCGCTGCATTCGACGAGCATCCATGCCAGGGTTATGCTCTGCAGCCAGATAACTGTGCTTGTCCGCCGGACTGGCCCGCACGCCGGGGCGGCCGGCTTTGAAGCTTGGGACGCGATCTGGACAAGTCCTGACATCTCGCCTCAATTTTAAGCTTCGGTAGGATAAAAGTAATATCCTCGTCAGCTAAGAAAAGAGGACCGCGAACGAATGGGAATTCTGGATAGGTTTCGGCTGGACGGAAAGCTTGCACTGGTCACGGGATCGGCCACTGGACTGGGTGCTGCGATCGCCGTTGCGCTGGCCGAGGCGGGAGCGTCCGTGGCATGCCACGGCAATCGCCGCCCTGCGGATGAAACCAGCGAAACGATTCGATCGCTGGGGCGCAACACCCAAAGTTTCGCCGCGAACCTGGGCAACCCTGACGGGGCGGATCGACTGTATGAAGCTGTGTTGGGATCCATGGGCGCCCCGGATGTAGTGGTCAACAACGCCGGCACGATCTATAGGGAGCCGGCGGAGAGCCACGACCTGCATGCGTGGATGAACGTGATCCAGGTAAATTTGAACAGCGTTTTTCGCTTATGCCAGCTGGCTGGCATAGGTATGCTCGAACGGCGCCGGGGGAAGATCATCAACATCGCCTCGCTGTTGTCGTTTCAAGGCGGGATTCGCGTGCCGGCGTATGCGGCCTCCAAGGGCGGCGTTGCACAGCTCACGAAGGCCCTGGCGAATGAATGGGCGGCGCGCAACGTCCAGGTAAACGCAATAGCTCCCGGGTACTTTCGCACGGAGAATACCACTGCGCTGCGAGAGGACGAGTTGCGTAACAGCCAGATCCTGGCGCGAATTCCAGCCGCGCGCTGGGGAGAACCAGACGACATCGCCGGCGCTGCGGTGTTTCTGGCCTCGTCTGCCAGCGACTATATTACCGGCGAAGTGCTGGTGGTGGACGGTGGATGGATGGCCAGGTAACACAGGAGAATTCATGTTGCAAAGAGCGATTGATGTTGTGCCGTCGCAAGAAGAATCAATGTCCAACCCGGAGCCCGGACTGCGGCGGCAAGTGATGTCTTACAGCCCCAACATGATGCTGGTACGGCATCAAATGAAGAAGGGCTGGGTCGGCGCCAGGCACAGCCATCCGCACGAGCAAATGGTGTATATCATCAGCGGTCATCTCACGTTTGAGCACCCGGGTGGAGTCTTCGAGGCAACAACGGGAGACAGCTTCCTGGTTCCAGGCAACGTCGTCCACCAGGCCTCTGCCGTGGAAGACTCCGAAGTGCTTGACATCTTCACGCCCTACCGCGAGGAGTACGCGGAACCCCGTTAGCGTGCTCCCAAAGCGCCGTTTGTGCCGTTGGTTACTTGCGCTCGCCGCGCGTGAGCTATGGATTGGCGATGGTGCGGAGAATAAGGCCCCAGAGGTTGCCCGCCCGGGCCGAATTGGCATCTAACCACATCAGTCATGACGCGTGCGCTGAAAAGATGGACGATGTCCGGGTTGGCACTCTGCGGAGTGTTGACACTGGCGGGTTGCGAAAGACAGGCTGCGCAGGCCGCATCCCCACCGCCCCGGCCGGAGCTAAAACAGGCCCCACCCACGCCCATTGCGGAGAAAAAGGACGAACTGGGAGAACAGAGCTGGGACCCACAGTGGGATCAAATTGTGGAGAAGGCGCTGTCTCCAGAGATGCTCTCGCCGAGAATTGCGCGCGGAGTGAGAAGTTTTTGTCCCAGGTTTGCAGTGATGAGCGATGCGGATAAACGCGCCTTCTGGGCGTATACCTTCCAGGCGCTCGCAGGCGCGGAGGCAGGCCTGAAGCCTACGACCAACGTACGCCATACAGAGCCCGAAGTAGCTAAGGAGGACACGGTTACCAAACGGATGATCCGCAGCGAGGGACTGCTGCAGCTGACTTACATGGACGCGACCCGGTACGGGTGCGATTTCAACTGGGAGCAGGATAAGACACTCCCGGAAAAAGACCCGGCGAAGACGATTCTGCGGCCCGGCAATAATCTGTTGTGCGGTGTAAAGATTCTTGAAAACCAGATGATAACTCACAGAAGACCACTGCTTACCTCGTCGAGCTACTGGGTTACCCTGCAGCCGGAACGGCCGAGTTACCAGGTGTTTGCCAAGCAGATGACGAATGTGCCGGCGGCATGCCGGGTAGCGCCAGTAGAAGAGGCGAAGGCTACACACGGCGGCAGTGAGGTAACACAGCTAAAATAATCTCGTGATCCTTGAACAGCACGAGCGGCTCTTCGTTCTAACTGGCGCAGGCATCTCGGCAGAGAGCGGGCTTGCCACCTTTCGCGGCTCTGGCGGCCTGTGGAACGGTTACCGGGTCGATCAGGTCGCAACCCCTGAAGCCTGGCAGGCCGATCCCGAACTGGTATGGAGCTTCTATTCCATGCGTCGCCGCGATGCCCTCGCCGCACAACCCAACGCCGCGCACGTGGCCCTGGCTAAGATTGAACAGCGGCTAGGCTACCGTTTTTACCTCTGCACGCAGAACGTGGATGACCTTCATGAGCGATCCGGCTCGCAACGCGTCCACCATATGCACGGGACGCTTTTCCAGTCACGGTGCGTGGAATGCGGCATCCCTTTCGCGGACGACGCTATTTACGAAGCCGACCTTCCCACCTGCAGGAAGTGTGGGGCGGCAATTCGTCCTCACATCGTTTGGTTTGGAGAAATCCCACTGGACATGGAAGGCATCTATCGCGAGCTCGATCGCGCCACGCACCTGCTGGTTGTAGGCACTTCGGGATCTGTATATCCCGCCGCAGGTTTTGTGCACATTGCCAACCAGCGAGGTATCCGTACCATTTATGTGGGTCCGGAGGAGCCTTTGAATGCGGGCGCATTCGATCAGATTGTTCTAGGCGCGGCGACAGAGGTGCTGCCGCCGCTTCTCAGCTAGGCTGCGGTGGTCTCCTGCTCCAGGGCCCAGGCTTTGTAGCTGGCGCTGGCTTCGCCAAGGCAGTAAACCGTGTTCCTGGTAGCTACCGCCTGGTTATTCATGTCGACCCTCACAATGGGAGAGGAGAAGACGAATGCTCCCTCCTCGATCCTCGGGTGGCCAAATACTTTGCCCACTAACAAATTGCCAGGCCGCAAAGATTGATAGCCCGCGGTATTAAGCCCTGGCACAACCGCCCAATTCTCGATTTTGACCGATGGCTTTTGGGTTCGCATACTCAACCTCTCCTTGGTTGGATGCCACCGGCGCCTACATGGAAAATAATGTTGTAAATCGCTGTGAACGCAGATTTCGCTGGTTTGCGGGAGACGGCGGTTCGCAATCGGGTCAAGGTGTTACATTGGATGACCGAGGATATTATGCCCAAATTCATCATTGAGCGCACCATACCCGGGGCCGGCGCACTGGACCGCCAGCAACTGGCCGCCATTACCCAAGCATCCTGCAATGTACTTCAGAGTATGGGCCCGCAGATCCAATGGCTCGAGTCCTACGTCACGGATAACAAAGTGTACTGCGTGTATATTGCTCCGGATGAAGCAACCGTTCGAGAACACGCGCGGCTGGGGCAGTTTCCAGCAGACTCGGTTCAGGCTGTTCGTACGATCATCGATCCCACGTTCGCTTAGGTTCGCCTATGAAGGCTGCGCAGCTGATAGCTGAATATTGACCAAAGTCGCGAGCCAAGTAAGAAAGGGCGGACATAACCTCCGCCCTTTTGTTATGCATGATCGCGTTGCAATCGGCGAAGCCAGTCACCATGAAACCAAAGCCAGTGACGGTCACCCTAAACCTCTCATCAAGCCTTTTTCAGAAGCTCGCTGCAACGCTGCAGCAGCGAGATATGTTGCGGCGAGCTTTTTCCGCCTGGCCAGATGTTGAGATCTTCGATCCCAACGGAGAGGGCCTGAAGTTGGTTCACCGATATACGTTCTACAGGCGCGCCCACCGCATTCTCTGGGGACTATGGAGACGCTTGCCGGGATCAAAGCTTTCGTGGACCCTGCCGGCAGTGTTTCTTGCCGCTCTCGCCGATTGGCTCTTCGCACGATGGATTCCATCCTGCACGATCTATCACTGCTGCACGGGCGTCTGTCTCTTCAGCATGAAGAAAGCCAAGCGGCTCGGCGCCATCACCATGATCGAAAACGCCACCATGCATGCCAGGGACTGGCAGAAAGCGGTTATCGAGGAATGCAACACATTCGGGGTTCTGCCGCGCAATTGCCGCGCAACGCTCCCACGGCTGCTGATTCAGCGTCTGGAGCGTGAGTACGAACGCTGTGACTACATCATTGTCCCCTCAACGATTGCGGGGAGAGTTTTGCAGCCGCAGGGCTCCGTGAAAAGGCAATCGCGGTCATCGCCGGCGTCGACCACCAGTTTTTTAGCCCGCCGGCTGTGGTTGAACCGCGGGCCATCTTCAGAGTTTGCTACGTGGGCAGAGTCGAACTTGCCAAGGGTGTACCGTACCTGCTGCAGGCATGGAAGCAGCTTGATCTCGCAGATGCGGAGCTGGTATTGGCCGGCGAGATAGCTCCGGAAATGGACGCGGTCGTCAAAGAGTATGCTCTGCCGAACGTGCGGTTCACCGGCACATTGCCTCACTCCGAGATTGCGGGGTGCTACAGAGCTTCCCATCTCTTTACCTTCCCTTCGGTCAACGAAGGCCTGGCGCGCGTCCTGTTTGAAGCCATGGCCTGTGGCCTGCCGGTGGTCGCCACCGATAGATCCGGCGCTGAAGATCTGATTACTCAAGGAGTGGAGGGCACGATTGTGCCGGCACGAAATGCCGGCGCGCTCGCCGCAGCAATCCTTTGGCATTATCAAAACCCTCAGGCAAGCACGGCGATGGGGAAGGCTGCGAGAGCCAAGGTGGAGCAGCAATTCACATTGGCTCACTACGAGGAGCGCATGATCGGCGTCTATCGCCTGGTAGCAGGAAAAGATCTTACAAATCCTTGACTGGAACGTGACTATTCGATTTGCGAAGGACTCCCGACATTTCTGAAACACCTCATAGGGCATCCTGTATCCTCAATGCTCCAAGGTCCGGCTCCGATGAGGGTGGGTCATCAAAACGGTTGACCACCAAGCAACTGAGCATCTGCAGCGAAATGACAAAACAGTGACATCTCGCCTACATTTCCAGGCCGGGTTGTGCCTATACTTCGATCTATCCGCATCTGTTACGGCGAGCAATTTACTCGCTGCAAGCAAGGCGGCGAGGAAAGGGGACGGGTGTGAGCCTGCGCGTTGCCACCGTCCTATATTCGATCGCCGTGGTTGCGATCCCGATCAGCGTAGCTTCGAAGTTTCTCCTGGGGATGACCGGAACGACCTGGATTGACCCCACCCTGCTGTTGGCACTGGCAGCGCTGCTGGCTCTGTTCCCACATTGGGGAGACTTTCTCATCGGAGAGTTGCGCCTGGTCTTGATCGGGGCCGCACTGCTGTTTTTCCTAAGTCTGGTTTGCGCTCTCTCCGGGGTGCTTTTACGGCCGCCCGCATCTCTCTACGACGCGCTCCGCGAACCCTTACGATTGTTGCTCAATCTCTGCTGGTTCCTAGTGAGTTGCTGGTTTCTGGTATACCGGCCTCGGGTAATTCTGCTGTGTTCCATTCTTGCTGTAGCCTTTGGCCTGGCAGCCGGGATTTACTTTTACCTGGTCGCATTTGGCGTGGCGCCTGCGCCGGCAGCAGTGGTCTCGTACACGCGCGCTTACCTTCTCCGTCAGACGATCTGGTTCAATGGAATTCCTATCCCACGGATGGGTGGATTATTTTTTGAAGCCCCTCCCTTCGGGCTTTTCATGCTTTCGATGGTCGTCGTCCTTTTCCTTCATTCGGGAAAAGGGATTCTATACAAGGTGGACTTCCTGGGGCATCACCTTTGCGGTGCTGGGCGTGTTGTTTTCTCTGGCGGATCAGGTGCTGCTCGCGGCCACGGTAGGTCTTTTGTTTTCGCTGCCGCGGATCGGAAAGAAGCATCCCAGGATTGCGTGGCCGTTAGCCATCGTTTTAACCATCGCAGTCTGCGCTTTTGAGTTTCAGTCGATCACGGTAAAGGAGAGCTCCGCCACCACCGGAATCGTGACCAGAGTCAACGGAGGCAGTGTGAGCGAGCGAAGCTTTCATATTAACTATGGGCTGCTACTTGCTTGAGGCTAATCCTACAGCAAGCCTTTTTGGTATTGGCCCGGGACGCTATGGTGAGTATGCCAGTGAGACCGGGTATTTCTCGGATACGGTCAACATTCAAACATCGGAGTTGGAGCTTCTGGTGGAGTGGGGGGTCATCGGGCTTACCGTATGGATCGCGCTCCTGGGATTTGTAGCTGCCCGCATCTGGGAGGTGAATGGTGTGCTCGGTTTCGGCTTGCTGCTGGGGCTTATTCTCGCCGATAGCTTCCAGGCAAACTGGAAATATGAAGCGGTTTTCCTGGCGATCGGAGCTCTCAGCTGCGACGATCCAGTCGATACGGCAGAGATGACTCCGGCACTGCTGCATCACCAAGAAGTGACAATCTAAAGACACACCCCTAACAAATTACAGGCAATTTCAGTCGGACACTGTGAATCAGGAGATGTTGTCACACGCTGTGCGACGCGATGCAAACTCTATCAACCTCTAACAGCGAAACCGGTGACACGCCTCTCAACGGAAGAGACGTCTGCTCTTATGACTCTTTCCGCCACTCATGGTCGTACAGGGTGGTGAAACGGGCACTCGATCTTATGCTTGCGATCGTTCTGCTGCCCTTTCTCGTCCCGATTTGCCTGCTGCTCACATTCCTGATCAAGTGCACTTCGAAAGGCCCCGTCTTCTACCGGCACCTTCGCGTCGGGCAAGATGGCCGCAAATTCCATCTGTACAAATTTCGAACGATGTTCGCCAACAGCGACAGAGTCCTGGAAGCATATCTCGCTACCGACCCTCTTGCGCAACAAGAATGGGCGGAGCACTATAAGCTTCGCCGCGACCCTCGGGTCACGCCGCTCGGCGCCGTACTTCGACGGACAAGCCTGGATGAGTTACCCCAGATCGTGAACGTCCTGGCCGGGCACATGAGTTTTGTAGGGCCGCGGCCCATCGTGAATGATGAGATCAGCCGCTATGGATGCGCGTTTGCGCTCTACGCAGCCGTCAAGCCAGGAATCACGGGGCTTTGGCAGGTTAGCGGTCGAGGAACGCTTTCCTATGCGGCGCGGGTCTCGCTCGACATGCAATACGTGATGACGTGGTCTCTTCCGCATGATCTGAGAGTTCTGCTGAGGACCGCGCGTGCCGTGCTCGCTTCGGTGGGCGCATACTAAGGCGGTTTCGCAATTACTGTCGCGGCACTAGCCTAGTGCGTCACACAAGATGGACGTTTATCGAGCGTCGAAGAACATTTCCAGGAGAGGTCCGCGGAACTGCAGATCCCTCGGCTGCCCCGGATTTCCTGTCGAACTTGGTGGCTTTGGCGAACATCATCGCCCTGACGATGCCAGTGTCCAGCGCTGCGTGGCAGGAAATCCGGGCACGCTCGGGATGACAAAGGGAAGGGTTACGCTTCGATGGAGAGCGTTGGCTGGACGGAAGGATGCCGGATGGACGCGCCACCCCACCCTTTGTCATCCCGAGCAGCTCACTTGCCTGCGGCAAGTTGAGGGAAAGATGACACCCTCTCCCCACCAACAAAAGGTTTGGGTGGCCCATTCAAGCCTTCTTTTGGCTTGAGTGGGGTTGTTGCGGACCCAACCCTCCGCTCGTGTCATTAGGAGCACACTGACTTGCCTGCGGCAAGTTGCGAAAGAAATGAACAGCATCCACAGGCAGCTGTTGGCACCACCACATCCAATGAGAGCGCTAGCGTCTCCTCATGCTGAGCGTACCCGCATTTCCTGAATGCGGAGGCCGCCCTAGGGCCGAGCGCCCGTGACATCGCTCTCCGGACCAATGTCACGGACGGCCAGCGCACTCAAACCTAAGCCCCGGCCGCAGTCCGTTGCATAGGCAATCTTAAGCGGGCCAATCCAAGCTGGGCTATACGCATTGCAATCGCCAAAGGTAAGCATACGTTCGTGTCCCGTTGCCACGTCCACGTAGGCTAGTTGCCAGCGGCCATGCACCAGCTTTCTGAAGGCCACAAGCCGCTCATCAGGCGAGACTGCCGGCGAGTCGACATCTTCGTCCGGAGACAGGAACAGCCTTGGTTTTTCCCCTGGAATCATGTTAAAGATGCTGATTCGCCCGTTCACCCTGGCGGCAAACATCATCCACCCCGAGGATGCAAAGGTTACATCTCGAACATCGTAGGGGTGCTCCACGATCCGGTTCGGCCGCTCTCCACTTTGCCACGCTGATCGAGGGTGGCGATCCATAATGTTCCCCTGCCTTTGATTTCCCGAATGAACGCCACGTACTTTCCATCGGCGGAGATAGCGGGGGATTCAGCATCGGAAAACAGCAATTGAGTCTTCCAGACCGAGGCGATTCGATACGGCCACTATCGCGCGAGCCAGCGCTGTCCGCGAGTTCCAGAAGCTGAAGATGCGCGTTCGTACGCCCGCAAAGGATAGCTCGTCGACCGGCATTGGTTGCTTGCCAGCTATCCATACATCGCGTCCTGCCTGGTCAAGGACACGATATCCACCTGGCAGCATCGCTGTGAATACAAAGCCGCTCGAGGTTGGCCGGAGACCGCTTGCAAGATATGCCGCCACGGGTTCCGATACACGGTGAGCGGTCTCCCGGCCCAGGTGAGGCAAAGTGGCGATAATAGCCGTACGCACTTGTGCTCCACCCAACCGCAACGACCGCGCACAGCGAGACGGTCCGCAACGAATCGGCTCGCAGAAGCTTTCGCTGCTCCCGGTCAGGCCACAAGCAGAAGAGAAAGACTGCCCACAAGAGCAGTGCGAGCCACAGGCGCGCGAACCACGCACCGTGCCCCGCGGAAACAAGGTCGACAATTGAAATGAGGCCGTAGAGGGCGACAGCAAGGCCCGCAACCCGATACTCCCTACGCGCCAGAAGTACATCCACGAGCAGGACGATGGAGAAGATCATCACCACGAAGTGATAGCTGGACGGCACGGGCGACAGAGCGAGAAATGCAAACACAAAGGCTGCCCATTCAAGCTGGCCGGTGCGGGGCTGGTTACCTCGAGTGTCACAGACCGCAAGCACAGGCACCAATATAGCCAGCTGCCATAAGAGGATAAAGAACCGCATAAAGCGACGGAGAGTTGAGCAGCGGAGCCGGGTTCAAGGCGGGTTCGGCAATGAACAGACGATGAAAGAGAGCGGCGCCGGATGCGGCATGCACGCTGTATGGATCCAACACTTCTCCCTGAAGGCTACGGGGGAGGATCTGCGTGGCGTAGATATTCATTAAGTTGGCGCCGAACACTAAATAGCCGACAGCCACTAAAAGCAGGGTCGCACAGAGCATAGCGAGCGCCGGCCGCCATTGCCTCTTCCAGAGCAAATATCCGCCAAGCAGGAGCGGGTAGATTTTCAATACACCCGCGATCGCCAGGCAGACGCCACAAGCAACCTGCCTCCCCTTGCGATCAAAGTAATAGGCGGAGACCAGAAGAAGCAGCACGAGAAGGTGCATCTGTCCAAACAAGAAGCTCGTCCGCAGGGGGAAGATTGCCAGCAGAGCTAACAACCAAATGCGGCGCCTGCCAAGGGTCGTTACGCGGCTCAAGAGCTCGACACTGGAACAGAGGAACAACACATTCGCCAATATCCACAGCCGTTTTGCGACGATGGCCGGGAAGAGGGCGAAAGGCACGATCGGAAGGGCTGAAAATGGAGTGAGGCCGGCAAAACCGACGAGAGCCTGGTCCAACCCCCAATGATCTTTTATTCGCTGCAACCAGATCCAGTCATAGATCCGGTCAAGACTGTATCCTTCACGAAGCAACCGGGCGACAAGGTAGTAATTGGGAAAATCGGTATTGAGCATGCGCCATCCTGGAAGGATTCCCTTCCAGAGGAGCAGCGCCGCAAGCAACACGCGGAACACGCTGATCTCCAGCCATGGCAGGAACCGAAAGCACGGTTATGCCGCAGAGGCACCCGGACGTGGAGACGCTCCGCTCATCTGAACTTGAAATCGCACGTTCTCCTCCGGCATGTGCTATCGCGGAACTCAAGCTTACCGCCGCAGCCTCGAGGCCCGGGGGAGCAGGCTCACCGAGAAATGACAAGGTAATGACAGCCAGATGACATAGCCTGGTTTGCGAGGCGCTGCGAGGAACAGGTTACAAACCGCTGACATCCATGTGACAACTGCGCCCACGGGAAGGACCTATCGTCCTATTCAAGCGAGGAGTGCAGGTTGCCCAAGTCCCGCAAAATTGTTTTTTTCTTCCCGTCGTTTGCCAGCTCCGATGCGACGGCGCCCTTGGGCATTCTGGCGGTTGCCACGCCTTTGCTCCGTGCCGGGTATCGAGATTTGCCTGATCGATTCCACCATCACGCCAAACTATAAAAAACGCGTGCTGGAAGAAGTACGTGATGCACTCTGCCTTGGTATCTCTCTTGTGACCGGACCGATGATCCGTGAGACGGTTGAAATTGCTCGCGCCATCAAGGAATGGAACCCTGAATTCCCCATCATCCTGGGCGGGTGGCACCCATCGCTGCTGCCGACACAGACCTTGCAAGCCCCCTACATCGACTATGTGGTTAAGGGACAGGGCGAAGACTCGCTGCTGGAGCTGGTGAACCACATTGAGAAAGGATCGGCGCCGGACTTTGTCGCAGGTATCGGCTTCAAACGCGACAACAAGTTGATCTTTACCGCGGAGCGGCCTCTGAAACCGCTGGTCGATATGCCACCGAAGGCCTATCACCTGGCGGACTTTGATGCGTACGAGCGGTTGTGCGGAAAGCGCTGGGCCATGTACACCTCCAGCCTCGCCTGCCCGTTCAATTGCGCCTACTGCACCAACGCGGGAGTCTACGGGCGCAAGTGGAACGCTCTGCCCGCCGAGCAGTTTGTAGAGGAGACGGTCGATCTCAGCCGCAGATACGGTTTGGAGATGCTGTGGATCGTCGATGACAACTTTCTGGTCGACCTTGACCGGGCGCGGGCGATCTCTGAGGGGCTGGTGCGCGCCGGCGCGCAGTTTAAGTGGAGCATCCAGGCGACCACGAACCTGACCGCGCGGCTCTCTCTCGAAGACCTGAAGCTGCTGCACAAGAGCGGACTGCACCAGATATGCCAGGGCGCCGAATCCGGGTCTCGCAAAGTCTGGAAGGCCATGAACAAGGACTTTCAGGACTTTCCCACAATCTATGAAAGCGCAGCCCGCTGCCTGGCGGCGGGAATTCGCCCATCGTTCAACATCATCTTCGCCTTTCCCGGGCGAAGGAGCGAAAGAGCGCAAAGAGACCATTCGTTTCGTGATGGACGTGTGCCGACGTCTTCCCGGGGCTGAATTCTGGACGAATATTTTTACCCCTTATCCCGGCGCTCCCATCATGGATAAGGTCGCGGAGCTTGGCATCCAGACGCCGGACTCGCTTGAAGGTTGGGTCGACTTTTTTCCCCGCTATACCAAGCTTCCCTGGCTGAACGGCCGCGATCATGAGGAACTGCAGGTGATGCGAGACTATCTGCGCATTGCCTTCGATCGCATCCCCATCTCGGCGGACACGCGCAAGCCCATTACCCGGCTGGCGCAGAAATGCATTTCGCTGCCCGCACGCTGGCGTCTCGACCACGATGCTTACCGATTTCCGGTCGAGCTCTGGCTGAACAAGAAGCTGAAAGAGCGAACGGCCGCGCTGAAGCCTGCTGTCGATGCAAAGCGGCTGGAGCCAAACACGGTGGAGGCCACATGCTGACGCGGGGAAAGGTCATCCTCTTCTACCCGGCATACGACGGACCGCCGCTCGGCGCCCCGCTTTGCCTGCTCGCCCTCGCCTCTACTCTGCGCCAGGCCAATTTTGAGGTACTGATGATCGATGCGGCGATCGATCCTGATTATCGAACACACATCGAGTGTGAAAGCGTGGACGCGCTGTGCCTCGGGATCTCAGTACTTACCGGCCCGATGATCAAGGGCGCCGTGGAGGTGGCCGCCGCGATCAAGAGCGATCTTCCGTGGCTGCCGATTATCTTTGGCGGTTGGCATCCGACGCTGCTGCCGGATGAAACTTTGAGCGAACCGTTCGTCGATGTCGTCGTCCGGGGGCAGGGCGAAATCACCCTGGTGGAAGTGGCCGAAGCTCTGCTGCAGAAACGGTCCCTGGATCAGATTCCCGGAGTTTCGTGGAAGAGCAATGGGCAGCGCAGACATAACCCGGATCGCCGGGTGGAGCCTCTCGATGCGCTTCCCGTTCCCGCCTTTGACCTGACCGACTTTGACGCTTATGAGAAGCTCAGCGGCGAGCAGGAAAATTGGATATGCCACCAGCGTCGGGTGCCCCTATGCGTGCAACTACTGCACCGACATGGTCTTTTACAAGCGGCGATTCAATGCCCTCTCGGCCGAGCGCGTTGTCTCCGAACTCACCGACCTGGTGACCAGGTATCGCATCGAAGAAGTCGCCCTGCTCGACTCAAACTTTCCCGTCCAATCTTGCCCGGGCGCTCGACATCGCCCGCGGCATACTCGCATCCGGGCGTCAAATTTCGCTGGACGTTCCAGGCTTCCACAGACTTTCTCTGCCGCATGAGCGAAGAGGAAGTCTCCTGCTGGGCAAGAGCGGCGTATCGCATATGGGCTTTGGCACCGAATCCACTTCCGAGTCAGTGCTGAAGCTGATGAATAAGCGCCACCAGCGAGTCAACGAGATGTATGAAACCGCGCGCAAGGCGAATCTCGCCGGCATCCGTGTCACGTTCAATCTCATCTTTGCCTATCCCGGCGAGACCGAAGCCGATCGCACCATCACCTTTCAAACCATGAGCGATATTGCGAGGCAGTTTCCGAATGTAAGCTTCTCGCCGAATATCTTCACTCCCTATCCGGGGATTCCCATTTGGCCTCAGCTGCGGGAACTTGGCGTGCCCGAACCACACTCCTTGCGCGAATGGATGGATATGCCGCTGGGCGCGAACATGCTTCCCTGGCTTAAAGGAAAAGAGCTTGCGCGCCTGGAGCGGATGGTTGAGTATTTCCTGCTCAACAGCCAGTTATGCCGGCAGACCGGGAATCCTTCGCGGTTACGGCGCGCAGTTCAATTCGTGATTCGATCGCCCATTCGCTGGCGTCTGAATTCGAGCCAATGCTTTTTTCCCTGGGAGCTTTGGCTTGCCGCACTCTCTGAGCGGTTGGCCTTGCGCCGTTCGCTCGTAACCGGCCAGGAACTTCCTAAACTACCCGCAAGTGCGTGCTAGTTAAATGAACTGTTTGAGGTAACTTGTGGCGGATATCCTTCTGGCGCACTCCTATCATCTGCCTCTACGACGCCAAGCAGGTACGGAAGATGCAACCGTATCCGCCGCTGGGGACGCTCTACGCGGCCACGGCTCTGAGAGAGCACGGATTTCCGCTGCGGTCTTTGATTCCATGCTGCAAGACCCGGTAACCGGCTTTCCGGAGGCTTTGCAGCAACAGAAGCCGAAGATACTTGCCATCTATGAAGACGACTTCAACTTTCTTTCCAAGATGTGCCTGACGCGCATGCGCGAGCTCGCCTGGCAACTGGCACAGGCGGGAAGGAATGCGGGAGCGATCGTGATCGCGCACGGCTCCGACGCCACAGACCACGCCCAAGAGTATCTGCAAAATGGCGCCGACTTCGTGCTCGTTGGCGAAGCCGAACAAAGCCTGGTGGAGCTTTGCGCATCCATTTTGAGCGGAGCCGAGCTCTCGACAAAGATTCCGGGCGTTTTGCGCCTCGACGCGGATGGCAACCTGGTTCAGAGCTCGCTCAAGGCGCCGTGGAATACAAATTGGAAAAACCTGCCCAAGCCGGCACGCGAGTTGATCGATCTTGAGCCTTACCGCCAGGCGTGGGTGTCGGCGCACGGCCACTTCTCCACCAATGTTGTTGCCAGCCGCGGATGCCCCTACCGGTGCAACTGGTGTGCCAAACCCATCTCTGGAAATAAATTCCAACTTCGTCCTGCCGAGCTGGTGGCGGCCGAGATCCGTGAGCTCAAGCAAGTATACGGAGTGCAGCATATCTGGTTCGGGGATGACATCTTTGCACTGAACCAGCACTGGACCAAACAATTCGCAGACGAGATTGAAGCGCAAGCGTGCGCATTGCCGTTCAAGATTCAATCCCGCGCCGACCTTATGAGCCAGGAAACAGTCGCGAGCCTTAAACGAGCGGGCTGCGCTGAAGTATGGATGGGCGTCGAATCCGGATCGCAAAGAGTGCTCGACGCCATGGATAAGGGTCTGCGTGTCGCAGAGGTAGACGCCGCGCGCAGCGCGGCTTGGCGACGCGGGGATTCGGGCATGCTTTTTCCTGCAGTTCGGCTATCCGGGAGAGCAGTGGGAGGACATCCAGCAAACCATAGAACTGGTCCGTAACACCCGCCCGGATGACATCGGGGTCTCCTTCTCTTATCCCCTTCCCGGCACTGCATTCTTCGAGCGGGTACGGGAACAGATCGGCTCCAAGAAAAATTGGACCGATAGCGATGACCTTTGCCTCATGTTCAAGGCCGCTTACAAAGACGAGTTTTACCTGTCTCTTCGCAACGCCCTCCACGCTGAAGTGGACTCCTGGCAAAACAGCGACTCCGCGGCCAGCAACGCCGGGATTGGCCTCGCCTTTGGGAAAAAGTATTGGCCCTCGAACCAGACAGCAGAAACGCTGAGGCGACCATCTTCACGCCGTCGGCCACGGCAGGCAGCAGAGATCAGCTTGTTCATCTCGAAGTCGCTCAGGCGGGAGGTATCCATGGCTGAGCTCTTACTGGCACACGGTTACTTTCTCTACGAAGACCCCAAAGAGCTTCAGATCATGAAGCCCTACGCACCCCTGGGAATTTTGTATCTGTGCTCGCACCTGAGACAGCAGGGTTTCGATGTCGACGTATTCGACACCACCTTCTCCAGCCGGGAGGCACTCTTTCACCATCTGCGCAGCGAGAAGCCTACAGTGTTGGGCATCTACGCGAATCTGATGACGCGCAGCAACGTTGTCGAAACGCTGAAAGTTGCGCGTGAGGCGGGCTGGAAGACGATCGTCGGCGGTCCCGAACCTGGCGCCTATGCTCTTGAGTACCTGCAGGCTGGAGCAGACTTTGTCGTGTTCGGCGAGGGCGAGCTCACGGTGCAGGAATTACTCGAGTCATTCCGCTGTGGGGCGCGACTCCTACTCGGCGATCGCCGGCATCGCATACCTTGATGCCTCAGGGCAGATGCACGAAACCGGTCAACGCACGCAGATCGCCGATCTCGATGCCCAACCCTGGCCCGCTCGCCAGGCCATCGACATCGGCCGCTATGTGAAGACTTGGAGAGACGCGCACGGGAAAGGGTCGGTCAACTTCATCACCGCTCGCGGCTGCCCTTATAAGTGCCGCTGGTGCAGCCACCAGGTCTTCGGGCAGACCCACCGCCGGCGCAACCCCCTGCTGGTGGTCGACGAAGTGGAATGGCTGTTGAACACATACAGTCCAGACATGGTCTGGGTATCCGACGATGTGTTCACCATCAACCACAAATGGCTTCGCGAGTATGCCGCGGAGATGCGTGCGCGCAGTCTCAAGATCCCCTTCGAGTGCATCTCGCGCGCCGATCGCCTCAACCCGGAGATGCTCGATCTGCTGGCCGAGCTGGGATGCTTTCGCATCTGGATTGGATCGGAAAGCGGATCGCAGCGCATTCTCGATTCCATGGATCGCGGAGTCAAGATCGAACAGGTACAGCAGGCAGTTGCCATGAGCCGGGAGCGCGGCATTCAGAGCGGAATGTTTCTCATGTGGGGTTACGAGGGAGAAGATCTGGAAGATATCGAAGCCACCATCCGGCATGTCAGCACTTCCCAGCCCGATATCTTCTTCACCACGGTCTCTTATCCGATCAAGGGAACTCCTTACTACAAGAAGATGTCCGATCGCCTGGTCCAGCTGCAGCCGTGGGCAACAAGCTCCGATCGAGATCTGAAGATCAAGGGCCGGCATTCGCAGCAGTTTTACCGGTACGCGGACAGGCTTCTCAAAGAGGAAGTGCAGCTTGCCCGCCTGGCCGGCACACCTGCGGCAGACTCCGAAAGCGCAGCCAGTCTTCGCCATAGCATCGAACAGGCTCGGGCGGGGCTGCTCTCGTCTCTCTCCGAGGTGGAAGCATGACCATCCTCACCCAGGTTGAGAATCCGACTGTCAATCAGACAGTCATCGACCGTCCAGGCGTTTGACAGTCTCGCCGCCAGATATGACGACCTGTTTACGCGCTCGATGATCGGCCGTGCCCAACGCGGAGCGGTGTGGAAGGTGCTTATCGAACTTTTAAACCTGGCGCCCATATCCTGGAACTCAATTGCGGCACCGGGGAAGATGCGCTCTTCCTGGCGCGGAATAGACGTATCTGTTGTTGCTTGCGATGCGTCGGAACAAATGATCCGGACGGCGCGGCAGCGGATGGAAGCCGAAGACCCGGATGCGCACATCCACTTCGAGGTTCTTCCGACGGAGCATCTGTTCGGAGCTCCATTCTGAACGATCTGTTCGATGGGGCCTTGTCAAACTTCTCCGGATTGAACTGTGTTGCGGATTTACAGCAAACCGCGCGCGATCTGGCAGCCCTGGTAACGCCGGGCGCCCCCGTCCTACTCTGTTTTTCCACTCGCTTCTGTCTCGCAGAGATGATCTGGTTTGCTCTCCATGGTCAATTTCGCAGGGCATTCCGCAGATCTTCCGGGATGGCAACGGCGAAGGTAGACGGCTTCAGCGTGAAGGTACAGTATCCCACCCTAGCGGGCGATTAAGAGAATGTTTGCGCCGATACTTTCTCTTGCGCTCCTGCACTGGAATCGGCATCGCGGTTCCGCCATCGTATCTGGAACCATGGGCACGCAAATATCCGACGGGTGCTCAGCCTGCTCCGTCGTGATCGATAAGAGAATTTCTCGCTTGCCCTGGTTGCGCACGATCGGCGATCACATGCTCCTGCACTTTGAGCGGGTGGGGGTGTGATGCTGGTGAGCCCGCAAGCAGAGGTCAGGTTCAGTTTTGGGGAGCAATAGCACCGGAGTTCCGTTGCGATGCCCACGATGCTTCGGCTCGATCGGCTGCCTGCCCGATGGGGACTGCGGTTGACTGCTTGACTTGCAAAACCAGGCTGGCTTGTGAGCGAGGTATATGGAAAGCGCTGTTGCCTGAGCGCGCCGCGCGCTATGCGCGCTTCGTCAAAGACTATGAATCGCATTCGAGCGGCGGAAGGCCGGGGAAGTACGAGCGCCGACTACTACCTCGCACTTCCTTACCGCGATCTTTCCGGCTTGCTTAGTGGGCAGTGGGCACATGCGGGCGCGCACCTTTCGCTATATCGAGCGGAAGATTCTGCCGCGTATTACTACCCTGACGCACAACCGGCTGCGCATTCTGGACCTGGGCGCCGGCAACGGCTGGATGAGCTATCGTCTGGCAAGCCAGGGCCATGCACCCGTAGCGGTCGACTTACTCACCAATGATCAGGATGGTCTTGGCGCCGCAAGGCACTTCGAGCAGCGGCTGACCTCTCTCTTTCCACGGTTTCAGGCGGAACTCGATAACCTGCCCTTCGGCGATGGGTAATTCGACCTGGTGATTTTCAATTCCTCGTTTCACTATTCGGAGAACTACGAAAAGACACTTTGCGGAAGCGCTTCGCTGTACGCGCAGGAGCGGAACGGTGCTGATCGCGGACACTCCATGGTATAGCGACGAGCTGAGCGGCCGTCGCATGCTGGAAGAGCGCCGCGCCTTCTTCGTGAAACGCTTTGGTTTTCCCTCCGACGAACTTAAGAGCCTGGAATATCTGACCGACCAGCGACTCGACGACCTGCGAAAAACGGTTCTACATCCATTGGCAGATTTATGAACCTTACTACGGCATACGCTGGCAGATGCGGCCGCTACTCGCGAAACTGCGGCGCAGACGCAAACCATCCAGCTTCAGAATCTACGCTGCCAAGGCTACTAAATGATTATCCTGTTCCATCCTCGAGCCACCAAGCCTCGCAACTGCCGGCTTCCGCTCGCGGTGCTTGCGCTTGCCGCCGTGTTGGAGGGCCGTGAAGAGTACAGAATTATCGACGGCAACCTGGAGGATGATCCGACCGCAGCCATTGTAAGCACGATCGATACTCACCAGGTTGAGCTTCTGGGTGTTTCCTGTATGCCCGGGCCGCAAATGGTGGCGGCCATGGAGACCTGCCGCGAGATACGCCGGCTGCGCCCGCAGGTGCCGATTGTCTGGGGCGGCTACTTCCCTTCGCTCTACCCGGATACCGCGCTCAACGCAAAGTACGTTGACTACGTGGTCCGCGGCCAGGGCGAAGATACCCTGCTTGAGCTTATCGACGCGCTACGAGGAAAGCGCGCGTTGGAGTCTATCCTCGGGCTCTGCTACAAAGACGTCTTCGGCTTTCATCGCACGAATCCGGAGCGGCCGATGAAGGGTCCGGATGAATTTCCATGGTCACCCTTTCATCGCCTTCCGGTCGACAAATACCTGCGGCCTTCCTTCTTCGGAAAGCGCACGGCGGTGCATCATGCCAGCATCGGCTGCCCTTTCAACTGCAGCTTCTGCGGTGTCCACGCTGCTTACGGAAGAGCAGAACGGATGGAGTCTCCAGAGCGGACGGTAAGCATTCTTAACTACCTCTCAGCCCGATATGGCGCCGACTCTGTTCAGTTCTACGACATGAACTTCTTTCTTCGCGAAGACCACGCCCGGGAGCTGGCCGATCGGCTCGCACCGCTCAACCTGCGATGGTGGTGCGAAGCCCGCGTGGATATTATGTCTCGCTACTCGGATGCGACGATGGAGGCGATCAAGAGGGCCGGCTGCGCGATGATCTTCTTTGGAGCGGAATCCGGCTCCGATTGGGTGCTGAAAGAGATGCAAAAAGGCATCACGACCGAGGAGACGGTGGCGATGGCCCATCGCACGCGCGAGTTCGGCATCATTCCTGAATTCTCGTTTGTCATCGGCAACCCGGGAGATCCGGAGCGCGATACGAGAGAGACGGTGAGCTTTATCCGCAAGCTCAAACGGATCAATCCCGACTCCGAGATCATCATGCAGCACTACACTCCCACGCCCCAGCCGGGAAAGATGTACGGAGACGTTGACAGCCAGATCACGTTTCCGGATAGCCCCGCCGGATGGGCGAGCAAAGAATGGCTGGACTACACGCTGCGCATCGACACCCATGCTCCGTGGCTGAAAACCAAGACCAAAAAGCTCATCGACAATTTTGAAACCGTCGTTGCGTCCCGTTGGCCGACGGTTCAAGACATCCGCGCACCACAATGGAGCCGCGTGCTCTTGAAGGTGCTGAGCTGGTGGCGCTATGCGATGCGCGTCTACAGCTTCCCGGTGGAACTCCAGTGGGCCAATAGCTTCATCAATCTTCGCAAGCCGAAGCGAGAGAGCTTATGAACCAACTCGCATCCTTCCCACCCGAGGTGTTTGATAGCTGGGCGGAGGTTTATGACACCCAGCCAAACCCTCTGCTTTCGCTGGAGCAGCGGATCCTTGGTCGCTGGGCTGGGGGATATTCGCGGCCTGGACGTTCTTGATGCGGGCTGTGGTACAGGCAGGTGGCTGCACCAATTGTCTGATCGCCGGTCCGAGAAGCTTGATCGGAGTCGACATTTCTCCGGCGATGCTGCTTCTTGCCGCTGACAAACTGGACCATAACTGCGATCTTCGCCTGGGGAGCTGCGCTGCCCTTCCGGTCGGCGACACCACCACCGACATGGTGATGTCTTCCTTTGTCGTCAGCTACCTTGACGATCTTGAACGCCTTTGCACAGGAGATTGATCGTGTTGCCCGCCCTGGCGCAACCGTATTTCTTACCGACATGCATCCGGATACCGAGGCCCTTAACTGGAAGAGAGGCTTTCAAGCCGGTGGCTCAGACACCCAGATCCATGGACGTAGATGGTCTCTTCACCAGATCACGCAGGCTTTTCATGCTCGCGGATTCAAGGTGGTTTCCCTCATGGAGCCGAGCTTCAGTATGGAAGAGAGGCAGCTCTTCGAAGAATGCGGCCGGCTTGATTTGTATGAATCCGCCCTGGCTCTTCCTGCAATCTATGTGTTGCAGTTGCGCAAGCCTCCAAGTTCTCCCACGGGTTCGCAAGGCCGCTTCTCGACACCGCGGGACGCAATCCATCTTACGGGAGGGCGTTGCGCGGTGGGAGCGGATGCATCGGCACTCGCTTCGCTTTCATTGACGGGCAGACTATTCATCTCGATCCAAAGCATCCTCTCCGAGAAAGCTTTTGGGACTCGCTCGACCTTTCGGGGTTTCTCGTGCTTCCGGGGCTGATCAACGCACACGATCATCTGGATTTCAGCCTCTTTCCCAATATTGGTGACGGGCCCTACCAAAGCGCGGCGGAATGGGCACACGATATTCATTCCAACCAGGCCGCGCTGATTGCGCAGTATCGAAGAATCCCGCGGTCTCTCCGCTCTATGGTGGGGAGGGATCCGCAATCTGCTCTGCGGCGTAACCACCGTCTGCCATCACAACCCGTTGAGCCAGGAGATACTGAACCCCGGGTTTCCTGTCCGCGTGGTGACGAAGTTTGGTTGGGCGCACTCGCCCTCGCTTGAGCCAGATCTCGCCGGCAAATTCAGAGAGAGCCGGGCCGATCTGCCATTCGTTTTGCATGCTGGCGGAGGGCTCGACGAAAAAAGCTCGCACGAGGTCTTCGATCTCGATCGCATACACGCTCTCGACGACCGCACGGTGCTTGTCCATGGGCTCGCCTGCACTGCTGAAGGGTGTCCCTGATCAACCAGCGCCGTGCATCTGTTATTCTCTGCCCCACGTCGAACGAGTTTCTCTTCCACCGGTCTCCGTCACTTGGGTTTATCCATTCGCTCAACGCCGTGATCGCTGGGCAGCGATTCGCCGCTCACTGCGGCCGGCGACCTGCTCGATGAGATCCGATTTCTGCACACACAGACTGGCCTCGATGCCGACTCTATCTACGCCATGGTGACCAACCGCCCGGCGGAGATTCTGCGCCTGCGGCAAGGAGAAGGCGGCATCACGCCGGGTTCTGTGGCGGATTTGGTTGTTGTTCGCGATATCGGCCTCAGCCCTGCGGAAACCCTTCCGCGGCTGACCAACGACCAGATTGAGTTGGTCATGCTCGGGGGTCGTATTCGGCTTGCCGGCGAATGGCTCTACGAGCGCCTTCCCGATGTGCTAAGGCAAGGACTGCAGCCCTTCGAGGTGGACGGCCACCCACGATGGGTACGCGCTCCCATCGAGATTCTATTAGCGGAAACCGAAGAGGCTCTGGGAAGCGATTTTTGCGTGGGCGGAAAGAGAGTGCGTCGTGCCTCTGCTGCATGAGAAAGAAGCTGCTTCATCCCTCGCTTCCGGTCTGACATCCATGCCGATTCTCATCTTGAATGTCCACAGCAACTGCAACTGCCGCTGCATAATGTGCGACATCTGGAAGCGGGAGACCCATGAGCAGACCAGAGTTGCCGATCTGGACCGTCATCGAGCGTCGCTGCGTAGTCTTGGCGTCCGGCACGTCGTGCTATCCGGCGGCGAACCGTTGCTGCACAACGATCTCCACGCACTCTGCAATTTCTTTCGCCAGGAGAATATTCGCCTCACTCTGCTCACGACCGGTCTGCTGCTGCTCAAACGCGCAAACGACGTCTCAGCCCTCTTCGATGATGTTATCGTCTCGATCGACGGTCCCCAGGCGATTCATGACGGCATCCGGCGAGTCAATGGGGCCTTCGATGTAATCGCCCGGGGGGTTGCCGCGGTCCAGATGCAAAAGCCGGATATCGAAATCGCCTGCCGCACCACGGTCCAGAAAGCCAACCATCGTCACCTTCGCGCCACCGTGACAGCGGCGAAAATGGTGGGATTCGATGCCATATCTTTTCTTGCGACAGACCTGACATCGGAGGCGTTTAATCGTCCCCTGGCGTGGCCAGGAGAGAGACAAAGCGAAATCGCACTGACGGGGCAAGAGGTTGCGGAGCTTGAGAACGAGATGGAAGCGCTCATTGTGGAGCACAATCGACGACATTCGCAGCAGGTACATCGTGGAGCCGGCCGACAAGCTTAGGCGGATCCCTCGCCGATTCCGCGAGCATCTGGGGGAGCTTTCTCCTCAAGCTCCGATTTGCAATGCGCCTTGGGTCTCCACCGTGATCGAAGTCGACGGATCAGTCAGGCCGTGCTTTTTCCATCGTCCCGTGGGAAGTATTAGGTCTTCTACTCTCGAAGAGGTTGTAAACGGTGAAGTGGCCAAGCTCTTCAGGCAGTCGCTCGACGTGAGCGAGGATCCGACCTGCCGTCGCTGTGTCTGCTCATTGAACTATCAAGGTGCCTAAGCTTTGATCGCAGGTCGCACTTCACCTGTGCCATCGAAGCTTTGGAAAATAGCCCAGTTGCACGGAGCTTGTGAAGTCCTGGAATCTGCCGGGGGCCAGCACAGGCGCCTTCCACTCTTCATACTGTGCAAAGCCGGTCAGCTCCAGATCATTTTTAAGCCGGACCACCGCGCGCAATGAGAAATCGTTTTGGGTGGTGCCCCCGGGTATGAATCCTGCCGCGACCTTTGCATTGCGATAGCCGAGTTCGATGCTCTCCCTGGGACTCAACCAGTAGGTGAACCACGCCTGGCCACCCTTTCCTTCGCGCCCTATCCAACTGCCAAGAAGATTCCCCTTGTTGGTGTAGCCGTCGCGATACTGTCCCTCCCAATAGATAAAGTGCCCTCCATCGATGGTCCCCGCCGGCGTGTCTGTGCTAACACCCTCAACGCGCAAATCGAGATGGGGAACGCCAGGAAAACGGGAGAGATATATTCCAGGGTTGACCGCAGCCCGTCGAGGAGCATCGATCGGAGATGCGTCATCGTGCACGATGGAGTCTGAATAAAGCGTGACCCATTTGGCCAGACCCGGAAGGCGCCAGGTGAAATCAAAGCTCGAGTGGCGCTCTCCAGGATCGTTTCGCGATAGCTTTTCGGAGAGAGGAACATTGCTGAAGCTGGTAAAGCTGTGCCAAAAGGATCCAAATGTTAGTGGTACATGACCTTCACCAGCAAAGATAATCACTCGCGAAAATCCGAACTCGAGATCTCTCGTGGGCTTGAAGCTGAACTTCTGTGCCTGTACCCATGGCTCCCTTGGATAGACCCAGCCCTTCAGATCACCAAGAAAAGCCTCGTAACGAAAGGGGCCCGTGAGCCTGGAAAGGAGCGGGATGTGAAGCGGCTCAACGCGATTGATGCGAAATGCATAAATTGGTTCGGCATTGTTGCTCCAGGCCATGCTGCTGCCTTTACCGGGCCCCCACCAGTTTTCGCTCTTGCCGATCGAGATC
The DNA here is from genome assembly GCA_963847685.1 of uncultured Acidobacteriaceae bacterium. GTDB lineage: Bacteria > Acidobacteriota > Terriglobia > Terriglobales > Acidobacteriaceae > PALSA-350. The sequence goes on along the minus strand of CAWKAU010000024.1, from coordinate 969,095 downwards.
TCGTGGCCTACAAGGTGAAATGAGGCGTTTGCGTCCAATAGACCGGAAAACATTGGTTTGCGGAACAGGCAACAGCTGGGATGGCTGGATCGGAATTTCATCTACCTGCGAGATCACGTCGAGTGTTGATAGCGGATAGGGTGCACGTCCTGGAGCATGCTGATATTCACCCCTAAGGTCCAAGGAGAAGCGTCCGCCTTCCGCGCGTGCAATAAGACCATCGACCATGTTGAAGCCTTCTTCATAGGGACGCCCGTAGTCATTCATGAGGGTCTGCCCAAAATGTGCAGAGTCGCTGATCGGCCGGCCCGCGATGCCGAGCAAGCGGCTATAAAGCTCCTCCAATTCCGCGTGCGCCTCCGGTCCATCTTCGGCGAACTCCTTGGTCAACGCGGCAAAGATGCGCGTCGCCTCGCCATCGCCAGGGGCTTGACCGATGTCAGTTGCGGTTTGCTCGAGGACATGCAGGCAACTGAGCCGGGTCCATGGCCTTAGCCCCATATACGCAGTGTCTGCATATCCGAGCGCGTGGAGCCGGTCGAAGGCAGGATAAATCCAACTATCGAGCGTGACATACGTTGAGCTATTCGAATGATTGTCCTCCGCGCACGATGCCCCCATCGCAGCCACCAGACAAACAAGGAGAAGCAGCAGCTTAAGTCCGCGGCGCACTGAGCCTCCACTGGTCAAACCACCAACAGAAGCCGTGCCAAAGGGTGTTGGGCAAGGTTCGAAGATGGAATGCGATGCGGAAGACGACGTGTAATACATACTTCGCGTAGCGCTGGGAAGGCCAGAACGTTCGCATCTTGCGCAATTTGGTAGCGTCCTGCCCAGGAGCACCCACAGCCGGAAGCCGAACGGGAAGCAGAGCTTTGGCCAGGATGAGGAGTTGATCCCAGCGTGACTCGAGCAGGCTCAGATGCAGCCATACACCATGCTTGTTGGGGTGAAACATGCCGCGTAGTGGGGAGGCGGAAAACCTGTCGAGCCATTTGCGGACCGGCGCAGGGATCCTGAACATCTCACGATCGACCGCGTCCGCGCAGCAACAGTTAAACCATTCCCGGGCCAACCAGAAGGAGATTGCCTGAAGACTGCGCAGCCAGTCGTCGTGCTGCAGCCACCCACGTTTGCCACAATGCCTCATCTTCCGCGTGGGTGTGCAGAAAATATGCCAACTCGTACACGTGGTGTATCACCCAGTCCCCACGCTGCAAGTCGCGAAGTATATGGAGGGCGTTAAACGCCAGATTGTCGATCGGGCAAAGCGCGGGATAACCAAGGTCGCCTGCGTGGCGGACGATTCGCCGGTTCCAAAATTGATCGACGCCCGAGATGGCAAGACGTGTCGCTGCGATATTCCAGAAGCAGAAGTGCACGTCGACGCCGGGCGGCATTTCCGGGTCAAACTCGTTTCCACGGTATCGCCACCCTCTCCTTCTAGTCATCTCAGGCAAATGGTCGGCGGGAAACTTCGCTAACGTTTGATTCGCTTCGTAACCCAAACTTCTGAGTGCAGTCTGGGCGGCAACGATGGAGTCTTCCGGGCAATAAAGATCGATATCCGATTGCATGCGGTGATCCAGGGAATCGGTGAAGCCCGGATGCTGGGAGAATCCTTTGACGACCAGATGCTCTACCCCGGCACGTTCGAACGCCTGGGCAACCTCTCTATAAGCCGTCTCAATCTGGTTTACTCGCATCCTGTTATCGGCGAGGTTTCGATTGGCTCGCGACAGTACCCAGCCCGGAGCATCATCCCGGCACGATCTCATCAGAGGCAGGGTCAGATGAGCGAGATCACACATACTCAAGAGATCCTGCCACTTTGCGTCCGTCAGTTCCCAAAGGCCGAGGGTTTCCGCGCCCCTTAGTTGGAGAGCCTCCAATGCCGCAATGAAAAACTCCGGCACACCGGCTAGCTGGCTGAGCTCTACCATCGTTCGCCGCTCCTCTGGATCAAACCTTCCAGCTGCGCAATCGCACCATCCAACGTGCGATAGCGCAGTTCAATCAGCCTGGCGTTGAGCAGCTCACAAATGGAGGCCGCTCGCAGTTCATCCTCTGCCGTGGTATCCACTTGAGAATGGTTGGCCCACTGCAGCGCAAGTTCTTTTGGGAATGGCACTATCTCCGGCAGGTCTGATCCGCTCCGATTAAGAAAGACAATGTACTCGACCGGGGACTGCTGCGCTGTCGTGACATGCGGCATGAATGCGGTCGCGAGCTCAATCGATGGCTTCCCAGCGGCGCGGGGAGTAAGGCTGAGACCTGCCAACTCCGGGAACAGCTCGGCCGCAGATGGCCTAAGACGGACCAGTCGCGAATTGCCGACGACCAACCGACCGTATCCGCCGCGAACCAGGTAACTTGCATCGTCAGAAATATAGTTCCAGCCCGCACGAGCACACGCGTAGGCGAGGGAGGACTTGCCTGCACCGGAGTTGCCACACAGCAACACGCCTTGGCCCGCGAACTCAACGCATGCTGCATGCAGCGGCGTCACGTACGAAGAAGCCAACATGGTCAAGGCGATCGCTTCAAGAAAGTGATAGCGCAAGTATGCTTTGTGTTCTGCCGCATCCCGGTTGAGCCAGCCGAAGGCGAACCCCTGCTGGCGATCGCACATGGCGAAGTTTTCTGAGTCAGCTACGATGGATAAAAGGTTTCTTTGCCCTCGATACACCGGAGCCGGCGGACAGATTCCAGATCTGCCTGTGCCGAGCGCTATGCTAATTTGCAGCGGCGGCGACGAAAACAGCTCACCAAGCCCGCCCCAGCTCTCGTCGGCGGCGGCCAACACTTCATCCGAGTTGGTCGCAATCTCTACCGCAAAGCCCAGCGGGTGATAGGTTCTCCGCAGAGGCAACGCAACATTGCTGAGCAATGGATCGCCGGCGATGGCCGATTCGATCACGTCTGCTGCGCTCACAGGCTTAATGGATGGCATTTTCATTTTCCCTGGTCTGGCTTGGGTTAGATTGCGGAGCCGGAAGCTGGCCAGATTCAAATTCATCACCGCTGTACGCCTTCGGCTCTCCGAGACTCCCAGCAGGAGGCAGATGGCGCAGATACAACACGATCTGCCAAACCTCCTCGTCCCCCAGCGTTCCCTTGGAGGCCGGCATACCTGATGGGAAGATGCCGTTATCAATGATCCATTTCAGTTGGCCATCGGTGTATGCCTGCACTTCCGCACTGGCCATGGATGGAACGGGCGGATCCACCCTGTCTGCAAATGGCACTCCCGTGTTCTGTCCGTCTCTTCCATGGCACTCAACACAGTAGTAGCCAAACACCTGCTTGCCGGCCTCGATATTTGCCGAGGTTACGAGAATCGGATTCTTATCGGGTCTACCACGCACGGTGACGTGTTGCTTAATCCAATAAGCGGCCTTGGTTTCAATCGGACCTGGAGGCTTGGCGCTACAGGCAGACAAGCAGCCAATGCTCGACAACAACACCAGGCGAACGACCCGGGAGGTCATGATTATTTGTCCTTCACCTGGACAGTGAAAATCATCGACGCGTGTCCGACCCCGCAGAAGTGACTGCATTGCCCGTGAAACGTCCCTGCCTCTTGAGGTGTTACATCAACCTTAGTGACCTTGCCCTTGGGAACCGTCGCGTTCACACCCAGGTCCTGGATGAGCAAACCGTGCGTAACGTCGTCCGAGGTAAGCGACAGGGTCGCCTTCTCACCCTTGGTGAGAGTTATCTCTGCCGGCGTAAAAGAAAATCGTTTCGCGTGAATCTCAATTACGCGAGGCTGGTCCTGCGCATGGATCGCAGGTCTTTCGTATGTGCCAAAGCACAGAACGAAGACAATCGTGTATCGAAGAATGCTTTTCATCCCTTGGGGTCCTTTTTTTCTAACGCCGATTTCTCAGCCTAAGGCGCCATGAATTTGAGCAGAGCCTGCTCGTCTTCGCGTGAAAGACGAGCGCGTGTACGCATATGCATGATGATCGTTCCGGTAGTTCTGGGTGAAATGCTCATCGGGGGCTGGTGGCAGCGGCCGCAGTTGACGGCAAAGAGGCGTTCTCCTTGGTTCTGCGGCGCGGCGGCCACGGCCTTAGGATCAGCCCCCTTAGTTCCAGCAGAGAGCAGAACAGGGCACAGCAGCAGCGGAAGAGCTGCCATGCAAAGAGCGCTCAGGATAGATCGAGGCATCACTTCCTCCCCGGCCAAAGTGGCCATACGAAACGGTAGGTAAATCCAGCGTTCCAGACGTTTGCGTTTGCCTGATCGCTAAATTGGCGTCCATAGCTCGAAACGAGTCTGAAGTTATCGCGGAAGTAATAATTCACACCGATATCGAACCGTTGTGTATCTTTTGTCGGGAGACTATTACCGCCGCCGTTCAATGGATGGAACTGCTGCACCCGGGGTACGAGCTGAACACGGCTGAAAAATGCCGGCGCTACCGGAACCTGCGAGAGTTTGTAGGCAGACTCAATCCAATACCCCTCACCGTAAAAGCTGCGATCAAATTCTGCCTTCAGGTCAAGCGGAAACTTCTCCGGCTGCCAGGAAACGTAGGTGCCAGAGCTGTTGATCTGATGATCCTGAAGCGTGTGTTGGAACGATTCGCCCACCTCCAACCGGGCACCCTTCAGAAAAATGCTGGCGTCGCCTCCGGCTAGGCGTGAGGCCTGCAGCTGGTTGATGCTGCTTCGGGCAGAGAAGTACGCGGAGTATTGAATGCTGTACGCCGGCGTTTCATGCAGATTGCCGCGCAGCATGACGCCGTCCCCAATTCCGTTGGGCCGGGTACCGATGACATCAGTAATAGGAGTGTCCTGCAGATTACGGATCCACAGCGGAGCGAGGCGCTCGTTGTAAAGCCCGTAAGGCAAAAGGAATGCTCCCGCGCGTCACGATCACGTGCGTATCGGCAAGCCAGTCCAGCTGAGCATAGTCGAGGGACTTGAAGACCTTGCCGGTAAATGGTCCGGTGGTTTGATTCTCTCGCTGGAAGAATCCAAAGAACTCGGCTCTCGACTCAAGCAACACGTGCGAGGCGAAGGGAACCAGCAGACATGTTTCGATCTGGGGCTCTAACGACGTGACTCCTCCGTTGACGTTCTGGATATACCCCACCGAGCCGGAAAGCACCGGCACGTACCCCGCATCCGTGTGTTCGGTGTCGCGGTTTTGCGCACCGGCCCAACACGTCGTCAACAAGATGCAGGCCCCGATCCACCCTAGCTTCATGATTAGTTCTCGCTTCGCGCTTTCCTGGAGTCACAACGACTTTCTGCGCGGCGACCAAGCAGCGATAACTGCCTGGCGCCGCGTGTTGATAGATCGAAGTATAGGGAGGCGGCATCTTGGGAATGTATGCGAGTTGTCATCGCTTTGTCATTTCCGCCGGAAGCGCGGATTATCGATGGTTCCGTGATCTAAGGTAGTTAAGTCGGATAGATGTCTCCGCTTGTAATTGCCATGAAGATCAGCAGACAACTTAGACGCTTTCTCGTTCTGCCGCTGCTCGGTGTAATGGCAGCCGCAGCCCAGGCGCAGCTGGGAAGTGCAGGGAGTGAGCTTGTTGGAAACGCGCAAGGATCTCTGCCTTGCGATGACCGCTTTTTTCTATGCCCCGCGTCTCAATCGACGCAGATGAATCCAGGTGCATCGCCCTACAATAGTCCGGCGGGCTCGCAATACAACTCGGGCGGAAGAAGCGATCTGCCAGAGGCAGATACGCGGTACGACTTTGGCAATGGCCAACCACTCAACTTAAGCCCGCGAGATTACCCCTATCAGCGCCAGGCGGCCGGTCCGCCCCTGTCTGCAGCTTCACCTGTTCGATTTCGTCCGGAACCTCTCACTGAGTTTCAAAAGTTTGTTGCCGCCGACACTGGTAAGACTCTGCCCATTTTCGGGGGGATGCTCTTTCGCGACGTACCAGCTACCTTTGCACCGCTGGACAGAGTGCCTGTCCCAGAAAACTACGTAGTCGGCCCGGGTGATGAGCTTATGTTGCGGGCATGGGGAAGCATCGCCTTTTACCTGCGGGTTACAGTCGATCGCAGCGGCAGCATCTATATTCCCCACGTCGGCCAGGTCCAGCTGGCAGGAGTCAAGTTCTCGGAGCTGAGAAATTATCTCGAGGGGCAGATTGCAACATCCTTCAAGAAATTTGATTTGAGTGTAGAGATGGGCCAGTTGCGCGCCATCCAGATTTTTGTTGTGGGCAGAACACGCCGCCCCGGTAGCTATACGATCAGCTCGTTGAGTAGCCTGGTCGACGCTCTCTTTGTGTCGGGCGGCCCTTCCAGCACAGGTTCCATGCGCCGCATTGAGGTGAAGCGTGGTTCTTCCGTGTCGACGGAACTTGACCTGTATAAATTTCTGCTGGATGGCGACAAATCAAAGGACATCCCGTTGCTTCCCGGGGATGTGATCTACGTTCGCCCGGCTGGGCCGCGGGTCGCTCTCACGGGTAGCGTGAGCCAGCCGGCGATTTTCGAGATTCGAAGTGGAGAGACGGTAGGGGACGTGCTCGCAATGGCCGGCGGATTAACGTCGTTGGCGACTCTGCAGTCAGGCGAACTGGAGAGAATCGATGGCAGCGGACAACGGCACGTCATCGAGATTCACTTTGATGCTGCTGGACTGAAGATGCCGCTCGCCGATGGTGACATCCTGCGGGTTCTGTCGATCGTCCCAAGATTCGACAATGCGGTCACCTTGCGAGGCAATGTCGCCAACCCGGGCCGCTATCCGTGGCATGCGGGGATGCGCATTACGGACCTGATTCCAAACAAAGACGCGTTGCTGACAAGAAGCTACTGGAAGCGTAAGAACGGCCTGGTCTTTACTCGTCTCGACGGACCGGCAGAGACACAGGACGATGACTCCGGCGCCAAGCAATCGCCGGCCAACGCTGCCGATTCGGCTCGCGGGTTCCCACAAGACGAAGATGAAGGCAATTCCGCAACTGCGGCACCCACTTCCAAACCCGACGACAAGACCGAACCCCCGCCTGCAAATGATGTCGGCGCCGGCGCGAACGCCCCATCTGGAAGCATGGGAAGCATTGCGTCACAGACAGGGGCGCCCTCTGAGCGTTTCCCGGTTACCAATCGGGTGGACAAGCGGGTGCCGGAGATCGACTGGGACTACGCCGTTATCGAGCGGCTGAATACGGATGATCTCGCGACCTCTCTCAAACCCTTTAACCTGGGCAGAGCATTGCTGGAGAAGGATGAGAAAGACAACCTTCAGCTGGAGCCCGGTGATATCGTCACCATCTTTTCTCAGGCTGACATCCATGTTCCGCAGACGCGCCAGACAACATTTGTGCGGCTGGAAGGCGAATTTCAAGCCGCTGGTGTCTACAGTGTGCAACCCGGCGAAACTCTGCGCGCAGCTGGTGGAGCGTGCCGGAGGGCTCACGAACCAGGCATACCTCTTCGGCTCCTCGTTCACACGCGAGTCCACCAGACGGCAACAACAAGCACAACTGGACGAATACTCCGCTGATCTGGATAGGGACATCGAACGAGCCGCGGCGACACGATCAAGCTCTGCGGTCAACGTTCAGGAAGCAGCTACCGTATCGGCAAGCCTGGAAAGCCAACGCGCTCTTGCGGCGAAGCTTCGCCTGCTACGGGCGACAGGAAGGATCGTGCTGGATATTGCGCCGGGAAGCACAGGCACGGCCAACATCCCCGACCTTCCCTTGGAAGACGGCGACAGCTTCGTGGTGCCTCCCAGGCCCTCGAATGTCAAGGTTGTTGGAGCAGTTTACGACCAGAACGCATTCATTTTTGAAAACTCACGCAAGGCCGAGGATTACCTGCAACTGGCGGGGGGTATCGCCAGAAGCGGCGATAGCAAACATACCTTCATCATCCGGGCGGATGGCTCCGTAGTCAGCCGCAAATCAAAGGCAGCCCGGGGCGGCTTAGAGAGATTGAGCATGAATCCTGGAGACACGGTTGTGGTGCCGGAGATTGTCGATAAGACCACGCTGCTCAGAGGTCTCACCGACTGGTCGGCTATCTTCGGTCAATTCGCATTGGGAGCAGCGGCGATCAATGTCCTGCACTAGCATCCTTCTTAGCCCGGCCACCGGAGAAAGGAGAACAACCCGGTGCAAAGCGCAGAAGCGGGCTTTCTGAAGATTGTGGTGATTATCGCCCGATCCCGGCGGCCGCTTGCTCTCACCGTGTTCTGGACCATGCTGGTCACCGCCGGCCTGGTGCTGCTAATGCCGGTTAGTTACACCGGCACAGCAGTGATCCTCGCGCCCCAGCCATCCTCGACCGCGTCGGCCCTGCTCAGCCAGCTTGGATCGCTGTCATCGCTCAGCCCCGACCTTCTGGAGGGCGGCGGTGCGAAAACACCGGAAGAGACTTATCTGGGGATCCTCAGCAGCCGGACGATTGCTGACGAGATGATACGGCGCTTCAATCTCCAGAGGCTTTATGGAACCAGCCACATGGTCGATACGCGTAGAGCGCTGGCCAGACATACTCGCGTTGAAGCAGCCAAAGGCTATCTTATCCGGATCAATGTAGACGATAAGTCGGCGAAGCGTGCCGCTGACATGGCGAATGCCTACGTTGATGTTCTGTATGGGATTAACCAACGGCTCGCGTTGACTCAAGCCTCGCAGCGGCGGGTATTCCTGGAGCAGCAGGTCAACGCCGAGCGCGAAGCAATGACCAAAGCGGAGCTTGACTTCAAGGGTGCGCAGGAGAAAACGGGCGTCATCCAGTTGACCGCACAAGCTGAAATGACCCTGCGGACCATCGCTCAGCTGCGCTCCGAGATCGTAATCCGTCAATTGCAACTGCAGCAGCTGCAATCGATTGCCACAGAACATAACGAAAAGGTATCGGAGTTGGAAGCAGGGCTGGCCGCTCTTCAAGGTCAACTCAGCAAGGCCGAAAAGGGCGCTAATGGCAGCGAGACAAGCGACTATTTCCTGAGCGCCGGCAAGGTCCCTGCAGCTGGACTAGAGTACGCACGGAGAATGCGAGACTTGCGTTACCACGAAGTCTTATTCGAAACACTTTCGAAACAATATGAGATGGCGCGCCTCGAAGAGGCTAAAGCCCCGCCACTGTTGCAGGTGGTGGATCGGGCTGTTCCCCTGGACCGAAAGACGTGGCCACCGCGAACGCTCCTGGTGTTGCTGGCCGGCCTTTTTTCCGCGGTATTTTTTATTGGTCTGACGCTGGCTAAAGATGCGTGGGCTCGCGCTCGGGTTGAGCCGCAGAATGCCGAGCAGCTGGCCATCCTGCGAAGTGTTCTGGCAAGCGTACCGGCCACGAGCCGCGCAGGTGTCGTCCATGAATGAACGCGACGAAGACAGCAAGGATGCGGGACGAATTGCAGTTTCGCTCATCGTAGCAACAGTCGGTCGCACACAAGAACTCAACCGTTTGCTTGAGTCTATTGCCGCTCAGACCCTGAAGAGCCTCGAGCTGATCATCGTGGACCAGAATGCAGACGACCGAGTGAAAAAGCTGCTCGAGGATTCGGAACATTCCTTCCTATGCATCCATGTTCGGTCGCCAAAGAGGTTGTCGCGAGCCGCGCAACTTGGGAATCAATCTAGCGTCTGGGCGCATCGTCTGCTTTCCCGACGACGACTGCTGGTATCCGGGCGACCTCTTGTCGCAAGTGGTGCAATGGTTCGATCAACACCAGGGTTTTGACTTCCTCTGTTGCACCGCCCAGGATGGGAGCGGACGGGAAGTTGCGTCACGGTGGCCCAGCCACTCGCTCGCGATTGATCGCGACTCGGTACTGCGCGCATGCGCAAGCGCGTCCTTGTTCATGCGCAGAACTGCACTGAATGAGATTGGAGGTTTCGACGAGGGGATGGGGCTTGGGGCGTCGACACCGTTTCAATCCGCCGAGGACAGCGATCTCGCTTTACGCTGTATGGGTCGTGGCGGCAAAGGATGGTTCGCCAAGCAACTGTACGTCTACCATCCGGACAAGGGCGCAGGGCAGACAGCAAATTCTCGCGCCCTCGGCTACGGCATGGGCTTCGGATATCTACTTCGTAAACATCGCTACTCCCAGCGCACGTTGATCTACCACGTCGTGCGTGCGCTCGGAGGATTCAGTCAAGTCCCTTATTCTGGCTGAGCCCGACAAAACATGCTTTTACTGGAACAGCGCGTATGGAAGACTGCGCGGTTATTTGATGCCGATGTTCGATAAAAACCCGGCGCGCTAGTTTAGGAGAAGGCCTTGGATGACTTCCGCCTGACGTTCGCCAAACCTCTGCTGTGAAAACAGCGAAGACCGTTCCAGGCCTGCGGCGATCAGCGTTTCCTGGGTTGCCGTGGAATCCATCAGACGTTCAATTTTCTCCGTCAGCTGGTCACAGGAATGCGGCGAGAAATAGAGCGCCGCGTCCCCGCCGACCTCCGGCAACGATGCCGCTTGCGAACATAGCACCGGTGTTCCGCACGCCATGGATTCAATCACCGGAAGACCAAATCCCTCCTGAAAGGACGGCACTACGGTCATCTGCGCAGCTGCGTAAAGCTCGGCCAGCAGAACGTCGGGAATCCTTTCCAGCCAGACGATCTGGTCTCGAAGGCCCAGGCTGCGTCCATGAGCCTGCACTTGCGCCTTCCACTGACAGGCATTTCCCGCAAGGACAAGAAGCGGCGCATCAGCTCTCCTGCTTCGCAGTTGGGCCATCGAATCGAGGAGCAGGGGCACATTCTTGTTGGGTGCGCAATTGCCTACAAACAGGAGGTAGGGGCGTGTGATGCCAAGTTCCTGGGCGACGGTGAAGCGGGCTCCTTGCTTTTCTTTTCGGTGAAAGCACGAGGAGACACAGCCCGGAATCACGGAGATCTTGCCGGGCTCTACCTTCAGGTGTTCGCTGAGCATCGACTTTGTGTACTCGGAGGGCGTGATAATGACATCCGCGTTGCTTGCCGCAACACGCAACAACGGCCTGGCATAGAGGCATGATTTCCAGCTAGCGCGATAGGTAGTGTCCAGAAGGTGGTTAAGGTCGTGGATGGTGACCAGCAGCCGGCGCCGCCACGCCACCGGTATGTTGTAGTGCGGCACATACAACGCCGACGAGTCTCTCGCCAGCCAGGGCAACGCGAACTGTTCTTTAAGCCCATAGATAGTCGCATCGCAGAGAATCAGACGCTGGCAAAGGCCAGAGACCAAGTCAACGTACTGTGGCTGGGTGATACAAGTAAGGCAGACGTTCTCCAGGTGAGGACGTAGCCCCTTGAGCAACGATAGCGTATACCGCCCGATGCCAGTTTTTAACCAGCGAGCGTCGATGACTATGCCTTGGCTCAATCAGCGCCCACCTACCGCCCGCTTGATGCTGGCCACGGGGTGGCTATTCACTGCCTCCCATGGTCCACTGAAAGTTGAGTGTCGTTCGCGAGACGCCATGGCCACGTTGACCAGCTCGCGAAACCCCTCCACGAAATACGCGGAATCGAATCGCTTCGCCCAATCGCTGATGAAGACCGGGTCGAAATCCCGTTCTCTTTCTTTCGAAGTCGAGAATTGCTTCGGATAGAGCGCCGACGGTCTGTTCATGAAAGAAGAGCCCGGTCGCACAGCCCTGCGAAACCATTCCGCTCTCCCGACGCAATTGACTCCAGAGCGCCCCCTTTTCCATAGGCGATCACCGGTCTTCCGCAAGCCTGCGCTTCGACCGGAGCCATGCCAAAATCTTCCTCGGCCGCAAAGAGAAGCGCCCGGCAGCGAGCGTATTCGCTCCAAAGCACCTCGTTCTCTACATACCCAAGGAACTCGATCGACTTGCCGGCGAGGGCGCGCAGTTTGCGCTCTTCCGGACCGACCCCAATGATCCGAAGCCGACGTCCCAAACGATTGCAGGCGGCGATGAGCAGATCCATCCTCTTATAGGCAACGAGTCTTCCGACGGCAAGATAACTGTCGTCTACGTTTGCCTCCAGGCGCGCATACGAAGTATCGACGGGCGGATAGAGAACCAGGCTTGGGCGTAAGTAATAGTGACGAATACGATCCGCCACATTTATTGAGTTAGCGGCAAAGAGTGACACTCGTTGTGCGGCGGCAAAGTCCCAAGCTCTGACATAGTGCGCGGATGCTGAAAAGGCGTACTTCGCAAGTCCTGACAATTGATCGCGATATTCGTGGTATTGGTTCCACGATATGCGCATGGGGGCATGGCAATAGCAGATATGCAGCGCGCCGGGCGCCACCAGCACCCCTTTCATGGGTCCGGCATCCGAGGTTATGACCAGGTCGTAGCCACGCAGGTCCAGTTGCTCCACGGCCATCGGGTAGAGCGGAAGAAGATGCCGGTGAAATCTGCTCGCCCATGGAATTCGCCCGAGGAAAGACTGCGTAATCTGACGGCCGCGAAGGCTCGGCGGAATAGATTTTGGATCCGCTATCAGCGTGAATATGTCTGCGTCGGGAAATATGGAGGCCAACGCTTCAAGCACGCGCTCACCGCCGCCTTGCGTGACCAGCCAGTGATGAACGATAGCCACGCGCACGTTTCGCAGACCTCCTACACGCATCCCGCGAGCGGCTTGGGCGACCAGCGTAAACCCGCTTCACGATTCATAAGCGAAGCTTATCCCGGGCAGGCATCACGCTGTGTCTGACGATTGTCTCTGTTATGTAATTGCACGAGCGTCAATGAGATTTACGGGCACTGTGCTCACCCCGGAAGAGTTGAGCGCAATTGTCTTGTCACTTAGGTAGAGGTGGGCTTGCTATCATCAAAGCCGCTATGACTCGATGCCGTATTCGCCTGCTGTTCTTGGCCGGATTGTTCTGTGCACTGCCAATGGCCGCCCAGACTGCGCAAAACCCGCTGCCTAATTCAGAGCTGAAAGAGCCGGAGGGGAAACAGGTCCAGTTCCGGTTCCAAACGCTGCCCACGAGCGTCCAGATCTACACCTGCCGGCAAGCAGCTCAAGGTTTCGCATGGGTGTCGGATCCGGACGCGATCATGACGAACTCGGATAAGACCTTGCTCGTCCACCACTACAAGGGCCCGGTGTGGGAAGCCACCGACGGCAGCCTGGTGCGCGGGGATGGCCCGCAGGCAAAACACTATTTGCCGAAGAATCCTGATGCGATCCATTGGTTGGAATTACCGGTCAAAGGCTCCGCGGGACAATTTGCAACGGTATCGTTGATTCGCCGCATCGATACAACCGGCGGCCTGCTTCCCGCCGGCAAGCCGTGCGATGCACAACATGCGGGCGATCAGGAACGGGTCAGCTACAGCGCGACTTATCTGTTCTACGCGACAACAAGTAGGAAGCCGTATCAATGGTGGACGCGGGTGGAATCGAACCACCAACCTGTCGATTAAGAGTCGAATGCTCTGCCAGTTGAGCTACGCGTCCAGTGAAGTGAAAAGGCCGAATGTTGAGCAACATTCAGGAGGCCCGGCGCGCAGATACCTAACGCCCTAGCAAAATATAGCATAATCACTACCGCTGTTTCAGCGGTCTTCCCCACTCAGCACGCGCCGATTCAGGATGCATTGGGTCTAAAACGAGAAAGAAAGTCCGCCCTGGATCGACCGCTCATCCTGCGCAAAATAGAGGGTGCTGCCATCGCGCGTGAGGAAAGGGCGATAGCCCTCCGCCAGCAGATTGCGAACGTCCACCAGAGCCTCCGTTCCGTTGGGCAGCAAATGGCCACAATGGATCGGCTGGCGAATCAGAATGCTTAGGTAGGCGCCCTGCCCGAAGCTGTCGAAGACCGCTACAGGTGTGACCGTGTCCGCAGGCTGCCAACGGTAGGAAGCATGCCAGCCGGTTCCCGTGCTCACCAGCAAACCACCCACTGATGCGGTAACGGCTTCGGCTCTGCGCTGGGTGAGGCCTTGCACTGCCTGCTGCACCGTGACCGCGGAATCGGGACTATCAAAGGATAACGTTTTACCATCAGCGTAGGCCACCGTTGCCCAGACTGACCCCGCTATCTTTTGCGCGACCACAGCCCTGAATCCACCGGTGGTAAACCCTGGCCCGGTAACGCGGAACACCTGGGAGGCCGGATCGAACAGCATGTTGCCCGAGGTAAGATCCTGCTGCGAAACCCAACCGCCCCCACCGATGATCGGATTCTGTACCTGAGTCCTCGTAGAAAGCCACCATCGCCCGGCGGGTCGCGGTATTGTCTTCAAACCGCAGCTCCTGGTGGAAACCACGCTCGATCCGCACCCGACCGCCCTCTTCAGAGAACATGGGGGCAAGCGTCGTGCTGTCCGCAAGCTCTCCAGCGTTCTGCATCGCCGGCGAAGTAGCAAGCCGGTAGGACGCGCTGACGCTGTCGGAGTGCCAGGTGGCATTCACGAACGGCAGACTGGAGGTTGCCTCGGAAGCCCCTTGCACGGACTGAACATCGTTACCCAGCTCCATGGAAGCATTGGGACCAAGATTCACGGCCTCGGAGCTGCGTAGCCGCATGGAGTAGAAACCCTGGCTTCCCCCGCCTTCGATCGCCGTCATCTGCTGCACGGTGGCGACGTTGCGGATGGTGCGTTCCGGGCCAAGCGCCAGTTGATACCCGGCCGTGTACTCTGAGCCCTGCTCAGGCTGCGGGCTTAAGTTGGCACGGAGAATCAGATGGCCACCCGGTTGCGCTGGAGCGCTCCACTTCGAACGCATGATGGGGTCCACCTTCTCCAAAGCCGCGGGAAGGGCTGGTGACGGCGACCCGAGCTGCCAGTTGAGGGGCCGACCCGTGATCGTCGCCGGAAAGCACCACCAGCGGGCCATCCTGGAGAAAGCGCAACAGCGGACGATTGCTCGAAGAACGCAACGTCCATTTCCAGTCATCGCTGGGCTCGTTGGGCGATCGGGGCTGGGCCGGGAGCCATTGAATAGCCTCAAACAGCGTGCTCAGCGTGAGATTGAGAATGACCTTGCTGTGGGCGCGCAGGCGCAAGATCTTCGCGCAGCGTAGGAAGAAATGAGTCTCCGGTGGCTTTTACCTGGTAGGTTCCGGGGAAAACGTGCTCGAAGGTAAAGCCCCCGTGAATATCGGTGTAAACCCGCGATACCACGGTCGCATTCGGCGGCCATGAGCTCGACCATGGCGCCCATCTGCGGCGTGCCACGCGCATCGCGCACGACTCCGCTGACAGTTGCCGGGAAAGGAGCGCCATAGGCAGGCAAAAAGCCCGCCACGGCCATCACCATCACAGCTGCGAGTTGGCCATACCTTCTACGCACTCAATACGCTACTCACTCGAGCACACTTGCAGGACCCCAGTTCCACGGTCGTCGGCATAGCGGTACAATCCGGCGACTAAAGTCACTCTTTGCAGCTTAACAGAGCGCTAATCAACCGTAAACGGTGCGGATTGCGCCACCTGCTGCTTGGAAACGTGGTCATTAACGGTAATGGTCACCTGGTACTTGCCGGGCTGCAGGCTGGCAAGCGGTACGGATCGTCCTTACCGTCAATTGATCGGAGTTGGCGCTGTTGTCTCCCAATGCCGCGCTGGTCTCCGATGTATCGAGAACTGCCTTGTTAGACGCCATATCCATGATTTGGTACTGAATCGTGGCTGCATTTTGCTTGCTCTTATCGTCGATCGCCAGATTGTAAACCTGCATCCAGAAATTGAGCTTTTGGCTGCGATGGAAACTGACGGCAACCGCGGGCCCGGCGCTGACCCGCGGGCGGACGTAGGTGTTACCGATAATGAACTGCCCGGTGCCAATCTGCTTGGTCGGCACCTGCTCCATCTTGTCGGCCAGAATCAAGCGACGATGCGGAGAGTTTCTCATCGTCATACTTGGGCACCACAATACCTTCCGCCCAGGTTCCGACGTGGTCAGGGTTGTTCACATCCTTGATCGCAATATCCACCCGGTACCGGCCCGGCTTGAGCGGCAAAGCCCACCAGTGGACCGACGCCTGATCGAGCGCCTTGCCCAACAGCTCGGCTCGGCTCTTCCACTTCCAGGGTCTGCTCAAAGGTCTGCACCACGTGGTCGGTAATGGTTGCGACCCGGCCCAGAACGTTCACCTCGCCCTTGGCGACCCCGTCCTTGGTATTGAAGGTAATGTCACGGTTCCTGATCTGCAGGGTTAAGGGAACCAGCACCGTATCCTCCGTGACCTTTACGTAGTCGGTGCGGACCTCAAAGGGGAAGAAGGGTCCATTCAACACCTTGTGGTTCACCAGAAACGATTCCAGATCCTTGAACTTGACCGCGGGGGGAGCCTGCAGCTTGGAGAACTGCTCGAGACGGTCGAACTCCTTGGCTTGATTGGAATTCGCCATCGGGCCGCCGCCCAGATTCTCAAGGCCGCCATTGAAGCGGTCCTGCCGCTTCGACGTACCCATCTGTTCGCCCAGGGTCGCCCCCGCGCCGGGAACGTGCAGCAAAGCATCTTTCTCTGAGCGGTCGAGGGTCATGTGGTAATCGCCGCACATGCAGGTATCGACAAACTCGATATCGATGTTTTCACCGATGCCTTCGATGTAGCGGTAATGCCAGGTCTCGAAGGGAAAGGTCGAGGTCTCGCCGCCGCCCTCTTCCATGGGCCGCTCATAGGCGCCGCCACTGGGGTGCGACTCAATGCTGTCAGGCTTGCCGTATGCGATGTACATGTGCCCGCGGTCGGTCTTCCACCCCGGCTTGCCCGCGGCAAAATGCTCGTTCGCATAGGCAATCCGCCGGTAGTTTTCTTCGCGGAATTCGTTTTCAGGGGAATCGGGGTCAGGGTTGCGCCGCTGCCAGAAGGTCTCGATGAAGTTGTCGCGCTCTTCGTCATTCGAGAGGCTCTTAAATGCTTTCAGCTCCTGATCGGTGATGATCCAGCGCACATCCTCGTCGACCCACTTCTTGTAGGGCCCTTTTAGCTCGTTCCTCAGTTCTTTCTGCTGCTTGAATTTGTCTTTATCGCTCAGCGGCCGTTTGAGTGGGTCCTGGGTATCCTGCGATGCGGCGGGGGAAGCATTGCTGGCCGGCGGCGTCTGGCTGGGTGCCGCTTGGGCGATGATCATAGGTGTTAGTCCCAACGAACAGAACAGAAAAAGGGCGGAATGTCCCTTTAGCATAGGTTGCGCGATACTCCCCGTACGGCTCATTAAGTTTAAATTTCGGTAACGGCGAATTCAAGCGGGGAATGTGAATTCGCCCTTTATCTTCTGGACAGTGGCGGGCGGCGGTAACCATAAATTTGGTACTCCAAGGTACTTGCCTGCCAGCCCTACCGACCGAGATCCGCGGTAAATAACCAGCCAAAAAAGCAGGGCCGGACGTATAAGCGGGGAACCTCGAGTGCCCGTTCCACGTATGATGGAGAGAAGAGCGGGAACCCGTTCTACACATGAAACTGAAGAAAATATTGCTCATCTCAGGCGGAGTCCTGGTGGCGGCTGGTGTTGCCGGCTTTACCATCGTTCGCGCCCAATCCGGCTATACCAAGGTGCTAACGGCCAAGGTGGCGCGGGAGAACCTGGTTTCCATCGTCAGCGGCACTGGCCAGATCAAGCCCAAGACCTACGTCAACATCGGAGCCACCTCCTTCGGCAGGATTACGCACCTGTACGTCAAAGAAGGCGATCAGGTGAAGAAGGGCCAGGTGCTCGCCACGGTCGAGAGCGTGCAGGCCAAGGCCGGGGTGGATGCCCAGCGGGCCAGCATTCGGTCCGCCGATACCGATATTTCCTCTTACCTGGCCGCGGAAAAGACGGCGGAAGCAACGGTTGACCACTCTGCCGCCGATCTGAACCAGAAGCTGCTGGACTGGCAGCGGGCGCAGGCGCTTTATAAGGCGGAGCTGATCGCCAAGTCGGAATACGACTCCAAGAAGGCAGCCTACGACACCGACGTCGCCACCCTGGCGCAAAGCAAAGCCGCCCTGGTGCAGGCGCGGGCGCAGACGGCATCCGCGCGAGGCAAGCTGGGTACGGCCGAAGCTACATTAACCAGCAACGTCGACGCGTTGAACAAAACGGTCAGCGTGGCGCCTTTCGATGGCATTGTGACCAATATGCCGGTGCGCGAAGGCGAAACGGTGGTGGTCGGCATCCAGAATGCCCAGGGCAGCACCCTGATGACCCTGGCCGACCTGTCGGTGATTACGGCGGAGGTCAAAGTCGATGAGACCGATATCGTGAATGTCGCCATGGGGCAGCCGGTGGACGTAACGGTGGATGCGCTGCCCGGCAAGGTCTTCAAGGGAAAAGTGACCGAAGTAGGCGACCAGGCCATTCTGCGCTCGACCGGCATCGCCACCAGCCAGAGCACCACCGGCACGGAAGAGGCGAAGGATTTCAAGGTGGTGGTCACCCTCTCCAATCCACCGCCGGAGCTGCGGCCGGGGCTGTCGGCGACCGCCAAAGTCACTACGGCGGTCCGGCAAAACGTGCTGGCAATTCCCATTCAGGCTCTGGCCATGCGCAGCCCAGCCATCCCTGAAGACTGGCGCCTCGATGCAGACGGTGAACGCGGCATCGACCGGGAATGGGGTCAGCTCTCGCGGATCCGGGCAACACAGGGAGTTTTCCTGATGCGCGCTCAGGGCAGCAAGCTGGAATCGCAGTTTGTCCCTGTCACTACCGGCATTACCGGCGCCACCGATATCGAAGTCACCAGTGGTCTGAAAGAAGGGCGACGAAATCGTCATCGGGCCGTACAAGGTTCTGCGTACGCTGAAGAATGACGTCAAGCTGAAGCGGGATAATGCAGCCGCCACCCAGGAAACGGAATCTTCCTAACGCGGTTTCGCGAAGCGCTGGAGCTGTTACAAGCGGAGACAGGAGCGGAAGATGGCACTCGAAACCAGCGGCGCGACGCAAGCCGACACGGCCCAGGATAGCGCCCAGGGAGAGGTCATCGTCGTCGAGAATCTCTGGAAGACCTACACCATGGGTCTGGACCAGGTGGTCAATGCACTGTGCGGCGTCAACCTGCGCATCCGCCACAACGAGTACGTCGCCATCATGGGTCCCTCGGGTTCGGGCAAGTCGACGCTGATGAATCTGATCGGCTGCCTGGATACGCCGACCAAGGGAAAGTATTGGCTGAACGGCCACCTGGTCAGCGAATTGAACGATGACGAGCTGGCGCGCATTCGCAATCGCGAGATCGGCTTCGTCTTCCAGACCTTCAATCTTCTGGCGCGCGCCACAGCTCTGCACAACGTGGAGCTGCCGCTGATCTATAACGGAACACCTGCCGATGAGAGAATCGAGCGCGCCAAGGCGGCGTCTGCGCTCGGTCAACCTGGAAGAGCGCATGAACCATAAGCCCAACGAGTTGTCTGGCGGCCAACGGCAGCGGGTGGCGATTGCGCGCGCACTGGTGAATCGGCCATCGATCATCCTGGCGGACGAGCCGACCGGCAACCTGGACTCCAAGACCGGCGATGAGATCATGGCGCTGTTCGATGAACTTGCATGCCAAGGGCAACACCATCATCCTGGTCACCCATGAGCCGGATATCGCCGAGTACGCTCATCGCGTGGTTCACATTCGCGACGGCATGATTGCTTCCGATTCGGTCTCCTCCCGGGGCCGCGCAGTCAAGGCCTAGCCTTTCCTTTCGTCTTCTCCACTTATCGCTTTCTGCCACTCAACTCTTTTCCGGCTCCGCCGATAACCCGCCTATAGCGGTTCCACGTTCATGTGTAACCGGAGCGGTGATGAGCTGAATAGTGATGGAAGCCAAAGGTGTGGATTGATGAATCAGCCGATGCAACCGAACCGCGAACCAAATCGTTGGACGCCACCGCGCCGGCCGGTAGACCGGCGCGTTACCCGAGTTGGTTTCACGATCGCTGGCCATGCGCCGGGTTTGTGAGCAGCTCCAGCAGATCGGGCCACGCGTACGGCTGGCCCTGATCGAAGGGGAAACCGGAACCGGGAAACACTTGCTGGTCAGGCACATCCAGGCGCGGCACGTTTCCCGGCAGGGCATGCTGGTTGCGGAAGAGGCGACCAGTTTGTTTTGCGCTGACAGCAGCATGCAATGGCGAGTTGCGGCCCGAAGCCTCTGCGCGCCGCCGTCCGCAGGGCGGCCGACGGCATTCTGCTCATCCGCAATATCGATGAGTTGGCGGCCGAGCCTCAGGCTCAACTGCTGCGCTTTATCCGCTCCTTTGAAACTTCGCTCTCGGCTGAAAAGCCCAGTCGCCCTTCCCTCCCCCTCCCGGGTGATCTGCACCGCGCGTAGATCGCTGCGAAGCCAGGTGCTGGCGGGAGCGTTTCTGCCCGAGATCTACTATCGCTTGAGTGCGCGTTTCCTTCTCGCTGCCGGCCCTGCGCGATCGCAAAGAAGACATCCCCGGCACTGGCGCAGATGTTCATCGATACCGTCTCGCGAGAGCAGCAAAGACCCTTGCAAGGGCTTGGCCCCGGATCACTGCCCATTCTTCTGCGCCACCTCTGGCCGGGCAACGTCCGCGAGTTGGAAAGTGTGATCCGGGCGGCGTGCCTGGCCAGCGAAGGCCAGTGGCTGCGGCCGATCGACCTGGTCATCCTGCCGCTCGAACCGGCCGGATGCAGGGATGGCGAGCCGGCCCTTCCCGAGAACTACACCCTCGATGGCGTGATCCGCCGGCATATTCTTCAGGTGCTCAAGGCATGCGAAGGCAACAAAGCACGCGCCGCTTCCAAGCTCGGGATCAGCAGATCCACGCTCTACCGCATGCTCGAAAGCGAGATCGCCCTGCCCATGCGCTCCCCCGAGGAGAAGCAAGACGAGTCATGGCTCACGAAGCCCATTGAACGTCATTTCAGGGGCGCTTCCGGGCCGTGGCTTTCCAGACGTTTTGCCGGGTGATGGGCACCAGGTCTCAAAAATCACGCAAATGACCGGGCTTCCCTGTTTCCCGTGATCCCGTCTCTCACCCTGCCCCTGTTCGCCTGCGCGAATTGTCGATACACTGCGCTTACTAGCTTCTTGCCAGTCCACAGGAATCCGTTTGTTACGAATAGCAAACCTTTTCGCCCTTCGTTTCGCCTTCATCGCTCTTGCCTCCGGCGTCCTCCTTGCCGCCCAAAGCACCTCGGGAGCAGCGCAAGACGTTCCTCTCAGGGACCGCGTAAGGACGCTGAACGCCATCTTCACCGACTACTGGGAAGATCGCTCAAGCACGAGCCCGATTTTGCCTCCTCCATCGGCGATACCCGCTACAACGATCAGCTCTCCGATTATTCCGTACAGGCCTATAACGACTCCCTGGCGCGCGATCGAGCCTTTCTGAATCGACTGGCCGAGGTGGATACCGACCGGCATGTCCGATCAGGAGCAGTTGAGCAAAGAGTGCTGGTACGCCAGTTGGTCGAGGATCAGGAAGAAGCCCGGTTCAAGCCCTGGGAGTTGCCGGTTAACCAGTTCTATGGCCTGCAGGTCGATCTTCCCCAGCTCGTTCCCCAGCTGACCTTCAACTCGGTCAAGGATTACGACGACTACATCGCTCGCCTCAAGAAGGTCCCGCTGGCCTTTCAGCAGATCACCGACGACATGTCGATCGGCATGGATGACCATCGCGAGCCGCCCGCGTACCTGATGGAAAAAGTACTGGGCGAAGTGAATAACATCGCCAACCAAAAGCCGCAGGATGGGGCGTTCGCTCTGCCGGTGCAAAAGTTTCCCGCTTCGATTTCTGCAACCCAACAGGCGCGCATCAAAGAGGAATTGTTTGCGGTGATCACCGGGCAAGTCGATCCCCGCCTACGTTCGCTTCGGGAAATTTCTGAAATCGCAATACATCCCCAACGGCCGCAATGATCCTGGTTTATGGTCCCTGCCCGACGGGGATGCTTACTACCGCTTTCTGGTGAAGCAGAGCACCACCACCGACCTGACGCCGGCGCAGATTCACCAGATCGGCCTCGACCAGGTCAAGCAGGACGAGGAGCAGTTGCTGGCGATCGCCAACAAGCTGGGGTTCGCCGACATCAAAGCACTGCAGAATGCCGCGGCCAACAATCCCAAGCTGTTTCCGACCAGCAAAGAACAGCTTCTGGATGCGTATCGGGGATACATCGACCAGATGCGGCCCAAACTTCCCCAACTCTTTGGGCGCTTACCGAAAGCGCCGCTGGTGGTCATGCCGGTGCCGGCCTATATCGAGAAAGATCAGGCGGCGGCCTACTACGATCACGGCGCGGCAGACGGCTCGCGGCCCGGCACGGTTTATATCAACACCTATAAATTTGAGACTCGATCCCTCGATGATGTAGAGTCGCGTGCTTACCACGAAGGTCTGCCGGGGCACCACTTGCAGATATCCATCGCGCAGGAGCTCACCGGCTTTCCTCAATTTCGCAAATATGCCGAGTACATCGCTTACGACGAAGGTTGGGGGCTCTACGCCGAACAGTTGGGCAAGGATGTCGGCTTCTACCAGGATCCCTACAGCGACTACGGCCGCCTGGAAGGCGATATCTGGCGAGCGGTGCGCCTGGTGGTCGATACCGGAGTCCACTCGCAGCACTGGACGCGCCAGCAAATGGTCGACTACTTTCATGAGCATTCGGCGGTCGGCGAGACCGATGTGCAGGCGGAGGTGGATCGCTATATCGCATGGCCGGCGCAGGCGCTGGGTTACAAGGTTGGCCAACTCAAACTGCTTGAGCTGAGAGCCAAAGCCCAGCAGGCGTTGGGGGATCGATTTGACCTCCGCGCCTTCCACGATCAGGTGCTCGATTCCGGCGCGCTGCCGCTGGATTTATTGGAGCAGCGGATTGATAGCTGGATCGCGCAGCAAAAAACTCAAAAGTGAGTAAGGAGACGTAATGGGCACGACATATAACGCGGCCTTCGCTTGCCGGCCGCCGGGTAGCCATTCTCGGAGCGGGAAAGATGGGCGGAATTCTGCTCCAGGCCTTTCTCAAGTCCAAAGTGCTTGAGCCGGAGCAGATCCTGGCCACGGTCGAACACGAAGAGCGCGCCGGGCAGCTCTCGGCACAGTGGGGGGTCGATGTCTCGACCGACAATGTGGCCGCCGCGGAAGCAGCGGATCTGATCCTGATCGGAGTAAAGCCGATCACGGTTCCGGATCTGGTCAAGCAGATTCGTCCCTCGCTCACGCCGCAAAAGTTGCTGGTGTCGATTGCTGCCTCGGTGCGCACCACGGCCATCGAGCAGGCGGCGGGGATGGAAATCGGGGTCGTGCGGGCCATGCCGAATACTCCATCGATGCTGGGCGCGGGCATCGCCGCTCTCAACCGCGGACGGTTCGCCACCCAGGAGCAGCTGGATCTCGCCGCCTTTCTTTTCGCCACCGTCGGACGGACCGTGGTGGTGGAAGAAAAGCACATGGATGCCGTTACCGGCCTTTCTGCCAGCGGGCCGGCTTTTATCTACATCATCCTGGAGTCGCTTGGCGGAAGCCGGCGTGAAGGTCGGCCTGCCGCGTGATATTGCGACGCTGCTGGCGGCGCAAACCACTTTCGGCGCGGCCAAGATGGTGCTGGAAACCGGCTACCATCCGGCGTTGCTGAAGGACGCGGTCACCACGCCGGCGGGCTGCACGATCGATGGCATTCTGGAACTGGAAGAAGGCGGCCTGCGGGTGACCCTGATCAAGGCCGTGATGCGCGCGACCCAGCGCGCCAAGGAACTGGCCGGCTGGGTTTTCCCGGGTAAGATGGATAGACCGATGAGTTCTTCCCATGCGCTTGGTGGGCTCGGTCGCCGCAAGCCGACATCCCGCCCTTCTGATCTTCTGCCGCGCTTTGCCTGGGGAGTTCTGGTCTATAATGTCGCTGGCCTCTTGTGGGGGGCGCTGGTCCGCGCCACCGGCTCCGGCGCCGGCTGCGGCGACCATTGGCCACTGTGTAATGGCGTCGTGGTGCAGAGCCATCCGCGCCTGGCTACTTCGATCGAGCTGGCCCATCGCATGACCGCCGGCGTCACCGTGATCGCGGTTTTGTTGCTGCTGGTATGGATATTTCGGCCGCACGGTTGCCGGGCATCTGGCTCGCATTACGGCCATTGCGGCCGCGGTGTTCACCTTCAACGAATCGTTGCTAGGCGCCCTGCTGGTGCTGTTGCGGCTCACGGCGGATAACCGTTCACCGCGCCCGCGGCGCTTATCTTTCGCTGCACCTGGCCAATACTCTGCTGTTGCTTGCTGCGCTCGCGCTCTCCGCTCATTTCCTTTCGCGCGGTAAGCTTTTGATCGGCACGAGGTGCGCTTTACGCAACTGGCGCCGGCCATCACCGGGCTCGTGCGCCATTCTGGTGGTGGGAGCGAGCGGTTCGCTTGCCGCACTTAGCGATACGCTTTTTCCTGCCAGCTCGGTAGGCGCCGCCTTCGCGCAGGACTTCTCCAGCGGCAGCAGTTGGCTGCTGCGCCTGCGTTTTGTTCACCCTGTCAGCGCGGTGATTGCCGGGCTGTTTATCTGCTGGCTGCTGCTGCGCAGCTTCTCGCAACCCGCGGAGCGCAGGCCGGCAAACTGGGTACTCGTCGCTACTGGCTCTGCAGTGCGCGCTTGGCGTCGCGGATATGCTGCTGCTGACCCCGCTCTGGATGCAGATCCTGCATTTGCTCGGCGCGGACCTTCTGTGGATTGCGCTGGTTGTGCTCACCGCGAGAGTCTGCGTTGTGGGCCAAACTCCACTATGCTAACGCTCTGTCGCGCCGCCGCTGAGATGAAAAGCAGTGTAACTGTGACGGTTTCTAGAAGAGATAGCTAACCGGTCTTGCGCCGGCGGGCGGGCTTTGCCTCTGCTGTTGTGGCTGATTTCGGCGCCTTCTTCTTGCCAGCATCGACCAGAATCGGAGCAGCGGCGGCGACTGCTCCGCGATCGGCAATGCTCTTCTTCAGAGCCTCCATCAGGTCGATCACCGGAGCCAGCCTGGCCTTCTGCGGCTGCCCGGCGACGACCTGCCCGGCGCGCTTGGTTTCAATCAGATCCAGTACCCGTTGCTGATACTCGTCTTTGTACTGCTCGGGCTCAAATTTGGCGGTAAGCTGCCGGATAAACTGTTCCGCCAGATCGATCTCCGGCTTTTGCAGGTTCATGCTCTCGTTCTT
Organism: uncultured Acidobacteriaceae bacterium; assembly: GCA_963847685.1. Classification (GTDB taxonomy): domain Bacteria; phylum Acidobacteriota; class Terriglobia; order Terriglobales; family Acidobacteriaceae; genus PALSA-350. The sequence continues at coordinate 944,100 of CAWKAU010000024.1, read as the reverse complement.
GCCATATTCGCTGATCTCGCGCACTTCAGCCGGGAAATACAGGGTGTGCAGCACGATGCCCTTGTGATAGGGCCGCATCAGAACGATCTGCTCCCGCGAATGCAGCGTGACCTTGGCAATGGCGGCTACATTCAGCTTCTCCATCGCCTGCAGCAACAAGCTATAGGCACGGCGGCCTGGATCTTCAGGGGCCGAGTAGTAGGACGCCTGGTAGTAAATCGGATCGACCTCGCTCAAGCTGACGAACTGGGCGATCTCCATCGCTTCCGACGAATCGGCCTCCAGGGTCTTAAGCTCATCGCCGCTTACCAGGACATAGCTGTCACGGTCGACCTGGTATCCCTTGACCAGCTCGTTACGCTCGACCACGCGCTCGCAGACAGGGCAAAAAGTCTGTTGCTTGATGCGCGAGCCGCACGGTTCGTGGATTTGATTGAAACTGACGTGTTCTTCGCGTGCTGCCGCGAAGAGCCGCACCGGCACCGATACCAGACCAAACGAGATGTAACCCTTCCAGACAGTGGATGCCATGGTGCTCCTGAGGAGATAAGATACCGTCCGGGCGCCAAGCGGGGCAATCAGAAAAACAGCTTACCCGGTGACACAGAATGCTCGCTTTACGAGCGATTGCTTGCTTCGCCCGCCAACACGGCGCTCTTCGCAGTGTATTGGTGGATCCGGCGCAGGATCATGCAAGCGACGTAGGCCGCGCCAAAGCCGTTATCGATATTGACCACGGTAACGTTAGGCGAGCATGAATTCAGCATGCCGAGCAGGGCTGCGATGCCGCCGAACGACGCGCCGTAACCCACGCTGGTGGGCACGGCAATCACGGGCGCGCCGACCATGCCCCCGACCACGCTGGGCAGCGCACCTTCCATCCCTGCGCACACAATCACCACCTCAGCCTCGCGCAAAACCTCGCGGTGGGCGAGCAGGCGGTGCAGCCCGGCGACGCCCACGTCGTAGATCCGGCGCACGTCGGCTCCCATGATCTCGGCGGTCACCGCCGCTTCCTCGGCCACCGGCAGATCGCTGGTTCCCGCGCAGAGCACCGAGAGCGAGCCCAGGACGCCACTCTCGCGGCCGGATGGCGGGCTGAGCGAAATAATGCGGGCCACGGGATGGTACGCCGCCTCTGGGACCAGGGCTTTTACCGCAGCGAATGCGGCCTCATCGGCGCGGGTCGCGAGCACATCGCCACCCATGGCCGCCATGCGAAAAAAGATCTCCGCAACCTGTGCGGCTGTCTTGCCGCCCGCATAAATGACCTCGGGAAAGCCGGTGCGCAACCGGCGATGATGGTCAATCTTGGCGAAGCCTGCGTCCTCGTAGGGCAGGTTCGCGAGGCGCTCCATGGCCTCCTCAGGGCGCAGTCCGCCATCGCGGACGCGCTGCAGCATTTCAAGGATGGTCTCTGGGTTCATGATCGAAAGCCGGCTTCCAGGGTGGCGCCGTCGGGCTCCGGACCGACTCGGCGCGCGCGCCACGCAGCCATCGCCGCCTGCATGACCGTCTTCAGCGGAACGTCGAAGGCGGCTGCCGCGCGGCGGCAATCCTCAAACTCCGCCGACGCGTTCCATTCCTCTCCCTGCCAGGAGCCGGTCTTCACATGAATCACGCCGAACTCCGTCTCCACTGGCGTGCTCTCGCGAGCAAGGACGACACGACTCTCTTCCCGCACGCGGATGCCCAACGTGGTTGTCTCGCGGAATAGCAACTGCTGCAGATCGGCCGCGTCCTCGGCCTTGCAAAGCACCGTCAACAGCGTCCCCAGCCGCCCCTTCTTCATGGTCACGGCCCCACTCATCACGTCGAGCGCACCCCGCTCCAGGGCCAATTGGGCGGTGTGGGCCAGAACCTGGGGACTCAAATCGTCGACAGCACACTCCAGCACGGTCACCTTCTCCTCGCTGAACGGCTGCGCTGTGCGCGGTCTCGCCGATGCTCACGCGCAATACGTTGGGGAAGCGCTCCGGATTGCGCGTCCCGGCGCCGTAGCCGATCGCCTGCGTCCGCATCACCGGCGTGGGGTCGAAATGGCAATCCAGCGCGCGCAGCAAAGCGGCTCCCGTCGGCGTGACCAATTCTGCCTGCACATGCGCGGAATAGACCGGCAGGTTCTTGAGCAGCTCCGCGGTTGCCGGGGCCGGCACCGGGAACCGTCCGTGGGCGCAGTTCACAAAGCCACTCCCGACGTTGACCGGGGAACAGTACCATTGATCGAGATCCAGGGCATCCACGGCGGCCGCACAGCAGGCGATATCCACGATGGCATCGACGCCGCCCACCTCGTGAAAATGAACCTCTTCCGCTGGAACGCCATGGATGCGGCTTTCCGCCTGCGCCAGCAAGGTGAAGGCAGTCAGGCTGAGGTTACGGGCGCGCTGGGTCAGGTCGGCCCCCAGGAGAAGGCTCGCGAATCTGCGGCAAGGCTGCGGCCGTGCTGCGTGCTCAGCGTGCGCATGCGAATGGCTGTGAGGCTGGTCGTGGTGATGATCGTGCTCGTGGTGGTGCTGGTGTTGCTCGACCGGCCCGGAAACGGCCGCGCTCTCATGCAGCCGGCCGTCGACCATGACATCGATCTTGGTCGATTGAATCCCGCTCCGGCTCACCCGGGTCACGCGTAACTCCGCTCCCAACGCCAACGAAGCGGTGGTTCGCTGCAGCAGCTCAAGGGGTGCGCCCGCATCCACCAGGGCGCCCATCAGCATGTCGCCGCTGATGCCGGCAAAGCATTCCAGGTATCCGATACGCATCAAGCCTCACTCACCTGCGCGGGGGGTCTTAAAGCCGGTCAGTACCTCGATGGGCAGCACTTCGTTCATAGAGCCGGAACGATAACCTTCGCAATCCAGCGAGACATATCGGAAGCCGGCGGCGCGGACCAGGGCGGCCATCGCCTTCATTTTCCCTAACTCCAGCGCGGAGGCCATCTCCTCTTCCGCGATCTCGATACGGGCAATCGAGCCATGGTGCCGCACGCGAAACCGTCTTGAGCCCCAGTCTTCGAAGCGAGTCCTCTGCCTGTTCGATCATGCGCAGCGCCTCCGGGGTCACCCGACGGCCATACTCCATGCGCGAGGAGAGGCATGCGGAAGCCGGCTTATCCCAAACGCGCAACTGCGCCCGCTGGGCCAGGGCACGAACGTCGGCCTTGGTAAGACCTGCCTCCGCCAGAGGAGCGGCCACCCGATGCTGCGCCGCTGCTTTATGGCCGGGACGGAAATCCTGCCCGTCATCCAGGTTCAATCCGTAGGCCAGGGCACGAAAGCCTGTGCGCTCCAGCTCCTGCTCCATCACGTTAAAGAGCTCGTCTTTGCAGTGGAAGCACCGGTCAGGCCCGTTCACCGCGTACTGCTCTCGCTGTAACTCGTGGGTTTCGATCGATTGCAAGGGGATTCCATGCTCCCGGGCAAAATCGAGAGCATCGCTATATTGCGAGCGCGCCAGGCTGGCCGAGTCGGCGATAATCGCCAGCATCCGCGGACCGAGCACGCGATGCGCCGCGTAGGCCAGGTAGGCGGAATCCACGCCCCCGGAATACGCAACAATCACGCTTTCCAATGAGAGCAGCCGCGCGTGAAGCGCTTGTTCCTTCTCCTCGAGGTTCATTTCCTGCGCAGTTGCGAGTTCTACCGGCTGGTTCATTCGTGGGTACACTCTATCGAAAATATGCTCTCAGAGGCTTTAGAGGGTTTGAGAACAGCAGGTCCCTCCTGTTTCTCTCGGATGGACAGCCGTTAGCCTACAAGGGCTACTCGTGATGCCATTTCCAAGTAGACTAAATAAGCGATGTCGTTCTTCGCTGTAAAGTCTCCCTTAACCGCCAGCGACCGGATTGAGCGGCGCCGTCTGATCTTTGCAGATAGCCTGGCCCTCGTCACCCTGTTCGCGACCACGGCTCTGTTGGCCGTGCTGACCAATTATCTTTACCAATCTTACGCTTCCCATCAAGTTGAGCTGGCGAACCGATGGCTGGAACGCGGCCAACAGGCCATGCGGGATGGCAAGCCCCAGGTAGCGATCGATGCCCTCAGCTCCGCGCTGGCCTATGCCCCAGGGCAACGCACCATACAAATTCAACTGGCCGAAGCGCTAGCATCCGCCGGCCGGCTTCAGGAAGCTTCTGTCTATTTCAATGCGCTGTTGGAAGCCCAGCAGGGTGACGGTTTAATCAATCTTCAACTGGCCAGGATCGCAGCCCGCCAGGGCAACGAAAGCCAGGCCATCGAGGACTACCAGCGGGCGATTTACGGAAGCTGGGAGGGAGACGGCTACGTGCGCCGCCGTTCGGTCCGTCTTGAGCTCATCAACTACCTCATCTCCCGGCAGCGCCTGGACCAGGCCCGCAATGAGCTGTTGGTCGCTTCAGGAAACGCTCCGGACGACGACATTACCGTCCAACTGGACATCGCGCGGACGATGGAGCAGGCCCAGGATCCCAGCGACGCCCTGAACCTGTACAAGAAGATTCTCCGCCATCACGCCTCGCTGCGCGAGGCGCTCGAGGGAGCAGGGCGGACCGCCTTCCAGTTGGGCCATTATTTAGAGGCAAAGCGATACTTGTCGCACGCCCTGGAAGGCCCCGGAGTCGACCAGGAGTCACCGGCGAGCATCGAGCAAAGTCGAGACCTGCTGGCCGAGGCGACGCGGCTGTTGCAACTGTATCCGTCTTCGCGGGTCGGCCTGGGTGAGCGGAGCAACCGTATTCTGGAAGACCGGAAGCTGGCCATGGCGCGCCTGGCGGAGTGTACGCGAGACAAAGCGGCAGCCAGGGACTCCGCTGTGGACAGCGCAACCACCCCACAAAGTCAGTCCCTCACTAAGCCCAGTTCCAATCCTCTGGCGAGTCTGGCCTCTCGCTTCTCCCGGCACACCAGCCCACCCGTACAAAACCCGCCGGCTGTCGCTCCCTCGGTCGACCCCCTGCAAGCACTGGCGGAACGTTGGCAGCAACTGCCGGCTAAGATCTCGGTAACCGCACTGGAGAAGGATCCCGAGTTGTCCCAAACCCAGATCCAACTCATTTATGACACCGAGATCATCACTCAACAGGTCTGCGGCGCGCCGGCCGGCGACGACGCCCTGCTGCTAAGAATTGCCCAGACGCCGAACCAGGTGGAGCAAGAATGAGCACGGCAATGGGGACATCAGGGATAGATCGAGCCGCGGTTGCGGCGGAGAGACGCTATCGGCCCAACCCGGCGGAAGTCCAGAGGCTGGCGCCTAATCGAGACGAGCGGCTCTTCCTGGTTCTCTCCATCTTCATCGGGATCATCTCCGGCCTGCTGGTGGTCTGCTTCCGGGTCGCGATTAGCTGGATCCAGGTGCTTACGCTGGGATCATCGCCGCATCCGGGGCAAATCCGGCTGTTTTTTGTGCCCATGGGAGTCGGCCTTCTGGTCGCACTGCTGGTGCAGCTCGTCTTTCCTGGGGCGCGGGGGAGCGGCATCAACCAGACTAAAGCCGCGCTTTATATCTACAACGGCTATATCTCCTTCAAGACGGTCATCGGGAAATTCATCACTTCGGCGCTCTCCATTGGCGGCGGATTCTCTCTCGGGCCCGAGGATCCTTCGCTGCAAATCGGCGCCGGTGTGGCCTCCATGGTCAGCCGCCGCCTGAATCTCTCGCGCGAGCGGCTGCGTATGTTTGCGCCTATAGGCGCCGCGGCAGGCCTGGCTGCCGCATTCAACGCGCCCATCTCAGCCATTCTGTTTGTTGTGGAAGAGGTAATCGGCCGGTGGAGCGCGGCGGTGCTCGGCTCCATCGTGCTCTCCGCGATCTCCAGCGTGGTCGTCGCGCGCTGGTTCTGGGGCGCAGAGCCGATGTTCCGCATCCCCTCGGTAACCCTCAAGGGGCCTCAGGAACTTCTTGCCTATGCAGTTCTTGGCGTTGCCGGCGGCGTCGCCTCGCTCATCTTCTCCAAGGCGCTGGGCTATTCGCGCCCCCGCTTGCGCCAGCTTCCACGCTGGACCTGGTATATCCAGCCCCCGCTCGCGGGGCTCATCGTGGGGGCGATCGCGTACTTTGGCGCTCCCCAGGTAATGGGGCCGGGATACAACGTGATCGACCAGGCGATGCACGGCCAATTCACCTGGAAGTTTCTTCTCGCCCTGGCCCTGCTCAAGATCGTGGCCACCACCATCTCTTTTTCCAGCGGAACGCCGGGCGGAATGTTCGCCCCGACCCTCTTTATTGGAGCCATGCTGGGCGCTTCGATCGGTACCTTCGAGAAGATCTTCTTCCCCAGCTTCCCTATCTCGGTTGGCTCCTACGCGCTGGTGGGCATGGGGGTTCTGTTCGCCGCGTTCCTACGCGTGCCGTTGACCTCGGTGTTCATGGTGCTCGAGGTAAGCGGCAACTACTCCATTGTGCTTCCCGTCATTCTGGCCAACACGATTGCGTACCTGGTTTCACGGAGTTTGCAACCGTATCCAATCTTTGAAACCTTCACCCATCAGGACGGCCTCGACCTTCCTTCCATGGAGGAGCAGCGCGAGGAAAGTGTGTTGCATCTGGAGGACGCCTTGCGCCCGGTTAACGTCCCCATCTTTCCCGGTACAACCACCCTGCAGGAGGTGTCTGCCCAATTGGCTGCGGCTGAATCGCCGGTATTGCTGGTGAAGCTTAGGGATGGTTCCTGGTATTCCATGACCCGGAGCGAGTACACATCGATCGCAGCGACACAAACCCCGGATACTCTGCTTGAACGCACGCTCAAACCGGATCGGGCGCCGTTGCTCTTTCCCGACTTGCCTCTGGATAGCGCGATTCCTTATCTGGCGCGCTGGCCGGTTTTGCCTATTCAGAATCGGGCCAGCAAAGGGACGCTCGAAGGTGTTTTGTCTCTTGAAGATGTGCTGGGACGGTACCAGCAGCAGTAGGGGTTTTGTTTGGGTGGAGGGACCTGCTGTTAAGCGATTTGTGCGATCGAATGATTGTTGAAAGAACTGCAGATCCCGACATAAATTTGCGGTTTCTCTTCATCGGGCTGCTCACGCCGGCGGTGCTTCTCGTCCATGGCTACCATCCTCTGGCCGATGATGGCGCCGTGTACGTAGCCGGTATCAAGAAGCTGGCGGATCCTGGCCTTTACCAGTCGGACGCAGTCTTCGTCTCATCGCCTACGCACTTCTCGATCTTTGCCCACGTCCTCGCCTCGATGCTGCGCTGGGGACATCTTCCACTGCCCTTCCTGCTGCTGCTTTGCCACCTGGCATCGATCTTCCTTTTTCTTCTCGGCTCGTGGAAATTGGCAGCGCGCGTCTTCGTCACCAACTCCTCCCGTTGGGGAGCGGTGTTGCTCGCTGCCTCCTGCTTCACCTTGCCGGTTGCGGGCACCTCGCTCTGCATCATGGATCCCTACGTCACGGCGCGGTCCTTCTCTACCCCCCTCAGCCTGTTCGCACTTGCGGCTGTGCTCGACGAAGAATGGATGGAGTCCGCGTTATGGCTGGCTCTCGCCGCGTTGCTGCATCCCTTGATGGCGGGCTATACCGCAATCGCCACGCTCTCACTTGCACTTTCCAGCCGCAGGATGTGGCCATCTCTCGGTTTGCTCTGCGGATTTGGATGCTTGCTGTGTGCTGCAGTTTTCATACTCACGCGCCATGCTGATCCTAGCCTGGCATATAACCGCGCGGCCCTCAGCCGCTCGTATTTCTTTCTTTCCAGCTGGCAGTGGTTTGAGTATCCAGGATTGCTCCTCCCGCTCCTTCTGCTGGGAATTGCCGGCTCCCGCCAACAAGTGCCGTGGCCGGCACGCGCGCTCGCGGTTTCGGGCACAGTCATGGGCAGTTGTGCACTGTTCGTGTCTGTGTGCTTTGTGCATCGCAGCGGAAGCCTGCTGCTGGCCCGGCTGCAGGTGCTGCGTGCCTTCCAGTTCGTCTACATCATCGGTGTCCTGCTGGCCGGCGGATTATTGGCCCGGCTGCACAGGCGCGTAATCGCTGTTGTCTTGTTCTTCATTGCGGGCGCTCTCTTTGCCGGTCAAAGGCTCACCTATCCAGAATCAAACCACGTGGAATGGCCGGGAATGACGCCGCGCAACGACTGGCAGCGGGCTTTTCTCTGGATTCGCGCCAATACGCCCAAAGATACAGTCTTTGCGCTGGATAACGACTACATCGAGAGTCCCGGAGAGGATGCGCAGGGCTTTCGTGCAATCGCAGAGAGAAGCGCGGTTGCTGACTGGTTCAAAGACGGCGGCATCGCCAGCAATTTCCGCCAGGCGGCAATTCCATGGTGGCAAGGCTCTCAGGCCACGGCGCGGCTCAATGACGCCACAGATGAGCAGCGGCTAACCCGTCTTCGCCCCCTCGGCGTCACCTGGATCGTCTTGCCTGCCCGGGCATCCACAGGCTTTGTCTGTCCATTCGCCAACGAGCGAGTGCGTGTGTGCGGGCTGCGCCCTTTGCTTCACCCTACGGATGGCGCAAAATAACGTAGGGAGATGGTTCATGTTGACGCTGTATCAGCGGCTTATTTTCGGTTACGTGCTCCTTCTTGCCCTCGTGCTTGCCGTCGGCCTGCACGATTCCTTATCGCTCCACCAGGCAGCTGCACTCGACCACCAAGCCGTCCCAACTGCGACGGCGGTCGCGGCACGAGCTGCAATGGCCCGGCGAGCTACCACCATCGCCATTGTCTGCACGCTCAGCGGGGTTCTGATCTCCATCGGATTTCTGATCTCCATCATCCGGCCGATCCGCCGTACGGCGGCCGCCGCGCGCCGCATCGGTCAGGGCGAATTGCAGCAACGCATCGAGTGGCGAACCCGGGATGACCTGGGCACGATTGCCACCGAGCTGAATCGTATGACCGTGCGGCTGCGCGACCTGCGCGAAACCGAATACGGCCGCAAGCAGATGGACCAGCAGCTCTCCGATGCTGTAGTACGATCCATCTTCGAGCCGGTGATCGTCACAGACGCCAAGGGTCAGGTGCTGAAGCTTAACCAGGCAGCCAGCGAAGTGCTGGGCGAGGCCGCCGGGGATCGCATGGCCCTGACTAACACGCCGGGAGGAGAGAGGATTCTGCGCGCCGTGCGCGACGCAGTCTCCATGAGGCAGTCGATCGCCAGCGAAGACGAAGCCGCCATGCTGCCGATGAAGCTGGGCGAGGGACAACGGAGCTATCGCCTGCGCACCACACCCATGCGCGACCTGGACGGCAAACTGCTGGGCGCTGTCAGCGTGCTCGAAGACATCACCGAGATGCAGGATATCGATCGTTTCAAGACCCGCTTCCTTAGCGTCGCCTCGCAAAGACTCCGCCAGCCGCTGGAGCAGCTTCGACTTAGCCTCTACACGCTTACCTCAGGCTTCGCCGGCGAACTGCGGCCGCTGCAGGCCGATGTGCTGCATGGAGCCGAGGAGGACGCGGAACGCCTCAACGACCTGATGTCCGACCTGATCGAGGTTTCGGAGATCGATACCGGACGGCGCGAACTGCGCCTGGATAAATTCCGGCCCATCGACATTCTTGGTGACGCCTTCTCCCGGGTACGCGATGAGGTTCGCGCCAAGAATATCGACGTGCAGATTCAGGCATTCGCCGACCTCTCGCACGTGAACGGCGACCGCCGCGCGCTGCGCAGCATCATGGACAACCTGATGAGCAATGCTGTGCGCTACACCCCGGAAAACGGCACCATCCTGTTGCAGGCAAAGGAACAGAAAGACATAGTGCAATTTTCTGTACGTGACTCCGGACGAGGTATTGAAGCGGAGCGCCTGCCTAACCTCTTCGGCCGCTTCAGCGCCGCGCACGACCAGGGAACGGGGCTGGGGCTCGCCCTGGTGCGCCGGTTAGTGGAATTGCTCGGCGGCCAGATTTCCGTGGAAAGCCGGCTTGGCCACGGCACGACTTTCAGCTTTACCCTGCCCGTCGCGACGACTGTCCCCACGCGGCATCCCATCGAAATCGGTTAGAGTGGCCCCAGGTACATGACAGACCTCTCGACCGACATCACACCCATCGCACCTGAGCTGGCTAAGCTGCGTGTCTACATCGGCGCCGCACCAGGCGTGGGCAAAACCTACCAGATGCTCGAGGATGCCCATCGGATGAGGAAGCAGGGCACCGACATCATCATTGGGCTGATCGAATCCCATGGCCGAAAGGAGACGCAAGACCAGGTAAAAGATCTTGAGCTCATCCCGCGGCGCGCCATTCCCTACCGCTCCGTGGTCCTGGAAGAGATGGATCTCGATGCCATTCTAGCCCGGCATCCGAACACCGTGATCGTGGATGAACTGGCGCACACCAATGTGCCGGGATCGAAAAATCGCAAGCGCTATGAAGATGTCCTGGAGCTGCTCGACGCCGGCATCAACGTGATGACTGCGGTCAACGTACAGCATCTCGAGACCCTCAACGACTCCGTCTCCCGCTCCGCCGACACGCAGATCAGGGAGACGATCCCGGACAGTTTTCTGAAGCGGGCGGACGAAGTCGTGAATGTGGACGTGACCGTAGAGGAACTGCGCTCACGGCTTAAGCAAGGCAAGATTTACGCTGCGGAGAAGATCGAGCAATCGCTGGCTAACTTTTTCCGCAAGGGCAACCTCAGCATGTTGCGCGAGCTTGCGCTGCGCACCACGGCGGAAGAAGTTGGCTCCCGTGCTGCGGAATATCGCAGAAGCCAGGGACTGGAACAAGCTCCTATTCCTGAAAAAGTGATGGTCTGCCTCTCACCCCGCCCGGGAGCGGAGCGTCTGTTGCGAGTAGGGGCGCGGATCGCCGGGCGCCTGGCGACCAACTGGTATGCCGTGCGCGTCGAATCTCCGGACGAGGATGCGCGGCATGGAGATGCGGAAGAGTATCAGCGGATGGAGGAGTATCAGCGTCTGGCGCGCGAGCTGGGCGCGCAGGTCGTCGTTTTGAAAGACAAGAACGTCGCCGACGCATTGATCGAGTTCGCGCAACAGGAGAGCATTTCCCACGTGGTCTTCGGGCAGTCAGCGCGATCGCGCTTCGATATTCTTCTGCGTGGCTCGGTGATCAACCGGTTTCTGGCAGAGATCAGGGATGCCACGGTTCAGGTGGTCCCCATCAGCAAGGCCAAACGGTAGCGGATCGACGGATACCCCCGATCTTTCCAGGAAAGATCTGGGGTGCTCTACTGGCCGCGGCATTCTAAGGCGTTGTTGCGATAGAGAGGGTTGCGCGGATAGGCAACTGCGAGTTCGTGAAGCAAACCGCAACCTTCCGTGTTGTTCTTGTCGCGCAGCGCGGCTACCGCCAGCAATAGCTTGGCGAACGGCTTCAAAAGATTCCCGTGAGCCGCGGTCTCCTGCAGCTCGCGAATACCCTTCTCCTTATCGGGATCGATGCCGCCCAGGCTCAGCATCCAGCGCACCGGCGCCGGCTTGATACCAGTCATATAATTTTCGACGCCAACGGCCAGCAACGCATCGTAGGCATCGGGCTTTTGCTTCAGTAATTGTTGCGCAAGAATACGCCCTTGCTTCATGTAACTCAGGGCGGCGAAATCCTGCTTATCGATCAGGGCCACGTAATCGGATTGCAGGCCCAGGGCAAGGACCTTGGCAAAGAGAGCATTGCTATCCTCGGTATGCTGCTTAAGCGCTGCGTCCGCAAGTTGATTACCCCGGTCCAGGGCGGCGTAGAACTGGGCGCGGACGTTGGGGTCGGGAGAAAGCTTGGCGCGGGATTCATATGCCTTGTCGCTGGTGAAGAGCTGGCTCTCGAGGATACCGAGGCGGGCAAACTCGCCAAACAGGTAGCCGGCTGCCTGCGAAACCGGGCCCAAAGGGTCGTCCGGGTGCAGCCGTTCCCAGGTGGAAAAATCCTGATGGGCCTGATCGAATTCCAGGTTGTACATGCTCTGGAAGCCGCGCTCTATTTCAGTCGGCGCCAAGGCCTGCGCCGTCCACGCGGGCAGAAGCATCAGCATGAGGAGCAGCACCGCGAACAAGCTGGGAGGCATGTCTCAGGTGCATTGCTTTCATAGGTTATCGCTCGGTCCAGCGCACACCGCTACGCCCCCGCGCGGCCGGCGCAGAAAGGCTGCGCAGCCAACCGGCCAGATTCCAATAGTCTTCCGCCGTCGCCGAACCCGGCGCATAATCGATCACCGTCATTCCCTCTGCCAGCGCCTCGCTCACCGCGGCATTGCGGCGGAGCACCAAAGGCAGCAGGCGGTCGCCCAACTGGCGCTGCAGCATCTCCCGCACATCCCGATGGAGCAATGAAGACCCGTCGAACTGGTTTAGCAGGTAGTGGGCGGCCCCTTCATCCCGGCCCAGGAATGCTTCGAGCGATCCCAGGCTGGCCACCGAACTCATATCCGGCAGCAGGGGCACCAGGACCGTCGGCCGCAGCACCAAGAGGCGGCCGGTGACGTCCCTGCTGGCGGTTGCCACATCCACCAGAATGCGGCTTGCGCCGCCCCCATCGCCCATCAGCTCAGCGACCAATGGGTCACGCTCGCCTCCATCTCTGGGATGGCGCTCCGCCTCCAGGTTCAGGATTTTCACCGGCGCGTCTCTTTCCACTCCAATCGGAGAAAAAGTCCGCACCACTCCCGGGTTAGATGCGCGGGAGCCGAAATAGAAAGGCAGCAGCCCACAGGCGGTTGTATCCGCCAGCAGAACGTGCTCCCCGAGAGCCGAGAGCGCGCGCCCCAGCGTGGCCACCAGGCAGGTTTTTCCGACCCCGCCGGCCATAGAGAAAATGGCCACCACGGGTGGGTACTGCTCGATGCCCGGCGGCGTCGCTGCCGGCTCCGGCGGCGCGAAAACGGACTGCAAGGCATGCCAGCGTGGGGGGTCCTCTTCGCTGGGCTGAAGCGGCTGCTCCGCCAACTCGCTAACCTGCCCTTCGTTGATCTGGTGCAACGGTTGCACTCGCGGGCGGAACTGCCCGCGCACCTGCTTCCGCGAAGCGGAAAAATCCCAATACCTGGCGCTTTGTGCCTGGGCGCGGGAGTAGAGCGTCCCAATATTCTCCGGCGATGCGCCCTGCTCCCGATCCGATGGAAGCTCCGATGGAAGCTCTGTCATTCTCGTCCCTTCCTACCGTGCCAAAACAAGACTGTTGGTCCTTAACATAACCCGCATTTGGCCGTGGTGCCACCGGTCCGGTCAGCGTCTTCCGGCCCTCCTCATTGTGTTACTTTGGAAACTAAGCAGAAACGAGCTCGTAGCTCAGTCGGTAGAGCAACGCACTTTTAATGCGTGGGTCGTGGGTTCGATTCCCACCGAGCTCACCACGTAACCGAGCATGCCAACCCCTGATACACCTCTCAGCTCATCGCACATCATCACCCTCCATGACCGTTGCACCGCCGGCTGGCATCACGACTTTCCGGCCGTGCCGGCCTCGCTGACTGGCTTCGAACGGGCAGTGGCCGAGCAACATCTGGCCAATTTCGAACTATGGCATGCGGAGGATGACGCGCGTACTCCAGAGGCGAGCGATCATGAGCTGGCGCGCATCAAGCGCTTCATTGATCACGCCAACCAACGGCGCAACGATCTCTCAGAACAGTGCGACGTATTTCTGTTGAACTTCCTCAGCCAGCACGATCTGCCCGCGCCGGGCGCCGAACTGCACTCCGAGTCTCCCGGGCTCATCCTGGACCGGCTTTCCATTCTTTCGCTTAAGCTCTTTCACACTCGCGAAGAGGTCGACCGGCCTCAGGCGCCTGCCGGCCACAAAGAGCGCAACTTGCAGCGTCTGCACATCCTGGTGGAGCAGCGAGACGACTTAGCGGACGCACTCGATCGATTGTGGCGCCAGGTTCTCAATCGGCAACGCAGGTTTAAGCTGTATCGACAACTGAAGATGTATAACGACCCCGCGCTAAACCCGGCGGTCTATGCCCCGCGGCCAAAACCCATTCCCTGAACAGCGCCCGTGCTACAGTTCTTGCCAAGGCTGCCGGTCGCTCGCCGGGTTGACGTAATCCGCTTCAGTGCGTATAAAAACGATTCTGATAGCCATTGCGGCTACGATCATGTTGATCCCTGTCGCGTTCATAACAGGAGAGAAGAGTGGGTTATGCAAAACGGAGGTCAAGGTGTCCCCGCTCGGCGCAATCCTCGCACTATCGAAGGTAAGGCCCGCACTATGCCCAATGCTTCCCATCAAAAAGCTTTGAACGAGTACCAAAACGCGCTGCAGTGGATGCACGAAGGCAAGTATGAGAAGGCTCGGCTGGTCTTTGAGAAGCTCAGCCAGGACGGTCCAGTTGAAATTCTGGAGCGGGTTCGGGTCTATCTCGCTGCTTGCCAACGGCATGCACAAACCAGCGGGCTCTCCTTCGACAATACGGAGGAGCAGTACGACTATGCCATCTCCCTCTTGAATACCGGGTTCTACGAAGAGGCGCGGGACCAGTTCCACAGAATTTTGAAAACCAACCCTACGGCGGACTACGCCTACTATGGGCTGGCCATCCTGGAGAGCATGACTGGGCTGGCTGAGCCCTGCCTCGAGCACCTGGCCAAGGCAATCGAGTTGAGCCCGCGTAACCGCATCCAGGCGCGGAGTGATTCCGACTTCCAGGATATGGCCGATGATCCGCGTTTCACGGAACTCCTCTACCCTGAAGTACCGTGAGTGACTACTCCCGCTTTCTGGGGGTCGCCGGCGTTGGTTTGCCGGCGTAGGGTTAGGTCTGTGATTACTCTATGGTGAAATCCCCTTCCTCCACCCTGGTTAAGCCGAGACCCGCGAAAACCCCTGCCATCGCCGCCCGACGGAGCACTGACCGCAAAAGCATTCGGGCTGTGGCCATCGGAGGAGGCACAGGGCTTTCCACTCTGCTGCGGGGGCTACGCCGCTATGTCGCTTCGCCTCACCAGTCTCCCGCGGACTGTGAGGCTGCCCCATGCCTCATCTCCGACTTGGCTGCCGTAGTAACGGTGACCGACGACGGTGGCTCCAGCGGGCGGCTGCGCCGCGGATTGAATATGCTGCCTCCGGGCGATCTGCGCAATTGCATGGTGGCCCTGTCAGAGGACGAACATCTGATCTCCCAGCTCTTCCGCCATCGCTTCACAGCCGGCGAAGGCCTGGAAGGCCATAGCTTCGGCAACCTCTTTGTCGCCGCCTTGCTGGAGATGACAGGAGATTTCGCGCAGGCAATCAAATTGTCTTCCCAGGTACTGGCCACCCGGGGGCACATCTACCCCGTGACCAATGCCAATGTTGCCCTGGTGGCACGCATGGACGACGGTTCCCTGGTGAACGGGGAGACCAACATCACGGCCAGCCGGCAGCGGATCGTTGAGCTTATGCTTGAGCCGGCGGACGCCGAACCGTTGCCCGAGACCCTGGAGGCGATTGCCCGCGCCGACCTCATCACCATCGGCCCCGGTTCGCTTTTTACCAGCATCATCACCAATCTGCTGGTCAAAGGTGTTTCCGAAGCGCTGGCTTCTTCGAAGGCGGTCCGCGTGTACATCTGCAACCTGATGACCCAGGCCAACGAGAGCCTGAACCTGACCGCCTCCCAGCACATTGAACGCATTTACGCCCACGCGCATCGGCCCATCTTCGACTACGCCCTGGTGAATACAGCGCCCGTATCGCAGGCTCTGCTGGAGCGCTATGCGGGAGAAGGGGCTTCACCGATTGTGGCCGACATCGAGGCCATCGAAGCCTTAGGCGTGCGCTGCATCGCGGGTGACTTTACCGCCGAAGGCGATGTTGTGCGTCACGCCGCAGATCGGGTGGCTGAAGCTGTACTCCGGCTGGGTGTTAACGGCAAGGGTCGAGTGTAATGAGTTTGGGAACAACCCCACTCAAGCCAAAAGAGTGGTTTTTGGTGCAGGGAGCAGGGTCATTTCTCCCACGAGAAGGGCTTGAGTGGGGTTGTTGGAACCAAGCCATCGGCTCGTGTCATTAGAAGCGTAGGGATCTGCAGTTCCGCGGACCACTCCTGGGAATATTTAACCCGTCACTGTGACGAAGCCGCCGGTTTAATTTCCGAGACCGTCCGCTTCAGCTGGCCGCAGGCGGCGTAGATGTCTCTGCCGCGCGGCCGGCGCAGAAAAGCGGGGACCCCGCGCGCGATGAGCCTTTGTTGAAACGCCGCTACCCGTTCCGGGGCCGGCATCGTATAGCCAATCCCCGGCCCGGGATTCCAGGCGATCAGGTTTACCTTCACCGGCATTGGCGCCCTGCGCGCCAGCGCAACCAATTCGTCGGCATGCTGCAGTCCGTCGTTGATGCCGCCCAGCAGTACATACTCGAAGGTCACCCGTTCCCTCGGCCGCAGAGGCAACTGACCCGCCGCCAATATCACGTCCTCGATCTTCCATTTGCGGGTGATAGGCATGATCGCTTCGCGGATCTCATCGTTGGGCGCGTTCAGGCTGATCGCCAGGCGGGGCCGCACCGCTTCCGTCGCGAGCCGCAGAATCCCGGGCACGATGCCAGAGGTGGAGACTGTCATTCTGGATTCGGCCAGACCTGCCTCGTCCACCAGCAAGCGTACCGCCGCCATGAACTCGTCGTAGTTGAGAAAGGGCTCGCCCATGCCCATGAAGACCAGGTTGATGCGGTCGCGCCCTACTTGCACAGCCTGCCGCTCCAGCACAGCGATCACCTGGCCGGCAATCTCTCCCGCCGAGAGGTTTCGCTGCAGTCCCAGTTTCGCGGTGAGACAAAATTGGCAGTTAACGGCGCAGCCGACCTGGCTGGAAACACAGATGGTGGCTCGCCGAGTGGTTTCCCCGTCCGCCGGATCGTCATCTCCGCGCTCCGCCCCGTCGCCCCCCGGCATCCAGACCGTCTCGACCGTCTGCCCGTCATGGCCGGCCACCAAATAGCGTTCCGTGCCGTCGACCGAGCGAAAAGTCTCCACAATCCTCGGCCGGCCGATCGCCCAACCCTCTTCTAGCATTTCTTTTCGTAACCCCCGGGGCAGGGTACTTACATCCTCGAGGAAGGCGGTTCGCTGCCGAAACATGGCATCCAGCAGCTGGGCAGCTCGGTAGGCGGGCTGCCTAAAATCGACCATTAATTCCGTAAGTTGTTGACGGGAAAGGCCGAAAAGATTATTGACGGCCGGCTCGGCTTCTCCGTCTAATAGAGGGACGAGATTTTCCCTACCAGGCATTTGTTTGGGGTTTCCAGGCTCATTTCGCAGCATAGCATCCCGGTTTCCCGTCCTATCCCCCGGAAAGCCGATACACTGAGATGGTGACAGAACGCAGCATTCGACGCACGATCCTACCTTCCGGCCTGACTATCCTGACCGAGCGCATGGAGCATATCCGGTCTGTGGCTATGGGTGTGTGGATCAGGGCCGGCTCCCGGCATGAGCTGCCGGAAGTAAACGGCATCTCTCATTTCGTCGAACACATGGTCTTCAAGGGAACGCAATCACGTTCCGCGAAACACATTGCGCGCGAAGTGGATGCGATCGGCGGCAACCTCGATGCATTCACCGGCAAAGAGACCATCTGCTTCAACCTCAAAGTTCTCGACGAGCACGTCCCGACGGCGCTCGATGTTCTCTCCGACCTGGTGCTGAATCCTGTCTTCAACAACGAAGACATCATGCGCGAGCGGGGCGTGATTCTCGAAGAGATCAAGATGGACGAGGACAATCCCGACTACCTGGTGCACGAGATCTTCACCCAGAATTTCTGGAAGGACCACCCGTTGGGGAAACCGATCCTGGGAACCAAGGAGACGGTGCGGCGTTTCGAGCAGGACACTTTGTTCGACTACTACGGCAAGCGTTTCTCCGGCAACAATATGGTTTTCTCCGCAGCCGGCAACCTGGAGCACGATGCATTTGTCGACCTGGTCGCCAGCCGCTTCGACCACATCGTGCCCAATACCGGCGAGCTGGCGGAAACGCCGCCGCGGACCGTTTCCAAAATCGTGATGCGCAACAAGAAGGCTCTGGAGCAGGTGCAGCTCTGCCTGGGCGTGCCTTCTCCGCCGCTGGCCCACGAGTTGCGCTATGTGACCCTGCTGCTGAATACGGTGCTGGGCGGCGGCATGAGTTCGCGGCTTTTCCAGACGGTGCGCGAGGAACATGGGCTTGCCTACTCCATCTTCAGCGACCTGAACCCTTATCGCGACACCGGTTCGCTGTGCGTGTATGCAGGCACATCTTCCGCTCACTGCCTGCAGGTGATCGAGTTGATCATGTGCGAATTTCGCCGCCTGAAGTGCGAGGCACTGCCGGAAGAAGAACTTCGCCGCGCCAAAGACCAGCTCAAGGGCAACATCATTCTCGGCCTGGAAAGCTCCATGTCGCGCATGTCGAACCTGGCCCGCCAGGAGATGTACTTCGAACACTTTTTTGGCGTCGACGAGATTATGGACAAGGTCGAGACCGTTACCAGTGAGCAGGTGATGGCCATGGCCAACACGCTGTTTGACCCGGATAAGGTCGCGGTCACGCTGCTGGGCCGGCTCGACGGGCTCAGGATAAGCCGCGGCAGCTGGCCTGCTGAAGCTGGTGAGCGAGCGTTCTGCTGAGTGCGTCCATCTCCTTGCTAGCGATACTCTCCCCGCGTACCAGACTTGATAGACTTGTAGCGCCCAGTTGCTGACAGAACCGAGAAGACCCCATGATGCAGATCAGACCTCGACAACCAACTCCGCAGCCGCCAGCGCGGCTTCACCCTGATGGAACTGCTGATCGTCATGTCCATCATGATCATTCTGATGCTGATCGCCATCCCGAACTTCATCAGCATGAAGGCCCAGGCGGACGAAACCTCAGCCATCCAGTCGCTCCGCGCCATCTACCAGGCACAGATCCAGTACCAGACGAACTTTCCCTCCAACGGCTTCGCCTGCTCACTGCCGGCACTTGGCGGCAATGCCAGCTCCGGTCCGCCCAGCTCCCACAGGCGGCGCAGGTGCTGCAGGGTGATCTGGCCACGGGACAGAAGTCCGGCTACACGTTCAACATCGTCAACTGCACCAAGGTCACGGTGAACAACCAGGACATGTACACCTCCTACGAGGCGACCGCGGTTCCGCAGTCGGTTGGCAAGTCGGGCCATCGCGGCTTCTGCATCGACCAGGCCGGGGAGATCAAGGCTGACATGGCAGGGGGAACGAATTGCACCCAGCCGATCCAGTAAAGCCTATCGTAATCCATGCGCATCGACGAAGGCGCTTCTCGCGCTGTTTGTTGCTGCTTTCTCTGTCGCTGCCCGCGAGCTTGTGCGCCCAGCAATTGACCGCGCAGCAGCTGGCGCAGCGGGTGGACAAGTACTACAACGGCCTGCATTCCCTGCGGGTCGCCTTCACCGAAAGCTTTCACGGAATGGGCATCGACCGGGAAGAGAGCGGCACGCTGCTGCTGCGCAAACCAGGGAAGATGCACTGGAGCTACGCCAATCCGCCGGGCAAGGTTTTTCTGCTCGATGGCAAGTATGCCTGGTTCTATTCCCCGGGGGATGCGCAGGTGGAGCGCGTGGTCGGCCGCGCAATTGGACGATCTGCGTTCGCCGCTGCGATTTCTGCTCGGCCACACACAACTGCAGAAAGAACTGGATGGGCTTAACCCTCTCCACCACCGGCCGACGGGTTGCAGCTCTCGGGTGTGCCCAAGGGAATGCAGAGATCGGGTGGAGAAGATCGTGCTAGGGGTGGACGCCGGCGGCGTCATCCACTCCATGAGCATCACGGAAGTAGATGGAGCCAGGACTGCATTCACGTTCAGGACAGCCAGCCGAATGCTCCAGCGCCCGATGCGGATTTCGTTTTCCACGCGCCGCTGGGGATCCCCGTGGTTGATGGCTTGCCACCGGTTTAATGGCGGCGGCTTCGCGCGCGGGTTGAAATCAACCATGCGAATCACGTCCTTGCTGGTTTCGACGGTATTTCTATCAATGGTGACCGTTGGTGCCCGAGCCCAGACTGCTTGGAAGCTGCAACAGAGCGGCTCCACCGCCGGCCTGCGGGGAATCCATGCCGTGGGCGGCGGCGTCGTCTGGGCTAGCGGTACTGAGGGAACGGTGCTGCGCAGCGAGGACGGCGGCGACCACTGGCAGCGGTGCACTACTCCGCCGGATGGAGCCAAACTGGACTTCCGCGGTATCTGGGCCTGGGATGGACAAACGGCGTTGCTGATGTCGAGCGGGCCCGGCAATCAATCTCGCCTGTTCCAGACAAGCGACGGCTGTAGACAGCTGGAAGCTGCTGCTCATCAATCCGGAGGGAGCCGGCGGTTTTTGGGATGGGATTCTCTTCCGAGACCGGCAACACGGCTTCCTCTACGGTGATCCAGTGCCGGGTGGAACTCGTACTCCTTCTGTAATGGGCCTGTACCAGACAGAGGACGGCGGGAATACATGGAGGCCTGTGCGCAGCCTGCAGCCTCTCCCTGGAGAGTCTGCTTTCGCCGCCAGCAACAGCGCCATGGCGGCCAACGAAGGATGGATCTGGTTGGGGACCAGCAAGGCGAGAGTGCTCCGGACAAGACACGTTGGCTGTCTGGCAAAGTGCGGAAACTCCGCTGGCAAGCGGAAATGACTCCTCCGGCGTCTTTTCCTTAGCGTTTCGCGACCAGAAGCACGGCATTGCCGTGGGCGGAGATTATCGCCGGCCCAATATCGCAACCGGCAACGCGGCGTACAGCTCCGATGGAGGAAAGCACTGGAGCGCAGCCGGCAAACCTCCCCATGGCTATCGCTCGGCCGTGGCCTGGGACGCGACACACCAAGCCTGGATAACCGCAGGCAGCAATGGATCCGATATCTCGTATGACGATGGCAAGACCTGGCAATGGCTCGATAGTGGTAATTGGAATGCCCTCAGCCTGCCTTGGGCCGTCGGTCCCAACGGCCAGATTGGCAAGCTGGGAACGCTTCCGGCCGGCCCGGAAGCAGCAACAAGAGTATCCCGGTAAACTGGTAGGGGGCCCATGGCAGAGTACGTAATCAAGCTGGCGGATGAACGCGGACGCATTCAGGAGCAGGTGCAGATCGCCGGCTCCGCGGAAGAACTGCGTGCCCGTTTCCTGCAGGCGGGATACTACGTCTACTCGGTGCGGCCGCGGGGCATGCGCGGCGTGGGAGGCAGCCGCAAGCGCGCCAACCTGGAAGCCTTCATCATCTTCAACCAGCAGTTCCTCACCCTGATCCGGGCCGGCCTGCCCATTCTTGGCTCGCTCGATATGCTGGTCAAGGGGCAGAAGAACCCGACCTTCCGCGCGCAACTGGAAAATGTAGCCGCGCGGGTGCGCACCGGGGAGTCGCTTTCCGCCGCCTTTGAAGCCCAGGGCGGATTTCCGCTGATCTACACCACCACCCTGCTGGCGGGAGAACGAAGCGGCCAACTGGAAGACGTTTTGTCACGCTATCTTGCCTTCCAGCGCATCTCCCTCTCCTTTCGCAAGAAGCTGATGGCTTCGCTGCTCTACCCCATGCCTGCTGATCACCATGGTGATCGCGCTCTTTGTTTTCCTGATCAGCTTCGTGGTGCCGCGCTTTGCCATGCTTTACGACCAGCTGGGCACGAATCTGCCCGCCGCCACCCGCATGCTGCTGGCCGTCGGCAATAATTTTCAGCACTATATCCTTTGGGCGCTGGCGGGCATCGCGTTGATCGTCTACGTGCTTTTCCGCTATAGCCAGACTACGGCCGGAGCGGCGCGCATCGATCGCATGCGCATCGGCATGCCGATCTTCGGCAATATCTGGCGCAAGTACCAGGTCGCGCTGTTTGTGCGCACCCTCTCCAGCCTGCTGACCGGCGGACTGCCCCCGTGCCTTCGCTCGAGACAGCGGCGCGCTCCATCTCCAGCAACACCATTGCCCAGGCTGTGATGGCCTCGGTGGGCAGCGTGCGCGAGGGAAAAAGCCTGGCCCAGAGCCTGGAGAAAACCAACGTATTTCCCGATCTTGCCGTCGAAATGATCGACGTCGGCGAATCGACCGGCGCTTTGCCGCAGATGCTCAATTCGGTCGCCGAGTTTTTCGAAGAAGACGTACAGACGGCGTTGACCGCCGCACTGGCGCTGATAGAGCCCGCCATCCTGATCGTGATGGGCTCCGTAGTCGTGGTTATCCTGATTGCGCTTTACCTGCCCATCTTCTCCCTGGGGCAAGCGAGCACCATGGGAGGCCACTGAGGAGATTCGAACCGCCCCCAGGTTTGCGCCTCCGCTTTGCCTATTTTGCCGTTAGGAGTTTTGCATGGCCGAAAGCACTGTACTTGTCACCACCACTGTTTCGGAATCAGACGAGACCACGCGCGCCCAGACGCTCGCCCATCGCTATCGCTGTGAGTTCGTCGATCTGAAGAATTTTCGCATCCAGCACGAGCTCTTCCGCAGCGTGCCGGTGGACATGATGTTTCGCTACAACTTCGTGCCCCTGGAGCAGCTTGAAGACCGCCTGGTGATCGCCGTCAGCGATCCCAGCCGGCTGATGGTGCTGGACGAGATCAGCGGCCTGCTGGGCCAGCGGATCATCACCCGGGTGGCCACCCTCTCGCAGATCACCGACCTGCTCAAAAAGACGGAGCAGTCGCAGCGCGTGCTCGACGAGGCTTCCGAGGGCCTGACCTTCGACGTGATCTCGGCCGAAGACAATGCCGACGAGAACATCTCGATCGAGAAGCTCACTTCCGAAGAGGACATCAGCCCCATCATCCGGCTGGTGGATACCACCATCTTTACCGCGCTCGAGCGCCGCGCCTCCGACATCCACCTGGAAACCTACGATGACTCGCTGGTGGTCAAGTACCGCATCGACGGCGTGCTGCAGGCAGCCATGGCGCCGATCGCGCGCGAGCACCACTCCACCATCCTCTCCCGCATCAAGGTCATGAGCGAGCTGGATATCGCCGAGCGCCGCGTGCCCCAGGACGGCCGCTTCCGCGTCCGCTACAAAGGGCCGCCTGATCGACTTCCGCGTCTCCATCATGCCCACCGTGCATGGCGAAAACGCCGTGCTGCGCGTGCTCGATAAGGAGTCGATGAGCGAGAAGTTCCGCAAGCTCACGCTCGATGTGGTGGGCTTCGGAGAAGACGATCTGCGCCGCTTCCGGCGCTACATCCGCGAACCCTACGGCATGGTGCTGGTCACCGGGCCGACCGGCTCGGGCAAGACCACGACTCTCTATGCCGCGCTGAACGAGATCAAGAGCGACGAAGACAAGATCATCACCATCGAAGACCCGGTGGAGTACCAGATCCGCGGCATCACCCAGATCCCGGTGAACGAGAAGAAGGGACTTACCTTCGCCAGAGGCTTGCGCTCCATCCTGCGCCACGATCCGGACAAGATCCTGGTGGGTGAGATCCGCGACCAGGAGACGGCGCAGATCGCCATCAACTCCGCGCTCACCGGCCACCTGGTGTTTACCACGGTTCACGCCAACAACGTGGTCGACGTGCTGGGCCGTTTTCTCAACATGGGGGTGGAAGCGTACAACTTTGTCTCCGCGCTCAATTGCATCCTTGCCCAGCGGCTGGTGCGCACCATCTGCGAACACTGCACGCGTCCGGTGCGCTACGACGATGAATTCCTGCGCAACAGCGGGCTGGACCCGGAGCTGTGGCGCAGCTTCGACTTTCATGAAGGGGCAGGCTGCATTGAGTGCGGCGGCACCGGCTATCGCGGCCGAACCGCCATCCACGAACTGCTGGAGCTGACCGATCCCATCCGGGAAATTATTCTGGAGAAGAAGCCCGCCTCCGAAGTGCGCAAGCTGGCGCAGCAGGGCGGCATGCAGTTTCTTCGCGAATCGGCCGTGGACCGCGCCAGCCGTGGCTTGACTACACTTAAGGAAATCAACAAAGTTACGTTTATCGAGGCCTTCCGCTAGAAATGCTTTCCAACATCGCCAACCGCATCTTCCCGTCCGAAGCCGACGCGCTGCGTCCTCGCCTGGCCTGCGAAATCACCAGCGCCGGCGTGGTTGCGGGCCGGCCGGGCGAGGCTGAGCAGGAGATTGTCTCTTCGTTCGCTCCCTTGCGTCCCGGCGTGCTCGCCGCCGGCCTGAAAACACCCAACTTCAGCGACCGCGCAGCCGTCGCCGGCGCGCTGCGCCAGGCTCTCAACGAAATCAGCGTCAAAGAAAGCCAGATCACGGTTGTCATCCCCGACGCTGCCGTCCGGGTGTTGCTGCTGGACTTCGACCTGCTGCCCACGAAGGCTGCAGAAGCACTGCCCATTATTCGCTTTCGCCTGCGCAAGCTGGTTCCCTTTGAGGTGGACGATGCAGCCGTCAGCTACCAGATCATGCCCGGCAAACCGGGCCTGGTGCGGGTGATTGTCGCCGTTTCCCCAGCCGGGGTGCTGGCCGAGTATGAAAGCGCGGTGCGCGAAGCCGGCTACGAGCCGGGCGTGGTTCTGCCCAGCACCCTGGCGGC
Organism: uncultured Acidobacteriaceae bacterium; assembly: GCA_963847685.1. Lineage (GTDB taxonomy): Bacteria > Acidobacteriota > Terriglobia > Terriglobales > Acidobacteriaceae > PALSA-350. The sequence continues at coordinate 919,763 of CAWKAU010000024.1, read as the reverse complement.
GCTGGCGGCGGTCAGCGGGGACGAACCGTCGCTGGTGGTCAATCGCAACGGCAGCTCCGTCACCACCGCCATTACGCGGCAGAATGAACTGCTGCTGCACCGCACCCTGGAGCTCACCGAAAAGGAATGGCTGCCCCAGGAAAACTGCCATGCACGCTGCCGAGGAACTGCAGCAGTCGGTAAGTGTAGCGGTGGCTTATTTTGAGGATACGCTCGATTCGCCGCCGCGCCAGTTGCTCTCCTGCGGCCTTGGCGGCCCGGAGGAGCTTATCCGGCTGCTGGGCGACGATAGTATCCCGGTGCGTGACCTTGTTCCTATGCCTTATACGCAGCAAAGCGATGCCCGACGGCATCCTGGCCGGAGTGGTCGGAGCGCTCGCCAGCTGATGCGCATCCAACTCAATCTCGCTTCCCGTCCCTTCGTCGAGCTTGGGCCGCTCTACCTGAGGCTGCGGATCCTGATCATCCTGCTGGCGGTGATTGCCGTGCCGCTGTGGCTTCTGCTTGGCTCGGAAAAGCGAAAGGCCGCCGAGGCCCACGCGCGGCTGGCCAGCCGTGGAGCAGAATATCCAGGCAATCCAGACGCAGCAGGCGGTTTTCCAGTCGCAGATGCGCGAGCCGAAGAATGCGGCGATTTTGTCACAATCGCAGTTTCTTAATCAGCTCTTTGCGCGCAAGGCGTTTTCCTGGACGGCGGTCATGATGGACCTGGAGAATGTGCTGCCCAGCGGAGTGCAGGTGATGAACCTGGACCCGGTGATCTCCAAGGACGGCAAGGTGACGATTCGTTTGCGCGTGAGCGGGCCGCATGATCGGGCCGTCGACCTGATCCGCAATCTGGAGCACTCCCACCGTTTTCTCTCCCCGCGCCTGGCCGACGAGACGGCTGAGACCAATCAGAATGGTCAGGCCGTTCAACAGGTGAGCGCGGCGATCGAACGTCAACTTTGACCTGCTGGCGGAGTTCAACCCGCTGCCCGACACGTGGGACAAGACGCCGCGGCGCGCTTAAGAACAGCAGAGCGGCGCGAGGAAGCATCCGGCGACCCCGCCGAGTCCGCGGGTCGCGAAAGGCCGCCGCGCGGCAAAAAGGCGGTCACGCCATGAAGCTCTTCGCGCCGCCAACCTGTTCAGCTTGCTGAACCTGCATTTTGCCGGGGTTGCGCTGCTGTTGATTCTGAACCTGGTGCTGGGCGTTCGCCTGTTTCTTGCCTGGAGCACTCTGCGTGCCGCCAATGCCGACGAACTGGCGCGGGAGCAGATCGCCTATCGCGCGCTGGAACTCGAAACGCGCCCGCTGCATGACCTGCCGGCCAAGGTGGTCAAGGCGAACACCCAGGCGGAGCGACTTCTACGCTGCTCGCTTCCCCGCTGCTTATTCCACCATCACCGCCGCGCTGGATGACCTTGCCACCAAGAATTCCGTGCGCCGCACCCGTACGTCTTATGTGCAGACGCCCGGCGTTGCCGGCCTGGCCGAGGTGCGGATCGATACCAGCCTCAGCGGGGAGTACGCGCCGCTGATGCACTACATCAACGGCCTGGAGCGCAGCAAGACCTTCTTCATCATCAATGGGCTCACGCTCACCGGGCAGCAGGGGGGCTGGTGAATCTGCGCCTTCACCTGACCACGTACCTGCATGCCGCCGACCTGGACCGTATCGCGCCACCCCGGCTACGAACGACGAGGCCGCCGCGCCAGAAGAGGGGGAAGCCCGCTAATGGCCCTCAAAGTCGGCACGGAAGATAAGAAGAAGGTGTACCTGGCGAGTGGCCTCGGGCTGGTCATGCTGATCCTGCTGGGTGCGCTTCCTTTGGCAGACCTTTGGGCCCTCCCCCGCACCAGCGGCGCCTCCGCCCACGGTGGTCACCGCGCCGCGGACCGCAGCCCCTTCCAGCAGCTCTGAAGGCAGCAGCACCGCGTCGCCTTATGCGCGGACAGGCAGTCAAGGTAAGCGGCCTGGCCGCGCTCGACCCTACGCTGCACCCGGAGATCATGCGCCAGGCTGAGTCGCTCGCGTACACCGGTAATGGCCGCAACATCTTTTCTCCATTTTCCGCGCCCCCGGCGATTCCGAAACCGATCGCGCCCATCCGCAATGCCAGCGTCAATACCGGGCCTCCTCCGCCGCCGCCACCGCCGCCCATTACCCTGGGCTTCTATGGCTACGCGGCGGAGAAGACGGGCCAGAAACAGGTGTTCCTGCTGCATGGAGACGATATCTTCATCGCTTCCGAAGGTGATGTTGTCGACCGGCGCTATCGCGTGGTAAAAATCGGCACAGCCTCGGTTCAGGTCGAGGACATTCCTTACCACAACACGCAAACGCTCCCGCTCCGTCAATGAGTGCACACATGAAGCTACGCAAACCAACTCGTCACCCTCCAGGCCGCAGCACCAAGATGGCTTTCTGCTGCTTGGCGTTCTCGTCATGCTGGTGCTTATTTTGATTGCGCTGGCGGTGGCGGCGCCCAAGATAGCGGAATCCATTCGCCGCGATAAGGAAATCGAGACCGTGCACCGGGGAATGCAATATGCCCGGGCGATCCAGGTCTACTACAACAAATACGGCCGTTATCCCGACCACCATCGACCAGCTGGTGAAGACGGACAACCAGCGCTTCCTGCGCAAGCGCTATCTCGATCCCATGACCGGCAAAGATGACTGGCGCATCATCCACTATGGCGAGCAGAGGGTGCCCACCATGGGCTTGTTTGGACAGGCCGTGCAGCGACAGGCCGGCATGATGCCCGGTGGAATGAACAACGAATGGGGGCGGCGTCGCAAGCAACGGGATGGGATCCTCTTCAGGTTTTGGGTCTTCGGGATCGGGGTTTGGCAGCAACAATTCGCCGGTTAATTCTTCGGGAACAGGATCTTCGTCCGGCGGGTTTCCGGAGTTTGGCACTACCCCGCAAACTTTGACCTTCACGGGAGACTCCACCACTGACACCGCGAATAACGAGCCTACACGCCGACCGCGGGCAGCAACCCCGGCAGTGGCATCGGTTCTTCTGAGTGGGATTGGCAGCGGTGAGCGGCATTGGCAGCACCGACTCCAGCACGAATAGCGGCGCCAGTGGCGGTTTCGGTTCTTCCATGAACTTTGGCGGCTCAGCGGCATCGGGCACTATGGGATCGACACAGATCGGAGGAACCCAAACCACCGGGGGCAGCAACAGTGCCTTCGGTACACCCGGCGTAAGCGTCGGTGCCCCGATCGTGGGTGTGGGACTTGCTCAGCAAGAAAACGTCGATCAAGATTTACAAGAAGCAGACCCACTACAACCAGTGGGAATTTATCTATGATCCCAACCAGAACCTGGTGGCGGCAGCCGGCGGGGTTGGCGGCGGGGCAACGGTACAAGCATCAACGGCGGTTCCGCTTCCAGCTTCGGCTCAGGTTCGGGCAGCGGTTTTGGGTCCAGCAACGGGCCTGGATCCAGCAATGGACCTGGCTTCGGTTCCAGCAACGGGCCGGGTTTTGGATCCAGCAACGGACCTGGCTTCGGGTCCAGCAGCGGACCTGGATCCGGATCCAATAACGGGTCTACCTTCGGTAGTTCACCGTCAAGCCCCACTTCGCCGACAAACAACTCGCCTCAGTAAAATTCGTAACTACCAAAGTGCGTTGCCGGCCCACAAAGAGAAACCGCAGGTCCCTCCACATGGTTTGAACCTTTTAGCCCAAAGACATGAGGCCTCTAGCGCTTTTGGAAATCCGGCGACCCTAACAGCAGCCCTGCCACCAAAGCGGCTTGCTTGTCCGCCGGGGCCGGGATTGGCGTTGCCAGATCCATCACCTGCACGAAGGCCGCCCGGACGGGCAGGGTCCCCGGCTGCTTGCCTCCGGGCTTGGACGGATCAACCGCCGGCAAAGCGATTGGTCCCTGCGCCACCAGATCGTCCGCTTGCTGCAATACGGTTTGGCGTTCCTGCGGATTCAATTCTCCGTTCAGGAACAGGGCTTCCAGCTTGGCTTCCTTTTGCGCGGCTGACGCGGCATCCGGCCCCTTGATCTTCATCAGGGCATCCAGATCGGTGGCGGTACCCAGCTTATGGCTCGCCAGGGCGAGGGCAATGTTGATGCGGGTAAGCAGGTCGCCCGAGTTTACCCAAGCCCCAGCCATCCAGGAGTAGCCATTCGGCGTCTGGCAGCCGTAGAAGGCATGCCCAACTGGCTCATCGCGTTCAGCACCATGGCCGGCCGCTGCACTTCACCGCCGGTAGCCCGCACCGCCGAAAGTACAAACTCCTCCGGCGTTTTTACCTTGGCACGATATGCCTCGCGCGACCAAAATTCAGGCGAAGTAAACATGGTGCGCAATACCTGCCGTATGTCGCCATCGGTATGCAGATAGGTCTTTGCCATGCGGTCCACCAACGCAGGGGGCGGCGTGTCGCTCACAAAACGCTCCGCCAACTGCTGGGATACGTGGTGCGCTGTCGCCGGGCTGCTCGCCAGTCGTGTGCAGCACCGCAAGACCCTCCTGTTCGCCATTCTCCTGAATGGTCTGGCCCATCACATACTTCGGCCCCGGCTCATGGCGCCGTTCATTGAAGGTGAAGCCTGCTCCCTGGCGCGGCTCCTCAATGGTCCAACCGGTAAAGACCTTGGCCACTTCCGTAACGTCTTTTTGGGTATACCCTCCGTCGACGCCGAGGGTATGCAACTCCATCAGTTCGCGGGCGTAGTTTTCGTTGAGGCCCGGATCTCTGTTCTTGGCCCCTGGATTGGCCTGGGCACGCATCGCTGCCTGCGAATGCGGGCCGATGCTGGAATGATTATCGAGATAGAAAAGCATCGCCGGACTTTTCGCCGTCGCCACCAGCAGATCTTCAAACTTGCCCATGGCGTTCGGCGCGATCACGTTTTGCTGGTAGTCCACCAGGTACCACGGAGCAAACTGGCCCTTCTTCAGATAGACGTTGAAGTGGTTCAACCAAAAATCCGTCATCACAGCCTGGAGCTGCCGCTGGCTGTAGACATCCGTGAGCACCCGCGTCTGCAACAATTCGCCGGCCACCAGCAGCGTAGGGTTAACCAGCGCAACCACTGTTTCTTTTTGCTGCGGCGTCATGCCGGCCGTCAGCTGGGCGCGTTCTTCCGGGGTAAGACCTTTGAGGAAGCCGCGCAGCTGGCCGGGCTTCATACTCACCAGCCGTTCCAACCGCTGGTCGGGGGAGAGATTCACAATCTGCGTGGAGGCGAGATCCGCATACAGCTTTTGCTCGTGGACGGTAATCGACGGTGAGCTCGCCACATCCTCAAGGGCCATGGCGTCAGCTATTACGCTTGCGTTGGCCTTCGCCGCGTCCATCGGCGGCGCAGCCGTTCCGGCACCGGCAATCGGCTCAGAACCCGGCTGCTTCGCCGCCTCTTGCGCCTGCTTCTGCCGCTTTTCTTCGTACGCAAATACCTGGTTCTGATAGATTGCGCGCTCCACGCGATCAGCGGGCAGTCCAATCTTTCCGTCGGCCACGGCGCGGATCACGGCCCCGGAGGGAAAAGCCTGGAGCAAATCCTGCTGGCTTAGATGCATCGCGGGAAAGGTCTGCAGCCGGGCCTCGAGCAGGCTGTCGTCGACCCGCTCCGGGTTAAGCTGCATCTCAATCCATTTCTTGACGCCGATCGCCTCGACTCGTTCCAGGTCACCCGGCCGTGGACCAAAAGTAAGCCGATTCAACGCATGGGTCGCGCGCTCCTCTTCGGTTAGCGGCTGCGATGAGCTCGCTCGTTTGCTATGCCAGCTGGGACCGGCAGCAGCCAGCAACAATGCTGGCTGCTGCACCATCGAGAGAATGAGGCAGCCTGCCAGGACCCTCGTCCAACGTCCTGCAGTGAAACATGAAGAGAGAAACATGGTAGAGCAACTCCACAATCATTCGATCTAGGGGTTAAGACCCCCCGGCGGTTTCGAAGTCGCGTTCCCCGGTTGAATTTGCCTGGAGGCTAGCTTAGGGCAGTAGCTAAGTGCTTTGTTTCATGAGGAAACGTACAATGGCTCGACAGGAAAGCCGAGGAGCACTTTGCGGTTTTTTCAAAACAATACCCTGGCCGCAATCTGGACGATTTTTGGGGTGCTCTGGTTCCTGCCGGCAATCTTCGGCAAGCGCACCATCCAAAGGCAGGCCTCCGGTTCACGCTTGCTGCAGATCATTCTTGTCCTGATTGGTTACCGTCTCCTCCTTGGACCTATCTTTCTTTGGGACGCACTCAATCTACGGCTAGCGCCGGCGACCATTTCGGCGACCATCGCGGGCTATTCCTTGTTGGCGGCGGGGATGCTGTTCGCCTGCTGGGCGCGGGTGTTTCTGGGCGGGAACTGGAGCGCCAGCATCACCCTCAAACAGGACCATACCCTGGTGCGCTCCGGGCCCTACAGCATTGTCCGCCATCCCATCTATACCGGGCTGCTGACCGCCATGCTGGGCACGGCGATCGCGGTAGGCGAGTTGCGCGGCTTTCTCGGCGTGGGGCTGGCGGCGATTGCCTGGAAGATGAAATCGATCACCGAGGAGGCGCTTATGGTGCAACAGTTCGGCGATCAGTACACCCGCTACCGGATGGAAGTGAAGGCTTTGATCCCCTATCTCTGGTAGATCCGGCCTGCAACCTCTTGCCCAAATCCTGCACCCAACCACAGCGAGAAGAACCGCGAACGCGTTAAGAACGAGGAGAAAGTCATGTCCCCAGTAGCGAACAAGAAGGAAACCGCGATCACCCGCAAACAACTGATCGCCGCGCTCAATGAAGATCTGGCCCGGGAATACCAGGCCATTATTTCTTATGTCAACTATTCCCAGGTGCTGAAGGGCGCGGCTTACATGAACATCGCTGCCGAGCTGGAGGTGCATGCTAAAGAGGAGCTGCAACACGCCTTGACCCTCTCCAACCAGATCGACTACCTGGGCGGAATGCCAGTGGTGGTACCCAAGCCGGTCAAGACCTCAGAAAAGGCGGAAGAGATGCTCCGCTTCGACCTGGACAACGAGAATGAGACCATCCGCAACTACCGCCAGCGGATCCGCCAGTGCGACGCGCTGGGAGAGTACGCAACCGCGGAGCATATCCGGGAAATCCTGTTGCAGGAGCAGGATCACCAGATTGCCCTGGCAACGGCGCTGGGAATCGATGTTCCCGATCTTAGCGAGCCCTCCAGTTCCTCCCAGGAGTAGGCGCAGGCCGAATGGCGGGTCTGGGTCAAAATCAGGCCCGCCATTCGATTCGGTGACGTCATTTAGAATCGAAGTACGGCCATGTTTGAAAACCTATCCGACAAGCTGCAGCGGGCCTTCAAGAACCTTCGCGGTCAGGGCACCATCACCGAAGAAAATATCGGCGACGCCCTGCGGGAGATCCGCGTCGCTCTGCTAGAAGCCGACGTCAACCTGAACGTGGTCAAGGAGCTGATCGACCACATCCGGGAGAAGGCTTTGGGCCAGCAGGTGATGACGGCCCTTTCCCCGACCGAGCAGGTGATCAAGATCGTCCGCGACGAGCTGATCGCCCTGCTGGGCAAAGATACGGCTCGCTTCAACTTCGCCTCGCGGCCGCCGACGGTGATCCTGATGGCTGGCCTGCAGGGATCGGGCAAGACCACCACCTCAGGCAAGCTGGCGGCCTGGCTGCGCAAGGGCGGCCACCGGCCCTTGCTGGTCTCGGTCGACGTCTACCGTCCGGCTGCCCGGGAGCAGCTCAAGGTCGTCGCCAACGCCATCAAGATCAACCTGTACGAGGGGGACACCAAGGGCGAGGCGCCGGGATATGCCCTGGTGGAGCGCCTGGCCAAGGAGGCGCGCCGGGAGGCCATCAACTCCGGCTGCGACACGCTGATCGTCGATACCGCCGGCCGCCTGGCTCTGGACGAGGAGCTGATGGAGGAGATGCGGAGGCTGAAGAGCCTGCTCAGCCCGCAGGAGATCCTGTTCGTGGCCGACGCCATGACCGGCCAGGATGCGGTCCATTCCGCCGGGGAATTTCATAAGCAGCTGGCGCTGACCGGCATTGTGCTCACCAAGATGGATGGCGATGCCCGCGGCGGTGCGGCGCTCTCCATCCGCCATGTCACCGGCCAGCCGGTCAAGTTCATCGGCACGGGCGAGAAATCGGACGCCTTTGAGCCCTTCCATCCCGACCGCATCGTCGGCCGGATCCTGGGCATGGGCGACATGATGACGCTCATCGAGCGGGCGGAAGAGACCCTGGACAAGAAGAAGCAGGAGGATTTTGCCCGCAAGGCGCTCTCCGGCGATGGCTTTTCGCTGGAAGACTTCCGCGATCAGCTGCGCCAGATCCGCAAGCTCGGCTCCATGCAGAGCATTCTCAAGATGCTGCCCTCGGTCGGCCCGTTTCAGGGCATCCAGCAGATGGCCGGACAGGTGGATGAATCGCAATTCACGCGCATTGAGGCCATCATCAACTCGATGACCAAGCAGGAGCGCGACAAGCACGAGATTATCTCGGGGAGCCGCCGCAAGCGGATCGCGCGCGGCTCGGGAACCAGCGTGCAGGAAGTGAATCAGCTGCTGCGGCAGTATGCCCAGATGCGCAAGATGTTCAAAAGCGCGGGCAAGGGTGGCGGCATGCAGCGCCGCATGATGGGCGCCCTGGGCGGCATGCGCGGCATGGGCCGCTAGAGCGGCTTCGCATTACTTGGTCTCAGAAAGATCGCGAGGAGTAGCGTTTATCCTTGGCACGTAAACCGCTCAAAGGTGCCTGTAGCTTCGGTCTGCAGTCAACTGCGGAGCCGGCTAGTCATGAATTGCCGGAATTGTTGAAACCGAAGCGGATGCAGCCGCGTCCAACCGCCAGAGTCGTCGCAAGATTCCTACTCGCTCCATGTCGAAATTGCAAGACCAACTCGACCAGATCACGGCCAACACGCGGAACCTGGTCCAGCCGGAGCGCCTGGAGATCAGCGAGCGCGCGGTCGCGGAACTGTACGCGGCGGGGGTGGAGGACAGGATCCTGCAGGTTGGCTCCCGGGCCCCGGAATTTGCCCTGCCGGACGCCGGAGGCCGCATCGTCCGGAGCTGCCGATCTGCTGGCCCTGGGACCGCTGGTGATCAATTTTTTTCGCGGACGCTGGTGCCCTTACTGCGTCACCGAGCTTGAGACCTGGCGGGACCTGTATGGCGCGGTCCGCAAGCGGGGCGCGCTGCTCATCGGGATCTCCCCGCAAACCGTGCGCCAGAATGACTTTACCGCGGTGCAGCATGGGCTTGAGCTTCCCCGTGCTCACGGATGCGGGCTGCCAGGTGGCGGCCCAATTTGGCCTGGCCTACGCGGTCGCGCCTTCGCAGCAGCAGTACTACCGCAGCATTCTGGTGAATATTCCGCTGGTAAATGGGGATGCGAGCTGGCGGCTCCCGCTGCCGGCAACCTACATCCTGGGGCGTGATGGCACGGTGCTGTTTGCCGATGCCCATGCGGATTTCCGGGTTCGCCCCGAGCCGCGGGATGTGCTGGATGTGCTTCTACCGTAGGCTCCAGTTTAGAACTTCGGCATCACCTCAGCTCTCCAACTCACCCCGTCTCTTTTCGGTACCTCTGGGCACGTCGAAATCATCGCCTTCGATGCAGGAACGCGGTAGGCTTGTCGGTGCAATGGTTTAGGTCGATATTGCGACTCGAAATGACGGATGAAACTCGCACAGCCCTCACCACCTAAAATTCGCAACTTCGGGCTTGCCGCTCTTCTTGTCGTAGTGATCGGCGCGGGGTGGGCCTGGTTGCACGTAAGGTCCTCTTCTTCACACGACCGGGTGGACTTCAGCCGCGATATCCGGCCCATCTTCAATCAGAATTGCACTGCCTGCCACGGCGGCGTTCGCCAGAAGAATGGCGTGTCGTTCATTTACCGTGCGGATGCGGTGGGCAAGGGAAAATCCGGCCGCCCCGTCATCGTGCCGGGAAATCCCGATGCGTCCGAGTTGATGGTCCGAGTCACCTCGAACGATCCTGAAGCGCGCATGCCGTATCACGCACCCGCGCTCTCGCCGAAGCAGATCGCATTACTTCGCCGATGGATCAAAGAAGGGGCGCAATGGGAGGATCACTGGGCGTTTGTTGCTCCCAAGCCGCAGGCCTCTGCCGGCCGTCAAGCGAGCAGATTGGGTACGCCAGCCGCTCGACCGGTTCGTTCTCGCGCGGTTGGAGAAAGAATCGCTGGAGCCTTCTGCGGAAGCCGATAAAGCGGAGCTTCTGCGCCGTGTCTCGTTCGATCTCACAGGACTCCCGCCGACCGCCGAAGAAGAAGCAGCATACCTGGCTGATTCCTCGCCCAACGCCTATGAAAAGCAGGTGGATCGCTTGCTGGCTTCACCCAGCTATGGCGAACGTTGGGCCTCGATGTGGCTGGACCTGGCACGGTATGCGGACTCGCAAGGCTACGAAAAAGATCTCGGGCGCCCCGGGGTTTGGCCTTATCGCGACTGGGTGATCGACGCCTTCAATCGGAATTTGCCTTACGACAAGTTCGTGATCACGCAATTGGCGGGCGACCTGCTTCCCGACAGCACCTTTGAAGATCAGATTGCGACATCTTTTCACCGTCAAACTCCCAACAACGCAGAGGGAGGAACCGACGATGAGGAATTCCGCTTGATTGCGGTGATGGATCGCTCGGCCACGACATGGTCGGTGCTGAACGGCATCACCATGAATTGCGTGCAGTGCCACTCGCATCCCTACGACCCCATCCGCCATGTCTGAGTATTACAAGTCGCTGGCATTCTTCAACACCCAGAGCGACGCGGATCTCGATGACGACTCGCCCAATCTCCGCGTCCCCAAAGATAAAGCCCGCTATGCGGAAGCATCCCAGGTACAACAAGAGATTGCGCAACTGCTCCGTTCGGTCGTGGCCTCTGACCGCCGGATGGAAGAGACGGCGCAGTGGAACCCGCTGCCCATCGAGACGGCCGACGCAAACGAAGTGCCGGCTCTGCAAAGAATGTGCTGAAACTGAAAGGAGAACGCGCAAAGCTCCACAAAAGAAAATTGCCGCCGAAACAGAGGGCCGATACAGCTCAAAGAACTGCGCGAATCGCTTTCTATGCAGCAGACAGCGCTTGCTCGGCCAAGGCTGCCGGCGGCCCCCGGCCAAGGCTTCGACATCCACAATGGAGAGGCGCTGGCGAACGCGCATGTGCCGTCGCAGTCTGTTTATGAGCTGACCGGCGTTGCCGGGCTTCCTCTTGTGACGGCGGTACGCGTGGAGGTACCGCCCCTGGACGAAGCAAATGCCCGCCACACGCCGGAAGAAGCCTTCATCGTGGATAGTGTGCGAGCTTTCGTCGTTCGGCCTAACGGTCAAAAAGACAAGATTACTTTCGCCTACTTTCTGCAGGATTCTGAAACGAATCTGGAAGATCGGGTATTGCCCGATGGGCCGGCGATAATTGGCGATCAACCAGGCGGAGCGACCGATGCAAAAAAAGCGACGAAGGAAGAGGATGGCGGACGGCTTTGCGGCCGAGCGTAAACTCTTCCGGACTCGTTGGATTGTGGGTATTCCTTCGGCGCCGCTGCAGTTGGCGCCCAACAGCCGCATCGAGGTCGATCTCAAGCAGACGCAGAACGTCGATTCTAAACCGGCCATCATCAAGCGCGTACGGCTTGCCATCAGTGACGATCCGCGCTGGACTAGCTTTGCGGCAAGACCCAGAGCGCGCGCAGAGCATTGCCCGTCTGCAAAGAGTTGGAACAGCAGCTGGCAAAAATCCCCAGTGTTCCGCTTCCCGTCATGGTCGAGCAGTCGCCTTTTGAGCAAAGAGCGACCAGGGAATTTGAGCGCGGGAATTTTCTCACCAAGGTCGGCCCGGACCTGTGCTCCAGACGTGCCTGGAATTTTTCCCTGGACTGCCGGCCGGAGCCCCGCACAACCGGCTCACTCTCGCGCAGTGGTTCTTCTCACCCGGACAACCGCTCACTGCGCGGGTTGCGGTGAATCGGTACTGGGAAGAGCTCTTCGGGACCGGAATTGTAGAAACGATGGAAAACTTCGGCAGCGTGGGTGAGGGACCCAGCCATCCGGAGCTGCTGGATTGGCTTGCGCTGCATTTCCAGAACGACCTCCATTGGGACATGAAGGCGCTGTTGCGCGAAATGGTGACCAGCGCTACCTACCGGCAAAACGCATCGGCTACGCCGGCTCTCACCAAGAGAGATCCTCGCAATCGTCTCCTGGCCCGTGGTCCTCAGCAGCGGCTCTCCGCCGAAATGGTGCGCGATCAGGCGCTGGTAGCCAGCGGGCTGCTCAGTCACACCATGGGCGGGCCTCCAGTTATGCCACCGCAACCGGCCGGCGTTTGGAACAGTGTCTACAACAATGAGGTCTGGAAAGATGCGACCGGGCCGGATCGCTATCGCCGGGCGATTTACACCTTTATCAAGCGCACCAGCGGATATCCGAGTTTTCAGATTTTTGATGCCTCAGACCGGGATACGAGCCTGCCTCGGCGCATATCGACAAATACTCCGTTGCAGGCATTGGTGACACTGAACGATCCTGTGTATGAAGAAGCCGCGGAGGCGCTGGCTCAACGGGCGTCGCGAGAAACAAGGACAGACAGCGCTCCAGCGCCGGGAGTAATCCCGATGCCCGCCTCATCTATGAAAGCCGGTTGGTATTATCGCGCGACCCCACTCCCGGCGAATTGGCGGTGATGCGGACGTTCTTTCAAAAAGCTCTTGCCATGTCGACGCATCCATCCGTGGTCAGGGCAAGTATGAATACGAGTAAGGAAGATTCCCGTCAGGAACTGGCTGCGCTGGCGGCCGTGGGCAGCCTTCTATTTAATCTTGATGCCGCACTTACGAGGTGACTTTATGGCAGATTCCGGAATCAGTCCAGCAGCGAAATGAGTCTCGAGGAAAAGCTGGCTCGGCTGCAATTGCAAACGCGGCGTCATTTTTTGCGCGTCGTTTACCGCGGGTCTGGGCACCATGTTCCTGGGCAGTTTGGCGTCGCCATTCAGTGCAACCTGGCGGGGACGACGGAATTGGCGAACGATGGCCTCCCGCGGCTTGATTTCTCGCGCGATCCAAGAAAGCCGCTGGCCGTCTTGCCGCCGCAATTTACGGCTAAGGCCAAGCGTGTGATCTATTTGCACATGGCAGGCGCGCCGAGCCAATTAGAACTCTTCGACCATAAGCCCGAACTGACAAAGCTCGATGGCCACGATTGTCCCGCGTCGTTTTTAGAGGGCAAGCGTTTTGCCTTCATCAGCGGTGTGCCCAAGCTGCTTGGATCTCAATATCCCTTTCACCAGGCGGGCAATAGCGGCCAATGGATCAGTGACCGTATGCCCCATCTGGAAAAGCACATCGACGATATTTGCTTCATCAAATCCATGCACACCGAGGAGTTCAATCACGCCCCCGCACAGTTGCTGGTACAGACCGGCAACGCACGGCTGGGCTACGCTTCGCTCGGTTCATGGGTGCTGTACGGGCTGGGCACCGAGAATCAGAATCTGCCCGGCTTTATTGTGCTGATCTCGGGGGGTAAATTTCCAGACGGCGGCAAACAACTGTGGGGATCGGGCTTCCTGCCCAGCGTTTATCAGGGTGTGCAATGCCGTTCGCACGGCGAACCCGTGCTCTATCTCGATAATCCGCCGGAGATAAGCCGCACCTTGCGGCGCAACATGCTGGATGCGATTGACGAAATCAATCAGCAAGCCTATGCCCAGTTCGGCAATCCGGAAACCGTCACCAGGGTCGCCCAATACGAGATGGCATTCCGTATGCAACTGGATGCGACCGACGCGATGGATATCAATAAGGAATCCGAGGCGGTGCGGGCAAGCTACGGGTCAAAGCCAGGGGAAGCGAGTTTTGCCAATAATTGTCTGGTGGCGCGGCGCCTGGCAGAACGTGGTGTACGCTTCATTCAGCTCTATCACTGGGGTTGGGACTCGCACGGAACGAGCGCTAATGGATGCGCTGAACGGTGGTTTCTCGGACCGCTGCCGCGAGGTAGATCAGCCCATCGCTGCGTTGCTGACCGATCTGAAGGAACGCGGCATGCTGGAAGATACATTGGTGGTTTGGGGGGGCGAGTTCGGGCGTACCTCGATGCAGGAAAACCGCAATGGCCAGGCCATGAAGTTCGCGGGCCGGGACCACAATCCAAGCGCCTTCACGATTTGGATGGCCGGCGGCGGGGTCAAGCCCGGCACGACCTACGGGCAGACGGATGAGATGGGATATGAGATCGTAAAGGACCCCGTGGAGATCCGCGACCTGCATGCCACCATGCTCTATACATCTGGGCTTTGACCATCGCAGACTCAACTATTCCACGTCAGGGACTGGATCAAAAAGTCACTGGAGTCAAGCCCGCACGCGTAGTGGCGAGGTATCTGGCGTGACGATGTCAGGCGGTGATCGCTTCCATCCCCGGGGTGCCCCGCCTGCATGAGGTTTTCGTTCCGCCACATGTCTCTGCGAGTCTCGCCTTATATCGCTCGCCCTTGCGCTCGATTTTGCTGTTGTTCGCGCTCCTGGTTTTTCTTCCGCCCGATGGGCTTGAGCGCGCGGATTGGGCGCAGTTCGTCGGCCGCTTCCATTTGCTGGTGGTTCATTTTCCTATTGCGCTCATCCTGCTGGTGCCGGTGCTTGAGTTGGCGGGCCGAAGCCGCCACCTTCCCGATCTGGCCCATGGGTCGACTTCATATTAGCGCTGGCCACCCTCAGTGCCATCGTGGCCTCCATTCTTGGGTGGTGCCTGGCGCGGAGCGGCGGTTCCTCGGGGACCTGGTCACCCAACACATGTGGGGCGGAGCATGACTGACGGTAGTTTGCTGGCTGTGTTGGATATTGCATGGCCGCTTTTCCGGCGAACGGACTGGATCTGGTCTACGCGTTCACGCTGGTCGCTGCGGTCGGCCTTGTGTCCTGGACGGGCTATCGGGGCGGCCAATTGTCCCAAGGGGAAAACCATCTCACGGAGTACATGCCCGCGGGACTGCGCGGATTGCTGGGAGTATCGCCGCACGATATCGTAGAGCCGAAATCCGCAAACGGTGGGCCGGCTACTTTTTACGGTGCTCGCATCCAACCCCTCTTCGCAGGGCACTGCATTGCCTGCCACGGTCGATCCAAGCACAAGGGAAAGCTGCGGCTGGACAGCTTACGAAGCGGTTGATGCGCGGGCGGCAAGCATGGCGCGGTGATCAAGGCCGGAGATGCCAAGGGCAGCGAGCTTTTCCATCGCATCACGCTGCCTCGCACCGACGATGACTTCATGCCCGCTGAAAATAAGCGGCCCCTGTCACCGGGCGAAGTCAAGCTGATCGAGCTATGGATCTCCGCCGGGGCCTCGGGTACGCAGGCGGCGGACGCGATCAAGGATCTACCCATGGAGTCGTCTTCCACCGCGGTTGCAGAAGTGAGTATTGAGGAGATCGATCCGGCGGTCGTCGCGAAACAACGGGCCGCCCTCGCAGCGACCGTCGCACAACTGCAAAAGCAGTTCCCGGACGCGTTGCAGTACGAGTCCCGTGGCTCCGCCGACCTGGTGGTTAACATGTCTCTGCTGGGTTCGAAGTTTGGAGACGCCGATCTGGCCGTGCTTAAGCCTCTGGCAGGTCGGATTGTGGTCGCGGATTTCTCCAATACCTCCATTACCGATCGTTCCACTGCTGTGATCGCGGAAATGAAACGTCTACGGTTGCTGCGCCTCGCGAACACGAAAATCACGGATGCGACGCTGCAGGCGCTTGGCGGACTGGATCAACTCGAGTCGGTAAGCGTCTTCGGGACGGCGGTCACACCGGCGGCTCTGCCGAGTGTGGCGCAACTGCCCAAGCTGCGGCATATCTATGTTGGAGAAACAAAAATTGGAGCAGATGCTCCCATACCTGACACGGTGAAAAGCAAAGTGGTGTTTTGAGCGCACGAGCAAATTGTCACAACAGCGCAAAACCACCCAGCAATGCATAGAGCGCCGAAGTAAGTCCCAGGACGATGCTGGCGATCATGAAGAGCGGCAAATCGATCACCACCGAGATGGAGGCGAGGACGATCGCAATCTGCAGTCCTCCGCTTGCTATTTCCAGCGTGTGGGTGCGGTGCATCTCGTGGTCGCGGAGATGCTCCTGGCCATGAGCCTTTTCTGCGAGCTGCTCCATGCCGTCGGCGCCGGGCTCTGAATGCATACGATCGGCATTGGCCCGCGCATCGGCAATCTTCTTCCTGGTTGCGGGATCGGTGGTTGTGGAGAGGCTTTCGAGCAATTCTGCCTCGGAGGTCAAAACCGTTCGCCGAACGGACTTCGCCTGATATTGGGCCCAGGTATCGCTGGCTGCAATATGGTTGGTGAGGTAACTCGTTTGCGCATCCTTGGCCGCAAATTCTGTGAGGGCCAGAGCAGCGGCCATCACGCCAATGAGGATGGCTGCCCGGGTGTGACCTTTGCCATGCTCTCCATGGGCTGCATGCTCCAGGTTTTCGTGGGCCTGCTCGAATTCTTCACTCATCTGTCCTATCTCCTCGGGCCATCCGATGGTGCGTTACCAGCCTAAATTAAAACTGAAGGTTTGCTTGCTAACGGTGTCCACAGTTGCGGCAGACCGCGGCGGAACCAGCAATTTACCTCGCTTTGAGGGCACAAGGGTACCTTGGGGCAAATGCGAAGTCCCAAGCCGGGGCCTTCTTCATCTAAAGTAGGCAGAGGGGAAACAGAATGACGACACAGACAGATCTTGGCGGGACCTTCACACTCCCTAACACGTCGGTGACCGTGAAGCGCATGGGCTACGGCGCCATGCAGCTGGCTGGTCCGCACGTATATGGGCCGCCGCGCGACGTGGACGCCGCAATTGCGGTTTTGCGAGAGGCCGTTGCGTCCGGCGTGGACCATATCGATACGAGCGACTTTTACGGCCCCCATGTGACCAACCAGATCATCAAGCAGGCACTTCACCCCTACCCGGATAACCTGGTGATCGTAACGAAAATCGGCGCTCGCCGGGGTGCGGACAAGTCGTGGATCCCTGCTCTTTCGCGTAAGGAAATTGTCGATGGTGTTCATGACAATCTTCGCAATCTCGGGCTCGACCGGCTCGATGCCGTCAATCTGCGGGTGGGAGGGATCGCGGGACCGACTGCCGGATCGATCAAAGAACCGCTGACTGTGCTCGCCGAACTGAAGGAGCAGGGATTGATTCGTCATCTCGGCCTGAGCAACGTGAGCCCTGAGCAGCTAGCCGAGGCTCAGACAATCTCTGAGATTGTCTGTATACAGAACTTTTACAACGTTGCCCAGAGGAGCGACGATGCGTTTATCGATGATCTCGCGAGGCAAGGCATACCCTATGTGCCGTTCTTCCCGCTGGGAGGATTCAGCCCATTGCAGTCGGCAGAGCTGGATACAGCAGCGGCATCCATCGGGGCTACGCCGATGCAGGTCGCGCTGGCGTGGCTACTCCACCGCTCGCCCAATATATTGCTAATCCCTGGAACATCTTCCCTGGGACATCTACGTGAGAATCTCAAGGCGGCGACGCTACAACTTTCCCGGGAAGTAATGGTGGAGCTTGACGCGATCGCCGCAAGTGCTAAGCCACAATAGCTGCACGCCCCCGGTGGGCCAGATCCGATAGACCCGATGGATCGACAAAAAGAACATAAGCCGTCAAGACGTCCCATGAGAACATCGGGAGGTTGAGGGCATATTCAATCGACAGATGGAAGAGCAGGCCCAACAGCAACACCGGATAGCGAAATCGCCGCGACCAGATAAGGATGCCGAGCGAAAACTCCAGGGCAAGCGTGAACCAACTGCCGATTTTCAAGACCGTTGCCGATTGGATCCAGTGGGGCAGCGGAAACCGCGCAATCGAGTGCAGATGAGTCACGTAATAGAGTGCAGTTCCATCCAGCCAGGTGTGACCCTTCATCTTCCACCAGAATGAGGTCAGGTACAGCAGCGACAGCTCGATCTGGATCATGCGCTGCGCCCAGGGAGCGCGCGGCTTGATTTCAGCGCCGCCCAACCCTCTGCGCACGCGTATCAGACGGTCCAGTGAGAGCGCCGCGCCCGCCGGCGCAAAGATGAGGAAGAAGCCGGCGATGCGCAAGAAGACGTCGCCCCCGTGGAGGATGAGGAGATTTCTCTGGTGGATCGAAGTGAGACAGAGGAAGACGGCGATGCTGCTGAACCGCGTCCACAAACCTGCCGTAAGAAGCAGCGCACAGGTCAGAAATACCCAGAAAAATGCGGCGATCCAGCGATCGTCCTGAGGCATTACCGCGAACAGGTTGAGGCGAATGCCTGGTTCCGTCTGCCTGATCGCGGACAGCGATACCCAGCTATGAACGCCGTACCAGTTCAGCCAGTCGGAGTGCAACAGGACGAGCGTGGCGGAAACACAGATGCCGTAAAGAATCCGGAAGAGGGCGACGGGAAGAGGCGATTGCGGCGTGAAGAAAAAATGATCCCAGCGTTTACGCAACGCTTGCAGCGTCATTGAAGATCCCCAGGTTGAAGATAGTCTTCATAGAAGACGTTCGGCCTGGGAGTTGGTTCCTGGGCTGCTCCCGGATGAATATCGGACTGAAACTCAATCAGCAGCACCTTGTCCGGCGGATCGTTCTGGTTGCCGAACTGCCCAGCGACGTGTTTGGCAACATCCGGCCACAGCGGAGCATTTTGCGGCTGCGGCAGGACGTCCAGGAATTTCCGATATCGCTCTTTTCGGTATCGTTCGGCATAGCTGAGTTCTTCCATGCGAGGGAAGGCCCAGATGTGTATGTGGTGATCCTGAGTGATCACGACCGCCTTTACATAGGAGTTGGTCGCCCTGGGATCGGGACCGAACATGTCCCAGGTTTGAAAGAGGCCGATCCATAGCATGTAGGGCTGGACCAGTTCCCTAACCGTGTTGAGCGGCGAGAAGTTTGCGGGCAGCGCCATTGAGGTGATGGCAATGAGGTGAAAGAGGATGAAGACACTGATCGCACCGCGGCGAAGGGTTTCGGTTTTGTTTTCCGTGCCATTTTCCGTTTTGGCGCCGGAATGCGGGCGGCCTTTCTGCCGATTGGCTGACCCAGGTTTGCGTTGCCGGTTTCCTTCCGCCAGATTCATGGTTAACGAAATGGTACTAGATCAGTCTTGAACGCTAGCGCTCGAACGGCCATTCGTTGACCCAGTGGAATCCCCTGTCGAATAGAGGATAGCGATCGGGCATAGGCACGCGCTCGAGAGAGAGCGCGGCCGCATCGTTGGCCGACGATTTGAGAATCAGATGCGTGGGGTCGGGTTGACTGAAGGTGTAGACGAGGGGAGCTTCGCCGTCGCGGTAGAGAGCGAAATTGCTGTCCTTATCGTTGATGAATACGCCGGCACGCCAAAGCTCTCCCGCGTCGTCACGCAATGTAGCGCGGCCATTGGGCTCGATGAAGAGTTCGGTCATGGGCCGCCCACCGCCGGTGATGACCGCGCCGGGTGCGGCCTGTCCTTGTACACGCCACCCACCGGTGAAGGGGTGAGGATGATGCAGGCTCGCCTGCGTCTGCGCGAAGCTTTGGTATTGACCGGGTATCGACGCGAGGATCATGAGAAGGAGAAACACTTCCACGACATAAATAGCTATGCGCAGGCCGCGGCGCTGGGTTGGTGGCACTACCGGAGCGCTGGGTGCGGAGGGCTTGCGCCGCCAGAAAAAGTCCCAGAGAGCGGGCAGTTCGGGCGCAATGATGACAAGGGAGAAGATCACCAGGTGAGCTGAGTAGATTTTGACTGGGACGTCGAAGAACAGGTTGAAGAGCAGGACGTTGCCCATGACAAAGAAGGTGAGGACCGCGCCGGCGAGCGCAGTGCGGCGAAAGAAGAGGAGGATCGCGGCAACCACTTCGATGGCGCCGCACATCGCCTCGTAGACGGGATTGAAGCCGATGAGTGTCCAGAGCAGGGTCATGGGCGAGACGCTGCCGAGAGGCTCGTTCAGCACGGCGAGAGAGGGCGGCGGCATCTGCATGGGAAAGAGCTTGGAGAAACCGTAGTTCGCCATCGCCAGCACCAGCGTCAGGCGAATGAGAAAACGCAGCCATGCGGCAGCGGTTCGGTACTCATCGCGGCGAGCGAAGAGCGACCAGACCAGCGTAGCGACGAGCGAATACGCAAGCATCACTGCAATGGCGATCCAGTTGATCGCGGTGTCTCCCGAGCCGGTGGCGTGGATTTGCGCGCCGACACCCGTGATGTGGAAGAGATGATGCGCGAGCCAGATGGCGGGACTGAGGGTTGCGAACGACAGCCAGGAAGCAATCATCGCGCCAAGCTTGGGAAGGATATACAGGAGATTGGCATTGGTCGAACTGAACGCGTAGAGCAGCAGATAGCAAAAGGCCACGCGGAAGCCGATGCGTCCGATGAGGGGCCAACGGTCGGGTTGAGGATTCGGCGAGGTTTCAGGCATGACTCAAGAGTTTCACATCTGCAGCTACGGCACACGGGGGTGATCGGTTCCCGACCGCTCTTGTTTGGGGGGATTTGACGGCCCAATCTGGCAAGAGGGCGTGTGTTGACACTTTAGGACAGCTAAAGTGTCCGCTTTTCTTGTGAGGAGGGTGCGAAGTAGCGAAGTATGCGAACTAATTCCCCCTGCCGGCATCTTTTGCGCCCGAGGCCGGGGCCCAAATGGTGGAGCGGCGTCCGGGTCCGCGGCCGGGCTCGTCAGGCCGGAGGTAGATGACGCCCAGAGTACATAGCTGTTGCAGCGCAAGATCGATGCGCTCTTTGCTGATATGGCCGTGAAAGACGGCACTGATTTGCTGCTTGCTCAGGCCTCCGGGGGTGGCGGCGCTGATGGCTTCGCTGATGCGGCGCGCGATGGGATCGATGGGAGCGTCGCTGAAGAAGAGTCGGGCGCTGGCCTGGCAGTAGTCCCACACGGCCAGCGCAGCCCGGAGGTGGGAGACTTCGACCTCGGAGCTGCAATCGAGGGCGGCGTACAGGGCACTGAGGCGGAGGACCTGGGCTTCGGCACGACTGGTGGCGGCGCCGTAGACGTCCTGACGGCCGTGGCTCAAGGCAGGGTAGCGATCCATCCATAACTCTCGCGCGGCTGGGGTACGGCGGAAGAGGATCTCGGTTTGACTTTGCGCCCAGTTGAGAGTGCGGCGTAGCTCGCCAGCCAGGGCTGAGAGATCGCCCTGGGGTACGCCGCCACCCTCTGGCAGTGATTGGCCTCGGCGCACGCTGGTCCAGAGACAGCGATTGGCAAATCCGTTGTGCGCTTCGACGCGGGTGAGGTGTTGGGCGAGCTCGCTTTCGGTGATGTGGGCGACGATGCTGAGGTGCGCGTTGGTGGCCCGGAGAAAATAGGAGCCATTGCTAGCGGAAAGGTCGCCGCCATCCCAGGCGCAGCGGAGCAGAGGGGAAAGCTGGCCGGTACGTTGGCCGAGCATATGGAGAACGGAGGCAAATTCCTCGGCGAGGAGGAAGAGGCGACGATCGGTGGGGGGATCCTGATCGCGCAAAGCGTTGGTGATGCCGTGGGCGGTGGGGCGGGCGATGGTGATGCGGCGCGCGACCCAGAGGGGGTCTACTTCGGTGAAGAGGCTGGCGACCTGACGCCAGCTTGTGCCCTTGCGGGCTTTGCTGGATTCGCCGACCAAGACGACGAAGAGGTTGAGGCCGTGACGGGTGGCACCGACGGTGCAGTGAGGGCCGGGGCCGAGGATGTTGCCGAAGGCAGCGAGGAATTGCAGGAGGATGGCCGCGGGGTCGGCCTCGGTGTGCGCAGCAAAGCTGCAGACAGCGAGGCCGGCCAAGCCGTAGAGAGCCGGATCAGCGAGAGCCGGAGGCTCGGGCGCGGTGGAAGATGGGTTGGGGTATTCGGTGGGATTGGGTTTGCCGGGCGATTCCGGGACTTCATTTAGCGGGAGATTTTCGAGCGCCTGGAGGGAGTCGATGTCTTCGGCCAAACTGGCGTCTTCTTCCAGGCGAGCGTCTTCGGCGTCCGGCGCGTCGGGCGGAGACACGACGGGCAACCCGATTGCGGGCGCCCGATGGGCTGCTTGCCAGGCAAGCAGCTCCCTGCGGCGATTTTCGATGACGGCGAGTGAGGGGATGGAAGGGCGGAGGGTGTTGTCTGCGGATGCCATGAATCGACACTAGTACTGTTTCTTGTTTTGCGTTAGGGGTTAAGCGTATTTTTCTTGAACTAAATAGTCACGTAAGAGGCGTGACTAAATATTGTTCAATCTGGTTGATCTTTTTACCTGGTTGCTAACTTAGTTAATCAGGTGGTCAGAGTAGATAGGCGTTTCTTTGAGGAAGCTCAGAGTGGTTTTGAGGTTGCTCGATCACCGCGTGACCTGTGCGATGTATAACTTATGGCCTAATCCAAATTGCGCACACTATGCGGAAACCATATTGTCGCCAAAGCCGTGCCGAGAGGCGCTGTGGAAATCTGGCAGTAATCTCGAGCGGTTACATCGACTATCTAAGAGTGGCGTGGCCGCTGGTTCAAATGGCGAGACGGGAGTTTATCGGTCGACATTGAGACGGCCGGGCGATGGCGAATCTGAGACTTGTGAGTGCGCCCCGCCTGTACCGAAGCGGCATCGGTAGTCAGCGGGCGACAGGGCCGATAAGCTTTTGAAAGGTTTTTCGGAATGCTCCGGTGTCCTCATATCCCACCCTCCAGGAAATCTCTTTCATCGAAAGCGTTGTGAATTCCAGAAGTTCCCGGGCCTTTTGCACTTTCAGGTGTTGCATGTATTCAGTAGGTGTACGACCGGTTGTCTTCTGAAACCGGCGCAAAAAGGTTCTTTCTCCGAGCCTCGCTTTATCCGCCATCGTCTCGATATCGATCGCCTCAGAAGGCATGGTCGGCGGCGAGGTCACCCGTTACGTCGCACGGCATGGAAAGGGAAGGGTGGTAAAAGCCGTCCTCATCAGCTCGATCCCTCCGCTTTTCATTAAGACGGAGAAGAATCCGGACGGCGTTCCCAGGGAGGTCGTCGATGGTCTTCGCGACGGCACCGCATATCACCGAGCCCAGTTTTATCAGGACATTACCATTCCGTTTTACGGCTTCAATCGTCCTGGCGCGAATGTTTCCGAGGGCATTCGACAAAATTGGTGGCGGCAAGGAATGATGGGCGCCGCCAAGGCCCATTACGACTGTATTAAGGTTCTCTCCGAAACCGAGTTCTACGAGGATCTCAGCATGATCGACATTCCGGTCCTGGTGATGCACGGCGAAGACGACCAGATCTGCCCCTTTCCAACAACGGGGGCGAGATCGGTCAAGCTCCTGAAAAACGGCAGGCTCAAATCCTATCCTGGGCTGCCGCATGGGATGCCGACAACGCACGGCGACATCATCAACGCAGACCTGCTCGGATTCATCCGGTCATAGCAGTTTGGGATTTGGATATCACACACCACTGAGATCACATGCTTTGACCCGCCGCTCCATTTTCAGGACAGTATGGTCCAAGGTCTTTTTCATTCATTCCGACATGACCACTTCTTCCGCGCTGTCAGCCCTGCCGCAACGGAGATGGGCGAGGAAATGCTCTTTAGCATGCCGATTCTGCTGGGAGGTTGGGTCGCTGAACGTTTGATTGTGAAGAGACGCGTGGCAAGCCTTCTAAGAAAAAGAAATATCGCCATGCGACACGATGCTGAGGCCTCCGCCGCTTCAACAGCGTAAGCCACTCTTTTCTAACGCCACCCCTGAGCAACCTGAGATTGAAGGGCATGCTTTTGCATGGAACCCATGCCGCGTGCGGGCGGCGGACGACAGTTGCCTGTGCTGGTTTTGCAAGGGGCGTGACCGTCCGCTTTTCCCCCCCAAATGACTCTAGAACTCGGAAATGCGCTATTCTGTGCGCGGTCGCGATCGACGTGCAGACCAAGGGTCGCCCCTGAGAGGAGCCGTCGAATGGCCCGGATCATGACAATCGGGGAGATCCTGGTCGAGATCATGGCGACCAAGCGCGGCCAGAGCTTCCGGGCGCCGGGCACGCTGGTGGGGCCTTTCCCGAGCGGCGCTCCCGCCATCTTCATCGACCAGGTAGGCCGGCTCGGACGTCCGGCCGGGATCATCGGCTGCGTGGGCGACGACGATTTCGGCTGGCTGAACATCGACCGCTTGCGGCGGGACGGAGTCGACACGAGCGCCATCGCCTTGCTCGCCGACGCGGTCACCGGAAGCGCGTTTGTTACCTACGCGGAGACGGGCGAGCGCCACTTCATCTTCAATATTGCCAATAGCGCTTCCGGCAGCCTCTCAGCCTCGTCGATCACCGAGCCGGTGCTTGCCGATTGCACGTGGTTTCACGTAATGGGTTCATCCTTGTTCTCGCCGGGAATCACCGCAGCCGTCCTCAAGGCGATCGGCATTGTGAAGCGCCAAGGCGGGGTAATCTCCTTTGACCCGAACATCCGGCCGGAGATACTCCGAAGCGCGGGTATTCGGGAAGCGCTGCGATCGATCCTCGAACAGACCGACGTGTTCCTGCCGAGCGGCGACGAGGTGGCGATGCTCGTGGATGCGCAAACGGAAGCCGAGGCCATCGAGCCCCTACTCGCCCTCGGAATTCGCGAGATTGTGGTGAAGCACGGCAGCGCCGGCAGCACTTATTACGACCGGTCGTGCCGACTGGATGTACCGGCGTTCACAGTCCGCGAGGTCGACCCCACTGGCGCCGGCGACTGCTTCTGCGCCACGTACGCGGTGTGCCGCGAAGAAGGCAAAGCGGTCGACCAGTCGCTGCGCTATGCCTGCGCCAGTGGTGCGATTGCCGTGACACGCAAAGGTCCAATGGAGGGCACGGCGAGCTTTGCGGAATTGGACGCGCTCATTGGCTGAGGCGGTCTGCCGCAGATGGCGTGCCGACGTTAGCGCTCATGGGACGCAGTCTTGGGTTGTGTTCAGGGGGGAGATATCAAGGTGCCCCACATCTCGCTGGTTTTTCGCGAGATATGGGGCACCCAAGGTTGGTGGGCGGGACAGAATTCGAAACAGTGAATTCTCATACACCCTCTGAAGCCGTGCCCCTTCGGATTGACGGTTAGGAATCTCATGGACGCATGCATCTGCTTGACCGGGTTGGTGCCGGAGTGTTAGCATCGCCCGCAAGTTGACGGCTATCCGTAGTTGTTTCTGCCTATTTGTCCGGTACGCCCTGGCCCCGATCATGCTTGTTGCAGCCGTTTCGGCTCCGTCACTTGCCGAATCGGGAGGACAGGTTTCTTTTGATCGCGATATCCGGCCGATCATGTCCGACACATGCTTCCGTTGTCATGGACCCGACGCGAGTTCGCGCATGGCGAATATGCGCCTCGACCTCCGCGAAGAGGCCTTGAAGCCCAAAGCGAAGGGCACGCCGATTGTGCCGGGCGATACGGAGCATAGCGAGATCATCCAGCGCATTTTCGCCAAGGACGGGCATATTATGCCGCCCCCCTTCGCGCATAAGGAACTGACGGAGAAGCAGAAAGAAACCATACGGACCTGGGTGGCGCAGGGTGCGATTTATGAGGACCACTGGTCCTACGTGCCGATCACCAGGCCGGCCGTGCCGCTGGTGAAGGGTGTTGCGAAAGCAAATCCGATCGATGCGTTTATCCAGGCTCGCTTGTTGGAGGAAGGCTTATCGCCGTCGCCCGAAGCCGATCCCCGCACTTTGATCCGCCGCGTGACCCTCGATTTGACAGGCCTGGCGCCCAAACCCGAGGAAACAGCCGCGTTTGTCGCCGACCATTCACCGCATAGCTATGAGCAATTAGTCGATCGCTTGCTGATCTCACCCGCGTATGCGGAGAAGCAAGCGGTCCGTTGGCTGGACGCGGTGCGGTATGCGGACACGGCGGGATTTCACAGTGACGGCACGCGGCCGGCGTGGCCCTATCGCGACTACGTGCTGCAGGCCTTTCGTGACAATATGCCGTTCGACGAGTTTACTCGCGAGCAGTTGGCCGGAGATTTGATGCCGAATCCAACGGCCGATGAGAGAATCGCAACCGCCTACAACCGGATGGGCCGGACATCCGCCGAAGGCGGTCTGCAACCCAAGGAATACCTGGCGAAGTATGGGGCGGAGCGCGTGCGCGCGTTGAGCACCAATTGGCTGGGCAGCACGATGGGCTGCGCCGAATGCCATAACCACAAGTTCAACCCGATCTTGACCAAAGACTTTTACTCCATGAAGGCGTTCTTCGCCGACGTGAAAGAGGACGGGATGGTCCCGGACTCGGGCGATGAAGCATTTGCGCCGAAGATGGCCGTGTATCAACCCGGCCAGAAAGAGCGGATCGATGCTTTGCAAGCGAGTATTCACGCGGCAAAAGCGGATCTCGACCGGAAAGCAGACGCTTTAGAGGAACAACGCCGCGCCTGGGAGAAGGACTTGCTGGCGCGGGCGGCGAGCGGCGATTTAGCGTGGACTTTCCCTATTCCGGTAGCGGTCTCGGCAAAACAAGGCAGGCTTTCTGTGCGGACGACGGAACTCGCGCAGGACAATCACGAGAATCCAATCGACGCGACGACCGGGGGACCCGGACTGGTGATCGCGAGTGGTCCGATTCCGGACCACGATACCTATTCTGTGACGTTGAAACCGGGCGTGGGCGTGTGGACGAGCCTCGGCCTGGAGATTGACACCGACCCATCCCTGGCGGGTGCGGACATTTCGCGCGGATCGGACCGCTTCGTCATCTCGGAAGTGGACGCGACTTACTCGGCGGACGGACACAAACCCGGCGAGAAGACGGACTTTGTTTTGGCCTACAGCACGGTTCCGGCAACCAAGGGCTTTCCGGCCGAGGCCGTATTGGATGGCAATCCGAAGACAGGATTCGGCGTGGTGGGCAAGACACAGCCGCCGTTGCTGATCTTGCGCTTTGCGCAACCATTGCACACATCTGAGCTTTCCACGGTTACAGTTCAGATCCATCAGGATTCTGATTACCGTCAGGCGACCATCGGGCGGTTTCGGATAGGGTTCTCGAAGGGTACGTACTCCTGGGCCAACAATCCTAAGCCAAAGCCTGCCAGTGCCGATGCGAAGACGGCTGAAAAGGACACCCCTGCATCCGCAGAGCCCTCCACCAAAGAACAGGCGGAGAAGGCGAAAAAAGACGACGATCGAGGAGGAGCCGGTTGATGAAGACTCCCTGCGCACGGTAGGACTGCCTCGCAAGTTAGCCCGGGCCCTGGAGAAGCCGGAAGCGAAGCGTTCTCCAGAGCAGGTTGCGTTGGTTCGAGATTATTTTGAATACTCGGCTCCGGAATTGGCGCCAGGCCGGCTGGCAATTGCCAGGCAGGAAATGAATTTGAGCTTCCTTGAGGGCGCAGTGCCGGAAGTGATGATCACGGAAACCGCACCGCCGCGCGAGACGCGCATTCTTCCGCGCGGAAACTGGATGGACGATTCGGGGGAGGTGGTGCAGCCGGCGATACCGGAATTTCTGGGAAGCTTGAATACGGCGGACCGCCGTGCGACACGCCTCGATCTGGCGAATTGGCTGGTGTCGCCGCAGAATCCACTGACGGCGCGGGTTTACATGAATCGGATGTGGAGCGAGTTCTTCGGCGCGGGGATTTCCAAGAGCGTCGAGGATTTCGGGTCACAAGGTGACTGGCCGTCGCATCTGCAACTGCTGAATTGGCTGGCGGCTGAGTTTATGAGCCCGCAGTACGATGCAGCGAATACGCATCCGTGGGATGTGCGGCACATGGCTCGCATTATTGTGCTGAGCGAGACGTATCGCCAATCCTCGTTGTCGTCGCCGGCACTCGATGAACGCGATCCGGAAAATCGATGGCTCGCGCGGCAGAACCGGTTTCGGGTGGATGCCGAGTCGGTGCATGACCTGATGCTGGAAATTTCGGGGTTGCTGGTCTATAAGTTTGGGGGGCCGAGCGTCGAGCCCTATCAGCCGGACGGATATTTGGCGGCGCTGAACTTTCCCAAGCGAAGCTGGTCGGCGAGTTATGGTGACGATCTTTACCGGCGCGGCGTTTACACCTTCTGGCAGAGGACTTTCCTGCAGCCGACGATGATGAATTTTGACGCGCCGACGCGGGAAGAGTGCGCCGTGTTCCGGACAACCTCAAACACGCCGTTGCAGGCGCTGGATTTGTTGAACGATCCGACGTTTGTGGAAGCATCCCGCGTGTTTGGCGAGCACATTCTGCAATACGGCGGGAAAGACCTGCAAAGTCAACTTCGGTGGGCCTTCCTGCAAGCCACGACGCGGCAGCCGGAGAAGGACGAATTGCAGATCCTGATGGATTCTACTATGCCCAGAGCATGGCTCATTTCAAGAGCGACAAAGCGCAGGCGACAGAGTTCATCGAGATTGGCGATGCGGCGGTTCCGGCGAAGGAAAAAGCGGTTAAATTGGCCGCGATGAGCAACGTGGCGCGCGCGATTTTAAGCCTGCACGAAGTAATTACCAGGGATTGAGACCAGATTGCGTTGAGAGAAGGCATACGATGAGCAGCTTTGATATAGATTCGCTGAAACGCAGAGCGTTCCTGAAACAAGGTTTGACCGGACTGGGTCTGGTGGCGCTGAATTCGCTGCTGGGCCCCGGGGCCGCCGGCGCTGAGCCAACAGCGGCTGACCTGAAGTCGTTGGGAGCGATTAACCCGCTGCATTTCGCGCCAAAAGCGAAGCGCGTGATCTATCTCTATCAGGCGGGCGGACCGTCGCATCTGGAAACCTTCGATTACAAGCCCGCACTGGCTGAAGCTGGACGGGCAAGGCATGCCTGAATCCTTCACCAAGGGGCAGCAATTGGCGCAACTGCAGGGAAAGCAGTTGAAATGTTTCGCGCCGCAATTTGGGTTTAAGAAGTTTGGCAAATCCGGGATGGAGATCTGCGAACTGTTTCCGGAGATCGGCAGTCTTGCGGACGAGCTGTGTGTGGTGCGTTCGGTGTGGTCGGAGCAGATCAATCACGACACTGCGCATATGTTCATGAACACCGGATCGATCATTGCCGGGCGGCCGAGCATGGGTTCGTGGATGTTCTACGGGCTGGGATCAGAAACGCAGGATCTTCCCGGGTTCATCGTGATGCTTTCGCAAGGCCGGGGTGGGCAGATGCAGCCGGTTTCGGCGCGGCAGTGGTCCTCCGGTTTCCTGCCGAGCAGGTTTCAGGGCATAAAGCTGAACTCATTCGGCGATCCGGTGTCGTACATCGAGAGCCCGCACGGCATCGACCAGCCGCTGCAGCATGATTCGATCAACGCCGTGACGGCGCTGGATCGCATCCGCTACAAATCGGTGCAAGATCCGGAAATCATGACGCGCATTGCGCAATATGAGATGGCTTTCCGCATGCAAACCAGCATTCCGGAACTGGTGGACATGAGCAAGGAACCGGCTTCATGTTTTTGAAGCGTATGGCGCGAAACCAGGGGATGGTTCCTATGCTTCGAACTGCTTGATAGCGCGGCGATTGGCCGAGCGCGGGGTTCGCTTTATCCAGCTTTATCACCGCGATTGGGACCATCACGAGGAAGTAAAGAGCGGCATTCAATATAAAGCCGAGGAAGTGGACAAGCCCACGGCGGCCCTGATCCGGGATTTGAAAGAGCGTGGACTGTTAGACGACACGTTGATCGTCTTCGGTGGCGAATTCGGGCGGACGCCGATGTCGCAGTCGGGGACCGGACGCGATCACCACATCAAAGCGTTCTCGTATATGTTCGCCGGCGGCGGTTTCCAAAAAGGGCTGACCTATGGCGCAAGCGACGATCTGGGATATGCGGCCGTGGACAAGCCGGTCAGCGTGCACGATCTGCATGCGACGATGCTGCACACGTTGGGGATCGATGACAAGCGAATGACGGTGAAGTATCAGGGCCTGGATGCGCGCTTGTCGGGAGTGGGCAACCAGGGCACCGTGGTTCACGATTTGTTGGCGTAAAGGCTAGAATTCGACCAGCGCCTTCTTTGCTTCGATTTTCTCGGCAGCGCCGCTCGCTTTTTCGAGCGTGTCCAGGTCTTTGAACGCGCCGTTCGCCTTGCGATAGGTCACGATGGCCCTTGCCTCCGCCGGGGTCAGATGTAAAACGGCGCCGATCTCGTCGTCATCGGCTGTGTTCACGTTCACTTTTGCATCAGGACCAAAGTTCCTGGTCAGATATTCGATGATGGTCGCGCGGTCATCCTGTTCAATGGAGGCTCCGTTCTCGGTCATTTCGCGAAGGATGTTTTTCCAACCTTCCTCATCCAGCCGCTGGGCCTTGATGCGGCGGAGCGAGTGGCAGCTCGGTACAGGTATCTGCCACAACATCCTTGCCTTTGCCCTCCGGCAGGTCGGAAGCGAAACTCCCGCTGGACATGAGCATGAGGAGAGATAAAAACAGAATGCGCACCATTTGCGATCGCGGATCCATTTCGTTGGGGCGCTTTACGAGAGCGCTTTTCTGATCATATCGAGCGGGGTTGATGATGGGGAGAATTCCCTCAGCTTCTCACGGTACATTGTGATCTCCAGGCGTAAGCTCTGGACAGACATCTCATAGGAGGCTGCATGGCTTCAATTACTGGCTTCGGCGGTATATTTCTGCGAGCGGATGATCCAAAAGCTCTGTATGCATGGTACGAGCAGCATCTCGGCCTGGTGAAGTCCGGCGGAGCTTTCTCGTTTGCTGCCCCGACGCAACACGCTCAAGTCATCTTCGCCCTTTTCAAACAAGACAATGCATACTTCCCTCCGGCACAGAAAGCCATGATCAATCTCCAGGTGGACGACCTAGATGGCGTGCTGGACCGTTTGATAGGCGAAGGGGTCACGGTCGATCCAAAACGCGAAAGCTACGATTTCGGAAAGTTTGGTTGGGTCACCGATCCGGAAGGAAATCGTGTCGAGCTTTGGCAGCCGGTCGCAACTGACTGATGCTGAGCCCGATCCAGATTGGCCCCCATGAGCCGGCTTGCACCGACCTAAACCAGCACCCGGTCTAACAATTGGCTGACCGCCCGGTTGCTTTCGATGAACGCGTTGCGATGATCCATGGCACCGGAAAGATCCGACTGCGCGAACGCGATCCTTCCAAACGGCCCGTCGCGGAGGGCCTGACGAGGAGCAGGGTTTCCGTTCAGGCCGAAGAAGAAGCCCGGCTGGGGATTAATAAACGCATGTCCCCACCGGTTGAGAACGATTCCCGCAATATCCCGCTTGGCGTCGAAGCCCGAAGACCCGAACATCTCCATCATCGACTCGCGTATTTGCTTTTCGTATTCCATGAAAGGGGTCGAGAGCAATTCCGCACGGCCCAACTTACCCTGGTCGGCCAAAGGTAGTCCTGGTTTGGCAAAGTCCACGCCTAAGGTGAGTACGGTGGGAAGATCGGGGCCAGCGACGGGCGTATCCACACCGAATTTCGCACACGTGCGTACATTCACACCGTTGCCGAAGCCCTCGAACCAGCCCCCGCCGGCGAGGCCGAGATCATAGAGGAACCGCCAGTTGCGGACCGCCACGTTGGCAAGCAGGTAGGGCGAATAATAAAACTGGGCATACGCGTTACGCCGGGTTTCGTCCAGATCGCGCACTACGTGTTTCGTCATCCATCCCCCGCCGGCCATCACGACCGTCCTGGCCTTGATTCGTTGCGGGCGGCCATCTTTCACGTAAACGATCGAAACAAACTCCGCCTTATCTGGCTCTCCGATATGCTCGACCCGCACAACCGTGGAGTTGAGCCGCAACCGGACACGTTCGCCTGCTACATCCAAGGCGCCGAAGTTGATTGGGTTCTTCCAAACCGCCTCCATGGTCCGCGGACCGTCGAAGGCTGCCGGGATGAGTGTTTTCACCATCAGTCGCGCCATGCCCGAGTTTCCCCCGGGAAACATCTGGATGCCCGTCGCCATACTGTTATCGACGGTCGGAACGGTTTTCTCCCATTCGTAAATCAGAAAGGCCGACAACACGTCAGGGCCGAGACCGAATCCATCTGCGACTTCACTCCTGTCCAGGCGTATGGTCTCGCGGCTCACGCCATAGGTGCGCACCATGTAATCTTCGATCGTCATGCTGTCCAGCTGACGGGAGACCGCGTCGCCGGGATAGTCGTAGACCAGGGGCGGCGCGATAAACCGATTCTGGTGCAAGGCAAGCAATTCCTTGCGGGTCTTTTCGGAGAATGGGGTGCCCTCCAGATTTTTTCCCCAGGGATCCTTTACCCAAATACCCGGGCGATGACCGAACTTTGCGCCAAAGAAGAAGCCAAAGCAGGTTTGCCGTCGATCAAGGCTTCGCCGTATGGGCTCCTGGGTAAAGCCATCTTCGGAGAAGGCCCTTGCCACTCCTGGTAGGACTTGAATGCGTCCCAATCCAACCCCATCGATTCGTAGACTGTGCTTAAGAAACTGTTGGGGTAAGGGGGCTGGAAGTGCACGGATGCCTGGGCAGCATAGAGACGATGCCCGTCGACCTCGAACTCGTTGCGTTTGGCCACACCGCCGAAGATGGCCGCGTTGTCGAGCACGATACAGTTGCGATTGGCCCCTGTTCTCTGATGAAAAAACATGGCCGCGGACACGCCGGAAAGACCCCCTCCGACGACGGCACAATCGTAGATCTCACCGGTATCCGTGACTTGAGAAGGAATTTGATCATACGCGCCGTCACGAACGGCGTGAGCATTGTTCATGACCTGCTCGCTATTGCCCGCGGAGAGTTTGTAGTCGCCCTCGCCCGTGTACCCGGTCCAGGCTTCGGTAGAGGGCGCATTTGCCTGCGCAAGGAGTTCGAGGGGAGACGAGGCCACGGCCAAACCGGTTGAGGCGACGAGCGCCCCTTCCAGAAAGTCGCGGCGGGAAATCGACTGATTGAGGCCGAGAATCTTGTCCAGGTGGGGGCAGTGTTTTGACACTCTAGTTTCCTTTTTTGAGAAATGCTCGACATAACTGTACAGGAGTGCCACGCCCGCGGCGCCCCAATCTCTCGTGGTTTCTATGTTCGGCGACTATTCGTCCAAGGGAACCGCCGCCCCAGCAGGTGCGTACAACCGATAAAGGCCCCGGGGAACCCTAGGAAAATACACGACGATGCCTAACGAGGGGAGCATGAACGCCGATATACGACTCGCTTTACGACAGTTGCGCAAAGCGCCTGGATTCGCCCTGACCGCCGTGCTCACACTGGCACTCGCCATTGGCGCCAATGCCATCGTGTTCAGCGTACTGAATGCGTTGATCCTGCGACCGCTCAACGTGCCGCACCCGGAGACGCTGTTCATGCTGGAACGCGCCTACGGGTCAGATACGGCACCCTCGGAGTCGTATCCGGATTACCGCGACCTGCGTGACCAGGAACCGCAGCTTCGACTCGCTGGTGGTCTACAACATCATGGGCGGGGTTGGGCTCGATACCGGCCACGGAAATCCCTCGGTAGTGTGGCCCTATACCGTAAGCGGCAATTACTTCGATGCCCTGGGCGTTCAGCCCTATCTTGGCCGATTTATCCATGCTTCCGAAGAACATGGACAGAACAGCGTGCCCGAGATCGTCCTGAGCTATGCGCTCTGGCACAGCCATTTTAATGGTGACCCCGCTGCGGTGGGCCGGACGGTGCAGATCAACAAGCATCCCTTCACCATCATCGGCGTGGCCCCGCCGGAGTTCCGCGGCACCGAACTTTTTTTTGCGCCCGATCTGTGGGCTCCCATCGTCAATTCGCCCGCAAATCAGCGATTGGAGTTCTCTCGAGGAGCGTGGCAACCATAGCGCCTGGGCGATAGGACACCTCAAGCCCGGAGTCACCCCAGCCGCAGCTACTTCGGACTTGAACACCATTGCCAATTCGCTGGCGAAAACCTATCCCAAATCCGATGATGGCCTGAAATTCTCCTTGTCCCGCCCCGGACTCGCCGGAAATACCCTCGGCCGCCCCACGCGCGCTTTTATGTTCGGGCTCATGCTGCTCGCAGGTCTTATCCTGCTTGCCGCATGCGCCAATCTTGGTAGCCTGTTCGCCGCGCGGGCGGCGGATCGCGCGCGCGAAATCGCAGTCCGCATGGCTCTCGGATCGCGCCGGCAGCTGATCGTTCGCCAGCTGCTCACGGAAGCCGGTTTGGTTTCTCTGGCTGGAGGTATTTGTGGCATGGCGGGAGCCGTGGTCATTCTGCGCGCCCTCAGCACATGGCGGCCGATTCCGAATATCCCGATCAATGTGCCGGTCAATCCGGACGTGAAGACCTACGCTCTGGCCTTGCTGCTGGCTGTGTTCAGTGGGCTGTTCTTCGGCCTGGTGCCTGTCCGCCAGATTCTCCGCTCCGATCCCTGGCAGATCATTCGCTCCGGGAGCACAAGCGCTCGGCAGCACACGCCGCTTTACCCTGCGCGACGTTCTGCTGGGTTTGCAAATCGCCATTTGCGCTGTTTTGGTT
The DNA here is from genome assembly GCA_963847685.1 of uncultured Acidobacteriaceae bacterium. Taxonomy (GTDB): domain Bacteria; phylum Acidobacteriota; class Terriglobia; order Terriglobales; family Acidobacteriaceae; genus PALSA-350. The sequence goes on along the minus strand of CAWKAU010000024.1, from coordinate 885,371 downwards.
ACCGCTTCGCTGGTCGCCGTGCGCGGCCTGGCTCGTTCGCTTCAAAGCAACTACGGTATTCAGCCTAAGAACGTGATGCTGGTAAAGACCGATCTGAAGATGGCTGGATATGATGCCTGACCAACGCGTACCGATGCAGAAGCGCATGCTCGATGCTGCCGCAGCGATTCCGGGCGTCACGGCCGTGGGATATGCCGATCGGCTTCCGCTCAGTATCGGCGGAGGGGATTCCACCGTATTCACTGACACCACCGCCGATTTCCGTCCTACCAACGCTGCGGCCGATGCCGAGAATTTCCAGGTCTCGCCCGACTATTTCCGTGCTGCGGGAACGGCCCTTCTGGTTGGCCGCTGCTTCACCATGCACGATGAAGACAAGGCCCCTGTGGTGGCCGTCGTGAATCGCAATTTGCGCTCAAGGTATTCGGGTCGGTCGATAAGGCAGTCGGAGGCCATTTCAGGTTCTGGGGCGGCAACCGGGCGGAGGTTATCGGCGTGGTAGAAGACGGTAAATACCAGACCCTTACGGAAGATCCCAAGGCCGCCATGTTCTTTTCCTTCCTGCAGCACCCTTCGAGCGACACCTGGCTGATTGTTCGATCGGAACGTGACCCGCGGGGAGATCGCCGCAGCCTTGCAACGCTCGATGCACAGCCTGGATCCGGGGCTGCCGCTCGAAATCAGAAGCTGGAACAGCGAGTTGGATTCCGCCCTCTTTGCCGCTCGCGTAGCCACCGTTTCTCTCGGCGTGCTTGGCTTGCTGGGCGCGATGCTGGCGACTACCGGCATCTTCGGGATGGCCACCTATACGGTCAGCAAACGCCTGCGTGAACTCGGGATCCGCATAGCGCTTGGAGCCGGTCGAGGCAAGGTGCTGGGCGCAGCGCTGGGACGTATTTTCCGGCTGCTCGCCGTTGGATCGATCGCCGGGATGATCCTGGGTGTACTGGCAACCCGTGTGCTTTCGTCTATCGTGTATCAGGCCACGCCGAAAGACCCGGTCATCCTCGGCGGTGTGATTCTCACTTTGCTCTGCGTCGGCGTCGTCGCAGCCCTGGTACCGGCTCGACGGGCCCTCGCGGTTGATCCGATGATTCTGCTGCGGGATGAATGAACGGCAAACGGAGCGGAGGGTGGGTTCCGCAACCACCCCACTCAAGCCAAAAGAAGGCTTGAATGGGGCACCCCAAATTTTCTTGTGGGTCGTTTTCCGGAGGCGGATTCAGCCGTTTCTTCGAGTGGCCCATCGGCGTTGTAGAGCGGAGCCAGATAAATACCATGCCGGGCGGCAATTGTCTGCATCTCCTCCACTCGCTCGGGGGTAATGAATCCTCTTCCCTGGGAGAAGGGCTCGAAGCGGCGCTCCAATGCTAGAGCCATGCCTTCTAGCAAACATCCATGAACCACATCGGGGAAGGGATGGCGATTCAGCACTCCGTGAAAGTCCGGCTGGAAATCCAATCCGCCTGTCACTTGCCCCAGACCTCCAAAGAAAACCTTGGCGTCGGGCATCTCGGCGCCGGGGGCGAGGTTCTTGGGATAGCCCGCATCACAGAGGATTGCCTCGGGCGCGATCCGGCCCAATAAGAGCGACGGGGATGCAAGGCTCGCCGCACAGATCACGATGTCGGCATCGGAGGTGAATTGTTGCAGATCGGTTGCCGTCTCGACTTGTACTCCTTTTGTCTTCAACTCTGTCGCGAGCCTGCGCAGCCGGTCCGGGTTGCGGGCGCTGAGCTGCAGCCGCCGCACGTCCCCGGCCAGACAACGGGCGCAGCCGGAACCCAGGTCTCCTGTTGCCCCAACGATGAGGAGCGTCGAACTGCGGAGATCGAGGCCCTGCAGCGCGCACATTTTCCTGATGCCCTGCACGATGAAAGCAACCGTCAAGGTATTGCCTGTAGTGAAGACCGTATCGTGTCTTTGCGGAAGCTGATCGAAGTTGCCCTCGATCAGGATGGAACTGAAACCGCCGAGACTCACAATCTTTGCGCCTGCCTTGATCGCGTAGGCGGCGGCCTGGCGAACCCGCGCGATGTTGTCGCGCACGTAGGCGTCTGCAAGGCGGTCGGGGGCAATGAAGGAGTCGATATAAAGACCACGCGCCGTGACGCCGCCCAACGATTCGATCTCGACGTGACACACGGCACGGGGCGGAAGCCAGGGCAGGATGTCGCGTATCTCGTCGTCGGGTAGAGGCGTGCGCTCGGGTCCACGCAGGACTGCGAGCACATCCGCAGCCGCTCGCCAACTTTCCTGATGCCCGATCAGCGCGAAATCGACTTCGGTTACACCGGCAATTGAGCGACCCATGTGAGCGTCACCTCCCCGGGCAGTCCCAGCTGGTCCAACGTTTTCAGGTACTGATGCAGCGAGGCTCCACGCAGCTCGGCCGCACTCAGGCGCACATCGGGGAGCGCCGGCTTGACACAGCTGCCGTGGCAGACTTCGCAGTGTCCGTGGCTGCAATCCTTTGCCAGCATCTCCGCGAGGGTGGTCATCACTTCAAGATGCAGTTGGTGCACCTTGTCATCGAAGCGCTGCTGGTCCAACGCTCGCTCGGCCCGGAGAATCTCCATGGCGTGCTCAATGTGATCCTCTTCTTCCGCGGCAATCGCGGCAAAGGTTTTGCCGAGACTGCCCGGCGCCACTTTGCCCACCCGTGCATAGCTGGCGACGGCGAAGGATTCCAGCATGATCTCCTGCACGATGAGGCAGGCAATGAAGTCGCGCTTGGCGATGCAGCGCAGAAATGCCTGGCGCAGCCGCCTCCAATGCTTTGCTTCGACGTTGTTAGAGACGCTCACCCCTATCCTGCGACCCTCGGCAGCAAAGGCGGCAGCGTGGCCTCTCTCCCCTTGCGCGTGCTCCAGGGCATCGGCTACTTCCACGGGATCGTCGCAAATGTCCGCTAAGGAGGTGTAGTTCATTGCGGCGAGCAACTCGCCGGTCATGGCCTGAGCCAGCACGTCTTGCCAGATCAGGGCGCTCGGAGAGAGCGAGGTGAATGCAGCGGGGAGTGCGCACTTTAGATCGACCATGGGTTCCATGTTTCCTCCTTAAAGGTTGCGAATTAGATGGGATCGCGATAGCGGCGTAACCGCACTGCGACCGCAAGAAAAAGCGCTGAGACCGCCAAGCCGCTCCACAACCCAGAGCTGGTGAGGAAGATAACCGGATGGAGGTGGGCCACCTGATCCATCGGCATGCCGCGGACGGGGAAGGGGGCATTTTGTGGTCCTTCGCCGCCGAAACGGTGCATCAACAAGCGGGCGAAATGCGTGGTGTTAAAGGCGACCTTTTCCACCACAGCGATGGCCAGCGGCGGTAGACACTGCCCAGAGAATGGGCGTGCGCTTGGCCCACGCCGAAACCAGAAGCCACCAGCAGTAGATGGGCGCGTACCAGAGCGCATGCACGGCCAGCAGGTGGAAGACGAGCCCTTGCGAGATCTGCCACAGCCCGACATGGCTCCATACCGTGGCGACGCTGATACCGTTTGCCAGCAGTGCCGGAGCACTGAGCAGCAGCATAATCCAAAACGTCACCACGGTGATGGCGATGGTGAGCAGGGGGAGGATCAGCAGCGGAATGCTGGCCTTTGCCAGCACGGTGGTTAGATCGGAGACCGGCAGCGACTTCCAGAAGAGAATGCTGCGATCGCGGCGTTCACCGTACAGGGCGTCGAGACAGTAAAACATCGCGACGATGCCGGTGGTGCCCATAAGCAAGAGTGCGGCGAAGTTATACGGCTGCTCGAAGAGCTCCTGCTGTTGCGCGGCGCTGAGGGCAGCGGCGGCGCGTACCTGGCTGGCGGAGATTCCCGGCTGATCAAGAAACCGGCCAGGAAGAGCGCGGCGACGGCAAGAGGCGCCATATAGATGGAACGGTTCTCCCACAATTCGCGGCGTACCGACCAGTACAAGCGCCGGCTCGCCGGGATGCACAGCGACGGCTATGCGAGTGCGAGCGGAAGCATGCGTCCGATTGCGTATTCATCGCGCTGGCTCCTGTGCTATTCATCGAGCGGTCTGCCAATGATGGCAACGAACAAGTCGGCGATGCCGGCCGTGCGCACGTCGCCAAGTGCAGCGAGTTGCTGGACGATCGACATGATCGAACAGCAGGATGCTGCGGCCCAACACCTCGCGCTCGTGCATCGGCTTGAGCGCCCGTGCGGCGGCGAGCTGCTCCGGGCGCACGGTGACTTCCAGAGTAGCGCGACTCCACTTCTTCCATGCTGCGATTGAAAACGATGCGGCCGCGGTGGATGAACATGACATCGGTGAGCACGTGCTCGATCTCTTCCACCTGATGGGTGGTCAGGATGATGGTGCGGCTGCGATCGAAGTAGTCGTTCAGCAGGGAATCGTAGAACTGCTTGCGATAGAGGATGTCGAGGCCAAGCGTGGGCTCGTCCAGCACCAGCAACTTCGCGTCAATGGCCATCACCAGTGCGAGGTGGAGTTGCGCCACCATGCCCTTCGACAGCTCCCTGACCTTGCTGGCGCGGTCGATGGTGGTCCTGGCGAGAAAGCCTTCCGCCTTGGCACGATCGAAGCGGGGATGCACGCCGGCGACATAATCGAGCGCCTGCGAAACCTTGATCCAGCGCGGCAGCACGGCGACATCGGCGATGAAACAGACATCGCACATGAGCTGATCGCGCTCGGTCCAGGGATCGCGCCCCAGCACTTTCAGTTCGCCCTGGTAGGGAGTGAGGCCGAGGATCGCGTTCAGCGCGGTGGTTTTGCCCGCGCCGTTGGGACCGATGAGACCGAGGATGCGGCCCTCTTCCACCCGCAAATCGATGCCGTCCAGCGCGATGGTTTTGCCGAAGGCTTTGCGCAGTCCGTGCGCTTCTATGCATGCCATGGTTTAGCGCTCCTCTTTTGTATCGTTCGCAGATGACGGGCGGCCGGCGCCGGCCTGCAGCAGTTCTTTCGGTTTCAGGCCAAGGCGCTGAATGGTGGCGTAGATCCGCGGCCATTCTTCGCCCAGAAATTTCTCCCGTTCGCCCTGCAGCAGCGAGCCGCGTGCGCCACTATTAATGAACATGCCACGCCCTCGTTTTGTTTCGACCAGGCCCTCGTCCACCAGTTGCTGATAGCCCTTGAGAACCGTGAGTGGATTGACCCGATATTCGGCGGCGACGTTGCGCACGGAGGGAGGGGGTCGCCTTCCTTGAGAACTCCGTCCAGGATCATCGCGACCACACGATCGCGAAGCTGGCGATAAATCGGCTGACTGTCATTCCACTCAGGGTCCATCAAATTTTCCGGGTAATCGTTGCGATCATGGTTTTGTCACTTTGTCCGTTGCAAATCTACATGCACATCGATTGGCTTTCCCTGGGCCAGAAAAGTCCAGTCCTCGATGTGATGGTTGGGGTCGACCGTGGTGAACACTGCGTGCTGCATGTGTCCGCCCTGGGCTGGGTTGAAGTTGGCAACGTCGAGAAAGGTGAATTCCACCTTCTTTCCGTCCGGGCTCATCGCTGCGGTCATACGAGGCCGGTTGCCGGCGTCGCAGTAATGCGTCAGCAGGAGACGATTGCCGTCCACATAAAACATGGTGATGGGGTCGTCGGATCTTCCGTCTAACCGCATCTCGTGCATGAGCGCGTTGCCCATGGACGTGACGCGGAGGGAAACGTGCATCGGCTTGCCGTCTACACTGCCTTCCCATGAGCCGGCCAGGTTCTTCAAATTATCGAAGGACTTTTGCGCGCCGGACTGGGCGAAGGCCGCGGTGGAAAGTCCCAGGAATATTACCGGTAGCAGAAAACGTAGTGGTTTCATGTTGGTTCTCCTCACTGGGCCTTAGGTCAGACGTATTCACTGTGCCCTCGGCTCTACTGTTATACTTAACTACAACACTAGTTGACAGTCAAGATAAATTTTCTCTTTTCGGCGATCCTGGAAAATGTGCCCGTGACAATCAAGTGCGTACCTGAGCAAGATTCTGTTCTCGGGCTTCAGTGGTTGAAAAGCTCCGAGCAGCATGGGCAAGATAAGCACGCTCGGGACAGGCTCTTTCGACTGCGCGCCCAGAAAGCGCTGTGTCACACGATAAATATGTGAGGCGCTCCGCTCAGGATGACGATTTTGTGGTGAGTTGGATCCTTTGGTCGCTTTACAAGCTGCACTTTCCGATTTGCACGGCGCCAAGTTTCTTGCATTGCTGGGCGGATGAGCCGGTAATGCCGGCGAATGGCTTCCCTGCTGTGCCGGATGGCACGAGCAAGTACGACTCGCCGTTATGCGCGGCAAGCTGGAGGACGGCAGTCGGCGCTGCTCAGGACGGTCTTTCCATGCACATCCGTCACGTCGACTCGCTGACCCGGCCAGGGATTGCGGATGCGCAGGGTTTCAGTGGCTCCGGCTTCGATGGCTACCGTTGTGGGCACTCCAGCCTGAACCTGAACGTCGACGCGGGTGCGATTGCGAACCCAAACGCTGCCTTCGAAGTTCCACTCGGAAGGCACGGCGGGCGCGATGCGGATCAGGCCGTCGTAATCCTGCACCAGCGCCTCGGCGAGGGCCAGGGCCACGTTGCCTTCCTGCTCAACATAGAACTCACCGGCGGGACCGCCCCAGTTGGCGAAACCATTCACGAACGCCTGGTATCTCTGGGTCAAGCGCGATCAACGTCGACCGCACTTCCTCGCTGAGGCCGAGGCGCGCGGCCTGCACGGGATCGAAGCTCCAGTCCTGGTGAACGGGGTAAGGACGCGCGGCATAGGTGGCCCTGGCCAAAGACAGCTGCGGAGAGTCGTCCCCGATCAGGTTGTAGGGCCAGACCGGTTCGAGGCCGATGTTCTCTTCGTTGTGCTCGGCGGCCGACGGATCGTACGACTCCGCAATGACCATCTGTTTTTGGGGCAGTCTCCGCTGGGAAGGGGGAATCCGGTCGAGCTCGGCCTGGAGTTGCTGAACCAGCCTGGCATCGGTGTGCAGCAAGCCAGCTGCCTGGATGACGGCAGGATACAAGGCGGACCTGGCGGATAGATCGGTAGTGGGGTCGGTGGTGTCCCACTGCTGCTCGTGGGCGTTGGCAGGGTGGGTGTGCATCTTTCCATCCGCGCCCGGGGTTTCATAGGCGAGCAGGAAATGCGCGCTTGCGGCCATCACCGGATAATTTTCTGCGAGAAACTTCAGGTCGCCAGTGGCCAGAGTATTGCTGCCAGATCCAAAGTGAAACTTCCGCGCCGGTGGAGAGTGTGCGGGCGTTGTAGTAAGGGCGCGAGGCGGCATCGCAGTTCAGGCCGATAACCGGAGGCCCTGGATTCCAATCGCCTTCGTACTCAATGCCTGGCCCGTTGAAACGCATGGTTTCCGGCACGCAGATACCGGGGCGGCCGGCCATATGCTTCGCTGGTCCAGTCCTCGATATTGCTAAGATTTTCGCGATACAGGCGGAAGTAGGGCGCGTTCAATTCAGCCACGCCGGCATCGAGATTCGCAGCCACCTGCATGCGGAGATTCCAGTGCCAGAAGGCGGCAGGGTCCCAGCGGTGAAGATCCTGCACGGCGGAAAAAAGGTCGGCGATGCCCGCCTGCGACCCGGGAAACCTGCCGCCACTCTCGGCCGCAGCGGTGTAGAGATAAAGGTTGCGCAGGTTCTCCATGTACTCCCCGGAACCATCCGCGGAGGTGAGCTTGATGAGCCCGGCGTGTGCCAGAAGGAGTGCCACCAGGCCAGCGTGTTCCTGCGGGCCGGAGTTGGATAATGCGCCACCGATGCTGACGCTCTTTGGCTCGGGCACCGTTGTAGTGAGGGCAGGCGACGATTACGCGGAAATGGCCGTCCTGCGTCGGGTTTGAAGCTTACTGTCACGGCGCGGGAATTGGTTACGGTGGCAGAGACATCGCGGCCCGTTGCCGTGACGGCGGCGAGGGATCCGAATTTTTCTCCGGTGGCTCCGGGGCCGTAATTTGTCGGTCCAGGTTTGCGCGAGCATGCCGGTTTTGCCGGAAGCGGTGGCTTCAGGCTGGCGGGGCGGCCAGAGGCGAAGCTCGGCCGTCTGGGTCGCATTTGGGATCCGCACCGGTTACGTCAACGACGAACGTATCGGTCGAAGCCTGGACGTATGCGGTGAGGGCCATGCCCCCGCCGTGCTCGATCAACGTGCCGTTGAACAGATCGAGGCGACCGCTGAAATCGCTGGCCGAGGTAAGCGGGGCGAGCCCGCGGATGATCAGCTGGCCGGGAGAGTCTCGATGGGGCAGGGTGTCTACGCGGTTCAGTTGCGCGGTGAAGCCATCAGCCGCCCAAACGGCGATGCCCAGACGTCCATTGCCCATGGGCATTGCTTCCGCCGGCAAGGTGTTGGGCCGGCCCAGGAAAATGTCGGACCGGCTTAGCAATCCAGCGGTGTCGATGGCAAAGTGTCCGTCTTTCCAAGCAGTCGCCGGGACACTCTGCTGGGCGATAGCGTTGGAGGAGGCGATGAGGCAGAACGCGAAGAGAAGCGTGAGGAAACGCATCCATCCGGTGTATCACATCAGAATCGATCACATTAGAATCGATATCCGGGCTTGAGTTCGCAACGGTAGACGGTAGTCTTCTCTTCTTCTTCCGTGCCGGTTCGGACATTGCAGGTGGCCCAGCTGAGCGAGAGGTTGGGTCCCAAAGGGAACACCATGGGGGCGCCATCGATCTCAGCCTCCAGGCTCACGCCCTCCTGGGTTGGAGGCAGGGTAAAGTTCAGCGTCTGGCCAAAAATCACCGGGTACAGCTCGCGCACCTCGGAATTGATGGCGGTGTGGTAAACCTCGGCCTCCATCAGGAAGGTAGCCGTATCGGACCAGTTGAGGGCGGTGATGCTGATCTTTCGGCCGCCATGGCTAAACCCGGTGGAGTCGATTTTGGTAAAGGGACACGGCCCGGCAATGCAGGAGGCGGTTACGTTCTCGAAATGATTGTCCGCCCCAGCATCGAGGGGCAAGGTTATGGAGGCTGCTTTCCATTTGCCATCGGGCGAACAGGGAGACTGATGATCGCAGGGCACGTCTCCCTGGTTGACTACCTGGAAGGTCTTCACAGCGCTGCCGACATTGCTCTCGCTGCGGGAGTTGAGGGTGTATCTGACCCGGATATTGGAGACTTGTATGAGTGGATGGTTGGGCCCAGTAGTGGCCTTTTGAACAATTGGAACCATCGCCGCGATATAGAGCTGGGGCTTGGTCCCCAATCTTCCGGTTTGCACGGTCAAGTCCAGTGGTTGGTACCGCGGATTGCGGAATGTGACGGTAATGGGCTGCTCGGACAATACCCGTTTGTGCAGGACCAGCTTGAAGTGACCCGCAGCATCGGAGACGGTAGTGGCGGTCCTGACACCATCGGAGGCAGTGATGACTACGTCGGCGACCGGCAGCTCATTCTTGGTATCTGCATCGTGCTGGATCACTGCGCCTTCAATAGGCACCAATTGACGCTCGGCGATCCTGCGCAGGCGGTGGGCGCGCAACAGCAGGAAAAGGCCAATGGCTCCGGCAGCCATGAATGCGATGATCGTCCAGACAACTTTCTTTTTGGTCATGCGATCGTTGGACGGGCAACCTGAGCCGCCCGTGCATCTATTATTCAATTATTCGATTGTGTTGTCGCCCGAAAGGGCCCACAAGATGACTGATCCGCTCGAAGTTCACAGATCGCGGCGCCGCCTGCTGCAGCGTATGGCGGGTATCTCCATGGGTTTGCCGCTCGCCCCGTGGAAGCTGCTTGCGGCGATGGCCCCCGCGCAGGCTAACAAGGGTGCTAAGGAACCGGCGCCTGCGACGACGCCCTTTACTCCTGAGGAAGAGCAGCTGCTGGATGAGGTAGAACGCAGCAATTTCCTCTTTTTCTGGGAGCAAGCCAGCCCGCAGACCGGGTTGATCAAAGACCGGTGCAATGCGCGCGCAACCGACACGACTGTGGTGGCAAGCATTGCCTCCACCGGCTTTGGCCTGAGCGCAATCTGCATTGCGGAGAAGCGCGGCTTTGTCTCCCGCGAGGAAGCTCGCCAGCGGGTGATGGCAACCCTTACCTTTCTTTGGAAGACGCTGCCGACGCATCGCGGCTTTTACTATCACTTTGCCAACATTAATACAGGGGAGCGGATATGGGACTCTGAGGTTTCTTCCGTCGACACGGCAATACTGCTTTGCGGCATCCTTACCTGCCGGCAGCACTTTGAGGATCGCGAGATCGGCGAGCTGGCGCATGAGATTTTTGACCGGGTGGACTGGACGTGGCTGTCGGAAGACACGGCACTGCTGCCCCAGGGATGGACGCCGGAGTTCGGCTTTCTGCCTTACAAGTGGGACTACTACAGCGAATTGATGATGATCTACCTGCTGGGCATGGGTTCCGGCTCTCACCCCCTGCATCCATCCGCCTGGCTCGCATGGAAACGGACCACCTTCGAGTATGACGGGGAGCGATACATTGGCTCATTTGCGCCGCTTGTTTGTACACCAGTACTCGCAGGCGTGGTTCGACTTTAGGGGCAAGCGCGACAAATTTGCCGACTACTTCGCAAATTCGGCGATCGCGACCGATGTACACCGCCGCTTTTGCATTGAATTAGGCAAGACGTTTCCCGACTACAGCGACGATCTGTGGGGGATTACGGCCTCGGACTCCGACAAGGGATACGTGATCTGGGGCGGACCGCCGGCCATGGGCCCGATTGACGGAACCGTGGTTCCAGCGGCGCCGGGAGGTTCGCTGCCATTTTTGCCAGTGGCCACGATCCGGGTGCTGAAGAACATCCGGGCGCATTACCCTCAGGCCTGGAGCCGCTACGGCTTTGTCGATGCTTTCAACCCATTAAATAACTGGTATGACCAGGATGTTGTGGGCATCGACACCGGCATCACGATGCTCATGGCGGAGAATGCGCGCACCGGCTTCGTGTGGGAGACGTTCATGAAAAATCCCGAGGCTAAGCGCGGTATGGTCCAAGCCGGCTTTCAAAGCTACAAGCCGGCGGTTCCGGGGACGTAGTGCCGGCTCTTATGCTGGACAGCCTGCATCCATCCACGACTTGAAGAGCGAAACGCGATCAGCCGCCCAGGGTGCATCGGGAGGCATGGCGCCGGCGGATACTTCGCCGTAGACGAGCCTCGCGTTTGCAGGAACACACATCCACACGGGATCATCGAGCTTGACGCCTCCTTTTTGCATGCACTTAATGTCACCGTCGCGAAAGAGAGGGCGGATATCTGCGGCAAAACTGATGGCCATGGAGCCTCCTGTCAAATTTCTCGATCACTTTAACACCGCTGGTGGGGGTGCGGGCATTTGCGGGGGTTGGCAAAAGGGGAGTTGGCGATTTCTTTTCATTTGAAGCCGATTGAGGAACTGCAAATCCCTCGGGAGCGCTCCCGATGACATCGTCCAGGCGTTTTGGATGGCAGCCCACTCAAGCCAAAAGAAGGCTTGAATGGGGCACCCTCCACTTCTTGTGGCAGATGACAACAGGGGAGAGGGACGCGTTTCCGCTTGGATATTTTTTGCAAATTTTCGCGGGCGAGGAGTAGCATCGGCATTCCAAAGAGGCCAAGATGAGACTGGTTCTGGTTGGCTTAGTTCTGTCGCTATCGACCCTGGCTTCTGCACAGACAGAGAAGCCAATGACCTTGAAGGCGGTTCTGCTGGAACAGCTCAGGTCCACACATAACAAGGCAGAGTGGTTTGTGCCGGCAAATACAGCAGTCGCCGGCCTGACGCCGGCCCAGGCGAGCTGGACGGACAAGAGTGGCAACCATTCTGTGGGCCAGCTGGCCAATCACCTGGTGTTCTGGGACCGCCAGTCGCTGGCAAGCTTCAAGGGCGAGAAGGCGGCGAAGTTTGACGGCAATAATGACGAGACCTTCAATAACTTCGATGCGAAGAGCTGGGATGCGACGGTGAAGCAGCTCGACCAGGTGATGACGGAGTGGGAGCAGGCAGTGGAGTCCGCAGACGACGCGAAGATATCACTGTGGGCTTCAAGGATTGCGCACGTCGGCACGCATAACGCGTATCACATCGGGCAGATGGTCTATGTTCGCAAACTGCAGGGTGTCTGGGATCCGGATAAGGGAGTGAAGTAGACTGACCCGCCTTGGCCAGATCGACAGCTAGTTTTTGAGGATATATTTCTCTTCTCGATGACCTGCGCATGTTCCGTTTTTTTCTGTAGCCTGCTTGTCCTGCTCGGCCGTGATTGCTGTGGCCGCTCCCGTGTTCGCACAATCACCGGCACCGAAGCCCGAGGAGACGGAAATCTGGGAGCCGGTTCCCAAGGTGGTGACTCCGGGGCCGGCATGTATGGAGCCTCCTCCCTCAGACGCGATCGTGCTGTTCGATGGCAAGAATATGGACGAGTGGGTAACGAACAAAGATAAGACGCCGGCCAAATGGAATGTTGCCAACGGAGTGATGACCGTGAACAAGTCCGGGGGCAACATCGAAACCAAACGGAGTTTTACCAACTATCAATTGCACATCGAGTGGAAGGTTCCGACGAGCATCACTGGCACCGGCCAAGCTCGCGGCAACAGCGGTGTGTTCCTGGCATCGACCGGGCCGGGTGACGATGGATATGAGCTGCAGGTTCTAGATTCCTACCAGAACAAGACCTACGTGAACGGCATGGCCGGCAGCATCTACAAGCAAGCGATTCCGCTGGCGAACCCCACGCGCAAACCCGGGGAGTGGCAGGCCTATGACGTAGTGTGGACGGCGCCTACCTTCAACAGCGACGGCTCGCTGAAAACTCCGGCCTATGTCACGGTCTTCTTCAACGGAGTGCTGGTGGAGAATCACTTCGAACTGACGGGGCAGACGCTGTACATCGGAAAGCCGTTCTATAAGCCGTACACCAGTGCTCCGATCAAGCTACAGGCGCATGGCGACAAGAGCGAGCCAATCAGCTTCAGAAATATCTGGGTTAGAGAGATTAATTAAACGCAGATCGACATCTTGTGGTGAAAGATGTTGTTGGGGTCATAGCGCCGCTTTACCTGCTGCAGAAACGGATACAAATCTCCAGTACCGTAGTAGACCTGCGGCCAGAAGGCATAGGCGAGCATATCGCTGTCAGGATAGTTGATGTAGCAGCCTTCGTAATATTCGTTGGGGTAGGGAGTGCCCGCATAACGCGGGTCCACATGCTGGGAGTAGAGATCGGTGTAGAACTCGCGCATCCACTGCAGACGGCCGGCGTCTTCTTCGGGGCGATCCCAATATTGTTGAAACTGCACTTTCATGATCGAGGAGCGTTGCCACACCGAGGAGACGTCGGCCGTTCCCTTAGCGTTAACAGCGCCGCCGTACGAATCGACCGCCATGACGGAACCGCGCAGGTCGACGCCGGGCACGGTGCGGGTGAGGTGCTTGTAGATGCACTTCGCTTCCTGACGGGTAAAGTTCTGTTTCATGTAGGAAGATTTGTAGGCGGCCCGCCCGGCGTGCCCGCTGCCGCTATCGCCAATCGTCGCATCGAGCCACAAGAGGCGCTCTATGTTGTAGCGACCTGTATGCTGCCGAGCATCCGGGCCGCGGGGCGCAAAGCGCTGGTCGCCAGGCGCGGGTGTCCGTTTCTCCACCGGGCCGAAATCCTCAAATAAATCGAGGAACTCATCTAGCGGTTTCAGGTCGTCGCAACGTCCATCCGGGTTACAGAACTGCAAGGAAAGACCGAAGCGCCCCGAAGAAGTATGGGAGAGGCCGAGGGCGGCAAAGAGTCCCCAGGTGTCGGGTTGAGAACCCCGGGTGGCCCAATAATTCCCAAATGCCATGAGGATGGCGGCAAAGTTGTCCTCAGTCATGGTGGCCCAGTCGAAGGAGAGGTGGGCATTCACTAGTTCAAAGGGCGCAACTGGCAGACGGTCGAAGAGAAAGCCGGTGACTACGCCGAAGTTTCCTCCGCCTCCGCCGCGGCAGGCGCGGAAGAGATCGGGATCATGGTGCGGGTCAACGTGCCTGAGCGCGACATGGCCCTTGCTGTCGACGGTGAGGATCTCGGCGGCGGAAAGCCAATCGACGGTGAGACCATGGAGCCGCGAGAGCACACCATAGCCACCGCCAGTGATGTGGCCGCCGGCACCCACTTCGTAACAGCTGCCACCGGGCATGGTGACACCGTGGCGTTTGTATAGATCGATATAGGCTTCGCCGAGTTTCTGTCCGGGGCTGACGCGATAGCGGGCTCCGTCGCCGGGCAGGGCCGGATGATTCATCAGGCTCAGATCGAGGATTGAACCGCCCGGGTTGTTGACGACGAAGTCCTCATAGCAATGGCCGCCGCTGCGCACGGTTGGGCGCTTGCCCGCGCTGACGACGCGCTGCAAGGCTTCTGCTGCCTGCTCGGCGGTCTCGCACAGTTCAATCTCTGCGGCCGCTTCGGCGTCATTGCCGTCCCAGCGAAGATTGCGGCTGCGTTCCAACATTGCGTAGCGGGGATCGGTGCGAGTAATCCTAATGGCCATCCATGGCTCCACCTTGAAGGATAGATTACCAGCGGATTTTAGTAAGAGGTTGCGGAGGCCGCGAGCCAGACGGCCAGGAGCACGAACTGAGCACAGAAAATCGATTCGATGGAAAACCAATACGAGAGATGTGCCCGTCGCCCGATGGGCGATCGCCAACATGAGGGGAAGCAGCAGCACCAGGCATACGAAGGCCGCACGCTGACCATAGCGCCCCGGGGTGAGAACCACAGCGGCGCGCGGCGGTAGCTGAGCCGACACTCTGGCGGCAAAGTCAGCGGGGATCTCGGGCCGAGGCGCGGCCTCGAGGGCGAGAATGATCTTGTTTTCGAGGGAAGTATTTATCTGGTCTTCTGGCATGTCGTTCCCCTTTCGACTTCCTGCTGTCGTTGGATGCCTTCGCGCAGCTTCTTTCGACCGCGATGCAAATGGGTGCGCACGGTGCCTATCGGCAATTTAAGCGACTGCGCAATCTGCTCGTAGCTCCGTTCTTCCTGATGGTAGAGCACCAGAATGGTTCTCTCCATTGGGCTGAGTTGCTGCAACTGGCACTCTACAGAATACCGGAACTGCCTTTCGGCAAACTGCTCTTCGGCATTGAGACTGGGATGTTGGAGGCGGCCTTCCCAGCCGCTTTCCTCTTCAGCAAAGGACACCAGGGGAAGATCGTCGCGGCGGCGGCGCTTCCATTCGTCCTGAGCTACGTTGGCGACGATGCGATAGAGGTAGGTGCTGAGCAGAGCTTCGCCGCGAAACGCGGGAAGCGCCCGGTAGAGGCGGAGAAAGACCTCCTGAGCAAGATCGTCGATGTGTTCCCGGCTGCCGGTGAGGCGCATGAGGGTGCTGAAGACCATGGTTTGATGATCCTGGACGATCTGCTCGAAGCTGAGGTCGGCGGCCAAGGAGGGTAAGACTGCGATTCCCGCTGAAAGTTTCACGCACCGGCTGAAACTCTGGACGAGGCATTCAGTCTAAGGCGGGCAGAAGGGGAGGTAAAGCTTATGCATGGAGATTTGAGCCCATATGCGGTTCCGCTGGGGGCGTTTGCGGTTGGGATTGTGGCCATCGTTGCCGGTGCTTTTAATCAAGTACACCGGGAAAAGCTGAAGGCGGACCAGCGCATGGCGATGGTGGCGCGGGGAATGAACGCCGTCGATATCGATAAGTTGTTGGGCAAGAACAGCGTTGACGGTAAACCGTGGAAAGATCCGATGCAGAGTCTGAGAAATACGCGCAGAACTGCGATCGTCTTGATCTCAAGCGGTGTGGGGTTAATGCTCTTTTTTTTCGTGCTGACGTGGGTTGTGCATGAATTTGAAGTTTTGTCTGGCGCCGCGGTCGGATTGATTCCCTTGTCGATCGGAGTCGGCTTCCTGATCGACTACAACTTGCAGAAGCGTGACCTGGCGCGCTTCGGGCTGGAGGTCGGGCGGCCCGAATAGCCGGACTCGACCTCCGCGCAGACATAGCTTTGGTAAGATCAGCCCTTGTGATCGGTTGAGCCCGATCCGAGGGAGATGATGGAGCTGATCAAGGGCAAAGTTGCTATTGTGACCGGGGCCGCCGCAGGCATCGGCGCCGGCGTAGGCAGGCTGTTTGCGGCGGAGGGAGCCCATGTATTTCTGGTCGATCTGGACGGGGCGGGGGTGAAAAAAGTGGCCGCCGAGGTGCAAGCTGAAGGCGGCTCGGCCTTTGGCTTTGAGGCCGATGCTCGTAATCGCGATGCCATGGGCAAAGTTGTTGAGGATGCCATCACGCGCTTCGGACGCATCGATGTGCTGATCAACAATGCCGGCATCTATCCACGGCAACCCTTTCTGGAGATGACCGAAGAGCAGTGGGACACGATGCAGGACGTTAACATGAAGAGCGTTTTCCATTGCTCACAACTTGTTATGCCGCACATGGTCCGGCAAGGCGCCGGGGCGATTGTCAGTATCGCGTCGGTCACGTTCTTTACCGGGCTGGCGCCCTTAACTCATTACATCGCATCGAAAGGGGCCATTATCGGTTTTACGCGCGCGCTGGCGAGAGAGATGGGCGAGTATAACGTTCACGTCAACTGCATCACTCCGGGCGCGATTGAGACCGAGGGAGAGCGGAAGCTCATGGCTAAGGAGCAAGCGGATACAGTCATGGCAGTGCAAAGTCTGAAACGGCGCATCAGCCCGCTGGACATTGCCCGGGTGTGCTTATTTCTGTCGTCGGAGTTGAGCGACGCCATGACGGGACAGACACTCAACGTCGATGGCGGCTGGATCATGTACTGATCGAGCTCAACGTCGGCAGGCCAAGCAATGGCCGCAAATATCGCGAGCTGACGGCGAGCGCTTCTTTTCGATGCGCCAGGTCGGCTTCGAACTCGCGATCCTCTACTTCCACACAGATGGGGCCGTCGTAGCCTGAGTTCTTGAGTGCGGCGAGAAAACTTGCCCAGTCGATGTCTCCTCGGCCAGGGAGCTTCGGAGAATGGAACTGAAGCGGGTAGGCCAGGATGCCTACGTCGTCCAGCCGCCGCCGGTCGACCGCTACGTCCTTGAGATGAACGCGGAAGATGCGAGAGGAAAACTCCTTGAGCGGCGCGATGTAATCCATCTGCTGCCAGAGCTGATGCGACGGGTCGTAATTGAGACCGAAGCTGGGGCTGGGGATATCTTCGAACATACGCCGCCAGATCGCAGGACTGGACGCGAGGTTCTTGCCCCCAGGCCACTCATCGGCAGTAAAGAGCATCGGGCAGTTCTCGATGGCGATACGGATTCCGTTGTCCTCCGCGTAGGAGATCAGGTCGCCCCATACAGCCAGAAAGCGCGGCCAATTCTCTTGGATGGAGCGGGTCCAGTCGCGCCCCACGAACGTGCTGACGACTGTGAGGTTCAGCCTTTTCGCAGCATTGATCACACGCTTGAGGTGCGTAGCCGCCACTCTGCCTTCCTCTTGATTGGGCGAAAGTAAATTCGGGTAATAGCCGAGGCCGCTGATATCCATGCCGTGAACCTGGGCGAGATCCAGAACGGCGGCGGGGTCGAAGTTGCTGACGTCGATGTGGGTAACGCCCGCGTAGCGGCGTTCGGCTTTCCCCGGCGGCCAACACATCAGCTCCACACAGGAGTATCCGGTTGCGTTGCCGAGGGCGAATACCTGCTCAAGCGTAAGGTCGGGGACGATGGCGCTGACAAAGCCGAGTTGCATGATATTCGATTCTAATGTCGCTTGGTCTCACTTATACAATCCAGGCAACCGCCATCGCTTCGAAATCGAGGAAACATGAAGATTGCTGGAATTTCTTTCTGCGCGCCGTTCCTGTTGTTTCTTGCAAGCCTCGCGGCTCCCGGTACTGTTGGACACGCCGAGGGTGTGGAGAAAATGACCCCTCTGCTGCTTGCGGTCCAGGATGCCCCTGTGCCTTTCATGGGTTCCGATGGCCTGGTTCACCTGGTCTACGAACTTGGCATGACGAATTTTTCAAGCGGGGATATCGCGGTGGAGAAGGTCGAGGTGGTGGGCGACGGCGCGATTCTGCAGACTCTCGACACCGCTGCCGTGGCCACGCGCCTGCAGCCGGCTGGCCTGCGCGAACCCTCGGGAACGCTTGCCAGGAGCACGCGGGCGCTGCTGTTTCTTGACGTTACAGTTGCGGCCGACGCTAAGGTTCCCACTGAGCTTTCGCACCGGATCACAATGCGGGCGAGCGCCGCACCGCCGGGGCAACAGGAGTTCAACGAAAGTGGGGGCACAACCGCAGTGGATAACCAGCCGGTGGCGGTGATTAGCCCTCCACTGCGGGGCGACCACTACATATCGGCAGATTCCTGTTGCGACGCGACTCGCCACACGCGGGCAGCTCTGCCGGTCAACGGCCGCTTGTGGGTGGCGCAACGCTACGCGGTGGACTGGGAGCAAACGGACGCGAGCGGCCGAATCTATGTGGGCCCGCAAGAGAGACTGCAGAGTTACGCGATCTTCGGACAGCCGGTTCTGGCGGTCGCCGATGCTGTCGTGGTCTTGGTTATCGACGGATTGCCGGAGCAGACACCGGGCAAGTACCCCACCAATATTCCGCTGGGCGAGGCTGATGGCAATTCAGTGATCCTCGATCTGGGGCAGCACCGGTATGCGCTTTACGCCCACATGCAGCCCGGAAGCATCAAGGTTCGCCGCGGGGAAAAGGTGCATCCGGGGCAGGTGATCGGGCTGGTGGGCGACACCGGCAATTCGATTGTGCCGCACCTGCACTTCCAGGTGACCGCTGGAGCATCGTCTCTGGCTGCGAACGGACTACCTTATGAGATCAGCGATTTTCAGGTGACGGGCAAAAGCGGCGGCACCGCGGCTTTCGACCAGGCGGAATCGAAGGGAACTCCACTGGCGATCATTCCCATTGCCCCTCCGCAGGTGGTCAAGCGGGCGATGCCACTGGATCAGCTGATTGTTTCGTTCGCGGGGCATTAAGCCAGGAAGCCCAGGGCGAGGATCAGGAGCACGGCGAAGTAACCGAGAGGATAAGCCCATCTTCCCGCCTTGTGCAGCTTTTCCGCCAACGATCTTCTTCCGTACTTCTGCAGCAGGTAGACCAGCGTAATTTCGAAGGTGCCAAGAAAGCAGAAGACAAAGCTAGCGAGGAAGACAGCGTCGAGAAAGGTAATGTAGCCGATTCTTGGAAGGTCGCGGGTGATGGTGAATTGGAATGCGACCATTGCCAGCAGCATGGTCATGGGAGTCTTCAAGAGCCAATCGAACTCCTTGGGATCGATCCAGAAAACAACCGATGGAATGAGAGCCATCATCATCAGCGGCAAGAATATTTTCCAGATATAAAAGCCAGATCGCCGGGCAACGGTAAGTTGGAAGAGCGCCTCGTGCGTCTCGGGCAGAAAGGGGTCGCCAGAGAGCTTGTCCGCCGTATAGGTAAGTTTTTGCAGGCGCCATGCCGCGAGTTCAGTATGCTGCCCAGGACTTATTCCCGTTTCGGGCAGCGCTTGGGGTGCGAATCGAATGTGGGCGGTGGTGGAGAGAAACGGCTGAAACTCGAATCGCAGCTCCTGGGTGTCGAAGGGAAATTTTCTCAGTTGATACGCATTGGAGTAAACGGCTTCAAATCGCTCGCGGTAGGTTACGATGCCATTCCTATCGGCCTCCAGGGAGGCCTGGTTTGTGGTGTGGGAAATAGTGTTAGCGCCTTCGATGGCTGGACCCCAGAGCTCATCGAGGCGGAAGGTGCGAGGCACCTCCGTCTGGTTACCGCTGCCTGTCGGCTGATCGGGAGGCAATGCCAGGCGAGGATCCCGCCATTGCCCGGTGAGGAAGCCGCCGACCTCAAAGGTCTCTCGCGTTTCATCGATGGCTACGAAGTTGGTAATGTAAAGGCCCACTGCGACGTCGACTGGTGCTTTACCGTCTGTCGGAGAGCGATGAAGATCTTCAACAGATTTCTTGGGCACGATCTTCGCTGCCTGGGCTGTCAGAGGGAACCCGAGAGCCAGCAGCAGCGAGCAACACATCACGCGCGATGCACGGTCAATCACACGTCGCCTCATTAAGGCCGTCCCGATTGGAAATAATCCACTCTAGCAGAAGCGGGTTACGCGGAGGTTGCAGTGCGCCACAGGAGGTAGCCGGCCCACGCGGCGAGGGTACACACGTCGCGAATCTCTCCGTTCTTCAACTTTTGCTCGAAGGCGGCAATGGGCAGCCGGACGATCTCCATATCGGATTCTTCCGGGTCACGCTCGTAGGGTCCGGGGACGAGCTCTTCGGCGACGAAGACGTGCTGGCGCTGACGAGCGAAGCCATAAGCGATCCACATCCAGGGCAACTCAGTCATACGGCCGGCGATAAGGCCAGTCTCCTCGCGCAGTTCGCCCCGCGCCAGCGCTTCGGGGTCCACGTTGTCCTGCTCCCACCCGCCCTGCGGCAGCTCGAGCGCCCGCTCCCCGATGGTGTAGCGGAACTGCTCCACCAGCCAGATATGATCGCCATCAATTGGCAGGATGATGGCGCAATCCTGCTTATCGATCACGCTATAAATGCCGGGTGCTCCGTTGGCGCGCTCAATGGTGTCTTCGCGGAGACGCAACCAGGGGTTGCGATAGACCTCGCGGGTAAAGAGTGTGCGGATAGCCATGCCATAGGATGGCAGGGGTGATGGTAGGGATCAAGTGCGATGAAGGATTACGGCAAAATGAGGTCAGGAGACTCGCAGCTCCTCAACGAGCTGACGGCGAACCTTGATCTTGCTTTCGTTCTTGCGTGCGGCGGCCAAGTCAACGGCAAGCTGCATCTGCAACCAGGTCTCCGGCGTCCCGCCAAAGGCCTTCGATAGGCGTATAGCCATCTCAGGGCTAACGCCTGACTTGGCATTTACCAGATTGTTGAGAGCCTGGCGGCTGACGCCGAGTACCCTAGCTCCGTCCGTGACTGACAGAGCTAAAGGTTCCAGACAGTCATGGCGAACGACGAGCCCGGGATGAACGGGAGATTTCATGGCCATAGCGGTTTCCTTCCTAAGGCGTTCGATGGAAATACTTAATGGTAATCGGTCAGCTCGACTTCGTAGGCGTCACCTTTTTCAAAGCGGAAGATGATGCGCCAATTAGCCCATACCGTAACAGACCATAAGCCCTTAAGGTCGCCTTTGAGCGGATGAAGGCGATAGCGGGGCAGGTCGAGAGCTTCAGGCACATTCGCCGCGTCGAGAACGGAGAGGATTCGCTCGACTGTCCCCTGTAGATCGGGCCTTATTCCGCTTCGGTCCCCGCGCTCATAGAGGCGTTTCAGGCCTCTATGCCGAAAGCTTTTAATCATCAGGTACAACCTATAGTGACAAGTGTCACTTGTCACACGGGAGGCTGTACGGCCCCAGCCTTGAGTGTCTGAAAGTATTCGGCGAGATGCTTCCCGACCGCGTGCAGTGGTTCGCGAGTTTGATCCAAGCGCGACATCATGACCGCTCCCTCAAGGCCGGCGATGATGACGGTTGCCACACCGGCAGGATCAATATGGTCGCGCAACTCACGGTTCTGCTGCCCATCGCGGACGATTCCGGTGATGCGGTCGCGCCATTCATGAAGCGCCATGCGGGCTTTGCCGCGGAGGACCGGGTTGCCATCATCGCTATCAATCGCTGTGTTCAATAGAGGGCAGCCCCCGGAGAGTGTGCGCGGCGGTTGCTCGACAAAGTTCTTCACCAGAAGCTGAAGCTTCTCGAGCGAGGTGGCGCAGTTTTCCAGGCCCCGCCGGCGAGGCTCGCTCACATGTTCCCACGCATAGTCAAAGGCGGCAGCGGCAAGATCCTGCTTGCTGGCAAAGTGACGATAAAGTCCGCCTTTTTCAAGACCGGTCACTGCCATCAGCTCGGACATGGAAGTGCCCGCGTAGCCGTGCCGATTAAAGACAGCAGCCGACTGCTCGACAACCCGCTGCCGGGTAGCTTCGCCTCTGTCTCGATCCTGGTTTCTTTCTCACCAATTTTTGCGACCGAACGGTCTCAGTATACATCTGACCGTTATCGAGTTCGAGGAGCGCGCCACTTGGCCACAACGACCGTCGAACTTAAGCCAGGGCCAGCGGTTGCCCGGGCGGTGAACCCGTGGGCAGTGGCATTGACCGTGACCCTGGCCACGTTCATGGAACTGCTGGATACCTCGATCGCCAATGTCTCGCTGCCACATATCGCGGGCGGTTTGGGACGCAGCTTCGACGAAACAACCTGGGTTCTGACCTCCTACCTGGTGGCGAACGCGGTGGTGCTGCCAATGAGCGCCTGGCTAAGCCGTGTTCTGGGGCGAAAGCGCTACTACATGATCAGCGTGGGGCTTTTCACGGCGACGTCCTTTTTATGCGGGATCGCGCCCAGCCTCAACTTTCTAGTGATTTTCCGCGTGCTGCAGGGTATCGGGGGCGGTGGTCTGGCGCCGGTGGAGCAAGCGATCCTGGTCGATACCTTTCCGGCGAACAAGCGGGCCGCCGCCTTCGCCCTGTATAGTGTGGCCATTGTTACGGCCCCGGCGATCGGCCCCCCTCTGGGTGGATGGATCACCGACAGCTTCTCCTGGCGATGGGTCTTCTTTATTAACGTGCCGATCGGGCTGATCTCACTTTTCCTCAGTAGCCGGCTGGTGAGCGATCCCCCGGCATTCAAGGCTGAGGTAGCCGAAGCGAAGCGGCTGGGCAAGCTGAGCGTGGACTACGTCGGCATTTTGCTTATCGCGATGGGTTTCGCGTTCCTGGAGTTTGTGCTGGATCGCGGCCAGATCGACGACTGGTTTGGCAGCAGCCTAATCACCAGTATGTTGGTTGCGGCGATTGTCTGCCTGGTGCTCGCGGTGTGGTGGGAACTGCGTGTGCCCGATCCGGTGGTGGAACTGGGACTGCTGCGAGAGAGAAATTTCGCGTTTGCCAATCTCTTCTATTTTTTATTCGGCTTTGTGCTCTTCGGCAGTACGACGATGATTCCGGAGATCCTTCAGAGCCTGTACGGCTACACGGCCACGGACGCGGGGCTGGTACTAGGACCGGGCGCGGCGGTGATTACGGTACTGGCGCCGATAGTCGCGGTGTTGACGCAAAAGGGCAAGGTGAAGCCGAAGTGGCTGATCGCCTTCAGTTTTGCGGTGGTTTCGTTGTCGATGCTTTATTACAGTTCGTTTACTTTGCAAACGGACTATACGCACTATGCGCTGGCGCGGGCGCTGCAGGGATTTGGCTACGCGTTCTTATTCGTTCCGGTAAGCGTGCTGGCCTATTCCTACTTGCCGCCGGGGAAGAACAATAAAGGCTCGAGCCTTACCAATCTTGCGCGCAACTGGGGCGGGAGTTTCGGCGTGGCGTTCATCACCACCATGCATGAGCGGCGCGCAGACTTGCATAGCGACCGGCTGGCGCAAAGCGCCAACATGGGCTCCGCCGTTATTTCACTCGCGAACCGAGTCGCTGACCAAGGTATTTGAGCACCAGGGCTTTTCGCACATCGACGCAGCGCAGCACGCGCAAGGGATGCTCTATAACCAGCTGAACCAGCAGGCGAGTCTATTGGGCTTTATGGATTGCTTCCGGATGATGGCGATTGTGGCGTTGATTGGGATTCCTCTGGCCCTGGCCACGAAGAGCTTCCGGCCCGGCGGCGAAGCCTCGGGTGGCCACTGAGGCCAGGAAGCTGAAGCGGGCGCCACTCTTTGAAAGAATGGCACCCGCATTTCAGGATAGTGAAGAGAAGCGTCAGATCTGGGCGACCCCGCCATCCACGAACAGCTCGATGCCGTTCACAAAACTGGAATCGCTGGAGGCGAGGAAAAGCGCCGCGGTCGCGATCTCCTCCGGCCGCCCTATTTCACCGCGCGGAATCAGCGATGCGAAGTACTTCTTTGCGTCCGGCCCCAGCGGATCCAGGATCGGCGTATCGATAGTTCCCGGGCTAAGAACATTCACCCGTATTTTCCGCTCCTTCAGGTCGACCAGCCAGGTGCGAGCAAACGACCGCACCGCGGCTTTGCTCGCGCTGTAGACGCTGAACGCCGGGAAGCCCTTGACGGTGGCGATCGATCCGTTCATAAAGATCGACCCGCCATCGTTGAAGAGCGGCAGCGCTTTTTGCACGGTGAACAGCGTGCCACGCACATTCAGGTTGAAGGTGTTGTCGAATTGCTCCGGGGTAATCTCACCCAACTTTGCGAGTTCGCCGGTGCCGGCGCTGGCGAACAACACGTCGATCTTTCCCTTGATCTTCTTCACCGTGTCGTACAGCCGGTCAAGATCTTCAAGGTTCGAGGCATCGCCCTGCACCCCGGTCACATTGCGGCCAATCGCCTTCACTGCCTCGTCCAGCTTGTCCTTCCGCCGGCCAGTGATAAAGACATAGGCGCCCTCTTCCACGAACAGCTTCGCCGTGGCCAGCGCCATGCCCGAGGTTGCTGCTGTAATGACTGCTGTTTTTCCGTCCAGCTTTCCCATCGCAAGCTCCTTTCGTTTTGTGTCTATACGTTTTCACGCTTTTAGCGGAGGCCGCCGCCGGCCAGGATGTGCTCGCCGGTGAGCCAGCCAGAGTCGTCGGAAGCAAGGAAGACCGCGACGGAGGCGATGTCACCAGGCTGACCCAAACGGCCGAGCGGGGTCTGGGCGACCGTAGCCTTTTCAAAGTCACTCTCGAGAAAGCCGGCGGCCTGAACACCTTCCGTCTCAACCATGCCGGGGTTGATGGCGTTGACGCGGATCTTCTTCGGTCCGAGCTCCCGGGCCAACACGCCGGTGATGGCATCCACCGCGCCCTTGGTGCCGGTGTAGATGGCGGATGTAGGAGGAGTAATGCGGCTGACCACCGAGCCGATATTGATGATGCTGCCGCCCTCGCCGATGTGCTTGAGGGCCGCCTGCGTGGTCAAGAGCAAGCCCAGGACATTGATGTTGAACATCCTGTGGAACTTCTCTTCGGTGAATGGCTTCGATCGGCGCGAACTCATAAACCCCGGAGTTGTTGACCAGAATGTCGAGCCGGCCATAGTTCTTGATAGCAGCGTCGATGATGCCCTGGGCCTCGGCAGCCTTGGAGACGTCACCACCGACTGCAACGGCCTTGCCCCCGGCGGCGGTGATGGAGTCGACGACGGTTCTCGCGCCGGACTTGCTGGATGCATAATTAACCACGACGGATGCGCCTTCGGCGGCGAGTGACTTGGCGATGGCGGCTCCGATGCCTTTCGAGGCGCCGGTTACGACTGCTACTTTACCTTCGAGTTTGCTCATGAGCTTCCTTCCTTACCAACTGCTGCCGGTTAAGATGGACGGCAGTGCGGCTCAAGATTCAATTGTTCCGGGAATATTGAACAATGGTTCATATAAATGTAAGATGAAGGGGCTATGAGGCCATCTGGTTCACCCTTCGATTGAGGACGTTACAGTGGAAGGGATTCTGCACGCGCTCTCGGATCCGGTGCGGGTGGCCATCTTTGCCGATATCGTGGGGTCGGATTGCTCGCAGAATTGTTCGAACTTTCTGAATGTCAGCGACAACGCCGATACCCAAATCAACCCTCTCCCAGCATTTCAAAGCGCTCCGGGAGGCAGGGTTGATCCGGGGTGAACGTCGAGGCGTGGAGATGCAGAACACGTCTCGCTGCGCGGAGATCGAGAAGCGTTTCCCGGGATTGATCATGGCTATCGTCAACGCCCACAATATCCAGTTGCAAGGGAAAACCCGTGCCGGCATTGGGCAGAAGCCTGCCGGGCGCAAGACAAGAAGCAAATGAACCGGTCCCTTCCGGATTGAACCAATGTTTGGGCAGTTGCCCGGTTGTTTTTTTGCGTAACACACATTCTGAGTACCGGTAATGGGTACTGTGGAAATGCGTTCGAAGCAAAATAACTGGATTAAAGATTCGTGGACGAACCCAATCGATTAGAGTAAAGATATTATTGAATTGAGTCTGACGACCCCCCTTCGCGGACTTCCCCCACAAGAAAGACCGGGCCCAGCAAGGCACATATCGTGTAACCGCTCCAGTAGAGAGCGGCGCCTTCTGATGATTTCTCCTTTCTGTCGAATTTGATCTGACTACCGAACGAGTATTGCTCGCTCCCCGGAAAAAATTAGAGGGAAAACACCGTAATGAAGGCGTGCGCCCACCGGTCTCTCAGCTGGATTTCCTCGCCATTGGCGTTGATATTTCTATGTCCTCTTTTACTGGTCTTCACCGGATGCGGGGGCCCTTCGTTCAATAGCTCCTCTTCCACACCAACGCCGACGGTGAGCATCGCCGCCAGCCCGACCTCGATCAGCGCGGGAAGCTCTTCCATGTTGACCGTAGCGGCGTCCAATGCCAGCGGTGTGACGATAGCGGGCTCAGATGGCAGCAGCTATAGCCTGCCAGCAAGCGGGGGCACGCAATCAGTCAGCCCCACGGCAACGACTACCTATACGGCCACCGCCACTGGGAGTGGCGGGAAGACGTCCTCGGCAACATCGGTGACGGTGTTAGCAGCAGCGCCGCCGGCGCCGACCGTGACCATTGCCGCGAACCCCACCTCGATCACCGCGGGAAGTTCGTCCAATTTGACCGTGACGGCCACGAATGCCACTGCCGTGACGGTGACCGGCTCGGATGGCAGCAGCTACAAATTGCAGCCCGGCGGGGGAACGCAGGCCGTCAGCCCGAGCGCGACCACTACGTATACCGCCAACGCGACGGGAGCAGGCGGGAAGGCATCCGCGGTTGCGAGCGTGACGGTGACCGCGGCCCCTCCTGCGGGAATGCCCTCGGTAGCCATCTCGGCAAATCCCACGTCGATCGCCGCTGGGAGCTCCTCTACATTGACGGTGACCGCGACCAACGCCACTGGCGTGACAGTGGCGGGCTCGGACGGCAGCAGCTACAGCCTGTCGGCGAGCGGCGGCGCCCAGGTGGTGAGCCCGACCGCGACCACTACCTACACTGCTCAAGCGACTGGCGCGGGAGGCTCGGCCTCAGCCAAGGCTGTGGTCACGGTGACAACGCCATCGATGCCGACCGTGACCCTGGCGGCTAACCCCACCTCAATCACTGCCGGAGGCTCATCCACGCTGACGGTGACGGCGACCAACGCAATGCAGGTGACGGTCAGCGGCTCAGACGGCAGCAACTATAACCTCGCGGCGACTGGTGGCGTTCAGGCGGTGAGCCCGGCCGCGACCACGACCTATACCGCAAATGCGACCGGGACCGGAGGAAAGGCGTCTGCGGTCACAACGGTGACCGTGGCGGCGGGAACGCCGCCGCCGGCACCGACCGTGACCATTGCGGCGAACCCAACCTCGATTAATGCCGGGGGTACATCGACGTTGATGGTGGCGGCTACAAATGCCACCACGGTGACGATAGCCGGCTCAGACGGCAGCAACTATAGCCTATCGCCGACCGGCGGCACCCAGGCTGTAACACCTGCGGGATCGACAACCTACACGGCAACGGCAAGCGGGACGGGGGGAACGATCAGTGCGGTCGCGACGGTAACAGTTGTGCCTGTGGCCCCGCCTCCCGCACCAACCGTCACCATAGCAGCGGCGCCCACGACAGTCATCTCAGGGAATGAGTCTACATTGACCGTGGTGGCCACGAATGCCGCCACCGTGGTGGTCACGGGCACGGATGGCAGCAGTTACAACCTGTCGGCGACCGGTGGCACCCAGGAGTGACCCCGACAGCGACCACAACCTATACCGCCGCCGCAACTGGGACAGGCGGCAACGCCTCGGCCAGCGCAACCGTGACGGTGACACCGCCGGCAGTATCCAATCGATCAACCACGTGATCTTCATGCTGCAGGAGAACCATACGTTCGACAACTATTTCGGCATGTTGAACCCTTACCGCGAGGCGAACGGCTGGAACATTGGCGACGATGGCAACAACTACCAGGTAGATGGGATTGACGACAAGCTGAAGACCAGCAACGAGAACGATTCAGGCGTATCGTTCCCGCTCTTCAAGCTGCGCAGCACCTGCATCGACGATGACAGCTCGGAGTGGCTGGCAAGCTTCGGCGATGTGAATCGCTACGACTTCCCGACTTCTCGTCCTATTCAAGAGAATGGCTTTGTCCACACTGCGGAGGGCTTCGCTACCAACTGCGCGAATACCGGCAGTTGCACCGGGAGCCTACACCGATGTGGCGGGCCAGCGCGCCATGGGGTATTACGATGAGGGATTCCTGAACTACTACTACTACATGGCCGCGCAGTTCGCCGTGTCCGATCGCTGGTTTTCGCCCATAGCAAGCAAGAGCACTCCAAACCGCATTGCCATGTTTACCGGAGGAACGACGCAAGGCCTCGTCCGCGACCCAGGCTATGATGACCACCTGGCTGCGCTTCCTCTTCCATCCATTTTTCAGGCACTTGATAATGCGGGTGTTTCGTGGAAGCTTTATTACACGCAGACAGTCGGTGGTTGCCTGGACGGCGACGACTGCGCTCCGGGAACCGCGAACGAGCCGGGAACGACGTTCGGCTACATCAACTACTACCACAAGTACGAATACATCAAATCCGACGCACGCCGCCTGCACGCGGCACGACCCAACCTTCCAGCGTGGTGGGCGATCCCACGAACTCGTTCTGCATCGATCCAAACCACATTGCCAAGCTGTCGACTTATTACAGCGACGTGGCCAATGGCACGCTTCGCGAGTTTCAGCTTCATCGAGTCCGGTTCGGCAACGGACGAGCACCCTGGATCCTGGCAGAACGTCCTGGGCGGACAAGCGGAAGTGGCAAGCATCATCAATGCGTTCATGGCTAGTCCGTCATGGAATGATTCCGTCTTCTTCTTCAGCTACGACGAGGGTGGCGGGCCGTACGATCACGTTCCGCCAGTGCCTGGCCACTCCAACGACTTTACGATCCAAGGCGCTGGGGCCGATTCCGGATATCGGAAGCATTGTCGTAAATCCCGACAGCTATTTCCCCTGCGTGCCCAGCACGCCACCGGCAACGCAGCATTGCGACCTGAAATCGGGTTACCCGGGAACCAGCCCCGGCGATGCCGCGTCGGTTCATGGCTTTGCGGCGCAGATCGGGTTCCGCTTGCCTAACATTGTGATCTCGCCTTTTACCCGGCGGCATTATGTTTCGCATATCCCGATGGACCATACCGCGGTTATCAAGTTCGTGGAAAACCGGTTCATCGGACCTAACGCTCACTTGACTGCGCGCGATGCAGTGCAGCCGGACCTGCTGGACTTCTTCGACTTCAACAACGTTCCGTGGGCAACGCCGCCGACCCCGCCAAACCCGGTTACGTCGCAGTCCCTGGGTTACAGTCCGTGTACACCGGCGGCCATGGGCCCCTGAGGCCCAGCGAGCCGGTTAGACACCCTGCACCAGGATGCACCGATACTCAGCACCCTTGAAACGGTGCATCCTGACCTGCTGATAGGCGGGGCTGTCGTACCAGGCTTTTGCCTCCTCGGCGGTGGGGAACTCGACGATCACGACCCCTTCGACAGGATCTCCCTCAAGCACCTCCTGAGCGCCATAGGCAGCCAGGATCCTGAGCTGAAACGATCCGAAGGTATCGGGGACCTTCTGTTGATAGATGGCCATTTCCGCTGGATCCAATGTCTTCTCTTTCGTAAACACCAAGTAAGCGCTCATCCTTCTCCTTATGTAGTTCGGTCTGCCTTTTGGAAGGCTAAGCTGAACTATGCGGCCGTGCGGGGCTAAACCGCAAGCCAATGGGGAACGCCGCTCGAGAGAGGATCTGCATGTCAGCGACCTATCGCGCAGTCATGTTCACGAAAAAGGGCGGACCTGAAGTACTGCAGATCGTAGAGCTGCCGGTTGAGCCACCCGGTCCTGGACAACTGCGCGTGCGGGTGCGCGCCGCCGGAGTGGGTTCGACCGACCTGATGATGTTCGCGGGTAGCTATTCGTACGCGCCGAAGATTCCGTTTGTACCGGGTTACGAGGTGGCGGGCGTAGTCGAAGCCATTGGCGCCGGAGTCGACGGTTTCAAGGTTGGCGAGCGCGTGGCGGCGCTCACGGTCTATGGTGGTTTCGCAGAGATGCTGGTACGTGAGGCCGCCGACTTTCTTCCTGTTCCCGACGGCGTCTCCGATCGCGATGCCGCCGCGGTGGTTCTGAACTATGTGACGGCGTGGCAGATGATCCATCGGGTGGCGAAGGTGCGGGCCGGCCAGACGGCGTTGGTGACCGGCGCAGCCGGGGGTGTGGGCACAGCGGCCCTACAACTGCTTAGGCTGGCGGAGGTGAAGACCTACGGTGCTGCGTCGCCGGCAAAGCATGCGACGTTGCGTTCGCTCGGGGCAATCCCCATCGACTATCGGGCGGGACCAATCGATCGGCTCACGCGAGAGCTGGAACCTGGCGGTGTTGACCATGTGTTCGACGCGGTCGGCGGCAGCAATATCGGCGGGTGCATCGGCGCCCTGCGGCGAGGAGGAACGCTGGTTGGATTTGGCTTTATGGGCGCGGGTGGCAAGCTCTCCCAAGCGGCGATGTTTGCCAATATTTTTATTGGGGCGCGCCTGCGCGGACGGGTAGGCAAGTTTTACGGGATAACGATGCTCTACCGAAAGGACCCCAAGCCACTGCGCGAAGATCTGCCCCAGATTTTTGTACTGCTCGCGGAAAGGAAGCTCGACCCGATGATCAACCGGACATTCCCGCTGCTCGCGGCGAGACAGGCGCTGGAGTTGTTGGCAACAGGCACGGTGGCCGGCAAGATCGTTCTGGTCGAGAGCCCCGAAGCTACCAGCGCCTGAGGCCTGCTGAACCAGGGGAGGGCAATTGGAATTACGTGATGGACGCCACCGCCGACTGGAAGTTTATTCCCGCGTTCAAAGACGGCCGGCCCGTCGCCAGCCGCCTGCAAATTGGAGTCACGCCTGCCCGGTAAAGGCATGAGCCGGACTGCTGCCTGACTTGTAAAACAAACGGGGTCTCAGCCGTTGGCGGTCGTAGACGGACGCCGTGATAGGTTTGCTATGAAATACTCCCCAAGGTTCCAGGGGATTTGTTGCCTGATGGTGAGAGATGCAGAATAGGAACATGATGCTTAGGATTTTCTATTGTTTCGCGCTCGTGCTTGCCGTCGGCGTTAGCGCCTTCGCCCAAACGGCACCCCCAATGTACGACCTTCTGCTGCGCGGCGGCCATGTGCTGGATGACAAGAACCACGTTGATGGGTTGATGGACGTGGCTATCAAGGACGGGAAGATTGCGAGGGTGGCCCCGCACATTCCCAGCAGCGCGGCGCTGAAGACGGTTGAGGTGAAGGGTTTGTACGTGACCCCAGGGCTGATCGATATTCACGTTCACGTTTATGCCGGTACGGGGGAGCGCAACTCCTATGCGGGCGACAACAGCGTCCCTCCCGATGGATTTACTTTCCGCGTTGGCGTCACGACGGTGGTCGATGCGGGCTGCTCCGGCTGGCGGAACTTTGAGGACTTCAAAGATCGCATCATCGACCGGTCGAAGACGCGAGTATTCGCCATGCTGAACATTGTCGGGGCGGGCATGCGCGGCCCCCATTACGAGCAGAACACGGCGGATATGGATGGAGAGGCCACCGCGGCCATGGCCCTCAAGTATCCGCAAACGATTGTAGGCATCAAGACTGCGCACTTTGCCGGCCCGGAGTGGACGCCGGTGGAGCAGGCGGTTATCGCGGGAACCAAGGCCAACATTCCGGTGATGGTGGATTTCGGTTCAGACCGCCCCACGCGGCCCATCTACGACCTGCTGACCCAAAAGCTACGGCCGGGGGATATTTACACACACATGTACTCGGGGCTTCGTCATGAACAGGATCCGGTGACCCTGGGGCCTAGCAAAGCATTGATCGAAGGGCGCAAACGCGGCATCTATTTCGACGTGGGACAGGGTGGGGGTAGCTTCAAATGGTCGCTTGCCGTACCGATGATCAAGGCGGGGTTCATTCCCGATTCCATCTCAACCGACCTCCACGTCACCAGCATGAACGCGGCGATGAAGGACGAGCTCAATGTCGCCGATAAGATTATGGCGGTAAATGTTCCCCTGAAGGAAGTAGTGGCCGAGATGACGTCGCACCCGGCACATGAGATTCGTCACGACGAACTGGGGAATCTATCCGAGGGCTCAATCGCCGATGTTGCGGTGCTCCGCCTGGAGACGGGCACATTTGGCTTTACCGACATGGTCAACAAACGCCTGGACGGCAACAAGAAACTGATCTGCGAACTCACGATCAAGGACGGGAAGGTGGTCTACGACCTGAACGGGATCAGTGCCGACCTGTGGACAGCGAAGCCGGGCCCCCACGATTCGGAGGCATACAAGTGGACTACCTTTACAAGCGAGGGCCATCACTGATAAGCAGTAACGAACGACACGAGCGGCGGGTTGAGTTCACAACAACCCGACTCAAGCCAAAAGAGGGCTTGAATGGGCCACCCAGACTTTGGTTGCTGATGATCTGCGGTAGCTTTTGTGTTAGTGTTTTAGAGTGAGTTCTGTCGCACAGCTCTTCGTATGTTGTTGCCGCGCCTCCTCGGCGCTGGCTTGTTGTTGTTTGCGCTAGTTCTCGCAACCTTCCCAGCTTAGCTGCTTTGCTCCTCACCTTCCGCAGCTGTGCCTGTCAACTCAGATATTTGCTTTAGGAAATCCGCAGTTCTGGCGCGCGGAAGATTCTCCAGGAGTTTTGCAATGCGTGACCTGCGATTCGTACTCCTCTCTTGCCTACTTTCCGCTGTCGTCTTATTTGCCGGCTACTCACCCGGGGCCGGAGCACAGATGGTGGGCGGGACGATCTCGGGTGATGTCGTTGACCCGTTGGGCGCTGCTGTCGCGCGGGCAGAAGTCCTCATCCGCAACGAGGAGACGGGTGGCGAGCGCAGGTTCGTTACCGCGGATAGCGGCACGTTCTCCGCGCCCTCTGTTCCAGTGGGAGTCTATACCGTTTCGGTATCTCGGGATGGATTTGCAGCTCTCAATCGGACGGGAATCGCGCTCACGGTGGGCCAGAATGTCCAACTGCACCTGGCACTCACAGTTGGAAGCGTGCAACAGAGCGTCTCGGTGGTGGACACGGCTGTCGTGGTCGATACGTCTACCCTGCAGACACAGGGGCTGATCGACGAACGGCAGGTGAAGGAACTGCCACTGAACGGCCGCAGCTTCGACCAGCTTATCGAGCTCAATCCTGCATCGGTCAGCTACACCACCCAGCGTTCGGGGGGAGTGGGCACATCGAACTCCTCGGTGGGCAACATGTACTCGGTCTCGGGGCGGCGTCCGCAGGACAATCTATTTCTTCTGAACGGCATTGAGTACACGGGGGCTTCGCTGATCAACGTAACCCCCGGCGGCACCAGCGGGCAGCTGCTTGGAGTGGATGCGGTGCGGGAATTCAATGTAGTGAGCGATACGTATGGCGCGAACTACGGGAAGCGCACCGGGGCGCAGGTATCGATCATTACCGCTTCGGGAGGCAATACGCTCCACGGCTCGGCGTACGAATTTCTGCGCAACAGCGCACTGGACGCGCGTAACTATTTCGACCAGGCACAGATACCGGAGTTTCAGCGCAATGACTTCGGAGCCGCCCTCGGCGGCGCGCTGCGCCATGACAAGCTGTTTGGTTTTGGCAACTATGAAGGTTACCGTCAACATCTCGGGGTGAGCGCGGTGAGCTTCGTTCCCGACGATGCCTCGCGCGCAGCGGCCTCCGCCAGCGTGAAGCCGCTGCTGGCACTGTGGCCGGTGGCCAACGGTCCCGAGCTGCTCAACCCGAACGGCACGCAGAGCGGTATCGCCGAGGCATTCTCCAACCCTCCCCAGCACGTCCGCGAGGATTTCGGCACGGCCCGCATCGATGCCAATCTGACGCAGAACGATTTGCTTTTCGGGGTTTATACAGCCGACGACAGCGACGCAGATACTCCCTCGCAGAACCCCTACTCGACCATCTATGAGCGGCTGCGAGAGCAGGTCGTGAGCGCGCAGGAACAGCACGTCTTTTCGGCCAACCTGCTCAATACGCTGCGCATCGGTTACTCCCGCGCGGCTTATTACTTTACCGGGCAGGCTCCCGACTCAGTGCCCGGCTGGATCGCGGGGAAGCCTGTGGGCGCAATCGTCATCTCGGGCAGCACAGCCTCGAATGGCGCATCGCAGGTAACGCTGGCGGGTGCGAACACCGGCAGCAACAACCAGGCTGTACGTAACCTGTTCACAGTGGACGATCATATTTTCTGGACCCATGGACGGCACCAGATTGAAGCGGGAGTTTGGCTGCAGCGACTGCAATCGAATGACGACCTGGCGCAGAACCAGTATGGGCAGGCCTCTTTCTCGACCCTGAGCAGCTTCCTCAAGGGGAACGTCGCGACCTTTACCGTGGTGCCTTCACCAACGGAACTCGGCTGGAGATCACTCTTTGGAGCGGGCTTTATCGAGGACGCGTGGAAAGTAACGCCCCGGCTCGAACTTCGCGCCGGCTTTCGCTCCGAGTCGACAAACGGGTGGAATGAGGCACAGAGCCGCGCGTCGAACTACGGCTTTACGGACGGCGTGATCAACACGAACCCCACCATCGGCGGCTCTGCGCTCTCGCAAAACCGCGCAACCTTCATGCCGGAGCCGCGCATCGGCCTGGCGTACGACTTGTTCGGGAACGGCAAGACTGCTGTGCGGGCAAACTTCGGCGTGCATCGCGCGCTGCTGGACACACTGGACTACCGGCTTGACCAGACTGCGCCGTTCAACACGACACTTTCGTTCAGCAACACGACGGTGGATAAGCTCCCCGAGCTCGCCAGCGGAACTTCAAGTGGCAGCGGGCTGATTTCACCCAGCAATGTGCAGCCGGACCTTGCTACACCGACGGTGCTTGCGTGGACATTCAAGGTGGAGCAACAGATCGCCCCTGCTACCTCGCTGACGATTGGGTACGTGGGCTCACACGGATACCATCAGATTCTTTCCGAGGACCAGAACATACCGGCAACGGTGGTCTGCCCAGCGGCCTCGTGCCCTGCGTCTCTGGCGCCAGGGACTGTCTTCTATCCCTCCACGACCAAGGCCAACCCGAAAGTGGCCAATACCACTTCGTGGGTTTCCCAGGGAATCAGCAACTACAACGGTCTGGAGGTCGATGTGCGCCGGCAATTAGCGCACGGGCTGCAGTTGCGCGGGGTGTATACCTTCGCCAGCAACCTGGACGATGGCTCGGCGTGGAATACCAGCGTCTCGGCGAATACGCCGGCCTTCGTGATGTACCCGGGAAACCCGGCACTGGATTACGGGCCAGCGGCCACCAATATTCGGCACGCCGGCGCGATCAACGGGACCTGGGAGCTGCCCTTCAGCCGTCTGGCGAATGCGAATCCGCTGGCGAAGCAGTTTGCGGAGGGCTGGTCCCTGAGCGGAATCACGACGTTGCAGAGCGGTTTCCCGCTGTCACCCCAGCTGGGCTACAACCCGACAGGCAATGGAGATACGCGCAACCCGGTGAGGCCGAACCGTGCTGCCGGCTTTAGCGGCCCGCTGTATGCCAAGACAGTACGGCAGTGGTTCAATCCCGCTGCCTTCGCGGCGCCCTACCCGGGTACCTTTGGCAATGTTGGCCGGGACACGCTGAGTGGCCCAGGGCTCGCCGAGCTGGACTTCGCTGTTTCCAAGAGCACCACGATCCACGAACGGCTTCGTGCACAGTTCCGCGCGGAGTTCTTCAACGTTCTCAATCACGCCAACTTCACCACTCCGAATGCGGTTGTCTACAGTTCCGGTCCAACACCAAAGACCCCGACGGTAGAAGCCGCGCCGTCGCCTACAGCAGGGGTGATCAGTGCGACAGCCACGACTTCGCGGCAGATCCAGTTTGGGATGAAGCTTCTTTTCTAAGCTTTGCGCTCGCAAACGGGGACGACTGAGTTCGGGACAGACGGCATCAGCGTGGCGACCCCAATCATTGATCTTGCCGGCCGAAACGGCCCTGACCTTTCGCCTGGAACGAACCCTTCTCCTGCATCCATAAGCTAAAAAATGGGGCCGAACCTATCAGGGTCCGGCCTTGAGGAGCGAGGCTAAAGAAGAGTTTGCAGGCACCCACGAATCGCATGAACGATTGATCTGGCCATAACACACCACAGCAGCTACAGTTGCAGCTACACGCGGGATTCTTCTGGTCAACGGCGCCCGCAGAACCGTTTCTTTTGACAGAAGAAACGTTTCTGTAACTCGACCGGTCCGAGTAGATCGCAAAGGCCGCAGAGGTGTCAAGCGAATAATTTCCCTATGCGAGCGATGGGAGACCAAGGCACAAATCCTATAGACATGTTCGATTTTGACAGGGATAGTAAGAAGCGACATTTCCTTAGCGGTTTCGTGGAAGGCAGCTTTGAGCAGCAAAAAAGCAACTGACAAAAATGAACGTGTAACGCTACGCACTCTGGCCAATCATCTTGGCTTGTCGCTGACAACAGTATCAGTCGTGGTGAGCGACTCGCCTGCGGCGCAGGCAATTCCGCCGGCCACCAGGAAGCGTATCCTTGCGGCTGCCAACGAGTTGCACTACCGGCCTAATTATTTTGCGCGGTCGCTGCGTCAAAAGCGGAGCATGTCTGTCGGAATATTGATCTCAGAGATGAGCGAGGGCTACTTCACCCTGGTGATGAATGGGGCGGAAGAATACCTGGTGGCAGAGAAATATTTTTATTTGCTGGCCGCCCATCACTGGCAACCGGAGCTGCTTGAGGAATATCCGAAGATGTTGCTAGAAAGGTCAGTGGAGGGGCTTCTTCTGGTGAATACTCCACCGCCTGCGCGGGTGTCGGTGCCGGTCGTCTCGATCTCAGGACATCAGGCCGCGGCGGGCGTAACCAACATTGAGCTTGACCACAAGCAGGCGGCTCGTCTTGCGCTCAAACATCTCTGTGAGCTGGGACACCGCAGGGTGGCGTTCATGCGAGGCCAGGAGCAGACGGTCGATACGGATCCCCGGTGGCAAGAGATTATGGATACAGCCCGCACCCTGGGTATGGAGATCCATCCGGAGCTACTGATTCGACTGACAGAAAACAGTTGGTCCCCTGCCCTAGGTTATGGCCCGGTCAAGGCCTTACTATCACGCACCAAGGATTTCACCGCGCTCTTCGCGTTTAACGACATCGCAGCGTTCGGCGCCATTCGCGCCCTGCATGAAGCTGGGCTGCGAGTGCCGCATGATGTGTCGGTTATCGGCTTCGACGACGTGCTCAGCGCACCCTTCGGGATTCCAAGCCTGACAACTATTCGGCAACCCCTGCGCGATATGGGAAAAGCAGGAGCGGAGACTCTGCTCAACCGAATCAATCATCCAAAGGCGCATCACCCGCAGCGGGTGATCGTGCAGCCGGAGTTGGTTATAAGGGAATCCACCGCCCAGGCCACTTCCCGATGTCCGCCTGCGGCGCAGAAGCGAAAGAGACCTGCGGCGCGCACACGAGCCTAGGGTTTCTGCTGCTTTTCCCTACTCAAGTTTTCGAGGGCGGCACGGCACTCCTTCTCAAGGAAGGCCAGCAGCTGGTTTATGTGTTCCGTACGCGTGCGAAAGTTTACAGGACTAATCCGAAAATACATGTTTCCCTTCGATAGAGCCGGGCTTCGGGGGATGGTACTCTATAGCCCCTGCTGGGATAACCCGCTACCCTTGCGCCGGCGGGCTGCGCCACGCAAGGATCGACTGATGGAGGAATCCAGGAATGATCTTGCACAGCCGCTGGGGGTTGCTTTGCGCCGCGGTGTTGGCTCTTTCAATGTTTGCTCACCGCGGATTCGCCGAAGACAAATTGCTTATCGTCAACGGTACGGCGCTGACCATGAAGCCGGGGCAGACCAAGCCGTTCGTGGGCTACATTCTCGTGGGCAATGACGGAAAGATCAAAGCAATCGGCGAAGGCAAGCCGCCTGCCGGCACGACTGCGCATACTACTTATGACGCCAAGGGCAAGTTCGTGCTGCCGGGGTTTATCTCCGCGCACAGCCATATGTCAGAAAGCGCCTTTCGCGGACTGGCGACGGACCAATATGTCTACCAGTACCCCGCCATGACGGGTTGGGTGGAGGCATTGGAGACCCGGGAGCTCGGCACAACACCGGAAGATTATTACTGGTTTACCCTGCAGGGCGCGCTCGATCACCTGGTTCATGGAATCACCTCCGTTTACAACTTCGAGTACGCCCGGGAAGATAACGAGGCTTTTGAGGAGTATCAGTGGCGGGCAGAACTCGATTCCGGGATGCGCTTCATTCATTCCTACGAGCCTTCAGGCCACTCAACGCCGGCAGTGCGCCGAGCGAACCTGGAGAAGTTCCTGGCCTATGCGAAGAAAGATATGGGCCGGCCGACGGTCTTGAAAATGGCCTACTCAGGATGGATTACCACGCCCGAGGCGATCAAGCTGGATGCTTCGTTCATGCGCGATTACCATCTCTACTCGGAGATTCATTTTCTGGAGTCTCCGGTCAACCAGCAGGCGCAGCGTGACACGTTCCAATACATCATGGATGCAAATATCCTGGGCCCGAATGTCAGCTTCGGGCACTTCATCCACCCGGATGACGCCATTTTAAAGGCAGTCGCTGCCGCCGGCTCCGGAATGGTGTGGAATCCGATGTCGAACGGACGGCTGGCATCGGGTATCGCCGATATTCCGAAGTATCAGAAGATGGGGATCAAGGTTGGCATGGGTGTCGATGGCCAGGGAAGTTCGGACCTGCCGGACCCATTCGAAAATATGCGTATGGGGCTTTATGTAATCCGCGCACGCAACGAGAGCGCTCAGGTCCTACAGCCGATTGATGTGCTGCGTTTTCACACGATGGGGAGCGCGGAAGTTCTCGGTGTGGCGGACAAGGTGGGTAGCCTGGAAGTGGGCAAGTTCGGCGACATTATTATTGTCGATCCTAACCTGGTGGAGCGCGGACCTATTGTCGATCCTTATGCCGCGGTAGTGCTTTCCTGCAATGCCATGAATCTGGCCAAGGTGTACGTAGGCGGCGACTTACTGGTTGACACCTACCATTTGCAAAAGAACGACATGAGCAAAGTATCTCGCGAAGTAAGTCAACGAGTGGCGCGACTACACTGAAGATGGGGTTAATAGATCTATGGCCGGTAAGTTTCGCATAGGGCGTCGTGATTTCTTCAAACAGGCAGCCGGCGCGATTGGTGCTTCCACACAAATCCCTTACTGGCCGGTGTTCGCGGAGGCGGAGGTACAGAGCGTGAAGCGGCCGTCTCGGGAAGCCGCGGAGAGGATAGCGCATCCGCGTGTCTTCACCGGTGAACAGCTCAAGATGCTTGCCTTCCCGCTGGGTGGCGTCGCCGCCGGAAGCCTGGCCCTCGGTGGACGAGGGCAGCTACGCGATTGGGAGATTTTCAACCGGCCGAACAAGGGCTTTTCACCGCAATACGCATTTCCCTCGATATGGGTCAAAGCCGGGGACTCCAAACCGATCACACGCGTGCTGGAAGCGCGGATACTGCCGCCATTTGAGGGGCAGGACGGCCTTGGCTCGGCAAATTCGCCGGGGTTGAGCCGCATTGCTACGGCAGAATTTACGGCGGCATACCCATTGGCACATCTTCGATTTAAAGATCCCAGCATCCCGGTGAAGATCGAACTGGAGGCGTTTTCGCCCTTCATTCCGCACGACCCTGATGCCTCTGGATTGCCGGTCGCGATCATGCGCTATCGGGTGAGCAACCCGACGGCTTCCAGCGCAAAGGTCGCGATCTCATTTTCCATCGACAACCCGGTCAAGGCCCCCACGAACGTTGACGTGGCGCGGCCGAACGAGGACCCTCGCGTTAATGAGTACCGCACGGCTACCCAGCTCGAGGGGCTGCTGATGACGAACCCCAGCCTGGGCGCCAGCGATCCGATGCAGGGCAGTTTTGCGCTTGCGGTGGTTTCGAGCCAAGGAGCTCAGACCACGTATTGGCGCGGCTGGCCGCGCGGGCGTTGGTGGAATTCGCCGATGTTATTTTGGGATGCCTTTTCGCAGGATGGGGCGCTGTTGAACGAGCCAGAGTCGCGCAATGCGGTGGGGGCACTCTCTCAACAGAGGACGATCGCTGCCGGCGGCTCGGCGGAATTCACTTTCCTTTTAGCGTGGCATTTCCCTAACCGTACTCCGGAGTGGTGCGGTTGGGACTCTCCTGAGGGCGAGGGCGCGACGATCATTGGCAATTACTAT
This sequence comes from uncultured Acidobacteriaceae bacterium, assembly GCA_963847685.1. Taxonomy (GTDB): domain Bacteria; phylum Acidobacteriota; class Terriglobia; order Terriglobales; family Acidobacteriaceae; genus PALSA-350. The sequence goes on along the minus strand of CAWKAU010000024.1, from coordinate 845,192 downwards.
GCCACGCGCTTCAAGAATGCGTGGGAGGCGGCGGAATATACTGCAACAAATCTCGAGTCGCTAGAAGCCCGCACGCGAAAGTTTACCGATGCCTTCGCCGCAAGCACGCTGCCTTCGGCGGTCAAAGAAGCGGCGAGCGCCAACCTGTCCACGCTGGCAACCACCACGTGCTTCCGCACCGCGGATGGGGAATTTCACGGCTTCGAAGGCTCCGATGACCATCGGGGCTGCTGCTTCGGAAACTGCACGCACGTGTGGAATTACGAGACGGCAACGGCGTTTCTGTTTCCCTCGTATGCGCGGTCGCTACGCCAGGCCTCCTTTGGATACAGCATGGACGATCAGGGTGGCATGCGGTTTCGCCAGCTGTTGCCGGACGGCAAGGAAAGATACCACATCGCGGCAGCAGACGGACAGATGGGCCAGATCATCCACGCCTATCTGGATTGGAAGCTCTCTGGAGACGAGGCGTGGCTTAAAGCAATGTGGCCTCGAGTGAAAAAGGCGATAGAGTTCGCGTGGATTCCGGGTGGGTGGGATGCAAACCGTGACGGTGTTCTGGACGGTGTTCAGCATAATACATACGACGTAGAGTTTTACGGTCCGAATCCCTTGTGCGGGATCTACTACCTGGGGGCCTTGCGCGCGTCGGAGGAGATGGGGCGGGCCGCCGGGGACGATGCCTCTGCGAACGAGTATCGAAAGCTGTTCGACCAGGGGAGCCGGTGGATCGATGCGAACCTGTTTCGGGGAGAGTTCTATATCCAGCAGATTCGAGGGTTCCGGCCGGACCAGATTGCACCCCAGCTTCGCAGTGGCATGGGAGCTGACAATACGCAACAGCCAGAGTATCAAGTGGGCGGGGGCTGCCTGATCGATCAGCTTCTTGGTCAATATCTCGCGGACATTGCCGGATTGGGACCCCTCGTTTCACCGGAGCACGTGCGTACTACGCTGGATTCGATCTATCGCTACAACTACAAACGCAGCCTGGTAGACCATGACACGGTTCAACGTACCTACGCTCTGAATGATGAGGCGGCCGTGCTGGTTTGCGACTACGGCAAGGCGCCGCGCCCTCATATTCCCTTCCCTTACTATGCCGAAGCGTGGACGGGCCTGGAGCATTCGACTGCGGCGCTGATGTTCTACTCCGGCATGATTCCGCAAGGGGTGGAGTACGTGGAGAACCTGCGCGCTCGATACGACGGAATCAAGCGTAACCCGTGGGATGAGGCAGAATGCGGACATCACTACGCGCGGGCCATGTCGTCATGGTCCAGCGTTGTGGCCCTGAGCGGGTTCCACTATGAAGGAGATCGCGGCCATGTTTCGGCACTGCCCAGGCTCCCGCAGGACAACTTCCATTGCTTCTGGGCGACGGGCACCGGCTGGGGAACTTATTCGTTGAAACGCTCGCAATCGGGCGCGGTTCGTCTTACGATCCAGACGCTGGCCGGCACCTTACCGTGCAAGTCGTGCACGGTCGCCGCTTCTGGTTCTCGCGCTACGGTGCAGATGGGAACAAAGGCAATCACCACGCGTTTGGAGAAGGGCAAGGGTCAGGTGACCGTGTACCTTGCGGATCCCGTTCAACTGGGTGAAGGAGAGCTGCTGGAGATTGCAATCGCCGGCTGAGAGTGCCATTTCGAAGCCGAAGATCAACTCCGCAATGGGCAAGACGTTGAGGTTCGCGGTATCCCACATCTCCCAAAAGAAGGGAGATGTGGGGCACCCCTGTTCGCTGTAGAGACATTATTAACTGTTTGTTGCAGGCAGAGGGCCCTCGCTAGGAGGCCATGCCCAGGCCGACAATGTTGGCCGCGGCAATGATGACCAGCATGCCGGCCCAGAGCAGGCGCACTGGTTTGGAGCCGACACCCGCCCATTCGCCAAGCGCAAGACCCACGATTCCACCGAACAGTACATAGCCGCTCATGTGCAGCATCCAGTTCACGTAGGCGAAGCTGGCTGGAATGCTGGCCGCTCCCCAGGCATAGAAGAAGAACTGGAGATACCACATGATGCCGCCGGTGGCGGCGAGCGTCCCGTTCTTGAACAGAGTAGCCCCGGGCAACGCGAGGTCCGCTTTCAACGAAAGATCTTTCTTCCAGAGAAGCCGGCTGAAGCAATACGCAAAATTGACCAGCCCGCCTCCGCCCATGATGATGACATAGCTCGGCAGGGCAGTATAAAGGGGGTTGACCCCAAGGGCCAACGCCGAGGCTTGAATCGGGCGGGCCGCATCGATCGCAAACGACATACCGGAAGAAAAAATGCCGCACATGACAGCGAGCAGCAATCCCTTTCTCACGTCGAATTCGCGAACCTCCGAACCCAAGGCAATTTCTTTGCGATGTCCAGCTACGGATACAGTGACAATGCCACAAAGCGCGACAGCGATGCCCAACAATGTGAGCAGGCCGCCGCGCGTGCTTACGAGCTCGTGGGCCTGACCGTGGATAAGGGGTGGAATCAGCGTTCCTACCACCAGGGTGACACCGATGGCCACGCCGATGCCGAGCGACATGCCAAGGTATCGCATGGTGAGACCGTAGCTCACGTTGCCTACTCCCCACATGCAGCCAAAGAGGAAGGCCTTGAGAACGACCGCTGAGTCAAGCGAGCCATAGAAGGCTCGGAAATCGGGTAGGAGTATGGCGCTGACACAAATAGGTAGAAGCACCCAGGAGAAAATACCGGCCACGGCCCAGGTCGACTCCCAGGTCCACCGCTTGACCTTGCTGATGGGCGCGTAAAACGAAGCAGCAGATGCTGCTCCAACCATGTGCCATCCTATTCCGGCGATGATTCCTGTCAATGAGACTCCTTGTCTTAGCTTTCTACAGGGTTGCTCGGGTTCCAGAAAGGTTCGCTCGCTGGAATAAATTCGATCGGAACTTCGGTCACGAAGGACTTGAGCCACTCCGTGCAGTACTTCATGCCGCCTTGTTCGGAAACGACATGCCCCAACACGACAAGCGCCTTTTGGTTGCCGGCCGTAATGCTATCTTGCACGTATTCGACCAACTCCCATTCCCGCGCTTCACCAACAACGAGGAGATCCACATCGGGCCGTGCGAATAGGGGAATCGTGGTCGAACGATCGGCAGCGCCCCAACTGGCAACCACCCTCTTGACCGGCATCGTGGGCTTGCCAACGACTCGCATGGTGCGAATATTCAGACGGGTTTGTATCGCCTGGCAAAACTGCGCCAACGGTTCGCCGGAGAAGAGGAAACGATTCGAATCAGCGGGGTCGACATTCTTCTGCCAGCCAAGTTCCTGCATCATCCCGATAGCAATTCCATCGGGGTTACGGGCATGCCAATGATCGTGAAAACGGAAAATCGCGATATGGTTCTTGCGGATGAAATCGAGTTTGTATTTTAGCGTGGGATCGTCGTGAATATCCGCAGTTGTGTCTTCGTGCAGATAGAAGGTGGGTTCGTGCGTGATAATCATGTTTTTGCCCGCGGCTACCGCCCGTTCGAGCACGTCGAGAGTCGCCATCATGGTGACTGCAATCCCTTGAATCACGGTCTCCGCATTCCCGGCAAGAATGCGGTCAACCGTAGTCGCCTGCCAGGGAACTCCCACGTGGTTGCGGATGCGCTCAACCAATTGTCCAGCGGTGAATTGTTTGGATGGTTGTTGCGCTTTGGCAAGGGGTGCGGCAAGTAGGGCGCTGCCTGCGATGATGAAATTTCGGCGAGAAATCCTGGTCGAACTCATGACCCCTAGAACAGTAACATTTGCCTCTTCCATTCCCGTAAGAAATCCAGGCTGAATTAACCTGTCGCCCTAGGCCAGATCGGCCGTTGGCAGGAACTTCGGCGGCTTGCGAATTGCTTGTGGCTTGTTCGAAGGAGTATGCAAGCTTGATCAGGGTGGGCTCGCTCCAGGCTCGTCCGAAGAAGGAGATTCCCACGGGAAGCCCGAAGATAAATCCTGCGGGAACGCTGATGCTGGGGTATCCGGCGATCGCGGCCGCTCCTGAGCTTCCCCCGAGGTCCGAGTCGCCGTTCACAAGGTCTGTGAGCCAAGCCGGGCCGCCGCTAGGGGCCACGAGCGCGTCGAGCTTAAATTTGTCCATCGTGGCGTCGATTCCCTCGGCGCGCGCCAGACGAAGATTGTTTTCTAACGCGTCCCGATACTCCTTGGTTGTCAAGGGCCCCTTGGCCTCTGCTTTGATGAAAAACTCCTGGCCAAAATATGGCATCTCTTTTTCGCGAAAGCGCTCGTTGAATTCAATCACTTCTTTCAGGGAATGCGACCGGGGCGCTCGGGCCAAGCCTGGCGAGATACGCATTGAGATCGGACTTGAGTTCGTACAACAAGACAAGCTGTTCGTTTTCACCGGTCTTGCCAATGGTCTCGATGTCTGCCGGATCGACGATGGTTGCCCCCAGCTTTTTCATGGCATCGAGCGACTGCTCCATCAACGCATCCACCGCCGCGTGGAAGCCAAAGTATTTGCGGACCACGCCAATACGAGCACCGCGAAGACCATCCGGGTTAAGGGATTTGGTGTAATCGGGGAGGAGCCGGTCGCGGGCAGCTAGCGTGGGGCCGTCTTCTGGATCTACGCCCGCCAAGGCGCCCAGAAGGATAGCGGCATCCCGGACGGTGCGGCACATGGGCCCAGCAGTGTCCTGGGTATGAGAAATGGGGATGATGCCACTGCGGCTAATGAGACCAACCGTTGGCTTGATGCCCACCACTCCGTTCGCCGAAGAAGGACACACGATGGAGCCGTCGGTTTCAGTGCCAACAGCAATGGCACCAAGATTCGCGGAGACAGCCGCGCCCGAGCCGGAACTGGAGCCGCAAGGATTGCGATTCAATGCGTAAGGATTCCTGGTGAGGCCGCCGCGGCCGCTCCAACCGCTGGTGGAATGAGTGGAGCGGATGTTCGCCCATTCACTGGGGTTGGTCTTCCCCAGGATGAGTGCGCCGGCCTGGCGCAGTTTCCCGGCCACAAAAGAGTCTTTTGCCGGCCTTGCCCCAACCAGGGCAAGCGAGCCCGCGGTCGTCATCATACCGTCGGCAGTGTCGATGTTGTCCTTGATCAGAACGGGAATACCGTGCAGCGGCCCACGAGGTCCCGATGCTTTGCGCTCATTATCCAAGGCGTCGGCGATAGAAAGAGCGTCCGGATTGGTTTCGATGACGGAGCGAAGCGCGGGTCCGCTCTTATCAAGAGCATCGATACGCGCAAGGTATTTTTCGGCGAGAGAACGCGCGGTGAATCTGCCGGACTCCATGCCATGTTGCAGTTCTGCGATGGTGGTTTCGTCGAGCTCGAAAGTGGATACCTGGGCCGGCTGGCTAACCGGCGATGCGGAGGTGGGGATGGGGGCAAACGCTGCAGCCACGCCAGCCGCAGCACTGGCTTGCAAGAAACCCCGGCGCGAAAGCTCTTTCGATCTCATGATCCCCAGAACATTAGCACAGGGTCTTGCATTCGATCATCGCCAGCGGGCCGCCGCCAAGACGGAGAGCATTCATCCGACACGAAGCAGGAGAGCAGGAGAAGGAGTACCCAGTGGCTGCCTGAAATTGTATTGTGGGGTTCTATGGGGGCCGGCTGGCAGCCGACAGGATCTAAGTTGTTGATCTTATTGGTTGCGGGGGCTGGATTTGAACCAGCGACCTTTGGGTTATGAGCCCAACGAGCTACCGGACTGCTCCACCCCGCATCTCGATAGTAACAACCACGGGGGACAGGGTCAAACCACGCAGCCGTCCTTGCATCAGAGATGAGATTCCGGGAAGGTTCGCAGAGTCAGCGGGGGCAGGTCGCAAGGCTCTTACGTGTGAGGGAGATGACGTCGTCGCGCTCCGCTCCTGCAAGCTCAAGCCTGGGCGGCCTAACGCGCGCGGAAGGGCCGCCGCACTCCTCCTGCACCTGCTTGATCAGTTGCACAAATTTAGGGACAGTGTCCAGGCGCAGCAAAGGCAGAAACCAACTGTAGAGTGTGTCCAGTTCCGCTGAAGGCCCGTTCTTGGCCAACAGGAAGAGACGAACCGATTCCTCGGGGAAGGCATTCACCAGGCCGGCTATCCAGCCAGTCGCACCCGCGGCCACACTCTCGACCACGACATCATCCATGCCAACGAATATCGCGAGCGAGCCGGCGGACAAATGCTTCAGCGAAGTAATGCGGCGGAGGTCACCGCTCGATTCCTTCACCGCATGGAAGTTGTCGTGTTTCGCCCTTAGTTCGATCATCTGCTCCGGAGTGATATCCGTTCCGTAGGCAACGGGATTGTTGTAGAGCATCGAAGACAATGGTGTGGCCGCGAAGACAGCGCTCAAGTGCGTTTGCGTTTCGCGCCAGTCACCCCGGTAAACCTGGGGCGGCAATACCATAAGGCCATCCGCGCCCGCACGATGAGCCTCTTTCGCAAGCCAGACCGCCTCCGCGGTACTAAGCGCAGAGATGCCGGCAATCAGAGGCGCCTTATTCCTCAGTGAATGCCCGGCTCGCTCCAGGATCTCGATTTTTTCCTCCCGGGTCAGCGTCGGCGCTTCGCCGAGAGATCCCAGGGCAACAATGCCGTGGCAGCCACACTCGATGAGCCAGCAGGCCTGTGCTACAAACGTCTCGTAATCGACCGACAAATCAGCCTGGAATGGCGTGGTGATGGCGGGGAATACTCCTGCCCAATCTTTTTGGTTCAACTTGGCGATTCTCCTTGCTGTGTGGCGAGCTAGCCGCAGTTAAGGAAGGATGTTACAGGAAGAGCTTGAACGGACGATGCACGCATGAAGTTTGGGTCCGCGACAACCCCACTCAAGCCAAAAGAAGGCTTGAATGGGCCACGCAGTCCTTTGGGGCGCAACTCGCCGCATGAGTTTTCTCTGATTTCCCCGGATGGAGTCGTTTTGCGCAGGATGAGCACGCAATAATCGAAGGAACAACGCAGAGCGGAGATGGGGGACTACTTGCGACGACGGATTTTTGAGTTTTGCGTGGCCATACTGTGCTTCACCGCCGGGGCCCGCGCGGCCTCGACCCCTCTTTCCCCGCCCGCCGACGACAGCAAACTCGTATACCAACTCTTTAAGCAACTCATCGAGATCAATACCACGCATTCCGTGGGTTCAGTAACCGCGGCGGCGCAGGCTATGCGCCAACAATTGTTGGACGCCGGCTTCCCTTCCGCAGACCTGATTCTGGCCGGCCCTACGGAAAGCAAGCAAAACCTGGTAGCCCGCTTTCGTGGCTCGGGCAAAGAACGGCCGGTGGTGATTCTAAGCCACCTGGACGTAGTCGAGGCCCAGCCGTCGGAGTGGACCACCGACCCCTTCCGGCTGGTCGAAAAGGATGGCTACTACTACGGGCGGGGCACGCAGGACATCAAAGAAAATGATGCCATCGCGGTCGAGACCTTCATCCGCTTGCGGCGGGAAGGCTACACGCCCGATCGCGACCTGATCCTGATGCTCACGGCTGACGAGGAGGCGGGCCCGGATAACGGGGCCGCGTGGCTCGTTCAGCAGCGGCCGGATTTGTTCCATGACGTCGAGTTTGTCGTCAACCTGGACGCGGGTGGCGTAGACCTGCAGGCAGGGCGGCCCATCAGCGTAACGTATGAGGCGGCGGAAAAGACCTACGCGGATTTCGCGCTGAGCGCCCATGATGCCGGCGGCCACAGCTCACAGCCACGCGCGGAAAATCCGATCGTGCGGATTTCGAGCGCGCTGGTTCGTTTGCAGGCCGCACCTTTCCCGCTGGAGCTGAATGCTGTGGTGCGCGGGTTTCTCACCATGGAAGCTCCGCAATACAGCGCGAGCATGCAGGCTTTGGTCAGTGCCGCACTCGCCATTCCGTCCGATCCGAGCGCTTTGGCAAAGCTGGCCGCCAGTAGTCCTTTCATGAATGCGCTGCTCAGAACGACGTGCACGCCCACTCGCTTCGACGCGGGCAAGGCCAATAACGCGCTGCCTGAGTTAGCCCAGGCGAACGTAAACTGCCGCATCCTTCCAGGACACTCGCCTATGGAGGTCGAACAGCAAATAGCCAGCGTGGTGAACGACAGCCAAGTGACGATGCAATACTGCTCTTCGGGCAGAAAGTGCGGGACGGCTCCGTCGAGCGCCGTTTTGCCGGCAGCCGCTCCCCTTCCGATCGTTCTGGACGCGCTCAAGAGCGCATCTGCGCAGCTTTATTCCGGGGTTCCCCTGGTGCCAGAGATGGAGACAGGCGCGTCAGATTCCGTTTACACCATGCGGGCTGGAATTCCTTCCTATGGGATTTCAGGCGTGGGGATCGATGAAGACGATGTTCGGGCGCACGGCAAAGATGAGCGCCTGCGGGTTTCATCGCTGGATCAGGGGCTGGAGTTCTACTATCTATTTCTGCGAGCGATCACGGGCTCTCCACGATGAGAATCGCCACGGGAACAGACAAGTTCACCCGCACACTCTCGTTGTTCGACGCCGTGATGCTGGTGGTGAGTGGGATTGTGGGGGCGTCGATCTTTATTGTGCCGGCAGACGTGCTGCGGGGCGTGGGCACTCCCCTGCTGGCCCTGCTACTCTGGGTGGCCGTCGGCGCAATTACGCTGATCGTAGGGCTGGTCTGCGGAGAGCTGGGCGCCATGTTTCCGGAGGCCGGCGGCCAATACATATACATCCGGGAAGCCTTCGGCGGCTTCGCGTCCTTTGTGTATGGCTGGGTATTGTTCACCGTGGCCAATAGCGCGGGACTCGCGGCGATGGCGATCGTCTTTGCCCTGTTTCTTGGCCGCGCGATTCCCTCCCTTTCCGCCGAACATGTGCTGTATGCCAAAACGATGTTCGGTTTCCACTTTGAGTTCACGCGTGGTTCCCTGTTGGCCATTCTCAGCGTGGTGTTGCTGACGGCGGTGAACGTGCGCAGCGTAAAGCTCGCGGCCTGGGTGCAGAATATGACCGGTACCGTTTACCTGGGGATGGTGGCGATCATCGCCGGATTGGGTTTTACCCTGGGGCGTGGATCGTGGTCTCATTTCCTGCCCCAGGCGGGAGCCCATGCATCCTCTTTCTCCATGCATGGCGTCGGCCTGGCGCTCATCGTTCTGATTTTTACCTATGACGGCTGGTCCTATGTGACCTGGGCGGCGGGAGAGATTGAGAATGCACGGCGCAACCTGCCGCTGGCGCTAATCATCGGCATCCTGCTGATTGTCGGAACCTACCTGCTGGTGAATGTGCTGTGCATGTATGCCCTGCCGCCGGAGAGCATGGGGCAGCAAACGACGGTAGCGGAAGGGGCCGTGACAGCGATGTTTTCTGCCACGGCAGGAAAGTGGGTTTCCCTCTTTATCGCCGTGGTATGCGGCGGCGCAATGTCAGGAGTGGTGCTGGGGGGAGCACGCATTTACTACTGCATGTCGAAGGATGGGGTCTTCTTCCGCTCGATGGGCTACCTGCACCCACGGTGGAATACACCGGTGATTGGGCTGGTTGCACAATGCGCGTGGGTAGTGGTGCTGATCGCCAGCGGGGGCTATGAGGAACTTCTGGCACGCTTTGTATTCATGATCACCCTCACCTACGTGGCCACCGTAGGGGCGGTGTTCATTTTGCGGCGCACCCAGCCTGATCGGCCGCGCCCCTATCGTTGCCCGGGGTATCCATGGCTGCCCGCCGCCTACCTGGTGGTTGCTGTGGGACTGGCCGTCTCCACTCTCTTGTCACGTCCCGGGCAATCGCTCACAGGCCTGGGCCTGGCGCTGCTGGGAATCCCTCTTTACCTGGCCTTCGGCCGCAGATCGCGTCAGTTGCGAGAGGCCGAGGCTGCGGCCGTGCTTACTCCATCCGCAGTAATGCCAGGCAACGGCTATCCAGCGGACCGTGATTGATCCTAACCTCGGCGCCGGCGGAGAGCATCTTGAGCGCACTGGCAAGCGGTATACCGGAGTCCATCGTTTCTCCGCTGACACCGATCGCCCGGGTGCAGGAGACAACCGGGGTTCTGTCGCCGGCGCCGAGACAGGAGAGCAAAAGGCTGGTAATCCCATCTGCCAGCCGGGTGAATAGGGGGCCTTCTTCGAGCTCTGGAGAGATCGCGATGGTGATGCGGCGTGAAGTTGCGGGCGTAGGGTCCACCGCTTCCACGGTGCCCATAAAGCGATAACCACGACCGTGGAGCGTCTCGAGCAGGCGGGGGCGGCGCGCATCTTCGCCGAGCGCCCGGCGTATCTGCCGGACGCAGAAATTAAGCCCGGCTTCAAAGTCTACAAAGGTCCTGGTGTTCCACAGTTGTTGCCGCAGCTGTTCCCGCGACACTACCTGATTTGCGTGTAAGACCAGCCATGCGAGTAGCTTACAAGGCTGTTTCTGGAGGGGGACCGGGATGCCGTTACGACGGAGTTCGCAGTTGTTTACATCCAGGATGAAGGACTCAAACCGCAGGTGGCCCGTGAATTTATCAGGCATGATGGGGAGCTCCCTACGTGTTATGCGAGCGTAATACACGCAGTATACTGCGAATCTTGCCCTCTGCTAGCGCTAAAACATGGAAGATTGAGCGAGAAATCTCAAGGGATCGACGACACAGCGATCTTCGAGACGTTGAGATCGCTGCCCTGGGTGAAAAATTCGAGATGCGGGTGGCTTATGGCGTCGAGCCGGTGGATCAGCGTGCGGCGGTCATTGATTGAAACGTCGACTACAGTGCCGTCGAGAATCATGTTGAGCTGGATGGGCCTATCAAGCCCGTCGACATGATCGAGTGTCGCTTGCGTCGCCGCCCCGTTGGAGTCGGTCCAGGCTACGCGTTGCGACCTCGGGTCGATCAAGAGTTCTTCGCCCATGCTCCCGCCTTCTCCGCTCACCACCTTCACCCCAAACGGTGTTGAACCCTGGCTGGAACCAAACACTGCCGTGAGGTGCATCTGGCCGCCCATTTCCTTCATCGCCTCAGTAGGGTGGGTGGCATCGAGTTGAATATGCGAGTCGACATTTACGGGAATGCCGTGGGGCGACATTTCCGGAGGGAATTTAGTTCCCAGCGATCCATCACTTTCCTGCACCAGTTCGCGAAAGACCAGGTCGCCACCCCAGTGTTTATCGTGGGGGACAAAACCGACCAGGAGGCGCCGGTCGCGGGTGAACGGGGCGGATTTCATTACGCGTGCTTCCGTTCCGTCTAAAACATCGACGCGGGGCTTGAGCCACGGTCCAGTTGGCGTTTTCGCGATGCGATAGTGGGTCACGCCGCCTATGCCAAAAGTCAGGTAGTACCAATCCCGCCATTTGAACAGATCCGAACACTCCGGCTGGTCAGGGTAGTCCGGAATCAGGAACGGCTTTTCAGCGACTGTCCAGGTTTTCAGGTCATGCGAGGTGAGGTGTTCCAGGGCTCCGTGGCCCTCGGCACTGCCCTTATCCGCAATCGCCGCGGTTACTAACATGTGGAACTTATCTCCTTGTTGGAAAACAAAGGGATCGCGATTGGGACCATACAGGTAGGGGGCAGTCGGATCGGTAAAGGGGTTAGGCTGTAGCTTCCTGAAATGAATGGCATCGTCGCTTTCCGCCATCGCAAGATGCTCGCTGCGATCGGGCATGCGGGTAGCGTAAAAGGCGTAATAGCGGCCGTTGTGAAAGAAGACAGAGCCGGTGCAGATGGAGGCCTCCCATTCGTGGTCGATGGTGAGTGCGGGAGGGTACTGTGTCCAATGGACCAGGTCTGTACTGGAGATGTGTCCCCACTGGTGAGCTCCCAATCCCCATTTGCTGTGGTGCTGGCGGCGATCCAACAGAAAGAAGAGATGGAAAGTGCCGTTGTGAAAGAACGGCATGGCATCCCCCGCATTGGTGTTGAAGCCTCGCGGGCGCCCGTACTGGACTTTGCGCCATTGGGGGCCAAAGAGCGCATCTGCCCTTGCGTTGACGAATGCCGGGCCGCCATTTTGAGAGACGATCTCAGCATCGGGGAGAGCGGTGTTCCAGATGGCGAGCCGTGCCGCGGGCGCATTCAGACTCGCTTGGGCAATCTCTCCGGCCATTACCGTGCCGATTGGCCAATCCTCGTCGACCAGAACCCCGTCACAGAAGAACGCCAGGCGAAATCCCTGGTATCGCAGTAACACGTTATGCAGTTTTGCTGCATCGATAGATCGCAAAGGCAAGAGGAGAGCAAGAGGCTGGGGTCGAAAATCAGTGATGACTTCAAACTCGACGGATTCGGCGACGACTTCACCTTTGATCCGTACGTGGCCACCGGCATCGGCTACGGTGAGGAATGGTCCCGTCGCAGGGTGCGGGGTCAGCTGCACTTCGATTGTCCAGGCTTTGCCATTTGCGGCGAGGAGCCCGGCTGGCAACTGGTAGGTTTGCCGATCCTCGCCTTGCGAGGTGTTGACCTTGGTAGAAAACTGCTGGGACCAAAGCGAGGGAGCCCAAACAAGCATCAGTCCTAGGAAGAGCCGCCTGAGTGGCATAGGCGAATGCTACCTTTCCAGGCGTTCATAGGACAAATTGAGGCATTGTGGGGAAAAAAGGTTTGGTGCCGCGCCTACGGCGCTCGGATCAGCTTCTGGAACTAGTCCCAGCTCTCCCGGGCTGGGCTGACGTTTGGCGATCGGCCCTCCGGGCCTTGAGGAACGGCATTTTCATTCGAATCGGATGCTGGTTTATAACTGCAGATCCGTCGGCTGCGCTCGGAGGTTATTTTTTGATTACAGCGATGGCGTCGATCTCAAGCTTCGCATTGGCGAGAAGGCCGGCGACAATCACGGTGGAACTGGCGGGCGCCGCGCCCGCGAAGGTCTGCTGCCGTACACGGTCATACACCGGATAGTCGGCCGCATCGGTCAGATACGCAACGATGCGAACCACATCCTTGAGCGTGGCCCCTGCCTGTTGCAAAGACTTCTCGACGTTGAAGTAGCAGATCTTTGCTTCTTCCTCGAAGCTCTCCGCGGTCACTTTAACGGGGCCGCCGACCACATATCCCACGTGTCCGGAGACGTAAATGGTGGAGTATTCGCCCATCGTTACCACCACAGCGTTGCTGAAGCTGGTCGAGAAGCTGTTGGAAATTCGTTCGATGAGGGGCATAGATCTCCTATCGAAAAGCATATTCTTGTCTTTCGCTTCCATTTGTGAGTTCTCCGTGAGTTTTCCAGCCGGCAGCAGCCGAGAAAACTCACGCATAACTCAGTTACCGAGGGCGGGGGAAACTTTAAGCTAGGGCTTCCGCAAGGGGAGAACCGCAGTGACAATCAAAGTCGACAACCATGTTGTTATCGAGACGGAGTTCCGCAAACGCACTCCCAAGTCAGCAACGCTTTTAGAACGCTCGGCGCATTCGATGCCGGGCGGCCTCACCCGCGGTTTCGGGTTCCACTGGCCATACCCGGTAGTGATGGAACGAGGCCAAGGCTGCTACCTGTGGGACGTGGACGGAAATCGCTACATCGATCTCATCAGCAACGGCCTGGCTCTGATCCATGGCCACGCGTTCGCCCCGGTGGTGAATGCGCTGGCTGCGCAACTGCCACATTCGTGGGCATGGTTGGGGACCTCTGTTCCGCAGATCGAATTTGCCGAGGCGCTTTGCCGGCGCCTGGCAAACTTCGAGCGTGTGCTGTTCACCAACTCGGGCACGGAGAGCGGGATGTTGGCAGTGAAACTCGCCCGACGGTTTACGGGGCGGCCGTTGATCTTGAAATTGCGTGGAGGCTACCACGGTTCGTATAGCGATCTCGAAGCCGGTCTCGAAGGCCGCGGCGAAATTCCCGGACACACGCTGTTGGCGGAGTTCAATGATGTGGCTTCGTTCGAACGCAAACTTGAACAACATGAGGGCCAAATCGCCGCTGTGCTGGTGGAGCCCGTAATGTACACCGGGGTCGTCATGGTGCCGGAGCCGGATTTTCTTTCCCGGCTGGAGACACTGGCACGACGGCACGGTGCGTTATTTATACTGGATGACTGTCTTATGCTGCGCCTGGCTTACGGCGGTTCCGCGGAGAAGTGGAATCTATCGCCGGACATAACGTTTCTAGGCAAGTTCCTGGGCGGCGGTACCCCGCTGGGGGCTACCGGTGGCCGAGCCGAGATCATAGAACTGGCCAATCCACGCCGCCCGGACGCGATGTACCACGGTGGCTCCTACAACGGGAACGTCTTAGGCACACTGGCCGGCCGGGTCACGCTGGAACATCTGACGCGGGAGGAGATCGCGCAGATGGACGACTTGATGTTGAGCCTGCGCACCGCGCTCGAGAAAAAGGCGGCGCAACTCGGTCTACCGCTCAGCGTGCAACAGACTGGCTCCGTTATGGGGGTCTACCTCACCAAGGAGAACCTGCGAGCCGGACTGGTTATACCGAACGAGGAGTTGGCGCAATCGTTTCACCTTGCCTGCGTCAATAACGGCCTGCACCTGGGACCGGGGGGCATGGTTGCCCTGACCACTGCCATCAAGCGAGCGGAGATGGACGAGGTCATCTCCGGAATGACGGATGCGATGGAACGTGTAGCGAATTAACAAATGCGTCCGCTGATGGCGGGGCGTAGCCCCGCCATTGCTGTTTGCACCGGGTAGTAGCCTCAGAGTAGTTCAATCGTCCATGTGCGCTGCGGCAAAACGCGGAGCATCCCATCCGGCCATAATCCCTTCCCCCAAGATCAGCAAACTAAAAGCACTTTCGATCAAGCTATCTTCCTCCTTCGCAAGCTCCGTTTGTTTTGCCGGAAGGATGATCGAGGCGGATTGTTAAGATTGGTGGCGGAGAATTCTGGAGTGGCAATTTGAGGAGAAAAACGATGAAGCAACGACTATTGGCGCCGGCGCTCTGCCTGCTTGCAGCTGTGCTGGGTGCGCCGCATGGACTGGCGCAGACGCTCGATCCTGCTCTCGGCATCTCGACTATCCCCCTTTGGCCGAGTAATGCGCCCGAGGTAGCAAACACGGATTCGGCTGACCTACCCACACTGACGGTGTTTGTTCCTCAACAGGGGAGAGGGACGGGATCGGCAGTGATCGTCGCGCCGGGCGGAGCATACCTCGGCCTTGCCAGCAACCTTGAAGGCCGCCAGGTCGCGGATTGGTTTACCTCCCGCGGAGTGACCGCGTTTGTACTGAAATACCGGCTGGGAGCAAAGTATCTGTATCCGATACCGCTGGAGGATGCTGAACGCGCGGTCCGGGTGGTGCGGTCTTCTGCGACAAGCTATGGTTTTCTGCCCAACCGAGTTGGCATCATTGGCTTCTCGGCGGGTGGCCACCTGGCCGCGACGACTGGAACCCTCTTCGACGCAGGCAAGGCAGGCGCCGGCGACCCGGTGGAGCGGCTCAGCAGCCGGCCTGATTTCCTGGTGCTCGGCTACCCATGGCTGAACGCAATGCAGCCAAGCGGGGATTACATTACCTACTGCTCGCTGATCAAGACGATTCCTCCCGAAACCTGCAAACTGGACGAGCAGAAATACACTCCGAGCCTGCACGTTTCGTCGGAGACCCCCACCACCTTTATCTACAGCACTACAGACGATCGAACAGTTCCTATCAGCGCCAGTGTGAATTTTTATAACGCGTTGATTGCTGCCGGTGTTCCCGCCGAGATGCACATCTTTCGCCACGGAGAGCACGGCAGCGGGATGGGGGCGGGAAGCGCGGCACTGGACCAATGGCCCGTCTTGTTGGAGCAATGGCTGCGCGATCAAGGCTTGCTCACGCCGCCCACAAAGCCATAACAATAGCGGCGAGCTAACCCATTCGGGAACGCCGTTGGAATTTAGTTGCGTTTACTTTGATGGCCTGAAAGAAGCTCGAGCCAGCCAGCTAAAAGCTGGGAATCGGCATCTATGTCAGTCTTACTTCTTTCTATCGTTGGCCCCCAAAATCAGCTTTGAAGGATCGAACACCGCCATGAGTACAGAACTTGCTGCCGTAGCGCCCGAAACGACCCCCTCGCAAAACAATCTTGCTCCAATGAGAGAGGGCCTTCCTCACCCGCGAGGCGCCACGTGGGATGGGAAAGGCACAAACTTCGCGATCTTCTCGGCCCACGCTACCAAGGTAGAGGTGTGCATATTCGACGAGAACGGCGAGCGGGAGCTGGAGCGGATCGAATTACCCGAGTACACCAACCAGATCTGGCATGGCTACCTGCCGGATGTTCGCCCGGGCGCGATCTACGGTTACCGAGTGCACGGGCCCTACGAGCCTGAGAACGGTCACCGTTTCAACCCCAACAAACTGCTGCTGGATCCTTATGCAGTGGCACATCGAGGGGAACTCAAGTGGGATCCGGCGATATTCGGCTACAAAATGGAGTCCGGAGATGACACCACTTTCGATGAGCGCGATAGTGCCCCGTTCATGCCAAAGTGTGTGGTCGTGGACCCAAACTTCGATTGGCACGAACAATGTCAGCTGACTGAGTTCCGCCTGCCGTTTGACGACACCATCATCTATGAGCTTCACGTAAAGGGCTTTACCAAACAGTTCCCAGGGTTGGAGGAACAACTACGCGGCACCTATGCGGGCCTGGGCGCGGAGCCGGTGGTGAAGTACATCAAAGAGCTCGGGGTAACCTCGGTTGAGCTGCTGCCGATCCATTTCTTTATCAATGACAGCAATCTTCTGGAAAAGGGCCTGACGAATTACTGGGGCTACAACAGCATCGGTTTTTTCGCCCCTGACACGCGCTATGCCAAGGATCGCGACCGCGCGTTGCGTGAGTTCAAAGAGATGGTCGCCCGCCTCCACGATGCTGGAATTGAGGTGATCATGGACGTGGTTTACAACCATACCGCGGAAGGAAATGAACGCGGCCCAACGTTGTCATTCAAAGGAATCGACAACGCAAGTTACTACCGCCTGCTGCCCGATAAGCCGCGCTACTATATCAACGACACCGGCACCGGAAACACGCTCAATCTAAGCCATACGCGGGTGATCCAGATGGTCACCGACAGCCTGCGCTACTGGGCGGAACAGACGCGCGTCGACGGTTTCCGATTCGACCTGGGAACGATTCTGGCGCGGGAGCCGAACGGATTCGATAACCAGAGCGGATTCCTCAAGGCCTGCAGCCAGGATCCATGCCTTTCCCGAATCAAGCTCATCGCCGAACCCTGGGATTTGGGCCCAGGCGGTTACCAGGTGGGCGGCTTCCCTCCCGGCTGGGCAGAATGGAATGACAAATTCCGCGACACTACGCGCAAATTCTGGACGGGCAATGCGCCGGCGTCGGCGCTGACCGAAAGCCTTTGTGCCAGCGGATCCATCTTCAATCGACAGGGACGCAGGCCCTGGGCATCGATCAATTTTGTCACCGCCCACGACGGCTTTACCCTGAACGACGTCTTCAGCTACAACGAGAAACACAACGAAGCAAACGGGGAAGGCAACAAGGACGGCAGCTCAAACAATAACTCCTGGAATTGCGGCGTAGAAGGGCCTACGGACGATCCAGCCATTATCGCCCTGCGTAAGCGCCAGATACGTAACGTCCTGGCGACACTGTTGCTGGCCCAGGGAACCCCGATGCTTCTGGCAGGCGACGAGTTCGGACGCACCCAGGGCGGCAATAACAACGCCTATTGCCAGGATAACGAGATCAGCTGGTTGAATTGGGATCTCAAGGAGAAAGGCGAGCAGTTGGTTACTTTTACTCGCCGACTGACGAAAATGCGCCACAAATATCCCATCTTGCGCCGCAACCTCTTTCTAACCGGGCAATACAATGAGGAACTGGGGGTTAAAGATCTGACCTGGATCAACGCCAATGGATCAGAGATGCAGCAGGAGCATTGGGGCGATAACGGCATGCGCTGTTTTGGCATGCTGCTGGATGGGCGGGCCCAAGCTACAGGAATACGACAAAGGGGGCGGCAAGCGACACTGCTCATCGTGATCAACGACCATCACGACCTGGTCGAATTTACCCTGCCAGACTGTCCGGGAGGGGATACCTGGTCATTGTTGATCGACACCAATGTTACCGACAATAGCGAGCAGGGGAAGTTCAAGATTGGGAATGCCTACGGCGTCACAGCTCGTTCTTTGCTGCTTTTTGCCTTGGAGGCGGAAGAGTCGTAGTGCGGATCAAAGGCCCTTTTCAAACGGGTGAAAGAAGATTAGTAACGGTCTTTGGTGAGTTTTGACGAAGACTAATCAAACAAATTAGCGCGTAAGGACATCGTCCTGGAGCTAAATTCAGGTTGTCCTTTGGTAGACCGATGCGGACTTTCTATCTGACACCTAGATGGTGTCAGATAGAAGAAAAAATATCCGCCGGAGCTACTTGGTCACTTGCCACGTTTCGCCATTCATCACCAGAGAATCATGCGTGGGCTGGCTTTGCACCAGAGCAGCAGCTACCGATGGGAATGCCGTCTTGACCTCCTGGGTCTTCGCCCAACCAGGGACGCCGGCGAGGCTGTAGTGGTAATTAACTTCTGCCGTCTTCAAGCCAGAACCGTTCACGCCAGAGCTGAAGCTATCAATCGAATCGACCGAGCGATTGCCGAAACAGAAGTTGCCGTACCCCGGCTGGGTGGTATCCGGTGTCCAGGAGTTACGGCCTTCCGCTGACAGGTCGTAGTTATTCACCTGCTTGGAGGCCACAATGAAGACCTTCTTCTCCGCGGTCGTGCGAGCAAGCAGGCCGGCATCGGTCAAAGCGTCATAGCCTTCCGTCTTGGCATCGTCAGCGGTCGCGGCCTGGACGGGAAACTTCTTAGCGTCCTGCCAGAGGCAGACAGGATGGGCTTTGTAGTAGTTGTTGATTGCCGTTTGGTAGTTCGCCCTGGAGTCGTCTTTCTTGGTGCAACCGGCGAACAAAATCGTAATACCGCAAAATAACACAGCCCCATAGTGAGTGCGCTTGATCATATTGAAACCCCTTTCTTTGCTTGCATGCGGCTCTCAACTAAGCAGCCGATAGGATGCTCTCCATTGCTTCGCTGTTGCAAGCGCAAGAGTTGCCTGAAGCATCACAGTCATGTTCATGGGGTGGAACAATATGTTCGACGGGGCAGGGCAGCCGCTCATGCAGGCCTATATGTGCCTATATGTGCCCGTGGACGTCTCTCAACTGGGGCACATGAGGCCGCCCGCGCCGGCGGATTTGATGGTCTTCTGCCAGAGCGAGACAGAACAAGAAGCCCCCGTGGCCAATCCAAGCCAGGTCGCGAAGGTGTTGGGCGAGGTGTAGGCTGCTCCGGCGTTTACGCTGAAAGCCATGATGTTGGTTTGGCATGGAATCGG
Source organism: uncultured Acidobacteriaceae bacterium (assembly GCA_963847685.1). Taxonomy (GTDB): domain Bacteria; phylum Acidobacteriota; class Terriglobia; order Terriglobales; family Acidobacteriaceae; genus PALSA-350. The sequence continues at coordinate 825,966 of CAWKAU010000024.1, read as the reverse complement.
ACTGACCATGCCGTTAGTGACGATGCCGTAGGAAGCAATAAAGTTGAGATAGCCCGCGACGGGCAAAGTGGCCGGCGGCCAGCCCATGGTCAACTCCAGCCGGGGCGCCTCAGTCGCCGCAGTAAAGCCCACGGGGCCGAGGGCCAGCACCCGGTTGTCCTGCCCGGTTACGCTTCCCTGCACATTGATGGTGCCGGAAGGCTTGGTCTGACCATCGGAAAGGCTGAAACCGCCACTGCCACTGTACTTGATGATCTTGCTCCCCTCAACCACGCTATTCTTCGAAGTGAAAGCAGGGATAAAACTAAAGCCCAGCGATATCCTCAGATCGAAGGGCACCGCGCCCAGCAGGAGCGGAACATGATAGGCCGCTTTGGAGAGGAGGACGCTCTTCAAGAGCTCGGCGGGCCAGGACGTGATCTTAGCCATAGCGCCCGACTTCATGGCGTCGTTGGCAACTGCAAACCACTTCAGCTCGACCTGGCCCGCCAGGTTGGAATTGGTAAAGTCGAGCTTGGTAAGCTGGCCGCCTTTAATCTGCATCTTGATGGTCGAGATAAAGTTGCTGAGGTAGCCGACACCTTCATAGGCGAGCGTGCCCTGGCTGCCTCCAAATTTAATGGTCGCTTGAACGTCAATCCGGTCATTGCCGGGCGTGAATTTGACGTGATAGTTGTAACCTGCGAAGTCAACGTCAAATTCAACCACGCCCTGAGCAACGGTTGTCTGGTAACCCGCGGCGTAGACGGTGCCGAAAGGGGAGAACCTGGATGGGAGCCACTCCCGCGTAGAAGAGGATTTGCTGCCTTGCATCCGGCTGAAATCGATCTTATAGGTGCCTTCCAAACGGCCGTCTTTGATAGCGTCGGTGATCTTGGCTGGTCCCGTCTTGAGCAAGTAACGGTCGCCTGTCCTTTGCACATCGACCACCGTGCACAGAGCGAGGCCGGAGAGCAAAAGGACGCCTCCGGGTTTAAGGTTCGCGATCTGGCTGGCCGAGGAGTCAAAGACGTAGCTCCCATCCTCCTGGATGGTGAGCAGGTGACGCATCGTGTCGTCTTTGCTGACCACAGTGACCCCATCCTGATATGTCACGTCATATGCGGTCGTACCGTCTTCCATGGGGGAAGAGCGGGGGATATAAATCGGGCCGCTGAAATGCTTGCCGTTATACCCACCCGGTTTCACGATCAGAGCCGGGTCCTGAGGTCCGGAGGCGACAGCGGTAGCAGCAGCTTCACTCGGCGGGACCTGCTTCTTGCACGATGACAACAGCAGCAGTGCGGCGAATGACCCGAATACCAAAACCCTGAACGCTGTTCGCATCTTCGTTCCTCTTCAAGGGAAAGGCTGGTGCGGAATCCTTCGAATAGTACAGCGTGGGAGCGGATCGGAACAGAGGCGGTTTCCTGGCGCGAAGCCGCGGTATAGTCAAACATCGGGCACAGAGAACTCGTCACATGAAACATCGGTCGGCAACATCCGCGCGCAAGGCTGTTTCCGCGCTTATGGTTGGGAATGGATTCGCCTTCGGTGTATGGTCGGCGCACATATCGGTATTCAAGCAGAACTATGGGCTTAGCAATGCACAGCTGACCCTGCCGTTGTTTACCCTGGCGCTGGGCGCCATCCTCACCATGCCGGTTGTCGGACGTGCGCTCCATCTCTTCGATAGCTCCGGCATCGCGTGGAAAGGGCAGATTTGTTATGCCTTGGTCCTTTCCATTTTGCCGTGGACCAGATCTCTGCCATGGTTGGCGCTGGCAACCTTTATCTTCGGCATTTGCAGGGGAGCGGTCGACGTTTCCACGAACACCCAGGCGGTCATCACGGAACGCGCATACGGTTCCGCAGTGATGAGTTCTCTCCAGGGCTTCTGGAGCGTGGGAGGGTTGATTGGAGCGATGTTCTCGAGCCTGCTTCTGCGGAGGCATGCCAGCGCCAGGCTGGATCTGGGGTGTGCTGCCGCGGCTATGATCGTGACCGCACTGGTCAGCAGAATTTATCTGCTCTCCGAAGACACACCGGCGGACGCAGCCGCGCGATGGATTTTGATCCCGCGCCATTTATGGGCCTTGGCCGCGGTTGCGTTTCTCTCCCTCTTCATCGAAGGGGCGATCGGCGACTGGGGCACAGTTTATCTGCGGTCGACACTTCACGTCTCCGCGGCTACGGCCGCGACGGGCTTCGCGGCGTTTTCACTGTCGATGATGACCGGCTGCTTTGTTGGGGATCATCTGAACATGAGACTTGGAGCGACTAACTTGCTGCGCCTGTCGGGCGCTTTGGTTGTCTCTGGCTTTGGGTTCACACTCATCGGGACTACGTATGCGGGCGCGATGATCGGTTTGCTGGTTGCAGGCTTCGGTACTTCCAACATGATTGCCCTTATCTTCGGCGCGGCGGCGCAGCGAAATCCGCGAGGCGTGGGAGCAGCGATTGCGGCCACTTCCATCGTTGGGTATCTGGGGTTTTTGGTGGGTCCTCCAGCAGTGGGATCTGTCTCGGGATGGCTAGGCTTACGGGCCGCACTGACGTTGGTTGTGGTGGCGGGTGGGATTATCTCGCTTTGCGCACGCAGAGTGCTTAGGGAGGCGATGAAGTAGATGGTGCTTTCATTCAACTCGGGGTTGAGGGAATTGCAGATCTCCCGGCTTCGCTTTGCAGCTGATGCCGGTTGAATCCGGCGCGCTGTCTGGCTAAACTAAAAAGCGCTTAGAATAAGCTTGAATGCGGAGCAACTAAATGGAAAGTCTGGCAATTCTGGGGGGCCACGCGGTGCGGACCACCCCATTCACACCCTGGCCGTTGTATCTCGGATAAAGAAGAGACGCTCATCCTGGATGTCTTGCGCAGCCGTGCGTGGGGCGGGCAGCCCTTTCCGGGCAAATACTCCGACACAGTTCGCCGCCGGTTTTGCCAAGCTGCACGATGCAACCTACGGCCAATGTGTGAACACCGGCACCGTCGCGATCCAGGCCGCGCTCAAGGCGATCGACATCCGCCCCGGCGACGAGGTGCTGGTCCCTGCTTACACCTGGGAAGGCACAGTGGGGCCAGTGCTGCTGGTGAACGCAGTGCCGGTGTTTGTCGATGTCGATCCCGAAAGCTACTGCATGGATGCGCGGGCCGCAGAAGCGGCCATTACGCCGAAGACCCGCGCCATCCTGCCGGTACACCTGGGCATGCGTTTCGCCGATATGGATGCCCTGCCCGAGATTGCTCGCAAGCATTCGCTGAAGATCGTGGAAGATTGCGCTCACGCTCACGGGGGCAAATGGCGCGGCAAAGGTGCGGGTTCGATCGGCGACCTGGGAGCTTTCAGTTTCCAATCCAGCAAGCTGATCACCTCCGGCGAAGGCGGCGTGGTGCTCACCAACAACCTTGAATACCATGAGCGGGTACAGACCTACATCAATGCCGGCCGGGCCAGTGTGACCGATAAATTCCACCATCGCACGATTGGATTCAATTATCGGCTGGGTGAGTTTCAGGCAGCGGTGCTGTGCGCGCAGCTCGAGAGTCTTCCTGACCAGGCCGTGATTCGCATGGCGAACATGGCCTACTTTGAACAGCAGCTGGCGAAGACCGCGGGCATCGGCTTCTTAAAACCGGAACCCCGCATTACGACGCTGGCTCCCTACGGCTATGTGCTTAAGTACTTTTCCGAACAAGCGAAGGATATTCCCCGGGCCGCATTCGTCGCCGCGCTGCAACTGGAAGGTATACCGTGCGACGGGCTGTTCTATGAGCCGGTCTATCGCAGCTCGTTGTTCCCCCTCGACCCGGCCGACTTTCCGGCGCTGAGCTGGGGCCGCTCGCAGCCGCTTGACCTGAAAACCATGTATAGCTGTCCGGAGTCGGAAAAGGCAGCGTACCGCGAGGCGATCTGGTTTCCGCACCAAATCTTCCTGGGCCCGCGCAGCGACATCGATGCGATCGTGGAGGCGATCCACAAGGTGCTGGCACAGATCGAGAACCTGCGCGACCTGGATCACAAGGCGATTCGCAACCAGCGGCTCTCCCGCGCCGACCGCGAGAGCTAACCCTGTGCCTCCGGTAGGTTTTGCGGTCGTTGGCCTGGGCACCTTGGCGCAAACAGCGATTCTGCCTGCCTTCCGCGGCATGCAAGAAGCCAGGCTGGTAGCGCTAGTGAGCCGCGATGCGGAAAAATCCCGGCGGCTGGCCGCGCTGCATGGCGCGGCTTACACCTACGACAACCTGGAAGAATGCCTGGGTAATCCGCAGGTTGAGGCGGTTTACATCGCCACACCCCCGAGCGCTCATTTGCGGCAAGTAGAAGCCGTAGCACTCGCTGGACGCCACGTGCTGTGCGAGAAACCGCTGGCAATGACAGCGACGGAGGCGGCGGAAATGGTCGCTACCTGCGCCCGGCAATCGGTTTTATTGATGACCGCCTACCGCAAATGTTTCGAGCCTTCGTTTGTGTTTATTCGCGACCTGATCCTCGGCGGCCGGATAGGCGCGCTGAAGATACTGCACGCCTCATTCAGCGAACGTCACGCGGTGCCGCAGACGACACCTCCGTGGATTCTCGACCGGCAGATTGCCGGCGGAGGCCCACTCATGGACCTGGGTATTTATTGCGTCCACGCCGCGCGTTGGCTGGCCGGAGAAGTTCCTTCTCCGGGTCTCGGCTTTTCAGTGGACCCACGACCGGAACCTCTTTCGCGAGATTGAGGAGGGCATTGCTTTCTCCATGCAATTTCCCGAGCGGCCTGGTGGCCCAAGCGAGCACCTGCTACAGTGCCGCCCTAAGCTCCATGCTTTACCTGGAGGGAACCCGCGGCTCCATCTCGCTGACACCAGCGTTCCCCTATGAGCACGAGCGGGTGCTCTAGCGCCCGCCTGGGAGATGAGCTACTGCACAAAACTTTCCATGTGGTCGACGAATTCCGGCCACAGATCGACGCATTTTCCCGAGCCATTCGGGGCGGACTCCGTTCCGCCCTCGTGCGGGGCCGATGGTTATGTCGACATGGCAATCATCGATGCGCTCTACCGTTCGGCCGAGACTGGTATTCCCCAGGCAGTCGAACTCGACGGCGACGCTGGAAATTAGTCCTTGGTTTTGAGCAAGTGGGAGTTGCCATGGATGAAAGCTTCGATTTCTTCCTTCATGCCAAGGATTTTTATCCATTGTTCTTTGTAAAGTGTCACGGGAAACCGCCCGACGCCATACAACGATACCGCCCCCTTTTCACTCACTTTCAAACTCAGCCCACGCACACTCTTGTTTTTGAGCTGATCGTTCTCCGCGCGCAGTTTTTCAATCTCTGCCTTCAAATCTTCTTCCGACATGGTGCAGCCCTCCTAGTCTGGCTCGTCTGAACAGTCTAGACCTTTTCGCCGGATAACTTCGCTAGAAGAAGGTTTCTACCAGATCGATCACGTTGTATGCGGCGTCGAGCACGGGCAAATAGCGCCACCGGTCGAAGGTGAGGCAGGGATGTGAGATATCAAAGCCAATCATGTCTCCCACCTTGATGTCGTCTCCCTCACCCATTTCAAGGAAGGTATGCTGATCCATCATTTTGACCAGTTTCCAGCCGGCGGGAGCGACCGCAGGGGCCTGGTTGCCAGGCCGGTAATGCAGTATTGGGGCGGGCAACCCAGAATCGAACGCGGCATCGCGCTTTCCCATGGCGATGATCGCTCTCCGGCTCTCAGGCACCGATTGCACATAGGCCCAAAGCTGGAGAGCCGGCAGCAGGCCGCTGCGCATTTGGCGCGCGATCGGGTTACGCATCTCGATCAACTGTTGGGCTTGGCGATAGACGCCTGCATCGTGGGTCAGATAGCACCCGGGACGTAAGACAATGTCGACGGAATCGCCCAGGCCGGCCGCGGAGAAGACCTCGGCGACCACGTCGTACCAGACGGAACCAGCACCCGAAAGCACACTGGGGCTGGCGATCGAAGCGATGCTCCCGCGTCAGTTGCCGGGTGAGGTCAACCGCGCGCTCGAGCAAGGCGCGAACGGCTTTCTTCGCTATTCAGTATGCCCTCGTACACCTCCACCCCGCTCAAGGCTATGTGCTCGCGCCAACGATCCAACGCCGCCAGCACGATTGCAGTTGCGTTGCGTCACGCACGCCGGCGCGGCCGCCCTCGACGCCAAGCTCGATCAGTACCTAGACGCCGACCGGGAGGCGCCGGCCGGAGGCGCGAAAGAATTCGCCCAGGTGCTCCACCTGCTGCGCGCTATCGACCAGGCAAAAATATTCGAAGTCAGGATCCTCGAGCAGGCGCGCGATCAATGCCAGATTTTGTTTCCCCACGAGCTGGTTGGCCATCAAGACGCGGCGCACGCCGTGGTTGTACGCAACCAGCGCCTGGTGTGGTGTGGCGAGTGTGATACCCCAAGCGCCCGCCTCCAGTTGAAGACCAAAGAGCTTGGGAGCCATAGTGGTTTTGCCGTGGGGCGCCAATTTGAGCCCGTAGGCGGCAATGAATTGCTCCATCCAGCGCAGGTTATGGAGCAATCTCTCGTGGCTCAAGATGGCTGCCGGCAAGCTCAGGTCTTCACGCAGCAGATTCCAACCCAGCTGCACGATCTCGCTGGGCTCCATAGCATGCTGCATCCATCCCAAACCCTTGTGGAAGGGCTCGATGATGGTCTCCGGCTTGGTGGATTGCAAGGTGCGTATATCTTTATAGGTGCTCATATGTTTTGTGACACTCTCATCCGGAACGTTCGCGTGCTCGACGGCAGCGGGGGCGAAGCTCAAACCGCCGATGTTGCCATCGATGCCGGCCTTGTCTGCGCAGTCGGGCAACTTTCTGACTACGTCTCCGACCAGGTCACGGAGGGCGGCGGGCGGGTGCTCTCTCCCGGCTTCATCGACGTCCATACGCATGACGATACCAGTGTTATCCGCGATCCGCAGATGATGGCAAAGCTGTCGCAGGGAGTCACCACAGTGATCGTGGGCAACTGCGGGATCAGCGCGGCGCCGGTGCAGTTGGCAGGCCCACCTCCCGATCCGATGAATCTGCTGGGGGAGGCGGACGCTTTCCGTTACCCCACTTTCGCCGCGTATGCAGCGGCTGTCGATGCAGCCATGCCGGCCGTCAATGTAGCCGCGCTGGTGGGCCATACGGCTCTGCGCAACAACCATATGGATGCCTTAGACCGGGCTGCCACAGCGGCAGAGATCCAGGCTATGCGCACGCAATTGATGGAAGCCCTGGACCACGGCGCACTGGGGTTGAGTTCGGGCCTCGCCTACTTGTCTGCTAACTCCGCGCCCCCGCAGGAGATCTGGTCACTGGCCGAGCCGCTCGCCGCCGCCGGGCGCGATCTACGTCTCGCATATGCGGACAGAGGGCGAAGGGATCCTGGCAGCCATGAGCGAGACCTTCGACACCGGCCGGCAGTGCCACGTCCCAGTGGTGATCTCCCATCTGAAGTGCGCAGGGGTGGCCAATTGGGGCAGGAGCGGAGAGGTCCTCGAGGCGTTCGACGCGGCGCGGGCTGAACAGCCGGCTGCAGTACGACTGCTACCCCTACGCGGCCTCCTCCAGCACCCTCGATCTGCGCCAGGTCGATGACCGAGTGCGTATCGTCATCACCTGGTCCACGCCTCATCCTGAAATTGCCGGCCAAACCCTGGAGCAGATTGCGCTCGCCTGGGGCGTGGGGCAGAGAGAAGCGGCGGAGCAGCTGCAACCCGCCGGAGCCATCTACCACTGCATGTCTGAAGAGGATGTGCGGCGTATCCTGCAACACCCGGCAAGCATGATCGGTTCCGATGGGCTGCCCCACGATCCGCGGCCGCATCCCCGCCTGTGGGGTACCTTTCCTCGCGTGCTGGGCTATTACTGCCGGGAACAAGGGCTATTTCCGCTGGCGCAAGCGGTGCATAAAATGACCGGCATGCCCGCCCAGCGATTTGGACTGGCCGGCCGGGGACGAATCAGCGAAGGCTATCACGCGGACCTGGTGCTCTTCGATCCCGAAACTATCCGGGATACGGCCACCTTCAGCAACCCGGTCTGCGCCGCTGAAGGAATCGCGGCAGTATGGGTTAACGGTGTGCTTTCCTATCAAGATGGCGCGGCCACCGGGCAAAGAGCCGGACGCTTTCTCCCGCCTCATTGAGCTGACCCTTGACCCCTCCCATGCTCGACAGCCACGGCCTCTTTCTGCTGCTCGCCGCCGCCAGCGCGGTGGTTGGGCTGATCCTGCTGATCGCCGTGGTCAAGCTGAACCCCTTTCTCTCTTTGCTGATGGTTTCGCTGCTGCTTGGCGGCCGCAACCGGCATGCGGCTCGAGACCATTGTTTCTTCCTTCGAAACGGGGACGGGCAACACCCTCGGCCACATCGCGATCGTGGTTGGCCTGGGCACGATGCTGGGCAAGATGATGGCGGAATCGGGCGCCTCCGACCGCATCGCGGAGACCATCATTCATCTTTTCGGCGAGAAGCACGTTCCCTGGTCGATGATGTGCGCGGCGCTGATCGTGGGCCTGCCCGTCTTCTTTGAGGTGGGCTTTGTTCTGCTCATCCCGATTGCTTTCACCGTCGCCCGGCGTACGGGGAAATCTCTCGTGACGATCGGCCTGCCAATGCTGGCCGGCCTTTCTGTGGTCCACTGCATGGCGCCCCCGCATCCCGCGGCCATGCTGGCGGTCATCATTTTCCACGCCGACGTGGGACGAACGATCTTATACGCGCTGCTGGTTGGTATTCCGGCGGCGGCGATCTCAGGCCCGATCTATGCCCGCTTCATCGCACCCAGGATTCATCTCGACCCGCACAACCCCATGGCGGAGGAGTTCGCCGAGCACCAGACGAATCGCGGCTTGCCCGGCTTTGGCATTTCGCTGGCCACTATCCTGCTGCCGGTTGTACTGATGATGACCGGCAGTTGGGCCGACCTGCTAGCCAAGCCGGGCACGGCAGCCAACCGGACCCTGCACTTGCTGGGCAGCGCTGACATTGCCTTGCTGGTCGCGGTACTGGTGAGCTTTATTACCCTGGGCAAAATGCGCGGCTTCAGCCGGGAGACAATTCTTAAATTTTGCAACGAATGCCTGGCGCCCACCGCGAACATTACGCTGGTGATCGGAGCGGGCGGCGGCTTTGGCCGCATTCTTCAGGATAGCGGCGTCTCCCAGGCGATTGTCGCGGTCGCGCTGCACGCCCATGTATCGCTCCTGCTGCTGGGATGGCTGATCGCAGCGCTCATTCGGTTGGCTACTGGGTCATCCACCGTCGCTTTGACCACGGCCGCCGGCATCCTTGCTCCCATCCTATCTGCATAGTCCAGGCGTTCGGCCTGAGTTGCTGGCCATCGCCACTGGCGCAGGATCGACGATCTTCTCCCATGTCAACGATGGCGGCTTTTGGCTGGTGAAGCAGTACTTCAATATGAGCGTGGCCGATACCATGAAGACATGGTCCATCACCGAGACCCTGATCTCGATCATCGGCCTGCTTTTGGCGATGGGTTTGTCGGTGGTTATATGACACTTTGTCTGTGACATTTAGGCGGATACCCATCTACAACAGCTGGAGGGAGGGTGTCACAGCAGGTCCCTCCACTTCGCTCCTAGTGACACGAAGGGTTGGGTCCGCAACAACCCCACTCAAGCCAAAAGAAGGAAGGCTTGAATGGGCCACCCAAGCTTTTCTTGGTCATTTTCTCCCTCTACTTGCCGCAGGCAAGTAGAGGTGCTCGGGATGACAAAGGGGAGAGCGGAGGCGTTCCTCTGCATCCGTGGAGTGAAACCGCAGGTCCCTGCTGTTTCACCTGCTTAGAAACGAATGCCCGCTTTATTGCTCAGGCGTTGGCTTGCCACCTGTAACACCGCGACGCTGTCGGGGCCGAGCTTGATGTTTGTTCCGCTGAGGCTTATTGATTCGTCGGAGGCCAGCAACATCTGGGCGCCGCTGCCTATTTCCACCTCGACGGGCGCTTGCCCGAGATTGCAGGCGATACGGAGAGCGCCGCGTTCCAGCACCAGCCACTGCGCCTGTTCGTCGAATCGGACACTCAACTGCGTTCAGGTTCCCGTCCGATAGTTCGCTGCGGCTGCGCCGCAAAGCGATCAGGTCTTTGTGCCATTGCAGCAGAGAGGCGTGAGGCTCCTCTGCTAACTCAGACCACTTCAACCTGGATCTGGTGAAGGTCTCCTCGCTCTGCGGATCTGGAATCTCTTCCGGACTCCAGCCAAAGGCGACAAACTCTTTCTTGCGCCCCTCGGAGATCATCCGTCCCAACTCGGGATCCTCGTAGTCGGTGAAATACAAGAAGGGAGCAGAGGCGCCAAACTCCTCGCCTTGAAAAAGCATGGGCACGAAGGGCGCTGTCAGCACCAGCGCCGCGGCTATCTTTGCGCGGCCCACACCGGCTTCATGGCTAACTCGTTCGCCCTTGGCGCGATTGCCTACCTGATCGTGGTTCTGCACGAAGCCCACAAAGCGATGACCCGAAAGACCCACGACCTGACGGCCGTGGTTTCGCCCACGATATTCAGAGTAGTTGCCGTCGTAGACAAAGACGTGACGGAGCGACTTTGCCAAATCCGCGAGTGTGCCGAAGTCCGCGTAATAGCCTTGCACGCTCGCCGGAGATTGACGGAGAACAAGGCATGGTGAAAATCGTCGCTCCATTGAGCATCGAGTCCGTATCCACCCGCCTCCTCCGCTTTCACAATCCTCGGGTCGTTCAGGTCGCTTTCCGCGATCAGCATGAAATGCTTTCCCATCGCCGCTTCCAGCCTTCTTACTTCACCGGCAAGCTGCTCCAGAAAATGGATCGCCGAGCGGTCGTTGAATGAGTGCACTGCATCCAGGCGCAATCCATCCAAGTGGTAGTCGCGCAGCCACATCAGCGCGTTGTCAATCAGGAAGCGGCGTACTTCGGCGGCGCCGGCCTCTTCAAAGTTGACGGCATCGCCCCACGGCGTGGAGTGGTTCGAAGTGAAATAGGGCCCAAACTTGCCCAGGTAATTGCCCACCGGACCAAGATGGTTGTAGACCACGTCCAGCAAGCACGGCGAGCCCTTTGTCATGACACGCATTCACAAGATGCTTCAGGTCATCGGGCTCCCCATAGGCATTGAAAGGCGCATACAGATCGACACCGTCGTATCCCCATCCGCGCTTTCCGGGGAAATTTGCGATCGGGCATCAGCTCAACGTGGGTCACGCCCAGTTCTTTCAAATAATCCAGGTGAGACTCGACTGCTTTGAAGGTTCCTTCTGGGGTAAAGGTGCCGACATGCAGCTCATAGATGAGGGCACTGGAGAGAGGAGGCGATTGCCAGCCGCGTCGCTCCAACGGAACGCGGCGTCGTCCACCACCCGCGACGCGCCGTGCACGCCGTTCGGTTGCCACCGGGTGCGAGGATCGGGAAGCGGCGGCTCCATGCCATCGAGCACGAATGCATAGTCCGTGCCGGGTCCTGCCGTAGCGACTTCACCCGACCACCAGCCCCTCTCTTTGCGGGCCAGGAGGAATTTTGCGTCTCCGATTTTGACTTCGACGGTGCGGGCTTTTGGAGCCCAGACCTCAAAAACGTGCATGCTGTTCCTCACCAGGGTAAAAATCGGATAACCAGTGGATGCTGCCTGGCTATTTCTGTGCAGGGCTCGCCGCGCTGGCCAGATGGAAGGCAGCATTGACCAGTGATATATGCGAAAGCGCCTGGGGGAAATTTCCCACCAGGCGATTGGCACCGGTGTCGTATTCCTCAGCGAGCAAACCAACGTCATTGGCCAATGACAACACCCGCTCGAAAAGCTTCTTTGCGTCGGCATCGCGACCTTGCAGCTTGAGGGCGCTCACCATCCAAAAGCTGCACGCGAGAAAAACACCTTCGCCGGGAGGGAGGCCATCGGAAACTTTCTCGGTGTTGTAGCGAAGCACCAGGCCGCCGGACATCAGGTTGCCTTCGATCGCTTTGAGCGTGCCCCGCACGCGCGGATCTTCAGCGGGAAGGAAACCCACGATCGGCATGAGGAGCAAGGACGCATCGAGATGCTCAGAGCCGTAGCTCTGGACAAAGCTGCCCAGCTTTTCGTTGTATGCCTGGCTGCAGACCTCGTCGTGGATTTTCGCCCGCACCTTCTGCCACCGTTCGACCGGAGCGCCCGCATGCAAGATTCCGGCCGCCTTGATGGCGCGATCGAATGCGACCCAGGCCATCACTTTGGAATAGGTAAAGTTTTGCCGCCCTCCGCGGGTTTCCCAAATGCCCTCGTCGGGTTGCTGCCAGATGGTTTCGAGATGCTCTACCATGGCGCGGAGCATACCGAACGACAGCTCCCCATCCCGTCCAAGCCGGTTTATGGCGTGATGAAAGGCAGCCAACACCTCGCCATAGATATCGAGCTGGAGTTGCTCCGAAGCAGCGTTTCCGATGCGTACCGGCTTGGAGTCCTCATAACCAGCCAACCAGGTCAATTCTCGCTCAGGCAGGTATCGCTGGCCGGCGATGCCATACATGATCTGAACCTGATCAGGGCTGCCGGCAATGGCGCGCAGCAACCACTGCTGCCAGGCCTTTGCCTCGTCGTAGTACCCTCCGTCCATGAAGGCCAACAGCGTGAATGTCGCGTCGCGCAGCCAGCAGTAACGATAGTCCCAATTCCGTGGACCGCCCAACTGCTCCGGCAGCGAAGTGGTGACGGCAGCAACAATGCCGCCCGTCGGCCGATAGGTGAGCGCTTTGAGAGTGATCAGTGACCGCTCCACCGCGTCCCGATACGGCCCCCGGTAAGTGCAGGCCACCGCCCAATGCTCCCAGAAGCGCTGCGTGTCTTCGATCGCCTTGTCTACATCAATGGCGCGTGGGGTATGCAGGTGCGAGCGTCCATAGGTCATCACAAAATCGACGGTCTCGCCCTCTCTTACCGTGAACTCGCTCACGGTCGTCAGATCCTCGCCGGCAAGCGGCGCGGTTGTCCGGAGCACTACGAGATCGGGTCCAGCGATGGCGCGGATTCCGCCGTCGTGCCGCGTAACCCAGGGAACGGTCGCTCCGTAGTCAAAGCGCAGAGACAGTTCCATCCTCATCGGCGCAATTCCGCGAATTCCCTTCACTCTGCGTACGATGTCGGAGTTGGCGCCGCGAATCGGCATGACGTCGATCAGCACCACCGTAAACTCAGCGCATTCGAAGGTCGTCTCCAGAATGAGCGTGTGTTCCCGGTATTTGCGCGTAGCCTTCTCGACCTTGACAGCGGGCGCCAATAGCCAACGGCCGTTCTCTTCCGACCCCAACAAGCGGGCAAAACATGCGTCGGAGGAAAAGTCGGGCCAACAGAGCCAATCGATCGAGCCATCCAGGCCGACCAGCGCGGCGGTCTCGCAGTCGCCGATCACGGCGTAGCTCTCAATCGGAGCCGATTTCTTTTTCGCGTTATCTTCCATCTTTCTAGCGAAACCCCTTAGCGATAGTAGCCTGCGTCCTCTCCACCCTTCACCTGGCCATACTCCAGCAGCGTAACCAGCAGTACGCCGCCACAGATATTGCCCAAGGTTGCCGGGCCAAGCCAGGCGAAGTACCGAGAGAGAGCGAGCTGATGATCGAGAATGGCGGCTAGAATTTCTCCGCTGGTGGCAATGCAGTGAGCAAAGCCGCCGAGTCCCACGACGAACGTCAACAGCCATATCAGCATGACAGAGCCGGTGATGGAGTGACTGCCACTTACCAGCCAGGCGACCAGGGCGATAATCCAGCCGCCGATAACGCCACTCCAGAAGATGTGGCTCGTGGATACAGCCGAGGCCTCTACCCCTATATGCGTCATCGCGGCTACGAATTCCGGGCGAAGCGCACCTGTGCGCACGGCCAGAAGCGCAAAGAAGAACGCCCCCAGAACATTGCTGGGCAGAACGATGGCCCATAGACGAAGAGTCTTCCAGCCGTGACGCCGCTCAGCGAGCATTAGCGCGACCGGATAGAGCGTATTTTCGGTGAAGAGCTGAGCGCGCCCCAGGATCACTGCGATGAATCCGATCGGATACAAGAGGTCGGCGATGAACCTGGCAACCGGAGTTGGCCCCAGCTGGGCAATCACAATCGACGTGCTCAAGGCGGTCAGACCCATGGTGATGCCACCCGCCAGCCCGGAGATAAGGAGGCTGACTACCGGGCGATCCAGCTCGTGCCGCGCGTTGCGCGAAACCTGCTCATAGATGTCGGTCGCCGTTGGACGGTCCAGTTCGGTTTGGACCTGCGACCCGCCTGCGCCTGCCTGCGGTTCAGGATTAGGTTTCTTGCGTAGCTTGCGCAGTGGCACGAATGCTCCAGGTGTCTTGGATGCAGCGACGAGCGCCCAACGCCGCACGACCATGACGCGATGGTACATTCATCTCTGTCTTATCAATAAAGGATGGCCCATGCTACCGATCCGCTCCGCCGTGCCCTTGTTGCTGTGCGTCTTCATGGCGTTTTCCCTTCCGGCCAAAACGAACGCAGCTGACTCCTCTTCCAGCCCGACCATATTGAAAGCAGGAGACACGACTAACCTGATGCCCGCGACGGTGTTCTTCCGTGGGCAGGTCGCAAGCGTGCAGGCGCGCAATTCGGGTGGGGTAAAGCTACCCGACGGCATGTTTGTGCTGTGCGCTCTGGTCGATACTTCGGGCTACTCCACTGCGGTACAACAGAAGTACCAAGCCTATTTCATCACCGAGGTAAGTCTCGACATCGACGGGCAGACGCTCAAACCGGGAGCCTACGGCGTTGGCTTTCTCGAGGGCAACCGGTTCCTGGTGATGGATCTTGGCGCCCACGATCTGTTCACGGTGGGGAGCAAGCACGATAGCGAACTAAAGCGCCCTACACCGTTGCAAGTTCTAGACGACACCACAGCCAACCGGTACAGGCTCTACATCAACCGGAATTACGTTGTGTTTTCCCGGGTCCACTAAGGTTGTAGACAAGGGAGAGAAATTGTTCGCCAAACCCGCCGATAATCGGAGGAAAGGAAAGAGGCTTGGATGGTCTCCCCCGCCCCCCGAAACCTTCGCGCAGTTGGTTATCACGTGCTTGCCGTGTTGCTGGGAATCGCGCTGGCCTTCATGTAGTCAATTGGGAAAACCCCGCCTATTGCATTTTTTCACTGCTCGTTCGACGAGGCCGTACTAAACTCGTAGCACTTTATGCGTTGGACTCCGGGTGGTCTCAGCAGCGACGTTGAAGACAGGCGTGGCCAATCTGGCGGCGGATTCGGCGGCGGCGGCATTGGGCTGGTAGGGTTTGTGATCCTGCTGGTGATTAGCCTGGTCACAGGGCGCAATTACATCGGCGCCTACTTTGCCGGCGGGGGCGGTACACACGTACAACAGGGGCCGCCACGGGCAGCGTCGCCGCAGGAAGACCGTTCCGCGCAGCTGGCCTCCTTTGTGCTGGGCGATGCGCAGGATACCTGGACGCGCATTTTAGCCCAGGAGAATATCCGCTATCCCCGGGCGCGGCTGGTGCTGTTCCGCGACTACACTCAGTCGGGGTGTGGCGCAGCGCAATCGGCGACCGGCCCCTTCTACTGCCCGGCAGATCAAAAGGTGTATCTCGACCTGGGCTTCTGGGACCAACTGAAGCAGTTCGGGGCGTCTGGGGACTTTGCCCAGGCATACGTAATTGCACATGAGATTGGGCACCACGTGCAGAACGTGCTGGGCATCGAGCGCAAGGTGCGCGCGATGCAGCAGCAAAACCCGCGGGCCCGCAACCAGCTATCGGTAGCTATGGAGCTGCAGGCGGACTGCTTCGCCGGAATATGGGCGAACTCGACGGCCGATCGGCAAATTCTGGAGCAGGGGGACGCGCAGACCGCGTTGCGAGCCGCGGCCGCCGTCGGTGACGACCGCATGCAAAAAATGGCGCAGGGTTACGTGACCCCGGACTCTTTTACCCATGGCTCGTCTGAGCAGCGGATGGCCTGGTTCAACCGCGGGTTTAACAGTGGCCAGGTGAGCGCCTGCAATACCTTTGGCAGCGGAAGCTAACCAGAATTTCCTGTTACGCGGCATCGGACACACCCGGGTGTAGGGCTTTCTTCGCGGAAAGCCGCATCCGGGGACCGTCAGAGCCGGGCAGCGACTGCCTTGGTTTCGGTGTAGTGCTCCATGACTTCCTTGCCCATTTCGCGGCCCCAACCAGATTGTTTGTAGCCGCCAAACGGCCACGCGGGGTCACCGTAATTATGGGCATTGATACAGACTGTGCCCGCCCGGATCTTGCGCGCCATCATGTGGGCAGCCTTAAGGTTCTGGGTCCAGACACTGGAGGACAGGCCATATTCGGTGTCGTTGGCGAATTTGGCCACAGCATCGAGGTCGGAATCGTCGAAGGACTGGACGCATACCACCGGTCCGAAGATCTCTTCACGCACCACCTTCATGGAGCGATTGGTTTGTGCCAGTACGGTGGGCTCGACAAAATAGCCCTGTGTTCCCATTACCTTGCCGCCGGTGACGACCTCAGCGCCTTCATGCCGGCCCGCCTCCAGAAAACCGGTTACGCGGTTATGCTGCTCTTTCGAGACCAGCGGCCCGAGGTTGACTGAAGGATCGAGGCCGTGACCGACCTTGAGCTTGGCGGCCTCCCGGGTGACGCCCTCGACGATTTTGTCGTAGATCGACTTATGTGCGAACAGGCGCGAGCCCGCGGTGCAGCATTGACCCTGGTTGTAGAAGATCGCGCTGGCTGTTCCTGCGATGGCTAGCTCCAAATCGGCGTCGGGGAAGACAATCGCGGGTGATTTGCCGCCTAGTTCCAGCGAGACCCGCTTGAGATTGCCGGCCGCCGCCTTGACGATCAGCTTGCCGACCTCGGTCGAGCCGGTGAAGGCGACCTTGTCGACGTCAGGGTGCTCCGCGAGGGCGGCGCCGGCGGTTTCACCGTAACCGGTGACGATGTTCACCACGCCGTCGGGGAAACCGGCCTCGGTGATGAGTTCGCCCAAACGGATGGCTGAAAGCGGGGTCTGTTCCGCGGGCTTGAGCACGATGGTGCAGCCCGCTGCCAAAGCCGGCGCAACCTTCCAGGCTGCCATCATTAGCGGGAAATTCCAGGGGATGATCTGGCCGACTACCCCGACGGGTTCGCGAACGGTGTAGACGTGCCAGTTGCCCGGCGTCGAAACCTGAATCTGTTCGCCGTTTAGCCGCGTCGCCCATCCCGCCATATACCGGAACATCTCGATCGAGCCGCCGACATCGTCGCGGCGGGCGTTTGTGATTGGCTTGCCGTTGTCGAGCGCTTCCAATTCGGCAAGTTCATCGGCATGGCGCTCGAGCAGATCGCCCAGCGACCAGACCAGGCGCTGCCTTGCCGCGGGCGAAATGCGGGACCACGGCCCGGTCTCAAAGGCGCGGCGCGCTGCCGCGACCGCAAGATCGATATCCGCTTTGTCCCCGGCAGGAACGTGGGCAATAATTTCTTCGGTCGCGGGGTCCTCGACGGCAAAGGTCTTGCCGCTGCGGGCATCAACCCATTTGCCGTCGATCAGCATTTGATGTTTCTTGGCCAGGAATGCGGCGGCGGCGGGACTAAGCGCGGGCCTGCGAATTGCAGCGGTTGTCTCGGTAGCGGTAGTGGGCATGTGAACTCCTCGCGGGTAGCTTCTCTCGGGCTAATGTTGATCCCTGGCGCGTCGGATGTCAATGGCCGGAGATGGCGTTTAACCGAAGCCAGATATCCCACCGTATGTTATCCGAACTATAAGGACGATGCGGGACGCGGGCGATCGTTTCGCGGGGGGGTGATCGTGGCGCGCTCAGGATCTTGCTTGCTGGTTGAGCCGTCGGCGCAAGAAGTTACAACATAAAGACAATTCCGTGACAATCGTCATCTACGGGGACACTAGCCTCGCCGCTGCTATGAGAAACGCACAGCCCACCCCCCAGGATCGTGTGCACATAGCCGGGGAGGAAAACTATGCAATTGAACCATCCGTTCTTTCTTCGTGTCCGCGTGTTCGGCCTGGTGCTGTTGACCATGACCGCCGTGAGTAGCAGTGCCCGCGCCGCAGATAAATCGTTCATCGGGGGTTTCGACACCGTAACCACTCTCAGCACCACTGTGCCACCAAATGGCGATGTAAACCCATACGGGGTGGCTCGCGTTCCGCGAACCAAAGGGAACCTGGTCGAGGGCCGATTCCTCATCAGCAACTTCAACAACGGCGGCAACGCGCAAGGAACGGGCACCACCATTGTGCAGATCGCACCCAATGGAGCCTTCAGCCTCTTTGCCAAGATCGATCCCAACAAGGCGCCTTGCCCCGGAGGTATTGGGCTGACAACTGCACTGGTAGCGCTGCGCAGCGGATTGGTGGTGGTTGGTAGCTTGCCGACTACCAACGGCATGGCTGCGACCGCCCGGGAAGGCTGCCTGATCGTCCTGGACAGCTGGGGCAATGTGGTTAAAACATTTTCCGGTCACCACATCAACGGCCCGTGGGACATGACGGCCGTGGACGGCGGCAGCCTGGCGGCCCTGTTTGTGACCAACGTGCTCAATGGCACGGTTGCTGCAAAAGGCAAAGTTGTACACGGTGGAACGGTTGTCCGGCTGCTTTTGGCCATTCCCGAGAGCGGAGCACCTAAGTTGCTTGACAGCACGGTGATCGCCGCCGGTTTCGCGGAGCGAACCGACCCGAATGCATTGGTCTTAGGTCCAACAGGCGTGGCGTTCGATGAAGGCACAGGGATCCTATACGTTGCAGACACGCTGAAGAACCGGATTGCGGCAATACCCGATGCGCTCTTTCGGATGAGACCCAGCAGGAACTGGCCGTACCGTGTCCGTCAGAGGAGCACTCAATGCCCCTCTCGGCCTGGTGCTCGCGCCAGACGGGCACATACTTACCGTGAACGGAAACGATGGCAAAATTGTTGAAACCAATCCGTTCAGCGGCAAAGAGGTTGCGGTGAAACTGATCGATAGCACCGGAGGACCACCTCCGGGAGCAGGAGCGCTGTTCGGTTTGATCGCGGTTTGGGATGGCGTCTATTTCGTAGACGACGCCTCGAATACTTTCGACTTGCTCCACTGATCGCAAATTGTCCAGCCAGGCCACCCAGCTACTCCGCCCTAAGGGGCGAAGTAGCTGGAGAGGTCGAGGATCAGTTGGGTGGGGTTGGAGGAAAAGGCATCGATGTTCCCGTTGTTTGTCGGCACGATGGCCATGTTGGAGGTGAGGGCGCCATCGATCGCATTCAAGGTAGAGACCGTGGGCTGGTTCTCTCCATCCGGCCACAAGGATAAGTAACCAAGCCCGCTTGGCGCCACAATCGGTCGCGTTCAAAACATATGCCTGGGCGGTTGAAGAAGGGGCGCACGCGCCCGACTCCACTCCAACCTGAAGCACTCCGTTAAACGCCCCGGAGTTCTCGCCGGGTATCGAGGACCCGGCATGGCGTGGTGGTGTAGAGCGACAGACCGCCCGTGGCTGGCGGCGGCAAAGTATCCGTCCACATCCAGAACCACATCGGTGGAATTGGATACGTAGACAGAAACATCTGCCGTCGCTGGCCGCCGGCACGATCGCGGCGTTGGCCGTGTAGGTTCCGGTCGGTGTCGTTGAGCGTCGAAACCAACGGCTGCGCCTGTCCGCTGGGCCACATGGTCAGGTAACCAAGCGGACCTCTCGGAACCACCGTCACATTCAGGGAATATACCTGCGCATCAGCAGGAAGGCCGCAGTTGCTGGACTGCACCGGGAAGGCCCGGCTGGTGCCCGCGGCCATGTACGGTCCTCCCAGCGGTCCCACCGCGTTTCGCGTATCCACTACCCGGCACGGAGTCACCGGATAGAACGCCAGCGCCGAGGCCGTCCCCTTGGGCACAAAGTAGCCGTCGATATCCAGGATCACCTGGGTTTCGTTGGTGACATAGACGCTGACGCCCCCGTTGCTTCCCGCCGGGGTGATCGCCGCATTGGCCTTCACCCGGCCGTCGGAGTTCAGCGTCGATACCACCGGCTGCGGCTGCCCACTGGGCCAGATCGTCAGATAACCGAGCGCGACTTGGGGGACAACCGTCACATTGAGCGAATACGCCACCGCGCTGGATGGGATATTGCAGGCGCCTTGCGGAATATCAAACTCCCGGCTGGTTCGCGCACCCAGGACGGGACCACCAAACGGTCCAGCTGGGTTCCGCGTGTCCACCACCCGGCATGGTGTCACCTTGACGAATTGCAGTGGCAGCGGGCGACGAGTTCCAAAATTTTTCAGAAAGGCCGACACATCCAGCGAGCCAAGACCTGTTACCTCGTCATAGCCGGCGGTCACGGGAAAGCCGGCCTGGCCCCCGGTCAGCGTCGTGGCTCCCGCAATGCTGTTGTTGCACATGCTCGGGGTGTGTACGCTGCAACTCGTCACGCCACTGGTCGAAACGGTTACATCGTGGAATGCCGCAGGCACGCTCGCAGCCATTTGATAGAGCCGCGGATTCAGACTTCCCGCAGCCCCTCCCTCATGCTGATCAAGCAGTGCTGTTATGCCCGCCATATCCGGAGCCGCCGCTGAGGTGCCAAAGAAGTATTCAAAGCTGTAATTGCCGCTCTCGTCGGCAACACAACTCGCTCCTGCGGCGGCGAAACAGGCAAAATAGCCATCGTGCGCCGGAGGCCGAGAACGCGATATCCGGCGTGTAACGGCCCGACCTTGCAGCAGGCACGCCAGTACCCGCCTGCCAAGCCGGGAGTGGGGATGATCGTGCTGACACCCCCGCCAGAAGCGGCCACCTGCAGATTGGAATTGGAGTCCAGGGGTTCGTTCCAGCCTCCCTCGGGTATGTAACCTAAGCGCCGAGGAGAGGCCATTGCCGTTGCTCGAGCTCCAATACTTGGACGGGTTGCTGGCGTCATTAAACTCGGTTCCACCGACGCAGGTGGCATAGCTGGAGGAACATATGTAATTCGGACTGTTGGGGGAGGGGCTCGCCGGCGGCGTACTAAAGGAGGCGTCGCAACCAGATGCGCCGGAGTCGCCAGAGGAGACGAACACGGAAATTCCCTCCCCCGCCGCCTGCTGAAACAACGTATCCCAAAAAGCCACCCCGGACGGGTCCGGCCGCAGATTCACAACCGGCCGAAACTGATATTCATGACCTGCACGGGAACCGGTTCCGTCTCTATTAAATACTGTGCATCAGCCGCAATGCCGCCGCTCGCATTGGTGGCAACCACCAGCAAAAGCTTTGCGCCCGGAGCGACACTGCCCGCACGCAGCACATCCAGAGTCGCCTCCAGCTGGTCTCGTAGGACACACCCTGCGCCGGCGGGGCAGTCAGCGCAGGCCCCGGGTCAACCCCTCCATACGCGGTTGGGATGATCTCTTTGGGATTCGGGAAGGTGGACCCAGTGAGATTCCGGAAGTTAGCGAAGTCGGCAAAATCGGTCCGTGACCGGCCGACGATGCCGATGGTCACACCAGAGCCCGTCAGGTTGCCAGGGAGATCGTAGATGGTTGCGAAATCCGCAGGCCCCAGGTAGTGGCTGCCGCCGAAACTCACCCTCGGCGAAACTGATCGCGCCGTGAACTGCCGTGTGCAGCGGATTCTCATCGATGGTATAGAGGCCGCGGACGGCTTTGACCACCGGGACCAGGGCTTCGGGGATCATGGGCGGCGACGAAACCGAGAGGCGCTGAAGCGCCATTCACCTTGTAATAGTTCACCTGCGTCTGGAAGGCCTTGCCCACGTCCGCCGCGGTGCCATTGAATCCGATGAATGTTCTGCTCGGCGAAACCCAGTTCACCTGCAAACCCTGGGACTCCAACCAGGCGCTCACGGCTATCGATGTCCTGCTTGGAGAGCCCGAAGCGCTCGCCCATCTGCGTAGGTGTCAGCCAGTGGTGGTAGTTCGGCGAAGCCGGATTCTGCTGCTCCGCCAGACAGCGCTGCCAGCTCCTGCTCCTGTTCCGGCGAGCGGGCGAGAACGATGGTCATCTGATCGAGCATCGAATTCGCTGGCACCGGGCCTACGAGGTTGTTGGCGTTTGCCCACGCAGGGACGTGATTGGGTAGCACCCGCACCTTTGTGGCATCGACTGCCTGGGTTACGCGGTCAGCGGGTTCCGCATGGATGGGTACGGCGGCAAAGCAGGCTGTCAGGAACAGACCCACAATATTGCAAGTTGAAGCTCTCCGGTTGGTCGCCATCCTGAATAGTCCCTATGCAGTGTTGTGAACCTTATACCATCGGCAACTCGATCCTTTTCGTGGCCGAGTTCATCGATGGCGCAAGGATGTATCGCTTTGCAAGACGGCCCTCAACAGGCGAGCACGGCTGTACCTTCCTACGGCGCGAAGTAGCTGGAGAGGTCGAGGATCAGTTGGGTGGAGTTGGAGGAGAAGGCGTCGATGTTCCCGTTGTTCGTGGGCACGATGGCCATGTTGGACGTGACCGCTCCATCGATGGCGTTCAAGGTAGAGACCGTGGGTTGGTTCTCCCCGTTCGGCCACAAGGATAAGAAACCCAGCCCGCGCGGCGGCACGACGGTAGCGTTCAAAACATATGCCTGGGCAGTTGATGGAGGGGCCGCACGCGCTCGGCTCTACTGCAACTTCAAGCGTCCCTTGAAGGCCCCGGAGCTTTGCCGGGTATCGAGCACCCGGCATGGCGTGGTGGTGTAGAGCGACAAACCCCCCGTGGCCGGCGCGGCAAAGTATCCGTCCACATCCAGCACCACATCGGTGGAGTTGGATACATAGACAGAAACGTCTCCGTTGCTGGCCGCCGGCACGATCGCGGCGTTGGCCGTGTAGGTTCCAGTCGGTGGCGTTCAAGGTCGAAACCAACGGCTGCGGCGCTCCGCTAGGCCACATGGTCAGGTAACCGAGCGGCCCTCTCGGCACCGCCGTCACATTAAGCGAATATACCTGCGCATCGGCAGGAAGGCCGCAGTTGCTGGACTGCACCGGGAAGGCCCGGCTGCTGCCCGCGGCCATGTACGGTCCTCCCAGCGGCCCCACCGCGTTCCGCGTATCCACTACGCCGGCAAGGAGTCACCGGATAGAACGCCAGAGCCGAGGCCGTCCCCTTGGGCACAAAGTAGCCGTCGATATCCAGGATCACATGGGTTTCGTTGGTGACATAAACGCTGACGCCCCCATTGGTTCCCGCCGGGGTGATCGCCGCATTGGCCTTCACCCGGCCGTCGACGGAGTTCAACGTCGATACCACCGGCTGTGTCTGCCCGCTGGGCCATATCGTCAGGTAACCGAGCGGACCAATTGGGGACTACGGTCACATTGAGCGAATACGCCACCGCACTGCTGGGGATATGGCAGGCGCCATTCGGAATATCAAATTCACGGCTGGTTAGCGCACCCAGGACCGGACCACCAAACGGCCCAGCTGCATTCCGCGTGTCTACAACCCGGCACGGCGTCACCTTAACAAACTGCAGCGGGCTGGGAGATATGTCTCCAAAATCCTGGATAAAATTCGCCACGTCCAGCGAGCCCAGACCTGTCACTTCGTCGTAGCCGGTGGTCACGGGGAAGCCAGGCTGACCGCCAGTAAGCGTGGTGGCCCCCGCGACGCTGTTATTGCACATGCTTGGGGTCTTTGTGCTGCAACTAGCCACGCCGCTGGTGGAGGGGGTTACGTCATGAAATGGCGTGGACCCGCTCGCAGCCAACTGGTAGAGCCGCGGAGCAAGGTTGCCGGTCGCGGCTCCCGCAAACTGATCGAGCAGTGCTGCCACCCCAGCCATATCGGGGGCCGCCGCTGAGGTCCCGGAGAAGATGGTAAAGCTGATTTCGCCCTGTGCGTTGGCAACACAACTGGCATCGCCGGCTGCGAAACAGCCGAAATAGCCATCGTGGCCGGAGGCAGAGAAGGCCATGTCTGGTGTGTAGCGTCCTGACCTCGCCGCCGGCACGCCGGTGCCCGCTTGCCAACCCGGAGTCGGGATGACCGTGCTGACACCTCCGCCGGAGCCTGCTACCTGAAGATCGGAATTGGGGTCTAGCGGCTCATTCCAGGCCCCCTCCGGAATGTAACTCAGAGCCGAGGCGAAGCCACTGCCGTTCTTCGAACTCCAGTACTGGGACGAGTTGCTCGCATCATTAAACTCGGTTCCACCAACACAGGTGACGTAGCTGGAAGAACATATGAAGTTCGGGCTGTTGGGGGAGGGTGTGGCGGGAGGGGTGGTAAATGCCTGGTCGCATCCAGACGCGCCGGAATCTCCGGAGGAGACAAAGACGGAAATCCCCTCCCCGGCCGCCTGCTGAAACAAGGTATCCCAAAAGGCCACTCCCGCCGGTCCCGCCGAAGATTCGCAAGCGCCGAAACTGATGGTCATTACCTGAGCGGGGACGGGGTCGGTCTCAACCAGGTACTGCGCATCGTCTGCGATGCCACCGCTCGCGTTGCTGGCAACCACCAGCAAAAGCTTTGCCCCCGGAGCGACGCTGCCTGCGCGCAACACATCCAGGGTGGCCTCAGATTGGTCTCCGTCTGAAACGCCCGGCGCCGGCGGAACGGTGAGTGCTGGCCCCGGGTCGACTCCGCCATACGCTGTCGGGATGATCTCGGTGGGATTAGGGAAGGAGGTTTTAGTGACGCTACGGAAGTTTGTGAAGTCGCTATGGTCGGTACGGGCGCGGCCTACAATGCCGATGGTCACGCCGGAGCCCGTGACGTTGGCCGGGAGGTCGTAGATGGTGGCGAAATCTGCCGGGGCAAGGAAGTGGCTGCTGCCGGCGGTTAGCCGCGGTGAGACCGATTGTGCCGTAATTGCGCTGTGGAGGGGATGCTCATCAAGGGTGTAAAGACCACGAACAGCTTTGATCGCCGGGACCAAAGCTTCAGGGATCATGGGAGGCGACGAAACCGAGAGGCGTTGGACTCCATTTGACTTGTAGTAGTTCACCTGCGTTTGAAAGATCCTGCCCACGTCCGCCGCGGTGCCACTGAATCCGATGAAGGTTCGGCCCGGTGAAACCCAGTTCACCCGCAGGCCCTGGGATTGCAACCAGGCGCTCACGCTAGCGATGTCCTGTTGGGAAAGCCCGTAGAGCTCGCCCATTTGCGTCGGGGTCAACCAGTGATGGTAGCTCGGCGAAGCCGGATTCTGTTGGTCCGAAAGAAGTGCTGCCAGTTCCTGCTCTTGTTGCGGCGACCGTGACAGAACGATGGTCAGCTGATCGAGCATCGAATTCGAAGGAACCGGGCCGACGAAGTTGTTCGGGTTGGCCCACGCCGGTAGATGGTTCGGCAGCGCCCGTACCTTTGCGGAATCGACGGGTTGGGTCACTCGGTCCGCGGCTTGCGCATCGATCGGCGCCACGGCAAAGAAGCCTGTCAGCAGCAGCACCACCACATTGCAAATTGAAACTTTCCGCTGGATCGCCAAAAGTCTAACCTCTCTGCCCGCAAGGTACCCCTTCCATCGGCAGGCATTTTTCGTGGAGACGATCGTGCCTTTGCGATTTCGACTTTAGAAGGAGGAAGCGTGTTTTGCTCACTCAAGAGCCACAAGAAAAAGACCGGTGAGTGGTCGGAGGAGACCATGGTTGTAACTCACCGCGTACTCGAAGGTCAAGGAGAATTTGGCTTCCGCGCGCGGTGGGCGCGACGGTGTGTCACAGAACGGAATTTGGCAACCGGATCAAGCAGAAACACCAGCTTCCCTGGGGTAGAGGCAGAAGAGTATATTGCTGAACGTAGCTCCATCGGGCATTTTTCAGGTTCTCGCGGAGGAAGCTTCGATGATTCCTCCGATTGGCCCGGCCCGGGAGGGACTGCAATGTTTCGACTAGACGCTGACAAGCGAGTTCATTTCTGTGACGGTGTCAGTCGGCGGGATTTTCTGCACGCGGGGTCGCTGGGCTTTCTGGGGCTGACCATGCCCCATTTCTTCCGCCTAAAGGCGATGGGCGCAGTGCAGCCCAGCAAGGATGTGAATTGTATCCACCTGATGTTGGTGGGCGGTCCCAGCCAGTTGGATACCTGGGACATGAAGCCGGATGCGCCGGCGTCTATCCGCGGGCCCTTCAAACCAATCAAAACCAACGTTTCCGGAATTGAAATTTCGGAGATCTTTCCCCGCATGGCGACCCACGCGGATAAGTTCGCGCTGCTGCGTTCGTGCTACCACACCGCCGCCGCGGTGCACGATACCGGCTGCCAGATGATGCAGACGGGACGGCTCTTCCAGGGCGGATTGGAATCTCCGAATTACGGCTCGGTGCTGAGGTTCGAAAAGGGCGCCAAGGGCGACATGCCTCCTAACGTTTTACTGCCCTATACCATTGGGCAACTGGGCGGGAACTTGCCTCATGGCGACACCGCCGGCTTTTTGGGTAAGGCTTATGACCCGTTTGTCTTGAACGCCGACCCTGCCGACCCCAGCTTCAGAGTGCCGGACATGCTGCCGCCCGACTACATATCTGCCGTGCGTGTCGATCGCCGGCGAAGCTGGCGGGAGATGATTGACCAGTCCGTCGCCTACTTTGAGGAGAGCAACCAGGACTCAAAGCTGATGGATGCAACCTTTAACCAGGCCTATACCTTGATGACTTCGACCAAGGCGCGTGAGGCCTTCGATCTTACCCAAGAGCCCGAGGACGTCCGCAAACGGTACGGCATGAACCGGTTTGGCCAGGGATGCCTCCTGGCCAGACGGTTGGTGGAGAGAGGTGTGCGCTTCGTAACGCTCAATATGTTCGAGACTGTTTTCAACGAGATCACCTGGGATATCCATGGTTCCGCTCCCTTTAGCCCCATCAGCTGTTACAGCGAACTGGTCGGCCCGATGTTTGACAACGGTTACAGTTCGCTGCTCGAAGACCTAAGCAAGACCGGGCTGCTGGACACTACGATGGTGCTGGCCACGGGCGAGTTTGGCCGCACACCACGGATCAATCCCGCCGGCGGGCGCGATCATTGGCCGCAATGCTGGACCGTGGTGATGGCAGGAGGCGGGATCAAGGGAGGACAGGCGGTTGGCTCCTCGGATGCGATCGGTTCCGCACCCAAGGATCGCGCGGTGATGCCGGCCAACGTCGCGGCCACCATCTATAAGTGCCTGGGTGTGCCAATCGACACCATATTGAAGACTCCGCAGGGCCGCGAAGTGCGGGTAGTGGATCACGGTTTTGAACCGATCGATGAATTGCTGGTCTGACGGGAATTCTATGGCGAGACTCAGTCGGATTTTGGTTGTAACGGGCGCCTCCGCGCTGCTTGGCGTCAGCCTGTTTCTCGCCCAGGCGCCGTCCGCCGTCTCTGCGCAGAGTCATGCTCCCGCAAATGCGTCCTCAAAGCCAGGAGCCGGCAAGGCATCGATCACGGCAGCACTCCCCGCGCGGCAATCGTTGGCGGGACTCACCAGGATCGAGATCCTTCCCTCGTCAATTTCGATTTTAGGACCACGCTATAGCCAGCGGCTGCTGGTGGAAGGAACGTTTGCCGACGGTCACCAGGAGGAACTGACCTCACTGGCTACATTGACTGTGTCGAATCCCAAGGTCGCAATCATCGACAAGGAGAATTTCGCCCTTCCCCAGAGTGACGGCCAAGCGACGATTAACGCGACGGTTGGGGGCCATCGAGCGGCGGCGACGGTTAACGTGAAAGACTTCGAGGCCGCGACCACCTGGAGTTTCCGCAACGACGTACTGCCGGTGATGACCAAGATGGGCTGCAACTCCGGCCCCTGCCATGGCGCGGCTGCGGGAAAGAACGGCTTCAAGCTGACCCTGCGCGGCTACGACCCCGAGGTGGATTACTACACCCTGACCCACCAGGCCCTGGCGCGGCGTACGGAGATGATGGAACCGGCGCGCAGCCTTATTCTTTTGAAGCCGACGCTCACCATACCGCACGGCGGCGGAAGACGATTTCCGGTCGACTCGCCGGAGTACAAAGTGATTGCCGGCTGGCTCTCCCAGGCGATGCCGGCGCCCACCGAGTCTGACGCACGGGTTACCAGGATCGAAGTGCTGCCTGGCGAGGCTTCCCTCCGCCCGGGCGCTCAGCAGCAACTGCTGGTGACGGCATACTTCTCTGACGGCCATACAGCGGATGTGACCCGCTGGGCCAAATATGACAGCGGCGATGAGGGCGTCGCTACTGTCGACAACAATGGCCGCGTCACCATGCACAGCAACGGCGAGGCTCCGGTTACGGTTTGGTACCAAAGCCACGTCACCTTTGCCCGGCTGCGTATTCCCTTCCCATGGAAGCTCGAGGATGCGGTTTTCCTGAAAGCGGCCCGGCACAATTATATCGATGACGCCGTGCTCAAGCACCTGCAGGTATTACATATTCCGCCGTCGCCCCAGGCCGACGACGCGGAGTTTATGCGCCGCGTGTATTTGGATGCGGCCGGCATTCTGCCCAGGCCCGCGGAGGTTGAGCGGTTCCTCAACGATTCCTCGCCGGAGAAACGAAACCGGTTGATCGATGAGCTGATGAAACGGTCTGAATTCGTAGACTATTGGGCATACAAATGGTCCGACCTTCTTTTGGTTTCGAGCAACCATCTCTCCAATGAAGAGATGTGGAGCTATTACAACTGGATTCGTAACAGTGTCGCCAGCGATAAGCCGTGGAATCAGTTTGCGACTGAGATCGTGACCGCCACCGGCAACACGCTGCAGAATGGCGCGGCCAACTACTGGTTGATCCATCGCGATCCGCTGGACATCTCTGAAAACATGGCCCAGGCCTTCCTGGGCATCAACATCACCTGTGCGCATTGCCACAATCACCCGCTGGCCAAGTGGACGCAGAAGGACTACTACGGCATGGCGAATCTTTTCGCGCGGGTGCGGCTGAAGACCTTCGCACCCAGCGGGAGTCGCCCAGCGGTAGGCCCACTGTTCAACGATGTCACCATCTACTCCGCGCCGACCGGAGAATTCAGCGATGACCGCTTCATGATGGTGCTGCCGCCTAAGCCGCTCGATGCCAAGCAGCTTTCTATCGAAGCGCCGGGTGACACGCGGATCTATTTTTCCAAATGGCTTACTTCGCAAGAGAACCCGTTCTTTGCGCGCAACATCGTCAACCGGATGTGGCGCAACTTTATGGGGCGGGGACTGGTTGAGCCTGTGGACGATATGCGCGACACCAATCCGGCCACCAACGACGCTTTGCTCAATGCGTTGGTCAAGGACTTTGTTGCCCACAACTACGATGTGAACTACCTGATCCGCACCATCATGCAGTCGGCAACCTATCAGACTTCGTCCGCGCCTCTGAAGGAGAATGCGGACGATGACAAGTATGGCTCGCACTACGTGATCAAGCGTCTGCCCGCCGAGGTGCTGCTGGACGCATACTCCGAGGTGACGCAAAGGCCGGAGAAGTTCGACGGATATGCCGCAGGGATGCGCGCGCTGCAGTTGCCGGATACCGCGGTCAGTTCTTACTTCCTGACCGCCTTTGGGCGGCCGATCCGGCAGCAAACCAGGGAGAGCGAACGCACTTCAGTGCCAACCATTACCCAGGCTCTGCACATCATCAATGGGGATACGCTCAACAATAAGCTGCGCGATCCGGATAGCTCAGTGGACATGATGTACCGGCTCGGCTTTTCCGATGAACAAATCGTCGACTACCTGTATCTCGCGTCGTACAGCCGCCACCCCAAGGACTCTGAGCGGAAGGCCTTGACGGGTGCGCTGGCCTCGGCAGAACAACAGAAGGTACCTGGGGTGGATGATCCGCGACTCGCCGCGCTGCGCGACATGACATGGTCTCTGCTTACAAGCCAGGAATTCATGTTCAACCACTAACGCAACGGGAAGGCACTGCTCCGGCGGAGAGTCCCCCGCCGCTTCCCTGAGGTTTGAATGTCAGCTAAAAGAACCGCAGGTCCCTTGACTACGCTACGCTCCGGCCGGGATGCCAGATTGTCTGGAACGATGAGTTTGCTGTCTCGGCACGGCCGCACCCGATTTTCTTGCGGCGATGTAGCAAGGAATGTCCTCCGCCTCGCGGTTGTCTTTTCGAGCACGTGTGGGATAGCCGCCGAGGCACCGGGCTTCAATGCCCAGGTCGCTCCCATCCTGCAAAAGAATTGCCTGGGATGCCACTCCAGCGGCGGGCGCATGGGCGGCCTGGTAATGGAGAGCTATGACACGCTAAGCAAGGGCGGAACGCATGGAGCGCCGATTGTTCCGGGCAATGCCGACGGAAGCCGCATCGTCCAGATGCTCGAAGGAAAGATAGCGCCCCGGATGCCTTATGGCGGAGACCCGCTTCCCCCAGCGGACATCGCGACCATCAAGGCATGGATCAATGCCGGTGCAGCGGGTCCAGCCGCAGGTAGTGCCGTTACAACTCTTGCCCCCGCTGCACTGCCCGACATTCGACCCGTTGTTCCGGTGGTGTCTCCGGTAGCCTCGCTGAAGTTCTCTCCCGATGGCGCACTGCTTGCAGCCGGCGGATATCGCGAGGTACGTCTGATCGATCCGTCATCCGGCAAAGAACTGGCCACGCTTTCTGGCCACGCCGACTATGTGCGCTCGATTGCCTTTAGTCCCGACGGGAAGATGCTGGCTGCGGGCGGAGGCCCCCCGCAGCGCTCAGGCGAGATCAAGGTATGGGATCTGCAATCACATCAGCTTCTCAAAACGATGCAGGGGCACAAGGACTGCATCTACTCCATCGCCTGGAGTCCCGACGGAAAGATCATTGCCTCCGGCAGCTACGACAAGTCGGTGAAGCTATGGGATGTCGCATCCGGCAAGGAGCTCAAGAATCTGCAAGACCATATCGATGCCGTGTTCGCTTTGGCCTTCAGCCCGGACGGCAAGCACCTGGCCTCAGCCTCCCAGGACCGAACGGTGAAGATATGGGACGTGGCGAGCGGAAATCGTCTGTACACCTTGAGCGACGCATTGGATGGTCTCACCGGCGTCGGCTACTCGCCTTCGGGCGAGCACATCGCCGCTGCCGGCTACGATAAGACGATTTATATCTGGAAGGTTGGGGATACCGAGGGCACGCTCAAGCAGTCGCTGATTGGCGATGAGGACAGCATTCTGGCTTTGGTGTGGTCGCCCGACGGCAAGACGATCATCACCGCATCCTCGGATGGCTCCATACGATTCCGCGACGCGACGACACTTGACCCTCTACGGGTGATCGATCATCAGCCGGAATGGGTGCAGGCACTGGCCATCAGCCCCGATGGCAAACTTCTGGCAGCGGGCCGCTTCAACGGTACGCTGAGCTTGTACGACGTGAAGAACGACAAGGTACCAGCGGGACAATGGACGGTCTTTGCGCCGCGCCAACCTGCTGCAGCGGACGAAAAGAAGCAAGTCGCGAGCCAGTAAGGTAAGTCAGAACTTGCGACTTGGTGTGAGAGGTACGAAGTAGAATGAAGCTCCTGTATTGCGTCTCCCTTTTGAGCCTGGCGATACCGTCTCTTTTGCCGCTCTACGCCGAGGACCCGATCATCCCACCGAGCCTCGCGAAGATTTGGCCCGTTGGCATGGAGCGCGGCAGCACGGCCACGTTCACCCTCGAGGGCCGCAACCTCTCAGGCACCAAGGCAGTGATTTTCGATGCGCCTGGCATCACCGCAAAGATCTCTCAGATCACTGATCTTCCCGTGGAGGTAGCCGAGCACAAGTTTTCAACCGCAGCCGCGGTGCCTCAGGCCAGAAAGCAGAAAGCGTTGCTGGAAATCACGGTGGCGAAAGACGTACCACCGGATCTTTATCGCTTCCGTGTGCAGACCCCGCTGGGTACCACGAACATGCTTCCCCTCGCGGTGGGAGCGTTACCCGAGATAACAAGCAGCGAAAAGCCGGGAGTGACGTCGCAACCGGCGGTATTGCCGGCAACCTTGGTGGGGACAATTACGACGCCGGGCGCCAATGATCGTTACGAATTTGACGGCAAGGCCGGGGAGGAAATGGTATTTGAAGTGACCGCTTCGCAGCTTGGGTCCCGCCTCGAATCGCTTCTCACCCTAAGCGATAACACGGGCCGGGTTCTAGCTGAAGCAGGGAGACACGACACCAGTCCTGACGCTGCGCTGAACTTCCGGCTGCCCCAGGACGGCAAATATACCCTCACCATCTCGGATCGCGAAGGCAGCGGAGGAATGAACGATTATTATCGCGTGGACGCAGGCGCCTTGCCCTACATCACGAGATACTTTCCCCTGGGCGTACGCGCGGGAGAAACTGCGGCCGTTGCGGTAGAGGGCGTCAACCTCGGTGGGGTCCACGAGTTGAAGATCCAAGCGCCGAAGCAGCCAGATGATGGTACGACCGTGCCTCTCACGCTCAAAGAAAATGCAGCGCTCCCGCTGAACAAGGTGCGGCTGGCGGTTGGCAGCTTGCCGGAAATTATCGAACGGGAACCGAATAGCTCTCTCGCCCAAGCAGAATCCGTAACTATACCAGTCACCATCAATGGGCGCATCGATGGTGGAACCACCTCTGATGAAGATTATTTTCGTTTCCGGGCCAGCAAGGGGCAGCAACTAACGATTGATGTAGAGGCGGCAAGAGTGGGCTCTCCGCTGGATTCGGTGATCGAAGTTCTGGATGCGCAGGGAAATGCGATTCCGCGCGCGACCATTCGCTGTCTGAACCAGACCACGACGACGCTCAGCGATCGAGATTCGCGCACCACCGGTGTGCGCCTGACATCCACCAGCGGGCTTCACGTTGGCGATTACCTGATGATCGGGGACGAACTCGACCAGATCGCATATCATTGCAGATCAGCCCGATGCCGACGCGGATATGAGAGGAATCGGCGATCTGCGTCAGGCCTTTCTGGGCACATCCCCGGTCGTACACGCCGTGAACACGCCAGTGTACCGGGCGCAGATTCTGCCTCCCGACGCCGAGTTTCCCTCCAACGGCCTGCCTGTTTTCCATCTGACTTGGCGGAACGATGACGGCGGTCCCGGATACGGCGCGGACTCACGCATCGACTTCGTAGCACCCGGCGACGGCGAATACTTTTTGCACCTTAAGGATGTTCGCGGCATGGGCGGACCAGACTTTGCGTATCGTCTCTCTATTCGCGAAACGGTTCCCGGCTATCAACTCACTGCCTCCCCTGAGAATCCCAATATTCCCAAAGGCGGCAGGATGCCGCTCACGGTTTCGGCCGATCGACTGCAGGGCTATGATGGCCCGATCGAGATTGAGGTAAAAGGCCTTCCTCCCGGTGTCACCGCGAGTGCTGCGAAGATCTCCGCGGGAGAGGATTCGACCGTCGTTGTGCTCTCGGCCTCGGCGGACGCTTCCCTGGATGCGCCGCCGTCTACGATGCAAGTCGTGGGGCATGCGACCATCAACGGCCGCGACGTCGCGAGGTCGGCCAACGTGAATGCTATGCTGGACGCGAACCTGGACCAGGTTGTGTCGCTGCAGCTCGCATCGGTTATTCCACCTCCCGATGTGGTGGTCACTACAGACACCAAGCAGATTTCTCTTGAGCCGGGGCAGCAAGTGACTGTCACCTTGCATGTCGAGCGTCAGAACGGCTACAAGGGCCGTGTGCCCTGCTATGTGAGGAACCTTCCCCGCGGAGTCCAGGTAGTGAATGTTGGGTTGAATGGCGTACTGGTAACAGAAACCCAAACCAGCCGCACCTTTACGCTGCGGGCCGAGGACTGGGCCAAGCCAATCGAGCAGCCAATCTACGTGGTAGGCGAAGTGGAGTCGAATTCGTCGACCAGCCACGCCTCGCCTCCGCTCGAGCTAAAAGTTACGGAGCACAAGCAAGCAGCGAGCGTAAATTAACGGGGAAGTCATCGTCATGAGTGGACGGGCCCGGCGCTCTACCTGCGTCTATCTAGCCAAACTATAGGCGTAGAGGCTGTCACCGGCGCCAATGAGGATCCACTGCTTGCCATCCAACATGTAAGTGATCGGGCCATTTGACTGGTTCGCAGTCACTTCATGGTGCCAAAGCACGTCGCCTTTGTCGGCACTAAATATAATCAAGTTCTTCTGATCGTCGCCAGTGATGAGCAGGTTGGCCGCGGTGGTAAGAATACTCGGAGCTGTCGTGGTCGGCGCGTTGTTCAAATTCGGATATTCGTGGGTCCAGACGGCATCGCCGGTGAGCGGATCGATCGCCCTCAGGACATGCGTGGCGAGGCCAATCGACGCACCCGTACCGCCGTAGCCGGATGGATGAGCGCTATCGTCCGTCAAGTAGTAGATTGCCTTTCCTTCGATCGCATTCACGTAGAAAAGGCCGGCGTCCCGGTTATAGGCAGGCGCTTGCCAATTGGTGGCATTCGCGATACTGATCGAGCCGCCAACTGTGGGGTCCTTGTCCGGGATCGGGATGGGCTCGCCTTCCGGCGACAGGCCTGAATAGTAATCGAGCGGGACGAAGGGCTTCACTACAAGATATTTTCCGGTGACACGATCAAGCGTAACAAAGAAGCCGTTGCGCGCCGCCTGCGACACCAACTTGCGCGGCTTTCCGTCAACCACCTTGTCGAACAGAATCGGCGTCGTTGTATTGTCGAAGTCGTGAGTGTCGTGCGGCGAAACCTGGAAATACCATTTCAGCTTGCCGGAGTCGACATCGAGCGCGACGATCGATTCCGTCCATAAATTGGCCCCGGGACGCCCCTGACCCGCGAACACGGGATTGGTGTTACCGGTCGCCCAAAACAGCAGGTTGAGATCCGGGTCATAGGTGCCGGGCATCCAGGTCATACCGCCACCATGTTCTGAGGTGGCCTGGCTGGGCCAGGTCTTGAGCGCTGGATCACCCGCGCGCGGCGTAGACCACCATGTCCATTGCAGATCGCCAGTTGCCGGATCAAAGGAATCGAGGAAGCCGGGCATGTCCATTGCGTCTCCGCCGACACCGACAATCACATGGTTTTTTACGATCAGCGGCGCTGAGGTTGAAAAATATTGCTTACGCGCGTCGGCAAAATTCTTCCGCCACAGCTCCTTGCCAGTGGTGGCGTTGAGGGCGATGAGCCAATTGTCGGGCGTGAGGAAATAGACCGTAGTCTTCCAGATGCCTACGCCACGCTGGCCGATCAAATGACCGCCATGATCCACCCAGTCGTAGTGCCACAAGTCATTGCCGGTGCGCGCATCGACCGCAAACAAATGATCCGGAATCGTGATGTACAGAACGCCGTCCACCAGCAGCGGTGTGCATTTGATCGCGGGCGTTGTCGAGCCGCGCTGGGTGCCTCGGCCGGCAATTTTATAAACCCATCGCTGGGCAATCTGGTTCACATTGGCGGCCGTTATCTGGGTCAGCGTGCTGTAGCGTTGCCCGGTGTAATCGCCATTGAAAGTCGGCCAGTTATCGATGGGAGGCTTCCCGATTGCGGCCGGGTCGAGCGAGACGTGAAGAGCGGCAAGGGCCGGTCCCATGAGCGCGGCGGCGCAAAGCGCCGTGGCCAGCCTCATTTCAACGTCTCCAAATAAGCAGTGACGTTGTGCATGTCGTCGTTCTTGAGGGTCATGATCATCGCTTGATGCGGCGCGAGCGGATCTTTCATCTGGACATCCACTCCAGTTCCCCTCTCGATCGTGTGCATCCGGCCATCACGATCCACTAATGTGATTCGGAAATCGCTGACCTGGGTAACGCGGCCCGAGATGGTGGCGCCATTGGCCGTCCTTACCGTCGCGGTGATGGCGAGAGAATTGTCGGCGGGACGCGCCGGCCATATCCAGCCGCGCTGCAGCTGATCGGGTGCGCGATACTTGCTCGCGATATGGGCGAAGGCGGCCGCGCTATGGCACGACATGCAGTTAGCTGCGACGTACGCCTGTCCTTTGACGGCATCGCCGACCAGAATGTTCAACACATGGTAGGCGCCGCGGTTGGCGACATCTTCTATCTGCAGATGGAGAAATTCGGCAATATCCTTGAGCTGATCGTCAGGCAAGCCGGCGAAGGCCGGCATACCCTTTTCGGGGCGGCCACCCTTGAGAAATGGGACCAGATGCTCGCCATGGTCGTCGCCGAGCACGACGTCCGAGGTAATCAGGCTGGGGCCCTCAGCGCCACGAGCCTGAGGTCCGTGGCAAAAGGCGCAGTTTTGCTGAAACCGCGGCGCGCCACGCGCCGCGGCCGCCTTGTCCGGCATGGCGCCGAGACCTAGAAAGACGCGGGTCGCGGCGGCCCGCTGCTCGGACGAAGGCGCGCCGCCGGCCGGCGAGGCATTTTGTACGTTCTGAGCAATCGCTGCGGTCACGAGAAGCGCCAAGCCCAAGGCGGAAATAAGATCGGTATCCATGTCCGTAGTTCATCATAGTGAAGGCCTGCAACAACCTCCTCTACTGCTCTGCGGAATTTATGGATGCCAGGGACATTCCACCAGCCAGGCGGGAGCGGATAAGGTGACTCCGGACCGAAGGAGTCTGCCGGCAAAACCTCAAACGGCGGTGAGGCCGCCGTCACAGGTATAAAGACCCCCGGTGCAGTAGGACGCGTCATCCGACGCAAGAAAAAGAGCCAGCCCTTCGACATCGCAGGGCATGCCCAGGCGGCCCATCGGTACAGCTTTCCGGTACTGCTCGCGTGTTTCCTGGTCGAGCAGGATGTACTCGTTCATCGGAGTGTCCATCGTGCCAGGAATGAGCGAGTTTACGCGAATGCCGTCTGGAGCGTAAGCCGCCGCCATCACACGCGTGAGGCCGAAAATCGCCGCTTTGCTCGCACTGTAAGCGGTGAGATTGGGCGCACAGCCGGTCAGACCGGTGGGCGAGCCGACGTTGATGATCGATCCGCCGCCCTGTTTGAGCATGAAGGGAATCGCATGCTTGGAGCACAGAAATGCTCCTCCCAGGTTGATGCGCATCACCTGCTCCCAGGTCTCCAGGCTGAGTTCGTGGGCCCGGACGTCGCGATCGTACCAGAGCACGGCAGCATTGTTGTAAAGCACATCGATCCTTCCAAACTCAGCCGATGCAGACTGGAAAAGAGCGGTCACGTCGCGCTCTTCGCCCACATCCGCACGAACGAAGAGTCCGCGCCCCCCATCTTTGTGGATTTGCTCGACCACAGCAGTGCCACCGGCAACATTGGTATCCGCCACGACCACCGCCGCCCCTTCGCGCGCATAGCGGCCGGCGACGGCGCGTCCTAAACCGACAGCGGATCCGGTGACGACCGCTACTTTCCCTGAAAGTCTCATGAGTCCTGTCTCTAGCCTTGCCCGGGACAGCAACGGTCTCCCCGCTACGAGCACGCTACCATTTACCTGAGCAGAGTATTCGAGATGGACTCTCCGAGTCTCTGATATTCGAGCAAACTTTTTGTTGCAGCAGCATGATCGCGTCACAGCCACGCAGGGGACCGTGGTTTTCCAAGATTCATTCGTAGCTTTCTTATAGCCACGCCCTTAACTTCATAGGACTATGAATGCACTCAAGAGCCACGGGATTCGGCCTGCGTGGCAGGCTGGAGGGTTTCTACGAAACTTAAGGGACGAGTCGCGCTGGTGACGGGCGCCGCATCGGGCATCGCGCGTGCCACGGCGCAGCGCTTTGCCCGGGAGGGCGCCAGGGTCGTTGTCGCGGACAGCAGTGCCCCGGGTGGGCTTGAGACCTTGAAGCTTATCCAGGCCGATGGCGGGTCGGCCAGCTTTATCGAGGTTGACGTTTCGCAAGCGGAGCAAGTGAACCGGATGGTTGCGACAATACTCAGCCAACATGGGCAGCTGGATGTTCTCTTCAACGGCGCGGCCATCCTCTTCTATGGCACAGTCTTGGAAACGGGGGAAGAGGGTTGGAATCGGATGCTTGCGATCAACCTTAGCGGGACGTTCTTGTGTTGCCGGGCAGTGCTTCCGCACATGATTGAGCGGGGTCGCGGATCGATCATCAACATAGCGTCGACCACCGGCGCGCACGATGCCTGTGCTCGGGCAGTAGCCTATGTGACCTCAAAGGGGGGCGTGAACATGCTGAGCCGCGCCATGGCTATCGATCACGCGAAGCAAGGCATCCGGGTGAATGTAATCTGCCCTGGGCCGACCGACACGCCGATGCTGCGCAACGCCATGTCCCCGGACCAGCTGGATGCATTCGCCAAGACTTTTCCCATGGGCCGGCTAGGATTGCCCGAGGAAATCGCTAGCGCCGCCCTGTTCCTGGCCTCCGATGATGCTTCCTTCATGACCGGCTCCGTGTTGTACGTCGATGGTGGCCAGACGGCTGAGGTGTAGAACGGTTTCGGAGTCGTTTGGAGGAATTCTATGATCGTAGCCGGTGATCTTGGCGCACCGGAAGGGCCGGTAGCTCTGCCCGACGGCACGTGGCTGGTGGTAGAGGCCGCCTCGCACCGGGGCTGCGTGACCCGGTTAAGCGCCGACGGTCGAACGAAATCCGTGGTCAAGCAAACCGGCCGGCCGAATGGCCTGGCGGTCGACGCCGGTGGAGTGATCTGGGTGGCTGAATCGAAGATGCCGTCTCTGCTACGACTGACCCTGGAGGGGAAATGCGATGTGGTAGCCACTGGATGTGGCGGAGAACCGTTTCTTTTTCCCAACGACCTCTGTTTTGGCCCCGACGGGGCCATCTATCTCACAGATTCAGGGGTTCAGA
The DNA here is from genome assembly GCA_963847685.1 of uncultured Acidobacteriaceae bacterium. Lineage (GTDB taxonomy): Bacteria > Acidobacteriota > Terriglobia > Terriglobales > Acidobacteriaceae > PALSA-350. The sequence continues at coordinate 787,432 of CAWKAU010000024.1, read as the reverse complement.
TCGAGAGTTTCGCCCCCAATAACCAGATTCGCGCCGATTACCTGGAGCAGCCTTATGAAGGCCGGCTGTATCGTGTTGACACAGATGATGGAGCGGTCACCAAGTTGGATGAGGGAATTCTATTCACCAACGGAATCGCCTTTGGCCCGGACGGGATGCTGTACCTGAACGAGACGGTCACCGGCAATATCTACCGCTATGGGTGGCGGGATGGCGAACTGCGTGGGCCGCGCACCCTGTTTGGGAACGTGATCAGCGCGGATGCTCCGCCGGGGTGGAAAGGACCGGACGGTATGGCCTTTGACGAGTCGGGACTACTGTATGTCGCAGTCTTTGGGCAGGGAGACGTAACGGTCCTGGGCTTGAACGGGGAGGTCGTGGAGCGGATTTCGACCCACGGCCTGTTGCCAACCAACGTGGCCTTCGCGCTTCCCGGGCAGCACCGGATTTGCGTAACCGAGTTTCAGTACGGTCAAGTGGAGGCGTTTCCCGTGAGGCGCGACGGCCTTCGTTTGTGGGACGGCGCCAAGGAAAAGCATGCGAGGTCGGCCCAGTGAGTGTGCCCGCAGCGGAGCCCACAGCAGGCGCAGAGATTCCCCGGCTGCGGCGGGTTTTGACGCTTTGGGATTTGATCTTCTATGGAGTCGTAGCGGTAACCCCGAGCGCCCCAGCCACGGTCTATGGACTGGCGGAAGTAAAGTCGGGCGGATACGTGGTGGTAACGATTCTCGCCGCCATGGTAGCCATGGTGTTGACGGCGATCAGTTATGGGCGGATGGCAGCCCTTTATCCCTCCGCCGGCTCGGCCTACACCTATGTGAGCCGCGGGATTCATCCGTATCCTGGCTTCGTGGCTGGATGGGCGATGCTGCTTGATTACATGTTGATTCCACTCTTCTGCACCCTCTACGGGACTCTTTCCCTGCAGCGCGCCCTGCCTGGGTTGCCTTTTGTTATCGGCGCCCTCTTCTTCTCAGGGGGCATTACGGTATTGAACCTGCGAGGGATTCGGTCAACGGCACTCGCTAACCAGGCGCTGCTGGTTTTTATGGGTATTGTGCTCCTGAGTTTCATCGTGCTGGCAATTCGCTATATCGCGGTCCGCCATGGAGTTCTGGGGTTGTTCTCTGTCCAGCCGTTCTATCGTCCCGGCACATTTCATGTGCGGGCGATCGCCTCGGCAACATCATTTGCGGCGCTGACGTACCTGGGCTTCGACGCGGTTACAACCATGGCGGAGGATGTAAAGAATCCGCGCAAGAACGTCATGCTGGCAGCTGTTTCGGTCTGCCTGTTTACGGGAGTGTTCGGCGGCCTGCTGGTCTATCTCGCCCACCTCGCGTGGCCGAACTACACCACCTTTACAAATATCGACACCGCATTCATCGATGTAACCGGCCGTGTTGGCGGCATTGCGCTACTAAAAGCAACGGCTCTCTTATTGGTCGTGGCCAACGTAGGTGCGGGCCTGACCTCCCAGGTAGGGGCGGCACGATTGCTCTTCGGTATGGGGAGGGAGAATGTGATTCCGGCGCGCTACTTTGCCCGGCTCCATCCCACGCGCAATACCCCGGATATCAACATTATTTTGCTTGGCGTTCTGGGCTTCCTCGGCGCCCAGGTGATCAGTTATGAGTTGGCTGCGGAATTGCTCAACTTTGGTGCATTTCTGGGCTTTATGGGAGTCAACCTTGCCGTCATCTGGAAGTTCTGGTTCCAGAGGGCCGACGCGACAGGCAGAAACTTCTTGCTTGACGTCGTGGTGCCGGCGCTTGGCTTCCTGTTCTGCACGGTGATCTGGATAGGGCTGGGTAATCCGGCCAAAATCGCCGGCTCTCTATGGCTCGTGGTTGGTTTCTTTGTATTGGCTGCTCACACTGGATGGTTCCGGCGGCCGATCGTGATGTCGGATCCATCCAGTTACGAATAGCGAAAAGGTCACTGCATGCGAATGAAAAAGTTTATTAACGATCCGAAGAACCTGGTTGGAGAGCTGCTCGAGGGAATGGTTCTGGCCTTCCCCGACAAGGTTCAGCTGACCAGCCGTAATATTCTGGCGCGTGCCGTACCCAAGGAGGCCGGTAAGGTGCGGCTCGTGACCCTGGGTGGCAGCGGCCACGAGCCTGGCCTGAGCGGCTTTGTCGGCGAAGGAATGCTCGATTACAGCGTTGCGGGCGACATCTTTGCCGCGCCTGGAGCTCCGCGCTGCCTGGAAGCAATCCGCAGCGCCTGCGCGGACGGCGGCAGCGCGCTTTTGATCGTGTTGAACCATGCCGGAGATGTGCTGTCAGGCAATATCGCGCTGGAGATGGCGGTCCGCGAGGGTTGCAAAGTCAAAATGATGCTCACCCACGAGGATGTTGCCGGCGGTCCGGACCTTGAGAATCGCAGAGGCCTGGTGGGCTTCTTCCCGGTTTACAAGGTTGCCGGAGCCGCGGCTGAGAAGGGCGCGCCTCTCGATGCGTGTCTCCAGATTGCGCTGCGCATGGAGCAAAATATGCGCTCCCTGGCGGTTGCCGTGAACACGGCAACGCATCCCGCCACCGGTCAGCCCATCTTCGAGTTGGGCGATGACGAGATGGAGATAGGCATGGGCCAGCACGGCGAAGCGGGAACTGGCCGAATGCCGATGAAGTCTGCGGACGAGACAGCCGAGATCATGCTGAACATGCTGCTGGAGGACCTGGGAGTCAAGAGCGGCGAAGAGATCCTGGTTCTGATCAACGGCGCCGGAGCGACCACCCTGATGGAATTGCTGATCGTCTTCCGCCGAGTGGCGCAGCTTCTGACGGCGAAAAAGATCAAGCTGGTGCGCAGCGCAATAGGGGAGTTCATCACCACCCAGGAACAGGCCGGGTTTCAGATGTTGATTGCGCGCATGGATCCTGAGTTGATTGAGTTGTGGGATGCGCCGGCGGACGCTCCCTTTTTTGTGCAGCAGTAGCTGGCTTTCGATGACAGACCGTATTGGCAAAGCAGAGTTTGCAAGTATGTTTGCGCAAGCCGCGGCATGCATTCGGGGTGAGCATCAGCGGCTGACGGAATTAGATTCCGTCGGAGGCGACGGAGATCATGGGACCACCATGCTACGCGCAGCCGAGCAGATGGAAGATCGTACGGATGCGGCCGGCGCGGAGAACCTCACCGGTTTTCTAAAAGCCGTTGGGTGGCGGGTGCTCGGTGTGGATGGAGGGGCTTCGAGCGGACTTTTCGGAACATTTTTTGCGGGGATGGGGGAGGTTGAGCTGAGCCAGGATTCAATGGACTGTCATGAGTTCGCCCTGTCGCTGCAAGCGGGTTTGCGCGCAGTCTCCAGGCAAAGCAAGGCGCGGCCGGGCGATAAGACGATGATGGATGCGCTCACTCCAGCCGTCGATGCCGCGACTGGAGCCGCCGGCGCCGGCAAGTCGATCGCCGAAGCACTGGACGACGCGGCCCGTGCCGCAAGTCTTGGAGCAGCGTCAACCCGGGACATGGTCGCCCGTTATGGCCGGGCCAGGTCTCTGGGAGAGAGGACGCGGGGCCATCCGGATGCGGGCGCCACCTCGGTCGCACTCATCTTCGAAGGCATTCAGGGAGGGATTAGGACAAGGGAGGGTTAGCGATGGCGGATCTTGACAATGTGCAGGATGGAAAAAACTACTACCTCGATGTAGCTCCACGAAACACCCCGAGCAGGATCAAGGGGAGCAATTCGCTCGATTGGGGGATGAAAAACCGGCTGGCAAGAATCTTTGATCCCGAGGATTCGAGAACAGTGATGCTGGCGATCGATCACGGTTACTTTCAAGGTCCGACAACCGGGCTGGAGCGGATCGACGTCACCATCGTGCCGCTGATCAGCTATGCCGACGCTCTCATGGTGACGAGGGGGGCCTTGCGCAGCTCAATTCCGGCGGAACTAGCAAGGCCTGTTGTGTTGCGCTCGAGCGGGGGTCAAAGCATCCTCAAAGAGCTATCGAACGAGTTGGTTGCGGTCGACATTGATGACGCCATTCGGCTGAACGCGTCAGCCATGGCGGTCCAGGTATATATTGGCGGCGTGCACGAGCATGAGTCCATCAGGAACCTGGTTAAAGTTGTCGACACCGGGAATCGTTATGGCATTCCCACGATGGCAGTCACCGGTGTGGGCAAAGACCTGGTGCGAGATGCCAAATACCTGGGTCTCGCGACCCGCATATGCGCGGAAATGGGAGCGCACTTTGTGAAGACCTACTTTTGCGAGAAAGCCTTTTCCCGGGTCGCTGCCGGCTGTCCGGTTCCACTGGTGATCGCGGGGGGCAAGAAACTGCCAGAGCTCGAAGCCCTGCAGATGGCCTAGCAGGCGGTGAACGAAGGGGCCGCGGGGGTCGACATGGGCCGCAATATCTTCCAGTGCGACGCTCCACAGGCGATGATTCAGGCTGTGCGGGCGGTCGTCCACGGCGAGGAAACCCCGGAGAAGGCTTTTGATCTCTATCTCAGTCTTAAATCGGTACCAGCAAACAGGTGATTATGACGAAAAAAAATACAGTCCAGGTAGTCTGCGTCGCGGAGTTTCATGCCTTGGAAGGCAAGACGGACGATCTCGTCGCGGCGCTCCACTCGTTGATCAAAGCAACCACTGAGGAACCGGGTTGCCTCCGCTACGAACTGAATCAGCGCGTGGATGATTCACGTTGGGTGACCTTTGTGGAAAAATGGAAAGACCAGAAGGCCTTCGATGAGCACTGCCAGATGCCCTACATCAAGCACTATTTTGACGATGTGCGGCCCCAGCTGGTCGAGAAGTTTGAGTAAGCTGTACCAGGAAATTCTGCCATAAGCGGTTTCAATGCCGGTGTGGGCCGTAGTCATTGACCCTGCGAATCCCAGTCAATTATTTCTGCGGGTGAGACGGGGCCGTATGGTATATCAGGTGTATCTCTGAGCAATTCAAGCGCTCGAACTATGCCGAGGGTCGAACTATCGGTTAAAGCAGGGACGCAATCGTGAACTTACATACCCTCTTATATGGAGTATGCCATGGCGAAGTCGAAGAAATCTTCCGCATCGAACACTCATATTGAAAAGTTCGATGCGAACGGGCAACGTCCGCGAGGGCATTTGAGGACGGGTCACGTTCATGTTCCCAAGAGATCCTGCAAAGATCATTTCAGCGTCATTGAACCGCAAATCAATGCTGAGGGAGTTCACGTCTGGCCGTTCGATGTGTCCTGTCCTGTAGATGTCTTGTTTCTGACCGAAGATGGCCAGCACAGTCTCAGAATGAATCGTCATGGGTACTTCGAGATCTTGTATCTGTGTTCGGGTTCGGCCAACTGTCATATTCAGGACCGGCTTCTTCCCTTCAACGAAGGGGATCTCGCCATTGTGGGCAGCACGCTTTACCACCGGGTGGAGTGTGAGTCTTCGACGCCGTTGACGATTGCTGCGCTTTTCTTTGAGCCCGACCTTATTCGCTGTGAGGGCGGAAGCGACAGCGCTGAATATCTCACACCCTTTCTTCTGCAGGACTCGGAGTTTCCCCATATTGTGCCGGCGGAAACAGGAATTCCCAACCAGGTCCTGGAACTGATGCTGCGCATCCGTTCTGAACTGCCGCCCTTGTCGCCGCGGGGCAGGCTTGCCGTCAAGACCTACCTGAAGATGATCCTGATGTTGCTGGTAAACCGCTATGCCTCTTACGCCGGCACGGTGGAAACCTTCCAACGCCAACAGCGCGACCTCGACCGGCTTTTGCCGCTATTTCGATTTCTGGGTGAGAACTGTGGCAGTGCCATTCAGGTGAGGGAGGCCTCTCGGATTTGCGGCATGAGTGAATCGCATTTCATGAGCTTTTTCAAGCGCGTGACCGGCCTGTCTTTCATGAAGTATCTCAACCACTACCGGGTTGAGCGTTCTCAGGTACTGCTGGTGAACACCGATGAGTCGATGGCCACCATCAGCCAGGAAATGGGTTTCTGCGATCAGAGCTATTTCGGCACGGTGTTCCGCAGGCTGGTTGGTATGACGCCCGCTGCTTATCGCAGGCGCTTTCGGACGAAAAATGGCTCCGGCCGGGCGCAGGTCAGTCCTGCGCCTCCTATCTGGCCGGCGAAGGCATCCTTGGCCGGAGCGCCGCGACCGAGCACGACGGATATCAACCGGCAGCTTGCCGCGCTCCACGACAAGCCGGTTATCAGCCAGACGTACTTCTACTAAGCTTGCTGGGCACCAACGCTTTGGGTGAGTACGCGCCTACTGCGAAGAACTCCCGGAGTGCTGCCAGAGTTTTACGAGATAAATACCTCAGAAAGCCTCTAGATCGAAAGCCGGAGTGAGTCTAATCTCACGCCAAATGAGAATCAATCCTGGCCCGGTCTTTCTCACGGTCTTCTTTGCCCTGCTGCCCAGCATTTGCTTCGGAGCCCCGGCAAGCGTTTCCTACTCCGCAGCGCCAGCGCAGGTCGATGTCTATGACTTTGCGGAAATCACGGCCACGGTGGCCTCTCCCGACGCGCACGATCCCTTCGAAGACGCGACGCTTACAGGAGCTCTAAGCACCGAGGATGGCAGCCAGCACTGGGATATTGAAGGATTCTGCGACTCTGACAACGGCAGCATTTTTCGCATACGGTTCATGGCTCCGCAACGCGGGGGCTACAAATATTCTGTCACTTACCGGCAGGGTGGCTTCGAGAAGACGGCCACAGGAACCTTTCGGGCAGTCGACGCACACAAGCGCGGAACCATTGGCGTCGATCCCGAAGTATCCCTGGCACTTTATCTGGGAGGGGACCGGGGAACATTACTTCTTCAACGGTACAACGGCATTCTGGCTCATGGGCTGGCGAGACGAACGCACCATTCAATACAGCATTGAGCGGCTCCATCGGCTGCAAATCAATCGCATACGTGTAGCGGTGGCCGGGCGAACAAATCTCTACTACGGCGAGCCAGTGATGATCGGACCCAGCTGGACGTTTTTTTTAACCCCATGGCCGGCGCAACAAACGGATGATTTTACGCACCCCGGATTTGACTACTCTCGCTTCAACGCACCCTATTGGCAAAAGTACGAGCGGATGCTGAAGTTCGCCCGGGACCGGGACATGATCATCTCGCTGGTGCTCGATATGAGCGACGGCAAAGTTCACCCTGCGGCGGGCAGCGAGGACGAGCATCGGTTTATTCGCTACGCGGTGGCCCGGTTCGGAGCTTTCTCCAACATCACCTGGGATCTGGGAGACGACCTTGATGCCTACCGTGACGAGAAGTGGACGCATGAAACCGGAACCCTGCTGCAAGGATGGGATCCTTACAAACACCTCGAGACCAGCCATCCTACAAAAATCATCCATCAGGATAGGTCTTCCAGCTGGTTCGGCTTTACTTCCTACCAGGATTGGTCTCGCGATCAACACAGACTGATGCTCGAATCACGAAAGCTGCAGGAAAAGGCCGGGCGCATCATTCCCCAGACGAACGAGGAATACGGTTATGAAGACCACTACCCGCTGTGGGCCCTTCCCGGTTCCGATTCCGCTGACACCCTGCGGCGAACTGCCTGGGAGATAGCAATGGCCGGGGGATACCAGACCGCTGGGGAGACGGCGCGCCGGGGAACAAACGTATGGCCCGACATGGGCGGCGGCTGGATGAATGGCCGCGGCGATGACACCATGACCATGTTTCTGGGCTACGGCCACATGGTTGATTTTTTCACTGGCTTTGACTGGTGGAAGGCAAACCCGGACGATGGGGTGGTCAACAATGGCAATTACTGTCTTGCCGATCCGGGCAAGACCTATGCTGTCTATCTTCCGCACGGCGGAGAGGTAACTGTTCAGGTAAAACCCGGCACTTACAGCGTCTACTGGTTTAGCGCCGCTACCGGGGAAAAGATCGAGCTGCCGCCGGTTTCGGGCCAATCCTCCGCAAGCCAATCCTGGACATCCCCAGCCGCTCCCGACGGCAACGACTGGGCCTTGCTGCTGCAGGCCAGATAGCCAGCCGACTGGGCAACTGCTACTGAACCACCAGCATTAGCTGCAGTCCGGACTCAAGCTGGAGATTCTTCTTGGCAGAGACGAAAGTAGACACGGCCGCTGGTCCGTCGTCGATCTGAAGCGTAACTCCGGGCAATCCGATCACTGACCCGGTGTGGGCCGCAGTAGCTTTCCCCTGCGTATTGCCTGCGGCGCCCGATAGGGTGGATTGGGTTCCGGCGGGATTGTCGACCAGTTTCGGAGAGTCTTGTACGACGTTGTAGGCCTGACCGTTAAGCGGGTGGTCGTACGGTAAAGGACCTCCAGAAGGAGACACCGCCTTGTTGTTGCCGGACGCCCCGGCGGGAGCGGAAGCCATGGCCGAGACGAGGGAGATGTTGAGCGGAAGCTTCGCCTTCTTTTTGAGCTGCACCGCGTCGAATGTGACCGCAATCGAGGAGACGTGCTGGTCGCCGGAATCCGATTCAGCCTTCACCACATGACCCACCAGGGTTGAACCAGCAGGAATCACGGTCCCATCCTTAAGCGTCAGCGGAGTTACGGTTTGTGCGGTAATTGGGTCGTTTGTCTTCGCCTTTGCCGCCTTTAGGGTGGTTTGCAACCCGGCCTGCACGGTTTGCGGATTCGCATCAGGCGTGGCGGAAGGGGTCGCCGCGGTCTGAGCCCATATCGGTGACAGGACTACGCTGCCGAGCAGAGCGGACGTTGCGATGAATGATCTGTACATATTCAACTCCGAAGGCCTATGAATTGGGAAGGGACTGGCCCCCGATCGACCTTCTCGATTGGATCAAGATACGCCCAGTTGTCTCTGCGCGCGATCCCTTTCGACACTTGTTTTGGGAGGTAGAGGCGCTCTTGGGCAGCGGGGACGTTAGAGGAGCTTCCGCTATGGAGCGCCCTGAAGACGCACCATTGGCTCAACACCGCAATCATGTTGCGCCCCGATACACCCTGGCCGTCCGGGCAACAATGGAGCCGCTCCCAAAAACCTCCCTGGTTCCCGTAGGTTTTTTCCAATAAAGAATCATGGGAATTCACTATACCCACCTGGTACACCGGCTCAACATTAACAACAACTCAGTTGTTTGACCCGAGCACGAGGACGTCGCGTTCCGCACTACCTCTATGCTCAATCACGATCTTGCTGCATTCGTCGCTGCTGCCAGGCATGACCGCAGCGCTTATTGGACCGCCCGGCCAAATTCAGGAGGCGTAACACTGTGACTCAGAAATCAGACATTTCCAACATGCGTTTTCGTGGTTTTCTCATCGCCGTATTGCTCCCCATCCTGATGGTTAGCTTTGCCCTGCTCTTTAGCGGTGCACGATTGAATGCCCAAGCGGTAAACGGCATCAATGGCACGGTTACGGATCCCAGTGGTGCGGTCATCGTTGGGGCGAATGTCACCGCGACAAACAATTCCACTGGTGTCACCGCCAAGGCTACAACCTCTTCGGCGGGCACTTTCACGCTCGTCGGCTTGAGCCCTGGCGACTATTCCGTGGTGGTGGACGCACCGGGATTCAAGACCGTCAAGACAACACTGACCGTCGAAGTTACCAAGATGTCGACCACCAGCTTTCAGATGTCGGCCGGAGCCACAAGTGAGACGGTGCAGGTGAAAGAAGCGGATGTGTTGTTGAACACTACGTCGCCTGCACTCGGCACGACCCTGGAGCCCGAGTTGATCAAGAACGCTCCCATTGAGATCAATGGCCTGGCCCGGCAGATCGACTCGTTTATGTATCTCGCTCCCGGTGTGCAGGGGAACGCGAACCAGCACAATATCAATGGCGGCGTCACCTTTGAAAATGAGGTTCAATTCAATGGTGTTCCGGTGGCGTTCGTGGATTACGCCGGAAACCAGACGTATATCAACCCGCCGTATGAAGCCATCAGCGAGTTCCGCGTCAATAGCTCCACATTCGACGCCCGCTACGGACTGGGGCAGGGCGCCGTCACCTATAACATGGCATCCGGCACCAACGACCTGCATGGAGATGCATTCGAAATCCTGCGCAATCAGTTGTTCGATTCCGCTGGATTCTTCCCCACGCATTTCAGTCCCGACGGACACCCGGCTCCCCCTATCGATCAGCAAAATAATTACGGATTCACCGTAGGCGGGCCGGTCATCATCCCCAAGCTATATAACGGCAGGAATCGAACGTTCGCCCATTACAGCGCGGACTGGTTCAAGCAGAACCAAGCGCAGAACGCGATTGGGACCGTACCTACACAGGCGATGAAGAACGGGGACTTCAGTGGCTTTGTGGATTCCACCGGGACCCAGATCCCCATCTACGATCCCCAGACAGGCCAGCCATTTCCCGGCAATATCATTCCCCAAGCCCGCTTCAGTGCCCTCGCCAATTCGCTGCTGCCAAGCATTCCTAATCCTGACCGCGCCGGTATCAACTTCCGGCTTGCAAAGCAATAAGTCGCCCGCCATCTCTTCCGTGGCCATTAATCAGTTCCTGTGGGCCTACACCATCGATCACAATCTGAACGACCGCCAGAACATCCACTTCAGTCAATGGCGTGACCGGGTGGGTGAGCCAAACTTCACCGGCGCCCCGATCGTGCCCTTTAACAACCCTTTGCAAAATGGGATCAGTAACACGCAGCTGGGCACCGGCTTTCTACTGAATTACGTGCAAACCCTTAACCAGAACCTGGTGGTGACCGCGGGTGCGGACTGGATTGGCTACGTCACGGATCAGGGCAATGCCAACCAGAACGTCAGCTTTGGCGCGGTCGCTGGCAGCAATACATTTCCGCTTAGTCGAACTTCGATGGCCAAAATGTTCCCACCAGTCTGGGGAGTCAACGGGGGTTCTTATCTTGAATGCTGTGCGGGCGGACTTACGGTAGCAAAAAACCGCAGGCTGGGTCTGGTCTTTGTCAACAACTGGCTCTGGACCAAGGGACGCCAGACCTTCAATATCGGAGGGCAGTTCCGGCGCACCTACCAGGACATTGTCAATTGCGACTTTTGCGCCGGCACCTTCAATTTTAGCCAGCGCACAACCTCCACGCCCGATTCGAGCGATCCAAATTTCGGCAGCTACGGCAGCTCCTTCGCCAGCTTCCTTCTCGGCCAGGCGGATGCGAGCATACGCATTCTCTCCGATGAACTGTATATGCGGAACAAAGCCTTCGCCTTCTACGTCCAGGACGATATCAAGTACAACAATCGTCTGACCCTCAACGTTGGCCTGCGCTATGACATCCTGGTTCCGTTTACGGAAAACAATAACAACATCATCTTTGTGAATACTTCAGAGCCCAATCCCGGAGCTGGAAACCTGCCCGGCGCCGCCACCAAATTCGGGAATTGCGCCGGGTGCGCGGGAATCACCCGCGCCGCCATTAGCTGGAAGAACTGGCAGCCCAGGATTGGCTTTGCCTACTTGCTGAATTCCAAGACGACGGTCCGGTCGGGCTTCTACTTTACGACTCTGGATGGCGGGGCTTACGAATATGGCACCGCCCAGAGCGCGTCTTTCATGGCGAGTCCTGCTGGCCGGCCAATATCTGCGTGCTTCCACCGGCAGCAGTGTTCCGGGTTACGGGAGCTGGGATGCCAACACGCTGCCTTTGCCGCAGCACGACTCCGTTTAGCCCCACCATTGGGAACGCCGGCGTCATCTTCAATTTCCCTTACAAGAATCGCCAAAGACCACCACTTCTACCCAACTCGGTGATGGTTGGCGTGGCCCCATCGGATGCAGCGTGGAGTCTCAGCGTCCAGCGTGAGCTTCCGTGGAACATGTTCGTCACCGCAGCCTATGTTGGCAACCGTGCGGTTCACCTCCCGGCGACTTTGGAGCTTTCGAACCAGCCCAACCCGTCCGTGCTGCAATACGGACGCTCTTCTGGGAGAGAACATTCTTTCTCCGGATGTCGTCGCCGCCGGTTTCACGCCAGCCCTATCCGGAATTCGTGCAGCAGTTTGGCGGTTCGGCGATCTGGAACAGGCGCTGACTCCATTCCCTCAATTCGGCGGATACTTTCCGGTCTATGAGAGCGACGGAACGTTCGTTTTACAATGCAGCGCAGATCCAGGCAGAGAAGCGCTTCTCCAATGGCTTAAGTTACCTCGTCAGCATCACGTTGGGCGCAAACGATGCGAACACAGCGATCGGGTCTGCGCCCTATTCCCCCAACGGACTGAATGCATATAACCCGAGGCCGGAATTCGTACGTTCCTATATCGACCAGGCGTATGCGACCAGCTGGGTCGCCACCTATCAGTTACCGGTCGGTCCGGGACAAAAATATTTTAATAACAAAGGCCTTACTGGCCAGCTGTTGGGTGGTTGGCAGATCAGCGGAATCCTGACCTATTCCGGCGGCAGCCCCAATGGGAGCGAGCAACAGCTACAATCCTCTGCTCGTGAATAGCTTTGATCGGCCGGACATTGACCCTAGCGTCAAGCTGAAAACCTATAATTACGGCATGTCGAAGGCCTATTTCACCGGCAAAACGGCGACCCAGCCGGTCCAATTCCCCACCAATGCGTTCGTAAATACCGGGCCGTGGGCAGTGGGAAATTCTGTACGCGCCTACCCTGCCTTGCGTAGTCCGCCTTTGCGGATCGAGAATTTCGACGCCATCAAGTCCTTCCACATTACAGAGGGCATAGTGGCCAGTCTGCGCGTCGATTATTTCAACGCATTTAATCGAACGCGGTTGCAGCAGCCTGATAAGAATTCGCTCGATTCCACCTTCGGTCAGATCACCAACCTGAGCTCACAAATCAGCAACCGGCAAGGACAGGCGACGTTCCGCGTGGAATTCTAAACCCTGTCTCATAGATGAGTTCGCTGGCGTTGCATCCCGCGAGATCCCGAAGCTCGGGAATCGCGGGATGCAACGCCGCGAAGGATCAGAGTCGCGAAAGCAAAATGAAAACCAATACTCTCCTACAAGCCAACCCTGAAACTATGCGCCATGCTCATGGCGCTTCCCTTGCTGATCTCTTGCCAGCCGCCGAAGACACAGGTCTCCGAGGCATCGCCGGAATCGCCAAAGGCCTCCAGCGCCAGCTTCACCCGCCTTTCCGGTTAAGGTCAGCGCCAACAGCCGCTATCTCGTCGACCAGAACAACACCCCATTTCTGATCGTCGGTGATACGCCGCAAGGCATTGATCTCCAGGTTGAACGAGAAGGAAATCGACGACTTTTTCGCCGACCGGCAGGCCCACGGATTCAACACCATGGGGTGGGTAGACGTACTCTGTGGCGGCCGGGACTTTATCACCAACATCTACGCCACCACGCCAGACGGTATTCGCCCATTCACCGGCTTCCTCCCCGGGGGAACAGATCACACTTACTATGATCTCTCCAAGCCAAACGAAGCCTACTTCCAACGCCTCGACCACATCGTCGAGCTCGGGGCAAAGCACAACATATTGATCTTCATCGATCCCATCGAGACGGCGGGATGGCTCCAGACGCTGCGCAACAACGGCCTCGCCGCCGCTAACGCCTATGGCCAATACCTTGGCAATCGCTACAAGAAGTATCGCCAATATCGCCTGGTTGAACGGAAATGATTTTCACGGTTGGCAGAAAGAGAGCGATGACGCGCTGGTGAGAGCGGTAGCCAAAGGCATCAAGTCCGCGGACCCAGGTCATATTCAAACCGTGGAGTTTGACCCGCCATTTGGCTCCTCTCTGGACGATGTGTCATGGGCGGCGATCATCTCGATCAACGGCGCTTACATATACGGACCGACCTATATTCAAGTGTCTGCATAACTACAATCAGACTCCTGTCATGCCCGTCTTCCTGATGGAAGCGCACTATGAGTTAGAGAGAGTCGGCGGCGTATCCGATTACGGGACGCCCCCGGTCCTTCGACGCGAAGAGTATTGGGCCATGCTGAGCGGAGGTAAGGGACAGTTCTACGGTAATTTCTACACGTGGTCGTTCGCCTCCGGGTGGAAGTACTATATCGACACTCCCGGAGCAGCCCAGGTCACGCATTTGGAAAAACTTCTTTTCTGGGTTACCATGGCAGGATCTTGTTCCGGATCAAGACCATTCGGTACTCACTGCAGGACTTGGAAATTACGGAGACCTGCAAACCCCGGTCAGCACCAGCGATTATGCCACCGCCTCCAAGACCCCGGATGGCGCGTTTGTGGTTGCCTACATGCCAACCGCACGAACGATCACGGTGAATATGGCGAGTCTGAAGGCGCCCGCAAGTGCCAAGTGGTTTGACCCCACAAACGGAACCTACACCTCCATCCCCGGACAACCATTTCCCAACCAAGGGACCCAGACATTTACACCGCCTGAGAAGAACCATGACGGCGACAGCGACTGGGTACTCTTACTGGATGCTTCGAAATAGGGATTCATGAAGACGGCTGCCCTCATCCTGCTACTGCTGGCTGTGCGCGCGCATGCACAAACCATCGCGATCGATCCTGCGAATCCCCACTACTATTTCTTTCGGGGAAAGCCAACCGTGCTGGTGACCTCGGCGGAGCACTACGGCGCTGTCGTCAACCTGGAGATTCGACTACGTCAAGTATCTGGATGCGCTCCAGGCTTACGGGCTCAACTACACGCGGATTTATCCCGGAGTGCTGTTTGAGCCGATGGGCAAATTCATGCCCGGGAACACGCTGGGCGTAAAGCCCGCAAAGCTTATCCTCCCCTGGGCGCGCAGCAATCAACCGGGTTACTTACTTTCCGGAAACAAGTTCGACCTGGATCAGTGGAACTCGGCTTACTTTGAGCGTTTGAAAGACTTCATCGCTGAGGCTGCCAAGCGCGGTATTGTGGTCGAGGTCTGCATGTTCAATTCGCAATATGCCGACACCTGGCCGCTGAGCCCGCTCTATTATGAAAACAATATCCAGGGTGTCGGTCACGAGGGTTACAAGGATGCGCAAACGCTGAAGGATCCCGTGCTGGTCGAAAGAGAAGCTGCCTACGTGCGCAAGATGGTGCAGGAGGTTAACGGCTTCGATAACGTGATTCTTGAAGTCTGCGACGAGCCTTCCCTCTTTACCCCCATCGAGCAAGCAGGACCCTGGGTGGGTCACATGCTCGAAGTCACGCACGACGCGGAAGCGAAACTTCCCAAGAAGCACCTGATAGGCCAGGAAGTCCAGGGACCTGTGGATGGTCCGATTGATTTCTCGGGCAACCAATTTAATTCCATCGTAGTTACACAATACCTATGGCACACAGGCGACTGGGAAATGGGCGGGCTGCAAGGTCTCGATCGCGAATACCGGCACAACAAGCCGATTGAGCAAAACGAGACAAACTATTATCCCCTATACAAGGGAGACAAAATCGGTGCCTCCAGAGTAGAAGCATGGGAGTTCATGGTGGGTGGAGGCGCCAGCTTCAATCAACTGAACGGCCTCTTCACTCCCGACGATCCCGCAGGAAACACACCCGAAAACGCCAAGCTTCTGGGTGCACTGCGCAGCCTTAAGACCTTCCTCGAGAGCTTCAGCTTCGACAACATGGCGCCGGATCGAGGCTTTGTGGTGAGCGGGTTCGATCGCGAAACGCACTATCGCGGGCTCAGCCAGTATGGGAAGCAATACGCGCTCTACATCCATCACAGTGAGGGCGGCGATGGTGCGGCGTATACCGTGACTCCTGGGAATACCGTGAAAAACTGGTCTTGAATCTGCCTCCTGGAAACTACAAGGCAGAATGGATCGATCCAGCTTCGTATTCCACCCTTGCGACGGAAGAGCTCAAGCAGACGGGGGCCCTTCGGGTGTTGAACACACCGACCTACGCGATTGATATTGCGCTCCGCATCAAGCGGGAGTAGAACACCGACGGGTGTTCTTGGGCGGTCACACAACGGTTCTGTGGAACGGAGTAGGCCATGAAAGCAGCGGTCTGGTATGGCAGGGAGGACGTTCGGATTGAGGATGTGCCTAATCCGCCGGATCCACCTCCGGGACAGCTTCAAGTTGAGGTCGCCTGGTGCGGTATTTGCGGCACCGACCTCCATGAGTACATAGGCGGGCCAGTCTATATTCCGCAGAACGCACCGCATCCGCTGACATCGGTACAGGCGCCCGTGCTCATCGGGCACGAAATGTCCGGAAGAGTGATTGCTGTCGGCGATGGTGTCAACGACTTCGCGGCGGGAGACAGGATTGTGGCTTGCCCTATTATCGGTTGCCAGCGGTGTCGCTGGTGCAGGTCAGGATCCATGGCCCAGTGTGACACGGTGGCATTCCTGGGCACGAGTTGGTGGGGTGGGGCGCTTTCGGAACGTTTGAATCTCTATTCGTACCAGTGCTTTCACTTGCCTGACGCTATCTCGGACGAAGTGGGCGCCCTGGTTGAGCCATTTTCCGCAACGGTGCGCGCTGTCCAGCAGGGGAGAATCGGACCGTACGATAATGTGGCGATCGTCGGAGCAGGGCCAATCGGGTTGATGGCGTTGCTTGCTGCGATTCTCCAGGGCGCGAAGAGGGTCGTCGCGGTGGAAGTTGCTCAGCGGCGCAAAGAGACTGCAAAAAGACTGGGCGCAGTAGACGTTATTGATCCGGTCAAGGAGAATCCCGAGAAACGCGCGCTCGAGATCACCGGAGGAGAGGGTTTCGACGTGGTGATCGAGTGTGCCGGGCAACCTAGTACTGCACTGCTTGCGGGGAAGCTCACAAGGACGCGTGGGAGGCTGGTCGTGATGGGGGTGTTTGAAAAGCCAGCGCCGCTTGATTTTACGGACCTGGTGTTTCGCGAAAAGACGGTGACCGGAAGCATGAGCGGTTACGGATTGTATGACGAGACGATGCGCATGATGACGGACACACGATTTAAGGGCGAGGAGTTGATTACCGGACACATTCCCTTAGACGCCTTGGTGGAGAAGGGATATTACGGGCTGCTGCATGAGAAGGAAAATAACGTAAAGACGCTGGTTTCGCCGCGGCAGCGTTGACATCTGCGATTAGGTCCTCCATGCTCGCACCCAGCGCGAAAGTCGTTAGGTGGCAGGAATTGGGCGCGACGCTTCAAATCATCAAGAAAAGATGAGCTAAGGGCATAAGTCTCCGCTCAATTTGTCATTTGAGTGGAAAAATTGCCAGCGTAACGCCGCGGTGTGCCGCCGACGTTGGGACTAATCTCGAGAATTCTTTCCTAAGGTTCACGTGACAGGCTAACTTGTTGCGGGAGGGCGGTGCGCCAATTCCGGTTCGCTGTGCGAATGGATGCTTATCGTGTATATTGTTGCGGAAATATCAATAGGAAAATAATTTCTCTTGCAGCAAGGGAGCCTCGCCGTGCACCCCTCGAACTTACGGCTCGGAGGGTTAACCCCGGAGAATTTCGAGAGGCAAAGTGAGATGCCGATGAGGTTGACAAAGAAATTGCAAAGTAATGGACTGTTTACGGTTCGGGTTGTCTGCGCCCTATCCTGCGCGACGTTCATGCTGGGGTCCATACCTTCTCTTACTGCGCAACAGTCCAGCGACCCGCTGCAGGCAGGCTTCCTCCAACCTCCATCGTCAGCCCGTCCTCGCGTGTGGTGGCACTGGATGAATGGAAACATCACCAAGGACGGCATCAAGCTGGACGAGGAGTGGATGCATCGTGTCGGGCTGGGCGGGTTTCAGAACTTCGACGCAGCCCTGTTCACGCCGCAAGTAGTGGAAAAGCGTTTGCCCTACATGACGCCAGAATGGAAAGACGCATTCAACTACGCAACCACGCTGGCCGATCAGCTTGGGCTTGAAGAGGCGATCGCCGGTTCGCCGGGCTGGAGCGAGACAGGCGGTCCCTGGGTCCCGGGACCGGAAGCGATGAAGAAATATGTGTGGAGCGAGACGCGCGTGGAAGGCGGCAAGCCCTTCACCGGCACTTTGGCTCATCCTCCCTCGAACACGGGTGCGTTTCAGAATCTGCCCGTAGACGACCCTGGCGGCGGCCTGGGTGTGACCTTCAAGCCGCCGGAGTTTTACGCGGATAGCGTGGTGGTTGCTTTCAAGGTTCCGGCAAGGGAAGTTACGGCCGATGAAGAGCACGCGAAAATCACATGGAGCAGCGGGACCATTGATCCAGCGCTGTTGAGCGATGGCGACCTGGTAAAGACGGTTCCGCTGCCCAAAGCCCCGTTGGGGGAGAAGGCGTGGATTCAGTATGAATACCCGCAGCCGCAGACGATTCGCGGCCTCACGCTGGTAGTGTTCGGCAAGGGGCCATTGGACGCTTTCCTGCCGCCTGGCGCAGACAGCGGGGAGGCGTTGGAGGCGAGCGACGACGGGCAGACCTATCGTGCTGTTGTGCAGATTCCGAAAGGCGGGGCGACAGAAAAGACGCTTTCGTTTGCACCAGTGACCGCGAAGTTCTTTCGGGTGACGTTCAAGACGCTGCCGGCTCCTCCAAATCCCTTTGCCGAGATGATGGCCTCCATGGGCGTGAGCCCACCGAAGCCTCCGACGGAGATCGCCCTGTCGGAACTAGCGCTGCATCCAGGAGCACGCGTGAATCGCTTTGAAGAGAAGGCAGCGTTCAATCCTTTTCCGGATCTTTATCAGTTCGCCACGCCCGATGTGCTACAGGCGGATGCGGTGCAAAAAAGCGATGTGGTTGATTTGACTGGCAAGATGAAGCCAGATGGCACGCTGGACTGGACGCCGCCGCCGGGCCACTGGGTCGTGCTGCGGTTCGGGTATTCGCTGCTGGGCATCACTAATCATCCGGCGACGGCCGAGGCCACCGGACTTGAAGTGGACAAGCTGAACGCGCGGCTTACGTGAAGCACTACATGGATGGCTACCTTGACAGTTACAAGGACACGGTGGGCGCGGACATGATGGGCAAGCGCGGCATCCGGTACGTGGTCACCGATAGCTGGGAGGCCGGCGCGCAGAACTGGACCGACGACATGATTGCCCAGTTCACCAAGCGCCGCGGGTATGATCCTCGTCCGTGGCTGCCGGTGCTTACCGGCCGCGTGGTTGAAAGTGCGCAAGCCAGCGACCAGTTCCTCTGGGACTTGCGCAAGACGATATGCCGACCTGACTGCGGACGAACACTATGGCCAGGTAGAGGCATCGCTGAAAGAGCGCGGCATAGGCCACTATGGCGAGTCGCACGAACAGGGCCGCGCCTTCATTGCCGATGGCATGGAAGTCAAGAAGCTGAACGACATCCCGATGAGCGCGATGTGGGTGCAGAAGCCGGGAATCAACAAACCCACTTTCGGCTATAACGCAGATGACCGGGAATCGGCCTCGGTCGCGCACATCTACGGCCAGAACCTGGCCGCAGCGGAGTCGATGACGACCTGCGATATTTCGACAGCCTGGGCCTGGTCGCCGGCGACGCTCAAGCCGACCGCCGATCAGGAGTTTCTGAACGGAATCAACCGCTTCGTGATTCATGAGTCGGCGCACCAGCCGTTGATTGGCAAAGTACCCGGACTGACGCTGGGTCCTTGCGGCCAATGGTTCAACCGCAATGAGACCTGGGCCGAAGAAGCGAACGTGTGGATTGACTACCTGGCGCGCAACTCGTTTCTGCTGCAGCAGGGGCGTTTTGATGCCGACGTCGTTTACTTCTACGGCGAAGATTCTAACCTCACTGCGATCTTTGCCGACAAGGCGCCGGCGTTGCCTGCGGGGTACAGCTTCGACTACATCAACGCCGACGGTCTGATCCACGAGCTGAATGCCGCGGATGGACGGATTACCACCAGGAGCGGCATGAGTTACCGGCTGCTGGCGCTTGATCCCTACAGCAAACACATGTCACTGCCGGTGCTGCGTGCCATTCACGAGCTGGTGGAGCAGGGAGCGGTGGTGGCCGGAGGCAAACCGGTGGGAACGCCCAGTCTGGCGGACGATCAGGCCGAATTCAAAACGTTAAGCGACGAATTGTTCGGCGATGGAACCGGCGTTCACACCGTCGGCCAGGGCAAGGTCTACGCAGGTCAAGGAGCGGAAGAGGCGCTGAAAGTGCTCGCGGTCGCACCCGACTTTGACTCGACCAAACCGGAGGGCGACTCACAGATTCTCTTTGTACACCGCAAGCTGGCGGATGGCGACATCTACTTCCTGGATAACCGCGGCGACCAGGCGGCATCTGTCGATGCGAGCTTCCGGGTGACGGCCAAAGCTCCCGAGCTCTGGTACTCGGAAACCGGCAAGATGGTCCCTGCTTCGTACAAGATTGCGGAGGGTCGCACCACGGTGCCACTGGAGTTTGAGCCATGGGGCACGGTGTTTGTCGTATTTCGCGCGCCGGCCAAGACTACATCGCGCACACTGCCCAAGCCGGTAGAGACGCAGCTGGCGCCGCTGGACGGCCCATGGAAGGTGAGCTTCCAGCCGGATCGCGGCGCGCCGGCCTCCATCACCCTGGACAAACTCATTTCCTGGAACGATAGCGATGATGCGGGAGTGAAGTACTTCTCCGGAACTGGCACCTACACCAGAACGATTCAGGCTCCGGCCGGTTGGTTCAATAAGGGAGCGCAGATTTGGATCGACCTGGGCGATGTAAAGAATCTGGCGGAGGTGACGGTGAATGGAAAGTCTCTCGGCGTGGTGTGGCACGTACCCTACCGCGTTGATCTGACTGGCGTGCTCAAGCCGGGCGCAAATGAACTAGCAGTCAAGGTCACGAATGCCTGGGTGAACCGGCTGATCGGCGACGAGCAACCAGGCACCACGGTGAAATATACTTTCACGCCAATGAAGCCGTACAAGGCGAATTCGCCGTTGTCGGCTTCTGGCCTTTTGGGACCCGTCCGGTTGTATTCGACATCTGCAGCGAAAGAAGTTCAATAGGCGGCCAAGCCAATACGCAGCCCGGTTGTCGCGACCGGGTTGCTATGCTCGCTCGAAAGTAAAGGAGAGCACGATGACTGAACAGCCCACACCAGAGCGCATTCTGCAAGTTGGGATGGGGTTCTGGGCCTCAAAGGTACTTTTTAGCGCGGTCGAGATGGGCGTTTTCACCGAACTGGCGCATCGTCCCTCGGACCTGGAAACCCTTACTAGCCGCCTGGGACTGCACCCGAGGCCCGCGCGCGACTTTTTGGACACACTGGTCGCTCTGGGCTTCCTGGAAAGACCGAATGGAGTTTACCGCAACACTCCGGCAACGGACTTCTTCCTGGATCGGCGGAAGCCTTCGTATATCGGGGGGTTCCTAGAGATGGCGAATCATCGGCTTTACGAATCCTGGGGGCATCTAACGGAGGCACTGCGGACCGGGCAGCCACAAAACGAGATCCGAGCTGGCGCCGCACCTTTATTTGAAGCGCTGTACGCGGATCCGGCCCGGCTGCGGGAGTTTCTGGCAGCCATGAGCGGTGTGAGCCGGGGCGCTGCCCTGGCGATTGCGGCTAAATTCCCCTGGAAAGAGTATGTAACTTTCGTCGACATCGGTACCGCACAGGGCGATACGGCGGCACAGATTGTCCTGGCGAATCCCCACATTTCCGGGACTGGCTTCGATCTTGGGGAAGTCGGTCCGATCTTCGAGGAATACGTGGCTGGGTTGGGGCTTTCTGATCGGCTGCACTTTGTTCCCGGCGATTTCTTTCATGATCCGCTGCCGAAGGCCGACGTGATCGTGATGGGGCACATCCTGCATGATTGGGATCTGAGCACTAAAAGAATGCTCATCGGAAAGGCTTACGATGCGCTTCCCGCTGGTGGCGCATTGATTGTGTACGAAAGCATCATCGACGACGACCGCTCCGCGAATGCATTCGGCCTGATGATGAGCCTGAATATGCTTATCGAGTCGCCGGGAGGATTCGACTTCACTGGCGCCGACTGCCAGACGTGGATGCGCGAGGCGGGTTTCCAGAAGACGCGAGTGGAACACCTGGTCGGCCCGGATTCCATGGTGGTCGGGATCAGGTAAGTCGACTGACGGCGGGACCGGACAGCGGTTTAGAATTCGTGGACGCTGTGCGTGGCATAACCATGCCGGGTGACCAGGGCATCACATTCGGCGGCCTTTAGGTCTTCATAGGTCATCTCTTCCACCAGCGAGCGGAAATCGATCCTGGGTGACCAGCCCAGTTGCTTGCGGGCCTTGGTGGCGTCGCCCAGCAAGGTCTCCACTTCAGCAGGACGGAAGTAGCGCGGATCGATGGCCACCACGGCACTGCCATGCTGGTCGTAGGCTTGCTCGTGGATGCCCGAACCTTTCCAGTCCAGTTGGATATCAAGACATGCCGCAGCCACAGTTACAAAGTCGCGAACGCTGTACTGCACTCCGGTGGCGACTACGTAATCTTCTGCTCGTTCCTGCTGTAACATCAACCATTGCATCTCGATATAGTCGCGAGCGTGGCCCCAGTCGCGGCGAGAGTCAAGGTTGCCGAGGTAGAGCTTCTGTTGCAGCCCCAGCTTGATACGTGCCAAAGCACGGGTCACCTTGCGAGTAACAAACGTTTCTCCGCGCATCGGCGACTCATGGTTGAACAGGATCCCATTGCAGGCATACATGCCGTAGGACTCGCGATAGTTGATCGTGATCCAATACGCATAGAGTTTGGCAACGCCGTAAGGCGACCGGGGATAGAAAGGAGTTTTTTCTGACTGCGGTGTCTGCTGCACCAGCCCGTACAACTCCGAGGTCGAAGCCTGGTAGAAGCGTGTCTTCTCCACGAGACCCAGAATGCGAATGGCCTCCAGAAGCCGCAACGGCCCTAGAGCATCTGAGTTTGCGGTGTATTCGGGCTGCTCAAATGAAACTTTGACATGGCTCTGGGCCGCCAGGTTGTAGATTTCATCAGGCTGCACCTGCTGCACGATATGGATCAAACTCGAGGAATCGGTCATATCCCCGTAATACAGCACCAGCCGGCGCTTTTCCACGTGAGGGTCTTCGTAGAGATGGTCGATGCGGCCGGTGTTCAGCAGCGAGGAACGGCGCTTGATGCCGTGCACCTCATATCCCTTTTTGAGAAGGAACTCAGCCAGATAGGCGCCGTCCTGCCCTGTAATGCCGGTGATCAGAGCTCTTTTCACGTCAGGACTTCTCCTGTTGGGGTAGATGGGAGGGGCTCTTATCTGACTTGATCGGCTGTCAGGATGGGGGCGTTAGATGGGGCCCGAAAGGCGAGCATGACGGCTCGGCTCATTGCTGTGTGAGAAAGGCGGACGATGCGACACGATGCGATGCCGGACATTCGTCTTTTCTAATTCTGGCTGGAGACACCGTTCCTAGCCCTCATCGTGAGCGCCGAGGCGCGCGTCGAACGGGAAGCGTGAGTGCCCATCAATTCTTGCTTCTGGTCTCCCTTCCGCGTCCTGCTTTGCTTGTTACCATGCAGCGGGCCAGCATGCTCGCCTGCGATCTTGCCGTCGAGTTCCTGGAGTTCAATTCGCGTCTCCAGGTCAGGAGCCTTCCTCATCATCCTGCGAAGCTTGATGGTGCTTACATAAGCATGGTCCCCAAGTTCCTGTGCGGTCTTCTGGGAAACATCCGATCCGCCGAGCTGCGACGCGCCGGCACGCGGGATTGGGCTGAGTGCGTGTGCAGTTTCCGGGCTACAGCTTCGCGGCGCAAGGACGCCTGCGGAATTCCTAGTCAAGCGCAATGCGGAACCACAAGCCGGCCCGGAAGCAGTGGTGGATTGCCAGCCAATACCTGGCTGAAAGGAGAGTGGAGACACCTCGGCGGGAATTGCGACGGAAGCCGGCTTATTTCCGATGATCTTCGGCGCGCCCGGGTGTTCCGACTTCAACGGGTTCTTGCCGGATCCTTTCGCATCACCGTTCCGAGCGTCAACGGCGGAGTCGTCCACATTGGACTGGAGATTGCTCACCCCCGTTTGCGGCAATGCCGGCGGTGCGGACGCAACCCACATCAGCAACCCAGCAACGATCCATCCCCGAAGCGATCTTGTCGATCCGATTCCGACGGAACTCAATGGTGTACCCCTTCGCTCTGCACCACCTTGAGGAGCGTCATGCAGAGAATGTGGAAGTCGAACGGAAGAGACCGCCGTTGCAGATACTCATAGTCGAGCTGCACCTTCACCGGAATAGGGAGCTCGTCTCGTCCATTGATCTGGGCCCAGCCGGTGAGTCCCGGAACCAGCAGGTGAATGCCACGTTCGGTCCTTAGTCCAATGAGGTCATGTTGATTGAAGAGCGCCGGGCGCGGGCCCACGAAGCTCTGCTCGCCCATCATGATGCAGTAGAACTGAGGCAGCTCATCGAGGCTGGTCCGGCGGAGAAATGGGCCAATGGGAGTCAGATAAGAGGCAGGATCCAATAGCAGATGACTGGCAACCTGGGGTGTGTCGACCCGCATGCTGCGGAACTTCGGCATGCGAAACAACCTGTTGTTCTTCCCCACTCGATTCGACCAATAGAGTACCGGGCCCCTCGAGGTCATCTTGATGAGGAGCGCGAGGACGAGGAACAGCGGCGACAACATGACGATGAGCATCGACCCAAATGCAATATCAAAGGCGCGCTTAAATAGCAGCAACGAGCCACCCCAGGGCAAGTATTGATTGTTACTCTGCGCAAGCTCGGGACGATGAACGTAATCCGGGCGCACGCTATATATATCGTCACCTGCTGGCATTTACAGAACATAGATTTATGATTGGCGACTTCATCAGGAAGGCTCATAGCTTTCGGTAAATGAATTAGCGGATGTCTTGGGTAATCTCGCCGATAAGAACAATGGGCATCGCCGCTATGTCCTCAGATGAGTCATAGCGGGCAATCGGACGGCACTTTTCGCGTATCTCGACAGAGATCCTCGACATCCGGGCCGGGAGTCAGCACGCAGTGTCGAAAAGCCAACGAATCTGGATCGTTTCTGAACTCTATTACCCGGAAATGACTTCGACAGGGTATTTTCTTACGCTCATCGCCGAAGGACTGGCATCGACCTACGATGTCGCTGCCCTTTGTGGCCAGCCAAGCTACTGGGCAAGAGGCGTGCGTGCGCCGTCTCACGAAAAGCTCAACGGAGTGGTTGTTCGGCGTTGTTGGGCAACTACCTTAGACAAAAACAAACTTCCGCTTAAAATAATCAACCTGATTACGATCAGCTCATCCATTTTTTGGGCGGCGTTGCTTCGCTTCCATGCCGGGGACATCGTGATTGTTGTCACCAACCCGCCCTTGCTGCCTTACCTTACGCTGCTGGCCTGTCGTATTCGCGGAACATATTTCGTGCTGCTGATTCACGACGTCTATCCCGAGATCTTCACCCGGCTAGGTATACTCAAACCTCAATCCGTCCTTGTCCGGCTTCTCGACCGCGCAAGCCGTTGGCTGTACAACTGTGGAGACCGTATCGTTGTCTTGGGTCGGGATATGCAGGGCCTTGCCGCCGCCAAGCTGACATCTCGCCGGGAGCGTGTCGTCATTGCCACACACTGGGGTGACACCGAACTCATCTTTCCCAGTCCGCGCGCCCACAACGGGCTGCTCAATAGGCTCCGCTTGAGTGGAACATTCGTGGCACAGTTCTGCGGAAATATTGGCCGTACCCACGGAATCGAAGACTTGGTCGATGCCGCGGAGCTCTTAGCTTCCGAACCGGAGTTTCATTTTTTACTCATCGGCTGGGGCGCAAAGAAACGCTGGGCCTCGGAGGAGAAAACGACGCGGAAGCTGCAGAACTTAACCATCCTTGATCCGCTGCCCCGCGAAGAGTTGTGCGAGGGGTTGAATGCCTGCGATGTCGCGATCAGCTCCTTTTCAAGCGGAATGAGTGGCATCTCTGTGCCCAGCCGCATGTATAACGTTTTATCCGCCGGCAAACCGCTGCTCGCGGTTTGCGACGATGATTCGGAATTAGCCGCCGTGGTGCGTGAAGAGAGGATCGGCTGGGTTATTCCCCCAGGACGTCCGAATCTCATCGTTGCAGCACTACGCGAAGCCAAGGCCGACGCAAATCTCCTGCGCGCTATGGGCAAACGTGCTCGCAAGGCTGCGGAAATGAAATACACGAGGCGGCACGTGATCGATGTTTACAAGTCTCTAATTGAAGGACTGCGCCCCAAGTGACTGATTCACCCGACAAGATACTGATGGTCACGGGCGCCACCGGTTTTCTGGGGTCTGAAATTCTCCGGCTCGCCCGCGGCTCTGGGTGGCGGGTACGGGCACTCGTTCGCACTACGGGAACGCATCTTGCCGGCGTGGAATTGGTGCAAGGCGATATCTCCGATGTTGCGGCACTTCGCACCGCCTGCACAGGCGCGTCTGCCGTTATCCATTCAGCTGGCCTTGCACACGTGTTTGGGCCTGGCGCCAAGGACACGGCTCGCTTTCTTGCCGTCAACGAAGCCGGTACATCGAATGTCGTCGCGGCTGCAATGGAATGTGGTGTGCCCCACGTCGTCCTGGTCAGCTCTGTATCGGTCTATGGTAACCACATGGGCGCGGAGTGCGACGAAACCTTCCCATGTCATCCAGAAGGGCCCTATGCAACAAGCAAATGGCTAGGGGAGCAACGGGCAATCGAACATGCGGCCGGCGCGGGACGAGCGCTTACGATTCTGCGGCTCGCCACCATTTACGGTGAAGCAGACCGGGGCAATTTAGCCAAGCTGATCAAGGCTCTCGAAAGAGGCCGCTTCATCTGGCCCGGCAGCGGCCTAAATCTCAAAAGTTTGATTTACAAGGAGGATGCTGCACGTGCCTGCCTCTGCGCGGCGGAACGCTGCGCATCCGGTATCGAGGTCTTCAATGTTTCAGCACAAACCGCGACGATGCGTGAAATAGTTTCGACTATCTGCCGAGCGCTTGGCCGTCCGGTTCCCCGTCTCAGGATCCCTCCGGCTCTCTTGACGGCCGCCGCAGCAATTCTCCGAAGGTTAGGCGACCCCAAGCAACTTGGCAAACGGGTCGAGAAGTTTACGCGTAACGACGTTTACAGCGGATCGAAGTTTGGGGCTACCTTCGATTTCTGTCCCGCGACCTCGCTAGCCGAGGGAATTTGTAGAGCCGTAGGGTTTCAGCAACGCAAAAGAAGAACCTGATCCGAAACCTCCTGCCAAACCCTCGCCTTTCTACGGGTGACTGTTCGACTGCTCAGGACCTACCGCATAGTGATTGCCTCTCGGGAACGCTGGGCGCCGAGGGCACTAGATTGTGCAAGATTAGAACACCTCTGATTAACCTGCGAGCTAAGACGATAACAACATCGCACCGTATGAGACTTTTTCAGAATTCCGGGGTCTATCCTGCGTACTACTCCCGTCAGAGTCACGACCCTCGCGGCTCAGCGACGTTCAAGGCCCAGATCGCACGTTTTCTTGACGATCGGTATGGAGCGCCACACTTTCTGGCACCGGTTTTAAACAAGGAGGGAACCGCATTCTTTACCAATGGCGATGACGAACTACTGCAACGCACATGGGCACGGGAGATGGGCTTGGCGACAAATGTGGGTTTGGCAGCTATCCTACTTGCTCAGATTGAATCCCATCGCACGGAAGTCTTCTATAACCTTGATCCAATGCGCTACGGCAGCGAGTTTGTCCGCAAGCTTCCGGGGTGCGTGCGCAAGTCGATTGCATGGCGCGCCGCACCGTCTCCCGGTGCGGATTTCGGTGCGTACGATCTGGTCGTATGCAACTTTCCCAGTATGCTGCGGACCTACGAGGAGCGCGGCTGGAAGGCGGCGCACTTCGCTCCTGCCCACGATCCCGTGATGGACGAATATGCCCACAACCGGGACCGCCCCATTGATGTCCTATTCGTTGGCGGATATTCGCGGCACCATACCAGGCGCGCGGCTGTGCTGGAAGCCGTCGCCAGCGTCAAAGATCGATACCGCATTGAGTTCTGTCTCAATCGCTCCCGGCTCACCCGGCTAGCGGAATCGCCAGTCGGTTACCTTGTACCATTGACCAAGCACCGAAGACCGAGAGACATTTGCAGCGTTTCGCACCAGCCGGTTTTTGGTCGTGATATGTATGCGCTTACCGCAAAGTCCAAGATTGTATTGAATGGTTCCATTGATATGGCGGGGAAAGAGCGGGGAAACATGCGCTGCTTTGAGGCAATGGGTTGCCGAGGCCTCCTCCTATCCGACGAAGGTATATACCCCGACGGCATGGTAGGTGACAAAACGCTGGTTACCTATAAGTCTCCCGCCGATGTTGTGATTAAGCTCGATGAGTTGTTGCAAGCACCGCAATCGATGGTTGGCATTGCGACTGCGGGGTATGAAATGATTGCGCGCCAATACTCCAAGGAAAAACAGTGGAGCGCTTTTGCCGCACTCGTTTCCAACGCATAGGGCCTTTCTAAAGCTTTTTCTACCCAACAGTGAGCCGGGGGACGGTATGGCATTCAAAATAAAATTGAAGAGACGAATGAAAAGAACGCCTGCGATGGCTCTTACCGTTGCGCGAGCTTACAGCCTTGCGCTCGGTATCATTGCGAGGCTGTGTCTTGCCTTCCGATTTCCATGCGCATATATCGCATCCGACGTCTTGTTAGTCGGCATATCACGCATACGCGTTGGGAAAAACGTTGCAATTGGAAGTGGGAGCTGGCTCAATGTCAACGACCGGTTGCCCAAGTGGCCCGGACTGTCCATTGGCGATAACTCTTTCATCGGCAAACACAACTTCTTTTCAGTGGGGCGGTCCATCATCCTCCGAGATTATTGCTTGACTGCGATGAACTGTGCCTTCATCGGAAGTTCCCACCAGTACGGTAATCCGATGACCGCATACATGGCGACCGGGGTGACCTTGGACGCGGACATATATGTGGGCGCCAACTGCTTCTTCGGGTATGGCTCACAGGTTATTGGCAGTGTTCGTATTGGCCATGGTTGTGTAATTGGTGCTGGTGCTGTGATTCGAAGTGACATTCCCCCGTTCTCCCTTGCGGTAGGAAATCCCGTAAGAGTGATCAAACGCTTCGACTTTTCCGCGAACAAGTGGGTTGCGTGGCCCGGCAATACTATCGCTGAGGGACCATCGGAAAACGAGTACATCGAGCATCTCACACAACAGCACGGCTTTGTCATTCAACCTATCTCCGTGGCGGCAAACTCTCTCGGCAACATTCTTTAAGACGGAGATCGTCCGTTGATGGTGGCTATATTGGGGTATGTTATCTGGATTACCGGAACGCGTGGCTTTATAGGACGGCATCTTGCCGCGCGGCTCTCGCACCAGGGACACACCGTGGTGGGCGTCGGGCATGGCCCTTGGCCACAATCCGAGGCGACAGGATGGGGCGTGCAGCGCTGGCTCAATGGCAGCATTCATTCCGCCAACCTGCAGCAACTCATGCGCTATGGAGGTGCGCCAGAATACATCTTTCACCTCGCAGGCGGATCTTCGGTCGGCGCTGCAATGGCCAGTCCCTACGAGGACTTCACACGCACGGTTGGAACAACGGCGGAGTTGCTGGACTGGATGCGTCTTGAGGCTCCAAAGACAAAGCTGGTGGCCCTATCGAGTGCGGCGATTTACGGTGCTGGCCATTCCGGTCCCATCCGCGAAGACCAGGTACACGCCCCTTTCTCACCCTATGGCTACCACAAACTAATGATGGAACATCTCTGTCAGTCATATGCAGCCAGTTATGGCTTGCCGATTGTCGTGGTGCGTCTCTTCTCTGTGTACGGTGCGTGGCTTAAGAAGCAACTCTTGTGGGATATGTGCACCAGGCTAACCTCTGGGATCCGCAACCTGGAACTGGGTGGGACCGGCGACGAGTTGCGCGACTGGACAGATATCCGCGATGTAGTTCGCCTGCTGGAGGCGGCAATGAGCTTTCAGTCAGAAGCGGACGAGATGCCTATTGTTAACGGGGGCTCCGGACTAGCGACGAGCGTGTCCAGCATCGCAGCCTTGGTACTGGAGTCCTGGCCCACGCCGGCTGATGTCACCTTCAATGGTAGCTCTCGGCTCGGTGATCCTTTTAGCTTGGTGGCAAACTGTGCCCTTCTGCTCAAGACCGGATTTAGCTGGAGTATCCCGGTGAGCAGCGGCGTTCGTGATTATGTTCGGTGGTACCTCGAATATGCGAGGAGCGCTGCTTGATTCGAGTGGCGTTCCCCCTCGCGGCCGGCAGAGATTGGGCCGGCACCGGCGCCTATAACTATCTAGTGAACCTGGCACAAGTGCTAGTCGATCATGCGGGGCTCCGCGTACAGCCGGTTCTGTTCGTGGGCACGGATGCTGTAGCCGCCTATGTCCAACCCTTTGCCGCTATCCCCGGCGTGCAAATCGTTCGTAGCCCCGCGCTCGACCATGCGCGCAGAGGTAGAAGCCTGCGCGAGGCCCTCCTGCGTGGTCGTGACCGCGCCCTGGCTCATTCCCTTCGCAAGCACCACATTGACGTGGTATTCGAGCACGCACAATTTTATGGATGGCGCTTTCCGATCCCCACGGTGGCTTGGATAACCGACTTTCAGCATCGACACTTGAGAGACTTTTTCAGTCCCGGTGAGTACTGGAAGCGAGATCTGGGCTTCCGCGCGCAGGTGCTCAGCGGCCGACTTATCATACTCAGCAGCGAGGATAGTCGGCGTGACTGTGAAACATTTCTTCCCCGATCGATCGGCAGAACAACGGTGGTCCACTTCGCCGTTCTGCCACCAGATTTATCTGGATTTGACAGCGTGCAGCAAACTGCTAACAGTTATCATCTGCCTGAGCACTTTTTTTACCTGCCCAATCAGTTCTGGATGCACAAGAACCATCGGGTTGTGATCGAGGCCTTGCATCGATTGAAGCAGCAAGGACACAACCATGTCGTTGCTACGACGGGCAAACCGGACGATTATCGAAATCCCGATCATTTTAAAACAATACGATTACTGATCGATTCCCATGGACTGGCAGGTAACTTTCTCTTCCTCGGAATGGTGCCACGCCAGCACGTCTTCGCCTTGATGCGTGCGTGTACGGCACTCATCAATCCTTCGCTGTCCGAAGGGTGGAGCACGACCGTCGAAGAGGCCAAATCGCTTGGGGTGCCAATGCTGCTTTCGAACTTGCGCGTTCATAGAGAACAAGCCGGGGATTCTGCCCTCTTTTTTGATCCGCAGGCCGCAGGCCAACTAGCACGGATGATGGCTCAGCACCCACGTCTGTCCGAACCCTCGCGTCGTCGCATCGAAGGACTGGCCATCGCAGCAT
The DNA here is from genome assembly GCA_963847685.1 of uncultured Acidobacteriaceae bacterium. GTDB lineage: Bacteria > Acidobacteriota > Terriglobia > Terriglobales > Acidobacteriaceae > PALSA-350. The sequence goes on along the minus strand of CAWKAU010000024.1, from coordinate 756,334 downwards.
CCCAGATAAGGGTGAGACGGTTTGCTGCCGATTTCGCGGACACTGTCGCACGGGCCCGCGATGAAAGCGCGACTACCAGAGAACACCAAAGATCAGGTGAGTAAGTGATACGTGTTTTCCTATTAGCAGTATCATTATTGATGTCTGCCGCAATGCCGGGTCAGACCGTGAGCCCCAAACATCCATTCACAGTGTTTGATGCAACGGCGTTTGTCGACAAACCTGATCTGGCACAGTATGGTTTGCAGCGGATCGCGGTGATTTATCCCGCGTACCTATGGAACCCGGACCGAGTCGCCGACCAGGCAAATCTTCCAGACAGGAGTCTGATCAGTCCGTTTGTTCAACTTGCAAGTCAATCAACCGGCACCGTAGTGATCGATATCGAGCAATGGCCGCTGGTCGGAGACCCTTCAGGTGTTGCGGAGAGCATCGCGAAGTATGAGACCGTCCTCCGATGGTTCAAGATTCCAATACCCACTTTACAGATCGGACTCTACGGCGTCGTTCCTATCCGCGATTATTGGGATTCAATCCAACCAACGAACTCCCCCCGGTACGGGGCGTGGCAAAAAGAAAATGATAAGCTGGCGCCCATCGCTCAATTGTCGGATGTCTTTTTCCCGTCGGTTTATACCTTTTATGAGGATCGAAACGGTTGGTTGCAGTATGCGATCGCCCAGATCCGGGAAGCGCGTAGGTATTCTGGTGGCAAACCGGTCTACGTCTTTCTATGGCCGCAATATCATCCGTCCAATAAGAAGCTCGCGAACGGCTTTCTGCCCGGGGACTACTGGCGCATGGAACTTGAGACCGCCAGGAAATATGCCGACGGCATCGTGATCTGGTGTTGTTCAAATGGCCAAACATGGCACGATGATGCTCCCTGGTGGCTAGAAACTCAGGCGTTTCTTAAGGAAGTTCGTTCAAGTCAATAGCGGCAATCCTTGTCTCACGGGCGAGCGCCCCGTCTTCATCCGAGGTAAATCGACGCCAAGCACAATTCCCAGCATTCCCCACAGCAGCGGATTGGCATACAACCCCCCACTGAACATTGCCCCGATCAAGGTCTGAAGAAGGCAAAACGAAATCCATGACATGGCAACATTGATCCTGGTTAGCCTCATTGCACGGTAAACCGCAATGAGCAATATCAACACGAAGATTGTTCCACCGAATGTACCCGTAGCCATGAAGGCTTCGATGACGCAATTGTGAGGATAAAAAAGAGATCGCCTCTCCACGATGGAGCTGCCCAGCATCGGGTGATCGAGGTATTCGTGCCATGCGTCACGAATCATATTCTGTCGCTCATACACGCCCGCACTGGCAGAGCTGTAGGATTCCGCGGACCCTAGCGCCCGCCTGAGATCGATGCCGCTTCGCGCGAGGTAGGTGGCCGTCGCGGAAAGCACAAGGAAAAGAGCGGCACAGATTCCAATAGTGATTAGTCTCGAGCCCCGCCGAAGCCCTAGATAAGCCACCATCGGAAGCAACACAAGCGCTGCAACCAAGGCGCCGCGGCTGGAAGCAGCCAAAATGGTAAATGCCCCGAGGCAAACGGTCACAGCCCCAAGAAGACGAATGATCCAACCTCTCCGAACTCCCCCGATACGCAACAGCACGAACAATCCAAGGATCATGGCGGTCAAACCCATGTGCCCGTAACCGATGTGATTGAGGACCTCGTTTCCCATGGACACCTCCTGCAGTTTTTCCAATCGGCTGTTCCTCTGATGCATGGAAATCGCGCAGCATCCGCCGAGTGCGAGCATGCTCCAAACAAGCGCCTTTCTGTAAAGATCAACTTCACTGAACAAATAAAAAACGGTAAACGTGGGCAGACACATGCCGAACAGAAACATCGCGATATCGTCCGGGCTGCTTCCGATGGGCACGGGAAACAACAATGTGTCACTAATAAACCTCATGACATAAAAGACCCAGAATACGGTCACCAGCACCGTCGTGATGGATACAGCCATGCGCAGATGGGACAAGGCCAGCATCCGGTAAATAGCATAGAGAGACAACAGCAACATAACGCAGCGAAAGGGAACCGTTGCCGCCCTATGTTCGATATTGAGAACACCCGGCATATACGATACCGCCAGGAACCCGGCGACATTCAACGTCAGACACAGACTGGCAACTCTGACAAGACTTGTGGAACCAGAACGAGTCATAGGCATATTTGAGTCCCAGCTTCGTGTCCAGAGGCCGGCTGCAGCTCGTAGACGATGGTTCGAACCAGGCTTCCCTGCATTGGCACCACACAGATTTCCTGTTCCGTGGCGACAGAAAGGGAAAAGGGCGGCTCGGTGATGGCCACCCCGGATCGGCTGGCGATTCTCATCCCCGGGCCTGTCTGCTTTTCGACGTTAGGCCGGAAGTTCGATAGGGCGGGTACACTTTCCGTGAGTACCAGAAAGCGGTATTTTCGCAGTTTTGGGAGGATCTGCATTATTTGGCTGTTGCTCAGATGCTGCAGCACCTGACGAAGGAAGATAACGTCTCCATCCGGCAGTTCATCTACCGCCGCATTCAAACAGCGAAAATCCACTCCGGAAAAGCTTGCTCGATTGTGATCGATTAAGCCTGGAACTATGTCGCATGCAACATATCCATCACAAAAAGGGCGGATCCGGCTACCGACATTGAAGTCTCCGCAGCCGAGATCGACGGCCGACGGTCTGAACGGAAGAGAGGATAGAAAGCCACCAACCGCCCTGACATACGGATCCACCACCTGGGAATCGTGGCTCCCGCTGCCAGAGTAAAACTCGGTTCCCAGCTTCCGGCCCCAAATGCCTTTTTGGTAGACTCTGGAAAAAACCTGGAGCGCATGGTCGCCGGCAAAATCTGCGTCTACTCGCCGATTCAACCGCCGAAAGCGGAACGCGCGAAGGCGCTCCAGCACCATAGCGGGAAGCATCTCTTTGATAACCTGTTTCAAACCCCACATGTCGTACTCATCTTTGTGATCCTCAAATTGTCGTCTTCTTGCTGCAAGAATCGTGTGGCCTTGGGAAGGCCACCAGGCTTATCAGCGCGATTAAGCTTGATAGCTATCTCAGCACTCTGTTAGTTGGGTATGAAAGAGGAGAAGAGAACGAATGGCTCGGTTTCTTGTTGCAGAAATGCAATCAGCGGGCCATCGGGCCCGATATGTCCGATGGGTCATTGAATCGGAAGCTTTGGGCGGCGCGGAGGTCATCTTAGCCGGCCCCAGAAGCCTTCTGGAGCACGACGAGTTAATTCCGATACGGGAACGATTTGTCCGGCAGGAAGTGACCATAGACAAGCCACGTTCTGCTGACTCTTCTTTTGTGGGTCTGTTGCGCAAGCAAATGGTATATCGCTCTCTCTATGCAAGCGCGGTTCGGCAAGCGAATCGAGGCGGCGCGGTTGACCTGTTGATCGTACCTTCCGCGGATGATGCCCTGGACGCATGGGCGCTGTTGGGGACCGGCTTTCCGGCAACTCCCTGGGCAGGAATCAGCATGCGTCCGGTATTTCACTTAGGAAGCATGACCGATGTAGTAGCTCCCTCCAGGTGGGATGATTGGGTTCGCACCCAGCTATATAGGAAACTGCTAAGGGGTGAGAGTCTCCATAGGTTACTGACGATTGATCCCACGATGATCAATTTTGCGTCTTCGTCCTTTAGTCCAAGAGAAAGGGCTCGGCTTATTTACCTTCCCGATCCCAGCCTCGAGTTCGATTTGCCGGCCCAGGGAGGGTGCCGCGCAGAGCTGGGGATTCCCGAGAAGGTTCATCTCGTGCTGCTATACGGTTCTCTAACTGCAAGAAAAGGGGTAAGCCAACTGATTAATGCCGCAAGCGCTCCGGAATGCCCCACGAATGTTCACATTCTCCTGGCTGGGCGCCAGGATGCGATGGTAAGGCAACTCCTGCACCAGGAAAAGATCCTCAGCGCTTCGGGCCGGCTGCATGTACTCCAACAATATCTGGACGATCGGCTCGAACGAACTGTGCTCAGCGCTGCGGACACCATGTGGCTGGGATATTCACAATTTTATGGGATGAGCAGTGTCCTTGTGCTTGCCGTTCGCTATGGTTTGCCCTGTATCTTCACCCGAGAGGGCATCGTGGGATATCTGGGCCGCAAGTTCGGGCTGGGGCCCGAAGTGGACCCCGACAACATCGAGACGGCAATAAAGGCACTTTCCAGCAGGGCGGGTGACCGTCATCGGTATGATGAATCCGTTGGCTTAGCCAGGGAGCAATTCGCCATTCACTCCGTCGAACATTTTCAATCGCTCATCTCTGAAGTTGTCAACAGTGTCGCAGGCTCCGCGCAAGCTCGCTGACTGCATTATCCGGGAGAAGATTTTGGCTGCGCGCGCATGAGAAGTTGACGTGATATTTCGATGTACGCTTGCGCGCACTGCGCGATACCATACTGCGCCAGCGACCTCTGATAGCGTTTCGACACGGCGCCGCTCCGTATGACCTTGCAAACCTCAAGTGCATAATTCTCTGCATGCGTTACATCCTCCAGTATCATGACTCCTGGTAATGCGGAATAGGGATGAAAACACGCGAGAGGAGAAAATACGCAGAAGATACCGGAGGCCAATGCCTCCAGAGCCGCGATCCCTTGCGCCTCCCGGTGCGAGGGCATCAAATAGAGATCTGCCGCAGCCAGCAGTTCTGGGATGTCGTGTCGAGGTCCGAGAAATTGGACGCGATCGCTTAGCCCAGCTTCGCGAACGATGTTCTCGACTTTGACCTGATACTCGGCGTCTTGTATGAGGCCGGCGAAGACGAGCCGAACCGGCGTTGCCCCGATGAGAGGAATAAGTCGAACGAACATCTCTGCGGTCAGGAGTTGCTGCTTTGTCTGCTCAATCCTGCCGACCTGCAACAGAATCACCTCCTTGGGGGATGCGTCGAAGCCAACGCGGCACGTGACGTTGCGTTTCAATGAGGCAGCACGAAACCTCTCAACATCCACCCCGCTCGGAATCAGAGCCATCGGCGCGGCGGACGTGACGCGTTTCCTGAAATTTGCCATCCCCTCCTCACCCACGCAGACGACCACGGAAGTCAGTCTCCATGTCAGCCTCTCAAACCAGCGCACCAGCATTTCTCCGTAGTCGTCTATTGAGTGCAGGACACTCACGAGATACCTGTCTTTCATGCCGAGCATGCCCAGACGGGCCCATACGCTGGGCAATAACGAGTGGGCAAAGATCACATCTCCGCCGAAAGCCACAACCGAACGGCGGATCCACAGGGCCCGAAAAACCTTACTCAAAAACCTAGGAGGTTCAAAAATCTCACAACCAAGCCCCCGCAGAGCTTCCATCTCGCAGTTGAAGGTAGGTTGAGACGGACCCAGGGTTATGACGGCGGTCGGGATATGCGCTTTCCTCTGCTGCCGCACCAACTCAACGACTAGCATCTCAGCTCCGGAGTAGCGTGGTTCCAAGATGACATGAGCAATGCGCATGGAGATTTCAAACGGTGACGGCAGTGGGGCGATTTGCAGTGGTTTCGCGCAGTAGCTCCGTCTTGAAAAGACGAGGGAGAAGCCACACCGGCAGCAAAACGCTCGCGAAAAGGTAACCAAGGGCCATGCCCGTTGCGCCCAAGCGCGGAACCAAGGCAATGCTGATTATGACCATGATTACGTTCTCTCCCCACGCTACGAAAACGACGCGCCAGATCGCGGACATCCCGATCATGGTGATGTAAGTCACGTGGGTCCATGTGTTGCAAAGGAAATAAATCCCCAGCACAACAAACAACCAGCTGCTCTTACCCGTTTCTATGTGCAAAATGCTGTGGAAGAACAAGGGACCGACGGTCGCCATCGCGAGTGCGACCGCAGCGGAGTAGATAACCAGGGTCAAGCGAATCCGGCGATATTGCCTACCTATCCAATCCACGTTGCGTCTGGCGATCGCGTCGGTGATGGCCGGCCACAACGGCTGTGTGAATATGGCAACCGCCCCGCCCGCAAGCGAGATCACCCTGAAAACCACGGCAAAGATATCTGTGTCAGCGGGCGTGCTGAAATGCGCCATCACATAGATTCCGCCAAGCAACTCAATGGTGCCCGCGGCCTGCATAAGCCAGAAGGCGAACCCGACGTGAAGTAAAACCGTGTATGAGCCAGGAACCGGGTGGTGGAATAACTTGTCGAGCAGATAAGGGCGCCGGACTATCAGATGACCGAGACTTGCGATGCGTGAGCAGGCCATCAGTCCGTACAGAATAAGGATTACTCGCATGATGCTCGGGTGGTGGCTACTGACAATAACCAGTAATACCGCACTGGCGATGTTCCCGCAGAACGAGAAAAGGTTAGTAATGACCTGCTCTTGATAGCCAGCTAATGCGGAATCGGCGACGCCGAGGACGATGGTAGCCGCCAAAACGGCGGCACAGACTTTCATTGCCACCAATATTTCGGGTCTATCACCACCGAAGGCCTCACCGAACAGATGTGCCGGTTGGACCGTGTAGACGATTACTAGGAGTGCCCCACTACCGGTGACAGCCCCTAGCAGACTGAGGCGGAGGGCCGCGCTGAAAAGAGACGCCTCCTCCTCGCGTCCACCAGCTACGTTTGCTTTGGCAATTCCCCTTGTTAGTCCCGGCCCGGCACCCATTTGCATCAGGGAGATCGTCGCCAGCGCCCCGGTGACCAGGAGAAATAGTGCGTATTGGTGCTGGCCCAATGCGTGATATACCAGCGGAATTGCGATGGTTTGCAGGCCCAGAGCACCAACCTTGCTCAGCGCCGAGCTCAGGATTGCCATACGCAACAGAGCGCTTCGTCTGCTGTGGTGATCCCTTCCATCGATTCTTTGCAATATCGTGAAAATCGGATCGAGCCACATGGGAAACCATCAAAACCAATGCGCGCAACAACAGGTGAAGATGACCCGAGCCAACCATTACTACGCCTAAATTGAGCGCCGCGCGAAGCGGTACCGAGCTAGTCCAGTTCTTCCGAGTAATAGTTGCTGTATTTCCGGTATCCGTACCCATAGCCGTATCCATAGCCGTAGTGCTCGTCGGATAATCCGACATCGTTGGCCACTATGCCGGTTATATGGCCATCACCGACCTGCAACAATTCACTCGCACGCCGCAATCCACTGCGCGGGGTTACGGCGACCCGTGACACGAGAAGAACCGCGTCTGTCTTCTGCGCCACAAGCACAGCATCCGTGACCACCAGGCACGGTGCACTATCAATGATCACGTGATCGTATTCCCGCCTCCACTCCTCTATGAGCATGTGCATCTGGGTAGCGCCGAGCAGTTCCGCGGAATTAGGCGGACACAAACCGGCCTGAAGAACAACCAGATTCGGAGCCTCTGGTAAAGGTTCAAGTGCGTCGCGCCAATTAGCAGATCCGGTAAGGGCGCCGCTCAATCCGGGATTTCTGGGGATATTCAGCCGTTCCGCTATCTTGCCGCGGCGCAGATCGGCGTCGACCAGCAACACCCGCGCTCCGCCGAGTGTGAGCACAGCCGCAAGATTCAAGCTAACAGTGGTCTTGCCCTCGTTCGGCACAGAGCTTGCGATCATCACCACCTTAGGCGGGCGGCCGGCCGATGCAAGCAGAAGCGCCGTGCGCAGCGCGCGAAACGCCTCCGAAGCGCGCGAGTTCGGCCGCAATAAGGAGATGGGAGCTTCCGGCATCGCTCTGCCCGCAACGATCTGTCCTGTGTTTTTCCCGTGTACCGGGTTGATGTGAGGAATCAGGCCAAAAAAGGGAAGCCCGGTAATCAGCTCGATTTCCTCCGGGCTCCTTATCAAGTTATCCAGACTCTCCGCAGCGAAGGCGAGGCCGATTCCCAAAGCCAGCCCAAGAACGACGCTGAGTGCCAGCACCAGTGAGATCTTGGGTTCCACCGGCGTGGTAGGCAGCCTCGCGGGATCGATCACATCGACGGTCGCCGCCCTTAAGCTGGCAACCACCGCCGCCTCTTTCAGCTTCTTCAACAGGTCTTCGTAGAGGTCGTTACCCGATTCCACTTCACGTTTGAGAATGCCATACTGATCGAGCCCCTGGCTCATGTCGTAGGCCTGTTGCTTTTGGTGATCAAAGGCGATCTTCAGCTGCGTTTCGGTGTCGGCCGCTACTTGGTAGTCCATACGGAAGTGGTCCTGAATATCCGCCATCTCCTTGCGCAGAGAGTTTTCCACCTGGGTCAACTGATTTCCGAGTTGAATTACTTTCGGATAATCAGGACCATACTCCGAGTTCGCCTGCGCGATTTGGCTTTTCAAGTCGACCTCTTGCCCGCGCAGGAGCGGAAGAACGCTGTCAGGCGCAATCGTGCTGATCAGGTCAGGATTATCCGACTGCGCAACGCGATATCTTGCCTCTTTCACGATCCGGTCGGCTTCGGCGTCTGTGAGCTCCTTGCTGAGATCATCCAGCTTGGAAAGCACCAGATTGTCGTTCTCGTCGGTGCCGAAGATGCCAGTCTTTTTTTGCAGCGCGGAGAGCTTGGACTGCGATTCCTGCACCTCGGACTTGAGCTGAGCCAGTTGGCCCGATAGCCATGTAGACGCCTTCATAGTGTCGTTATAGCGTGTCATGAAGGTGCGCTGGGTATACGCAGATACGAGATGATCGACAATCTCCCGCGCCAGTGTCGGGGCTGCGTTGCGAAAGGTTATTTCAACTGCTTGCGTGCGCGCGATGGTCTGTACCGTCAACGCTGCGCTGAAATCCCCAAGTAGTTCGTTCCGGCGCTCCGGGCGCGTCTGCTCAATCAGGGGCGGCACGGTGGGCACGACATACGTTCCCAGGAAGATGAACCTGCGGTGGCCGGCGAAGGTCGGCGCACGATCCAGCCGCAATTCACTGATGACGGTCCATGCCAGGCTGTCACTTCTAAGGATGTGGACCTGGGTCTCCAGTTTTTCATCGAAGCCGAGGCCACCGCCCCCGAGGCTCGCCGTGATGTCCCCCATGTCGAGAGCATCGGAACCTTCGGGGTTGATGGCCAGGTCGGCAACGGCCTCGTAGCGGCGGGTCTTGAACACGCAATACAACGTGCCCAGAAGTAACATGATGAAAACCGAAGCAAGGATGACGCGCTTACGGCGCCGAAATAAACGCAGCAGATCGGGGAGACCGATCTCATCAGATCTCTCCTGCTCTCTTGTTCCCCCTCTCCCCGGATGATCTTCCCGACTGGACCCGTCGACGGTGCTTTGCGCGGAACGACTCACGAACTTCCTCTCTGAGAACCCTGAGGCGGTTACTTCAGCTCCACCGCGTAGATGGAGTAAACAGCGGCTTGAATCGCCGCCTGCACGCCCAAGGTTCCGTAGACCTTAAGGTTGCTCAGCGGGACAAATACGATATCTTCGGCGTGCAACTGCAGGTCCGTCGTCTTTCCGTGGTACAGCTTGTCGAGCGAAACTTTAATCTGCACCGTTCCGTCTGGAGACTCCTTGAGGATCAGGGCGTGCTTGAGCGAGGCCACCCTAGTCGTGCCCTGAGCCAGCGCAATTGCCTTCAGGAACGAGATAGAAGTGTTGTTCTCCAGGAGAAATGCGCCTGGCCGGTTGACCTCTCCAAGCACGTAAACCACGCCTGCCTTAGCGACGACGATGGTATCGCCCGGATAGATGGTCACATTCTCCCGCTGCAGCGATCCGCCGCCGGTGAGATTGACTACCTCGGGTGCAGTACTTTGCCCGGCATGCAAAATTGTCACCAGGTGGCCGGCTTTCGACGTGAGACCGCCTGCCGCGGAAATTGCGTCGTATAGTTTATGCGGCCCCATTAGCGGGAAGATTCCCGGCGTGCTCACCTCTCCGTATACCGTGATGCCCTGGGTCGCAAACTCCTCCACGAAGAGCGATACCTGCGGGTTCTTCACCAGACGGCGCTCCACCAACTCGCGCGCAATGAGCCGCTGCGCATCGCGAATCGTCATCCCTGCAAGCCTTTGGTCGCCAATCAAAGGCAGGCTGACCATCCCGCCGGCATCGACTCGAACCTTCAGCACCAACTCTGGAACATCGAAAACCGTGAGGTCGAGCAAGTCGGCGGGCCCAATGGCGACCGCACTTGCATCGGCCACGGTTACAGACTGCGAACCGCTTGCCGTTCCCTGCGCCCACAAGAGAGAGGTTGCGATTCCCATCGCGCCTACAAGCAACGCACATCTCCCGAATCTGAAAACAGTTATCAATGACTCACCTTGACAGCACTGTGAATCGTCCCGGACCTAATGCATCAGGCTTATGGGCGTGTCAGGAAAGGCCGTGGGGCTCGCGCTTAGAGCCGAAGTCGCCGCGCTTACCGGTCCGGGACGGGTGGGTAAGACCGACAAGGCAAGCTTGAGAAGCTGGGAGCCAGGATTGTAGTCCGGAATCAATTCCTTGAGCAGCAGCACAAGGCGGGCGACGTCCTGCGCATCAACGGTCTGTTGAAGCTCCTGCAGAAAGACTTTGATTTGTGCCTCGTCGACATGGAAGGGGGAAAGATAGCTTCTGATCTGAGGGTGTGAAGTCGGCACCAGATACTCCGCCTGCAGATTCAACTCTTCAAATAACTTCTCCCCTGGGCGCAGGCCGGAAAATTGAATCTGGATGTTTCGGTCCGGCTGCAGCCCCGAGAGCAGAATCAGATTCCTGGCCAGATCCACTATCTTGACCGGCTCACCCATATCGAGCACGAACACCTCTCCACCTTCGCCGATGGAGAAGGCTTGCAAAACAAGCTGGGACGCCTCGGGAATAGTCATGAAATAGCGTTGCATTTCGGGGTGGGTGACAGTCACAGGCCCGCCTGCGGCGATCTGCTCCTTGAAAATGGGAACCACGCTGCCGCTACTGCCGAGGACATTGCCGAAGCGTACGGCGACAAAACGGGTGCCGCACTCCTGCTGGAGCGTGCGGATCACCAGCTCCGCCGCTCGTTTGGTAGCGCCCATCATGCTGGTGGGGTGAACCGCCTTATCGGAAGAGATCATCACAAAATCTTCGACTCCGTGGTTGGCCGCTGCGCGGGCAACCTGCCAGGTGCCGAAGATATTGTTCTCGACCGCGGCAAAGACGTGCCGCTCCATCATGGGAACATGTTTGTAAGCCGCCGCATGGTAGAGAATCGACGGCCGATAGCGCTGCATGATGCGCCGCAGAGTATCAGCGCGGCCAATGTTTCCGATCTCCGGATAAAATGCCAGCTGGGTAAATCTGCCGGCCAGCTCTCTGTCGAGCTGGAAGAGCGGAGTCTCCGCCTCATCGAAGCCGACCAGCGCCAGCGGATCGAAGCGGGCGATCTGCCGGCAAAGCTCCGATCCGATCGAGCCCGCCGCGCCCGTCACCATGACAACTTTTCCGCGGATGCGCTCGCGAATCCTCTCCTGGTCCAGGTGCACTGGCTTTCTGCCCAACAGATCTTCCACCGCAACGTCCCGGATCTGCTTGCCCAGTTCCGCGCCATGGAGCGATTCCCCCAGACTTGGCACCATTTTGTAGTCCACACCAGCATGCACAGCGAAATTCAGGATGCGTACCATTTGCGGCCCGGTCGCCGAGGGTATGGCGATGAGGATTCTCTCGGCGGCATGTTTCCGGGCCCACGTACCCAGAGTTTCTCCCGGTCCCAACACTTTCTTCCCATGAAAGACCAAGCCGGTCTTCCGTGGATCGTCGTCGATCAGGCCGACCACATCGCACATCAGAGACTGGTTGTGGCGCAACTCCCGCACCAGAGCCAGGCCGGCCGCGCCGGAACCGTAGACCAGAGTCCTCGCCCGCTTGCCCTCGGCTTGGTGACCCTTCCTGGGGGTGGAAATCATGCGCACCAGGAGCCTGCCGCCCAAAGCAACGAAGCTGGAGACTAACCATTCAAGAATGTATACAGAGCGTGGAATGCCGGTGCGGAACAACAGGATAATCGTCGCGCCCAGAAACGATCCCAGCCAATTTGCCAGGAGGATCCGCGCGACCTCGTGAATGGAGGTGTACCGCCAATACCCCCGGTTTACCCCGCTAACAGCAAAAATTGCCGACTTGACCGCGGCCCAGATGCACACAGCCACCCACATCGGGTGAATATAGTTTGCGGGCAAGATGCCATCGAAGCGCAAAAGGAAAGCAGCGAATACTGAGAGTGCAAATCCGGCGTAGTCACGCGAGTAAGCAAGCAATGTCCGCCCGAATTGTCTTGCGCTGCGCCGCTCCGCAGGTACTGAACCAAGAGACATTAGCTTCTCCACGATCCTGTCCAACGTTGGAATCTGCTGTCGCTGCTGAATTGGTCAGTCTCGCAGACTCTTCGGATCGAGCGACTCCAGGTCCGCTCCGTTAAGGTCGACCGCCACACTCTTTCCAATCAGATCGAGAGTAACGACAAAGTGCATGCCATTATTTTTCCGGACGACAAACCCGGTAAGTCCATTGAGCGGCCCTCGGTTAATTCGTACCGTGTCTCCTGCGTGGACGGGAGCGTGGGGTACGACAGTCTTGCAGCGAACGAATTGCTGCAAGGCATCCATGTCCCCTTCTGGAATGGGCACGGACCCGGCGGCGTTGCCCACCATGCTTAGCACCCCGGGCAGTTTGAGCAATGAGATGTGGTCGCCAGGGAACAACTGAACGAAGATGTAATTAGGAAAGAGCGGCAGAGAGAGATCGACGGTGACCCGATTCCTCCATTGTCTATTCGAACGATAAAGTGGTAGAAAGTGCCCGATACCGAGGCATTGGCACTGGTCTGCTATGCGCTTCTCATGCCGGGACCTGGTATAGGCTGCAAACCACCTGCGGCGAGTCTCTCCGGCCACCCCTTGTCTGCTGATACTTGTTTCACGCAAGGCTCCGCCATTGTTACTTAGCAAGCAAATCTCCCACTTCTCAAAAAGTAACTGCATTCACGCGCACTAGCAGCAGATCGCGTTGATGCGGCATCTGCGGCCCTGTTCTGCTATATCGGCGCAAAGAGCTACCGGCGTGATTGCTATCTGGCCTTGCCCTTGATTCAAGGCGCGAGGGAGTCAGCGTTCCCGAACGGGAATGTGATACACGACTCCGCCGCTAAGGTCGACTTCCGAAAGACTCTTCGGCAACGCATACATTTCGGCGTACGATATTTCCCCAAGCCGAAAACTGAGGTGGTGGCTTGCGTAATAGTCCACACCGCCAAGCAACTTCCATTCGCCTCCGTTGCCACTTTCGAATGGGGAGTCGTGGTAGTGCACCCGCGCAATCGGATGCCCCACCCCTCCTAAGGCCGCGACGTACGGAGAAAACCGCCAGAAATGGTGCGTCACGCGCGGTCCGGCGAGCGCATCGAACTGGGATCCATTGTTTCCCCAGCGCAGATAGGATCCCCGGGCCTCCAAGCCCAAGAGATGCCGAGTCTGGAGGAAACCTCCGAGGGAATAACCGTACCTGGCGTTTTCATGCCAGAACCAATCGGTAGAGCCGTAGGTATAAGTTCCAAATAGGTGGATTGTCATCGGGCCCCGTCGTGCCTGTTCCACCTGCGCGCCTGCCAGCAATGGCACGGAGATAGCCAACAAGGCACCCACAGCACGCGCGAAATCAAGGATAGTTTTCGGTTTAACAGAGATCATTTCTCGGTCCGAATCGATCGCAAGTCACCCAAAGGGTTAGAGCCTCAGTCTGATGACGCAGAAAAGCAAAGCAACAACAGCTTCCAAATCCAAGAAGGTTCAGATCGCCGGTGAGTTACTACTGCGGCTATACCCGCCCACTGCTCAGTTATCGGCTCGCCCTGCAGGGTTCATCGGTCAAAAAGCCGAGAACAGTAACTGGCAGGAGCTTTCCTTGCAGTGCGTCTTGTCTCGACACACCTAAGAAGTGATAAGCACGCGGAGGAGATCAGCGGAGTTCAGGGAAATCGGGCAGGAGCGATTGCTGCCATTTTCTTGTGAACGGCATGGAGTACGGGGGGTGCTCGGCAGAACCGGGGTAACAGCGTAAGGAACAGCACAAAGAGAGATTCGGAAGTCTGGATGTTTCTGCAGATTTGATTCTTTGGTGGAGCTAAGCGGGATCGAACCGCTGACCTCCTCGTTGCGAACGAGGCGCTCTCCCAGCTGAGCTATAGCCCCACAAGGTGGGAACAACTGACCACTATTTTAGCAGTCTTACACAGGAAATGCGGGAAGCAGGCTAGGGCGGCCGGCGGCGACTCATCCCTCCTTCATAGAACCCTCAAGGCGATCAAAGAGCAAATCCAAATGAGCATTGGGGATCTGACCCTGGGCCATCGTGGCCGATCCGCCACCCCGCAAACCGTAGACTGCGAGCGCCTCGCGCAGTAGGGTACCACAATCGATCTTCAGATCAGAGCTGGCCGCCACTACTACCCGGGCCGGTTCCTCCCGGGTGGTGGCCAGCAACACGCAAGTCTGCGGAGCCGTCGCAATCAACCGCGATGCCAACAACTTCAGATAGCCGGCATCGTGCTCCGCTAAGAGCCGCCGCACCACCCGGCGCGCCTCTCGCGACGGTTGCTCCAGTATCAGGCTTGCGGCGTGGTAGCCGGCCAGGTCCTCGGTGAGCTTCTGGCGCGCTTTGTTCGCGGCCTTACCCTCGGCCAATAGCCTTTCCACCGCCTCCGCCACGTCCAGACGACCCACTGACAGCGTGGCAGCAGTACGGGTAAGCGTCGCGAGATCCCGCCGGGCAGTCACAGCCGCGCGCAGCCCGCAAACAAACTCCACCCGAAGCGCCTGCCGTACACGTTCCGTGCCCCGGATCAGCAAGCCGCCGATCTGGCCGGTGGCTTGAACGTGGGTACCTCCACAGGCGTTCAGATCGATCTCGTCGATCTCGATCAGACGAATGTCCCCTTCCCGCTCCGGCAGCTTGTGCAGAGTGCCGGCAGTAAACAGCATCTGCGCTTCCTCGCGCGGAACGGTGCGCATCGTGATCACGCGATTTTCCGCGATGATTTCGTTGACAGCATCCTCGACCCGTTCCAACTGCTCCGGCGAAACGTTCTCGTGGGCTACATCGATGGTCGAGGTCGTCTCCCCTAGGTGGAAAGAGACCGTCGCTGCGCCAAGCTGGCGATATACAACCGCGGATAGCAGGTGCTGCCCCGAGTGCTGCTGCATGTGGTCGCGGCGACGGATCCAGTCAATATAGCCGCGCACCGCAGTGCCAGCGGATAACGGCTTCGGCGTGGTGTGCCACACCTCTCCTTGCTCGTCCTCTTCCACCGCCAGAATAGGAACCTCGAGCAGCGCACCACCCAGAGAGATCGCGGTAAGCATGCCGGTGTCATGGGGCTGGCCGCCGCTGGTGGGATAAAAAGCGCTGCGGTTCAGAGCGATTTGCCACAGCGAGCGCCCCTCGATCCGGGAAACCTCGCGGATATCGGAAACCTGGGCGTCGAAGGAGGCTAGCGACGGGTCAGCATAGTAGAGCCGGTCAGACATCCTGAACGCTATTCTATCTGTGAGGCCGCTTGGCGACGGGCTCAGGGGGATGCAGGTTGTCATTTTTTGCAGGCCGAACTGTATTAAGTGGGGCCACCTTACTGTCGCTTCTCGGGGCTGCTGCCGCGCAGATAGCTACTTCAGCCCGCACCTGCACGGAGTTGCTGCAGGCGCAGAATGCGAAAGCCGTACCGGCATGCAAAGCGCAGCTCGATGAGGCGGAGAGCGCACCTGCCTCGGAACGCATGGCGCGTATCGTCGCCAACGATGAATATGGCATCGCCTTGCTGGCCGTTGCCCGTCAGCCTAAACAGGCACTGCCTTTCCTGGACCGCGAGATCGCGCTCTTGCCGGCAAGCACTGTCAAGCCAGATAGCCTGCAGTGGGCGGTGGCGTTCTGGCATCGCGCCACCGCCTATCAGCAGCTGGAGCAGTGGGAGCACGCGGCCGACGATCTGGGCACGGCGGAGGCGACCTTAACCAGGGCCATTGCGGCAGCCGGCGGCGATGAGGCCCTGGCCCGGCACTTTACCGATCTACGCAAGCGGGTCCGCGCACAGCACGCGACCGTGCTGAATCGAATGGGCAGGCACCGCGAGGCGCAAGAGCTTTTAGCTACACAATAGTGTTATTAACCCCAGGGCACTGCCCCGCCAAACTCGATTGCCTATCCGGCATAATCAACTAAGACGGGGGTGTTATGCGCGTTTGCATTAGCTGCTGCGTGGCCCTGCTCCTGTTGGCCGGGCAAAGACCAACCTTGTTAGCACAACAGGCAGCGGCGCCCGCCGATCCGGGGAATGCCGCAACCACCCCTCCTCTGAGCGATGAGGACAAAGCCGACCAGATCAGCGATCAGGTCGGCAAACTGATGGTCAAGTGCGTCAACCTGCTCACGGCACAGGATCCGCTCTCATTAGACTATTGCAAACAGCAGCGCGATCTGGCCGACCAGTATCCCCCACAGTTGCGTATGGTCGATAAGATGATGGCGCACGATGAGTACGGGATCGCTCTCGCGGCCTTCGACCACAAGCAGGAGGCGCTGGAGGAGTTCAATCAGGAGATCTTGATCGTGCCCAAGGCAGTGAAGCCAGGCTCACCGGAATGGAGCGTAGCCTACTGGCATCGGGCAATGCTCTACGCCCAAATGGGTCAAGACTGATAAGGCCGACCGCGATTACCGCGCGGCCGAGGAAAATTTCCGTAAGCCATCGGAATCCGCAGACGCAACGGCCGCGAAGAAGCGCCGGGCCATTCTGCGCCAGCACGCGGCTCTTCTGCAAAAAGAAGGTAAGACCGAAGCAGCGCATCAGCTATTGCAAGAGGCATCGAGGTAGAACTGGACATGACGGAGGAATCGTCCCCCAAAGAAAAGCCGCGGATGAAGGATGTTCCTCGTGACCTGGAGCCTTATTTCGTTGGCTTTCTCATGAAGGGCGAACGGTGGGACGATACCCAGGGCGCAGAGGCGGCCGAGCTGTTGCCTCGCCATCTGGCATTCATACGGGAACAGGTGGAAGCCGGGCGTTATCTGCTGGCAGGTCCGATTACCGACGACGGGCCGTTTGCCGGCATTTTGATCATCGTCGCCAAAACCGCTTCGCAGGCGTTAGCCATTGCGGGGGCCGACCCCGGGGTCCAGTCAGGACGACTGAAGGTAGAGATTCACCCTGCCTTTCTGCCATCATTGAAAGATCTGAAGATCAACTTTTCTTGAGCTTCCCGGTTACGCCGCTCAGCCGCAGCCAAGGTCTCGAGGTAACGCTTCGGCTTTTGCTGCAGCAATGAGTGCTCAACCGCCTTTCTGTATCCACCGGAATAGATTGCGTAAAAGACAGCCAGTGCGGAGCCAACCCCGAGCGCAAAGCCGAAGAAATATCCCAGCATGATGTTGTAGAAGGCGCCCACGGTCAAATACCGCCTTGCGCGGAGTGCGCTCGGTGAAGGACGGGCGGTCCGGCTCGACCCCATTCACTGCCGTCCCATGAGATAGGGGTGAGCTCGTGACCGTGGTGACGAAACACGATAGGGCGGAAAGCGGGGTTGGCGCCCATTTCATCAAAAGAAAGAACAACCTGTCTGCCCTTCTGCGTCCAGTGGCCATGCTGCATGGTGTCGTCTCTGCCTATATAGAGCGTGGTCAGGATCGCCGTGCCATCGGCGGCCAGGTTGAGCGTGTAGACACGTCTCGCAGGATCGGCTGCCGGCGCATGGCCCTGGTAGGTACCTGAGAGATCAACCACCCGCTCTTCGCCGGCCATGGGGACGCAGGCGGCTGTAATGAACCAGCAGACCGCTATCAGGTAACGGGGTCGCGAAACAGCGGCGCGCATGACGAATGGATCATAGATGCCGTTTGCGTCCGCGGCCAGCAAGAATTCGAGGCTGCCGCCGCCGGCGAGCGGAAAAGGCGTATTATGCGTCTCTATAGACGACAGTCTCTTGGTTCAGCATAAGGCGCCGATAAAGATAGGCTATGGGAACCGTTGAAGGACAATTCGTCGGATGGCTGGAGGCCGAGCGAGTGGCCAAACCAGAGCACGATGCGCACGCCCAGGTGACCGCGCTGGTAGAGGAGTATTCGACCACGCTTTACCGCGTGGCCTATTCGGTCACGCGCAACGCAGCCGATGCGGAAGATGTAGTGCAGGAGACCTTCCTGCGCGTTCTCCGTCATCGCAACAAGCTGGCTGAAGTGCGTGACTATCGTGTGTGGCTGGTTCGCATTGCATGGAACCTGGTCCTCGACCGCAAGCGGCGCGCCAAGACGCGCCCCGAGACCGATGATTTTGAAGACCTGGCGCGGGTTCTGCCGGCCGGCCAACTGAGTGCGGAAAACATGGTGATCACCGCCCAGCGCCATTCCCACATTCTTCGTCTCATCGACACGTCTGCCGGCAAGGGAGCGCGAGGTATTGCTGCTTTCTGCGGTGAAAGAGCTGTCCACGGTCGAGATTGCACTGGTGCTCAAGACAACCGAATCGACCATTCGCTCCCGACTCTACCGTGCGCGGCACGCGCTCGCCGAGTTGCTGGAGCAGGAAGGGACCTTGCAATGAGCATACAGTCGGAAATCGACGAGACGCTGCGTCGCCTGGGAAGTGCCGAGCCCCCCTCCGGCCTGGAGAGGCGCATCAACCGTCGTCTGCAGATCCCACGCAGCCGCTTTTCTTTTACCCGGATCCAAGCGGCGGTTGCTTTGGCCGCGTGCGTTGCTCTGTCCGCCGTCGCGCTCAATCCGGCTTGGCGCGGCTTGGTGTTCCACACCCATGCCCATCCGCAGAGCACTCGGACCGTCGACCCACCTCGAGTGGCCACACCAGCACCGGGCGGGTTTGGCGCAGCTTCAGCGGTTCACGTGCCCGATCAGCCAGTTCCCGTGCAACCCACCCCGGTTAACCAGGGACGCGGGCGATCCAGATCCGGCCGGGCCGTGCTGCCGAACGGAACCCTGGCGCCCTTTCCTCGCGGCGTCGCTTCGCCGCATGCCTCCCTTGCCCCTGTTCCTGCCTCCGCCCCTGACTCGACTCAATGAGAAGGGGCAGAATCATCTAAAGCACCGCTTCGATCACAACGTGGACCACAGCCAGCACTACCGCGCCGACGAAGGCAGCGCCGAAGCTCGCGATTTGGAATCCCGGGGAGATCCTGCTCGCCAGCATGAGCATGAGCGCGTTGATTACCAAAAAGAGCAGCCCCAGAGTGAGAATCGCGAAGGGAAAGGTAACCACCTTCAAGATCAAACCCAACGTCATGTTCAGAAAGCCGATGACCAGGACGGCCACCAGGGCGGAGGGCAAGCTCACCACTCGAAACCCGGGCACGAGATACGTCACCGCTAACAGGGCCAAGGCGCCCAGAATCCATTTCAGCAGCAGATGCAGCATCACTTGATTCCTTTCGCGTGAGAAACAGTGGTAACAGCCTACGCTAAGATGGCCGGTAAGGGGCAAGATGTCTCTTTTCCCGGTTTCGTTCTTGGTGTCGTTACTGTGGTTCGCATGGTGTGGGGCTGTGCAGTCGCCGACTGCCTCCGCCGCCGGCCAGAAGACCGCTTTGCCTGACGCGGCAACCATGCTGCGGGAGGTTGAAGCTCACCAAAAGCAGCTGGACAAAGTGCGCGAAAACTATACCTTCCGCGCGGTGCAGACCGTCCACCAGCTGGACAGCCGCGGGAACACGAAAAAGGTGGAGACAGAAGAGCACGAAGTCTTTTTTGTGAACGGCCATCAAGTGCAAAAACTGGTTGGTAAAGATGGCAAGGACCTGAGCCCGGACCAGGCGCGCAAGGAACAGGATCGGGTCAACAAAGAAGTCCTCAAGATCTCGCAGCCGGGCTACGTCAATCCTGACAAGGATGAAATCACCGTCGCACGCCTGCTGCAAATTGTCACTTTTTCAAGGCCTCGCCGGGTTCGCTTGAACGAGCGGGATACGATCGTCTTCGACTTCGCGGGCGATCAACACGCCAAGACCCATGGCCGGGACGAAGATGCGCTCAAGAAGGTAAGCGGCACCATCTGGATTGATGAGGCAGACCATGAGGTCTCACGCATGAGTGCGACCCTCGACGATAACTACCATATTGGGTTCGGCTTGCTGGCGTCGGTTGCCAAGGGCAGCAACGTGGTCTTCGATCAGGCGCTGATTCGCAACGAGGCGTGGCTGCCAACGGCAATTGCATTGCACCTGCAGGCCAGGGCATTGCTGGTGGCGGGCTTTCGGGCCGATATCGAGGTTCGCTTCGACCAATATCGCAAATTTCAGACCGATGCGGTGCAGCAGCCGGGAGCAACGGCAACGCATTGAATATTTATTTTTGTTGTAGTTTTTGCGTTGCGATTTGACCGGCGGCCGTTTTCGAACCCTTTAGCTGGGCGTATATCTTGTTTGCTTCCGCGGGATTGGTCTTTTCGTAAAGCGCCGCCAATTGCAAGCGCGCCGCATCAGCCGGCACGGTACTGGTCGGTTTCGCGATCAGCTGGTTGTAAATCACTACCGCCTGGCTGTTGCGGTTGGTCTGCTGGTACAGGTTGGCAAGCGCCAGTTTGGCCAACGACGCCAGCGGGGCATCATGCCCATCCGCAACCTTGGTCAGATAGCTTTCCGCCGCCCCGGTCTGGCCCAGATCCATCGCAGTCAGGCCGGCGAAGTAGCGGGCGGTCTTGCCCGCCTCAAAGAACCCATATTTGTTCGGCGAGATTCACGAATTGCTGGTTGGCCAATGTCGCCCGTTGCGCTGGCGGTGGCAAACGTCGTTCTCGCCGGGGGTAGGCGGCTGCCCGGCTGGGCCAGGGGGGCGCTGTAAGTATCCATTGCCTCGCCGAACGCCAGGTCGGCAGCAGCTGAGCGATTGCTGTAAACCACCGAACCAGCTACCAAAATGGCCAGGCAGACGACCGCGGCTACACCCGCACGGATAACCGTCGATCGATTCTCTTGAAACCAGTCGACACTGGTCTTGGTGGCATCAACTAAACGGTCCTGCTTGAGCGCGTGACGTGTCTGGGTATCCAACTAATTTCCTTTAGAAGCCATTGTAGGAAGGGTCGCAGGCTCCGAATTTCCTGCTCAGCGGCGCCACGGGAGACCCGTATGCGGTTCTAGAGCCGCATGAAGTTCGCAATACCAGCTGACAGCAAATCCGGGACCGCAGCTACGCCTTTGCCGTCTGCGCGGGCCTCTAAAGTTTAGCAGCGCCGAAGTTTGCGGGTCAAACGGACGTACCTCGGCGCAGGCTGACAAACGGGCCAAGATTCAGGCGGCGGCGACTGGATCTTCGATCTCGCCGTTCTCGATCTTCTCCCGGCAGTCGATGCAGTAGGGGGTCCAGGGAAGCGCTTCCAACCGCTTTAGACCGATGGTCTTGCCGCAGTGTATGCATTCTCCGTAAGTACCCTCATCAAGCCTTTTCAAGGCCAGGCGGACGAGCGCGAGTTGCTCGTGCCCGCTGGTGCTTTGGCTGAAAAGCATCTCTTTCTGGTAGGACTGCACAGCCTGGTCGGCAGCGTCCAGCGCACTGTCGGCTGCCACTTCGCGGCCCTGCTCCACCGCCGAGATCATGGAGTGCTCCAACTGCTTCTCCTGACGGCGAAGGGTCTGTTCGAATCGTTGTATTGTTTCGGGATTATGCACCAATTTTCGTTACTCCTCAACACGGTCAAAATGTCGTTATAGTGTCGCCTAATTGGACGCGGATTTCCGGCGAAATTGTCTTTCTTTTTAAAATATTTCCAATTTCTTTCAGCCTGCGCAACCCCGGCCTGCCCATAAATCGGGTATCTGCCTCGGAGAGAATGAAGAAGAAAATAGCACATAGGCATCTTGAAAAGACGCAGCAACGCAAGAAATGCTCTAGGCTAATACCCATGTATGAAGACTTCCATGTAACCGATCATTGGACCCGCGAAGACCTGCACTGCCGCTGGACAGCGAACGTGGTGGCGATCGCAACCCGCCACGCGGACGCGGTGGATATCCGGTTTGAGGTAAATGGCCGGCCGGTCTGGATCGCCATGCCGGCGGAGGCCTGGGTAGAGCAGAAAAAGCGTTCCGGCCACGTGATCACCGACCGTCTGGCCGCACAGGTAGCGGGCCGCTACCTGAAGCAGGCCGCCGAGAGCGGGTACGACAACGGGCGTGAGATGTACACCATGAGCATCGCCGAAGTCCTGGACCAGGTGGAAGCGGTGATGAAAGAGGCTGGCCACTCGGCCCTGCTGCCGGAACTGCCGGTGATGCCCGGATCCTAAGCCTTGGCAACGCGCCACCATGGGTTTGCTCCGGGAGTTACGCTTGGGTAGACTCGTGGGTGCCAAAGCGGTCGCCATGGAGGTGCCTGCGTGGATTCAGTCAAGGTAACCGCACTGACTGGGAAGCTGGTGGAAGGCTCCCATGTCCACAGGAACCTCTCCACCCCCCAGCTGGTGGAAGCGGCGATCGCCCGGGGCGAGGCCAGTCTGGCCGACAATGGCGCCCTGGTAGCTCTCACCGGCGCACGGACGGGACGCTCCCCGCGAGACAAATTTATCGTGCGGGATGGCATCACCAGCGACACGGTGGATTGGGGCAAAGTAAACCAGCCCTTCGACCCAGCAAAGTTTGAAACTCTGCTGGGCAGGGTCGTGGCCCATATGCGCGAACGGGACCTTTATGTCCTTGATCTTTACGCCGGAGCTGACGATCAATACCGGCTTCCAGTACAGGTCATAGCGGAATATGCCTGGCACGCCCTGTTTGTAAAGCAGTTGTTCGTTCGGGTACCGGCAGGAGGAGCTCGGCGGCCACAGGCCTGAGTTCACGGTGATTGCCGCTCCCTGAATTTGAGGCGGTCCCGCAGCG
This sequence comes from uncultured Acidobacteriaceae bacterium, assembly GCA_963847685.1. Lineage (GTDB taxonomy): Bacteria > Acidobacteriota > Terriglobia > Terriglobales > Acidobacteriaceae > PALSA-350. Next base: position 733,558 of record CAWKAU010000024.1, on the reverse strand, counting down.
CGACGGCACCCACTCAAGCACCTTTATCATCACGGATTTCACACGCCGCATCATTCTCATCGGAGGAACGAAGTATGCCGGCGAGATGAAGAAGTCGATCTTCGGCGTGATGAATTTTCTTTTGCCGGCCCGCGCCGTCTTCCCTATGCACTGCTCGGCAAATCTGGGGCAGGGCGGGGAGACAGCGCTCTTCTTTGGGCTTTCCGGTACGGGCAAGACTACGTTGTCCGCCGATCCGTCACGGCGGCTGATCGGGGACGACGAGCACGGTTGGAGTGAAAGCGGCATCTTCAACATTGAAGGCGGCTGCTATGCCAAGTGCGTCGATCTCTCCGCAGAGAAGGAACCTCAGATCTACCATGCAATCCGCTTTGGCGCGGTGCTGGAGAATGTGGTGATCGATAGCAGAACCGGGACCCCGGACTACAGCGATATCCGCTACACGGAAAATACTCGCGCTGCTTATCCGGTCGAGTACATCTCTGAGGCTGTTATTCCTGGCGTGGGCGGTCATCCCAGCCATGTGCTCTTTCTCACCGCGGATGCCTTCGGCGTGCTGCCGCCGATTGCCCGGTTGAATCCGGCGCAGGCCATGTACCACTTTCTCTCCGGCTATACGGCCAAGCTGGCGGGAACCGAAGCAGGATTGGGCAGCGAGCCGGTGCCTGAGTTCTCGACATGCTTTGCCTCGCCTTTTATCCCCTTGGTTCCTGCGGTCTACGCGAAAATGCTGGGCGAACGCTTGCATAGGCACAATGCACAGTGTTGGCTGGTGAACACCGGGTGGACCGGCGGCGCGTTTGGAATCGGCAAGCGTATTAGCCTCAAACACACACGCGCCATGGTCACCGCCGCATTGTGGGGCCGGCTGAGCAACGCGGAATTTGTCACCGAGCCCGCCTTCGGACTAAGCATTCCCCTCAGTTGCCCTGGTGTGCCAGCGGAGTTGCTGAACCCGCGGAATGCTTGGAAGGATCCACGTGCTTATGATGCACAGGCTGTCATGCTGGCAGAGAAGTTCGAGAAGAATTTCTCAAAATTTGACGCGCCCGCCGCTGTTCGCGAAGCCGGCCCCACAGCCAGAAAATCGAAAGGCTAGAACTCGTTGGGGAAAAAAGGTTTCAGGGTAGGCCGCGGATTTATCCCCGGCCTAACTAGTGAGCCATCACCACGGGTACCTTGGGCGCAACCGTGCGCCCATCGTGGAAGATGGTCACAATCGATCGCGTATTGGTGATGTCGTCAAGAGGATTCGCGGCCAGCACGATCAGGTCGGCGCGTTTGTGCGGCTGCAGCGTTCCGCGCTGCGATTCAATCCCCAGCAACGCGGCGTTGTTCTTCGTGGCGCACACGATGGCCTGCATGGGTGTCAGGCCGGCGTGCACCATGTCTTCCAGTTCTCTATGCTCGGAGAATCCCGGTATCCGCGTGGGCATGGCGCCTGAGTCTGTGCCAAACCCGACGAGCACGCCGGCGTCGTAAACCGCCTTCATGTTCTGCTGGTCCATGGCAAAGTCCGCCTTGTGCTGCGCGGTCTTCGGATCCTGGTTTGTCTTCTCCGCGTAAGCATCACTGGTGAGGGTAGTGAGCAGCACAGGGGAGATGGCGTCCTTGAAAAAATCAAGCTGCATGAAACCGGGATGCTCGGCGTAGATGTAAAACGACTCGTCGACGGTAAAGGTGGGAATGTACCGGACACCCCTGCGCTTCATGGTTGAAATTAAGTCCGCGTCGATAGGCTTGTCGCGAACGCTGTGAGCCAGCACGTCCACGCCGTCGTCAACCAGCGACTTAGCGTCAGCCAGGTAATAAACATGCGCGGCCACGCGCAGATGGTGCTTGTGTGCCTGCTCGATCACTGCCCGGTAGATATCAGGTTGCATGGAGGGTTTGGTTCCACCAACGTTGTCGACCCACACCTTGACGATGTCTGCGTGCCGCTTGGCCATCGCGTCCACGGCCACGCGGGCTTCTGTCGCGTTTGCCGGCCGGTAAATCTGATCGGGGGCCGCCGGCAAACCCGGGGCAGCGTCCAGAACACCGATGCCGCGATCCGCGGTAAGGACAGTCGCTCCATCGAGTTTGCCCTCGCGCTGCTGTTGGCGAATGGCATATAGAAGATCGCGGTTTACCCCCAGCGACAACATGGTGGTCACACCGTAGCTTTCATATTGACGCAGTTCTGCGAGGACGTTCTCCTCGGTATAGCCGGTGGCCGAGTTTTGACCGTTCACCACCAGAGCCAGATGACCGTGTGCGTTGATCAGGCCCGGGATCACGGTGTCGCCATGCAAATCGAGAACCCGTGCGCCGGCAGGAACTGCGGCAGCCGCCGATTGAACGCCCTTGATGCGATTGCCTTCAATGAGGACTGTCGCATCTTCCACAGGAATACGGCCGGTACCGTCGATCACCCGCACATGGGTCAAAGCCGTGACCCCAACGGACTGAGCCGGAGCTGTGGTCAGCGATAATGGCGCGAGCGCGAACAACAGCGCTATTGCAGAAACTCGATTGCCAGATTTGCCCAGAAGCATGTTCGCCGATCGCTCCTTGTCTGCTGACATCTTACGTCTCCCGATTGTTCTCTGTTCCTCAGAGCCGCTGTGGATGAGATACTCAGCGCGAGGTGCACGAGCAATGTGGCTGGCGCTGGCGATTATTCTGATCCTGCTTTGGGTAGGCGGCTTTCTGCTGTTTCACATCGCTGCCTTTGCCTTGCACATCCTGCTCATCGTGGCAGCGGTGGCCCTGGTCATCCACCTTCTGGGTGGCCGCCGCAGAGCCGTCTAGCCGAAGACCCTACTCGCTGTAGTGCAACAGGCTGAAGACGTCGTACTCTTTAAACCGGTCGCGCCCATTGAGAAAATCGAGTTCTATGGCGAAGGCGAGGCCGACAATCCTGGCCCCCAGCCGGCGGACCAGTTTTACGGTGGCTTCCATGGTTCCTCCGGTGGCCAGCAGATCATCCACGATCAGAACGTTCTGCCCGGGCTCGATAGCATCGAGGTGGATTTCGAGTGCGTCGGTCCCATACTCCAGGTCATAGGTCACGCGCGCGGTTTCCGCAGGCAGCTTGTCGGGCTTGCGCACGGGCACGAAACCGGCATTCAGGCGGTAGGCGAGAGCCGGGCCGAAGATGAATCCTCGAGCCTCGATGCCCAGCACCAAATCGACATCCTCTACGCCGATATAGTGCGCGGCCAACGCGTCGACCAGGGTCGCGTAGCCTTTCTTGTCCTTGAGCAAGGTGGTGATGTCGTAGAACAGAATCCCTGGCTTAGGGAAATTGGGGATGGTGCGAATAAGGGATTTCAGGGGCTCACAGTTAATCGGAGGGTGGGGCATGCGTACTTACCAGGCTCCTTCAATCTGAAATGATTCGAGGCCGTCGGCCATTGATTCGTCCATTTCGCTCTCATAGACCGCGTCTACTCGGCTACCACGCGAGCCGCGTTCCAGCACCGCTCGCAGCTCGGCCAATTGCTCCAATGTTCCGGTGACCATGATCTCTACTTCCCCTGCCTCAGTATTGCGAACCCAACCCTTTAGCCCGCGAGTTCCTGCTTCCCGATGGACGAACCAGCGGAAGCCTACCCCCTGAACGCGGCCTTTGACAATGTAATGCCGGACCATAATGACGGGGCACTATGCCCTGGAGAGGTAGGCGCCCTCGGCGGTATCAACGCGAATCTTTTCCCCCTCGTTGATGAAGGGCGGCACCTGAACTACGAGGCCGGTCTCGAGCTTGGCGGGCTTGGTGACGGAAGAAGCAGTCGCGGACTTAAGGCCAGGTTCCGTCTCGACCACGGTCATTTCCACGGTGCCTGGCAGCTCAATGCCAACGGGCACTCCATCGAAAAACGAAACCTTAATTTGAAGATTGGGGATGAGGTACTCAATGGCGTCGCCCAGGGTAGCGCCCTTTAGGTTCGTCTGCTCGTAGTTCTCGGTGTTCATGAAGTAGTAGTCGTCACCGTCGGAGTAAAGAAAATCCATCGGCACTTCGTCGACGATGACCCGCTCGATGGGATCAGGGGACCGGAAACGGTGCTCGAACATGGCGCCGGTTCTCAGATTGCGTAGCTTGGCCTGGATAAATGCGCGCAGGTTTCCGGGGGTCCGGTGTTCGACGCTGAAGACCGTGTGCAACTCGTTGTTGTGCTTGATGATCATGCCCGGACGCATTTGTGTGGCGGGAATCGCCATAAAAGAAAAACTCCTTGAATTCTCGCTGGAATGGATAGCGTAGGGAAGGTTCCCCAACCATCGATTGTAGCGCCTCCCCCGGAGCCGAGCGAATGAGCCGAAACTCTCCAGTTGCCGCGAGGGCTGCGAAATAAGCGAATTGAATCGATCGCGGCTTGTACATCGGGCGGTTTACGTCTTGAAGATGCGCGAGAAGAAATGACCGATCCGGTGGAAGAAGCCATTGGATGGCGCCTTGGGAGGTTCCGGGGCGGACGCAATCTCAGGCCGCTGCGCTGGCTGAGGAGCTTGTGCCGCAGCCTGAGCAGCAGGTGCCTGGGCCGCAGGCGCAACGATGGGCGCCGGCTTCACCGTAGCAGCTGGGGCACCCAGGGCGGGGGTGGGTGCAGGCGGAGCCGCGGCGGAGGTAGGCTCAGAGCCGGCAGAGGCAGCCGGGGGACTCTCTCCGTTGTAGGTGAGAGGCACGGTGACCTGAGCGTGCGTTTGCCCCGGAGGAACAGTTGGAACGGAGGATGGCTTGGGCGGCGCGGCAAGACCCTCGCTTTCCGCGATGGGGAAGGCCGTGTCCGCAGGAGTGGAGGAAGGGCCGCCTACCGGCCGTCCTGGCGGCGCGGGAGCCGTGGCCGAGGTCCCGCTACTGGCCACCGAAGTCACCGGCACCGCGGGACAGCCGCAGGGCTCCGGCTCATGGTCCACTACCTCCCGTAGACTTCCATGCTGGAAGCTGACGCGTTGATCGGGCAGCACTCGGTAAGCTCCACCTTCCAGTTGACTGCTGACCGTGACGTACGGCGCGTCGGGACCATGATTGTCGATGCAGGTGTCTCCCTGGGTATTTACGCGGATGCTCAGTGCCGCTTGTCCGGGGCCAGAGATGAGAATGCGCAGGTCGGGAGTAAGCAGCACATCGGAATACTTACCCACGGCGTAATTCGCCTCGATCGCTCCACGATCAAGGGCCATCATGAGCGCGCTGCTCGCTGGGTCGTCGATGGAGCGGTCCTTCGCCAGATGCACACTGCTGGTCGAGCACAGCTGCAGCCCACCACCCCTTTGCAGAGTGATCTTTACCGCCTGGTTTCCGGCGGTGATCTGGCTGCCATTTCCTAACAAGGTCTCGCCATGGGAAATATCGACTGCCCCGGAGACCTGCACCTCGGTGGCCGAGGTGCGTCCGATGGGCTGCTGGGCAGCCAGCGGCAGCACGAAAAAAACAAGAGATCCAGTGAGGAAAATGCGCATTGTCACAGGGAGAGAAAATTCCGGATAAGGCGCTTGCCGTCGACGGTGAGCACGCTCTCCGGGTGAAACTGGACGCCCTCGATGGGAAAGCGACGGTGACGCAAGCCCATGATGGTCCCGTTGCCGTGGCCGTTCTGCACCCGCGCGGTGACCTCGAGCACCTCGGGTAAACCCTCGTCCGCAACGATTAAAGAGTGATAGCGGGTACAAGTCATGGGGCTCGGAAGGCCGGCGAACAGATTGCGGCCGTCGTGTTCCACCGGGCTGGTTTTGCCGTGCATCAATTGCGGCGCACGCACCACGTTGGCGCCAAAAGCGGCCCCGATCGCCTGATGGCCCAGGCAAACACCCAATATGGGCACCTTGCCGGCAAAATGCCGGATGAGGGGAACGCTGATGCCGGCCTCCTGCGGAGTACAGGGCCCAGGAGAAAGCACGATGCGCTCCGGTTCGAGGTCCTCGATCTGCTCCACCGTCAATTCGTCGTTGCGCCGGATGGTCATCTCGGCCCCCAGCTCACCCATGTACTGCACCAGGTTGTAGGTAAACGAATCGTAGTTGTCGAGAACGAAGACCATTTGCGCCACTGCCTTCAGTGTAGACGCAGTACCGCGCCTACGGCGCTCGGATGATTGGACGATGGATTCCCACAGCCCTTCAGAGTCTGCGTGAGAGCGCAGATCCAGCGCCGAAAGGGGCGGCCTGAAATTCCCTGAACTTAGCCCAGGACGCAGGCCGAAGGACGGAGTCCTGGGTTGGGGGACGAGAGATGAAGAATTGCTGCAACGTGTCCCAGCCCTTCCGGGCTGGGCTAACGTTTAGCGGCGGCCCTCCGAGGCTGGGTTTTTCTTCCAACCACGTTGCACGCGTTTTGGGAGGGGCGAGCGTGTTTGGGCTTTGTTGTCCCACTCAAGCCAACACCAGGCTTGAATGGGCCACCGCAATCGTAGTTGCGGGTGCAGGGAGTGGGCGCGTATTTGCTATTTGCGGCGTTGACTTGCGGCTACGGAGCGCGCTCTTTCGACGGCTCGGACTACCGCCTTGGCCTTGTTGACCGACTCCTGGTATTCCTCTTCGGGCACGGAATCGGCGACAATGCCCCCGCCTGCCTGAATGTAACCCTGATCGCCCTTCATCAGCATGCTGCGGATGGCAATGCAGGAATCGAAATTTCCTGAAAAGTCAGCGTAGAAGACACTCCCTCCATAGATGCCTCTGCGCGTCGGCTCCAATTCTTCGATGATCTCCATGGCGCGGATCTTGGGTGCCCCACTCAGCGTGCCGGCCGGAAAGCAGGCGCAGAACGCGTCGACCGCAGAGAGCCCTTGCTTAAGTTGCCCCTCGAGAGCGCTGACCAAGTGCATCACGTGGGAGTAGCGTTCCACGTGCATAAGGCTCTTCACCGTCACGGTGCCAAAGTCACAGACCCTGCCGATATCGTTGCGTCCCAGATCGACCAGCATCACATGCTCGGCCCGTTCCTTCTCATTGGCCAACAGTTCCTGCTCGATACGCAGATCCTCTGCCTCGTCGGCTGACCGGGGCCGCGTTCCCGCGATGGGGCGGTACTCGACGTGACGCCCTTGCACCCGCACCAGCAGCTCGGGAGACGAGCCTACCAGGCACGCTGGCGGGGCGGTCTTACGAGCCTCTAGTCCGAAACGCAGGAAGTACAAGTAGGGTGAGGGATTGACGATGCGCAGCGCTCGGTAGATAGAAAAGGGATCGACTCCCGGCTTCACTTCAAAACGCTGGGAAAGCACGGCCTGGAAGATATCGCCGGCGGCAATGTACTCCTTGATCCGGGCGACCGAGGCCAGGAAATCCTTCTTGAGCGTGTGGCTGGTAACGGAGAGCTTACCCCGCGGCTTAACCTGTCGCGTCCTGGGGAGCGGGCGGGCCAGGCGCTTTTCCAGCCGGGCTAACCTTGCCTTCGCATCGGCATAGGCAGCGGCAGGTTTCTGGCGGGATAGGTCGGCGGTCACCATCAATTGAATCTGCTTGCGCACGTGGTCGAATGCCAAGACCTCATCGAAGAACATCAGGCAGGCATCCGGCACGCCAAGATCATCCTTGGCCAACTCAGGCAAACGCTCGATCTGCCGCACTACGTCGTAGGCAAAGAAACCTACAGCGCCTGAGGTAAATGGCGGCAACCCAGGGATATGGGCCGGGGTCTGCCCGGCGAGCAGTTCCTTTAAGAGTGCGAAGACATCTCCCTGCAACGACCGGGTCTTGCCTCGCTCGGTGATGACGATCGACTTTCCCCGGGACAAGATCGTGCGATACGGCCGGACGCCGATAAAGGTGTAGCGGCCTACTTTTTCGCCCCCTTCCACGGATTCAAGGAGAAAGGACTGCGGTTCATCGGAGGCGAGGCGCAAAAAGGCGGAGACCGGGGTCTCAAGGTCCGCCGTGACGGTACGATAGACGGGGACCAGGCTGTGCGTCCGGGCCAACCGGAGGAATTCAGCCCGCGAAGGCGAAATGGCGGTATCTGCCAGCATTCCTGCTCATACTAAATGGCCATAGCCGGAAGCGGTCAAAGAGTAGAGCATTCCCCCTGAAGATGAATGCCGCGAGGTGTCTTCTGTTAGGCATCTCAAGCATTTGGAATGCCGTTGGGCGCTTGCCCGAGCTTCTTCGGGACGCCTATACTCGATAGGTTTGGGGTAGCTCGAAAAAGAGGTCCCGGCCAAGTGGGCGCGAAAGCGCGTAGGGCTCGCCGGGAGCGAATCGCAGCAGAATCGTTCGCTCGATTTCGCCCCGTCGGAGTGCCTGCGCCGTCCCGCCCGGGCGCGAACGGCTCAACCGCGGTGGGACTCAACGGATTGCCGAGGCAGTCCATTTTTCGGAGATTGTTATGCCAACCGTATCGCTCGAGCAGGAGATTAATCCCTGGGAAGCCCAGGCTGCTCGGTTTGATTTTGCCGCACAAAAACTCAACCTGGATGAAGGGCTCTGGAAGGTATTGCGCTACCCTGCACGCGAGGTCATCGTGCACATCCCCGTGATGATGGATAACGGAAGCATCGAGGTGTTCACCGGGTTCCGCGTACAGCATTCGATCGCCCGCGGTCCGGGCAAAGGGGGCATCCGCTATTCCCCCGATGTGACCCTCGATGAAGTTCGCGCTCTGGCCAGCTGGATGACGTGGAAATGCGCCGTGGTCAACATCCCGTTTGGAGGCGCCAAGGGGGGCGTGATTTGCGACCCCAAGAAGATGTCGATCGGCGAACTGGAGCGCATGACGCGACGCTACACCTCGGAGCTGATCGAGTTTATCGGGCCAGAGAAGGACGTCCCCGCCCCGGACATCAACACCAATGAGCAGACTATGGCGTGGATCATGGACACCTACTCTATGCACATGCGGCAGACGGTGACCGCGGTGGTAACGGGAAAGCCGCTCAACATCGGGGGCTCGCGCGGGCGCCGGGAGGCGACGGGTCGCGGCATCGGCGTGGTCTGCGACGAGGCCTTGCGTTACCTGAACATGCAACGCGAAGGATGCCGGGTGATCATCCAGGGCTTTGGCAATGTGGGCTCGAACGCCGCGAAGCTGATGATGGAGAAGGGCTACAAAATTATAGGCATCGCTGAATATGACGGCGGACTGTACAACAACAACGGGATCGACATCCACCTATTGCTCGAATACCGCCAGCGCAATGGGACAGTGCTGGGGTTTAGAGGCGCAGAGGCTGTGAATTCTTCTGATTTGCTGACCTCTGACTGCGAGATTCTCATCCCTGCCGCAACCGAAAATGTCATCACCAGCCGCAATGCCGACCGCATCAAGGCGCGCATCGTCTGCGAGGGCGCCAATGGCCCAACCACCGCTGTCGCCGACGAGATCCTGGCCGATAAGAAGGTCTTCATTATTCCTGACATTCTGGCGAATGCCGGTGGGGTCACCGCCTCCTATTTCGAGTGGGTGCAGGACCGTCAGGGCTATTTCTGGAAGGAAGCTGTGGTCAACGAGCAGTTAGAGAGCATCCTCGTCGGAGAGTTTCGGCGACGTGGTTCGCTACGCGGAAGCGCATGCAGTGAACAATCGCATCGCCGCCTATATGCTGGCCATCGACCGGGTCGCCTTCACCATCAAGCAACGCGGTATTTACGCCTGAATCGAGTCTCGGGGGCCCGCTGCACCGGGCTCCCGCCCCTCCCGGGCGCCTGATGCATAATGAATAGAAGGGCGAACGCGGGCCTTTCCTCAACCAGCCGAGTCGATCGTGAACCTGCCGAACTCCATCACGATGAGCCGCATCTGTTGCATTCCTTTGCTCATCTGGATGCTGTCCAGCTACTTCCCCTTTCATAGCTTCCACGGTGAGCAGGAAATTGCTGCTTCGCTGGTTTTTATCCTGGCCTCGATCACCGACGGCGTTGACGGCTACCTGGCGCGCAAACGTGGCCAGATCACCACCATGGGCATGCTGCTCGATCCGTTGGCCGACAAGCTGATGATCACGGCGGCCTATATTTGCCTGGTACAGTTCAACCCCCATCTGATGAAGGCCTGGGTCGCGGTGCTGGTGATCGGCCGCGAGTTTCTGGTCAGTGGCCTGCGTTCGATCGCCAGCTCGGAAGGCTTCACCATCGAAGCCAGCGATCTGGCGAAGTTGAAGACAGTCATCCAGATTGTTTCGGTAGTAGCCGTGATCCTGGCCCACGGCTGGTACTCCTGGCACTTTGGCTGGTTCATTATGCCGGTGGAGTGGATCGCCTTTGCCGCCATCTACTTTATGGTGCTGGTGTCCATAATTTCCGCGGTGGACTACTTTGTGGCCTTCTGGCGGAAGATCGATCACGCCGCCGCCGGCCGGCGTTCCCATGGCAGTTTCGTGCTCAGCCGCAAGAAGGATATGCCGGCGGCCAACAAGGTCGGTTAGTCCCATCCGGGGCATGAAAACCACCTCCATAAATCCAAAGCCATGAGTGTGTGAGGACTCGTCGAAGGGAAAGAAACAGCAGATCCAGCGTTCGCGGCGGTTCTTAGCAAAACAAAACCCCGGCGGATACCAGGGTTTTGTTTGATTCATTCATGGTTGTTTTAGGCAGGTACCGCGTGGGCTGGTACATGCACCGGACGAGTCAGCCGCTGCACAAAGTGATACGGCGGCCAGGGCCCGGAGAGCTGCATATGGCAGTCCTTCAACTGCTGGCTGGCGCTTGAGTACTTGTTCTGGTAGCGCTCGATACCCTTGTGGTCAATCAGGTGAGCGATGTCGAGCAGCATCTTGCCGGAATCCATTCTGCGGCAACTGATCTCTTCATCGAGCGGGCTGAACATCCGGTGCATCTGCACCGAAACCGCCCGCGCCTTGGTCTGCCGTTCACGTTGACGAGTGGCGCTCTCCCGCAAACTGGACAGGTATTCCTTGCCCACGCGGTCCATCGGAACCGGACTGCCCTGTTCGCGGCAGCAGTCGTCCAGAAGGACTTTGAGGTGCATCTCGGCCTTACCGCGCAAACGCTCAACATTGGCAAGAAACTGCCGCTGATTGGAGCGAATCGATTTTCTCAGGGCTTCATCGTCCGCAAAAACAGTGCCAAAGCGGAAAGGAAGAACGGTGGATACTTTGAAACAGTCGCTGATCACACGTGCGTGTTCGACGGCTGCCTTCTGATCTAAATTTTCTGAGGGATGATGTTCACTTACGATGACTGCTAAGTCGCTGGCTGGATAGAGGAAGATCTGATTTCCTGAGATTCCCATCACCGATTCCATTGGTATTGGTTTTCGATGACGGCTGAGTTCAGGAAACGCCTGCTTTTCACTAATGCAATAGGCATACCATGCCATAGAGAGTCACTCCACACACGCTGACGAAGGAAGTCGTCAGCTTTTCTTTACTTTCGTGAGGCCTGGAACGACTTCGTAGGGGAGATCTGGCACGTCCCAGAAGAGGACTGCACCGAACTATCGCGTATCCTAGTCCCGGATAAAGACAACTGGCAACAGAAAGGCTGGGGGGATACGGTACAAATTGTCCACGCCGATAAATCGAATTTACGACATGAACATTTATTTCAATGCGATCAACAAGCTGAGGAAAAGCTGGCCAAAGCTCTAGGGACGAATCACCAGGAACACGATCATCCCGGCGCAAGCAGCCAGGAGCACGACCACGATTATGGCGATGGTCAGCATCGAGCGACGGAACGATCGCAACTCCGTCGTAAGGATGCGGCTCTCTTCAATGCTGTTCTCGTGAACCACCCGCAGACGGGCCATCTGCTGTTCAATTCGCTCTAGCTGCAGTGCCTGATTCCTGGCCTGCACTTCCAAATCGCGGTGACCGGTCTGCATCTCAGCAATTCCCTTAGTAAGTTCAGTTAGATCCGGGCCGGCCTTCACCAAGCCTCGATCAAGCAGCGGCACCAGGCGGGCGAGGTAGGGCAGCAAAACGCGCAATTGAAGCAAGAGTTCCCACATAGAGGTTTTCGAGCCTTTCTCTGCTTTTTCCAGGGAGAGGGAGGGTACGGTGGCTTCGGGGGCAGGATCAGGAAGTCGTTTTTTGGTCATCCGGGTGGCGGCACAAGGTGCCTGCCTTCGCCCATCGTACGCAGTTGCCGAAAACTTGCCTAGAGAGACACCGGCAGCGAAACTCTTCCCGATATTCCATTTTCGGGAACCAAGCGAGTAATTTCTATGAAAAAAAGTGTTGACCCCTCACTTTCGATCGCGTTAAGTTCTACATGGCTTAACGCGAACGCGACTTTCGGGCATGAATTTCATGCCATCGTCAGTTTGACTCCCTCTTCCCGGCAAAGTGAAAAAACCGGATTTGGAGAAGCCAGGCATATTGCTGGTCTGGCATCTTTCTGTGGTTTTTCCGCTTCAGCGCATGGTAATCGGGAGGACGGGGTCGTTGGGCATAGAGGACACACAGCGCGACATGCAGGTAGTTTGAGACGCATGCGCAACCTGAGACAGGGGTGAACATCGCCCGTGCATGAGGTTCCGCGCGAGGAAATCCGCCGGAAGCGCCGATTTAGGCGCAGGGAATCATTCCAGTACCGGTTGGACAACAAGAACCATGACGAAAAAATTGTTCCCGTAAGAGAACAGTCGCGTCTAACAGGTAGAAATAGAAAAATCGATCGACGCTGCGCAAGGCAGTACCTCTGCTGCCTTGAAAATGCGCATATGGACGGTCAAAGGATGAAGGAGAATCGATATGCGCTCTGATCTTATCTTTGGGGCACTTGCCCACGTAGAGAATCGTTATACACTGTGTCAGCTGGCTTCAAAGGCTACGCGTAAGCTGCACAAGCCCAATACACGCCTACAAGACACCGCCAATGAAGTGTTCGTTCGCTTCCACCACGAGAGCCCGGCGGCAGCACCTGCCGTAGCTCCTGAAACGCCTCAGATCCAGCAGCGCCGCGCAGCATAAGCGCGGCCTGTTCTGGGCCCCTCAACGATTCATCGACCTCCGCCAGACACCCGAACCTGCTTAACACCAGCAAGATTCCTTCCCGGCAAACCCCCCGCTCCCCCCGTAGGTGACAATGACCATTTCCGAGTTAAAAGAAAAGAACATAACCGAGCTAAGCCGCATTGCGCGGACCCTGGAGATCCCGGGCGCCAGCGGCTTGCGCAAGCAGGATCTTATCTTCAAGATCCTTCAGGCCCAGAGTGAAAAAGAAGGCCACATTTTTGCCGAAGGGGTGCTGGAAATCCTTCCCGACGGATACGGCTTTCTCCGTTCGCCTGACTACAACTACCTCCCCGGTCCCGACGATATTTACGTCTCGCCCTCGCAGATACGCAAGTTCGACCTGAAAACAGGCGACACCATTAGTGGCAATGTGCGGCCTCCCCATGAAGGGGAGAAGTACTTTGCCCTGGTCAAAATCGAGGCGATCAATTTCGAGTCTCCCGAAGAGACCCGCAACAAGATCCTTTTTGACAACCTGACCCCTCTCTATCCGCAGGAACGCATCAAGATGGAGACGGTGCACGAAAACACCAGTGGCCGGGTCACTGACCTGCTAACCCCGGTGGGCAAAGGCCAACGTGGCCTCATCGTCGCTCCCCCGCGAACCGGTAAGACGATGCTCCTGCAGTCGATTGCCAACTCGGTCACGACCAATCACCCTGAGGTCGCCCTGATTGTTCTGCTGATCGATGAGCGCCCGGAAGAAGTGACAGACATGCAGCGGTCGGTGAAGGGTGAAGTCATTAGCTCCACCTTCGACGAGCCCGCGGCGCGCCACGTGCAGGTGGCCGAGATGGTCATCGAAAAGGCGAAGCGGCTGGTCGAGCACAAGCGCGACGTGGTCATTCTTCTCGACTCGATTACGCGTCTCGCGCGGGCCTACAACACCATCGTCCCGCCCTCCGGCAAAGTCCTCTCGGGCGGCGTCGATTCCAACGCCCTGCAGCGCCCCAAACGGTTCTTCGGCGCGGCGCGCAACATAGAAGAAGGCGGATCGCTGACCATCATCGCCACTGCTCTTGTGGACACCGGGTCGCGCATGGACGAGGTCATCTTTGAGGAGTTCAAGGGTACCGGCAACATGGAGGTCATCCTGGACCGCAAGCTGGTCGATAAGCGCGTCTTTCCCGCCATCGACATCCAACGCTCCGGCACCCGCAAAGAGGAGCTGCTCATCCCTAAAGAGGATCTGCAACGCATCTGGGTGCTGCGCAAAGTCCTCAATCCGCTCTCGCCGGTCGAAGCCATGGAGCTGCTGGTGGACCGTCTGGGCAAAACCCGCAATAACGCCGAATTTCTGCTTAAGATGAACTCCCTGTAACCGTCGAAATCAGAGCTTGCCAACGAAGCGGGCGCAGGTTAGCGGGAATTTCCGTGCGTGAGAGCCACCATAAATCCAAAAGCATGAGTGGGTTGGCCCAGGTCTCAACCTTTGAGACCTGGGGGCATGTAAAGGGATCCCCATTCCAGTTCCCGCCCGGGCTCTCGCCCATCAGACTCTGTTCTCGTTAGGCGGGAGTTTGGGCGGCGCTGTAATCTGGTAGACACATGGGAACAGAATCCCAGCACCGCAGGGGTGTGATCGCAGGGCTCGGGGTTGGCATGTTCGTGCTTGTGCTCGCTCTGACGGCGCTGAATGCCTTCAACCCCCTCCCTCCCTTCCTGCGCCCTCACGGCACTGGCCAAATCTTCCTGTTTACGGCGCTTTCCGTGATTGCGTTTTTGCTGCTGCTCACTTTGCTGGTCCTGCTTTCCCGCAACATCGTGAAGCTGCTGGCGGACCAGCGGAGCCGGGTTCTCGGCTCAAGAATTCGTAGCCGGATGTTGGTGGGCGCTCTTCTGCTCTCGTTCGCGCCGGCCGTATTCATGTTTCTGTTCAGCTTCGGCCTGCTCAATCGCTCGATGGAACGCTGGTTTTCGCAGCCGGCGTCACAACTGCGCCAGGGCTCCACACGGGTTGCGCTTGAGCTCTCTCAGTACGCCGCCGCAAACGCCAGAGCTGAGGCTGAGTCGCTGGCCAGCTCTCCGACCCTGAATCGCTCAATAGGGACCGGAAATAACGATGCTCTGTTGCGAGAGATTGGCACCCATCGCATCACCCTCGAAGGTGGCTTCGCAGTGGTCTTCCGGAACGGGGCCCCGATCGCCCAATTTCAATTGCCGCAGGATAATGGTCAGGCGATTATTCGCTCCTGGATGGATGATGCGGGAAGCGACGTAGCCCAGGGACAGGAGCGGCTAACCGCGACCGTTCTGCGTGCTGCCCATCGCAGCGATATGCCCATGCTGGTGGCCGGCAAAGACGAATTCGTATTGGGGGCAGCCAGCACCGGGGACGGAGGCGTAGTGGTGGCCGGCCTGCCGCTGCCACCAGGACTGAGCGCGACCGTCCAAGATATTCGTTCCGGCGCGCGAGACTACCAGGTCCTCTACCGCGCTCGTAACCGGATCCGCTGGACCTACCTGCTCCTGCTATTCCTGCTGACGACCCTGGTCTTTTTTGCCAGCAGCTGGCTGGCACTGTTTCTTTCCAAACAGGTAACCCGGCCGGTGGAAGCTTTGGCGGACGCCATGGATGCGGTGGCCGCCGGGCATTACGCTCACCGGGTAAGGGTTGCAGCCACCGAAGAACTTGGGGAATTGGTGCGGTCATTCAATCGTATGGCGGAAGACCTGGAAGAGAGCCGTGCCCTGGCAGAAACCTCCACCACCCAACTCTCGGCGGCAAACCGGGCGCTTGAGGAGCGCCGCAGCGAACTGGAGACGGTATTGGAAACCATCCCCAGCGCAGTCATCACACTCGATCCGGGGATGCGTGTGCTACAGGCAAATCGCGCCTCACGCAACCTGCTCAGCCCGCGCGAGCATCACGACCTTTCGGGCATGCCGTTGGAATCGATTTTGCCCCGCGAGATCGCCGACGAGCTGATCGTGCTCTTGCGACGCAGCAAGCGTATGGGCCTGGCGGCCACCGAAATCGAGTTACCGGGTCCGCGGGGCGCGCTAAACGTAACGGCAACCATCGCCCGGCTCGAACTTGGGAACGATCGTGAGGGATGCATTCTGGTGCTGGAGGATGTCACGGATTTTCTCCATGCCCAGCGCCAGGTGGCGTGGAAGGAAGTAGCCCAGCGAGTAGCTCACGAGATCAAGAACCCGCTTACCCCGATTGCGCTCTCCGCGGAGAGAATCCGCAAGCATGTCGACCGGCCCACACCGGACTCAGACTCTGTTATTCGCAAGTGCAGCGAAGTGATTCTGGGTTCTGTGCAAACCATGCGCAGGCTGGTGGACCAGTTCGCTTCCCTGGCGCAATTTCCCACCTCACGGCCCAAGGTCTGCGATCTCAACTCGATCGTGGAGAGCTCCCTTGCTCTGTTTGCCGGCAGACTGCAGCACATTCGCATTGTGAAGCGCCTGGGGAGCGGCATTTCCCCCGTGCTGGCGGATCCGGAGGCATTGAAGCG
This sequence comes from uncultured Acidobacteriaceae bacterium, assembly GCA_963847685.1. Classification (GTDB taxonomy): domain Bacteria; phylum Acidobacteriota; class Terriglobia; order Terriglobales; family Acidobacteriaceae; genus PALSA-350. The sequence goes on along the minus strand of CAWKAU010000024.1, from coordinate 717,186 downwards.
CGCCCTGGCGAACCTGATCGACAATGCGGCCGAGGCGATGCAGAACAGTTTGTTGCGTGAAATGACGATTGAAACCGGGGTGATCGAAGGGCATACCACCGCGGAGATCGTCGTCGCCGATACCGGTCACGGCCTGAACGACGAAATGCGCGAGCGTCTTTTCCTGCCCTACTTCTCTACCAAGCAACGGGGCACAGGCCTGGGTTTGGCCATCGCCTCGAAGATTATCCAGGAGCACAGTGGGGCCATTCGCGCGGAACAGAATAGCCCCACAGGAGCGCGATTCATTATCGAACTGCCGCTGGCCGATGCCAAGAACGTGCTCGAAGCCGCTCTGGTGGGAGCTAATGGCAGGGCGCCCTCATGAACCACATTCTGATCGTCGACGACGAGGCGGAAATCCGCGAATCCCTGGGCGAGATCCTTAAGGAGGACGGATATGCCGTCACCAGCACCGCCACGGCTTCCGAGGCCCTGGTGCTACTGCGGGACGCGTCCTACGACGTATTGCTGCTGGATATCTGGCTACCCGACCGGGACGGCCTGGATGTTCTGACGGAGATCCGTTCGCTGGAAATTGAGAGCAAGCCGGAAGTGATTATCATCTCCGGTCATGGCACGATCGAAACCGCGGTCCGTGCAACGAAACTGGGTGCCTTCGATTTTCTGGAGAAGCCTCTCTCTATCGATCGGACCCTGATTCTTCTCAAGAACGCGGTGGAAGCCCGGCGGCTGCGCAGCGAAAACCAGGAATTCAAGCGCCAGTTACTGATGCATGTGCCCATTACCGGGGAGAGCGTCTCGATCAAGGCGCTGCGCCAGCAGATCAAGCTGATGGCGCCCACGAACGGACGGGTTCTTATCTATGGCGAGTCAGGCTCTGGTAAAGAGCTGATCGCACGTGCCATCCACAGCGAGAGCCTGCGCAGCGACCGGGTGTTTGTGGAGTTGAATTGTGCCGCGATTCCGGAGGACTACATCGAGAGCGAGATCTTCGGATATCGCCATAGCGCGATCCCCAACGGGCCGATGGAAAAGCTAGGTACCTTTGAACGCGCGGATAACGGTACGCTTTTCCTGGACGAAGTTGGCGATATGAGTTTGAAGATGCAGGCTAAGGTCTTGCGGGCACTCGATGAGCAGCGCTTTACTCCCGTGGGCGCTACGCAGACCATACAGGTCGATGTGCGGGTGATTGCCGCGACCAACAAAGACCTGGAAGAAGAGATTGCCAAGGGCAATTTTCGCGAAGATTTTTTCTACCGTTTGAATGTCATTCCTTTTTACGTGCCGCCGTTGCGCGACCGGAAAGAAGATATCTCTCTGCTGGTGCGCGAATTCCTGCAGGAGTTTGGACGGCAGTATGGCCGTCCACGCATTGAGATGAGCGATGAGGCGATTGCTGTGCTCAAGCAATACCATTGGCCCGGAAACGTACGCGAGCTGAGGAACGTAATCGAGCGGGTGATGATCCTTAACCCCCACACTATACGGATCGAACGCAAGCACCTGCCCATGCTGGTGTTTCGCGGGAACAGCCGCAAGGGAGAAGAGTTCAGTACTCTCCACCAGGCCCGGGAAGCTTACGAGCGAGATTACATCCTGAAGAAGATTGACGAGTGCCACGGGAATGTAAGCCGCGCCGCGGAAGCACTGGGACTCGAACGCAGTCACCTCTACCGCAAAATGAAGAGCCTGGGTATCAGCGTGCGCGAATAGGGGCGGAACTGCAGTTCTTATTGCTTCTGCGCGACTCTTGTCGGTTTGGCACGGACTGGGGTTTGCTTCTCCTCAGGGGCAGGCTTATCGTTAGCCAGATCTTCCAGTTGTTTGCGCCAATCGAGGGAGTCGACAAAATACCTTGATTCCCGCCAGTTCTCTTCCACAATGACATGAAGCTCGAGATACACTCGCGTGCCCAGCAGGGACTCTATCTCCTTGCGCGCCGCCGCGCCTATGCTCTTGAGCTTGCTCCCACCCTTGCCGATCAAGATCGCCTTTTGTCCCGAGCGTTCGCAGTAGATCACCGCCGAGATTCGGGTCAAGGGCAACTTCGATGACTTGGCGGCAACCGGCTCCGGCTCTTCGAAGCGCTCTACCACCACCGCGGAAGCATAGGGAACTTCTTCCCCCGTCTCCAGCAATATCCGCTCCCGAATCAGCTCAGCGACAAGAAAGCGCTCGGGCTGATCGGTGAACTGTTCCTTGGGGAAGTACCTCTGGCCCTGAGGAAGATACTCCACCAGCTTCTTCAGCAAAGTATCAAGACCATCCTTCTTGCGAGCGGAGATCGGGATCACTTCCGCAAAGGGGTGCAAGGCGCTGAATCGCTCGATCAGAGGGAGAAGCTTGGCCCGCAACACGAGATCAATTTTGTTGATGACCAGGAACACAGGGCAGTCAAGCTTTTGAATAAGCTGCAACACAAACTCGTCTTCACCGCGTTCGCGTTCCGCCCGAACGGAAGAGCCCGCCGGCACTTCACTCTGCCGGGCAGCGTCCACCATAAGGACGACGATGTCCCGGCTCTCCAGCGCCTCGTAAACCTCCTGCATCATGCGCCGGTCCAATTGGGAGCCGGGCCGGTGAACGCCAGGGGTGTCGACAAAAACGATCTGGGCCGCGCTTCTGCCTTTGCGGGCAGGCACTTCAACAATCCCTTGAATGCGGTTGCGTGTGGTCTGAGGCTTGTTGCTGACAATCGCGATCTTCTCGCCGATGAGCGCGTTCAGCAGCGTTGACTTGCCTGCATTGGGACGGCCGAGAATGGAAACGAAACCAGATCGCACACCCTAGTGTAGTCCCCTATCGGTCATCGCTCTCAACCGCCGATACCCGAACCCGCTCTACCCTGCGGTCAGTCGAAGCAACAACCTCGAAACGCAAGGATTCGGCCACAATCACCTCACCCGGAAGCGGGATTCGCCCGGCAATCTCGCTTACCAGGCCGGCCACCGTGGCAGCCTGGTATTCCTGCGCGATCTGGTATCCGTCGCTCAACAGGTCTTCCAGCCGCGCTACCTCCAGGTCTCCTGGAACGAGCCAAGTCCCCCCGGCCTCGTGGACCGGCACATCCTTCTCGTTGTCATACTCGTGCTCGTCGCTAATGCGGCCGACGAGTTCTTCCAACAAATCTTCAATGGTGACCAGGCCGGCCACTCCCCCATACTCGTCGATCACGATGCGCATATGCTGCTTCTCGCGCTGCATCTCCCGCAACAACTCGTTGACTCGCTTGGTCTCCGGGACCAGGGCAGCCTTCCGCTGGATGCTGCCTACAGTCTGGGTGCCGGCCGCCGCATCGGCGATATGAAGCAAGTCGTGGGCGAAGGCAATCCCAGTCACGTGATCCAGCGAGCCGCGAAACACCGGAACCCGCGAATACGGATGCTCCTTCAGCCCAGAGATAAAGGCTTCCAGCGTCATATCTACGGGAACCGCGAAAACATGCGGCCGCGGAGTCATGACATCCCGCACTACCTTGTCGCCGAACTCTACCGCAGAGCGGACCAGATCGCGGTCCCCCTCTTCGATGATTCCCTCTTCCTCTCCCGCCTCGATCAGGGCTTCGACCGCCGCCTCGCTGGGATCTTCCTCGACATCGCCCGGTCGAGGCTCCGCCAGTGCCGCGATCGACAGCAGAAATGCAAGAAACAGGGTGACCGGCATAACCATGTACAGGAGTACGCGGACGACGAGGGTCAGGCGTACTACCCACAGCCCGCTGGTACGGGTGAAAAAGACGAACGGGAGGAACTGGTTGAAGAGAACGATGACGAGAACGGCGCCAAGTACTGCCTGGGCCACCTCGGCTACGCTCGGCGGAGCCCCATCGTTGCCGGCAAAGAGAAGTACACCGAAGTAGAGGGCCAGCGATGCCAGGGAGAACTGGGTCAGTACAGCGGCAGAGAGAGCAATCCGCTCCCGGCTGAGTCCCAGCCGCGGCTCTATCTTCAGCTCCCAGACGTCGATGTTCTCTTGAAACTCGCCGGAAAGAAACTTACCCGTCTCCGCATACAGCCTGGCGATGTAAGACGAGAGCGTGAGAATCGCGAGCAGCAGGGTGATGACGAGCGCGGAAACAAGGTTCATAATTTCCCGCCCGGCTTCGGGCGGTGGCTGCGCTCGACCAGGCCCGCAGGCAAAGCAAACTGCCTTCGTAACCGGCTTTCGCGGCGGCGCATCTGCCCTTTATCCCGTTCGTGGTCGTAACCCGCCAGATGTAGTAGGCCGTGCAGAATCAATATCTTAACTTCCATTTGCAAGCTGTGCCCGTGGACCGCCGCTTGCAGCGAAGCAGTTTCCAGAGAGATGGCCAGATCGCCCCCCTGGCCGCAGTTCGCTGCATCTGGCAATGCCGGGAAGGAGAGGACGTCAGTGGCTTTGTCCTTGCCCCGAAATTGAAGATTCAATGCGCGCAGTCGTTCATCTCCCGTCAGGAGGACGGAGAATTCTCCGGTAAGTCCAAGCGCTTCTTGAGCGCTTGCCAGAAACCGGTTGAGGTCACGCTTGCCGAGAGCGGAGGCCGGCGCCTTCGCTCGGGCAGCTTCGATTACGATCATCTCGCCGCGTCTTACCGCAGGCCCTATTGTATGCCGCGGCCTTATTGGGGCTTTGGCGCCGACTTGGCGGGGACGCCTTCGCGCATGTTGAGCGGCAGTTCCCTCTGCGCCCGGCCAAAGCTGTCGTATGCGCGGATGACCCGTTGGACCAGGTGATGACGAACAACATCGCCATCTTCAAAATGACAGAAGCGAATACCATCCACCCCGCGAAGAATCTCGATCGCCTCCACCAGCCCGCTCTTCTTGGGGTTGGGCAAATCGATCTGGGTTACATCGCCCGTGATCACCGCCTTGGAATTGTTGCCCAGGCGGGTGAGAAACATCTTCATCTGCTCGCTGGTGGTGTTCTGCGCCTCGTCCATGATGATAAAGGCATCATTCAGGGTGCGGCCGCGCATAAATGCCAGCGGGGCTACTTCGATCACATTGCGTTCCAGCATCTTGTCCACCCGGTCCTGCTCGAGCAGATCGTAGAGCGCGTCGTAAAGCGGACGGAGATAAGGATCCACCTTCTCTTGCAGTGTTCCGGGCAAAAAGCCCAGACGCTCCCCGGCTTCGACCGCAGGTCTCACCAGGATGATCCGGCTCACCTTCTTGGCCAGCAAAGCGGAAGCGGCCATGGCGACTGCCAGATACGTTTTGCCGGTGCCCGCCGGACCGACGCCAAAGACCATGTCGCATTCTTCGATGGCTTCGAAGTAGCGCCTCTGGTTGATGGAACGGGGCTGGACCATGCGCTTAATGCCGGCGGAACGTTGCTTGCCGCTCTCGACCAAGCTGCGCAGAGTGACCGCCGGATCGGCCGTCACCAATTTGAGCATGCCATGCAACTCGCCGTTACACAGCAGAGTTCCGTTGCGCCGCAAGTGTTCGTAATCGGCGAATATTCTTTCAAAGCGGGCGATTGCTTCCGGGGCTCCCTCCACATGCAGCGCATCGGACCGCAAATCGACGCGGACATGCAGATTTTGCTCGAGTAGTCTCAGGTTCTCATCGCGAGTCCCGAACAGGGGCTCCAGGTTGGGCGTGATTTCCAGCGCTTTTTTCATCAAGCGGTGAAATGACCTCCTATCAGCTCCGTGAGGACTGACATGATTGACTGGGGGGTGGCTTCAGAAGAAACTCTGTGGCAGGGCAGCGGGACAGGAAACTGCACGTGCATCGGATGCTTAGCCGGATTGGCGGTAATCACCAGATATTTCCCGTGGATGGGCACAGAGTAGCGTTTGGCGATCAACACGTCAACGCCTATTCCGTGAATTGTCACTTATTTGGATGCACCATGGTGACGGTGGGCTGCAGGAGACGCGAGAGATTGACCCCCGCCGTCAAACCCCGTAAACTTAAGGCTTGTGGGCGATTCGGAAATTCTTCCGCCTGCCTCCAGTTTAAAGAAAGCTAAGGGTTTACCATGGCAAATCATGTGTCGGCGCTGAAGCGCGCCCGTCAGACAGTCAAACGCACGGCGGTTAACCGCTCCAATAAGAGTCACGTTCGCAAGTCACTTCGTTCCCTCCGCGAGGCTATTACCCAGGGCGATTCCTCAGCGGTGGCGGAGCAATATAGCAAAACCGTCTCGGCGCTCGACAAGAGCGTGCAAAAGGGTGTGCTGCACAAGAACACCGCTTCCCGCTACAAGAGCCGCTTGCATGCGCGCGTGAAGGCCCTCACCCAAAAGGCATCCTAAGGGGTCCGAGGCTCACTTCTTCTGGGCTAGCGGACCGACCTTGTCCGGCGCGGGCGCTGCAGGCGAGGGGACTTTGTAGATCTCGATCGCGCCCTCGCGCAGCACCGCCAGGTGCTCGCCATCTTCAGAGAGCGCAAAGTTCGCGCCCGAGGTCAAAATCGGCGAGGCATTGGTGGTCAGCAAAAGTGCCCCGGTTGCCGAGTCGAATACCTGTACAACCTGTTCGCGTACATCCTCGTCGTTGAGTGAGTCTGCCAGGTCAACAAAGTGGGTTGCGCGCAGCAGGCCCACGGCAAAGCGATCGCCCGTTTCCGAGTAGGCTAAGGTCGGCCACACCAGATGGCCTTCGCGATGGCCGGTCCAGAGCTTTTTGCCATCGATCGTCCAGGCGTCGAGATAAACATCCGGCGACTTGGGGCCACAGCTCTCGATCAGCAATGCCGTGGGATTAAGAAAACTCTCGCGCGGCGTGCACGTAGATGCCACCTTGCCCAGAACTAGCGGCTGCCCGTCAAATGGCATGAAGCTCACCAGGAATTCATCCTGCCCCGTCCCTTGCGTCACACCTATATATCCGGTGGAGGTGATAGGGACGGTGACGGGCAAGTGGGTATGCAGGGCGGCCAGTACCTGCCTTGAAGGAACATCCAGAAGCGTTATCTGGGTGTCCTCGGTGGGCGGCGGGTCACCGAACTTCGCAGCCTGCGCCTCCAGCCTGATGTGTTCCTCCGACGTGTGCTTCTCATACTCATGTTCGACCACCAATATGCGGCCGTCCGGGGAGACTTCCGTTGCGTAAACCGGGGAGGCAACGTCGACATAGGGACGCAGCTTCAACGACGAGTCGGTAAGCAAAAAGGAATTGCGCTCGCGGATAAGAAACTTGCCGTCACCCAGCGACCAGAGATAGCGCCCGCGGTCGTGCATCCGCCATTCCGAAGACTCCAGGACCTGCCCGTCAGGAATGCGGAGAACCACGGCGCGAATGACCTGGTCGTCCTCGGACGGCTGAGGATTTTTCTCCCGCTGCAGCAGCCGAGACTGATGAAATGTAAACAGCAGGTGGTGGGCGTCAATAAAGTTGAGTGAGCTGAAGACCTTTTTCGACAGCATGTAGAGCGCCCCTGGTGGGCGATAGCCCAGGGGATCCACGGGAATGCGTTCCTCGGGACCCGGGGGAGGTGACGGGTTGCTATGCGATGACCCCGAGAGAGTCCAGGGCGCCCCGCCCAGGCACAGTGCCAGCGCCAACACAGTGGGCGAAAGAAGGCGGCTCAACATCATTCTTCTAGTCCTGCAACTCTCAGTGTAGAAGAAATCGGGCCTACTGATGAGAGACGCTCAACTGCCGTTTGCGATAGCAAACGGGTCTGTTCTTTTTACAGATCCATAGCGTATTGAGCCGAGGCTAAGGCTGAGGCGCGGGGACGGGGCTCACTGGCGAGTTCCATAATCAGGCGCTCGAGCACCAGGCGCTTGTCTGGCGGCGAGGATCGCAGTTCCAGGTCTGCCTGGGCGATCAGGCGGAGCATCCCGGTAAGTTCCCTCCGCGAACCGTAGCGACGGGCCTGGCGGATGAGGTCCTCGGCGGCAAAAGGGGGCATACGGAAACCTTGCCAGAGTGCCTGCCAGATGGCGCGAGAGTCGCGCACGTTCTTCTCCAGGATGACGACCATCTGACGGAACGTCCGCGCGAGCATATACAGATGTCCAATGGCTGAGTCTTCCCCGCCGTCGGAGGCGTTCAGCAGGCCATGCAGCAGGGCCAGAGCACGCGGTTTGTCTCGCGCCGTAATGGCGTCCGTAAGCTCGTAGAGCGAGCGCTGCTTGGCCGCCAGCACCAGGGTCTCCACGTCGCCGAGGGTGATGCGCCGCCGATCGGAGGCGTAAAGCATCAGCTTCTCCAACTCACTGGAAATGAGCATCATATCCGCGCCCAGAGCATCGGCGAGCTCACGAGCGGCATCGGGATCAAGCTTCAGACCACGACCTTCCGCGGTCGCCATCAGCCAGCGCACGGCGTCCGCTTCATCCACCCGGGCCAGTTCCACCAGGCCGCAATCATCGCCCAGCGTCTCGCGAATACGCTCATAGCGGTCTTTGTCCTGTAGATCCATTCGCCTAAGATCGGCCGGAATACGCAGGTGGTCGGCGACAAAGATCAGAACGGCCTGGGGATTGGGCGAGCGGAAGTAGTCCTTCAGCGCGGCGAACTCATCTTTCTTCGCACCGCGGGTGTAGAGGTTTCTCAGGTTTCGAACGAAGATGACCTGAAACGGCGCCATGAGCGATGGCGTTTGCGCCAGGTCGAGCACATGAAAAATACTGGTCTCAGCCAGATCAAGATCGCTGAGAGAGAACTCGCGCAGTGTTGGGTCGATGAGCGAGTCTACAATTGCCCGGCGGCAGCGCTCGTAGAGAAAGCTCTCATCGCCTGCAAGAACGTACCCGGGACGCAGCGGCGCTTTTGACTTCACCTCGGCAACGAAGCGATCCGATGAAGCGAAGCTGCGGAGTTTGCTTACGTCGTCCGTAGGCATGTCAGAAGGATTCCAGAATATCGCTCACCAGCGCTTGCGCAAAGTCTCGCGATAGCCGCTCGACCGCGGGAGAATCTTCTTCGATAAAGCTCGTCAGATCAGACGTGGTTTCGAATTGCTCATGAAAAACGTAGTTGTTGTGCTGGTACAGGATACGTTGGTCACGGTCGGTCACCAGCATATTTACGGTAATCGTGACCAGGAAGCTCGAGGTGACGCTGGTGGTCTGGCCTGCCACCGCGCTGGTGGTGTCGGTTCTATAAGTCAATGGCTGCACCGATTCGGCGATGATGGTCCCATTAACGGTGGCGTCAGCGGCATCGGAGGAGCCAGGGCGTGACGCTGAGACGAGTGCGATTCGTGAACTCGCGAACGACGGCTTGGGTCATCGGAACTTCCGTGTGATAGGACTGCGTCTTGTTCTTGAACATGGGGACTGCGAGGGTGTGCACCGTGTCCGGCAGATGCGCAGCGGATCCCAGCGTGTGGTATCCGCAACCTGAGATGGCAGGTAGGGCCAGGGCAACCAGCAGAACAAGAGAACCACGCATGCTGGATATATTGTCGCACCCGGCGGAAACCCAATACCTCACCGCTCGCGACTTTTCAGGTCCTCACTACGGTAATGCTTTGTATCAAGGCACGGACGGCCTAAAGGCCTTTGGCTGCAGAAATGATTCGTCGTAACGACAAAAGCCCCATTTCCTTGGAAATGGGGCTTTTGTGTTTAACGATGCTGACTAGGCCGGTGAAGGCTGGCTTTCGCCTCCGAAACCAGGAGCGCGGCCGGGCTCGGGCTTAATGACGTGCTGCACGTCACCGGTCGGATTGCCCGACGGCGGTAACGGCGGCAACGGAGGAAGATCCTTACCCTCGATGATCATCCGGATCTCATTTGCGTCCAGAGTTTCACGGTCGAGCAAGGCCTGAGCCATGCGGTGCATGGTGTCCTTATGGTCGCCCAGGATGGAATAGGCCGACTTGTAGGCCTCATCCACCAGACTCCGCACTTCAGCGTCGATCTGCCGCGCCGTTTCTTCTGAGAAGTCACGGTGCTGCGCGATCTCGCGGCCGAGGAAGATCTGCTCTTCCTTCTTGCCGAAGGTCAGCGGCCCCATACGGCTCATGCCGTACTCGCAAACCATCTTGCGGGCCAAATCCGTCGCCCGCTCAATGTCATTGCCGGCTCCGGTGGTCTTGCGGTTCATAAAGATCTCCTCGGCGCAGCGGCCGCCCATCAGGATGGCGAGCTGCGTTTCGAGATAATCCTTGGTCACCGTGTGCTTATCTTCCTCAGGCAACTGCATGGTCACACCCAAAGCCATACCGCGCGGGATGATGGTGACCTTGTGCAGCGGATCTGCATGATCGCGCATCGCCGCTACCAGAACGTGGCCTGCTTCGTGGTAAGCCGTGTCGCGCTTGTCATCCTCAGAAAGGAGCATGGACTTGCGCTCAGCGCCCATCATGACCTTGTCTTTGGCCAGCTCAAAATCGAATTGGTGGACGGCCTTGCGATTGGCACGGGCGGCATTGAGCGCAGCCTCGTTCACCATGTTGGCCAGATCGGCACCAGAAAACCCGGGGGTGCCGCGAGCCAGGATGCGCAGGTCGACATCTTCGGCCAGGGGAACCTTCTTGGCGTGAACACGCAGTACTTCCTCGCGCCCGCGCACGTCCGGCCTGCCCACTACCACCCGGCGGTCAAAGCGGCCGGGGCGCAGCAGCGCGGGATCCAGGACGTCGGGGCGGTTGGTGGCAGCGATGAGGATGACTCCGTCGTTCGACTCAAAACCATCCATCTCGACCAGCAGCTGATTGAGCGTCTGCTCGCGCTCATCGTGCCCGCCGCCAAGACCGGCTCCGCGGTGACGGCCGACTGCGTCGATTTCGTCGATGAAGATAATGCAGGGCGCATTCTTCTTTCCCTGCTCAAAAAGATCGCGTACCCGGCTGGCGCCGACGCCGACAAACATCTCGACAAAGTCAGAACCTGAGATGGAGAAGAATGGTACGTTGGCCTCGCCGGCTACGGCGCGCGCAAGCAGGGTCTTACCGGTTCCCGGAGGTCCAACCAGAAGCACTCCCTTGGGAATACGGCCGCCCAGCTTCTGGAACTTCTGCGCTTCCCGCAAAAACTCGATGATCTCCTTCAGCTCTTCCTTGGCCTCGTCCACACCGGCCACGTCTTTGAAGGTGATCTTCTTCTGCTGCATGGAGAGCAGGCGGGCCCGGCTCTTGCCGAAGGACAACGCCTTGTTGCCGCCGCTTTGCATCTGGCGCAGCATAAAGAACCACAAAGCGGCGATCACGATGATGGGGGCAAAATTGAGGAGGATGGGGAGCCAGGAGTTACCCTGGGTATCCTTCATCGTGATGACGACCTTGTTCTCCTCAAGGATCTTGAACATGTCAGGGTAGTTAGTAGGGACGATCGTGTGGAACGCTTCCCGGTCGCTGGCGTAGTGGCCGTGAACTTCACTGTTTATGACCGTGACATCACTAATTTTGGCCTGCTGCGCATCCTGCATGAATTGAGAAAAGGAAATCTCCCGGTCATGACTCATGCCCGTGCTCTTCTGGACTATCTGCCAAAGTAGAACCAGGCAAGCCAGGATGAATACCCAGAAAATTATTGTCTTGACCGTTGAATTCACGAAAAACCCTCTTTCTACTGCGCCTCAACTTAGGGAAGGGATTATTCCGGGCGTAGCCACCGCCACACCGGAAAGCTCTTGCAGCCTTTTACTAGACGACAGTTATTAGACGACGGTAAACTGCCGCGGATTCCTAAGACTTGCTTTGTGGATTTGGATACGGCCAATAACCGTATGCGCACCACACCCCACCCTTTGCGCCTTTTTTATTCTACTCCGCGTGAGCCGGAAACGCCTGCGAAACCTCAGGAAAGCGTGCCCGAAGTTATACGAAAAGGGCACTGACAACGAAGTTACCCCTTGGTACCCTGGTCATTCGGGCAGGGCTTGGACGGTAAACCGGAAGCCGGGCGCTTCTACCTCAACCCCACGCATCCAGACAATCCCTCCTTGCCGACTCGACTACCGGCCAGTTTCTTCGGGCGGAGCCGATCACGTGCAGCCGGTCCAGAACCTCTGCAACTTTCTTGGGACCCCGGCTGTGGCGTAGCGTGACCCGATCGCCGGCTTTCCAGGCCCTCAATATGGCGGATTGCGAAGCACTCGCCGGCGCCTCCACCCGTAGACATACACTGTATTCGGGAGCCCGAATCTCGCCCGGCAGGACAAACTCGTAGGCCGGGGCAGCAGAAGCGGCCGCCGGGCCGGCGCTCCGGGTTAAACGAATCTCCCGCAGGCTGCGCTCAACCGTAATGTGGCCAGGAAGCTCAGCCTTGCGGGCACGGGAAGTCTCGGCCGGGGCCAAGTCAGCAACCGCCAAGAGTTGTTCCGTCTGCTCGAAGCTGAGCCGAGCCCCGAGGCGGCGGGCGGCGGCGCGCAAAACCCGCCGGGAAACGGCCGGATGCAGCACGTGCAGCCGCGCCAGCTCCATCCCCACGGTTTCTTCCTCGGGATGGGTGCTGGCCGAGCGGCCCCCGCCCCGGCTCGGCCGGCCAGGCAACAGAAGAGTGGGCATAAGGCGACCTAACTCCTCCCGCCAGTACGCTTCCTCGTCAGCAGAGATCGACGCCAAACGCGCCAGTTGTTCAGCGATCCGGGGATTGAAAGTGCGCAGCAAAGGTAGCAACTGCAGGCGGATGCGATTGCGGGTATGCGCGAGGTCCTGATTGCTGGCGTCTTCGCGCCAGGGCTGCGGCAAGCCCAGGAGCCAATCCTGGATCGTGGCATGGCTGTTATCGAGGAAAGGCCGCACGATCGTCCCGGCTCGTCTTCCAGAACCGGATGGATGCCGCTGAGACCCTCGGTCCAGGCTCCGCGCAGCAGCTTGTGCAGCACCGTCTCCGCCTGGTCGTCCAGGGTGTGCGCGGTGGCCACCGCGTCCACCTGTCCGTCCACCATCAGCTGACGGAAGAAGGCATAGCGAAGATTGCGGGCGGCCTCCTCCAGGGTCTCGTGCAGGGTAGCAGCCGCGGCCGGCGCATCGGCGCGATGCAGATGGAATGGCAAGTCATGAGCTGCCGCCAGCTCAGCGACAAATGCCGCATCTTCGTCGGCGGCGGCTCCGCGAATGCCGTGATGCACATGGGCAACGGAGAGAACGATGCCCATGCTGGGGGCGCTCCTCGAGCAGGCGGCGCAGCAGGGCCACAGAGTCGGCGCCTCCTGAGACCGCGACGGCAATCCGCTGGCCGGGATGGAAGAGACTGGTTCGGAGCGTTGGCGGGTGCATCCCTGCGCCTATGTTAGTGCGGTTTCAATTGGCGCAGAAGGAGTGAAAACCTCTTTCTTGGCTTGCCACACAGCAGTGACCAGGAACGGCTCTATACTGCGGGCATGTACGAGATTAGAGTAGCGACGCCGGCAGATGCGGCCGTCATCACCCACCACCGGCGGCGCATGTTCGTCGATGCCGGGCGGCAGGACAACAGGATTCTCGATGTAATGGCGGAGCACTTTCAACCGTGGGTGGAATCCAGGCTCGCCGATGGAAGATACCTGGGCTGGCTGACCAGCGCCGACGGCAGGGTAATTGCCGGAGCGGGCTTGATCGTCCTCGACTGGCCACCGCACCCGCTTGATCCGCGGCAGGATAAGCGCGGCTACCTGCTGAATGTTTATGTTGAGCCGGAGCATCGCCGCAAGAGGCTGGCCAGCCATCTTATCGATCAGGCGCTGGCCGAGGCTCGCAAACAAAAGATCCGGGTGGTCGCACTGCACTCGACCGATGCCGGCGAACCGCTGTACGAAAGCAACGGCTTCCGCCGAACGAATGAGATGTTCTACGTAGAGCCAGTGGAAGGCTAAGCGGAGGCCCTGAGCTTGCTGCTATACTCCGAGCTTTATGCGGGTTTTCGTGATTCTACCGGCAGCGGGAATGGGCACGCGCATGGCGCCGGGCCACGCCACTCCCAATGCTCCCAAGCAGTTTCTCTCCCTCCAAGGCCTGCCGGTTCTGGTGCACAGCTTGCGGGCCTTTGCCGCGTGCCGCGGGTAAGCGACATTTACGTGGCCGTCCGTAAGCCGGAGATGGATCGCATGCAAGCGCTGATTGCTGAGCATGCGTTGGCCTCGCGGGTGCGGGTGGTCGAAGGTGGGGATACGCGGCAGGAATCGGTGAGCCAGGCACTCAAGGCCCTTTCCGCAGACGACGACGACATTATCCTGGTTCATGATGCGGTGCGGCCGCTGATCGACCCCGCGACCATCGAGCGGACGATCGAAGCAGTGGAAATCTATGGCGCGGCGATTGTGGGACTGCCGGCGGTGGATACTATCAAGCAGGTGGAACGTACCGCCCGGGGGGCCATCGTCACGGCCACGATTCCCCGGGAATACATTGTGCAGGCACAAACGCCCCAGGGTTTTCGCTGGAGCGTCCTGCGCCGAGCCTTCGCCGATGCGGAAGCGGACGGGTTTCTGGGAACCGATGAAGCCAGTGTCGTCGAGCGGTCGGGCGCACAGGTCGCAGTGGTCATGGGCTCGCCGGCAAATTTGAAAATCACCCATCCCGGCGATCTGAAGTTGGCCGAGTTTTACTTGCAACACCGGTCCTGAAGAAGAACGATGAGCATGAGAATTGGCTATGGCTGGGACTCGCACGCATTCCAGGCCGGCGTGCCTTTGAAAATTGGCGGTATTGCGATCGATCACCCCGAGGGCCTGGCCGGGCACTCCGATGGGGACGTGCTGTTGCACGCCATCACCGATGCCCTGCTGGGCGCGCTGGCGGTTGGGGATATCGGCAGTTTCTTCCCCCCGGGGATGCTCGCTGGAAGGATGCCGATTCCGCGATCTTCCTCAACCTGGCGCTGGAAGAAGTGCGGACTGCCGGCTACCGCATCGTCAACGTCGACACTACGCTGGTGCTGGCTGCGCCCAAGATCGGACCCATCTCCGGCGATATGCGGCAGCGGGTGGCCGAGTTGCTGGACATCCAGCCTAACGCCGTGGGTATCAAGGCCAAGACACCCGAGGGCTTGAATCAGGATCATGTAGCCCAGGCCCACGCCGTGGTTTTGCTGGAAACGATGGACGACAACGAAGGTATCGGCCTGCTGGAAGCGGAGATCGACGACCCCCAGACAGTGGAAAAGATCGTGAGCGAACTAGTGGGCGAGGGCAGCGGCCGCAGCAAGAGCAGACGCATGGTGCCGCTGCCGGCCTTCGATACCGAAGACATCACCTGACGCATTCCGCTTGCCCGCGTTCGGCGCGGAGAGGTAAGCTTGCCAGCACATTACTGTGGAGACTTAATGCCATGTATCCAACCTATGGACTAGGCCACGTGCATTCGCTGATTTTTCTGATGTTCTTTGGCTTCTTCGGCGCATTGATCACCATTATTGTGCTGATTCCGTACTGGTTTATTTTCAAGAAGGCCGGCTTCAGCCCATTTCTGGCGCTGCTGATGTTCTTGCCAATCATCAACATTGTCATGTTGTATTTCCTGGCGTTCTCGCGATGGAATGTAGTTCCCGCAGCGCAGGTCTATCCCGCGCCGCCGCCGTTCCCTATCAACCGCGGGCCTAGAGGATTTAACGGTTTCACGATTACGCTGTCCGATCCAGCCTCTGGCGAGGTGGGCGCTTTTCTTGGTGAAAAGCCCCGTGTGAAGCATTCTCACCAGATCACGCGCTATCGATGAAACCGCTGTAGCATCGTCTAAGCGATGCAAGATATCTTCCCAAACCCCTCGTGTTCGTTTCGCGCCCTCGCCTACAGGCTTTCTGCATGTAGGCGGCGCGCGGACTGCCCTCTTTAACTGGCTCTTTGCCCGCCACACCGGCGGCGTCTTCATCCTGCGGATCGAAGATACCGACTTCGAGCGCTCCTCCCAGGACATGGTGCAGGGCATTCTCGATGGCATGCGCTGGCTCGGCCTCGAATGGGATGAAGGACCGTTTTTTCAATCCCAGCGGTTGCCTCTCTATCAATCCACGGCGGAGAAACTGCGCCAGAGCGGCCATGCCTACTACTGCTTCTGCACCAAAGAAGAGCTGGAGCAACGGCGGGCGGAGGCTGTAGCGGCGGGCAGGCCTCCCATGTATGACCGGCGCTGCCGCGCCATCGATCCTTCGGTGGCCCGCGGGCGGTTTCAGAACGGCGAGCCTTGCGCCCTGCGTTTTGCGGTGCCCGAGGGCGGAGTGACGGCGTTTGAAGATGCTGTCTTCGGCCGGGTGGAATTCGCCAACGCAGAGCTGGAGGACTTTGTTCTGCTGCGCTCCGACGGCGTGCCGACCTATCACCTGAGCGTAGTCGCCGACGACCTGGATATGCGCTTACCCACATCATTCGCGGGGCCGACCATATCTCCAATACGCCCAAGCAGGTGTTGCAATACCAGGCGCTGGGGGAGCGCTTGCCGGTCTTCGCCCATCTTCCGCTGATTCTTGGACCCGATAAGAGCCGGCTTTCCAAACGCCATGGCGCCACCAGCGTGCTGGCTTACCGGGAGATGGGCATCGTGCCGGAAGCTTTCCGTAATTTTCTGGCCCTGCTGGGTTGGACACCGGAGCAAACAACGCCGGCAAAGGACGGGAAGTATTCGCCTCCAGCGAGCTGATCGAGCTGTTCTCGCTGAGCGGCATCGCGCGATCGAATGCCGTCTTCGACAATGACAAGCTGGCCTGGTTCAACACCGAATGGATCCGCCGTTACTCGCCACAGGAGTTGTTGCCGCTGATCGAAGAAGAGTGGGCGGCGGCCGGATTCCGCCCCGACCGAACGAGCGAAGAAATACTTGCGGCGATTGCCTTGCTGCAACCTCAGAGCGCGCAGCCTGAAAGATTTCGCGGGAGCATTTCGCGGCTACTTCAGCGATGCCTACGAATACGATACAGCTGCTGTGGCTAAATTTCTTGGCGATGAGAGAAACCGCGGGATGCTGGTGGAGCTGGGGGACCGCTATGATCGCATGGACGACTTTACGAGCCAGCGGCGGAGCAGGTGTTGCGGGACTTTGCCGAGGAGAAAGGGGTTAAAGCCGGTGCCCGATCAACGGCTCGCGCGTCGCGCTGACCGGTCAGGGCGTAGCGCCGAGCCTCTTTGCGGTGATGGCCTCGCTTGGGAAGGAGCGGGTCGTAAAGCGGCTAAGGGCAGCCGCCGCGATACCAACTCCACATGATGTGGTTAGCGAGTAGGCAGAACACCCCTACGCTACGCTCCGGTGGGGATGACAAGTTATCTTGAGATCGACGATTCTTGGCAACAACTCCCATTTGCGACAGAATTGTCATTCCGACCGGAGCGCGCAGCGCGTAGTGGAGGGACCTGCTGTTCCATTTACCAGCAGCAGATTTTGACGGGCCCTACTGAGCTATGATGGTTACGGAGACGGGAATCGTGTGCGGAGGCATGCAGGCGTTTGCGTCGCAGGCCTGGTAACGAAGGGCCCCGTTCAGAAGATGCTGGCCGGGCTGCGCGGTCACGTGCGCCTGCAAAATGAACTCGCCCGTGTAGACGCTAAGCTTCTCCCGGGGAGCCAACTGCAGGGCATACTCAGTGCCTGGCGGAAAGTCGACCGCGGTGATACTCAGACCAGGCTCCTCCACCACTGCGAGCCGGGCCGGGATCAGCGACTTCTCCAAAGGGGCGTGGGAATTGATGTGCAGACCGTCAGCCACACGGAAGTGTAAATCAATCTGCGCCGCATGGCGCGCAGGTATCGTCACCTGCGCGGGATCGAGGAACTGGACCGCAGCGGCGCGTTCGGCGCGTCGCCAGGCAGTGGTAAAGGCTGATCCTTGAGCACTTGCGCAACGCACAAAGTCGCCAGCCCAAAAAGCGCCATGACGATGGCCGGGCGAACCATGCTACTGCCCCCCGGTGGCCAACGCCTTCTTGATGCTGGCTTCCACTTCATCTTTTGAGACCAACCCGGCGGTTTCGGCAACAATTTTCCCGTCACGGCCGACAAAGTAGGAGGTAGGGAGGAACTCAACCCCACCATACTTGCGGGACACGGCATCGTCACCCACCAACAAGGGGTAGTTCAGACCCTGCTCCTGGCCGAATTTTGCCAGCTTGGTTCGGGGAGTGTCGGCATCATCCTCAGAGACGCCGAGGATTTCAAAACCCTGCGAGGCATACTGCTTGCGCAGGGCCACCAGCCAGGGCATTTCAATCTTGCAGGGCGCGCACCAGGTCGCCCAGAAGTTGATCAATACCGCCTTGCCCTTGTAGTCGGACAGGGAAACCTTCTTGCCCTCGACGCTCCGCAAACTGAACTCGGGAGCGCGCTTGCCGCGCAGGTCAGGCAAGCCCTCGTCTGCGGCAACATCCTGTTGAACCGATTGATTGTTGGCAGTTTCAGGAACCAATGCGCCTTGCACCTGACGCTGTGCGATATTGCTTGCGGCGCTTGTAGTTGGCATATCCCGACCACACCATGAGCGCGAACGCGGCGAGAACCAGAACAATGACCCATTGATTGCGCTTCACGTTGTATTACCTTCTCCGGGAAACAGCCGGCTGCACACGAGTGTGCCATGACCCATTCTAATTTACGGTGCTGCTACGATCATTGTTTCGCATTGAGAATGCATGGACGCCTTGACCCCAGCCCAATTGATACGCATAGAAGCCGAGGCGCTGCTTCGACTTGCGGCCCGTCTGGAAGACGGGATGTCAGCCGATTTCTCCCGCGCGGTAGAGCTGGCGGTGGACTGCGGGCGGCGGCGCGGGCGCGTAGTGGTCACCGGCATAGGCAAGAGCGGGATTATCGGGCAAAAATTGGTTGCCACCTTCAACTCAACCGGTACGCCGGCCTTGTTCCTGCACGCGGCGGAAGCGGTGCACGGCGATCTGGGCATGCTGGCCCAGGGCGACCTGGTGCTGGCTCTTTCTTCCAGCGGCGAGACCGACGAGATCCTCCGGCTGTTGCCTGCGATCAAGCGGGTTGGCGATTCTCTCATCAGTTTCTGTTGTGCCATGAACTCGACCCTGGCGCTGGCAAGCGACGTGGCGCTGGATCTGAGCGTGGAGCAGGAGGCCTGCGGGATGGGCTTGGCCCCTACCGCGTCGACCACCGTGATGCTTGCCCTGGGCGATGCACTGGCTATCGCCGTCTCCCTCAAGAAGGGCTTCCGCCCGGAAGACTTCGCCGATCTTCATCCCGGTGGCCGTCTGGGCAGAAAGCTGGCCAGGGTGGCCGAACTGATGCACACCGGGGATGCCGTTCCTAGGGTCTCCGCCGCTACACCCATGCCCGCGGTGATTTACGAGATGAGCCGCAAGGGTCTGGGGATGACCACGGTGACCGAGGGAGGAACCCTGATCGGCATCATGAGCGACGGGGATTTGCGACGGCTACTGGAGCGGAAGGGACCGCAGGCTCTGTCCATGACTGCGGGCGAAGCTATGAACGCCACGCCCAAGACCATCGGGGCCCAAGAGTTCGCCGCGCGCGCAAAGGGCATCATGGAAGAGAAAAAGATCACTTCCCTGGTCGTCGTCGACCCTCAACAGAACGTAGCCGGCGTTCTCCATCTTCATGATTTGTGGGGACTTGAACTGATCTAGAGCGGTTTCGCAATTACTGTGATCTCACAAGAGCCGCCTGGAGTGGTTTTCCTCGGGAGAAAACCACGAAAGCTCTTCGCTCCTCGGATTTCCCGCGGCGCGACACTGGTTGAGAGAAGTGATGTGCGGCTTTCTTCGCGGAAACCCGCATGCAGTTGGGTGGTCCGACGAAGCTCCACAGGAAATCCGGGTTCGATCCATACCGATCGCGAAACCGCTAGCCGGCAGCTTCGGCAGCCTCAATGCTGTCGTAACTCTGGATCAGCGTATGGGCGCTGGTGAGTTTAAGCAACTCCGCAACCCGGTAATTGACCGCGACCAGCCGGAGAGTACGGCCGCGGCGTTTGCCGGAGACATAATAATTCAGCAGGGCGCCGAGCCCTGCCGAGTCCAGGTAAGGCGATTCGGTGAAGTCGATGATCGTGAGTTTCTCCGTGCCACCCATGAGAACCTTCTGAAACTCAAACAGGTTCGCGAGGGTGATGGGGCCATTCAGGCGAAAGATGCGGGTCTCCGCCGTGCTGCCTGGAACCACTTCGAAGGTCAAAGGTTCGTTATACATAGCAACCGTGATTGTAAAAAGCGTGCTGCCCGGTTTGATGACAGTCCGGTGAATACCGCCGTGAACCGTCGCTGGACCATTTAGAATTAGAGGATTGCCCCAGGAAAGTATCCTCCAGAATGCACCGTTGGTCGAAGCTGTTCATCCCTACTCTGCGTGAAGCCCCGGCCGATGCCGAGGTAGCCAGCCACAAATTTCTATTGCGTGCCGGATACATTCGTCAATTAGGCGCGGGAATTTACTCCTACCTCTTCCTGGGCCAGCGCTCTATCAACAAGATCCAGGCCATCGTGCGGCAAGAGATGGATCGCATCGGCCAGGAGTTCCTTTTGCCCGCGCTTCACCCGCGCGAGTTGTGGGAGGAGAGCGGCCGCTGGACGATCATGGGGCACAACCTTTTCAAGCTGCAGGACCGCAAAGGGGCCTGGCTGGTGCTCGGCATGACCGAGGAAGAGGTGATGACGGATATCGCGCGCAAAGAGCTGCGCAGCTATAAACAGCTGCCCCAGATCTGGTACCAGATTCAGACCAAGTTCCGCGATGAACCCCGTCCCAGGGCCGGCCTGCTGCGGGTGCGCCAGTTCATCATGAAGGACAGCTACTCCTTCGACCTGGACGCGGCCGGCCTCGATATCAGCTACAACAAGCACGATGCGACCTATCGCGCGATTCTCAACCGCTGCGGGCTGCAGTTTGTGGCGGTGCAGGCTGACTCCGGCGCCATGGGCGGCTCGGCGTCGCAAGAGTTCATGGTGTATGCAGAGGCCGGGGAAGACCTGATTGCCAGCTGCCCCGCGTGCGGCTACGCCGCCAATCTCGAAAAGGCTACCTCGCAGCTGCCTCCGGTTGCCGACCTGCCCGGGGACGATCTGCCGGAACTGGTGCACACCCCGGGCCGGCGCACGATTCGAGGATGTAGGCGCGTTTCTCCAACTTGCGCCGGTACACGCGATCAAGACTCTGGCGTACATGGCGTTGAATGCCCAGACCAAGGCCGGGGCGGCTGATATCGCCAGCCCGGTCGTCGTGCTGCTGCGGGGTGACCACTCCCTGAACGAGGCCAAGCTAGCCAGCCTGTTTCCCAACGCCAGGGAGATACGGCCGATGCAGCCGGAGGAGATCTTCAACACTTTTCATTCGCCTGTTGGTTACCTGGGCCCGATTGGACTGGATATTCTGGCGGCCGGAGAGGAGGCCGAAGCAGGCAAAGTTACCGTCGTGCTGGATCGGGCTCTCGAGAACCGGCGCAATCTGGTCGCCGGGGCCAACCGGGAGGAATATCATCTGCGCAATGTGACGCCGGGGCCGGGACTTTATTCCTACCGTTACGGCCGACGTGCGCAATGTGACGGAGGGGGAAAGTTGCCCGCAGTGCCCGCCTCCGGCAATCCGCTCAAGGTGGCGAAAGCCATCGAAGTTGGGCATATTTTCAAGCTGGGTTACCGGTATTCCGACGGGATGGGCGTTCGTGTCCTGGACCCGAATGGTAAAGAAGTCACGCCCATCATGGGCTGTTACGGGATCGGGATTGAGCGCATCCTAACCGCAGCCATCGAGCAAAACCATGACGGCAACGGCTTCTGGCTCGACCGCTCGATTGCACCCTTCGATGTGGTGGTGACCGTAACCAACATGGGCGACGCCAACCTGGCAGCCACCGCCGAGCGGGTGGCCACGCAGCTTGAGGAAGCGGGATATGACGTATTGCTGGATGACAGGGACGAGCGGGCCGGCGTCAAATTTAAAGATGCGGACCTGGTAGGTATTCCCTACCGCGTGAATGTAGGCAAGAAAGTGGCAGAAGGCCGGGTGGAGTTGGTAACCCGCTCCAGGGCGTCCAGTGAGGACGTAGCCATCGCAGAGATCGCGAAGCGGCTGCCCGCTCTGAGGAGTTCTTAACTTGGCACTCAAGATCAAAGTGGTGCAGGCAAGGTTACTCAAACACCCGGTGCGGAATATCGCCCTGATTTCGGTGGGCGGCACGCTGGTGCTCGGCTTCCTGGTTTGCTGGTCGATCTTCGGCTACTACTACATCAAATATGAGCACATCGTGGATGAGCGGCTGCAGAAGCCGCTCTTCGAGCAGACGGCAAAGATCTATGCGGCCCCGAAAGAAGTACGCGTCGGCCAGAAGCTGAGCGCGCGGGCGGTTGCCCTGGAATTGCGCAATGCGGGCTACAGCAGCGACGGCGATCGCGAACGCTCGCGGATGGGAACCTACTCGCTGAACGACGCCAGCATCACCATCCAGCCCGGGCCGCAGTCGTACCATTCCGAGCAGGGCGCTACCGTTACCTTCAACAACGGGCTGGTCAGCCAGATTTCCGGCGATGGCGCACAGTCGCTGGAAGCGTATGAGCTGGAACCGCAGCTAATCACCGGCCTCTCCGACCAGAACCGCACCAAGCGCCGGCTGGTGACCTTTAACGAACTGCCGCCAAACCTGGTGAATGCCGTAACTTCGATCGAAGACCGGCGATTTTTTGATCACGGCGGCGTCGACTACTTCCGGCTGTTGGGAGCATTGCGAGACGATCTGCGCTCGGGCCGGCGAGGGGAGGGCGGATCCACCCTGACCATGCAACTGGCTCGCGGCTTCTTCCTGACGCCGGAGAAGCGAGTGAAGCGCAAGATCATCGAAATCGCCATTACGTTCCAGCTGGAACATCGCTTCAACAAGCAGCAGATTTTCCAGCTGTATGCCAACCAAATTGCGCTGGGGCAGCAGGGGAGCTTTGCCATCAATGGCTTTGGCCAGGCGGCACAGACCTACTTCAGCAAAGACGTAAGCCAGCTGGACCTGGCCCAATGCGCGATGCTTGCCGGCATGATCCAGCACCCGAGTTATCTCAACCCGTATCGCCATCCGGACCGCGCAATCCAGCGCCGCAACCGGGTGATCGACGCCATGGTGGAAACGGGCAAGATTACCAGGGAGGAGGCGATACACGCCAAAGCTGAGCCGCTCAACCTTACGGCGACCAACGTCGACGCCGGCGAGGCGCCTTATTTCGTCGACCTGGTTCGCGAGCGGCTGGTGCAACACCTGGGAGACGCCGATTTCAACCGCGAAGGCCTGCGCATTTACACCTCGCTCGACCCGGACCTGCAGCGAGTAGGCGGCCGAAGCCGTGGCCCAAGGCATGAAGCAGGTCGACGCACAGGTGGATAAGCTTCATGCGCGGAGAATCAAGCAGGGTGATAACTCGCCGATCGTTTATCCCCAGGTTGCTCTGGTCGCGCTGAATCCGCATACTGGCCAGATTCTGGCCCTGGTTGGGGGCCGGAACTACGGGGCAAGCCAGCTCGATCACGCTGTGCAGCACAGGCCCCCCGGTTCTGCCTTCAAACCGTTTGTCTACGCAGCGGCGTTCAATACCAGCCTGGCCGGGACCATTCTGACGCAGCCACCTCCACAGCCCCAGGTAGACGTAGAACAGGTATCCGCCGCTCAGAACTCCGCCGGGCAAGCGGCGGGAGATCCGGCTCCCCCCGATCCAGGCAGGCCCAGCGGGATCTTTACCGCCATCACCAAGCTGAACAATGACCCGACTGTCTTTGAAGACGGCTACGCCCCGGCCAATTACCACCATGACACGCGCTTCCTGGGAGACATTACCGCGCGCACGGCGCTTGCAGAGTCTGAAAATAACGCGACCATATCGCTGGCGCAGATGGTTGGTTACAACAACGTGGCGGCGTTGGCCCGGGATGCCGGGATCAAATCTGCCCGCGGAACACCCTCCGTCGCGATTGGCACCTACGACGTCACCCCGCTCGATTTGGCCGGGGCCTACACCGTCTTCGCCAATGGCGGAGTGAAGATCGATCCCTGGATGCTGGCTTCTGTGCGCTCAGCCTCTGGCGATGTGCTGAATGACTACACACCCAACTCCAAACCGATCCTCGATCCGCGTGTCGCCTATTTGACCGTGTCCCTGATGGAGGCTGTGATCAACTCGGGAACGGCCGCAGGCGCGCGTGCGGCCGGCTTCACTGCTCCTGCTGCCGGCAAGACCGGAACCGAGCACGATGCATGGTTCGCCGGGTTCACCAGCAATTTGCTCTGCGTCGTCTGGATAGGGAATGACGACTATACCGACCTGAAGCTGGACGGAGCCAAGGCCGCTGTGCCGCTCTGGGCCGGGTTCATGAAGCGCGCTGTCCAGTTGCCGCAGTACTCTGACACCCGCGATTTCGCAGTGCCCCCGGGGGTCTCGATCGTGCGGCTGGATAAGGTCACCAATCTGCTCGCTGACGCCGAGCTGCCCCACCGACTACGACATTGCCTTTCTTGACGGAACCGCGCCGACCCAGACGTGCGATCAGGCTGCCGGCGATCAACGGAATGTGTTCCAGAAGATTTTTGGCATCGGCAAGCAGGCTACGGTCGCTCCCGCTCCGGTCGGGATGCCGGCGTTGCCTCCGCCATCCGGTGGGCTCGCAGGCCGCCGCAGCTCCACCCCAGCCGGGCACGGTGCCGCCCACCGGCCGATCAACAGCAGAAAAAGAAACGGGGTTTCTTTGGACGGCTGTTTGGGTCTAAAGGCGACGACAACAAGCAAGCGACGCCAGACCCTAGCCAGCCTCATTAGGTTATCCCACTCGGATTTGGGATTGATCCCGCCGGGATGGGAGAGCCCTTTCGGCCGCTGGGCTGAGTTCGGCGATCAGGCCCTCTGGGCCTCGCATCCGTGGCGAGGCGGTGTCATTTATCTCTCATGTTGTCGCAGCAAACTACCCGCGTTATCTGTCTCCGTCACGGTGCTTTATTCTTTCTGGCAATCCGGGCACCAATAGGTGGACCGGGCGCCGAGGCCTTGTTTGCGCATCAGAATCGTGGTACCACAACGGCGGCAGCTCGACCCGGCGCGGCGATAGACCCAGAGCCTGGCTGCGGGGTCGCTTGAGCCCGTGGTGCGGCGCCCTCCGGTGTAGTCACATGGCGTCCCCGATCCGTCAGCGACATTGGCGGCGAGAAAGCGGCGCGCCGTCGCCAAGCAGGCACTCCACCTCTTGCGGTCGCAAAGTATCAACTGTGCGAAACGGATTCACTCCGCAGGCAAAGCAGATTTCAGACTTGAAGACATTCCCGATCCCGGCCATCACCCGCTGGTTGAGCAGAACATTGCCAACCTCTTCACTCCCGTGCTCGAGCAGGCGCGTCGCGGCTTCATCCGCCGCAAAGGACCGGCCCAGCAAATCGGGCCCCAGTCCCGGCAACTGCCGCAAACCGCTCCAGCGTTCGCGCGGTGTGAAAGCGGGCTATCGGCACATTGAATGCGACCGCCAGAAAATCAGGCGTGCCCAGAACAATGCGCATGTGGCTTCGAGCGCGCTTCCACCGCTCACCCGACACGGTAGATGTGCCAGCTGCCGCTCATCAACATGTGCGTCACCAGGATGAGATCTCCGGAAAAATGGATCAGCAGCCATTTGCCGCGCGACTCCACTTGCTCGATGGTGCGGCCGGTCACCGGGGTCTGATCGTTCACGCTGGCCAAGCGGCGCATAGGCAGTCTCGAAGAGGGTGACCTTGACGTCCAGCAAGCGCCTGGTGCAAAGCGCGGGCAGAGCGGAAGATGGTATCGCCTTCAGGCATTCATATTCAGGTGCGTCGGCGCATACGGCCAGCATGGCACGGCGAAAATTGAGGCCGTGCAGGGCAAGATGAAAACCGGCTTCCTGCAGAAAATGCGCGAGGAAGTGTTGCGCCGCCGGCTGACCATTAATTGTGAGATGAGCATGCCGCCCCGGTGATCTTCGCGACGTTCCATCTCCTGCTGGGCCAGGGTAGCCAGAAAATCGACTCAGATCACGCGCAGTTGTCGAGCGGTCCGGCTCCTCGCTGGGCAAGAAGACTTGCAGGTTGGGGTTATTGCGGCGCAGATACGCCACCAGTTCACCATTGCGCAGCACCACGCTGGCGCCGGCGCTGCGCGTGAGCCCACGCGCGGCATCCTCTTCCGCCGGCCGCCGGCCAGCGCAGTACAGACCCATATAAATTCGCCGGATCCGTCGCCGCGAGAGTTACCATTTCCGGCTTTTCCAACGGCGGCCCATTGCGCAGGGAACGCAGCAGATCGACCGCCGCGGGCAGAGCAAACTGCGTCGCCCCCAGGCCGGCCACAAAATACCCGCGGCGTATGCGGCCGCTCTCTTCCAGCGCCTTGAGCACATCGTAGATGGCACTGAAGCCGCCGGGCAGATTCTCGCTGGCTGCCGACTCACGGGTGAGCACGCCATAACGATTGAGCAACTGGTTGGCGAAGGCGTGGCTCCATTCCGTGGCCGAAGCCAGGGAGGCAGGGCACCAGGCTCCAGCGGCCCTGGGCGCTGGGTGGAGTGGTGCGCCGCGAGCGGAAAGAGGGCAGATTGTGCTGGCGCTTGGGCTGGCGTGAAGTGGCCGGCCGGGCGACATAGGCGCGCAGGGCGTGAAAGGTGTCATTGGTCACCAGGCCGCGCCACACCAGGTTCCACAGCGCATCGAGGGTCTCGCCGGGATATCCTCCGCCGACCGCCTCATGCAACTGGGCGAAGAAAGCAGCGCCGCTCCGTCCCAGTTGCTCGAACAGCGCAAGCTCCCGCGGGCTCAACGGATTTTCTGCCGGCGGCTGGGCGCGCGGGGGCAGCAGAGTCCTGAGCTTATCGGCCAGGAACAAGCCGATGCGCCCGTCATGCTCACCCAGCGAATCGAGGCCGCACCAGACGACTTCGCCGGCGGCAATCAACGTGTCCAGACTGCCGGGCGAGTAATTGGCCAGACGCGCAGGCAGAATAGAGGTCTCGAGCAAGCGAAGCGGCCAGCGGCGCGCCCTGCAGATGCTCGATGGTGTCCAGCAAAGCATCGAGACCGCGCCTGCGCTGCAGCACTCCCTGCCAATGCGTCGCGAGCCGCGCCAGTGCCTGCTGCTCGATGGGCTCCACCTCGCGACGCAGACGGGCCAGCGACTTGCGCCGGATCAGGCGCAACACCTCGGCATCGCACCACTCGCGGTAAACGCCGCCGGGACGGAATCCCCCCTCCACAACGCGGCCGCAGCAACGGTCTGCAAGGCGCGTTCTATCTGCGGGGCATCGAGGGCGAAGCGCTCGCGTGACCTCGCGCAGGGTGAAGGGCCCGTGGGTACGGGCGAAACGGCGCACCAGTTCAAGCACCGGCTCCGCCACTGGCTCCAGCAAGGCCGTCGCGATGCCGGGAGGAAGTGGAATACCCAACGCGTCACGATAGCGCGCCGCGTCTTCAATGGCGATCAGACGCTTCTCCCCGGCGATCTTGATTTCGAGCAGGCGGCGGGCGCGGAGCAGCCGCTCCAGATGGCCGGCCAACTCAGGGTCGGCGAGACGGCGCAGCAGCTCGTCACGGGAGAGATCGCCGATGCGCAGCAGCAGATCGTGGATGCCGTCGGCGGAGCGAACGCGCTGCGTTTCCAGCAGGCCCTGAAGCTGCTCTTCCACTTCGCCGATGGCATCGGCGTCCAGCAACTCGCGCAGGTCGGCATCGCCCAGCAGATCACGTAACTGCTCCTGATCGATCGAGAGGGCCTGGGCCCGGCGCTCGGCCAGCGGCGCGTCGCCATCGTAGATGTAATTGGCCACGTAGCTGAAGAGCAGGGACGAAGCAAAGGGCGAAGGAGTGCGGGTGTCGGCCACATGCACGCGCACGTTGCGCTGACTGATGGCGCGCAGCGTCTCCAGCAGCGCCGGCATATCGAAGACATCGCGCATGCACTCGCGATAAGCCTCCAGCAGAATGGGAAACGAAGGATAGCGGGAGGCGACGGAGAGCAGATCGTAAGCACGCTTGCGTTGCTGCCACAAGGGCGCCCGGCCCTGCGCGCGCCGGCGCGGCAACAGCAGCGCCCGCGCGGCACTCTCGCGGAATTTCGCGGCGAACAGCGCGGTGCCGCTGAGCTGGCGCAGCACCAGGTCCGTAGCTTCGTCCGCGTCGATCAGGATCAGTTCGGAGTCGGGCGGTGCATCGCTGTCAGGGAAGCGCAACACGAATCCATCGTCGCCCCACATCGCTTCCACATCCGCACCGCCACTGGCACGAATGCGGCCAGTGATCGCCATGGCCCAGGGCGCGTGAATGCGGCTGCCGAACGGGGTGAGCACGCAGACGCGCCAATCGCCCATTTCGTCGCGCGTGCGCTCGATCACGATGGTGCGGTCATCTGGAACCGCGGTGGTGGCAATTTCCTGGTCAGCGAGAAAACGGATGAGGTTTTCCGCCGCCATGGAATCGAGATCATGCTCGCGGGTCAGGCGGCTCAACGCGGCGTTGCGCGGCATGGCTCGCAGTTCTCGCACCAGCTGCCCGATTCGGCGGCCAAATTCGAGCGGCCGGCCGGCGTTGTCTCCATGCCAGAACGGCATCTTGCCGGGCTGGCCCGGAGCCGGCGAGACCAGCACCCGGTCGTGGCGTAATCTCATCGATGCGCCAGGTGGACGCGCCCAGAATAAAGGTGTCGCCGGTCCGGCTTTCGAAGACCATCTCTTCGTCGAGCTCGCCCACGCGGACAGGCTTGCCCTCGGAGCCGGAGAGAAATACGCCGTAGAGCCCGCGATCGGGAATGGTGCCGCCATTCAGAATGGCCAGCATCTTGACCCCCTCGCGCGGCGCCAGCGTGTCGCGCACCCGGTCCCAGGTGATGCGCGGCCGCAGGTCGGCGAATTCGTCGGAAGGGTAGCGGCCGGCAAGCAGATCGAGCACGCCGGTAAAGGCGGCGCGGGTGAGGCTGCTGAAGGGCGCGGCGCCGCGAATCAGCCGAAAAACCTCTTCGACGCCGATCTCAATGAGTGAGGCCGGCTGTTTCCGCTCCGCGGCGGTTCGCAACGCCAGCGCGGGCGGCTGAGCCACGATGGCGACGATCTGCTGCGCCAGCACATCCAGCGGGTTGCGCAGAAAGCGGGTCGATTCCACCAGGCCCTCATGCATGGCCCGGGTCACCGCGGCGCAGGCGACCAGGTCGGCGCGGTATTTGGGAAAAATGACGCCTTCGCTGGCCGCGCCCACATGATGCCCGGCACGGCCAATGCGCTGCATGGCGCTGGCCACGGAAGGAGGCGCCTCAATCTGCACCACCAGATCGACCGCGCCCATATCGATGCCCAGCTCGAGCGAGGAGGTCGCGACCAGCGCGCGCAGCCGTCCGGCCTTTAACTGCTCTTCGATCTCGGAGCGCTGCGCGGCAGCGAGGGAGCCATGGTGAGCGCGGGCCAACTGCTCCCCCGCCAGTTCATTGATCGCGCCGGCCAGCCGCTCGGCGATGCGGCGGCTGTTGACGAAAATGATGGTGGAATGGCGCTCGCGAATGATCTCCACCAGGCGCGGATGAATGGCGGTCCAGATGGAAGTCCGCTTTGGGCCTTGCGAAGCCGCACCGCTGGGCAGCTCTTCGCGCTGGCCCATGCGGGCCATATCTTCGACCGGAACTTCAATGCGCAGATCCAGCTTCTTCGGCTCGCTGGCGTCGACGATGGTGACCGGACGATAGGCAACGACCGGAGAATCTTCCTGGGTATCGCACCGCTTGCCGATCTTCGGCGCTGCTGTGAGAGTTCCCCCGAGGAAGTGCGCCACCTCTTCCAGCGGACGCTGGGTGGCGGAGAGACCAATTCGCTGCACCCGGCCTTCGGTGATCGCCTCCAGCCGCTCCAGCGAGAGGGCCAGGTGCGCACCGCGCTTGGTAGGCACGACTGCGTGAATCTCATCGATGATCACGGTGTCCACCTGGCGCAGGCTGGCAGGCGGCGTCCGAGGTGAGCAGCAGATATAACGACTCCGGCGTGGTGATCAGAATCTCCGCCGGATGCCGGCGGAAGCGGCTACGATCCTTCTGCGATGTGTCACCGGTGCGGATACTGATCTCCGGCTGGTGGAAAGCTGACGCCGGCCTGCCGGGCCATATTCGCAATGCCGGCGAGCGGCGAGCGCAGGTTGCGTTCCACATCCACGGCCAGGGCTTTCAGGGGGCTAAGGTAGATGACCCGGCAGCCCTCGGTCTCGGTGGCCGCACGCCGCAACATGAGCCGGTCGAGACACCAGAGAAACGCGGTCAGCGTCTTGCCGGTGCCGGTGGGAGCAAGAATGAGGGTGTTTTCGCCGCGCGCGATCGCCGGCCAGCCGAGCCGCTGCGGCGCGGTGGGCTGCTCGAAGACGGCGCGGAACCAGGCCGCGGTCACCGGATGAAAAAGACCTAGGACATCCTCAGGCTCGGATGCCTGGTTTCCGGTCGAGTTCGCTTCTTTACCGCCATAGTGACCTGCATCAAGGATAGCTGTTGGCCTTCCGGGTTGCACAGATCACGGAAACCACCTTTGAAAAGCGGTATCTCAGGGGCTAAAGAGTCCGCGTGGGAACCACCTCCGATAAATCCAAAGCCACGATGGGGTGGCCTCGGTTTTGAGACCTGGGAGTCATGCAGAGGGACCCCCGTCGCGGTTTCACGCGACACGGATTGTGTTGCGTCGCCGCCCGGCTGCCATTACGCTCAGGGACAATGCAACCAGGCGAGATTGGATTTACCCCGGAGCTGCTGCGGCAGTTGACCACGCATGCGGCCGACGCCGCCGGCCGCGCCTACGCGCCTTACTCCAAATTTCGCGTCGGAGCCGCATTGCTGCTGCAGAACGGAGCCCTGGTGACCGGCGCCAACGTGGAGAACGCCTCCTACGGCCTGACCATTTGCGCGGAACGCTCCGCCGTGGTTCGCGCCGTCGCCGAGCACGGACCGGAGATGCGCGTGCTTGCCTGCGCCATCACCAATCTGAACCAGGCGGCAAGCCCTCCGTGCGGGGCTTGTTTGCAGGTGTTGAGCGAGTTCATGCTGCCCGCCTCCCGGGTATTTTTCGCGGCCACTCGGGCTGGGAAGACTATCGCTTCGAAGAGGTCTTCCCCCACCGTTTCACACTGCATAGCGGCGAAGTAAGGAGAACAGCTTGGGACGACTGACGGGCTTGCTGGGGCTGGTGGCATCTTGTTGCTGGCGTGGCTGCTTTCGACCAACCGAAAGGCCATACGCTGGCAGACGGCCGCCTGGGGACTTGGGCTGCAGTGGATCTTCGCTGTGCTGGTGCTGCGCTTTGACGCCGGGGAGCGGGCTCTGGCGGCCGCCGGAGACGCGGTGAACCGCATGCTGGCCTATGCCTTTGTCGGCTCCGGATTCGTTTTTGGCGAGCTGGGCAAGCAGCACTCCTCCTATGGGCTCATCATCGCCTTCCAGGTGCTGCCCACCATCATCTTTATCTCCGCCTTTTTTGCCGTGCTCTACCACCTGGGCATCATGCAAATCGTGATCAAAGCCGCGGCTCGGCTGATGCAGTTGACCATGCGCATCAGCGGCGCCGAGTCGCTGAACGTGGCCGCCAGCATCTTCATGGGGCAGACCGAAGCGCCGCTGAGCATTCGGCCCTTCCTGCCCGGAGCAACGCAGTCGGAATTGATGACCATCATGACCAGCGGCATGGCGCACGTTTCCGGCGGCATCATGGCGGCCTACATCCTCTACGGCATTGAGGCCAAGCACCTGCTGGCCGCCGTGATCATGACCGCGCCGGGGACCGTGCTCATCGCCAAAATGCTGGTGCCGGAAACGCACACCCCTGCCACCCTGGGCCGGGTCACGATGCCCATCAACGAAGAACACCGGGAGGAGAATCTGCTGGGCGCGATTGCCCGCGGAACCATTGATGGCGGCCGCCTGGCCTTCAATGTGGGCATCATGCTGATCTCGTTTCTGGCGCTGATCGGGCTGCTGAATGGAATGCTGGGTGGCATCCACAACTGGCTGGGCGGCCACCATATTCCCTTCCCGTCCAGCCTGAATGTGATCCTTGGGTTCATCTTCGCTCCCGTCGCGTGGCTCATTGGAATTCCATGGCACAGCGCGCATCTGGTGGGCAATCTGCTGGGGACCCGCACGGTTACGAACGAGCTGGTGGCCTATGCGTTGCTGGGCGCCCAGAAGTCCTCTGCTCGACTTTCGTTCCTTTACCATCGCGACGTTTGCCCTATGCGGGTTTGCCAACCTCGGCTCCATCGGGATGCAAATTGGCGGCATCGGAGCGCTGGCGCCGAACCGGCGTAATGACCTGGCCCGGTTGGGATTGCGCGCGATGCTCGCCGGAACCATGGCCAACCTGATGTCGGCTTCGATTGTTTCTGTCCTGCTGCGCTAGAGGGTGAGTGAGTCCTCCTCCCGAAC
This sequence comes from uncultured Acidobacteriaceae bacterium, assembly GCA_963847685.1. Classification (GTDB taxonomy): domain Bacteria; phylum Acidobacteriota; class Terriglobia; order Terriglobales; family Acidobacteriaceae; genus PALSA-350. Next base: position 685,007 of record CAWKAU010000024.1, on the reverse strand, counting down.
TGGCATGGTCGGCCCATTCAAGCCTTGTTTCGGCTTGACTGGGGAAGTGCACGCCCGGGAAGGGTCAGAAAATCTTGTGGCTTGGGGGAAGTGCCCAATTGGCAGAACGGCATCTTCGAAAGAGCGGAAGAGGCAGCCGCCGCCATCCGCGAGCAGCATCGCGGTCACGCCGCGGGTGGCCATTGTGCTCGGCTCCGGGCTGGGCTCGTTCGCGGACCGGATCGAGCACCCAGTCGCCATCGCCTACACGGACATTCCGCATTTTCCGCGACCCACGGTCGAGGGCCACAGCGGCCGCCTGGTTGTGGGCACCGTCGCCGGAACACCGGTCGCGGTGATGCAAGGCCGCGTTCACGCCTACGAGGGATACACCCCGGAAGAAGTCACCTTTCCCATACGCGTCCTGGGGCGGCTGGGAATCACGACGCTGGTGATCACCAATGCCGCCGGCGGCATCCGGCTGGATCTAAAGCAGGGTCAACTTCGTCCTGCTCTCCGATCACATCAACCTCACCGGCCGCAATCCTGTCGCCGGCCCCAATGACGAACGCCTCGGACCACGCTTCTTCGACATGACGCGATGCCTATTCCAAGCGGCTGCGCGCGACTGGCGCACGCTGCCGCCAGCTCGAGCATCGAGCGAAGGGGTCTATCTGTGCCTCTCCGGCCCCAGCTTTGAAACGCCGGCGGAGATCAGGGCCTTCCGCACCTTGGGAGCCGACCTGGTGGGAATGTCAACCGTTCACGAAGTCATCGTTGCCCGGCACATGGGCATCGAGGTGCTCGGCATCTCCTGCGTCACCAACATGGCCGCCGGCATTCTCGATCAGCCGATCAACCACCACGAAGTGATGGAAACAGGAGCCCGCGCACAGAAGCAACTGACCACCCTGCTGGCGGCGCTGCTGCCCGCGCTTTGAAGGGCGCGGAATTTAACAAACATAGCGACACCCTGCTTTGTTATTCTTGAAGTGCTATGCCTACGAAAAAAGAGCTTCTCACTACCCCTATCCAGCACATCGACATCAAGCAGCACAATGTCGTTCCGCTGGTCGATGCCATGCAGTCCATGGCCTACAGCTCCCGTGATCTTGCCCGGGCTGCTTCGATCTACGAGCGCATGCTGCGCGACCAGGATTGTGGCGTGATTCTGTGCCTGGCGGGATCGCTGATCAGCGCCGGATTAAAACAGATTTTTGTGGATCTGATCCGCAACAACATGGTCGATGCCGTCGTCTCCACCGGCGCCAACATCGTGGACCAGGATTTCTTCGAGGCCCTGGGCTACAAGCACTGGATCGCCGACGACCTCTACCGCCAGGGAACGGAAGACGCCACCCTGCGGGAGCTGATGATCGACCGCATCTACGACACGCTCATCGACGAAGAAGAGCTGCGGGTGTGCGACGATACCTGCCGCATCATTGCCGACTCCCTGGACCCGCGCCCCTACAGCTCGCGTGAATTTATCCGGGAGATGGGCGCGTATCTCGAGAAGCAGGGCAAGACCCCGGAAAAGGGAGGCGTCGACAGCATCATCTTTGCCGCCTACCAGATGGATGTGCCGATCTTTGTGCCCGCCTTCAGCGACTGCTCGGCCGGCTTCGGGCTGGTGGCCCACCAGCATGGCCGCGGCGACAAGCCGAAAGTCTCCATCGATTCGGTCAAGGATTTCTACGAGTTGACGCAGCTGAAGATCGCCAACCCGACGACCGGCCTGCTGATGATCGGCGGCGGCGTGCCCAAGAACTTCGCCCAGGACATCGTCGTGGCCGCAGAGATCCTGGGCCTTGATGCGCCCGATGCACAAGTATGCGATCCAGATCACGGTCGCCGACGTGCGCGACGGCGCCCTCTCGTCCAGCACCCTGAAGGAAGCCAGTTCCTGGGGCAAAGTAGACACCACCTACGAGCAGATGGTGTACAGCGAAGCCACCCTTGCGCTGCCTTTGATTACGGGCTATGCCTATCATAAGAAAGCACATGCGCAGCGGAAGCAGCGCCGCTGGTCGCGCCTGCTGGAGCCGGTGACCGCGTAGCGCCGGCAATGCTGTACCCTGGCGGGCGCGATCGGCGGCATACGTCTGCTTTCACTGGCTCGTCTGGTAGTACTAAAGTGGCAGCCGAAACTCGCTGTTTTTCTTAGGCTTCCGGCGCAAAGCCGGTATACTTCGATGCATCCCCCAATAGCTAGACTTTTGGGGGTTCACCTTGTCTATCGTCCTTGGTGTTGTCGGTGTCTGTTATTTCGTGCTTTTCCTCGGTTTCTGGTCCCTTGGCCGTATGTCGGCCCTGTCAGACAGACTAGTAGAGAGCCGTGCCAATGTAATTCCGTTCCATCGTAGTTAATGTTGCAGAAAAGCCAGTGCGTCGGCGATCTCACATAAATGGAACGCGCTGCTTAATCCACTGCGGTTTTCCCCCGATCAGACCCGTTGGAGGTGCGTGAGTTCTTCCTGCATGCTTCCGTAGGACTCCTTTTAGTCACTGTGTCGACCGAAACGGTCGCCGTATACTCCGGAGAGTTAGCATGGGCCAGTATCGTCTCCTTTGATGGACGGGCTGACTTCGCAAGAACTCATCAATAGACCCGCATCGATCGAGTAAGCGTGACCTGGCTTCGAGATAGGCTACCGTCCACCATATTTTTCGCGGTTGCGCTGCTGCTCTCTGCCTACGGCGGCTTGGTATTGCTGCTGGGCCACAGCGGTGATCTTTCCGCAGCGGTGATTACCTGGGCCTGCGCCCAGGTCCTTCTGATCGCGCTCTGCGTTCACAGGTTTCTCGATGCTTCCCGCCAGGACGAAGCGGAATGGCAGGTGCAACAGGTAGCCCAGTTGCAGCGCAGCATTCTGGACTCCGCCGGCCCGATGATCCTGGCCACCGACCTGCAAGGCAACCTGCTGATCTTCAATCCCGCCGCCGAACGGATGCTTGGCTACCGCTTTCATGAGGTCGTCGGCCAGCTCAACGCCCACGATCTCTTCCCCGAAGGGGAACTGGAACGCGTAGGCCAGCTGCTGGTTTCGCGCCTGGACCGCTCCCCCGCGATCGACCTGGACAGTGTTTCGGCGGAGTTGAAGCACTACGTACAATACGTGACCAGCTTTCCCGTGAGCCGTGTCCGCGGCTTTGAAATTCTCTGCCGCCGAAAGGATGGAACTACTTTCCCGGCAATGGTTTATCTCTCCGCGGTGCGCAACTCCGAAGGTGCGTTGACCGGCCTGCTGGCAATCGCCACCGACTTGACCGCGACCAAGCGCGCCGAGCATGCCCTGCGGGAGAGCGAAGAGCGCTACCGCGACCTGTTCGACAATTCGCAGGAAATGATTGCCACCTTGAGCCCGCGAGCCAAGTACCTGTACGTCAACCCAGCTTGGCAGACATGCTTTGGCAAGAGCGCTGCCGCGTTTGAGAGTCTGAACAGTTTCGAGGCCGCCTTTCCGCTGGAGATGCAGGCCGATGCAGCGGGCCTGTTCGACCGCGCCCTGCAGGGGGAACGCATCGATCGCGCTAATCTGCGGGTGCAGGATGCAAACGGGATGATCGCGATCTGGAAGCGAGCCTCAGTTGCCGCCAGGACCGCGGCGAACCAGTCTCGGTGCGCTGCATTTTCCGCGATGTCACCGCGCAATACCAGCGCGAACGCAGACTGGCGATGCAGCTCGCCGTCAGCCAGGTGGTGGGGGAATCCACCACCTCCGACGAAGCCCTGCCGGCGATGCTTGAGTCGCTGGGGACCAACCTGGGCTTCGATATGGCGGGACTGTGGTTCGTTAGCAGCGACCACCACACACGCTACCTGGCCGGCTGGTATGCGCCGGATCGGGCCTGCGTTGAGTTTCATCGGGACAGCATCGGGCGGGTGCTGCAAAAGGGCAAGGATCTACCCGGCCAGATATGGGCGGCGGAGAGCCCCTGCTGGATTGAGGACTTGCAGGAGGACGGGAACTTTTCCCGCGCCAAATCAGCCTCAGTCGATGGCTTAGTCACAGGTTGGGGTGTTCCTGTCCGTGTCGGCAACCAGGTCATCGCCGTGGTCGAGTTCTTCAGCCGGCAGAAGCAGCGGGAAGATAGGGAGATGATGGCGACGGTGGAAACCGTTTGCGCGTCGATCGGGCAATTTATGGCGCGTTCGGCACAAGAGAGCCGCCTGGAAGAGCTGAACCGGCAAAAGGAGTCCATCCTCAATTCGGTGGCAGACGGCATCTTCGGAACCGACTCCGCGGGCCGTATCGTGTTTGTGAACCCGGCGGCAGCCAATATGCTCGGCGCCCACGCCTTCGACCTTATCGGCCGCACCGTGCACTCCGTAGTGCATGAAGAGCGTAAAGGGCAGGAAAAGTGTTCCGATCAATGCCGCACCGGGCGCGCCTTCCTGGTGCGCGAAGGCACTAGCGGCCAGGATGTTTTCTATCGCAAGAATGGGGCCTCGTTCCCCGTCGAGTTCTCAGTCACGCCAATGGTGGAACACAATGTAGCGGTGGGCAGCGTGCTCAGCTTTAGGGACATCAGCCAGCGCTATGCGCTGGACCGCATGAAAGACGAATTCGTCTCCACCGTGAGCCATGAACTGCGTACCCCCCTCACCTCGATTCGCGGGTCGCTTGGGCTGCTATCCACTGGGCTCCTGGGCGAAATGGGTGAAAAGGCGTCAAACCTGCTCCGCATCGCGGTGACCAACTCCGACCGGCTGGTCCGCCTGATCAACGACATTCTCGACCTGGAGCGGATGCAGTCGGGCCGGGCACCCCTGACCTATCGCAGCTGCGACCTAGAGGAGCTGGCCAGGCAGGCCATCGATGCCATGACACCCATGGCCGAGGCCGCCAAGGTACAGTTGTTGCTGGATGCGGGACCGGTCCAGGTGGAAGTGGATCCCGACCGCCTGCAACAGGTGATGACCAACCTTCTGAGCAACGCCATCAAGTTCTCTCCGCCCCAGTCTCAGGTTACGGTTTCACTCGAACGGCTGCTGGATGGGGTGACCATTAGCGTCATCGACAACGGCCGGGGTATCCCTAAGGACAAGCTGGAATCGATTTTCGACCGCTTCCAGCAGGTCGACGCCTCCGATGCCAGGCAGAAAGGCGGCACCGGCCTCGGGCTCGCCATCTGTCGCACGATCGTCATCCAGCATGGCGGACGGATCTGGGCGGAGCGCAATGCCGATCGCGGCTCCACTTTCCGCATGTTCCTGCCCTCGGTCACCCGAGACCCCGATTTGTTGCGTTTGGGCGGTGGCACTGCTTCTCACCTGGAAAGTACGCCGTCGGTGCTGGTCTGCGATGAGGACCCGGAAAGTCGAGCGACGCTGGCAGAGAGCCTCAGGCAGCACGGTTATTCGGTACTCGAGGCCGCCACAGGCGACGAAGCCGTGGTGGTGGCCCGGCAAACGCCAATCCAGGCCATCCTGCTGGACATGAGCCTTCCCAGCCTTCATGGCTGGGAGACCCTGCACCTGCTGCGCGACGATCTGCGCACAGCTTCTATTCCGGTCGTGGTGCTGAGCGCCTTTGGCGCGCTCAACGACCCCGAAGTGGAGAAGGCGGCCGATGCCTGGTTGGAGCAGCCATTGGAAACGGAGTCGATGTTGGCGGCGCTCTCCCGGGTACTGCGCGTGGAAAGGCAACCCTCCCGTGTGTTACTGGTAGAGGATGACGCCGACTTAGCCAAGGTAATCCTGGCCACTTTTGAACGGGCCGGTGTGCAAGTACACCACGCGTCCACGCAACGCAAAGCAATGGAGCTGTGTGTCTCGTCCCGACCGGACTTGCTGATCCTCGACATTGGGCTGCCGGACGGCGACGGTTTTGGACTCGTCGATTGGCTACGCCAGCAACATGACATGAAGAAGCTTCCCCTGGTGGTCTATTCCGCCCAGGATTTGAGCGAGGCTGAACGGAGTAAGCTGCGGTTGGGGAATACGGAGTTTCTGACCAAAGCACGCGTCCAGCTGCAGGACGTGGAGACGGTAGTGCTATCGATGCTGCGGCAGCAACATGAAGTGAGCCAAGTACCTCTGGGATGGGACGGAACCGCCTCTCCCAGTCTTTGAAAATCTCTTTCAGCACCTATGACCCGCCGCATCCTAATCATCGACGACGAAGACGATATCCGCCTGGTGGCAGCCATGAGCCTGGAGACGGTCGCGGGGTGGGATGTCGTGCTCGCCAATTCCGGCAAGCAAGGGATCGAACGTGCCGCCACCGAGCAGCCAGATGCAATTCTGCTGGACGTCATGATGCCGGAGATGGATGGGCCGACCACGCTGCTCAAGCTCAAGGCCAGCGGCAAAACCTCTCACATTCCCGTCTTGCTACTAACGGCAAAGGTACAGGGCCCGGATCAACGCAGATTTGCCGAAATGGGTGTGGAGGCGATCCTGTTTAAGCCCTTTGACCCTCTTACCCTGGCGCGACAAATTTCGGCCGCGTTAGGCTGGAAAGAAGGGGAATGATCCGTTGACCATGAAAGATCGCATCCCCCCGCAAGATAGCGTGTCCCCCTCACCGGACGGGCAGAGTCAGGAGCAAAAGCTGCAAACCATGCTCTCGGCGCTTTGGGAACGCAGCAGACACACCGTGGCGGAGCGCGCCGCGCTGCTGCAGAAAGCAGGCGCGCTCCTGACCGAGAACCGGATGGACGAGGCGACCCAGCAGCGCGCCGTGGACTCCGCCCATAAGCTGGCTGGCGTACTGGGCACCTTCGGCTTGCCCCGGGGCACCGACCTGGCCCGGGAAGCCGAGGGGCTTTTCGGCCAGACAACACCGCCGGGCAAGGTTGAGATTGAACGTCTGCAGGTTCTCCTGGCGGAGTTGACGAGCCTGATCGCCCGCGGACCCTCTGGCCAGTCGTGACCGCCTAATATAATGCCATGAATGACTTGGGGCGGCTGCTCATCGGTTTGGGATTTGTACTGCTCATAGCCGGGGGACTCCTGTTGCTCCTGGGCCGGACAGGTTTCCCGCTGGGCAGGTTGCCCGGAGACATTTCTTACCGGGGCAAGAGCCTTTCCGTGTACTTTCCCCTGGGAACCTCGATCCTCCTCAGCATCGTGCTGTCCCTGGTCTTCTATCTGCTCTCCCGCTTTCGTCGATAGCGTGTTTCACAATAGATTGAGAGTCGCGAATCTTGTCGTGTTTTCTCCCAAGGAAAACCACTCCTCGCAGTCCTCACCGCGCAAGGTAATTGTGAAACCACGAATAGCGTAAACTCGACGTTTGGTGGAGGCATCTGTGCCCAATCCGGAGGAATCGCTGAGCCAGCTTGGACTGGTTTTCCCGGAGGCTCCGGCCAGCCTTAGGCGGGTTTGGCGAGTCGGCCAACTGGTTGGAGAGGTTAGAAACCATATTGAGCGCGAGTACGCGGATGTATGGGTCGAAGGTGAGGTTTCCAATTATCGTGCCGCCCCTTCTGGCCACGTTTACTTCACCCTGAAAGACGGGGAGGCTCAGCTGCCTGTCGTGCTCTTTCGCCGCCAGGCGATGTTGCTGCGGTTCCGGCTCGAAGACGGCTTGCAGGTCCTGGTGCGTGGGCGTGTTTCGGTTTACGAGCAACGTGGGCAGATGCAGCTGGTGGCCGAGTTCGTCGAGCCGGTAGGCGCCGGCTCTCTGCAGATCGCCTTCGAACAGTTGAAGGCCAGGTTGCAGAAGGAGGGCCTTTTCGAGACGGAGCGCAAGCAGCGCCTGCCCGCCTTTCCTCATTGCATCGGCATCATTACCTCTCCCACCGGCGCGGTCATTCGAGACTTTCTGAATGTTGCGGGGCGCCGACACCTGGCGCTGAATGTGCAGATCTACCCATCCGCAGTGCAGGGCGAAACAGCTGCCCTGGAGATCGCGGCCGGTATCACCTTCTTCAACCAGGCGCGCACGGTGGACGTGATTGTAGTGGCGCGTGGTGGTGGGTCGCTCGAAGACTTGGCTCCCTTCAACAGCGAGCTGCTGGCCAGAGCGATTGCCAAGTCGGAGTTGCCGGTGGTCTCAGCCATCGGCCACGAAACCGATTTCACGATCGCCGATTTCGTCGCCGACCTGCGCGCTCCCACCCCCTCCGCTGCGGCGGAACTGCTGACCGAAGCACAACATAAGGTGGAGGAGCGGCTCGAACAAATGCACCGGCGCCTGACCCAGGCCTGTCGTTACCTGCTGATGCAGGCCCAGGAGCGGTTCGGCCGGCTCTCTGCTCCAGCGTCCTTTGCGCGCATGCGGAATGCCTTGGCGCGCCGCCAGCAGCGGGTGGATGAGCTGCAATACCAACTGGACGCCGCGTGGCACCGCAGCTCCCGCAAAACAGCGCAGGCCTTACAGCAGCTTGAATCCAGGCTTCTGCGACAGGATGTAAGCCATCGCATGCGTATGGTGCGGGAGCGGCTCACGGCGCTGGATGGACGCGTCGGGCGAGCGCAACAGGAGCTGCTGCTGCGGTGCCAGGGTAGGCATGCCAAGGCGGACGGGCTGTTGCAGAGCCTTTCACCCCTGGCGGTGTTGAACCGGGGTTATGCCCTGGTCTTCGATGAGGCGGGCGCGCTGATCCGCGATGCCTCGGCGACCCACAACGACGCCCTGATCAGCACACGATTCGCGAACAGCACGTTGACCAGCCGGGTGCTGGAAAGGAAATCCAGCAACTCATGAGAAAACTTTTTGGAACGGACGGTATTCGTGCGGTCGCCGGCGAGGCGCCTCTGGACTTGCCTACTATTTTCGCCGTGGGAGTGGCACTGGCGTCCTCCCTGAAAGCGCTTCACCCTGCTCCGCGGGTCCTGCTGGGGGCGGACACACGCGAATCCAGCTCCTGGATATCGGGAGTGATTTCAGCAGGATTGCGCAGCGGAGGAGCAGAAGTGCTGAACGCCGGCGTGATCACGACCCCTGGCGTGGCCTACCTGGCGCGCAAACATCAGCTCGCTGCCGGTGTAGTGATCTCCGCCTCCCACAACCCCTGGCAAGATAACGGGATCAAGGTATTCGGCGGCAATGGCTACAAACTGCCGGACGCCACCGAGATGGAAATCGAGGGAGAGATCTTTCGCCGCCTTAAGGACCCGCTCCCCGCCGATCTGGAAGAGCAAAGTGCGCCCCCGGTCGAGAAGGCTTTCCGGGTTGAGTATGAGGATTTTCTACGCAACGTCGTCCCCCAGCTGGACCTGACAGGCAAGAAAATTGTCATCGACTGCGCCAATGGAGCGGCCGCGTTGATTGCGTCGGAGCTCTTTCCCGCTTTGGGCGGCGAGATTCACCTGACACACGTTACCCCCAACGGCCGGAACATCAACGAAAACTGTGGCGCCTTGCATCCTGAAGTAGTGGCTCGGGAAACAAAGGACTTAGGGGCGGATCTTGGGATCACCTTCGACGGCGACGCCGACCGTTCGCTGTTTGCCGACGCCCATGGGCGGGTGGTGAATGGGGACGGGGTGATGCTGATGATGGCGCGTGATATGCAGGCCAAGGCTGAGCTTGCCGGCAACCTGGTAGTAGCCACGACCATGTCGAATATGGGGCTGGAAGCCGCATTGCGCAGCAGCGGCATACGGATGTTACGCGCTCCCGTGGGCGACAAATATGTTTTGGAGATGATGCAGAAGCACCAGGCCAGCCTGGGTGGGGAGCAGTCCGGTCATATTCTGTTTCTGCGCCGCAGCACGACAGGCGACGGACTTCTGACAGCGCTGATGGTGCTCGACCTGCTGGCACGTTCTGGTAAGCCCCTGCATGAACTGCTGAGCGATCTGCGTGTCTTCCCGCAGGTGATCGTCAATGTCCGGGTGCGTGAAAAGCGGCCGCTAGAGCAGATACCGGCCGTAGTCGAAAGCATCCAGCAGGCGGAGACGGATCTGCATGGCAATGGCCGGGTGGTAGTGCGCTACTCCGGTACCGAGGCCCTGGCGCGCGTGATGATTGAAGCCGAATCGGAGCAGCAGATGCGCGAGCATGCGGAGCGCATCGCCCAGGCCATCCGGGTGGAAATAGGGGTTTGATGAACGTTATCATTACGACAGGGGACCCGATATGATCACCGCTATTCTTTTGCTCGCCCTCCTGCAGCCGCAAGCTCCCGGTCTGGCCGGCGCTTCCGCGCCCGATGCAAGTGTGCCTGTAGACCGGACCGAGAAGCTCACACCCACCGAGGTGAAAGCCCTGGCCGATGCAAACCAGGCCGTGGCCGACGCTCAGGCCAAACTGATCCAGGCCAAGGCCGCCCTGCAGGGCACGACCGAGGGTATCGAACAGGCCCATCATGCAAATACAGACTGTGGCTGTTACGTGGAGAGCACGGGCCGGGATTATGACAAGGTCGAGTTCAAGGGGGACACCATTCTCATCCATCACATCCACGAGGCCCCCGGGGGCCTGACCAACAAGCCCGGGGAGTAGGCGGCCGATTGTACAACGTGCTTGAGCCTCCGCAGGTCCTGTGAGGTTGTCATTACTGCCATCGCACCAAATGGAAGCGCCACCCTCACCTGGAAGCAATCCAGTCCCTGCGGGACGTTAAAGGCAGGTTGAGGAGCGAGCACACGTTGTTCATAAGGAGCAACTCTACTTCAGGTCGCGCCAGTTCGGCCCCACCCCGCAATCCACGACGATGGGCACTTTTAGCTCAATCACGGTCTCCATCTCATGCCGCACGAGCTGCTTTATTTGCTCGACTTCCTTTTCCGGAACATCGAAGAGCAGTTCGTCGTGCACCTGGAGTGTCATCCTGGTTTGAAAATTTTCCTCTCTGAGCCGGCGATCGATGCGGATCATGGCAATTTTGATCAAGTCCGCGGCCGTTCCCTGCAGTGGAGTATTTACCGCCGTGCGTTCGGCGAAGCCCCGCAGATTGGCATTGCGGCTCTGCATGTCGGGGATCGGTCGCACCCTTCCGAACAGCGTCCGGACACGCTGTTCACGCCGCGTCTCCTCTAGCAGACGATCGATATAGCCACGCACGCCGCTGTACCGAGCAAAGTAGGTTTCGATGTAAAGCCTGGCAACGTTTTGCTCAATCCCGAGTTGCTGGGCCAATCCGAAGGGAGAAATCCCGTAGACAATTCCGAAGTTGACCGCCTTGGCCCGGTCCCGTGTCTGCTTGTCCATCGCCTCGGGCGCTATGCCAAATACTTCTGAGGCAGTCAGGGTATGAATATCCTGTCCCTCGGCAAAGGCTCGCACCAGCAGAGGGTCTTCGCTAAAGTGCGCCATCAGGCGCAGCTCGATCTGGGAGTAATCCGCCGAGATAAGCAGGTTTCCGGGGGCCGCGATAAAGGCCGCGCGAATCTCGCGGCCCAGTTCCGTCTTGATCGGGATGTTCTGCAGGTTGGGATTGGTGGAAGACAGGCGTCCGGTGGAGGTGCCTACCTGGTTGAAGGTGGTATGGACGCGCCCCTCTGCGTCGGCCAGCAGCGGTAAGGAGTCAACGTAGTTGGACTTGAGCTTGGTCAGTTGGCGGAATTGCAGCACCTGTCGCGGAACCTCGTTGTGCTCTGCAAGCTCTTCCAGCACGTCCACGGCGGTCGAAACGACCTTACCCCGCCCGTACTTCATGGGCTTGGGCAGGTGCATTTTGTTGAAGAGCACATCGCCCAGCTGTTTAGGCGAATTGATGTTGAAACGATGGCCCGATCCCTCGAAGATCAGCTCGCTGACCTTGTGCATCTCCACCGTCAGCCGGTCAGACATGGCTGAGAGGACGGCCGCGTCGATGCGCACGCCGGCCTCTTCCATGCGCAGCAAGACCGGGACCAGCGGCAGGTCGATGTCGCGATAGACCTGTCCCGCACCCAGCGATTCCACGTCCTCTTTGAGGATCGGCGCCAGGCTCCGGATGGCGTTGGACGACGCCGGCAGCAGCTCATCCCCCGGCGGCGGCAACGCTCCGCCGCTAAAGCGCGCTACCACGTCGGGAAGCGGGTGCGTGGTATGGGTTGGATTGATGAGGTAAGAATAGAGCATCAGGTCATCGATCGGACCTGCCAGACGCATGTCGTGACCAACCCCATGGGGCCCGAGGATACGCAGCGCGGCCTTCAGATCGTGCAACGATTTTGGCGTTTGCTCGTCGGCCAGCAGGGCGCGCAGGGCCTCCGGGTTATCGGAAGACTCTGCCTCCAGACAAAAGACGAGTGCTTTGCCCGGCTCCACGCTGACTGCAATCTTCCAAGTCCGAGGGGCAGGGGTCTGGTCAACCGCCACCGGCGGCGCATCAAACAGGCCGAGCGACATGGTTTTAAGTTCCGGCTCTTCTTCCTCGATCGCCTCGGTCTCCGTCTCTGCTACCTGTTCCGAAGCGATTTGAAGAAGTGTGGTGTCGAAGGCCAGGGAGAAGCCCTCCGCACGAGCCAGCGCCGCAAAGTGGCTCACCTCTTCCGGTGACGGGTCGCGGATGATGGTGAGCGGGACCGCTTGCTCTTCCGGGGCAAGCTCCTTGAGCATGGTGGTGAATTCAAGCTCATTGAAGAGAGCACGACACGCACTCACATCCGGAGGCTGCGTGCGCATGTTCTCGAGTTCCAAGTCCACCGGCACCTCGCAGTGGATGGTGACCAGCTCCTTGCTGAGCAAGATCGTGTCGCGATTGTTCTCGAGCGATTCGCGATATCGTTTCCCTTTCACTTCGGAGGCCCGATCGAGTGCCGCCTCCACGCTGCCGAACTGCCGGATCAGTTCGACTGAGCCTTTGTCTCCGATCCCGGGAGCGCCTGGAATATTGTCGATGGAATCGCCGCGCAGAGCCATGACGTCGATGACCTGCTCAGGCGTCACTCCCAACACCTCCACCACTTTCTCGCGATCGAGAATCAGGTTGTCCTTGACTGGGTTGAGCACCTTGACCTGGTCATTGACCAGCTGCAGCATGTCCTTATCGTTCGAAACCACGAAGACGTTGTGGCCTTGTTCGGCAGCCTGACGCGCCAGTGTGCCGATCACATCGTCGGCTTCAAACCCCTGGGACTGGAGAATAGGGATGCGGAAGGCCTCCAGCGACCTGCGGATGAAAGGTAGTTGCTGCGCCAGGTCGGGAGGCATCTCGGTGCGGTTCGCCTTGTAGCCACCGTAATCGACCTCGTCGAAGACCTGCGTTTTGATATTCCACTTGCGTACCGTGGCGATGCTGCGAGCACGTTCATCGCGAAAGACGGAACCGCTTACATCGAAGACAGCGGCAAAATACTCCGGCTGGAAATCGCGGCGAAGCTTGTTGATCATGTTGACGAAGACAAAGGTAGCCGCCGTAGGCACCCCGGAGCGGGTGGACATGGGCCGCTGCCGCTGCATCGCATGGTAGGCGCGAAAGATGAACGACATCGCGTCCAGCAGGAAGATGGGCGGCTTGGTGGGCGCCGGTTTTTCCAGCGTGGTGGGTAGATTGGTCGGGGAAGCCATGGTTTGACGAGTCTATAGCGAGGTCAGTCGAGCAGCTGCTTGAGCTGATTCATGTCGAAGACGATCCCCTTTCCAGAGTGGGAAAAGGTGTCGTTGCGAAGCAGTTGCAGGTCCTCATATCGGTAGAAGGTACTGTCCTGGGGGTCGATGACCCAGATTTCCGGAATCCCCATTGCGTGGTAGTCTTCCAGCTTTCGCTTCCTACGCTGCAAGCGGTCCTCGGGAGACAAAACCTCAAAGACAGCAAGCGGCGGGTGGGTGATGATCTGTTCGATAGGCCGGTTGCGATCCACCACCGTGACATCGGGAACTCGAAATCGTGTCGCAGCTACCCGTATCCGTAACTCCGGGCGGACACGAATACCCCATTCCTTCTCATGCTGCAAAAACCACAATTGAGTCGCCTGCTGCCAGGAGGCGTGATCCCATTCTCCCCTCGGGCGTTCCTCGATCCAGCCGTCCACGTACTCTGCGTCAGGCTCGTAGGAGGATCGGAGATAAACCTCGACGGGAACAAAGGTCGTGGTCGCCATAGTTTCGCCTTCTCCTCCTTTCTTTGAGGATACCGCCGAACCGCCCCTTTCATACAATCAGTTGAGTGCTGGTCTCCGACTTCGACTTCGAGCTTCCTCCCGAACTGATCGCGCAGCAACCCCCGGCCGTACGCGGAGGCAGCCGCATGCTCACCCTGAGCCGGAACAGCGAAGTGTGGCAAGACTTGTGGTTCACGGATCTTCCTCAGTTGCTTCGGGAAGGCGATGTGCTGGTGTTAAACGACAGCCGCGTAATGCCCGCACGGCTCTTTGGATTTCGCCCAGCCTCGACGGGCAAGGTGGAAGTGCTGCTGACGGAACAGGTAAGCGACTGGGAATGGCGCGCCCTGGTGCGCCCGGCGCGCAGGATGACAGTGGGGCAGGAGTTGGCCTTCGCGGCACCCGACGGAGGTGAGCTTCTGCATGCAACGGTCGCGGCCTGTGGAGAATTCGGCGAGCGCCTCCTTCGCTTCACACCGGTGGAGGATTTCTTTGCCCGGCTTGAGGTGCTGGGGCATGTCCCGCTGCCTCCCTACATCCGCCGAGCAGACCAGCCGCTCGATCGGGAGCGCTACCAGACTGTTTTTGCCCGCCGGCACGGCTCAGTCGCCGCACCCACCGCCGGGCTGCATTTCACGCCGGACATTCTGGAGCAGATCCGCGCCCGAGGTGTTGTCATCACCTACTTGACCCTCCATGTCGGGCTGGGCACCTTCCAGCCAGTGAGGGTAGCGGATGTATCGGAGATTCGCCTCCACGCCGAAACCTATTCACTTCCCGCGGAGACGGCTCTGCAGGTCAACCGGGCGCTCAGCGAAGGGCGGCGCGTGGTGGCTGCCGGCACCACGACCGTGCGCTCGCTGGAGCACTGTGCCAGCATCGGCAGAATGGAGCCCCACACGGGCACAACCAACATCTTTCTCTCTCCGGGTTACCGCTTTCAGGTGGTCGGCGCCCTGCTGACCAACTTTCATCTGCCCCAGTCAACGTTGCTGATGCTGGTAAGCGCATTTGCCGGGAAAGAAAAGACACTTGCCGCCTATCATCACGCCGTACAAACCGGATATCGCTTCTTCTCTTATGGAGACTGCATGTTCATTGCCTGAGGAAGTGCTGCTCGGCATTGAGCCGCGCGCGCTCCAACGCCGCTTCCACCTCCAGCCTGGTGGCTTCGAAGACCAGCGGGTCTTCACTCTGGGGTACCTGAACATGGCGGCCCCAACTGATAGCCACCCGAGAGAATGGCTTGGGGATCATGAACCGATCCCAGGAGCGCAGTATCCACGCCTTCTGAGGATGCGCGTAAAAGATGCCAATCGAATAGCCGGTGAGTTGCGCCAGTTTCACTGCGCCGGGTTTCACCTTGTACACCGGGCCGCTTGGGCCATCCGCGGTAAACACCGCCGGATGCCCGCGCTCCACTGCCTTAGCCAGCGCCAGCAGCCCGCTGCCGCCGGAGCGCGTGCTGGATCCACGGGCGGTCAGAAAGCCGAGCCGTTCTATGGTGCGTGCAATCAATTCGCCGTCGAAGCTGCGGCTGATGAGTACTGCTGGTTGGAATTTGGCGTGAAAATAACAGGCGCATGAGATAAGGCAGCGATGCCAGAAACACCAAACCTGCAGCGCCGGCGGAGTCGCTGGTTGAGCGCCCGGTTCGACGACAACCTCGTAGCGTAAGGTGCGGTGAAGCAGTTCAAGGAGAAGGGCCACCAACCACGGAACAATGGCGATGGTAAGCCGCTGACTCACGCTAAATCTGGGTTCTTTCACTAAATGTGACCTATTTTGTTGCAGTTACCAGAGGTAACCCGGGGTTCGAATCAAACGGGGGGGCCGGCTGCCCTCTTTGTGTGGAGGTAATAGTGAGATTGGCGCATTTTCCCTATGCCCGGGTTGACGTATACAGATACTCATTATGAACACACACAAGTTTGCTCTACCTTCGCGTGACTATTCTCTGCCGAGATCTGGACATAAACCGACCCTGGACGACAAGCTCGACAAGGTTTTCCAAATGGCCGAACACATGGACGCGAGGTGCGTCTACATGATCGACACGGCCACCCACAAACGGCGGGCAGGCATTTCCGCCCGGTAGGCGTTGCGAAACCAGGTCGGGCATCGAAAAGGGTGGGACGAACGACCCCAATTCCGTGGTGGGTGGTGTCGCTTTTGAGACCTGGGGGTCATGCAGAAGTACCCTAATCCTGCTCCCCCATTCCGCCCACTCGCGCCGCTGATAGCATCGCTGTTGTGGCCCTGAGTCTCGAAACCTCCCTTCAGTTCGTCAAGGGCATCGGCCCTCGTATCGCCCAGACGCTGCAGGATAAGCGCATCACCACCGTCGAAGACCTGCTCTACCACCTCCCTTTCCGCTATGAAGACCGCCTGCGTCCGCGAGCCATCGAGGAATTAGTCCCCGGCGAAATGGCCAGCCTGATCGGCGAAGTACGCGGCATGGCCCTGCTGCGCACCCGGCGCATGCCCATCTTTGAAATGACCGTGAGCCAGGGACTGGGCAAGGTCAAATGCATGTGGTTTCACGGGACCTACCTCAAGGATCGCTTCAAAGCCGGACAATGGGTGGCCCTGTACGGAAAAGTTGAAGCCTCGCGCAGCAGCAACAGCTTCAAGATGATCCAGCCGCAGGTGGAAGTGCTGCCCGATGACCACGACGACGACGAGTCCAAGCTGCTGGAGGTAGGCCGTATCGCGCCGGTGTACGAGTCACTAGGCAACAAACTGGCCTCCCGTTGGCAACGCCGGGTCATCTGGCGCGTGCTGGAAGAGCTGAAGGGGCGCATCCCAGAGACCCTTCCTGAGGCGCTTTGCCGTCGTTTGCAGCTGCCCGGCCGGGAAGATGCGCTGCGCTGCGCGCACTTTCCCGAGCCGGGAACCCCCATGAGCGAGCTGCAAGGCTGGGCCACTCCGGCGCAGAAGCGGTTGATCTTCGAAGAGCTGTTCTACCTCGAACTAGGGCTGGAGGTGAAGCGAAAGAAATTTCGCCAACGGCAGGGCATTCCCTTCGAAACCAATGAAGCGGTTCGCTCGGCGCTGCGCCAGGTGCTGCCCTTCCACCCCACCAAGGCGCAAAAGACCGCGTTGGGCGAGATTGTGGCCGACATGCGGGCCCCGGAACCCATGCGCCGTCTGTTGCAGGGGGACGTGGGGTCGGGTAAGACCATCGTTGCCCTGCAGGCCATGCTGGTGGCCATTGAGAACGGTTACCAGGCAGCCTTAATGGCGCCCACGGAGATCCTGGCCACGCAGCACTTCCTGGGCGCGCGCAAGCTGCTGGAGCGGTC
Source organism: uncultured Acidobacteriaceae bacterium (assembly GCA_963847685.1). GTDB lineage: Bacteria > Acidobacteriota > Terriglobia > Terriglobales > Acidobacteriaceae > PALSA-350. The sequence goes on along the minus strand of CAWKAU010000024.1, from coordinate 667,793 downwards.
GCAGCAACCCTACAAAGTGGTGCTGCTGACCGGCTCGCTCGACGAAGACCGCAAGCGCGCCAACCGGGGAGCGATTGCGCGCGGCGAGGCGCAACTGGTAATCGGAACCCATGCCCTGATTGAGCAGCGGGTCGACTTCGCCAAGCTCGGATTGGTGGTAGTCGACGAACAGCACCGCTTCGGTGTCGGGCAGCGGTTGCGGTTGATGAAGAAGCCCAACGCCGGGGAACCGGATGTGCTGGTCATGACGGCAACCCCCATCCCGAGAACGCTTGCGCTTTCTCTCTACGGCGATCTCGACCTCAGTGTGCTGGACGAACTGCCGCCCGGCCGGACGCCCATTCTCACCCGCCAGGTTGCTGACGACAAGGCCGCCGAGGTCTGGGCCCAGGTTCGTGAACAGGTGAGGTTGGGGCATCAGGCGTATGTGGTGTATCCGGTGATCGAAGGCGCAAAAGAGGATCAACCCGAACTTGATTTCGCAGCCGGGGAACCGGAGCAGGGGGAGCCGGGATTGTTGTTCAAACGGGTTGCAACTCCTTCCCTTAAGGCCGCCACCGAAATGTACCAGGAGCTGAAAGGCGGCGCTCTCCAGGGTCTGCGCCTGGGTCTGCTGCACGGACGAATGGATGCCGACGAGAAAGAAATCATCATGCGCCGCTTCCAGCGCAGGGAGCTGGATGTGCTGATTGCGACCACAGTGGTGGAAGTGGGCGTGGATGTGCCAAATGCAACCATGATGGTGATTGAACATGCAGAACGGTTTGGGCTGGCCCAGATGCATCAGCTGCGTGGCCGCGTCGGCCGCGGAAGGGCCAAATCGTACTGCATTCTCATGACCGGAGGCAAAATCTCACCCCAGGCCGAGGAACGTCTAGCGGCCATGGTGCGTACCCAAAACGGATTTGAACTGGCCGAGCTGGACCTGCAACTGCGCGGCCCGGGAGAGTTTTTCGGCACGCGGCAAGCGGGAATTCCGGACTTTCGGGTGGCCAACCTGGTGCGCGACCGAGACCTTCTCGAGCTGGCGAAGGCGGAGTCGGCATCTTTCGTGTCGCTTGCCGGCGAGGTTAACGAGGAGGAGAAGAACAAGGTTTGGAGCCGGCTGCGCGAAGCGTGGCAGCGTCGCTATGGGCTGGTAGATGCCGGATGAAAATCAGGCTGCGAAGCAATGGCTGCCGCCAGGCTGAGTTGCCATCTCTTCTTTCTTAACCATCCAGATCTGCAATTGCACTTTGATGATCTCGAGCGAACAGATGTAGCGGGTGGCGGCATCAAGGCTTGCCCCGTCTACTGCCGGAAGCTTCCGCGACGACGGGTCGAATACGTGCGGAGTACAGCGGCAGAGTTCGGTCAAAAGCGAATGAGATGTTTCTGTGAGCTGGAGCCCAACCGAGACCAGCGCACTGTAGATCTCGACGCAGATATCGCGGGGAAATTCAAACACCAGGCGAGCCGTGCCGCGCTCGACATAAGAGCGGCTGCGTATCCAGGCTCCACAATCAGGAATGAGTCCGCTAAGCCGGGGTACGACCATCGACTGGTCTTCGGCCAAGAGCGCGGTCAGGTAAAGAACATCATCAGTATCAGTCAGGGTATCGGACATAGGGGTTTCGGTGGTACCGGATATCTGGGGGGAACTTTGAATATACCTCGCTTGATGTCTTGATCGGCCTCATAAAGGTGATCTTCAACCGCGGGACAGGTACCACCGTCAGGCATTCTGGTCACACGTGGAGTGTGCCGGGATGACTGTGGGTCAGCCCATGGTAATGTGATCAGCATGCTGATCGGGACTGGCGTGGATTTGATCGAGATCGAGCGTATCGCAAGGTCCATTGAACGTTACGGCATCCGCTTTCTCCACCGCGTTTACACCGATCATGAGATCGCCTATTGCAGCGGCAAGCGTGCCAGCGCGGAGAGCTACGCGGCCCGGTTCGCAGCCAAGGAGGCTGGTGCGAAAGCACTGGGAACCGGGATCAGCAGGGGAGTCACGTGGACCGAATTTGAGGTCGGCCGCGCACCAGGGGGGCGGCCTGTTCTCGAGCTACGCGGACGGGCAGGTCACCTGGCCAAAGAACTCGGGGTGCGCACCATCTCGCTTTCCCTCACCCACACGGCAAGCCTGGCGATGGCGACCGTGATGTTGGAAGGCTAGAACATTTTCACTTCTACTCTGCACAGTCGGTTTCAGCGAAGTGCGGCTTTTCTTGAGGAAAAGCCACGTCGGGAGCGGTTGCCTTGTATACGCCAGAAGTGAAAATGCTGCAACGCTTCAGGAACAGCAGAAGCGCCATTTGATATGCTCAGTCGCAGCGGGAAATACCCGGCGACACTCGCTTCAACCCGAGGGGGTCTGTGCCAAGCCAGCAGGAAGTCCAGTGGTCACAACTGAAAGTGGGCGTTCTGGTCATCGTGGCGTTGGCAGCCTTGATCGCTCTCATCTTCCTGATGACAGGCAGCACAGGTGGCCTATTCACCGGCAAGATCCCTCTTCGCTCCTATTTTGAGAATGCCGCAGGCCTTAAAAACGGCGCTCCGGTCAACCTCGAAGGAGTGACGATCGGCAATGTGACGCAGATTAAGATCGTGCCCAGCCGCAAGCTTACCCCGGTCGAAGTGACCATGAAGATCGGCGCCAAGTATCGAGATGCTGTGCGTACCGATTCCACCTCCAGCCTGGAGACCATCGGCGTTCTGGGCGACACCGTGGTCGACATCAACAGCAAGACCGCGACCGGGCCGCCGGTTCAGAACAACGCAGAACTCAAAACCAACGAGACCCCGAATCTCTCTGACGTCATCAAGTCCAGCCAGGGCACCATCGAGCAATTGAACACCATCCTGGCCAAGGTCGACCACCTCGCCGACTCTCTCAACTCAACCAAGGGCTCGATCGGCGAGTTGATCAACAACCCCGACCTCTACAACAAGGCAGTTGCTACCTTGAATGAGTTGTCTCAATTGGTGGATACGGTGGCGAATGGCAAGGGTTCGATCGGCAAGCTGGTCGCCGACGACACCCTCTACAACCACATAAACGACACCGTGGCCAAGCTGGACAAGATGACTACCAGCCTTGACGAGGGCAAGGGCACCATCGGCAAGCTTCTGAAAGACGAGACACTGGCGAACAATCTGAACCAGGCCGTCGCCAATGCAGACAAGCTTCTCGCCGACATCAATGCGGGCAAAGGCGGCCTTGGCATGATCGCCAAAGACCCCGAGTTCGCGGCCAAGTTGCGAGACACGGTAGACAAGCTGGATTCGGTCTTGAATCGCGTGGACAGCGGCGAGGGTACGATCGGGCAGTTGGTGCGCAATCCGTCCTTGTACAACAACCTCGACCAATCGCTGACGGAGACGCGAGGACTGATTGCGGCCATTCGGGAGAATCCCAAGAAATATCTCACCTTCCATGTAAAGATTTTCTGAATGAGGGTAGTCCCCATCCTCTTCGCCGTGTTGCTGTGTATTTCGCTCGCCGATGGCGAAAGCAACGAAGCGCGCAGCGAGAGGGGTAACCAGGCGCCGAGCGAGCCGAAAGCCCCGAGAAGCTTCGACTTAACCGCTATCGATAAGACCGCGGATCCTTGCGCCGACTTCTACCAGTACGCCTGCGGCAACTGGAAGCAAGAAAACCCGATCCCACCAGACCAGGTGAAGTGGGGCCAGTTCGGCGCGCTGAGCGAGAGAAACGACTGGCTCCTGTATCGACAGTTGGAGGCGGCCGCTGTTCCAGACCGGAAACGGTCTCCATTGGCAGAGAAATACGGCGATTTCTACGCCGCCTGCATGAATACCCAGTTGGCCGACCAGAAGGGGGTGACGCCACTCCAGCCGACCCTCGAAACCATCGAGAAGATGAGCGACAAGAAACAGCTTGGTGCTGTGCTGGCTACTCTGGAGGTACGAGATGGCACCGGCGGAGCCTTCAGCTTTTACGTCGGCCAGGACCAGGCCGACTCCACTCGACAGATCGCGGAAGCCGGGCAGGGTGGCCTCAGCCTGCCTGATCGAGATTACTACCTGGTGCAAAACCCGCGGCTGCAGAAGATTCGCGAGCAATATGTGGCTCACGTGAGCAAGATGTTCCAGCTTGCCGGTGACACGCCAGAGAAGGCGGCAAGCGAGGCGCAGAACGTCATGGCCATCGAAACTGCGCTAGCACAGGGCTCCATGAGCCGGCTGGACCGCAGAGATCCGGCGAAACGCTATCACATGATGACGCTGGGGGAACTGGAGAAACTGACACCGGAGTTCGACTGGCCGGCCTACCTTCACGGCATCAATATGAGCGCTTTTCCGACGCTGGACGTGATTTATCCGGAATTTTTCACCGCCATGAACGCGCAGATTGCCACCCAAAGCCTGGAGTCATGGAAGAGCTACCTCCGTTGGCGCGCCCTGCACGACGCCGCCCGCTGGTTGTCGAAGCCGTTTGAGCAGGAGAATTTCAAGTTCTATGGCGCTGAACTGCAAGGGCAAAAAGAGATGACCGCGCGATGGAAACGGTGCACCGTCGCCACCGACAGCGCGCTGGGGGAAGCTGTGGGGCAGGATTGGGTGAAGAGCTATTTCAGCCCGGAAAAGAAAGAGAACATGCTCAAGCTGGTCACGGCGCTCGAAGCTGCTCTGGCCGAGGATATCAAGCAGTTGCCCTGGATGTCGGAAGAGACCAGGGAACAGGCGGTCAAGAAGCTGGCACTGATCCGCAATAAAATCGGGTATCCGGAGCACTGGCGCGACTACGCGGCGCTCGAGGTGAAACGCGATGATCTGCTGGGCAATATGGCCCGTGCCACCATCTTCGAAGATCGACGCAACTTGGATAAGCTGGGCAAGCCGGTCGACGAGACGGAGTGGATCATGACCCCGCCGACGGTCAATGCCTACTACTCGCCGCCCATGAACGACATCAATTTCCCCGCCGGCATCCTGCAGCCTCCTTTCTACGACTTCTCCAAGGACCCCGCGGTCAATTTCGGAGGCATTGGGGTGGTGATCGGGCACGAGATGACACACGGTTTCGACGACCAGGGCAGCAAATACGACGGTCACGGGAACGTACGCGAGTGGCAGGCGCCGGCCGACCGCAAAGCCTTTATTGAGCGCACGGACTGCGAGGTGAAGGAGTATGGAAGCTTCGAGGCAGCGCCGGGGCAAAAGCTCAACGGCCAGCTGACCCTGGGCGAGAACACTGCTGACAATGGCGGGCTTCGCCTTGCCTACGTTGCATTGATGCACAGTTTAGCTGACCAGAGCGCGGCGGCCCTCATCGATGGCTATACTCCGGCACAGCGGTTCTTCCTGGCTTTTGGGCAGGTGTGGTGCGAAAACGTGCGCGAACAGGCGGTGCGGAATAGCGCCCTGACGGATACTCATTCCCCAGGCAGGTGGCGCGTGAACGGCGCGGTACAAAACTTCGACGAATTTGGCAAGGCCTTCCGCTGCAAGAAGGGCGCTCCGATGTATCCGGAGAACTCCTGCCATGTCTGGTGATGCGGCGGGGAACAGCGAGCCGCCCTAGCCGAAAGTGGTTCTAGCTTTTACAATTAGCCTTAGGATCCATTTCTTACACAGTTTAGCTGCAAAGGCAGCCCTAGACCGCGACAGCGACCGGGATGAAGGAAACGCATGAAGTTCAGGAAATTCGGCCAGATCAGTCTGGCCCTGGCAGTATCCCTTGCAATGGGAATAGGGGTAACCTCCTGCAGTACAGATCACGCAGTCGGATATTTTTATGTTACCGGCTCACAATACAATCAGATTTCCGCCTTCAGGATCGATAACAATCTGGGCAATCTGACGCCGATCCCCAACTCTCCGTTTGGCTCTGGCGGCTACAACCCCATCAAGGAATTGGTGACCAATGCGGGGAGATTTCTGTATGTTCTGAATGCCGGGTGCGGCGGAACCGCGCAGGTTGCATGTCCCCCGGGCACGCCGGCGGACCAGACTGGAGCAAACATCTCCCTCTTCACCATCGGTGGCAAGGGCGCACTGAGCTTCCAGGCGGCGTATACCAGCCAGGGCAACCAACCCATTGCGATGCAGACAGACTCATCCGGCTCCCATTTGTTTTTGCTCGATACGACGGTTCCCGATCCGACGACTTGCAAGGCCTACGTAAGTGGCAATCCTGCGACCATCTGCGGGGACATCACTGCCTTCAACATCGACCCCAATACCGGCAGGCTTTCGCTGATCACCAACCAGCAGGTGAAGAATTCAGACGGCACCAACCTTTCCTATTTTCCTGTAGGCAGCTCACCGATCAATTTTGTCGTGGTTCCAAGTAACACGTTTGTCTACGTCATCGAGAAGGGCAGCGGAAGCTCCAGCGATCCTACGCAAGCTGTCTTTGTGTATGGGCAAAGCGGCGGCCAGCTGACGTTAACGCAGAATACTCCTATTCCCACCGGCGCCACTGAGCTTACCTACATCTACGCGAGCAGCAAGTATGTGTACCTGATCGATGCGCAGAACGGGACGACCGCCGGCCAGATCCTGCCTTACACGCTGGGTACCAACGGTGCGCTCCAATCGCTGGTTGGGGGGCAGGTGGTTAATTCGGGCACCGTCGCGAATCCGGGTCCCATGATCGTCGACCATCAAAACAAGTTCCTATATCTAACAAATATGGGGCCCAACCTCACTGCAACCAGCGCGGCAAGTTCGGTGAGTGCGTTCTTCATCGATCCGAACACTGGCAGATTGACGCCGCTGGCTACCAGTGTTCCCTTCGGATCAGGCTCCTCTCCTCGCTGCATTGTTGAGGATCCATCGAACCAGTATCTGTACACCGCGAATTATGCCGACAGCACAGTGACCGGTGCGGTGATCAACTCCGCGACGGGAACCTTGACCACGTTGCGGAAGGCCCCCTCTGCAGGGTTTCCAACAACCGGCCAACCAACCTGGTGCGTCGCCAGCGGAACGTTGTTCTAAAAGGGCTCAAGTGGCCGAAAGGGGCCCAGGCTTTTACAATGCAAGTGGGACTCAAACGACTCTCTATCCATAGCTCTGCTGCGAGTTGCAGCCCTGCTCCCTGCTTTCGTCGGGCCAGGATGAAGGAAGCGCATGAAGTTTAGTAAATTCGGCCGGATCGTACTGGCCTCTGTAACAGCCCTTGGTTTTGGATTCGGCCTTACTGCGTGCGGACCCAGCAATACGATTGACTTTCTTTACGTCACGTCCTCCAAGAACAACCCGGGACAGATCAATGTCTACAAAGTGGATAGCCAAGCGGGGGCGTTGATACCGATTCCAGACTCGCCCTACCTTTCCGGTGGACGGAATCCGGTGGCCGACGTCACTTCCCCAAACGGCAAGAACCTATACGTGATCCACCACGATGACAACACGGTGGTGGAATTCGCGATTGGGACCGACGGCAAGCTCTATCCCCAGCAGACCTGTAATATGCCCGGGAGCTATCCGACCCAATTGGCGGTCAATAAGGCTGGCACCTTCCTCTATATAGTTGAGACTTACCAGCCCAACTACAGCACCAATCTTCCCGGACCTGGAGCATTAGTGATCTTCCCGATCAACTCCACTGGGGGCCTGGGTGCCACGGGAAGCCTCTGCACCCCGGTCGCGAATGGCACCACTGCCTTCTTTCCGGTAGGAAAAAATCCGGTAGCTGTCAATGTGCTGGCGAACGAAAACTTCGTCTACGCGGTCAACGAAAGTGATGCCACAATCTCCGCTTTTCAAGTCGGATCCGGTGGCGCTCTTAGCTTGATTGGCACTTACCCTGTCGGCGTGGCTCCGAATGCGCTCGCCAGCGATCCGACGAGTAAGTTCCTTTACGTCACAGACGGCGCCGCCAACCAGATGATCGGGTTCCTCGTCCAGATCAATGGAACGTTGATCGCCATGCAGAACCCCTTCAAGACGGACAACCTTCCGGATGCGGTGGTGGTCGATCCCCGCGGTATCTATGCTTACGTGGCGAACTACAATGCCAACGACGTGAGTGCCTATGCCATCGATCGCGCCACGGGAAATGCCACGCAGATTGCCGGCTCGACAACTTATGCGGTAGATGCCGGCCCACTGTGCATCCTGATCGAACCAGCAGAGGGTCGGTATCTCTATACGGCGAACTTCCTGGGCAACACGGTGTCAGGCATGTTCCTGAATCCCCCGAACGGGCAGCTGTCGGCCGTACAGAACACGCCCTTCAAAGCCGCCGGGCAGCCCACATGCTCAGCTGCCATTACCCACGGGAACCATTCCGTTGAGACAGTGCAGCCATAAGCACAGACTCATGCGCCTTTTCTATCGGGAAAGGCGCATGGGCCCCGGGTATAAAACTTCCTGTGCTATGATCGCGTCCGGTTATGGAAGCAGCGCGCTCCCGTTTGCCCGAGTGACCTCAACTTGCGCCAGTTGCTACTCGCTTCCGCCTCCCGGGTTCTGTTGACGTGGTGGGTGTTACTGGGCTTTGTCACATGTTCCGCCCAGCAACCGCCCGGGACTGCACTGCCCGACAACCCATCTCCGCAGCAAACGGGCAGCTTCTTCGGCAGACTCCGTGAGTTCTACCATGAAGACTGGCATGGGACCGCACCCCTGGGTCCAGCCCCGCCCAGACGTGGACTGCCCTCTCCCCTTGAATCTCCACCCTTCCCCAACTCCGACTGGTCCTATGGAGGATCGCCGGTGATCGGCGAAGCCGACACCAATAGCTATCCCCTCATGAGTGCCTGGAATGGTGCACGAAGCCGCACTAAAGTCTATGGATGGGTCGAGCCCACATTGAACTTCAGCACCTCGACAAGCCGCAACGCGCCGGTGGCCAACGACGTGTACTCCAACCGCTTCGAAATGAATCAGCTCATTGTTTACGTGGAGCGCCTGCCCGACTCCGTGCAGCGGGAACATGTGGATGTCGGCTATCACCTGACTGCGTTTTACGGAACAGACTATCGATACACGACCGACAAAGGCTATCTAAGCAATCAGCTGCTGGTGCACGACTACCAATACGGCTTCGATCCGATACTCGAATATGTCGACATCTATGTGCCAAAGGTAGCCAAAGGGATGAACATACGGGCCGGCCGTTTCATCTCCATACCTGGGATCGAGGCGCAGCTTACGCCGAATAACTATATGTTCAGCCATTCCCTGCTCTACGCGATCGATCCCTTCACAGACACCGGCATTCTGGCCACCGTGCAGGTAAACGATCAGTGGCTGGCGCAGGCAGGCATCACTGGAGGCCACGACGTAGCGCTTTGGACCAGCGATGCGCAGCCCTCAGCAACCGCCTGCGTCAGTCACACAACCCGCTCGGTGAACGACAATGTTTATCTCTGCGTGAACGGTATTAACGACGGTAAGTACGCCTACAACAACCTTCAGCAATACGACGGCACCTGGTATCACAGGTTCTCGAAAACATGGCATACGGCCACGGAGGCTTACGTGATGTACCAGCGCGATGTGCCCAGCACCGCCGGCCCAATCAAGCCCCAGCCCAACACTTACGGAGCGACATGCCACCCAGGCCTGCAGACCTGCCTGGCGCCTGAGTACGCTGCGGTCAATTACGTCCTGAAACAATTATCCGATCACGACTTCATCGGCTTCCGCAGCGACTTGCTCAACGACAAGAAGGGCCAGCGTACGGGGGTGAATACGAAGTACACCGAAAATACTTTGATGCTGAGCCATTGGATCGGATCGACGATACAGATGCGGCCCGAGATTCGCTTCGACCACGCCTGGGACCGGAAGTCATACGACCGGGGAAGACGAAGCAGCCAGCTTACCGTCGCCAGCGATTTGATTTTTCACTTCTAGGCCAGCTGCACTCGAGCCGAACAGCCGCTTGAGTGGACGACGGAGATTAGATCGGAGGCTCAGTTGCTGGGCTGAAGACGGCGGATAATCCAATTTCTTCCCGGCCGCTCGATAAGCCTCTTGGTGAGCAGCGCGGCAACTATCAACAGTAGGTACGAGATCCACGGATCGAAGACGATCAGGCCGCTCCTCTCCAGAAGATGCGAGTCGTGCAGCAGCGTCCAGAGGTTGAAGTGCAGCAGGTAGAGGCAATAACTGGCCTCGCCGATAGCAATAAAAGGCAGCAGCCCAAAAAAGCCCGCAATCCAATTACGGCCCGCCAGGCAGAGGATAACCCCGGCAAAGAGGGGCATCAGCAAACCGTCGTGCATCATGGCGTACGGCAGCCGATCGCCTACGCAAAGAAGCAGGTACAGCGCCGCAAAGGCGAAAATCCCTACCGCCAGACGCTTGCGGCTCTCCTGCCGGATCTTCTCGTTCAAAAATCCCAGCGCCATGCCAAAGAGAAACGAGGGCAGGTGTTGCAGAGGCATAAATTTCAACGCCCGCATCCAGATCCCGACGGAGTAACGGTCAGGGTGGAGATCACCATCGGGATTGAAGTGCATGTAGAGCGCGGGGAACACCAGACCGCAAAGCCAGGCCGCGATAAGAATCATGACGAGAGTCCGCACCTGCCGTGGCCGGCGGCGCGTGATCAGCCAAGGAAACAAAAGATAAAAGAACGCCTCGGTGGACATAGTCCATGCGGGCGTGTTCCAGAAGGTCGAGAGAGCGGGATGCCATCCCTGCAGCAGCAGCGGGGTGAGTATCAATCCCAACCCAAAGTCCACCCGGGTGTGCGCATGAACCTCTTGCATCAGCATGCCCGCCGAGAGCAGCAGGCTGAAAGCATAGACGGGATACAAACGCGAGAAGCGAGCAGACCAGAAGCTGCGCGCACTAAGTGCGCCGCGCTGGGCGCGATCCGCGTAGTTATAGGTGAGGATGAAACCGGAAAGCAGCAGGAAGAAGCTGACCGAAATGTACCCACCGTTCACTACCGGGCTCAAGGGCCCAAAAGAATGGGGGTCTGCAAAATGAAAAAAGACGAGGTTGAGGGCGGCAAAACAGCGAATTCCTGTTAGCGCCGGTAACTGGGATCGTCGAGGGGCTACAACCTGGGCAGGCGCAACCAGCACCGGGCCGGGCGGAGTTTGGATCGGCGATACTGCAGAGACCGATCGCGCTTTGGCCTGAAGTGCGGGGGGATGTTCCGCCAGTGTGCTTTGGGGGGTCAGGCGGTCACCAGGGAACCGACCTTTTCTCCGCTCACCACACGCAGGATGTTTCCTGGCCGGTTCATGTTGAAAATGATCATAGGCAAGTTATTGTCCTTGCACAGGCTCACGGCAGTGCTGTCCATAACCTTTAGACCGAGCCGCAGGATTTCCATGTAGGTAATTTGCTCAAATTTAACTGCGTCTTTGGTAATAACAGGATCGGCGTCGTAAATCCCTTCCACTTTAGTGGCCTTGAGCAGAACATCTGCTTTTATCTCCATGGCGCGCAGCGAAGCGGCCGTATCCGTCGAAAAATAGGGATTGCCCAATCCCGCGGCGAAAATGACCACGCGACCCTTTTCCAGATGCCGAATAGCGCGGCGGCGGATGTATGGCTCGGCCACCTGATTCATCTCAATCGCAGACATGACTCGGGTTTGAACCTCACATTTCTCCAGCGCGTCCTGTAGCGCAAGGGAATTGATCACCGTGGCCAGCATTCCCATCTGGTCAGCAGAAACGCGGTCCATCATGCGCGCCTGCTCCGCCACCCCGCGGAAAAAGTTGCCTCCGCCCACGACAATGGCGACTTCGACGCCAAGATCCCGGACTGCGAAAATCTCCTGCGAAATCTCATGAAGCCGGGCGACGTCGACGCCAAAACCGCGGTCAGCCGCCAGTGCTTCGCCCGACAATTTGAGCAAGACTCTCTTGTACATTCATGCAAAGTATCGCACATCTCCTAGGAGCCGCTTTCCCTCGGGAGACGGGGTACTTGCCCTATATTTTGATGCAGTTCCGAAGGGGTTTGGCCCAAGCAAAAGGGCCGGGAGTCTCCCGGCCCCTAATCGTGATAGCGTCGCAGCTGTTATTCCGCTGCGTTGGGCTTGATCTGAGCCACTGTCCAGACCGGATCGCCGACCTTGAACCGAGCGAAGCGGCGCACACTCAGGTTCTCGCCCAGCTTGCCGATCTTCTGTGCAATCAGGTCTTTGATAGCGAACGACTGGTCCTTGATGAAGGGCTGATCGAGCAGGCAAACCTCTTCATAGAACTTGCTCATCTTGCCTTCCACGATCTTCTCAATTACCTGGGCAGGTTTGCCCGTGGCCGCAGCCTGCGAGCGGTAGATGTCCTTCTCCCGCTCCAGGTCTTCCGCGGTAACGTCTTCCCGGCGGATATAGCGTGGGTCGGTGGCTGCGATGTGCATCGATATATCTTTCAGCAGCTCCTGGAAATCTTCCGTCCGAGCGACAAAATCGCTCTCACAGTTAATTTCGATCAGGACGCCGATCTTGCCCCCGGCATGGATATAGGTGCCAACAGCCCCTTCGGAGGTGCTGCGCGACGCCTTCTTGGCTGCAGATGCCATGCCCTTCTTGCGCAAAACCACGACAGCCTGATCCAGGTCACCCTTGGCCTCCGCAAGCGCGTTGCGGCAGTCCATCATCGGCGCGCCAGTCTTCTCGCGAAGCGCCTTGACCTGTGCGGCGGAGATATTTTCAGTCACAGTTGACATCCTCTTGCAATTCCTTTGCTGGCCTGTTAACAGACCGTGTTTCGAGCCCCAGAGTGGGGCTAAGGATTGGGCTAAATTTGGCTAGACTGCAGCTAGAGCGTTCGCTCAGCGGTTTCCGGCTCATCGACAGCGGTGATCACACCGGGGGCCTTGCGAATACCTCCCCCAAGTGCAGCTTCCAGATCGACCACTTCGCCTTCGCCTGCCGACTCATCGGCGCCCGCCTCAAGACCCGCGAGCTCCACGGGAGCAGCTTCAAGCTGCTCATCTGCCGTGACCCCGGCTTCGCTGGCACGCTTGTCGCCCGCCATCTGTACGCCTTCGACCACAGAATCGGAGATCTTGGAGGTAAAGAGACGAATCGCACGCAGCGCGTCATCATTCCCCGGGATAACGTAGTCGACGACTGTGGGATCGCAATTCGTATCAACCACGGCGACTACCGGGATGCCCAGCTTGCGGGCTTCCTTCACCGCAATTGCCTCGTTATTGGAGTCGACCACAAAGAGAGCGTCGGGTAAGCGGCGCATATTCTTGATTCCAGCCAGGTTGGCTTGCAGATGTTTGCGTTCCCGCTCGAGCCGGATGACCTCTTTCTTGGTCAGCAGCTCATAGCGGCCGTCGGTGGCCATCTCATCCAGTTCCTGAAGGCGCTTGACGGATTTTTGTACGGTGATCCAGTTGGTCAGCAGTCCACCCAGCCAGCGCTGGTTGATATAGAACATGCCGCAACGATTTGCCTCTTCGGCAATTGCGTCCTGTGCTTGTCGCTTGGTACCGACGAAAAGGATGACTTTGCCCTGCCCGGTCAGATCGGTAACGAACTTGCTGGCTTCCTTGAACATCTTCAAGGTTTTTTGCAGGTCGATGATGTAAATCCCGTTACGCTCGCCGAAGATATATTCCTTCATGCGGGGGTTCCAACGCTTGGTCTGATGCCCGAAGTGGACTCCCGCTTCGAGCAGCTCTTTCATCGTAATAGTGGCCAAACTACCTCCTCTTGATTTGCATCCCAGCTTGCCGGGATTTATTTCCCTCGCCCGCGCCTTAAAATGCGGGCGGGGAAGATTTTGTATTGCAACCTACTACCGCTTGCTGAACTGGAAGCGCTTGCGGGCGCCCTTCTGTCCGTACTTCTTGCGTTCTTTAATGCGGGCGTCGCGAGAAAGCAGGCCGTCCGCCTTTAAGGTCTTGCGCAGCTCAAGGTTGAACCCTAGCAAGGCGCGAGCAATGCCCATCTTCACCGCATCCGCCTGGGCGCTTACCCCACCGCCTTTGACGGTGGCCAGCACATCGAAATTAGCGGAAAGCTCGGCTAACTCTAACGGCCGTTTAGCCGAAACCCGCTGCTGATGGGTAACGAAATAGGTCTCGAAAGGTTTCTGATTGACGACAAAATTGCCGCTGCCAGGGCGCAGGAAAACACGCGCAACGCTAGCCTTGCGACGGCCTGTTCCGTAGTACTGAACCAAATCTGCCATGACCATCCTATTCTTTGCTGTGTCGAGCCAGCCGTTATCGAGCCGCCAACTCTAAAACTTCAGGCTGCTGTGCCTGGTGGGGATGCTTATCGCCCCGGTAAACCTTAAGCTTGGTGCCCATCTGCCGGCCCATCTTGTTCTTCGGCAACATCCCCTTGATTGCGTCCTCGACAATCTTTTCGGGGCGGCGCGCCAGCAGCCGGACAAACGACTCTTCCCGCAGTCCGCCGGGAAATCCGGTATAGCGGCGGTAAAGCTTCTGTTGGCTCTTCAGGCCAGTCAGCACGATCTTTTCTGCATTGACCACGATCACGTGGTCACCCATGTCGATAAAGGGCGTGTACTTGGGATTCTTCTTCCCTGCCAACATGCTAGCCGCTTCGGTCGCCAGACGTCCCAGGGTCTTGCCGCTGGCGTCGACGACGAACCATTTGCGGGTGATATCGTGCGAGCTCGGAAAATACGTAGACATCGTTCCAGTTCTCCCAGAGAACCTTCCTTTGGGCACGCAGTGCACACCGCGGCGAAAAATCTCGCGGCCAGCAACTGCTCTCCCGCAAACGAAAGATTCAGAATCGCTTGAGTGGCGAAGATTAGATTTAGAGCGCTTCTTCGGGTGCGCTTTCCTGGCAGGCTGCCTGGCCTCGCTCAAGCTCCAGATCAGTTTACCTTGAATCGGGGCTTCACTTCTCTCGAATCAGACTGGCGGATACAGAGGGCCCGACGCGGCACTGCGCAAGAAGACCAGACTAACGCAATCGGGCAATGCAGTCAACCGGGCTAGGTGTACTACTTGTGAACAAAAGAGGCATTTCCCCTTGATTCCGGACATCATACGCTCTCTTTGGAATGTCCCTGAGGTTCCCCCGAATATGACACAACGTGCCTCTGAGTCCCTGGTAGCTGCGCTCATCCGTATCGGGTTACTGCTGGCCCTGGCGATTATGCTGATGGCCGAAAATGCCCAAGCCCAAGCGCTTCGTGCTCTCTCTTCCCCGGCGGGTCGTTCCCGAACGGGCAACCCTATCAGCCTGCAGCTACGACTCGCTGGGGGCGCTCGATCCAACCGTACGGCGTAGCCGTCGCTTCGCCCGGTTATACGAGCAAGGAGACTTATGAATTTCGCCAAGCAACTCTCGTCCCTGATGTCCGCAGCGTTACTCTGCGGTACTTTTACCACACTCTCGGTGGGCCAGCAGACAGCCGGCAGCGGAGTGGTGGCTTCTGCCCCAACAGCTTCAGCTACTCCCGCGATTAAGGCCACATCCGAGGAAGCGCTGCTCAAGTCAACCCCTCCGCTGACCGAAGATGCTCTGCGTGCCCGCTACGTTGGCAAGCTGGTCTTCCTGCGCGGCTCCTACCTGGGCGATGACCTGCAGTTCGACGTCAGTGGCAAAGTCAATGGCTCGCCCACAGTCGGCTCTTTCACGCTATCCGCCTTCGAGATCCGAAAAGTGAAGCTTTCCAAGCACAAGCTCGACCTGGAAGCCGATCGGTATGGATTGCACTTCTTTGGCGCGCTGCCCTACGAGGACGAAACCAAGGCTTTTGACAAGGTAAAGATTTCCAAGAAGCCGGTCCACATCTCCATCGACCGAGAGCTCATCGTCGTTCCCAAAGTAAAGAAAGAAAAGGGCAAGAAGGATGCGCCCGCAGCGCAGGAGCTAGCAGCGGCGCAAACCTTGAAGACCAGGGATGCGACAGGAGGCACGGCCGCGCCACAACCGGCAACCAGTGCCGCCGCCGCCGAAACCAGCGCAGCGCCCGGGGCCGTCTCTCCGGCGCATAGCGCCATGCTGATGAACAAGGCCCTGGACAACATCTTTGCCGGCGATATCGACCAGGCCATGATGTCTCATCTGCCCGACTACTGGCAGCAATACTTCACCAGCAAGAGCCAGCACCGCCAGTACATGCCCGCCGATGGCAACGTCAAAGTTGTCAGCGAGGGCATGACGCCGCCGAAGGTCCTTAACAGCATCGATCCCAGCTCGAATGAATATGCCCAGAAATACGGGATTGCAGGCATGGAGCTGCTGCGCACCGTGGTCGATGCCAACGGAGTTCCGCGGCAAATGGCGATTGCCCGCCCCATCGGCTTCGGGCTCGACGAGAAGGCAGTGGACGCAGTCAAGAATTCTCACTTCCGCCCAGCGACTCTAAACGGTCAGCCAGTACCGGTTGTGATCGACCTGGTCGTCACCTTCCGCATCTACTCCAACCGGACCAAACCGGGTTCGGTGACCAAGGACTCGAAGGAAACCGTGCTCGCGGCCTCAGTGGCCGATACGGACACAGGCAAATCGTCGGGGTCAGATGCTAGTCTGAATCGGTGAGCCAGCGTTTTCTCAAACTCATCCGCGAAGGTCAGACTGGTGAAGTCGCCGCCGCCGCGGAGGAAGAACCATCGCTTGTTGTATGCAGAGACGCCCAGGGCGTCTCTGCTTTTTTGTGGAGCATCTATGCCCGCCAGCCTCTGGTCAGGGATTTTCTCCTGCCCCGGTTGCCGGCTCTGGATATATTCGAGGTCTCCGCCCTGGGGGATTCTGGCCGCCTTGAGGAATTGCTAAGGCAGAATGCCATGCTGGTCCATGAGACCTCGGGAGACGGCTGGGCGCCTCTCCACCTGGCGGCGGCATTCGGCGGACCGCCGGCCACAGCTCTATTGCTGGCGCACGGTGCGCACGTACACCGCTTCTCGCGCAACCCTATGAAGAATCAGCCGCTCCATGCCTGTATTGCATTGAGCGGGAATTGCGAGACGGTGCGCATCCTGATTGCCCAGGGAGCAGACGTCAACATGGCCCAGGCCGGAGGCTACACCCCCTTGCACCAGGCAGCAGCCGCCGGGATGGAAGAGTTGACTCGGATACTGCTTGAAGCGGGCGCAGATTCGTCCGTGCTTTGCGACCAGGGCAAGACTCCAGCCGATTACGCGCGGACACGCAACCACGAGGCTGTTTTGCAGCACCTTGCTGCAGCCCGCGCTTAGCTCCGCACGTACGGCACGGCTGAACAGCTGCCAGAAAACCCTTTGGACGAAGGGCATACAGGCTGCGGAAAAACTATTGTTTTGTATCAGGGCACGATTTTTAGTAGGGCCGCAAATGATTGAAAATAAGTCACATTTAGCCCTTGAGCTTTCCTGACCCGATCGCGAGTTCCAGCATTTTCTACTCGTAAGCCAGAGCCTCGATCGGATCTTTGGCAGCAGCTTTGAGCGCTGGATAGCTGGCGCCCAGGAGCGCTCCGCAAAAGGCGATTAAAGTGGCGGTCACCATCCACTCGACGGTGACGGGAAACGGCTGAGTGGGAAAACGGGCATTCATAAAAGCCTTCAATATCCAGGCAAGGCCGATGCCGAGAGCAATACCGAGAAAAGCAAGAAATGCCGTCTCCCGCAAAACCAGATCAACAATATAGAGGCGGGAAGCCCCCAATGACTTCAAAATACCGATTTCTCGTGTTCGCTCGAGCACCGCGGTATACATCGCCTGAAAAATAACGAGAAAACCGACGCCAACCGCAATACTGATCACGATGTGCAATGCGAGATTGAAGCCGGGCAGATGGTCCGGTGTTAACATCGCCAGGACTTCCTGCACGGTTTGCACTCCATATTGAGAGAGTCCCGGAGTCGCCTGGATTTCCTGCTTGATAAGCTCTTCGTTTTCCGGATTGTCAGCCTTGACATAAAACAGGGTGGCGTTGTTCTCCGCGCCCAGCAAAGCGCCCAGTGTCCTGATCGGCAGAAATTTCCGCCCGCCTTTGCCGTGCTCCACAATGCCGCAGATCCGGAAAGAGTGATTGAGGATGGGAATGCTATCGCCGACCTTGTAGCCCTTGCCGCTTCGCGCAAAGAAGTCATCCACAATCACGTCGTTAGGGCCCTGGAATGGGCCACCAGAGAGAAAAACAAATGGCCGCAAAGCATTGAAACTAGCGTAATCGATACCCCAAATGGTCTCGACGGCGGTTTGGGTCGACATCTGTTGAATCGCCGGCGACGCCACGGCTATGTGGGGCAGCTTGCGCAACACATCCGCAATTTTCGCCGGGGCCGGAGCCCCGCTCACGCCCACAAGAAACGTCTGATTAGGGGGCCGCACGATCAGGTCCGCCCCAATGCCATTGGTCTGGGTGCGGGATCCCTGGACCATGCCCACCATGATGCCCACGATGGAGAGGATCATCATGACCTCGATGGCGATGGCGAGAATGCTGATCGAGGAGCGCAAGGGCCGGTGCAGTAAGTTTCCGACAACTAACCTATTCATGTTATTCGCCTGGCAAGCCGAGTGTAGCAAAATTGTTTGCGATGGCTTGCTGGCGGCGTGCAGTAACTCAAGAGATGCTGTAGCGCGCACAAACTAAAGGACTATAGGGATTTGTTTTTGACCTGGCAGGAGAGCCGCTTTATGGTTGACAATGTCGGCGCACGTCCAGGGTTTGCGGCTGACGTTCTTTTGCCGGCGCTGGAACTATCTTGTCGCCGGACCCGCGTCCTTTTTCCGGCGGAGCCATCGCATAAGCGTATGGGTGTGATGTATGGGTAATTTCGGCGAGACATTGCGACAGGAGCGGGAGTTCCGCGGGATCACGCTGGACGCCATCACCCGGGTTACCAAGATCAGCAACCGTCACCTGGTTGCTCTCGAAGAGGAGCACTTCGACATCCTCCCGGGAGGAGTGTTTAACAAAAGCATGGTCCGGGAATATGCCCGGGTGGTGGGACTCGACCAACAAGAGTGGATCGACCGCTACCTGTCAGCACACCGATCGACCGGCGCCTTGCAGGATGAAGACGGTTGGATGCGTTTTGCGGAGAATGCCAGCAAAGCCCGCGGCGACGCCGGACGCGGGGACCGGCCCGACCAACGGCTGCGCTGGACCGGCATAGGAGTTCTGCTGTTGCTGGTGGCGGGTCTCAGTTGGTTCGTCTGGAGCTATGTCCACAAGAAAATCTCCCTCAGTACCCCTACCCACGTGACGCGTACCACCACAGCCATGGCGAGCGAATACCTGAGCCTTTGCGTGGCGGATTCCCCTCTGATACCGTCTTAAGAGGTCCACAGAGCCGCAGCTCGCGGCGATTCCTCGCCCATCGAGAAGATGCTGCCAGGCACTCTGGACAGGAGGGAAGTCTCTTTGCCACAACATGATCGATTTCTTTTTACGTCCGAGTCGGTGACTGAAGGACATCCCGACAAAATCGCCGACCAGATTTCAGATGCCATCCTCGATGCGTGTCTCGCGCAAGACCCCTTCAGCCGTGTGGCGTGCGAAACTCTTACCGCCACGGGCCTGGTAGTCATTGCCGGCGAGATCACGACCAAAGCCTATGTCGACTTTCAGTCGCTGGTGCGTGGCGTGGTGGCGTCAATCGGCTACGACAATGCACTCTATGGCTTCGACTCGAATACCTGTGCTGTCATCTCCAGCATCAACAAGCAGTCTGGCGACATAGCCATGGGCGTGGACACCGGCGGAGCCGGCGACCAGGGCATGATGTTCGGCTACGCGACCAACGAAAACGAAGACTTTCTGCCGACGCCGATCTCCCTGGCCCACAAGCTCAGCCAGAAATTGACGGAGGTGCGCAAGAGCGGACTGCTCAATTATCTTCGCCCTGATGGCAAGAGCCAGGTGACGGTGGAATATGACAAGGATCAAAATCCCATCCGGGTCGACGCCGTTGTCATTTCCACCCAGCATTCTGAAACCATCTCCACCGAGGAGCTGCGGGCCGACATCCTGAAATACGTGATCCAGGCCACCGTACCTGCGAATCTGCTCGACGCCGACACCAAATATCACATCAACCCGACAGGGCGTTTTGTGATCGGTGGCCCGATGGGCGACACCGGTCTTACCGGACGAAAAATCATTGTCGACACGTACGGCGGCATGGGACGCCACGGCGGCGGCGCATTCAGCGGCAAGGATCCGACCAAGGTAGATCGCTCGGCGGCGTATATGGCGCGATACATTGCCAAGAACATCGTGGCCGCGGGACTGGCAAAGCGTTGTGAAGTGCAGTTGGCCTACGCCATTGGCGTTGCCGATCCGGTTAGTGTGCTGGTAGAGACCTTTGGCACCGGAGCTGCTGACTCCGCGACGCTGCAGAAGCTGGTTCGCGAAAACTTCAGCCTGACCCCGAAGGGCATTATTGAGAGCCTTAACCTGCGCCGGCCCATCTATCGCAAGACCGCTGCTTATGGCCACTTCGGACGTGCCGACGCGGACTTTACCTGGGAGGCAACCGATAAGGCCCAGGCGTTGCGCGAAGCGGCTGGACTGAAGGGACAGCCCCAGCTCGCGACTGCTAAATAATTTGACGGCAAGATACGGATAGCGTGATGTTTTGCTTCGGTCCATGATTCTGTCATGAGAAGCAATCAGCAGGTCGATCTGAATCCCACCCAGGCATGGCAACAGGTGCTGGCCCGCGACGCAAACGCCAACTTCGTTTACGCCGTAGCCAGCACCGGCATATTTTGCCGGCCCAGCTGTCCCAGCCGGCGTCCTGCCGAAACCAATGTGCGGTATTTCTCCGACCCGCAAGGGGCGTTGGCCGCGGGGTATCGCGCGTGCAAGCGATGCGCTCCCGTTGGTGAGCTCCGCGAGGCGGCGACGGTGGCACGGCTTTGCCACTATCTTGCCAGCCATCTCGACCGCACCGTAACGCTTGCCGATCTCGCACGAGTGGCCAAGAGCAGCCCGTTCACCATCCAGCGGAAATTCACCCGGGTTATGGGCATCAGCCCCCATGCCTACCAGGCGCAGCTACGGGCGACCGATATGCGGCACAACCTGGCGGTGCCTGGAGCCAGCGTCACGGCCGCGATTTATCAGGCCGGGTACTCGTCTTCAAGCCGTTTTTATGAGCAGGCTGCCGAGAGTCTGGGCATGAGTCCCACACGCTTCCGCGATGGCGGCGCAAACGAGACGATCCGATTTACGACCGCGCCCTGTGCGCTGGGATTGCTGCTGGTAGCGGGTACCGATCGTGGCCTATGCAGCGTGATGCTGGGCGAGGACCCAGCCGCGCTCGAGCAATTGTTGCGCCGGCAGTTTTATGCCGCGGAGATTATTCGGGATGCTTCGGGAATGGCCGAGCAGGTAACGGGTATCCTCGCCGCCATGACCGATCATCCGGCGGCCGGTGACTTGCCGCTCGACGTCCGCGCGACCGCGTTTCAGGCTCGAGTTTGGCAGGCTCTGCGGCAGATTCCGAGCGGCCAGACGCGTAGCTATGCGGAATTGGCCAAAGCGGTCGGTCAACCGACCGCAGTCCGCGCAGTGGCCCGCGCTTGCGCTACCAACCCCGTGGCCATCACCATTCCCTGCCACCGTGTGATCGGCAGCGATGGATCGCTTAACGGCTACCGCTGGGGCATCGAGCGCAAGAAGGCATTGTTGGAACTGGAGAAGAAATCCTCACTTTTTTCGAGATGAGAATGGAGATGAGGTTTTGGCGACAATCCCACTCAAGCGGAAAGAAGGCTCGCGGGACACCCTCAGGCTTTGTTGTTTTTGCAGGGAGCCGTGTCGCTCTTCCAATGACACAGTGAGGGCGGACGATCGGTTTAGTGCGGCACCTTCGGCGGTCTGCCGTCTCATTCTTCTCTCATCCTGGCGACAGGTCACCTGCCCCACGGCAAGCGGGGTGGGCTGGATGAGACGAGCGGAGGGTAGGAGCTACCGCGTGTTTTTATAAAATTCGATAAAATTCGATGTTTTCTGGTCTTTTGAATCTTAAGAAGGTCATCGGCGCGGGGCGAAGGGGTTCTTTTTGATAGAGAAGGGCACCCTGGTGTCGGGAGCAAAAGCAGTACGGGGCGCCGATTGAGTTTCCGAGAGGCTCAAGCCATTGGCCAAGTTGGACTCGCCGGGGTCGAAAGTAAGGTCGGAGGCAGGGGCATTTTCGGCCAAGGCGGAGGCGGGTTCGGCCTCGGAGATGCCAAACCCATCTTCTTCCTGGCCAGGCTTGTTTTGGGGGCTGGTTGCTTCCGCCTGCTGCCTCGCGCGCCAGGCGTCAGGATCGATCTGCGGTTGGGTGGGCTGAGGAGCGGGTTTCATCTGCGCGGAGCCAGCACGACGGTCCGGGATCATGCCTTCGATGGCTACGATCATGGAGATTGCCTTGACCTGTCCGGTTATACTGCCTCGGGTCATTTCAGAGCTCAAGCTGGCGAGCTCCCAGAGACGATCGAGGACTTGCTCGCGACGTTGGCTCCTCCGGCGCAATGCCTCGGCTTCCTGCTCGACGAGTTGTTGCTGCATCAGGGCACGATGCTCGAGCATGTAGGCCTGAACCCGGGGTTTGGATTTGGTGTAGGCGGCGGTGTCAGGGTTGAGGCCCACGGCTTCGGCGGCCTGACGGTCGGTCATGGTTCCGGAGAGGATCAAGCGGGCAAAGGCTATCTCCTGATCGGTGATGAGGTCGCTGACATTATTTTTGGGCATAGGAGGCTCCTTGAAGTTGGGAAGTTGAGTTCTACGGCGCAGCGAAGCGCGGTGAGGATGCAATAAAAAATCCCGCCGCGGCGGGATGCATGAATTGGCTGATTTGTGACAGGGATCGGACGGGACACCGGACAGCAGTAGAACTGTCCTTCGCTCGCGTGAAGGCCGAAACTACCGGCAACTGCCGGCCAGAGAGCGGTGACGCGAGAATCCGCTGCCTGCCGAAATCGTCTGCTGACAACATATATCCGGTCCGGGGGCAGATCAAGAGGCCCGGACGCTATTTCGGGCCGGGGATTACCATTTCGGGGGGTACTCTTGGTTTATTCGGGATGGGCGGACGACCTGGGATGGGCAACAATCCCACTCAAGCAAAAACAAGGCTTGAATGGGCTACGCATTTTCTTGCGGGTGGGAGTAGCTAGAGGAACGTTGAGATGCCGGATGCTAAAGCCCTTTGTTGCCGGAAGCCAGCAAGGTTTGAAAGAAGGGTGCTTCGGTTTCCTTGTGGACAACGGCCGTGTAGACGTTTCCGAAGCCGCCCTTGCTCAGCAGCTTCTCCAACTCCACTTCGCTGAAACCTAGCCACACGTCGGCATATAACTCTCGTGCCTCGGCAAAGCGATGCTGCAGCAGGTCCAAAATCGCGATGCGTCCGCCGGGCTTTAGAATGCGCCACGCCTCCGTAATTGCACGCGCCGGATGGAGTGCATGGTGCAGGGATTGGCTAAAGAGTGCCAGGTCGACCGAACCATCCGCAATCGGGACCGCTTCCAGGTCTCCTTTGCGGTACTCCAACGTCGTGACTCCCGTTTTCTTCGCCAGGGCGCTGCCCAGTTCGACCATCTTGTCCGAGTTGTCGACGGCGATTACCTGCTGCGCCCGCTGGGCCAGCAGCAGCGAAAACGCTCCCTCGCCCGCTCCAAGATCGGCGATGACCATAGGCGGAAGCAACTGCAACAATGCCTCAGCGATGCTTTTCCAGGATCGGCCAGGCACATACTCCCGCCCCAGCCGCCCGGCCATATCGTCGAAAAATGCCCGGGTCTTATCCTGACGCTTGCGCAACACCAGATCCAGGGCCGCATGATCGTTCTCTGCTTCCGGAAGCTCTTCCGGTGACTGCTGCAGCGATGCCAGTAGCCGGGACACTACCTCTCCCTCAGACTTGGACCGGTACCAGATGTTCTTGCCTGTACGGCGATCCTCCACCAGTCCGGCATGCTTCAACTGCGCCAGGTGGGTCGAGATGGTGCTCTGCCCCATGCCCAGGATCTCCTGCAGTTCTGCCACGGAGAGCTCCTCCCGCCCCAGCAATAGCAACATGCGCAGGCGGTTGATATCACCCAGAACCCGCAGAGATTTTACGATTGACGCCATGGCTCTTTCTCACTATTGTATCAATATATTCTGATGTATCGATATGAGGATGAATCACATGTCACCAGCAACGATCGACCGCACTGCAGCAGCGCCCGCCTTCAAGGTAGCTGATCTCTCCCTGGCCGACTGGGGTCGCAAAGAGATCTCGATTGCCGAGCACGAAATGCCCGGCCTGATGTCGATCCGCCGCAAGTATGCCGCGGAGAAGCCTCTTGCCGGCGTGCGCGTTACCGGCTCTCTTCACATGACCATCCAGACCGCGGTGCTGATCGAGACCCTGGTGGAGTTGGGCGCGAATGTGCGCTGGGCAAGCTGCAATATCTTTTCCACCCAGGACCACGCGGCGGCGGCAATCGCAGCGGCGGGGGTTCCGGTCTTCGCCTGGAAAGGCGAATCGCTGGAAGACTACTGGTGGTGCACGGCGCAGGCCCTGGATCACGGAGAAGGCAAGGGACCCGAGCTGGTAGTGGACGATGGCGGGGATGTGACCCTGCTGATCCACAAGGGCTACGAGCTGGAAGCTGGGGACGGTTGGGTCAATACCCCTTCTTCGAACCACGAAGAGCAGGTGATCAAAGACCTGCTGAAAAAGATCTACGCGGAAGATCGCAACCACTGGCACGAAGTGGCGAAGCAGTGGCGCGGCGTCTCGGAAGAGACCACGACCGGCGTCCACCGGCTTTACAAGATGAAGGAGCAGGGCAAGCTGCTGGTGCCGGCAATCAACGTCAACGATTCGGTCACCAAGTCGAAGTTCGACAATCTTTACGGTTGCCGTGAATCGCTGGCGGACGGAATCAAGCGCGCTACGGATGTCATGGTTGCGGGCAAGGTGGCCGTGATCTGCGGCTACGGTGACGTAGGCAAGGGCTCGGCTCACTCTCTGCGCGGAATGGGTGCGCGGGTGGTGGTCACTGAGATCGATCCGATCAACGCCCTGCAGGCGGCGATGGAAGGCTTTGAAGTCACCACCGTCGAAGAAACTCTGGGCCGCGGCGACATCTACGTAACCTGCACCGGCAATGTGGACGTGCTGACGCTCGAACACCTGTCGAAGATGAAAGACCAGGCCATCGTTTGCAACATTGGCCACTTCGATAACGAAATCCAGATCGATCGCCTGAACAGCGCTCCCGGGGTAAAGAAGATCAACGTCAAGCCCCAGGTGGACCAGTACAACTTTCCCGCAGCCAAGGGGACGCCGGCACACACCATCTACGTTCTAGCCGAAGGCCGGCTGGTGAACCTGGGCTGCGCTACCGGGCACCCCAGCTTCGTGATGAGCAACAGTTTCGCAAACCAGACGCTGGCGCAGATCGACTTGTGGAAGAACAAGGACGTCTACAAAGTGGATGTCTACACCTTGCCCAAGAAGCTGGACGAGGAAGTAGCGCGCTTGCACCTGGAGAAGATTGGGGTAAAGCTTACAACGCTGACTCCGACGCAGGCCGACTATCTGGGCGTGGCGGCGGAAGGTCCGTACAAGCCAGAGACGTATCGCTACTAAACATTTTCAGTACAATTGTTGGGCTCCAGTCTTCACGGCTGGAGCCCTTCCCTTTGGTGCCACTTTCAGTCGATTGAACGTCTTATGAAGATGAAACAAGAAGCATTCGCGTGCCTTATTTTCTGGCTGATTGGTGTTTCTGGTTCGCGGCCATTGCGGGCGCAGGCCGCCGCCGCTCATCCGCCGGTTGAGGTGATTCAGGCGACCGCTCCCGATTCCTCGGTGCTCAAGGCTCGGAAGAGCTCCTACTCCTTCACCGTCGATAGCGGCGATTGGACCGACACCGGGGTCGAGGTCACCCCGGCCGACCAGCTCAACTTTACCGCCACCGGCAACCTGACCCTGGCCGACGGAAGGCAAGCGCCCCCCGACGGACTGACCCGGGGATGGAAAGACCTGATCCGCGTTTTTCCGCTCAACTCCGCCAATAGCGGCGCCCTGATTGGGCGTATCGGAAATGGAGATGCGGCGGTTCCCTTCCTGATCGGCGCCAGCAAGGATGTGGATGTCTGCCGCGACCGGCCATCTTTTCCTGCGGCTCAACCTCAGCTCCGATCTTTCCGGAACGGGCAACATCGCGGTGAAGATGAAGCTGTCGAGCCAGCCGGCGCAGAAGACCGTTTCCGCACCCGACCTGGCGAAGCTTCTGTCACCGCAACTGTTTGCCAACATTCCCCGCCGGGTGGGCGATCTGCAGGGCAATCCGGGCGACATGGTGAATTTTTCCCTGATCGGCACCGAGGACCAGGTGACCAAGGCCTTTGCGGCCGCCGGATGGGTACAGGTGGACAAAACCACGCAGGACGCCGTCGTCCACGGATTGATTTCCACGCTCTCCCACGAGGCCTATACCGAGATGCCGATGAGCACTCTGTATCTGTTTGGCAGGTCGCAAGACCTGTCGTTTGCGCGGGCCGCGCCGCTGGAGGTAGCCGCGATCCGGCACCATCTGCGGGTGTGGAAGACGACGGAGACGGTGGGCGGCGAGCCGCTTTGGGTAGGGTCCGCCACCCATGACAATGGCTTTGAGAAAGACCAGCGCAATGGCGGGATAACCCACCACATCGATGCCAATGTCGACCAGGAGCGCGACTTCCTGGAGCAGAGTTTCTCCGGTGCCGGCGTTCTGGCAGGCGCGGCTTATGTGCTGCCGGCGAATCCCCTGACTACCGCCAAAACGGCAACCGGCGGCAGCTTTGAATCCGATGGCCGCATCGTGGTGATGGATCTGAAGTGAGAATTCGCTACGAAAACGTAAAGGCAAATCCAAAAGGGCGCGCCGGTTCGTAATGTGTGTGCCCCACCTTATGGAATTGTCGACCACCAAGCCCGCAGAAATGCTTCGGCGGAACCCATTCTCGTCGTTTGCAAGGACTGCAACGCTCCATCACCCGTAGAGTCATTGATCACGTGATCCCCTGCATGTGCAGTGCCCTCTTTGTCTTTTTGTCTTCTTTCTGGACACCTCGGCAAGAAGTCGAAGCTAGGAACGCTCGTCTTTGTCGCACGGCTGCCGGAGCCAGGGTGGCTGGGGATTTCCTCTGCCTCGCGATGGCATCGAGCACACCGTTGAGAAAGTTCAGCGACTCCGGGGCGGAGTAGCGGCGGGCAATCTCCAGCGACTCGTTGATGACCACGGGGACGGGTGTGTCAGGGAAGCCCAGCAGCTCGGCGATGGCCGCGCGCAGCACGTTGCGGTCGACGGCCGGCATCCGGCTCAGGCGCCAGTTGGCTGAATGAGCCTGGATGAGTTCATCAATCTCTTCATTGCGGGCAGTGGCCACGCGGAAAATATCCTCGGAAAAGCCGCGGGTCTCCGCATCCACGTCTTCGCGGGATCCCCAGAAAGTCTTGCCCACCTGATCAGGCGTCTGCTTGCCCACATCCGCCTGGAAAAGCATCTGCATCGCCAGCTCGCGTGACTTGCGCCGCTTACCGGTAGCACTCATGGCTGGTGCACATGGTTCTGCCCGTCGGCCAGAGTTGGGCCGCCCAGCTTGCGGTCGAGGGAGACCATCTCGATGGCAGCGATCGCGGCCTCAAATCCTTTATTTCCGCTCTTGAGGCCGGCGCGGTCGAGCGCCTGCTCCAGGGTCTCGCAGGTCAACACACCGAAGGCATGAGGGATGCCTGTCTCCTGCTGCGATTGGCCAATGCCGCGCGCCACCTCGTTGTAGATCGCCTCGTAGTGTGCGGTCTCGCCGCGCAGCAGCACTCCCAGGGTAACGACGGCGTCGACCTGGCCGTGAGGCCGCCTTGCGCGCTGCCAACGGTATTTCCCACGCTCCGGGTACGCGGATCACCTGCACATCTCGCCTGACCGCGCCGCTGCGGTAGAGGGCGTCAAGCGCTCCCTGCAACAGGCGTTCGGTAATCACCGCATTCCAGCGCGCCACCACCACGGCAAAGCGCATGCCGTGGGCGCTGAGATCGCCCTCCACGGCCAACGGCTTGCCCTTGTGGGGATCGTCCCATTCCCAAAACGCGATGGAGTGACCGGGCGCTGGTTCCACGGTAAACAGACGCGTCTTCCAATCGGTCTCGGTCACCGCGCTCAGCCTGCGAGCAGCCTCGTGTTCACCCCAGCTGCGAACCATCCAATCGTGGGCCACGGCCTGAACCGACTCCAGGCCGGTAACCTCCACCATAATCTCCGCGGGAGTGGGCGCGACGCCATCGGCAAACTCCAGATTGCCGAGCGGCGCGAGAAAGGAAACACCCCGGCTTAGCTCCTGCTCCCAACCCCGGCCACCCTCAAAGCCGAGCGCGGAGAAAAAGCCGGCCAGCCTGGCATAAGCCTCGGGCGAGCCGGCCGGCCGTACGATCGTGATTCCCTTAATCATCTCTCTGACAGTACCACCGGGGCGGCCGGGAGCCCTCCCGCCGCGCACTTGATACCTTGTAGATTGGCAGCGGGCAAACCAGGAGTTTTTGGGAGTTTATCGACCATGGAAAACATTCGCTACGAACTACGGCCACCACTTGCGGTCGTCACCCTTGACCGGCCCAAAGTGCTCAATGCGCTCAATCACCTGAGCATGACCGAGCTGGAACAAGTCTTCCTCGACATTCAGCAAAACGCTGAGGTGCGGGCCGTTCTGATTACGGGAGCGGGAGAGAAGGCCTTTGTTGCCGGCGCCGACATCAAGGAGCTGGGACCTCTCTCGGCAGTGGAAGGGGAGCGGGTCGCTGCTCGCGGGCAGAGAATCTTTAGCCTGATTGAAAACTGCGGTAAGCCGGTCATCGCCTGCATCAACGGCTTTGCCCTGGGCGGCGGTTGTGAGCTGGCACTGGCTTGCACGCTGCGGATCGCCAGTTCCAACGCTCGACTGGGGCAACCCGAGGTCAAGATCGGCATCATCCCAGGCTATGGCGGAACCCAACGGCTGCCGCGTCTGATCGGCAAAGGCGCGGCGCTCAAAATGATTCTTACCGGAGAGGCCATCAGCGCGGCTGAGGCCTTACGCCTCGGGCTGGTCGATGAGGTGGTCGAGCCCGATCAGCTGTTGGCGCGGGCTGAGCAGATCGCCCAGACCATTGCAGCGATGGCGCCGCTTGCCGTGCGTGATTCCATCCGCGCTGTCAACGCCGGCTACGATCTGCCGCTCGCCAGCGGGCTCGAGCTGGAGGCTTCGCTCTTTGGTCTTGCGTGCTCCACCGGCGACAAGGCGGAAGGCACTCAAGCTTTTCTCGAAAAGCGCGCAGCGAAGTGGAGCGGGAAATGAACCACGGTCACAAACCATGGGCGCATAGTTCGCGGCAATCCGCCGCCTTGCTTGCTATGCTGGATGCGTGGCTCGGCCGCGTTCCACTTCTTTCCGCTTGACACGCCCGCAATGGCGCTCGAAAAAATCGCCAATGCAGCTCGTCTTGCTCTGCGCCCTTCTGGCCGGCGCAACCGGCTGCAAAGTAGCGGCCTCGAACTCCGACCCCTCGCGGGCTACTGTGCGGCAGGCCCGACGGGCCGAAGCAGACCAAGATGGACCAGGCCCGGCAGCAATTGGAGCAGATTCCGCCGCCCTCTAAAAATCGCTACCTCGCCGTGCGCACCCAGGATGCATATGCCAACCCATTTCTTGTGGTCCACCCGCAAACCGTCACCCTGACGATCATCTATCGGGACCAGTTACAGGGGATCCGAATGGAGTTGCCGGCGGAGGCCTCTTGCGCCCGGCCAAAGCCCGCAAGCAGGAAGTCGACGTGCGGCCTGACGATCTGCCCCAGGCCCTGGCCGCTTTATCGCCGGATGTCTGGCCCTACGGCCGCGTGGTTGCGATCGAGGAGTCTCCCACCGCCCCCAAGAGCCGAGCGCGTCGCCATTCGCCGCAATGTAGAGGCCACCATCGAGACCCTCAACGATCTAGGGGTAGTGGTGGACGAATGGACGGGCTCCAATGGTGCGCTGCTACGTTAGCATTGGATCTTGTCCTGCATCCATCCAACCCGTAGCGCTGTTCGTTTTCTGCGTTTGCTTCCTGCTGGTGACCGGCGCCGGATTCTGGGCCGTACGCTGGCGGCGCTCGGAACTGAGCAATCTGGATGAGTGGGGGCTGGCGGGGCGCAACTTCGGCACCCTGATCACCTGGTTCCTGATCGGCGGCGACCTCTACACGGCGTACACCGTCATTGCTGTTCCCGCCGCGCTCTTTGGCGCCGGCGCCATCGGCTTCTTCGCCATTCCTTACTGCATCATGAGCTTATCCCATCATGATGCTGGTGCTGCCCCCTCTCTGGCGCATATGCCACCGCAACGGTTACATTACCCTGGCTGACTACGTCCGTGGACGTTATCAAAGCCGTTGGCTTGCGGTGGCCGTGGCGGTTACCGGCATTCTTGCCACCATGCCCTACATCGCGCTGCAGCTGATTGGCATGCGCGAGGTGATTGCCGCGCTTGGCATACGCGGGGAGTGGCCGCTGATCGCCGCCTTTGTGATTCTCGCCGCCTACACCTACTCCAGCGGCCTGCGCGCGCCGGCGCTCATCGCCATCGTGAAAGACGTGATGCTCTACATCATGGTGCTGGCGGCGGTGATCATCATCCCCGCGCGCCTGGGCGGTTACGGCCATGTTTTCGCGGTCGCTTCCTCCACGCTGGCGCAGCACTCGCCGCCGGCATCGATCATCCTGCGCCCCGCGCAATTCATGAGCTACTCCTCGCTGGCCCTGGGATCGGCCATGGCGCTTATGCTTTATCCCCACACCATCACCGGCACGCTCAGCGCGGCCAGCGACCGCGTGATTCGCCGCAACGCCGCCCTGATGCCCGCTTATAACCTGCTGCTCGGCTTGATCGCGCTGCTCGGCTACGTGGCGATTGCCGCCGGCATTCACACGGCGAACTCATCCAGCGCCGTTCCGTTGCTGCTGACCACGATGTTTCCCGCCTGGTTTGCCGGCTTCTGCCTGGCCGCCATTGCCATCGGGGCGTTGGTTCCGGCGGCGATTATGTCGATTGCCACCGCCAATCTCTTCACCCGCAACCTGTACGGAGAGCTGGTTCACCGCTCGTTCTTCTCCGGCTGCCATGACCGGCGGGCAGGAAGCCGCCATGGCAAAACTCATTTCTCTGGCGATCAAGTTGGGCGCGCTCGCGTTTGTTCTGCTGGTGCGCGCGCAGTTCGCCATCGAACTGCAGTTGCTGGGCGGGGTTTGGATTCTGCAGCTGCTGCCGGCGGTCGTGGGCGGCCTGTTCACCCGCTTCTTTCATGGTTCGGCTCTGCTTTGCGGGTGGCTCGCGGGATGGCCGCCGGGACGGCCATGACCGCTTCTCTCGGGCTCAGGAGCTCGGTCTATCCCTTTCACCTTGGCGGGACACACCTACGGCATCTATGCCGCGCTGCCCGCGCTGGTGCTCAATCTTGTGGTTGCGGGATGCGTCTCGCTGATTGCTGAAGATGTCCGGCAGAGCGCCGGCGGAGGATTTCTCCGGAATCCGGTTTCCCGCGAGAGCCTAGAGGCAATCAGCCATCGCCATCGGGACATTGTGCGTACCTATGGCACACTAGACGTGGGTAATCTGGCTTATGGGATCGCATAGAGCGCACATTCTTTTGCCTCAGGAATTGATCGAAGAGATCGATTCGGTTGTTGGTCCTCGTGGCCGGAGCGCCTTTCTGGTGGAGACAGCACGCGCCGAATTGCGCCGCCGCCGGCTGCTCTCCTTCCTCCGCGACGATCAGCCGGCATGGAACGAAAAAGACCATCCCGAACTCGCGAGTGGACGGGAGCCTGGGTCAGGCGCGTGCGGTCAGAGAGTGAAGCGCGCATCCCCGCGAAAAGCAGCCTAAAACTAAGAGACGAGCAAAATGATCCTTTTGCTTGACACCACAGTTCTGCTCGACGTGCTTCGGGCTCGGCATAACCGGCGATCTCTATTGGCAGAATTGGTCGCCGCCGGTCACACTCTTTCAACTGCGGCGATCAATATGGGCGAAGTGTATGCCGGCATGCGGCAGGGAGAAGAGACCAGAACTGAAGCTTTCCTGTCCAGCCTGGAATGCTACCCTATCACCGGAGCAATCGCCCGCCGAGCGGGTTCCCTGAAGTGGACCTTGGCGCAAAGGGGCCGGACACTCTCCCTGGCGGACATGATGGTCGCCGCAACCGCACTTGAGCATGGGCTCGCGTTGATGACAGACAACCGGAAAGACTTTCCCATACCCGAAATGAGCCTCTACCCTCCACTACCGCCGGGATGAATACTCATTGCCGCGGCACTTCTTATTGCAAGGGCTTAGCGCACGGCAGGGTCTCTTGCGATTCTGATCATCGCGGCTGCGCTGCGCTCGACATCTTCATCCGTGGTGGCCCAACTCGATACACTGATGCGCATCGCCGCGTGCCCCTGCCACAGGGTTCCTCCGCACCAGCAGGTGCCGTCGCTCTGAACACCCGCGATCACTCTTCGCGTCTCCTCCGCGCCGCCGAACGAGACCAGCACCTGGTTCAAGACCACGTCGTTCAGGATGGCGAAGCCCGCCGCGCGCAGACGATCTGCAAACATCATCGCCTGATGGCAGTTTCGGTCGATCAGCTCCGTTAGCCCGTCGCGGCCCAAGGAACGCATCGCCGCCCACAACTCCACACCGCGGGCCCGCCGCGAGGCTTCCGGTGCGAAGTGCCAGGGCTCGCGCCCGCCGCCCGGTGTCAGATAAGCAGCGCTGATCGCCATCGCGGTTTTTAGAAACTCGGGCTTACGTACGACAGCAACCGCGGAATCGTAGGGCACGTTCAACCACTTGTGGCAATCAATCGCCCAGGAATCGGCGGCGCCGGCGCCCGCCAACAAAGGTGCGTAGCGCGGAGAGGCGGCTGCCCAGTAACCGAAGGCGCCATCGACGTGCACCCACGAGCCTGCCTGGTGTGCGCGGGCGCAGATTTCTCCGGCAGGATCAAACGAGCCCGTATTCACGTTCCCCGCCTGAATGCAGACCACCGTGCGTTCATCGAGCGGGGGCAGAGCGTCCGGCCGCATCCGTCCCTGGGCGTCAGCCGCAACCCGGGTCACACGCGAGCGCCCCAACCCAAGCATGGACAGCGCCTTCAGCACCGATACATGAACTTCTTCGCCGACCACTACGTGGATCGGCGGCGCTGCAAATAGTCCGTCCTCCTCGACGTTCCATCCAGCGCGCTGCAGCAGGGTGGTCCGCGCCGCAGCCAGAGCGGTGAAGTTTGCCATGGTTGTGCCGGTAACAAATCCCGCTCCCGATCCGTGGGGGAGGCCCAGCAGCTCCACCATCCACTCGAGGACAATCTCTTCCAGCTTCGCCGCCACGGGCGACATTACTTGCATCGCCGCATTTTGATCCCACGCTCCAGCCAGCCAGTTGGCAGCAAGCGCCGCAGGCAGCGAGCCGCCGATGACGAATCCGAAGTAGCGGCCTCCGGCAGTTGCCACCGTTGCCGGCGATCCGAGGTCATCCAGCAGCGCCAGGACCTCTGAAGGATCGGATGGCTCCTGAGGCAGCGGTCCTCCGAGTGCCTCCAATCGAGCCACGGCTTCCGGCGTTGGTGCCACGTTGCGATTTGCGATCTCTTCGAGGTAGCGGGCCGCTCGACCCGCCGTTTCCGACAACAACCTGTTCATCCATGCCCTCCGCTCCGCGACCCTTTAGACTACTTGCGAGGCGGATGCCAAACCAGATGAAAAGGAAATTTCTATTCCTGCTGATGGCCGCCCCCATGATGACCTGGGGGCAGAATCCACCCATTCCACTCCATGTCCAGTTGGCGGCTGGGACCGGATACCATGACGGTTACCTTGCTAAAGCGACTACTTCGCCGGCATCCCGCGAAAGCGACGACGCAAGAAGAGACCTGGAGAGTTGTCATGTTCACGAAGTGAAGAATCTTCCCGGAAGTCATCAGTTTGGCAGCGACTTTATAGAAGCCATGGCCGGCGATCCCGATCCCAAGGCCAGGGATCGCAACGCTGTGTGGGCTCTCACCGCGGATCTAAGCAGCAGAGTTCCGGCTCAAGACCGGGCTCTGTACATATCGAAATCAACTGATGGCGGAAAGACATGGACACAAGCGGCGCGCGTGGATTCCCGATACTTCGACGCGGACATCGCCGAGGGCGAGCGTAACGGGCTGAGTGTCTCTCCGGGTGGACGTGACTTTGTGATCACGACGCAAAAGGGAGCGTTTCAGATTTTCCCGCAATCAGGCATGTCCGGTACCGTGGTGAGATCGATCGTGGGACCGCGCATTACTCAACCCGATCCGATGGTGATCATTCCCAAAAGAGTGGGCGATCCAGTAACGGCAAATGTTGTCAAGATAACGGCTGACGGAAAACATCTGATCGTTGGCTATGGCTACTTCGACCTTAACCCGCAGCTCTTTATCTATCGGAGAGGGCATGATGGCTCGTGGGTTAAAGATGGGACCCTGCCCCCTTTGCCGACCGACATGGATATTCTCTCCATGCAATTTGGCGATCGAGGGAACGCAAGCTCTCTCTATGTGGGAACCGGCGATCAAGCCTTTCGCCTGAAAGCGCACACGAAACAATGGACGCGCATCGACGGAGTGGGTGACGATTCGGCGGTACAGGGAATCAATACCGTGGGAGGCCCTCATCTGGCGGCCTGTTGGGGAGTTTACAACCCTACCAGCGCGGATGCCGTACAGCGCGTGACCCATGCAAACTTTCTTATACATCGAAATGAAGATGAGGCGGGACCCAACATTCGGGCCTTCAGTATAGAGGTCGACCCATCCAGGCCAAATCGAGAAATGGTGACCTCGCTCACAGGCGTGTACTTCAGCAAGGATAGCGGGGAACGGTGGCAACGGCTCAACGACGTTCCGGACGGCGAGTTCCGTTCCGCCCATTTTAATTCGGATGGAACAGTGATTGTTTCTGGAATCTTTGGAACGTTTCTAGCCAACCCATTTTCGACGCAGTGCTCAGCTCACCTTCGAACTCGCAATCCCTAGCTCTGAGGGGAGCCTTTCATTGGTTGACTTGCAGGGCCATTCTCCAGGACCACATCAAAAAGGAGGTCGCAGTAAGATCAATGCCCGGCTCGGTTGTACTGTAAGACTGGACATTGTCCTGGAAGAGAGCGGTTTGCGACGGGTCGTAGGTTCCGCTGTTGCCGTTGAATTTCTTGAAAGTATCCACTCCATTCGCGGGGCAAAGGATCATGTCCCCAACCAGGCCCGAAGTCGTATAACTATCGGGTCCCTCGGTCGCCGCGCCCCATAGGATGGGCGTTCCGCCTTTCGTCCCATCCAGCGCGCCCGCGAGATTGGCAACCTGGTGTTGAATGCAATTGGGAAAAGTGCTGCCGTCCCCCACGATGAACGACGAGCCCCAGGAATTGGTTCCGAGGATATTGGCCAGCCAACGCCGTGCATACGTGTTATAGCGCGCGCTGCCAGTCAGGGAGTAGGCCTCGCTGGCCATGACGGATAGGCCGGCGCCGTGAGAGGTCGTATCACCATCGGCCCACGGAACGCCGAAGCCCCATGGATCCGACTCCGCTTGCGTGATGGCGGCGTCCACCTGAGCGAGCAGTTGCTTCCGCATGATCTGCTGTGACACCTGCAACCCGTCCGGATCTCCCGCCTTTTTAAGCGCACGATACAGCTCGAAATGGGCGAGCCCGCTCACGTCGTAAAGATTCAGCGTGTCGGTATAGCCTGGCTCATAGACATTCGCAATGTAGTTCCTGGCAAACCGCGCAGCTTGTTCCAAATACAAGTCAGGGTCAGTGTGCAGCAAGCCGGAGGGCAAATCATTGCCGTCTTCCGCGGACCGAAGCGCGAGGTATAGTTCGCTGGCGCCCAGCTCCATGTCGTCGTCCCAGACAGTTTCGGGATAGCCGTCAAATGGAGCGATGGTGAGCAAACAGGTCGAGCAGGATCCGGAGTCAACAGAGGGTGCAGGATCGGTGTAGTGTGTATCGGCGCGGGCGAAAACCTCTTCGGCATCTTTGAGGCACTGGTTGGCGAGCGCGGGATCCTGTTTGCGATGGAGTTGATAGCAAACCGCGAAATCGGCGGCCAGCCGTCCAGCAATGTTTGGACTGATCGAAGCCTGTAGCGGGGCTACATACACCGGACGATTGCATATATAGAAGGTTGTAAGCGGATCGCACGGCTTGGGATCCCCGGCTTGTTGGAAGTTGTCGGCCGCCTGGGGAAGCGTCCAGATGTCGTACTCGGTAATCAGGCAGTAGGGCGTATTGTAAGTTCCGCCGCAGTTGCCTGCAGCCGAAGTGGGGTCGCCTTCCCCGTAATAGTTCCAATCCTGGGTGTTGTCGACCTGGTAAGCAAGAGCCTGCTTGGATTGCGCCCACATCTTCAACAGCCACTCAACGCCAAACTTTGCCTCGGAGCTGAAGTCTGCAGACCGCGGCGCGCCAGGACCGCTATCGCCCGCGTACGAAATTGAATTGGGAGGCGCCGGCGGGTCAGGCGGAGCGCCCGATCCCATCTGATTGGGAAAGTCGCGCACCCCGATCTCCATGAGCGCGGTGGTATAACTCACGGTCTCAACATACTTCTCGTAGTCGCCGGCGTCCCACCAACCGCCATCGGCATCGATGTTGGGCCGATTCACTGAGCTGAGGGGCTTGGCCGGAGGCACGTTATTGATTTCGTCGTTGTCATCCAGCGGAGGAGTCAGGTAAAGCCTCGCGTTCTTGTCTTTCAGGTGCCCCGGGGCCGTGCGTAGGGCATTGGGAATGTAATCTGCCCCGTCCCGTTGCGTCTGGTAGAAGAAAAGCGCATTGACCAGCAATCCAGGGTAAAGAACATCCGGACGGTCGACTGCGAACTTAGGGGAATGGGCGCTTACCGGGCCGGAGACGGAAATCGAATAACTGCGGCCGCGAGGAACGAAAAAATCGATCGCGTAGACCTGGTAGACGAGCTTCTTACTATTCGCCCAGGTGCCCAAGAGCACGCCGACCTTTCCCGAGTACGCTACGCCGCCGCCAGCAGCTACAACCTTGAAGGTCGCGCCGGTCTCGGCCGCGGTGGACATAAGATAAGCGCGCGCGGCAGATCCGCCGGCCTCGTAGCCGACCTGGCTTACGCGTACGTAAGCGGACTCGGCTCGCGCAGTCGTGGCACAAAAGCAAAGGTCGAAACTCAGCAGGGCGGCCAAAAGAAAGACTCGACGAACAGAGACTAGCGAAATCGAGAATCCAGGAGCGAACAATGACATCGAGCCTCATTTCTGACTGTGGTGACTTTTTCACTTGCTGAGCATAGCGGTGGGAGTGCCGCTGGTGGTGGGGGGACCTGAGCGAAACATTCCGATCCGATTGAAACGATCCGGGCAGCAGTTTATCGAGGATGCCGACAATCTTCCAATGAATTCAGAATCAGGCCGTAATTTTGATGAGAGTTCAGGAAGTGGCTCTTCTGAAGCCCGCGTTTTTATCGGAGTAAGATTGAGCTGGGTTAATTTTCTGTGATAAGTCACCCGGACGGAGCTAAATGAGCCAGGACTGCGCCAATCTCGAGGAAGTAGGCCTGGAGGTAGTCGATACTCAACTCCTCGCCCCCTTGCTTGGCCGTCGTTCCCATGCTCATTCCGTTCCGTCGCAGCTGGAAAGCATGGAACGCATAGCCCAGGCGTTCATCGAAAAACCAGAAAACATTCTTCAGGAATTGGTCAACGCGGGAGTTGTTCTCTGCGGAGCGGATAGCGCAGGCATCAGCGTCGAAAAAGAAGATCGAACCGACAAAGAGTTTTATCACTGGGTTGCTACAGCAGGGCAGTATTCCGCGTTCCTCGATGCTGTTCTTCCCCGCTACCCGAGCGCATGTGGTGTTTGCCTTGAACGTGGACGCCCACAAGTCTTTCGCGTCGGCCAGCGTTTCTTCGACATCATGGGGATAGACGCCCCTCTGGTTACAGATGGAATACTCTTACCGTGGCAGATTGATGAGACACGGGGAACGATTTTCGTGATGGCGCACGGCCGGACCGAGGCTTTCGATGAAGAAGACTCGCGGACGATGCAAGTACTGGCGAACTTCGCGGCGATGGCGATCAAGCAGCAAAAGCAGCAGAAATTGATTGTCGAGCAGGCCCGCGCAGCAGCAGCCGCGACGATGGCGAACGAGCTGGCCCACAAGATAAACAACCCACTCCAAAGTCTGACCAATATCCTATTTCTGGCGGCTCAAGGGCACCATGGGGAAGACGGCAAAGCTGTTGGCCGAGAGGCTTTAGGAGATCTCGAAAGGCTATCTTCCCTGGTGAAGAAACTTTTGGCGCTACCTTTGCGACCCCTGAACTGAAATCGTCCGCACTTCGCGTGGTTACATCAGGGCATTGATCACGAACGCGAAGAACACCACAAATACAAACCCATCAGAAATCATCGCGGTGTACTCCTTGGCGTTCTTGTTCTTCTTGGGAATGTGACCCAAGCCGGCCAGCCCGTAATACAGGCCGCCAACGATCGCGGCAGGAACCACCCAAGATGCATGGAACACACTCCAGATTCCTAGAAGGCCCATCGACAGATTCCCAAATCCCAATTCCCGGACGATCGGCAAGGAACCGGGGTCATGAACGCCGAAGATCTCCTCGGCGGTAAACCGCGGCTGAAACACTTGCCGTAACCCGGCGATGAAGAGCCGGACCCCGCCGGCCCAGAAGACAAACCATCGCCCAATCAGGGACATGATGGGGAGGGAATGCGGCGAAAAGGCAGCTTCTGCACCGATGGATGCCAGAGGGAAAACGAGCAGCAGCAAGATGACCATGGCAAAATACATGAGCTCTCCGTTTGGTTGTAAACAGAATAAGCCAGTTTCGAGCGAATCCCAGGCCGTTTGAATCCTGGGCTTCCGTGACCTCTCGGACGTTGAGATTCGCTCAGATACCGAAACCAACCTCCTGAATAGCGACGAAGGTACAACATGACAAGATCGCCAAAGATGCGTGCTCTGGTTCTTGAAAGCTACAACAGCGCATTTGTCCTGACGGAAATCCCGCGGCCCACTCCAGGCAAAGGCCAGGTTCTGGTGCGAATCATGGCCAGCGGAGTCAACCCTCTCGACACCAAGGTTCGAAGCGGAAATGCGGCCCACGCAAAAGTGCAGCTGCCCGCCGTTCTGGGGATGGATCTGGCAGGCGTGGTCGAAACCGTGGGATCTGACGTCGAAGCCTTTAAACCAGGGGACAAAGTCTACGGGTTAGCCGGCGGCATCGGCGGATTGCAGGGTTCGCTGGCGGAGTTTGCCGCTGTGGATGCCGACCTGCTTGCCCTACAACCGGAAAATATTTCGATGCGCGAGGCCGCTGCACTGCCCCTGGCCTTTATCACCGCGTGGGAGGGCTTAGTCGATCGGGCGCATGTGCAAGCCGGCCAGAAAGTGCTCATTCACGCTGGGGCTGGTGGCGTGGGGCATGTCGCGGTGCAAGTCGCGTACGCAGCCGGTGCGGAGGTGTTCGCAACCGTCTCGGCAGAAAAGATAGCAATTGCTGAGCGATTTGGCGCAACGGCGATCAACTACCAGAACACAACGTTGGACGAATACCTGGCGGAGCATACGAACGGTGAAGGTTTCGATATCGTCTACGACACGGTAGGCGGTGCGACGCTGGACGCCTCGTTTGCCGCAGTGCGAACTTACACGGGCCATGCCTTGAGTTGCCTGGGCTGGGGTACACATGCACTTGCCCCATTGTCATTCCGCGGTGCGACCTATTCGGGTGTCTTCACCCTGTTGCCGATGTTGACCGGCAAGGGACGGGCTCACCATGGAGAGATCCTGCGCGAGGCCACCAAGTTGGCGAATGCAGGGAAACTGAGACCGTTGTTGGATTCGCGCCACTTCAACCTGGAGACGGCGCTTGACGCCCACCGGGTCGTGGAATCCGGAAAAGCAGTCGGCAAGGTCGTCGTGGAAATAACAGGCTAACGGTAAGCCGGCAAATGCGCGATGCAGTTTTCGGTTCCATCACGGCTCAAGGACGGCAAAGTGATTGGCGTGGTCGATGAAGACGCGGCGGAAGAGCCCCGTGGGCAGGACCCCGTCGAACCCCTTTAAACGGGCATCCTTCTGGGCGCCAGCCAAGGTGAAGAAGGGCACGCGCGACAATTCAAGTGAGCCGATCTTCACCTCCTGCGGTGGCAAAGCCGAAAAGATCCGCTGCGCTCCATCCACACCGTTCCCGCGTAAAAGCGCGTCTTGGGATAGCGGCAGGGCCATGTACTGAGAGGTGTTATAGAGGACGGGCGCGTTCGTGCCGGAATCGAGCATCAGGCGAACGGGCCGCATCGCGTCGGATAGACGCACCTCGATGATGAGCAAACCTGGCGCAGCGGCGCCGTCCCCTGGCTCAGGCCGGAGCAACCAGCGGGATATGCGTCCCTTTCACCTCTGCGCGCATCGCGGCCGAGCTGTCGAGACAGAGCAGGCGGTGTGCTTTGTCGATCAGCATGTCGAAGTGCTCGAGGAAATCCTCGCCGAGAATGCCCTGAATGTGCAGATCGGACGAACGGAGATTCTGCAGGTCGTAAACGAGCACCTCTTTGATGGGCAACTGCGTGGGAGCCGGCTTCGACCAGGTCGAGCTGAGCGAAGGAAGTAGACTGACGAGATCCGGCGCCTGCGACCACGGCCGCGTCCTGAGTATCAAGATGAAGTTCCGAGGCGAGAGACGGATCGATCATCGTGATCTGGGTCGCCGCTATCCAATAGGAAGTTGTAGGGGCCGGTGTGGTTGATGGATACGGACAAGACGATCTGGTGGCGGTTGACGAAGCGGAGGGTACACTGGCGGCATTTCCGGGGCAACGGGTTTCTGCTGCGAGCGCGGGAACGATGGTTGCGGCGAGAACCAGGGAAGAGAACCACTGGAAGGTTGTCATTGCGAGAGCTCCTCAGCCGGGTTGGCTGAAGGAACTCTGGGCGCGTGGCTCTACTTGGTCTTGATGGGCTGGTTATCAATTTCCTGAGCGCTGATGAAGAGTTTCTTAGGGCGGATTATGAATTTATGATGGCGAGTAAGTCCTTTGTTTTCCGCTTCGATGACGTGGAGGTTCGGGAGCGGGAGTTCACGCTCATCAAGGCGGGCAAGCTGTTGACGGTCGAGCCGAAGGCGTTTCGCGCCCTCTTATTCCTGCTGCACAATCCCCAAAGGCTGATCTCAAAGGAAGAGCTGCTCAATGACATCTGGGGCGATGCCGCCGTTACCGAGGGCTCCCTGACGCGCTGCATCTGGCTGCTGCGTAACCGGCTGGGAGATGACATCCGCGAGCCGCGCTACATCGCCACTGTGGCTACGGTCGGATACCGGTTTTTGTGCAAGGTCGAGGTTTCTGAGGACGATTCGGGAAATTTGGAGGGGACCGGCAAGCGAAATGAATTAGACAGCGAAGATTCCATCCAGACGCCAGCGCATGGAGAGGCCGCGAACGGGGAGGCAACTCCTCGGAGCGCAGATTGACAAGAGTCGCACTGGAATGCGGAGGTGGCTGTTACCCGGGGCAGCCGTTCTTGTTGTCAGCCTGGCCGCCGCGATCTGGTACTTGCACCACCCGCTTTCCACGCTGAAGGTTACGGGATACACCCAGATCACTCACGACGGTCACCAGAAGATTCTGGCCGGAACTGACGGGAGCAGGCTCTACTTCAATCAATTGTCCGGGGCCGATCGCTCAGGTCGCAATATCGGGCGGAGAAATTGCACAGGTCCCAGTTCCGTTTCCCGACCCGTTTCTGGTGGACGTTTCGCCGGACGGAGCCAGCTTTCTCACTGCTACGGAAAGAGGATTATGGAATCTTCGGATCCTGGGAGGCTCCATTCGCCACCTTGCAGATGCCGACTCCGCAGCCTTTTCACCCGACGGAAACTCGGTAGCTTACGTTACGGAATCGGGCGACATTTACCGCGTGCGCAGCGATGGGACGCAAGCTCAGAAACTGGCCTCTGTCGGAGACTTCGTCCGAGACATCGCCTGGTCGCCTGACGGCGGCGTGATCCGGTTCACCATGAAGGACAGGATTTGGGAGATTTTGTCGAATGGATCGAATCTCCAACGGTTAATTCCCGGATGGCGCCCCTCATCCGCAAGATGTTGTGGCCGCTGGACCGCTGATGGAAGATTCTTCCTGTTTCTGTCGGAAGGGCAGATCTGGGCTCTCGATGAGCGCCGCAGGCTGTTTCAACGGCCGCCAGCCGAGCCGATTCAACTGACTCAAGGCCCTATCCGTTGGGGCGGCCCGCTTCCAGGGAGTCCCCACCCCACGCAGTTCTGGGGCGGACCGATTCCAGCCAGGACGGAAGCAAGATCTTCGCAGAGGGCATCACGCCACGCGGGGAGCTTTCCCGGTTCGATGCGAAGAGCAAACAGTTCCAGCCCTTTCTCGGGGGCATTTCCGCACAGGGCGTCATCTTCTCCAGTGACGGCAAGTCGATAGCCTATGTGTCGTACCCCGAAGGCATCCTGTGGAAAGCCAACCGGGATGGAAGTAACCCCGTTCAACTGAGCGACCCGCCCATAGAGGCTTGCCTGCCCCGCTGGTCGCCCGACGGCACACAGATTGTGTTTACGGACATTTCTTCTTTTTCTTCACTTAACCGTGTTACAAGCTACATCGTCTCTTCCGAGGGTGCCAGCCCGCGGAAGCTTCTCCCAGAAGATCATGATTCAAATTTGGCCGGGAATTGGTCGCCGGACGGACACAAGATCGTTTTCGCTTCGGTACCCACTGACCTAAAAAGCAACATCCGCATTCTCGACCTGAACAACCACCAGGTTACAGCGGTTCCCGGATCGGAGGGCCTGAGCGGGGCGCGCTGGTCGCCTGACGGCCGGTATCTCGTCGTCGTACTTGACGGAGCATCTGAAGATCTTCGACTTCAAGACGCAGCAATGGTCGGGACTCCCGGAGAGGTTGGTGGAATCTCCCGAGTGGTCAAAGGATAGCCAATTCATTTACTTCAAGCGCATCCTGGGTGATCGGGGTGTGTTTCGAATCCGCATCCAGGGGGCGCGGCCGAGAAGATCGCCGATCTTAAGGATTGGCATGATGCAGGGTGGTGGGGGAGCTATATGGGGCTGGACCCCACAGACGCGCCGTTGTTGCTCCGCGACATCGGAAGCAGCGATATTTACGCTCTCACGCTGGAACAGAGATGAGCGATCACGACGTGGTGGGCCTCGAGATTATGGGACACAGCCCAGGGTTCCGTTTTGAATCCTCCCAGTTTTTTGCTTCATCAAAGAACAAACAGCAAGTGTGGAGAAGAAACACATGGCAGCTTTTTGTTCATGCTGTGGAGCAGAGATTGGTTTGAAAGCGCAAGCGTGTCCTGTTTGCGGTACCCCTCGGCATGGAATGCTGCCGCCGGACCTGCAGCCTGCATTGGATATCGGAACGAACGCGCCTGCAGAAGACGCCGGAACCGGAGAGAAGCTGCGCCGGCCGCGCCTGTAGTCGCCCTTCTTCACTCAACTCCGAGTACTTTTACGATCACCCGCTTGGGCCGTTGACCGTCGAACTCCGCGTAGAACACCCTCTGCCAGGTCCCGAGGTCGAGTTTGCCGTTGGTCACCGGAAGCGTCGTTTCATGGTGCAGCAGCAGTGCCTTCAAGTGGGCATCGCCATTATCCTCACCGGTCTGATGATGCTTGTAGTTCGGCCGCGCCGGCGCAAGCTCCTCCAACCACTTTGCCAATGTCCTCAATCAGCCCGCTCTCCAGATCGTTCACGTAAATGGCAGCGGTAATGTGCATCGGGCGAGACAAAGCAAAGACCGTCCTTCACCCCGCTCCTGCGCACAATCTGCTCCACCTGGTCGGTGATATGCACCATCTC
Source organism: uncultured Acidobacteriaceae bacterium (assembly GCA_963847685.1). Lineage (GTDB taxonomy): Bacteria > Acidobacteriota > Terriglobia > Terriglobales > Acidobacteriaceae > PALSA-350. The sequence continues at coordinate 624,038 of CAWKAU010000024.1, read as the reverse complement.
TTTGCGCTTGCTGGTTTCGAAAACAAGATATTCCGTGTGGCTCTTCATTACCGTCACTTCTCCTCAGCGTTTGGATGCGGAGGTGAACTCATGTCCAGCAATAGGGAATCGTCGAAGAGTGCCATCTCCTCGGGCGACGGTATCTGAAAGATCTCAGACCAATGTTCCAGAGCATCTCGCAGTATTGGCGGATTCTCTCTTCCGCGGCGCTGAATTCTCTGCAAGAGAACATCCACCGGGGCGAAGAGATAGTGCAACTCGACAGCCGCTCCCAGGTCACGCGCCTGCAAACGCAGTTCGTCGCGCTCGCTCCTTGCCCACGTTCCCCACTCCAGGATCACGGTCAGGCCCAGCCCAAGGAGTTTACGAGCGAACGCCCATTGCAAAGCTTCGATCTCTCCACGTCTTCTTTCGTCGTACAGGTTGATCGAGAGTGCATCCATCCATTCGTCGGCACAAAAGCGGATCGCACCAAGCTCCGCTTCAAGCAGCCTCGCGTGCGTCGTCTTTCCTACCCCCGGCAAACCGCAGATGATAATCAGCCTGGGACCCGCACTCGACACTAAGAATTGTCCTCGTCACTTTGACACGACGGCGAGGTGAGTCCCCCCAATCGCGTAGGGCGATCCAGGGGCCTCAACCGCGCTGCTGGTCGTGACGGTGTAAACGTGCAAGTTCCCAGTGGCTCCATTGATCGCGTAGAGATGGTTGCTTTTGTCCCATTGAAGATCGCTCACATAGCCGCTGGTTCCGATGACGCCGGTGAACTTGGTGATCGGGCTGGAGGCATCGAAATGGAAGATTTGTACACCCGTCCCAGTGGCAACGGCCAGCAGCTTACCGGAGGGGGACATCCTCATCACATTAATAGCGCCTGACACCTTTGGCATGTTCTCGTAGGTGTTGGTCGAGGTGAGCTCACCTTTGCTGTTTGCGGTAAAGCTAGCAAGCTGAGGAGTTGTGGTGGGTCCACACGGTGGGTCCTTCATCGCATATAAGGCAATGGCAAGGTGATCGCTTGCGTCGTCTGTGATGAGCGATGGCCAGACCGAACCGACATACGACGGAGTGTGCGACGCATACAACCCATAGTAGGAATAGCCCCCGGGCGGTGGTTTCGGGTAGGTCACATTTTGCCCACCCGCCAACTCCAGCGCACCGCTGCCTTCGCGAGCGAATATGTTGATAGTCGACTCGCAGCTATCGGTCACACCTTCCAAACTGTAGGCAAAGCCATTGTTCCCAAGCAATACGGGCAAGGTGTCTGACCCCGAGATTTTCTCGTCTTCGTCGACTAACACATCGCCTTTGTAGGTGAGGGCGCCAGATGAGGAAATACTGGAGCTCTGGACGGCATCACACAGTTCATTACCGTCGTCTGCCGGGGCGCCCTTGAGAGACACGTAGACATCCTTACCCGAGTGGTCGAGCACAGCGCCCGCCGTGGCGCCGCACTTGCCGCCCGAAAACGACTGCGTATCGAGCTCCGATACTCGCCCCTCAATTGCGCCATTGGACGCGATCTTGTAGGAGTAAATATCATTCGTTCCCGCGGTAATGAGGTATTTGCCGTTGCTTCCAACCATGTAGCCGGAAGTCGCAAAGGGAGAACCGGATACCAGGGTGAGCTTTCCGTTTGAGGCCGCGTCGTAAAGGTCGGTCCCCTTCGACGTCGAGACATAGACATAGGCCACAGCAGTGGTGGTGGTAGCTGGTTGCACGCTTGCGACCTGGGCGAAGCTAGCCTGGCTGCACAGCGCTGCCGTCAGGCACACGGATGCGAGGGTAAGGCGCGTCATGAAACTCTCCAGGGGGAGGAAGCGATGATTCTTGCGGTCGGTCTCGGCGGGGGCTGTTATAGCCACCGGGAAACACGGCGCCAGAATACATATTTAGCTAGCATGAAGCAAGCGGAGATACTTAGCCGGCCAGATGTTTGACAGCCGTTCCACTGCTCCGGCAAAGTCAATCAAACCTATATTCCGGGCGGAGAAAGCTTATGGACCTGTCCATCCATCACCTGCACCATGTCAACCACTGGGCTGTGCTTGTATCGGCCTTGATCCTGTGGTTCCTCGGTGCTCTCTGGTATTCTCCCGTTCTCTTCGTCAAGCCCTGGATGGCCGCCCTTGGCGTCGTCCCCAACCATCCCAGGAAAGGGTTCGTCACCGGCATGATCTCCTCTTTCATTGGAGACTTGCTTGTCGCCTTCGCCCTGCTCCATATCATCTACTGGTCTGAAGCGGCCACTTACGCTGCAGGCGCCTTCGTCGGCTTTCTCTGCTGGCTGGGATTCATTGCCGCGACCCAGTTTCCCCAAGGTATCTACGAGAACCGCCCCTTCAAGCTTTTCGCCATCAATTCCGGCTACTGGCTCGTCGGTCTGCTGGTAATCGGCGGGTTACTCGCCGTCTGGAGATAAAGCAATTCGTCGCTACTAATGAGAAGCGGTGGGCGGTACCTTCCACTTCAAATCAGCGGGATTCCAGGTGGTCACTTGAGCGGCCATGAGCCCATCGTGCGTTTCATAGGCGTCGGCCCCGCGATAGGGTTCCTTCAGTAACGGAGAATCAGCACGCCACTGGACGTTGATTACGTCACCCACCGCAAAGGTATGCTCGGCAACCACATTCAAGCCACAAGTGCCTCCCTGCGAAGGCGGCTTCACCACTTGAGCAAACATCTGCCCCAGGGCCGCTTTGCCACGAATCACCTGGCCGTTGGGGCCAAAGAACTCCACGTTGTCGGGAAACTGCGCCATCAGGCGCGGCCAGTCGCAACTGCTGAATGCGGCCATGTGCTCTTCAACCACCTTAGCCGGAGTGGGCTGACGTTTGAGCGGCGGCATGGTCTGGGCGACGAGCGGCACACACAACAATGACAGTGCAGCTAGCCTGCCGGCGGCCAGGAGCGGAGAGGAAGGAGCGCAATTTTCATGTATTCACAATAGCTCACTCAAACCTTAAAGCAGTTTCGCAATTACTATGGCCTGGTTAAAATTGCGAGGTGTGGCTTTTCTTGGGAGAAAACCACGTAAAGGCCGATCGTTTTACACCAATTGCGAAACTGCTTAGGCTTCGACCGGATTTTCAGCCATGGCAAAGGATTTCCGTTCGATTCCGCGCAGGCGCAGTGCGAGTGTAGCTGCCCGAAGAGCCATGAAGGCGAGCATGGCGCACCACAAGCCGTGATTGCCAAAGCGAGCCGTGAGCACGACGGCCAGCCCGAGGAATCCAGCGAGGGAGATCAACATGCTGTCGCGTAGCTCCTGGGCGCGCGTGGCCCCGATGAAGACGCCATCGAGCAGGAAGCTCCACACGGCCACCATGGGCAAGATAATCAGCCAGGGAAGAAACTGCGCGGCAAGCAAGCGAATCGCTTGCTGATCGGTGAACGCGGCAATGATGTTGCGGCCGAACAATAGATACAGGAGAGAAAGGGCAGCGGAGACGGTGAACGCCGAAACCGCGCTGGCCTTGAGCACAGCCCGGAAATCAGCCACGCGCCGGGCGCCGATCGCTTCGCCGACCAACGCCTCAGTAGCATTGGCAAACCCGTCGAGGCCGTAGCCGGCGATCCAGAGAAAGTTGATAAGCACTGCGTTGGCCGCCAGGATCGCATTGCCGGAGCGCGCGCCGGTGCGGGTGAACCAGGCGTAGGCCGCAACCAGGCACACTGTCCGCAGAAAGATGTCGCGGTTGAGGGCAAAGAGCCGGCGCAGGCTTCCGGCGTCGACCAGATCGCTCCAACGCACTTGGCTGGGGCGAGCTCCGATAGCCAGCATAAGGGCGAAACCGAGGATGCATCCGGTCCATTCAGCGGTCATGGTCGCGGTGGCGATGCCGGCTACACCCCAGTGCCGCCATAAGACCAGCGTCAGTGCCAGGATCACATTGACGACATTGATCATCGCCTGCAACAGCAAGGCAATACGGGCATGCTGGCGGCCAAGGAGGTAGCCCAGGATCGTGTAGTTAGCCAACGCCGCCGGCGCCGACCAGATGCGGATGCTGCAATAAATGAGCGCATTACGATGCACCTCGCCGCTGGCGCCCAAGAGCGCGAGCGCCGCAGAGATAAGCGGCTTCTGGAGAGCGAGGATCAGGGCCCCAATAAGGAGAGCGGTGACCAGGGCCCGGCCGAAGTGATGCATGAGCTGATCCTGGTCTCCGGCCCCGTGCGACTGCGCGACCAGGCCAGTGGTCGCCATGCGCAGAAAGCCGAAGCTCCAGTAGATGGCGTTGAAAAAGATGCCTCCCACGGCCACGCCGCCCAATACTGCCGGAGTTGGCAGATGGCCGGAGAGGATGGTATCTACCATCGAGAGCAGCGGCTGGGTCAGGTTGGAAAGAATGAGCGGGATGGCCAGGAGAAAGACCCGCCGGTACCAGTAGGACATTTCCATGATTGGGTGGGTCTAGAGTTTCACATCGACTACGGTTTTGCTACGTTGCGCCTCGGTCCTAATGACAGAGTGTCGAGCCTACGGCGGTCAGATCCCCTCCTGACAAGGTGTGGAGGGTTTGGTTCCGCAGCAACCCCACTCAAGCCAAAACAAGGCTTGAATGGGCCACGCATTTTCTTGCGGTGGGGCAGCTGGGCCATTTCTCTCGCAACTTGCCGCAGACAAGTTGGCGGCTTGCGGTGACACGAGGACAGCGGTGGTTCCATCAGGTTTGTCGGCTGGGACCTTGCGAGGTCAATAGGCTGAAAACAATTGTGCGGGTTTTGGCGCCAGCGAGTTGAGTATTTGTCCGGATTGCCAGGGCCTCTTGATACCATCTTCGTTTATGGCTGCCCCTTCTGCTTTCCCTATCCTGCAGCAAACACCCCGCGAACCGCACACCCACGAATCCTTTTCCGCTGCTCGGGAGCTGGAAGCAAGGCTGCGGCAGGTAGTGCGCGGTGAGGTCCGCTTCGACACAGCGTCCCGTGCACTCTACGCCACCGATGCGTCGAACTACCGCCAAGTTCCCATCGGGCTGGTTATACCCCTCGACGAGGCGGATGTTGTGGCAACCGTGGCGGCGTGCCGTGCAGCCGGCGCACCTGTGCTCTCACGCGGCGGCGGAACCAGCCTGGCCGGCCAGTGTTGCAATGTGGCCGTGATCGTGGACTTCTCGAAATATATGCACGCGATTCTGGAGCTCGACCCGGCGCAGAAGTTCGCCCGCGTCCAGCCCGGGATTGTGCTCGACCGGCTGCGCGATGCCGCCGAAGAACACGACCTTACCTTCGCCCCTGACCCCGCCACCCACAGCCGCTGCACGCTGGGGGGAATGATCGGCAACAACTCCTGTGGCGTACACGCGCTGATGGGCGGCAAGACGGTCGACAATATCGAGTCGCTCGACATCCTGTTGTACGACGGCACCCGGATGACGGTGGGCGCCACGACGGAAGCGGAACTTCAGGCCATCATCGCCGGCGGCGGCCGCAAGGGCGAGATTTATGCCGGCTTGGCCCACATCCGGGATACCTACGGCGACCTGATCCGCCAGCGCTTTCCCAGAATTCCTCGCCGCGTCTCCGGCTACAACCTCGATGAGCTGCTGCCGGAAAACGGCTTTAACGTAGCCCGTGCGCTGGTGGGCTCGGAAGGGCACCTGCGTCACGGTGCTGCAGTCGCGCTGCGCGCTGAAACATAGCCCCCAGCATCGACGCCTTGTAGTCCTGGGCTTTGCCGACCCTTTCATCGCCGCCGACCACGTGCCGGCAGTCCTCGAGTACAAGCCGATTGGCCTCGAAGGCTTCGATGGCCTGCTGGTCGAGTACATGCTCCGCAAGCACCTGGCGGTCGAAGACGTTCTGCTGCTGCCCGAAGGCAGCGGGTTTCTGCTGTGCGAGTTCGGCGCCGACTCCGCAGAGCAAGCCGATACGATCGCGGAGGTATTCACCCAGGCGGGACTGGGGTTCGGCAAAACCTGCACGGTTCGGCGCTACTCCGAAGCTGAAGCCAAGCGGGTCTGGCATGTGCGCGAATCTGCCCTGGGCGCAACCGTTTTCGTTCCCGGAGAAAAGCAGGGATGGGAAGGCTGGGAGGATTCCGCCGTGCCGCCGGACCAGTTAGGCAGCTATCTTCGCGAGCTTTACCGGCTGATCGAGCGCTACGGGTACAAGACGCCGATGTACGGACACTTCGGCCAAGGCTGCGTCCACCTGCGCATCACCTTCGATCTTGAATCCGCCGAGGGAATCACCAAATATCGCGAGTTCATCGATCAGGCGGCCGACATCGTCCTGGCCCATGGAGGATCCTTATCCGGCGAACACGGGGACGGGCAAGCCCGCGGCGCCCTGCTGCCGAAGATGTATGGCCCAGAGCTGATGAAGGCCTTTCGGGAGTTCAAGGCTTTGTGGGACCCGGACAACGGCATGAACCCGGGCAAGATGATCGATCCCGTCGCGGTTTACGATCCGGTGGACAATCTTCGCCTGGGGGCCGGCTACCAACAAAGAAAGTGGACACATGGTTCCAATACCCGCTGGATCCCGGCGGATTTGGAGAAACCACCCTGCGCTGCGTAGGTGTAGGAGCCTGCCGCAAGCAGGACCATGGCACCATGTGCCCCAGCTACATGGCCACGCGCGAGGAAAAGCACTCCACCCGCGGTCGGGCCCACCTGCTGTGGGAGATGCTGCAAGGCAAAACGATCACCGACGGATGGCGCAACGAGGAGGTGAAAGAAGCCCTCGATCTCTGCCTCTCCTGCAAGGCGTGTAAGACAGAGTGCCCGGTCAACGTCGACATGGCGACATGGAAATCGGAGTTCCTAGCACACCATTACCAGGGCCGGGTGCACCCGCTGCAGCACTACCTCTTCGGCTTTATGGACCGCTGGGCGCATCTGGCCACCATCGCCCCGACGCTGGCCAATTTGCCCATGCGAACGCCGGGCATCCGCAACGTGGTGAAAGCTCATTTCGGGAGTGGCCCCTCAGCGTACGCTGCCGGAGTTTGCCCGGCGAAGTTTCCAGTCGCAGTACCGCAAGCTGGCCGGCGGCGGGAGCGCAAAAGGGTCGCCTGTGATGCTGTGGCCCGACACCTGGAACAATTACTTTCATCCGCAGGTACTGGGGGCGGCCCACGAGGTGCTCGGCTCGGCTGGATTCGACGTACAGTTCCCAGCGCAACACATCTGCTGCGGGCGCCCGCTTTACGATTTCGGTTTTCTCGACCAGGCGCGCACCTATCTCACGGACATTCTGCAGCGCCTGGGACCACAGATCGACGCCGGCATGCCATTCGTTGTGCTCGAGCCGAGCTGCGCCAGTGTCTTCCGCGACGAGCTGATCAACTTCTTTCCCAACGATGGGCGCGCCCAGCGGCTGGCCAAAGCAGACATTTCTGCTGAGCGAATTTCTCGTCCGGGCCGGCTACCGGCCTCCGCAGTTGAATAGCCGGCAGATCGTGCTGCATGGCCATTGCCACCACAAGGCGCTGGTGGGCATGCAGGATGAGCTTTCCCTTTTGCAGGCCACCCAAGCCCAGGTAGACGATGCTGGATTCCGGCTGCTGCGGCATGGCAGGCCCGTTTGGCTTCGAAAAGGACAAATATGAGGTTTCCCAAGCGCTGGGCGAGCGGGTGCTTCTGCCTGCGGTACGTTCGGCAGCCGCGGAGACGATTCTGGTTACGGACGGATTCAGTTGCCGGGAGCAGATCCGGCAAAATACACCGCGGCACGCCGTCCATCTGGCCGAGGTTCTGGCCGGGCGGTGCTAGTGCGGTCTTGAAACTTGTTGGTTACCAAGGGGTTGACGGCCAGGCCCCGCGCGTGACGAATTCGATAGGAACAATCGAGGCACGCCTGTATGCTGGAAAGAGTGCTTGTACCGCTTCGGCTTGCGTCCTGTCTTCCCTGAGCCTGAGTCCCCTTAGAGGCTATTTAACCCGAAAAACGTGAGGCTCTATGCGCTCTGAACTGGTTTATTCTGCCGGCATTAAGATTGAGAACCGGTTTCTTCTGGCAACTGTGGCAATTAAGGCCGTTCGTAAGCTCCACATCAGCACCACCCGGACCGAAGATACCGCGAATGTGGTGTTTGTCGACGTCGCCGCCGGCCGCTATACCGATGTTTGCATGCCAGAGATCCTGCCTCAGGCTGCGATCGAGCCCTTGATCGTCGATCCGTTCGTCGTCTCCGCCGCTTAATCAAACGCGGGCAAATTGCAGTCAAAAAATGACCTCCCAGGCGATGGGAGGCATTTTTTTGTGCTCTGCATGAATTTCCTGCGATCTTCGTGAATCTTCGGCTACACGCAACGACGATTTCACAAAGGGGCGAGTAGGATCGCGCCGGGAGATTTCCCACAGGAAAAACCAAAATGGCACACGAAGCACACCACAAATCCGCGGAGCACCACGAAGAAGCAGCCAAGCACCATCACCTGGCAGCCGATCACCACCTCAAGGGCGACCACAAGAAAGCCCATGAGCACGCGACCAAAGCCCACGAGCACTCCAGCAAGGCCCATGAGCACTCCACTGCCGCCCATGAAGCATCGAGCGAAGCTGCGCACGCACACGCCAAGTAGCTGGTAGTTAGGTTGAATAAGACTGCGGCGCAACCATTTCTTAGATTCTTATGGGTGCGCCGCAGCTTTCGAGGTTTGCGGAGGTAAGCCGCAGCTCCCGGCCGCACGGAGCTTTTCCAGGGCTGCATCCCCGCCCGCAGAGCTTTTCCGGATCAGCAGCACGCAGGAAGACACCCCCTATTCCCGTTACTCTCATCAGCTTTCCCTTTCTTCGCTCAGCAATTGCGGCAGAGTCTGCCGGTGTTTCGCCTTTCGGCGGTTTTCCCGCGGCTGGTCGTCGATGACGCGCTCTGGCCGGGGCTGCCCTACGCGTTCTCTCGCGTTGGCCTTGACCGCTTTGACGACTGAGAATTTTTCCGGACGGCGTTTCCGTTTCGCCATAGAGCGATCCTAATGGCTTGCGGTTATGGATTCCCTGTGCGAGTATGGAATACTTCTTAAGCGGTTCACAATCAGCTCTCGTGTGAAACCGCTCTTATGATTTCGGCGCAGGAGTTTCTGACGCCGGGAAAGCGGGTCCGAGGCCAAATGGAAGAACGGGACTTCTTCGAGGAAAAAGCTGAACAGCGAAAACATACGCTGACCTGCCCACATTGCGGCAAGGCCGAGGAATATGAGGTGGCATGGCTGGTGCGGCGTAAGAAAAACCAGCTGCCAGGCAGACCCGACGAACGAGACCGGGCACGCTTCGCCAAGGCCCAGTCCTATATGGTGCGCAAAGATGATGCGGTCGGCTGCAAGAATATTCGCTGCCGTAAGCGCTTTGAAGTATCGAGCCTGCAGTCGGTGGCGTTCCTTTAAAGCCATGAAAATACTGGTGTGCATCAAGCAGGTACCGCAGAAGGATGCGCCGCTCAAGCTGAACGAGGCGGGCACCTGGATTCGCGAAGACGTGTCCTACGAAGTGAACGAGCCGGACGCCTACGCCCTGGAAGAGGCGCTGCGGCAAAAAGAAAAGCACGGAGGCGAGGTGGTGGTGGTGACCGCCGGCCCGGCGCGGTCGCAGCAGGTGTTAAGAGAAGCGCTGGCGAAGGGCGCCGACCGTGCCATTCACCTGGAAGACGACCGGTTCACCACGCTGGATGCAGCGAATATCGCGCGCGCCCTGGCCGCCTCGATTGCCGGGGAAACATTCGACCTGATTGTGACCGGGCTGCAATCGGACGATTTCGGTTATGCCCAGACCGGCGTGCTGCTGGCCGAGGTGCTGGGCTGGCCCCACGCCACCATCATCATCGGCATGGAGAAGACGGATAGCCGGGCTGCGCCTGAAGCGCGAACTTGAAGCCGGGCGTTACCAGCACGTGGACATTCCCCTGCCCGCAGTTCTGACCATCCAGAGCGGCATCAACAAGCTGCGTTATGCCACGCTGATCGGTATCAAACAGGCCAGGCTGAAGCCGCTGCGCAAGGTAACCTGGGCTGAGGTTGAGGCGAAGCTGGGCAAAAACCAACAGCAGATCGAACGGCTCTATGTCCCGGTAAAGCAGAAGAAGACCAAAATGCTCGAGGGACCCGCCGCCGAAGTGGCACGGAAGCTGGTTGAGCAACTGAAGAATGAAGCGCGCGTGATTTAGTACAATTCGTGATCTCGTCAGTGTTACGCACGAGGGAAACGGCATGGCCAATACACTCATTCCGGTCGAAGAACGGAGTCTGACACCCGGACAGGTTGAGCTGCTGGATAAACGCAGAAACCGCGGCTTCATGCTTATGGTCATCTCCGGCCAGTTCGGGATCATCGCCACGGTGCTGTTGCTATGGATCGTCCAGGACCTGACGTACGCGCCGGGATGGGCTCATCCGGTCTTCTACTATTTTGTCTTCTCGCTGATGGTCTCGGGACTCACAGGTCTGACCGGCGCATATTTGCGCCGTGGCGCTCCCGAGTTTCTAGCGGATGGCAGATGCGCATCATGGTGGTCGCGGAGCAGCGGGAAGGTAAGCTGAACCGCGTCTCGCTGGAAACCCTCAGCGCCGCCCAGGCCATCGGCAAAGAGACCGGGTGGCCGGTCGAGGTGGTTTTGCCGGGCTATCAAACGGCTGCCCTGGCACAGGAGTTGGCGGGGTACCAGGTGGAGAAGGTCTACGACCTGGAAGCGCCGCTCGCTCGAAGCCTATACCTCAGACGCGTATGTCCAGGCCCTGAAGGATTTCATCTCCAGCCAACAACCCAGGCTGGTGCTCTTTCCCCACACCTACCAGGTACGCGATTTCGCACCCAGGCTGGCCCTTGCCCTGGACCGCACTTTGATCTCCGACGCCATCGGCTATAAGCACGAAAACGGCAAGCTGCTGTTCACGCGGCAGATGTTTCAGGGAAAATTTGTGGCCGATGTGGCCTTCGCCGGAGAAGCTCCGTGGCTGGCGACGCTGCAGATAGGAAGCTTATCGCGCAGATCAGGCAGAGCCGGGCTCGGCTTCCATAGAGAAAGTGGAAGCTGCCCAGCCGGCGGCGCTGCGCATCACGCCGCATGAGGTCTTTCAGGAAGCCAAGCAGGCCGTGGACCTATCCCAGGCTGAGGTGATCGTCGCCATTGGCCGGGGCATCAAGGAACAAAAGAACGTCGCCATCGCCGAAGATCTGGCCAAAGCACTGGGCGGCGAAGTGGCTGCCTCGCGGCCCATCTGCGATAACGGCTGGCTGCCGCTGGAGCGGCAGATCGGCAGCTCGGGGCAGACCGTGGCGCCCAAGCTATACATTGCGCTGGGCATCAGCGGCGCGATTCAGCACATCGTCGGCATGAAGGGCGCGCGTACCATTGTGGCCATCAACAAAGATGTAGAGGCGCCCATCTTCGAGATCGCAGATTATGGCATCGTGGGCAACCTCTTCGATGTGGTCCCGGCACTGACCGAAGAGATCAAGAAGGCGAAGTCCTAAGCCGCCTAATCCCTAAAACCATGATTCACTTCCGCCAACCGATCGAGGGCATCGAACGGCCACAGATGGAGGCGGATGTGGTCATCATCGGTGGCGGCCCCGCCGGATTGGCCTGTGCTCTGCGCCTGTCGCAACTGATCGACGCCCACAACGATCAGCTGGCGCTCAAAGGCTCAACCGCCGCGCCCCTTTCCAAGGAAAACATTTACGTTCTGGAGAAGGCGCGGGAAGCGGGGCAGCACTGCCTTTCTGGAGCGCTGCTGGACCCCCGCTCCATGCGCGAATTGCTGCCCGGCTTTGAGGCCGAGGCCCCTATCGACGCTGAAGTCATCAAGGAGTCGGTCTACTTTCTGACCGAGAAGGGCCATTACAAGCTCCCCATCGTGCCGCCGCCTTTGCGCGACCACGGGAATTACGTTATCTCCATCAACAAGTTCGTTAAGTGGCTGGCGGCCAAGGTGGAGGAAGCGGGGATCACGATCTTTACCGGGTTTGCCGGAAGCGAGTTGCTGTTCGACGCCGACGGAGTGACCGGTGTGCGCACCGATGACAAAGGGGTCGATAAGCAGGGGAATCCCAAATCCAACTTTGAGGCCGGCTACGATCTTCACGCGAAGATCACCGTCCTGGCCGAGGGCGCGCGCGGCTCGTGCACCAAACAGCTGATCGAGCGCTTCCAGCTGGAAGACCCGGAACATGCGCAGACTTACGGCGTGGGGATCAAGGAGCTATGGGAGATTCCCGCAGGCCGGGTGGGCAAAGGGGAAGTGATCTACTCCCTGGGATACCCGCTTACCTGGCAGGAGTATGGAGGAGCGTGGATCTATGGCATCTCGGACACGCTGGCCTCGGTTGGGTACGTGGTGGGCCTCGATTACCAGGACCCGCGGCTCGATCCGCACCACGTTTTTCAGTCGTTCAAAGAACATCCGTTGGTGCGGCCGCTGCTTAGAGGGTGGCAAGATGGTTCGCTACGGCGCCAAGACCCTGCCTTATGGCGGATGGCTTACCATGCCGAAACTGGCCGGCAAGGGCTGGATGATCCTGGGCGACTCGGCCAGCATGCTCAACTCCCAGCGGCTCAAGGGCATCCACCTGGCGATCAAGAGTGGGATGCTGGCGGCGGAAACTGCCTTCGAATCGATGCTGGTAGGGGACAACTCGAGCACAGCGCTGGGCGCCTACCAGAGCCGGGTCGAGGGCAGCTGGATCAAAGATGAGCTATACCCGGTACGCAATTTTCACCAGGGGTTTGAGCAGGGATTGCTCCCGGGCTGGTGCGAAGCGGCATTCAGCAGGTGCTGGGCGGCAGAAACCTTGGCCCGGACTTCAAAAACCACGCCGGCTACCGCAACATGCGCCATCTGGATTCCATCGGACGATCGACCTACGGCCGGGAAGCGACTCTTGGGCCCGGCGAAGGGCGACGGCAAGCTGACCTTCGACAAGCTGACCGACGTCTACCACTCAGGCACGCGTCACGACGATGACCAGCCGGTACACCTGGTGATTCGCGATCTGGATATTTGTAACCATCGCTGTGTGCAGGAATTCGGCAACCCGTGCCAGCATTTCTGCCCGGCTGCGGTGTACGAGATGGTGGAGAAGGCAGTCCGAACCAGCCGGCAAGGAGATCCACATCAACTTCGCCAACTGCGTGCACTGCAAGACGTGCGACATCATGGACCCGTACCAGATCATCACCTGGGTGCCCCCCGAGGGCGGCGGCGGCCCGAATTACGACGGGATGTGAGAGGTTGGGTCCGCAACAACCCACTCGAGCCAAAACAAGGCTTGAATGGGCCACGCATTTCCTGCCGGGACAAAGTGCAAGATTGAGCTGGGTCGGCTTAAATCGTTTCCCATCGGGGTTGCGTTTTTGCGTGTAACATTCCACTGCGCGTGGGGCGTTCGGCAGTACACTCGCTGAAAGGGGACGAAGCCATGAGCGGCAGCGACCTGTTACTAACCTGTAGCGACTGCGGTCAGGAATTTGTTTTTACCGCAGGTGAACAGCAGTTCTTCCAGGAACGCGGCTACTCCTCGCCCCGTCGCTGCAAACCATGCCGCCAAGCTAAACAGGGCGCCGGCGGCGGCCATGCTCCCTCACATTCCCAGCCGCAGGGCGGTTACAGCGCCAGCCCGGGCGGTGGCATGAGCACGGGCACAACCGTGGTCTGCGCCAGTTGCGGACAGACCACAACGGTACCATTCGAGCCACGCGGGGACCGTCCGGTCTATTGCAAGAGCTGCTATCGGCCTAAACAAGGCGGCGGTGGAGGCGGCGGTCGGGACAGCCGGGGCGGCGGGGGTGGGGGCCGGGATGGCCGCGGCGGTGGTGGAGGCGGCGGCAACCGCGACCGCAAGCGTTACTGAGGCGGGCGGACCCCGCATGTTAGCCAATAGTTGTATGGCAGCCTACATCTAAAGCCAGCATACTGCTCCCGAGGGTGTCAGAATGGAGCAGATTTTGTTGGATATGTTTGAGCAGGCACGCAAGCTGGTGGTCGAAACCGACCGCAGGCTGGCGGAAGAAAACGACCGAATCCGGGAAAAGGAGCGGGAAGGCAAGCTGCTGGAGCTATCCGCCCGGATCGAGGCCGCATTCGACTTTACCAGCAAGGAAAAGCTGGAACTGGATCCTCGGTTGGATCTGCAGGACGGCAAACCCACAGTCGAATTTATTGTGCGCAGTTTGAGGGCGATTTTCGTTCTGTCGCCGCAGAATGACGAGATTTGGACGTTGAGTGCCCTGGAAGATGGGCGTGCTCCCCAATCAATAGGAGAATTCACAGGTGGGACGAAGGGGGATGCCTCGTCGAGACGGCTGGCCGCAGCCCGGATCGTGACCGCAATCGGGAACTGGTCGCAAAAAGGCCAGCCGCTGGCCGCGAAGAAGCCGGTGCAGGCGGACCCTGGAGGGCGCTGGCAGGATACCCCGGTTCCGGTCGAACTGCAGGAACGGCGCGAACCAACCTACGGCACCATGGGCAAATTCCTCGGCTACTAAGTTTCCGCTTTTACCAAGCTCCCCCGGCTCGGGGGGATGTGGCTCAAAAAGCTTCATTTCCCCGGGCGCTTCACCCTTGCTCCTCCCGCTAACCCAAGAAAAATCCAACCACCTTGCCGCTGCCATAAGATTATGGCGAGGCTTTTGGTGATGACAACGCGCGCAACGACCGCTACTTTTTTCCTGCTGCTGGTGGTGGGCTATTCCATCAACGGAGCAGCCCAGGATGGTAAACAGCAGCGTATCGCCGATTTGGCGTACCGAGCTGAAATGGCGCACGAAGGCAACGATTGCACGGATTCATCCACTCTGGAAGACCGCAACGAGTGTCTGAACGATGTTCGTGTTGAAACCTACAAGAATTACACCCAGTTTTTCGACGCCCTGAGGGAAGCACTCATCCAGGACTCCCCGAATGATGCCAACGCCCTGGCGCTGGACGGAACACAGGTTGTCTTCGAGAAGTATCGGCTGTCAGCGTGTGACGCGATGGTTAAGGTCTATGACCTGGGCACCATCAAGCACCCGGGGTCGACCGAGCCTAATGCGCGCACCCGCTGCCTCATACAGATAACGCGCGGCCGGATGCGCGACCTGAAACAACTCTACGCGCCAACGCTCTGACCTCACTTCGTACCAGGCGGTATTTGCCCGGCGAACAAGAGATACTGGTCCCAGTCGTAGGCTGTCACATCGTGGCCACCTGTTCGTATGTGGTAGCGAACGGTTCCTCCAACCGAATGATTGAGAGGAGGGATGGACGTTTGCTCGACACCTTCTTTCCCGAACAAGCGGTATACCGGTGTGACCGCCCGAGTCGCCAGGAACTCTCCTTCGGGATCAGAAAATGGATCGGTCTCGCCGCTCGCGACGTACAAGGGACGGGGGGCGATCGCCGCAAGAAGCAGATGACCATCCACCGGCAGCGTATCCACATCTCCCAGGTAATGCGCATAGTTGGGGCAAAACCAATAAGGGAAAGCGAGGATAAGGTGGTCAATGGGCTCGCCTACCTTGCGATGGGAGAGGGTCGCGCCGGCTTGTCCGGAGTTGTTGGAGATGACCGCAGCGAAGCGAGTGTCTTGGGCGGCGGCCCACAGCGCGGCCTTGCCTAGCCGGGAATGGCCGAAGGCGATGATGCGGACGGGGTCAACATCACGGTCCTGCTGGAGATAGTCGACGATGCGGCTCATTCCCCAGGCCCAGGCGCCAAGCGCGCCCCAACTGGTGGCTTCTGGAAGCTGCTGGCCGGGAGTGAAGAAGAGGGGGCGAACGCCGTAGCCAATCCCTGCAATGAAGTCCGGGTCAAAATCGCCGGCGTAGACGGTTGCGAGCCCGAACCCATGCTGGAGGATCTTACGCACTTGCCATTGAGCAGCCGCACTGCCGCGGGTTTCGCCGGTACTCGTGCTGCGAATGTGCCCTGCGAGTTCCTTGGCCAGAGGCACTCCGGCAAGCTCGGGGTCCCGCCGCCAAACCGGCGATAGCAAAATACCCGGGTCGGCATCGACCGTCTGATTTCCGTCGAAATTTAGTCCTACGAAAACGCCTGCCGGTTTGACCGCATGAGCAGGCAGGTAGAGAAGCAGATGCACTTTCACCTGGTCTCGGACACCGAAGGAAATCGTAATCTGCTTGCGCACCGCCAGGCCACCAAGTGCGGATTCAGTGGAGTCAATCTGTACTCGTGACGGTAGCTTGGCGGATGGTGTGATCCCGAAGACATCATGGGCAAAGAGGTTTAGGATTTCGGGGCGGCGTAAGGAGAGGTATTCCTCCGCGCTATGGATAGGCCGGCCGCTGGCCATGATGAGCGGATCGGGCCACGCGCCAGAGGCAGTATGGGCCGGCTGTTGAGCGCAAAGCTGGAGGAAAGAAGAAGCGAGCAGCGTGGTCGCGAAGCTGGTGCGGTATGCGCGATTGAGCATAAGCTTGCCTGGGTTCAAGCCGGGAATAAAAGAGGGTGCCTTACCTTTGGCGAAAAATGCCAAGGATAAGGCACCCGTGGGTTATAGATGCAGCTAGCTGCAGCCGCTGGTTGAGCCGCAGCTCATGCAGCGGTAACAACTGCCGTTGCGGACCATGATGGCGCCGCAGGTATGGCAACTGGGCGCGTCGCCCATGTCGAGATATTCCTTCATGGCGTCGGCCGCGTGAAAGATGGCTCCGCCACCCTTGCGGGTTTCCGGCGCTCCGAAGATTCCGCGGTCTTCCACGTTGTAGCTGGGGGAAGGCCGGGTTGTGCCACCCTGACCTGGGTCATGTGCTATACCACTCACCGGCGGCGTGGTTTCATACCTCGGCTCGTATCTTCCCGCTTCGGACCCGGATTCGGAACTGGACGCCTCGTTCATCGAGTTGGGCGTCAAGCCAGGCGCCAGACTTGGCGCCGCCGGGGGTTGGGCCAAGCCGGTGAACAAGCTCAATTGATGTCCGGAAAGAAAGCGCAACTGGAGCCAGCGGAAGATGTAATCCATGATGGACTTGGCAAAGCCGATCTGCTCGCTGCCAGTCCAGCCCGAGGGCTCAAAGCGAGTGTGGGCGAACTTCTCGCACAGCACTTTGAGCGGAACACCATGCTGCAGCGAGAGCGAAACTGCAGTCGCGAAGGAGTCCATGAGCCCGGAGACGGTGGAACCTTCCTTGGCCATCTTGATGAAGATCTCACCGGGTTGCCCATTGGGGTAGAGGCCCACCGTGATGTAGCCTTCGTGACCGGCAATGGAGAACTTATGAGTGAGCGAGGCGCGCTCCTCAGGCAGGCGATGACGCACCGCACGCGGTGGCCCTTGGGTGGAGTCCGGCTCCTCGCGCAGCACAGCGGCCTGACCCAGGTTGATGGCGTTGGCGATGGAGGCGGAGAAGGCATTGGCGGCGGTCACGATGGAGTTGGCCGTGACTTCGAGCCGGGCCGAAACCTTGCCCTCAAGCATCCGCAGGTCGTCGCTGACCGAGGCGGTGTCGCCCTGCGCCATTGCGGCGAGTACGCGGTCGGCGGCAGCGCTGACGGCTGCGTTGACCGCAGCATCCGCATTGGTTTCTGCTCCCAGCGCATTCTTGATGACCTTGGCCTTGTTGCCGTCGGAGACGTTGAGCGGCTGAGCACCCTTGGATCCGTCGCGATAAACGGCCACTGCTTTCAGACCCAGACGCCACGCCTCGGTATAGGCATGGATGATGTCGTCGAGGGTCGCGTCGTGGGGCAGATTGACAGTTTTCGAAATCGCTCCGGAGAGAAACGGCTGGGCGGCGGCCATCATCTTGATGTGACCTGAGGAATGAATGGAGCGCGTCCCTTTGCTCGGCTTGAAGCTGCAGTCAAAGACGGCAAGGTGCTCGGGCTTGATGCCGGGCGCCCCTTCAATGGTGCCAGTCGAGTCAATGTAACTGACAATGGAGTCGACCTGGGGATTGGTGTAGCCGAGCTTGAACAGGGCGACAGGCACGGTGTTGTTGACGATTTTGATCATTCCCCCGCCAACCAGCTTCTTGTACTTGATCAGCGCCAGGTCGGGTTCGATGCCGGTGGTATCGCAGTCCATCATGAAGCCGATGGTGCCGGTGGGAGCGAGCACAGTGACCTGCGAGTTGCGGTAGCCGTGTTGCTCGCCGTGGGCGAGAGCCTGGTCCCAGCAATCCTTGCTCGCCTCGATGAGCGCTGCGAGTTGGGGCGTGGTGAAAGGCTCGGCCGAGTTGGCGTGGCCGATCTTGTTTACTTCTGCGCGGTGCATGCGTATGACGTCGAGGAAGGGCTCCCGGTTGACGTAGAAGCCGGGGCACGCGCCGCCTCGCTGGTTCAGCCCGGTGGCGCCGTTCGCATATTGAGCCTGCTGGCAGAGCGGAGTGGCGGAAACCAATGCCGGCGCCTTTTCGGCCAGGACAGAGGATTGCAGATAGGCCTGGCCGCACATGATGGCGGTGAGGGTGGCAGCGAAGTCCCTGCCCGCGTCGCTGTCATAGGGTAGGCCGAAGGCCATGAGCAGCGCGCCGAGGTTGGCATAACCAAGCCCAAGGGGGCGGTAGTCGTGGGAGTTGCGCACGATCGATTCGGTGGGGTAGCCGGAATTGTCCACCAGGATGTCCATCGCGGTGATCATGATGTCGATGCCATGGCGATAGGCATCCACGTCAAAGGTGCCGGCCGGGGTGACGAATTTAAGCAGGTTGAAGCTGGCCAGGTTGCACGCCGAGTCATCGAGGAACATGTACTCCGAGCACGGGTTGGAGGCATTGATGCGGCCCGAGTTCTTGGAGGTGTGCCACTTATTGATGGTGGTGTCGTACTGCATGCCCGGGTCGCCGCATTGCCAGGTAGCTTCGGCGATTTTGCGCATGAGGTCGCGAGCCTTGTAGGTCTTGACGGGATCGCCGCCCTTGACGGTCCGGGTGGTGAAGTCCTGGTCGCGCTCAACCGCACGCATGAACTCATCCGTTACACGAACGGAGTTGTTGGCATTCTGGAAGAAGATGGAGCTATAGGCCTCCGAGTCCGGGCCCGAACCGTCATATCCGGCCTGCATCAACGTCCAGGCCTTGACCTCTTCCTTGGCTTTGCACTCGATGAAGTCGGCGATATCAGGATGGTCGGCGTTGAGAATGACCATCTTGGCCGCGCGACGGGTCTTGCCGCCGGACTTGATGACACCGGCAAAGGCATCGAAACCGCGCATAAAGCTGAGCGGGCCGCTGGCGGTGCCGCCGCCGGAGAGGGTTTCCATCGATCCGCGGATGCTGGAAAGATTGGTCCCGGTGCCCGATCCCCACTTGAAGAGCATGCCCTCGGTCTTCGCCAGGGTCAGGATGGAATCGAGCGAATCGTCAACCGAGTTGATGAAGCACGCGGAGCACTGCGGATTGCGATAGCCGGTGACAGAGAACTCGACGGCGCAGCTGTGGGCATTCCAATGCCAGTTCTGCGCATCCGAATTTGGCTCCAGCCGGTCGCAGCCCACGTTGAACCAGACGGGCGAGTTGAAGGCCACTTTCTGGGTAATCAGCAAGTGGACCAGCTCATCGTGAAAGATTGCCGCGTCTTCCGGAGTCGCAAAATAGCCGCCGGCCACACCCCAGTCGCGGATGGTCTCCGCGACCCGGGCAACGAGTTGGCGGACACCGGTTTCGCGCGCGCCGAACTCACCCTGGGCAGTTCCAACGTGGCCATGGAGGTACTTGGAGGCCACGATGTTGGTCGCGGTCATCGACCAGTCGGCGGGGACTTCGACATCTTTCTGCTCGAAGATCATCCCCCCGGTGGCATCGGTGATGGAGGCGGTGCGGCGCTCCCACGTAACCTCGCTGTAGGGTGAAATGCCGGACTTGGAGAAGAGACGGGTGCAGCGCACTCCGTTGGCGGGTTCAGGCTTCGGCACAGAGTGGCTATAGTGGGCGGCCCAGCCGTTCACAGCGGCGGAAGTTAGGGAATTGGTGGCCTCGGCCATAGATGTCTCCTCACAATTTTAAATGACAGAACAAGCAGGGCCGAGTGGCGCCTCGGAATGCTTCTCAACCCGGCTTGGCGGACAAAACTCCCATAAAACGGTTAAGCGACGGTTAAAAGAAAAAGACCGTGAGATGCGAAAGTACCGCTCTCTATGGCGTGTGTCAAGCCATAACCACTACATCTAGTAGTTTACAAGCATATCCCCCCACCAACCGCCAAAGCTAACAACTGGCTGTGGAGAACGCCGGAAGGCCGCTAGCCGCGCGGTTTTGGCGGTCGTGTCTTGCATAGGGAGCACCCAATGGGTAAATGGTGCGCTTCTCGAAAGGGTGCAATTCAGTTACCCGCCGTCCCTGGAACGTAAAGGGGAGCGAACCGCAGGTCTCGCCTTCCCAGCTCGCATCTGGAACGAGGCTACGCCCGGCGGCGGCAAGGAACAAGGCTCAAGAAGGGTCGACAACTGTGGAAGCCGTGGATAAGGAGGGACATTACCGTAGCAGCGACACAGGGATGCACGGCCACCGGCGCAGAGTGGTGCACGGAGGTTACTGGCCTTCAGCTAGGCTGTTTTGCTCTTGAACAAGCGGTAAATGGCCAGCAGCACAATAGCGCCCAGCAGGGACATGAGAAAGCCGGCGCGTTGGCCCTCTTGATACAAACCTACGTGGCTGCCGATAAACGTCGCGAGCAAGGCACCCGCGACCCCAATCAGCATGGTAACGAAGATGCCACCGGGATCTTTTCCCGGCATGACGAACTTCGCCAGAGCGCCAACGATGAGGCCAATAATTGCTTCCCACAACAAGTGAAACATAGATCGCTCCTTAATCGCAGGTGCGCGGGCCGCGCGCGACGGATCACACGCGGCCACCTCTCACGTATCGCCTTACTGGGGTTTGGACAGGTTCTTGGGCGACTTCTTGTTCAACGTTGCCAACAACTTGGCCGCCGAGGGTGGGGGCGGCACCGCCTTATCGAAGACAATCGCCTTGGCGGTTACATCTTTCCCGTAAAGGTTCTTGTTGGCGTCGTTGTCAGGCACGCAAAGTGGAACCGGACAGGGAAACTCCGGCGAAAAGTCCGCGCGCGCGCGAGTAGGAAAGGATCTCTGCTCGCATGCTTGCATCCGTTTCAGCAGAGGCGTTGCGGCCGACCGGACCGGCTGCCGCTGAGGCATCGCCGCCGATCTTGACCTTGCTGCTTGAGAATGTTCGAGGCGGAGGTCGGGCTCATGAGCAGGAGGACGAAATCTGTGGCCTGGCCACCCAATTGAAGTCCGAAGCTCGCGCCTTCAAGAGCCATCATGGTCGGCGCGCTCCAGGGACCGCGAAAGTGCGCGCCACTGCGGCAAGTCATCACGCCACGACCGTAGCTGCCACCCACGATAAAGGCTGCCTTCAGGACGGAAGGCAACACCACCACACAATCCGCCTTATCGATTACGCTCTGCGGAATGTCATCGGGAACGTTCATGATTTCGGAAATTACAGTTCCCGCGGCCTCTACTCGATCCGCTTCCTTGTCCTGCCCAAAACGGGCAGAACCATCAGGCCCATCAGGCTTAGCGCCACCACTGTTCTTCTCATGCTCTCTCCTTAAGATCTCAATGCCATTGCAGCAAAAGCAACATTGCACGCAGCTGGGCCCGAAACGAATGCGGAGGAATCTCCTCCGGTAACCGCTGAAGATACTATACAAGTTTATACTGGAAGATCAATTGTCGCACTAGCGGCGGTAGACCACGCCGCCTTTCATCACAAAGGAGACGCGTTCGAGCACGCGGATGTCGTCGAGCGGATTACCGGGCACGGCGATGATATCGGCAAAGTAGCCGGCCTTGAGCGCGCCAGCCTCGTGCTCCCAGTCGAGCAGCCGGGCGCCATTGAGCAAATCCGCCTTGAGCACGTCGACCGGCTTCATGCCGTACTCCACCATCAGCTCCAGTTCCCGGGCCTGGGTTCCGTGAGGAAAGGGCCCCACATCGGAACCCACCGCCATGGGCACGCCGTGGGCCAGCTGGCGGTGAAACTCCTGCACGTGAAAGTCGAGTTCCTGATGCTCGAACGCTGCCTCCTGGGGGGAGGCGGCATGCGCCGCAAAATACTCAGAGATGGCAAAGGTCGGCACGGCGTAGATCTGCCGCTCCCGCATCAGGCGCATGGTTTCGTCGCTGAGCTGGTAGGCATGGTCGATGGAGGCCACCCCGGCCTGGGCGGCGTAGAGAGCGCCCGGCTCACCGGTGCAATGAACGGCAATCCGGCTCTGCAGGCGGCCCGCCTCGGCTACGGCCGCCGCCAGCTGCGGTTCGGTGTACTGGACGATGGTGTGAAACTGGCCGTCTTTGAAGAAGTCGCGGCCGGTTTCGTAGATCTTGATAAAGTCGGCGCCATCCTTGATCTGCTGGCGAATCACCGCCACCAGATTCATCGGCGGTGTTGGCGTAGGTGGCGTTGGGGAGGACGTGCTGCTCGGGGTTGAAGTGGAGCGCATCTTCGTGGCCGCCCAGGATGTTGACGGCGTTGCCGCTGATGCGCAGGCGCGGTCCGGGAATAAGCCCCTGGTCAATGGCGTCGCGAACGGCGGTGTCAGCCGGACCCGCGCCCTCGGTGCCCATGTCTCGTTCGGCGGTAAAGCCGGCCAGAAGGTCGGCTTTGGCGGCGAGCGTGGCCATGATCACCCGCTGGGGCACGGATTCCATCACAGTCTGCAGATCTTCGGCTCCGGGATGGAGGAAGAGATGCACGTGGGCGTCGATCAACCCGGGCATCAGCGTGGTATCGCCCAGATCGATGGTCTCTGCTCCGGCGGGGTGGGCGACGGAGGAGCCGGCAGCGACAATCTTCTCTCCTTCGACCAGGACCTCCCCGGGGGTAAGAACGCGGCCGGTTTCGATGTCGAGCAGGCGCGCGGCATGGAGAATGACGGGGTGAGACGCAGCCGGGGTCTGTGCCAGGGACCAGAGGCCCGAGCAGGAGGCCGGAACAAGGATCGACTCGGCAAATGTGGTCGGTATCGACTCTGCATGGCCAAGATGGCTTGCAGAATATCAGGCTGGTCGCGCCGCGCCGTATTACTATGGTCCACACCATGCGGCTGCGCCGAACGATCCGCGAAGTCACCTACGACTTCGAAGACCTGCGCGACCTCTTGGCCAAAGCCAGCCCCTATCGCTCGGGAGACGCGCTGGCAGGGATTGCCGCGGAGAGCGGTGAGCAGCGTGCCGCGGCGCAAATGACACTGGCCGATCTTCCCCTGCAGGCCTTTCTCAGACGAGGCGCTGGTGCCCTACGAGAGCGACGAAGTCACCCGCCTGATTCTCGACACCCACGATCCGGTTGCCTTTCTTCCGTTGTCGTCGCTTACCGTGGGAGATTTTCGCGATTGGCTGCTCTCCGATGCCGCGACGGGCGAGATGCTGGCTGCCGTCGCGCCGGGGTTGACTCCGGAGATGGTGGCGGCTGTCAGCAAGTTGATGCGGGTGCAGGACCTGATCCTGGTGGCGCGCAAGATACGCGTGGTCACACGGTTCAGGACGACGGTCGGACTCGAGGGAAGGCTCTCTACGCGGCTGCAGCCGAACCATCCCCTGGACGACCCGGCAGGGATCGCGGCGTCCATGATCGATGGCCTGCTGCTTGGCTCCGGGAGATGCGGTCATCGGGATCAATCCTGTCTCGGACAATGTGAGCAGCGTGCAAACCCTGCTGGAGTTGATCGACCACGTGCGGCAGAAGTATGCCATCCCGGTGCAGAGCTGCGTTCTGGCGCATGTCACGACGCTCATGGCGGCGCTTGAACAGGGCGCGCCGGTCGACCTGGTCTTTCAATCGATTGCCGGCACAGAAGCCGCCAATCGCTCGTTTGGGGTGAACCTGGCGCTGCTGGATGAAGCCTGCGCGGCAGCCCGAGAGTTGAACGCGGGGCGTCTGTTCGAGCCGGCTCACCATGGCGGCAAGGCCATCGCTGGGCGATAACGTGATGTACTTCGAAACCGGACAGGGCAGCGCGCTTTCTGCCGATGCCCATCATGGAGTTGACCAGCAAACCTGTGAGGCACGGGCCTACGCCGTTGCGCGGCGGTATCGGCCGATGCTCGTCAATACCGTGGTTGGCTTTATCGGGCCGGAGTATCTGTACGACGGGAAGCAAATCATTCGCGCCGGGCTGGAGGACCATTTTTGCGGCAAAGCTGCTGGGGCTGCCTATGGGATGCGACGTTTGCTACACCAATCACGCCGAAGCCGACCAGGACGATATGGATGTACTGCTGACGCTGCTCGGCGCTGCCGGGGTGAACTACATCATGGGGGTACCCGGAGCGGATGACGTGATGCTCCATTACCAGAGCACATCGTTTCACGATGCGCTGTATCTGCGGCGGGCGCTGGGATTAAGGCCGGCGCCGGAGTTTGAGGCGTGGCTGCACAGCGATGCCCGGTTGCGGCTGAGTGTGCCGGCTTTTTTGGCATGACCGAGGATGGAATGACGATGACCTGATCGAAACCGGCCTGTGATCTGACACCGGCGGAGCTGTCGCAGGCTGCGCGCGAGGCCCTGCGAAGTTACACGCCCGCGCGGATCGCCCTGGAACGAACCGGGGTAAGCGTGGCGACGCGTCCTCTGCTCGATTTTCAACTGGCGCATGCGCGGGCCCGCGATGCGGTCCATGCAGCGATTGACGTGCGTATGCTGTGCGATGAACTGCGCCGGTGCGGACTGCCGGCGCTGGCGCTCAAGACCCAGGCCAGGGATCGGGCCACCTACCTAAGACGGCCGGATCTGGGCCGGGCTTTGAGCGAAGATTCGGCGGCGCTGCTCGCGGCAGGGGACTACGATGTTGTCTTTGTGATCGCGGATGGGCTCTCGGCCCTGGCCGTCGAGCGGCACGCATTGCATTTGTTGCGGGCGGTGTTGCCCTTGATCGCCGGTTGGCGGGTGGCGCCGGTGTGCGTCGTAGAACAGGGCCGCGTGGCCGTTGGCGACGCGATCGGCGAGGCGCTCCAAGCGCCTTTAGCCGTGATGCTGATTGGGGAGCGGCCCGGGTTAAGTTCGCCCGATTCTCTCGGGGTTTACATTACCTGGGAGCCGCGACGTGGCAGGAAAGATGCGGAGCGGAATTGCATTTCCAACATACGGGAAGAGGGATTGGGCTACGCGGCGGCGGCGAAGAGATTGCACTATTACATGCAGGAAGCAACGCGGCGAAGGATGACTGGATTAGGGCTGAAGGACCCGGCGGAGGATGTTGCTGGGTTGCTAGGTTAAGTGCACTCCTGGCGGTTACAGATCAAGGGCGGTGGGCCCCCATCTCGTCGAAACGGAAAGAGAAGACATTGGTGGGGCTTCGCCCCATCCTTTTCGGCCCACGTACGCTTGGGCAACGTGGGGCACCGCCTTCCTCTACTCGTCCTTCGAGTCTTCTGTCGTTTACGTTGTTAACCTGCGGCGTTCCTTATGGTTGGCTTACTCGGCGCGCTTGGGGAGGCTTGCCCAGAGATAGGTTCGGAAGAAAGCCAAGGTGCGCTGGTTGGCGGAGTCCGTGGCAGTGCGTGGTAAAAACGTGGCCTTCGGTGGGATAGATTTCAGCGTCGCAGGTGAAGTCTTTGAGCTTGCAGAGGCGAATAAGCTGGCGGGCGTTGACGACTGGGACCTGCTTATCCTGCTCGCCATGCACGATGAGCAGCGGGGGCAGGCTTTGCACCTGGGAAAAGAATTGGTTGGGGAGCAGGCCAGACCATTCCGCGACAGCATCGACGTCGATCTTTTGAGAGGCGGCCACCAGGGCGACAGAGGCTCCCAGAGCCGTGCCCGGCAAGGGCGATTTTCTTGTTTCGCGGTACGGGACTGCGCATGCAGTTCGGCGACGATATCTTCCGCCACCTGGGCCCAACGCCGATAGTTGGCAGCGGTAGTTTCGGCAGAAGTCGTGGCACTGAAATAGTCCGGCAGCAAGACGCGAAAGCCGTGGTCGGCAAAGAAGTGTGCCTGCAGTTTGGCGAGAGCGAGATCGGCAGGGCTCGAACCACGCAGAAAGATCATCGTCGCGCTGGCATCACGGGTTTCATACACCGCGCAGGAGACGGCTTTGCCATGGCTCATGAACGTGGCATACTCCGCCGGCATTGCTTGCCCGTGCAGAGCAGAGACAACCAGCGAGAACAACGCGAACGACGGCCAACCGGGAAAGAAACATTTCAGAGAACCTTGAGGACGACCACCGAAAGGTCGTCATTCTGTGGTGCGCCCGCGGTGAACCGGTCCGCGCTCGCGACCACCGCGCTGACCATGCCTTCGGCGGAGAGGTGCGTGCTCATCCTGGCGGCCGCGATCAGCCGCTCTTCTCCCCACTCCTCAAGATCGGCGGTCATGGCTTCGCTGATTCCGTCGGTAAAGGCGATGAGGGCGTCGAACGGCTGCAACTGAATTCGCCCCTGCTCATATTGAACCTGGCTAAAGATGCCGATTACCGGGCCGCCCGTTTCAAGCCGCTGGACCATGCAGGGAGCCTCCGGATCGCAATAACTATCCTTTTGCGGAGCCGTGGGACGCAACAGTACCGGCGCATTGTGCCCGGCGTTGACGTAGTCAAGGATGCGCGTCGAGGGATCGTATTCGCCAAAGAAAAAGGTGACGAAGCGATTACTTGTGGAGGAATCATAGATGATGCGGTTTAGGCCCTCGATGAGCCGGGCCAGGTCGAGCATGCCGCTGAAGGTAAGCCCATGCAGAGCGGAACGGACCGAAGCCATCAACAAGGCGGCGGAAATACCCTTGCCCGAGACGTCGCCGATGGCTATGCCGAGGCGGCCATTTTCGAGCGGCGATAAAGTCGTAGTAATCCCCGCCCACTTCCCGCGCGGCACGGCTAAAGCCCGCGAACTCAATACCCGCGACAACGGGATACGTCTGCGGCAGGAGGAGCTGCTGCACTTGCCGTGGCGATTTCGATTTCGCGATCGATGCGCTGGCGTTGCGCGGACTCTTCCGCCAGGCTGTGGACCAGCGCGCTGTTTTCGATGGCCAGCCCGGTTTGCAAGGCAACGGAAGAAAGCAACCGCCGATCGGAGCGAGAATAGGGTTCCTCGCTTAGCTTGGGCCCGAGCGCCATCACCCCGATCAAACTGGAGCGCCCCGGCAAGGGCAGCAGTAGCTCCGCCTCCAGCCGGTTGAGCACCGAGACCTCAGTGGGCGCGGCCAACGCCAGCCAGGGATCGGGATGCTCGCGGTAGACCTGTTTCGGGCTGCGGTCGATGGTCAGGGCCCGGATGGTGGAGGAGTTTTCCGACAGGGCGAGGTCGAGGGCATCGGGAGTGCCGTGGGCGTACTGCAGCTGGAAAAGCTTCCCCCGGCGCAGCAGGAAAGCGATCCGGTCGACGTGCAAGGTCTGGCTTAGACGCTCGGTAATGGTCCGCAGCAAGGGTTCTGTCTCCCTGAAACTGCGGGCCTGCTCGGAAAGCTCGACGAGTACCTGGTCGACGGAGTAAGCCTCGCGAAAGAAGCGCCGATCGATCCAAAGGGAAAGCGGGCCGGGCGATCCGCAGGCGCACAAAAAACACCACGACGACGAATATAAGTGGAGAGATGAGCACGGCAGCGCGGCCGGAGGCATGCGCAAAGTGAAAGAGCCGGAAACCCAGGAATGCGACCACGGCGGTTTGTAGAACCCACAGCGTGCCGCGGGCAAAGGCGTAACGAGTGCCCTGGCGGAGGATGATGCGCAGATCGAGGGCACGCTGCACGATCACGGTGTAGGCGAGCGAGAGGGGGAAAAACGTAAACAGCACAGCCACGGTAAGCAGAGCCCAGGGAGGCGCGACTTCGATGAACGACTTGTCGGTAAAGGTCGAGATCAGCAGGATAATGAGCACCGGGCTAAGACCGAGCAGCGAACCGGCGGCCACCACTCCGAGGCGCCGGCGGGCATCGGGCGTGGAAACGGTGAAGAGCTTGCGGATGATCGAGGCGATGAAAATAAACAGAGAGATCGCGGCCAAGACATTTCCCGCCAGCCCCAGCGGATCGACCGCGGAAAGATAGGGTTGGATGGAACGAATGTTGTAAAGGACGCCGTACTCAATGGCGAAGTTGAGAGGAACGAGGAGGACCTGGGGAATGATGATGAGCCACTTGATCCATGGGAAACGGGCATCCACGCGGGAGCGGACGGGGAAGTAGATGCTGAAGAGAATGAGCGAGATGAGCATCCATTGCTCAGCGAAGATTTGCCAGGAGATCGTGAAGGGCGTGAGGAAACCGGGAAAGTATCCGGTGTGTGCGCCAAAGACTGGCGCGACATTCATGATCCCCAGAAGGAACCATGCGTTCCAATCGAGCGGCCTTGCCAACACTACCCAAAAGCCCAGCAAAAGGCAGAATCCTGGGAAGATCACATCCAGGACAATGGTGATCAACCAATCAGTAACTGCGGGAGGACCTCTCCGTTGGGGCATCAGGCCCACATGCGCGGTGTGCATGCCGCCTCCCTGGTTGTGATAGACGATGGAGGCGATCTGACCCGGATGAGCGTAGAAGGTCTGATGTATCAGCCCGGCCATACCGGTGAAGGGCGACGCCGTTGACGGAGAGGACCTCATCCACGGCTTCCATGCCGGCGCGCCGCGACTCAGGAAGAGGTTGCACCAGAAAGCGGGAGCTGTGGGAGAACTACAAGCGGCGGCCGGGCGCGGTTGGCGTTGAGGAGGCTGTCAAAAGCGGCGGCGGTGCTGGCGACGTAAAAAAGCGAGGAACCTACAGCTAATAGGGCCACCAACAGGTACAGTAGTTTGGCGAGGTTGGTTTGCATGGACCCGATAGGCGGCATGGTAGCAGAAGGTGGCAGCCGCCGTAGGTTGACATTGGAGCAGGAGACGGTTAGCTTTCTTGTAGATATGCAAGTCCGCACCCACCATCATCGTCACCCCCATCATCACGTGACGAGCGTGTCGGCGGACGGTTCCGGCCAGCGGTAAAGGGCAGGAAACCAGGATCAGGAAAAGCCCGCCGGCGCGAATGCGCTGGTGGGCTTTTCTGCGTTTGGTTGTTCAAGAGGGGGAGAAGGCGTAAATGAGCGAAGCAGTGAAACTCGATTTTGCGAAGATGGATGGCCTGCTGCCTGCAATCGTGCAGGATGCCGACAGTGGACAGGTGCTGATGGTGGGCTTTCTGAACGACACAAGCTACGCCAAAACACTCGAAACCGGCTTTGTGACCTTTTGGAGCCGGACCCGGCAGAAGCTTTGGATGAAGGGAGAAACCAGTGGAAACCGGCTGCGCGTGGTGTCGGCAGCGACCGATTGCGACCAGGATACGGTGCTCTTTCGCGTGACCGTCGAGGGTGACGGACTGGTTTGCCACGAGGGGACGGTGAGCTGTTTTACGCGGGCGATCGAAATGCCCACAGCGGAGAGGATGGAGGCGCGGAATGGCAAGTAAGTTGAAGCTGGGTATTCCCAAGGGAAGCCTGCAGGACGCGACCATTGCGTTATTTGAGCGCGCCGGATGGCATATCTATGCCAATGGCCGCTCGTATTTTCCTGGTATCGACGATGGCGAGATCGAATGCATGCTGATCCGAGCGCAAGAGATGGCGCGGTACGTGGAGAAGGGCGTTCTGGATGCGGGTCTGACCGGGATTGATTGGGTGGTGGAAAGCGGCCTCGACGTGGCCAGTGTCACCTCGTTGACTTATTCCAAGGCGACGCGCACCAAAGTGCGCTGGGTGCTTGCGGTACCTGAGGATTCTCCCTTTCAGAAGGCCGAAGAGTTGAGCGGAAAGGTGATCGCGACGGAACTGGTGGAGGTGACCAAGAACTACTTCGCGAGCAAGAAGGTTCCGGTAAAGGTTGAGTTCAGTTGGGGGGCAACGGAAGTAAAGCCGCCCATGCTGGCCGACGCTATTGTGGAAGTGACGGAGACGGGGAGTTCGTTGCGGGCCAACCGGCTGCGGATTATCGATACGGTGATGGAAAGCGAAACCCACCTGATCGCCAACCGGACGGCATATGGCGATCCATGGAAGAAGCAGAAGATCGACAATATCGCGCTGATGCTCAACGGCGCGATTGCAGCGCAAAGCAGGGTGGGATTGATGATGAACGTGGAGAAGAAACACCTGGAACAGGTGTTGGCAATGCTGCCAGCTTTGGATTCACCGACGGTATCTGCGTTAAGTGATGCCGGTTGGGCGGCGGTGAACACGGTGCTGGAGGAGAGCGTCCTGCGCGATGTAATTCCCAAACTTAAGAGTGCGGGGGCTACCGGAATTGTGGAGTATCCGCTCAATAAGATTGTTTACTAACCCCGCGGCAAACCGGGGCAGGCGGGAGGACGAAGGGGTAGGGCGGCGCTTTCATGTGGGTTTGATGGTGGTGAGAGCGAAACAGCAGGTCCCTCCACTCCGCTACGCTCCGGTCGGGATGACAAATTTCTTCAGAACGAGGGAACTGCATGAGGTTGGTAAGGACACAGGGGCGTGGCGGCGGAGCAGACCCGGCAGATGCTGAGCGAGTTGGAACTGCGCGGCGCGCTGAACACGGAGCGCGCGATGCCGGTAGTGCGTCGAATTGTAGGAGACGTGCGCAAAGGTGGCGACGGGGCGCTTCGCCGCTATGCGGCAAAGCTGGACGGCCTGGCCCCAGAACAGCCTCTGGAGATAAGCCAAGCCGAGATGAGGGAGGCCTGGGAAGCCACGCCCAAGCCGCTGCAGGTGGCAATGCAAACCGCAGCGGGTAATATTCGGCGATTCGCCGAACGTCAAATGCCTAAGGAATGGAGTTCGACCACCGCTGGGCTAACGACCGGGCAGCGGGTACGGCCCCTGGGAGCCGTGGGATGTTATGTACCCAGCGGACGCTACCCCTTACCCTCTACCCTGCTCATGACAGTAATCCCGGCGCAGGTGGCCGGGGTAGAGCGAATCGTTGCGGTCTCGCCCAAGCCGGCAAAGGAAACCTTGGCAGCCGCGGCGCTGGTCGGCGTGAGCGGGTTCTACCGCATCGGCGGCGCACAAGCGATCGCAGCCCTCGCACTTGGCACGGAGAGCATCCGCCGGGTGGATAAGATTGTGGGCCCAGGGAACTGGTACGTAACCGCGGCCAAGAAAATGGTGGCCTTCGATTGCGCAATCGACATGCTGGCCGGCCCGACAGAGATTGTTGTGACCAGTGAAAGCGGCGATGCGGTGGGGATCGCGGCCGACCTGGTAGCCCAGGCCGAACATGACCCTGAGGCCCTGGCCATTTTGATCACAACCAACGCGGCGCTCGCGCGCGACGTGGTTCGAGAGGTTACACAGCGGGCAAAGGCAATCCCCATTGCCAAACAGGCGATCGAGCGAAATGGACTGGCGGTGATCGCCGGTTCCGTCGACGAAGCGCACGAAATTACCAACCGGTTGGCCCCCGAACATCTGACGGTCGATAGCAACCAGGACCTCGACTGGGTGCGTAGCGCGGGCTCGGTATTTATTGGGCGCTATTCTCCACAACCCATGGGGGACTACGTATCCGGCCCCAATCACACGCTGCCCACCGGCGGCGTGGCCCAGGTGCGGGGCGGGCTCAGCGTGATGGATTTTCTGAAGGTGATTACGGTGCAGGAATACACGCTGGCTGGCCTCAAGAGGCTGGGACCGGCGGCCATCGCACTGGCCCATGCAGAGGGGTTGCACGGCCACGCTGAGGCAGTGCGAGCGAGGGGGATCGATGGCTGAGAGCGTATTGCAAGAGACACCCGCGCCACGGGCCGCGGTGCGGAGGATGCGTGCGTACCATCCCCCACTTGGCGGCCGGCAAGGGCTGCGACTGGACTTTAACGAGAACACCGTTGCTTGCTCCCCGCGGGTTTTAGAAGCGCTCAAAAAAATCGCCGCCGCGGACCTGGCGAAGTACCCTGAGCGAGCCCAGGTGGAAGCCAAGGTTGCGCAACACCTTGGGCTTGAGCCGGAACAGGTTCTGCTTACGAACGGGGTGGACGAGGCGATCCACGTACTTTGCCAGACGTATCTCGACCGGGAAGACGAGTTTCTCTTTCCGACACCGACCTACACCATGTATGAGGTCTACGGTTCCTGCACGGATGCGGTAGTCAAGACGGTTCCCTCCGATGCGGACTTTGCCTTCCCTCTGGAAGGGCTGCTCGCCGCCATCACTCCGCAAACCCGCTTAATCGCGATTGCCAGCCCGAATAGCCCGACCGGGACGGTAGCCAGCCGTGAACAGATTCTGCAGATTCTCAATCGTGCGCCCCATGCAGCGGTCCTGGTGGACGAGGCCTACTACCACTTCTGCGGTCAGACCGTTATGGACCTGGTGGGGCAGGCGCCGAATCTGATCGTGGCGCGCACGTTCTCTAAAGCCTACGGACTCGCCGGGCTTCGGCTGGGAATGCTCGCCGCCCCCATCGGCATTCAACAGTGGTTGCGAACCGTCATTTCCCCCTACAGCGTGAACTCGCTGGCGCTGGCCTGCCTGCCGGAGGCACTGGACGACGAAGAGTACCTGCAGTGGTATGTGGAAGAGGTAAAGGCAGCGCGCACCGAGATGGTGGACAGCCTGCGCCGGCTTGGTGTTCCCCAATGGCCCTCGCAGGCGAACTTTATCCTGGTGAAGATCGGACCGAAACACGGTGAGTTTGTGCAGGCGATGCAGAAACGCGGCGTGCTCACGCGCGACCGGTCGAAAGACCAGGGTTGCGCCGGGTGTGTGCGCATGACGGTGGGCACGCGGGCGCAGATGAAGCAGGCCATGGCCGCCATGGGCGAAGCTCTGAACGAGATCGGATGGGAGAAAGCATGATGGCCACGAAGAAAGCCCGCCGGGGCGTTATCGAGCGCAAGACAACCGAGACCAAAATCTCGCTCAAACTGGTGGTGGAGGGCAGCGGGCGCTACAAGGTCAAAACGGGCATTCGCTTCTTCGACCATATGCTGGAGCTGTTCACACGTCACGGGGCTTTCGATCTCGAACTCGCAATGCGACGGCGATCTGGACGTGGACCAGCACCACACGGTGGAAGATGTAGGCATTGCCCTGGGCGAGGCTTTCGACCAGGCACTGGGCGACAAGAAAGGGATTCTGCGCGCGGGGTATTTCCTGATGCCGATGGATGAGACCCTGGGCGTCGCCGCCGTTGACCTGAGCGGACGCGTGTCCTGCGTGGTCAAGACCAAGGTGAAGACGCGCCTGGTGGGCGATCTGCAAAGCGAACTGGTCGAAGATTTTTTTGAGGGCTTTGCGCGCGGCGCCCGGGCCAATGTGCATGTTGCCACCATGTATGGCCGCTCTAACCACCACAAGATCGAGGCGCTGTTCAAAGCCTTTGCGCGGGCGCTGCGCGTTGCCTGCTCGAAAGATAAGCAGTTGGGCAAGATGTTGCCCAGCACCAAGGGACTGCTGTGATACCCGTCACGGTGATCGACTACAAGGCGGGCAACCTGACTTCGGTAGTCAAAGCGCTGCACTATCTTGACGCCGATGTCACGGTAACGGATCGCGCGGAAGAGGTGACGACAGCAAGCCGCGTGATTCTGCCGGGAGTGGGTCACTTTGCGGCTACGAGCCGCCTGGATCAAACCGGAATCACCGACGCCCTGCGCGAGGTAATTGCGCGGGGCGTGCCTTTCCTGGGGATTTGCGTGGGCATGCAGTGGCTTCTTACCGGCAGCATGGAGGCAACGGGCCAGCCGGGTCTGGGCTATTTCCAGGGATGGTGCGAGCGCTTTCCGGAGGGCAGCGAAAAAGTTCCGCACGTGGGCTGGGACCATATTCTGACCCGCACTTCGTCTCCAACGCGGCTGTTCGCCGGCGTGGAGCAGAACGAATTTGCCTACTACACGCACTCGTATTACGTTCCCACGAGCATCCTGCGCAACGGCCTTAGCCAGCGTCCGGGTGAGAACCCGATAGCGGCGAGCACAAACTACATCAAGACTTTCGCCGCGGCCGTAGAGCACGAGAACGTGATGGGGGTGCAGTTTCATCCCGAGAAATCGAGCGCGGCCGGGCTCAGAGTGTTGAAGAACTTTCTGGAGTTTTAATGCTGACCAAGCGAATCATCGCCTGCCTGGATGTACGCAGTGGACGCGTGGTGAAGGGAGTGCAGTTCGTGGATCTGGTCGATGCAGGCGATCCGGCGGAATTGGCCAAGCGGCATGCGGCGGCAGGCGCCGATGAGATTGTGTTGCTCGACATCACGGCCACGCACGAGGGCCGGGGGACGCTGCTGGATACGGTCCGGCGCACGGCCAAGGAGCTATTCATCCCGTTCACGGTGGGTGGCGGCATACGGTCGGCGGACGAGGCAGCGGCGGTATTCGATGCCGGCGCCGACAAAGTAAGTATCAACTCGGCGGCGATCGCCCATCCTGAGCTGATCGACGCCATTGGGCGGAGCTTTGGCGCCCAGGCAGTGATCGTGGCCATTGACGGCAGACGGGTCGCGGCCCAGCCGGTTGACGAGGCGGAGGTCTTTGTCAGCGGGGGACGCACGCGCACCGGACGGCGGGTAATAGAATGGGCCCGTGAAGCTGAAGCACGCGGGGCAGGCGAGATTCTATTGACCTCGATGGATGCCGACGGCACCCGCGCTGGTTTTGATTGTGAGCTGACTGCGCTGGTCAGCGAGGCGGTGGAGATCCCGGTGATCGCCTCTGGCGGCGCCGGGTCGGCAGAGCACTTTGCCCAGGTATTCCAGGCAGGCAAGGCGCATGCGGCGCTGGCGGCAAGCATCTTTCACTTCGGCATCGCCGACGTGCGGACGCTCAAGCTGGAGCTGGCACAAATGGGCGTTGCCATGAGGCTGCCATGCTGATTCCATCTATTGACCTGATGGGTGGCCGGATCGTGCAACTGGTGCGGGGCGAAACGCTCAAGCTGGCATTTGACGACTTCGAGTACTGGATTGGCCGTTTTCAATCCTATCCCCTGGTGCAGTTGATCGACCTGGACGCCGCCATGCGGCAGGGCGACAACAGCGAACTGATCACAAGGATCGCCGGGCGGCTGCCCTGCCAGGTAGGGGGCGGCATCGGCACGGTAGAGAAAGCGGCCACGATGCTGTCCGCGGGGGCCCGGCGGGTGATCGTGGGCTCAGCGCTGTTCGGTGGAGCGGAGCTGGTAAACACCGGCTTTGCGCGCACGCTGGCGGTGACGGTGGGGATGGAACACCTCGTCTTCAGCGTGGATACCAAAGGGGGGCGAGTGGCGGTGAAAGGTTGGAAAGACCAGGTGGAGCTTACCCCTGACGAAGCCCTGCCGCAATTAGAGCCTTATTGCGGGGCCTTTCTCTATACCCATATCGATCGGGAAGGGACCATGCAAGGCTTTCCGATCGAGGTGGCGGAGCGTCTCAAACAGAAGACCAGGCGGCAGCTGATTGTAGCCGGCGGCATTCGCGAGCAGGCCGAGATCGACGCCCTGGACGCGATCGGCGTAGACGCAGTCGCCGGAATGGCAGTGTATTCGGGAGTGCTGTCGACATAGGTTGTTAGCGCACTGGTTGATTGGCTGCTCGACACTCCTTTCGAGCAGCAGATACACTTCCCCTGTAAGGAAGGGACGAGCATGGCAACCACGGTTACAAAGAATGCGGCAAGCACCGCTCCGCAGACCATGGTGAACCCAACGAAGCGACTGGTCTCGCTCGATGTCGCGCGCGGCATCACCATCGCGTTCATGATTCTGGTCAACAACGGCGGCAGCGGAAGATACAGCTACAGCCAGCTGGAACACAGCGCCTGGAATGGCTGGACGCTGACTGACCTGGTATTTCCGTCGTTCCTATTCATCGCGGGCATCTCGATCGTATTCTCGACCGAGTCGCGCCTGGCGCGCGGCGAATCGAAGAACACGCTGCGACTGCACGTGCTCAAGCGATCTGTGATTCTCTTCCTGCTGGGGCTGGTGGTCAACGGCTTTCCGTTGTTTCACCTGGGCACGCTGCGCATTTATGGAGTTCTGCAGCGCATCGCGATTTGCTTCTTCTTCGCCAGCCTTCTGTATCTATGGAATAGCCGGGCCTGGGTGGCCGCGACAACCGTTGTGACGGCGTTGCTCGGTTACTGGATCCTGATGCGCTGGGTTCCGATTCCCGGTATCGGCGTTCCTACACATGGCGTTGCCTTGCTCGACCCCAACCAGAATTGGGTAGCCTACCTGGATCGCAAGCTCCTCCCCGGCCGCCTCTACGAAGGAGTGCGCGATCCGGAAGGGCCTGCTCAGCGACATCCCCGCAATGGGCACCATCCTGCTGGGTGTGCTTACCGGGATCTGGCTGCGACGGCCTAAATCGCTATCTGCGAAGGCGGTGGGCCTGCTGGTGGGTTCGATCAGCGGGCTGGTGCTGGGAAACATATGGAATATCTGGTTCCCCATCAACAAGAAGCTGTGGACCAGCTCGTACGTGCTATTCGCGGCAGGGCTGCACTTTGTTGCTGCTCGCCATTTGTTTCTATGCAGTAGAGATCAAGCAGTGGACGCGCGGCTGGACATATCCCTGGCTGGTGTTCGGATCCAACGCTATTACGGCATATGTCTTCTCGGAGCTTCTCGGCGGCGCGCTTTACACCATCCCTGTGCACCAGCGGGGCCAGGATTGTTGATCTGCAGCAATTCATTTACCAGAAGTGGTTCTTCCCTCTGGTTAATCCGTCGTTCGGATCGCTGCTCTACGCAATCGCCGTTGTGCTTGTCTGCTTCCTTCCGGTGCTGCTGTTGTACAGGAAGAAAATCTTCATCAAGGTCTAGCTCGGGCACGCCGCTCATGTCCGTTTTTGAGGACCCGCTCCTAGAAAGAGGAAGATGGCTCCTGCAATGCCATCAAGAACGGCGGCCGTGACGCTGTGAGGGGCTTCCAGGACCGCACCGACCAGAAAGGCAACCGAGGCCGCAAGGTAAAGATATCTGGACTTCATTGCTCGTAGCCAGACCTTAGCACTGGAGCGGAAAGAGGGCAATCATGGCGGCAGATGCATTACGATTGGCCCGGCGTCTGGATGAAGTTGGTTTTTCAGATATCGTGCAGGTGCGGAACAAGGTCATGGAGCTGCGGGCGGCGGGTCAGACCGTACATGCCTTCCATGGCGGCGAGCCGTTCTTCGAAACTCCGAACTCGGTAAAGTACGCGCTGCTGAGCGCGGCCGTTGAAAACAAGACCAGGTATGCGCCATCCTCAGGGATTGAACCTCTGCGCCAGGCGATTGCGGTAAAGCTGAACGAGCGGAACGGGCTCGCCGTTTCAGCGGAAAATGTAATCGTGACCGCCGGAGGAGCGCATGCGCTCTACGTTGCCTTCCAGGCGGTACTCGACCCGGGCGACGATGTGTTGCTGTTCTCTCCTTATTGGACGCCAATCCGGGAGATGGTCACCGGCTGCCAGGCGCGCGCGCTGTTGGTGCCGACAGCCACGGCGCGCAGCGCAGGCCTGACCCGGACGTTGGAGGATTTTGCCACTCCGCACACGCGCGCTATCTACTACAACACGCCGCAAAACCCCACGGGCACCGTGTTCTCTCGCTGGGAGGCGGAAGAAGTGGCAGCGTTCGCCAGAAAGCACAACCTGTTGGTGATTGCAGACGAGGCTTATGAGGACCTGGTTTACGATGGGGATCATTTTTCGATTGCATCGTTGCCGGGAATGGCGCAGCGCACTATTTCGACCTACACGTTTTCAAAAAGCTACGCGATGACCGGATGGCGCGTAGGCTACGCCGTGGCCAGCGAGCCTTTCATGAGTGGGCTAAAGAAGCTGGTTCTGTATTCCAGCAATGGAGTCTCGACCATGACCCAGTGGGCGGCCCTGGAAGCGCTGCGCATTCCCCGCAGCGAGCTTGACAGGCGGCGAGACGAGTACCGGCAGCGACGTGATCTGCTGGTAAACGGCTTGAACGAAGTTGGCCTGCCCTGCGAGATGCCCCAGGGAGCTTTCTACGCTTTTCCGCGAGTGACAAGAATCAGCAAGGACAGCCGCACCGCCGCCAAGATGCTGCTCACCAAGGCGCATGTAGCTACCGTCCCTGGCGTGGTCTTTGGCGGGCAGGGCGAGGGCCACGTCCGCTTTGGCTACGCCATTGATCCTCAGGCCATTGAAGAGGGCCTGGCCGCGCTGAGAAAATACCTCATACCCTAAAGGTTGTAGGCAGGGAGTCCCTCGGAAGGAACTTTTTTTTGCCTGCAGCACACTTCTGCTTTGGTTCGAGCGTCAAATATGAGACCGTCTTCTATGAGAATGCCGTCGTAGAGAATGTCATCGTAAGTGAGCGCAATTGCCTTCATACGAGCGATGGCAAGTGATATCGCGCCCAGATCTGCCGGCGGAATATCCCGAAGTACAATTAGCTTGCACCCAAACCCACACTACCGGAATCAAAGGGCTTGTATGAGGTTAGGCAAGAGATCATCTGTTCTTGTTTTTGGGCTTCTGTTGGGCGGCATCTGCTCCGGGAGCGAAAGCGAGCGCAGACGAAGTTCCCCTGGAGAGCTCGCAACTTGAGATTCAGGGCCCGAGCCAACACAATACCGTCGCTGATCTAACGGACAGTATCGTCCGATATCGCGGATGTGGAGCTGCCCGACGACCCCGGCGCAGGAGTGCAACAGCAGGTACAGGCGGGGTCAGGTACACCGCCCGCGACGAGCACAACGACGGCGGAAGATCCGCTCGAACAAGGCAGACAAACGAAGCGCATTCTCTATGTTGTCCCCAACTTCCGCGCCGTTAGCGCAGATCAACACCTGCCGCCACAAACGGTGAAAGAGAAATTCAAAACGGCAATGCTCGACAGCTTCGACTACTCCTCGTTTATCTTCGTAGCGGGTCAGGCCGGAGTTGCGCAGGCAAACAACTCGTACCCTGAGTTTGGCCAAGGCGCCGCAGGGTATGGCAGATATTACTGGCACACACTCGCAGATGCGATTAACGAAAACACCTTTGTCGAGTTCATCATCCCCTCGCTATTGCATCAAGACACGAGATACTACACCCTGGGCAAGGGCAGGTTTGGCAAACGAGTGGGGTACGCCTTCACGCGAATCATCATCACGCGCACGGATTCGGGCCACGAGACCTTCAACGCCAGCGAAATCCTGGGAGCGGGTGCGTTCTCGGGTGTTGCCAATCTCTACTATCCAAGCCAGGAACGGACGCTTCACCAAGACCTACCAACGATGGATCACGAATCTCTGCCATTGATGGCTGGCGTCTTCGTCTTTAAGGAAGTGTGGCCGGATATCAACAATGCGGTCTTCCACCAAAAGGACTGAAGCCCAATCACTCACCCTAGTCATATGGGCGATGTGCGCTGCGCATTGAAGTGTCAGCATGATCTTGTCCTTTACGGAGAAGATCATGGAAACAGCAACGCAGAGCGCAGGGGTTTGGAGTGGGCTCTCCAAGTCAATAGCAGAAACAGTTGAAGCCATCCAGGACAGCATCGTGACTGTCCACGGAGGGGGCCGCTCCACTTCCAGCGGAGTGGTTTGGCGGCCGGGCGTGATCGTGACGGTGCGTCACGGGACTCCGCCGCAGTGACACACTCACAGTCGCTCAACACGGGGAACCAATCCCTGCCACGCTCGCCGGTTCCGATGCGGGAACCGATCTCGCCGTGCTTCGCGCAGACACCGGCGCAGGCAACCGGTGGATACCATCGGCGACCAGCCGACACGCGTGGGCGAGGTAGTGCTGGCCATTGGCCGTTCCGCTCTGGGCGACATATCGGCCAGCGCGGGAATCATTGCGCGCCTGGGAAGCGGTTGGCGTACCTGGCGCGGGGGACAGATGGATAAGCTGATTCGTCCGGATCTGCAGCTCTACGTAGGCCAGTCGGGCAGCGCGCTGGTGAACGAAGGCCGCCGCGTATTGGGCATCAACAGCGGGGCGCTGGCTCGCAATGCAGTGATCACCGTGCCGGCAACAACCATCGATCGAGTGGTGGACGCAATTCTCGAACGGGGCCACGTGCCGCGCCCGTTTCTGGGCGCCGCGATGCAGGCGGTTCCTGTACCCGAAGCTCTGCGCTCGCACTTCGGAGAAGGAGAGGCTCTGCTGGTGCTGCATGTGGAACCTCAAGCGCCTGCCGCATCGGCGGGAATCCTGGTGGGCGACCTTTTGCAGTCGTTCGACGGCCATCCGGTTCACAACGTGCACGATGTGCAGCATCGGCTATCGAGCCTGAAGGTGGGAGAGACAGTACCGGTGGCGGTTATCCGCGGAGGCGTGAAGAATGGATCTGAAGGTCGTTCTGGCGGATCGTGGCTGAGGATCGCAAACGCGAGCCGTTCCTGGTTTTGCCGTGCGTGGAGTCGATGACCCAGGCGGGCCGATTCGCGGCTCTGCGCACGTGCTCAGGAATTGTCACTGCTGGCCGTCGCTCTTCCCTCAACTCTTGCTGTTTCGCGTGCAGAGCGACAACCCGGACGCGATCGTGATTGCCTCAGGAGAGGCTTTTCTGGCCAGGATGGGCAATCGCAGCGCACTGCAGCAGGTGTTTTCTGAAACACCGACGGTGCTGCTGGCGGCAGACTCTGGCGCGGCCATCGTGCGCACGTGCCGGGCGGATGAAAATACATTCCGTGCTTCCCATGGAAGTCACCACGCAACAATTGGTCGCCGCTATTGCAGCGACCGTGGCCGGTTTTGCGGTGACGCTGCCGCGTTCACTCTCCGGAGCAGCGGACACTATGGTCGATTACGGAAGACCTGACCGCACGAGAGGTGGAGGTCTTGCGTCTGATGGCGCGAGGAAACAGAAACAAGCAAGTGGCTGCACTGCTGGAGATTTCAGAGCACACCGCGAAGTTCCACGTAAGCTCCGTTTTGGCCAAGCTCGGCGCGCGAACGCGGACAGAAGCGGTGACAATTGGCGTGACGCGTGGCCTGGTTGCCATTTAAGGGGAAGCGAATGGAACAGCAAATCTGTACTTGCCGGCGAGGCCGGTG
The DNA here is from genome assembly GCA_963847685.1 of uncultured Acidobacteriaceae bacterium. GTDB lineage: Bacteria > Acidobacteriota > Terriglobia > Terriglobales > Acidobacteriaceae > PALSA-350. The sequence goes on along the minus strand of CAWKAU010000024.1, from coordinate 583,233 downwards.
CGGTCTCGAGCAAGATGGATGACGGCGATCTGCTGGACAGCTACTCCCGTTCGGTGACGCAAGCCGTCGAACGGGTGAGCGGATCGCTGGTGAAAATCGATGTTCAAAGCGCACGGCGGTCGAATCGGCCAAGCCAGGAAGGGTCGGGCTCCGGTTTTGTTTTTACTCCCGATGGCTTGATCCTGACCAACAGCCATGTGGTTCACCGTGCGTCGAAGATCTCGCTCACATTTACGGATGGCGGGCGAAGTGGAGCGGTGCTCATCGGGGAGGATCGGGATACGGATATCGCTGTACTCAGAACCGAGCATGCGGTCTTCTCCCCTGCCCCGCTGGGCAGTTCAAAACGGTTGCGGATCGGGCAGATTGCCATTGCTGTGGGCAATCCGTTCGGATTTCAGTTCTCGGTAACAGCGGGCGTAGTCAGCGCGCTGGGCCGCAGCATGCGCGCGGCCTCAGGGCGCATGATGGAAGAGATCATCCAGACGGATGCGCCGCTCAATCCCGGCAATTCCGGAGGGCCGCTGCTGGACTCCGCCGGCTGCGTGATCGGGGTGAACACGGCAACCATTCTTGGCGCCCAGGGCCTCTCGTTTGCCGTGGGCATCGATACGGCAAAGTATGTGGCCGCCCAGATTCTTGCAGCACGGCCGGGTACGCCGCAGCTCGATTGGGATTGCGGCACAGAATGTGCCCATCCCGCGGCGGCTGGCTTACGAATACAAGCTGCCGATGCCTTCGGGCGTGATGGCCACGGCACTGTCGCCGAATGGGGCCGCGGCGATCGCGGGCATGGAGGAAGGCGACGTGATTGTAGGTTTTGCGGCCCAGCCGGTGGGGGGTATCGACGATCTGCATCGTTGCTGACCACGGAGCGCGCCGGCAAGCCTCAGAACATTAGCCTGCTGCGCGGCACCGCGCTCAAGCACCTGATGATTGTGCCCCGGGAGCGCGAAGAGGATGTTGACGAGCCGAGATAAACGCGGCGGATGGCCAAGTGGTATCCTGAGCGCAATCAGCAGCCATGCCTACAAGCGATAATTCGCACCCTGACAACACGGAATCGGAAGCCAGCCCGGAGAGCGGCGAATCCTTCGGCGCAATTTTTTCCGAGTACGAGCAGAGCCATTCGCGCCAGGCGGAAGGCGGCAGCAGACAAATTGAGGCGACGGTCGTCGCTGTCTCCGCCGAGCAGGTCTTCCTCGACATCGGCTATAAGACGGAAGGCGTGCTGCCGCTGGCTCCATTCCAGAGTGTGAACGAAGCGGTAAAGCCCGGCGACAAATTTCTGGTGGCGGTCAAAGGGCCGGGATGCGGAAGGCTACTACGAGCTTTCACGCTTTAAGGTGGAACAGCCCAGGGACTGGTCTGCGCTGGAGCGGGCGTTTACCGACAAGGCTGCGATCGCCGGCACCGTGACCGGGGTGGTCAAAGGCGGATTGAGCGTGGATGTGGGCGTACGTGCATTCATGCCCGCCTCGCGCAGTGGGGCGCGCGATGCCGCCGACCTGGAGAAACTGGTCGGGCAGCAGATTCGCTGCCGCATTATCAAGCTTGAAGCGAGCGAAGAAGACGTAGTGGTTGACCGCCGGGTGCTCAGCGAAGAAGAAGAGCGCTCGACCAAGGAGCGGCGGTACGCTGAGGTAAAAGAAGGCGAAATCGTGCACGGTGAAGTGCGCAGCCTCACCGGCTATGGCGCGTTTGTCGACATAGGCGGAGTGGACGGGTTGCTGCATGTTGGCGATATCTCCTGGAGCCGCGTTAACAAGCCGGAGGACGTGCTCTCGGTGGGCCAACAGATCGAGGCCAGGGTGATCAAAATCGACGCTGCAAAACAGCGGATATCGCTGGGCATGAAACAGCTTCTTCCCCACCCCTGGGATGGTGTGGCTGCAAGATTGAAGACTGGCGACCGGGTGCACGGTACGGTGACCCGGGTTGCCGACTTTGGGGCGTTCGTGGAGATAGAGCCCGGGGTTGAGGGCTTGATCCACTTGTCGGAGATGTCCTGGGCCAAGAAGGTGCGCAAGGCCAGCGATGTGCTGAAGACGGGCGACACCGTGGAAGCGGTGGTACTGGGAGTGAACATGGGCGAGCGCCGCCTGTCGCTGGGCCTAAAGCAGACGCTGGGCGATCCCTGGGCGGAGATAGAACAGAAGTTTCCGGCGGGCTCGGCGATCGAAGGACCGATAACCAGCTTCACCAAATTCGGTGCGTTCGTACAGCTGGCGGATGGGGTCGAAGGCATGGTTCACGTGAGCGAGATCAGCGCCGACAAACATATCCATCACCCGCAGGACGTGCTTAAGCTGGGGCAGGTGGTCAAGGCCCAGGTGCTCGAAGTGGACAAGGCAAAGCGGCAGTTGCGGCTCAGCATGAAGCAACGGACCAGCGTCACGGCGGACGAATATCTTGCGGAACATCCGCCGGGCAGCTTGGTTAGCGGGCGGATTCTCGAAGTCACGGAAGGATTGGCAAGAGTGGAATTGGGTGAAGGCCTTGAGGGGAATTGCCGCTTGCCCGGGGAGAGTGGCGCGACGGAAGCGGCAGCGGGCGAGGGCAAGGTCGACCTGTCTTCGCTCAGCTCCATGCTGAAGGCGCGCTGGACTGGCGGACCCAGCAGCGTCGCCGCAAAGCCGGAGAGTATTCGCTCCGGCCAGATTCGCAGCTTCCGGATTAAGTCGGCGGAGCCGGATGCCAAGAAGATTGACCTGGAGTTGGTTTAAGGGAACCAGAGGTCGCTCCCATTTAGTTCGGATTTCGGTTAAGAGAACAGCAGATCCCTCCACTTCGCTACGCTCCGGTCGGGATGACAATTTTGTTGTTGTGCCATTGATCGTTGCGTTGGCTAGCTAGTAGGACAACGTGGAAGGGTATCGATTTGCGTCCGCTGCTGATGTGGTGAACTGCAGATCCCTCGGCTGCGCTCGGGATGACAAAGGGGAGGGCGGCGCCTCCATTCAGTTCAGATGGTAGTTGAAAGAACAGACGGTCGCTTCGCTGCGTTACGCTCCGGTCGGGATGACAATTTTGCCATGCTGCGCGCGGTAACTAGTCACCGTGAGGGCGCGGAGGGTAAGGCGAAACTGAATAAGTCGCTTCCAGAGGCGATGGCGACATATTGTTTGCCGGCAACTGCATAACTCATCGGGGACGCATGAAGGCTTTGGCCGGTATTGAAGTGCCACAATGATTTACCCGTTTTCGCATCCACTGCCTCAAAAAATCCGGAATTTTCGGCGTAAAGCACCAGGCCGGTAGCTGTTGTCATAACGCCGCCCCAGCCATGCGAGTCGCTGGCTTGCTGATACCGCCATGCGAACTTGCCGGTCCGGGGATCGAAGGAAAGAAGGGTTTGCTCACTTCGCTCGTGTGGATTCCGCTTGGTTCCAGTGGAGTAGTACTCCTTGCCCTCCTCGAATGCAGCCGGATTCAGTAGATAGATTGAGCAACTCTCCAGCGACATGAAGTAAAAAAGGTGGGTCACTTCACTGTACGAGGGCGAATACCAGTTAGTAGCCCCCTCGACTCCAGGGCAAATGAGCGTTCCCTCCGCACTCGGTCGCAAATCGCTGGGGATGGGACGGCCGTTCGCATCGATCCCCTTGGCCCAGGTTAGTTGCTTGACAAATTGTGTAGCCGAAATAAATTTCCCGTCGGTACGATCGAGCACGTAAACGTAACCATTACGGTTAGCCTCGACAATGAGCTTTCTCGGCTTGCCCTGATATTCCGTGTCGACGAGCACCGGAGTTTCTACGGCGTCGTAGTCATAGACCTCGTGGGGCGTGAATTGGAAGTACCACTTGAGCTTGCCCGTGTCCGGATCGATGGCCAACAGGCTCGCGGTGTATAGGTCATCGCCCGGTCGCACGGACCCATCGTAGTCCGGCGAAGCATTGCCCGTGCCCCAGTAGAGCGTATTCAACTCCGGATCATAGGTGCCGGGCATCCATGCTGTGCCGCCACCGTGCAGGTAGGTATCACCAGGCCAACTGGAAGAGCCAAATTCACCCGGAGCTGGAATGGTCCAGAGGCGCCACACCAATTTCCCGGTCACCGCATCAAAGGCAGCGAGAAAACCGCGCACGCCGTCGTCACCGCCAGAGGTCGCCACCAATACCTTGTCCTTAAGGATGAGTGGAGCGCCGGTGGCCCCGTAGTTCTTATTCCAGTCCGCGTAGGCAATATCCCAAATCTGATTGCCGGAGCGGGTATCCAGGCAGACCAGGTGAGCATTGTCCGTTTCCATGTACAGCCGGTTGCCGGATATGGCCACGCCACGATTAATATGACCGGAGGCATCATCGATAAGGCCTGGCGAAACCGGGCGGGAATGATGCCAAAGCACTTCTCCGCTTTGCGCATTGAGCGCAAAGGCATCGTTCGAAGCGGTGAAGTACATGATGCCATTCACTACTACGGGCGTAGCTTCCAGCACACCTGGGGTTCTGGTATGAAAGACCCATTGCGCTTGCAATTGTCCGGCATTTTGCGGAGTGATCTGGGTGAGACCGCTGTAGCGCCTGCCAGTGTAGTCGCCATTGTAAGAAGGCCAATCGTCTTTAATCTGCGCTGCCATATCGGGCGCCAGGCCGCACGCGATAATAATTACGAGCCACATCCGGGTAAGCTTCATGCGGTCAGTGCCCTTCATCGTTGATAGTAACGAAAACCTCGCCCAGTGCCCCGCGATCGACGCCACTACTATCGATGAGATGAACGGAAACACGGGCTATGTTTTTGGCCGCGTCAATTGCCTGGTGAAGTGATATCGGATCCTGAGGTCGAACAGGCTGGAGAGGCACTTCACTCACTCTCAAACCTCCTTCATCGTAGAGGAACGCCTCGAGCGCTCCCGGGAAGAAGACTCCGAAGCTGCCGGATAGATCGAGCTTGCCGCCGGCGCGCCGGGCGACGAGCGGAGTCCCTACCAGGCCCGCGTCCGTTACGGTGTTGAAGTCGCTGGCGAGACGAGAGGGAAACCAGGTGGTGTCGAAGGTATAGGTTTCACCCGGTCCCAGTACAGCCATCGGGCTGTTCAGCTCAGCTTCCATGTAGTACGGCGTCTTTTCAATATTTGTCGAGGTGAGATACGGCATGCCCTTTTCATTCAGTTCAACGGTGGGCCCGTTCTTATAGAAAATGACTGTGGCTTTGCTGGGATAGTCTCCTCCCTCGATGTGCCTGGTTTTTTCAACCATCGCATAGTGGGTTGCACCGTCGACCAGCGCAACCCAACCCGCAGTCGAATCCAGCCAGACTTCGCTTTCGAGATACTTCCAATTCAGCTGGAACAAGCCGCCCTTGACGCCGTACGCAGGGTCATTGGCGAGGCCATCCCGCGCATGATAGCCAAGCAGATACGCGGAGCGTGGGTTGAGGGGAGTGAACGCGTAGAAGTGATGATTGTATTGCTGGGGATCATTGGCATCGGACAGGTTGTACTGGGAGACAGACTGTACCGCCCAAGCGATGGAGTGGCCGGTGAAGTTCCTGGTGATCGCGTGGAAAGAAATCACAGGTGAATCGCTGCCTATACTTATCTCCCTGGTGTATTGCAAACCTGTGGGCGGATCGGGCGGACCTTCGAGGCGCACGGTACACCGCGCCCCCTGGGCGAGAACGGTGAACGCGTAAGGGCCGTCGTCCAGAGGAGTGGAAGCTCCCTGCCAGTGCTGCTCATCATCATTGCCTTCAGGCAAAGGCCAGATTTTGTCACCGCCATAGTTTATCCAGCGGCCTGCGGCTTCCGCCGGAGAGATATATTTGCCTTTGTATGCGGGGTTCACGAACAGGTAAGGGTGGCCACCAAAACTGACCTGCATGAGGCGGCCGCCGAGTTGGGGAACGAAGGTCAACTGCACCCAATCGTTCGCAACCTGCTGCGCTTGCCAGCCCTCGAAGACAACAGGCTTAACCTGACAGGGAGACGGCGGCTCCGCGCAGGCCGTGGACGCGGCAAGAGCTACCGCCAAGAGATAGAAGGACTTCATGCCTGCACTTTCTGGTGCCGCGCTTGCGTAAGCAGTTGGCGCAAGCGCTGGCCGATGATAATCTCCTCGCCCGGCCGCAGAGTCATGGAAACGATCTGCAGCTTGTCGTTTGGCGCAGGCTTCGCCGGTTTATTGCGGGATAAGACATCGCTCGGATTGTCTTCCGTGAGCACGGCGATGGCTGGAGTGCCTTCCAGCAGCTCTTTCGCACAGTCAGCAGTTGAATAGCGCCACGCTTTCTGATCCCAGGAGATCATGAGCGTCGGGCATTGATTCTCTTCCGGCATATAGACTTTTGCCTCGACTCCCGGAACTGTTTCCACCAGGGTGGCAATGCGCTTGACCCGCGCCCCCCACTCCCTGGTGAGCCTGGGCACATCCATCTTCAACCACGCCTCGACGGCAGCCAAGCATCCCATGATTTCCTCTTTGCCCACTTTCATCGGCCGGCAAACCGCGCCCTCCCATGGATTGGTGTTGGCAAGCGCCGCCTCGATGAGATCTTTGCGGCCCAGCAGAATGCCACTCGATTGCGGCCCGCACAGGCCCTTCCCGCCGCTGAAGGTGTACAAGTCGCATCCCATCTTGGCAAACAACTGAAGCTTGTCTACAGGGGGGATGCCATCGGCGGCATCCATGAAGATGGGCACGCGATGATCTTTGGCAATGGCGATCTCCTTTGCCAGTTGCTCGGGAGACGATGTGGTGTAGATCATCACCGTGTTGGGAGTGATTGCGTTGGGAATTTGCTCTGCCGATTGGGCGAGGACAAGCTTGCCTCCGGCCAGGCGAATGGCGTTATCAAAGACGCTTCGCCCACCCACCATGACCACTTCATTTTTGAGCCCGTCAGTGTTGGGCAATTGCCAGACTTTTTCCGGATCGGTTCCAGCAATGCATCCAGCGGTCGCGACAGCCATGGCGCCGGCCGCACCCGACGTGATCATGCCCGACTCCGCACCGGTGAGTGTAGCCAGACGCTTGCCCGCGGCAATTTGCAGATCGAAGATGTTTACGAAGTGTTGTGAGGCCTCCACCTGGGCGGCTCGCACTTCGGGCAATTCCAGGCTCGCGCTGAGGTAGGTCCAGGTGCCACGCCCATTGATCAGCGGTTTCACGCCGAGGCGGGTATAGATATTTTCGGTCGAGTTTTTGGCTACTTCTGCCCAACCGGTGCCCAATGCTTCGTGGAAACCGACCTGCGCCAGCAGGGGGAAAGCAGCGGCCCATTTAACGAACGCGCGTCGATTCATTTTTGGTGTCCTACGGCAACGAGAGAAATTTGCTCCGCAGCCTCTTCATCGGCGTTGAGATTTTCCTGGAGCGCTGTTCCGGCGAGATACGGGCTCTTGCATTGACGGTTCACTTGGGCTCACAGATAAGGGATGAAGCCATGGGCGCGGGTGTGGAGCTTATAAACGGACGTGGTCGCAGTGATGTATAGGGTAGAGTAATCGGAGTCACCCCAGGCGAGATTGGCCGGCTGCTCGGGTATGACGAGGGTTCCCAAATGATGGCCGAGGGGGTCCCACACCCAAATTCCCTTCGGCCCGGTTACATACAAATTGCCTTGACGATCGACCCGCATGCCATCCGGCACGCCGTCTTTGGGGCCGCCGGGCTCGACGCCGAAGATTCTCCCGTTGCTCAGATGGCCGTTCTGGAAATCGTAGACGTGGATGTTACGTTGTTCGTCGTCGTCGACATAAAACTTCGTCCCATCGGGCGAAAAGGCAAGCCCGTTGGGCTGTTCGAGTTCTTTGGTAAGAAGTTGCATCTGGCCATCGGCCGCAAGACGGTAAACACCCTTAAAGGGGATTTCCTGTTTTTGATCCTTAGGCAGATCAGAGGTTGGGTCGGTGAAGTAGATTGCACCATCCGGACCAAGCACCACGTCATTGGGGCTGTTAAGACGCTTCCCCTGGTACCGGTCGGCGAGTATCTTGTAGCTCTTGCCGTCGGGCGAAAGGCGAATGATCGCGCGCAGGACACTGGCGCAATCCAGAAGCCGATGTTCCCGGTCGTAGGTGTTGCCGTCAGGGTCTCCCAGGGAAATGATCTCCTGCTTTTGGCCGGTGACCGTGCTCACTTTGAAAATCTTATTGAGCGTCTCATCGCTCACCCAGAGGTATCCGGCTGGATCCCAGACAGGCCCTTCCGTAAAACCGAAACCGGAAGCAACCTTGGTGAGTTGTGCCTTGTGGTCGAATAGATTCCAAAATCCAGGATCGAGGGCCTCAAGTGCGAAATTGCCGTTTCCTTGCTGCGCTTGAAGGATTTTTGGCCGCAAAGCCAAAGAGCGCGAAGAGCGCCAGGGAGATTAGCGAGGCTCTAATTGTCGTCATCGTCTTCGCCTTTGAGGATTGGGATGAAGGGTTCTCACCCGCAATGTGGAGCAGGTAGCTCACCAGGTCGTCCACTTCCTTGCCACTCAGGGCGGATGCGGCAGGCATAAGGGAGCGAGAACCGATTTCGATCTTGGCGAGTTCCGACCTGGGCAGGAAATGAAAGGCGCCATCCGGCGTCTGCAGAGAGAGGGAGAAGTTGTCGCTCACCCTGAGCATTCCGGTAAGCTCTTGGCCAGCAAGTGTGACCACCGTGGTTGCTTTCTTTTGCGGCGGCAGATTTTTATCCGGATCAAGAATAATCGCGCGGATCTGCTCCGGAGTGGCGCCGGCCCCGTAGAAGGAAAGGTCACTGCCGATAAATCCTCCTTTGCCGTTGACCATATGGCAGTCGGAGCACTTCGCTTTGCCAAAGAAGAGAGCTTCCCCGCGAGCCGAATCCCCGGGAAGCTTAACGATATCTCCCCTGCCCTGCAGGATTCTCAGGTAGCCGACGACCTCACCCACTTGCTGCGGGTTCAGCGATGAGAATGCAGGCATACCGGCACCTGGGATGCCATTCTTGACGATGCCGGCAAGATCGCGATCGGCGAGATGCTGCACTTCGGCAGCTGTGGCTATATTCGGCGCATGCTCCCCGCCACGGCCATCCGCACCATGACAGGTTGCGCAGTTCGAGGCAAAGATAGCGGCGCCTGGCGGAGGGCCTGCCTGGGCAAACAGGCCGGTTCCCGATACCAGTCCAAGCAGGACGGCGCGGATGCAGATGCCTTGCCGCCAGCCTGTCCATTGGACAGAAACCTCTTTTCCCGAGCAAACCCTTAGAACAGGAACTTTAACGCAACTTGCATGATGCGAGGATCGTTGGCGCCAGTCACATAGCCGAAACCACCCTGGCCGGTGTTGTTGACGAGCCCATTCGGATTCGTAAACTGCGCATGGTTGAAGACGTTGAACGCTTCTGCCCGGAACTGCAGCTTGGTGCTCTCGGTGATGGTGGTGGTCTTTAGCAGAGCCATATCATAGTTGTCGATGCCAGGACCGGAGAAGTATCGCCGCATTGCGTTTCCAACTTGCCCGATCGGTTCCGGGACGAAGAAGTTGGGGTTGAAATATGGCAACCCCTTTCGTGGGTTCTTATTTTCAAAAAGAGAGGCTGCCGTTGTTCGCGTAGCTAGGCACATCTGCGTTTGCGTTAAAGGCGCCGAGCAGTGAATTATCGTCGTTCTCATTTAACTGGACTGGCTCTCCCTTGGCAAAGGTAGTTACGCCGGAAAGCTCCCAGCCTGCCGTTAACCGCTTTACAATATCCCCTCCACCGATAAAGTGATCGAAGGGCAGCTGCACGGTGTAGCTGGCGACCAGGTTATGCGGGACGTCAAAGCTCGATAATGCGCGAGTCTGGCCCGGGTCTATCGGATTGGTCGCGTCAAAGGAATCCGAACCATTATCCAGCGACTTCTCAAAGGTGTATCCGATCAGGAAGTTGAGATATTTTTCATTGTGCTCCAGGCTGACCTGCAGCGAATTGAAGCTAGAGCTGACAGCCGTCTTCATGTAGGGATTGCTGTTGAAGTTAAGCCCGAAGGGCCTGGTTCCGTTCACTGTCTGGCCGCTCGCGGTGGTGTAGACCGAGTCCTCACCATACGGGCCGCAAGTCGCGGTACCGGGTGCGACATTGGCTTGATTACTCAATTGCAAGCAGAGGGCTTGATTCCCTGGATTGGATTCCAGAAACGTCAGCAACTGCCGGCCGACGGTGCCGACGTAGTTCACGCTGAGCACGGTTGCGCTTCCCAATTGGCGCTGGAAAGAGAGTTCCCATTCCTGAACATAGGGCATCTTGTTTTTGTAGTAGTAGTAGTCTGACCCACCAATGGGTGTCGCTGCCGCCCAATTGAAGGTTGTATCGGGATTTTTAGGAGACACGTTGGTTGGAGGAAAGACGAAGGGGAATTTCTGTCCCGCCGGAGTTCCCGACGGCCGGTCGACAAACGGGGTGGCCAGCTCGGTCGATGATACGGAATAGTAGTTGCCATAAGGAGCATCGCCTACCTCGACGAATCCAGTGGCGTCCTCGATAGAGCTATAGAAGATACCGTAACCCGCGCGAATGCTGGTTTTCCCGGCGCCGCCCAGCACTTTGCCGAGAAATCCGTCGCTCACATCCGGCGCATAGGCAAAGCCGATCCTGGGAGCGAAGTTGGTGTACTTGGTTGGTCCGAGGGTGCGAGGAATTCCTGGATCCAAGGGCACCACGAGGCCCAAGGGAGCAGTGGGGAAGGCTTGCGACTGCTCGCCCAGAACAACCGTCTCCAGCTTATTCTGGGTGTCGTACCAGGGAGTAGAGGCTTCCCAACGAAGGCCATAATTCACGGTGAGATTGCTGGTGGCACGCCAGCTATCCTGACCATAGAAGCCGTAGTACTTGCTACGCGAGTCGAGGAGCTGTTGGCTGGCCTGCACAAAGCTGTCCGGCGCCCCGATCAGGAAATCGGCAAAGTCGTAGTTGGTCTCCGAACCGTTGAAACCAAAACACCCGTCATAGCAGTCGTAATTCCGCTCGTTGATCTGGTTGTAGTGGAGGTTGGTACCGAACTGCAAAGTGTGCGTTCCAAAAATCCTGGTGACGTTATCGATGATCTGGAAGGTGTTGTTGTATTGCCTCAATGCGTCAGGGGGCACACCAGTTTGGAAGTTGTTGAACTCCAGATTAGACACGCCCTCGTAGGCGGGGTTGATGGGAGAGATACCGCCCTCGGGGCCCCACGGAGTAACAAACCCTTGCGAGGCCAGGGAGATGCCCAAACCTTGTCCCGCGGTGGGTTGGCCCGTCTGATTTACATCGCGCAGATAGGCGAGACGAAGATCGTTTACGGTCGATGAGTTAAACGTAGTCGTCAAACCCAAATTGATCATTTGGGTTTGCCCCTTATTAGTGGCGGCAAAGCCCGGCACATTTACCTGGCTATACGGATTCACCGTATTGAATCGGTCAAAGAAGTAATAGCCAAAGACAGCGCCGACCCGCGTAGGAACGTCTATCCGGCCACTCCCTTTATCGTCGGTCAACGTCTCGTTATAGGCCGAAGTGGAGTAGTTAGGCGCACCGTTGACAACCCCGTTGGCAGAAGGAAGGAATTTGAGCGAGTTCACCGCAACCGGCGACCAGGCGCTCTGGGGAATGACCGCATTGGGAAAGACGCAGGTTGCCGTGTCCGTACAGCCAAAAGAATAGTAGGGTTCTCCCTGAGCAACGGGATAGCCCAACGTCTGGGAGAGCTGGTTTGCCCAACCGACACCGGTGACTGAGCCGCTAAATCCTGGTTGATCAGGAGTGCCGATCTGGTCTATCAGATTACCGGTGCGGTCCGCATCGGAGGGGACGGCATAACTTTGGGTTGCTCCTAGAATCTGTCGCGTTCCCTGGTAGTCGGCAAACCAGAAAATCTTGTTCTTGCGAATCGGCCCCCCGGCCGTTCCGCCAAATTGGTTCTGGATGAAAACACCGCGCGTTGGAGCGTAGTAATTTCTCGCATCAAGATCGGTGTTGCGCAGGAAGTCGAAGACCGTCCCGTGGTACTGATTGGTTCCCGACTTGGTGACTACATTGACCTGGCCGCCGCTGTAGTTTCCATACTCTGCGTCGAAGTTGTTGGTGATGATACGGAACTGCGCGATGGAGTCGAGATTGGGGATCATGGCGGCGCCGTTGTGCACGCCTTCTTCTGCATTTGCCCCGTTTACCATAAATGCGTTCGACCCGGTGCGGCCGCCGTTGACGGATTGTTGCCCATTGTCCAGGTCACCCGACACCTGCGTCGCGCCGACACCCGACGTGCCGCTGTCCTGACTGTGGGAATACGGCGATACACCTGGTTGCAACTTCAAGAGATCGATGTAGGAACGTCCGTTCAGCGGCACGGAGGTGATCTTGGTGCCATCGATGACCACGCCATTTTGGGTGCTCTGCGTCTCCACCTGCAGCGCATCGCTCTTCACGCTGACGGTATTGGTGACGGTGCCGAGTTCCAGTTTGATATCGACGCTTGAGAGCGGAATTGGCGTCGATCTTTACGCCGGTTTGGCGGTAGTCGCGAAAGCCCTGCTGGCTGACGGTGACGTCATAGGTATCGACGCTTAAGGGTAGGAAGATTATAGAAACCCTTACCGTCGGTGACGGCGACGCTCTGCACATTCGTCGATAGGCTGGTGGCGATTACGGTCACGCCCGGGACCACTGCGCCGGCCGGGTCAGTCACGACTCCGGAGATCGAACCGGTTATGGCTGCCCACGCGCGACGGTTCCAACGATCGCAGCGAAAGCGACTCCAAGCAAAGACACTAATCTTACGAATCGATTCAAGGGGAATGACCTCTCAGAAAAGGAATACAAAGCGAGATAACGCGACCGGGCCGTCTATCTAATGCCAAGCCCTCTAATGATGACGAGGTTACTGTTGATCCTTTATGAAGTCAAGGAATCCCAGCAGGTGAGACGAGAGCTGGTTTGACGCGCGAGGCGGGCATGGCAGACACTTTGTTTGGAGGGTTAAGAAACCAGCATGGCCAAGACCTATGAGTCAACGTTGAGCAGGCGCAAATTTGTACAGCGTTCGGTGATGGCCGGAGCGGCCAGCTCGCTTTTGCCCATCGCAGGCCTCGCCGCGAAGTCTCCTGTTTCTGTGCCCGCCGGCCCCAATCTCTACGAGGCGATCGGCGTGCGGCCTCTGATCAACGCCAAGGGCACGTACACCATTATCAGCGGCTCACTCTCCTTGCCCGAAGTGAAGCAAGCGATGGAAGAAGCGTCGCGCCACTATGTGAACATGGACGAACTGATGGCGGCCGTGGGCGCACGCCTGGCGGCGATTACCGGCGCGGAATGGGGCATTGTGACCGCGGGCTGCGCAGCCGCGATCACAGGCGCAACCGCGGCTTCGATAGCCGGCACCGATCCGGAAAAATCACAGAAGATGCCTTACCTGGTGAAGGGAAATCTCAAGAACCAGGTGATCATCCCCAAGCACTCGCGCAATCCTTATGACATCGGGTCGCGTCTGCTCGGGGTCGAGGTGGTCGAGGTGGAAACCCCGGAGCAACTGCAGGCGGAGATGGGTCCGCAGACGGCGATGATCTATATCCTGTCCTCCCCGGCTGCCGCCAGCGGCCCGCTAAGCATTGCTAACATCTGCCAGGCCGCCAAAGCGCAGGAACATTCCCGTCTTCGTAGACGCGGCGGCCGAAAATCTCACCATCCCCAATATCCATCTCGCTGCCGGCGCAACCTTCGTTGGCTACAGCGGGGGCAAATGCCTGCGCGGGCCGCAGTGCGCCGGACTTCTGCTGGGCCGCAAGGATCTGGTACAGGCAGCCTGGTTCCAGGCTGCGCCGCACCACAATGTGGGACGCTCCATGAAAGTTGGCAAGGAAGAAATCATGGGCATGCTGACCGCGGTCGAGATGTGGACCAAGCGCGACCACGAAGCCGAATGGAACACGTGGAAGGGTTGGCTGGCCAATATCGAAGCGAAGGTCAAGCCACTTCCCTCCGTCACTACCGAGTACATCATGCCTGAGGATCTGTCGAATCATGCGCCGAGGCTGCGGATCAAGTGGGATGGCAATACACTCAAGATCACTGGCACCGAGCTGGCTAAGACGCTCGACGCGGGCAATCCTCGCATCCAGTTCGATGAATTCAGCGGAACTCGTCCGGACCACATGGAAAGCTCGCTCACCATCATGCCGTACATGATGATGCCGGGAGACGACAAGATCGTGGCTGACGCAATCTTCACCACGCTCTCGAATCCGCCCAAGTTTCTCCGCACCTGAAATTCCGCAGGGGGCGCCGGCGAATGTCGCCGGAATCTGGAACGTACAAATGAAATACCTGTGCGGCGAAGGCTCGCAACGGTTTCTTGCTGGAGCAGAAGGAGGGCGAAGTAACAGGCGTTCACCAAGGCGAGATTTACAACGGAAACCTGAACGGGAAGGTACACGCACAACAGATCAGCTTCCACAGCGTCATGCCGGTTGGAGGAAACGAGATCAACTACTCATTCAGCGGCACAGCAAACGGGGATTCTATGAGCGGAACGGTGACCCTGGGTGAGTATGGGCACGCCGAGTGGTCGGCCACGCGGGAGACGCTAGATTGCGCACCCAAATTGGGCGCCGTGTATCCGTTGCAATATCGCAATTGCGTCCAATTGATCTCGCACTGGGCGCTTTTGAATCTCGATGTAGGGTCGGGCTCGGCAGATGATGCCGTTTCGATTTTCTCTGATTCTTGTGGTTTCCGCAGTATCGTGGCTGCCCCTGGTATGCCAGCAAACTGCGCCCACGCCGACACTGCCACAGGCCATGGAGCCAGTCTTCTCCGGCTTTGAGCCCGACCAAAGCAGCGACTATGGTTTGGTCTATATGCCCCTCGACAGCTGGATCTATCCGGCCTTTGAGCGCCTCTTCTCGCTCGGATATGCCGACTCCGCTTACCTGGGCATGCGGCCGTGGACGCGCACCAGCTGCCTGCAGATTCTTCAGGAGACCTACCCCAAACTGCAGGATGCGCCGCAGGATCAGGAAGCCTGGAATATCTTTCTCGCCCTGGCCGCGGAGTTTGGGGAGAACGCGGGCCACGCCACGCCCCGCGCCGAGGTTTCCGATGTGTACACGCGCAATATGTATATCAAGGGACGCCCCATCAATGACTCCTTTCATTTTGGGCAGACCCTCATCAATGACTACGGACGGCCGTATCAGCAGGGATTCAATGCGCTTGACGGCTTCACGGCGAGGGCCGAGGGCTTACCACTTCTCCCTGGATGTTCGCGGGGAGTATCAGCATGCGCCAGGGCGCGCGTCCTATGCCGAATCTGTGCTGGCATGATCGCGCAGGTCGACAGCACCCCGCAACTGCCACCCGAGCCGGTGCCGAGACGAACGTTTTTCGCTTGATCAATGCCAATTTTTCGACTGCCGTGGCCAACAACGTGTTCTCTGTGGGCAAGGCGGATGACTGGTGGGGCCCGACGCGAAGCCGGCAGCATGGCGCTCAGCAACAATGCGGAGCCGATCTATGCGTCTGCGCATCAACCGCGTCGTGCCGCTGCGTATTCCTGGGTCTGTCCGATGTCAGTGGGACCATTTCGCTATGAAGGAATATTTGGGTCGCTCAAGGGCCATCGTTATCCCAACGCCCCGTGGGTTCAAGCTCAAAAATTCAGCTTCAAGCCGACCCGGAACCTGGAATTCGGCTTTTCCCGGGTGGTCGTCTTCGCAGGGGCGGGCCACGTACCACTCACCTTCGGCTCCTTTTGGCACAGCTTCACCAGCTTCAGCAATGTGAGCTTGGCGGAGAAGGAGAGCAGGAATGACCCTGGCTTCCGCAGTTCCAGCTTCGACTTTACCTGGAGACTTCCCTGGGTCGAGAAGTGGTTGACCCTGTATTCCGACTCCCTGGTTCACGATGACGTAAGCCCGCTGGCCGCACCGCGTCGCGCGGCTGTGAACCCTGGCCTCTACCTGTCGCACTTTCCCAGGCTGCCGCACGTCGATCTGCGGGTTGAGGGGGTTTCGACAGATCCGGTTGCCAACTCGCAGGGAGGCCAGTTCCTTTATTACGAGTTCATCTATCAAGGACGGTTACACCAACAAGGGCAACATGTTTGGTAGCTGGATGGGACGGGAAGGCAAAGGTGGGCAAGCGTGGCTGACAGACTGGCTGAGCCCGAAGGAGTACATCCAGATCGGCTATCGAAATGCGAAGGTGTCGAAGAGCTTCATCCCCCAAGGCACCACACAGAACGACTTCGATATCAAGGCTGTGCTGCGGCTTAGAGAGAACCTGGAACTGAATGCTTTTGGACAAGCAGAGTTCTGGAAGGTACCGGTGCTTGCCTCAGGACTACAACACGATTTCACGGGTTCCATCCAGCTGACATACTTTCCGAAAGTAAGCTGGCACCGATAGAGCATTTTCACCGCTGCTCTTTGCAGTTGGTTTCAGCGGAGTGCGGCCTGTCTCCAGGCAATCTGCCCAAAAGAAACGCCCACATCTCCGATTAAAGCGTCGGAGATGTGGGCAAATATAAAGGGCTTCTGTCTTACTTGCCGGTTCCCGCAACCCTGAGGATCGGAGCTCCGCTGGGAGCTCCCGGGTTGTAGGCGTTGCTCTGCACCGTGATCTGCTGACTGGTCGAGCCAAGAGCGGCAGGCGTGAACTGCACATTAATGGTGCACGAATGTGAAGGTTGTAGCACCACCCCAGCACTGCAGGTCGAACTCGGCAGGACGCTGAATGCACCATTCACCGCATTGACTGTGTAGAACGGGTTACTCAACGTGATCGGTGAATCACCAATGTTGTACTCAGTAGCCGTTTGGACTGGGCTCGGAGTTCCAACCTTGACGTCGCCAAAAGTTAGCGTGGAACGATTGCCATCGATATAGACGAGGCTGTTGCTACTGCCCGCGCCAATATTGGCGATGATGAAACTCTGGCCGCCTGCGGACATGCCCATGGCACTCGCGCTGGCCAGCAGAGCGTTGTTGAACTCCACCAGGTGAGGCGCCACCCCCGAGCTAGTGGGCGGGACGACGGTGATGGTATTGGCGGTGCCGTCCAATACATACAGGTCATCCGCGGTGTCAAAGCCCAGTCCCGTTGGATTGGTTACATCAGCAACGGGGAAAGTGCTTGCGCTGCTGCCGTCGGCGGCGACCTGAACCACCTGTCCAACGCCGGACGGGTCCCCACCATCGCCGATCCACACAACCGCTTTACTCGGGTCGGCCACTATAGCCTGCGGGAAAACGACCGACACCGAAGGAGTGGTCATCTTAAAGGGAGTGCCCCCAGCCGGTACCTTGACCACATAGCCAGGGTTGCCGGAACCGGCGAAGATTCCCCCGCTGCCGGCATCGCCGATATACAGGTTGCCCTGCTGATCAAGAGCGATGGCAAGGGGATGCTGCACCAGACCTCCGGTATTGATCACCGAGGGTGTGCCACCGGTAGGTATCGGCACCTTGATTACTTCGCCGAGATTAAAGTCGCCGATATACAGATTGCCAACGCCATCGAGCGCCAGAGCGGCGGGACCCGAGAGGACGATAGGGCTTGTGGAAACGGGAGTCAAGGTGGCGCCCGCGACTCCGTTGGTGGAGTACACCACAGCCGCTTCGAAGTCCGCCACATAGACCTTGTGGTTCAAACCCGAGACCGCGACAGCCTGCGGTTGCTGCAGATTGACGGCCGTCGCGTTGGTGTTGAGCGGATAGGTGATCTCCGCTCCGCCGAGCCCGGTTTCATAGACCGAGGCGGAATCGAGAATTGCGCCGGCGGCACCTTTCAACTGGATCGAGGAAGTGCGCTTTCCGGGGAAGGTCGGGACACCGTAAAACGCGTTTTGGCAGATATAGGGGTTTATGGCAGAGATCGTGGGCCCGCCGGGCAACGTCGTGTGCTTGCCGGTGGTGCAAGTCCCGCCCCCAGCCTGGACGACCTCGGTAGAGGTATCACCCTGAGTGATGAACTTAAATCCGTTGAAGGTAAAAGGCGCGTTGAACCCGAAATTGTATGGGACCTGGGTTCCGTTTTGATCTACAGCGATCTGGCCCAGGTTCACGGGGCTTACGTAGGCAAATTGGACTACTTGCCCCGCATTGCCGCCACCCAAAGCGAGCACGTCGAGGTTGCCCGACGGATCAAACGCCATGCTGGTGCCGGTTCCGAGCGCCGTGTTGGGGAGGACGTAAGGGGTACTCGGCGAAGACGCAGGGATAACCAGAATCTGCTGGCCGGTAGTGTATGGCGCACCGTTCAGGGCGGTGAGGACGTAGAGATCGCCGGCTGTATCCTCGGCAAAACCTGAAGGGGTTTCGGGCGTGAAGCCTGGCGTAGACGCTTTCTGGGCCGCTCCACCGGCGACAGGCGCTATGTAAACGCCACCCAAGCTACCCGGCGTACCGTTGCCGTTGTCCGCGATGTAGAGGTTTGTCCCGACGGCCAAGAGGCCTGCCGGTGTCAGATCGGACGCGAGGCCCGTGATGCCTGCGGACGAGGGGGTGCCGGGGGCCGCTGAGGCCAGCTTATAGATGGCGCCGACGCCGGTGGTCAACGGGTAATCGCCGATAAAGAGATCTCCAGCACTATCAACCGCGAGGGCGATCGGGTTGGATACCACCGACCCCGAATAAAGCAGAGTTGCGGGGCCGACCGGATTTCCTTTTCCGTCCCCGGCCAATTTAATGATCCTCCCCTGGCTCGGAGGGCCAACTGTGGGAGTGTCGCCGATGAAGAGATCTCCATTGGCATCGAGAGCCAATGCTTGCGGACCTACCAAGGTGTAGGGCGCGGTCGAGACCACTGTATTGGTGCCAGGCAGAGGAGGGTTGGTCGCGGTCGCAACGATCTGATTGTTATCCGTATCGGCAACGTAGACTGTGCCGTTCTTCGAAACTGCGACAGATTGCGGATTCTTGTACCCAGTGCCGACAACTTGCTGGGCATCGATAACAACCGCAGGAGCTTGAGCCCACGCGCTCGACGCACAAAAAGCGACACTTAGGACCGGAAGACAAAACAACGGGAAATACTTGGCAACAAACCTCGGCGGCATGACGGACATGGCTCGGCCCTCCTCTACAACTTTCGTTCGGTCAACCCCAGTTTACGGGGATGGTAATAACTTGCAACCAATTTGAGTCGCCAAAGCGCATCGGGGCTGCCTAAAGGGTGGTTGGCCGCCCTTTAACACTTTAGTTGCAAATTTTCGGTGGGGAGTACGAGAAGGCTACACCTTGCTGTCGCAAAATGGAACGGCTTTTACAACAATGGGGAAGAAAAATTAATAAATGGCGCAGCCGGAGTCACAGAAGAGACCCTGAGAAGGGATCAGCGATAGCTACTTTATGCTTTGCAATCAGAGGTTTGCGTAGTTGTCGGTTAGAGCGCAACCACACGGTGAATGCAATCTGCCCGAAAAATGCTGAACTTGCCCTTGTCGTAACCACCAAAATAGATGAGGCCGCCGCGACCCTTACCGGTACAGGTCAGCGCCACCTGGTGGATAGAACGAACGCCGAGCTGGTCCTGATATTCGAGAAGCACCAGCGGCTGGCCCGTCATGGGGGTAGAAAGGCGAAGATCCGAGAACTCGACGACCTTGCCGGGGACCGGTTGACGCGGGGAGGAAACGGAGGATTGGGGCTCAGGATTCACTTCACGATTGAAGCAGAAGCAATGTATCCACTCAAGTGACAGATCGCATCTTGCCCTACAACCTTTGTGGAATACGCTACCGTTTTGAACCCGTATGGTTACGGCAAGGCGCTATTCACGAGGAAACGGCTTTTCCGCATCCAACCTTTGTTGAAGCGCCATCCGAAGGAGTACCGCAATGCTTATTGCCCACGTTAAAGCGCATCTCGTGACCGGTGAAACTGTCGTTCTGCTTCCGGTGCGTCATGAGACGGACGTAAAGAAGGAAGTGACCGGGTTACTGGAAGGCTGGGCGAGCTCAGGGTTCCTCATCTGGGAGAAATTCGTCTACCCTTGGCACCAGGTACAGACGGTTGAAGTCGTCGTTGAGAGCCTTTCGAGCGGGGAAGCGGCGCAAAGGCTGCTGGACCTACACGGCGCCGACCGGGCCCGCCTGCACGAGGAGTTTTGGAAAGGGACTCGCCAGATTTAACGGGAGCTCCCTGTCAGGTGCGCAAGCTTTCGGCCGTCCCTTCAGGACTGCTCCGGAGGTGTTTGACGATACCCAGGACTGCGTCCTGGGCTAAGTTCAGGTCGCCCCTTGTGGGGCTGGACTTCCGATCGATGCAGCGACCTATCCCCGGCTACCCAAAAGCAGAATTATTCCGCAGCCTTTGAAGATTGGGCATTCGGCCGGGTACGCGTGGCGTCGGTCTGCAGCCATCGCTTCAGGCTTTGCCCCTGGAGCGCGCGCAGCTCCACGCAATCCGCGATGCTGTCATGGGCCTCATCAAGCGCGTGCGAAGCCGCGGGGACTGTGTGCTCGGCAAAAAAGTCGGTCACCTCGCGGCTCCGATCCACGCTGCAGAAGCTGCCCATCGACGTGACCAGGGAGCCTCCGGTTGAGGTAGTAATCTGGGTCCTCACCCTGGACCAGTTTTGGCGGACATACTGCCAGGCCACGTCCTGAGTACGACGATCGCTCATCTCCATCTGGATCAAGCGCAGGGCGTCCTGGTTCCTGACCTGGGTGGACACCGCGTAATCGAGCGCGCGGATGACCAACTCCGGATCACGAAAACTTGCCAGGGCCAACAGTGCATGGATGCGAAGTTGCGGATCGGCAGCCGTCTGGCTCGCACGCTGCAGTTGGTCGAAGAAGGCTGCGTCTCCGTTCTGCGCTGCCACGGTCAGTGCCGTGGCAGCTAAGGTTCCTTCGAGGGAGCCAGGGTCGCGCAGGTATTGCTCTGAAAGTTGCCGGGCCTGGGTAACGACCAGCGGATCGTTGCCAACGTCACCCAACAGCAGGAAGAGCGTGGCCCGCAAGAGATTTTTGTCGGGCGTATCCGCTGCAGCCGGCGCCCCGAGACGCGCCAGAGCGGGAGCAAAGTTCGTGCGCACCCATCGAGCGAGCTCGTCATGCACTTCCGGCGTAGAAGCCACCTGCTGGTTGATGACCTGCAAAGCGGCCGAGACCGTACCAATCACGAACGAACTGCTATCGTCACGAACTGCAGCAGCCAGATTCAGAAAGTCGTCTATCGTGGCGATGCCAGCGCGGGTCTGCGCCCATTCGCTTCCCAGGAAAGTGATTCTCTCGGCAGCTGTCAGGTTGAGCTCCACGTCACGCACCAGTTGTCGATACTCGTCACGATCGTAACGAGTGCGATAGTAGCCGCTAGCGCCGGCATTGCCGTAGAACACCAGAGCTTGCGGCACCTGCAGGTGCGCTGTCCGGGCGCTCAGGACGGGGCAGTCAGGCCGTTCGGCGCTATTCTTCATGCACACCGGCAAAGTCCAGGTGTGCTCCTCATCCTCGGTCGCGGTGGGGTTGAGAAAGAAACGCTTCTGGGTCACTGTCACGCTACCGTCACGGACCTGGTCAAAAGTCAGAAGCGGCTCTCCTGCCAGCGTCACCAGGCTCTGCATGATCCCGGCAACCGGCTTGCCGCTCGATTCCTGTAACGCACTCCAAAAGTCTTCCGCGGTGGCATTGCGATACAAGTGCGCGCGCAGGTAGCGCTGCACACCCGCACGAAAAGTCTCTTCGCCCAGGTAGTTCTCGGTCATCCGAAGCACGGCGGCGGCCTTGCCATAGGCGATGCCGTCGAACATCTCGTTGATCTCGGCTGGAGTTTCCGCAGTAGAACGAATCGGCCTGGTCATCTGGCGCGCGTCGAGATCCAGAGTCTTATTGAGCTCCGAGGCTTCATCCTGGGGAATATCCCAATCCGGCTTCCACACAGCCAGCGGCTTGTACGACATCCACGTGGCAAACCCTTCATTGAGCCAGAGATTGTTCCACCACTGCATGGTCACCATGTCGCCGAACCATTGATGCGCCATCTCGTGTGCGACGTCGATGGCGACGGTCTTTTTTGCATCAACGGGGGCCGTTTTCTCGTTGAGCAGCATGGCCTGCTCGCGATAGGTGATGGCGCCGAAGTTCTCCATCGCTCCCGCCTCAAAGTCAGGGATGGCAATCATATCGAGCTTGGGCATGGGGTACGGAATGGCAAAATAGGCATTGTAATAATGGAGAAAGAACTCAGCGCCGCTGAGGGCAAACTGTGCGAATTGGACCTTGTCAGGGGTGGCGCAAGCGCGAATCGGCACGCCATCACTTTGGCCCGAAAGGCACTTGAAATCACCCACCAGGAACGCCACCAGGTAGGTAGACATTTTCGGCGTGCGGGCAAAGGTGATGGTGCGTTTTCCCACGATCGGACCCGGAGTGTCAGAGACTATGTTCGTGTTAGCGATCGCCGAATCGTCCTGGGGGATGACCAGGCTGACATCAAAGGTCGCCTTGAAGGCCGGCTCATCGAAACAGGGAAAGGCGCGGCGCGCGTCCGTAGGCTCGAATTGGGTCACGGCGTAGGTGCGTGTAGCCGACCGGGAAAGATAAAAGCCGCGCAAATCTCCGTGCAAAATGCCGCTATAAGCAATCTGCAGGGTGACTGATCCGGGTGGCAGCTTCTGGGGAAAATGAAAGGTGGCCTGCTGCCGGCCGGAATCGAGCGATACTTGCGCGGGCAGGGTTTTCCCTCCGGCCTGTGCCGCAACCGAGTCGAACTTGAGATCCCACGCGTTGAGCACGATCGAATCCGTTGCCTGTGCCAAGGTCAGATCAATCGATTCACGGCCCGCAAACGTTGCGGCCTGCAGGTTTGGGGTCAGCTGCAAGCTGTAATGCTGCGGGTAGGCCCCGCTGGGCAGCCGCTGGGCGACCATTGCCGCAGGCGAGACCAGCAGGAGTGAGGCGAGCGCAAGGGGAAGGCGGTGTCGTGAAAGCAATTAAATGGGATCTCCAGTAGGCCCAGAACAGTTTATGCCTGTGACCCTCAGGTCTCCCGATAGTTCAACAGTACAAGGCCCGCCGCGGATAGGAACACCGGCCAGAGGTAGCCGGCGATTTTGGATGCGCGTCCCGGGGGAAGCCGCAGCTCGAGCCAGCGGGCCCATCCGGCGGTGGCGCCCAGTAGAGCTATGGGCGTGTGGCTGAGCGAAGCGAGCAGATCTTCTGCCGAATCGCTGGGGGCGTGGTTGTGGGTAAGCAAAACCGCGGCCCCCAACGCACACATACCTGGAAATATCATGGACGCCCAACGAGCCCGCAATTTGCCTGCCTGCACCGCCGACTCAAATGCCGCAAAGCACAAGACGAGCAAGGCGGCAGCGCGATGCTGCAATACGTCGGGAGCAGAAAAGCTTGCCCAGAAGGGACGAGGACCGAGGGGCCAGTTTTCCGGGTCGGCACGGAGCAGAATGAAGAGGGAAAGACCGGCAAAGGAAAGCGGCCAGAATCGCGCCCACCGCATGCCAGGAACGCTGCTCAACAAAGCCAGCAGCCCGGCAAGCAATACAATCAGGCCCGCCCAGTGATGGTTATATTCCGACCATTTTTTGTCTGTAGCATCGCTGCCGCCCTGGGCCTGGAACTCCGACTCGCGCAAGGCCGCTTCGATCGAAGTGGGGGCGGTAAGCTGGGATAGGGTTGGGCTCTTCATGCGCGGAACTTCTGGATGCATGCGGGCGGCAATCGTCTGCGGCGAGACCTGGCCGGGAACATCCACGGCAGGTGGCTGGGCTGACATCGAAGCAGCTGCCAGGATGATGGTAAAACCCAACCCAATCTCTGCCTCGGCAAATCTCCGCAATCTTTCCAGCAGAGGCCGCGGACTGCTGCTCAGGCGCTGTACTAAAAACCAGTTGCCCGCTCCCATGAGGATCATGATCAGCAGAAGATAGATTTTTGCCAGCAGAAGGACGCCATAGCTGGTTCCGTAGAGCCCGTTCCAGGTGCCTACGTAGAACCATGCCAAACATACTCCCGCCGATACCAAGAGGACGACGCTCAGCAGAGCCATCCAGGAATACCGGGCAGCCATGGCCTGAGCTTCCTGCACATTTTCGCTGCGCCCCAGAGAAACCAGGAGGAAGGGCATGGCTCCGATCCATGCCGCTGTTCCCAGATGATGGAGGGCGGTGGCAATGGCCAGCAACAAACGGTGATCCATGCGGGCCGCGGCGTGGCTGGTGGAGACGGTGGCGGCGAGCAGCAGCACGCCCAACGGAATCATCGCGGCTACGCGCTTGGCACGGGCGCAAGCCCACAAGAGGATCGCGAGCAGGGCGGCGCTCAAACCTGCGAGGAAGAAATTGGCGTTGATCAGGTCTCGGAAATGCTGATCGCTATCGGTGAGCAACGATGCACTCGACAGAGCGACCAACACCAGCTCAGCCAGCACCAAGGCCAGAGCGGCCCAGCGAATACCGCGGAGGCAGACGAACTCTACCTGCGCGCCTGCCTTCGCGGGACGTGCAACGGCCAGGAGATACAGGATGCCCCCGAGCAGCAACGCCTCGAAGGAGAGGTTGGCTGCACGGAGCAACGTGACCAGTAGATCGATATCGCGGAGCAGCCAGATCAAGTCGATACTCGAGGCGCTACTTCAGAATCGAGCACCGCAAAGTACGGGCGGACCTGGTCACAATTGGATTGTTCCCGCCACGGACCGCTTAACATATCTTTCATGGTTACCTATGTTGTTTGGTGAGAAGAGAGTTCAGGGTTTACTTTACCTGGAAAGGGACTTCCCCCCGGGTAATGTGACCGTCACTGGACAGCACCTGCCAGCGAAGCACATAGGCTCCCTTCGCAAGCCCATGCCCAGTGGCAGACAACACGTCGGGGCTAGGCTGGGTGAGGCCGCCGATAGTCTCTATGGAGCCATCGGGCTTCACCAGGCTTAGGGTCGAACGGGCGCCGTCGACGCGGGAATTGTACTTGAGACTGATTGCTATTTCCGGACCGCTCACGGCCACATTCTTCTGCGGTGTGGAACTTAGCAGCACAGCATGGGCCAGCGCGATGCGCGGGCTGAAGGCCATCACGATCGCGAGCAGAATAAACATTCCGCCCACAAACCGTTGCGGCGATTTGATATGCATGTTCATATTCTCCAACTAAGATGTTGCCATTTGCACGGATTGTGCGCGCTCGGAGTGCCCACCGATCTCGGCCGCGCGGGCTTCCGCATAGGCGGCTGCGCCGAGCAAAGCGGCCCGGCTTTCCAGAATCAGACGCACCGGCGTCTGCACCAGCAGATTGCTCAACCGGCCCTTGTCGGTAAACGCCTTCATGAAGGTGCCATCCTGCATCTTCTTGACCAGTTTGGGGGCGATACCTCCCCCTACGTACATACCGCCCACGGCAAGAATCTTCAACGCCAGGTTGCCGGCTTCGGCGCCGTAGGCAGAGACGAAGATGTTCAGGGTTTCGACGCAAAGCTCACTAGCGCCCGACTCGCCCAACTCACCGATGACTGCGTTGGGATCTTCGGCGAGCATGCGCTCCTTCAACCATGCGGGCTCCTCGAGGCCTTTTACATCACGGCAGAACGCATAGACATTGGCAAGGCCAAGCCCGGAAATGACGCGTTCGGAACTTACACGGCCGCCGATCTTTTTTTGCAGATAGCGTAGTAGCTCAATCTCTTCTTCATTGCGAGGTGCAAAATCGCTGTGGCCGCCCTCCGAAGCTAAAGGCACGTGCGTCTGCCCGTTCCACACCAGAATCGCTTCGCCCAATCCGGTGCCCGCGGCAATCAGCCCACGATTTCCTTCCGCATCGGGGTCGCCCTTACTCAGGTCGAGAATCTGGTCCGGCGACAGCTCAGCGATGCCATACCCATTGGCTTCAAGATCGTTGATAAGAAAGACGTGTTCGATCTTCAGA
Source organism: uncultured Acidobacteriaceae bacterium (assembly GCA_963847685.1). GTDB lineage: Bacteria > Acidobacteriota > Terriglobia > Terriglobales > Acidobacteriaceae > PALSA-350. The sequence continues at coordinate 557,442 of CAWKAU010000024.1, read as the reverse complement.
TCGACGGATAACTGGCTGGCGTCGAGTTCCCAGGGAAGGTTCGTCAGCTTCAGACGGCCGTGGCGCACCGGGCCGGGCACGCCGAAACAGGCCGCCCGCACCTCACAAGGCTGACCGAGAGACCGTTTACAGCCCTCCAGGAATGCATCGACCACCATCTCCAGCCCGGAAAACTCCCTGGCGGAAAACTTCTGCTCGTGCACAGTCTGCAGTTGACCGTGATCGAACTTGCATAGGGCCAGGTCAACCTTAGTACCCCCCACATCTCCCGCCAGGATCATCCCGCGATCTCCAGTCTGCCTGGTTGATTGGGACCCGGCGGAGGCAATGCGGCGGCAGCGGCGGAATCCAGAAAGAGGGTAATTCGGCGCCCGGCGGGCTTGATCAACTGCGACGGAAATGATTCCGGATCGTAAGGGCCGAGAAATACGTGCTTGAGCGCATCCACCTTGTCGGCTCCCTCAATCAGAAAGAATACATCCGCCGCCCGGTTTATCACAGGCCAGGTGAGAGTAACGCGCCATGATTCCTTCTGGGTCGCGACATGATTGGCAATGGCGATGCGCATCATTTCATGCAAGCCCTGGGTGTGGGGGAAAAGTGAAGCGGTGTGCCCATCGGGGCCCATGCCCAGGGCAATCAGATCAAAAGACGGGATCTCCGCGCCTTCCAGGCGAAAGCTTTGGCGGATATCGAACTCATATTTGGCCGCGGCTTCGTCCGGGGGCAGTTCGCCCGAAATGCGAAAGATCTGGGTACTGCTCAAGGGTACTTTGTCGAGCAGCGCCTCGCGGGTCATACGATAATTGCTGTCCGGCTGATCGGGCGGCACACAGCGCTCATCGACCCAATAAAGCTCGAGCTTGCCCCAGGGAATCTGCGCGCGGTAGGGTGCGCTTGTATCGGCCAGAAGCTCAAAGGTCTGTTTGGGCGTATTGCCGCCAGAGATTGCGATTCGCGCCTTACCTCGCGCGGCCGCGGCAGCAAGAATGCGCTCGACGATATATTGCGCCGTGCGCCGGCTCACAGCCTCCAGGTTTTCATCCACATAATATAGAACTTCTATTTTTTCAGGCATAGAACTCGTCGTTTCCTTGGCGCTGCCAATAGACAACCAGGAATGCTTAACCGGTTGTTTTCAACCGTCCCTGCGGGACTGGTTGAAAGTGCAGCCGCTTAGAGCTGGTGCCAGGCGCGCCCGTCTCGCGCCAGTAATTCGTCACCAGAGTCCGGTCCCCAGGTGCCACTGGCATAGTTGGGAAAGCCTTTGGGCTTGGTGCTGGCCCATTGATCAAGGATTGGAGTCAGCAGCGACCACGTGGCCTCCACGCCATCACGGTGGGCAAACAGAGTTGCATCACCCAGCATCGCGTCCAGGAGCAGCCTCTCGTACCCGTTGGCGGACGATTTGCCAAATGCGTCCGCGTAACTGAAGTTCATATTGACCGGGCAGACTTCCATATTGGGGCTGGGCACCTTGGCGCCGAAGCGCAGGGAGATACCCTCGTCCGGCTGAATGCGCATCGCGATCAGATTTGGCTGCAGTTCCTTGCAGGCACCTGACTGGTGTTTAAATAGCAACTGCGGAGGTTGCTTGAACTGAATAGTGATCTCGGTTGCCCTTTTTGCAAGCCGCTTACCCGCCCGCAAGTAGAAGGGTACCCCCGCCCAACGCCAATTCTCGATACCCACCTTGAGCGCGGCATAGGTCTCGGTGGCGCTGTTGGGATCGACCCGATCCTCCTGCCGGTAGCCTTTCACCTCTTTGCCATCCACTTTGCCCGGACCATATTGACCGCGTACGGTATCCATAGGGTGGATGGGCGTGATCGAACGCCATACCTTGACCTTTTCCCGGCGCATGGCCTCGGCTTCGAACGAGACCGGGGGCTCCATGGCAACAAACGACAGCAGCTCCATCACGTGGTTTTGTACGACATCGCGAAGTGCGCCGGCTTTCTCATAGAACGGGCCGCGGCCTTCAATACCGATGTCCTCAGCGGCCGTGATCTGTACATGATCGACATAGTTGCGATTCCAGACTGGCTCAAAGATCCCGTTGGCGAAGCGAAAGACCAGGATATTCTGCACGGTCTCTTTGCCCAGGTAATGATCGATGCGAAAGATCTGGTCTTCGGCAAAGACCCGATTCACATCGTCATTCAATTCCCGCGCCGAGGCCAGGTCATGGCCAAACGGCTTCTCGATAATGGTGTGCACCTTGCCCTGCTGGGGCTTCGCCATGCCATGCTTGCCCAGCTGCTCAATAATGTCGGCAAAATATTCCGGGGCGGTCGCCAGATAGAAAAGCCTGTTCCCCTTAATACCCTGTTTCTGGTCGATGTCTTCGAGCAGGGTCTTCAGTTTTCCATAACCGTCCGGGTCATCGAAGTTCATCGCGTGATAGCTGACCTTGGCCATGAACGCGTCGAGCTTTTTCTCGCCTTCGTTCACTCCGCCGAACTGCAAAATGCCTTCACGCATGTCTTTGGCAAATTCGTCCTGGAGGGGACGCCGGGCGACGCCGACCACCGCAAACTGGGAAGGTAGAAGCCCCGATTGCTCCAGATGGAAAAGAGCGGGCAAGAGCTTTCGTTTGGTCAAATCGCCCGAAGCGCCGAAGATGACGACGATCGCAGGCTCAGGAATCCGCTCGGCACTCTGCGCGGCTTTCAGATCTTCGGGGGAAAACTGTACTTCCGTCGTTGCCATGGGATTTGCTCCTCGCTTGCAATGTGATGTCTATGTCCGTACGCCAGCCTCAAGGCCTAATCGCTCCAGGGCTTGCACGCATTGTGCTTCATCCTGATAGCAGATTGCGTGAATTCCCAAAGCCTCCGCGGCCTCGCAGTTTGCCTGACGGTCGTCTACAAAAGCTACTTCCTCGGGATCCCGTTGCAGTACGTCGAGCGCCAAGTCGAAGATTTTAGGGTCCGGCTTGCGCAGCCCCAGATAGCAGGAACTTAGGAAAACGTCGAGATACCTACCCAGTTCGAAGCGTTCAATCCGGTAATCGTTCAGCTCCCGTGCCTCGTTGTTGAGCATGGCCAGCTCCACTTCCCCCGATGCCGCCAGTTCCTGAAGGATTCTCATTGCACCGTGGGGCAGCAACAATGACTGGTCCTTCATCTGCTGCAAAAAGGCAGCCGGAGTGAAGGGCCGCGGATGATAAAAAACCGTCTGCAGGAGATACTGCTCGGCGGTCATCAAGCCCTTTTCCCAGGCATCGTTGACGAGCTCATGGCGTTGTTCGAAGGGCTCACGGTCAAGACCGAAATGCTGCAGGACGGCGGCGCGCTCGGTATGATCCCATCCGTTGGTGAGCAGAACGCCACCCACATCCCACAGGATTGTGCTTATCTCTGCCATTGCGTCCTCCAATGTTTCCAGAGTCCGAGGGGAACCGCAGGTCCCTCCACTACGCTTCGCTCCGGTCGGGATGACAGTTCATCTGGAGGGATGGGGTTGGTTCCCCGAAATAATTGTTAATTCCCTAAAAAGAAATGTCGTCCCGACCGGAGCGCGCAGCGCGTAGAGACCTGCGGTTCGCTCGCTTTCCTAGGCCTTGCCGGCCGCGGCAGCAGGGCGTACTCGCTCCAGCAACTGCTTGGCCCGCTTGGTGATGTTTTCTGGACTAAAGCCGAGCTCTTCCATCACCTTAGGTCCTTTGCCGGAAGCGCCAAAGCGTTCCAGGCCGATCACGTCTCCGTGGCGCCCGACATACTTCCACCAACACATTGGAGAACCGGCCTCGACTGCCAGCGCCGGCAGATGATCGGGAAAGACTTGCTTTTTGTAGGCATCCGATTGTTCTTCGAAGATGCGGAAGCTGGGCATAGAGACGACGCGCGCCGAAACGCCATCTTTCTTTAAATCTGCGGCAGCCTGCAGAACCGGCCAGACTTCGGCGCCCGCCGCAACCAACAGCACATCGGGCGATGGACCTCCGTCCTGCAGAATGTAGGCGCCGTTGCGCACGCCCTCGGCGACCTTGTACTTCTCAGGATCCAAAACGGGCAGGTCCTGTCGCGAAAGAGCCATGAAGGACGCCCCTTTTCGTTCCAGAGCCAGCCGCCAGACCGCAACCGTTTCATTCGCATCGGCGGGACGGAAGTCCGTGAGATGGGGCACGGCCCGCAGCATGGAGAGGTGCTCGATCGGCTGGTGGGTTGGCCCGTCTTCGCCGAGCGCAATGGAGTCATGGGTGAACACAAAGATCGAATGCGCCTGCATCAGCGCCGCCAGGCGAATGGCCGGCTTGCAGTAGTCGCTGAAGCAAAAGAAAGTTGAGCCGTAGGGAATCAAGCCGCCGTGAACAGCCATCCCATTGACCGCCGCGCACATCCCGAACTCACGGACTCCAAAAAAGATATTGCGGCCTTTCGGATCGAGATGGAAATTGCCGCTGTCCTTAAAAATCGTCCTGGTGGAACTGGTCAAGTCGGCCGCGCCACCGATCAGCTCAGGCACGGCGTTGACGATGGCATCCATGACCTTACCGCCCGCGCTCCGAGTGGCTATCGGTTTATCAACGGGGAATGTGGGCAGGCTCTTCTCCCAGCCGGCCGCCAGCACGCCGGACTGCACGCGCTCAAACTCAGCCGCTAGATCCGGAAAGTCCTTCTTGTAGCTCGCGAACAGGTCGTTCCAGTCCTGTTCATATTTCTTGCCTTTATCGACGGCCTGGAGCCAGTTTTGCTTCGCTTCGTCGGGGACGTAAAAGGTCTTGTCCTCGGGCCAGTTCAACTTCTTCTTGGTTTCCCTGGTCGCTTCGGGTCCAAGCGCCTCACCGTGGGCTTTGTTGGTACCTGCCTTGGGGCTGCCGTATCCGATGACTGTTCGTACCCGGATCAGCGATGGTTGGTCCTTGACTGCCTGGGCGGCTTGGATAGCCAGCGAAAGCGCCTCGAGATCGTTGGCATCGTCCACCATCTGCACATGCCAGTGATAGGCAGCGAAACGCTCGGTCACATCTTCCGTATAGGAAAGCGCGGTCGGCCCGTCGAGCGAGATGAGGTTGTCGTCGTAGAAATAGATCATCTTGCCCAGGTGCAGGGTTCCGGCGAGGGATGCGGCCTCATGAGAGACACCTTCCATCAAGTCCCCATCGCCACACATCACGTAGGTGTAGTGATCCACGATGTCATATCCCGGCCGGTTGTAGATGGCGGCGAGATGCGCCTCGGCGATCGCCATGCCTACCCCCATGGCGAAACCCTGGCCCAGCGGGCCGGTGGTGACTTCCACACCGTCCGTGTCGCCATACTCCGGATGGCCGGGGGTGATGGAACCAAACTGGCGAAACTGCTCAAGATCTTCGATGCCAACTTTGTAGCCAGCCAGGTGCAGCACGGCGTAGAGCATCGCCGACGCGTGCCCATTGGAGAGCACAAAACGATCGCGATTGCTCCATTTTGAGTTCGCCGGGTTGTGGCGCATGAACTCATGAAAGAGGAGATACACCGTGGGAGAATCGCCCAGCGGCGCCCCCGGATGTCCGCTCTTTGCCTTCTCTACGGCGTCCACGGCGAGAAACCGCAGCGTATTGATGGACAACTGATCCAGTTCGCTCATAGCAACCTCATCCTTCCTTTCGAGAATACTTCGGTTTCCTGTTCACGTCGCGGCGATCATTTTGGTTAACCATCTCCTGCTCAAGCCGGCTCGAGCAGGACTTCGAAATTGCGACCCTCCCAGCGATCGTTCAGTCGCCAGCGCAGGGTAAAGATCACCATCCCGGCTTTGCCGGCCTCCGTCTCGAGATCGGCGAAATGGCCCGAGTAGCCCACGGTGGCGCTGTCTTTCGTATGCACGGTCTGCCAATCATCTACCGTCCACACGACCGTGAATTGATCGTCCGCCAACACCCGCAGCTTTCTGCCCGCGATGATGCTATGCAAGTGGCGATTGAGGCGGAAGATCTCCACCGGCGGAGGGCGCTGGCCCCCTTTGTAACGCTGAGCAACCGTGGAGATGCAGTCGAAGACCTGCCCATCTGTCACTGATCGCAGCAGTTTGACATATTCCGCGTGCGCCCACACCAAGGGCATTGCCGCTCCGGTAACCTTGCCCAGTTTCAACCCCTTTTCGGGGATGTCGGGTGCATCCCAGATCTGCTCGGGTATCATGCCGCCCTGAGAGCTGAAGCCCTCAAGGGCCTGGATATAAGGCTTTACGTCGTGGCCGGCCGCGAGCTCATAGTGCGCCCGTTCCCCGGTCAAAAGCGGCCATGCACGACCCTGGCCCCAGCCCAGGTAAGGACCCCCGTCGTGGCGCTGTCCGTAGCCATCGTGGTTATAGCGCCTCCAGCATGGTCCGGCAGGGGTTTCTACTTTGAGCACGTGGTCGATCACCTTAAGCGAATCAACAACGATGGGATCATCGGCTCGCCGCACCCCGTAGCGGACCAACTCCAAAAAGCCGGCGTCGACCACGCTGCGTGCTTCGAAATACATTCTTTCGCCAGGTCCACGGTTATTGATGCGTACCAATTGCTCTTCGCACCCTTCCTGGGCATAAGGATCTCCGCACTGGGGCGGACGAATACGCATGTAATGCCGCTTGATCCCGGGCAACAAATTACCGTCGCTGGTGACGGTCCAGTCTTCCAGGTGGTTTTCGATCCAGTCCGCATACTCCTCGAGGAAAAGAGCCAGCTCGGCCGCTCCACGGTCGCGGGCGATATCAGCGGCGCAGATTAACCCGCAAATCACCGCCGCCAGGGTCGAAGGCGAATACCCGGGAGCCTCTTCCCAGCGCTCCTGCTGGGTTACCGGAGAATTGCGCACCAGGAAACCGGCGGCCCGCTCGACGAAGGGGAAGACATCGAAATATTTCAACCCGTTCAGCTTCCAGAGCCGCCAGGCCAGGATAATGGGAAAGGCCACCTCGTCGAGTTGAATGCCGCTCCAATAGGGCGTTCCATTGATCCAGAAGTTTTGCGCGAAGCTTCCATCCGGTTTTTGCGTACAAGCCAGGTACACGAGGGCGCGTCGAGCGGTATCGAGCCGGCCGCAAGCCAGAAGCGCGGTCGCGCTCTGCACCATATCGCGGGTCCAGACAAGGTGGTAGCCACCTACATCGTCATCTCCCTTATGCTGGCCCCACGGAATGGAAGCCGACGCGATGAAAGCGCCCGAATAGTACTTGTCTTCGTGGGTCAGAATAACGTTTTGGCTGACTTGAACCAGTCGTCCAGCATCCTGGGATGCGGTCTTCAATGCATCCGGGGGCGCAGCCCGATGCCACTGTTGAATAAAGCGCTGCAGGCTTTGATCGAAGGGCGCGGTTACTGCGCCCAAGGCCGCGGTTAATGCCGAGTGGTGCCCCTCTCCGAGGGCAATGGCCACGACAAACTCGCGGGTGACACTGATGTCGATCTCGCCGATCAGCGCGATATTGCCGTCGAACGCGGACCCGAATTCCCAGTCCATGCGGAAGTTGTCCATCAGATCTTGCCAGCCGTCGCTGCTGCCGACAAAGCCGCAACTGGCGCGGGTGAACCCACCACGGCTTGCCGCCATGACCAGGGAGATACCATTTTTATAGGCGAGCAAGACGCGCTCGCCCGCCAGATCCAGCACCGACCCGGAATTGCCTGCTCCCCCAACGTCCAGATGCGGCGCCAACAGAGCGTAGGCCTTCATTCGCGACAGCACGCGCTCGTCGCCTTCCACGCGCACCCGCATCAGCACAACGGCGTGATGCGGTTCGGCGATGATCTCCTTGATGATCTTGTACCGGCCCTGGGGATCGGAGTTGGTGAGCCGCACAGCGGCTGCATCTGCGTCAATATACTCAAAGGTCCGCTCCAGATCGCGCTTCTCTTCGTGCACAAACGTTTCACCGTCCGTGAGGAGGAACTCCATATCGCGGGTCTGGGGCCGGTCGATGGTGGGGTAATAGATCTCGTTGAGGATGCCGTGCGAGATGGTGTACCAAATGCGGCTGGCGGCGGAATACGCCATGCCCACCGCGTCTTTTCTGCTGGATGTCCAGCGCGGTTCTGAGCCGGGTTGCCCAAAGGCATGTCCCTGCCCTTCGATCCAGCGGTAGCTGGAAGCCTGATCTGTCATCGTCTTGCCTTCACCACCGCTTTCAAATGAGAACAGAGATTGCAGCCTATATGAGGGATGGATGCTCTGAAAGTTACAAAGGACTTGGAAATAAGCAGCTTTGCGCCGGTGTACAGCTGGGGAAAGTTCGCATCATGGTTTCGGAAAGGCGTACCTCAGGGGCTAAAGCCCTGATCTTCGTTGGGCCTTCACGGCCCGACTAAAAGTCGTGGCCTGATACAAAGCATCAGAGCAGTGGCTACCAGAAAACTTACCCATTTCGCAGATTCCACCCTCAAATTTAGAGACTCCACTGCCGTGGACAACGTTCGCTGCTGCGAGGCATCCCCGGCCTGACGTTTAGAGGACCTGGGTGTTGGCGTCGGGATCAGGATGGAAAGCGACCTCGCGCATGGCATGGGCAATCTCCCGGTTCTTCATGAAGCACTCCCAGACAAAGCCGCTGCGCAGGTTTTCTGCCATAAGCAAACCGATACCCACGTCGATACCAATCACGTCGTCGCCATACCACCCGGCTTTAGGCTGGAAGGCATCGGCAAATCCGTAACGCCCCCAAAGCTTATCTCCGTATCTTTCCCGCATGGTTAATAACACGTGAGAACATTCCGCCGGCAGAAAAACCAGCGAGCCGGCGGCGGCGCAGGGGACCAACGTTCCGTCCAGTGGCCCGATCGAAGGCGGCCCACCCCAGACACGATAACCCTGCCGGGAATCGGAGGCCGAGATGCCCCACATATCCTGGTCGATCCAGGGGAATTTCTGCCCTTGCACCAGACACCAGAGTTGATGCGCCCGGGTCGCGGCAATGGAATTGGTGAAGTAGTTTGCGTGCCGGTCGCGCAGGTTGCGGTAGTCACACCAGGCCTGCGGATACTGATGAATAAAAAGCGGCGCGGCGCCGCTGATGTAGTCGATTCCTCCGTAAGAGACCACCGGCCGCTGGACCGATTCCCAAGCCTGGGGTGGAACGGGATGGGTGGGGGAGCCGATCGCCAACAAGTACATGGTGGTCAGCTCGGAGTAGATATCCCAGCGGTTTTTGAGGAAGCCCTGGTCGGGCAACCAGCCCATGGAAAGCGTGGTGCCGCCGTTCATCATCCACTGCCAGTCGATGCGGCGATAAAACGTAGTGGCCAATGCTTCAATGCGCGTGTTGCCGGTAAAGTACTGACGGCAGTGAAGCACCCCGCAAAGCAGGAGGGCGGTATCGATCGACGACAGCTCACTGCCAAAGAGCCGCTGTCCACTATCGATGTCAATGAAGTGGTAGAGGAAACCGTGCTCGTGCGGGCATTCTTCCAACAGAAAGGCCAGGGTTTTCTCCACTCGCTGCTCGCAATCGAGGGGGCGGAGGTAGTTATATTTGGCGGCAATACACAAAGCACTCAATCCAAAGCCAGTGGCTGCGATGCTGGCAACCCGGCTGAGGGAACGTCCGACGACGGGCGCACGGTCGCGCACCAAGCCGCTCCTGGGGCTTGCCTCGTTAAAGAAGAAATCGCAGTTCCGGCCCGCCATGTCGTCGAGGAGGGCGCCGGCCATCCTGGAAACCTGGGTAAGCGGCCGGTTGATGAAAACGCCTGGAGGGTGAGCGTATTTTTCCGCGGCCTCGCTCTCGGTTTTTGGGGTGGTAGTGGCAGGGCTCGATGCCGCGGCCGGACGATCCTGCAGCCCCTCACCGACGGCCAGACCTGACGTGCCCAGGGCAAGCGCTCCGGTGGCGCCCGCCTGACGCAAAAGCTGCCTGCGGGTTATTCGTGTCCGGGTCAATGCAAATTTGTTCTCAAGCCCAAGTTAGAACCGGCCAAAAGCTTCGATTTGGCAGCACGACACACTCGTATGAGTGTAAACCCATGCCCCGGCCGCGTAATACACGCTACCTGACCACCCCGAGTTGCATCCGATACCATGGAGACGCATTATTGGAGCGGGCAATCAGGCGCAGCCGTTGCGCCCAGTCGCTTTTGCCCGCCAGTGGTTACCCTAACCCGCATCACGCCCGATCGGGCAAGCTGGTCCCAGACTCATCCCAGTGGATGAGGGATCAATCCAGGAGGATATTTTGGCTTACGAACTGCCACCACTTCCCTACGACTACGCCGCGCTTGAACCGCACATCGACACCGAAACGATGAAGCTTCATCACGACAAGCATCACGCCGCCTACGTCAACAACCTCAACGGCGCTATCGAAAAGCACCCGGAACTGGGAAAACACTCGCCAGAGGATTTGCTGCGTAACCTAAGCACCATCCCGGAAGACATCCGCGGCGTGGTGCGCAACAACGGCGGCGGTCATGTGAATCACAGCATGTTCTGGGCCATCATGAAGCCCAACGGGGGCGGTGATCCCACGGGCAAAATCGCTGAACAGATCAAGAAAGACTTCGGCAGCTTCGCGGATTTCAAGAAGCTGTTCAATGAAACCACCGCCAAGCAGTTTGGCTCCGGCTGGGGATGGCTGGTCTTTGAAGGCGGGAAGCTGAAAGTCGTCACCACGCCCAACCAGGACAGTCCGATTTCCCAGGGGCTCTATCCCATCCTGGGCAACGATGTCTGGGAGCACGCCTATTACCTCAAGTACCAGAACAAGCGCCCAGACTACCTCGCCGCATGGTGGGGAACCGTCAACTGGGACGAGGTGAACAAGCGCTTCGAACACGCCCAGAAGTAGGTGCATGGCCCAGGTCTCGGAAGACGGAACCTGGGCCATGACTTTGTCGGGAAATGACTAAAAAACACGCACTAACGCATTAAGTCGGTTTGGAATTCGTTTTTGGCCGGTCAAAGGTCGCGCGAAGAGCGGGTTCTAGGGGTTCCAGCGTGCGCAGAGATAGAGGCGGCTGCTCTGACCTACTATTGAATTTTCAAAGATCAAGTGGGCCAGCCCTGGGGCTGATAGGTCTTTGTTTCAGCGAAGGCGCCCAAGTTGCGAAGTCCGCCCGCGTACGTATATAGATCCAATTCGCGGCGGTCTAGATCACCGTAATTGTCTTATTTTTTGCCTACCCTGGGACTGCAGTCGTTCCGGCTGCGTCATGGGCTTCGTCACCCCCTGCAGGGAAGTCGCGTAAGGGACGGCTGAAATTCATTCCCACCCGCTTCAGCCCTCCCTCCGGGACTAGCGCATTGTTACGACGCGTTCCCAGGACTAGCGTCCTGGGCTAAGTTCAGGTCGCCCTGCGGGGCTGGAGCGGCAAATCCCAGTTCTCACGAAAAATCTAGCCCCAGGTATTCTCACAACTCCGGAGGCCACTTCAGGGAACTGGATATTGCTCCCGGACGAGCGCCAGCGCTTGTTCTCGGGTGTGAATGGCTCCTTCGAGCTGCGCATCCTCGGCCATGGCAAGCATCTGTGCGAATTGCGGTCCCGGGTGAAATCCAGCTTCGATCAGATCCTTGCCGGTCAACAGCAAAGGCGGCCTAACCTGTTCCTCGGGGAGGGTTTCGAAACGTTCTCGAGCGAAATCGTACAACTCCAGGGATCCGTGACTGGAAAGACAATCGAGCCGATGCAGCGCGAGATGCTGATCAAAGTGCGGCAGGCGAAAGAAGCGTTTCAAGGTCGATTCCTTCATCCTGGGCGCGTCGGCAAAGCGCATATGGTTGGCAATAAGCGAGAGAATCTGCTCCGTTTCGTGGTTGGGAAAGCGGAGACGACGGCAGATCTCCTCAGCAATACGTACCCCAATCTCAACATGGCCATCGAAACGAATGCGATCCGGGGCCACGCGGAAAGTGGCTGGTTTGCCCACGTCGTGCAGCAAGGCGGCCCAAGCCAGAGCCGAGGGGCAGCCCGCAGGCAGCCTCGCCAACAACAGCATCGTATGCACCCACACATCACCCTCGGGGTGGTATTGGGGCGGCTGAGCCACACCCTTCATCTTCTCCACTTCGGGTAATACCTGGACGAGCAACCCAGTCGCGTCCAACAGCTCGAAGGAGTTTCGGGCGCGTCCCTCGGTGAGCATCCGAGTCAATTCGTCACGCACGCGTTCGCGGCTGACCTGGTTCACGGCAGACGCGAACTCGCGGATGGCGATGGCCGTGCCTGGCTCCAAGTCGAAGGTGAAACGAGCGGCAAAACGTACCGCCCGCAACATGCGCAGCTTGTCTTCAGCAAAACGGTCGCCGGGGTCTCCGATGGCGCGAATCAGGCCGGCTTGCAGGTCGCTCCTGCCACCCACATAGTCGAGGACCTGGTTGGTCGCCGGATCAAGCAGCATGCCGTTGATGGTGAAGTCGCGGCGCTTTACATCCTCCTCGGGACTGCTGGAGAAGCGCACCGCATCTGGGTGCCTGCCGTCGGAATAGACGCCGTCACTGCGAAAGGTGGCGACCTCGGTTGTGATTTCGGGGTCACCCGTGCAGACCAGGACGACACCGAAGTGGGCGCCCACAGCAAAGGTCTTTTCAAACAGGGTGAGCACCTGATCGGGCAGTGCGCTGGTGGCAACGTCGAAGTCTTGCGACTCGCGACCCAGGAGCAAGTCACGCACGCAACCGCCCACAAAATACGCCTGATGGCCGGCGGCACGCAGCCGGGCAACGATCTGCGCTGCCGCATCCTGTGCTGAATTTCCTGGCATTCGCATCTCCCAATGACACAGTGCGGGGGTTGGGTCTGCAACAACCCCACTCAAGCCAAAAGAAAAAGCTGGCTTGAATGGGCCACCCTCCCTCCCAAAGTCGGCGCACCGCTGTGTCTACTACTATAGAAACGTGAGTCAACCCAGGGGCCTGATCCTCGCCATCGAAAGCTCCTGCGATGAGACCGCGGCCGCGGTGGTGGAGCGCGGGCGGCACACACTCTCAAGTATTGTGGCCTCGCAGATTGCCGATCCATGCGCCCTACGGGGGTGTAGTTCCCGGAACTCGCCTCGCGCGAACACCTGCGCAACATCGTGCCCGTGGTGCGCGCTGCGCTAGACGAAAGCCGGCATCCAGTTCCGCGATCTGGATGCCATCGCCGTGACCGAGGGTCCGGGCTTGGCAGGCGCACTGCTGGTGGGTGTTGCCTACGCAAAGTCTCTGGCCTTCGCCCTGGGCAAGCCGCTGATCGCCGTCAACCATCTCGAAGGCCACATACACGCCGTTCTGCTGGCGCAGCGGGAGATGTCTGACCAGGACGATGCGGCTGAACTCCGGCCGATCCCTGGCCCTGGTGGTTTCCGGCGGCCATACGCATCTTTACGCTGACCCGCCGTGAGGGCGACAGCTTCTCCTACCGCAACGTGGGCGCCACGCTTGACGATGCGGCCGGCGAGGCCTTCGACAAGGTCGCCAAGCTTCTGGGATTGGGCTACCCGGGCGGCCCCTGGATCGATGCCCTGGCCCCCCACGGGGACCCTTCGTCCGTCGCCTTTACGCTCACCCAGGTGAAGCAAAAGGTCCATCGCCCCGATCCACCGTCCGGCGCACCCCGGTTTCCCTTTTCCTTCAGCGGCATCAAGACCGCGGTGCTGCGCTACGTGCAGATTCACGACCTGTACCCCTCGATCGAGCGGCGACGGGAAGCCCTGGCCGCCGATCCCCTGGCCGGACCCGCAGCGGCGCTCCCGCTGTGCGATGCCAAGACCCTGGGCCTGATCGCGTCGTTCCAGCGGGCCGTGGTTGACGATCTCAAGCGCAAGACTTTTCAGGCTGCCGAGGCTCTGGGCGCGGAAAGTATCCTGGTTTCCGGCGGGGTTGCGGCCAACCGCGAGCTGCGGGCGCGCTTCACCGCGGAGGCAGCCGAGCCGCGGCCTGCCGATCGCTTTCCCGACCGTTGCTCTCTCCACCGACAACGCGGCCATGATCGGGGCGGCCGCGTGGCCCAGGTTCCTGGCCCGCGGCTTCGCGCCCCTCGATCTAACCGCCGATGCCTCGCTGGCGCTGGGAAAGGAATGAAGCCTTGATCCTGAAAATCAGAGGCGTTGGAGAACCCGTCCTGCGAGGCCGCGCCAGGCCTTTGCAGCCCGAGGAGATCCTGCTGCCCAGCACCCAGGAACTGATCGCCGCCATGCGCGAGACCATGCACGATGCGCCGGGAGTTGGCCTGGCCGCCCCGCAGGTGGGCTTGCCCCTGCAGCTCGCCGTCATCGAAGACCGCGAAGAAAACATGAAAGACCTTAGCCGGGAGATGCTGGCCGAGCGGGAGCGAAAGCCGGTGGCTTTCCAGGTCATCATCAACCCGGTGCTTGACGCTGGAATCGGCAGCGGAGGTGGAGTTTTTTGAGGGCTGCCTGAGCCTGCCCGGCCTGGTGGCCCTGGTGCCCCGGGCGCGCAAGGTAAAGGTCGAGTGCCTGGATGCCCAGGGCCAGCCCAAGGTGATCCGCGCCTCCGGGTGGCACGCCCGCATCCTGCAGCACGAGATCGATCATCTGTCGGGCGCGCTCTACGTGGACCGCATGCGCAGCGTAAGCCTGTGCTCGCTTGAGAACTTCACCCGCCACTGGAAAGGCAAGTCCATCCCCGAGGTCAAGCGGCTGCTCGCCGGCCAGGTGGACGTTTGATCGCTGCAGAAGTTACCATGTGGGTCAGGTAAGCTCCGCACACGGATGACCATCCGACTCTTCAATACACTCTCCAACACTGTCGAAGATCTCGAGCCATCCGATGGCGAGACGCTGCGCATTTATGTCTGCGGGCCGACGGTCTACGATTACGGGCACATCGGCAACTTTCGCACCTTCCTGCAACTGGATGTTTTGCGCCGCTTTCTGGAAACAACAGGGACACAAGATCAAGCAGGTGATGAACATCACGGATGTCGATGACAAGATCATCCGCAACGCCGCAGCCGCTCACATGCCGATCGAGGAATACACCGCGAAATACGAGCGGGCTTTTTTTGAGGATCTGGACGCATTGGGCTGCGAGCGCCGGAGATCGTGGCGCGGGCCACCGAAAATATCCCTCAGATGGTCGACCTGATCCAGCGCCTGGCGGCTAAGAACCTGGCCTACCAAACGCCCGACGGCTCCTGGTATTTCCGCATTGCCGGATTTCCGGAGTACGGCAAGTTGGCCAAGAAGGACTTTTCCGCCATCAACGACGGCGCACGCGTGGACCTGGACGAATACGACAAGGATTCGGCCCGGGACTTTGCCCTGTGGAAGGCGGCCAAGCCCGGGGAACGACCACTGGGATGTGAGCCTTGGCTCCGGCCGGCCGGGGTGGCATATTGAGTGCTCCGCGATGGCGCTCAGGTACCTGGGGGAGAGCTTCGACCTGCACGCCGGGGGCGAGGACCTGATGTTTCCTCACCATGAGAACGAGATCGCTCAATCGGAATCGGCCACCGGGAAGACCCTGGCGTACCACTGGATGCACGTGAGGTTTCTGCTGGTCGACGGGCGCAAGATGTCGAAGTCCGAAGGCAACTTTTTCACTTTGCGCGATTTGTTGCTGAAGGGCTACAAGGCCTCGCGATCCGCTTTCTGCTTATCTCCGTTCCTTACCGGCATCCCCTGAACTTCACTATCGAGGGTTGAAAGAATCGGCGAGCGCGGTGGATCGGGTGCGCACCTTTGCCAAGCGGATCCGCGGTGGTGGCTGGGCGGCAGGGCTCAACGCAAGAACTGGAAGCCCAGACGGCCAGGGCACAGCAGCAATTCACCGCGGCGCTCGAAGAGGACCTGAATACTTCGGAGGCGCGAGCCGCCATCTTCGAACTGGTGCGCGCGGGCAACATCGCAGCCGACTCCGGCAACCTCTACGCCGGCAACGTCACATCCATCACGGAAGCCCTGCGGCGCTTCGACGAGGTCTTTGCCGTCCTGGAAGACCGGGATGCGGAGATTTCCCGTGGCGCACTCGAATGGGCGCAAGCGGGATGGGCGCGGCGACCAGGCGGCACCTGAGCTATTGGCCGCGTATTCGCTGAGCGACCAACAGATCGACGCCCTGCTGGCGGAGCGGGAACAGGCTCGCCGGGCGCGAAATTTCGCCCGTAGTGACAGCATTCGTAACGAGCTGGCCGCGCTGGGGATTGTGATTGAGGATTCCAAAGACGGCGCCCGCTGGAAACGAAAATAGTCTAGCACTTTAAGACCCTCCCTACTACGAACTAAGGGTGCAAGGACAGAGCCTCAGCGAAGAAGGGCCGTGGTAACCTTAGGGTGCAAGGGAATACGAAAATGTGGGTGGAAAGCCAGAGGCCGCAGGCGCTAAGACGGTGCAGTACGCGACACCGGCTACTCCCCCATGCACGCAGCATCTGGCGTGCTCCCCGCTGGCACCCGACCTAGTCTCTTCGGCGGCGACTAGCTTTCCTCCGCCGAAGCTCTGCCCTGCCTCCGTCCGCCCCGCATCCCATCGGCGGCGGACGATTGACTCGCCTTGAAAGAACGCCGAGAAAGCAGAGAAAGCATCATGCAGAACAATGGTCAGCAAAGCAGCACGATTCTTGCCCAGTACGGCCCGAAACTCCTCGGTCCGGTGCCGGGACCGAAAGCCCGCGCGATTGTCGCCGGCGACGAACGCTACGTCTCCCCCAGCTACACCCGCTCCTATCCCATGGTGGCCAAGCGCGGCCGGGGCTTGCGCGTCGAAGATGTGGACGGAAACGAATTCCTGGACTTTGCCGCCGGCATTGCCGTGGTTTCGACTGGGCATTGCCATCCCGAAGTAGTCGCCGCCATCCAGAAGCAGGCCGCGGAGCTGATCCACATCTCCGGGCACCGACTTCTACTACGAACACATGGTGACCCTTGCCGAACGGCTCTCGGCCATCGCGCCGATGCCCGGACCCCATCGCTTTCTATTATGGAAACTCCGGAGCTGAGGCCATCGAGTGCGCCTTGAAACTGGCCCGGTACCACACCGGGCGGCAGCAGGTTATCGCTTTCTTCGGAGCATTCCACGGGCGCACCATGGGCGCTCTCTCCCTCACCGCTTCCAAGCCGCAGCAACGGCGGCGTTTTGCTCCGCTGGTTCCCGGGGTGACGCATGTGCGCTACCCTTATGCGTATCGTGGCTGCAGCGGAGGGCCGCAGGAAGAAGAGCGATTTGCGCTCGGCTGCGCCCGCTATATCGAAGAGAAGCTGTTCAAGACCACACTGCCTCCGGAAGAAGTGGCGGCTATTTTCGTGGAGCCTATCCAGGGTGAAGGCGGCTACGTGGTAGCGCCCGATATCTTCATGCAGGAGCTACGGCGGATCTGCGACAAGCACGGCATCCTGCTGGTGGTGGATGAAGTGCAATCGGGGGCAGGCCGCACCGGCAAATGGTGGGCGGTGGAGCACTCCGGGGTCCAGCCGGATATGGTTTGTATCGCCAAAGGCATCGCTTCGGGCATGCCGCTGGGCATTTGCATGACACGCGCGGAGCTGATGGACTGGGTTCCTGGCTCCCATGCCTCGACGTTCGGGGGCAACCCGGTGGCCATCGCGGCAGCCCTGGCCACCATGGACGTGCTGGAGCGCGAGGGCATCGCCAATGCGGCCACCATGGGAGAGGCCTTCTTTTCCCGCTTGCGCGACTGGCCGGCAAAGCATCCGATCGTGGGCGAGGTTCGGGGCAGAGGGCTGATGATCGGCGTTGAGATCGTCAAGAGCCAGAGTACCCGCGAGCCCGCTCCTGCTCTGCGCGACCGGATCGTCTCGCTGGCTTTTGAAAAGGGCCTGCTGCTGCTGGGCTGCGGAGAAACTTCGCTTCGCCTGGCACCTCCGCTCATCGTTAACCAGCACGAAGCTACCATTGGCCTCGATATCCTCGAGGAGTGCGTGGCACAGGCTGAGCAGGAACACGCGCAAGCAGCCAGCTTTGCCTCGGCAACTGTTTAGAAGCAATACGGGCGCTCTTCTCTGGGTTAATCTGGATTCTCTGGAGAGCGCCCCGTGCAGGCCACAGGCATACACCACCTTGAGCTGACACTTCTCCTGCTCGTGCTGCTCGTCGCGGGGCTGGCCACGCTCGCCCAACGTTTCAAAATTCCTTATCCGATCGTGCTCTTCATTGGCGGGGTGGTTCTCTCACTGGTGCCCCACCTGCCGCGGATCGCGCTGAACCCCGATGTTGTCTTCCTGGTGGTTCTACCTCCCCTGCTTTATGTCGGCGGCTTCAACACTTCATGGCGCGACTTCCAAAAGAACCTGGTCAGCATTCTTATGCTCGCTTTTGGCCTGGTGGGATTCACTGTCTTTGGCATTGCGCTGGGCACCGGCTGGCTGATACCCGGTTTCGACTATCGGCTCGGCGCTGTTCTCGGAGCCGTCGTCTCCACCACCGATGCGATCGCCGCGGGAGCGATCGCCAAGCGCCTTGGCCTTCCTCGCCGGATTGTCGACGTGCTGGAAGGCGAAAGCCTGGTCAACGACGCCAGTGGGCTGCTCGCTCTGCAGTTCGCCGTTGCGCTGGTCGTCGCCGGGCAGCGCCCCGCACCGGGCCTCGCCATGCTGGAACTGATGTGGCTGATAAGCGGAGGCATATCGGTTGGGCTGCTGGCCGCGTTCTTCATTCACCGGGCCTCGCTCAATATCACTGATTCGCCGGTTGAAATAACGCTCTCGCTCGCCACACCGTACATGGCCTATCTGGCGGCCGAGGGCATTCACGCGTCGGGGGTGCTCTCCGCCGTTGTGTGCGGCCTCTATCTGGGCCGCAAGAACTCCGAGATACTGTCCATCAACGCGCGCCTGGACAGCTCCGCGGTGTGGAAGACCCTGGAGTTCGGGCTAAACGGCATGGTGTTTATCCTCATGGGTCTGCAGCTTCCGCTGATCCTGAGCGGGATCCACAACCTTTCCGCCGGACAACTGGCTCGCTATGGGGCTACGTTCGCGATCCTGGTGATCGCGCTGAGGATTGTCTGGGTATATCCCTGGCGCGGCGATTGCTTACTGGATCCGGCACAACCTGTTGCATCAGGAAGGGCCCAAACCCAGCGGCAAACAGGTCTTTATCGTGGCCTGGACGGGTATGCGCGGGGTCTTGTCGCTGGCCGCCGCCATCTCACTGCCCACAGTACTTCGCAGGATGGGTCCCCTTTTCCGCAACGGAACCTCATCATCTTTCTCACCTTTTGCGTGATCTTCGCCACCCTGGTCCTGCAGGGGCTTACCCTTCCGACAGTGATCAGGAAGCTGGGACTCTCGGCGGGCAGCACTCTCAACATGGAGGAGCAAGAGGCCCGTCTGCTTATCCTGAACACGGTGCTGGATTATCTCAAGGATCTGACGAAGGATTCGAAGCCAGAACACGCGACCATCTACGAAGATATGATCCGCCACTACCATGGGCGCGTGACCCTGATCGAAGCCGGGGGGCAGGAGGAGCCTGAACAAGAGCTCGCTCTGGCTCGTTATGAGCGCAATCTGACCCAGGAATTGCGGGCGCTGGAGCGCTCGACGGCGGTGATTTTGCGCAATGAAGACCGGATCAACGACGAGCTGCTGAGAGTCATCGAGCGCGAACTAGACCTCAGCGAGGCGCGCTACGAGAACTCCTAGAAAATGCTTAGCGCTTTTCGGTGCTCTTCACCCACATGATACCCGCGGCGAAGAAGACACAGGCCACCGCGAGGGCCAGGATGGCATGCGGCTTGTTGCCGTAATGGAGCGCCACGGCGGCATCAATCCACCAGACTACGGCCCCCACGAACCAAATAAAGGAAAGATTCCTCATTCGCATCGAGGCTACCTCAAGCACATCGGTTCACAATGCGACAACTCCCCGGTGTTTCATTACTTTGGGAATCGCATCCGAAACCTTCGTGCCCTTGCGTTCATTTTAGAACCAATTATGGCCTAGGTTTTCCCCGAAGTTCGCCGCTTGACCCATACCTTCTCGGCCGCAGGGTGGCCTAACGTAGTAGCGGCCGGCGGTGGTCTCGATGGAGATAGTCCGGTCGTAGTTTTTCGCCAACACACTTACGCGGCCACCGGGAGCAATCCCGGCCTGGTGGAGAAACAACAACAACTTCGGATCCCGCTCGTACAGGCTAACCACGGTATATCCTGCATCTTCCCTGGCTTCGGAAAGCAATACGGTTCCGCGTTTACCGCGCTGCTCCGGACTCTCCGGCAAGACCCAATTGCCATGAGGACAGGTTCCTTTGGAGCCCAGCTTTTCCAGCAGCTTAGCTTCAAAGGCCGGGGACACGGCATGCTCCAAGCGCTCGGCCTCGTCGTGCACTTCGTACCATTCCATGCCAAACATCTCCGCCAGCATGCGCTCGATGAGATGGTGGCGCAATGCGGTGCGGTAAGCGGTCTTTTTGCCTTTGGGGGTGAGCCGGACAATACCGTCGCCCTTGACCTCAAGATAACCATCGCGGCTCAATCGCTTCAATGCCATGGTCACCGCGGGTGGCGAGACAGATAGCCAATGGGCCAGGGTTGCCGGGATAACGGCCTGGCCTTCGCTCTCAGCTTCGAGAACGGCCTTAAGATAGTCTTCCTTGGAGATGGTGATCGGGGTCTTCACTTCGGGCGCTTCCTAACGTCCTAAAAAGATAGTTTAGCTAAATCTTGGCAAAGGGCCGGCCCAAGGCGACAATTGAGCCCATGTTTGCCCTTCGGCTGCTCGAGCAGTTTGCGCACGTCAGCGATGGGCTTGCCGCACGCTTCAGGAGGCAGCAACCAGCACATTTAGAGTTGGGGCACCGGGGAGAAGAAGCAGCCTATTTCTATCTGCGCCGCCACGGCTATGTGGTGGTCGCACGCGGCTGGCGTAGCGGAAAAGTTCGCGGTGATCTTGACCTAGTGGCCTGGGAGAAGGACATTCTCTGCTTTATAGAAGTAAAGACCAGAACCAGCCGGAGCTTTGCAACCGCGGAATCTGCCGTCGACGAAGATAAGACCCGGGTGCTACGGCGGCTGGCGCGCCAATACCTTCACATGTTGCCCACCGTTCCGAACGAGGTCCGCTTCGACGTATTATCGATTTATTTCGAAGTGGAAAAGCCAGCGGATTATCAACTCTTCCGTGGTGCTTTCGGTTGGCATTGACACAAAGGAGCCCGCATTGTTGAACCGCCGGCAATTTATCTCCGCAATGGCTGCAGCCAGCGCGATCAAGGCATTTCCGTCGTCCCAACTGACTCACAAGGAGCGAGTGGATCGCGCGTTGCGCGGTGAAGACGTGGACCGCCCGCCGTTCAGCCTGTGGCACCACTACAAACGTCCAACGGCGGAGCTTGAGGCTAAGGACCACCTTGAATTCCATCGCCGGTATGACACGGACTTTGTCAAAGTGATGAATGACTTCGACTACCCGCGATCGACGACCGGCAAGTGGTATGAGTTGCAGCCCTTAAAGACGCCGTATCCTGAGCAATTGCGCACCCTGGAGCTGGTTCGCGATGGCTTGCATGGCGATGCGTATTTTATCGACACCCTCTACGGCCCATACATGACGGCGATGCTGCTGCTGGCAGCAGAGCCTGAGTTCGCCGCCAAAAAAGATGCGGAAGACCGCAGTGATGTGATGAGCAGCATCCATAACTTCCAGAAGGAAAATACTGCGGCCTGGGAGGCGGCGATGGAAGCGATTACGCAATCGACGATCAACCATATTCGCCGTTCCCAGGAGATCGGCTGTTCAGGGACGCTGGTCAGCATTTTCAACGCCACCAGCAAGTTTGGATCGGTGGATGACTATAAGCGCTACAGCCGGCCCTACGACAAGCGCGTGCTCGCCGCGCTGTCCGATAGCAAGCTGACCTTTCTGCATCTGCATACGCTGGAAAGACCCTATCTGGACCAGTTCCATGATTTTGGGGCGCCCGTTATCAATTACTCCGTCAAGACCAGCGGCATTCCTATCGCCGAGGTTCGGAAGTCTTATTCGCAGACGATTGCCGGCGGAGTGGATGAAGTGGACTTTGATCGGCTGACGACAGAGGAGATCCGCAAACAGTGGACACAGGCGCGGGAGCAGGCGGGCAGCAAATACATCATCACGCCAGGGTGCTCAGTTCCGAATGCATCGACCGATGCTGAGCTGGCGCGCATGCCGCGCGCGGTTGGGGTGCGGTTGGCATGAAGGACGGGTTCGATTTGGATTTGATGCTAGTTGAGTGAACAGCAGGTCCCTCCACTACGCTTCGCTCCGGTCGGGATGACAGAGGGGAGGGCGGTCTTTCCTTTACATCGGATGCCAGATGAGAAACACGGTTTCGCCTTCCTTGCACTTGATGCTGGACGGCTTGACGCCTGGGTTACTTTGCGTCTTCGTATTCCTCGTGCCAGGCCATCTGAATGGCTTCGAGCTTGGGCTCGTTTGACTTCGCGGGGTCGTCGGCAAAGCCCTCCAGCCCAGTCACGTACTTGTGCAAGTCGGTGAAGCGCACCGTCAATGGATCCAGGTCAGGAAATTTTTCCTGCAGCTGGATACCAATCTCTTCCGCGTCGTTCCAGGTAATCTCACGCGCCATCGCTACCCCTCACTTACCTTCCGCCAGGCTCAGAGGCTTGCCCTCGGAAACATAGTTGCGATTCCACTTGGGTATCTCCACCACGTAGTTGCCGGGGCCGGTGATCACGGCCTGACAGCCGAGACGGGAATTGAGTTGCAAGTCCGCCGCCATGTCCAGCCGATCCAGCTCATCGTCATCCGCCGGTGAGAGGGCTTCGCTGCCCTCCTTGGTCCAGAGATGACAGGTGGTGCAGGCACAGGCACCCCCACAGGCGTGATCGAGGAATATATCGAAATGCTCGGCTACATCGAGGAACGACATGGGCTTGCCATGATGTCCGTAGGGAAGTGTGCCGTAGGCAAACTCCACCGTGCGGCCCTCGGGAAGAAATGTTACGCGAACCATATTGTCATTCATGCTGTTACTTTCTTTCAATGAAACTCTGCCTGCGCGATGGGGTGCGGAGCAGAGGGCCCCTGGCCCAGCTTGTCATCCGCCGATTGCATGGTCTGGCCCTTGATCGCGCTCGATACCGCCGCGTCCATCATGAGCTCGGCAAAGCGGTGGGTTGCTTTGTCCAGCGCTTCGGTGCCGGCGCGCAACGCCTTAAGGTCATCGCCCTGCTTGAGCACGCCTAACTCCGCACTCAGGGCGGCTATCTCCGCTCGCTCATCCTCATCCAGCAGTTGCCATGCGGGGCTGGAAGGAGCCTTCTCCACCGCGCTCAGGATGGTGTCCGCCTCGTTGCGGGCTTCAACCAGCTGGCGGAGATGAATATCCTGCTCGGCGTAATCGAAGGATTCAAGAATCATTGATTCCACTTGCTCGTCGGTGAGGCCGTAAGCCGGCTTTACCGAGACCTCCGCCTGCTTGCCACTGCGCTGCTCTAGTGCGGAAACATTGAGGATGCCGTTGGCGTCGATGAGGAATTTCACCTCGATACGAGGCAATCCAGCGCTCATCGGCGGAATCCCTTTAAGGTCGAAACGCGCGAGCGATCGGCAGTCCTTGGCCATCTCACGTTCGCCCTGCAAGACGTGGATGGCTACATTCGTCTGCCCATCAACCCCGGTCGTGAACGACTCGGAGGCGGAGGCAGGTATGGTCGAGTTGCGCTGGATAATTTTTGCGACCACCCCACCGAGTGCCTCGATGCCCAGGGACAATGGGGTCACATCGAGCAACAGCATATCCTCGGTAGCCTTCGAACCGCCGCCCAGAATATTAGCCTGCACGGCAGCGCCGAGGGCGACGACCTCATCCGGATTCAGTTCGGTGCGGGGCTGCTTGCCGCGACGCGGCAGCTCGAAGACATCGCCGACCAGCCGCTGCACGAGAGGTATCCGCGTGGAGCCGCCCACCAGCACGACCTCATCGATCTGGCCGGGCGTGAGATGCGCATCGCGCAGCGCGTCGCGACAGGGGGCAATCGTTCGAGCGACGACCGGTTGAATCAGCTGTTCGAATTGTTCGCGAGATAGCTCCCGCCGGTAACGGCCGCCTTGCGGGAGCTTGACATCGATCTGCGTCACGGACTGCGAAGAGAGCGCGATCTTAGCCTCGATGACTGCTTTCCGAATGGCCTGAATTGCCTCCGGTTGTTGACGCAGATCCGTTCCCGCATCGCCGGCGATATCATCCAGCGCAATCGCAATCAGAAGATTGTCGATGTCATCGCCGCCAAGGTGGGTGTCGCCATTGGTGGCGATGACCTCAAAGATGCCCTCATGCAGCTTGAGGATAGAAATGTCGAAGGTGCCACCGCCGAAATCGTAGACAGCGATGATGCCCTCTTTTTCGCGATCGAGACCGTACGCCAAGGCGGCGGCTGTCGGCTCGTTGACCAGGCGCAGTACATCGAGCCCGGCCATGCGTCCCGCATCCTTAGTGGCCTGGCGCTGGGCGTCATTAAAATAAGCCGGCACAGTGATGACGGCCTGGTTGACCGGGGCCCCAAAGTAGCGCTCCGCGTTGCGCTTAAGCTGGCGCAGGATGTGCGCGGATATTTCCGGCGGGGTGAACTCGGTATCGCCCAAGCGAATCCGCAACACCTCGCCAGGCTGAATTCCATCGGCAAGGCGGAAAGGAAAGAATTTCAATTCCTCGGCAACATCTTCGACCCCTCGGCCCATCAGTCGCTTGACCGAGTAGATGGCTCGCTCCGGCGCCTGCAGTAGCGTGGGACGCGCTGCATTGCCGACCAGCATCGCAGGCCGGGCGCCATCGCGCGCGGGAGCCAAGGCCACTACCGAGGGCACCAGGTTCAGGCCATCCTCCCCAGGAATGACGACGGGCTTCTCCCCTTGCATGAAGGCAACCAGAGAGTTGGTCGTGCCCAGGTCGATACCGACTACGCGCTCATCCGACATAACTGTTACGACCCTCCCAGGGTCTCATCCACGTCGCGCACCAGATTCTGCAGGTAGCTACGGCGTTGCAGCAACGCGGTCATGGCCTCTTTGGCCGCGGTTTTCTTTACCTCGTCGTTCTGCTCCCAGGCGGCATCCCAAGCCGACCATCGCGAACGGACCTGTTCGTCCAGAGTGTCGAGTTGCCCGGCAAACTGGTTTTTCGCTGCCTCAAGATCACGCCGTAGCTGGGGGTCATCCTCGCCCATCTTCTGGCTCTGGCGCAGCTCCTCTAATTGCATGTTCAGTTCAAAGACTTCTTCCAACAAATCAGCGGGCACCTTGGAGCCGCGTTCCTCTTCAAACTGGACTCCTTCCAGCTTGAGTAGGTAGCGGGTTCGCTCCAGCGGATTCTTCAAGGTGCGGTACGCGTCGTTCAGCAGCGACGCCTGGGCAAGACTCCATTCCTGCTCCTGCTGCGAGGCCCGCGCGTGAAGATCGGGATGCAGCTTACGGCTGTAGCGGTAGAACTGCTTTTCCAGGGCCTGCACATCGAGATCAAGCTTTTGGGGCAAGCCGAAGATGCCGAAGTAATTGGCATCTCGCGGCGCCTGTACCCTTCCGCAGGAATTGCAGAAGGGCTGTCCGTCCGCAACCTCTTGGCTGCAGGACCAGCAGTTTGCCGGCACACTGACTGTTTCAATGGTTTGCATAGGGCAGGACAGACCCCGGCGCAATTGCGTCGAACGCAATCACCCCGAAAACGACGAACCGCAACCGCAAGACTTGGTCGAGTTGGGATTGATAAAGTTGAAGCCCTGCCGCATCAGTGTCTCTTCGTAATCGAGAATCATGCCGTGGAGGTAGATAAACGACTTGGGATCGACGAAGACACGAACATCCTCAAAGTTGTACACGCGGTCGCGTTCTCGCGGCTGAGAGTCGAAGCGAATGTTATAAGACAAGCCGGAGCAACCGCCGCCCTGAATGCCCAGGCGGAGTCCCCCTTCTTCCGGGGAGACCCCCTCTTTGGCCATGGCGATGCGAATCCGCTTCAGGGCACGGTCGGTAACCTGGATGCCCTTCTGATTCGGTGCAGTATTCTCCGCATTGAGTACGGCTAGTTCCATTTCGCCTTCTGCTTAGTGGGCAACCGAAGCAGTAACTTCTGCCGTCTCGGTTACGCCGTTCTTTTTCTTCCAATCGCCAATCGCGGCGCGGATCGCATCTTCGGCGAGCACCGAGCAGTGAATTTTAACCGGCGGCAAAGCCAGTTCTTTCACAATGTCGGTGTTCTTGATCTGCATCGCTTCCGCGACCGTCTTGCCCTTAACCCACTCGGTTGCGAGCGAGGAGGATGCGATGGCCGAACCACAGCCAAAGGTTTTGAACTTTGCTTCCTCGATCACTTGCGTTTCGGGATTCACCCTGATCTGCAGGCGCATCACGTCACCACACTCCGGGGCACCGACCAGACCCGTACCCACCTCAGACTGGCTCTTATCCATCTGGCCCACGTTCCGCGGATTGTTGTAGTGGTCAATTACCTTGTCGCTATATGCCATATTTTTCTCCCTTGCCTATTTCCAGCGCCATCGTGCGTTTACACCAAAAGTGAGATGCCTTTAGTGCGCCTGCCACTCAATTTTTGAAATATCGATGCCCTCTTTCACCATTTCATAGAGTGGCGAAAGTTCCCGAAGTTTCTGCACTACATCGATCACCTTGTCTGCGACGTAATCCACTTCAGCCTCGGTGTTGAAGCGTCCCAAGCCGAAGCGAATCGAGCTGTGGGCCACATCGTCGCCCAACCCCAAAGCCTTCAATACATATGATGGCTCAAGGGAGGCAGAGGTGCAGGCCGATCCACTGGAAACCGCAACGTCGTTGATACCCATCAACAGCGACTCACCCTCGACGTAGACAAAGCTGACGTTCAGGTTGGCCGGCAGACGATGCTCCATCGAGCCATTGACGTGGACGTAATCGAGCTTGGCCTCAAGCTTGTTTTTCAGCTTGTCGCGAAGTTTGCCGAGCCGCTCGGCCTCCGCGGTCATTTCCTTGCCGGCAATCTCGCAGGCTTTGCCCAGGCCGACAATGCCGGGGACGTTGAGCGTTCCGGAGCGCATACCGCGCTCATGACCGCCGCCGTCGATCTGCGCCGAGATTTGTACCCGGGGATTGCGCCGCCGAACATACAAAGCGCCCGCGCCCTTGGGGCCGTAGATCTTGTGCCCGGTTAACGAGAGGCAATCGATGTTCATGGCGTTCACGTCCACCGGGAATCTTGCCTACGGCCTGCACCGCATCGGTGTGGAAAATGATGTTGTGCTGGTGACAGATTTTGCCAATCTCAGCGACCGGCTGCACCACGCCTATCTCGTTGTTGGCAAACATGATGGTGACCAGGATGGTCTTGTCGTCGATAGCCCGCTTCAGATCTTCCAGGTCGATCAGGCCATCGGCCTTAACCGGCAGATAGGTGACGCGGTAGCCGTACTTTTCCAGGCGCTTGCAGGAATCGAGCACCGCTTTGTGCTCGGTAACCTGGGTGATGATGTGATTGCCGCGCTCGCGGTACATCTCCGCGATGCCCTTGATGGCCAGGTTGTTGCTCTCGGTCGCGCCGGAGGTAAAGATGATTTCCTTGGCGGTGGCGCCAATCAACTTGGCTACCTGCTCGCGGGCATGCTCAACGGCCTGCTCGGCTTCCCATCCGAAGGAGTGGTTGCGGCTGGCGGCATTGCCGAACTTGCCGGTGAAGTAGGGGATCATCGCCTCAAGCACGCGCGGATCCATCGCTGTGGTCGCGTGGTCGTCCATGTAAATGGGAAGCTTCACCTTTGCGGGGGTTTCAACGGTGCTCATTGCGATTTCTCCTACTCCTCAACCAATCTCAAAGTTAATTGTTCAGCCGCCCAGGCTCACCAGCATGGATTCCACTGGCTTGCCGTGGTATTTCCGGCTGGGCTCGTGCTCACACAAGTCCGATACCCGAATCGCCTTTAATACATCCGAAATACTCTCATTCACCTTGCGCAGCGGCTCCTTGATGGTGCAGCTGTCGGTAAGGTCACATCCATGCGGCCCGGTGGCGCAGGAGGTGATGAAAAGTGGTCCATCGATGGCGCCAATCACTTCAAACGCGGTGATGTCCTCAGGGGATCGCGATAACGCGTAACCTCCATTGGTACCCGCATGCGAGCGAAGCAGCCCGCTTTGGTAAGCCGCTGCAGAATCTTGGCCAGCAACTGCAGGGGGATACCGTAGGCCTCAGCAATATCCTTGGCGCTCAGGGAAGGCATGTCGGCACGCTCGGCGAGGAACTTCAGCGCCATCAAACCGTAGTCCGCCTTTTTTGTGAGCCTTAGCATTCCCGCCGTCAACCCATGAGATGCAAATCCGACCTTGCTGGTCGCATATTCAGTATACGACCCATTTCCTAACAATCACAACTCCGGTTTGGGCCGCCTTAACCCAAGCGATCAACAGGAAGCTGTTGATATTACGGAACTCTTACACCGTCGGGTGGTTGCAGGCACTAGCCTATTCAAGAAGATACGGAGTACATCGAATGGCCACAGTCATCAACCCGGCGGGTGCTACGACGGAGGCAGCGGCATTAGAAGCTGCCCTGGAGCCGAATCGGGGGAAGTTCCACTGGTCATTTGCGCTGATCATCGGCCTCTTCCATCTGGGAGCAGTGGCGGCCTTGTTCGAGTTTCGCTGGTCGGCACTGGTGGTCTTTGCCGTGACCTGGGTACTTACCCAGAACGTTGGAATCGGGTTGTGTTACCACCGTCTGCTGACGCATCGCGGCTACCAGGTTCCCAGGTGGCTGGAGTACACGATGGCGATCCTGGGCACCATGGCTCTGCAGGGCAGTCCGGTATATTGGGTCGCCGTTCACCGCCTGCACCATCAATTCACTGACAAACCGGGGGATCCCCATTCCCCGCGGGACGGCAAGTGGTGGTCGCACATGGGCTGGATTCTGAACGGCTCGCTGCATAACGACAGCGGAATTCTCAAGCGCTATGCCCCGGACCTGATGAAACAGGGCTTCTACCGCTGGCTGAATCGATTCCACTGGCTACCGGTCACTGTGGTGGGGTTTGGGCTGCTGGCCGCCGGCGGTTGGTCATGGGCGCTTTGGGGCATCTTCTTCCGAGTCACGGTTGGACTGCACGTTACCTGGCTGGTGAATTCCGCGACCCACATCTGGGGTTCGCGACGCTTTGAGACCCGGGACGATTCCCGCAATAACTGGTGGGTAGCCCTGCTGACCGGCGGCGAAGGATGGCACAACAACCACCACGCACACCCGGTCTCCGCCCGCCACGGGATGGCATGGTACGAGCTCGATGTGAACTACATCGGGATTTGGATGCTGGAGAAAATGGGACTCGCGACCAAAGTCAACGCCAAGCGGGTCTGACTCCGGCGGTAGGTACTGGCTGGCATCCAGCGAAGGCATACAACGTATGCTCAATCGTTTACGGCCCGACTAAAGTCGTGCCCTGATACAAAACAGAATTTCTCACATTCAGCCGTCCACGCCAGATGCGAGGCGACCAAGGATCATCAACCAGCCTTCGGAATACGCCGTTCGGGCACGGGTGCTGCTGGGCTGAAGCAATCGACTGCAGACTGGCTCAGGCCGAGGTTCGGCTTGTGCAGTTCCCTTTCCACAACGGCGCGCACCTGAGCTGGTTCTCCCACGGCACGCAGATTGAGCAATAGCTCCAGCTTGGCGGCTGGTGAGGCATTGAGGTCACCTTCGACGATTGGCTCTTCGCTGTTTCCGCAAATCGCCGCCTTTATGAAGCCGGTTGGCGAGCTGACAATTGCTTTCAAATGGGCGATCGGGATCTTTCCGGCGGTGAGGGCGGTGTCAAGATCGTCGAGCAACGGGCCCAACAGCATTGCCGGAGAAAGCCAGACCTCAGGCTCGAAGACCGCCCGCAGGTTCAGCCAGGCAAGCGCTGCTTCGGCACGCGCATATTCCGCATAATCAATCTCCAGCGGCTGATCCCCGGTGGCGATGGTGCCGGAGAGGACTTCGTTCAACCACGCCGCAACGCCCTGACCAGACTTCGCGCTTAGTTGACGAATATTAGGGGAGCCGGTCTCCGGATATTCCGGGTAGAGGTCCGATTTTGTAAAGCAAACGAGATCGGCTTCCTGCAGTTGCTTGCCGAAGAGAAAACGCATGTCGGGGTCAGCCTCCTCTTCCAGCATGATGCGGGCACGCAGGGGATCTACCAGGACGGTGAGCGGTGAAAGCTGATAGGTGTCGCTGTACTCCAACAGCGGACGAAGCACGGTGGCCGAAAGATCGGTACAGCTGCCCACCGGCTCGGCAAAGATTACATCGGGAGCGTATTTGCGGAGTTCACCGATGGCGTCGATCAGCTCAGAAAGCCGGCAGCAAAAGCATCCGCCGGTGACCTCTCCGGACTGCATGCCGGACAACGTGGCATAGCGGCTGTCGACCAGGTGCTGGCCCTGATCGTTCCATACCATGGCGCTGCGCAGACCGCGCCGCTGCAGCTCACGCGCCGCTGCGAGAATCAAGGTGGTTTTGCCCGATCCGAGAAATCCACCCACCAGCACGATCCACGGTCTGGTGGACACACTCATGCGCTTACACCTGGCTTGTAACGCGGCCACAGGGAACGGATGGCATCGTGATCCACGGCCGGCTCTCCATCGCACTCCAGCTCGATTACGGTCGAAGGAGAATCAGGCGCCGTCACAGGAAGCGAGGTCAACCGCAGAGAGAATTCGTCCTGGGTAAACGCCACTTTCTCCCCCGTCTTCAGCAGCCGCGCGGCCGTTACCTTGGGCTTCACGCCGCCGATGGCGATGACCGCTCCCGGCTGGAAGAACGATAGCCACTGGGCCGCCGGCGTCTGCCCAGGCCATGAGTTCTGATGCACATACAGGGTGTTGCCACGGCGGGTAAAGTTGGAATTCGGGTTGTCGCTGAAGTTGCCGCGTTCGGTTTCATAGATGGCGCGCCCATTCGTGTCCAGCCACTTGCCAACGGGCTCCAGGACCTGGACGGAGTCAGGCGGCACTCCACCATCCGGCATGGGGCCGATGTTGAGCAGGTAATTGCCTCCGCCCTGGGCGCACTCGGCGAGGTTGTTCACGATGGTTCTGGGCGTCTTCCATGCGAGATCGCCGCGGTTAAAGCCCCAGCTATCGTTCAGGGTCATGCAGGTTTCCCACGAGCGGCCTGCCTGAGCAGCCTGAATGTGCTGTTCGGGCGTGGAGAAGTCACCTTCCAGGCCATTGCGGTTGTTGACGATGATCTCCGGCTGCAGCTCGAAGACCATCTTGTTCATGCGCTCCGACTCCCACTGCTCCGGGCTCAGCGGCCAATCGACGTCGTACCAGAGAACATCGATCTTGCCATAGTTGGTCATCAACTCGCGGATCAACCCGTGGGTATAGGCGACAAAGCGCTGGCGAGCCTGCTCATCCGTTTTGCAGAGAGCGCCGTCGGGATGGTGCCAGTCCATCAGTGAATAATAGAAACCGACGCGCAGGCCCTCGGCGCGGGCCGCGTCTACATACTCCCGCACCAGGTCTCGCCCCGGCCCCTGTTGCGTCGCGCAATAGTTTGTCAGCTTAGTGTCGAACATGCAGAAACCCTCATGGTGCTTGGTGGTCATGACCATGTACTTCTGCCCTGCGCGCCGCGCGAGCTTCGCCCAGTCGCGGGCCGCGTTTGGTTTGGGATGAAAGCGCTTCGCCAACAGTTCGTACTGGGGGATGGGGATGCCCTCGACCTCCATGGCCCACTCATGCTGACCGAGCACGCTGTAGAGGCCCCAATGGATGAACATGCCGAACTTGGCGGCGTGCCACCACTGCATTCTCTGCGCGCGCGAAGCCTGCTCGGGATTAGCTGTGCCGGGCTGGGCAGCGCTTTGGGCATGCAGCCCGGGGAGCATAGCCGCACCCGCCTGCGTCGAACAGGCCGCGACCGCCGCAGCGGAGCCGAAATGCTTGAGCAGCAACCGCCTGGAGATAGGGTCGATTCTCATTTCGAACAGGCCTCACTTTCGATCGTGTAGAAGAAGACGCACCATTTTGCCACAAGCGAGTAGCAACTGTTATGGTGAGCGGTTGTGCACATCGCCGACTAAACTCAGGAGAATTGCAGATGTCATCGTATGCTGTTCCGGCATTGGAATCACCCGCACCGGTTGCACCCGGCGAGATTTTGCTGATCGCCAGCGGGGATCTGCGCCAGTCCGCAAATAAGGTCTGCTGGCCGGCACAGGCCGAGATGGAAAAGCAGCTCACGGATGCACTGCGGGCCGAGGGCTTTACACTGCGCCGGGCGCACCCTTACGACGAGAATCTGGGACACGGCTTTATTTCCAGTCAACGCATGGGCATGGACGTCTTCACGAAGATCCATCCGGATGCGCCCATCATTGTTGCGGAAGCGGTCTGGCAATACAGCCACAACGTGTTCTCCGGATTGCAGCATCATCGCGGTCCCATCCTTACCGTGGCTAACTGGTCTGGCCAGTGGCCGGGCCTGGTGGGCATGCTGAATTTGAATGGCGGCCTGCACAAGGGCGGAGTTACCTTCAGTACCCTGTGGAGCAAGGACTTCAAGGACGACTTCTTTCGCCGCGGCCTGCGGCAGTGGCTGACGCAACATGCAATCGAACATGACTTGAGCCATGTGCATGACCTGGATCTGTCTGCTCTGCCCAGGGCTGAAAAGGAGTTGGGCGCTACCTTGGCGCGCGATCTGAAAACACGCAAGGCAATTCTCGGCATCTTCGACGAAGGCTGCATGGGGATGTATAACGCGATCATTGAGGACAATCTTCTCAATCCAACGGGAGTCTATAAGGAACGGCTCAGCCAGTCGGCCCTGGTTGCGGCGATGGCCAAGGTAACCGACAACGAAGCGCAGGCGGTGCGCAACTGGCTCGATAAACGCGGGCTTACCTTCGTCACCGGCGACCAACGAGGAAACCGATCTGACCGACCGGCAGATTCTGGGGCAGTGCAAAATGTACATCGCGGCGACGCGGATGGCCGACCAGTTCGGCTGCGATGCCATTGGGATCCAATACCAGTTGGGTTTGACAGACGTTGCACCTGCCTCGGACCTGGTGGAGGGGCTGCTCAACAACGTGGAACGGCCGCCGGTCTACGACGCAAGCGGACGGGAGCTGTATGCGGGGAAAGCGCTGCCGCACTTCAATGAAGTGGACGAATGCGCTGGGCTGGACGCGCTGGTCACCAACCGGGTGTGGAGCGCTATGCGTCTGGACCCGGCCACAACACTGCACGATGTTCGCTGGGGAGAGCATTACAGCGGGGGTGACATCGACGAATTTGTCTGGGTCTTTCAGATCTCCGGCGCGGTACCTGCTTCGCATATCGCGGGCGGCTATGCGAAGGCGCGCAGCGAACGGCAGCCGATCATGTATTTCCGCCTGGGCGGTGGCACCCTCAATGGGGTCTGCAAGCCCGGACACGTGGTATGGAGCCGGGTTTTTGTGGAAGGCGGCGCGCTGCATGTTGACCTGGGCCGGGCCACCGCAGTGGAACTGCCTGCCGAAGAGACGGCGCGACGGCTGAAGTCAGTTACGGCGCAGTGGCCCATTATGCATACTCTGCTGCACGGCGTTACCCGTGACCAGTTTATGGCCAGGCATCGAGCGAACCACCTCAACGTGGCCTACGCTCCGACCAGCCAGGTGGCCGACCAGGCGCTGGCGGCCAAGGCTTCGATGATGGCGGAGTTGGGCATCCATGTACACCTTTGTGGAGATTGATCTCGTTTACAACAGGAAAGGACACGCGCGTCGATGCTCGTGCCTCAGTCTACTGAGTCGAAGGAAGCCCAGGATACGCCACAGCCACTGGTTCCTAAAGGCATGGCGGTACTGTTCTTCCTGGTGACCGCGTTGTTTTTTCTCTGGGGAGTTCCCAGTAACCTGAACGACGTTCTCATCCGCCAGTTCATGAAGTCGTTCGCCATTTCCCGTTTCCAGGCGGGCCTGGTGCAGTCGGCCTTCTACATGGGTTATTTCCTGCTGGCGATTCCGGCTGCGCTGTTGATGCGCAAGATGGGGTACAAATTCGGCATCGTGGTGGGGCTGCTGCTGTTTGCCAGCGGAGCCTTCCTTTTCTGGCCCGCGGCCCTGCTGGGGCGATATGGGTTCTTCCTCTTTGCGCTCTTCGTGATTGCCAGCGGGCTTTCTTTCCTGGAGACGGCCTCCAACCCTTTTATAGCCCAGCTAGGCGCTCCCGAAAGTGCTGCCCGGCGCCTGAATTTCTCCCAGGCTTTCAATCCCCTGGGTGCGATCACCGGCGTGCTGGGCGGGCACGGTCTTCATCTTCTCCGGCATTGAACTCACACCGCAGCAGGTGGCTGTGATGCAGGCAGCCAACACCTACGAGGCCTACCTGCGGCGAGAGACGATGCGCGTGGTGGTTCCTTACCTGGTTGTGGGCATGGTCGCGCTGCTCTGGGCCTTCATGATCTCCCGCACCAAGTTTCCCTGCCATTGCCCGGGAGCATGAGAACGATGCGCAGGAGCCATGGCAGCTTCAGGGAGCTATTGCGTTATCCAAATTTTCTCTTCGCCATTGTTGCGCAATTCCTGTACGTAGGCGCCCAGGTGGGCACATGGAGCTACTTTATCCAGTATGTGCAGGATGGGACGCATGAGCCGGAAAAGATCGCGGGTTATTTCCTTACCGGCACGCTGGTTGCGTTTGGCGTGGGCAGGTTCAGTTCCGCGGCGCTGATGCGGTATGTCAAGCCGGCCTACCTGATGGGCATTTATAGCCTGGTGAATATTGGCCTGGTTGCGGTGGGGGTTGCTTTTCCGGGCTGGGTGGGGCTTTGGGCGATCTTCGCCACCAGCTTTTTCATGTCTGTGATGTTCCCCACGATCTTCGCGTCTGGGGATCGAGGGGCTGGATCAGAACACGAAGATCGGCGGATCGCTTATTGTGATGGCGATCGTTGGGGGCGCCGTGCTCACTCCGCTCATGGGCTGGATTTCACAAACGCAGCACAGCATCGCGAGAGCATACATGGTTCCGCTTTTCTGCTACTGCGGAATCGCTCTTTACTCGTTTGTTGGGGTGCGCATGAAACGAAGAGAGGCTTCGGCGTGAAGAAACCTCTGATGGGTGCGATTTTTCGGACGGCCGCATCGCTGCTGATGATGACCGGCGTAGCGGCCTTTGCGCAACAGCCTGCGCCGGATTGGCAAACAAGGCTGGCCCAGGTGATGCCGTTGCTCGGACATCGCAACTGGATCATGATCGTGGACTCGGCATACCCGCTGCAAAGCTCCGCGGGCGTGGAAACGCTGGAAACGAACGCTGACCAGCTGGAGGTGCTCCGCAAGGTGCTGGGCGCAATCGATAGCTCAATCCAAGTGAGGCCGATTGTCTACATGGATGCGGAGCTTCCATACGTCACCGAGAAAGACGCTCCCGGGGTGACTGCTTACCGCGAAGGGGTAAAGTCCGTGCTGGGTGGACGGGCGATCACGTCACTACCACACGAGCAAATCATCGCCAAGGTCGATGAGGTGGGGAAGACATTTCATATTGTGGTTCTTAAAACAACTATGACGGTTCCTTATACTTCTGTCTTCCTGCAGCTGAATTGCAAATACTGGAGCGACGATGCGGAAGCAGCAGCTGCGCAAAGCTATGAGCGCAGGGACAGCGAAGCGATAAGCTCAAAACGCAGTGGTGGGGCGACCCGGTCGCCCCGTCTTTGTCGGCCCACGTACGCCTCGGCGAACGTGGGGCACCCGCCTGGTGGTCAGAAGTCGGTCTGGCTTGCCAGGGGAATGTTTCGTAGGCTCGCCTATGACTCGAGGAGCGTTACTTCGCGGACTTCGCTGGAGCCGCTCTTCGCAGGCGTGATCAAGAGCGTCTTTAGCTCCCATGGCGCGAGTTGGACGGTCTGATCGAGACCGAGAGGCTCGCTCTTGAGCGTTGCCTGGGTTGCTTTTCCCGACCGCTCCTGCAGGCGGATAATGGTTTGGTCCGGCGAGCGCTCCGCGCGCTTTATCGCCAACACCCAGACATTGCCGGGCATGATCTCAAGAAAGGATCGCTCCCATGGTTGCGTTCCATGATGGGCGGAATCCATTACATATTCGGCGGGCGTTTGTAGCTCTTCGGCGCGCCGATCGAGGGCGAAGTCGGCATAGCCACCGCGGCCACCCAACAGCCAGAATCTGCGCTCCTGCCGCCCCTGGTCCTGCCATGCATTGTTGTCGTCGTGAGGCACCTGGTTTGGATTGTGACGCGCAAAGGGAGCTGACCGGATCAGTACGGTGCGAAAGAGTCCGTTCAAGCAGTCATAGCTATAGGTCGAGTTGTTGAGCAGCGCGACGGTATAGTCGGCGCTGCCGATCCTACCTTGCACCGCCGCCCAATCCTGGTACGGCTCTTCCTCGCCATTGGTGCGGCGTTCGAGCACCTCTCCCGGCACTTTCGCATAGATCTTTCGGCTGGGTCAGCGCGGTTGGGATTTCGAGCTTGAGAATCTGTTCATGCTCACGCCAGTCAATCACAAAACGAAGCTCCACGAAATCGAGGCCGGCGAATTGCGCAATGTCGAGAACGATCTCGGAGTTCTGCCACGAGGCACGATGACGAGTGACTCGAGTGACAGGCCCATTCTCAACCACCGAGGACGAAACCAGCATGGGACGGCCCATCTCCTGGCGGAATTGGTTGATGCCGTGCGCCCATGTGTCGCTGGTGTCGCTCATCACGACCAGTCCAATTGGAGCCGCCAAGAGCTCAGTGCCATCCTGCGCTTTCAGGGAGGAAATTCCGAAGCCGGAATCTGACACGGTGACGAAATCTCGATAAGCCTCGGCCGCGGGCGGCTCCCCATGCGCCAGGGTAAAGACTTTGTACCCACAGGGCGGCAGATCCACCCACGCCGACAAACGCGGGAAAAAGTTGGTCATGCTGGCGGAGGGTCTCCACTGCACTGGGATCTTGTCACCATCCTTCGATAAGAGATGGGTGATGGGGGCCTTACCCGAGGGATTTTGGTCGGTGTAATACTCGACCAGAGCTTTTCGTCTCCAGGGCAGCGGGTTGAAGAGGAAGACGGCGCCTTCTTCGACCGCACTCAGATCCACTCGCTTCGCCATCATTTCCAGGGCTTCTACTTTCGAAGTCTGCGCAACCTCGCAAGCGTAACCGACACTGTCGCGCACATCCTGGTAATCGGAGTAAAGTGATGTTCCGGCCATCATATCGTGGAATTGGCAGAACAGGACTTTCCACCAGGCCTCGGCATACTGCTCTGCCGGATAAGCCCGGCCCGCGCTTAGATTGGCAACAAGCGCAATGGTCTCGGATTCTCCGAGCCATCGCTCGGCGCGGCGGTTGAGGAACTTTCCCTCACCGTACGCCGAATAGCAGCCACGCGCATGGTGCTGCAGTTCTCCCCGGATTACGGGCAAGCCAGAGAACGCAGGGGAGCTTTCGACGGCAAGAAAAAAGTCGCGCAGCGTGCTGAAGCGCAGTTCGGGTAGATTTGCGTCGTGCTGCAAGATTCCCAACCTGCTGTATCTGTTCCCTGGTGACCGCGCCGCCATGATCGCCAACCCCGAGGAAAAAGGCAGCATGATCAAAGCCGGGTGCGAATGCGCTGGTTGCTGCCTGTGGAATCAGCCTGGTGTCCGCATCGTAGCTATGCCAGATCCTCAGGGTAAGTACGCGCGACCCGTCGGCTCCCTCCCACCAGAACAGGAGAGGCAAGGCCATTTCGTGTTCCTGGGGACGCATGAAGACGTAATAGCCGTAGCCGGCGCGTTTCAGGATCGTAGGCAGGCCAGCGGCGTGGCCGAAGGAATCAGGGTTGAAGCCGATCCTGACATCAACGCCCAGAGCACTCTGGCAGTAAGTTTTGCCGTAGAGCGCGTGGCGAACAAAGCTTTCAGTCGACGGGATATTGCAGTCCGGCTCGACGGGCCAACCGCCAACGACCTCCCAGCGACCTTCTCGGATTCGCTGCTGAATCTCGCTGAACATCTCAGGGTCGGCGCGTTGCACCCAACGGTAGTGCGACGACGACGAATGGCTATAGCAGAAGC
Source organism: uncultured Acidobacteriaceae bacterium (assembly GCA_963847685.1). Lineage (GTDB taxonomy): Bacteria > Acidobacteriota > Terriglobia > Terriglobales > Acidobacteriaceae > PALSA-350. The sequence continues at coordinate 519,542 of CAWKAU010000024.1, read as the reverse complement.
CGGGAGTCTCATCGATGCGATTCAAGGCGCTGCGGAATGTGGTGAGCACCGTATCGGCGCCGTCACGCCACGGCCATAGCCACGCTGCGTCGATGTGGGAGTAGCCTATGACGTGGATGACTTTCTTCCTGGCGGAGATGCCATCCGCGGCGGCTTGCGCAAGTGCCGGAACCGCACTGATCCCAACCAGCGATGCACTCGCTTGCGTGAGAAAGTCTCTCCTCGAAGGCCGCTTGCCTTGCTTGCTCATATCCGACGGTCTTCCAGATCACCCGACAAATTCAGGCAGGTCTCAAAAGCTGAATTTCGCCCAGAAGCGTACGTTCCTGGCTGTGTTGATGCGCGTATTCCCTGGATTGAGGTAAGTATTGCCGCTCCCAATGTGGAGAATGTTGGTGTCCAGCGGGCCGACATCGTTGTGGTTCCCTACGTCCTGAGCTTCGGCGCGAATCTCGAACCTGGCGCCTTCCAAATGGGTCCAGGGCGCTGGAATATCCTTTTCCGCGGCAACGTTCCAGACGGTTGATCCAGGGTTGGTGTAGCTGTTGCGTCCGATCTCCAGCGGGGTGATTTCGGCTCCACCGTAAGGGATTAACCAATGCACCTGCTGAGGGGTAACAGGAAGTAGCGTCCCAGTCGGGGAGTTCGCTGAAGCCAGGTCATAATATGCACCCTGAGTTGCGTCTAAATAGACACCATCAATCCCAGCGGTGTTCAGCGGAGCGCGCGGATTGCCTACCAAGGGTCGATCGTTCACCGCGTCTCCATCGCCGTTTGTGTCCAGACCGTCGATATTGAATGTGGACGGCGGACCGGACTGCAGCTGGGTCACGCCGGAAATGCTGAAATTCCGCGTCATGGCGCCGAGCAGAAGATCGGCTACATGACTCTGAGCGTGAAAGCCGGCGGGCGACCAGACATACGAAACAGTGAAGTACTGACGATAGTCGAAGGACGCCGGCCCCCACTCTTGTGCACGGCCTCCCGGAGCGAAATTGGCCGGATAAGAGGTCGGCCCGCTGAAGAGAGCAAACACCTCCGATCCGTCGTCGAGATTCTTTCCGTAGGTGTACGCTGCACGCAGGAACAAGCCCTTTGCGAACTGCCGGGTCACGTCGACCTGGACACTGTCATACTGCGAGGCAGCCGAGTTTGCGCGAGCATCAATCGCACCCCGATCGGGGTTCAAACGATTTCCCGTGTTGGCGTCAAAGTAGTTGTATTGCTGGTTTGCATACAGCGCTCGTCCGCGGCTGCCAACGTAATTCACCGCCAGTTTGAGTTGCGCAGGGAGGGCGCGTTCGAGCCCGAGATTCCACTGATAGGTACGGGGATTAACAAGATTCTTGTCGACGCTGATAACGTCATCGAGCGGCGTCAATTGCGGCTGGATCGTGGCCAGCAACCCGGTCGCATTTCCCAGTCCGGCCCCCTGCGTCGAGATGAGCGTACCGGTGGGCGCGTTGGGAGAACTCTGGGCGCTATTGGTCGCGATATTACTGAAGCTGGTGTCATAGAAGATACCGAATCCGCCGTGAACGACAGTTTTTCCGCTACCCAGCAAGCCGGGGCCGTTGGGCGCATACGCGAAGCCGACCCGCGGTCCGAAGTTCCTGTTGTCCGTATGGATTCGGAATACCGTGTCTATCGGAGCGGTTAGATCCTCAACATCAATCGCGGGAAAAGGGAGAGCATTTCCGGGATCAGTAAGATAGTCCCACCGCAATCCCAGGTTCAGGGTGAACTCAGGGTTCATCTTGATATCGTCCTGAACAAAGAAAGCGGTTCTCCAAATATGGGGATCGAAGCGGGTGGGACCGGAGTCTTGGTCGCATATCCATCGGCACCCAGGTTGTTGTTGAGAAAATTTCCCAGGCCGGAAGGACCGCCGCCGGCAGTGAAGTTAAGCAGACCAATCGCCGTTTGCGCAACAAGGTCAGTTTCCAGAATGCGACCCACGTCCGCCCCAATGCGAAAAGACTGGCGTCCAACTACCCAACCCACCGTGTCCTGAAACTGATAGCCATCTTCGCCAGTGCCTTGCGGAATGTTCTGCGATAAGCCCAATTCAGGAATTCCGATCGTCCGAAAATTCACGTTGTATATCTTCGACGCCGGATTTGCCAAGGCGGACGGCAAGGCCTGGAAGAGGAACTTGATACGCGTCTCGGATCCCCGCAACTCATTCAACAAGTTTGGCGAAAAGACGTGGGTCCAGTTTCCGGAGGCAAGCTCCGAAGGACCGCCGACCTCCCCATCAAATCCGGGAAGACCAGAAGTGTTGAGCCCCAGATCAGGGACGAAGTTGTTGCGGTCGTGCAGGTAACGAAAAGTGAAGGTATCTTTCTCGCGCGGAATGTAATCGACCCGGTAGAGCCATTGGGTGTCAGGCGATGACAGTGGGACCGGGGGCCTCTGATAAAATCCCGTAGTGATGACACATCCGCTGGCCGGGCAAGCGGCTCCATTCCCAATGGTCGGCTGGCCCACATTGATTTCTTCGACCACTCCCAGGGAGGCTTTGTACTGATATTGAGTCAGGTAAGAGCCGTCACTCAACAAAGTTTGCAGCAGTGCTACCTGGGGCCCGCCGATCGAAGTAAGCGTTGCGTAGCCGTTGGCGTCCGGCAGTTCGATCTGGCCCGATGTTGAGTCGCCGTAGTATCGGGTGAATTGCGTTCCCCCAAAGGCGAAGATCTTATTCTTCCATATCGGGCCACCCGCAGTGAACCCATATTGATGCTGGTCGTAGCGTGCTTTATTTGCCCTGCTGGTCGAGCCCACCCGGGTCACGCCATCGACGGCGTTCAAGCCAGAACCTGAATAAAGCTCGAAAGCTGTCCCGTGGAACTGATTTGTTCCGGCTTTGGAGATCAAATTCACTACCGCCCCGCCGGCTCGTCCGTATTCCGCAGAAGCAGAGTTAGTGAGCGCAATCACCGACTGAAACATATCGGGAATCTGCGGTTGAAACGCCTGCCCTCCCAACCCGACGTCGTTGATATCCTGACCGTCGAGCATGAAATTGTTGGCTCGCGGGCGGGCGCCGTTAAACTCCACATGCTCGTACTGGCCGTAGGTGCCACCTGCATTTGTAGCCGAATCGTTGATGTATTGGGCTCCGGGCAGAGTGGCTGTCAACTCGACCGGGTTCAGCGAAAAGATCGGCAGCTGGGCCAGCTCTGTCGCGCCGAGTGAGGCCGACAGATGACCATTGTCCGTATTCACGCCGTTTGAATTGGCGACCACGTTGACCGTTTGGGTCACTGGGCCGACTGCAAGGACAGGATTGTAGGTGGTAACAATCGAGGCAGGAACCCTCAAACCTTTGATATCGAAGGACTGAAAACCTGATGCATCCACATGAATGCCGTACGTCCCGGGGTTGATCGCCTCAATACGGAAGGAACCCGTGGAGTCGGTGGCGGTCACACGGGTTTCTTGCGTCTCCTGGCTCACGACCGTAACTGATGCATTCGCGACGACCGCTCCGTGGGGATCACGGACTTCCCCCGCCAATGTACCTTTACTGGTTTGCCCAAAGGACTGCCCGAAACAACCCAAGAGTATGACCGCGAGAACCCACCTGATAGGATTCGCCATCCTTCAATTCCTCCGGTGAAGACGTCCCGCAACCTGCTTGATCAGCGGGTTGGAGAAGCCACACGAAACTTAATGCGGGATTTGGAGACCTGTTTAGCACGCGAGCTGCCAGACCGGATGATTGGTAACCATGATGATAGCAGTCAGAGCGATCGAGCCAGCAGGGCCTTCCCTGACAGATCGCCGGCCAAAGTAACCTGCTGAAGCTGCTGAATCAGGATGTAGCACGTGGATTGCCAGAAGTCTGCGAAGGTCGGATCGTTTACCCCTTGTCGGCCGGGGTGTTCTACAGTTTTCCATAGAAGTCGACTTCACCCGCTAACAAAGTTGTTCACAAAGAAAGGGGACCGCCGCCAGGCGGTCCCCTTTCTTGCGGTTGCTTTCGTTGCGCGTTAGAAGTCGATGCGCAGCGAAAGTTGGAGCACGCGGGCCCCGTTGTTTAAGTTTCCAGAAGGAACGACGGTGTAGCTGATGTTGCCGAACTGGCTGCTGGTGATGTCCTGTTGATCCAGACCGTTGTAGGCATTGCTCGCCGGTAAGGCGAAGTTCGGATGGTTGAAGGCGTTGAACGCGTCTGCCCGGAAGTTGGCTTTGACCCGATCCCCGACGATTGGAAAGGTCTTCCCCAGACCCAGATCGGCGTTGAAGAACTTAGGTCCACGCAGGCTGTTACGAGATCCGATCTGGAATCCGATCGGTCCTACATAAGCAGCTGCAGCCGCTCCTCCCGGAGTGCCTCCGATTCCGCTCGGGTTGGCGAAGATGTTAACGCCCCCGCCGGGCAGCTTTTGGAGATGCGTAGCCGACGGCCGATTTTTGGCCGACCAGGATACCAGGGGCATCGTTAGAGTAGCTGGCGACGAAGGCATCGGAGTTGTTTCCCCATGCCTGACCGGTATGCCAACTCGTGACACCGCTGAGGCTCCATCCGCCGATTAGTTCGTTCACCCAGGTCGAAGTCGTGCCCAGAAACATTTTACCTCTGCCGAAGGGTAGCTGATAGACAGCGTCCGCGGTGATGTATTGATTCACATCGAAGTCGGAGTTAGCGCGGCACGTGCGGGGACGAACGGCGTCGCAGATCAGGCCGACGCCGCCGATGCCCGTATCGCCCGAGGAGTTGGCGAAGAATGAGATGTTATCGATGGAGTGCGCCCAGGTGTAGTTGAGGTCGAAGTTCAGACCGTGGGAGAGGTTCTTCTGCACCGTGAGCAGCATGGCATTGTAGCTGGAGAATCCTTTGCTGCCGTAGAAGGTGTTTTCAGAGAACTGGGCAGCCGACCCTACGTTGAGCGGCGCGCCGGTGTCAGAGAGGAACTGGACAGTGTCACCGAAGTCGCCCCGCTCGACGAGCGGGCCGATGTTTTCTACCAGGAACGAGGTGTAGCTCTGGCCGCCCTGGCGGACCGATGACATTTTCAAACCACGGCTGGGGAGCGACAGTTGCGGAAGTGGCTCCGTTCCTGAGCTGCTGGGTGACTGCAGCCAAGGCCTGGGAGAGGAGTCTGGCCGGACACGGGATCCGGGAACTCGAGTACCTGGTTGGCGTCGGTCTGGGCCAGCAGACGGCGGCCGAGGCGACCGGCATAGCTAAGCTTCATAACCATGTCGGCAGGGAAGGCGTGTTGCCAGCCGACGTTGTAGGCGATGGAGTACGGGGTCTTCAGGGTGGGTCGATGGTGGCATTGAAGGCCGAGCCAATCTGAAGACCGTAGGGTACTCCGTCGGCTACAAAGGGCTGGTAAGGCGGTTTAGGCGTAGCAGGCGGGGTGATAGGAACGGTGGAGATACCGTTCTTGGGGTCAAGCCGGGCACCCGTCTTGATGGAATCATAGGGGTCTCCCGGGATTCCCAACGAGGTGGGCAAGGTCTGCTGGAAGAGATACGAATCCGCATCCTGGATTTGCTGAACCGCATTGATGACTGTGCGGTCGTAGACGATGCCGATACTGCCGTTGAAGACGCTCTTCTGATCGAAGTTGGGGTTATAAGCAAAGCCGAAACGCGGGGCGAATAGATGGTGCTCAGGCTGATACAGTGGCGGCCCGTTGTTGGCCTTGCCGCCGAGGACATAGTTGATCAGCGGGACAGCAGTGGGACCCGTTTGGGAAGCATTGCTCTGAGTAACGCGTGCGCCGAAGTACTTGTCGAAGCTCATGATCTCGGTGCTTTCAAGACCACGCGTTTCATAGGGCACGGAGAACAGCTGATAATTGACGCCATAGGAGAGGGTCAGGTTGCGGGTGACCTTCCAGGTATCTGCTGCATAGACCTGCGTCTGGTAGTAACGGTAGAAGCGCTGATCGCCAGTCAACTGAGGAAGTGCCTGCCCCTTGGCGTTGTAGTTGAAGTCGGATGAAACTTCGGCGATGCGGCCTAGCAGGAAGGTGAAGGCCTGGTCATAATCGTACGCAGGCTGGTGCCGTTTGTGCCGATGTCGGCGGGGCGGAGGCTGGGGTTTCCTGCTCCGCAATCGCCGGGGGTCGGGCCGCACAGGCTTAATGTGTAACCGCCCGGTCCGATCTCGGCGGTGTTGTAGTCCGCAACGTCGGTATTGTGGGCCAGGATGTCCTTAAACGTGCCGCCGAACTGCCAGGTATGGCTTCCCTTGGTCCAGGAGAAGTCGTCTCCGACGATGGGAATGGGGACGCGCCGGGCCTGGGCGTTGGGATTGAGGTAGAGAGAAGAAGCAAGAGCGGGGCCCGGTGCCGTCGCCAAAGGTCAAGAAGGTCGAACCTGCTCGGATTGTAGCTATTCGGAAAGGCGTATTTCTGGACGGTTTCACCGGCGAAGATGCGATTGGTCTTGTTGGCGCCGATCACCCAGTTGTGCCCGATCACGAATGCGTAAGTGCGATCGACGAAGGGGTTGGTAGCTGGGTCGCCGGCAAACTCGTTCGGATTCTCGACGGAATTCTCACGAGCGATGGTGAACCGACCGCAGAGGTTCATGTGCTGGTTCAGGTTGTAGTCCATCCTGGTGACGTAGTTGGTTTCGTAGTCGTCGTCCGGGGCGTTGAAGCTGTATCCGCCGGAGTTGACGCCATCGCCGGTAACTGTGTTGTTGGAATGCGGGAAGCGGGCGGTGAACCCGGCGAGCCAGGTTGAGCTGATGCCAATGCCAGCTGGGTCGAATGCTTGTACCTGGGCAGGGGTGAGATAAGAGACCCCACCGGCGTTGTTGATATAGCCGAGGTTGCCGTTGCGCAAGTTGTCGAGGGGTACTGTCCTCTGGACGAGTTGGGAGCTAATAATGCGGGAGTCGTTGAAGTCGAAGAAGAAGAAGAGCTTGTTGCGCAGGACCGGCCCGCCGATATTGCCGCCGAACTGATTCTGAATCAGATGGTTGCGGGGAACGATCGGACTCGCATTGTTGCTGAACCAGCTGTTGGCCACCAGGGACGGATCGCGATGATACTCATTAATGTTCCCGTGAAACTGGTTGGTTCCGGACTTGGTGACAAGCTGGAACTGGCCGCCGCCGGCGGGACCGCTGGATGCGGGAAGCCCGGCAACGTTGCCGTGGAACTCTTCGACGGAATCGACTGGCGCGTGGCCGACGATGATAAATCCGGTGGAGATGCCGGAGCCAGAGTTGTTCTGCTCCGCGCCGCCGGTGGCGAAGTCATTGACGTCCAGGCCATCGACCGTGACGTTATTCTGGTCGACGCGCGCCCCGGTTACGGAGCCGGTGTCAGTGACGCCGGGCTGCATCGTAAACAGCGCGATCGGGTCGTTTCTCTGCTGCACCGGGAGGCTGTTGAGCGCCTGCACGTCGAAGGTGTTGCCGATGGTGGCGGTGGTGGTGTCGATGGTGACTTCGGAGTTGGAAGCTGTCACCTCAACCGCCTGGGCTTGCGCGCCCACCGTCAAAGTAGCATTTTGTGTGCGGATCGTGGCAACGTTCAGGTAGATGTTCTTGATATCGAAGAGCGTGAACCCGGTGGCGGTGAACGTCGCCTCATATCCCTGACCGGGAGGAATCTCGGAGAAACGGTACACGCCGACTGAGTTCGTGGTCGCGGTGAATTGCAATCCAGTGGCGGCATTCTTGAGGGTGACCGTAGCACCTGCGATAGCGGCGCCGGAAGAGTCCGTTACCTCGCCGGTCATACCGGAGACATCTTGTCCGTAGCAGAGGGGCAGGGATGTCAAAACGAGCATCGCGAAAATGCAGCCAGAGGAGCCTGGTTACCCTCTTCATCGGTTCCATCCATCTTGGGGAGCTGAGATTGAGCGCGAAATGCGATTTGCCGACCGGCATTTTCTCGTGCCAGCGACGGGAGGATGCGTTGCTCGTTGCTTCCTGCGTAAATGTCTTCAAACCTAAATCCTCCAGCGATTGAGTAATGAAATCGAACAAAAAGAGACCGTGACAAGGCGGGACTTGCAATTTGATAGCCTCCCTGGCCAGTCGCACCGGGCGAACGAAGGTTGTAGGCGCAATACCACTTTTGTTTCAGTAAGTTGAACGATAGAAATTGTTTGAAAAACTTACGAATGGAACCTTCCAAGGTAATAGCTGGACCCGAAAATCCCAATTATTGGATGCCTTATTCGTATTCTGGAATGTGGGAGCACCCAGGACGACAGTCAAAGATGCCGGACCGTCCCCAGGGGGAGGCGAATTATTTGTCTTCTTCGGGGCCGGGGTGCTTACCGGCGAAGGGGGAACAACAGGGTTCCCTGGCAGGCGTGAATTCCATAAACTCCACCCGGGTGTGATCAGGATCGTATAGATTTAGCTGCACTTTGCCATCGCGGCCGATCTGGGTTTTAGTGCAGTTTGCTCCCTCACACTTGTTTTTCTCGAGGGCGGCTACGGCCTCGGCCATGTGGGCCACGCCAAGCGAGAAATGATCCATAACGCCCGTCTGTTGCAGGGTCGGTGCCGGAGACACGTTCAGCATGTATTCCAGCCAGTCGGTGCCATCCGGCACCTGGATGCTTTGGTAGTCGGTGCTGGTGTCGGTCTTGCCGCCGTGCCAGTAGGGGCGGAAGCCCAGCAGGTCTCGCCAGAAAGCATCTTCTTTTGCAGCATCCCGGACGATGAAGCCAACATGGATGACGCGCCTGCTGGTCGCGTCCGGCGACGGCGGCGCCTTCGCTACCAACTTGTTTGAGCCGCGCTGGACGAAAATGACCAGGTTACCCTCGGGGTCGCGCACTCCGAACTCCCCGCCCTTCAGGGGCAGCTCCGCCTTGATGCCGTGGGCCGCCAGATAGCGCTCGAGCCCCGCGGCATTGCGGGTAGTGAACGCAACGGCCGCCATGCGAACGTCGGCTTTCAGGGGCCGAGAGTCCAGGACTTCGATCCATTGCGAAGGGTTGACGGGATAGATCCACACACCGTTCCCTTCCAGACGCATGAAGCCCAACGTATCCCCATAGAATTTTTGGGCGCCTGCGGGGTCCGTCGTATAGAAGCGGGCAAAGGCAATGCCGGTGATCGCGGGCCGCTTGGCCGTCTGCGCGGACAACGGGGCAAGTGCCGTGATGGCCAGCGCAAGCATGAGTGCTGGTTTCGGGGCTCTTCTCATGAACGGATAACGTTAGTGGATTCGGCTGCTCCGGTCAAAGCGTGTTTGCCCTGCAAAATTGGGTAAATAATTGCGTCCATGTGCAATCCCCAATAAACTTCTCTGCGGGCAAGAATCCAGCCGCCAACGAGACTACTGCTCACGAGCGAGATGCTTTTTCTTGGGTTGTAAGGAGACTACGTGCGCCTTTTTCGGATGTTCCTTCTGGTTTGCGGTACCCTTCTCAGTCCGCTCCTGGTTCAGAACAGCGCCGTTGAAGCGCAACAGCAACCGAGCGATATGGTGGCGCCGCCGCCTCACGCCAAGGAAATTTACCTTAAACACGTCCTGGTGATCGGTCAGACTAAAGGTTTCGAACACGATTCGGTCTCGCCCGCAATGGCTGCCATTTACGACATGGGCAAGGCGAGCGGGCTCTGGGACACTGTGTTGCGCACCGATACCGAGTTGCTCACTAAAAAAGAGCTCAAGAATAATGGGAAAAACCTGAACCACTTCGACGTTGTGGTCTTCGCCAGCACGACGGGCGAACTGGACATGGATGCGAGCCAGAAGCAGGATTTCTTGTCGTTCATCAAGGAAGATGGAAAAGGCTTTGTGGGCATTCACGCTGCGTTGGACACGAACTACACCTGGCCTGAGTATGGAGAGATGATTGGCGGGTGGTTCGACCAGCATCCGTGGTCAACCTTCAATGCGCCAATTATTAACGAGGCGCCCGATTTTCCGGCGGTCCGCCACTTTCCCAAAGCGTTCGTAAAGTACGACGAGATCTACCAGCCTAAGGATTGGTCACGGAGCAATGTGAACGTCCTGCTTAGCTTGGACGCAAGCAAGCTGAACTATGCGGGCAATCCGCGTATTCATCGCACAGACCACGATTTTGCGGTTGCGTGGAGCAAGCTTTACGGTAAGGGAAGGGTTTTCTATTCCACACTTGGCCACACGGAAGAGGCATGGGACGATCCGGACATCCGGAAGATGTATTTTGAGGCGATCAAGTGGACGCTGGGCATGACCGAGGGGAGCACGACATCGCATCCAGCACCGGCAGCATCCGCGGTGAGCCCCGCACTGAGTAAGTGATGGCTGGATAAGGAAGCCGGGGAATTTGCTGCGCAAGGAGATCAGACTTGATGAAAGTGGTGTCAGAAGGATGAAGAAATTTCGGGATCTGGCATTCCTGGCGGCGATCGCAGGGCTCGCTGCCTACCAGGGCAGGCAATTGCACATCTATGCAGCATCCGGCCAAGCGGCCGCCACACCCGCGACACAAAATGCGGGACCAAGCCAAGGCGGCGATGCTGCCGCTGCTTCGGCCGCAGGCGGTTCCCTGTTCCAGCAAAACTGCGCTTTCTGCCACGGCCGGGACGCCGGCGGCGGAGAAACTGGCCCTGACCTTACGCGGTCGAAGTTGGTCACGGCGGACGTTGGGGGAGACAAGATCGGCGATGTGGTGCTGCATGGGCGAGCCGACAAGGGGATGCCGGCTTTCAGTTTCTCCAGCGACCAGGTCGCCGGACTCGCAGCCTTTATCCATGCCCAGCAGAACAAGGCTATGGCACAAAGCGGCAAGAGAAGAGGAGTCGATGTGTCGGACCTGCAAACCGGCAACGTCGAGGCGGGAAAGGCATATTTCAATGGTCCAGGAGGCTGTGCGACCTGCCATTCTCCTACGGGTGACCTGGCCGGCGTCGCCTCGCGGTTTGAGGGCCTGCAGCTGGAGGAGCGGATGCTGTACCCCAGAGACGTGAAGAGCAAGGTGACGGTTACGCTGGCTTCAGGAGAGAAGATTTCCGGGACTTTGGCATATCTGGATGAATTCACGGTGGGCCTGCGAGATGAAGCGGGGACTTATCGGTCGTGGCGGGTGAGCGACGTAAAGTACGCGGTGGATTCGCCGGTGGAAGCCCACGTGGCACTGTTCAGCAAATATACCGACGACGATATCCATAACCTGATGGCTTATGTGCAGACACTGCGTTAGGACGGATTGCTGCTTTGGGAAGGTTCCAAATCGATATGAAGCTTTCGAAAGGTGTACTACTTCTTGCCTTGAGCCCGGCGCTGGCGCTTGGGTTTGCACCGTTGCTCGGGGCGCAGAACGTGGATTCCGCCATGCTTCTGCACCCACCCGCCGATAGCTGGCCCGGATACCACGGGGACTACTCCGGAAGACGCCACAGCAAGCTCACGCAGATTACACCGCAAAATGTCGCCAATCTCAGCCTGGCATGGGCGTTCCAGACCGACCAGACCGCGGATATCAAGTCCACTCCGATCCTGGTCGACGGAGTGTTGTACTTTACTGTCCCCGACAATGTGTGGGCGATTGACGCTCGCTCGGCGCAACAGCTATGGCACTACAGATATCCGCCGAATAAAGGGGATCACATCGGCCAGCGCGGCGTTGCCATTTACAAGGACTGGATATTCTTCGTCTCCCCGGACGCACACCTGATCTCTCTGAACGCCAAAGACGGGACGGTGCGCTGGATCATCGAGCTTGCCGATGTGGAAAAAGGCTACTGGGCGACCGAAGCGCCTTTCGTCGTGGGCAACCATGTCATTGTTGGCGTAGGCGGCGACATCGATAACCTGCCCATCTTCCTGAAGTCGATTGATCCGGAGACAGGCCAGGTGCAGTGGAAATGGAATGTCACCCCTCCGCCGGGTCCCGGTGTTACCACGGGCGGCACGACATGGATGGCGGGAACGTATGATCCCGACCTGAACCTCATCTACTGGGGGACGGGAAATCCCACTCCGGTTCTCGACGGCAACGCGCGGCCGGGTGACGACCTTTATACCTGCAGCATTGTTGCTTTGAATCCAGACTCGGGCAAGCTGGTCTGGGCTTTTCAGCCCTCGCCGCACGATACTCACGACTGGGATGCGGTTGAGATTCCGGTGCTGGTCGACGGAACCTTCCATGGACAGCCGAAGAAGATGCTGATGCAAGCCTCGCGCAACGGCTATTTTTTCGTGCTTGATCGCACCAACGGGAAGAGCCTGCTCACCGTTCCCTTCGGGCCTGTGAACTGGACACTGGGGGTTGACAAGGAAGGCCGTCCCATTCCCAACCCGGCCAAGGAACCAACACCCGATGGGCGCCTGATTGCACCGGATGAGGGCGGGCTGACCAACTACCGCTCCCCCAGCTTTGACCCTAAGACTGGACTGTTTATCGTGGACGCTCATCCCAGTTACAGCGTCTACTTCCACAAACCTGCGGATGGCTCGTACGGCTGGGCCGGCGCGGATTATGGACTCTGGGGCAAGGGCGTACTGGAAGCGATTGATTACCAAACGGGCAAGATTCGCTGGACTCATGAGCTTGGCCCGAGAGGCTCGGGCGCCGGAGTGCTAACTACCGACTCCGGACTTACCTTCACCGGCGACGCGCACGGGAACTTTCTTGCATTGGATACAAGTAACGGCAAGACTCTCTGGCATGCCGGCACCGGATCGAACATCGCAAGTTCTCCGATTACCTACGAACTCGACGGCCGCCAAATTGTGCTGGTGGGCAGCGGCGGAGTGCTCTTCGCCTGGGCTCTTCCGGAGCGTCCGGTTGTTACGGTGAAGCATCCGGTCAGAGCGCACTAGGTTAGCCACATCTCTGGAGTTTCTACATTTTAGAGAGGTTGGATGGATCCAAAATCTGCGGAACGAGCGAGTTTTCCGGCCCTACTGCGGTAATACTTTGTATCAGGGCACGACTTTAGTCGGGCCGTTGAAGCCAATAAAGAATTGGGCTTTTAGCCCCGGGGTTTTTCGCCTTGGCCGGTAAGAGGAGGCAGGGGCTGAAGCCCAATTCTCTTTCAACTCCTTATGGCCCGACTAAAGTCGTGCCTGATACAAAGCCGAACACGGCAGCCAAAGAAGCTGTTCTGGTTGAAATATCATCCACGTCGCCCCCTGGATATGCAGCTGCGGCCTACGTTCCGGGCGAACGTCTGAAGCTGGATGTCGTCTGGAAGGATGGTCCTGTCTGGAGGTTAGTTCCCTTCTCGGAGGATGGTTCGGTGGTGGAGTATGAATAAGCGAGGAGGGAGAGAACCTTGAAGGTGATAGCCCACGCAAAAATCTTTGTCGCAGCGGGTCTTGCTTTTAGCTGCCTGCTTGTCGCCATGCTGGTGCGGGCGCAAACATTTCCCGATGCATCGGTGTATGCCAATGACCCTGGAGCTATGCTTGCAGGGTACCGCCACGTCGAGGTGTCTTCGGTTTCCGACGCGATTGAGCAACTCACCGGGCAACGTCAATACATGACGCACCACATGCAACCGATCTTCACGACCAAATTTGCGGGCTATGCTGTAACAGTAAAAATGGTAAAGGAAGAAAACCACGATCCGAATGCGCTGACCCCCATGCTTGCCGCGATCGACCAGGGCGCGAAGGATTCGGTTTACGTGATGTCCCTGGAGGACGGCGCAGATATCGCCGGAATGGGTGGCTTAATGGGAACAGCCATGTCTGCGCGCGAGTTCGCCGGTGCCGTGATCGACGGGGGCGTGCGGGATGTAGCCTATCTGCGCAAGATTGGATTTCCTGTCTACGCAAGCGGCATCGTGCCTTCCACGTCCGCGGGACACTATCGGGTTGCCGGAACGGGCATACCGATCGTATGCGACGGTGTAAAGGTGAATGCCGGCGATATCGTCGCAGCTGATAGCGACGGGGTGGTGGCCGTGCCCCGGGAAATTGCTCCTAAGGTTCTGGTATTGGCACAGCAGCTGGACTTTAAAGAACACAGCATGTATGCGTACATCGAAAACACGAAATCCATCCGGGAAGCAGTAAAGAAGTTTGGCCGGCTGTAAGCACGGCGTGGGGATACTGGGAGGAAAGCCATGAGAATTTCCCGTTTCTTTAAGACTCTGCTGCCTGGGATGGCGGCGCTCGGCGCATTTTGTGTAGGCAGCTCAATGGCGCCGGATCAATCGGGTGCTCAGACCAAGAGCCAGGTATGCCCGCACAGTGATAGTGGCTTGAAGTTACCCGCGGGCTTTTGCGCGACGATATTCGCCGACAATATTGGCCACGCCCGACACCTGGTGGTGGCGCCGAATGGCGTAGTTTATGTCAACACGTGGTCTGGAGACTACTACCCTCCGAACGACAAGCCTCCGGCCGGCGGGTTTCTGGTAGCGCTGCAGGATAAGACGGGAGGCGGAACGGCTGACGTGAAGGAGCGCTTTGGCGAAACAGTGCAGAGTGGCGGAGCCGGGGGCACGGGCATTGCCCTCTACAAGGGCTCGATTTACGCGGAGATCAATGATCGAATAGTGAGCTATCCGCTGACTGCCGGGTCAATCCTGTCCCAGGGCCCTGCCACCACCATCGTCTCCGGTTTGCCGCTTGGCGGCGATCATCCCATGCATCCGTTCCTCATCACCGCCGACGGGGCAATGTACGTGGATGTGGGCACGGCGACTAACTCCTGCCAGTTGAAGAATCGTACGCTGCAATCGCCGGGTGCGGTGCCTTGCACAGAGCTTGAGACGCGGGGCGGTACCTGGCGCTACGACGCCAACAAGACAAACCAACCGTTTACTCCGGGCGATCGCTTCGCGACCGGAATACGCAATGGCGAAGGCTTCGCCAACGATGCCACCGGCAAGCACGTATTTGTGACCCAGCACGGCCGGGACCAACTGCATGCGAATTGGCCGGAACTCTACAAGCCCGAGCAGGAAGCCACACTGCCCGCGGAAGAGTTAGTGCTTTTGAAAGCAGGCGGTGACTATGGCTGGCCCGAGTGCTACTACGACGCAGAGCAGAAGAAGCTGGTTCTGGCGCCGGAATACGGCGGAGACGGGGGCAAGAAGGTAGGCGTCTGCGCCAACAAGATCCCTCCGGTCGCGGCTTTCCCTGCACATTGGGGTCCGAATGGCGCGGTGTTCTACGACCAGAAGCAGTTTCCCGTCCATTACCGCAACGGCGTATTTATTGCCTTCCACGGATCATGGGATCGTGCGCCCTACGCGCAAAGCGGCTACAACGTGGTCTTTCAACCGCTGGCCGGCGACCGTGCTGCCGGGCCTTGCGAGATATTCGCTGACGGTTTTGCAGGTTCGGTCATGACACCGGAGAAGGCAGCGCATCGCCCGAGTGGCCTCGCTGTCGGACCGGATGGCTCGCTCTACATTGCCGACGACATAACTGGGCGAATCTATAAGGTTGTCTACGTTGGTGGATCGGCCGGCGGGGGCGCGAAGTTCACTCCATGCCCGGGCCCATCGGCGCCAGCCGGACCCATTGCGAGGGCCGAAGCAAAACCACCTGAGGGCACGAATCCGGATGCCGGTATAGCGGTTCCTGCGGGAGCGACGAGTGCGATGGTTGCACTTGGCGATCGCATCTACCACGGTGAAGTTGGCGGAGCCTCATGCGCGGGTTGCCATGGCTCGAGCGGGAAAGGAAGCCCGCTGGGTCCAGATCTAACCGACAAGAAGTGGTTGTGGAGCGACGGCAGCTACGCGGGAATCGCCAAAACGATCACCGACGGTGTGATGCAGCCAAAGGAATATCGCAGCCCAATGCCGCCCATGGGAGGAGCTCAGCTGACGACCGACCAGGTGTCGGCGCTTGCTGCCTATGTCTGGGGATTGAGCCAACACTAGAGCATTTTCACTTCTACTTTGTGCAGTCGGTTTTAGCGAAGTGCGTCTTTTCTTGAGGGAAAAGCCGCGTCGGGAGCAGTTGCCTGGTATACACCAGAAGTGAAAATGCTAAACGCAAAGGTGGTATGGATGAAGCCCTGGATTCTATATGCCGTGATGACCCTTTTGGCGTGGGGCGTTTGGGGAGTATTCAGCAAGCTGGCATCAGGCTACGCCCGCCCAAGGCAGACGCTGCTTTTCCAGGCGGTGGGCGTGATGGCGTTTGGCCTGGTGGTGCTGACGATGGAGCGCTTCCACATCGAGTGGTCTCCGCAAGCTTTCGGTTGGTCGGCCGCGGCGGGCTTCGTCAATTTCATTGGCTTTCTTAGCTTCTTCGCTGCGATCGAAAAGGGCAAAGTTTCGACAGTGATTGCGATGTCGTCGCTGTACCCGGTGATCACCATCGTGCTGAGTGTCCTGTTTCTCCAGGAGAAGATTTCTTCGCGCGAGGGACTCGGCATTGCGTGTGCTTTGCTGGCTGGTTTTCTCCTGGCAGGCTGATGCGAGACTATTCCACCTACAGCTTCTGGCTCGAGGACGCAGGCGAGCCGCTAACACCGCGGCCTCCGCTTGAGCATTCGACGGATGTGGATGTAGCTATCCTTGGCGCCGGTTACTCCGGGCTGTGGACGGCTTATTACCTGCTTCAGCACGCGCCACAACTACGGGTTGCGGTGGTGGAGAAGGAGATCACCGGCTTTGGCGCCTCCGGACGCAACGGAGGTTGGTGTTCTCCAAATTTTCCGGTAACGGCTGCCACGCTGGAGAAACGCTTCGGGGTTGCGGCCGCGCGTGCGTTGCTGCTGGCCATGCGCGACTCAGTGGACGAGGTTGGCCGCGTCTGCGCAGAAGCCCAGATCGATGCGCGTTTCCACAAGGGCGGCGCTCTGACCCTGGCGCGCGGAGCACATCAGCTACCGGGCATTCGCGCAAGCTATGCGGCCCATGAACGGCTTGGGCTTGCCGATCGCTACCAGACTACTCAACGCCGAACAAGTTACAGAGCGGATACGCGTAAGCGATGTGCACGGTGGGCTGTATACCCCTGACGCGGCAAGCCTCCATCCCGCGCGGCTGGTGCGAGGCCTGGCACGCGCGGTCGAGGCACGGGGCGGTGTGATCTATGAGCGGACTCCGGTGACCGAGTTCAAACCCGGGAGCCTGATCACTCCCGGTGGTGAGCTGCGCGCTAGACATGCCATTGTGCTCGCGGGAGAGTCCTACCTGACGCGCTTCTCACGTCTGCACCGGGCACTTCTGCCGGTCTATTCGCTGATCTCACTGACCGAACCCTTAACACCTGGGCAGTGGTCGCAGATCGGATGGCAGGGCGGGGAAACCGTTTCCTCGATGAGAAACACCGTCGTATACCTGACCAAGACTTCGGACGGACGCATCCTCTTCGGCAGCCGTGGCGCGCCTTATGCCTTCGGCTCGAAGATCACAGACGAGCAGGATACGCATGAAGCGACGATGAAGATGATCCAGCAGTCGTTTGCGGAATGGTTCCCGGCGCTCGCAGACATTCGCTTCACTCATGCGTGGGGTGGAGCGGTGGGAATGCCGCGTGACTGGATGCCCGCCGTCAACTTCGACGCGCGCTCGCGGATTGGATCGATCATGGGCTACACAGGGCAGGGTGTTTCCACCAGCAACCTTGCCGGACGATTGCTTGCCGGTTTGATCACACAGCGGCCGACCGGTCTCGAGAGGCTTCCGCTGGCGCAGAGACACTCACCAAACTGGGAGATGGAACCATTGCGCTGGCTGGTTGTTCGTTATATGCAGAGACGCTTTTCTGCGCATCGATGCAGCAGCAGAGGCCGGCCGGCCACGCCCTGTGGATGCCCGGTTTGCTGAATATCTGGGCAGACACTAGCCTTCTCAAGACGCAAGGCCCATGTGACCTTGTATTAAACTAGCGACGCAATCACACAGACAGGGTTCAGGTGTCAAAAAGCGCGAGGTGAGAGACGTGTCTATTTTCAACGGCATCATCCCCAAATGCAAAGCGGCACGATGGATGCTGCTGGCTTTTTTGAGCGTAAGCGCTGTGCCGGTTTGGGCTCAAGCTGCTCCAGCCGGGCAAGACTCTTCCTCGGCTACCGCTGACGCTTCGCTGCAGGAAGAAGAGCCTCCTGAAGGGGAACTAGCGCCGGCCGCGGTGAAGCTCGACGTATCGAACGCTACCAAGCTCATCCAGGTGCTGTATGCCGCCACCCGTGAGACCAAGGACCAGCCGACGCTGGACGACCTGGCGCAAGCCAAGACCTTGATCGAGGGCGGCGCGGATGTTAAGGCGACGGACTCGCTGGGACGCACCGCGCTGCATTGGGCGATCTTCGGCTCGAGCTATACCAACAAATCGGAGCTGATTGTCGCCTACGAAGAGGTCGCGGCCGCTCTGCTTGCCCACGGCGTGGATATCAACCACGAGGACACTTACAACGACACCGCGCTCGACTACCTGCTTTACTCGCCGAATTTTGAAATGCAGACATTACTGATAGAGCACGGCGCGACCAGCGGGTTTCTCGCTGCCTCGTTTAATTTCATCAACCAGTTAGAGGCCTGTAAGACTCCGACTCCCGCTTCCCGGGCGTCGGCAAATCATGTGATGAATGGACACAGCTTCCCCGCCGCTGTTTCCATCGCGCAGAATCCGGAAGATGCGGCGGCCGATAAGACTTCGCCCCAGAACACTGCGCAGTCAACCAGAATCGCTGCATACATGAAGTCTGATCTTGCGCCCGGACAGACGATCGATGTCAGGTTGGTTTCGGCAGCGTCGAGCGATCGCTCGCGCACTGGCGACCCTATCGAAGGCGTGGTGACTTATCCACTTTGTACGAATGGCGAGTTTCTGGCATGTAAACCGGGCGAGTTGCTGCTCGCTCCCGGGACCAGGGTGAACGGCACGGTGTTGTTTGCGCAAAAAGCGCCGGACAAATATTGGCGTCCTCGCCTGGTGCTGGATTTTTCCAATGTCGTCCACAAAGACGGAAAAACGTCACCGCTCTACGCCCGCGTGATCGACGTGGACAATGCACGGGAGACGGTTCGCAATAATGAGATTCTTGGCATCATCCAGCCGCACGTAACGGGGAAGGTCTCTCTGGCCTTCGCCGCGCTGGGGGCTATCAATCCCATCGCCGGATATGCCATCAACGGTGCTCGCGCGGTTTATGGGTTGTCGATCCGGCGGGAAATTCTCTTTCCTGCGGGGACGGACACGCAGGTCCAGGTGGTTCGCCCGTCCATGCTGACACAAAAGGAGGCGTGGTCCGGGTGGCCGACTCTTCCTCTTACGACAAAGCTGCGGACCCTGGTAGAGCACGCCCCAGTGCGCACCCAAACCGCGAATGGAACACCTTCGGATGTAACCAACCTTATGTTCCTGGGTACACGCGAACAAATTATTTCCGCGTTCAACGAAGCGGGGTGGTTTGAGGCGGTTCCTTCAAATTTCGGATCTGACGTAAAAGTGGTCCAGGCTACCTTGCGCCAAACGGGCTATTCCGCCGCCCCGGTCTCGACGCTGATGATCAATGGCCGCCCACCAGAACTGGTATTTCAAAAGTCTCTCGACACATTTGCCAAGCGGCATCACATACGTATCTGGAAGCTACCTTCTACTTATGATGGTAGAGAGGTATGGGTGGGGGCGGCCACGCACGACATTGCCGTGGAACACACCAAGACCATGACCAAGTGGACGCACCGCATCGACCCATATATCGACCGGGAACGAGACTGGGTGGAGAGCGATCTACTTTTTATTGGAACCGCGACTGGCTATGTGGATGTGAATCGTCCGGCAGTCCCACATACGGCAGAGAACGCAACCGGGGATAATATTGTCACCGACGGCATGATGTCCGTGGTGCAGGTTGGGACGGCGAAGACGCCTACCGAGGGGGCTCCTCAGCTGATCTCGCGCTAAACCATCCCGCGCCGGGAAGGTTCTCCATGTCTCCCGCTGGGAGCGCGAAGAGCCGTTCCAATTCCTGTACATCGGCCAGCTGGCCTGCGGTTAAGATTCTGCCCAAGGCGGATCGTTCAATTGCTTCCCAGTTGGCGAGGAAGACCAGCAATGCATCGAAGTCGGGGTTGGTTTGTTTCACAGCTTCATCATGCATCGCGCCGAAGGCGGCAGAAATACTACAAAGCGGTGCCGATACCGCCCATTGGTGGTAACCGGCGTGACGCTTTAACTCGTTCTGGGACGTTTGGTTAGGAAAGAGGAGTGGTCATATCCCCCAATAGTCTGAGGAAACGACGCCGGGGGCCTTTCACTGGGCCGTGGTCTGCGTGCGGTTGCTTAACGCGACGGCGCGGGTGGTAGAGGTCGACGTCAACCCATGGCCCAGCCGGACAAAGGGTTTCTCCACTACGTAATAGCTAAAGGTGGCGCACACCAGAAGAGCTATGAGGTTGACAGGAGTTTCACGCAGTGCAGCAAGCCGTGGTGGGCTGCCGACGAAGTTGGCTCCAAAAAATAGCTGCTGCCATAGATACAAACTGTACGAAATCCAACCAATCCAACGAACCGGTTTGGACTCCAGGAAACGTCCCAGGATGGAATTCGGATGCAGCACGGTGGAAAGCAGGAGCAACGGAATGAGCACCGCCTGCAAGGTAAAAGCAAATGGAATCCTGGTGGTGAGAATGCCAATTTCCAATGCGATTAATAGTGGGGAAGACCAGGCAGGGATGTAGCGCGTAGCGACGCGATTGCGCAGTAGAGGAAAGAGCGCCAAGGCGACCATCGCCGGGATGAGAAGCGCATCGACATGGGTATCCGTACGAAAGTTAAATTGGTAATTGCTATGCGCGAGGTGCGCTAGTACAGAGCGCCAGAGGGCAACGGCAAACGTCAAACCTCCGAGGATCCAAAGCCGGCTTCTCCTGAAGGCCACCAGGATAGCCGGAAGCACAAGATAAAAATGCTCCTCCATCGACAACGACCAAAAGTGGCCGGTGTACCAATGCAGCGCCAGAGGGCTATGGTGAAGGTATTCAAACAACATGACGTAATTGCGGAAGAAGAATAGCGCGCCGAACCAATCGATGGCTCGAAGCGGAATAAAACGAAACAGCGCGAGAATCGCAACTACCAGGAGGTAGAAAAAAGCCGCTGGGAGAATGCGAAAGAACCGCCGGACGTAAAATTTCCTGATATTGATTTGCCCCTGTGTTGTTTCTTCATCAAGTAGCCTGGAGCAGATGAGCAGGCCGCTGATGCCAAAGAATAACTCGACACCGACCTCGCCGAAATTGCTGACAGCTCGAAGCAGTGTTCCCAAAAACGGAAATTCGCAATGCACTTGGGTATGGTGCATGATCACCAGCGCGATTGAGAGCGCACGCCAGCCATCCAACGTTGGCATATAAGTCGACTGCTTCAAAATGAGACAGCCATCGATGCGAAGGGCCCTAAATGGAGCTATACGCGTGGCCCGCACTAGAAGCTATTGACTTCGGCGATAGGGGTGGGAGAATGGCGCGCAGCTTATCCCGAAGTAGGAAGCAACTGCCGGACGCATACCGATTCGGAACGTCTACATTTAACTTTCGCGCAGCAGAAAATCAAAATCGCAGCCCTGGTCTGCCTGCAGCACGCAGTCCTCGAATAATTTGGCGTAACCGCGTAGTGCGATTTTGCGTTTCGGCAAACCTTTCCAGGCGGCGAGACGGCGTTGCATTTCCGCATCATCTATCAGCAATTCGATGCGACGTGCTTCCACGTCGAGCAGAATGCCGTCGCCAGTCTCAACGATTGCGAGCGGGCCGCCGACGGCCGATTCGGGCGTGATGTGCAATACGATCGTGCCGAAGGCAGTGCCGCTCATCCTCGCATCTGAGATTCGCACCATATCCTTCACGCCCTGGCGCGCCAACTTCAGCGGGATCGGCAGATAGCCTGCCTCCGGCATGCCGGGAGCGCCTTTAGGCCCCGCGTTGCGCAGAACCAAGACATCCTCCGCGTGCACATCCAGATCGGGCAGGTCGATGCGCGTGACCATATCTTCGACGGAGTCGAATACTACCGCGCGCCCGGTATGGCGCATCAGGTTCGGCGAAGCCGCGGATTGCTTGATGACAGCGCCTCGCGGCGCCAGATTGCCATACAGGACCGCCATCGCTCCTTCCTTCGTGAGCGGCGTGGCGAAGCTGCGGATCACCTCCTGTCCCGGCAGCTCTTCCGCGCGCGCAATCGCATCGCCTATGTTGCCGCCGGAGACGCTGGGCGCACGGAGATCGAGTACTCCGGCAAGCTCACGCATGAGAGCGGGCATACCGCCTGCGTGATGGAAATGCTCCATGTAGTGCGTTCCGGAAGGCTTGAGGTTGAGCAGTACGGGCGTCTCCCGGCCCAACTGGTCGAAGGCTTCAAGGTCAATCTTCACACCGGCGCGGCCAGCGATGGCGGTCAAGTGAATCAAGGCGTTGGTAGATCCGCCGATCGCCTGCAACACAATCATCGCGTTGCGGACGGAGGCTTGCGTGATGAGTTCGCTCGGCTTGGGAGCGTCGCACATCGCCATCTCGGCGGCGCGCTTGCCGCTTGCCTCGGCGATGCGGCGGCGATCGGCGTGGGTCGCGGGCGCGGTGGCGCTCATCGGTAAAGCGAGGCCCATCGCCTCGATGACGCAAGCCATGGTGCTCGCCGTGCCCATCACCATGCAGGTGCCGACAGAAGGGGCGAGGCGGCCGCTGATGAGCTCGATCTCAGCGACATCAATGGCGCCGGCGCGGTGCTGCCCCCATAGACGGCGGCAATCCGTGCAGGCACCGAGGACTTCACCCTTGTGATGGCCCACTACCATCGGCCCGGTCGGCACGACGATGGCCGGCAAATTCGTGCTGGCCGCAGCCATAACCTGAGCCGGCAGGGTCTTATCGCAACCGCCGATCAGCACCACCGCGTCCATCGGCTGCGCGCGGATCATCTCCTCCGTATCCATGGCCATCAGGTTGCGCAGGAACATCGAGGTGGGGTGGGCGAAACTCTCGCCGATAGAAATGGTGGGGAACACCATGGGCAATCCGCCGGCAAGCATGACGCCGCGCTTGACGCTCTCGATCAGGTCCGGCACATTGCCGTGGCATGGATTGAAGTCACTGAAGGTGTTGGTTACGCCGACGATGGGGCGATCGAGCGCATCGTCGGAATAGCCGCTGGCCTTGATGAAGGCTTTGCGCAGGAACAACGAGAAACCGGCGTCACCGTAGCTGGTGAGCCCCTTGCGTAGACCCCGTTCCCGGGTATCATTCATGCCGCCATACTATTTCATATGGCTTCTGCTAGTCTCCCTGGACCGCCTCGAACGCAGCTTTGAGCCGTTGGTGAAGCTGCGCGAGGTCGCGGGTGTGAGCCAGCATAGACTCAACCACGGCTTCAAAGAAGATTCCCTCGGCGAGTGTCGTCCAACCGCCACGGCGAATGATTTTGACAAGCTCCGCGTGGTACTCGTCGCCAGGAAGATTGGCCACTGCAAGTTTTACTTCGCGGAGCTTCCGCTCGAATCGTTGAACCTGTTCCGGGGATGTTTCGGGCTTTGACTTCGCTAGAGTTGCCACGAGTTTTCTCCTATTCATTGGATGCCCAGGTGCGCGTTTGCGGCCACACGATGTAGTGACGCGAGGGTAATGTTCGTATCACATCATTTTGGGTTTATTTTGCCTCAACGATCGGTGAAATTAAGGACGCTGGATTCGTTGCATGTGGAAATCTCGCGCTTGCTTTGATGCTTGGTTTCACGATCCGGTATAAAGCTGGAAACCGCCCCAGTACAGCGGCTTGCGGTATACGCCGGGGAATGAATCAGGGACAACTTTGCCGCGCGCAGGGCTGCGTCAGGACTGCTGCCGGATTCCAGCTCGCCGTAAAGCTGGTCCATCAGCAGCGGCGTGGAAGCATCGTTTATCTCCCACAATGCACCAATTACGTTGTGCGATCCTGCGCGCAAAAACGCCCAGGAAAGACCCACCAGCCCTTCGCCCGCATAGGCGCGAAGACCCGATCCATAGCAGGCCGAGATGGTGACCAGCCTGGCGTGCAGCGGGTAACGCATGATATCCCGGGCATATAGCTTGAAGTTGTCTGGATTCTGGGGCGGTGGCGAAAGCACGACTGCCGAATCCAGCGGGCTCAATCGGCTTGCAGTGCCGTGAGCCACAAAGTGGATATAGGAGAATTGATCCGGCATGCTTTCCGCATACGCTCGCGGGACCGCTCCAGACTGCGTGACCACGGTCATGTCTGTTCGCGGGAAAATGCTTTTCAATCCCCCGAATCTCGGCGAAGGCGTTGACCAGGCTCTCATATCCGGTTCCTGGGAGACCGGGTTACCAATCAGGAGCAATTTCTTTGCACTGCTCCGTGGAGGGTCCTGTTCCAGCCGGGACAGCATTCGAATTGAGTTCGCATTGCTAACCGTAACGTCTTCAATCCAGTAGTGGGGATTGTCGGCGCCCGAGGTAAGAAGGGTCTCAAAATTCAACTCGTTCAAAACACCGTCAGGAATGATAAATACTCTGGAACCCTTGGGAATCATTGAGGCGGCGGGCGACACGAGGGCCTCATAGAGACCCTGCGCAGTTTCATTCGCCTCTCGCAGCGGGTCGCTTGATCGCAGAATTGCTTTCTTATACGTCTGGATCTGCGCTTCTATCTTCTGCCCTCGCCGGCAGCGGAAAGAGACGCACGCCACGCGGCGGTGATTGCCCACACGTACGATTTTTCTGATCCCAGCGAGTAGAAGAGGATTGTGGCATTGAGCCTGCGAGCAACCGCCTGTACATCGACCGGCGGTTCCGACCGTGGGTGGGACTCCTCCTTTGCCTGCCCGAGGGCTTCCGCTAATGTCTTCGCTCGGCCGATATCAAGCAGTTGCAAAGCTTGCTGCTGCTTTTGCGACGCGATCAGGAAGTCAGCATAATCGCGGTAAAGCGCATCGCCATTGGCAAAAAAGGGCAACCGAAGCTCTATATTCTTCACCGCCTCCCGCTGGTCCTCGAAGGTGCGGATGGACTTGCGATACCAGAGGTCTGCTTGCCTTGGTTGTTTGCTGCGGGCATAGAAGCCGGCGAGGGCATTCTCTATCTGCGGCCGGAGGGAGGGGTTTTCCGCCGACTCCTGGTGCACATGCATCAGCATCCGTTCTGTATCTGGCTCGTTTGCCTGTACAGCAAGGAGCGCCTGCAAGAAAAGCGGCTCAAGCTCTCCGAATTTGTCTGCCGACATTCGCGCGGTTCGAATGGCTTCTTCGCTGTGCGTTCTTGCTGAATCGAATTGCCCCTGTCGAAGGAGCAGGTAACCGAGCTGGGTATTGATAGCCGTTATTTCTTCCAAAGCATTGATGGAGCGCGCGCCTTTAAGCGATATCTGGTAGCACTCGGTTGCTTTTCTCAGATCTCCAAGGTTGTAGTAGGCCGAACCCGCAACCCACAACCAGTCAACCTGCGCACTGGTAGTGCCTATTTCCTTTGCTTCTTGCTCCGCCTGAAGAAAGTGGGAGAGGGCCTTCTCAAAATCGCCCAGGTAGAAATAGGCCGACCCCATATTGCCAACGGCCGCTTCAATAACCGGCCGCGCCTGAATCGGCCGGGCAAAGTCGGCGGCTTCATTCAGCAAAGCCAGGGCTTCATCGTAGTGCTCCATTCTCATGGCCAAGAATCCAAGGTTTTGCAGATCGGTGGCCTCAAGAAATGTGTCCTTCCGCTCACGGGCGACCTTGAGACTCTTGCTGAACTGGTCCGCGGCTTCGTCAGTTGGTCGCGATAGAGGTGAACTAAGGCGTTCGCCTGGAGAACCTCACCGGCTAACTGTGAGTTGCTGGCGTCGGACAGGCGCCTCGCCTCTTGCAACTCGATATCGGCTTGTTGCTCCTGGCCGAGTTTGGCGTGCGCCAGGCTGCAAAGTAGGTCCCTTTTGATGGCGAGATCACCCGTGGCGGGATAAGAAACCCCGGGGCTGTTGAGCAGGGCAAGCACCTCTGGGCGGCGCCCCTGGTAAGTACGAATTTCAGCCTCGAGAAGACGGAACTTCATGGCCCAGTCTGCGCTGGCCGCAGAGAAGTCTTTACGGGCCTGATCTGCCCTCTGCTGAGCGACATCAAGATTGCCATGCAGGAAATCACGGCGGATGTCTTGAAAGACTATTGCCGGATCAACGATCGGTGAAGCGCGGCATCCAGCCAGGGTCGCGGCTGCCAACAAGGCAACCACGATGCCTATGGTGGAACGGTGTGGCCGTTGCCATTCGACATAGCCGCCGTGACGTTGCCCGATACGGAGCAGCCCAGCTCGGCCCGAATCAACGCGAACTGAACCGAACCTGGGCAGACCAGCAGCTCCCCGAGAAAGATCCTGCCAAAATCTGGAATCTCCACGGCGTGGCCGAAGCTTGTGCCGGGCACGGCGCCATCGAGACCATCCACCAGGGAACAGAGAACACATTGCTCTTCCTCGGTCTCTCGGGCCATCCACCCGAATCGATCAAGCACCCATCGGGAGCCGTCCCGGTCGGCTTCAGGATTCTCGACTATCCGGCGAGCTTGTTCGCGGCCTGTCTGCTGAAAAGTGGAAAAGTCAATAAGTCCCTTGGCTCCACAAAGCAGCGTGGAGTTCAGTCTGGGAAAAGCGTCGCAACCACCCAGCCGGAGCCGGTCGAAATGAGAACCGGAGAGTGAAATCTCAAGATACCTGCCGTCCCCGGGATATTCAACCGCGACCTGTGCGACAAGTCTCTCCGCCGTAATGACTTCCAAAATGTTCAACCCCTCGACCACGGAGGTCACGGTGGTCGACCATGGCCCGTCGGGGCCAACCTGGGTGCCGGATACGCGAGTGTATGCCGAGCGGCAGGAGATGATTCCTTCGAAATTGAAGGCTTCAGTCCGGGTTGTGGCATGGCCTCCCACGGCAGGGAGTGAGACAGAGGCCTGGGAAGGAATTATCTTCTGAAACGGGGTTTCAATGAATCCACCGAGCGAATTCGCATCTGCATGGAAGTAAAAGACCTTCTTGGCATCTGGGCGCATGGTGCTCCTCGTTATGCGGAAATAGTAATCACGGCTGTTTTAGAGTGAACCGGTAGTGCGCCAGATCGACTGCACTTCGATCCACATTTCCCTGCACGACCAGCGTATATTCCCCAGCCGGCAGGCCAGCCGATGGCACACGTACGGAAACGGTGTCCTTCGCCAACTGAGAGGAAACATCCACCCGCCACGAGAGCGAACCGGAAGGCGAATACAGCAAGCAAGTGTAGCTCGAAAAGCGATCTTGCGTGGGAATATCCAGGAGCAAGAGAAAGGGCCGGCTGGGCCCGACGGTGACTTCGGGAATCTGGCCGCCGCGACTGTTGCCGTTCACCAAAGAAAGGGACGGTAAAATCTCCGGGGCTCTCAACTCCGCAATCTCACTCTTGAAGTGCGGGTAAATAACCACATTCTGATAGGCGATCACCAGCAGGGACGCGGCGAGAGCGGACCAGGCAAGAGCAGGCCGCAGCAAGGCCAAGCGCGATTTTCCCTTTGGGGCAACCGTAGTCTTGGGGACAGGGTTCAGGCGAAATTCCTTCTTGGCCGCTTCCATAAAGGCGACAGTCGCGCGGAGATCGGTGGCGCATTCCTGACAATCGAAGAAATGCTCCTCGAACTGGTCGCGCACCTCTGGCGCTAGTTCTTGCAGAAGATATTTCTCGACTGCCATGAGTTGTGTGGCCTGTTGATGATCCATTTTCACGGCCTCATTGATGGTATTCGCCGGCGCAGCAACTTAATTCGCACCTAAGCGGCTAATATAGAACGACTTGAACGACTGCTTGGCCCGGTGTAACAACACTCTTAAATATTCGCGGGTGATGCCGAACTCGGCGCAAACCTCATCTTTATTGCGCTCTTCGAGCAGCACGGATTGAAGCAGTCGCCGGTCGCGTTCAGGCAACTGGTTAAGAATCTGGCGAACCACCCGCTCGGTATCCTTGGCTTCAATCAGGCTGAGAGCGCTTGGTTCGCGGCCGGCAACGGTGGCCTCCATTTCGTCGTCGATCGTCGCCTCCATTCTTTTTTGCGAACGATAATGCTCTAACAAGACATGGTTGCAGACCGAATTGACAAACGGTCCCAATCGATCCGGCTGCCGCAGGCCCCCTTCTCCGCGCAACAGCGACAGCACGCGCATGAAGGTTTCTTGCCTGACATCTTCAATTGCTTCCCTGGAATTCAGGCGCGAGCGTAGCTTGAGACGGATCAGTTCGCTGAAGTAGCTCACGAAGTGTCCCTCTATATGTGCATCTCCCGATCGAAGTTTTTCGATGTAAGACGCATCGAACGCAAAGAATTCCAAGCCCTGTTCCTCCACGGCGACAGCGAGCGCGTTCAAGTGTACACCGCCGTGTGAACCCGTTAAGGACACTATTCGGTCATGCTGGGCCCTCATTTGAGCGAGCCTCCCCGGCCGTCCGGAATGTCCCCTCCGGTTACTGACAAGCCGCGGGGCTAATGCTGGATCCCTATATATACGAGTCATTTTCGATGGCCATGATTGCAGTCATATTTTTCCGGTCTGTTGGACGAGTGAACCAAGGCAGAGATTCGGCACTCGTCGCGGGGTTCTTTCAACCCGCATCGAGTAGTGGTTGGGACGGGACAAACGTTACAGAAGGACGACAGTAATTTTCAGGGATGTCGGTTTTTGAAAAGATTGTTGTGGCGGTCTGCCGCGCATGCGGCTGGTTTCCATTATTGGAAAATTGTTCGCCTCTCACCACCACCTTCCTCTGGTTCCCCCTAAAACGACGGGCCGAATTCGCCGATGACTCCGACGTAGCTTGTATTGGGCTATTTGGAGGTTCGGATGAAATACGTGTTGATCGTGTTTTTGGCTGTGTCCACGTTAGCCCTGTCTCAGGGAACGAGCGTTCCCTGGACTACGGGGTGCAACCCTCAATTCGGCTTACTGGGCACAGATGGCCGCTGCCATGCCGCTATCACGGTGGACGGCGTGCAGTACCGGTCCCTGCAGTGCACGGCGCTTACGCCGCAGAAGCCGGGCAGCAATACACTTGAGACCAAGTGCCAGTACCTACCGAAATAATGGCACCGGATAAGTGTACGAACCTGCATTGCGCTGTCTGCCGGATCGCGCAACGATATCAGCTCACGCCTCGAGAAGTGCAGGTAATCGCGCTGCTTGGGCTGAGGAATAAGGCCATGGCCCGAGCGCTGGGATGCTCGACGAAGACAGTCGCCAAGCATGTTGAGCATATCAGTCGAAAGACAGGCGCCGAGAGCAAGTTGGCCATTGGTATCTGGGCGATCGCCAAGGGGCTGGTAAGGGTGTAAGGCGCATTACTGCCAAGCATCCGCCTCGAGTCTTGCGATCGCCTTTTCATCGAAGAGATAGCCGAGGCCGGGGCCGGTGGGCAGCAGCAGGCCACCACGACCCACTTGCAATTGGCGGTCGATGATCTCGCAGAAATTGAATACCTTGCCGTCGGGAAAATATTCGACGAACTGGCCGTTAGGCGAGGCCGCTACCAGATGTACGTGTAGATCATGGAACCAGTGGGGGCAAACCATGACACCATAGCAATCGGCAAGCGCGGCGATACGCCGGAACTCTGTGATGCCACCACACACCACGGCATCCGGTTGCAGGATCGCCGCTGCTTGTTTATCCAGCAGCTCTTTGAATCGCCAGCGCCCGGCCTCGATTTCGCCGGTGGCCACGGGAATACGGATCGCGGCGGCCAGTTTGGCATGGTTGTCGATCTGATCGGGGCTAAACGGTTCTTCAATCCAATACGGATCGTAGGGCGCGAAATGCTCCATATAGCGCAGGGCCGTCGGTACATCAGACCAGGCATTGTTGGCATCCAGCATGAGCAGGACATCGGGCCCGATCGCCTTGCGCGCGGCCGCGATCCTCACCTCTTCTGATCGCGGGTCGCCGCGGCCCACCTTCATTTTTACGGCGTCGAAGCCAAGTGCTACATAGCTCGCCATTTCTTCGCCCAGCATTTCGGGCGTCTTACCTTCGAGATAATAGCCGCCACTGGCGTAGGCGGGGACCATATCCTCGGAAGCGGCGCCAAGGTACTTGTAAAGCGGCAACCTGGCCGCTTTGGCATTTCTGTCCCAGAGCGCGGTATCGAGAATACTGAGCGCACGCATCACGGAGCCGGCGCGGCCATGTAGTAACACTGCCTGATACATATTTTTCCAGAGCAATTCGGTCGCCGTGGGATCCGCGCCGATGAGCATCGGCGCCAGTAGCTCGCGCACCGCCGTCGTCACCACGTTTCCACCGGAATGCCCGGCATAGCAATGACCAATGCCCTCGATTCCGTCATCGGTACGGATCTTTACCAGGCTGTAATCGCGTGCGGTTACCTGACGGCGGGCGAAGGCAGTCGCCTGTCGCAGCGGAATATGAACAGTGCGCGCCTCAACGGAAACGACCCGGGCCATGCGGAGGAGTTTAGTCACCGCGATGCACGTGTCGCAAGTTATTCGCGGGATCGCCGTGACTCAGGGCACCTGGAGCCGTAAATCGCTGCCTCTTTTGCGCGAAGCCCTCTGTACCCGCAGGAAAATGCGTGGCCCATTCAAGCCTTCTTTTGGCTTGAGTGGGGGTTCTTACGGACCCAAACCCTCCGCTTTGTGTTTGCATCGGCTGCCGGCCGAGAGGACTCGCACCGTTTGACGCATACCGGGGGGCGTGTTCCGATGAGAATTGGTGAAACCCAGATCCCCGCTTCCGGTGGACGCGATCCTGCCGGAGATTATCGATTCGCTCAAGCGTTGCCCAAACCTGGTGATTGAAGCGCCCCCGGGCGCAGGTAAGACAACTCGCGTTCCGCCGGCACTGCTCGAGATCGTCACAGGCGACGTCATTGTCCTGGAACCGCGCCGGATTGCAGCCCGGTTGGCGGCGAGGCGAGTGGCCTGGGAGATGGGCGAACAAGTCGGAGAAATGGCCGGCTACCAGGTGAGGTTCGAGGAAGCCATCGGCCCGCGAACCCGGTTGCGATTCGTCACTGAAGGGGTGCTGACGCGGCGCCTGCTCTCCGATCCGGAACTGAAGGGCGTGGCCGCCGTGGTGCTGGACGAATTCCACGAGCGCCACCTCGACAGCGACCTGGCACTGGCATTGTTGAAGCGCCTGCAGCGGAAACGGCCCGATCTACGGATCGTGGTCATGTCGGCGACACTCGATACCGCTCACGTGGCGGAATACCTCAGCTGCCCGATCCTGCGCTCCGAGGGTCGACAGTTCGAATTGTCGGTCAGGCATCTGCCCTACTCTGCAAAACCACTGGAAGCACAGGTGACGGACGCACTCGAACTGCTGATCGACGAGGAACCCACGGGAGACGTGCTGGTTTTTTTACCGGGAGCCGCAGAGATACGACGCGCTATGCGGCAGAGCCAGGCAGTCGCGAGCCGGGCCGGCTTGCTTGTATTGCCGCTGCATGGCGATCTACCGCTCGCCGAACAAGACCGTGCGATCGCGCCGGCACCGCAGCGAAAAGTTATCCTGGCCACGAATGTCGCGGAAAGCTCAGTGACCGTGGAAGGCATAACCGCGGTCATCGATAGCGGCCTGGCACGCATCGCGACCTATTCGCAGTGGACCGGGTTGCCGACGCTCCACGTCGGCCGGGTGAGCAAGGCATCGGCAAAGCAAAGAGGGGGGCGGGCCGGGCGCACCGGACCAGGCAAAGTGCTGCGCCTCTACTCCGTCGAGGACTACCAGCGCCGGCCGGAGCACGATGCCCCAGAGATCACGCGCAGCGAGCTATCGGAGCTTTGCCTGTTTTTGCGGGCAATGCAGATTGACCCCATCGAGGGTATGGCTTGGCTGGATGTGCCCCCTGAGGCAGCGGTGCAAAGTGCGGAGACGCTGCTCGACCGCCTGAGCGCCACGGGACCCATGGTGAACCAGCTGGCACGTTATCCCCTGCATCCTCGTCTGGCGCGTATTCTCACCGCCGCCATGGACCGGGGGGTAGGCGAGGACGGCTGTATTGCAGCTGCACTGCTTGGCTCAGGCGCCCGCTCGGAGAAGAGCGACCTGCTGGCGGCCATCGATGCCGCGCAGGATCCACGCACTCTGCAGCAGATACAACAGCTGCGCAGAATTGCGCGTCCCGCAAGGCAAAAGCAACACAATGACGATGCTTTGCTCATGTCGGTGTTGGCAGGGTTTCCCGATCGCGTAGCGCGGCGGCGCACAGAGAGCCAGGTGCTGCTGTCCGCCGGCGGCTCGGCGGAGATGGCCGGCGAGACTGCCCGGTATGAATTCATGGTTGCGGTCGATGCGGAAGACCGCAAGGATAAGCCACTCCCCCTGGTTCGAATGACGGCGCGGGTCGAGCCGGAGTGGTTGATTGAACTGTTTCCGGATCGTGTGCGGGAACAATCCGGCGTTGAATGGAACCGCCTGACGGAGCGGGTCGAGGCCGTCAGTGCACTGCTCTACGACCAGCTAGTGATTCAGGAGTCGCGAAGCGGAGCACCCGATGCCGAAGCCGCGGCTGAGCTGCTGGCGCAGAAGGCGCTGGAGACCGGCATCGATCGTTTCGTCGATAGGGAAGCTTTAGATGAATTCC
Source organism: uncultured Acidobacteriaceae bacterium (assembly GCA_963847685.1). GTDB lineage: Bacteria > Acidobacteriota > Terriglobia > Terriglobales > Acidobacteriaceae > PALSA-350. Next base: position 487,102 of record CAWKAU010000024.1, on the reverse strand, counting down.
TGGCGCGGGCTGCGTTCGCCGGCTTCAATCCACCCGATCTGCAGCAGACGCTGCACGACTTGTGCCTGGGACTGCGCAGCTTCGCGGAGCTGAAAAGCGCGGCGGCAGACATCATCCCGATGCTGGAGCAGAAGATGAATGCGCGAAAGCTGGAGGAGATTGCTCCTACGCGCATTCGGTTGCCCAACGGGCGCCAAACCAAGGTTCACTATGAGCCCGGCAAGCCGCCCTGGATCGCATCCCGCTTGCAGGACTTTTTCGGTATGCGGCAGACGCCGCGGATTGGACGGGAGAAGACACCGGTGGTGGTGCACCTGCTCGCGCCCAATCAACGGGCGGTACAGACAACGGCAGATCTTGCTGGATTCTGGGAGAGGCTCTATCCGCAAGTCCGCCGCGAGCTGATGCGCAGATATCCAAGGCACTCGTGGCCGGAACGGCCGTGAGGGTTTCTTAAGCCTTCGCGGCCTTGCCGAACTTCTGAACAGCCTGATTCATGCCTGGCATCCCAGCCTGGAGGTCCTGCAGGTTCATGGCCGGGCGGACACTGAGACGGGCGTTGAATGCCAGGAACCATGGTTCTGCAATTGCGGTCAGCTGCGACGATTCCTTCATATCGAAGAATATGAACCCGGTTCGTTTGCCATCCTCGTCAGCGAAGTAAGCGGCCTCTGGCTTCAAGTCCGCCAGGATTTGCTGAATTGTAGTTCCCAAACTGCCATTGAGAACTGCGGCATTCCCCGCTTCCACTGGGATTGAAACGGTCATGATCATGCGCATTTAGGTACCCCTCCAAGGGCAGGGCGGAGTATACGCTTTGCGCAAATTTCCAGGAACTACTTTTCGCTCTTGTTATTCCAGTCGATGATGTTTCCCAGTCTCCAAGGGTTTTGGTAGAGCTCGAACTGGACCTCGCCATTCTTATTCAAGGTGAATTTTGACGCTGGAGCCAGCACTCCTGAGCTCTTGTCTTTGTCCTGCTCATTGATGTCGATTTCGGCCACGGTCAACGGGTAGTCTGTCGAGCGTGTCATGTGGTAGCTCTCGACGAACATGAGCCACCGGTTGGTGATGATTCGAATCTTGCGTCCCGTGGGTGTCTGGATCTGGACTGCATAATCGATATCGTATCCGGTTTTCCCGGGGACCGAGACACGGCCAACCGGCTTCATCTTGGACAGCGCCTTGACCAGGGCGGGGGTCTTTCCCTGAGCGAACGCGTCTACCAGGATCTGCCTCTGTTCGGGAGTCGAAAAGCGGGAGATTGAGAATTGCACATTGAATTGGTGGGCCGTCTGGGTGCTGGTCCCATAGGCCCTGGCGTCGATTCTCTCGCCGGCGCTGGCTGAAAATCCGGGAACTGCTCCAGCAACGATCAGGATTGCCAAAACAATCCCTCCAACTGACTGCATCACGCGTTTCGCTTGCATAATTTCCTTTCCTTGCAGTTCCGCCACAGACTGAACTCTATACTCAAGGCGATGCCGGGGTCGACTGTTTCACAAGGAATTACTTGAGGGTCTCGGCAAAGGCATATAGATTCTGCAAGGATTGGACGGCAAACTAGCCATCGTTGGAGCAGGGCGCCGCCCCAAGTTGATCAGGAGTCCTCTCTATTTAAACTTTCTGAGGAATAGCCGATGCAAACGTTCGCGCTTCAGCGGACCATTCAAATAACGCTAGCAGTGCTGGTCTGCTGCTGGTCCTTGCATGCACAGCAGCCGTACCCAGGTTCGCGCACCGTCATGGATGCACACAACTGCTATCCCTACTTCGAATGGTGGGGCGACCGCATCGATCGGGCTGTTTCTGCTGGCACACCGTTGGCCATCGAGCAGGATCTGGAATGGCATACCGATGCCAACACGGGGCGAAGCTGGTCTGTTGTGACCCACGGGGAACCAACCGATGGGACCGAGCCGACCATGGATCAGTATTTTTTCGAGCGCGTCCGGCCCATTGTGGAGAAGGCGCTGCGAGAGGGTAACCATGGTGATTGGCCGCTCATCACGCTCAATCTCGACTTTAAAGACACCAAACCAGAGCACCTGGCCGCTGTTTTGTCACTGCTCCGCAAATATCAGCGGTGGCTGACCACGTCGGTGAAAGCGGCAAAAGAAGCGGACGTACAGCCCCTGGACGTGAAGCCGATCCTGGTACTGACGGGCGAAGCCGACGCGCAGCAAACCGTGTTTTACGATCAGCTGCAGACAGGCGACCGTGTATTGCTCTTTGGCGCTATTCACACGGAGGATAAGGAACCTTCCTCGTCGCCCGAAGCACTGGATCCAGGCGAGGCGACAAACTACCGGCGATGGTGGAATAACCCGTGGAATGTTGTGGAGGCCGGTGGGCAGCCCCACGCTGGGGACTGGACACCAGCCAAGATGGACCGACTGCGCGCGCTGGTTGAACGAGCCCACGCGAACGGCCTGTGGATACGTTTCTATACGCTCGACGGCGCAACCAAGGCGCAGCTTAGCTGCAACGGGTGGTTCCATGATTACAATTTTGGCTCGCTGGACGCGGCGCGTATCCGGTGGCGGGCAGCGATCGCAGCACATGTCGACTACCTGGCGTCAGACCAGTACGAACTAGTTGCGCAGCAGATCCGCCAAGTCAGCCAAGACCAATGAATCAACATGGTTGTAACAGTCTGGGTGCGCAGGCCCCAGATTTCTGTTTCACTCGATGGCTATGCAGAGCAGCTCATCAAGCGCACGATTTGGTCTGGATGAGGCGAACGCGTATTGCCGCGCAGGGTAGGTGATGAAGTGGTCGGGGAGAGAGGATTCGAACCTCCGACCCCCTGGTCCCGAACCAGGTGCTCTACCAGGCTGAGCCACTCCCCGAACTTGCGTTGGAAGATGTTCACGGCCGAAAGGCTCCTGGCTGGTCCCTTCTAAGCGCCCCGCAAACTATCTCAAAGTGTATCAGAAGGGCCAGGGGCCCGGGGCGCCAGCAATGCTCCTTCCCTTACACTGCGAAGGAGCGCATTCTTAGGCTCGCCACACAAATGAAACCAGTGCAGCAGCTGGACCTGACAGGCTTGCACGTGCTCGACGGAGCCATGGCCACCGAACTGGAGCGAAGAGGCTTCGACCTGGACGGTCCCTTGTGGTCGGCCCATGTGCTGGTCACCTCGCCGGAAGCCATCGCCACCGTGCATCGTGATTATCTCGAGGCCGGTGCAGATTGCCTGCTAACGGCCAGCTACCAGGTCTCCGCGGAAGGCTTTCGGCAGCTCGGCCTTGGCCCTCACGACGCTGCCAATGCGCTGCGTGCCTCCGTTGCTCTCGCCGAGAAGGTTCGAAGCGAGTACCAGGCCGGCTCAGCACGCAGGATCTGGATTGCCGCCTCTCTCGGCGCCTACGGCGCAATGCTGCACAACGGGGCGGAGTACCACGGCAACTACGATTGCGGGTTCGATGAGCTGGTTGGGTTTCATAGCCGGCGCATCGCCGTGCTCGCCGACACCGATGCCGACTTCCTGGCTTTCGAAAGCATCCCCTCGCTCGAAGAGGCGGAGGCGATCCTCGCCGCGCTGCAGACCTACCCGGATTTGCCGGCGTACATCAGCTTTACCTGCCAGGATGAGACGCGCGTTTCCCATGGAGAAACACTGCGGGAATGCGCGGAATTGCTCGATAGACGAGACCAGGTCATCGGCATGGGTGTCAACTGCACGCGTCCCGAACTGATCGGCAGCCTCATTCATGAACTGGTACAGGTCACGAGCAAACCGATCATCGTCTATCCCAACTCCGGCGAGCAGTGGGATGCTGTACGTCGGTGCTGGGAGGGTGACGGGCAGATACAGCAGTTTGGCGAACTGGCGCGAAGGTGGCGGGCAAATGGAGCTCAATGGATCGGTGGTTGTTGCCGCACCGGGCCGGAACATGTGCGGGCTGTGGCCGAGGTTTGGCGCGGCTAGGACCCCAGAAGAACAATGGTGTAGTTAGATACTCGGCTACGCGCGCAGCAGGAAGCGGAAGCGCATATCCTCGCCAAACCACATGATGTAGTTGGTCCCCCAGGCATTGTTGAATAAGTTGCAGTGAACGCCGGCGGAAAGATCGGGCCGGTCATTGGAAAAGCACAGGGGAGACTTGGTCCCCAGGGTGACGACCGGCGCATCCAGAGTCTCAACAAAGAACTCCCCGCTTTCATCCTTATAGCCGAAGCCCCTGGAGACTGCGTGCATATGACGATTGCCTGACAAGACCACGTCCGTGGGCGATACCGGCTCACCGGATTTTTCCACCACCCAGCCTGCGGGCTGGGGTGCGACGGGATGGAAGCTCAACCAGAGCGCCTCGGGCAGGCGGGTTGCGGGCTTTTCGAACCAGGAAAGATTTAGATGGACGACTGGCTCTTCGTGGGGCAGCAGCAATTCCAGGTATATCTTCTGCGGGAACGCTGCTCGTCCAGTGTGCAGCGCTTCAGGATCCCGGATCTCAAGATGGGCCAGCAGACGATGGCCATGCTTGTCTTCTTCCAGCTGCAAATCGCCGAGCGCTGGCAGCCACTGCTGGCTCACGGCTCCAAAGCGTTCGATGTTGGGCTTTCCGAAATCCTTCTTAGCCCAGTCTTCTTCGCTGATAACATAACTGGCAAAGAATCGAGCGTAGTCGGTTTGCGACAGTGTCTGATACGAGAACAGCGCCAGAGGTTGGTCGCTTGAGGCCCATTCCCGCTTGGTTGTTTTATTGCGGAGCCGCCGGATGGCTCCTGTCTTCGGATCGATCCCCACAATGAAATGCGGAGTCTCGATGTCACCCGCGGCCGGGTGGGGGGTGGGATTTGCCAGCTTCGGCGGCACTGCAGCAAGATTGCGAACCGCGGTTTGCGCCTGCTCGCGCAACGGAGCGGGAAGCGTGGCAATCCCGGCGAATAAATCCTGGCGCTTCTCCTCCCAGCTGAACTCGACCACCTTGTAATTCCTGGTGTCAAGCATCGAGGCCAGATCGCTCGGGGTGTAGTGATCGAAATCCAGCCAGGTCTTGGTATCCGTCCCCCAGGTGTGCTCCACCTCCAAGAGCAGATGGCGAAGCAACGCAACGTCGGTTGCATCCCCCACGGCAAATCTACCCTGGGCGAGCCAGGCCTGGCGCAAGCCGGGCCACCTCACGATACCGGGCAACCTTGAGAGGGTCGCTGGCGACACCGTGAATCCAGGTGTCACCGATCTCTTCCGTAACACCGGCAGCGTACCGCGATAGGGCTCGACCGCATTGGCAATCTCGGTCAGGTTTGTCGGGGTAATCTGGGCATTGGGAAACCGCATACTCAGCGTGGAATAGGTCTCTTGAACCTCTTCGAGGGTGTGCGGACCCAGTTCGTCGTCGCGCACAACCATGGCGATGGCGAGATCGGAGCCCGGCACTTGCAGCTACGCCGCCGTATCCGTGGTGATACATGACCACGAGCGTCGATCCACCCGGAGCCTTCCAGAGAAACAGCGGGGGAACTTCCGGCATGGTACTCGCATCGTTCACGCCAATATCCAGAAACTTCACGCCTTGCGCGGCAAGCGGGGCGATCAAGCCGCGCGTGTGGCCCGGGCACGTCGGTCATCTTGGCGCCGGTTGTGGTGCGGCCAAAACGCCTGGTCCAGGGTCTGCGAGAGGCCGATGCTGCCGGAGATCATCGACTCATCCATCATCTCGGTCTGCCAGCTGAAAGGAAGGGCATGCCATGCGATGTCGCCCCTGGCGATGGCCTTCTCCATGCGCGTGCGCTGCTCGGGCGTCGCCTGCTCCAGGTATTCGTAGAGCAGCCATGATCCGGTGGTCCAGACGTAGCGATGGTTGCCGGACTGGCGCAGTTGGCCGGCAAGATCGATCGCCTAGGGGAAAGTACTGCTTGAAATAGCGGTGCACGACGGCAGCCTGCGTGTCGATAAAACCGGCGTCGAAATGACATTTGAACATCACCAGCACGCGCTTTACCGCAGGATCGGGCGCAGGCTCAGGGGAAGAGGCCTGGAACGCGAGCAACGAGGACGACCTGCCCAACAAGGCGCTGCCCAACAGGGACTTCATGAATTTTCGACGTGTTTCCAGCATGGTCAGTCCCGAAAATATCATTTTGCGGTCAGCGGCGTTTCGCATGACCCCCAGGTCTCAAAAGCGAGACCTGGGCGACCCACTCAGTCATGCATGGAGCATGGTGTCTTTGGGCTGGTGTGCGGCTTCCCGTGAGGGAAGCCGCAGATATCCGGGCTAGAACTGGAACTTACCCACGAATTGAATGATGCGTGGCGAGTTCGCTGTGGTCACGCGGCCGAAATTCGTGGTGTCACTCACATTCCCATCCACCGAGCCGAACTGCGTGTGGTTGAAGGTGTTAAAAAATTCGGCGCGCAAGATAACCATGGTGGACTCAGTCATCTTTGTGCTTTTCTGCACATTGATGTCCCAGTTGTCGATGCCAGGTCCATGGAAGAACCGGCGGCGGGCATCGCCTAGCTCTCCCAATGGCTCAGGAGAGAAGAGCGCCGTATTGAAGTAGGGTCCGGTCCGCGGATTCGAGGTCTTCAGGGCACCGGGTGTGAAGTCCGGAGTGTCGAGGGGAAGCTGGATGGGCCCCGATCCGGCGGTTCCAAGGAGTGAATTGTCATCGGTCTCGAGCAGAGTGACGGGCAGGCCGCTGGAAAAACGAGTGACGCCGCTCACCGTCCAGCTATTGGTGAGACGGTTCGACGCCAGTTTATCAAGCGGCAACTCGCCGGTGTAGCTGGTTACAAAATTGTGGGTCGCATCGAACGAGGAGAGCGACTTAAGGTTTGGATTGAGAAGGTTAACCTGCTCACCGTAACCGGAAGCGTTATCCAGAGCTTTGCTGTAGGTATAGCCAGCGAGGAACTCTGTGTAATGCCCCCTGTGCCGCAGGCTGGTCTGGAGGGAGTTGTAGTTGGAATTTCCGATGGTCTTGAAATAGGAGTCACTGGTAAAGGAGGGACCGAAGGGGCCGCGCGTGCTATTGATGACGGTTCCGGAGACGGTGGTATAGACGCCGTTCTCACCGTTGGGTCCGCACGTCGAAGTGCCAGGCATTACCTGGCTCGCCTGGCTCACGCTCAGACAGAGGGTTGGATTGCCCGGATTAGCTTCCTCCGCTGAGAGCAGATGGCGACCGATTGTTCCCACGTAAGCCACCCTCCACAGGTAACTGCCGCCAAACTGCCGATCAAGGGCGAACTCGAAGTCCTGGGCCCAGGGATTCACATTCTTGTAGTAGAAGCCGGGTGAACTGCCAATGGGTAGGAAGTTGGCCCAGTTGACCGAGTTGTCAGGGTTCTTGGCGGAGACGTTATACGGCGGAGGCGGCGCCGGGAATCGTTGACCGTTGTTGAACCCAGTGCCTCGGTTGATGAATGGGTTGGCGAACTCCGGAGGTACAGGACTTCCCCAGTAAAATCCGAAGGGGGCATCCCCGATCTCGTTGTAATCTGTTGCGCCCTCAAAGGTGGTAAAGAACTTACCCCAGCTGACGCGGATACTGCTGTTCCCTGGACCACCGGTCAACTTGCCGCAGAAAGCCCTCGCGGGTGCTTGGAGAGTAGGCGAGTCCAAAGCGCGGCGCGAAATTACCGTAGCGGATGGGAGCCAGCGTTTTGGGAATACCCGGATCCCCGGGAAATACCCAGCCCGTCGGTGATCCAGGAAAGACCAGCGACTGCAACCCAGGCACCAGGGTCTGAATTTCGTTATGCTCTTCCCACCAGGGAGTAGCAATCTCGTAGCGCAGACCAAAATTGACAGTCAGGTTCGGGCGCAGCACGCCAACTGTCCTGGCCATAAAAGCCGAAGTAGAGATTTCGGCCATTCGATGTATAACCTTGCCCCTGTGAATAGTTTTGGGGAGCGCCGATGAGATAGTCGGCAAAATCGATGCCGGTTTCGCTTCCGTTGAAGCTGTACGATTCCGTTCGATCCCAGATTCTTCCATATCTGCATGTTGAAGCGATAGGATCCACCGAACTTCAGGCTATGTGCGCCAATGATCTTGCTGTAGTTATCCATCACCTCATAGGTGTTCTGGATGATAGGCGAGGGCGCGCCTGAGTTGCCGGTGCTGAAGTTATTGAAGCTAATGCCGGGCACACCGGCATAGGCAGGCTGCGACAGGAACGATGCCGGTAAAGCCCAGTGAGCGAGTACGCCCGGACCCAGCCCTGCGCCGTCGCAAAGTTCACCGTAAACAGCCGGGTGTAGGCAATGCGCGCCTCGTTCACCGCAGAGCTGCCAAAGGTCTTTGTGTCAGAGAGATTGGCCACGTCAACCCGGCCAGTATTCTTGCCGGTGAAGGATGGAGTTACAGGATTGGGAGCTGTTCAGGACATAATTGTCCCAAAAGAAGTAAGCCGAGATCAGGCCGATACGGGTATTGCCGTCCCCGCGAACGCCGAATTTATCGTCTCGTAAATACTCGGCAGCCGCCGCACTGGTGTAGGTGGGAACACCGTTGACCACGGTGTTCGCTTTCGGGAATATACGGCAGAACGTTTACTGAGGGTTTGGTAAATGCCGTGCTGGGTATCATGGCATTGGGAAAGACGCATTGCGCCCCGGAGGTGCATCCGGCAACATAGTAGGGTTCCCCCTGGGTCACCGGGTAGCCTAGTACGAGCCCCGAGTTGCTGTGCCCAATATGGGCCCTGGACAGTCCCCATCAGGAGCGGAACTCGAGAGCGGAGAAGTCGCCGCCACGCTCTGCGTCGCTGGGAACCGGGATCGCACCCGTACTTTGTCCAAAGACCTTGCGATTCCCCTGGTAGTCCCCGAAGAAAAACAGCTTGTCATGCAGGATGGGACCACCGATGGTCCCGCCAAACTGGTTTTGCTTGTAATCTCCCGGAGGGCCCGGAGGATCGAAGTAGTTGCGCGAATTCAAAACATTGTTGCGCAGGAATTCGAATGCGTTGCCGTGAAATTTGTTGGTCCCGGACTTGGTGACCACATTGATCTGGCCGCCGGCATAGCTGCCGTACTCGGCGTCAAAATTGTTGGTCAAGATGCGGAATTCATCAATCGAATCGAGGTTTGGAATCGCAACCGTGCCGTGGAAGGCGGCTTCCTCGACGGATGCACCGTTGAGCAGGAAGGCATTCGCACCCTCGCGCATGCCATTGACGGAAAGGTTGCCGGCGTTGAGGTCTCCGGAAGGCCTGGTTGATGGCGAATCCAACGGAGGTGAACTGTCCGCCCAGACCTCCCGACAGGCCGGAGGTGACCGGGATCACCCCAGGCTGCAGCGCCAATAAGTCGGTATAGCTACGCGTGACCAGGGGCACGGAGGTGATCTTTTCGCTGTCGATCACTTCACCCATCTGGGTGCTGGTCTCTTCCACGTGAACCGTATTGCTGGCCACGGTGACGTTTTCGACTACCTTGCCCACTTCCAGAGATATGTCGACCGTGAGCGCGGCGTTCACAGTCAGGACCAGGCCGGACTCGAGGAAACCCTTGAAGCCCTCTTTATCGGCCTTGATGTCATAGGTTCCTACGGGAAGCGCCTGGAAGGAATAGAATCCACGGGCAGTCGGTGGTGCTGGTCCACTGAATTCCGGTCTCGGTATTTTGGGCAATTACCTGCATCCGGGGAGGACCGCTCCGCTTGAGTCGCGGACCACACCCGAAATGCTGCCGGTTACGCTTCCCCAGGCCATTTGGATGAAAATGAGGAACGCGAAAATGGCGGAAGCGGTGGCGCACCACCGGTTAGTGGAGAGATTGCGAACGCGGACGGCCCCCAGATTTGCTGAATCCATAGATCCTCCTCAATCTGCAGATAATTTTGCGCTGGTTTTCCCTAACCGCTTAGTCTGGTGGAAAGATTCTTTGTGTGCAATGAAAATCAAGTCAAATTTTTCCAGTCTACGGGGTTCCGGCGATCCACCATTCGGTGGGCGAACAGACTTTTAGAAAATGCACTAAGCTGTTCTGCGTGCGAATAATACTCTTCTCACTGCTATTTGTCGCGACGGTTTCTTCTGCCGCCGCTCAGTCCCACGCAAAGGGCGTGGACCAGGATGTTCTCCAGCGAATTCCGCAACGTATGAAGTCGTTCGTCGACCAACAGACGGTTGCCGGCGCCGTTACGCTGGTGGCCCACGGCAGCGATATTGTAGAGTTCGACGCGACGGGTATGGCGGATATTGAGGCCAACCATCCGATGCAGAAGGACACGATTTTCCAGATCATGTCGATGACCAAGCCGGTGACTGCCGTCGGCATCATGATGCTGGCCGAAGAAGGCAAGCTGGCGCTGCGCGACCCGGTGGAGCAGTACCTGCCGGAGTTTCACGGCCTGCGGGTTGCAACCACGCTAGGCCCGGATGCCGAACACCTGAGCATCCCCAATCATGCGATCACCATCCGTGACCTGCTTACGCATACCGCGGGCATTCAGGACTACCCTGGCCCTCCCGGCATCCACGACTATGCGCAGACCATGAGCGTCCCGCTGGATGAGGTGGTGAGGCAACTCGCCAAGCAGCCGCTGCTTTTTCAGCCGGGGACACAATGGAGCTACTCCAGCCCCGGCATCGAGATTCTGGGCCGGATCATCGAGGTCTGCTCGGGCCAGAAGTATGCGGACTTCATCGCGTGAGCACATCCTTCAACCTCTGGGGATGAAGGACAGCTTTTTCTATCCGCCGGCGGACAAGATCGCGCGCATTGCGATGGTTTATAGCCAGAAGGACGGGAAACTGGTGCGCGCCCCAGCAAGCATTTTGGGAGGCGACCCGGCCAAGTACCGCCAGGGCTCGGTCTTTCCGGCGCCGGGATGGGGCCTTTATTCCACCGCCGAGGACCTGCTCCACCTTTATCGCATGATGCTCAACGACGGGGTTTACGAAGGCCACCGGTACCTGTCGCCCTTCTCGGTGCACGTGATGACTGAGCCGCAGACGACTGATATTCGCCCGGTGGGGTGGATGCGGGGCTCCGACTATGGCCTGGCCTGGGAGGTCGTGACTGAGCCGCTGGGGGAGTTGGCTGGGCACACGATCGGTAGCTACGGCCACGGCGGAGCCTTCGGGACCCAGGGCTGGATCGATCCCAATAATGACCTGATCTCGATCATGCTGATTCAGCGCTCGGACGGCGGGGCCGAAAGCATGACCAACGTCTTTCTCAACATGGCGGAGGCGGGCGTCGGCAAGTAGCGCTTTCTGCAGTCACATTCCCGCAACATGCAGACGGCGGTTTTGTCGAGTTTGACCCAGATGAAACCTGAGGCACTCTCCGTGGACCCTGGAACTTTCCTTGACGCCTGCATGTCTCCTTCTTTTCTGTACTGCCGGTGTGCGTAGAGGATGCGGTTTAGCGCTTTAAGCGTCTTAAGCCTTCGCATTTTCTGTGAGGAGGGTGCGAAGTAGCGAAGTATGCGAAGTAATTGCCCGCACCGGGGGTGGAAGCGTGACATTTATGCGCCTTATGCCCCCAACATTAGAGCGCATGCGGACGACCACAGAAAGGAGTTACGGAAAGAGGAATTTATCTCTGATTCGTTCGCTTCCCGGAAATACCTAGGGCAGGACAGTCCTCTTTTAGTGTGTGGCCTGCCGAGATCGCCCCGCCAGACGCAGTGGTGCAAGACTGGTGCTTTCTCCGCCGTCACATTCCTGCAACATGCGACAATAGTCTTACCCGCATGAAACCTGAGTCGCTCTCCGTGGACCTGGAATCTCTCTCTGTTACGCCGGAAGTTCTGGCCCAGCACAGCATCACACCCGAAGAGTACCAACGGATCGTTGCTGCCCTGGGGCGGCAGCCCGGGCTGACGGAGCTGGGAATCTATAGCGTGATGTGGAGCGAGCACTGCTCCTATAAATCCTCCCGCGTCCACCTCAAGCGGCTGCCGACGCGCAGCGAACGCGTGGTGCAGGGGCCGGGAGAGAATGCCGGCATTATCGACGTCGGCGACGGGTGGGCCTGCGCGTTCAAGATCGAGTCGCATAACCACCCCTCGTTTATTGAGCCTTTCCAGGGCGCTGCTACCGGGGTTGGAGGCATTCTTCGCGACATTTTTACCATGGGCGCCCGGCCGCTCGCGGTGATGGATTCGCTGCGCTTCGGACCCATCTGCGAAGAGGAGCTTGGCCCCGACGTGTCGCATCATGCCGGTTCTGCTTCCGCAGTGGTGCACAAGAATCACTCACTGCTCGAGGGGGTCGTGAGCGGAATCGCCGGCTACGGCAACTGCTTCGGCGTGCCCAACCTGGGCGGGGAGACACGCTTCGAACCTTGCTATTCGGGCAATCCCCTGGTGAACGCCTTTGCCTTAGGGCTTGTCCGGCGGGACGAGATTTTTTACGCCAAGGCATCCGGCATCGGCAATCCGGTGATCTACGTGGGTGCGAAGACGGGCCGAGATGGCATCCACGGGGCCACGATGGCCAGCGAAGAGTTCAAGGAGGGCGCGGAACAGAAGCGACCCAACGTGCAGGTTGGCGACCCATTTATGGAGAAGCTGCTGCTGGAGGCCTGCCTAGAGGCGATGCGGACCGGCGCGGTGGTGGGCATCCAGGATATGGGCGCTGCCGGCCTCACCTGCTCTACCTGCGAGATGGGCGCACGCGGAGGCGTCGGGCTCGAAGTAGAACTCGACCACGTACCGCAGCGCGAGTCGGGCATGACCGCCTACGAGATCATGTTGAGCGAAAGCCAGGAGCGGATGCTGCTGGTGGCCGACAAGGACCGTGAAGACGAGGTGATCCGCGTCTTTGAAAAATGGGGGCTGGACGCGGTGATCGTGGGCGAAGTGATCGCCGAACCGAGATTGCGCATTCTGCACCATGGCCAGCTGGTAGCCGATATTCCCAACCAGTCACTCACCGATGATGCGCCGCTCTATCACCGGCCAGTCGGAGAGTGGAAAGCGCCGGTTCCCCGTAATCCTCCACCCACAGTGCTGGACGAGCTTACCTTCTTCGAGGAGACGCCGGGCAGCAACTCTGGCGCCAACTATGCGGACGAACTGCGGGCCTTGCTCGCCTCCTCGAATATCTGTTCCAAGAGCTGGATCCACGAGCAGTACGAGTCGATGGTGCAGACCAATACGGTGCAGGGCCCGGGCGGCGAGGCCGGCGTGATGCGCATCAAGGGCACCAGCCGCGGCCTGGCCATGGCGCTCGATGGCAATGAACGCTGGTGCTACCTGGACCCTAAGCTGGGAGCTTCGCACGCTGTGGCCGAAGCTGCCCGCAAGGTAGCCTGTACGGGCGCGACGCCGGTCGCAGCAACCAACTGCCTAAATTTCGGCAACCCGGAAAAGCCGGAGATCATGGCCCAGCTTTCGCTGGCGATTGACGGCATTTCCGCAGCCTGCATTGCTCTGGGAACACCGATCACCGGAGGCAATGTTTCGCTGTATAACGAGACCCGCGGCCAGGGCATCTATCCCACGCCGGTGATCGGGATTGTGGGCATACTCGACCAGGTCAGCAAAGCAGTGGGCGCGGATTTTCGCCGCGCCGGCGACGCCGTCCTGCTGATCACCCCCGCATCGGTTCCGCCGCTTGAGGAGCGCATGCAGGAGTTTGGTTCCTCGGAGTACGCCAGGAAGGTTCTCTCCGCACTCTGGGGCACACCGCCCAGCCTCGATCTGCAGTTGGAAGCCAACTTGCACCGCTGCCTGGCTGAACTGTCGCAACAAGGCCTGATCCATTCGGCCCGCGATGTTTCCGATGGCGGGATTGCCGTTGCTTTAGCAGAAGCATGCTTTCGCCATGGAATCGGCCTGCGCGCGAATCTCTCCAAGGCTCCTGATCTGCCCGCGGAATGGGATCTTTTTGGAGAGACCGCAAGCCAGTGCGTCATCAGTTGTTCCAAAGAATCGGTGGCGCGAGGTCGAAAAGTTGGTTGGACAGTACCCGGGCCTGATGGTAGCAACGCTGGGAGAAACCGTGACTGATCTCTTTGAGCTTGCGGTCGACAGCCGGGTGCTGATCCGGGAGAAGGTCTCGGGCCTGCGCAATGTCTGGTCAGGAGCGCTGGCAGCGCTGCTGCGCAACGACGTGCCGGTGGGAAACTAGCGGCATGGAGAGCAGACCAATCATCCAGCATTCGCATCAGGACGAACTCCAGGAATCCGGCTCCAATCCTTTCGATAAATTGCGCGAAGAATGTGGCGTGGTCGCGGTGCACGGCCACCCCGATGCGGCGCGCCAGGCCTATCTCGGACTCTATGCGCTGCAGCATCGCGGGCAGGAGTCCGCGGGCATTGCCACGGCCGACTACACCAACCTTTACAACATCAAGGGCATGGGCCTGGTGGCCGACATTTTTACGCGACGACGTGCTCTCCAAATTGCCGGGCGAATTGGCGATTGGCCACACGCGCTATTCGACCACGGGCGACTCGGCGCTCTGAATGCGCAGCCCATCCGGGTTGACTCGACGCGCGGACTGATTGCCATCGCGCACAATGGGAACCTGGTAAACCTGGGCACGCTGCGCACCCGCCTGGAGCGGGAGGGCGCCTACTTCCAGACCACCAGCGACTCCGAGATCATCGTGCAGCTGATTGCCCACTCCAACGCCAAGACGCTCATCGAGGCCATCGGCGACTCGCTGCGCCAGGTGTCGGGCGCGTTCTCCATCGTGATGATGACGCGGGACCGCATCTTTGCCGCGCGCGACCCGCATGGCTTCCGACCGCTCTCCATGGGCCGCATCGTCAATCCGGACGGACCAGATACCGTGGTCTTCGCCTCGGAGACCTGTGCGTTTGACCTGCTGCGCGCCAAGTACGAGCGCGATGTGCGGCCGGGCGAAGTAGTGATGGTTACGCGCGAAGGCGTCACCTCGGTGCAATATGCAACCGGCATGCGGCAGGCGAGCTGCATCTTCGAGCATGTTTACTTCGCACGGCCCGACAGCCGCATCTTCGGCCGCTGGGTACAGGCCAGCCGGGAGCAGATGGGGCGGCGGCTGGCGCGCGAGTCCGGGGTAGATGCCGACCTGGTTGTGCCTGTTCCTGACTCCGGCGTGACGGCGGCGCTGGGATACGCGGCAGAGAGCGGAATTCCCTTCAATTTCGGGCTCATCCGCAACCACTATGTGGGGCGCACCTTCATCGAGCCGGAGCAGCGGGTGCGCGATTTTGGAGTGAAGCTCAAGCTGAACCCGGTGCGCAATCTGCTGGAGGGCAAGCGCATTATCCTGATCGACGACTCCATTATTCGCGGGACCACCAGCCGCAAGATCGTGCGCATGGTGCGCTCGGCGGGAGCCAGGGAAGTGCATCTTCGCATCAGCTGCCCGCCGACCATCTCGCCCTGCTATTACGGAGTAGACACGCCGAACAAGAGCGAGCTGATCGCCGCCAACTCTTCGGTCGAAGAGATTCGGCAGTTCATCGAAGCCGATTCGCTTGCTTATCTTTCGCTGGAAGGACTGGAGCAGGCATGCGACGGAGACGAAGCACAATCAATACTGCACGGCCTGCTATACCGGCGAATATCCTACGCAGTGGGTGGATGTAGCGCGAGATTCTGCCGGCAACCGCCGCCACCCGCTGAATTCTAAGGTAAGTCGAAGAGGAGAATTTCGGCCTCTTTCGTAGCCTGAATCGTGAGCTTATGCTCGAGCGAGATGGCCAGCGCGTCTCCATGGTGGAGGACGTGTCCGTTGGCATTTACGCTTCCCCGGGCAACCTGCAGCCAGCCGAAGCCTTCTGCGGGAAAGACATATTCCATCGTTGCCTCGGGAGTGAGCCGCGCCACGTAGAATTTGGCGTCGTTTTTCATGGCAAGTGAGCCCTCGCGTCCGTCCGGTGAGGCCGCCAGATGCAGCCGGTTGGGCTCTTCCGCGATGGGAAAGCGCTTTTGCGCGTAATGCGGGTCTACGCCGGGCTTGTTGGGAATTAGCCAGATCTGCAACAGGTGCAGAGGTTCGGTTTGCGAGTGGTTAAACTCGCTATGACGAATGCCGCTTCCCGCCGACATGTGCTGCACTTCTCCCGGGGTGAGCACTCCGCCGTTGCCCAAAGAATCGCGGTGTTGCAGCGCGCCTTCGAGGACATAGGTGATGATCTCCATGTCGCGGTGGGGATGAGTGCCGAAACCCTGCGCGGGCGCGATTCGATCTTCATTGAAGACCCGCAAATCACGGAAGCCGTTGAATTTTGGATCGTAGTAATCAGCGAAGGAAAAAGAGTGATGAGTGTCTAACCAGCCATGATTGGCGTGGCCCCGGTCTTGTGCCAATCGAAGGTCTAACATTCTTGCTGTCTTCCCGTTCCCGATCTCGCGGGCGCAGCTTCAGTTTTACCCCAAGGTTGTGCCTCATTTGGGGTCGGCCCGGATCGGGGGGGACCATGTTTGTTACGTTCTTCGGTGCAGTAGCCCCACTCAAGCCAAAAGAAGGCTTGAATGGGCCACATTCTCCTGGCGTGACAGAGCGGAGCCCCTAAATCGAGCTTCCTAGGCTTCTGACTTGGTCGGAGAATTGGACGCAGCGGGTGTCGAAGTGCTCTCTGTCTTTGTGGCGGATCCTTTGTCGGACGCGCCTTTGTCAGCTCCACCTTTGTCTGAGCCTTGGAGCCACCGTCCGAGCGGAGCTGCCTGGCCGCCATCCTGCGACTTGCCGGAAGGAGCCGTGGCGTAATCCGTCGAGTAGAATCCCGATCCCTTGAAATGGGGCCGCGCGGGGGTGGAAATCAGCCGCTCCACTTCGCCCTGGCAAACCGGGCATTCCTTTGCATCCTCGGCAGAGTAAGTCTGAATCCGTTCAAAGCGGTGTCCGCACTTTTTACACTTGTATTCGTACAGCGGCATCCGTGTGCTCCTTCAACGTTCTTTATTCGATGGCCGCTGGTTCAGGCTGGCGATCGGCCAACTCGATCAGGCGGACCTCGGTGATTGCCTCCGTGGCCTGCAGCGCGGCCAGGACCGAAGGGGCCACCCGGCCATCGATCTGGACCACGGCAAGCGCGTTGTGCTGCGCTGTCCGCAGGCTCCGTCCCAGGGCAAAGTTGGCAATATTCATTTTATGCTCGCCAAGAATGGTACCGATACGCCCGATCACGCCAGGCACGTCCAGGTTGCGGATGAACAGCAGCGTTCCGTGCAGCGGAGCTTCGATATCGATGCCATCGCAGGAGAGCAGCCGCGGCGAACTTCCATGCAGTACCGTGGCGCTCGCGGTCGTGTCTCCCGTGCCGGTATGCAAGGTCAGCTTGAGCACGGTTCCTGCGCCGCCCGAGCCT
Source organism: uncultured Acidobacteriaceae bacterium (assembly GCA_963847685.1). GTDB lineage: Bacteria > Acidobacteriota > Terriglobia > Terriglobales > Acidobacteriaceae > PALSA-350. The sequence continues at coordinate 469,879 of CAWKAU010000024.1, read as the reverse complement.
TCTTCTTTCTTCTCTTCGTGGACCCGGATGCCGCGTTCGCCCGCTACTGACAGCGCATTGATGCGATTGACGACTTCCGAGTGCGCCAGCACGCCCTGAATCGCGGCGTTGCGCACCAGCTCGGTCTTGCCCTGCGCCAGGCGGCCGCTGTAAGAAATGATGAATGCTCTCAAGATTGCCCGCCGCCAACGGCGAGAGAAATGCACCCAGGCGCTCCGCCATCAGGATGTAGGGCGAAAGCTCCTGGTACTCCTCATACGTCATGGAGGGCACGTTGACGGCGTTCTGCACCACGCCGAATTTGAGGTACTCCTTTACCTGCATGGCAATCTGTACGCCAACAGCCTCCTGCGCTTCGCCGGTGGAACCGGCAATGTGCGGGGTAAGGATCACGTTGTCCAGGCCGAAATAAGGGGAATCCTTCAAGGGCTCCTGGCTAAAGACGTCGAGGGCGGCTCCGGCCACCTGCCCGGAACGCAGGGCCTCCACCAAGGCTGCGTCGTCGATCAGCTCGCCGCGGGCGCAGTTGACGATGCGCACGCTCTTCCTCATCGTGGCCAGGGTCCCGGCGTTGATAATCCCAGTGGTCTGCGGGGTAAGCCCGACGTGCAGCGTCAGATAATCGGCTCCGCGAAATAGCTCGTCCACCGAGCACAGGCGGACGCCATTCTCCCGGGCCACGGCGGGCGCTACGAAAGGATCATGGCCCAGCAGCTCCATGCCGAATGCCTTGGCGCGCCGCGCCACCTCCAGCCCCACCCGGCCCAGTCCGAGGATGCCAAGTTGCTTGTCCGCGCAGCTCGGCTCCCTGCAGTGACTTCTTTTCCCATTTGCCGGCGTGCAGCAGTGTGTTCGCGCGGGGCAGTTGGCGGGCCAACGCCAGCATGAGCCCGATGGTCAGCTCGGCGACCGCGATGGCGTTGGCGCCGGGCGTATTCATGACCACGATGCCCCGGCGCGTGGCCGCATCGGCGTCGATGTTGTCCACGCCCACGCCGGCGCGCCCGATCACTCGCAGCTTGGGAGCCGATTCCAGCAGTGCGTCATCCACCTGGACGGCGGAACGAACCACCAGCGCATCCGCGTCGGCCAATTCGGCGGCCAAGCCGTTCTTGATCTGATCGTGGGTCACGATCTGCCAACCGCCCTCGCTTTGCAACACAGCCAGGGTGGCGGGCGAGACTTTCTCTGCCAATACAATCTTCATCGTTCTCCTAAGGGGTTTGTACACCGGCGATGGCTGCCGCTCGATCGCAGCAACCATCGCAAAGGGCGGGCACACGCCGATGCTCTAGCGCGGTTGGGAGCGGACGGCACCTGCCAGTCGCAAGTTCCCGTCGCGCCGCCTCGTCGGGCGCTCGGGAAGCAAAGACATTCTGCGCAGCCACCAAAGCTTGTCCAAAGGCAAAACCTTTGAGCTTGAGTGAATGGGCCACCTGTTCCAGGGCGCCGATCAGCGCAATGGTGTCCATGTAGTCGAAAAATCCCAGATGGGCGATGCGGAAGATCTGACCCTTCATCTCGCCCTGTCCATTGGTGATGACGGCGGCAAAGCGGCTCTTCAGCTCCTTGACGATGGCGCCGGAATCGAGGCCTTCGGGCGGCAGGACCGCGGTCACCGCGGCTGCGGGAGCGTCCGGTGCGAAAAGCCGCATGCCCAGCGCATGGACTGCGGCGCGCGTCATCGCGGCGCAGCTTTCCGCGTTTTCCACCAGCTTGGCGCGACCCTGCGCCAGATCGCCGTCGGCCTGACCGGCGATGTAGTCCAAAGCCGCGCCCAGGGCCGCGATCAGCGCCACCGCGGGGGTGTAGGCGGATTCGCCCTTGGCCGCATTCTTTCTCTCCTTACGCAGATCGAAGTAATAGCGGGGATTGAGGCTGATCTCCATCAGATCCCAGGCACGATCGCTGACCGCCAGGTAGGAGAGGCCGGGCGGAATCATCACTGCCTTTTGCGATCCGCCGATCAGCACGTCGACGCCCCAGCCATCCATATCGATGTGCGTGGTGCCGAGGCCGGTGATGGCGTCCACCACCAGGACCGCGTCCTTACCGCTCTGCTTCAACATTTCCGCGACGCCCGGAACGCAGTGGCGCACACCGGTCGAGGTTTCCGTGGCCTGCATGAATACGGCGCGGGTCTCAATCTTGAGCGCCTTGCGCACCTCTTCCAGATCGAAGGTCTGGCCATAGGGCGCGCTTACGACGTCGACGTCGCAGCCAAATGCTTTCGCCAGGCTTACCCAGCGCTCGCCGAACTTGCCCGCCGTGAGCACCAGCACGCGGTCTCCGGGCGAGGTGAGGTTCGAAACCGATGCTTCCATGGCTCCAGTGCCGGAAGAGGCAAGCAGAATGACGTCATTCCTGGTTCCGACAAAGGTCTTCAGGTCGCGGAGCACCTTCAGGTACAGGGCGCGGAATTCCGGGGTCCGGTGATGGATATCGGCCGCTGCCATCGCGAACTGGGCGGCAGGAAGAAGCGGGGTAGGTCCGGGGGTAAATAAGCGGGTCTTACGGATCATGATTCCATTGTAATAAAGTCGCCGGAACCAGGCTTTCTATAATGGGAGTTTGGCATAGAATGGAGAGATATGAGCCTGGTTGAGAAGATTCATCAGGATATGGTTGGGGCCATGAAGCAGCGGGCGGTAGAGCGCTTGTCCACCCTGCGCATGGTCAAAGCAGCCTTGAAAAATAAGGAGATTGACCAGCGAGCGCCGGTCACCGACGCGCAGGCCGTTCAGGTGTTGACCACCTTGATCAAGCAGCGGAGGGACTCCATCGAGCAATTCACCAAGGGCAACCGGCCGGAGCTGGCGGAGAAGGAAGCGGCAGAGATCGTAGTGATCGAGGAGTACATGCCGAAGGCGGCCGGGGAGGACGACCTGCGCCAGCTGGTTACCTCGACGCGTGGCAGAGTTGCGGGCCCAGGGAGCCCAGCTCGGATCAAAAGATATGGGTACGGTAATGAAGGCGGTGCAAGCCAAAATTCAGGCCAGCGGCCTGCGGGCCGACGGCCGGGTGGTCAGCGAAATGGTGAAGGGGGCCCTGGCCGGCTAAAAGTGATGAGAGGTTTCACCCACTCAAGCCAAAAGAAGGCTTGAATGGGCCACCCAAACCTCCTAGAGCGATTTCACTCCGGAATGACTTTGACGAAAGTGCCGTCTGGCAGCTCGCCGCCCAGGACGTGGACGACTCCCCCCTTCACCAAGCCGCGGAGCATCCCACTTTTGGGGGGTGGCGGCGGGGCCGGGTCAGGAGCCGGGGCTCTGCCCATGCCGCGGTCCATGGCCAGGTTTGCCAACCGGTCCGCATGGCGGTTCTTCTCCCGCAGAACATGCTGGATCTGGAAATGGTCCAGCTGCGCGATCGGCGACGGGCCTCCTCGTAAAGAGGACGCAGTTCGGGGCTGTTTACCCGGTACTGACCCTTCATCTGCTTGACCATCAGCTCAGAGTCGGAGATGACCCGCAAACTCTTGTGGCCCTTGGCGATGGCAAACTCCAGCGCAGCCAGAAGCGCGGAGTACTCGGCGAAGTTATTGGTGTGCGTGCCCAAATATTGGCTCAATTCGCCCAAGACGCTACCCGCCTGAATCCTGGATATAGACGCCGAAGCCGGCCGGACCCGGGTTGCCCCGAGATCCGCCGTCACAATAGGCGATAATTCCATCGAATGCAGGGGTAGGGAAGAGGCCGGGACCGCGTTCGCGGGAATGGGGCGGCTGGGGAGACATAGGCTGAGTTTATCGAATGTCCGCACCGTTCGAATTTAATACGCCAATGCTTACCAAACGCCTGCTGCTTCGTCTCAGGGACAGCGGTTTGAGTGTGTGTACCTGGAGCGTCGAATGCCTGCGGATGCGCTTCGCCTTACCTCGCAAAGGCTAGTCAAGACTGGGGGCTCTGCCTGGGCTCCGCAGCGAACGATACAATCCTCTCCAGGCATGGCAAGCGAAGCATGGGGTCGCGCCACCGAAACCGAGCTGATCCGGGAAGCACAAAAGGGTTCCCGGACCGCCTTCGAAGCGCTGGTGCGCCAATACGATCAGCCGGTCCTGCGGCTGGCGCTGCGCTTGACCGGTTCCGAGCAAGATGCTCAGGATATCCACCAGGAAGCCTTCCTGAAGGCCTACCGCTACCTGGCAAATTTTCGCTTCGAATGCTCTTTCTATACCTGGATCTATCGCATCGTGACCAACCTGTGCCTGGATCATCTCCGGCGACGCAAGTCTCGCCGGGAAGATCAGTCGATCGTGGTCGATTCCAGCGGCGGGGAGATGGATCTGCTGGGCAATATCTCCGACGATCGCTCGATGGCGAATCCCGACCGCGAGCTGGAGCGCAAGCTGCTGGGAGAGCGGATTCAGGAAGCGCTCGGGCGCCTGACGCCACGGGAACGAATGGTTTTTGAACTGAAGCACTACCAGGGCCTGAGATTACGCACGATCGGTGAAATGTTGAACACCACGGAAGAGACCGCCAAGAACACGCTCTTCCGTGCGACTAGAAAACTAAGAACAACTTTGGCGGCAATTACGGTGAGGCGAGGTTTCAAATGGGATGCGAACTGGCTCAGCAGAAGATAGCTCTCTTTGCTTATGGAGAGCTTCCTGACGATCAGTGTCATGCGTTAGAAGGTCATCTAGTAACCTGCAAACGTTGCCAGGAAGAGTTTGCAGCCGTACAAGCGCTGCAACAGGCCATGGCGCTCGCGCCAACTCAGGAGCCCTCAGCCAATCTTCTCGCGCAGGCTCGCTTGCGGCTCGAGGAAGCTTTGGACTCGATGCCGCGAAGCAGCTGGCTGATGCGGGCCCAGCAATCCATCTTCAGAGGTATGAGCATGCTGGGCCGGGCTCCGGTCGCAGCTTCTGCGCTGCTGGTCCTGGGCTTCGCATCCGGGGGATGGGGTGGCTACCAGGCTGCGTTGCGTACTCACCGGTCGCCAGCGGAGCTGCCCGCCGCCATCGCGGGGCCAGGAATCGTCGCCAATGTCAGCAGCATTAGCCGCGAGCCAAATACTGAGAATGTAGAAGTGCATTTCAATCGGCTGGTTCCGGAGACCACCCAGGGATCGCTCGACGATCCGCAGATACGGCAATTGCTGCTGGTCGGAGCGCAAAGCCCGGTTAATCCCGGGGTGCAGCAGAACTCTCTGAACCTACTCGCCGACGAATGCCTGGCCGGACACGATTGTTCGGATGGCCCGGTTCGCAAAGCGTTGCTGGTGGCTTTGCGTTACGACCAGAGTGCAGCGGTGCGGCTGAGAGCCTTGAATGGCCTTAAGCCGTACGTCGCGGAAGATATCCGGGTACGTGATGCTGTGCTGGAAGCATTGATGAACGACCATGACGCTACCGTGCGCTCGCGTGCCATCGAGCTTCTGCACCCCGTCGAGGGCGACAGCAGCGTCCTCGAGGTCTTACACACGGTTGCGTCCGAGGACGACAATCCTCATATTCGAACCGTTTCCCGGGAAGTTCTGGATCGTGCGACGGAAATCCAGTAGCTTTATTTTCGGGCATAGAACGAATTTCAACCGGTGCAAGACCCCTTGGGAGCTCTCCAATGAAACACTTTCCGATTCTGGGTTCGCTGGCTGTGCTTCTGGGCGGCCTGCTTGCTACTCATACCGGCTGGGCCTCCGGTGACGCTCTCAACCTGCCGGCCAATCTCGGCGGGGAGTTTCTGTTGTTCACCTCCCAAGGCTTTCTGGGAGTCGATTTAGGCGAGGTTGACAGCGACCGCGCTAAAGAACTCACGGACAAGGATGCTCACGGCGCCGAGGTGGTGATGGTGGACCACGACGCTCCCGCCTTCAAGTCTGGCCTGAAGGTACACGACGTTATTCTTCAACTGGATGGCCAGCCCGTGGACAATGTCGACCAGCTCCGGCGCCGGTTGCGCGAACTGCCCTCGGGGCGCACCATCACCTTGCTGATCAGCCGTGACAGCAATCGCATCTACTACACGGTTAAACTGTGCGACCGGGCAGTATTGCAACAACAGGCTTGGTCGGAGCATATCCCGGTTCCAGAACCCGCTCCACCCGCGCCAAGCGGAGGTTCGAGCTTCATTGGAACTGCTGCTTCGGGCGCTACTGCGATTCTTGATAGCGTGATTCCCAAGGCACTCTACGTGGGCGCGGATGTGAACCCGGTGCGGACGCAGCTGGCTGACTACTTTGGGGTCAAGAGTGGTACGGGGTTGCTGGTGGAGAGCGTGGATTACCAGAGCCCGGCAGCACGGGCCGGATTGAAAGCCGGCGATGTTGTGATCAAAGTCGACTCCCAACCCATGACAAGCCGGAGCGATTGGCTCAAGGCGATCCGCAACCACCGGGGGCAGCAGGTACAGCTCACGGTTATGCGCAACAAACAGGAGCAAGTCCTGACCATGATCGATGGGCGGCAGAAGAAAAATTAGCCGGCCGACGCGTTAACAGCCTGGACGCCCTGGGATACCGCTCAGATTGCGATCTGCTCCATTCCCTTCCCAGCTACTCCCACCCTCCGCCGCGCTGTGTTTGAATACAAGGAGATGCGGCTCAAAAAGCATACGTGGAAAGGCCGAGCCAAGGCAGCGACGCGCAAGGTGCGCGAGCTGGCGGTTGTGGGCCGAGCTTTGTCTTCCACCCGGCACGTGGTGATGGCCCAGATCGTGCCCATGCGCTACTGCAATCTTTCCTGCGCTTATTGCAACGAGTACGACAAAGTCTCGAAGCCTGTGCCGCTGGACGAGATGTTGCGTCGCATCGACCATCTGGCTGCCCTCGGCTCGAGCATCATTACCATCTCGGGCGGTGAGCCGCTGACCCATCCCGACCTGGACGCAATCATTGCCCGGATCCGCCACCATGGGCGGGTAGCCGGGATGATCACCAACGGATACCTGCTGATGCCGGAGCGGATCGAACGGCTGAACCGCGCCGGTCTCGACCATATGCAGATCTCGATCGACAACATACAGCCGGATGAGATCTCCAAGAAGAGCCTCAAGGTTCTCGACAAGAAGCTGGAATTTCTCTCCCAGCATGCCGAGTTCCACGTCAACATCAACTCCGTGGTCGGGGGCGGCATTCGAAATCCCCAGGATGCGCTGGTCATCGGGAACCGAGCGCTGGAGCTGGGGTTTACTTCCACCATCGGAATCATTCACGATGGGGACGGTCAACTTAAGGCCCTAAAGGACGAGGAGCGGCGCGTCTATTACGAGATGGCCGGCATGGCAAAGAAGAATTATTCGCGCTTCAACAAGTTTCAGGAGGCGATTGCCAATGCGGAGCCAAACAACTGGCGTTGCCGCGCCGGCTCACGTTTCCTGTATGTCTGCGAAGACGGGCTGGTGCACTATTGCTCGCAACAGCGAGGATACCCAGGGGTTCCGCTGGCGCAATACAGCAAGGCCGACCTAAAGCGAGAGTATCTGACGGAAAAGAGCTGTGCTCCGCACTGTACCGTATCCTGCGTACACCAGATCTCTTACATCGACCACTGGCGCTCTCCCCAAACACGGCAGACCACGCCGGGACAGTTGGTCAAGATCCAGACCTGATTGCCTCTCGGGCATCAGCGGTTGCCGAAAAAAAACATTTCCAGGTAGGGTCCGCAACAACCCCAAATTTCTCTTGCAGGTAGTAGGAGCAGCCCGGCCACCCGGCACCTTTTTGCAGAACAAATTCCGTTGCTACTGAGGCGCGGGTGATGGACTGAGGCAGTCTGGCTTTTAGTGTCCGCCAGCGCCTGGTCGATGATCTGGTAGAGCCGCTGGCGATCGACCACTTCGACAAAGGGCACACCATTCGTCTTGCTGGTGACCACCCAGATGGTAGGAGTGTGCTCGATGCCGATACGCTTACCCAGATCGAGGTCCGCCTGGACTTCCGCAGCGAGCTTCTTTTGCGGATCGACCACAAAGGGCAACGCCAGCCCGTGTTCCTGGGCGAATTTTTCAGCGAAGTTATGGATGGCGGCCGCAGCAGCCGTGGTGGGACCTGCGGGAGTTTCCGGCGAAGTCTCACCCGCAGCATCGATCAGCGCCTGGTTGGCAAAGACCGCATCGCGAAACTCATCACCGATCTTTTTCGACTTGGTATCGAACCAGCGCGCATACACGGCAGCATCGAAGCTCCAAGCGTGGAAGGGTAGGGGAAAGTCGTGACGCACCCATGGAATGTGGTATTGGGCGGCCGCATCCTTGAGCAGCGGATTGGCGCGTGCGCAGTCGGGACACTCCATGTCCTCAAACTCTACGATCGCCACGTGAGCCCCGGGCGGGGGCTTGAGTGCCGCAGGATCGTGGACGGGGGTGGTCGCCTGGGCACGGGCCGCGACCGCGCTGAGCAGCACAAGCGCCGCGGCGCAGAGCCCGGTTTGCCACAAAGACTTCGCGGTCGAGGTTGGATCTTTTTCCAGTGGGACAGCCTGCATGGTTCTTTGCCCTTTAATCTCCCCTATTGTAAGCGCTAAGCGTCCGGTGGGGTGCGGTCCGGATGCGATATGATGCAGGTTTCCGGTGGGGGATGGGACGCGCAACGCTGAAGATCGTATTGAGCCTGGCTGGAGCAGGCGGGATTGGATTTTGCGTGTTTGTCTTGCTGGAGGCCATGCTACCGGGCGCGCACGCGCCCAAGGCCGGCGCGGCGCTCTTTCGCTTTCAAGTGAGCTCGATGGTCGCGATGGGGGTATTCGCCGGAATTGCCATCGTGATCTACGTGCGGTTGTCGCGGAGCTGGGCAAAGAGACAACAACCAAGGAAGTGATATGAAAAATCGCGCGGAGTGGCTGACATTCGTTGTGTTCGTGGTAGCGGTGCTGGGCGCATTGGGTTATTTGCTGCGCCGCGGAGTTCATGGCCAGTCTGCTGCCCTGGCAGTGGCCCTGCTGGTGATCCTGTTGTTACGGATCGGGATCTTTGCCTGGAACCTGCGCAAGCAACGCGCGGAACTGGAACGCAAGTAGAGCATCGGGACCAACCGACATGCCAAGTAAGGTGTAGGCACACTGTGCTACACTCGGTTCCCGAAAAAGAAGCCGGCTGCCGGCGGCGCGTTAATCCTCTGCTGGAATTTCGGGAGACATGGCCAGCCACGACGCTCTTCCTGGTGCGTCCGACCTTTCAGTTCCAAGCTCGATCTTGAGAATTGGAGATACCTCGAATGAATCGTTCAGTGAAGACCTATCAGGGACAGGACATTCGCAACGTTGCGCTGGTGGGCCACGCGCACTGCGGCAAGACCACCCTGATCTCTGCACTCCTGCAAGCGGCCAAAATGACAGAAAGACTGGGCCGGGTGGATGACGGCAGCGCGGTAACCGCGTACGACGAAGAGGACGTGGCGCGACGGACAACCATGCAGAATGCGCTGGCCTTTGCCGAGTGGCGCAACGTGAAGATCAATTTTCTAGATACACCGGGCTTTCCGATGTTCGTGCATGAGGCGCGCGCGGCGCTGCTGCCCGTAGAAGCGGCACTGCTCATCGTGAACGCCGCATGCGGTGTGGAGGCCATGACTCGGCGGGTATGGAAGTTCAGCGAAGAATTTAACCTGCCGCGAGTGATCGTGGTTGACCAGATGGATCATCCGCGCGCCGATTGCGAACGCACCCTCAACGCATTGCGCGAAAGTTTTGGGCGCCAGGTGGTTCCGGTGCAACTGCCCATTGTCGAGGGCAACGGACAAAATCCCAACTTCCGCGGGGTAGTGGACCTGGTAACGATGGAGGCCTTCGTCTACGAGCCGGACGGGACTGGGTGTGGACGGCTTTCCGAGATCCCGGTCCGCCTGCGCGAAGAAGCCACGGCGGCCCACCAGGCGCTGGTCGAATTGGTGGCCGAGGGCAAGGACGAGTTGATGGAAGAGTACTTCGAGAAAGGGACGATCCCGGAAGAGCACCTGATCGTCGCGCTCCATGAGGCCATTCGCGAAGACCGGATCTTTCCCGTCCTCTTTGCCAGCGGCCTGAGGAATGTCGGCAGCGACCATCTGCTGGATTTTCTTCAGGTGTATGCACCGTCACCCGTGGAGCGAGTGCCGGTGGCGGCGAGGGGCACGGTGGAATCCTCAGCCGTCCGCCGGGCGAAGGCGGGCGAGACCAGGTGAGCCAAAGTTTGGATGGTGCTGGCCCAAATGACGTCGAATGGCGTGGCCCCGGCAGCGGAAATGGTGTTGCGCAAAGTGGATGATTGCGAGCCCCTGTCGCTGTATGTTTTCAAAACCATGTCCGACCCGTTCGCGGGGCGAATTTCTTTTTTCAAAATTTTTTCCGGAATCGCCAGAAGCGACGCTGCGGTGACGAATTACACCCATCGGAGCATCGAGACGGCTGGCCCACCTGACCGTAATGCAGGGCCGTACGGCCATGCCGATCGCGGAGCTGCATGCCGGCGATATTGGCGCCGTGGCCAAGCTGCGCGAGACGTTTACCGGTGACACGATGGGAGATGCCGGACATGAGATTTTCTTTGACCCAGTGACGATGCCGGAACCCGCTGTGACTTACGCGATCGAGCCCAAGACAAGGGCCGATGAGGATAAGCTGGCGCCGGCGGTGCACAAGCTGATGGAAGAGGACCTGATGGTCCGCTTCTATCGCGATGCCGCGACCCACGAGTTTCTGCTGGCAGGCTCGGGTCAGCCGCATATCGAATCCGTGGTGCACAAGCTGCGCCGCCGTTACCACACCGAGGTGACGCTGAAGGCGCCCAAGGTTCCTTACCGGGAAACGATCCGGGCGCGTGCGGAGGCCCAGGGCAGGCATAAGAAGCAGAGCGGAGGCCATGGGCAGTTCGGCGACTGCCGGATCCGCATCGAACCGCTGCCCTTGGGCTCAGGTTTCGAGTTCGTCAACGAGATTTTTGGCGGGGCGATTCCGCGGACCTTTATTCCGGCGGTAGAGAAGGGCATCCAGGAAGCGGCGGCGCGGGGCTGGCTGGCCGGCTTTCCCATGGTCGATTTCCGAGCCGTGCTGTACGACGGCAGCTACCATGATGTGGACTCGAATGAACTCTCCTTCCGGTTGGCCGGGCGGCTGGCCTTCCGCAACTGCATGGAGCAATCAAGACCGGTCCTGCTGGAACCGCTCATGCGGGTGGAAATCGAGGCGCCTGAGACTTTCACCGGTGTGTTGATGGGCGACCTGACCGGACGGCGGGGCCGGGTTCAGGGAATGGGGAGCGGCCGAGGCACCACGGTGATCCGGGCCGAAGTCCCAATGGCGGAGATGCTCACCTACGGCGCCACGCTTACCTCCCTGACCCAGGGGTTGGGTAGCTTCCACATGGAAATGGCCCGTTACGATGTGGTGCCCCCGGCGGCGGCAGAAAAGGTCATCGCCTCAGCCCACAAGCACGTGCAGAGCGACGACGAGTAGCGGCTCGCCCGAATATTTGCCCCAGCGGCATTCCACCCTCATTGTGCTCCCTTTTGGGAACCGACCCCACTTAAGCCAAAGGAATCCCAATGGGCTTCACCACCGAGCGTGGATCGCCTAGCGACCTGAATGTCCTACTCAAGCGAAAGAAGGCTTGAATGGGCCACCCTCGTTCCCTGGATTGCCCTAGTAGGATAGGAAAAGGCGCCCGGAGATAACCAGGATTTTGGCAACCTGGAGCTCCCGATTCGATCTAAAGGATTGAAGGGAAAGGAAGCGACCACCCATAATGACGATCCCAGCGCGGGCCCTCCGGGCAGCCTGCACGGCGGCATTGTTCTCCGCCGGCATGCTGACAGCGCAAACGGCCAATCAGAGTTCCGCGCAGAGCCCTTATTACGGGAGCGTCACCGCGGTGCAGCCGACCGACGGAGTCAAGCCCCTGACCCTCGACCAAGCCATCGCGATGGGCATCGAGCACAATCTGGCATTGGTCGAAGCTCGACAGCAGGAACAAAGCGCCAAAGGCGCAGACCCTGGAGAACCTACAACCTCTTCTGCCTACCATCACCGCCCAGGCCGATTCGGGCGCACACCAGATCAATCTGGCGGCCTTGGGGTTCTCCAGCAGCCTCCTGAAGAAGTTCGCGCCGCTTTTCCCGGATTTGAATCTCGCAACGTTTTCAACCGTGGTGAAGGTCAATGTCACCGACGCCATGGTGAACTACTCCCAGACTCTCTTCAGCCTGCCCACCATCGACCGCTACAGGGCCGCGAAAGCAAGCGAGCAAGCCGCCTTTTTCAGCAAGCAATCCTCGCGCGGGCTGGTGGTGCTCACAGTGGGCAACGCTTACCTGCAAGCACTGGCGTTGGGAGCGCAGGTGGATAATGCCAAGGCGCTGCTGCAGGCCGACCAGGTGCTGCTCAACCAAGCTGTCGCCGAGCACCAGGCAGGCACGGCGGCCAATCTGGATGAACTGCGGGCGCGGGTGCAGTTCCAGACCCAGCAGCAGGCTGTTATCTCCGCTGAAGTGAATTTCAAGAAGGCAAAGATCGCGCTCAATCGGGAGATTGGGCTTCCGGCGGAGCAGGAGATCCAGCTCACCGATACTGCGCCCTATGCCGACCTGGCGACCATGAATATCGATCAGGCCAAGGAAATCGCCTACCGCAGCCGGCAGGACTACCAGGGACTGCAGGCGCAGATACGGGCGGCGCAGTTGCAGCGGAAAGCGGCAAAATGGGAGCGGCTGCCTTCGCTCGACTTCCAGGGCAATTATGGCGTCACCGGAGTGACCGGCGGTCTTTACCACGGAACGTTTGCGGCCCAGGGATCGCTGACCTGCCTCTTTTCCAGGAAGCCAAGTTCCGCGGAGACAGCGGGGTCGCAGCAGCCAACCTGAGCAGCCTCATGCAGCAGCTGGCCGCGCTGAAAGAGCAGATCAATCAGCAGCTGAGGGATAGCATCCTGGACGTGCAGTCGGCCACCGAGCTAGTGCGCGTCGCGCAAAGCAACGTCGAGCTGGCGCGGAAGGAATTGGAACAGACCACGGATCGTTTTCAGGCTGGGGTGGACGATAACCTGCCGGTGGTGCAGGCGCAAGCTACCCTGGCTAACGCCGAGACCAACCTGGTCAACACGACAAGCGAACATAATCAGGCCAAGCTGGGGCTGGCGCGTAACCTGGGCATCGTCGACACCCAATATGCAAACTTTGTCCACGGCAACTAAGGGTCTGGACAGTCCAGCAACGTGACCGTCCCGCTTCTGATGTCGAAATAGGCGGCGGAAACCTTTAGTTTGCCCTCTTCAATCATGGCTGCCAGCAGCGGGGACGCGCGGAGAAGGTCGGCTTGCATCAGAGCATTGGCCCGGATCGTGGCCTCCAGATCAGGGCCGGCCGACTGCACCGCCGGCTCAATATAAGGAAATAGCTTGCTGATTTGCCCCGGGACCGCCTGGCCCTGAATGGCAGCTGTGACCGCACCACACCGCCCATGGCCCATGACCAGGATGGTATTGGTCCCCAGCACGGCAGCGGCATACTCGAGGCTGGCCAGGATCTCCGCAGTGACGATGTTGCCGGCAACGCGGGTGACAAACAACTGGCCGATCGTCTGATCGAAAACCACTTCCACAGGCACACGCGAATCGGCGCAGGAGAGAATCGCGGCGAAGGGTTCCTGTTTCTCCAGCATCTGTTGCAGCATTGCGAGATCACGCCGATAGGTGGAGGTCCGGCCGCTGGTGAAGCGGCGGTTGCCAGCGATCAGCTCTTCCAGTGCGGCCTCGGGGCTCAGCCTCTTGCTTTCTCGTTCGGCTGGGGGCAATACCGGTGAAGACATGCCTGCATCCTATCGCATTCACATGGTTGCGATATCCTCTCCAAGGGCGGTTACAAGACAAAAACAGGCCTATGGCCCTACCCACAACAGGTACAGCAGCATTTGCCTATCGAGACTTTCGCCGTTATCAGCTGGCACGGGTGATGGTCATAATGGGCGCCGAAGCCCAAGCGGTGGCAGTGGCCTGGCAGGTCTATGAGATCACCCACCGGGCAATCGACTTGGGTTATACAGGGCTGGTGCTGTTTTTGCCCGGGCTCATATTTCTGCTGCCGGCGGGGCACGTTGCCGACCGCTACGACCGGCGCCTGGTAATCCTGGTCTGCTACCTTCTCCAGATCCTGTGCACTCTGACGCTGTTGATCTTTGCCTTGCATGGGCTGCATAAAGTGGAGCCGATTTTTGCTGTGCTCTTCCTGATCGGCTCGGGGCGCGCGTTCAGCGGCCCGGCGAGTTCCGCGCTGCTGCCTCACCTGGTCGACCCGGAGCACTTTGTCAACGCCATCACCTGGGGAGCGACAGTCTTCCAGATAGCCAATATCGCCGGGCCGGCGGTTGGCGGGCTGCTATACACTCTGCCACTGCCAGGGAGGCTGTACGGGGCTCCGATCGTGTTTCTGTTTACCTTGGCTACGGGGACAGGATTCGTAGCGCTCATCGGCTCGCTGCACGTGCGTCCGGGGCGGATGGAGCATCGGGCCATCTCGGTCGAGGTGATCCTGGCGGGCTTTCGCTATGTCTGGCAATCCAGGGTGCTGTTGGGATCGATCTCCCTGGACCTCTTTGTAGTGCTGCTGGGAGGAGCAACTGCGCTGATGCCGATCTTCGCGCACGACCTGTTGCATACCGGTCCGCAGGGACTAGGCGCGCTGCGCGCGGCTCCGGCAGTGGGCGCGCTGGCAGTTTCCATCTGGATGACGTTCCGGCCGGTATTGCGGCGGCCGGGTGTAACCATGTTCATTGGAGTGGCGGTTTACGGCGCGGCGACAGTTGTCTTCGGCCTGTCCAGGAGCTTGCCCCTTTCCCTGGCCACGCTGATGCTAGTGGGGGCATCGGACATGATCAGCGTCGTGATCCGATCGTCGATGTTGCAGTTAGCTACGCCCGCGTCGATGCGCGGCCGGGTGAGCGCGGTGAACTCGCTCTTTGTTGGTGCGTCGAATGAGCTGGGCGAATTCGAAAGTGGAGTAACCGCCCAGTGGTGGGGCGCGACGCGCGCAGTGATAGTGGGGGGCGTGGGGGCACTGGTCATTACCGGAATCTGGAGCGTACTGTTTCCCTCGATCCGGGCGATCGACCGGTTGACGGGGACCTCGCTTATGCAGGTAGAAGAGGGCCAGCCGCAAGAGGGCTAAACGGGTGCAAAGGTGGTGAGTGCCCCGGTTCCCGCCTCAGATTTACGCCGCAAGCAGAGCGAACTTTTGGTTGACAGGACCGTTAACGAATTGCACAATCCAGAGGCGTGTGCAGTGTAGTGCCTGCAATTGAACTCCCCCCTGTGGTCTGAAAGATCGCTTCTTCCGTCGATGCGTTTGACCCGGTGAGATTTGCCGCGGGTGCAGCGTGTTGTCTGATTCACTCATAAACCGGATAGGGGTAGGAGTTTGCACAAAATGAAGAGTTCTGTTCTCTTTCAGGGCCTTGCGGCCGTCTGTATTTTGACTACTGCTTCGGCAGTTTCAGCCCAGAACAGCGTTCAGCTCTTTGGTCCGGCCGATGTGAGGTCGTCGACGAATGGCACTGGATATGGGGCCAATGCGAACATCTTCAATACCAAGATCTTGAATTTGACCTGCCCCGCCTCCCCGACGGGGATAATCTCCTCTTCAACCGACGGTACCGGCAATGTGCTGGTCGACAACTTTATCACCCTGAGCGTAACGGCAGGATCAACGACCACGGGCCCATCGGACATCTGCCTTGGCGGCACGGTGGAAGATGGGAACCAACAAAACTGCTTCACCACAAAGTACTCTAGCCAAGCCTCGAGCCTGATCGGCAAAGACCCGGACACCCTGGTCGCGACCGCGACCGGCGGAGTGCCACCCATCAACGTGAGCAGCAGCCTCCAGCAAGGGTCGATCCAGGCGACGATCGGGCTGGTGGATACGGGCGGCTATCTTGCAGGTTCCTCGCTCTATCTGGTAACCAATTGCACCTCAAACGGGGTGACTGGTCCGGCGCAGGTCACCGGCAATCCCATTCCGTCGAGCAATCCGACGCAGCAACAGCTGACGCAGAGTTACCCTTTCAATTCCACTACCAACCAGCTGGCCAACTTCACCTACGATCTCTCCCAGTCCCAGGCAAACGGAAATCTCTCGATCCCCAACGGTTCTACGCCGTCGAGCAGCGACAATCCTCTTGACCCGACGACCTTTCAATCCGCGTACCTGGCCAAGACCTCGTTTGCGACAGCAAGTTGCCTGATTCACACCGGCGAACTATTCAACAACAATCCTGCCTGCGACCTCTACACGCTCACCTGCCAGGTGGGCACGAATCCAGACCAAAGCGGTGCCCTGTGCCCCGAATCAACCGCTCCCGATGAGATTTTTCAGGAGATCTTTGACGGTCCCAGCTTCACACTTCCCGATATCACCGGCGCGGGTGGACAGACCTTCCACCAGGGTGTGGGTTTCCTGGAGGCCAAAGAAGGATGGACCGGGGGATCGTGCGTTTTCGATCCAGCCTCCAGCATTGCCAATGAGCTTTGCCCGCAAAACGTGCTGAATAACTTTTCCGGTCCGGGCAGCTACAAGAGTGGGGCCGGGGGGAAGAGTCCCAACTCCACATTCATTACAGTCGCTCCGGTGCCAGAGGATCTGACTACCGTCAGTGTGGCGGGGCAGAACATTCCCGGGTACTGGATCAATAAGCAGAGTTTCAACGTAAATTTCACCAGCACGCCGCCCAGCTTCCCCTCGCAAAGCAGCTTCGTGGCTGCGCCGATTCAAAGCCTTTCCTACGGTATTTCCCCGCGCCTCGGCTGTTCCCCAGCCTCCAGCGCCGGTGGCAAACGACACTTTGTTGCTGAACACCGCTTGTCCCGCCCCGGGAGGGGCTAACCCGCCCGCAGCTACCGTATTCCAACCGCCCCACGCAGCCCCTCAGCGTCAGCCAGGACGGGCAGTACCTGCTGCACTATTTTGCCCAAGACTGCGCCGGAACCCAGGAGCTGAAATTCACCCAGGATAGCAATCAGAGTTGGTCCACCTCCTTCTACACCTATCCCATCAATGTGGACACGGTAGTTCCCGCGGTGGCGTCGGGGCCGACATTATCGCCTGCGCCGTCAACCAATGGCGGTGTTGCCAACTCTTACCTGCTGGGTCAAAAGGTCACGGCTACTTACAGCTGCACCGATGATCGATCGGGCATCGTCACCTGCGGAACATCAACCTATGCGCCGGGGACCACAATCCTGAACACCGGCAACATTACGAGTCCCGTCAATACCTCGACGGCAGGCTCGCAAACCTTTACCGTGAACGCGCTGGATGCCGCGGGGAATCCGACGAGTGCGTCGGTCAACTACCTGGTTGTGGCGCCTTCGGTCAACACGTATCTGCTAAATCTTGCGCCGCCGAGGGTGAAGCACAATAGCAAGCTTACCTATGCGATCACGGCCACCCTGTTTGGCAAGCAGACGACGACCGGGGTCACGATCACCGACCCTCTCCCTACCGGTGTCACCTTCGTGCAGGCTAACGCACTGCAGATCACCTGCAGCGGCAAGAACTGCTCGAACACCGCCAGTTGCTCGTTCGCGAGCAACACGGTGACTTGCAGCAGTCCTTCGCTGTCTCTGCTAACCCCGATCCTGGTGACCATCCAGGTCAGCGTTCAAGCTCCGGTTGGGACGACGATCAAGAACACGGCTACTTTGAGCGCGACGAATCCCTCAGTATCGCCGGGCCACGCACAGTCCACTGCGAGTACGGTCGTGTATTGAACGTTCTCAATGCAGGTGCCCCCTTCGCGTTTTTGCGAAGGGCGGCGCCTGTGGAAGTAAGGGCTGGGTCGAGTCCGTTTTAAAAGAATAGCGCGAAAAGCGCGATAAGCGCGAAAAGCCCCGCGGCCGGGGCAAAAACGGAGACCTGGGAGGGAGAGCAGAGTCCATCTGCTTGGTTCAGTCGTCCCGTTCGGGACTTCTCCGGCTCTGTTGAGGAAACCCAGGACTGTGGAGTGGACCCCTAAAATGAGACGCGCTTAAACGCTTTCTACTATTCAGCGATCTTCACGCGCGTCTCATTAGGGTCCGCTCCACTACGTCCTAGGCTACTTTCAGGTCGCCCCTTCGGGGCTGGATACCCACATGGGTTGTTCTTCATGAAGGGTTTTCGGCGCTTGGACACGGGTCAAGGATAACTCTGCCCGATATGCGACCGGAAGCTTGGGAAGACGTAGCTCGGGGGCTAAAGCCGAACGTATTCGCAATCATTTACGGCCCGAAGCTGCGGCGATGGGCGCCCGTCCCCGCGGTTTTACTTCTTCCAGCGGTTGGATTCGTCGTACATGACCTTGACGTCGGTGCGGCGCAGGATATTTTCTGCGCCCGGGTCGCCGCGGATTCCGTCGAGCCGTTGCGCTGCCTCGCGGTAGTAGTCGGCTGCACGATCAGCGTTGCCGTTCAGCCTCGCTGAGGTGCCCAGCAGGTAATAAATCGTAGCCAGGTCGAAACGCATTCCCGCACGCTGCGCCTGGGTCAACTCTTGCTCCAACTCGTGGTTGGCTTGTTTGTAATCCTTGATCCCAATCGCAGGCCTGCGCCACCGCAAGATTCATTCTCGACGACAGATATGCGGGAGCAGCGGCTTTGGCAAGCGGTTGCAAGGCACGTAACGCCTCCGGGAACCGGCCCTCGGCAATCGCCACCCTGGCCACATTCACTTTCGACAGCAGCAGAACCTCGTTGTTTCTTGCTTTCGTGGCGAGCGGGATCGATGACTGATAAAACTGGGCGGCGCCCTTCAAGTCGCCCGCGGTAAAAGGCCATATCACCCCGAGTGTTCAAAATGCTGGCGAGCAAGGCATCGTTTTTCAACAGCCTGCTGAATTTTCTGCGCCTCGTCGAGCGGAGCCGCAGCTTCGTCGCCCCGGCCTGCCCGGGCCAGAGCGCCCGCGAGGTCATTCAGGAACACCGGCCATATCGAGCCCGTTTTCCCCCTGCTCACGAAAGACCTTGACCGCATCCTGCATCGACTTTACGGCCGCCCCGAATCGGCCCTGGTACTCAAAGACCAAGCCGATCTGGCGGGAGATAACCGCAGCCCCCTCGCGCATCCCCTGCTTTGCGCGCAAGCTCCAGTGCCCGCATCAGCGCGTTCATCGCCTGCTCGTACTGGCCCGTGGTCGTATAGGCTTCGCTCAAGCTCTCCAGCGTCTCTGCGATATCGCCCGGAACACCCAGCTTTTCCCGCAACTGCAAGGCTTGCTGGGAATAGGTGAAGGCGTTGTTGGTGTCGCCCATGGACAGGTAGACGCCGGCGATATTCTCCAGACATTGGGACTTCATTGCTCTGGTCGCCCCGCCTCTCGCTGAATCTGCAAAGCCTGCTTGTAGACATCGAGCGCCTGATCGAATTTGCCCAGATCCTGGTAGACCGTACCCATATTCATAAGGGTGTTGGCCATCTCATCTTTCTGGCCGATCTCGCGCAAAAGGGCCAGCGCCTTGTTATAACTGGCCAGCGCAGCATCTGGTTTTCCGCTCGTCCGTCTGGGTACAGTACCCATCTCGTTCAGGGCGGCGGCCACCGCCCGCTTCTGACCGATCTTTTCGTTGATGGCGATGGAGTCCTGATAATTGCGCATTGCCTCGTCCGGCTTATTCAGCAAGCCGTAGGAGATGCCCATGGACAGCAGGATCAGTGCCTGTTGTTCCTGGTTATCCACCTGGATGGCGAGACTTGAGCCCCGGGTAAGCGAGTCGAGGGCAGCCTGCGGATTGCCGGTGAAGTTATCGACGACGCCCAGACTCCAGAGAGCCTTGATATTTTTCGGATCGGATTGCAGCACGCCGGTAAAGGCGGCGCGCGCCTTATCGTACTCTCCATTCTGCAGGTAGAGGCTGCCCAGCTCGTATTGCACATCGACATCCCCGGGAGAGCTCCTGGAAAGATTCTCGTAGGCCTCGATCGCTTTCTTGTTGTCTTTCATGATCCGCGCGTTGCTCGCGCTGATCAGGTATTTCTCCGGCAGGGGCAGGTCCTGATTGTGAGCGAGTTCGGTTGCGCGAATAGAAGATTGCTCGGCATCGCTCTGAAAGCCCAGTTGCGATTGCGCATCCGCCAGCCGGGAAAATGCCAGGGCAAATTTGGGATCCTGGTCGGTTGCCGCCTGCAGGTGCTTCAAGGCGTCGATATACTTGCCCGCACGCATCAGCGCCGAACCCTCGTCGTATTCACGCAAGGCATCGACGGAGGTTGAGTTTGGCTTGAACGACTGCGCCTTCAACTCCTCCACCACATCGGCGGAGAGCGAAAGGTTCTTGCGCACGGAGTCGGCCAGGCTATCGATGGCCGAAGGCAGATCTTTTTCCAGCGCCTGCGCCTTGATCGGCACGGTCTGATCGTGGACCAGATCGCGGATGGTCGCGTTGATCACGATCTGGTCGCCAAACCGCGCGTATTGCCCGGAGACGACGACGTCGGCATTGCTGAACTGGGCCACACGGCGGAGAGTATCCGGATCGACCGTGGTCTCCGGCCCCACGCGCAGGTCAGAAAGCACCTGGTGCAGGCGGTCCGTCGGCACAGCGTGCAGATGCGCCGACTGGCCGATGTCGGTGCTGAGCATGTCCGCCACGGTGGAGCCTATCCAGTCATCCTTGGCATCGCCCGAGGTATTGCGGAAGGGCAGGATCGCCAGCGATCTCGCCTTGACGGCTTGCACCTCCGGCTTAGCCTGCGGAGCCGCCGCGTTTCTGGACCTGGGGAGGAAGGTGCCCAGGATCACTGCCAGCAGCAGCACAAGGACGGCCACGCCGGCAAGCAGCGGCTTGTTCTCCGCCGCCCAGCGCTGTGGGCCTGGCCGCAGGCGGGCGGCGATGATGCCCGACTTACCGGTACCCGACCAAAGCTCCAGATCCGCCAGCAGTTCCGAGGCGGATTGGTAGCGGAGCGTGACATCCCGCTCCAGGCATCGGCTCACGATCTGGCTCAGGGCAGGCGGGAACGGTGCTGTCGAATTCCGAGACGGGAACAACGCGCTCCTGGGTACGTTTGATCAGGCTGGCCAGCGCGCTGTCGGCGCGAAAGGGCGTTTGGCCGGTCAACAATTCGTAAAAGATAAGGCCCAGGGAAAAGATGTCGGAGCGTTGGTCCAGGTTCCCGGCCAGCGCCTGCTCGGGCGACATGTACTCCATGGTGCCGACCATGGCGCCGGTCTGCGTCATGCGGTCGCCTTCGAGGGTCTTGGCCAAGCCGAAGTCCATGACCAGGATGCGGCCGCCCTTTTCGCACATGATGTTCTGCGGCTTCAGGTCGCGATGGATCACGCCGACGCTGTGGGCGGCCTCAAGCGCGCGGCACACCTGCTCGATGATCGCGACTGCTTCGTGTGGAGGAAGCTTGGTCCGCTGATGGAGGACGTGCGGCGAGATCTTCGCCCTCGACGTACTCCATCGTGATGAACTTTATCCCCTCCGCTTCGCCGAGGTCGTAGATACGGACGACGTTGCGGTGGGTGACCTGGGTGGCCAGGATCAGTTCCTGCTTGAAGCGGTCCAGGATAGCGCGGTTGCGGGCCAGGTCGGGGCGAATCACCTTGAGCGCGACCATGCGGCCGAGCTCGACATCCCTGGCTTTGTAAACGGCGCCCATGCCGCCTTCGCCCAGCAGGCTCAGCACCTCGTAGCGCTGCGCCAGCAGGTGCCCGGCTGAGACAGGTCAGAACTGTCCCGGCTCGCGTAGTATGTCACCCGGCAGCGTGCGCGAGCTGCGGGCTCCAGCACGTGTGGGGCTTCGTTCGTACCTTGGGCTGACTGGAGAGCCGAAGATTGTTCGGCATCGCTGGGCACGCGAGCGTTGGCAGACGAGCTTTCACCCTTCAACGGAGTGCGCACACCGCCATTGCCCGGTTTTGAGGCGTCTTGCCCGGGAGGATTTCCTCCTTGTTCTCGCATGACTCAGCGGCCCCAGCCCCGCAAACGAACGCAGCTTTCCCTGCATGTGGCGAATACCCGCAGTATATAGTGGCTGAGGTTCGGAGCCCGTTGCATTGTGGGTTGGTTCGCGATGTAGCGGATTCGCAACGAGAGATTACCTCACATCGTTGCGCGCCTTGAGCCAGCTTCGCTGGCAGGTTGAGTGAACTGCAGACCCTCGGCTGCACTCCCTAACGACACAAAGCGGAGAGGATGGGTCGCGCGACAAACCCACTCAAGCCGAAACAAGGCTTGAATGGGCCACGCATTTCCTGCCGAGCACATGAGAGCAAGATCCTCCGTGAAACGAACAGGTTAAATTCCGGTGCCGTAATCTGCCGCGCAGACGCTATCCCCGGCATGCGAGAAAAAATCGTACTGCGTGCGGTGATTGAATTTGTAACGCGCACGCAACTCGCGACCGACGTAGAGACCCACAGCAGCAATACCAACAGCAACCGAAGTCCAGCCAACAATCCACATTGCAGACCCTTCTTCCTCGGGGGAAGAGATTTCCGGCGATCTGCCGGAATTTTGTCCGTAACGATCGTTACCATCCATGTACATCATGCCGAAATAATAGCGCAGCTTGGTGGAATCCACGTAGTTACGATGGGAGACACCAAAGGGCTATTTCACCTGCTCAATTTGATGCAGAAGAGCCACCTTTCGTGCGTCCGGAAGGAAGCTGGCTTCAATGGAATTTGCCGCCAGCTCCCGCAGATGCTCCTCGGTAAAGCCAAATGAATCATGCGCCAGGCGATATTCGTCCTGCAGGTCGCTCAAAAACATCGCCGGATCATCAGAATTAAGCGTGACCATGAGCCCGGCATCGAAATATCGGCGCACGGGGTGCTCCTCAAGAGAGGGACAACAACCGGTGCGCAGGTTCGAGGTGACGCAGATCTCGAGCGGGACCTGGCGTTCGGCCAGCACCTCCATCAGGTCCGGATCCAGCTGAGCGGAAAGGGCATGGCCGATGCGCTCCGCACCGATGTTGAGGGCCGCCCAGATGCTCTCCGGTCCCATGGTTTCGCCGGCATGGGCGGTCAGGCGGAGGCCGGCCTCCCGCGCCTCCTGAAATAGCTCGCGGAAGGGCTCCGCGCCGGCACGGCGCTCGTCCCCGCCGATCCCAATGCCCACGATGCTGGGCGACCCTTGTCGCAGTTCCGCCGCCTTGCGAAAGACGCGGGCGGCCTCCTCCGGGCCAAAATGGCGGACAGCGTCGAAGATCCAATAGAGGGTGATACCGAATTGGCGCTCGGCGCGCACGCGCGCCGCTTCCATCCCGTGAAAAAGCGCCTCGAACTCGATGCGCCTCCAGTAGTAGACGACGCCCACCGAGACGTAGGCCTCGGCGTGCACCACTCCCTGGGCCGCCAAACGCTCCAGCATGCGATAGGTGATCAATTCGTAGTCCGCGGCGGTGCGCAGCCGTTCGCTGACCGCCTTGAAAGCCAGCAGGAAGCCGGTGAAATCGGTATAGCGGTAGAGGGACCGTGCTTCGGCGAGCGTCAGCCGGTCGTCGTCGTGCCGCTGGCTCAATTCGACCAGGGTTTCCGGAGAAACGGTCCCCTCCAGGTGAAGATGGAGTTCCGCTTTGGGAAGCGCTCGCAACCAGGAGGCCGCGATCCGGCGCTGGGTGGCAAGAGCGTGTCATGACAGGGAGGAAAATTCGCTGTGCTTGCGGCTGTACAGAAAGTAGATGGCCAGACCGATGATCAGCCAGCCGAAAAAGCGCAGCCAGGTGATGACCGGCAGGCCAGACATGAGCAGGATGCAAAAGAAGAGGCTCAGAATGGGTACGGCGATTCCGCCCGGGGCGCGGAAGCCACGGCGCCGCTCCGGTTCACGATAGCGCAGGATCAAGCACCCCGATCGACACCAGCACAAAGGCGAAGAGGGTGCCGATGTTCGATAAGTCGGCCAGGGTGCCGATATCCAGCAGGCCGCTGGGAATGGCCACCAGAAAGCCCGCAACCCAGGTGGCCACGGCCGGAGTGCGATAGCGCGGATGCACCTTGCCGAACCAGCGAGGGAAAAGCCGGTCGCGCGACATGGCAAACCAGACCCGCGCCTGGCCGAGCTGGAAGACCAGGATGGAGGAGATCATGCCCATCATGGCGCCGCAGAGCACGATCAAGCGCACCCAATTCAGGCGTCACGGAGCCGGTATCGTGGCTCAGCTTCTTGAGGGTATTGACCACCGGCGCCGCATCATCCACCAGCGTCTGCCAGGGGATCAAGCCGGTGAGCACCACCGCGACGCCGATATAGAGCACGGTGCAGACCACCAGCGTAGCCAGAATGCCGATGGGCACATCGCGCTGCGGCCGATGGCACTCTTCCGCAGCCGTGGAGACAGAATCGAAGCCGATGTAGGTGAAGAAAATGATGCTGCCGCCGGTGAGCACGCCGGACCAACCATTGGGGAAAAACGGATGCCAATGGGCAGGGTGGACAAAGCGAGCGCCCGCGATGATGAAGACCAGGATCGCGGAGATCTTGAGCAGAACCATGATGTTGTTGGTTCCGGCGGATTCGCGGATACCCCGGACCAGCACGATGGTCAGAATCAGCACGATGAGAAAAGCGGGAAAATTGAAGCCCAGGTGCCAGCCAGGCTGGTAGATCGCGTTGCCTTGCAGGTCGGTGAGGCCGGAGGGCAGGAAGGCGGGCGAGATCCAACGCGCGCTGGGGCGCACGCCGAACCAATCCATGAAATCGACGATGTGGGCGGCAAAACCAACGCACACCGCCATGTTGCTGACGGCGTACTCCAGGATCAGATCCCAACCGATGATCCAGGCGACCAGTTCGCCCATGGTGGCGTAGGTGTAGGTGTACGCGCTGCCGGCGATGGGAATCATCGAGGCGAGCTCGGCATAGCAGAGCCCGGTAAAGGCGCAGACGATAGCCACCAGCACGATGGAGAAGGCCAGCGCCGGCCCTGCTCCCGGGCGGCCGGCCAGGGCATGGTGGTTCACCAGGTAATCGAGCAGCGGCGTGTTCAGAATCGAGGAGGTGTCGAACTTTTCTCCCGCGATGGCAGTACCGATCACGGTGAAAATTCCCGAACCGATCACCGCGCCGATGCCCAGCGCGGTCAGCGACCAGGGTCCGAGCGTTTTCTTCAGACAGTGCTCGGGAAGCTCCGAGTCGCTGATCAGCTTGTCGATCGATTTGGTTGCGAACAGTTGCTTTCGCAGCGTCTCGGCTCCTGGAAGGCTGATTTCAGAGAGCGAAATTCATTTCGCTATGCTTAACGCTTGCTTTGGCCTCGAGTCAGTTTCTTGGCCTTCTTCTTGTTGGAACCCCGAGGCGTGGTACGCGCGCCCTTGGGTGCTGCTTTCTTGCGCGCCGCGCGCTTGATCTTCTTTCGTTCCAACTTATCTTCTACGTTCTTCGTATTGGGCATTATTTTCCTTGTCTACACTTTTTCCAGCTGGGCAAATTTCTCCACCAGTTTTTTCACGCCGAATTCTGCAAATTGTACCGTAATCTTCGCATCATCACCGTCTCCCTCGCGGCGGAAGACGACGCCCTCGCCATATTTGGGATGGCGCACACGCTGGCCACTGCGAAAACCGGTCGCTCCACCGAGAGACCGGGATCTCCAGCTTCGGCCGGCTCCCGCTACCCTTCCTCGAAGAGAAAAACTGGGCGATGTTGTCCAGAGATTCCAGGTCTGCGACCATTCCCAGGCTGGCGAGCGCCGGGAGACAACGGTGCGCGGACGCTGATCCTCGTCTTCGTAGCTGTAGTGCCGGGGCGCTTCCCATTCGTCGCTGCGGCCGAGCTGCAACCCGTAAGCGCTGGCCGCGGGTCAGGTCTTCCAGCAGATGCGACGGAATCTCTTCGAGAAATCGCGAGGGTATGCTGGATTCCGGCATATCGTTCCCGTATCGGCGGCGATAGCGGGCTCGCGTCATCACCAGCGCATCCATGGCGCGCGTCATGCCCACGTAGCAAAGCCGCCGCTCCTCTTCGAGCTCCATCGGTTGGTTGAGGGTGCGCGAATGGGGAAACAGGCCCTCTTCCATTCCGGCCAGCAGGACCAGGGGAAACTCCAGTCCCTTGGCCGAATGCAGGCTCATCAGGGTCACGCGGCTTTCGGGATTGTAACGGTCAGTGTCGCTGACCAGGGCGGCGTGGTCGAGAAACTCCGACAGTGTTTCGCCGCGCTGCTGCGCATCCTGAGCGGCGTTGGCCAGTTCCTTCAGGTTTTCAATGCGGGAGATGGCTTCCGGCGTGCCCTCGTCCTCGAGCGAGCGGATGTAGCCGGTGCGGTCGATCAGAAAGCGAATCAATTCCGGCAGCGTGGCCGCGTCTCCCGGCTTGCGGAATCCCTCATGCGGCGACGGGCTCAGCCGCCGGTGACAGGCGGCCATCTCGCCACTGGAAACGCAGCTTCGTCAAAGGTCAGCAGGGGGAGCGTTTGCTCTTCCGGGTCAGCCGGCTCCGGATCGAGGTCGCCAAAGTCGAAGCGGACGTCCTCCCATTCGCCCGAATCGGTAGTCTTCTGCTTCGGCGACTCGCCGCCGGCTCGGGGAGAACGTCTTGCGTGAGCTTTTCGGCAAAGCCAGGCTCGAGCATGGCGCGGGCATCTTCAGATCATACCGGCGGAAAGTCTGCAGCGCCAGGCAGGCACGGGTCGACAAAAGCTGATCTTTCAGCGCGCGCTCGATCGCTCGCCCAGGTGCTCATGCCAGTCTCGAGGCTTAGCCGCTCCAGCACTTCCAGCGTGGTCTTGCCGATACCGCGCGGCGGCGTGTTGATGATGCGCGCCAGAGCGATGGAGTCATCGGGATTCTGCACCAGCTTGAGATAGCTCAGCAGATCTTTGATCTCAGAGCGGTCATAGAACGAAAATCCGCCCACCATGGTGTAGGCGATGCCGTAGCGGCGCAGCGCCTCTTCCACCAGCCGCGATTGGGAGTTGGTGCGGTAGAGCACGGCAGCGCGGGGCAGATCCTGTTCTTCCCCCGCGCTGTCGCATGTACTTCTGAATGTAGTCGGCGATGAAGAGCGCTTCGTTTTCTCCATCCGGCGCTTCGTAATAGCCGATCTTCGCTCCGCCCTCGCGCGAGGTCCAGAGATTCTTGCCCTTGCGCTGCACGTTGCGCGCCACAACCGCCGAAGCGCCCTCGAGAATCACTTGCGTGGAACGGTAGTTTTGCTCCAGGCGGATGGTCTTTGCTCCCGGGAAGTCGCGCTCGAACTCCAGGATGTTGCGGATATCGGCCCCGCGCCAGGAATAAATGCTCTGGTCTTCATCGCCCGACGACGCAGACGTTGTGCTCGGCGCCGGCCAGCAGCTTCATCAGCTCGTACTGCGGCCGGTTGGTGTCTTGATACTCGTCGATCAGCAGGTAGCGATAGCGGCGGTTGTAGCGTTCGCGCACCTCGGCGGAGGAGCGCAGCAAGCGCACCGCCTCGAGCAGCAGATCGTCGAAGTCAAGCGCATTCGCCTTGCGCAGTTCCTTGCGGTAAAGCTCGTAGATATGCGCGATCCGTTCGCTCACCGGATCGGTGGATTGCAGATAAATCTCCTGCGGGTCGAGCATGTGGTTCTTGGCCCAGGAGATACGGGAGAGAACCGTGCGCGGGGTCAACTGCTTGGTGTCCAGCCCCATGCGGCGCATGGCCTGCTTGACGATGGCCTGCTGGTCGGCCTCGTCGTAGATCACAAAGTTGCGGGTAAGCCCCTCATCGCCGATGCGCAGCGCTTCGATGTCCCGGCGCAGAACGCGCACGCAAAAGGAGTGAAAGGTGGCCAGCAGCGGCTTAGCCAGGGATTGGTGCTCGAGCAGTCGGTCGACCCGCTCCGCCATCTCCGCCGCGGCCTTGTTGGTAAACGTCACCGCCAGGATGGAGTCCGGCGCAACATTGCGTACCTGAATGAGATAGGCGATGCGGTGGGTAATGACCCGGGTCTTGCCGGAGCCCGCCCCGGCGAGAATCAGCAACGGGCCATCCACCGCTTCGACGGCGGCACGTTGCTGCGGGTTCAATTTATCGAGCAGATGTTGCAATGGCTGGTCTCTGAGGGCGTGCGGCTGATGTTGCGATTGTCGGACTGGACGCGATGAATTGTCTTCTACCAGTGTAATAGTTTCGGCAAGTTGTGTTGCAATTCGGATATGCAGAGTATGGCGAGAACCGGCGAAGGGTTTGCGTGTTTTGTGGATCGAAGAGCCGGGCTTCGTCCGGAATACCTTGCCGAGGCTGTGGCTTTGGGCCGCCTGCTGGGAAAGCCGGCCTGGGCTTGGTTTACGGCGGAGCCCAGGTGGGCTTGATGGGAGCGTTGGCCGACGCCGCGCTGGCTCACGGAGGCGAAGTGATCGGCGTCATTCCCCGCGCGCTGGCCGCAGTGGAAGTGGCGCACCAGGGTCTGAGCAGGTTGGTCGTGGTGGAAACCATGCACGAACGCAAAGCGCTCATGGCCCAGGAGGCGGATGCCTTTGTCGCCTTGCCGGGCGGTTTCGGGACGCTGGATGAATTTTTCGAGATCCTCACCTGGGCGCAACTGGGGATCCACGCAAAACCTTGCGTGCTGGTGAACACGCGCCGGTTATTTCGATCACCTGCTGAGCTTTCTCGAGGTTGCCGATCGAGGAGGGTTTCCTCAAGCGCGGAAAACCATGCCTACATTCATGTTGTCGAGCAATGCGGCGGAGGCGCTCGAATGTATGCAGAAGCTTTGGGAGACTCTGCCGGTTTGCCACGTGGCTCCGGGTGAGCCTGCTCCGTGACGTCGTTTTAGCCGGCGCGAAAATCGGGATTGAGTTCCTCTGCACGACCCCCCCAGGTCTCAAAATCGAGACCGGGAGCGCCCTCCAGTTTTTGGCCTAACGGGAAGAACGTGAAGATTCGTGGTGCCAGGTATAAATCCTTTTGGTCGAGATTCGTTAGCCACTTGCAGAGACGCGGCACTGCTCGCATTGGCAATGGCGGCGAAGGTAGTCCCAGGAGTAGATCCCGCTCTGGTGGCCGTCGTTCCAGCGAAAACTGATGGCATAGCGGCCGACGGGGGAAACAGACTCCGGCCGCGCCGGCGCTTTGTACATCTGCAGCAGAGCACGCGGCTGGGGCTTTGGCTCACCGGGCTTGCGGCCGGTCGCTCCGCGCTCCTCATGGCAGGTGGCGCAAGGACAGGCGTCGCGCAACCAGGTAAAGCTCCAACTGCTTTGATGGCCGTCCTTCCAGTCGATCTCCATGCCAGTGCCGGCGGTTTTCTGCACGCGGACACGAGCCGGCTCGGCTTCGCGAGAGACGCGATGCTCCGCCTCCTGGGCCAGCTTCTGTGCTTCTTCTTCGCTGATAAAACGAATGCCTTCGTGGCTCATCCAGTCCCTGTCTCAAGAATACTGCTTCCAGAAGAAGTAGGCAGCCATTCCCAACCCGATCAGGACCACCAACATACGCATGAACCGGGGATTCATCCGGCGCGAATAGCGAGCTCCCAGATAACCGCCTAGCGCAGCGGCGATCATCATCAGCAGGCAATACTTCCAGAGGATCTGCTTCTCCACGATAAACGTGACCACGGCGATGCCGTTGGCGGTGGTAGTGGCGATCACTTTCAGCGCATTGACCTGATTGATGTTCTGGATGCCAAAGACCGCCAGCACCGACATCACCAGAAATCCCGCGCCGGCGCCGAAGTACCCGATGTAAAAACAAACCACCACCACACCGATCCATAGCGGCGCAAGGCTGGGCTTGGCGCCGGAAGCACTCACCCGGTTGCGGCGCAGCCAGCTGGAGACCGGACCGCTGGCGGCAAAGAGCCCGGCGGCCAGCAGCAGCAACCAGGGAACCAGCGCCATGAACGTGGCCTGGCCGGTGCGGAGCAGGACCACGGCCCCCGCTAAGCCGCCCAGCAGGGCCGCGGAACAGACCGGCAGCACCAGGCGCAGGTTGGCCTTCAAGTCCTGCCAATAAGCAGCGATCGAGGTGAACTGCCCCGGCCAAAGAGCAACCGTGTTGGTTGCATTTGCCTGGATAGGCAGAACGCCCACGCCAAGCAGCGCAGGAAACGACAAGAAGGAGCCGCCGCCGGCCATGGCGTTGAGGGCGCCGGCCAGAAAAGAAGCGATGACCAGCCAGGCGTGCTGCCAGTGAGGACCGAATCTCATTTAGGGCTCGACCTGCAGGATCAGGCACTTGAGATATTCGGTCTCGGGCATATTGAGAATCACCGGGTGGTCCGGAGCGGCCCCACGGCGTTCGAGCAGGCGAACGCGGCGTTGCGCGTCGCCGGCGGCAGCGGCCACCACGCCATGAAATTCGTCCCAGGAAACATGGTGGGAGCAGGAGCAAGTGACCAGCGTTCCGCCCGGGCGCAACATCTTCAGGGCGCGCAGGTTGAGTTCCTTGTAGCCGCGCAGGGCGCCCTCCACGGCGCGCTTGGATTTTGCGAAAGCAGGCGGGTCGAGGACCACGGTGTCATAGGTGTTGCCCGCCGTGCTCCAGTCGCGGAGAAGATCGAATGCGTTGGCCTCGATCCACTCCACCGAGCCTGAATGCGGTGCCGGTTGACCTCCAGGTTCTCTTCCGCCACCTCGAGCGCGGCTCGGGAGGCGTCAATGCCGGTGACCCGGGTACAGGTTCGGGCCAGATGCAGGGCGAAACCGCCCTGATAGGTGCAGACGTCAAGGGCATCGCCACGGGCATAGAGCGAGGCCGCGGCGTAGTTCAGGCGCTGGTCGAGAAAGGCGCCTGTTTTCTGGCCCGCATTGGCGTCGTAGTGAAAAGCCAGCCCGTTCAGGTGGAAGATCGTCGTCAGCTGCGGAATGGTCTCGGCGGAGTACAGCGGAGCCTCCGATGGCTGGCTGAGCTGCTCCAGTTCGCGGATACGGGCATCGGATCGCTCCACGATGGTGACCGGCTCAAGTTCTGACTTGAGGACATCGACGACGACCGCGCGAACCTCCTCCCGATCGAGCGCCTTGGCGAGAATCTCAAAGAGGACCAGGTCTCCGTATCGGTCGACGATCAGGCCCGGCAACTGGTCGGCTTCACTGAAGACCAGGCGGCAGGCGTCGGTGCCCTCCTCCAACATCCCCTGGCGGAGTTCGATGGCGCGGCGCAGGCGCTGGGCAAAGAGTGCCAGCCAGGATTCATGCGTGAGGTGAGGGTCGGAGGTTATCAGACGCAGCGCGATTTGCGAACTCGGGCTCCATAGCGCGGTGCCCAGCGGAAAGCCACGATGATCCGCTACCGCGATCAAGCCGGCCTCCATCTCTACGATGTGCTCGATGTCGGAACGATAGACCCAGAGGTGGCCGGCACGGAGGCGGTCCGCAGCCCTGCGGGAGATCATGGCAACCGGCGGGTCTTCGCGCAGGCTTATTTGCGGGTGAAGCGATGGGTTCACGGGGCACAAATTATCTTCGCATAGCTGGGGGGGAGGAGACGGATTGGGGTCCGCAACAACCCCACTCAAGCCGAAGGCTTGAATGGGCCACCCCAAGGCTTTCTTGGGGTTGTAGGGCTACTTGTGGTTGAGGGTTAACCTGTGGTTGAAGAGTTAACTTACGCTTGCTAGCCGGGTGCTCGCTAAGCGCCTATTCCCGGCGTTTTGGCTGGTGGGCGAGTAGCACGGCTCATAGCGGCCAGCCTATAATCAGGTATGGCGACTGTGCACTCCACGCCACATGAACCTCCGGCAGAGCCAGGGATCCTGGCGGCGAAGTTCGCCGAGTTGCTCGCGACGATCGGCAAGAATCGGCCGAGCGACGACATCGGCATCATTCGCAGAGCCTGGGAGTTCTGCGTGCAGCACCACAGCGGGCAGCTCCGGGCCTCCGGGGAGCCGTATGTCCTGCATCCCCTCGAAGTAGCCCAGGTTCTGGCGGAGATGAAGCTGGATTCGACCGCGATCGCGGCCGGGTTGCTGCACGATGCCGTCGAAGATACTCCTGTTACTACCGAAGACATCACCGAGCAATTCGGGGAGCAGGTCGCGCACATCGTCGAGGGCGTGACCAAGATCGACAAGATCCAGTTCGCCAACCGCGAAGACCGCCAGGCCGAGAACGTGCGCAAGATGCTGCTCGCCATGGTGAGCGATGTGCGCGTGGTCCTGATCAAGATGGCGGACCGGCTGCACAACATGCGGACGCTACAGCACCTGTCGCCGGAACGCCAGGAGTCGATTGCCCGGGAAACACTGGATATCTACGCTCCCCTGGCCCACCGGCTGGGCATGGGGAAGGTGCGCGGCGAGTTGGAAGATCTGGCCTTCCGTTACGTCGATCCTTTCGGCTATGAGCAGGTCAAGAACGCGGTTGAGGCGGCGCGCGAAGAGGACGAGCAGTTCCTGAACTCGGTGGAATCGCTGCTCAACGAACGGCTGCGGGAAAACAATATCCACGCGCGAGTGGAATGGCGCATCAAGCGGCTTTACAGCATCTATCAAAAACTGCAAAAGCAGAAGGTGACCGTCGACCAGGTGTACGACCTGCTGGCAGTGCGCGTGATCACCTCGACGGTGCAGGATTGCTACGCCGCCTTTGGCCTGATCCATTCCATCTGGCGCCCGGTGCCGGGCCGCATCAAGGACTTTATCGCTATGCCCCGGCCCAACTTGTATCAATCACTGCACACCACGGTGATGGGAGAGGGCGGACACCAGTTCGAAGTCCAGATCAGAACCGAGGAAATGCACCGCGTCGCCGAAGAAGGCATCGCGGCACACTGGAAATACAAGGCGGGCGGCTCGCCCACCAGCGCACGGGACGAGCAACGGCTTGCCTGGGTGCGGCAGCTAGTCGAGTGGCAGCGGGAGATGACCGATCCCAACGAGTTTCTCTCCACGCTCAAGATCGATCTCTACCCGGAAGAGGTTTACACCTTTACTCCCAAAGGCAAGGTGGTGGTTCTGCCCAAGGATGCGACGCCGATTGACTTTGCTTACTCCATCCACACCGAGGTGGGCAACACCTGCGTGGGAGCGAAGGTAAACGGCAGGATGGCGCAGCTGCGAACCAAGCTGCACAACGGCGACATCGTGGAAGTCGTTACCCAGAATGGCCACACCCCCAGCCGCGATTGGCTCACCTTCGCCAAGAGTTCGCGGGCACGCAACAAGATCAAGCATTGGCTCAACGAACACCAGCGCGAGCGGGCGATTGAAATCGGCAAGAAGCTGCTCGATCGGGAGGCGCGCAAGTACAAGGTTTCCCTGAGCAAGCTCACCGACACGGACTATGCCCGCGCGGCCAGCGAATGCGGCCTGGCGACGGCCAGCGACCTGATGGCGGCCATTGGCTTCGGGAAGTACTCTTCACGCCAGGTGCTGAATAAGCTTTCCCCGGGTGTGACTTCGCAGACCGGCCTCGAAGTTGAGCCGGGGAAGGACGCCGCAGGCGGCGCCATGTCAGAGGCGGTAAGGCGCGTCCATCTCCATGGATCCGACTCGCTGCAGGTGGAAGGCCAGGACGATCTGCTGGTCTACCGCGCGCGATGTTGCAATCCCATTCGCGGCGAAGAGATTGTGGGCTACGTGAC
The DNA here is from genome assembly GCA_963847685.1 of uncultured Acidobacteriaceae bacterium. Lineage (GTDB taxonomy): Bacteria > Acidobacteriota > Terriglobia > Terriglobales > Acidobacteriaceae > PALSA-350. Next base: position 436,496 of record CAWKAU010000024.1, on the reverse strand, counting down.
CCGCGGCAAAGGCGTGGCCGTGCATGCGCGCAGCTGTCCCAACGTGCAAAACCTGCTCTACGAGAGCGACCGGCGCATCTCTGTGGAGTGGGCGCGGACGGTGGAAGAGACTGCCGGCCGCAAGATGACCTACCCGGTGAAGCTGACCGTGTTTTGCGACGATCGCGCCGGCATGCTGAAGGAAATGACGGCGGTCATCAGCGATGACGGCACCAACATCCGCGGGGTCGATTCCAAGCCGACGGGGGATTCTGAAGCGGTGGTCGAGTTTGTTCTGGAAGCGGAAGATATGCGGCACCTTACGCGCATCGTAGGCGGCTTGCGGCGGGTGCCGGGCGTGCGCGACGTGCAACGCGCCCACAAGGTATAGATTTGCGTCCCAACCCTGGGACGGCGACAATCGTGGAATGAGCCTTCGCAAGTCAGCCGTTTCTACAAAAAATGCGCCAGCAGCCATCGGTCCTTATTCCCAGGCGGTGCAAATCGGGGATTTGGTCTACACCTCCGGGCAGATTCCACTCGATCCGGCAACCGGGCGCATGGTCGAAGGCGGAATCCGGAAGCAGACGACTCGCGTGCTGGAAAACGTGAAGGCGGTGCTGGCAGCGGCCGGCAGCGATATGCATCGGGTGGTCAAGACGACGGTGTTTCTCAAGAATATGAGCGACTTCGCGGCAATGAACGAGATTTACGCCAGCTATCTTGCACCAGAAGGTGTGGTTGCACCGGCGCGGTCCACGGTAGAAGTGGCCAGGCTCCCGAAAGACGCACTGGTGGAAATTGATGTGATCGCGCAACTATAGAGGTTCGCGTCCTTTCAATTTGCAGGCGCATCGAATTTCACACAGGAGTAAGGGATTATGGAAAAAGAGCAAGTTGCCAAGCTGGACAAAGTGGAGAAGACCGACGCTGAGTGGCGTGCCGAACTGACTCCCGAACAGTATTACGTTATGCGGCAGAAGGGCACGGAGCCAGCGTTCTCGGGCGCGCTCTACCGGAACCACGCGGACGGCACCTATCGTTGCGGCGCCTGCGGCGCCACTCTCTTCAACTCGGACACCAAATTTGAGTCAGGTAGCGGTTGGCCCAGCTTTTCGGTACCGGCAAACGCGGAAGCGGTGCAATTGCACGACGACAAGAGCTATGGGATGACGCGCACAGAAGTCACGTGCGCACGCTGCGGAGCCCACCTGGGACATGTTTTCCCTGACGGACCAAAGCCCAGCGGGCTACGCTACTGCATCAACTCTCTGTCGCTTGGTTTCGACCCTAAAGACCCGGCGGAGAAGGAGTAAAGCGTTCGGATCTGCGGCCGGATGAGAGAACCGCAGGTCCCTCCACTACGCTCCGGTCGGGATGACAATTCTGTTGGAAAACGGGATGGCGTTAAGAAACATCGATTGCGAAGACCTAACGAACCATCGGTCTCAACCGAATTGTCATGCCGGCCGGAGCGTAGTGGAGGGACCTGCGGTTTCGGCGATTTGAAAATCGAGACCGGAGGAGCCCGGGGCTAGGCTTTGACGACCTTGCCGGCTTTGATGCAACGAGTGCAGACGCGAATGCGCTTGTGGCCGCCATCCACTTCCGCTTTCACCGGACGAAGATTCACGTTCCAGCGACGCTTGGACACGTTGTGCGCATGCGAGATCTTGTTACCGAACTGCGGACCCTTGCCGCAGATTTTGCAAATCTGTGCCATGACAAACTCCAATAGCTAAGCTTTTCGCAGGAAACGTGACCACAGGACAGGTCCACTGGCGAACCTTCAGTATAGCCGCAATGACGGGCTAGCGACAACCTCCAGGCTCACCACGGGATAGAATACGGACGCCAGCCCCTCCCATGACCCAGCTGACCAAAGAGTCCGAGGAACCCTTCCATGCGCCTTGGCTGGTCTTCTGGGTGGCCTTCGGGGTGCGGGTGCTCTACCTTACGCTGGCGCACACCTACCGCATCCACCCCGAAGATGACCACATGCTGTTCGGCCAGGAAATGGGGCGTATCGCGCGCGCCCTGGCCACCGGTTATGGCTTCTCTGACCCTTTTCGCGGGCATACCGGCCCGACCGCCTGGGTGGGACCGCTCTATCCCCTGATTCTAGGAGGGGTCTTCAAATTGTTCGGTGTCTTCACCCCGAAGTCGGCGTGGGTGATTCTTACTATCAATAGCGTTTGTTCCGCGCTTACGGCCCGTACCATTTGGGAGATCGCAGAGCGCTGCTTCGACCGGAGTGTAGCCCGCTGGTCGGGCTGGATCTGGGCACTCTATCCGGCGGCGATGCAGTATGCGGTCCGCTGGGTGTGGGACTCCTCGCTGACCACGTTTCTCTTCTCCTGGACACTGGTGGTGGCGCTCCGCATGCGCTCTCCGGAGCATTCGGGGATGACTGTCAGGCGCTGGGCTCTTTTGGGACTGCTTTGGGGACTGACCGGGCTGAGCAATCCAGGACTGCTAATCCTGCTACCGGTTTGCGGTGTGTGGGTACTGGGCGGTGCGCCGGACTGGAGACGACAAGTTGGGGGAGCACTTCTGGCGGCCGCGCTGTTCTTCGCGTGCATCGGGGCGTGGACCTGGAGGAATTGGGTGGTGTTTCACCACTTTGTGCCCACGCGCGCAAATTTCGGCGCAGAGCTTTATCTGGGCAACGGGCCAGGCTCAACCGGGCTGTTGATGGAGTACGACCATCCTATCCAGGCGCCGGACCAATTGCGCCTATACGCCAGGATGGGAGAGGTAGCCTATTCCAGGATGCGTGGCGATCAGGCCCTGGCGGCGATCCGCGCCGATCCCGCGCAATTCGCCCGAAATACGCTCAAGCGGGTGTTCTTCTTCTGGGCGGGCGTTCCCCACCCACTCAGCAGGACCGAATGGGTAGAGTACGCGCGCAGTTTCAATTTCGTTTTTGCCAGCGTTTGTGGCCTGCTGGGATTGGCTTTGGCAATACGGCGCAGTGCCCCGGCCGCCGGACTCTTTGCGTGGGCCTTCCTGCTGATACCGCTGGTCTATTACACGGTTGCCGCGCACGCCCGTTTTCGTCACCCGCTGGAGCCGCTGATTGTGGTTCTGGGCGTTTACCTCTTTCAATCGGCGGAACCGCGGCTGGCATTGACCAAAGCACGCGGTAACCGTAAAATCTAATAGTTTGGGACTAAGCCTGCGGTGCGCCAAGGTTGATCCTGCGCTGCAGTGGCTTGGTGCGGTTTTCTTCACCTGCGCTTCCTGGGCGTATCCAGCAAATGTAACCAGCAAATCCAGCAATTTGAGACGCCGGTGTGGTTTGGCGTTCGGAGGTTCTATGTACGCGGTGATCCGCACTGGTGGTAAGCAATATCGCGTCGCCCCCGGCGACGTACTGAAGATCGAAAAGGCTGCCGGGGATGCCGACAGCGCAGTGGAGTTCAGCGATGTTCTGGCCTTTTCGGATGGGTTGTCGCCCATCGTCAAGCCGGCAGCCGCCAAGGTGTTTGGCACCGTAGTCAGCGAAGGACGCGGGGACAAGGTCCTGGTCTTCCACTTCAAGCGCAAGAAGCAGTACAAAAAGCTGCAAGGCCATCGCCAGGCTTATACCGAGATCCGCATTAATAGCATCGAGGTCAATGGTTTTACTTACGGCAGCGAGAAGACTGAGGCAAACGCCGCCCGGTAGGCGGGATAATTTTCAAGGATTGAGGACAGGCAAATGGCACATAAGAAAGGCTTAGGCAGCTCTAAAAACGGCCGCGACTCCAACGCTCAGCGACTCGGTGTGAAGATCTTCGCGGGGCAAGTGGTCACGGGTGGTTCCATCATCGTGCGGCAGCGTGGCACCAAGCACAAGCCGGGCCTGAATGTCGGCCGTGGAAAAGATGACACCCTCTACGCTGAGATTGGCGGCCGGGTGAACTTCATTGACCGCGGGAGATTGGGGCGATTTGTCTCGGTCGAGCCCGTAGAGACGCCCGCCACTCGCTAGTTGGGTTTCCGCAACCACCCCACTCAAGCCAAAGAAGGCTTGCATGGGCCACCCAATCCTTTGTGGATGCGGGCTAGAGCAAAACTAAAGGCCATAACGGGATCGCCGTTATGGCCTTTGTACATTCAGCTGGGATTTCAGCTGGCTACATTCAGCGAGTTCTTGATGAGAATGCGATCCACTACCTTCTCCACATCCTGCAGGAAGAAGTCGTTGGCGGGGACGACAACAGGGGTCCGGCCACCGCTCTGACCAATCGCCGTAACCACCTCGTTCCAACGCGCCATGGGCGAGGAGGAGTTCAGAGCAAGCACCTGGCGTGCAGGTTCCGGTTGCAGGAAATAGACAGACCAGACGGTTAGCGTCAACAGGCTGGCACTGGTGGTGATGACACTGATGGTCGAGGTCATCATATTGTGGCCGAGATGCAGAAAGGCCGCAGAGACGACCAGGTCACTGGCTGCCATGATGCCGAAGCCAAAGCTGATTCCGAAGACCCGGCTACGATAAGAAAGGCCGAGCTTCCCAGCCGCGACCACGAGGAAGAGCAAGAGGCTAAGAATGAAAATGCTCTCACAGCGCATTGCCTGAGCGACGATGGCGAGGAGAAACGTATAGCCTTTGCCACCCGGCGTGAGCAGAGCCGCCGAGGCGGCAACAAAGGAAAGGCACGCGACCCAGCGGAAGGAGATAGTACCCAGCCACTTCAAGCCGGGGAACGGATCCATGGAAGACTGGAACAGCTCCTGGATAACCATGAAGACGACGATGGCGCCCGCGACGTAGCTCAACCAATATGTATAGAAGTAAAGGGAGTACGCCGTCCTATCGGCAATCCCGATCACCCGGTGCATTTGCAGCAACAGGTGAAGCATGACCGAGGACGCGAGGCGAACCGAGACGTAAGCGAAAAGTGCGGGGAAACGCCGGTGGTCGCGGGACCTGAGCAAAGCAATCAAGGCAACCACCATGAGGAGAGGCTCTGCCACGTACAAGATGGTGCTGGCTACACTCGTCATCACAACACCCCTTCCGAGTCTTGAGAATAGCTCGAAAAGGGATGGTGCTCAACCTTAGAAAACCTTGCAGGCTAGCACTTTTGTGCTAGATGTGCATCGTTCAGGTACCACGGGAATACGCATTGGTACCTGTTATCTGCCTTAGATGCCGCAGGCCTTGGGATCATCCGGAGGACAGTTAGGCACAGGCATAGCATGCGAAACGACTAAGCTATGGTTTGCCGGAATCGCCACTGTTGGTTTGGTAGTAACTGCACTGGCCACAAAGCCCGCGAAAATGACGGAGAAAATGGATGCGTGAACGAAGAGTTTCATAACTTGGTTACCTCCGATAGTCCTTAGTTCTGTTCCGGATGGAAGAGCAATTCAAGTAGGAGTATAGTTCGCCGGACTGGAAACCCCTGTGTTTATTGGCATATTAGAGGGTATCTACTCGATCCATTACCGCAGTACCCTCAATTACACCCTGAGAGTACCCCAAAAATGGGTTACCTTGAAACACTTCAAAAGATGTAAGTTAATCACCTAAGTACCTGCTTTCCGGTGGACTTCCCTATCTGGGTATTTGGCGCCGGGGGCTGCAATTCGCCCGTGATTTCCACTCTCAGGCGCCGCCGAAGCGCCCCCAATTGGGCCTCGAAACGTGGTAAACTTCAGTAGCGTCAAGTGCGGCCAACCCCTGCACTTTCAAGATGTTATTTCCCATCGGCTGCTTCACCGAGAGCCGCCACATAGCTTTGCCGTTCGGAGTTGCATGTCGACCAAAGAAGTCACCCTTTCCTCCGCGCTTCCACCCGCAGCCATCCGTGAGACTTTGCCCTCGGAGCGTACCTACACCGGGGACAACATCAAAATTCTCGAGGGATTGGAGGCGGTTCGCCTTCGTCCCGCGATGTACATCGGGTCGACTGGGGACCAGGGTCTCCATCACCTGGTGTACGAGGTGGTGGATAACTCGGTCGACGAGGCGCTGGCCGGGGAAGCCACGCGGGTAGACGTTACGATCCACATCGACAACTCCATTACCGTTACCGACGACGGGCGGGGTATCCCGGTGGACGACATGGATGTTCCGGGGGGCGAGCGGATGCCCGCCCTGCAGGTGGTGCTCACCAAGCTGCATGCCGGGGGCAAGTTTGATTCCTCGAACTACAAGGTTTCTGGCGGATTGCACGGCGTTGGCGTCTCTTGCGTGAACGCGCTCAGCGAGGAGCTGGACGTAGAGGTCTGGAAGGACCACCACACCTACGAGCAGAGCTACGCCAAGGGAATTCCCGTTACCAAGCTGAAGGAGACGGGAACCACGAAGAAGCGCGGCACGAAGATCCACTTTCTGCCCGATCGCTCCATTTTCACCGTGACCGAATACAACTTCGACACCCTGGCGCAAAGGCTGCGCGAGCTTGCCTTCCTCAACAAGGGCCTGGAGATCAAGCTGGTGGACGAGCGCACGACCGACCCCAAGACCGGGGAGGCGAAGCGTTCCGACTTCAAGTACGCGGGCGGCATTGCCGAATTTATCAAGCACCTGAACCGGGGCAAGCAGGTGCTGCATGAAAAGCCAATCGTGCTGGAGTCTTCGCGCGACGGGGTGGAGATCGACATCGCGCTGCAGTACAACGACAGCTATTCCGAAGCGGTGTTCAGTTTTGCCAACAACATCAACACCGTCGATGGGGGCACCCATCTTTCCGGCTTCCGCACCGCGCTGACGCGCACCATCAACACCGCGGGGCAGCAGATGGGGCTGTTCAAGGACGTGAAGGAGAATCTCTCCGGCGACGATGTGCGCGAAGGACTGGTCGCTGTGGTCAGCGTGAAGCTGCCGCAACCCCAGTTCGAGGGACAGACCAAGGGCAAGCTCAACTCCGATATTGCCGGGACGGTGCAGGCTTTCGTCAACGAGCGCCTGGGCATGTTCTTTGAACAGAATCCTCCTATCGCCAAGCGGATCATCAACAAGGCAATCGAGGCTGCGCGGGCGCGAGAGGCGGCCAGAAAAGCACGCGACCTTACCCGGCGCAAGGGCGCGCTCGATGGCGGCGGCTTGCCGGGCAAGCTGGCCGACTGCAGTGAGCGCAACCCGGACCGCTGCGAGCTGTACCTGGTCGAGGGTGAGTCCGCCGGCGGCACCGCCAAGCAGGGACGGGACCGGAAGTTCCAGGCGGTACTGCCGCTCAAGGGCAAGATCCTGAACGTGGAGAAGGCCCGCTACGACAAGATGCTGGGGCACGAGGAAATCCGGGCCATGATCACCGCCCTGGGCTGCGGCATTGGGAAAGAGGACTTCGATCCGGCCAAGCTGCGCTACGGCAAGATCATCCTGATGACCGACGCCGACGTCGACGGCTCCCACATCCGCACCCTGCTGCTGACCTTTTTCTTCCGCCACATGGTGGATTTGATTCGGCGTGGGCACGTGTACATTGCCCAGCCCCCGCTCTACCGGATCAAGAAGGGCAAGTTCGAGCAGTACATCAAGGACGACCGGGAGTTTGTGAAGGTGATGATCAAGCGCGCCTCGGAGGGCATGGGGTTGCGCTACGGCACCGCGGGCAAGAAGCTGGAGGGCGGCGCGCTGACCAAGTTCATGGGCCAGCTCAATGACTACCTCGGCGTCTTTGAGAAGGCGAACAAGCACTTGCGGAACGAAGAAGTGACGGAGCTGGTGCCCAAGTTTGAGTTGATGCGGCGGGCCGACTTTGAGGGGGACGGCAAAGTGCCGGCGAAGCTCGCCAAGCTGCACGCCGAGCTGCAGAAGATGGCCAAGCGTTTCCAGTTCAAGGCAGTGGCGGCTCCGCGGTACGAGGAAGAACACCGGACCTGGTCGGTGAGCTTTACCGACAGCCAGGGTGCAGAGCGCCGGGTGGACTGGACCCTGGCCTCGTCGCCCGGAATTTCGCCAGATGATGGCCAAGTACTCGCTTGATTCGCGAGGAACTGGAGCCACCGTTCGTGATCGAGTACGCCAAGGCCGCGGAAACCGAGGAAGTTGAGGCGGATGCGCCAGCGGCCGAGGGAGCGGCCAAGCCCAAGAAGGCGAAGCGGGTAGTCCGCCGATCCCGTGACCAAGCAATCGGCCCGGGAAGTCTTCGAGTACGTGATCGAGCAGGGCCGGCGGGACTACGACGTGCAGCGCTATAAGGGCCTGGGCGAAATGACGTCGACCCAGTTATGGGAGACCACCATGGATCCCGACCGGCGTACTCTGCTTTCCGTCAAACTGGAAGATCTGGCGGAAACCGAATCGATCTTCAGCACGCTGATGGGCGAAGACGTGGAAGCGCGGCGTAAGTTCATTGAAGACAATGCGTTGGATGTGAAGAACCTGGACATCTAGAGCATTTTCAATGCTGCGGCGAGAACCGGCAGGGAAGATGTACCTCAGGGACTAAAGCCCGACGTTTTCAATCGTTTACGGCACGACTAAAGTCGTGCCCTGATACAAAACAGAGTTTTCCTCCCAGCCTGTAGGGCCATTCCACCCGTTTCAGCCGTCCTTGGGGATTTCATTCATGGATGGGGATCTAACCTGAGGCTCCACCCGGCCATGGCTCTGCTGGAAGTAAACCAACTCACTAAAAACTATGCACGGCGCTCCGGATGGTGGGGCGCCGACGAGCAAAAGTGTGTGGTCGACCGGGTTTCCTTCTCTATTGCCCGGGGAGAGACCCTGGGGCTGGTGGGCGAATCGGGCTCCGGCAAGAGCACGGTGGCGCGGATGATTCTGGGGCTGATACCGCCCTCCTCCGGCACGGTCTCTTTCGATGGCCAGGAAGTGATCTGCGGCGCATCCAGCGCCAGCCTGCGCATGCTGCGGCGCAGGATGCAACCCGTGTTCCAGGACCCCTTCGCGGCGCTCAACCCGCGCATGACCGTTGCCGAAATCATCGCTGAACCCTCCCGCATCCATCGCGCATTGACCGCAACTGGGGGCCGGTAATGCCCGCGGGAGCTGCTGGCCGAGGTGGGCCTGGACGAGTCGGCCCTGCCCCGCTACCCTCATGAGTTTTCCGGTGGCCAGCGACAGCGGATCAACATCGCCCGGGCGCTCGCCCTCCGGCCCGAGCTGCTGTTGCTCGATGAGCCCGTCTCCGCCCTGGATGTGAGCGTCGGAGCCCAGATCATGAACCTGCTGCGGCATCTACAGCAAACATTCCATTTGACTTACCTCTTCATTTCCCACTCCATGCCCCTGGTGCGCTATCTTTCGACCAATATTGTGGTGATGCGCGCCGGCAAGGTGGTGGAGGCGGGAACCTGCGAACAGATTTGCCGTTTTCCAGGGGAGGAGTACACCAAGGCCCTTCTGGAGGCCACGCCGGAGTTACCTGCCTAAGATGAAAATGTGATACAAATACACTCATATTTTATGACTTCTTTGGTGCTATGATATGCATCAAAGGAATGACGAGGCCGAGAACTCGGCCGCACTTCGGAGGAAACGTAATGACAATTACTCGCTGGGAAACCTATCGCGACGTTTTGGCTTTGCAGAATCGGATGAATAGTCTTTTTCAGGACTTTTCCCGCAACAACTGGGAGAGAACGAGCTCGTGACCGCCGCCGGCTTCGTGCCCCCGGTCGACATCTATGAGGATGAGCACAAGCTGGTGCTTAAGCTCGAAATCCCCGGCATTCGCCAGGAGGATCTCGATGTCCGGATGGAAAACAACACCCTTTCGGTGAAGGGCGAGCGCAGCTTTGAGAGTGAGGGGAAGGAAGAGAACTTCCACCGGGTAGAGCGGCGGTACGGCAGTTTCTATCGCGCCTTCACGGTTCCCAACACGATCGACCCGGAAAGCATCAAAGCTGAATATGACGCCGGCGTGCTTCGTTTGGAACTGCAGAAGCGTCCGGAAAGCAAGCCCAAGCAGATCAAGGTGAATGTCAGGTTCAGCCAAGCAGCTGAATAACAACCAACCGGCACCAGGCGAAACCGCCAAAACGGCGTAACCGGAAGCCTAGAAATCACTGGCCGGCAGCACGGCCGTCAGGTTGAGTTCACCCCGGCTATCGGCTCGCAGGGTGAACTCCCTCCTTTCTTTAAATTGCCGCCGCGATACGACCGGTGATCACCGGGCAACACCATCGAAATCAAACTAGTAATTATACGACCAGGCTTCATCGGCAACGCGACTAAAGCCGCACTTGCTTTCTCAACGCAAGCGATTCAGGATGATCTGGTCAGTGAAGGAACACTCATATGGCAATACGCTGGGATAAGTTCACATTGAAATCACAGGAGGCGATCCAGAAGGCCAGTTCGCTGGCCAACGAGAATGGCCAGCCTGAAGTCGTGCCGGTACATCTATTGACGGCCCTTTTGGAGGATAAGGAAGGCATCATTGTTCCGCTGCTGCAAAAGGTCGGCATCCCCACCGAGCAGTTGTTGGCCAGCGCCCGTCAGGCCATCGCCGGGCTGCCCAAGGTCAGCGGCGCGGCCTCAGAGCCGGGCCTTTCGACGACCATGCAGAGGCTGTTGAATGATGCCTCCAAAGAGGCGCAGGACTTTAAAGACGAGTACGTATCGACTGAGCATTTACTGCTGGCGTTCACCCAGCTCAAGAAAGACCCGGCGCAGATGCTGCTTGCGTCCCTGGGCGCAACGCGGGAGGCGATCCTGCAGGGATTGACTTCGGTGCGCGGCAACCAACGGGTGACCGACCAGAACCCTGAAGGTAAATATCAGGCCCTGGACCGCTACGCCAAGGACCTGACGGAGCTGGCCCGGCGGGGAAAACTGGATCCGGTGATCGGCCGCGATGAAGAGATCCGCCGCGTGATCCAGGTGCTCTCTCGCAGAACCAAGAACAACCCGGTGCTGATCGGGGAGCCTGGTGTCGGCAAGACCGCAATCGTGGAAGGCTTGGCGCGCCGCATTGTCTCGGGCGATGTGCCGGAACTGCTGCGCGACAAACGTGTGATCTCGCTCGATCTGGGGTCAATGCTGGCGGGAGCGAAGTATCGCGGTGAGTTTGAAGACCGCCTCAAGGCGGTGCTCAAGGATATTGAGGAGTCGCAACGGCCAGATTATTCTTGTTCATCGATGAGCTGCATACGCTGGTAGGCGCGGGCGCGGCCGAGGGCGCCATCGACGCTTCCAACATGCTTAAGCCGCCCCTGGCTCGGGGTGAGTTGCGGGCCATCGGAGCGACCACGCTGAACGAATACCGCAAATACATCGAAAAGGATGCGGCGCTGGAGAGGCGTTTCCAGATTGTGTTCGTGGGCGAGCCGAATGTAGAAGACACGATTGCGATTCTGCGCGGCCTGAAAGAGCGGTATGAGGCGCACCACAACGTGCGCATCAAAGACTCGGCGATCGTGGCGGCGGCAACGCTTTCGCACCGTTACATCTCTGACCGTTTTCTGCCCGACAAAGCCATCGACCTGGTCGACGAGGCTGCGGCTTCGCTGGCCATCCAGATTGGCTCGGTGCCGGTGGAGATTGACCAGCTGGAGCGGCAGATGATCTCGCTCGAGATCGAGCGCACGGCGCTGAAGAGGGAAACCGACCGCAACTCAAAAGATCGGCTGGAGGTCGTGGTGCGGGAACTTGCGGCACTGAAGGAAGAGGCTACCGGACTGCGCGCGCGGTGGCAGACGGAGCGGGATGCAATTACCCGGTTGTCCGACTTGAAGAAGAAGATCGAAGCGTTGCGCTTTGAGATGGAAGAGCAGACGCGCAATGGCAATCTGGAGCGCTCGGCCGCTATCCAGTATGGCGAACTTCCTCAGCTCGAAGCCGAACTGAAGCGGCTGAATGCCAAGCAGGACGGAGCCGCGGGTGGCCGCTTGCTGAAAGAAGAGGTCGACGAAGAAGACATCGCCAAGATTGTCAGCAAGTGGACCGGCATCCCGGTGGACAAGATGCTGGAAGGAGAAGTGCGCAAGCTGGTGGAGATGGAAGGGCGGCTGCGCGAGCGAGTGGTAGGCCAGGAGGAGGCGCTGGAGACTGTTGCCAACGCTATTCGCCGTTCCCGCGCCGGGCTGAGCGACCCCAAGCGTCCCATCGGTTCCTTTCTGTTTCTGGGACCTACCGGCGTGGGCAAGACTGAGACTGCGCGCGCCCTGGCAGAGTTTCTCTTCGATGACGAGCAGGCGATGGTTCGCATCGATATGTCGGAATACATGGAGAAGCATGCGGTGGCTCGGCTCATCGGCGCACCGCCTGGATATGTCGGCTACGACGAAGGCGGGCAGCTGACGGAGGCGGTGCGCAGACGCCCCTATAGCGTGATTCTTTTCGACGAAATCGAGAAGGCACACCCTGACGTTTTCAACATCCTTTTGCAGGTGCTGGACGACGGGCGCCTGACGGACTCGAAGGGCCGCACGGTGGATTTTAAGAACACGGTGCTGATCATGACATCGAACCTGGGAGCGCATCTGCTGCAGGCAGAAGAACCTGAGTAGCGAGGCAGCGTTTGACGCGGCCCGCGAGCAGGTGATGCAGTTGTTGCGGCAGAGCTTCCGGCCGGAGTTTCTCAACCGCGTGGACGATATCGTGATCTTCCGTCCTCTGGGAGAGGAGCAACTGGCGCACATTGTCGACCTGCGACTGGCTGATCTGCGCAAGCTGCTGGAAGCCGCGCAAGATCACACTCGAGTTGACTGAGGGCTGCGCGCCACCAGTTGATGCTGACCGGGTACGATCGGCAGTATGGAGCTCGTCCGCTGAAGAGAGCGATCCAGCGCCTGATCCAGGATCCTCTGGCCATCAAGATTCTGGACGGCGAGATACTTCATGGCGATCACGTACGCGTCGATGCCGACCCGTTGAAGAACCGGCTGCTCTTCGAGGTGCAGGGGAGAACTGTAGAAGCCTGACGTTAGTCCCGCAGGGACGACATGAAAACCGCCCCTGCGGGACTTCTTACTCGCTCAATCCGAGGTGCGAAATCACCATAGTGCCGCGCCTACGGCGCTCGGATCGTTTTCTGGATTGTTACCCAGCCCTCCCGGGCTGGGTTGACGTTTGGCGGACGGCCCTCTGGGCCTCGGAGTTAGACCCATTCGCCTTTGCGCATCAGCGGCTCTGCTGTGCCTGTCGGCCGTGATGCCGTCCAGGTCGATCTCGCCCGACCCGATCATCCAATCCACATGGATCAGGCTATCGTTTGCACCCCTGGCTGCAAGCTCTTCGGGGGTGAGCTGGTCGCCATTTTTCAAACAAGTGCTGTAGGCCTGTCCCAGAGCAATGTGGCTGGCGGCATTCTCGTCAAAGAGGGTGTTCAGGAATAGCAAGCCGCTGCTGGCTATCGGCGAGGAGTGCGGCACCAACGCCACCTCACCCAGACGCCGCGCGCCCTCGTCGGTATCGATCATCTCGCTGCAACACTTCCTGTCCCCGAGATGCCTTTGCGTCGACTACGCGGCCCCCCTCGAAGCGCACGGCGATCTTCTCAATCATGGTGCCCTGATGAGAGAGCGGCTTGGTGCTGGTCACGGTGCCCTCGACGCGGTCTTTGTGGGGCGTGGTAAACACCTCTTCGGTCGGCATATTCGGAATGCAATACGCACCGGTGCCGGCCTGTCGTGCCTCCGCCCATCCAGAGATGATCGTCCGCCAGTCCGACGCGCAGATCGGTTCCCGGTCCTCGAAAATGGAGTGAAGCGTAACGCTTTTCATTGAGCAGATCCGCGCGGCGATGCAGCCCGGCGTCATGTTGCTTCCAGCGCGCAACGGGATCGTCGGCATCCACCCGCGACGCGGCAAAAATCGCGTCCCATAGCTTGGCCATCGCCTGATCAGGCGGCAGATCGGGAAAGACTGCCGCCGCCCACGCCGGCGTGGCGCAGGCAACGATGGTCCAATTGATGTCGTGCCGGGTAATGAGTTCGATCGCCGGACGATAGGCCTTGGACACGGCGCGGTTTGCCCGACCAACCTTTTCCGGATCTTCCTTCGACAGCAGCGAGGGATTTCCACCGGTAATCGCAAGCCGGGCTGCGCCGCTGCGAAAAGCCTCCGCCATGCCTTCGAAGAGCCAGCCGGGGGCCTTGTCGAAGCCGGCGTCCTCCGCGTAACGGTAGCGCAACAGCGTCGACTGCTCATCGGTGAACAAGGTGGTCACGAGCGAGGCGCCGGCCTTGTAGGCCTGCTCGGTAATCAGGCGGGCCAGCGGCAAGGGCATCGAGCGTCGCCGTCATGACCAGTTCCTGGCCGCGCTCAAGTCCTAAGCCCGCGTTCACCGCAACCTGGGCCAGACGATCGAGTTTCTGTTCAAAGGTCAGAGATGTTTTCGGAAGCTCCGTTATCGTGGCCATAAATTCCTCGTATCTCCATTGTAAGATCTGTCTGGCAATGAGACTTTCTGCGCCTGAACCACTCGTGGGATTCCCTGCAGGTCGGGAATAAAGCTGACCGTGCTCCAGCCGACTCGAACCTTTGAGCAGCGCTTCCACGGCTGCCTGCTGTCCATAACCCATCTCGAGCATCAGCCAACCGCTGGGGCTTGAGCCGCTTGCCGGCCTGCGGAATCAGGCGCTCATAGATTTCCAGGCCGGTCGGACCAGCGTACAACGCGGAGTGTGGCTCATAGTTGGCTACCTGCGGCTCCAGCACCTCTGCTTCCGCGACATAGGGAGGATTCGAAACGACCGCATCGAAATCCGCGCCTTCGATGGCAGCCAGCAGATCTGATTGCAGAAACGTCACCCGATCAGAGACGGCGTGCCGCTCGGGCATTGCGGCGCGCAACCTCAAGCGCAGCGGGAGATAGATCCACGGCCGTCACCTGGGCTCGCGGCAAAGCATGCGCAAGGGCAACCGCAATCGCACCCGAGCCGGTGCCAACGTCGACGATGCGCGCGTTGGCTTTATCGCCGACCCGCTCCAGCACTGCTTCCACCAGATGTTCGGTTTCGGGGCGCGGGATGAGGACATCCGGCGAGACCTCGAAGGAGCAGGCCAAAAAACTCCTGCTCGCCGGTGATGTACTGGATCGGTTCAGAACGCCAGGCGTCGGGTGAGCAAGCTCTCGTACTGTGGCCGATTCCGCCGGGGAGAGGAGGCGCTCAGGATGAGTGAGCAGGCTACCTGGTCACATCCCAGAGCGTGCGCCAGAAGCACCTCGGCATCGCGGCGCGGATTTCGTGAAGTTGCGGCCAGGCGGGCGCGGGCCGCCTGCAATGCGTTGCCGGCGTTTGCCGGCATTTATGCCACAGTGGCTGTTTCAGCCTTAAGGCGCTCGGCCTGATCGTGCGCGATCAGGGCGTCGATGGTGGGTTGGAGTCTGCCTTCCATCACTTCAGCCAGCTGATGGTTGGTCAGGCCGATACGATGATCGGTAAGCCGGTTCTGAGGAAAATTGTAGGTGCGGATCTTCTCGCTGCGGTCACCGCTGCCCACTTGCTGCTTGCGCTCCTTGGCCAACGCTTCCTGCTGCTTGTCCATTTCGACTTCGTAGAGCCGGGCGCGCAGCACGCGCATGGCTTTCTCGCGATTCTTGATCTGCGATTTCTCGTCCTGGCAACTCACGACCGTATTGGTCGGAAGGTGCGTGATGCGCACGGCAGAATAAGTAGTGTTGACCGACTGTCCGCCAGGCCCGGAGGAGCAGAACGTATCGATGCGGATGTCTTTGGCCTCGACTTTTACGTCAACCTCTTCGGCCTCAGGCAAAACGGCAACCGTAATCGCGGAGGTATGGACACGGCCCTGGGTCTCAGTGGCAGGCACACGCTGGACCCGGTGCACTCCGCTTTCATATTTCATCTGCGAGTACACTCGCTTGCCCTCAATGATGGCGATGACTTCCTTGAGCCCGCCCACGCCGGATTCGGACTGCGAAAGAATCTCCACCTTCCAGCGATGCTGCTCGGCGAAGCGCGAGTACATGCGGAAGATCTCGGCGACAAAGAGTGAGGCCTCATCTCCGCCGGTGCCGGCGCGAATCTCAAGGATGACGTTCTTCTCGTCATTGGGATCCTTGGGGAGAAGCATTACCTTAATCTCTTCCTCCAGTTCGGCGCCGCGGCTCTCCAGCCGGGTCAGCTCCTCCTGCGCCATGGCGGCCAGCTCGGCATCGCTCTCGGTCAACATGCCGGTGGCGTCGGTAATTCCCTGATGCACCTGCTTGAGCTCGCGATACTTGCCCACGATGGCTTCCAGATCGCGATGTGCTTTGGCGGTCTTGTGGTATTTTTGCTGGTCCGTCACCAGCTGTGGGTCGGCGAGCTGGCGGCCGAGGTCTTCATAACGGGCTTCTATCTGTTCCAGGCGATCCAACATGGTAAGGTTCCTTTCCGGGGCAAGACAACAAGGACGCAAGAGGCGGCAGGAGCCGCTAGGAAAGGGCGTGCCGGACGGGAACCGTGTTGGCGACGCGATGAACCATTCGCTTTATTTTATCAGGTTTGGCAGTCCACGCATCTGAATGGGAACCTCAACATGCCTGCCCCTTTGGTGCAATTCGTAGAGCTTTGTCAGCGGCTGGCCGAGACCGGCAGCAAACTGGAGAAACGCAAGCTCATGGCTGAGTACTTGCGCACGCTCCCGGTACATGAGGCCGGGCTGGCGGCGCTGTACCTGGCGGGCACACCGTTCGCGGAGACGGACGGACGCGAACTGAAGGTGGGCGGAGCGCTGCTGAGCGGGGTGATTGCCAAGCTATCCGGAGCGAACCAGGCCGCCATGCACGCCGCCTATTTGCGTCATGGCGACCTGGGCGGCGCGGCCCAGGATCTTCTGCAAGGACAAAGCGTTACGCCCACTTTGGATTTGAAAGACATAGCCGAAGCTTTTGCCGCAATCGCCAGCGCAGGAAAACCGGCCGCCAAACAGCAGATCACGTTGGACCTGCTTCGACGAGCCACGCCGCTCGAGGCTAAGTACCTAATCAAGATCATCCTGGGAGATATGCGCACCGGGATCAAGGTCAGCCTGGTCGAGGAGGCAATCGCCGGGGCCTATGGTGCAGCCATCGGGGAGGTGCGGCACGCCAGAATGCTGAACGGCAATTTGCCGGAGGTGCTGGAGATGGCCGCCACCAGCCGCCTTTCAGAGGCTCGGATGAAGCTGTTTCATCCCCTTGGGTTCATGTTAGCCAGCCCGGTCGAAACGGTGGAAGATGCGTTGCAGCGCTTCTCGAATGAAGTGGGAGGTGAGGCGCAAGGACCGATCATCAAAGAAGCGCAATTGGAAGACAAATACGACGGCGTGCGGGCCCAGATTCACTGCGGCTCACAGGAGCAGCCGGGACGGGTGGCGATCTTCTCCCGGTCGCGGGAAGAGATGACGCCCAGCTTCCCTGAACTCGTCGAAGCCTTCAGCGGCTGTGACCAACCGCTAATTCTGGATGGCGAGATTCTGGCCTGGAGCCCGACAGGAGACCGTGCACTTCCGTTTGCCTCACTGCAAGGGCGCCTGGGACGCAAGCGAGTCACGGCGGAGATGCGCGAAATTACGCCTGTGGTGTTTATGGCCTTTGATCTGCTTTATGCCAACGGCGAAATGACGATGGAGAAGCCGCTCCTTGAACGGCGGCAAGCATTGGAAGAGCTGGTTCAACAGGAGCAGCCGCGAACCAGGGTGGCCAGCCGCTTTTCGAGCGGCGAGCAGGCGGAACTCAACTTTGAACCAGTTACAGCGGACGGCTTTGCGCGGCTGGTCCTCGCACCGGCCGTCCAGCTGCAAAGTGTTGGGCAGCTGGAACAGGCCTACGTGGACGCGAGGGCGCGCGGAAACGAAGGGGTGATGCTGAAAGCCCGGCATAGCATCTATCAGCCCGGAAAACGCGGCCTGGCGTGGCTCAAATTGAAACGCGAGCTGGCCACACTCGACGTAGTGGTGACCGCCGCTGAGTACGGCCATGGACGACGGGCCGGATGGCTGAGCGACTACACTTTCGCGGTCCGCGATGGTGACGCGCTGCGCAATGTGGGGAAGGCTTACTCGGGCGTGACCGATGCGGAGATTGCCCGGCTTACCCAGTTCTTTCTGGAACATACGCTGGAGGACTACGGCTACGTCCGGGCTGTGGAACCGCTAGTGGTGCTCGAGGTCGCGTTTAACAACGTAATGAGATCCGACCGGCACGATAGCGGTTTCGCCCTGCGCTTCCCGCGCATCCTGCGAATCCGCGATGACAAGCCGGTGAGCGAGATCGACACGCTGGAGCGGGTTGGGGAAATTTATCAGTCGCAGCCGGATAAGCCGGTGGAGACGGCAGGAGATGCTGAGACGCTCGGCGGGTGAAATCCCCGGCCTACCCTGAGAGAGTTTGGAAACCCAGGACTTTCGTCCTGGCTAAGTTCAGGTCGCCCCTTACGGGGCTGGCCTTCCGATTGAGGGTGGTTAATTCCATCGGGCGTTTGGCCAGTGGAGGCGGCCTCTTCATCCGCGGAGCTGGAGCAGAAGAACCCCACTCAAGCCAAAACAAGGCTTGAATGGGCCACGCTCTTGTTGCTGGTGTACAGAGTGGCGACTAGTGGGAGTGGGCGTGGGAGTGGTTGTGACCGGCATGCTCGTCAACCTCCACGGGCGGGGCACAACCGGCCGCGACTTCGCAGTCGACACACTCGAACTGGATGGTGGAATGGTAAATGCGGAATTTTTGCCGCAGTGTTCCGTTGACCTGCTCCAGGATCAGTGCGCTCTGGGAGGGCGGGATGTCGGCAATCTTGATGTGGGTGGCCAAGGCATGCGTCTGGGAGCCGAGGCTCCAGACGTGCAGGTCATGGACGTCCTGAACGCCGTTGATGGCCTGCAGGGATACGCGTATCTCCGCCAGCGAACAACCTCGCGGCGTTCCCTCCAGGAGGATGTTCAACGTTTCGCGCACGATGGACAGCGAACTCCATAGAATCAGCGCGGCGATGAGAATGGAAAGCACCGGATCGATCCAGTTGTGGCCGGTGAGCAGGATGGCCAAGCCGCCCACGATGACGGCGGCGGTCGAAAGCGTGTCGCCCAGCATGTGAATGAAGGTGCTGCGGATGTTTACATCGCGCGAAGCAGTCCAAAGCAAGGCGGCGATGACGCCGTTCATGAGAACGCCGGCCGCGGCGACGATCATCATCAGCCGGGGTTGGACTTCGACCGGGGCACTGAGGCGGTGGATAGCCGCGATGGCGATCCAGATGGCGATCAAAACCAGGGTGAGGGCGTTGAGAAATGCGGCCAACACGCCGGCACGCTGGTAACCGAAGGTTTTTTGGTCGGTGGGCGGCCGAGTCTGAAAGTACACCGCGACAAACGACAACAAGAGCGCCAGAAAGTCGGATACGTTATGCCCGGCCTCGGAGATCAGGGCCAGAGAATGGGCACGCACCCCGGCAAAGAAGGTAAGCACGACATAAGCCAGGGTCGCCAGCAGCGAGATGCGCAGGATTCGCTTTGTCTTCTCTGACCCGCCGCCGTGGACGTGCATGTCTCTAGTGTACCGGGTGCAGAAGCCGCCCGGCTATCGCAAGGAGGGGGCCGCGTCGCTGGAGCGCCCATGCAGAGGGACAGAATTGGCCGTATCTCGCAACCCGCTCCAGCTCTCGGCCACGATCAGCGAGTTGCCCGGGTTGTGCGGATCGTAGCGCACGGATGCCGGAAAGCCCAGCCGGCAATCGTAGATGTTGACCAGGTGGCGCAGCATGGTCACGTCCTGGGAGCACTCGTAGACCACCCCCGCCGCCTCATATTTGTAAAGAATCAGTTGCATCCCGTTGGGTCGCCCGCTTTCTTCGGCAGTGAGGTCGGAGATGTCGATGACGGTGGCATCGATGATGCGCCCCTGCTGCACCAGCAGATCCCTGCGCTTGCGCTCCAGCTCGTCGGGGCTCTGACGGCGGCGGAGCAGCGCATAGGCGGCGGCTCCCCCCAGGCAAACTCCAACGGCGGCAAGCATGCCAAAGCTGTTCATTGAGGCTCCGGGCGGGAATCGCAGTACAAGATGCAGGATATCGCAGGCCGGAGCGTCCTGGACGACGCGGTGAAGGTGCCGGACCCCATTCGGCAACATCCTCTCCACGGAGGTCCCTGCGCTATACTTGGAGGAGATGTCAATTCGTTCGTCTGTGGTTCGAGGCTCGACGGCGACCGCCGGTTCGAGGGCCGCTTCATACCGTAAATTCCCGCTCCGAAGGCCGGCGCATCCGCTCGACGACCGTTCTGTGCGTGCGCCGGAATTCGAGCGTGGTCATGGCAGCCGACGGCCAGGTCACGCTGGGCGATAGTGTGATCAAGCACTCCGCGCGAAAAATCCGGCGGCTTTACCAGGATAAGATTCTGGCCGGCTTTGCCGGGTCGACGGCGGATGCCTTTTCGCTCTTTAGCCGGTTTGAGGCCAAGCTGGAACAGTATGCCGGCAATCTTGGCCGCTCGGCGGTGGAGCTGGCCAAGGACTGGCGCACGGATAAGATGCTGCGCAACCTGGAGGCCCTGCTGGTGGTCGCCGATCTGAAGCAGACCTTTCTGATCAGCGGCTCAGGGGACGTGATCGAGCCCGACGAAGGAATTGCCGCGATCGGCAGCGGCGGAAGCTTTGCCCTGGCGGCGGCTCGAGCGCTGGTGGAAAATTCCGACCTGCCGGCACGTGCCATTGCGGAGAAGTCTTTGCGTATCGCAGGCCAGATCTGCATCTACACCAACGATCAAATCACGATTGAGGAATTGCACGGCTAGGATCTCGCCGCCAGCGGTTTCAGAAGGAGCAGGCATATGGCGATCTTTTTACCAGGAACCGCGGAAGAGCTGGAACTTTCTCTCGACGACCTTACGCCACGGGAAATTGTGGCGGAGCTGGACAAGCATGTCGTAGGCCAACGCGCCGCCAAGCGCGCCGTGGCCATCGCGCTGAGAAACCGGATGCGCCGGCAGAAGCTGCCGCCGGATATCGCCGAAGAGATCATGCCCAAGAACATCATCATGATCGGCCCCACCGGCGTGGGCAAGACCGAGATCGCGCGCCGCCTGGCCAAGCTCACCAATTCGCCCTTTATGAAGGTGGAAGCCTCCAAGTTCACCGAGGTGGGGTACGTGGGGCGCGACGTGGAATCGATGATCCGCGACCTGGTGGAGATCGCGGTGGACATGGTGCGCGAGGAAAAGCTGGAAGAGGTGGAAGACAGGGCCGAACTCAACGCCGAAGAGCGCTCTGCTGGACCTGCTGCTGCCTCCTTCGTCTCCGCCCGGCGCGGCGGCAGCACCCCGGGTCCGGTGGCAGTCGATGGCAATAGTTTCCCCGCGGCAAGCCAGGAGAGCCACAACCGCACCCGGGAGAAGCTGCGGCAACAGTTCCGCGAAAGCAAGCTGGATGACCGCACGGTGGAAATCGACGTGCGCGAGCGCAGCACGCCTTCGTTTGAGATCATCTCCAACCAGGGCGTCGAGGAGATGGATATCAATCTCAAGGACGTGCTGCCGAACATCTTCGGCCAGCGCACCAAGAAGCGCAAGATGAAGGTCGGAGAGGCCTTTGAATACCTGGTGCAGGAAGAAGAAACGCGGCTGGTCGATATGGACCAGGTAACGCGGCTGGCGGTCGAGCGGGTGGAGAACTCGGGCATCATCTTCCTGGACGAGATCGACAAGATTGCCGGCCGGGAAGGCGGCCACGGTCCGGACGTATCGCGCGAGGGCGTGCAGAGAGATATTCTCCCGATCGTCGAAGGGACCACCGTCAATACCCGGTACGGCATGGTGCGGACCGACCACATCCTGTTTATCGCGGCGGGCGCGTTTCACGTTTCCAAGCCAAGCGATCTGATTCCTGAGCTACAGGGCCGGTTTCCTATCCGGGTCGAGCTGCAGTCGCTGACGGTGGAAGACTTTGTCCGGATTCTTACCGAGCCGAAGTCATCGCTCACCAAGCAGTACACCGCGCTGCTCGAAACGGAAGGCCTGAAACTGAGATTCACCAAGGAGTCGCTGGAAGAGATGGCGCGGTTTGCCTTCCGGGTAAACGAGACCACGGAAAACATCGGCGCACGGCGGCTGCACACGATCATGGAGCGGGTGCTGGACGAGATCAGCTTTATGGCGCCCGACATGATGAAGGGCCATTCCGCCGAAGGCGCGCTGCTCGAAATTGCTGCGTCGGCCGCGGAAAACGGCGCTACGGTGCCTCTGCCCATAAGCGAGATAGAGACACGCAGACGGCAGGGAGCGGGTGGTCCTGATCGACCCGGAATACGTGCGAGCCATGGTGGCGTCGATTGTCAAAGACCAGGATTTGTCGCGCTACATTCTGTAAAGTGCAGGATGCTCCATGCCGGATCGATTCGGGCCTCGCAACCCGTCAAGCCAAACTGCTGGCTTGAAGCGTCACCAGGCGTCCTTGTGCTACGGACTCGGCTCTAGGACGCGTATTCCGGGTGGGCGTCGAAGTGGAGGTTGGGCAGGTCTTCTACTGCCCGGCGCAATGCCTGCTCCCAGCGGGCATGCATCAGGTCCAGCTCGGGATCGTCCTCCTCAAAGCGCCGGTAACGGTCGAAGTCCAGCTTGTCGTTCTGGTAGAGCAGGACTTCCAGGGGAGGCCCCACGGTCACGTTGGAGCGCATCGCGGCGTCGAGCGAAAGCAGGGCGTAAGTACCCGCGACCTCCAGGCTGGTGGAACCAAACTCGATGCCGCGGTCGAGGATCGGCCGGCCATACTTGACTTCGCCGATCTGCAGATAGGGAGAACCCTCGGTCGCGCTCAGGGGGTTTCCCTGGGGATAAATGAGGAAAAGGTTCGGCTTCTCCCCCTTGACCTGGCCACCCAGCAGAAGATGGATATTGAACTTGAAATCGTCCTTCTCAAGCGCGGCGCGATCCAGATCGGAGACGCGGCGAACCATGTCGCCGACGGCGCGGGCGGCCGCGTACATGGATTCGGCCTTCGCCAAGCCTTCTCCCAGAGGCAAAATCGTCGCGCAAAAGGGTGATCACGGATTGGGTGAGAGAGAGATTTCCACTGGTCAGGATGACAAAAGCACGCTCTCCCGGCT
The DNA here is from genome assembly GCA_963847685.1 of uncultured Acidobacteriaceae bacterium. GTDB lineage: Bacteria > Acidobacteriota > Terriglobia > Terriglobales > Acidobacteriaceae > PALSA-350. Next base: position 413,594 of record CAWKAU010000024.1, on the reverse strand, counting down.
GAAGAAAGGTATGCATCTTGGGGCTGACGTTCACCTGGTCATAGCCGGCGTTGGCTCTGGAATCGGACGCCATTACCAGCCCTTGACGGGTCATGATGCCCAGACAATAGGTCATTATTGCTCTCCAAGATGAATGCTACAGCCGGAACGCGTATAACGATAGAAAGAGGTGGGAACCGATCCGGATTGTCTGGTAGTTTTTCAGCATCATAATTTTTGCGACAAGGACCTTGTCGTTCCTGTCGACTTGCCTGGGGGAAACCCTGGGCACTTCGCTCTTCAGGGCTCGATCGAGGGAGTGCAATGCTGATTCGCTTAGGTTATGACATCGGTTTCAACGTTCCGGCTCCCGTCACCATCGTCGCCATGCTGCATGTGCACCCTTCGCGGGAGCCGGACCTGCTGGAGCCTGACGAGCTGAAGCTGGATCCGAGTGTGCCGATCACCAGCTATATCGACACCTTTGGCAATCGCTGCTCGAGGTTCGTGGCGCCCGTAGGGCATATCAGGCTGAGCTGGTTCCACGCTGATTCAAGACTCCGGCCTGGAAGACCCTACACCGCTCGATGCAGCTGAGCATCCGGTCGCGGATTTACCCAACGAAACGCTGATCTACCTGCTCAACAGCCGTTACTGCGAGGTCGATCGGCTCTCGAATATTGCGGTGGAGTTGTTTGGCAACGTGGCCCCAGGCTGGAGCCGGGTGCAGGCCATCTGCAATTGGGTTTATTCCAAGGTGGCGTTTGGCTATCAGCATGCCCGTTCCACCAAGACCGCTCTGGATGTGTTTACCGAGCGGGTGGGCGTGTGCCGCGACTTTCAACACCTGGCGGTGACCTTTTGCCGCGCCCTGAACATACCGGCGCGCTATGTGACCGGATACCTGGGAGATATTGGAATACCGCCGACCTTTACTCCCATGGACTTCAGCGCCTGGTTTGAGGTCTACCTGGCAAACCGCTGGTGGACGGTGGACGCGCGGCATAACCATCCGCGCATCGGCCGGGTGTTGATGGCGGTGGGCCGGGATGCCTCGGACGTGGCCATCACCACCTCGTTTGGGATCGCCAGCCTCACCAACTTCAACGTGGTCAGCGACGAGGTGGCGCGAAGCCACCGCGGGATTCAGACAGTGATGGCCAAATGGAACTAGCCCGCCCCAGCACGTTCGCCAATCCGCTCTTGAAGGACTACGTCCTGGACAACACCTATGACGAGATGTTTACCGAGGACGGGCTGGTACGACCGCATTACGCGTGCCGTGCTGGAGACATTCCTGAGCCTTCCGCCGGAGGAAATCGCGCGCCGCAAGCGTTCGGTTGACCTTTCGTTCCTTACCCAGGGCATCACCTTCAACGTGTACGGGCACGGCGAAGGAACGGAAAAAATCTTTCCCTACGATCTGTTGCCGCGCCTTGATCACCGCGGCGGAGTGGCAGCACGTGGAAAAGGGGCTTACCCAGCGAATCACCGCGCTCAACCTGTTTCTGCACGATGTTTATAACGAAGGCAAGATCCTCAACGACGGCCATGTGCCGCGGGAGATCGTGTACAGCTGCCGCCAGTTTCGCCGGGAAATGCGCGGGCTGCAGGTGCCGCGGAATGTCTATATCACAGTCACGGGCACAGATCTCCTTCGCCTGAGCAACGGGGAATTCGTCGTCCTGGAAGACAATCTCAGGGTGCCGAGCGGCGTCTCCTACATGCTGACCAGCCGCCGCGTGATGAAGCGGACATTTCCCCAGCTTTTCCGGGATTACGGGGTGCAGCCGATCGAGCATTACACGCAGCTGCTTTTGAGCACGCTGCGCTCGCTGGCGCCGGAAGGACGCCACGACCCTTCGATCGTGCTGCTGACGCCCGGCGTGTACAACTCGGCCTATTTCGAGCACACGTACCTTGCCCGGCAGATGGGCATCGAGTTGGTCGAAGGACGCGACCTGGTGATCCACGACAACGTGGTTTACATGCGCACCACCGCCGGCCTGAAGCGCGTGGATGTGATTTACCGCCGGGTGGACGACGACTTTATCGATCCGCTGGCGTTCCGTTCCGACTCCATTCTTGGAGTGGCCGGCCTGTTCAACGCCTACCGCGCCGGCAACGTAACCCTGGCCAATGCTTTCGGAACCGGCATCGCCGACGACAAGGCGGTCTATGCCTACGTGCCCGCGATTATCCGCTACTACCTGGGCGAAGAACCGATTCTGAACAACGTGGAAACCTATCTCATGACCGACCCGAAACAGCGCAAGTATGCCACCGAGAATCTCGACAAGCTGGTGGTGAAAGCGGTTGGGGAATCAGGCGGCTATGGGATGCTGATCGGACCGCACAGCAGCGCGGAGCAGCGGGAGGAGTTCAAGCGCACGATCGAAGCCAACCCGCGCAACTATATCGCGCAGCCTACGCTCGATTTCTCCCGCGCCGGCTGCCTGACGGAGAACGGCATCGAGCCGCGGCACGTGGACCTGCGGCCCTATATTTTGTATGGCGATAAGGTCCGAATTGTTCCTGGCGGGCTGACCAGGGTGGCGTTGCGGCGGGGCTCCCTGGTAGTGAACTCCTCGCAGGGTGGGGGCAGTAAAGATACCTGGGTCTTAAACGACTAGCTTTGAGGACACATGCTTTCTCGCGTAGCAGACAGTCTTTATTGGATGAGCCGCTACCTGGAGCGCGCCGAGCATACGGTGCGCATGCTCGACGTGAACATGGGCCTGATGCTGGACAAGTCCAGCACCAGCGCGGAGGGACGATGGAAGCGGGTTTTAGCCGCCCTGGGGAATCCCCAGGGCGTGAGCTGGCAAAACGACTATTACCAACTGGTTCACTCGCTGACCTTTGACCCGGAAATTCCGGCTTCGGTGACTTCCTGCCTGATCGAGGCACGGGAAAATGCGCGCCAAGTGCGCGACGAGATCAGCTCTGAGCAGTGGCAGCAGTTGAACCGCATGTACCACTGGGTGATCCAGCCACATTCAGAGTACGGATTGAATACCCGGCTGGCCGATTTTCTTCCCGCGGTGATCGACGGACTCCACCTTTTCCAGGGAGTCACCGATACCACCATGAGCCATGGCGAGGAGTGGCATTTTATTCAGATGGGCCGCTACCTGGAGCGGGCAGCCGCCACGGCCAATCTACTCGATCTTTACCAGTCGGAGATTCTCAGCACACCGGAAGTAGCAGCCGAGGGGCTGCAATACCAGGAATGGGTGGGCCTGCTGCGTTGTTGCACGGCCTTCGAAGCGTACTGCAAGGTTTATACCGCCGACCTTACCGCGGACCAGATCCTCGAATTTCTGTTGCTGAACCCGCAGTTTCCGCATTCGCTCAGGTACTCGGTCGATTGCCTGCGCCAGGCGCTGGTCGCGATACAACAATCGAGCGGGAGGCAGCCGGTGGATGAGCTGACCAGAGTTTCCGGCAGACTCCAGGCTTCGCTCAGCTTTGTCGAGGTCACTGACATTCTGGCCCAGGATGCAGGCGCGTACCTGCACAACATCCTGAAACAGTGCCGGCAGACGCATGACTTGATCTACCGTTTCTACATCCAATACTCAGTGCAAGCGGCTCTTGCTATGTAGGTTGGGTACAGCAGGTCCCTCTCCTTGGCTTCGGTCGGGAAGACAATTCATTTGCGGGGAAAGGGTGTTTCCGTTCGCGTTTGATGCTGATGGAGTGAACTGCAGATCCCTCGGCAGCGCTCGGGATGACAAAGGGGAGGGTGGCGCTTTCTTTTGCTGCCGCGGAGACACGCTCTTTGCTGCACCGGTGGCGGGGATTAAGCGCTTTGCTTGCTCTGAGTGGGATTGGGTAGGTTGGGGGCTATGTTATCCCACTCAAGCCAACAGCGGGCTTGAATGGGGCACCCGAGGTTTGTTGCCGTACAAATCAGAATGGGAGTACAACAGGCGATGGATTTTTATCAGATACGGCACCTGACCAAGTTTCTGTACGCGGACGTGGTAAGCGAAAGCGTTATGGAAGCGCGCATGCACCCGCGCAGCGATAACAATCAACGGTGCCTGTCGTTCTCCTTATCCGTAAGCCCACGTTGCCGTGTCTTCTCGTATCGCGATCACCTGGGCAACAACGTGCACCACTTCGATATCCCGGGAGAGCATTCACAGCTGGTGATGGTGGCCGAGGCACTGGTGGAACAGCAGCCACTGCCGCAGATTCCCCAAACGCTTCGCCCCGGAGCATGGAACGAATTGGACTCCCTGGTCGCCCTGGGGGATTTTTCCGAGATGCTGCTGCCGAGCGAATTCGCGAAACCGTCGCCCGCCTTGCTCGATCTGGCGAAACTACTGGATGTGCGCCGGCGCGACGATCCATTAGTGCTTTTGCGTCAGTTGAATGCTTCGCTCTATCACTGGTTCGACTACGTGCCGCGCAGCACGCACGTCAACTCTCCCATCGAAGAAGCGCTGGAAACCAGAAAAGGTGTGTGCCAGGACTTTGCCCATACCATGATCGCGCTGGTGCGGCACGTGGGGATTCCGTGCCGATACGTAAGCGGCTATCTCTACCACGGTGAGGAGAATGCCGACCGATCCACGGCGGACGCTACCCATGCATGGGTTGAGGCATTTTTGCCCCAGGTAGGGTGGGTGGGGTTCGACCCTACCAACAACCTGCTGGCCCACAACCGGTATATCCGCACTGCCCTGGGAAGGGACTACGCCGATGTACCGCCAACCCGCGGCACCTACCGCGGCAGTAAGGAGAGCGAGCTGTACGTAGCGGTAAAGGTATCGAAATACGTCGACATGCCGCCTCTTGACCGCGATATGCCGGTTCCAGAAGATTGGTCCATCCTGGTGGAAAGGGCCCAGGAACCTCCACAGCCGCCCGCACAGTTGCTGCATCTTCAACAAATGCAACAACAACAGCAATCAAGGGCCGGCGGCGACATAAGGCCCTGACCAAACGTAACCTCTGTGTTTTTTTCTCTCTTTCCAGCGCTATCAAGATCGCGTAGCTTATCTCAGGTGACTTATGGAACAGCACCTCGGTTACTTTTGCCGGGCCTACATCGGACAAGACGTCCAGGCTAATGTAATCGCCCGCACCCTCAGGGAAGCCGAGCTGGAGATCACCCGCATGATCCGCGGGGGAGCGATGGTGGCGCATGCGGTGGAGCATGGCTGGCCCGATCACGAACCGGTGCTGGTCGCGAGCGCCTACGGCGGCGCGGCCGACGGGGAGATGTGGCGATACCTGCGGCAGAAGGCCGGGTCGGAGTTTGATCGTTGGCAAGCTGCCTACCAGTCCAAAACCAAGATTCTGGAAGATCGCTGGGTAGTCATTGAACTCTCCCTCACCGGGATTAAAGAATACGGCGCATTCGGCAAGGCCGTCCGGGCGATATGGGGAAGCCCTATGGCCTCCGTCGAGCAAAGCCCGGCAAACGAGACCGTCCGCAAGGCACCTTACCAGACACCTCTGAGACATCCCCCCACCTCCAAAGCCGGTTAGGCCGTTGCGGCTTGACGCAGTGTGCCTGAGTCTCCTAAGGTCAGGGAGCGCCAAGTAAACGTTTCCGGGCTGCGTCTGTTATTTTGTTGGTTGCCACAGGCGGCTCTGCCGAGTGCTATCCCTATGCCCCATGCCACCGAGCATCGCCAGAGCGACACAGGCGCGCTGGACACACTGAAGCAGCAGGTGCTCGAAGCCAATCTGGAACTGGTTCGCCAGGGGCTGGTTCTGTTTACATTCGGAAATGCCAGCGGCATCGATCGCAGCCGGGGGCTGGTGGTGATCAAACCTAGCGGGGTGGACTACGCGGCCCTGGCGCCCTCCGACATGGTAGTTACCGATCTGGATGGAAAGGTGGTCGAAGGCGGGCTAAAGCCTTCTTCCGACCTGGCGACCCATCTTCTTCTTTACAAGGCGTTTCCCGGCATCGGCGGGGTGGCTCACACGCATTCCGAGTACGCCACGGCATGGGCCCAGGCGGGGCGGGAGATCCCTGCCTATGGAACCACCCACGCGGATTATTTTTATGGTCCCGTCCCAGTGACCGAAGAGCTGACCGCCGAGGAGATTGGCGGAGACTACGTTCACAACACGGGAATTGCCATTACCCGCCGCTTCCAGGGTCTGGATCCGCATGCCACGCCGGCGGTGCTGGTGGCAGGCCACGCGCCCTTCTGCTGGGGAAAGACAGCGCTCGAAGCAGCCCACAACGCAGCTGTTCTGGAAACGGTCGCCCGCATGGCTTACTTTACGGCCAACCTGCGGCAAGACTGCCCGGGTGTCTCCCGGGCTTTGCTGGATCGGCACTACTTTCGTAAGCACGGCGCCAACGCAACCTACGGACAGGAGAAACGCTGACCTATGGGAATAGACCTGGCAAGCGGTTTTCTTCCCCGAACGGGAGCCCTTACGGCAGCTGTTTCGACCCAGCTCGCGCGCCTGAACTGGATCGATGTGCTGGTGATCGCGATCTATTTCGTGATCGTGGTCTTCATCGGCTTTTATTTGCGGGGATCTTCGAATACCAGCGAAGAGTTCTTCATGGCTGGACGGGAGATGACCGCGTGGATCGCCGGCCTGAGCTTCGTTTCCGCCAATCTGGGCTCACTGGAGCTAATGGGTTGGGCCGGTTCCGCCTACCAGTACGGAATCCTGGCCATGCACTGGTACTGGATCGGGGCCATCCCGGCCATGCTGTTTCTCGGCATCGTCATGATGCCGTTCTACTACATCTCGAAAACCCACTCCGTACCCGGATATCTGAAGCTCCGTTACGGAGACGGGGCACGGGCGCTCTCGGCGATCAGTTTCGCGTTCATGACCATTCTCATGAGCGGGATCAACATGTACTCGATGGCCATTGTGATGAAGGTGGTGCTGGGCTGGGACTTGAACTTCAGCATCTGGGTTTCTTCGGTAACGGTGGCGGTCTATGTTGCGCTGGGCGGGCTGAAGTCGGCGATTTACAACGAAATTCTCCAATTCCTGCTGATCTGGGCCGGCGCCCTGCTGGTGCCGATCCTGGGCCTGATCGAGGTAGGCGGATGGAGCAATCTGCGGCAACAAATCGCGGTAAATCTGGGCCGCTCCGATTATGTGCATCTGTGGTCGACCCTGGGGCACTTCAACACCAACCCCATGGGAGTGAACTGGTTCGGGATCGTCTTCGGCCTGGGTTTTGTGGTCAGCTTTGGTTATTGGACGACGGATTTCCTGGTAGTACAGCGGGTTCTTTCTGCAGATAGCATCCGTTCCGCACGGATGGCCCCGGTAATCGGCGCGGCGTTCAAGATGGCAGTGCCCTTTATCGTGATCCTGCCCGGATTGCTGGCCTTGTCTGTGCTGCCCTTTCGGCTGGTGGCGCAAGATGTGGCGGTGCAGACCGGCCAGCATAGCTTCAACGAGGTTCTGCCGCTGATGCTGGTGCGCTACTGCGGACCCGGCCTGCTGGGGCTGGGCGTGACTGCGCTGATCGCCGGTTTCATGTCCGGAATGGCGGGCAATGTGAGCGCTTTCTCGACCGTCTGGACGTATGACATCTACGGGGCGTTTCTCAACAAGAAGGCGACCGACCGCCACTATGTCGCCATGGGCCGCTGGAGCACCCTGATCGGCGTGCTGGTCTCGGTCGGCACCGCGTATCTGGTGCAGCACGCAGCCAGCATCATGGATTATGTGCAGCAACTGTTCAGCTTCTTCATCGCGCCGCTCTTTGGCACCGTGATCCTGGGCATGCTGTGGAAGCGGGCGACCAAGGAGGCCGGCTTTTGGGGATTGCTGGCTGGTACGGGGACTTCGATTAGCCTGTGGCTTTGGGTCAAGAATGACCCGCACGCCCTGCGCTACGTCGCGCTTTCCCCGGACGCCAAGGATATGGCAGAAAATGTCTATCGCGCCTTATGGGCGTGGCTGGTCTGCGTGCTGGTGACGGTGGTAGTCAGCTATATGACCAAACCCCGGCCGGTGGCGGAGCTAGAGGGGCTGGTCTACGGTGCTTCTGTCCTGCCCAAGGAACACGACGACCACTGGTATCAGAAGCCTATCGTGTGGGCAGGCGTTGTTACCGCAGGCTTCATCATTCTCAATGTCATCTTCTGGTAGTTCTGGTAAGGAGTCGAGCCGATGCGAGAGTCTTTTTCTATCTGGTGGTTCGCCGGCGTTCTGCTGCTGGCTTATGGCGTGGTAATTCTCGCCACCGGGATCTGGGAAGTGGGCCACCCGTTGCCCCATCCTCCAGTGCTGAGCAATCTGCATGCGCCGATCTGGTGGGGGGCGCTGCTCACAATAGCCGGCCTGGGTTACACCATCGGCTTTCGTCCCCGGCAAGCGGCTGACAAGCGAAGGAAATAACAATGGCGAAACAAATGACGTTTGGTGTGATTGTGGGCAATCGCGGGTTCTTCCCCGATCAGCTGGCCAAGACGGGCCGCGAAGAGATCCTTAGGGTGCTGGCCGCGGACGGCATCCGCGCCATCGCACTGACGCCGGAAGAATCCAAATTCGGCGCGGTCGAAACCCCGACAGAAGCGCGCCTTTGCGGCGATCTTTTCCGCAAGCACCGCGACGAGATTGACGGCGTGATTGTTACACTTCCAAATTTCGGCGAAGAGCGTGGGATTGTCGATGCCCTGCGGCTCTCTACCTTGAAGGTGCCGGTGCTGGTGCAGGCGACTCCCGACCGGGCCGCCGATATGAAGATCTCCCACCGCCGGGATAGTTTTTGCGGAAAGATGTCGGCCTGCAACAACATGATGCAGTACGGCATTCCCTACTCACTTACCGAGCAGCATACGGTGCAGCCGGATTCCGACGCATTCCGCAAAGATCTGGCCTGGTTCTCATCGGTCTGCCGGGTGGTGCGCGGGTTTACCAATCTGCGGGTAGGCGCGATCGGCGCGCGCCCCGCGGCGTTCAACACGGTTCGCTACAGCGAGAAGCTGCTGGAGCGCAGCGGCATCTCGGTGGATACGCTCGACCTCTCCGAAGTGCTGGGCCGGATCGAACGGCTCAAAGACAATGACGACAGCGTGCAGACCAAGCTCGCAGCCATCCAATCCTATGTGTCGACCAACAATATTCCCCTGGCCGCACTGATCAAGATGTCCAAGCTGGGGGTGGTGATCGAGCAATGGATGCAGCAGACCTATTGCACGGTCAGCGCCATCCAATGCTGGACTTCGCTCGAGGAGTACTTCGGCGTGGTGCCCTGCACGGTGATGAGCATGATGAGCGACAACCTGTTCCCCAGTGCCTGCGAGGTGGATATTTGCGGGACCATCAGCATGCATGCGCTGGCGCTGGCCTCGGAGACACCCAGCGCGCTGCTGGACTGGAACAACAACTACGGCTCCGATCCCGACAAGTGCGTCTGCTTCCACTGTTCCAACCTGCCCAAGCACTTCTTTAAAGACGTCATCATGGACTTCCAGGCGATCATCGCGGGCACGGTGGGCAAGGAGAATACCTTCGGCACCTGCGTCGGCCGGGTTAAGGCCGGGGCCATGACTTACGTGCGATTCTCGACCGACGACTACCACGGCAAGATCCGGGGATACGTCGGGCAGGGGGAGTTCACTAACGATCCACTAGAAACCTTTGGCGGCGCGGGGGTTGCCAAAATTCCCAAACTGCAGAAACTGCTGCGGCTGATCTGCGAGCAGGGCTTCGAACACCATGTCGCGGCTAACTTCTCGCAGGTGGCCAGCTCCGTGCACGAAGCGGCCACCCGTTATCTGGGGTGGAGCATGTATAACCACGATCTGGAAAACTAAAGAGGAGAGCTCTGTGAAAACGAGTTACAAAATCGATCCCGCCCACTCCAGCGCGCACTTCATTGTTCGCCACCTGATGATCACCAACGTCCGAGGCGGATTCACCAGCGTACAAGGCACGGTGGACTACGATCCGGAGGATCTCAGCGGGTCGAGCATCGACGTGATCATCGACGTAAATAGTCTGAATACTTCGGACCCGTCGCGGGACGGACACCTGAAGAGCGCCGATTTTCTGGATGCGGAGAAATACCCCACCATTACCTTCAAGAGCAAGACGATCACCAAGGAAGGCGACGGCGAGCTACTGGTGAAAGGCGACCTGACCATTCATGGGGTGACGAAAGAGGTGTCTCTGGATGTCGACGGGCCGACCGGGGAAGAAAAAGACCCGTGGGGGAATGCACGGATAGGCGCCTCTGCAGTGACCAAAATCAAGCGCAGCGAGTTCGGGCTGACCTGGAATGCCGCGCTCGAGAGCGGCGGATTTTTGATTGGCGACGATCTGAAACTGGAGTTGGATGTTTCGTTGATCAAAGGGTAAGGGGTAAGGCGTGGCGATCGTCGCAGGAGTGGATTTTGGCACGCTGAGTGTTCGGGTCACGCTTTTTGACAGTGGCCGCGCGGAAACTCGGAAAGGCGGGTTGGCCACAGCCTCGGCGGCATATCCGCTGAAGCGGAAGCGGGAAGACCCCGATTTCGCCACCCAGTCGCACCAGGACCAGATGGATGCGCTGGTCAGCGCCATGCGCGAAGCGCTGGCTAAGGCTGGAATTTCAGGGGAGCAGGTGGAGGCGATCGCGCTCGATACTACCGGCTCGAGCGTGGTGCCGGTCGACGCCGCTCTCCAGCCGCTCGATGACTACTACCTGTGGTGCGATCATCGCGCCAAGGGCGAGGCACAGGAGATAACAGAGCTCGCTCACAGCGAGCACCTGGAAGCGATTGAATGGTGCGGCGGGGTCTACTCCCACGAGTGGGGATTTGCCAAGCTGCTGCACTGGCTGCGCCACAACCCGGAAAAGCGGAGCCGGCTGGCAAGCGCTTTCGAGCACTGCGACATGGTGGCGGCGACTCTCTGCGGTATTACCGATCCCAAACTGGCAAAGCGCAGCATCTGCGCTATGGGTCACAAGTGGATGTGGAATCCCAAGTGGGATGGGCTGCCGTCGCAGGCCTTTCTTTCGAGCGTGGACCCTCTGCTGAACGGCATCCGCGAGAAGCTGGGGGGGGAGTACCACACCTCCGACACATTGGCGGGCCATCTCGCGCCTGTATGGGCGGAGAAGATGGGCTTGCGGGCCGGGATCCCGATTCCCGTGGGCGCCTTCGATGCCCATTGGGACGCGATCGGTGCAGGGTGTAAGCAGGGCGACGTGGTCAACGTAGTCGGGACTTCGACATGCATCATGGCAATGCAGCAGAAGACCACGCTGATCCCAGGCGTGTGCGGCGTGGTTCCGGGCAGCGTGCATCCTCGCTATACGGGCATTGAAGCAGGGCTGTCGGCCACCGGCGACATCTTCGAAGCGATTGCGCGCCGCGCCAACGTGAAAGTCGCGGAGTTGAGCCGCGGGCTGGAAAGCTATCGACCTGGACAGACCGGGCTGCTGCGGCTGAGCTGGGACAACGGCGACCGCACGATCCTGGTCAACCCGGAGCTGGGGGGGATCACCTTGGGCTGGAACCTGGTCAACACCGCGCAGGATGAGCTGTTCGCCGCTATCGAGGGCACGGCTTTTCACACTCGCATCATTCTCGAGCGCCTGGGCGAATACGGAGTGCCGGTGGAACGGGTGATCAACGCGGGCGGTGTGCCGCAAAACAATCCCGTGCTCAACCAGGTCTACGCCAATGTTTTGGGCAAGCCAGTTTTGGTGCCAGACGGGATCCCCACCAGCCTCGGGTCTGGAATCTTTGCTTTGTTGGCTGCAGGCGCCTTCTCTTCGGTCGAAGAGGCGCAGGCGAAGATGTGCCTGCCGCACAAGACCTATGAGCCGGAGACCCGGGCTGTGGCGGTGTACGAGGAGCTCTACCAGCTTTACCGGAAGGTGTATTTCGCGTTTGGCCGGCACAGCGGCCCGGCGGTGGAGCTGGGTGACGTTCTGCCGAAGTTGATTGAGGTTCGGTCTTCGGCACTTGGTGGTCGCGAAGGCTGACAAAAGAAATACTCAGGTTGCATAGGCCCCGGGGACCTGTTTCGGGCAAAAGAGGCTGCGCTTGCACGTTTTAGGCTCTTTAAGTCCCCGCTTTTTCTCTGCGGAAGGTGCGCATTAAGCGCAGTAAGCGCAGTAATTCCCCCCTTGTTGCGCACTAACCTGCATTTCTCACACTTCAGCCATCGCTGGGTCGTAACCTCTGCATACGTAAATGGAACCCCGGGTTCGTTTACGCGGAGGAAGCTTCCAGCCCAGGTCCGTCGCCGTCGCAGCCCTCATCATTGCGGTCCTGGGGTGAAAGTGAGATTCCAGGAGGCGGCAACCTCTCCGTGGCCGGTGGCAGGGTACCCGGGCCAGGGAGAGTGGGTCAGTTTTTCGCTCCAGGTGCCTTGAATATGTTTTGGGTCCGACGTCTTACCGGTGATTCCGGGGAAGTGGGAATTCGTCATGGGGTCGGCATAGTAAGGAGTATTGGTGTCAAAGAGGACCCTGTCATAGCTCGTGGATATTTCGTGGTCGTTTCCGACACCAGCAAGATAGCCTGCTTGAACCGTGTACTCGCCCGTCTTTTGATTGATTTCGACCTCTAAGGTTACGCCCGAACCTCCCTTCGCACTTGCGTCGCCATCAGTCGTACCTTGCACGATGCGCGTGAGTGCTCCGCCGCGGAGGGCCGCCTGGTAGTCCTTAGCCTTGTAGGTACGCTTCGCCTGGCTCTCGGATATTCCCGTGTTGTTTCGGATGGTCAGGGTTACATCCATGTCCTCCGACAGATGCGCCTGGCGTTCGAAATTTCCTCCAACATCCACCGCAAGATCCCATTCGCTCTGTTGCTGGAGGGTGATGGTGCCGGACCAACCGCCGCAGCGGGGATTCGTCGCCACGATGGTGGCGTTGGAGACCTTGCCGCCGCTGCTGGCGACCACCTTGTAAGTCGCCTTGCAAGGTTTCGGAGTCGCTACTTTGGGCGTGATGAAGCGAAACTTCATCTGCTCATAGTGCTTCTCCGCCTGGTCGGAGAAGTGGTCGGCACGGTATCCGTTGCAGCTACTGCTATGTACCAGCGTGCCGAGAGAATTGAGATCGAGCTTCGCCATCGGCCCCTGGGTGTCGATGGTCATGCAGGTTGAGTTTCCAACTGTATTGTTTCTGAGCCACAGATCGGTCGACTCGCCGAATTTAACCATTGTGCTTGACGGGTTCAATTTGAAGTCGTTCGCGTTGAGGTTTTGGCAGTTGCGATACTTGTGATTGTCATAGCAGTTGGGAGCCGGGTTCGCAGGTTCCAGGTTGTTCCAGGGCAGCGCGGCTTCATTGGAGCAGGCGCCGGCCACCGTCCAGACAAAACAGGTGCTCCACTCGAAAAACTTGGCGCCGATCGCCAGGCAATCATTGCCGGCGCCGCGTTGGATGGGTTTCCCATCGCCAGACGGCCCGTTGTAGTCCAGGCAGCAAGGCTTTTCGTTGCCCGGTTCACATGGTGCACGATTCCGGCAGCGGTCTGGAATGAGTTGATGAAGTGGATTGTTGGAGTACTGTTGTTGCGCTACATCCCTCACGGACCAGTTATGGGCAGCCTCGGTGCATTCCATGGTTTGGAGCGTTGCCGGCCAGACGCCGGGTTGCAGACGATGCTCGTCGAAAAGCGCCGTGTCGTGGCCGCGATTCATGCTTGGCGGGAGTTTTTGAATCAGCTTGAAGACGGTTGGTCTCGGCTTCTCGCCCGAGGCGACAAAATCCACTGACGGCAGGACTGCGTAAGGATGCTCATCGCCGACCTGAACATAAAGCGGTAAATTGTTTGTGTCGCCGGGCTTGGTGGGAGTATTCACGATTCCCTTAGTGCTTACCATGTATCTCCGGTCGCCGAGTTTGAGCCAATATCCGGCGGCAGGGAATGGAGGCAAACGGAATATGTGCTCGCTCTTTACCAACGTTCCGCCCGTCTGCTGCTCCAGCTCCTTCCATTCGGCCGCGGTGAACTGCTGAATCGTCAGGTCGTCCACGAGCTGATCCACCTGGAACATGATCTGCGCAATAAAGCCGGATGCCTTCTCGTACTCTTCCGTGTCCTGATCCACAAAGGTTGAAATCTTTCCCACCGGGGTATGCGAATGCACCATCGGCTGCGATTCACTTGAAGGATTGAGCGGAGAAGAAGCCTGGGGCGAAGGGGTTCCGGGTGCGCTAGCGGAACTGTTGTTCCCTGGACCGCTGTTGGAAGCCGGGCTCGTCGTCACACTGGTGGCTGGACCTGGATTGGCGTTCGTTGCGCCTGGAGGTGTGGACTGCGTGCTCGCCGGCAGTTGTATCGTTCCGCCCGGAGCCGGGGGACCAACACCGGAACCTGGAGTGGTAGCCGGCAAGGACGGCGTGGCCCCTCCACCCCGGCTGAATTGCCAGCGGCAAGTCGCGCTGCCCGTTACCGCTGGGGATTGCAGAGGCAGTAGGCCGCCGGAAACCGGGGCAGCGCCGGATCCGTTCACCACGGTGTCATCCAAACCAGCTTCGATTGGCGGAAAACGCCATTCGTAAGCCGCGGAGGAAAGGTTGCTCCTGGTTCCGCCAGACTGTTTCGCTCCGATCACTCCCGACGGGGCGACAACTTGCGCGTGATACTGGCCGATCAACAGCCGCCGGTCCGAAGCTCGCACGAAAATATTGAGCGGCGCATTCATTCCCTGAACGTTGATCGCCCATTGGCCGGCGATCATTTGCGTGCCTTGCGCACGCTGCATGGTTCCCTGACCGCTAGTGCTCCACATCGCCGGATACACCTGCATCGCCCCCTGCTGCGTGGGCGGACCGGTGATTACCCAGTTCTGTGTCTCTTGATGAACGTAGTCATTGCTTTGCATGTTCAATTGGCATTGCACCTGCCCGGTCCAGTTGCTCTGACAAAAACCAACTTCCGCGAAAGAAATCAGCAATCCGCAGACGGCGGTGATCTTGAAGAAATCTTTCGCCATCAGACTGGTACCTATTTCAGTTCCTGGGCGAAGGCCAGGGTCACCGGGGCAGTCGGAATTATCTTGAACGACGGGCCGGAGAGAAGGCGTTGCTGATCGTCCACGCTCCTCTCCCAGGACGCGAAGCTCACGCTGAGGGAAGCCATGGCGGAGTGAATCGTTCGTGCAATCGAGATTGCGCTCAGCGTTGCCTGGATCGAGCCGATCGGGTTGAGGCTGGTAGCGATATTCAAACTATCGTTGGCGATCGCATAGGTCAGCTTGAACTTCTCGCCGCCGGTCATGCCTTCGGCCCCCAGCTTCGAATCCTCAAGGCCGGGATAACGAATAAAAAGCCGGGTGTAGTTATTGGCGAATCTGCGCGCCGGAGGCCCTTCGACCGGGGTAAACGAGGCCAAATAGATTGGGGCGAGCATGAATTCCTGCTTGGCGAGCTTGACCGTAAGGATGCCCTTATTGGTTTCGACCCTTTTGATGTCGGTCAAGCTCAGATCGAGAGAATCATGGTCCTGGCGTTTGTCACCAGGCGCCAGAGTCAGATCGCCCAAGCCATCATCTCCCGCCGGCTTGGCGGGCGGAGCGGGAGTGCCTTTCTTGTCGTAAGAAGAAAGAAAGACGAGATGCACGCGGTCGGGACTCAACTCGCACTTCACGGCATGGTCGAGTTTGCGGCCGCGCATTTCCGCGTAGAAGGCCGGGGGTAAGCCCTGGCTGGCGACCGCGTCAAAATTCTTGATGGCGGAGCGTCCGTCATTTGCCTGCAGAAAGAAGAGGCCCATCAACTCATTGGCCTCCGCTCCGAGCGGAAACAAGCCCAGCGCAATTTGCAGGTGCTCCCCGGCACGCGCCAGTTCCTGCTGAGCATAGGGATACGGCACCGCAAAACCGCCCACCCGGTACTGGTCTTTTCGATCTTTCTTGTTTTTTATGCGAGCACGGCGGGCGCGGATTGCGCTGCGATTGTCGTCGAGATTGAAGCTCAGATTCATGCCGCGATTCAGCAACTCAGAGAGAATGTCTTCCGCTTCTGCCACCTCGTCATCGTATTTCGATTTCTTTGCATCAAGCGTGGCTAGATGGAGGTCGATTTCGGTCTTGGCGGTGTCACCAGAACTCAGCTGTTCGCAATGGACATAGTTTTCCCGGGCGAGGTCCACGTTCCCCATTGCTTCGTACATCAATCCCAACTTGCAGTAGGTAAGTGGGAAATCCGGCACGAGCTCTTTGGCCTTGATGAACGCGGCTAGCGCGCGATCATATTTCCGTTCTGCGAGATATCCATACGCCGACGCATAGTGGCGCCGGACTTCGCTTGCCTTCTGTCCGTGCAAGGTCCCCAGCGACTGCAATTCCACAATGTGCACGTGGACCTCATCCGCATCGAGCGCCTGCGGTGCAAGTTCCAGATATTTCTCAAGAAGGCGGATTGCCTCCGTCGGACGTCCGTTGACTTCAGCACAATTTGCGCGATCGTACACGGCCGCGGCGCCGGCAGCGGCATTGCCCTTGAGCCCTTCGAGGGCAGTACACATGCTCGATTTTTGCGTTGCAACAGAATGGCTGGCATGCGGAGCCGGTGTTTTGGCGGTGATCGTCTCCGAGACCAACTGCGGGGACGGTGGATCGGATTCGGAAAACGAAGTCTCCTCCTCTGCGCCTTCCTGGTCTTCGAGAGAAGCATCGAACCCGGCAAGTTCGGCCAGGCGATTGAATTGCGCAACCTGTTTGGTTTCATCCCCAGCGGCAGCACTGCCGTTCTCGCCCGTGGTCAGGAATGTCATCAGCTCTTGCAGCTTCTCTTTTTTTCTGGGATCGGGCGTGTCCGTGATCGCCTCATCCAGATTCTCGACCGACTTGTCGCGATCGCCGAGCTGGTAGTAGCAGATTGCAAGATTGTAGGAGAGTACTCCCTCGAAGCTCCCCAGCTTCGTACTCTCCTCCAGAACCGCGGCAGCCTCTTTATATTTGTGCGCGTCGTACAGCTTGTGGGATTGACCCAGCGCATCTTTTATTCGCTTATGAATTTCCTCATCGAGGCGCTTGATCGCCGATTCGGCATCCTTGGTTTCGATCATGGCCTGCGACTCGACATATTTCGTGCGGGCCTGGGCAAGTTCCCCGGATTTCTCCATCGACTTGGCTTCCGCGATGATCGCCTTAGCCTGCAATTCCAGCTCTTTTTTCTGGGCCTTTTCCAGATTCTCCGCAATCAACGGACCGCAGCTCAACAGCAATAGCGCGACTAGGGTTGTGGCTCTCATAATGTTGTCCTGGGTTGCCACAGGGTTTATTTCTTCGTCACCTCCGTGAGCACGGTGGTCGCTTCCTGCTCGATGAGCGGGGTCAACACATCCTCGCCGTCCGATTTAGCCTTGCCCTTGAGCGAACTCTGCAGTTTTGGCTGTCCTTGCCCGGTGGGGTAGAGCTGATAGTCGACGGTGACGTCGTCCTTTGATTTGATCTGTCCATTGAACGAGGAGAGCTGCGTTGCGGCTTGCTGCTCCGCGCTCATGACGGCGGCCTGGGAGGCGGCCTGTGCCGCCTGGCTGGCTAACGCGCCCATGCTTCTGGTCATCGCGATCATCGGATTGAAGTTCGCGGCGGCGTTTCCCATCCTCATGTATTTGTCGAAGTTGCTACCGCTGTGCTTCACAGTGACACTGGAAAGCAGAATGTAGTCGCACTGTTTTTGTTGCGCTTCGGCTTGCAGTTGAATGGGAATGTGGGCATCGAGCGGCGCAATCTCGACTGCCGGGCCGCTCATGGTGTACACGATCGCGTTGCGGATGGGCGTGCCGTAGTCCGACTGGGCGTTGTTTCCCTGGCCAAGCTGTGCCTGGGCCGGAGCAATCCCGATACGAATTTTGCCCGGAGCTTTAGGCCCGAGAGGCTGCGGCGCCGGCACCGCACCGGCGCCGGGGGTAGGTTGCGCGCTGGGCAAACCTACCAGGCCGCCCTGCAACTGCGAGAGGTTCCTGTTGAAATGCAGGTCGCCGGCATGAGCGGCGAGGCTCAATGCCACACAGGCGAGAACCGGGGCAAGAACGTGGCGGCGCAGTGCAGACATATTCATCTCCTTCTAAAGCGTGCTTTGTTACCGTTATAGGGAGGAGTTTTCGACGGTTGAGATCTTATGGCGGAATTCAGCCCAGACTGTCAATGGAGGGAAGCTTGATTGTTTCTAACCAGACAAGCCTTTTATTTTCAGTAAGTTATATGGGTATCTAATTTGCTTAGTCGAGCACTGGGGCCGTGCTAAACTTGTGGGCCAAACCGGGGGAGGAGCACTCAAGAGGGGGAGAAGCAATTGACGTTCCCGAAGGCGGCGCTCCCCACAGTCCTGCGCTTTGGGGTCTTTGAGCTCGATTTGGAAGCGGGCGAACTGCGCAAAGCAGGTGCTCGCCTGCGGGTGCAAAAGCAGCCGTTAGAGATTCTCAGGTTGCTGGTGCAGCGCCCGGGCGAGATCGTGAGCCGAGAGGAGCTTCGTGCCGAGATCTGGTCGGCTGACACTTTCGTCGATTTCGATAACAGCCTAAATACATCGATTAACAAGCTGCGTGACGTGCTCGGCGACACCTCGAGCAGCCCGAGGTTCATCGAGACGGTTCCCCGGCGTGGATATCGTTTCATCGCGCCGGTCACAAGCAACGAGCTTCTTGCGTCTCCGTCGCCTCTTCTTTCACCTCCACCCCTCCCTTCTCCACCACCTCTCGCACCTTCCCTGCCAATTTCCCAGACGGCCCGCAGGGTGAGCTGGAAGATTCTCACGTCCGTCCTTGCTCTACTCCTTCTTCTGCTGACGGGCCTGCTCTGGCATATGCACCGGAGTCATTCTCCTTTGGAGAAAGGCACGATTGTCCTTGGTGGTTTTATCAACCGAACGGGCGATTCGGTGTTCGATGGAACGCTCAAACAGGGTCTCACGGTGCAGCTGGAGCAATCTCCCCATTTGCGGGTACTACCCGAGGAGCAAGTCCAGGACACCCTACGCATGATGGGTCGAGCGGATACGGTCGAACTCACATCGGATGTTACCCGTGAAGTTTGCCAGCGGAATGGCGCGGCAGTAGCCTTGAACGGTTCAATTTCAATGATCGGCAGTCGTTACGACCTGATCCTGCGGGCGGTGGACTGCGGCAGCGACGCTTTGCTGGCCAGCGCGGAAACACAATCACCTGACAAGAACCACGTGCTCGATGCAGTGAGCAAGCTGGCCTCCGACATGCGGGAAAAGCTGGGAGAATCCTTAAGCAGCCTTCGCCAATACAACACTCCCCTGGTAAGCGCCACCACCCCTTCGATGGCGGCGTTGCGGTGTTATACCCAGGGCGTTGAAGCCGAGGCCAAAGATTTTGATTACAAGGCTTCGTTGTCGTGGTTTCAGAAGGCTATTGAACTCGACCCGCATTTCGCGATGGCATACTGGGCGCTGGGCGATGCCTATGGAAACATTGGCGAGAGCAACACTGCCAAGCTATACGTCCAGAAGGCGTTTGAATTACGAGAGCCGGTCAGCCAGCGGGAAAAGTGGCTGATTGAAGGAGGTTACTATTACTACGCGACTGGCGATCTAACAAAAGCCCGGCGGAGCTTCGAGTTGATGGCCAAAGTTTACCCGGACAGCCAATATGCTCACAATTCTGTTGCTGATGTGGCCGAAACACTCGGCGAGTACGACCTTGGCCTCAGCGAATATCTGCAGGCCCTTCATCTCCCGCCGCGCAGCAGTTTTTTGTACCGTGACGTTGCGGATACTTATTTAGTAATGGATCGTGTGGACGACGCGTTGGCTGAGGTGCAGAACGCACATGCGGCCGGCTTGGATGGGAACCTGGCCGGCATCAACTACAGCATTGCCTTCTACCGGGACGACCGCCTTGAAATGGCGAGGCAAGTGGCATCGGTTAGCGGCAAGCCTGGAATCGAAGACCTGTTGTTGGCCCTGGACGCGGATACGGCTGCGTATTTCGGCCATTTGGAAAAAGCCGGTGGTCTCTCGCAGCATGCAGCTGAGTCGGCAGAGCGGGCCGGGCAAAAAGAAAGCAGCGCGCAATACTATGCGGCTCTGGCAGTTCGGGAAGGTTTGTTCGGAAATCCAGATAGGGCCTTACAGCAAGCAATGAATGCCGGGAGATATTCGGGCGGCAGAGACCTGGATTTTGGGATCGCTCTGGCGGTTACTTATTCCCGAGATCTGAACCGGGCGCAGGCATTGACCTCCGAAGTGGCGAATAGGTTCCCTGAAGACACCATCGTCCAATGCAATTACCTGCCGACACTCCGCGCCAGACTCGAGCTTATGCGCTCAAAGCCGCAGCAGGCGCTGGATGCGCTTGTCTCCGCCACGCCTTGCGACCTTAATCTTCCGTCGTACAGCTATTACAACTGGCCCAACTTATATCCGGTATACGTCCGCGGGGAAGCTTACCTTGCCGCGCATCGCGGGGCCGAAGCAGCCGCCGAATTTCAGAAAGTCCTGGCCCATCGCGGTTTGGTTCTCAATGAACCGATCGGCGCGCTGGCTCGTCTTCAACTGGGTCGCGCGTATGTCTTGTCAGGAGATACGGTTAAGGGACGAGCATCCTACGAACAATTTCTGACGCTTTGGAAAGACGCTGATCCTGACATCCCTACCCTGAAGCAAGCGAAGGCGGAATACGCATCTTTACTACAGCGGTAGGCTGGCTACAACAGCACTGCAGACGCATGGTAGATCGTCATCCTTTCAACTAATTCTCTTATCCAGCCTTGATCACCAAAGGCGAACGGACTGATCCGTTCCGGGCCGAACTGCTGATGAGCAACGAACTCTTGCCGTGCCGCCGTTGTGCCCGGCAAGCGAGCGTCGATATAGTCCTCGAGAGAAGCATTCCCGCATCGTACCTCCCGGATGTTCGCGGCATTTGGTCGGGTCGTTTGCGGCGCGATATTGAACGATTCAGCGTGCAGGCATGTACCTTTACGCTTCTTCAGTACACGCATTTTTATTTTTAGCTGCCCCTAGACAATTCGGCTGTCTCCCTCAAGGGCGTTGCGCGCTACGGGCAAGGTCTGCCTACAGGCCTGCTTACAGTATCTCAGCGCCGCGACCGGACCAGCATATCGATGGCTTGAACCCTTCTACGTGAGGTGGCTGTGCATAAGACGCTCTATCCCGACTGCGGGACACCTATGTCCCGGACTATCGCCTATCTGCCACTTCTTGTCAGTCTCGTCCTTTCAGCCTCCTCCCCTAGCCGGGCACAATCGTTAACTTCCCTTTCTATCTCGCCCAATCAGGCATCGGTGAATATCGGGGGCACAACGCAGCTCACCGCCACGGCGAAGTATTCCAATGGCATCTCCGAAATTGTCAGCGGTAGCGTGAGCTGGGTTTCGACCGATCCCCGGATTGTCAATGTATCGGCCGGCGGGGTCGCATGGGGCATAGCTACGGGAACCGTCGCTGTTACAGCCAGCTACCAGCTGCAGACGGCCTCGATCGCGATCTCCAGCTCTATCGGCGACATCCAATGGAGCGGCCCTCTCACAATCACCGAGGGAGGTACCTACTCGGGCAACTGGAGAAGTACAGATCCCACAACGCCGGCGGTCACCGTCGCAACCACAGCGCCCGTTTTGATCCAGAATTCCTATGTCACCGGTCCCAGCGACCTCATCTCCGATCCTTATTACGGGAATAATCTTACGGTCAAGAATGTCATTGGAGTGGGTCGTCAATCCGAATGTCCGCGGTCAATCGAATGGCTCGTTTGTAAATGCCCAGAATCCCAGTGCGATGCTTGACGTGGAAAACTGCTACTTCGAAAATGTGGCGTTTGGCATCTGGGTGCGAGGTTATGGGGGAAATCGCAACGGGACCGAGACAATTACGATCCTGAATAATCGTGGCCGTAATATTCTCGGCCTGCAGAGCAATGGGACCAACGGCTACCTACCCGGCGAAACCAACTGGGTGTGGGCCCATGCCATCCAGATCAGCAATGCGTGGTCTGTGCCCGGCATCACGGTAGCCTGGAATGAAATCGTCAATTATCCCTACCAGAGCCTGGTGAACGAAAACATCAGTATGTATGATGCCGGGGGTACGGCGAGCAGTCCGGCTGAATTCCACGACAACTACATTCAAGGCGCCTACGCCGACAATCCTGCTAACCGATAACTACAATGGCGGCGGTTTCACTACCGATGGCAGTGGGAGCGACACGGTTCGAACTGCTTCGGCCTATAACAGTGTCTATAATAATCAGATAGTTGGAACGGTAAACATGGGCATCGAATTTCGGCTCTGGACACGACAACGTCGCCCATAACAACACAGTGATCTCCAGTGGCCTACTACCCGATGGAACCGAGATTCCTGCGCAGAATGTGGGAATCGACTATCTTCGATGTCTATGGAAATATTGAAAGCGGCACTATGTACAACAACAACATGTACGAGAATACCGTCGGTTGGATGTGCTGGGCGTCACGATGTGCCTGGAGCGGATACCGGAACGATGAATATTTCCCGAACAGTAAAGTTACTATTCGACCAACCAGTCGATTTCCGCAAATCCCGATCACGCTGCAAGCGGAAGACAGCGAGTACTCTAACTGGCTGGCGAAGATCGGCTCCAATGGAATTGTTATCGGCCCCGGCGGTTCGGGCTCATCTATTTCGACGACTGCCTGGTACAACGTCGTGAACACAAACAGTGCCCTGTGCCTGGATGCCACGTCCTGGGGCTATTCCAACGGGACGGTTCTTCAACAATTCACCTGCGGCGCCGCACAGACGAATCAGGAGTGGCAATTTCAGGCTACCGACAGCGGGTACTATCGGGTAGTGAATCGCAATGCCTTGTTCCGCACCGGCAATCTTCTTGTTTGGGAGGTGACCGGGGGCCCCTTGGCCACGGCGAACCGGATAGGGGTCGAGCTATGGGGCTACTTGGCGGAGGGACGAACCAGCAGTGGATGCCAGTTTCGCTGGGAAATGGGGCCTACAAGTTTATCGCCCGTAACAGCTTCAAATGCCTCGATGTTCCCAACGCCTCCTTGGCCCCCAATGCCCAGCTGCAACAATACAGCTGCAATGGAACCGGCGCGCAAGCGTACGTCTTGCAACAAAAGTAGCTCGTGCAGAGGGCCGCCCAGACGCTTGAACATGCGCCTCCATTGAGATGGGGTTATGCCTAAGGCCCGTACTGGGCGGTGACGGTATCCGGAATCCGCAGCCAGCCGTAAAGGGGAAAGTTTTCAACCAGCTCCAGGACCTGGCCCTTGATCCAACGAAGGGCCTGGGGGTCGTTGCGCTGATCGAGGGCCTGGGCGATCCACTTGGCGATAGTGCGCATCTCCGCCTCGCGCATGCCGCGCGTGGTCAGAGCCGGGCTGCCGATGCGGATGCCGCTTGGTTTCATGGGCGGATTGGTGTCGTAGGGGATGGCGTTCTTGTTCACGGTGATGCCCGCATCCTGCAGCGCCAGCTCGGCTTCGCTGCCCAGCATGCCGCGGGAGAAGACGTCCACCAACATGACATGGGTGTCGGTGCCGCCGGAAATTACCCGGTAACCTTCGCCCACAAGCGTCTCGGCCAATGCTTGCGCATTGGCGATAACCTGCTGCGCATATTGTTTGAAGCCAGGCTCCAGAGCCTCACCAAAAGCCACCGCCTTGCCAGCGATGACATGAACCAGCGGGCCGCCCTGCTGACCGGGAAATACACTGCGGTCGACTGCGGCAGCGAACTGCTGCTGGCATAGGATCAACCCCGCGCGAGGACCGCGCAGAGTCTTATGCGTCGTGGTGGTGACGATGTGTGCGTGAGGCACGGGCGAGGGATGAGCGCCACCTGCGACCAGGCCGGCAAAGTGGGCCATATCGATCAGGAGCAGGGCTCCGACCTTGTCTGCGATCTGGCGCATGCGGGCAAAGTCGATGATCCTGGGATAGGCGCTTCCTCCTCCGATGATCAGCTTCGGCTTCTCGCGTTCGGCAATTGCTTCCAGCTTGTCGTAGTCGATGCGCTCCGTATCCCGCTCCACGCCGTAAAACACCACCCGGTAGAGCTTGCCGGAAAAGCTGAGCTTGTGCCCATGGGTAAGATGGCCGCCGTGCGCCAGGTCAAGACCAAGAATGGTGTCGCCCGGCTGGATGACCGCCATGTAAGCGGCGGCGTTGGCCTGCGATCCGGAATGGGGCTGCACATTCGCATGATCAGCGCCAAAAAGCTGCTTCGCCCGGTCGCGCGCCAGATTTTCGACGACATCCGCAAATTCGCAACCGCCGTAGTAGCGTTTTCCCGGGTAGCCCTCGGCGTATTTATTGGTGAAGACTGAACCAACAGCCTCCAACACCGCCTGGCTTACAAAATTCTCCGAGGCGATCATTTCCAGGCCTTCGTGCTGGCGGCGGGTCTCGTGGTCAACAGCCGCGGCGATCTCTGGATCAGCCTCGGCGAGCGGACGGCGCATATGGTCAGACATAGTGCGATTTTAGACTATTTGGCGACCAGTTCGTTCTGCGGACTGGTGGGCGCCGCAAGCGTGGCTAGTTGCTTGAATGCAGAGTAGACAAAGGAGCCAAGATACCAGCCATCCATAAATTTGTAGGGAGTTTCTCCAGTGGTGTAGTGCCCGCAGGGCAGAACTTTCGAGACAAAATCCAGCCCGCGCCGGCGAAAGTTCTCGATCACCTGTAGTGAGTATTCCTGAAGAAAGGTCAGGTCGTAGGTGGCGTGCACCAGCAGAACCTTTCTAGGGTTGGCGGCAAATTGGTCCATGTAGTGAGCAGGACTGATGGCCGCCCAGACATCACGCAAGCGCTGCTGGGTCATACCGATGGCTTCGAAGGCAGCGCGGATGTGCCGTGTGCTCTGACCCGTCCAGACCACGTCGCCGAAGGACATGGAGGCATGGTTGAAAGCAGTGACGCGCACTCGGCTGTCCAGCGCGCTGGCGAGAAAGGCGTAGCAGGAGCCGAGACTCGTTCCCAGAATGCCAAACTGCTCGTACCCCTGCTGCTCGAGCCAGTCGATGCAGCAGCGGATGTCGACCACCGCCTGGCGGCAGGAGACGATGGTGCGGCCAACATTGGCGCTAACCGCATAATCGGCGCGCTTCAACTCGGCTGGGCGGCGAATATCGTGATACGGCTTGCTCAGGCGGAGGGCAGATATCCCAAACCGGTTGAAGATGGAGCAGAGAGCGTTGTGGCTGAACGCGTCAGCGTTCCACTGCGGCATCACAATAATTGCCTGCTTCGGCTTGCCCGCCATTTTTTGGGGCGAGGCGGGGAACCAACGGGCGTTGACACGGTCGTTTTCTGGATAGGGAGTGTGGACCGGCGAAGTAAAGCGAAGAAACTGCGCCCGGGGCATCGTACCTTTTGCTGCCTGACGGCGCAGCTTAGCATCCCGCTGCAAGGTTTCAGGGCGAACGTTGGTGGGAAACAGCTGGGGATGACGCTCCTCAAGCACGAAGTCTCGCGGGGTCTGGTAGGCGAAAAACTCGGCACGATGGTGCAGGATGAAGTCATTCACCTGCAACATCGCCCGCTCCCCCGCAACGTTGTCCTCCGGCGGGTGATGGGCAAAGCTGAAGTCGTGGGAGCGGGTAAATTCTTGCAGCCAGTCAAACCCCCACTCCACCGGGCGCACGATGCGGTTGGTATCGCGAGTGGTAAGAGCGGTCTCCCAGCTGTACATCCAGCGTCCGTAAAGCTTACGCAGCACTGCTCAAGAGGCGCTCTGGGCATGCTGGCGGAACTGCTCCACTACCGCTGACATGTCGTCCTCTCCCAGCCCCGCCGTGATGGCATGCTCAAAGACCCGCAGCGCTGCCCTGCCCATATCAAGATCGAGTGCCTGCTGATCGGCCTCGGCGATGGCATAGCGAAGGTCTTTGGCCATGAGCTTCAACAGGAACTGGGGCTCGTACTGCCGAGCCGTCATGCGTCCGCTCAGCAACTTGACAATCGGGCTGCCTGGGGCTCCTTCGGTGAGCACACCGAGCGCCTTTTGCAGATCGAGCCCGCTGCGCTCAATCATGGAGAGAGCTTCCGCCAGGGCTGCGGTCTGCACCCCGGAAAGAAAATTGTTGATCAGCTTGAGGCGAGCACCGCTGCCCACGGGGCCCACGTGAACCACGTCGCGGCCCATGGTCCTGAGGATGGGGTCGATCCTGCCCACCGCCTCAGCCGAGCCTCCGGCTAGGAAGAGGAGCTGCCCGGCCGCAGCCTGGGCTTTGCTGCCAGTAACCGGCGCATCCACCAGGACACAACCTCGCTCCTGGGCGGCCCGGTTAAGCTCATGAATCCACTCCACGGTGACGGTGCTGGATTCCACCAATAGAGTCCCGGGCGCGGCGTCCACCAGCGCCTCCCCACGGCCGAGCCACACATCGCGGCAGACCGGGACGTCGGAAAGCATGCTGATCACCACAGACGCACCTGCTACGGCTGCGCGGGGCGAGGGGGCCAGCGTAGCTCCGCGGGCCTCCAGCGCTTGTGCTTTGCCTGGGTTGCGGTTGTAAACGCTGAGCGGGTAGCCCGCTTCGAGCAGGCGGCCCGCCATGCCTGTTCCCATAATCCCAAGCCCTAGTAACGCAACTTTTGTTTCATTCATAAACCTGCTGCCCCTCAATCCTTGAAAATATCGAATTGCCTGCAAAGCTCTAGAATAGAACCGGTATGGCGTTTACGGAACAATACGACATTGTAGTTGTGGGTGCCGGACACGCCGGTTGCGAAGCAGCCATGGCGGCGGCGCGCATGGGCCTGCGGACAGCGCTGTTCAGTTTCAATCTGGACCTGATCGCGCAAATGTCATGCAATCCCGCCATTGGAGGCATCGCCAAAGGGCACCTGGTGCGCGAAGTGGATGCGCTGGGTGGGATTATGGGCGAGGTCGCCGACGCGGTCGGCATCCAATTCCGCTTGCTGAATACCTCCCGCGGGCCTGCGGTGTGGTCTCCGCGAGCGCAGTGCGACAAGCGCCAATACCGGGTGAAGATGCGCCAAGTGCTCGAGTCGCAGGCAAACCTGCACATCAAGCAGGCGGAAGTGGTGGATCTGCTGCTTGAGGAGCCAGGAGAAGAGGGTGCGGCGAGAACGACGCGGGGCGTACGCCTGCGGGATGGCCGCACCGTATTGGCGGGCGCCGTTGTCATTACCACCGGCACTTTTCTCAACGGCCTGATTCACTGCGGAGAAGAGCACTACCCCGCCGGCCGCAGCGGCGAACCTCCCAGCGTGCTGCTAGGGGAGGCGCTCAAGCGGCTGGGCCTGCGCGGATGCCGTCTCAAGACCGGCACGCCGCCCCGGCTGGACGGCCGCAGCATCGATTGGAGCCGCTTTGCGGAGCAGCCCGGGGATGCGGATCCTACGCCCGTTCAGCTTTCGCACGGTGGAGCTGCCGCAGAAGCAGATCTCCTGCCACATCGCCTACACCACGCCGGAGACCCTGCGCATCATCCGCGAGAATGTCGGCCGCTCGCCGATGTACTCCGGGCAGATCCAGGGCATCGGGCCGCGGTATTGCCCTTCGATTGAAGACAAGGTGGTCCGCTTCCCGGATAAGGAGCAGCATCAGTTCTTCCTCGAGCCGGAAGGGCTGGACACCAACGAGGTCTACGTCAACGGCATGTCTACTTCCCTGCCGATGGAAGTGCAGTGGGAGGTCGTGCGCTCGATTCCCGGCCTGGAGAAGGCGGAGATGCTTCGGCCCGGATATGCCATCGAGTACGACGCGATTGATCCCACCGAGCTTGACCGCAGCCTGGCGGTGAAGCAGATTGGCCACCTCTATCTTGCCGGGCAGATCAACGGCACTTCGGGCTACGAGGAGGCCGCCTGCCAGGGACTGATGGCCGGCATCAACGCCGCGCTGCTGGTTCGCGGGGAGGCTCCCTTCACCCTGGATCGTACCGAGGCCTATACCGGCATTCTGATCGACGACCTGATCAGCAAGGGCACCAACGAACCCTATCGCATGTTTACCTCGCGGGCGGAGTTCCGCCTGCACCTGCGCATCGATAACGCCGATCGCCGCCTGACTCCCTATGGGCACAAGCTGGGCCTGATCAGCGACGGCGCCTGGCAGGATTATGAGCGAGAAGCAGGCGCGGGCGGTGGCCCTGGAGAAGCTGCTGGCCACGCGGAAAGTGAACCTCGCGCGGCTGAGCGAGATGTTGCCGGATGTAGCTTCAGCGCTGGGCAACGTAGCCGGCCAGACCTATGCTCAACTGCTCAAGCGGCCCGGAGATCACGCTGGAGATGCTGCTGCCTGCCCTGCGGCCGGAGTTGGAGGAGAGCGACGGCGAGCTGGCTTTCTTCAGTGCCGCGGTGAATGCGCGGATGCGCAATGAGTTGAAGTCGGTGGAGACCGAGATCAAGTACGCCGGCTACCTGGATCAGCAGCGGAAGGCGATCGAAAAGCTAAAGAAGGCGGAGCAGCGGGCGATTCCCGCCGACTTCGAGTACGCGGGGATCAGCGGCCTGTCGCGGGAGATGCAGGAGACCCTGGCCCGGGTGCGGCCGCAAACCCTGGGACAAGCCAGCAGGATCCCCGGGGTGACGCCGGCGGCGCTTTCTCTGCTGCACGTCTACCTGGAAGTCGGCGATAAGCGCAAAGCAGCGGCCGCCGGTATTTCGTTCCTAACATCGAATTTCAGAAGCCGGGCGGAGTGGGGGGCGGCGGAGCCGCGTCCACAGCGGGCGAGCCGATACCTACGCTGCCGGGATACTGCTCGGGAGCCGACTCCGGAGCCTGGTCGGGCATGGCGGCAGCGGGCCCAGGCGACACATAAGGCTGGCGTCCCCGCGGAGCCGGGCCATGGTCACAAAGCGGTCGCCGGAAAAACGCGGAATCCCGAAATGGCCGCGGAGATGCAACAAGTCGAGCGTGCTGATGTCTCCATTCAGGGCGATCAGGTTGAGATCCTTTGGCCCCGAGACCAGCACCATCATTCCCGTCACGTCCATGTGGGCAAAGTTAATCCACAGGTCGGTCTGGCCGGTGCTATAGGGGTCGCTTTTGCTGTGGGCGGCGACCAGGTGCCTCCATCCGGCGGCCTCGTACTGCCGGCGGATCAGGTCGAGCGCGGCAGGGTCATACAGGCCGGGGCCGGCGAAGTGATAGCTGTGCACGGAAATGCCATTCAGCTTGGCAATCGCGTTGCGCGCATCCGGGTCCTTGTCGCCGATGAAGTAGCTGGCCACCTGCAGCATGGAGCGGTCAAAGGTGAAATCGGTATGGAAGGCGGCTCGCTGGCCCAGGACCTCAAAACCTTGCGGAACCCAGCTGAGGGGTGCTCCTGGACGGGGGGCGGCATCTTTGCCCAGGGCGGCAAAAGGCGCCGCAAGCAGGAGCAAGAAGACGGCAAAGACAACGTGGGGGCGACGCAACATGGCGGCTTTACTCCTGCAGGGTAAGACGCGAAACCCGGGGAAAAGTTGTGGAAGCCGCGGTAACCCGGCTGCCTGCTTGCTCCGGTGAAAGAAAAAGGCTGGGACGAGCTGCATGTTTATACCGAACAGGACCCATCCGCTTTATCATCGCTTGACCCAGTTTTGAGTACATCGGGCCGGTTGAACTTTTGCAAGCCTCAGAGGAGAGAAGAGGAATGAAGAAACTGACTTGGCTTGTTTTGCTGCTGGGAATCCAGAGCTTATGCCTCGCATCGTCGAGAGCCTGGGCGCAGAGCGGAATCACCCAGCAGAATGGGCGGCAGGTTACTTGTGCTTCCGATGACATGAAGCGTCATTTGTGCCGCGTAGATACCAGCCGTGGGGTGCAGATGACTAACCAGCGTAGCGGCTCGCCTTGCATCCAGGGACAGACCTGGGGCTATGACCGGCAAGGAATTTGGGTTGACCGCGGCTGCCGGGCAGACTTCTTTCTCGGCGGCGGGGGTCCAACACCACCTCCGGGCGGAACCGTGACCTGCTCGTCGAATGACGGCAAACGTAATTACTGTCCGGCAAACACCAGCCGCGGCGTACAGCTGGTAAACCAGCGCAGTGGCTCTCCCTGCATCCAGGGCCAGACATGGGGTTACGACAACCGGAGTATATGGGTGGATCGCGGGTGCCGGGCAGACTTTCGTCTGGCGAGTGGCGGACCGGGCTACGGACCGGGCTACCCAGGTGGACGCCCGCCTTCGGGAGTGACGGTCACATGTTCGTCGAATGATGGCAAACGCAACTACTGCTCGGCAAATACCAGCCGGGGTGTGCAGCTTACCAACCAGCGTAGCGGTTCCCCTTGCATCCAGGGACAGACTTGGGGCTACGACAACCGGGGTATCTGGGTTGACCGCGGCTGCCGGGCAGACTTTCTGACCATGGCACGGTAAGAGATAGCCGAGTCGAAACACCGCGGGGCAGCGATCCGGATCAGATCGCTGCCCCGTAACTATTGACATCGCCTGGTTTTAGCTGCAGGGCTTGCCCGCATCGGCATGGGCGCCCTTGGCCTTGGCGTCAGCTTCGGACATGTATGCGCCGGCCTTGGTCGTGCCGTAGTATTTCGTCCCTGGGCAGTGATAGACCTTGGTGGAGGTATTAAGCCAGACGAGACCCGGTCCGCCGCCCGGAGCCGGAGTGGTCGATGGTGGGGTCTTGGCCTTCATGGCCATCGGTGCCGGGGCAGCTGCGGGAGCAGGGGCGGGGGCAGCTGCAGGAGCAGGAGCGGGAGCGGTAGACTTAGCAGGAGGAGCGGCGGCTGCAGGCGCCGCAGCAGGGGCAGCTCCCGCTGCCGCATACCATGTCTTCACCCCTTTATGGCCGCGACACGCGCCGCTCTTGGTTGCGCCCGTCCAGTAAGTACCGTCATTACACAGCCCCGTAGAACCAGCGGGTGCGCCAGCCGGAGCTTGCGCGGTACCTGCCTGAGAAGCAATCATTGCGATTAGAGCCAGCGCGGTTGCGGCCAGCATCGGACGGATCAATGTCTTCATGTCCACTCCAGTTGAATGTTAACGAAAGTTTAACTTCTGAGCCCCAACATGCTACGACGAGCCCGCGAGAAACTACAAGACTTTTATCAGACGTTGGCGATCTGGGTGGTCAGGCTCAGACGCGCCGCGTGGGCCTGACTGGCCGCAGTGCGGGTGATAGAGAGCACGGTGATGTCGTCCTCCTGGCCGAAGCTGCACGCCGTGGCAACAATCTCTTCCGCCGACGGCTTTCTGCCCAGCAAGTCTGCCAGGCGGTCGAAACCGTAGAGCTCGCCCTCGGCATTGCGCGCTTCGAGCACGCCGTCGGTGTAGAGGGTGAGCGTTTCCCCTTCTTGCAAGCGAAAGACGAGCTCATCGTAGAGTTCTTCTGGATTCACACCCAAGGGTAGTGAGCCGGCCACAGGTAGCTCCTGGCCGTCGCGGTAGGGCGCCAGGTGGCCGGCGTTCGCCAGGCTCGCGTCACCCTTGGCGGAAATACGCATCACCACGCAGGTGGTGAAGCCGCCTTCACTGCGGACGACGAGGAGGCGATTGAGAGCCACGAAGAATCTCCACCGGCTCCTGCGTGGTCTCAAGCAGGTGCTGCGGAGTCCGCCCACAATGAGCGAGACGGTCATGGCCGCCTTAAGCCCTTTTCCGCTCACGTCTCCCAGGACGACGAGACACTGCCATCTTCCTGCCCCAGAACCTGGAAGAAGTCGCCACCCAATTCCGCCGCCGGTTTGTAGACGCTGTTAATCGTGAAGCCCGGGATGGCCGCGATCTCTTCGGGAATGAGGACCTGCTGCACTTCGCGGGCCGAGCGCACTTCCATCTCGATCTCGGCCTGGCGGCGGCGATCCGAGTAATTGTTGGCGGGCCACGGTAAACAACAGGACCAGAAAAAGCAGCAGGTCGAGGAGGAAATTGACGCCGAAGTGATAGCCGCCGAGGCTGAGATGCCAGCTCACATGGTCTCGGCGATGGTCCAATGGGTGAAGCGGGTACCCTGGGCCGACCAACCCCAGATGCGAAGCCGAAGAAGCCATAGAGAAAGGCCGCAGAGGCAACGGGCCACAACGCCAGCTTGTTTTTTGCGAGCCATGCCAAACCCAACGATAAAGAAGAATGAAGAGGGGGGTGAGGCAGTAGATTGCCGTGGTTATGCCATCCACCCACTGCATGCCGACTCCAGCGTATTGCCAGAACAACAGGGTGATGACATCGCTCGCCTGGGCAATGAGATAGAGGCGAGCAGAGTATCTTGGTCCAGCGGCGCCAGCGTGGTTCGCGGGTCAGCCAAAGAGCGTGAGCAGCAACAGCCAGAGCGAGATATCCTGAAAAACCGTTTGAAACTGAATGAAAGTCTGCTGCGATGTGTAGAGCAACCCATAGCGGAAGACATCGAGACGCTCGAAGCCGGTGAGGCCATCGGCAAATAAGTAGATTCGCCAGCCACAGATAGAGCCCTTGTTTGCGATCACGCAAAAAAAGCAACAGGGTAAGCAAGCCGGCCACAAGAATGACCGTCCCGATCAGAACACGGGGAAGCTGGCGCTGCTCTTCCTGGGTCGAGCCAACGCTGCCTTCATTTCCAGCACGGCGGATTCCGAGGATCGGCGCAGCCTCAAGACCGCCCAGAGTCTCTGGGGCGAGTCGAGGCCAGGGTGGACTTTTCCAAACACGGAGAGCAGAGCACCCCAGCTGGTGGGCGCGGCACCGACGGGTAGATGGCGCCGTGGCCGATTGGCCCACCAATAGCCGTGGGGTGGCACTTTGCCCATAAGAGCCGATCTTCTGACCGTTCCAGTAGAGTTCGTAGGCATCGTCGACCGGCGGTATCAGGATGGCCACGGGTAGCGGCGGGCCGGTGACGTCAATGCGCTTGCGGTACCACGCGAAGCCGGTATACGAGGGGTGCGCTTTGCGCACCCCAGGTGGTTTCTCCGCTTAGTTGCTCCCACTGCGGAATCGTCGTAGCCCGGCTGGGCCCAGGCCACATCGTCGCCGGTGTGGAATTGCCACTTGCCTTGAATTACGGCAGAGCCTTCCCCGGGATTTTCCAAGCCGGAATGTGTCGCCGGCTGCGGGCCGCGCACCCGGCAGGAACAGGCTCGCGAAGAGGAGCAGGCGCGCAGCCAGAATGACCGCGCCATGAATCCGGTTAGGGGCCCTGGTATCCATCGCAAGAAACCTTTCTCTTGCCGCGTCGCGGAATCAAAGGCAGATCGACAACTTTTTGAGGGAGCCAATCAGAGAATATGACCCTTTCACACTCTCTGTAAATGGAACAGACCATGATGCGGGACCAATTTTCCTGAGCTCCATGTTTGAAGTGCAAATGATCCTGCTTTAGCGCGCGTCGCGGTCAGTGAGGGTCACGCGAAAGAGCGGCCTGGCCTTCTCTGATGCTTCGATTTCGTAGGTCTGGCTGGTTTTTGCCGGGTCGTAGTCACGCCAGAGCCAGATCAACTCCGCGGGAAACTCGGCTGCGCCGTGCGCGGCATTATGCGTCCCCTGGCCGAAGCTGAAATGAAAATCGTAATTTTTCAGCTTGAGCGCATTGGCCATGCGAATATTGGCCAGCGGCCAGCTTCCGTAGCGATCGTTCTCCTGATCGTTGGAGCCATCCTGCAGCCACACGCGGATGTTGCGAGCCGGCTCGCGCAGGATTTTCTCCGGGTAGTCCTGGCCGCCGTCGGGGATGGCTGGATCTTCTTTCCACTGGATGCTGGTGAAGCTGCCGATCCAACTGATCACCCGGCTGAACTGGTCGGGCATCTGCCAGGCGGCGTTGAAGGAGCAGATGCCGCCCGAGGAGAGACCGGTGATGGCGCGGCTGTAGGCATCTTTGCGCAGGTTGTAGTGGGCCGCAACCTCGGCCAGAAGCTCATCGCGCAGAAACCGGCATAACGATCAGAGACGGTGTCATATTCGGTGCTGCGCATGGAGTCTTTGAGTGTCCGGCGCCATTGCTCGGCAAACGCCTGCACAAAGCGGTAGGTCGGCGTCCCTGGTGCGTCAGTCACGTCGCCAGGGTTGATGAAGACACAGATCATGACCGGGATTTTCTTCTGCGCGATCAGGTTGTCGATCACGTTGAGCGCAGGATTGTTGCCATCGCGACGGATATAGCCGCCGCCATCCTGAAAAACCATGAGCGCGGCGGGAACTTTGGGATCGTAGCCCGCGGGCACGTAGATCCAGTACTCGCTCTTCATGCCGTCATAGATTTTGCTGGTATGGATGAGCTTTTCCGAGAGCGTGCCTGATGGCGTATTTGCCTGGAGATAGGAATCCGGACTGAAGGAGGGAAGATCCAGGCGTCCGCCGAATTTAGCGCCGCCGACCCGGTAGTCGAAAGAGTGAAGCACGCCCAGCTCTTCAATCTTTGCCACCGCATACCATAGGCCGGCTCCCAGGGGCTGCATTAGCGGGCCCTGCGCGTTGTCGATGAGGAGCGTGGGAGGTGTCGGGGATTGTAGGGCAAAGAAGAAGTCGTGCCCCTTGCCGGCCCACGCCGTGCCCTCCTGGAGATCTTTTGGGCTGAATGTAGCGTTGATTGCATCCGGCAGCGCGGCGCTGTGCGCCTGCGCCAGGCCGATCAGTTCAGGAGCTGTCATTTTGTCTACCGCGAAGGCGAGATTAGAAATAGCGAGCAGGACCAACAGGGCAAATGTGCGCATGGCAGAGAACTATACCGCAGCAGCCATGCGCTACGGAGGGGATGTGCCGCTACCCGGCGGAGGCGCCGGCTGGCTGCTTTCCGGTCCTTTATAAACCAGCGGAATGTGCATAGGTAACGCAGCATCGCTGCGTTTGGTGGACTTGGGCTTTTCCTGGACCGCCCGCTTCACATCTTCTGCCACTACCGTGCGTTGTGAGTTAAGACAGAGCCAGTTGTTGTGCACGTGTTCGAATACATGAGAGAAGATACCTTTTTCCTGGAATGGCCCCTTCTCCGTCTTCCAGCTCATGACGTACGTGCCGTTGACGATGGCAATCTCACCGACAAAGCGAACACTCACCACCTTCTGCTCCAGGGAATCAGGTCCCGTGCCTTTGACGAACAGGCCGGCAATTTGCTGGTTCCGCGTCGTCACATCTCCGCTGGCGGAGATACCGATGAACTGCGGAGCCAGCACCAGCTCCATTCCATATTGGTCGCGTTTGGTCACCGCGTCACTCCACCGGTCTTCCACGGCCTGCATCTCGCGGAACTCCGGCGGCGCCGTGCCCGGTTTCGTCACGGGCTGAGAAGCCTGCTGTCCACGGGCGCTCACACCGATACAGATCAGGCAACCGAATGCTACTGCTAAGACATTGCTGCTTGCATTACCCATTACATTCATCATACCGAGGAAGAAGGTCCCAGACTCAAGGTCCAGGAGGTATGCGCGCGGGATCTTGAAGCGCCGGCACGGTAGGAAGATATTGGCTACGGGCGGAGGCACCTCAGGGGCTAAAGCCCGACTTCTTCGGGGACGTTTTCGGCCCGACTGAAGTCGTGCCCTGACAAAAACAGGTTCTTCCGCAACCTGTGAAGCCGTGCTCTTTGTCAAGAATTCGTGGAGTTTTCCGCAGGCTATGAACGAGGATTCAAGACACTGAGGTTCTCACGCGCATGCTTCCAGCGTTGAGGATACTATCTTTGCTCTCACTGCCTCAATGAAGTCCTTTTGTCCACATTTGCACTCAATCGTCAGCTTCGCCCTCCCCTAAACTGAGCTTGGAGTTTTGATCATGGCAAGCCTTTCTGATGTCTCGTTGGACCGCGGCCTACCCGCAAGCGTGGAGGCGGAGCGTTCGATCTTAGGCGCGATCCTGCTCGACAATCACTCCTACAACGAAGCGGCAGAAAGACTGCGCGCGGAAGATTTTTCCTTGGACTCGCACCGGCGCATTTACGCCCGCATGGCGGAGTTGATCGACGCGCGCCACGCGGTCGATATCGTCACGCTATCGGAGGAGCTAGCCCGCCGCAAGGAGGTGGAAGCGGTCGGCGGTGTCGCCTACCTCGCTTCCCTCACCGAGGGTCTCCCCCGCCGGCCGAGCATCGAAGAGTACGTCCGGATCGTGAAAGACAAATCCCTGGGCCGGCAAT
Organism: uncultured Acidobacteriaceae bacterium; assembly: GCA_963847685.1. Taxonomy (GTDB): domain Bacteria; phylum Acidobacteriota; class Terriglobia; order Terriglobales; family Acidobacteriaceae; genus PALSA-350. The sequence goes on along the minus strand of CAWKAU010000024.1, from coordinate 377,684 downwards.
TAATTGGCATCTGCAGCACGGCCATCACCAGGGCAGCGGATCAGAGCGAAGAAGCACTGGCGGTGCTGGATGCGGCCGAATCCGGGCTGCTCGAAGTCTCCGAGCGCGGCATCACCCGCGGTTTTGCCGGAATCCCGGAGATCGTGCGCGATTCCTTCGGGACCATCGACAACCTGTACGCGCAACAAAAAGAGGTGACTGGACTGGCCACCCATTACACCCAATTCGACAAGATGACCAGCGGTCTGCAGGCGTCCGACCTGATCATCATCGCGGCCCGCCCCAGCATGGGCAAGACGGCCTGGGCCATCAATATCGCTGAGAACGCAGCGGTGAGGGATGGCAAAGTGGTTGCCGTCTTTTCGCTGGAGATGTCGAAGGAATCTCTGCTACGCCGCATGCTTGCGTCGCAGGCTTTGGTCTCGATGCAGAAGATCCAAACCGGGTTTATTCCGAAAGCAGATCGGGGCAAATTGATGGAGGCGCTGGAGCGGCTGGCAGAGTCGAAGATATTTATCGACGATACCCCGGCGATTGCGCTCTCTGAGATGCGGGCCAAGGCGCGGCGGCTGCAACGGCAGCAAGGCGGCCTGGACCTGATCGTAATCGACTACTTGCAGTTGATGACCGCCACCACCTTCGGGGTGGGGGCTCGCCGCTACGAGAACCGCACGCAAGAGGTCTCCGCGATCTCACGCGGGCTCAAGGCGCTCGCCAAGGAGTTGCGCGTTCCTGTAGTCGCGCTCTCCCAGCTCAGCCGCGCCTCGGAACAGCGTGGCGGGGACAAGAAGCCGATGCTCTCCGATCTGCGTGAATCGGGCTCGATCGAGCAGGACGCCGATGTGGTCGCTTTTATCCACCGCGACAGCTACTACAACAAGGACGAGAACGGCGAAGAAGATCCCGACTCCAAGAACAAGGCGGAGATCATCATCGCCAAGCAGCGAAATGGGCCCACCGGGTCGGTGCACCTGGCGTACCGGGCGGACTGTACACGCTTTGAGAACATGGCCTTTGGTGAAGCTCCTGGAGAATACTAAACACCGACCCCTATGGGCTGAGATCTCGCGCGACCGGCTGCTGGCCAACTTTGAAAAGCTGCGCGCGCATCGCCGGCTCCCAAGCGGAGTTGATCGCGGTGGTCAAGGCCAACGCCTACGGCCATGATGTGCTGACAGTGTGCGCCGCTGCTGGCTGAAGCCGGGGCACAGTGGTTAGGGGTAACCGATACTGTGGAGGGCGAGGCGGTGCGGGTCGTCTGTCCCGAGTCTCGGATTCTTTTGATGTCCGGAATCTTCCCCGGAGAAGCGGATACGGTCATCGAACAGGGTCTTACCCCGGTGGTTTGGGAGCCCTGGCACCTTGACCTGCTGGAGGAAGCGGCGACGGCGCGCCGCATGCCGCCGGGGAGCCTCCCGGTTCACCTGGAAATTGACACCGGCATGGCACGCCAAGGTGTGCGCGGACCCCTTGGACTCCCTGCTGCTTCGTTTTCACCCTGGCTCCTGCCTCCGCCTAGAAGGAGTGATGACCCACTTCTGCGCGCCCGAGTCCTTCTCTTCCACCCGGCCCAATTCCCAGCTGGCAAGACTGCAGACCGGGCTGGATTCTATCCTGGCGCACGGCCTGCGGCCCCAGTGGCTGCATGCCGGCAACTCGTCGACCATACTCGCGGGACCCGACCGGCAGGCCCTGATCGAGATGGCCGCGCACGCGGGGATCCGGTTGATGTTGCGGCCCGGGCTGGCGCTTTATGGGTACCTCGACAGGTTTACCCTGGACAGTCTTTCCTGGGAGGTGGAAGACGCGGAGTTTGCCCCGGTGCTCGCCTGGAAAACGCAGGTGAGCTCGTTGCGTACCCTGCAGCCGGGCGACACGGCTGGTTATGGGCATACCTTTGTTGCCCCCCGCGAGACATGCCTTGCGCTGCTGCCGGTCGGCTACGCGGATGGGCTCAACCGCTTGCTCTCCAACCGCGGACACGTCCTGATCCATGGCCAGAAGGCAGCCATCGCCGGGCGGATTTCGATGGACCAATCGGTGGTGGATGTGACGGACATTCCAGGAGTGGCGATCGGCGACGAAGTAGTGCTGCTGGGGAACCAGGGCGACGAGGCGATGACCGCCTGGGATTTGGCCGACCTGACCAGCACGATCCCGTGGGAGGTGCTGTGCGCGATCAGTCCGCGGGTTCGCCGGCTGCTTGTGGACTGATCTTCGCGATCCCACTCAAGCCAAAAGCAGGCTTGAATGGGGCACCCAGCGTTTTCTTGCCGGCCTAAAGAACCTCCGTGGAAGCTCGGATTTACAAATCCAGCCCCGAAAGGGGCGACCTGAAAGTAGCCCAGCGCCCTTATTCATTAGGGAGCGACCGCATTGGGGCTTGGAGATCCCACTCAACCTTTTCTTGCCGTGCAGAGCGAAGGGCTGACTGATGCCGATATCCGCTACACTGAGATTGGGTCGCGATGTTCATCGATGAGGCACGAATCCGGGTGAAGGCAGGGGATGGCGGCAACGGCTGCGTTGCGTTTCGGCGGGAGAAGTTTGTTCCTCGCGGCGGACCCTCCGGAGGGGATGGCGGCCGCGGCGGCGATGTCATCATGGAATCGAGCGAGCGGCACAATACCCTGGTTCACTTTCGCTTCAACCCCGAACACAAGGCCGAACGGGGACGCCATGGAGAAGGCTCCAACTGCAGTGGCCGGGAAGGCGTGGACACCATTCTGAAAGTGCCGGTCGGCACGGTCCTGTACGACGACGAGACGGGCGCGGTGGTACATGACTTCCAGCATCCCGATGAGCGAATCGTTGCCGCGAAGGGCGGGCGGGGCGGACGGGGAAACCAGCATTTCGCCACCTCCACTCACCAGGCGCCGCGAGAATCGGAAGCCGGCAGAGAGGGAGAAGAACGGGTCTACCGGCTGGAGTTGAAACTGCTGGCCGATGTAGGGCTGGTGGGATACCCCAATGCCGGCAAGTCGACACTGATCTCCAGGATTTCCGCCGCCAAGCCCAAAATCGCCGACTACCCGTTTACGACTCTGGAGCCCAACCTAGGGGTGGTCTCGGTGGGCGAGCCACCGCATGAAGACAGTTTTGTGGTGGCAGACATTCCTGGCTTGATTGAGGGAGCCCACCTGGGAGCCGGCTTGGGCATGCAGTTCCTGCGCCATATCGAGCGCACCCGGGTATTGGTGCACCTGGTCGACGTTTCCGATGCCAGCGGCCGCCCCGACCCGGTGGAAGATTTCCGGGTGATTATGGCCGAGTTGAAGAGCTTCGGACATGGTCTGGAAGAAAAGCCGATGCTGGTGGTGGCCTCTAAGACTGACGCGGCCAACCCGGAAAAACTAAAGAAGCTGCGCGCCATGGCAAAAAGGCGGAAGCTGCCGTTTTTCGCCATATCGGCGGTAACCGGGGCAGGCATTGCGGAGCTGAAGTACGCGCTGGGCGAGCGAGTACGCGCATCTCGCGGAGCCGAGATTATCCCGGTGACGGTCCCATCTATTTTGGCGGAATACTAAGAAAATCTAGGCGGTGGCCAGGCGGGGGGCAGCAACCGGGACCAGGGGGCGCCGGGGTGCGGGAAATTGCACCAGCTCCCAGGCGGATCGATCGCGCAGCAGGCGGGAGACCAAGGCGGTGTGCATGGCGTGGCCGGCGCGCTGAGCCACGACCCGGCCGATAATACGATGCCCGGCCAAAGCAAGATCGCCGATCAGGTCGAGCACTTTATGGCGAACAAATTCGTCGTCAAAGCGAAGAGGTCCGTTCTGCACCGCGCCGCCGCAGAGAATGATCGCGTTCTCCTCCGAGGCGCCCCGGATCAGCCCCATATCGCGCAGCATCTTCTCATCTTCGCGAAACCCAAAAGTACGAGCGGCCGCAATCTCGGCGCCATACGATCCGGCTGCGAGATCGACAGTAAAAGCCTGGCGGCCGATGGGGTGAGGGAAGTTGATGTCGTAGGTGATGCTGTAGCCCTCGCCAGGATAGACGGCGATAAATTTGCCATTCTCGCGGACTTCGACGCTCTTCAAGATTCGCAGGTACTGCCGCCGCCGCCGTTGGCTCCGAATGCCCACGTGGGCAAAGGCTTCCACGTAGGGCAGGGCGCTGCCATCAAGGATAGGCAGCTCCAGATTGTCGAGCTCGATAATGACGTTGTCGACGCCCACGCCAATCAAGGCGGAAAGAAGGTGCTCGGTTGTAGAGATCAGCACACCCTGGCGCATGATGCTGGTGGCGTAGCTGACCTTGGCAACGTTTCTGCCGGTTGCCGCAATCTCGTAGTTGTCGAGATCTGTGCGGCGGAAGACGATGCCGGAACCGGCAGGGGCGGGTAGCAAGCGCATGTTCACCGGCGCCCCGCTGTGGAGACCGATTCCAGAGAACTCAATCACCGACGCGATGGTCTTTTCTAAATGCGCTGGTTCCACGAATGGGGATTCCTGGCTTGCAAATACTGGCAAAGCCATAGACTACATAGGATTAAAAAAGTTTTACTGTGTCAAAAAAGCAACAAACTGATCGGGGCAGGACCAATAACACGCTGGTGTTAGCGGTTTGAAGGCTACCCGGAGGGAAACAAAGACTGTATGCACACTTACCGTGACCTAACACTGGCGGTTGCCCGGCGAAGGCCCGAAATGCTGGAGATGATTGGCGAGCTGGTTCGGGTCGAATCCCCTACCGAGGACCGGGTGGCGGTCAACCGCTGCGTCCGCCTAGTGGAACGATGGATCCGGATGAGTGGGGGCAAGAGCAAGCGAAGCCGGCAGACAGCGGCGGGAGACCTGCTCGTGGGCCATTTCGGACCGGTGCGGTCAACCTTCAAACCATTGATGCTGCTCGGCCATCTGGATACGGTGTGGCCGCTGGGCACGCTAGCCAAAATACCTTTTCGACAGCGGGCAGGCCGGGCCTGGGGTCCGGGAGTACTGGATATGAAGAGCCGGGGTGGTAATGGGTCAGCCGCCCTGAGCGTCTTGCAGCAGGCCGGGCGATTGAGGCGGCCGGTGATCTTTCTGCTCAACAGCGACGAGGAGACGGGCAGCGATCATTCAAGAGCGCTGACGGAGTCTCTGGCCAGAAAGTGTGACTCGGTTTTTGTGCTGGAGCCGGCGCAGGGTATCCCCGGAGCCTACAAAACGGCGAGAAAAGGGGTGGCCAATTACCGCCTGCAGGTGCATGGCGTCGCCGCCCATAGCGGTGTCGACTTCGGCCGCGGACACAGCGCAGTACTGGAGTTGGGGCGGCAGATCGAGCGCGCCAGCGGTTTCACCGACCTGTCCAGGGGCATCACGGTCAACGCGGGTGTAATTGGCGGAGGCACGCGATCCAATGTAGTCGCCGCCGAAGCCTGGGCGGAGTTCGACGTGCGCATTGCCAAGGCGGTCGATGCACCGAAGATGGATCGCCGCTTTCGATCGCTGCGCGTGGTTGACCGGCAATGCACGCTAGAGGTCACGGGCGGCCTGAACCGGCCACCCATGGAACGAACGTCGGGCACGGTCTCTCTTTTCCGGCGCGCAGCAACAATGGCCAAAGGATTGGGTTTTGACCTTCAGGAAGCAGCGACTGGCGGAGGTTCGGACGGGAATTTTACTTCCGCCCTGGGAATTCCAACGCTGGATGGGATGGGAGCGGTAGGGGAAGGCGCCCATGCCGATCACGAATCCGTTCTGCTGGATGCGCTCGTTCCGAGAACAGCACTGCTGGCAGCGATGATTGGCGGTCTGGACCTGGAGTAGGCCGCAGAAAGGGATACATGTTAGCCTCCCTCGACCTGACCGTACTCACCATCTTTGTTCTGTGCTCGATCCAACTGCTGCGTTCCGGCAAGAAGAGCGACCGCACGTTTCTACCCTGAACCCAGGACCGATCAACCGAGCGACAAAGATCTGGCTGGGACGGCTTGGCTCGCCAACCGGAGCTCTGCTCCCTCAAGCAGGCTCGCCACCAGGGCGAGAGGCAACCCAACGACATTGAAGTAGCAGCCGCTGATGCGCGGAATCCATCGCGCCGCGTAGCCCTGGATGGCATAGGCGCCCGCCTTGTCCATGGGCTCGCCGCCAGCTACGTAGTCAGCGATCTCCTGGTGCGAAAGGGTCCGCACGGTGACCTGGGTGACCTCCGCGGCTACCTCGACTACCTCTGCTCTCCCGACCACGGCCACGCCGGTAACCACATGGTGGGTGCGCCCGGAAAGCAGGAGAAGCATGCGCGTGGCATCAGCGGTATCCACCGGCTTGCCTAATATTTCCCCGTCGCATACCACCACCGTATCGGCGCCCAGAACCAGCGCTGGATGGCCCGACGATTCCCGCTGGACGAAGATTTGTTGGGCGACCTGTTGGGCTTTTTCCCGGGCAAGCCGTGTGGCGAAGCGAATGGCATCTTCCCCAGCGCGGCGCGATTCGTCGACGGACGATGGCTGGACCTCGAAACGATATCCCGCCTGGGCCAGAAGCTCTCGGCGGCGCGGCGAGGCAGAAGCGAGGATGAGCGTGGGGTTCATGGAAGTATCAGATCTCGCTTATCAAAGCTCACTTAGATCGGTGCCGGCGCGCAAGCCCTTGCGCCCGCAGACAGCCCAAGCCATCCGCGGAGTGTTGTGAGCGATCCCGAAGCGGCCGTCGGGCGCGAGCAGGATGATGCCACCGTGGCCTTTGAGGCGGGCATAGAGATACTTGATGGCGTCCTCGGCGGCCTGCTCGGGCCCGAGCTAGCGGCACCCGGTCGACAGCCCACTTGCCCAGCACCAGTTTCATGATCGGTTCGCCCCACCCGGTGAGGGATGCGGCCGCGCTTCGGTTGTCGGCGTAGCCTCCGCAGCCGATGAGCGATGAGTCACCCACCCGGCCGGGCGCCTTATTGAGCGTTCCCCCAGTGGAAGTAGCGGCCGCGAGATTGCCGTCTGCGTCGAGCGCAACGGCGCCCACAGTGTCATGCGACGTTGCAGGCAGCTGATCGCCGGCAAAGGTCTGGTCTGGAATTCCGGCCTGCTCACGCGCCTGGGCCGCTTGCAGGCGCAGGCGTTCCCGCTCCAGCACCAGCTCGGAGTTATCGATCAGCTCCATGCCATGCTCGCGGGCGAACTCCTCTGCGCCGGCGGCGGCGAAGTAGACATGCGGGCTGCGTTCGAGCACCAGGCGGGCCGCCTGGATGGGGTTCTTGAGGCGCTCCACGCAAGCCACGGCGCCGGCCCGCAGGGTGGCGCCATCCATCATGAGAGCATCCAGCTGGACCCGGCCATCACGGGTAAGAAAGCTGCCCCGGCCGGCATCGAAGGTTTCGTCATCTTCGAGCAGGGTGACGGCGGCTTCCACCGCATCCAGCGAGGACGCTCCTTGCCGCAGCAGGAAATAGCCTACTTCGGCGGCGCGGGCGACGCCCCGGGTGTGCGCCTCCAGTTGGTCAGCGTGGAATATCCCAGGCGCCGCCGTGGACCAGCAGCTTAGGAGAAGCCAAGCCGGCGTGGTGAACCGCGGTCATCATCGCGCGCGGGAAGCGGGGCGCAAAGCGCCGGCACCCTGGGGCTGGTCACGGAGCACGGCTGGCAGAGGCCTTCGGCTCTTTGACCTCAGCCCGCAGACCCTTGGTTCGTTGATAGGTATAGCGAATGCGATGGATGACCGTGATGGTGGAGAGCACAGCCAGCACCCAGAGGACCGGGGCCATGACCCCCCAGCGGTTGAAGAGAGCCCCCAGGATGATCAGCACCACACGCTCCGGCCGCTCCATGAAGCCCACCTTGCAGGAGCCGATCAGCGCTTCGGCACGGGCGCGGGTGTAGCTGACCATGAGTGACGTCACCATGACAAAAGCGGCGAGAACGACATAGAAGAAGCGGTTGCCGCGGGCATAAAAAACCAACAGGCCGAAGAACAGAACCACATCGCTGTAGCGATCGATGACTGAGTCGAAGAACGCTCCGAAGATGGTGACCTGGTCGGTCTGGCGCGCCACCCGGCCATCCACCATGTCGAAGATTCCGGCGCCGATGATGACCAGGCCGGCGTAGAGAAACATGCGGACGTAGTTGTGTTCGTTGGCCAAGCCGAAGAGGATCGCGGCAACGGTGTTGATGAGCAGGCCGAGGAAAGTGAGCACGTTGGGCGAGATGCGGGTGAGCGCCAGCCCATCCACGATGAACTGCAGGATGACGCCGCAGCCTTTGCCGAATGCGCTCGTCCAGGTCATGGCATCTCGTCGTGAATGGTGGTGAGCTTAAGGATTTCCAACTCGCGCTTGCCGTTGGGGGTCACGATGGCTGCAATGTCTCCCACCTGTTTGCCAACCAAACCGCGGCCGATGGGCGAGGTGGTGGAGATGAGACCCTGGTTCACGTCGGATTCCTCGCTGGTGACCAGTTTGTAGGTAATCTCCTCGTTCTTGGTGGTGTCGAAGACGACCACGGTGGAACCAAACGCAATTCTGTCCCGGGGAATATTAGTGAGGTTCACCAGGGAGAGCTCCGCCATACGCTTTTTGAGTTGCCCAAGACGGGCGTTGACGAAGACCTGGCGCTGCTTCGCCATGTGGTATTCGGCGTTTTCGCTCAGGTCTCCGAGCGAGGCCGCCTTCTTGATCTCGATGGGCAGCTCGTGGGTGAGTTCGTGCTCCAGCACGCGGATTTGTTCTTCCAGCTTTTTCTTTATGTGTTCAGGCATTTCACAATAATCCGGGGCGACCGCGATGCGGGGCGGCCAGTGGTAAGAACAAAAAACGATTATACGACGGACTACGGGTGCGGTTTGCGCGGGGCTCAGCTATGCGAATCCAGAAAGCTTTGCAGGATGAGCACCGCGGCTACCTGGTCGATCACCGCGCGCCGGTCCGCCGGCAAGCGGCCGGCCGCGTCCAGGTGTCTATGCGCCTCGGTCGTCGAGAGCCGTTCATCCCATAGAGTTACCTCCGCCCCGGTTTCCAGATGCAAGGCTTGCGCCAGAGCCTGGGCCTTGAGCGCCTGTGGGCTGATGTCGCCGGACATGTACAGAGGGTTGCCCACGACCACCCGGGCACAGCCGTACTTGCGCACAAGCCGGGCGAGGGAACCAAGGTCCTGCCTCCGATTTTTGCGCACCAGGGTGAGCACCGGTTGCGCGGTCAGACCCAGCTCGTCGGAGACGGCCACGCCGATTCGGCGGTCGCCAACATCCAACCCCAGGATTCGGCCGGCGGCCTTTTCTATCTTGTCTTCTGCTTGATCCATTGCTTGATCCGTAGGCGAGGGTCTTTGCGGATCTTACTCCGCACTAGGGTTCCTCGGCGCCCGAAACGCTCCAATCCTGGTGCAATTATGAGCACGCAAGAGAATCGCATCATAAAATCCAGGAGGAGAATCCAATCCACCAAGGTCCCCGCTTGTGCGACGTTTTCTAGTTTTTTTTCTGGTTTTGGTTCTGCTTTGCATCCCGGCCGCTTACTTCGAGTTCATTTTGCCGGCTAGCCCGCCGGCCGGAACCCTGATCGAAATAACTCCGGGCATGGGCACGCGCGGTATCGGCGCGCTGCTGGAAGGGCACGGGATTGTCCGCAACCGATACGCCTTCGACTTTTGGCACATGGTGCGCGGCGGCACGTTGAAAGCGGGGGAATACCAGTTCTCACAGCGCGCAACGCTGCCTGCGATTTACGCCCGCATCGTGCGCGGTGACGTGTACACCCACGCAGTGACGATTCCCGAGGGGTTCAACCTCTTCGACATTGCGCAGGCGGTCGAGGATGCGCAGCTGGGATCGAAAGAGAGCTTTCTAGCTGCCGCCACCCAGGACGTGGCTCTGATTGGCGACCTGGACCCGGGAGCCAAGAACCTCGAAGGCTACTTGTTCCCGGACACCTACCGTTTTCAGCGACGTGCGGCGCCCGGCCAGATGTTGGGCGCGATGGTCAAGCGATTCCGCCAGTACACCGCCTCGGTCGGCTTGCAGGGCGACTATCACCGCGTCGTGACCCTGGCGTCGCTGGTGGAGAAGGAGACCCCGGTGGCGGAAGATCGGCCCCTGGTTGCCAGCGTGCTGCAGAACCGCCTGGCAAAAGACATGCCCTTGATGACTGACCCCACCGTCATCTACGCCGCGATGCTGGAGAAACAGTACCGGGGAACGATTTATCAGTCCGACTTGAAGCGCGACTCGGCCTACAACACCTATCGCCATAGCGGCCTGCCGCCCGGGCCAATCTGCAGTCCGGGAGCAGCCTCGTTGCAGGCGGCGATGCACCCCGCCGACAGCCATTTCCTGTATTTTGTCGCCGACCCAAGTGCCTCCGGGCACTCCCGCTTCGCGAGCACACTAGAAGAGCATGAGCGCAACGTGACGGCATATCGGCGGGGATTGAAGGAAGCGCAGGCGGGCCGTTGAGGGCTGAACACAACCATTACTGGAAGCGCGCCGCGCGGCGACAACGGGCCGAGCCACTGCACTCTAACGGTGCCGTTGCTCTATACTCGCAGTTCCTGAGTTGACTGGATGCGGAGAGAATTGCTGAGGTTTTTGGCGCTGTTATTACCGGTTTTGACCGGATGCCTGAGCCATACCCGCAAGCTGCAGCAGCCAACCCTGGCCGGCCCGGTACTGAACGCAGATGTGCTGGAACTGGTCAAGGGGATCAACGAGCGTTACGACAAGATCCAGTCGCTGACCGCAACCATGGACTTCAACGCCTCGGTTGGCGGAGCCCACCGGGGCGCGCAGACCGACTACACCTCCGTCCGGGGCTATATGCTCTTCCGCAAGCCGCAGATGCTGCGGGTGTTGATCATGGCGCCCGTGCTGCACATCAATGCCCTGGACCTAGCGAGCAATGGCAACTCGTTCACTCTGTACTTTCCCCGCAACAACAAAGTGATTGAGGGAAAGAACTCGGTGACCAAACGAGCAGCCAACCCGCTGGAAAACCTGCGGCCCAATGTGTTTGTGGACACCATCCTGGTCCCCGGCATCTCTCCCGACCAGATTGTCTCGGTAATCCACGAAAGTTCGATCACCATGAACCCCAAGACCAAGCGGCTGATGGAGCTACCCGAGTATGACCTGACGGTGCTCAGCGAGGCTTCGCCGAATTCGAAGGATGCTATCGCGAAGGTAGTCAAGCCGTTACGCGTGATTCACTTCAGCCGGGTGGACCTGATGCCCACCGAGCAGGATATCTACAACGCCGACGCCGAGTTGGAGACCCAGGTGCTGTACGGGCCTTACCAGGATTTCAACGGTACCAAGTTCCCCACGACCATCGACATTAAGCGTCCGCTGGACGAGTACAGCATTCGTCTGACGGTGGAGAAACTGCTGGTTAACCAAACCCTTACCGATGACCAGTTCGAGCTTCCCAAGCTGCCTAAAGGCGTCCAGGTACAAAAGCTGGAGTAGAGTTCCGTCGCACCGAGGCGAGGGTCACCCACGCTTACTCTAGATTTGAAAATCGCTCAAAGCTTGTCCAGGCCGGCCCGGTGTGCGTGGGCCACTATTTCCGCGTTGATCGCCAGGGCAAGCGCCAGGGCATCGCGGCCTGCCTGGGCATCTACCCGGGGCGGCGTGCGGGTCCGCACAGAGTTCAGGAAGGCGAGAATCTCGAGGCGAAGCGGTTCTCCGGTCTCGATTGCAGGCTTGCTGAAGCTCAGGCCGGGGTTCTGAGCTGGATGACCCGGCTGGGGTTCGATCGACGCATTCTTGTCCAGGTTGATCACCAACAAATCCCGGCGGGCGTAGTCGATGGAGACGTACTGGTGCGGCTGGAAGAAGCGCAGCTTGCGAACCTTTTCCGTGCTCACCCGGCTGGCGGTGAAGTTAGCTACGCAACCAGAGGCAAACTCCAAACGAACATTGGCGATGTCGACTTTGGGCGACAGGATCCGCAGGCCGACGGCATGGAGCTGGCGGACTGGAGAGCGGGCAAAGCTGAGCACGATGTCGAGATCGTGAATCATCAGGTCCAGCACCACGTCGACGTCCAGGGCGCGGTGGTGGAAGACGCTGAGACGGTGGGCTTCGAAGAACATCGGTCCATTGACCAGCGGCTCGGCAGCGATGACCGCTGGGTTGAAACGCTCCAACAGCCCTACCTGGAGGATCTGGCTGGTCGCTTCCGCTTGCCTGGCCAGGGCATCAGCCTCCTCCAGGTTGACCGCGATGGGTTTCTCCAGCAGGACATCGAGCCCCTGGGCCAGAGCCTGCGAAGTGACCGAATAATGGGCGGACGTGGGCACGCACACGGAAACCGCGTCCAGATGCAGCCGGCCCGCACGGCAGGCTTCCAGACACGCTTCCGGCGAGGAGAAGACCTGGAGGTTTTCTGGCAGCATCGCGGCAGCGGCCGGATCGGGATCCGCAACCGCTGCCAGACGCACCCCCAGACCTGACTGCTCCAGCTCGCGGTAGACGCGCAGATGATTGCGACCGAAAGCGCCTGCGCCGAAGACGGCGACGCTCAGCTCGGGGTTAGCGGCGGCCATAGGCGGTTAAGGAACCAGTCAGTCTCTGCATGCCTGGGACCGGCCCCTGGGTTACCCCTTCACTTTCCCTGCACAGCGCCAAGGCACTTGGAGTAGAGGGTGAGCAGCTGGTTCACCTGATCCTCGGGCTTGGAGCCGGAGGCGGCGACGAAGCCGGCGGCCGGTGAGGTGCCCCGTCCCAAACCCGCCGACGCAGCGACAAACTTCAACAAATCCAGCGCGATATCTTCATTGCGACGCGAGCCATTCGGGGTGGTGACAGCCTGTTCCATGTGCTTCCTCCGTGGCGATGCTACCAGAACCGGGAGGGGGCGGGAATCTCTGCTCAAGCCGGCAGACGCAAAACGGCATTCGAGTATGCTGCTACTTGCATCCGGCTTTCCTCTCGCAGTAGTGGAGAAAGCAGCGCTTGCGGTGTTTCGCAAGGAAAACCGCATTGAGCGTCATGCGTCACCAACTCGACAGGAAATCCGGGCACCGGCTGCAGGGTAAAGGCGGCTCCCATGGCATTGACGGCAATCCAGCACGTTCGGCGCATGCGCGGGGGAGCGCAGGGCCACCTCATGCTCGCATCCGACGGGCAATTCTATGTGGTCAAATTCCGCAACAATCCCCAGCATGTCCGGGTGCTGGCAAACGAGTTGCTGGCCACCCGGCTGGGCACCGCGATCGGGCTGACTGTTCCCCACTGCGATGTCATTGAGGTGACGAGCTGGCTTATCAGGAATACTCCCGACCTGACTGTCGAACTGCGCCATGGAGCGCAGCCATGCCAGCCGGGCCTGCACTTCGCTTCACGCTGGGCGGGCGGGCTGATGCCCGGACAACTGGTCGATTACCTGCCCGAACAACAGCTCCTGGAGGTACGCAATCTGCATGAGTTCGCTGGTGTGCTGGCGCTGGATAAGTGGACCTGCAACATCAACGGCAGGCAGGCGGTTTTTCGCAAGAGCCGGCGGGAGCGCCGTTACAGCGCGACCTTCATCGATCAGGGCTACTGCTTCCATGCCGGGGACTGGAAATTCATCGACGCCAGCCTGGGCGGCGTATATGCCGACAACACCGTATATCGCGGAGTTAACGGCTGGGAGAGCTTTGAGCCCTGGCTGAGCCGTATCGAGAGCCTGGTGCCGGAAACCGCGTGGGCGATTGGGGAGATAATTCCACCGGAGTGGTATGGTGGCGACCTGAGCGCGCTCGAGGCCCTGCTGGAGCGGCTGCTGGCGCGCCGCGCGCGGGTGCGCGAGTTGATCGTCGCGTTCGGGGAATCGGGGAGGAGGCCGTTTCCGAATTGGGGGAGGGAGGAGGAGAAGATCGTGAGGAGGGGGTTTGGGGGGGTGGAGTGGGTCGATAAACGAGATGGGAGCGGGATGGTGTAGGGAGTTTGGATAACCTGGAAAGCAGCTTGAAAAAATGGTCTGTATGGGCCGACGCCAGTGGTGGGGACGGGATACGATCGCTCCGGCTGGACGTTGGCCACGCTGAAAACGGTCGGAAGGGAGGGGGAGGTGGCGCGTAAACAGTGCGAGTTTCAACTCATCCGCTACGTACCGGATCCGATTAAGAACGAGTTCGTCAACATTGGCGTGGTGCTTCGGGCCTCCGAGGGAGAGCAGAGCGCGTTGCGCCTGACTCGCGACTGGGCCCGGGTCCGATGCCTCGATCCGGACGCGGACACGCAGATGCTGGAAGCCTTGGAGATCGAGATCGGGCATCGTTTGCAAGACAAGACGGCGGACAAACTCCGACCGGGAGCGATTCAGCCGGTGCTGGCCCGGTTAGAAGACACGCTCTCCAACGGTTTGCAGATCACTGAGAGCAAGGCTTACCTGGCGGAGAGCTTTGTAGCGGGCCTGGAGGAGCTGATGCGCCTGTATGTCGATAGCCCACGGCGGGAACGAAGCCAGCGGCCCAGGGGCCGCGCGGCCCTAGTAGCCGCGATGCGGATGCGCTTTGAGGAGGCCGGCGTGTGGACGCTTATGCGCAAGCAGATCGCCGCCGCCGACTACACCAAGCGAGGGGACCCGCTACGCATCGATTGTGGCTACCAGTTCAACGGGACGGTATGCATGTTCCAGGCAGTCTCGCTCGAGACCGACGCCGACGCCGTCAAGGTGTTGGCTTTCAGCTCTCCCGAACTCACGGAGGGGGTGGAGCGAGTGGACAATGCGAAGCTTAACCTGGCCGCAATTGTGGAGCCGATTCGCGAGCAGGCCGGAGACGAGGTGGACGAAGATCGCGAGGTGCAGTACGAATATGCGCGCGAAACCTTCAAAAAGTACTCCATCCGCATGCTCACCTCTTTGGACCTGCCCCGGGTAGCGGAGACCGCCCGCCGGCAGCTTGGCGCCTAGAGTGCCCAGAAAGGCTGCGCTTCAGTGGATTTTCCGGTTGAGGGTTTGAAGTGGAAGGCCCTTCCCAGGCAAGAGCGTGGCGGAAATGAAATAATCGGCAAAATGAACGCCTCTCCAGCTGTTGGCGTGGTCATGGGCAGCAAGAGCGATTACGAGGTGCTTCTGCCTTGTATCGAGCTCCTGCGGGAGTTCGCTATCCCCTACGAGGCACGGATCGTCTCCGCCCATCGCACGCCGGACTGGCTTTTTGAATATGCCGAGCAGGCGGAGCCACGGGGATTGAAGATCATCATTGCCGCGGCCGGGGGTGCGGCGCACCTGCCGGGGATGATCGCCGCCAAGACGATTCTTCCGGTGCTGGCAGTTCCCGTCCCCGCGACAAGCCTCAACGGTATCGACTCGCTGCTTTCCATTGTGCAGATGCCCAAGGGCGTTCCCGTCGCCACTCTGGCCATCGGCAAGCCGGGCGCCGCCAACGCGGCATTGCTGGCAGTGGCTATCCTGGCGATCAACGACCCGGAGTTGGGCAACCGGCTGCGCGCCTGGCGACAAGCACGCAGCCGCGAAGTGCTGGAAGCGGAGCTGCCGGGATGACACCGCTTGTTCAGGGCTCGACCATCGGCATCCTGGGCGGTGGTCAATTGGGCCGCATGACCGCCATGGCGGCGCGTTCGCTGGGCTACCGGGTGCAGGTGATGGACCCTGACCCCTCCTGCCCCGCCCGCTTTGTGGTGGATGCCTGCTTTGTGGGTTCCTGGGACGACCCCCGTGCTGCCGCAGACCTGGCACGGGGCAGCGACGTGATCACGCTGGAGATCGAGCAGATTTCCCTGGCCTCGCTCGACGCCGCGGCCCGGCATGCCCCGGTGCGCCCGGGCAGGGAGATCCTGGCCATGGTGCAGGACCGTATCCGGCAGAAAAACTGGTTGCAAGACCAGGGCTTTCCTGTGGGGCCTTACCGAGCAATCTATGGGGAAGATGACCTGCGGCGGGCCGCGGACGAGTTGGGCGGGCGGATTTACCTAAAGCGATCTTACGGGGGATACGACGGCCGGGGACAGGTGAAGTTCGACACCCGGAGGGAAAGTGCGGGGGACGCCTGGAGATCGTTGGGGGAACAGCCCTGCGTCGCCGAGCAGGCACTCGACTTGCAATCCGAGATCTCGGTGATGGTCGCACGCAACCCCAGCGGAGAAATGGTGGCGTACCCGGCCGCGACCAACCATCATGAACAGCAGATCCTGGTGTGGAGCGCGCTCCCTTCCTCGCTTCCAGGCTGGATGGAAAGGCGGGCGCTAGAGATCGCCACCGCTATGGCAAGCCAGCTGGAGTTGGAAGGGTTGCTGGCAGTGGAGATGTTCGTTACTGGCGGAGACGGACTGTTCGTGAATGAGCTCGCTCCGCGGCCCCACAACAGCTACCACGCCAGCCAGCGGTGCTGCGTGACCAGCCAGTTCGAGCAGGCAGTGCGCGCGGTATGCGATCTACCCCTGGGCGATGTGCGGATTGTGAGGCCAGCGGCCATCGCCAACCTGCTGGGCGATCTTTGGCTGAAAGACGGACTACAGAGCGAACCACACTTTGCCCGGGCGCTTGCCGTCCCCGAGGTCAGTCTGCATTTGTATGAGAAACACACCGCCCGCGCGGGGAGAAAAATGGGGCATCTTTCGGCGACCGCAGACACGGCGGAAGTGGCGGTGGCTCGGGTTCTTGAAGCACGGGGACGGCTGTAAGACCGAACCGGCGGGTTGGGGTCATCCTATCCCACCCAAGCCAAAACCAGGCTTGAATGGGCCACCCAACTTTTTCTTGCCGAGCAATTCTCTAGCCGATGTCTTCGTTCCAGTTTTCCAGGTATTTCTTTACTTCTGCCATGAACCTGCCGGCATCAGCGCCATCGATAATGCGGTGATCGAAGCCCAGGGTGAGACGGATGATGCTGCGAATCGCCAGCGAATCGGAGCCGTTCTCATCGGTAACTACGGTTGCTTCCTTGAACAAGCCGCCTACGCCGAGAATCGCCGACTCCGGCTGGTTGATAACCGGGGTGCCGAACTGCTCGCCGAAAATGCCGGGATTGGTAATAGTAAAAGTGCCAGATGCGACTTCCTCCGGCTTGAGCTTCTTGGCCCTGGCCCTCTCCGCCAAGTCGACGATGGCGCGCGCGATGCCGAGAAAGCTCTTGTCCTCAGCCTGGCGGATCACGGGCACGATCAGACCCCAATCCAGGGCGACGGCAATGCCCAGATTGATGTTCTTGTGGTAGCGAATGGCGTCTCCCTCCATCGAAGCGTTCACGATGGGCATCTTTCGCAGGGTGGCGATCACCGCGCGGGAGATAAACGGCATGTAGGTGAGCTTGACCCCGTTGCGCTGCTCGTACTTGGATTTTTCTTTCTCGCGAATGCGCACGATGCGGCTCATGTCGATCTTGAAGACGGTGTGCACATGGGCGCTGGTGCGCTTGGAGTCCACCATCCTCTGGGCGATGATCGCGCGCATGCGGGTGAGCGGCACCAGCTCGTCCCCAGGCGTGACCACCGAAGCGGCCGGCGCGGCCGGCGCTTTGCTTGCGGCCGGAGCGGCGGCTTGAGGGGCCGCGGGCGTTGGGGGGGCCGGCGCGGGTTTGGCCGTGCAGGCGCGCCGCCCTTGGCCAGAAAGCCGAGAATATCTTCCTTGGTGATCCGCCCGGCAGAGCCGGTGCCGGGAACTTGCCGCAGGTCCAGGTTGTTTTCCCGGGCAATGCGGCGAACCAACGGCGAGGAACGAACCCGCTCGCCGGTTTCCTCCTCGCCGGTTTCGGGCTCGGGAGCTGCTTCCGCCGCAGCTGGAGCTGGAGCCGGAGCCGGCTGGGCAACGGGCGGAGCCGCTGCGCCTGCCGGCGCCAATGACCGCCACCACGGTGTTGATCTGCACCGTGGTGCCGGCCTCCACTTTGATCTCAGAGAGCACGCCCGCCACGGGTGAGGGGATCTCGGCATCCACCTTATCGGTGGAGATCTCGAAGAGCGGCTCGTCCTGCTGCACCGTATCGCCCGGCTTCTTCAGCCACTTGGTGATGGTGCCCTCAAAAATCGACTCGCCCATCTGGGGCATGATTACATCGGTCAACGAAGCAGGCGCGGGGGCAGCCGTTTCGGCGAGAGCGGGAGCTGGTGAACTTTTCGGGCTGGGCGGAGCGGCGGCGGCCACAGGGGCCGCGGTAGGTGCGGGGGCGGCGGGGACCTGACCGTTGGCCTCGCCGATGACGCCCACCACGGTGTTGATCTGCACCGTGTTGCCTTCGGCGATTTTGACCTCGGTGAGGACTCCGCTGGCCGGGGAGGGAATCTCGGCATCTACCTTGTCGGTGGAGATCTCAAACAGGGGCTCGTCCCGCTGCACCGTATCGCCCGGCTTCTTCAGCCACTTGGTGATGGTGCCCTCAAAAATCGACTCGCCCATCTGGGGCATGATTACATCGGTCGGCATGGGACTCCCTTTCGCACCGCGAACTCCCTATTCGAACTCCCTATTCTAGAGCAATCCCGTAGTCGCTGTTTGACCGTGCGGCAACAGGTCATCGAGGCTTTCGACCCACACCACCTGGCGGCCAAAGACCCGGCCAAAATGCCGGGCGACCGCGTTGGCCATCTCCGCGAGCGAGGGCGCTGGATCCGCCTCCGCCTCCATGCTGGTGACGCCGCGGTCGCGAATCCCGCAGGGCACGATCAAGTCGAAGTCGTGCAAGTCGGTGCTCACGTTCAGGGCAAAGCCGTGGGTGGTGACCCCGCGGGCGACGTGCACGCCCAGCGCGGCGATTTT
Source organism: uncultured Acidobacteriaceae bacterium (assembly GCA_963847685.1). Lineage (GTDB taxonomy): Bacteria > Acidobacteriota > Terriglobia > Terriglobales > Acidobacteriaceae > PALSA-350. Next base: position 359,066 of record CAWKAU010000024.1, on the reverse strand, counting down.
CTTTTCGGGCAGGCGCCGCCGGGCATGGTCCAGACTCCGGCGCGCCCGGGCGACCGCTGGGTAAGCACTCCGTAGTCGGCGCAGGCGCGAATGAGCACTTCCTCCAGCTTGCGGAGGTAGTCCACGATGCCGATGGGCGGGGTGAAGCCGCGCAGGTTGAGGATGGGATAACCGACAAGTTGCCCCGGCCCGTGGTAGGTGACGTCTCCGCCGCGATTGGTCTCAAAGACTCTGATGCCCCGCCGCGCCAGCAGCTCGCCGCCGGCAACCACGTGCTGTGCGTTGCGCATTCCGGCCCAGGGTTAAGCACCGGGGGATGCTCGACCAGCAGCAGCACATCGTCGACCCGCTGCTGCTGGCGCAGCGCGCAAACCTGCTGCTGCAGGGCCAGCGCCGTGGGGTAATCCAGGCGGCCCAGATTGACCAGGGCTACCGCTGGTTCAGACATTAATGGCCATGTTCTCCACGCTGCCAAAACCATCCAGCATAGCCTCGGCCAGGGTGGGGTGGGCGTGGATGGTGAACATCAGCTCCTCGATGGTCGCTTCCAGCTCCAACGCCACCACGGATTCGGCGATCATCTCGGTTGCCTGGGGCCCGATGATGTGGACTCCCAGGAGCTCTCCGTGCTTGGCATCCGCGACCACCTTCACGAAGCCTTCGTGGGAGCCGACGATGGAGGCCTTGGAGTTGGCGGAGAAGGGAAACTTGCCCACCTTTACCTCGTGACCCTGGGCCTTGGCCTGCGCTTCGGTCAGGCCGACGCTGCCAATCTGCGGCTCGCAGTAGGTGCAGGCAGGGATTCGGTCCCGGCGCACCGGCCGCGCCGGCTTGCCGGCAACCCTGGCCGCGACCACCATGCCGGCCATCGCCGCCACGTGGGCCAACTGGGGCAGCCCGGCGACGATATCGCCGATGGCAAAGATGCCCGGTTCCCCGGTCTGCATCCACTCATCGGTCTTGATGAAGCCGCGCTCCACCTGGACCTTGGTGCTCTCGAGACCAAGATTGGCCGTTCGCGGCGCACGGCCGACGGCCACCAGAACCTTCTCCGCCTCCTTCGCCACCTGCTTGCCATCCGCCGAGGTGAAGGTCACCTTGGCGCCAGCTGCGGTCTTTTCCACCTTCTCCACCTTGGCGCCGGTATGGGTTTCGATGCCGCGCTTGCGAAAGACCCGGGCCAGTTCCTTGCTGATGTCCGCATCTTCGTTGGGCACCAGGCGTGGGCAGGTACTCGACGATGGTGATCTCGCTGCCGAAGCTCTTGAAGATGGAGCCGAACTCCACCCCGACTGCCCCGGCGCCGATCACCACGATCGACTTGGGGATCGCGGGCAGGGCGAGGATTTCCATGTTGGTCAGGATGCTGGTTCCGTCCGCTTCTACGCCGGGCAACATGCGGGCGTCGGAGCCGGTCGCGATCACCACGTTCTTGCCCTGGACGACCTTCTTCTCGCCGTTCGCGCCTTCGACCGAGACGGAGTGAATTCCCTCTTTTGCCGGGCCGGTGAGCCGGCCGTAGCCCTCGATGGTGGTGACCTTGTTCTTGCGCATGAGGAAGTCGAGACCCTTCACATGCTTGGTGATGATCCCGTTCTTGCGCTCCAGGATGGTCTTCCAGTTGATGGTGACCTGGCCCACGCCCTCAATCCCGTGTTCGGCGGCATGCTTCAGGTGGTCATAGATCTCGGCGTCAAAGAGCAGGGACTTGGTGGGAATACAGCCCCAGTGCAGGCAGGTGCCTCCCAGCTTTTTCTCCCGCTCGATCAGGGCGACCTTCAACCCATACTGCCCGGCGCGGATTGCGGCGGTGTATCCCCCCGGCCCGCCACCGATAATGACCATGTCGTAAATTGTGTCTGCCACAGCAAGCTCCCCAAAATCACAGCGTTGGCCGGCGGAAACCCTGCCGCCGGCAGGTTGATTGAAGCAAAACTTTAATTTTACGCGAGGGATTCGCTTCCTGCCCTGCGCCCATGCCACACTGAACGGGTGCGACCGCACCTGGCCACGCTCGTCGCGGACTTCCGCCGCTATGGAGAGCAAATCGCGGTCGTTACCCACCGCGGCAACCGCCGCTTCCCTTCCACCTACGCGCAACTGGCGGAGTTAAGCGCCCGCTGCGCGCACGGCTTCGACCAGCTCGGCCTGCAGCCCGGAGACCGGGTTTTGCTCTGGGGCAACAACTCCGTGGAGTGGGTGGCGGCCTTCTTTGGATGCATTCTGCGGGGAATCGTCGCAGTTCCGCTGGATGCGGCCGGCAGCCTGGAGTTGGCCCAGCGGGTGGTGGCCGAGGTGCAGCCGCGGCTGCTGACCGGCGATCTGGCGCTGTTGCAGAAGCTCGAGCCCGGGAATTCCTACGCTCGGCTTCGCCGATTTCGCCGCCGGGCTCCCTGGGCCGGATTATCTCCCGTGGCCGGGGCTGTCGCGGGATACCCCGCTGCAGATCATCTTCACCTCCGGCACCACCGGTGAGCCCAAGGGCATCGTGCACACCCAGGGCAATGTGCTGGCCTCGCTCGATCCCCTGGAAAAGGAGATCGGCAAGTATCTGCGCTACGAGCGCTTCGTCCACCCGCTGCGGATTCTGCATACGCTGCCGCTGAGCCACGTCTTTGGGCAGTTCATGGGGCTGTGGGTTCCACCGTTGCTGGCGGCGGAGGTCCACTACGAAGACCGCCTGCAGGCCCCACGCCTGGTAAGGCTTCATGCACCAAGAGCGGATCTCGGTGATGGCGGCGGTTCCCCGAGTGCTCGATCTGCTGCGCGGTCACGTGGAGGCGGAGTTTCCAGGGCTTGCCCAGGAGTTGGCCGCTGCCCGGGGCGAGTCGATTGCGCGGCGTTGGTGGCGCTTCCGCGCCTTGCACCGCCGCCTGGGCTTCAAGTTTTGGGCTTTCGTGTCGGGCGGAGCGACCTTGCCGGCTGACCTGGAGAGCTTCTGGACGACAGCCGGCTTTGCCCTGATCCAGGGCTACGGGATGACCGAGACCACGGCGCTGGTCACGTTGAACCACCCGTTCAAGATTGCCCGGGGAAGTATCGGCAAACCGCTGGCCGGGCGGGAGGTGAAGATTGGGCCAGACGGCGAGATCCTGGTGCGGGGCGACTCCATCGCCGCCCAGGTTTGGCAGCACGGCCGGATGCAGGCGCGGGAGCCGGGTTGGCTGGCCACCGGCGACCTGGCGACCCGCAATGCCGAGGGCGAGCTGATCTTTGCCGGGCGCAAGAGCGACGTGATCGTCACCTCCGCCGGGCTGAATATTCATCCCCAGGATCTGGAGGCGGTATTGCGCCGGCAACCCGGGCTGCGTGAGGTCGCTGGTCGTTGCTTATGACTCCGCCACTGGCCCTGCGCCCGTCGCGGTGCTGATTGCCGATGCGAACGGCGGCGACGAGGTGCTCAAGCTGGCCGTGGACAACGCCAATCGTGAGCTGGCGGCCTTCCAGCAGATTCGCTACTGGCTGCGCTGGCCCCAGCCGGAGTTTCCCCGCACTTCGACGGGCAAGGTTCTGCGCCGCACCGTGCAGAGCTGGGCGCAGCAGACTTTGGCGTCCGGTGGCGATGCGGCCGGCACCCTCTCCGATCCTCTGCTCGATCTATTGCGCGAGCTGGGCGCGCCGGAGCGGGAGTTCACAGCCAGCGATCGTTTGGCAGAGGACCTGCATCTGGACAGCCTGGCTATGGTGCAGCTGCAGTCCGCACTCGAAACCCGCTTCGGCCTGGAGCTGGACGATGCAGTGTGGGGACAGGTCAAAACGGTCGGCGACCTGCGCGGCCTGCTGCAGACGCCTCGCCCTGGGACGGTACCCGCGGCCGGCGCACCGATGACGACTGCGGAGCAGACGACATCGAGCGCCGTCCACGTCCCGTGTTATGCCCAGCCAGAGAGAGACCGGATCGTCTTTCCGCGCTGGCCCTGGTGGCCGGTCGTCCGCCTTGTTGCGAATCGCTTTTCTGGAAGTAGTGATGCGTCCGCTGGTATGGCTGGTGCTCGGCCCCGCATCGCGCGGCCGGTTCTCTTGCCCGGCCGTCACTGTTGATCGCCAACCACCTCACGGCCTTTGACGTTCCAGTGATCCTCTACGCGCTGAGCGCCAAGGACCGCGAGCACGTGGCGGTCGCCATGTCTGGCCAGCTGCTGACGGGCTGGCGGCGGGGCAAAGCGGAGCGCCATCGCATGGTCGCCCTCTTGACGCCGATTGCTTATTGGCTGGTCACTGCGTTCTTCAATGTCTTTCCGCTACCCCGAGGCGCCGGATTGCGGCAGAGCTTCGCCCACGCGGGGGAAGCTCTGGACCAGGGTTATCATGTGCTTGGTTTTTCCAGAAGGCGGCCGTTCACGGGACGGGCGGCTGCAACCATTTGAGCCCGGCATCGGGCTGCTGGCGCAGGAGTCCGAAGTGCCAGTGCAGCCGATTTTCATCGAGGGTTTGAGGCTACGTGACGGCGGAAAGTGGCCGAAACGTGGGGAAGTCGCAGTTCGGCTGGGGGAGCCACTGATTATGGCCAGCGGCGAGGAGCCGCAGGCCTTCACTCGGCGTTTGCAGGCGGCGGTTATTGCATTGGAGCACTCCTGGATCCTAACCCAGATAGGCGGGCAGCCTCTTTGGCAAAGTAGGTCACGGTGAAATCCGCTCCGGCGCGGCGAATCGAGATCAGCGATTCCATGATGGCGCGGTCCCGATCCAGCCAGCCGTTGGCAAAGGCGGCCTGCAGCATGGCGTACTCGCCGGAGACCTGGTAGGCCCCGATGGGCACATCCAGGCGCTCCCGCGCGGCCCGCAGCACATCCAGATAGGGCATGGCCGGCTTCATCAGGATCATGTCCGCGCCTTCCGCAATATCCTGATCGATCTCTCGCATGGCCTCGCGCAGGTTTGCGCCATCCATCTGGTAGGTACGCCGGTCGCCGAACTGCGGCGTGGAGCCGGCTGCTTCGCGGAAAGGCCCGTAGAAGGCGGAGGCGACTTTGGCTGCATACGACAGAATCGGCACCTGCTGGAGATCAGCATCGTCGAGATGATCGCGAATAGCACCCACGCGGCCATCCATCATGTCGGAGGGAGCGACAATATCCGCGCCGGCTGCGGCCAACGAGACCGCGGTGCGGGCCAGCAGGCTCGACGCTGGCGTCGTTCTCGATCTCGTAGTCGTCACCGCTTTTGCGCACCACCCCGCAATGGCCGTGCGAGGTGTACTCGCAAACGCAGACATCGGCGATCAGTAGCAGCTTTCGGGCCGCTGGCTTAAAGGCGCGCAATGCCTGCTGCACGATGCCGTCGTCGGCCCATGCGCCGCTTGCTTCTTCGTCCTTGACGGCGGGGATGCCGAAGAGCAGAAGCCCGGCCAGGCCGAGTTCCGCTGCCTCTTCCACCTCCTTCATCGCTTCGTCGATGGAGAGGTTGTAGACCCCTGGCATGGAGCTGACTTCACGCCGGACACCCTCGCCCGGACAGATAAACAATGGGTAGATCAGGGCTCCGGGGTGGAGATGAACTTCGCGGACCAGGGAGCGCATCGCCTCGGTGCGTCGTAAACGGCGGAGGCGGGTGACAGGGAATTCCATATCCTGATTCTAAAGGGTTCGCACTGGCTGGCGTTCCTGCTCCCATCCCTCGCGCAATCTGACGACTAGGGAAGCTTGGCCAAAGCCAACTTCGGTTTCCCGAATTGTACGATTCAAAGAATTGCTTTAACAGCAGCTCGGATGCTCAGTAAATCCGAGTTCTCAAGCAGGCCCTAAAAGTCAGCGTCTCATCGCGATGCTCTAGCATGGTCAAGTGAGCCTTTTAGAGCCAGTCCCGTCGATCGTGGAAGAATGCAGCTGCGAGGCGCTGGAGTGGAGCCGTCTGCTGGAGCTGGTGGCAAGCTTCGCACATTCCCGGGTAGCGCGGGAGTGGCTGCTTGGCGTGAAGCCGTCGCGCGATCGTCCCTGGATTGATCGCCAGCACGACCTGGTGGGCGAGATGCGCCTGCTGCTGGGCCAGGGTGCGGCGCCCGCGCTGGGCGGCTTGTTCGATCCCACCAAAGCTGACCGACAAGGCGCGGATCCAGGGGGCGTTGCTGGAGCCGGAAGAGATTCGCGACCTGCTTTTTCTGGTGGACAACATCACCACCTGGCAGGCGCTGATCGAGCAGCCCTCCGGAAGCAGTGGCCGCCCAGCTTACAGGATTGAAAGCGCTGAGCGAGTTGCCTGCTGGGGCGCAGTTGGCCCACCTGGCGCGTTCGCTGCGGTCCCGCCTGAACCCTGATGGCTCGCTCAGCGACGACGCTTCTCCCGATCTGCGGCGGATCCGCCGCGAGATCGAGCGCCAGCAACGAACGATCGAAGAGAGCCTGCGCAGTACCTTGCGCCGTCTCGCAGAAGGCGGCAGCACCCAGGAAGACCTGATCACCATACGCGGCGAACGCTTCGTCATCCCGGTCAAGTCGGAGTATAAGCGGCGCATTCCCGGTGTGGTGCATGGCGCCAGCTCGAGCGGGCAGACGGTCTACCTGGAGCCGCTCGAGACCATCGAGCAGAACAACGAGCTGGTACGGCTGATCGAAGAGGAACAGGCCGAGACCCGGCGCATATTTCTGGCCATGACGCGGAGATCGGACTGCAAGGCAGCGCCATCGCCCAGGGAGCAGCCACACTGGCCGTACTGGATGGGCTGCAGGCCCGGGCGCGGTTTGCCGCGGAGTTCGATTGCATCCGCCCGCGCTTTGCTGACTCCGCAGCGCCGCTGCTCGGAGCTCAAGCAGGCACGCCATCCCTTGCTGGAAAAGCGCTTGCGGGCGCAGCAGAGAGCGGTGGTCCCGCTTACCCTGGCGCTGAACGACGAGCAACGGCAGCTCATCATCAGCGGTCCCAATACCGGCGGCAAGACGGTGGCGCTCAAGACGGCCGGGCTGCTGGGCATGATGGCCCAGGCGGGGATCCCGGTGCCCGCTGGCGAGGCGGTATTTCCCCTCTTCGATGCATTTCTGGCCGACATCGGCGACGCGCAGTCGATCGAGCAGAACCTCTCCACCTTCTCCGCCCACATCACCAATCTCGAGCGCATCTCGCAATTAGCGGATTCGTCTTCCCTGGTCCTGCTCGATGAGCTGGGCTCGGCCACCGACCCGGAAGAAGGAGCGGCGCTGGCCGTGGCCATCGCAGGCTATTTCCTCGAGCGCCATGCATGGTGCCTCATCTCTACCCATCACACTTCGCTGAAGCTCTACGCGGCTCAACGAGCGGGGCGTGCTGAACGCCTCGGTGGGCTTCGACGAGCAGACGCTGGCGCCGACGTTTGCCCTGCGACTGGGCGTTCCCGGTGCTTCGGCCGGCATCAACATTGCCCGGCGCCTCGGTCTCAACTCCGCCATCATCGAGGACGCGCGCAAACAACAAAACACCCAGACGCAGGACATCGCTCAATTCCTGGACCAGCTACACAGCCAGCTGGACGCGGTCGCCGGCGAGCGCGAAGAGTTGAAACGCCGCGAACAGGAAGTAGCCCGAGAGAAGAGCCGCCTGGAAAGCGAGGGCCTTAAGGAATGGCGCGCTAAAGTTCGGGACCTGGAACAGCAACTGCAGTCGTTACTTAAGGATTTCACCTACCAGATTCGCGAGACTGTGCGAACCATCGACGAGAGGGCCGCACAGCAGAAGCTGTCTAAGGAAGCCGAGCGCCGCATGGCGCGTCTCCGACGCGAGTTCAGCGAGCAATTTAACGCGGTCGTGGTGGCCCAGCACAGCGGGGCAGACCGGGGAGACAGCAACGCGCAACCGCACCTGGTGCGGCATGTATCGGTAGGAGACACGGTCAAGCTCAAGTCGCTGGGGAAGACCGGAGTGGTGCAGCGGCAGGTGGACGGGAACGCCTTCGAGGTAGCCATCGGGCCGATGAAAATGCGCGTAGCGCGGGACGATATCGCAGAAGTGATCGCCGCACGGGAGCCCAGGCCGGCAAGCCCGCTGGAAGCGGCGCGCGGGCGCGGGGTCACCGTCTCGATCGCCCACCCGGAGGAGATGGTACGTCCCGAGCTTAACGTTATCGGGCGCACGGTGGAAGAAGCTACCGGCGAGGTGGAGCAGTACCTGGACCGTGCCTTTCTGGCTGGGCTTCCACGAATACGTATCGTGCACGGCATGGGCATGGGGGTACTACGCAAGGCATTGCGGGCTCTGCTGGAGCGCCACCCGCACGTGGCCCTGGTCGCCGAGGCCAGCCCCAACGAGGGCGGGGCCGGGGCCACCGTGGTGGATCTGCGACTCTAGCGCGAATTTATATTTGGGGACTCATCAAATTCGTATCAGATACTGGGATGTTCCCAACTGCGCGGTTGATGCTCGTAGCTCTCCATATCCACACGCTTGCCGCGGAACTTTACACCTTCCAACAAGAGGCGAAAGCGTTGCTCGGCTGCGGCTTCACCGCGTAGTTTGATTTCGCCGCCGGCGCCTACGATGCGTTGCCAAGGCAGAAGGCCCAGCGCCTGCTTGCGAAGGAGCCGTGCGACGGCACGGTGATAGAGCGGATAACCTGCGGCGGCGGCGACCCTTCCGTAGGTGGAGACTTTGCCTCTCGGAATCGAGCGAATGACGCGACGAAAGGCGGCATCACGTAGTTCATTTTCGCGAAGAGAGTCCTTCAGTATCCTCCTCTTCAGGTTCTGAGGGACGATAGGCTTTCGCATGCGCAGAACTGTAGCAGAGTTTGAATCTCACGCGAACTGCCCCGGAACCGAGGTGCTGCTCCTTCACGGGCTGCAGAGCATTTTTCCCTGGGTCTTTTCTTGATGGCAGAATCAATCAAGAGAAGGGATACGAATCATGAGTGAACCTTTGCAGCTAATCATCGACCGAGCCGACACCCCTATTGGCGAGATGTTGATCATTGCAGACCACGATGGAAACCTTCGCGCTGTTGACTGGACAGATCATGAAGCGCGCATACTGCGCTTACTGCGGCGTCAGTACGGCGCAGACAGGTTCAAGCTTAAACCGGGAAAGAACCCCCACGCGGACGCTATCCATCGGTATTTTGCCGGCGACCTTGCCGCGCTCGATACGTTGCCGGTAGAAACGGCCGGCACCCCATTTCAACGTGCCGTGTGGCGTGCGCTACGGGATATCCCTTGCGGAGAAACGGTCAGCTACGGAAAGCTGGCCCGGCAAATTGGCGTACCCAAGGCGGTGCGAGCCGTGGGATTGGCAAACGGTTCGAACCCGGTGAGCGTGGTCGTGCCCTGTCATCGAGTGATCGGCGCGAACGGTTCGTTGACCGGTTACGGTGGAGGAATCGATCGCAAGCGATGGCTTCTGGAACACGAGCACGTTCTTCCGGCAAAGAGTCGTCCACAATGCTCGTTTGGCTTCGATCACGAACCCACCGCTGCAAACAGCTCCCGGTAAGCGGTGATCAACCTTTCGAGGGGGAAGGCACGGTTCAGGCCGCTCGGGTTGGGCAGAACCCATACAGCCGCCCCACCGAAGCGGGTAGGCTGCCGGCCCCAGAAAAGCTCGGGTCGATTGAAGATGGCTGAACACGCCGGTTTTCCCAAGAAGGCAATATAGCGTGGAGCATATCGACGAATCTTTAGCTCAAGCTCAGGGCGCGCACCGATAAAGTCTTCCTTCTTGAGGTCATTGGCACAGACGGTCGGCCTTTCCACCGCGGAGGTAAGCCCACAGCGATAGGCCAGCAGCGAGCGGGCGTCCTCGGGTTGTACCTGCTTTGATGTAAATCCGGAAAGGTGCATGACCCGCCAGAAGCGATTGCTTCGACCGGCAAAATGGTACCCGAGTGCCGCCGAGCGCATACCAGGATTGATTCCACAGAAAACCACGTTTAATCCCGGGGCAAGGATATCGGGCAGTCCTTGAATTGGATTGTTGCGTGGAGAAGAACTTGTGTCATCAGACAGCATTAGGGACATCGCTATTTTCCGTCGTCGAAGTGGAGAAAGAGATTGTTCAGCGACTCTGCCAGAGTCGGATGGGCAATAACGGCGTCGCGCAGCACGCTGTACTTCAAATGCCCCATCATTGCCATCTGAAAGACCGCCATCACCTCCCCGCCCTCAATGCCCAGGACCGTGGCGCCGAGAATTTCGTCTGTCTCGGCGTCGACCACGGCCTTCATCAAGCCACGGGTTTCGTCTACCTCAAGGGCCCGCGCCACTGAGGTCATCGGCATTCTGGCTACGCGGATCTTCCGTCCACGTTGGCGCGCTTCACTTTCCGTCATCCCTACGCGTCCTAGTTGCGGATCCATGAACACAGTGTAAGGAACCATCCGGTCGCGCACGGTGCGGTCGCCACCGTCGAGCAGATTCGCCTTCAAGATCCGGTAATCGTCGTAGGAGATGTGGGTGAACTGCGGACCACCCTTCACGTCGCCAATAGCGTACACACCCGGCGCCGAGGTCTCCAAGCGCTCGTTTACCTGGATAAAACCGCGTGCGTCGAGCGCGACACCAGCGACTGCTGGTTTGAGCGCCCCGGTGTTGGGCACCCGGCCTGCGGCCACCAGCAGATCGGAGCCTTCGATGGTCTGCGTCTCGCCTCCCGCCACGACCTTCAGGTTGACCCTGCCATTGCTGCGCGAGACCTTCTCCGTGCGCGCGTTGAGCAGGACTTCGACCCCATCCTGACGCAAAATTTCCAGCACCTCTGCAGCCACGTCCTGATCTTCCGCACGCAAGAACTGCGGGCCTGACTGGATCACCGTCACTTGGCTGCCGAAGCGGCGAAACATCTGGCTGAACTCCACCCCTATATAGCCGCCCCCCAGAATCAGCAGGTGCTCGGGCACATAATCCAGATCCATGATGCGGTCGTTGTCGAGATAGGGAACGGTATCGAGGCCCTCAATGGGCGGCACGGCAGCACGGGTGCCGGTGTTGATAAAAATCTGCGCGGCGCTTAGCTGGCGCTCTCCACCGCCTTGCAGCGCAACGCTGATGGTGCGCAGGCCGGTAAAGGACGCCTCGCCGCGGATCAACTCCACGTGCGCATCCGCGAGTCTTTTCTCGTTGCTCTCTCGAAAGCTATGGACGATGGCTCGCTTTCGCTCCCGAACCCGTCCCATGTCGACGGCAACGCTGCCAACACCGACACCGTAATCGGCGGCGCGGCGCGCCAGATAGGCCACCCGGGCGCTGGCCACCATGGTTTTGGTTGGAGTGCAACCGCGATTGATACAAGTACCACCGACATCCTGCCGCTCGATCAGCGCTGTCTTTTTGCCCGATCCGGTAAGCGCCCCGGCGAGGGGATTGCCGCCCTGCCCCGAGCCGACGATGATCGCGTCAAAACTTTCCGTCATACCCAACCTATGATGCCAGCAGGAGAGAGAAGGACCGAGTTTTTACAAGCTGGAGACAATGAGAAAGCCGCCTCCCACAGCCACCAGGTCTTCGATCAGGGCCAGCAGCAGGTCTGGCACCGCAGGGCTGAGGCGGCGGCGGTAGTTATAGCCTGCGAAGGCGCCGGCTAGACCGCCCAAGCCTCCCAGAATCGCACCGAATAGGGGCGAGGCGGCGACCGAGATGCATAGGGCGGCGCCACACATGGCACCAAAGACGATGCGAACACCGAGTGGTCCGGCTTGTGTCCTGCCCGGGATTGAGGGCAGTTTGTCCGCGACTAGCTCGCCAACCGCAAAGAGGGAGAAGACCACCAGGGAGATCTTGTTGGCAAAGAACTCGAACAGGGAGCCCTCAAGATGCAGCCATCCCAGGTGAGATCCCCAGGCGACCACCGCAGGAGCAGTCATGGAGCGCAGACCGCAGATGCAACCAATCAGGAAAGCGTAGACGAGAACCATGGATCCAACATGGCGTCTGCGCGAGCCGATGTCAAACTGGCATCAGCGTCTGGCCACCTGGGTTTCGGGTTGAAGGGTGAGTGGATCCTGCAGCCGGAAGGTGACCACGGATTCAGCCGGAATGGAAAGGTCACGGTTTCCCGTGAACGCGGCGCCCAGGGCTCCCGCGCCGCCACCTGCCAGACCACCGACGAGCAGCCCGACACCGCCGGTCGCCACCCCCCCGATCAACATTCCCATGCCCGCGCCGCCGCCGATGAAGGCAGCGGTGCGCCGGCCTTTGCCCTTCTTGGTGCGGGCCAGGTTACTGGTATCGATGTGGTACTGCGTGCCGTTGACCTCCAACTGCGTCAGCGTGAGCGCCATCATCGACCTTCCTTTGAACATTCCCCGGCGGTGAGCCACTAGAACCTCACCCGTGGCAGTGGAGCCGGCGGGGACGGCAACGGTATCTCCTACCACCACCGGCGCTACCAGGGATCCAGTGAACCGGTCGCCGGAAGCAACGTGCTTGACGTCGATGGTCTCGCCCAGGCGCACCTCCAGCCGGCTACCCCGTGGCAACGTCAAGGGGGTATCGGGCGCGGGCGGCTGTTCTGCAGTTTGAGCGGGCGGTGTTTGTCCCGATGCGGGCGCGGCTGCGCCTGGAGCGGCTTGCGCCGCCGGAACCGTGTTGGTTTTGTTGGTGCATCCCGCCAGCGTTACGGATAATGCAGCGGCCAGGATGGTAAGTGCGGCAATTGCTCGCGAGCGGGCGCAGGAGGTATTCATGGGGGAGGGCCTCACCCGCAACGGTACCTCGAACCCATGATTTGCGATGCAGTACTTTAGTGATAGAAGCCGGGCTCGACGCAGGCTCTTCTACAACTTTTGGAGCATGCCTTCTATGAAACTGTGGTTCCCGCTGGCCGCTCTTTCGCTGGCACTTGTGCCCCTGACCGCACCACTTCTGGCCGGCAGCCACCCGCTGGCTTCTTTGGTCATCCGCAGCTTCTACTCACGGCTGTGCCATCAGAACCCGACGCGCAGCTTTGCAATCGAGGGCTCCCCTGTTGCAGTCTGTGTGCGCTGTTTGGGCATCTACTGCGGGGTTGCGCTAAGCGTGCTCCTGCACATGAGCAAAGTACCGGGCCGCCACCTCCTGGCAGGGGCCTTACTGCTCAATCTGCTGGACGTGGCCGGCGAAACATTTCATTGGTATGGCAATTTACCGATGTCCCGTTTCCTGCTGGGGCTGGTCCTGGGTATAGGAACCGGAGCAGTTCTCTCTCCCGGCAATTGCCCAAGCCGGACGTACCGTTTCAACCCCGGTAGACCACCCGGCCCTCGCTGATGGTCATATGGACCCGGCCCAGCATGGTCCACCCATCAAAGGGAGTATTCGTCGATTTGGATCGCGTGGCGGCAGCTCGAAAGATCCATTCCGCCGCGGGGTCAAAGAGGACCACATCGGCGAAGGCTCCAGACGCGAGGCTTCCCCGGCCGCGCAGGTTCAGCAGATTAGCTGGCTGAGCGCTGAGCAACGTGATGAGACGGCTCAGCGAGACCTTATGTTTACGGTGGAGCACCTCGAGCGTAAGGCCCAAAGCCGACTCCAGTCCGGTTATTCCATTGGGTGCGCGCTCGAACTCCTGCTCCTTTTCATGCGTCGCATGGGGCGCGTGATCGGTGGCAATGCAATCGATGGACCCATCGAGAAGCCCTTCGAGCATGGCGCGGCGGTCTGATTCCGCGCGCAACGGCGGGTTCATCTTGGCATTCGTGTTGTACTCACCCACTGCATTTTCGGTCAGCACAAAGTGATGGGGAGCTACTTCGCAGGTGACGTGCAAGCCGTTGCGGCGGGCACGGCGAACGGCGTCCAGTGCCGCCGCAGTAGACAAGTGCGCGATGTGCAGGTGGGCGCGGCCCCCCTTGAGCTCGGCGAGCAGGCGTAGATCGCGCTCTACCAGACCAGCCTCCGCAGCCACCGGCATCCCACGAAGGCCGAGCCGGAAAGCAAGCGCGCCGGCGTTCATCGAGCAGCCCCCGGTCATGCGCGTGTCTTCAGCATGCTGAATCACCGGTAAGCCGGCACGGGCCGCGGCCGCCAGCGCCTGATGCATGATCGCCTCGCCGAGAATTGGCTTGCCGTCATCGCTGACGGCGACCGCGCCGGCGGCTTTGAGCGAGCCATATTCGGTCAACGCTTCGCCCATGCTGCCGCGCGTGGCCGCCGCGATAGGAAAGACGCGGGCACTAGGATTGCGCTCTGCGCTCTGCATCCAGCGCGTGGTTTCAACCGAATCGTTGACCGGAACCGTATTGGGCATGGCGCAGACGGTGGTGAATCCACCCGCCGCAGCTGCCGCGGTTCCGGTTGCAATGGTCTCTTTGTAGCCCTGCCCGGGCTCGCGCAAGTGGACGTGGATATCGACCAGGCCCGGTGCAACCACCAGACCCTTCGCTTCCACGATCTCCGCATCTGCCTGCTTGCCGGCGGCAGTCAACTTGCCAGGAGGCTCGACGGCGGCCACCCGGCCGTCCTTGAGCAGCAGGTCGCGATTCGCATCCACACCGGCGGAGGGGTCAACCAACCGGCCACCGCGAATGAGGATCGCGCTCAAGCGCGACCTCTTTTCCTGGCAGCGGGCTGTTTGGCGCGTGCGGGGGCCTTGGAAGTTGCCTTCGCCGGACTGCTGACCGGCCGAAAATCAGTTGATTGGGAGTGCTCAGGCATCAGCGCTCGATGGATCAAGGCCATACGAATGGCTACGCCGTGTCTTACCTGTTCCGCGATTACCGACTGCGGTCCATCGGCCACTTCGCTGGTGATCTCGAGGCCGCGAATCATCGGGCCCGGATGCATCACGATGGCATGGGGAGCACAGGAGCGCAGGCGCTCGGGGTGCAGCTGATACCGGGCCGTGTATTCGTCGAGATCAATGTGGACACCGGCCAGCCGCTCCTTCTGAATGCGCAACATCATAACGATTTGCGACTGCTTGAGAGCTCGTTCGAAGTCTCTTTCGATGGTGATGCCGGGGCCGATTTCCTGGGCAACCTCAGGCAGCAGTGCAGGGGGGCCGCACAAGATGACGTGAGCGCCCAACTTGGGCAGCAAAAGAGCGTTGGAGCGAGCTACGCGGGAGTGCAGAATATCGCCCGTGATCACTACCGTAATCGACTGGAGCAGATCTTGGCCTGGACCATCCTCTGTCCGGCCCAGCGCGCGCAGCATGGTTCTCAGGTCGAGCAGGGCCTGCGATGGATGCTCATGCATGCCATCGCCAGCATTGAGCACCGGCAAACCAGTGACCTGCTCCAGGAGGTAGGGCGCTCCCGAAGAAAGGTGGCGCAGAATAATGCACTCGGCCCCCAAGGCGCGCAAGGTGATGCCGGTGTCTTTGAGCGATTCGCCCTTCTCAATGGAGGAGGATTGGGAGCTGATAAGGGCTGTATCCGCGCCCAGACCCTTGGCCGCCAGCTCGAACGAGGTGCGGGTACGGGTACTGGCTTCGTAAAACAGCAGAGCAACCCGGCGACTGGCCAGCCGCCTGGCGCGAGCCAGCGGGGGCTCGCCTTCAAGCGACGTGGCTAGGCGCAGGATGGCGGAAACGTCTGCCACGCTTAGAGAGGTTACGGAGAGCAGTGATCGGGAACATAGCGGCGAGACTGGCGCCGCCGGCGCTTCCGGACAGGGAAGCGCGACGTTAGCTGGGGTTGCTTTGATTGCTGTCATGTGGGGCCAGCTTGCTGCAGTCATGCCGCGCGTAATGCTACTCCGCGCGTTCGACGAGGATCACCTTTTCGTCGCCGTCGATCTCCCGCAGTTTGACCTCGACGATCTCGCGGGCTGTGGTTTGCACGTGTCGTCCTACAAAGGTTGCCTCGATCGGCAGCTCGCGATGGCCGCGGTCAATCAGCACCAGCAGTTGTACGCGCCGCGGCCGTCCGTGGTCAAAGAGCGCGTCCAGCGCCGCGCGAATCGTTCTGCCAGTGTAGAGAACATCGTCCATCAAGATGATGTCCCGGCCGGCGACGTCGAAGCCAATGGCACCGGGAACTACGACCGGGCGGATATCGCGGGTGGAAAGATCGTCGCGGTAAAAGTTGATATCCAGAACGCCGGTATCAACCGGCGACTTCTCGATACCACTAATCAGGCGACCCAACCGCTCCGCCAAGGGCACGCCGCGACGCTTGATGCCCACCAGGCCCAGGTTTTGAATACCATCGTTTTTCTCGATGATCTGGTGCGCCAGCCGAATCAGCGTGCGCTCAATTTCCGACGCCGACATGATGCGGGTCTTTTCCCGCAGCACTGGTATCGCACTCACCTTTGCTTTGCTCATAAATGCTCTGGCCGGATGATACGAGGGTTGAAGGAGCGGGGCAAGCCAACGTTATCCGTTGCCGAGGGTTCGCTTACGGGGAGCGAGGAGGCGGACACCCAAAGCCCCGCCAATCGCGGAAAAGAGGATGATGCCCACCGAAGTCGTAGCGGCATTCATCAGTGTGTACGCGGCGCGCCCGTCGGGCGACAACAGAAAATGAACATAGGAGCGCCACTGGGCCTGAGCCTCGGGGTTGGTTTGCACCAACGCCGTAGACTGTTGGATAACGGAGTCGTAGAACTGATCAATGGCGTAACCCTGATGCAGGACATAGCGCGCAAAAACTCGCCAGATCGCAGTGGCGATGACGGAACTATAAGCAGCGATAAGCCCGGCCACGGCGCCGATGCGAACACCGGCGCGCATTTCCAACAGAAATGCGGGAGCGCGCTTTTGGTATACGGCAATGGCCAAAACCGCACCCCCCACCACCCACACGCAACACCCCCAGGACAACACGGAAATTGCACTCAAAAGACCAGCAGGCACAGCGACAAAAAGCGCGGCCAGGATAGCGTCTCTCCAGGAAATTCCATGAGCCCGAGCCAGCGCCGCGGGCGAGCGGCCGCCGGCATATCCACTCTCAGACTCTTCCTGCTGGGCGAACTTGAGTTGAGGGGAACCGCAGTTAGGGCAGAACAGTTCGGATGCGCTTAGCGTCGCGCCACATCGATGGCAGAGCAGGTTCATCCCTTTTGAAGCTATCTCACGGGCGAGCGTAGCGCAATCGGCGTTAGTTGGTGCCCTTCTGTTCGCTGCCGGGCATATGGGGCAGGTCCAACGCGATCATACTGAAGCGGGTGGCTGCCGAGCCGCCACTGCCATGCAAGACCACAATGTGCTGATGACGGGGAGAGCCGGCCTTCAACTCCAGGTCATCCGCGCTGAAATTGCCGTGCGGAATGGAGTGGTCCCGGTCGGAGTGGTCGCAGCTGAGGCCCTCCCCGTTTGCGACCGAAGTGCCCACCACTTTATCCCCCGCACATTCGATCACACCCCCATATTCGCTCAGCGCCTGCCGATAGAAAGCCAGTACCTTATCCCGGCTGTCAGAGGTGGTGTAGTGGGCCGCCTTCACCCGCAGCTTCCAGGAGCCGAACCCCATGTCGACCTTGGCCGACTTGTTCCCGTCGCCGCTAGTGTCGAGGACCGCCCCGGGATAAGCGGGGAGACCGAGATCGGAGGCCGACGTCTGGTCCTTGTTGATGTTGATACCGCCAAACGGGGTGGCAATCTTTACGTTGTCGCCCCCACCATCACTGGACTTGTTGACCTGCACCTTGCAACCGGTTACGCCGGCCAGGAGGACGGCGAGCAACGAGAGTCCCACTGTGGTTTCACGATAGGGCATGTTTCGCCTCCCTTAGGATGTACGCGAGCCCGCTCTTGCATGTTCCGTGAAAAGAGCATCGGACGGGTCTACGGCGGCCTTAACGGCTGCGACTTTCCGGGGCGCGGCGCATCAGTCAGGTGATCATACTTTCAGCGAGGCGTTGCTTTGTCCACACACCGATCCAGTTTGTTTTCTCCAATCCAGTTGGCCGGAGTCACCTTCCCAAACCGCGTCTTTGTCTCTCCCATGTGCCAATACTCAAGCGAAGACGGGTTCAGCAACGACTGGCATCTGGTTCATTTAGGTAGCCGGGCGGCCGGCGGAGCGGGATTGGTTTTTACCGAAGCAGCCGCTGTGCTAGCGGAAGGTCGTATTAGTCCCCAGGATCTGGGCCTGTGGAAAGACGAGCATGTTGCGGGCCTGAAGCGGATCGTCCAATTTCTCCACCTCCAGGGTGCACACGCCGGGGTGCAATTAGCACACGCCGGACGCAAAGCGAGCATGGCTCGTCCCTGGGCGCCGGAGCAACGGTATCTGGCCCCAAGCGAAGGCGGCTGGCAGAATGTGATGGCGCCGAGCCCGGTGCGTTTTGCCGATAATTACGCTGCACCGGTCGAGTTGGACATCGCCGGCATACGAAACATTACCAATGCATTCGCCAAGGCCACAGAGCGGGCCCTGGAGGCGGGGTTCGATCTAGTCGAAGTGCATGCGGCCCACGGATACCTGCTGCATGAATTTCTCTCCCCCCTGAGCAACCGGCGCAGCGATCAGTATGGTGGCCCTTTTGAGAACCGCATTCGCATGCTGCTGGAGGTGGTGGACACAATCCGCGCCATCTGGCCCGCGGAACTGCCGCTGTTGGTGAGGATCTCAGCCACGGATTGGTCTGAGGGAGGTTGGGACATCGACCAGTCCGTCGCTCTCGCCAAGGTACTGAAAAAACACAGAGTGGATCTAGTCGACGTCTCCTCCGGTGGGATGGCGCCCCATGCGGTGATGCCCATTGGACCGGGTTACCAAACACCGTTTGCGGAGCGGATCCGGCGGGAGGCAGAGATGCCGACCGGAACGGTCGGCATGATTACCGGAGCAGCTCAGGCTGAGCACATTCTGCGAACGGGTCAGGCAGATTTAGTTTTGCTGGCGCGGGAGTTGTTACGCGATCCGTATTGGCCACTCAAAGCCGCGAAGGAACTGGGAGACACCGTCAGCTGGCCTGTCCAGTATCTGCGTGCGGCGCCACCAGGCAGCCGGGAGCGAGAGGCTATCCAATCATCTGCGGAGCCTTCCCTCGTTGCGGAGACGGCTGCGATCTAGGGCAAGTCTCAGACGTTGTCAGACTTGGTGTGTTACGCGAGAAATCCACTTTAATTCCGAAGAAAATCTTCGTCGCAAACGGAAGCTGGCCTATACTTCTGAGCAATGGCGGGTCTGAGTTAATCGTCCGCCTGATGACCAGCATGGCCACTCACCTGTCTCAACAACGAACAGCGCAAAAGACGGAAATTCCTGACAAGCTTTACTTTCGCATCGGCGAGGTAGCACGGCTATGCTCGGTAGCGCCGTACGTCTTGCGCTTTTGGGAAACTGAGTTTTCGCAGTTAAGGCCGAATAAGAGTGGCACCGGTCAGCGGCTCTATCGCCGGCGCGATGTAGAGATGGCACTGCGCGTGAAGAGGCTGCTCTATGATGAGGGTTACACCATCGCGGGAGCCCGGCAGGCGATCCAGGCAGAGAGCCGCAGCAAGCGAAACGGCCAGCCGGAGCTTCCTTTGCCGCAGCAACAGCAGGCGGTGCAGCGAACGGAAGCGCGACTGCACAAAGTTCGCAAGGAATTGCGGGAGATCCTTGGGATGCTTGCGGGGCCCGCTCCGCAATTGCAGGTAAAGGAACGGCCAGCGCCCACCCCGGCCGCCAAGCCGGGTCTCTTCGAGCTATAGCAATAAAATCGGGTGAAAAGCTAGGCAGGGTTGCCGGCTGAGGCGCCTTGCAAAAGGCCGTCGGCGACGATGCTGCCGTGGCTCATAAAGCGTTCCATGGCCTGCATCGCGCAGCCCTGCCCGCATAGGTGATAGAAATCCGCATTTCCGCTCTCTGCCTTGTTCCAAGGCATGAGCGTAAAGCGTTGACGCGGCTGCCCTTCTTCGAAGCAGGGAACATCGCCCAGGACCAACATCCACCAGTGATTTGCTTCGCTCTTTTTCCTGCCGCAAATGTCGCATGTGAACGAGACATCCCAAACCATTGTTCACCTCATCCGTAAACGAGTATTCCTCTTTTGGTCATCGGCCGGGAGAGCTACCCGAAAAAGGCGCAAAGTGCAGGTCCCGCCAAGCTTCTGACGGGTTGGTGATCGTGCTAGAGTAACTTCAAGCGCAGGCCGGATAGATTATAGCCATTTTGATGGAAGCCGGTGAACTCCAGTGACCTGTCCCGAATGCTCTTCCTCCAGTTTCCGCTTGTCGCGTTTCCGGATCAAGGATGTCGAACGGCTTTTGCTGCTGCAGTATCCGGTGCGCTGCCGGCATTGCCACCGCCGCCTTTACGGTGGCTTTCCGCTCGCCCTGGTGCTGCTGCAGGCCAGCCGGATTCGTCGCGAGCGCCGGGAACACGAGGCTACCCGCTGACACGTGAGGGTTGGTTTTGATTTGGAAATAATGGTCGGGACGGGCAGATTTGAACTGCCGACCCCTCGCACCCCAAGCGAGTGCTCTACCAGGCTGAGCCACGTCCCGACAGCAAAATTGACCTCTTGAGTGTACACGACTGCTGCTGAAATCAGTGCGCCGGCGGAACGTATTCTTTGGGCAGCGCCGATCCCTCACCGAAGAAATACTCCTGCATCTGCTCCACCAGGAACTCCTGCGCTTCCCGCGTCCAGGGCTGCAGACGATACTCGTTAAGCAGCATCTTTTGCCGCTCGATCCACTCCGACCAGGCTTTCTTCGAGACATGGTCGTAAATCTTGTGACCAAAATCACTGTCAAACGGAGGCTCGTCGAGGCCCTCCATCTCTTGCTTGTAGCGCGCACAAACTACCATGTGGGGCATGGAATCTTCTCCGAAAACTCAACTTGATTTCATTGTAAATTGCTGCTCGGCGAGGAGGGGGAAGGGACGCAGGGGAGGGACCTGCTGTTGCCTTTGCGTCCTAGCTGCGCTTCTTACCGGGACGTTTGTTTTTTGCCCTCTGCTTACCCTTGCGCAGCACCTTGTTTTTGGGGGGGACGTAGGGGTGGGCCTTGCCGCGGCCGGTTGGCTTAAGCTTGGCCTTCGAAGGACGGGCCAGTCGCACCGGCGCAACCTCCTCAAGAATGGAGAACTGTAACCGCCGCTGAACTGAATCCACGCGGTCGAGAACCACCCGCACCCGGTCACCCATGGAATAACGCCGGCCGGAGTGTTCGCCCATAATCTGGCGCGTGTTCTCGCGAAAGGTGTAGTGATCGCCCTGCAGGCTCATGATGGGCACGAGCCCTTCGATGAAGAGGCTGTCGAGCTCAACAAAACAACCGTATTTGGTCACGCTGAGAATCATGGCGTCGAAGTCGTCACCGATACGGTCCTGCATGAATTTGACTTTCTTCCACTCTATGAGCTCGCGCTCCGCATCCTCGGCGCGGCGCTCCGCCTGGCTTGATTCATAGGCGATGCCAGCAAGCTCGACTTCGCTCAGCGGAGCTTCCGAGTGCGCTATCTCCACTCCTTTGCTTGCGGAATGTTTCGCAAGAACACCTACCCCGCTTTCCCCGGAAGAGAGAACTGCCTTGGCGATGCGGTGAACAATAAGGTCCGGATAGCGGCGGATGGGCGAAGTGAAGTGGGTATAGCAGGGCGCAGCCAACGCGAAGTGGCCTTCGTTCTTCTCGCTGTAGCGGGCCTGTCGCAGAGAACGCAGCATGAGATGCGCGAGGATGCGCTCCTCAGGCTTGCCCGCAATCTTGAGCGCCAGCTGCTGGTACATACGCGGAGTGACGGCGATCTCTTCCGGGATCTCGTACTGGCGCGGCTGGTGACCGGAGGCGCGGCCTCGCTGCTCGCGGCGCTCAGACTTCATAGTCATGCGTTTCACGGGCAATGGGCCGAGACCCAGCGAGTAGCCAAAACCGGCAGCCACTGTCTCAAATTCAACCACACGGCGGGGCTCGGGCTTTTCGTGAATACGATACAACGACGGTACTCCAAGGTTCTGCAGCCAGGAAGCGACACACTCGTTCGCTGAGAGCATGAACTCCTCAATCAGGCGATTGGCCCAGCTTCGCTCGGAACGAACGATACTCTGCATGGCCCCCTTCGAGTCAAATTCAATGATCGGCTCGGGCAGATCGAAATCGATCGACCCGCGGCGCTGCCGTTTCTTGTTGAGCAGGCGAGCCAGTTCATACATCCGTTCAAATTCCGGAACCAACGGAGCAAATTGCTCTCGTGCCTGCTGATCGCCGCTGATAACTGCATGCACCTGGGTGTAGGTCATACGAGCGGTCGAGCGGATGACGCCCTGGGTCACCTCGTAGCTGCGGATCTCACCCTCTGAGTCGATCATCATGATGCAGGAGAGAACCAGGCGATCTTTGTCAGGGCGCAGACTGCAAATGTCGCTGGAAAGCTCCTGAGGGAGCATGGGCACGGCACGATCGGGAAAATAGACAGAAGTGCCGCGTAAGCGCGCCTCGAGATCAAGTGCAGAGCCGGGTGTCACATATTGGGCCACATCGGCGATGTGGACTTGCAACTCCCAGGTACCACCGTGCTGGCGGACAAACACCGCGTCGTCGAAGTCCTTGGCGGTCTCACCATCGATGGTAACGATAGGCAGCGCGCGAAAATCGCGGCGAGTCGCAGCTTCCTCTTCATCCAAATGAGCCGAGGCGCGCGCCTCCTCGAGAACATTGGGAGGAAAAACATGAGGCAGATGGTGCTTGCGGATGACAATTTCAACGTCGACACCAAAGTCACCTTCGCGGCCCAGAACCTCGATGACACGGCCGCGGGCGGCACGGGAAGGGGTTGGCCAATCGGTGATCTGCACGTCGACCACCATGCCTTCGAGGCTTGCCGAGCTCTCGAAACGCTGTTCCGCGGCACCCGTATGTGCGCCAAGCACGCGATGCGGGGTTCCGCCGCCGGTGGCGGGTGCTTGCTCCAGACCAAAGGGGATGAGGATGGGCTGGGTCACACGTTCATCGAGAGGCGTGACCGTGTTGCCGGAGGCGTGGTCGTGCAGCGCGTAATGAAAGATGCCGACAACCGTTGGGTTGCGGCGAGTGAGGACTCGGGCGATGCGCCCGCTTCGCCGGCCGTCGGCCCGTGGGGGTGCCAGTTCTACCAGCACCTGGTCGCCCTGCATGGCGCCGTTCATCTCGTTGGGAGGGATGAAGATGTCGTCATCCCCGCTTGGCTGGCGGGTCTCCGGCCGCACAAAGCCGAAGCCATCGCGGTGCATATCCAAACGGCCGGCGACCAAATTGCTGCGAGCGGCTGCCTGGGGCAACGCCCAGTGATCGCGGTCGGACTTGACCAGTTCGCCGCGCGCGGTCATGCGGTCGAGTTGTTCGAGCAACATACGGCGCTCGCGGCCCCCACCCAGCCCCAGTTCGCGGACCAGTTGCTTGTAACCGGCACGCTGGCCGGCGGAGCGTTCAATTCGATGAATGAGTTCGCGGTCGGTCATCCCAAACTCGAGTCAGCGGGAGACGATGTCTTTGTTGATACTAATGGGTCAGTCCACCCGTAACTCTGAAAGATTCGGAATGGGGGATTTCAATTTTGCGGCAACCGTGGTTAAGATGCAGAGAAGAGCAAGGATTGCGCGGCTTGCCCGGCTGCAGCCGGGCAAGCAAACAGGAAACCAACAGCTCCGCCTGATTTGCCCTGAAATGCGGAAACAGTGCCGCAGGGTTGTTCGGGGGCCTGTATCCAGCAGTAAACGAAAGGAAGTACAAGAGAGATGTGGAAACCGAACCAACCTGGAAGTCCCTCGATCGTCCCCTAGCACGGAGCCAACGCGTCCGTCAGTACCCGCGGCCGCAAGCCACGAAGCAACCACCACGCGCACTTCCAGCACTTCCCCCGCATCACCGGCAGCAGCCGATCAAGCCACGATTGGCAAGAGCCTGGTGGTCAAGGGCGAAGTGACGGGTTCCGAGTCGTTGTACATCGACGGCAAGGTCGAAGGCGCGATCAACCTACCGGGCAACCGGGTCACCGTTGGCCGCAATGGACAGGTGTCCGCCAATATCTCTGCCCGTGAAGTAGTGGTTCTGGGCAAGGTACGCGGCAACATCAATGCCAGCGACCGTGTAGACATCCGCAGTGAAGGTTCCTTGACCGGGGATGTGATTGCACAGCGCATCAGCATTGAGGATGGCGCCTTCTTCAAGGGCGGTATCGACATCCGCAAGCCGGGTCAGGAAAAAGAAGGCATACCGGCTTCGAACATGTCCAATGCCGAAAAGGCCGCTGTCGCCGTCCAGGCGTAGAGCGAGCGCGATTTGAGAGCACGGGCAGCGCCGGCCCTCAGCCGGCACTGCTCGTGTTGTGTCTTCAATACCACCCGCGGCCACAAATGACTTTCACGGCACGCCACGATCGTGAAGCCCGGTGAACATCTGCTCTGACCCTAGAACTGCTGAAGGATTTCCGATCGATGCTTTCACGGCTCCGATCCGCTTGCTGACAACACGTTAAGAACGGTCCGGTTAGAATTGAACCAGGCATGATCCTCCCCTTCGTCCGCGAGTTGCTCACGGACCTGGAACACTGTGATCCGTTCGAGCGCGTACGAAGGCATCTGGCCCTCGCTGCGGGGCGCAAACGTGTCTCCGGGCTCACCGCCACCGCGCGCGCCCTCTATCTGCCGCTTTTCGCCCGGGCTGCACAGACACCGGTAGTGGTGATCGTCGCCGACAACAAAGCCGCCGACGTGCTGAACCTGACGCTCCGCGCCGCGTGTGAACTCACCGGGGCCATCGAACCCGAGCGGGTGCTCCGGCTGCCGGCGCACGATGTTCTGCCCTTCGAAAACATGTCGCCCCACCCGGACCTGCAGGAGCAGCGCGCCGTCCGTGCTGTGGAAGATCGCGACCGGTGCGGCTTCGATCGTGATCGTTCCTGTAGAAGCGGCCAGTATGCGTGTCTTTCCGCGCCGACTATTATGCGAACCTCGGGCGGGTACTGCGCCGCGACGAAGAGATCGACATGGACGAGCTCACCACCCACCTGGCGAGCGTCGGCTACAGCCCCATGGACATTGTCGAAATGCCAGGCCAGTTTACCCGTCGCGGGGGCATCTTCGATGTTTACTCTCCGGAAGCCGACCGGCCGGTCCGCATGGAGCTCTTCGGGGACGAGATCGAATCGATCCGCAAATTCGAGCCGGACTCGCAACGTTCATCCGCCGCGATCGACGAGGCCTTGCTGTTACCCCTGACCGAAACTCCAGTCTCTGAGGACCTGTTGGGCGCCATACACCAGCGCCTGAGCGGCAGCCGTCTCGATGCCGGAGATGACCCGGAGCTGCTGAGCCGGGCGCTGGTCGCGGGCGGCGTAAGTGTTTTTCCCGGCTGGGAGTTCTTCTGCGCGGTGGCGGGCGCCGATCGCACCCTCTTCGACCTGTTTCCCCGTGTGCACGTTTTGCAGGAAGAGCCGGCCATGATCCGCAACCAGGCGGATCGCTGGTGGAACAAAGTCGAGCAGCGGCATGAACGGAGCGGCATCGGTTCCCTGATCACCCCCACCGACATCTATCTTTCGCCGCTGGAACTGCAGGCTAAAATCTCCTCTTTGCCCGGCCTCGACATGGATCAGCTGGGCGCCGTGGATATTCTGGAAGACGACGTCAACCCGATGGACGAGATCAGCTTCTCTTCCCGTCCGACGCTGCGATTCCACGGTTCGATTCCTGCGTTTCTGCAGCAGATCAAGTCCCTGGCAGAGCAGCAAACACGCATGCTGCTGGTGGCGCCGAACCACGGAGAGGTGGAACGGCTTGCCGGCCTGCTGCGGGAGTATGGCCAGCCCTACCGGCTGGGCAGCCGCGCCCAGGCGCCGGGCGGCGAGCAGGCATACGACGAATCCAGCCATCTGGCGGGCGATTTTCGCACCCCTGTGCTGGTGCAGAGCGCGATCTCAAGCGGCGTCAGCCTGCCGGATTGCAACCTGGTGCTCTTTGGCGCCAACGATTTCTCCGACGAGGCCGATGTGGCGGCCCGTCCCATTGTCAAGAAGGGCAAGTCAAAGACGGCGGCCTTTGTCTCTGATTTTCGCGACCTCACGGTTGGCGACTACGTGGTGCACGTGGAACATGGCATCGCCCGCTACATGGGTCTGCGAGAGATCGAGCAGGACGCCGTCAAGGTGGAGTTCATGGTGCTGGAGTTTGCCGAACAGGCCCGGCTTTATGTTCCGCTTACCCGGCTGGACCTGATCCAGAAATACCGCTCCACCGACGCTGGTCCTGCGCCCTGTGCTCAACCGCCTGGGCAGCCAGCAGTGGGCCAAGACCAAGGCGCGGGTGCGCAAGGCCATGCAGGACATGGCGGACGAGCTGCTCAAGCTCTACGCGCAGCGGAAGGCCGCGCAAGGGCACGCCTTTCCCGCCGGATAACGAATTCCAACGGGAGTTCGAAGACGCCTTCGATTACAACGAGACCGAGGACCAGATCTCGGCGATTGCCGACATCAAGCGGGACATGGAATCCACCCTCCCGATGGACCGCCTGCTGGTGGGCGATGTCGGCTACGGCAAGACGGAAGTGGCCATGCGCGCCGCGTTCAAGGCAGTGCAGGACGGCCGGCAGGTGGCGGTGCTGACGCCGACCACGGTCCTCAGCTTCCAGCATTTCGAGACGTTCAAGAGCCGCTTCAAGCAGTTCCCTATCATCGTGGAGATGATCTCGCGCTTTCGCTCTCCGCGGGAACAGAAGGCGATTCTGGAACGGGTGGAGGCGGGCAAAGTCGACATCCTGATCGGCACCCACCGCTTGCTATCGAAGGACCTGAACTTCCACAACCTTGGGTTGCTGGTGGTGGATGAAGAGCAGCGCTTCGGCGTGCGCCACAAAGAGCGCCTGAAGCAGATGCGGCGGGAGATCGATGTGCTGGCCATGTCGGCCACGCCGATTCCACGCACCCTGCACATGTCGCTGGTCGGCTTGCGCGATATGAGCGTGATTGAGACGCCGCCCAAGGATCGCATGGCCATTCAGACGGTGGTGGCCAGGTTTGACGAGAAGCTGATTCGCTCCGCCCTGGAACTGGAATTAGAGCGCGGCGGCCAAGTCTACTTTGTTCACAACCGGGTAGAAACCATTTACGAGATCAGCGCCAAGATCCAGGAGCTGGTGCCCCAGGCTCGCGTGGCCGTCGGCCATGGCCAGATGAGCGAAAGCGAGCTGGAACGGGTGATGCTGGCCTTCATGCATGGGGAATACGATGTGCTGGTCGCGACCACGATCATCGAGAACGGGCTGGATATTCCGCTGGCCAACACCATCCTGATCAGCCGCGCCGAGCGCCACGGGCTCTCCGAGCTCTACCAGCTGCGGGGAAGGGTCGGCCGATCCAACCGGCGCGCCTATGCCTACCTGCTGATTCCCCCGGAGCAGGAGCTGACCGAGATCGCGCGCCGGCGGCTGGCCGCGCTGAAGGAGTTCTCCGACCTGGGCGCCGGCTTCAAGATTGCCGCGCTCGATCTGGAACTGCGCGGCGCGGGCAACATGCTGGGCGGCGAGCAGAGCGGCCATATCGAAGCGGTGGGCTTTGAAATGTACACCTCCATGCTGGAGCACGCGGTCAATGAGCTGAAAGGCGAGGAGCAGCCGCAGCGGGCAAGCACCCAGCTCAACCTCGGGATCAGCCTGCGCATCGACGAAGAGCTACATCGAAGAAGAAAACCAGCGGCTGCGCATCTACAAGAAAATTGCCGGCGCGCAGGATGAGGGCGGCCTGAGCGAGATACGTGCTGAGCTGGAGGACCGCTATGGCGAGTTGCCCGCCAGCGTGCGTCCATCTGCTGGATGCGGCCAGCCTTCGCCTGTTATGCGAGCGGACAGGTGTGGCCCAGGTGGATCGCAAGCGCGATCAAATCCACATCCGCTTCACCGGCCAGGCAAGTATCGATCCCGGCCGGCTGATGAAGATGGTGGCGCAGAATGCGAAGAAGGGTGCGCAGTTCACCCCGCAGGGCGTGCTTCGTTTTCCGCTCAAGGCGACCGAGCCGCGCGACGTACTCAACGAAATAAGGGCCTTGTTGGAAGAGCTGGCGGCACGCGAAGACGTTGAAGTGGCGGCCCCGCACCAGCGGCGATAGCAAAAGACAGATCGGAGAAAGCATCGCTTGCATTGCAAACGGATTGCAACGGTACTGATATGGATCGCGGCCAGCACCGGGCTCAGGCTGCTCAACAAGGCAGGTGGCAGTCCATCGTCTTCGCCGCAGGCGCCAGATGCCACTCTTCGCCAGCTCGCCGACGAGTACTTTAACCAGGTGTACTTTCATTACGCCCCGACCAACGGTACCGCGCTGGGTTTGCACCAGTACGACACGCAGCTTGAGGATTACTCGCGCGCGGCGGTCGATCGGGAGACGGCTGACCTGCAGCGATTCGAAGCCAAATTCGCCGCCGTTCCGGCTGCCCAGCTCGATCTAACCAGCCAGGGCGATCTGCAGCTGCTGCTGGCGAGATATTCAGAGCACGCTGCTTTCGCTCAACACCATTCGCCTGTGGGAAAAGGATCCCGACCAATATTCGAGCGGAATCTCGAATAGCGCCTTCGTGTTGATGGAGCGCACCTTCGCCTCGCCCGACGACCGGCTGCGCTCACTGGTTGCCCGGGAAAAGCAGATGCCCGCGGCACTGGAAGCCGCCCGTCAGAATCTGAAAAACCCGCCGCGCATTTTATACCGAGATCGCGCTCGAACAACTACCCGACATCATCAGCTTTTTCCAGATCGGACGTTCCCGAAGCCTTTAGCCAGGCGCAGAACGAACAACTCAAGCACGAGTTTGCTCAAATCAAACAGCGCTGTGATTGCGGCCCTGCAGAGCTATCAAAGCTGGCTCAAGAAGGATGTTCTACCCCAGTCGCATGGCGATTTCCGCCTGGGCGCGGAGACCTACTCGAAGAAGTTGCTGTACGACGAGATGGTCGACACACCCTTACCCGCGCTGCTCGAGATCGGCTATGCGGACCTGCACAAGAACCAGGCGGAGTTCAACCGCATTGCCAGGGAAATCGACCCGCACCGGCAGCCGCGCGAGGTGCTGGCGGAATTGGACAAGGACTATCCCGCGCCCGATCATCTTCTGCAAACGTTTCGCGATACCTTTCAGGGCCTGATCGAGTTCATCCAAGAGCGGCACATCGTCGACATCCCTTCGCCGGTGCGGCCCATCGTGAAAGAATCGCCGCCATTCATGCGGGCAACCACGACCGCTTCGATGGACACGCCGGGGCCCTTTGAGAAGGTGGCGACGGAAGCTTACTTCAACGTGACGCTGCCCGCGCCGACGCGATACCCCTGAGCAAATCGAAGAGCGCATGGGGGAATTCAACCGGGGCACGATTATCAGCACCGCGGTCCATGAGGCTTATCCTGGACACTACGTGCAGTTTCTGTGGGCGCCGCAGGCGCCGAGCACGGTCCGCAAGATCCTGGGAGCCTCCTCAAACGCCGAAGGCTGGGCGCATTATTGCGAGCAGATGATGCTGGACCAGGGCTACGGCCAACCGGGCACAGGCGCGCGCGACGCCCGGGATGCCAAGATGATTCGCCTGGGACAACTGCAGGATGCGCTGCTGCGGGATGCCCGGTTTGTTGTCGGGATCCAGATGCATACCGGGAAGATGACCTTTGACCAGGCGGTAAAGTTCTTCGCCGATGAAGGGTATCAAACACACGAAAGCGGTCTCATCGAGACCAAACGGGGGACAACGGATGCGAGCTATCTCTATTACACTTTGGGCAAGCTGCAGATTCTCAAGTTGAGAGCTGATCTGGAGAAAAAAGAAGGCGCGCATTTTTCGCTGCAACAGTTCCACGACGACTTTCTGAAGCAGGGATTCGCACCCATTAAGATCGTGCGCCGCGCCCTTATGGGGGACGATTCACCTACACTGTAGCTGTTGCTGCATCCTAACTACTGCATTTCACAGAAACGAGCCTTGACGGGCGTGAAGGATTGCAAGAGATGAAAGACAGAGTGCGCAAAGCAGTTTTTCCCGCGGCCGGACTCGGCACGCGGTTTTTGCCGGCGACCAAAGCGCTACCCAAAGAGATGTTGGCGCTGGTAGACAAGCCACTGATCCAATACGGCGTGGAAGAGGCCATAGCGGCTGGCTGCGAACAGATCATCATCGTTACCGGCAGAAACAAGGCGGAGATCGAAGATCACTTCGACATCAGCTTCGAGCTGGAGCAACTGCTGGAGAAGCGGGGCAAGACCGATTTATTGGCCATGACGCGGCAGATATCGCACATGGCACGCATCGCGTATGTGCGCCAGAAGGAGGCCATGGGCCTGGGGCACGCAGTGCTCATGGCGCGCGACCTGGTGGGCGACGAACCGTTCGCGGTGATTCTGCCGGATGACATCATCGAGGCCAAAGTACCCTGCCTGCAGCAGATGATCGAGGTCTACGAACAGACGCAGTCTTCCATTCTGGCTACACAAGTGGTGGAGGGCGCCTCCATCTCCTCCTACGGCGTACTCGACTGCACTGTAACTGCAGACAACCCGCGCGTCTTCGAGGTGCATGGTTTGGTGGAGAAGCCAAAACAGGAGGAAGCACCCTCAAAAAATGCCATCATCGGGCGGTACATTCTTACTCCCAGGATCTTTGATGTGCTGGAAAAGACGCCGCTCGGCGCTGGTGGGGAGTTGCAGTTGACCGATGGCATACGAGGCCTGCTGCAGTCTGAAAAGGTCTACGGCTACAGTTTTGACGGCCTGCGCTTCGATGCCGGCGACAAGCTGGGCATGCTGAAGGCAACCGTAGAGTTCGGCATGAATCACAACGAGTTGGGCCCGGCTTTTCGCGAGTACCTCAAGGCGCTAACGGTGTGACCGTTCCCCATCTGTTCGCAGGCCTACGGCTAGCTTTGGTTGTGCCCCACTTGTCTCACCGCCGGTGACAACCCGAATACCGCAACCGCAACGGTCTGGATTTTAACCTGCGGCCTAATCTTTCCGTCTACTAATGAGAGGGATACCGGTTTCAGGTGGTCTCGGGTTGCCCTCTGATCGAATTCAGAGGATGGCAGCCCGTGTGGTACCTTACCGACGGAAATGGCATCTCGCGAACGGGCTGGCGAATCTACTAGGTAGTTGAAAAAGGGATGAAAACCATGGCCAAAAGTGCAGTTATGCACAAGATGCAGTCGCTCGGAACACTGGTAGGCGAGTCTGCCTTCAGGCCGATGACCGGAGAATCGAAGAAAGCGCTTCTGGTGTCGCCGGCAGAGCTGGGCATCACGTTCATTGGGCACTCCTCTTTCCTGGTTCAGATCGGCGGACGCAAGCTGCTCATCGACCCGGTATTTGCCGAGCGGCTGATCGCTTTGCGGCGCCTGCGCCGGCCCGGGGTCAGGATCAAGGACCTGCCGGCCATTGACGTGGTGCTGCTTTCCCATGCGCACATGGACCATCTCAATCGGCCATCGTTGCGCCGCATTGTGGCACACAACAACCAATTGGCCGGCCACGCGCCTGTCGCGGTGGTGCCATGGGGCGTGGAAGACCTGGTGAGCGACCTTGGTTTTGCCCGGGTAGTGACCCTCGAGTGGTGGCAAACCAAGTCGATTGGGGGCCTCGAAGTGACCATGACGCCGTGCAAACACTGGGGAGCGCGGCTCTTCAAGGACACGCATCGGGGCTTTGGCGGGTACGTGATACGGGGTGGCGGACACAGCCTATACCACTCTGGCGACACGGCATACTTCGATGGCTTCGCTAAGATCGGCGAACGCTTGAAGCCGGAGGTTGCATTGTTACCCATCGGGGCCTACAGGCCGGATAGCTATCGCGGGGTGCATACCTGCCCGGAAGAGGCGCTGCAGGGATTTCTCGATTTGGGCGCACGGCGGATGATTCCGATGCACTACGGCACTTTTCGGCTTTCTCAAGAACCGATGGAAGAACCGGTCCAGCGGTTGCTGGAGGCTGCCCGGCACGCCGGAGTGGCCGCGTCGGTTTGTGTGCTCCCGGAGGGGGAGACCGAGGTGATTTCGCCAGATACGTTCCTTCAGCCGGCGCGCCGCACAGCCTTGCGACACCACTAGAGCAGTCTCGCAATTACGTGGCATTGCTAGTGTGCAGGAGCCGGCATAAGCCTCTCCCATAGTCCTCGAAGCGCCTTTACCACCCAACGCACCATCAAAACCGAAGCAGCCAGCAGCGCCAGCGTGATGCTGGCTGCGGCCCAGGGATGTTGGGTCGCGAGCCACGTAATGCCCACCGCGGCTACGTCTTCACTGCTGCTGAGGGCAATATTCGACAACGGTTCGGGACTGGGCGTAACCAGGGCCCGCGCGGCTGTCTTGGATCCGTGGGCAGCCAGGGCGATTGCGGCGCCCACTGCGGTGGCCAGCAACTGCATTTCCGGGGTTAGCTGGGTAGTGGCGCGGTAAGCCAACAACGCGGCCACAGGGACGCGGATAAAGGTATGCAGCGCATTCCACAGAAGATCGAGTCCGGGGATCTTGTCGGCAACAAACTCCACCGCGAAGAGGGTTCCGCTCACTCCAATAATCCACCAACTGGACAAGGTTTCGAGACCCGGCGGTAAGACTACCCAGTGCGCGTGCGCCAGCAGTCCCAGGGTCAAAACAGTCGCATACACGTTGAGCCCCGCGGCGAAACTTGCGGCGATTACCAGGGCGGCAATGGTGCTGGGCGTAAAAGGCATGGCTGCTGGGAATTTTAGACCTTTCTGTGGATCCGCTGCGGAGAATTCGCGGGACCGCCACCGGCAGCTTTGCCTAAAGCCAACCGAACCTCTTGAGCATCCAGAGCACCATCCCGGTGGAGGCGACCATTGCGCCAACCACGATCTCGGTGCCGTGATCCGACTCGAGGAAGGGGAGTCCCTTCAGGTTCATTCCGTAGATGCCGGAGATAACCAGGGCGGGAAGCGCGACCGTGCTCAGCACGGTGAGCACCTTCATCACCTGGTTGGTGCGGTTGGCAACGCTCGACAGGTACACATCGAAGGTGTTGTTCAGCAGGTCGCGAAGGGTCTCTACCATATCCAGCAGGCGCAGTGAGTGATCGTAGACGTCACGAAAAAACGGATAAAGCTCGGCGTTGAGAATAGAGCCCGATTCCCGCTGCAGCGACATGCAGGCGTCACGGAGATTGACCAGCACGCGGCGCAGCTCGATCAACTTGCGCTTCTGCTCGAACAGGTTCTCCAGAATCTCAGGAGACGGATTGTCCAGGACGCTGTCCTGCAGTTGGTCGATCTCGTCATCACTGTGATCGATGGATACGAAGTACGAGTCGACAACGCTATCGAGGATCAGATAGAGCAGCCTGGCTGGTTTCTCTTCGGATCCGGCTCTCAGGGCACGCTGCAGAATTTCGTCGCTCACACAGGAGGGATCCCGGACAGTGATGAGAAATTCGCGGCCCACAAAGAGGTAGACGCTGGCAAAGCCAAGTTCCCCTTCCTGCACTGACTGAATATATTTGAGGATCAGGAAGAGATAGTGTTCGGTTCCCTCGGCCTTGAGGCGCTCGTTGCTGCTGCGGCAGTCCTCGATGTGGAGAGGATGAAGCTGGAACTGGCTCGCCAACTCGTCGAGTTGCGGGTCATTGGGATCATCAAGGGCGAACCAGGACACGAAGACCCTCCTGCAACCGCGAGAGCGTTTCCCGCCGGGCGCATTTTGAGGAGAACATGATTACACAATATCTTTGTTAAGAATTCTGCACGGAGAGGAGATTTCCCCCATCACCTTGGAGATCAACGATAAAGCGCGCAATATTCCGTCCCTTGATGGCATGCGCGCCATCTCGATCCTGCTGGTGGTCGTCGCCCATTCCAGCGAACACTTCTCGCCGCGGATCAGGATCCCCCAGAGCTCCTATCTGCTGTTTGCGCATACCGGAGTTTCGGTGTTTTTCGTGATCAGCGGATTTCTCATCACCAGCCTGCTGCTCAAGGAATTGCACGCGACGGGTGGGATCAGCCTCAAGCGCTTTTATGTGCGTCGCGCGTTCAGAATCTTTCCACCGTTTTATCTCTACCTGGGCATCATCTTTGCTCTCACGCTGGCGGGCGTATTCCATGCGCCGCTCCGCGCCTTCTTCTTCGCGGCCATCTACACCTCGAACTACTACTTCGGGCCAGGGGGTGGGTTTGTTGGTCTGCAGCATATCTGGTCTCTCAGCGTGGAAGAGCAGTTCTACCTTCTCTGGCCGGCCGTGCTGCTTCTTCTGGGAAAGCGAAGAGCCGTTTACCTGGCGGGGTTCTTGATCCTCATCTCGCCCTTTTCGCGCGTGGTCACCTACTTTGCACTCGCACCCGAGCACCGGGCTATGGTGGACCGCATGTTCCACTCGAGCGTCGATACGATTATGTTCGGCTGCCTGCTGGCGATGCTGTGGCAAAATGACCGCTTTAATCGCTGGTTGCGGAGTTGGATAAACGCCTGGTCCATGGCCGGGTCCGTCTTGTTTCTTTTCTTGCTTGACCCGCTACTCGATCACCGTTTTCGAGGCGGATACGGCCTGACGATCGGAATGACGCTGGAGGGAATTAGCATCTGCCTGATCACGCTCTATGTAGTCAGGTTTCCCCAGACGGTTCCCGGGAGGATCCTGAATACGCCGGTTCTGCGCCACATCGGCCTCATCTCCTACAGCCTGTACTTATGGCAGAACATCCTGACGGGGGAAGCCGACCGCTACTTCCCTCTCAACCTGGTGGCCATTTTGGCTTGCGCCGAGATCTCTTATTGGGCTGTTGAGCGACCTTCCCTGCGGCTCCGTGACCGTTTGCGAAAGCGGGTGGCCAATGACCCTCCGATTGAGCATCAGGCTGTGGGCTGAACTGCTTGCGGCGCCGAAAACCGGTGGTACACGATCAGGCCCACAGCCAACGCCATGTAGCTGATCAGCTCGGAGAATATCCTTATCTCGATAATCACTCCCACCATCATCATCACTGCGAACCATGCTGCCAGCAGATAGATCTCTCTCTCCATGGCCGGGTTCTTCATCCGCTTTCGCCACGTCAGCACGAGCGGCAGTGTAAACCCAAATACGCTGAGCAGCACCGGCCACTGCTGCGGTCGTAGAATGGCATGCAAATTGTAACTGAGCTTGTAATAGAAGCCGGCGCCGACTGTCTCCGGCAGGTTACCGGAAAATCGATGATGAAGATATAGCTTGATCGCGATCCAAATGGCTGCCTGCGCCAGAATATGCCCGCTCAACCCCGCGACCTGCCTGCGGTGTCTGCTCTCCGGCCAGCGCCAGATCAGCAGGAAGAGGGTCGCCATGCAGATGGTCTCGCGGTTGAAGGTACCCAAGGCGAAGAAGAGATAAAAAAAAGGCATCCGGCTGGAGATAACGCAGAACAGGCACCCGCAGAAAAAGAAGAGGCTGGGCAGATCATAAGGAAGGAGAAAATCGAGCCCAAAGACCAGCGGGAAGTGGAAGTATGCCATGTACACCACCAGCAAGGACGCCCACCGGCTGTACGATTCATTGTCAGTCAGACATGAAAGAGAACGCCACGTAAACAGAACCGAACCGAAAAGGCTGAACCATGAAGTGAGAAACAGGATGAGCAGGCGAGGGTCTCGCAAGGGTGCCGGGAAATGAGCGCTGACCACCGCCAACCAAGGGAGTCTCACCCCTTCGCGCAAGACCCACGCCATGAGGACGCGGTATTGATACGGCAGCCGAGCGTCGCCCTGCATGTATTCGTTGAGGTTCAGGAATGGTTGGCTGCTCTGGAGATACGCCAGGCAAAAGTGTGTACAGATCAGGACCAACAGCAGCCACCACGCGGTTTTGCCGTTGGACTTCACTCTTGACTGCGGTTCCCCAGTGGGCATGGTTCACGATACCAAGGTAAAAACGACTTTGGTATTCTTGACTATTGACGGAGACCCTCCAACGTTTGCCGACAGAGGCCAGCCGCTCTTCGCGGCGCAGGGATGCCACCCTGTTTGACCGTATTGCCGTCCTATTCATCGTCCTGCAAGCTTTGCTGCTGTGGTGCGGCCTATCCCGCATGCCGCTTGCTCCGGCACTCGGCGATGAACTGATCATCAACGATCCTGCGATTTCGTTGAGCCGGGGCGGCGGCCTAGTGGCCCCCAGTCTAGGGGGTAGTGTTGTAGGGCTGGACAAGCTGTATGCGCACTTCCCGCCTGTCTATATCTTCCTCGAAGCCGGCATGCTAAAGGTCCTTGGGATCTCCGCTACCAGCCTTAGGGCGCTCTCGGCCATTAGCCTTACCTTGGGAACGCTCACCTTTGCGGCTATCCTGCGCCTTCTCCTTCGGCAACAGCTTGTATCTGCCCGCCCAGCCGCTTTAGCGTTGGCGCTCTTTTGCCTCGAGCCGGATACAGTCGCACTCAGCCGGTTTGCCCGCATGGACCCGACAGTTCTGCTTTTCGCTCTGCTGGCATTTTTCTTCGTGCTGCACTCTCATCTTGGGACCAACTTACGCACCACGTTTGTAACGGCTGGGATGCTTTCTGCGGGCCTGTCCCTGGCGACGCATCCGGAAGGCGTCATTGCGATTCTTCCCCCCCTGATTCTTGCCTTAACAGCTCCTGATTTGCGCGGCACGCTGAAGCGTCTTCCGTTACTCCTAATCCCCTTCATTGTCCTGGGTATCACGTGGGGCATTACGTACCGCAGGGAATCAGTCGCCGCGCTGCAGCAGATGGGCCGTATTGCTAAGTATGCCCCAGGTCCAGGTGTATTCGATCCGATCTTGAACGGCCTGCATGCTGGAAACGGGGAGGCGTTCCGCTCCTCAGGCCTGGTGTTGATCCTCTACTGTTCTCTGGCTTGGCTGGTCACGCTACTGTACGCCACGGCATACCAAGCGAAGACCCGGACGGGCCTGCCTGTTTACTTGTTCTTAACCTTTGTGGGCTCCGCCGTGCTGGCGCCACTGCTACTAATCTTTGTCTTTCCCGCATCCCTTACCCGCTGGTTCGTTGTGTTTCCTTTCGCGCTCATGGGAGCTGCTATTACGGCGGGCAACATTGAGCGGCGCCGGGCGATGGTCTGGATTGTGATAGCTCCAGTATTGGCCAGTGAGATCATAGGGCTCGGCTTCTACTTCAACACCCTCTTTAAACAATGGTCCCGTCGCTCGCCCGATCGATTCGACGCGATCCGTCAGCGAGTCAACAGCGGTGACAAGATACTGGCCGAGGGACAGTTCTGGTTAACTCTCGAGCGGGCCCCTCACAACCTCACTGTCCTTTACCCGGAGCTTGGAGCGACCACCGAGTGGCTACTCGCGAGAGGCTGCAACCGGATCGCGCCATACGATGTGGTAATCCTCAACGAGGGGAACCCTGACTTTGCGCCACTCGCCGCCGAGGCCGGGAAAGGCCGTTCCGACTGGTTAGATCATGCCGGCGACGAAGTGATTCATGTCTACCGCGCGGCGGGAATCAGGAACTCTTCTTCAACGTGCCCCTAGATGGACACCTTCATCCCCGCCTGAACGATCGCGCTGGCCGCAGGATCTGCGCTCGCCGGAGTACAGGGCGGTTTTTGCCAACCCGCATGTCTATTCGCTCAACAGAAATGGGTTTGCTACGAAGCACATTAATCATGATGACCAGGAAGAAGGCTTCGAACATGCGCCGGGTCAGACCATAGGGGGAAAACAGAATGTCCCAGGTCAGGTTAATAAGTATGAATATATAGAGAGGTCCAAGTGGATGGGGCGTCTCGGTCAGCCGAATAATACACTTCGCAATCAGGAAGAGCATGTAGAACCAGAAGAAACTTGCCAGTACTCCGCCCTCCACCCAGGACATCGTGAGATGCGAGTGAGTCGGAATGCCGGGATCTTGAATATCGTCCGCCTCGTCACCTTCGGCGTAGCCGTACTTATATCTGTATTCCTGCAGCAGCGCGTAATACTTGTAGTCGACAGCATACGACCCATGGCCCAGGATGGGACTGTCGCGAATCGCTTGCATGGCAACTAGCCCCTCAGGCCGGCCTCCGAACAGGATCCCAAGCTTGCCTTGAGATTGCTGCTCGTACTTCGCTTGATCGCCTTCCGAGAACAGTCCTGCGTTGACCGCCATCTTCAGGATCTGTTGACTAACCCAGATCGCGGTCACGGTGAGTACCATGAGGATAACGACTCTCCCGATCTGGCGGCGGGCAACGGGTGTTCCGCGGAAAGTTGCTTTCGGAAATATGGGGAGGATTAGCAGGGCAGTCGCGAGATCGATCATCATTCCCGAGCGAGACGCGAAATGCAGATTCAACGCCGCGAGCAGAGCCACCGGGAGCAGCATCGGTGCGTATTTTCGCCGGATGTAGAGGTGAGAGACGAGGAGGAACACCACCATGGACGCTGCGGGCCCCAGCAGCATCTTCCACTCCAGGGGCAAGTCCCCGCCCCCGGCCCGGGCGGAGTAGATAAAATTGACGATCATGCCGAGGATGAAAAACTTGGTTCTGCGAAGACTGGTACCGATGATTGCCGCAATCGAAACCAGATCGAGGGCGAAGAATACGACCCGGGCAAAACCCTTCAGGAAGTTGATCGGCGAAGTGCCCACAAAAATATCTGTCAGCACTTGGCTAAAAACCCACAAACCTAGCAAGAGGTATGCGGTACGGTACTGTTTGTCTAGGAGCTGCCGCCCCCGGCTGAGGACGAGAACCGGAAAAAACATCAGAAAAAGAATTTCTGCGTAAGGCAGCAGCCCGCCAACGGAAACTACCCAGATGCCTAAAATCGGGATAAGGAAGGCGATCCAGTCTCCCGCGAGGCCGCGGTTCCTATACCGTGTAGTCCCAAGCGAACGAGCCACGATTGTGGTCGACATGAACGGTCCTATGTTCGTAAGCGCTCGAAGGTGATGGATGGACCTTCCAGGGCTCTTGGTTGCGATTCCGGACCTGGCATCACGCGAGCGCAGGTCGAAGTTAAACATAGCACAGGCCTCACTTGCGAATACCAGAACAGGACCAGGGTTGCGAAGGAGGGGAAGAAAGCGATGCCAGCGGCCACCAGAGGCGCGCCTTTTGTAGTTCTGACTCTTGTGATGATCGACCTCTCCGCCGACGTTAACGTACCGGAGCTCGGACGGCTACGACACATACCTCTATTTACCCCGAGGCAGGTTCACCAGATAAAGGTTTGTGTCCAAGTAAGGTACCTGATAAGTACCGAGCCATGTGAGCTCGGCCCCGTCGTCTTTTAACTTGCGAAGGAGCCACTCTTCCGGCGCTAGATAGGCACCTAGAACCAAAAACTCCCTATGTTGACTAATGAAATCGGCGTAGGGTGCGACGTTGGCTGAGATGGGAAAATAAGGCTTCATCCCATCACCGAATCCACGATCTTCAAAAAGGTTTGTGTGGGTATACTTCAGCGCCGAAGCACGGTCTTTGAGAAAAAACAGGCGCGATAGAATCTCCGGCTTTTCGTGATGGTTCATCTCGAAGAATGTAACGCCGCCGGCGTCAACCAGAGGGAGGTCGGGCCGTATCGACGCCAGGGCGGAGGCATCTTGCGGAGGCAACTGAGAGAACATCGGCGACACCGCCGTTTGGAAAAAGAAGATGGCGAGAACGGCAGTCGCGGCGTAGCCCGCGAAGGGCTGACTCCGCAGACGAATAGCGAGAAGGATAGCCATGCCGACATAGATGGCGGCCGCAGTGGTGATGGCGTAGCGATCCCAAAAAGCGCCGTGCCTACGCATCAGCACAATGTTCAAGAGAAAGGGACTAAACAAGAAGCAGCCAAAGAGAAGCATCTCCTCCCTGCGCCAGCGATATGTGGACTTGAGGTGTGACTTCTGCGGCGCCATCAGTGCCGCGGAAACCGCCACTAACAGTGGCAGGCTTACAACAGCAACCGTGTTGTAGAAGAAATGGGGGATCCTGGCCAGTGAAGCCTCGAACGAAGGTGGGAAGTAAATGGTCGTGTAGCCCCTGAAGAGGGGAATATAGAACGCAGTTGCTAGCGTGGGAAGCAGGAGGGCAAGCCAGAGTGCAGAATCCACTCTGCGGCTTCGGCGAAATCTTACCGCCTCCGCAGCAAGGAACGGAAACAGGGAGAGTGGGGCAAAGATGTGGGTGATAAACATGCCTAGATTCGCAATGCCGACGCCCCATAGCGCGGCAGCCCGCTTTTCTGAAGTAGTCGCGACATCCCAGCAGATCAGCAATACAGAAAAGAACATCGTTAAGAGGGCATAGGGCCTCGCCTCAATCGCGTAGGGAAACGTTTCGCCCATCCAAAGAATAAGCACGGCGGCTGCAGCGTAGCTGATGCCGACCTTGCGCCGCGTATAGAAGAAGAGCACGATACTGGCGACGTAGAACTCCAGCATGGACGGGAGGCGCAGCCCGAATTTGCTTGAGCCGAAGAGCTCCATGGAAAAGCGGCTGAGCAAGTACCCGGTAGGAAGTTGGAAATCGAACCTGCGGATCAGCATCCACATCTGCGGTAGCGATCGTGCTTGGGCTATGTCAAAGGTAAACAGCTCGTCGAACCAGACGAATCGGCGGTTTGCTGCCAGGAGACCTGCTATGTAGAGCCCGGTCAGCCCCGCGAGCACGATCCAAAGTTCGCCTCTCAGGTTCAATCGCGATGGCGCCTCGGACTTCTGCGCGACTGAATCTCTAGAGACTGTGGGAGAAATCATGGGGGCCGATACCTCAATCGATCTGGCCTTCAGGAAGGCGCAGGTGAGTGCAGATTAGCATTGCCTGCCACTGGAGTGGCACAGGAATCGCCTGGGATGAATCCCGGCATCTACCTCGATGGGTGACGAACGCGCACGGGAATGAACCACGGACTAAGACCCTTTGACGACGTGTAACCCCTCTGGCGTTAGGTGCAGACCACGCTGTGCACCGCTGGGCTGATAGTCTTAGACTGATCATGTCTATACAAGTGACCCTATCGGGGTTGGGGAGGTTCGGCGATGAATCTCGAGCCCGCCACTACCGCCGGCAAGGCTATCAACCAACGGTTTGACGGACTCGCGACTGACGGAGACCTGGTTGAGTTGTCTGTCGTAATGCCCTGCCTGAATGAGCGGGAAACGGTCGGCGTGTGCGTGCGCAAGGCTATTGGCCGCACTTAGAGACGCGGGCATATCGGGTGAAGTAATCGTTGCGGACAACGGATCGACGGACGGCTCAGTGGAGATCGCGCAGGCCGAAGGCGCCAGGGTCGTAAACGTCGAGGAGAAGGGATACGGCAACGCCCTGAAGGGCGGGATACTCGCCTCACGCGGAGAGTACGTGCTGATGGCGGACTCCGACGACAGTTACGATTTCAGCCATGCTCCTCGTTTTGCCGAGCAACTGCGCGCTGGCTCAGACCTGGTGATGGGCAATCGTTTTCGCGGCGGCATTCGGATCAGGCAATGCCCTTTCTGCATCGCTACTATTGGTAACCCCGTGCTCAGCGGCATCGGCAAGATTGTTTTTCAGATCGCCTTGCGGAGATTTTCACTGCGGCATTCGGGGCTTTCGCAAAGACAGTTTCCTACGGATGGATATCCGTTCGACGGGCATGGAGTTCGCCAGCGAGATGGTGGTGAAGGCCAGCCTGCTGCGGATGAAGGTCAGCGAGGTGCCCACGACGCTCTCTCCCGACGGGCGCAGTCGCGCCGCCGCATCTGCGCACCTGGCGCGACGGCTGGCGGCATCTCCGCTTTCTGCTGATGTACAGTCCGCGCTGGCTCTTCCTTTATCCGGGGATTCTGTTGATGGCTGCTGGGGCTGGTTGGGTGCGCATTGTTGCTTCCCGGGCCGGCGGTGTTCCACGGCATTGGCTTTGACGTGCACACGCTTTT
Organism: uncultured Acidobacteriaceae bacterium; assembly: GCA_963847685.1. Lineage (GTDB taxonomy): Bacteria > Acidobacteriota > Terriglobia > Terriglobales > Acidobacteriaceae > PALSA-350. Next base: position 317,508 of record CAWKAU010000024.1, on the reverse strand, counting down.
GTATGCGTTCGTTTCGGTACTGCTCGGTTTTCAGTTGATTGCCTTCGCCACCTTCACCAAGGTTTTTGCCATCACCGAGGGCCTGCTGCCGGAGGATCCTCGTCTGCACCGCGTGTTTCGCTGGGTGACGTTGGAAACGGGCCTGATCTTGGGCGGCTTGTTGATGCTCCTGGGTATGGGAGGATCGATTTTTGCTGTCTCCGGCTGGGCGAGAGAGAGTTTCGGAGCGCTCGACACCGAGCGCACGCTGCGCATCGTAATGCCGTCTGTGTTCGCTCTGACCATGGGTGTCCAGATCACCTTCAGCAGCTTCTTTCTAAGCATCCTCGGGCTCAGGCGCCGCCAATGACTTTGCGGCGTTCCTTGCTGGGGCTTGCCTCCGTCGCCCTGACTATTTTTCTGGTTGTCCTTCTGATCAGGATCAGCAAAATCGATCTTCGCGTGACCCTTCAGCAACTGCGAAGTATCAGCTGGCTTGCGTTTGCCAAGTTACTCTTCCTGAATGGCCTGCTGGTTTATCTTTCTACCGAAAAGTGGCTGAGCATTGACGCTGCATGGCGACGATCCTCTGATACTGTCCCCTCAAGGGCAACAGCGTTTGCCCACACCAGCGCGGGGCTCGCACTGGGGATTCTGCTGCCTGTCCAACTTGCCATGTCGACCGCTCGTACCTTCGGAACACACGTACACGGCAGAGCTTTGAAACGCGGGACGGCCGGCACGATCTTCGAACAGGGATTCGATCTGCTGACGGTTGGCTTCCTGGCGGTAGCCTCGGGACTGACCCGGTTCTACAAAGGCGGGGCGATGATGTGGTCCCTGCTCGCCGCTGCCGCGACGGCAGTCGCATTTCTGGCGGTTGGACCCTCGGTACGTGTGATGCAGTGGCTCGGTACGTCGAGCTTTGCCAGAACCGCGGAGCATCAAACCAAGGCCGGTGTCCTCCTGCGGCGCATCCTGGCGTTAGGACAATCCGGTCTGTTAGACACAGGCCTGGCGCGGCGCCTGGTGATGCTCTCCACGCTCCGCTTTAGTGTCGTTGTACTTATGTCTGTGCAGACTGCGGAAGCGATCGGGCTGCATATCCCTGTGTGGCAAATGGCGGCGGCAATACCCTTTGTCGTCTTCGCATCTGTTATCGCATTGACTCCGGGCGGGCTCGGTATAAACGAATTGACTTCGGTTTCTGCGCTCAGGGTTTTTGGAACGCCCCTGGGCGTAGCGGCGCAATGGGCTGTCGCTAATCGTGTCCTTGTAGCTTTGTCCTATTTTTCTGTTGCCGCATGCGCAGCAATTGTGCTGTGGGTAATGCGGATCAGGGATCCCGTCGCGCCAAATCTGGCGATCAAGAAATAGACCTCTTCTAGGCGATGATAGTCTCGTGAGAGGCTTGTAAAGGCCGCAAGGAAAGTGCCGCGTTGAGGCGAGATGCGAATCGCAATCACTGAGAATTCAGATCAGAGCAAGGTCAGGTCATCATGCGCCCCGGACCGCTGGTAAGGCGCTTATTTGGCCCCCACGAGCACAAGGTAGCGGAGGCCTACCGGCATATATTTGTCGATCTGGACAACTTTGCCCAGCTTGTGCGCGCGTGGGTACCCCAGGCGCGAAGAATATTGGAGGTTGGCTGCGGAGAAGGTGCTATGACGGAGCGAATTATTCGCAGCTATCCAACGGCAACCGTTACCGCTATTGATATCATGCCGAAGATCGGCCGCCTGTTCCGGGGGGATCCCTCCAATGTGACTTTCCGCCAGGAGTTCGTCGAAGCTGTCGCGGCCAGGGAACCAGCCTCCTTCGACCTGGTTATCCTGGCCGACGTTATTCACCATGTTCCTGCCGGTGCGCGACGATCGTTGATCACCGCGATCGATCAAGCCATGACGGCCGACGGCAGCTTCATATTCAAGGATTGGGTGGTCTCCAGGACTCCGATTCATTGGCTGTGTGAAATATCCGACCGTTACCTGACGGGGGACGACGTCGCCTATTGCAACCTGGCCGGCATCGATGCTCTGGTGCTCGAAACTTTCGGCCCAGGAACGGTCCGCAAGATCGACACGGTGCGGCCGTGGCGCAACAACGTCGCGGTTCTGGTTCGCAAATAGCGATAATCCGGCTCCGGTCTCAAATTACCAATGAATCCTCTCTTGTCCATCGTCATGCCAACCTACAACGGGGAGAATTTTATTTCCGCGGCACTCGAGAGTGTGCATGCTCAGGACCATGAGGGGATCGAGTTGGTGATTGTCGATGATGGCTCCTCAGACCGCACGCTGGACATTGTGGGCGATTTCGCCAGGGCTCTTCCGATTCGATTGATCACACCGGAGCGATTTGGAAACTGGGTGGCAGTGAGCAATCTCGGCTTGCGCGAAGCTAGAGGCGATTGGGCCTGCTTCCTTCACCAGGATGACCTTTGGCTTCCGGGTAGGATGGCAAGGCTTCGAGGCGAAATGAGTAGTTCACAGGGCGCACTCATCCTGCACAATGCGGCGTTTGTTGGTCCCAATGGTGAGAAACTGGGACCATGGAGCTGTCCTCTTCCGGACGGCCTGGTGCCGCCGAATCATTTCGTAGAGCGACTTCTGGTGCAAAACTTCATTGCGATACCGTCGCCGGTGTTCCGGCGACGCCTTGTCGTCGAATCCGGCGGAATGGATGAAGCGCTCTGGTTTTCGGCGGATTGGGATCTTTGGCTTCGCTTAGGAGCATTAGGAGCGGTACGCTTCATCGCCGAAACCTTAAGTGCTTTTCGAATCCACAAAGCGTCGCAAACAGCGGCGCGGGTGCTGCTACCCAACGAGTGGGAGCAGCAGTTAACTACTGTTCTTTCTCGCCACCTTCAACATTGGCCGGGAAGGGGTGAGCTCCGCTCGTCAGTTGAGCGGGCAGCAAAGGCATCCATCGCGGTGAATTCCGCACTATCGGCTGCCTCCCGCGGGGAACATGTGCAAGCGTGGGCAGTGGTGCGTCAGTTGCTCGCGCTTGGCCCTTCGGGATGGCACAGGTACCTCAGGGATTCCCGTATTGTGCAGCGCGTAAGACCGCGACTCAAGTTGCGCAGATAAACAAAGTGGGAGCGATGGCCCTTTGCCTGTGAATATCTGCAAATCTAGAACATAGTTGATTAACGGCGCGTGCATAGCCAAATGCACAGTGCGGGCCCGTCCGTTATGCTTCTGCCGCATACTGTTTCATGTAAGGTGTTTCAGGCCTTAAGCCTCGAAATGCGATCGCTCCAAATCTGAACCTGGCGGACCAGAAGAAATCTGATTATCCCGCATGGTGTCGAGGTGGTGACGACGCGTGCCCGTCAGCAGCAGTCACCCGCTAGGAGTATTGGTTTGGAAGTTGCAGGCACTGTTTCAGAAACTCAAATTGAAACATCCGCGGCACCCCAGCGGCAGCGTGGCATGCAATCCCTTTGGGACCGGGCGCAGTACCCGATTTACGCCTTGTCTCTCGGGATCTCAATTTCGACCTGGTTGATTGCTATCCGTGCACCCCTTTGGCTGGACGAGACAGTGTCATTCTTCCACATCAAAGCCGGCTTTTCAGGAATTCTACCTCGCCAAGGGTGGCCCGCTGTCCCGGTCTATTCGTATGTGCTTTGGCTCTGGACCAAGGTTGCGGGGACAGGCGAGATCGCGCTCAGAATTCCATCTATTCTCGCCATGCTGGGGGCGGTTTATCTCTTGTATCGCGCGGCCGGCGAGCTGTTCGACCGGGATGTTGCCATGATCGCTGCCGTCATCTTCTGCCTCCATCCATTCGTCATTTTTGAGGCGATTGATATTCGGCCTTATGCGTTCGGAGCGCTGGCGATCACCGCCTCTATTCTTGCTTTGGTTCGCTTGCAGCGCAACCGCTCAAGCTGGCTGGCGGCCCTGTTTGGCTTTTCGGCGGCGTGTATTGTTTATTTTCAGTTGTTGTTCGCAGTATTACTACCCGCTCTTGCCATTTGCTTTCTAGCTCGCAAGATTGAAGACCCCAAAACTCTTCGGCGGCAGACTGGATTTGCGTTCCTTGTCTTTGCCGTCGCGTTCCTGCCGGTTATTCCGGGAATTCGATACATGATGCACACCAGCGGCGCTCACGTGTTTGCCCTGCCGCCGGGGTTAGTGCAGCTTGCCCAGACGCTCAGCTCGAAGCGGCTCGCGCTGATTCTCGTCCTTACCCTTGTTGTCGCCGCCGCGACATGGAGGCTCGATCTAAAGAGCCGTTTCGAGGGCTGGCCTACTTTGCTCTGCATTTCGTTGGCACTTGTGCCCATTTTGACCCTCTATGGCGTTAGCGTGGGAACACCGCTGCACGTTTTCGAATTCCGCTACCGGCTGGTCGCGGTTCCGGGGATTGCGCTCTGCTGGGCTCTTGCTATCAGCCGGATTCGCTCTCGAAGCCTACGATTGTTTTTCTGCATGGTCGTTGTCGCGGTTACTGTCTACCACGACTTCAACGACCCGGTTTTCAAGATTCACGGTTACACATGGAAATACGCCCTGGAGTTTGCCGAAAGGAATGCTTCAGTGGACAACGCTCCAGTGCTGATCTGCAGCGATTTCCCGGAGTCTAACTCCACCCCTATGCCCATCGGTTCAGCCGTAAAGGATACTGGAATATTTTCGCCAATCTCCTACTACCAGCTCAGCGGTCCGGTGGTGGCGTTGCCGAGGGCACTCAATGAGGAGGCTATTCAGATAGGTTCTCGGTTTCTACAGAACGCAGCATTGCGTCACGAACGCTTTCTGGCCCTCGCATTTGTGCCTTCGTATGGCACTCTCGACTGGATCGCGAGCCGAGCTTCAGGAATGCAGGCACGCGAGTTGGGGGTATTCGATGGGATTAAGGTCATGGAATTCGACCCGCGTACCCCGGCGGATATCTCTCGATGATCGAGTGGCAACGATCGTGATGGGGCTATCGCTCCCCTTCTGCTTCGCGTCTCGGCATCGCAGAGGACGTGACCTTGTGGCTACGCCTTGCTCTTAGCTTGACCTCAGGCAGGGAGTTCGTCGTGTAAACTCTCTCTAAGTATGGCTGGCAGGCCCCCCCGTGCATTCGTGCAGGCAGAAGCAGCAGGTTTGATCCAACAGGCCAAGCTGCGCTTACTCGAGATGCACTATCAGAGCAAGGTCGGTCACATCGGCGGCAACCTCAGCGCGCTCGACATCCTCATCAGTCTCTATCACTTTCGCCTCGGACCCGATGACAGGTTTGTTCTGGCCAAAGGGCATTCAGCGGGAGCGCTGTATGTAACTCTGTGGTCGAAGGGGCTATTAGCCGACGACGATTTGCGCCGGTTCCATGGAGAGGGAACGCGGCTGAGCGGACACCCGCCCTTGCAGGGTATTCCGGAGATCGTTTTCGCTACAGGAAGCCTGGGTCACGGTCTTAGTCTCGCCGCCGGCCTGGCGCTCGGCAAGAAGCTGCGCGGAGAAGACGGCAGAGTTTTTTGCCTGACGTCCGATGGTGAGTGGAATGAGGGCTCCTGCTGGGAGGCGCTTATATTCATCGCGCACCAGAAGCTCGACAACTTGACATTCCTTGTTGACTTGAATGGCATGCAGGGTTTTGGCTCGACCAGGCAAGTTGCCAACCTCGACTCTCTGGCAGACAAGTTTCGCGCATTTCGGAGTGAAGACGATCGAAATTGATGGCCACGATGTGAACAGCATCTGTTCCGCACTCAAGTCGAATGAGGGCCCGCTAGCGATTGTGGCCAATACCACGAAGGGCTGCGGCGTATCTTTCATGGAAAACCAGATGGCCTGGCATTACCTTCCCATGAGTGAGGAACAGTATCAGCAGGCTGTGCGGGAGGTAACAGAATGCGGCAAGCTTTCTGTAACGGTCTAGTACAGCAGGCTCGTCTGCCGGAATTTGTTTTCCTGACCGGAGATCTCGGCTTCAAGGCTCTGGAGCCGCTGCAGGATGCGCTGGGCCCACGCTTCATTAATGCCGGCGTCTCGGAACAGAACATGGTCTCAGTTGCGGCGGGCCTGGCGCGAAGTGGATTGCGAGCCATGGGCCTACAGCATCGCGCCCTTTCCTCTACGCTCGCCCCTTCGAACAAATTCGCAACGATGTCTGTTTCCATGACCTTCCGGTGATTTTGGTCGGCAATGGAGGCGGATACGGATACGGGGTGATGGGAAGTTCGCACCACGCGCTGGAGGACTATGGCTGCCTGCTCACCCTGCCTCACATGCGCGCCTTCGTTCCCGCTTTCGACTCCGATGTGAACACCATGATCCCGATGCTCATGCAATGCAAGGGACCCGTCTACCTTCGGCTGGGGTTGTCGGAAGAGCCCAAGGACTGGCCAATGCCTGCGTATGCTCCGTGGCGCAGACTGCTTCGCGGCAATGGTCCTATCCTGGCCGGAGTGGGTCCCCTTGTGGGTGGCATGCTGACCGCCTTGCAGCAATTAAACGAGAACGTGCGCCCCGAAGTTTGGCTCATCACCGAGCTGCCGATCACGAACGTGCCCGATGAGTTTATTGCCAGCGTCCGCCGCAGCTCGCCGGCTGTTCGTGGTGGAAGAACACACCGCGCACGGAGGTTTTGGTCAGATGCTGACCCATCATCTGGCCGCCGCCGGCGTGGGCCTCGATTCCTTCATCCATAAGCATGCGTTGGGCTACGTCTCCGGCTTGTATGGCTCGCAGAAGTTCCATCGTGCGGAATGCGGCCTGGATGCCGCCTCGATTGCGGCTGCGGTCTCTGATGCAATGAGCCTCGGCGATCCGCTCAAGCCGAACCAGGCTAGCGCCGTCGAATATCCGCCAGCTCCAGGGCCCGATTCTGGTGCTCGGCGCAAGCGGGTTCATCGGCGCGAATCTTCTGCGCATGCTGCTGGAGCACCGCGAGGACGTTTATGGCACGGCGACACGCCTTCCCGCATGGCGACTCGAGGGATTGCCGCGTAACCACGTCCTGGTCACCGACCTGCTCATTGACTCCAACCTGGATGCACTGCTCGAAGGAGTTAAGCCGCGAACCATCTTCGACTGCATTGCTTATGGCGCTTACTCCTTCGAGACAGATCGGGAGCTCATCTACCGCACCAACTTCAACCTGATCTCCCGCTTGCTGGGCCGGCTCGATCCACGCAACCTCTCTTGCTATGTGCACGCGGGTAGTTCTTCGGAATATGGAGACAATTCCTCTGGGCCGCAGGAGGATGCAGCCCCGGCACCGAATAGCCACTACTCCGTCTCCAAAGTGGCCGCCGCCAGCCTGATTCACTATCTCGGCAAGAAGAAGGGTTTGCCGTGCGCGAATCTGCGGCTGTATTCGGCCTATGGGCCGCTGGAAGATTCTTCCCGGTTGATCCCGAATATCGTTCATTTTGGGGCTTCCGGTGGCTATCCGGAGCTGGTCGATCCGCGGGTTTCGCGGGATTTCATTTACGTCGATGATGTCGCGCATGCGTTCATCGACGTAGGCCTCAAGCTGACCGAGGCGGACTACGGAGAATCTTTCAACATCGGCACCGGCCGCAAGACGACGATCGGCGATATCGTTACCGTTTCGCAGCGCCTTTTTGACATCCGCCAGGATCCGGTCTTCACCATGCCGAATCGAGAGTGGGACCTGACGGACTGGTTTTCTGATATCAGCAAAGTGCGTGAGCGATTTGGATGGACGCCCCGCGTCGACCTGGAAGAAGGGCTGGAGCGCACTGCCCTGTGGTATCGATCGCTGCCCGACAAAACTGCGTATCTGCAATCGTCGAAGCGGTTCGGCCTCGACACCAAGCATAGTGTCTCGGCCATCATCGCCTGCTACAAAGATGGCCAGGCGATCCCCATCATGTACGAGCGGTTGAAAAAGACGTTTACTGACCTGAATGTCGATCACGAAATCATCTTTCGTTAACGATTGCAGCCCGGACGATTCAGAAGAGGTGATTCGATCCATCACGCGTAACGACCGGCGTGTGTTGGGCATTTCCCACTCCCGAAACTTTGGATCGCAGGCGGCTTTTCGTAGTGGGATGGAGATTGCCACGAAAAATTCCTGCGTCTTGCTGGACGGCGATCTGCAGGACCCGCCGGAGTTGATCGCGCAATTCGTCTCGAAATGGCGCGAGGGATTTGATGTGGTCTACGGCCGCCGTGTAAAGCGGGAGGCATCTCTTCCGATGCAGCTCTCCTACAAACTTTTCTATCGCATCTTTGACACCTTTTCTTACATCCAGATTCCCCACGATGCCGGCGACTTCTCGCTGATCGACCGCAGGGTGATGGAAGCCATGCTTCGTTTTCCCGAACGCGACCTTTTTTTGCGGGGGGTCCGCGCCTATGCTGGATTTCGCCAGATCGGTGTGGATTATGTGCGGCCAGAACGCATGTTCGGCCACACAACGAACAACCTTTGGAAAAATCTCGGCTGGGCGAAAAAGGGGATCCTTTCTTTCAGCTATGTTCCCCTCGGATATTTTGAGCAGCTCTGCCATCGTGTTGTGCGCAATCTCATTTCTCATGGCATTGGGCCAGCTGGTGGCTAAGCTGCTATTTCCGGACTTAGCTCCCAAGGGCTTTGCCAGCATCATCATTCTGGTTGTCTTCTTCGGATCTCTGAATGTGCTGGCGATCAGCGTAGCCGGTGAATACATTGCCAAGATTTTCGAAGAGGTCAAGCAGCGGCCCCACTACATTCGGCGCAGCGTCATTCGGGATGGCGAAGTACGGTTGGCCGCGAAAGAGAGTTGATGAAGACCAACCCCCGCACCGTCGTTCCCAGAGCAGACACGCGGCGCCGTTCAAGGCCGCAGCAATATGGTGGAAGCCACCTCGGAAAGCTGGCGCCCGCAGCTTTTCGCAGTAACCACGACCGGCTTCTCCCTGTTTCTTGCCGCGGTCCGCAGGTTCTTCGACATTCAGGCAGGTTCGGCGTGGCGCGATCTGAGCGCAGTGCTTCCCCTGTCAGCAGGGAACGGTGCTCGACGTCGGCTGCGGCGCGCAACCATTTCGATCGCTGATTGGTACTGAGGCGACCTACCTGGGCATCGATACCGACGCGGCCAAGGCCCACTTCGGTTATGAGATGCCGAATACAACTTACTTCTCCGGCGATGTCTGGCCGGTCGCAGACTGCTTCGGTGGACCTTGTGTTATGTACCGAAACCCTGGAGCACGTGCTGGAGACACGCCGCTTTCTTGCTGAAGCCGCGCGCTGTCTTGTGCCTGGTGGGACGCTGCTGCTGACTATACCCTTTGCGGCACGCTGGCACTTTATTCCTTATGATTATTGGCGCTTCACGCCTTCCAGCCTCAATCACCTATTGACGACAACAGGTTTTCACAGCGCGCGCGTCTATGCGCGAGGCAATGCTCTTACTGTGGCGTGCTACAAGATGATGACGCTCATCCTGCTGCTACTGATGCCCCAGACCGCGTCGAAAGTATTCGGCCTGCTGCTGCGGCTGGCGGGCCTGGTATTTTTACCTTTGTTCATTCTGCTGGCTGTGTCGCGAATCTGTCACTGCGCGGCCGCGGAGGCGATGATTGCCTTGGCTATACCGTATTTGCGATCCGCGCAGGCTGGAATGGGCACTTGAATCATCGCAGACCGGTTTTTGTCCAACCACCGCCAAATTGCCTGCCGGCAGCGACAATAGCAATCGTCCTATCCCGGAGATCCGCGCCAGCCATCGAACAGCAGACTTGACCAACCGGGGAAGGGGAAACAGCTTGAGCCAGTAATCGATGGGATATTTGTTTCGCACCGAACTCACCTGGATGGACGCAAAACCTGCATTTCTCAGCAACGCCGTACCGGTTGGCCTATCGAAGAGTTGCAGATGTTCAATGTCGAAGATCGGCGACTTTGTGCCCATGATCGCGGGCGGAAAATGCACGGCGGTCGTGAGCGACAAGAAAGAACAGCCCGCCCGGCCTCAACAGCCCGAGTGCATCCTGCGCGATCTTCACCGGATCCCAGACATGCTCGATCACTTGAAAGCAGGTGATCAGGTCGAGGCTCTCAGGAGCGAATTGCTCGGGCGCAAAGATTCCGCATTTGAGATAGCGCTCGAATGGAAGGCTTGGCCGCTTCGATCGGCGCTTTCGACGGCTCTACGCCGATGCACCTCGGTAAAACCCAACCGCAGCAACTGCTCGACAAATGCGCCGTCCCCCGCCCCGATATCAAGAGCGCTTTCGCGGCTCGGGAGCGCATCTAAGTGAGGCCGGAGAAGCGCTGCGTAGGTTACGGCGGCCAGTTGCGACTCCGCTCCGCTGTCGAAGGAGGCATCTTCATAGGCCTCCGCCAGCGTTTCTTGCCGCAGCACCGGATTTGCGTAGAGCATGCCGCACGATCTGCATTCGACCATTCGGCTATGCATGTATTCGGGAGCTTACGAGAAGCGAAAGCGGACGCCGTCAGCTTGCGCTCATCAATCGTCGCTTCAGCCATTACACTGGCGTCTTCGCGCGCCGCAGAGAGGGCATGCCCGCGGGACGAAATCCAACCTCATTTGCATTCTCTCGGCCACACCTCCGAGTCTACTTCACGTCGGGCGCTCGCAGCGGGCATGGAATGACACTAGTAATTCTCCCGAAGTCAGATTGCAGGGTGAAAATCCGCCTTCCACAGCCCTTATACTCGAACGATGGCGGCAGGCGAGCAGAACAACCTATTTGGCCATAACGGATTCACCCGATTCACAATCGTAAATATTGCGGTTGTGTCGGCCATTTATTTCGCGGACATTTGTCTGAAGGCGAGTCAAAAGTGTTTCTGGTTCGATGAGCTGGTAGCTGTGTATCTCTGTCGTTTGTCCACTTTTAAGGATACCTGGACAGCGGTCACACACGGTGCGGACTTTAACCCGCCGCTTTTCTACCTGCTTATACGTTTCGCCCAACGGCTCTTCGGAGAAGGCCTGATCTCGACCAGGCTGCCGGCGATTGTCGGCGTCTGGCTTTTTTGCATTTGCTTGTTTTTCTTCGTGGCAAAGCGGGCGGGCCTAATCTCTGGGTTTATCGCAGGCGCTTTCCCCTTTTTTACGTTGGCTCAGTATTACGCCTATGAGGCGAGGGCGCACGGAATCGTATTAGGTTGGTGTGGGTTAACACTCCTCTGTTGGCAAAGAAATGAGGAGGGCCGAGCAAAGTATTTGTGGCTCGCGGGATTTGGACTCGGTCTCACGGGTGCATTGCTGACCCACGTATACGCGGTATATTTGTTAGTGCCGTTTGCCGCAGTTGAGGTCTATGACCTGATCAGTGAACGGCGGCCCAACTGGGGCATCGTAGCCGTTATGGGGTTGGCCTTTACTTCCGTGACCTTGGCAGTCTATTTGCCGCTATTTCGGGTGTATCGGTCGACCATTTCCGTAACGTTCTCTGCGGCTTCCCACGACGTGGTGCAACGCTTCCTGGTCAACGTGATCGGGCCAGCCACAATGATTTTCATACTCTGGCTTCTGCTATTCGTCCTGGACGGGATGCGAGGTGCCAATCAGGCGAATACCTCAGCAGCCATTCCGCGGCGGGATATGTTATTGGCTACGGGCTTCGCGTGCATTCCTTTAGTGGGCTTGGTCGGGTGCAAGGTTAGCCATGGCCCATTTTTTGACAGATATTTCTTATCGAGTATTGCCGGCTACGCGATTTTCCTTGGCTTCGCCACGTCACGGCGGCAGGTCGGCTCCTGGGCCGCACGAGTGCTGGCAGGATGCATGTTCCTTCTGATGATTGGGGACTTGGGGTCAACCATCTATCTGGGCATGAAGCAACGAATTGTGCTTGCTGAACCCAGCGGCAGCGGCCCTCAGCTAAGCACTACGCCTTCGGCACCGATGAGGTTGTACGGAACCCTTCTGACGAATAGTGAAGGTCTGGACATCCTGGTTCTTACTGGCCACGAATACCTCTATTTTTTCAACTACGCTCCACCCTCCGTCGTTTCCCATCTCTACTTCGGAGCCCCGGAAAACGATCTATTTCTTACGGGGTACGAGAGACTCGCGAAGGGCGCACGGATCGATTTGAAGACGACGACGTTCGTTCCATTTCTCGCTACCCATAAGCGGTTCCTAGTCTACGAAATCGCGAACAAAACATACAAAGATACAGTTCAGGATGCAGTTCAAACCATCGCGAAAGCGGGGTATCGATTCACTTCGGCTCGAGGCGATGCTCTTGGCACCATGTATGAATACGCGAAATGAAAGATCTGCCCGGTGGACAGCGTCCCACCGATTTGAAAGGTCCCATGGTGGGCAGCAGGGGGTGGGGTTTCCCAGCCGAAATTGCTCCGCACTCATCCGAAATAATCGACCAGGAATTTCATGCAGAAACTGAAGAAGCTTGTCATTATCGGTGGGTGCGGCCACGTGGGTCTTCCCCTGGGGATCGTCTTCGCCAACTGCGGCCTGGACGTGGTTCTTCTCGATCGCGATCAAGCCAAGATTGAGACGGTCAACGGCGGCCAGATGCCCTTCATGGAAACGAACGCCCTGGAACAGCTGAGCCGTGTCATTGGCAAGAAATTGATCGCCACATCCGATCGCTTCCTGCCTGGGCGATGCGGATGCTGCGATCGCAGTTCTGGGCACCCCGGTAGATGAGCATTTGAACCCGACCGTCACCGACCTCTATCGAAGCATCGACGAAGTGATCGCCCAGCATGCCGGAAAACGCTCTTCTGGTCTTGCGCAGCACGGTCTATCCAGGGGTCACCAAGCTGGTCTACGACCGCTTGCAGGCCTCCGGACGAAAAATTCATCTGGCCTTTTGCCCGGAACGAATCGCGGAAGGCAAGGCCATGGAAGAGATCCGCACCTTGCCGCAAATTATCTCCGCGTTCGATCCTGAGTCCCTGGCACGGGTGCGCGAGCTGTTCTCCATTATCAATGATGATTTGATCGAGCTCTCCCCGCTGGAAGCGGAGCTGGCCAAGCTGTTCACCAATAGCTGGCGCTATATGAATTTCGCCATCTCCAACCAGTTCTATGTGCTCGCGGAGACCTACGGATTGGACTTTCAACGCATCTATGGCGCAGTAACCCATCGCTATCCGCGCATGAAGAGTTTTGCCAAGGCCGGCTTTGCGGCCGGACCCTGCCTGTTGAAGGACACGCTGCAACTCTCGGCGTTCTCGGGCAACAATTTCTTCCTCGGACATTCGGCGATGCTGGTGAACGAGGGCCTGCCAAACTTTATCGTGAACCAACTGCGGCAACAGCAGAAACTTCGCGATAAGGTGGTTGCAGTGCTGGGCATGGCGTTCAAATCCGAATCCGACGACAAGCGTGAAAGCCTCTCTTATAAGCTGCGCAAGCTGCTCATGGTAGAAGCGAAGGAAGTTCTCTGCACTGACCCCTATGTAGTCGGACGAGAAGCTGATCCCGCTTGCGGATGCTGTGCGACCGCGCGGACGTTATCATTCTGGGAGCCCCTCACGCGGCTTACCGCGATCTTGAATTTTCTCCGAGATAAGGTGGTTGTGGACGTCTGGGGCTTCTGGCCCAACCGGCAACAAACTGCAACAGGGGGACATCCCGCATCGTGAAAGTACTGGTAACTGGCGCTTCCGGCTTTATTTGCGGATATCTGATCCAGGAGCTTCTGGACAACGGATATGAGGTGGTCGGACTCGACAACTTCAGCAAATACGGGCGGCTGCAGAAGTCGTACGATTCTCACCCTGGTACAAGCTGGTCGAAGGAAATGCAAAAGATGTCGCATTAATGAAGGAGCTGCTCTCCGACTGCGACCACTTTGTCGCGGCCGCGGCCATGATTGGCGGTATCTCGTACTTTCACGAGTTCGCCTACGACCTGCTGGCGGAAAATGAACGCATCATCGCCTCATCCTTCGACGCGGCCATCTGGGCCCACAAGGAGCGTAATCTCAACAAGATCGTTGTGCTGTCTTCCAGCATGGTTTTCGAGAGCACCACCGAATATCCCACCCCGGAAGGGGCGGAACGTCGCAGTCCGCCGCCACGCTCTACTTATGGCTTTCAAAAGCTCGCGACCGAATATTTCGTGCAAGGCGCCTACGAGCAATATAAGCTGCCTTACACCATCGTTCGACCCTTCAACTGCGTCGGCATCGGGGAGAAGCGCGCCCTGTCGGACCGCGACATCATGAGCGGCAATGTGCGTCTGGCCATGTCGCACGTGGTTCCTGACCTGGTCCAGAAGCTGGTAAAGGGCCAGGATCCTCTGCACATCCTGGGCGACGGTAAGCAGGTACGTCATTACACCTACGGTGGGGATCTCGCGCGCGGGATCCGCGTCTGCATCGAGCACCCGGCCGCCCTGAACCAGGATTTCAACCTTTCCACCCCGGTACGCACGACTGTGCTGGAGCTCGCGGAGCTGATCTGGAAAAAGATCCACGGCTCAGCCAAACCATTTCGCTACGTAAGCGACCCGGCTTACGAGTACGATGTGCAGGAGCGAGCGCCGGCGGTCGGCAAGGCGCGCGATTTACTAGGTTTTGAGGCAACCACTCCCCTCTCGGACATCCTGGATGAGGTAATCCCATGGATCGCCGAGCAGGTGGAAATAGGCCAGATGTGATTGAACCGGTAGCCATTTCGACAGGAGATGTAATGGACAGGCCGCTCACCATAGTCATTCCGGTCTACAACGAGGGCGCCAATTTTCCCGCGCTCTGGTCGGAGATGACCCAACACCTCAATTTTCCTTTCACTGCGTTGGTGGCGTACGACTTTGACGGGGACGACACGCTTCCAGTGGCGCAGCAGATCATCGCCCAGGGCGAGACCCGGTTGAGATTGATTAAAAACACTTACGGCGGTGGTGTCGTGGGTGCAATCCGAACCGGCTTCGATGCAGCGCCCGCTGGTCCTGTGCTGGTCGTCATGGCCGATCTGTCAGACGACCTGGGGCAGGTTTCGAAGATGCTTAAGCTTTACCGGGGCGGCAGCCATATCGTTGTGGGCAGCCGCTACATGAAGGGTGGGCGACTCATCGGGGGCCCATGGTTCAAGCAGCTGCTCTCACGCCTCTCCGGGCTCACCTTGTGCTGGTTTCGTGGGATACCGACCCATGATGCCACGAACGCCTTCAAAATTTATGATCGCGCGATGCTGGGGACGATCCGCATCGAGAGCAAGGGCGGATTTGAATTGAGCCTGGAGATTACGGTGAAGGCATTTCTTGCCGGCTATACGATCACCGAAACGCCATCGACGTGGCGCGATCGCACTGCGGGAACATCACGATTCAAGCTTTGGAAGTGGCTGCCTCACTATCTTAAGTGGTACTTCATGGCCTTTCAGCCGAAGTCCAGGAATCGCGGCGCAAGCGAGCAACTCCGGCCCACGTGAGTTCTAGCTCAAGCGGGATATAGAGCCGGCGTTGTCCGTGATTTGAAACGTTGGCAGAGACGGAGGCTCTTCCTTAGGGCCGGCGTATTGGAACCGCGACTTTAGCTTAAGGAACCTGAGCTCGAGCAGGTGGTAACTCGCCACCGCCACCGCGGTGAAGAGCGCCAACATGGCCACCGCGTAGACTCCTTGTCCAAGCACCAATGGGTGAATATGGCGAGTGAACCACGCCTGCCACGTAATACAAACCGGCGAAGGCAAATCGTGCCAGACATAGAGCCCGTAGCTGTATCGACCGAAAAAGCGCAACACTGAAAGTCTGCCTACCCGATTCGCCACCGTGCCGGGAACCAAAGCCAGCGCGAGGACGCAAACATATACGCCCGCGATCATGGTGTAACCCCATGAGGTCATCGCAGTTGAGCTAAAGAAGAACGTCCGAGCCCGGAAAAGCAGAATCAGGAGCACAAGGCCGCATCCGGCCATGACGCAATAAAGCCTGGTCCGGCTCAGCCACACCGCCGGGAGTGGGCCGCGAAGCGCCAGGGCCAGCATGCCGCCGGCCAGCAAAGAATCCATTCTGGCCGGCAACTCTGTATACATGATCCAGGTCGAAACGCCGAGATGAGTCAAAACGACCCTGAAGACCAATGCGCCCAGAATGCCCCCCGCGCAAATTCTCATCAGGATTCTTCTGCTCGGGACGAAAAAAACCAGCAGGGGCCAAAGGGAGTAAAACTGCTCTTCGACTGACAGGGACCAGAAATGCACGCAGTTGAAATAGGGCGTGAAGTCAGGTACTCCGTCCTTGAGAGGAAGCATCAGGTTCGCGCCGTAGATGTAGAAGGGAAGCGCCTTCCAGCTCATGGGTGTGTGCAGCAGCGCTGCGGCGAAGAGCACGATACCAACCGCCAGAAAGTAAAGCGGGAAGAGACGCAGTGCCCGCCGGGCATAAAACACCTTGAAAAAGTTGGTTGATCGACGCGTGTCGTAGAGAATTCCAGTAATCAGAAAACCGGAAAGAACGAAGAATAAATCGACACCCGTCCAGCCAAGACTTGCCAACCAGGAAAAAGGGTTGTGGAGATTACGGGGCAAGTAGTGAAAAAAGAAGACGAGCAAAATTGCGATGCCTCGGAAGCCGTCCAGGCTATCGATATGCTTTTCTGATCCCACTCGCCGGGCCACCCTCGTACGCCGCTTCCCGAACATCATACGACGCGTCCCTGGCGCGGAAACACCTGTGAGGTAAAGTGTTACAGAGTAAACGCGCAAATTCCGTACGATGGGGTTGAGCTACTTGTCTGTTGAACCGATGCAATTGAAAACCGTCAAGCGGAATCGCGCGTTGCCCTGGATCATCCTTTCAACATTCACAGTCTTTTGGATTGTTTTTTTTGTCCTCACGTCGCCCCAACCTGGCGGCACCGACGTCTTTGTCTTTCGCGACGCAGGCTGCAACTGGGCTGCCGGACGAGGTCTGGCGGCCGCATCCGTTCCCCATGCAAACACCGTCATGCCCATGCTCTTCGCCAGCTACACGCCTGGAGCCCTGATTCTCTTCGGGCTTGCCGCCTCGCTCTTCGGCTGCTCCGGCTGGGTAGATACCTTCTACAATCTGTTGCTGGCGTCGACAGCTTGCTTTCTTCTCTATCGCTGCTTCAGCCTGGCGGTGGCTATTGGCTGGCAGCGAATAACTGCCGCATTCCTGTTGGGTGCGGTGCTGCCCACGGGCCTGGTGGTGTTCGACTCCGACCGGCCGGAGATGCCGGCGTTTTGCCTAATGGTCCTGTTGCTGCTGCTGTGGCGTGACACCAAGGGAGCGACTGGGAAAACTTTGATCCTGGCAAGCGTAGGTTTCGTCTTCCTCATCCATCCATACGCCGGAATCGCCGGCTGGCTGTTGTTCGCGTTCCTACTGGTGTTCAGCGATAGGGACACCAAGCCAACTGCCTGGACCGGTCGGCTACGGCTGATCATTGCCGGGTCTGCGCTCTATGCCCTGGTGGTGGCCGCGTGGGCACTGGCGATGTGGCGGCAAGACCCTACCTCCCTCCATCGCTTTCTACAGCATGCCCTGGGTCAAGGCACGGGAGTGGGAGTCGTTCTGCATGGCGCAAACGCAGGCTATTCGCAATCTGGACCGCTGGGGCACAACGGATATGCTGTCGCTCTCCTCCAGCTCTTTAATCCAGCCTTTCCGGTAGGGGCCGCTTTCGCTGTCAGCCTGCTCGGCTCCGCGCTTGTCGTCGCTTTCTATGCTTTCCGAGGACCTGATCGTACTCGTCGCCTGCTGGAATGTGGCGTTCTAATCTTCGTCCTGGTGATCTTCCCGTTCGCTGTCTTCCCCGCACAGGCAAATTACTTCGGGCTCTCCCGCGCATTGCTGCTCGCAGTGTTGTTGATCGGGGGATATCCGCTTGCCCGCAGTTTGCGTGCATCCCTGGCGCCGTTCTATCTCATCCTGATCGCCTTTGTGTTCACTGCCCCCTGGGCCACATTAGAGATATTGCAAAGTATCGAAGCACGCGCCTCCTACTATCAGGCGCAGGAGCAGGCCAAGCGAGTAAGCGCCTACCTGGAGCAGCACGGCGTACATAACCCCCCGGTCCTGGTGGATTCCGGTCACTACTTCCTTTACAAGCCGTATCTCTCCAATCTCTACAATCGAAGCTACGTGGAACAGGGAGATGCGACCAACCAATTCCGAGCCCTGGTGCTTTGTTACTCTGCGTCGCGCGCATTCTCACGGGCGCAGCTTCCCTGGGAGGGAGCGCTGGAGCGGGAGAATTGGCGCCTCATCGATGGCGGCGAGGACGCCGTCCGCGTCACCATCCTGGGCCACCCCGTCATGCGCCGCAACTGGAGCTGGATGTGCGATGTCTACGCCCGGCGGCAATAGCAGGCGGATGACCGTTATCTCTTGGCGGCGACCAGCAAAAATTGCTTACCGAAAACCGGCCACGCAGCCGGAAAGGCAAGATAACTCCGAAGCATCCAAATGGGATAGGTGCGTCCCTGCGACATGGAATATGGCAAGAATCGCTCCAGGCACAACTCCACCTCGAAACCGCATTTGATAAGTATTTCGTTCATCGAGAGTTCTGTGAGCGCAAGGTAATGATCAAAAAAGTCCCAATAAGCGCCTGGAACGCACTTGATGTTGGGTCCCATGGCAATCAGGCGCCCCCCTGGCCGCAGCGCATGATGCGCATGCCGCAGCGTTTCTTCCAGGTGCGCTTTCGTAGGCAGATGTTCCAGGAAGTTGCTGGTAAAGACCGTCGTTAGGCTGGCAGCGGGTATAGGCCAGGGTAGGGAGCAGTCCTGCTCCAGCACCTGAACATCCGCCGCTGCGCGTTTGCGTACCTCGGGATTGAGATCCATGGCAAACTTAGCCGCGCACTGTACCTGGTTGATGAACTCGCAGTATCCACAACCCAGGTCCAAAACTAAGGCATCTGTCGGTATCCACCTTGCAAAGTGCCTTATAAGGACAGCCCAAACCTGTCTACGATAGATTTCCTGATTCTTGAACCTCGTTTTGTAAATGGCGTCGAGGTCAGCCCCGGAGTGGACAGGCGCAGCACGATTCTGTGTCATCCGGTCATTCTCCATAGCGTAAATTCAAGCTCGCGACAAGAGAGAACATTTACAAGCTGGTCGACTTACTGTCGACCAGCGAGCGCGCCCGGCTAACAAAATCCTCCAGCGCCATGCTGCCCTTGATCACCCTGGCCGCGGATGCGCAGGCTGATTGCGCCCGTCTCCGCTTCTTTGTCGCCTACGATGAGGATGTAGGGCAGTTTCTGCAGGGTGAAATCACGAATCTTGGCGCCCATCTTCTCATTGCGGTGATCGACCTCCACGCGCAGGCCGACATTCTGCAACGTTGCTTGTATCTTTTCCGCGTAAGGCAGATGGCGCTCGCTGATGGGCACGATGCCGGCCTGCACGGGCGCAAGCCAGAGCGGGAAGGCGCCGGCATACTGCTCGATCAGTACGCCAAAAAAGCGCTCGACCGAGCCAAAGAGAGCCCGGTGGACCATGACGGGCTGATGGCGTTCGCCGTCTTCCCCCACGTACTCCATCTCAAAACGCGCCGGCATGTTGAAGTCGAATTGCACCGTCGACAGCTGCCATAGGCGCCCCAGCACGTCCACCAGCTTGATATCGATCTTGGGGCCATAAAAAGCAGCTTCCCCGCGGATGGTCTTGTAGGGAATCCCTTTGCGTGCGAGCGCGTTCTGGAGCGAGCTGATGGCCAGTTCCCAGTTTTCGTCCGAGCCCGCATAACTCTTGCGGTCTTTGGGGTCCCAGGTGGAAAGCTCGACCTTGAATTCCGTGAAGCCAAAAGTGCTGAGCACGAGCTGCGCGAATTCGATGCAGCCTACGACTTCATCTTCAATCTGGCGCGGTTCGCAAAAGATGTGGGCATCATCCTGGGTGAAACCGCGGACGCGCAGCAATCCGTGCATCGTGCCCGAACGCTCGTAGCGGTAAACATTCCCCAGTTCGGCTAAGCGCACGGGCAAATCGCGGTAGCTCTTGGGGGAATTCTTGTAGATGAGAATGTGGAACGGGCAGTTCATCGGCTTCATCCGGTAGTCTGCGTCGTCCAATTCCATCGGGGTGAACATGTTCTGCGCGTAAAAGCCTTCATGGCCGCTGATCTGCCACAGATTCACCCGCGCCACGTGGGGCGTATAGACCAGCGAGTAGCCTCGCTTCAGGCACTCGTCACGCATCCAGTCCTCCATGATCCTGCGGACCATGGCGCCCTTGGGATGCCAGAAGATCAGTCCAGCGCCGGCAACCTCCTGGATGGAAAACAGGTCCAGTTGCTTACCCAGTACGCGATGGTCCCGCCGCTGCGCTTCCTCCAGCCGGGCGAAATGCTGCTCCATCTCCTTGTTAGAAAAAAATGCTGTGCCATAGATACGCTGCAATTGGGGATTTTTTTCGTCACCCAGCCAATAAGCCCCAGCAAGGCTCATCACCTTGAACGCCTTGACCCTTCCGGTCGAGGGCACATGCGGTCCACGACAAAAATCTTCGAACGCGCCGTTGCGATAAAACGAGATCTCCTCGCCGGGCTTGGTGAAGCGTTCGACGAAATGGGCCTTCATAAAGTCGTTGCTGGTCTTGAAGCGCTCCAGACTCTGGTCGCGCGACTCCCACTCACGAACGAAAGGCTCGTTGCGCGCGACCACTTCCGCCATTTTGCCCTCAATCGCCTTGAGGTCTTCCGGGGTAAAGGGCGTGGGCCGGTAGAAATCGTAAAAGAATCCGGCATCCGTTGCCGGGCCATGCCCGAGCTTGGTTTCGGGATACAGCTCGAGGACCGCGGTCGCCATCACGTGTGCGGCGGAGTGCCGCACCACCTTCAAAGCTTCGGCATCCTTCTCGGTGAGAAGCTGCAAGGAGACTTCCTTACTAAGCGGCGTGCTGAGATCCACCAGGCGCTCAGCATTCGCTTCCTCGGCACCGTACATGTTGTCCTCGGGCTCTCCTTCCGCGGGTGGAGCGTTATCGGTTTGCGCGGGTTTCGGTGGCAAGTGGCCGGATGCGCGCAACCACCGCCGCGGCCGCCAGACGCGGTGAGATACTCTGGGCAACGTCATGAGGGGTTGATCCGGCGGGGAATTCTTTGATGGAGCCGTCGGGGAGATGAACCTTTATCGAGTCTGCGATCGTTGGCATTGACTACTTAAGGATATTTGTCCGCGCCCTCATTCGTCGAGGGCGCCCGGAAAAGCCGGGTGTTGTACGCAAGGAGATTCCAGGGTATGGGTAGGATTCCCGCCCGGCACCGGGCACATTCCGCGTTCGTGTTAGCCGGCTTCTTCGCCGCCTGTTTCCTGGTGGCGTCCGTCTCTTCCACCTTCAGCATACCGGCAATTCCGCATTGGTATGCGGCGTTGAACAAGCCGTCGTTCAATCCCCCCAACGGCGTCTTTGGGCCGGTGTGGACGCTGCTGTACGCGCTGATGGCGATCGCCGGCTGGCTGGTCTGGAAGGAGCCCGCGGGCGCGCTGAGAAGTTCAGCACTGAGAATTTTCTGGCTCCAGCTCTTTCTGAATTTCGCCTGGAGCTGGATCTTTTTCCGTCAGCACCAGCTCCCCGGAGCTTTGCTGGAGATCGTCCTGCTGTGGCTCGCCATTGTGACGGCAACCGCACTGTTCTCGCGGGTTTCCAGGATCGCGGCGTGGTTGATGCTGCCGTATGTTGCCTGGGTAGCTTTCGCCACCATCTTGAACTTCGAGATCTGGCGGCTCAACCCTGCTTAACCTACACCAGTGCGGAGTGGGTCATGGCTTGCAATACGGAGAGGGGCGAGAACTCCGGAGAGACCATGGCCTCGTGTTCCACCAGGAAGGTTTGCTCCAGCGCATACTGGCCAGAGAGAACCGCGTGCGGAACCATGTCGGTGTAAACCATCCAGCTGGAGCCCGGCGGAAACTGCAGATATTCCTTACGGCATTCCGCCTGGAATAATGCGTTCTCCTTGAGGAAGTTGTGGAAGCGCATCATGAAATCGTCATAGGGAGATCGCTTCAGACTGGGGATGGCGTGGCCCAGGCCTGCAGTATTGGCGAGGGATCGCAGCGCCCGGCTGGCGGAGTTGCCGGTTGCGGGAAGCGAAATCTGCTCCGGCGCATACAACGGCGCGAGCACGGGGAAGGGGTCGCTGACCACCCAGTCCCTGGTGCGCGTTGGGTGAATATTGTTGAAGAAGCGCAGGATGCGCGCTCCACGTGTAGGCCGCGTAGGAAAGGCGTCAGTGTGCAGCAGGTCATTGCGGCGGCGTAGGGGCAGGTCGCGGCCTTCCTCCTCCTGAGGGCGGAAGCTGGCATAGTCCAGTTGCCAGCGCCCCTGGTAGGGTGACAAAAAGCGGGCGAGAAAGTGGGTCACATCCTGCGAGTACCGCCGCATGATCGCCTGTAGCTGCGCCACGCTGGCGGGGTTGGCATCCTCCAACCCGCTCACGCTATCCAGATTGGGCTTGTAGGCGATGTTCTTGTGCAACACACTGCCGGTTTGCTGCTGGCCCAGCAAAAAAGACAGGTCGTCGGGGGGAAACGAAATAGGAGTTTGCGGAAAGTAGAGAATATCGCCGGCTTCCAGACGATGACACCATTCGCCTGCGCCTCAGATTCATGCACTAGTTCCAGGGCAATGGTACCAGGATCAATGGTGATCAACGCCATGTCTTCCTAACCCCCGGAGAGCTTACGGCGTAACCACAGGGAGCCAAAGAAAATGAGACTGGCGGCGAGCACCACACAGCCAGCCGGGAAGGAGATGTATTTGTAGCTCTCGGCGTAGTCCACGTGGTGGCCCATGCCGTTGTAGATCATGATGCCGACGATAGCCAGAAAGGTGAACAGGAAGAAGCTCAGAAAACCCACCGTAAAGGCCATCAGGAGGCTGGAAGCCAGGCCCAGATCACCCAAGGGAATGCCGAAAAATCTTCCGCTTGCCTCGATGGCGCCGCTTTGGTGCAGGTTTTCCGGCTGTATGGTCATAATTAGGCTCGAAATCGGGACGCCCCCTTCCACTCAGCTAGAATACTAGGTTATGGCTGAAGTCGCCCAAATGGAGTTGTTACCGGCATCGCTGGTTGCTCAGCAGACGCCTGTGCTGCAATCTGAAAACCGCTTGTGCTACGCGATCTTTGCCGATACGCACATCACCGCCGAGGAACTCGAGCCCATCATCCAGGCGGTACCGAATGCAGTGGCCGCAGCGCTCACCCGCCATGCGTATTATTTCGTTCCGCTTACCATTGGTGAAACTGAGGAGACGATGGTCGCGCCGGGGTACACCATCGACCTGGGCGATCGCGCGATGTGCCACCGAAATGTGCAATTTGACGGCGCCGATTGCATCTTCATCTCCACCCGGCTCATGCAAGACCGTTTTGCCCTGGCCTTCGAGTTCTTTATCAATGTTGGGCACCACTTTGTGGAAGCAGCTGGAGTGCCGCAAAGCTTCTGCGATCTGGCGTGGTCGCAGGCCGTTGCCGATGTGCGCGGTGAAACCAGCCAGGACAGCTACGAAAATAGACGCCGGGCCCTCGATCGTAGCCGCAACGAAAGCCCTGGCGCTCGCATGGCCGAGAGGACCTTCTCGCGCCTTGACTCGCGCATCGACCAGCCATCCACAGGCCGCGGCGTCGAGAAGAGCCGGATCGACGAAAAGGCAAAGAGCAGTTTTTTTGAATCGGCCTTCTCCGATGCGCTGGCGATTTATATGCTCTCGCTCACCCTTGACTTCAACTACACCGATCTGCGTGAGCGCGAATATCCGCTGCTGGCGGCGCCGGCGCTGGCTGAGCGTCTGCGCCATGTTGCCGCGCTCTTTCCGCCCAATCCCGGCTACGACTTTCAAATCTCCTACCGCCACAAGTTCTAGAGACCTTGATCACCCATGATTGGGCACCTGCGCGGGCGGCTACTAGCGAAATATCCACAGCAGGCGATCGTCGAGGCCGGCGGCGTCGGCTATGACGTGATCACCAGCGTACCAACCTTTAGCGCTCTGCCGCCCGAGGGAACCGAGGTGGCGCTCTTTATCCATACCCACGTGCGTGAAGACACCCTGGCTCTCTACGGGTTTCTCGATCGTGAAGAGAAGCGCGTCTTCGAACGGTTGATTACCGTGAGCGGCGTGGGCCCCAAGCTCGCCATCACGATCCTGAGCGGTTTGAGCACGGAGAGATTGGTAGCCGCCATTCGTGGCCACGACCACGCGACTCTTTCCCAGATTCCTGGCATCGGCAAGCGCCTGGCGGAACGATTGGTCGTAGACCTCAAAGACAAGCTTGAAGATATGGCCTCAACCCCTCGTCCAGTCGAGACAGGCCCTTCCACCGAGGATGTGCTTTCGGCCCTGGTCAATTTGGGCTATCAACGTCCACTCGCGCAGAAGGCAATCGCCGCCGCAGTGGCTAAAGATAAGGCTGTTGCGGACAATTTCGAGGCACTTTTCCGCGCAGCGCTGGCAGGAATGCGGAATTGATACGGGACCACTTTTCCACATGCGGCAAATGCAGCAGGTAGATTTTTCCTAAAGCGAGTAGATTGGACCGGGTTTGCGCGGTGGAAAATGTATAAACCGCTGAATCGACAACTCCGCCGCGTAGGCACTTTTTGGCATCCTACATGCAGTTGCGTTTACGTGTTTGTGATTGTGCGAGTGGCGACCTAGCGGTTGCCGGTGTTTGCGGACTCGCTTCTGCGATGCCGCGAAGAAGATGCCCATGCCAGGGAGGTGTGGGCATCTTCTTTTGCGGCGAGCGTAGCTTACTCCGATGTTGGATTCGCCCGTGCCTGATCGGCACAGCCAATTGCCTTGGGCATGTCAGGATCGTCACTGGACGTCGCGCCGGTCTTGTGGATGACGTCTTGCTTGAGCTTCTGCAACTCAGGAAACGAGTAGTGCCGGCAAAGATTCAGCTCCCAGGTATCGGCCGTCTTTTTGGAAACTACGTACATGCGAATGGTTTCATCCGGCCGCGCGGCCGTGTCGCTCTCGCGAATGATCGAAAAACTGTAATAGCCTGGGATGAAGCCAGCCGCGGTTCGGGTGTCCATCGAATTCATCACGATCGTGCGATCGTCCACGGTGATGTTGTCATAGCGGGCAACGAGGAAGGCAACCTGGCGAGCCTGATCGAACTCCATCTCATGCACACGGGCACGCGCGCACAGCGTCGAAGCGGCAAGAAGAAAGGAAAACAACACAAGTTGTCTCATGTATATGAGCGGCCGGAGAGCTTTGTCAGATTGAGGGAGGCAAGCAAAGTGTATTGCAAAACCATGGAAGCACGCTGCGGCATGGCGTAACACGCCCATTACTTTTGTACTTCAAAACAGGAGATCCGAGTATGTCATTAGGGTTACCTCCTCGGTTGCCTGGCTTCTAGCGGATTTTGAGCCCCTATCCATTAAAAAGATGACGACTCCATCCATTGCTGCTGATCCCTACTTCCGTGAAGCGGGATTGAGATTTTTGCGAAGTCTGCGGCGCAACAATCGCCGTGAGTGGTTCCAGCCGCGTAAGCCGGAGTTTGAGCGCGAGCTGAAGCAGCCTATGCTGGCGCTGATCCAAACGGTGAGCGGCGCCATGGAGGACTTTGCTCCTGCACATATACGGCCACCTGAAAAATGTATGATGCGCATTTATCGCGATACGCGATTCTCTTCAGACAAGCGGCCTTACAAGAGCCATATCTCCGCATGGTGGGCTCGTGACAGCCTGGAAAAGACCTCCGGGGGTGGGTACTACCTGCATATTTCCCCGGACGAGGTGCTGATTGCGGCTGGCGTGTACATGCCGGAGCGAGAGCAGCTTCGGGCAATCCGAGAATATCTTTTGCTACACCATATGGAGGTGCGGCGGATTCTAGCGGATCGCAAGCTGCGGCGCATGATGAATTCCTTTACAGGCATGCCCTTGACCCGCGCCCCGAAAGGCTTCCCGAAGGAGCATCCGGCGATGGATCTGATCTTGTGCCGGCAGTGGGGTGTGGAGGCATCGATGGAACCGAAGGCGGCGCTCCGTAAAGATTTTGCGCGTAATGTGATCCAGCACTTCCGCCTTGCGGCCCCGCTGGTAGATGCCCTCAACACTCCTCTCCTCGCCAACAGCCAGAAGAGGCGGCGTCCGTTGTTTGGCTTCTAGGAACGACGCGAAAACCCAGGAAATTGGCAGAAATCTTGGAAAAACAAGCCAAAAACAGAACAAATCTCGGTTTTTCGATTGACAAACGCAAGACAAAGCCGCATCGTAAACGGCGGTGGGTTCGTTTTTACCCGCATAAACACTGGGTTTCCTGAAGATCGGTGCTGGTTTGTTCGAGCATCGGATTTGCGGAAAACGGGGAAGAACATGGTTTCTCAAGGGTGCGGAAACACCGCGGCCATGGGCCATGAAATAACAGAGGAAAGAAGGAAACAATATGGCAACAGCATTGACCAAGACAGCACTGGTCCGCACATTGGCAGAAAAGCTTGAACTGACTAACAAGCAATCGGCTGCATTTCTCGACCTGCTCGCAGAGACGGCAGTGAAGGAGACGAAGAAAAATGGAGTATTCGTCATTCCAGGGCTCGGCCGGTTAGTGAAGGCTGAGCGCAAGGCGCGCCTCGGTCGTAATCCTCAAACCGGCGAAACGATCAAGATCAAGGCCAAAACCGTGGTCAAGTTCCGCGTGGCCAAGGCAGCGAAAGACAGCATCGCGCCGCCGAAGAAATAGAAGTTTGCTGGGCGGCTGCAGCACGGCAGCCCCTGGCCGCACAAACTCAGCTCCCCAGGCTGACACCGGAAACACGCGAGAGGGCCAGGCCGGAACGCCGCGCCCTCTGCAGCGCGGTGTGTGATGCGCTGACAGGAATCTCACCCGGAAATCTTTTCTTTTCCAATAGGCCTCAATAGGCCAGCACCTCAATTCCGCAATTTCTGCTGCATTAATTGTCTCTGCAACGAACAACCTTCAATCTGCGGTGCGCGCCATGAATGCTCGCACGATCAACGAGAGGCCATAGCAGATCAGCAGGCACTGGATAAGGATTCGCGCATTGTAGCGCCAGGAAAAGATCGCAAAGCAAACCGTGAAGGCAATCGGATAGGTCTCAGCAAGAGCAGCTTCCGCCCATTCCGGGCGCTGGTTGGCGGTAGCCGCGACGGCGCTCGCACCGGACGCGAAACGGGGAACACTGCGCCGATACTGCTCGTAGGCGTCTCCCAGCTTGATCGACACAGAACGCTCTTCGGCGGAAATAAGAAAGAGAACGAAGACGCTGAAGGCGATCAGGAACAAGCAAGCTCCGCCGGGCGGCATCAGGATCGAAGCGCCACATGCCAGCAACCAGGCGCCCAGGTGGAGTGGATTGCGAACATAACGATAGGGCCCAGCGGCCTCGAAGGGACCGCCCCGTATCGATGTGTTGCGCATGACGCCATGACCGACGTATGCGGCGCCCCAAACCC
Source organism: uncultured Acidobacteriaceae bacterium (assembly GCA_963847685.1). Taxonomy (GTDB): domain Bacteria; phylum Acidobacteriota; class Terriglobia; order Terriglobales; family Acidobacteriaceae; genus PALSA-350. Next base: position 290,196 of record CAWKAU010000024.1, on the reverse strand, counting down.
GCAGAGTGACGCCTATCAACAGACAAGCCAAGGCGACCGCTGTCACCATCACGGTGGCCGTTGCCAGGCTGATCCAGCCGCTACGAGCAAGAAGCGTCGATGAAGCGAGCCAAAGGGTGCTGCTGTTACGCACGCCCCACTCCCAGGGCGGGAACAACCCGAGCATATAAAGCAGCACGAAGACCAGGACGCGTAAGCGAAATACATGCGCTGCAAACATCATCAGCGACCGAATCGATAAAGTAACCGTAATAGTTCCATACTTCGAAGAACATGGCTGAGCAGGTTTTATGTGCCGGCTATGGTCTCGAGCAGCGCATCGAAGTCTTCCAGGCGGGAATATTCGATAATCACTCGTCCCCGGCCGTTCTTGTCCTCAATAGAGACCTTCAAGCCCAGCGCCCGCTGCAGTCTATCGCGCGCCTCACGCACATTGGGGTCGACCGGCAGTTTCTCTTTTTCTTCCCCCCCGGGCTTCTTCTTTTCCGGATTAAGCAGTCCCTGAACATAACTCTCGGTCTGGCGGACCGACATGGAGAGAGCACTGACTTTTTGTGCAGCTTTCAGGATCGCCTCGGGCGATTCGAGTGCCAACAATGTGCGGGCATGTCCGAAGCTAAGATTGCCGGCCTCCACTTTCTGCTGCACTTCGAGCGGGAGCCGAAGCAACCGAAGGAAATTAGCGACGGAGGCCCGGTCTTTCCCGGTTCGTTGGGCCATTTGTTCTTGGGTCATCTTGAAGTGATGGCCGAGCCGATCATATGCGCGAGCCTGCTCCATCGGGTTCAGATCGGTACGCTGCAGATTCTCAACAATCGTCATCTCCATCGCCTGCTCGTCAGAGACCTGGCGCAGGATTGCAGGCACAGTCGCCTTGCCGGCCATCTTGGAGGCGAGCCAACGACGCTCGCCGGCGATGAGTTGGAAGCGGTTGTTGGCAAGTGGACGCACCAACACCGGTTGCACGACGCCGGTTGCCGCGATAGAGGCGGACAATTCCCTCAGCGAGTTTTCATCGACGGTGGCTCGGGTCTGAAAGGGATTTCGCTCAATCTGATCTACCGGTATCTCCCTTGGCTTCCCCTCTTCAGGTGCCGGCGGGGCAGGTGGCGGTGGCGGTAAATCCAGATCGACCAGGCAGTAAGGATTCGAGACCTTTGCCGAGGGCGCGGCGTTTCGGTATTTCAACAGAAGTGGTCATTGTGCCTTCCTGGAGGCTCTAAAACCTCGGAAATGATTCCTGGGAGTCCTCCCAAGAAACGGAGAAAGTTCATGCATAAGGCCAGAAGCGCACTTTGCTTTCCTGTCGTGGCTGCGCCTGTGAGGCTGCCTTTCGCTCCAAAGCTTTGGGGCTTTCAATGTTATTGCGCGCTAGAATCTCCTCCGCCAGTTCCCTGTAGCTTTCCGCGCCACGTGAGCGCGGATCGTAGAGTGCGACTGGCTTACCATAGCTGGGGGCTTCGGCCAGGCGGATGTTGCGCGGGATTACAGTTTTAAGCAGCTTGGCGCCGAAGAACCTTCGCAGGTTCTCCGTGACCTGCTGCGCCAGGTTGGTGCGCTCGTCGTACATTGTGAGAATCACACCTTCGATGTCGAGGCCGGGATTGAACGCGGCCTGAATGCGGCCAAGGGTAGTGAGCAGTTCAGAGATGCCTTCCAGGGCGAAGTATTCGGCCTGCATCGGAACCAGGAGGCGATCAGCCGCTACCAAAGCATTCAGCGTGAGAAGATCCAGGGCCGGCGGACAATCGAGGATGATGAAGTTGTACTGATTGCGCACGGGTTCCATAGCTTCGCGCAGGCGGTATTCGCGCCGTTCTGCCTGGATCAACTCCACGGTCGCGCCGATCAGATGGTTGCTTCCGGGAACTACTTTCAATCCGTCGATCTCTGTCGCCAGAGTGGTCTCCGCGATAGTCGCGTTCCCCATAAGAACGTCATAGGTGGAGTTGCGGTTTTCGTCGCGTGCGACACCAAGGCCCCCTGAGGAATTAGCCTGCGGATCACAATCGACGAGGAGGCAAGTCAGACCTTCAAGAGCGAGCGCCGCGGACAGGTTGATTGCGGTCGTGGTCTTTCCAACCCCGCCCTTCTGATTAACGACGGCGATTACTTTACCCATGCGTACTGGAAGAGTATCGAGCGGAGTCGAGGAGAGCAAGGAATCGTCGATGTGCAGAACTGGGCATAAATTGTGGAGAACGAGGACGGACGGTCCATGGCGGGAGCGCCAACCGGCGCATTTTAAAGGTGATACGCTGAATCCGAAACGGGATTAAAAGAATCGGTCAGCTTGATGCATCGGTGGAAATATCGCTGTTCCACGTGGAACAAAGCCTACGAGTGAATGCGTGTTCCACGTGGAACACACCTGCTTGCTTTAAGGGAAGTTGCCGACGACAACCTAATCCCGCTCCCCAATTGCAAGGATCCTTTGCTCCGCATTGGGCAAAGAAATCGCTTCCAGCCAGGTAAATCCAGACGAAAGCCCGCGATGAACCGGTGCAGATCGCTCGGTTGTAAATAGGGCTAAGTACTGTCTCGCACGCCTGATCGCAAGGGGCAGAGCTACCTCCATTTTTTCAACAGCTCGAATCGCAACCACATCAAATTGACGTTCCCGTGGCATTGTTTCCACGCGCCCGTCATAAACCTCGGTCGAAATGCCCAAGGTGCGTACCGCTTCTCGTAAAAACGATGCCTTCTTTCCGTGCGCCTCAGCAAGTGTCACCCGGATTTCCGGACGGCAGATAGCTATTGGAATTCCGGGCAGCCCAGCACCCGAACCGTAGTCGAGCAGGGTCGTTACATCCCGCGGAAGATACTGGGCCGCGAAAGCGCACTCGACAAAATGACGTTGAATGACATCCTCCGCTTCCCGGATCGCGGTCAGGTTCAGCTGGGTGTTCCAGCGGGCTAGCAGAGTGAAGTAGGCCAGGAACTGTTCATATGCCTTCAAGGAGAGGCCGGCCACAGCGGCCTGGGCGAATGCTCTTTCAATCTCCTCTGCGGTCACTGATTCGGTGCCCACGAGCGGGCTGCCTCTAGAAACGTGGCGAACAACGCCCGGGATGCTGCGCTGCTCTGGTAGGTCCGTTCGGGATGCCACTGCACAGCGACGACAAACTGCCGCTGCTCCGCGCCCTCCAACGCCTCGATTACCCCATCCAACGGGCTTGTGGCAGCAACCTTGAGGCGCTCCCCAGGGCTACTCACCGCCTGATGATGGCTTGAATTAACAGAAAGCATTCGCTGCTCCCCGGCCTCTTCGCCGGACCCGGCCACAATCTCGAAAAGTCGGGATCCAGGCGCTATCAGTACCGGGTGGGCATCTTGCACTTCCCGCCCCGGTTCATGGTTAACCACAGCCGGGGAGCTCCCTGAAGGAACAACCGCAGCAGGGTGAGGCAAGTCCTGTATCAGTGAGCCCCTCCGCCAAACATTTAACGACTGCAGCCCATAGCAAATCCCGAGGACGGGTTTGCCCTTTTCGAAGGCTTCCTGCAAAAGAAGATTATCAGCGGCCTCCCGAGCCTCGTCTTTTGCGGCGCATTCCTTCACAGCCTGCTGCCCGTATCGCGCTGGGTCAATATCTGCGGGGCTGCCAGGCAGCAATATCGCCGAGCAGGATGCAACCAGGCGTGCCTGCTCGGCTCTCGATTGATGCAGAGAGATGGGAACCGCAGTACCACCCGCAGCTTCTACCGCATGAATGTACTGTGGCAGGCTGCGCCGGTTGTAAGCCTCGTCCGTAGATGTTGGCTCGGGGATCGCAATACGCGGAGGCCATGACGTCATTGATCTACCTTTCCAACCTCCGCCCGCACCGAACTCCCGGCCACCTCTTCCAGAGCCCGCTTCTCGACAAGCTCGCCAGGCGCAGCATGGGTCTCGTAGAGTTGAAGAATTTCGGTGCGTAGCTTGCTTGTAAGCTCGTCAACTTGGCGGATGGTATATCCCAAGGGGTCGATCGGCTTGCCGATAATCAATTTAACTGGTCGGGGACGAAAGTGACGGGTGTGAATCGGCAGCAACTCATAAGTGCCTATCAACGCCATCGGCACCAGAGGCACCCGGGCACGGATCGAGATATATGCAGGCCCCCTCATGAAGGACTGCACCTTGCCGTCTGAGGTTCGACCACCTTCAGGAAAGATGAAAAGAGGCATCCCTGATTTCAGTGCGCGGATTGCTCGATTGAGCCCGGCGATCGACCCACTACCGCTTTCCTCGTCCACCGGGATTTGCCCTGAGCGGTTGAGATGCCATCCGATGAACGGCCACTTCCACAGGCTCTGCTTGGCCAAGATTCGAAACTGAAACGGCAGGCTGCTGAAGACCACAGGAGTGTCCATGAACGATGTGTGATTCGAGGTGTAGATCGCAAGCGGCAGCAAATTCTCTCGTCCGAAAACGGTGACTGGCGCGCCGGCGGCCCACAGTGAGGCCCGCGCCCATTGCCGGGCGATCGTGTGCTGCCACCTGCCGTCCTTTTCGACGCAGGAGGCAGCCAGCGACATGCAGCCAAAAAATCCAGTGAAGAAGAAGAAGAGTGGGCTTCGAGCCAGGTTCGAGCTCAGGCGGCCTGTGAACGAAAGAGGCGGTTGGGCAGGCTGGATAGTCATACCTTGAGCGTCTCAGCAGGCACCGGGGGCAAAGCCAGTAGCATCGGTCGCACCTGTCCAACTAAAAAAACCGACCCGGTCACTACCACCAGGCCGTGCTTTGGCAGTTAGATCGATCGCTCGCTCGACCGCGCTTATCGCATCCTTGGCCGCTTCTACCTCGCTGCCGGTCAAGTGCGCGGCCGCCACCAGATCTTGGACCGAAGCGCTGCGTGGCGAGTCGACCGGTGTCACCACCACGCAGCCGAATAACGGGAAGAGAATCTGCGCAAGTTCTGTAATTGGCTTGTCCTGAAGGCAGCCGAAGACCAGCGTCAAAGGCTGTCCATGATCCAGATGCGAAACTGCGGCACGCAACGCCCAGGCCCCAGCGGGATTGTGGCCTACGTCCAGCAACACATCGGCGCGGCCGCCATTGCCTGCAATAAGCTCCAGCCGCGCCGGCCAAACAGTGTCGCGAATGCCTGCCTGAATGTCAATCGGGGTAATAGTGTAACTGTGATTGTTACTTAACTCCACCGCTGTGGCAATCGCAAGCGCGAGGTTCCTCTGTTGGTGGGCGCCCGCCAGGGGAGAGTCGATCCCGATCAGTTCGCCCATTACCGCCAACGGATAACGATTCCGCGTGTAGTCCTCAGGGTAGTTGTGCACTGGTATGTAGCTGGCCGCGTTCACCCCGCGCACCTGCAATCCGACCGCAATTTCTCCCAGTGCCTGGTTAGCTTCAGGGTGCTGTGGCAGCGTGACCATAACGCCCTCGCGGCGCAGGATACCGGCTTTCTCCCGCGCAATCTGGTCCACTGTCGAACCGAGCCACTCCGTGTGATCGAGCGAGATATCCGTAATAACCGAGACCACCGGCTCGACGATATTCGTGGCGTCCAGCCGGCCGCCCATACCTACCTCCACCACAGCCGTGTGAATCCGGCGGACAGCAAAATGGAGAAAGGCCATGGCGGTCACGGTCTCGAAAAAACTCGGCGCCGCAGGCAGCCGGCCTTCTCGTATCAGAGTCGCAGCAATCTCCTCGACATGAGAGAAGAGGGCAGCAAAGTCGTCATCTTCGACGGCGGAGCCATTCACCTGGATGCGCTCGTTCACGCGGCTCAGGTGGGGCGACGTGTAAAGACCAGTTTTGTAGCCGGCCCGGACAAGAATGCTGGCCAGAGTCGACGAGGTCGACCCCTTGCCATTAGTGCCGGCAACCAGCACTGAGGCAAAGCTGCGCTCTGGATTTCCTAGCGCCGCCATTAGGGTGCGCATGTGTGCCAGCTCAAATTTCCGTCGAGGCATGCCGGGGACTGTGTGTAATTCCTGACCGAGAGCGTACAGGCGGTCAAGCGCCGAAGCGTAGGACATGGTTTTATTCTAGAATGAGTTCCCTTCAGCATTGGAGCCACGGCACCGCCCGGACCTGGCGGAAGGATCAGCCTAGCTGGGTGAAGCCGAAGGCCACATGAAGTCGAGTGCGCGAATCAGGTAGCTTTTCAAATCGCGGCGGGCGACGATTGCGTCCAACATGCCGTGCTCCAGCAGGAACTCCGACCGTTGAAATCCTTCTGGAAGTTTCTGCCGAATGGTCTGCTCGATGACCCGCGGGCCAGCGAAGCCTATCAGCGCACCGGGCTCGGCAATGTTAAGGTCGCCCAGCATGCCGAAACTTGCGGTTACGCCGCCCGTGGTGGGGTTGGTAAGGACCGAGATGTAAGGCAGACCCGCATCGTCAAGCTGGGCCAGTCCCGCCGAAACCTTGGCTAGTTGCATGAGGCTGGCGACTCCTTCCATCATACGGGCGCCCCCTGAGGCGGCAACGATGATGAGCGGCTGCTTGGCGGCCAGCGCGCGATCGATGGCGCGGGCGATGGTTTCCCCCACCACGCACCCCATGCTTCCGCCAATAAAGGCGAACTCCATAACGCTGAGAACCACGCGATGAGGACCCAGGCTCCCCAGCGCATTCATCACCGCATCGTTGAGACCGGTCTCGCGCCTGGCCTTTTCCAGGCGATCCCGGTAAGGCTTTACATCGACGAACTCCAGCGGGTCGGTGGATATGAGTTCGAGGTCGACCAGCTCATATCCCGGCTCGAGCAGGCTGGCGATGCGGCTGCGCGCATCCAGGCGAAGATGGTGGCCGCACTTGGGGCAGACCTGAAGATTAGCCTCGAGATCCGCCTTGAAGAGAAGTTGGCCACAGCCCTCGCACTTTTGCCACAGCCCCTCTGTACGAACCGTCTTCTCGGCTGTATTCGCTTCAATCTCGTTTTCCTGCCGCTTGAACCAGGACATGTATTCCCTTTCGCCACCCGCCCTTCGTGGCGCCCGTTGCTGCCCATACCGCCCCAGCTCCGGATTCGAACTCTGGAGGCATTCTTACAGCTACTGCGCTCTTTGTGGCTCTGATTTTGTGCAGCTTTTGGTGGGAGTGAAGCTGCATAAACACTCACCGGCATCAGTGTCCGATGTGGTACGGATGCCCAGAGAGTATTGTAAATGCCCGATAGAGCTGTTCAGCTAGCACCAGGCGAGCCAGCTCGTGGGGCAGCGTCATCGGGCCCAATGACAACAGGGTGTGTGCCTGTCGGGGCGCCTGGGCTGACCAGCCGCTCGCCGGCCCGATGGCAAAAACAATCATCTGCTGCCCAGAATCCCGGCGCGTGCCCAGCCAGGTGGCCAGACTCTTCCGACGAGAGAGCCTGGCCCCGGCTGTCGAGCAATACCAGCCAGGCAGGGGTGCGGGCCCGTTGCCGGGCGACGAACGCAAATAAAGCCTCTTCGCTACGGAAAGCCAGCGCTTCGATCGGCGCGTAGGGCGCGATCCGATCCAGATAGAAGCTTGTGGCCGGCGCGAGCAGGTCGCTCTTAGTCCGTTGGGAGACGAAGGCAAGGGTAAGGTTCAGACTGGGTATTCCTTTAACTTCGGCCCCCGGCCCCTACTTGCTCCCGGGTAGCCGCCATGCCGGCCCCGTCCAGGACCGCCTCGATCATCGCGTCGCAGCCCATGCACGAGTTGATCATCATGTGATAGAGGCGCCGGTCGGCCCACTCCCGATCGTAGTAGCGGCGGATGTATTCCGCACGCCGGCTGTCCGTGGCCTCAAGTTCGGCCCTGGCCCGGCCGGCGTGCTCCGGAAAACGCTCTTCAAACCAGCGAACCTTCCTCGTCAGCGAGGCGTAGACAAAGATATTAAAGACCCCCGGAATGCCCGCCAAAGCACAGGCCGCGCCGCGGCCAACAATCACACACTTGCCGTCCACCACACACTGCTTCAGATAGTTCCGGACAAACTCGACCATCCGCTCGCTGTCAAAGACCTGATCTTTGGGAGGCGCAGGAAGCCGGTCTACGCTGCCATGCCAGAAAGACTTCCCCATCCGGTAATACCAGGGGTCCAGGCGCTCGTCGCACTGCTCTGCCATGCTGCTGGGCACCCCGGCCTTGCTGGCGATCTCGTCGATCAAACAACGATCAATGAGCTTCCAGCTCAACCTATCGGCCAGGCGGTGAGCGAACTCCGCTCCCTGGCTGCCGTACTCCCGCTCAACGGTGATGACCTTGACCATAGGGAGAGTTGATGCTAGCACCGCCAGAGACCGGGTTTCAAGGTTCGGCGAGGACAGGACTGCGCAAACTGCCAATTCCGGTAACCTCGACCACCACATCATCGCCCGGCTTGAGCCAACGCTGCGGGGTGCGACCCATGCCCACCCCCGCGGGCGTACCAGTGCTGATAATGTCACCCGGCATCAGTGGCATCATGGTCGAAATATAGGAGATAAGGCGCGGCAGCTTGAAGATGAGCTCGCGAGTATTGGACTTCTGCAGGTTTTCACCGTTGATCGAGAGCGTAATGTCCAGTTGGTGCGGGTCGGGAACTTCATCCTTGGAGACGATCCATGGTCCCATGGGTGCGAAGGTGGGAAAGTTTTTGCCCAGCGTCCATTGGGAAGTAGCCAATTGCACGTCGCGAGCGCTCACGTCGTTCATGATGGTGTAGCCAAAGACGTGGTCCTCCCATTCCGCCTCGGGTATATTGCGCCCACCCTGCCCAATCACCACCGCGAATTCTGCTTCATAGTCGGGCTGCTTGCTGGCGCGCGGCAACAGGATTGGCTGCCCGCTGCCGATGAGAGCATGCGGGTACTTGGGGAAAACAGTGGGAAACTTGGGTGGCTCCATCTTCGATTCCACCGCGTGGTCGTGGTAGTTGAGACCAATGCAGAGAATCTTGGCAGGCCGCGGGACGGGGGCCTCAAGCGTTACGGAAGACAAGGGTGCGAGCAGGTTCAGGCCAGTCTCTTCCAATTGACTGTTTACGGCTTCCCACCTCTTAGGTCCCGCGGCAATGAAAGCCAGGGTGTCCTGATATCCGAGCGAAGTGAGAGGGAAGACGTGGCCGTCCTTGAGGAGAGCCGGGGCGGTCGTGGCATCGCGGCGATAGCTGATTAGGCGCATCCGTCAATTGTCCAACGGCAGGCACAAGAATGGGTAAAAAATTGTAGCAACTCGGTTTTACCCAGCGGCCCCGGGCAAGTTCCAATGGTGGTATACAGCCAACATGCGCAAGCCAAAGCAGCCGACGATGCCCATGCTGCTCGCGACCACCGCGTTCACCCTGAGTTTCAAGCACAAAATAGTGATGGCCGCGCCAAAAAGCGCCGCGGCCGCATAGACATCGGAGCGAAGCACTTTTGGTACCTGCCCAATCAGCAGGTCGCGGATGGTGCCTCCACCTACCCCGGTAATGCCACCCATCATCGTGGCCAAAAGTGGATGTAGCTTAAACTCCAGCCCCTTGGTGGCGCCGGCGACAGCAAAGAAGCTGAGCCCGGCCGCATCCAGCGTGATCACCAGCCACTGGTTAACTCCGGACGTATAGGCGTGCAATAGAAAGACAGCCGCCCCGGCGGCCAGCGCCGTGGCCGCGTAATGCCAGTTCCGGATGGAGCTCGGCGGAACGTCGCCAATGAGAAGGTCACGAACGATGCCGCCTCCCAGCGCAGTCACGAACGCCAGGACCAGCATCCCCAGCAAATCAAGCCTGGCCTGCACGGCAGTAGACGCGCCCTCCGCGGCAAAGAGGGCGGTTCCTGTGAGGTCAATCGCCAGCAAGAGATGCGCGGCCCGCGGCCGAACGGCAAATTTCATCTCTCGACTATAAAAGCAAGGCATACTCTTTGCGCCACCCCCGCGCAGCGAACGCAATCGCTGGAACCTGCATCCCCCTACAATGGGGTAATTACGATTGCTAAGGGGAGCGATGGCGAAACCGAACGACGGACGAAGCCGGGTAGTAATCGAGAACGTAGAGCCACAGATCAACTGTGGGCGGTTTCCCATCAAGCGCATCGTCGATGACCTGGTCGCCATAGAGGCGGACGTCTTCGGCGATGGGCATGACGAGGTGCGAGCACGGCTCCTTTGGAAGAAGGCTGAGGAAACCGCTTGGCAGACGGCCGAAATGCGGCCACTGGGAAACGATCGCTGGCGGGGAGAATTTCCCGTCACCCAAGTCGGCTGCTATCGCTACACACTGGTGGGTGAGGTCGATCACTTCGGGACTTGGCGCAGTGATCTCAAGAAGCGCATCGCGGCGCAGCAGGATCTTGACCTGCCGTTGTTAACCGGCGCCCTCCTTCTCGAACAGGTACAGTCACGGGCATCGAAGGCAGACAGCGCGAAACTGGCCGCCTGGGCCAAGGCGCTCAAGGCGGGGAGCAAAACCCTGGCATCCCAGGATCTGGCGTTACAAGAAGAACTCGCCGATGTGGTCAAGCGCTACCCGGACACCTCGCTTGAGACCTGGTATCGACGCGAGATGGAAGTTGTCGTAGATCGCGAAAGGGCGCGCTTCTCCGCCTGGTATGAGTTGTTTCCCCGTTCCTGGTCAACAACTCCCGGCAAACATGGCACGCTGCGCGATGTAACCAGCCGGATGGGCTACGTGGCGGAAATGGGTTTTGACGTACTCTACCTTCCCCCCATCTCCCCCATCGGAAAGAGCTTTCGCAAGGGCAAGAACAACTCAGTCCAGGCCGCCCCGGGGGATGAGGGCAGCCCGTGGGCGATCGGCTCCGCCGACGGGGGCCACGCCGCAATCCATCCCGCCTTGGGCACCCTGGCCGACTTCAAAGCCTTAGTGGACCGCGCCGCGAAACTCAACATGGAGATCGCCCTCGATATCGCATTCCAATGCTCGCCGGACCATCCCTGGGTCACCGAACATCCGGAGTTCTTCAAGAAGCGCCCCGACGGATCCATTCAATATGCGGAGAACCCACCCAAGAAATACCAGGATATTTATCCGCTGGACTTTGAATCCTCGAACTGGCAGGGACTGTGGGATGCGCTCAAAGGAGTCTTCAGCTTTTGGATGAATCAGGGTGTGCGCATCTTCCGCGTCGACAATCCGCACACCAAAGCATTCCCATTCTGGGAATGGGTGATTCCCGAGCTCAAGACGCAAGACCCCAACGTATTGTTCCTGGCTGAGGCCTTCACCCGGCCTCGGGTGATGGAGCGGCTGGCAAAACTCGGCTTTTCCCAGTCCTACACTTACTTCACGTGGCGTGACACCAAGGAAGAGCTCACGCGTTACCTGCTTGAACTCACCACCACCCCGGTACGGGAATATTTTCGCCCCAACTTCTGGCCCAACACCCCCGACATTCTGCCCGCGCATCTGCAAACCGGGGGTCTGCCCGCCTTTCGCAGCCGCCTGGTGCTGGCCGCCACCATGGCCGCAAATTATGGGATCTATGGAGCCGCCTTTGAGCTGGGAGAAAACACCCCAACCAAGCCGGGCAGCGAAGAATACCTGAACTCAGAAAAATACGAGATCAAGAGCTGGGATCTCACCAATCCCGCAAGCCTGAAGCCCTTCATTACCCGGCTGAACCAGCATCCGGCGGCAAAACCCGGCACTCAAAAGCAATGAGCGGCTCCATTTCCATCCCACAGACAATCCCTCGCTCATCTGCTATTCGAAGCGGACGGCCGACGGCGGCAACACCATCCTCGTAGTCGTCAATCTCGATCCTTTCTTGGTTCAATCGGGATGGGTTCATTTGGATTTGGACGTGCTGGGGCTCGCTCCGGACGATACATTTGAGGTTTACGACCTGCTGGCGGACCATGCCTATCCCTGGCGAGGGTCGAGAAACTATGTTGCCTTGCGGCCGGCGGAAATGCCGGCCCATGTCTTCCACGTGCTGCCGGCGATTGCGACAACACCAAAAATATAACTGTTACGAGTTATCCAGGAACCAAGCCGGGAGGCAGGATTGAAGCAACCGGGAAGCGCAGCGGACCCGCTCTGGTACAAAGACGCGATCATCTACGAGTTGCATGTCAAGGCTTTCATGGACGGCAACAACGATGGTATCGGCGATTTTCAGGGATTACTCAGCAAACTCGATTATGTGCAGGACCTGGGCGTCACGTGCCTCTGGCTGTTGCCGTTTTTCCCTTCTCCCCTGCGGGACGACGGCTATGACATCGCCGATTATCTGAGCGTGCACCCCAACTACGGCACGATGGAGGACTTCAGGGAGTTCCTGGTCCAGGCGCATAACCGCGGTCTGCAGGTGATGATCGAGCTGGTCATCAACCACACTTCCGATCAGCACCCATGGTTCCAACGCGCGCGCCTCGCCCCCAAAGGTTCGCCCGAGCGCGACTTTTACGTGTGGAGCGACACCGATCAGAAATATACCGACGCGCGCATCATCTTTACCGATACCGAAAAATCCAACTGGACCTGGGATCCTGAAGCCCAGCAGTACTACTGGCATCGCTTCTTCTCTCACCAGCCGGATCTGAACTACGACAATCCCGTGGTGATCGAAGAAGTGGTCAAGATCATGCGCTACTGGCTTGACATGGGTGTAGATGGGTTGCGGGTCGACGCCATCCCCTACCTGGTAGAGCGGGAAGGAACCAATTGCGAGAACCTTCCCGAAACCCACGCGGTGATGAAGCGCATTCGCGCCGAGATCGACAAGGATATGCCGCCAGAACGATCCTGGCGGAGGCCAACCAATGGCCTGACGATGTGCGCATCTATTATGGCGACGGGGACGAGTGCCACATGGCATTTCATTTTCCCCTGATGCCCAGGATCTATATGGCGCTGCGCCAGGAAGATCGCCTGCCCATCACCGACATCATGGCGCAAACGCCGGCGATCCCCCACAACTGCCAGTGGGGCCTGTTTTTGCGCAATCATGACGAGCTGACGCTGGAGATGGTAAGCGATGATGAGCGCGATTACATGTACCTGGCCTACAGCGCCGATCCGCGCATGCGCATCAACATCGGCATCCGCCGGCGCCTGGCGCCGCTGGTGGATAACAACCGCCGCCGCATCGAGCTGCTGAACAGCCTGCTCTTCTCCTTTCCCGGCACGCCCATCGTTTACTACGGGGATGAGATTGGCATGGGCGATAACATTTACCTGGGCGACCGCAACGGTGTGCGTACCCCCATGCAGTGGAACGGCGACCGCAACGCCGGCTTCTCCCGCGCCGTGCCCGCCAAGCTGTACAGCCCGGTGGTCATGGACCCAGTCTGGGGCTACGAAGCGATCAATGTGGAAGCGCAGCAGAGCGACCCCTCTTCGCTGCTGAGCTGGATGCGCAACATGATCGCCCTGCGCAAGCTCTTCCAGGTTTTTGGCCGCGGCACCTTAAGCTTCCTCAATCCCACCAACCGGAAAATCCTCGCCTACATTCGCGAGTATCAAAACGAGAAAATTTTGTGCGTCGCCAACCTTTCGCGTTTCGCGCAGCCGGTGGAACTGGACCTGGCAGCCTACGCCGGAATGGTGCCGGTCGAGATGCTGGGCTACGTGGAATTCCCCAGAATTCGCAACGCACCCTATCCCTTGACGTTGGGCTCCTATGGCTTTCTGTGGATGGAACTGCAGCCTTCGCCGGAGCCTGTCCCGAACATGGCGGAAGCCGGCGAGCCGGAACTGCAGATCAGCGGAGTCACCGACTGGATGAGCGTGCTCGAAGGCAATGGCCGCAGGGAGCTGGAGGAGTCGGTGCTGCAGGGTTATGTGACCCGCCAACGCTGGTTTGGCGGCAAATCACGCCCCATCACCGGAACCAGAATCGAAGATTGGGCCGTCTTCAACCAGGGAGTCAGTGCGCTGGTATTAGTCGAGGTCCAATACGCTGAAGGGCTGACCGACACCTACCTGGTCACCCTGGGATTGCTCTTTGGCAAGGGCGCCGCCGCGCTGCGAGAAGAGTCGCCAAATGCCGTAATTGCGCGAGTAACTTCCGTAGCCGGGGATGGCGTGCTGCACGACGCAGTCTTCAACGACAGCGCCAGTGAAGCGCTGCTGGCGATCATCGTCGGGGGCTACCCAGATTTCATCGCGAGAGGGCACTCTTCTGGGAGTTCCTAGCAGCGCGTTGGCTCATCTACGTGGCGGGTCCGTGGATACGGCGCCGCGGCGCGGCTCCGCGGAGCAAAGCAACACCTCGATCATCTTCGGCGAAAAGCTGATCATGAAGTTATTCCGCAGACAGCAGACCGGTCCAAACCCTGACACTGAGATTGGACGCTACCTTACCGAGTCGACACACTTCACTCACATTGCTCCGTTTGGGGGCTCGATCCAGTACACCCGCAAAGGCCAGGAGCCGTCGACCCTGGCCATGTTGCAAGGCCTGGTCACGAATGAAGGAGACGGCTGGCAATGGACGCTGGAAGAGCTGGACCGTTATTACGAGGCCAGCGCCGCGCATACTTTCGCGCAGGGTGTCATCCCCGATGGGCCAGCCAGCCTGGCAACGTTGTGTGAAGCCCCTGAAACCGCCTTCGCCCGCGAGCACGTCGGTACTTATCTCGACGCCGCCGGCTTACTGGGCAGACGAACGGCGGAGTTGCACCTTGCTCTGGCCTCGCCCACCGAGGATCCGGCATTTAAGCCTGAGCCGCTGACACCGCAGGACATCGACCGCTTGCGCGAAGAACTGATCGCGCACGCCAGCAGCTCCTTCGACGCGCTCAAGGAAAACGTAGCCCGCTTGCCTGACAGTGTGCTGGAAAGGGCTGGCCTGGTGCTCAGCCGCAGAAGCCTGGTGCTCGATCGCTTTCGCCAGGTCTCTGCCACGCAGATAGATGCGCTGCGCACACGCATCCACGGGGACTATCATCTGGGACAAGTGCTGCGTTCGAAAGGGGACTTTGTGGTCCTGGACTTTGAGGGTGAACCGGCGCGGCCGCTGGCGGAGCGCAGAACCAAGCAGTCGCCGCTTAAAGACGTCGCCGGCATGCTTCGTTCCTTCAGTTATGCGGCCTTTTCGGCACTGATGAAGTACTCCTCGCGGCGGCCGGAAGACTTTAGCCGGCTGGAGCCCTGGGCGCGTCTATGGGAACAATCGGTCTCGTCGGCTTTTCTTCGTACCTATTGCGAATTCACCAAGGGGGTTCCGGTGGTTCCGTCGGATCCGCGGTTATTCCAGCAACTGTTGGAGGCCTACGTGATTGACAAAGCGTTTTATGAACTGGCCTACGAATTGAATAACCGGCCCAGCTGGGTACTGATTCCGCTCACCGGAATCCTGGGCTTGCCCCTGTAGCAGTTCACATCTGATGGTGGGACCGAAGGTATAAGCATGGCGAAGCTAGAGCTTTCGGAGGAAACGAAAGCAGGGATGGAAGAGGTCGGGGCAGCCGATCTGCTGATCGCGGTGGCCGTGCCGGTAGACGCCGAGCAGCTCCGGACCGCCGCGACACAAGGAGTGATGGGTGCGCACTCGTTGTCTGCTCTGCGCACCGTCGTCGCGTTCCCAGGCGCAAGCGGCGTGGAACCCGCCGTCAAAACCGAGATGGAACTCGATCAGGCGGCGACGGGAAACGATTTGCGCTTTTTGCCGTACACTCTGCCCGCCGCCAGCCCGTCGAGAATTCCCTGGCTTGCACCGGCCAGCACGTACCAGGCGATCTTCGCCATGGCGCGGGAGCTGGGCGTGAGCGCTTGCGCGGTCATCGGTTTCGACCTTGCAGCGCTGCAGACCCATTTCCTGGGGCCGATGCTGGCGCCCGTGCTCGAGAAGCGCTGCGAACTCGCCATGCCGCTCTATGCCATGGGAAAGTTCGATGGCCTGCTGAACTCGAGTATTCTGGCTCCGCTGACCCGCGCTCTCTATGGCAGGCGTGTCCGCTTTCCATTGGCGCCCGACTTCTGCATTGCGGGCAAGATGATTGCCGAGCTGGAAGTGGCGCTGCAGCGTACCACCGCGCAGGGGCAAGATCTCTTCTGGCCGGCAACCGAGGCTGCTCTTCGCGATTGCCCAATATGCCAGGTGCATGTGGACACGCGCCACGTTCCCCCTGCCGACGGCGTCGATCTGAGCACCGTACTAGCGCAGACCGTTGGCCCTTTGTTTGCGGAGATGAACATCAATGCCCCCCTGTGGCAGCGGGTTCGCGGTTCGCAGGCGGTTGACAGTGCGGGCGCTGCGGTGGCGCCGCCGGCCGACGGGGCCGCTGGGGATATAACTCCGATGCTGGAAACATTCCAGCTCGGCTTCCGCAACCTGCAGGAGGTTTGGTCTCTGGTACTGCCGCCGGTCACGCTGTTGGAGCTAAAGCGGCTGGCCCGGCCGAGCCGCGGATCGCTTCCACCTGCCCGACGAACTTTGGGTTCGCATCATCTATGACTTCGCTTTGGCCTACCGGCTGCGCACCATCAGCCGCACGCATCTCCTGGGGGCGCTCACGCCGCTGTACCTGGGGTGGGTTGCCTCGTATGCGCTGGAAGTAGGCAGCGCCAGCCCGGCAGAGGCAGAGCAGAGAGTGGAGAAGCTGGCGCGCGCCTATGAAGATGGCAAGCCCTACCTACTATCGCGGTGGCGTTGGCCAGACCGCTTCAACCCTTAGGGCAGGAGGAAAAAATTATGTGGACTCAGGTGTCACAGTCACTGCACGAATCGATGGCTCGGGTCATCAGCCGCATCGCCACGCTACTCCCGGGCATTCTGGCGTTTATCGTTGCCGTCCTCTTCTTCGCCGCGATCGCGTGGGTGCTGGCCTGGCTGGTCCGCTTGTTGCTCCGTGCGATCCGCATCGACGAGCGGATGGCGCGCGGAACCAACGCCATCGCCGAGTGGTCGCCCACCTACACGCCCACCATTCTGATCACCCGTGTGGTCTTCTGGTGCATTGTGCTGGTAGGTTTTCTGGTCGGCCTGGAAGCCGTTGGTGCGTCCTCAGACAACCTGCTCTCCGCCCGATTGCTCGGCTACATTCCCAACGTCGTGGGCGCGGTTGTCCTGCTGCTCCTGGGCAACGTCATTGCGCGATTTCTTTCCCGCGGGGTGCTGATCGGCGCGGTAAACATGAATCTGCATTATGCGCGATTGTTGAGCCTTGGCATCAAGTGGCTGGTGCTGGTGTTTACCGCGGCGATGGTCCTCGATCACCTCGCGATCGGAGCCGCCATTGTGGATCTGGCGTTTGGCATTCTCTTCGGAGGGATTGTTCTGGCGCTGGCGCTGGCCGTGGGCCTGGGTTCGCGTGACCTGGTAAGCCGCTCGCTGGAACGCGAAGCTGTCCGTCCTGCTCCCGAGACTATGCCGGAGGAGCAGTTTCGCCATTTCTAATGCTTCTGCCAAGATAGAAGCGATTGGGAATGAGAGAGTGGGTTCGTGAAAGCAAATAAAAATTTGGCGCGGCCGCAGGTTAAGGTCGCTATTCTGGGCTTTGGTACGGTGGGCAGTTCGGTGGCTCGTATTTTGTGCGAGCACCCGCCGGAAGGCGTGGCGCTCGGCTGCCTGTTCAATCGCGGCATCGACCGCAAACGTGTCTCCTGGATTCCTTCATCCGTCCTCTGGACCGAAAACTTCGACGAGGTCCTCGCATCCAATCCTGACATCGTGGTCGAGCTGGCAGGGGGCCTGCATCCTGCCGGCGAATGGGTAAGAAAATCTCTGGCTGCCGGCAAGTCCGTGGTCACAGCCAACAAGAAAATGATTGCCGAGCAAGGCCCGGCACTGGAAGAACTGGCCCGGCGGCATGGCTGCCAGTTGCTCTACGGCGCGGCTGTTGCCGGCGGTGTACCGGTAATCCCAGCGGTCCAACAGGGGCTCGCCGGCGACCGCATCAATCGCCTTCACGGCATTTTGAACGGCACCTGCAACTTTCATCCTCAGCAACATGGAAGACGGGGCCGAGTTTGACCCCACGCTACGCCAGGCGCAGGAGCGCGGATATGCGGAAGCCGATCCCACGGAAGATGTGGATGGTTTCGATGCCCGGGCAAAGCTGGTCATTCTCTCCCGCATCGGGCTGCGCATGGAGGTTTTGCCCGAGGAAGTCGCTTGCCGCACCATCCGCGACGTTTCGGCCATCGACTTTGCTTACGCCAAGGAACTCCACTGCACCATCCGGCAGATTTCCCGCGCAGAGGTCAGGAACCAGGAGCTGTTAGCCACGGTTGGGCCGATGCTTGTCCCTCAGAGTTCCCCTCTGTCGTGGTCGCGAGGCACGGAGAACATGGTGATCTCGGGGGGACAGTATGGAGGCCAGACTGTCTTCTCCGGACATGGAGCCGGAGGCCATCCGACTGCTGTCGCTGTAATCTCCGACGTGCTGGCGATCGCGCACGGTGGATGCCCGGTAACCATCACCAGCACCCGGGCCCGGGTCGACGGCGATTTTGTCGTGCCGCACTACATACGGTTCGTGGTCGACGACCGGCCGGGAATTGTGGCGGCGATCGCGGGCGATCTTGCCGCCGCAGCACATCAATATCAACGCCCTTTTGCAAAAGCCGGGCTACCCCAAGGACCGCCTGCCCTTTGTGGTCACGGTCGAGCCCTGCCCCAGCTCCGCTTTGAAAGCGGCCCTGAAAAAAATTGCGCAAATGGACTGCATGCAAGCGCCGCCCTTCGATTTGCAGATGCTGGAAGAGCAATCAGCTTAGCGAGAGCAAACCGCAGGTCGGGATGACAATTCTGTTGCGAAGCGGGAGCAATCCTGAGTAATTGTCGGCTTTAAAATAAACTTGTCATCCCGACCGGAGCGAAGCGTAGGGGAAGTACCTGCTGTTCTTTCAATACAGCATCCGCCTTGGATGGAAGCTCCGCGCTCTCCTTTGTCATCCCGAGCTCACCCGGATTTCCTGTTTGCGGCACTGGAGAGAGCAGCGTCTGCGGTTTTCTGCAAGGAAAACCGCATGGAGTTCGCGACGCCACCAACCTCGACAGGAAATCCGGGGCAGCCGAGCGATCTGCAGTTCCACTCCACCTGCAACCAATCAAAATCCAAGAACCGGGTGTGGCTCGTAAGGCTCTTCGAGTGCCTTGATCTCGCTCTCATCCAGCTGGATCTGCAGCGCATCGATGGCCTGATCCAAATGCGCCATCTTGCTGGCGCCGATGATGGGCGAGCTTACCCCGGGCTTACCCAGAATCCACGCCAGAGCCACCTGCGCATTGGGTACCCCTCGCTTCTGTCGCGATTTCGGTAAGCCGCTCCACCACGGTAAAGTCCGAGGGTCGGTAGTACAGCTTTTGCGCGAAATCGTCAGTCTTTGCGCGAACCGTTTCCCCGCGATCCTCCGCGTTCCGATTTCCAGCAAGAAACCCACGAGCCAGCGGGCTCCATGGGATGAGCCCAACCCCCTCCTCCAGGCAAAGCGGAATCATCTCCCGCTCTTCTTCCCGGTACACCAGGTTGTAGTGGTTCTGCATGGTCACGAACCGCGCCAGCCCCATCATGTCCGAGGTCTGCAGCATCTTAAGGAACTGCCAGGCAAACATGGACGAGGCGCCGATATAAAGCGCTTTGCCCGAACGCACCACCTGGTCCAGCGCTTCGAGTGTCTCTTCAATAGGAGTATGGGGATCGAAGCGGTGGATCTGGTAAAGATCCACATAGTCGGTCTGGAGACGGCGCAGGCTGTCGTCGATCGCATGCATGATGTGCTTGCGGGAAAGACCCTTTTGGTTCGGATCGTTCCCCATGGCGTTGAACACCTTGGTGGCAATCACGAGCTTTGTCCCGCGAAGGGCCATACTCCTTGAGCGCACGCCCCGTGATCTCTTCGCTCACCCCGAGCGAATACACATCCGCGGTATCGAAGAAATTGATCCCGGCTTCAATCGCACGGCGGTAGAACGGCAGGGACTCCTTCTCCTCCAGCACCCACTCGCGCCACTTCTTGGATCCATAGGTCATGGTTCCCAGGCAAATTCGGGAGACCTTGAGCCCGGTCGAACCAAGATTCACGTATTCCATTGCACCTCCAATGATTGAGGAGCCTTGGACTAGGTTCGGGGCTGGTTGCGTTCAGCCCACATAGCTAGGTTCACGCCGCAGGGCGAAGTCGGAGGCGAGGTACCGATTACCCCTTATGCCCGCTAGCCAGCTTCGCCTGTGCTTCGTGGATCACTTCGTTAGCCTGCTGGTACTTTTCCGGATCCTCGCCGGCTTCGTTCCACATCTTTTCGCCGCTTTCGAGTTCTCGCTGCGCCTCGCCGGTATCGATCTCCTCCGGCTTGATAGCGTTTTGCGCCAGGATAGTCACCCGGTCCGGCAGTACCTCAACAAAACCCCACACCACGAAATAAGTTTGATCGCCGGCGCTTCCGCCGTGCAGCCTCACTTCGCCCACGCCCAACTCGGCCAGCAACGGAGCGTGCCCGAAGAGCACCTCCATATAGCCGGACTTCGACGGAAGCTCGACGGCGTCGGCTGTCTCGTCGACCAGTATCCGATCCGGCGTCACCAGCCGGACCTGCAGTTGATTGTCTGAATCTGCCATAGGGATTACTTACTCTGCATGCTCTTGGCCGCTTCGAGTACTTCCTCGATCGTCCCCTTCATGTAAAAAGCCTGCTCCGGAATATTGTCGTGCTTGCCGTCGATGATCTCCTTGAAGCTACGCACGGTATCTCCGACCTTGACGTACTTTCCGGGCGCGCCGGTAAATACTTCGGCCACATGGAAGGGCTGGGACAGGAAGCGCTGCACTTTTCGCGCCCGGCTCACAGTCAGCTTGTCCTCTTCAGAAAGCTCGTCCATCCCCAGGATGGCGATGATGTCCTGCAGATCCTTGTAGCGCTGCAAGAGACGCTTGACGCCTTGGGCAACCGCGTAGTGTTCCTCGCCCACCACCCGGGGCGTGAGGATGCGCGACGTAGAGGCAAGCGGATCCACTGCCGGATAAATACCGATCTCCGTCAGCGCGCGCGAAAGCACGGTCGTCGCGTCCAGGTGAGCGAAGGTAGTCGCCGGCGCCGGATCGGTAAAGTCATCGGCCGGCACATAGATCGCCTGCACCGAGGTGACGGACCCGGTCTTGGTGGAAGTGATCCTCTCCTGCAGTTCGCCCATCTCCGTCGCCAGGTTGGGCTGATAGCCCTACGGCCGACGGCATGCGGCCGAGCAAGGTCGAAACCTCGGAGCCCGCCTGCGTGAAGCGGAAGATGTTGTCGATGAACAGCAGCGTATCGCCGCCTTGTTCGTCGCGGAAGTATTCGGCAATCGTCAGAGCGGTAAGAGCAACCCGCAGGCGGGCGCCTGGCGGCTCTGTCATCTGGCCGTAGACCAGCGCCGCTTTTGACTTCTCGCGGTCTTTCGAGTTGATCACGCCCGACTCTTCAAATTCATTCCACAGGTCGGTGCCTTCGCGGGTGCGTTCGCCGACCCCGGCGAAGACGGAAACGCCTCCGTGGCTACTGGCGACGTTGTTGATCAATTCCTGGATGATGACTGTCTTGCCCACGCCCGCGCCGCCGAACAGGCCGATCTTGCCGCCCTTCAAAAACGGCTGGATCAGATCGATGACCTTGACCCCGGTCTCAAACATCTCTTCGCCAGTCGCCTGATCTTCGAAAGAAGGGGCAGCCCGATGGATGGGCCACCTTTCCTTCGCAATGACCGGTCCCAACTCGTCCACCGGCTCACCAATCACGTTCAGGATGCGGCCCAGCGTTGGGATGCCCACCGGAACGGTAATCTGCGAGCCGAGTGTCAAGGCAGCGCATGCCGCGTACCATGCCCTCGGTCGACTCCATCGCGACGCAACGGACCCGGCCTTCGCCAATGTGCTGCTCCACTTCCAGAACAACGTTGATCGGCCGCGGAACATCGAAGCCTTCGCTGGTTACGCGCAGTGCCTGGTAGATCGGGGGCATGGTCGCTTCTTCGAACTGCACATCGACCGCCGGCCCGGAAATCTGAATAACTTTGCCTATGTTTTCTGCCATAAATTTACTTTCCTGTTGCGAAAGCTACAGCGCGCCGCGCCGCTGACAATCTCGATAATCTCTTTGGTGATCGCGGCCTGACGCACCCGGTTCATGGTGAGCGTCAGCGAATCGATCATCTCCGAGGCGTTGTTGGTGGCCGCATCCATCGCCGTCATGCGCGCGGCCTGCTCCGCGGCGCTCGACTCGACCAACGCGTGATAGATCTGCGAGGTGACGTACTGCCGGAGAAGTCCATCCAGAAGCTCACGCGGCGGCTGGTCATAGATGTAATCCACTTCCGCGGTGCCAAACTTCTTCGCTTCCTGCTCGGCTTCGCTGCTGTCCGCTTCTCTCACGCTTACGCCGGCAGAAGCGGCGGCAAGCGCCATCTCCTCGCGCTCTTCCTGGCTCATCGCCTCCGCCTGCTTGATATCCCGCTCGCCCACTTCGATCACCGGCAGAATGCGCTCGACCACTACCCGCTGCGCCATCACCGATTTGAACTCGTTGTAGACCAGGTACACGGCGTCGAGCTCTTCTTCCATGTAACGATGAACGACTTCGCGCGCCAATATCGCCACCCGGTCGAAGCTGGGTTTATCCAGCATGCCGGGGTAATCGCCCGCCACTTCAATCCGGTCTCTTGCGTTCGCCCCGGCGCTTCTCCTCCGGCGCCGGCGAGCTTCGCCCGGAGCTCGGTCTCCGGGTTCCGCCGCCTCTTGGTTTGTCCTCGTCCTGCTTATCGACGAACTCCGCTATACCGTAGCGCCGGCGAAACAGATCGCGGCCTTTGCGCCCGATCGCAGCAATATCGATCTGCTCGTCGCCCTTGTCGCTGATGAAACGAAAGGCCGCCTTGGTGATGTTTGCGTTGAATCGCGCCGGCAAATCCCTTGTCTCCGGAGACCACGATCAGCATCGCCTGCTTTTCTTCACGCGCCAGCAGGAGCGGATGACGCACGTCGCCGGTAACGGGATCGTAGAGATCGATATGCCGCATCAGCGAGCCGATCACGCTGGCCAGCATGTTGGCGTAGGGACGCGCAGAAATGGCGCGCTCCTGCGCACGGCGCAGCTTGGCCGCAGCAATCATCTTCATTGCTTTGGTGATCTGGCGCGTGCTTTTCACGCTGCGAATACGCCGTCGTAAATCGAGAACGTTTGCCATGGTTGGTTACGCGGTTTTCTTTGCTTCTGCTTTTTTCTTCTCTTCGTCTGACAGCGGCTTTACGGAAGACTCCTTGAGCGCTCGCATCACGGTGCTCAGCACAGGAAATTCGCCTTGTATTCATCGAGCGCTGCCTTGATGCGGCTCTTCAAGTCATCGTCCAGCGCCTTCTTGCTCACAATGTCCTTCAGCAACCCAGACTGTGCCGAATCCAGATAGGGATACAGCCCGTCTTCAAATGCGTGGATCTGCTCCACCTTCATGTCGTCGAGAAAGCCATTGGTGCCGGCGTAGATGATAATGATCTGCTTCTCCGTCGACAGGGGAGAAAACTGCGGCTGTTTCAAAATCTCTGTAAGCCGTTGGCCGCGGTTGAGCTGGTTGTGTGTGACCTTGTCCAGATCGCTGCCGAATTGCGCGAAGGCGGCCAGCTCTCTGAACTGCGCCAGGTCAAGCTTCAGTGTTCCCGCCACCTGGCGCATCGCCTTGATCTGCGCGCTGCCACCGACACGGCTGACGGAAAGACCCACGTTCACCGCCGGGCGAACGCCGGAGTTGAACAGATCCGTTTCCAGATAAATCTGCCCATCGGTGATGGAGATGACGTTGGTAGGAATGTACGCCGAGACGTCTCCCGCCTGGGTTTCGATAATGGGCAGCGCGGTCAGCGAGCCGCCGCCCTTGGCATCGCTCAGCTTGGCCGATCGCTCCAGCAGTCGCGAGTGAAGATAAAACACATCGCCCGGGTAGGCTTCGCGGCCAGGAGGACGGCGCAGCAGCAGCGAAATCTCACGATACGCCACCGCGTGCTTGGATAGATCGTCGTAGATGATGAGCGCGTGGCGACCGCTATCGCGGAAAAACTCGCCCATGCTGGTGGCGGCGTAGGGAGCCAGGTACTGCATTGGCGCAGGCTCCGAAGCCGTAGCGGAAACCACGATGGTGTAGTCCATTGCGCCGTGCTCGGTCAGCGTCTGCACCACCTGGGCCACAGAGGAGCGCTTCTGCCCGATGGCGCAGTAGATGCAGATCAGGTTGTTCTTGGCGCTGTTGATGATGGTGTCGAGCGCCACTGCCGTTTTTCCCGTCTGGCGGTCGCCGATAATCAGCTCGCGCTGTCCGCGGCCGATCGGGATCATGCTGTCGATCGCCTTGAGCCCAGTTGACATGGGCTCACGCACGCCCTGCCGGTCGACCACGCCCGGAGCAATACGCTCGATGGGCGCGAGCTGAGTTCCCTCCATCGGGCCGCGGTTATCGATAGGCTGGCCAAGCGCGTTCACCACGCGGCCAATCATCCCGTCGCCCACCGGCACGCTCATGATCTCGCCGCTACGTTTTACCTCGTCTCCCTCGCGCAGCTCGGTGTAATCTCCCAGGATGACGCAGCCGACCTGATCCTCGTCGAGGTTCATGGCCAGGCCTTCCACTCCGTGGGGAAATTTCAGCATCTCTCCCGCCATGGCCTTGTCCAGGCCATGCAGGCGCGCGATGCCGTCACCCAGAGAAATGATGGTCCCGACTTCATCGACGCTTAATCTCTGCGTCGTAGTTTTGAATCTGCTCCTTAAGGAGCTGCGTGATCTCGTCTGCGTTGATCTGAGCCATACGTTCTTCCGTCAATTCTCGATTTCTTGTGGACGCCCCGACGCACTGCACCGGCGCAATTGATTACAAACTCATTAGCTGGATATCAGGCGCTCTTTCAAGCGTTCCAGACGGCCCCGCACGGAGCCATCGTAGATCGTGCTGCCAATGCGGACAATCGCTCCGCCGATCACCGACTTGTCCTCGCGGAAGGTCGCACTGACTCTGGTTCCCGGCCAGCTCGGCGACCTGCTTTTCCAGCGTGGCGCGCTCCTCATCTCCCAGCGGGCGAGCCGTGACCACTTCAGCATCGGAGATCGACAAGCGCCGGTTCATCTCCAGCCGGTACTCTTCCAGAATGTCGCTCAGCGCACCAAGCCGCTCGTGCCTGATCAGGACTGCCAGGAAATTTCTCACCAGGGGCCGCACACCCTATGCGCCGGTTGACCACGTCAAGAATAGACACCCTCTTCCCCGCAGGGATGAGAAGGGTTCAGCAGCAGCTCCCTCAGGTCTTTGCTGCCTGCGAAAGTGGCGGCAAAGTCATCGAGTTGCCGCTGAACGTCCGCAGGGTCCAACCTCGCATCCAGGACCGCGCCGGCAAAGGCGCGCGCATAGCGAGCGGCGAAGACAGCCATCAGCTTTGCCCTCTACCGCGGGTTCCATGCCCCAGGCTCTGCGCAAACTCCTGCATCAGAGTACGGTCATCGTCTTCGGTCAGGCTTATCTTTTGCGCCGCGCGATCGACCGCCAGCCCCGCAGCAAACTGCTTCAGGTCCCGCTGGGCCGCGCTGCCCGCTGCGGCAATATCCTTGCTCACCGCCTCCACGATTCGCTTTCGCTCGACTTCGATCGATGCCTTGATGCGGGCTTCGTCCTCGACGCTATCCTTCTCCGCCTGCTTGCTGATCGCCGCGATCTCCTCATCCAGGCGGCTCAGGCGCTGCTCGATTGCAGCCAGGCGCTCATGAGCCTGCTCGGTGGCTGTCCGGGCATCAACCAGCTGACGCTGAATATTCTCCCGGTTGGCACGGAAGCTCTTGGGCAAGTACTTCAACAGCGCGAATAGGATGGCCCCCGCCAGGATGGCGAAGTTGAAGTATTCGAACAGGCGGGCGGCAGTCTCCTTGTCGACGTGCAGAACTCCCGCCAACCACCGCACGGAGGGTGAGTGACGGTAAACATTATCTCCCGATTCCTGCTCGCTATCCTGTTGATTCGTTTGCCGTTGGGCGCCAGATCCTGAAGCTTGCAGGGCCCGGGCGGGGATGGTCAGAGCCAGTGCGCCGGTTAAGCACAGGAGGAAAAATAAGAGGAAGGAAGTCCCGAAAACCTTCAACGGATTCTCTCCGTGGCCGCACCGCTGTCAGGGAGAACTGCCCGGAGAATCTCGCTGACAAGCTGGTCGATTGAGCCTTCAAGGGCGCGGTGGGCAGCGCCGGCTTGCAGTTGGAGAGCCGACTTTGCTTCTTCCAGCCGTCGGTGCGCCGCTTCGTGGGCTTCCTGAACCGCGGCATCTCGTTCACGGATCCACGTTTGCAGCTTCTGTTGCCGTGCCTGGAAGATCTTGGAGCGAGCCGCCCGCAGTTGTGCCTCGTACTCCTGGGTCTTGGCGGCTGCCGCTGCGGCCGCGGCATTAGCTTTTTCAATGGCCCCCTCGGTGCGCGCCCGGCGCTCGCTGAGGATGCGGACCAAAGGACAATACACCAAGTAGCGGTAAAGAATAACGGTTAGAAGGAACAGGAAAATGGTCGGTACAGAGCCGAGCAGTAGTCCGCCGAGTTGGTGTAATGTCTCGTCCATGCCAAATATTCAGTATATGGGTAGATTGTTGAGCGGAGAGCCGATGGTGACAGCCGGGACCTTTGTTTTTAACAGAGGCGAAATTTCTCTGTCAAACTGGCTCTGTCCTGGTGGTTCACCCAGGAGGCCACCTCCCCTCCTGGACGCTTGCACCCAGAAGGTCATTCCCCCGTGGGGCCATTTTCTATTGTGACGTATTCGAACGGAGCGTATACTTTGGGTACTTCCTAGACCCACATCAGGGTCAGACGGGGCCGGTCTCGTGGGAAGTCGCTCCGCTCCCACCCCCCCGGCCCGTCCCTACTTTCAAGCTAGTTTTCGTGCGCCGGAATCGACGATAACGCCCAAGCAATGACGCTGGACCAGCAACGGCCAGGGCAACGGAATCGCCCGAAAACTCCCGCTTCAGAATCAATGCCCCGGCATCGAGTGCAGCCAACACTGCCCCTTCGCCTTGCGGGATTAGGAATTTCTCTTCAACAATTGGGTCGGCCGTGAGAGCCCGGTCCATGAGCTCTAACAGATGAGGGATTCCCTCGCCGGTCTGAGCAGAGATGCACGCGTTCCATTCGCCGCCTGCACAGGCCAATCGCTCTTCCGCCGGCAATAAATCCACCTTGTTCAGAACCGAGACGATCGGCTTGCCCAGCGAGCCCAATTCGGCAAGCACCTTTTCCACTTCCTCTTTTTGCTGTTCGCGCTGCGGGCTGGAACTGTCCTGAACGTGGAGAAGCACTTCAGCTTTTTCCACCTCTTCCAGCGTAGCCCGGAAGGACGTGATGAGAGTGTGCGGCAGGTTGCGAATGAAGCCGACGGTGTCGGACAAGAGAACGCGTCTTCGCGAAGGCAGCACCACGGCACGAAGTTTAGGATCGAGGGTGGAGAACATCCGCGCTGAGGCCAGAACACCTGCGTCGGTGAGCCGATTGAAGAGTGTGCTCTTGCCCGCGTTGGTATAGCCGACCAGGGCGACGGTCGGCACCGGTACGGATGCGCGCCGGTGGCGCTGCTGTGTGCGCACACGGCGCACGTCATCCAGTTCACGCTTCAGTTGCAGCAGCCTGCGTTGTATCTTGCGGCGATCGGTTTCCAGCTGGGTTTCACCGGGTCCGCGCGTTCCAATCCCGCCGCCCAGTTGGGACATGGCCGCTCCTCGTCCGGCAAGCCTCGGCAACATGTATTCCAGCTGCGCCAGTTCAACCTGCAGCTGGCCCTCTCGGCTGCGTGCATGGCGGGCAAAAATGTCGAGGATCAGCTGCGTCCGATCCACCACACGCACCGGAAGCGCATGTTCGAGGTTCCTCAGCTGGGTGGGGGTAAGATCGTGATCGAAGAGGATAAGTGTGGCCTGCGCGGACGCCGCGACCGCGGCAATTTCCTCTACCTTGCCCTTGCCTACCAGCGTGGCGGGATCGGGACGTGGCCTGCGCTGCACCACTTCAGCGACGATTTCGGCCCCGGCACCTGCCACCAGCTCGCGAAACTCTGCCAAAGCTGCAGCGCTATCACTTTGCAGAACGTGAGACGCCCCGACGGACGTGACGCCATCGATCGCAGTAGTTGCAAGTTTGGCGGCTTCGCGCGCGAGAGCAGCGGAGCGGGGCAACGCCTGTGGCCGGGAGACGAACTCCACCCCAACCAGGAGCGCTCGATCCGCCTGAACGCTCGTGGTTTTCAGGAGACCCTCACCTCTGCCGCTGACTAGCCTTCCGCCACGGCGCCCTCGGGACGCGCCCCGCCTGGACCCGTAGCGCTCGCAGGAGGATGGCCGACGCCAGTACTCGGACGATGATCGCTGTGCAGCACAGAGCGCGTGCTTACCACCGTTGAGATGGCATGCTTGAAAATCAATTGCTCCTGGCTGTTGTTTTCAAGCAGAACGGAATACTTATCAAAGGAGCGTATTTTGCCTGTGAGTTTAACTCCGCTGACCAGGTATATCGTGATCGGAGTCTTATCTTTGCGGACCGTATTAAGAAACGTGTCCTGAATGTTCTGTGCCGGCTTATTGTCCATGTGCCGATCTCCCATTTCTACGATGGTCTAAATGCGTTATGGAAAATGCTCAAGCGCTTGCAACTACTGCAACATTGGGCTCCGAGCCGGAACGCGCCCAGACCCTGCTACTGAAAGTTTACACGCCTTCCGGGGTTGCGCCCGAAACCAGGCAGGCCCGTCCGCGTAAAAAAACTACCCGCATCGCCCTGCGCTGGCGGTAATTCTTGTCTTAGATGCATCTTATGCGCCTGGGGTCTACGTCGTGCGCAGTGCTACCATTACCAACGTGGGAGACAGGAAAGAACCCCCGCTGAGGGTGCCAGGCCTGGACCTTTCGCGCGAATACCTCGCAATCGGGCCTCTGCTGCTTCAGGCCGTAGAAGCTGTCTTTTCTTCCCAAAATTTCATTCTGGGCGCCCAGGTCGCGGAGTTTGAGCATGCCGCCGCGGAGAAATGCGGCGTGCCCTACGCGGTCGGTTGCTCCTCTGGCACGGATGCCCTATGGTTGGCGCTCGCAGCTGCGGGGATTGGTCCAGGCGATGCCGTGGTGACCACTGCTTTTAGCTTCTTCGCCTCGGTTAGCGCCATTCTGCGCGCCGGTGCACAGCCCCTGCTTGCGGATATTGATCCGGAGACCTTCAACCTGGACCCTGCAGCGGCTAGACTCTGCCTGGAGTCTGCTGCAGCCCCTGTTCGAGCGATTTTGCCGGTTCATCTCTATGGCCAGACCGCGGACTGGGATTGTTTTTCTTCTCTAAAGAAGGACCACGGTCTGCTGCTGATCGAAGATGCGGCCCAGGCGTTCGGAGCCTCTTGGGATGGGCGCATGGCCGGCTCACTGGGAGACGCGGCCGCTTTCAGCTTCTATCCCACCAAGAACCTTAGCGCCGGCGGAGATGCGGGCATGGTGACCACAGCGTCAGATACCGTCGCCCAGCGCGTCCGGCTCTTGCGCATGCATGGAATGGGACGTCGTTATGAGCACGAGGAGGTTGGTTGGAACAGCAGAATGGATACGCTCCAGGCTGCGGTTCTGTTGGTAAAGCTCGGGTTTATCGACGAGTGGAACGCTCAACGCCGCGTTTTAGCCGAAAATTACCGCCGGCTTTTCGCCCAGGCGGGTCTGGTCGAGCCCGGGCCTTATCCGAAAAACGGGGTGGTTCTTCCCAAGACCAGGTCCAAGGCTGTCCACGTCTTTCACCAGTTCGTCATCCGCGCTCGCCGCCGGGACCAGCTAAAGGTTTTTCTCCGGGAGAGGGGCGTTGCATCAGAGATTTACTACCCCCTTGCCCTCCACCAACAGCCGGCGCTGCGCAATCTGGGGTATCCGGCCGGTGCCTTTCCCGAAAGCGAGCGAGCCGCCGCCGAGGTTTTGGCGCTACCCATGTTTGCCCAATTGACTTTTCCCGAGCAGGAAATCGTCGTCGCCGCAGTCGCAGACTTCCTGAGCTGAATCACTCTTTTAGCGGGGTTTGAACCAACCCCAAAAGAAAATCTTGGGGTGGCCATTCAAGCCTTCTTTTGGCTTGAGTTGGGTTGTTTGAACTTACCCTCCACTCGCCCGCTTTGCCTTTCCCCGATGGTGGTGCTCCTGCGTCTCGGCTACCTTCGGCTTTGCTGATACCGGGGCCGGCCCAGCGGGCGTGACTCGCTTCACCATGCCGCCTTCCAGTTGGTAAGTCAGGGTGTTGGTTTGGGCCGGACGCGCCGCCCCGGTCAGCGGATCAACCGTAACCGCCTCACTCGTGGCAACCGTGATCGAAAATGCGGGAACCGGCTGGCCCTGGGCATTCTTGTTCTCACTGACCTTGACCGGAAGGTAGCCCTCGATATTGCGCTGCCGGTAAGCCGTTTCGTAGCGATGCTTCTTCACATTCCAGGTAAAAACCCGCACCTGGTCAAAATCGTACGGAAGCCCGTCTTTGAAGGCGTTCGTCACCGAGATGTATTCCGGCACCAGCTTGTCGGGCAAGGAGGAATCCGGATCGTAAACCTTAGTCAGAACGTAGGCGCCCACAATCTTCTGCCCCTCGGAATAGCCTCCGATCTCGTCTGGAACATCCACGTCCATGCGGCGCGCGAGCAGCCAGCCGACCTGGCCGCTGTTGTCGCGCACCAGCCACCAGTCTTCCATAGGCGGCGTGTCGGCCACGGTCTTTCCGCCCGCTGCCTTTTTTCCCTTTGCTGTTCCTGCTACCGGATGGGCCGGTGTTAGAAAGCCCTGGGGCGCTTCCGGCTTGGGCACAGAAGCACGAACCAATAACTGGAGCTTTTGATTCTCCGCCAGCAGATAAAAGCGATCCGTTTCACGGCCGGGCTTTACGTGCAGGTAGAGATCGTCGCGCAGGACAGCAGTGGCTACCACCGGATCATGCGCGTGCTGCAGGCGAAGTGCGGCGAACTGGTCATAGGTCGCCTGATCGATGACCATATGATCTTCAATCCAGCCTACTTCGCCCTTACTGGTTTTGGTCTTGAGGAAGCGCCGGCCGTGCTCGACGACTTCCAGGGGCTCTCCGTTGGTCACCAGGGCGACGCGGTTCGATACCGCCGCAACCCGGTCTCTGAGATAGGTCTGTTTCGCTACTACGTAGACCGTTTCAGGCTTGGCATGTTCGCGCAACCGGGTACAACCACTCAGCGTGGTCATCACGGCGACGCAGATCGCGCAAACAAAGAAATGCAGGCTGGCGCGACGGAGGAGCGACAGGGCAACGGGCATATGAGAGCTAGGGTCTCCCTGTCTGCATTAGAACGGATTTCCCATCGCGATGCATCCTCGTGTTCCTTCTGAGCGGCATTTCCCGGCAAAAAATTGCTCCGATGCACCGAACGAAGCAACAGCGCTCAATACATTGCTCCTTCTCCTCGCCAGCCGTCCCGTTGCAGAAAACGGCTCCGGGGTTGTACGGGCGCGAAGAAAAAGTGCATACCTCCCGACTCGGAGCCTTGGCACTTCCGGAGTACGCCTTCCGCAGAGCATGCAACTTTCGTTGTATCAAATCGGCTCAGATAAAAGATTCGCTCCCCGCAATCCGATACATGACGCAAGTGCGTTACCTAAGACAGTGAGTGATTCAGGTCATCTGCACTGGTGTCGCTTGATCCTTCAAGCAGGAGAGGTACTCTATGGAAAAAAGACTGACTGAGCTTATCGACAAAGCGCTCACTCGCAGAAGTTTCATGGCGGGTTCGGGAGCGGTTGCTGCCGTTACTGTAATTGCCGGATGCGGTAGCAGCTCAACCCCAACTCCTACGCCCACGCCCACACCCACCCCAACAGCTACGCCGGTAGTTCTGGGCGATACCGATTATCTGAATTTTGCCCTGAACCTCGAGTATCTTGAAGCCGAGTTTTACCTTCGAGCTGCAACTGGCAGCGGGCTTTCGGCCACCGACACGGGCAACGCCACAACCACCGTTGTTGTGCCTGCAACCACTCTGGTTCCGGGCCTGACCTCCGCTCAGCAAGCCTACATTTACGAAATTGCACAGAACGAGCTGGACCACGTCCAATTCCTTCGCTCTGCCCTTGGCTCTGCCGCAGTGTCGCGGCCCAATCTCGACCTGATGAACAGTTTCAATGCCGCGGCCTCAGCCGCGGGAATCGGCCCGAGCTTTAATCCCTTTGCCAATTACGAGTCGTTTCTGGTGGGCGCTTTCGTCTTTGAGGATGTTGGCGTAACCGCGTACCACGGAGCGGCCGGCCTTCTGAGCAACACGATGACAGGCAAAACCTACCTTGCGGCCGCCGCGTCGATCCTTGCGGTGGAAGCCTATCATGCTGCGGAGATACGCACGCTGTTGATTGCTGACTCGGTCGCGACCGCGACCACGACGGCAACGCTGGTCACTCCGAATCCCACGTACATAACCTACGCAAACCAGATCAGCAAATTACGCGCGACCCTCGGCGGTGGAGGCGAAACCCAGCTGACGCCACTGCCCGCATACGCCGTTCCGTTTGTTCCCACCGCATACATGCCGGCAAGTAGCATCGTTGCGGCCGACCCGCAAAGTTCGATCGCATTCGCACGCACCACCGACCAGGTTCTTCATATCGTCTACGCGGCGCCTCCTGGAGCGGGTGTCACCGGCGGCGGTTTCTTCCCCAACGGAATGAACGGCAACATCAGCGTAACCGCTAGCTAAGGATGGAAAATTATGGCAACCATTGAAACTCAGCAGATGGATGAAATCATCGTCAACAGTCGCCGGAAGATGCTCGCCCTTGGTGGCGCTGCCCTCGCCGGTCTCGCCTTTGCGGGCGTCAAACTGGCAGAAGCGCAATCGACTCCTGCTTATACCGACGCGGACATTCTCAACTTCGCGCTCAACCTGGAGTATCTCGAGTCCCAGTTCTATACGCTGGCGACCGCAGGCACCACGATCGATAATATGGGGGCCGGGGTAGGCGCCGGCACACAGAAATTCGGAGGCGGCTCAGTCGTCACCAAACCCGGTGGACCCGGTGGATGTCTTGTACCCTGGACGCTGCCTGCGATTCAGGCGTACGCCACGGAAACGGCCCAGGAAGAACGCAATCACGTTAACTTCCTGCGCAGTAATCTGGGAGCTGCGGCCGTCGCTCAGCCCAACCTGGATCTGTACAACAGCTTCAACACCCTTGCGACGGCCGCCGGAATCGCCAGCACCTTCGATCCTTTCGCCAACGACCTCGACTTCCTGATTGGTGCATACATCTTCGAGGATGTCGGCGTTACCGCTTACAGTGGGGCGGCCCCGCTCATCACCACACCGGCATACCTGTCGGCAGCGGCGGGCATCCTCGGGGTCGAGGCTTATCACGCAGGTTTGATCCGCACCTCCATTTTCATCGCAGATCCTGATGGAAAGCTTGGGTTGCAGGGGTATACGCAGGATATCTCCGCCACTCGAAATAAACTGGATGGCGTCTCAACCGTAGACGACATCGGCGTCGGCTTCCAAACCGTATCCGTTGAACCCACCGGTACGACCAATGGAGCCGCAACCATCGTCGATGCACAGACTGGATCGCCGAACTACTCCAAAACGTATAGCCGCAGCACAACACAGGTCCTTCAGATCGTGACCGGCAATGTGAACCTTCCTGCATCCGGAGCCAAGTTTATGGGAGTCTTCTTTCCCAACGGCCTCAACGGACTCTTTAGTTAAGGCCGGCCCCTTAAAGACCCATCACTCAATAAGACGCCCCACCTCCAAGGTGGGGCGTCCTATTTACGGACTAATCCGTCATTTATCTTCTTCCCGAAGAATCGCATAGTCATCATCCGCGAGCTTGCCTTCGATTTTCTTGAGCCAGCCACGGGAGCGGCTGACCGGCCACACAGTCCACCTTGCCGGTATGCTCCCCGATTGCAGCTCACATACCATTACGATTTCGGGCTGCTTCAAGGTCGGCGCTGCAAGTTCCATCGGTGTGAGATCTCGGCGGTAAATTTCGTTACCGTATTCATCGTGCACTCCGATGTACCACAACAAGAAATCATCCCAGCCATTCGCCGGCAAATCGTCGCTATCAATCCTGATCCGAACCAGCCACGAGTAAATCTCCTGAGCCCAATCCGAATTCATCCGCGGATTGGGCGGCTCTTCGGCCCGCGAAGTGTAGTCCTGAGCCCGGCGAAGATGAAACGACAGCCCCGCATATTCTTCGAACTCCTGAATGCTGCGCGCACTCCCCAGGCCGAACGCGGCAATCGGCTCGCCGGCAAGAAGCTTCTTGATCTTCTTCCTGCTCTGCAGGTCCCGTTCTCCCCAGGCGACTGCCGCCTTGTTGGCTTCCGTATGATCGTCCCAATGTTTGACCGAATCTTTGCGGACATAGTCGTGCCACACCATGGTCTCGGTCGGGTGGAACAGGTCGTAGCCATGAGTAAAGGCGCGCACGGTCATGGCTGCTTCCTCGCCTAAGAAGTACAACTCCGGATCGTAGGGCACCTCGCTGACGAAAGTTCCCGGGGCAAATAGAAAACCCGCCGAGAGAAAGCGCGCTCGGAACGGGCGATGGAGTAACTGCCAGTTCGGTATGGCCAACGGCCTCATATGCGGGATTCCCTCGGGGGTGAAGCCCTGAAAAGCCATCTGCAAAGGTCCTCCTTCGAGAATCTCTCTCTCCCCGGGTACAAATGGAGTCGCATAGGTACTCAGAATGGGCTTGGGCTTTGCTGTCTGTTTCGTCATCCGTATGAGCTTCTCATCCCAACTGACTGCGAAACGGCAATGCGAGTCCACCTGCAGGAACCATTGCTCACCCCGCCATAACTTCATTGCCTCGGCACGAGCCCAGCACGCGCCCTGACTCTCCCGCCATGCGATGTCGAGGATGCGGAAACGCTCATCGTTCTGATACGGAGGCGTTATCTCGCTGGGGCCATGCTGCCAGCAGATCCCAAATCGCAGATGCTCCGGGTTGCGCGCCTTGCTAAGGCAATCTTCGATGGTCGGTATCAGCTGCGGATCACGGTAGGCGGCGATGGAGACGAAGACCAGGTTGTTCTCAGGCTCCATGACGCTCTTCTCCGATGTTGTGTTTTCGATCTAGTGCGAGGCTGCAAGGCTCGCGGGATTCGTGGGATCAGTGCCCGTAGTCGCAGTCGAGATGGGATTCAGTTTTCCGTCCGTCGTAGCATCGAATTCAAAAAGTTGCAGATCGCTGTTGCCCGTAGCCCCATTCGCGCCGGAATTAATCACAGCGACATATTTCTTTAAGTT
Source organism: uncultured Acidobacteriaceae bacterium (assembly GCA_963847685.1). Classification (GTDB taxonomy): domain Bacteria; phylum Acidobacteriota; class Terriglobia; order Terriglobales; family Acidobacteriaceae; genus PALSA-350. Next base: position 255,084 of record CAWKAU010000024.1, on the reverse strand, counting down.
GTCATTCACCATAGCGATCGGCAACTGTCCCCCCGAGCTGAAGGGTGACCCTGCCACTGCAGTCAGTTTGCCGGAGGCTACGGTGAGGGTAAAGGCGCTGATGTTGTTGCTTCCCTTATTGGCCACATAGACATAGCTGCCAGTCGGATCGAGAAGAACCCCTGTCGGTCCTGTGCCTACAGCATAAGGCGACCCGGAAACTTCATTCAGTGCGCCGCCGGTGCCAATACTGAACTCACGCAGTCCGGTGTTGATCTCGCTCACAAACAGAAAAGTGGAATTCGGATCGCTCGCCAGCCCAAAATCCGACGGGCTGGTTGAGGTACTGAGCGGGGGAAGATAAGTAGGCGTGGTGCCGGCGCTGAGAGCGCCGCCGGAACCGAGTGTCAGCAACTGGACCCCCAGCGAGCCGAGCGAGACGTAGACGTATGCGTTGCTGGGGGTAATCAGCATTCCGGTCGGCTTGACCACCGTCGCGGCAGTGGCTTTACCGGTGTAAAGGGCCAAAGGCGAACCGCTGACCGCGGTCAACAAACCCGTGGAACTGTCGATCGAATAAATGCCGATCGCCTGCGCCCCAAGCGAAGTCCCAATCCCGGCAGCCAGCAGGTAGCCTCCCGTGCTGTCCACCTGCATGGCCGTGGGAATTACGTCCTGGGCTGAGGCGCCGCCGCTATTCTGAATGGTGAGCGATCCGTCGCTATTGATCGCGTAAACGTAGATACCGTTGGTTGTTCCAGCATATAGGAAAGCATTGCTGGGTGTTACTGCCAGCGATTGCGCGGCGATCCCGTTGTTGTAAGGCGAGTTGCTGAGAACCGAAAGAGCCCCGGCGGTGCTGACGCCAAATCCGGCAATGAATGTGTCGCTTCCATTACCGACATAGAGATAGTCGCCTGTGTTGGTGGTGTTGTTGTTGGTTTGTGGAACGAAGAAATCGCACCCGGTCAAACCGAGCAGCAACAAACAGCACAGACCCTGTATTCGGCGCATGAAATATCCCTATACCTTCAACCAGTTCCTGTTCGGGGGAACACTCAAAGCACCAGACGATCCAACGACACTGTCCGCTCGTGGCACACAAGGGGCGACAGGGGAACCCGGAACAGCTCCATTATACTTTCCCGATGGGCTCGTTCTCCCGGGGAGTTCTATGCGCGATGTTAATGAGCGTGGCCGCCGCACATTGCGAGCAGGTGAAGCCAGTCTGCATTCCGTGCATCCGTGGTGACATGAGCTTTCTTGCCGCCGACGAGCTCCAGGGACGCGGCAGTGGTACCCGCGACGAACACCTCGCGGCACTCTATGTCGCCTCATTGTTTGCCGCCTTTGGATTAGAACCGGGAGGCGGTCCTGGCAGCTTTGTGCAGAAAGCCCCGTTGCCCTCTCCTCTGCCGCCCGAGGTAGCGAGCAGGCTCAGGGGCTTTGCTACGTGTGCCCAGGACACAGACCTGGAATGTAGTGGGCATTCTGCGCGGCTCTGATCCAGTTGCGGGCAAAGACGCGATCCTGTTAAGCGCGCACCTGGATCACCTGGGGATTGGCCCCGCCAGGAATGGGGATCGCATCTACAACGGCGCCGATGACGATGCTTCTGGAACCACCGCCGTGATTGAGCTGGCGCGTGTCTTTGCCGGCGGCGCTCGGCCCGCGCGCACCATTCTCTTCGTCCTCTTTGGCTCGGAAGAACTTGGAGGCTACGGAAACCGATACTTCCTAGACCATCCGCCGATGCCGCTCACCCGGATCGTTGCCAATCTTGAATTCGAGATGATCGGCCGCCGTGACCCAGCCTCTGCCGCGCGACGGCCTGTGGCTTACCGGTTTCAACCGCAGCGACCTGGGGCCCGAGCTGGTTCGGCACGGAGCTGCCTTGGTTCCCGATCCTCACCCGGAGCAGAATTTCTTTCGACGGTCCGACAACTACAGCCTTGCACGCCGGGGAATCATTGCCCACACCATCTCCAGCTTCGGGCTGCACGCCGACTACCATCAACCCGGCGACGAGCTCAGCCGCATCGACTTCCCTCATATGGCGCGGGCGATCACTTCCATGGTGGAACCGATTCAGTGGCTTGCCCACACCACTTGGAAGCCACAGTGGCTTCCCAAGGGAAGGCCGTAGGGCCAACAGCAGAAAAGCGACGGGGATTCACGCCCACACCAACCTTTGTCATCTCGCAGCTAACTTGCCTGCGGCAGTTGAGACGGAAATGACACAGCTGTCCTACCCCTAAGAAAATCTTGGGGTGGCCCATTCAAGCCTTCTTTTGGCTTGAGTGGGGTTGTTGCGGACCCAACCTTCGGCCGCACCTATTTCTTTGGGCGCATCTTGTTTAGGCGGTACAGCACCCCCACAGAGATGGCGAACTCGTTCTGCGATACTCCACCAAAACGCGTCAGCAGGTAATCAGGAGAGATGCGCAGAGAGAATTTTGAGGAGCGGTTTAGATCAACCGATCCTCCTAATGCCGTAGCCAGGGTGAATCCGTTGTTGAAGAGCCCCAGATTTGGGCCGGTGAGCCCCTGGTCGATAGCGGAGTTAAACACTCCATAGGAGCCGCCCACGAGAGCATGAAAAGTCAACGCCGCGTGTTCGTTCCTGGGGCCGCGAATCGAAGGGCCGCCCATGAATTGATGCTCGTAGATGAACGGCCCGCGAATCCCATAGGGGTTCGGAACCACGCCTGTGGTGCCATAGTAGCCGCGAATGTTAGCCGTCGCCCCCCATCGCATGTTTAGCCACATCGTTCCCTGAATATCAAACCCGCCCAGGTTCGCCCCTGGAATCAAGGCCGGCCCGGCGTTGAAGTGCGACGAGGCGAAACCGCCGTAAATATCGTACTTATTGCGATAATCCAGAGGCTTCAGCGTTTCGTTCTGGAGCGAGGGCGCTTCGGGAATTGTCTTTGCAGGTGGAACAACCTGCGCCTCCGCCATGCTGCCCAGCGTTAGACCCACACCCAACAACCCCGTAACCAGAAGCACCGCCCCCCACTTCCGCACTTCTACACCAATTGCCTTCAACCAAACCTCCAGAAACTCGACTCCGCGCCCCGACCGGGTAAATCCGCAAATGATTGGCTCGAGCAGCCGCTGCAACCGGCGTGGACCCAAGCCACGAAGCTTTTCGTGGTTTTCTCCCAAGGAAAACCACTCCTCATGAGCTCGTTCAGGCCACAGTGGTTGCGAGACGCTCTAATCCCTAAGATACATTGCACTTCGCTTCCTGTCAGACAACGCCGCCTTCCCTCAGCACCGCAGAAGCGATACGCTCACTCTGTGACCACCAAAGCCACGCTTGCCGAAAGCAATTTCGCCTCGCTCGCCGCCATGATGAGCGCCTATGCGGAGGAAGCCGTGCGGCTTGCCTGGAGCGACCATCGCCGGCGCCTCGATCTCAGCGAATCCTCGGTCGATCTGCTGGAGCAGATCCTTGCCGGCCAGGCGGCCGAAGATCTGGAGTTTCAAACCCGCCTGTGGGGCAGCTACTTCGGCGAGGTGATTCGCAGGCGCTTTGCTGGGGAATGGGAGCTTGCCCCATATCCGGGCGGAGGGGTTGCCGTTGTTCCCACATTGCTGGTCCGTGGCTCCCGGCTTTACCCGCTTATCAAGGTCTACCGCCGCCTAACACTGGGTGAAGGAGAAAATCTCTACACCTTCTACAACATGGTTTCCGGCCGCCTGGGCGAGCCATCCAAAGAGGGCGATGGAGGCGTACTATGAGTGGGCACGAGACGCGCGGAATACAGGGCAGCTGTGCGACAATAGACTGACCGGACTAGATTCCGGGGCATCCCGGGGAAGCCAGTATCCCGGTAGATGCCAGGAGAAATTACCATGGGCGAACTACTTACACCTACTCACCTGATTGTCGTTCTCGTGGTCGCACTTTTGATCTTTGGACCGCGTAAGCTTCCTGAGCTCGGCAAGGGTCTGGGCGAAGGTATGCGCGGGTTCAAGGACGCGATCAAGGGCACGCCGGATCCTGCCAACAGGATGCTCCCGCGCCCAAGCCCGAGATTACCTCCGAAGTAAAGTAAGGCTTCCTAAAGGGAAACCAGCACAACGGCAGCTAACGCCAACCCCATTCCCAAGGCCTGACTGGAAGTCGTCCGTTCCTTCAAAAACCAGGCCGCCAGCAGAATCGTAACCACCGGGTAGAGCGACGCAAGCACCGCCGCAACATCCAGGCGGCCTTCTCGGGCCGCTCGCATGTAAAGCAGGCTCCCTGCCGCCTCAATCGCACCGGCAGACCCAGCAATCCATAAAAAGCGGTTCTTTCCAGCCTCTTTGCGCCATATCGCTGCACTCCCTGCCTGGGCGCACCAGCACCCAGAGCGATACAGCGCACGCCAGGGTAGCGCTGGCGATGCGCGAATAAATGAGCTGCCAGACCAGGCCGCGCGAGCTGCCAACTTTCAAGACCACCAGAAAAACCCCAAAGCCGAGACCGGCAAGAATCGCCAGGCTGAGGCCGAGGGGCCGGGGCTTGCCTGCCGGCACGTAGGCAATGAGCCCAATAGCGGCGGCCGCCATGCACGAATCCAACGATCTGGCTGGACTTGGGAGAGCCCTGGGTTACAAACGAATAGACCACCGGCACCACAGCAGTGAGTAACCCGGTAACTGCTGTAGTGAGGCCCATATCGCCCAGCGATAAGGCTTGGTAGTAGAGGATGAGTGCCACGCCGCCGAACCCTCCGGCACAGAGCCCCCACAGCGCGTAACGTTCCGGCGGGGGCGGCGAATGAGTTGCCCACGCAATCAGCAACAGCATCCCCAGGCTGAGGGTGTGAGCCACGGCGACGACCAGAAAAACATGGGCTTTGCGCGTGGCTAGGCCGCCGAGAAAATCGCTGGCGCCCCAGAAGAACGACGCCGCCAGCCCCAGGCCGATGAAGCTTAGGCCCGGGTCGATGGCGTCAGTCATCGCTGCAGATTGGTTGCCGTAGGGTAGTAGCCTCTCTCGGTGATGACATCCAGATTGGGCCGCAGCACCCCGACTTCGATGGACGCGGAACTTTTCGTCGAGTACGGGCACGTGACTATAGAAGCCAATCGTGTACTGCGTTACGCGCCAGGGCCGCGAGCTCCGCGAAGCTGCGCTGGATTCCATTCTCTGAGAATTCGGAGTAGAGATGGCCTCCGGTCGCATCTGTGTACTTTGGCAGAATGTTATCCGGAGATAGCGGCAGCAACGGCAGTTTGATCCTGTCCAGGTAACCCAAACCCCAGGTGGCAGAATCGCCGACCAGCGTTCCGTAAACGGCGATCTGGTTGCCCTCCAGGTAACGCACCACCTCGCCGAACTTGGCCTTGCTGCGCGACTCCTTGCCGTCGCTGATCACGTAAATGATGCGGCGGCTTTCCTTGGGGCGGGTGGAAAGAGATTTACCGGCCGCCAGGATCGCGTCGTTCAGAGTATGAATCTCCTTCGGGAATCACACCCACCCCGGAGTTTCCCCGCTGCGGATCGAGATTCGGGTCCACCGACCGGCCGTTGATGGTCGGGCCGCCATAGAGGGGGCCGCTGTTGACGGGAACCCCCATGTAATCGCCTTCTTTTTTCGACTGCGCCAGCACAGCCGGGACCCGCGCGCTGAGCGCGGCGGTAAAGTCCGTCGGGTTATTGACACCGTCGGCATACGTGAATACTGCAATCTCATCGGCAGGAGTAAAGCCCCCCTGGATCGCAGCCAGGCTGTCGTTCACTTTCTTCATGGTGTCTCGCGGCAGGCTTTGGTCGATCACCAGGGCAACGGAGAGCGCTACCGCGTCGGCACTGAAAACAGCGATACGCTGGCGCACGTTATTCTCGTAAATCTGAAAATCCCGCCAGGTCAAACCGGAAACCTGCTGGTGTTTCTTGTCCAGCACCGTAACCGGCACAGGCACGTAGTTGATCGTTGGTGGTAAAAGTCGGTAAGTCTTTCTTCAATTGGCCCGATTCAACCACTACGGGCGGCTGACCCTGCACCTGGTCTGGTGCGGTTGACTGGTTTCCGTCGGCAGGCGCCTGGGTGGTATTGGTGCCCTCGTCGGGGGTCACCGGCGGCCGTTCCCTTGCCCGGCGCCACACCAGAGGTCAGGTTCCCCAGGCTTTCGGGCTGTTGCGGCGTAGGGGCGTCCGGTACACTCTGATCCTGCGGCTTTGGTTTGCTGGCCCGCAAGCAGGCATGGAAGGAACAGCACAATTGCCAGTACACGCAGCCTCACCAAAACATCCCCCAGGCGGACGACTCGATTCAAGGTCATCCTCAGTCGTGACATACTCGTGGCGACTTATTATTAGAGATAGACGCGTCAGGCAATCACTCCCATAAGATTACCAGACGCGATGGCGGCGTTGTACGGCGCTCGCGCTCCGCTTTCCGGCTTGAGAGGTATCGTTTAGCCATGCTGCTCCGTCTAACTTCCATGAAATTTCGTCTTCCCCATTGGCCCTGGGCGCTCTTGCTGTGCGTTGCTGTGATGCACGCCGCGGCCCAGGTTGCTCCGTCCCCCGATGCCCCGCCCCAGGGACCGGCAGGAGACCCGAACCAGGATGACCAGCAGCAGCCGCTGGAAACCCTCAAAGTCAACGTCAACCTGGTGAGCCTTTACTTCACCGTGCATGACAAGCACGGTGCGCTGATTCCCCACCTCACCAAGGATGACTTCACGGTCTTTGAAGACAAGACGCAGCAGACGATCAAGAACTTCACCGCGGAAAACGACCAGCCCCTCACCCTGGGAATCCTGCTCGACACCAGCGGAAGCCAGCAGAATGTTCTGCCATTGGAGCAACAGGCCGGCGCTGCTTTTCTGGCGCACGTTTTGCGCTCCAAAGATGAAGCGTTTCTCATCTCCTTCGATGTCAATCTCGACCTTCTCTCCGACTACACCAACAATGCTCACGCGCTGGCACGCGCTATGCAATAAGGCGGAGATCAATGTGGGTACGCGGCGGTGGGGCGGCATGCCGTCGGGCTCGCCGAAGGGCACACTGCTCTACGACGCCGTCTACAGTGCCACGCATGAGAAGTTGCAACAGGAGACCGGCCGCAAGGCCATCATCATTCTCTCCGATGGCGAAGACCAGGGCAGCGTTCAAAAGCTGCAGGGCGCCATCGAGGCCGCGCAGAAGTCCAACACCATCGTCTACGTCCTGCTGATTGCCGATCGCGGCTTTTACGGGCGAGGGGTTTATACCATGGGCTACAGCGGCGATTCTGCCATGAGGAAAATGGCCGAAGATACCGGCGGCCGGTGCATCGACGTAGGCAACAACGGCAAGAAGATGGAAGCAGCGTTCTCCCAGATCGAGGAAGAGTTACGCACCCAGTACGTCGCCAGCTATACCCCAACCAACGCCAAGCTGGATGGGTCGTATCGCAAGATCGACGTGGACGTTAAGGGAGATGGCCTCAAGGTGCAGACGCGCAAAGGGCTACTATGCAATCGCCCCCGCGGACTGAGACTTGCAATATTAGGATGTGCGTATGCCTCAATCGACCTCTGAAGCTTCCGAGCTTGCTTGTGCTTCGCTACCCGATTGGCGGCCCCGATCGAGCAGAGTCGTTTACTCCTCAACAGCGGAGCGCTGCGATCGAAGGCATACGGCAGCTGCCGCAGCGCCTGCGATCCGCAGTCGCTGGTTTCTCCGAGGAACAGCTCGAAACCCCCTATCGCCCTGGTGGGTGGACCGTGCGCCAGTTGGTGCACCATGTTGCCGACAGCCACATGAACGCTTATGTCAGGATGCGTCTCGCCTTGACGGAAGACTGGCCGGCAGTCAAGGGCTATCAGGAAGCACGCTGGGCTGAGCTTGAAGACGCCCGCGCCGCTGCTGTTTCCACCTCCCTCGATCTGTTGCAGGCGCTGCATGCCCGCTGGGTGCAGCTCTTCGCATCTCTTGATGAGCAGGCGTGGAAGCGCGGCTACGTGCATTCTGAAGACGGTCGTCAATCTCTTGAACAGTTGGTCATGATCTATGATTGGCACGGCCGCCATCACACGGCACATGTGACCCAGTTGTCGGCGCGCATGGGCTGGTAGGTCACTGGTATGTCCTGGACGCTTCTCTTGGAAATCCCTGAATTCTCCCCCACCGAACTCGCCCGTTTGCTGGAGCAATTTTTCGCGGACCACCCTCGCGCCGCCCTGCTTGAGGATGGGCGTGTGCTCTTCGAGATGGGGACTGCGCACTACTCGATCTCGACCGAGCATGGCCGCTGCGTCCTGCATCTGTGGTCCGAAGAGCGGAACATGGTACGCACCGTGGTGGGTCTGGAAGCGCGCAAGGAGACATTGCGCATCCGGGTTCGCCGTCTTGGGATGCAGCGGCCGCAGTCTCTGGAAGTGGTAAGAGATCGCGATCAGAGGACGCCGGCAACCCGCGCGCTCGCCCGCGACCAGGTATCTGCGTCTGCTGGAGCGGCTCCTTACCCGCCACTTCAACGATTACAAAATAGAGGGCCTGCGCTCGGCCATGGACCTGGAGCACAGCTTTGGGCCCGCATATGCGCGCGGCCTGCTGGTGCGCGGGCAGCAATGCTGGGCGCTTATCGGAGTCAATGCCGGAGAGAGCCAGGCGATCATCGATGGGGTGCTTACCCTGGGAATTCTCTGGCTCGCGTATTGCCGGGAACATAGCGCCGGCAAACGAGTTTGTCACGGACTCAAGGTCCTGCTGCCGGCGGGATGCGGCGACACCACGCGGGCACGCATGGCCTGGCTCAATCGCGAGCTGGCGCAATGGGAGCTGTACGAGGTGGCCGAGGGCAGCGAGGAAATAGAGGCCATCGATACCGCCGACCAGGGCAATCTGAAAATGCGCCTGGTGCACGCCTTCAACCCCGCAGGCCGCAGTGGAGCGAGCCCAGGATGGAGTGGGCAGCGTTCTGCGCTTGTTACCCCCGGCAATGCAAGGCCGCGTGACGGTAGCGGCACGAAGTGCCAATGAGGTTACGCTTTCTCTCTACGGCCTGGAGTTCGCTCGCGTGCGTCATGGCTTTGCGCCCGGTTCCTTTGCCCGGCAGGCTGAAGTTACCTTCGGCGCGGGCGCAAATGAAACCCCGTTGCAGCAAGAGACCGAGGCCGGCTTCGCTGATTTGATGCAGCGGCTTTTCGAGAGCCGTCATCCTGAGGGGAGCGCGCGCAATCCGCTCTTTCGTATGCAGCCTGAAGCGTGGCTTGCAGTCGACTCTTGCCGGCGATCTTTCGCAAATCGACGACAGCCTTGGTGGGCAGATGATCTACCAGCAGGTACCCGCGTTCGCTGCCGCCGACCGTGCCATGCTGGATCTGCTCACGATTACGCGCGGTGGACGCTTGGCAATTCTGGAGTTGAAGGCGGACGAGGACTTGCATTTTCCCTTGCAGGCGTTGGACTACTGGATTCGCGTCCATTGGCTGCAGCAACAGCGCAACGCGAGTGGAGAGGGATCCCTGGAGCAGAACGGATACTTCCCCGGAATTCCGCTATCGCCCCATGCGCCGCTTTTGTACTACATAGTCCCTGCATTGCATGTGCATCCATCGATGGATACTGTTCTGCAGCACCTATCCCCGGCGATACCCTGGAAGCTCATCGCGCTCAACGAAGGCTGGCGCACCGAAAGAAAAGTTATCTTCCGTAAGCACGGCGGAGCTTCCCCTTAAGGGGAGGAGAGGCATGAGGCAGAGAATGCGTGGCCCATTCAAGCCTTCTTTTGGCTTGAGTGGGGTTGTTGCGGACCCCAACTAGAACCCTGCGGCAAGCAGTTGTTCCGCTTCCGGCGCGCCCGGCATCTGCCCGGCAAAGAACGCGTCGACCGCAGCCAGCACACCTGCACTACTCTTGACCTCGTAGATGCTCTTACGCAAGGCCGCCCCACCCGGCACGCCGTGCGTGAACCAGGAGGCAAACTGCTTCATCCTGCCGATGACCGCCGCGTCCTGTTCGGTCTCTTCCATCAACATGACGAAGTAATCGCGGATCATATGATAGCGATCCATCGGGGTCGGCTGCTGGTAGCTCCCAAACGCGGTGTATTGCGCGATCTGGCGGAAAATCCAGGGATTGGCCGGGGCAGCGCGGCCAATCATCACTGCGTCGCATCCGGTTTCCGCAACCATGGTGCAGGCGTCTTCCGGGGAGCGGATGTCTCCGTTGCCAATTACCGGGATCCGCACCGCATCCTTCACCGCGGCGATATATTCCCACCGTGCCTGGCCGGAATAGCCCTGCTCCCGGGTCCGTGCATGGAGCGCCACTGCGTTAAGGCCGCTCTCCTCGGCAAGGCGAGCCAACTCCACGCACACGATGTGCTGATCGCTCCATCCCATGCGGAATTTTACCGTGAAGGGAATCGTCACCGCGGACCGCACCCGTTCAAAGATCGTGGCGATGTGAGGCAGATCCCGCAACAGGCCACTGCCGCCGTTGCAGCTGACTACCCGCTTGGCGGGGCAGCCAAGATTGAGATCAACCATGTCAAAGCCAGTGTCTTCGACGATTCTGGCCGCCTCCGCCAGGGTAACCGGGTCGGAGCCGAAGAGCTGGGCAGAGATCGGGTGCTCGTCCTCATCGAAGGCCAGGTAGCGCTTGCGCTTGGATTCGCGCATGCGCGACAGTCCATCTGCGGAAGTGAACTCGGTCATAATCAGACCGCAGCCGGATTGCTGATTGCTGATCGGCGTCTCTACCTGGTGCCTGCCGGTCGCTGTTTCGCCTCCCGTAAAGATGCTGGCATTGCGGATGAACCGGCGAAATACTGTGTCCGTCACTCCGGCCATCGGCGCCAGCACCGTGGCCGGCGAAACCACTACACCGCCGATCACCACCGACGCCGGCACGCGAGCCGAGGCCGGCATGCTGTTTTCACGCGGGTTGTCCCAGCTCTTCTTCATCGACACCTTTTTCATGGGAACCAACGCAACAAAGGCCTCCGTGCTCGGAGGCCTTTGCTTCGAGACCAACTACGCTTAGCGAGACGCAGGAGTCGCCTTGGCGACCTCGGCCTTGCCGGTATCGGACTTGGCGTACTTGCGGCGGAAACGCTCCACCCGGCCCGCCGTGTCTACCAGCTTCTGCTTGCCGGTGAAAAATGGGTGGCAAGCGGAACAGATTTCCACGTGGATATCGCCCTTGTGCGTCGAACGCGTTTCAAAGCTTGTCCCGCATGCGCACTGCACCCGGATCTGTTTGTAACTTGGATGTACTCCCTCTTTTGGCATCTGAAAACCCTTCCTGCAAGCCTCCAACACAAGGCTCGAAGCTTCATTTTAAGTCATTTTTCACTTTCTTTCCACATTACAACGCCCCCTTCCACACACCGCTACGCTGGCGAGGGGCTGCTCGCTTGGAGTAAGTTGGGCATACCCCTCATGACCCCGATTTGTCCTATCTGTGAAGACTCCGGCCTGTTTCTGACTGTTCAACCCGATGGAGAACGCTACGCCCGGCCATGCGAATGCCGGCTGCAGCGGCAAGCGGCCCGCCTGCTCAAAAGGGCTGCGATCCCAAGAAGATACGAGCACTGCACCCTGGACAGCTATGAACCCGACTATGGGCAAGCAGATCAATCGCTGTCGGCTGCCTACATGATGGCGCGCAATTTCGTCAGCGGATACCCTGTGACGACCGAAGGACGTGGACTTCTGCTCACCGGAGACGTGGGCATCGGCAAGACGCACCTGGCGGTCGGCATCCTCCACGCCTTGATCCTGGAAAAAGGCGTTCGCGGGCTTTTCTGCGATTACCGCGAGTTGCTTAAGCGTATTCAGGAATCGTATAACCCCCTCGTCGCCACCACCGAACTGCAAATCCTGGCGCCCGTTTTCGAGGCCGAAGTGCTGATCCTGGATGAGTTGGGAGCGCAAAAACCCACGGACTGGGTATGGGACACGGTGGCGTTGATTCTGAATACCCGCTACAACGACAAACGGACCACGCTGATCACCACCAATTATCCCAATGCGCCGGCAGCGTTGGCCCAGCAGCGAACGGCAGCCCCCGGCAACGTAATGCGGGAAGAGACGCTTGGCGATCGTATCGGCGAGCGCATGCGCTCCCGCCTGGCGGAGATGTGCGTGGAAGTCAAAATGCGCGGCAACGACTTCCGCCAGACCGTCAAGCGGGCCAGCTTCGGGTAAGGCAGGTACAATCTCGTTGATGCCGGCCGAAGAGCGCAAAGACGATCCCAGCCCCAAGCTAGCCAGGACTCGAGGTATTGACTCAGGTTTTCTCTCTTCCCAGCAAACCCCCGAAAAAACCTCCTGGATGCCGTGGATTGTCGCCGCTGCGGTAGTGGTTGTGGGCCTTGGGATTCTGATCCTGGTTGGCGGCCACGGCAGCCAGAACTCGCAGGCCGGCGGCGCCGGCATGGCTCCGGCCGACCCTTATGCCGCCAGCCTGCCCATAAGCGGCCTCCAGATGAGCGAAGCCACCAGTTTTTCCGGGGCCAAAGTCACCTACATCGACGGCCAGATCGCCAACAACGGAAATCGCACGCTCACCGCGATTACCGTCCAGGTCGGCTTCCATAGCGATGTCGGCCAGTACGCCCTTAGGGTGGCGCTGCCCCTCAGCCTGATCCGCACCCGTCAGCCCTATGTCGATACCGCAACCGGTTTCGGCCGCCCCCATCGAACCGGGCCAGACCCGCGATTTTCGCTTGATTTTCGATACCGTACCGCCCGACTGGAACGTGCAATTTCCGGAGATCCGGGTAATTAGCGTCCGGTCCAAGTAGGCTCCAATTCTCCCGGTACCTAGGTAATTGGCCCATGTCGCCGTCGAGCATTTTTTTCGTACCCCTAGAGAAATGTGCACGTTTTACACAGCCTGCGACTCCGAGCAACGGCCCCCCGGAATCCGCCGCATTCACCCCTCGTAAATATTATCAAATGTTAATCGATACAAATATTTTTTCGCTCACAGAGTCCATTTGGCCAGTCGCTTGCTATATGCATTGGCAAGTCGAGAAGCGAGCGGTGTGCGTCTTCGTTTCTAGATCAAGTTTTTGGGCCAAAAGGGACAAGCGTGAACAAGAGCATCGCAACCCCGGGATCGATCACAGCCATTCTACTGGCCGCCACGTTAGGCGTTCCGGCAATGGCGCAGAATTCTCCCGCGGCGGCGACTGGCGCTTCGCAGACCAGCGCCAGCCCCGCAGCAACGGCGTCTGCCAGCACTTCTGGGAGCGCCAGCGACTCCTCCACCTACGCGACTGGCCAGCCTTTGCCCACCAAGTCAAACGAGGGATTCTGGGGCAAGGTGAATCCGCTGGCTCGCAAGAAGTGGGTCAATCGGCAGGTAGCCCCGGTCAAGGATCGTTTGAACGAGCTGGACCAGCTGACAGCGAAGAACGCGAACGACATCAAGGACGTCGACAGCCGTGCCCAGGCCGGTATCCACCAGGCGCAGACCACTGCCGACGCAGCAAATCAGCAGGCAACGCAGGCCTCAACGCAGGCTGGTCAAGCACAGCAGCTGGCGCAGCAGGCCAGCACGCAGACGACTCAACTGAATTCGACGGTCAGCAATCTCGACCAGTACCAGCAGATTACCGATACCGAACTTCACTTCCGGTCGAGCCAGGTGGCCCTGAACGAGAAGGCCAAAGAAGCTTTGGATCAGATCGCTACCCAGCTACAAGGACAAAAAGGTTACATCGTCGAAGTGCAGGGGTATTCGACCGCACGGGGACAAGCAGGAATTCAAAAATCTCAGGACATGGCAGATGCGGTCGTACGCTATCTGGTCGTCGACCATCAGGTGCCGGTCTACAGAATTTATCGCCTCGCGATGGGCAATGCGCCACGCGAGGAAACCACAGAATCGGGCACCAGCGGTACGGTTGTCCACGTAACGCTGATGCACAACAGTCTTGCGGCTTTGAACACGCCAAATGGCGGTTCACCGATAGGCGCGACGCAGCAGTCGAACCCGCAGCCCTCCCCCCGGAATGCTGCGTCGCAGCCCCAAAACTAAAGCCGCTAAAAGCTCTCACACAACGAGAGAACCAAGGCAGATTGGCCCCTCACCCGAGGGGCCCTTTTTTTGCTCCCTGCAGGCTTAACCCACTCCTTACTTCGGATCGATCCAACCTGACCTCGTTAGACGGTGTTGTTTTTGGGATCTTTCCCTCCCACAGACCAGCGGGTGACCCACATCTCGCTCGTTTTACGCGAGATGTGGGATACAACGGCGCTACACCGGGTCGTTTCTAATGGCCAATTGAGCGTCCTTGGTGGAAGGACTTATCGCGCTTATCGCTCACTTCTTTTGAAAATTCGAGGCACGCGCAATTCTGGTCCGCTGTTTGGCTTTGCTGCCGATCCTATATCGCGCTCGCCGTCTTCGCCTGCACCGCCCCTTGAATGGCCATCAGGCTCTCCAGCAGCGGCTTAAGGTTCTTCAGGTTAAGCGCATTTGCCCCATCGGATTTGGCATTGGCCGGATCGTCATGAACTTCGAGGAAAACCCCATCCACTCCGGCCGCGACAGCCGCCCGGGCCAGAACCGGAATAAACTCCGGTTGGCCACCAGACTGGCCACCGGCGGAAGACGGCGTCTGCACCGAATGGGTCCCATCGAAAACCACCGGGGCGAACTTGCGCATAATGGCCAGCGAGCGCATATCCACCACCAGGTTGTTGTATCCGAAGCTGAAGCCGCGTTCGGTCAGGAAAACCCGCGGATTGCCCGCCCCGGCTACCTTCTCAACCGCGTAGCGCATGTCCCACGGCGCCACGAACTGGCCCTTCTTTATGTTGACCGCACGCCCGGTCTTCGCGGCCGCGACCAACAGGTCAGTTTGCCGGCAAAGGAATGCGGGAATCTGCAGCACGTCGACCGCTTCGGCCACCCGCTCGCAATCCCCTGCCTGGTGCACATCGGTAAGTACCGGGAGCCCGGTCGCCTCCGCAACCCGGCGCAGGATGCCGTACCCTGCTCCAGGCCAGGCCCGCGAAAACCTGAGGCCGAGGTGCGATTCGCCTTGTCGTAGGAGGCCTTGAAAATATAGGGCAGGCCCAGGTCGCTGGTGATTCGCTGAATCGCATCCGCCATAAACCGCGCGTGCGCCTCGCTCTCGATGACGCAGGGGCCGGCAATCAGGAACAGCGAGGGCGCCCCGACCCGCACCGTGCCGACCTCAAAGTCGCTCATTGCAGGGTCTGGGTGAGACGATGGCCTGGCTCCGCGGCCTCCGATGAGCCACGCGACCGCAGCCGGTTCTCGTAGGAAGCCTCGATAAACGCGCGAAACAGCGGATGCGGCTCCAGTGGCTTGGACTTGAACTCAGGGTGGAACTGGCAGCCAAGAAAGAAGGGGTGTCCGGGGATCTCCACAATCTCCACGTAGGTCGCATCCGGCGTCGTACCGGTGATGCGCAGGCCGGCCCCCGTCAGCAACGCCTCATACTCCCGGTTGAACTCGTAACGATGGCGGTGCCGTTCACTGATCTGGGTAGCCCCATAGGACCGGCCCGCGATCGAATCCTCCGCCAGCACGCACGGCCACGCCCCCAGGCGCATGGTGCCGCCCATCTCTTCCACTCCGGTTAGTTCCCGCAGCTTGAAGATCACTCGATGGGGAGTGGCCGGGTCGAACTCGCTTGAACTCGCGCCCGCCAGGCCGCAGACGTTGCGGGCAAACTCGATGCACGCGGTCTGCATACCCAGGCAGATACCGAAGTAGGGAACGGCATTCTCGCGCGCGTAGCGGATGGCGTTGAGCATTCCCTCGATGCCGCGCTTGCCGAAGCCGCCCGGCACCAGGATGCCGTCAAAGCCGGCGAGCTGCTCTTCGTACTGCCGGTCCCCGGGATGCTTGCTCTCCAGACCCTCGGCCTCGATCCAGGTGACACGCAGCTTCAGATCGAAGGCCAATGCGCCATGCACCAGCGCTTCCTTGAGCGACTTGTAACTGTCCTCGTACTCGACGTACTTGCCGACGATCCCGATCGAGACCTCGTCGCGGGGATGGTAGCAGCGGTCCACCAGCTGCTTCCAGCGCGTCAGGTCGGGTTCCTTGGCCTCGATATGCAGATACTTCAGCGCCAGTTTGTCGACCCCCTCCTGGGCGAAGGTCAGCGGCACCTCGTAGATCGACGCGACGTCTTTGGCGGCAATTACCGCCCGCTCCTCGAGGTTGCAAAACAGCGCGATCTTGCTCTTGATCTCATGGGAGAGGAAGCGGTCGGTGCGGCACAACAAGAATATCCGGCTGGATTCCGATGGAGAGCAGTTCCTTGACCGAGTGCTGCGTAGGCTTGGTCTTCAACTCCTGGGCCGCGCCGATCCACGGCACCAGGGTGACGTGCACGAAGACCGTGTTTTCCCGGCCAAACTCCTGCCGCATCTGGCGGATCGCTTCCAGGAACGGAAGGGACTCGATATCGCCGACCGTGCCGCCGATCTCGACGATGGTCACGTCTGCATCCGTGGCCACCTTGCGCATGGCGTTCTTGATCTCATTGGTCACATGGGGAATCACCTGCACCGTCTTGCCCAGGTAGTCGCCGCGGCGCTCCTTGGTAATGATCTGCTCGTAGATCCGGCCCGGTGGTCAGGTTGTTGTCGCGGCTCAGCCGGGCATGGGTAAAGCGTTCGTAGTGGCCCAGATCGAGATCGGTTTCCGCGCCATCGTCGGTCACAAATACCTCGCCGTGCTGAAAAGGGCGAAAGGGTGCCTGGATCGACGTTGAGATAGGGGTCGAACTTCATCAGGTTGACCCGCAGACCGCGGCTCTCCAGCAGGCAGCCGATCGAGGCGGCGGCCAGGCCCTTGCCCAGGCTGGACACGACTCCGCCCGTCACAAAGATGTACTTTGCTGACATTGCTCTCTCACCTTTTTATTGTGGTTGGGATTGGCGCACCGGGTGGGCACATACAAGTATCGCAGGAAGTGAAAACGAAAGAAAGATCGAAATCGGAGGGTGCCCCATTCAAGCCTTCTTCTTGCCCGCCCGGCTTACCGTGGGCCTGAGCGGGGTTGTTGCCAATCGCTGGGCAACGTCGCCGTCCGCGCCTTCGTCTAAAGTAGTCACAAGGTTATGTTGCCCTCGCGCATCCTGCTTCTGCTTGTGCTGCTCTTTTCGAGCATAGCCGCCGGCCTTCCCGGCGCTGGCGCAGACGCCGAACCAGCGCCTGATCCTCAAGGATGGGACCTACCAGGTGGTTACGAAGTACGAGCGGGCAGGCGACCGGGTGCGGTACTTACAGCGCCGAGCGTGGACAATGGGAAGAGTTGCCGGCCGACCTGGTGGATTGGGCGGCAACAGAGAAATGGGCCAAAGACCACGCACCCGGGGCACGCGCCGTACCCACTCGGATCCGTCGCCCCGGCCATTCCTGAAGCAGCAGACGATCGACAAGGAAGAGCAGCAGGAGCGGGCGCGCACTCCGGATGTTTTGCCCGGGCCTGCGGCTCCCCGATGAAGATGGAGTGTGGGCGCTCGACACTTTCCATGACCAGCCTGAGTTGGTCGCGCTCACGCAGAACACGGGCGGCGTGAATCGCCAGGCCGGCCACAACGTGCTTCGCGCTGCGCTGAACCCGATCGGCGGCATCCAGCAGAACATCCAGATTCGCCGGTGCAGAATCTAAAGTCAAGTTGCACGTCAATGATCCTGCGCTCTACGTCAGCATCACCGGAGCAGACGACGACGAAGCCGACTCCTCCGCAGTGACGGTGGAGACGCACGGAGCCGGCTCGGTCAAGGACAAGAACTCCCTCAGTTCCGCCAACAGCCAGTACGCCATCGTGCGGGTGCGCAGCAATTTCAAGAAGGACTACCGCGTCGTGAGCGGCATCAAGATCGGGGTTGGCGGCAAGGTGACGCAGACCGAAGACGTAATTCCCACCACCGCCCAGATCCTGCCCGGGAATCGCTGGATCAAGCTGACGCCACAGGAGCCACTGACGATTGGCGACTATGCGCTGATGGAGCTGCTGGGGCCGGGCGAAGTGAATCTCTCCGTATGGGACTTCCGCATCGATCCGCAAGGGCCCGACAACAAGAACGCTCTCATTCCCCTGCAGCGGTAATCGAGCGAGTCGCATCTGCACGAAACGATGTACCCCTCTGGAGAGCCGCGTAATACGGACTTCCTCCATAAGTGCCTTGCGCGTGGCATATGTTATTCTTAACCTGCGCTAAATTGTTTGGTTGTCAGCCTTTCTCGCCTCACAAGCCAGACTGCCTGCATGCCTAGACCTTCTTCCTTTTCGCCCATCGGCGTGGAGAAAGCCCGGTCGGATACCGCCCAAGCCCTTCAGCGTAGTCGCCACGGAAATTCGCGGCGACGGTAGGAAGCACGCGCTTCCCTGGCATGGTGCGGTGTACGGGCGATGCTTGGCTAAACGCCAACAGCCCCTCTGCAGCGCGACAAACCGCATACTGCGAAGTGCAGTCATCAATGCCGAGTTTCTGCAGCCTGAAGGCCGCAGCCGACGGTGATCTTCGTGTCGGCGCATAGCAGCCAATCGGGCCTTGATTTTGTATCGCCGGACGGGCGAAGCCGTGCGGAGATGAACAGCACTCCAGGTCTCGCAAGAGACCGGAAGCAAGGGATTTATTTTGAACGAATTTTCAGCATTACCTATTTCGGCGACGCTCAAGCAGCGACTTGCCAAAGCAAATTTCATTACCCTCACCCCCGTACAAGTGGGAGCCATTCCTCCCGCCCTCGAGGGCCGGGACGTATTGGCGACCGCGCAAACCGGCACCGGCAAGACGCTCAGTTTCCTCATCCCCATCATCGAGCAGCTGCAGAAGTCGCAAACCAAGGTTGCCAGTGCGCTCATCCTGCTGCCCACGCGCGAGCTCGCGATGCAGGTGCAACAGGCCTGCGCGCAACTGATCAGTTTTCCCACCGCGCTGGTAGTGGGCGGCTTGGCCGAGGGCCCGCAACTGGAGAGCATCCGTCGCGGCGCGCGGCTCATCGTGGCCACTCCCGGCCGTCTGGAAGATTTTCTCGGCCGCAAGCTGGTCAAGCTCAACCAGGTCGAGATCCTGGTGCTCGACGAAGTCGATCGCATGCTCGACATGGGCTTCAAACCGGCCATTCGCCGCATCGTGACGGCCATCCCGCCGTGCATCAGACGCTCTGCTACTCCGCGACCCTCGAGGGTGCGGTGCGCGAAGTGGCCGCCGACTACCTCAAGAACCCGGTACGCATCGAAATCGGCTCGGTGCTCAAGCCGGCGGAAAACGTCAAGCTGCAAACCTTTGAAGTCAGCGCCGATCGCAAGCTGCCGTTGCTCGAGCACCTGCTCCGCTCTGAAGCTGGAAGCTTTCTGGTCTTTGTCCGCACCAAGCATGGCGCGGAGCGCGTAGCCAAGAAGCTCGCCCACGCCGGTTGGAAGGCGACCAGCATTCATGGCGACCGCAGCCAGTCCCAGCGCAATGCGGCATTACGCAGCTTTGCCCAGGGTGGTCATCGGGTCCTGGTGGCTACCGATGTAGCCGCCCGCGGAATCGATGTCGACCATGTGGCCCACGTCGTGAACTACGATATGCCCAAGGTCGCGGAAGACTTTGTGCACCGCGTCGGCCGCACCGGCCGCGCTTCCCGCAGCGGCGTGGCTTCAACCTTTGCCTCTCCCGAAGAGAAGGGCGATCTGCGCAAAATCGAGCGCGCGTTGCGCATCAACATGCAGCGGTTTCGGGTAAAGGAAGCTCTACCCCAGGCCGTCTAAATAACCTCCGTAACAAAACAAGGGGAGCGCGGTTAGCCGCGCTCCCCTTGTTCTTTGAGCCATCCCTACTTCTTCGGTTGGGTGGCGATAATCAGGGCCCGGATCTTGGTGTAGGTCGCTTGAGGAATAATCTTGCGGTTAACCAGATCTGTTTTGGTCTTGTACGGCCTGCCGTCGATGATCTTCTGCGAATAAACGTCACCGATTCCCGGCAGCGCGCTCAGATCCGCTTTGCTGGCGGAATTGATGTCCACCAGGTTCGTGGCAGCCGCGGGCGCCGCAGGCGCCATCATGCGTTGGCATTCGACGGTCTGGCATGGAGCTGCGCCGCGGCAGCGCCGCCCAGCAGACCCAGCGTCAGCAAAATAGTCAGACCCTTTTGTGGCAGGCCACTGAATTTCCTTGTCAGCATCATCGTTCTTCTTCTCCTCGTCTCTTTCTGGGCACAGCGCAAGCGACTGCGCACGCTCGGCGCTATGCTACACCAGCCGATAGCGGTTGCGTCAATTCGTCGCCGGCGCATTTTGATATCTGAAAACTTACATGATCTGCGTTGCCGGGCCAGAAGCAGAGAGAAAGCGCGGCGGAGAAATCGCCTTGAGCCGGTCGAGTTCCCCGCGCACCATATTCAGGCCATAGATGCAGGCCTCGAACGAACCGGAAAGGCGCGCAAAAAATGGCGCCTCCTGCGCGTACTCGAAAAGATCGAATTGCGACACGATGTAATAGCTTTCTTTGCCGGCCTGCACCATTTCGAAAAAGCTGTCGCCCTGCAGCTCTCCCCATCGATGCATCGACTCCGGATACATCCCGGTGAAGAACAGGGTGTAGTCGCCGATATGTTTCCGGCGCTCCCGTTCTTCTCCAAAGGAGGACGCCGTGCCGTGAACGGGATCGGAAGCAAGCAGCATCTCGCCCACCTCGCGCACAGGATTACCCGCGGCATCGCGAATGCGATAGATGTTTTCAGCGCGGCAAAATTCAGTGAGCAGGTCGGCGACGTAGCTTGATATCTCCGCGTCGCGCAAACCCAGTCGCGAGTCGTAGCACTCGGAAACAACTTCGTGGAAAAGTTGGCGTAAGGAATGCTCTAGCGGGATCAAGTCCACCTCCAGTGAAGGTTGGGGTTGTTCCTTGCTAAGGCTGCGGAGCTAGCGGCAAGCTCCGAAGCCGCGTCTTTGCTTACGTATGACACGAAGACTAAGCGATATGTTGCAGATTACAAATAGATGAATGGGGTGTTACAGAAAATTATTGGCACTCTGCCGAAACGAGTGCGAATAAGAACCTACATCGGATAATAGCGATAGCTCGTTCGGAGGATTGATTCGACAAATTGTCGACTGGTCGAATTTGCAATGCTTTGCGCGCACCGATGAAACTGAGCTCCACGCTGGCGCGGGAGCTAAGCCAGAAATGCCACAGTGACAGTCGGCATGAAGAGTCGAGCAACATGCCTGTGCCAAAACAAAAATACGGGCGGCTGGCCGCCCGTATTTTTCCCGGGAGTTTAGTGAGCCGCGACGGCCTCCTGCTTGCCCGCACCCATTTTCGCCAGACGGTCGGCCAGAAGCTTTTCCAGCTTCTCGAGCGCCGCGCTAAAGCCTTCGATGCCTTCCTTCAGCTTGTCGTGCGCCATCCGATCTTCCGCGTGCATCTTTTCGAAGATCGCTTCATCCATCGGGATCTTCTCGATCTGCAGGCTTCTGTGCGTTCTTTGGATCCAGCTTGCGGGGCAGATCGCCTTCCGTGTCCTTCAGCTCTTCCAGCAGCTTTGGAGCAATGGTGAGCAGATCGCATCCGGCCAGCTCGCGAATCTCCCCAATATTGCGGAAGCTCGCACCCATCACCACGGTCTTGTAGCCGAACTTCTTAAAGTAGTTGTAGATCTTGGTCACCGACTGCACACCCGGATCGTCCGCGCCCTTGTAGTCCTTGCCGGTATCTTTCTTGTACCAATCGAGAATGCGGCCAACGAAAGGCGAGATCAAGGTAACCTTGGCCTCGGCACATGCCACTGCCTGATGCATGCCGAACAGCAGCGTCAGGTTGCAATGGATGCCTTCCTTCTCCAGCTGCTCCGCCGCCTTGATGCCCGGCCAGGTCGAAGCGATCTTGATCAGCACTCGCTCCCGCGAGATGCCCGCTTCGTCATACTGCTGGATAATTTCATGCGCCTGTTTCATGGTCGCGGCGGTGTCGTAGGAGAGCCGAGCGTCCACTTCGGTTGAGACCCGCCCCGGAACGATGGCCAGGATCTTCTTGCCAAACGCCACGGCCAGGTGACGAAACGCAAGATTGGCGACATCGCTATCCTTGGCTTGGGGACCCAGCTGTTTTCTCGCCTGCGTCAACACGTCATCGACAATCGGCTGATACTGTGGCATCTCTGCGGCCGCAGTGAGGAGAGAGGGATTGGTCGTAGTGTCCTGGGGCTTGAATTGTTCAATCGATTCAATATCCCCGGAATCGGCGACGACCACCGTCATTTCGCGAAGCTGTTCGAGCAGTGTCTTGGCCATCTGAGATCTCCTTACCTACACCCAAGTGTAAGCCTTCCTACTGTTGAGATTCTCAAAAACTGGATAGGTTTCATCCCTCAGTCACAGAACCGGATTCATGAGCGTTCCAATCCCTTCCACCGTATTTTCTAGCGGGTGGGTAGAGTTTCCTCCACATCTGGGGAATGCTTGCTCTCCATACCATTCTTATCAATAGCCGATACGGAGTAGGCATACGTGTGTCCTGGTTGAACTCCGGTGTCGCGGAATGACGGCTCCGTGTTCACCGACGCGATCTGTTGGGCGGGCAAGCCTGCATCTATGTCTCGACGGAAGACATGATAAGCCGCGAGGTCGCTATCGCTGTTGGGCGACCAGGAAAGGTCGATCGCGCCGGCTGCCGCATCCGCGACAGCGACCAATCCCAAGGGCACCGCAGGCGGGAAAACATCCGTGGTCGTGACCACGATCGCGTCGCTGGGCGCCCCCTGCACCTCCACGGATTGTCCGCTAACGGCGCGCGTCACAACCCGTTCCACCACGTAACGGTATTGCCGGTTTAACAGCGCCGAATTATCCAGCGCCTGTCCTGGATCTGCGCCGTCAGCACCGTGGACCACCAGCGTCTGATTCACATCTGGCACGGCAGGGGCTAGGGGAGACTTGGGGGCCTCCGCCGCGACGGTGGCCGTTAGCTCCCGGCGCTCAATGCGGAAGAGTACGGTTCCCGCGGGCTCAGCCGCCGGCTCGCCAGTTGAGCAGGACGCCATCTTGTCGCACCTGCCCCTTCAAGCCCGTGAGCGGAGGTGGGCTCGCCCCCGCCGCACTATACGCGGCATTCGATGGGCCTGCGGATTTGCCCGCATGGTTAAGCAAGTCAACCTCGTAACGCAGCAGGCGGTCGGGCCCTTGGGCCAGATCGGCCGGCAATGGGTCCGTGTACTCTCCAGCACCACCCGGCGCCAGGAGAAGCTTCCCGATGTTGGCACAAGGACCATTTTCAACCGCCCGGCAGACCTGGGTCGGAACCGGGCGTTGGAGGGCGACGCGATCCGTAGTCCGCATCGGCATGGTCCACGCCAAATGGACGGTGTTGCCGACGCGCCCCGCAGAAAGATTGAGCACGGGCGTTGGCAGGTTCAGGCTCGGCGGCAGGGGTGCTCCGGGTGAACCGCAGCCCACCAGCAGAAGCAGCGGCGCGAGCAGGGCCCAAGAGGATCGGCGGCCGGTTGCTTACGATTCATGCTCTTCCAACCTAAACCATTCTGGACCCGTCCCTAAAGTCGAGGCAGAAGAGCACGCAGACCAGCCTCCAACCCCGGATACTCAAAGTCGAAACCGGAGGAGCTCAGGCTGGCCGGCAAAACCCGCGCGCTCTCCAGCATGGTGGCCTCCGCCATCTCCCCAAACGCCAGACGCAACGCAAAGGCGGGAACCTGCAGCAGCGTTGGCCGATGAAGAGCGCGGCCCAGCGCGCGTGTGAACTCAAGATTCGTTACCGGGTTGGGCGCAACCACATTTACCGGCCCCGAAAGCTGGCCGTCTGCAACGCAAACTCGATAGCCCGAACTACATCCGGCAGCGCAACCCAGCTCATCCACTGGCGCCCGCTGCCTAGCTTTCCCCCTAGCCCGGCGCGGAAAATCGGCAACATCTTGGCCAGGGCGCCCCCATCAGGCGAAAGCACCACACCAAAACGCAGATGCACCACCCGGATTCCAGCCTCGATCGCTGGTTGTGTCGCCTTCTCCCAGGCCAGGCAAACTTCCGGCAGAAACCCTGTCCCCGGCAAGGAGGTCTCGGTGAGCAATTCATCCCCGCGGCCGCCGTAGATCCCAATGGCCGATGCACAAACCAGGACCGAGGGCTTTGGCCGCAGTCCAGCCAGCAGGGTGGCGATCGCATGGGTAGGCCTGACGCGGCTTTCGAGGATTTCGCGCTTGTAGGCAGAGCTCCATCGCCGCCCGGCCACGTTGGCGCCGGAGAGGTGGACCGCGGCGGTCGTCCCATCGAGTACCCGGGGATCGCTCACCGGCGTCACCGAGTAGGGATCCCACAAATGCTGTGAATCTCCGGCATCCGGTAACGGACGCCGAACCAGCGAAATAGTTGAAATCCGTTCCTGCGCCAGCCTACGTACTAAAGAAGTACCGATAAGTCCCGATGATCCGGCCAACAGAATTCGTTCCCCGCTCATCTCACTTACCTCCCGCACGATGCTGGATTCCCGTTTCTGGTTTTAAGCGTAATATTCATGCAGAGCAAAACTATTTTCTTCCTAGCAACATTTAGCCTGGAAGCATCATCATAAGGGCTCAGGTAATTAACTGAATTCAGGAGCGGTACCGTGGAAACCAAAGAGGCTGCGACAAATTCTCAGATCGACCCCGCCAGTGCAGAATCCTTCATAGCCGAGAAGCGGATAGGCGAACGCATCAAGCGGCTTCGGCTGAAGAAATCAATGGGGTTGGTCGAACTCGGCCGGCATACTGGCCTGTCCGCGAGTTTTCTCTCACAACTGGAGACCGGTCGCGTGGTGCCGACGCTGCGCAACCTGGCCCGCGTAGCCATGGTCTTTAGCAAAGACCTCTCCTACTTCTTTGAAACCGAGCCCCATACGCTCTTTCGCGTCCATCGCAAGAAGGAGCGCGTTCGCCTTCCTCAGACCGGCGTGGACGATCCGACCTATTACTTCGAAAGTCTCGGGTACATGGTTCCCGACCGGCAGCTGGATCCGTACTTCGCAGAGTTCGTGCCTCTGAAAAAGAACATGGAAATCCGGCCGCATGTGCATCCTGGATACGAGTTTCTCTACGTCCTGGAAGGCGAGTTGGAGATCCGGCACGCCGACAAGACGCATGTCCTCACGCCGGGCGACGGGGTCTATTTTGACGCCAGCACGCCTCACGGATATCGCTGTGCTGGCAAGTCGGCAGCGCAGGCCATCATTGTGACCATGCACCAGTTGCAATCACCGCAGCCGGCCATGAACCTACGGCCTCTGGGCGCGGCGATGGCAGCAAGGGGCGGGGCTCTTAATGTTCCTTCAGGAAAGCCTTCACCCAACGCCATACCCACGCCCGGCCGAAGCAAAGAAAGCGCCTTTTCCGAGCAATAGAAAGAAATGTCCTGGCTCTCTGCGTTCGCACCAGGGTCTGGGTGGCCCATTCAAGCCTTCTTTTGGCTTGAGTGGGGTTGTTGCGGACCCAAGCTATCCCCTATTCCGCAGTCGGTTTTAGAAGCCCCTGAGGATTGCCTCAGCGTTTCCCGTTAGGCTCTGCCCACCGGCAGAAAGAAGTCCTCGATCTCGCGCCAGCCGCTTACCCGGCGAAAGCCGGTGACCGTCGCATTGTGAGGCGCGGAGAACAGGATCCCTTGACCTCTGAATCGTTCAAAGTGTCGGAACGTGTCGTCGATCAGGTAGTCGGCGAGCAAAATGCTCTTGTCTCCGCAGAACACGAAATGGGTCGGCGGAATAAAGGGAAAGTGCCGTCGTAACCACCGGTATTTAGGGCCGAAAGAGTTGGGGAACTCCATAGCGGCGGTGGCGATGAAAATCTCGTAGTGCTGCTGAGCTTCTCCAGCACTTCCTGGCTGTGCTCGAGAACCGGCAGGTCCTCAAAAAAGTCCTCACTGCGGAGGTAACCCTCTAACCGCTCGTGCCGATCCGCGGAGACAACATCCCATAGCCACTTACCCTCCAGGTGGCCCTTGGTGATGGCCTCCCCGTGGTCACGGTTGTAGCGAGCAAGGTGTTCGCTCAGGGCGTCTGCCAGCACCTCGTCCATGTCGACAGCAATTCGTTTCATTCCTAATGTTAATGTCCTACGGCGGGTAGCCGGCTGGGAAGCGGCGATGCGGCGCGGGGTCAAAGTAGAGCAAACGCCCGCAGCTTTCACAATTCAGCAGCGTGCCTTCCCGCACCTGGTTCCAAAACTGCGGACGCAAAGACATTTGGCAGGAGAGGCAGCGTTGCCCGACGGCGCGTGCAAGCGCTGTCTTGCGGGAAGAAGAAGCGATGCGGTCGTACTGGGCAAGCAAGGCCTCGTCCACCCCTTTACGGAGCTTGGCCCGCTCCTTCTTGAGCGCAGCCAGCTCATCCTCATGGCTCAGCGATGCAATGCGGGCTCGTTCCTTTTCCTCGTCCACCAGTTTCGCCTGCAGAGCAGTCGCCTTCCGCGCCTCGGCCCGCTGGGTCTCGAGCGACTCGCTCTTGATCATGCTGGCGAGTTCTTCGTCTTCAATGCGGCGAATCTCCGCTTCCACAAATCCAATCTCGTGTTGCAGAGCATGGAATTGCTCGTTGGTCTTGACGCTGCTTGACTGGTCGCGATATTTGACCAGCTTCTGCTGCTGGTCTTTGCGATCGCTTTCCAGTCTTCTGCGCCGCACTTCTTCCCCCACCGCGCTCTTCTCCACCTGGTCCACCGCCAGCTTCTGTTGCTGAAGTTTCTCTTCCACGGACCGCAGATTTCGGGGTAAGGCAGCGATGGTTTCCAGCAGTTGGGTGATCTTGATATCGACCTGCTGCAAACGGATAAGCGATTCGAGTTGAACATCCATGCTTGGTTTGGAGTCTAGCACGCTCGGCCCGCGACAGTCCGGCTGCGATACACTGCAGGCTCAAAGCCCTCCTGCTGGAGCCCGTTCTTGAAGCTGATCCTATTTGCCTGGTTGTTTGCGTTCCTCTGCCGCCTTTCCGCGGCGGCGGCCGAGCCCGCAGACCCAAGCAAGCCGCTGCAGGTCGAACAGCTTTACAGCCTGGAGCAGGCCACCGAGCCGCCACAGGGCATTGCAATGGAGTCCCGACGGTACCCGGCTCAGCTACATCGACGACAATGGCGATCTGGTCGCAGCCGAGGGCGGTACCGGGGTCGCGCAGGTGCTGGTCGACCACGAAAAAATGAAAGCCCTCAACGCGCCGCCGGCCTCGGAGCACGACCTCAACAATCGCGCCCGCTACAAACAGGCCAGTTATATCTGGGTGCCCGATTCGAAACACCTGCTGTTCGATTCCAATGGGCAGCTCTGGTTCTTCGATCTGCTGACCAAAACCGGCGTCCAGATAGCATCGACCGGCGCCGGCAGCGGAGACGACCCCAAGTTCTCACCCGACGGCGCCTACCTCTCGTATGTTCGCGATCACAATCTCTATGTGCGCAAGCTGCACGACAGCAATGCGGCGACCCGGCTGACCGACTCGCAGGCAGACACTTTGCTGAATGGCGAAGTGGACTGGGTCTATGAAGAAGAACTCGACGTGCGCAGCAACTATTTCTGGTCGCCGGATTCGCGCCGACTGGCCTATCTGCAAATGAACGAAACCTCCGTACCGGAATACCCCATCGAAGACTGGATCCCAACCCATGCGACGGTCGATCGCCAGCGTTATCCGCAGCCCGGAGATCCCAATCCCGCAGTACGCGTAGGCGTGGTGGGCGCCAACGGCGGACGCACCAAGTGGATCAATGTGCCCATCGAGAGCGGAAACGATTACATCCCTCGCTTTGGGTGGCTCAACGCCAAAACCTTATGGATTGAGGCCCTGGCCCGCGATCACAAAAAGATGACGTTGTATTTTGTCGATCTTGTCGACGGAGCAATTGAAGCCCGTACTCACCATGACGGACGACAAGTTCCTCGACGACTCCTATGACCTGACCTTCTTCGCTTCCAACTTCCTGCTAACCAGTTGGCGGGATGGGCACAACCACATCTACCTCTACAGCTTTGATGGAGCGAACCCGCTTGCTGTCGAAGCCAGCCTGGTAAAGCAACTGACCGGCGGCAATTGGGATGTGGCGGAAATTGTGGGCGTAAACCAGGTCGCGCACACCGTTTATTACCTCTCCAACGAGGGCGATCCGCGTCAGCAGCAGATCTGGGTCGTCGGAACGGATGGAGAGGGCAAACACCAGGTAAGCCAGGTCAGGAGAATGGCACGAGCCGGTCTTCTCGCCCAACACCAACTTCTTTGCCGACGTCGTTTCCTCTACCACCACCCCTCCTGTCGTCGACCTGTGCCGGCACCACGACGGAATGCCACACCATTTGGAAAGCCCCGCCCCTCGACGTGGTAGTAACCCCGCCGCTCGCCATTGAAACGAAAGCTGCCGATGGCGCGACGACGCTCTATGGCCAACTGGTGCTACCCCCGGGCAAGACTGCGGATGCGAGCGTGCCTCTGATTGTGAACCCCTATGGCGGCCCGCACGTGCAGACAGTCACCGGGAAATGGAGCGCGCGGGCGCGCCTCTTCGATCAGGTGCTGGCGCAGAACGGCTTTGCCGTCCTGCACCTAGACAACCGGGGAATGGGAGGGCGGGGGCGGGATTTTGCCCAGGCAGCCTATCATGATTTTGGTCCCGTGCAGCTCGGCGACCAGATTGCGGCGCTCGACCAGACGCTGCATGCCTATCCGCAACTCGATGGCCAGCGGCTAGGCTGGTGGGGATGGAGTTGGGGAGGCACATTCACGCTTTACGCCTTGACCCATAGCGACCGCTTTCGCGCCGGCGTGGCCGTCGCCCCGGTCACCGATTGGCAGAACTACGACTCCATCTATACCGAGCGCTACCTTGGCTTTCCTGGCGTCGAATGCTAGAAGGCTATCGTGACGACTCGGTCGTGAACAGCGCCGCCAACCTGAAGGGCCGTCTCCTGTTGGTTCAGGGCACGGGAGATGACAACGTACATTTTGAGAACACGATCCAGTTCATCCAGAAACTGATCGATGCCGATCTGCCCTATGATTTGCAGCTCTACCCGCGCAAGACCCATGGCATTGAAGGCTCAGCTGCCACGACCCACCTGTTCAGCCGCATCCTGGCGCATTTTCAGCTATATCTCGCACCCGCCAGTGCAGAAAGCAAGACGGAGGAGGAAGTGAAGCCGTGACTCATCCTGCAGAAAATGAGACTACACGCGATCTGATTCGCGGCCGCGCCACGCTGGGCGACTTTGACCTGACCATTCTGACCGATGGCACGTATCTGCTGGATGGTGGCGCCATGTTCGGCGTTGTGCCCAAACCCATGTGGGAAAGGCGCATGCCTGCCAACGAGCAAAACCAGATTTTGATGGGAACCAACACCGTCGTCGTGCGCACCGGCAAGCACACCGTGGTGATCGAGACCGGTATCGGCAACAAGCTGCCGGAGAAGCTGCGCAACATCTTCGACGCCCGGCAGCTCTTACCGCAAAGCTTTGCCGCTGCCGGGATCAAACCCGAGGAAGTGGACATTGTCATCAACACCCATCTGCATTTCGACCACTGCGGATGGAATACCACCCGCAAGCCCGATGGCAGCATCGTGCCGACGTTTCCCAACGCCCGCTACTTCGCCCATCGCGGAGAAGTAGAGCACGGCCACCTGCAGCTGGAGCGCGATGCCGTCAGCTATATCAGCGAGAACTACGATCCGCTCGTTGCCAGCGGCCAGATGACGCTCATCGCACCCGAGCCGGCATCGAGATGGAGATTGTGCCCGGGGTTTCCGTCGAAGTGTATCCCGGCCACACGGCGCAGATGATGGCAGTGATGCTGGATTCAGGCGGGCGCCGCGCCTGTTACATATCCGACCTCATTCCCACCAAAGCGCATCTGGATGTGACCTGGGTGTTGGGGTACGACCTCGATCCCCTCACCTGCATCGAGCAGCGCAAGCGCTTCCTGAGCCGGGCGATCCCGGAGCAGTGGCTGGTTTTGTTTACCCATGATCACGACCATCCGATGGGCTACGTGGAATGGGGCGAAAAGGGCAAGCCACAATTCAAACCAACCCCCTGACCAACCTCGCCAAGCGTGTACGCGGAGCGTGCCAGAAGCTCTCGTCTCCAGCCCCGCAGGGGCGACCTCAACTTCCTCAACTTAGCCCAGGACGCCAGTCCTGGGTATTCGCAGATAAATCGAGAAGTCCCGAAGGGACGGCTGAAACCTTCAGTCGAACTTGAGCGGATGGAAGCCATCCGCGCTTGAAACAGCGATCTGGATGGGGCGGGGCGGCCCGCTGGTTGGAAGGGTCACTTCCACCCACAGCCCCTGGCCGGGCTTCAGCGGAAGTGGGAGAGCAGCGCGATCGGGAATAAAGAGCAACTCTTCACTGCTTAGAGTTGCGCGATCGCAAGGCCTCCCGGGCAACAATGTCAGGGTTGCATCGCTGTGCGTTGGCATTGCGATCGGCATTAGTCTTCCGTTAGCCGCGGTGAGCGACACATTCCACTGCCAGAAAGACTGGCTTTTGTTGTAAGGGTGTGGAATCGTGTGCCCTTCGTCGCGCGGCAGGTCGCATGCATCCAACAGCAATTGCATAGCGAGATACCGGCCGCGCAGCGGCAGATTGGGATCGTACTGTGTAGCCCGGGCCCAGACACGCGGCCGGGTGTGTCGTTCGTAGAGATATTTACCCGCCACGCTCAAGACAAGAAGCAGTTGAACGAACAGGAGGATGAGTCCAGCTCTCACAACTTTCATGCCTCACCTCCCGTCGTGGCATCCATGCCGGCGACAATGCGGCGGCGAGTATATTCAAGAGCCCACCCGCCGGCCAGAAAGAGGATGCCGAGAACGATGAGTCCGAGAGAGCGATCGAGTTTGTTCATGACGCTGGAGAAGTAGAACCAGACCACCGTGAGCGCGAAGGCGACCATTCCATAGTTGACCAACGGTTTGGCGAGATTGCGGATTCCCCACCAGACAAAGAAAACCGCGACGGCCGCCACGATTATGTAGGCGAGTGGATTAGCTTCACTGTGAGACCAGGTGTGGCCGCCGGCCTTTTCCGTGAATGTGCTCTGGGCCCACGGGAGAACCCAGACCGCAGCCACAACCACAATTGCAGCGGGAATGCTCTTGCGGTCGAGCAGCCAGCCGGCGGCCATTGCCAGCAGCTCCAGGGCAACGGCAAAAAACCGATAGGAGAGCGGCAAGAAATCCCGGCCATACCAGGTCTCGCTCCAACCTCCGGAGACGAGAATTACCGTGATCGGCAACAGCACCGCTCCCGCGGCAAACAGAATAGAGAAGACCGCGCGACGGCGACTATGCAGGAAGCCTGTAAGATAAACCGCGCCAATCACTGCGAGAACACGCGCTAGGTAGATGGTGTCGCCGCTGTAGGTACTCGCCCGCTCACTCCATTCGGAGACGATCCAGGCCGGCACCAGCAGCAGCGTGAGGCTTTGCTGAAACTGATCGCCAAGCAAGACCCAGCCAGCGGCCGCGCAGAGTGCCCACAACATGACTCCTGAGGGCCAGTGCTCCTGCATATTGAAAATCTGTCCCACCAGCGCAATGGCCGCCCCGGCAGAAATGGTCCCCAACCCGTGCATCGCTGTTGCAAAACTAGAGAAACGGTCACGCGTGATCAAGCCGAGCCCGTGGAAGAAGACGAGCATCGCCAGAACCAGCAGCATGCGCACCAGTGGGGAAACGCCGTCCCAATGTGCAGCCACAAACAGCAGTACGCCGGCACCTAGGAGAATGGCGCCGAGGATCAGGGCGATAAGCACCTGCCACCGGCGGCTGCTGGGCTTGACGTGCGCTTCTTCATAAGCCCGGATTGCAGCAGCGGTCGCGTCGTCCAGCAAACCGGCAGCCTGCCAGCGTGTTACCCAGCTCTCTGCTTCCTGCATGCGCAGGAGTAGACCAGACGCCGCCCGGAGCAGCAAGCAAAAATCGTTTTGAGAGAATTTTTAGGACAGTAAGAGGGAGGGACCTTGCAAACGCAGAGCAACTCAGCCGAAAAAAACTCTAGAATACCTGGCGATGAAAGACTTCGTCCTTTTCCTCACAAGGCGAGCAGGCTGCACCGATTCCACAGGCCATTAACAAGGCCGCGCCGATCGTGACCAGGATCGCCGGGCCATACGATTCAAACTCGAAAAACCAATGTGCGAAGGTGTGTAGGTGAACAGAATGCATGTTGATGCTCCACACTCAATGAAACCCCAATTTTCGGGTTTCACTTTCCAGGATGCAAAATTTAGTGAAGGGTTGCTTCCCTTTTCGGAACACAACCGTCTAGCTTCCCGGAAACCTGAGATGCCACGAATTTAGCACCGCGATCACAAATGCGAAATAGCCAAATCCAAGCCAATGACCCCAGGGACCTTAGCCATAGGTTCCCAACGGGGGATCCCCGGCTGCAGTGGCTGTTTGTGGATCTCAACTCCTACTTTGCGTCGGTGGAGCAGGAGCTGCGGCCGGAGCTGCGAGACCAGCCGCTGGCGGTCGTACCGTTGTTGGCAGATACAACCTGCTGCATCGCCGCCAGTTATGAGGCGAAGCAATACGGGGTTAGGACCGGCACCCAGGTCGGCGAAGCCAAGCGGCTGTGCCCGGGCATCGTCCTGGTGGAGGCTCGGCATGAGTTGTATGTGGACTACCACCACCGGGTCGTGGAAGCGGTCGAGTCCTGTCTACCGGTTACTTCCGTGATGTCGATCGATGAGATGGCATGCCGCCTTTTAGGTCGAGAACAGCCACTGCTTGGCCGCGCTCGAGCTGGCTCGCGAGGTGAAGGCTGCGGTCCGCCGCAAGGCCGGCGCCACGCTGCGCTGCTCGATTGGCTTGGCGACCAACCGCTACCTTTCCAAGGTGGCGTCCGACATGGAAAAGCCGGATGGCCTGGTTGCCCTGACGCCGGATCTGCTGCACGATGCCCTCGCCCCGTTGACCCCGCGCGACCTCCCCGGCGTGGGAGCGCGCATGGAGAAGCGGCTGCAGCAGGCCGGAATCCGCACCATGGACCAGCTGCTGGCGCTTGACCGGGAGGGATTGCACACGGCTTGGGGCGGCATAGGCGGCGAAAAGCTATGGCACTGGCTGCGCGGAGAGGATTTTGGTGACCCCGAGCTGGAGCACCAGAAGTCGATCGGTCACTCCCACGTTCTGTCGCCTGACCTGCGCACCCCCGAAGGCGCCTATGCGGTAGCCAACAAGTTGTTGCACAAAGCGGCGATGCGGTTGCGCAAGGCGCGGCTATGGGCCTCGCACATGACCTTGACCATCCGTTTCGCTGCGGCAGACGGCTCCTCTCCAAACATTCTTCCGGCATTCGACAGCAGCCCTGGGCGCAAAGCTGCCCGTTGCTGGAGTGCCAGGACAACCAGACGCTGTTGGAGGGTCTGCAGCGGCTGTGGAGTCAAAGCCCGGCTGGCCGAAGCCAGCAAAAGCCGTTTTTCGTGGGCGTCTCCCTTGGCAACCTGGTTCCCGATCACCTGCACACGCTCAGCCTCTTTTCCGGCCTTGAAGAAGAAGGAAAGCGGACGCGGCTGTCAACCACCATGGACCGGGTGAACTACAAATACGGAACCAACGCCCTTTGCTTTGCCAGCATGCTGCTGGCGGGCGCAGCGGCTCCCACGCGCATTGCCTTTTCCAGCATTCCGGATCTATTTTGAGCGTCACGCCAAAACGCCCACCCTCAAGAAAATCTGAGGGTGCCCCATTCAAGCCTTCTTTTGGCTTGAGTGGGGTTGTTGCGGACCTCAACCCGCTGCTGTGTGTCATTAGGGAATGTAAGTACCAAAATGAATTGTGATTCCGACCGAAGGGGAGGGACCCGCTGTTTCTGTCAACCAACACGTACCGCGGCCGCCTGGCACCGTCTCCCACCGGCTTCCTGCACCTCGGCCACGCCCGTACATTTTGGGTGGCACAGCAGCGGGCGGTCGCAGCCGGAGGCGTCCTGATCCTGCGCGATGAGGACCTTGACCCGGAGCGCTCCCAACAGCATTTTCGTCAAGCCATGATCGAAGATCTACGCTGGCTGGGGCTGCACTGGCAGGAGGGGCCGGACGTGGGTGGTCCCTTCGGGCCGTATACCCAAAGCCAGCGGCACGCCCTCTACCGCGACGCGTGGCGCCGGCTGCACGCAGGCGGATGGCTCTACCCCTGCCGCTGCTCGCGCAAAGACCTGGCGCTGGCCATGCAGGCCCCGCATGATGACGAAGGCATCTATCCTGGAACGTGCCGTCCAACCACCCCCTTGCTCGGAGGGGTCGATCCGCCATCCCGCGCGAATTGGCGTTTTCGTGTCCCGCAGGGCGAGGCAATTGAATTCGTGGATGGGCACTTCGGCTCGCAGCGCTTCGTAGCCGGGCAGGATTTTGGCGACTTCCTGGTATGGCGCCGCGATGATCTCCCCTCGTATCAGCTAGCGGTAGTGGTCGATGACGCAGCCATGCGGATCACCGAAGTGGTTCGCGGCGCCGACCTGCTGAAGTCAACAGCGCGCCAGATTCTGTTAGCGCGGGCGCTTGGCATCTCCCCTCGCCGGCCTGGTATCACTGCGACTTACTGCTCGACGAACAAGGACAGCGGCTGGCAAAGCGGCATGACGCCCTAAGCCTGCGCGCGCTGCGGGAACAGGGAAACAGCCGCAGGAGGTGTTGCTACGTTGTTCACACAACATGCGTGATTTTCCGACTGCTTCGAGCGGAATTTATATGATGTAGAAACTAAAGGTTGTGTCTTCAGACTTTCGCCCAACTCGTAAAGCAGCAAGCCGATATCGTCCGGATCGTCGGCGAATTCATCACCCTGAAAAAATCCGGAGTCGCAAAACTACGCCGGCCTTTGTCCCTTTCACGGGGAAAAAACGGCATCCTTTTCGGTGCATGCAGTGCGCCAGTTCTACCATTGTTTCGGTTGCGGCGAGGGAGGCGATGTTTTCTCCTTTGTGCAGAAAATTGAGAACGTCGGCTTTGCCGAGGCCGTCAAGATCGTCGCCCAAAAGTGCGGCATCCCCTTGCCCAAGCGAGAATTTTCCTCTCCGGAGCAAGCCGAGGAGAGTCGCCAGCGGGGCAAACTGCTCGATCTGCATGAGTTGGCGACCAGCTGGTTTGAAGAGCAATTGCGCTCGGCGGAAGGCGCCCGGGCGCGCGAATATCTTACCGGCCGTGGCCTGACAGCAGAAGCCATCGCCAAGTTCCGCATCGGCTATGCTCCAGACTCGTTCAACGCGCTGCGCGACCGCCTGCAGGGTGCGGCCCCTCCCGATCTGCTGCGGCTTTCCGGCCTCCTGTCTTCCAAAGAGCAGCCGGATGGCTCTGCCGGTCCGCTGTATGCCCGCTTTCGCAAACGGATCACCTTTCCCATCCATAACGAATCCGGGCGGGTGATTGCCTTTACGGCGCGAGCTCTCGACAGCGACGAGAAATCCGGGCCGAAGTATATGAACTCGCCCGAGACCCCGCTCTATTCCAAGGGCCAGGTGCTGTTCAACCTCGACAAGGCCCGGCAGGCCATCCGGCAACAGGACTTTGCCCTGCTGGTGGAAGGCCAGATGGACTGCATTACCGCCTATATGGCGGGCATCCAGAACGTGCTCGCAACCAGCGGAACCGCCTTTACCGAGATGCAGGTCCGTTTGCTCAGCCGTTACACCAAGCGGCTTTTCGTTAACTTCGATCCCGATGCCGCCGGGGCGAACGCCGCAGAAAAGTCGATTGCCCTGCTCACCGAAGAGGATTTTGAGGTCAAAGTGGTTACCCTTGAAGGAGGACTCGACCCAGACCGCTTTATTCGCGAGCGGGGCATCAAGGACTATGTAGCCGCCGTTAAGGCTGCCAAGCGCCACTCCGACTACCTGATTGACCGCGCCATGCAGCTTTTCCCCCTCGTACGGCCGAGGGCAAAAGCAAGGCCCTCAACTACCTGCTGCCCCATATCCGGCGCATGCCCAATCGGATCGTGCGCGACGAGTTCGCCTCCGATGCAGCCCAGAAGCTGGGCATTGACTCCGCGCTGGTGAGGCAGGAGCTCCAGCAGGCCGCCCGCAAGCGCCGCGACCAGGTCAGCGCCTCCGGCCAGGGAAAACATGAACGAAGCCGAGCGGGTGCTGTTGCGGGCTCTCGCTTCCCCTCCGCAAAGCCGCGTTTTCCTTCGCGTTTCCCAGGCCATGCACGAACCAACCGCAGTCATTTGAAGGTCTTGGCGTAACCAGGATGCTGGCGCTCTTGCGCGATCGCGGGCCCCTGGAGCCGTCTGGCCGCCTTGCCCGAGCCAGTTCAGCGCGCGCTGCTGGCGCAGACCTTGCTGCGCGAGTCCGGCGAGGTGGAGATCGAACAGGTCGAAGCCGCACTGGAGTCGCTGAAATACCGCCACCTGGAAGCCTTGCAGCGCCGGGTGCGAGCAGATATCGCCGAGGCGGAGCGGCGGGGAGATTGGGCCCAATTGGCCGTTTTCATGGCCGAAAAACTCAAAGTGGACAGGCAAATGCGGGAGGTTGACGCACGCTAGGCCGTCGGCTGGGAATTAGCGCGGTAATACGTACTTTGTTGGCCATTTCAGCCTAAGAGCCCGGCGCTAGACCACGCGATATCGCCGAAACGGAATCAACCCTGCGGCATCTAAATAAGTAGGCTTTCAGCTCACGTAAGTGGCGGAAAAAGGATAGGCCCTGGAAGGGGTGTCGTTGCAGGCGCAACCGGGGAGCACACTCCAATCCATGATATTCTATAACTCTTTGAAGGACGTGCGTCTACTTGCCCAAACGGTTTATCAACCGTCCGGAATATGCCCTTAGCGGCTCGCATAGCACCCTGTCCTTTCTGAGCACGGACCGATCCGAAAAATTAGGCACGGGATAG
Organism: uncultured Acidobacteriaceae bacterium; assembly: GCA_963847685.1. GTDB lineage: Bacteria > Acidobacteriota > Terriglobia > Terriglobales > Acidobacteriaceae > PALSA-350. The sequence goes on along the minus strand of CAWKAU010000024.1, from coordinate 218,311 downwards.
GATTTGCTTGGCTATTGAAGACAAGTACGAAGAAGACATTCAGAAACTGATTGATGCAGGTAAGGAAAAGGGCTACTTGACCTATAACGAGGTCAACGACCTTATTCCTGGTGATCTGCATTCACCGGACGATCTCGACGATCTGCTGACCACGATTGGGACCCAGGGCATTGATGTGCTCGAGGGCGGCCCTAAGTTTGGCGCGGACAAGTTCGAGAGCGAGGGCGAAGAGGGCGAGGACGTTGAACTCGACCTTACACCGGGCACACTCGAAAAAACCAATGACCCCGTTCGCATGTACCTGCGCGAAATGGGAACTGTACCACTGCTGACGCGAGAAGGCGAAGTTGAGATCGCCAAGCGCATTGAGCGCGGCCAGTTGCGCGTTCTCAAGGCCATCTCCCGTTCGCCGATCGTCATTCGCGAGATCGTCGCCCTGGGCGAGGATCTGAAGCGCGGCGTGCGCAACATCAAGGAAGTGGTGATCTTCGACGAAGAAGAAATCACCGAAGAGATCCTGCAGGCGCGCATCCGCGTAACCATCGGCCGCGTCGACACTCTGCTCAAGCACCAGAAGAAGGCGTCTCTTCTCTTGGAAAAGCTGGAGACCATCAACCCCAAGGCGAAAGCCAGGGAACATCGCAAAACCCGATGGATGATGAACCGCGAGCGGGTGGAAGTCTCGCGCATCGTCCGCGAACTGAAGTACACCAACGCGGAACGCAAGCGGCTGCTGGACAAGGTCAACAAGACCGTCGACGCCATGCGCATGCTCGAGCGGCAGATCAAGTCGCTCGAACAGAAGCACGACCAGTCGAAGAGCGAAGAGCTGCGCAAGGAGTATCGCCGCCAGCAGAAGAACTGCAAGACCGACCTGGAAAAGCTGGAGCAGGAGGCCGGCGTCTCCATCGCCGAGCTCAAGCGCACCCAGCGCGAGATGATCCAGGGCGACATGGATGCCGAGCAGGCCAAGCGCGAGCTGATCGAGGCTAACCTGCGACTCGTGGTTTCGATCGCCAAGAAGTACACCAACCGTGGCCTGCAATTCCTCGATCTGATCCAGGAAGGCAACATCGGTTTGATGAAGGCGGTCGATAAATTCGAGTACCGGCGTGGTTATAAGTTCTCCACCTATGCGACCTGGTGGATTCGCCAGGCGATTACTCGCGCCATTGCCGATCAGGCCCGGACCATTCGTATTCCGGTGCACATGATCGAGACCATCAACAAGCTGATTCGCACTTCGCGGCAGTTGGTGCAGGAGCTGGGCCGCGAGCCCACTTCCGAAGAGATTGCCCGCCGGATGGACATCCCGGTGGCCAAGGTTCGCAAGGTGCTCAAGATCGCACAGGAACCAATCTCGCTCGAGACTCCGATCGGCGAGGAAGAAGATTCTCACCTTGGCGACTTTATCGAAGATCGCCAGGCGGTTTCGCCTTCCGAAGCGGTGATCAGTGTGAACCTGAAGGAATACACCTCGCAGGTGCTGCGCACCCTGACCCCGCGCGAAGAGCGTGTGATCAAGATGCGCTTCGGCCTGGAGGATGGCTCTGAGCACACGCTGGAAGAAGTGGGTCAGAGCTTCCAGGTAACGCGCGAACGTATCCGGCAGATTGAAGCCAAGGCGCTGCGCAAGCTGCGGCATCCTTCACGCTCGCGCAAACTAAAGGCCTTCGTCGAAGGCGTCCGCGAATAAAGCCCATGTCGCCTGCTCCCAACGGGGGCAGGCGATTTTCGTTGCGTCATTCCCTTCCGTGTTTGATCAAATCGATGATGTTACCCATTCAGGAGCAATCCCGTGACCGCCACCCCGCCCGAAATCACAGAAAAACTAAAGCATGCGCCCGATGTAGCCGGTGTGCACGATTCGATCCTCCGTCGCTGGAGTCCCCGTGCCTTCTCCGATAAGGAAGTATCTGCGCAAGACCTCAAGACGCTTTTTGAAGCAGCACGCTGGGCCTTTTCTTCTTCCAATGAGCAACCGTGGCGATTTCTGGTAGGCCGGCGAGGGGACGAACACCTACCAGAAAATCTTTAATGCCCTGGTTGAATTCAATCAGTCCTGGGCGCAGGAGCGCGCCGGTGCTGGTGTCTTTCCGTCGCCAAGAAGACCTTCACCGCCAAGGCCGCTCCGAATCGCTTTAACTTGCATGACACCGGCGCGGCCCTCGCGAATCTCGCCCTGCAGGCAACAGCGATACGGACTGCACACCCATTCGATGGCAGGCTTCGATGCGGAACAACTGCGGGCATCGTTTGCGATTCCCTCCGACTACGATATTGGCGCGGTCACGGCCATCGGCTACTTCGGAGACCCCGCAGAGCTTGCCCGAGCACCTGCGTAAGATGGAGGTTTGCCCCGCGCCAGCGGAAGCCTCTGGAGGAATTTGTGTTCTCTGATTGGGAGAAGCCGGCTCATTTCTGAGTCGCGCGGAGTATCACCCCCTTATGAATTCTCCATGAGAAAGATCCTGCTCTTCGTCAACCCGGTGCTTCAGCAAACAGCGAGCACGGCGCAGAGATATTGCGTCGCGTCAGCAGTGTCTTCCGCGAGGCGGGCGCGGCGGTCGATGCTATGGAGACAGGCGAAAATCGCGCGGCCGGACCCAAGGCAAAGCGGGCGATTGCCCAAGGTTACGATGCCGATTGTTGTCTGCGGCGGCGATGGCACGATCTTTGACGTGATCCAGGGAATGGCCGGGTCCGAGCGTGGGCTGGGCATCATTCCCTTTGGCACCGGCAATGTGATGGCGCAAAACCTCAAAATCCCCGGGGACCCGGTTGCCGCCGCCCATTGGATTCTTCGCAGCCGTCCCTTCCCCGTTCCGCTAGGCAGGATCACCTGCTGTGCCCCTGAAGGCCAGCAAAGCTGGCTGTTCGCGATGGCGGCCGGCATGGGTGTGCATGCTGCTCTGATGTCTGAGGCCCGGCGCTCGGGCAAGGACGTGACCGGGCGGGCCGCTTATTTCGTGGCCGGGGGCAGGCTGCTGCTCAACCATCCCGTGCAACCCTTCGACATTGCGATCACGACCACCAGCGGCGCTGTCATGCACGAACAAGTATGCGAAGCGCTCGCGCGTGCGCGTGGCGGAATTGAACCGCTGGCGGACGGGCGGTGGGTCTGGCTTTTCCCTTCCTGCGGTTAGCCACGGTAGCCGGTGATTCCCGCTTACGCTTGGCGCGAGCCAGCTACCAGGCCCTTTTTGGTTCCGGCGGAGCGCGTGATCGTGCGCAGGCGAAACTGGCGCGGCAAATTACCAGGACGTGGTCCGTGTCGTCTGCCGCCCGATTCCGCATCGGAATTACCAGCCCGCAATCACGGTCCAAGCGGACGGAGAAGTGCTCGGCGCCTCTTGCGCAACCATCGAAATGGCTGGCCTGAACGTTGCTTCTTGTCAGCGACGAATAACCTGTCACAGTTATTATTCAATTGGAGCACCGCTCCTTTCCGACAAGCTCTCATGGAAGCGTTGGCCTCTTTTTTGTCATCCCGACCGGAGCGTAGCGAGTGGAGCCCGTTAAAGCGATTTGTGCCCCGATTCCCGAGGAATAGCCTCATCCCTTGAGACTGGGTGGTCCAGGTCTCGCCTTTGAGACCTGGAGGGCATGCAGAGGACCCGATCGGCTTGACCACCAGCTAAAAATTAAACACCGCTTGAAAATTGAAATCCCGCACCGCGGAGCCGTGGGAGAAAAAACCACTCGCCAGCTGATTCGATTTGCCAAAAAACGGCGAGTCGGTGGTGCCGTCGGGCGGCCCGCCCAGGGTTCCATTTGGCGGCGCGAGATTCACGACGTTGAAGATATTGTGGGCAAAGGCGCTCAGAGTGATGCTGTAGCGGCGATCCACTCGGTGTTCGGGCCGCGAGGTCCGCCTCCGGTTCCACCCAGACCCATCCCAGGCATACCGCGTCCGCCGCCCCCCGGCCCACCACCGCCGCCCCCGGCGACCGCTCCCTTGCCCTCTTCCACTCGGGGCCTACGCCAAAGCTCTTGGCCACGCGCATGTTCATCGCGAATTGAACCGGGCCATTCCCATAGTTGATCGGGATCAGCTTCGAGCCGGCCGGGGCTGTGGTGCTGATATCGAAATTTCCGTACTTCGTTGTATCCACGTTGGCGGGATTGGAAAGCGAGGAAGCGAAGACCGGGCGATCGTTGAAGAATGAATCGCCATTGACGTCCTGGCTCAACTGGATATTGAAAGGCGCACCCGAAGAGGCGCTGAGAAAAGGACTGATCCTGAACCCGTAGGGAGCCGAGTAATTGGCAAACGCAAAGACACGATTGCGGACGTCGAAAAACTGCCGCCCATAATCCTGCATGATGTCGTATTGATTGGACGGATGGTAGCCCGGGACCACCCGTATCGCTGTTGGCTTTGCTGTAAATGTAGAAGCCGGTAAACGTGAGCTTCTGGCCATAAGCCACATTCAGGTTGAGAAATATCTGGTTTTCTTTGAATACCGCCAGTGAATCGTACTCGTAGATGTTGCATGGCGTGCCCGGGGCCGCACCGATCGGATTGCTGGGGCATAAGCCCAAAGCCGGACGGGTACCGTCGGGCAGCGGGGCATCGATGTTGCGCGACAACAGCTGATGGATACCGCGGGAATAAAGATACGTTGCCGAGACACTCACGCTCTTATTCACCTGGTGCTCGATGCCGGTCCCTGTCTCGATGGTGGCGGGTGCATTTAAGCCGGGCTGCACGCGATAGAAGGTGGGTAGCGCCGCAGTCTCTTCCGTGTCGCTATCCGGAGGCGTTCCGTTCGGGTTGGACTGGATAGTCTGCACCTGCCCCTGCTGGTTGAGGCTGTACCGGTTGGTATTGAGCAGCAGGTCGTAAGTGAAGCGGTTATAGAAAATGCCATAACCGGCACGCAGCACTGTCTTGGGCGGCTTTCCCCCTCCGCCAATGCCATAGGAAAGCGCGACCCGGGGAGCAAAATTTATTTTGTTGGGAATGTGGTTTTGCGTCTCGAAGCGCAGTCCATAGCTGACGGTAAAGTTGGGCCGCACCTTCCAGTCGTCTTCCGCATATAGGCCCAGGTCGGTGACGCTGGCCTTCTGCGTGGGGGTTCCAGTCGTGATCGAGAACTGGCTGGGCTTGTCTGCAAGATAGTCATTTAGATTTGAATAGGTGTACGTTCCCTGGAAGTTTGCATCGGAATAATTCGTATCCTGGACGTTGCGAACCCGGCCGCCGAAGCGAATGTAATGCTTGGCAAGAGCCAGGGAAGCGTAGTTCTGAAACTCGTAGTGGTTCTGGGTATCGCGCGAGCGTGCCCTCGGGGCTGCCGCCTCCTTCAAAATTCTGCAGAACATTGATGGCCGGAGCAACCAGCTGCGGGGTCTGGTTGTCGGTATCGCGAATGTATTGGAAACGAGTATTGTTGACGAACTTCGCTCCGTAGACCTGGCTGTCGCTGATCTGAATCCTGTTTTCGACCTCGTTCGAGTTGTAGGCCTGGCTGGGCAGTACGAATGGACTGCTGCCTAATCCGCTATTGTTCCGGCTGTCCTGGTAGTAGCTGTAGCGAACCGTCAAGGTCTGATTCGGCGTCAATTGGTAGTCGATGCGTGGACTGAAGTTGGTGCGGGTCTGCGGGTAAGGAACGGCCAGGCTGCATAGCGTGCCCGTGGCTGTCCACGATATCGCTGCTTGCCGGGCCGCAAGTCGCAGGATCGGGGACGTACGGCACGTTGGCGTTGACGATGCTGTTGTCCTGGATGTCTGCGCCGGTCGAAGTTAATGAAGAAAGAAGCCTTCTTGCCCAGCGCGCCGCTTACGTTGCCGTCGAATTGCAGCGTATGGTAGGGCGGCTGATTCAGCGCAAAAGGATTGGAGGTGTTAAAGACCGAAGCACTGGCATTCATGAAAAGCTGGCCGTGCAATTTGTCGGTGCCCGGCTTGGTCAATATCTCGACCCGCCCATAGCCCGGCGTGTCATATTGGGCGGAGAAAGGGATTCTGGTTGATAATGATGGCGCGGATCGCCGACTTGGGCGGCAGTTGGCCACCGGTGAACCCATCGATGTAGATCTGGCCCCCGCTGGGACCGGCGGCAGGACCCGCCAGCGCAGTAAGTTCATTCGATAATTCGTCGGGATCGTCAGAAAGGGCATCCAGATCCTTGCCCGTCAGCACCACGGCGCTGACGTTGCTGTCCGGATCCACGCTGACGCCAGGAGTATCTCCGGAGACCTGCACCTGCTGTTGTGCCATTTCAATCGAAAGCGAAACATTCAACAGCTTCGTTTGCCCGGCCGCGATTCCCACAGGTGGGGAGGTAAAAGTGGAGAAGCCGGTGGCTTGCACCGTGACCGTATATTGGCCCAGGCGCGAGGCCGGTTATCGCGTATTGCCCCATGGCATCCGACGTGCCCGTGCGGCTCACCCCGGCGGTCGATGTCACCGTAAGCGAAGCCTGAGGAATTACCGCGCCGCTGGGGTCGGCCACCTGGCCGCGTAGTACCCCGGTCGAAGTCTGTGCCAGGGCTTGTTGTAAATGCGGCGTACCCGCAAAAAAGAACAGAGAGGTAAGGCAGAAAGCCAGCAAGCGGTTCAAGAGTTCTCCTCAGGGGGTTTAGTGACTCGTGAATCGTTGTGAAAACTGGTAACGCGTAGAAATCTTGTACTAGGGGGCTTCCCCGCCGCCACCACCGCCCTCGCCGCCCAGGTTCCATGCCGAAGAAAGCATGGCCTGGCTTCCGCTGGTAGAGGCTTGGAGCATTGGCTCGACGCCGGCGACGACTGTAATGGCCGTGGCTTGTTGGGGAGTCTGGCCCTCGGTTGCGACCACAATCACCATGTTGCCCTTCTGCAGATCGTTCAACGTGACGGAGGGCGCACGTGCCAGGATCTGTTGAATATCAGGTGCGGGCCCTCGGCCCGGAGCACCTGCAGGCCCGCCCGCGCCCGAGGGCGGCCCATTCGGTCCCGGTCCGCTCGGTCCTGGTCCAGGCGAAGAGCCAGCTGCCGGCGCTGGGGAACCGTCCGGGCGCCCGGCTGCCCCGCCGTTCAGCCTCTGTGCGATTCGTTGCGCCACAGCCGGGTCCAGTTTCTTCACTTCGCTGTCGGGCGTAACTGAGATGACGACCGGCTTCTTGGTAACCGAATCATTCACCGTAATGGTAGATGCCACCGCGTTTACCGCTTGGATCGGCCCGGCCAGATTAAGGAAGCTTCCGCTGACGATCTCCTCCGCCTCGAGCGTCCCACCGTCGGCGCTCTTCGAACCTCGCGCACGAAGCTGGTCGCCGGGCTTGATCTGGGCCAGTGTGCCGGTGACGGCCTGATCAAACTTGACCGAGCCCGGAGCATAGCGACGAATAACGGTAGTGGGCGAAGCGTGAATCACTGTCGTACGGGTGCCGCCGGCTCCGCTTGAAACGGTCACAGTTCCCGCTGCTGCATCGACCGATTTAACCAGTCCACCGGCGCCGCGCTTCGACCAGTCTTCTCGTTCTTTTTCCTGCTTCTGCGCGATGTCAGCGCCCTTGATGGCGACCAACAGTGTGGCGTCCAACGACTTGCCATCCGCATTGGCGGAACCCCGCGCCATCACCCGGTCGCCTGTCTGCAAATCGGCCAGGCTGAACGGGCTGGCCCCTGCTAGGCTTTTCTGGCCCGGTTCGATACGCAGCAGGCGCGCATTTTCTTCCACCGTTACCTGCATCGTGGCTCCGGCATCGCTCTTGACGGAAATCGAGTTTCCGCTCAGGCTCTGGACTGTACCCAGAAATGTAACCGGCTTCGCTGCCGCCGCATCCTGTGCCGTGGCCGTAATAGGCGCTAGGCAACCAGCGGCCAATACCGCTCCGCAAAGAATCATCCTTACTGCTGGCACGTTTGTTGGCATCGTTCGCCCCGTTCGAGTTAAGTTATTTGGCCGCTGCGTCCGGCCCGCTACTGGGATTCGCTCGCGCCGCCAACCGGCACTCGCGACGGCCACAGCAATGTAGTGTTTGGCTGGCTGGTCTTTACCCGGATCGACTGCAGCCCCGGCTTCGCCGTGGAGACAAAAGTCAACTCATATTGGTTCTGTAGCTTGCGCTGGATGTCGGAGAGAAACGGCGCGAAAGATACAGGGTTGCCGAAACCCTCCAGGTAGACTTTGCCGCCGGTTGAGCCGGAAACCTGGGTCAGGTAATTCTGCCCTCCATCCGTCACCGTCGGATCCCGATCAAAGCGCCCCGCGCCCCGATAGTAGATGGAGTAAACGATCACGCCGGCTTTTTGCGCGTCGCTCGTAGCCGCCTGCACGTAAGGATTCTCGGGGTCGAAGCGGCCGCCGGAATAGCGGTCAACGCCATCGGTGACCATAATTACCTCCCGGCGAACCTTGCTGTCGCCGCCCGGCCACTGCTTCACCAGGGCCGAGAGGCAAAAGTAGGGGCTTCCGTTGATTCCCGGCGTCCCCGCGGGCAGGCGAAGCGACTTAACCGCTTCCGCATGGTCGGGGGTGAAGTTTTGGACCAGGTTTGGGGACCCATTGCGCATATAGCCAATTGCTACCTGCGTGGTGGGAGGCAGTTCTGTCACGAACTTCTTGATGTCGTTCAATTGCAAGCCGAGGTTGCCGGTGGAAGAATCGTCCAACAACACCACCAGTTGCAGCCCAGACCGCTCACCGCGCAGTGGAACCCAACCCGTCACGTCCTGAACTTTTCGATTCTCATAGACACTGATGCTCTGCCTGGGAACACTGGTTGTGTCTTCTGTCGATTTCGACGTTGCTGTAACAACGGTGCGACCGGTGGGAGTCTCCTGTGCCCGTGAGAACTGCAGGCCGCCCAACATGGCAAACCAAACTGCAACAACCACCGCCTTGCAAGTGCCACATTTCATTTGTCTGGCAATCTCACGAATCTTCATGATCCTTTAGCGTTTCGCGCTCACGGCACCACCTATATGACGGCAGCCGGATAGGAAAGGTTCAAAGAGGGCGAAGAATACTCCACAATTGTGCTTTCAGGGGATGATGTTGTGGAATCTCGCTCTGCTATTCTCAGCTTAAATCGTGATCTCACCCTGCTCTCGTATCTTGTTGAAATATCTGGATCATTGATTCTGAGCGAGGATACGCGCCGCAAACCTTTTCGCTGCAGCACCAGGAGAGAAACTCCGGATGACCGATCTTAAGGTTATGCAGCCTCCAGCCCCGATCCAGGCGATGCGCCCGCTCTGTGTCGATCTGGACGGGACCCTGGTCAAATCGGACACTTTAATCGACTCGCTGATGGTCCTGGCCCGGCGGGATCCGGCCGCCTTTTTGCACACTCCGCTATGGGCAGCCAAGGGAAAGGCAAATCTCAAGTCTCAGGTGACCTCCAGGATCACTCTCGACGCGGCCCACTTGCCGTACAACAAGCCACTGCTGGATTACCTGCAAGAAGAGCGTGCAGCCGGCCGCAAGCTCTACCTCACTACTGGCGCCGATCAACTCCTGGCAGAAAGTATCGCCGCTCACCTCGGAATCTTCGAAGGTGTGATGGCCAGCGACGGCGCGGTGAACCTGACTGGAAGCCGCAAGCTCAAGCATCTCGAGCAGCGGTTTGCCGCAGAGGGGTTCGACTATATCGGCAATGCGCTTCCCGATCTGCCCCTCCTTCAGGGGGCCCAGCAGGCCATGCTGGCCAATCCGGACTTCAGATTGAACAGCGCTTTAAAGATCCGGAAAATCCCCGTGAGCCGGACATTCCTGGACCGCGCGCGCCTCCCTGCTGCCTTGGCGAAAGCCCTCCGGGTGCATCAATGGGCAAAGAACTTGCTGATCTTCCTGCCCCTGTTGCTGGCCCATTCCTTTCATGCGGCGAATTTGCTGATCGCGATTGCGGCTTTCTTCTGCTTTAGCCTTACAGCGTCGGCTACCTACATTTTCAACGACCTGCTTGACCTGGAGCATGACCGGGTACACCTCAACAAGCGCAAGCGCGCCTTCGCAGCAGGAGACCTCTCCGTAGCCGCCGGGGTTGCCATCTCCCTTTCCTTCATTACCGCGGCCTTGATCACAGCCGCCTATCTGCCACGAACATTCCTGATCTACCTGCTGCTCTATCTTGTGACTACGGTTGCTTATTCGTTCGCGCTCAAGCGTATCGTCCTGGTCGACGTCGTAATATTGTCGAGCTTGTACACCATCCGCATGTTGGCCGGCGCCGCCGCCACCCGCACGCCAATCTCTCCTTGGCTTGCTGCCTTCTCCGTCTTTCTGTTTCTCAGCCTGGCAATGGTCAAGCGCTTCAGTGAGCTGCAGAATCTGCATTCACGGGGGCTGAACCCGACCAACGCACGAGGCTATCTTTTGAGCGACATCGAGCAGCTGCGCAGCTTTGGTACTTCCAGCGCATATGCCTCGATCGTAATCTTCGCCCTCTATATAAGCGGGCACGACGTGGTGGCGCTGTATCACCACCCCAACCGCATGTGGCTCATAACCCCGCTGATGATCCTGTGGCTCAGCCGCGTATGGCTGCTGGCATCGCGCGGCCTGCTCGACGAAGATCCAGTGGTCTTTGCGCTCACCGACCGCATGAGTCTGCTGCTTGGATTGGGTGTAGTGCTCATCGCTTACTCAGCGCTTTAAAACATTTCTCCTGGTGTATACCGGAGAGAAAGCTACCTGACTTATGCCTCCTGTCACGGACCAGCCACAATTCGAATCCTGGGGCCGCTATCCAAGGCTCTGTTCTGAAGTACGCCCGCTTTTCTGGAAAGAAGATTTTCCTCCGGTGCTGGCACCGGGCGAGAAAATGCTGGCGGTGGGTATGGGACGCAGTTACGGCGACGTTTGCCTGCTGCAGAATGGAACCCTGCTGCGCGCGTCGAACCTTGACCGCCTGATCTCGTTCGATCCGCAAACCGGTCTATTGCGCTGCGAAGCCGGCGTGACGCTGGCGGAGATCCTCGACTTCGCCGTGCCCCGCGGCTGGTTCTTGCCGGTGAGCCCGGGAACCAAATACGTAACTGTCGGCGGAGCTATTGCCAACGATATTCATGGCAAAAATCACCATGTCGCTGGAACCTTCGGCTGCCACACTACTTGCTTTGAATTGGTGCGATCCGACGGAACCCAGATCGTATGCAGCGCCACTCAAAATGCTGACTGGTATGCCGCTACGATTGGCGGCATGGGATTGACCGGGATGATCAGTTGGGCCGAGGTGCAGATGCGCCCTATCGTCTCACGGCGCATCCGCTTGCGATCCACCAGGTTCGTCGGCCTGGAGGAGTTTGTTGCGCTCTCTAAGGCGAGCACGCATTCTGAGTACACCGTAGCCTGGATCGATTGCGTGGCCCAGGGGCGAAATTTTGCCCGAGGCATCTTCATGCAAGGTGAGCACGACGAGACCCAGGGTCCGCTCACACCGTTGGTCAAGCCGAAGGTTGTCATGCCCTTCGACTTGCCCACCATTGCCCTCAGCCGCCTTACCGTGGGTGCATTCAACACCCTTTACTACCACAAGCAGATAAGCAAACAAAAGACTGGCCTGGTCGATTACGAGCCCTTCTTCTACCCTCTCGACCGAATCCTCCAGTGGAACCGGCTGTACGGCAAGCAAGGGCTGCTCCAGTTTCAGTGTGTTCTGCCCTGGGAAAGCGATCCCATGGGCATGATCCAGACACTCAAGGCGATTACTGCATCCGGGCTGGCTTCTTTCCTCGCCGTAATCAAGGTATTCGGGGATGTGCAATCCCCTGGCATGATGTCGTTTCCCATGCCGGGCATCACCCTGGCGCTGGATTTCCCCATCCGCCGCGAGGTGAGCTTCGACCTGCTCGATAAGCTGGCGGATATAACGGCCGAGTTCGGCGGCCGGATGTATCCGGCCAAAGACGCGTGCATGAGCGCCGCGCACTTCCAGCAGTTTTATCCGCAGTGGCAGCAGTTCTCCTCCTACATCGATCCCACGTTCAGCTCCAGCTTCTGGCAACGGGTAACCGGCCTTGACTAAGCGCGATCGTCCTTTTCCCTCCGCGGTGTTGGTCGTGGGGGCAACCTCGAGCATCGCTATTGCCACCATGCGGCGAATGGCAGCGCAGAATTCGCGCTTCATGTTGGTGGGCCGCCATCAGAACCGGCTGACAGCGGTGGCTCAGGATCTGTTGGCCCGCGGAGCGCTCAAGGTAGATACCTGGGTCATGGATCTGGATGACACGACTGCCCACCCGGAGATGCTGGCGACCGCGGCAGAACGGTTAGGCAGGATTGATCTTGCTCTCATCGCCCACGGGGTGCTGGGCGACCAGCAGGCGGCGGAAGCGGATTTTGAAGTAGCCGCGGCCATTCTGCATACCAACTTCATCTCCACCGTCTCGATCCTCACCTGGCTGGGGAACTACTTCCAGACGCAAGGCGCGGGCACTCTGGCTGTAATCTCCTCGGTCGCCGGCGACCGTGGCCGAAAGAGCAATTACGTCTACGGAGCGTCGAAGGGGGCGCTCAACATCTTCCTGGAAGGGCTACGCAACCGGATCGACCGTGATGGGGTGCAGGTGTTGACCATCAAACCGGGCTTCGTGGCCACCCCGATGACGGCGCATGTGCCGCACAATGCGCTCTTCGCCTCGCCCGATCAAGTAGCCGTCGGCATACTGAAGGCCATCGAGCGCCGGCGCGATGTTGCCTATGTGCCCTCTTTCTGGGCAGGGATCATGTTCTTGATTCGCGCCATCCCGGGTTTTCAATTCAAGAAGATGAACCTGTAGGTAATCGAGGGTAGTTGCTACGGATTTGCGGCAGCCTCTACCCGTAAGAAACTTTTGGGTGGCCCATTCAAGCCTTCTTTTGGCTTGAGTGGGGTTGTTGCGGACCCTTCTGCAACCGCAACGGTCACACCCCAATAAATCGTAGGGACGCCGAGTTGATGCAATATCGCAGGCCAGTAGGCGGTGGCCCATCGTTGAAGACATGTCCCAGGTGCGCATCGCACCGCGTGCAGGCCACCGCGGTACGAACGCCCCAACTGTTATCTTCGGCCTCGGCGATGTTTTCCCTGGCGACCGGCTGCCAAAAGCTGGGCCAGCCGGTGCCTGAATCGAACTTGGTCTCAGAAGAAAAAAGTGCCGTATCGCAGCAGATACAGCGAAAAATCCCTCGCTGGTGCAAGTTCCAATAGGCGCCGGTATACGCCATCTCGGTATCTGCTCTGCGGGTTATATCGAAGACGTTGCCGGAAAGCTGTCGTCTCCAATCCGCGTCGCTCTTGACGATTTTCTGCACCCGAACCTTACCCATGGGCACACCGGCGGGGGAGAATTCAACGATCTCCACCGCTGGGATGGGCCCGCTTGGGGTAGCAGAGGAAAGCAGCGGAGGCGCAGACCGCAAAGACCAAGCGGCAATGGCAGCCGCCACCACGCCACCGCTTAGCAGGAAAGCGCGGCGCGTAACCCTCTGGCGCTCGGGATCAACGTTCAGGTTGGATTCAAACATCGGTTCACCCCCTCATTGGACTCATGCCGGGCCAGGGAGTTACACGATTTGATGTGCTTACGCGTCGAGCTGCTTGATCACCAACTCATTCAACAGCGCTGGGTTGGCCTGTCCCTTGGACAACCGCATCACCTGTCCAACGAAAAACGCCGCAACCGTCTTCTTGCCTCCGCGATACTGCTCCAGCTGCTTGGGGTTGGCAACGATCACTTCCTGAATCAGCTTCTCCAGTGCCGCTGGGTCGCTGATCTGCTTCGGCTTCTCCCGCTCATAAACCACCCCAAAGTCTTCGCCGTTTTCAAAAGCCGTATCGAATAAGCCCTTGAGCTGCTTGCTGGAAAGCTCTCCACCCTCGGCCAGGTCTGCCGCCTGCACCAGTCCTCGCAAGCTGATTGGTGACTGCTCCAGTTCCAGCCCCTTCGCTTTAAGACGGCCCATTAGTTCACTCTGGATCAGGTTGGCGACGCGACGCGGGCTTCGCGCCTGCCTCGCCGCAGTCTCGAACTGGTCGGCAAACGAACGGGTCGCCGTCAGTGTCTGAGCATCCTGTTCGGTGATCTCGTACTCGGCGATCATCCGCTTGCGGCGGGCCTCAGGCAGCTCGGGCAGGCGGCCCAAAAGGACATCCTTCCATGCCCCGGACACCAGTAGCGGTGGCAGATCAGGCTCGGGAAAATAGCGGTAGTCGTGAGCCTGCTCCTTCGACCGCATGGAATATGTGCGGCCCTCGTTTGCATTCCACAGCCGTGTCTCCTGGGCCACCCGGCCGCCGCTCTCGATCAGCCCCACCTGGCGCTCAATCTCATACTCCAGCGCAGAACGGATAAACCGGAAGCTATTCACATTCTTGACCTCGGCCTTGGTCCCAAATTTCTCCTGCCCGCGTGGCCTTACGCTCACATTGGCATCGCAGCGCAGCGACCCCTCTTCCATGTTGCAGTCGCTCACACCGGTGTACAGCAAAATCTCCTTCAAGCGGGTCAGATACTCGTAAGCCTCATCCGGCGTCCGCAGATCGGGCTCGCTCACGATCTCAATCAGTGGCGTCCCGCACCGGTTCAGGTCTACGTAAGTTTTAGTAGCGGAGTCAGGAAAGCCATCGTGCATGCTCTTTCCCGCGTCCTCTTCCATATGCAGCCGGGTAATACCGATGCGTTTGGTCACGGTGTGACCGGAGTCGTCCAGCGCCGGAACATCGATCCACCCGTGCTCCGCGAGCGGCTTGTCGAACTGCGAGATCTGGTAGCCCTTGGGCAGGTCGGGATAAAAGTAGTTCTTGCGCGCGAAGATGGACTGCTCCCGTATCTCACAATTGATCGCAGCGGCGGCCATCACCGCATACTCCACTGCGCGCTGATTCAGCACCGGCAGGGCGCCCGGCAAACCAAGGCAGGCAGGGCAAATATGTGTATTCGGTTCACCGCCGAATCTATTTGCGCAGCCGCAAAAGGCCTTGGTATTTGTCAGAAGCTGGACGTGGACCTCGAGCCCGATGACCGGCTCGTACCGGTTCAGCACGTCGGGAGAAACGCTCATTGCAGTGACCGCCATTATCTTCGATTCTAAAGCGTTTTCGCAAATGGTGTAATCGAAGAAGCAGTGCCCTACGCAGGCGTTCCGCCAAAGAACTCCTGCACATAGCCGCTCTTTCCAGCCACACGGTATTTGTGAAAACGCTATACCAACGCCCCGGGCTTCGAACGGCTGCGTTTTGCGTATGCAATTTTTTTGCCACCCGCAGCTTGCGCCGAAGGGTAGTAAGATTTTGAGGCCGACCGTCAGCCTGGAGAGTAACCCACTTGATCGACATCCGTCAGGAAATAACCGCGGTCATCGAGGCCACAGTTCTGGTTGTGGGCGCTCTCTTCCCCATCGTCAATCCCTTGGGGAGCGCCGCGATCTTCGTCAATTTGGTCGGGCCGATCGCTTTCCAGACGCAACGGTTACTCGCGCAAAAAATCGCGCATCTATAGTTTTTTTCTACTGATCGGCTCCCTGATCTGGGGCGTGCACGTACTCGCATTCTTCGGCATTGCGATCTATGCAGTACAGATAGGCGGAGGCTTGGTGGTCGCCGCGACTGGATGGTCTCTCCTCAATCAGGACACAGGAAGAGCGAAAACAGCGGCGATCCCGGACGACCAGATCCTTGAAAACGCTTTCTATCCCTTCACTTTGCCCATAACCGTAGGCCCGGGTTCCATCTCTGTTGCTATTACGCTCGGAGCCCACCTGCCTCCCGAGTTGCACGAGCATTCGCTGTTCGCGCCCAGCGTGCTGATTGCCGCCATCGCCGGCGTCACGTTGATCTGCGTCATCATCTTCGTCTGTTATCTCTACGCCCGCAAGGCCGAGGAACTTCTGGGCAGATCTGGAACATCGATGGTGATGCGCCTCTCTTCGTTCATCCTACTCTGCATTGGTGTCCAAATCATTTCCACGGGCATCAAGGCATACGTTGAAACACTAAGTAAATTCTAGTGGGCTCATGTAGAAATTACGGCCGCCTGCGCAGCGCTGGCTGGCTTCTGCTATTTTCGCGAGCTGAGGGGGCCCGGCGAATTCCTACGTATTTACAGCATCACCGGCATACGAGGAAACGCGGCGTTTCCCTTGAGCGACATATTGGTCGGGACCGAATATTTCTTGTAGGCTGAGATCCAATCGGTAGCGATCGCCTTTTGCGCAGTTGGAAGGTCCAGCCTGCCATCGCACACTAATTGGTGCAGTCGCTCTTCCAGCGCATCTTTGACATGGGCATTCCACTTGGACGAAGTGGAGGGTTCGGGCCATAAGTTGTGGATGTCTTCCGTGCCACCCAAGCCCGGGGCAATCAGATAATCGATCTCATAGTCTTCGGGACGAGGATTCACGATTCCATATTCCTTGAAGACTTCCTGGCGCAAGGCGCTGGGCACATCGCGGACTACTTCCTCGTGTGGCATGGAGCATACATCCCCGATGTTGACTGGCCGTGTCGCGCCGGGCGTTAAGTTTGGGTCCGGGACCGCTGCGCTTGCCAGGGAGAGGGAATCTGCCGACCCGCTTCGCTGAGACTGCTTCAACAGGAGCCTACCCCCCAGCACGCTGACAAGCACCGCCAGGCATAAGTAGGCTGCGGCACGATGGTGCGGTAAGATTTGCAGAAAGCGCGGCCATGGACCTGTTGATGGCACCGCCGCTGCTTCGGCAAGCCGTGCCTTGAGCAGAGCACGTGAGCCTGTCGCATCCGGTAACTGTGGATCCAGCGTGCGTCGGTGAAGCGCAACAAAATCCCCGATCGTACTTTCCAGCTCTCCTAATCGGGAGCGGCATAGCCAGCATGCCGTCAGGTGTGCGTGGATTTGCTTCGAGCGTCTTTGG
Source organism: uncultured Acidobacteriaceae bacterium (assembly GCA_963847685.1). Classification (GTDB taxonomy): domain Bacteria; phylum Acidobacteriota; class Terriglobia; order Terriglobales; family Acidobacteriaceae; genus PALSA-350. The sequence continues at coordinate 201,506 of CAWKAU010000024.1, read as the reverse complement.
GACACCTCTCCGTCGAGAACCAGCAGGATATCCTCATCCGACAAGTGAAACGGCTCTCTCACCATGGCATCATCCTTGCTTGGCGCACTCGATCCGTGCCAGAGATCGTGTAAGTGCTATCGATACAGCACCGAGCGAGATCCCAAGGGCAGCGGCTATTTCGCGGTAGCGTAGCCCCTCCGCGCGTAGGGAGAGACAGTACCGGTCCTGCTCCGGTAGCGCGCGTAGAACGGCCTGCATCCGTTCCAGGCGTTGGCTGCTCGCGGCCTGCTCCTCCGGATTGGGAGCAGTGTCCGCCTGCCGATAAGCTACTGCCTCATCCGAATCAAGCGTCGCCTGGGCCCTTCTGTTGACCATGTGCTGTTTCAACCCCAGGTTATGCGCCACACGAAATACCCAGCCGCGAAGGTTTCGCCTCGATTTCCCCATCTGCAGGTGCCGGAAGAGCGCCATGAACACCTCCTGGATGATCTCTTCGCCATCGTGAACGGATAGCCCAAGCGAGATCACATAGCGAAGCAGCGGATTACGAAATTGCTCAAACAGATCGATGACTTCGCATTCGATCTCCGAGGGTTTCGCCGAAGACCCAGTGCGGGAGTCGGCCGGCAACACCAGCTCATGGAGCGAATCTGCCTGCCGAATAAGCATAGGTACTTCAACTATATATTCCGTTTACCCCTCTTCTGTTCAGGCTTTTTTTCGGGGGCGCCATTTACGGTCCGGTCACACCGTGAAAAAAACACTGAACAAAAACGTAGGGAGAAGAATATTCAAACGAGGACAGAACGACGAGATCTTTTGCGCCGCGGGCCAGATGCCTGGCTTGACCTAGTCCCAGAGCAACAGCCAGACCACAGAGGCCTATTTTTGATAAGGAAATTCAAAACCCAATCTTTGTTTTGCACCTTAGCCCTTCTTGGCCAGACGGCCATAATTGCAGTACTTCCACGGGCTCTTTCCGTGCTTGCCCAAAGCACCACCGGGGAATTGCGTTTAACCGTCACCGATCCCGCTGGATTGGGCGTGAAGAGCGGCACGGTTGACCTCGTCAGCCAGGGCAACCAGTATAGCCAGACATTCACTACGGACCAGCAGGGCGGAGTGGACGCCAAGCGCCTGCCCTACGGAATTTATCAGGTCCAGATTCAGGCGCAAGGCTTTGCCGGGGTTACCGAGTCGGTCGATATACACTCTGCGCTCCCCTTGGATCGCACGATTCGGCTGCAAGTGGCTTCCGTTTCCGAATCGGTGAAGGTCACCGACACCAACACATTGATGGATCCGTATCGTCCAGGTTCGGTCAATGAATTGGGTGCGGAGTCGATTCAGAATCGATTGACCGCGCTGCCCGGCCGCGGCATTCAAGACCTGGTAAACTCACAACCCGGCTGGCTCTATGAAGGCAATGCCGTTCTGCACCCGCGCGGATCGGAATATCAGACCCAGTTTGTCGTGGACGGAATTCCGCTCACCGACAACCGTTCGCCTAGCTTCGGCCCAGAGGCTGCCGAAGCCGATGACATCCAATCCCTGAAGATTTATACCGCCGGTATTCCCGCGGAATATGGCAGGAAAATGGGAGGCGTCGTTGAGGTCAATACGCTCAGAAGCCAGTTGCCGGGGTTTCATGGACAACTTACTCTCTTCGGCGGGACCTATGATACGGCCTCGGCCAGTACCCAGGATCAATACACATCGGGGAAGAATACGTTTGGCGTGAGCGCCTCGGGCAACATGACGAACCACTACCTCAATCCCGTGGTCCCCGAAAATTACACCAACACCGGCACGGTTGCCAGCTTCGGGGGAAGTTATGAGCGGGATCTAACGGAGAAAGACCGCCTCACCCTCATTGTCCGCCATGAACTCGCCCGCTATCAGATTCCCAACGAGCTGGTGCAGCAGAATGGGGCATATTTGCCAAACTCCGACAACGACACTGGCTGTCCTCCCGTTCCCCCGGACCAGGAGCCACCCGACTGCGTATACATTCCCGGTGGGCAGCTGCAGACTGGCGGCAACTTTGAAACCATGGGGATCGCTTCCTACCAGCACGTATTCTCGTCCGATGCGATCGGATGGCTGCGCTTCATGGCCCGCGATAACTCCAATGACTTTAACTCGAATCAGGCGTCGTGGCCACTGATTGCAACCCAGCACAACGACTTCAAGGAGGTTTACTTCAACGGCAGCGCCTCCATCCATCGTGGAAGGCACGAATTCAAGGTAGGCGTCGAATCCGACAACGATCTTCCTGCACGAAAACACCGGCTACGTCATGCCCTACTGCGACGACATTAACAACCCTCAATGCCCGATAGCTTTGGGCATCTTCGACACCGGCGCGACCACCTTTTCCTTTACCGGCACCCGCCCGGATCTCGAACAAGCCGCCTATGTTCAGGACTTGATCCGCCTCGGCAACTGGACCGATCAACGCGGGCCTGCGATGGGACCACTACCAATTGCTGGTGAACCAAAACGCAGTGGAACCGCGGATCGCCGCCTCGCGCTACTTTCCTAAGCTCAACCTGAATCTTCACGGATCCTTTGACCGCATCTTCCAGACACCCTCCTTCGAAAACATACTTTTGTCCAGCTCTCCGGAGGCGGCGCGATCTGGACACCAGCGGTCCCGCGGTGCAATTGCCGGTCCAGCCTTCTCACGGGAACTACTACGAATTGGGCCTGACGAAAGCGCTCTTCAACAAAATGCGCGTGGACGCGAATGTGTTCCGCCGCGATGTGAATAACTACGCCGACGACGACCAAATCCTGAGCACCGGGATAAGCTTCCCTATCGCATTCAGGAACAGCCATTCTCTACGGGGCGGAGGGAAAGATAGAAACTCCCAACTGGGGGCCCTTCTCGGGCTTCGCCAGCTACTCCTACATCGTGGGGAACGCCTGGTATCCAGTAACAGGCGGCTTGTTTCTTGGGGATGATGCTTCCGACGCGCTGACCCAGACCACCGGGCACTTTCCCGACTCGCAGGACCAGCGGAATACGGTTCGCGCTCGAGCGCGTTATCAGATCGCCCCGCGTTTGTGGATGGCCCTTGGGGCTGACTACAACACTGGACTGCCGTTTGAACCGGATTTAACTCCGCAGCAATATGCGACAGAATACGGCCAGGTGGTAATCAATCACCTCAATTTCGATCGCGGCCGCATCAACCCTTACTTCACGCAAAACCTTTCGGTGGGAGCCGATCTTCTCAAGCGTGAAAAATTCACCACGCGGTTTCAGGGCGATATCGCAAACGTGGGCAACACGCTCGAACTCATCGACTTCGGAGGACTGTTCTCCGGCAACGCGGTTGGCCCGGGACGCCAATTTACCTTTCGCCTCCTAACGACATTCTAGGAGCCGGGCCAGTTCTTCGAACGGCCTTGTGCCGGCTCGCTTAGCCTCTGTGCGGCAGGACTCGTTTGATGCAAATGGGTCAACCCCGTACAACTACGGTATCAGTACAGGGCTAACCATCAGATCCCTGCGATAAGATTGTGATTCGTGGCGCAAGATGGTCCGCGTTTCCGGGTCAACGGAAACTGCGCCATCGCTGCAAAATTGACCATGTTCACAATCAAGTTCTTCGGTCTCGCGCGATCGATGTTTGGCAGGGCGCTTCTCTGCCTGTTGCCTCTCATGGTCGTTGTTCCTTCTCTTTGGGGGCAGAAAACCGCAGCGTCACCCGCTGGGGTCGCGTGGGGTGTAAAGGGCAACTGGCAGGTCGAAGGTGAAGGCGCGCCTATCCGCACGGGAGATGCCATTCAGCCGGGCTCACTCCTGCAGCCCGACCCGGTCGCCGCACAACACACAGTCATTGTTCTACTGCCCGACGGTCAACGCATTATGTATGAGTGCTTTACCGTCTATGACTGCGCGCGTGGCTTTCGTGTGCCTCCGCTTTACCGCGACCCCGAGCCGTTCGCCATCGACATGCTGGCCCGCATTCGCGCCGCGCTGATCCGTGGGGACCGGGGCTTCTCCGGCGCGTCCGACATTCATCCTCCATTGGGATTCCCGCGCGATGAGATTCTGGCTGTACTTGGTCCTGACAATCAAGTGCGTGTGGAGGGCCTGGCCACAAAGCTCCCCAATGGGAGTTTTATCTGCGACATACGGCCGTTTGACCCCGCGCGTACAAACCAGCTGCATCTCGTCCTGGATAAGACTGGGCCCTTCATCACTCTTCCGCTTCCGTCTGCCGGCCTTTATGTCGTAACCATCAATGACGACAGAAACACCCCGAGAATGCAGCTCTTTATTGCGGCAATTAGCCCCGCACAGGAAGCGGGCTTCAAGAAATCCTTCCACGACGCGAAAGATCTGATGCAGAAATGGAATGACGATTTCTATGGCTGGCCCACCCATGATTTCCAGTGGGCGTATCTGGAATCGCTGGTTGTGGGCATCCAGCCAATGAACGATTCTCAAGGAGCGCAGACGCACACACATGCCTCTTCGCCAGCGCATGTGACCGCAGAGCCAGCGTTTTCACCCAAACCCGGCTTATTGGCCGGTGATTCGGAGATCGTCTTGCATTCCGAATCACCAGGCGCCGTAATCCACTACACCGTGGACTACTCCCAACCCGTCACCGCCTCCCCCGTGTATCACGCGCCGATCGTGATCAAGGGCTCGGGGCTGACCATCAAGGCATTCGCCAGCGTGCCGGGCGAAAAAGACAGTGCGGTTGTCACAGGAATCTTCCGCATACACAAGTAACTCGAGGACGCGGTGCGCCCATACCCGAACATTTCGCTATCCGGCTTCGCTAACGAATATCGACTTGCATGAGTCAGTTCTCCGTATCCAGAATGGCGGCGCGCCCCTCCCGCGCGGGTAGTATCCGCCACGAAAGATACGCCTGCGCACATGAATTTGTGCCTTCGGGGTGAGCAGTTCCATGATCCGCCGAGTTGCAATTATTTGCTCCCTGCTGCTGGGTTTCTCACTCATCAAGCCCCTTACAGGTTGCGGGTACAGAACTTGATTCCCGGCTCTCAAGAGTCAACCGTTACCTCTACTGGAAACATTCAGCACATAGTAGTGATCTTTCAGGAAAACGTCTCCTTCGACCATTACTTTGGCACTTACCCGAATGCGCTGAATCCGCCCGGAGAGATTCCCTTTACAGCGCTTCCCGGGACACCGGTTGTCGATGGCCTCTCCCAAAGCCTTTTGTCGGATAATCCCAACGCAACAAATAAACGCAACGGCGCGGGAGCCACCAACCCGTTTCGCTTATCACCCTTCGGTGCTGCAACCGCCGACCAGGACCACACCTACAGCGCGGAACAGTTGGCCTTCGATGGGGGCACGATGGACCTGTTTCCACGATCCGTGGGAATAGCCGATAGCCGTCATCTGGGCAGCGGCATTGCCGCTACCACCGGGCTCACCATGGGCTACTACGACGGCAACACGGTCACGGCGATATGGAATTATGCGCAGCATTATGCGATGAGCGACCGCTTCTTTGGTACTACGTTCGGACCGTCCACGTTAGGCGCCATCAATCTCATCTCCGGCCAAACCAATGGCGTCGTAAACGATAGCAACGCGCAGGGCGACATGGTTTCAGATGGCAATGGGGGACGCACGCTCATCAATAACGCTGATCCATTCAACGATATGTGCTCCGACGCCGGCCTCGGATTAGTGCATATGACCGGTAAAAATATAGGTGATCTCTTAAACGCTGCAGGCCTGACGTGGGGATTCTTCTACCGAGGCTTCGATACTACGATTACCAACAGCAATGGCACCACGGGGTTGCCGCCGAAGCCATAGGTCATACGTAACCGGACAGACGCCTTTGGATATACTCCCCGGCGCTCAGCCCGTTTCAGTATTACGCTTCGACCGCCAATCCGCTTCACACCCACCCGCCCTTTCCCCAGATGGTCGGATATTCAAACGACGGAGGCGCCCACCACCAGTACGACCTGCACGACTTTTTCGAGGCGCTCGAGGTGGGCAGCTTCCCCAGCGTCAGCTTCCTCAAGTCCGCAGGTTATCGTGACGGCCACGCCGGTTACTCGGATCCTCTTGATGAAGCAGGCCTTTCTGGTGGATGCGATCAATACCATCGAGCAGACGCCGCAGTGGAATCACACGGTCATCATCCTTGCGTACGATGACTCCGACGGCTGGTATGACCACGTGAACAACGTTATCAACGGCAGCAATACAACCAGGGATAGTTTCTCCGGCGAGAGAAGATGTGGCGACGGAGCAACCGCGCTTCCTGGCGTGGAGGTCCGCACGCTGCACGCGCAGGGCAGATGCGGATATGGTCCACGCCTGCCACTGTTGGTCATCTCGCCGTGGGCCAAGCCAAATTATGTTTCCCATGCGGTGACCGATCAGACCTCCATTCTGCGCTTCATTGAAGATATTTTCTTGAACCAACAGCGAATCGGTCAGGGGTCCTATGACGCAATTGCCGGATCCATCGCCGACATGCTTGACTTCAGTACAGGTGCGCCTCAAAACGGCGCGGTGGTTCTTCTTGATTCCGTGACCGGCCAGGTCAAGAGCCGTTAGTTTACTGAATCGACGTATCCCTATGTCATCGTGGCGTGCGGCGAGCGAAGCTATAATCATGGTGAGATTGAGAGTCCTCCCTCTACATACCGTTCTGATAGCCGCGGTCCTCTGTGTTGGATGTAAAACGTCTGGGAATGAAAGACCGATTGGCGCGGTGGTCAACATCAAGGCTCCCCTGGGGCTGCCGCCGGTTCCTTTTCCCGCGGATAACCCGCCAACCGCGGAGACGATCGCCCTCGGACGCAAGCTCTTCTACGACACGAGGCTTTCCAAAGACAACTCTGTGTCGTGCGCCTCTTGCCACAATCCAACTCTCGCATTCACCGATGGACGTGCGGTGGCGCGCGGTGTCGGCGGCACGCTTGGCGTGCGCAATTCTCCAACCTTGCTGAATGCGGCGTACTCGCCGCTGCAATTCTGGGATGGCCGCGCCCCCAGCCTGGAGGCGCAGTCCGCTTTTCCCATTGCCGACCCGGCGGAGATGAATCAGCCGCACGAGGTTTCCGTTTCGAAGATTGCACAGGACCCCGCGTACGATACCGAATTTGCCCGTGCGTTTGGGCCAGGAAGCGTAACCCTGGGAAAGATTCAGCGGTCGCTGGCCAGCTTCGAGCGAACCTTGCTTAGCGGCAACTCTCCATTCGATCAATACCAATATGGCGGGAACAAACAGGCGCTCACGCCCGCTGCCGTCCACGGCCTCGCGATCTTTACCGATCCGCAAAAGGGGAACTGCGTCGTCTGCCACACCATCGAAGCCAGGCATGCCCTCTTTACCGATGGAAATTTTCACAACACCGGCTCCGGCGTCAGCGGAGAGGGCACGCTCACGGACCTCGGCCGCTTCGGCCAAACGAAATTAGAAACTGAAAAAGGTGAATTCAAGACGCCTACCTTGCGTAACGTCGCCCTGACCGGGCCCTATATGCACGACGGCAGCCTGAAAACACTCAAAGATGTCGTCGATTTCTACGCCGGAGGCGGCAATTCAAATCCATATCTCGACAAGGAGATCAAAGCACTCAACCTCTCCGCGCAGGATCGTGCAGATCTGGTTGCGTTCCTCGAGGCTCTTACCGGCGAGATGCCAAGAAACGCTGGACCACCAGGGAAAGAATAAGGTACATATCCGGCATGAAGCGCTTTTGCTTTCTCCCTCTCTGCTTCGCGGTCGCGCTCCTTGCCGGCTGCTCGGGGAAACCCAAGACAGAACAGCCAGCCACCGCGAAAACCCCGCCGGCGCCTGTCTTCTTCAAAGTGGACCCGGAGACCGCCGCCACTGTGACCGGCCGCGTGCGCTTCACCGGCAAGAAGCCGGCGCCCAAAGTGATCGACATGAGCGAGGAACCCGCCTGCGTCGAAGCCCATCACGGAAAAGCCTATGACGAATCCTTAGTCGTCAATAAAACTGGCGGCGTGGCCAACGCTTTCGTCTATGTCAAGAGTGGGTTAGAAGGAAAGACCTTCGAGATTCCCGCAACCCCGGTCACTATCGATCAGAGTGGCTGCTGGTTCCGTCCACGGGTAGTGGGCATTCAGACCGGACAGATCTTGCAGGTCATCAACTCAGATCCGGTAACCCACAATATTCATCCCATGGCCCAGGTCAACCGGGAATGGAATCACAGTCAGGGCGCCGGCGACCCACCCATCGACCGTAAATTCATCAGACCGGAAATCATGATCCGGGTGAAATGTAACATTCATAGTTGGATGCATGCCTTTATCGGCGTCCTGGATCATCCTTATTTTGCCGTTTCCAAGGACGACGGGTCTTTCGAAATCCAGAATTTGCCGCCAGGCACATACACGATTGCGGTCTGGCAGGAAAAGCTTGGGACACAAGAGCAGCAGGTAACCGTTCCGCCCCACGGCAACGCTGAGGCCAACTTCACATTCAAGGAAAACTAAGCCATGCGCAAACTCGGATATGCTCTCTCTGCCTTCGCTCTGACGGTCTTCGCAGCCGGTTGCCAATCCTCCAAGCCTGCGGAGCAGCCCGCGCAAACCGCGCCGGTTGAGACCTCGGCGCCGCGGATTTACGTGACGAATGAAGTCTCCGGCGACATGACTATCATCGATTCCGGAAACTACAACGTGCTCGCCACTGTCCCTTTAGGCAAGCGTCCACGCGGTATCCACTCCAGCCCGGACCACAAGACGATCTACGTCGCGCTCAGTGGCTCGCCGATTGCCGGGCCGGATGTGGATGAAAGCACTCTTCCGCCGCCTGACAAGAGCGCCGATGGGATCGGCGTCTTCGACGTTGCACAGAGCAAGCTGCTGCGCATGATTCCCGGCGGCTCCGATCCGGAAAACTTCGACGTCAGCCAGGATGGCACGCAGCTATATATCTCCAACGAAGACGATGAGGCTGTCAGTATCGTCGACATCGCCTCCAGCAAAGTAGTCAAAAGCATCAAGGTGGGCGCACAGCCTGAGGGAGTAAAGGTAACGCCGGACGGGAAGCATGTCTGGGTTACTTCCGAGGAAACGGGAACCATTGCCGTCCTCGATCCCGTGGCGGGCAAGATCGATGCGACCTTCAAGGTCGGGCACCGTCCGCGCTCGGTGGCGTTCATGCCCGACGGGCTGCATGCCTACGTGAACGCGGAAAACGACGGAACCGTGGTGTGGGTCGATGTAAAAAAGAATCGAATGATCAAGGCGATATCGCTGGGTAAGCCGGGCATCATCAAGCCCATGGCTGTGTTGCTCTCGCCCGATGGCAGCCGGCTCTATGTCAGCACCGGCAGAGGGCACCAGGTATTTACGATCGATACAGCCACGAACACTGTGCTGGGATCGGTCGAGGTCGGACCGCGTCCCTGGGGCATCGCGCTTTCGCTGGACGCCAAGACACTTTATTCCGCCAACGGGCCGTCAAACAACATTTCGGTCGTGGACCTGGCCACCAATACCGTGACAAAAAAAGTGAAGGCTGGCTCGAGCCCATGGGGCGTCATCGTCCTACCACGATGAGCAAAGCAACCGCAGGTCCCTCCACTACGCTTCGCTTGCAATCGAAGATCCTTCAGGACAGATCTGTCTTAGCAGCAGAATTGTCATCCCGACCGGAGCGCAGCGTAGTGGAGGGACCTGCTGTTCACTTGTCGAGCATACGATGCAGAGGAAAGATGCTAGAAGGATTGGGTGCCCCATTCAAGCCTTCTGTTGGCTTGAGTGGGATAACACGGCCCCAACCCATCCCTTCTCCCAACCATAATCAACACAGATAAAAGCTACCAATCCAAGGCCCGGAAGGGCTGGGGAATCAGTCCTAACCGTTCCGAGCGCTGTAAGCGCAGGACTCAACCTCTCCCATCAGCCCTAGCTCGCCGCCAACTGCCGCAACACAAACTGCAGGATCCCACCGTTCTCGTAGTAAAGAATTTCCTGTGGCGTGTCGATGCGCACCGTTGCGTTGAAATACGCGCTCTTCCCCGCCGCATCCGTCGTCTTGACCTTGAGCGTGCGGCCGCTGGCGAACTTCTTCTCCAGCATTTGGCGAATTCCTTCAAGGTCGAACACCTCTTCCCCCGTGAGCTCAAGCGATTCCGCACTTTGCCCAGCCTCAAACTGCAACGGCAAGATTCCCATGCCCACCAGGTTGGAGCGGTGAATACGCTCGTAGCTCTGTGCAATCACCGCCCGCACGCCGAGGAGCCTCGGCCCCTTAGCCGCCCAATCGCGCGAGGAGCCGGACCCGTATTCCTTCCCGGCAAGAATCACCAGAGGCACACCACGTTCGGCATACTTTACCGACGCATCGAAGATGCTCATGCCCTCGCCCTCAGGCAGCAGGCGAGTGACACCGCCTTCAGTTCCCGGAGCCAGCTTGTTACGCAACCGAACGTTGGCAAAGGTGCCGCGCACCATCACCTCGTGATTGCCTCGCCGCGACCCGTACGAGTTGAAGTCCGCCGCTTTCACACCGTGCTCAACCAGGTATTTGCCGGCAGGTCCATTTAGCTTGATGGAGCCGGCTGGGGAAATGTGGTCTGTAGTCACGCTGTCTCCCAGCACCGCCAACACTCTCGCACCTTTGATGTCCACCACCGGCGCAGGCTTAGCCGGCATCCCGTCAAAATACGGCGCCTTGCGGATGTACGTGGAATCCGGTTCCCACTGGTAGGTGTCGCCGGTCGGAAACTTGAGGTGCTGCCAATTCTTATCACCATCCGTAACAGTTTCATATTGCTTGGTAAAGATCTCTGAATCGATAGAGGACGCGATGGTGCTGTTTACTTCTTCCTGGGTCGGCCAGATGTCCTTCAGGTAGACTGGCGCGCCGCCCTTATCTTTGCCGATCGGATCGGTCTCGAAATTATGTTCGATGTTCCCCACCAGAGCGTAGGCCACCACCAGCGGTGGCGACATGAGATAGTTGGCGCGAACCTCAGAGTTAATACGTCCCTCGAAGTTTCGATTTCCACTCAACACGGAAACCGCGACCAGCCCGTGATCGTCAATCGACTTGGAAACATCGGTTGGCAGCGGACCGGAGTTGCCGATGCAAGTGGTGCAGCCATAGCCAACCACCTGGAAGCGCAGCTTGTCGAGCGCTTCCATGAGTCCGGCTTTCTTGTAATAGTCCGTCACCACACGGGAGCCCGGCGCCAGAGAGGTCTTGACCCATGGTGGCACCCTTAGTCCCTTCTCTGAAGCCTTCTTTGCCAGCAGCCCGGCAGCAATCATCACCGACGGATTCGAAGTGTTGGTGCAACTGGTAATGGCCGCGATCACAATGGATCCATGGTCGAGGTAGGGATCGACATCGACGCCAAAGCGCTCCTTAACCGTGCTCACCGGTCCCTTCTCGGGAGTCGCCTTATCACTGCCGTTTGCCCAGGTATGACCGCCCTCGCCCTCCCAGCGTATGGTTTGCCGTTCCTTGCGACCCGAGGCACTCGGCCCCAGCAAGCCCGGCAACTGCTCCTGAAAGTTTGCGCCGGCCTGGGAAAGCAGCACACGGTCCTGGGGACGCCGGGGGCCGGCAACGCTCGGCTCGACCGTCGAAAGGTCCAGATGGGTTGTCTGCGTGTATTCGGCCTCGGCCGAATCAGGCGTATGGAACCACCCCTGCTCTTTGGAGTACGCCTCCACCAGCTTGATCTGCTCCTCGCTCCGCCCTGTCAGCTGCAGATAGCGCAGCGTCTCCGCATCGATGGGGAAGATGCCGCAGGTGGCGCCATACTCCGGCGCCATATTACCGATCGTCGCCCGGTCCGCAAGGCTCAACTCGCTAACCCCAGAGCCGTAGAACTCGACAAATTTGCCCACTACTCCCAGCTTGCGCAACATCTCGGTCACGGTCAGCACCAGGTCGGTGGCAGTCGCACCCTCGCGCAGTTTGCCCGTGAGCTTGAACCCGACGACCTGTGGCACCAGCATCGAAACTGGCTGGCCCAACATGGCAGCCTCTGCTTCGATCCCACCCACGCCCCATCCCAGTACGCCCAGCCCGTTGATCATGGTGGTATGCGAGTCGGTGCCCACCAGCGTGTCAGGGTAGGCTCGCACCACGCTGCCATTCACAGTCGTGGTAAAAACCACACGCGCCAGGTACTCCAGGTTGACCTGGTGGCAAATCCCCATGCCCGGGGGAACAGTGGAGAAATTCCGGAATGCGGTCTGGCCCCATTTCAAGAAGGCGTAGCGCTCCCGGTTGCGCTGGAACTCAAGCGCGGCGTTGATCGAATATGCGTTCGAAGTGCCGAATTCGTCCACCTGGACCGAGTGGTCGATCACCAGCTCGGCCGGTTGCAGAGGGTTGATCTTCTCCGGGTCGCCGCCTAGCTGCTTCATGGCATCGCGCATGGCAGCGAGGTCGACCACGGCCGGCACTCCGGTAAAGTCCTGCATCAGCACCCGTGCCGGCATAAATGCGATCTCGCGCGCCGGTTCAGCATTTGCCTTCCACTTGGCAAGGAATTCGATATCGTCCGCGGTCACGCTCTTGCCGTCTTCCTGCCGCAGCAGGTTTTCCAGCAGCACCCGCAGGCTGTAGGGAAGGCGGCGAAGAGAGAGCCCCTTGGCCTCCAGCGCATTCAGACGGAAAATCTCGTAGCTCTTATTGCCGACCTTCAGGATCGATTGACTGCCGAAGCTGTTCATTGGGTAATTCCTCTCTGCTGTCTCGTCCACATCGCGCAAATTTGCGCAGGAGCGCGAGCCTGATCAAAAAATCGGTTGTCAGGATCTTGCTGACGATAAGTTAGGAGGAATGGCTCCGTCCGCGGTCAGGCTTGCCGTGACGGAAACGCTTGTGCAGGGAATTGCGATGGGCGTTCATGGTCCACGAAATATTGTAAAGAATCAGGGAGCAACACTCAATCCCAGTAGCACCACGTTTAGGGCAATAATGATCGCCACCGTCAGCCAGCCGAGAAAGGCGAGGGTGCCCCCGTTGGTGAACTCTCGCATCACTTTCCGACGGCTGCACAGGATGAGCAGCGGAATCAGGGCAAAGGGCAAAGTAAAGCTGAGCACCACCTGGGAGAGAACCAGGATCCGGATCGGGTCCAGGCCCAGGCCGATCACCACCATCGCCGGCAGCAGTGTCAACAGACGGCGCAGGAAGATGCTGAAGCGAACGTTCAGAAAGCCTTCCAGGATCATCTGCCCAGCCAGGGTTCCGACGGTAGAAGACGAAAGGCCGGAGCACAAAAGCGCAACCGCAAAGATGGTTGCCGAAGCCGGACCCAACAGAGGGCCCAGCGTGCGGTGGGCTTCCTCGATCGACATGTCACTCCGTCCCGTCCCGGCAAAAGCCGCAGCGGCAACGATAATCATCGCGGAATTCACCAGCCACGCCCCGTTCATGGCTGCAAACACATCCAGCGCTTCCAACCTTAAATGGCGCAGTCGAGTCAGGTAGCGAATGTGCGACGTGTGTTCAACCCGTTCTTCCGCCACCAGGCGGGGTTGCACCAGGCCGGAGTGCAGGTAAACCACGTGTGGCATCACTGTGGCGCCCAGCATACCCACGGCGATGTAGATACTCTGTCGATCCATCATCGGTACTACGGTGTGATAGGCGATCTGCCGCCAATCGGGGTGGACCAGGAAAATCTCGATCAGGTAACACACCCCGATCATCAACACAAAGACCATGATGCCGAGTTCCAGGCTCCTGAAGCCCCGTAGCTCGAGCGCCAGGATGGCGAAAACGCACACCGCCGAGACGATCGCGGCCAGAAACATCACCGTAGTGCGGCTCAGCCCCAAATGGAGGAAGTAGCCCCCGAAAAGCAGGTAGAAGCCGAGTGCCGCACCCAGAAATTCAGCCAAATCGGTGGCAAGTGCCGATAGTTCGGCCGCGACCCATAGTCCGATGGCCGTACGACGCGAAAAATGCTCCCGGCAGTTCTGCGGCAGCGTCCGTCCAGTTGCGATCCCCAGTTTGGCCGAGAGGTACTGGATCAAGATGGCCATAGCGTTCGACCAAAGCAGAACCCATAGCAGCTTGTAGCCAAAACTGGTTCCTCCGGCAAAATTGGTGGCGAAGTTGCCCGGATCGATATAGGCAATGCTGGCCACAAAGGCTGGCCCAAACCAATACAGGGCCTGCCGGGCTTTTAGATTGGGAAGCAGCGCAGCGGGCTGCGAAGAGGTGATTGGAAGCGAGGGTGGAGAAACAGGAGCCATGGCACAATCCTCGTTTCAGCAGCTGCCCCCTCAGTATAGCCTGCATTTCCGTCCGGGTGTTAACCATAGTTAATGACCCTTCGCAGTTCGGGTGCTGCTACGGTAGTCTTGCCACAGATGAAAGTGCTCGTAATAGGAGGGGGAGGCCGCGAACATGCGTTGGTGTGGTCCATCGGCCGCTCCCGCCGAGTCTCCGAAGTGCTTTGTACACCTGGTAACGCGGGCATAGCTCAATTGGCGCGCTGCATTCCCTCTAGCCCCAAGGATGTCGATGACTTGTTGCGGGTCGCCGCGGCCGAAAGTCCAGATCTGGTGGTGGTGGGCCCTGAACTCCCCTTGTCTCTGGGCCTGGTGGATGAGTTGCAGCGGCGCAGCATCCCGGTCTTTGGGCCCACCCGGCAGGCAGCCCTGTTGGAAAGCAGCAAATCCTTCGCCAAGCGCTTTATGCAGCGCCACCAAATCCCGACCGCAGCCTATGCCGTCGCTACCACCGAGCGGGAAGCCCTGGACTCGATCGATCTCTTCCATCTCCCGGTCGTGATCAAAGCGGATGGTCTGGCGTCAGGCAAGGGCGTGATTGTGTGCGAGACGCGGCGAGAAGCAACCGAGGCAATCTCCGGGCTTTTGGGCGGAAGGCTGCTGGGCGGTGTCCAGTCCTCTATCGTGATCGAGGAGTTTCTCACCGGCGAGGAGATCTCGTTTCTTACCCTCACCGACGGCAAGCATGTATCGCCGTTAGTCCCGGCGCAGGACCACAAGCGAGTGGGCGAGGGCGATACCGGACCCAACACCGGCGGCATGGGCGCCTACTCCACCGACACCATGGTGGATGATCAGATGCGCGACTGGATTGTGCACCACATTGCGTTGCCCACGGTGAGTGGCATGGCTGCAGAAGACTCTCCCTTTGTGGGCGTTCTATACTGCGGCCTAATGATGACGGCGCGGGGTCCGATGGTGCTGGAGTTCAATGCGCGCTTTGGCGATCCTGAGACCCAGGCCATTCTGGCCCGGCTGGACAGTGACCTGGTAGCGACGCTGGAAGCCTGCGTTGAGGGCCGTTTGAGCGACGCTGAGCTGCGCTGGAAACCCGGGGCCTCCGCCTGTGTAGTCGCGGCCTCCGCAGGCTACCCAGGCAGCTATATCACCGGGCACAAATCAGTGGCCTGGAAGAGGCGGCCCGCATCCCGGGAGTGGAGGTTTTTCACTCGGGCACTGCGTTCGTAGATGGGCATTACGTCACCGAAGGCGGCCGGGTCCTGGGCGTGACTGCCGCCTCCGCGACGCTGCAGCAATCGCTATCGTTGGCCTACGAGGCGCTGGAGCGGATTGAATTTGACGGGATGTACTACCGCAGGGACATCGGCCATCGGTCGTTGCAGAAGCAGAATCGTTAAGGCCCCGTGGCCCGTCTAACCATGACGGAAGGTGTCACAAGTGGTAACCGAGGTTCTGACAAAAAGCGACCCGGTTTGCGGCATGAAGGTCGTACCGGAAAAGGCGGCGGCATCGGTCGAGCACGCAGGCAGCACCTGGTACTTCTGTTCCCAGGGCTGCGGGACAAAATTCGAGGCGAGTCCTGGCAAATATGACGGCTCGCAACCTGTTCCCCCGGCGTCTTCCCTGGTACCAATTGGGCCGCCCCCCCAGACCGCCGCGTCCTCTCAATACACCTGCCCCATGCATCCCGAGGTGCTCTCCGCGAAGCCGGGGGCATGCCCTAAGTGCGGCATGGCGCTGGATGCAACCGCAGCCCGCCGCCCCAAACGAACGCACCGAATACACCTGTCCCATGCATCCGCAAATCGTGCGCGACGGGCCAGGCGCTTGTCCGATCTGTGGCATGGCGCTCGAACCTCGAACCGTCACCGCCGCCGCCGCCAATCCCGAATTGGCCAGCATGACCCGGCGGCTGTGGATTAGCACCTTGCTGACCCTTCCTTTGCTCGCGATCATGGTCTCCGGCCTCCTGCCCAGCCATCCGCTGGAAGGCCCGCTGGTGGGCTGGATCGAGTTTGCCCTGGCGACACCGGTAGTGCTGTGGGGCGGATGGCCGTTCTTTGAGCGCGGCTGGGCCTCGATCGTTCATCGCAGCCTGAACATGTTCACCCTCATCGCGATGGGAACGGGCGCTGCCTACCTTTACAGCCTGGCGGCCGTGGCCGCGCCCGGCCTTTTTCCCGCCTCGTTTCGCGATCCCCAGGGAAACCTCGGCCTCTATTTTGAAGCAGCTGCCGTTATCACCGTTCTGGTCCTGCTGGGGCAGGTGCTCGAGTTGCGAGCTCGCAGCCAAACCAGCGGCGCCCTCCAGGCGCTGCTCGGCCTGGCCCCCAAAACCGCGCGCCGCATCGCCACCAACGGAAACGAGGCCGATGTCGCTCTCAGTCAGGTCGCCGTGGGCGACCGTCTTCGCATCCGTCCCGGCGAAAAAGTGCCCGTCGATGGCTTGGTGTCTGGAGGGGCACAGCTCTGTAGACGAATCCATGGTCACCGGCGAGCCCATCCCGGTAGAGAAAACTGCCGGAGACAAAGCTGGTGGGTGGAACCATCAACGGGACGGGCAGCCTGGTCATGCAAGCGGAGCGCGTCGGCTCAGCCACGCTGCTGGCGCAGATTGTCAAGATGGTGAGCGAGGCACAAAGGACCCGTGCTCCCATTCAGCGCCTTGCCGACAGAGTCGCTTCGTACTTCGTCCCCGCCGTCTTGGTCGCGGCCGTGATCACGTTTGTTTTCTGGGCGATCTTTGGTCCGCAGCCTCGGTATGCGCATGCCCTGGTAAATGCCGTGGCTGTGCTCATCATCGCCTGCCCTTGTGCTCTCGGCCTGGCGACCCCGATGTCCATCATGGTCGGCACGGGCCGCGGCGCCGGCGAGGGAATCCTCATCCGCAATGCGGAAGCCCTGGAGACGATGGAAAAAGTAAACATCCTGGTGGTGGACAAGACGGGAACGCTCACCGAAGGCAAGCCGCGGGTCAGTGCCCTGATCCCGGCGCCGGGCGAGGATGAAGGCCAGCTTCTGCAAACCATTGCCAGCCTGGAAAAAGCCAGCGAACATCCCTTGGCCGCAGCCATTCTAGCGGCAGCGAAAGAGAAGCAGATCGAGTTGTTGCCGGTGGCAGATTTTGCCTCGCTTACCGGCAAGGGCGTGTCGGGCACCATCCAGGGCCTCCAGGTGGCCGCCGGCAATGCGGCCCTGATGCGCGATCATGGGCGCTGCATTACGAAGCGATGGACCAGCAGGCCGAAGCCCTACGCCAGGCTGGGCAAACGGTCATGTTTGTCGCCCGGGATGGCCGTCTGGCTGGCTTGGTTGCGGTCGCCGATCCCCTCCGGGAATCTACGCCCCAGGCGATCGAGGAGTTAAAGCGCGATGGCATTAAGGTGGTGATGGTCACCGGCGATAACCGCACCACCGCAGCGGCTTTGGCTCAGAAGTTGGGGATTGAGTTCCAGGCAGAGGTGTTGCCGTCGCAAAAGGCCGACGCCGTCAAAAAGCTGCAAGCGCAGGGAGCAGTCGTGGCCATGGCAGGCGACGGCGTCAACGATGCACCCGCGCTGGCGCAGGCACAGGTAGGCATCGCGATGGGCACGGGAACGGATGTCGCCATGGAATCTGGCGGCATCGTCCTGGTGAAAGGGGACCTGCGCGGAATTCTCAAGGCTCGGCGTCTGAGCCAACGAACCATGCGCAACATTCGCCAGAATCTATTCTTTGCCTTTTTCTACAACGCTCTGGGTGTGCCGCTTGCCGCAGGTGTGCTCTACCCGGTATTCGGGTTGCTGCTCAATCCCATGATCGCCGCCGCGGCTATGAGCTTCAGCTCGGTCTCCGTCATTGCCAACGCACTGCGGCTGCGAACCGCCAGGCTCTAAACAAGCCGCCTACGGCTCCTTCATATCCATCTGCGCGCGCCGGAAGGCGTAATCGCTCACGTGGACCGAGCCCTGGAATGGCCGGTTGATATCGGCAATCGCAACCAGCACAAGCGAGATGAGCAAGGTAAACGCACTCACCTGGATCACGTGCAATGCGCCATTGGAAGCGCCGAACATGCAGGTAGACGCGATCGTGACCACTCCCCCAACCAGCAGCACAAACCACAGCACGCCGGGGATCCGTGATGCGCACTCCACCAGGCGGATGCGGCGATATCCTGCCAGGGCGCTGAGCTCATAGAGGGCATGGTCCTCCGCAGTGATCTCCGTCGGAGAAGCTGCTTTCGAGGCCATGAGAGTCTGCCACATCTGCCGGACAATCCCCCGGGTTTCCGTGGGCATGATGTTTGTCGCCATCTCTCCCCACTCCTGGGCGACAACGACGTCGCCATACGCCCGTGCCAAAACCTTGAGCCTTCGCACCTTCGTTCGGAGCCAGTCCGTCTGCCAGCCGGTACAAGTTCACCAGAGAATTGGCTTCGGCATCCGCATTCAGCTCAGCCGATCCAAAGTCAATCCAGACCGTGTAGAGCATAAATCCGACGATGACCGCATACGTCGTGCCCAGAACGGAAAGCTGCCAGCCAATCAGATCGTTGTGTGCCCGCCGCGCCTCCGGTGGCCAGTAGTAGTTCACCGCCGCCATAAAGAACAAGGCGCACACCAGGGAGACAATGACGATGACAACATTCTGTGCAGTGTCCAGCATTTACATGTTTGCCTTAGGAATTCTCATCAGTGTATCCCGTAAATTGGTCCTCGAGGATCGACTGGAGGCCAAACGTGCGTGTCGCGATCATTGGTGGAACCGGCCATATCGGCAGCTTTCTGACGCCGCGGCTTTTCGATGCCGGTCACACTGTCATCTGCGTCAGCCGAGGCTTGAAGGAGCCTTATCGGCAGCACCCCGCGTGGCAATCGATCCAACGGGTCGAGATAGATCGCTCGGCAAGAGGAGGCCGCCGGGAGCTTTGGTGAGCGCATCGCGATGCTGGATGCAGAGGTGGTCATTGACCTCACCTGCTACCGGCTGGAGAGTGCACAGCAACTCGTGGAATGCCTCCGCGGACGCGTCCGGCACCTTCTGCATTGCGGCACCATCTGGGTCCACGGACCGAGTGTGGAAGTGCCCACCACGGAAGCGGCGCCGCGAACGGCATTTGGCGACTACGGTAAGAGTAAAGCTGCGATCGAGGCGTATCTTCTAAGCGAAGCAAACAGCGTTGCCGGTAACGATCCTGCATCCCGGCCACCTTGTAGGCCCGGGCTGGGCCCCCATCAATCCTGCCGGCAACCTCAACCCGGAAATCTTCTCCATGCTGCTGCAGGGCAGGCCGATCCTGCTTCCAAACATCGGTATGGAAACGTTGCATCACGTCCATGCGGACGATGTGGCGCAATGCTTTGTCAAGGCGATGGAGTGCCGGAGTAGCGCGCTCGGCGAAAGCTTTCACGTGGTATCACCCGCGGCTCTCACGCTGCGGGGCTATACCGAACGCGTCGCCGCATGGTTTGGAAAACCGGCGCAGGTGCAGTATCTACCCTGGGCAGAGTGGCAACGGCGAGTCAGCGAGAGGGACGCCGCGCTTACCTGGGATCACATCGCGCACTCGCCCAACTGCAGCATTGCCAAAGCGCGTAACCTGCTGGGATACGAGCCGCGCTATAGCTCTCTCGAAGCTGTGCGCGAGGCGGTCAGTTGGCTCATTGATCAGGGAGTCGTCCACTCCGGCGCGGCCTGACCAATCCCTCAGAACTTGCGGGTCCACTCCTTGGGCCAGCGCTCGATCACAACCTTCTTGTCGGTGTAGAACTCGATGGCATCCTTGCCTTGGCCGTGCAGAACTCCCATAAAGCTGTCTCTCCATCCGCTGAATGGAAAGTAGGCCATAGGCGCGGCAACCCCGATATTGACGCCGATGTTTCCTGCCGGAACCTCGTAGCGAAACTTGCGTGCAGCGGCCCCGCTGGAGGTAAAGATGGCGGCCGAGTTGCCGAAGGCGCTGTGCGACAAAGTCTCGATCGCATCATCCAGGGTATTCGACTCATTGACTGTCAACACCGGGCCAAAGATCTCAGTCGAGGTGAGAGGGTTCGACGAACCGATGCCGGTAAGGATCGTGGGATCGATAAAGTTGCCGCCAGCACCCGCCGCGGACTTACGCCCATCGAGCAGCACTTTCCCGCCCTCTTTGACGCCCTTCTCCACCAGGCTAAGGATGCGGGACTTGCTGTCCGCGGTAATCACCGGCCCCATTTGCACGCCCTTTTCCAGGCCGTTGCCGGTACGAATGCTGGACGCGAGGTCAACGATCGCCTCGTTGAACTTCTTGCTCACGTCGCCCACCGTCACCGCGACCGAGACCGCGAGGCATCTCTGTCCTGCGCAGCCAAAGGCGCTGTCGCTCACGATCTTCGCCGTCATGTCGAGATCCGCATCCGGCATCACCACGACATAGTTCTTCGCCCCGCCCTGGCACTGCACCCGCTTGCCGTGGATGGAGCCCTCGGCGTAGATGTACTTCGCCACAGGCGTGGATCCAACAAAGCTGATCGCCCGCACGTCTTTGTGGTGCAGAAGCGCGTCGACGACCGGCTTGCCGCCGACCACCATGTTGCACACTCCGGCAGGCAAGCCTGTTTCATGCAGCAGTTCGAAGAGCAGCCGGGCGGTGAGCGGCACCCGCTCAGAAGGCTTGAGGATAAAGGTATTCCCGGTGGCGATCGCGTAAGGAAGGAACCAGAGGGGAATCATCGCAGGAAAATTGAATGGCGTAATCGCCACCGCGACGCCCAGTGGCTGGCGAATCATCATCTCGTCGATGCCGCTGGCTACGTCCTCCAGGTTGTACCCCTGCATAAGGCTCGGGATACCGCAAGCTACTTCGACGTTCTCGATGCCCCGCTGCAGTTCTGCCTTCGCTTCGGCAACGGTCTTTCCGTTCTCCTGCGTGGTCGTGCGGGCGATGTCGTCGGCTCGCTTGAGAAGAAGCTCGCGAAAACGAAAGAGGTACTGGATCCTGTCCTGCGGCGGAGTACGGCGCCACGCGGGAAAGGCTGCTACAGCCGCGGCAACCGCAGCCTCAACGTCAGCCGGGCCGGCCATGCCGATCTGCGCATGCACCTCGCCGGTTGCGGGATCTGTAATTTCTACGGTGTCCGATGCGGTGCTGCCCTGCCAGGCTCCGCCGTAATAGTTGGTTTCGAGAAGCGCGGTTTGCTGTGCCATATAAGTTCTCCTGGGAACTATGCGGGGTTGGTCCTCTAAGTACCAACAGTATCTCAGAGTAGGATGAAGGTTCGCAGAGTTCGCTTCTGGACGCAAACGCCAACACCGGATTTCTTCCCTGATTCACCGGGCAGAAGTCAGGTTTTGCCGAGTCCAGCAATGGAGACACGCTCGCTGGAGGGGCATGGTTTATGATTTGGAGAACACCGGAGGCGTGTGGCAATGGGTCGTGGGTGGCTGTCAGATAAGCGGGTTCAGGGTGGTGTTTGTGCGCTGTTTGCTGCAGGCGCGTTGCGTTTTCACCACCTTGATGGGTTTTGCCGACACCGCCAAGCCGGCCATGAGTGCCAAAGCCAAACGGGGCAGCGCCCTCTTCCAGCAAAATTGCGTAAGCTGCCATAACAAGAAGCCGGATGACACGACTCCGTTCGGCCCCCCAAATCTTCACGGCATCTTCAGCTCCAAACCCCTGGTAACCCCCCCGATCACGCCAGAGCAGGCAGCAGACGTCATTCGCAAGGGGATCGCGCCCATGCCCGCCTTTGGCTCCATGCTTTCAGAGGCGCAAATCAGCGACCTGATCGCGTATCTGAAAGTCCAGTAGCCACGGATACTTCCTCCCAGGAAAAACCCGCAGCTGATTCTCGCTCTATTGATGCAATACGCTGAAATCTAGTCCCGAGGGACGACGGGTTTTCGGCGAGCTACCTTGTACGAAGGGCCGGTCAAGCCGTGCCACAAACTTCTTGGGTACCGGCGGCTTTAGCCGCCGAGGTACGGTTCCAGCCCCACCGAGAAGGCTGAATCTGGATGGGAATACAGCGGCTATTCCGGAAACTCTACGCTATCGAAGAATCTGTAGTCTTTGAGATTGGTTGCCGGCGCAAAAAAGCAAACTACCTTCATCTCGTCCGTCCCCGTGTTCCGCAGCATGTGTATTTTCCCTTGGGGAAACAGAACAGCGCTTCCTTGCTTCACCGGTTCCACCACGCCCTCGATCATCACCTTGCCCGAGCCATGCACAATGTAAATGATCTCTTCCCCATTGGGGTGAGAGTGCGCCGGTCCGGCGGTTTCCCCCGGCGGTACGACGATCATGCACATGGAGCAGTGGCGTGCGTCGACGTTATCCCGGGTCATCAGCCAGCGAAGATGCCGGCCAGGAAGATCGAGGGCCTCGATCGACTCTTCATCCACGATTGACAGCCTCATTAGTTTCTCCTTCTCGCTGACCGCCTTATCGTCAGGCGAGAAACGCAGCGATTGTTCCAATCTGATCTGCGGTCCACTCTGGAGGGGAACTCGGGGTTTCGCATTATGCAAGGAAGACTTAAATTGAACCGGGAAAAGCTATCATGCGCGCCAAAGACAGTCAATCTGCATCCAAACAATTCAACTGTGCTGGGGAGTGACGCATCCGCTGATGAACAAGCTCTGTCTTAAACTCCCACTAGCCAGCGATGCGATTAGCTCCGGAGGCCCCATTGAAACGAGCACGGTTTCCCCGTTCCTTTCCTAAATCTCTACTTTGGTTGCTGCTCATCGCGGCGCTCATTCCGGCAGACGGCCTGCCGGCTCAAGTCGTAACCGTGCGTGAAAAACTCGGTTCGATGCGCGGCTTTCTCACACTCCGTGACCAGGCTGGGGCAATCCTCGCTGCGGGAGACCTGACCCAGGTTCCTTATGGGGACAGGATCAAGCTCCGAACAGTCTTCCATTTTCGGGACGGCTCTATTGACGATGAGACAACAATCTTTTCCCAAAAGAAGGTGTTTCGGCTTATCAGCGACCGGCATATCCAGAAAGGCCCATCGTTTCCGCACCCCTGCGACACAACGATTGATATTCACTCGCAACAAGTGACGATCCGTGACTTATCGAAAGGCAACGAAGCACCGCGGATAGAGCATATGGATCTTCCGCCTGACCTGGCGAACGGGATCATTTTCTTTCTGATTATGAATCTGCCCCCCGATGCTCCTAAGATTGAATTCCCCTACCTCTCCCCCTCGCTCAAGCCGCGGATGGTAAAGCTTGCGGTTGCGGCGGACGGCAAGGAACCGTTCAAGCTCAGCGGCCTCCGCTACCAGGCGCTGAAGTACGACGTGAAAGTCGACATTGGGGGTGTCGCCGGCTTAGTTGCTCCTGTCGTCGGCAAACAGCCGCCAGACTCGTACGTTTGGGTTACCGATGGCAGCGCCCCAACCATTGTTCGCATAGATACTTCTTTGTACGAAGAAGGACCCGTCTGGAGCATTCGCGTGGCTAGCCCGGTCTGGTAAATCAGGATCCATCCCTTGGCCGGGCGGCGTAGCCACAGCCGGTATGACCTTAGCGATGGCGCATAGGCAAGCTAATGCTCGAAGATCAGCATGACGTAGGCGAGAAACAGCAGAATGTGCACTGCGCCCAAAAGAACATTGGTGCGATTGCTGGTGAAGGTGAGGCCGCACACCGCTAGAGTAAGAACCAGCAAGACCATATCCGGCGGCTGCAGTCCAAGCAATACGGTCTTACCGGTAACCAGGCCAATCGTCAGAACCGCGGGAATCGTCAGCCCGATAGACGCCAGCACGGAACCCAGCAGGATATTGATCGAGCGCTGCAGATCATTCGCCAGCGCCGCGCGTGTCGCGCTGAGCGACTCGGGAGACAAGATCAATACCGCCACCAGAAAACCTCCCAGCGCCAGTGGCGCATGCAGAACTTCAATCCCGTGGTCGATGGGAAAGGCAATCTCCTCCGCGAGCACGATTACCGGCAGCAGGTACATCACCAGCAACACGGCATGGTACGTAAGTGAATTTGTTGGCTCGTGAGCCCGGACGTCGTTCTGCGGTTCGAGTGCTCTCGCCGGGGCTGGCCTTATGAAGTACTCGCGATGTCTCCGGTTTTGAATAACCAGAAACAGACTGTAAATCCCGATGGACATTACCGCCAGAAAAGCCGGATTGAAAGCTAGACAGCGTAGGTCCGGGAGAGGCGTTGGTGAAGTTCGGCAGCACCAGGCCGAGGACCGTCAACGGCACGATCAGGGACAAAAATGAGTTTGCCCCCTGCAGATTGTATTCCTGCTCGTGGTGGCGCAAACCGCCTACCAGCAATGCGACTCCTATCATCCCATTGAGCACGATCATCACAATCCCGTACATGGTGTCGCGCGCCAATGTGGGCTTGTTCTCGCCGGTGAGCATGACGGCTGAGATCATCATCACCTCGATGCCAATGACCGAGAGCGTGAGCACCAGCGTCCCCAGGGGCTCTCCCAGCCTGACCGCGAGGCTCTCCGCATGGTGCACCACGGCAAAGGCAGAGCTCATGATGACGGCGAAGAGCCAAACCAGCATGAAGACGAACCACAGCGGATTTGAGAGGTCGGAGAGCCAACCTTTACCAAAAAGCAGAAACAAGGCTGTCGTCGCGAAGGCGACTGCCAGAAGCCACTCCTGCCGCAGGCTTGAAAAGATACTCGGCTTGCCAGCCATTGCTTCGGTACTCATGCCAGTAGTCGTATCAGAAAACGGCCGCTATGGGTACGGTTGGTAGGACAGGGCGCACTTGCCGGAGAGATTAAGCCGGAATGCTCCAGATCTCTCCACTAGTTGAGGGTTCGTCGGGCCATGTGCTTCAGGCAGCTTTCGAGAATCTGGTCGAGCTCTTGAGGATGTATCGGTTTCGTCAGATAGCCGTCCATTCCTGCTTCCAGACATCTCTCCCGGTCTCCCATCATTGCATGCGCGGTCAGGGCCACTATCTGTTGATGCGAAGCGGTTCCTTTCTCCATCGCGCGGATCGTCCGCGTCGCCTCAAAGCCGTCCATCTCCGGCATCTGCACATCCATCAACACAAGGTCGTAGGTTTCCTTCTCCAGCGCTGCAAGAGCCTGTTTGCCATTCGCCGTTACATCCACCTGGTGCCCTCGCTTTTCCAGCAATCTCGTCGCCACTTTACGGTTGACTGCGTTGTCTTCTGCCAGCAGCACCCGCAAACACTCAGATGGGTCTCGGACGACATCGGCGTAGCGCTGCGCGATCGGAGTTGCCCCAGGGGGTCGCTCGCTAAGATAGGCCGCGCCGAACTGCGCGGTAAAGTGGAATTGGGAGCCGCACCCAGGTTCGCTCTCCACCCAAATTCCTCCGCCCATCAGGTTGACCAGGCGAGCTGAGATGGCGAGCCCTAGTCCGGTCCCCCCATAGGTCCTCGTGGTTGAGCTATCTGCTTGAGTAAAGGGCTCGAAGATGAGCTCGCGAACATTCGCAGCGACCCCGATCCCAGAATCCGAAACAATAAAATGCAAATCGTATGTCTCGCCGTCTACCCGCTCCAGCTTCACCTGCAACGCAACTTCTCCCGCATCGGTGAACTTGATCGCATTGCCGACCAGATTAACCAGAATCTGGCGAAGCCTGGAAGCGTCGCCTCGCACCCTCTCCGGTACCTCCGGATCAACCTCGCACAGTAGTTCCAACTCTTTCTCCGATGCGCGCAAAGCAAAGGTCCTGAATATTGTCTCCAGGCTATCCCGCAAGTTGAAGTCACTGAGTTCCAGGTTGCTCTTGCCGGCTTCGATCTTGGAGAAGTCCAGAATGTCGTTGATGACACTCAGCAACCCATCACCCGACAACTTGACTGTCAGGAGATACTCACGTTGCTCTTCTGTCAGCTCGGTTCCCAATGCCAGCTCGGTCATTCCGATCACGCCGTTCAAGGGTGTGCGAATTTCATGACTCATATTCGCCAGAAACTCGCTCTTGGCGCGGCTGCCGGCCTCCGCTGCGTCCTTGGCTCTGCGCAAGGCCTCTTCGGCCTTCTTGCGCTCGGTGACATCGACGAAGGTTACGACCATACCGACTACGCCGCTGTTGCGATGCAGCGGACGAGACCAGTATTCGACCGGAAAGCTGGTTCCGTTTTTGTGCCAGAGTACTTCGTCATCCCCGTGAGTGCCGAGCCCCTTCGTGTAGGCTTGACAGAGGGCACATTCCTCAAGCGGGTAAGCGTTTCCACCCGGCCTCGCGTAATGGATCGTGCTATGCATATTCCTGCCCAGAAGTTCATGCGCCTCCTGGTAACCGGTCAGGCGCAGACAAGATGTATTGCAGAACGTGCAATTGCCCCCCAAATCAACCCCGAAGATTGCTTCGGGGGCTTGCTCGAGCAACAGCATGATGAGTTCGCTGCTCTCCCGAAGCGCTGCCTGGGCACGTTCGCGTTCGGCAATTTCTGCGGCCAGTCCCGTGTTCGTTCGAGAAAGCATCTCGGTCCGCTCCAGGACCCGGGCTTCCAGCGTCTGGCGCTGTTCGCGAACCTCGCCGGCCATGCTGTTGAAGGTTCGCGTCAACGCGCCAAGCTCGTCGTCGGACTGCACACGAAGCGGGCGGACAGTTTCGCGGCCGTTGCCCGTCAGTAGCCTGGCTGCCTGCGTGAGGGAGCGAATGGGGGCAATGATGCGCCGAGTTACCATGACCAAAATGAAGGTCATCACCATCATGACCAGAGTGATCCGGAAAAGGATCGTGCGTTCCATACTCTGGATCGAAGAAAGCAGATTCGCCTGATTGAATCCCACCCAGACCGATCCCACTACGCCCGTAAGCACCCTTCTCCGGACCACCAGGGTGGGGATGCTCTGGCCGGCCGGAAGTATCCAGGCAGCATCATCGACAGCGGGGAGTTTTCCCTTCAGCTCGACGGGAAACTGGGGCACAAAAGTGTCGGCTAGCAATTCGCCGCTGGGACCGGTTATGTATGCCCATTTCACATTTGGAATGCGGAGCACGGCATCAATCTTAGCCTGCGCAGAGGTAATATCTCGTGCGACCAGAGACGCTTCCACCGCTTGGGCCAGGCCCGCGGTGACTACTTCGCACTGGGCCACGAAGCTCTCTGTAACTCGTGGCAAGAGCTGCCGGTCCATCGAAATGTCGAGGATCACCACCACCAGAGCTGCGCACGCCATCTGCACCAGGGCGAACTTCCACGCGATGCTGCTCATGGCGCGGCTACCGGCCACCAATGCCCACTGACCGTATGGCTCAGCCACACTTTATGTAAACCCTGGTGGTTGGTAGAGGAAAATTGCAGCTTGACGCCCAGCCCTGGATCGAAATCGTGCAACGACTCCATCGCGTGCACGAAATCTTCGCGCGACGCGTTGGGCCCGGCGCGCCGTAGCGCCTCCGTCACCACCACGGCATTGAGCCATCCTTCCAGGCCCATAACCGTGTACTCCTCGGGACGATTATGAGCACGATAATCGACTACCAGCGGATAACGGAGATCCGTGTATGAAGGAATTACCTGGCTGTTGATGAGGTTGGCGGTCATGTCGACACCAGACTTCTGCGACAGCTCAAGCAGCCTCTGCAGCATGGCGGTTGGATTTACCAGGCTGACGTTGGCAATAGGGATATTCCAGCCGTTCAAGCGAGCGTCACGGATAAGAGACGCGCATGCGCCATAAGCTCCCGCCGCGATGACCGCGTCAGCGCCGGCCTCTCGCAGAAGTTTCACTTGCGCGGTCATGGGCGCGTCAAAATCCTCGTTTCGCGCATAGGCCACGTTGCTCACGGCCTTTAGCCCATACTCTGCCAGGGCAGCGTTCACTCCGATTTCGCTACTCTTGCCGTAAGCGTCGCCTTGGCCAAAAAAGCCGATCCGCCGGTAACCCTCGCTGTACAGATAGCGAACCAGGGCGCGGGTTTCCTCGCGATAGGAGGCGCGTAAATTAAACACAAACCTGTCATAGGGCGCGGTACGCTGCGGGTCCGCCCCGGTGAAGGGCGCAACGTTCACGACCTCCTCCTTCTCGTAGTACTTCAATAAGGGAAGTACGCGCGTGAGCGTCGGAGTACCGATGTAATCGAAGAGGAACAACACCTTATCCCGTTCAATCAGCTCATTTGTGTTTTGCACAGCGGGATCTGGTTCGTACTTGTCATCCTTGAGGATGATCGAGATTTTCCGGCCCCGAATGCCGCCATGCTCATTGACCAGGTTGAAATATGCCGTTGACCCGAAAAGCAGCGTCTGTCCAAGAATGCCCGAGGGACCGGACTGCACATTCGAAACTCCGATCACGATCGGGGGCAACTCCGCTCTGCCGCTGGATGGAGCTGCTCTGCAACTTGGCAAGGGAAGTGCGAGAAAACAAGCTGTCGCCACAAGCCGGCAACAACCTGCGAATCTCTTTTGCGCTTGATACCGGTTTCTTTGCACACGATCCTAATCGCTGAGTGCTCAGGGGCTCCAGAGAGATGGGTCTACCACGAGCACTGCGCACCAGCTCCTCATTTGCGGAGTATCTAGTAGACAATCGGCGTATCGAGAGATTTGTTTAGTACTGGGTAGGATGAGCGTCGGTGACAGACACACCCCTACCGCCGCTCCCGTGCCGAGCGGTATGAAGCGGCGACTTGCGGATCAGGAAATGCCGGAAATCACTTTCCGATACTCGTCTTCTGTGAACGCCCGGGTCGTCTCCATGCGCACGCCGCCTTTCGAGACGAGAGAAAGGCTGGTGCGGGCGAGGGTCGCGTCATCGGGAGCTTCGAGTACGATCGCCATGTCGTATTGCCCCATCAGCATGTAGAAACTAACTACTTTTCCGCCTCCGAGCTCGATGGCTTTCTTGGCGGCGTCAAGGCGAGACGGGCTCTCCTTGATCTTTTCCACACCCTCTTTAGTCCAGTGCGCTAAGGCTAGGTAAGTCGGCATGAGAATACCTCGGCGCGAATTATATGCTCATGATAGCGTGCGAAGCATTTCGCGTGACGTTCCCGGAGGAACATTGCAATGACCTGGCTTATATGGGCCACCCTCTCTGCTTTTTTCGCCGCAGCAACCGCCTTGCTTGCGAAGGCCGGTGTTGCCCACGTGGATCCCAACCTGGCCACTGCCATTCGCACTACTGTCGTCCTGATCTTTGCCTGGACCATCGCCCTGAGTCTTGGCACGCATGCCGGTATTGCGCATGTCGGCCGGCGCAGCTGGCTGTTCCTGATCGCGTCAGGACTCGCCACCGGCTTGTCGTGGGTCTGTTATTTCCGCGCGTTGTCGATGGGAGAGGCCTCAAAGGTAGCTCCCATCGACAAATTGAGCGTGGTCTTCGTCGTGTTGCTGGCTTGGCCGCTGCTGGGCGAGATAATTACCTGGGGCAAGGCCGCCGGAGCCATGTTAATTGCGGCCGGAGCCATCCTTCTTGCCTGGTCCTAGCCTTAGAAACCCGGCGCCTTGCTACGAAGGGCACGGCTTTAGCCGCTCTCGCAACCTTCTATTCCGGGGCTGACCGTCGGCGCCGCCCGCTCAACAAGTACACCGCAGCGCGTAATTCGAGCAGCGGGTCATCCGAAGCATCGATGCCGTCCACGCGGGGAATTGGATCGAAGATAATCTGCTTCTGCTCATGAGCCTCATCGAGCACCGGCTCAGTGAAGGAGAGCCTGCCCAGGTCGAGCACCTTGCGACTCTCCGGCCATTGGACGGTTACATCATTCACCGTGTCGCCATCCTCGGCCAATTGAACCACTACCCTGAACCTGACTGGCTCCTTTGCCACCCTCTCCTCAAGTTCTTCGAAAAGATAATTTGGCCCTTTGGTAGCGATGACTGCGGCTTCCAGATGCTCGATGCCAGCCTCTGGGAGAACGCGGTAGCGTCCATAGCGGCTCCCACCGTCTTTGTTGATGAAGCGTACCGCAGTCAGCCCAAAGTAAGATTCGCGCGCAAAACTGGAGGCTGGCGGCTTCGGCGTTTGCACAAACGCGAGCGCAGCTGGGTGGCTACCCAGATATTTCTCCAATGGAGAGCCGGAGATATGTGTCAGGTCGGTGGCCGCAATGGCGTTCAGGAACTCCAGAAAATCCTCGCCGCTTCTCGCCGGAAAACCATTAGTCGAATGGGCCACAATGTCGGTGTGCACCCGATCAGCCAGATGGAACCGTATCGCACATCCGCGCGGGTCCGCATTCGGATCATTGTCAGGTATCACCGGAATACCCGTGGAATTAGAAAAGCGTACTGTCGCTGGTGTCGATGGCCTGTTCAAGTGAGGCGCCTTGCTGAGCGCAGCCGCCTCAGGCGAAGGGGTAAACGATCCATGCAGCATGATGCCCTTGGCGTGAGCCGGCCGGAAGCCTGGGTGAACCCCGAAGAGAACGTCGAATTTCTGTAGCAGTGCATTGCTGAGCGCAAGAATCTTTTCGTCTGTGGGCAGCGGCATGGCTTTGATCCTCAATCGTTGGTTTATAGGGACGGACAACGCTCTCGCGGCTAACCTTCAAACATAAAGATGTCGCCCAGAATAAGTAGGTCGCTCAAAGATAATCGGGCTTTCTTAAGAACCATCGTGAACTGTGTGCGCGACCCGTGATGTCAATGTTTCCACTGCAGTGAATAAATCTGGGAGACGCCGGTAAACGCCATCATGGCCGGCTGACCGTCCGCGGTGAGGCTCACGAAAGAGCGACCCGCCACTGAATACAGGCCCGTATATGTGCCGCCCAAATCGCTCAACTTGATCCACTTCCCATCCGGCACCGTTATCCGATAAATGCCATTGTTTCCCTGAACCAGGCCCATATAAATAGACTTGCTGTCGCTCGACCAGGTCCAAAAACCGGAGGGGTCGTGAAATTGCGTTAGCTCCTTCCACGTCCCGGTATTCGCGGAGTACAACACCATCCGCGAAGGCTGTTGAGCGATTGCCACCATGTATCGTCCATCCGGCGACCAGGACGGCGCTTCAAATCCGAGAGTGTTGGGCATAGCCGAAACTTTGCGGCTGGCCAGGTCCACAATAAATATTCCGTCCTGAGGTTGGTCGGTAAAATTGTAATGGCTGAAAAAGATGGATTTACCGTCATGGGACCAGGTTGGCATGACCTCGTGTTCACCGGTAGGGATCAATTTCTCCGGAGCCCCGCCGGCCGCCGAAATCAGGTTCAACTTATACCCATCGGTGTACACCAGTGACTTTCCATCCGGTGACCATCGCTCCATGGAAACGCCAGAACTGGTGAGTTGTATGGGCTGGCTGCCATCGACCTTGCTTTTCCAAAGAAATGCGGTAGGAAATTCCGAGTATGCCATCCATTGACCGTCGGGTGAAATGGCAAACTCGCTCGCGGACAAACCACCCAGATATGGCTCCATCTTTCCCGTGCGCGGATCTAGTGCCTGCATGGCGCCCTGAGCCGGCGTTCCCAGCACGAAGAGGTGGTGGCTGTCCCTGGCCGGCGCAGATGCCAGGATCGGTATCTGGTTGCCCGTAATGCGCACTGCCGCCGGCGTTTTCCAGAACTCAAACCAACGCGGCGCCACCAGTTCGTACACGTTCGGGTACCCATCGCGGTCCGAGGTGAACACAAAGTGCCGCCCGTCCGGTGTCCATTGGGCGCCCCACTGCTCCGAGGTTGCCGGCCAGTCGGGCAGCAACGGATGGGCGCCTTCCCCGTTGAGGTTCAGCCTCCACAGGCGCGAAGCGTTCTTTGAGGTCCATAGAGAGACAGTGAGTTCTCGCCCGTCGGGGGCGAAGCAGACTCCGTCGACCGATAGGGGCGCCTCCCAGATCTTTCTCACGTTGGATCCATCTATGTCGGCGGCGTAGAGCATCCGCTTATCCGTAAACACGATGGATTGACCGTCGGGAGAGAACGCCGCCGCACCCCAATCCGGCGTATTTACCAGGTAATTGCCCAACCTTCGCGGTGCTCCTCCCAACGATGAGGCTATCCAAAGAGATCCCCGCCTTATATCGTCACCCACCTCCGGTTTCCACTCCAATACATTCGCTCCATCCGAGGAGATGGCCATCAGCCGCATTCCGGGTTGCACCTGCGGCATGGGAGCAATCATCCCCCCGCTGATCGCCATCTCTGAAGGCACCCCGCGACTCTCGAAATAGAGCCGCAGTCCATCCGTAAAGAGCGGCGGTTCCTTCGGCTCCCCTGAGAACGTAATCTGCGTTGAGTCGAGCGGGCCAGACACCGGTGCCGGTGTCATCCAAACCGCGGCTACGACCGCGACGGCGGCAAGCGCGCCCACGGCCCAATACCAGCCACGCTTACCGCGCTGCGAATAGGAACGGGAAAAGGTAGCCGCCGGCGTTGCGCTCTCCTGGGCCGGCCGGACACGCTCAAAAGCGCGGCACCTCAGTTCCGGGTCTGCGGAGAGAAAACCTTCGATCGCCTGAACCAACTCAGCAGGGGCATGAACGGTACGCAACAAGGGAGATGGAGTGAACGAGAGGCCCCTTTCCGATTCGATCGGCCGCTGACCGGTAAGCACCTGGTGCAGCACAATACCCAGCGCGAAGATATCCGTAGCCTTGGTCGGGCGCTCTCCACGCAACAGTTCGGGCGCCATATACCCGGGCGTGCCGGCGATCATACCGGAGCCGAGTATCGAGGACTCAGCCTCGTGCAGGCGGGCCAGGCCAAAGTCCATGATCGAGACGTTGAGACGCTGCCCGGTCCTTTCCAGCATTACGTTGTTTGGCTTGAGGTCACGATGGATGATGCCGGCGGCATGCAAGGCGGAGACACCTGAAATCAGCTGGCTGCATATCTCCAGCGCGTCGCTCGGGCCCAGCCTCGTTGACGTCTTGAGGCGGGCGTCGAGAGTCTCGCCCTGGAGCAGCCTCATGGTGAGGAATAGGAAAGGAGGCGCCGGCTGCTCGCAGTGAAAGATCTCATAGATGGGGCAAAGATTGGGGTGAACTACCCTGCGAGCGAGAATGACCTCCTGTTCGAAGCGGGATGAGCTGGTAGCGTTGGCAGCTATTTCCGGTCGAATGATCTTGAGAGCGATGCTCGCATCCTGCAGAAACTGGTCCTTCGCCTCATATACCTCCCCCATACCCCCGCGAGCGATGAAGCGGACTACCAGAAAGCGATCGGCGATGAGCTGTCCGGATTGGAAGCGGGCAAAAGTAACCGGAAGAGCCGGCGCCGTGGGCCCGTGCGATGCGGACGATTTGCCATCCGGAGTGAACAGCGGCTGGGCAAGAAAACTGCCCATACGTTGATTTTCGTGAAGCAGCCCCTCCACCAGGCGCCGCAACTCAGGCGCTCCTCGACAAGCTTGGTCAAGGAAAGCGGACCATTGCTCCGGCGGCAAATCCAGAGCTTCACTAAACAGCTGCTCGGCAGATTGCTCCACGTCGGCCATGATTCCATCCAGCGAGGTGTCGCCCAAAGCATCGCCGGCACGCAGGCGTAGCGCCAGAATATAGCATGGCGGTCCCGTGGGAGCAGACCGGAGGAGCAGCAGCCGCCAGGAGCGCAAAAAAATAATTCCGACAAACTTGGCCCCTTTTGGGGGATGGTTCCGCCTTAGTAAGTGAAGGCGGTTGATGAGACGCCTTCCCAAAAAGGAGAACCGCCATGAATACAACTTCGAAATTTCGCGCAAGTCTTTTCGCCGGCGTTCTCGCCGTCGCCGCATCTTCGCCCATGACCCAAGCGCAGGACGTAGGGATGCTAGGCCAGGTGAACGTCCCCTTCGCGTTTGAAACCGGATCGCAGCACTTCACCGCCGGCGTCTACAAGATTCGTATGGAAAACGACCACATCCTGCTCGTTGAGGGAAACTCGGGCTCTGGCCTGGTGATGACGACGGTGGACAATGACCGTGAACCGGCGGCGACCAGCAAGGCTACCTTCCGGAAGTATGGGGACCAGTACTTCCTGGGCGACATCTCGATCGCGGGCAGAAGCCGTCATCTGCACTTTGTCGCCTCGAAAACAGAGGGGCAGATGAGAATCGGAAACAAGACCACCCCCACAGGCGTGGAGCTGGCAATATTGCAGACCCCCGCTGGCAAATAGCAGGCGTCTTCCGTAGAGGGTGGGGTCGCGACGCAAAAGGTCGCAGATTCCACCCGCAAACTCACCAACCACATCGCGACGGTCCCTCGAAATCCAGCCCCGAAAGGGGCGACCTGAACTTAGCCCAGGACGCAGTCTGAAGGACGGAGTCCTGGGTTGGACAGTGAGAGACGAGTAGTCCCACAGGGACGGCTGATTTCGTGATCTAAGCTTTTCGGTTCTCATTTTCGCCGAATGGGTCGAACCCCGCCCGCTTCTGCCGCACCATCTCTGCCTTCACGCCACGCAGATAATCCTGCAGCCGCTGCGCGTTGAGTAACGTTTCGAAAAAGCTCCGTGCCAGGGCACTGTCAGGTCCCCCGCAAAAATTGCGCCAGAATATACCATAGGGTTCTCAAGGGGCGCAGCCATGGAAAACGACGGCGGGCAGGTGACGCAACTCCTGAAGGCAATGCGGGGGGGAGACGCTCAGGCAGCGGAGAATCTGCTGCCGCTGGTGTATGCCGAGCTACATCGTCTCGCCAGGTCCTACATGCGGCGGGAGCGGCCCGACCATACCCTCCAGGCAACCGCATTGATCAACGAAGCCTATCTGCGGCTAGTGGGAGAGGACGTCGATTGGAATAGCCGCGAGCACTTTATCGGTCTGGCAGCGCACGTGATGCGCCGCGTGCTGGTCGATTACGCGCGGACCCGAAATGCGGAACAGAGAGGCGGGGGATTGAAGCGCGTGGAGATGCAGGATGACCTCGCCATCTCGGCCGAGCAACTGGATCAGGTGGAAGAGCTGGATGAGGCTTTAAAGAAGCTCGAGAAGGAAAACCCGCGACAGGCAAGGGTAGTCGAGTTGCGCTATTTCGGAGGACTTTCGGTGGAGCAGATCGGCGCCATGCTGCAGATTGCGCCGCGGTCTGTGAAGCGGGACTGGGCGCTGGCGAGGATCTGGTTGTTTCGCGAACTGCGGCCCGGGGCGGAGGCTACGGAGGAAGAGGAAAAATAATTCTGCGAGTGGTGGCCCCTTTTGAAGGATGGTTCCGCCTTAGTAAGTGAAGGCGGTTCAAGAGACGCCTTCCCCAAGGAGAACCGCCATGAGCACATTTTCGACGTTGAAGTTTCGCGCAACTATGATCGCCGCCGTCCTCGCCATCTCGCCGTTGTCGCCGGCCTGCAGCGCGCAGGATGCAGGAATGCTAGTCCAGGTCAACGTGCCCTTCGCCTTCGACACCGATTCCGGGCACTTCGCCGCTGGCGTCTACACAATTCGCACGGAAAATGAACACATTTTGCGCTTCCAGGGAAAGTCCCAATCCGAGTTAGTTATGACATGGGTTGAGGACAATGCTCAGCCGGCGAAGACGGGCAAGGCCGTGTTCCAGAAATATGGCGACCACTACTTCCTGAGCGAGATCTCGATCGTGGGAAAAAGCCGCCAGCTTCATTTCTGGCCCTCCAGGGCAGAGCAAGAATTGCAGGTTGCTGGAAACAAGACCGTCCCCGTTGGCGTCGAGGTGGCCCTGATGGATGGTCCCCGCTAGCCGCTTTCGGCCGAAAATGGACGGCTCATCTCAGGACGAGCCGTTGCTTTGGGCGAGAGCTTCCAAATTGGCGAGATTGCTATCTTGGCAAGTGGAGGGCGTCGTGTTCCTGGTCGATGCTGCTGGGAAACTTAAGCCGTGAGCGCTGCCAGTAGGTCCCTTCCGTTATTTCCTCAAAATGATGAGCCCGCGCTTCAGTGTAGAGCCGTTGCTCCTGCGAAAACAGCCAGTCGACGGTGGAGAGGTAAGCGGAAGCGGGCAGCGTGCCCTGTTGCCGGGCATCCTGTGCACTTCGCAGCAGATCGTCGAGCGATTCGGCGCGCAGACGGAAGATGCGATCGCACCCCGGATCCTCCGCGTAACCGGCGTGCGCTAGCGCCGCAGCGAATAGGAGAAGCGCTCCGAGAGAAAGACGCACCGTGAGTCGAGACATGCGACACCTCCGATTCGGGTAGAGCCCCAGGGCGATTTCACTTGCCGATGCAAAATGTGGAGAAGATCAGATTCAAGAATGTCGTCGCTGGTCGTTTCGCCGGTAAGCGAGTCGAGATGACGGAGCGCTCCGTATAAATCCAGCAGCACCATCTCGTGGGGAATATTTTGTCCCGCTGCCGCAGCCGCGGCGGACAGGCCCTCCAACGTAGCTGTGACCGCCTGATATTGACGCAGGCTGGTCAGCATGCCACCTTCCGTCTCCACCGTCCGGTCGCCCACCATTGCCAGCATCTTTTGCTTCAGCTCGCCAATTCCTTCTCCGCTAAGAGCAGAGGTGTGCACCACCGGTAAGCCAAGGCCAGCCAGTGCCTCCTCCATCGCGTCCGATGGGTGGGCCAGGTCACTCTTGTTGACCACCACCAGCGCCCGGCGCTGCGCCAGCGTTGCCAGTAGCTCCATCTCTTCCTGCGCAGGCACGGCAGTCGCATCCAGCACCACCAGGACCATGTCTGCATCCGCCAACGCCTCGCGCGATTTGCGAATCCCAATCTGTTCCGCCTCATCGCTGGCCTCACGCATGCCAGCCGTATCGACCAACTCGACCGGGATTCCACCCAGCGAAACGCGCTCCGTCACCAAGTCGCGCGTGGTGCCGGGCGCCGCGGTGACAATCGCGCGCTCCCGCTGCACGATGCGATTGAACAGAGAAGATTTTCCCGCATTCGGCCGGCCCACAATCGCCAGCATCAGACCTGCGTGCACAATACGTCCACGCGCAAAGCTTTCTGCGACCGGCTGCAGCAGCCCGCTAATCTCATGGATCCTGCCCACGATCTCGGCGCCCGGCAGCACATCCACGTCGTCTTCGGCGAAATCGATGCCCGCTTCGAGCAAAGCAATCAGCGCAACCAAACCTTCTTTGATGGGCTTGATGCGCCGTGAGAGCGCACCTTCCAGTTGCTGCGCCGCCACCCGCGCCTGATAGAGCGTCTGCGCTTCGATCAGATCGCGCACCGCTTCGGCCTGGGTCAGATCGATGCGGCCGCTCAGGAACGCCCGCTGCGTAAACTCGCCTGGCGCCGCCAAACGCGCCCCGCCCTGCAGCGCCTGTCGTACCAGCGTCTCCAGGATTACCGGCGAGCCGTGCGCGGCTACTTCCACTACATCTTCGCCAGTATAGGAATGTGGCGCCGCAAAAAACGTAACGATGCCTTCGTCGAGCTTCTCCTGGGTTTCGACGTCGAGTAAATCGCCAAAGCGGGCTTGTGCATGAGCCAAGGGGTTGCGCAGCCGCAGCATCGGTTCGGCAATGCGAGCGGACTCAGCCCCCGAGAGGCGCATGATGCCAATACCGCCGCGGCCCAGCGGCGTCGCGATGGCGACGATGGTCTCGTTCTCGTAGATGATGTGTGGATCGGGCTGCATGGAATCTCGATCTCTCGAGTCCCCGGACAACTTTTAGAGAGGTGTGTTGCGACGCGGAGGCCGTGCCCCGGCATTCCCGGGTTCGAAAGATCGCCCTCGAGGACGCGACGCGCCCTTGGGATAAACCACCACAAAACGGCGCAAGCCTTCGCCGCTGCTCTCCGTTTCAAGATCGGCATAGTCACGGAACGCCAGGTGCAACATGCGACGTTCGCGCGAGCTCATAGGAGAAAAGCTGTACGGCTGTGAGCTGCTGCGAACCCGATCTGCCGCCGTCTCCGCCGCCAGCTTAAGCTCCCGGGCACGAAGCGCCTTGAAGGAGTTGGCGTCAAAGGAAATGGTGTCGTGCTCTTCCGCTTCCAGCCGTACGATCTTGGCTGCGATATGCTCCAGCGCGCGCAGCAACTCGCCTCCGCGCTGGGTCAGAAGCACAGCGTCCGGACCCGACATCTCCACGTATATCTCGCGGGCTTCCAGACCATCGGGGTCATGGGCTCCAGCTCCCGCGGTGATCCTGTACTTCAATCGCAGGCCGCCGGTGCTGGTAAGGGTCTTGAGGAACGCTGCAATCTTCTGGGCTGCAGCCGCGTGATCGGCAATCGGCATCGGTCTAGTATCGCACCTTGCGTGAAGTGAAGTCAGTCCTCGCCAGACGCCAATTCTACCGCCGGTAATCGGTGGTTTGTCTCAGCTAGCTACCGATTTCGGGACGTCTGCGCGGCTCCAGGGCCGGTTTCCGGTTCGCCTGCTTGCCCCCGCTGCGCTTGGCCGCGCGTTTGGCCGCGATCTCGCGCATCTGCTTCCCAATCCCGGTGCGGTTCATGACCGCCTGTTGGATCACGTTGATCACGTTGCCAAAGGCCCAATACAGCGCCAGGCCCGAGCTCAGGTTCCACGTCATGAAACCAAAAAACACCGGCATGGTAAAGGCCATCATCTTCTGCTGCGCGGGGTCCATCCCCGGCGACGGGGTCAGGTACTGCACCAGGAACATGGTCACGATGAAGAAGACCGGCAAAATGTGCAGCGGGTCGGGAGCGGCCAGGTTATGCAGCCACATCCAGGGCGCCTGCCGCAGTTCGATCGTATTCAGCAGCATGCGGTAAAACGCGAACAACAACGGCCACTGCACCAGCATCGGCAGGCAGCCGCCAAACATATTCACGCCCTCGCGCTTTTGCAGATCGAACATCTCTTTGTTCATATCCGCCCGACGAGGATCCGTGGCTTTGTATTTCTTGTACTTCTCCTTGATCGCGTTCATCTCCGGCTGAATGCGCTGCATCTTCAGCGCAGATCTCATCATCTGGATGCGGGTCGGCAACATCGCCAGGTTGATAATCAGGGTCAGTACCAGGATGGCCCATCCCCAATTGGACACGATGTGCTCGTGGATCCAGCGCAGTGCCAGGAAGAGGGGTTTGGCGATGATGCCCGCGTAGCCGAAGTTCACCACCGCCTCGAGATTGGGGCCGGTCTGCGTCCCATTCCCCGTGGTCGCCCGCACTGAAGCCAGCACGTCAAGCACCTTAGGACCGGCATAAAGGCGCAGACTGGTGTGCCCGGAGGTTGCGCCCATGGCGGCGCCTAGCACCGAGGCGGCATCGGTCTGATCCGTTTTGCCATGGCGCGGGACGTCAAGTGAATCGTGCAGGCCAACCAGCAACGTCTGAGACGGCGCGTCGGGAAGAAAAATAGCCGCGAAGTACAGATCGCTCACTCCGGCCCATTCGAAAGGCCCGGGCAGAGTGCCGCCCCCAGCAATTTTCTTGGCCGCCTGGCGATCGTC
The DNA here is from genome assembly GCA_963847685.1 of uncultured Acidobacteriaceae bacterium. GTDB lineage: Bacteria > Acidobacteriota > Terriglobia > Terriglobales > Acidobacteriaceae > PALSA-350. Next base: position 162,116 of record CAWKAU010000024.1, on the reverse strand, counting down.
CTTGCCTCCCTGCATGGTGTCGAACTGCGACGCCGCAAAATCCGGCAAGGTCTCCTGGTCGCCGAATCCGCCGGGCCAAGACACTAGCGCGGTGACCGGGCTGCCGTGATCGGAGGCCGTCACATCTACATGCATCACATAACTGGAATCGAAGCTGAAAGCCTTTTTCACTTCGAGACCGTTGTTGGAGTAGGTAAAGCTGAGCGTGGCGGGGGCCGTCAATGTGCCTGTGGCCGACGGCACGTACAGAGCCTGAGCCAGCTGGTTGCGCAAATTGGCGTCATAGGCCCAAAGTGACAGCGGATATCCGACCTTCGCCGCTGCCTTCGGGTTAACTAGATCCAGCGGCTTGCCGGAGTCGTCTTTGTACTTCTTCAGAATCCACGAGGTGGCTTGGCCGCCACGATTGGAAAACGTAATCCGGTAAAGCTCATTCTCCACCACCGTGGCGGTTTCGGCGGAGGCCACCACCGCGTCCTTGGCTACCACGGGAGAAGCAGGACCAGCGGGAGCAGAACCAGGTGAACCAGGTCCGGCGCTCATGGCAGAGCCCGGATTCGACCCCTTGGGCGCGGCCGACGACGCCACCTCGGCCGGAGTCTCCGTCGCCGTCTTCTTTTTCGGTCCAAAGTATTGCAAACCAAGGAAGATAAGAACAAAGACGATGGAGAAGATGAGAAGCGTGCGGGAGTCTTGCCCGCCACCACCACCCGGCTGATTAGGATTGCGAATTTCGGCCAAAGAGAGTTCCTGTCGATCCAACGATCTCGCGGCACCAAGCGCATGGTGCGCAATTGGCCACGGTCTTATGGTAAATGGCGGGGGTCATCTGTGCGGAAGCGACGGGGGTTGGCCCTCGGCTACCGGGTACGTCCCAGGTACCGGATCAAAGCCACCGTGCCCGAAGGGATGGCAGCGCAAGATGCGCCACAGCGCCAGCGTGACGCCCCTTAGAACCCCGTGGCGAGCGATGGCAGTGATGGCATATTCCGAGCAGGTCGGCTGAAAGCGGCAGGCACCCGAAACCCCGCTAATGGAGTGCAGCCACGGGGAAATCCAACGCTCGTAAACCTGAGGCATTTAGCTCGCCCCATCCCGCTTGGAGGCTTTCTCAATCAGTGCAAAGATCCTGGATACTTCGCCCTGCAGGGTGGTGAAATCCGCGGTCAGGACGGTTCGTCGGGGGTGTAGCACCACGTCCACCTCGCGCGTCAGCGAGGCCAGGTTTAGTCGGACCGCTTCGCGCATGCGCCGCTTGATCCGGTTACGCTCAATCGCTTTCCCCAGAACGCGGCCGGCGGTCAGGCCCACGCGGGGGCCAATGCCCGACACGCGCTCGGCGAAAAAATATGTCATCGAAGGCGAGAAATGCTTGCGGCTCCGCTGGTACACCCTCTGATAATCAGCGTGTTTGCGCAACCGGGCGTTGCCCGGCGTAAGAAAACGCGCGCAATTTACGGAATCCGGCACGGTGAAAACTGCTAGTCGCGGTAGCCGGCGCTCACTGAAACGCGCTTGCGGCCCTTGGCCCGGCGACGGGAAAGCACCGCCGCACCTGCCTTGGTCTTCATCCGCGTCAAAAAGCCGTGGGTCTTCGCTCGATGCCGCCGGTTGGGTTGAAATGTGCGCTTGGGCATAACACTGCCCTCCTGTATCTCATTCGAAAATTTCTGCCTGAGGGCAAGCCTTGAGTATATCGGATTCAGCCCAAAGCGCCAAGGCCGACAATGGTTCGGGCTGGGGGAGGGTCCGCTTTCACTGCGCATGGTGCAACTCGGGAAAGAAAGAAATTTTTGCCCGGAATGAGCGGTTGCGCCGCCTTGTAACTGTGCTAGTATCGGCTCCGATCAAGATTGATTTTCTGCACGTCCACACTACCTGAACTTTCGATCTGGATACTTTCGCGAGGGGCTTGATTCCCCCAAAGCAGTTCCTAAGCACAGGAGCAATCAACGACGCCCACGGTTTTTGCCGGTGCTCGTTTGCTTTTTGTACTTTGCGAAAAGTATCAGGCAGTCGGCGTTGAACGAAGGAAGCGTATGTCTTTTGTCGCCACCGCCCCCACCGTACCCAACCCTTGGGCACGGATTTTGGGTGCTCTCGAAAAAAAGGTCAACCGCCAGTCATTCGATACCTGGTTGAAGCCGACGCGCTTTAGCCACGTCACCGGCAGAATGCTTTTCGTGCGGGTTCCCACGCCCGAGTTCCAACACATCGGCGATCGCTATGGCGACCTGATTCAGGAAGCAATTGACGCCTGCCAATTGGAGTTCGACGACGTCTCCTTCGTCATTCCGCAGGAAGACCCCGACGCGGTTCGCGTGCGCCTGGATGGTGGCTTCGCTCCCGTCCCTTCCCACTCTCCCGGTGCGCAGCGCGCAGGCAGCAATCGCGGGGCGCCGAGCCCGGCACCGCCCCAGCAGGCCAAGTTTGACTGGGCCACTGCGGCCCAGCTCAACCCTCGCTATACCTTTGAGGCCTTCGTCATCGGCAATGGCAACCAGTTTGCCCGCGCAGCCTCTGAAGCAGTCGCCGAGCGCCCCTCGAAAGCCTACAACCCGCTCTTCATCTACGGTGGTGTCGGTATGGGCAAGACCCATCTCATGCACGCCATCGGGCACGAGGTGAAGAAGCGGCAGCCGCAATGCTCCGTCTGCTATGTCTCCAGCGAGAAATTTACCAACGAGATGATCAACTCGCTGCGCTATGACAAAATGACCAGCTTCCGCGACAAGTTTCGCTCGGTCGATCTGCTGCTTATTGACGACATCCAGTTCCTGGCGCAAAAGGAGCGCACCCAGGAAGAGTTCTTTCACACCTTCAACGCGCTCCACGAGAGCATGAAGCAGATTGTCATCGCCTCCGATCGTCCACCCAAGGAGTTGCCGGAGATTGAAGACCGCCTGCGCAGCCGCTTCGAATGGGGTTTGATCGCCGATATTCAACCACCCGATCTCGAGACCAAGGTGGCCATTCTGCAGAAGAAGGCGGAGAGCGAACATGTTCTGCTGCCCACCGATATCGCGCTCTTCATCGCATCCAACGTGCGCACTAATGTGCGCGAGTTGGAGGGCGCCATGGTGCGCCTCCTGGCTTGGTGCCGCCTCAACGGGGCGGAGCTCACGCTGGCAACCACCCAGCTATGCCTGAAGCAGTTCATCGATACCCAGGTACGCAAGATCACCATCGAAGCCATTCAGCGCGCTGTCTCCGAACAGTTCGGCATGCGTGTCTCTGAGCTTAAGCAGAAAAATAATTCGCGCTCTGTGGTCGTCCCCCGGCAGATTGCCATGTATTTGGCCAAGCAGATGACCGAGGCTTCTCTTCCTGAGATCGGGCGGCAGTTTGGGGGCAAGCACCACACCACGGTCATGCATTCCATCGCCAAGATCGATGAGCAGCGGCGAGCCGACAAGGATCTCAATCGTACCCTCAATAAACTCCTGGAAACCCTCAACGGCTGAACTGCCAACCAGCTGCTCTCAAAACCATGAGTGATGGGCCCGGTCTCGCTTTCGAGACCGGGGGTCATGCCGCCTTTCCTCGTTTGAGCGCTTCCCGGTATGCTCAAGTTGTCTATGTCTTGTTTCGGGTCGCCGCGCCGCCTGGCTTGGTTGGCTGGTTATTTGCTCACCGGTCTGCTCCTCGGCGCAGTGCCGCCGCTAGGGCATGCCCGCCAGCAAGACACTGGATTTCTCAACCGCAGCATCACCCTCAACGGAACCACCTATCACTATGTCGTCTATCTACCGATGGATTGGTCTCCGAAGCAGAAGTGGCCGGTCATATTGTTTCTCCACGGCTCCGGCGAGCGGGGGTCGGACGGTCTCGACGAAACCCAGGTCGGGCTGCCCAACGCACTCCGTTCCCACTACGAGCGCTGGCCCTTCGTGGTGGTGATGCCCCAGGTTCCTTACAACCACCACCATTGGACCGACCCGGACATCATGGCCATGGCGATGGCGGCGCTGAACGCTGAAGTAAAAGAATTCCATGGCGACCCCCAGCGTCTCTATCTCACAGGCATGTCACTCGGCGGCTACGGCGTATGGGAGATCGCTAAGAATTACCCCGGGCGCTTTGCCGCGATTGCGCCGGTCTGCGGAGGAATATTCTGGTCCTACGCTCCCGGACGCTGGCACCAGCCCGAGCTCGTTCCAGAGTATGTGAAAGCGATCGGTCACACACCGGTCTGGATCTTTCATGGCGCCGATGATCCCGTTGTCTCCCCGGCCCAGTCGCAGATTATGTATTCGGCCATCAGCGCGGCGGGGGGAAACGTACGCTTCTGGGAATACGCCAACTATCATCACAATGCCTGGGACCGCGCATATACCGACCCCGAACTGCCGCAGTGGTTTCTCGCCCACCGCCTTGCCGACGTCGCCACCACCAAACCCTATGCTGAGAAACGCATCATCCCTCTTCATCCCGTGCCGATTCACGTCGATCCCAGCGTGTACGACGCATATCAGGGTGAGTATGTCGACGCCGGTGTGACCCAAGTAACGATCTTTCGCCAGGGCAACAAGTTGATGTCCAGGAACCGCACCGGCGATCAAACTGAATTGCTGCCCGAGGTCGCCGACCGGTTTTTTTATCCCAGCGGCAGCAGCACCCGCATCACATTCCAAAGAGGACCTGAAGGCCGCGTCACCGGTCTTATTTTTTCCGATGACCGCCACCAAGAGCACTGGGAGAAGGTCGCGGAGAAATCCCCGAATGCACCATGATCGATGACTTGTGTAAAGCGCGGGCCTTGCGGAGGCGCATCATAGCTGCATATAACCGCGCTTTGCACTCGAGGCTGCTGCTTTCCACAGCCTCGACGAGGCCGGCTGTGCAGACAGTGGGGAACGCGGTACGCGACCGTGACCAAATAGCCGCTCTTCCACCTTTTCCTTTTTTGGGTACCTGGTTTTCTAAAACGGGAGCAGCTGTCATCCCCGCCACCCGCTTGGTTACCACCATTCTTTCCACTTTTCCCGCGCAATCGGTTACTGCTACTAACAAAAGAGAGAACTTTTATGTCTTTCGTAGTAGTAGAGGGCTTTGGTTCCACGTAATCCACAGAATCAACACGGGCGAGATTCTCAGGCAGCTTCGGGGTGGTGTAGAGTGAGTCAAACCGACAAGGGGGAAAAGATCATGCTTAGCGCGGGCGTTGAGCAGGAGAGACCGATCGTACAGGGAGCAGCAACCATGGAGATCAGCGTCAGCCGTCAGGACCTGCTACGGGAGCTGAGCGCAACGCAAAGCGTGGTTGAGCGCAAGACAACCATCCCTATTCTCTCCAACTTTCTCCTTGAGGCGGGGCCGGGTGAGGCCGATCGCCTCACCATTACTGCCACCGACCTTGACCAGAGCATTCGAACATCCTGTGCCGCTAAGGTGAAAAAACCGGGGGCATGCACCATTCCCGCGCGCAAGCTTTTCGATTACGTCAAACTGCTTCCTGACGGTGACATCTCCATCAAACTCATGGAGAACCACTGGGTGCAGATTCGCTCCGGGCGCTCGAACACCAAGATGGTGGGCATGGCGCGCGCCAATTTCCCCCAGGTGCCGGAGTTTCCCGAGACGGGCCTGACACAGATCGCTGCCTCCTCTATCAAGGGCATGATCTCCAAGACCATTTTTGCCATCTCCAATGAAGAGTCGCGCTATACGCTCAACGGAGCCTTGCTGATTCTGAAGGCGGAATCTTTATCCATGGTCGCAACCGACGGCCACCGGCTGGCGCATATTGAAAAGACAGGCGAATTGCTCAAGAACATCAGCGGGGAGAAGAAGACCTTGATCCCCCGCAAGGCGTTATCCGAGCTGCAATCGCTGCTTGCGGATACCAACGAAGAATCCCTCGACTTTTTCGACGACGAGCACACTTTATTTTTCCGTCTCGGCCACCGCGTGCTCACTACCCGTAAGCTCACCGGCCAGTTTCCTAACTACGAAGCAGTGCTGCCGCGGGACAACAACAAGTTTGTGGTTGTACGCAGCGAAGAATTGATGGGCTCGATCCAGCGCGTGGCGCAGTTCGCTGACGAACGCTCCGGCGCCATCAAGATCCGCCTCGAGCAGAACGAGATGAAAATCTCTTCTTCCTCTACCGAGTCCGGCGAGTCGGAAGACACGATAGAAACCCCCTATAGCTTCGACCCCATCGTGGTTGGCTTCAATTCCGCCTATCTCATCGACTTTCTAAAAGCAGTCGGGTCAAGCGGAGAAGTCCGGCTAGAGTTTAAGGACGCTCAATCTGCCGGTCAGATGCGCCCGGAAGATCCCGCCGATGACTTCAAGTACCGTTACGTGATCATGCCGATGCGGATCTGATCCCAAATCCAGCCCCGCAGGGTGACCTGAAAGTCCCGAAAGTAGCCCAGGACGACAGTCCTGGGTTTCTTCATTTGCACTGGAATAGTCCCGCAGGGACGGCTGAAACGGTTGGACAGAGTTAGCTAGTTTTCTTTCGCTTTTACCACGGGTTTGCGGCGGACAGCGACTGCCTTGGGTGAGGATTTCGCAGGTGCCTTCTTGACCGTCCTCTTCTTCGCCGGCTTGGCACGAGCCACCGCGGTCTTTTCCACTAGCATCGCCTTCAACTGCTCGAGGTCGACGGTGCGGGCCGACTTCCTCAGGCGTTCAATGTCGTAATAGGTTCGCTTTTCGGTGAGGAAAATATGGACCACGAAATCCACGTAATCCATCAATATCCATTCACCTTGGCGCCGCCCCTCCACGGAGTTGGGATAGGTCTGAAAATCGCGCTTCAGGCGCACCTCGACCTCATCTGCGATCGCCTGCGTCTGGCGTTCGTTCGAGCCACTTGAAATAAGAAAAAAGTCGGTGAAGCCGGCGTCGAGAGAGTCAAGCTCGAGGATGCGGGTATCCTCTGCCTTCTTGTCTTCGCAGGCCTCCGCTGCGGCCAATACCATGCGGCGGGTTTCCGTCGTTGCCATTCGGTTGTGTTGGTTCTCCCCTTGCCCGTAACTCTCAGTCGGCAGTCCCTATGGTATCCGAGGCTTCGGGCCGGTAGAGCGCGTGGGTGCGAATATACTCCGCAACTGCCGGGGCAAGCACCGTTTGCCGCTGCGACCCTCCAGCCAGCGCGGCGCGAATCTCTGTCGCAGAGATATCCTGGTCTAGATCCGGCAACAAAAACAAGGTTGATCGCTGGCCCGAAGGTCCCGCGAGCACAAAGCGGGTGAACTCGCTTTCGCGATGTTCGCCGGTGTTCTCTACTCCGTCAGGGAGAGCCTCGTTGATCTGTCCCAGCGAGAATCCCGGCCTCCCAGCCACGATAAAATCGCAAAACAGCAACAACTCCGCGCATTGATGCCAACGCTTCAGAGTGAGGAAAGAATCGGCGCCCAGCAGAAAAAAGAGTTCGTCCGAGGGCTGCAGTTGCTGTCGCAGGCGTTGCAGGGTCGCAAAGGTGTAGTTTGGCTCCCCGCCCGGCAGCGGCGCGTCCACGCTGCTCGCAACCAGCCCCGGCTCGCCGGCCACAGCCAGCCGTACCATCGCCAGCCTATCCTCAAAGCTGGAATGGGCTCCCTTCAGCGGTTGGGCGCCTACGGGTGCGACCAGGACCTGGTCGAGCGCCAGCCGCGTCATGGCCGCCCGGGCGATCGCGATGTGGCCACGATGCGGCGGATCAAAGGTGCCTCCGAAGAAGGCGATGCGCATAGGGCATCGTATCGCGACCGCTTTATCATGCTAGCGAGATGACTACCGTTGCCCAGGTGCCGACGGCCTATATTGCGCTGGGTTCCAATCTCAGTTCGGACCACGGCAACCGCGTCGAAACTCTCGGCAAAGCCGTCAATCTTCTAGGTCGCCTCGGCCGGGTGGCGGCGCGCTCCTCACTTTATGAAACAGAACCAGTCGGATACCGCGATCAGCCTGCCTTCCTGAATGCGGTTGTGGCGCTCCAGACACACCTGGAGCCGCAGCCGTTATTGCGAGCTCTCCTGGCTATTGAGCGGGAATTGGGGCGTGATCGCAGCCACGCTATCGTGAATGGGCCGCGCACCCTGGATCTGGACCTGCTGCTGCTGGGAGCTCGCGTGGTCGCTGGGGAGGAGCTATCGCTGCCGCACCCAGCCTTGGCCCAGCGCCGCTTTGTGCTGGCGCCGCTGGCCGAGATTGCGCCCCAGCTTCGCCATCCCCAGAGCAAGCAAACCGTGGCAGAGCTGCTCGCGTTGCTGCCCGATGAGGGCGAGAATCGCGTCTCGGCAGTTCGCCGATTGCCACCTAAGCTCGGCTGGCCCATCTAAGCAACGAATGAGTGGCCCATTCAAGCCGTGTTTTTGGCTTGAGTGGGCCACTCGGCGCCGATGCCCATGAGAAGGGCAGGCTAAAATCACCTATGTGTCCCTCGCTTTTCAGATAGAAGCCGGAAGTGGGCAAGCGAGGCGGGCCACCATGACGCTGCCTCATGGGTCGGTCCAGACGCCGGCCTTCATGCCGGTCGGCACCGCCGGGTCAGTCAAGGCGATCCCCCAGCATCTGCTGGAACAGCTCGACGCGCAGATCATTCTCGGCAACACCTACCATCTTTATCTCCGCCCCGGCCACGAGCTGATCCGTCGCATGGGCGGCCTGCACCGCTTTATCTCCTGGCCACGCCCCATGCTTACTGATTCCGGTGGATTTCAGGTCTTCAGCCTCAACCAGTTGCGCAAGATCAGCGAAGAAGGCGTGCACTTCCGGTCGCATCTGGACGGTTCGAGCCATTTCTTCTCGCCCGAGCACTCCATGGACGTGCAGCTGGCGCTGGGCGCCGACATAATCATGGCCTTCGATGAGTGCACCGAGTACCCGGCTGACCGTGCACGTGCTCTCCAGTCCCTGGAATTAACTCTGCGCTGGGCCAAGCGCAGCCAGCAGCACTTCAACCAGCATTCCCAGGGCGGCCAGTCGTTGTTTGGCATCGTACAGGGTGGCATGCACCAGGATCTGCGCCGCCAATCTGCCGAGCAACTGGTCGCCATGGATTTTCCTGGCTATGCCATTGGGGGCCTGAGTGTTGGCGAACCGCGGGCGTTGACCCGCGAGATCATCGAGAGCACGCTGCCGTTCCTGCCGCCGGATAAGCCAAGATATGTGATGGGCGTGGGCTACCCGGATGAGATTGTTGAATACGCCGCACTGGGGGTGGACATGATGGACTGCACCATACCCACCCGTGCGGCACGCCACGGTCTGCTGTTCACTTCCGGAGGCCGGCTCAACATCAAGAATCGACGCTTTGCCGAGGATCAGGAGCCACCCGACCCGGCGTGCGGTTGCATGGTCTGCGGCCGCTACAGCAGGGCGTATCTACGCCACCTGATGGCAGCCCAGGAGCCGCTCGCCGGAGTGCTGAATACCCTGCACAATCTTGCCTTCTACCTTGACACGATGCGATCGGTACGAAATGCTATTGCGACGGATACTCTTCCTGTCCTGCTAGCCGGCGTACGAGCCCGCGCCGATCGGGTCGGCGCCTGATAGCGTCTTGTCCCCCAGGACCCGTCCAGTAGACAAACAGCGGCAGATAGGCTGTAGTAGAAAGCTGGACAGGAAATACTACAGAGGACAGTACGTTGACTTTCACCCCCTTGTTTTTGGCTCCAGTCATACCGCCCGGCCTGGTGACCTTTCTTCCCTTCGTTCTGATCATTGCGGTTTTTTATTTAATGCTGGTACGCCCCAACCAGAAGAAGCAGAAGGTATGGCAGGAGATGCTGGCCGCTTTGAAGCCCGGCGACCGCATCACCACCACCGGAGGCATGCGCGGAACTATCATGTCGATCAAGGAGGACGCGGTCCAGCTGCGCGTTCCACCCGACAACATAAAATTAGAGGTCATAAAAAGTGCCATCGCTTCCGTGACTACTAACCAAGAGGAAGCCAAATAACCGTATTTCGCAGGCCACAATGGGCCCGGCGGAAAACCAATTACGACTCCCATGCGTAAAACCCTCCTGATCGTTGCAGTTCTTCTCGTATTCGTCTTTGGTATCTTCGGTATTCCGAAGGGAATTGGCCCGTCTGCCTGGAAGACAGCCTTTACCGACCGCATCCGCCTCGGCCTCGATCTCAAGGGTGGAATCCACCTGGTGTTGCAGGTAATGGTGGATGAAGCCGTTAGCGCCGAAACCGACAATGCGGTGGCACGGGTGCAAGCCGATTTGCAGCAGGGCGGTTTCCCCGCGCGGTCGGTGCTCAAGCCGGATTTCAAGCAGATCCAGATTCAGGGAACCCCTCCCGACAAGGTCGGTGATGTCCGCAGCCTGCTGGATTCGCGCTATGGCGCTCAGTACACCGTAGCCTCTGCGCCGAACAATAGCTGGACCCTCACCATGAAGCAGACCGAGGTGCAGTCGATCGAGCAGCGTGCGGTAACGCAGTCGATCGATACCATCCGCACCCGCATCAATCAGCTCGGGGTTACCGAACCTACCATCCAGGAATACAACCTGGGCACCAACCAAATCCTGGTCGAGTTGCCCGGCTCAGACGACCTCAGCCGGGTGCGCGACATTATCCAGTCGACCGCCCGGCTGGAAATTCACCTGGTTGTGGGTGGGCCATTCCCCACAGAGCAGGCCGCGGCGCAGAGCGTCGGGGGGGCAGTACCGCAGGAAGATTTGGTCATGGCCTATGGCGGCACGGAATCGGAGTTGTTAGGTCAGTATTACGTCCTGCAAAGGATCCCCATTGTGGCCGGCGACGACTTTCGCGATGCGCAGCCCTCGGTGGATGAAAATGGCCGGCCGGACGCAACCTTTATTCTCTCCCGCAGCGCGGGGGACCGCTTCTATCAGTTCACCAGTACCAACATCGGGAAATCGCTGGCCGTGGTGCTCGACAATCGGGTTCAGGAAGCGGCCAATATCCAGCAGGCCATCCGCGACCAGGGCCGGATCACCGGCCTGGGCAAGGACAAGGCACAAAACCTGTCCCTGATGCTGCGCACCGGCGCGCTGCCGGCCTCCATTCATTACCTCCAGGAGAGCGTCGTGGGACCCTCTCTGGGAGCCGATTCCATTCGCAAGGGTGTGCTCGCTTCGATCGTAGGCATGCTGGCGGTCATGATCTTTATGCTCGTCTACTATCACGGAGCCGGCATCAATGCCGACCTGGCCCTGATTCTGAACCTGGTGATCCTGCTGGGGTTCATGGGCTATGCCGGAGCCGTTTTGACCCTTCCGGGAATCGCCGGAGTCATTCTCACCATCGGCATGGGCGTCGATTCGAACGTGCTCATCTTTGAGCGCATCCGGGAAGAGTTGCGCGCGGGCAAGGTAGCCGCCGCTGCGGTTGACCAGGGCTTCGCACATGCCTGGGTGACGATTGTCGATACCCACGTGACGACCATCGTTTCCGCGGTCATCCTGTTTCTCTTCGGCACGGGACCGGTCAAGGGTTTTGCCGTAACGCTAAGTTTTGGTCTATTCGCAAACCTGTTCACTGCGGTTTATGTCTCGCGCCACATCTTCGATTCGATCCTCAAGCGTAAGCAGCGCGGCGAGGCACTTTCCATAGGGTAGTGGTCGCGCACGGTAAAGCGGAGTTTTCAAGTGGAACTATTTCGTGGCGTTAATGTTGATTGGCTAGGGAAAAAGTGGTACTTCCTTGCCTTCTCGCTGGTCTTCAGCGTATCGGGAGTCCTGTCGATTCTTTTTTGGCACCACATCAAGCTGGGTATCGACTTTCGCGGCGGCACCCTGGTCTACGTTCAGTTTGAGCAGCCGCCGGACCCCGACCGCATCCGCCAGGCGATGGACCGCGCCGGCATCCACGACAGCCGCATTCAGCCGTACGGAACCGCGTCGCAGCGGCAAGTAGCTATCTCCCTGGCACAGAGCAAAACCCAGGAGTCGGCCCTTGATGCCGGTCGCGAGACGATCGTGCAGGCATTGACCGCGAACTACTCGAGCAATGGCGCAGCCAACCAGGGCAAGCTGGATTTAGACAATGCCGGCCAGGCCGGTCTGACTCAGTTTCTGCAGCAGAGCGACCCCGAGCACTTGGTTGGCACGGGAGCCGTCGATGCCGCGCAGCGGTATGCACAGCAGGCGACGGCCATCCTGCAACATCGCGACCGCGATCTGGCTGGCATCTTCAGCAACATCGACCAATTGAACGGCGTGGCGGATCCGGCGGTTGTCAACCAGCTGAAGCAAGGCGCCTATCTCTCCGGCTTCCACGTCTTCGCGGCGGATGTTATCGGACCCCAGGTGGGCGCCGCCCTACGCAAGCAAGCGCTCCTGGCAACGCTATATTCGTTGGCCGGGATGCTGGTCTACCTTTGGTTCCGGTTCGAGTTGATCTACGGTGTAGCCGCTGTGGTGGCGGTCTTCCACGACACCTTGATCACCATAGGCGCCTTCAGCTTGACCAACCAGGAGATCACGCTCACCGTCATTGCGGCGATTCTGACCCTGATCGGTTACTCCATGAACGACACCATCGTGGTCTTCGATCGCATCCGCGAGAATCTGCGCCTCTCCCGCCGGGAGAACCTTACCACGTTGGTGAACCGCAGCATCAACCAGACCTTGAGCCGGACAGTCTTAACCTCGGGCCTGACGTTCCTGACCGTACTGTCGCTTTACCTGTTCGGGGGCGAGGTCTTGCACGGTTTTTCCTTTGCTCTGGTCGTCGGCATTCTCATTGGCACCTATTCGTCGATTGCCGTGGCGGCGCCGATGCTGGTGGCCTATCAGGAGTGGCGAGCCAAGCGCGGCAAGCGGGCGGTTTTGCCCGCGGGTAAACGGGCCAAGGTCTGACCAGGGCGCTGCTCGTGGAAGTTTTTACGGCTTACACAGATCGCCCTGCATGCCAATAGCCCTTCGGGATCAAAAGAACCACCTCTGGTGTCTAAGTAGGTACAGTTCTCTATCCGAGGTAAGGCGATGTTTGAAGATTCACTTATGGAGTCTGGTGGCAAGATTAAGACCAAGAGCAAGTATTGGTCGATCGTTACCCTCTGTATTAACGGCCTGATATTAGCTGCACTGATTATCTGGCCGTTGTTGCATCCAGAGGCGCTACCCACGCAGATGATGGCTACGCTGCTGGTTGCCCCGCCGCCCCCACCGCCCCCTCCCCCGCCACCACCACCTCAGGCTCCGGTCCAGGTCAAGATCAAGTCTGAGATGCTCGACAATCAGTTGCAGGCGCCAAGCAAGATCCCGAAAGACATTAAGCAAATTAAAGAGTCGGCGGCTCCACCAGCAATGGCTGGCGTTTCCGGCATGGAAGGTATGGGCGGTGGTACGCCCGGCGGCGTGATGGGCGGCATCCTTGGTGGTGTCGGAACCGGCCCGATCGTCAAGGCAGCGCCCCCCAAGAAGCTGAGCATCTCGTCCGGTGTGATGGCCGGGAATCTGCTCGACAAGACTGTGCCGCAGTACCCCGCAATCGCAAAAGCCGCTCGTATTCAAGGAACCGTTGTTCTGCAGGCCACCATTTCCAAATCCGGTTCGATCACAAACCTGAGGGTTGTCAGTGGTCCTCCTATGCTGCAGCAAGCAGCCATGGATGCGGTCCGGACTTGGCGCTACAGGCCCTATCTGTTAAATGGAGATCCCGTCGAAGTAGAGACTACGGTCAACGTAGTATTCAATCTCGGCGGTTAGCCCTGTGTGCCGGCGCCAACTCCCACCAAAGGTGGTAGCCGGCAACTCCCCTCGTGGCCACTTCGGGTCATTCCGGAACGAAGTTGCCCGGTGCTAGCATCTGGATGTTTCAGAGCTATAACGAAAGTCATTCCGTAGGAGGAAAGATTCAGTGATTCTCGCTAACCTCACCCAACTTGCTGCCCACCAGGCTGCTCTCGGTATCTATCTGTTCCAGGATTCTGGAACGACCGTCGGCTTTGGCCCCATGGACCTCTGGCACAACATGGGCATTCCGGCTAAAGCCGTAGTCGCCGTGCTTTTTGTTATGTCTATTTGGTCGCTCGCTGTGATCATTGACCGCGCGCTCTATTTCAGCGCGGCTCGCAAGCAGTCCAGGGAATTTGCCCCACGAGTTGCGGGCGCTCTCAAGGAAGGCAAATTGGACGAAGCGGTGAAGGTTGCTGACCGCAACAAGAAGTCCCATCTGGCCGAGGTTGTCACTGCCGGGCTGCAGGAATTCCGCAATTACGGCGGCGGTGGAACGGTCACCGAAGAACAGATCGAATCCAGCCGGCGCGCACTCGAGCGCTCTGAAGCGATCGTCCACGCCAAGCTGAAGAGGGGCCTTGGTGGTCTCGCCACCATCGGTTCCACGGCTCCGTTTATCGGCCTCTTCGGAACTGTGGTCGGTATCTTGAATGCTTTCCAGCAGATCGCGACTCAGAAGACCTCTGGTATCGGCGCAGTCGCCGGCGGTATATCTGAGGCTCTGGTGACCACGGCATTCGGCCTTCTGGTAGCCATCCCTGCTGTGATGACTTTCAACTACTTCACCGGCAAGGTGGAAGCCTTCGACGTGGAGATGGATAACTCCTCCAGCGAACTTATCGATTACTTCATCAAGCAGAGCCACCGCCGCTAAGCGGCTCGTGCTCTTCGAACACGTCAAAGCGAGAGTCCTGCACCGGTTGGAACGGACAAGAAAACCCGTTCCAACCCGGTGATTTACCCAGAACCCGCACACGGCCCCATTAGCAAAATCTGACAAGGTTGTGAAGACCAGGGTTGCGCAGAAAGACGAAAAAAGAGTACCTTTACCGCCACAGCTCTCCCGGCCAAGCAAGCCACACCACGCCTGCACCGGAAGATTCATAGCAAGTCATCTTGAAAGTGGGGAAGCCTGGAGCGTTTTCACGGTCGGTGTAAAGCAAACAGCTTTACCTTGGCACTCGCTGTGAAAACCCTATAGCAGCTCGACCCACGGAGCGAAGACAATGGGAATCGTAGTCCGGAACGAAGGCGCCAAAGTTAACTCGAATATCAACGTCACGCCCATGGTGGACGTGATGCTGGTGTTGCTGATTGTTTTCATGGTCATCACGCCAATGCTCCAGAACAAAGTGAATATCGAGCTCGCCAAGGTGACTGACCCGACCTCGATGCCTGATGCCGACAAAGAAGATGCGGTGGTCGTCGCCATCACCCGAGACAACAAGGTCTACCTGGGACAAAATCAGATTTCGATCGCGGATCTAGGTCCCAAGGTCTCCGATCTCTTGCAGAACAAGACTGAAAAGCAGATCTTCATGCGTGCAGATGCTCGCGCGCAGTACGGCACGGTCATGGATGCAATTGATGATGTGCGCACCGCCGGTGTGGATCAGGTCGGCCTTCTGACGGATCGGCGGCAAGAAACGACCGCGCCGCCACCCGCTGCTGCACCAGCCGGACAGTAGCCAGGCGGATCGCAACCTAACTGTGTAAGCAATTGAGCTTGGTCCGCTCTAAGGCGGAGCCGAAGGAAACGAGGGGACGAAAATGGCATTTGCGATGGGTGGTAGCGGTCTTTCTCACGACATCAACGTGACCCCGCTGATCGATGTTTTGCTGGTTCTGCTGATCGTGTTCATGGTTATTACCCCGGTGACCCCGAAGGGGCTGGATGCCCTGGTACCTCAGCCTCCCAAAAATCCGCAAAAAGCAGCAGGACAACGACCGTACCATCGTCGTGCAGATCACGCATCGGCCCGGTGGCGGCGTGCCCGGCTACAAGATCAATGAGCTGGACATTTCTCACGCCGACCTATTGAATAAGCTGGAAGGCATTTTCGCCACCCGGGCCGAGAAGGTGATGTTCGTCAAGGGGGATCCTGGACTGGACTTCTCCGCGGTGGCGGACGTTCTCGATATCGGCCATGAGGCGGGTGTGGATCACATTGGTCTCATCACACCGAAAGTGGAAGCGGGGCAGTAGAATCGCTGGGTAGTTGCAGGTTGGGCCATGGTGAACTCGTCGTTCCACCCTGCAATTTCTGGGGTGCTGCTGACGGGTATCCGGCAAGCTGCTGAAACCGCGGCATGCCGGCATTGAAGGAAAGGTTGCCCGTCCTGCCGCATGAACCGCAACAAAGCAAGCACACGATCGATTCAGCGTTCGCAAAAGGTCCGCGGTTGCCCCTTGGGCAGTTGCGGACTTTGTTTTTTCTGCGGGACTTGCCAGTAGGCCGAAACCAATTACAATCACTGCGCGGAGTTTTTTCCTATCGAGTTGCAGGCCCCGCGTAAGCTTGTAGTAGGTCAGGCGGAGCCTGGCGATCATAAGGAGATTAGAACCAGAATGAAGCGAAGCGCATATGTTCCGGTGCTGGCGGTCGCCACCCTGTCGCTGCTGACCATGGTAACCGGGTGCAGCAAGCTGCAGGCTCGTGATCAATTGATCAAGGGCGTTCAAGCATATAAGAACGCGAAGTTTGAGGAAGCGATTGACCACTTCCAGAACGCGGAACGGCTCGATCCGACGCTGGAAAACGCCCCTCTGTATCTCGCCACCGCCTATGCGCAGCAGGTGGTTCCGGACGCAAACACTCCGGAGAATATGAAGAATGCGCAGCTGGCGGTGAATGCCTATCAGAAGGTGCTGGCCAAGGATCCCAACGACCTGACTGCCCTGAAAGGAATTGCCGCGGTCTACCTGAATACCGGCAAGACCGAAGAGGCCAAGGACTGGCAGACGAAAGGTCACGGCCGTCGATCCGAATGACCCGGTCGCGCATTACACCATCGGCGTCATTGATTGGCGGGTGGCCTACAGGAATGCGATCGCGACGCGCAACGGCCTGGGGTTGCAGGATAACGGCGACATGATCAAGGACAAGGCCGCATGCCAGAAGCTGGCCGAGACAAACGGACCCTTGGTGGACGAAGGCATTAAAGAGTTGCAGCAGGCTATCAATCTGCGTCCCGCCTACGATGATGCGATGTCGTATCTGAGCTTGTTGTACCGGCGGAAGGCCGACCTGGATTGCGGAGACGAAGCCGGGCACAAAGCGGACATGGCCATGTTCGATCAATGGCGCGACAAGACGATGGCAACGCGCAAGGCGAATGAAGAGAAGAAGAACCAGCAAACGCCTGGTGGGATCACCATGGGAGGCAAGTAGCCGCGCGGCCCGAGAAGCTCAACAAGCCCCTGGCTCCGGCCAGGGGCTTGTTGCTTTTGGGCGATGTGGAGGGACCTGCTGTTCCCTCGACCAGCACTCAACTCAAGGGAACCCCGACTGTCCTTATCTTCCCCATGCTGTTCGGAGTTTTTCGACCACCGGAGAGACCGGAACAGGATCGTGCCTTGATCGTGCGAATTTCGTGCGCACCGAAACCATCAAAGTTACAGCCTGACCCCTCACTGGACCCCGTTCTTGAAAATCTGTTCGGCCAGGTGGTTCTCGACTCGCGACTGGTCGCGCAATATCTCGTAATAGGCAGCTCTCAGCAGTTGGGATCGGTTGTCGCGGAGTTGCTGCCGGATCTCCTGTTGCACACGGGGGTCGTTCAGCTCCCGCTGGCCGGCCGGCTCCTTTTCAATGAGCTTGTAGATGGCGTACCCCACGGGCGACTTGGAGCGCGGATCCATCACCGGGATCACATCGGTCATCTGGCCTGGCTGCAGCTTTGAGATCGCAGCGAAAACCGATCGGTTCGCCGCGCAGGCTCGATTCCGGGACAAAACCCATGTTCCCGCCATTATTGGCGTCATTGGGGTTCTCCGAAAGGTTCATCGCCAGCGTGGCAAAGTCCTCCCCCTTTTCCAGGCGACTATGGATCATATCGATTTTTCTGCGTGCCTCGGCGTCGCTGCCGGCTTTGCTGTTTTGCAGATTCGCTCCCTGTCTCATCGGTGTAGGTTGGGAGGTCACAACAATGTCGGCGAGATTGTATTTTGGCTCGATGAAGTTGAATTGAGCCTTGTTCGCGTTATAGAAGTTGGAGACATCCGCGTCGGTGATGTTGATGCGTGAGTTCACTTCTTTGTTCATCAGCTTCTCCGAAGTGAGATTGCGCCGGATCTGGGTGCCGCAGATCGTCCAGTGGACATGCTGGCGGCCTGCAGCCGGTGGTCGAACTCCTCCTGGGTGTAAGGCGCCTTATATTCTGCCAACTTTGCGTCCACCTCTTCGTCGCTGGCCACAAGGTTCATTTTCTTCGCTTCCTGCTGCAGAATCTCTTCGTCGATCAATTGGTGCAGGATGCCGAGGCGCGTGGCCTCGGCCTGTTCCTTGGTAGGTTGTTCCTTGTTATTCCCCAGGTTGTCGCGATACGCCTTCTCCACTTCGGTGCGCTGGATCGGCTGTCCGTTCACCGTGGCCACAACATCCGGCCCATAGCTGTGCTTGCATCCGGCAACAAAAACACTCAGCAGTACGATGCTCATCGAGGCGCAGGCAACGGCGTATGCGTCCCGGCGGCAGGAGTGGCAAGGTAGTGCGCGCTCTACAAATGGTTCCAACGGTCCTTCTCCTCTATTTGGGGGGCTGGCGGCGCGGTTACCGGTTTCTTCACCGCTTCCGCGACCGAGAGCGGGGGCTGCACCCCGGCCTCTCGCAAAGCCCGGTCAATGGCGGTCCTAAGCTCCGATTCCGGCAGTACGCCGGAGATCCGCTCGCCGTTGATAAACAAGGTCGGCGTACCATTCACTCCCAGACTGTTTCCCTGTTTCATCGAAGCACGCACCGCGGATTCATCCTGCTTGGCGACGCACGCGTCGAGCTTGGCAAGGTCCAGCTTGGAGCGCTCGCCCTCATCATGCGCGAGCTTATCCAGCGTTTTGCCAGCCTCATGCGCATCATGCGCCGGGCCGGTCACCTCTTCGGCGTGCGCATGCACATAATCCACGAACCTCCAGTAGGCGTCGCCGCTTTGTTCCGCGAGGCAGGAAGAGTTCAACCGCAGCGTGCAGCGCCCAGGGATGGATTTCCACGAGAGGGTAGTCCTTATAGACGAACTTGACCAGACCTTTGTAGTGGTCCAGCGTGGCCGGGGAAGAGCTGCTCGTGCATGCGCGCGCAGTAGGGGCATTCCAGGTCGTCAAAATTCACAACGGTGACCTTGGCGTCGGCGGCCCCGCGCGATGGACGGTTTTGGATCGAGAGCGTGTCCGCGGGGTTGTGGCTGATGTCAAACTTCTCCAGCCGCGCAACCGTATTGCCATCGGTGGAGAGAAGAAAATTCACGATCGTCTGTTTGCCATTGCTGGAAAAAGTGATCGGCAGGTTGTCGAATCCCGGAAATTCGCTCTTGCTGGTCGCTCCGATCAGGACGTCGACATTCGGGGGCACCTCAAATTGCGAGCGCACCAGTACTTCAATTCTCCGGTTGAGCTGAGGACGTGGGGACGGGAGAAGCGACTATTCGATGCGGAGCCAGGGAGGCTCTGGGCCTTACAGCCTGCGGACGAGAGACAACAAGCAGGCACCAAACCAGGGTACGGCGTACAGACAAGACAACCACCTTTCCATACCATAGCTCCATTAGAGCATTTCTCCTGCGTTAGTTGTGTCGCTTTGCATTGCAGCGCTGGCGGGCGATCAAAAGATTCGCTCTGAATGTTTCAGGTTTCCGGCAGCGCCTACCCCGGCCAGGGTGAAATTGAAGCTGTATTGATTCTCATTTCGCACCGAGCCGAGAGCCAGGCGGCGGTATTCAACGCTTAGGCCGCAGCAGTCCCAGTTGTAGGAGGACTGGATGCCGCCATACTGCAGGGCATTCTGGATGAAGTCGTAACCGGCGTTGACACCCGCGCTCAGCCCGCGCTTGGTCGGGTCCCCGTACCCCAGCAGCAAACGCAGCAGGTTGTACTTTGTTACCTGGCTGGCGAGCTCCGACGGTAAACGAGGCATTCAGCGCCTGAAGAGTGGAATATCCAACGCTTGCGAAAACGCTATCCCGGCGGTAGTTGGCGAAGACGTTGCTGGCGTCCATCCGGTGGGTCTTGAAATCGTAGTCCGCATCCCATTCCAGGTCCATGTGTTCACTGGTGCGGACCTTCAAGCGCGAAATCAGTGGGGAAGTATTGCGCGGTCCGTTCAGAAAGGCCACGCCGGTGAGGTCGAGGGTCGAGGCCAGCACGTTGCGCCGGAAAGGCGACGCGGCGCCCCCAAAATACGGGTCAAAGAAGTATTTTGCAGCCAGCTTCCAGGTGATCCACTCGCTGGTATCGCCGCCGCATTCCGCATAGGTCGGGGGTACGATTGATAATCCCATTGATGGGCGCCGGGCAGAGCATCGTTGCTGCAGGGCTTGGGATGCAGATGTTTAAAGAAGAGCCTCTGCGTCAGCGAGTATTCCACTTCATTTGTGTCGCTCACAATATCGTTGCTGTCGAAGCGGGGAATGGAAGAGAAGTTATTGACTCCCGCCACGTAGCGATACTGCACATCGGGCTCGATGGTATGGCGCAGATCGCTGCCGAATAGCCGTTCCAGTGAAGGCGCCTTGAAATCCCGAACCAGCGCCGGCGGCCGCAGCTCAAAGCTGGCCTCCAGATCAGATCGATTGACGCTGGCGTTTCCCGGTAGCGGTGTCGTACTGCTGGGAATCTGGCTCTGGGTGTAGAAGGTCTCGCGAGCAGCCACTTCCGGCCGGAAAGTCCAGCCGTCCAGGTGGAAGGGAAGCTCGAGGTGGGGATATAGATCGAAGCGCCCAACGGTGCCGGTCTTGAAGCCTGGCTCACTGCGGTTCAGCCCGGCTGCGGAACCATCCAAGCTCCATCGCAAAGGCGTGTCCTCCAGTCGGCTGATCCATGGTGTCGAAGTCCAGGCTGGGCACATGGAGGATGCGGATCTGCGGGGTGACGTAGGTGTTGCCTACCTGGGTGATGCCTTCGAAGTTCTGATAGCGGTCAAAGCGGATGCTGGCCGAACGCCCGCCGTCATTGTGGGTGATGAATGCCGAAGACGTCACCTGGGAGGCGACCGCAAGCGCGAATGATTCGGCAAATGCTTCGCGATAGACATACGAGCTGAGATACTCGCCGGTGGCTACGGCGCGGGTTGTTCGTCCAGGTCAAAGTCGCGCCGGCCGCTGAAGAGGATGTCCTGGCCGCCCTGGTTGAGATTATCAGGCGCCAGTCCCCGGTCGAACAGAGCGGTAAAGCGGGCCGAGGCGAAATCCTCTCCTCGCCCGCGATAGCGGAAATCGCCGCTGGGCGACCAGCCGCGCTTGGAAAAGTATTGCGTGCCGAACGTGGCATCCATACTGCGGTTGATGACCAGGTAGATCGAGTCCCCGACGATGGTCCCCTTGGTCGAGGAAGTGCCGATGACCGGAAGCAGTAGGCCGCTTTGCCTGGCTTCGACGTCCACCGGGTGAGTGACATAGGGCAGGTAGAGGATAGGAACGCCGAGCAGGGTGAAGTAGCTGTTCTTGGCCCGAGCCTCTCCGTAGTTCACCCGGATCAGGGAAGAATGGATTCGCCAGTCCGGGTCCGGCAGCAGGCATGAGGTCATGGTGCCATCGATGATCTGGTAACGTTCCGGCCCTTCCTTGATGAGCACACGGCCGGTAAAGAGAAATGGGTTGGCGGTGGTATATACCAGCTTTCGTTTGCTCGCTGATGGCTGGCGGCCAACGCTGCCGGTAACGTTTTCGAAGCGGCCTGTCTCCAGGTCGAGGTTGAGCTTGCCGTGATCAGCGATGATCAGTTCGTTGTTCCGTCCGCCCTGAAGCTGCACATGGCCATCGGCCTCGACGTCACTGGTATCGCGATCGTAGGAAACTTTGTCCGCAGTGAGAATGTAATTCTTGTATTCGATCCTGACATCGCCGGTCAGCAGTATAGACATTGCCATGCTTCTCCTGCTGGTTGGATATCAGATTCACGGGAACGCCCGGCGGCGGCGTGGCAACCACTCCTGCAATCGGATAGTCAGGGGCATCGGGGAGCGAGGATGATCCGGAAGCAGCCTGCGGATTTTGCGCCGCCGACGCGATCCTTCGCAAGGTCCGGCTCCGCTCCACCCGTGGCAGCATCCCCGGATGCAATCGCGGGAAACTGCCTGGTCAACGTCTGCGGCCAAAGCTTGAGATGACACAGCATTAACGCTGTGATAAACAAAAAGGTGCGGACTCTCATTACCAGGGGCGAGGTTAGGATAGCAAAAGGTCCACGCCCAAGGTACGCGACGGTTCCGCGGCTCTGGTCATTTCAGGCTCGTTCTCTCACCTTCATCGCGCTTGCCGATGAAGAAAGAAGCGTGTTTCTGTTTCCTCCGCGCAAATTTCGTCTACACGGGGTACACAGGCCGAAGTGTGTGTCCAACCCCATCCTTTGTTCTACGGGGCCACGCAACGCGCATCAGATAAACCGAGGAGAACAGAATTGAGTGCTTCTTCGCCGAATGTCGGAGAAAATTTATCCCATGAGGGCACAGCGATGGTGCCCGCCTGGAAGAAGGAACTGAACGAGCGCCTTGCAGCGACGCGTTCGCGCCGTTTACGCAACCAGGAAGAACAGGTGCCTCTTCCGGGCCTGGAGGATATCGAACGCAAAGTTGAATCTCGTGCCTCCCGGCTCGCCGCTAAAGTAGCGCAGCGCTACGCTAACGCTCCGTCCTATAGCGAGCTATTGGCAGCTGAGCGAGCCAGGGTGGAGGTTGCCTCTGCTGCCCTGCCGGTAAGCAGCGATT
This sequence comes from uncultured Acidobacteriaceae bacterium, assembly GCA_963847685.1. Taxonomy (GTDB): domain Bacteria; phylum Acidobacteriota; class Terriglobia; order Terriglobales; family Acidobacteriaceae; genus PALSA-350. Next base: position 139,543 of record CAWKAU010000024.1, on the reverse strand, counting down.
ATTTTTCGCCGCAGCCTCAGGAAGTTACGGAAGCGGCTCCAGTCGATGAGGTTAGTTTGAGCTCGAAGGAGCCTGCATTGGCAACTTCGCCAGACCCCCCAGAATCCGGTGACGAGGTGGAATTTGCCGGGGTGGCGGAGCCTTTGGCGGCGAATCTTATCGAAGTTCCCGCGAGAACTGGTAGCTCCGCGCAAGATCCGTCCCCGGCTGGCGGAAGGTCCGCTGCTCGTAAGCTCACGCGCGGGACAAGATCAGCTCAAGATTTTTGAATTAGCACCTGAGAGCATCTCGAAAACGGTGAAAATCGGGAAAGTCCCTGCCGCGTGGGCTCCAATCCGGCTGGATGCAGATCCCCAGCTTCGTAACGAGAGTCGCTCCCTCTCCCAGGAGATTCCTCTCAAGACGGCGCCGTTGGAAGACCGGTTGATGGCCGGGATCTTCGATCTTGCGCTTGTAATTGCTGCTTTTGCGATCTTCATTCTGGTCTTTGTTGCTTGTACGGCGCATCCTCCCACAGGCAAAGCTGCTCTGCTTGGCGCTGGTTTTGTGTTGGCAGGGTTCTTTCTGCTGTATCAATACCTCTTCTTCAAGTTCGCCGAAGGAACCCCGGGGATGCGTTACGCGAAGATCGCCCTTTGCACCTTCGAGGACGAGAACCCAACCCGTAAGGCGATGTGCCGGCGGGTATTATTCCTACTGCTTTCGGCGGCTCCGCTGGGGTTAGGGTTTGCCTGGGCATGGTTCGATCCGGAGCGCCTGGGTTGGCACGACCGGCTGTCTCGCATTTACCAACGAAGCTACTCCTGAGCGCGAAACCAGCTCCAAAGTCCAGCCCCGCAGGGGCGACCTGAACTTCCTGAACTAAGTTCAGGTCGCCCCCAGCGGGGCTGCTAGACTTTTCGCGAGCCAACGGAATTTCATGCCGCCTAGCCGGCAGGCGCAAATAGAGCCGAAGCCGCTGCGCCAATGACCGCAACTTCGGGATCGTCCGGCACTACCTCCAGCGAGTAGCTTTGTAGTGGGCTCATCTTAACCATCTGCCACAAGTACTCCTTGAGCAGATTCAGATCGAGAAAGCGCACGTTCAGACCGGTGTAATAGAACCGTCCTGGCCCCCCCAGATGAATGGAGGTAGCGGTGGCAGCGCCCAGACCGCGATGCCAGAGGCGCACGAAGTCCATGCAACGGGCATCGCCCTTCTTGGCTGCGGCAAAGACTTCTTCCGGTTCCATGTCGAGGAAGCGCAGTCGCATCGCGCGATAACCCATGATGCCTTCCAGGTGCCCCCGGCCACCGCATCCGCAATAGGTCTCCTTGGGATCGAGCGTCACCACCATGTGACCTCCCTCCCATACGCCTTCGGTGTAGGGATAGCGCCCGAACCCGATGCCATTGCCGAGGGTCCACACCCGCACCAGGCGATCCATGCGGCCTTGGGTGACGGCTAACCCCGCCGCCACGGCATCCGCATCATTCATGGTCTTCAACGGGGCGACCATTCCTTTCGACTGAAAGATCTCGGCCAGGGATGCGGCAATATTCGCACCCTTCAATTGGGCAAGGTTGGGAGAGTCCTCCACGATGCCGTTGCGGATGATCCCGGGAATGGCGACACCGATCGCGTCGATCTTGCCCTCCGCATGAAGGGCCATCACCTGATCCGAGATCAAGTGGCATAGGCTTTCAAAGGGATGTTCCAGGAGAGCCTCGTGGTCGTCCGGATTATCCGGATAAGTGCGGAGCGGTCCAACCAGCTTGTGATCTTCGATGAGCCCCGCGACAATTCTCGAGGACACGACAACGCCAATGGTTCTTTCCATGCGCCCTCCCCTTTCAGTCCGCCGCCCGGGCAAGCCGGTTGATGCCGTTGAACGCGGCAGCCTTATAGCACTCTGCGAGGGTGGGGTAATTGAACACTGTATCGATGAAGTAGTCCATAGTACCGCCGAGAGACATCACTGCCTGTCCAATGTGCAGCAGTTCGGCGGCGCCCTCTCCGATGATGTGCACTCCCAGCAGATGCCGGGTCTCGCGGTGAAAAATGATCTTCAGACGCCCCGTGGTGTCGCCCCGGATCTGGCCGCGCGCAATCTCGCGGTAATAGGCGACTCCTACTTCGTAGGGCACATCTTCATCGGTGAGCTGCTCCTCGGTCTTGCCGATAAACGAGATCTCCGGGATCGTATAAATTCCATACGGATAGTAGCTGGGGTTGGAAACCAGGTTCTCGTTGCCGAAGGCCCGTGCGACCGCGATACGGCCCTGCTCCATCGATACCGAGGCCAGGCTGGGAAAGCCAATCACATCTCCCACCGCGAAGATGCCCGGCACTTTGGTGCGGAAATCCTTGTCCACCGGGATGCGCCCGCGATTATCTGCCTCGATCCCAACCGCAGGCAGGTTGAGTTCGGCGACGTTGCCGGAGCGGCCGACCGCATAGAGCAAGGCGCCTCCGGAGATTCTTTTCTTGCTCTCCAGGTTGGCGACCACGCTGCAATCGGGCATCTCTTCCACACTTTCCACTTCCTCGTTCAGGCGCATGGTCACGCGGCTGTCGCGCAGGTGGTAGCTGAGCGCTTCCACGATCTCCTGGTCGGCAAACTCCAGCAGCTTGGGCCGCTTTTCAATCAGGGTGACACGTACGCCGAGCGCGGCGAACATGCACGTATATTCGACACCGATAACACCGCCACCAACCACGATCAGTGATTTGGGTAGGTTCGGGAGGTCAAGAATCTGATCGCTGTTGACGATCGTCCGGCCATTGGTGGGCACCTTGGGGGAGTGGGCGGGCTTGGTGCCGGTAGCGATAATGATGTTCTTCGCCTCATACACCTGGGTACCGCCCTCATTGGTCACCTTGACGTGGGTGGGATCCTCAAAACTGGCCACTCCAGCGAGCACATCGATCCCATTGCGCGAAAGCTGGGCTTCGGTTACGTCGATCTCGGTCTTGATCACATGCTGAACGCGGAACGCAAGGTCCGCCATCGTGATCTTTTCCTTTACCCGGTAATTCATGCCGTAGATCGAGCGGTAGTTATAGCCGGAGAGATGCATCACGGCTTCGCGCATCGTCTTGCTGGGGATGGTGCCGGTATTGACGGAAACGCCGCCAATCGTTCGCATGCGCTCCACGACTGCGGCTCGCTTGCCCAGCTTATTGGCGTATATGGCGGCACGCTGCCCCGCGGGGCCGGAACCAATGATGAGTAGATCGTAGGTAATCATGCCTTATCGGAAGGGTACCGGAAGAACGAATCGAAGAGATTAATTTCCCGTTTTCTATGGAGCTTGCCAAAGAACTGCATGACTCCGTCTAGCATACGCCCTCCCTTAGCCGCCATAGCAACAGCAGAAATGCTCTAGACTCCACTCCATGCAACTCTGCGCCATCACCGACCGAAGGCGCTTCAAATTGGACGAAGCCGCGCTTCGTCAGCGCCTCCTGAGCCTGGTGGAGGGCTGGATAGCAGGGGGGGTAGATTTCATCCAGCTGCGAGAAAAAGATCTCGATGCGCAACAGCTCCGGTCCCTGGCCGGCGAGGTGATGGAAAGGATCGGCGGCAACCGTGCGAAGTTGCTGGTCAATATCTCCGCGCCCGAAATAGCCTCACTGGCCTTGGCCGGCGCCGATGGCGTCCATCTCGCGGGGAAACCCTCGCCCGGTGCGGCCAGGAGCGTGCGGCGGCTCTTCCGCTCCCGCGGCCGAGACGCGATCATCAGCGTTCCCTGCCATGATCTGGACGATATTCGGGTGGCCGTGGAAGAACAGGTGGATCTGCTGCTCTTTTCCCCGGTCTTCGAGAAATTTTCGGCGCGGCCTACAGGGCTTGAAGCTCTCACCCGAGCCTGCGTGGAGGCGCAGGGCATTCCGGTCTTTGCCCTTGGCGGCGTGACCCCCGCCAATGCTTCTGCTTGCCTGGCTGCGGGCGCCGCCGGGGTCGCCGGCATTCGACTCTTCGCCGGGGATGATTGGCAACAGCTCAAGATGTGAAAAACAGCCTAAATCCGAAACCAAGGTGGGTGGCCCAGGTCTCGCCTTTGAGACCTGTGGGGTCATGCGGAGGGACCCCAAGACGGAGTCTCTGCCGCCAAGCTCAGTCTATGGAACCATATATAGTGGGATAAGACGCAACCATGCACAGTGTGAGTTTGAACAAGTCCTTGAATTTTCCTCGATCGGCCCGGAGCCGGCAGTTTCCATATCTTCCAATCGCATTGCTGATGGCAGCGGGCCTCTTCCTGTGGGCCAGTCCTTGCCCTGCGCAGGATACGCAAACCATGAAAACCGTTCCCGAGTTCAAAGAGAAATATGATCTCGGTTTGGGCGGCTTTTATCAGGTCACCAATGCCTCTAACGGCAACTTTATTCGAGAAGATACGACAACGTCGGGTGGAGTTCTTGTCAGCTTTCGCCAACCGTATCGCCCGTGGCTGGGATATGAAGCAAACCTCGGCTACACTCGCTTTTCTGAGGCCTACAACAAGGGCGTGGTCAAGGTGGCAGACAACGTCACGGATCTCAGCTTCGCCTACTTGCTGCAGTCGCCTACGGTTTACGGGATCCAGCCATTTCTAACCCTGGGAGGCGGGATCATCGTTTTCTCTCCTATGGGGACAGTCACCAATTTGAACTCGACAACGCCGACCAATCTTTCATCCCAATTGTTGCCGGAGTTTGTTTATGGCGTGGGTCTCAACTACCCCTTTCTCAGTCGCTTTGGGGCACGCGTGCAACTCCGTGGGTTGAAGTACAAGACGCCTGATTTCCACCAGGACTCGCTCGATACTCATACCCTGCGCACCACGCTGGAACCAACCTTCAGCTTGTATTACCGCTTTTGAGCCGAGAGGGTGCTATGGCCATATTGATTACGGTCCTCGATCTTGAACGCGAGCCGCTCGAATTCAGCGAGACGATTCCAGCCGGAGCCATCGATTATGGCTCCGGGATCCGTCAAATCGACGGCATGCCGGTGAGCGGCCGCGCTGATCTCCTCACCGAGCACCGCGGGGGCCACAATGTTATTGAAGACATCCGTTTGCGCGCCGGCTACCAGGGTGATTTTGAGATGCCCTGTGCCCGCTGCCTCGATCCGGTAGCCCAACGGCTCGAAGAGCACTTTGACCTGCTATTCCGCCCCGCTGGTGTCGATGCAGACGCCCCGGAGCATGCCATCTCGACCTCCGATACTGAAATCGGGTACTATGAAGGAGGTCGTCTTGCACTGGAAGACGTATTGCGCGAGCAGGTGTTGCTCTCCCTGCCGCCGAGAGCGCTCTGTCGGCAAGACTGCAAGGGGCTCTGCCCTCGCTGTGGACGGAATCTCAACACCGAGATCTGTGCTTGCGATGCAACCCAAGTCGATGCGCGGTGGACAGCGCTGGCCGATCTCCGCAGCAGGATGAAAACGTAAAGTTGGAAGCGATCACAGGCTATAGCCCAGGCATCTGGTAAGGGCAGTCTGCGAGAACGCTTGAAAGGAATTTGCAATGCCCAATCCAAAGCGGCGCCACTCCAAGGCCCGCACCTCCAAGCGCCGTTCGCACGATGCGCTCACGCCCATCGGCGTCTCCGAGTGCCCTAACTGCCACGAGAAAAAGCTACCCCACAGGGCTTGCCCCAAATGCGGCATCTACAAGGGTCGCGAAGTGCTCGAAGCCAAGGAAGCGTAGCTCGATCCTTAATCCATGCAGCTGACGGACATAGCGCTTGATGCCATGGGTTCGGACAAGGCTCCTGAGCCCGAGATCAAGGGCGCTATCCAGGCCTGCCGTCAGCTCCCGGTACGGGTCCATTTGGTAGGTCCTGAGGAGCGTCTACGCTCCGCGTTGCACGAGGCAATGGGTGGTGAAGAGCTACCGATCGTGATCGTTCCGGCAACGGAATGGATCACTATGGACGAGAAAGCTGCGACAGCGATTCGAAAGAAGCCGGGAAGCAGTATGCGCATCGGTCTTCGCCTGGTGAAAGAGAATAGGGTTGCTGGCTTTCTTACTGCGGGCAATACTGGCGCCGCAATGGCTCTGGCCAAGATGGTGCTCGGGGCCTTGCCTGGGGTAGACCGTCCGTCGCTGGCTAAGATGCTGCCTACCTCCAGCGGATCACCCTGCGTGCTGCTGGATGTAGGCGCCAATGTCGATTGCAAGCCCCACAATCTGGAACAATTCGCCGTAATGGGCGAAATGTACGCGCGCAGCGTGCTCAAGATTCCGAGACCCCGCGTTGGCCTGCTGTCGATCGGCGAAGAAGAAGGCAAGGGCAACGATCTTACCCGCGAGGCCTTTCCGCTTCTCAAGCGGCTTTCGCTTAACTTCATCGGCAACGTTGAAGGTCGAGACATCTACAACGGCAATGCCGACGTAGTCGTCTGTGACGGCTTTGTCGGCAATGTCGCGCTCAAGACCTCAGAGGGATTGGCCAAGCTTGTCCGCGACTTGCTGCGCCAGTCGTTGAACTCGACGGTTACCGCACAAGTAGGAGCGCTGCTTTCGCGCAAAGCATTCAACGACTTCAAGAAGCGCCTGGACTATTCCGAATACGGCGGTGCGCCACTGCTTGGAATTCGCGGAGTTTGCATCGTGAACCATGGCTCCTCCAATGACCGCGCCATATATAACGGCATTCGTGTGACCGCTGAGTTCGCGCAGGCTGGTATCAACCAGCGGCTGGAGCAGGAGTTTGCTTGCCGCCGCCCTGCCGATCATGCCGCACCCGAGCCCGGGATAAGCGTACCCGTCCAGCCGCTTCATTAGGACTTTCTCGCTAATAACGAAATGAGTAAAACTGCTTTTCTATTCCCCGGTCAAGGTTCGCAAAGCGTCGGCATGGGACGCGACCTGGCCACCGCCTTTCCCCTCGCCCGGCAGACCTTTGAGGAAGCCAATGACGCCCTGGGCTTCGACCTGGCGGATCTCTGCTTTAACGGGCCTGAAGAGCAGCTTCGGCTGACTGAATTCACCCAGCCGGCGATCTTTACCGTTTCGGTGGCCGCGCTGCGAGTTCTGGCTGCGGCCGGTACAAGCGCGAATTATCTTGCCGGTCATTCGCTGGGAGAGTATTCCGCCAATCTCGCGGCTGGCGCTATTGAGTTTTCCGAGGCCGTTCGCACTGTGCGCCACCGGGGTCAATTGATGCAGCAGGCGGTCCCGGCGGGTGAGGGCGCCATGGCCGCCGTTCTTGGTATGCAGGTGGAAGATGTGGCCGTTGTTTGTCAGGATGCATCGCGGGAAGTGGGTGCCCCGGTCGAGCCCGCCAACCTGAACACCCCTGAACAAACTGTCATCTCGGGTGCGACGGTGGCGGTGGAGCGGGCCGTCGCACTGGCCAAGGAACGCGGCGCTAAGCGCGCGGTCATGCTACAGGTCTCCGCACCCTTCCATTGCAGCCTCATGCAGCCGGCTCAGGATGCCCTTGCCCCGGTGCTGGAGGGAATTGCTTTCTCGCGGACAAAAGTTCCCGTCGTGGTGAATGTGGATGCCAGGCTGGTCACCGAGGCTCCAGAGCTGCGGGATGCACTGGTCCGCCAGGTCACGGGCGCGGTTCGTTGGACGGAGTCGATGCAGCTGCTTATCGCTGAGGGCGTAACCACCTTTGTCGAGGTCGGTCCGGGCAAGGTGCTCAGCGGCCTCTTGCGGCAGATTGACCGCAGCCAGAAATGCGCTCAGGTGGAAGATCCCGAAGGCCTCGAAAAGCTGCTGACTGTGCTGAGCAGTTCCTGATTATTCTGTCGCCAGTTGTACCGGGGAGAAGCCAATCGTCTTGTTGCTGCGCTGCACCCACAGGAAGACCGGCGTCTTTGCTCCGTTGACCTCGACCGCAACCACCACTCCGGAGCCTACCGTCTTGGACATCGTAATCTTATGCGTCTTGATGTCGCCCCAGTCGCTGGAGTGGCCCCAATCCGTCTCGAAACGGCCGTAGGGGTATGGCGCATATTGCTGCGGATGCTGCTGCCAATCCGGATCATGGTTCCAAATGCCGAAGGCTTTCGGAAGATCCTTCGCCTCAATGGCAGCGAAAAATTGGTTGACGCGATGCTCCTGCGGCCAGTCCCAGAAGTACCAGAGCAAGACCTGCGAGCACGACGCATGTAACCAGGCCTGCTATCAGCAGGTTCTTGCGCATGCGCGCCTTGACCGGATCATAAGTGGGTGCATCGAGCAGAGTCATGGGCCCTCCTTGCAGGAAGTTTACCGCTCATGACGATATCACCGCGAGTACGAGATTTGCTCCTGTTCGGCTTTACGTTCCAGCGCCAGGTCAATCAACCGCGAAATGAGATCGCGGATATTTCATGCCTGAGGCCTCCCACAGCTTGGGATACATGCTGATCGAAGTAAACCCTGGCATGGTGTTGATCTCGTTCAGATAGAGCGCGCCCGGAGTCGCCCTCCTCGAGAAGAAAGTCCACTCGCGCCAGCCCCGCACAGTCGCAGGCGCGAAAAGCCTCGAGCGCCATTGCCCGCACTTCGCTGCTTTGTTTTTTCGTCAGTTTGGCAGGAATGATAGCCTGCGACCCTTCACTGAGATACTTGGCCTCATAGTCGTAGAACTCCTTGCCGGGGACGATCTCGCCTACCACCGACGCTACCGCTTCATCGTTGCCCAGCACCGCGACCTCCAGTTCGCGAGCCTTGCCCATTTTGCTCCGGCTCCCACGGCTGCCGACGGCCTGCTCCACCACGATCTTGCGGTCGAAACCCGCCGCCTGGTCGATGGCAGGGCCAAGCTCCTTCCGGTCATGAGCCTTGCTGATACCGACCGACGAGCCAAGGTTCGCGGGCTTAACAAAGAGGGGATACTTGAGCGCGGCCTCGAGCCTGGCGATGGTCTTCTTGGGGCTTTTTTCCCACTCCCGGCGCAGGAACGTAACGTGCTTGGTGATAGGAAGCCCAGCGGCGAGAAAAAGCCGCTTCATCACCTCTTTGTCCATGCCGGCTGCCGAACCCAGAACTCCGGAGCCGACGTAGGCCAGCCCAGCGAGCTCGAAGAGCCCCTGCATGGTTCCATCTTCGCCAAACGTCCCGTGCAGCACGGGAAAGACGACGTCTAATTGCAGTACATCGCGAGCGGGCGAGATGGACGCTGCCGCGCTCTCGAAGGGCACCAGGGAGCCGCCTGGGCCGGCGGCGGGCATTGGCGGTACGATCACGCCTTTCCCCTTGGCCAGCACTGCAGCCGGTGCGGTGTGCTGGGGATCTCCCGCCCGTAGCGCGCTGGGGCCGGCGTCGGAAAAGCTCCCCGCAAGCAGCCGCTCCGCGTCGCTCGAAACCACCCATAGTCCCTGCTTGGTAATGCCGATGGGCACCACCTCATAGCGTCCTGGATCAATTGCCTTCAGGACGGATGCGGCCGAGAGCAGCGAGACCTCATGCTCGCCGCTACGCCCACCAAAGATTACGCCAACGCGGAGTTTCTTCTTCATGCCGTTTTGATTCTATGGGTCTTGGCGGCGATCGTAAGTTGTCGCTTCTGGTGCGGGGCAGGACACGGCTTCGTAGCCTCGGGTTCCCACATCACTCTCCCTAACTGAGTGGGAGCGCCTCCCTCCCCTTTGTCATCCCGTCGAGCACCTCAACTTGTCTGCGGCAAGTTGAGGGAGAAAAATGATACCGGCTGCCCCTACCTGCGAGAAAATTTGGTAGTTCTCCTACCGCTCCGCTCCGTGTCATCGGGAGCGGGGCCGAGGGATCTGAGTTCAATCTTTCGGGTGCAATGAATTTGTCATCCCGACCGAAGCGTAGCGAAGTGGAGGAACCTGCTGTTCGCTCAACCAGGGTCGGAACTCTTAGGCCGACACCATCTGATTCTTCGCTGCGGCCTCCTCGCGCCGCTCCACTCGCAGCGCAATCAGGGCAACCAGCAGCGCAACGCTCGCGACTGCTGCGCTGCCCAGTGAGAGATAGCGGTAGCCGATGCCGGCGGTCAGCATAATGCCGCCAAGGCTTGCTCCGAGCGCGTTGCCAAGATTGAAAGCGCCCTGGTTTAGCGTCGATGCCAGATTCGGAGCGCCTCTTGCCTGCTCCACGATCCGTGCCTGCAGGGGAGACCCTGCCGCGAATTGCACAAAACCCCAAACGAAAACCATCATGACCGCCGGGGCCACCGTGAGCTCGAGCAACGGCATGGCCAACAGGATCAGAGTTACCAGCAGGATCCCCCCAGGATCACTGGCATCTGCTTCCAGTCCGCAAGTCTGGCGCCAAGCAGGTTTCCCAGCGTGATGCCCACACCAAAGACCACAAGCACCCTGGCCACTGCCCCCGGGGAGAGGCGCGTCACCTGCTCGAGAATCGGAGCGATGTAGGTGAAGACGCAGAACAAGGAGGTGGAGCAAAGTGTGCTGAGCGCAAGCACCAGCTGTACCTGGGGCCGCAGCACAGCGTGGAACTCACGCTTGAGGTGTATCTTCTCGGCCGGCTGCGCAGGCACCAGGCGAAGCAAACCAAGACCCGCAATCAGGCCAATGGGAACCAGCGCCCAAAAAGCGAAGCGCCATCCGAACGCCTGGCCCAACGCGGTGCCGGCTGGGACTCCAAGTACATTGGCAAGCGTCAGCCCGGTAAACATGAGCGCAATCGCCTGGGCACGCTCGGTACGTGGAACCAGGTGCGCCGCCACAATGCTGCCGATGCCGAAGAATGCTCCGTGGCAAAGCGCGGTGAGAATACGGGCCAGCAGAAGCAGCAGAAAGGTTGGGGCCATCGCGCACAGGGCGTTGCCGGCGACAAACATCCCCATCAGAATCAGCAACGCACGTTTACGGTCCATGTGCGACAGGGCGAGGGCCACCAGCGGCGACCCGAGCGTGACGCTAAGCGCATAGCCTGATACCAGGATCCCGGTCTTTGGGATGCTGACCCGGAAACTGTGAGCGAGGTCCGGCAGCAGCCCCATGATGATGAATTCCGAGGTGCCGATGCCGAAGGCTGAAACGGCCAGCGCGAGCAGAGGTTTTCGCATAGGGTCATCTCTATTGTCCTCGATCTGGCGGCGCTTGCAGAGATGGATGATTCGATTCCCATCCCCTGGTGTGTCAGAGCGGCATCTCCATGAAAACATTCGCGCGTGTATAGAGCGATGCAGGCCGGCGCTCCGGCGGCAGATGTCGAAAGCCGATGGACTCATAGAGGTGGACAGCGTTTTGCAGCCTGGCGTTACTAGCCAGGAACAAAGACCTGGCCCCGATCTGTTTCGCCTGCGTCACTGCATGCTCCAGCAGACTGCGGCCGATGCCCAGGCCACGCAGATCGGGGGCGACCGCCATCTTCGATAGTTCGTACACGCCGTCGCCCATAGGAATCAAAGCGACGCAGCCGACCGCCTGTTGGCCGAGATACGCCATGAAGATGTGGCCGCCCTTGCGAAGGATTTTGTTCTCCGCGTCGCTCAGCACTTCGCGGTCCATCTTCTCCAGCGTGAAATAGCGGGTGATCCACTCTTCGTTCAAGGTCCTGAAGGCAGTTGCATCTTCCCCAGCCTGGAGTGATCGAATCTGAATCTGCGGAAGATTGACTGCATGCTCGCCGCTTGTCATCTGCATCTCGTCGTTGCCCATCTCATCGTCCCCTTATCAGCAGTCTCCCTCTGTCAATCGATTACGTCCAATATCTTGTTACGCGGTATTAAGATGTCATGTATATGGATCGGGATATCGAATTGCGTCATCTGCGTTACTTTGTCGCGGTCGCAGAAGAGCTGCATTTTGGCCGGGCAGCGAAGCGCCTCCATCTGGCCCAACCGCCGCTCTCGCAACAGATCCGCAAACTCGAGGAGCTGCTGGGATACGCACTTTTCGCCCGCACTTCCCGCTCCGTCAGTCTTACTCCTGCCGGTGAGGCCTTACTGCAGCGCGCACGCCGCACGTTGCGCAATGTGCAGCGGGACATCGACGAGACACGCAGCATTGGGCATGGCGACGTTGGCTCTCTTCATATCGGCTTCATCGGCTCAGCCATGCTGACGACCTTGCCCGGAATCTTCCGCTCCTACCGTGAGGCTTATCCGCTCGTGCGCCTGCATTTGCACGAGTCTTTCACTGCGCTGGTAACCGAAGGTCTGGAGAACGGCACACTCGATGCCGGCATTCTTCGGGACGGAGACCCGATGGATGGTATGCATATCACCACCATCCTCTCCGAACCTTTCGTCGCCGTGCTGCCGGCAAGCCATCCTCTCGCGAAACAAAAGACCATCTCGATAGGCGCGCTTCGTGATGAGCCATTCGTGTACTATCCTCGAACCGCCGGCGCCCGGGCCTACGAGAAGCCACTGGCTCTGTGCGAGGAGCATGGCTTCCGTCCACAAATTGTTCAGGAAGCGTCTCATTGGCTTACCATCCTGCGCCTGATAAGCGCAGGTTTTGGGGTTTCCATCGCCCCCGCGTGTGTCCGCCGAATAGCCTCTGCCCAGATTGTTTGCATTCCACTTCGCGGTGCAAAAGCGGTCAGTAACATTGAGCTGGCATGGCTCGCCGGGGAAACGCGGCCTATCGTCGAACGGTTCAAACAGATCGCTGAAAGCACCCGGACGGTTCTGTAAGGAGATGCTGTGTCTCGCGATTATTTTCTAACTACCGCTCGCCTGGGATTCGGCCACTGGAACGAAGGTGACTTGGCTATTGCCATGACTCTCTTGGGCGACTCAAAGGTAGCTGAATTTATCGGCGGCCCTTTCACAGCGGAGGAAGTCAGCTGATCTCGAAGAGATGCTCGTTGGCACTGTCGCTGCAGGCCGCATCGGTCAGGCTGTACTCAAACGTCTTAAGCCGTTCGACGTGAAACTCCATTACTTCGACCAGCAGCGTCTGCCTGCAAGCGTCGAGCAGGAGCTCGGCCTCACCTTCCATCAAGCGTGGAGGACATGGTCAAGGTCTGCGATGTTGTCACCAGCAACGCTCCGCTGCATCCGGGCACGCTTGATCTCTTCAAGAAGATGCCGGTGTCTGAAGAGAGTCGAGGCAGAGTCGCCGATGGTACGTCATGTGTGATAGAAAATGTGGTCATCCCGCGAATGACGAACTGAGGACGTGAAACCCCGGGTCCGCCTTCGTTCATTGATCTGGCCGACGAGTCTTGTTGGAGGACGCATCCGCATGCTGTCATTTCTCGATCGTGATGTCTCCGTTGCCCGTCCCGGTTTCAGCCGGTGGCTTGTGCCGCCTGCTGCACTCTCCATTCACCTGGCCATCGGCCAGGTCTATTCGTTCAGCATCTTCAAGAATCCGCTGCTGGCCTTGAAGGGCGCGGACGGCGCGGTTTGGAATCTGAAGGAGCTGGGCTACATCTTTTCGATAGCTATCGTGGCGCTCGGGCTTTCCGCAGCGCTGTTTGGCAAGTGGCTGGAGACGGCTGGGCCTCGCAAGGCGATGTTTGTTTCGGCTACCTGCTTCGGCTCGGGATTTCTGGTGGCGGCGGGTGGCGCGGCCACGCATAATCTGGCGCTGATCTATCTGGGCTATGGAGTGATCGGTGGCGTGGGGTTGGGGCTGGGCTACATCTCGCCGGTCTCGACGCTGATCAAGTGGTTTCCCGACCGGCCCGGCCTGGCTACCGGTCTCGCGATCATGGGCTTCGGTGGAGGCGCGATGATTGGCTCCCCGCTGGGGACCAGGCTGATGATGTTCTACAAGGCGTCCCCGCACCCCATTGCGGCCACCTGGGTGACGATGGGCATTCTCTATTTCGTCTTCATGATGTTCGGCGTCTTCACGATTCGCGTGCCGCAGGAGGGATGGAAACCAGAGGGCTGGGTCCCCAAGGCAACGAAATCGGCCCTCATCTCCGCGCATAGCGTGGAGGTCAACACAGCCTCGCGCACGCCGCAGTTCTGGCTGCTGTGGCTCATCCTGTGCATGAACGTGACCGCGGGCATCGGCATCCTGGAGCAGGCGTCGCCGATGATCCAGGATCTCTTCCGCGGACAGGTTTCTGCGGCCGCGGCGGCCGGTTTTGTGGGCCTGCTAAGCCTCTTCAACATGGGGGGACGCTTCGTCTGGGCGTCGATGTCGGACTTCATCGGACGCAAGACCACCTATATGATCTTTTTTCTCGTGGGGGTGCTGCTCTATCTGGCACTTCCTTCTACAGGTACCAACCATCTGGATTCCGTCCCGCTCTTTGTGCTGATTGCGGGCGTGCTGATCAGCATGTACGGCGGTGGATTCGCGACCATTCCGGCTTATCTCAAGGATCTGTTCGGTAGCTATCATGTGAGCGCCATCCATGGACGGTTGCTGACGGCGTGGTGCACCGCGGGCATCGTGGGGCCGCTCATCGTCAACGGCATCCTCGACCATTACATCGCCAACCACCTGCCCAAGCAGCAGGCCTACCCGGTGATCCTGCACATCATGGCTGCCCTTATGGTCGTAGGCTTCATCGCCAATCTCCTGGTGCGTCCGGTAGCCCAGAAGTATTGGCTGGAAAGTTCGAGCAGCCAGGTTCGAACGGCACACTGAGCAGCAGTAACTGGAGGAAGGTCAATCCATGGATGCAAATGGGAACAAGACACCGCTAGCCCTGATCTTAGCCGCGTGGTTCCTGGTTTCGATCCCCGCCGCATGGGGTGTTTACTATACCTTGCTGAATGCCCTCAAGCTCTTCCATTAGCGCCTACCGCACACGCATAGAGGATCGATGGAAACGCTCTCGTGCGCAGGTGTATACAGCCAGGCTGGCAGAGGATTAGAGAATCTTTTTCCCAAAGGCCGAACAGATCAACTCCACTGCCAGTTGAGCGGTTCGGTTGTGCTCGTCAATGACCGGGTTAACCTCGACCGTTTCGAAGCTCAGCAATCTTCCATGATCGGCCAGGATCTCCATGGCCAGGTGCGCTTCGCGATAGGTAGCTCCGCCGCGCACCGGTGTGCCCACTCCAGGCGCGTCTTCCGGGTCGATCCAGTCCATATCCAGCGAGACGTGATACCCCGCTGTACCTCGACCGGCTGCGCGCAAGGCTTCTTCCATCACCGTGCGCATGCCGCGCTCGTCGATGTCCCGCATGGTGTATACCTCAGAGATCCCGGCGCGCCGGATGTTTTCCTTCTCTGTGAGGTCGATGTCGCGTACGCCAATCAACACCGTATTTTCCTGGGCAATTTTTGGTCGCCAATTGAAGATATCCGACAAAGTCTCCGGTCCCAGGCCAAGCAGGGCGGCCAAAGGCATGCCGTGCACGTTGCCGCTGGGGGATGTCTCAGGGGTGTTGATGTCGGAGTGAGCGTCGAGCCACAGCAATCCGACCTTCTGACTACGGCGCCGGTAAAATTCGGCCACGCCTGAGACCGAACCTACCGCAACCGAATGATCGCCCCCGAGAACCAGAGGCGTGATGCCTTCCTCGAGCGTTCGCAGCACGATCTCGGCGACCCCTTCACAGGTTTCCCTGATCTCCTTAAGGTACTTTGCAGTCGGCTCGCCGGCATTTCGCGTTTCAGCGATCGCCACCGGCACATTTCCGCCATCGCTCACCAGATGTCCCAGAGACTCGAGCCTGGCTTCGAGCCCTGCTACCCTCACTGCCGAAGGCCCCATATCCACCCCGCGGCGCGACTGCCCCAAATCGAGGGGTACGCCCAGGATACGGATCTGGCGAGGTGGAAGAGACTGTACCCCTCCGTGCAGGACCCCGGCCGCCCCCCGCCTATCGATCGTGCCCGGATTTCGGTCATTTGCCATGCCGCTCTATTCATGGGAGATTCCGGTTGCTGCGAATCCCACATCACTGGAAAACATTTGTTAGGGGTAGATACGGTTGAGCGTTCGGGCAAACGGAATCGTCTCTCGGACGTGCTCCAGGCTGCACACCCAGGCCACCACGCGCTCGATTCCCATGCCAAAGCCTGCGTGGGGCACCGATCCATAGCGGCGCAGATCCAGATACCAGGAAAAGGCTTCGAGCGGCAAGTGGTGCTCCTCGATCCGCTTCTTCAGTAACTCGTACGATGAGACACGCTGCGAACCGCCGATCACTTCGCCATAGCCCTCCGGCGCCAGGACGTCCACACACAGCGCCAGGCTGGCGTTCGCCGGGTCGGGCTCCATGTAGAACGCCTTGACCGCTGCCGGGTAGCGGTGCACCATCACCGGCCGGTCGAACTGCGAGGAGAGATAGGTCTCGTCAGGCGATCCAAAGTCGTTTCCGTAGGTAAATTTCTGCTCGATCAGGCCGCGAGAAAAAGCCTCGTCAAGCATGCTGACGGCCTGGTCGTAGCTGATCCGCGGAAAGGGAGGCTGCACTGCTTCAAGCTTCGCGGTATCGCGTCCCAGTACCTTTAGGTCCAGGGCCCGTCGGCTCAGCACGCGCTGCACCAGAAAACTGAGAAACTGCTCCGCCAGCACCATTAAATCGTCCAGCGTGGCGAAGGCCATCTCCGGCTCCACCATCCAGAACTCCGTCAGATGTCGCCGCGTCTTCGACTTCTCCGCCCGGAAAGTTGGACCGAAAGAATAAACCTTGCCCAGCGCCATCGCCGTGCTTTCGATATAGAGCTGGCCGCTCTGCGTGAGATACGCTTCGTCTCCAAAGTATTCCACGGGAAACAAAGTGCTGGTTCCTTCGCACGCAGCAGGAGTAAGAATCGGCGGGTCCGTCAAGGTGAAGCCGTTGTCGTCCAGAAAATCGCGCGCGGCCTTGATGATCTCGGCGCGGATGCGCAGGATTGCCGACTGCCGCGGCGTACGGATCCAGAGGTGCCGGTGCTCCATCAAAAATTCAACGCCGTGCTCTTTGAGCGTGATGGGGAAGGGTTCCTCTTCGTTCACCCGTTGCAGCACTTCAACGTTGTCGACATCAAGCTCATAGCCGCCAGGGGCGCGCTTGTCCGCTCTCACTCGGCCGGTCACGATTACACTTGACTCCTGGGTCAGCCCGCGCACTCGCTCAAAAACCTCCGGCGGCACGGCCGCTTTAGGCACGATGCCCTGCACCGTCCCGGTGCCGTCGCGGAAGATGGGGAAAAGCAGCTTCCCGCTCTCGCGCAGGTTGTAGAGCCATCCCCGCAGCGTTATTTGCTTTCCCTCATGCTGGTGCAAGGTTGCGATGGTAGCCAGTGGAGGGGCCACCGGCAATTGTTCGTCTTTATGCTCTTCTGACATTTCCCGATCTCGATGTGGTCACGCGCCGGACCAACTACAGCTCCAGCATTTTGAAGGTCTCGGCAGCCCGGCTGGCGACGTGCTCCGGCGAATCTTCAGGTAGGTAGTGGATCTCGAGCACGGCTGCCGACAACTGCGGCGCGCTGAGCAAATCTTTCATCGTCTCTGCCCAGGAAATTGTCCCATCTCCGGGCCAAAGGTGCTCGTCCTTCTGTCCATGGTTGTCGTGGATATGGGCGGAGCGGATGAGCGGCTTCAATTCTGCAATGGCCGCCAGAGTGCCACCGCCGATGTGTGCATGTCCCGTGTCCAGGCATACTCCCACGTCCTTGAAATGGCCGATGCGCACGATCTCCACCAGGTTGGGCGACTCGGTCACTTCATTCTGGATATTCTCCAGTAGAAGCTTTACCCCTAACGGCCGGGAAAAGGCCTGCAAGTGTTCGATGGCTGTCATGGCATGTTCAAGGGTTCGCGGGCTCCAGCGATCTTCGCGCTCGCCCAGGTGCAGGATCAGGTAGCGCAGCGGCATCTCCTCCGCAGTCTCGAGCGCTCGCTTCACCTCGTCCATGGCGTCGATCCGCCGTGACTTCTCCGGGTGTACTACGTTGACTCCCGGAGCACCGCTGCGCCCCATCTCCGCGTCTCCAAACAGCGGCATGTGCATGGAGAAGGGTTCCACCGGGTTGGCCGCGAACCACAACGCGATCTCTTTCACGTGAGGCTTGCTGGTGTAGTCGAAATGCTGGCGGGCGGCAAAAATTTCAATGCCCTGCGCACCTCCTTTGGACAGAGTATCCAGCAACCCCGGGTGCAGCCGCTGGCGCAAAAATACATGGGTCGAAATGGTTCTCAGCATCGCACCGTTTCCACGGAACTGCTCCGCTCCGTTTTCCTTTTCTATCTTCTCACCGCGTTCTATCTTCTCACCGCACGTAACCAAGCGGTCGCACGATTACAGGACGACTAAAATCGGATGGATGCCCACCCGCGTTCGATCGCATACCAAGATCAATTTAGGCCTGGCTATCGGACCCCTGCGTCCGGACGGGTTTCACCAGCTCACAACCGTGTACCAGACCCTGGCTCTCCACGAAGGGGTGACGGTGGAGGCGCGGACGGCCGCGGCGACCCGGATCACGCTTACCAGCAACCATCCGGGCGTGCCAACCGATGCCGGCAATACTGCGTGGCGGATGGCGGAGCGCTGCCTGGAATTGCTCGATATCCAGGCTGAGGTGCTCCTCCACATCGACAAGCAATTGCCGGTGCAAGGCGGGCTCGGCGCGGGCTCAGCGAATGCCGTCGCTGCGCTCATCGGGCTGGAGCAGGAGCTCGATCGCCGGCTTTCACCTCCGGAGCGCCTGCGCGTCGCGGCCGAGATCGGCTCCGATGTCCCCCTGTTCCTGTTGGGCGGCGCAGTCGTTGGGGCTAGGCCGAGGGGAGGAGGTCTTTCCTCTACCCGATATTCCGTCCATGCCGTGCGTCATTGCACTGCCCGCGGCTGGGGTTTCTACCCCCCAAGCCTACCGGGATTGGGACAACCTGCAGGCCGCATCCGCGTTGACCGGGGTGGGCCCGTCAGCTACAATCAAGCTGTTGAGTCGGTCGATCGCTGCTGCATTTGGCGAACCGCACTCCTCCGGTGTCTTCTCCGAAGTAGTTAGCCCGAGAGAAGACCGGGCCGAGGATCCGCTTCTCGCGCTTGTCCGAACCGGGATTGAAAACGACTTTGAACAGGTCGTCTTTCCTCAGTATCCCTTTCTCGGTGAAATCAAGCGCATTCTTGCGGGCGGCTCCAGCACGGAGGACGCGGCCGTCTATGCAGGCCTTTCCGGGTCCGGATCAGCCCTTTTTGGGCTTTACCGTACCCCGGAAGCGGCCCAGGCAGCTCTCGAACGGCTGGAGCGGCATGGTGTAACTGGCTTGGTCACCAGGACGTTGCCTCGCAGCGATTACTGGCGCACTATGAGGATGGCAGACGCGGAGTAGGGCTCTGTCGCTTCAGGCCGCACCCAGTTGGGCGATCGACTAATGGTAGGTCAAGTGCCTTTGGAGCACTTTGTCTAGGTTCGACTCCTAGTCGCCCAGCCAGCTTTCCAGGGGCTTACTGTCACGGAGAGTCACGTCCGTGGCTCGACAATCAGGCGGAACAACCAAAGCAAACCAGCTTGGGAGGTTCGTGTGAAGGGAGAATCCAGCGTAATGACGGTTCCCGCCTCGCAACAAGAGGCCGGGAGCGCAACCCAGGAGCTAGCGGCAGGCAAGATCAAGCCGGAGCGCAAGCGTGCGGGGCGTTTAAGCGAAGATAAGCGGTTCAAGATCTTTGCCGGTTCGGCCAACCGCAAACTGGCCGAGGGTATTTGTGCCCATGTCGGCGTGCAGCTGGGAGAGAGCAAGCTGCAGCGTTTTGCCGACGGAGAGATTTACTTTCAGTTGCTCGAGAACGTCCGCGGTGTGGATGTTTTTATCGTGCAGCCGACTTGTTTTCCGGTGGATCAGCACCTGGTAGAGCTGCTGATCATGATTGACGCGCTGAAGCGCGCGTCGGCCGGGCGAATCACCGTGGTGGTGCCGTATTACGGCTATGCCCGGCAAGACCGCAAAGATCGTCCGCGGGTTGCCATCTCGTCCAAGCTGGTGGCGGATCTGTTGACGACTGCGGGAGCTAACCGGGCGCTGTTTATGGATCTGCATGCGGCGCAGATCCAGGGGTTCTTTAACATCCCGGTGGATCACATGTTCGCCAGTCCGGTGATGGTGAGCTACTTCCGGGAGCTGAACCTGCCCGCTCTTACGGTGGTTTCGCCGGATGCGGGCGGTGTGGAGACGGGCGCGGTTTTTCGCGACCAAGATGCAGGCTCCGTTGGCCATTGTCGATAAGCGGCGAACGGACCTGAATGTAACCGAAGTGATGAATGTGATCGGCGATGTGCAGGGAAGAACCTGCCTGATCATCGACGACATCATCGACACTGCGGGCACGCTGGTCAAGACGGCGCAGGCGCTGCTGGATGCAGGAGCGGTCAAGGTGTATGCGGCGGCTTCGCATGCGGTGCTGTCAGGGCCGGCCATCGAGCGCATAAGCAGCTCGCGGCTGGAAGAAGTGATTGTGACCGACTCGATCCCGCTGCGCGAAGAGGCGCAGAAGCTGGAGCGGCTGGGAAAGATTAAGGTGCTCTCCGTCGCCGGGCTGTTGGGAGCCACGATCGAGAGTATTCACATGGAGACCAGCGTCAGTTCGTTGTTTAGTTAGCGAGTTCAGTTCGGCGAACGGCGCGAAACGGAGTTCAGGCGATAGGTGCCTGCAGTTGCAGGCACGGAAATGCAGGAGAAGAAGTAATGGCTGAGCAGGAAGTAGTGGCAGCAAAGCCCCGCGAGGGCAAGTTCAACAAGAATGCGGCACGCCGGGTGCGCGTCGCCGGCATGATTCCGGGCGTTCTTTACGGCGCCAAGGAACCCGCGATTGCGGTGGAGCTCGACCCCAAGCAGATTACCCGCATTCTGCATTCGGAATCCGGTCACAACACGATTTTCGATCTGGAGATCGGCACCGGCAAAACCAAAGCCATGATTGTCGATTGGCAGTACGAGCCCATCAAGGGCAAGCTCATGCACATCGACCTCAAGCGCATTGCCATGGACAAGGCAATGCGAGTCAAGGTGCCGGTATTGCTGGAAGGAATTCCGGTCGGCGTCAAGATGCAGGGCGGCATTCTCGACCAGGTGTTGCGCGAGGTTGAAATCGAGTGTCTGCCGGGCGATATTCCCAGCCATATTGACTTGAATGTCAGCGGCCTCGCATTGAACGCCTCGATTCGCGTGGCCGATCTGCCGCATGCGGGCAAGCTCAAGTTCATTACCGATGAGAACGCTACCGTGGCCCACGTGGTGGCGATCAAGGAAGAAGTTGCGCCGGCGGTGGATGCGGTTGTCGCCGCGGCTCCGGCGGAACCGGAAGTTGCCAAGAAGGGCAAGGTCGAGACTCCGGATCCGGCTGCGGACAAGGGTGGGAAGAAGTGAGCCAGGCGCTGAGCTTGGACGGCTGAGAGAGAAGGGTCCGGCGCTGGTGGTTGGCCTGGGGAATCCGGGCATCGAGTACCAGTTCACGCCCCACAATGCGGGCTTTCTGGCCATCGACCGGCTGGCGGAACAGGGTGGCGTTGACGGTGGCCAATCGCCGTTGCCGCGCACTGACGGCCACCACGCGGATCGCCGGCAGAGAAGTGGTCCTGGCCAAGCCGGAGACCTACATGAACCTGAGCGGCATCTCGGTTCTGGCGTTGGTGAAGGAGTTCGATGCCGACCCGACGCGCGACCTGATCGTGATTTACGACGAGATCGCGCTTAGCTTGGGCACGCTGCGCATTCGGGAGCGGGGCAGTTCGGGCGGGCATAACGGAGTCAAGTCCATCTCCGGTGCGTTGGGCAGCGAAGAGTGGCTGCGGATTCGTATCGGGGTTGCTCCCCCGGGAGATGAGGCGGCCGAGAGCGCGCGGCGCGGGCGCAAGGATTATGTGCTCACGCCCATGCGCAAAGCGCAACTGGCGATCCTCGATGAGGTTCTGGATCGCACGGCGCGGGCGGTAGAGATGGTGCTGGCGCAGGGAGCCGGCCCGGCAATGAATGAGTTCAATCGCCGCGAAACAGGCGACGAAGAGAAATGAATTGGAGAACTGCTATGCAACGCACGTACGAAATCATGTTTATTGTTCGTCCTGACATTCTGGACGAAGACCTCGACAAGCTGATCGCCGGTTTAGAGGCGAACATTACCCAGGGTGGCGGCAGCATCAAGTCGCTGGAGAAGCTGGGCCGCCGCAAGCTTGCCTATACGGTCAAGAAGTTCAACGACGGCAACTATGTGCTGCTGACCATCAACGCCGATGGCTCCCTGGTGGGTGAGATCGAGCGCCGGCTGCGCGTCTCTGAGCCGGTGATCAAGTTCATCTCCGTCCGCATGGACGAAGAAGAGAAGCGAGTGGCCAAGATTAAGGCCATCCGCGCCACGCGCAAGAAGCTCAGTGCCCAGCCGGCCGCAGCGCCTCCGGCTGCGGTGAGCCTGCGCCGGCGCCTGCGGCTGAAGCAGCCAGCGCCTAAATATTTTTGAGCAGCGGGTCCATGGGACCCGAGAAGGAATAGGAAAATTATGGCTGACGAAACCAGCACACCCAGCGCACCAAGCAGCTCCCGGTCCGAGGGTTCCGGGCCCGTCCTCTTCAGGTCCCGGCGGACGCCCGCCCGGCGGCCGCCCCAGCGGCCCTGGCGGCGGCGGACGCAAGTTCTTTCGCCGCAAGAAGGTTTGCAAATTCTGTGTCGAGAAGATCGATGCCATCCACTATCGCGATGTGCGCCTGCTGCAGCAGTTTGTTGCTGAGCGGGGCAAGATTGTGCCTCGCCGCCTGACGGGCGTCTGCACCACCCATCAGCGTGGGTTGGCGCGCGCCATCAAGCAGGCTCGGAACATCGCTTTGCTGCCGTTTGCAGCCCGCTACTAGGAGATCTGGTCATGGAAGTCATTCTGAAAGAAGATGTCAACAAGCTCGGCCAGCGCGGCGATGTGGTGAAGGTAGCGGACGGCTACGGCCGGAACTTTCTGCTGCCGAAGAAGCTCGCCATGGAAGCGACGGCTGCCAACAAAGTAGTGATCGAGCAGATGAAGCAGTCTGCTGTGCGCCAGTCTGCGCGGGAGAAGTCTGAGGCCGAATTACTGGTCAAGCAGCTCAACCAGGTGGAGCTGGTTTTCGAGCGCAAGGTGGGCGAGAACGATCATCTCTTTGGCTCCGTCACCTCGGCTGAGATCGCGCAGCAGCTTGAGCAGAAGGGTTTCAATATCGACCGCCGCAAGCTGCAGCTGGAAGAGCCGCTGCGCCAGCTGGGTGAGTTTCACGTGCCGGTCAAGCTGCATCGCGAAGTGACGGCGCACATCAAGGTCACCGTCAAGGCAGAAGAAGACGAAGCCTAGCAAGAAAAGTAACGAATGGACGGAGTGGGTGCCTGTGGTTCTCACTCCGTTTGGCTATCGTAGCCGTGAACATAGCAAATAAATTGTCATCCCGACCGAAGCGAACACGGATTTCCGGGTGAGCGCAGTGGAGGGACCTGCTGTCTACTCCACCAGCATCAAATCTCGCGGGAATTGAGCGGTCAGCGTCCGAAGCCCAGCCGCATGGCCAATTGGTCGGGAAGCCCGGCGCGCATGATGCGCATTTGCGCCAGCCGGAAGTCATACGGCACGCGGCGGAATTCGACTATCATCCGCTCATCGTCATAAAGCGCGAAGGCGGCGCGGCGGTCGTTGTCTCGCGGCTGGCCCACCGAACCGGGATTGATCAGGTAGCGCGCCCCCGGAACCAACACCAGCTCCGACATATCAGGCTCATCGTCGCTGGAGTAAACCGGGTCGAGCTGGAACCATTCCTCGCCGTTGGTGGCGAAGCCGCCCTGCAGATGCGTATGGCCAAAAAAGTTGATGCGGGTTTCCGCCTGCTTCAGCGGCAGTCTCGCATCGCGCACCGAGAGCAGGTATTCATCCTCGTCGAGGTAGGATCCGTGCATGCAGCTCACCTGGGGACCATCCGGGGTTATCGGTCCCCGCACCATGTGGTGCAGCCAGTCAATGTGCTCTGGAGTGAGTACCTGCCGCGTCCATCGCGCGGCGCGGCTGGCCACCGGATTGAAGTCCTCGAGCGAAAGTTGCCCGCTGCAGGCGCGGTCGTGATTGCCCCGGACAAAGGTTGTGCCCAGGTCACGCACCCGCTCAATCACTTCGTTCGGCGCCGCCCCGTAACCCACGACGTCGCCCAGGTTCCACACCACATCGTGCTCCGGCGCAGCCTCCAGCACCGCCTCGAGGGCGTCGATATTTGCGTGAATGTCGGAAATGAGTAGAGCGCGCATCGTGGCGGACGCCGTGCCAGCGGCGCACGTTTCAGGAGCTTCGCGCCCCTGGAAATCAGCCGCAAACAACCAGAATATCAGACAGGTGAAGATGCAGCGTACCCAATGGCCGGGGGCCTGCTCGACCAAGGTTCCGGGCGCTCCGTCAGCGGCTGCGGCCAGCGTGGCCAGCGGCTGGTCTCCGGTCGGTGGTGAGCGTGGGCACCGCCCCCAGCAGGCTCTTGGTATAGGCATGCCGGGGATTGAGAAACACCTGGTCGCGCGTGCCCGTCTCGAGCAGCATGCCCCGGCGCATCACCGCCACCCGGTCGGCAATTTGCGCCACCACGGCCAGGTCATGGGAAATGAAAAGCATGCCCAAGCCGTTGCGCTGTTGCAGCGCTTTGAGCAGAAGCAGAATCTGCGCCTGCACGGTAACGTCCAGGGCGGTGGTGGGCTCATCGGCGATCAGCAAGAGCGGCCGGTTCACCAGCGCCATGGCGATCAGCAGGCGCTGCCGCTGGCCTCCGGAAAACTGGTGGGGATAATCGCGCAAGCGCTGCTCCGGCTCGGCGATCGCCACCGCGGCCATCGCTTCGACGACGGCTTCGCGTACCTGCTTGCGGCCCATATCCGGCTGATGGGTTTCGATGGCTTCGGCAATCTGCCGGCCCACTGGCATGACTGGATTGAGAGCCGTCATGGGCTCCTGAAAGATCATGGCGATCTTCCGCCCGCGATAGTGGCGCATCTGCTCCGGCTTAAGGCTAACAAATCCGTGCCCTCGAAGCGGATTGCGCCTTCCACACGCGCCGCGCCGTCCAGCAGCCGCAGGATGGAGAGTGAGGTGAGCGACTTGCCCGATCCCGACTCGCCCACCAGCCCAAGTACCTCGCCCTGCCCGACGGAAAAGCTCAGGTCGCGGACCACTGCGCGGTCGCGAAAATAAATAGAGAGATGGTCAACTTCGAGCAGTGGAGCCACGGGCCAAGATTACAACACGGTCAGAAAAGCGGAGTCTGCCGGCGGGGCAACGGCAGGCCGAAATGTTCATACGCCAGCCGGGTCGCCACGCGCCCTCGGGGGGTGCGATCCAGAAAACCGATCTGGATCAGAAATGGCTCGTAGACCTCCTCCAGGGCATCCTCTTCCTCGGCCAGGCTGGCGGCCAGCGTATTCAGCCCGACCGGGCCTCCGTCGTATTTCTCGATGATGGTGAGCAGCAGACGTCGATCAAGGTCGTCGAAGCCGTGCGCGTCGACTCCGTGCAGCTTTAAGGCAGCTTCAGCCGTTGCCCGATCGATGTTGCCCGTGCCGCGCACCTGGGCGTAGTCCCGCACCCGGCGCAGCAGACGGTTGGCGATGCGGGGCGTTCCTCGGGAACGCAAGGCGATCTCGGCCGCTCCGTCCCGATCGATCGGCACGTTCAACACCTCCGCGGAACGCTCCACGATGTAGCGCAGTTCGTCTTCGGTGTAGAACTCCAGCCGCAGCAGGATTCCAAAGCGCGACCGCAAGGGCGAAGACAGCAGCCCCGGCCGCGTGGTCGCGGCGATAAAGGTGAAGGGCTTGATGTCCATCACGTGGGTTCGCGCCGCCGGCCCCTGTCCGATGATGATGTCCAGCTTGTAGTCTTCGAGCGCGGTGTACAGTTTTTCTTCCAGCACTGGCTGTAGCCGGTGAATCTCGTCGAGAAAGAGCACCTGGCGATCCCGCAGGTTGGTGAGGATTGCGGTTAAATCCCCCTGGATCTGCAGTGCGGGCCCGGAGGTCTGCTGGAAGCCGACGTCCATCTCGTTGGCGATGATGGTCGCCAGGGTGGTTTTCCCCAGGCCCGGCGGCCCGAACAGCAGCACGTGATCCAGTGCTTCGCCGCGAGACTTGGCGGCTGCAAGTGCGATGCCCAGTTGCTCCTTGGCCTTCTCCTGACCGATGAACTCCCGCAGCCACTTTGGCCGCAGCTTCAGTTCGAACGAGTTGTCATCTTCGCCGCGGTCAGCAGAGACCAGCCGCTCAGAATCACTTCTACCAGCAGACATTTGGATCAGATTAGCAGCAAGTGAGCGAGTCAGCGAAAGCTGGCTGTACCGCGTCTGAGAGAATCAATGATGATCTCGGAATCCCACGCGACTCGCTAGAATCAGTTCATGCAGGGACGGCGTCGGAACTTGCGCAGTTTCGCAATTGTGCTGGCGACGGCGATCGCCTGCGTGGCTATCATCTATTTTTCCATTCCCATGGGTGACACCCAGCAGGGCCAATTCGATGTGATTCTGGTGCTGGGCAATCCGGCCAAAGCAGACGGCTCCATTGGGCCCCTGGCCAGAGTCGCGCGTCCTGGAAGGCATCCGGCAGTACCGCGCGGGCGTCGCGCCGCGTCTGCTCATGACAGGAGGCGCAGTCCAGAACCAGTTTGTCGAGGCGCAGGTGATGCAGCAGTTTGCCCGATCCCAGGGTGTGCCCGCCTCCGCAGTTCTGGCGGAAGGCCAATCGCGAGAACACCATCCAGAACGCTTACTACTCCTACAAAATCATGCAGGCACACGACTGGACATCCGCGCTGATCGTCAGCTCACCCACCCATCTGCGCCGTGCCAGCCTGATCTTTCGCTACTATCCTCTCCAGTGGCGAATGGACGAGGCGCCCTGGCCACCGGATTACCCGCTCTGGAAGCGCCTTTGGTTCTGGTGCAGCGAAGTTGGCTACACCAGCTACGGACGTATCTTCGGCTTTCCCAATGCGCAGCAATATTTGCCGCACACTCATTTCACATTGCCCAAGCTTTAGAAAAGCCAGCCCATTCATGCCCAAATTTTCAGGCTTCCAGTTCAAGCGCCCGCAACAACTCGCAGCCCTGCTGCTGCTGATGCTGCTGGTCCAGTGCCTGTGGGCTTTTCATCGCCAGACGCTCACCTCGCGGGACTACGACTTCGCCCGCTGTGGCCGTGAGATGTGGGAAAAGCCAAATCCCCTGGCGGGATACTTTACCACCTGCGGCAACCTGCCCGATGGCACCCTGGCGTACCGGGTCGCCGGGTTGCCGCTGACCTTGCAGCGTATCCTTGCCGGTCAGAACGCGGACACCTCCACCTGGGAGATGCGCCACGAACTCGGGTATGTGTTGCTGCTGCTGCACAGCGGTTTCCTGCTCACGGGAATTTTCCTGGGAGGTGCGCTGTGGTGGGTAACGCGGCGTCTCTACGGCAATACTGGCGGCTTTATCGCGCTGGCTTTGTACTGCTTTTGTCCTCCCGTGATCCATGCCTGCACCTATCCGAACAATGAGATTCTCGCTGCATTTGGGCTCTTCGCCTCGCTCTATACCGCTATGGGCGTAGCGCATGCCATGCAGGGTCCGCCGCGGAAATGGCGCTCGCGCATCGTCCTGCTCACCCTGACTCTCGCCTTTACTGCGGCGGCGCACGTCGCAGCTTTTCTGCTCGCGCTCCTCTTGTCGATCGGGTTCATGGCATACCTGGCCGTAGGCCGTCGCGCTTACATCGTTCCCATCATCATGACCGCCTGCATCGGAACCTTGCTCCTGGTGTTTGCTTCCTACGACTTCAGCCCGGACGCGTTTAGCTACTTCTTTCGCAGTGGCGCGGGGCGCATCTGGTTCTCTCTGCAGCCTGCGCGGCACTGGTTTCTTAGCCCTCCCAATTCCGCCGTATCTCTGGCCGCTGCCACCGCCTTGCTGCTGTATCTGCCGACGCGCAGATCGCGCTATTTCGGCAACACCGTCCCGTTGCTCCTGGCAGTCTTGTTCTTTACCCTCGATCACACCCGGCATTTCCAGCGAACCCACGCTCTGGGCAGTCCCCTTTCTGCTCACCTTTATCGCCGGGGTATTTGCCGATTTCCTTGAGACTCGATACCGGCCGCGTCTTCCTGGCGATGACCGGTTCCCTGCTGCTTTTGGAGGCCGCTCTCAGCCTTCTTTCGCTGCCTTAGAGCTACCGCACAAATTATTCAAAGAAAAAGACTTAGACTTGCCTACAGCGCCTTGCTGGGCGGCTCCGAAAGACGTATCATGAAAACAGTTCTTAGCTGCAGATTGCGCGCACTCGCAAACGTTTCCCGCAACAGCGATTCCTCGCTCGCTAATCCCGGCCTAAGGCCCACCCTCTTATGGCAGACGATCAGAATCCCCTCCTTCCTCTAGGTCCCAACGGCAGCGACGGCAACCCGCCCGACGGCCCGGGAACCCGCCTCATCCCCATCAACATTGAAGACGAGATGAAGCGGTCTTATCTCGACTACTCCATGTCGGTCATCATCGGTCGCGCCCTCCCCGACATTCGCGACGGTTTCAAGCCGGTGCATCGCAGGATTCTTTACACGATGCATGAGATGGGTCTGGAATTCAACAAGAAGTACGCCAAGTGCGCCAAAGTCGTCGGTCAGGCTATGGGTGTATATCACCCGCACGGCGACTCAGCCATTTACGACACCATGGTGCGCCTCGCGCAGCCCTTCAGCATGCGCTATCCCATGGTGGATGGTCAGGGAAACTTCGGCTCCGTGGACGGCGATCCGCCCGCGGCCATGCGTTACACCGAAGCGCCGCATGACGCGCATCGCCGGCCAGATGCTGGCCGATATCGACCAGGACACGGTTGATTTTGTTCCCAACTACGACGAGAGCACGCATGGAACCGACGGTGCTGCCGACCCGCGTCCCCAACCTGATCGTGAATGGTTCGAATGGGATTGCGGTTGGCATGGCGACCAATATTCCGCCGCACAATCTGAACGAAGTGATCAGCGCAACCATTGAGCTGGTGAAGAACCCGCAGGCTGGCCTGGCCGAGGTTTTGCAGCATGTGCAAGGCCCCGATTTCCCGACCGGCGGCTTCATCTACGGCCGTGGAGGCATCGCCCAGGCCTACAAGACCGGCCGCGGGCGCTTCCTGATGCGGGCCAAGGCAGCCATCGAGCAGCTAAAAGGCGGCCGTACGGCGATCATCGTCACCGAGATTCCCTACCAGGTCAACAAATCAAAACTCATCGAGCGCATCGCCGAACTGGTCAACGATAAAGTGATCACCGACATTGCGGAAGACGACTTCCGCGATGAGAGCGACCGCGATGGCATGCGCATCGTCATCGGCCTCAAGCGCGGCGCCGAAGCGCAGATCGTCCTCAACCAGCTCTACAAGCACACCCAGATGCAGGAGAGCTTTTCCATGATCTTTCTCGCGGTGGTCAATGGCCAGCCGCGCGAACTCGCCCTGCATGACGCGATCCGCCACTTTATCAATCACCGGGTGGACGTGGTTCGTCGGCGGACCTCGTTCCTGCTCAAGAAAGCCCGCGAGCGCGAGCACATTCTCGAAGGCTACAAAATTGCCCTGGATAATATTGACCGGGTCATTCGCATTATTCGAGGCTCCAGCTCGCGAGCCGAAGCACGCGAAAACCTGCGCCGCTTTTCTTTGTCCAAGGAGATCGTTCTCAACCTTGACCTGGGCGTCGTAACCGGGCCTGAGCGAGAGCCGGGCCTGAGCTACCGGCAGATCGACGCGATCCTCGAACTGCAGCTCTATCGCCTCACCCAGCTTTCGACGGACGAGATCCTCAAGGAGCTGACCGAAGTGCGAGAGCGCATCGCGGAGTACGAAGCCATTCTGGCTTCCGAACCAAAACTGCGCGCGCTGATCATCAAGGAGCTG
The DNA here is from genome assembly GCA_963847685.1 of uncultured Acidobacteriaceae bacterium. Classification (GTDB taxonomy): domain Bacteria; phylum Acidobacteriota; class Terriglobia; order Terriglobales; family Acidobacteriaceae; genus PALSA-350. Next base: position 109,888 of record CAWKAU010000024.1, on the reverse strand, counting down.
GAAGCTGCGCGCAAGGATTTCGGCGACGAGCGCCGCACCCAGATCCTCGACGAGACCGCCGAATTGCAGTTGGAGGACCTGATCGCGGACGAACAAGTCGCCGTCACTGTTTCTCATTCGGGTTATCTCAAGCGCACGCCCATTTCCATCTATCGCCAGCAACGGCGAGGCGGTACCGGCCGGCTGGGAATGAAGACACGCGAAGAAGACTTCGTCTCCCAGCTCATTGTCGACTCCACACATGCATTTCTGCTGTGCTTCACCAACACCGGCCGGGTCTATTGGCTCAAGGTGTATGAGATCCCCGATATAGGCGCCGCCGGCAAAGGCAAGTCCATGGCCAGCCTGCTCAATCTGCAAGCGGGAGAAAGCGTCCGCACGATTCTGCCTGTACGCAACCTGGAAGAGGATGGCAAATTCATCTTCTTCGCTACCCGCAAAGGCACAGTCAAGAAGACGCCGCTCAAAGACTTTTGCAATGTCATGGCGCGCGGCATCATTGCCATCGGCATCGATGACGATGACGAGTTGATTGGCGCTTGCCGCACCGACGGCAACCAGATCATTTTCCTGGCGACCCACGGTGGAATGGCCATTCGCTTCGGCGAAAATGATGTACGCTCCATGGGCCGGCCTGCCTATGGCGTCCGGGGCATCGATCTGATGAAGGGTGACTACCTGGTTGGCCTTGCCGCCACGCCTTTGGAGCGAAAGAAGAATGGCGCGGGAGGGCAATCACCCTCACTGATTCTTTCCATTACCGAGCAGGGGTACGGCAAACGTACCGATGTTGACGAATATCGCCTCCAGACGCGCGGCGGCAGGGGTGTGATCAACGTGAAAACCACTGCCCGTAACGGTAAAGTGAGCGCCATCCTGCTGGTCGATGACAGCTCCGAGCTCATGGTCATCAGCCAGTATGGCAAGATCATTCGCATCGACACCAAGACCATCCGGGCCGCTGGCCGCTCGACCCAGGGCGTCCGGCTGCTGCATCTGGAAGACCAGGACAAGGTCGCGGCGGCGGTTGTCATTCCGCCGGAAGAAGCCAAGATCGAACCGGAAAACGGCACGCTGCTGCAGTAAGCGGTCGCAAAAATGAGAGGGGGTACCGTGATTGCGGTACCCCTTTTTTCAAGGCATGGAAAGCAGGTCAGAGAATCAGCACCGCATGGTTAGAAGCCTTTGGTGGTGACTGGCTTCGCCTGTTTGTTAGATGCATTGGATGTGCTCTCGTCGATCGCATGCGAGTTGCCGCAATTGTCGACTTGATACCGGCCGTACTCCGGCTGTAAATACAGTACGTATTGCTGTCCCACATACATGGGGAAGAAGCGAGGGCTGTTTTCGCTGAAGACCGTGACCTCGGTGTTCGCGCGCGCCTTACCGTGGATCTTGGAATCGATACGGACCGTATAGTTCACGCCGTCCAGAAAATCCCACGCTTCCGGTACGGGTTGTGCTGCCGTCACCGTCCCCACCAGTACGGCAGATGCCTTATGCATCTCCTTGTGGGCGCTGACACGATTAGTCCTGCACTGCGAGAAACCACTGGCCGCACTCAGGCAGAGAATTGATGCAATAGCAAGTTTTTTCACAAACCCTCCTCGGGGCTACGAAAGCGTTATTTGCGTTGCGACTTAAGTTGTATCGCTACGACTTAAGTGGTAGCTTGCCGTGTCCGAGGTGGGATAGCAATTGCATTGTTTCGAAACACCCTTACTTCCGTGAAGAGTGCGCGAACCTATGGTAATGGGCGCGGCGGCAGGGAATCTAAGTCCCGTGTTATCTGCAACAAAAAAAGTGTCAGATATTGCATTGCCTGGGAGGAGTGGTACTTACGTTTGCACCGGAGTACTGAAGAGAAGAGCAGTTGTCGGGATTAAAGAAACTGCTGCAGCGTCATTAGAAAACCGATGCGGAAAACTGTGTACGAAGGGCGCGGCCTTTGGCCGAATGGGAAAGCCTCTCTCAGCGAAGGGCACAGCTTCACAGGTTGCGGAAGAGCTCCTGCTTTGTATCAGGACACGCCTTCAGTCGGGCCGTAGACTATCGAGAATATGTAGGGCTTTAGCCCCTGAGGTACGCTTTTACAAGCTAGTTTGTCTGCAAGGAACCAGGAGAAGAAGCCCCCCGTTGGATTTTTCGACTTACTCGTGGGTCGCGTGAACCATCTGCTTCACCGCGGGGCTTGCCTCATCCATCGGACCCGAGTTCCCGCACTGGTTAACCATCCAGTGCTGGTAGTTGTTGGTAAGAAAGAGCAGGTATTTTTGCCCGGTTTGCATCTTGAAGCCAGCGTCACTGTGTTCGCTGAAGACGGTAATTTCACCTGATTGCTTGCCTTTGACCTTCCGGTCGATATGGACAACGTAGTCGGTGCCATCCAAGCTGTCCCATGATTGAGGAACCTGGCTCGCCGACATCACGGTGCCGATGATGATGGCCTCAGAGTCCTTCATCTCCTGGGAGACGGGGATAACGTTGTTGCAGGCCGCAAACGAAACTGTCGCGGAAAAAATGCACACTAACCCTGTGGCAACTCGCTTCAATCCGCCTCGCTTCCTGGGCATCGCTCTCTAGCTTATGATCCCACGATTAAACCGCGATTTCTGGGTATAAACCATTTACGAACCAAGAGATTCATCCCACATTCCACCAAAGTGGCAGAGCCTCTTTATTCTGGCCAGCGGCGGAAGATGAGGGCTCCATTGGTTCCGCCGAAACCGAAGGAGTTGGAGAGAGCCACGTCGAGCTTTGCAGCCTGCGGCTGGTTGGCGATGTAATTCAGGTCGCAGGCCGGATCGGGATCGTCGAGGTTGGTCGTTGGGGGAACCATCTGCCGTTGCAGAGCCATGATCGTGATGCCTGCCTCTAGGCCGCCGGCGCCCCCCAGCAGATGGCCGGTCATCGATTTGGTCGAGCTGACCAGGAGCTTGCCACTGCTTGCGTGCTCGCCGAAGAGGGATTTGATGGCTGCACTCTCCAGCGCGTCGCCCAACGGTGTGGAAGTGGCATGGGCGTTCACGTAATCCACATCGGATGGGTCAAGCTCCGCGCTGCGCAGGGCGTTCTTCATCGCGCGCAGGCAACCTTCCCCTTGGGGCGCCATGCTGGTGATGTGGTAGGCGTCAGCGCTCATTCCGTATCCCACGATCTCGGCCAGGATCTTGGCGTCGCGGGCGCGCGCATGTTCCAACTCTTCCAGGATCAGGATACCCGCCCCTTCGCCGACCACAAACCCGTCACGGTCTTTGTCAAAAGGCCGGCAGGCGTGTTCCGGATCCGCGTTGCGCGTGGAGAGGGCCCGCATGGCGGCAAAACCCCCAACGCCCATCGGCGTAATGGCAGCCTCTGCTCCACCCGCGATGATCACATCCGCGTCGTCCCGCTCAATGGCGCGGAACGCATTGCCCACGGAATGGGCACTGGTGGTGCAAGCCGTGGACGTGGCCTCATTCGGACCGAGCGCGCCGTAACGGATGCTCACCTGGCCTGCCGCTAGGTTCACAATTGTCCCAGGAATAAAAAAGGGTGAAATCTTGCGCGGACCGCCATGAAGCATGGCGAGGTGCTCGCGCTCAATCACGTCGAATCCGCCGATACCGGAACCGATGTGGACCCCCACGCGCTCGGCGTTGGCGGGGCTGATCTTCAGGCCAGAGTGGGTCAGTGCTTCGTGGGTAGCGGCAAGCGCGAAATGAATAAAGCGCCCCATCTTGCGCGCTTCCTTCTTCTCCACAAAATTCAGCGGATCGAAGTTCTTCACCTCAGCCGCGAATGTAACGGGAAAGCCCGTCGTATCGAAGCTGGTGATAGGAGCCATTCCGCTCTTGCCGCCCAGCAGGTTGTTCCAGACCTCGGGCGCGGTATTACCTACCCCGCACATCAAACCGATGCCCGTAACCACGACCCTCCGTGCCAAATTACTTGCCTTTCGCGTTTTTCTCGATGTATTCGGTGGCGTCCTTTACCGTCTTGATTTTTTCTGCATCTTCGTCCGGTATTTCCAGGTCAAAGGCTTCCTCGAACTGCATCACCAGTTCGACCACGTCGAGCGAGTCCGCGCCCAGATCTTCCTGAAACGAGGCGCTGGGAGTTACTTCAGCTTCATCGACCTGAAGTTGCTCGACGATAATCTGCTTTACTTTTTCTTCCACTGCTGCTGCTGCCATGCCGTTCTCCTGTCTATAGAACATCTCGTTAGAGGGCTACTGCCCTGCAAGGTTGGGCGAACGGTCCGGGAAAGCGCTGCTGTGGTCATTCCGGTTTTCCTCAAGGTGCCACCTGCCAAAAGGAAAGACTCTGGAGCCAATGGCTGGCAGGAGACAGCAACAGGAAAAACGGCCTAACCCGCAACCCGCGCAGTTCACGGCCCCAAAGTTCTCAGTCTACTGAGCGCTCCAAGTGGTGTAAAGCGCGGCACGGCCGTTGCTTGCCCAGTATCTTTCCCGCCATCTTTGCCGTCAGTACGAGTAAAGTCAAAAAAAGCAGATGGCGATGTTTCCCGGTATGATCACAGTCGTTCTTGCGGCAGTCGGCGCTTTTCTCGCCGGGGTTGTTCTGGCCGCGTATTTCGAGCGTGCCCGCTCTGCCGTAGAACGGGCGGGCCTGGAAAAATCCTCCAAAACTCTGCTCGATCAGTTGGCCGACACCCGTGCCCACCTCGATCGGGCGGCCGACGAGAGCGCGGGCCAAAAGGCCACCATAGCCCGCTTAGAAGAACGCCATGCCGCCACCGAGCGCATGGTAGAGCAGATGCGAGTGAACCTGCCGGAAACCTTCAAATCGCTGGCCAGCGAGGTTCTGGAAGAGAAATCGAGGCGTTTCGCAGAGCAAAACCAGAATAGCCTGGGCCAGGTTCTGGAGCCCCTCAAGATCCAGGCTGGAGGACTTTCAGCTCAAGGTGGAAGCCGCGCGTATGGAGCAGGTGAGGGGTGGCGCGCATCTGAGCGCCCAGATCGACCGGCTCTTCGAGTCCAATACAAGGATCACGGAACAGGCCAACAACCTTGCCAACGCCCTGCGGGGTTCGAATAAAGCGCAAGGGGCTTGGGGAGAATTGATACTGGAGCGTATTTTGCAGTCCGCAGGCCTGCGGTCGGGTCATGAATACGAGGCCCAGGAGACCTACGCGGCCGAAAATGGCCGCCGTGCTCAGCCAGATGTGGTCATCCACCTGCCGGGCGAGCGGCATGTGATTATCGATTCCAAGGTGTCCCTGGTTCACTATGAGGCCTATAGCGCAGCGGAAAGTGAAGCAGCAAGGTCACTCGCTGCGGACAGCCATAGCAGCTCGGTGCGTGCGCATATTCGGGGCTTGGCCGAGAAGAACTACCAGACGCTCTACGATCTCAATTCTCTCGATTTCGTCATCATGTTCTTGCCCATCGAGCCGGCCTTCATGCTGGCTATTTCCCGGGATGACACGTTGTGGGAACAGGCGTGGCAGCGAAACGTGCTCTTGGTCAGCCCCAGCACCTTGCTCTTTGTCTTGCGCACGGTGGCTTCCCTCTGGCGGCAGGAGCAGCAGAAGCGCAATGTGGAGGAGATTGCCCGCAGGGGTGGGGAACTTTACAACAAGCTGGCTGGCCTCGTAGCGGACTTTACCGAGATAGGCAAGCGGCTGGATCAGGCGAAGATAAGCCATGACGAGCGCCTTGGCCAAGCTGCACACCGGACCGGGCAACGTGATCCGGCAGGCGGAAATGCTGAAGGAACTAGGTGTCAAGCCGACCAAGCAGCTACCCCAGGGGCTGGTTGAGTTGGCTCAGCAGGAAACCCTGGAGCTGCTGGACCAGCCGGAACCTGTGGTAGTCCAAGAACCCCTCTAACCCTGTCCTCTACCAACGACATGCGGCACCCCCCCAAGGAGATGAAAAACGCCTTCTGTCCAGCAACCGCTCTCCATGGAAGCGCCACTCTCCCCTTTGTCATCCGGAGAGCCTCGCTTTTGAGACCCGGGGGTCATGCAGGAGGTCTTACCTTCCTGGAGCTTTGTTAAACCCTTCCCGTAACCGCTGCCAGGTGGTTTCCAGGGTCTCGGGCAACACCCGCGTTTCGGCAATCACCGTCATGAAGTTGGAGTCGCCCAGCCAGCGTGGCAGCGCATGCATATGCAGGTGGCCGGCGATGCCCGCGCCTGCCGCCTGTCCCAGGTTCAGCCCCATGTTGATGCCATTGGGTTCGTAAACCTTGCGCAAAACGGTGTCGGTTCGTTGCGCCAGGGTCATCATCTCCAGGGCAGCCTCCTGGTCCAAAGCCGCCAGGGTTTCCTGGTGGGCATAGGGCACGATCATGACGTGGCCAGTGGAGTATGGGAAGGCATTCAGGCAGATGAAACTATGCTCCGCCTGCAGGACGATATAGGCGGCTCGCTCGGCGTCTTCCGGCGAGCGTGCCATGCTCGATCGCGAACCGTGTGGCGGCAATCAGGTTGCAAAAGACGCAGTCACAGTCACCGGGCCACGCAGACAACGCTTCGGGCACCCCTTTACGCCCGCCTTTGGGCGACCCGGCTTCGGCATCGACCAGGTAGGCGTAGCGCCAGGGCGTCCACAGGTAGTCCATGCGGTCAAGTATACGGAGCCGGGGGCGACCCAATCAGGGTCACGGCACAACCCGGCAGGCTTGTCTTCATCATCCGGTTACAAATCAATAAAAATAGGGGTTTCCTGCCCTTTTCGCGAGCTTGTGCGCTGCTTGTATTGGCCCTTAGTTCGTTGACATGCTTTCCGCGCGATTGCTATAGTTGTGTATGAAGGGTCTACGTAGAGGATTCGGCGTAGACGTCCATCACCGCTCTAGCTTCGCCCCCCTCCCGGATGCTCCTACCGGAGATTGATTCAAGTGCCAAGCCGTTCCCTCTGGCTCCACTGGACAGTCTCCCTCCGAACGTTTCTGGCGGACGGGAGTAAGAGTAAGCTCGACGGTGCCCTACTTCGCCGACCAAGCCTGCAAATAGTCTGGCGAAGCAAGCTACGGGAATTGAATCGCGGGAGTCCTGGTTAAAGTTTTTGAAGACCAGCACGACGTGAATCATCGAATGACCTGTAGTGGTGGACGGGATCGGGAGTTACCGATCGAGAATCCGGAGCTGGCATTCATGGCAGACGTCCTAAATCCTGAACGAACCGAGAGCGCAACCCTGAACACCGAACTGCAAACCCCAACGCTTGATGCACCGGCGGATCACTTTGATCCGACCGAGGAGTTAACCGACAACCCGCAAGCTGGAACCCCCAGCGAGCCGCACCGCGTCGTCGATCCCCGCCCTGTCGCCACCCATCCCGGTCCCGAAGAAACCGAAATGACTGGCATGGAAGATTTCGCCGCCGCACTGGAATCTTTCGATCGCGAGCAAGCCGCCGAAGCGGCTGCGCAGGCTTACGACGATAACGTGGTCACCGGCACCGTCATCAAGCTGACGGATAAGCATGTCGTGGTCGATGTCGGCCTCAAGTCCGAAGGTCTCATTCCGCTGGAGCAGGTTCTGGATCACGACGGCCAGCCGAAGCTCAAGGCAGGAGATACGGTCGAAGTGGTCGTAGAGCGCGAAGAAGCCGAAGGTGGCTTCCTGTTGAGCTACGACAAGGCGCAGCGGCACCGGGTTTGGGATGCCATCGAGCGTGCAGCCAATGAGAAGACCCCGGTCATCGGCACGGTCCTCGGACGGGTTAAGGGCGGTCTCACCGTCGACATCGGCATCAAGGCCTTCTTGCCCGGCTCCCAGCTCGAGATCCGTCCGGTGCGCAACCTGGACGGATATATCGGCCAGCAGATCGAAGTCCGTGTCATCAAGCTGAACAAGAAACGCGGAAACGTGGTGGTCTCGCGCAAGGAACTGCTCGAAGAGGAGCAGACCAACAAGCGCAGCCTGACCCTCGAGCATCTCGAAGAGGGCGCGATCCTTACCGGCACGGTGAAGAATCTGACCGACTACGGCGCTTTTGTCGATCTGGGCGGAATTGATGGACTGCTGCACATTACCGACATGTCGTGGGGACGTCTGACCCATCCCCGCGATCTGGTGAACGTCGGCGACGAGATCCAGGTGAAGGTGCTCAAGTTCGACCGCGATAAGCAACGGGTTTCGCTGGGCTTCAAGCAGCTCACCCCCGACCCCTGGCTGGATGCGGTGGAGCGCTATCCCATCGGCGCACGTGTACGCGGCCGGGTTCTGAGCGTGACCGACTACGGCTCTTTTGTCGAGCTGGAGCAGGGAATCGAGGGACTGGTACACGTCTCCGAGATGACCTGGTCCAAGCGGATGAAGCATCCCTCCAAGCTGGTCAAGCCGGGAGACGAGGTCGAGACCGTAGTGCTCAGCGTCAATCCCAACGACCGCCGCATTTCGCTGGGCATGAAGCAATTGCTGGAGAATCCCTGGGAGCATCTCTCCGAGCGCTATCCTGCGGGCACGATCGTGGAAGGCCGGGTGCGCAATCTCACCGACTTTGGCGCCTTCATCGAGATTGAAGACGGCATTGACGGGCTGGTACACGTGAGCAACCTGAGCTGGACCAAGCGTGTCAAGCATCCTTCTGAGATTCTCAAGAAGGGCGAGAAAGTCCGCGCCGTGGTACTCGGTGTCGAAGCGGAGAACCGCCGCCTCTCACTCGGTATCAAGCAGCTGCAGCCTGATGTCTGGGAGACATTTTTTGCCCAGCATCGCGTGGGCGATGTGGTCAAAGGCAAGGTACTGCGCACGGCGCAATTTGGCGCATTCATTGAGATCGCGGAAGGCGTCGAAGGCCTCTGCCATGTCTCCGAAGCCGCCGATGCCAATGGCGCGCCGATCAAGCTCGAAGCAGGCCAGGAACACGACTTCAAGATCATCAAGATGAATCAGGATGAGAAGAAGGTCGGGCTCAGTCTGCGGGCAGTGGGCGAAGAAGCCAGCAGGGCCGATGTGGAAGCCTACAAGCAGCCGGTTTCCAGCTCGACCACTACCCTGGGCGATCTGGTCAACTGGAAGCGTCTGGAACACGAGTAGACACCGAAGAGGAAGAACTCCACAACGCCACCCCTCGGGGTGGCGTTTTTATTTCGAGGTGTCGATTTTCAAGTCAAAGTTAAATTGCTTCTTGCTGTCGAAGGAGCTGATGGATCTGGTCTTGGATTTGTGTCCTTTGTACTCCGCCCAGAGTTGATAATCCACTTCTGTGCTCAACTGTCCAAAGCGGTAGTGTCCATCGGCCTCAGTGATGTACGTTCTCACTTCCAGACTCTTCTGGTCCTGCAGGTAGACCACGGCATTGGCCTGCGGCTGATCGCTTCCATTCTGCACTATGCCCTGCACCACGCGCACTGCCTGCCCCAGGCTCTGTGCTACGCTCCTGGACAAGATCGCGGAGCACATGACGATCAGCAGCAAGAAGAACCAATCGGGTCTTGACACAGTCTCATTCCTCTTCCTCGTCGGCCACTTCCTCGTCCTCATCTTCGTAGCCTTCCTCGTCTACCTGGGAGAGTTCGAGTGGTTCGGTGGCGACGACTTCAAACTCGGTGCCGCACTCGTCGCAGACCACGATGTCCCCTTCTTCAACTTCGTCGGGATCGAAATCGAGAACGCTCTCGCATTCCTGACAAACTGGCATACAACTCTCCTTTCACGGAGCATTAAGATGTTGATCGTGACCGCCCGGTGAAGACTGCGGCTTGGCTAGTTTCCGGGAGAACACCCCGGAACGTCAAGGAACTTGCACCGAGACACCAAATCGTACCGCGAACCGAGCCGAGGGTGAAAAAGAATGCAGTCGCCACCACGGTTCACCTTCTGACCGAAAAAGCGTTAGTCTTACAGAAGAATCATGGCACGCTTTCCCCGCAGCGGTTTTTCCGCCCTTTCATTTCCGAGCTTTCGCGGCGCTACCAGCCAACTGGTACTGGCCAACGTGGCCGTCTTCTTTTTGCTGCTGCTCATGCAATTCGCCGCGCCAGGCATGGCGCTGGCCGTTCTCACCTACTTTTCGCTCACCCCGGCCTGTTGCTCCACGGCTGGGTGTGGCAGCTGGCAACCTACAGCTTCCTCAACACGGGCGTGCTGCATGTCGCTTTCAACATGCTCACCTTGTGGTTTATCGGCTCCTATCTGGAGACGTCCAAGGGAAGCCGCTGGCTGCTGGAAATCTACTTCCTGTGCGCGATCGGCGGCGGCCTGATCGGCAGCGCGCTCTGCTTCACCCACGTTTTTCACTCCAGCCCCTTCTCCACCACCAGCAGCGCCGACGGCGCCCTCTTCGGCTTGCTGGCCGCCTTCGCCGCGCTTTTTGGGGACCTGGAGATGTACATGTTTCCTTTGCCGGTGGCGATCAAAGCCAAATACCTGGTCATCGTTTACATGCTGATCGAGGTAGCGCTGTTGCTCTCCGGGGGTCCTCCGCTCGCCTACTTCACTATCCTCAGCGGCGCGTTGATCGGTTTTCTTTTCGCCCGGCGCGCTCCGCGGCGAGGCATGAGCATGGCGTTCAGCGAAGGCCTCTTCAGTCTGCGCAACAACTACTATCGCTGGAAGCGCCGCCAGGCCGCGCGCAAGTTCGAGGTTTATATGCGCAAGCAAAACCGCGACGTCCGCTTCGACAGCGAAGGGCGCTACATCGACCCCGACGAAAAGCGCGACCCCAACGACCGCAAGTGGATGAACTGACCCGTCCTGAATCAGGTCTAACTGGGTTCTTAGCACCAGCTCTCAGCCAGCTCGTGCGGATGTGCAATTCCTTCAATTGCTGTGGGCTGACCGGGGTCGGCGCATCGACCATCAGGTCGATCGCCTTGGCGGTCTTGGGAAAGGCAATCACCTCGCGCAGGCTCTGCGCCCCGGCCAGGATCATGGCAATGCGGTCCAGGCCCAGAGCAATCCCCCCGTGGGGCGGCGTGCCGTAGGTGAGTGCTTCCAGGAAGAATCCGAAGCGCGACCGCGCCTCCTCTTCGCTCATGCCCAGGGCGCGGAAAATCTCCTGCTGCACATCCTGCCGGTGGATACGAATGGAGCCCGAGCCCAGCTCCAGCCCGTTCATTGCCAGATCGTAGTAGCGCGCGCGTACCGATGCGGGATCGGAGACCAGCCTTTCCATGTCCTCCTCGTGCGGCGAAGTGAACGGATGGTGGGCCGGCAGCCAGCGCTGCGATTCCTTGTCAAATTCGAACATGGGAAAATCTGTCACCCAGATGGGACGAAAGGCCTCGTCTCCCGCCACCTGCTTGCCCAGGCGCCGCTCGGGTGACTCGACCACCTGATCGGTGATGGCGGAGGTCTTGTGCCGGTCGGCGTAACGCCGCGCCAACTCCACGCGGAGATTGCCGGCCGCCGAATAAATGGAGATCTCGCGCTCCGAGAGGTGGCCGTGCGCCTTGGTGTCGCTGGCCTGCACATGGGCGGTCGCGTCGCCGGCGACCAGCACCAGCAGGTCTTCCGCTTCGCCCTCGACTCGCGCCGGGACCAGTTCGCGAACCTTCCTCACCGCCTCGGGAAAGCTCTTTTCCAGCCGCTTCCAGTCATCGATCAGCTTCGCGCCCTTGCTGGCATCGAAGAATGGCCGGTTTTCGTCGCGCTCCTTGCGGGAAAGCTCTCCCACCCGGGGAATGCACACCACCACCACCGGCTGGTTTGGATCGATGGCCAGCGCCTGCAACTCCTCATCGCTGAACGCCGAGCGAACATCGGTCAACCCGGGCATCCGCAGGTCCGGCTTGTCGATGCCGTACCGGCGCATCGCCTCGTCGTAGGTGATGCGCGGAAAGGGAGTAGGCAGCATCACACCCACCGCGCCGAAGGCCTCCCGCAAAAAAGTCTCCACCACCAGAAAGACGTCTTCCTGGCGCACGAACGACATCTCAAGATCGACCTGGGTAAACTCCGGTTGCCGGTCGGCGCGCAGGTCTTCATCCCGGAAGCAACGCACAATCTGGAAATAGCGATCGAAGCCCGAGATCATGAGGATCTGTTTGAACAACTGGGGCGATTGCGGCAGCGCATAAAAGTGGCCGCCATGCACCCGGCTGGGAACCAGGTAATCGCGTGCGCCTTCCGGCGTCGAGCGCGTCATGAACGGGGTCTCGATCTCCAAGAAACCCCTGGTTGGAGAGGCTCTCCCGCACCGCCCGGCGTGATCTTGTGCCGCAGCTCGAAATTCTGCTGCATCTGTTGCCGGCGCAGATCGATGTAGCGGTATTTCAGCCGCAACTCTTCGTTGGCGATGGCGTCTTCGGCAGGCGAAAACGGCGGCACCCTGGAGTCGTTCAACACCAGCAGCTGTTCGGCCGCGACCTCGATTTCCCCTGTAGCCATCTTGGGATTGATCACTTCGGCGCTCGCGCAGCCGCACCTTGCCCACCACGGCCACCACGTATTCTGGCCGCACCTGCTCGGCCTTGGCGTGGCCCTCGGGTGTCAGATCCTTGTCCAGCACGATTTGCGTGATCCCGGTGCGGTCACGCAGGTCCAGGAAGATCAGGTTGCCGTGGTCGCGGCGGCGGTTTACCCATCCCATCAGGATGACCTGTTCGCCGGCCTGTTGCGCGCGGAGTTCCCCACAAGTATGCGTGCGCTGAAGAGTGCCTAAAAAGTCGAGCAATGCGGATGTCCTAATTTGAAGTTGTAGTGGGCGTGGGGGCGAGCAGCGCGGCGAGTTTCTCGCCGAGTTGGTCTCGGGGAATCTTGAACTGCTCACCGGAGGCGAAGTGCTTTACCGTCAAAATACCGGAGGCGACTTCGTCCTCGCCCAGAATCACGATGGTTCGCTGCCACTTTGTTGGCCGCCTCGAACGATTTCTTCAGTCGAAACGATCCGTCGCCCAGCTCGATCCGCAAGCCGGTGGCGCGCAGTTCCTTGGCCAGAACGCAGTGCGGCGGCGTTCATCCGGTCACCCAGCGGCGCGATGTATGCGGCCGCCAGCTGCGGCGTGTGCTTAGCCTGCGCCTCGAGGGTCAGCACCAGGCGGTCTTCGCCCATGGCGAAGCCAATCCCGGGCGCCTTGGGGCCGCCAATCGCCTCGGAGAGCCCGTCGTAGCGGCCCCCGCCGAGCAGGGCATTCTGCGTCCCCAGACCATCCATCGCCTGAAACGAACTCGAACGTCGTCCGGGTGTAGTAGTCAAGGCCGCGCACCAGGCGATGGTCGTGTTCGTAGGGCACTCCGCAGGCGTCGAGCGCGGTGCAAACGGCGGCAAAATGTTCCTTGGACCCTTCATCGAGCGAGTCCCAGATGCGGGGCAGTTGGGCGATGATGGGCTGATCTTCCGGATGCTTGCAATCGAGCACACGCAGCGGGTTGGTCTGCGCCCGGCGCTGGCAATCCTCACACATGCTGCCGACCACCGGCTCCAGGGCCGCGCGCAGGGTCTGCACGTATCGCGGCCGGTCGGTCGCCGAGCCGACGGAGTTAAGTAGCAGCTTCCAGCCGGTAATGCCCAATTCGCCCAGCAAGGTTGCCAGCATCTCCAGCACTTCGGCGTCGCGCAACGGCGACTCGCTGCCGGCGCTGGGCGGCCCTATGACCTCGGCGCCAATCTGAAAGAACTGGCGGTAGCGGCCCTTTTGCGGCCGTTCCCGGCGGAACTGGGGTCCGATGTAGTAGAGCTTCTGCAATTGGCCGGTCTCGCCCAGCTTGTGCTCGATGTAGGCGCGGACCACGCCCGGCGGTATTCTCCGGCCGCAACGTCAGCGACTGGGCCGATTCGCCCTGGATCTCGGGCTTCGCCGGAGTGAACGTGTACATTTCCTTGGAAACGATGTCGGTTTCCTCTCCCACCCCCCGGGAGAAGAGCTGTGTGTCCTCAAAAATAGGCGTGCGGATTTCGCCGAAGGAATAGCGTCTCGAAAACTCGCCGGGCGGTGGTTTCGATGTGGTTCCAAAGTCCGGTTTCCGGTGGCAGCAGGTCCCGGGTGCCGCGGACAGCTTGCAAAATGCTCATAAGTACTGAAGTATCCAACTGTTTACCAGAATACAGGCGCTACCCGATCAGTTCCACTCGCCTAACGATGAAGCGCAATCCTGGTTAAATGCTGGTCCCAATCGTAAGTTCAGTCCCGCAGGGACGACCTGAGAGTAGCCCAGGACGACAGTCCTGGGTTTCGCTCATATGCAGTAGACCAGTCCCGTAGGAGTCTGTGTCATAGCATCCACCAACTCCTTACCATTTCTCGCGCTCCTTAAGGTAAGTCGCCGTGTAATCCACGTAATTGCGGGCATACTGCAGGATCGCCTCGCGGTCTTTCGGGTCCAGCCGGCGCCGCTCCTTTGCCGGCACACCGGCCCAAAGCGTATTTGCCGGCACCACCGTGTTCTCCGGAACCAGGGCGCCGGCGGCGATAATCGAGCCCTCGCCGATCCTCGCGTTGTTGAGGATGGTCGCCCCCATACCGATCAGGCAGGCATCCTCGATCACGCACCCGTGAACGGTCGCGTTGTGCCCGATCGTCACCCAATCGCCCACCTCCACCCGGTGTTTGTAACGCATGCCGTGCAGCACGGCGCAGTCCTGCACGTTGCTGTGGGCGCCCACTCGTATGGAGTGCACATCGCCGCGCAAAACCGCATTCATCCACACGCTGGCGTGTTCGCCCAGCTCCACCTCCCCCAAAACCTGGGCGGAAACGTCGACATAGCAGGAGCTGGGAATGACCGGGCTGTGGCCGAGATAGGAACGGACCATGAGGAATTCCTTCTGCGCCACGCGGCTTTGCACGCACCTGGGCCTTCCCAGCGCGGAAAAATGCTGCGGAGGACGCTGATTAAGCTTGACTCCACGCCTCAAAGGTAACGTATTCTGGTAGAACCCAATTGGGATGTTTGGAGGTGTGGTTCATTTGGCAGAGGTTCGCGTGCAGGAAGGCGAGCCGCTTGAAAATGCATTGCGCCGGTTTAAGCGCAAGGTTCAGCAGGAAGACATCATTAAGGAAGTGAAGCGTCACTCCTTTTACCTGAAGCCTGGCGAGCGCCGTCGCGTTAAAGAAGCGCTGGCGCGCAAGCGGAATCGTAAGAAAGCAAGAAAAGAGCAGGATTAACTCTGCAGTGCCGGCCTACCGTAATAGCTCAGAGTTTGCGGTGGGCCGGTGATCACAGAATGTTCAACAATTTGTGATTAAGAATTTTGTGAAAAGAGGTTTGTTAGTAAAGTTTCACTGTTGTCGAGTTTCAGACGAAGCAAGCAAGTTGGTGAAAAGATGCCAATTCAGCGCTTCGTCGACGGAATACTGGAAAATTCCAAGGCATGTTCGGGGGGACGCGTATGGATTTCATCGACAAGATTCTGAAATGTTCAGACTGCGGCAACGACTTCGTTTTTACCGCCGGCGAACAACTGTTCTTTCACGACAAGCAGTTTAAGAATGATCCAAAGCGGTGCAAACAGTGCAAAATCAAGCGCGTGGCAGGAACCGGCAATGGCGTGCGCACAGAAACCCGGACGGTCTGTTCGGAATGCGCCACCGAAACCACGGTTCCCTTTAAGCCTACGCAAGGTCGTCCCGTGCTCTGCCGGTCATGCTTCCAGCAGCGGCGGCCCCCGGTTCCATCCACAGTAGCAGCAAGCGCCGCCTCCTAAGGGCGAGTTCCTCTACTAACGGAACCGATGGCAGCGCTCAATACAGGCGTTCTTGGTAGCAACGCCTGTATTTCGTCTGCTTAGACTACACTCCGAATGCTCGTTTAGTTTGCTGCAGCGGGCTTCCGCGAGGCGGCGCGCCCAGTCGTCTTCGCGGGTGCGGGTGAGGTCATTTTCTGGGTGAGTGCCTTCTGCTTCTTGTCCTCGTGGGTCACGAGCAGCGCCTCTATCTGCCGCAACAGACTCATGATGTTCATCGGCTTGACCAGCATCTCGTCCATCCCCTCGTCTCGCCACTCGGAGCCGGGGACAGGAAATGCGGTCAGCATCGCCACGGCGGGCTGGTAGGGGGCTTGCTTCGCTGCCCGGACGACCTCGAGCCCTGCCGACTCGCTTTCCATCCGCATGTCGGTGATCACCATGTGAAAGGTGCTGTTCCGCAGCTTGGAGCGGGCCTCGCGAGCCGAGGCTGCTGTTTCCACCTCGAAGTCGTTCATTTCAAGCACTGCTTTGAGCGTAAGTAGAATTGCAAGCTCGTCATCTACCAAAAGAATGCGACGTTTCATGGGAAAAAACTCCAGGGTTCAATGGCTGTGGCCTAAGGGAAAAGCTGTCCGCCTGATCGGATGTTACCTGAACAGGTGGCTCGTTTGAGCGGCATCCCCGATCGATTGCTCTAGACTGGCAACGTGGCAGAATACCACGTTGAGAACTTTGGGTGCCGCGCCAGCCGGGCGGACGGCGAGATCATAAGCGCCGAGTTGCGCCAACTCGGACTGAGCCCGGCTCTCAGCCCGTCCGGGGCCGACGTAATCGTTGCCAACACCTGCAGCGTTACCGCGCAGGCGGACCGTACTGCCCGCGCCTTTCTGCGCCGCATGCATCGGGAAAACCCTACAGCTCGTATCCTGGTGACCGGCTGCTACGCACAGCGCGCGCCCCAGGAGCTGGCTGCACTGCCCGGTGTGCATGCTGTGATCGGCAACAGCCATAAGGCGCTGGTGCCCGAGCTTGCCGCCGGCCTTTGTCCCGCTTGCCGCTTTGCAGTCCCAGTCGCCGCCTACCGTTTATGTGGACGACGCTTTTGCTCACTCGGAGCTCGCCATGCCCGAGGGCGGCTGGGGAGCGAATGCGTCGGGCGGCGGGCAAACCCGGCCCAACCTCAAGGTTCAGGATGGCTGTGGCAACCGCTGCTCCTTCTGCATTATCCCTACCACCCGCGGTCACAGCCGTTCCCTGTCGCTCGAGGCGTGTCTTGCCAATGTGCAGGCTTTCGCCGACGCCGGTGGTACCGAGCTGGTGCTTTCCGGCATCAATCTTGGGCGTTGGGGCCGGGATCTTACGCCGCCACGCATGTTGGAAGAACTGGTCAGCGCCATTCTCAGCCGCACCGGGCTGCCGCGCCTGCGTCTCAGCTCCATCGAGCCCATGGACTGGACTGCCGCCGCTGCTGGCGCTCTTCCGTGAGTACGCCGGCCTCCGCCTCGCGCGCCACGCTCATCTGCCGTTGCAATCAGGATCCGACGCCATTCTGCGCGCCATGCATCGCCGCTATCGTCCCTGGCACTATGCGGAGAAGCTCAGTCTGATTCGCGAGAGCATGCCGGACGCGGCGATCGGCGCCGACGTTATGGTGGGCTTTCCCGGCGAGAGCGAAGCGTTGTTTGAAGAGAGCTTTGCTTTTATCGCAGCCCAGCCTTTCACGTACCTGCACTTGTTCCCTTTTTCTGCTCGCCCGGGAACCAGGGCGTGGCAGCTTGCCCAGACGCATCCTGTTTCACCCCGGCTGGTGAGCGAACGCAGCGGACGCCTGCGGAGCTTTGATTGCGGACAAGAATCGTCGTTTCCGGCAGAGTTTTGTGGGCCGCGAACTGCCTGCGGTCACATTGCACACGCCGCCGGTGGCGATGGCCCGGGCGCTTACCGACAATTTTCTTGAAGTGCAGCTCAACGCCGAAATGCCGCCCAATCAGAGCTTACGTGTGCTGGTCACTGGGCTTACCGGCGCCGGTCTGACCGGAAGCATAGCCCTGTGACCTTGGGTTCAGAGAGTTCTTCCGATCACTGTCCTGAAATGCTATGCTTTATTTGAGGGGCCTTGCGTCTCTCGTTTCCGGAGGAAACCATCGATAAGCGTTCGGCCAAGTCTTTTATCCGCATTAACGACAGAATTCGCGCGCGTGAAATCCGCGTCATTGACGAAAACGGTGAACAGCTCGGAATTCTGCCTCCCTTTGAAGCCCTGAAGATAGCTCGCGAGCGTGGTCTTGATCTGGTAGAGGTTTCGCCCACAGCGCAACCTCCGGTTTGCCGCATTCAGGATTATGGCAAGTTCCTTTACGAGAAGGACAAGAGCGACCGAGCGGCGCGCAAGAAGCAAAAAGTGATCGTGGTCAAGGAGGTCAAGTTTTCTGTGACCGTCGACGAGCATGATTATCAGACAAAGAAAAACCAGGCAGTGCGCTTTCTGGGCGAGGGCGACAAGGTAAAGGCATCGTTGCGTTTCAAGGGCCGCCAGATGGCCCACCGCGAGCTGGGTTATGCCATCATCAACCGGCTCATCCAGGATATGGGTGACGCTGGCATCGTCGAGTTCATGCCGCGCATGGAAGGCACCACGCTCCACGCCATTCTTGCTCCGGGCAAGAAGGCCGAACCACCCAAGAAACCTGCTGCGCCCAAGCCGCCCGCTCCCGGCCTGGTAGGCCAGCAACACCCACAATCAGCCCAATCGTGAAGGTCGCCTGAAAAACCCCAATTTCGCCCGGTATGACACGACGGCTCCAACGCCCGTCCAACAAAAAAATGTCATCCCGACCGAAGCGGGGTAGCGAAGTAGAGGGACCTGCTGTTCACTCCCTGTACCTGCAACAAAAATTGGGTGCCCCATTCAAGCCTTGTTTTGGCTTGAGTGGGATAAACATGGCCCAAGACCCCCGCTCTCCGACCAGCGTGGAACGCGGATGGAAGCAGCGCACCTTCACCTGTACCACCGCGCTGAAAACGACCGTGCCCCCATTCCCTTGCTGGCTGGCGCCTAATCCCGCGCTCCCGTATAATCTCTAGAGTTGTACACACGCTAAGCAAGCAGGAAAACCATGCCCAAATTAAAGACCCATAAGGGCGCGGCCAAGCGCTTCAAGAAGACCGGCACGGGGAAAATTCTCCGCGGTCAAACCAAGAAGCGTCACATCCTGACCTCCAAGTCAAAGAAGGTCAAGAAGAAGTTGAGTGGCACCGTCCTGGTTTCTGATGGAGACAAGCGCAAGGTAGCGCGAATGATTCCCTACGCCTGATCGGGTTTATGGGCCTCAGGCCCCTGTCTGCAAGACAAGACGATCAGCTTAACAAGCGAGTGAAGAGGTATTTCCTACCTCCAGCCGCCCAACGCACCACCTAAAGGAGAAACACCATGCCTCGCGTAAAACGTGGCACTAAACGCAACGACCGCCGCAAGAAAATCCTCAAACGAGCCAGCGGCTACTTCCTAACCAAATCCAAGCTCTATCAGGCAGCGCAGGAAGCCGTCGAGCGTGGCCTTAAGTTCGCCTACATCGGCCGTCGCCAAAAGAAGCGTCAGTTTCGCTCTCTCTGGATCGTCCGCATCGGGGCTGCCGCCAAGCTCAACGGCATCAGCTATTCGCAGCTCATTCATGGGCTTAAGCAAGCCGGTATCGAGTTGGACCGCAAGATTCTTGCCGATCTCGCCGTCAACGACCCGGCTGCCTTTACCGCGTTGACCGATCAGGCCAAGAGCGCCCTCAAAAAGACCGCCGCCGCTTAAAAGCCCTTACAATTAGCGGAAGTTCAACGCAGCCCGGTCGCACACGATCGGGCTGTCTTGCAAGTGCTGCCTATGCCATCGATAGAGATACCCGAACTCAAGGACTATTCGCCCGGCTCGCTCGACAGCTTCTTCAGCGCAATCCTGGCGCAGTTCGATCAGGATGCCGGATCTGCCGGCACCGTCGAGGCAATGGAGCAGTTGCGCATTCGCTGGATCGGTCGCAAGCAGGGATTGCTGGCGCGAGTGGGTGAGGTGCTGAAGGACGCACCCCCAGAGGCGCGTCGTGAAGTAGGGAAACGCTTCAACGCGCTGAAATCCGCGATCGAATCGCGTTGTGATCCGGAGCAAAGAAAGTCGACCGCAGCGGACGGCGAGGCCATCGACATCACCCTTCCCGGAACCCGGCGCCTTCTCGGTGCGGAGCATCCGTTGATCCGCACCATGAACGAGATTGTCAGCGTCTTTGCGGCCATGGGCTACTCGGTTGGCCTGGGGCCTGAGGTTGAGACCGATTACTACAACTTCGAATCATTGAACTTCCCCCCCGGCCACCCGGCGCGCGACACACAGGATACTCTGGTGATCGCCAACCAGGAGCGTAAGCCGCTGCGCGATCGGCTTTTGATGCGCACTCATACCTCGCCGGTCCAGATCCACACCATGGAAGAGCAACCGCCGCCGTTGCGCATTGTTATCCCCGGCAAAGTGCACCGCAACGATGCTGCGGATGCGACCCACTCGCCCATCTTTCACCAGGTCGAGGGGCTGTGTGTCGATACCAACATCACCTTCTCCGATCTCAAGGGCACCCTCGACCACGCCATGAAGGCGTTCTTCGGATCCAGTGTCAAAACGCGCTTTTTTCCATCGTTCTTTCCCTTCACCGAGCCCTCGGCCGATGTGCAGATCAGTTGCATCTTCTGTGGCGGCCGAGGCTGCCGCAAATGCAAGCAATCTGGATGGATCGAGCTCCTGGGTTGCGGCATGGTCGACCCCGCGGTCTTTGCCTTCGCTGCTCGGAAGCAGCCCGCCTACGACCCCAAAAAAATCAGCGGTTTCGCGTTCGGCATGGGTGTGGAGCGCATCGCCATGATGAAGTACGGGATCGGCGACATTAGCCAGCTCTACTCCGGCGATATGCGCTTTCTGGAGCAATTCAGATAAGCATGAATATTCTTTCCCAGTGGATTCGTTCCTACGTCCCCGGCCTCACCTTGACCGACCGCGAACTTGCGGAGGCGCTGACCCTGCGCGGCATAGCCGTCGAAGGTATCTACGATCTTGGTCCGGGGAACGGCTCGCTCTTTGAGATGGATATCACTACCAATCGTGTCGACGCGATGAACCACTACGGCATCGCCCGAGAGGCGGCCGCCATCGCGGGACAGATGCTGGTGCCGCTCGACGTGACTCTGCCCGTACCAGATCTCCTTACCGCTCCGATTAAAGTCTCCATCGAAGCCCCCGAGCTCTGTGGCCGCTTCACTGCGCGGGCTCTCAGCCAGGTGCGCATTCAGCCCTCGGCCGGCGTGGTTGCGCAGCGCTTCGCCCTGTTGCAGCAAAAACTCATCTTCAATGCCGTCGACGCAACCAACTATGTCACCCAGGCCATGGGTCATCCCACCCACGCTTTCGATCGCGACAAACTGGAAGGGGGCATCATCCTGCGCCGCGCTCGAAGCGGCGAGAAACTCAGAACGCTGGACGGGATCGAGCGTGTGCTCGATGCGGAAGACCTGGTGGTGGCCGACGAGAAGAAGGCCCTCGCGCTGGCCGGTGTGATGGGTGGCTGGGAAACGATGATCACCCCTGAAACAAGAAATATCCTGGTGGAAGCGGCCTGGTTCGATCCCGCATCAGTTCGCCGCAGCAGCAAGCGGCACGGGCTGCACACCGACGCCTCCCATCGCTTCGAGCGCGGAGCCGACTTCAACGCGCTGCCCGTAGCCTCTGCTCTGGTCAGCCAGCTGATCCTTCAGGGCGGTGGCCGGGTGGAGGGAGAGTTGGTCGACATCATCGTTCCCCAAGCCGCGGCGCGCACCGCCAAGCGCCCGGCTATCTCTCTCAGCCATCGTGAGGTTCGCCGCATGCTGGGCGCCACCGAAGATGGGCTTGGCGTAGGCCAGGATACGACTGAATCCGTATTGCAGGCTCTTGGGTGTGAACTGCAGAAGGTCGCGGAAGACAGCTACCAGGTGACTCTGCCAAGCTGGCGTCTCGACCTGGAACGCGAAATCGATCTGATCGAGGAGATCGCCCGCGTTTACGGCTACAACCGCTTCGCCAACACACTTCCCACTTTCGCCGGGATTGTTAGCGAAACTCCCGATGCAAACAAAGAAGCCGTCGTTCGCCGGACCCTGCTCGCGCTCGGTTGGAACGAGGCTTTGTCCAGCAGCTTCTGCTCTGCTACTGACGCGGTTACCTTTGCGCCGCAGCCCGGCCTTGCGGTCGCCATGGGAAATCCGCTGAACGAAGAAGCCGGCATGTTGCGCCCCTCGCTTTTGCCCGGGATGCTAACCATGCTGGCTCTCAATCTCAATCGCAATGTCAACGATATCCAGCTTTTCGAGAAGGGAACCGTTTTCAGTGGCAGCCCGGAGCGCATCGACGAACGTCCGGCTCTTTCGTTTGGCGCCTCCGGTTCTGTGTGGAGTGGGCCCGGAGCTGCCTCCGCATGCCCTCGACTTCTATGATCTCAAGGGCACGGTTGAAGAGGTAGTAGAGAAATTTGCTCCGCGCTCTTTTTACTTCGACGGCTTCGTAGCCGGCGCGGGAATTATTCCGCCGTGGCTTCATCCCGGGCGTGCGGCGCGCGCCGTCGCCGACGGCTTGACCATCGCCTGGTTCGGCCAGCTGGATTCAGTTGAGTTGCAGCAACGAAAGCTCCGGCAGATCGTTTATGTCGGCGAGATTTATCTCGACCGTCTCTATCGGTTGCCGCTGCGCCAGCCAATTGCGCCGGAGCTCTCGCGCTTCCAGTCTGTTCATCGCGACTTCTCCTTCGTCTTTGTCGATGCGGTGCGCTGGGAAGCGATTGCCGAGGCCCTGCGCAATCTGCGCATCGCCGAGCTCACGCGCTTTTCTCCGCGAGAGATCTTTCGCGGTCAAGGATTGCCCGCGGGGCATTATTCGATTCTGATCCGTATCGTCTTCCAGGCCCTGGAACGGACCCTCCGCGATGAAGAACTGCAAAGTTATTCACAGGCCGTGATCGCCGCACTGCAGTCGCTCGGCGGGCGCCAGCGCGCCTGATTCAGCGCCCAGGCCGTCCAAATCAGAACTTAAGTGGCTTTACAGGCTGCCGAAAAACTCTTGCTTTGTATCAGGGCATGACTTCAGTCTGGTCGTAAACGATTGAGAATATGTTGGGCTTTAGCCCCTGAGGATTGCTTTCCTGCCCGGTGCAGAGTTTTTCCGCGGGCTGTTTAGCCACGGAGGGGAATGTTTCCCGACAGAGTGTATCCGGATTTCCTTCACGCATCACTCCACAAGGCTGCGTGCCAGCGGTTCAACTCTTACGTTAGAGGGAACATTTTGAGATAACGTGTTCGCCGCTTTCTTGTGGAATCGCGCGTTCAACCGCTGACGATGCGGTCTATACTTCCATTCAGAACGCAATCCCTCTTTTGTGTAATGAGGCATCGATGTCCACGCTGGCTGAACACCCTTCCGAGATGACCATGGCCGCAGACGATTTTCAGGCACTCGAAGAACGCGTGCTGCGCACCGTTGAATTGCTCAAAGGCGAACGCGAACTCCGCTTTTCAGTCGAACAACATGCCTCGCGCCTCTCCCATCGCGTAGACGAACAGGCAGCCCAGCTGGCCCGGCTCGAAGAGCAACTCGCCGGTCTGCTCAAAGAGCGCGACGCAGTGCGCCTGCGCATCGAGCGTTTGCTTAAACAGATTGACGAAGCGGGTGAGTGAAAATGGCTGAAAATCTCGAAATCCGGCGCGCCAGTACGTCCATCAGTGTCGACATCTACGATCAGACCTATAATCTGCGGGCCCACGACCCGGAATACATTCAAAAGCTGGCAACCACCGTCGACACCAAGATGCGGGCCGTCTCCGCGAATGGCAATACCGTCGATTCGTTGCGCGTAGCCGTTCTTGCTGCCCTGAACATCGCCGACGAACTTATTCGATTGCAAGAGCATTGCCGTCTGCTCAGAGGCACCATGAGCGAGACGCAGACCGTTCTTCGTACCCGTGCCGCCAGTCTCTCTGGCCTGCTGGACTCTGTGCTCGACGAGGAACGCCGCCAAAGGGAAACGGTCACTCCCGTTTCGTCACTTGCCAACCAGCTTCACTGACGTTAGCATCCATTCAGAGACCGGCCTGCAAAGCAGGTGCGGCAGTTAACGCTGGTTGAACCAACATTCATCGAACCGGGACTCGACTCGAAAAATCGGCTCCGTGTGCAGTGTCCGCCAGTCCGGAATGCCTAAAGAGCTGCGGAGAGTCCCAACGTCTTAGGACGGGTTCACCGGCGCACTGCTGCACGGCCCAGTGGGTCGGTTTCGTCTTAAGTTCCTCGTGTGCATCCGCACCTCTTCCAGTTCGGCCGCCTCGTCTTGCCGACTTATGGATTTCTGCTCGCCCTGGGTGCCATCCTCTCGCTTCTTCTGTGCGTTCGCATTGCCCGCCTCTTCTCCCTTGACACCGACAAAGTTTGGAAAGTGGCCGTGCTTACAATCGTTACCGCGCTGCTGGGGAACAGGATTCTTATGACAGTGTCGCGTTGGCCTCGATACGGCTTCGGCGCCGAGTTCGCCGCCAACGTGGTCGCTGCAGTGGCAGGCTCAGTCTATGCGCTGCATCTCGGCCTTCCTCTTCGTAGAACCGCCGATACCTTTGCGCCCAGCCTCGCGCTGGGTAGTTCCGTCGTTTCCATCGCCTGTCTGGAAGCTGGATGTGACTACGGAACGCCTACCCACCTGCCTTGGGCAGTGATCTTCAGAAGTCCGGCCGCCGTGCCTCCTGCCATGCTGGGAGTACCCTTGCACCCCACGCAGCTGTACGCCAGCTTCGCGGAGTTCGCCCTGTTCATCGTCCTCCTGTGGTTGTTGCATCGCCCTCATCATGATGGCGAAGTCCTGGGAGCATGGCTCTTCCTCGCCGGCCTTTCCAACTTCCTGCTCGCGTTCCTGCGCGGCGACAGCGGGCCGCTGGTATCGGGTCTTCTCACCGCTACGCAGCTGGTCTCTGCGGCGATGGTACTGGCCGGCGGTATTTTGTGGTTGCATCGCCCTCACCGCGCCCAGGCTTCCCATGACGGATAACGAACCGCGACTGCGTCAGCTAAGTGTCCCGGATGAGGCCACTGGCCAGCGCCTGGATCTCTTTCTCGCCCAGCAACTGGGCGAGGTGAGCCGCTCACGCGTGCAGCTATTGCTCCAGCATGGGAGCGTACTGGTCGACGGCAAGCTGGCTAAGTCTTCGCGCAAAGTACGCGGTGGTGAGAGCATTTCGATCCTCGGCGATCCTCAACCGCCTCCTTTGCATGCCATGGCGGAACCGATTCCGCTCCAGATTGTTTATGAAGACCAGGACCTTGCGGTGGTCAATAAGCCTGCCGGCATGATGGTCCACGCGGGCTCTGGCGCAACAGAGGATGCGCGCAATCGCGGCACGTTGGTGAACGCGCTGTTGCACCACCTGCGCGAGCTCTCTTCCTCCAGCGGTCCGCTCCGTCCCGGCATTGTGCACCGCCTCGACAAGCAGACCAGCGGCCTCATCGTTGTGGCCAAGAATGACCTCGCGCATGCCCGCCTCGCCTCGATGTTCTCCCGCCGCCAGGTGCGGAAGCTCTACCTCACGTTAGTGCAAGGCGAGCTGGCGCAGGAGAAGGGAACCGTGAACGCCTCCATCAGCCGCGACGTGGTCCGCCGGACCCGCATGACCACGCGTCGTGAAGGGGGGCGCTCTGCAGTCTCACACTGGGAGGTGCTGCGCCGCATTCAAGGTCCCTACGGCCGCTTCACTCTCGCCTCCGTTCGCATCGAGACCGGGCGGACGCATCAGATTCGCGTCCACATGGCTTCGCTGGGGCATCCCGTTGTGGGTGACATGCTTTACGGCGCGTCGGCGGAGATAATCCCCTTGCCGGAGGGTACCAAGCGAGGCCTCCCCCGTCTCTCCTTAGGACGCAACTTCCTGCATGCCGCCGAGCTGGAGTTTGCCCACCCCATCACCGGCGAGCGCCTCAGCCTGGTTTCCAACCTTCCAGCTGACCTGAAAGACTTCATGGCACAACTCGCAGGCTCGCCTGACCGGAATGCTCTAAAATGAAAAGAGTTCCTATGACCCCAACGAACTCGTGCCTGCGTCTGGCCGGCCTCTCGCTCGCGATCTCCCTGCTCGGGCTCGCGCTGCTGTCAAATTTCGCCGTCCTTGCTCAAACTCCGGCGCCAGCCACGAAAACCCCGGCTCCAGCAACTCCGCCCCAGCAACGCCGACGCCCGCCCCCGCGCCGCCGGGAAGTCTAGCCGCCGTGCCTCAATCCACCAATGGTGGGCAGGGCGCCAATGGGCAGAACGATGGCAACTTCACCATTCGGACCAACGTTAACGAAGTGAACCTGATCTTCACGGTCACCGACAAGCACGGCAAGTTCATCCAGAATTTGCAGCAGAGAGACTTTGCCCTGCTGGATAACCAGAAAGCTCCCTCCCAGGTTTTCAATTTTACCCAGCAGACCAACCTGCCTCTGCGGGTGGGCATCATGATCGATGCCAGTACCTCGATCCGGCAACGATTCGAGTTTGAGCAGAGTGCCGCGATCCAGTTTCTGCAGCAGGTGGTTCGCACACAGACAGATCTCGCCTTCGTTATGGGCTTCGACGTCACGCCGTACGTAACCCAGACCTACACCAACGATCAGGACAAGCTCGAGGCCGGCATCACTAAGCTTCGGCCAGGGGGTGGCACGGCTCTCTTCGACGCCGTATACACTGCCTGCCGTGATCAGCTGCTTAAGGCGCCGCTCTCGCCCCTAGGCTCCGTGCGTAAAGCTCTCATCGTGATCTCAGATGGAGACGACAACCAGAGCCGTGCTTATCCTGACGACGCCATCAAGATGTGCCAGCGTGCCGAGACCATCATCTACGCGATCAGCACCAACGTGAGCCCGAGCCGTGACCGGGGCGACGATGTTCTCAAAAAAATGGCCGAAGCCACCGGAGGTCTCGCCTTCTTTCCCAAGCGCATTGAAGACATGTCAGGCAGCTTTCATGACATTGAGGAAGAGTTGCGCAGCCAGTATTCGTTGGCCTATCGTCCCGCGGATTTCAAGCTTGACGGGGCCTTCCGCTCCATCTACCTGGTAGCGCTCGATCGCCGTTACCAGGTGCGTGCCAAAAAGGGCTACTTCGCTCCCAAAGGTTAGCGAAAAAGCCGCCGGCAAGGGGAATTACTTCGCATACTTCGCTACTTCGCACTCTCCTCACAGAATTGGGCCACGAAAACGCAGGTCTCAAACACGATGGGTGGCCCATTCAAGCCGTATTTTGGCTTGAGTGGGGTCGTGAGCGTCCCCGGTTTCGGTCTTAAGGTAGGCCGGGGATTTATGATTTATCCCCGGCACAAAGGCCATGTAATCGTTGTGGGCTTTAGCCCCTGAGGTATTGCTTTCCTGACTGACCCCCGAGCCTTGCCGTTTCCCGCTCAGCCCAGCAAATCAAGCAGTTCGGCCTGCTCAATTACCGGTACTTTCAGTTCCCGAGCCTTTTCCAGCTTCGCCCCGGCGTCCTCTCCGGCCACCAGGTAACTCGTCTTCTTGCTCACCGAACCGGAAACACGTCCCCCGGCTGCCTCAATCCTGGCCTTAGCCTCTTCCCGTGTAAGGTCAGCCATGGTGCCCGTGAGCACAAACGTCATCCCCTCCAGCTTCGACGACTTTTGCTTCTTCTCAGCGGTGAAGGTCAAGCCTGCCTGGCGCAGCTTTTCTACCAGCACGCGATTTTTTGTTTCCGCAAAAAACTCCTGAATGGCCTGGGCCACGCGCGGACCTACCTCGTCGACGGCCTCGAGCTGCTCGACGTTCGCCTCCATCAGAGCGTCCATGGATCCGAACGACTCGGCCAGCAGCTGGGCGGTTCGCTCGCCCACGAAGCGAATGCCCAAGGCAAAAAGCACGCGATTCAGCGGCGCTTTCTTAGAGTTTTCAATCTCCGCCAGCAGCGACTGAGCGCTCTTTTTCCCGATCCGTTCCAGTTGCAGCAGCAGCTCTTCGTTCAAGGAATAAATCCCCGCGACGCTGGTGAGCATTTGCCGCTCCAGCAGTTGCGTAACCAGTGCTTCCCCCAGTCCCTCGATATTCATCACCTTGCGGGAGGCAAAGTGCAAAATGCTTTCTTTTAGGCGCGCGGGACAATCCGCATTTACGCATCGATAGTCGGCCTCACCCTCATCCCGCACCACCTCACTGCCGCATACCGGGCAATTATCGGGAAAAACAAAGATCCTATGTCCGCGGGGATGTTCCTTATCTTCAACCACTCCCACGATCTTGGGAATCACATCCCCGCCGCGTTCTACCAGCAACCGAGTCGCCAATCTTCAAACCCAGCCGTTCGATCTCGTCCGCATTGTGCAGCGTCGCCCGGCTTACCGTCGTGCCTCCAATCAACACCGGATGAAGCACGGCTACCGGGGTCAACTTCCCTGTGCGCCCTACCTGTACGGCAATGTCTTCCACCTGCGTAATGCCGGAGCGAGCTGTGAACTTGTACGCCACCGCCCAACGTGGAGCCCGCCCTGTATAACCCAGCCGCCGCTGCAGCGCCGTCTGGTTGACTTTGATCACCACGCCGTCGATCTCGTAGCCCAAAGACTGGCGCTGTCCCTCCGCCCAGGCTACAAAGGCAAGCAGCTCGTCGAGGGTATGCAAGGGCTTGCGGTGGCGGTTCACGCGAAATCCAGCTGCGCTCAACGCCTCCAGCGCCGTCCACTGTTCGGGGAAAACACTCTCTCCCTTTTCCAGAGCAAAGTAGGCGTAGAAGTCCAACCGTCGCTGGGCCACGATATTGGGTTCCAGGGTCCGAATCGTTCCCGCCGCCGCATTCCGCGGGTTCGCTGCCGGCGTCAGGCCTTGTTCTTCACGTTCCCGGTTCATCTTGAAAAAAGCTTCGTCCGGCAGGATCACCTCTCCCCGCACTTCGAAGCTCTGCGGCAGCCTGGCGCGATGCAATCGCTCCTTTGAAACCGAAAGTGGCACGGATCGTATAGTGCGCACGTTGCTGGTAACGTCTTCCCCCATGACCCCATCGCCGCGGGTCAAGGCGCTCTGCAACACGGCAGTTCCCCCGGGACCAGGTTCATATTGCAGCGCCAGCGAAACGCCGTCCATCTTCAATTCGCTCACGTAGCTCGGCTTCTGCGCTGCCCAGCATGGCCCGCACCCGGCGTTCCCAATCGCTCAACTCCTGCTCGTTGTTCACGTTGTCGAGCGAGAGCATGGGCCGCGAATGCTCTACCTTGGCGAAGCCCTCTTTGGGCTTACCACCCACGCGTTGGCTGGGTGAGTCGGGTGTCACCAGCTCTGGATGACGCGCCTCGAGCATACGCAGCTCACGCATCCTCATGTCGTATTCCGCGTCCGAAATCTCCGGAGAATCCAGCACGTAATATTGGTATTCGTGGTGGCGAAGCTCCTCGCGCAGCTCGTCGATTCGCTTTGCCGCTTGCTCCAGAAGGCTGGCTGCAATGCTGGTTCGGGTTTCAGACATAGCGTGCATTATAGAAACTGTTCGTCTCACTCAGAGGAAATCCCATTCATGGAACCTGTCACGCATTTCCTCACTGGCGCATGCCTGGGCCGCTCCGGTTTCAACCGCAGGACTGCCTATGCGACGCTCGCCATGACCCTGGCAGCCGAAGCGCCCGACCTGGATATGTTTTGGCGCCTGCGCGGGCCGGTAGACGAGTTTGCTCATCACCGCGGCATTACCCATACATTTCTGGGCGCGCCGTTTGTCGCGCTCGCCGTCACCGGCGTAGTTTGGCTCTGGCATCGCAGCCGGCGCAACGCAGCCGACCCTCGCTCCACGCTGGGCGTTGTTGTGGCTCTTATCCTGGGTGGCCGTTCTCAGCCACATCTTTCTCGACTGGACCAACAACTACGGCGTTCGCCCCTTCTTTCCCTTCAACCCACGCTGGTACTCGCTGGACATCGCCTTCCTCTTGGAGCCGGTCAGTCTTTGCCGCTTTGCTGTTGGCCCTGGTCATCCCCGCGATCTTCGGGCTGGCAGACCGCGAGATCGGCGCAGGCAAGCCTCTATTCCGTGGACGAGGCTGGGCCATTGCTGCGCTGGTGCTCGTTGGGATCGACCTAGGCGTGCGTGCCGTTGAGCACCATCGGGCGCTGCACCTGATGAGCAATACCCGCTTCGGCGATCAACCGATGCTGCGCGCCGGAGCCGAACCCTATCCTGTCAATCCCTTTCATTGGTTCGGCGATCGCCGAAACCGCCGGCTACTACCAGACGGGCTCGGTCAACACCCGGGCCGAAACGGTCGACACCAACGATCAGGACGACGTCATCTTCAAGCCGCCAACAACCCCAGCCACCGCGGCTGCTAAGCGTTCCTGGTTGGGCCGCGTATATCTCGACTGGGCGCGATTCCCCGTGGTCACCGACCAGGGGACAGCGCGAACCTGGTCGCTTCCGACGAACTCGCACCGCAGCCCCTGGATACAGCTGTTGAGTTCAGAGACCTTAGATTTTCCTATCCTGTGCTCTTTCGCAGCAGGCCTGGGGCCAGCACGGCGCTCATCGCCTGGATCTACGTCACCCCCAATGGGGGCATCGCCGCCATGGTGATGAACGGCCGCCTGGAAACAAGGGACTCGGGAGCGCCATCCGGGCAGACTTCGAGTCCGGCGCTTTTGCCGATCGCTCCGCCAGATCCAGTAAACCAGCACGGCCAGCAGAACCGCCAGCCCGGCGATCAGGGCAACCCGATGCTGGGAAGCCAATCGCCCGGCAATGCTTACAATCTGCGGCCCGTACTCGATGGTCAGGATCGCGGTGATCATGTTGCGCATAACCCGGCCCACGAAGACTGACAGCAGAAAGGTGCTGATCTTCATCTCGAAGACCCCGGCGGCAAAGACGAAGAGCTTCCAGGGCGTCGGCGGCGGCAGGATCGAAGGGATCATCAAGGCCAGAAATTCCTGTTTTTCGAAGCGGTCGCGCAGCTGCTCATAGCGGGCGCGGTTGATCCGTTTCATCAGGAAGAGTTCGCCGCCAGCCCGGCCCAGCAGGAAGGGAACCAGGCCGCCCAGCGCCGATCCCGCCGCGGCGACAGATGACGTAAAGGTAGAAATGCCTTTTGTCTGCCCAGACGTACGTCGCAAGGATCAGGTCCATGGGCACCGGGAATGCTGCGGCGTCGACAAAAGCGATGCCACCCACACCCCAGAAGCCCAACGGCTTCAACACCGCCAGCAGCCAGATCGTGTATTTATCGAGGAAGTGGAGGATTTTCTTCAAGATCCGCCCCGATCGTCATCACCCGGCATCGTCTTCCTCATGTTGGGTGGCTGTTCCCTCAAGCAGCGTCAGAGCGTGGGGAATGAGAGGGAGCACTGCTTCCAGTGAGCCTCTTGCGCCGCGTGGGCTGCCGGGTAGATTCACGATCAGAGATCGGCCACGAGTGCCCGAGAGGGAGCGGCTCAGGGGAGCAAACCGGCGTCTGCTTCCTGCCCTCGCTGCGCATCAGTTCCGCGAACCCCTCCAGCAGGCGGTCGCAGACGGCCCTGGTCGCCTCGGGGGTAACGTCTCTCGGGGCTACGCCGGTGCCGCCGGTTGTAACCACCAGACTTGCCACCTCGCATTGTTGACGCAGCGCGTCCTCAATTTCCCCTTGCTCGTCAGGCACTACCAGTTGGCTGATCACGCGGAAACCATTCGCCTTAAGCAACTCGGCAACCGCCGGGCCCGAGATATCCACCCGTTGTCCCCGGAAGCAGGAGTCGCTCACGGTAATGACAGCGGCTCGCATCATAAATAGGTTTGTTGCCCCCGTTCGCGCTGGAACGATTGTAAGGGTTCTTTGTGAAAGCCTGACCCCGGCCGGATTCGAAACAATGAGAGAATGATAGGGTGTGCGGAGTTCACGGCCGGTGTTGCTGCCGGCCTGGATTGCAGCCGCCACTGCGTGCCGATGCCCTCAACCGAAGTTCCAACCAGCCCTCCCGGCCGCCCACCGGAGCCGTTCTCCAAACGTAAGCGCGTGCGCTACGAGGAGCTGGAACCTGATGAACTCCTGCACCTCATCGACAGGCTTGAGGACGAACGCTCCCGTGCGCGCCGTCGCGAAGGACTATGGATTTCCTTCATCGCCCACCTGCTCCTCTTCTGGTTCCTTTTTTATGGGCCACCCAGCCATCGAGTGCGGGTAGTGAACCCCAGCGACAATCTCAAGCAAAAGGACATGACGTTTCTCAATCTTCCGCCCGATGCGGAGAAACGAGTCAAGCCCACGAAGCCGGCGCCGCCCTCCGATAAGAATCGCATCGCGCAATCGGCGCACCCCACGCTCGACCGCAAGACTTTGCAACAGTTGGAGGCCATGAAGCGGGCTGGCCCACCGCAACCGGTTGCGCCGCCCGCAGTGCCCCAGCAAGCCCCGGCGTCCCAGCCGCAACAGCAGGCACAGGCCCATGCCCCCGCCGCGCCGCCCCCGCCGGCTCCTACCCAGCAGTCGCTGCTCAATGAACCCAAGCCGGCCCCTACTGCGCCCACCCGGCCCACCTTTGACACCGGCCCCCAGACCGCCGGAGACGCAATTCGCCAGGCAGAACGCAATGCTGCCCAGAATCCGGGTGGCTCCTCGGGCGATTACGGGCAGAATGCCCCCTCCCAGCATCAGGCCATGGCGGTCGGTCCCGACATCCTCAGCGATACTATGGGCGTCGATTTTGGCCCTTACATGAAGCGGGTGATCGGCGCCACGTATCGCAGCTGGATTCCCATCATTCCCGAGTCCGCACGCCCGCCTCTGGATAAACAGGGTCGAGTCGGTGTGCGCTTCAAAATCTATCCGGATGGCAGCGTTAAGGAGATGATCCTCGAGTTCCCCTCCGGCGACGTCTCCCTCGACCGGGCAGCCTGGGGTGGCATTACCGGCGCGTCCCCCTATCCACCACTGCCCAAGGAGTTTAAGGGACCATTCCTGGAACTGCGCTTTGGCTTCTATTACAACCTGGACCCGGACAAGATTCGTTAGCTACATTTTGGTGCCAGCCCCGGACTTAGTCCGGGGTAGCGGGTTTTCAAACCCGCGAGAAAGCTTCATCTTTGTGATGACCGGGCTTTAGCCCTGGTGAGAATGCCCCAAGCTGACCAATCAACCCGTCCCGAATTCCGCAAACGCCAGGTCTACGGCCTGTTGCTGGTAGTGGCTATTCTTCTGCTTGCCGGCCTAAGCCGTTCCTTTTTGCGCGAACTCTTTCCACCCGGGTGGTGGAGAGTTTGGTAGAGCAGAGCACGGAGCCATTGCTGGTCGTCATTCTGGGGCCGACCGGTAGCGGCAAAACCGCTCTCTCCGTCGCTCTCGGCCGGCGGTTCGACGGCGAGATCGTCAGTTGTGACTCTGTGGCGGTCTACTCTGGCCTGGAGATCGGATCTGCCAAGCCTTCGGCCGCGCAACGCCGGCTGGTTCCCCACCACTTGCTCGACGTGGTTGCCCCCGATGCGTTCTATACCGCGGGAGATTATGCGCGCGCCACCCGAGGCACCATCGCCGCCATCGCCGGCCGAGGCAGGTTGCCCATCGTCACTGGAGGCACCGGCCTCTACCTTCGCGCTCTGCTGCAAGGCTTGTTTCCCGGTCCGCGGCGTTCATCGGAATTGCGTGAGCGCCTGCTCCGCAGGGCGGAAGCGCGGGGACCGGCTTCACTCCACCGGATACTCAAGCGTCTTGACCCTGCTTCTGCCGCCCGCATCCACGCCAATGATCTTTCCAAGGTCATGCGAGCCATTGAGGTTACGATCGCCGGCGTCCCGGCCTATGTCCGAAGCCTGGAAGGAAGGGCGGCAGGTGTTGACTGGGTACCGCGTGCTGCGGCTTGGCCTTGATCCCGAACGGTCGCAACTCTATGACCGTATCAACACCCGTGCGCGTGCCATGTTTGCCCAGGGCTTGATCGAAGAAACGCGAGCGCTGCTCGCCCGTTATGGCTCCACGCCTGCGCTCGACGCGCTGGGTTACCGCCAGGCGGCGCAATATCTTAACGGAGCGCTTACCCTCGAGCACGCAATTGCCGCTGCCAGCCAGGGCCACCGCAACTATGCTAAACGTCAGCTCACATGGTTTCGCCGTGAGCCTGAAGTCCTCTGGTTGAATGGTTTTGGCGACGATCCTTCCATCCAGGCAGAGGCCGAGAGACTGGTCGCCAAGGCCCGGTACGCGGCAAAGGAGTAACGCGATCTGCTTTCCCCAGATACAATGAGTCATTAAGCCAACAGCCTTGGAACAAGCAAAGAGAGCAGAGATCCGAAGGATGAATGTGCGGTTGAGTGTGGGCACGTTGTGGAATAAGGGACAAGGGATGCGCACCGTCGGTTGGTGCATGGTGTTTCTGGGCATGGTGGCCGGGGCGACCTTAACGGGATCCGCAGCAGAGAACACGGCGGAGACCCGAACTACCCTGACGGTTGCTGCAGATGATGCAGGTTCGCGCACCCGGGTGACTTTGACAGCCCATGTCACTGCGCCCGATCTCACCGGTTCACCTTCTGGTGTGGTGAACTTTCGCGCCGGGAAAGCAGACCTCGGATCGGCGCTTTTAGATGGAGAAGGCAACGCGTCCCTGCTAACTGACAGCCTCTCTGCGGGCAGCCACCAGGTAGTCGCGGTTTACACCGGGCAGGCTGGCTTTTTGACCTCCACATCGGAGTTTCAGCCGGTGCAGGCTAAGGTATCGACCGTGGCTGGCTTCAGCGTTGCCGCTACCCCCACTTCTCTCTCCACGCCGGTGGGTGGCTTTGTGAGCAGTGTGGTCACGGTGACGCCCGTCAATGGTTTCAATTCCTACGTGAGCCTTTCCTGCAAAGGCTTGCCCATTAACACGTCCTGCACTTTTACTCCGGTGAATGTGTCCGCCAGTTGCACGACCAGTGCAAGCGGGGTTGAGACTTGCGTGCCGGGAA
Organism: uncultured Acidobacteriaceae bacterium; assembly: GCA_963847685.1. Classification (GTDB taxonomy): domain Bacteria; phylum Acidobacteriota; class Terriglobia; order Terriglobales; family Acidobacteriaceae; genus PALSA-350. The sequence continues at coordinate 75,393 of CAWKAU010000024.1, read as the reverse complement.
GCAGCGTTATGCAGATCCAGACGCTCGCTCCCTCGCCGCCCACCACCGCGCTGAACGCCGGTGGGTCCGGGATGCCGCGCTATGCGGTTGTCTTCCCTGCCTTGCTCGGTCTCGCGGGCCTGGGCGCGTGCAGGCGCCGCCGTAATCTGGCTCTCGGTCTGCTGGCATTTGCGGGGGTTATGAGCATGACGGCCTGCTCCCAGCGCTACAAATATTTGAATCACGGGCCGCCGGACAATACAGGGACTCCCGTTGGCAGCTACGTTGTGACTGTAGAAGCGCAGTCATCCACCGGCGCTGAGACAACCACGCCTCCAACCTATCCGCAGGTTACCCTGACTATCACCGCTGCGACGACCTAACCCGGCTGCTCCCCCGACAAATTCCTGCGAGATGGACTAGCATAGAGGGTGCAGGTGAGCCGGGCGGTCGCTGCCGGAGCGTTTACCCGCTTCGGGAGAGGAAAGTCCGAACTCCGCAGGGCAGTGTGCCGGATAACGTCCGGGATTTGAGCGTCAAGGCTCAAAGACGGCCAGTGCCACAGAGAACATACCGCCGTGGGCTTTACCGCCTGCGGTAAGGGTGAAAAGGTGCGGTAAGAGCGCACCGCGCCGCCTGTAAAGGCGGTGGCAGGGTAAACCCCACACGGAGCAAGACCAAATAGGGGGGGAATCCGACGGCCAGACCCGGGCCGCGGATGCGTGCTGGCCCGGCGCGCCAACCCGGGTTCCCGTCTCGGTTCGCCGGGATGGGCGGGAAACCTCCGGGTAGGTCGCTTGAGCGGCGTAGTAATGCGCCGCCTAGAGGAATGATCGTCCTCGACAGAATTCGGCTTACAGGCCACTTGCAAACGCGGCCCCGCAGCTCTCACCGAGGTGCGGGGCCTCCGTTTTTGGAACCGGGAAAGCGTCTACACTCGTATTAACACCGAGCGCCGCCATGGAATTCACCGAAGCCATCAAAATCGCCCTGCAGTCTCTCTGGGCCAACAAGCTGCGATCGATTCTCACGCTGATGGGGGTGATGATCGGCGTGGCGGCGGTCATCATGGTGATTACGCTGGTGAATGGCGCCAACAAATTTGTTGCCACCAAAGTGTACGGCTACGGTGCGGATGTCTTTACCGCGTCGAAACAGCCCACCGTGGTCTTTAGCGACGCTGAGTTCAACAAATACCAGAAGCGCAAAGACCTGAAGCTCGACGATTACCGCGAAGTAGCCGCCAAGTGTAAGGACTGCGCTAGCACCGGGGCCATGGCAACCACTACCGGCAAGGTGGTCTACAACAGCCACTCCAGCACCGACACCAGTATTCGCGGTTGGACCTGGACCATGCCTCCCATCTACAACGTCAATATCGACCGCGGCCGTGGGTTCGTGCCCATCGACGAGGAGCACAACAGCAAGGTCGCCATCATCGGCCCTGACATTGTGGACAATCAGATGGGGTCGATCGACCCCATCGGCAAAGAGATCCGGGTGGACGGGTCCCAATACACGGTGATCGGCGTCGGCGAGCGTAAGGGCAAGACTCTGGGGCAGAGCCAGGACGATTGGGTGGCAGTCCCACTGACAACCTTTCTCAACACCTATGGATCGAACCGCAGCCTGACCATCTACGCGCGCGCCAACGGCGTGGGCGATCCGCTGGAGCTGGCGGTGGGCGAGGTGCGCACCATTCTGCGTTCTCACCGTCACGACCTGCCCGGCGCCGACGACAGCTTCTCCACCGATACAAACAGCACGTTCGTTGGCATCTGGCAAAGCATTAGCTCCAGTTTTTCCGCGGTCTTTGTTTCTCTTGCCGGCATTTCGCTGGTGGTTGGCGGCATCGTGATCATGAACATCATGCTGGTGAGCGTCACTGAGCGGACACGGGAGATTGGGGTGCGCAAAGCGCTCGGCGCGCGGCGTGGCGATGTCATGCTGCAGTTCCTGATCGAATCGGCCACCATGTCGCTGGTCGGTGGCCTGATCGGCGTCATTGCCGGGGTTATCTTTGCCAAAGCCATCACCCTGGTGATTGGTTTCCCCTCTGAGATTGAGCTATGGTCGGTCGCGCTGGGCCTCTTTGTGGCCACAGCCGTTGGTATTTTTTTTGGAGTCTATCCCGCACGCAAGGCCTCGATGCTCGACCCTATCGTAGCCTTGCGCTCGGAGTTATAAAATGCGGCTTGCCGATACCAACGAAGCAATCAGGATGGCGATGGACACGCTGCGCACCAACAAGCTGCGCTCCGGCCTGACCATGCTCGGCATCATGATCGGGGTAACCACGGTCATTCTCATCTCATCCGTCATCAACGGGCTGACCGGCAACGTCAATGGCATCATCAAGTCGCTGGGATCCAATGTGTATTGGGTCTTTCGCTTTCCCGTCTTCGGTTCACGGCCCACGCCGGAAATGCTGGCCAGAAGGCAATTGACTTATGAGGATGGCGAGGCCATGAAAGTGCTGCCCCACGTCGTCGCGGTCGATGCGTCGCAGCAATATCGCGCGCCGGAGCGGACAACAGGGCAGCTTCTCGGTCAAATATGGGAGCCATAAGGTACAAAACACCACCCTGAATGGCGAGTCGGAGGATCAACCGAACGTCTACGACCTCGATCTCGCGCAGGGGCGCTTCTTCACCTCCCAGGAGGCGCAGCGGGGCGCCAACGTGGTGGTTCTCGGCTCAGACACCGCGCAGGAACTTTTCGGCAACGACCCTGCCATCGGCAAAGACGTCCAGATCGACGGGGATCTGTTCACCGTGGTGGGAGTTTTCGCGCCCCAGAAGCAGGCTTTCGGCGGGGGTAAGAATCCGGATGGATAACGCCGCGCATTTTCCAACCTTAACCTTTCACAAGATTCATCCCGAGATCCTCGACCACTGGATCAGCGTCAAATACGACGATGTCAAAAACAAACTCGCCGTCGAAGATGAAATCCGCGAGTTGCTTCGCCGCCGCCGTAAGGTGCGTGTGGACCAGCCGGACAATTTCGCCATCTTCAGCTCAGACGCGCTGCTGGTCCTGTGGAATCAGCTCACCGGCGGCCTTTTCATCTTTCTGGTGGGGGTTGCCAGCGTGGGTTTGATGGTGGGCGGCGTCGGTGTGATGAACATCATGCTGGTGAGCGTTACCGAACGGACGCGGGAGATTGGCGTCCGTAAGGCGCTGGGCGCGACCCGCAAGAACATCATGTTTCAGTTCACGCTCGAAGCCGTCACGTCTGTGTGCTCTGGGCGGAGTTATCGGCATCCTGGTTGGCGGCCTGCTTACCCTCACGCTCAAGCTTAGTCCTGGGCTCGGTGCTGCCGGCCGAAATGTCCGTAGCCTGGTCCACGATCGCTTTTGTCGTCTCCTGCGGTATTGGTCTTCTCTTTGGCATCTACCCGGCATGGAAGGCAGCCTCGCTCGATCCCATCGTCGCGCTGCGTTACGAGTAGACTAAAGAGCGGTCTTATGCTGCCGATCGTTGTCGCTTCCATCACTACCATTCTCAGCTTTGCCGGCCTGGGTTATTACCTGCTGGCGCTGTGGAGCGCGCGCGCCTTCCAGCACCAGCTACGCCGCCCCCTGCCGGATTTTCAGCCGGGAGTCAGCATCCTCAAGCCGGTCAAGGGTCTTGACCCGGAGATGTACTCGAGCTTCACCAGCCACTGTGTGCAGCAGTATCAGGGTCCCTACGAGATCCTGTTCGGTGTCAGCAGCATGGCCGATCCGGCCGTGGCGGCCATTGAAAGGCTCAAGACGGAGTTTCCCGAGCGGACGATTCGCCTGGTGTTGTGCCCACAACTGCTTGGCGCCAACGGCAAGGTAAGCAACCTGGTGCAGATGCTGAGCAGCGCGCAGTACGACCACATTCTTATCAACGACAGCGACATAAAGGTTTCTCCCCACTACCTGCGCCGGATTATGGGCTGTTTCCACCTGCCCAAGCGGCGAGGCGGCCGCGTCGGCCTGGTGACGGCGCTTTACCGGGGAAAGGCGCAGCCCACGATAGGCTCGCGCATGGAGGCGTTGGGGATTGCCACCGACTTTATCGCCGGTGTGCTGACCGCGCGGCAAATAGAAGACGGCATCCGCTTCGGCCTGGGCTCGACCCTGGCCGTCTCTCGCGACGCGCTGCGAGGCCATTGGCGGCCTGGAGCCGCTGGTCGACTACCTGGCGGACGATTACGAGCTGGGCGCACGGGTGTCGAAGAGCGGTTTTGAAGTGGTCTTGAGCGGCGAGGTGGTCGAGACATTCCTGCCGGCGTATCCGCTTCGGTCAGTTTCTGGCCCACCAGATTCGCTGGAGCCGCAGCACCCGCTATTCAAGGAAGCTGGGTTACACCGGCATGGTCTTCACCTATGGCTTGCCTTGGGCGCTGTTCAACCTGATTGCCTCGGGCGCCAGCCTCAGCAGCCTTGCGCTGCTGAGCCTGACGTTGTTGGCACGGGTGGCGCTGGCGCTGGCGGTCGGCGTGGGCGTGTTGGGCGATCGCCAGGTATTGCGTGATCTGTGGCTGCTGGCGCCGCGAGACGTGGTGGCCTTGGGTATCTGGATCTGGAGCTTCGCCGGAAATACGGTGGCCTGGCGTGGCCAGCGCTTCTCCTTGAAAGACGGCAAAATGAGCCGGCTCACCGCAGTCTGACCCTTCAAGACTGCTCCTAAGCGAAGCGCTGGGTGCCCCACGTTTGACGGATCTCCTGTCGAGGTTGGTGGCGTTGTCGGTCTTCCGTGAAAGGCTGCACACGCGGTCGCGTCTGATGCTGCGTGGCAGGAAACTCGAGAACGCTCCGTCGAAATCATGCCCTTAGTGGCTAACCTTCTTTTTCGAAACTAGGGAGAGAAGGTTAGGGCACCTGCTCGCGCGTGTCCAGTCCCGCAGGGACGACCTGAAAGTAGCCCAGGACGATAGTCCTGTGGGTTGGTCCATCTGTGAGGAGAAGTCCCGGAGGGGACGGCTGAGCGTGCCTTCCAAATCAGGCGTCCCTGCTGGACTGGGCAAGGTCGGTACCCCCGTCTACCGCTGATTGCTGAGAATCTCCTTCCCCCCGCTGTGTGCGATCTCATAAGCCGGTCCCGGCAAGGCGGGAACATGGTTCTGCTCAGTCCACAGAAAGATCCGCTGGGGGCCACTCCAGAGCTGCCGGAAGGATGCATCGTCGTCGAATAGATGCGGCGCATCATTGAAGAATGAGCCGTACCACAGATCGGAAGAACGGCCATTGAGAATGCGAACCTGGCGGCGCAGGTAAAAGCCGAGCGTCGAGCCGGATTCGTATTCGCCATTGATCTCGACTACATCGCCCGCCTGTGATCCGCGGCTGGATCGCATCCGCCAAAGCCTTTGAGGATAGTACGGGCGAAAACGTCACCAGAGCCATGTGAGCAGCGATCAGGAAGACCACCATCATAGCGGCGAGCGCATAGTTCCCCATCCGGATCAGGTTGATGGAGCGTGGGATCAAGTTGGCCAGCGTTCCCGCCGCCAGAGCAATCGCGGTCAGCAAGAGCGGCAGGCGAAAGGCGCCCATGGTTCGCGTGCTCAGGTCGAGAAAGTGGCCCAGCGAGAGTGCGTACTCCCCGGGATTTTGCGTCAGCAGCGTAGAGATATCCACACCCGGGCCTGGGGGTTGGGCGCGTAGGGCTAAGAATCCGGCGAGCGCGGAGCCAACGGCGCCCAACAGAAACAGAACCACAGCGATCCGGCGTCCCGCGACGCGCTGCGGATCGCGAGCGGAGCATCTCTCTTCCCGCGCCAGCCAGCCGCCGATCATCAGGGCGATGGGCGGCAACGCAGGCAATGCATAGTATTCCTGGCGAGTGGAGAAGCTGAAGAAGACCATAACGCATGCGGCCCATATGGAGAGCAAAGTCCACGCTTGATTTCGGACTGAGCCGAGAGCCCTGAACACGAAGGCGATCCACGGCGCGAGCCAGACGACAAGCAAGCCCCAGAAAAGCAGGAGCGGGACGGTGTCGTAGTCCCGCGGAATCCGCCGGTTGAGATAGCGGAGGACCTGTTCGTTGACGAAATAGAACCAAAAAGAATTCCCGCGGGCATCCGTGGCCCTGTGACGGGTTGGCGATGCCGGCTGCGATATGCCAGGGCAGCGCGATCAGCAGAAAGACAAGCAGACTGGAAAGGGGATGCCAGCGCCGCAAGTGGCCCAAATTCCGCTGGAGCAACAGAAAGATGATGACAATGGCAAGCGGGAAGACGATTCCGATGAGCCCTTTGGTCAGCACATTGAGGGCGCACGCCGCGGCAAAGCCCCACGCCGTTGCTCGCGAAGGCTGCTCGAGAGATATCCAGAACAGCAGCATGGAGAGGCTAAGCCACAGGCAAACGATGACGTCAGGAATAATGATCCGCGTGTAGATGAAAATGCCGAAGGAAGTAAGCAGGATCAGCGCTGCATAGAAGCCGGCCATCTCTGAAGCAAACATACGGCGGCCGGCGGCGTACACCGTTAAGAAGAGAGCAAGCGCATAGATTGCCAGTGGCAGGCGGGCCGCCCAATCCTGGGGTCCAAAAAGAGTGAAGCTCGCCGCCATGCTCCAGTACATGAGCGGCGCTTTTTCGAGGTAGCGGATGCCGTTCGCGTAGAGAGTAATCCAGTCATGCCGCGCAACCATCTCCCGCGCGACTTCGGCATGCACGGAGTCGGCATCGTCCAGCAGCGGAGGACGGAAAAGCGTAAAGCTTGCGTAGAGCAGAAGCCAGAGGCCGGCAATCGTGAGGATTGTTTTGCCCGAACTGCGCATGATGTGTGCAGCGATATCGAAAATCCCCGCTTCTGTGCGATCCATCCCATCCTATGCCGTAGCGCTATAGTAAGTGCAGGTTTTTCGGGATCGCGAGCCATGGCACCTGACGCAGCAGCGGGAAGAGGATCGGCGGTTTTTCCGGCGAGTGATCTGCTCGGGCCAGATACGTCCCTCATCTACAACGACTGGTACCCGGCCATGCGCAGCGGCGCGCTCCGGGGACGGAAGATGGCCACCGCCATGCTGCTGGGGTTCCCGCTGGTGCTGGGGCGCAAAGAGGACGGCAGCATCTTTGCCATGCGCGACAGCTGCCCCCATCGCGGCATCCCCCTCTCCTGCGGATGGTTCGATGGCAGCGCGGTCACCTGCAAGTATCACGGATGGGTCTTCGAGCCGGAGTCCGGCCAGTGCATGGAGATCCCTTCCCTCACCAGCCAGGATTCCTATCCCCGCCGCATCTATGCGACCGCATTTCCCTGCCAGGAAAGAGATGGATATGCCTGGGTCTACGTCCCCAAGCCAGGCAGCGGCCGGGTGCGCATGGAGGTCAGGGACACACTTCCAGCGGTGCCGGAATTGCCCAGGTTCAGTGACCGGTATCGCAGCGCGCATCTGACAGCCGAGCTGCCTTGCAATGTGGATCACGGCATTATCGGGTTGATGGATCCGGCGCACGGACCATTTGTGCACCAGGCCTGGTGGTGGAGATCCCGCCACAGCATCCACGAAAAAGAGAAGCATTTCGAGCCCATTCCGCAGGGCTTTCGCATGTCGGCGCATACGCCCTCGGCCAACAGCGCACCCTACAAGCTGCTCGGCGTCTACGGTGAGCCGATCGAGACCACCATCGACTTCGTGCTGCCCAACCGGCGCTATGAAACCCTGCGCTGCGGAACGCAAGTGGTTTTCCAGCCTGACCACGGTAACGCCCACCACATCCGGGCATTCCCGCATTGATGTCTATGCTGCGTGGAACGTTTTCTATGCGGTGCCCTTCGTGACCCCTGTAGCGAAATTTTTTGGCAAGCGCTTTGTGCGCCAGGATCAGATCACGATGGTGCAACAGGCCGAGGGACTCAAGTTCAATCCCGGCCTGATGCTGATTGACGATGCCGATCGTCCGGCGAAATGGTATTTCGCGTTGAAGCGAGCGCGGCTTGAAGCCGAGGAAACCGGCCGGGCGATGCAGCACCCCATGGATGGCCCGGTCACGCTCCGCTGGCGAAGCTAGCCGAGGGCCAACACCAGGGGTCGTTATGGAACCAGGGCCTTTCGTCGGCGAAGGCGCAGACTCCGCCAGGCCCGGCGAGCGACGGCATGGCCAACGATCCTTCTTCCACCACCAGCTGCTCCACCGCGATCGAGAGCTGGCGGCCCAGCTCGAGAAAGTTCGCTCTCCAAAGTCTCCGCGGCCGAAGCGTCCAGTCCCAGCAGGAAGCGGTTGGACCGGGTCAGTGTGTCATACCAGATGTTTTGCGCCTGCCATAGGTTGAGTTCGAAAGGGAGCTCGCGCAGCGTCCGAGCCAGGGTGAGCGCGTGGTCCAGGTTCCCGCTCTCCAAGCGGCTTGGCATGGAGCTGCACCATGGCTCGCTTCATGTGTTGATCGGTCAGGTAGCGGAGCGCGTGAGTTTCCAGAACCACTCCGTCGGACTTGGCCAGAGAGATCAGCGAGCGGACCCGCGCCAGATCGATGGGCTCCTCTTCCAGCGCGCGCCGCAGCCCTGCATTGATCGCGAAACCGGCAGCCATGGTCAGGGCCGGCGGTTTGGGCAGGCCGGATGCGTTGAGAAAATGCAGCAGCGAGGCATGCTCCTCGTAGATCTTGACCAGGCTATCCTCGACCTCGCTCAGGGTGGAGTTCAGGATGAAGCGCAGGATGCGGCGCTGGTCGTCCCGGAAAAGGGAGGCGAGCGAGTAAGGACTTCCCCCGAAGAAGCTGTCGATCAGGCGAACCACTTCGGGCAGATTTGCCTGGGTCACCGCGGCGCTGCATTTTTGCTTGAGGTCTTCGAAGGCGACCAGATCCTGCGGGGTCGAGCGCTCCACTGCGGCGGTAACGTTATGGTCGCCGAAATGAAGCGCGGCAAAGGAAACCTCCTCCGTCTCTTCGGTGAGGTTGGAGGTGATGCGGCAGCGGCCGATGGCGAGGCGTGCACGGCCCGAGTTGACGATCTCGTAGTCGAGACGGCGAATGGTATAGCAGAACAGAACCGTCTCGTCCGGGTAGCTGCTGAAGACCGAGGAGATGGCGTAGTGTGCGGCCACCTGCTCCAGGTTGACCTCCATCGTCTTCACCAGGCGGCGGTAAATATCGCCCCCGTCCTTCCACTGCGGACTGTTGCTCTTAGCCTGCCGCAACCGCTCGACAAACTGCCATTCCAGCAAGGCGGAATTAAGGCCGAAGATGTCCGCGGCCAGGCGTAGCGCGCGCGCTGCATAGGCCATGACCTGAACCGTCTCGATGCCGGAGATATCGTCGAAGAACCAGCCGCAACTGGTGTACATCAGTTGCGTGTGGCGCTGCATCTCCATCATCTTCAGAACCAGTTGTTCGCTCCTCGGCCGAGAGCTCCCGCTCCGCGTGGGCGGCGAAGAACTGGTCGATCGCCTCAGGGGCCCCGGTGGTTCCGGCGGCGAGTATGACCGAGATGTAAGCGTCGCGTGCGCTCCATACATCCTTCAGCAGGCCTTGGGCAATGTTTTCGGTGAGCGGTGTAACGGTATCCCGCAGCCAGTCGAGAGCAGCGCGAAGCGGCGCCCGCCATCGCTGGTTCCAGCCCTGGTGCCCGCCGTTGCAACCGCAATCGGAGCGCCAGCGCTCGATGCCGTGGGCACAGCTCCAGGAAGTATCCTCGACAATCTCCGCCTCCCACTTGGGGGGGAACTGGGCCAGGAACTGGCCATAGTTGATCAGCCGCGCCAGTTTCTTGTCTTCGATGAATCGCAAGGCGTAGGAGAGAGCCATTTCTCCATGGCGATGATGGTGGCCATAACTTTCACCGTCGGTGGCCACATGCACCACCTGGGGTTCGGGGTCGCTGGGATCGAGACCACGAGCCAGTCGCCAGGCAAACGTTTCGCCGTTATTAAGAACGCCTTCGAAGGCGATCGAGCGCGAGAGCGGGCCGTTGTAGAAGAAGACAGTAATGCTTCGCCCATCCTTCAGCTGCACCAGGTAGGGATGGTTGGGATTGACCGAGGCATTGGGAGTTTCGATCCAGCGCGCGCCGGCGCCCTGGCGTCTGTCCAGCGTGGGCTGCAGGGCTGGTCTCCGCCCGCTCGCGAACCCGGGCGCACTGGTGAGGAGCAAGAATAGTAAAGAGGATGCCATTTTGCGCCAGCAGATCCAGAGTCTCGTTATCCACCGCGGTTTCTGAAAGCCACATGCCCTCCGGTGCGCGGCCGAAGCGATGCTGGAAATCGGCGATGCCCCAGCGGATCTGGGTGACCCGGTCGCGCGTATTGGCCAGGGGCATAATGACGTGGTTGTAGACCTGGGCCAGTGCCGATCCATGTCCTTCGTAGCGCAGCATGCTTTGCCGGTCAGCATCGCGGATCATGCGATAAGTGCGAGGCGCATTCTCTTCCAGCCAGGAGAGCAGAGTGGGCCCGAAGTTGAAGCTGATGCGCGAATAGTTGTTCATGATCCGAATGATCTGGTTCTCCCCGTTCACGATGCGCGAGGCGCCGTTGGGGGCATAACATTCGGCCGTGATGCGTTCGTTCCAGTCGTGGTAGGGGGCTGCCGAGTCCTCGGTCTCGACGGTTTCGAGCCATGGATTTTCGCGCGGCGGTTGGTAGAAATGGCCGTGAATGCAGATGTATCGTTCGGCCGGCGCCGGCTGATCTGACATGGAGACATGATAGCCGCTCGGTGGTCTCAGTTTTCGGGTCAAACACGACGGGGAACCCGCTCGGGGAAGTTCCCCAGAGGCAAAATTCCACATCTTTTAGGGTATTTACGGCCACCATCGAAACAGCTGCGAATGCCTTGGCTGCACCGCTTGCGGAAACGCTCCTTACGAAGGGCACGGATTCCCAGGTTGCGCAAAAACTCTTGTTTTGTATCAGGGCACGACTTTAAGTCGGGCCGTAAATGATTGAGAATATTTTGGGCTTCAGCCCCTGAAGTACGGCTTTTCCATACCCCCGAACGCAAAATCGAGTTTTCAGTGATCTTTGACTGGCAGCTCGCACGCCCGCCATAGGTACCAGCTGGCCACCGAGCGCCAGGGCTTCCATCGCGCCGCGCGGCGTTGCATTTGCTCAGGCTTGGGCAACATCGCGGCGGTGATCGGCTCACCCTTGCGGGTCTTGCCGAAGGTGAGCAGATATCCCTTGCGGATCCCATAGTCCGTCCCGGGAAACACATCCGGGCGGCCGAGACGAAAGATGAGCAACATCTCCGCGGTCCAGGTGCCGATGCCGCGCACCCGGCTCAGCCGCTCAACGATCTCCTCGTCGGGCATGCGTCGAATGCGGGCCAGGGAAGGCACCGTTCCATCGAGGGTTTTGGCGGCAAGATCACGCAGCGCGAGCAGCTTCCCTTGCGAGAGGCCGGCCGCACGAAGCATCTCGTCAGGCACGGCAGGCAGCTGCTCCGGTTGGGGATGCAAATCCCCGAACAAAGCCAGTAAACGCCCCAGGATAGCCTTGGCGGCATTGGCATGCAGCTGCTGGTAAATAATCGCCTCAAGCAGCGCTTCGAAGGGCGAGTGGGTGCTTTTCACCCGCAGCGCAAAGGGACCGACACGTTCGATCAGCGCGCCCAGCCTGGCGTCCGCCACGCTTAGTTGCTTAAGCGCCAGCGCAGTGTCGTAGCGAACCGGGCGAAGACCGTCGTCCATAAACTCAGTTTAAGTGTGCTCACTTCATTTACAGTAGAGCTTCTTTCTCGTGGAGGCAGTTTCACTGTCCTCACAATTTACTTCTTGGTTGTCCGGGGGTTGCCTACCCCCCGAGGTTTGCTGCTATATTCAACTTTCCACGCGTGATGCGGAGAAGTAGGTCTGCGGTCACCGTCTTGGATCAATTCGAAAAAAGAGTAGTAGCTGAACCTTCTCTACAACACGGGAATCTGAGGAAGCAGGGACTCATCCGATGGCGCAGATTTTTGACCGGAGTTCCAACGCGCTAGCCCGCGCGAGCCTGGTCTTGACGGGGTTGATTGTCATCGCCCTGGGAGTCACCCTGGATCAGTTGCAGGGTTCTCCATGGGTGACCAAGCAAGGCCAGCGTGCCGAACAGCCGGTGCCGTTCAGCCATAAGCATCACGTCATGGGGCTGGGACTGCAGTGCCAGTACTGTCACACCTCGGTGGAAAAGTCGAGCTACGCCGGCATTCCGCCAACCAAGACCTGCATGAATTGCCATGCGCAAATCTGGACCAACGCGGGTCTGCTGCAACCGGTACGCACCAGCTGGGCTACCGGGGAGTCGATACCCTGGGTCAAAATTCACGACCTGCCCGATTTCGTGTACTTCAATCACGAAATCCACGTCAACAAAGGCATTGGTTGTTCTTCCTGCCACGGCCGCGTGGACTTGATGCCGCTGATGTATCAGCAAAACACGCTGCAGATGGAGTGGTGCCTGAACTGCCATCGCAACCCGGCCAAGAACCTTCGTCCCACCAGCGAGATCTACAACATGGCCTGGGACGGCCCCTCGAGTCAGAAGCCAGTCTGGTGCGGCAGCCTGGGCCCGAAGGATGGCGTGCCGACGGCCCAGACCGTTAGTTGCACAACGGTTGATCCCAGCCAGGCGGGCGCCCAGGTGGCCTCGCTGAACATGCTGCCCGATGGCTTGCATCCTCAAGCCACCAGCGACGGGCCGGCCATGGTGGTCCCCGCCAGCTTGCACTACGAGAAGCTAACCGACCAGGACTCTCTGGGCAAATACCTGACCCAGCAGTACCACATCCGCACGCCCCAGGAATTGAGCAGTTGCGAGACATGCCACCGATGAGCGAGACCAACGGTAAGAGACAGGAATTGACGCTCGAAGCGGCTAGGGCAAAGCTAGCCGGCCAGACGGGAAAGACCTACTGGCGCAGCGTGGACGAGTTGGCCGACACACCCGCCTTCCGCGAGATGGTGCAGCGCGAATTTCCCTCGCAGGCTGCAGAGTGGATCGACCCGCGTCTCGCGCCGCGGCTTCCTTAAGGTAATGGGCGCCTCGCTGGCCCTGGCTGGACTTTCCGGTTGCACCAAGCAGCCCGATGAACCGATCTACCCGTACGTCAAGGAACCCGAAGACCTGGTGTTGGGTCGCCCGGTGTACTTTGCCACGGCGATGCCTTTCAACACAGGTGCCATACCGCTGCTGGTCAAGAGCGACGCCTACCGGCCGATCAAGGTGGACGGCAATCCGGACCACCCGGTCAACCGCGGCTCTTCTGATCCACTCGCCCAGGGTTCGCTGCTCGATATGTACGATCCCGACAGATCGCAGAGAGTGATCTACCGGGGTGAAGTGCGGGAATTTGCGGCCTTTCTTGCCGCCTTTCGCGCCATGCTTTCGGACAAGAAAGCATCCGGGGGCGCGGGCCTCTACATCCTGAGCGACACGGTGACTTCTCCCACGCTGGCCGCCCAGTGGAAGGCAGCGCAAAAGTCCTATCCCAACGCGAAATGGCTGCAGTGGGATCCGGTGAACCGCGATTCGGCTTATTCCGCCTCGAAGACGGCATTCGGCGACTACTACGACGCCCAGTATCGCCTGCAGAATGCCGATGTAATTGTCTCTCTGGACGCGGACTTCCTTTCCGGCATCACCCATCCGGGATTTTTGCGCCTGGCGGCCGACTACGCCGGCCGCCGTAAGCTGGCGGACAACAGCCTCAGCATGAACCGGTTGTACGCGGTGGAGAGCTCGCCGACCACGACTGGTTTCAAGGCTGAGCACCGCCTGGCGCTTAAAGCCGGCGAGGTCGCTTCGTTTGCTGCTGCCTTAGCCGCTGCCGTGGGAGCGGGTGGCTCCGCTGCGCCGCCACCCGGGCCTTCAGGCAAGTTCCTCTCCGCCGTAGCTGCCGATTTGAAGGCCAACGGTGGCAAGTGCGTGGTGATCCCTGGCGAGCAGCAACCGCCGGCTGTCCATCTGGCCGCCATTGCCATCAACCAGGCGCTGGGCAACGTAGGCAAAACGGTGGTGTACACCGACACCGTGAACCCTATGCCGTCGATTCAGGGGGAGGACATCGTCTCCCTGGTGAACGACATGAAGGCGGGCAAGGTCGACTGGCTGGTGATCCTGAATGCCAACCCGGTATACACGGCTCCCGTGGATCTGCATTTTGAAGAAGCCATTGGAAAAGTGAAGACGACGGCCCACCTGGGCTCCCACTTGAATGAAACCGGTGTGGTTACCGAATGGCATATCAACGGGACCCACTATCTGGAGAACTGGTCGGATACCCGGGCGTATGACGGCACCGCGACCGTGATCCAGCCCATGATCGACCCCCTGTACAACGGCAAATCGGCGCACGATGTCGTCCAGTCCATGCTGGACGATCCAGACACCTCTCCCTACGATGCTGTCCGCAAGACGTGGCAGGGAAGTCTGGGTGCGGGCGACGCCGAGCATGCCTGGCGCAAGATATTGCACGACGGCATGGTGCCGGGAACGGCCTTCCAGCCAAAAACCGTCTCCGCTAAGGTGGGCGATCTGTCTGTTGCCGCGCCCGGCTACTCCGACGGAACGGTGGAGGTTATTTTCCGCGCCGACCCCAATATCTACGATGGGCGCTTTGCCAACGTTGGCTGGCTGCAGGAGATACCCAAGCCGGTCACCAGCATGTCATGGGACAATGCCGCGCTGATGAGCTACCCCACGCTGGCGAAATTCGGCCTGGCGGAGCAGGACGTGGTAGCCATCCAGTCGAACGGCAACACCGTGATGGCTCCGGTGATGGCGGTGCCCGGGCATCCCGACGGATCGGTCACCGTGTACCTGGGTTATGCGCGCCGCAACGGAGGCCGCGTCGCTGGCGGTCTGGGCTTCAATGCCTACGCCATTCGCACCTCGAACGCACTCTTGTTTGCTCCTGGCGCGACCATGAAGAAGACCGGCGAAACGTATGAGTTCGCCGTGACCAAGAGCCACTACACCGATCACCGTTCGATCGCGGCAGGCGGAGATGGTTCAGGCGACCATTCGCTCGAAGGCAACGAGGCCATGACCCGCGGCATTATCCGCTATGCCTCGCTGGACGAATTCAAGCAGAATCCCAACTTCGCCCACGAAGAAGAGGATCCCAAGCCTGACGACAGCCTGTTCGCCAACTGGCGCTACGACAAAAACGCCTGGGGCATGGCCATTGACATGAACTCCTGCGTGGGCTGCAATGCCTGCGTCGTGAGCTGTTACGCCGAGAACAATATTGCGGTCGTAGGCAGGCACAATACCCAGACCGGCCGCATCATGCAGTGGCTGCGTATCGATACCTACTTCGAAGGCGATCTGGATGCGCCTAGAGCGCATTTTCAGCCGATGAACTGCCAGCATTGCGAGAACGCTCCCTGCGAACAGGTTTGCCCGGTGGGCGCCACAGTGCACTCTCCTGAAGGCCTGAACGTGATGATTTACAACCGTTGCGTAGGCACGCGCTACTGCTCCAACAACTGTCCCTACAAGGTGCGGCGCTTCAACTTCCTGCTCTTCTCCGATTTTGAGACGGAGAGCCTTAAGCTGATGCGCAACCCCGACGTGACCGTGCGCAGCCGCGGCGTCATGGAGAAGTGCAGCTACTGCTCGCAAAGAATCGCTGCGGCCAAGATCTCAGCAGATAAAGAAAATCGCGAGATCCGTGACGGCGAAGTGGTCACCGCCTGCCAGCAGGCATGTCCGACCGGCGCGATCACCTTCGGCAACATCAACGATCGTGCCAGCAAGGTAAGAAAGCTGAAGGATCAGCAGCGCAACTACGGCGTGCTCGCGGACCTGAATACTCGCCCACGCACCACCTATATTGCAGAAGTTTTTAACCCCAACCCGGAACTGGCCGAGGCGCGCACCGAGCACGCGCCCGCGAAGAGCTGAGAGGTTAGCGCAGGATGGCGACCAAACCAGAGTTACCCGTAAGCGATCCGCAGCTGGATCCGAACACAGGCGAGTTCCGGGTTATCGCGCCCGGATACACCTTCAAGTCGGTTACAGATGTTATTGCGCGCATCGTGCTCACCCCGCACACCCCCGTAGGGTGGTTCTTCGGTTTCATGGTGGCCAGCACCATTTGCCTGATCCTGTTCACGGCCGTGACCTGGTTGTTCTTACGCGGCGTCGGCATCTGGGGCCTGGATATCCCTGTAGGTTGGGGCTTCGCCATCATCAATTTCGTCTGGTGGATCGGTATCGGCCACGCCGGCACGCTGATCTCTGCGATTCTGTTGCTCTTCAAGCAGCAGTGGCGGAATTCCATCAACCGCTTTGCCGAAGCGATGACCATCTTTGCCGTCGTCTGCGCCGGCATGTTCCCCTTGATTCACGTCGGTCGCCCCTGGCTGGGATATTGGCTCTTTCCTTATCCCAACACCATGAATGTGTGGCCGCAGTTCCGCTCCCCGCTCCTTTGGGACGTCTTTGCGGTTTCCACCTACGCCACCATCTCCGTCGTCTTCTGGTACATCGGCATGATCCCCGACCTGGGAACCATGCGGGATAACGCCAAGAGCAAGTTCGCTCAGTACATTTTCGGGATTTTTTCCCTCGGATGGCGCGGCTCAGTCCGCCACTGGATGCGCTATGAAACGGCGTCTCTCCTCTTGGCTGGCTTGGCGACTCCCCTGGTTTTATCGGTACACACGGTCATCAGCTTCGATTTCGCGGTGGCCGTACTGCCGGGTTGGCACACCACAATTTTCCCGCCCTACTTTGTCGCCGGTGCCATCTATTCCGGCTTCGCCATGGTGATCACGCTTGCCATCCCGATTCGCAAGTTCTATCACCTCGAAGGCTTGATCACCATCCGCCACATCGACAACATGGGCAAGGTGATGTTGGCGACCGGCCTCATCGTGGCCTACGGCTATTCCATGGAAATCTTCATGGCCTGGTACTCCGCCAGCCATTGGGAATATTTCATGATGTGGAACCGCATGTTCGGCCCCATGGGCTGGTCCTACTGGGTCCTGATCACCTGCAACATCGCGCTTCCGCAACTGTTGTGGTTGCGCAGCACTCGTGTAAGCCCGGGCAAGATGTTCATTATGTCGCTGATCATCAACACCGGCATGTGGTTCGAGCGTTTCGTGATCGTTGTGACCAGCCTCTACCGGGATTTTCTTCCGTCATCCTGGGGAACTTATCGCGCAACCCGGTGGGACTACGGCACCTTTATTGGCACCCTGGGACTTGTTTACAGCGCTCTTCTTTCTGTTCGTGCGCTTCCTGCCCATGATTCCCATGTCTGAGATACGCATGATGCTCCCTCAGGCCAAAGTGGAGACGGAGCCGGAAGCGATGGAGGCGGGTGACTAATGCCTGTGCGTGAAGGAATCTACGGATTGCTGGCGGAGTTCGATACTCCGAGCGAGTTGGTGGTGGCCGCAAAGACCGCGTATGACTCGGGCTGGCGGCGGTTGGATTGCTACACCCCGTACCCGGTGGAAGAGGCGGCGGAGGTGATCGGCTTCCATCGCAACTACGTGCCGCTGATCTGCCTCGTCGGCGGGATCATGGGTTTGGCCGCCATGTTTCTGATGGAGACCTGGGTGTCGGTCTTTGCCTATCCCTTGAACATCGCCGGGCGTCCGCTTTTTTCCTGGCCGGCCTTCATTATCCCGGCTTACGAGTGGACCATCCTTTGGGCGGGGCTTTCTGCGGCTTTTGGCATGTTGGCGATGTGCGGTTTGCCGACGCTGTATCACCCTCTCTTTAACGCGCCTAACTTCCGTACCGGCGCAACCACGGACAAATTCTTTCTTTGCCTGGAGGCCAACGATCCCAAGTTCGATGTGGCGGAATCGCGCGCCTTTCTGGAAAGCTTCGCGCCCGTCTCGGTGGTGGAGGTGGAGTATTAATCCGACAACCCCAACCCGGCCTGCTTCCCGGCTTTTGTTTGTAGGCCTGGCTGCCCTCTCGTGTGTGGCCGCCGGCTGTCGCCAGGACATGCAAAATCAACCCAAATTCGTTCCTCAGCGCAGCACGACATTTTTCGCGGATGGCCGCTCGGTTCGGCCCCAGGCTGCGCACACCGTGGCGCGCGGCCAATTGAACGAAGATGGTTTCTTCTACACCGGCTTGATCGAGGGCAAAGAAGCGGACATGCTGCCTTTCCCGGTCACCATGCAAGTGATGGCGCGGGGCCAGGAGCGGTACAACATCTACTGCACGCCCTGCCATTCCCGCGTGGGCAACGGCGCCGGAATGATCGTGCAGCGCGGCTACAAGCCTGCAGGGAACTTCCACTCGGCGCGCATCCTAGCCGAACCCCTGGGCCATTACTTCTACGTGATGACCAACGGCTACGGAGCTATGCCCGATTACTCTTCCCAGCTGACACCGGCGGACCGCTGGGCGGTGGCCGCGTATATACGGGCGCTGCAAATCAGCCAGAGCGCCAATGAATCCGAGGTACCCTCCGGGGTCCAGGTACAGAACCTGAAAGACATCGCGGAGCGGCAGGGGCTGCCCGAGTCGTTTGCCCAGCCCTGGTCGTTGCCCGAAACCGCGGTTTCCGCTCTACCGCCGGATGCCAGCCAGGGAACGCCGGGAATGGCGCCGGCGACCGCAGACAGCCCGGTGCCCGCGATGAGTCAACCTGGCGCAGTCGGCGCCAAGAGATAGTACTTAGGAAAAAGACATGGCTCACGGACACCACGCAAATTCGCTACCCACCGAGCTGAATGCTCCGCTGCTGCTCAATTCCTGGCGGCGCCGGGCCATGGTTGTCGGCGCCATATTTGCCGTCTTGTCGATCGTGCTGGCATTTCTGGCGGCGACCATCGATCACGACGGAATCAACCATCTGCTGCGCTCCTACCTGCTCGGCTACATCATCTGCTGGGGGTTCACGGTCGGCGGCCTGGCGCTGCTCATGGTGCAGTATTTAAGCGGCGGCAAATGGGGCCTGCTGGTCCGTCGTCCGCTGGAGGCGATGTCCCGCTGCCTGCCCTTGATCATCGTCTTGTTTGTGCCTATCGCCGTGTTCATGAAGAAGCTGTACCTGTGGGCGCAGTACAGCGATCCCGCGGAGGCTCTGCGGCAGCATCTGATCAGCCACGAGCAGGCCCACGCCATTGCCTACAAGCACCCCATGCTGAACGTAACCAGCGTGCTGATCCAGTCCGCGATCTGCTTTGCCATCTGGCTGACATTCATGTACCTGCTGAACAAGTGGGGGCTACAGCGCGACGCCGATCCGCATCCCAATGTGCGCTTCTGGCAGGTGCGGCTGGAGAACCTGAGCGGATTTGGCGTTCTGGTTTATTCCATCACCATGAGCGTGTGCGCCATCGACTGGGTCATGTCCCTCGATCCCACCTGGTACTCGTCGATTTACGGGCTGATGTTCCTGGTTGGCCAGGGCTACGGGGTGCTGGCGCTCTCGATTATCACCGTGCTCAAGCTTTCCCAGGCGGAGCCGATGCACACCGTGCTGCGTAAGACCGAGCAGCACGACCTGGGCAAATTGGCCTTTGCCTTCGTGATGCTGAATATCTATCTCGCCTTTTCGCAGTTCCTCATCATCTGGTCGGGAAACCTGCCGGAGGAGATTCCCTGGTACCTCGACCGCCTGCGCGGCGGCTGGGGCTGGATTGCTTCGCTCGATTTCGTATTTCACTGGTTTATCCCCTTCACGCTGCTGCTCTCGCGCGACCTGAAGCGGAACAAGGCGCGCTTGATCATGGTCTGCAAGTGGATGATCTTCGCCCGCTGCTGGGATATGTTCTGGCTGATTGAACCGAACTTCGCCGATGCCCGGCGAAACCTGCACTTCAGCTTCGGGATTCTGGAATACATGACCGTGCCGGTGGTGGTGATTTCGCTATGGATGTGGTTCTACTTTGGCCAGCTGGAGAAGCGGCCGTTGATCCAGACCAACGATCCGCATCTGGAAGAGATATTGGAGGCCGACCATGCCCACGCATGATCCGCATGATCCTCGAATCACCCGCACACATCCGGAGGTTGACTCCCCCGGCTATGAAGTCACCGACGTTAACGTCAACGGGATTGTCGTCTTCCTCGCCTCGCTGGCGGCATTTGTCGGTGTGTTCTTTATTTTCTGCTTCGGCATGGGCAAGGTGATCAACACCGCCATCATCAAGAGCGATGGGCCTTCGAACAAATGGAATCAGATTGGCCCTCAGCCCAGAGGCAGCAAGCGCGACGATCTGACATCGAATGCTGTCATGGAGCAGCAGCAGCTGCGCCAGATGGTGCAACGCTTCCCCACGCCGCGCCTGCAGACCGATGACGGCAACCTTGAAATCGCAGAGATGCATGCCCGGGAAGATCTGCTGCTGGACTACTACAGCTGGGTCGATCGCAAGAGCGGTAAGATTCGCATCCCCATTGCCCGCGCCATGCAGCTGATTGCTCAGCATGGACTCCCGGTAGCCCCCGAGGAGCAGACCGAGCCCCTGTTGGCGGGCGACAAGGCGCCCGTGGTGACGGAACCGCTCACCGATGGATTTGCCCGGACCGGTTACGAGCAGCAATACTGGAAACCCTGGAGCAGCAGCGGATGCGGGGCGAAAAGCCGGGCGAACAGGCAGCTTTGGGAACACCGGTAACGATTGACGGAGGTGGAATATTGTTTGTATCAGGGCACGACTTTAGTCGGGCCATAAGACGATCAGAAATGTCGGGCTTAGCCCTGAGATTTGCTTTCTCAACACGAGTCTTATCTACGGGTCAGAACCACTGGAGATCGCAGGGTAAACCCGGGAGTTCCAAGTCGTAACGGTCTCAGGGCAGCGTTACCATAAAGGTAGGCATGCAGATGAAGGGCACAATCCGGTGGGCGCTGGCGGCAGGCATGCTTTTGGCCGCGGCAACGCCCGGGCTTGCCCAGGTAGCGCCCTACGGCGAAAAGAGCATGGGCGAGCCGGCCCAGGATCGGCTGCCCGATATTCTCAACACGGTCAAGATCGAGCAGCGGCTGGGCAAGCAGTTGCCCCTGGATGCTCCCTTTCGTCGACGAGACGGGCAAAGCCGTCAAGCTGGGAGACTACTTCGGCAAGCACCCCGTGATCCTTTCGCTGGTTTATTACCAGTGCCAGATTCTATGTGCGGAAGATCTGAACGGTCTGGTTGGGGCGCTGGAGATGGTGCACCTGACGCCGGGCAAGGACTTCCAGATCGTGATCGTGAGTATCGACCCTGCCGAAACCCCGGCAATGGCGGCCATGAAGAAGGCGATGTACGTAAAGCGCTATGGCCGGCCCGAAACCGCGGACGGCTGGCACTTCCTGACCGGCGGCCAGCCTGCGATCAAGGCGCTGGCTGACGGTGTCGGCTTTGGCTACGTGCGCCTGCCTCAGCCGGCGGGCAAGCCGCCGCTGTTCGCCCATGCCAGCTCGATCGAGGTGGTTACGCCCGAAGGCCGGATGGCGCAGTACTACCTGGGCGTGGAGTATTCGCCCAGGGATGTGCAGCTGGGATTGGTCGAAGCCTCGCACAACACCATCGGCACCCCAGTCGACAATATTTTGACCTATTGCTACCGCTACGATCCGATGTTGAACCGGCATAGCCTGGTGATTGCGCGGATCGTGCAGGCGGGCTGCCTGCTGACTTTTCTCGGGCCTGGGCAGTTTTATGCTGGTGAGTTTCCGCCGGGACTTTAAGGATAAAGGGTAACGATGCATATAAGTCCAGTACTGTGGCAATTTCTCGTAAGGTGGCTGACGAACTCTGCCCTCTTTCCGCCGGAAGCGTCGGCGATTTCGCCCGAAATGGACGCGTTCTACTTCTTTCTGTGCGCGATCTCGGCCGTGGGCCTGATCGCGGTTGGCATCCTGGTCTTTGGCTTCTCCATCATGTACCGCAAGGAGAAGAACCCGGTCGCCACCCAGATCGAAGGCTCTACCCTGCTTGAGGCTACCTGGACGATTATTCCGCTGGCGTTGTTCATGGTCTGCTTTGTGTGGGGCGCGCTGCTCTATTTCCGCATCTACGACCCGCCCACCAACGCGATGAACATCTACATCGTGGGCAAGCAGTGGATGTGGAAGGCCGAGCATCCGGGGGGACAGCATGAGATCGATTCCCTGCACATCCCCATCAACCGCCAGGTGCAGCTGACTATGATCTCGCATGGACGTATTTCATAGCTTCTCCATCCCGGCTTTCCGGATTAAGCGGGAAGTGATCCCCGGGCGGTATTCGACGGTGTGGTTTGAAGCAACCGCTACAGGAACCTATCATTTGTTTTGTACCCAGTACTGCGGTACGGATCACTCCGCGATGATTGGAGAGATCGTCGCCATGACGCCCGACGATTACCAGAAATGGGCCGCAGGCAGCACCAGCGGCGCCTCCCTGGCACAAAACGGAGAGCGCTTGTTCGCCAGCCTGGGCTGTAATTCCTGCCACTCGGGCGAGGCGACGGCGCGCGGCCCCAACCTGGCCCAGGTGTATGGCTCCCGGTTGCAGCTGCAGGACGGTTCCTACGTTACCGCCAACGATGCTTTTCTCCGGGAGACGATTCTTAACCCGTCTACCCGCGTGATGGCCGGGTACGCGCCAATCATGCCGACCTATCAGGGGCAGGTCAGCGAAGAGGGCCTGATCGACCTGGTGGAGTACATCAAGAACCTCAACTCGAACTATCGTATCCAGCAGACGTTGACCGCGAGTCAACTCTCACCCGGGCAAGCCGGCGCGTCCAGTTCCGGTACGAGCTCGCCCGCAATGAACTACCGAACCCAGGAGACGCTGGGCGCCGGTCATGGTGGGCCCGCAAAGGCGGGCAAGGTGGCACCCAGTGTGCCCGGGACGGTTAACCAATGAGCACCATCGTCACACTTCCCAATCAGCAGGACGCAAAGCTTCCGAAGCTTAGTTACCTGAACAGCGAATACGGGCTGAAGAGCTGGCTGCTTACCGGCGACCATAAGCGGATCGCGATGCTGTACCTGTTCTCGATCACCTTCTTCTTCTTCTTGGGGGGAGCCTTTGCTGGGGCGATCCGCCTGGAGCTGCTGACTCCGCTGCCTGACCTGGTTGCGTCCGATACGTACAACAAGCTCTTCACCATGCACGGCGTGATTATGATCTTCCTCTTCCTGGTGCCGTCGGTACCGGCGACCGTGGGAAATTTCGTCATCCCTATCATGGTCGGAGCCAAGGACCTGGCCTTTCCCAAGATCAACCTGCTGAGCTGGTACCTCTATGTTGCCGGCGCATGCTTCCTGGTCTTTGCTCTACTCAACGGCGGTGTCGACACCGGTTGGACCTTTACCACTCCACTCAGCACTCACTACGTCAATACCCATGTGATCACGGCTGCGATGGGTGTCTTCATCGCGGGGTTCAGCTCCATCTTCACCGGGCTGAATTTTATTGTGACCATCCATCGCATGCGCTGCCCGGGCATGACCTGGTTTCGGCTGCCGCTGTTCTGCTGGTCGAACTACGCCGCCTCCATCCTGATGGTTCTGGGAACGCCTGTGCTGGCGATCACGCTGGTTCTGGTCATGCTCGAGCGCACTATTGGCATCGGGGTCTTCGATCCCACCAAGGGCGGCGACCCTCTGCTCTTCCAGCATCTTTTCTGGTTCTATTCCCATCCCGCGGTGTACATCATGATTTTGCCCGGCATGGGGGTGATCTCCGAGGTGATCAGCACCTTCTCTCGCAAGCGAGTCTTCGGCTACACCGCGGTCGCCTTTTCATCGGTAGCCATTGCCGTCTTCGGGTTCTTTGTTTGGGCCCATCACATGTTCATCATGGGCGTCTCGAACTATTCGGCGCTCGTATTTTCGTTGCTTACCATGCTCGTCGCCGTGCCTTCCGCAATCAAGATCTTCAACTGGGCGGCAACTCTTTATAAGGGTTCCCTTACCTTCGAGACGCCCATGCTCTATGCCTTCGGCTTCATGGGCCTGTTTACCATCGGCGGCCTTACCGGCGTCTTCCTGGGGTCGCTAGGTATGGATATCCATCTGACCGAGACCTACTTCATCGTCGCCCACTTCCATTTCGTGATGGTTGGCGGCATGCTGATGGCCTACCTGGCTGGGGTCCATTTCTGGTGGCCCAAGATGACGGGGAGAATGTATCCGGAATCCATGTCGCAGTTGGCTGCGGTCACTACGTTTATCGGGTTTATCCTGACCTTCTTTCCCCAGTTCATTGTCGGCTACCTGGGCATGCCACGCCGCTACCATGCCTACCCGCCTGAGTTTCAGGTGCTGAACGTCTTGTCGACCGCGGGTGCTACGGTGCTGGGGATCGGCTATATGCTACCAATGCTCTATATGCCGTGGTCGCTCAAGTACGGTAGTATCGCGGGCAGCAACCCGTGGCAGGCGACTGGCCTGGAGTGGCAGATTCAGTCACCGCCCCTGACCGAGAACTTTGTCGACATACCGATCATGGATCACGAAGCGTACGACTATGACTGGTTGGCGCACAAGACCGAACATGAGGTAACCACTGTTGGATAGCCAAGCGACTGTAACCGGGCACGCCGCCGAAGTACATGACGAAGAGCATCCCGCATATCTGCGCCACCATTTCGTCACGGTGGACCAGCAGCGGGAGACCGCAAGCTTCGGCATGTGGCTCTTTCTGCTGACCGAAATCATGTTCTTTGGTGGCCTGTTCATGGCCTACCTGCTGTACCGCAACTGGTATTACGACGCCTTTGTGGCCAGCAGCAACACGCTCGGCATCGGGCTGGGAACCACCAATACGGCGGTCCTGATTCTCTCCAGCTTCACCATGGCCATGGGCGTGTATTCAGCGGAGACGCGCAACCGCAAAGGGCTGATTACTTCGCTGAGCCTTACTATCTTGTTGGGGATGGTCTTTCTCGGCATCAAGACCATTGAGTATCACGATAAGTACACCGAGCACCACATCCCTGGGGCAAGCTTCAGCGTGGAAGACTTTGTCCACCCCACCGACAAGAGAGATGTTCCTTTGGCGCCGGATATGGCGCAGCATGCGCAGCTGTTTTTCTTCCTCTACTTTGCCATGACCGGCATGCACGCTCTGCACATGATCATCGGCATCAGCATTTTGTTCATTTTGCTTTACCAGGCCTGGCACGGCGCTTATGTCAACGGGCATACCTCAACCATCGATAACTTCGGACTGTATTGGCACTTCGTCGATATTGTCTGGATCTTTCTTTTCCCGCTGCTGTATCTCATCAGCCGCCATCCTTTGAAATAGCTGGTGAAGGAGAGAAGCCATGTCCGATCCTGTTGAACACGAACATCACGTCGTCGGCCCCAAGACTTACCTGCTGATCCTGTGCGCCCTGCTGGTGCTGACCGCCACAACCACGGGTGCGGCTTTTATCAACATGGGTGTCTTCAGCCCCATCGTAGCGCTGGCGATCGCCTGCCTCAAGGCTGTGCTGGTGATTCTGTTTTTTATGCACATCCGCTACAGCTCGAGGGTGATGATGCTCACGGTCGGCGCCGGCTTTTTCACCTTCCTGGTGTTGATCACCATGACGTTGTCCGATTACATCAGCCGCTCCTGGGGTCTCTGGTAGGTCACCGCTCTTTCATTTGCAACCGAACCGGGTGCCCCACGTTCGCCCCAGCGTACGTGGGCCAAAAAAGACGGGCGAAGCCCAACGTCCGCTTCTGACTGACAAAAAAGAAGTCCTTTCCCGATGAACCCCAAACAACAGAGCGTCTCGATATACCTGAGGCGCTACAAACGGTCGCAGCCAATCCCAGGATTCGTGTTCGCCGGGGCGGGGCTCTGGCGCCTGATGCAAAATGCGTCGTCTACTGGATGCAGCGGGCAGAACGCGCCCTGGATAATCCCGCGCTCGATGTTGCGGTCGAAGTGGGCAACGCGCTCGATCTGCCGGTATTGGTCTACTTCTCGGCCATCTCCAATTTTCCCCATGCCAACTGGCGCCATTACGCCTTTCTGAACCAGGGCCTGATCGACATCGAAGAGGATCTGCAACAGCGGCAGATCGGGTTCATCGTGCGCCGGCCGCCGAAAAACTCCCTTGAGGCGCTGCTGGCGGAAGTAAACGCGGCCATGGTGGTCGGCGATGAGAATCCCTGCCGCGAGCCGGAGCGCTGGCGGAAGGTGCTGGCCGGCCGTTTGCGCATTCCTTACTGGACCGTGGATGCCGATGTGGTGGTGCCGTCCGGCCTGTTTCAAAAGCGGATGTACGCCCTGCATATCTTCAAACCGAAGCTCTATGCCGAGCTGCCCAAATATCTGGTGGAGCAGCCAAACCTCAAGCCAATACGGGAATGGAAGCCACCGCACGCCCTCGAGTCGTTTCCTGTGCGGCGAAGATGTTACCGAGGGCTGGTCGAAGCTCGACCGCTCCGTTCGCCCGGTTGAGAGCTTCACCGGAGGTACCCATGCGGCGCTCAAACGATTGCATAATTTTGTCGATAAGGAGCTTGCCGCCTACGACCAGACGCGCAATCATCCCGAGGTGGATGGCACCAGCAGGCTTTCGCCCTACCTGCACTTCGGGCATATTGGTCCCATCACCATCGCTTTAGCGGTGGAGAAAGCCTTCAAGCAGGGCAAGGTTTCCCAGGTCGCGCGCGATTCTTACCTGAGCGAACTGATCGGGTGGCGGGAACTGGCGGTGAACTTCGTCAAATTTACTGAAAATTACGATTCCTTCGACTGCGCCGAACCCTGGGCGCACAAGACCTTGATGGAACACGCGCGCGACCGGCGGGAGCACATCTACCCGATCGAGCAGCTGGAGCGCTCCGAGACCCACGACGAGCTGTGGAACGCTGCCCAGAACCAGATGGTCAAGTTTGGCTGGATGCACAACTACATGCGCATGTACTGGGCGAAAAAGATCCTGGAGTGGTCTCCTGATCCGGCAAAGGCATTCGATACCTGCGTCACGCTCAATGACCGCTACTTTCTGGATGGCAGAGATCCCAATGGATACGCGGGGATTGCGTGGTCGATTGTGGGCAAGTTCGACCGCCCCTGGTTCGACCGCCCGATCTTTGGCACCATCCGCTACATGTCCGGCGCCTCCACCGGCAAGAAGTTCAATTCCAGGAAATACATACAGCGGATGTCAGAGGATTTTACCCAAGCCGCCTTTTGGGACCGGGAATAGCCGGTATGCTATTTTCAAGGTTGGTCTCCGACAGTTCGTCTCCCCCAGGGTCCAAGCGGCAAAATGCATGGCGAAATATCTGATCACGGGAATCGCGGGCTTTATTGGATCGTCTCTGGCAAGAGCCCTGGTGGAACGCGGAGAAGAGGTTCGCGGGGTAGATAACTTCCTCACCGGCAAAGCCTCGAACCTTGACGGGGTTTTCGAGCGAATCGACTTCCGCGAGGCCGACCTGCGCGACGCGGCTGCGATGCGCGCTGCGTGCGAGGGAATCGACTACGTCCTGCATATCGGGGCGCTCCCTTCTGTTCCCCTCTCGGTCAAGAGTCCCGAGCCGAGCCACCGTTGCAATGTGGACGGAACGTTCCACGTGCTCGAGGGAGCGCGGGCAGCGGGCGTCAAGCGGGTGATCTACGCGGCATCCTCCTCCGCATATGGCGATCAGCCGGTGTTGCCAAGCAAAGAATCGATGCGCCCCATGCCGATTTCGCCCTATGCCGTGCAAAAACTTGCCGGCGAATATTACATGGGCAGCTATTGGCAGGTTTACGGGTTGGAGACGGTGAGTCTGCGTTACTTCAATGTCTTCGGGCCGCGTCAGGGCGCCGATTCGCCTTACAGCGGAGTGCTGGCGAAATTTATCCAGCAGATGCTCGAGGGAACGCGGCCGACCATTTTCGGCACCGGCGAGCAGGGCCGGGATTTTACCTATATCGACAATGTTGTCTCGGCGAACCTGCTGGCGTGCGCGGCTCCGGCCGCACAGGTAGCGGGCAAGGTCTTTAATGTTGCCTGCGGCGGCCAACACACGTTGAAAGAGATGTACCGGCTGCTGGCAAAACTGATCGGATTCGAGCAGCCCCCGCTTTTCGGTCCTCCGCGGACGGGAGACATACTGAATTCGCAGGCCGATATCTCCGCTGCCGCCGAGGCTTTTGGCTATCGCCCCGCTGATTGGGGTGAAAGAGGGTTTGCAGCGGACGGTAGAGTGGTATCGCGAAACGTTGAAGCTGCCGGTTGCCTCAAGCAAATGAACCGCAGGTCCCTGTTGGGAATTTAAGTGTCGCACATGACTTGTCATCCCGACCGGAGCGGAGCGTAGTGGAGGGACCTGCGTTCTCTCAACCAGTACCTGCTCCAACCTTTGAATTACCAGGAGAGGTAATTTGATCGACCCGCAAGATCTGTCACAGTGGCTGTCGCTGGTGGAGAAGCGCGAGCTGCGGGTGGGAATCATTGGTCTTGGGTATGTGGGCCTTCCGCTGGTTCTGCTCTTCAGCCAGCGAGGGATTTCGCGTCACCGGCTTTGATATCGATGCGGCCAAGGTGGACCGGCTCAATGCGGGCGAATCCTATATCCATCGTATCGACCCGCAACAGATCAAGAGCGCCCAGGCCAAGGGTTTCCGCGCGACCGCAGATTTTTCAGAGATCGCTAACGTCGACGCGATCTTGATTTGCGTGCCCACTCCTCTCAGCGACCACCACACGCCGGACATGAGCTACATCACGGCGACGATGGATTCGATCGTTGACCATCTGCGGCCCGGCCAACTGGTGGTGCTCGAGAGCACCACCTATCCCGGCACTACGGAGGAATTGATCGCGCCTGCGATCGAACGCGCGGGCAAAGTGAAGGTGATGCGCGAGGCTGGTGACGACAAGGGGGTTCTGGTGGCGTACTCTCCTGAGCGTGAGGACCCCGGTAATACCAGCATCGACCGGCGTGACATTCCCAAGGTAGTCGGCGGGTTAGGTCAACTGGGGGCGGAGGCTGCTGCCGCTCTTTATAACGCCGCGTTCCACCGCGTGATCCGGGTCTCCAGCCCGGCGGCGGCAGAGATGACCAAGCTGCTGGAGAACATCTATCGCTGCGTCAACATTGCGCTGGTGAACGAGCTGAAACTGCTGTGCCTGCGCATGGGCATCGACATCTGGGAGGTGATTGGAGCGGCGGCGACCAAACCGTTCGGTTTCCAACCCTTCTATCCCGGCCCGGGACTCGGCGGCCACTGCATCCCGATCGACCCCTTCTATCTGAGCTGGAAGGCGAAGGAATTCGACTTCAGCACGCGCTTTATCGAGCTCGCTGGGGAAGTGAATGAGGCTATGCCATATCACGTGGTAGCGGCGGTGTCCTCTGCTCTGAACCAACGCAGCAAGCCGCTCAAAGGGTCGCGAATTTTAGTGCTGGGTTTGGCGTACAAGAAGGACGTGGACGATCTCCGCGAATCCCCTTCGCTCTCGATTATCGAAATGCTGCAACAAGAGGGTGTAGCGGTCAGCTACAACGACCCGTTCTTTCCCACGGTAGGACGAGGACGAAAATACAACCTGAATATGGAGTCCCAGCCGCTTGATAACCTTGGCGGTTACGATTGTGTTCTGATTGTCACCGATCATTCTTCCTACGACTACGCACGCATCGTGAACGAGTCGCAGCTGGTGGTCGACTCGCGGAACGCCACGCGCGGCCTGGTGTCACAAAAAATTGTACGGTGTTGATGTTCTACATTTAGCGACAAAGGTCTGGGTGGCCCATTCAAGCCTGCTTTTCGCTTGAGTGGGGTGGTTTGCGGACTCAAGCGATCCGCTCCGTGTCAATAGGATCAGCGCAACTTGCCTCTGCAAGTTGCGTGTGGAAATGAACAGCGTGAAGGCAATTCTATTGGGAAGGTAGGTCCCCTAAAATGAATTGCTGTCCTTCGAACCTATCTCCCGAAGAAGAACGATCCATCGCCGGCCGGAGGAGTCCCCGGAGCCCCGTTGAAGCAATAGGCATTCTTCTGATAGATGGCATTCTTCCCAATCCAGGTGCGGGTCGCTCCCGCCATGTTGACAAAGCAGTTCCTCGGACCAAGATTGGCAACCAGCTCGCTGTTGCCCTCAATCAGGGCGCTGTCTGCGTTGGCAATCTCGATGTTGTAAGGGGTCCCGGTAATGGTCGTGAAGTAGTTGTCGCGCACCACCGGGCCATAGGCGCGGTATCCGCTTCCGCCGTTGGCAACCCCAAGCACCACCTGGCGAGGCGACTGCTCAAAGTAGTTTGCTTCAATCACGGTTCCGCGGGAGCGGGTCACATAGATCGCCCCGCCGTTCTCTTCGAAATCGTTGCCCATGTAAAGATTGTTTAACGCCTCGGAAAGCCCATGCCCCACGACAACCGTGTCCTCGAAAATAGCCCACTGCGAATTGCCGGTGATCTGGTTGTAGTTGACGTGGATGGCGTTGGCGGCATACGGAGAACCGTTCACTGACGCCCCACACTGGAGGGGTTGGCCGCCGCATAGTGTGGGAATCAGACGAATACCGTTCTTGTTGCCGGAAATCAGGTTGTCGTAGATGTTCGAGCTGTTTGTTCCCTCGACCAGAATCCCATCGGAGAATCCGGTGATCACCATATTGCGGATGGTGATCCGATTCGTCGGTAAGGTGTGGATCCCTGCGGCGGCATGTGGATTCCCTTGTAGCTGAAAGCCTTCAATCAGCAGCTGGGCGGACCCCGCCAGATTGTTCACCGGCGTGGTGATGGCGTCCCCGCTTCCTGTAAAAGTGAGCACGGCCCCGGGATCGCCGCTCAGCTTGTATTTGCCGAAGGGGTTCAGGTCCAGGTGGATCGGTGTCCCGAAAGAGTAGTTTCCGGCCGGGATATATACCGTGCACTGCAGCGCGCAAGACCTGAGTGCGTGGTTGACGCGGTCTCCGATATCGGTCCCCAGGACGCTGGTTGCTGCCAGGGGCGCTTGTGGCAAAGATGGTGCCTGCGCATACGCCGCCCCGTACAAACCCGCGGAAAGAAATGCGATCAGCTTAATGCAACCTTTTATACCCACGGCTGCCTCCTGAACCTGTCGGAAGCTCCACCATACCATTCGTTATTGCACCACGAGGGTGTAGAAGGGCTGTATCTGCACACTGCCCGAGCTCGTTGTGACGATGAAGGTATAGATGCGTGGCATCGTTGCCGGAACAGGGTTGGACCCGCCCCCCGCTGCAATCGGAGCACTGCTTAAAGGCGTGCTGCCGTCCAGGAAGGTTACGGTGCCGGTGGGTCTAAGAGTGGTTTTTCCCGTGCCCGCGGCTTAGTCAGGCTGGACGGTTTGCGGTGACTCCCACACTGCCGCCGGCCGCAACCGTGGCCGGTTACTTGCCGGGGAGCCAGGACCCTCAAAACTATATGGGGGTGCCCGTCCCCTTTTGAATTCCAGGCGATTACGCTAGTTGCCACAGCCAATCAGATTCGTTCCCTGGCCCCTCCCCGGGGAAAAGAATTTGCACATCCACCGTCAGGCCCTAAACTAAAGTAAGAATTGGACAAGTTCTTCCCAGGTTGGACAGGGCTGCGCGATGGCAAAGGAGTAAAGCTTGGCAGGAGACACCGGCCGTGCGCCGAGCAGGTTTCTGCTTTTACAAATTATGGGTAAGCGTTCA
Organism: uncultured Acidobacteriaceae bacterium; assembly: GCA_963847685.1. Taxonomy (GTDB): domain Bacteria; phylum Acidobacteriota; class Terriglobia; order Terriglobales; family Acidobacteriaceae; genus PALSA-350. The sequence goes on along the minus strand of CAWKAU010000024.1, from coordinate 43,962 downwards.
GGTGTTTTCTTCGCGGTCCTGCTGATCGCGAGCGTTGCGCAGGTCAAACTGCCGGTTGCTGCTGCTCAGTCCTCTGGTTCCGATACCTTTGACTGCCCATCGGGCGTCGTCTCCTCAGTCGATGGAAGTTGCGTCAGTGAAGACGAGTCGCCAAGCCAGGGCCTCGGCCCATTGGGTACGGGCCCGGGCGGGTCGCTCTGCCGGCAATGGCTATGGAATTCCGGGCGGTTCCGCCGGCCAACTGTCGAGTCAGTACCCTGGGCTGCAATCCCAGGGACATGAACAACAAGGTGCCGAGCATTCTCGACCAGGGTGGCCTGGGCAATGCGCAATCCCAGCTGGAAGCTCTGGAGCAGGCTCGCTTGTTGGCCATCCGCGCCCCCTCCGCTCCGACCGACTTCCAGCTGCTGGTCCGGGGCTCCCTGGGCACGCTGCTTCCTGTCTACGGCGACAGCCTTTTTCGCCAGGTGCCCTCGACCTTTGCTCCGCTGCGCGAAGTGAATGTCACGCCCGACTACGTCCTCGGGCCCGGGGATCAGCTGGTCATTCGCATCTGGGGGCAGGTCAATTTCAATGCGCAACTCACCGTCGATCGTTCCGGCTCGGTGTACCTTCCCCAGGTAGGCGAGATCCACGTTGCCGGTCTGCCGTATGCACAGGTCAAGCAACATATTCACGACGCCGTCGCCCATATCTACAAGAGCTTCGATCTTAATGTCGAGATGGGGCAGCTGCGGTCGATCCAGGTCTTTGTCGTAGGCCAGGCCCGCCGCCCAGGAACCTACACCCTGAGCTCGCTCAGCACCCTGGTCACGGCGCTGTTCGCCACCGGCGGCCCGTCTGTCCAGGGCTCGCTGCGCGATATTCAGCTCCGCCGCAATGGGCAAACTGTTACCCACTTTGACTTGTACGATCTGCTGATATTCGGCGACATGTCCAAGGACGCTCCCCTGCTCCCCGGTGACGTGATCTATATCCCTCCCGTGGGAGCGCAGGTGGCCATTGCCGGCGACGTCCACGTTCCCGCCATCTACGAGCTGAAGGGCGCCACCACGGTGGACCAGGCGCTTAAGTTCGCCGGCGGGCTCTCCGCTACCGCCTCATTGGTGCGCGCATCGCTGGAGCGCCTGGACGCGAACAAGAATCGCACCGTGCTGGATATTCCGCTGGAGGGCGCGGGGTTGGCGACTCCGTTGCAGCAAGCCGACCTTCTGCGCGTGCTGCCCATCTCGCCGCAGTTCCAGAACACCGTTACCCTGCGCGGCAATGTTGCGGAAACAGGGCGGTTTTCCTGGCATCCGGGCATGCGGTTAAGCGACATCATTCCCGACAGCCAAGTCGCTCATTACCCGGGATTACTGGGAACGCAGGAACCAACTGGGAGTTCCGGGCCCGGAGTTCAAGCCGGAATATGCCGCCAACCCCGATTATTACCCGCGGGATATCAATGGCTATCAGACCGGTTCTGCGCAATACGATGCCAACGGGGTTCCCATCTATAACGGCCAGCGCGTGTCGAATAGCACCACCAGGCCAACCAGCCAATGGATCGCAGGGCAATGGCCAGAACTCCGCGCCAAACAGCAACCAGAACCAGAATCAAGCTCCGGGACAGAACAACGATCCGAATTGCGTCCCCGACGCAAGCAACAACTCGCAGCAGAACCAGGCTGGACAAACCGCCGGCGCTATCAGCTCCAACCCCGCGAACACCTCCCAGAACGGCCAACCCTGCTACGACCCGGGCAGCAGTCGCTGGCCGATGAGACCCTGACTTCGGCTGGAAACCTGCCCCGGCCGGCCCTGACGGTTGCTCTTCCCGTCCCCGAAATCGATTGGTCCTATGCGGTCATTGAGCGGATGAACCCGCAAACCCTCACCACTTCGCTGGTGCCCTTCAATCCCGGGCAGCTTGTTCTCGAACACGACGCCGCGCAGAACCTGGCCCTCGAGCCGGGCGACGTGGTCACCATCTTCTCCCAGGCGGATATCAAAGTCCCGCAGACCCAGCGCACCAAGTTCGTGCGCCTGGAAGGCGAGTTCAAACAGGCGGGCATCTACAGCGCTCTCCCGGGCGAGACTTTGCGCCAACTGGTTGCCCGGGCCGGGGGCTTCACTCCGGAAGCCTACCTGTTCGGATCGAACTTTACCCGCGAGTCGACGCGCATCCTGCAGCAATTGCGGTTGAATGACTACCTGCAGAACCTGGAGCTGGAGATTGACCGGGCCACCATCGCGGCCTCCGCCAGTATCGGCACGGCGTGGACCCGGCTGCCGACCGCCGCCTCCAGGAGCCTGGTGGCGCGGTTCCGCACCATCCGCGCGACCGGCCGCGTGGTGCTGGATATTTCACAGACTGCCATCGGGAATCGACAGTCTGCCCGACATGCAACTGGAAGACGGAGATCGCTTCGTGGTTCCTTCCAAGCCCAGCACGGTGAATGTCGTAGGCGCGGTATACGATCAGAATTCTTTCCTGTTCCGTAACACGCAGGAGGTGGGAAGCTATCTGCGGTTGGCTGGCGGACCGACCAAGAGTGCGGATGGCAGGGACTCCTTCGTCATCCGGGCCGACGGCTCGGTGGTGAGCCGGCATTCGAAGAATGGCGTTTTCGGAAATACCTTTGCATCCATGCGGCTGAATGCGGGCGATACGGTCGTGGTTCCGGAAAAAGTGCCCCGGCCTTCCGGTCTGAGGAACTTTGTCAGCTACACGCAGATTTTCTCCCAACTCGCCTTGGGGGCGGCAGCGATCGCCGTGCTGCAGTAACATGGAAGGGTCGATATGCTGAGCAGTTATCCGGGCCGGGTATGATTGCCTGGCGATATGGATCGTTTACTACGCAGTCCCTGTCGTCGCCGGGATGCGTTCGTCTGGGTAGCCCATGGCCATAATGCCGACCACCCGAGAATACAGCCCTCCGCTTGAGGCCGCGGCCGAGACCGGGATCGAGTTTGACCTGCTGGACCTGTTGCTGGTGATGGCGCAACGCAAGCTCACCATCATCCTGGCGACGATCATCGGTCTGTTCGTCGGGATGGTAGTGGTTTTTCTGATTCATCCCACCTTCACCGCGAAAGCAGTCATCATGCCTCCGCAGCAAGGGCAGTCGAGCGCCGCGCTGGTGACCCAGCTTGGGCAGCCTTGCGTCCCTGACCGGGCTGGGCAACGCCGGCTCGCATGCGCGACCCTAACGACCTTTACCTGGCAATTGTTCAGAGCAACACCGTGGCGGATGCGCTGATCAAGCGCCTCAACCTCTGAAGCCGTTTACCACGCCAAGAAGCTGAGCCAGGCGCGTACCAAGCTCGCCGCCAATTCCAAGTTCGTCAGCGAAAAGGGCGGCATGATCAGCATCACGGTCAAGGACGAGGATCCCCATCGCGCCGCCGATATCGCCAATGCCTACGTCGACGAGCTGCATGCCATTAACAGCCATCTGGTGATCGGCGAAGCTTCGGTGAGAAGGAATTTCTTTTCCCAGCAGTTGGCGCTGGAGAAAGACCGGTTGACCGACGCGGAGATTGCGCTGCAGCAGACGGAAGAGTCAACCGGCGCGGTTTCTCCCATGGGCCAGACCGGCGTGGTGATTCAACAAGTCGCGCAACTGCAGTCGCAGATCATCTCTCGTGAAGTGCAGCTTGACGCTCTGCGCACCTCGTCCACCGATCAAAATCCTGATGTGATCCGTTTGAACAGTGAGCTGGCAGGCCTGCGGGAGCAGCTAGCCCAGCTGGAGAGCGTTCAAAAAGGACGCAAACCAGGCGACATCTCCCTTTCCAGCAGGTCGCTCCCGCAGGATCAAGTCGCCTACCTCCGCAAGCAAAGAGACGTGCAGTACCACACGCTGATCTTCGACCTGATTGCCCGCCAGTTTGAGGCGGCGCGACTGGACGAGGCGAAAGCATCTCCCGTGATCCAGGTGCTCGACCCCGCCCAGCCGCCGGACAGAAAGTCAGGACCATTCCGCGCCTTGTGGACGTTGGCCGGAGGTTTTCTTGGTTTCCTCTTTGGGTGTTCGCGGGTGATCGGATCCTACGTTCTCGCGCGTGTGGAGGCCGACGAAATGCGAGCCAAAAGCTGGATCAGTTTCGACGCGCTCTCAGCTTCCGGCCTAGCTAAAGCATTTTGACAAATGGTGTGAAGAAGCCGCATTCTACCCAGTCTAAGCTTGCTCGGGTCGAAAGAAACGCCTGCACCTGACTACTCTCAAAGCATCACTGTATCTGTGTAAACGCTATATTCGACGGGTCGGGCAAGAAGAAGAAGATGCAGATACTCGCTGTCGTCGTGCTCTACAAGCAGTCGCCGCAACAGTCTCAGACGATCCAGAGTCTGATTCGAGGTATTTGCCGGCGATCCCGGCCTGAACGCTTCTGTTCGGGTGCTTTTATGGGACAACAGCCCGGTTCCCGCGGCCAATTTCTCGCTTCCATTTGCTTTTGATCTGCGCTCTGCGCGGCGGCAATGTGGGAACCTCGGGCGCCTACAACCATGCCATGGAGCTGGCCGAGTCGCTCGGATGCCCTGGCTGCTGCTTCTCGATCAGGACACGACCGTCGCCGAAGAGTTTCTGCTCGGCATGATCGGATATGGCGAAAAGTTGCCGGACCGGCGCAGGAGATCGCGACAGTTGTTCCGTTTATCTTTTCCCACGGCGCGCTGGTTTCTCCGCGCCGGCTGCTTAGCTTCAATCGGGTGCGGCAAATTCCCACGACCTTCAGCGGGCTCTGCAAAGACAAGGCCTATGCCGTGAACAGTGCGACGCTGATGCGTGTTGCCGCCCTGCGCGCAAGTCGGCGGATACAGCGAAGAATTCTGGCTTGATCTCTCCGATGTCTACGTCTTTCAGGCGCTCCATCGGCAGGGTAAGTTCCATGTATATCGCGGGCGACCTGCGCGTGGAGCACTCCATCGCGAGCATGGACTTTGATAAGGAAATGAGTCCCGAACGTTATCGGAACTTCATGGCGGCAGAAAGCGCGTATGTCGATCTGTTCCTGCCTCCGCTGGAGCGATCAGCTCAGCTTCTCGGCTTCTGCGTCCGCACCGTTAAGGCAATACCGTCGCTACCAGAACAAGATCTTTTCCCGCATCGCCTGGGAGTATTTCTTGCAAAGGCTGTTCCTGAGCAGAGCGGTCGGCTGAAACGCTGGCGGGAGCAGCTTAGAAAACGCGATATCCCTGCCATTGCGAACGGCCGGATGATTCGTCAGATTGATCAATGGCCGCCCGCCGGTTGATTCAGCGGTCAGGGCAATCTCGCTGGTCATCCGGCTCTTCTTTCTTGGCCAATTCCAGGCAGAGTAATACGTAGACAAAGTAGTTGTAGCGCGGCTGCACGAACGGAGTCATCGCCGTCATGATCATGTAGATCGATGACCAGCAGGGCGATGGGACGTTCCGGATTCAGCTTGCCTCTGCGGTAGGCAATCACCAGCACAATGATCAGTGCAATCGAGAACAACGGAATGATGAACATGGAGTGCATATCGCCAATTCCGAAGCAGCCCAAACTCCCGCAAAAATGTCAGCTGGCCGTAAGCAGTTCGCCCATGAGATCCATGATGATTTTCGGCACGAGAACCAGGGGAAAGCCGAAGGATGCCTGGATGTCATTGAGCTTGACGATGGTGTTGGCCCCCTTCGTATATTGCGTGAACGCACCGATGCCGGAGTGAGGAATCCGGCGATCAGCGTGTAAGACACGGTGAGGGCGGCAATTACGCTGAGAATCGCGAGCCGGGGATTGCGCCGGAAAAACGAGCCTTTTCTCCGAAGGAAAAGAAAGAGCAGGATGACCGCGATTTGCTCCCAACGGGCAAACACAGAGACGAACAGAGCTGCCGCAAGAAGGAACCAGGAGGTCTTCTCCAGATAGATGAACTTGGCCAACAGCATGGCGGAGAGCAGTACCAGGATTTCCTTGTTGAGGGTGACCAGAGCTGGAGCGGTCTCCGCGCTGATCGCCAGGAGAAAGACAAGAAGGTACCTGTCCACCCCCGGTATGGTGCATGCGATTTCGACAGCGACAAAGAAAAGAAAGATGTTGAAGAAGGCAACGGCAAGTCCACTCTTGAATATCATCCCGATCACGACCGGCCCCAGCAAGTTACCGGTGAACGAGATCAAGTTCTCGTTTTGCGCGTGCTCGCTGCGGTACGCCACCGCCTCCCAATAAGTCGGGGAATCCGCACCGAATCTTATAAAAGTGTCGTGGTTCAGCCGGGGTTGCTCAAACTCGAAAAAGCAAGCGAAGCAGAAAGCTAGATAGAGACAGAAGATCCAGATCAGGAGCCACTTTTCCAGGGACCTGGGTTCCACCAGGAGCGAGAGGAAAGGGATTCGAACCTTCGGATTCTTGGGGTAGATGTGGATCGAAGGGACTCGCGGAAGCCGCACGGACGGAATGGCGAGGGTGACCTTCATCGTGAAAGATCATTATATGGGTGGGTGTGGGCGCCCGGTGCGCAAGCGGGTCTCGACCAGATAGCATGGAGCCGATGCGCATCCTCTACGACCATCAGGTCTTTTCTTTGCAGGATGCCGGCGGCGCCTCTCGCTACCATTTTGAGCTGATTCGAAACCTTCAGGGATCGGACGAGCTTGCAATCGAGATGCTCATTGGGCTGAACGCCTCGGTGATGCCGTTTGCCACCTTGCGGCAGGCGGGGACCCGAGTGTTCGGCGGCCGCACCGGCATCAAGCCGGGGATGACTCGCTACGCAATCAACGAATTGTATTCCGCGCTGCTCGTTCCGCTCCGGGGCAAGTTCGATATTTACCATCCCACGCTCTATCGGGCGCTACCCTGGGTGCGGTGGCGGCGCATGGTGGTCACCCACCACGATTGCACCCACGAGCGGTTTCCCCAGCTGTTTTCGAATGCAGCCTCCATCATCGAAAACAAGCGGAAGCTCTTTGCGCAAGCCCACGCCATCGTCTGTGTTTCTGAATCCAGCCGAAGCGATCTGCTTCACTTTTACGATGTCGCGGAGCAGAAGACGCATGTAATTCATCACGGCTTTTCGCCCTTACAGAGGACGTCCAGTGACGCCAGCGGCACTGCAATCCTCTCGACACCAATCAGCCACGGGTTCTCCCCTTTGCAGAAAATGCCTGCAGGCGACAGCCCGGATCAAAGACCATACCTGCTTTACGTGGGCTCACGGGCCGGCTACAAAAACTTCGGCCTGCTGCTCGAATGCCTTCTCGCGCAGCGGGCTGGCCGCGGACTATCGCCTGTTGGCGGTCGGTGGCGGCGCGTGGGCCGAAGACGAACAGGCACGAATCGCCTCCCTGGGCCTCTCCGGCTCGGTCAGCCTCATTCCAAAGGCCGAGGACGCGGTTCTCGCACGCGCTTACCGGGACGCCGCCCTCTTTGTTTATCCCAGCCTGTATGAGGGTTTCGGCTTTCCCCCGCTGGAGGCGATGAGCCTGGGTTGCCCGGTGCTGGTCAATCGCACGTCGTCGTTGCCCGAGGTGTGCGGAGACGCAGCCTTTTACTTCGAAGCTTCCGATGCCGGAGGAGCTCGCGCGTGCCTTCTGGTGTCCACCCTGGAAGATGCCGAGGGCCTGGCGATCAAGCGCCGGCTGGGAGAGCAACAGGTGAGGCTTTATGACTGGGGCCGAAGCGCGCGCAAGACCCTGGACGTATACCGCGCGGTGATGAGCCGCTGACCCCGGTTACCCCGAACTGACCGAAAGATGCGGGCGCTATTGATAGCAAACAGGTTAAGATCGAAGAGATGGCGGCAAAAGGTCCTGATTACCGGAGGGCTCGGTTTCATCGGGCTGTCGCTTGCCCGGACGCTGGTCCGGCGCGGCATGACGGTGCGCCTGCTGGACAATCTGAGCCCGCAGATCCATGGCATTGTACCCGCCAGCCGGAGATGGTCCCGCAGTCGCCTCGGCGATCTGCCGGACGACCGCGTCGAGGTGATGCGCGGCGACGTCTGCCATCGGCGGGATTGGGTTTTGGCCTTGCGCGATGTTGCTTCGGTCGTCCATCTGGCGGCGGAGACGGGCACCGGCCAGTCCATGTACAGAATTGGCGACTACACCAGCACCAATGTCCTGGGCACGGCCCTGCTGCTCGATGTGCTGGCCAACGATCGCCATGAAGTTACAAAATTGGTGCTGGCCTCCTCCCGCTCGGTTTACGGGGAGGGCGCCTATCAGTGCGCTCGCTGCGGCCTTGTCTATCCTCCCATGCGCAGTCCAGGCAGCCTGGCAGCCGGCCAGTGGGAACCGCTTTGCCCCGATTGTTGCGGCCCCATTGCTCCGGTAGCCACGCCAGAGATCGCGAAGACCAGCCCGGCCTCCATCTACGCCGCCACCAAGCTGGCCCAGGAAGATCTGGTCCGGATCGCCGCCAGCGCACTCGGCATCCCCTTCCTGATCTTTCGCTTGCAAAATGTCTACGGAGAAGGCCAGTCGCTCAACAACCCTTACACCGGCATCTTGTCGATCTTCTCCAATCGGATCCGCCAGGGCAAGGAGATCGTTCTGTTCGAGGATGGCCAGGAAAGCCGCGATTTTGTGCATGTATCCGACGTCGCGGAGGCGATGGCGCTCGGCCTGTTGGGGGACGGCGGAGATGGCCTGACCATGAATGTTGGGTCGGGGGTCGCGGTGAGCGTGGACACCATCGCGCGAAGCCTTGAAGAGGCAATTTGCCGACTCCAGCGCGCTGGTCATGTCCGGGCAATATCGATTGGGCGACATCCGCCACAATTTTGCGGATATTTCCGTGCATCGGCCGGGCTCTGGGCTTTTCGCCGAAAGTGCCGCTGGAGGAAGGCATCGCGCGTTTCGTGCGCTGGGTGAAGACGCAGCCCATCGTCGGAAGATGGATTGGATCGGGCCAATCGGGAGTTGATCGAACGCGGCCTGATGAAGGCCTGAGCCGATGCTGAAGGCCCTGCTCTATGCAGATCTCGAACGCCAATTGCATCTGAGTGGCCATACCGACGCTCGAGCCTCCCTGCCCCGTCTTTTGCGCAGGCTGCTTCACCCCAGATTTTTGCCCATTTTCCTCTACCGCAGCCAGCCGTTCGGCGCTGCTTAAGCGGTCTTCCTGCGCTGGCCCACCTGTTGTCTTACTTGAATCAGGTGATCTTTGGCATAGAGATCTCTCCCAGATGCGCCATTGGTCCGGGTATATTCTTTCCCCATACTTCGGGAACGGTGATTGGTGCATCAAAAATCGGGAGGGATGCGACTATATTCCAGGGTGTGACCCTGGGGGCCAGGCAGATCGACATGAGCTATGACCTGGCTCTCAGGCCCGAACTGGGTGATTTTGTGGTGGTCGGAGCGGGCGCCAAGGTGCTCGGCGGGATAGCTTTAGGCGATAATGTGAAGGTGGGCGCAAATTCTGTCCTGCTGCGGTCCGTGCCCGCCAATGCGACCGTTGCTGGCATTCCCGCACGCGAAGTCTACTCATCCGAATAGAAGTGCCTGAGGTTTTGAAAGATTGATGAATCTCTTGCTCGACCTGACCATCATCATCCCCAACTACAACACCAAGGCACTGCTGCAGCAGTGCTTGGCTTCGATTTACCGCTACACCCGGGGCATCCAGTTCGAGGTAATCTGCATCGACGACGGCTCGACCGATGGAAGCGCGGAAATGGTCGAGTCGGCCTTTCCCGAGGTCATCCTGGTGCGCAACCAGGTTGCGCTGCTTTATTCCAAAAACAACAATCTGGGCATGAAGATGTCGCGCGCCCGCTATGCCTGCCTGCTGAACAGCGACACCAAGCTGGTGGGCAATGTCTTCAAGGTTCTGGTCGGGTTTATGGATGCTCATCCCGAGGCTGCGGCTTGCGGTCCGCGGCTTGCTCAACCCAGACGGCACCACGCAGTCGTGTGTGCGCAGCTTTGCCGGCCTGGGAACCATGATTCTGCAGGGCCTCAACTGGCATAAGTTCTTCCCCAATGGCCAGGTTTCGCGGGAATACTATGCCTGCGCTTTCGATTATTCGCGGGAACAGCAGGTGGAGAGCCTGGGCACGACCGCCTACGTGGTCCGGCGGGAGACCTGGGAGACCTTCGGCATGCTCGACGAACGCTTGCCCCACTTCCAGGTAGATTTGGCCTACAACCTGATGCTCAAGCGCAATGGCTGCAAAATCTATTACACCCCGAGTGCCGAAGTCATCCATTACGGCAGCCAGAGCATCAACCAGATGCCGCGGAAGAAGATCATCGAGCAGCATCGGGCGATGATCGACTTCAATGAGCATTATGATTATTTCGGGAAGAGCCGGCTGCTCAAACTGATGGTTCGTGCCGCGGTCGCCGCCCGCTGCATGCTCAAGATCGCTGAATTTCATCTGAGCAGCGATAAGCGGGTGATCAAGGGTCCCGGAGCGCCGAGGCTGAATGCGATCGACCGAACCGTCATGCACGGGAAGACTTGCGAACCGGGGCGGATTGAGCAGATAGGTCGACCAGGGTCTATACAAAACTGCATAAAAATTTTCCTTGATGTAAACCTTCGAAAAAGTGTTCTGGTCGGTGATTTGCCACGCCGACTAGGCAAGGAATCTTGACTGACATCAGAGCATGGGATTCCGTTCGGCCGCAAATACTGTTATTTTGGTTAAAAGGTTGAATCGGGAAAAGTTCTGCCCGGCGCAACATCCTTTTTGTGCACGGGTTCATCCGTGTACATAGCTGGATTTGAGGTCTTCGCTGCCGTGAAGATCGCTGAAGCGGTGACTTCAACGCAGTGTTTCGTAGTTGGCTAAGGTAACCGCAACCTCGGCCGATCAAGCGAGTGTCTGGTAAGACAAGGACTGCAGCAGGCCGTGAGACGTCGATTGTGCAAGAATCGATCGACAAGATCCTGAATGAGGCGTCAGCAAGAGCTCTAAAATTTTAGAACAGGTCTTTAAAAACGCATGGACACTAGCTTTGCTCCCCCGCAGCCCAGTGCGGCTCTGCTTTGGAACGATGTTGTCCCCGAAGTCAGCGGTAATTCGACCAGCACCTGTTTCCGCCGTTTTGTGCCATCCCGCAAGACCCCACCGCATACTATGCCGAACCGAGTGCCTGGAGCGTTTCCGTTCATCAAGCGCTGCATCGACTTCGTCTTTGCCGCGGTGGCGCTTCTGCTCTTCTGGCCTTTGCTGCTGCTGGCCGCCGTCCTGGTTCGCTACAAGTCTCCGGGACCGGTGATCTTCCGCCAGAAGCGCGTGGGGCGGGATGGAGTGCTCTTCACCGTCTTCAAGTTCAGGACCATGGCGATCGACGCCCAGGAAGACGGCCCCTCCCTGACCAAGCGGGGAGACCCGCGGGTGACGCAGGTTTGGTGGGTTCCTGCGCAAGTACAAGCTGGATGAGCTTCCCCAGCTGGTCAATGTGCTGCGCGGCGATATGAGCCTGGTTGGGCCACGGCCCAAGCTGCCGCATCTGGAAGTGATGCACATGCCTTTTCGGCCAGGCCTCACCGGCGCGGCAACGCTCGCCTTCCGCTGCGAGGAAGAGATGCTGCAGGACATTCCCGATGAAGAGCTTGAGGCCTACTATTGCCGCATGATCAAGCCCTTGAAAGCAAAAATCGATTGGGATTACATGCGCGAGGCGACCCTGGCGAGCGACTTCGCTCTTCTTTACGAGACGGCTTTCTGCTGCGTCTCCAGCCGCGCCAATTCCTGGGCGGTCGATTTTTCCAAATCCGCATGAGTGTTTCCGAGCAGGACGTAGAGCGTGTTGCCGAGCTCGCGAATCTCGAATTAACGAGCGACGAGAAGGCGGGCATGCTGCGCGATCTGAATTCAGTTCTCGATTACTTTGCCGAGCTCAACGAGTTGGACACCACCTCCGTGCCGCCCATGCCACAGGTTGCTGGGTTGGCGGAGGGCAACAGAGCCGGAACTCTGCACTTGCGGCGCGGACGAAGTGGCTCCCTCGTTGAACCGGGAGCGTGTTCTCGCATGTGCTCCGGATACAGACCAGGTTTTCTTCAAGGTCCCCAAGGTCATCGAGCGCTAGAGCCCTCATAGTCCTTAAGGGAATTTCTTCACCAGCTCCATTTGCCATCCAGCGGGCACGATCGGCATGACCACGTGGTCTCCCGGGTTTGGCGTCGCGCAGGCGCTGGACAGAGACCGCGAAATGCTCGTCCGGGAACGCCGCATACTTCCAGTCGTGAACTAATGCCGAACGGCATGGCGAGAAGAGCGCATGTGGCCGCTAACTTGAAAAGACGATCGCGTGCGTAAAGCGCGCACCAAGCGGCGCTCCACAGAAAAGCCAGCATGGGAAAGAACCAGTACCTGGCGGAAACTGTCATCACCAGCACATCCCAGGCTGGCTTCGCCCCTACCGGTCAGGGGGCTTCGCAACGAAGCAGCCAGCAAGGCTGCGCAGTAAGCCAGGAAAAAGCTTCCATTCGCAGATTGGCGAAGCAAAAACAGTAAAGATAAATGCAAAGGCCGAAGAGGGCAGCGGGCACGATGATAGACCATGGGCGCCAGCCTGGCGAATGAATAGCTGCCAAATATGGCGCAGGAGACGATATTCCCGCCCAGCATGCGCAGAAGCGACCCAAGCGTTCGCACCCAGTGCGCCCTGGGCCCGTTGGGTGCTGTGCAGCAACATCCAGATCTGAAGGCATGCGGCCAGGCTGGTGAGGGCGAAAATGACCAGAGTCCAGCTCTGGCGGCGCAGCCACCAATAAAACAAAACCATGGGCGCAAGAATGATGCAGTAGGGCCCGGTGAGGCCGGCGATCAGGAGCGAGAACTCCATCGCAAGCCGGCCACGCCAGGTTCGCGGGCTGGCGGCAAAGGCCAGCAAGGCTGCAACCAGAGCCATGTGCCACTGGGCGTTGGTCAAAACCACGTGGATTTCCCGGGTGCTGGGCAGAGCAACGTAAATGGCGGCCAACAAGAGACGGGTGGGCAACGGAGCCCAGTTGCTGCATCGAGCTGAAAGCAGGATGGGCACGGGCAGGGCCTGGACAAGAAGGCCCACGAGGGCCATGACCAGGGGCGCCCACTGCAGCGGCACCAGCAAGGCCAGGCCGGTGCCGAGACGCGGCACTACGATTGAGGTAGCCGACCTGGGGCAAGAAGAGGGAATGCAGCCATCCAAGGTTATAGGCCTGTGCGAACAAGACCATTCCATCTTCGGCATAGAACTGCGCATGCGTCAGGAGGCTGGGACGGCGGCTGAAAAGCGCCAGCAATACCAGGGCAAAGACCACGCATTGGCCGCCGGCTGTCAGACCGTCGCGCTGCAGCAAGTACTTGCTCCGTGCGGATCAGATAGGAGCGTGCGGAGTGGAACCGGCTTTGTACGCGTTCCTCCCGGTCTGGCAAAACTGATACCCGGATGCTTCTCTCAGGAATGATAATGGAAGGATGAATTGGAAGCAGACCTGTATCGCCGAGGTTCGATCCGCAGTGCGCGATGCCAAGCCGAGCGCCACAGAGCTGGCGGAGCTTTGCTTTAAGGAGATTGAAGCACAAAATCCCACCATCAACGCCTACCTGGCCTTGAGCCCCGAGCGCGCCTTTGACGCAGCCGCGGCCATCGATCAACTCGCGGCAAAAGGCAGCCCGCTTCCTCCGCTGGCCGGAGTTCCTATCGGGGTCAAGGATGTGCTGGTGATGAAGGGCTCACCGGCGACGGCCGGCTCGCGAATTCTGGAAGGATATCGGCCGCCGTACGATGCCACGGTGGTCAAGCGTCTGGAAGCCGCGGGCGCGGTTCTGGTAGGCAAGCTGAACTGCGATGAGTTTGCGATGGGGTCTTCGACGGAGAACTCCGGTTACGGACCGGTACACAATCCAGTGGCCCTTGACCGCGTACCCGGGGGCTCAAGCGGTGGGTCGGCTGCAGCAGTTGCTGCGGGCATGGCAGTGGCCACCCTGGGCACCGACACCGGCGGATCCATTCGCCAGCCGGCATCGTTTTGCGGGGTGGTTGGCGTGCTGCCGACTTACGGACGTGTATCGCGCTATGGCCTGATCGCGTTTGCTTCGTCGCTCGACCGGGTTGGCCCGGTCACGCGCACGGTCGAGGACGCCGCCATTCTTCTGGGAGTGATCGCGGGACATGATCCGCTGGATTCTACCTCCGCGAGACTTGCCTGTGCCGGATTATGTTCAGGCTCTGCAGCAGCCGGTGAAGGGATTGCGGGTTGGTGTTCCGGCTGAGTACTTTGGCGATGGCCTCGATCCCGAGGTGCGGGTCGCCGTGGAGTCCGCGATCGAGCGGCTGCGCGAGGCAGGGTGCTCCATTCAGCCGGTGTCTCTGCCGCACACCAAGTATGCGGTCCCAACCTACTACCTGATCGCAACCGCCGAAGCCAGCGCCAACCTGGCCAGGTTTGATGGAGTGCGCTACGGCTTTCGCGCCAAGGATGCAAATACGCTCGCAGCGATGTATCGCCAGTCGCGCGATATTGGTTTCGGCAAGGAAGTAAAGCGGCGCATCCTGCTGGGAACCTACGCCCTGAGCGCGGGATACTACGATGCCTACTACAAGAAGGCGCAGCAAGTGCGTACGCTGCTCACCCGGGACTTTCTCGCAGCTTTTCAGCAGGTCGATGTATTGGTGACGCCGGTAGCGCCGACTCCGGCATTCAAGCTGGGCGAGAAGACAGACGATCCTCTGGCCATGTACCTAGCCGACATCTATACCGTGACCGCCAGCCTTGCGGGAATTTGCGGGATATCGGTGCCTTGTGGGGAATCGTCCCAGGGGCTGCCCATCGGCGCACAGATCCTGGGCAAGCATTTCGATGAGGCGACCGTGCTTGCGCGTTGCCCGGGCGGTTGAGGCTGCCGCGGTTTCGCAATTGGTGTAGGCCGATGCGAACGAGCTTTTCGTGGTTTTCTCTCAAGGAAAACCACTCCTCGCAAGCTTTGTGAGACCACGGTAATTGCGAAACCGTCTTAAAGCGGCTGGTAGTATCGCTGCTCCGGCGCAGCACAGGAGAGGCAGAGCGTCTGCCCCTCGCGCACCAGGAAGCGGTCGTAGTTGATGCCTTCTCCGCATTGAGCGCAGGCAATGCGCTCTCCCTTGTATCCGGGAAACTCCCTGGCATCCAGGGTCACCTGCACCCACTGCTCGTCGAAAAGATCGTGGTCACTCATCTCGCGGTACGCCGCCATTTGTTGTAGGTTCTTGTTTTCGATCTCTGGATGCATTTGGCGAGCCAGAGTCTTGGAGCTTTCGCGGGCGGCGATGCGGATGGCACGATTGGTTTCGAGATCGACAAAGGTCGCTGCCATCTTGCCCCAGTCACGAAATTTGAGCGCACGCTTACCCAGCCGGCAACCGGTGACGACGCCGATGGCATCGGTGGCGCAGCGATCGATTTCCACGAAGGTGACCAGGCGTTTCCGATCCCGGCCGCGCGGCTGCTCGATCCCCAGCCGGGCGCAACCCAGCATTGCTAAACGCACCCCCAGGACCTGCCCCGCGCACAGATGTCCGTGAGCGATTCGGGCTTCTTCAAGCAGGTCGTCGAGACTCGGAATGGTTTCCTGCATAACGAGATGCTATCTCTTTCTGCAACAGAAGGTGACAAGTCGCATCAAGGCGCCGTCCCCAGGGCAGCATATGGCGCTGCAGATCAGCCGCATTCGAACTGGCCGGCAGTTGTATGGAGAAAACCGCCTCACCTGGAAGTCCAGCCCCGAAGGGGCGACCTGAACTTAGCCCAGGACGCAGTCCTGGGTTTCCTCATGCATTACGAAGAAGTCCCGAAGGGACGGCTGATCACATTGATAGATCCAGCCGTCCCTTCAGGAGTGGACCCCTACTCTTTCACTCCGATGATGATGTCCTGAAAACCGCCGTATCCATTTTCGCGGCCACACCATCTGCCATATTGGAGTGTCTCGACGCGAATTGCGCCCTCACGGTAAAGGCTGCGGATTTCATCTTCGTCAAAGGCCAACGCGCCCTCAGGGTTGCCCGGGTAGGCAGTCCAGCAATCTTTCAGTTGATGCGCGAAGTTCAGACTGCTCTTGCCTTCACTCGTCAACGCAAGTGACTCGGGGTTGAGCAGGAAGTAAGTGATGAAACTCCGCCCGCCAGGACGCAAAACGCGGCCTACCTCAGAGAAGTAATTCTTCAGGGCGTCGGGAAAGAGGTGAGTAAAAACCGAGGTGAGAAATACGAAATCGAACGCATTGTCTTCGTAGGGGAAGCGAAAATCCTCGGGCCGATGCTTGCCTGCCGGGCTGTAAAACTCGTTGTGCAGGTCGGCTAGCTCAAAGTGGAAATTAGGAAATCGGCTGGTGATGTGCTCGCTACACCATTTAACGCTCTCGGCGGTTGGGTCGAAGCCGTAGTATTCTCCCTTTGCCGAGAGGTAGCGAGTAAGCGGCAACGCCATTCTCCCAATGCCGCAGCCAACGTCGAGCACCTTATGCTCCGGACGCAGCTTTCCGTACTCGATGAAATAGCGAAGGTGCTCTTCTCCGGTGGCGGTAAAATCTCCGTCGCCCACAAAGCCACGCAGCCGGCGAGGCGGCACATCGAGACCGCGGGCGGCATCGATAAGGTCGAGAATCGCTCCTTGAGAATTTTTCAGAGCCTTGCGCACCGGTGGTGGCACCAGGTGTTTCAGTGTAGATGGCATCGAGGCATTATATCGTCCGCGCTCTAGTGGTTGGCGGAGCCTGTCGCAGGCTCTTCGTTACCATCGCCATCTTCCACCAACACGGCGGAAGAACCAATCAGGCTGTAGCTGACGGTGGCGGCGCCCGTCTGCTGAAAAGTTACCTCTAGCGGCTCTCGATGCCATAACGCAGCGGCACAGGCCTGTGGTTGGTCCTGCGCGGGAGACCAGGCCGAAAGCTTTTTGGCGATCACCGGCTTGCGCGCAGCGATCTGCGCAACCACCGCATACAACTGCTTGCCGCTGGCAGTCAGGCCGCAGTAGGCCGCATAGTCCCGGAACCAGACGACATTCGACACAGCAGGATCATAATCGGGCAGATGCAATGCGGTGACGCTGCCCTTCACGCGATCGACCATGAGCCATGGCCCGCGCTGCCAAATCCAATGCTCAGTCTTGTCACCGGGAAGCGCGTCATTGAGACGAAGGGCCCGGCGAACGACAAAGGTGCGATCGGTAACGGCGTGCGATTCCCCGTTTGTCCATTCCTTGACCTTGCCATCCACCAGCAGGGGACGAACCCGCAGCTGCTTTTCACCAGCCATGGCCCCGGCCGGGTCGCCCGCGGCTGAGTAAGGAACGACTTTTGGGGAACCAAGAAAGACGATATGCGGCTTGGTGACCGCAAGCAACGGATGGACCGCAGCGATCAGCCAAAGCAATGCTGGCAAGCGCGATTTGATTGGATTACGCATGCGGCCCCCAGCTTAGGGCCGAAGTTGGGAAAATTCAAGTTAACAAACGCTTATCTTTCGGCACCCTCAAGAGCACAGCCTGCAACGCAGTCTCTTTCCACATTTGCGGGTCTTGGCAGGATTGGCGAAGACTCCTGCTATGCCGCAACAACCAGATGCGGTAGAGCGTCCGGTCGATAAAGCTTCCGTTCCTTTTCACGTAAAGGGTACGAGCCAGAAGGATGTTGTGCAGACGCCAGGAGGGCAGGCTGCCGATGTCGGAGTAGGAAGAATCGTGCGGCAGCGTCGCCAGCATCACATAAACGCGATAGCCCCTGCTATAGAGCGCGTGAAAGACGGCGTGGTCCAGGAAATCCAGCCAGAACTCCGCAGGAAATCCGCCGATCGACCGCAGTGCCGCGACTCTGAGGGTGGAGCCGGAGTTATAAGAGCACAGACGTTGTTGCTGAATACCCACCACATCCTGGTTTATGGCCGGTTGAGGATCTTGGAATTGATGTCGCATCTGATCGAAGAAGTCAGCCGACGGAGATTCTATTTTGCCGTTGACCCGCAACTTGGGAATAATGGCCGCTACTTCCGCGTTGGACCGCAAGGTTGCGGCGGCGGTCAATAATTCAGAGATAAATTCTGGCGTCAGCGAAGTGTCCTGGTCAAGCAGGAGCAGCCACTCCCGCTCGTCCGACTCGGCGCGCGCCAAGGCATAGTTGTAGGCGGGCGCCAACCCTCCATTCGAAGGATCATGCACGTAGTGGATAGGGACGTCTGCCAGGAACGTATGGCTCTGTGGTTGTGGCGAATTGTCATAGAGAACCACCGAAAAATGCTTCGCCCACCCCGGATTTTCTTTGAGTATCCGCAACAGGGAAGAAACCGATTGACTTTGCGACAGCTCGCGGTTGTAGAGAACGATGACCGACAGGATCGAAGAGGGTGAATGAGAGGCTGGGGGCATTTCAACGCGGGGAGTCTGCCCGCAAGTATAACAGCCGGTGCAGGAAGGCTCCGAGTTCCCGTCGATCCTCCTTGGTCAACACGACCCACCAGGCAATGGCCGCGGTAACGGCGATCCATAGCGCAAGCACGCCCGGCTCGGCCGGAAGCATGGTGAGCCGTCTCCAGAAGGGGTAGAGAAAAAATGCCGGCGCTACGATCAGAAGCGGCCGCAGTATTCCCTGGAGCAGGAAGCGCGAGCGTTGAATGAAGATTGAAGCCTGGGTGCGAGGGATGCTTACCAGCATATGCATAGCGAAGCCGACGAACGCGCCGCCCAGTGTTCCCAGTGCCACACCGACCGTTCCCATCTTTTGCACCAGCCAGATACTTAGGGCAACATTGACGCATGCCTCGACGATGCCGCCGATAGTGGCAAGATGCTGTTTTCCGGTAGCCACGACCACAAGAATGTAAGGAAAGGCGAGTTGGCGAACCACATTGCCGAGAACCAGCACCTCAAGGTAAAGAGCACTCTGCACGGCGTATTGTTTTCCAACCCATAAGCTAAGCAGCGGATAGGCTCCGAAGACAAGAGGGAGTCCCAGTAGGCAAAGCAGCAAAACACAGTAGCGGGTAGTTTTGACGCAAACATCGCCGATCCTGGCGGGCGTCGAGCCCGATTGCATGAAGGAAACGGCAGGAACCAGTGGGCCAAACACGCTGGAAACAACTGCCAGCATGAAATTGGCGGCGCCACTGGCAACGGAATAGAAGCCAGTATCCCCGTAGTGGTAATGGCCGACGATCACGATATCCAGGCCGCTGATAAAGAACATCGCCAGTGTCCAGATGGAAAGCACGCTGCCGTATTTTGCCAGCCGCACGGCGGATTGGCGGTGGAACCACAGAAATGAAAAACCGACTCGTTCCTTCACAAACCTTCGCCAGCCAAGGAACTGGGTTATCGCTGTAGCCACGTTAAACCCTGCCATCGCCAGCGCCAATTGGACCAGGCCGCAGTGCAGGAGCAGAAGAAGGATGAGGGTGGCGGCGGTTCCTACCCGGCTGACGGTGGCTACGATGGTGGGAAAAACATATCGCTGCAAACCGGTGAAGGTGGAAAGAAAAATACCAAACGGTAGCGCAACTGCCGTGGACAATCCGACCGCAAGGAGCGCGATGCGCACGTCACCCACCAGCCCAGGCGGCATCTGGTGAAAAAGCCGAGGCACACTCCAGACCATGGCGGCAAGCGCCGCGCAAGCAACGGCTGCGGCTAAGGCAAGAATCGTAAACGATGTGCTTACGAGATGATGGCTGGCCTCGCGATCGCCGCTCGCGTCGTACTCCGCCACATATTTGCCGATAGCCGTCTGCAAGCCGAAATCCAGCAGATTGACATAGGCGCTCAATTGCAGGATCAACACCCACGCGCTGTACTCGGCGTGGGTCATGTGGTGCACCAGGAAAGGGGGCAACACCAACGAGACCAACATCGAGAGCAGGACCCGGATCAGGTTGGCAACCGAGCCCTGCAGTACTTTCCGCTTATGCGACATTTGGCACTTGCTGCAGAACTACCACAAACCCGATCTCCTCGACGAGGGTGAAACCGAGATCCTTGAGTTTGGCCATCATCTCGCTTAGCTTTTCCGCTCCGGTGTAGCGGGCGTGTGTCTCCATGATGATGGTGTCGGCCTTCTTCAGTACGTCCGCTTCGTGGCAAACCAGGTCGTACTCCAGGCCCTCGATGTCGCAAACCAGGGTGAAACTCTTGAATCCACGGTCGTGCACCAGCTCACGAAGTTGGACAGCAGCAACGGTAACCGGCGCCTGGTCTCCATCCCGGGTTATCGAACTCCCCGCCAGATCGGAGGAAGGACGAAAGGTAACCGAGTCCGCCTCATAGGCAATCGCGCGATTGACGATTTCAAATTTGCAGCCATTCACTTTTTTGTTCAGCTCTAATTGTGGAATGGCCAGCGGATTGGCTTCCACGACCACGTGGGCTGTCGGATCCGTCAGGATCTTGTTGGTTACGCACGCCACCACGCCCATGGAGCCGCCCAATTCGATCACGGGCAGGTCTCGTTTCAGGTAGCGAACGATCGCACGGCGTTCCGCCGCCTCATATTTATTGGTGAAGAGTTCGACTCGAATCGAATCGTTTGTGATTCCTACCAGGCTGAATGTGCAGCCGTCCAGGCGCACTTGGCTCTTATGCCCCTTCGCCAATACCTGTAACCTCACCCGGGAATAATCGTAAAGATTCCTGATTCCTCCATCGCGAAGAAGCGTGTAAGCGGTCGATACTTTGTTCTTGAGCATAGGAGGCAGGGCGATTCTGAAAGAGCTTAAGCGAGCTGACTACAACCGCCAGCGTGGCTTGGCGAGAGGCTTTCCGATCTGCGGAGCGCTTTTCGTACCGTGCCGTCCTTTCTCGAAAACAACAATGCTGTCATAGAAATGCATGGATAGGGTGGTGCGAGTGAATTCTGTCGCCGGCAGAGCCCCACGTGAGTGATCGGCGTTCAGTTCGTCGATCAGACCCTTACAGGTTTCTATGAACGATTCCTGCCGCTTGAGACCTCCCTCATATTCAGTCCAGTAAGCGGTGTGTAAATCCTCCACCAGGTAGACCCCATTGCGCAGCAATTGCGGATAAAGAACGGAAAACGACGCATTAATATGGGACATGATGTGGCTTCCGTCATCCAGAACCACATCCGGGTCGCCGAATTCCTTGCAAACCTCGAGCAGGAACGCCTTATCCGATTGATCGCCGATACGAATCTCGATTTGATCCTCGGCGAACTGCTTTGCACTCAGGCCTGAGGTCGATGCCCACAATTCTGGCGTGAGGCCCCAGGAACCGCTTCCACATCTGGAGTGATCCTCCCTCGCCGCAGCCTATCTCCAGGAACACCACATCGGTATTCACAAATTTCGCAAAATGCCGCTCGTATACCGGGAAATAATGCTTCCATTTGTGGATAAGGCGCTGGTCATTGGTTAAAAAGTCGGACCATAGGGTCATGGGGTGCTCGCCCTCGCTCTTCCGTACAAGGGATGAAAGGGAGAAACCCTACGGCAAGCAGTCAAAACCTGCGCAGAACGGGGGCAGGAAAAGCAAGATTTCATCTCCAATAGGTTACCAGCAGAGACGGCTGGTTTATACCAAATCCAGTTTCCTCTATGGTGTAGACAGGCGCCTCCACAGGCGATGAATGGAGCTGTTTGTGTTATGTCCCCTTCCAGGAGCAATCGGATATCCGTCGCCATGTGCACCTACAACGGGGAACGATTTCTTGCGGAACAACTGGCCAGCATCGCCAAACAAACCAGGTTACCGGACGAATTGGTGGTGTGTGACGACAGGTCGACCGACCGGACAGTGGCAATGCTTCGTGAGTTCGCGGCGTCAGCTTCCTGGCCGGTGCGCATCTTCGAGAACGAACAAAATCTCGGATCTGCTGCCAACTTCGAACGTGCGATTGGGCTTTGCAGCGGGGATCTGATTGCGCTCAGCGACCAGGACGACGTCTGGTATCCCAAACGTCTTGAACGCTCCGAGCAGGAATTGACGGCCCATCCGGAAGCCGGCCTGGCTTTTTCCGATGCGGATGTTATCGATGACCAGGACCGGAAGCTGGAAGAGACCCTATGGCAGCGGCTGGGCTTTGCGGGAAACCGCGAGCGCGAGTTACTGAGAGGGCAATATCTGGTGCTGGCGAAGCACAGGTTTGTGACCGGGGCAACAGCGATGTTCCGGGCTTGCTTGCGCGATCGCTTTTTACCGATAGGCGCAGGCTGGATTCACGACGAGTGGATCGCTTTGGTGGTGGCCGCTTTTTCTGATTTGAGGCCGATTGACCAGCCGCTGATCCGCTATCGCATCCATCGCTCGCAGCAGGTCGGGTTGGCAAACAAGCTACAGCAGCGAGTCCAGGGAAACACCCGCGCGCAGAAGCATTGGGGGCGCCTGGCAGAGTCGGTCAAAGATCTGCGGCAGCTTTGCGATGTCTTGTCGGCGATGGCTCAGGATACCAAGCGACAAGTGTTGCCGGCCTACCAGCAGCATCTTGAGTTTCTGACATTCAGGGCCAGCCTTCCCGCTGCGAGGCTGGCCCGTGCGAGGCCGGTTCTCAGCCGGTATCGCCAGTACGGCGTGCATGCCTCGGGTTTGGCCAGCGTCGTCAAGGATCTCGCGCTGAAGCGGCAGGGATAAAGTACATTGCATGGCATTTTCCGGGCAGAATCGGATCTCAGTTGCGTTATGCACGTACAACGGCGAGCGATTTCTTGCCCGGCAGCTGGCCAGTATTCAGCAGCAGACCAGGTTGCCCGACGAGTTGGTGGTATGCGACGACCAGTCGACCGATCGGACGGTGGAGATGGTTCGTGCATTTGCCGGGTCGGTCTCCTTTCCTGTTAGGGTCTTCGTCAATGAAAGTAATCTTGGATTTGCCGCAAATTTCGGGCGGGCGATTGGGCTGTGTGAAGGGAACCTCATTGCGCTTTGCGACCAGGACGACATCTGGTATCCCATTCGCCTTGAGCGCTCCGAGCAGGAGTTTGCTGCTCATCCTGAAGCGGGCCTGATCTTTTCCGACGGAGAAGTCATCGACGATCAGGACCAATTGGTGGGCGCCCGATTGTGGGCATCCTTTGGCTTTGCCGGCGAAGTGCGCGAGCGATTGCTGGCGGGTGACTATACCGTGCTGGTGAAGAACCGCTTTGTGACCGGAGCGACGGTGATGTTTCGCACCGAACTCCGCCAGGCTTGTCTGCCCATCGGTCCGGGGTGGGTCCACGACGAATGGATAGTTGCCAACACGGCGGCCATCACGGAATTGAGGCCGATTGAAACGCCGCTCATTCAATATCGTAAGCACGCGGCCCAGCAAGTCGGCCTGAGTCCGAGGTTGAGCTTCCGGGAAAGGAACAGAAAGCACTGGAGTGAGCTTTCCATGCAGATAGGCCTGCTTCAGGAAATCTGCAGCAGCGTGTCTATGCAGGTTTTGAGCGAACGGGGGCGTGCCCTGTTGAGCTGCTATCAAGCCCAGTTGCGCTTTGCCCGCTTTCGCTACGGCCTCCCCGAGCGCAGGCTTGCGCGGTTGACCACCATGTTCAGGGAGTATCCAAGCTATGCGGCCTGCGGCTCAGGCGTATTGAGTATGGCCACCGATTTTGTCGCCACCAAGTTGAGAGAGAAATAACGCGGCAAAATCGCCATAGATGCAAGGCCCGGAGGGCCGGTCGCCAAACGTCAGCCCAGCCCGGAAGGGCTGGGAAATCGATGGAAGATGATCCGAGCGCCGTGGGCGCGGCACTCAACGGATTGCCCCTTCTCCCTGTGTCATTAGGAGCAGCCTGACTTGCATGCGGCAAGTTGAGGGAGTAATGAACGCCGCGAAGGTTGATCAAGCGGAATGTAGCGTCAGAAATGAATTGTCATCCCGACCGAAGCGAACCCGGATCTCCGGGTAGGCGCAGTCGAGAGCCTGCCCTGAGCGAAGTCGAACGGGGACCTGCGGTTCTCTTTCGTTCTGGGCTAACAATTTCAGATCACCGCGATCTTCGCCCGCTTTCCCACGCGGATGACGAGACGGGTTGGCCGCTTTTCCAGACGGATCATCTTTTCTGACGAGGTTACACCGTCGATGTTGACTCCGGCGGCGACCTGTTTCTCCGCCTCGGTGCGTGAACTCTTCAGGCCCAGGGCAACGAGGAGCTTGGCGACATTAACGGCCACGGGCAAAGATCGGTCAGTCACTGCCCGCGAGAGGTACACAGCATCGGCGACCGCAACCTGCCGCAGGTCCACCGCGATTTCTTCCGCCGTAGCTTCGACGTTTCGCTGCTGGAACTGCATCGCCCAATCTTCATCGGCTTTGCGTGCGGCGTCTTCCGAATGAAAGCCGGCGACGATAGTCCGCGCCAGCCGTTTTTTAGCCTCCATGGGGTGCAGAGCCCCGCTTGCCACATCAGCCTGCATGCGCTCGATGTCGCTTTGCCGCAGATCGGTCAAAAAAATCCAGTACCTCCACATCAGTTCGTCGGAGATGGACATCAGCTTGCCGTACATCTCCGCGGCCGGTTCATGGATGCCGATCGCGTTGCCCAGGGACTTGGACATCTTCTGCACCCCATCCAGGCCTTCGATGATCGGCGTCATCAGGACAATCTGGGAGGGTTGGTTGTAGTGCCGCTGCAGCTCCCGCCCAATCAACAGGTTGAACCGCTGATCGGTGCCGCCGAGTTCCACATCCGCGCGCAGAGCAACGGAGTCGTAGCCTTGCGCAAGCGGGTAGAGCATCTCGTGCAGCGAGATCGGCTGCTCGTTGTTGAACCGGCGATGGAATTCCTCGCGCTCCAGCATTTGCGAGACTGTGAATCGTGAGGCCAGGCGAATGATGCCCTCGAACCCAAGGGTCGACAGCCATTCCGAGTTGAAGCGAACCTCGGTTTTTTGCCGGTCGAGTATCTTAAAAACCTGCTCGGTGTAGGTTTTTGCGTTCTCCGTGATCTCTTCGCTGGTGAGTGGTTTGCGGGTGACGGAGCGGCCAGTGGGGTCCCCGATCAGCGAGGTGAAGTCGCCGATCATAAAAATGACCTGGTGGCCGAGATCCTGAAAATGCTTCAGCTTTCGCATCAGCACGGTGTGACCCAGATGCAAATCAGGCGCGGTGGGATCGAAGCCCGCCTTGACGCGCATCGGTTGGCCGCTTTTTAAGGAAGCCTCCAGGCGCTCTTGCAGATCTGAGACCCGGATGATTTCAGCCGCACCCTTCTGCAGGTAGTCCAACTGCTCATTAACTGGCGGGAAGTCCATGTCTTCAGCAGTATAAGGGTTGACGTTTGGTGCAGAATGGGGAGGGCAGGGAGCGATGCAAGAGGAGTGGGACATTCCGCGTCTGCGGGCAGAAACTGCGGGTTGTGAGCAGACGACGTTCTTCAATAACGCGGGCGCGAGCCTGCAGCCGCGGCCGGTAGTGGCGCGTGTGATTGAGCACCTCAGGCTGGAGGAGCAGATCGGCGGCTACGAAGCATCCGATCGTGTGGCGGCCGAGCTTGAGGGATTGTATGGCAGCGTGGCGCGCCTGCTGCGTTGCGGACCGGACGAAATCGCGATCCAGGAAAACGCTACCCGGGCCTGGGAAATGGCGTTTTACTCCCTGCGATTCGCCCCGGGCGACCGTATCGTGACTGCTGCCACCGAATATGCGAGCAACTACATCGCATTTCTCCAGGTGGCGCGGAGGACCGGGGCCGAGATCTGCGTGGTGGAAAGCAACCAGGCCGGAGAGGTGGATCTCGAGGCTCTCCGGGGGCTGCTGGACGATCGGGTCAAGCTGATCGCCATGACCCATGTGCCCACCAATGGAGGCCTGGTACAGCCCGCAGCGGCGGTGGGCGAACTGGCCCAGGCAGCGGGTATTCCATTCCTGCTTGACGCCTGCCAGTCCACTGGGCAAATGGACCTGGACGTAAACGCGCTGGGTTGCGACATGCTATGCGCGACCGGGCGCAAGTACCTCAGGGGCCCGCGCGGCACCGGGTTCCTTTATGTGCGCAGCTCCATGCTGGCGCAGATGGAACCGCCTCTTTTGGACCTGCGGGCAGCGACCTGGGTGGCGCGAGATAAATTTGTGGTTCGCGGCGACGCAAAGAAATTTGAAACCTGGGAATCGGCGGCAGCAACCCGGCTGGGATTAGGCGTGGCCATCGAATACGCATTGGCTTTGGGCCTGAAAAAGATCGAGCACCGGGTGCAAAGCCTGGCTGCCCTGCTGCGGGAGCGGTTGGCCGAGGTGAAGGGCGTGACGGTGCGGGACCTCGGCCGTGTCCGCTCCGGCATAGTGACCTTCACCTACGAGGGTCACCCCGCGGAAAAAGTGCTGCGGTGGCTGCAGGCAAATGGTATCGCGGCGCGTATTGCCGAGCGGTCCGCTGCTCTGATCGACATGGAGGCGCGTGGGCTCGAAGAGCTGGTGAGAACCTCGGTCCACTACTACAACACGGAAGCCGAGATCGAACGCCTTTGCGACGTGCTGCGCGCCATAAACCGCACATGATGGATGCCGAGAGAGTCCGCGAATACCTGCTGCAACTGCCCCATGTGGCGGAGACCATGCAGTGGGGCGCCAACCTGGTTTTTTGGGTGGGCGATAAGGCCATTGGCGGCAAGATGTTTGCGGTACTGAACCTCGACGACGACCACCAGGGTGTCCTTTCCTTTGCCGCCGGGCCGGAACGATATGCCGAGCTGCTGGAAACCGAAGGTGTTTTTCCGGCGCCTTATCTGGCGCGCGCGCATTGGGTGGCGCTCCGGCATTGGGGGATCCTGCGCAGCCGCGAGCTGGAAGAGCTGCTCAAATTTGGCCACGGCTTGGTCTACGGCAAGTTGCCCAAGCGGACCAGGGATGTGCTGGCGATGCCCCCGGGGGCACAGCGGAAGCTGTTGAAGGAGCGTAAGAAGTTGCTGGCAGCGCGGGAAGCGCCCCGCTAGCCCGCATTTCTCACCAATAGCTTTCGGTCGAAGCTCCGTACGCGTAGTGGAACCCAGGACTCCACTAAGTATGGAGAGGTTGCAACCAAGCGACGGCTGGATGGCCCAAGTCCCGTTAGTTGGTTCACGGCGGGGATTTGTACAATCGAATGTGCTGGAGGCGGTGGATGGGATCAGTAGCTCGTACACAGGGTTTGCGGCTTGCTTGCCTGTTGGTCGTCATGGCATCGCTGCACCCCGTCGGAGCGCAGAACGAGGACGGCGCGGCCAACCAGAAAAAGGCCCGGGCCACCCTGGATGCCATGGTGACCGCCCTGGGCGGCCAGAGATGGCTCACCCTCACCAGCACCATGCAGCAAGGCCGCACTTCCGGCTTCTACCAGGGCAAGCCTACGGGGATGACCTCGGAGTTCTACGAAATTCAAAAATTCCCTGACCAGACCCGGGTCGAACTGGGCAAGAAGCGCGACGTGGTGGAGATCATTTCGGGAGATCGGGCCTGGGAGGTCACGTACAAGGGTAAGAAAGAGCTTCCCCTCGACCAGATACAGGATCTTATCCGGCGCCGCAACCACTCCATCCCGATTGCCATGCGGGTCTGGCTCAACGACCCCCGGACGGTCCTAATCTACGGCGGCCAGAGTCTGGTAGAGCGCCACCTGTCGGATACAACCACGCTCATCAACTCAGAAAACGACAGCATCACCATCCAGACTGACGCCGAAACGCACCTACCCCTGCGGCGAAGCTGGCAATGGCGCGACCCGCTCTACAAAGACAAGAACACTGATGCCGAAGAGTACGACGACTATCACCTGGTCGAAGGCCTTCCCACCGCCTACACGATCACCCGCTACCACAACGGCGATATGACCAATCAGCGCTTCCTCTACCGTGGGGGTTACAACATCCCGTTGACCCCGGACATGTTCGATCCTGACCAGGCCGCGGCTAAAATCAAAAAGTAGAGGGACTCGGCAGTTTATAATCTGCCCTGCGACCATGGAAGACGAGAATCCCAGGCAGGAACCGGCGCGAGGCCTCGATATACGGCAGATCATGGCCATTCTGCCCCACCGTTACCCTTTCCTTCTGATTGACCGGGTACTCGAGGTCAGCCCGCGTAAGCGCATCGTGGCGATCAAGAATGTCACGATTAATGAGCAGTTTTTCCAGGGCCATTTTCCTGAATACGCCATCATGCCGGGGGTTCTGATGGTGGAAGCCATTGCCCAGGCGGGTGGGGTTCTGCTGCTCCCCGAAGTTCCGGAACATGAAACCAAGCTCCTGGTTTTCTCCGGCATCGAGCGGGCTCGCTTTCGGCGGCCGGTGGTGCCCGGCGATCAGCTGCGTATCGAAGTGGATGTGCTGAACTGGAGACCCCTGGCCGCGAAGCTGTTGGGCAAGGCCTACGTAGAAGGCAAGCTGGCGTGTGAAGCCACCATCATGTGCGCAGTGGTGCCCCGGCCATCCAAAATCGTGATGGAAGAACCGCTCGCTCAGCCCGATCCGGCTTTGGAGACGGTGAATCAAGAGTGAGCATTCACCCAACAGCCATCGTGGCTGCTACGGCTTCTATTCCTGAGTCCTGTAATGTTGGTCCCTATTGCACCATTGGCCCCGATGTCGACCTGGGAGAGGACTGTGAGTTGGTTTCCCACGTGGTGCTCGACGGCAAAACCCGCCTGGGCGCCCGAAACCGGGTTTATTCCTTTGCCTGCCTGGGGGTAGCGCCCCAGGATCTCAAGTACCAGGGCGAGGCCACTAGCCTCGAAATCGGCGACGACAACACCATTCGGGAGTGTGTGACCATCTCCCGCGGGACGAGAGGTGGCGGAGGCACGACGCGGGTGGGCAGCCATTGCCTGATCATGGCCTACACCCACATCGGTCACGACAGCACCATCGGGAACCACTGCATCCTGGCCAACGGCGCCACCCTGGCCGGTCACGTCACGGTCGAAGACCATGCAAGTGTGGGAGCGCTCTGCCCAGTGCACCAGTACTGCTGTATCGGCAAATATGCCTACGTCGGCGGGGGCACCACCATTACCCAGGATGTTTTGCCCTACTCGCTGACTTCGGCCAAGCGTGAGACGCATGCCTACAGCCTCAATCGAATCGGGCTGGAGCGCTCTGGCTTTAGCGACCCGCAATTGCGAGCGCTGCAGCATGCTTATCGCATCCTGCTGGCGGCCAAGTTGAATACCTCACAGGCTCTGCGAGCGCTTGCGGGGCGAGGGTGAGCTGGATGCCTGCGTCGCCTACCTGGTTGCGTTTATCGAGCGCTCGCAGCGGGGCGTGATCAAGTAGGAGCCGCGTGAAACCAGAGCCGATCGCCAAGCTGGGCCTGATTGCCGGCAATGGCCGATTTCCCTTTTTGCTGCTGGATGCTGCACGCGCCCATGGGGTTGAGGTCGTGGTCGCAGCCATCAAAGAAGAAACCGAAGCGGAGATGGATACACGGGCTGCGGCCGACCCGGGCGTCCAGGTGCACTGGCTCTCTCTGGGCGAGCTTTCGCGCTTGATCGAAACCTTCCGGCAGCAGGGCGTAACCCGGGCCGTCATGGCCGGCCAGGTCAAACATAAGCAAATTTTCTCCAGCATTCGTCCTGACTGGCGGTTGGCCAAGCTGTTGTTGAATTTGCGCACTCGCAATACGGATATGCTGCTTGGCGCGGTCGCCAAGGTTCTCAGCGACGAAGGGATTGAGCTGATCTCCTCCACCGCCTACCTGGAACCGCTGCTGGCCCGGCCAGGAGTTTTGACCGCGCGCGCGCCCACCGACGAAGAGCAGCAGGACCTGGCGTATGGACGCAAAGTAGCGGGCGCTCTTGCCGGCTATGACATTGGCCAGACCGTAGTCGTCGCCGGGCAAGCCTGTGTGGCAGTCGAGGCCATGGAAGGCACCGACGCCACCATCGAACGCGCCGGAGCCATCCTGCGGGCTCTGGAGGCTGAGGGCGAGGCTTCTACGCTGCGATCAAGACGGCTAAGCGTGGTGAAAGTGGCCAAGCCAAATCAGGATATGCGTTTCGATGTGCCGGTGATCGGGCCCAATACTATCGGGACCATGCGGCTGGCAGGGGCGACTTGCCTTTCGATCGAAGCCGGCCGGACACTCATCTTCGACCAGGACACGGTTCGGGAGCTGGCCGCTGCCGCCGGCATTGCCATCGTCTCGGTAGGTGGACAGGAATCCGAAAAGCGGTCTAATCAAGTAGCGGAGATTCCAGTGAATTCAACGAGAGTTGCAGTCGTCGCAGTCCTGGTGGTTTTGCTTGCCGGGGTGGCCTTTACCATCCGCGGAAAAGCCGATGATACGGCGATGCCCCAGGTGGGTCAGAGCGCCCCTGACTTTACCCTGCCGTCGCAGGATGGCTCCAACATCAGTCTCGACAGTTTTCGCGGCAAGTGGGTGGTGCTGTATTTCTATCCCAAGGACATGACAACCGGCTGCACCATTGAAGCGCACAACTTCCAGCAGGACATGTCTAAGTATCAACAACTGAATGCTGTGGTGGTGGGTGTGAGCGTGGACTCGACCGGCAGCCACAAGGAGTTTTGTGCCAAGGAAGGGCTGAGCTTCAAACTGCTGAGCGATCAGGATAAGAAAGTCGTGGCGTTGTACGGTTCGATGGTCGATCACATGGGCATGAAGATGGCCAAGCGCAATACTTTTCTGATTGACCCCCAAGGCAAAATCGTTCAGGTTTGGACCGGCGTCGATCCCTCCAAGCACAGCGAGCAGGTTCTGGCGGCGCTCAACGGCTTTGAGAAAAAAGGCTAAGTAAGATTCAAAAATCCTCCCTTTCGAACCAAGTGAGGCAAGGTGATGGGTACCTGGAACTGGGTCTCATAAGCGCGCTGCTCGTTTTGCAGCGAATAGAAATCCCAGAAGACGCGGGTTTTTTGCGTCTCCAACTCACCACAAAATCGTCATCCTGAGCGGAGCGCGCCTCACAGATTTATCGCGTGACGCAGCGCTTGATGGCGCGGAGTCGAAGGACCCCGACAGTGCTGTTTCTTGCCCATGCTGTTCTGAGCTTTCGACCACGGAAGCCCGCTCCTGGCGGGTCACCGTTCCCCAGCAACGCAAAAGCCCGCACGATCCATCTCGAGTTCGATCCCGTTTTCGGACTTCCATGGCGGGTGGCTCTCGCCTTTGAGACCTGGGGGGCTTACCTGACAAATCCTGACCCAGACGCAAAAATGCCCGGCTGCCAGCCGGGCTCTTTTGCTTGCCTGTTTTGTTCGTGAACTTACTTCTTTTTGGTAGCCTTTTTCGCAGCCTTTTTAGTTGCCTTCTTGGCTGGCGCTTTCTTTGCTGCCTTCTTTGCCGGAGCCTTTTTCGCCGCCGACTTCTTGGTTGCTGCTTTCTTCACTGCCAAAGGAATACCTCGTTTGATGGTAGATTTTTTGCTACTGGCGCTCTTCTTGGTGCTGACTGCTTTCGCAGCCTTTCTGCCGCTTTTCGCGCCTTTGCTGCTCTTCTTCGCGGCAGATTTCGTAGCGGCCTTTTTGGCCGGAGCTTTTACGGGAGCCTTGGCCGGGGCCTTGACGACGGCTTTTTTAGCAACGGCTTTTTTGGCGACAGCCTTTTTGGCGACAGCCTTTTTGGCCGGAGTCTTCGCGGGCGGGGGCGGAGCGCTCACGGACGGGGGCAGCGGCGCAACCACCACCGGCGTAGAAGAAACAATGACACTGACTTCTTCTTCCTCTTCATCGTCATCGAAGCCGTCTTC
Source organism: uncultured Acidobacteriaceae bacterium (assembly GCA_963847685.1). Classification (GTDB taxonomy): domain Bacteria; phylum Acidobacteriota; class Terriglobia; order Terriglobales; family Acidobacteriaceae; genus PALSA-350. Next base: position 12,422 of record CAWKAU010000024.1, on the reverse strand, counting down.
CACCTCATCCGGGTACTCGTCGCCCTCGGCTTCAAACGGGTTGTCAGCGTGTGCGTACAGCTTGTATTCGTCCTGCATTCTTATGCCTCCAAGGCTTCGGTTACTACGGATTCGGATCGCAGAAAACGGCTATCCACCATACTTGCCTGCGGCGCGGATTATAGCAACAGCATGCAACGGTACGCCAACGAACGCAAGTGTGAATTAATTTTCTTTTCCTGCATACGCCGCTATCTGTTCAGAGATACGGATTCAGTCGAGGCATGAGAAGTAGATGAAGAGCTGTTATTCGCCGTTGTATGCGTGGGCTTGGGCGCAGGTGTCGAGTGTGGCCTCACCGGTTTTTGCGCCAGTGCCATGCTTCTTGGTCGCACTTGCCCGATGCTTGGAACTGGTGACCAGCGCGGGTTCAGCCACATACAGGCGGCGGCCCGGCACAATTTGGCCGCCGTCAAGTGGTTCCAGCGGCGAAGTTGCTGCACGGTGATGTTGAAGCGATCGGCCACCGTGACCAGCGTGTCGCCGTGTTCGACCCTGTAGAGGGTGAGGCGAGATTTGCCGGACGGTGCCGGAGGCACCGGGATAACCAGCGAGTCGGTGGAGGAGAGATCGTCGCCGGGTTCGAGCTGGTTGACGAAGGCGATCTCCGTGGGGCTCACGTGGTAATCGCGGGCGACCGTTTCCATCGAGTCTCCTGAAACCACTTTGTGAAACCGCCATTGATTTCGCTTGTCCGCGGGGATTTCAGAGATGCGCTTTTCGTAGAGTTCTTTTCGGCCGGCGGGCAGATGCAGTTCGAAGGGAGCGTCGGAGGGTGTGCTCATGCGCAGCAGGCTGGGGTTGAGGTCGCCAGATCTCCTGAACCGGTACTTCGACGATGTCGGAGACCAGGCGCAGGTCAACACTGTAGTCCGTAGTCACCGTGTCGATCAGGAGAGGCGGATCCGGGGTTCAGGGACTGTAGTCCATATTGCTGCGGATTTTTAGCCATGATCGCGGCGGCGATGATGATGGGCACGTAATTCTTCGTCTCCTGAGGCAGCACGTTGCGGTGATACAGCTCCCAGAAGTCGGCGTAGCCGGTGCGTTGCACGGCGCGTTGCACGTTGCCCGGCCCCCAGTCGTAGGCCGCCATGGCCAGGTACCAATCGCCTAATTGGGAGTACAAGAGCTTCATGTAGCGCGCATAGGCGTGGGTTGATTTCTCCGGATCGAAGCGCTCATCGTACCAGCCATTGCGGTTGAGACCGTACGGGCCGGAGGGCATGAACTGCCACATGCCGCCGGCGCCCGAGTGTCCGTTCACCGCCTGGGGCTGAAACCCGGATTCAGCCACGGCCTGGTAAATAAGATCTTGGGGAACACCCTCTTCGGCGAGCACACGGGCGATCATGGCGTGGTAGCGGCCGGCGCGCTCGAGAGAACGCACCAGCGTTCCCCGCCCTCGCGAAGAGAAGTAGCTGATATAACCGGCGACCGGATCGTTGATAACCAGCGGCAGGTCGGACACCGTGGTCTTGAGTTCTGCGATGGCCTGCGCTTTGACGGTGGGGTCCACCGGGAACGTGACATCGTTGGCAATATCCACCGGGGCCGGTTCGATTTTGGGTGCGAATCCGTTTCCCTGCTTGAGCGCCTCCGTCTCCAAAGTGTTGACGGCATCGAGAACACGCTCGAACTCGTCGCGCAGCTGCGGTTCGTTGCGGAGATCGAAATTGCTGGTCAGCATCATGTCCACAGCTCGATCGAAGTCTGCCTTGGCCGGCTGCAGCTTGCCCGCATGGTAGTTGGTCACACCGCTCTGATACGCCACTTCGACTGCGTCGATCAGGGTCTGTACCTCGGGACGGGCGGGTTGCGGAGCAGCGGAGGGGAGTGCTTTGGCTGACCCTGCCGAGGGCTCAGCGGGTTTGAGCGCAGGGGCCGTAGCCTGTGGCGATTTTGCCGGGCCCGGGGCAGGATTTTCCGGCACACACCCGGTAAGCAGCAGCGGGGCCGCGGCAAGCGCCAGCATGAACACTCTGGGAGCGATAATCAACCCTCTGCCTAACCCCATGTTGGTCCCATGCAAAAACGCCCCGGAGAGCACTCTTCCGGTTTTGCTGCACAACGAAAGAGCGGGTTGCTTCAGCTTCCCGGCAACATGGTGTTGACCTTGATTGTATGGCCCGAAGCCCTAAGCGTGAATGATAAGATCGGGGGAGAGACTCCTCTCCATCAACTGAGTTGTCACCCCGCCAACCGGCATCCCTTCATGGATAGCAAACACATCCGCAATTTCGCGATCATCGCCCACATTGATCACGGTAAATCCACCCTTTCGGACCGTCTGCTCGAGCTCACCGGGTCGTTGACGGCGCGAGAGATGCAGGCTCAGGTACTGGACGCGATGGATCTGGAACGGGAGCGCGGCATCACCATCAAGGCCCATGCAGTGCGCATGAACTACCTCGCCAGGGATGGCGAAATGTACCAGTTGAACCTTTTGGACACGCCTGGGCATGTTGATTTCTCCTACGAGGTGTCGCGCTCCCTGGCGTGCTGTGAGGGTGCTTTGCTGGTAGTCGACGCGTCGCAGGGCGTCGAGGCGCAAACCCTGGCCAATGCCTATCTGGCCATCAACAACGGCCTGGACATGATTCCGGTGATCAACAAGATCGATCTGCCCAGCGCGGACGTTCTGCGCACTCAGGAGATGATCGAGTCCACCGTTGGCATAGATGCCACCGATGCGCTGGCGGTAAGCGCCAAAACCGGCCTGAACGTTCCCGAAATCCTGGAAGCTATTGTGCTCCGTCTGCCGCCGCCCACGGGGGATGCGGAGGCGCCACTGCAGGCGTTGATCTTCGATTGCTGGTTCGATCCTTATCGCGGCGTCATCGTGCTGGTCCGGGTGATTAATGGTCTCCTGCGCAAGGGGGCAAAGATCCGCCTCATGTCCAACGGTCGTGTGTTCGAGGTTGAGTCGGTCGGTGTATTGACGCCCAAGCCGCTGGAGATTGAGCAGTTGTCGGCCGGCGAAGTGGGCTTCTTTGCCGCTACCATCAAGAATGTCGCCGACACCAAGATCGGCGATACGGTCACCGAAGATACGCGTCCGGCAGCGGCGCCTCTACCCGGCTTTAAAGACATTCAATCGATGGTCTTTGCCGGGCTTTACACGGTGGATTCCCATGAGCATACCCTGCTGCGCGACGCGCTCGAAAAACTGCGCCTGAACGACTCTTCTTTCTTCTTTGAGCCCGAGAGCTCCATCGCGCTGGGATTCGGATTCCGCTGCGGGTTCCTGGGTCTTCTCCACATGGAGATCATTCAAGAGCGGCTGGAGCGGGAGTTCAACCTGGACCTTATTACCACTGCTCCCGGCGTGCGCTACAGGATTACTCTCACCGACGGGGCGGTCATCGAGGTGGAGAACCCTTCGCGCTGGCCCGACCCAAGCGATATCGCCAAGATCGAAGAGCCCGTTATCATCGCCACCATCCTGACCAGTGAGGAGTATGTGGGCGGCATTCTCAAGCTGGTGGAGGAAAAGCGCGGCCGGCAGAAAAATTTCGAGTATGTGACCCCGACCCGCGTCATGCTCACCTACGAGTTACCGCTCAACGAGATAGTGTTGGACTTCTACGACCGCCTGAAATCGGTTTCCCGCGGCTATGCGTCCCTCGACTACCAGCTGGCAGGCATGTGGGAGTCTCCCATGGTCAAGCTGGATATTCTGGTTTCGGGTGAACCGGTCGATGCGCTCTCCATCATTGTGCATCGAGATTTTGCCTATGAGCGGGGGCGAGCGCTGGTCTCCAAAATGCGCGAGCTGATACCCCGGCAGATGTTCGAGGTCGCTATCCAGGCGGCGATTGGGTCCAAGATCGTCTCCCGGGAAACGGTCGCGCCGTTGCGCAAGAATGTCCTGGCCAAGTGCTACGGGGGAGACATCAGCCGCAAACGCAAGCTTCTGGAGAAGCAAAAAGAGGGTAAAAAGCGCATGAAGCGGATCGGCAAAGTCGACATTCCCACAGGAGGCTTTTCTGGCGGTGCTCAAAGTGGGCGAAGATACCAGCAAATAAAGCTGTTGCCGCATTACTGTAGTCATGCGTTCATCTCATTTTGTGGAAACCCGCCAAATTGCAGCGGTTGCACTGCACTCCGGTTTCACATCGCGTAACAGCCCGCGAATACCTCATAAGTAACTGATGGGTATAAGCTTAGCAAGCGATGTCCAGGTATTCGGCTGGCTCTTGTGACGTCGGCGGGCGCAATCCGGGAAAAGTGCTCCCCGGCTTTCCACAGTTTTTTCCACAGGTGACACCGGACCGGTGCTTAAGCGATTGGCATGCCCCTACCCAGTAAAAAATACTAGTAAAAATTACCTGCAGGGGCATGCGCTAGAAAATCGCTATTGCGGCGGTTTGGTCGTGCTTGGGCGGGTGGTAGTTCCAGTCCCCGGACGGCTTGGGGTGGTCGACCGCGGCACGGTGGTTCCAGCTCCAGTTGCCGGTTGCGGGGGAACGCCAGACTTGGCGTTATAGGCGTCTACGATCGCCTTGGTGATGTCGGTAGCAGGACTGGCCCACAGCACCGGGGAATTCTGCTGATTGCTGGCATCGAGCACCAGGGTAAACTTCTGCTGATTGGCATACGTGTCCAGTACCGCGTACACCTTCTGTGCCAGTTGCTGATACATGTCGCTCATCGCGCCGCTGGCCTCGTTTTGTGCATCCTCCGCGGAGCGCTGCAGCGACTTCGTCTTTTCGTCGATTGTCCTCAGGCGAGCCTCGCGCTCGGGTTCGGCCAGGTTAGCGCCGGCGTCCTGCAACTGCTTCTTGAGAGAGTCGATCTCATCGCTCTGTGACTTTAATTGCGCCTGTTTGGGTTCAAACTTAACCCGCAGTTGGGCAAAGTTGCGCTGACCCTCGTTGGTCGATGCCACCGCTTGCTGAAAGGCGATAATTGCAACCTTGGCGGAGACCGGGACGATTGGAGTGGAAGCAAGGCCGGCTGTGGAATCGGCCGGGGTGGGTGCGGACGGAGTCTGGGCTAATGCTCTGCTGGTCAGCGCGACGGAACCCACGCCGGTTGCGGACGCGAGCAGGCAAACAAGTGTGAACGAACGCTTCATCGGAATACGGAACTCCTTTTGATCTTTGAATCCGGATCGCCCGCTCTTGTGAGCGGAAGCGGGCCTTCGCTTGCAGCTCTCTCATGCGCATTGCCAAAGACCAGCGCATCTGGCAGCAAATGCCGGAAAAGAGACACGGACCGAGATAATCACAGGGCCAGCAGTGATTATAGGTGTGCCCTCTGTCCGGCGTCTAGTTGTGCCGTTTCCATTTCGACGCGGGATTAGGGCTGCTCTTACCCGCAAGAAAATTTGGGGTGGCCCATTCAAGCCTTCTTTTGCCCGTCCCGGCGTGCCGCGGGGCTTGAGGGGGGTTGTTGCGGACCCCAACCCTTACCGCAGTCTTCGCTAGAAGGTCGTGCTCACGCTCAGCCGGAAGGTCTTTCTCGGCTCCCGGAAATGCAACAGGGAGTCATACGCGGTAATTGCGTTTTGGTAGGTGTAGTCGCCCGCGCCGCCGGCGGGGAACATGCTGCGCGTGATCAGGCTCTCTCCCTGAACATTCTCAAAAAGGCGGAGGGTGTTGTATGCGTAGTACAGGCGGAAGGGTGCATTCACGATGGGCAGGAACGCCTGCAGCTCGCCGCCAACCGACATGCGCGGTACCACGTTGGTGCCGGAGATCGGCCGGATTTCGTTGATGAACTTGATTGACTGGCCGCCCTGGCAAGCCCCGTTGAAGTAAGAGGTGCAGCCATAGAGCGGCGAATTGAGCTGATCTGCCCCTTCGACGCTTTGCCGTAACTGGGACTGGCGAATGACAGAAGTGATATCGAAATCGTCGAATATCGCAAAGCTGACCGGCCCGGCAATGGGAATGCGGTATTCAACGTTAGACGTGAACTTGACATCGCCGCCCACAGAAACCGGGCGGTAGATGGGGATCGGAATCGTGATGTAGCCCAAAGTGTAATTCGTGGGATCGATGGGGATGGGCGTACCGTCGGGGTTGGTAAGAGTGATGTTTGCCCGCACCGGGATGAAGGCATAGGGCGTCGCCGCCCGTACATCGAAGCCGCGCAGTTCGTTGTCGCCACCGGAATAGAAACGGGCGAAGGGGGGAGCAACATCTCCGCTGTAGCCCTGGATGTAAGAAGCCTGCAAGCGATAGCCAAGCACGTTGCGCCCTTCCGGGTTGGGGTGCAGACCCTTCACCGCAAGGTAATGCTTGTATTGGACTACCGGGCTAAAATACCGCACATTCCCGAACAGACCGGCGAGCTGAAAGGCCGCGGAGATATCGGTTCCGAAGCGCGGCTTGAAGATGGACGGGCCGACCCGGTTGTATACATAGCTCAACGAAACGGAGCTGGTGTAAATGCCTTCCAGTGCATTGGCGCCCTGGATCTGGCCGCTACGGAAGGCGAGCGTTTGGAACAGGTTCGCGGACGCCTGGCTGAATGTCGTGATGGTCGACTTGTCCCAACTATAGGTCAAGCCTACCCGCTTGAAGGTGCGCGGTATGGGATAGCTGATGGAGGTGTTCAACCCCGTCGATGACTGGTTGTAGTTCTGAACCAGCGATGATTGGGCGGCCGTCAGGTTCGAGGACTGGCCAGTCACTTGAGCGTAGTTGCGCGCCGAATTGTAGTCGGTCTTCCTGGAAAAGAGCTGGAACCCCACGCTCATCGGCTTGTTACGCAGGTAGGGCTCAGTGAACGCGAAGACTACGTTGCGCGAAAGGTTGCCGATATTGCCCTGCAGACTCAATGTCTCGCCCAGGCCCAGAAAGTTATTGGTCGAGTAGTTGAGACCGAGGAAGGTGCCGGAAAGACCGCTGACGCCGCCGTTCAGGCCAATCGAATTCTTGCCTTTCTCGTGCACTCTCAGCAGCAGCGACACCGTACCGTTATCGTTGTCCGGGTGGATGTCCGAGTCCTGATCGACCTTCAGCGGATCGAAATAGTCCAATTGGTTCAGGCGCAGCAGGCTCGATTCCCACTGGTTGCTGTTGTAGGGCTGGCCTTCTTCAATCAGCAGCTCGCGCCGGATCACGCGGTCGCGAGTGATGGTGTTGCCCTGGAACTCGATGCGCGAGACGGTGAAAGCCTTGCCCTCGTCGATGTCGATGTCCAGGAAGACCTCGTGTTTCGCGTCATCGATGCGCGGCGTCGGCACGGCCGTGAAGTTGATGTACCCGAGCGAACCGTAAGCCTTGCGCAGATTATCCAGGCCCTTGCCCACCGCGGTGGCATTGAACCATTCCCCATCTTTCGTCGGGAACTGGGAACGAAGAGCCTTTACGTTCTGTACGTGCGTGTTGCCGGTGAAGGTTACTCCGCCCAGGCGGTAGCGCTCCCCCTCCTCAATTGGCATCCGGATGTCGATGCGCTTCCCTGTGCGTGGGCGAAAGGTGAAGAAGGAAAGGCCACCTTCATTCCGGATATGGGTGGTGGGGATGTCGACCGTCGCCCTGAAATAGCCCCTATCCTGCAGCGCGCGGCGAACCCGCTCGGTATCCTCCTCGAGTTTGCTGGCGTCGTAGGTGCGGGCGAAGATGTTCTCCAGGAAAATGGAGTGCGGAATCCCAACCGGCCGCAGATTTTTCATCGCCGCGCGCAGCTCGCGTGAGCTCACCGCGTGGTTGCCGGTGAAAGTGATATTTCCCACCTTGACCGTGGGGCCTTCCTTGATGATGAAGTTGATCGAGACCGAGGCCGGGGGAATGGTCTTGATATCCGGCTTCACCGTCGCAAACTGATGCCCGTGCTCGGCCAGCAAAGCCCGGATCACATCGATCGCCCGGGCCAGCCGGGTGGGATCATACGGGCTCTCAACCGAGAGGCTAACGTGCTCTTTCTTGAAGCGATCCAGAACGTCTGAGGTCGAGACCGAATTCAGGCCTTTGTAGTTAATCTCCCGAATCGTGGGCTTTTCTTTGACGATGACGTCGATAACGACGCCCTTGGGGGTATCCTCACGGGCGATCTGCAGGTTTTCGAAGTAGCCCGTGTTCCAGAGCGAGTTGAAGTCGCGCTCGATGGTCGCCGGATCGTAGGTATCTCCCACGTGGGTGAACAGCCGCGCCAGCACGGTTTCTCTGGGAATGCGCCGGTTACCGATAACCCTGATTTGCTGGACGACGTCCTGCTGAGCCCAGGCAATCAGACTGGAACCGCAAAATAGTAGCAAGGCCAGGATCCTGCACACCCGAAAAAAAAACGGCAGTACAGGTTGGTTCTTATGAAACCGGGAGCGAAGGCTCCCTGACACGACGCGAAGAATAGGCACACCCTCACTGCTGAAAATCGGATCCTGCTGGAGGAAAAGGCGATTATATGTGACGGAAGGGGTACTTCCCAACTCCGGGGACTGGTTTCTCACCACGCGTGCCATCCCGGAGGTCCAGTCAGGTGAAACACCAGAACACCTTTAACTCTCAAGCTCACTGCACGCAAAGTACTCGCCAACCGAGGCATCCCAGGACACGGAGAGAAGATTGGGCTTGCAGCAGACCTGGCAGTCTTCCACGTAACGTTGCCGTCCCCCCGCAGACTCGTCCACCACGATCTCATTCCACTCTCCACAGCCCGCGCACTGAAAACCCGCTGGAAACGGCATCGGCAATCTCACGCTTGAGCAGGTGTTCTTAGTCTATCGGAGTGCAGAGGTTTTGCGCTTCGTCGGGGCTGAGCTTTCGAACTTCTACCAGGGTGGAATAGAATGTGGCGCCGCGGCCCAGGTCGGTCAGCCGCTCCGAGGTAAGAGCGTTTACGTTGTTTCCCCCGGTCGACAGCTTATTCCAGCTGAGGCTGGCGGCGACCACGCCGGGCGGTACGCTGCCGTCGATATGCGCGCGCAGCTGCATCTTTCCGCGTGCATTGTATATTTCGACCCAGTCTGCGTCGCGGATCTGGCGTGCGCTGGCGTCTTGGGCGTGCATAGCAACCAATCCGGGCGACTCCATCTTCTGGTGGCCCGGCAGGTTCGCGAACGTGGAGTTCATGTAGTTGTCGGCCTTGCGTGGCAAAAACTCGAGCGGGAAGGTGTGCGCGTTGGGCCCCCTGCGCGATTCGTCGGGTGGGTGAAATGCCGGCAGCGGGTCCAGTCCCTGCGCTGCCAGTGCGCTCGAATAGAACTCCACCTTGCCGCTCGGTGTGCTTAAGCCTCCCTGGGAAAATGGCAGCTCCTCCTCCGGCAGGTGGCGGATTCGCTTGCCGGTCTCGAGTTGCTGGCGAGTGACGCCGTTCATCGATGGCGTATCCAGCGCCTGCTCGATCAGATCGTCGACGCTGTCATGAAAGCAGGGCTCGGGGAAGCCCATGCGCTGTGCCAACTGGCTGAAAAGCCAGACATTGGAGCGGGCCTCCCCCAGCGGCGCAATCGCCTGCTCGGACAGTTGCAGAAAATAGTGGCCGTAGGCGCCCTGGATATCCTTGTGTTCCAGAAAGGTGGTTGCGGGCAGCACAATGTCGGCGTAGTCGGTGGTGTCGGTGAAGAACTGCTCGTGCACCACGGTGAAAAGGTCGTTGCGCATCATTCCGCGCAGCACGGCATTCTGGTTGGGAGCAATGGCCGCCGGGTTCGAGTTGTAGACGAAGAGCGCCTTCACCGGAGGTGATTCGAGCTCGGTGAGGGCATGGCCCAGGCGCGACATGTTGACGATACGGGCAGTCCGCGCAAGTGGGCTCGCCATCATCAGGTCGGGCCTTTCAAGCGCCGCAGTGTTGAACTGAAAGGCGCCGCCGGTGGAGAGCTGCAGGCCGCCGCCGAGATGCTTCCAGGCGCCGATGAGCGCGGGCAACATGCAAACGGCACGCGCCGCGGCCCCACCATTCTGCGAGCGTTGCACGCCGTAGTTCAAACGGATGACCGCTGGTGTGCTGCAGGCGTACTCACGCGCCAGGCGTTCGACGTCGGTTGCGGCGACACCCGTCAAACCGGCCACGTGCTGCGGGGTATAAGGCTGCACATGCTCGCGCAACTGGGCAAAGCCGTGGGTGTGCTGCTCGACATAATCCTTGTCGTAGAGCCCTTCCTCGATGATGACCCGCATCAGGCCGAGCGCTAAGGCAGCGTCGGTACCAGGCTGGATCGGGATATGCCAGTCGGCGACTCGGGCGGTGCGGGTGCGGTAGGGGTCGATGACGATCAGCCGGGCGCCGTTGCGGCGAGCTTCTTCAACGAAGGGCCACAGGTGAACGTTGTTGCCGTGAATGTTTGCCGCCCAGGCAATGATGTACCGGGCATGGCGGAAATGCTCCGGTGCGGTGCCGAGCCTCTTTCCGTAGACCGACACCAGGGCGTCGCCGCCGGCGGTGGCGCAGATGGTGCGGTCGAGCCGCGAGGCGCCGAGGCGATGAAAGAAGCGGCGATCCATCGAGCCATAGCCGAGCACACCCATGTTTCCAGCGTAGGAGTAGGGCAACACCGACTCGGGACCGTACTCGCGTGCAATGAGGTGCAGCCGTTCCGCTATCAGGTCGAGTGCCTCGTCCCAACCGATGCGTTCGAAGACATCTGCCTCGCGGCCATAAGGCATTTTCCCTTTTGGTGTTCCAGCCCGGCGACGCATCGGGTACAGCAGGCGCGAAGGAGAGTAGACGCGATCCAGATACTTGGCCACCTTGCCGCAAAGAAAGCCGCGAGTAACGGGATGGGTCGGGTCGCCCTGGACGCGGGTGGCGCTGCCAAATTCGTCAATGGTTACGAGAACGGCGCAGGAGTCTGGGCAGTCATGCGAACAGACGGTATGTGCGGTCCTTTCCGAAGGCATACTTCATTGTAGTAGCAGAGGGGTTTGGTCACGCCTCTGTCCCGGAGTTCAGGGCGAGGTGGATGATTTGGCTTTGTATCAGGGCACGACCTTAGTCGGGCCGCACACGGGGGTACGGACCGGGCAAGTATGTAACAGAAGGTACCGGGCATGTAGGTAACACTTTTCGTCCCGAGCGGGGGCAAGTAGAAGAGAGCATGCCCTGGAAAGAGACGGATGTGTTGGAGGAGCGGACGCGTTTTGTTTTGGATCACGACAGCGAACAGTACACGATGGCAGAGCTGTGCCGGATCTATGGGATAGCACGCAAGACAGGCTACCAGTGGGTAAAGCGTTACGAGGCGGAAGGATTGAGTGGATTGCCCGATCGACGCTATGGAGCAGGCAATCATCCAAATCAGACCGATGCTGCGATCGAGGAGCAGATTGTGCAATTGAAGTATGCGCATCCGAGCTGGGGAGCCAAGAAACTACATGGGCATCTGGGGACGAAGAACAAAGGGGTTCTTTGGCCGGCAGTGAGCACTTTTGGAGAGATTTTGCGGCGAAAAGGGTTGAGCACACCGCAGCGCAAGCGGCTACGGGTTCCTCTGTACAGCCGGCCGTTTCAAAAAGTGGACGCGGCCAATCAACTATGGTGCGCGGACTTCAAGGGATGGTTCCTGACGGGCAAGGGAGAGCGGGTTGATCCGTTAACGGTGACCGATGCGCATAGCCGTTACCTGCTGCGCTGCCAGGATGTGGAGAAGACGGACACGGAGCATGTACAAGCGATTTTTGCGGCCGCGTTTCGAGAATATGGCCTGCCGCAGACGATCCGCACCGATAACGGCGCTCCGTTTGCCTCGCGAGCGATTGCCGGCATCTCTCGTTTATCGATTTACTGGATGAAGCTGGGCATTCAGCCGGAGCGGATCAAGCCAGGTCATCCGGAGCAAAACGGGCGTCACGAGCGTATGCACCGGACGTTGAAGGCGGAGACGGCCAAACCGCCAGCCGCCGGCCGGAGAGGGCAACAAAAGGCTTTTGATCGATTCCGCCAGCAGTACAACCAGGAGCGGCCACACGAGGCGCTAGAGCAGCAGACACCGGCCTCTTGCTACCAGAGTTCGCCGCGCACCTATCCGGATCGTGTTCCGCAACCGCAATACGACAGCAACATGAAGGCCAAGCGGGTCTATCCGGATGGAACCTTCTTCTGGAAAGGCACGCAGGTGTTTATCAGCAAGACTCTGGGCGGGGAATCGATCGGCTTGGAGCCGCTGGATGATCGCTATTGGAAGGTCCATTTCGCAACCTTTCCCTTGGCGCGATTCGACAGTCACAAGCTCATTCTGCAACCGATGCCTGCAGGCGCAGAGTGAACAGCTATGGAAATGACGGCGGTATGGGAAGAGAGGAAAAGAAAAAGCCCTTTCCCTCTCTTCCCACAACGCCTTGGAAAGCTCGCAAACAATCGCGAGCTTCCCACATTCCCACAGCTGCGGCGACGACTTGGTTTCCGTTTTTCTCCAAGCTCGTTTAACTTCAACTTTGACGAAAAGTGTTACCTACATGCCCGGTACCTTCTGTTACCGACATGCCCGT
>CAWKAU010000023.1:0-120087 GCA_963847685.1 uncultured Acidobacteriaceae bacterium | reverse complement strand
ATATCGGACAAGTGCCTCTCCGATGTCAACTGGCGATAACAGGCCTGTTCTTCAACACTCGGCCTTGACTTGCTACAACCGCCAGGATCGCGCAGCCTGTTCCCAAATCGCTTATCAGTCCCCGAGTCGTTTGGTCGATCTTGCAAACATCCTCTTCAGCAATCGTCTCCTTGCCTCACTTCCAGATAGCTACGACGACGCTCACTGGCGCCGTCAGTTTGCCTCAAACCCTTCGATTGTCGGAAGTGACATCGACCTCAATGGAATGCCAGCTACAGTTGTCGGCGTGCTTCCCGCCAGCTTCGACCTCGATGCCATGTTCTCGCCGGGCACAAAAGCTGATCTCTTCGAGCCCGCCATCCTCGAACACATGCGCACCCTTGGCGGCATCGCCACCATGATCGGACGACTTTAAACCGAGCGTGACACTAGCCCACGCGCAGGCTGAAAATCTGACGAGAGAGCCTCATCTCTGCGGAGGGACGACATCGCCGGCTACGCTGACTGACGCCTCCGTCGCTCACTCAATCCCTCACCCCGGCAAGACGGCAATTCTGTTGCAATACCGCAGCTATCGGGGAGAATCACCAATTTCAAGATGGACATCGCCAACGAGGCGACTTGCCTTTGGCCGCACACATTGATCGAACCCAACCCTAAACTTTCTTTCCCGATTCCGTATCTATCTATGTGGGTAACCTTGCCGATGCGGAAAGATAGGGGGAACTCGGATGTGGACAGATAAGACCTCGGCCCGCGTAATCTCCGTTAACGCCTTCTCTTCTCGGAAACGCTGCTTCGGCCAGCCAATTACCCCAAAATAGTTTATGGGGGCGGGAAATAATAAAATTTGACCATCTTCGTGAAACAAAGGACTTACCGGCCAACTCCTATAGAACGGTGTCACGGCATTCAGGCCAATGGGGCGTGGGCGGGGAGCTCGCCCCAAACCTCCGCCGCCGTGAGAATTGTCATTCCGGCCGGACCGATTCCTAAAGTCTGCCAACGCCATCAAGTTCCACAGGGAATCCGGGGAAGGGGCGACCTGAACTTACCCAATTTCGGCTAGGAACGAATGCGCAGTCCCGGAGAGCCTGCCCTGGGCCTGCCGAACGGGAACGGCTGAACAGGCTGCGAAAAAACTTCTGCTGTATATAGCCCCTGCAGCCGAATATGCTCTCAATCGTTGACTCACCCGGCCCGGCCAAGGTTCCGAAACCTAAAGGGACGCGCAGGATTGCCGTTTTCTGCTCCCCGGTGCCCGTCATCATGTAGCAAGAAATAAGAGTCAATTCCGGTGAGCTGAACCGCCGCGAATTGTATCTATATCTGTGATGCGCGGGCGAAGCCCGCACATTGGGCGCCTTTGCGGAAACAAAGGACTTATCAGCCCCAGGGCTGGCCCACCTTGATCTTTGAAAATTCAATCGTAGGGCTTGAGCAGCCCCCTCTATTCGCGCGGCCCTTGAACCGGCCAAAAGCGATTGCGAAATCGAATTACCGCGTTAACGCGTACTTTTTAGCCACTTCGCGAGAACGGCAACCTCGGCCTGCGCATTGCCAGAAGCCCCAGGAACTGGAAAATGCTCCGGCAGGAGGAATTACCACGCTTATCACTCACTTTTTTGTCATTTCGCGAGCACCCGTGCCCGCGGAAAGGCCTCACCGGCATCCCGCCGAGGGGCTTTTAGCGCTTTTCGCGCATCATTTTTTTGGGGGGTTGGTCGACTGGGTTTGTTCAGGCCTTCGCACTTTTGGATAAATGTACAAACTCCAGACCCAGGATTTACAAGGACTGCTTCCCTCTACAGCGAGGCAATCGCCGTAGCTTCATCCCGATGCAGGGCGGCATATTTGGTAATGCCGACCATGGTGAACACCTTCTGAAAATGCGGCGTCAGCCCAAAAGCGGCAATCGTCTGATCCGCCTTGCTCGCTTCCATCAACATCTGGATCACCAGGGCAATCCCGCTCGAGTTGATGTATTCCACTTTGGAGAAATCGATGAGCACAGGACGGCTTTTGACCACGCCCTCATAGGTGCCCAGCACCGTGTCCCGCGAACTGCTGGAGATGTCGCCGGTGAAGCGAAGAACGGTGACCGGCCGTCCACCCGCGGCCATAACTTCATCCACTTTAGCTTTCGTCTCCGTCTGCACGTTACTCGCTCTCCTTAGCCAGCCTGATCACCAACCGTACGTAGCTTCCTTTACCGGGGCTTCCCTTGACCCACTCGGCCTCATCCACCAGAGACTGGATCAAAAACATGCCCATGCCGCGAGGATCTTCTTCGCCATGCATTTTCTTGTCAATGTCGGGCCTGGACGGTGCTTTGGCGATCCCTGAGCCGGTATCCATCACTTTGACTTCCAGCGCTTCGTCGCTGGCGGAAAGGATTACGCCAACGCAGAGGTTATCATTCAGGTGATTTCCATGTTCGATCGCGTTGATACAGGCTTCGGCCAGAGCGGTCTTCAGGTCTTCAATACGTGCGTCGGGGAAGCCCATGAGCTTGGCAACGCTGGCTGCCGTCCCCATCGCCACTTTTTCGAAGCCCAGCCGCGATGGGAGCCGTACTTCCACCGCCGTGCCTCTGGTTTCAACCATTTTGCTCTTCCCCCGCTAAAGCAGTTTCACAAACTGCCTAGCCGTGCATTCGCACCAATGCAAGCGCCGTCATGTCGTCTTGCTGCGGCTCTCCCCTGGAAAATTCAGCTAATTGTTGCCACAGGACCTTGAGGATAGCAGTACAGTCCTCCGACTTGCACTCGCGAAATGTTGCCAGCAAACGCTCTGGACCGAATTCGTCATCGCCCTGAAACACCTCGGTAAGCCCGTCGGTGTAGAAAAGCAGCCGCGATCCGGGCGGGAAGGCCAGGGTTTCCGAGCAATATTCCATCATCGGCACCAGCCCGATTGGGGTGCCGCTGGCCTCGATCTCGTGTACCTTTCGATCCGCGGAAAGCAGAAAGCCGGGGTTATGCCCGGCATTGACTACTTCGACGGTATGGTTTTCCTGGTTCAGCTTGAGGAAGATTGCCGTCACATAGCGGCGACGGGCCTCCTGCCCCTCGCCGTAGTGGTGTTCATTCATGCGCGCCGCCAGTTCGGCCAGCGGCAGCCCAGCCAGAGCCATCGCGCGAAACGCAGAGCGAAACGAGGTGGCCACAATGGCGGATGCCAGGCCCTTGCCCGCGACATCCGCCACCACCATGATCTGGCCCCCATCCGGAAGGCCGACGATGTCCACGTAGTCGCCGCCAACTTCGTAACAGTGCTTGACCGCACGGCGACGGAATAGCCGGAAATCTCCGTCATCTGCTGCGGTAGCAGGCTGCGCTGGATCTCCCGGGCGGCGTCCAGATCCTGTTGCACCCGGGCCCATTCGACCGCACGTTCGTGGTAATGCGCAGTTTTCGACCGCTACCCCTGCCTGCAGCACCAGGCCTTCCAGAAAATCCTGCTCATAGAGCGACAGCGTTTTGCCCCGCCCGGGATCCACCACCAACTCGGTAAGCTGGACTCCGTCTTTGCTCAGCAGGGCAAACCGGGCGCAGCCCTCCCACGGCGGCGGGGGCATTTCGCCCACGGTCAGAGGCGGCTCAGTGACGTGAGCCCCGGCCATTTCCAACTCGCGGACCACGATCTTCAGCACAGATTGCAACACTTCTTCCGGCCGAACCGCTGCATGCACCTGCCGCGAGACCTCGAGCAAAGCTTGCAGACGGGCCACCTGCTGTTGCAGGTCAATCACGTCGGCTTGGCTTCTGGAGAAGGAAGAGGTGGACATAAGAGCGTGGAGACGATGGGATCAATCTAGCACAGCGTCTCACTATGCGTCGGAGCCCCAACTGTATACTTATAGAAGGCCGCGACGGTTAACTTATGGAAACCAAACTTGCTCTTCCCGTCCAATCCAAATTTTCTGAAGAAGTAGCCGAGTGGATCGAAGCCTTCGACGACCTGGTCGTCGGCGAAGGACCAGAACAAGGTGCGGAGCTCATTGCCGCTTTGCGCCAGCGGGCGCGCGAGGCCGGTATCTCCACCCCCGGGGCTCTGACCACGCCCTACCTGAATACCATTCCCAGGCATGAGGAAATTCCATACCCCGGGGACCGCAAACTCGAAGAGCGGATCGAAGCTCTGATCCGCTGGAATGCCATGGCCATGGTGCATGGCCAGAATAAGAAGGATGCGGGCATCGGCGGCCACCTGTCGACCTACTCCTCGCTGGCCACCTTGCTTGAGGTGGGTTACGAGCACTTCTTCCATGCCATGTACGGAGACCAGCCAGGCGACTTTATCTATTTTCAGGGCCATGCTTCCCCGGGTGTCTATGCGCGCGCTTACCTCGAAGGACGATTTGACGATGACCGCCTGTTTCACTTCCGCCATGAATTGCGGGGCAAACCTGCGCTATCGTCCTATCCACATCCCTGGCTGATGCCGGATTTCTGGCGCTTTCCCACCGTCTCCATGGGCATTGGCCCGCTGAACGCCATTTATCAGGCGCGCTTCATGCGCTATCTGGAAAATCGCAGCCTCATCCAGAAGACCGACCGCAAAATCTGGGCCTTTGTCGGAGACGGCGAGACCGACGAAGTGGATACACTCGGCGCGCTGGGTGTCGCCTCCCGCGAAAAGCTCGACAACCTGATCTTTGTCGTCAACTGCAACCTCCAGCGGCTCGACGGCCCGGTCCGCGGCAACAAGCGCATCATCGATGAGCTGGAAGGCACTTTCCGCGGCGCCGGGTGGCACGTCATCAAGGTCGTCTGGGGCGGCGACTGGGATGAGTTGTTTGAGCGCGACCAATCCGGCCTGCTGCTCAAACGCATGGAAGAGTGCGTTGACGGCGACTACCAGGCATTCAAAGCCAAAGGCGGCGCCTACCTTCGTCAGGAGTTCTTCGGCAAATATCCCGAGCTGCTGGAGCTGGTGCGCGATAAGACCGACGAGCAGCTGGAGAATCTGCACCGCGGCGGACACGACCGCACGAAGATCTACAACGCTTACCGCCGGGCGATCGAGCATCGCGGTTCTCCCACCGTAATTCTGGCCAAGACCGTCAAGGGCTACGGCATGGGCACCAACCAGTCCCGCAACGCCTCGCACCAGGAGAAGAAGCTCACCGACAGCCGGCCTGGCCCAGTTTGTGAAGCGATTCAAGATCCCGGTTCCGGAGCAGCAGGCGAAGCTGGGCAAGCCCTATCGGCCGGCGCCGGACAGCCCGGAAATTGTCTACCTGCAGGAACGCCGCCGCGCGCTGGGTGGCTATCTGCCGATGCGCGAAGTCGCCCAAGCTGGTATTCAAGGCGCCCAAGCTCAAGGAGTTCGGTGAGTGGACAGCCGGCTCCAAGGGGCGCGCGGTTTCGACCACCATGGGGTTTGTCAGCATCCTGCGCCATCTGCTGAAAGACCCGGCAATCGGTAAGCTGATCGTGCCCATCGTGCCCGATGAGGCCCGGACCTTCGGCCTCGAATCGGCCATTCGCCAGGTCGCCATCTACGCCAGCGAAGGGCAGAAGTACAAGCCGCACGATAACGACATGCTGCTCTACTACCGCGAAGAGCAGGATGGCCAGATCCTGGAGGAGGGCATCACCGAAGCGGGCTCCATGGCCTCCTTCACCGCCGCCGGTACCGCCTACTCCAATTACCGCGTGCCCACGATTCCGTTCTACATGTACTACTCGATGTTTGGCTTCCAGCGTGTCGGCGACATGATCTGGGCCTTTGCGGATTCGCGCGGCAAGGGTTTCCTCATGGGAGGAACCGCAGGTCGCACCACCATGTTGGGAGAAGGCTTGCAGCATCAGGACGGGCACAGCCACGTACTCGCCAGCACCGTTCCCACCTGCCTCAGCTACGACCCGGCCTATGTCTACGAACTTGGCCGTGATCCTGCAGGATGGCATTCGCCGCATGTATCAGGAAGGCGAGAACGTCTTCTACTACATCACCATGTACAACGAGGACTACGCCATGCCGGCGATGCCCGAAGGGGCTGCGCGAAGGGATTGTCCGCGGCATTTATCGCTTCCAGCCTGCTGCGGCAGGCAAGGCCGTCGCGCAGCTCTTTGGCAGCGGGCCGATCCTCAATGAGGTGGTGCGGGCGCAAGGCATCCTGGCCGAGAAATATGGCGTACACGCCGATGTTTGGAGCGTGACCAGCTACAACGAGCTACGGCGCGAAGCGCTGGGCGTGGAGCGTTGGAATCGCCTGCATCCTGGGCAGCCTGAAAAGCTCCCCTACATTTTGCAAACGCTGCAGGGAGCCGAGGGTCCGATCATCGCGGCCAGCGACTACATGAAGGTCGTGCCCGATCAGCTTGCGCCCTGGCTTTCCACCCGGCTGGTTTCGCTGGGCACGGATGGCTTTGGCCGCAGCGACAATCGTGAATATCTGCGCCGCCACTTCGAGGTGAACGCGGAGTCCATTGTGGTGGCCACGCTTTCCCGCTTAGCGCGCGATGGCAAGTTCGACCAGGCGAAGGCCCAGGAGGCATTCGCAGAGCTGGGCGTGGATACAGAAACGGCCGATCCGGCGCTACCTGTAATCAGAGCGGAGCTGGTTCCGTGTCGAGTGCCGGCTTCTCCTTCGGCTCCATGCCGGGCGCCAGCCGCTTCCGCGAAAGGGGGACTGCTCTCTCCGTCCCCACCACAGCCACATCAGCAGACCAATGATTGCGACCTCGGCAAGCGCCAGCAGGCTCCCTTCGGGGCCGGTCGTCCCCCCGCTCCACAGCCGCGGGCCGATCGGATGCGCACCCAGCAGGTGCCCCTGGGCGACCAGCCCGCTATCCGACGTGCCATAGAAATACGATTCTGCCCAGTCCCAGCTGGCGTGGACAACCAAGTGCCCACCACAGCGATCCGGTGTACCAGAGGCTAAGGCAGAAGACCAGGCCGATACCCGCCGCGCCGAACAAACCCACGGGTGTCTCGCCTGGATTGGTGCCGTGGGAAAATCCAAACAGCAACGAGAGCAGCAGCGCTCCCCACCAGAACCCGATACCCCGGGTCAGGGTGAATTGCAGATAACCCCGCAGGGTTGATTCCTCGAAGACCGCGACCATCAGGAACATCAGGCCCCAGCCGAGGGCGTACTTGAAGATTGCGCCGCCATGCAGCTGGATGCCGTCAAAGGCCAGAAGCCGGGCCTTCCACAAAACCAAGCACGAGTACCGAAAGCGCGACGAAGCCCCAGACCACGCCGGAGAAGAATCGTAGAGCCCTCGCCTTGCCCTGATATCCATATGCCAGCAGGGATCGGCGTTCGATGAGCGCCATGATGGCGGTTGCCACAATCGCCGGCAGACAGCTGCACGACTTCCATGATCAGCGCCAGCCTTACGGGCAACACGACTACAGTGTCGCACCGCGGCAAGATACGACCGGAACACCCAGCTCACAAGAAAGAAGAACACCAGATAAAGCACGATGAACAGCAGCACGCCCCACCCAGCCCGAAGCCCGTCAGAGCCCATGTACATCCAAGGCATGCCGCGCTTCGGCGGTACCGCAAGTATTTCCTCGTCCAAGCTGCCCTCTCAAAGCTGCCACACAATCTTACCCTGCACCGTTGTCCTTGCCACAGACGAAGGGTGCACCATATCTCGCTCGTTTTTCGCGAGATGTGGGATACCACGAATCTCATGGTGCGTCTGTATGGAGCCCAAAAAGCTGGGGTTTAGTGCTGCGTTATCCGCCCACACCCTATTCGTGGAAGGGGCAAATATTAAGAACCATGATTGCCAGCCACACTATGCTGGCTAAGCCACTGCTCAGCATGCCCTATCTGCGGCAAACCAGGGTCTGCCGTCTTCCATGCGCTGAGGAACTGCTTATAAGCCACCGTGGTTGCGCCGGCGTCGCCGCTCTTCTCAGCCGCCTGCGCGACGCCATAAAGCGCGAAGCCGGAGTTTGGCCGTTCCACCAGGGCCGCTTTGGATGCGGCTTTCGCCTCAGTCCATTTGCCGGCGTTCATCATCGCAGCCGCCTCGGTCTCCGCCGCCGGACGGATAAACGAAGGAGGTTCATGGTAGCCCAAATCCTTTTCCTCACGCCGCGCCTGCGCAAACAACTTCTCTGCTTCGGGAACATTGTCTTGCGTGGCCAGCATGGAGGCGCGCAGCTCCAGCGACATGATCGACAGTACTTTGAACAGTGGTTCGGGCAGGGGATCGGGGGACATGGCATGGTTTCCCGCCGGCTCCTTCTTCTCCGTCGCCTGCTGGTCTTTTACCTCCTGCGACATGCGGAACAGGCTCGCATCCAGCAATACGGAATGGCGCTCAGCCACATCCGGTTCGTGCGCCGCCACCGATTGCATCCCAAGTGCGAATTGAGAAAGGCCGCCTGCCAGAAATTCCATGTGCGGCAGTCCCTGAGGAATCTTCGCGGCATTGACCAGCTGGATGATGCGCTCCCAATCCGCCGTGCGCAGAGCAACCGGGAGGTCGGGATTAAGACGGGCGATCGCATCCCGTGGCCGACCAGGGATAGAGGGTGTTCTCCAGATGGCCACGCGCAGCGCCGAGTTTGGCCGAAACCTGCGCTGCCTGCTGCAACTGCCCCAACTCCATCAGATTGGCTACCGAATACATAAGGTTATGAACGTAGTTCCAGTCGTTGTCCACCGCGACCTGCTGTTGCCGCATGTAGCTTTCGTCGGCCACCGCAGACGCATCGAAGGCAGTCTGCGCACGGGTATAGTCGCCGGTGCGGTAAAAGATGTGGCCCGGCATGTGGACCATATGTCCCGACGCCGGCGCCAGCGAGGCCAGTATCTCCGCGCTGTGCAGGGCCTGTTCCGGATGCGGGCTGGCCTCCACCGCGTGGATCCACAGATGGTTCGCGGCGGAGTTCTGCGGTTCCTCCTTCAGAACCCCTTGCAGGATCGCAATCTCTTCTTTCTTGCCTTTGCGCGGTTCGCCGGCTGGGTCATAGCCGTCGGCGACTTCGTCGGCGAGCCAGATGCGGGCATTGGTATCGTGGGGATTCTTGCGCACCAGCGTGCGCAGGATCTCGATTTCACGATCGAACTTCGCCTTGTCCTCGGAGCCCGCCTCGCGAATCGCGGCCTCGTAGGCCTCGGAGGCCTCGATGTAGAGCTTCTCCCGCTTGCTGGCGTGGCCCTTGAGCGCAACCGCTTTGGCTAGCGAATCCTGCGCGTAGCTCTTGGTGACGCTGTGGTTGAAGGCCTCCGCCCGGTACAGGCCCCAGTAGCACATGGCGCAACTGGCATCGGCGCGGATGGACTCCTCAAAAGCGCGGTCGGCCTCGTAATCCCAAAAGTCGTAAAGCAGGTTGATGCCCTGCTCAAACCACATCTGGGCCTTGGCATTGGCGGTGATGGGAAAGCGCACATTGCCCGCTCCGGCAATCACGTGAGGCGCCGGCAGTTGCTCCGGGGGTACCGGATCTCCGCTGTCCATGGGATGGCACATGGGCATTTTCATCTGCCCGATAGCGCCTCCGGTTGCCAGTAGAATCAACGCGAAAGTACTGATGAGTCTCGGCTTGCTGAAAAATCGCCCGTGCATAAGGGTATCCACCATGTCTCCGCTACCTGGGTATTCTGCACCAAATAGCCAGGGTGCACTAAACTAGAGTAGTGCAGGTTTTCCTTCCGGCGGCAGAAGTTGGCCTCCTGGAGCAGCAAAGCAAGAGCAAAGGAATTATCCATTGATTGCAACAGCATTAACCAAGATCTTCGGGACCAGTAACGAACGCGTAATCAAGCGGCTTGCGCCCGCGGTTGAGCAGACCTCGTCCCTCGAGCCTGCCATGAAGGCCTTATCGGACGAAGAGCTCCGCGCAAAGACGTTGGAGTTCCGCGCCCGCATCGCCGCGCGCTTGGATGGGATTGAAGATGCCGAAGAACGCGTTGCCGAAGAAAAAGTAGTGCTGCAGGAGATCCTGCCCGAGGCCTTTGCGGTGGTGCGCGAGGCAGGCCGGCGCGTGCTGCAGATGCGCCACTTCGACGTGCAGCTGATTGGCGGAATGGTGCTGCACCAGGGCAAGATCGCCGAAATGAAGACCGGTGAAGGCAAGACCCTGGTCGCGACCCTCCCCTGCTACTTGAATGCACTGGCTGGTCACGGCGTGCACGTGGTCACTGTCAACGATTACCTGGCCAAGCGCGATGCCGAGTGGATGGGCAAGATCTACGAGTTCCTTGGCCTCACCGTCGGCGTGATTGTGCACGATCTCGATGACGCCCAGCGCCGCGCTGCCTATGGCTCCGACATCACCTACGGCACCAACAACGAGTTTGGTTTCGACTACCTGCGCGACAACATGAAGTTCGATCGTGCCGACTGCGTGCAGCGCGGGCACTACTTCGCCATCGTAGACGAGGTCGACTCGATCTTGATCGACGAAGCTCGTACGCCGTTGATCATTAGCGGCCCCACCGACCAGACGACAGACAAATATGCCCGCGTCAACCGCATCCTTCCTTCGCTCGAACTGGGGGAAGAAATCGAGCGCGGCGAAGAAAAGTTCCTCACCGGCGACTACGTGGTTGATGAAAAGCACAAGACCATCAGCGTGACCGATGAGGGTTGGGAGAAGATCGAGCAGTTGCTGGGCATTGGCAACATTGCCGACCCGGAAAACTGGGACCTGAAGCATCACGTAGAAGTCGCCATCAAAGCCCATTCGCTGTACCGGCGCGATGTGGCCTACGTGGTCAAGGACGGCGAAGTCATCATCGTCGACGAGTTCACCGGCCGCCTGATGCCCGGCCGCCGCTGGAGCGATGGATTGCACCAGGCGATCGAGGCCAAGGAAGCGGTCAACATTCGCCGCGAAGACCAGACGCTGGCCACCATCACCTTCCAGAACTATTTCCGCCTCTACAAGAAGCTCTCCGGCATGACCGGCACGGCCGAAACAGAGGCCACGGAATTCGAAAATATCTACAAGCTGGAGATCGTGGTCATCCCCACTAACAAGCCGATGCGCCGTCTGGAAAATCCCGACGTGGTCTTCCGCACGGCGAAGGAAAAGTACTTCGCGGTCGCCGACGAAATTGCACGGCTGCATGAAGAGAAGCAGCCGGTGCTGGTGGGCACCACTTCGATCGAGAAGTCGGAGCTGCTTTCAGGGATCCTGCAGCGCAAGGGCGTAAGGCACGTGGTGCTCAACGCGAAATTTCACGAGCGTGAAGCGGAGATCGTGGCCCAGGCGGGCCGGCTCGGCATGGTGACCATTGCCACCAATATGGCCGGCCGCGGCACCGATATTGTGCTTGGCGGCAACGCTGAGTTTGCCGCCAAGCAGGAGCTGCTGAAGCGCGGAGCAGCGCAGGCAGTGAACGCGGCCCAGGGAGCCATCAATCCCATGGCTGGCCCGGGCATGATGCGCTTTTACTATCAGGGGCAGGAGTTTGAAACCAGCCAGGAGACCTGGGACAAGGCTTATGCGCAGTTTGCCGCGGCCGCGGATCGTGAGCACGACGAGGTAATTGCCGCCGGAGGCCTGCACATCGTCGGCACCGAGCGCCATGAATCCCGGCGTATTGACAACCAGTTGCGTGGACGTGCCGGCCGCCAGGGCGACCCCGGCGCCTCGCGTTTTTATCTTTCTCTCGAAGACGACCTGATGCGCATCTTCGCCAAGGAGTGGGTGTCGAACCTCCTGCAGCGGCTGGGCATGGAAGAAGGTGTGCCCATCGAGTCGAAGATGATCAGCAGCCGCATCGAGGCCGCGCAAAAGGCAGTGGAAGGCCAGAACTTCGAAGCCCGCAAGCACCTGCTTGAGTATGACGACGTCATGAACAAGCAGCGTACGGCGGTCTACGGGCTTCGCCAGCAGCTGCTCGAAGGTCTCGATCAAAAGGAGCTGATTCTCGAGGATTACGTTGCCAATCTGCTGAGCGCGGCGATGGAAGCGCACGCGCCGGAAGCAATGCATCCTGATCAGTGGGACGTGAACGGGCTTAAGGGCCAGCTTGCTTCACAGTTTGGCATCGATCTGGAGAAAGAAGGCATCGATCTCGATACGCTCAACCGCCACGAGTTGGGTGAAGCGCTCTTTGAGCGTTTGAAAGAAAAGTATGAGATGAAAGAAGCCATCCTGGGCGGCACCACGATGCGTTATCACGAGCGCATGGTGATGCTCAGTGTGCTCGACGGCTTATGGAAAGACCATCTGCTCAGCATGGACCATCTCAAGGAAGGCATCGGTCTGCGCGGCTACGGTCAGCAGGATCCGCTGGTTGCCTACAAAAAAGAATCCTTCGACATGTTTGAAGCCATGATGGGACGCTTTCAGGAGGACACCGTCCGTTTCCTCTTCCTGATGCAGATCGTCGGACCGGATGGCCAGCCGATTACTCAGCTGCCCCCGAGGAAGGCGCCTGAGATTTCTGGCGAGTTTATTCCTCCGGTGGGTGACCTCGTGGGAGCCGGGCTTCCGCAGCGCGGTCCAGCCACGATAGACGGCAACGGCGCGCGCCCTGCGGCAGCGCCGCAGCCATCGCGTCCACCGGCTGTGCCTATCCCGTCACGGGCGCCCTCAACGACTATCGATGCCTTGGAGCAGGAATTTCAACGCAAGAAGAAGCGTGAGCTCGAGCAAGCGAGGATGGCCGGCGCCAATGGCAGCTCCGATGCCCCCTCGCCGCGCAGAGCCGGAGACAAGGTAGGGCGCAACGATCTTTGCCCCTGCGGCTCAGGTAAGAAATACAAGAAGTGCCACGGCGCCGAAGCTTAAACGCTCTGTCTCCCCCTTACCGAAACCTCTCCGGGATCTCGTCGAAGGTGAAGTTCTCCACCTTGAATCCGGTCTCATCTCTCCAGCTTTCAAAAATGCGACCGTAACTGAGCGTGATGAACTGGCTGTCGTTGATGCCAAGCTGTTTCGCGGTTGCGTCGATCCATTCGCTCGGTCCTTCCAGCTCGGCGTACACCCCCAGGGGCGTTTCGTCGAGAACGCAATGACCCGTGGCATCCGCCCACTCCGCGCGCCACTTTTCGTAGACAAATACCGGACCGAAACCAAGCGCCTCGAATACCTTTCCCAGCACCGGACCATCCTCAACCTCGGTCTCTGTCTCCACTCGCTTCTTGTGCCGGCCCTCTTCGCTTTGGCCGCCAGGGACGCTCTTGTGGGTCAGCACCCATTTGCTGCCGTATTGACGAATGCGCAGGATCTGCCGCGAGTTACGCAGCCGGCGCTCGGGCGTGTCATAAAGAGTGTTGCGTTCGAAGGTGCGCGCGGTCACGCGCGTAAAACCCAGCGCCGGCAATTTCTGCTCGAAAGCCTCGCGGTCCTGCACCCGTATCTTTACTTCCGTTTCCATGGCCTGCATAGGCCGGAGTCTATACCAGCCGGTGCCCGTGGGAAAATGGCAAGAGTGACAGGGAAGAAAACACTGCGGCTGATGGTCGACGCCAATGCCCTCGACTCGGCATCGTCGATGGCGTCGCTGAACCAGGCCGCCGAGTTCCTGCGCAGGGGCGGCACTGTGGCCTTTCCCACCGAGACCGTCTACGGGCTGGGCGCCAATGCCCTCGACCCGGCCTCCGTGCAGGCAATCTTCGAGGCCAAGCAGCGGCCGGCCTGGGATCCGCTGATCGTGCACATAGCCAACGACGACCAACTGCGGCTCGTGTCTGGGGACATTCCGGCCAATGGCCGTTTGCTCATGGAAGCCTTCTGGCCAGGCCCCCTGACGTTGTTGCTGCCCAAAAGCGAAGCCGTGCCGTCCATCGTCACTGCGGGGCGCGCAAGGGTGGGCGTGAGGATGCCGCGTCACCCGGTCGCTCGCAGGCTGATCGAGATCGCCCAACTACCCGTTGCCGCACCCAGCGCAAATTCCTTTGGCAAGACCAGCCCCACACGAGCGGACTTTGTTCTGCAGGATCTGGATGGACGCATCGACGCAGTGATCGACGCCGGCGACGCCACGCTGGGGCTCGAATCGACGGTAGTGGATGTGTGTGAGGATCCACCCGTCCTCTACCGGCCCGGTATGGTGACGTTGCAGCGGCTACAAGCCATCTGTCCGACAATGGTCGCCTATCGTGAGCCGCGGGATGGTGAATCTGATTCCCAGGCCATGCCTTCTCCAGGCCTGGGCCTGAAGCACTACTCTCCCCGGGCGCGTCTCACTTTGCTCGAAGGAGCCGCTGCGCCAGCAGAGTTGTTGAAGCTTGCCGAGCAGCTCCACGCCGCGGGCGAAATCGTCGGCATCATGCTCCCCAGCAGCTTTCCAGACTTACCTTTTTTGACCTTCGACTGGGGAGATCTGGCGGATCAGCAGGAGCTCGCGCGGCGGCTCTTCGCCGGGTTGCGCGAATTGGATACAGCCGGCGCAACCGTCATCCTCTGCCCATTGCCGGAAGACACCGGGCTTGGTGTCGCCATTCGCGACCGTCTTCTCAAAGCTGCACGTTGAAGCACTAAAGCGCGCCGTTATCCGCGGCCTTGTAAAGATATTTGATACTGGACTTGTAGATCAGCGTGCGGACGCCGTGTCGCACCTTGATGCAATTGCGGTCATACCATTCGATATAACCTTCGATCTGCTGACCGTCTTCCAGCACGAAGACCATCAGGGTCTGGCTGTGAATTTGCTTTTGAAAATAAAAAGCCTCCGCGTGAGAGCTTTCGCCCTGTACCGCGGCGTTCCACCGGCCATGGATTGTCGGAACGGAGGAGAGAGTGGGACTGCGTCCAGCGTAACGGGTTGCTGCCACACCAGCCGGAAGACGCGGCCGTATGAGTTTGCGCGGGCCCGCCGGCATGACAGAGGCCAAAGTGGATGAGGCGGCGCCATCGGCTTTGGCTTTCACTTTAGACGGACGGGCTTCGTCGCGGCGAACCGGAATGGGTGAAGTGTCGGACATTATTTCAACTTGTTATCTAGCGACTTGGATGCATGATACTGCCGCCGGGTTTAACTGGAAACAAAGGGCGGAAAATGTCGTATCGTCTAAATGCTTAGTAACACAGGCGTTGGTTAACTAATTACCCTCACGGCCGGGCTAGCCCAACAGCAAAAGAGTCGAGCGAAAGTGAGCGCAGCAGATTGCGCCGCATGCCTTGTTCCACCTGGTCAAGCCCGCGGACAGCCGCTCTGATCCAGTCCACATCGATGGTTTGCGCCACGCGCGTCAGCTCGGTCATCAAGTCGATGTTGCGAATCAAGTGGCCCGCTCCGGAGTGCAGCAGCAGCAGATCTTCGAGCAGGCTGGCAAACGCGTGCAGCAGGGCACTGGTTTTTTGCTGGCCCTCGGCGCCCGCGCGGTAGGTCTCGGTGACCCGGAAGAGCGCTCCATAGTCCGCCTCGTCCGCACGCGAGCCTGCCGATTCGCTGGTGGCGTTGTACAGGATCACCAGCGCGTCCTGGCGGCTGGCCAGATATCCTTCGAGGTCGAAGCCGATTGCCTGCCCCATGGCGCCCTCCGCCAGGCGTGCCACCAGTGCGCGTTGTTTTGGTTTCCAGTCTTGGCGCCGCTCAGCCAGCACCGCTTCAATCTGCTCCGGCGGCAACGCGCCCAGGCGAAAGATGCTGGAGCGCGAACGAATAGTGGGCAGAAGCTCGCCGGTATTTTCTGCCAGCAGCACAATATGAGCGTAGTCGGGCGGCTCCTCGAGGATCTTCAGCAGGGAATTGGCCGCCTCTTTCATGAAGGCCGTGCTGGTGAAGATGTACACCGAGCGAGCCGATTCGGCGGGTAGCCGGTAGATGCGCTGCACCACGCTGCGCACCTGGCCCAGCTTGATCATCAACTGGGGTGGGTCTGGAGGGATGACCACCACATCGGGATGGGTCTGGACCACTACGCGCGTTTCTTTTTTATCCACCTCGCGCAAGTCTTCCCGCGCGGCAATGGCTTCGCTCACCCGATCGGCGAGTGGTAATGAGAGCGCGATGCGCGTGCAGTTGCCGCAGACTCCGCAGAAATCGGGCAGGCCGTCACTGACCGGATGCTGCAGGCACGCCATGGTCTGCGCCAGCATGATGGCCAAGGTATATTTGCCGGCGCCGCGGGGCCCGGCGAGGATGAGTGCCGGAGGCATACGTGCCGCTGCGATCGCCTCCCGCAGATGACGA
Source organism: uncultured Acidobacteriaceae bacterium (assembly GCA_963847685.1). Lineage (GTDB taxonomy): Bacteria > Acidobacteriota > Terriglobia > Terriglobales > Acidobacteriaceae > PALSA-350. The sequence continues at coordinate 104,012 of CAWKAU010000023.1, read as the reverse complement.
ACCGTCGCCGCATTTCCCAAAAATTGATCGAAGCCCACGTATTCGAGTCTAGCGCGGCTCGGGAACAAACATCATCGGGTACTTGGGCCGCAGCGTGATTTTGGGCTGCACATCCACGGTTTGCCCGGGAACGAACCGCAGCCGCCATTGCTGTGCGATGGTGGCGAGCATCAGCACCCCTTCCATCCAGGCAAAAGCCTCCCCGATGCACTGCCGTCCGCCCGCGCCGAAGGGAAAATAGGCAAAGCGCGGCCGGCCCGCCTTGTGTTCCGGAAGAAAGCGCTCGGGATCGAAGCGCAGCGGGTCGGGAAAATATTCCTCACTGCGTTGAATGATGTATTGGCTGAAGAAAAAATACGTGCCCGCGGGGAAGCGATAAGGGCCCAGTTCGACATCGGCGATCGACTGGCGGCCCATGGCCCACGCAGGAGGATACAAACGCATGGATTCGGCCAGCACCATCTCTGTATAGCGAAGCCGGGGCAGATCCTCCAGCGTGGGCAAACGGCCGCCGAGCACTGCGTCGATCTCCGCGTGCATGCGAGCCTCAGCCTCAGGGTTTTGTGAGAGCAGGTACCACGTCCAGGTCAGCGCATTCGCCACCGTCTCATAGCCGGCGAGAAAGATGGTGAGGACCTCATCGCGCAGTTGTTCGTCGGTCATGCCTGAATGATCCGATTCCTCGTCACGAGAGGCCAGCAGCATGGAGAGCAGATCGCCATGATCCACCCCGTCTTTGCGATGATCGGCGATCATGCGCTGCACGATCTCGTCGAGCCGCGTGCGCGCCCGGCGAAAGCGTACCAGGCCGGGCAGCGGCCAGTGCATATAAGCTTCCGCGCGGGGCAGCGCAATCAGGTAGTTGTACAGCTCCATGATCACGTTGACCTGGTCGTTGATCTGCAGCACATCGGCGGTAACGTCGGCGTTGAAGAGCGTGCGCGCCACGACTTCCAGCGCCAATTGCATCATCTGCGACGCGATGTCGAGAGGCTTCTGCGCGTGCCACTGGGCGCGCATGTGGGCCGCGCGATCGACCATGATGGCGCCGTACGCTTGAATACGCTGCCGGTGGAAGGCGGGAGCGGCAATCCTCCGTTGCCGCTTGTGCACCTCGCCGTCGCTGGTGATCAGCCCTTCGCCCAGCAGAACCTTCATCCGGCGCTGCGTTCGCTCTTTAATGAAGTGCTGCGGCTGGTTGATGAGGATCTCGTGGATAAACTCGGGCTCGTTGACGAAAACGATGTGCGAGCGGACCAACCGGTAGTGCGCCATATGGCCGTAGGTCCGGGCGAGATGCTCGAACAGCACGATGGGGTTCCCCGGCTTGAAAAACCGGCGTAACAGATAGAAGGGCAGATTCAGGCGCAGCCCCGGGGGAAAGCGGTAGCCGTCGTGCTCCAGCACGGTCCACTGCTTTTGTGGCGCCGGTGAGTAGGTTGTGCCCATTGCAGCCGCCTTTGCCCTTTGTCTAGCGCAGCATGCCGGCCGCCAACAAACGTTCCCTTACCACTTGTACGATGCGCAGGTGGACTTCATCAATGGAGCCGTCGCCTTCGATTGCGACCACACGCAAAGGCTCGCGCGCGGCGATCTCGCGGTATTGGTCGAAGACGCGCCGGTAAAAGGCGGCGTCCTCCTTCTCAAATCGGTTTTCGTCGCTGCCGGTGGCCGCGGCCACACGCTGGTTGCGCTGTCGCGCGCGGGCCAGCGAGCGATTGAAATCCGGCAGCAGCAGCAGGGTCAGATCCGGCTGCAGGCCGCCGCACAATGCGGCATGGAGATCGCGCACGACCTGGCTCCCGAGTTGCCGTCCGCCGCCCTGGTAGGCTTCGCTGGAATCGGTGAAGCGATCGCACAGGACGACGCGCCCGGCCGCGAGCGCCGGCTCAATGATCTCCGCGATGGATTGCGCGCGATCCGAGAACATCAGGCCCAATTCCGCGAACGGGGAAAGCCTGTCAGTGCGCGAGTCCAGCAGCAGGCCGCGAATGCGGTCGCCCACGCGCGTACCCCCCGGCTGGCGCGTTGAGGTCAGCTGGGAGCCCTTCGGCCTCCAGCCACTCTTTCAGGCGGCGAAGCTGGGTACTCTTGCCGGATCCATCCAGGCCCTCGAACGTAACAAAAAACCCGCGTGGCATGCACGGAGTTTACAACGCGAGCGCTGAGCGGATGCGGGTCCACGTTGGGGTCCCTCTGCCGCGAACCTATACTTTTCTATCTCTCCCGACAACAGACCAGTGGGTGCCCCATATCTCGCTCGTTTTTCGCGAGATGTGGGATACCACGGCGCTCGACCGGCCGGTTTTTCACCCACCACTTGGTCTGTTGCGAGGAGAGAGCCCCAAATAGAGCGATTCGTCTGGGCCGCACGACCCCTCACGACAGCTCCAGTCTTGCAACGCTCCAGTTTTGCAACAAAATTGTCATCCCGGCCGTAGCGGATAATGGAGCGACGGTTGAATCTGTTGCTCTGTGGGATGCTTAGCCGGCCGGCGCCAAATCCGAGATCTCCAACTCCAAACCACCATACTCGGGATGCATATTCTCTCGCAGCTTGTAGGCGATGTGGACCACCGACCCCTGCTCCAGGCCGAGCTCCCGGGCGCGCGTAGCCCAATCCCATCCCAGCGCAGACCAGCTGGCGCCGCGCGCGCCCTGGGCCAGTTGCAGGCATATATGCCGATCCTTGATAAACCGCACGGGCGCCGTGACACGGGCGTTGTAGGCGACGAAAACAGGTTCTTCATTGCCCGTGCCGAACGGCTCCAGCCGCCGCAGCCAGCCGTACAGAGCAATGGTCACCTGATCCAGCGGCAACACCGCATGGCACGCCAGGCTCGGCGGCCTCTCTTCCACATTGAGCGCCGCCCATTCGGCGACCCTGCTCTTCAGCTCCGGCAGCCGCTCTGCCGGCAGAGAAAAGCCGACAGCGTGCGAATGTCCGCCAAACCGGCTGAACAGCTCCCGGCAGCTCTCGATCGCGTTGAGCAGATGAAACCCCGGCACCGAGCGCCCGGAACCGTACGCCTCTCCGTCTTCCAGCGCAATTACCATTGCCGGACGCCGCATACGGTCAACCACCCGCGAGGCGAGTATGCCGATGATGCCGCGATGCCATCCTTCTCCCTCGATCACGATGCAACGGCTCGCCGCGAAGGCCGGGTCTTCCTTCAGGCGCTGCTCAATCTGCTCCAGCATGCCGGCTTCTGTCTGTTGACGCTCGCTGTTCAGCCGGTCGAGCTTGGCGGCTAATTCATCCGCCTTGACCGGGTCGCGGGTGGTAAACAGCTCCACCACATCGGAGGCGACATCCATCCGGCCGGCGGCATTGATGCGGGGCGCAATCCGGAACGCCAAATCCGTCGCGGTCAGGGCGCGTTGCGCCGGGTCCAGCTTGGCCACCTGCATCAGAGAGCGCAGGCCGGCGCTGGCCGGACGGCGCAACTGCTCCAGGCCCACGCTGGAAAACACTCGATTTTCTCCCAGCAGCGGAACCGCATCCGCCACCGTGGCGATGGCCAGCATCTTCAGGAACGAAGGCAGAATCTTGCTCCGTGTACGCTCCACATCCCACGCTTCCAGCAGGGCCTGCGCCAGTTTGAACGCTACTCCGGCGCCGCACAGGTGCTTGCACTCATAGCCGCAGCCTGGCTGGTTGGGGTTCAGGATGGTGAGCGCGACCGGCAGGCCGGTCTGCGGCAGGTGATGGTCGGTAACGATCAGATCGAGCCCCAGCCGGGCAGCAGCTTCCGCTGCCACAAAATCCCGTATGCCGGTATCCACGCTAATCACCAGCCGGACGCCTTGCGCCGAGGCGGCGGTGAGCACCTCGGCCTGCATGCCATACCCCTCGCGCAGCCGGTGGGGCACATGGAAACGCGCCTCCCCACCCAGCATCTCGATCGCCGTCTTCAGCAGGACAATCGCCGTGGTGCCGTCCACGTCGTAGTCGCCATAGATAAGGATGGGCTCCCGCCCGGCGATCGCCGCCTGAACCCGGCTGACCGCCGCGGCCATCCCTTGCATCGCGTAAGGGTCGAGCAGGTGCTCCATCCGGGGATGGAGAAAGCGATCCGCCTCGCCGGCGCTGCGCACCCCGCGCTCAGCCAGCAGCTCCGCCACAATCAGCGGTAGCCCGGCGCTTTTGGCCAGCGTAGCAGCGGCGGAATTAGCTTGGGGCAGGACCCAGCGAGGCGGTGTGGCGACCGGGTGGGTCGCCGGAGAGGTTACGGCGGGAGTGCTCAGTGAACCGGCAGCATTCACCCTTCTTCTTCGTCCTCATCGTCTTCGAACACGAAGTCTCCGAAGTCTTCGACAAACTCCAGCAGCTGCTGGTAGCGCTCGTACCACGGTGTCGCGTTTTCGTGCACAAAAACGATGCCCTGGTGGGCAAACCCGAGCTGGATATACCCAATCTTGCCGACGTAGTTCACCAGGTATTGCGCCTCGTGTACTTCGGCGGCGGCCTCGTCGGGAAAATTGTCGTCGCGGATCTGCTCCAGCAGCATCGCGATGTCTTCTTTCTCCAGCTTCACGTCGCTCATGGTGACGAACGGAGCGGAGGCGCTCTTGGCCATCTCTACGAAGTCTTTCCAGCTATCGGGATTGTCATCGTCCTCCCACAAGACGGTAGGCAGGTCTTCGGTGATAAAGCCAGGCAGGCGGCGCATTGAATGCCCTTCAATAAAGGCCACCATGTCATCTTTGAGAGAGATCAGATCGTCGGGCTGCATATTCGCGAATCTATTGTCGCAGATGCCGGCCCCAGCTGCCGATCGAAGACGCCGGGGATCGCACCTGATACCGTGCAGCCGCCCGCCTTCGGGCGACCCGGGGAGGCCCGCCGAATATGCTATAGTCCGAGTCAGATCAAATGATTTTTTCGCGGGAGTACGTCAGTTATCTGGCACGCCAGACGGTCAACCAGTTGATCGAGGCCAAGATGATTCGGGCGGCGAAAGTGGGTGCCGTTGCTGAGCGTGTGAATGCGGCCATCCTGGAAGAGTTGTCGCTGGAAGACCGCATCAACGAAGAGGTGCGCGTCATCCTCGACGCTTACCAGGAAGACATGCGCCGCACCGGTGCCAGCTACGCCGAGATGTTCAAGAAGGTCAAGCAGGAGCTGGCCAAGAAATACAAGGCGGTATTGTGAGACTCTCTCGGGACAAGCTCAACAAGCTGGCGCACGTCGTAGCCGACACGCTGGCGGAGACCGACGAATGTGAGTTCCTGGATGACCGCAACACCATCCGCCAGGAGGCGCGTAAGGCGCTGGAGAAGGTGTTGACCGACGAGATGAAGATCGATCAGGCAGCCCGCCTGAAGATCGCCTCCCAGCGCAAGATCATCGTCGAAGGCAGCCAGGAGTGGGACATCCTGTACCGCAAGTACTACAACGACGAGGTCAGGAAACTCGGCCTGTAGGCAGCGGCCCGCCTGCCGTGGGGCATTGGGCCTTGCTTTGGTATACTAGCGTTTGTTGACTGGGTAAGCCGTCAACCCCTGCTTCAACCCACCGTGGCGTCATGGTGTAATTGGTTAACACGCCGCCCTCTCAAGGCGGAGAGTTCGGGTTCGATCCCCGATGACGCTACCAAAGAATAAATAGTTATCGATAGGTGGTAGCCGCAAACGCGGGTCACGCTGTGGTCGCGATAGAACACGAACGGCTTTAGGGTAGGCCGGGGATTTATCCCCGGTATAAATGTCATGCAATTATCAGGGCTTTAGCCCCTGAGGTACGCTTTTGGCCCGATAGCGACTCAGTGCACAAGCATGGGGATGTGGGATCTCTCGCTCAATCAGTTCCAGCATCGCCGTGTAGCGAAGTCGCTTTTCCGGGCTGTCAGCCTTCTCGGCCAGGTAACCACGAACCCGCCGGCCACTTACTCCTTTGTAACCTTCAACTCTGCAAAATGGGCGATCGTCCCCGGCCCAACCCAAAGCGCAATCGGATTCCTCATGCTCACTCTACCCATGCTGGTCTGTTTATTCTGGTCCGTTGAAGCCAGTTATTGAACCACCAACGCGATGCTTACTGCATGCTGCGGTCCACCTGCACTGTCGGCCAGGTTGACGGAAATGGTGTAGGAACCCGCAGGCGTAGTAGTGGGGGTGGATGGAGAACTGTTGCCGCCGCCACAACCCAACACCGACAGAGGTAGCGACACCAACAACAATCCCCAGCTAAGCCACCGCAATTGGCGGCTCCAGCGTCGCGTCTTCCTGGGAGCGAAAGCAATACCCATGGCTCCGGCTACCGCGAGTCCGCCGGCGGGGATCCATGGCGGAAGCGATGGCGTGGAATGCTCACTGGGATGGAGCGCGGCCGTCGCAGTCGCGGTGGTCACCGTCAATGTACTGGAGGCTGGGGAGCCGCCCGAGGGCGTCGCGCTTGCCGGCGAAAACGAGCATGCCGCCTGGGCGGGAAGCGACCCGCAGGAAAATTTCACCGTGCCCGCGTAGCCGGCAACGGGAGTGACCGTGAGGGTGAACGTGGCCGTTTGACCTGAAGGGATGGTCGCGGATGTTGGCGTCGCAGCGACCGTAAAGTCAGGTGCGGCGATCACGATGGTGATGGTGCTCGAGGTGCTGGCCGCGTTGTTCTTGTCTCCCTGGTAAGTCGCGGTCGTGGCGTAGCTGCCGGCAGCGCCAAATGACGTTTGCAAGGTGGCCACGCCATTCGTAAGCGTGGCTGTTCCCAGGCTGGTTGTTCCCGCCGCGAAGGAGACCGAACCCGTCGGGGCGTCTCCGCTCACGGTTGCCTTCAATGCGATCTGTTCATTCACATTTCCCGCGCTCGGCGTCGCCTGAAGCGTAGTGGTGGTGGTCGCGGGTGTTATCGTGATGCCGACAGCAGGGGACGTACTCGCCGTATTGTTGCTGTCTCCCTCATAGGTGGCGGTGACCGAATAGCTGCCGGCACTGGCAAAGGATGTCGCCAGCGTTGCCGTTCCATTCGCAACAGTTTCTGTTCCCAGGGCGTTGCCATTCGCGAAAAAGGAGACAGAGCCGGTGGGATTGGTCCCGAAGACCGATGCAGTCAGCGTAATCGCGGCGCCAGGAGTGGCCGTTGCCAACGAAGCCTGCAGCGTGGTTGCCGTGGTGAGGGGCGCAGGCTTGGCGGGAGCAGGATTGCTCTGGTTCAGCAACGAAACGACATACGGGGGGTTGACGCTGTTCGGGATTACCCCTAAAACATCCAGCTTGTTGTCATTGGGAAGAGAGGGAGCCTGATTGTTGAGCCGGGTTGGTATCGCCGGAGCAACCACACCCTGCGTAACGACGACATAGGTATTCATATCCTGCGATGAAGTTACCGTGTCCGTCTCCGAAATAGACCTCGAGAAAAGGATCGGCCCCCGCCTGCTCCCCAATCAGTAAGTCGGGATTGCCATCGCCGTTCAAATCTCCAGCGCTAATCGAGTACTGATACGTGTAGGCCGGCAAAGGCACAGTGAAGAAGGGTGTGGCCTGGAAGGTGCCATCTCCGTTCCCGGCGTAGACCGTACTACCGTGATTGGGCCCGCTAACTGTACCCCCGACCGAGACCACGTCCAGGATGCCGTCCCCGTTGAGGTCGGCAAGGGCGACCACTGTATTTCCAGCAGGAATGGTGAGGGGAAGCTGCTTGAATGTCCCGTCACCGTTCCCCAGAAAGACTACGCTGCCCGAAATAAAGTCCAGTTTCTTATCGTTATTCAGATCGCCAACCAGCAGCCCCGAACCCCCTGCATTGATGTTGACGGGGGTGCCAAACGTCCCATCCCCACGCCCAGGCAAAAATAAAAGCCCCGCCGGAGCACAGTTGTAGGGAAGAATGATGTCGAGGTTCCCGTCGGAATTAAAATCACCGGTCACTCCTGCGCCCGCTCCGCTGACTCCCAGAGCAAGAGCTGTTCCCTTAGCCTGGAACCGCCCGTCACCACTTCCGAGAAACGAGAGCAGTTGGGCATCGGGAGTGACACAAGTCAAAGCGTTGTGACCGACGGATCCAGGTTGGATCGCAACGATGTCGGTCTTCCCGTCCCCATTGAAGTCTCCGGTCATGAGGGAATACCCGGTTTGCGCCGGGGGGACCGGTGTCGTTTGGTTCAGGATCGCGAAGGTGCCATCTCCTCTGCCGAGTGCCGTACCAAAATAGTTCCCTCCCTGAGTTGGAAGAAATACCATGTCAGCGATGCCATCGTTGTTCACGTCAGCGACTGGACCGGAGACCGGCGTACCAGGCGGCGCCTGAAAAGTGCTGTCTCCATTGCCCAGGAAGATATAGACCTGAGAAGTCGGGTCGGTGACGATCAAATCCTGATTTCCATCTCCATTCACATCCGCAAGCAAATATCCCGCGGGCACACCGGCTTGAGGGGAGACTGCGTAGGTGCCGGTGGACGTAAAGCCGCCCTTGCCATCTCCATGGAAGACGTTGAGGACATTAGTAGCGACCACAAGGTCGAGATTCCCATCGTTGGTGAGAGCAACCGCGGCCATTGGCTGCGGTATTCCTTGGGGGGCGGGGTGGCGACGACGGATAGCGATGCGCCCTGGCTGAAGGTTTCACTGTTACTCCCCAGCAGAATCTGCACCGAAGTGAAAAGGCTATTCGCTGTAGGCGCGAGCAGGAAGGCAAGATCCGTAACTCCATCACCGTTGAAGTCGCCGGTTGTGAAGCCGTAAAAGGGAGCCTACCGATTGTGTCTTTGGCGCGTTCAGCGTGCCGTCCCCATTGCCGTAGAAAACGGAAAACTCCGGTAAATGCAAACTGGGCACTGGACGAGGATTAGCTGTTATCAGATCCTGTTTGCCATCTCCGTTAAAGTCGCCGCCCGAGAGGCCAGTCGCCCCACTCGGCGCCGCATACAGCGTGGGAGTTGCGAACGACTCCGGGCGCCGTGGCGCCCTGGTTCAGAAAGACAGCTATTTGAGGGGGAGCGTTAGCGTTGGAACAAGGGTGGCGATATCGAGGTACCCATCGCCATTCAAATCCGCGAACACTGGCGGCCCCTGATATTTGCCGAAATATGCAGGAGGCTGGAAAGTGCCGTCACCGTTGCCCAACTGGATAGTGAGAAAGCCATTGCAGGAATAAACAAGGTCCAGCTTTTTGTCATTGTTCACGTCCGCAAAGCTCGGCTGGCCCGCACCGGCAACACAAAGAGGCGTGGTCACGGTAGTCGGCGCGCTGCTGCCGAAGCTCAGCTGGATCCCTAAAGACAATGGACTGCCGCTGATGGTTTCGATATAGGCCAGGTCGGGCTTCCCATCGCCATTGAAGTCGCCGATAAAGACGGGATCGGATCGCCCGGGAGAGAGATGGGGCTTGCAACAGGAAATATCGGCTGCGCACTTTGCGCGTTGGCTGACTTGCCACAGCTAAAAAGGACGATAAGGGCGATGGAAAGACAGGCAGTCCAAAGAGCATTTCTGAGCAAGGCAAAGGTGTTCATAAGAAAGGTCCCAACCGCGATGTTTCATTGCTTGTGCTGGACTAAGTGTGCACGAGCGGCGTGGCGAAAGGCAACCAAAATGCGGGGAATCGTCAAACCGAAGGTGTGGCGCTTTCCGGGCTGGCCCAACGCAGCCCGCCCCTTTTTCGCGTAGGAACGCGCCGGTGAGGGCTTGTCCATTCTCGAACACCAATTCTGGATTTTGAACAAAGGGATGTGGAGGGAACGACTCGATCAACCACGTGCTTAGTAAATGAACGGTCATTTCTCAAAATGTTTTGGCAGCAAACGTGCCGTACTCACGGACACAACCGTGTTTGTGGAGACTTCTGTATGGGACGGCGCAACTCTCAGAATACGTGTGGCCACACTTCTTGTATAAGCGTCGATTTGGAAGGGGATGCATGGAACAAAATGTAAGTACAGACGTACATGTTTGGATGACCTCTTCAATCGGCCTGCCACGCGGCGTATCCTTGCGACTCATCGCGACGGTGGTTCTATCGATAACAATGTTCGGGTGTAGGGATGCGGTTGCGGATTGCATTGGACAGAAGGTCGATGTAGGCGGATACGCGCTGTGGATGCAAAGCAGGGGACATGGGACCCCAACGGTTGTTTTCGAGAGCGGGGGCGGAGAGGATTCAAGCGAGTGGTCCAACATCGAACCCGTTATCCGGGAACGGGCAAAAGTAAGAACCGTAGTTTACGACCGCGCCGGTTTGGGGAAGAGTGACCCTAATCCGCGGCCTTACCGGATCGAGGACGAGGCCACGGCCTTACGACATGCTCTGGATCAATGCGACATTCACGGGGCCATCCTGTTAGTGGCTCATTCCTATGGGGGGTTCATTAGCGAGATCCTCGCGTCTGAGGACAAGCAAGTCAAAGGTCTTGTCTTGGTAGACGCGAACATCCCTTCCTTTTTTGACGATAAAGAAGCGGCGGTCATCTCCGCGCGTTATACACCTCTGGCTGAAGATCTAATAAAGGAAAACCCAGACCTTGGCCGCAATCTATTACGCCAGGATCAAGCCTATCCCGCGACCGCGCGTTACATGCGCGACGTACACATACCGTTGAATCTCTCCGTAATCGATATCACTGCGGAACATACCTGGGTTGACGCACCGGACGAGCTTGCAGCGATGCGCCGCGCGCACTCTGAATTTGGAGCGGCCTCCCCAAAGCGTGTGGCAATCTTTGCTGAAGGAAGTGGGCACCACATATCCAGGGACCGGCCCGACATCGTGATCGACGCCGTACTCCATCTCATTTCAGAAATACGTGAACGGAAATCGGCACCGTGACGTTGGCAAGCATGTGGAATCAAAAATAGAATCGCGAAAACTCGAGCAAATCGATCTTTTCATATCTTTCCGTCACCGCTTTTCGCCGTCGGGATCTGGGTAAGCCTAGGGTTGCTTACTCTCGCCAGCCCCGTTCTCTTCCGAACTCGAGGGCGTCGCCAACACGACATCCGTATTCGGTTGGCCACGGCTGATTGCCAGGCGTCCGTCGTGGGACCAGGCATACGAAGCAATTTGCAGGTCAGGAAAATGAGTAAGCTGAGAAGGCTTTCCGCCATTGACGGGCAGAATCCAGAGATTATCCACCAGGCCCTGCCGAACCACGTAGGAAATCGTGCGGCCGTCCGGAGTCCAGGCAAAATTCGCGCGCTTGTACTCCCTGACCGTAGAGAATGGCGCGGCCAATTGCGTCGCCGTAGCCGGCGTGGCTGTAAGGTCGACGATTGTGGGGACGTGTTTCCCCTCGGCGTCGCGGCTCACCAGTATCGCCCGGCCGCCATCGGGCGAAATCGCAAGCCCATCAACGAAAACAAACCCAGGCCAAACCGCGCTGATCTCGCCGCCCTGCAGAGGAACTCGGAGCAACTTCTGCTCGAGCTTCTCCGGCGAGATGCCTATAAAAAAGATCCATTTGCCCCCCAGGCCAATTGCCGGGTAAAGTGCTAATTGCTTCGGAGTTAAATTTGTCAGCTCCGTGCCGTCAGGATTTACGCGCCAAACATTCTCCGATTGATCATTCTGGTCGAAGACGATTTGTCCGTTGGGTGCAACCTGTGGGATGCCGGGCTGCCAGCGGTTGTCTACGATGGGGTGTGCGCGGCCGCCGTCCGCGTCCTCCAGCCACAGTTGGCCGCGGCCGTCCAGGCTTCGGCTGATCACCAGTTCGCCGTTCGGCGTCCAGGCGATTCCACTCACGCCATCGGAGGTTCCAGTACTTGTGGAGATTGTCCGCAGCTCCGTGCCTGGTTTCGTCCCCTTATCCACATAGACAGAGTATTGAGGCACGCTGTGCAGTGTGACGAACGATCCCGAGGCGGAGACCGAGACACCGTCGTAGCCGGTGAAGTCGTTGGTTAACCGGGTCATGATCCCGTCCGGGTAGGACAGCCGAAATATCTGTGGGTAGCCGGAAAGCGATGCGCCGGCGACAGCAATCAGACCTCGTCCGCTGTTTTCCCAGTCGAGCCCTCCATACCCTCCGGGAACGCTTGTCTTTTCCAGGGTAACGAGACCACCCCCGTGAGGACTAGCGATCACAACCTTTATCGCCTCGGCATGATTTGTCAGTTCAACCAGGGCGATCGATTGACCATCCGGCGACCATGCAGGATGGCTGGGAGTGGAGCCACCCCCAAGCGTAAAGCTGATAAAGAAATTGCCGGTCCCTGTGGTCGCCACGGTTTGCGCATTGGAACCGTCAGCGTTCGAAATCATCAGGTCGCTGACCAGCACACCTTGATTTTCGTGCACGAAGGCGATGCGGCTGCCGTCAGGAGAAAAGCCGGCGCCGCTCGTCGCTCCGCCGATGATTTTGCGCACTGGGCCGCCCAGCAGGGGAACGGACTCGATCCAGCTGTCTGCGTAGAAATAAACAAAGTTGCCATCCGGGGTAAAGGAGGGAGCCCGGCAGCAGCCGTTGCCTGCGGGTACGATCTCCACATCGCTGGCAGTGGCGATCGAGAGCGTGTGCAGCGTAGCGCCCGCAGGCGTGTTGCGAACGTAGGCCAGAAATTTGCCGTCGGCGGAGATCGCCGCGCCCTCCGCCTGGCCATTGAAGGTCAATTGGCGAAATGCCAGGTGAACCGGCGCCGGGGCTGGGCCGGACCTTCGATAGAAACCATAGAGAACAACTGCAATTACGATTAGGCAGGCGACCACCGCGCCAATCGCTCTCTTGTGCCGCTTCGCCAGGCTCAAGACCACCTGTGAATCGGAGCTGTGTTCAAAGGAATGGCGGGAGGCAGCCACCCCACTCACCGCGCTCCGATTCTGCCCTGCTCGAATCCTGTTCACCCTGGGGCCTGGACATAGGCCCGCTGGAGGGTGGCGGCAGCCGCGACCGAAGCCCTGACTGGAATCGCTATCTCTCTTCAGGCGCTTCAGGTCGGAGCGCATTTCAGACGCGTGTTGGTATCGCAGCTCGCGATCCTTTTCCAGGGCTTTGTTGATAATCCGCTCAAGTTCGGGCGCCACGTTGGGATTGAGCCGCACCGCCGGAACCGGATCGCGATTCATAATCGCTTCCGATACGATCGCAGAGCTCTCACCCCGGAAAGGGAGCATCCCCGTCGCCATCTCATAGAGGACTGCCCCAAAGGAGAAAAGGTCCGTGCGCGCATCCAGTTCACGGGCCCGCACCTGTTCCGGTGACATGTAGGCAATCGTGCCCAGGGTGGAACCGGGGCTGGTCAGATGCTCATCCATGGTGGCCATCATCGTATTGGCCGAGGCAACGTTGCTGGCGGCGACCACCTTAGCCAGCCCGAAATCCAGAATCTTGGTGTGCCCGCCCTGGGTTACGAAAATATTGGCCGGCTTGATGTCGCGGTGAACGATGCCTTTGGAGTGGGCGGCATCCAGCGCATCGGCGATCTGGATGGCTGAATGGAGCAGCAGTTCGGTCTCGATCGGATTGCCGGTAATGCGTTCCTTCAGCGTTACGCCATCTAAGTACTCCATGGCAATAAACGCCTGCCCATCCTGTTCACCAATGTCGTAAATGGTACAGATGTTGGGATGGCTCAGTGCGGACGCGGCTTGTGCCTCACGTTGAAAGCGCGCGAGCGTTTGCGGGTCGCGGGCTACGGCATCGGGTAGGAATTTGAGGGCGACAAAACGATGCAGCCGAACGTCCTCGGCCTTATAGACGACGCCCATGCCGCCGCCGCCAAGTTTTTCAACGATGCGGTAGTGAGAAACGGTCTGTCCAATCATGAATAGGGCTTGGCGGCAGCTTCATCTTACGGTGCGGCTATTGCTCAGTCAAAATTCGCAGAAAACCCACAGCCGGTATATTCGACGATCGTAACGGTCCTGCCTTTGCCGGGCGCTGTTGCAGAATGCTAGACTTTTCGCGTCGGAGGTAGAGTCCATGCTCAGCCTCAGGATTCGCCTTGCCCCATCTCTTGCGATCGCGGCGGCGCTGTTGGCAGCCTTGGTATTTCCCGTTAAGCCGGCAAGCGCCCAAGTCCAGACAAACACCACCGCAAGCAACCTACCCGCAACCCGGTTAAAGGTAAACAGTAACCTGGTGGTGGTGCGGGTAGTCGTGCGTGACGCGCAGGGTAAGCCGGTTAAGGGCCTTCGGAAGGAGGACTTCAAGCTCTTCGATTCCGGCAAGGAGCAGCCGATCGCGCAATTTGAGGTGGAGTCTGCGGTTGAGCCACCACCTTCGCCTCCGGTTGTCGCTCATAGGCCAGGGAAAGCCGGCGCATCTCTTTCCTCCGCATTGCCAGGACGGTTTCTGGCTCTCTACTTTGACGACCTGTACACCTCCGATCTCGACATGATGCAGGTACGCCGGGCTGCCGATGACTACCTTGCTGCTGATCTCCAACCGGCGGACCGTGTAGCCATCTTCACTTCCGGGGAAATGCTTTCCGACTTTACCTCTGACCCGAAGCAGATCCATGAAGCCCTGTCCAGGCTCCGGGCCAGTCCACGCGCTCTCGCCCCTGTGCATGATTGCCCGGACCTCTCCGACTATCAGGCGCTGGAAATGACTGAAAACCGTGGGCAGACTCGATCTCAACAATCCTTGGAACACGTCAGATGCCTGGGGATTGGCGTACCAAGAGGCAGCGGCGGGCGGTTGCTTGCTAGGGATCCCGATTCCAGATAGGAATTTCCTTCTTGGTCGAGCGACCACGGTTGCGGGCCAAGCTGAAATACTCAGCGCGCTCCAACCTGCGGGAACTTGAGCAAGTGGTGAAGTACACGGCGCAGATGCCCGGTCAGCGAACCGTCATTTTGGGTTCCCCCGGCTTCCTGTTGGAGGACAGACCAGTTTCAATTGGAGCGGATCATCGACCAGGCGCTGCGTTTACAGGTGGTCATCAGTTCGCTCGACCCAAGAGGGCTGGCGGTCCTCGTGCGCCAGGTGGACGCATCCCAGGATAACCTTCCGGCGGGCAGGAGTGGCGAGCAGGAGCGATGCATCGCCTGGACCAAAACAGGGAAGTGGTCGCAACGGATGTATTGGCACAGGTTGCGGAAGGCACCGGCGGCGAATTCTTTCACAACAACAACGATCTGAAGGGCCGGATTTGGGCGATTGGCGGGATCTCCCGGCGCCTATATCCTGGCCTTCGCTCCCAAGGACCTTAAACCGGACGGCAAATTTCACCAGTTGAAGGTCACGCTGGCCGAGAAGGTGCCGGCGTATAGCATCCAGGCTCGTCGCGGCTATTTCGCCGCCTGGGAATGAAGCTGAGGCAAAGGCGCAGGCCAGGGAAGTAGAAGCTTCCAGTGCCGCCGATCAAGTGCAGGAGCAGATGCGGGAAACGCTCCTTTCGAAAACTGAAATCGCACAGTTTCCGGTTGTTCTGGACGCTAAAGTCTCAGAGGGGCAGGGAGAAACACACGAGCTGTCGTTGTTGTCCCACGTGGACCCCCAATCGCTCCATTTGCAAAAGGAAGGGGACCACAACCTCGATACGTTGACCTTTATTCTTGGTGTCTTCGATCAAAAAGAAAATCTGGTGATTGCCCAGCAGCGGCACGCAACCGTAGATGTTGCGGATGGACAGTTGCCGGAGTTTCTCAAGGCGGGGATGGATGTCGAGCATGGACTTTCAACTGAAGCCTGGCAGCTATCGGATACGCGAAGTGGTGACCGATTCTGAGCAGCGCCTGACCGCCTTGTCCCGCAACGTAGATATTCCCCTAAAAATCCCAAAGATCATTCCTGACACCCCGGCAACCTCGGCGACGCCGGTTCAGCCCCCGCAAGCGTCGCAGCCAGGCGGGCTGCCAAACCCTCAGCCGGCTCAGACGTCCTCAGCGTCCGACCCCGCCACCGCCAACCTTCTGGTCCGTGTGTGGGACAACTTTGTCCAATCCCTATCCTCCCTCCCCAACGTCTTCGCCGATGAGCATGTGGTCTCCAGCGTAAGCACCCCATATAGCAATCCCTCGAAGAGCGGTGTCTACGACAGCGAGTTGGAGACCACTGTCGATTCCACCATCGACTCCATCTTTCGACTCAAGCGTTTCAGTGCCGATGGCAAGACCGCCGACCTGGTCGAGTCCCGCGAAATCAGATATGTCGATCATCAACCCGCCGCCAAAGGTCAGTCCCTGGCCGGCCCCGCCATTCTGGTCGGGGCGTTTAGCCGCGCTCCCAATGTTTTCTCGCCAGAGTTCAAAGACTGTTACGAGTACCGCCTGCTCCCCAACATGCGCCACAAGCCTGGCGACGCCATCTTATTCCACGCGGACGTCCTCGTTCTCGAATTCGCCCTCAGGTCACCTCTCCCCGCCGGTATCCAATGTCCCGTGAGTGAACAGACCACCGGCCGTGCCTTCATCGATCCATCTTCGATGCAGATTGTCCGTCTCGAGCAACAGTGGCCCCGGCACCACAATGAAGGTTCAAAGTTCCCGGTCTCCTGGTCCTGGTACATCGACTACGCGCGCGTCATGATGGACGGCAAGCCTTTCTGGCTGCCCAGAACCATCTCCTCCAAGGCATCGTCCCTCGATGGGGGGCGCTTCAAGTGGAGCTTCCTCGCGACGTATGGCAACTACCACCTCATGAACGTCAGCTCGACCATCCTCCCCGCCGCCGGCAACTCGCAGCACTAAGGTGCACCAAAATTAACCCTCGAGCGCATTGACATACCTTTGACTATGTTGATATCAACGTTACCAGTCCACTGGACGGAAATATCCCGTCGTGCGGCGCCAACAAGGAGAAATCTCGCAATGTTTACCCCAAAAGGAAAGTTCGGCTGGTACGAACTGATGACCAGCGACACCAAGGCCGCCGGCAAGTTTTACTCTGACGTTGTCGGCTGGGCGACCCAGGAGATGCCCGGTGCGGAGGGCCCGCAGTACACCACCTTCAACCTCGGTGAGGTTGGAATCGCCGGGATGTTGAACATTCCCGGACAAACCGCCTGGATAGGCTACATCGCCGTCGATGATGTTGATGCTCACATCGAAAAAATTGTCGAAGCCGGCGGCAAACTATGGAAACCCGCCACCGACGTCCCCGGAATGCTTCGCTTCGCCGTCATGTCCGACCCGCAGGGTGCTGCCATTGTGGTCTTCACGCCCGACCCCAGCATGCCCTCGCCGGAACGCCCCGCGCCGCCGGCCGCTGGCACTATCGGCTGGCACGAGCTCTACACCACCGACCTCGAAAGCGGATTCGGCTTCTACAACAAGCTCTTTGGCTGGACCAAGGTGAGCGATATGGACATGGGACCCATGGGCGTCTATCGCATCTTCGATGAAGGCGACCACAAGCAAATGGGCGACGGCGGGATGATGACCAAAGCCCCGCAAATACCTGTCTCATGCTGGAACTTCTACTTCCACGTCGACTCCATCAAGGCTGCCATCCAACGCGTCGAATCCGGCGGCGGGACGATCCTCAACGGTCCGATGCAGGTACCCGGAGGGAGCTGGATCATCCAGGGCCAGGACCCCCAGGGAGCCATGTTTTCTCTCGTCAGTAGCAACGAATAAACAGCCAACTTCTTCTTATCCAGGCCTGGCCACGCTATGAAACAGGAATAGCGTGGCCAAGTCGTGGCTAGAGGCAGACGAAAAGTACCCCCACGATCTGGAGGTTTGCTCACTGCGAATCTTGGGGAACCTTTCCCCTGTCCCGCCTCAGCCCTCGACGGCATCGGCCCAATTGCACGGTTTGGAAATTGCGGGAAACGTTTCCCTCGGCAACCCGGGCGCGTCCTTTTCGGCTGTTTCTGATTCCAACGGAAAGCTCAGGAAATATTTTGAGCTCCGATGATGGCTTTTGCCGCGATTTTGCGCTGTTAGAAACAGAAGGACAGAACGATCAGCGCCCTAAGGAGTTAAGCCATGAAGAAACCTATGAATCGAATCGCTACCCCGGCTGCCCGGTTCACTTCCACCCGTCGCCGCACCATTGCCGTCTCAGTGGCCACCGTACTCTCCGTAGCGTCCGGTTGGGCCCAGATACTCTCCGATCAGAACGGCGTAAGTGCTGACTCTGCCCCGTCACCCGTTGCGTTTGTCTATGTCACCAGGCCAACCCACATCGATGGTTTTGCTGTCGCCTCATCGGGAAAGCTCACTCCTGTGCCCGGCTCACCTTTTGAAGCCAGCATTTCAAGCCTGTCGGTCAAAAAGAAATTTCTCTTCGGCCCGGGAGACGACCAGGAGAATGTCTATACGTTCTCGATCGCAGCCAATGGTGCTCTCAAACAGGTCAGCCAGGTGAATGCCCAGAACTACAGTCCAGCTTGCGGCAAGTTCTGGCCAGTGCAAATCGACGATACCGGCTCAACTCTGTACAACCAGGTGGCCGATACTTGCGACGCCACTGTGTATTTCCAATCCTTCAAGATCGAGCCAAACGGCGACCTTCAGTTCCTCGGAGACGTACCTAATCCAACGGACGGGGTCGGCGCGTTCTTTGATGGACCGATCTATTTCCTGGGAAATAATAAGTACGCCTACCAGGCAGCCTGTGCTGATTTCGATGGCGACATCGGTGCGGCTCCGACGGCCTATGCTCGAGAGAGCAGCGGACGATTGACCTCTTCGAACAGTTCCATCGCGATACCGAGCCCCAAAGATCCCCAGGACAACGTGTACTGCATGTCGGCACTGGCTACGGATGCGACGGATCACGTCGTTATGGCTTATCAGGATTTCAACTACCCTGATGTTGAGTACGTAGGAAACACCGTCCTGGCAACCTACTCAGCCGACTCTCACGGCGATCTGACCACCCATAGCACCTATGAAAACATGCTCGCTACAGACCTTCCATCCGTGAGCGCTTTGAGTGTCTCGCCGTCGGGAAAGCTGCTCGCGGCTGGGGGAAACGGGTTCCAGGTCTTTCATTTCCACGAAGCGAACCCAGTCACCCGTTATACCGGGTTGCTCCAGCCAAAGGTCCAATTTCTCCAGTTTGGCTGGGACAAAGACAACCACCTGTTCGCTCTAGGCAGCGGGGCGCTGTATGTTTACACCGTCACGTCCACCAGCATCAAGCAAGCCCCAGGCTCTCCGTATCCGATTCCGGACGCATCGAGCGTGATCGTCCTCGATAAATAGCCTAACCCGAAAGTCGATTCCCAGACCTCCCGGGCTGGGCTGACGTTTGGCGGTTAGCCCGCCAGGAAACTCGGGGCTTGCGGCGCGGCAACCGGAAGAGGG
Organism: uncultured Acidobacteriaceae bacterium; assembly: GCA_963847685.1. Taxonomy (GTDB): domain Bacteria; phylum Acidobacteriota; class Terriglobia; order Terriglobales; family Acidobacteriaceae; genus PALSA-350. The sequence continues at coordinate 84,883 of CAWKAU010000023.1, read as the reverse complement.
AGGCCGATGAAGGTCCTCTCAATCCTGGAGCACCCGGGCAAAAACATCGTGGTCGACGTTGCCGCCAGTCGCTACCAGGCCGATGCGTTTTCCCCGGATAAGCTGCCTCTCTTTCAGCGCCGCGGCCAGGCCGGCCGCACCTGCTCCCTCCACCACGTTGTGCGTATCTGTAAAGTAGAACTTCATGGCCATGCGAATTTCTTCCTCACTCACGCGCACCATGCGGTCTACATTGCCGAGTATCACTGCAAGCGCAGCATCGTCGGGCACACGGCAAGCCATTCCGTCGGCAAGGTACGTGGTTACAGGAGCCGCGATCTTGCGTCCCGCTTCGAACGAGAGCGCATAAGCGGGCGCGCCTTCAGCGACAACACCCACAATTTTCGTCTTCAGCTTTAGCCCGTTGCGAACCGCACAGCAGGAGCAGATACCCGAACCCTGCCCGATGGGCACGTAAACCACCTGCAGATCGGGCACCGCAGCAAAGAACTCCAGCCAATAGGTGGCGACTCCCTTGACGATGTCGCGATGATAGTTAGGAACGAAGTGCCAGCCATGCTGCTGGGCCAGCCTTTGTGCATGCTCCTTGGACTCCTGGAAGTCCTCGCCGAATTCTATGAGCTCGGCTCCCTGCGCCCGCATCGCAGCATTCTTTTCCGCACTGTTTCCCTTGGGCACGACTATATGCGCTGGCGCCTCGAACCTGTGCGCCGCCAGCGCGACCGCCTGGCCATGATTGCCCCGCGTCGCCGTGACCAGTCCCGGCAGATGTTGCCCATCACGAAAGAGCTGTGCCGTATAGACGACCGCTGTGCGCGCCTTGAACGCCCCGATTGGGGTGTGGTTCTCGTGTTTGACCCACACTTCGCCACCCAGGCGCTCACACAGCAAAGGCCAAACGAACTGCGCAGTGGGCGGCATAACCTCATACACCAACTGCTGCGCCTGTTTAATTTCATCAATCGTCGGCAAACCCGTTTCTTGAAAGCTCTCTGCGGTCATAGAAATCCTGTTCCAGCCTCCTAACTATTATGCCCGGCTATCCCGTAGACAGGGATTCAGGCAAAGGGGGTGACAGGCGGAGTCTGCAATTATCGTCGGGATCGCTCTGATCGTGTTGTCATACAAAATGCCAGAACGGTAACGGAGGTCTCAATTCGCGAAGTCGCCTTACCGCTCTTTTAATTCGGCGACGGATGATCCACGTGATCGTTTGGCCGATGCTGCCATCCACAGCCAGTACCGTATCCGCGCCTGGTTCTCTCGCAACAGGAGTGCGAGCAACGCGACGACGCCAACGAAGAGTGTGGACTGCCACAGGTGATTGCACAAACCACGCACCCCATCCGCCCACATCGGCGAAAGAGATTCGGGGGTCATGGCGATTTGTCCTTACGCTGCAGTCTCTTGAGTTCCCGCTCGGCCTCTTTCACGTCCTCCAGCCTTAGCTTCCCGGACCTGACAAGATGCATCATGACCAACTGGGAGCGCCCGCCGAACATCGCGACCAGTTCATCGATCAATCTCAGTTGCGCGGCATCTCGGGAGATGAGCGGCGCAAAGAGGTGAAAGTTGCCAACCTTCTTTGTGCGGCGCAGGATATTTTTCTCTTCCATCCGGTAGATCGTGATCTGGATGGTTCCATAGGACGGCCTGGATTTTTCGGGAAAGCTCTCTTGAATCTCGCGGATGGACACCTCGCCGCGAGTCCAGAGAGTTTCCATGATCTGTAGTTCGAGCTTCGACAACTTCGGGCCGGGCATATAACCCTCCAACACGTGTTGTATTTTCTATAACACGTGTTGTAGGGATGTCAAGAACGGACTCGGGCAGATCGGCAGCGGGCGACGCATCGATTGAGTCGGCCCCGGGTGAAATTGATCGGATTGTATTTCTCGGCCGGGCGCCGAACCAGTCTGCGGAAAATTTGAAGTCACGGTCCTTGTTCATCGTCGCGCGTGAGGACCGCAATGACAGTGGTCCAAGGCTACCCGGTATCCGCGCACAATACGAAAAAGCTCCTCAGCCGAAGGAACTAATAGTCCTGGATGGCTCTGCGCATGCTCAGTTTCTCTTTCAAACCGACCAGAAATCTCGAATCATGCACGAAATCGTGCGATTTCTATCAATGCCATAGCCGTTAGTCGGCCCCTCGGCGCCAACCGGAAAACAGAAGGGCCCACACCAGCCTGCCCCCGAAACCCTGATCCGCTAGTTCGTCGCAGGGTCGCCGTTGAGCGGTGAGATCTTCCGGGGATGTTCTTCATGGAGCTCGTGGTGCAATTCATCGACCTTCGCTCTTGCCCTGTCCAAAGCCTTCTTTCCGGTAGACGTGATCTTGTAGACCCGGCGACTGTGGCCTCCTACATTCTTGAGAACAGACTTCAATAGGCCGCTCCGTTCCAGGCCATGGAGAAGGGGGTAGAGAGTTCCCGGCCCGATGCGATACCCGTGATGGGCCAGTTCCTCCATCATTGCAAGCCCAAAGATGGGCTCATGGGACGCATGTACCAGGACATGAATCCGGATGAGGCCGAATAAGAGTTCTCGCTGGTGATTGGACACCAATCAAATATACCTGCATTTAACTACAATCGAATCCCGATAGTGTAATATCGAAGTTCGATAGCAGAACATCCGAATTCGTGGTCGGAAGGCAGAAGCACCGATGAGTCGCCGTCATCATTGCTCAAGACCGATACTGTTCCTGCTTGTCATGCTGACTGGTTCCCGCTTGTGGGCACAAGGGCCTCCGTACCAAACCGATGATCCAGTACCGGTGGACCTGCATCATTACGAGTTCTATATCTTCGGCGGTGTCGATGGCACACCGGCGGAGATCGACTCGACCGGACCTGCCTTCGAGTTCAACTGGGGTGCCATTCCCAGAGTGCAACTGCACGCCATCTTGCCTTGGGGAGGGGCCTTTCCGTCGAACAATCCCGTTTACCTGCCCGGTGGAACGGGTCCGAGCGGGTTCGGTCTTACCGACTCGGAACTGGGAGTGAAACTCGCCATCATCAAGGAGATGAAACACATTCCACAAATCGGAACTTTTACCATGTTTGAAATGCCCACTGGAAACTATGACAAGGGACTCGGCGTGGGAAAGGTCTGGTACAAGCTCCCCATCTGGCTACAGAAGAACTACGGTAAATGGCTCATTGATGGAGGAGGCGGCTATCAGGTCGTCCCGCAAGCCAACTATCGAGACTTTCCGTATACCGGATGGCTGGTGAAGCGGGAGCTGAACGAGAGGCTTGAACTGGGCGCGGAGTTATTTGCGCACGGGCGCGAAGGGTTTGCAGCGGCCCAAACCGGGCGCTCAGCAATGATCGACGTCGGCGGCTATTACCACTTCAAGCACAATCCCAATGAACAGTTCTTGTTCTGCTATGGCCATTCAATCGCCGGCCAGACCGAGAACTATGCCTACGCAGGCATGTATTGGACCTGGGGAGGTAAAGACGACAAGGGAAAAGACGACGACAAAAAGGACACAGCGCCGAACAAATGGATGCAGGGGCCGATGCGGGGTAACGGATTTCGATAACCTGCGGAGCGCGGCCCGCGTTGAAGCCGCTCATAGCGGAGGACACGATAGATGGAAATTACGGCTCGCGCTTTTTGGACTCTAATACACGGCTTAGGATTCGGCGCGCTCTACCTCCTGGCGTGTTCCGGTGCTCTCGTAGAGTTGTATCGCTTCACCACCTCGTCCTCTCCGGCCGAATCCACTCTCGGGCAAGAGCGTTTCTTGAGAGTTTACCTCCTTACGATGGTTGTCCTCGCATGGGCCGCTGTGCTGACCGGGGCCTATATCCTCTACCCGTGGTATCGCGCAGTGCCTCCGCCGGGGACGACTGACCTTGCGATGTTTCCGCAATGTCTCCTGATGTCCAGCCCCGCAACGATCGGCTGGCACTCCCTTGGGATGGAATGGAAGGAGCACGTCGCCTGGTTCGCTCCCATCTCGATCACCATGGTCGCGGTACTCTTCATCAGGTATGGCCGTGACTTCATGCACCATCGGCAGCTACGCACCGCGGTGCTCTGTTTTGCTGTGACTTCCTTTGTTGTGGCGGGGATCGCCGGCTTCTTCGGCGCGATGATTGACAAGTACGCGCCGCTCCAGGGCGGTCACACGATTCACTTGAGCAGGGGATTAGAAAAATGAACATGCCAACCGGCACCATCTCACCCAACGCCGCAGCCCTGACAAACGGTTCCGGCGCTGCTGCCATTCTTGCGGCCTCTATTGGCTCTTTTGCGTTGGCGGTCCTGGCCTGTGCCGGAGACAAATCGGCAGCCTTGAAGAACTTGCTCATTTTCTATAATCCAACGGGGCCGCTCTCCGGCGTAACCACGGTTGCCATTCTTATCTGGCTTATCACCTGGGGGATCTTGGAATGGCGCTGGCGGGACAGGACAGTCACCGTGGGCCGTATCACTGCTATTGCTTTTGCGCTGCTCGGTCTTAGCCTGTTGCTGACATTTCCGCCCGTTGTTGATCTTTTCTGAAAGAACTTGATTCCCTTACCTGGAGGGCGTGTGATTGGATGTGAAAGGTGCCGTTGACCACCTCACGGGTCGTTTTTCAGAGTCATCTTGACCTCGCTGGCAAGGCGGAGGTAACCACACGGGATATGGGTAATGGCGCCCGGCCTGGCGAGCAACGGCTCCCGCCGGTAAGCCTCATGGCGTGGACACGAGGAAGCAGCGGCTAGGTTGTTTCCGTCGCATCCGTGCTGAAGTGCTCCCGCGCAACCAATCCCAGGACGCGTTCCCTGATTTCTTCGCGGGTCCGTCGGACGGTATCAATGTCTTGATCTTTGGGATCTGGCAATGGCCAGTCATCGCGGCGCAGGCCTGGAATATATGGACAGTCGTCGCCGCAGCCCATTGTGATGAGCATCTCCGCATCTTGTGCGAGCTCCTGAGTGAGCTTTTGCGGTTTAGCATTTCGGAGGTCAATTCCTACTTCGAGCATCGCTTCCACAACGACGGGGTGAACGTGTTCAGCAGGCTGGGTTCCGGCGGAAATTGCTCGCACACGATTAGGATCCGCAAAGTGGTTAAACAAAGCCGCCGACATCTGTGAGCGTCCAGCGTTGTGTACGCAAGCGAAGATTATCTTTTGCACGATGACTCCATCTTTTTTGAACCTATCGCGGTCTCCCAACCGAGGGCCGCGGCTGCGCTGATGCCCGCGTCGCCCCCGCCCACTATGAGGAATCTCATTGGTGTCTCAATCTCCGAGGTACAGATTTGAAACTCTGTACTCTGCCTGCCTTGTGGGACCTCGTGGCAGCTACCGATGTCCTATTTCATCGATTTGCCGCTGTAGGGCGAATGTGTCGAGGGTTGCGAGCGGCAGGGCGAGAAATAAACTGATCCGCCTGTCCAGGGAGGCGAAGGCATCTCTGAACGCCCGTTCGATCTGTTCTGGCGTTCCTTTGACCGCGGCAGGATCAGGTATCCCCCAGTGAGCCGTCATCGGCTGGCCGGGCCAAAGTGGGCATACCTCTTTCGCGGCGCTGTCGCAGACGGTAAACACGAAATTGAGAGGGGGTGAGCCAGGCTGTGAAAACTCATCCCATGATTTGCTGCGCAGCCCGTCTATGGGCAAGCGGGCGGTCTGAAGCTGTTTAATCGCTTCAGGCCGTACAAATCCGCTTGGGTGGCTCCCCGCGCTATAGGCGGTAAAGTGGGGGCAACCCTTGCGATTCATGATCGCCTCGGCCATGATGGAACGCGCTGAGTTGCCGGTACAGAGGAACAGTACGTTGTAGTGTGACTGCATAGCCGCTTTCCTATTCCTTGCCTTCATTTGCGTGGCTCACGCGCAGCAGTTTGGCCCACAACAGTCCTTAGCCACCGCAGCTGCCGGCTTGATAGCGTAGACCTTCACACTAGCCGCCGCAGCATTGACGTCGTACTCCGACAGAAGAGTTGCCAGGTCGTGATGGAGGCTTGCGGGCTTCTCCGTAGAGCAGCAGGCCTCGGCAAGAACCGGCAGGCCTTTCGACGTATCCATGGATGGTGAGCAGCACGCAGCCTGGTTTTCTACTTTGGCATAGGCATTGAGGTCGGCTCCGCTGTCAACGATCTCCACGTGTTCAAAGCCGGCCGCGAGCAAGCCCTCGCGATAGGCGTCTATGTGGATCGCTCCGGCGATACACCCGACGTAGGCGGCCAGGCTTTGTGCGACTGCCGGTGGTAACTCGCCTTTGAGCGCGATGTCGCTTACTGCCAGGCGTCCGCCCGGTTTCAAAATTCGGGCAATCTCCCGGAAGACAGCCGGCTTGTCGGGAGCAAGGTTGATGACGCAGTTGCTGATAACGCAGTCGACCGATGCGTTTGCAAGAGGGATCTTGTCGATCGTGGCCAGATGGAACTCCACGTTCCGATAACCACCCGCCCGCGCGTTTGCCTGTGCGCGTTCGATCATGGCAAGAGTCATGTCAATACCAATGGCGCGGCCCTTGGGACCCACCAATTGAGACGCCAGGAATACGTCCAGGCCGCCACCAGAGCCGAGATCGACAATCACCTCGCCGGGCCGAATCGAAGCAATCGCCGTAGGATTCCCGCAAGAAAGCCCCATGTTCGCTTCGGCGGGAATGGAAGAGAGTTCTTCTGGGCTGTACCCAAAGGCCTGCGCTACCGCTTTGACGCCCGCATCCTTATTCGAGAGCGCACTGTTGGCAACGGCTGCGTACTTAGACTGCACCGATGCAAGCAATTGTTCTGTCATTCAATCCCTCCCGATATATACGCTAAGGCGACTATATTGCAGCTAGACACATTCGTCAATACATATATAATAATTTCCATGACAGCAAAGGACAGGAGTTTCAAGATTGAGCGTTTCTTTCAGGCTCTCGGCGACAATACCCGGCTGCGTCTCCTGAACCTCATGGGAGATCAGGAGCTCTGCGTCTGTTATTTCGTTGAGATTCTGGATCAACCGCAGCCCAAAATTTCCCGGCACCTGGCCTACCTGCGTAGTGCTGGGATTGTAGCTGCTCGCCGGGAGGGAAAGTGGATGCACTATAGGATCGTGATGCCTCCAAATATAGGAGCCGCACAGGTTCTTCAGCAGACTCTTGCGTGGCTCAGAGATGAACGCGCCATGCAAGCTGATCGCGCCCGGCTGTCGAAGGCATGTTGTAATCCGGCAAAGTTTGCCACCCTGCAAGGCGCGCCTCTGCCCACCTTAATCGACCCAGTCGCTGCTTTTGCATCGAGGTGATCATGTCCGGCATTCCCTGCCCGCAGGGCCAGGTGTGCGCACCGCAGCCGCGCAAGAAGCTGTCCTTTTTAGACCGATTTCTCACCCTCTGGATTTTTCTAGCGATGGCGATTGGGGTGGCGATCGGGCATTTTGTTCCCTCGTCGTCTGCTTTTGTAAACAGCTTCCAGGTGGGCACGACCAATATCCCGATCGGGATCGGGCTCATCATCATGATGTATCCGCCTTTGGCCAAGGTGCGTTACGAGAAGCTAGGCGAGGTCTTTCGCAATCGGAGCGTCCTCGGCTTATCGTTGGTCCAGAACTGGCTGATCGGCCCAACGCTGATGTTTTTTCTTGCCATCCTCTTCCTACGCGGGCAGCCGGCCTATATGCGCGGCCTGATCCTCATCGGCATCGCTCGCTGTATCGCCATGGTGCTGGTCTGGAATGAGCTCGCGGGCGGCGACACAGACTACGTTGCTGGATTGGTGGCGCTCAATAGCGTCTTCCAGGTTGTGTTCTACAGCCTTTACGCCTGGGTGTTTATCACAATTCTCCCTACCTGGTTCGGATTGAGGGGGACGGTGGTGAACGTGGGCATCGGTCAAATTGCACAGAGCGTCTTTATCTATCTTGGAATCCCATTTCTTGCCGGAATGCTGACTCGGTTTGGGCTTGTCCGCGTCAAAGGAGAAGAGTGGTATCGAACACGGTTTATTCCGCGGATCAGTCCTTTTACGCTCTTCGCTCTGCTCTTCACGATCCTGGTCATGTTCAGTCTCAAGGGCGATCTGATCGTGAGACTTCCTTTTGACGTGCTGCGGATCGCCTTGCCGCTGCTGATCTATTTCGTAGTTATGTTCCTGGTCAGCTTCTGGATGGGCCGCAGGCTGGGTGCTGACTATTCACAGACGGCGACGCTCGCTTTCACGGCGGCAGGGAACAACTTTGAGTTGGCCATTGCCGTGTCGGTGGCGGTCTTTGGTTTGAATTCAGGCGAGGCGTTTGTGGGGGTAATTGGTCCACTCATCGAGGTTCCGGCGCTGATCGGCCTGGTTAATGTAGCGTTCTGGCTTCGCCGGCGCTATTTTCTGCAGGAAATCAGCCTCCCAGGCCAAACGCCGATCAAAAACGTGACTTGAACCCGGTTCGGCATGGGACGTGGCAGGCGGGCGGTAGCGCTTCATGCTCCTCGATCCCCCGAGACGACCGCACCATTGGAGAGCAACGGGCATTTAGAGATTTCATCGCTAATGCAATCTCCCAAGGCCAGGATTCCGCGGAGGAGCTCTCGTATACGAGGTTGCCGGTCGGTGGAGCAGACAAGCCGAACGCTACTGACTCAGTTGACGGAAAATAGCCAGGCATTGAAATGACTTGGGGTTTCGTGGAAAGGGGTTTCAAACGGACGGAACCGGTACTTCGGAAGGTAGAGACGGCCACGAGTAGAACGAAAGTTCGCCTTGGCTGCGATCTAAACAATCTGCGGGTGGGACCGTCGCTTTTGTACATGCCCGCTGGGCCCTGGCCAAAACAGGCTTGACACATCCTGCAAACCGGCAGAACTAACTTGCATACGTCCCCGCTCATTCCCGGCGTCGTTTTTATTTCACCAGGCCTGATCTTTCTCCTTGCAAATCGAATCTATATAGATATGCTCGCTTGCGCTTGAAGAAACTGTCTCAAGGGCAAAGCGCCGTCGTGCATCCAGCCCAAAGGTACTGGAGCGCCCAGAGACCCCATCTCGTGGAGCGCACCCGGACGCAGGGCCACGATGCATGCAAGGCACCCTGGCGGGTCGTACCGCCATGGAACCGCTCGTCTTCGATGGAAGACATACATCCGAGACTGGCACCGTAAGTGTGGCAAATGCCGATAAAAAACCTGAGGATGGGCATAACCCGGCCCAGTCCGCCTACCCTCGCAGAGAGAGAACAGCAATGGGAAGACCTGCATACCCATATAGACCTCCCTTCCCCGCCCGCAACCAGTCCGGCTGACCCGGACCCGGCTGCATCGCCAATCACAGCGTTGACCGACCCGGCCTCACTCCCACTCCCTGCTCCGCTACAGCCTACCCACCAGCAACAGGAGGCCGCGCCCCAGTCCGCTAGCCCGCCCCGCCCTGCCCTGCCCTGGGGACCCCGTATATCGACAAGTACGCCCTCTGTGGTCTCGCCGGAGAAGCCGTGCGCGCCCTGGCCCCGCACACCGAGGCGCAGCCCGAGGCCATTCTCCTGCAACTGCTCGCCGCCTTTGGCAACATCATTGACCCCGGCCCACACTGCATGGTCGGCGCGACCCGGCACACCCTGAACCTCTTCGTTGTGCTCGTCGGAGAATCCAGCAAGGCGCGCAAGGGAACCAGTTGGAACCAGATCGCCCGCCTCTTCGCCGAAGTGGATAGCACTTGGACAGAAAATCGTGCCACCACCGCGCGTCTCACCGCGCGCGGCCTCATCGGCATAATGGGCCAGCAGGCAGGTGATCGCCGCCTGCGCGTGCTCGCCGAGGAGCTCGCCTCTGGAATGTCTTCCGGGGTCACGTCGGTAGAGCCTCGATCGACCGGGCCCTCGAAAAGCTCAGGTCTCTCCAACTCGTCACTTCGCATTACGTGAACGGCCGCGGCCGCCCCACAACCCTTTGGTCCGCCGTCGATTGCGAATACACAAAGCCGGAGCAAGAAGATGCTGAGGAAGACGAAGAATCCTGGGAGGAGCCAACTTAATACGCTTAACACGCACTTTTTAGCCATTTCCCGAAACCCCGCACGAGCCACCGGGGACTGAGACTTTGGGACTTTCGAACCAACCCGTGGTGGCCCATTCAAGCCTTCTTTTGGCTTGAATGGGGTTGTCACGGTCCTAACCCCCCGTCGTCATTAGGACACGGCTTACAAAACGCGTACCGGCAAAATCAATAGTTCCTTCAAAGTTTTCCACAAGAACGGCGGGTCCGAAGAGGACACGTCCGAAACGGACTAGAAGAATTTGTCTTGGTTGGATCAGCCCCGTACCTTGGTTATGAGTCAGTAAGCATGGGGAGAGCCTTGTCGATGATCACAACCTTTCAGCAACACATACTTCAACAGCAGCGTGAGGTTCCGTATGCCTCCGGAGATTTCTCCTGGCTTCTTTCGGGAATTACGCTCGCGGCGAAGATGATTGAAGCGAAGATTCGTTGCGCGGGCCTGTGCAACATCCTGGGGACTGCGGGGCAAACCAACGTACAGGGCGAGACACAGCAGAAGCTCGACGTCTTTGCCAATGCGGCGCTGCTTCACTGTCTGGGTGTTCGCGATTCCGTCGCGACCCTGATTTCCGAAGAGAACGACGAGCCGGTCACTTTTGGCAGGGATCCGGACACTGGAAAATATGTCATCGTCTTTGACCCCCTCGATGGATCGTCCAATATTGACGTGAACGTGAATGTCGGCACGATTTTTTCGATCTATAAGCGCAAGGGCGACTATTCTTCCGGCGGCGTCGAATCCGTCTTGCAACCCGGCAGTTCGCAGCTTGCTGCGGGGTACGTCCTCTATGGTCCCTCGACCGTCCTCGTTTACACGGCTGGCCGTGGAGTCTTCGGCTTCACCCTCGATCCAACCATTGGAGCCTTTGTCCTGAGCCATGAACAGATGAAGATGCCGGCCAGGGGCCAATACTACTCATGCAACGAAGCCAACATCAACCTCTTTCCCGAGCATTATCGGGCTTACATTCACGCACTGCGCGACCCCGGACCGGGAGCAGCATACAGTTCGCGCTATATCGGCTCACTGGTCGCGGATTTCCACCGAACGCTCTTGAAAGGGGGTGTGTTTCTATACCCTCCTACTGAGAGTCATCCGAGTGGCAAGCTACGGTTGCTTTACGAGGCGAACCCGCTTGCCCTGATCGCGGAGCAGGCGGGGGGAATCGCTACCAGCGGCGAAGAGCCCATCTTGAACATAGTTCCCAAAGCCATCCATCAGAGAACGCCGCTGGTAATTGGCGGCCGCTCTGAAGTCGAGAGGTTTTCGGCGCTGGTACCGGCTCGCAGCCTTTCAGCCGTCTAAGGGCGGACGGCAGAGGGCATATGATTGAGACTGGAGACCCTCGATGAAATACAAAAAGATCAATCTCGAGCTGATCGTGATCGCCGATGAGGCCGAAGCAGTGGTTGCGGAGTTGAACGCGGCCCTCGATCGGCTGGAAGAGAAGCACACACTGTTCGGTGGCGAGATCGAGGCCGTCGCCATGGAGCACCCGGGGACACACAAGAGATCGGCGCTCGCGCATACTATGGCCGCAGGCGAGACGGTCGCGGGTGCTCTCAGGACGGCGCGCAACAGCGTGAATGTCGCCCTGCGTAAAGTCATCTAGCTGGAATGGCCGCTGCGGAGCTATCCGGGATACGCCCCCGTGATGTAGCCCTCCAGTTCGTGGATGGTCTGCGCCTGGCCCGAGATCACCCATTTCACCAGGTCGCCGATCGAGATCACGCCCACCACCGTCTCCTCCATCAGTACCGGGAGGTGGCGAAAACGATGTTGGGTCATAATGCTCATGCATTCATCCACGGTGTGCTGGGGACTGATGAAAAAGACCGGGCTGGTCATGATCTGCTGGACCTGGGTTTCTTTGGAAGACTGGCCGATCAGAATTCCTTTGCGGGCGTAGTCACGCTCCGATAGGATGCCCACCAGCCGGTGCTTCGAAATCACCAGCAAAGCGCCGACATCGTGCTCGGCCATCATCTCCAGCGCCTCGTACACCGTCTGTTCGGGCGCTATCGACAAAACCCTGTTGTGATATTTGTTCTTCAGCACGAGTCCAATCGTGTCGGAGATCCTCATCTAACCCTCCTGACCCCTGGTAGCCGCGTCTTCGAACTGCGTAGTTCTGGACGGATAGAAGTCACCCAATTCGGCACGGAGACACTATAGTCCATACGGATTGTGCAAGAACAGTGCATGGAACGCTCAATGATCCGAAACGGTCAACTGGCCTCGGGATGGCGTCCACAACAACCCCAAAAGAAGACTTGAATGGGCTACGCATTTCTGCGGGACAAGCGAGTTACGCCTTCTATTCGCCACATCCCCACCGTCGCTATCGGAGCAGGAAGCTCACCAGCTTGCACATGAGAATGAGAAGCAGAATATCGAACACAACCAGCAAAGGCAGCACAATGCGCCAGAAAATGGCACGCGCCCGACGATCCGCATCGACCGGCTCCGGTTCGCAAACAATGCCAGTAGCTTCCAGAAACTCCAGATCGTAGTTCATTGCAGGGCCTCCACCGGGGTTACGTAGTTGACTGCGTTTGCATAGAGAGCTTCGGTTTTGTCTAACATCGACCGCCATTCGAAGTGTTGGCTGAAGCGATGGCGAGAACGCGATCCCATACTCCGCCGCAAGCCGGCGGAAGTAATGAGAAGCGCCAATCTCTCTGCCAGCTTGGCGGAATCCTGCGGGCGCACGAGGAAGCCATTCACCTCGTCTTCCACCGCTTCCCGCACCCCGCCTGTATCCGTCGCAATCACGGGAAGTCCCGCGCGCATAGCCTCGAGAATGCTGATGGGAAAAGCCTCCCAGTTGGTAATCAGCGCGAAGATGTCGCTTTGGGCAAGCAGCTTCGGTGTGTCCGAGCATTGGTGCAGGAACGAGATACGTGGGGAAAGACCGTATGCCGCTGCCATCCTCATGGCCGAAGACAGCAGCGGCCCGGAGCCCCCAAGGCAGAGCTCCCATTCGAGATGAAGCAGGCCGGCGAGTGCGCGGAACAGGGTTGCGTGGTCCTTCTGCACGTCGAACCTGGCGATCATGGTGATGACCACCCGATCCTGTTTGTGCTCACGCGAGAGTGGAAGGTCCGGCAGGCAGTTGTGGATGGTCGCGATGTCGCTCTCTTTGATCTTCAGGTGATCGATCGCCAGCTTGCGTTCCGCCTCACAGACAGTAATCATCCTGCTGTCGAGGCTGAGAGCGCACCGTTCCAGGATGAGACGGAAGCGGATGAGCTTGCTGTTCTGGCGATTTACGAAAGACAAGCCGTGCGGAGTGAACGAACTCGGTATTCCCATCAGCCGCGCGGCCACCCGGCCAATCAGCCCGGCTTTGGAAGTGTGCGTCGCGATGATGTCCGGGCGAAGTTGCCGCACTGCGATCATCACCTGAAACACGCTGATCAAGTCCCAGAAGGGATGAATGGGCTTCTTCAAAGCCGGGATCCTTACCAGCGGCACCCCGTTTGCCCGCAATTGATCAGCCAGCAGGCCCTCACCCGGACCCATGACAATACAATCGTGGCCACGCGCGCGCAATCCAATCGCGAGGTCCCGTACGTGGGCCTCCGCGCCCCCGAAAGATGCGCTGCCGGTGATGAGCTGAATGATCTTCATCGTGGTAAGGTGCTCAGAGACATGGCCTCAGAGCGGCCGCTCTTGGTGTCAGAAGTTAAGTCGATAACCGTCGCCTTCGTGTGCTCCGGCGGCACGCCGAATTGATCGAAGACCACCATCGGCGGGATGCCGGCCATCGTTCGATAGGAATGTCCCTTGAAGTAAGGACTCAGAGTCGCGTTCCAGGTGTCCCCTTCACGCGGGATCGTACCGTGGGACAGCTCCTGAAGTTTCTCGAACCAGCATTCGTCAAGCCGGTGGTAAGGGTTCGCGACCCACGATCCGTAAGGGTGATCGGGGATAAATGTCGAGTAACTCTGGCCCCAATAACCATCAGGAAATCTCTTGACGTAGTAGGCGACCGGTGCGGACCGCCAATTTCCCCGGCTTTGGGTCGCCCGCCAACGTTGGAACTCGATGACCTTCTTTCCGTATTCCGTGAGCGCGTAGCTCTCGTCCATCAATGCCTTGACCTGCTCGATGTATACGTAATCGAACCCCGATGCATAGGCGAACTGCAGTGTGTCCAGCAGTTCTGAAGGGGTGTGATAGCCGCGGTCATACTTTCCGGCAAAGGGAAATTTATCCAGGAACCATAGGTCGACACAGGCCCAGAGCTCTTTGGAGTGGTACTCCATCGACGCGCCGCGGTAAACCGCGTACATAAGATCGTTGAAATTCTCTTTCAGCAGTTTCGGCGCAAGCAGCGCTCCGCCGCGCGCAAAAGCAAACGGGGAATCCGGGAAGGTCATCTCGAAGATCAGGCGCTTGCCGTAAGCATCGTACTGGCGCTTTAACTCATTTACTTTGTCCGCGACCGCCATGTATGCCTGGGCAGCGGAAAGGTTCCGGGTGTCTGCCAGGGTGGGCTCGATCGTCTTGCCTGTTTGGTCGGGCATGTCGAGGAAAGCCTGCATTAGATCGGTTTCGTCGTAGACGACGCCAAGAAACAATGGATCATCCCTCAACGCAGCCAATGTCTGTTGTGCCAGGTCGTACCGGTAAGTACCATCCGCATGTTTGAACCGGGCGTCTCCTCGCCGGTAATTCGCCACCTCCGTGTTGAACAGGTAATGCCAGTGATTCTTACGGCAGAACTTGACAATGGCCTGCAGACGTTCCGGGCTCGCTTCCTCTTCGGGCAGAATGTGCCAGGAGATGAAGTCGATCTTCATTGACCTCATGCTTGCTTCGAACGCGGCACTTTGCGTTTGGCCGCTCCAGTTATCCGCATCCACCCCAAGCTGCATCGGACGCAGCGCAGTGGTCTGCACGTCCGCACGCAGCATCGGGGTAAGAAGCAAGATAAGCAGAATCCGGCTCAACATACGGTGACCTCGCGAAGCGAGCCGGTCAATACTGCCGCATAGCGTGCCCATCCCGCATCGACCGAGTAGAATTCGCGCACCAGCGTGCGGCCGTGCCTGCCCATCCGCCGCCGTAGCTCCGGGTCGTCGATGAGCGTCCGCAATCTGGCATGCCAGTCGTATTGGGTATCTGCCAGGTAGCCATTCCACCCCTCGGCAACTACATCGCAGTTCGCGCCCACGGGAGAAGCAACGACCGGCAGACCGGCAGCCATATACTGCACCAGCTTGAATGCGCATTTGCCCCGGGCGAAGCGTGAATCCTTGAGCGGCATGATGCCGATATCGAAATGTGCAAAGTAATCAAACTCATCCGCCAGGTTCCACTTGATGTAGCGGATTCCGGGAAGATCCCAGTCCATAGATTCATTGAGGCCGACGACCACAAGTTCAAACCGCCGTTCTTGCGCCAGCGCGGAGAAAGCGGGGTAGAGAGATTCGAGGTGATGCTTGTTGAGCGGCGTCCCAATCCAGCCGATGCGAATCGTCTCAGCACGGACGGGAGTCACCTGCATGTGGCGGCCCGCATCTACCACAGTAGGGATGATCTCGACCATAGCGGAGTGTTGGCCGTAAAACTCTGCCAGGTAAGCGTTGCCGCATACCACGGTCGTGTAGCGCGCGGCCATCCGGCCGAATTTGCCCCGATCGCGCAGGAGCCTCGGAAGCAGGCGCGAGCTTTCCTTATCCGCGATGTGCAGTGCATCGTCCACATCGAGAATCACCCGCTTGTTTCGCCAGACCAGCAGCTTTTCCAGCAACGGTGGACCCAGCGGGGCCATCTCTCTGCATATCCAGACTGCGTCGTATCGCGGCGCCAGGAACAGTACCTGCCACAGCCGTATAAACAGCAAAACGGGATAGAGCATCAACCGCGGTAGCAGCTGCACATTTTCCATCTGCCATTGGAAGTACCGGGACCCCATCAGGCTACGGTGGTCAATGCGGATGCCGTCCCGCTCCGCAACCGCGCAATACTGCAGGATGCGGTATCGGGTATCCGCCGACTCTCGAGGTTTTACCGTAAAGGCCAGAACGCGAAACATGGTTGTGCTCCTCAAACTCGTGGGGCCACGCCGGTGGCAACGGCCCAGAACCCCTGGGCCTTCTCTCGATACGCGCGCTTGCGCCGCACCATCCACAGCGCCAGCAAAACCGTCGATTTCTGAACTGCTTCTATCCGGTTGACAGCCTCCAGCGCTAAGCCGCCAAGAACGCCGTAGTGTTTTGTGAAGTATTTTTTCCGGCTCTCTCGCAACACGAAGATCATGCGTGCGCGCACTGAGTCTGTTTCGCACGAGTGCCCAGCAAGATGTTGCACGTGAGCGTCGGGCCAAAACCAGATCTCGCCGCCCGCTTCTTTGAGGCGCTTGCACAGATCCACTTCTTCAAAGTAGATAAAGAATTGTTCGTCCATCCCGCCAAGCCGCTCATAGTCCCGCCGCCGCATCACCATGGCTGCGCCGATCACCTGGTCAACCTGTTTTGCCAGGTCGTGCGCGAAGCGGGTTAATTTGTAAGCACCGAACCATCGATCCAGTCCCGTGGCATCCAGCACCACGTGTCCCAGGTGGGGTAGCTTTCTGCAGGTCCTGGTAACGGTTCCTTTGCTGTCGAATATTGCGGGGCCCGCCGCGAGTGCGCCGGGGCGCTCGGTGAGACACCGGACCAGCGACGCGGCCGCATCATTCATCAACTGCGTGTCGGGATTCAGGAAGAAGAGGTACTCTCCTGAACTTTGCCGTGCGCCCAGGTTGCAGCCCCGGCCAAAGCCCACGTTCTCACCGGGCCAAATCAGATGGAGATGCACCTCTGGGTGCGCCGCCGCGAACCGGTGAACGGCCACCATCGTTTGGTCGGACGGCGAATTGTCTAACACCGCGACCTCATAGGGCTGCGCCGTGTGCCTCACGATCGACGCCAGACAAAGCTCGATCGTGTCGGCGCTGTTGTAGGTGACGATGACGAACGAAATAGTAGGAAGGCTCATTGAATTGTCCGCTTCCTTGTCGCGGCGGTCTCTCGTTTGAAATGTAGAAACCCGCGGCAGAATGCTTCACGGTGACGCAAACGCATCCGCAACGGGTGCCCGGCAATGTATTTGAGGAACGGCTGCGAATTCATCATGGAGAGCAGATGAACTTGCGGTTCTACCAGAAAATCCTTTCGCTCGAGCCCTAGCAGCCGCGCGATCGCCGGATGTTTCTTCTGCAGCCGTCCAATGCAATACCCCACCTTGTATTCCCGGCTGAAGTAGGCGTCTTCCTCCATATCGTGCAGATGGTCGGCAACCGCCTCTCGGTTGAGAGCCATCCTGGCGCCGTTCTGCTGCAGGGAAAATCCCAGGATCGTGTCTTCAAACGCGCTGAACTTGAGTTCCTTGTTGAAGAAGCTTTCGTCAAATCCTCCCGCGTTCAGCACAGCGCTCCGCAGCACAGCAAAATTGCCCGTGTATACATGCGCGAAGTCCAGGCTATCGGCGCTCCTGACCTTGTCAAAAGCGAACTGGGATCCGCGGCTGTCGATGTAGCGGATCAGGGGTGTCATGGATATCTCGTGGTGCCATAACAACAGGCCCTGGGAACCCGTGTAGCCTGCATCGAGCAACTGCCAGTGGCTCTGCAGCATTCCGTGACGGGGAAATACATCGTCGTCTACGAAGAGAATGCGTTCGTTCTGTGCGGCCCTCACTCCAAAGTTCCTCGCGCGTCCCGGGCCGCCGTTCTCGAGCGTGATCACGCGCATGATCGCAGGGGCCATTTGCCGGTACTGCTCCAACAGAGCTCCGGTTTCATCGGTTGAGCCATCATTCACCACGATGATTTCGCACTCTGAGATTTCGTCCAGCTTAAGCAGATGGGCGAGCGTCCTTCTCAGCATCGCTGCACGGTTATGGGTAGGAATTACCAGAGTGAACATAGACTTGTTATGCCTTGATAGCCCAACGGAAGTATTCATAGTGGAGCCTGTCCTTACTTAGGAGATAGCGCAGTAGATAGAGTGCGGCGATCATGTGCCGCCACAGGAAGGCGATGCGGGGTCCATAGTGCTTCCTGAAGTAGTAGTGCTGGCTGTACATGTTCTGCAGAACGATGCGGCCCACGGACCCGAAGAGCTGAATGGTGCTTTGCCGTTCCTTGTGCAGCAACCGGGCGGTATGCACATACCAGATCTGAGATCCATTCCGCCGGAAGCGATGGCATAGATCCAACTCCTCGCTGTAGAGAAAGAAGGCTTCATCGAAGCCGCCAATGCGGCGAAACGCATCGGACCGCACCAGCATGCAGGCCCCCAGGACCGTCTCCACCTCCCGTGTGGACTTGTGGTCCCAAGAGGAGAGATAGGGCTGCGACGTCCAGGGACCTTTAGGGAACTTGAATGCCAGTGTGCTGTGCTGGAGGAACTCGTTCGATAGAGTCGGCAGAGACCGGCCCGCGTCGAACGAGAGCTTGCCGGCTCCGTCTTCCACCAGGGGGCCGGCGATGGCAGCGCGCGGGTGCTTTTCGAGAAACTGTACTAACTCGGCCAGTACATCATTGAGAAACCGGGTGTCCGGATTTAAAAACAGGAGGTACCGTCCCGCGGCGTGACGCGCCCCCAGGTTGCAACCTGCGCCGAATCCCCCATTCGCATTGCTTCGAATGATCCCGACGTCCGGGTCCAGCCTCAATCTGCTGGATCCTTGCGGAGAGGCGTTATCGACTACGATTATTTCGTACTCAATCGTCCGGCTCTGCTCACGTACGGAAGCGATCGAAGCGAGAATCTCTTCTTCGCAGTTCCAGTTGACGTAGATGATGGAGACTTCCATATTTCCTCCCAAAAAGAGGTGAAGGTGCTCGTGCGAGAACCTTGATCAGTTTTCGGGGGATGGAATCGCACGACAGCAACAACTACGACGGCGTTTCTCTCAATAGCCCAGAGTGCATTGCCCGCCTGGCGTCATTTCCTGTGACGACATAGCGAGCACCGGCGCCAAGTCCGAGTCCAACCAGGATGAAGATGTATTTCGTCGCTTTGGTAAAGAGGTCCAGGTCAGCGAAGCAGCCGGTCGCCGAGTAAATGACAAGAGCCTGAAGAGCGCACTGGGCGAGGCTTGCTTCTTGCACCCGGCCCAACGCCAGTAGCCTGGTTCTGAAACTCTTGAGCAGCAGTGCGGCCGCGAGAACCAGACCGATCAACGTTGCCAGGCCCAACGCGCCGTGTTCCACGGTTGTGGTCAGGTACATGTTGTCGGCCACGGATACCTTGGCAATATCGAAGTGGGCTACATTGCTCAGGTCCCGCACGTAATCGAGGTAAACCGACTTGAATTGCATATGGCCGACTCCCAGGATGGGGTGGGCAGCGAAAATCTTCAACGAAAGCGACCAATAGACAAACCGGCTGTACAGGTTGTTGGGGTCAGTCAGCCTTTGCATGAAGGGTGTGGCCTGGAAGGCGAGATAAGCAATCGTGCCCCCAACCGCCGCTATGGGTGTAATCGCGGCCAATACCAGCCATGCGTTCCGTACCAGCAGCAAGGTGGCGATGGCAACGCCAAACCACACGCCGCGTGTCGCATTCACAAAGAGCCCACCCGCGATCGTAGCCAGCCCAAAAAGCGAGAGCCAGCTTCTCCGCTGCATCCATCGACGAACCGCAAACGGAACTCCCAGCGCCATGAAGGTGCCCGCCTCCGAGGGGTGGAAGAAAGTGACGTAAGGACGATAGACACCCTCGGTGATCCGTGCCAGCTCCGGCGAGAGATAGATCATGTCGGTGGCTTGTTCCATCACGGGATTACGTTGGACGACGCGCTCTACGATGCTCAAAGCAGCAATTGCGACCGTTAACCAGACAACCGAGTTAGCGATCGTCTCTGCGTTGCTGTTGGCGGCCTCCTGCAGCACCAGCACCAGAAGCAGCGCACCCAGCGCGTAGGTTTCCAAAAAGTTTCGTACGGCAATGAGGTCTTGCCCTGCCGTGAACGATAGTGCCTGGGTGCAGACAAATGCGACAAGCACGAGGTACAGGGTGCTGAACCCCTTCTGCCACTCCCGCCCCGTCATGAGATAGAGCAGCGGGAACGCCATCAGATACAGCAGAAGTACGCTTTCATCGCCAAATATTTTGGGGAGGACGCCCGTCTGGATGCCCCACGGAAACGGAAAGAGACCAAGGAAGCAGATGGCTACCGCTAATGCCGGCGCGGGATATTTTGCGGCGACGGTGGTAAACAAGGCCAGCAAGGCCAGCGCGGTAGCTACGTAGATACCGGCGATCCCGCTAAGCGCGAAGGAGCAGCCGGCCACCAGCGCGAGTGCGGTCAGCGCTGCAAAGAACAGGAGTGAATCCGGCCGCAACCGCTGCCATGTGTTCTCGTGGCTCATTGTTGCCCCCGGGGTACCGATATGATCTTCAGGATGAACGGGCCCAGAATCACCGCACTCATCAATTCGCATGCGAACGTAGAAAAGGCAGCGCCGTTGAACGACCACTTTGGGATCAGCAGCAGATTGAGCCCGACATTGCTGACGATCAGTAAGCCTGCGAGCACGATCAGGATTTTGATCCGGCCCGCGGCAATCGCCATGTTCGCAAGTGTGGACGTGATAAAGACCAGCGGAACCGTCAGCATCAGCCAGACCAGGGAGGTTGAGCCGCCAACGTACTCCGGACGGAAGGCGCCCAGAATCAGATGGCGGCCGAGTATGATGATGACCACCGGTATCATCAGCAAACCTGTGCCTACGGCGAGGGTCATCTTCAGAGACTTGGAGCTCTTATCGCGGACCATTCTGGGGAACACTGCCTGCAAAAAGCCGGCGAAGAGAGAAAGACAGAAATCAAAAATCTTGTAAGCAATCTGATAGATCCCGGCGGCGCCCAGGCCACCCATCTTCGCCACAATGAATACGTCAGAGCGGAAGTACACGAGAGCGAGTATTTCTACTGAGAACAATTCCGCCCCTTGCCGCAGCAGCCTCCGTACGTTCGCTCGTGCCGGCGTGATATGCCGAACCCACATCCTGATCACAAAGGCGGAAACCACCAGGAGGCGGACCGACGCGGCCACGGGTGCAAAACAGAGCAACCCGTCAAAGCTCAAAGAACCCGACACCAGCAGCAGAACCGCGCCAAAGATCACCACCTTATCGCATAGCTGCGCGGCGGCGATCGGCATCATGCGCTCATGCGCAGTAAGAAAGGCCTCGCAGTTGCGAGTCGCGACCACCGGAAAGATGGTGGACAAGAATACAGCGCAACTGAGCGGCGACGCGAGCAGCTGCCCTTTAAACAAGGCGATGAGCAGGCTCCACGCGACCACAGCGGAGACAGAGGCCATCACAAAACGAATGGGCAACGCCGCCCAAAAGTACCCCTGCCCCACATTCGCCGATCCACCGGTGATCTCGCGGACCAGGATCTTATCCAAGCCGAGATTCGAGACTAACTCGATCAGCATGCTCGCTGTAATCAGCAGGGCATAGGCTCCCAGATATCGAGCATCCAGACGCCGCGCCATCATGACGATGTAGGCATAGCCAAGCCCACGCCCGGCAACATTCGCCGCTGCCATGGCGACACTGTTGGAGAAGAGGCGGCTTGCGGGCGCCTTTGTCTCCAGTTCCAGTGTCGCTACCGGCCCTCCGGCCGTTGCTGCGCTTAATTCAACCAACTGCCACCTCATCTTCCTCTAACTCCAGGCTTGCCTTTCTGTTAGCCTCCGGATCATAAAAGCGGGTCACACGAGCGGGATTGCCTATCGCCATACAGTAAGAGGGCACATCCTTCACCACGACCGCGTTGGCAGCGATCACGGCATGTTCGCCGATCTGGACGCCAGGACCAATCAGACAATGCACGCCCAGGAAGGATCCCTTACCAATTCGGACCGGGCGAGGTGTGGATATAGGCGCATCGAAGATGGAAGTGCCGATGTGCCTATGATCGTGATTGTGATCTACGATTACGGCTCCGGCGGCAACCGCCACATCCTCCTCGATAATCACCGACTTCGCCGACGAGATCTGCACGCCGTAGCCGAGTTTTACCCGATCCCCCAGGCGAACCTCACCCGCATACTCTCCGGCAGCCCATGCAGCCACTGGATTAATCCAGACCCGCGGATACAGAATTACATCGTCCCCCATGCTGATAGAGCCGGGCTGTTCCAGGCGCGCTGGATACGCGATCGATACATTTCGCCCACAGCTCTTCAGACTGCTGCGCCACAGCCAGCTGTGAAAACGGGTGAAACGTTGGTCGAGTTTCTTGCAAACCTTTAGAAAAGTCTTTCTCATACAAACCTCACGAGCCATTCAGGCAAATAGAAGATTCGTTTATTGAGAATCAGACGAACATCTTGAAAGCCGTATTGATGCAGCACGTCGATGCTGTGGCGGGCAGCGGCGCGCCTCGTCTTTGCCGCCTCCACAATCAAGAACGTTGCATAGGCAATGCTGCTCAGGGCGAGCAGTTCGGTAGCGTCTTTCACTGCGCCGGCGGCGATTACCACATAGGCGAACTCCTGTCGCAGCTGTGAAACCACCGCGAGCGCGGCGCTTTCGGCGTCCGTCTTGTCCTCGCCTGGCCATAGTCGTAAGGTCAAGTCGCTCGCAATCCCATCGGTTACACTCAGGGGCTCGGCGATCGTGTTTTCGGTACAGTCGATGAACGCGGCTTTCTCGCCGGCATTATGGCTCAGGAACCGGGCCAGACCGTACCCGAGCAGGCTCGCGCCCTCTCCGGAGCTGGATTCGGTAAGCAGAATGACCTTACCGCCCGCTCCGCTGCTTCGCACCGTTTGATAGATCCTGGCGAACTGGTGGCGATGGTCTCGGGTGAAGAGCGCCGGACACTCCGATGCACTTTCACCTCTCCGTCCCATCGGGAAGTTCGCGATCACCGGCGCCCCCAACCGGACCTCGGCGGTCTTGCTGTCGGCCATCGTGGTATCTAATCCGATACAGGCGAGAAGAACGGCCAGGCCGCCCATCACCAGCATCCCGGCTGTCGCCGCAATCACGATCTGCTTTTTAGGGCTCGCCGGACGATGCTCCGAGGTCGGCGCGTCAATCACCGAGATATCGGTAATTGCGTTTTGCGAGGTGAGCGTCTTCAGGCGGCTATCGACGTACGCCTGGGACATCTGTTCCGATTCCTGCTTGGCAAAGGCGAGGTCGAGTTTCAGTGCGTTGAAGCCCTTCAGATCCCGTGCGTATCCATTGATCTTTGCGTCGATATCAATTCGGTCTTCATGTAGCCGGTCGATCCGCGCCTGGGCTCCGCGTTGAACCTCGGTCACATCGATGATCTGCGACTCTACCAGTTCAGATGCCTTACTCCTTCGTTGCTCTGTCTGGTCCACAATCTGGTCGGGCTCATGGTCCAGCAGATGACGCAGGGTCTCCAGCTTCGACTGCTCTTCCTGGTAAAGCCGGCTGCCCACCGGGTGGCGATTCAGAACAGCTTGCTGCTCCACGATGGCTTCATTGAGTTTCGACTGTAACGCCTCACGTTGCTTGTTGCGAACCTCTGTGGTGCTGTAGCGCTCAAATTGTGCCAGCGAAGCACCGATAGACTTAAGCGATGCGAGCCGCGCCGCGGCCGAATCGCTGTCCGCGAGCGCCTCATTTAACGCCTGATCGAGTTTCTCCCTCTGTTCAACCAGCGTATTCGCCTGAGCATCGTCGTTATAGACCCGGTGAGTGGTCATATAGGACGAGAACTCCCCGAGCCGGTCATGATATTGGTTCACCGACCGGTCAAGTTGCGTCTTCAGCAGGTCCGACTCCGCCGCACTTTGAAACACGGCAATGTGATGATCGAGATAGGCGGCGATTACCAGCGAGAGCACGGTCTGGGCGACGCGCGGATCTCTGTAGCGAAAGTTCACATCCAGGGCATCTGAGTCAAAAATGGCCTTGACTGTGAGCTCTTTCGACAACTCCCGAATCATGTCATCCAACTGGTCTGCGTGGGTTCGCGGCGTCCCGAAAAACTTATCGAAGGTTTGCATCAAGGTTTTCGTCGTACGTAGCAAGAACGTCGGTTCAGGCTCTCGTCCTGTCAGAAAGCGCTTCGCCTCCTCGATCCGCCATTCCGGCACCGGTGAGGTGGCGCGTGGGCTGGCGTCGCCAACGATCCACTTCGCCGTGGTCAACAGCACGTCGTGGCTCTCCAGAATTTGCTGCTCGTCGTGAATCTGTTGTTCACGCTGCAACAGTTGCAGATTCTTCCCGTTCAGGTACTCTGCCCTGCCTTGAGCCTCAGACCCCAAAGAAATCATGATTTTTGCAGACGAGTCATACAGCTTTCTCGTCTGCGAGTAGAAGATCAATACAGCGCCCACGACGACCGCGCAAAATAAAGCCAATGCGCGTGAATACCTGAACACCGTGCTTAACAGGTCCCGAACTGTGAATTGCATAGTTTTCCTCGGAAAAACAACTCAAAGGGCCAAACTTCTTATCGCCATGCCGGGTCAACGATCGACATCGGTCAGTGCGCGGCCGTCGAACCAGCGACTAAATTAGGATTTCCTGGTGTAAACAGAACTGTGGCGCTTGTACTCGGTGTGGCCGGCAAGAGCTCGCGAACGTATTGCTCCATAAAGTCGTCCGCTTTGACGATTGCCTTCCTGGGAACAAAGAGGATGTCACCCGGAGCCACGTCGATGTCGCGCGCGCTCCCGCCAGGCAGCGACGCGTCCAGCTTATAAACCTTGTACTTGCCTTCTTCGCTCCCGCGAATAAGGAACACCGACTTTGTGCCCCCAGTCTTCTGGCTTACCTGGCTCATGGCCAGAACCATCGCGACGGTCACCTTGCCATGTATCTCCTTTGGACCCGGCAGAAGAACCTCTCCGGTAACGTAAACAGAGCTGTTCGCAGTGGATTCCAGATCAACAGTGACTTCTGGTTTGGTAAATTCCTGCGAATACAACTCCACCAGCTTCTTCTGCAGCTCTTCCGGGGTCTCTCCCGCTGCCTGTATTCCCTGAAAGAGCGACAGCGAGATCTTTCCGTCCTCGCGTACCTTAACGGTCTTGTTCAGGTCGGGGTCGTAGTAAAACTTCACGTTCAAAACATCTCCCGCGGCAATCACGCTCGCGTGGGTGTTCTGGTGTGATTGAAAGAACTCGGGCGGCGGGGTCAGATATTTGTGCTCCGCGACGGCGCCCGTCCAGCTCACGCAGAGGGCGCATATCATGACACCGTAGATCCCTGGATTCCGCTTGCACATGTCTCGAATAACCTCCCCTTTGTTCGGATAATTGGTTGATACTGCCGCCGGCCGATTCATACCGCACCCTTCCTGAGCAACACCGCGCCGAAGGTACGGAGAATAATCGTCAGGTCTAGCCAAATACTCCAGTTCTGCACATAAAAACTGTCGAGCATCACTCGCTCGCTATAGGTGGTCGAGCTTCTGCCGGAGACCTGCCACATGCCGGTCACCCCGCCTTGCGCCTGCGAGAAGACCTCGTAGTCTTCCCCGTAGCGCTGGACCTCGTCCTGGACAATCGGTCGTGGGCCAACCAGGCTCATGTCTCCACGGACCACATTCCAAAGTTGCGGCAGCTCATCCAGGCTGGTGACCCTCAGGAATCGGCCGACTCTGGTCACTCGCGGATCATGCTGCAACTTTCCACTTCTGGCCCATTCCTCGGTTGCCGAGGGATGCGCCGCAAACCAACCCTCCAGGATCGCGTCGCCATGGGTGTGCATGGTGCGAAATTTCCAGGCCTTGAACGGCGCGGCGTTCTTGCCCAGACGTTGGTGACCGAAGAACACCGGTCCCTCAGAATCGAGATTGATGCAGAGTCCAATCAGACCCATGAAGGGAAGTGAGCACAGCAAGAACGCTCCCGATAACACAAGATCAATGGTTCGCTTCGCGACACGGTAGGTGAGGCCATCCATCCGCGACTTCTGACTCAAGCCCAGCGTATGGCGGCGGCTCATCGGCACCGCCCACATGCTCGACATCGCAGAGGGATTCGAGACCAGGACAATGCGCGAAAATATGACCGACTCGGGGGAATGCAACAGCCTGACCATCTCGGCAGAAGACGCGGCCGCCACGGTCAACAGGCCATAGGCCGGCCTGGATCGATCGAGAAAGCCGGCCGCGGCCTGGATCGACGACGCAATGGGCAGCCCGCAAAGCACTGGTTCGGCCTGCGGCGCAGGGTCAACCACGGCTACCGGCCGGATCCCGGCTTCCCGCTCACTAGGCTTCTTTCAATCAGGGCCCGCGCCTCGGTTCCCGCTCCGAAGATGATTGCCTGGTCGCCCCAACCGGGGAGCCCTGAGAAGAGATGCCTCGTCAGTTCCCGGAAGAGCGGCATCAGGACCGCGTTAGCCACAATAGCAGTGGCCAGAGTGGCGGTAACATAATGCACTCCGCCCCTCATCGTTAATGTGAAAGCTGAGAGGCTGAGAAATATACAAAATGAAGACGCCGTGCCACGTTCCAGCTCCTCTGGTTGGCTCAGAGCCGGGCGTGCGTACAAACCGCTCATCCAGTACGAAGCCAGAAACACAAAGGTGAAAGGCCACAACTTGAGGTAGGGCGCAGGTGCGATCGCTCCGCTGTTGTATCCCTTAACCAGCAACGCAATAGCCAGGGCGAACGCCAGGGCCGAAGTGTCAGAGACGAGCAAAACGAGTGGCCGCAACATGGTGAGCGGCAAGAGTGACCCGGGTCGCCCTGCTGCTGCGTTGTTGATCTGTAAGTATTTGTGTTGCATAGCTTCGCCCCGTGAGCCACATCGCAGTGTTCTTGAAGAATCGCAGCGGCAATCGCCTTGATCTTTTCCGGGGGAAGCTATTGTTTTCGGGAGCTCAAGGAACTCCCGGATGAGTTGCAGTGGGACTGAAATTGAAGGTAGCGGCAACTCGCTTTGCGGGCAATAGAACTGATACCTCGCCAGTCAAACTTTCTACCTAGGCTGATCGACTGAACGAAGGTGCTCAGATGAGGTTACATAGCCGGTTAACATGTGAAATCCAAAGCAGCGTGACTATACGTATCGGGTATCCGAAAAACCAGTGTGCAACACTTGTTGTTATCTTATGAATCCAACGTATCTCGTCTCTTCGTACCGGCAATCCAGCGAAAAAGAGCGGTGCTGCAGAGCAGGCCTTGGGAAAGCTTTCGCTAGCCGCTTAGATAGGCGCCTGAGGAGTGGGGATACCTGGTTTATTGCTATCTTGCGGATGGATTCATGAGCTACAAACTCCGCTCAGTCCGCGGTGTTGAAGGCATGTAACTCAGGTGTGCACCGGCGTACCGTCGAACTGCGCAAGCCGGACTTATCTGTAAGAGGTCTAAGCGGCCATCTCGGCTAAAGTAAGGGAAATGCTTCGCAACATCTACTCTCGCTGGATGTACCGCTGGGAGGCGGCGCTAACTAGCCGCGACACGACTCGTGCAGTTGCTCCCGTGGAGTGGGGTTTCGAGTGGCTTCAGGATTTCACACAGCAATATGGATTTAGTGTTCCCCATCGGCCGCCCGTCAACTACGAAGCAGGGGAGCGGGCCATGCTCAAACTGAACGACTTTATTCTGCGGCATCGCAATGAGTTTTTCGCATATCAAACCCCGCAGGACTTTGCGCTCGAACGAGCGCCACCCGCGATTGTTCCCGACCAATGCCCGACCCGAGACGTTGCTTCGAGACGCACGCCTCCGCCGGCGCGCTGCCTCCGGCAAACTGCGCACGGCTCAGTTTTTGCGCTTTACCTCCCCGGTGTGCAGTCCTTATCCCGAGAATAATCGGGTGAATGCCCGCTGGTTTCAAGCGCCGGCAGAGAGGCTGGAAGGCAAGCCGAAACAGGCAATCATCGTGTTGCCGCAGTGGAATGCAGACGCCTTGAGTCACAATGCACTGTGCTCCATTTTCAACCGTCTCGGTATTTCCGTCCTTCGATTAAGCAACCCTTACCACGACATACGTCGTCCGGCGGAGCTCGAACGGGCGGATTATGCGGTCAGCGCCAATGTCGGGCGCACCATCGCTGCCTGCCGGCAGGCGGTCATCGATATCCGGTGCTGCCTCGACTGGCTGCAGCAGGAGGGATACGACCAGTTCGGAATTCTGGGCACGAGTCTTGGCTCCTGCTATGCATTTCTTGCGGCGGCGATAGACAGCCGTGTGCGCGTCAGCGCATTCAACCACGCCTCCATATCCTTCGGCGATGTCGTCTGGACCGGCCAAACCACGCGGCATATACGGGCCGCGTTTGAATCCGCAGGAATGACGCAGCAGCGTTTACGTGCAATCTGGGCAGCCGTCAGCCCATCGAATTACATGGATCAATTTGCCGCTACGCCAAAGAAGGTTCTCCTCATCCACGCGACCTACGATCTCACCTTTCTCGAGGAGTACTCGCTCCAGATCATCGATCATTTCCGTCGCCGCGGCGTCGATTTGGTCTCCAGGGTGTTGCCTTGCGGGCACTACTCGACCGGTGAAGCTCCCTACAAATTTATGGATGGTTGGTATCTGGGGTCTTTCGTCTACTCGACGTTTAAGCAGCTGGCGAACATTTCGTGAAGTGGGCCGGGCCAATCCCGTATCAGGCGCTCTCTGCCTCAGCATTTCCACCGACGCGAAGCGTTAGCTCCACTCTGTTCGAAACTCCCAGCTTTTCATAGATGTGGCAGAGAGCATTTTTTACAGTGCTTTCGGTAATGTGAAGAGCGCGCGATACCTCGCGATTACTCATGCCCTCGGCTACGAGCCGTGAAATCTCTTCCTCGCGAGCGCTGAGCGGGGCTCTCCCCGACAGGCCGGCGGCCCGTCCCTCCGGTTGTGCAAGCCTCTCGAATATCTTTCCCAGGTTAACGTGCTTCAGCCAGACCTGCCCTTGAGAGACGCGATCGATACACGCGGCAAGCTGTGCCAAGTTATCACTGCCATACACGATACCGCTTGCGCCTAGCCGCAGAGCGTCAATCACACGTTCGGTATTGCCTTCCGGCAACAGAAACACGAAGGGCACGTCAATCGACCGCGTTTGCAGGCTCTTGACCAGCAAACCGGTTGTACCTCGTTCTGAGTCAGAGACAATTACTACCCAATTCGGGTCTGTTGTCAGCAACGAAATCATCGACTCGCAATCGCAAATACACTTGACCTCCAGCTCCGGACGCATGCGCTCCAGGCTGGCGGCCAGCAGCTCGCATTGCAGATTGCTGCTGTCGTAAATCAGTACTTTGTTGGCGGCGCGAAGCATGTGGGATCGCCCTTGGATAGATGGAGTGAGGCCCGGGATCTTCTTTCTGTTGAAACGATGCGGCGTGCGGGCAAAGCAAGGCTCAAGCTGAAGCATGCTGGCAGCCCCCCGCTCAAATCTGCCGTTCCGAACCAGGTATTCAGATCACAGTCGCTACTTTACTGGGCGGACGAATCGAATGCGCCCGCTGAAGTGCACTCATTATGCGTGACCCAATTAGCACAGTCAATGTAACTAGTTGTGGGTGGAGATCACTCCTTCGTTACCCCAGCTCGCTCCAGTAACCCGGCAGCGCGGCGTAGCGGCGTCGGTTAGGCGAATAGAGTCAACCATTTGGCTGTTGTGCAGAGGGTTAACTCCCACGCAAGGACGAGACTTCTCCATGCGAGTGGGCGGGTCTCTGCCGCCGGTGATCAAGTCGCCCGTATCAACCGGGCGATATGTGGAAACAGGGGAACTGTGTCTGTTTCGAAGCTGGAGTCGCTTATGTCGCGCCCCAAGGGGCGCTAGGGCTGCGTTTCGGGGCTTGGCCTGGCTATGGACTCTTCTCGGGCCGCAGCCGAATTCACATACCGCGCCAGCTCCACACGATTGGAAATTCCCAGTTTGTCGAAGACATGAAAGAGAGAGTTCTTGACTGTGCTCTCGCTGATATGTAACGCCTTGGAGACGTCGCGATTACTCATGCCCTCGGCTACCAACCGTGATATCTCCTCCTCGCGAGGACTCAGCAGCGTCCTTCCCGATACGTCAGTCATGCGCCCACCCGATTTTGATAGCCCCTCGAAGATCATCCCAAGATCGGCGTGGCGCACCCAGAGCTCGCCTTCAGAGACAGAGTCGATGCACCGTGCCAGCTGAGCCAGACTCTCGTTGCTGTAGACGATCCCTCTCGCGCCCAACCGGAATGCTTCAATCACCTGGTCGCGCCGCCCGTCCTTTAGCAGAAAGACAAGTGGCACCCGAGGAAATCGCGTGTGCAAGTGGTTGGCAAAGGAGGCGGTTATGCAATTCAGGGAATTATCAGAGACGATCACCACCCACTTCTCGTCGGTGGTGAGCAACGCAATCATCGACTCAAAATCGCGGACGCATTTGACCTCGAGGCCCTTGTGCAGGCTCTCTAATCCAGTCGACAGCAACTCACATTGCAGGTTGCTGCTGTCATAGACAAGTACTCTGATGATTTCGGACGCCATTTAGAAGACCTCAGATCTTCACCTAAGCTCACTTATAGTGTGAGGGAGAGAGATGCGGTCTGACGTTAATCGAGATCAAGAAAAGTTGCAGATCTCGTGAGATCTACAACACGGCGGGCCATTTGATGGTCAGCTAAACCGGGGTGTCGCTGACGTATTTACGTGGCTTCACCTCGAACTGGATTCTTTCTCTCAGCATAATTTGAAGCTTCTTGCTTAAAGCGCTGGTGGCCGGTGGGAAAGATCGTCTGACGGACCCATTCAAATGGGTCGGTCCTGCCTGTGCGGCGCAGAGGGTGAAATATTTTACCCGGCATAGATCAGCGCAGAGGTCTTATTCAACCATCACGACAACATCAAGGGTCTGGCTCGCCGCGCTACTGGACGTGAGATTGACGGGGATGGTGTATTTTCCGTCCGGAGCTTGATGGTCGCCGTTGCCGCAACCGCCCAACATTCCGACTCCTCCGCTCCAGATGAAAAGCAGGACAAGCAGCCATATCCGTGCGTTCGCTGAATTGCGTCCTCTGCGTCGGCGGCCGGTCAGAAGCCCGGCAAGGCCTGGCAGCAGGAAGAGCGTTGCCGTAAATACTCCGCTTGCGATGCCGCCGGCGTGCGCCACAGAAGCTGTCGGCGCGATGGCGGTATTGACGGTAAGCGTGTTGGTCATCGCTCCACCTGACGTGAATGAAACCGACGGCGCGGCGAAGTTACAGGAGAAGTATGCAGGAAGCGTCCCGCAGGCAAAATTTACCGGGCCGGTGAAACTACCTTGCGGCGTGATGGTGAACGTAACCGTTCCTGAGCCCGCAAACGGGACTGTCAAGGCGGAGGGGGTCACCGTCGCGCTGAACCCAGGGACTACAACAGTCTCCGTCAGGGGCGGCGATGTACTCCCGTTGAAATTTGCGTCTCCGCCATACGTCGCCGTGATGGTCTCTGTTCCAGCAGCGCTGAAAGACGTGGTAAGGGTTGCCACGCCAGCCGCCAACGTGCCGGTGCCCAGGGAGGTCATGCCGTTATAGAAGGTCACTGTCCCGGTCGGCACCCCCCCGACGCCCGAAACGCTTGCGGTGAACGTAACACTCATCCCTGTCCCCACTACCGCCGAAGAAGAGGTAAGCGCCGTGGAGCTGGCAACCGGCACTCTGGCTACGGTCAGCGAAAGGGAGGCAGTTGCAGTTGCGGGCGTGCTTGCTGAGTCAGCAACCTGAACGGTAAAGGTGGCTAAACCGGCTGCTGTGGGAGTTCCGGATACGACTCCTGTTGCCGCGGCAAGCGACAGTCCGGCGGGCAAAGCGCCCGAGACCACGCTCCAGGTATAGGGTGCGATTCCGCCACTGGCTGCGAGCGTCTGCGAGTATGCGCTGCCCACAACACCCTGGGGCAGCGACGAGGTAGTGATGGAGAGCGCCAACCACTGCGGGGCGTTCACCAGGGCAAAGACGTTTGGGCTGCCCAGACCCGTGGCGAGGTCGTAGCCCGGAGTGGCCGTAAATGCAGCCGAGCCGGCGTTATCGGAGGTCGACAGCACTCCGTAGTAATCAGGAGTTGTCGTCAGGGTGCTTCCCGATGCGGTGACTGTGATCTGGTACCCGTAACAATTTTCTGAGTTGGAGGCGGGGTCAGTGCTCGCATCTGTGAAGACGCCCGCGGCGCTCGCGCTTCCGGTGCAGGGCACTGCGGTCGTGCCCATAAGGAACGGTGTTTGCGCTTGCGTGGCGGTGTCAGGGTTCGGCGTCTCGCTGATGTCGTGAAAGAAGCAGGCAGGAAGAACACTGGTGCCAAGGTACGCGGCGCAAGTGGTGAGATTGGGCGTCGTCGTGCTGCTGCTATTGATGAACTGCTGCGCCGCCAGCGGGTAAAGGATGTTATTGGCCTGTCCCTGGCGTCCCCCGACCCTTTGGTTGATGAGCGCCATAATGCCAGAGAAGGCGGGAGCAACGAACGAGGTGCCGCCGTCCGTATTTGCCAGCACAGTCGTTGCGTTTGAGAAGTCACAACCCTGCCCTGTTCCGGAATCGCAAAATATCAGCGAGTGCCCCCAGGTCAGGCCGGATGAGGCAAACATGGATATATCGGGAAGGGCGCGGGCATTGCCCGAGGGCAGCCCGGTAACCCCGCTTTGCCAGCCTGGCCGGGTGGAAACGGTGCTCAATCCTCCGCTTCCCGCAGAACGGATAAACGTCGGCGAGATTCCGAACAACGGGTCAGGGGGAAGCTGAGAGGCGTACGTGCAGAAACCGTTCGCGCCGGAACTGGACTCAAAGCTGGTGCCGTGGACCTGATTGTATCCTTGCAGCACCAACGGGCTGGCGCAACTCTCATCCCATGGCGTTTCCGGGATGTAGGATTGAGCGCTTTGCAGATTGGCGCCATTGGCCGCTGACCAGTAGCTGGCGGTCGTCCCGCTGAAGACGTCGCTAAAGTCTGTGCCACCGGCTGCGACGTTATAAGGGGTCGAAGCTTCGGCGCTCACCGCAAGACCGTTGGTGACATAAGTAAAAGTCAGGGGCTCATCGCACTCTGCTCCTCCCGCATCGCCGGTGGCCACCACCACCGTAATGCCTTCGGCCGCCGCCTGTTGCCAGAGCTGAACGTAGAACTGGTCCGACTCGCTTCGCGGATCCTGCTCACAGTACCCGTAGCTCGAGCTCAGCACGGCATCGTTCTTGACGTGGGTTGCGTCTTGCACGATGTAGCTGGCGGCCAGATCGGTTCCTGAGGTTACACCGCTGTCGGCGCAGGTCACAAAGTCGATGGTTGCGTCCGGCGCTGTCGCCCCCACCCACTCCGCATCGATATAGCCTTCCTCGTCGTTGATGGTTGGATCGGGGGCGGCGCAAACGGAGGCTGGGGGGTGATCGATCACGACCGACCCGTTCGGACCAAGGGCGGAGATACCAAACTGATCGCGAAAGTTCTGAATATCGCCTGCGGCTGGAATGCCATCGCCGATCACTGCAATCGTCTGCCCGGTTCCCAGTAGCTTCTGCTGCCAGACCTGGTTTACCCCATAGATCTGTGCGAAGTCTTGCGGTCCGACCACATAGTCTGTGCCCCCACCGTAATCCGTGGTGAAATGGCCCCCGGTTGCCCGCGACCATTTGCCCGTGCCCCGATCTAATCGTGCGATGCCCGGTTTGTGGAGCGCAGGTTTGGGATGAAAGTCGTTGAGCGCCCGAAATCCGGAGACCAGGTTAGCCAGCGCTGCCGGGATCATGGGGTCGCTTGCATTTGCGAAATGCTCTTCGCCGGAGCGCTGGTAACGATGGATCTCAGTGTGAAATGCTGTGGCGATCTGGCCCGCATTGCCGCTGAAATCAATGAACGTGCGCCCGGCTGCCACCCTGTTTACGGTGAACCCATGCCGGGTGAGCCAATGCGTGATCTGGCTTATGTCTTCAGTGGTTGGGCCAAAAAGCGAGCCGTACTGCTCAGGAGTGAGCCACTGGTGGAAGTTGGCAGACTGCCGATCGTACTGCTCCTGCATGAATCGGTCGAGTGCCTGTTGCTGCGCGGTTTCGCGTTTGAGCATCAACAGTATGTGCTCTTGCGCACGATCATTGGGCACCCGGCCGAGGTCCCTGGCCTGGGCTGAAGGGCTGGGATTGCCCGTGAGGCGCCGCAGATTCGATTCGTCGATTGGCCCGGAGATCTGGCGCGCAGCGGGCGCCACGCGCACATTGGGCAAGGACTGGGCATCCGCCCGGGAGAGTGTCACGAGAAGAACGAGAACAAGAACCTTGCACACTAAGAGACTACGTAGGATAAACCGCACTAGGAGCAGCCCCAGGAGCAAAAGTCGTCACATGAAGGTCTTACCAGATACGAAGTACGAAGACAACAATAGGGAGGACTCTTCTGCGCCTGGTACGGCCGCCCTCGTCTGGCTACTGCCGGGTGAGTTCAACCCGCCGGTTGCGCGCCCGGCCTTCGAGCGTGTCGTTTGTCTCCACCGGGCGAGAGGCGCCAAAGCCGTCCGTGGAGAGGCGCTCTGGTGCCATTTGGTAGCGGGTGACCAGCGCCTCTTTCACCGCTGCGGCGCGGCGCTTCGAGAGATCGAGGTTGTACGCGTCGCCGCCAATGTTGTCGGTGTGGCCTTCCACCGTCAGCTTCCAATCCGGGTTGTCGGTCATTGCCTGCACGATCTCCTTCAGCACTGGCTCTGATTCCGGCTTGATGGTGTCTTTGTTGAAGTCGAAATAGATGCCGTACGTGACCGCGCGTTTCTGCTCTGAGAGTTGCTTCTCTACAGTATTTTGCGGTTGCGCAGTTTTGTAGTCGATCTTCACCACTTCGAGTCTGAACTTGCCATCGTGAAAGACCGGATCCTGGATCTTCAACATCAGAACCAGCGGATCGATTGGATCGTCGATCACATACACGTCGGCGGGGCTGTGCGATGGACGATCCTTTCTAGGCCTCGGGTCTTTTCCTACCGACTCCATTACGCCCGCTAGATGGATCGCCGGCAGGTTCACACGCTGATCGTTCACGATCATGGGATAGGAAACATCCTGAGGCTCCACTCGAGTGAGGATGCCGCCCTGGTAGTCGGGCCTTTGCTGCGACCAGAAGCTGGAGTATACGAAGTTGGTTTTGCCTGAGGACTTCACCTCACCGAAGGACTTGCTTGACAGCCTCAGCCGGGTCCAACCGTGTATCAGTCGGGGAACACCGCCGCCGGTGATCGTGGTGTAGGTATCCGCAGTTGCGAAATCTTCATTACACACAATGTGATCAGACGAAACCGCCTTTGCTTGCTGCCCATCATCGTCTTTTCGCGCGTCGGTGGCGCTGGTGAACGCCACGGACGTTGAATCGGTTTCCCTGATCGTGGCCCGGCTTTCCACGTCCCCGTACTTAACCCCCCAGGCGATGGTGATTGCCGTGCCCGGCTGTAATGGAATTCGTGCTGAGCTCTGCGCCGGCAAGGGAGTCGCGGAGCACGGCGCCACCGGGTCGCTGGCCTTCATGCTCGGTACTTGGTCGCCGTCATCCACTCCCTTGGTGGGTGAGGCGGCGGTGAGGCCGCCCAATAAC
The DNA here is from genome assembly GCA_963847685.1 of uncultured Acidobacteriaceae bacterium. GTDB lineage: Bacteria > Acidobacteriota > Terriglobia > Terriglobales > Acidobacteriaceae > PALSA-350. The sequence goes on along the minus strand of CAWKAU010000023.1, from coordinate 49,418 downwards.
CCGCCTAACTTGTTAAGGTCGAGCTGTGCCGGGCCCCCCTCTTTGTTCCCGCCTGGGCCCGGGGCAGGGTGGGTCACCGCCTGGGCGACGCTGCTTACTTTTTGTTTGACCTTATACCCAACGTAAACAATCCCACCGACTGCGACCATGACGATCAGCGCTAGCACGGCGAGCACGATAAGCAGCACCGACAGGCCCTTGCCTTTTGCAGGCGGCGCAGGAGGTTGGGGAGGGGGCGCAGTCTGTAGCGGAACCGCAACCGCGGGCTGGGCGGGTGCAGGGGCGATTGGTTGAGCCGGCGTGTCGACGGGCGACCCGCACTTGGGGCAAAATCTTGCTGCCGGAGCCACCTGATTGCCGCATGTTGTGCAATAAGCCATGGATTCACCCTCCACGAACGGGTGCGGGGGGACTCCAGGAAACTGCGCAGAACTAGGATCTCCCCGCAGGAAAATCCAATCATAGTGACTGGCAAAACTCTTCGTCCACACCTTGCCTGGCGAAGAAGGGTGATGAAGGAGTGACGCGGAAATTCAGGTTGTTTCGCCGCTAAGCAGATTTTTTCTTCTTGCCGTTTGCGGCGCGAGGCACAGCCGTCCGGCGAGAGCCGCTCGTTCTGGAGCTTGCAGCAGCCGGTTCTGCGTCGGCTGCGGCGACCTGCTCAGCGGTATCCGAGGGGTTTACCTGGGCGAGGCTCCTGCGCAGTGCTTCCATCAGGTCGACCACCTTGGGGGGCTTCTTTTCGGCCTCGGGCTCGGGTACAGGCAGATTCTTGATCTTGGCTTCCACCAGCTCACGAAGCGCCTCTTCATAGTGGTCTTTGAAGCGGCTCACTTCAAATGGCTGGGTATAGGCTTCGATCAGCTGCTTCGCCAGGCGGAGCTGGGCGGCATCCGCCGGTTTGCTCTCCGTGTTGGTCGCGTAATCGCTGGCATTGCGTAACTCGGCTGCAAAGCGGAGGGTATAGAGCATCATTCCCGGTTGCTGCGGGTCTTGTGGCGGCGCCAGCGTCATCAGATGCTGCCGCCCGCTGAACACAATCTCCCCCACTCCCACCATTCCACCTTCGGCCATGCTTTGCCTCATCACGGCAAACGCTACCGCTTGCGGGCCGGCCTTGGGCATTACAAAGTAAGGCTTCTCGTAGAGAGCGGGACTGATCTCAGCCGCTCTTGCGAATTGCGAAATCTCGATTGTCTTTTTGCCCGCAAGCCGCAGGTTCTTCAGCTCTTCTGGCTCGACGATGGCATATTTACCCTTCTCGTACTCATAGCCTTTGACAATGTCGGCTCGATCCACGGTGTGCTGCACAGGCTCTTGCTCGCTCTTATCCCTGGCCGGCGGCGCGATGTGCAACGACGAGCTGTGCGCGGGCGCAATCTCTTCCCCTTCTTCGTTTCCACTCGCTGTTTCTTCAGACGGCGCGGGACCTGCCGATACATTGGCACGGCGTACCCGGCTCAGTGTGTTCCTGTCGATTTCATGAAAGGAAATTGGGCGGGTTGTGCTGGTCGCAGGGTAGATTTCGACCGCGAAGCCCACCAGGGAAATCTGTATGGTTCCTGACCACAAAGGACGTGCCAAGGGCATCTCACTTTCCCGAGAAAACACACGGGCGCTGGATTCTCTGCCGCTATCTATGATGCCTGAGTCTGATGGACAAGAACAAATCGGGAGGGTTACAGCTGGCTTGAGTACACCTGTTGATGGCGTGCCTGTGATATCACCTCTGCCGCCAGATCTAAACAACGGAGTTGCCGGTCTGAACCGGATTCGGTGTGCCGGGCCAGATAAATAAGGTGGGAGACGATTTCCAGAATGTCGGAGGTAGGGTGGTGTTGGCTGGCATCCAGGAGAATATCCATAGAAAGAGGCCCCCCCGGGTCTAGAGTAACTCCCTGGCCTTGCAGAAGGCGCGGTATATGCATAAGGCCGGTAACGTTGGTAATGCCAGGGCTCTTATGCGAAGGCGGCAAGTGATACGCACAGAAGAATAACCGCCGTTGAAATCGAAATGCACCTCATGGAAGAGCCCTCCGACCATTAGTGCGCGCTACCCCTGATCCGTTACAACCAAACAACAAGACGCAGCCGCGGTCGGCAAAATTCATGAAATTTTCCAGTCGTCCTGCAAAACTCTGCCAAATTCCTGCATGATCGGAAGGAAAGGCTCCTTTCCTATGAATCGATCGATTGACTGGGCCGTGCGTTCTCTGCGGGTGTACTTCGCTATCCTGATCTCCCTGGCCAGTGCAGCTTCCTTGCCGCTGAGTGGGCAAGATCTCTCCGCAACTTTGCCCAACGGACGCCGCATTACGCCGACGGGCTCCTGGATCAAGGTTGCCCCCTTTCCTTACACCATGGCCCTGCGTCCTGGGAGCGACCAGGTCGTGGTCCCCTCTATTGGGTGGCCGTTCTCCCTGAACATCATCGATCATCCCGGCGTCGATCGCGTCTCCGTGCAAAGAATCCCCGCCGGCCGCAAGAATGACCCTGAGATCCAGGTACAGACTGGCGTGGTGTATTCCCCGGACGGGCTGCTGGTTTATGACACCACCGGCGACACCGGGGAAGTCCACATCCTGTCCAGTCAAACATGGAGGCGGGTTGCGACCGTTTCCCTGAACGGCGCAACGGCCGGCCAATCGTTCGCGGAGAGCTTCGCTGCCGCCATCGCCCTCAGCCCTGATGGCCGCCTACTCTATGTTCTCGACCAGGGCAACTGGCGAGTCGTCATCATCGACACCAGCAGCCGCCAGCGCGTCGGTTTCATGCGGACCGGAAGCAATCCATTCTCCATAGCACTCTCGCCCGATGGCTCCCGCCTTTACATCACCAACTCCGGACTCTTCGAGTACAAACCGATTGCCGGTGTCGACAAACAAGACCTCTTGAAGACCGGGATTGCTTTCCCGCCATTCGGATATCCCTCCTCGGCTGCGCGCAAAGGGGTCCAGGTTGAGGGTCACGATGTTCCCGGGCTGGGAGACGAGAATGATCGCCGCGGCAGTTCCCTCTGGACCTACAACGTTGCCGATCCCGCGAGTCCTCAATTGCTTGGCCGCCTCAGGCTGGGACAGCCGATCGGCCCGGATAGCGAGAGCGCCGCGAAAACCGCAATCGGGGGAGCATCGCCCAGCGGAGTTGTGGCCGGCACGGATCGCGTCTATGTTGCCCTGGCCCACGAGGATTCAGTCGCCGTCATTGATACCAATGGAAGCCGGCTCATTCGGGAGATTCCCTTGAGCCCGTTTACCGGTAAGACCTTCCTTGACCGGCAGGGTCGCCCTCTGCGCGGGGTCATGCCGGCTGGGCTCGCCCTTCATGGCCAGCGGCTTTACGTAACGGAAGCCGGCATCAATGCCGTTGCGGTCATCGACACGGCTTCGAACCGGGTGCTGGGCCACTTACCGGTTGGCTGGTTTCCCACAGCCGCCGCGATTTCTGCAGATGGCCACACTCTCTTTGTGGTGAACACCAAGGGCAAGGGAAGCGGGCCGAATGGCGGCGCCTCGTTCCATCCCGTGAACACGGGCAACTATATTGGAGAGCTCGAATTTGGCAGCGTATCGGTCATTCCGCTGTCGGATGAGTCGCATCTTGATCAGTCCACTGCGTCGGTTGTTAGCAACAATCAGGCCGACTTGGTTGCCGGCGCCAGGTTGCCCCAGCTGAAGCACGTCTTCCTCATCATCCGTGAGAATCGCACTTATGACGAGATCCTGGGAGACCTGCCCGGCGGCGATGGGGATGCAAAGCTGGCTCGCTGGGGATTGAATGGATGGCTGGCGGCCGCGCCGCGAGATAAGACCATCAAGGTCACGCCCAACGCCCATGCACTGGCCCAGCGCTTTGCCACCAGCGATCGCTTCTTTCTGGACAGCGATGTGTCGGCAGATGGGCACCGTTGGGCTCTTGGCGCCGCTCCCACCCCGTGGTTTCACGTTGCCTGGACATCCAACTATGGCGGCCGCAGAACCGTCGACCCTTTCAGCACAGCGCCGGGCCGGCGCGCCCTTGGCGGAGGCGCAGACGCGCCCATGCCGGAAGACGAGCCCGAATTTGGAACGCTGTGGGAGCACATCGCCGACGCTGGTCTGACCATCAGAAACTACGGCGAAGGGCTGGAAGTGGAGGGCGGAGAAGAGATCGAGGGCTCTGCGCCCTCGGGTCAGCGTATGGTGCTCAATGCTCCCGTACCTCAGCCGGTCTTTACTTCGAGCGATCGCAACTTTCCCACGTTTAACCTCGGCATCCCCGATCAGTACCGCTATGACGAGTTCGCTAAGGACTTCACCCAGGTGCTCAGCGGGGGAAATATTCCGTCGCTGATTGTGATTCGTCTTCCCTGTGACCACACCGCCAGCGCGCGGGCGCGCGACGGGTATCCCGACCGCGCCTCCTATGTTGCGGACAACGATCTGGCCCTGGGAAAAATCATCGACTTCCTCTCTCACAGTGCGATCTGGAGAGAGAGCGCGGTGTTTGTTATCGAAGACGACGCCCAGGGTGGGGTCGACCATATCGATGCTCACCGCAGCGTGTTGCTCGCGATGAGCCCTTACATCCGCAAAGGCTATATATCCCACCGCCGGAGCAGCATGGGCAGTGTGCAGAAGACGACCTATGAGTTGCTGGGCGTGGGCCCCTTGAATCTGGAAGATAGGCTCGCCGCCGACCTCAGCGACATATTCACGACTGCGCCCGATCTCGCTCCCTATGCCGTGTTATCCGCGGATGCGAGAGTCTTCGATCCCGCCAAGGCCCGCTTGGCGCGGCCAAAGAACGCACAGCAGGCGAGGGAACTGCTCGATTGCGACGATCCCAAAGAGATCGAAGCCGAGTTCCGCAGAGAAGCGCGCAAAAGCCACGCCACGCGTCTCGGCGGAGACTGATGGTCGAAACATTCTTCGCGAAATCCTGATACTGGGTTGGGCAGATAAAGAGGAGTCCCTCCGGGGACGGCTGCATGCCGTCCCCGGAGGACCGCGTTTAGAAGTCCAACCTGGCCGAGATCTGGCCTGAACGAGCCCCGCCAAAGTCTGAACCAATCGTGTTGTTGATCAATCCAAAACTCGGAGAGGCGATGTTCACGTTCGGATCACCCAGGTTGGTGTGGTTAAGCACATTGGTAAACGTGCCCTCCAGGCGAAAATTGATCCGCTCGGTGATGGGGAAAACCTTGCTCAGGCCGGACGACAGATTGACCGTTCCCGGGCCCACGATGGAGCCGACTCCGGCATTGCCAAACCGGCCAATCGGGTTGGGGAACGGGCCGGTGCCGCTACCCGTGGTGCAGGCTGTTCCCGGCACCCATCCGGGATATCCCGGGCAGGTGAACGAGGCCGGGTTGACCCACAAGATAGCGGGTGCGGCCCTGAGGGCTTCTGGCTTACTCCGGGAACCTTATCCGGGTATTGGTTGCGATGGCCGCCATCAAAGCCCGTGTTCGTGCCGTTTAGACCCGAGCCGGTACCGGAGGGATCTCCCTGGCCGTTCGGGAAGTAGGGCGATTCAAACGGACCACTTTGCCACAGGAAGATGTTGGCGAGACGCCACCCACCGACAGCCAGGTCCGCGATGCGAGACATCGAGGAACCAAACTGCCTTCCGCGGCCGACCGGCAGGTCGTAGACCATGGTCGTGTTCCAGCGATTGCGGCGGGTGCCGTAGACATTGCCGAAGTCGACATAGCGGGCCAGGACCGACGAGGCGCGCGATCCGCCGTTCTCCCCGGCAAAGCCGCTGTTATTGGCAGGCCCCTGGTTGTCGGCCAGCGCTTTGGCAAAGGTATAGGAGGAGTCGAATTGCAGCCCTTTCTGGAAGCGATGACCGAACTCCGCCTGCAAGGAATGGTAGCTCGCGTTCGCACCCGTCGCGCGGGTGTTGATGCGGCCCCAATTGGGAAACAGCCGGGCGCTGAACGGCGCGTTTGCCGCCGAAAGCGTGCTCGAGAAGGGAAGAGTATTTTCATCCGGAGCCCATACCAGTTGATGCGTTTCCGAGCCGATATAGGAGAGCCGCGTCGTATATCCGGAGCCTATCGAATGATCCACGCTTAAAGACCATTGCTCCGTATAGGGATCCTTCCAGTTCGCGCTGTTCGCCGTACCGAAATAATCCTGCCCGTAGCAGGTGGAGCAACCGGCACTGCCCGCGCCCGCGTAAATCTGCGGCCACTGGTAGCCAATCGCGTGCGTGGTCGTGTCCAGCGTGTTGGTGTATTGGGTTGTCTGCGCCTGCAGAGTGCCGGTCAGAGAATAGAAAATTCGATCCCAGGACGGTGATGTTGTACATGCCAAAGCCGCCGCGGATCGCCGTCTTGTCGTTGTCGAACGGCCGATACGCAAAGCCGAACCGCGGCATGAACCGGTAATGAGGATATTTTTTCAAGCCCTTGGGGTAGCCCGCCTGGCTGTTCGAGAGCACCGGCATGCAACCTACGCCGTTGATCGTGCTCCCCGTGGTCGATCCATAGGGAGTGCAGGCATTGGCGCTGGCCAGGAAGGTGGTCGGCCAGCAGGCTTGCGGCTCCATCGGGATAGATGGATTCGCCCGATCCCGGGATGGGAACAAAGTTGCCGATATCTCCGTGAACGTCGTAATAGCCGGGATGAAGCTCGTAGCGAATGCCATAAGTGATGCGAAAGATTCGAGCTCACCTTCCATTGATCCTGGGCAAAGAAGTGGTAATGAGTGGACTTTCCGTCGTTGTCTTCCTGCACCACGTCATAGAAGGTCTGGTAGGGCAGTCCGAGCAGGAAGTCGGCGAAATCCACGCCGGTAAAAAGCCCGCTGCTGTTCTGCGTGTTGTACTGGAAAGTGCCGTAGTTGTCGGAGCCGTTGAAGCCCAGCGGAGTGATCGCTTCCAGTGTCCGGATGTCGGTGCCGAACTTGAATTCGTGATGTCCTTTGGACCAGCTTAGAGCGTCGGTGTAAACGTACGTATGCGACTTGGTCAGGGAACTCAACCGGTCCGCATTCAGACGAGCTGACGTTATTGAAATCGACCTCGGGTATGCCGTTGTAGAAAAGGTTTTGCAGCCCGTTCAGACCCGAGACCCTCGGTGAACGCCTTGCCATCGAAGCTGTTCGAAGTCCCCGTGGTGCTAATGTGAAACCAAATCCAAACTCATTGATGATGTGTGGCGTAACCGTATAGTTTGCGCTGATTTTCAAGACCCGCGTCTGGTTTGTGTTCTGCGCCGAAGGCACCGCCAGTGGCTCGGAGCTGTTGGTCGGAAAGTTCTTCCAGGTAAAGCGGCCCCACAACAGAAATTTCTGGTTTGCGCCGAAGTATTGGTCACCGCGAATGTCGAATTGATCCGAGTGCCCGCTCGTGTCCTTATTCACGACGTAGTTGGGTGTTCCATCATCGGTATACGTACGTCGGGTCTCCGACGTTCGGGTCAGGATAGAACTGCAATAGTTTTACCGCGGACGCATTGAGCGCGGGCAGAGCAGTACCGTAGCTCCCGCCGGTGAAAGGGTTGGTAAGCCCGGTAAATCCGGTGGAAACGTACTTGGAAAAGTCGCCCTTCTTCATCAGCGTGCTGGGCACCTTGTAGAGCTCCGTCGTCTGCGAAGGATGCCGCCACCCCTCGTATGCGCCGAAGACGAAGCTCCTGTTGTGGCCGTTGTAGAGGTGAGGAATCACCACCGGGCCGCCGAAGGCGCCGCCGTATGTATTGCCGATGAGCTTGGGCTTGGTAGTGGTGATGGGGAAGGTATAGGGAATGGCGTCAAAGGCCGCATTCTGGTGGTACCAGAATGCAGAGCCGTGAATGGTATTCGTTCCCGCTTTGCTGATGACGGTGATCTCACCGGGTTGGCCAAACTCAGCATTATTCATTGCGCCGTCGGCCCGCAGTTCAGAAATGGACTCGGTGGAAGGGAATGCATCGGCAATGGGCGAGTTTCCGGTCGCGCTTTGGACAGTAATGCCATCGACCGCAATCTCGGTCTGAAAAGGCAAACCTCCCTGCAGGGAAAAGCTGGTGTGGTCCGCCTGCACGCCGGGAAGGGTGCCCACGATGTTCAGCGGGCTGGTACCGTTGGCGCTGGCCCGGGTATTGACCGGCAGATTCGCTGCCTCTGCAGCCGAATACACGGCGCTGATCGCCGGGCTCTCGGTGTTGATCGCGCTGATGGTGTCCGCCGAAACGTCGACTTCCTGCTGTACGCTACCGACCACGAGCCCCACGTCGATGCGGAGCTCCTGGCGCGCGGCCAGCATAACGCCGGTGGTTTGCCACTTTTCAAAGCCGGCGTTTTCCACCAGCAGAGAATAGCGCCCGGCCTTGGCGTCGAGAAATTTGTAGTCGCCGCTGGCGCTGGAGGTGGTTGTGCGGGTCGAGCCTTCATCGAGGTTTTGCAGTGTCAGTGTTGCGCCCGGAACGACCGCCCCGGCCTTGTCCTGGACTGTTCCGATAATGCTGCCCTGGATGGATTGGGCGAGGCCATGGCGACCCGCGGAAAACACCAGTAAGACAACCGCGAACGCGCCGAAGACTCCTCTGGCACATAAAGACAAGAAACGTGACTGATACATACGCACACTACCCTCCTGAAATAAAACAGTTGTTGCGACTTTCGGCAGATCAACCACTGTGCTGGTTTTTTTTGCGGGGCCCGTAACAAAGCTTCAGCGGTGTGAACGAATCGTTCCAAGCGGAGTCGAGACGAAATCCGCCTCTCATCCCTGGAAAAGTGCTGATGGCCTGACTGAGAGTATTGATTGTAGAGTATTGTTCTATCGTTAGAGAAGTGTGAATTTAGACCCACCCCTCACCAACCGTGCTACCTTTTGTCCGGAAAGTGTCATCCGGTGAACCAGAAGGCCCGCCCGCCACTGAGGTTGGAGACGTCTGCACAATAGCCGATGCAAGCCGCCCCTAGCCCAAGGTTGTGGGCTCAGGGTATCACGCCGAGAGCAACCATAGGAGAGCAAGCCATGCCATCTGTACTCATTACCGGAACCAGCTCAGGCCTTGGACTGGAGACCGCTCTCACGCTGGCCCGGGCTGGGCATAACGTCTACGCCACCATGCGCAATCCCTCCCGGGCTCCCAAATTGGGGCAGAAAGCCGCGGAGGAAGGTCTGCCGATCCGCGTTGTGGTGATGGATGTTGACTCCGACAGCTCGGTGAAAACAGCGATCACCCAAATCTACCAAGAGGCTGGCAACATTGATGTTCTGGTGAACAACGCCGGCCTGGCCCGGGAAGGGTCGGTGGAAGAACTTCCGTTGGCGGAGTTCCGGGCGGTGATGGAGACGAACTACTTTGGCGCCATCCGTTGCATCCAGGCGGTTGTGCCTTCCATGCGTGAGCGCAAGAGCGGATGCATCATCAATATAAGCTCGGTGGCGGGGCGCGTCGCTTCTTCACCCATGGCGCCCTACACCGCCTCCAAGTTTGCGTTAGAGGCGCTGAGTGAGGCCCTCGCCCAGGAGATGAAGACCTTTAACGTCCGGGTTGCCATCGTCGAGCCCGGCATCATCGATACCCCTATGGCGAGATCGCTAGAGGCGCCGCAAAGCGACTCCATTTACACCCAGCAACGTCGTTTCGCCCATATGTTTGCCGCGTCCCTCAAGAACCCGGCACAGCCCTCGCTGGTGGCAGAGAAAGTCCTGCACATCATAGAAAGCGGCACCTGGAAACTGCGTCACCCGGTGGGCCCCGACGCAGAACCTACCATTGCCGGACGCATGGCCATGACGGACGAGGAACACGTAGACATGAACGCGGCCGACGACGAGACCTGGTATCAGCGTATGGAGCAGCGCTTTGGCGGCTCCATACGTCCTCGCTCTTAAGTGTCTCCGGCGGTGCCCGAAGGATTACGGAAGTGACGAGTTTGGCTCAAGTGCAGACGCAATAGGAAATGGGCCATTCTGGCCTAAACAATGCAAGAAATCCTCCGATACTCCACTTTAGAGACTTAGATGGCCGATATCAGGATTCTTCTTGTCGATGATGACGAAGTTGTGCGTACCAGCCTGGCCTGTGTCCTTGAAAGTTCCGGTTTTACCATCACCCCCGCGGCCAACGTGTCGGAGGCACTGAAACTAATCAGCGGCCCGGAGACCTATGATGTGTTGCTGAGCGATCTCCACATGCCGGGAGCGGGCGATGGGCTCACGGTGGTCAGTGCCATGCGTCACGCCAATCCCCGTGCCGTGACGCTGCTGTTGAGTGCATTTCCCGAGATGACTGCCGCAGCTCAGGCCATCCTGCATCAGACTGACGAGATCCTGGTCAAGCCGATGGATGTAACTTCGCTGATCCAGATCATCCGGCAGAGGGTGGCAAGTGGTCCCTTGCGAACGCGCGAGATCGAGACCGTGGCTGCCATTCTGGAGCGCACCACTGAGAGCACTATTCAAGAGTGGTTCGAACGCATTCAAACTGATAGCAAGCTGATGTCCATTCCCATGAGCCGAGAGCAGCGTTGTGGCCACCTCCCTCTGGTTTTCCGCGACCTGATATCTCGTCTTGGCTCTTCCCAGCCGATTGGTAGTAAAGAGCTGATATCCGTCAGCGCTGCCGAGCACGGCGTTGACCGTTTTAGGCAAGGCTATAGCGCGGCGATGTTAGTGGAGGAGTCCCGAATGCTGCAGGTAAGCATCTTTCACACCTTGCAGACCAACCTGACGAGTATTGACTACAGCGTTTTGTTGATCGGTGTGATGAGCATTGCTGACCAGATCGATTTCCAGCTTAGTCAAGCCATCGCCAGCTTCACCGGGGAAACGCTCCATACTGCTGCAGTTTAGGCGCTCTGAGGTCTCTCCGGCTGCATGAGGCTAGCCAACGCGCGTCTGCCCGCATGAGGGGCGGCCACTGCTTCCAGCACATTTGGGCCCTCCAGATTCAAAGTCCGGGAAGGAGCTTATGTCCACTGATGACAAGATCGGTTTTCAGTTCCTCGCCGAAAACAGCATAGATGTTATCTGCCGCGCCGGTGTGGATATGATATTGAATTACGTTTCCCCATCGTCCTTCCATGTGCTGGGCTGGAGACCGGAAGAAATGGTGGGCAAGAGACCGGATGCCTTCGTCTTTTCTGAAGCTGGCTCTACTCTCCCGGAGAGCTATTCTCCGGCCCCGGGCAATTCTTCCGCAACTATTCGCATGCGGAAGAAAGATGGCCTGATTGCGTGGATAGACGTCAGGCAGCGCCTGGTGTGCGATTCGGTTACGGGCGATCCACAAGAAACCGTCATTGTTATGCGCGATATCACGGATCTTAAGATATTGGAGGAAAGACTCTCTGAATTAGCGCTCACAGATTCCCTGACCGGACTCTCTACCCCCCGCGCCTTTGATGAAGCGTTGGAGCGGGAGTGGGGCCGCACGCAACGAGACGGCTCGCGCATCTCTCTCTTGCTGCTTCACTTTAATCACTTCACGCAATTTCATGACTGGCAGACTCACCTGGCAGGGGATCCTTGTCTTGCCACAGCGGCGGCTGCGATTATTCCGGTTCTGCGGGCAACGGATGTCGCTGCGCGCTACGGTGCGGAAGATATCGCGATCATTCTTCCTGCCACTGGACCCGGTGGTGCAGCCAAGGTTGCGGAAAAGGTACGGTCTGCCATCGAGCCCCTGCGCAGTCCTCTTAAGAAGAAGATCGAAGGCCCGGCTTGGGCCATCGTGACCATCGGCATCTCCACCGTGCTTGCTCGTTCCAGCGGGACCACGAGCATGCCGGAGATCCTGGTTCTTGCTGCTGATAATGCCTTGCAAAGAGCAAAGCGTCAGCAAGGGGAATCGGATAGGGAAGGCGTTTCTGGCAGCTCACCGGAAGATGCTGCCGGGAAAATGAAAATGCCCAGCCTCTCTTGCTCTTCGCGCGCTAAGACGGCGGGGCGCCGACAGTAATTGCGAAACTGATCTAACCATGAAGCGCGCTATGCCGACAGTCCGTAATGGCGTACATGGACAGTGCCGGGATTCTTGTCGTCGGCGATGATGAGGTTGTGCGCATGAGCTTGGTCGGCGTACTCAAACATTCCGGTTTTTGCACGGCAACCGGACAATAACCGCGCTTCGCCGTACTCGTAGCTCAGCCCATAACTAACATTTCAGGGGTAGATCTTGATCCAGTGATTGCGCATCTTCGGCCGGATCACTTGGCCTGCTGTCGCAGAAACGATGGCGTTCGTCGGTTCCACGGGCATGTGGCAGTCGATACAATTCTCCGCGATCTTGTGTCCCATGGTTTTCGCCATGCCGCAGCTCTCCACCTGGTGACAAGTGAGACAGCGATCGGAGTAGGCCGCAGCCGGGCGCTCCGGCTGGTGCACATCGTGGCAGGTCGAGCAGCTCATCTTCGGCGAAGACAAATAGCAGCGGCTTCTCTGCAGCAACCCCACCTGGTTTCCATGCACGTCGGGATGCGCCGCTACCTCGCCTTCGACGGGGTGCAGATAGCTGTCCAGTGGCTTTCCCGGCAGGTAAGAGAATGCCGGCACCAGCTCTTCGCTGCGGATACCGTTGTGGCACAGCGCGCACAGGTCAACCTGCCTGTCCCGGGAAAACTTGGCGGGATTCAAAATCGGTGTCTCCGGTTGCTGTAACCAGCCGGCCGTGCACCTTGGCCTGGTGCAGCGCAATATGATTGGCGCCTGGACCATGGCAGCGCTCGCAGAAGATGCCCAGCACCAGGCTCGCCTTGTCATACTGATTGGTCAGCGGATCCGGGGAGCGCGCTTCTGATGGAGGTGGCGTGGCACTCCAGGCAACGCGGAATGACGGCCCGGGAGAAATTCATCGTGCCGTCCTTGTACCCGGGGCTGTTGATCCATCGGCGCACCATCCGACCAGTAGCTTACGGGCAGCTCAAACAATCGGTCGCCGTGCCAGTAGAGATAGCTCTGCCCACGCACACCCGATCCGATGACCACCTCCATCCGTTCGCTTCTTGTCTGCAGTTGCCCAGGCCAGCCGGCGACCGCCGTCTGAAAAAACCCGTTCTCCCTGGCTTCCATTTTGAAGTACAGGCCTGGATTATCGCCCGCGGTCTTGGGATCCGCGATCATCAGCACATTCGACCCATCGTGGAATGAGCCCAGGATGGAGTCCTTGGTGGCCGGCTGTGAGGTCAGGTGGTGCGACGTGTGGACATAAGAATTGCTTTGCTCGCGGTGGCAGGAGAGGCATGCGGCGTCTCCGGCATATTTGTTGCCTTGGGGAGGTTGATCGCCGCCGCCGAGAAAGCCTAAGAATGCGAGGAGGAGTGCCACGCGTGCCGGGCCCATGCGAGGTTACCCCTTTCCAGGGCGGTCATTCAGACCTGCACCCATGCTCTTCTTCTGTGAACTCTCGACCACCGCGTCGAGAACACGCAACTGGCGAATCCCATCCTCAAAGGTGGGATATTCGATTGGCGCGTTCCCATCGGCAACTCTCCGGTAGAAGCGGCGGAAGATCTGCTTGAAGGTGTCATCATAGCCCTCGCTGTGCCCGCCCGGCAGGTCGGCGTAGCTCTGCGCCTCGTCTCTCAAAAGCGAAGGATCCTTGATCAGGATCTCGTTGGGCGAGTTACGATGGCCTATCCAGAGCTCGTCGGGACTTTCCGCATCCCAGGCCGCCGATGCCTTGGAACCGAAAACTTCGATGAACAGGCGGTTCTTGCGTCCTACGGAGATCTGGCTCACGGTCAGCGAACCCTTCGTATTCTCCCCCCTGGTGTCCGACATCGAGAAAATCATTGCGCCGAAGTCTTCGGTTGTGACCGCAACTTCTTCATACTCGCTGGGCCGCAGTGTCTTGCCGGCAAAAGTTTCGACTGAACCCTTGGGTTTCTTGCGCGTCGTGTGGAAAGTCTTGAGATCCGCGCAAAGCGACGTGATTCGTTGGCCCGTGATGTGCTCGGCCAGATCGCACCAATGGGTACCGATGTCAGCGAAAGTTCGCGAGGGTCCTGATTCAATGCGCCAGTTCCAGTCTGTGTCGTAGAGCAGCCAATCCTGCGAATACGTGCCCTGGACCACCTGAACTTCGCCTAGTTCGCCCGCCTCGCACATGCGGCGAATATTTTGGATCTGGGGGTAAGCCCGCACGTTGTATAGGGTGCAATTGGCAAGTCCCTTTTCGTTGGCCAGCGCGATCATCGTCTCTGCTTCTGCGATCGTAGAGGCGAGAGGTTTCTCGCACAATACGTGCTTGCCAGCTTGCAGGGCTGCTTGCGCCATGGGGAAGTGCAAAGCATTGGGAGTACAAATGTGGACGGCGCTGATCTCCGCATCGGCTAGCAGATCCTGGTAATTGCCGGTGGCGCGTTCGATGCCCAGGTTATCGGCGAACTTTCGCGCTGCCTCGGCAGTCCGCGCGGCCACCCCGGCGACTTCAATGTTGCCCAGGCGGCGCAACGCTTCCGTATGGACGCGGCCCATAAAGCCAGTGCCAAAGATTGCGACCTTCAGTTTCTTCATAGCTCTTTCCAAGGGGTCACCGACATTCGTCGGTCAGGAACATTTTTGCAGCACTGTTACGACGGCCGCGCGGAAATCTCACGCCGCTGACGCAGCAAAGCATCTTTCCCCATGAACTCGTGTGGCACATAATGCACAACCGGCGCCGACCTTCCCCGCACGATCGGCAACGCAAAGCTCAGCAGGTCGGTTCCGTATCGCTCCGCGTGGAAGAAGACAGTGCCGATGCAGGGACTGTCCGGATTAGCGACAATGTCCATGATCTCCATGCTTCCGCCATGACCGACAATCGCGATCTCTGTGCCGCCGCCCGCTTGTTTTGCTGCTTCCACGGCCCCGATCGCACTTTCATCATTGATGCCGACGACCAGAACTTTCTTTCGCGATCGCGACTTGAAAGCGGTGGCCGCCGCCGCCTGAGACGTCGCGATGTCGCCGCCTCCGTCGAGGTGAAGAATCGCTTTCTCCGGCAAAGGCCCGAGCCGCTCCTGGACCCCCTGCAGAGCGCCCACAAGCCGGCTCTGGATCGTTCTGCCGGCACGCGGCGACTCCAGCAGCAGCAGCGTATCCACTTGAGAATTCCAGTGCCTCGCCGCGTATTCGGCCAGCGCGACACCCGCGGAGAATCCCGCGCGGTAATTGTTCACGCCAAAGTACACCGTGCCATGATGCGGATTGACCAGAGAGATGAGAGGAATTTCAGAACGCGAAAGGATGTCCGAGATCACCGGCGCCACGTGCTCGAACAGCTGAAATTCGATCGCCAAATCGACCTTGCTCTCTGCCATCTCTTCCGCATTCCGGATGGCGGTCTCCGCGTTGCGATCGTTGTCCCAAACCACAAGATCGATCCCCGCCGCCGCGGTGGCCTTCTCCAGGCTCCGCTGGATCTCGACCGCTATGCAAATGTGCCGGGAGAGGTTGGCAAAGCCAAAGCGGAGCTTTCTCCGCAACCGATTCAGGCGATATTGGCGCCCGGTCTGCGTAAGGTAGTCCCGCAACACCAGGGTGTGCAGAATTCGATACGCCGTGGTGTGGGGTATCCCTGTTCTCTGGACAACTTCTTCCAGCGTCAACGATTCAGCAGCGGACCCGAAGCAATCCAGGAGTTCGATCGTTCTCGCGATGATCGGAACCCAGTACTTGTCTATTTTGCGGGAAATTTCCTGCCGGTTACCTTCAGATTTGGTCTTCATGATTCTTGTCCCGAATTCTGTACGGCGCCCATGGTAGCACCAAACCATCGTCTTTTGAAATCAGTTCCAATGGGAACTTTCCCTCAAAACGTGGGCATAAATCCATCTTTTTTCAGAGTATCGAGCCGCTCGGTCGGGGGAAGACTTGCCGGCTTCACCTGGTCGCCCAGCTCCACGCCGCGGGCAGCCGTCGTGCCAAATGCCGGCCACTGCGGCAACCCTCGGCCGTTCGGGTCTCCGGTCCTGGCAAAGTTGACCCAATAGCTCGACATCGTGTCTGCCAAACGCCGGTCGGTTTCCGTCCACGGGCGCTTGACCGAGTCGAGGTTATTGAAGACGTAAACCAGCTCTGCCGAGTGATACGCGCCGTAGTGATCGCTATCGCGTCCCGGCGGGTGACGATCGAAATAATAAACATAAGTAGGCTGCTTGTTCTCGTCTCTGGCAACTTCCAACGCGGTGCCGGCCATATAGTCGCGCATCGCGGTTGTGGATGCTTCCCACGCCTCCTGGTCCGATTGCACCGGGTACAGCTTGAAGTATTCTTCCGCTTTGGCTCCGTACCGCCCCTCGATCTGGCTCTTCAGTTGTGCTTCTGTAATCGTCGCGGGCATCAATGTGGTTCCTTCGTTGGCATTGGAGCCGGCCATCAGCGAATGAGTATTCTCTCCGCCTGCCAGGAAGACCTGGTGTGGATCAGCCGTTAGAAAATAACCGTCGATATTTGGGCCGAATCTGGAGACATTTGCTCCCTTACCATCCGGTGGAGGAACGCCGACCCGCTGCACCTCGGCCGCGGGCTTCGCTCTTAGCTCGGCGAGCGAAGTAGCGCCCATCCTTTCCGCAAAGCTCACACCATTCGCTTCCGCGGCTTTGAGATCGGTACCACGCATAAACCCACCGCTCTGCACGATGGCGCGCCGAAAGTAGCCCTTGGCCAGCGGCGAGGCACACAGGTTCAGCACCGAGGATGCGCCTGCCGACTGTCCAAAGATGGTCACGTTGTCCGGATCCCCGCCAAACTGTTGAATATTCTGTTTCACCCATCGCAGGGCCGCGAGTTGGTCCAACATGCCGTAGTTTCCTGAAGCACGAAACGGGTTTTCCTTGGTCAGCTCCGGATGGGAGAGAAAGCCGAAGACGCCCAGACGATAGTTGATGGTTACGATCACCACCCCCTTCAGGGCCAGATTCTCGCCGTTGAAGGATGGAAGCGAGCCTGAACCCTCGACAAAGCCTCCTCCGTGCAGCCAGACCATCACCGGACGCTTCTCAGCGGCCGAAGAAGCAGCCGTCCAGACATTCAAATACAGGCAGTCCTCGCTCATGGGTTCAGGGCTCTCATAAAATTCCACTTGGTAGAAAGACCCGGGCTTGAGCGGGTTCTGCATACAGATGTTTCCGAATTTGTCCGCGTGTCGAACTCCCACCCAGAACTGGACAGCCTGGGGCCCGCGCCAACGCAAATTGCCGATGGGCGCAGCAGCATAGGGCACGCCGCGAAACGCGGTCACCGACGTATCTTTGCCGGGGGTGCCCTGGAGCAAACCGCTGACCGTCTTGACCGGCTCGTTGAATGCCGCCAAGGCCGGGTGCACAGTAAAGAGCAGGCCGGCCATCAGCCCCATCACTACCGAGTGCGAAGTAAACCTAGTCCGCATTTTTCAACTCAAAATTCTAGCTTGGTGCTGGTTGTGACCGGCAGCGTCGCGCTATCGGTGGAAAGCTTTGGATCGCTCGTCGAGGACAAGCGCGCATAAGGGCTGTTGCCCAGGGCGAAGGAGGGTGGCAGGGTCAAACCTTCATAAAACCGCGCAACCATGGATACGCTCTCCTCGCCTTTGCTACCGGAAAGAACCGTATCAGCGATGGTATCCGTTGCATCGGTTGGAGCATCCGCTCCGGCAGGAATCGGCCATGCCTGCCAATACTTGAGAACAGAGGGGGTGATCGGCGATCCGTCGGGCCTGTTTTCCACGATAGTTCGGGTAACCTGTTCCACGATGACGCCTCCACGGGGCGATGCATGGGCCAGCTGCCATTTTCTTTCCCAGCTCGTGAGGCCCGGGCCACCCGCGGTGGTGGTATATCGCAACCACTGTCCATCAATGTCTACGCCGGTCACGGCGATGGTCGACGGGGTCAGCTTTCCTACTGCGGAAACGCTCCCATTGTCTGCTGAAAACGACGCACTGCTGCCATCCAGTGAACTCGAGGTGAAAGCTGCTCGCCAGTCACCGTTTTTCGGCCAATAGCTACCCTTGCCCGGCACAATCTGAGATGAGACATGATTCCCGCCTGACTGGTTGAACACCAACTGCTCGCTCTTGCTGTCTGCCGAGGTCTTCAGGATGACTTGTGCATGGGCGGCCGGCCCAAACTCCCACACAGCACTGCCGATCTGCAGAGTCGCGCTGATCCCCGGAGACGAGGAGGCAGCGTTCTCGATCTCTGATTGAGTAATAAGATTGTCCTTTACCTCGGAGATACTCTGCTTACCTTTGTCCTCGTCGAAGATATAAGTCAGGACAAAGGGATCGCCCGCGGGAATGAGCTGATAAGACTTATGTCCGAAGATAGGCCCTTCTCCAACTTGAATCTCGCCGGTAGTTCCCGTGATGGTCACCGTGACGGTTGCGGCCCGAGCCGCCGTAGGCAGCGCTGCCGCCAAGATGAAGAACGCCGTTAACTTCACAAACTCTCCCAACAACTTTCTAGCCGGCTCCGATAAATCCCGGATAGAGGGTCATGCCACCGTCGATATAGATCGTTGTTCCGTACACGTAGTCCGATTCGTCCGACGCCAGCCAAACCGCGGCGCGCGCCACATCTTCCGGCTCGCCAATTCGCTTCGCGGGTATCAGCTTCAGCAATGTCGTCTCGAACATTTCAGGCGTAGTCAACTTCTCCACGTTCATCGGAGTGCGGATCGCGCCCGGCGAAATGGCGTTCACCCGGATGCGGAGATGCGCCACTTCCTGGGCCAGGCTCTTCATCAGCAGCATCAGACCGCCCTTGGCTGCGGCGTAGTTGGCATGGCCTTCCCAGGGAATGATGTCGTGCACCGAGCTCATGAAGATGAGCTTGCCGCAGGCATAGGAGATGCGCCGGTCGATCCCCTGGCGCTTGAAGGCGCGAATCGCTTCGCGCGCACAAAGAAACATTCCCGGTAAGGTTTACGTCGATCACACCCTGCCACTGCGCCAGCGTCATCTCATCGACTTTTGCATTCAGCTGTATGGCGCCGTTGGGGACGCAGATGTCGAGCCGGCCGAAGGTCTTGAACATGCAATCGAACATGGCCTGCACTTCGTCTTCGCGAGACTGATTAGCCTTGAAGACCACGGCTTTCCTGCCCAGCCGCTCGATAGTCTCCGCTGTCTGCCGTGCCCCTTGTTCATCCGAGCTGTAATTCACCAGCACATCGGCGCCCGCCTGCGCGAACCCGATCGCCATGGCCTGGCCCAACCCCTTGCTCGCTCCGGTCACCAGGGCCTTTTGTCCCACCAGCACCTGGTGTATGGGCGACGGCGGCATTTCGTTTGGAGGTGTGTATCCGTCTTCGGAGCTCACCGATGATCCTCTCAACTGCTAATCAGGAGAAGCTGCGCCACCTGGTCACCGTTTGGGCAGCGATTGGATTGTTCGCCTTGAGGTAACTCCGGAAATGCTCCAGGTACGGCGCCTGCAGATGCTGGTCGAGGGCTGCCTGGCTCGGCGAACTTCTCGTAAAACATGAATTTGCCAGGATGCTCAGGATCAAAGTGGAGTTCGTATGCCAGGCACCCGGGCTCCGCGCGCGAGGGAGCAACCAGCGCTTGCAATTCGCTTCCCAGCTCTTTTTCCTGGCCTGACGCCGCTAGAAAGTGCACATTGAGGACGATCGGAGTTTCCGTCATGGATTCCCGTAATGAACTAACCGAGGATGCGACTTACGTGCGCCAATAAGTTCATATATTTGTCGTTCCAGAGGTGTCAAGCGGTTTCTCCGAACGACAGTTCCGTAATGAACTGTTCAGTTTTGGCTGGGAACGCCGAAGCGAAGTTCCTGCGCTTTGATCGCATCTTCCCGTTGGGTCCGGGTAAGCAAGCTTGCTTCTTTTGCCATCTCTTGCGCCTTGTCCGTTTTGCCCAGCCGTTGGTAAGTGCGGCTGAGTTGGTAATAGGTCGGAGCGTTGTTCGGATCGAGCTTAAGCACGTGCTCGAATTCTTCCTGCAGCGCCGGTCCACTGTTGCAGCTTCATATAAAGCAGGCCCAGTTGATAGTGTGGTTCCACTACTGTCGGCTGCCATCTCCTCGGCATTTTTCAACGCTTCCATCGCCTGCTTCTGCTGGCCGAGCTGAAACGAAACCAGGCCAAAGACATATTCGAGCGCAAAATCACGCAGGACCGCGGCGCGCCCGTCCGTCAATACCTTCAGCGCGTCTTCATCTTTCCCTTCTTTCATGTAGGTCTGCGCTAACGCCACGTAGCCCAAAGCCAGTGCCGGGTGCTCGGCAATCGCTTTGTGGTAATCCTCGCGTGCCTGATCACGGTTCCCGCTCATCATCGCGATCGCGCCCAGGCGAATGGTGAGCGGGTAATCATCGGGAACCAGCGTGATACCGCGCTGCACTACTTCGCTTGCCTCCTTGTAGCGGTCGAGATCGATCAGCAGACGCGTGCAGTCGAGATAGCGATCGGGATTGGCAGGATCGGCAACGATTGCCTTCTGGTAAGCGTCCAGCGCCAGCGCATTTTCGCCTGCCGATTCGTAGGCAGACCCAACGCTCGCCAGCACGTCGGCATCGCTCGCGTGTTCCGAGGTCAACGACGCCAGAAGCGGCAGGGCGTCTTTAGATTGCTTGGCCTTGATCAGCGCAACTGCGAGGTTGTATTGGCTCTGCCAGGAAGCGGGCTGCATCTCTTCGATGCGGCGGAAGCGCGCGGCCGCTTCAACATACATCTGCCGTTCATCGAGCAGTTTCGCGATCTGGTACTCCTGCTCGGCGGAGAGATGAGAGTGCTGATCAAGAAGCCCGATAAGCGTCATCGCCTCGGCGGAGGCGTTGAATTTGAGACATGCTGCGATGGCCAGAATCGCGGCGGGGGAGTCGTTCTCGAGGAGTGGCTCCGCGGGCTTGATATGGGGGATTGCATCCTTTTCCCGCGAGGTGGTCAGATACAGAGTAGCCAGATAGTAGTGCACAAACGGGTCGGCGCTATCGAGAGCCAAAGCAGTTTTCAGTTGCGTTTCCGCCAATTCATATTGTTTCTTCCCGAGATAGTTAAATCCCAGGTTTGTATGTGGCCCTGCAAGCTTCGGGTCCAGACGAATGGCGGCCTTATAGTCCGCATTGGCTTGGTCGATACGGCCAAGCCTGGTCTCAGTGATCCCGATAAAATTCTCCAGCGTCGCGTCCTGCGGCCGAGAGCGCCGCGCGTCTTGAAATTGTTGCAACGCCGCCTCGTATTTTTCCTGGCGAAAGAGTTCCAGGCCGCGCTCCAGGGAACTGCCCTGCTGTCCGAAAGCCGAGAGGCAAACAAACAAGGCTGCAAGACTGAGGAAGGGTACCGCCTTTATTCTTTGTACGAAGGGCACGCCTTCACTGGTTGTAGAAAAACTCGGATTCAGGGTAGGCCGGGGATTTATCCCCGGCGCAAACGTTATGAAATCATCGTGGGCTTTAGCCCCTGAGGTGTGTCTTTCGTTGCTTTCAGAAAAGGATTGAATACGCCCAAAATGTCTCAAAACCGTACCTCAGGGCCTAAAGGCCCCTTGATTGGGCTCCGTTTATGCTGGGGATAAATCCCCAGCCTACCCTCAAACCGCGTTTTGCGTAGTCTGCATAGCCCAAGCTTCAAGCCCATCATTGCTGCACAGATTTTAGCGTCGTCATCTGATTCTCATCATGCGCCAGGCTTTCAAGCTTGAGCTTGCGGGAGATTTCGAATTGCTCGTTCGCCGCCTCCTTTTGTCCCAGCGAACGATATACCAGGCCGAGCTGATAGTGGGCTAAACCCTTGGGATCATGGCGCACAGCCTGCCGTAGCGCGGTCTCCGCCTTGGTGTAGTCCTTCTGCGTGTAATACGCCTTGCCCAGTTGTTGATAGGTGGCCCACTGATCCGGCTCGAGTTGCACGGCCTTTTCCAGATAGGGAGTCGCGTTGACCGCATCCATTCGATCCAGCAGAATTGTGCCCATTTCCGCATTCGCCTGCGCGTTGTCCGGGTTCAGGCGAAGTTCGGCGGCCAACTCGTCCCGGGCCTGATCCTGCTGGTTCATCTTCAAGAGCAGGTTGCCCACATGAGAAATGCACACCGGGCAAGTCGGGAACAATGCCTTCCACGATGCGGTATTCAGCCAAAGCTTTTTGGTCCTGCTCTGCGTTCTGGTAAGTCTCAGCCAGCAGTTGGTGGGCGGCATACGAATCTGGCGCCGTGGCAAGCAATTGCTCGAGCGTCGACAGGGAGAGGTTTCGATAGGTTCTCGCCAACAGGTAATATGCCTGCAAGTCATTGGGATGCAACTTGAGCCATGCGTTCACATCGGCTGCAGCCGGCTCGTAATTCTGACGATAGAAATTCTCTACGCCGCGCTCGTGCGCATTGTTGGCAGTTGGGCGGGGCACGTTGCTGGTGAATTCCTTCCAGGCAGCAAGATAGGCATCGTTGTTGCCCAGGCGCGCATTGGCAAAGGCCAGCGCCAGGCTGCGGGAAGCACTTGCCGGAGCCTCTGTCGAGGGGAGGAAGCGATGCGCGGAGTCTGCTCCAGCGCATGTTCGCTCAGGTCTTCGCTCCCCGCCGGGTAAGCGCGAGGCAAGCCCAAAGCATTTGCCGCCTGATATCCCCCGGCGTGAATTGCCTGGCTGAATAAAGGCAGCGCAGGTTTTCCCTGCAGCATCGCTATCTCGGCAAGCCTTGCCATAGCCGCCGCGGAGCCGGGGTTCAGCTCAAGTTCCTTGCGATACTCCTGCTCCGCAACATCCAGTTTCTCCCTGCGTAAAGCGACTTCGCCGATGCCGAAATGCGCTCCTTGCCAGTGAGGATCCTCTTCGAGCGCGCGATAGTAATGGGCCACGGCGTTCTCCCAGGCGCGCTCATCTTTATAGATGTCACCGTACACCTGGTGCAGCAGAGGCTTGCCCTGCCGCCCCGCTGAGCACGCGCTCGATGCCCAGGTCTGCTGCTTTGCGATAAGCCTCTCCCAGATCCAGAAGCAGAGCCGGATCGGAGGGAAAAAGTTGAGCGGTCTTGCGTAACTGTTCCAGCGCAGCCTGGGTCTGGCCATCATCCCACAGTGCTCTGCCCAGCCAGGTATGCGCCTGCTTGTTCGCCGGTTCCAGACGGACAGCCTCTACCAAATGTGGAACCGCCAGTGCGGCTTGCCGCCGCTTTTCGTAATCGATGCCCAAATAGAGGCTAACGCCCGGGCAAGCCGGGCTTTAATTTCTCGGCCTTGCCCAGAGTGCCTTCTGAGACTCGGCAAATTTCCCCTGCGCGTTGTAGACCAGGCCGAGACTCGCGTAAGCCTCCGCTACTTCCGGCCGAAGACGGATCACCGCGAGATATTCCTGGGCCGCGAGATCGAGGTCTCCCGCGTCCTGCGCTTTGTGGGCCGCGGCGAAATGTTGCAGAGCCTCAGCGTCGGCATCCTGAGCCAAGGCAGGCTGCAGGCAGGGAAGTGAAGGCCCAAAAAGCGACAAACACGATGATCGAAAGCCGACGGCTGTTACAGCGCAGCATGCACCTGCCTGGAGAGAGTGGAAAAGAACAGGGGGACCGCTGATCGCGCTCCCCCTTTGGCGTTGCCATACTGTATACCACACTTCGTGGGAGTTGGGAGGGTTACGCTCCCAACTCCCAGTTGCCTTAGAACGTTATTCGGAAATTAGCCTGTAACGTTCGAGCCGACGAGACGATGCCCGACTTATTGTTGTTGGTTTCCGCGTTGGGACCCGTACCGCATTGGAACTGTCCGAACGATGGATCTCCCACAGTGTTGTCCATACAACCGAAGCTGTGGCGGTTGAATATATTGAACGCATCGAATCGGAAAAGGAAATTCACCTTTTCAGTCCACAGTGGGATTCTCTTGGATGCCTGCAGGTCCTCTTCCTTGTGGTTGAAGTTGCGCACATTCCCTAGCGTCTTGGGAGCGTTGCCAAAAGTATAGTTTGGCGCCTGGGTGAAAGCGGCGGGGTTGATCCTGGCGGTTTGTCCGAAGACATACCCTCCCACTCCGCCCGAGTACGACTTTGGGATTTGCGCCCTGGACGACATTGGGACGTGCATTACCTCCCGTTGCCTGGCCCGCAAATGTACCTGCGGTCCAGTTGTTTTCGTGAACGAAGAGCGGGAAGCCAGTGGAGTAGGAATCCACACCGCCCAGCGTCCAGCCGCCAATCGCCGCATCGGTCAACTTGTTTACGTTGCCGCCCCACTTCTTACCTTTTCCGAAGGGCAGCTCGTAGGTGTAAGCAATTTTGAATTGCTGCGGTTGATCGAATTCGCTGTACGTCTTTTCCTTTTTGGGATCATAGGGATCGAACATTCCGCCCACGCCTCCGTTCCACGCCTCTTGCGGGGCATAGTCTGAGTCCGCGTCGGTAAGGTTCTTCGACCAGGTGTAGTTGGACAGTACAGTCAACCCAGAGCCGTAGCGCTTGGTTACCTGGATCTGCAGAGCTTCGTAGGTGTAGTTACCCCATGGGTTGGCGCTCATCGAGGTGTCCAGGTCCTCGGTCTGGTACTGAGGGAACGGCCTCAGCGCCTGGGCAACCGAAGCCTCAGAACCAAAGTCGTTGAGGAAGTTGGTATAGGGGATGGGAACCTGCGGCAGTCCAGCGCACGCCGGGCTGCTCGCCTGTGCCGTTACCATGACCGCCAGGCAGTTGCCGTATACCAGGGCTGACGCAGGAGCTACGTTCGGATCCTTCAGCAGGGCCTGCAGGTGAGCTCCATGGTTTCCCACGTAAGCTATGTCTGCAAGCCATTGGCCGGGGAGTTCGCGCTGTATGTCGAATGTCCAGTTCTGCACCTGGCCTGGCCTGGCAAGCCTGCCGGGTAGCATCACCGGGCCACCGCTCGCTGCGCCACCGCCGCCACCTAATCCATTGAGGGCAACTGGCGTGATGGTCGGCGGTATCGACCCAGGATAACCTTGCACCTGGCTCGGTATGACCGCGGGCGTTTGTTGATTGACCTGGGCCGGCCATTTGTATCCGACTGCGAAGAAGCCCAGACTATCGGTATTCGCGAAGTTGGATATCTTCAGCGGCGTGTAGTAGAGGCCGTAAGCGGCCCGAACCACGGTCTTGGGGTCCACCTGGTAGGCCAGGCCCAAGCGCGGTCCCCACGATCCCCAATACTGGTTCATCGGCGAGCACCGGCCGTCTCGGCCGGCGCCGGTTCCTTGAAACTCGTAGGCGCCAGGCAGGCCGTCCGCTCCTGGATTAGCCAAGGTTGGATTGACCTGCGATGTCCTGCACTTTTCCTCGAAGACCGGCTGTGGGATCTCATAGCGGAGTCCCAGGTTCGCCGTGAGCTTCGGCGATACCTTCCAGTCGTCCTGCGCGTAAAAGCCCCAGCCTATCACTCGCATCGCGGCGTTTTGGCCGCCGCCAACCGTGCCGTTGGAGGCTGCCCCGAGAAAGAAGGCTGCCGCGCCCGAACCCGAGTTCGGATCGATTGGGCTGCCGTCTGCCAGGTTGCCAGCGGAGGTCAATGCATTGTCAAAGCCGAAATCGGGAGCGGCATTGCTGTTGTAGGTGGCGTCAAAGCCCTGGCGCCGGTATACCCCACCGAACTTCCAGTTGTGCCTGCCGTGGTTCCATGACACGGAGTCGTCGTATTGGAAGCTGTTGTCCTTGAAAAAGCTGTTATCTCCCGGAGGCGTGGGCATGCCGGCTCCGGAGGCGGGGATGTACTGAATGCCGTTATTCGGGATCAGAATATCCTGGAAGTAGCCGTGGAAATCAACCTTGTCTGCCCATGAGCCTACCCCGCCTTCACCCTGCTCGATACGGAAGCGGCGGGTATAGCCGGCATTGAAATGGTTTAGCAGCGTGGGCGTGATGGCATAGTCTTCGCCGATGCGAACATAGTGGGTCGTTGTACTGCCGAAGCTCTGGTCGTAAAGACCCTTCGGTCCATACGAGAAGATGTCGATAATTGGCAGGTCGGCTTGCGCGTAGCTGCCAAAGATCTTGTGCTTCTGTCCGATATTCTGGTCGATCCGGGTCGAATAGAGGTCGTTATTGATCGGCGCCAGAAGGGTATAGGACAGGTTCTGAAAAGCCTGGCCGGGATTGGTGGCTACCGGGAGATAAGGAACGAAGGCCTTGGCGTACGGATCCAGCCTTGACAGGGGAATCTGGTTATTGGGAAAGGGCTGGCAAGGCTGCCCCAGGTTTGCTCCGGAGCAGGTGGTGTAATCGTAGATTTTTTGCCCTGGGTAGGTGACACCGTTGATCGTCTGGGTGTTCAGGACCTGGGAAAAATCTCCGTTCGCCCACATCTGCGGCGTTGCCGTTGAGGTAAGCGCCGGGCCGCCGGATTTGAAGCGGAAGCCTTCATAGCTGAAAAACCAGAAAGTCTTGCCGCGGCCGTCATATAGTTTCGGGATAAATACCGGGCCGCCGCCAAATCCGCCGAAGTCGTTTTGCGTGTCGTTCTGCCTGCCGACGCCGGTGTGGTTGTTTTGCCAGCTATTCGCGTCGAATGCGCTGTTCTTCAGCAGGTCATACACGGCGCCGTGGAACTCATTGGTTCCGGACTTGGAAGCCACGTTTACGAAGCCGCCGCCGGTACGCCCGAATTCCGCCGTGAAGGTGCTGGTTTGTACTTTGAACTCAGAGACCGCATCGACGCTGATGCCGAAGTTCCACTGGTAGTTCGGGGAAGCGAGCTGAATCGACGAACCATCGAGGATTACGTCAGCGCTTGCCCTGTCCCCGCGCCGTTGAGTTTAAAGCTGGCCTGCGATTGGGCGTTTCCGGTTGAATCTCCTTGAAAGCCCGGCGTCAGCGTCATGAACTCGAGGGGGCTGCGAATCACACCACTGAAATTCAGTGGCAGTTGCGCGATCATGGCTCCGGAGACCGTAGTCCCTACGTCGGAGCTTTCCGTCTGAATCTGTTGCGCGTTGGCCGTCACCACCACCGATTGCGACGTCTGGCCTACTTCCAGGGCGATGTCGAGGGTGGCGGTGGTCCCGATCGAGACCGTAATGCCTGCCTGAACGGATTCTTTGAAGCCCGCCGCACTCACGGTGACTTTGTAGTTGCCGACCGGCAGCTGTGGGTAGAAAAAGCGGCCTTCACTATTGGTAGCCACCGGGTAGGTAGTGCCCGTATCGGTATTGGTGATGACGACGGGAGCGTTGGGAACTACCGCGCCTGCTGGATCGTGAACCGTTCCCGCCATCGATCCGCCGCCGGCCTGGCCCCAGCTTGCTGCTGACACGATTAGAAACACCGCGAACACTGGCACTATGTACCGCAAAGTTCTCTTCAAGCTATTCGTCTCGATCACAGTATCTCCTCAAGTTACAACTTGTTAACCGGCCTACTGGCATGGACGGCCTGCGATGGCCTTTTGTGTATCCGCTGCCCACCGTAACTATTAGTTCCATATCGAACTAATTACGCACGCAAATTGTCGGGTTTCTTGCGCGGTAATGTCATATAGTTGGCGTTAGACAGGTGTCAAGAGTTATTTAAACGGCGAGTTCCGTAATGAACTTTGTAACCAAAGTTGTGACGGAACAAGCGTTAAAATCTTTAGCTGGTTGCCTGTTTTACCGGCCAGTTACTCGCCGGCTTACCTTCTTTCGCTTCGCTGTTTCCTATTTACTCTCACAACCATCTCCGCCTCAACAGTCCTTACGCAGCCGAGCGATCTATAGTTCCGAACGTTCCACAATAGAACTGTGTTCCACAAGAAAGGAATTGTCATCCCGGCCGAAGTTTCCCCAGATTTCTGCCACGCATACCAACCCAGGCTGCGGGTATGTCTTTCCGTAGAAATGCGCATGAAGTCTGCCGAAGTTACAAAGTTCCATAGAAAATCGGGGGAAGCGCAGTGAAGGGAGTCGCGGTTCTGCGGACCTGCATTCAAGAGTGTACGGAAATGAACAGCGCGCAATCCTCTGCTATGCGGATCCATCCGGATTGGGGAGCAGTAAATCCCTGACACGAACCGATAGCTCATGAGTGGCCTCAAGAAACTGGCGGAGTGTGCGTACCGTCGGGCCGAACGTATCGAACTCGGGAAGAGAGAGCCCGTCCTCGTTATAGGCCCGCCGAAAGTCGGGAAATTTCTTCAACAGCTCGTTCACGATCTGCGGGTCGACCGGATTCTCGATGCGGGGAGCGACACTTACATCGCTCGCATTGAAGCGAACCTGCCATTTGTACGGAGGAGAAATTACCACGTCGCCCCCCACCAGCTCGCTCCATTGCATGTGATTGCGGAATGCCGCGGAGAGCAGCCGAACCCGATAACCGCGTTCACGAAAAATCTTGTAAGCCTTCTTGAACACCGCAACGCCTGCCCACTCCAGGTAGCCGGGCTCAAGCGTAATATCCTGTTTTTCTGCAACCACCTTCAGCCAATCGTCCAGTCTTCCGCCCATGATCGTACAAACCGGGCCCATGCTGGATACGTCGTGGCCTTCCTTCTCCCGTCGCTTGAAGCCACGCTCCATGGCTTCGGCTACCGCGATGCATTGCGGCAGGGCGAAGGAGACGGTGGCATTGATGCTGATGCCGCGATACGTGGCTTCCTCGATCGCAGCGATGCCAGCCTCGGTGGCGGGAATCTTCACGATCATGTTGGGCGCTAACCCATCGAAGCGTTGCGCCTGCTCTACCAGGGAAGCGGGATCGCGATAGTAGTGCGGATCCGTCTGAATCGAAAGCCGGCCGTTCCTGCCCCGTTGCTTCTCGAAGATCGGCAACAGCAACTCCGAGCGCTTGGCGGAGATCTCCTCGACCAGTCTCCACCCGATCTCTTCTTCCGTGGCCGTCGGCATTTCCACGGCGAGCGCACGGATGCGGTCATTCCAGAGATGAGCTTCCTTTTTCAGCGCGTCGAGTACGATCACCGGATTACAGGTTGCGCCCACCCCGCCGTGCTCGATCGAATAGGTCAACTCGGAGAGGGTTGCGGAGTCGTTCCACAGGCAGGTAGGCGTGGTCTGCGTCATCTCGTGCAACGGGCTCTTGTACGCAACCGGCTTTTCCAGTGTCTCGCTCATGCTTCTCCTCCTTCCCTACGCTGCCACAAAGGCCACTACTTCTCTGGATACATCAATACTTTAATCGCCTTCTTCTCGTCGCAGAGGCGAAAGGCGGTGCGCCATTCCGATATGGGAAGCTTGATGGATATCAGATCGTTCAATCGGACCCGGCCCTCGGCATAGATCCTCATCATCCGCTCCCAGGTTCGGGCGGTGTAACAGACGGAGCCGGACATGATCAGCTGCTTATAAAAAATCTGGTCGATGGGGAATTGAATGTCCTGCCCGCAGATTGCCACCTGGGTGTAGCGTCCCATGGGACGCAGCGATTCGAGGCATCCGCGCACCGAGCCAGGGTGCCCCGCACACTCGAAGGCCACATCCACGCCCACTCCGCCGGTGTGCTCCTGAATGGCGTCGACGAGGCTCTGCTCGCCGATGTTGATCACCGCCGCGGCGCCAATGCGGAGCGCCGCGCTCAGGCGTTCCTGGTCTCCAGGCGCGCCGGCCACGATCGTTCGTATACCTTCCGCCACCAGCAGCTTAAGGCAAAGCAGTCCCATGGGCCCGGGTCCGGAGACCAGCGCAGTGTCACCGATGCGCACATTCGTGATTTCCGTAACCGCCTGCACCACCGCCGCGAAGGGTTCGCTCATGGCGGCTTCATCCAAAGCAAAAATTCTCAGGAATCCGGTAGAGCTGGTCGGGACGCATGACCACGTAGCGCGTAAACGCGCCGTTGACGCCGTGACCCATGCCTCTGCGGTTCGGCGCAAAAGATGAAGTATCCAGAGCGGCAATACTCGCACTGGCCACAGGTAACGGCGGTGGCGCCCAGACCCGTAACTCTCTCCCCCAGGCGTCGCATTGGTAACATTTCGCCCGACCTCGACCACCGTGCCGGAAAACTCATGCCCGAGAATTACCGGGGGGTAGTTGCGAAACGTATCGTGAAGAACATGGATATCTGTGCCGCAGATTCCGCAGTAAGCGATCTCAAGCTTTACCTGGTTGTCTCCACAACGAGGCTCCTTGACCTCCCGTATTTCAACGTTCCCTTCGCCACTCGCATATTTGACTAAAGCCTTCATGGGGTCCTTAAACCGCTACCAGCTAAACGCGTGCAACTTACCACTGCTATCCAACTTTCCTGGCTCTTATGAAAGTCTGGATCGTAACTTCAGGTTATAGACGCGAGTAGTGCATTCGCAGGTTTCAAAGAGACCGCTGCCTCAAACCCCACAAGACCTCATTAGTTCACCTCTTGACGACTTTGTTGCCGCGGTGCTGCATCGTCCAGAGTTCCTGTTGGAACTCTTCCGTGATAGTATCTTGTCGCACTATAAGGCCGACCCACTCAATTAGCAAGACCGGCTGTGGTAACCAGAGTGGGTAAGCTGTTTCGCAACGGTGTAGACCGAAGCGATGGACCTTTTCGTGGTTTTATCCCAAGGAAAACCGCACCTCGCGGTTTTTGCCAGGCCACAGTGATTGCGAAACAGAATTAAGGTCCGGCTTTACCGTTTAAGCCGCGCTTGCTCGACGGCCAGCATTTCAGTGGCCGCTGGAGTGGGGAAGCGTGTAGTACTCATAACCATACTTCCATGTCGACTCGGCGCCGGGCTCGACAGATATGTCGATGAACGGCTCCACCGAGAGCACAGAGCGAATGGACCATAGCGCCATCTTGGCCAATGGGCGATCCCCGGTGATCGTCATCCCAGCTTTACGTCCGCATTCTCGATGCGAATTTTGTAGTCGTCAGAGCTCTTGCCGAAGCCCTCGATGGAGGTGTAAACGCGGTCCTGCCCGGCAAGGGTCTTGAGGTACACAAGCTGGTTCTTGCGAAATTCCGCGAGCCCCTGTTCCGGAGGATGATCGCTGGTAATCGTGAACGGCAAGGTGACGGTGAAGCCAGGACCCGTCGGCTGTTTATCCAGCACCAGAAAGTTATGGTCGTACACGCTGGTGTGGATCGGGCGGGTGCCTACGTTCTTCAGGCTATGCTCGATTGACATCTCTGGCTTTGCCGGCGACAAGGCTTATCTTTTTCCGGTAGATATAGCCGTATCCGGAAGACAGTGTCGTGGAGTTCCTGGGTGAACTCGATGGCATCCGCGCTTTTTTGATGCTCCACTTACCTCCATCGACAATCTCATACAGCCGGTAACCGCTATAAGGTGAGTCGTCCGGCTTGCGTAGTACGCCCACACCGATTTTGACGAACGTCCCGCCGGCCTTGGCCTCGTCGTAGCCCAGCGCAGATGAACTCCTCGACCGGGCCGGTGATGGCGCTGCAGGGGCCGGCGACGATCTCCGCGCCTTGATAGATGAAATCAGAAACCTTGGGATCGGTTTGGGTAAACCACGGACCGTAGTAGCTGTGTCCTGCATATTCCAGGTCCGCCACTACGCCGGACCAGTCGAACCTGGTGCCGCGATAGAAACCACTGGTAGCATCGGGCAGATACAGCTTTACCCGCAGTGACGGTATTTGAGATCTGCCACTGGGGAGGAAGCGCGAGCGCGGGCAAAGCAGTGAGCAGCGACATGACGGTATAGGCGATGGCTTTCATTAGGGATCAGTGCTTGGCTGCAGGTGTGGGTATGCTGGTGGCGGCGAGAGGGTTGGAGCTCCGGGCGCCACATCACCCGTTGCCGCCCATTCCGTCGCTCGTGCAAACACATCCATGAAGCCCGGTTGGCTCATGGCCAGAAGATCGTGGCCCAGTACCATCATCACCACTCTGCCCTGGCCATAAGGAACCGTCCAGATCACCGGTTCTACCTTGCCCGTGCCGCCCTTCACATTCGGATCATCGAAGGCGGTGGCCAGCACATGAGCATTGGGCTTCAGATCTATCTTGTGATAAAGCTCATCGTTGGCTACAAATGTCGGCGGTAGCCCGCGGCTGATGGGATGGTCACGATCCACCCATTCCACCGCGAAGACGTGGCGCGTAGCATGGCCGATGTTGTCGAGCTGCCAGGTCATTCCAATCATGTCGGCAAACGCGGCCCAGGGTTCCCCTTCCAGCCGGCGCGGCTCCGTAGCGCTTCCTCCGGCCTGGCCGAAGAAGGGGCCATACGTGATCCCGTGAATGCCGATCATGCCTTTGCCGGAGCGGATAAAGTCCTCCACCGCCTTTTCCGTGACGCTGGGCCAGCGCGGGCCGTAGTAGTAATCGACCAGGACGTCGTAGTTGGCCAGCGTAGCCGCCGTGATGCCAGCCACCTCCTCCTCCAGCTTCACGTCAAAGCGCCCGGTGTTGTTCAGTATGCCCTGCATGAAAGGCGCGGTCCCTTGCCAGGGATGAGACCAATCCGAGTTGCCGGTAAGCATCAGCACGCGAATCTTTTTGAGCCGGCGGCGCTGCAGCCGCCTGGGCTGACGATGGCCGTGCCGCCAGGGTGGAGAGAGCTAAGCAGCACGCGATCAGTATCTGTTTCATATTGACCTCTCTGAAGTACTTATTGGTTTCCCGGGGAAGGGGTGAGGGGTTATGTCAGCATCAGTCAGACCGAGGGCCCACTTGATCGCGCCGATGTACATCTGCTGGATGCGCGCATCGTCCAGCGTTGCCTCAAGATGGCCGAACGTCGAATACCACACGCGCCCTTTCCATACTTCTTCGCCCAGACAATCGGGAAATCTCCATCGGTGCGCAGCGCAGCCAGCTTTTTGAGATTTGCCTGCAGCTGCTCTGACGAGGGGTGATGAGTGGAATTTGGGTCCGGTTGCAGCGCGGCAAAGACCTCGGGGAATTTTGTCGGATCCATCCTCATGATCACGTGGTCCACGTCTCTTGAATAATTCGGTCCGACGATTGTGTATTGGTCGCGGAAAGTAAATCTGCTGGGAAATCCCTGCACCCCGGGAAATTTGGGGTCTTCTACGATGATGTGCATATCGGCCGAAGGAAACTCGCCAACCAGATTTCCGCCGATCATCTCCGCGTATTCCGGCCACAGAAGAAGATGCCCGCCGTTGCCCGCATGGCCGGCGATAAAGCCTTTGCCGTCGTCATGAACAAACGACAACAGGTCCGCTTTCTGCTGGTCGGTGATGTTCCAGGGTCCTTCTCCCATATAAAAAACGGCATCGAAATGGTTGAGATTCCTTACGTTGTAGCCGGCGATCGGCTGCTTGGTAAGCAGGTGCATATCGGTGCGGACCACCGTGACCCACGCGCCGGACTCGCGGCCCAGCCGCTCGACCGTGGCCAAGGTATGCGAAGCCGAGTCGTGATGATAGCCGGGAGAGGCATACCATTCTTCGGGGTCGGCAATGGCGAGGATCCTCTTCTTGCCCGGCCACGGATCGTCCGGCGGCCTCGATTGGGCTGAGTCCTGGGCCAGTAGCTGCGGCGCAGGGCGGTTAGCCTGTGCGCCGTACAGCGCATGGCTGGAAAGTGCTCCCGAGGCAGCCGCCACCCCCTTCAAGAAATCACGTCGTTCCATCACAATGCTCCTCCGATGGCCCTGAATAAATTGCCCCGGCCTACCCTACCGACTCTTTCCCTTGTTCTTAACTTCAGACTCGGGCACAGCAAACGCGAACCAGGTGTCATTCGCTGCGACCAACAGATATTGACGTCCGTAGAGCTCATAAGTCATGGGAGCATTGGTGACAAACTGGCCGAGGTTGACGTGCCAGAGAGTTTTACCCGTGGCTGGATCCATGGCCAGAAAATTTCCCTGGGAATCTCCTCCGAACAACAGGTTCCCCGCAGTCGACAGCAGGCCGGAGATAAGTACTCCGCTCTTATCGCCTAACTCGTGGCTCCAGACAACCTTGCCCGTCTTATAGTCAATCGCCATGGTCACGTAATCCGGAGGAGAACGAAACCGCCCATAACCCGAGGTGGTGAAGTAAGCCCAGGTACGGGCCGCGTTTACAAAAATAAGGCCGGTCTTAGGATCGTAAGTTGGCGACCACCAATTAGTCGCCCCGATGGGATAGGGAGAAACCAGGGCTCCCGGCGGGTTGGCATCCTTGCTGTAGTCCGGAATAGGCCGCCCTTGCGCGTCGATGCCGGTCGCCCAGTTAGTCTGCGGCATATATTTGGTGGTGAGTAAGTGCTCGCCGGTTACCCGATCCAACAGAAAGAAATAGCCATTCCGGGAAACCTGCGCCAGCAGCTTGCGCGGCTTGCCCTGGAATTCGCCGTCGAAAATAATAGGCGTCTGGCCCGCATCGTAATCGTGGGTATCGTGCGGAGTTACCTGGTAAGCCCACACCAGCTTTCCGGTATCCGGATTGAGAGCAACGATCGAAGCGGTGTAAAGGCTATCTCCCTCGGGCGTAGGATGCGGAACCCTGTCTTCGGGCACTCCATTGCCCGTTCCCAGATAGTAGAGGTTCAATTCAG
Source organism: uncultured Acidobacteriaceae bacterium (assembly GCA_963847685.1). Classification (GTDB taxonomy): domain Bacteria; phylum Acidobacteriota; class Terriglobia; order Terriglobales; family Acidobacteriaceae; genus PALSA-350. Next base: position 15,182 of record CAWKAU010000023.1, on the reverse strand, counting down.
GATCATATGTGCCGGTCAACCAGGGAAAGCCGCCGCCCTTCGCCATGGTGGCGTTGTCGCTCCAGGTCTGCGAGCCGGGCGCGCCCGGATCCGGATCGACCCACCATTTCCACTGCAGCTTGCCGGTTTCGGGATCGCGCGACTCCAGCCAGGCACGGATGTTGTCGTTGTTGCCCGGTCCGACAATCACGTGGTTCCCAATGATCAGCGGAGAGGTCGCGGAAAAGAAATCCAGCTTTACGTCTGCGACCTGCACGCGCCAGCGCTCTGTGCCGTCTTTCGCATTCAAGGAAACCAGGTAATTGTCGGGAGACATGAAGTACAGCCAGCTGCCGTACATGCCCACGCCCCGGTTGGCCACGTGGATCGCCCGGTTGTTCGGCCACGCGTAATGCCACAGCTCACGCCCTGTGAGCGCGTCCATCGCCCAGACGTTATCCGTGATCGTGAAGTAGAGCACGCCATCCACCAGCAGAGGTGTGGACTTGATCCTTCGCCCTTCGCTGGCCTGTTGTGCATACGACTCGGCGCCAAAATCCACGCGGTGAGTCCACACCAGCCCCAGCGTATCGACATTGGAAGCATTGATTTGCGAAAGCGTGCTATGCCGCTGGCCGGTGTAATCGCCGTTATAAGTGGGCCAGGTATCGGTCGGCGGCCGATGAAAGGCCTCCGGGTCCAATGTCTGCGCGGAAAGGCAGATGGGCAGCAAGAACACGCAAGCCAACGACAGGCTGTACTTCATTTAAGTGTCACCAGGTACGCCAGAAGGTCGTGGATGTTTTTGTCCGATATACATGGGCAGTAATGCTTTATGCGCGGCCAGCGGGTCCACCACCTCGACGGACTTCGTCCGCTCTCTCGGCCACGTATGATACACGCCGGAGGTGTCCACCAGAGAGACGGTGAATTCGTCCAGATACTCCAGTTTTCCCGCAACCTTCTGGCCCGAGGGCAGCACTACGGTCACCTGCAAGGGCTTTGCTGGGGGGGTCAAGAAGGAGGTCGTCAGGGCGAGCGGCTGTTCCTTAGATCCGATATGCGCCAGGTCACCCGTCGCGGAGTGGCAGGTGCTGCATTTTCCCGCGCCATTGAAGTAGGCCTCGCCGGCTTTGGGGTCGCCCACCAGCAAAGCGGTTTCCGGCAGCCTTTTACCGCGAACCTGCTGGATCCGTGAGTGCAGAAACGCCGAGATGTCCTGTACCTGTTCCGGCGCCAGCGAAGGGAACGCAGGCATGCCCAGGGTAGGCCGGCCCTGCTTGAGGAACGCGCCAAGAGTATCTCCATTATGGTCCTGAAAAACGATGGGGCTGCGCAGCAGGTTCGGCGCCTGTTCTGTGCCCGTCGCTTGCGAGCCATGACAGAACGAACAACTCGATGAGAAAATGCCCTGGCCTCGCTCTGCGGCAGCTGGATCCACTGCCGGCGTTGCAGCCGGAGCGGGCGTTTGAGCGGCCGCGGATGGTTATCCATCCCGCCGTCATACATATTGCAAGACAGGCAAAGAGCAACTTAGGAGAGTAAGTGAGCGCTGTTCGCTTCTTCATGGACCAACCTCGGGGTAACTTATCCGATTTACTCCGCTTGACTTATCGCAGAGTTGCGGCCGCCGAGATAGCACGCTCCCTTTTGATAGTTCTAGCCGGGCGCCAGGCTCCTGGGGTTCCCTTATGAACTAATTCCAACATAAGCTGTGACGGACACTATACCCGGCGTTTGCGCGCTGTCAAGTGAGTCAAACCGCTGTGTTCCAGGCCCCGAAGTTCCCATTGGAAATAGCCAGCTCGGCACTTCGCTTTGACAGAGGGCGGAGGTCGGTGTAGTGTCGTCTCGCCAGCAGCTCAAAATCTATACCAATAGTACTTCATTACGGGGAAACAACTCTGGAGAACGCACAATGAAAGTGCCTTTTTACTTTCTTCACCATATTTCTTGGAATTATCCTCGCCGTCCACTTGGCCATGAACGGCAGAGTCGGCAGCGCTTTGTGCAACCCTCGTGTAGGCAACGCCGTGTTCTGGTGCATCGGGGCGCTGACCGCTGTTCTCATCGGGCTTACGGGCTGGCATTCCGGCGCGCTGGACGGATTCAAGGACATTCATCCCATCTTGCTGACGGCGGGTGCGTTGGGTGCTTGCCTGGTGTTTGCGATCGCCTGGTTGCTGCCTCAGGTCGGTGCTCGCGCTATGTTCATCACGCTGATTGCGGGGCAAGTGATGGGCGGCATGATTCTCTCCCACTATGGCTGGCTGGGTTCCCCGGTGCAAAGGATCACGCTGCCTAACGTGGTAGGAGCCGTGGTCATGATCTGTGGCGTGGTGCTCGCAACTTATGTCAGGGCGGGTGCATGAAGAAAGTAAAACTGGGCAAGTCGAATCTCGAGGTCAGTGCGCTCGCCATGGGCACCGACTTAATCGGAGGCAAGATCGAGCGCGAATCCTCCTTCAAGCTCTTCGATTTCTATCGCGAGAATGGCGGAACATTCATCGACACGGCAAATATGTACTCGTTCTGGCTGCCCGGTTGCAAAGGCGGGGAGAGCGAGTCCACCATCGGCGCGTGGATGAAGGAGCGGGGCAACCGCGACCAGATTGTCATTTCCACCAAGCTGGCATTTGACTACCCGGGATCTGACGGCGGCCTGAGCGCTGCGGAGATACAGCGCGAGTGCGAGAAGAGCCTCAAGCGGCTGCAGACCGACAGGATCGATCTGTACTATGCGCACCGGGATGACCTGGAGACGCCTCTGGAAGAAATCATGGAAGCATTTGACCGCCTGGTCAAAGCCGGCAAGGTGCGGGTGGTCGGCGCTAGCAATCTCTCCTTATGGCGCATCGCGGAAGCCAATGCCATCAGCCGCGCGCATCATTGGAGCGGCTATTCGGTGGTGGAGCAGAGATACACCTATCTGCGGCCCCGTCACGGCGCTGATTTCGGACCGCAGATTTTCATGACCGAAGAGCTGAAAGAATACGCGCGCTTTCACGACGTTGCCTTGATAGGCTATGCGATTCTCCTCCAGGGAGCGTATACGCGCTCTGACCGCGAAGTGCCGAAGCAATTCGCCGGTCCAGACTCAGATGAGCGCCTCGCTGCGTTGAGGGCAGTGTCCACCGAGGTAGGATGCACCCCTTCCCAGACGATCATTGCCTGGATGCGCCAAAGTACGCCGCCCATCCTGCCAATCATTGCCGGTAGCCGAACCGAGCAGTTCCGCGAGAACATCGCGGCCCTGGACATAACCCTCAGCGCCGATCAGATGCGCCGCCTGGATACTGCGGGCAATCCCGTCGTCGAACAGGCCTGGATACAGCCGACATAACCGGCTGTCGTTTCTACTCACGTGAACCTGCGGTTTCGATCCTTTGGACGCAGCTACGTCACCGCAATGGGAGAAAGCTCACTTGGGCCGGCGGTTGTCGTAATCGTTGGTTCCAACGGGATCCAGATATTGAAGATCGTCCCAGGCTTGCCGCATTCAGTAGCAGTGCGAGAGCGAAACAGAATCCGCCCACCCTGCTTTTCGACCATGGAACGTACCAGCCAAAGCCCCAGTCCCGTGCCCTGTTCCCCTTTGGTGGTGAAGAACAGCGCAAAGAGCCGCGGCCGGTTTTGCGGGTCGATTCCGGACCCGGTGTCGGCGATGGTGATCGAATAGCCCTGCTGCCCAACGTTCTCCAGCGAGCGTCGCAGTTGAACCCGGACCAGGATGCGCCCGCGCGAGCCAATGGCCGCGATCGCGTTCTGGATAAGGTTGATGAGTATCTGCCGCAGCTCATTGGAATACGCCTTTAACGGCAAGGGCGCACGCAGCCTTCGCTCCACGGCGATGCCGCGCTCCAGCAGTTGCATCGCTTGTAGATCCACTACGTTGTTCACCAGCTCAGACAGAGACAGGGGTTCAGGAGAACTCGATCTGCGGAAGAGCGCCAGGTTACTCTGGGCAATGTCCTCAGCGCGCTTGAGCTCTGACGATGCGGTCTTCGCCATGGCCACCAGGTCGCTGGGCATTCTCCGATCCGCGGCCAGCAGATAGAGGAGGTTGCCCGCGGTTTCCAGCGGGTTTTTGATTTCGTGGCTGATGGAGGCGGAGATTCGTCCGGCGACGACCAGATTCTCCGACGCCATCAGCGACCGAACGGCCTGATCTTTTTCCTCTCGGGTGGTCGACAGCATATCCAGGAACTGGCGAATGTTTGCCGCGAGCGCCGGAGCCGCTCGGGCAAAGAGGATAGCCGTCGGCACCGATGCAGCCGCACAGAGAATCTTGATCGCGGCTGCGGCGGGATACACCGGCCACCAAACAGTGACCACCTCCATCACGTGGGTGGCTCCGCAGGCCACGATGAAGGTCCCAAACGCGATCAGTATCCAAATGTAGTTGCGCAGATCTTGAATGGAGCGCAATTTGCCCGCGACCCAGAAAAGGGAGACAAAAATCCAGGCGTAGGAGATGGCGATCAGGCCATCCATGCTCACGTTGGTCCACACCAGCCATGGCTGTTGCAGATAACAGAAGCGGTGAGGCAAGTAGTGGGGTGAGATCAGGGCGGCAAGCAAGCCGGTGTGCGCGAGCACTTCCAGCCCGATAACGGTGAGAGCGGCGGCAAGAAGGAATTTTCTCAAAGCAACTACCCGGGGGACAGTGATCAACCGCTCCGAAGCACGAGTTTAACCGATTCTGCCGGGTGTTTTGCCCCGAATGAAGGCTCGCGACCCCGGTTGGTCAATCGCGGCCGCACGCCACTATGCGCCAGTTAGCGACCGGCCGCACAACGTGACACAATAGAAGAGACCTGCTCTAGGTGCGGGAGGCGCCGCGCTATGAATACTTTCAAAACTGCCTTTCTGCTGACTGTTCTCACCCTTTTTCTCATTTTCATCGGAGCCTATTTCGGCGGGCGCAATGGCATGGTCATTGCCTTCATCGTCGCCGTAGGGATGAACTTTTTCAGCTACTTCTATTCTGACAAGCTGGCGTTGTCGATGTACCGCGCGCAGCCGGTCACCCGCGAGCAATTGCCCCGCGTGTACCAGATCGTAGAGCGCATCTTGCCGCGCATGGGGCTGCCCATGCCCAGGATCTACGTCATCCCCAGCGACTCGCCCAACGCCTTTGCCACCGGCCGCAACCCAAAGCACGCGGCGGTCGCCGTGACTCAGGGCATTCTCAATTTGCTCAACGACGAGGAGCTGGAAGGCGTGCTCGCGCACGAGCTCGGGCATGTCAAGAATCGTGACATCCTCACCAGCTCCATAGCCGCCACACTCGCGGGAGCAATCACTCTGCTGGCACAGATGGAACGGTGGGCCGGCCTCTTCGGCGGCGGCAGAGACAACCGCGGCCGTGGCATGGGCGGCATCTTCATGCTCATATTGGCCCCCGTTGCGGCGACTCTTATCCAGCTTGCCGTCTCCCGCTCCAGGGAGTACGAGGCCGACGCCACCGGGGCTCACGTCACTGGAAATCCCTATGCCTTGGCCAGCGCGTTGCAGAAGCTCGATGCGTTCTCCAAACGCCTGCCGCTGGCGGCTACACCATCGACCGCGCACCTGTTTATCGTTGCCCCTTTTCTCGGTGGCGCGGGTTTGGCGAGTCTTTTCTCCACTCATCCGCCCATGGCGCTTCGCATTGAGCGCCTCACCGGGCGGCGTCCGGTGTAGGATCGTTCCTCTACGAACATGCGCACACTTTTCCACTCTCTCGTTTACCTCTCGCTCGGCCTTTGGCTGGGCGCCCTGGTCTTCTTTGGGGCCGTGCTGGCGCCCATCGCGTTTAGCGATCTTCCGCCGCTCTTCCCGACTCCGGCTGCGGGCATTCATGCCGCCGGTCTGGTCGTCGGCGGCTCCCTGGTGCGGCTGCACTGGATAGGCCTGCTCTGCGGGTTGATCTTTCTGGTCGTGATCGTCGTTGCCCGGGCGCACTTCCGCACTATCATTCCGGCGGCTGTTCTGGTGCTGGCCATGATGGTGCTGACCGGCTATTCTCAATTCTCCATCATTCCTCGCATGGATACGGCGCGCGAGGCCATTGGCGGCAACGTCGACGCGGTTGCCGCCAACAATCCCGGTCGCCAGATCTTTGACCGCCTGCACCAGAGATCCACCCATGTTGAGGGCCTGATCCTGTTGTGCGGACTAGCCGCCTTGATCGCCACCGCGCATTGGTCGCGCCGCGAGATCTAGCAGCCCCGTACTCCGATATACTTGTGAAGTGCGCCGCAAGGCCGTTACGCAACAAAAATCTCTGGCGCGCAAGCGCCGTTTGCCTGGACGGCGAGTCCCATGAAAACTGGCATTATCGGTCTGCCTCAAGTAGGCAAGACGTCCCTGTTCAAAATTCTTACCCGCTCCAAGGTCGAAACCCCCGCTTACTCCAATCCACGCGAGGCGCATATCGGCGTCGCCAAGGTTCCCGATGAGCGGTTGGACAAACTTGCCGCCCTGTACAAACCCAAAAAGGTCGTCTATGCGACGGTGGAATACGCCGACGTCGCGGCCGTCGGTCAGGAAGCCCTCAAGGAATCTGCTTTTCTCACCCACCTGCGCGACAACGATGCGCTCATCCACGTGCTGTGTGCCTTTGAAGACGACGCAATTCCCCGCGTCGGCGGCATCGACCCACTGCGTGATATCAAGAATGTCGACTTCGACCTTATTTTCTCTGATCTCACCCAGGCGGAAAAACGACTGGAGCGCCTGGAAAAGGATCTGAAGAAAAAGCGCACCCCGGAACTGGAACAAGAGCACGCTCTGCTTGTGCGTTGCAAGCAGCAGCTGGAGCAGGAGAAGCCGCTGCGCGAGATGGAAATGTCGGCGGAAGAGAAGAAGCTCGTCCGCGGTTTCATGTTCCTCTCGCAAAAACCCATGCTGTTTGTGCTGAATATCGCCGAGAGCACCACGCTGGGGGCCGATCTGGAATCCGCCGTCTCCCGCTACAAGCTGGAAGAGGTCTCTTCCCGGCCTAATGCAGGGGCGACTGCGATCTGCGGCAAAGTCGAGGCGGAGTTAGCCGAGATGAGCGATGAGGAGGCAGCCGAGTTTCTTTCCTCGTATGGTTTGGTTGAGAGTGGGCTTCACCGCCTCATCCGCAAGAGCTACGAGCTCCTCGGCCTGGTCTCCTTCTTTACCGTCGGGGAAGATGAGTGCCGTGCCTGGACCATCCCGGTCAATTCGCGCGCCCAGGAGGCCGCGGGGGCCATTCATACTGATCTGGAAAAGCATTTCATTCGCGCCGAGACCATACACTGGGATACGCTGCTCACCGCGGGCTCAGAAGCCGCGGCGCGGTCCCAGGGCACACTCCGGCTCGAAGGCAAGGACTACCGGGTTCAGGATGGTGATGTCATGCACATTCGGCACAGCGGCTAGGTAGCGGCTAGATCAATGTCAAATTTCGCACTCTCGTTGGTTCTGGGTCTCATCGCCGCCTTAGCTGACGTGTTGGGGGCTCTGATCCTGGTACGGACAAACTGGGAGAAGCGCTACCTGCGATACTTCGTCGCCCTGGGTGCGGGGTTCATGCTCGCGGCCGCCCTGCTGGAGATGGTTCCCGAGAGCTTTCGTCTCTCCTTTCGCTGGACGCCATTGCTCATCCTGGGGGGCTACTGCCTCATCCACCTGCTCGAGCACACCATCACACCGCACTTTCATTTTGGAGAAGAGACGCATCACGGAGAATTTATCTCTGTTCACACCAGCAACTCGGTGGTAGCCGGTCTGGCGTCCCACTCTCTCTTCGATGGCGTGGCCATCGCCTCCGGGTTTGTGCTGTCTTCCTGGCTGGGCTGGATCATTTTCATTGCCATCCTGCTGCATAAACTGCCGGAAGGCTTCACCGTTGCGTCGGTGATGCTGGCCAGCGGCCACAGCCGTGGCGCGGCCCTGACCTCTGCCGCGATCGTGGCGGCGGCAACCGTGGCCGGGGTGCTGATCATTAATTTTTTCCCCGGCTGGGTGCGTGCCGGTCTGCCCATCGCCGCCGGAGTGGCCATCTACGTAACAGCCACGGATCTTGTTCCGGAGGTGAACCGCGAGCCCGGCATCCGCATGGCCTTGGTCTTCTTTGGTGGTGTAGCCGCCTTCCTCGCGTGCAAGTTCATCGCAGATGGTGTTCTGCGTTGACGCATCCTGCCGAATTTTGAACCGGCCACAAATCCGCGGGTGCCCCATATCTCGCTGGTTTTTCGCGAGATATGGGTAACCACCGCGCTCAATTCAAAGGCTCTTAATCTTACGCAGCGATGCGGTCGCGCAAAGCCTTTACCCGATCGTGTGCCGCGAGGATGTGTCTCTGCTGCCGCAAAAGTATCTCGCGCAGCGGCAACGGGAAGTCTTCGCTGGCCAGCGCCTTTTCATAGGCTTCCTTGGCTTCGTCCTCGCCTTTTTCGGCGGTAGCCAGCAGTGCGTGGTCACCGCCGCCCAGCCGAGACTTGAGTTCACCCCACGCGCGATGCACTTTTCCCGCCGTGGAACTGCCGACCTTCACGTCCTTCACTCCGAAGCGGTGCAGTTCGTTCTCCAGCTCCGCGGCAAAACCCGCGCGTGCCAGCGTTTCTTCGCGAAACAGCTGGCGTGCTTCGGGGTCTTTCAGGTTCTTTTCCAGCTCAATAAACCCCTGGTGCCCATCGCGTAGGCTCTCGATAAGGCTGCGCAGGTTGTCTTCCGTCTTCTTCAGGTTTTCTGACATTTTTAGTGATCCTCTCCTTCTTCAGATGTTCGGGTTGCAGAAGGGTTGTGCCCGACCTTGTATAGTGTGGTGGTTACAGACTACTGGGAAGGGAACTGTTGGGCTCAAATGAAGATCATAGTCTTCGGCGCCACCGGGGGTACGGGCAAGCTGATTGTTTCGCAGGCTTTAGCTAAGGGACACTCAGTCACCGCTTTTGTCCGTAACCCCGAGGGGCTGCCGCAAGACCCGCACCTGCGTGTGGTGCAGGGAGACGTGCTCGATTTTGGGGCAGTGGTCGACGCCATTCGCGGTCACCGCGCTGTGCTTTCCGCGCTGGGCGCCCGTACCACCAAGAAAACTGAGGTGCTGGCCGGCGCCATCCCCAACATTCTTGAGGGAATGCGCCAGGAGTACGTGAACCGGCTCATCGTCCTGGGCGCCGCGGGGGGGCATCGGGATTGGGGTAAGTATCAGAATGCGCTTACCACCATGGCGTTGTGGACCGCGAGCAAGACGGTGCTCAAATATCCGTTCATCGACCAGGCCGCGCAGGAGCGGCTGCTCCTGGCAAGCGATGTGGATTACACCATCGTGCGCGCCCCCCGGCTGATGGACGGCCCCTTCACCGGCACCTATCGCGTCCTGCCCGACGCTCTTCCGCCTGGCGCGCTGCGCATCAATCGGGCCGATGTTGCCGACTTCATGCTGTTGCAGCTCACAGATCCGCGCTTCCATCGCCAGGGCCCCTATATCGGCTCCGGCAAGAGTTAGCTGAATCTTCTCTAGTGGCCCATGGCCTCGTTCGGGCGCCTTCTTACGCCTGGGTGGACGGCGCATGATGAACGGCCAGGGAACCAGCAGCGCCGCCACAATACTCAGCACCCAGAAAGCATTCTGATAGCTCAGCATGGACGACTGCCGCAGCAACTGCTGGTAGGCGTACCCCGTGGCTGCGGCCTTTGCCTGGGCGCGCGCTCTGCCCCGCAGCCATCAAGGCACTTCTCGTCTGCGCCAGAAAGTTCTCATACGCGAAGCTGCCGGGAATGAAGTTTGCCGCCAGCGATGACTGGTGGGTCTGCTGGGTGCGGACCAGGAAGGTGGTCAGCAGCGCCGTCCCCATGCTGCCGCCAAAGTTGCGGGCGAAGTTCGAGAAGCTTGAGATCTGGTTGTTCTTGCCCTTGGGCACACCCACATAATTCAGGGTGCTGATGGGGATGAAGATAAACGACAATCCGAGCACCTGGAAGACGCGCCACAGCACAATGTGTCCGAAGCTTACGTTCAGGTCCAGCCGGGTCATGTTGTAGAGGCCCAGCGAGGTTGCCAGGAACCCAATCGACACCATCAGCCTGGCGTCCATGCGCGACACCAGGCGCCCGGCCACCGGCATCATCACCATCAGCACCAGCGCGCCTGCGGAAAGCGCCATGCCCGATCGTTCCGCCGTATAGCCCATCAGGCTCTGAAGAAACTGCGGAATCAGCACCGTGGTGCTGAAAAGCACCGAGCCAAGGATGAATTGAAAGCCGACCGCGGTGCCGAAATTGCGATTCTTCAACAGCTTCAGGTCGACAATCGGATCGGGGTGCCGCCACTCCCACCACACGAAAGAACGCCAGGGTGACGATGGCCAGGGTGAAGGTCAAAGTGATATTACGGTCGCCGAACCAGTCCTTCTCCTGTCCTTTGTCGAGGACGAACTCCAGGCATCCGACGCCGACTGCCACCAGGCCGAGGCCCATTCGTGTCGATGGGACTGGCTTTCGCTCTTTCCTTCACCAGGTAGGGTGGATCTTCCACCATCCGGTTGCTGAGCAGCAGGGAAATGATGCCGATGGGCAGGTTGATAAAGAAGATCCAGTGCCAGTTGAAGTTATCGGTGATCCAGCCGCCCAGGGTTGGTCCGATCGCCGGTGCGGCCACGACTGCCATGCCGTAGACGGCAAAAGCCTGTCCGCGCTGTTCCACCGGAAACGTGTCCGCGAGAATAGCCTGTTCGCTCGGCGCCAGTCCGCCGCCGCCCAGCCCTTGCAGGATGCGGGCCAGGATCAACAGGGGCAGGGTAGGCGCCAGCCCGCAGAGCAGCGAGCAGCGGTAAACAGCGCGACGCAGGTCATGTAGAAGCGCTTGCGTCCGAACCGGGTAGAGAGCCAGCCGGAAATGGGCAGGACGATGGCGCTTGATACCAGGTAGCTGGTCAGCACCCAGGTAGCTTCTTCCTGGCTGGCGCCCAGCGTCCCCGCCATATGGGGCAATGCGACGTTGGCGATGGAGGTGTCCAGAACCTCCATGAAGGTCGCCAGCGTTACTGTCAGCGCGATCAACCAGGGGTTGTGCTTAGGGTGCCAACCCTCCACGGAAGTGTGGTGGACAGGCTTGGACGTTTTGCGGGCTGCGGTACTGTCGCTGTGACCAACGCGAATCCAGGAGAGCTAAAATTTCTCTTTCCTAGATTGTACGAATCTTCACTGCGGCGGCATAGCCCTCAACGAGATGCTCCATCACGCCAAATGAAAGCGTTACCTCGAAGGGCGACTTGAATCGGAGTCAAAAATGTGCGGAACGCGCGAGTTTTCCAGTCCTCACCGCGGTAATGCTTTGTATCAGGGCACGACTTTAGTCGGGCCGTTGAGGCAGGTACGGACCGGGCAAGTATGTAACAGAAGGTACCGGGCATGTAGGTAACACTTTTCGTCCCGAGCGGGGGCAAGTAGAAGAGAGCATGCCCTGGAAAGAGACGGATGTGTTGGAGGAGCGGACGCGTTTTGTTTTGGATCACGACAGCGAACAGTACACGATGGCAGAGCTGTGCCGGATCTATGGGATAGCACGCAAGACAGGCTACCAGTGGGTAAAGCGTTACGAGGCGGAAGGATTGAGTGGATTGCCCGATCGACGCTATGGAGCAGGCAATCATCCAAATCAGACCGATGCTGCGATCGCGGAGCAGATTGTGCAATTGAAGTATGCGCATCCGAGCTGGGGAGCCAAGAAACTACATGGGCATCTGGCGACGAAATCAAAGGGGTTCTTTGGCCGGCAGTGAGCACTTTTGGAGAGATTTTGCGCGAAAAGGGTTGAGCACACCGCAGCGCAAGCGGCTACGGGTTCCTCTGTACAGCCGGCCGTTTCAAAAAGTGGACGCGGCCAATCAACTATGGTGCGCGGACTTCAAGGGATGGTTCCTGACGGGCAAGGGAGAGCGGGTTGATCCGTTAACGGTGACCGATGCGCATAGCCGTTACCTGCTGCGCTGCCAGGATGTGGAGAAGACGGACACGGAGCATGTACAAGCTATTTTTGCGGCCGCGTTTCGAGAATATGGCCTGCCGCAGACGATCCGCACCGATAACGGCGCTCCGTTTGCCTCGCGAGCGATTGCCGGCATCTCTCGTTTATCCATTTACTGGATGAAGCTGGGCATTCAGCCGGAGCGGATCAAGCCAGGTCATCCGGAGCAAAACGGGCGTCACGAGCGTATGCACCGGACGTTGAAGGCGGAGACGGCCAAACCGCCAGCCGCCGGCCGGAGAGGGCAACAAAAGGCTTTTGATCGATTCCGCCAGCAGTACAACCAGGAGCGGCCACACGAGGCGCTAGAGCAGCAGACACCGGCCTCTTGCTACCAGAGTTCGCCGCGCACCTATCCGGATCGTGTTCCGCAACCGCAATACGACAGCAACATGAAGGCCAAGCGGGTCTATCCGGATGGAACCTTCTTCTGGAAAGGCACGCAGGTGTTTATCAGCAAGACTCTGGCGGGAATCCATCGGCTTGAGCCGCTGGATGATCGCTATTGGAAGGTCCATTTCGCAACCTTTCCCTTGCGCGATTCGACAGTCACAAGCTCATTCTGCAACCGATGCCTGCAGGCGCAGAGTGAACAGCTATGGAAATGACGGCGGTATGGGAAGAGAGGAAAAGAAAAAGCCCTTTCCCTCTCTCCCACAACGCCTTGGAAAGCTCGCAAACAATCGCGAGCTTCCCACATTCCACAGCTGCGACGACTTGGTTTCCGGTTTTCTCCAAGCGTTTAACTTCAACTTACGAAAAGTGTACCTACAGCCCACCTTCTGTACCACAGCCCGTTCGCACAGGGTACGCAAAACAAGATCGGGGCTTTAGCCCCTGGGCCTTTCTTCGCCCGGTAAGGGTGGCAGGGGCTGAAGCCCAATTATCTTTCACTCCCTTTACGGCCCGACTAAAGTCGTGCTCTGATACAAAGCCAAAACAGGTGCTGGTTCGATCCGCGGTTTCGTAACTAATCCACCTGCTGTTTGGCCTTATATCCGTCTCTGGCAATGATGTCGTACTTCATCGGGTGCTTCTTTTCGTCCTGCATTTTCAGAGGCTGGCCTTCGTTGTCCACCAACTCCACCCTGATCTTCCGGTAGCTGCCGTCTTGCTTGGCATTGGTCGGGGTGTACGTAAGCACGTACTGGTTTCGGATGGAGTCATTGATGGAATGGAAAATATCCGGCATCTCGCCCTGGAAGCGGGGAAAAAACGACATACCGCCCGTCATCCGCGCAAACGTAGACATCTGGTTATCGGCCTGAAGGTAGTCGATCTCCTTGGGGCCGAACATCCCGCTGCGGGCGTTGCCGGTGAGCCTGGCTGCCTGTCCGGTTCCAACGCTGAAGATGGTGACATTCGGTGTCGCCTTGATCTTGGCCAGCACCTTGTCCAGGGTGATCTTGCTGAAGCTGTCGTAGCCGGACGCAATCAGCACCACATACTTCCGCCCTTCAATTCTGCTCAGCCGGTCCAGTGTTGTGTAGACTGCGTCGAACATGTCCGTCTCGCGGAAGCCGGGAATCGTCAACGCATTCAGCGATTCGTACACCTGCCGCTTGTCCTGGGTGAAGTCGGTCAGGATCTGGGTGCGCAGGTCAAACGTCACCACCGCGATATAGTCGTCCGCCTGCAATTGCTGGGCAAAGGCATAGGCAGCTTCTCGCATGTCATGAACGAACCAATAGTTGGTGGAGGCAAACTCGCACAGCAGCACCGCCGTGATCGGCGCCCGGGTACGTTGAAAGCCGACTATCTTTTGCGGTACGCCATCTTCGTAGACGCGGAAGTTGGCCGGCTGCAAGTTAGGCACAAACTCGTGTGTTTTCTGCAGGATGACGCCCACGTTGAGGGTCACCTCGGGCACATCCACGCGCAGCGAGAAGTTCTGCAGCCCGGCAGGATTCTTCACCTTCGGCTCGGGCGGGGGTGGAGGCACATCCGGCTTCTCCGCCTTCTTGGGGATGGCGATCGCGCCGCTGTCGGCTGCCAGGACCACCTGAGTCGGGCGCTGACTGGTCTTGTTGCTGGTGACTGCCTGCTGGGCCGGTGGGTTGGGCGTCGATTGTTGCGCCCGGGCCCGCCGGGTCCACACCCAGCCCCCTGCGGCAAGCAACAGCGCCAGGAATAAAAGCAGTACGTTTTGTCCCGGCTTGTGGCGGAAACCGGGAATTTGGCGAAACGGTCGGACATCGTCGAATACCTCATTGACTATATAAAGAGGGACGCTGCTTTTCAGGCCCTATGCTCGAACGGCCTAACGTCTAATCTGTAGACGTGTCTACCAGCCGTATATCAACCTGCTTTTCGGTTTTGACCGCAGTTTTTGTTGTTGCGGGCAGCCTGGTCGCCCAGGTTAACCCGGTTACTCCGCCCCCGTCTGCCACCGCCGGCGTATTTCCCCTCTCGGAAGTGCACCGAGGCCTCCACGGCGTGGCCTATACGGTCTTTGAAGGCACGCAGCCCGAAGCCATGGATGTGGAGATCCTCGGGGTGCTCAAAAATGTCCTTGGCCCCGGTCAGGATATGATCCTGGCTCGTCTCCAGGGCTCCAAACCAGAGTACACCGGAGTCGTCGCGGGCATGAGCGGCAGCCCGGTCTACATCGACGGCAAGTTACTGGGCGCTTTGTCCTACAGAATAGGCCAATTCAGCAAAGAACCCATCGCCGGCATTACACCCATCGCGGAGATGCTGGCCATCAACGGGACGGATGAGCCGCAGATCGTTCGCCCCCGGCGCCCGCGATTCGGCCATGTGGACGCCCGAACGAAATCCTCCGCAACCCCACCGCGGATGCGACTGATATCCATCCCATCGAAACGCCGCTGCTCCTCTCCGGCTTCAGCCCGGAGGCAGTCAGGTTTTTCCAGGACCACGTCTCCATGATGGGGCTTATGCCCGTCGCCGGCCTTGGAGGCAGCTCCTCCGACGGCTCGCACCCTGATTCTGCCTCCGCTGCTACCCGGCTCGGCAGTGAGCGCCCTGCTGGTTCGGGGAGATCTTGAGATCGCTGCCACCTGTACCGTGACCTATGTCGACCCGCACCAGGTGCTGGCCTGTGGGCACCCCATCACCCGCTACGGCAACGTTTCCATGCCAATGACCAAGACGGATGTGGTAACCACGCTGGCCTCTCCGCTGAACTCCTTCAAAATTGTCAACACCACCCAGACCATCGGAGCCTTCACCGAGGATCGCTCCTCGGCCATACGCG
>CAWKAU010000022.1:0-71557 GCA_963847685.1 uncultured Acidobacteriaceae bacterium | reverse complement strand
GGGTTGAAAGAGAATTGGGCTTTAGCCCCTGCTACCTTTACCTGGTAGGAGAAGAAAACCAGGGGCTAAAGCCCACTTCTTTGCTGGGCCTGAACGGCCCGACTAAAGTCGTGCCCTGATACAAAGCATTGTCGCGGTGAGGACCGGAAAACTCGCCGCTCCCAGGTGAATCCATCATGCGCCGTGGTTATCTTTTATTGGTTTTAGCGGTTGCGCTCGCGCTTTCGTCGTGGGCACAAATAGCGCCTGAGGCCGCCATCCGGCAGTTGCTGGGCCAGCAGGCGGCTGATTGGAACCGGGGCGATGTTGAGGCCTTTATGAAAGCCTACGAAGACTCTCCCACGACCACCTTTGTCGGCCAGAAAGTGGAGTACGGTTATGGCGCAATTCTGGAGCGCTACAAGAGGGTCTATACCACGCCGGCTGCGATGGGGAAATTGACCTTTTCTAATCTTGCGATACGGGTCTTGGACTCCCATTACGCAACCGCCACGGGAAATTTTCATCTGGAGCGAACAACAGCTGGCGGCGGCAACACCGATGGAATCTTCTCACTCCTATTGAAGAATGATCCTACGGGCTGGAAGATCATTCTGGATCACAGCAACCGCACCGGCTGAATCAGATCTGCAGCACCTCTCTCTCTTTGTTGCGGCACATCTCTTCCATCCGCCGGATCTCATCGTCGGTGAGTTTCTGTATTTCCTCGAGCGAGCGCTTCTCTTCGTCCTCGGAAATTTTCTTGTCCTTGGCCGACTTCTTGATCAGGTCGTTACCGTCGCGGCGGATATTCCGCACCGCGGTACGGTGGTCTTCGAGCGTCTTGTTGAGGTGCTTGACCACTTCGCGGCGGCGCTCCTCCGTCATCGGGGGGATAGGGATCCGGATGATCTTGCCGTCATTCTGCGGGTTGAAGCCCAGGTCGGATGCACGCAGAGCTTTCTCGATGTCAGCCACAATGCTCGGATCCCAGGGCTGCACCAGGATGAGGTTGGCATCCGGAGCGGTGACCTGGGCCACCTGATTGAGCGGTGTGTCGCTCCCGTAATAGGAGACCTTGATCTGGTCAAGCATGTGCACCGAAGCCCGGCCGGTGCGGGTAGACGCCAGGTTGGCGCGGAAATCGTCGACCGCCTTTTCCATCCGCGACTTCAGCTGCTGCTGGGCGTCTTTCAGGGCGGGAATACCAGCCATTATCGAAACTGCCATTGTTATCTTCCTCTGGTCGGATTCAAGTTAGAAGGGTTACCCCAGTGGACGCCGCCTGCTCGCGAGCATGATACGACGACCGCACCAGCGGGCCTGACTCCACGTGGCGAAAACCCATTCCCAGAGCCTGTTCGCGCATGTAGGCGAACTCCTCCGGCGTGTAATAGCGGGCCATTGGCAAGTGATCTCTGGATGGACGCAAGTACTGGCCAATCGTCAACACGTCCGTCCCTACATCGGCCAGATCGCGGTAGACCTGCAGCAGCTCGTGCATCTCTTCGCCTAGCCCGACCATAACCCCGGATTTGGTGATCATCCGGGGGTCGACGATCTTGGCGTACTCCAGCAGGCGAAGGGTTCGCTGGTAACGGGCGCCGGATCGTACCACGCGATAGAGCCGGGGAACCGATTCAGTGTTGTGGTTCAGCATCTCAGGCTTGGCCTCGACCACGATGCGGATGGCCTCTTCTTGACCCTGAAAGTCTGGGACCAGGACTTCCACCTGGCAGCCGGGCGCCTGGTGGCGGATCTCCTCGATCACCATGGCGAAGGCCCGGGCGCCTCCAAGAACATCGTCGTCGCGGTTCACGCTGGTGATGACAGCATGTTTCAGACCCAAAATGGCCACCGCCTCGGCCACCCGGCGGGGTTCGTCGAAGTCGATGGGGTCCGGCCGTCCCTTGGGCACAGCGCAGAAGCCGCAGCGGCGGGTGCAGGTATTGCCCAGCATCATGAAGGTCGCCGTGCGTTGGTTCCAGCACTCGCCGATATTGGGGCAGTGGGCGGACTCGCATACCGTGTGCAGATTGAGCGAGCGGGCAAGACTCTTCAGGTCGTGATAATTCTCCCCCACCGGGGCACGAGCCTTCAGCCAGGCTGGCTTGGGAGTGGGCCTGCGTGGGCTTACGTCGATCTGAATCAGGTCAATCACGCTGGGTCAATTGTAGCGGGTCGCTACCCCTAACGGAGGCGCTCGATTACCTCGCCACGCACCAGGTAAAGGAAGAACACAAGATTGATCCCCGCCATGACAACCCATTGAGCCTGGTGGAAGCGGAAGAGGCTGTAGCAGCCAAAACACATGGAGAGAAAGACCGCGCCGAGGGTAAGCGCCCATCCCCAACGGCGCAGGCGGATCAGCCCCAGGGCGGCGACGGCAAAAACGGTGCACAGAACGAGGATCACGATTCTTCCTCCGCCCGAGGGATAGTGGCCGGAAAGTACACCAGCCACACCCATCACTGAGAGCCCCAGCATCCAGAGCGAAATGGCGGCCATTCCAGGCAATGGGAGCCTGCCCGGCGCCGGGTCGGGGACGGTCATAACGTGTGCAGGTAGGCCATCAAATCTGCGAGCTCCTGATCAGATAGTGTATTGCCGAGAGCCGGCATCATGTTTCTGCCGTGCAGGATCACCGCCGTCACGCGAGTGTCATTCGCGGCCATTCCGCTGGGTAAATATGGCTTGCGAAAGAGACCTTCAAGCCCCGGGCCGTTCAGGCCTTTCTCCTCGGTAGCATAGTGGCAGGTGGAGCAATGGCTGAGGAAGACCTGGCGTCCATCAGCTTCCCGCGGTGTTAACTCGCTCACCGGCTTCGATGGGGTCAGCCGATGGCATCCATTCAACATTCCAAGCCCAACAATCAGCAGGATCGCCTTCAATTTGACTCCGCGATCGCGGCGACGATCTTGTCCATTGCCATGCGATCGGCTGGCCCGGATGGACGGTGATCGGTACACATGATGGAGAAGGCGACCGTTTGGCCGCTGGCGGCGACCAGGTAACCGCTCAGCGCGCGCGCTTCCCCCAAAGTGCCTGTTTTGGCGTAAAGCTTGCCGTCCAGCAAGGCCTGCTTGAAGCGGCCGGAGAGGGATCCGTCCACTCCACCCACGGGCAGTGAGGTGCGGAACGCCTCTCCCCAGCTCTGCCGCGCCGCATAGACAAGCAAGTTGGTAAAGGCACGGGGTGCAACCAGGTCTTGCATGGATAACCCGCATCCGTCATAGAGGACAAAATCCGCTGGATCGATACCGGCTGAGATGAGGAACTGGCGCACCACCCGGGTGCCTTCAACCAGGGATCCATCGGTGCTCTCCAGCTTGCCCAGGGTACGGAGAGTAATCTCGGCGTGCAGGTTCTGGCTGACTTTGTTGGTTATGACGAGATCGTCGCCCAGCGGCGGCGAGACATGCGAGGCGAGCAGAGTCTGGCCCGGATTCACGGCCTGCACGTTGAGCAGGGTAACGCTATGGAGCGTTATGGGCTGTTCCTGTTGCTGGAAGAAGTCGCCCGTATCGGAGGGCAAGCGATGTTGGGCCCGGGCTGTCCCGCCCACCCTGACCCCACGCGCCACCAGCATTTCCTTGAGCGACCGGGCGGCATAATCCGCCGGATCTTCGATGGCGAGTGCGGTGTGGAAGCCCTGTTGGCCCAGGGGAGTCCGGCCAAAAAGGCGGACGGTCATGGAGCCCGGCCAGCGCTCGACACCGGGCTTGATGGGATCGCCCGGGGCGCTGGTGGTGAGGGAGTTATCCAGGTTGTAGTAAGCAGTCCTTGGGAGCCAGGAAGCCACCGCCGTGTCACCCACCTGCGCCGCCGGCATGGCGTTGAGGTAAACCTCGTTGTCGTTCACGCTCAGCGCGGAAGCCGGCGCCCCATAGCCCCACTGCAGGTCGTCCCAGCTCCAACCAGTGCCATAGCGCTCGAAGAGAAACCAGGTGTCATCCCCCACGATGTCTCCGGCGACGGTATGGACACCGTGACGAACGATCTGGTCGGCCATATCCTCCAGCACCGCCAGTGGCGGCCCAGCGCGTTCGGTCTTGAGCCCAAAGGGCACGGTCCGTGCGGATATGTTCGGATCGCCGACGCCGAAAATGGTGATGTTGCCAGCTAGTTCTCCGGAGCTACTCACCGGTGCGTCGCTGCGCGACCAGGGTGGTGAAAGTGAGGCCGGTGGGCAAAAGGGCATAGGCCGCGGCGGTGGTGAATAGTTTGGCGTTCGACGCTGGGTTAAAGTACTGGCCATCATTCAGGGCGTAGATCGGTTTGCCGCTTAAGCCGGCTACAGAGATCCCCCAGTGGGCCTGGTTTACCGCCGGATCGGAAAGAATTCGAGCCACGGCCTGCGGGAGGGGTAGCTTGTGCGGGTGTTTCGGCCGGGCCGGCGCCGCCGCAAGTGCCAGCGACCCTGCGGGCAGAAGAAAGGCCAGCAACAGGCTGAGATAGGGGGAGCGCGGTTGCATGTCTCTGCGCGGAGTGTACCTCACGCTCCCTTAGAATAGTCGGGCCATGCCCTTTGCCAGGCGTTCTCGCAGTGAATGGAAGCTGCGCACCCAGTCCTTGCCGTTGGAAACGCGGACCCTGGTGATGGGGGTACTGAACACCACGCCCGATTCCTTCTCCGATGGCGGGGTGTTTCCCACCCTTGCCGGCGCAATTGAGCACGCGCTCGCGATGTTCGAAGATGGGGCGGACCTGGTCGATATCGGGGGAGAGTCCACCCGGCCGGGCAAACGCGAGCCGGTGAGTGTTGCGCAGGAGATCGACCGCGTAGTTCCGGTGCTGGAAGGTGTACTGCGCCATCGTCCTGGGTCGATTCTCTCCGTCGATACCTATAAATCGCAGACCGCCGAAGCCGCACTCCATGCCGGAGCTCGAGATCGTTAACGATGTAAGCGGTCTGTTGTGGGATGAGAGTATGGCGCGAGTCTGCGCGACAGCCCGGTGCGGAGTCGTGCTGATGCATACCCGGGGCCGGCCCGACGAGTGGCACGCGTTGCCCGCTATGGACCCGAGGCAGGTGGTATCCCAGGTCAAGCAGGAATTGCGGGAACGGCTACAGGAAGCGTTGCAAGCAGGAATCGAGCGCGAGCGGATTGTGCTTGATCCGGGATTCGGTTTTGGCAAGGCCTACGAGCAGAATTATTTGTTATTGGCGGGTTTGGCAGAGCTGAGCAGTCTGGGACAGCCGCTGCTGGCTGGGGTCTCGCGCAAGGGATTTCTGGGTAGAACCCTGGCAGCGCTTTACCAGGGGGCGGACGTGCCGGTCGACCGCCGAGGAAATGGCTCTCTTGCAGCCATCACTGCGTCGATCCTGGCCGGTGCGCAGATGGTACGGGTCCACGACGTACGTCCAGCCCGCGAGGCAGCGGCCATCGCCGACGCCGTCCTGGCCGCGACCGAAGCAAATGCCTGGCTCTCTGATTAACCACAAAGGACTGGGTGGCCCAATCAAGCCCACCCTCTTTTGCCCGCCCCGGCATGCCGTGGGGCTTGAGTGGGGTTGTTGCGGATCCAGGCGATGTGCTCCGTGTCAAAGTTCTAGTGCTTGCCGTCAGGCTCGCCGGAGATGCGGCTGGCTTCGAAGCTCACGATTCTCCACTGGCCCGCACGATTGCTGTAGACCCGGGTATAGCGGTACCGGCCGCTAATGTCGCGATCGCCCTTCTTCCCTACCAGTTCAGCCTTCGAAGTGACCACCGCGGTGTCACCATAAATGCGTACTTTGATGTCGCTCAGGTCAAGCTCGGTGATGTGCAGCGTTCCGCTGCGGCGGTTGGCGAGTTCATCCGCCTTGGTTTCCAAAGTGCCGTTGGCGCTGATGCCAAGATAGTCGTCGGCCAGCAGCCGATCCACCATGGAGATGTTGTTGGTAAGCTGCGCCTGCCGCCAGTCCAGCTCGAGTCCTTCGATCTCTTTATGGGTCCCATCATGGTGGGGAAAGACGGCATGCGCTTGTGGCGTGAGCCCAGACAGAGTATGAAGGCCAAAAATAGTCTGCCGGCCGCGGGAAACAGCAATCGATACTCGGAATGAGCGCGCATAGGCGTACCGGATGTTAGTCCGCGTCCGAATAATCAGTCAAAATTGAGAACTCCAGAGTGACAGTTTTCGGGGTTGAACGCAATGCCCCGGGGGGTGGACTGCAACCCGTGGAAGACGGCGGTCATTCTAAGACGAACAACGCCGTCAGATTCTCCACCTCTCGCTCGCGCATGAGCTGATACAAGCCCGCCGACGGCGAATTTCTTGAAATGAGGGGTAGTGCGGTGGAACTCACTCGCCGCCCGGTCACGGTACTGCTCGTAGATCACGACCACCGACGGATCGTCCTCAACGGTGTGAGGCACATAACTCACACAGCCGGGCTCCTGGCGGGAGGCGAGAGCCAGCTGGCGCAGAATATCGCTTATGTTTTCACGGTCTTCGGGGGCGAATCGCATGCGTACGATAAAGCTGACCATTGTGTCTCTAATCTACCCGGTCATCGCGGAGTGCATCCAGTCCAGGGCATCGGAAAATCCGGGAAGGATCATGGTCTGCTCCCTGTCCGGGCCTGTGGAGACCATGCCGATGCCGCGCGCCCGACTCCGCTTCAAGAAAACGAAGATATTTCTGGGCTGCCTGCGGAAGCCGATCGAATTCAGTGATGCCTTCGGTGGAAGTCTGCCAGCCTTCGAGGCTGGTGTAAACCGGCTCAATTTTCTCAAAGCCGCTCACGTCCGCTGGGATCTGGTCGCTCATCCGGCCGTCAATGCGATAGCCGGTGCAGATGGGGATCTCAGCGAAGCTGTCGAGAACATCCATCTTGGTGACCACCAACCATTCGGTGCCGTTGATCTGGCTGGAGTAGCGCAAGAGCGGTAGATCGAGCCACCCGCAACGGCGGGGCCGGCCGGTCACCGCTCCATATTCCTGCCCGCGGGCGCGCAGCAGATCGCTGCTCTCGCCCCAGATCTCGGTTGGGAAAGGCCCCTCGCCTACGCGGGTCACATAGGCCTTGGTTACGCCGATCACGGTACCGATCGCGGTCGGTCCAACACCGGTGCCGATAACGGCGCCGCCGGCGGTCGCAGAGGAGGAGGTTACGAAGGGATAAGTGCCATGATCGATATCGAGCATGGTGCCTTGCGCACCCTCAAACATCACGCTTTGGCCATGGCGGATCGCGTCGTTCAGCAATGCTGCCGTGTCGGTGACGAAGGGCCGGACTTTCTCCGCCGCCTCTGCGTATTCGTCGTACATCTTGATCGGATCGAGCGGATCGGTGCCGAAAAGCGCGTGGGCAATCGCATTCTTTTCGTTGCAGGCGTTCTCGATGTGCGTTTTGAGCAAACTGCGGTTGAGCAGGTCGATCACCCGCAAGCCGCTGCGATGCATCTTGTCTTCGTATGCCGGACCGATGCCGCGGCTGGTGGTGCCGATCTTCTGCCGTCCGGGAGCGTTCTCCGAGGCCAGCTCGATCATGCGATGGTAGGGAAGAATCACCTGCGCGCGGTTGGAGACGAAGAGTTGCTCATCGACGTTGACCCCGAGGTCGCGGAGTTTGCCGATCTCTTTCAGAAAGGCCAACGGGTCGAGCACGACGCCGTTGCCGATCACCGCACGGCAGTCCGGGCGCAGAACACCGCAAGGGACCAATTGAAGAATGAACTTCTTTCCCCGGATGATGACCGTATGCCCGGCATTATGACCACCGGCATAGCGCGCGACCACGGCAAATCGATCGGAGAGAACGTCGACGATCTTTCCTTTGCCCTCATCGCCCCATTGGGCGCCCAGTACCACTGCTGTCTTGGCTCGCATGTACTCCCATCAATTTCGTGCGGCGCACTCTTCCCCGTATGGCTCAGCCTGTCGATCGAACGTCTGCGAAGGGGTGCGCGGAAATGTTGGTGACTTTACTCGCGCGGCGGCGGAGCATCGTCCAACTCCAGATCATATAACGGCGCCCGGTAGCGGCCAAGCGCCTGCCGCTCTCTGCGACAATGAAAGCAGATGAGCCATGCCGGAACTGCCTGAAGTTGAAACTATCGCGCGAGGGGTCGACGAGCGCCTTCGCGGAGACCGCATCGAAGCCACCTGGTTCAGCGAGAAACCTGAGCCGTTCAAGTCTTCTCCCCAGGCAATGGCCAAACAACTGCCCGGGCGCCGCATCGACCGTGTCTTCCGGGTAGGCAAACACATCGTCTTCGATCTGGAAGATCGGCCGTCGACCACTAAGGGGATGCGTTCGGGACTGCAATGGATCGTGCATCTGGGCATGACCGGGCGGCTGCTGGTCGCCGATGCGGCCACCCCGGTTCCCCCCCACACGCATGGCATTCTGCATCTGGCCTCGGGGAGAGAACTGCGCTTTGTCGACCCCCGCCGTTTCGGGCGTATGGCTCTTCATGGAGACTCCGCTCAAGACGGCGAAACGCTTCACCGGGACGGGCCAGGAGCCCCTCGATATATCCCGGGACGATTTCGCCGCGCTCTTCCGAACCCGCCGCACTTCCATCAAGGCGGCCCTGCTCAATCAAAAGCTCTTGCATGGCGTGGGGAATATCTATGCCGACGAGAGTCTCTTTCGAGCGGGGATCCGGCCACGCAGGATGGCTTGCCACCTAAAGCGCGCAGAACTCGACCGGCTGCACTCCAGCCTGCAGAGTGTCCTTAGAGAGGCAATTTCGCTGGGCGGATCCTCTGTTTCTGACTACGTGGATGCGGCCGGAGTCGAAGGCTTCTTCCAGCTCGAACACCGGGTCTATCTCCGTACCGGCCTGCCGTGCCTGGTTTGCGGAACTCCGATTCGGCGCATCCTGGTAGGCGGCCGCGGCACTCATTATTGTCCCCACTGCCAACACTAGGTCGGGATTTCTATGGATTCCAGAATTCTTGCCGGGGCGAGGCTTCCATAAATCGGAATGAATGAGCATTGGTCTATAAGCTAAGTGCATGATAATAATACATGATGTAAAACGGCATGATAACTGCTAATAGTAAGGTAGCCAGCGACGCAGTGGCTCGCAATCAATACGCGAGTCCAGCGCCTCAGATCCGGCGAGCAGAGCCCAGGTTCTACCAGGACCAGCCGCAACCGGAACTTACCTCCCGCAGACGTGCTCTGCCGGGGACTCTCTATGGGAGGCCAGTGATTGGCCATTATCAGGAAAAGCCACTAATCGTGGCTTTTCTATTTCCAGCCGGCATCCCTGCCGGCTCCCACTGACCCAGCCGTAACCCCTCGTACGAACTTCCGATACCAATCTCTACCGAATAGCACTTGCTCTCGAGTGGAATATCTGTGTATTATCGGGTTTGCCTATCGAGCGGCTGTAGCCAGAGCTCAGATGTGAGTCAGGCTCGCCGCAATTCTCGAGAGTCAATAAGGTTTTTCTGCCGCGTCGCACCTGCTGGCCCAAATAGCGATGTTCGTCGCTGGGTCAATCAATAGCGGTAAAGACCAACACCAGTAGTTTGTTTGAGAGATCAAACCATAAGTTCCACCCCGAACCGTATCTTTTGGATAAGTTCCTTTTGAGCGCGTGGGCCGTGGCCCCTGGCCATCGACCAAGTGGAAACATGAGTTGCAGCCAATCTCTGCCTTCCCCAGGCCGGGGTAGGTCGCACTTGAGCCAACTGCAAGAAAAGTCAACGCACCGGGATGTGCATGCATGACAACTGAGCAAAACCAACCACAGGCGCAGCCGAATCAGGCCCAGCCTGCTGGGCAGAGTGAAGGGCAAGGGCATCGTCGCCGGCGCCGCAGACGTAAGGGATACTCGAACAACCAAGCCAAGGGTCACGCCAACCTTGAGCCCGGAGTCGGGCAACCCCCATCCCTCCAAAAAGGCCGCGAAGACAAAGTCTCCAGGCCAAGGCCGATTTGCCCCAAAGAACGGCAACGGCAGCAACGGCAGCGCGCACGGCGCAATGAACAACGGAAGCAACGGCGGCGGCGGACGGCGTAAAGGCAAGCAGCGCCGGCAGCAGACATTCGTCGGGCCCATGGATCATAGCTACCGGGTGGTGAACGGCAACACGGCGGATGCGCCTCATTCCGACATGGAATTCCGTGGCAACGGCCAGAATGGGCACTTTATGGAGCCTGCGCCGCGGGATCCGGTCGTTGTGCCGGTCAGGGAAGACGCCCCGATTCGCATTTATTGCTTTATCGAAGACCTGTTCTTCCTCGCCAAGATTCAGGAGGCGGCGCGAAAAGTAGGCGTGAAGGTGGCTTTTGTTAAGGCCGATAAGGATATCGTGTCGCGCCTGGCGGATGTGCCGGAGGGCAGTCGTCCTTCGCTCATCGTCTTTGATCTGAACAATGTCAGCGCCAAGCCGCTTACCCTGATTCCGCGCCTCAAGAGCAAAATGAAGCGCGGCACCTCAGTGATCGGGTTTCTCTCTCATCTGCAGGGTGACCTGAAGGCGAAGGCTATGGAAGCCGGCTGTGACATGGTGATGCCGAAGTCCGCCTTTTCGCAGAACCTTCCCAACCTGTTGCGCCGTCATGGACTGGATTCAGAGCTTGAGGCGATTGAGGCTTAGAGAAACAACCCCTTCGCTAACGCCTTCCGTCCAGCAAACGCTATTCATGGGAGCGCCCCGCTCCCCTTCGTCACCCCGAGCAAAGGAGCATGGCCATACGGCCGGGCCCAAGACCGGCGCTGACGAAAACGTCTTCTGTCTTCCAACCACTCTCCATGGAATCCCAACCCCGGTTCTCAGGCGGACTCGAGAGACTGTGTGAGAACTTGGACTATCCAGCCCCGAAAGGGGCGGCCTGAACTTAGCCCAGGACGCAGTCCAAAGGACGGAGTCCTGGGTTGGGTAGTGAGAGATGAATAGTCCCGCGGGGACGGCTGAACGGACGGGGCTGGATTTATAACCCCGGTTCACACACACTCTCTTCAGCCCGGGGGCCAATGCATGGAGCGGCCGCCAAGCAGGTGAACGTGAAGGTGGTCAACTGTCTGTCCCCCATCCGGCCCTGTATTGATCACCGTGCGGAATCCGTTCGACAGCCCCTCGCTAGCGGCAATCCGCGCGGCAACCAGGTGAAGATGCCCCAGCAGAACCTCGTCTTCAGCGCCTGACTCAGCCAGCGATGCAATGTGTTTTCGCGGCACTACCAGCACATGCGTTGGCGCCTGAGGATGGATGTCTCTGAACGCGTAAGTTAGTTCGTCCTCAAAGACTGCCTTCGAAGGAATCTCACCAGCGATGATTTTGCAGAACAGACAGGGCATGAGGGGCTCCTACTTGCTGAAGTATCGTGGTTCGCCGCCCGGCTGCCACGGATCATAACCCGCGGCGAAAGCCTCGCGCTCGGCGATCGGCGGGTGGGTATAAGTCCAGAAAACTACAAACGGCGACGGGTAAGGATACTCGAGCGATTGTTCCCCAAGCCGCTGGAACGACTCAGCGTCTACTTTCTGGGGGTCGGCGACGATCCCGTGGACAACCTCGATTCCGAAGACATCTGCCTGGTGCTCCTGCATGCGGCTGATGCTGTTGCCGATGGGCTCGGCGAGAAACGAGAGGATCGCCAGCACCAGCAGCAGCACGGCTGTCGCCGCCCAATCTTCAAGCGAAGCGATATGCCAGCCGGGGCCATAGCGACGGACCAGGAAACGCGCCAGATGAGAGCCAATCCATAAGAAGAAGAGGGAGATGGCTGCTCCCATCGCCAGCCCGCGCTCGATGTGATGCAGCACATAATGGCCGAGCTCGTGACCGAAGACCAGCAGAATTTCGTCGGGTGGCGAGCTCTTGATCGTGTTGTCCCACACCACCACGCGCTGTGAGGCGCCGAATCCCGTGACGTAAGCGTTCGAGCTGGTGTATTTTTCGCTGGCATTCATCAGGAACATCCGCGACGGAGGAATCGAAACGCCGGTCCTCAGGACCACACGTTCCAGTTGTTGCACCAGTGCGGGTTGAGTCTGCGCCAGGGGTTCAAAGTGATTGAACATGGGATCGACTACCAGGGGGAGCACGAAGACTACCAGGAGCTCCATTGGCAGCGACAACAGCCATAACCAGAGCCACCAACGCCGAGATTTTCTGATCAGGGTGAAAAGCACCGAAAGCACGACGGTTCCGGAGAGCAGATCGAGCATCAGCGCCTTACCCCAGTCGATCAACCAACTGCCCCAACCTTGAACCGATTGACCGTAGCTGAGCGAGATGTGGTGGCCCAGGATGGAGAGAGGAAGGTGGAGCAGCGAGAGCAACAGAAGGATCGCCGGGGCGAAGCAAAACCCTTGTAACCAGGGCTTATGCGTAAGTGAGGCTGCCCACGCGCCCAGGCCCGCTGCCCAGCGAAAATGGAGCACGGCAAGCAGAACCAACAGGCCCCACAGGGTTGATCCGAAGTCCAGGGCGGTCCGCCAGTGATAGAGGGACCGGGCCCGCTCCAGCTGACCAGGGGGCAAGGTGTACGCAAGCTTGGCCAGGCCGGCAGCCCAGCCCATGTTCGCCCGCAGAAGAAGAACGACCAACAGAAGGGTGAGAACGCTCGAGTAAAGTCGCTTCAAGAGGTTTCGCATCAATCGAGGCGAACCAGGTAGGCTTCCCCTTCTGTAGGCTCAAGGTCACGAGCAATCTCAACCGCGCGTCCTTTATCGTCGTTCGCGGGGCGGATGCGCACCCAATGACCGGTGGGTCCAGTGAACTCGATTACGTTCGCCGTATGGTATTTGCGGGTGAGCTGGTCGCGCAGCTGGAGCGCCCCTTTTTCGTTCTTGAAAGCGCCGACCTGTACGCACCACCGGCCGCCTTGGTCCAACGGAGCCGGGGCAGCAAATACCTCGATCCGCACCCGCGCAACGCCAGGTCTCCATACTCCGATCACTTTGGCGGAGGCCAGGGAAAGATCAAGCGTTCGATTGGGAACGAACGGTCCGCGGTCAGTGACGCGCACGATCACAGATTGCCCAGTCGACAAATTGGTGACCTTAATCAAGGAATTCATAGGCAGCGTTCGATGGGCTGCCGTCAAGGCGTCCTTATCGAAGATCTCGCCGTTGGCGCCCCGCCGCTTGTCATAAGGCGGCCCGTACCAGCTCGCCAGGCCCTCCTCGCTGTAGATCACTGGGTGCGTGGCTACGAAATCCGCATCCACCGTGCTATCGGCGGTTGCGGCCAGCGTGCCAGTGGGCGAAGGGGTGGGGCTGAGAGGTGGTGTTGCCAAGGCGGGAGCAGGAGCAACGGCAACCGCTGTGGATTTGTGTCCGCATCCAGTGGCCAGGCCAACGCCGATCAGAAGCAGGAGCGGCAGGGTGCGACGAAGCCGGCGGCCAGGGACCACCTTAACGCGCTCCAGGGTCGCTCTCGAGCTGTTCAGCCAATTTGCGCAATCGATCTGCCGCTGCGTGCAGTGCTTGGGAGGAGTCCTGGCGCAACCGGGGAACCACCTGGTCGTTGAGATAGGCGATCACCTTCTTTACCTCCTCTTCGACCCGCGGCAATGCCTGGTTGAAGCGCTCGTCCACCTTCTTGCCGAACTCTTCGAAGCGGCTGCTGCCCTTACTGTCAAACGGCTCGACCATAATCCCTCTTTGACCCATCTCTTCTTATTTATTAGGACGAGTAGCGGTATACGTAGAGTAGAGTACCCCAACCCCAGCAATAGCACCGAACCAAGATCGTCACTCTTTGAGCCGTTCAAATCAATGGTTTGCCGTCCGGATCGTTTTTCACGCAGTTCGACGCGACTCGTTTCGGTTTGCCGGAAGAAGTTCGTAATCTATAGCTGGGTTGAACCGGCTACAGTCGGCCACAACCATCCCATCGGCCCAGCACTCAGCATCCCACGAGATTAGGAGACTTCATGTCGAAAGCCGTCAAGTATGTAGAGAGAGCGGTAACGATCGCTGCCCAAGGCGCATGGTTTGTTTTTGAACGAGCGAACCGGATCAGCCCCAACGCCTCCTTCACCCCCAAGTGGTCCGACAAGCCGCTGCTGAAGTCGTATCAGAAGGAGAAGCCTCCGCTGGGTTGGCCCCGGACTACTGATTCGCTCTGTCCTAAGTGCGTCCCCGAGATTCGCCAGCAGATCCTCGATGGCAAATTGCCTCATGAAGTCCTTCTGAATGAGAAGGTTGGCGAGATCAAGGCGCAAATCATCGAGCGCGACGGCAAAATTCTGATGGTCAAAGACTGTCCGCAGCATGGCCACTTCGAAGACGTAATGTCGATCGACCCTGCCTTTTTCAAGCATCTCGAAGAGGTCTTTCCCGGCCGCGACATCCAGGCCCACAACGATGAAAAGCTGCACAACCATGGCACCTCGACGGTCACCCATGGGCGCGGATCGGTCTTGACGATTGATTTGACCAACCGCTGCAACATGATGTGCGACCCATGTTTCATGGACGCGAACCAGGTTGGCTTTGTGCATGAGCTGACGTGGGACGAGATCAAGACCATGCTGGACAACGCGGTCAGCATCAAGCCGCGCCGCCAGATGTCGGTCCAGTTTTCCGGTGGCGAGCCGACGCTTTCGCCCTACTTTCTTGACGCTGTAGCTTATGCGCGCAAAGTCGGTTACGAGTCGGTTCAGGCCGCAACCAACGGCATCGAATTCGCCAAGAGCAAAGAGCTGTGCCGCGCCGCTGCCGAAGCCGGCCTGCGCTACGCTTACCTGCAGTTCGACGGCATCGGCAATGCAGCCAACTCCCACCGCAAGGTCGGCAACCTGTTCGATGTGAAACTTCAGGCCATTCACAACCTGCATGAGGCCGGTGTCGATATCGTGCCCGTTACCACCATCATCAACGGCATCAATAACGAGCAGGTCGGCCACATTATCCAGTTCGCGTTGGATAACCCAAAGAAGATCAACTTCCTCAGCTTCCAGCCGGTTTCCTTTACTGGCCGCGACGAAGCCGTAAGTGACGAGCGCCGGGTGGCGCAGCGCTACACCTTGAGCCACATGGCCCATGATGTGAAGAACCAGACCGGTTTGGGCGAGCCCACGCGCGACTGGTTCCCCATCAGCTTTATGAGCACATTCTCTGACTTCGCTGACCTGGTCCACGGACCAGATCGCGAATGGGGTCAGATCTCCTGCGGATGCCACCCCAACTGCGGCATCGGCATGGCGGTGATGATCGACAAGGAAACAAAAGAGGCCGTTCCTGTCACGGCGTTCCTGAATGCTGACCGGCTGGCGAAAGACATCGCCAAGTTGAACGATGCCGCGCGGGGCAAGTCGCTCTCGCTTCTGGGTATTACCCTGGCGCTTTTGCGGAACTACAATCCGGTCAAAGCACCGACCCACATGCGCATCATGGATTTGTTGAAGAAGTTCGACAAGTTCTCTGGCTCCACCAAGCGCAATTACGGTTCGGTGAAGGCAGATCGGACCATGGCCGATATTGAAAAGCGCCGTGCCGATCGCTGGAACTTCCTTTTCATCGCCGGTATGTGGTTCCAGGATCTCTTCAACTATGACTTCCGCCGCACCGAGCAGTGCATCATCCCCTACGCGACCCAGGAGGGCGAAATCTCCTTCTGCGCCTACAACACGGGCGTAGGCTGGCGCAACATCATCGAGAAGATGCACATGACCTCCACCCTCACCAAATGGTATGAGGAGCACGGCAGGCACGAGATCTTTGCCGGTGGAAAGAAGGTCGGCATGGGCGACGCGCAGCATACGCTCCTCCTTAACCAGGAGCACGTGATGGCCTCGGCCAACGATACCCTCGACAAGC
Source organism: uncultured Acidobacteriaceae bacterium (assembly GCA_963847685.1). Classification (GTDB taxonomy): domain Bacteria; phylum Acidobacteriota; class Terriglobia; order Terriglobales; family Acidobacteriaceae; genus PALSA-350. The sequence goes on along the minus strand of CAWKAU010000022.1, from coordinate 55,856 downwards.
TGGGCATCGCCAAGAATGCGCGAGAGGAAAAACTCAGGGCGCGCGACACGAAAATCAAGCAGGATGCCGAGAATGCGAAGATGGCGCGGCTCTATCGCGAGCATGTTCTGGGAGAGAAGCCCAGAGAGGGTTTCATTCCGCTCGACACGCTGATCGCGCCGGCGCCAAAGCCGGCTCCGGCGGCCAGCGAAGAACCAGTTATGGGAGACTAGGCGTTTCAGCAACAGGGGTGCAGAAAGGCTGCCAACAACGGCAGCCTTTTTTGTGCTCCAATGAGGAGCGATGCGCGCGATCTTGGTTACAAGTCTACTTGCTGCCGGCCTGGCGACCGTGGGTATGAGCGGCTGCACCATCTATGGGGAAAAGAAACCACCCACTCTCAAGAGCACGACCAGTGCGGAACAGTATGAACGGATCTTCTGGTCTGCGGTGAAAGCCAAAAATTGGCAGCAGATCCCTGGGCTGCTTGCCGCCAATGTCGCGTACAGCGTTGGTGGCAAGGTGCTCAGCAAAGATCAGGTGACGCCTTACCTGCAGGCGGCTAACATCGCTGATTTCAATATCAGCGGTATGGTGGTTAAGCCAAACGGAGCGGATATGACGCTCACCTACACCTTGCAGCTGTCGCCCGCCGGTGGCCCGGTCCAGACCTACACTGCGATCAGCGTCTGGCAGCAGGTGGCGCAGGGCTGGATCCTCATTGTCCATACCGAACAGCCACAAACTGCGGCGTCGTCAAACTAGGAATCCGGTCTGTCTCCGTTCCCTCCGCCCGCAGGAAACCTCGGGTGCCCCACTCAAGCCTTCTTCTACACCGGGCTCACTGCACTAGTACGAAAGGATTGGGTGGCCCATTCAAGCCGTGGTTTGGCTTGAGTGGGATAACAGGCCCCACGGCCCCGATCTCCAAACTATCGTCCAATGCGGAGGGAGGTAACCAACTCCAGGCCCGGAGGGCCGGCCGCCAAACGTCAGCCCAGCCCGGAAGGGCTGGGAAATTAAAACCTATCGTCCGAGCGCCGTAGGTGCGGCACTCAACCTCCCACCGTGTAGCTGCCCTGCCCTCTGATACATTCGACGAATGGTGGTTACCCCGGCGGGGATCCGGTCGTTTCAGTTGGAGCTGTTGACTTGGTTCGATGCGCACGCGCGCGACCTCCCGTGGCGGCGAAGCTCTGATCCATACCGCATCTGGGTTTCTGAGATCATGCTGCAGCAGACCCGGGTAACAGCTGTCCTCGACTACTATGCTCGTTTCCTGACCCTGTTCCCCACCGTGGCCGCGCTTGCGGCAGCAAAGGAAGCGGATGTGCTTGCCGCATGGAGCGGCCTCGGATACTACCGTCGCGCCAAGCTGATGCATAAGGCCGCGCAGGTGGTAGTCCGGGAACACCAGGGAATTTTGCCGCGAACCGCCGACCAGCTGCGCGCCTTGCCCGGAATCGGAGAGTACACCTCATCGGCTATCGCCAGCATTGCCCACGGCGAGCCGGTGGCCGTGGTTGACGGCAATGTCGAGCGTGTATTGCTGCGCGTTTTTCCGGGCGAGGGAGAGCCCATCCACGCAAAAAGATTACGCGACCGTGCCGCCGGCCTGCTCGATACCCGGCGACCGGGAGATTTCAACCAGGCGATGATGGAACTTGGGGCAACGGTGTGCCTGCCCCAACGTCCTCTATGCCTCCACTGCCCCGTACAGCCCTACTGCGCCACCCGAGGCCAGCATCAGGCTCCCCCACCGAAGAAAATGCGCAGCCAGCAGATCGCCTACGCGTTGTTGTGCCGAAGTCGTGCGGGCGCAACCCAGGTACTCCTGCGGCGTCGTCCGCTCTCTGCATCGCTCATGCCGGGCATGTGGGAACTGCCGGAAGTAGAGATGCAGGAGAGTGATGAGCAGCGAGTGGAGCTCACGTTGCGGCACGCCATCACCGTCACCAACTATCGTGTTCACGTACTCCGCCTCTCAGAGCAGGAAGCCGCGCGTCGCTGCCCGTCCCGGGGATATCCTCGCAAGTGGGCGAAAAGTTCAGAACTGGGCAGCTTGCCGCTGACCGGGTTAGCGCGTAAAGTCCTGCAGCGGCTGCAAATCATGCCCAAGAGCCACAGCGTCGCATTTCTGGCGCGTTCATAAAAAAGAACCTGAGATGCGAGAGGCGAGATGAAGATATTGCTTTGCCCGGTGCTGTTGCTTTCGGCGCTGTCAGGGTTCACCCTGCAGGCCCAGGCGCCTGCGATGCCTGAAGTGCCCGCGTTGAGCACCGTTCCGGCTGCCGCCCGGCAAGCCGCCGCCAGCATCGATCCGGAAAAAATTCGTGCCCATGTTCGCTTTCTGTCCAACGATCTGCTCGAAGGCCGCGGCCCGGGAAAGCGAGGGGGCCGGCTCGCTGCGGAGTACATCGCCACTCAGTTCGCACTCGCCGGAGCGCGGCCTGCGGGTGAGAATGGCACTTACTTTCAGGCGGTCCCTCTTATGGCCGTGCACACCGTCCCCGATAAGACCAGCTTTACCTTTGTTCCCGCCAGTGGCGCACCCATCCAGTTGAAGTACGGCGAAGACTACGTGACCAAGGACCAAACCGGTGCGCCGAGCGTCGACCTGGACACGCCGATCGTATTTGTGGGTTATGGAATCGACGCGCCCGAGTATCAATGGAATGATTTTCGAGGGCGTCGACGTGAAGGGAAAAATCCTGCTGGTGATCGTCAACGAGCCGCCATCGGAAGACGAGCATTTCTTTCAAGGCAAGACTCTCACGTATTACGGCCGCTGGAGTTACAAATTCGAAGAAGCGGCGCGCAGGGGCGCTGTCGGTGTCCTGGTCATTCACCGCACTGACCTCGCCAGCTACGGGTGGGACGTAGTGCGTAATTCCGAAGCGACGGAGGCCTCCTATCTCCGGAACGACCCGCTATCTGTGCTCAAGGCGGCCAGTTGGATACAACTCGAAGTAGCCCAGAAAGCTCTTTGCGGCAGTAGGCATGAATGCGGATCAAATGATCGAAGCCGCGGGCAAACGCGGATTCAAGGCGATCGAATTGCCCGTCCGTCTTAAGGCGCACATCGTCAGCCAGGTGCGCGAGTACGACTCGGCTAACGTGATCGGCATGGTGCTGGGGGCAGACACGAGGCCCGGCAACAATGTCCTGTACACCGCCCATTATGATCACCTTGGCATCGATCTCGCCGCAGCTGGAGACAAGATCTACAATGGCGCGGTGGACAATGCGACCGGCTGCGGCATCCTGCTGGAAATGGTGCGGGCCTATGCTTCCGCGAAAATTCCTCCGCCCCGCAATGTGTATTTTGCCTCGGTTACGGCGGAAGAGCAGGGGCTGCTGGGGTCACAATACCTCGGGATGCATCCTCCGGAGCCCATTCGCGACCTCACGTTGAACATCAACTTTGATGAGCTGCTGCCCATCGGCATACCCCGGTCGGTTGAGGTCCGGGGCTCGGAGCGCACCAGCTTTTACCCCGTGGTGGAGAAGACGGCCGCTGCCTTCGATCTTAAGATCGAGCCCGACGACTCGCCCATGGCGGGGATTTACTATCGCTCCGACCACTTCAGCCTGGCACGCGTGGGCGTCCCGGCCTTCTCGATCGACGAAGGCAGTCTCTTCGCCGGCCATTCCGCGGCATGGGGCACCCGGCAGAAGGAGGAGTACGACGCCCAGCGATATCACCGCCCCTCCGACAAATATCGTGCCGATATGGACTTTCGCGCCGATGCCAAATTGGCGCAGTTCGGGTTCTTACTAGGGTGGCAGGCTTTGTCGTCCCCCGTTACCTGGAATCCGGGAGACGAGTTCGAGGCTGTCCGAAAGAAGAGTATGAGCAGCGGGCAATCGGCCCCGTAGGGAAATGAGATGTTGCGATTTACACATGAAAATCCGGCCAGGCTTGCCGTCGCGCTGGTAGTCCTTGCCCTTTTTGCGTGCGGGGCGTGGGCGCAGACCACGTCGCCTGACCCGGTATTGCACAGGCGCAGTTCGAGTTACGACGATGGAGGTCTGGACAATGACACCCGTTCGACCGGGCGGACGATCCTTCCCCTGGAGGCCTCGGGAGAGTACTCGATGGGGTCGGGGGGAATGGTAGATGTGGAGCTGCAGCCGGACCGTTTGAGCGGCTTCATCACCAGGTCTGGCGACCGTGAAAGTGACGAGGGCACGCCGCTCACCTTCTTTTTCGCCACCAGCCGATTAGGGGGACAGCGCCTGGCCTTTACTACACGGCAAGTCCATGGCGTGTGGTTTTCGTTTGACGGAACGATCGTGCGTGGCCCGGCGCGGAGCCGCGACCAGCAGGGATATTACCTGCTCCAGGGCAGGCTGGTGATGCATGATGTGGACAGCCAGACGGAGCAGGCTCGCATGGTCTCGTTGCCTCTGGCGCGGCAAAACCCGACCGGCTGAATTCTTCCTCGGTTCACAGCAGGCCGCTGTCGGCATCAATACAATGGGACGGGCAATACATCCCAATTTGTCTCAAGAGGAGTTTTTTGTATGGATCGCACAGCAAGCGCAGTGTGGCACGGCGGCCTGAAAGACGGCAAAGGCAAGATTTCGACCCAGAGCGGCGTGTTGAAAGACAGCCAGTATTCGTTTGGCACCAGGTTTGAAAATGGAATCGGCACCAACCCGGAAGAACTGATTGCCGCGGCTCATGCCGGCTGCTTTACCATGGCGCTCAGCGCCCAGCTCACCAATGCGAGTCTTCCGCCTGAGTCGATCGAGACCAAGGCGACGGTCACCTTTGACAAGACGGATGCAGGGCCCACGATTACCAAGATTCTTTTGTCAACCACGGCAAAGGTGCCAGGTGCGGACAAGGCGGCATTCGACAAGGCAGCGCAGGACGCCAAGACCAACTGTCCAATCTCACGGCTCTTCAAAAACAACACTGAAATTACGCTGGACGCCAAACTCGCCTAGCCTGCACAAGTCGAACCGCAGGTCCCTGCGTTACTTCCGTTTTGCGATCGGAGGAATCATGGGCCTGCGGCCCACAAGCGCTATCTTTCTCCGGCGGAAAATGGCATCCCGGCCTTGAATCGATCCTGAAGCGGATGTACCCTGTCTGCAGACGATTTCGGCAGGCAGCGGACTCTCGCGTCACCGCTCTCTGGCCGGCAGTTGCCAGTAGTTTCGGCCTACACGCGAGCGAAGGACAGTCTTACCGCTGTCCGGTGTCCCATCTGATCCCTGTCACAAACCACAAACACAGACATCCCGCCGCGGCGGGATTTTTTGTGTCCCCACTCAACTTCCCAACCTTACCTGGAGTCACCTATGTCCAAAAATAACGTCAACGACCTCATCACCGACCAGGAAAGAGCCTATGCCCACCTGATCCTATCTGGAACTATGACCGACCAGCAGGCCGCTGAAGCCGTCGGCCTCAACCCCACCACCGCCGCCTACACCAAATCCAAACCCCGGGTTCAGGCCTACATGCTCGAGCACGGCGCCACAATGCAGCAACAACCCGTCGAGCAGGAAAATGGCCTGTCCCGCCCGCCCCGGCTTGCCGTGGGGCCTGCCGTGGAGGGACAACGCCGCTTCCACGTGGGCCGCGAGCAAGTCCTCGATCGCCTCTGGGAGCTCGCCATCTTGGGCCCCGAAATCACCCGAGGCAGCATTACCGGCCAGATCAAGGCAATCTCGATCATCGTAGCCATCGAAGGCATGATCCCGGACCGTCGTGCCGGCTCCGCGCAGAAGCAGCCCGCTCCTCCGCCCCCCAAACCGCAGATCTATGAATCCGAGTGGCTTCGCGAGCAGAAGGAGAAGGCCGCCGGTCTCCAGGCCCAGAAAGAAAAGGAGCCCGGCATTCCCGAGGCTGAACCTGCTCCTGCCGCACCGGTAGATGCGCAACCGGCCCCCGGCCCTGACCCCGGCTCTGTCTTGGACCCCGCCGCGTCCACCTTTGCCGATCGATTCAACCTCTTGAAAACGCAGTGGGTCCCTGATGCCGGTTTTGCTCCAGACACCAGGGTCCCCTTCTCCATCCAAAAGAACCGTTTTGGCCGCCGCTGACCTCTGAAAGCCCAAAATGCCCAAAACGATCGAATTTTATCGAATTTTATAAAAATCGGGGATATCCCGAACCGTTCTTGTCCGAGCCGGCGGGCCGGCTAACAAATGCAGACCAGCTGGGAAGGGTTACGTATGGGGCGAGGTTGTTGCCGGCCCAACCCATCCGCTCCGCGTCATTAGGAGCAGTCTGCCCTGCCTGCCGCAACTTGTGTTTGGAATGAACAACACGAAGGTAGTTTTGGGTGGGAAGGCAGGGTCGTCATGGGGCTGCGGTCCACCCGAGGTGATGAAAAAACTCCTCAGTCTGGCAACTGCTCTCCATGGAAGCGCCACCCTCCCCTTTGTCATCCTGAGCCGAGCGATCTGCAGTTCACTCTGTTTCTGCAGTTTCACTCTGTATCTGCAACAAATCTTGGGTGGCCCATTCAAGCCTTGTTTTGGCTTGAGTGGGATAACATGGCGCTGCACCCCCGTTCTCCAAACCAGCGAGCAACGCGGATGGAAGCAGCGCACCCTCGAGGCCCGGAGGGCCGACCACCAAACGTCAGCTGGGAAATCGATCCAAAAGATAATCCGAGCGCTGGAGGCGCGACACTAAACCGATCGTCCGTTCTACCTAGATACAAGGGATCTGCGGTTCTCCGGACCATTCCTGGAAATGTTTTGCGACGATTTAGCTGTTGGCCACGATGTATTCGCGGAGGCTGCGATTGATATCTGCCGCCTGCAGTACACCGTTGTCGAGGAGGTGTATCCACTGTTTAGCGGACTCGTCATGCGACATCGCGTTCAGCAGATAGTTAGCCTGAACGATGATTTCCAGCGCATTGCTTAGATCGTGGGACAAACGGCGAATTTCCTTGGCCTGTTCTGGAGGGATGGAGGGTGCATTTGGCGTCATTCAGACCTCGGAGTCATGTGGGTATTATGTCGGCGGTTCACCATGAACGCCGGTCGTACCAGAATGCGACATGCTGCCGGAAGATCTCTCCGAATCTCACATCTCCACAGGTTGAGCAGAGGCGCCGCAAACGTTATTGTAATGGGATGAATCCATATGCACGACAGCTAGGCACCCGCGATCCTCTCAAAGTGGTGGCCACCACCGCCCGGCATCTTGAACAGCTTTCCGTTGCGCTCGGTCCAGTGCGCATCGAAGAATCACCCGCCCCCGGCAAGTGGAGTCCCCACGAAATCTTATGCCATCTCGCGGATTGCGAACTGGTCTTCAGCTACCGGATTCGGCAGGCACTGGCCGAAGAGCATCACGTCATACAGCCCTTCGATCAGGAGATTTGGGCTGCGAACTATGCCGGCTACGATGCACAGGCCGCTCTGATGACCTTTGCCTGTGTGCGCCAATGGAACCTGATGTTGCTGCGATCGATCTCCCCGGAGGCTTCGCAAAAGCAGCTGCTGCATCCCGAACGGGGAGAGATGACGTTCCGCGAACTCATTGAGACCATCGCAGGGCATGACCTGAATCATCTGGCGCAGTTGGAGGCGATTGCTGTGCAGGTTCCGCTAAGCCGTTAGACCGCTGTTTGACATCACCGCCGGCTTTTGTAAACTAGGGGTTGCTGCCTATCCAGCCGATCGCGCTGGATTGTATCGTGCCGGAGTGGCGGAATTGGCAGACGCGCATGGTTCAGGTCCATGTACTCGCAAGGGTGTGGGGGTTCGAGTCCCTTCTTCGGCACCAATGATTAAACAGCTCTGGCTTTACCCATCTGCCGCCCCTGTCTGTTCCAGCGCATGGAAGAAGCGGTCCCTCCAGGTGAGGATGTCGGCCTGTCGAATCTGATGACGTAGGCGAAGCATACGGCGCCGGCGCTCTTCCGGCTTCATCTCCAGAGCTTGCTTGAGCGCCGCGGCAACACCTACTTCGTCGTAGGGGTTGACCAGGATCGCGCCAATGCGAAGTTCAGGCGCGGCGCCGGCAAATTCGCTCAATATCAGCACTCCGTTCACTTCGGTCTTGGCCGCGCAGTATTCCTTCGCCACCAGGTTCATGCCGTCTTTAAGAGAAGTGATCAGCGCCACATCGGCGGCTCGATAGATTGCGATCAACTCGTCGCGCGGCACCGAGCGATAAATGTAATTGATTGGGACCCAGCCAGGCTCGCTGAATTCTCCGTTCACGTGGGTGACCAGGCGCTCCACTTCCCGCTTGAGCTGGTCGTAGCGAGGGATGCCCTCGCGGCTGGGCACGACAATCTGGATGAGTTCGACCTTCCTGTGGAACTCCGGGTAATTACGCAGAAAATAACCGAACGCCTTAAGCCGCTCTGGGATGCCCTTGGTGTAATCCAGGCGATCGATGCCAACCGTGATCTGAATATCATGGGTTTTGGCCTTGATCTGTGCGGTGCGCTCGAGCACTGGCGTGGATGTGGATTGTTCGGCGAAAGAGCGGAAGTCGATGCTGATAGGAAAAGCCTCGATATGTGTTCGGCCCCCTTGCCCCACCACCACACGGCTCTCTCCCCTTCCAGAGATTTTTACTGAAGGCACGAAAGAGCGAACGCAGGCGACCAGGTTCCGCTGGTCGCGCACGGTTTGCACGCCGATCAGATCGTGCGCCAGCAGGTCTTCGAGGATCTGCTGGCGCCACGGCAGTTTGGCAAAGATGTCGGGGGAGGGGAACGGAATATGCAGGAAGAACGCCAGCCGGGCGCCGGGGCGCCGGCAGCGCAGAGTCTTGCCCACCTTCATCAGCTGGTAGTCGTGGATCCAGATCAGGTCGCCGGGCCCCGAGGCGCCTTCAACCGCATCAGCGAACTTGCGATTGACGCGCTCATAAAACTCCCAGTACCGCGGATCGAAGTTGCAGCGCGATTGCAGATCATGGAAAAGCGGCCAAATAATTTCGTTGGAGAAGCCCTCATAAAAGTTGCTCTGCTCCTCCTCGGTCAGAAAAAGCGGGGCGTATTTGTAGGGACTATCGCCACTCGCTTGTTCAAGAATCTCGCGGATCTCAGGCGTGTCTTCTGTTCCCCCCGAACCGACCCAGATGCCTCCATGATCCTTAAGTAGCGGCTCCAGTGCGCTGACCAGCCCGCCGCTGCTGGGCACCCCTTTGAGTTTTCCACCCTCGGTAGTGAACGTAATGGGAATGCGATTGGAGACCAGTACCAGATTTGACCTCATGGGGAGGCCTCTGCGGACGGAGCCGGCGCCTCCCTTAAGGCTGCGGTAGTTGCTTCAATCCAGCGGTCCAGAAAATCGAGGAGCTCCTGCGGCGGGTGTAACCAAAAGTTTGCGGACGACTCACGAACCACGGGCCTGACAAGGATAGAAGCTCCCCGGCCGCCCAATTCGGCGAAGGCGTCTTCATCGGTAAGGTCGTCGCCCAGGTAGGCCACCGGGAGCGCGACCGGTTCCTGAGCCAGGATTTGCCTCACGGCCGTCCCCTTGGTGCGGTCGGTCGAACGCAATTCGAGACCGCCATCAAAGGGCAGCAATTGCAATCCGCCCGCGGTCGTAAGGCGCTCGAAGACGGAACGAGTAAGTGAGTGCAGCCGATCCTTGGCTTCCGGCTCCAGGCCGCGCCAGTGAACAGCCAGGGAGGAGGGCTTCATCTCCAAAGCAGCTGCAAATCCGAGACCTGACAATTGCTCTCCTACCTCTTGCAGCGCGTCCTGCTGCAACGGATCAAGGGCGGCCAGTTCATAGGACCCATCGGCATGGAGCCGCTCCCGCCCATGGCTGCCCCAGATTTCGAGTCCGACCTCGGGGGGGAGCAGGTCCTTAAGGTCGCGTGCAGAGCGGCCGGTGATCAGTACCAGGCGAACCCGTGGAAGCCCGGCCAGAATGGCAAGCCGATCTTCCACCCCAGGGTAGGCCATTGCCTCAAAACGATCGTCCTGAAAGGGCGCGAGGGTGCCGTCGTAGTCCAGCATGAGCAAGGAGCGCGGCGCACACTGAAGGCGCCGCCAGAACACGCCAGCCTCGGCTGACTCTATCCAGAGTGTTGGGAAATGATTCATTTGTCACCGGTTAGATGCCGCTTTGGGCTGTAGGGCTGCCGCCCATTGGGTGCGGCATATACTGAAGGCTCGGGCGAGAACGCCAAATAGCGATGGATAGTCAACTTACCAGGATCCTGGCAGTTACGCGGCGGGGGGTGGAGGAACGCAAGTCAGCCTCCTCAAGACGCGTTTTAGAGCAGGCGGCGAACGCTCATCAGCCGCGGGGGTTCGCCCGCGCGTTGCAGCAAAAGGCCTTACACGGGCCGGCGGTGATTGCGGAGCTGAAAAAGGCGTCACCTTCGCGGGGGTTGATCCGTCCTGACTTCGATGTTGCTTCCCTGGCGGCAGCAGTCGCAGGGGGAGGCGCGGCTGCCCTCTCGGTTCTTACCGAGGAGCATTTCTTTCAGGGAAGTTTGCGCAATCTGGAGGTGGCCTCGCAGTCATGCGATCTGCCCTGCTTGCGTAAAGACTTTGTGGTGGATGAATTCCAGCTGCTCGAGGCGCGGGCCCACCGGGCCGACGCCATTCTGCTGATCGCCGCCGCTTTGAGCGATTGGGAGCTGCGTGAGCTGGCAGCGCAGGCACATGCCCTGGAGCTGGACGTTCTTTGCGAGGTGCATACCGCTGACGAGCTCGACCGTGTCCTCGACCTCGGCTGCGATGCGGTTGGAGTCAACAACCGGGATCTCAGGACATTTGCCGTGCGCCTCGAAGTTTCGCTCGACCTGGCATCCCGTCTGCCGGCAGGCACGGTTCACGTGAGCGAAAGCGGCATCGAGACCGCCGAAGACATCGTCCGCCTGCGCGCAGCCGGGTTCCATGCCTTCCTTGTCGGGGAGTCGCTCATGAGGCAGCCTGATCCCGGTATTGCGCTCGAGACCCTGCTTCTGGCTGCGGCGGACCGCTCGCCCGTAGGCAATTGACATGTGGGTCAAGATTTGCGGGAACACTACCCTGGAAGATGCGTGTCTCGCGGCGGAAGCTGGAGCGAATGCCGTGGGCTTTATATTCGCTCCTAGCCCCAGGCAGGTCGAGGTTGACGTCGTACGCGAGATCACGGCGAGACTGCCCCCGCAGCTGGAGAAGTACGGTGTCTTCGTGGACGCAGGTTTCGATGAAATTGTGTCTACCGTCACCAACTCAGGTTTAAGCGGGGTGCAGCTCCATCGCTCGCCGGATGCCCTTCTCCCCTCACGCCTGCGCGATCATTTTGCGCAGCGTCAAACACGAATCAGCATCCTGGGCGTGTTGAACTATAAAGACCAGAAGCCGGAGTTTGCGCAGCAACTGATGGAGCTGGGCGCGGAACGAAGTCCTGGACGGGGTATTGGTGGACTCCTCGACAGTGCGGGCCGTCGGGGGCACGGGGACGACATTCGACTGGCTTGGGGCGCAGGCAAGCTTCCAGCGAGCAGCTCCGCATTTTCGGCTGATTGCGGCCGGCGGCCTGTCGCCGGAAAACGTGCGCCAGGCGATCCAGATACTGCGGCCCTGGGGAGTCGACGTGGTGAGCGGCGTGGAAAGCTCTCCGGGCAAGAAGGACCCCCAGCGGCTCCGGGCGTTTATCCGCTCCGCGCAGGAAGCGGCGGCAGAGATTCTAAGCAGCGTGAGCAAGTGAGAGGAGGCAATAAGTGAGCACAATCACCAAAACCGTCGCCGGCCGCTTTGGCGCCTATGGAGGGCGGTATGTTCCGGAGACACTGATGGCTGCTCTGGAAGAGCTGGAGCAGGCCTATGCGGAAGCGCAGGCCGACCCCGTCTTTCATGCCGAGCTTGACCTCCTGCTCGGGGACTACGCGGGGCGTCCGACTCCTCTTTACCTGGCATCCCGCCTGACCGAGCAACTTGGGGGTGCGAAAGTTTACCTGAAGCGCGAGGACCTGCTGCACACCGGCGCCCACAAGATCAACAACTGCCTTGGCCAGGGCCTGCTGGCGCGCCGCATGGGCAAGCATCGCGTGATTGCCGAGACCGGCGCGGGCCAGCATGGCGTAGCCACCGCGACCGTCTGCGCCCTCTTCGGGATGGAGTGCATTGTCTACATGGGCGAGGAAGATATGCGGCGGCAGGAACTCAATGTGTACCGCATGCGCCTGCTCGGGGCCGAGGTCCGCGGTGTCACTTCCGGCTCTCAAACCCTGAAAGATGCGATCAACGAAGCGATGCGCGATTGGGTCACCAATGTGCGGACCACGCACTATCTGCTGGGTAGCGTCCTGGGCGCGCATCCCTACCCCACCATGGTGCGCGACTTCCATCGCGTGATCGGGCAGGAGATCAAGCAGCAGATTCTGGAGAAGGAATCGAGGCTGCCGTCCGCGGTGCTGGCCTGTGTCGGCGGCGGTTCCAACGCGATCGGCGCCTTTTACGACTTCATTGAAGAGCCGAATGTGCGCCTGATCGGGGTCGAAGCGGGTGGCCGCGGCGAAGCGCTGGGCAGCCATGCCGCACGCTTCCACGGCGGCAGCCCCGGTGTGTTGCAGGGCACCTTCTCCTACGTATTGCAGGATGAGGCCGGCCAGGTTTCGTTGACTCACTCCGTCTCTGCTGGCCTGGACTATGCTTCGGTTGGGCCGGAGCATGCGGCCCTGCACGATTCCGGCCGTGCCGAGTATGTTTCCGCTTCCGACGAAGAGGCTCTGCAGGCGGCGGAGCGGTTGGCCCGTACCGAAGGCATTGTGCCGGCGCTCGAGAGTGCGCATGCCGTTGCCGAATGTATCCGCCTGGCGCCCAGGCTGGCGGCGGATGACATACTGGTAGTCAATCTATCCGGCCGCGGCGACAAGGATATGGGCATCATGGCGCGGGAGTTGCACTTGGCCGGCGTTCCGGCGGAAGCATAGAGAATGCCGATTGAATTCAACAGCAAGCCCGGGCTGAAGCCAGGCCTGGTCATCTACCTCACGGCCGGCGATCCTGATCTGGCGACCACCCGCAACGTAGCCCTGGCGGCCATCGATGCGGGAGCGGAAGTGCTCGAGTTGGGGGTGCCGTTCAGCGATCCCCTGGCCGACGGTCCGGTAATCCAGCGGGCCAGCGAGCGTGCCCTTGCCCACGGTACAAGCCTGCATGATGTGCTCGCCCTGGCGGCGGAATTGCGCGCCCTGCGGCCCTCCGTCGGCTTGGTGATCTTCTCCTATTTCAACCCCGTCTTGCGCTTTGGGCTGGGTCGCTTTTGTGCCCATGCCGCCAACTGCGGTGTGGATGGTGTTTTGATCACCGACATGATCGTGGAAGAGGCGGACGAGTATCTGACGGAAATGCACCACACCGGGCTGAAGCCCATTTTCCTGGCTGCGCCGACCAGCACGCGATCACCGGCTGAAGATGATCGCGAGCGTTTCCCAGGGATTCGTCTACGCCATCTCGCGCGTGGGCATTACCGGCGCGCAACAGAACCTGGCCTCGGACGCGCGCCGCCTGGTCGAGCGCCTGCGCCGTTTTACAACTTTGCCGATTGCCGTCGGTTTCGGCATCTCCACCGCGGAGCACGTAGCCGCGGTGGGCGAGTTCGCTGACGCGGCGGTCATTGGCAGTGCCATTGTTTCCTTGATTGAGAAGGCCGAGCCGGGCACGGCGCCGGCCAGAATCGCTGCCTTCCTTCAAGGATTGAGGCAGGTTGCCGTTCAGAATTAGCGGCACCGTATCATGTGGGAGCTGGGAGCACCATGGACATAGTTGGCTGGCGACAGAAGATCGATGAATTGGATCGTCAAATCGTGGCGTTGATCAGCGCGCGGGCACAGGCCGCGCAGGAGATCGGCAAGTTAAAGCGTTCCACCTCGATGCCGGTGTATGAACCCAACCGCGAGCGCGTGATCTTCGAGAATGTTCGCGCCGCCAACCATGGTCCGCTGCCGGATATCGAGCTGACCCACATTTACGAACGCATCATCGATGTGATGCGCGCGCTGCAAAAGGATGAGCTGGCATCGCAAAGCAAGACCAGGGGAGACAGGAAAGTAACCATGATTGTTGCCATGCAGGAAAAAGCGAGCGAGGAAGAGATCCAGGGAGTGATCGAACGCCTCGTTATGGTGGGCTTCAATGTTCATCGCACTACGGGAGCGATTCAGACAGTTTTGGCGGGTGTGGGCACGCCCTCCCATTTCGATCACAAGGACTTTGAATTGCTACCCGGTGTGGCCGAGGTGGTGCGCATCTCGTCTCCCTACAAACTGGCCGGCCGCGGCTTCAGGCCGGAGGGAACCGTTGTTCGTTTTGCTAATGGAGTTGAGGTCGGCGGCGATGAGATCGTGGTCATGGCCGGCCCTTGCTCAGTGGAATCGCGGGAGCAGATCTTTACCGTGGCCGAGCAGGTGAAGTCTGCGGGCGCCTCGTTTCTGCGCGGAGGAGCGTTTAAACCGCGAAGCTCTCCGTATTCCTTCCAGGGCATGGGGTTGGAAGGGCTGAAATTGTTGAAGGAAGTGGGTGACCGGACTGGCCTGCTTGATCGTCAGCGAGGTGATGGAGATCTCGCAGATCGACTTGATGCTTCCCTATGTGGATGTTTTGCAGGTGGGTGCTCGCAATATGCAAAACTTCAATCTGCTGCGCGAGCTGGGGGCGGTGCGCAAGCCTGTCCTGCTGAAGCGCGGTATCGCCGCCACTCTCGAAGAGCTTCTGCTCTCGGCGGAGTACATTCTGGCCGGCGGCAATTACGATGTGATGCTCTGCGAGCGGGGTATTCGAACCTTCGAGACATATACCCGCAACACGATGGATATCTCAGCCATACCGGTGATCAAGAAGCTCTCCCATCTGCCCATGCTGGCCGATCCCTCGCACGGCACCGGGCGGCGCGACAAAGTTGCGCCCATGGCCCGGGCCTCGGTCGCCGCGGGCTGTGACGGCTTGCTGATCGAAGTGCACCCCAACCCGGATAAGGCATTTTCCGATGGAGCGCAGTCATTGTTTCCGGAGCAGTTTGAAAAGCTCATGGACCAACTGCGCATTATCGCCCCGGCCGTCGGCCGGAGCATAAGGTCCGAGATCCCAGTGCTTTGATCGCAGAAAAATCATTCCGACCGGAGGAATCATGGGCTTGCGGCCCGACCAAGGTGATGAGAAACGCCTTCTATCCGGCAACTGCTTATCCAGTAGCCGCTCTTCATGGAAGCGTTGCCCTCCCCTTTGTCATCCCGAGCGTAGCCGAGGGATCTGCAGTTCCGCGGACCATTCTTGGAAATGTTTTCGACAGAGGGTAGCGTAGTGGGATTTGCGGTTCTCAGCGCCCGTCTCTACCGGAGCCCCGGAGAACGTGAAGCATCCGCCTCCTGTGGTTTCACCGAATGACCATCCAACGCATCACGATTGTGGGCACTGGTCTTATCGGCGCTTCCGCCGGGCTGGCCCTCCGCGCCGCGCAGTTTCCGGGTGAGATCGTCGGCTGGGACCGCAACCCGTCACAGCTGCAGATCGCCCTTGATCGCGGGGCGATTGACCGAGCCGCGGACGACCCAATCAGCGCGGCCGTCGCCAGCGATCTCGTCCTCCTGAGTGGGCCTGTGTTCTCCATTGAAGACTGGATGGAAAAGCTCGCGCCCCTGCTCCAGCCGTATCAACTCGTCACTGACGTGGGCAGCGTGAAAGTGGCCATTGTCGAACGCGCGCGGTCGTTGTTTGGCGGTCACGGCCAAGCCGGCTATCTTCCCGGGCATCCCATGGCCGGCAAAGAGGTAAGCGGCGCCGCGCATGCCGACGCAGAGCTATTTGCCCATGCAGTCTGGTTGTTTACCGAGTTTCCAGGACATCCGCTGGCCACGGAATGGATCGGCTGGGTGCAGCGCTTTGGCTGCCGCACCATGCACATCCAGGCCGCGAGGCACGATGAGATTTGTGCCTGGGTAAGCCATCTGCCGCAATTGTTGTCCACTGGGTTGAGCGCGATGCTGGAAGAGCGCTTCGGCGATGCACCCGACCTCCGCGCCATTGGAGGCCGGGCCCTGCGGGAGATGACACGCCTGGGAGCAAGCCCCTATTCCATGTGGCGAGACATCGCACATACCAACGCAGGAGCCATTGCTGAGGCACTCCTTGCCATCGAACAGCGGCTCGCGCATCTGCGCGAGAACCTCAAGACCCCTGAACTGCGCGACGAGTTCGAGCGCGCCAATCGCTTCCGGTCTACCCATCCCTAACCCTTCATTCACATGGCTGTTGGTCTTCCTGTAGCACAATAGACCGATGTCAATACTCGATGTTTTTTTGGGCCGCCCCCTGGCCAATTGGGAGGAGCACGGCGAACAAATCGGACCCTCTGCCGGCATCCCCATTTTTGGACTGGATGCCCTCAGCTCCGCGGCGTACGGCCCGGAGGCTGCGCTCACCCTGCTGATCCCGTTGGGAATGCTTGGCGTCCACTACATTCTGCCGGTGGTTGCCGCCATCGTCGTGCTCTTGATCGTCGTCTACTTCTCCTATTGCCAAACCATCGAAGCCTATCCCCATGGCGGGGGCTCCTACACGGTCGCGTCGGAGAACCTGGGCGATCACGCCGGGTTGCTCGCAGCCGCTGCGCTGATGATTGACTATGTGCTGACGGCGGCAGTGGGCATCTCTGCCGGAGTGGGTGCGCTGGTCTCCGCATTGCCACGCTTGCAGCCCCATACGCTCGGCATTTGCCTCTTGATTCTCGTCCTCCTCTCCTTCGTGAATATGCGCGGCGTGCGCGACACCGGCGTTGCCTTTCTCATCCCGACCTATCTCTTCGTGGGCTGCCTGCTGATCGTGATTGTTCTGGGGATCTTCCATGTGGTGATGACCGGAGGCCATCCCACACCGGTGATGGCCGTGCCCCACCTGCCGCCGGCCACAGCCACCCTGACCCTTTGGCTGCTGGCAAAGGTCTTCGCCAGCGGCTGCACCGCCATGACCGGCGTAGAAGCCGTGAGCAATGGAGTCATGGCCTTCCGCGAGCCGACCACCGCCAACGCCAGGCGCACGCTGACCATCATCATCGCGTTGCTCATCGTGCTGTTGCTGGGCATTGCCTTTATGTGCCGAGCCTATGGAATCGGCGCCACCGACCCGGAGGGGCCTGCCTACCAGAGCGTGCTATCGATGCTGACGACGGCAGTGGCGGGGCGGGGAATCTTCTACTACGTGACCATCGGGTCCATTCTGCTGGTGCTTTCGCTCTCCGCCAATACCGCCTTTGCCGATTTTCCCAGGCTCACCCGGGCGGTTGCCATCAACGACTTCCTGCCCCATCTCTTTACCGTCCGCGGCCGCCGTCTGCTGTACTCCGCGGGAGTGTATTGGCTGGTCTTCCTCACCGGTGGGTTGCTGATCCTCTTTGGCGGTG
Organism: uncultured Acidobacteriaceae bacterium; assembly: GCA_963847685.1. GTDB lineage: Bacteria > Acidobacteriota > Terriglobia > Terriglobales > Acidobacteriaceae > PALSA-350. The sequence goes on along the minus strand of CAWKAU010000022.1, from coordinate 38,540 downwards.
TGACTGACCGGCTCATTCCCCTGTATGCCATCGGAGCATTTTTGGCGTTTACGCTTTCGCAAGCCGGCATGGTGATGCACTGGAAGCGCAAGCGTGGACCCGGCTGGCAGTGGAAGATGATGGTGAACGGAGTCGGGGCTACTGCCACCGGTTTGACCTTGCTGGTGGTGCTGGTGGCCAAGTTCGTAGCCGGTGCGTGGGTCACCGCGCTCCTGATCCCGGTGCTCATCCTCTTGATGAGCCTGGTCAAGCGTCACTATGTCCGGGTAAACGCACAAACCGAAGATAATTCGCCGCTCGATCTGACTGATTTCAAGCCTCTTCTCGTGATCGTGCCCTTCGACCGCTGGAGCCGCATTACGGAAAAAGGAATCCGCTTTGCGCTGGCACTCTCTCACGACGTACGGGCCGTGCACATAGACTGCGGAGAACACGAAGAACTCAACGCTGCCTGGCAACGCAATGTGGCTGCGCCGGTTCGGGCGGCGGGATTGCCGATACCCGAGCTCGTCACTTTGCAGTCCCCCTACCGTGTCGTCATCTTGCCGCTAGTGGATTATGTGTTGAAGATGGAGCAGGAGCAAAAGGGCCGCACGATTGCGGTGGTGGTACCGGAGATGGTGGTACGGCACTGGTGGGAATACGTGATGCACAACCAGCGGGCGCAACTGCTGAAGCTGTTGCTGCTGGTTAAGGGCAATCAAGGAATTGTCGTTCTCAATATTCCCTGGTATCTGCAGCAGTAGCAGTCCGTTTAATGGCATCAAAACTCACAGATCACGTCAGATCTGCCGCCGGGGTATGATGCGGGTGTGAGGGCTCATGATTAACCCGGCATTACAGAGACGATGTTCGCGAGAACCGGACTCAAACAATGGCCATTGAGAACGCGGAAGCAAAGTATCCTGGGCCTCTTCCCGCAGACCCGGAAAGCCTGTTCGAGCGATGTTCATGGTTTTACGCATTCTGTCGCGAGCATTTGTTTCGCGATCACACCGCAGTAATCTCCCAAGCGCTTTGGCCCGGCGCCGGACCTGGCCCAGAAACCCACCTTCTCGAAATAGCCTGTGGCCCCGGCTTTTATGCCTGTAGCCTTGCGCAACGCTACCCTGACATTCATATTACGGGTGTCGACCTTTCCGAACGATTGCTCTCTCGCGCCAAAGACCGGGCCGATGTCCGGCAGTTGAAGAACTGTCATTTCATCAAAGCAAATGTTCTTGCCCTCTCGGAGTCCTTTGCCCCGGTGGATGCGGTCATCGCCTCCCGGATGCTGATGGTGGTGGGGGATCGCCCGCAGGCGTTGCGGCAGATATTTTCGGCTTTGCGTCCCGGCGGCCGCTGCTTTATCGCCGAGCCCACCTCGGCCTTACGCGCCGCACTTCCGCTTTCCTGCATGTGGCTTTTCGCCCGCCTGATGGGAGATTGGAGTACACGGTTCCATGAATCCGGGCGGGCAGCAGTGCTCAACCATCAGGAATTTCGGTCCCTGATCGGCTCTCAACCCTGGAGCACCGTCAGTTTGTGGCAGGATAACTGGTATCAGTACGCGGTCTGCGACCGGAGTTGCTGACGCCCGCCCTTATACGAAGGGCACGGCTTCAGCCGCTACATCAACGATTCAAGCTACGTTGGGCTTTACAAGCTACGGAAAAACTCATGTTTTTGTATCAGCGTGTGACTAAGTCGGGCGCCATAACGATTCAAATTACTTCGGGCTTTACAGGCTGCGGAAAAACTTCAGGGCACGCTTTCGTCGGGCCTTTCAAATTACGCTGAGGAAAAACTCATGTTTTGTATCAGGGCACGACTTTAGTCGGGCCGTAAACGATTAAGAATATGTCGGGCTTTAGCCCCTGAGGTACGTCTTTCTTGCCCTACAAGATCCTGCAACCTGGAGAGCCGGCAGGCGCCGGCGTGGCCTGCTGCGCCCTGGCGGTGATGGCTAAGGCTCCGCGCCCAGGCAAAGTAAAGACGCGGCTTTCACCCCCGCTCACGCCCGATCAGGCTGCGCAACTGAACATCTGTTTTATCCGGGACACCGCGGAAAACATTCATCACGTAACCGAACGCAGCAACAGCACCGGGATCGTTGTCTACACCCCAGTCGGGGACGAGACAGCTTTCGACAACCTTCTCCCCCCTGGCTTTCTGCTTCTCGGGCAGCGTGGCGATGGATTCGGAGAGCGCCTTATCCACGCCTGCGAGGATTTATTTGCCTGTGACTTCAGCGCGGTGTGCCTGATTGATTCCGACAGTCCAACCATGCCTCAGGTCGCCCTGTTGCAGGCGGTCGAGTGGCTCTCGCGTCCCGGGGATCGCGTGGTGCTGGGTGGCTCCGATGACGGCGGCTACTATCTTATCGGCGTGAAGCACATACACCGCCGGCTCTTTGAGCAGATCGACTGGAGCACGGAGCGCGTGTTTGCACAAACTCTGGAGCGAGCCCGGGAAATTGGTCTCGATGCCGAACGGCTGCCATCCTGGTATGACGTGGACGACGCGGCTACTCTCGAACGCCTGCGCACTGAACTGGGCGAGGCAAGCGCAGGATACGATGCGAAATATACGCGCGCCTATCTCGAGGGTTTGCGGACGACAACGAGCCGCGCATGCTGAGCCTGCGTTTCATTGCCCGCAGGCCATGGATCACCAACAGCGCGCTGGGCCTGCTAGGCATGGCGCTGGTGCTCCTCTGCCGCCAGGGAGTGAACGAGATTCATCATTTCGTCATTGGTTTCGGCCTGGTCGCGATGTACCAGGCGCTGCTTTACCTGGTGGCAGTGTGGGTTGTGCTCAACTATCCGGGGAACCGCTGGACTCTGCTGGTCATTGTTGCCTGTGCCGCGGCCTGCAGGTTGGTGTGCCTCTTTTCGCCTCCATTCCTCTCCACGGATATCTTCCGCTACGTGTGGGATGGACGAGTGCAAGCGGCGGGCATCAATCCGTATCGTTACATTCCCGCCGATGATCATCTGGCGTTCCTACGGGATTCGGTTATATACCCGCACATCAATCGGCGAGATTACGCCCACACTATTTATCCCCCAGGAGCGCAGATGCTCTTCCTGCTGATCACCCGAATCGGCGAATCCGTGCGGTGGATGAAGGCGGGTATGGTGGGGCTTGAGGCGCTCACCATCTGGGCCTTAGTCAAGCTCTTGCAGGTCTTAGGGCTACGCCGGGAGCAGGTCCTGATTTATGCCTGGCATCCGCTGCTCTTCTGGGAGGTGGCCAGCAGCGGGCATGTGGATGGGGCGGCGCTCCCCTTGATCGTGCTGGCTTTGCTTTTCTACGTCCGCCACAGGCCGGTGGCGGCCGGAGTGGCGCTGGCTGCGGCGACCCTGGTCAAGCTCTACCCGATCGTCCTTTTCCCGGCCCTCTACCGGCGGGGGTGGAAGATGCCGGTGTCGGTAGCGGCCGTAGTTGTCGCGGGGTATGCCTGCTACCTGAGCGTAGGCCGGCAAGTCCTCGGATTTCTCCCCGAATATGCCAAGGAGGAGGGGCTGGATTCCGGGAGCCGCTACTTTCTGCTGACGCTGGCCCGCAATCGCTTGCATTTGCAGGGGATCCCAACCGCGGCATTCTATGGCTTCGCCGCAATATTGCTGATGGGCTTAGGGCTCTGGGCCTGGTTTAAGAGCGAAACCAGCGCGCTGGCTGCAATTCGCTTTTCTTTTGCGATTGCGGCGGCTTTAATGCTGCTGTTCTCTTCCCACTACCCGTGGTACTACCTGTGGTTGTTGCCTTTTGTGAGCGTGATCCCTTACGTGCCCATGCTCTACTTCATCACTGCCTGCTTCTACCTCTACACCACCCAGCTTGCTAATCCTGGGCCGGCCATGTACTACATGTTTGAATGGCTTTACGCCACCACCGGCCTGCTTGCCTTGTGGTGCATGGCAGCAACGTATTACCCATCTGCGAGGAACTCATGAGCATTGGCGGAAACAAGATCGGTAGTCTTGCCGAAGTACCGCAGCGTCGTTACTTCGAAAAGCCGGAAGACCAACTGTCAGTGATCATGGAGGCGGACCCGGTCTGTCTTTATCTGGAGACCACCAATCGCTGCAACCTGCTTTGTACTACCTGCCCCCGCACCTTTGAAGAGCTCGAGCCCGAGGCGGATATGTCTTGGGAATTGTTTACCAGCATCATCGATCAGTATCCGAAGATTGCGCGCGTGGTGCTGCACGGAGTGGGCGAGCCCATGCTGGTGAAGGAGCTGCCGCGCATGATTCGCTATTTGAAGGACCGAGGAGTCTATGTGCTCTTCAACACCAATGGAACCCTGTTGACCAAGGCTAATGGGCAGGCGCTGATGGACGCTGGGCTGGACGAATTGCGCGTCTCGCTCGACGCCGCCGAGTCTTCGGTCTTCCAGATGGTGCGCGGCAAAGACATGTTCGACCGCATCGTGACTAACGTGGGCAGTTTCGTCGCCATGCAGCGCAGCAACCAGACGCAATTGCCGCGTGTATCGCTATGGCTCACCGGCTTGCGGGAGACGTTGGCGCAATTGGAAGCCTTTATCCGCCTGGCGCATCGCCTGGGTGTGATGGAGGTCTACCTGCAGCGACTGGTTTATCTGCCCGAAGGGCAAGGGCTGGCCCGTCCTGAATCGGCGTTGTTTGAACACACATCGCGACAGGAGGAGGAGATTCTGCAACGTGCGGAAGCCGTTGCCCAGGAGCTGGGAGTACTCTTTAGCGCGTCGGGCGCCACCGAACCCCAGGTCAGCATCAAGAAGCGAAAGGACGACAGCCCATGGTCGTTGTGCCGCCGTCCCTGGAGCCTGATGTACATCACCGCCAACGGACAGGCGCTTCCCTGTTGCATTGCTCCGTTCTCCATGCGCGGCTATGACAGCTTCACTTTAGGCAATGCCACGCAGCAGACTATGCGCGACATCTGGAACGGGGAAAAATACCAGGAATTTCGCCGCGCGTTGCTGAGCCCGCAACCGCCGCCGGCCTGCTCCAATTGCGGGCTGCGCTGGAGCCTTTGATTTGCCCCTTGAAGGCCACGTGGTCTCGATTGTCATTCCCGCGTTGAACGAGGCGGAGAATATTGCTGCCGTGGTCCGGGAAATGCCCTGGGACCTGATCTGCGAGTGCATTGTCGTCGACAATGGCAGCACCGACGCTACCGCCGCCGAGGCGCAGGCGGCCGGTGCCAGGGTAGTTGCCGCGCCGCAGCGTGGATATGGCCGGGCATGCGCCGCCGGGGCAGCTGCCGCCGCTGGCGATATCGTGGTCTTCATGGATGGCGACGGGAGCGATGTCCCGTCCGAGATGTGGCAGCTGCTGCAACCGATCGTCGCCGGCGATTGCGATTTTGTGATCGGCTCCCGGATGCGCGGCAAGCGCGAGCCGGGCAGTATGTTGATTTCCCAGATCTTTGCCGGCTGGCTCGCGGGATTTCTCCTCCGGTTGCTCTACCGGGTTTCCTACACCGATATGGGACCCTTTCGCGCGATCACGCGAGAGGCGTTGAGCCGCTTGCAGATGCGAGAAGAGACCTACGGCTGGAACTTGGAAATGCAAATGCGCGCGGCACAGATTGGTCTGCGCATCCGCGAAGTCCCGGTTAAGCTATCGCAAACGCGCGGGTGGCGTCAGCAAGGTTGCAGGCTCGTTGAGCGGCTCGCTTCGCGCCGCCGTTCGCATCACCCAGACCCTTCTGCGCGTAGCTTCGACGTCAAAGCCCTAAGCCGTGTTAGATATGTTTCACAAGTCGCATTAACCTGCGGTTAAGAGTCTGCCTCAGCGCTTTTTCTCCGCCGCGCCTTCGATTGCCTTCCACTCTTCCGGAGAAAGCTGCAGCTTCGCCGCGGCCATGTTCTCTTCCAAATGCTTGACCGAGGAGGTACCGGGTATCGGGATCATCACAGGGGAGTGGTGAAGCAGCCATGCGAGAGATAGCTGCGCGACCGTCGCCTGATGCTTCTTGGCAATTGTGTCGAGGGGACCACCAGGCCGAGCCAGTTTACCCGATGCCACCGGAAACCACGGAATGAACGCCAGCTTGTGCTGCTCACAATAACTGAGCACTTTCTCATGCCGGCGATCGCTCAGGTTGTATTGGTTCTGGACACTCACAATCGTGACCGTCTTGCCGGCCTCGTCGATTTCCGCCGGCGAAACCTCCGACAACCCGATATGGACGGATCTTGCCCGCCTTCTGGAATTCTTTCAAGTGCGCCGAGGCTCTCTGCCACCGGCACCTTGCGGATCGATTCGATGCAGCTGATACAGATCAATGCGCTCCACCTTCAGGCGGCGCAAGCTCATTTCAACGCACTGCCTCAGGTATTCCGGCCGCCCGACCACCTCCCATTTGTTAGGACCGGACCGCGTGAAGCCGCCCTTGGTCGCAATCACCACGTCCTTCTTGTAGGGATAGAGAGCTTCCGCAATGATGTTTTCGCTGACCTCAGGGCCGTAAGCATCCGCGGTGTCGATGAAGTTGACGCCCAGCTCAACCGCGCGCTGCAACACTTTGCGTGCCTCATCACGGTCCTTTGGTTCACCCCAGATGCCAGGGCCGGTGATGCGCATCGCGCCATATCCAAGCCGGTTGATGGTAAGGTCCCCACCCAGCGCAAATGTTCCGGTAGTTTCTGTTTGCAATGTTTCCATATCGCCTCAGATTCGCTGCCGCGTTGGCGATTGGTTTCATTCTGCGCGTTAGCATAATTGCGGGGTGAAAGTCTGTGCCGCCCACCGCCACAATCGTCGGATCAGGTCCTAATGGCTTGGCCGCCGCGATTGTCCTGGCCCAGGCTGGCTTCACCGTGGATGTGCGGGAAGCCGCTTCCGTAGCCGGCGGGGCTGCGCGCTCGGCCGAGCTCACGTTGCCGGGCTTCGTGCACGATTTAGGATCCGCGGTTCATCCCATGGCCGTGGCCTCGCCTTTCTTTTCCACACTGCCATTGGCCGAAGCAGGATTGCGCTGGGTTTGGCCTCCGGCAGAATTGGCGCATCCGCTGGATGACGGAACCGCCGTCATGCTGGAGCGTGATGTCGGGGAGACTGCCAACCAGTTGGGTACCGATGCTGCCGCTTACCGCCGCTTATATTCCCCATTGCTGGCCAGTTGGGACGGGCTACGCCACGACTTGCTCAGGCCCATCGGCTGGCCCCGCCATCCCATCGCCATGGCTCGATTCGGCCTGCTGGGGTTGCGCTCCGCGCGTGCTGTCGCCGATAACTATTTCAAGGGACCCCGGGCGCGCGCCCTCTTCGCCGGTCTGGCGGCGCATTCGTTTCTACCCCTGGAGTCCCCGGTCTCCGCCGCCTTTGGGCTGGTGTTGGGGGTTGCCGGCCATGCCGTAGGTTGGCCGATTCCTCAAGGCGGGGCACAATCCATCGCGGACGCCCTGGTGACCTGCCTTCAACAGGCCGGCGGTTCGGTGACCACCAACGCACGCGTGCTCTCGCTCGAGGAACTCGGGGATCCGGATCTGACTCTTCTTGGATATCGCTCCCGGCCAGTTGCTGAGAATGGCCGGCGCGGCGATCCAGCCGCCGTTCCGCCGGCAACTGGAGCGCTACCGTTACGGCCCCGGTGTCTTCAAAGTGGACTGGGCGCTGAGCCAGCCGATTCCATGGCGTGCAAGCGACTGCCTGCGGGCAGGCACGGTCCACCTGGGCGGGACCTTCGATGAGATCGCGGCTTCAGAGCGGGCGCCCGCGCACGGAGCACTGTAGCGGAACGCCCTTTTGTCCTGCTCTCCCAACCCACGCTTTTCGACCCCACCCGGGCGCCCGCAGGCAAAGCAAGTGGCCTGGGCCTACTGCCACGTGCCCAATGGGTGGTCAGGCTCCGCGCTCGACGCCATTGAATCTCAGGTCGAACGCTTTGCTCCCGGCTTTCGCGAGTGCATCCTGGGCCGGGCAGTCTCCGGCACCGAGGCGATGCAGGCCTGGAATGAAAACCTGGTGGGAGGCGACATCAACGGAGGCTCCGTCTCCGGCTTGCAATTCTTTTTCCGGCCGACCTGGCGCCAGTACGCCACTCCCAGTCCGCGGGTTGTACCTGTGCTCGTCCTCCACGCCCCCGGGCGGCGGTGTCCATGGGATGTGCGGCTACTGGGCCGCCCAGTGGGCACTCAAGTCCTTCAGGCGCTATAAAGGACTTCCATCATCGTGAAGTCATCGTTCGGTGGTGCGCCGTTCATGAAGATTTCGACCTTGCTCAGAACGCCCTCGATGGTGGAACCTTCAAGAGCAGCTTCCAACCGGTCCTCGCCAAAAAACTCGCCGGTCGTGCTTTCCGCCTCGGTGACGCCATCGGTGGCCAGGATAATGCGGTCGCCGGCCTTGAGCTGAAGACGCTCGGAGGCGAAGGTAGCCTCTTCGATCAAGCCAACCACCATGTTGGCATTTTCCAGCCGCTTGACGCCCTTGGCCATTCGACAACAGCGGCTGCACATGCCCACAGTTGACATACTCGAAGGTGCCGTCCGGGTCGAGCTTGACCAGGATCATGGTGGCGTATTTCTGCACATTTTTCTCGCAGATGTAGCGATTGGCCACTTCGGCGATGTCCGCCAGCGGCTGGCCGGCAAGCAGCAGCCCGTAAAGCAGGCCCTGCAGCGTGGAGGCAAGGATAGCCGCCGATACACCTTTGCCGGAGATGTCGGCGATCACGATATAAAGACCGTCCTTGGTAGCGATTACGTCGTAGAAATCGCCACCGACCTCCTTACAGGCGACGCTGCGCGCATGCACCTTGGCGTAGGGCAGGTTGGGAATGGCGAACTCCATCAGCCCCTGCTGGATGGCGGCAGCGATGTTCAGTTCTTCGCGGTAGCGCCGCGCCGATTCCTCTGCCTGGGCAAGAAAGGCGTTCTCCACCAGTGCCGCGGCTTCGGTCGAGATCGTCTCCAGAAGATCGTTGTCTACCTGGCTCAGTTTGCCGGCTTGCAGGCGGCTATCCAGGTAGAGAACTCCGAGGATGTCTTTCTCATGGAATTCGGTGCCGGCCGAGCGCTTGCGCAGCGGAATGCAATACACCATGCGGATACTCTGCTGCACCATGCTTTCGGTGCGCGAGTTGGCCTCGGCCGACAAGGTGTCAGTGATGATGAATTTCGAGGCTTTGCAAGCCTGCGCGATGGCGCCGTGGGAGATGGTGGAATCGTCCTCCAGGCGATCGCCCTTGAGGCTTCGCCCCGCGGCGAGGGTCAACTTTCCCTTCTCATCCCTGAGAAACACGTAGCCTCGTTCCACCTGGGTCAGCTCCAGGGTCGCTTCCACCAGCGTCGCCAGGATCTCGTTGACCGCTCCCAGGGTGTTCAAGCGTTGCGCCGCGCTCAGGAACCAGCTCAGTTTCTCCAGGTCCGAAGTGGGCGTCGAGATCGCATGCAACTCGTCCAGCAGCTTGTGAATGGTTGAGGTGCTTTCCTTAGGGGGGCCGAATCGCAGCGAGGGGCCGTTCAGCGAGCCCAGCCGGATCTCGTCGCCCGGCTTCAGCATCTGGCGGTCGACCAGCGGCTGTGCGTTGAGAAAAGTGCCGTGGCGGCTGCCGCAGTCGACCACGTGAAACTGGCCCTTCTCATATAGGATGGCGGCGTGGTCACGGGAGATGAAGGCGTGCGAGAGCACCAGGTCGCGGTCTTGCAGCCGCCCGATGGTGAATGGCGTATGCGTAACATTGATCTCTTCCTGGCGGGAATCGTCGATCAGCAGCAAAGCAGTGCCTGGGATTGGTTCGGGCATTAAACGCGCCTTTCGCGATAAAGCAGTTCACTTCCGGTGTTTATCGTGCAACGACTCGTCACGGCTTCCCTGTGGAAAAGTCGCACTTTCCAACGCAGAGTAGAAGTGAAAAGTGCTCCAGCTCCGGAGGTTGGTTGCACGAGCCAGGACCGCCGGGCCGATGTTAAGAAAACTACCACAAGCCCAGCGCCGCAGACGCTAGTCTAATTACCAGGAAATTTGCCGCTTGTACTAACCATCGAAGTCTTTCGGAGGCATCCAAGCGAGCAGTAAGCGGGCGCAGGCATGCCCCATGTACATTCAAAGGCATAGGAGAAGAGAAATCGTGCGAATGTCCCCAATACCCACCCCCCCAATCGAAGGCTATGCCAGCCATATTGCCGCCATTTCAACGGTCGACGGATCAGAGATGTTTCCCCAGTCTTCTCTGCCCCTTCACCTCCTCAAGTCCCTGGACGATCTCGATGAGGAAGAAGACGAGGACGAGGACGAAGATGAGGAAATTGAGGATCTGGACGAAGAAGAAGATGAGGAGGATTACGACGAGGACGAAGAAGCAGACGAGGACGACGAAGAAGATGAGGACGACGAAGATGAGGACGATGACGAGGATGGAGGCGTCAAGCCGCTAAAGATGGGGTAATGAGAGGGATCTGAGGCGCGTTCGGGTTGATGCGGAACGATGGTAATTGCCTGAAAGTGGAAGCTCTGATTCCAGTCGCTTGCGTTACCCTTGTGACGGATCCTACCGGAGAGTGACTGTGAAACGGCTCATTCTGGTTGTGGATGACGATGACGCAGCAAGGCACGCAGCGACACAAAGCCTGCGGACGATTGCTGGCTGGGACGTGGTCGAGGCCTATTGTGGAGCGCAGGCAATTGAAAGCGCTACGCAGCAACAACCGGACGCCATCCTGCTCGACGTGATGATGCCGGCGATGGACGGCCCCGCAATGTTGGCCAAACTCAGGGTGGCCCGCGCCACCAGCCACATCCCCATCGTCCTGCTCACGGCAAAGGTGCAAGCCCTGCATAACGGCTCTTTCTCGCATTTGCCCGTTGCCGGTATTTTGCTCAAGCCCTTCGACCCATTGCGCTTGGCCGGCCAGGTCGCGGACGCACTGGGATGGGAAACCCCGAAATCCTGAGTCCCCGTGCCTTCGTTCTGAAAACTCGCTTCAAGGGCTACTTCGCCGCAGCAAGCATTGTCCCCGAGACAACCACCACCGAGCCGGAGCTTCACAGGCTGCGAAAAACTCTTGTCCTGTATCAGGGCACGACTTTTAGTCGGCCCGTAAACGATTGAGAATAGGTCGGGCTTTAGCCCCTGGGGTTGGTCTTTCCATGCTTCGGTTTCCCGAAATTTCTCTGGCTCGTCACCCCAAAAGCGGACGCCCAGCGCGAAAAGACTGCAGGATTCGACCTTCCGGCGACAAGACCACGAGATTTGCCTCCCGGCCTTCTTCAAGACAACCCCAGTGCTGGTCAAGACCCATGAGCGCCGCGGGGTTCTGGGCGGCTAACCGGGCGCCGGTCGCTAGGGTAGCGCCGGTGAACACAGAGAAGTTGCGCACCGCCTGATCCATGGTCAAAACGCTCCCCGCCAGAGCTCCGCCCGAGGTGCAGCGTCCATTGGCAACCTCCACGTTCAGGTCGCCAAGCTTGTACCTTCCATCCGGCATCCCGGTGGCGGCCATGCCGTCGGTGATCAGAATCGACTTTTCCGTTCCCTTCGCTTTGAAGAACAGGCGGATCATGGCAGGATCGACGTGAATGCCATCGCAGATGATCTCAGCGAAAAGCGCTTCGTTATCCAAGACATAGGCTGCGATCCCCGGATCGCGATGGTCGAGACTACGCATGGCATTGAAGGTATGGGTGGCGCTGCGCGCGCCGGCGTGGAACCCCGCCTCACCCTGGACGAACGTTCCGTTGCTGTGACCCAAACTGCACACCACGCCCAGGCCACTGGCGTGTTCAATCAATTCGAGCGCAGCGGGCAGTTCGGGCGCGATGGTCATGATGCGGATAAGCCCGTGCGCAGCTTGCCAGAATCGATCAAACAACGCTATCGATGGCTGTACCAGTTGGCTTACGGTGTGCACGCCGGGCTTGGCCGGGGAAAGAAACGGTCCCTCGAGATGAATCCCCAGCGGCACTGCGCCGTCGCCTGACGGCTCCCTCTCGATGACCCCGGCAATCATCTCCAGCGCGCGCAAGGTCTCCTCGGTCGAGGAGGTGACAGTTGTGGGGTAGTAGGCACCCACGCCGTGTCCGGCAAGGGAAGCTCCGATCGCGTGGAGCGCTCTTGGCGTGCCTTCCATCACGTCGAAGCCCGCGGAACCGTGGACATGAATATTGAGATAAGCGGGCACCAGCAGGGCTTCTGGATAGGAATAGACGGAATCGCCCCTCTCGCCGCTAAGGATCGAGGTGATGTGACCGTCATCCATGGTGATGCGGGGGTACTCAAGAATTTCGTTCCCGCGCAAGAGACGTCGCGCGGTAATTGTGCTGGTCATCCCGTTGCTCGCTTCAAGTGCTCTGCAAAGGATATAGCAACCAGCGAAATGCCCTGAAATGACTCTCGCCGCCAAGGGTTGGTTAGCCTTTGGCGGCGAGAGGAATGAGAACCTTGGCAACTAAAGCAATTGCGCCATCAGAAATTTTCACGCTACCGTGCGACGGTTATGCGCCGGCGCCAGACATCGTGCCGCTACACAAAAAAGCCAATGTCGTCGAGAACCTCTTCGCTCATCTCGATGTTGCTTAGCTTGGCTGCATGGGTGAACTTCAGTTCTTCGCGAAACCTGTCAAGAACAGCGGCATTGAGGTCGGTCCGCTTGTCCAGAAGCAACAGCAGTTCGGCGGCTGTGGTCGCATGCTGATAGTTGGCCTTGAGACCACGCGCTGTCTCTATGGTGACGGCCACGGGAAGGCTGCGGAAATCATTGCCGTGCTGTTGGGGTAGGCGGGCTCGAATGTTGACTCTCATATTGGTGACGATCTTGTCACGCGGGGGATGCGGTAGAAAATACGACCTTAAGGGTGAACAAGTACCTGGAAGGGGTATCAAGCTTGTGCTCTGGTGGGCGACGGCGGTTTCACCATAGGTGTAGGCCCGGGACGGGCGTCTAGACCGTCGGGTTCTGGCGGGCAGCAAAGGGCCAATACCGTTGCCGGCTGGCCAAAATGAGAAAAACACCGATCCCACTGAGGATGACCACCAGCACGTAGAGCATGTACTTCCAGCCCTGGGGCTCGAAGGCCTGCACCGCGAAGATGTAAAGCCAGCAGGCCATGGCGAACAACGCGGGCAAGGGGTAAAGCCACATGCGGAAGGGACGCGGCGCCTCAGGGTGGCGCTTTCGCAGCAGCAGAAGGCCGATGATCTGGCCGACAAACATTACCAGAATGCGGGCCAGAACCAGGGCGGTGATGATCTGTACCAGGTCGAACAAGCTGGCGATGGCCGACAGGATGCCGACCAGCAGCAAAGACCGATGGGGAAAGTCTTTGGTGGGGTGGGTCTTGCCGAAGTAGCGGAAGAATGTGCCGTCGAGAGCTGCCCTGTAGGGGATACGCGAATAGCCCAGGATCATGGAGTAGACCGAGGCGAAGGCGGTCACCAGGACCATGAAGGTCAAACCCTGCGAGGCCCAAAAGCCAGCCACCCGTTGCATGAAGACCGAGCCGACGGCGTCATAGATGAGAGTGCCCGGTTGGATCATCTCCCGCCACGGCAAGACGCCCGTGAACGAGACAGAAATTGCCAGGTCTAAGACCAGAACGAGCAGGATCGATCCGATGATGGCCCGCGGAATCACGCGCTCGCGGCTCACGAACCTCCTCTGCCAGGTGGCAGATGTTGTAGTAGCCGAGGAAGTTGAACATCACCAGCATGCTTCCATTGCCCAGGCCCAGCAGGAACGCCAGATTCAGATGAAAGGCTCCCGGGGGAAAGTCGAAGAGCAGGTGCGTCTGCAAATGCAGCATGCCTTCCACCACGACCCAAAGGCTGGTCAATAAGAGTCCAGCCCAAAGCACCAGCATGATGCGGGCGATGTCGCGAATCTTGCGGTAGAGCAGGATCAGTGGCGATAACCGAGAAGCTTGCAGCGAGCAATCGCATGGCCCATGGCCGGGTGACCAGGCCTTTGAAAACAAAGCCGGTGTAGAGCGCCATCCCCACGTTGCCGGTGGCAATCTCCAGGGTCCCGCTAAACAGGAACTGCCAGACAAAGAGCCACGCCATCAAGCGTCCCAGGCCCTCTCGCCCGAAGCACTCGCGAAGATAGTTATAGGAGCCACCGGAGCTGGGGAAGGTAGTGCCCAGCTCGGCAAACACCAGGCCATCCGCAATGGCGATCAATGCTCCCAGGAACCAGCACACCAGGGCTTGCGGGCCCCCCATGGTGGCGAGAATGGCCGGCACGGTGATAAACGGTCCCGTTCCCACCATGTTGGACATGTTGATGGAGATGGCATTGAGGAGGCCGAACTTCTTCGGCAGGACTACCGTGACGGAGTTGTCTGGCTCGACAGAAGAAGTTGGCATTGAATAGAGATCGAGAACTTCAATCTAAACTATTTCGGCGCCCCCGCAAAAGAGTTCCTAAGCCCTTATGGCTTCTCACCGGTTGCCCCTGGGCGCAGGCGGGGAAGATGCGAAAGAAATTTGCAGCGGGGCATAGCGGCGGAGGCCACGCTGCTTATACTATTTCCTAAGCGGTTAGTCTGGGCCGTAAGCACGACCCTCGCCCGGATGCGGAAACGCCCAAGAAGCGTGGCATGATCTGCGAAGTCCGAGGAGGCGCAGGAGCAGCGAATGCAACAGGATAGCGTGGTGCGCGCCAGAAATCTGCCTCCGGATCAGGCGGGCGAATTGGTGGGATTTACCCGGCAGCAAGCAGGTTGGGAATGGATGAGTTTTGCGGCAACCCGGTTGCTGCCAGGGCAACGATTGGAGCTGGGTTCCAGTGACGAGGAAACGGCTCTCGTATTGCTGGGCGGACAGTGCATTGCCAACTGGGGTGCGGGCGAACAAGCGATAGGAGCCAGGGCAAATGTATTCGAGGGTCTTCCCTATAGCCTCTATCTGCCTGCTGGCCACCGCGTCACGCTGAAAGCGGAGACGGTTTGCGAAATAGCCGAGTGCCGCGTGCCATCGAAGGCGAAGCTCGAACCCAGGCTGGTGACGCCGAAAGACGTGGAGAGCGGCCTGCGTGGAGGAGAGAATGCCTCGCGTCAGATCGTCGACGTGATGCCGCTCTTCATTTCCCGCGGATAAGCTGGTCGTAGTCGAGGTCTATACGCCAGGGGGTAATTGGTCAAGCTATCCGCCCCACAAGCACGATGTCGATCAACCACCGGTGGAGGTCGATCTGGATGAGATTTACTACTATCGAATGAAAGACGCGCGGGGGTTTGCGCTGCAGAATCTTTATCGTTCCGATGGATCGCGGGAGTCGCTGGTGAAGGTGCACGATGGCGACGTAGTGCTGGTGAGGGATGGCTACCACCCGGTGGTTGCCGGCCCTGGCTATGACACTTATTATCTTAACTTCCTGGCCGGAACGGCACGTACTATGACGGTGACAGAAGATCCGCAGCATGTGTGGCTTCGCTCGACCTGGAAGCAGACTGATCCGCGCTTGCCGCTGGTGCATGGTTGAAGGCGGATCGCGGTCCCCTTCGCCCTTCAGTGTGACCTGCGCCGCGTCCTGTTCACCAGCGCGGGGAGCCCGGGAGCGGCATTCACATTGGAAGAGCCATTTCGCAGCCCGAAGCCGCACGACTCTCGCACGCAGAGATGAGGCGCAATTCTGTGCGTGATCGCGGGCGTGCTCTTGCCTTCGATTCGGTCGAGGAGCAGTTCGGTCGCGAGGCAGCCCACCTCATACTTAGGCAGTTCCATGGCCGTGAGCGGCGGATCAAACAAGCGTAACCAGGGGTAATCATCCAAAGTGACGAGGCCGAAATCCTCCGGGCACCGCATGCCCATCTCCTGGGCCGCCTGAAGAAAGCCAACGGTCATGAGAAAATTTGCCACAAAGACTGCATCGGGGCGGTGGGGTAACAGAGACAAGCCTGCCCTGTGGCCGGAGTCGATACGATAGTCCCCTTCAAACACAAGCTTTGGATCGAAGCGCAAACCGCTGGCTTTGAGCGCCTTCTTGAATCCCTGGAGCCGGGCTCTTCCGTTGCTTACGCTGAGCGGGCCACCCACCATGGCGATCGTTTGATGGCCGATTCGGGCCAGGTGCGACACCGCCTCAAAGCTGCCCTGAAGATCGTCGGTGATGACTGCTTCCCCTGTCAGGCTGGGGTAGGTGCGCATCATGAGCACTGTGGGAACATTCATGCTGGAAAGCAGGCTGATGGTCTGCGGATTCAGGTCCCCCGGCGACTTGGTAAGCAGAATTCCGTCCACTCGCTTAGCCACCAACAAGTCAAGGTATAGCTCCTCTTTTTCCAGAAGTCCGTCACTGTTACAGAGAAGAATGCTGTAGCCGCGCTTCTGCGCGGTGTCCTCGGCGCCGCGAACCAGCATAGGGAAAAAAGGATTGGAAATATCGGGGACGATCACGCCGAGCGTACGCGTGCGTTCGTTCGCCAGACTTTGGGCGAGGGAATTTGGACGATAATTGAGCTTGAGGATGGCGGCATCCACGCGCTTCTTGAGCGGGGCCCCGACATGACTCTTGTTGTTGATTACCGCAGAGACGGTGAAGACAGAAACCCGTGCTTCTCGCGCCACATCGTAGATGGTTGGCGTCTTACGCCTTGACGACCTGGAACCGCGTGGTGAATCGACCATGCTTACTTTTTCCCCAATCCAGCCAGCGGAAGGATCAAGCCTCAGGAATTTTAGCATCCTATCCTGCGGGGCCCGCCATTCGTCAAATGGCTTATTCGACCCTTCGCGGTTGCAGTATGGCCGTCAGCAAGTCCGGTCTCCCAGCGATCCGCCTGAGGTGTGGCAAGCGCAGCCCCTGATGGTAATCGACGGAATACTCCTCATAATAGCCATCCCTCAGGGTAAGAAGATTGATTGCCTGCGGGGTAGTTTCCGCATTCAGAATGGCTTGACGGAGTAAATCAGCGGTATAGACACGGTGGTTCACTCCCATCAATTTCGATGCGGGCGCAAGTCCGGCGCGGCCCGCGGCGGAGTCAGGGACGATATCAACGACGGTTCCATCCTGATCAATCACCAAGCCGATCGAAGTCGATAGATCAGACTGCTGGGATGTAGTCTCCGCGTCGATGACCGCCTGGTTTGGCTCGTCTGAATAGACCACGTTCCAACCGGCGGCCTCCAAACCGGGAGAAACTGGTTTGGGACGCACCGCCAGCAAATTATCCTTAACGAGACTATCCCAGTCAAAAGGAGCTACGTGGTTTAACGAAGCAATCAGATCCTCATAGGTGTAGGGCTTCACCATAACCACTCCATCGGGTGGCCCAAAGAAGTCGGCGGCAAAGTTATCCAGGCTCCGGGCCCCTTTGGTTTTTTCTCTTAGGAGGCTGTCCACTTGCAGCCAGAGTAGTGGTCCTTCGCGATAGTAGTCTGTGGAACGGCGGAGGATCGTCCACTGTTGGCCGGCCGAATAGAGCAACTGCGCCGATCTGGATACATCCTGCAAGTCTCGCCAGCCGCGCCCGGTGCGTGTATCCATCTCTGCCTGGAAGAGCGCCAGACGGTCTTTTGCCTGGGTGCCGGTCTCCAGGCCGGCACGCGTCGCCAGCACCTCGGCCCAGTAGCTGGTAAGGCCTTCATAGACCCACAGTAGATCGCCGACCATTGGTTGCTGGTAGTCCGGGGTCGTCAAGCCCGCGGGCCTTCTGAATTTTCCATTCCAGGAATGGATCATCTCGTGGGCCAGCAATGTCCCTGCTTCGGCGGAGAACGAGGCGCTCACCATGCCGAGCTGTGGAATCTGGTCGTCGCTGGATTGGTGATGTTCCAGTCCGTCGCTGGACTCGCTCTGCGCTTCCACGAGAAAGTGGTAGCTCGCATAGTGGTGCGAGTGGAACAACGCTCCGGCTTCGGATACGAGATTGCGATAGGCTGCGATCCGCTCCGGAGGCACGTTCAGCCCTTCGGGTGATTCCTCAAAAAGATCGATCAGATGGCGCTGCGAAACTCCCTTCGGAGTAATGTCGAACTCACGCATCATGGATCCGCACATCAGCGGGGAATCGATAAGGGTGGTGAGCGGCACGGGATCGAAGTGGATTGTGCCACCGTGCTGCGACGGATGCGGCAACGCCGTGGCGAAGGACCATCGTTCAGGAAGTTTGATCGAGGCGGCGATCGTTACCTGGTCGGCGACAGTATCAGCGGGGTACAGAACCAGCTGATCCCAGTTCACGTCGCCTTGCACTGGAGTAGAGGTATTGCCTGGGCCGAAATCGTTTCCTGCCAGATAGGCCCCGACCAGGGTGAACTCGGCTACCAGCAGAGTTGTTCCCGCGGGCACCGGGATGTGGAAGCGGTACATGTCCACTGGATCGCGAACCCAGTCGACAGCCTTGCCTTCCGCGGTAAACCGCAGGTTCACCAGATCGGCGATCGGCCCGGTGGGTGCATGGTTTCCTGGTATCCACTTGGGGTATACGAGATCTACGGTGTGGGCCAGCTGTGAAGCCACCGGGAAAGATTCACGGGCAGACAAGATTTTTTTGGAGATCGTGGTTCCATCAACATCCAGAAGGATCGTGGATGGTTTTTCCTGTGCCCGTACGGCTTTTGCGGACAAGAATAGCCCGAAGCTCAACACTACTGCGCACAGGAGAGAACGGCAGAGGCAGTTCAACCAAACAAAGGGCAATTCGCTTTTCTCCTAGGCTGCCTAGCCGCTGAGGGCGCGAGCTGAAGGGAAGATGGAAACAACAGGTCCCTCCACTTCGCTTCGCTCCGGTCGCGATGACAAGCCATTTTGAAAATCGACGATTTTCGTGACAGCTCCCATTTTGCAACAAAATTGTCATCCCGACCGAAGCGTAGCGAAGTGGAGGGACCTGCTGTGCCGCTGGAGTAAAAACGAAGCCCCGGGGGGTCGTCAACACCGTTGACTACGAAGAAGTATCCTGACCATGAGGGTAGCCGGAAAACAGGTGAAGCATAGTCTTTTTGAGCTGTTCAAGATTGGCATTGGACCGTCGAGCTCCCACACCATGGGGCCGATGCGGGCTGCACTTCGTTTTGCCAGGGAACTGGAGTCGACTGGACTGACCCCTAAAACCGCATCCATCCAGGTTGATCTTTACGGCTCGCTGGCGCTGACCGGTCATGGCCATGGCACTGACCGCGCCATCTTGCTTGGGCTCTCGGGACAAACCCCGGAAGGGATCGACCCCGAGGAGATTGAAGCTCAGCTAACCGCGATTCGTGCCGCGGGATCGCTGGAATTGCCTGGCCGCCACACCATCGCCTTCGACGAGGCGAAGCACTTGATTTTCCATCGCGATCAGATGTATCCCGTTGCCAATCTTGTTTCCCATCCCAATGGCATGCGTTTTTCCGCATTCGATAGCGGCGGAGTCATTGCTGGCGGAGCGGGTCTTCTATTCGATTGGCGGCGGCTTCATCATTTCTGAAGAGGAGCGTGTTGCGGCGCAAGACAGCCCAGACTCCGGTCGACGGCGAAGCCATACCGATCCCTTATCCTTTTCACAGTGCGGCCGAACTTCTGGAGAAAGCGGCAGCCGGGAATGTCACTATCCCGCAGCTCATGTTGGCCAACGAGTGTGCCCTGGTCGAGAGTGGCCGGCGAGGTGATCAAACCTACTCATGCTCCGCAGAGGAAGAGGTTCGCCGCGGCATTCTGAGCATCTGGCAAGTGATGCGCGATTGCACCCAGCGCGGCATCGAGTGCGAAGGCATTCTTCCCGGCGGCCTCAAGGTCCGGCGACGCGCGGCGAAGCTCGCAGTCCGTTTGCGTGCCGGGGGTTCCAAAGATCCGCTCTCTCAGCTCGATTGGATTACGGTGTACGCCATGGCCGTCAACGAAGAGAATGCCGCCGGCGGCCGGGTGGTGACCGCTCCGACCAATGGGGCTGCCGGCGTAGTGCCCGCCGTTGCCCATTACTACCTGGAGTTTGTCGAAGGAGCGAACGAGGAAGGGATTCTTCGCTATTTCCTGACGGCGGCGGCGATCGGCATTCTTTACAAAGAAAATGCGTCCATCTCTGGAGCGGAAGTCGGCTGCCAGGGCGAAGTTGGTGTGGCCTGCTCCATGGCCGCGGGCGGCCTGGTTTCGGCGATCAACGGGCCGCAGGAGACGACCCTCACAGCAGCCGAAATCAATGACCGCATCGAACACGCCGCGGAGATCGGAATGGAGCATCATCTGGGCATGACCTGTGATCCTATCGGAGGGCTGGTTCAGGTGCCGTGCATCGAGCGCAATGCAGTGGGAGCAATTAAAGCGGTCAACGCCAGCCGCATGGCCATGAACGAGTCAGAAGGTCATAAGGTCTCCCTCGACCAGGTCATCAAGACGATGTATCAAACAGGCCTTGATATGCAGGCCCGCTACAAGGAAACTTCGCTGGCTGGCCTGGCTTTGAATGTGATCGAGTGCTGAACTTAGCCGCGGCGCCGGACGACAAACATGTGTGTCAGCGAGTCGCCAGGATTTGCCGCAGGCCGGATGGTGGTGAGTCCCGGGCTGCAGATCTTGCGCGTTTACAACTACGGTGAGGACTGCTTCCTGGCCACCCGCCGCGCGGGACTATACGCCGGTGGCCCCAATTCCTTTAAGCATTGTCCGATCCGCGTCTTTTTTTGACATGACCAGTTAGATGCGCACACGCTCGTCTGGCGAGTAGACCCTCTGTTCCAAGGACGATAATGCGAAGTGGAGTGATCGCCGACCCGTGCTGTCCCAGTTCCGGGGTCGCCGTAAGTGCTCATGACTTGTCGCTGACCATCTTCGGCTGAAGGAGATGCCATGAAACCGTTCCCGAACTTCCGAGCGTTCTTCGTGCTAGCTCTAACTTTGCTCCTTACAGCATGCAAGCACCGAGCCCCGAACAGCGGTGAAGGCGCATCGAGCATGCCCACCCAAGAGGTCCGGGTCAGCAGCTCCGGTGTACCGGTTGCGTTCCGCGACCTGCGTAAGTTGCCCGGCACCGTATTCGACGTTACCTACACGCCCAACACAATAAAGATCGACCTGCCTACAACCCAGAAGTCGCTGCGCAGCGTAAGCGATGATGGCAAGGTCTTCGTCTTCGACAGCGGCGATCCACGGTTTCACCAGCTAAGGGAGGGGTCGGTCCTGTTTCTCGAGCACCTGGGAGTTTTGCGTGTGATCTCCGTGAATACTCAGGGATCCCAGGTTGCTGTTCTTACCGAACCCGCGGCGCTTACAGATTTCATCCAGGACGGCACCATCGCATTTACCGTGCCGGTGGACTTCAGCGAGCTCGCGAGTCGCAGCACGATCGCCATGAATCCGGTTCAAGAACCCCGCCGCAGGGCAGGTAGATGGTTTCCGTCGCCGGTCGTCTACGCCAGCGAAGGCGGGTTGAAATACAGTGCGCACGTCAAAGCAGAAACCGACGGTTGGGAGTTTGAACTGGAAGGCGAGCCTGAAGGAGACGGGCTGCAGCTGTCGCTGACAGCAGCTAAGAAAAAGTTGGCCGGCTTGACCGCCAGCGTGAAAGTCAAAGGAAATCTGGAGCACGTAAGCACCGCATTCAAAACAGTCATTCACGGATCCAAGATTCAGGATTTTGAGTATTCAACGCCGCTCACCGGCCATGTCAACGTTGATT
Source organism: uncultured Acidobacteriaceae bacterium (assembly GCA_963847685.1). GTDB lineage: Bacteria > Acidobacteriota > Terriglobia > Terriglobales > Acidobacteriaceae > PALSA-350. The sequence continues at coordinate 17,025 of CAWKAU010000022.1, read as the reverse complement.
GGGCCGTCCTTACCATGCAGCCAGGCAGCGGAATTGGAGAGAGCAGGCTCAAATTGCCCCCTTTCGCGAAAGATGTTTTCGACGTATATGGGCTGCCCTTGCTTTTCCGTGTCGACGAGGCCCTGATCTTCAAACCCGGCTTCGGCGGCAAGAAAGATGTGGCTGAAGGAAAATTCGATGTCGCATACGACGGCAGCGGCGGCCTGTCGATTCAAGGCGACCAAAGTTCTCCCAAGGGATCTATGGAAGCTCAGCCGGAAAGCGGCGAGACCACCGCCGAGTCGCTCGCGCCGCACGGTGTGGTTCTCGCGGTCAACGCGCCCAAGGTCTCGGTCTCCCTCGGCACCGAAAGCATCAAGGAGGCGATCAAGGAAACAATGCCGGCAGGGCTGAGTGATAAGGTTGGGGAGTTTCTGGAGAAGGGACCTTTCGGCGGCCTTTTCAAATCCCCCAAAGAAGATTTCTTTAAGATCGAGGGCGCAGCCTATCTCCAGCTCGTAACGGAATTCGACTACGCCGGGTCGGGTCCAATGAGCATTGTACCCTGCTCCATGACCCATCTGAACTTCTACGCCCAGGCGGGCGCCGACGCAACCCTGCTTGCGATGAAAGCCGAGTCGCCCAAACTCAATATCAAAGAGACCAAGATCACCACCCGGAAGCCGGATATTGATGCGTGCGGACCCAAATAGCTTTTTACCGCCCGATCAGTACTGAGGCCACAACGGCAGCCAGCACCACCACCAAGAGCGGCCGCGGAAACCGGCAGGCCCAGCACAAAGTGAATGGCAATACCGCGAACTAGACGCACGAAGGCCGCCGCCAAAATCCCCAGCATGCCCTTGCGGTTAATATGTAACATCGATTCCACCATTGGAGTGCTTGTAGTTATGCAGGTGCACCTCATTGACGGTACGTACGAGTTGTTTCGACATTACTATGCGCTTCCCAAGGTGCGTGACCGCACTGGCCAGGAAGTCGCAGCAGTGCGCGGTGTACTCGCTTCGCTGATCGGTATGCTGGGCAGTGGCGTCACCCACATCGGCGTCGCCACCGATCACGTCATTGAGTCATTCAGAAATGAACTCTGGCCGGGTTATAAGACCGGAGAGGGTGTCGAGCCCGATCTGTTAGCGCAGTTCCCGTTGCTTGAGGAGGCACTGTCCGCGGTAGGCATCGCGGTTTGGCCAATGGTGGAGTTCGAGGCAGACGATGCGTTGGCTGCAGCAGCAACTGCCGCTGCGAACGAAGCGCGCGTAGAAAAAGTGATCATCTGCACCCCCGACAAAGATCTCGCCCAGTGCGTCCGAGGCACTCGGATCGTACAGCTGGACCGTCGCAAAAACGTAGTTCGGGACGAAGCGGGCGTGATGGAAAAATTCGGCGTGATGCCCGCATCCATCCCGGATTATCTTGCCCTTGTAGGCGACTCGGCGGACGGTTTTCCGGGACTCCCGGGCTGGGGCGCTAAATCGGCCGGTGCCGTGCTAGCAAAATTCGGCCATATCGAGTCCATTCCGTCAGACTGGCGGCAATGGGGTGTCAACGTCGCCAGTCCCAAAGCGCTGTCCAGCAGGCTCGAAGGCGATCGCGATCGTGCTTTGCTTTTTCGCCAATTGGCGACGCTGCGTACAGATATTTCTCTGTTTGCGTCAGTCGACCAACTGCAATGGACCGGCCCTACAGCCGCGTTTGCTCCGCTCGCCGCCCGGCTTGACTACTCGATACCGAAAGGTGCCCGCTAAACCACTCGGTTACCATCGCTGCGAACAAGGCTGGCCAGAGGTTATATTTCTGGACGACACTGCCGATAAACGTCGAGAAGGGCGCAGCAGCATTGCAGGATTCGTGCTGCTAGGTGATCTGCGCAATGCCAGAAACAACCGCAGCAAGCAGGCCTCATGCCCTCAGAGCCAGGAACAGACAGCAAACTTGTTAGCTCGGCGCAGCAGGAAATCCGGTCAGATCTAGGACTGGAAGGTATGTGGTATGGCTGACAGTGATCTCACGAGAACAGGGACTATCGGCGGCGGCCTGGGAGCGGAAGAAGGGATGATCGAGCTTTCGCTCGAGCGGAGTAAGATCGCGGCCGCGCTGGAAGAAGAGAGAGCCCGGCTGCAGGAAAGGTTTATCTCTCACGTCTCGCATGAACTCCGTACTCCTCTGACGGCAATCTACTTTTTCACCACCAATCTATTGGACGGACTGCTTGGTGAGCTGACCCCCGATCAGCGTGAACACTTGACCTTAGCCCTCGACAACGTCGAGCAGTTGAAGGAAATGGTCAACGATCTGCTCGACATAACTCGTATTGACACAAAAAAACTAGCAATAGAGCAGCAGCCCGCGAGTTTGGCCAGGTTGGTAGCCGGGGTGCTCAATACATGCCTTACGAACGCCGGCGCGAAGAATATCAACCTTCGTTCGGATGTTGCGCTGGGTCTTCCATTCCTTTGGGCCGAGCCGGCCCGCGTGCGCCAAATCCTCATCAACCTGATTGACAACGGAATCAAATTCACGCCCGACGGTGGAACAGTTAGAGTCGAGGCAAAGCTGTTGCCGGTAGACGATGGCTTTTTGCGTATCTCCGTGTCCGACAACGGCTGCGGCATCAGTTCGGAAAATTGCGGGTGTGTCTTTGACCGTCTGGCGCTGGTAAGTAATAGTGGCGAACCAAGTCGAAGCGGTCTCGGTTTAGGCCTATTTCTGGCAAAAGAGCTGGTGTTACTGCACGGTGGTCGCATATGGGTGGAGAGTCAACTGGGTAAGGGCAGTACATTTCACTTTACCCTGCCAGTATTTTCCTTGGCCAAATTGTGGCGGCCTCTGTTCACTGTTTCAGACCTGGGGCCGGGTTGCGTGACGGTCATTGCGGTCGATGTGATTGTCGTCGAGGGAGCCGCGCAGTGCGATCTGTCGCTGGAGATACGAAACGTCTTGCAGAGCTGCATCCATGTAGATAGCGACCTGCTATTGCCTTCGATGAGCGACGCCGAGACGGTAATTAGCTTTTTCATCGTCTCGTGTACTGACGCCAGCGGAGCCGCGGGCATCGTAAACCGTATCCGCGGAGAGTTACCGGACTTCGAAACGGCACTTGCCTATACCACGCTGGTGACTGCGGCCAGGGGATCCTTAGACGAACAAGTTAGCGAACTCTCCGAACAAATCGAACGCCTGATCCAAACGCATCTAAACGATCGGGAGAGACTTGCCGGCTGACGGGACGAGGGTAATCCTCGATGGCTCAGGTTTGAAGGAAACTCGAAAGTGCGACTGTCTCTCCCAATGCCTGCCGAATGGCGGCCAGGAACTCATGATTATTGGGAGGCTTCTGAAAGAAGGCCGCTGCCCCCGCGCCCAGCGAACGCTTCTTGTTCTCAGCTGGATCCCGGGCGCTGAGCACGATCACCGGGATCGCCGCGAGATCTGCCAGATTTCTTATTCGCTCCAGGATCATAAAGCCGTCGCCTCCCGGCAGCCCGAGATCGAGGATGATCAGGTCGGGCGCTTCTTTGCGCGCCACGGCTATGGCTGCTATGGCGTCTGCTGCCGTCACGACGCTGTAGTTGTTTGCCTTTAGCCTGGGGGTCAGGCCCAGGAGAAGATGGGGATCATCGTCGATAATCAGGATCTTCTTTCCACTCATTTGTTCTTTCACTCCTTGTGCAAATGGCACCCTGCAAAGGCGTAAAGGCCATCACGTTCGCAGCCGCCTCGTGCAAAACCCGGCTTCAAGGATTCTGCCGGTCAACGATGACTAACATCTCCATCATCGGTTGATCGCGTTGTGACCTTTAGGAGCGTGCTGTCCGTCCGGGAGAGTCTTCCCCAGCGCCAACACACCAGGCGCGAACCAGAAGTTTTGCTTTGGGCAAAGCTTCCACATCGGTCCCAACTCAAAGGGCGTTGTTCCCGCGCCGGAGGTCGAGCGTCTGCACCAGGTAGGCCGGGGCTTTGGGACCATGATCGGCCATGAGGCTTCCACGCCAGCTTGCGAGTACGGCCCCCAGTGGATGAACATGCCAAATTTGGCATTGCGATACCAGGTGGTTCGGTCGCACCCAAGGGCGCCTCCCCAGCCCGGAACTGGGAAGAAAGGGTACACAGGAACCTGCGAGAGCCATCCTGACGAACTGGCGGCGATTCGGAATATAAGCGCTCATAATGGAATGGGATGATAAAGAGCAACACAGGCGAATGTCAATAAAAAGCCCGATTTAATAAGGGTCATGATTTAATTTATCAAGAACAAGGCCACGGGCGTTAATATGGCTGAAACTCAAATTTGAGCGCTTAAATGGAAACCACGTCCCCTCACACGACCGAGCGGCTCCTCAAGCAAAATCTGGCCGATCTGCTGCGCACAGAAATCATGAACGGCGCACTCCCGCCCGCAGGCCGGATTATCGAGGGGACCTGGGCAGCTAAATTCGGTGTGGCCCAAGCCTCGATCCGCGAAGCCATCAACCTCCTGGCTCAGGAGGGGTTTGTTACCAAGCAATCTGGCCGGAGCGCCCGAGTCGTCAATCTCAGCCATCAGGACGTGATTCAGCTGTACCAGCTACGCAGCGCGCTTGAAGGGCTGGCCGCCAGCCTGGCGGCCTCCACGCAGGCCGATCTTTCGGCGCTGCAATTTGCCGTTGACGGAATGCGTGAGGCCGCGGCTGCGGGTCATCGCGAAGCTTTGCTCGATTGCGATCTCCAGTTTCATCTGCACCTGTGCGAGGCCGCCGGCAATCCATTTCTGCTGGAGCATGCTCGGCGGGTTCTACTGCCATTTTTTGCCTTCGTGCGCATGCGCGTAGCAGCCAGCCATCAGGAGACATCTGTGTGGAGCCAGGACCTTGAAGCTCATCAACGGATCATCGATCTGATCCGTGAAGGCGAGGGCGACATTGCCCGGCAATACCTGAACAGGGCGATGGAGCGCTTCGCCCGGACCGCATGCGCCAATTGGGAGAAGCGTGGGAATGGGTGCTGAGCTGGCAGGCAGATTGATTGTGCTGACCGGTGGCGCGGAGGGCATCGGGCGCGAATGCGCTCTGGCTTACGCTCGTGAAGGGGCCAGCGTTGCCATCCTGGATCGCGACCTCGGGGCGGCCAGGCGCACCGCCGAGGAGCTCGGTGGCGGCAGTATTGGGCTCTATGCCGATGTATCGGACGGAGCTGCGGTCGAGGCAGCGATCGCGCAAGTGATCGAGCGTTGCGGCCGCATCGATGCGGTCCACAACAACGCTGGTATATCCACCCCGTCAAAACCGCTGCATGAAACCACCGAGGCGGAATGGGACAACCTTTTGCGGATCAATCTGAAGTCCGTCTACTGGACTACCAGGTTTGCCTTCCACGCGCTTGCTGCAAGCAAGGGAGCGATCCTCAATACGGCCAGCATGGTCGGACTCATAGGGCAGCAAAACCATGCGGCCTATGTCGCCAGCAAAGGCGCCATGATTGCGCTGACCAAGGCGATGGCTGCCGACTACGCCCCTCATTCAATCCGGGTTAATGCCGTGTGCCCCGCGGGTGTGTGGACACCGATGCTGGAGCAATGGTGTGCGGAGCAGCCTGACCCGGCGAACATCCGGAAATATCTTGATGAGATCCACTTGCTCGGCTACTGTCCGCGCGGGGATGTGATCGCAGATGCGGCACTATTCCTGCTCTCTTCCAAGGCGCGATTCATTACCGGTTGCATCCTGCCGGTGAGCGGCGGGGCAGAGCTGGGCTACAGAAGATAGTTTGAGGTGACGATGGCCAATAGCACGATTCGCTCGATTGCAACCGTCGATGCGCGCTTTGCGCTCCCGCCGGGCGCGGGCAGCGACGCGGTTCATACCAACCCGGAGTACTGCATGGCGGTGACCCGGTTGGCGGGCGATCGTCAGCTATCGGGTACGGGAATCGCGCTGACTCTGGGTGATGGAAACCGGCTGGTATGCGAGGTAATTGAATTGTTGGCCAAGCCGCTTGCCGCCATGGGGGTCATCGGCGGCATGGGAATTGACGAAGTGATGTCCGACTTCGGAAGCATCGCGCGGCAGCTCGCGGATCATCCATCGCTGCGTTGGCTGGGGCCTCATAAGGGGGTGGTTCACCTCGCCCTCGCCTCCATTACCAATGCATTTTTCGATCTCTGGGCCAAGAGCCGCGGAGTTCCCTTGTGGAAGCTTCTCCTCGACCTTTCGCCCGAAGAGGTTGTCCGCACCTTGGACCTTAGTTATGTTGAGGATGTGTTGAGCGCGGAAGATGCGCTCGCCTTACTCCGCACCGGCGCCGCGACTCGCAGCGCGCGCGAGTCCGTGCTGCAAATGGGCTATCCCGGATATGACACCTCCGTTGGGTGGATGGCCTACGATGATCAGAAGGTTGGCGAACTCGTCGCGCGAGCGCTCGACCAGGGCTTCCGTGCCTTCAAGCTGAAAGTCGGATCGGCACTGGAGTCGCGCGACCTGAGACGCGCCGCCATGCTGCGCAAGGCAATCGGTGATTCCGGGATTCTGATGTTTGACGCCAATCAGCACTGGAACCTGCCGGATGCGGTTCGCATGTGCCGTGAACTTGCTCGGTTTAAACCTTTGTGGATTGAAGAGCCGACACACCCCGACGATGTTTTAGCCCATGTGGCACTGGCGCGAGAGATCGCCCCGGTAAGAATCGCCGCCGGGGAACACATCTCCAACCGGGTTCTTTTCAAGAATTTTCTCCATTACAAAGCAGTGCATTTCGTTCAGGCCGACTGCACCCGGCTTGCCGGCGTTAGCGAATTCCTGACGGTGAGCCTGATGGCGAAGAAGTTTGGCCTTCCCATCGTGCCGCACGTTGGCGACATGGGCCAACTGCACCAGCACCTTGTCCTTTTCAACCACATCGCGCTCGACCATGAGGTCTACTTTCTCGAGCACATTCCGCATCTCAAAGAACACTTCCTCTTTCCCGCGCAAGTGAGAGGCGGATTCTACGAAACACCCCAGGAACCGGGAGCATCGACCGACATGATCCTGGCCGGCTGTGAGCGCTAATTGCCATAGACCTGCGGCCAGCGTTTATTTATAGACGCTGCTGGACCGTACCGATCCTAAGGAGTGGTGGCCAGAGACGGGATCGAACCGCCGACGCCGGCCTTTTCAGGGCCGCCTAGCAAGCGAACTAAGTGGCCTGGAATCAGCGGATATGATTGAGGCGATTAGCGTTATGGCCTCCTCGATTTAGGATGGTTTAGGACCATTTGGGATGGTTTCGACCGTACGATGGTCGTGTATTGGTCGTGTGATGTGATTGGCTGGACCGCAGATTTGAACTGCGATTTGCATTGGGGGTGACCGGGGATGGCGTGTGTTGCTGAGTTCTTTGCCATAGATGGCTGCACCCTCGATGCCCCAAAAGGGACGGTTGGTATTTGCACTTTCGCTCACGGGCTGAGAGTCCACCGCTAATCCCCCTTTTTGTAGTTTCACCCTGCTTATCCATTTGGGGAGGCTGTTCCCTTAACAACCGTGTCCCAGAAGCAATAACGCCGCCTGAAGGAATTGGGCCTTATCCTGCGGAATTAGCATTTGAACTACTCAACCCGTTTATTGACACGATCTTGAATGGTTGATTCCGGTATATTTGGCGACATCCCCTGCCTGCGGTAAAGGAAAATGCTTAAGAAAGACAAGAAAGATCTGACGGTTCGGGAACACCTAAAGACGATCCAATCAGACGGAGGTAAGGCCCGCTGGGCGAAGCTCACTCCCGAGGAGCGGAGCGCCCAGGCGCGCAAGATTGTAGAAGCGCGTTGGGCCAAGAAGAGGGCCGCAGATGTTGTCCTCTGCGACAACTTCCTCCGCAAAGCCTTCAAAGCGTGCCGCAAAGAAATCGCCCAAAAACAAATAGCGCAGCCCTCTTTCATTTCAGAATTTTCTTGCGCCGATTCCGTCCACGTTTGCTTTGAGATTGGGCTTCCAGGCGGAGATTCTCTGCGTGCCGCTCTTTGGCAAGCTTGTAGATCATTTCCCAGGCAACCGGATATTTCTCCTTGGACCCATTGAGCTGAACGACGGCATATTGTGGCCGACTCTCAACGATAACCTCACGAGCCTTACCATTCTGTTCCACCGAAGACGCGGTGACGAAGATTACCTGCGTTTTGCGCTCCAGCAAGACTCCCATGAGCAGTCTTCTCCTGTAGTAGTAAATCTACAAGCAATTGCTTGTATGGCCGCATACGATCCGTTGAATCGCCCTGCGGAGTGAGCGACATGTTGAGTTGAGCCAGCGCCAGAAACGATTGCACGGCTGAAGTGCATCTACTACCTAAGCTGGGATGAGATCGCTTTTTTTGACACATCCCAGTAAGTTTTTTTGGGGTCTGCAAATGGGGACTATGGGCCAGACGCTTCTGCATCTCGTGGACCAGCGAGGTGAGACTCTCCCGGTGGCCATCCGTCTAGCAGTGGAAGCCGCTCACCGTTGGGTCAGGCGGGAATATCCCCATTTGGACGAAGCTGTAGTTGCGGGATGGGCAGAAGACGTTGGCAAGGCAATGGGCGGCCGCCTCGATGACATTCGGTCTCCCTATCGCTACGCCTCTGCTGCATTGCATGGAAAGGTCAGGGAGTGGTTCCGAAGCAATGCTTCCAAGGAGATTCTGGTTGGAATAGGAAGCGAGTTGGAGCTGTGGGCCGGCATTGATCGTTCCGCACAGCGCGTCATCTACCGAGCCGTCCTGTTCGAGCAATTGAAGACAAAGTTGAGTGAGCGTGACAGGCATATTCTTGTCTTGCTTCAGCAGGACATAACGAGCCCGGCGAGTGTTGCCGCGGCCTTGGGTGTCAGTTATTCAGCAGCGGCAAAGGCGATACAGCGGGTTAAAGAGAGGATTTCTGCAATATTGGTAGGTGACCCAACTGAAGAGCAGGCTCAAACGTCACCACATCTTTGCGAATCGGAAAGCGGAGGCTAACGCTTGGATTTGATGAAGGATTTTTTCCTAGAGGCGAACCCAAATCCTGAGCGGATCGGGTGTCCCGAAGAGCGAACCCTCCGGGCGCTTGCCGAAGATCGTTTGCCAGCTTCCCATCCGGCGCGTCTTCATCTGGCTTCGTGCTCAGAGTGCTTCGCCGAATTCCGAGGTTTTAAAGGGGATTGGGAGCAAACGCGCAAAGCGCGCCGCCGAATCATTGGCTGGGCAGTTGGCCGCCTCTTTAATCGTCGCCAGTGGTATCGGGACTTGGGAATACCTGCACCGCGCGCAGCTGGACACCTAGCAGCCGTCCAGATGGCCTCCACGACAACCTATGAACAGCAAATGTCGATCTCTTTAATGCCGGAACGGTGAGAGGAGAGGACGATGATATCGAACGCTCTGAAGCAGGTGTCTTTGCCGGCCGCGATCGTACAGCTTTCAGTGACGTTGCCTCGATTCAGCGAAGCTGGACGCTACGAAGTGCTTGTTTCTAGAGACAAATCCGGAAATGAGGTCGTCGCGAAGGGCTCGGGGGATGCGGTCGCCAGTGCTGGCAAAGTGATTGTGGGTGTGACGCTCGATCTCCGCGCCGCCAAACCTGGGGCTTACTTTCTGGCGACAGTTAGGGGCTCTGACAATGGCATGTACTACTACCCCGTTCAAATCGCACATGGAGCTCCTTGAAAAGATGCAGAATTCCCCCTCCCCAAAACTGAATGACGGCCTGACCTCGAAAGCCAAGCATGAAGTCTTCGAGGGCGTTCTCTCCGCTTTAGCCAAGAAGTTCTATAAACCAGAGCTTCTTGGAAATGGGTGGCACGAAGCCGTTGCGAATCATCGCGCGACTATCGAAGGCGCACCCACCCTGGAAGCATTTGAGCAGGCTGTTACTGCACTTCTCCAGAATCTCAAGACCTCTCATGTCGGCTTTTTTCATCAGAGTGCGCGGAGAGCTTCAAGTCGTGCGGCGCTCAGCGCAACCTATCTCGCGGACGAAACCGCCCACGGATCTCGGTGGATTTTCCAAGATGTTCATGAGGGCGGTGCCGCGGCACTCGCCGGGATTCAACCCGGCGATATCTTGCTGAGGCTCGATGACAAAGAGATCATCCCGCCTGAGCACCCGGTTTTCCCGATGGGAGCGACTTCTGAGCTCGATATTGTTGCGAGCGATGATAGGGAGCGAACAATAACAGTCGATGTGTCAAAGCCGAAGGGGAAAAAGCTACAGTTTGTGGAGCCGACGCTTGTCCAGTCGAAGATTCTGCGCGATGGGGTCGGATACCTGAAGGTGGCAATGTTTCCGGGGATGATCGGGGTTGACGTTGCCAACGAAATCTCCAAAGCAGTAATCGGTCTCGGTAAGATTGGAGGGCTAATTATCGACTTGCGCGGAAATACGGGTGGCGGAGCGGGCGCACTACGTCTCATGAGTCTATTGACCCCGGAGAAGATACCGGTTGGGTTTGCGCCCGGAAAGCGTTGGGCGGGGCGGGATCTCGCCAAAGAGAAAACTACATTTCCTCGCTTCGGAAGCATCCCGTCATCCAAGAAGACTCTTTGGTTGCTGGCGTTACGCTACCTGCCATCCCTCATCACAAAATCTCCGATTGTGTTGGAGTCTGAAGGGTATGGCCCGCAACCGTATCAAGGAAATGTCGTGCTCCTGGTTGATCGCCACACCGCCAGTGCGGCCGAGATGGTCACGATTTTTGCGAAAGAAAATAAGCTGGCAACCATCGTAGGAGAAAAGACTGCCGGCAGGCTCTTGTCTGCGACTTCATTGAAAGTCGGACACGGCTTTCGGCTTGCGCTCCCGACGGGCGCTTATTACACGTGGAACGGTACTGCTCTTGAGGGCAGCCCGATTGAACCTGATGTAGTTAGCGAATTCGATTGGCAGGACAGAAGACGCGGCAATGACCGCCAGCTCGATGCGGCACTGAAGACCGTAAGCGCTGGAATATCGATGTAATCGTCTTTGTCCGGGTGGCTCGCCGATATTTCGGTGAGCGCATTGGGCTTGTTATCGTCAGTTGACGACGAAAAGCCACTTGTCCGAAAAGCCGATACGGACAAGTGACAACGGCTGCAGGACAACTGCGTAGCTGTCGACCTCTGAAAGGGCCATGCCTGTCTGTCACGGATCATCTAGCGCGCCGCAGCCTCACGGTTCAACCGGAATGCTGTCGAGCGTCCGGTTGCTAGAAAGCGCGCCTGATCGGACAATTGTTGCGATGGCCAAAAGCAGCATGAACGACGAAGACTCCCTACCCTGGATCGACGAATTCGTTGCATGTGTTGAGCGAGCGACCCTAAGCCACCAGAACATCGAAGAAGCGATCTCAATCAAACAGGGTTATCTACCGAAGAGAATCTACAAGTACCGGCGGGACTGCTCGTACGCGGTTCAGAACCTTGAGGAAAATACAGTCTGGATGGCGAACCCCGATACCTACAATGATCCGTACGACTGCTCATTCAAGGTCGTAAAGGAAAAGGCCATGGCAGAGTTTCTCAAAACCGAGCATGGGAAGTTCATCGCCAGAACAGCAAAGCACGCCCAGCTTCGACAGCCCACCACCGCACGCTGCGCAGGCTTCTTCAGCAGGCATATGCGTGTGGGTCTCGCGGGGTAGATGCTCAGGCAGTGGCCGACGCTTCCGTTTTAGGCGAGGGGTGCTGGTGCTGCCGGTGGGCGCCGCCGCTGGGGGACGCTCAGCCTCACCGGTCTCCAACTCTTCCAGCTTTAACTCCAGCTGCTCGACCTCGCGGGCGATCTTTTCGCTCTTGGTACCGAACATCATGCGCCGAAGCTTGGCAATGATCAGCTTCAGATGCTCGATCTCACTGTTGCGCGTAAGCAGCTTCTCTTGCTGCGCCACCACAAGGGCTTCGAGCGCCTCGCGATTCAGCCGGCTCAGATCAACCCTTGGTGATCACCCAAAACCGGCCACTTGTGATCACCTGAAAACCGGCCACTCTGAGTGAGGTTCAGACATTACGCGGATAGAGGTCGTTAGCCTCTGTCTTCATGGGTAATGTTTTGAGCGGAGAGAAGCGGGAACAAGTACTTGCATTGGGCCGTCTCGGGTGGCCCTTGCGTCGCATTGAAGAGGCGACAGGCGTTCGCCGCGAAACAGCGGGCGATTATCTGCGCAAGGCAGGGATCGTGATACGGCAGCCAGGCAGTTGGGGTGAGAAGTCGCTGGCAAAAGCGGCCACTCAGCTGATCACCGGCTCGGACGAACTATCCAGCGAAGAGAAAGCAAAACCGGCCACTCTGGTGATCACCGGCTTTTCTGCGCAAAACTCGTCACCTGCGAGTTCGGTGGAAGTCTCTGCCAGCGCTTGTGCGATGTATCGGGAGAAGATCGAAGCCGATCTTCTCCGTGGCCGGAACGCGATGGGCATCTGGCAGGATCTGGTAGATCGCCATGGATTCGCCGGCGGCTATCAGAGCGTCAGGCGGTTCGTACGGGTGCTGCGCGGAGCTTGCTGTCAACAAGCACGGGTGATCATCGAGACCGAGCCCGGTGAAGAGTGCCAGGTGGACTACGGCACCGGCCCGATGGTGCGCGATGCTGATAGCGGCAAGTATCGGCGCACGCGGTTGTTCGTGCTGACGCTCGGTTACAGTCGCAAGTCGGTTCGCCTGCTGGTGTTCCGATCAAGCGCGCGGGTGTGGGCAGAGTTGCATGAGCAGGCTTTTCGGCGGCTGGGCGGAGCCACGCGGATCGTCGTTCTGGATAATCTGCGGGAAGGCGTGCTGGCGGCCGACATCTACGATCCCGGCCTGAATCCCCTCTATCGCGATGTGCTGGCCCATTATGCGGTAACGGCGTTGCCTTGCAGAGTGCGCGATCCGGATCGGAAGGGAAAGGTGGAGAGTGGCGTCGGCCATGCGCAGAAGACGCCGCTGAAAGGTCAGCGCTTCGAGAGTCTAGCCGAAGCGCAGGCTTATCTCGATCACTGGGAAGAACGCTGGGCCGACAAACGTATCCATGGCCGAACCAAACGGCAGGTAGCGGCCATGTTCGCTGAAGAGAAGCCGACGCTGAAAGCGTTGCCACTGGAACCGTTCCGCTACTACCAGTACGGCAAGCGCACGGTTCATCTGGACGGTTGTGTCGAAGTGGAGGCGGCGTACTACGGAGCACCGCCCGGTTGGATCGGCCGGCAAGTCGATGTGCAGTGGGACGCGATGTATGTGCGGCTTCTCGATCCGCGCACCGGTCAGTTGCTGCGTGAGCATCTGGGACAGAAACGCGGCGGCCATCGCATCCGCCCTGAGGATCGTCCCCGGCGCACGCCGCCGCACACGATGGAACTTCTGGCCCGGGCGCATAAGGCGGGAGCCAGCATCGGTGTGCTCTGCGAATCGATTCATCAGCGCAATGCGGAGACCGGACTGCGCCGCATCCAGGGGGTTCTCAACCTGGCTAAAAAGTACGGCAGCGCAGCCTGCGACAACGCCTGTGCGGCTGGGCTGGAACTGGGTGTTGCCGAGTATCGCTTCGTACGTCGCTATCTGGAGCGCACGCCACAAGCCTCTCTGAGCTTGAAGCAAGTCGATCCTCTCATCCGCGAGCTGACGCAGTATCGCGACTTGATCCAACAAAGACTCAACTTCGAGGAAAGCAAACCATGAACCTGATCGAACTAAATCAATCACTGCGCCAATTGCGGCTGAGCGGCATGTCGGCTGTTCTTGAAACACGTCTTCTGCAGGCACAAGCGGAGAACATCGCGCCCATCGACCTGGTCTCCATGCTGGTCTCTGATGAACTGGCCTGTCGCACCAGCCGGCAACTGGAGCGGCGCCATAAGCAGGCTCAGTTCCGCGACGGAGAGAAACGTCTGGACAACTTCGACTTCCAGTTCAATGCCAAGATGAATCGCTCCCTGATCTTCGACATGGCCACCGCGGCCTGGGTGGGACGACGCCAGGACGCCCTGTTGCTTGGTCCGCCGGGTAGCGGGAAAAGTCACATCGCCCAGGCCATTGGCCACGCCGTGATCCAGCAGGGTTATCGCGTGCTCTATCGTGAAGCGCATCTGCTGCTGGAAGAACTGGCCGATGCCACGTTGGATGGAAAACGCAAAGAGCATATGGATCTCTTAGCGACTGTTCCGTTGCTGATCATCGACGATCTTGGCATGCGCAAGCTGCCGCTGATCGCGGCCGAAGAGTTGCTGGAGATCATCATGCGCCGCTATGAGAGGGCCAGCACAATGATCACATCCAATCGTCCGGTTGAGGACTGGGGGAAACTGCTGGGTGACAGTGCTGCGGTCACCGCCATGCTGGATCGTCTTCTGCATCACGGCCACGTTCTCAAATGCGGTCCGCGCAGTTGGCGTACGAAAACCGGCAGCAATGGAGATGCTCAATGACAAAGAACAAAGCAATCAGGATGCCGGGCAAAGAGCGCCCGGCGGCGTCGCAACTTGTGATCCAGAAGCCTCCAACAACGAAGCCTCACCCAAGAAATCTAGCCAAAGACACGAAACCCTCTACTGACCAGCTCCTTAAGCCAATCGCAGAGGGTCTCGAATACCGATTCCTTCGGAGCCAGCCCCGTGTCCTCGGCTCTGGATCACTTCACAGGGCGCGACCCCGGCAAAGCGAGTACCACCATAGCATGCCAATCAAGTTCCTCCGGAACTTAGATACACCCGGTACTCCTCGTCCCACCTTGCTGACATCGGACGCTGAGGAGTAAAACAATCAAGTCTGAACCTGCTTAAGTGGCCGGTTTTGCACTGATCACAAGTGGCCGGTTTTAAGGTGATCACCGAGGGGCCTTCGCCTTTTCCTTCCATTCGAGGGGCCTCTCACGCCTTTCAAAGATTAACGCCAAAGCATGTTTGCTGGGGGATCCCGCAACGAGATCTTTGAGCCTCCCTGAAACACCCCCACGTGAACGAGTTCGAAGCTGAAAACCATGACGGAAGGAAATGTGCTTCGTAATCGGCGGACTCGCGCTTTCCCTCCAAACGCTTCCCGGTCCGGGCTAGCTTACAGCAGTGATGATCAGGGCAGGCGATGAAAGAAGTAGCGTACGTTCGCTTGGTCCCTCGTGACATGCGAGGCAAGAAGAGAGCCAGCTCCGGCAGGGAGGTTTCCAATCGTCCCTCCGCCGTCGTCCCCGCAGAGGTAACGACGACAGATGATTGCACGTGAGCTCCGTGGGAATGTCGCCGCGCAGCCATGCCGTCAGCAATACCTTCCTCTAGGCCTTTCCCACATCCCCATAACTTCGCGGTTAAGCTCCGGGAACACCAGTCTGTCAGGCAATTTCACCTTCTGCCCGAATTGGCCAAGTCAACTGACACCAGGAAAATAGGGTGTCACCTACCCTGGTTCCACCGGCAGTGGCCGGGAGTCCGCGAGAGTAGAGCTTTACATGTGCGCGACTGGCCCAACGTACCGATTATCCGCCGCGCATTCCGTAATCGAGCGTAAATAGGAGAAACTGAACGCATCTCCGCGAACGCCATAAAACTCTCATAACTCTCTAAATCATTCAAAGTGAACGGGATGCGCACTGTACCTAAATTTGTACCCGAAATCGGCAGGCGATCACTCTGCGGCGCATTAGAGGCCAAGGATAAGTCGCTAATATGAAATGACTTAGATGAGAAGCTAGATGGTGCCGGGAGGGGGACTCGAACCCCCATGGAGTTGCCTTCGACGGATTTTGAGTCTGCCATGAACACCGTAAGTCTATGATAAATAAGCGAAATCGGCCGTAAACGAGCGTAGACGTAAATCCCGTGCTCCCCGGAATTTAGCCTAATTAAGCGCAATCTAGCCAAACTGATGTGTGTACCCGAACCTGTACCCGAAAATCACTGCCGAAAGGATTCAATTCGCCACCCCTTTCTAAGGCGGATCGCTCGTTGGATCTCCTAGAGCGGCGAAGTAATGGGCTTGCGGCGTTCTACGGTGCCGCATTTGAAGCGGATGCTCTAAGGTGCTTTTCCGACGGTCGTCCGGTCGCGGCCCTCAGTTTGGAACTTACCGAGAAATCAGACTTTGGCGGAACTTGACCGGACAGGTAACTTCCGTCAACTAAACGAAAACCCAAAATGAGCTTGAGACGCCACCATCTATCGTTGATCGCTCGGAGGAAAGTCTCGATCTGTTACCGAATATTAACCCGTGGCCTTTGTAATGGCTCGCCAACGCTTCGTCTGCCACCGGTCTCCACGGGGCAATTTATGCAGAGTTAATCCTGCTTAGAAACGAAGCGCCGCAAGCCTACCTCGCCAAAAATAACCCGACCGGGAACGACAAGATAAAACGCGGTTCCGTTCCCGGAGGCTGTTGGCAAAGGACACGCGAGCACCTATTTTGGAGGCTCGTTCTTTCATTCCTGAGATTCCGAAGTGCCCCGGCTTGCCGCTGTGGACCAGGTTCGTATCAAAGCCGCGGCCGTTGTCGTTAACCCTGATCATAAGGTCTCGACCAAAGTGCAGTTCGATGGTCAATAGTGAGGCACGGGAGTGAATGCAGGCGTTTCGAATCGCTTCCAGCGCTACCCGGTAAACCTCATCGCGAGCGACGGGGTGCATGACTACGGGTTTGCCTCGGATGATGAACGATACCTGCATCGAGTCCGGGGCGCTGGTTTCGGCTGCGTGGCGGAGCGCCCTCGGATAATTCTTCGACCTGAGCCGTACTGCGAAGAGACTCGAGCGCGGCGCGACCCTCGTCCATCGCTTGCGACAGCCAACGTGAAAGCGTGATCAGGGTACGTTTTGCTCGAGGCGGGTCATCGAGGTAATCCTGAACTTCGTCAGCAACCAGTTTGCTGCCCTGAATGGTCTGCAGCAGAGTGTCATGCAGGTCGCGTGCAATGCGAGTTCGTTCCTCCAACCGTTCATTGAACCGCATCCTGACGGTGGGAGTAGTACTGACGTAAGCGAAAGAGATATAACAAGTAACCCAGAAAAATTAAGAGTACCAGGGAGAACGAACGGAACCAAATTGCCTGATACCAGGCGGGCGCGATCACAAAGGCGAGCTCTGATCCTCGCTCGTTCCACACACCCGTCGTTGTTACATG
>CAWKAU010000021.1:0-36098 GCA_963847685.1 uncultured Acidobacteriaceae bacterium | reverse complement strand
TCGCTTGACGTTCACGCTACTCATCCGAGGTAGGAGCCGTGTGCGGTAGTGCCGCTCGCACGGATCTGTACGGGGGGCGGTCAGCAATGACCCGTCCCACCGTGAACCCGGAATGATCCTAAAGCAAATGTTGCCATCTCCGGCAAGCTTAGAGGACCGAATCTGCCTTTGTCTCCGGCAAATGGCATGAGACACACTCAATGCAAGTTACAGAAGAAGATACACTTTCCCCTGCTTGCGCTCCTTAGATTCCTATTACCTGACTCGGCGAGTTTCCGTTCTTTGCACTCTTACCAAGGTTGCAGTCTGAGCAACTCAGTAACCAGATTGTTCGAATCATTCACGCCCTCATATTCCGAGCCGTTTATGATCTGCGAAGCTGTCCACGAACCAAATCGTTCTCGCCACGAAGCCTGAGAAATCACGTGATCCACGTGCAGCGTGATGACCGGAGAAGAACGGCCACGGTACTTGGCAGGCATTCGCATCCCTATCGAGGATCGCGTAGCGAGCTCGAACGCTCAGGGCAAGTCGCTTACGTTCGGCCGGGATGACCACAACTGGTGCGATGACCGGTGCCGCCGCGTACGCATGAAAACGCGCCAGCAAGTCTAGTGCCCGATCCGCACGGAGGATACATCCGGAAGCCTGTGGAACGAAGCCGGAAGTCTTGTATGTTATTGACTGGGAGGATCTTTCCCCTCGTGTATCCGCCAGCCTGTCAAACTTGACTTGAATGTACTGCGTTCTGGTAGTTTTCTTGTCCTTCGCCAATGGCGATTGTCATAGGCTGGAGAGAGCACGATGCCTGACGCTATAAGCCCGGTCAAGCCTCTTCCGGTTTTCTTGAGCAGCACGTTGTCACCCGGCACGGGCTTTTTGCTCACGCAGGACCACTGACAGACGTAGAAACCTTGCTGCGCCATCTCTGCGAGCGCCTGCGGCCAATCCTGAAACAGCCATTTAGACGGGTTCCAAGTCAACAAAAACGTATTCATATCGCGGTCCCGTGCCATCGTTCCGTAGGGCTTTATAAGTGCACTTGCGGTAACCTTTGATCTGATGCGGCGGCAACCTCGATCATGCGCCTTCTCACGGAGAGTCCCCATAGTGCCCGATCTGCGTCTCGAAGCGTGCAGGCCCAAGCTGCTTGTTGTTCTCGAACCCTCGGAAGGTACTCTCCAATGTAGGTCGATGCTGTCCAGTCATCCGCGTTTGGTCTCTTGACCTCCTGCAATGTCTCCAATACCCGCCAATCTAGGATTGTGAACTCCACTGGATAGCAGACCGTCAAGATCGCGGTCGCCGTGGCTAGGCCAATCCCGGGTATGCGGTCAAGAGCTTCGAGCGCCTCGGCGCCGCAATCAGGTTTGCGAGCAATTCTTACTGCCTGGTTGATTTGCTTGAGATTCTCATCCGAAACTGTCTTCGAGTTGGCATCTGTGACGCGGCCGAGTTTCCACTTCAGAATCCGGAGCACATCTTGGTTGTTCAGCTCCTCACCCGCTGCGATCCTGCTCGCAATCGCAGGGAAGACCTCTTGCTCAAGGTTGTACTCATCCAGGCCCATCTCAAACTCCGTCTTGGACAGGAAATTCATCTCAGCGAACCTCTGTTGACTAGGACTATTCCTAGCAATTGGGGAGCCAGATCATCACTGAGGATCTTTGGGGGAATGCCCGAGTTGCGGCGCAGCGACGGCACTCCGAAATACGCCCCGGAACAAATGCTCCCTACTGGAGGGCGCCATAACGGATGAGGGAAGACCCTAAAATAGTGGCTTAGACTGTCAATCGGCGGGCCCGAAAGTAATGCGTTGAAATACAGGCTTCGTGATATTCGCTAACCGCTCACACCCCCCGGATAACGAGGCGGATATGCTGGGTCACTCCGGAATACAAGCTGTAAACGCCCGTACACACTCAGCACGGTGAAGAACCCTTTGGAGAGATCAGGGGATACGATATCTATCCCCCGACACTGCTGCAATAAGTATGGTGTCCCTTTATCTCCCCAAGAAAGATGGCCGCCGACCCAAGGCAATCCACGCTGTCATTCGATGCATAGCAGAGAATCACTCCATTCGTCTTAAACGGATAGTTTCCCTTTCGGGTCATTCCCGTCCGTCCCCTCAAAGAGCCCGTACCCTCAAAGAGCCAAGTGCCGAACTCCCAGGGCAGCAGTCGATTAACGCCTCCCGTACCCCAGTGACCGTCTTGTGTAACTAAAATAAAACTGAATCCTCATGAACTAAACCGCCACGAATTGGATCTATATAGGTAGCAACCGCTAAGGATGATATCCGGCTGTCCGGAGAACGCCCCATGATGCCGAATCGGACGCGAAAATTACGTCATACTACCGTCGTAGCTAAACCTCATGACTCGTCTTCACCCCTCTGCGTGTCGTGCAAAGATCGTGTGCTCAATGAAAGCACGGCCAAAGACCCCCAACTCATCGCTAACCTAAACCTCTGAGGGGGGCGGGAAAAACAAAAATTTGAGCATCTTCGTAAAACAAAGGACTTAGCCGCCGCAAAACAGGCCTGCGGATCAAGCAATGCACATGGGGGGCGGCCCGCAAATTTTGAGCGCCTTCGTGAAACAAGGACTTATCGAATGACCAGCCTCAGGGCCACGGACATTGATCTTTGACAATTTAATAGGAAGCGTCAGACTTTCTTGCGAGGAAACTCCCGTGCGCACAACGCGCCCAAGGGGACTTAGTTCGCATACTTCGCACCCTCTGGGGGGACTTAGTGCGCTTAATGCGCTTAATGCGCACCCTCCGCAGAGAAAAGTGGAGGCTTATCCCGCATATCCCGCTTTTCCCGCATGCACGCGTCACAACAGCAAGAAGGACTCCTCGACAATTTCCCCGTGGAGCCACCCGCACGCGGAATCCGAGGGGTTGTCTTTCGCGAAGAGGAGCCGGCGCTCCCCATGCCCGCCCGTCGGCCCCTCAAAGAGCCTGTCCAGCGCCTCACAGCCTTCATCTTTGCAGATGAAAAGCCACAGCATCGAAGTTTGCCACGCTTGGAGCCCCCAGAAGCTTGTCGGCAGCAAACGTTGTCGTCAGGGCCAGAACATTCATACCGGCGCAGCGTCCCGCGAGGATACCGGCGGGGCTATCCTCCACCACAATACAGCGCTCGGGGCAGACCCCAAGCTGACTTGCCGCCTTGAGATAGCCCTCCGGATCGGGTTTGCCTTTGCTTACATCGTCCCCGGTGATCAACACTTCTGGAAGAGGAAGCCCGGCGCACCCCATGCGGAAGGTTGCCAAGGCTCTGCCTGCCGAGGTCACGACGGCCCACTGATGGGGTTGCAGTTTGCTGAGCAGGCGTTCAACACCAGGAACCGGAACAATGCCCTCTCTTGCGATGAGCTCCTCGGCATCGATCCCTCTTGCTTCTTCCTCGGCGTCCAGGTGGGGCGCCGCCTCACGAATCGAGTCGATCGTTCTCATGCCATGAGAAACCTGTACGACCAAGTCTCGATCAAGGCCATGTTTCTCGGCCCATCTCCCCATGATTCCTTCCGTGCATAGTGTGGAGTCAAGCAGTGTGTTGTCCATGTCAAACAGGATGGCGTCGCAGGTAAATTCGAGCAAAGACGGTCTCCATTCAGGATGCGGAAGATGCGCTGCTTCCAAGCTCATTATGCAGGCGCGCGGCTAATCTCGGAGGCTCCATTTCCGGGGGCCTTGGAGCGGACGCCGTGCAGCAGCAAGCAAGAAGACGGGTGTCCCCTCAAAGAGCCGCGCGACCAGGGCTAAAGCCCTGAAGTATATGTAGCGGAGCGTTCTCGCGGGTTTGCAAACCCGCTCCCCCGGCCTAAAGGCCGGGGCTGGCACGAAAGACGTACCTCAGGGGCTAAAGCCCCGACTTCAACTGGATGTTTATGCGGGGGACAATGCTCGCTGCGGCGAGGCATCTCCGGCCCAAAAGTCGTGCCCTGATACAAAGCAGAGTTTTTCCGCAGCCAGTGAAGCCGTGTCCTTTCAATCATCCTCTCGGGGTCAGTAAACATCCCGTATCCCTTCAAGGGATTTCTATATTGTCCGGGTCACACGGTTTGTCCACTTTGATCGCCTTGATCACATAGCCCCCCCAGAGCAGGCTGTGGTGTAAAGCAGGGTCCGCGACACTCACGTTTTTCCAGACCACGGGGCTGTATGCCCTGAGTATCGGCATGTTGACAGTGCCGGTGAGGCTGTTGCCCTCCTTCGCAATCAAACCCCCCTCGGCCTTAGAAGTGTCCACGCCGGCGCACTCCTTGCGCGCGGGGTTTTGCAGACACGCACATTCGGAGTTCTGGCAGGCGTAGTGCAAGGCTCCGTTATCCGTGATATCAGCTTTGTAGCCTGACTGAGTGGTGTAATGAGCCGTATACTCACCCTCCCCGTCGGGACCAATGACGCCGCTTCCCTCGCCAACCATATCCCCCTTCATCTTTACCTTCAATTTCCCATCGATGGCACTGCAAATTCTCCATGTGATGGTCCCCGATGCCGTTTTTGCCTCTGCATACCGATAGGCACAAGCCGTCACGTCTATGTCGTTGCCCAACATTCCATCCTGTCTTTCGATACCGAACGCGATGTCTCGATCGAACGTCTGGCTGCTGCATGTGGCGAGGAATCCCTTTGCGAAATCGGCTTGCAGCGCCTCTGAAGCTTGCAAAAGCTGCATCGCCTCGTCTTCCTTTCCCAAGAGCGCATCTTGTCTGGAAACTCCCAGAAGGGTGCCGATCACAGACCGTAGCTGAGGCAAATCTCCCACATTCCCCTTCGCAGCGGTGGATCGCGCAAGCTGGAGGCGCTGCAGCGCAAGCCTGTTGAGGATTTGCTCGTGGTTTTCTATGTCTCTTTGATAATTTGCGATCACCTCATCGGCGTTGCCTGCACGAGGATTTAACTCCGTACCCTTATCGATCTGCGCAATCGCCTGTTGCGCCAATTTGATCGCATCCACCTGGTCGGCAATCAGGATATCGATGCCCGCATCTGTGAGCGCCGGCCAACCGATGACCACCGGATCAAATCCGCTTGTATCCATCGGAGCCGCGGTCTGCGCCACTGCCATCGAAGATAAAGTGAATAGGGATACGGTCGCCAGGTGAGTGAGGGCATCGCGCATGTTTGGCATGGGCTAAAAGACGACGCTGATATCGGACTCCGAACCTCGCCGAAAGACCCGCACCGGAATCACTATCCCGGGACCAACGGATGCCATCGCGCTCGGAACATCGACCGGCGCCCTGATATCCCGGTCACCTACCCGCACAATAATGTCACCCGCCTTGATGCCGGCCTTTTCCGCAGGACTCCCGGGGATCACTTCGAGGATGAAGGCTCCGTTACTGCCGATGAACCCTGCCGCAGCAGCCACTGCTGGGCTCAAGGGGCCTATTTTCACGCCGAGAACTGCCTTGCTGGACGGCATCGAGGCCGCATCTCCAACCCCGAACTGCGCCAGCACAACGCGCGAGAGGTCGAGCGACTGTTGTTTCGCCTCCGGATTGGTCCTACCCGCGTCCTGCAGCGCGGCAATCATGGCGGCCTGGAAAATGAACCTGTCGGATTCATCCTGCTTCTGCTGCGCTGACAAAAGCGCGAACTGCGGGTTCTGCGCCAGTTGGTCATTCACGCCGTAGATGAACTCCTGGATTTGCTGGGGGGTCATCGGGGAACCATTCAGCGTGATCATCGACGTCGTGTAGGCGGCGGCTACGGAGACGGCAAGATTGTTACCCCGGTACTGGGTTGCGATATGGCGGAACGTCTTATCGACTCCGTCATGCACCTGCTTGCGCTGCTCGGGTGTGATGGCCATGTTGGCGATGGCCTCGTCCACAGTCGGATGACCGGGCCTGGCAGGGATAAAGTCCGTTGCGGTGATCGGCAGATGTTGGGTCGCCACCGGGAGTGTGCCTGCAGAGGACGCACCTTGCGGCGGGATACCCTGTTTGCAGCGCAGATATTCCTGGTACCGCGGATCGCCCTGCAGCTCAGGCGGCACATGGCCGTCGGCCCCACGTTGCAGGTCGACCGGCGGCATGCAGTTGGCCGGCGAGAAAGGGCGTGGGCCGCCGCTGGTCGTGCCGCCAAGATTGATCATCTGATTGGTGAGGTTCCCGCCCAATATGGCGTTGTTCTGAATGGTCGTCGCGAACGAATTGTCCTGCGCAAACCCGGCCCAGGGGAAGAGGCAGGCAAGCACAGCGATGCCGCCCAGACGCGATAGCTTACTCATGGCATACCCCCTCATCGATCCTCTTGGTAACCGTCGACCCGGAAGGGGGTTTCGAGAGTTGAGCAGTTATGGCGGAATCAAGCGCCCACTGTCAAGAGGGCCAAGCTTAATTGTTTCTAATCAAGTAAGCAGCCCTTTTTGATAAGGTTACGCGTCGATCTAATTGCCTTATGAGGGCGCAAGGTTGGCATGGCAGCGTACTGTATCCTCACGGCGGAGTTCTTGGATTCCCCAGGGTCTTTGAGGGGGGCAGGCCGGCGAGCCACAGGAGCTCGATAAGCCCTTTCGGGTCATTCCCGGCCCCTCAAAGAGAAGAATCTTGCCATGCAGATACCCCCTAGTTGCTACGCTCCGCGTTCCATGAGGCACTCGCGCCGTTAGCACGGTAAATTCCAGACATTCCGTTGGCCGTGATCTGACCTTCGAAGGTGAGGATTTCCCGAGTGTCGGTGCTGAACTCGACGTGATTGCCGTTGACCCAGCCCTGAAGCTTGCCATGCTGGTTCGGCCCATGGAAAGTACCAGAAAGAATATTGCCGCTTTGCGTGATTTGAATCTGCTTCAACGAACTGCCAGGGTGATCTGCGTTGTAGGCGTAGATGGTCCATTTGCCGGAGAGGTCTTGCGGGGGTGCGTTGTTGGCGACGGAGCTCTGCGATGGGCCGCTGGGCGGGCCACCCTGCGACCCGTTGTTGTCGGCAAAGTTGGCGGCAAGAAGGAGCTCCGCATTCGCCTGGTTCAGCAGCTCTTTGGCTCGGCCCGCATGGCCGCCGAGTTGCGAGCCATTGTTACGTTGCGCTTCGGTGATGCTGGCGAAAGCCTGCACGATGGACTGCTGGGCAGAAGCAAGCGCGGCGTTGCGGGAGGGATCGATATCGACCGAGGGGGCCTGCGCCACTGCCATGGCGCAACTGACCGCGATCAGAGCGACGAGGATGATGTAATTGCGTTTCATTGAAATTTCCTTTCGTGATGCAAGATGAAGTGCAAATGGATAACGGGGCCGAACCTAGTCCCAGAGAGCAATCACGATCTCGCCCTTCTCGTTAACGACAAGAGTCATGCGATTCGGGTCGGAGTCGAGGCTGCCAATGCCCTCCGAGTCACGGAGGATACGCACGTTTTTCGGGAGCTCCTCTTCGCGCACCACACTGCTTTGCGTTTGGTTGGCAGGAAGCGCCCCTCCTTTGCGGAGCAGGTACTTGCCGATGCAGCCGGTGCAATCCCGTGGGCGGCCATCCGCCTCGGCGTAACCGGGAAAGTTAGCGAGAGAGATACCGTTGGCGGCCCCGTGCACACGCACGCCTTTGAATGGGTGCCCTGGCTCTATCGCGAAGACTGCCTCGATCACGGGGTAAGCGGACGGAGCGGTATTGTCCTCGGGAGCCGTTGCGACGAAGGCAAGATCGAGAACGCCATCGGCAGGGGTTCCTTTGGTCAGCGGAACCAGTTCGCCCGATTCCCACCCTTCGGTGCTGGTGAGGCCGCGTACGCGCACGATATCCAGCTGAGGTGCGTGTGTGCTGTGAAAGACCTCGACGCTGGAGACCCAGAATACGGGAGCCGTGTGCGCTGGGCCTTCTTGTGCAGGGGGCGCCTGCTGTCCCACGGGCACATTGGCCTGCGGGGCGCCGGCGGCAGGTGGAGTGGTCTGCGCCGCTCCGATGCCGGTGAGCATCAGGGCGACAGGTACGATCGCGGTAAGTTGCTTGATAGTTCGCATGGGTTGGATCCTTCGTCCTTTAAGTTTGGAGTTATGCGCAGATCGGGGAAGCCACCGCGCGATGCTGGGGTGGCTGCAAATTTGAGTGGGCGAGGCGCTCTTCTATCTGGTCGAGCGCGTTGAGAATGAGATTCGCGGGGGTTATCTGGACGAGGTTGCAGAATGAGGTCTGCGTGCTCTCAAAGCAACCGTTCTCTGACAGTTTGTTCACCGGGGCGCCTCCCCCGCAGATGGAAAAGTAATCACACTCGCGACGGCAGGCTTCGACACCGGCACGGATATCGGTCACCATCGCCCGCATGGCCGGGCTGTCAAGCATTTGCTGCAACGTGTGCTGGTGTACGTTGCCCACGATGAAGTTGTTGTAGCGCTCATTCTTGTAACCCAGCAGCTCGGGTGAGAAGGAGGAGACATTCCCCTTGCAGTCGATATTCAGCATGGCCAGCGGTTCCACCTGGTCGTTGCCGACGGGGGAATCGGCCGGGCGGAAGATCCGGGGAATGAGCCCGTCGATTTCGCGAATGAAGCTGATGCCGGGATTTTGCCGCGAAATTGTCCAGAACTGATGCAAGAACGTTTGGAACTTCTCGCGCATCGTCTCGCGAGAGAGCGTCATGAGCTCAGAGACGTGGTTTCCCTCGGACTCTTCTACGTTGAAGCAGACATCTTCGATGCCCTCTTCCAGGAAGAAGGCATGGAACTCCGCGGCACGCTCCAGGCCCTCCTTGGAGAGAACCGAGATGGTGTGGAACGGTATACCTTCCTGCTTGAGCAGCCGCAGACCGGCAATCGCGCGGTCGAAGGTGCCTTTGCCGGAACGTGTGACCCGGTTTTGGTCGTGCAGAGCACGAGGGCCATCGATACTGACTCCAACCCCGACCTTCCATCGGCGAAAGAGGTCGCACCACGCCTTTGAAAGCAGCGTTCCATTGGTCTGAAAGGAATGCTGGATTTGAACGGAAGCCGGCCGCAGCCGCTCGATCGCTTGAAACGCAGATTCGTAGTACGACACGGGCAGCACCAGTGGTTCCCCGGCATGCCAGATGACGGTGATGTGGCTGCCGGCGAACGGAGAATCGAAGACCCTCCGGAAACTGGCCACCACGGTGGGCAAATCCATGACCGATGTGTCGTCGCGCTGCGGCAGGTAGCAGTACTTGCACTGAATATTGCAAAACGGCGTGGGCTGCAGAACGACTGTTTGAATCTGTGTCTCGGAGCGATGCATGTTTGTTTTCCTTTCTTGGAGGGCGCTGTGTTCTACCAGTTGTGCCAGAAGTTATGCCAGCCGCCGTTGCCCCAGTTGTGCCAGCCGCCATTGCCCCAACCACCGTTACCCCAGTTGTGCCAGCCGCCGTTACCCCAGCCGCCACCGTTCCCCCAGCCGCCGTTACGCCAGCCCCCACCGTTACCCCAACCACCATTGCGCCAACCTATCCCGCCGCCTGCGTTCAACCAGTCGGCGAGCATGACCCTGGGGCCAGAGTTCGCTTGATCGACATCGGTAAGACTGATATTGGAGATGGCCTTGCGAATGTCGGCGAGCCGTTCCGCAACGTGGGTTGGAGTTAGGCCGTGTTCTAACGGCGTGGTTTGTGGCCTGACCTGCGTTGCCGCAAGCGCGGACGAGATGCCAAGCACACCAGTAGGAATCAAAAGTGCGAGCACCTTCGAAATACGCTTATTTGCGCTCATAAAGCCTCCTTGATGAGTGATGTTAGTAACAAAGCGGAGGCAGGCCAATCCGTGATGCTACACAAAGTACATGTGGCGTTACACGGCGAGCATCATGTGGTTCCACACGGGGCGTTGGGACAAAGTCTCGTCCCTCCAGAGAGCACCTACAGCGTGGAGGAAGCAGGCTGAAAGCGTACCCCAGGGGCTAAAGCCCACTTCAACTGGAGATGTTTATGCCGGGGATAATGCTCGCTGCGGCGAGGCATCCCCGGCCTACCAGCCGTGCCCTTCGTCGAAGAGAGGTTTTTCTTTATTGGAGGACCGGCTCGATCGAGAGCTGAAGTCAAAGGGCCAGACCGGAATAACCACCGTTCCTTGGATTAGGGGTTGCTTCGTCTGACCCTTCCACTCTCTGAACCGACCGCCTAATAGGGCCCGATGACCGGATACGACCAGAGATGCAGCCGGAAGAAGCCCTCATTGGCAGGCGACGACCCAGCAACCATCGGCGGCAGGTTACCGTAGGCCGTCATGGTTCCAGTGACAAAGTACGCGGTACCGAGATTCTCTGGAAGGAATGGGTCGGGAAAACTAGCGCCGGCTTCGGCAGCGGAAACGCCGTAAACGCCGCCACCGTTGTCATCGACTGCTTTAATTTCGGTGTGCTGGGACTCGCCCGTGTAACCGTACCATCCTACGTTAACCTCGAAACTATGACCGGCTTGCTGCAAGAACGCGCTGATGGGTATGCCCGTGGGCAACATCGCCGCAGCCGTACCCGTCGCCGCAGGCAGACTTGGAAGGCCAGGGGCCGTTTTATGTGAGGTCTCGGAAAGGGCGCCCGTCGAAGAGATATCCCAATACAGGACCTCGAAGTCTTCGTCGGTGTTGACTAAGGGCGTTACCGCATAGCGTTGGGTTCTGTAGCCGTGCAACTTTCCAGTTTTGGAAGAGACCTGCCCGTACCCACCCGCGATAGCCAGGCCGGGATTCGCGTCACCTACTATATTCGGTATGCAGGTTTGGCCGCCGGCCACGAACGTGCCGTCATTTCCCAGGGTCCATACATCAACGTACAGATTCATAGTGTCATCACTGACCGCGGTCACGAACATGCTGAGTGAAGGATCGACGGTGGCGATCGCAATCTGAGAGGGGGCGAAGGTCTGCTGGGCTCCGGTAGCGCAGAATACCTTGATCGCATCGCCCAGGTTGAGCGCTTCCCCTACGGGCTCGGGCACCCCATCCGTCGGGATGTTCCAATCCTGGAGGAAGTAATTGCCCAGGGGGTCTTGGTATGCAGTCACCACCTCAGTGGCGCTCAGAGCAGTAATTCCCAGGAACGGTGTCGTTCCCACGGGTGCGGCCGTGCCCTCACTCGACAAGTAGCCGGGGTTGAGTGGTGCGATGCCGGCCTTGCCTCCCACGGCCCAGGTGCGCAGCTGGAGAGTGCCGTTCTTATCCACGACGGCGGTCACGATCTGGCTCGCGTTGAGGTCCGCCGCGGCCACCGCAGTGATCGGGGCGCCGATCGGGACCGGCTCATCGGTGTGGACGTGGCCTACTTCCTTGCAATTGTTTTGAAAGGCCTTGACCTCCAGGTAACCACTTTGATCGGCGGTAGCCGCGACGAAGTCAGCCTGCGGCCTCATCGGTCACCGTGCCCGTTGTCGCCGTGACTGCCGCGGGCGTCGCCCAGGCGTCTGCGACGTTACTGCAAACCAGCTTGGGAGACTGCGCCTGCGCGGCGCCGCAGACGAGGACGAGGCCGGCGGCCAGGTTGGTCATCAAGACAACTTTCATAGCATTCCTCCGTGAGCGGTCGAGCCCGTCCTGGGAGCGACCCTCAAGTTCGGTGCCAATCCTGTTCCGGCAGGGGTGCGCGCGTCTTCAGGAGGCCCTCAAGAAATTCTCAAGATTTCTCAGAGTCGCTTATGGGCAACGAACGTAAGGGTTTATACGAGTTCGGGAGGGAAATGCGTCGACAGGGAAGTGCCGACAATCACGCACCGTTACCGGCGTTCCAGCCCCTCTGATCCGTCATCTGGTAACGCAGGAAGAGGTGATCGGCTGCCTGCTTTGTGCTGAGTAGCTTCCACCAAGGAGCCGTTGCCGGGGAGAACTCGACTTGTGCAACCAGCCCCGGCCTGGGGTGCGCTGCGACTCTCCCCGCAATCTGAGGCGCCAATGTGAGGAAAAGTTCATCCATAAACCCGCCTGCGAGAAATTCGCCAAAGAGGGTCGGGCCGGCTTCGTGAAGCAGCAACTCCACTCCTTCTTCCTGCCTGAGCAACGTCAGGATGGCAGAAGGGGAAATACCTTGCTCTGCCGCGGCGAGCGACTTTACTTCGACGGAGGCGAGTGCCCCCGATCCGCCTCGCGACAACCTCTGTTTGCCTTGCTCGGTCGTCAGTATGAGCACCCTGGTTCGCGGTGTATGAAACACAGCGCCGGCGAGGTCCAGTTCGCCCGCTCCCGTAACAATCACGACCAGTGGATACTCCGGCTTTCGGAGCACCTCGGTTCGATAGTTCCGGTATAAATCTTTCGCTGCTGGATAGACAGCTTCCGGGAGCCAGGAACCCTGCGGACCAGAGGCTCGAAGCGTTCCCGAGCCCACCATCACCGCATCCACCGAGGCCCGCAGGAGCCCCATGATAAATCGGTCTTCTTCGTTCGAACCACTGATCTGAGCTCCTTCCGACTGACCCGGCAAGTTGAAGCTCACGACCCCGTCGAGCGTCGACACGAAGTTTGCGATGCAATAGGGGCGCTGCTCCGGAGCGGGCGGAAAGCAAAGATTTCCGTCGTATCTGTCGCGAAGGCCATCGGGAAGGACTGCTGGAGATGGCTCATCACGTTGCGTTGCAAATAGCGTGTGGATCGGCTCCATAGCAAAAAGGCTACTTCAATCTGGAGGTTCAACCTAGTTTTCCCGGCTCAGAGGCTTCGCAATCCCTACGAAGATGATGACGCCGTCACCACCGGGATTCGACTTCACATCCACGTCGAAGCTTGGCTTCCAATTGTTCAGGGTCCACATGTTTCCGGCTGCGTCCACCCGGCAACTGGTCTGCCGCATGATTGGGGCAAAGCTCGGTGGCCCGTTTGCGCCATAGAGCGGTTGGCCGGTGTGCAGCAGAACCTGGCTGCCCGCCGACGGAACCGTGTATCCGGTGTCTGGTGAAAGTGGATCTCCCATGCTGGTGCGGGGCGGACACGCAGACCTGTTGGCGCCACAGAGTTTTGAGAGCCTGCCTGAGGTGAAATTGGTGCCGGCCCCTAAAGGACCAAAATTGGCCACCCACACATTGTCGTCTCCATCGATCGAGGTACCCCAAGGGCCGTTGATTCCGCCTCCGATGTACATGCCCAGAACCCTGCCGTTGGGAGCGAGGGCGTACACCGCGTCTTCGCCTTGCGAAGTCACCCACGCATTGCCCTGAGAATCGACGGAAAGTCCTTTGAGTCCATCCCCGAGTGGCTTGAGGAACAGCTGATGCAGACGACCATTCTTTAACTCGTATTTCGCGATGGTATTGGGCTTCGCCAGCCCATTGCCGATCCATACCGTGCCGTCCGGAGCAAGGGCGGCCCCGAATGGTCCGCTGTTGGGATTCTCCTGGAACTGCCTGGCTAGCTTGGGATCGCCACGCGGAAACACAAAGACGCTGTCATTCCCATAGCTCGCAATCCAGATGTTGCCCGACGGGTCGGCGACCATACCCTGCGCACGCAGCGGCCCTCCTTGATAGCCCTCTGGCCCGGAGATGGGTACACCGAACGGAGAGAACTCCGAGATACTGCCATTCCCGTCCGTCGTCGGGTCGACCATGCCCCAGCCAAAATTTCCCTCCCATACAGAGCCGCGGCGATCGATGGTGATGCCGTAACCGCCGCCGAGAAGTCCTCCACCCGTGACAGGCGATTTCGGCGTGCCGTTACTGCCGTCGGAGGCCTGCCCATTCGGCTTGAGCACCATCATGGTCATACTCGACGTCGTCCCTCCTTGCGTCACGTTGTTGGTGATCCAGGCGTATCCGTTGGCGTCAAAGACCAGGTTCCCCGGTCCACCGAACAAGTTTGCGTCGTCGCCGGAGTCGTTCACCTTCACCGTGACCGTCCACGCATCGGGGGCGGTAATAAGCGCCGGGGTATAGGAGGAAGACAGCTTCGCCAAAAGCGAAATCAGCCGTACGTTCTGCGCGGGATCACGCGCAAGGTTTGCCAGGGCTTCGGCGGTGTCTTGTGGGAGCGAGCCACGCGCCGGCACGGTCAGAGAGAGCAACGCGGCGGTTGCGATGTGAGAATTTACGCATGCCGCCAGCAGATTGGCCAGCGTGCGTGTCATGCGCAACGAGTTGGTCTCGTCCGCGTTCGGCGAACTGAGAAGAACGGGTGACGAAAGCCCGGATGTGACGTCGACGAGGTTATTGTTCATACCGGCGGCGATGCGTAGGCCGAACGAATCGCCTGAGATCACGCCTGTCCGGTAGAACTGCGCCATCGAATAGCTGGCAGCTACGGTGGTGAGTTCGTTCATGGTGACAGTTGACGGCAGGCTCGAGCCGAGAACCGCAACGAACTGCACGCCAACGTCAACCGGGGCAGTCAGAAACAAAATGCTCTCGGATAAGTCTTTGGATGACGTGATCTGAAAGTGTCCGTGGGCGTCGCTCTTTGCCTGGGCAAGTCTGTTCGGGCTGCCTGTCGTGGCCTCGAACAACGTGACATTTACGTTGGGCAGAGGCACGGAAGACAAGGTGCCTCCCGACTGTATTGTGCCGTTGATAGTAGCGCCGTAAAGCGAAGAGGCCATGCAGACGACCGCTAAGGAAACTGTGACAATCCGGATGCGGACCATGGTGAAGGAAATGAGGCTCATCTTGAGTCAGCTCTTTCTGAGATCAGGTTGGGTCAGTTCGGTGGCCCGTGCGCAGCGTCCTTATCTTGTATGTCAGCGTGGAACAAGGTGGATCCGTTAAAAGCCGGACAGGCAAGGCTCGAGCATATGGAAAGTTCCGGCTCTGCTATAGGACAGAAGACACAGACTGACCGAAACGGCTGAACGGGGGAGGAACGTATCGGAGGAGGAAGCCAATTGTACACATCTGGGAAAGCAGTCATCAAGCGTCGCAGATTGCAGCCCGCGCCCCGGACTAAAGGTCCGGGGCTACACAGGTCGAGATGGACACCTCAACTGGCGACACTCGTGTAGTGTCAGTAGGCGTATGGCTACCAAGGCCACCCTACGGATCATACTTTTGCTCGTTGCCAGCCTGGGCTTGCATCAGCAAACGCTCGCTCAGGACCACATCGCGCTGGGCCAGTCCATCGTCAGCCTCAACGGTCCATGGAAGTTTCACATCGGGGATAACCCCAGCTGGGCTGACCCGGACTTCGACGACTCCCAGTGGGAGAGCGTCAGCTACGCCGCGGGCTCTGTCAATCCGGCGATCGGCGCCGCCGGATACTCGCCGGGGTGGACGGCCAAGGGACATCCTGGCTACTCCGGGTACGCCTGGTACAGGATCCGCCTGCAGGTCGCGGATCCCGGGCAGGCGCTGGCAATGCTGGTGCCCTCCAACATACAGGATGCGTACCAGGTCTTCAGTAATGGCCGCCTGGCCAGCTCGATGGGAAAATTCGATCGGACAGTACCGACCATCGATCACTCCCAGCCACGGATGATCCTGCTACCCCCCAGCGGCGGGACCGTGGTGCTCGCGCTGCGCCTCTACATGGCGCCATTACACCTGTTATCTTCGCCCGGGTCCGGCGGCATGCACTCGCCGCCGCTGCTCGGGCTGCCCAGCGCGGTCACATCCGTCTGGCGCGTCGCCCAGGATAATATTTTTCGCGGAGCTTTGTCAGATTTGCTGGCCGCTCTGCTTTTCTTCGCCTTCGCTTTTTTGTTCCTGATCCTTTTTCTCTTCGATCGCAGCGAAACCATCCTGCTTTGGCCATTCAGCGCGTGCCTGTTCACCGCGGCCTGGTACGGCCAGAGCTTTCTGGTCTCGACCACAAACGCCCTGAGCGCGCTCAAGCAAAACCTGCTCGGCATCCTGCTGAGCGGGATCCTTTATAGCCTGTGGCTGGTGACCTGGTGGGCGTATCTCGGCCTGCAGCGGTTTCGATGGATACGTAATGCGATCGCCATCTTGATGATCGTGGCACTCATCCTCGAGTTACCGTTGATGGCTCGGCTCTATGGCCCACAAGCCCGGCCATGGGTCCTGCAACTTCTTTCGACCACGTTCAACATCACTCTGGGCGCATCTTTCCTGCTGCTGCTTGTGATCGTCTTCTTAGGGTGGCGGCATCGAACGCGGGATAGTTGGCTGGCCCTTCTGGCCATCTTCTTCCATAACTTTCACCTGCTTGAAGCCGGCCTGGGGCGGCTGCATATTTATCCCTCGTGGTCCCCGGCTGGGATCCGCGTAGACCTGCCCCTGATCGGAGAATGCTGCATGTTGGTGTGCTTCTCCTTCCTTCTCTTGCGTCATTTCCGCAGCTCGCAGCGGCGGCAACAGGCCATGGTGGAAGATGTACTCCAGGCCCAGGCGGTTCAGCAGGTATTGATTCCTGAGGCGCTCCCGCACATTCCCGGACTGCGCATTGAAAGCGAGTACCGCCCCGCGCGCGAGGTAGGAGGAGACTTCTTTCAAATCCTGCCTCACCCCAGCGACGGCAGCGTGTTGATCGTCGCCGGTGATGTCACCGGCAAAGGTCTGCAGGCCGGAATGTTGGTAGCGCTAATCGTCGGTGCGATGCGCACCGCAGCGCACTACGACTCTGATCCGCTGGCGATGTTGCAGGAGTTGAACCAGGGACTCTGTGGACGAGGCCATGCGCATGCCACTTGCCTGGCGTTGCGCATCGCAGCGGACGGGGGCGTCCGGCTGGCCAACGCGGGCCATCTGCCACCGTATCTGAACGGAATAGAGCTGCCGATGGAAGGAGCCCTGCCGCTGGGCATGATGACCGGCGCTGAGTTCTCTGTCATGGACTTCCAGCTCCATCCCGGTGACACTCTGCTGCTGATGTCGGATGGCGTTGCGGAAGCGCAGGATGACCATGGTGAACTCTTCGGCTTTGAGCGGATTCGCGCTCTGCTGCAACAGACGGTGACCGCCGCCGAGCTGGCGAGCAGAGCCCAGAGCTTTGGCCAGGAAGATGACATCAGCGTAGTCTCCGTCACCCGGACTTCGGGCTAATACGGGTCGTGGCCGGCCGTAACCTTGCCAAAGACGCGGCAGAAATTTCCGCCGCCTACTTTGCTGATATCTCCGGACGTGAAGCCCTGGCGCAGCATCTCGCCGGCAACCGCGTTGAAAAATCCTTGTGTCATGCCCGGCCACGCCGTGTTGGTGCCCTGGCCAATGCGCGAGGAAAGTATATCGTTGTCCGTGCCGATACCGACGTGATCGACGCCCACCGCGTCCACCATCGCCTTGATACTTTCCACATAATCTTTCAACGAGTCAGCTATCTGAGTCCACACCCCGATCACGCCGCCGCTATCGGCCACAGCCATCGCGTGTTCCTGGCTGATCAGCCGCGGCTTCATCGCTTCCGCCATCTTGCGGTCCCCGCCTGTCCAGCTGGCGAGGCTGGTGTGCGATACGATGACCGGCTGCGTGGCCACCTTCAACGCGCCCAGCACGGTCGCGTAACTGGCGTGAGCAAGGTCCACCACGATCCCCAGGCGGTTGCACTCCTTCACCACCTCCGCGCCGAAAGCCGTCAAGCCACCAAGATGAGCGGGGGCGGTGTATATGTCGCCCAACGGCGACACCAGGTCGTCTCGGTCATGAAGCAGTTGAAGGACCCGCAGGCCGCGTTTGTACACCTCTTCCACCCGATCCAGGCGCCCCTCGATGAACTGTGATCCTTCGACTGTCTGAACGATCGTGGGTCGTCCACGAGCGTGCGCGGCTTGCAGGTCTTTCAGGTTCAAGGCGCGGTGCATGTGTTCCGTTTCCAACTGCGCGTCGATCGCCGTGAGCCAGCGAAGGAACTTGTCGCGCGCAACGCCTGGCTTGTCATTTGGCGTAAAATCCACCACGAAGCTCGCACAGATGGCGGTAAGCCCGGATCGTTTTAGCTCCTCTGCCAGCAAAAGGTCAGCCGGCTGCTGTTCTGCGTGAGGTTGCGGCTGACCCCGCAGCGGATACGGCCCCGTCCCTGCGGGATAGACGTGGTTGTGCATATCGATCCCAATGGTCCCGGACACGACCTGCGCAACGCGCGTATCAACCCCGTCGGCCGCCGCATTCAGCCTCCGGCCCAAGCAGCATCGCACCACCGGCGCCCACCGCCGTCGTCAGAAATTCCCGCCGCGAAAGACCGGAACAAGTATTTTTCATCACGCCGCATCGTACCAAATCATGCTTGTCTCTATGCAGTGACTGGCCTCCTTTTACGTACTGAGTGCCGGATGTGAGAGCCTACACATAAAGATGTGATCTATACAGATTGGAGGTCTGGTGCGGACGAACATCGATATCGATGAAGCACTGGTGCAGCAGGCGATGCGCAGCAGCGGTGTGCGCACCAAGAAGGCAGTCGTGGACGCCGCGCTGCGACTGCTGGTGAAGACCCACTCCCAATCAGGGATCCGCCGGCTCCGCGGCAAGGTGCAGTGGGCGGGAAACCTGAACGAGTCTCGGCAAAGCCGCGTTCGAGAGTAGGTTGACAGCGTGACGTTTGTGGATACGACTGTCTGGATCGATTACCTGGTAGAACGGCGAACCGGCATAGGGACTGGCTTGATCGAGAACTGGGTCAGCACCGTCTTGGGCTGACCGACTTCGAACCATTCGAAACACAGCTCAGCTTGTGGAGAGTGCGGTACTCCCCTTGCCTTTCGCTGTTAACGTCCAGAGCTGCCAAACCCACGGCTTCCCCGGCTGCCGCTCGCCAGCTCGGTCGATGCAGTCACGGTTCCGGTCAGCACGGGAGTAGGAACCAGCTGGGCGATCCTGTCTCCCGAGCGTATCTCGTAAATTTCGGTCAGGGTGGTCATGAGCACCATGATCTCTCCCCGATAGGCAGAGTCGATCACGCCGCCGTGGGTGAACACGCCCTTGGATGCCATGGACGAGCGGTCCTTCACCAGAAATCCGACGGGTACTCCGCCGGCTTCGCCCGCCACGGCCACGCCCGTATGCACGCGATGCACCTGCCCGGGAACGAGAGTGTGGTCCTGGTTGGCGTAGAGGTCATAGCCAATGTCCTCGCCGGGATGAGCCACCGTCGGCGCCTTTGCAGATTCATCCAGTAACTTCACACTCAGCGATGCCATACGCTCCCCATCCGTTTCACAACCATAAACCACCGGGCGAATTTGCGGTTTGTCATCTCACGCGGCACTCCTTACTCGAAAATGTGCCTTGACATTCTCTTAACATTCAGGGGATGCTACGCCTGTCACACGGGGCCCGCTTTGAACATTCGTAGATTCGGAGAGGCCCCCAGAAAATGAACCCTTCTCGCTTTCGTTTGCGCACAGTGCTCCTGGCGGCGATCCTGTTGGCCTTACCCGAGACCTTCTTTGGCCAGGGCTATTTTGGAACAGTGACCGGTGCCGTGGCGGATCCGACCGGGGCCGCTGTGCCTGGCGTGAGCCTGACGCTGGTCGATCAGCAGAAGGGTTTTACCTTCCATGTCCTCTCGAACAAAGAAGGTAGCTATCTGTTCCCCTCCATTCCACCGGGAACGTATACGCTGACCGCAACGAGGGGAGGTTTTGCAAAGGTTGAGCGCACGGGCGTCACGGTAGAGGTGAATGCGAACGTGACCGCGAACCTGAAGCTTAAAGTTGCGACCGCAACGGAGACCGTGGAAGTGCAGTCGCAAAACAGCACACTGCAAACCGAGGACGCCACCACCGGCCAGGTAGTCAACCGCAAATTTATTGAGAATCTGCCTTTGACCGACCGCTATGTGCTGGACCTTGTTACTCTGGCGCCCGGGGTCACTGGGGTCGACGACCAGTGCAACATCAGTTGTACCGGTACCGACTTTGTTTCCAATGGCGGTCGTCCGGCGACTGCGGACATCCTGATGGATGGCGCCTCGATCACCAACTACGAGCCTAACGGCGGTATTACCCAGATAAGCTATGTGCCCTCGGTTGAGTCGGTGGAAGAGTTCAAGGTGCAGCAGTCAAACTTCAGCGCCGAGTTTGGTTTTTCCGGGGGCTCGATCGTCAACATGATCACGCAGTCGGGATCGAATGTCTTTCACGGCAGCGCGTACGACTTTATCCGCAATACTCATCTGGACGCCAATAATTGGTTTAATAATCTCAATGACGTGCCGATTCCCGCCGACCACCGCAATAACTTTGGTGGCACCATCGGCGGCCCGATCATAAAAAACAAGCTGTTCTTCTTTGGGGACTACGACGGTAACATTCAAAGCTACGCCGGTACGAATCAGGCCGGTGTTCCCACTCTCAACGAGCGAGGCGGCGACTTTGGCGAGGTTTGCACGGCCAATGGAGGAAGCTTCGATGGCAACGGACTTTGTTCCAATCCTCAGGGACAGATCTGGGATCCGTATTCCGGCACGTATGATTCGGACCTTGGGGGCGCTGTACGCTCGGCCTATATTCCGTTCAATAATGTCGCTCAATATGCCAGCCCGGGAAATCCCAACCTGAACGGAACGCCGTATCAGTTACCGGTTGGTCCGGGCAATCTGATCGATCCTGTGGCCCAGAAGATGATGAATTTGTTCCCCAAGCCGAATATCTCGGGGAACGCGGGCGATAACGGCTGGATCTACGACAACTTCATTACAAGCGGGTCCAGCCTTGGTGAGAACCACCAATTCGATGTCAAAGTCGATTACCGCATCACCCAAGCCAACCTGCTCAGTGTGAAGTACTCGCAGGATTGGAATTGGGGTGTTCCCTATAACTGTTTTGGAAACTTTGCCGATCCCTGTGCGGGAGGGCCGAACCAGAATCATGCGCATCTGATCTCTATTGTCGATACCCACACGTTCAGTCCAACCCTGCTGCTGAATACAACCTTCGGGTTTACGCGTGGCATGGAAAAGATCCATACCTATCCCCCAACAGGCGCAAGCAACGTCACCGATCCGCTCGGTACGCTGGGCTTCCCCTCTTATCTCAATACCGAAGGTACGGTTGGGGTTCCGGCCATGTTCATCCAGGGTGGGTATTTGTCTGCCGCGACCACCAGCATAGGTTCCAACCCTTATGGCAACTACAAACAGGGGCAGGATACCGGACAACTTACCATCGCGCTCACCAAGCAGCTGGGCCAGCAGGAACTGAAATTCGGATTTGAGGGTCGTTTGCATCAGATGAATTACCTGCAAACGAATGCTCCCAATGGCGACTTCAATTTCGACGAGGGTGGCACTGCGCAGTGCCCCAACGGCGTGGCGACGTGCGGCGGGGACGCGATGGCCACCTTTATGATGGGCCAACCGAATCTGGGCGGCTATTACCAGATCCAGCTGGAGCCGGCGACGCAAAACTATCAGTATGCAGGATATTTCCAGGACAACTGGAAAGCCACCAAAGATCTGACGCTGAATTTCGGTATGCGCTACGACGTCTCTCTGCCGAGGACTGACCGATTCAATCGCCAGAACTGGTTTGATCCAAATGCAGTATCCCCGCTGCAAGTGCCGGGACTGGGGCAACTGACCGGCGGAGAGGTCTTCGCCAGTTCCAAGCAGCGCACCATCACGGATACGGACTGGAAAGATGTTCAGCCGCGCTTCGGTCTGGCCTTCAAGGTCAATGCGAAAACTGTGATTCGCGGCGGCTACGGTATTTACTTTGCCCAGACTCGATCGGGTGCGAACGGCGTGGGATCGTACGGAACGCAAGGCTTCACGCAGAGCACGGGCCTGGTCACCACCTATCAGAACGATGGTGCGACTCCCTATCTGCACCTCAGCAATCCGTATCCCAACGGATTGATTCTCCCGCCGGGAAACTCCCTCGGGTTGGCTAACGATATTGGATATGGCGCCATCGGCCCGCTTCGCAACGAAAACCGCACGCCGTATGAGCAGACCTGGACGCTGGGAATCGAGGAGCAGTTACCATGGAAAACGCTCCTCGATATGGAATACATCGGGAAGAAGGGAACTCATAATTATTTCGCTGGCGCCAATCAACTGGATATCCTGGGACCTGAGATTGAGAATTATTCGCTCGATCAGATCTCCGCTCTGCAGAATTACGTAGACAACCCCTTCTATGGCCACATCACCGACCCCAACAGCATTCTCTCGAGCCAGCAGGTTCCGCAATGGCAGCTGAATCTTCCTTATCCGCAATTCACTTCGGCTACTTCGGACGTTCCGCCGATTGCAAGCTCCAACTATGACGCGGCTCAAGTCAGGCTGCAGAAGGATTACTCGAATGGCTTACAGCTGCTGGTGAGCTACGTTTTTTCCAGATCCTTCGATGATGCCTCGGTCGACGACGATAACGTTACGTGGATCGGAAGTTTTCTCAGCCTGCAGGATCCGAACAAACCATGGCTCGAAAGAAGCCTCTCCACTTTCGATGTGACCAATGTTCTGCAGGTCAGCTATGTGTATGCACTGCCCTTCGGGCGCGGCAAGACATTCGGGGGCGGCATGCCGCGCGTGCTGGACGCCATTGTCGGTGGATGGGTTACCAACGGCGTCTGGCGTTGGTCCGGGGGCCGTCCGCTGAACATGACTACCTATGACGGAACCTCGCTGCCGACCTATGGTCCGCAACGGCCCAACATTGTGGGCAAGGCGCAGCGCAACCACGCGCAAGGCTGGATCAACAACTACTTCACCAACCCTCAGGTCTTCGTACTGCCGCCGCTTTATGCGCTCGGCAACGCTCCCCGGAGCTACGGAGCAGTCCGCACACCTTATAGCTTCAATACCGATCTGTCCGTGCTGAAAGTCTTCTCGCTGGAACGTCTCCACCAGGGCGCGTCCATCGAGTTTCGTCTCGAAGCATCCAACGCTTTCAACCATCCGACCTTCGGCCAGCCGGCCACGGATGTGGATGATCCCCTCTTTGGACAGATTACTTATACATCGAGCGCGCCGCGGCAAGGGCAGTTTGGATTGAAGCTGACGTTCTAAATTGCCCTGATAGGCTTTGTCTTAATCAGGGCGTAGTAGAGGAATCCGGCGCCGATTCCGTGGCTGCATCAAATACGCTGGTGTCCATGGGGCTTCTGAGCGAATGGTGGGCAACGCGGAGTAGTTCGGCATCTTCGGTGTCGCCGCTCAGTTCCCAGATCATAATGCCTGCCAGGCGCTGGTGCGCGGCGTAGCTGACCTTATAGCGGATCGAAACCGGGTCTTCATACGTCCAGAAAATCTGGCCGTCGAAGAGCCAGGGCGCTTGCGTATGCGGATCGCGGTGAACAGAAGAGAAGGCGGCGAGTGCGCGGATGTCGTGGTAAGGCTTATCGTCATGCACGCCCGTGCCGCTCTGGAAAAGGCCGTCATTGGCGGCATTGACCGTGGTCCAGCTATAACCGTAGAAGGGCAGCCCCATGAGCATTTTGTTGACCGGCACACCAACCGCCTGATAGCTGGCGATGCTCCGCTCTATGCTGTTGGAATGATTCGGGTCTTCGGGGTTGGCATAGAGCGGCGCGATAAAGCCGGTTGTGGGGCTCCACGGGCCGGTGTAGTCGTAGTTCATGATTCCTACCTGATCGACCAGCGAGGAAAGGGCTGCGAAGTCGGTACCCGGCAGATCCTGGGGTGACTCTCCAACGGCAATCGCAAGCCGCAATCCGGGGCGCAGGGCGTCCATCTGGCGGCGGAACTCCGCCACCAGGGCCAGGAAATCGGCAGCCTCGCTCTGCTGTGGCGACTCCCAGTCAATATCAAATCCATCAAAGATACCCGGCTCATGGATTCCGGGCGCGAAATGACCACGCAGGAAAGTGTCTACGCACGAGGTGACGAACGCGCGCCGGTTTTCCGGCTTCGCGCCTTCCCGGAAGCCTTCCTGAGCACCCTCGAGCGAAATCAGAATCTTCAAATGCGGATAGCGGAGCTTCAGCTCCTTGAGTTGGTGGAAGTAACCGCGAAACGGCGAGCGAGGATTATCCGCTCTGCCGTTCACGCTGTTCCTGCGGGTGTAGAGGGTGTCCAGGTCGTATTTGCGATAGGCGACAGCGCAGCGTCCGCCGGCGACGGAGCCTTGCGAATAGTTGATCTGGTCCAGGAGCCTGACGCTGTGGTTTGCGATCATGGTCTTCACGTTGAAGGGTGCAGCATAAGACTGACCCCACCCGGGAAAGTAGCCCACCACCAGAGGCCGCGACCGATAAGGCGGAATCTGCCGCGACGCGGCATGCGCGCCAGGGCATAGCAGAAAGACCGCAGCGACTGCCAGTGCGCAGGGAAGAAACAAGCGAGGCGTGGTGAAAGGTCGCTGCATCCCCTTAAGTATAGGCCCTCTCAAAAGAGTAGTTGATGCAACTAAAGAATGCGGCTCCTCATTCCATTGGGAGTTTTAAGCCGATTTGTGAATGCAGGCCAAATGCCCCAAAGATATGGCCGGAAGATAGGTTCCCAGCCGGATAATGTCATCACAGTTTGCACCTTCATTGATGGCGGGTGCGATTCGGTGACGACAATGCCCTGTCCTGAATACGAGCGGTTGGCTCGAGAGAGAGATTGCCAACCAGGACGCTCTCAATTATGTGCGTAAGTTTGGGGGCGAGAATTACGAGGCTAGTATCTGGATCGCGAAAAGCGCAGAACTTCGGAAGATGATGGACGCGCACCGACAGAGTTGCAAAGCCTGCAAAAAGTCCGCCGGGCCACGGAGCTCTGTGCATGAAACTTGACACCTGGCCAGTATCGCAAGCTGAGGGTTTGAAGCTGACGCTTTCCACAACTCCTTTGGCGCCACCGCTTGTTTTGATCTGATCCTTGTGGTTACCATCAGATGCCGGTAGCTCAGATGGAGAGAGCACCGCGAGACTGTCATTACCTTTGGTTGACGGCCCAGGGCCAAAACAGGTCACCTGCGAACGCAGAGGTTGGTGGTTGAAGCCTAGCGTGCGCCTCTCTGACCGCAATGTCCAACCGAGACTTTGGTATTGATCGATACCTTCGTCCAATGGATTCGTCGTCGCGCTTCTGCCAACCTTGGCTTGAACAGTCACTCGCTCTGGCGTCGAAAGGGGGTACCAAATGGGCAGCACCATTGAACTAAAAGATACTACGCGTGTGACCGCGCCTGTGGCGTTGAACACGCTGAGTGTGAACGTGTTTACCGCCCCGGGAAAGCCCATGGTCGGCGAGCGGCCAAAGCCCTTCGGCGAGGCGCTCGGCTTTGACCCGATCACGTCGACTTTGATCTTCGGCGAGTATGACGCGGTACTGGTAGACGCAATGCTGACGGTGGCTGAGTCCGAGGCTCTCGCGAGTTGGATTGCTCTGCACAACCGCAACCTGGAGACCATCTATATAACGCACGCTCATTTCGACCACTTCTACGGCCTGGGCATTCTGCTTGACCGTTTCCCGGGGGCTCGGGCGATCGCAACCCCCAAGACGGTGAACGCCATGCAGAGCTCTTTCACTCCCACAGTGGAGCGGCTAGCCCGCCAGTTGTTTCCTGGGCAAGTGCCCACCAGGTTGGTTGCACCTGAGCCCTATGAGCAGGACACGTTCGCTCTCGAGGGCCACGAATTGCGCATCATCGAGCAGGGCCACACCGATAGTGCCGACACGACGTCTCTCCACGTTCCATCGCTCGGCCTGATCGTCGCCGGCGACGTTGTGTACAACCAATGCCGCATCTACGTCGGCGACACCACCCCCGAGAGCCGAAAGAATTGGATCGCGGCGCTAGACCGGCTAGCGGCGCTGAACCCGGCGATGGTTGTCGCCGGTCACAAGAAGCCCGGCGCGCCGGACTCTCCCTCGACGATCCAGGACACCAAGCGTTACCTGCAGGATTTCGATCGGTTGCAGAAAACCGCGGCGTCCGACCAGGAGCTGTTCGATCAGATGACGGAGCTATACCCGCATTGGGTAGCCAATCAGTCGTGGTTGATGTTCGGGTTTCCGCAGCCATAATCCACCTCAAGCGCGACGGCCCGCCCTTGCGCGCTTTGGGAAACAGTGGGGACCAGGCGGGAACGCTGCCCAATTTCGATGAATGGGACGTTCTGTTTGTCCAGAGGTTTTAGTTCCGATTTCAGAGAGGAGAATAAAAATGGCAACCAAAGGAAAAATCCTGGCATTGATCTCGAGCGGTCGCGGTTTGCCCTTGAAGGGTGGCAAGATTTATAGCGGCGCCGGCTACTACCTCAACGAAGTGACGGTTCCGGTTCGCGCCCTGATGAAGGAGGGCTACGAAATCACCTTCGCCAACCCCACGGGCAACACGCCTCAGGTGGATGTCCATTCCGAGGTCGTCGGCTTTTTCGGCGGGGACGCGGCCAAGCTTCAGGACTACCTGATATTCCGCGACGGCCTGCTCGGGCTCAGAGACCCAGTTCGCATCAGGGATGTTATTGCGTCGGGCCTGGATCAATATGACGCTGTCTTCGTGCCCGGCGGCCATGGCCCGATGATTGATCTTCTGGATGATCCGAATGCCGGCATCGTGCTGAGACACTTTCACGAAACGTCCAAGCCCACGGCTGTCCTCTGCCATGGCCCGATTTCACTGCTCTCGGCTCTTCCGAATTCGTGGGAGTTCGTCGCAGCGCTGGCAGCGGGCGATGTCGACGGAGCACACGCCAAGGCTCAAGGCTGGATCTATGCTGGATACAAGATGACTATCTTTGCGACGGCGGAAGAGCAGCAGCGGGAGCCACTTGAGATTGGTGGTAAGGTGCTGTTCTACCCGGACTTCGCCTTGCGTACTGCCGGCGGCGATGTGAGTGTGGTCGCTCCATGGGGGAGCTACGCCCTTCAAGATCGCGAGTTGATCTCGGGCCAGAACCCGTTCTCTGATGAAGCAGTTGTGAAGCTTCTTCTAGCTGCACTCAACGAGAAGAAAAAGTGAGTCGGTAAGTCTATCCGGATTGGAGTGGTCAATGAGCAGTGTACAAATTGAACAGAAGAGCTATGAGATGCCCCCGAAGGAGGGGATCAGCATCGCGCATTTTCTAATCGTGGGCGACATCAACCGATCGCTCGA
Organism: uncultured Acidobacteriaceae bacterium; assembly: GCA_963847685.1. Classification (GTDB taxonomy): domain Bacteria; phylum Acidobacteriota; class Terriglobia; order Terriglobales; family Acidobacteriaceae; genus PALSA-350. The sequence continues at coordinate 9,275 of CAWKAU010000021.1, read as the reverse complement.
TTACTACGAGAAGGTCTTCGGCGGGCGCATTCTGAGCAGAGGGGACGGCAACGCGCCAGGGTACCTTCAGCTCGCGAATATCTGGATGATTATGAACGTTGGAGGCGGGCCGACTCCGGATAAGCCGACGGTAACGCTCAGCGTCCCCGACCCGAATCACATCAACAGCTTTATGAATTTCCGGGTTGCGGATATTCAAGCGTGCTATGAACTATGGAAAAGCCGGGGAGCGCAGTTCATCACGCCTCCAATTCCCAAGTACGGCGAGATACGCTGCTACATCCGCGATCCTGACGGCTATATTATCGAGGTCGGACAGAGCACAGACCAGACATACGGCTGACGTTCAGCCCGGGGAAAGATAGTCGACATGATACCTATCCCCGGGTTTCGTCATTCGTGTGAATTTTCCCCATCGCACGATTGGCGCGAACGGAAGCGTCGTGCAGAGGAGCGCGTTGTAAAGCCCTCGCTCAGGAGTGGGCGGCGGCCGAGAAGGTATAGCCGCTTCCTATCTGCTGCACCGAGCGCCGGGTTAGCGTGCCTCCAGTGCTGAGGCTGTATACCGCCAGCTCCCCATTCTCCGCGTTGTAGAAGCATACGTACGACCCGGTGGTGAAGGCGTCCGTGTAGATGGGGATGTTGGTCTTCTTGTCGCTGACGAATTCCCCTGATTGCGTAAGGTGGCCAACCAGCACGTCGCCGCTTCCATATGAGTAAAACACTACGCGGCCCGCGCTGGGAAGGATGGCCCCATAAAACTTCTCCAATGTCCCGGTGTCGCGGCGGTCGGGAAAGTCATTTCCGTTGCCTACGAAATACATGCTTACGACCCTGTAGGCGCCGGTGCTGGTGTTATACAGGATCACATTGTCATCCACCGCGGCCATCAATCCATAACCGGTTGGAATGGTTGCGACGCTAAGGCTGTTCTGTTGGAGGGTAGAAGAGACGGGGCTAAAGATCGTCGCGTCGAACAGACCCGTAATTTGGTTGTAGAAGATAAGATAGTCGTCGGTCTGAACGATATTGGTCCAGGGACTCAAGCTGCCGGCCCAGATCTGGTGATCGATAAATCCCCCCTGCTTCACCGCGAAGGCTGCGCCCTGGCCGCCGCTGTTGCCGTCGCCTGCATAGGTAAGGAAGTCGCCACCGGTAGGCACGACTTGGTTCCAATTCACCCCAAAACCCGTGGGGCGGAAACCGGCGTTCCCATAGCCATCGATGGCCACCAACTCGGCATAGCCGGTCGCCCGGTTATAAGCAACGATCGCCGAGTTATTGGCGACCAGGTGGGTCGTGCCCACTAATGTGGTGCGCGTGCCTGCCGGCGTGGAATGAAAGTAGCCGCTGGGGTCGACGCCGCCGACCAGGTAGTCACCATTCCCGGGGTTCAGGAAGAACAGGCGGCCGGCGGTCTGGGCCGAGGCGCTTGCGGTCCAGAGCAAGAGGGTGGCCGCGACCAGGCAAAGAATCGCGGCGCAGAATTGCCGCCCAGAGCGGCGAACACAGGGTGTGGCGAGAGTGGAGAGATCGCGGGTCATATGGTTTTACTCCTCCGGCAAATTGTTGGGTTCGATCAGGGGCCGTAAGCAGCGGCGGCGCAAGGTCGATGGCAAGAGGAATAGCGCTGCGGCATGGGGTCGTCAAAGGAACTGGTTCTGAAACGTAGTTGAACCAATAATCCGTGCGCAATCAGAGAGATAGGATGAGAGTTGAACTGGGCGCGAGGGGTAACGATGGGCTGCGGGCTGTTTATTTCCCGGGCGAGGAGTGGGCTGCTGCCCTCTGCGCACGGTCGGCTTCCCGCTGCGCCTGCTGTAGAAGGGGGATACCGGGGTCCGCATCCTTCCATTGGGTGAGGAATTGCTGGTAGGCCCTGGCTGCTTCGACCGGCCGGCCCGACAGCGAGTAGGCGCGGGCTTGCCCGAGAACGGCCAACGCGCCCAGCGAGGAATTCAGCAGCAAGCCGGGATGTTCGGTCAGCCTACGAAAGGCGTCGGCGGCTTTGGCGCCATCCCCATCGACCAGCCACGCCTGCCCCAGGACATAGACCGGCTGCAGCGGACTGATGAATCCGTCGACAATGGAGGGGTCGAGGGGTTCGGCGGAAGAGAGCAGGGCGGCCGCCTTCGCTCCTTTCCCCTGCCGCAGCGCGACCTCTCCCCGAATCATGGGCAGCCAGAATTTTTGCACGAACGTGCCGTGAGGATACTGTTCATCCAGTTGGCCGGTCAGGGTGGATGCCCGGGCATAATCGCCAATCTGGGCGGAGATCAACGCATTCGAAATGACGATGACTTGTTCGTGGCTGAGAGACTCTGCCTGCCGGCTCAGTGCTCGCGCCCTGGAAAAAAAGCCGGCCTCGCTTTCCCGCAGCGCCGCGCGCATCAGAACGCGGGCTACGCCGTCCTTGTCGCCTGCCGCTTGCAGTAGCTCCACCGCGGACTTCGACAGCGCCCGGGCCTTCTCAAAATGGCCGTCCGCCGCTTCTTTGTTCGCTGCTTCCGCGAGCAGGGCCGCCCGGGCTCCCGGAAATTCAGAGGATTGCGCCAGCGACCGGTCCATCGCTGGCTGATCGTTGTTGAGAATGGCCAGCCAGTAATTGAGCAACACCCAGTATCCGGTGCGGAAACTGCGGCGAGCGGCCTCCGCCAGAACCGCCTGCACTTCCTTCGTCCGATTGAGACGGAGCAGGGCCAGGGCCAGGTTTCCATAGGTATTGGCCCTGCCCGGGTCAATCAGCATCGCCTTGCGAAAGTCTTCCACCGCCTGCTCATTCCGCCCCAGGCGCAGGTCGGTGGTGCCCAGGTGATTGAGTGAGCCGGCAGATTGCGGGTAGTCCCGGGCGAGCGCCGCGTAGCTTAAGGCTGCTTTGTCGACCTCCTCTGTGACGTAGAGGTAATAACGTGCTTCCACCGAGGCCCGCTCGGCGCTGGTAACCCGTTCCCGCAGGTTGTAGGCCTTGATGGAATTTTCCCGGGCCAGTTCGGCGTTGCCGGTGTTGTAGTAGACGACGGCCAGCGCGCCGTAAGCCATAGCGAATTCCGGATCGAGTTCGATGGCTTTTTGAAAATACGGAATGGAAGCCGGATCGCCCTTGGCATCCCATACTGAAAGGGCTTTGCCATAGGCGTTGAGCGCCTCGAGCGACGAGGTAGTGGCTTGTTCCAAAGGAGCGTTGTACTTCTTGAGGGTGGGCATCGATTCGCCCAGCCGCGCTCTGAGCCTGGAAGTGACCTGGCCGAGCGCGTCGATCACATCGTTCCGTTGTGGCGCCTGGATTTGCTCGTAAGCAATCGGCTTGCCGGTATCGCAGCGGATCGCGGCCAAACCGATCAAGTAAGTCGTTCCCAGGCTGGAGATAGAGCCTTGCACGGTTGCCTTGCTGCCGACTCGCCGGCACAGGTCCAGGGCGGTAAGCCCGGTGATTCGATCGTCGAGGGAATGGCCCATTTGCCGGAACACGACCGCGGTGGCGCGATCCGGCAGAATCTGAATCAGAGGGGATTGCGCAAGGCCGACCAGGAGGGCTTCGCGCAGAGCATCGTTAAAAACCGTTTCGCCGGTATTGTTTTCAAAATCGGCGAGAACGACGGTATCGCTGGCGGCGAGGGTAAACGCTGTTTTGCGTTGGTGCCGATAGATTCCCAGAGCGGTTGCGAGCAGGACGGCTACGGCCAGGGACAGCCACGCGATTTTCGAGGCCGCGGTATGGCGCCGCCTCTCGTCCTGGCTATCCTTTGTATACGCTTCGGCCGGCGTAGCGAGGGTTTCGGCGTGGGGTGCAGGGTTGGGCGCGGCGATTGGCTCGTTGTGCCGGGCTACCGGAGCGATAAAGCGGTAACCGCGGCGCGGAACCGTTTCAATGAACCTCGGGTTGGCTGAATCGTCGCCGAGGGCCTGTCTTAGTTTGGTTACCGCGGCGCTGAGGCTTTGGCCGAAATCCACAAAGGTATCCGCCGGCCAGAGCCGCAGACGAAGGGACTCCCGATCCACTATCTCTCCCGCGTTCTCGAGCAGGAGCAGGAGCAATTCGAAGGGTTGTTGCTGCATCCTGATGCGGCGGCCCTGGCGGAGTAATTCTCGAGCCTCCACCATCACTTCGAAGACCCCGAAGCGGTAGACCAGACCGCGATTCGCTGAAGTGACCATGTGTCAAAGGGGAGGCTATCATTATGCCTGAATTTGTCGCGGCAAGGCTCTTGACCGGAAAGGGCCGCGGGCGGGGAGACAAAGGGACAGGACGCTATCGCCCCTGGAGTTCAAGGGGAAGATCAACGTGATTGCAGTTCTCTACGTCAAGGCGATCAGGGGGCAGGGAATTCATCCCGCCCAGGCGGGATTTCGTGCCGTTCCATGGACAATTCTGGGTGGGACAAACTCTTCTGGCTGGGACCTGACGGAACGTAACCGCTGCCATTACCGACCAGGAACTCCGGCGGGAACACCTCGTCTCTTCTCAAGCCCTTCTCAAGCAAAAGAAAGCGCTGGCTGGAAATACCGCGACAAGATAGTCTTCCCCCAAACGGCCGAGCGCGGTCTCGTCGCGGACGGTTTAGGTTAGCAGGGAGAGTTCTCACGATGAGACCGATTGACGCGAGCAGCGCTCTGCCTTTCGTCCTTGCCTTGCTGATGCAGCATACTGCGCTGGGGCTGAATGGCGGCCAGACATCTGCTGGCGCGGTAACAACGACGCCGGGCTCCATGACGAGTGATCCGTCCGCCATCTTCGCTCTCGCTTCGAAGGTCAATGGCCTCAATTCCCTAGGTATCCAGCCTTGGCATATCAAGGCCTCTTACGAAACGTTTGACGATCAAGGCGCCCCGAAAGACAAAGGCATCTATGAGGAGTTCTGGGCCGGGATGAAGGAGCACAAGTCCAGCTTCACCAGCTCCGGTTTTACGCAAACCGACTATATGACCGATGGCGGCCTCTTTCTTAGCGGCGACCCACGATGGCCGGGCACAGCAGAGATGCTGGTTCACCGAAACCTGATCGACCCGCTACCGAGTGAGGTGGAGCTCTCTTATGCTCACCTCACCATGCGTGAAAGGAATTCCGGCAAAGCCACGCTTCGCTGTATATCCCTCGATCATCCGGGCCCCCTGAATCCCAACGCACCGCCGCCGCCGGCATCCCCTGTCTATTGCTTCGAGCAGGCCAATCCGATCCTTCGCTTCAACTCTTCCTATGGCGACGACTACCGCATGTCCTTTGATGACCCGATCAGTTTCCAGGGCCGCTCGATCGCCCGCGACATCCGCGTAACGCTTAAGGACAAGCCTTTCCTTAATATTCACCTGGAAACGCTGGAAGCGCTGCAGCCGGTGAATGAGTCCGAATTCACTCCTCCGCCCGGGGCGATTAAGGCGCCACCGCGAAAGATCGCGGTCTCTTCCGGAGTGATGCAGAGGAACCTGCTGGGCAAAGTAGCTCCTGCTTATCCCGATAGCGCCAAACAACACCATGTGCAGGGCACGGTTGTTCTGGCCGGTAAGATTGGCATGGATGGTCACGTGCAGGACCTGCGCGTCCTGACCTCGCCCTCGCAAGACCTCTCGGACGCGGCAATGCTGGCCGTGCGCCAGTGGACCTACAAACCATACCTCCTCAATGGAGAAGTGGTCGAGGTGCAGACCCAGGTGAACGTCGTCTTCAGCCTTGCACCCTAGTTTTGGGGCGCGGTCGAATTTCTTCGAAACCTTTCAGGTCACTGTTCCGGTCTGTCCACGAAACTCCGAAACTGATAATTGTCTGCAGCATGAATCTTCGGACCGGTGCGCCACTTCCTGTTTGTGGCGCCAACTCGCCCAGATGGCTAACCCTACAAGCCCGACGGCATAGACAATCCAGAGGATAATACGGCGTCTGTATTTCAAGAGGTTCCCTCCGCCTTGGAGTGCGCTCTTGCAACGAATACGCCAGCAGCAAGGTGGAAGTTCCCGGTCGCTTCTGTTGAGACTGTCCAATCTGGGGCAGGTATTGCCGCGGTGATCAGTTATCCTATGTGGCTCGCCCTACACTTCGCGCCGGGCTCAAATGGCGGAAATGGTGGTGTGTGAGCGGACGCCGCTGCGTAAAGACAACAGACTTGTCCAGATTAGGGTCGGACAGCTGTGAAGGCAAAGGCTAGAGCATCGTCTTTCCAGGTGTGCGAATGCTCTACGCCGGCAAAGCCGGCATCCCCGACTTAGCCCTCAAGGGGAAGATCACACCCTGCCGGAATGTAGTATATGCCACCCAACTGCCCACAAAAGCTGCCAAAGAAACCGCTTGCTGACCGCTCCCGAGTAGAGTTGCGAATCCAATCAAGAGGCAGGCTGCTGATTCCAGTAATTGGGTCGGTACACGGCGGACACCAAGAATTCCATCTGACGACCAGACACCCCAAGCTGAGCCCGTCGGCCTACCCGCGCAACAACCTCCCAAAAAGCAACCGATCCTTCCGACAGCCAGACCGAAGAACAGGGCCGGGGTTACGCAGCTTAAGAACCTCGATGCGGGAAGGGACAGGATCACCACACCCAGTGCCATTGCCAGCAAAAAGCAGACCAGGAAGCCTTGTACGCAAAGACCCAACCCACGAAAGCGTCGCCAGGATAAACGGTGTTTGATCATAAACCACATCGGAGCACCAGCAAGGCCGACGCAGACAGACCCACAAGTGAGCGGCAGTGCGCGAGCAAGACTGATGTTGTTATGGATCAGCAAACAGATGTGAATAAGAAAGCCAAATACAAACCCGCCGGTCACGCATTTTGCCCAAGCCGTGGGCATTAAGCCGGGCGCGATTCGCCTTGGTTTACTCAGTCGAACCTCAGATTCACCCAGGACGGTGGAAGCTCGATTAGGACCCTCCGCAGACCATTCATGGGATCCCTGTCCGTCTGGCAGCATGGCTTTGATCGACCACGATCCGGGATGAAGATGTGGGATGCGCGTTGTCAGTGCGACCATTCCGTTAGTTTCCGGAACCATATCCAGCGGAATGTCGCAGTCGAATGTCGCAAATTTCCCGGAGACTGCGTGCCCCTGCATGCGGCCAGACAACCGGAGAACTGCCGCCTTGTTCATCCTCAGAATATCTGAACCTAGCCAGCATGTGAGAATCACGCTGGCTGCATGACGAGAGCACTTACTCTCCTTGCAGTCACCGCAGTCACCACAGTCTCCGCGCTGGCAATCGCAGTTTTGCGAGCATTTATCACAGTAGGCGTTGCAGCTTTCGTACGTACATACGTATACAGGCTGGCCATCAGGGCCTATCTGCAGTTGGCCCGGCCCATCAGGTGGATCATCTGACATAAGCTCTTCTCCTTGTTAATTCAAACCAAGCACTGATATTCATGGAACTTGTACTCCCGGAGCGCCGAGAGCCATCGAAATCTGCGGTCTTCGGGCACGCCGGGGAAAGATAATCAGCTCCCTGACCACGGTATACAATCCCCAGCCGAGCAAGAAGATCAAACCGGGGGCAACGAGCCTTTCCTGAAGGAAGAGGGCCATCCATCCAATTAGAAAGCAGGAGGCTGCCTCAAGCAGTTGAGTAGGAACTCGGGGCATACCCAGGCGTCCGTCGGATGACCAAACGGCCCAACGCGACTTGCTCGCTCTCCCCGCACAGCAGCCTACGAAGAAGCAGCCGACCCTGCCTATGGAAAGACCTACAAACAAGCCAGGAGACGCAGCATCCATAAAAACCGCCACCGGGAGGTGTGCGACCAGGAGGCTCGCAATCGCTGTAGCAGTGGCAGCTAGAAGAAATCCCTGAACACACATGCCAGCCTTGGGGAAGCGGCTCCAGCGAGACCGGTATTTGAGAATGAACCAACATTTTGCGCCGGCAGAGCCTGCCGCAATCGAAAACAGAAGGACAATACCCGCCGGAACAAGTGGGATATTTCTTTGGGCAAAGACGACTGCCTGCAATACCAGGGCTATCAGCGTTCCCGCGGCGACGAGATACATCCAGGCGGAATGAATCAGGCCTGGCCTGTGCGTGGACGTGTATCGGGCGGCGCCGATCCGAGTTTCCAGGGCTTTGTCGCCGAGGATCACGGCCCTATCTGGTAAGGTTCCAGACCACACCTGCACCTGGTCGTCGCCGGATAACCCGGCAAACACCTTCCAGCGACCGGGCCTCAGGCCGGATGCCCGCGTAGTGATCGCAACGGGACCCGCGCAGTCAGCCGCTTCTGTGAGCGACTCAGCCAGCGTAAAGGTACTGGGTAGTTCCGTAGCACTTTCAGTATCCAGACAGTGGCCCGTAACTTGCAGCACTCTGGAGGTGGACTTCTTTATGAGACCCGAATCACACCAGTACGTCAGAAGCAGCACTGCTGCAGCGCCGCTGCCAGCACATTGGCAGCTCTTGCAGTTGTTACTGCAACTGCTGCAGGTGTCATTGCAACTTCTGCATCTAGCCCCGCAGCTGGGACATGAAGCACTCCCACCATCGGGATCACTCACGGAACCGCTGCATTTGTCATCACATCCGTCCGCACAGTTTTGACAAGTCTGATTGCAGTCATTACTCATGCGTTACTCCTTACGTGTCGTCCCGGACCGTTTGCCCGGCGTGCTCAAGAACGCAGGTGGATTCTGTGTGCTCAAAAGTGCTCGATCAAATTGAACGCCGTGCGCGAGTTGAAGCATCTTTAGAAAGTAGGCCGCCTCGTCGCCACCCAATCTAGAGACGCTGAGGATCAGATTCGCCAGCATGCCGGGAGCCGGGTGGTCCACTGGAACCCATGGCGCAAAATTCCAACCGGGGGCTTGTCTGGTCTGCGCGTGCTTTCGCAGGCGCCGGCTACAAGCAATCAAGTCTGCGGTGAAGGAACCGAGTAGTTGATACCGCTCTCCCTCAAAGTTGATTTCCTCCGAGGCCTTGGCTATGTTATTAACCGGGTCGGTTGCGCGTGCCGTGAGCCAGACCCTGTAGTTGCCGTCCTCGGGATATTTTTCCAGCTGAACGGATGAGGTTGTCGCATCAACTGTATACGATATGGTGACGTTCTGTGTGACGGGTGGCGCGAACGAGCGACGGGTCTGACCGGTATCGTGACGGTCCCTGCTGGACTATTCAGCGGTATCGCATGGGTACCGTTACTGATTGCCCAATCGACCGTCAGCGGATATCCCATCAGGATTGATGAGAGTTCGTAGTTACCTTGTTGGTTTTGCCTATCTTCTATATAGGGATAGATCCTTGTGGGCAACCCGTCTTAGCAATACGAGAATTCTACCAAGTAAATAGGACAACATAAACATA
>CAWKAU010000020.1:0-435389 GCA_963847685.1 uncultured Acidobacteriaceae bacterium | reverse complement strand
TTTCGCGAAAAGAAAACAGGCCACTTCATTCAGTTTTCATCGGTGGGCGGAAGGATCGGCCCTCCGGGACGTGGTCCTTACTCGGCGGCGAAATGGGGTGTCGAAGGCTTCTCTGAAGTGCTGTCACGCGAAGTAGCACCACTCGGCATCAAGGTCACAATTGTTGAACCCGGTGGGTTCCGCACGGACTTCGCGGGGAGTTCCACCAAACTGAGCGAAGGTCACCCCGCATACGACTCGACTGTTGGAGCGACCGCAAGATTTCAGCGCAATTACAACGGGAAGCAGCCGGGTGATCCGAAAAAGGCAGCTCAAGCGATCATCCGGCTGACGCAGGAGCGAAACCCTCCATTGCGACTCTTGCTCGGCAGCGATGCGTACGCCGCGGTGGAGAAGAACGATCTCGCGCGCTTAGAGGAAGCACGAATATGGAAGGAACTCAGTGTCTCCACCGATTTTGGACAACATTGACGTAGCGGCGGATATCAGCCGTAGTTGCAAGGCGCGGATTGGCGATCTATCCCGCTCGGCGACTGGCGCGGCGATCTCGATAGTGCAGCCCTGCATGCGTGTTCTAGAGTCGAGCCCCTGAGCCCTCGAATTTAATTTTGCTGATCGAAGTACGGCCAATCCGAATCTATTACCTATAGGAGAAGATAGATACAAACCTTGCTTGGAAGGGGGACTTCGTTCGCTTACTTCGCTGTTTTCGCATCATTCACGCCGCATCGCGGCCATCAGCCTCAGGGCTAGAGCGTTTTCACAAGGGGTGCAAAGCGAAGAAGGAACACCGAAGTCAGATTGCTGGGGTGAAAAGAACCCCTGCAGATACCCGCTCACGCGACACCCGAAGTATTTGTGAAAACGCTTCAAGGCAAACGCTGATCTTTGACAATCGATGTCTATCCAGTGGGCGGTGGCAGGCAAAACCTCTCCGCCCACAAGCCAAAGCAACGCCCGGCATGGACAAACGTGATCGCCCAAAGGGCACCGTAAAGCTGGAACGCGAGAGACCGCCGAACCCGAAGAATTCCGCAGCAGGTGAATTAGCGCGTTTGTGCGTACTTTTTAGCCATTTCCCGGAGAGGACCCGGGGATTTCCTGCCACGCTGCGCTGAAGGGAACCGCGTGTGCGCCTTTCCGTGAAGAAAGGCGCATGAAGTTCACCGAAGCCACCAAATTCCACAGGAAATCCGGGGAGAGCCCCGGCCCGCCCTCCATCGCGAATACACAGAGCTGCAACAAGAGACCGCCGAACCCGAAGAATCCCGCAGCAGGTGAATTAGTGCGTTTATGCGCACTTTTTAGCCATTTCCCGGCCCACGCCTCGCGGTCACCCTCTTGATGGCGGCAGACACTTGCGGAACATTCCTGTTAAAGTGGCGAGGCCATCCTGGAGAGAACGACGATGCCAGCAGCGGAATCCGCGCAAACGCTCCCACCCCAGGCACAGCTCATGATGATGTCGCTGGGCTACACCGTCCCATTTCTGCTCCGCACCGCCGCCCAGTTATGCCTTGCAGACCACCTCGCCGGCCACCCCCAAACAGCCCAACAACTCGCCGCTATCACCGGCACGCATGCCCCCGCCCTCTATCGCCTGTTGCGCACCCTCGCCTCGAACGGCATCTTCAGCGAAGACGAATCCCACCGGTTCTCCCTCACCCCGCTCGCCGAGCCGCTCCGCTCCAACGTTCCCGGCTCGGTGCGTACATCGATTCTTTCGATTACCGGAGACCTCTTCGTCATCCCCTGGTCCAAACTGCTCTACTCCGTTCAGACCGGCCAGCCCTCCTTCGATCATCACTTCGGCGTCCCCTTCTTCGATCACCTGACGACCCATCCCGAAGAAGCCGCTATGTTCAGCGAACTACTCATGGGCATCAACAGCGGCGATGCACCCGCCATCGCCGCCGCGTATGACTTCTCCTCCTGCTCGCACATTGCCGACATCGGCGGGGCCACGGGCCACATCCTAACCACCGTGCTTGCCGGCCATCCTGGCCCCCGGGGTACTCTCTTCGATCTGCCGCATAACCAGGCCGGCGCCGCGCAGCTGATCCAATCCCGCGGCATGACCGGCCGCGTCACCTTTTCCCCGGGCAGCTTCTTCGAAAGCATCCCGAGCGGGTGCGACCTCTATCTGTTGTCGCACGTCATCCACGACTGGAGCGAGGAGCAGTGCCTGACCATTCTCGGCAACTGCCACCGCGCCATGTCCCCCACGAGCCGCCTGCTCATCGTCGAAATGGTGCTGCCCGAAGGCAACACCTTTCATCCCGGCAAGGGACTCGATATCACCATGCTGACCTTAGCCGGAGGCCAGGAGCGCAGCGAGCCCGAGTACCGCGCCCTGCTCGAAAAGGCCGGCTTCCAGCTCACCCGCGTTATCCCCACCCAATCTCCCGTCAGCATCGTAGAAGCGTGCCTTGCGGGCAACTAACCAGAGACAAATCCTGAGGTAGGATCGTAAGCATCTGACGGGAATTACATGCCTCACAAATCTGTACGCTGGCTCGCTGGGATTTCGCTGTCGCTGTTGGCGGCAACCATTGTCTTCGCTCAGGATTATGTGCCCGACTATACGTTTCAAGGTTCAACCCTGGCCGGGTGGCATGTTCTCGGGCAGGCGGATTGGCGCGCTGAGGGCGGGGAACTCATCGGCAAGGGCACGCCGGGCAGCCATGGCGGATGGCTGATTCTCGATAAGTCTTATCAGGACCTTGAGGTCTCCGCTTCCTTCCATTGCAACGGCGCCTGCAAGACGGGAGTTTTGTTTCGCGCCGAACAGACGCCCGCGGGCATGAAGGGGTTCTTTGTTTCATTGGACGCGGACGACCCGGGATCCTATCGTGTCACCCTCGACGCACAGGGAGTGGAGACGCAGCGAGAACCATTGGCGCCTGCCGCGATACTCTCGCGCACCGCCGTTCCTGCCGGCTCCTACGGTCTGCACGGCATCGCCGCGCTACCCCCGGCGAGCCGCGTTATGCCACGGCCACCATTCCATCTGAACGCGGATGGTTGGAATTTCCTTCAGGTAACCGTCGACGCCGACATACTCCGCGTGCATGTCAACTCCAATGGCTTCGTCATTCCCGCCGCCACTGAAGATCATGGCGCCGGTTTCGGGCCCATTGCGATTTACGTTGGCGCGGCCGGAGAGGTGCGCTTCAAGGATGTGTCCTATAAGGACATCTCCCTTAAGACTGAGCCGGTGGAGTACGTGTCGGCCAATTACAACATCCAGCGCATCAGCGATTTCAGCTATGCCTGGTCTGCCGCGGTGGCGGACATCAATCACGACGGCATACCCGACATCGTCGCTGGTCCCTTTGTTTACTACGGCCCCACCTACACCACGCGACGCGAGATCTACCTATCGAAAACGGCCAGTCCCAGCTCAGAGTTCGCCGCGGACATGGTCAACTACGCTTACGATTTCACGGGCGACGGGTGGCCGGATGTGCTCTCCTCCGACACCCGGGCCATCAGTCTCTACGTGAATCCGCGGGGAGAGCCGCGCCGCTGGAACTCCTACCTCGTGCTCCCGCAGATCGCATCGGAAATCGTCCTGTTTCAGGATATCGATGGCGACGGCAAGCCTGAAGTGATCTTCGTCAGCCAGGATGCAATCAACTACGCCAAGCCTGACGCGGCGGACCCCACCAGGCCCTGGATCGTTCATCCGGTTTCCTCCGGGGTGCCCGTCAATTTTCATGGGCTCGGCGTCGGCGATATCAATGGCGACGGACGTCCCGATATCCTGGTGTCCTCCGGATGGCTGGAACAGCCGGCAAAAGGAACGGAAGGCTTCTGGAAATTTCATCCGGTCGATTTTGGCAGCGGCGGCGCGACGATGGCAGTCTATGACGTCAACGGCGATGGGCTCAATGATGTCGTTACCAGCCTCCATGCGCATGGCTTTGGCCTGGCGTGGTACGAGCAGAAGCGCGATCCCGCGGGCAACATCTCCTTCGTGCAGCACATGATCATGGACAACTTCACCACCAACAACGCCGGCGGCGTCACCTTCACTGAACTTCATGGCGCAGCCTATGCCGATGTGGATGGCGATGGAATCCCCGACTTCGTTACCGGCAAGCGCTACTTTTCGCATCTTGAAAGCACCACCGATCCCGATCCATGGGGAGCCGCTGTGCTCTACGTCTACCACACGGTGCGCGACCAGACCGCGCCAGGCGGAGCGAGATTTGTGCCGGAGCTCATTCATAACCGCTCTGGTGTTGGTTCCACGGTGAGCGTCTCCGATCTCAACGGCGATGGTGCGATGGACATTATTACCTCCACCATGAGGGGAACATTTATTTTCTGGGGCAAGCCTCATGCCGGGCCGCCCGATAAGAAGTAGCCCACGGTGCAATCGATACACGCGAGGAAGGTCTTGAACTATCTCGACATACCTGGACGGGCTCCATCCACTCTCAGTAGGGCTTTGACCGCAATCATCTTTCTCCTGGCGCTCTCCTCGGGCCGGCTTTCCGCTTCAGATCTGCCCGGCGATCGAAACTGGCCAGACTACCAGGGCGGTGAGGCCAGCCCGCAATACTCGCCTCTCAAGCAGATAGATAAGAGCAATGTCCAACATCTGCAACTGGCGTGGTTTTATCCAGTCAAGGCAAGGGGCGGGTTTGGATTCAACCCCGTGATTGTCGATGGTGTGATTTATCTCCTGGGCAAAGACCGTACGATCCTGGCGCTCAACGCTGCCACCGGCAGCCCGTTATGGAGCCACCAGGCGGAAGGGTTTGTCACCAGCCGGGGCATCAATTATTGGGAAAGCAAAGACCGTTCAGACCGCAGGCTGATCTTTTCCGCGAACAACTCTCTGCAGGAGATCGACGCACGCACAGGAGTGACCATCGCCTCCTTCGGAACCAATGGCCGGGTTAACCTGCGGGAGGGTCTGGGGCGTGATCCAAATTCGTTTGTGATGATCCAGTCCGGCACCCCCGGGCGCATCTTTGAAAACCTGATCATCTTCGGATCGTCCACCGGCGAGGAATATGGTTCACCCCCCGGCGATATCCGAGCGTACGAAATTCTCACCGGCAAAATGGCCTGGAGCTTTCATACCATCCCGCATCCCGGTGAATTCGGCTACGAGACCTGGCCGCCCGAAGCATGGAAGTATGCCGGCGGCGTGAACAACTGGGGAGGAATGACGGTCGACGAGAAACGCGGCATTGTGTTTGTGCCCACCGGTTCCTCCACCTACGATTTCTATGGCGCCGATCGCGTGGGCGCAGACCTCTTTGCGGATTGCCTGCTCGCTCTGGACGCACGCACCGGCAAGCGCCTATGGCACTTCCAGTTCGTACATCACGATCTATGGGATTACGACGCAGCGACGGATCCCAAGCTGCTGACGGTAAAGCACGATGGAAAATTGGTGGATGTTGTCGCGCAGGCCACCAAGCAAGGTTTTCTCTTCGTCTTTAACCGTGAGACGGGGGAACCGCTGTGGCCCATTGAAGAACGTCCGGTTCCGAAATCAGAGATGCCGCACGAGCATGCCTGGCCCACGCAACCCTTTCCCACCAGGCCGCCACCCTTCGCTCGCCAGAGCTTCACCGTTGCCGATGTGAACCCATTGGTGACCGACCCGGCCGACCTGGCACGCTTGAAAGAATGGGTTGGCGGCGCGCGAAACGATGGCTTGTTCACGCCTGCCGGGCTGAAAGACACGCTGCAAATGCCCGGCAACAGCGGCGGCGCAAACTGGGGCGCCGCGGCGACAGACCCGGCATCGGGGATGATCTTTGTGCAGTCGAAAGACGCGCCCGCGATGTTGAAGCTCCTGGGCGAACACCCGCGGTCGGTGTTCACCGCTCCGCCCGCCGCGCAAGGCAGCGACTTCTATCAGGATCATTGCCAGACCTGTCACGGTGTCGACCGTAACGGACACGGCGGAGTGACGCCCTCGCTGGTAGACGCACCCCAGCGCCTGGGCTCCAGCGGCATCACGGCAATCGTACGATCGGGCCGGGGAGGCATGCCATCGTTCGCGCAGTCAGACTTAAGTGATAAGGATCTGGCCGCGATCATCGCTTTTTTGACCGACCCCGCGGCCGCGAATGTTCCATTCCACGGCAGGCCGTCGGTGCCGGGCCCGGATTCGCCAGCCGCAAAATACTGGAGCGGCTACGGAACGATGGATGCCGCGAATGGCCTGCCGGCGATCAGTCCACCCTGGTCTTCTTTAACCGCCTACGATCTGAACCAAGGTGTCATCAAGTGGAAGATCCCGCTCGGCACCGTTCTGTCGCTTGCGGCGAAAGGCATCAAGCCTACGGGAAGCTACTGGCCGCGCGGCGGACCCGTAGTGACCGCGGGTAGGCTCATTTTTGTCGGAACCGGCTCGGATCTTACTCTGCATGCCTACGACGAAGACACCGGGAATATCCTGTGGGAGCAGCAGCTTGAAGCCGCGCCGGAAGGCATCCCGGCGGTCTACGAAGTAGATGGACGCGAATACGTGATCTTCTGTACGCGTGCCGGGGAGGCCCTGGACAATCTCCCGGCGAATCCGAACCAGGTGGTTCAAGGGGTGGGAAGCATCGAGCATCAAGGCTATTACGTGTACGCCCTGCCCAAGAATGATCAACCGAAGCCGGCGAAGAAGAAATAAAATCCCGCCGGCTCGGTTGTTGTCACTGCCGCCCGCCTATGCCATCCTCGACACTCTGCGCAATCCCGCTCAGTTATGCGGCTGCGGAGGCTCCTTGTCGTTGGGTGCCTTGGGTTGAGGTTTGCCAGGCGGGGTTGAATTAGGCCGAGGCGCCGGTGGGGGTGCGGTGCTTCCGGTTGTTGCGCTGGGCCCGCAGGACGGCCATTGCGAAGGTTCTCCACTTGTTGCGGGCCCAGGGGACGACCGGGGTCGACCGATTGAATCGCGCGCTTCTGGTCAGCGAAAGGCGGCTGAACAGGCGCGGGCGGGGTCTTGTTGATGAGCGGGCGCGGCTGGTCGGGCGGCCGCGGCGCCGGCCTCTCCAGGCTGAGAAATAACAGGCTGCGTGCGAATGGGAGCCGGTGGGGGCGCATTGCCGCGGCCCGGCTCGGGCGGAGCCACCTGCACTGGGTGCTGGATCGCCGGCTGCGAGACCACGGGCGGACGCACGGGGCGGGCTCCGAGACAGGCCGGTTAGGCGGTGCTGGGGCCGTTGGTGCTGGGGCCTTGGGTGTTAAGGCAATGGTCTGCACCTGCCGCTGTGGCGGAAAGGCGGGCGGGTTTGTCGGCTGGATCTTCACAGGTGCGGGCTGACCTGGATGGTTGACCGCGACCGGAGGTTGAGGAGCGCGGACCGGCGTTCCCGGGGCCCCCGCGCGCTCAAAACCCTGCCGGGTTTCGACCACCGGGCGAGCCTGGATAGGAGGAACAGCGCGGGCCGGCGGCTTCACCGCCACAATCGCGGTTGCCGGAGTGACCAACGGGTGCGGAATGATGGGCGCGGCGCTCAACTGCGCACGAACCTGCGGCGTCATCTGGATATGCTGCGCCTGCGCAATCCGCTGGCCGGAGGCGAGAGCACGCTGCGGCACCACCACCGTCGCGACGTTGCGGTTCACATACGTGATGTTTGTAACATTGGTGTTGTTATAAACGTTGACCGTCTTGTTGATGTAGGTGTTGTGGATCACAGTCACGTTGGTGGTGTAGATATTGGTCACGTTCACCCGGTTACAGTACGCCGGGCTGGCGTGATACCAGGGCTGGTAAACCTCGCGCGGGCCGAGCGGGAACCAGGCGGCGATGGCGCCGATTACGCCGGAAAGACCGCCACCTCCCCCGCCCACAAAGGCGACCAGGGCAGGTGAATAGATCGGGCGGACTTCGCCGCCAAAGGCCGAGGGCGGCGGTCCTGGGACCCATCCCCAGCGTCCGCCAAAGTTGGCCCAGCGTCCGTAGTGGAAAGGCGCAAAGCCCCATGGCTCGGCCTCCACCCAGGTCCAACCCCAGGGAGCGACCCAGGCCCAGTGGCCGTTCGAGTAGGGCGTCCAACCGGCGGGTACGCTGCGCGGGTACCATACGGCTCCGTAGCCTTGATTGTCCTGGTTGGCAGGCTGCCAATCGCCGTAGTCGTCGAGGTCGGCGGCGCCGATCATGTCAGGCGATACGTATTGGTAGGCGTAGGCAGCGTTGGCGGCGAGACTCGCGCTGCTGATCGAACTGGTCCAGGCCGTCCGGCGGCAGCAACTGAACCTGCTCGGCGTAGACGGGGTTCGACCCAGAGAGGCGCATGGACTGGTTGGGGCCAAGTTGTTGGTCCAGGTTCTGGCCAGTCACTTCGACCGCGCCTGAGGAGACAGTGACCACCGTGGTGTCGTCCTGCGGGTAGGAGTCGACGCGGATGTCGCCCGGCTGGTAAACCAGAATCGCGCCGTTCGGCGTGTCGACCTCGACCGTTGCCGGCTGGCCGTTGGAGGCCGAGAGAGAGCGGGTGCGGACGCGGATCGAGCCCTGGGCCAGGCCCAACTGGGCGATGTTATCGGTGAGTGACGAGAGCGTGACATCCGCGCCATTGCCCAGGCGGACTGCGAGGCCCGCCGTCTGCAACTCGCCAAAGGAGTTGTTGTCGGCGTATACGCGGTCTCCACTGGTGAGGGGATAGTTGATCTCGGCCTGGGAGAAGGCGTCGACGCCGTTTGGCTCGAGCGAGACGTTGCCCTGGATCACAGAAATGCGAGCGACCCGGTTGGGCGGGTCGTAGCCGGTATCGTTCTGCGCGTGGAGCAAAGGGCCGGCACTGAGGAGAAGGATGCCCAAAAGGCCGCAAAGGTGGGCGCGGTAGGGGCGACTCGTGAGGGAAAGGTGCAAGCGATTCGAGCGGGTCATGGCGTTCTCCTCGGCTTCCCCGTGGTGGCAGGGAAGCGCCCTGTTCGATAGAACCCGGATCTGGACGGAAGGATGTGGCGAGGGTGCTTCAGCGCACTTAGCGGCCTCGGCGGGTCATCTGTTGTCAGCATAACCGGGTGGGAACGCCCGCGACGAACAAGACCGCGCTGCCCGGGCAATTGGTATCTATATGCTTACGTCTCGCTGGTAATGGTGCCGGGGCGCAACTCGAGGTCTACGAAGGTCAGTCGCACGCCCATTGCCAATTTGACGATCGTGTGCCCGAGACCCAAGAGGCGTTCAGAGAGATCACCGCCGCGCTAGCCCTGAATTTCTCACGGCCGGATAGAGATCTCACTACCGACCATCGCTTCCCCAGGGAGGTCTGTGAGAAATGCGGGCTAGTCGGTCGAAGCTTCCTACGCGTAGTGGTGCCATTAAATATTGAGAGGTCGCAACCATGCGACGGCTGGATTTTGACAAATACGTTAGGTGTCCTTCTCGATCACCGCTTCCGGGTGGGCGGCGTATTCCGCCCAGGAGCCGTCATAGAGGCTGACCTGCTTTGCTCCTGCGAGCTCGAGACCAAGCGCGATCACGGCGGCGGTGACGCCAGAGCCGCATGTGGTGGTGATGGGCTGTTCGATATCCACCCCTTTTGCGGCGAAGAGCCGCCGGAGTTCCTCGGCGGATTTCAAGCGGCCCCCCTCGGCCAATTCCGTGAAGGGAATGCTGGTAGCCCCCGGCATGTGTCCGGAGCTTATGCCGGGCCGCGGCTCGGGTAAGGCGCCGCTGAAGCGGCCGGCGGAGCGGGCGTCGAGAATTTGCGCACGGGCCGCGATCATCCGCTGTATCTCTGAGAAGTCTTTCACGGCATGTGAGTCGAGTTTGGCGTGGAAGGCAGCAGGCCCACGGGAAACCTCTCCAGATTCTGTGGGCAGGCCCGCTTCGATCCAGGCGCGGAGTCCGCCGTCGAGAAGGAAAACATTTTTCGCTCCGAAGGTCTTGAGCGTCCACCATGCTCGTGGGGCGGAAAAGACGCCTTCCTGTTCATAGACGACGATGACCATGTTGTCGCCGATACCAAGAGACGAAAGGTTACGGGAGAAAACATCGGGCGCGGGCAGCATGTGTGGCAGCGGGCTGAACCGGTCAGAGAGCTGCTCGATGTCAAAGAAGACCGTACCAGGAATGTGGGCTGCAAGATAGCGCGCTCGAGTGTCCACCGGCGGGGTCACACCGACCGGCGGAAGCGTGGCATCCAGGATGACGACACCTGGATCGTGCAGGCGGCCGGCTAGCCAGGAGGGCGTAACGAGAGGGTTCATGGGAATCAGCTTACATCCGAATCTCGATGAACCCCCTCAAGCGTGCCATGCGATTATTAGCAGTACGCCGCGTCCATCGGAGCCTGCGTCGTACCAAAGGGAGGAACCCCTCATGGCCATGGGAAATATTACCCGGCGTGCTTTACTCGAATCCGCAGCGGCAGCAGCGAGTTTGGCAGCCTTCTCAAAAGCGGGAGCGAGCGCGACGGAGTGGAAGCCGCGTCTTGGCATTTTAGGCCGGTACAGCGAAGCGAACGTTGATTTTGCTATCCAGGAAAGATTCAACAACATGATCCTCAATGCGGGAGCAGGGGACGAGGGGTTGGATACGACCAAGCTCACCGACGAAGGAATCGCGCGCATCAAGAATCACTTGTCGTCGAAAGGCATGCACGTTTCGGCCCTGCAGGTAAATGCGAACCACATCGCTGCAGACCCAGCGGAACGCGAGCGGGAAAACAGCGACTTCGTCAAAACGATCGAACTGGCGGGCAAGCTGGGCGTTCCGTATATAGGGACGCAGTCCGGCAAGGATGCCTCCAAAACATTTGAAGCGCAGGTTGACGAGATCGTGCGGGTTTACCACGAGAAGTACTTCGCTGCGTGCCAAGAGCACAAGGTACGCATCCTGTGGGAGCCCTGGCAGGGCGGTCCCAACATTGCGACCAGCCCGGTGGGATTTGAAGCACTGTTTAACGCCTTCAAGGATTCTCCCTACGTCGGCCTGCAGTACGATCCGTCACATCTTCTGTGGCAGATGATGGATCCGATTCAAACCGCGAAAGACTTTGTCGACAAGATCTATGACGTCCATCTGAAGGATACGCAGATTCACTGGGACATCGTGCGGCGCGGGGGAATCGTGCCGGTGAACCAGGCCCGCTGGTGGCAATTCCGCATTCCCGGTATGGGCAGCATCGATTGGCCGGCATTCTTTAGCGTCCTGCAAAGCGTCGGCTATACGGGCGCGATGAGCATTGAGCATGAAGACGACCTCTACGGCGCATCCGACAACCCTGGCCCGGATTTTAGCGAACCGTACAAAGTAGGATTTCGCATGGCCAGGCGCTATCTTAACCAGTATGTGCCGGTATAGAACGACCCTGTGCATAGGCCTGCTCATGTTCTGCGGGGCGGCATCGCTTGCCGTCGCGCAGAACTCGCCCACACAATCGTCTCCTCACCCGGAAAATTCACAACCGTCCCCGGGCAGTCCAGAGGCCCGCTGGGCCGAATTGAGAGATCGCGTCGTGGATCTCTACAGCCAGGGCAAATACGACGAAGCCGTTCTGCCGGCGCAGCAATGTTTGGCGATCGCGACCTCATCCTTCGGCCCCGACGACCTTAGGCTGGCCCAGAGCCTGAACAACCTGGCCGAGCTCTATCGACTGCAGGGCAAGTACAGCGAAACCGACCGCCTTTACCAGCAGGCGCTGGCGATCAAGAAGAAGGTGCTGGCCCCGGATGACCCTGACCTGGCCTTCAGCATGGTCACCCTGGGAATCTCCTACCGGGATCAGGGTAAGTACACCGAGGCCGAGCCACTCTTGCAGCAGGCGTTGGCGATCCGCAGGAAAGCGTTCGGGCCGGATCATCCCACAGTGGCCACCAGCCTGAATATTCTGGCCGAATGCTATCGACTGGAAGGTAAGTACGCCGAGGCCGAGCCGCTCTTCCAGCAGGCGCTGGCGATCAGAGAGAAGACGCTGGGCGCCGGCAATCTGGACGTGGCGGAAACCATGAACAGCCTGGCGGCGCTTTATCAGGCCCAGGGCAAGTACAGCGAGGCCGAGCCGCTCTACCAGCAAGCGCTCGCGATCCGGCAGAAGAAGCTGGGCCCCGACAGTTTCCAGGTGGCCAACAGCCTGAACGCGCTGGGCACGCTCTACCACGATGAGGGCAAGTACACCGAGGCCGAGCCGCTGTTCCAGCAGGCGCTGCAGATCGATGAGAAGGCGCTGGGCCCCGACAATCCACGCGTGGCCAAGGATGTTAGCAACCTGGGTGTGCTCTACATATCGCAGGGCAGGTATGGCCAAGCCGAACCGCTCCTGCAGCGGGCGCTGGCGATCCGGAAGAAGGAGCCGGGCGGTCTCGACAATGCGGATGTGGCCTCGGGGCTGAACAATCTGGCTGGCCTCTATCAGCAGCAGGGCAAGTACAGCGCAGCGGAGCCGCTGTACCAGCAGTCGCTGGCGATGGAAGAGAAGAGGCTGGGCCCAAGCCATCCCGATGTGGCCAGAGAGCTGAATAATCTGGCCGAGCTTTACCGGGTGGAGGGCAAGTACGGCGAAGCGGAGCCGCTGTACTTACGGTCGCTGGCGATTCGAGAGAAAGTGCTGGGCCCAGACCATCCTGATGTGGCGAACAGTCTGAACAACCTGGCGTTGTTGTACGAAGAACAGGGCAGGTACGGCGAAGCCGAGCAACTCGACCAGCGAGCGTTAGCGATCCAGAAGAAGGCGCTCGGGCCCGATCATCCTGAAATGGCCCAAACCCTGAACAACCTGGCCGAGCTTTACCGGGAACAGGGTAAGTACGCTGAGGCGGAGCCTCTCTATCTGAAAGCGTTGGCAATCAGGGAGAAGATGCTGGGGCCCGATCATCCAGATGTGGGTCAAACCCTGAACAATTTGGGTTTGCTTTATCGGGAGCAGGGCAGGTACAGCGAAGCTGAGGCGGTCTCCCGTAAAGCCCTCGCTATCAGATTGAGTGCTTTGGGACCCGATGATCCAAATACGGGCGTCAGCGCGAACAACCTGGCGATGGTTTATTACGAGCAGGGCAAGTACGGCGAAGCCGAGACGCTCGAACGGCGTGCCTTGGCCATCAAGCAGAAGGCGCTGGGGCTCGATCATCCTGACGTGGCCAACAGCCTGAACAATCTTGCCGCGATTTGTGAAAAGCAGGGAAAGTACAGTGAAGCCGAACCGCTCTACCAGCAGTCCCTGGCGATTCAGAAGAAGGCGCTGGGGCCTGGCCATCTGAGCGTGGCCGTGGTTTACCAGAATTTGGCCATGATGGATGACGGCTGGAATCGTCCGGAGCAGGCTGAGGCCAATTTCGATTCGGCCTTTCAGATACTCCGCCGGGTGCTTGAGACCCAGTTCGCCTACATGAGCGAGAAGGAGCGTTTGGGTTTTCTGGCAACGGTCAACGGCATTTTCCCGGCGTATGCCAGCTTCGTCTACGACCATCGAGCGCGCGATGCCGGTTCCGTGGGCAAGATGTACAACCTGCTGTTGTGGGAGAAGGGAATGGTGGCGTCGAGTGTGACGGCCATGCGCGCCCGGATCGCGGCCACCGGCGACAAGGAAGCGTCGTCTCTGTTGGACAGCATCGGGGAGAAGAGAACGCAGATCGCGCGCATAACCGCCAGTCCGCCTGGCGATCCCACGCGTTTGCAACAAGCACAGGAGCAAATTGCGCAGCTTGAGCAGCAGGCGAACGATCTCGAGAGGGAGCTGGTGAAGCGTTCCCCCAATGTCGCGCAGCAGCGGACATCCGCGCCGGCCAGTTGGGAAGCCGTGCTGGCGAAGCTGAAGACGGGAGAAGCCGCGGTGGAGTACATGCGGTACGACTATTACGACGGCAAGCAATGGACGGGGAAAAACCATTACGCGGCCTTGGTGTTAACGCCGGAGCATAAAACAGGGCCGACGTTCATTGCGCTGGGCGACGCCACTACGCTGGAGTGCGGCCCGATTAACAATTACCGGCAGCTTCTGGGCATGAGCGCCACCTGCCTGCCGTGTTCTGAGAAGCCGGGCAACCAGGCCGCGGGTTCGAGCCCGGCGCCGGCCGCCAATCGTGGCATGCAGCTGGAAGCCGTTCCGGCAGGCGAGGGCCCCGGTGCGGCAACGAGTGTGCTTGAGACGCCCAGATTCTACGATGCCTTCTGGAAGCCGCTGGAGCCCGCGCTGGGCAACGCGCAACGCATCTATCTCTCAACTGACGGCGTGTTGAGCCAGGTATCGCTGGCTGTGGTGCCCGATGACGCCGGCAAGCTGCTGATCGAGAAGTACGACCTGCGGCCGGTGAACAGCACCAAAGATCTGCTGCGCGAAGTACCTCCCGCCGCTGACCACACCGCAGTGCTGATCGGCGCTCCGAAATTCGATGCCACGATGGCCGAACAGCAGACCGCCCTGGCCGCAATCTCCAAACCACAATTCTCGCAAGGGCGGCCTTCCCCCGCCGTTGTGGAAGTGGCCTCGAACGCAACGCCATCGCGGTCGCCGGGTGGCGGCCGGCGCTCCTTCGATCTGCAGAACCTGACGTGGCCTCCGCTGCCCTCGACTCGAATCGAGGTGCAGCAGCTCGACAAGTTACTAACCAAACCGTGGCGTGTGGAAATGTACACCGGCGCCGAGGCACTGGAAGAAGTGATGAAGCGGCTGCAGGGGCCGCGGCTGCTGCACATTGCCACCCACGGGTTCTTTCTTGTCGATGAAAACCAGCAGCCGGTGTGCAGCGGCGGAGCGGGGATCACAGCGGCGCCAGCCCATACTCCCGACACAGCGCGCTTGAAAGAGGACCCGATGCTGCGTTCGGGCCTGGTCTTCACCGGCGCGAACCGCGTGGCCAGCGGGGAAGCCGGGCCCGCGGGAATGGACGACGGGATTCTTACTGCCTACGAAGCGATGGCCCTCAACCTGGAAGGAACTGCGCTGGTGGTCCTGAGCGCCTGTGAGACAGGCCTGGGGCAAGCCCAGGCCGGCGAAGGAGTCTTCGGACTGCGGCGTGCACTGCAGGTTGCCGGCGCGCAATCCGTCATGATGTCGATGTGGGAAGTCCCGGATGTAGAAACCCAGAGGCTGATGAAACTGTTTTATGCGAAGTGGCTGGGCGGCGAAGAAAAGCACCAGGCGCTGCGCGAAGCTCAGCTCGAACTCCGGGCTCAGATCAAGCAGGAGACCGGCCGCGATTCTCCGCAGGAATGGGGCGCCTTTGTTCTGGTGGGACCTTAGGGTGGGCGGGCCCAGATCGGAGCAGGATCCGCTTGCCCCATTCAATCCTCCGGCTTGAGTGGTTTCTCGTCTGGCGTATCTTGCAGGCACAATGGCGCGTTTTGCATATCATGGCTCTGCTTGAGCATCTAACGTAGAAGCATGTTCAAAGCCAAAGCATATTCGGCTGCCAGCCCGACTTCGCCGCTTGCCCCCACCGTGATCGCGCGGCGCGATCCCAGTGGAAACGACGTGCAGATCGAGATCCTGTTCTGCGGAATCTGCCACTCGGACCTCCACTACTCCCGCAATGAGTGGAAGGATGTTATGCCTGCGGTTTACCCCTGTGTTCCCGGCCACGAGATCGTGGGGCGGGTTACCAAAACTGGCTCCGCAGTGACAAAGTTCAAGCCCGGCGACCTCGCGGGAGTGGGCTGCCTGGTGGGCTCTGACGGAACCTGCCCGTCATGCAAGGCCGGGTTGGAACAGTTCTGCCCGAACCAGGTGCTGACCTACGGCTCCCCTGACAAGCATCTGGGCGATGTCACCTACGGTGGCTACTCCGACAGCATCGTGGTGGACGAACGCTTTGTCGTGAGCATCCCGTCGAACATCAATCTCGCCGGCGCGGCGCCTCTGCTGTGTGCAGGCATCACCACCTATTCGCCGCTGCGCCATTGGAACGTGGGCAAGGGCAAGAAGGCCGGCTTGGTGGGTCTTGGCGGCCTGGGTCACATGGGGGTAAAGTTTGCCCACGCACTGGGAGCGCACACCGTGGTGTTCACTACATCGAAGAGCAAGGTGGAGGACGCGCTGCGCCTCGGCGCCGACGAGGTGGTGCTCTCTCGAGACGCCCAGGAAATGCAGAGGCACGCGGGCAGCTTTGACTTCATTCTTGACACCGTCTCGGCTGATCACGACATCAATGCCTACATCAACCTGCTTGCCCGCGACGGCAACATGACGCTGGTGGGCGCGCCGGAAAAGCCGTTGGGTCTGAGCTCTTTCGGGCTGATCTTAGGCCGGCGCAGCCTATCCGGCTCACCGATCGGCGGCATCGCGGAAACCCAGGAGATGCTCGATTTCTGCGGGAAGCATAACATCACTTCCGATGTGGAAGTGATCGCCATCCAACAGGTCAACCAGGCGTACGAGAGACTGCTCAAGGCCGATGTGAAGTATCGCTTCTCCATCGACATGGCTTCTCTTAAATCGGAGTAACCGTATGGTCAAACACTTTCGAGTTGCGGGCAGTCTACGCAAGCGGTTGGAAGAAGCGGGAGTGACTGTCTCCGCCGTGCTGCGCAGAGCCGGACTTCCCCAGGATCTGTTCCGGCAGACCCGCATCCTGGTCACGACGGAGGAACTGTTCGCGCTGTGGCGAGCCATCGGCGAAGTGAGTAATGATCCAGCGATCGGTCTGAAGCTGGCCACGGAGACGAAGACCGAGCGATTCCATCCGATGGGCATCGCGGCTCTTTCGACGGAGAACTTTGGCGCGGCCATTCAGCATATGGCGCGATACAAAAAGCTCTCGGCCCCGGAAGAGATCGCGCAGCAGAACGACGACGACGAGTGGAGTATCGAGTTCCGCTGGTTGTTGGCGATGGATATCGAACCCCAGGTGCTCATCGAGCACTGTTTCGCCTGGGTGCTCACCATCGCGCGCCATGGCAGCGGCACGCGCATCTCTCCGCTGCGCGTGGAGCTGGTGCAACCGCGCGCGCACCTGAAGGTACTGGAACGCTACTTTGGCTGCCCCGTGATCTGCGGAAAATCGCGCAACGCGTTGGTGTTTCGCGCAGGGGATGCCGCTTGCCCCTTCGTCACCCGCAATGCAGAGCTGCTGGAGATGCTTGCGCCGCAATTGGAGAAGGAGCTTAAGCTGCACAGCCACAGTGACAGCTTTGTCGAGCTGGTGCGCGGAGCAATCCAGCAGAGATTGACGGGGCGCCGCCCCAATGTGGATGACATCGCCCGCGACCTGCACATGAGCTCTCGTAGCGTGCAGCGGCATTTACAGGAGGCCGGCTCCAGCTATCAGCGAGTTCTCGATGAAGCACGCCATCAGATGGCTCGCTACTATCTGGGGAATTCGGTTCTTGAGTTGAACGAGGCCGCCTACCTTTTGGGATACGAGGATGCCAACTCGTTTGTCCGCGCTTTTCGTGGGTGGGAAGGCGTGCCGCCCGGACACTGGCGCGAAACGCGGCGTGCGGCAGCAGTTTCTTAGCGTGGGAACCAACAACACAAAATCAGGAGCGAAGAGATGCAGAAGCGGACTTTAGGTAATAGCAAACTGGAAGTGTCGGCGCTTGGGCTCGGTTGCATGGGCATGAGCTTTTCGTATGGCGCGGCCCACGACGAGAAGGAGATGATCTCGCTGATGCACTCGGCCGTGGATCGGGGGATCACATTCTTCGATACCGCCGAAGTGTATGGCCCGTTCACAAATGAGGTGCTGGTTGGCAAAGCGCTCTCGCCCATCCGCGACAAGGTGGTCATTGCCACCAAGTTCGGCTTCAAGCTCAACCCTGATGGAAGTCCAGGGTGGCAGGGTTTGGACAGCCGGCCGGACCAGATCAAGCAGGTAGCGGAAGCCTCGTTGAAGCGCCTCAACATCGATTCCATCGACCTGTTCTACCAGCACCGCGTCGATCCCGACGTGCCGATTGAAGATGTTGCGGGTGCAGTGAAGGACCTTATCCAGGCAGGCAAGGTGAAACACTTTGGCCTTTCGGAAGCAGGAGTGCAGACGATTCGCCGCGCACATGCGGTGCAGCCGGTGACCGCGCTGCAGAGCGAATATTCGCTGTGGTGGCGCAAGCCGGAAGCAGAAGTGATCCCGGCAATTGAGGAACTGGGTATCGGCCTGGTTCCGTATAGCCCGCTGGGCAAGGGCTTCCTCACCGGCAAGATGGACGAGAACACCCAGCTGGGCAAAGGTGATTTCCGTAGCACGCTGCCTCGGTTCAAGCCGGAAGCCATGAGGGCGAACCAGGCCTTCGTGGATCTGCTTGGCTCCATTGCGAAGCAGAAGAATGCAAGGCCGGCGCAGATTGCTCTTGCTTGGCTGCTGGCGCAGAAGCCGTGGATCGTACCAATTCCCGGAACGACCAAGCTATCGCGCCTGGAAGAGAACAACGGAGCTGTTTCGATTGAGCTCACGGCAGAGGACCTGCGCGCGCTCGACAGCGGGGCTAAGAAAATTCCAGCGCAAGGTGAGCGCTATCCCGAGCACCTGGAGAAGATGACGGGTCGCTAGCTCATGTGGCCACCGGATTGGCTATATGCCGCTTTGATTAAGTGGGTATTGTTGCGAGATCGGTTTCAATATTAGCCTCGTGCAGGGTTAAATGACGCCACGGGACCAGCGATGAGAAATCGAGCGATATCCACTGCTGCGCTTTTCGTCTTGTTATTATTGTTGGCTTGCATCACTTCGCCCGGCGGTTCGGAGAATAAGCCCCCAACGCCAACCGGTGCCCAAAGCGAGACTCAGACAAAGGGCAATCTGGTTTACGTCTGTGCCTGCCTGAAAACAAAGTCCTGCTCTTGCATGACCGAAGCCAAGACCGAGGGGCCTTGCGCATGCGGGACGCAAGGCGGGCCGCCGCTCAAGGCAGTGCCGCACGACAGCGCCTGGGCGAAAGAGAACCGCGACGCGCTCGCGAAGTAATATCCACGAGATCCGCTTACGCGCTTGTTCGTCCAGTTAGTAGATGAGGGGCTGGCAAGCAGCCCCTCGAGGCAGAGTCTACTTAGGAGCCGTTGGAGGCCCTGCGGGCGGAGTCCCGGAAGGTGGAGTTCCCGAGGGCGGCGTTCCAGACGGTGGGGATCCGGAAGGCGGGGGTCCTGATGGTTTGGTGCCCGAAGGTGGCGGGTTATGGCCTCCCCCTTTAGGAGGTTGAGGCGGGCTACTAGAGCTGACGGTTGTACCGATGATTCCGGTTGTGCTGCCTGTTTGCGCAGGCAGTTGAGTGACTACACCCTGTCCAAAAAGCAACGTAATGAGAATTGCCCGTGTGGTCTTTTTCAAAGAAACCTCCTAAACAAGCCAGACGGGGTTTCAGAGCTTAGCTACTACACGCGGATAAGAATTCAATGCAGGGGTTCGTCAAAGCGTGACGGACAGCTGAATCCCCAGGACGGTCGCGTTGCGGCCTCGAGTGTTCTCTCCCTTCCACAGATATTGAGCGTGAGGAGTAATGGTCAAATAGCGGGAATGGGTCCACTGATAATTCAGCTCCAATAGTTGCTCGGCATTGTTGGGCGGCGCATATTTACTCGCCTCCGCCCGAATAAGGCCTGCAGACACAACATCGCTCTTTCGCTTCCGGATGAGACCTTCATAGCTCAAGCCGGCACCCCAGAACAAAGGTATAGGGCTGACAAGATCTTTGGTGTTGAGCGCCCATGTTCCCCAGACGGTGGCGCCGCGGGATGTGCCGGGACCGTCAGGGCGGTACACCATCTGTTGTCCCATCAGGTATCCGCCACTGTAACCGTCACTGCGCGCGGCAGAACCGGCAAGAGTGGGAAAAGAGTTGTTGCTGTGGAGAAAGCCGAGCGTGATCTGCAGCGGCTTGCCGGCAGAATTCGCTCCCTGATCGCGCAGGTAATCCACCTCCCCTAGCGCGAGGACACCTTTATTTCCTTCCTGGAGAGTGAAGTCTGCCCCGTGGTTCTGGCCGTTTGCCGCGTTCACGTTGGTGTTGAAGGCGCCGGCTGCAACCTGGATCGAGCCGGTTACCGGGTACAAGGCCTCGGCGCCCCACTGTGTTCCCGTGGGCGGCCCAAAAAAGGTGACATCATTTGCCCCGAGAGAAAAGGGGTTGGGATTGATCCCGTAATTGACATAGTTTGCGAAGACGGGAAGGGTAGCAAAGGTGTTGGCCGCCGCCACCCGGCCGGCAACCAGCGTCAGCTTCCTGAGCCTCTGCTGCAGATACATCTCTCCGAGATAGAACGAGGGCGCGTAAAGGCCGGAAGTTGGAAGGACACTGTCGAGGGAACCTGCGAGATCGCTGCCCGTTCCCCACGACGTTCCTACATAGACAGACAAGCCGGGTATTTTCAGCAGCTCGCCGAGATCCGCGGTGGCCGCGAACGACAAGAGAGCCGCATACGACCACACCTGGTCCTTGCTCCCGGTCACATTGGTTTGCAGAGCGCCCACATAGGATGCGGTGGGCGTAATCCCGATGCGCTGCATGGTCTGGCGTACCTTGTTCCAACCGCCCGCCAGGGTCTCGTCCCAGTCGAAGACGGCGTCATTGCAATTACGTTGGCGTCTGCGAGGATCAGCCGGATGCCGGCATTGGAGCGAACGCTGTGCCGCAACCGGGCTCGATGGACCCGACTGCTGTGCGTTCGCAGGACACACGGTTAGCATCAGCCAAGCGCCCACGCATGCCATTGCGAAGCGACGCATGTACGGAGTTGAGAGCCACCATTCGCTCCTCGCCATGTGATCATCACGACTCGTACTGCACTAATACCGCCATGCCGGCCGCCAGATGCCAAAGAACGTGGCAGTGCAAATACCAGGTGCCGGGGTTGTTGGCATCGAAGGCGACGCTTACGCTTGCCCGCGGAGGCAGAAGAACCGTGTCGCGAAGTGCGCCCTGCAGCGCTTTGCCGTTGATCTCGATCACCTGAAACGAATGCCCGTGAAGATGCATGGGGTGGGACATGCCGGTTTGGTTGATGAACTTGAGCACGACGCGCTGCCCGCTCTTTAACTTTACCTGGGCCGCCTGGCCACGGGGATTCGCGGTATCAAAGACAATGCCGTTGATGGGCCACTCGTAGCGCGCCATATTGCCCTGCAAGCGTAGCGTGAAGGTTCGGTCGGCCTGCTTGGGGATAAGCGGTGCGGCTGCGATCAATGCACTCTCCGTATCCAGGGTCAGGCGTCCGGTGGGAGCCGTGTTCTTCAGCGGCATCCTGGTAACCGGCGCGTTTGCAGTGGCAAGGATGATGCCGGCCCGCTGCGTACCGCCTTCCCGCAAGGCAAGGATGGGAAACGCGCCCGCGCTCGGTATCTGTACTCTGATGTCGATTCGCTGCGCGATGGCCAAGGGAAAGCGCGCGCCACCATAGGGCTTGACGGGCATGCCGTCGGTCGCGATCAGTTCACCTCGTAACTGTCCGAGATCGACGAAGAAATTTGTGCCGGAGCTACCATTGATTATCCGCAATCGTATTTTGCCGTTCTTCCCGACGCGCACAACCTCAGGGTCGGCCAATGTCCGGTCATTGGCAAGGTAGGCGTCGTAATCTACATCGTTGATGTCGGGTTTATTCATGGCCATGGGGGACGCGGTCTTGCCGCCATTCATGGTTCCCATGGCCATGGCACTGGCCGCGGGCTTGCGAAGCTTGGCGAATATCTCGGTAGGCGGAGTAAAGCTGAAGTCGCCGAGAAAGAGGACAATCTGCTGCTCATCCGCAGGCTCGGCGGCCGGGTCGTGCACGATCAGCGGCGCGGATAAGAGAAATGCCTCCTGGAGGCCCTGATGGGAGTGCATCCAGTGCGTACCAGCCGGCTGCAACGGAAAATCATACGGATAACTGGCGTTTGGGGCGACAACCGATTGGGTCAGGCCGGGAACACCATCCTGATTGTTGGGAGGATGCAAACCGTGCCAGTGAATCGCCGTGGGCACTGGAAGCTTATTTTCCCAGCAGAACGTCGAAACGCTGATTGACCACCAGGTTTAATCCTAGTTTGCCGTTGGACTGTTCCAGACCCATCAGGTTTGCCGCTTTGCCGTTGACATCAAGCGTGCGAATCGCCGCACGCAACTTGATTTGACTGGACGATGCGGGGTCCTGCCCGGAGAGCAAAGACGTGTTGCCGCGTTGGCTGAGCCATGCCGCTCCT
Source organism: uncultured Acidobacteriaceae bacterium (assembly GCA_963847685.1). Classification (GTDB taxonomy): domain Bacteria; phylum Acidobacteriota; class Terriglobia; order Terriglobales; family Acidobacteriaceae; genus PALSA-350. The sequence continues at coordinate 413,366 of CAWKAU010000020.1, read as the reverse complement.
ATGGCGGCACCGCTGGACGTGAGAAAAGAACGCCGTGACGGCAAGCGAGTCAAAGTCGATCACCTTTCTCTTTGGGAGGGACGACAACAGATTACATTCGCTTCGCTGATATGTCTTTTTGTGATTTGTGGAATTTTCCGGGAATGATCTGAGCTTCATCCCAGGACCTTCGTCGGCCCAATCAGATCTGAGAAAGAAGCTCTGAATGGACACCCCCAGTTGATCCAGGCGAACATTGGTGTGGAGTATACTGTGGAGTGAAGCCCACAATGGAAACCATCCAGATCGTTCTCGATAAGAGTCTTTTGCAAGCTGCGGACCGGGCTGCGCGCCGGATGAAACAGAATCGCTCCGCGTTGGTGCGAGAGGCACTGCGCGAGCACCTAACGAGATTAGAGATACGTACCAGCGAGGAGCGCGACCGGGCGGGTTATGCGAGGCAGTCCCAGGGCGATGAATCTGCCCGCTGGGAAACGGAGGCGGCATGGCCGGCGGAATAGCCCGTGGCGACGTTCGCCTCTACCGGTTTGCTTCGCCTGACAAGAACAGGCCGGTGGTGGTGCTCACTCGCAACAGCGCTATTTCTTATTTGTCGACCGTAAGCGTAGCACCCATAACCTCCACCATCCGGGGAGTGCCATCCGAGGTTGCCCTGGGGGAAGACGATGGCATGAAGGCACCCTGTGCGGTGAACCTGCACAATACGATCACCGTCGCACAAGAGCGGTTGGGGAAACGCGTGGCCCGGCTGAGTGGGCCGCGCATGGACGAAGTCTGCGCCGCATTGCGCTTCTCCCTGGGCTGCGATCAGAAGCAATCTTAGAATCGCGCGCCGTATCTATCCGGGTAAACTGATCGTTCCATTGAGTCCTGCAGAGGAGACTCCATCATGGGCGAGGAGTTGTGGCAAAAGAGCGCGGTCGACGTCGCCGCGGGTATCCGGGAGAAGGATTTTTCGTGTTCCGAGGTGATGGCATCGGTGGTTGAACGCATCCGTGCGTTGAATCCCACCCTGAACGCGATCGTGACGGATCTTACCGATCATGCGCTGGCCGAGGCGGCGGCCGCCGATCGCACGCGCTACCAACTTGCAGAACCGGGACCTCTGTTTGGTGTTCCGGTCACCGTCAAAGTAAATGTGGACGTGGAGGGGCAGGCGACCACCAACGGGCTGCCGGCCTTAGCCAATCTGATCGCGCCTGCAGATTCGCCGATTGTCCGCAACCTGCGTCGAGCCGGCGCTATCGTCGTGGGTCGCACCAACACGCCCGAGGTTTCGATGCGTTTGAATACTGTGAATCCATTGCACGGGCGAACCTGGAACCCATGGCATCCTGACGCTTCGCCGGGGGGATCTTCGGGGGGCGCCGGGGTAGCGGCGGCCGCTGGCTTCGGCGCGATTCATCATGGCAACGACATTGGCGGTTCGCTGCGCATTCCCGCGTTTGCCAATGGTGTGGCAACGATCAAGCCGACCCCGGGGCGCGTCCCGGCGTACAACCCTTCTGCCTCCGTTGAGCGCGGCCTGCTGGCGCAGTTGACCTCGGTGCAAGGCGCGATTGCGCGCACCGTTGCCGATGTGCGTCTCGCTACGCGGGTGATGGCCGGCGGCGATGCGCGGGATCCTTGGTGGGTGCCTGCGCCCTTTGACGGCGAGCCCTTGGTAAAGCCAATCCGCATTGCAGTCACACGCAATGCTCACGGATACGAGATTCACCCCGGCATTATTGAATTGGTTGACCGGGCCGCCGGTTTCCTGAGCGACGCTGGATACGAGGTAGTCGCGGCCGAGCCACCCTCCATCATGGAGCCGGCGCGCGGCTGGTTTACCGTGCTGCTCACGGAGCTCAAGGCAACACTTGGTCCCACCGTTGACAGGGCTGGAAGCGACGATCTGCGCAACATCTTTGGCTGGTATTACGAGATGGGCAAGATCCTGGAGCTTGACGAATATCGCGCTGGTCTCGCTGACCGAACGCGTATGACGCGGGCGTGGAATGTCTTCCTCGACACTTATCCATTGGTGCTGACCCCTTTGTTGATGAGGCCGCTGTATCCGTGGAACTACGATGCGCAGAGTTACCTGTGCACAAAAGATTTGTGGGATGCGGCGGTGTACATCTATGGCATCAACTATCTGGGGCTGCCCGCTGGTGGAGTGCCGGTCGACTTCGTGGAAGCTTTGCCGGCTGGCGTTCAGCTGGTGGGGCGTCGCTTCCGCGAGGACGTGATCATGGATGCGATGGCGGCCATCGAGCAGCGTGCGGGTTGTATGGTGAAACGCTTGTGGGCGCGCTGACCTCTTCCTCCGATGGAGCGTGGCCTATTCAAGCCGTGTTTTGGCTTGAGTGGGGTTGTTGGAACGTCGCTTCAGAGCGAAGATTAAATGGAATTAAGATGTGCCTTGGGTTACTGAGCGTAAGCTGACCCTGTGCCCTGGGGTCTGCATCGATTTCACCAATCCGGACAAAGCCACTTCGTTACGTTCTGTTGCTATCGTCGTCTATCGTTCACGACCAACACCAGTAGACAGACGTTTGAGAGCGCGCTGGAGCGCGTTCGGCGAAGCTTCAATCTCTGTGTCTATGGATATGTTGTGATGCCGGAGCACGTGCATCTGCTGATCGGAGAACCACAGCGTGAGACCCTGGCCGACGCGATCAAGTCGTTAAAACAGGGTGTGTCGCGGCGATTGATCGGCAATGCGAATCAGTTTTGGGAGAAGCGGTATTACGACTTCAATATCCGAAATGAGGAGCAGTTCGTGCAAAAGCTTCGCTATGTTCATCGCAATCCGGTGGCGAGCGGGTTGTGCGAACGCCCTGAAGATTGGGAGTGGAGCAGCTTTCGCCATTATGCGACCGGGATCGAGGGGCGGGTGGAGATTGAATCAGAGTGGACCACGACAAAACGCGAACGTGCAGCAGGGAGATTGTGTATGCCGGTGGAAATACCCCACTCAAGCCAACAGAAGGCTTGAATGGGCCACGCTCCTGCGTAAGAGGGCAATGCTTAGACTGGCGCTCCCGTTGGATTATTTGCGGGTGCTCGCCACTGAAAAGCAAACAGGGTCAGCAAATAGGCGGATCCCGAGGCAAAGAAAATCAGCAGCGCATGGTTTGTCCAGAGGATCCCCACTAAGAACGTGAAGAGCACACTGCCGGCGGCGCCAACCGCTCCTCCAATCCCGACGACTGTGCCGACTGAGGTGGAAGGAAACATGTCTGACGGAGTGGACAGAAGGTTGGAAGACCATCCCTGGTGTGCCGCCGTTGCCAGGCATAACAATGCGATCGCCTGCCACAAAGGATGAACAAAGGGAACCAGCGCCACCGGTGCAGCACATAGCGCACAGAGGAACATGGCGAATCTTCTGCCCATCCTTACCGAGTGCCCTCGGCTGATGTAATAGCCCGCAAGCCAGCCCCCGGCAATGCTTCCCACCGTTGCGCCGACGTACACAATGATGAGCGGCGGGCCCAGATGCTTCATGTCTACATGGAAGCGCTCGTTGAAGTACTTGGGCAGCCAGAAGAGATAAAACCACCAGATCGCATCCGTGCATCCCTTGGAGAGCGCAAATCTCCAGGTGCCCCGGTTAGCCAGGAGAGACCGATAGGTTGCGTGCGGGACGCTGACCGAAACAGACGCCGCCGGATTACCGAATTTCGGATGCAGCCGGTCGTAGGGAAATATTAGCCAAACGATAAGCCACAAGAGGCCGAGACTGCCGGTGGTGAAGAAAGCCGCTTGCCAGCCATAGCGAAACGCGACCCACGGTATGAGCAGCGGAGCAATCAGTGCTCCCGCGCTGGTTCCGGAATTGAAGATGCCGGTGCCCAGCGCGCGCTCCTCGGTGGGGAACCAGTCGGCGGTCGCCTTGAGAGCGGAAGGGAAGTTGCCGGACTCACCCAGGCCCAGCGCAAAACGGGCAATTCCGAAGCCAAGCGCGGTTCGAGCAAACGCATGGCTGATCGAGGCCAGCGCCCACAGCCCGATGGACAAGGCATATCCCTTTTTCACCCCGATGCGATCGATAACCCGCCCCGCAACCAGGAAGCCAAGACCGTAGGCAAGGATGAAACTGTTGACGATGTCGCTGTAGCGCCGGTTATAAAGAGCCAGATCCTGATCGCCGCCGAGCAGGTGCTTGAGGATGGGCTCGACCAGGCTGAGCGCGGACCGGTCCATATAGTTGATGGTCGTCGCCATAAACAGCAGGCCGCAAACCACCCAGCGCAGGTTTGATCGGTTGGTCGGGGAGCTTATGGTAGCCATTCGTTGTTGAAGGTTAGCATTTCGGCGCACCTGCTCGAGTTGCTCCTCGATACCGCTTGTCGTGATAACCTGCGGGATCATCGTACTTAAATCGCATCGAGGAGTAAACATTGGGTACCAGCCGATTCGATCTGGAAGGTAAATGCGCGGTGGTGATTGGCGGTACGTCGGGCCTGGGCAAGGCCATTGCGTTGGGGCTCGCAGAGGCCGGAGCCCACGTCGTTGCTGCCTCGCGGCGCGAGGAGGAGTCACAGCTCGTTGCCAGGGAAATCGAGGCGTTAGGACGCCGCTCCCTGCGTGCAACCGTGGATGTTCGCGACCGCTCTTCCATCGAGTTGCTGCAGCGTAAGGTTCTAGAGACTTTCGCAAAAGTCGACATTCTGGTGAACGCCGCGGGCATCACGCTCAAGGTCCCCACGCTCGAGTGCTCCGAAGAGGACTGGAACCGCGTGCTCGACATCAACCTGAGCGGCACCTGGCGAGCCTGCCAGATCTTCGGCAAGACGATGATCGGCCAGGGCTTCGGAAAGATTCTGAACATCGCCTCGCTTACCACCTTTGTCGCCTTCACCCAGGTTGCCGCTTACGGAGCGAGCAAGGCGGGAGTCGGTGGGCTCACGAAACAGCTGGCGATCGAATTCGCACCTTACAAGATCTGCGTGAACGCCATCGCCCCTGGGGTTTTTCCGACCGCGCTGAATCGCGAGCTGATTCTCCACACCGAGCGCGGCCGAGAGCTCAAGATGCGGACGCCCATGAAGCGTTTTGGAGAGATGGATGAGATTGTCGGGGGCGCTATCTACCTGGTCTCGGACGCTGCTTCCTTTGTAACCGGAGAGATTCTTGTGATCGATGGCGGATTTCTTGCCAGCGGAGTGAATCAATAGATGAAAATTGTCAGCGCCAAGGTGATTGTCTGTTGCCCCGGCCGCAACTTCGTAACCTTGAAGATTGAAACCGACCAGGGTATTTACGGTCTGGGCGACGCGACTTTAAACGGACGCGAGCTGGCTGTCGTGAGCTATCTGCAAGATCATCTTGTGCCTTGCCTGATCGGGCGCGATCCATTTCAGACGGAAGATATCTGGCACTATTTCTACCGGGGCGCCTACTGGCGGCGAGGGCCGGTGACCATGACCGCCATCGCGGCCATCGACATGGCGCTGTGGGATATCAAAGGAAAGGCACTCGGTGTGCCGGTGTATAACCTGCTCGGGGGCAAAAGCCGGACCGGGGTGATGGTTTACGCTCACGCTACCGGGCGCGATATTGCGGAGACGGTGGATGAGGTGGAACGGTACCGGGCCATGGGCTATATTGCGATCCGCGCCCAAAGCGGAGTCCCCGGCCTGCAATCGACCTACGGTGTGCCCAAAGACAACAAATACTATGAGCCGGCCGAGCGCGGTCTTCCCTCTGAGAGTCTGTGGTCCACGGAGAAGTATCTCCGGCATTTACCCAAGCTCTTTGAGGCGCTGCGCAATACGCTTGGGGATGATCTGCATTTGCTGCACGATGTGCACCACCGCCTCACTCCCATTGAGGCGGCGCGACTGGGCAAGGAACTGGAACCGTATCATCTTTTCTGGCTGGAGGACCCGGTCGTGGCGGAGCTGCAGGATGGCTTTCGATTGATCCGCAAGCACACCACCACTCCGCTGGCGGTGGGTGAAGTTTTTAATACCATCTGGGACGCGGAACAACTCATCCGCGAACAGCTCATCGACTACCTACGCATGAGCGTGGTCCACGGCGGCGGTCTTACCGCGATGAAGAAGGCCGCGGATTTCGCCGCGCTATATCATGTGCAAACCGGCAGCCATGGAGCGAGCGACATGTCTCCCATCTGCATGGCCGCGGCGCTGCATCTGGACATTGCTATCAACAATTTTGGTATTCAGGAACACATGCTGCATCCCGCCCAGGCGGATGAGACATTTCCCCACGCGTATACCTTTCGGGACGGCTATATGTACCCCGGAGATGAGCCCGGTCTCGGGGTCGACATCAAGGAAGATCTCGCAGCAGCCTTGCCGTACCAGCGGGCTTATCTGCCGGTCAACCGCAAGGAAGATGGCACCCTGTTTCACTGGTAAGCTGAAACTGAGGGGATGCAAGCTATGTCTGAGGATTCTTCGCGGGTGCCGACGCGGCGCCGGTTTCTAGGGGTGAGTGGGGCCGCATTGGCAGGCGCTGCGATTGCGCCGCTGGCGCACGGCCAGCAAGTGCGATCCAAGGATCACAATCAACCCAACGAGGAGCAGCCGGGCGAGAACAATACCGCACTTGATGCGGAGAATCCGAGCTCCGTGTGGTCGCCGGAGACGGATAACGGGACGGTCGAACCCTTCAAGTATTCCTTTGCGCTGGCGCACAAGCGGATCGAGGATGGCGGATGGACCCGGCAGGTCACCGAGAGGGAACTGCCGATCTCGAAGACCATGGCCGGCGTAGAGATGCGGCTCATCACCGGCGGCGTTCGTGAGCTGCATTGGCACACCAGCGCGGAATGGGCGTTCATGGTCTATGGCAATGCGCGGATCACCGCTGTGGATGCGGAGGGGCGCAGCTTTGTCAACGATGTGACTGCAGGCGATCTGTGGCTTTTCCCGGGGGGCATTCCCCACTCGATCCAGGGGCTCGGGCCGGATGGATGCAGGTTCCTGCTGGTGTTCAACGACGGAAGCTTTAACGAGTTCGAGACGTTTCTGTTGACCGATTGGTTCAAGCACACGCCGAAAGATGTTCTGGCGAAGAACTTTGCCGTGGCTGAGTCGACCTTCGACAACCTTCCTAAGAAGGAGCTGTTCATCTTTGCGGCTGACCCGCCGCGACCCCTGGCGGAAGAACAAAGGGCGGCAGCGGAAGGCACGGGCGCGATCGACGGAGATTATGTTTTCAGGGCAAGCACCATGCCGCCGACCAAGGTACGGGCGGGCGGCGAAGTGCGCATCGTAGAGAAGAAGAACTTTCCGGCAACCAACATCGCCGCGGCGATCGTACGCCTGAAGCCTGGCGGAATGCGCGAGCTGCACTGGCATCCCCTCTCCGACGAATGGCAGTACTACGTCAGCGGCAAAGGACGCATGACCGTCTTCCAGGCAGGAGGGAAGGCGAGGACCTTCGACTTTCAGGCTGGAGACGTGGGTTACATCAAGATGTCGCGGCCGCACTACATCGAGAATATGGGGACCGAAGATCTTGTGTTTTTAGAAGTGTTTCCGATTGGGACCTATCAGGACATTTCTGCCGCGGAGTGGCTGGCGCATACGCCGGCCCGGCTGGTAGACCAGCACCTCAAGACCGGTGAGGAATTTTTGAACAAGATTCCCAAGAACGAAGCGGTGGTGATTCCGCTTTAGGGTTGATCACTCTGATTCAGACGAAACCAGAGGCAATGCCGGATAGCTCACCTGCGTTCCATTCACATGGGCCCACGGATGCAGGGTGAAAGGCTTGATCTGGGTCGCGCTTGCAATCTCTGCCACCTCCACATCGCGGGCCAACAGCGCGTCGGCTATGAGTGACCGATGGCAGCGCCAGGGGACAGCCTCTGCACACATAATCGCGACCTGTTCCAAGGCCGCCATCGCGACCAGGTCTTGCAGTTGTCCGGCAAACTCCGGGGTTTGCATGTAGTCGGCGTATCCGCGAAAATTCAGGTTGCGCCAACCCAGATTCATAAAGGCGTCTTTGCGTGGCTTACGTAGGCCGCCGAGCCCTGGCATGTGAGAGTAGTGCAGGTGTTCGCGCTCAAGGACGGCAGCGAGTTCTTCGCGATTGTACTGAGGATTGTGTCGCGATCGCGGCACAGTACGGACGTCAACCAGGCGCTTCACCGCATGTGCGTTGAGCAAATCGGTGAATTCCGCGATCGATCGCGTCGAGTGGCCGATGGTGTAGACGAGTAAAGACAATTCAATCGATTGTGCGCGTAAGCAGCCGTGGACGGCAAGCTGCCCGCTTCGAAAGCAAAACTGCAACCGCCGGATTCTCTCCAGCACCGGCAATGCAATCCGCCGATGCTGGAGATAGCCCTCAAACGGCTCTCTGGGGAAGTGAGAGCCAGTTGGACGTCACACAACGAAAGTTATTAAAAGATAATCTTCGCTGCCAATTGAGTGTTGTAAGGTTCGCCCACGCCTATGCCCGGCGCTCCGGCGTAGGTTCCAAATGTTGAACCGATGGTGCCCCCTGAGTCGCTGGTGGAGGGCTGCCCGGCAGGCGCGAGGTTGATCTGGTTGAAGATGTTGAACATCTCCACACGTAGCTGCAGAGTAAGCCGCTCGGTGAGGTGAGTGTTCTTGAACACCGAGAGATCAATATCGCCAAAGCCCGGATTACGGTACGCGCCGCGTCCGCTTGTGCCGTAGGTGCCCAGCGCGGGATCTTGAAATGCGGCGGTATTGAACCATTGCACCGAGCCATTCACAATGCTGTGGTTGACACCGGCGAAGGGATTGCCGATCTGGTTGGCACGATCGGCGCTCTCTCCGTTACCGCTGTTTTCAGTGCTGGCGGTCACGCTGAAGGGCAATCCGCCGTGGAAGGTTGCAAGCGAATTCAGTACCCATCCGTTCGTCAGCCATTTCGGACCATGCGAGGAACCGGGCACGTCGTAACTGGCGTACGCCGAGAAACTATTGGTAACGTCGAAGTCGGAGTTTCCATACTCGCCCTTGAGGTTGTAGCTGTTCTGCGGCATGTATGGAATAAGTCCGGATTCTTCGTCCAGACTATGGGACCACGTATAAGTCAACTGGGTGGTTATGTGGTGCCAGTTGGTGGTTCTGAGCAGCGTCTGCAGAGAGGCGTAGTTGGAGGTAGCTTCGCTTTCCACCTGGTTAATGACCGCGTAATTCGGAAACTGGTTGAAGTAGGGTCGCGTCGTCTGCTGATAACTGTAGGGTCCGACGCCGATATCGACATTGCCGCTGCCCAATGCCGCCTGGTTGATGTCGCGTACATCAAGCAGATGGCGGCCATTGGTGCCCACGAAGCCTACCTGGGCGATGACATTGGGGCCAAAACTCTGCTGGACGTTCAGGTTGTAGCTATAGGTGTAGGACGGGCGGAAGTTGTAATTCACCGCAAACAGGTTGATCACCCCGGCGCCGGCAATCGCATCCGCCAATGGGGTGAAGATGAGTTGGCCGGTCTGCCAGATATCCACGCCTGGCAGCGGATTAGCGGCGGCCACCGGGTTTACGCCAGCCGGATTATCCTGCACGCCGAAGGGCCCGCCGTTCTGCGTGCCGCGCAGATTAAGAAAAGGAACCATGTAGGGTGCGTCAAAGAACATACCGAAGCCGCCTCGGAGCACGGTGTTGGTGTATCCGAAGGGCTGATAGGCAAATCCGATGCGCGGGCTGAAGCTATCCCAGTATTGCTGATAGATGTTCTTCCGGTTGACCCCGGCAACGGCGAGGCCGTTCGGCGCCGTGGGATCGAAGGAGGTCAGATCATGATATTGACTGTGGATCGGGCCGCTGTAGTCGTAGCGCAACCCGTAGTTGAAGTTCAGATGAGGGTTGATCTGCCAGGCGTCCTGCCCAAAAAGGGAAAAGGTGTTCTCAAAGACCTGCCGCTTGGGGTCCCCTTCAATGATGCTGGTCGGAGAGGTGAAACAACCCGCCAGGAAATCCGCCAGGGAAAGAATGTTGGTGTCGTATCCAGTCGCGTATCCGGGCGGCGTTTTGCCCAGGTTTTGTGTCGCCAAACCAGAGCACGCGGTGAGTCCCGGGGTATTGCCGTTCGCGGTTTGTATTCCGTAGGTCCATGGGCCCTGGGAGCCATCGAAGGTGAACGTTCCGCGCTGACCGCTTTGATAGAAATCGTCGACCTGGGCCTGGCGGTATTCGCCGCCGAAGCGAAACTCATGCGCTCCCTTGGTCCAGGAAAGTGCGTCGTCGATGTGTCCGGTGATGTCGTTGCGTCCGGAATCGACGGTAACTCCCACTGGATCGAAACCATTGTTGGTTGCACTCAACCCCGAACTTGCCCCGGCGGCGGAAATATTGATGCGCGGGGAACCGGAGAGACTTTCTTTGGTCACACCGGTGTTGAGGCCCAGCGCGACCGGGTTGAAGCTGGAATCTGAATCGGAGAACACCTGGTTGTAGTAGTTCACTCCGAGAAAGAGCTGGTTCACGATCGACGGCGAAATTACCCGGTTATAGACGATCGAGTAGTTATACACATGGATCGGAGCCTCTTCGTAATACGGTTGCAGGAAAGAAGAGGTGGGTGCGATTTGATTCCCCTGGCCCATGAAAGCTTTGACTGACAAGTGATCTTTGGCCGTGAAATTCTGATCGAACTTTGCGAGGCCGTTAAAGCTGTGCCCGGTGAGGGGCGAAGTGTTGAAGTAGTTGTTCGCTTGCGCGGGGCCAGTAAGGGCGGCCCCAGGCCATAGATTGGCCAGCAAAGTGGTAGACAATGGGTTTACCGGAATCCCGTAATAGGCCAGCACATTTTGCGACTCGGCCTGGTATGCCGCGGAGGGTTCGGTCGACCGGCTCTGGTTCCCAATCACAAAATTGTTGTGCTCGAAGGTGACGAAGAAGAAGGTCTTGTCCTTGAAGATCGGACCACCCACTGAGCCGCCGTAGATAAGAAAGCGGTCCTTATTCTTCGGCGTGCCGTTGGCAAAAGGAGTATTGGCGGCTAGCGCTTCATTGCGATTGAAGTCATAGGCTGTGCCGTGCCACTGATTGGTGCCCGACTTGATCACCAGGTTCGCGGTGCCCCCCGGATTGCGGCCCGTCTCCGGGCTGGAGCTGGTCACGAAGGAAAACTGGTCGATCGCATCGAGCGGTAACACGATGCCCGCGATCCCGTTCACGCCGCCTTGGTTGACCGCCGGAATGTTCCACCACAAGTCGTTGTTGTCGGTGCCTTCAATCTGCCAGTTGATTGCGTTGGTGCGGGTTCCGTTCACCGAAGCAAATCCGGCGCCGCCGTTTTGCGAATAGCCGGCAAAACCAGGAACCACTCCAAGAAACTGCGTGAAGTCGCGACCGTTGATCGGCGTGTCCTGGATTGTCCTGGTGGGGATATCGGTGGTCTGCGCGACCGATGTGGTGTCCAGTGCGACACCGGCGGCATTTACCTCCACGGTCGTCGCCTGCGAAGCGACCGCAAGCTTCAATGGGAGGCTATAGACGGAGCCGGCGGAAACCTGAACTTTTTCGACCTTGAGGGTCTCGAAGCCTGAGGACGTTCCCGAAACCGTGTACAAGCCAAGCGGAAGGTCGGGAAAGTTATACTCGCCCGCGCTGGACGCGACCGCGGATTGAGTAACACCTGTGGCGTCGTTTGTAATCACCACTTGCGCGCCCGGAATAGCAGCGCCGCCTTGGTCGGTCACTGTGCCATTGATGCCGCCGCGGAAATTCTGTGCGCCCGCGAAGGTCGCGCTCATGGTTAGCAGTAGCAGCAGAGCCAGGATAGCGGGTAGGGGGAAAGAACGACTGCGGATAGCGCCGACTGACATGTAACAACCTCCGAAAATTTGTGCGAAAAAGAAATACCTTCCGGCCCTCGGAAATCCGGGGCGGATGAGTAACAATCGGACTTATCTTCGACTTGGAAGGGTGCTACAGGGCCTGTTCCAACGGGAATGCACACTGAAGGTGAACAATCGCGCTTCGACAGTGAAGGCATTCACCGCGCATACTTCTTGGTCCCGCGAACCAGGGCGGTGTTTGTTAAAGGTACCCGCATAAGCGCTTGAACGCAACTACAAAATGCAACCATACGCTGCGCAATCGAGGCGGGGGCCGGATCAAGTAAGTGCCCTAACCCTCTCTGCTGACAGTTATTTAGCCTTAATACCCACGGGTGAGGTGATAATAAACGACCGGGGTCACGACCAGGCTCAGCACAATCGAGAGGGTGAGGCCTCCAATCACCGCGATGGCCAGAGGTTGCAACATCTGGGAACCCGCGCCCAGGGCTAATGCGAGGGGAAACATTCCGCAAACAGTGGCGATGGCAGTCATGAGGATAGGACGCCTTCTCCGCTGCACGGCCTGGAGCATGGCCTGCCGCGCCTCGATGCCTGTCGCGCGCAGTTGCTCATCGGCGTCGAGCAGCAGGATGCCGTTCTTGGCCACGATGCCAATCACCATGATCAGACCCATAAAGCTGGCGACATTGAAATCAGTACCTGTGACGAGCAGGGCAAATACCACGCCGGCGAGCGAAAGAACGGAGCTGGTCAGGATGGAAACGGGTGCAGCAAAGTTGCGAAACTCGGCGAGCAGCACTCCGAAGACAAGAGCGAGCGCCAGTATTAGAACTCGGGCCAGATCGGCAAACGAACGTTGCTGCTCCTGGTAAGTGCCGCCGTACTCCACGCGAACGGATGCGGGAAGCTGCAGCCCGCTGACCACGGACCTTACGGAAGCCATTGCGCCGCCCAGGTCGGAACCCTCAAGGCGCCCACTCACGAGCACCACCTGCTGCAGATTCTCGCGGCGGATCTCATTTTGTGGCGGCAGCTGGGTTACCTGGGCCATGGCGCCAAGGGTAGCTGTATGGCCGCTGCTGCTATTGAAGACCGTGTTCTGAATGGCATCGAGCGAAGAGCGGTTGGCTTCCGGCAGGCGCACCCGGATAGTGTAGGGACGGCCACCAACAATAAGTGGATCGTTGGTTGGCAGACCGTCCAGGATGGAGGTGGCATCCTCAGCGATCTCCGTCGGTGTAAACCCAAGCCGCCCGGCTAAGACGGGATCGATCTGGAAGTTGGTCGCAGGCCCGCTGATGGTGTTCTCCACTCCGTTTTGTGTGTCCACAACCCCGGGAATTTTTGCGATGGCCTGTTCCACCCGCGGACCCAGGCTCAGCAACAGGTCGCGGTCGTTGGAAAAGAGCTTGATCTGGATGGGCTCGGGCGAATTGGAGAGGTCTCCGATCATATCCTGGAGGACTTGGGTGAATTCGATATCCAGCGCCGGCTCGGTCGACTTGATCTTCTGTCGTACGTCGTCCATCACCTCTTCAATGGAACGCGAACGATCGCGTCTTGAGACGAACCGTGAAGTCGCCGCGATTGGCCTCGGTCACTGCGGCCAGACCCATCTCCAGGCCGGTTCGGCGAGAGTGTTATCAGCACCTCTGGAGTGTGCTGCAGAATTTGCTCTACATGCTGGAGAATGCGATTGGTCTCGGTAAGAGAGGCTCCGGCGGGCGTGAAGTAGTCCAGGATGAAGGCGCCTTCGTCCATCTCCGGAAGAAGATCCGAACCGAGACTTTGATAGCAGAAATACCCGGCAAGGATGAGCACGGCACAGACGCCGATAAGCGCCGCCGGCCGCTGGAATGACCAGGCGAGCGCGCGCTGATGGAACTCGAGAACACGCTGCAGAAATGCTCCTGCTCTGCGGCGCGCTTCTGTTGGGTCGCTCGGCTGCGCGGGAACCGTCGGATGAACCTTGCCGGCCAGCCTGAGCGACAGCGCAGGGGTGAAAGTAAGCGCCAGCAGCAGTGAGATCAACAGAGCTACCGTCATGGTGACAGCCAGCGCGCGGAAAAAGCTGCCAGTGACGCCGGTGACGGAGATGAGCGGCAGGAAGACAATGACCGGAGTAATGGTGGAGAAGACCAGCGGGCGGCTGATCTCGCGGATCGCCCTTTTCACCGCATCGACGCGTGAGTCTCCTGCCGCGCGATGCACGGCAATGTTTTCCACCACCACGATCGCGTCATCAATGACCAATCCGATCGCCGCCGCAAGTCCGCCCAGGGTCATCAGGTTGAAGCTCTGCCCGGTGATCCAGAGAAAGAGAATCGTGACTGCGACGGTGACAGGAATGACCAGGCCTGCGACCAGCGAGGAAGTCCAGTCGCGAAGAAAGAGAAAGAGGATGATGCAGGCGAGGACCAGGCCAATGAGAATCGCGTCGCGGACGCTCAGGATGCTTTCGCGGACCAGCTCCGATTGGTCGTAGAATGCCTTGAGCTGCACCCCGGGGGGCAGCTTCGATTGCAACAGATCGATCTCGGTCGCGACCCCGCGGGCAACGGCAACTGTATTGCCGGAGGGCTGGCGGGCGATGTTCAGCAGGACCGCCGGTTTGCCATCCGCCGTGACCGCGGTGTAGACCGGCATAGTAGAAGACGCGACGGTGGCGATGTCGGCCACACGGATAGGCGCGCCCCCGATTGAGGTTTTCACCACCAGGTTGCTGAGCTCAGCGGCGCTATGAGCCTGGGCTCCAATGAGAGCGAGGATAAGTTCGTGGTTGGCTTCGTACAGACCGGGTGAGTCAATGATGTTCGATTCCTGTACGGCATTGACCAGTTCGAGCAGGGTTACTCCGGCGGCCTGTAGCCGGGAGAGGTTGGGCACGATGTGGAACTCGGGAACCTGGCCGCCCTGCACCGTGACGGTGCTGACCCCTTGGACGCGATTCAACGGCGGTTTCAGATCGTAGGTAGCAATTTCCCACAGGCGGGTCTGCGAGACAGTATCTTTGCCACGATCGTCCGCAGTAAGCGCGTAGCCGAGGATGGGAAAGGTCGCGAAGGTGAGTCGGTTGGTGGTGATGCGTGCGGTCGCGGGCAGCGACTGCGCCACTTTGGAAAGCGCCGCATCGGTCAACTGCAGCGTGTGGAACATGTCCACATTCCAATCGAAAAACAGGCTGATCTCCGCCGAGCCGCGGCTGGTGGTGCTGCGTACCGTCAGCAGGCCGGGGACGCTGTTGACCGCATCTTCGATGCGCTTGGTGATGGTGACCTGCATCTGTTCCACCGGCATGACTCCGTTGTCCACACCGATCACAACGCGAGGAAAATTTGTTTCCGGAAAGACCGAGATAGGCACCTGGAATGCCGCGTAGACACCAGCGAGCGTCAACAGCGCGAGGAAGAAAAAGATAGGCTTGGCGGCGTCTGCGAGCCAGAAAGAGTCTTCGCCTGCCACGTTGTCGGACGAGCCGGGCATCAGTTCTTGTCTCCGCCGGCTTTGTCGTCGCTCGGGGCGGCGCCGATCTTAACCCTGGTGCCCTCATCAAGGCCATAAGCACCAGTGGTGATGATCGTGTCGGTGGTGCTGAGACCATTCAGTATCTGGACCGACGCAGGCGTCTGGATGCCGAGCGTCACGGCATGCTTGGCGGCCGTGCCTTGCGGTGTGACGACCATCACCGATTTGCTCACGCCATCGGGCATGGTCTGTACTGCTTCGGTCGGAACTACCAGCGCATGGGGAGCGGTGCGGCCGGTGATGGTTGCGTGTACGGGAGTACCGGCTTTCAGGGTTCCCTTAGGATTTTCGATGCGCAACCACACTTCGACTGTCGTGCTGCCCGGGTCAAGTGCGGGACTGATCAACGCAGACCTTGGCCGGCACGGGATCGTCGACGCCGGGAACAGCGACGGTGGCGGATGCGCCAATCGAGAGCTGCTGGGCCTGGGTTTGCGCCAGGTGCAGCTTGGCTAACAACGCAGAGGTATCCATGACCGTGATGACGGGGGTGCCGGCGGCGGCGGTCTCCCCGGCGAAGAGTGGACGATCGGTGACCACTCCGGAGATCGGACTGCGAATCTCGGTATAACTCAACTGGGCTTCCGCACCTAGATACTTGCCCTGGGCGGATGTCAGTTGTCCTTGAGCGCTCTCCAAAGCCGCCTTTCGGCTGATCTGCTGCACCGCTTCGAGATGCTGTTTGGCTAAATCGTAGGCAGCCTTCGCTTGTACCAGCGCGGCTTTGGCGGTATCCAGGTCGCGCCCGGGAATCGCACCCTGGGTGAAGAGCTGACTGCGACTGTCGACAATGCTTTGCGCCAGGTTCAGGTTGGCCTGAGCCTGGGCGAGGTCAAGCTCGGCCTTCGCCGCGTCCTCGGGAACCGTGGCCCGTGTCGTGATATCAAATGTTCCCTTGGCCGCGGTGTACGCGCCCTTGTTGTCGAGCGCGGCAGCCTCAAGATCGCTGTTTTCGAGGGTCGCCAGCAGCTGCCCGGCCTTCACGTGCGAGCCGCGCTGGACGTAGAACTTCTTCACCGGCGCAGTCACCTTGGGAGCAATCGCGGCCTGGGCTAACGGGGCAAGCGTGGCGTCGGCAATGATCTGCTCGGAGATGGAGCCCCGGACAGGGTGTGCTGCCTGAACATACACCGCGGAGGGGGGCGCTTCTGCCGCCTTATTGCAGGCTGTGGCAAAGAGAGAAGCGCCGCACAGCAGCAGGGCAGGTCGGAGAAGTTTTAACTGCCAACGAACATGGGTACCCCATATCTCGCTTGTATTTTGCGAGATGTGGGATTCAACGAAACCTAACCGTACGCCTCCGCGGGCGAAGAAGAGTGTGGAGCACAGGACGTTGGTATCCCACATCTCGCGAAACACAAGCGAGATGTGGGGCACCCTACGATTCTTGGGCAGGACAGAGTTTGGTATGAGAGTTCTGGTTTGATTCTTGGGCAGGACAGAGCTCGGGAAGAGAGTCATGGTCTAGAGGGCTCCCGATAACAGCTGCAGATTGGTGAGAGCCACCTGATAGCGGAGGGTTCCGTCTTCGCGTGCGTTCTCCGCCGCAGTGAAAGAATTCTGGGCATCCACCACTTCCAATACGGTCGATTCTCCGGCGGTATAGCGGAGACGGGTGAGGCGGAGACTCTCGGCCGCGGTCCGGACGCTTTGCTCCAGGGACTGAAGCTGGTCGCGCGAAGTGGTTGCTTCGGCATAGAACTCGTCGAGTTGCGCGATCATGCGGCGCTGGGTCGCGGTGAGCACAATGCGGGCCGCATCCCGAGATATTTCACTCTGCCGAACCCTGTGCTGCGTGGAGAGCCAGTCCCACACCGGGATATCCAGGGTGGCGCCGGCAGAGTAGCCAAGGTTCTTCACGCCGTCTCGGCCATTGACGGCGAACTGCACCGCGTCGATTCCGTAATTAAAGTTGAGCGACAGGTCGGGAAGATAAGCAGCCCGCGCCGCAGTTACGTCAAGGCTGTTGACACGCAGGGAAGCCATCGCCTGGTGAAGCTCGGGATTGAGGCGCATGGCGGCCTCATCGACATCGGCCCGTGCGGGAAGGGGCGCCACCGGGTCGGGCGCAAGCGTGTAAGCGGTGCGCGGATCTGGGAAGAGGAGAACGGCCAGATCCAAACGGGACTTCTGCGCCTCGAGCACAGCCTCGGCAAGATCGCGATCACGCTGCTGTTGCTGCAATTGGGCCTTTACCACGTCCGCGTGCGCCCCCTCGCGGGCTGTCTCCCGCTGTTGGGCGAGCGTAGTGAAGTTGGCCGCTTCGCTCGCTGCGCGCCGGGCCACGTCAACCTTGTGCTCCGCGACGAGCGCCTGGTAGAAAAGGCCGGTTACGGTTGAGACGAGTCCTCGGCGGGCAATTTCCAGCTCCGCTGTGGCGACGGCCTGTGCCGCGGCGGTACGAGAGACCGCGGTTAGTTGTTGCAGACCCAGCGTCTCGGTGACAACGCCCTGGCTGGCATACTCGCGCACTGCATTGTTAGCGATAAAGCGCGGGGCGGCCTGGCTTCCGACAGGGCCACCACCGTTGGTGGCGCCGTTCGGTTGGGTGTAGAGCACCTGGTTGTGATAGGTTGCACCCGGCAGCAGTGCGGCGCGCGCGATCGAGTGGTCAAGCGCGGCGACCTTCTGCGCAGCGACGGCGGCGGCGAAGTTGGGCTCGTTGGCGCGCGCCCGGGCGATAGCCTGCTGCAAGGTGACTGGCGCGGCGGCATTGCCACCCTGCTGGGCGAAGGCCGCGTGCAAGCACAGCACAACGACGATGAAAGCAAGTCTATGCATGCGACGCAGCTTACTTCTGCCCGACGACCAGGATGGTAAAGCTGCCGGGGACGATTGCCGGGCGGGGACGCGGGTTATCCGCAGTCGGCGCCGGGCGTTCGCCGAAAGCGGCAGTCGCCAGGTAGAGCCGGCCGGTCGCCGAGTCCAGCGTCATGGTTCTGGCTCCTCGCTGTGTGGTGACTGTCTGGAGTACCGGGTACGCATCTTTGCTCGCGTCAATGATGGTAAGCGTGCCACCGCCGTTCGATGAGAAAGCCAGCTTGCGCGAAGAATCGTAGCGAGCTGCATCCGGACCATCGCCGATCGCCGGGTTGGCCAGGGTCTTGCCGGTGTTGGCATCCACCACCGCCATCTTGCCCCCGTCGCATACGGCGAAGAGGCGGCGGCCGGTAGGATCGATCGCCAGGCCAGAAGGAGACTCGCAATGAGTCAACGGCCAAGCAGCAGTGATGGTCATTGCCGCCGCGTTGAAGCGGTCGATCTCATTCTTGCTCTCGATATTCGCGAAGACAGTGCCGGTGCCATCTGCGACCGGGAACTCAGGCTTACCGGAGAGCGGGATGGTGGCGATCACCTTCCGCGTTGCTGTATCAATCACGGTTACATCGCTGCTGCGGCCATTGAAGGCCCAGACGCTCTTGGTTACCGGCTCGAAAACAATCCCGTCGGGATTTGTGCCGGCGGGAATCGAGGCCACCGTAGCAAAAGAAGTACGGTCGAAAACCACCACGACGTTCGCGCCGCCATCGCTGATGTAGCCATACTTCCCGGCATCGTCGAGGGCCACGCCGTGCGTGCCTTTGAGGCCGGTGATGCTGCCCACCACTTTGCCGGAAGCGGTATCCAGCACTTCGACCCGCGGTCCGTGGGTCACATAAAGACGATGGGCCTTGGGATCGGAGGTTAGGTAGTCCCATCCGCCTTCGCCACCAATCTTCCATTGAGTCAGGACGCTGTATGGTTTCTGCGCGAACGCGGAGGCGGGCGCCAGCAAAGCGCCGGCTATGGATACGGTCAGGGTCAGAGTGCGGAGGAACGTCATCGAATCTCCAATCAAGCTCGGATTCAATTTCGCACAGCTACCTTAACGGAAGCTGAAGATGGCACTGCAGCAGGGAAGCGCACCATGACCCGGGTCCCGACGCCTGGCTCGCTGGCAATCTCGATCGTCCCCTGGCCCCTGGATACGATTGCTTTGCAAATGGCCAGGCCGAGGCCGGTTCCTCCCGTATTTCGGCTGCGCGAAGGATCGCCGCGGTAAAAGCGGTCGAAGACGTGCGGCAGATCCTCGGATGCAATGCCGTCGCCATCATCCGCGATATCGAGCTCTATGCCGATCCCATCCTGCCGCACCAGCACACGTATTGCGGAGCCTGCCGCGCTATGCTGCAAGGCATTCAGGAGCAGGTTCGCGCAAAGGAGCTGCAGTTGCTCCGGGTCTGCATCGACGATCGTCGGGCCTGTGGCTGACACCACGATACGGAGCCGCTTGAGTTCTGCCATAGACTCAAATTGCTGCGACACCTGCTGGACGATATCTGCGAGATCGGTCGTGAAGTGTGCGTTGGTTAATTCTGCTCTGGTCTCAACCCTCGCGAGTGTGAGCATCTTGGCGACGGCATCTTCCATGCGGTCGCAATCCAACTGGCATCGCTCGATCCCATGTTCATACTCGAGCGCGGTTCTTTGCTTGAGGGTCAGCAGCTGCAGCGACGATTTCAAGACAGCGACGGCGGTTTTGAGCTCGTGCGCGGCGTCGCCGACAAACTGACGCTGCTGCAGGAACGCGCGCTCCAGGCCCGTAAGCAGAGTCTCGAGCGCGGCGGTGAGCGGCGCCAGCTCAGTAATCGTGCGTGCGCGTTGAGGAGGATGGAAATTCCACGAATCGACCGAGACGCCGGAAGCCTGCGCTGCCAGTTCCCGCAAAGGCGCCAGGCCGCGATTGAGTACCCACCAGAGCAGAATGCCTGAGACCGCAAGCAACGCCAGGCTCGAGAGCGCGTAGAAACCGACCGCCCTCCAAATATCCCGCCAGACGCGATCGATCGGGGCGCCATAGAAAATACTCACATGACGCGGAATTCCGCCGCCTTTATCGCCTGGGTCGACGATTCTCAGTCCTTCGATCCTGAGCACGCGGTAATGCGCGCCGTGGAGAGATAGCCTGAAGGATCGACCGGCCGTGGCGGCCAGCATGGCGGCATCGGGTCCGGTCCAGTTTGACGAGTGGCCCAGTTCGCGCCCGCCGGCATCCTGTACCTCATAGATATCTTCTTTTGGAAAATTCACCTCTGTTCCGTCAAGCATCACGTTGTCTTGTGTATCCTCGGCATCCTGTACTGCGCCCAGGAGCGAATCGGCACGCCCCCGCAGCATGATGTCAAAGGAATGGAATCGGACGTGGCGCTCGTAGAACATCGCCGCGGCCGAGAGGGAAACTGCGGAGAGCAGCTCGACCAGGAGCACGGTGAGGATAAGCCGGCGAGTAATGGAGTAGGACCTCATCGGCTGTCCTCAAAACCCATCAGCAGGCGGTAGCCGCGTCCGCGAAGGGTTTCGATGCTCGGCTGCTGGGTGGCCGCCTCCAGCTTCCGGCGCAGGTTGGAGATGTGGGCCTCGATCACGTTGGAGTGATGTTCCCAGTTGTAATCGTAGAGATGCTCCAGCAGCTCCCGCTTGGATACGATGACTCGCGGCCGATGAAGCAGATACTCCAGAATGCGATACTCCGTCGGTGACAGATCCACCAGCTTGCCGGAGCGTCGAACGGTTTGCTCAACGGTATTGACCTGGAGGTCCGCCAAGCGGAGGATTGGATCGGCGACGCCTTTGCCGCGGCGGATGAGCGCTTTGGCCCGGGCGATCAATTCTCCCAGGTCGAAGGGCTTGCTGAGATAGTCGTCTGCGCCGGCATTCAGGAGAGTAATGATGGAACTGGCCTCGCTCCTGGCGGTCAGGATGAGCACCGGGGTGGAATCCCCACGGGAGCGTACTTTCTTCAACAGACCCAGGCCGTCCAGGCCGGGCAGCATCAGATCAAGGATGATCAGGTCATAGCAGAGGTTCTCGGCAAGGTGAAGGCCGGTGAGGCCATCTTCCGCGCAATCGACGGCGAAGTTGGGGCCTTCGCGCAGGGCGGCAGCGACGTTTTCCGCCAGCCGCACCTCGTCCTCGACCACCAATACCCGCATGACCGCAGTATCGCCCATAGAAGGTTAAGCGAAGCTGAAGTATGTAGTAGGAGGTCTCTCCACTACGGGCTCTCTGCGCTGGCGAGAAAAGCTTGGGTGCCCCATTCAAGCCTTCTTTTGGCTTGAGTGGGTTACAGCGACTCAACCCGCCGCAGCCGCTTTCTATCTCTCCCCAGGCGGAGGAGCATTCGGGTTGACTCCCTCTTTGGGGGGCACCCAACCGTCGTTCGAAGGGCCGTTTTGGAAGAACAGGGAACCCGTGCTGTAGGGGCCGGTCGCATACATCGCGTTGGCCTGGCCGAAAAACTTACCTGCACGCAACGTATCGTCGTGAACCTTCGTGACCAGCTGGTGATAGCGCTCGTCCGTCTGTTGGAACCCGCTGAACCAGCTCAGGTCATTGTTTCCGATGATCACAACATCCACGCCTGGAACCGACGCGATGTCATAAGCATTGGCGACGCCCGTCGGGGTCTCGATCATAATCACCACCAGCATGTTGTCATTAATGGTCTGGTGATAGTTGACGCCGTTGATGCCCCAGATGGCGGGAGCCTGTCCCTGCCCGGTACTACGTCGCGCGACTGGAGGATAGCGTGCCCACTTTGCCGCCTCCCGCGCCCGGTCAACATCGTCGACGGTTGGGATGATAACCCCCAGGGCACCGATGTCGGTCGCGTGCTGAATGTGCCATTCCTGCGCATCCGGAAGCCGAATCATGGGGATTGCCTTGACCCGCGGGCAAGCGGCGATCATTTTCTCAATGTCCGCGAACTCCAGCGTGCTGTGCTGCATCTCGAACCAGGTGAAGTCGTAGTGCTTTGCCCGCTCGCAGTAGCCGGCTACGTCGGCCTTAGATTGGGTAAAGCTGAAGACCTGCTTGCCATCGAGAAGCTTCTGCTTGGCGGTGTTATAGAGAGCGGTCTTGGTGGCGCCGCTCTGCGCTACCAGAGAGATCCCAGGCAGGGCCAGGGCGAGCAACGAACAGACAAACAAGGGCGTCTTCATGGCAGCAAAACCAGACAGCCATCCTTTATAGACCTAAACTCTGCTCCGTGGCGATGGGGTATAACTATCACCGTGCTTTCGTAACAGGAGATTGATCGTGCACGCATCAAGTTTAGAAAAAACCCTACTCGTCGCGACGGCTTTGCTCTTCACTTCTGTCGCGATGGCGCAAAAGAGCGTGACTTTGACCGTCGACCTGGGGCAGGCCAAGGCACAGGTAAGTCCGCAGTTGTACGGGTTGATGACGGAAGAGATCAACTACTCCTACGACGGTGGTCTCTATGCCGAGCTGGTAAGGAATCGTACCTTTCAGGACAGAGGCAAAGTACCCCCAAGCTGGTTCCTCTACGAGTCAGGGAGCGCATCGGCATCGATGACCGTCGACCACGAAACCGGCCCCAGCGCGGCGCTGCCCTTGAGCCTGCAACTTACAGTCAAGAGCGCGAGCGCTCAGGATCAAGCCGGCATCACCAACCTGGGGTACTGGGGATTTCCGGTACGGCCGCAAACCACCTATCACGGCTCGTTCTACGCCAAGGCGAGCGACGCGTCGATGGGGCCAGTCACGGTGAGCCTGGTGGAAGATCAGACCGGCAAGGCAATCAGCACCACGGTGCCGGCAATTACCACTGCGTGGCAACAGCACGAGTTCACTCTTCGTTCCGGTGCTGCTGCGGAATCCTCCCAATACCATCTCGTGTTGTCGGTCGGCAAACCGGGAACAGTCTGGTTCAGCCTGGTATCGCTTTTTCCGCCCACCTATCATGACCGCCTCAACGGAAATCGAACCGACCTGATGGAGAAGCTGGCAGCGATGAAGCCGGCGTTCCTGCGTTTTCCCGGAGGCAATTATCTCGAGGGAGACCACATCAACGAGCGTTACGAATGGAAAAAGACCATTGGCCCGCTGGTCGATCGTCCAACCCATCCCAGTCCCTGGGGCTATCGCTCCAGCGATGGTTTGGGGTTGCTCGAGTTCCTGGAATGGTGTGAAGACCTGAAGATGCAGCCGCTGCTGGCCGTCTATGCCGGCTATTCCATGAAGCAGGAGTTTGTGAAGCCCGGGCCCGACCTGGAGCCCTACATCGCGGATGCCCTGGATGAGATCGAGTACGTAACCGGCGACGCAAGCACGAAGTGGGGAGCGGAGCGGGTGAAGGATGGGCACCCCGCGCCGTTCAAGCTCAGCTATGTCGAGATCGGCAATGAAGACTGGTTTGACAAGTCGGGAAGTTACGGCGATCGCTATGCCCAGTTTTATAAGGCAATCAAGGCCAAATATCCCGATCTGCAGCTGATTGCCACGACACCGGTCACGACCATAACGCCCGATGTAGTCGACGATCACTTCTACCGTCGTGCCCAGGAGTTCTACGACGACGTAAACCACTACGATAAGACCGATCGTAAGGGCCCGAAGATCTTCGTTGGGGAATGGGCCACCCGTGAAGGGCTGCCGACGCCCAACTTCGGCTCGGCGCTGGGAGACGCCGCCTGGATGACAGGCATGGAAAGGAACAGCGATATCGTGATCATGGCCAGCTACGCGCCGCTGCTGGTCAACGTAAACCCGGGAGGCATGCAGTGGGAGTCGGATTTGATTGGCTACGACGCAATGACCAGCTACGGCTCACCCAGCTACTATGCCCAGGTTATGTTCAGTAGTTATATCGGCGATCAGATATTGAATGCGACGCTTGAGGGAGTGGCTCCTAAGTTGTTCTATTCCGTCACCCGTAAGTCCAGCGATGGCACCGTCTATCTCAAGCTGGTCAATGCCAGCACCGCGCCGCAGGCTTTGCGCCTCCAACTCAACGGCGCCAAAGGCATCGACAAGAACGGCAAGCTTATCGCCATGTCGGCCAAGACTACTGCGGCCACCAACAGCATCACGCAGCCTGCGGCGATTGTGCCGGTGGAGAGCAAGCTGCACGATGCGGGAGCCCAGTTCTCGCACACCGTGCCGGGGTATTCCATCGAGATTCTGGAGTTGAAAACGCGATGACAAAAGTGGCACTGATCCTGTTCTTCCTGATAAGCCCTTTGCTGGCCACCCCCAAGGCACGGGCGTCCATTACCTATTTTCCCGAGCGCAAGGTCTGGGTGCTGCAGGCAGGGGAAGCGACCTACGCTTTTGGGGTGAACGAACGGGGCGAGCTGCAGGCCATCTATTGGGGGCCGAGGGTTCCGCGTGAAGCGGATTTTTCCCCGGCGCGGAGTCTCGGGACTGTGGCCTCGTTTGATCTCTCCACGACGACCACTCCGCAGGAGTATCCGGGATGGGGCGCGGGGCTCTACACCGAACCCGCGCTCAAGGCCACCTATGCAGACGGAAATCGAGATGTGGTGCTGCACTTTGTGCAACAGCACATCGACGGCGATACGCTGGAGATCGAGTTGAAGGATATTGCCTCCGCGCTCGATGTTCACCTCTACTACCGGGTCTTTGCGGCGAACAGCATCGTGCAGCGGTGGTCTCGGATTGAAAACCGCAGCGATCAGGCCATTACGCTCGAGAGCGCGCAGTCGGCTGCCTGGACACTGCCACGCGGTGAGGGCTATGGTTGGCATTCTATGACCGGCCACTGGGGAGCAGAGTGGCAGCTCCATTCCGCGCCCGTCCAAACCGGGACACAAATCATCGAAAGCCGCCGGGGCAGCACCTCGCACCAGGCGAGTCCATGGTTTGCCATCGACCGCCCTGATCAAACAACCGAGGAGAACGGGCCGGTATGGTTTGGCGCGTTAGGTTGGAGCGGCAGCTGGCGCATCACCGTGGAGCAAAGCGCGATGCAGCAACTGCGCGTGACCGGCGGATTCAATCCTTTCGATTTCGGCTATCGCCTGAAGCCCGGCGAGCAGCTGGAGACGCCTCCGTTTTATGGTGGGTTTACCCAAGGCGGCATGGGCCAGGCATCGCGGCTGCTGCATCGCTTTGAGCGGCAATCCATTCTGCCTGGCGGAGAGAACGCCGCCCTGCGCCCTATTCTCTACAACTCGTGGGAAGCAACGGAATTCAATGTCGACGAGGCCGGCCAGCTGGCCCTGGCAGAGCGCGCCAGCAAACTTGGGGTGGAGCGGTTCGTCATCGATGACGGATGGTTCGGCCAGCGCAAGAACGACCACGCGGGCCTGGGCGATTGGTATGTGAACACGCAGAAGTTTCCCCACGGGCTTAAGCCGGTGATCGACCGGGTGCACGCGCTGGGCATGGACTTTGGCATCTGGGTAGAGCCCGAGATGGTGAACCCTGATAGCGACCTTTATCGCAAGCATCCGGAGTGGGCGATGAATTTTCCCGGGCGTCCGCGCACCGAAAGCCGCAATCAACTGCTGCTCAACCTGGCCCGCGACGATGTTAAGGATTACGTCTTTCAATGGCTGGACCAGCTGGTGAGCAACAACGACATCGCCTTCCTGAAATGGGACTACAACCGCAACTGGTCAGAACCGGGCTGGGACGCCGCGGCCACCGAGGATCAGAAAAAGATCTACGTGCAGTATGTTCGCAACCTTTACGACATTCTCGAGCGGCTGCGGGCCAAGCATCCCAAGCTGGAGATCGAATCGTGTTCCGGCGGCGGCGGCCGGGTGGATCTTGGCATCCTGCGGTACACGGAAGAGGTGTGGCCGTCGGACAACACCGATGCGCTGGACCGGCTCACACTGCAGGATGGCTTCACCCATGCCTACAGCCCGGGCATCATGATGGCCTGGGTCACGGATGTGCCCAACGGGATGAATGGGCGCAGCGTCCCGCTGAAGTTTCGCTTTCTGGTGGCGATGAACGGCTCGCTGGGGCTGGGAGTGAATCTGAACAAATGGACGCCCGAGGAGATGCAACTGGGCGCCCGCTACATTAACTACTACAAACGGGTTCGCCGCACGGTACAAAGGGGATCGCTCTATCGCCTGATGGCGCCCGAGGGCAGCGAATTTTCCGCCAACGAGTACGTCTCGACGGACGGACAGCAGGCCGTGCTCTTTGCCTTTCTTCATTCACAACGCTTCGGCACGCCGTTTCCCACGATCTTTCTCCGCGGCCTGGCGGAGGACGCCGTATACAAAGTGGAAGCCATCGATCCCGGCCAGGTGCGAGAGCTGGCGAGCGAAAGCGGTGCTTATCTGATGCACCACGGCGTGGACCTGAATCTACGGGGCGATTACGACAGCACCTCCCTGGTGCTGGAGAGGATGCCTTAAAGCAGACCATTGTAGGCGCCCGGACCACTGTTTCCCACTGGAGATCATCTCAACACTAGCTGCTTCAAAAACTTTGCCGAAGATTACGGGTTAGGCCTAAGTGGGCCTGACTTTTTGGCTGCGATGGCGGTTGCGAGATAGAGGGAACAGATCGATGAGCAAGACAGGACGTTTGGGACCCGCGCTAGTATTAGCGATTTCAATCATGGTGGCAGGTTGCCACAAAAACGACTCCGCGGATCAAGCCGCGGATGCTGCCGCGAACGGAAATCTGGCGCCGGTGAGTGACACTAGCGGAACCGCCCCGGTCAGCGAAGTTCCGGCGAGTGCCCCGGCTTATGCGGCCCCCGCTCGGCGGGCGGCCCCGGCCGCCAATGACACTACGCAAGACCAGCAGCCACAGTATCCTCAGCAACAGCAGCCTCAGCAACAGCAGCCTCAGCAGTATCCTGCTCAGGACCAGCAGCAATACCAGCAACCGCAGGCTGCAGATCAGCAATATCAGGACCAGGGCTACCAGGACCAGCAATATCAGGATCAGGGTGAATACCAGGTTGCGGACTACGCTCCTGAACCTCCTCCTCCTTTGCCCGAATATCAACAGCCGCCATGCCCGGAACCAAACTATATCTGGACCCCGGGCTACTGGTCCTATTCTCCGGAGGGCTACTACTGGGTTCCGGGAGTTTGGGCCGCCGCTCCGTACAACGGTGCTCTATGGACCCCTGGCTTCTGGAGCTTCATTACCGGCCGGTATGGTTGGCACCGTGGGTTTTGGGGCCGCTACATCGGTTATTACGGGGGCGTGAACTACGGAAACGGCTACGTTGGCCGCGGCTACTATGGCGGGTATTGGAGAAACAACCAATTCAACTACAACCGCCAAGTCACCAACGTGAACACCACCATCATCCACAACACCTACATCACCAACGTGACCAACATCACCACGTACAACCGCGTGAGCTACAGCGGAGGGCGCGGTGGGGTGAATCTTCCCCCCAGCCCGGCGGAATTGGCCGCCCTGCGCCAGCCCCGCCTACCCCCGTTGGCTGTTCAGGAACAAAACAGGATGAGGGCTGCCGCCAACCGGGCACAGTTTGCGACGGTGAACCGTGGCCGGCCGGAGACCGTTGTCTTGAGCAAGCCTCTCCCGGTCGAACGGCGAGAACCGATGGCAGCTCCGGCGATCCAGCAGCGCCAACTGCCCAGGCCGGCCAACCAGCCGGTCCAGGCGATGCGGCCGGTGCAGCCGGAAAGGCCGGGACCCCCGGTCCAGCAAGAGCGTCCGGCACCGCCAATACAACATCCGGTTCAGCAGGAACGACCGGCTCCGGCAATACAGCACCCGGTCCAGCCGCAACGGCCCACCCCTCCCGTACAGCACCCAGCTCCGCAAGAGCGGCCGGCGCCGCCCGTGGAACACCCGGTTCAACCAGAGCGGCCGATACCACCGGCACAGCACCCGGCTCCGCAAGAGCGGCCGGCGCCCGAAGCACGGCCAGCTCCGGAAACACGGCCAGAGACAGAACCGAAGCCTAAGGAAGAGAAGCCGAGGGAGGAGAACCCGCACCCCGAGGACCAAACCCCGCGCCACTAACAACGGCTAAGTCCCTACGCGGACTATCTCTATCAAGATCGAACGCTGGGGTGCCCCACATCTCGCTTGTGTTTCGCGAGATGTGGGATTCCACGGATCTTGACTTCGTTGTCTTCGGGGCTGAAGAGCCGCCGGTTGAGCGCAAAGGTATCCCATATCTCGCGAAAAACCAGCGAGCAAGTTGAAATCTCAGGTTCTGGAACGTTTCCTGCCCTCTATCAGGGTTTGGTAGAGTCCAATGGTCTGTTCCCCGATCCGAGTCCAGCTGAATTTCTCTTCCGCGCGCCTTCGGCCGGCCTCCCCAAAGCGTCTACGCTTGGCTGGGTCAGCCAGCAGATCACTGAGTTTCGCCGCCAAATCCCTGGCAAAAAGATCGGGATCCCGGGGAAAACTGGTCACTGGATCCTGATCGAAGGGCACCAGGTAGCCCGTCTCCCCGTCGACCACGACCTCCTTGATACCGCCCGTAGCACTGGCCACGACCGCTGCCTGGCATGCCATGGCTTCCAGGTTGATGATGCCGAACGGTTCATAGACCGAGGGACAGCAAAACACCGCTGCGTGGCTGTAGAGCTGAATGGTCTCCTGCTTGCTCAGCATCTTATCGATCCAGATCACCCGTGGATTGAAGGAACGCGCCTCCTCCACCTTGCGGCGTAGCTCGGCGGAAATCTCCGGAGTGTCGGGCGCGCCTGCGCAGAGAACGACCTGGGTGTCTCCGGGCAGATAGCGAATCGCGTCCACCAGGTGGGTCACGCCCTTCTGGCGGGTAATTCGCCCCACAAACAGAACGAAGGGAACAGCGGGGTCGACGCCATAGGCCGTCAAGGCGGTGGTGTCCGCGGTTTTTTGATATTGATCCAGGTCGATGCCGTTATAGATCACGTGTACCCGCTCGGGATCGACGGGGTAGGCGCGCAATACATCTTCCTTCGTGCCGGAGGAGACGGCGATCACCGCGTCCGCGTCTAGAATCGCGGTGCGCTCCATCCACGAGCTCATGGCGTAGCCGCTGCCCAATTGCTCCGCCTTCCACGCCCGCAGCGGTTCCAGGCTGTGGGTGGTGAGCACAAAGGGAACGCCGTACAGTTTCTTGGCCAGGTACCCGGCCATCGAGACATACCAGGTGTGCGTGTGCACGACGTCGATTCCTGCCAGGGCTTTGATCTGGGTCAGGTTCAGTGACAACGCCTCCAGGGCGCCTTTGAACTTCTCTTCCGTGCCCCGGGTAATCTCGATCCACGGTTCCTGGCCGCGCACGTGCAGATTGCCCTGGTCGGAATGCTGCTGTCCCCAGCAGTAGACTTCGACCTCAATCTTCCGCGCCAGCTCGCGGCTCAGATACTCCACGTGAACTCCGGCTCCGCCGTAAACGTGGGGCGGATATTCCCGTGTGAAGAGTCCTGCTCGCAATGCTTCCTCCCGCGTCACATCATAACTACACCTGCCGGCGCCCTTCTGTCACTCACGGCAAAACCAGAGTTACTGTATGGTCAAGAGTTTCGCGTTGATCGCTGCTCCCTGGTGGTCGGATCGACTTGAGGCTTGTGGCTTCGGGATATATCGACTCTGGTTTTGCTTCAGCGCGCGTCAGGATCGTATTGCATTAAGAATTTGCCCACGGAGAAACCGCGCGTCAGGGTGATGTGGTGCGAGCGGGTGATGTCCGGCCGCTCGAAGCCGCTGTTTGGCCAGTTTTCAAGGAGCGAGCGCATGCGCGCCAGGTCGAGCATGCGGCTGGCCAGTGGCGAGCCCTCCAGCCTCTCCAGCTCGGCCCCCATTCTGCCCCGCACGGCCTCAAGGTTCAGGTACCAGTCAGCGGATTGGCGGCCCCGCATCGTCCGGCTCAGGGTGCTGGCGGGTAGCCGTCCCACCATTGCCCGGCGGGCCAGGGAACGCATTTGGCCGCCGCGAAGAAACTCTTCCAGCGGCACGGCCAGGCAGAACTCCACCACCCGGCGGTCAAACGTAGGATCGCGATAATCGAGCTGCCATCCCCCCTGGGAGGCGACACTGGTTTCGCTCACGTCGCCGTATTCGAGCATGGTGCGCAGCATGGTGCGCCCGTCCGCGGTGGTCCGGTTGAGGTCGTGCAGGGCATCCCGCTGCAAGTCGGGGCGCTGGGCGATCTCTGGGTTCAGGGGAGTGTAGTCGAAGGAAAAGTTGCGCATGTGCGGGTCGGTCAAGCGGCGCAGCCAGAAAGGCAGCGACGGCCACACCGCGTGGCGAACCATCAAGCGCACAGAGGCGCTGTGCGCGTGCCGCAGCTGCCAGGCGACCCGGGCCAGCGTGCTCCACTGGCCGGAGCGAAACCATACCGACAACGCCGGCATCCCTTCATAGCTCAACGTCGAGTTTCCGCAATTTCCGTTGAGCAATACGGTGATGCCTGCTTCGCGCGCCCGCGCCATGATGGCGTTCGACCAGACCTCATTCATGGGTCCGTAGCATGGGTGGTCATAGAGATTGTTGTTGTGGTCGAGGACGTCGAGAAAAGAGGTTGCGCTTGAATCCACCAACACGTGGCGCATGTTTGGGTAGAGTGCAGCCACCTCGGCAGCCGCGTATCCCTCGTTATCAAAATGCGTTGCGCTGTCAGGGCTTTTGAAGCTGCTGCGCGGCACGGCGGTGAAGCAGGTGATCTCTGTACCGTCAAGTAAGCGGGCCGCGGTGGCGGCGACCGCGCCGCTATCCAGGCCGCCGCTTAATTGTGCGCCGATGCCGCCGGGCGTGCGCAGGCGCGAGCGCACTGCCTGGTCAAACTTCTCTCGGAAGCACTCGAGGTACTCCTCAGGAGAGGCCAGGCGCAGCTCCGGCAGATGATCCGTTTGCCAATGACGCCAGAGCTTTTTCTTGTCGCGGCGGATGCTGAGCGCGCACCCCGGTGGGAGGCTTTGGATATTGCGGAAGATAGTGCGCTCGGTCGAGATGTTGGCCAGCATCAGGTAGCGGGCGACATATTCCTCGTCGATCTCTGCTCCTGCAAAGCCTAGGGGGTGGAGCCCCTTGGGCATGGAGGCGAAGGCGAAGCAGTTGGCTGCGGAAGCATAGACCAGAGGACGTTCTCCGGTATGATCGCGAGCCAGGAAGAGATGTTGTTCCTGCTCATTCCACACCGCAAAACTGAATGCGCCGGAGAGATGCTCGACACACTGCTCACGCCAGCGCTGCCACGCGGCCAAGAGCACGTCGCTGTCGGCCATGACAGCAGCCTGCTGGTTGGAGAGGCCCAACTCCAGACCCAGCTCCTGGCGATTATCCAGACGTACATCGGCGACCATCGCGGTGACGCCGGCAGCCGAAAGCGGCTGCCGGTCGAACCGGTCTTCCGGGAGCAGGCGAAGCAGGCAGCGACCCATGGCGATGGAAGGACCGGTGTATTGCGTGCTGTCATCCGGGCCATAGATGCTGAGTGCCCTGAGCATGGCTTGACATGCTGGGACCACCGGGACTCCGCCATCGAACGACCAGATCCCGGCGATTGCGCTCATACAATCAAGTTAAAGCAGTTTCGCAATTACCGTGGCCTCATAGAAGTCGAGAGGTGTGGTTTTCATTGGGGGAAAACCACGAAAAGGCCTATCTTTTCCGTATGCACCAATCGCGAAACTGCTCTAGCGCGCGAGCGCGGCCAGCCACAACCCTCAGTGGCCGTGACAAATGACGGAGCCACGAAAGGAAGCGGAGTGGTCAACCCTGAAATTTTAATGAGGGGTAAATTATCGAACGAGAAAGAAAAACGCATTTTCGCGCGCGAGGGCGCAATGCTTTAAGACTTGGGGCGATTAAAGTGGCCGCCGGGTCCGTCTGGAGTGTGAATTTTAGTCCCGCTCTCGGCACTCTTAAGGGCGATAATCTGCAGCGACGGAGTGAGCCACGGCATTTTCGCCTGTCCGTTAACCTGGCCAGTTGCGCCGTGATCTTGTACGTCGTAGCTGTTCATGGAAAGCTCCCTGGAACCCGTGATTTTGGAATACGCCCTGCCACTCGCTACAGCTAGAGCGTAACGCAGGAGGGGGGCACCGTCAATGCGTTCCTCCACGTGATAGTTACTAGAATAGATACTAAACCCTGGGTTGCGGGTTTTCTACACTCTTAAGGGTTAACTGGCTATGGTCGCCGCTCACACTTTTTGGGGATAAAGGATGAAACGGGTCGCAGAGTACGTACTTGGTGGGATTCCTCTTGTCTCTGAAATTCCCCTTCCGGAATTGCCGCTCGTACAACACAACGGTGCTGCGCTGCATCCGGTCAACATTCGGTTGGGCAGTGTACCGAGCCGTTTGCCGAATGCGGTTGAGCTCGACCCGTATTGTTTCGCTACCTCCGCGCAATATCTTTTGTGCATTCCAGGGATCGCGCGCTACCTGGTGACTAGCGGATGCGAGATTTTGGTAGAGCCGGATGCCGATGTTCTCCCGCTCGACGTGCGAACTTACTTGTTGGGCTCCATCTTTGTCGTACTGTGCCAACAGCGCGGGCTGCTTCCGCTGCACGCGAGCGCGATCGGCGGCAGATCGGGAGTGGTTGCGTTTCTGGCTCATTCCGGCCAGGGTAAGTCGACGTTAGCCGCGCATCTTGCCCAGCGCGGTTTTCACGTGCTGGCAGACGATGTTTGTCTCATCGACACCACGCAGCCGGGCACTGCCATGGTGATCCCCACGGCTCCGTGGTTGAAGCTGTGGCGTAATTCTCTGGAAAACCTGGGAAAGCAAGCGGAGGGATTGGAGCGGGTCTTTAGTGAGGATGACAAGTATCGCCTGCCGCTTGCGGCCGTGTTGGAACCAGAGCCCATTCGCAAGCTCGTGTTTCTCGAAGGCAATGCAGTATCAGCAATAGCGATTGAAGAAGTGTCTCGGCTCGAGGCAGTTCCATTGCTGATGAATCTTACTCACCACGCGTACCTGCTGGAGGCAACAGGCCAGCGCGAAGAAAATTTTCTGCGCTGCGGCCGGGTGTTGTCGCAGGCCACGGCATACCGCCTGAACCGTCCATGGGGTCTCGCCCACTTGGAGTCAACCGTGGACGCGCTGGAGACTCTCCTGCTGGAGGAGTAGATTTTTTTGCATCTCCAACTCGCCACAAAGACGTTTCGTATCCCTCACGGGAAAGTGTTGAGCACAGTGAATTGCGACTCGGCATCTCCGCCCACCACGGTGCGATCACCGACCTTCACCCAGGTGTGCGCCTTAAGCTGATCGGCAGCGCGCGTGACCCCGTAAAAGAGTCTGCTCGCAATGTGCCGGCGGCGAAGCATGAAGTAAGCAGCGAGGCATTGAGGAAAGCAAACGAAGGTCAGCGGGCCGTGGCGGACTACAGCGCCGATCGACCACTCAACCCGGCGAATGGTCTCGATATCCTTCACCGGCGAAACGCGCGTCTGAGCATCCGCCCCCATCCAGGCAGTGAGCCGTTGCACCGGGAGAAAATTGAGCGCAAGGCGAAAGAAGGTGAGCATGCATGCTGCTTCTACGGCCAGGGCAACATCGGCAGGTGCCAGTTGCCTGATGCGGCGGAAGGTTATTTGCGTCGACGGCGATCGGCGTTCCGTGGGCACCGTTTTCGCCAGCCTGGCTTGCACACCGTGCCTGAACATTGTCACCCGATGGCGCAGGTGGAAGACCAACCAATCGAGAGGGCTGAGCAGCACATAAAGAGGGAAGAGCGCGTCGGGCAGATCGAATCGGTGCCACACACGAGGGCGGAAGAGAGAGCGCTCAACGAGGTTGAAGCGATAGCGCGCCGAAGAGTGCAGACGGAATTCGTTCAGAAAATATTCGGTGGAAGGTATCGCCTCCCGTATCGGGCGATACTGGTTCGAAGTCATGAGCCGTTTGCTGAAGCGCAGAATGTGCGCCACCCTTGGCTCGCTGCGATCGAGGCACTCTGCTCGTATTGGCTGCGGATCATAGCCAAGAAGATCCTGGCAAAGAAAGATGGCGGCGCTGAATTCCTGCAATGCCTGCTGTGCGGCCGCCGCCGCGGCGGTGGAACGAAGTTGCTCCGCAGTCATAGTGCGCAGAAGAGCCGCGATATCGGCCAGCCATTTAAGACGCAGCCAGCCGTCGAGTGCTCCATGCACGCAGAGATAGAGCAACAACTGCGGCGCGGGCAATGTGGGAATGCGCTCGGAACCAAGATTGACCCAGTCCTCGCCAACCTGCTCCAGACGGGCGTTGGCGGGCAGCCACGGGTTGCGGAAAAGACGCCAGTGCAGATCGATGACCAGGCCGGTCTCAGGATGTTCGTAGGAAAAATCTTTTTGATGCGCCATGTAGGAGCGCAACCGGCGAGGGCTGAGCCGGGCTTGCGGGTCGAAGCGGAGGTAGCCCTGAGCACGCAGAATCTCGCTGGCCGGGAAAATATCCTTCTCCGCGACTAGCAGATCGATGTCGCCCGTATCCCGCAGCGTGGGGTCGTGAAAGGCGGTGATGGCAAGAGGAACGCCCTTGAAGATCCGGAGATCGATCTGTTGCTCGCGAAAGAGGCGATTCAGGGAGAAGAGATCGGCGGTTCGCTGCAAGCAGTTGTGGGCGTTCGCGACCGTGCTGGCACGCAGAGCAGCGGCCGGCTCGTCGGGTATGTAGCCGGTTGCGAAGGCATTCAGGTTGCGCGAGAAGAGCGGCACAACCTTGTGATGTTCGACGATTTCAAGCAGACGAAACCAACGTAGCGGCTGCTGCGCAAGAGACCGGATACGATCGCCATCGGCGATTTCCTGCGGCCAGCGGAGGCAGGCCAGCACCAGCTCAAATTCAGGGGAGTAGACGGCATCACCCGGTTTCATTGCCACATCCGATAAGAATGCCCGCTTGCTTGAGTATCCGGGGAGCGAAGGCAAGCGGCAAGCCCCGGTAGAGATTTCCTGATTCCAGGTTAATCTTTGGTTACCCTTAACCTTAAAGATAACCCCTCACCCACACTGCCGCCCGCCAGCCCTATCCAGGGTAGCCTGCTATCCTTGGCCCTATGTTCGCCTTTTTGTTCGACCCGGCGGCGGGCAACACCTCGGCCCTGCTGATCACCGAGCAGGTGCTGGTATTTGCCGTGTTCGTCGGCTCGGTAGCTGCGTTGCCGGCATTTATCGAATTTGTCACCGAGGTGCGCAAACGCAAGGAGCGCATCGATCTTAGCCTGGAAGACGAGGTGGCCAGTTCGCTGCGGCCCAGGGTTGCGGGCATGGATGCACTGCTCAGCAGCATCGCGGACCTGATCGACCGCGCCCGCAATCCGGCTGCCTACCAGGACCTGAAGATCGGCAACGAGGTGTTGATTATCGGTCCCAACCAGACGGGCAAGAAGAGCCTGGCGCAGAAGATCGCCCAACTCGCCGGCATGGATCGGGTGGTCACGGTCTTCAACCCCCGAGACAGCGACGCGCTTGGCCAAGGCCAAGAGCCTGGTGCGCGGTTACAAATGGCAAAAGGTGATGCTGCTGCTACCCCGGATTGACCTCGCGTACCAGCAGGGCGATCCGGAGGTTCTTACCGAGCTGGATGCGCTGATCGAGACCACATCGGAGCGGCAGAATGTTCTGGTCGCGGCCACCACGGTATCGTTTGAGGCCAACAGTGATCTGGACAACATCTTCGGCATTAAGCTCGTGCTTCCTGGGGCACGCGTGGGCAAGGCGCACAAGGTCGATATACCCGAGGACTCTCAGCGCATGCTCGCTGAAGTAGCTACCTACTACCTGAACGAAGCCAAGCGCCGTGGCTTTGTACTGCAGGGTTTCGACGAGCATGCATTCTGCGAGCGCATTCTCGACAGCGTAATCAACCCGGCTGAAGTGGAAGACATTGTGGCCCTATGCGAGACCACGGCGCTTTACCGCAAGCGCAGCAAGCAGGCGACGGACCTGGTCTTTACCGCGGAGATTCTGGAGCTGGCAATGGCCCGCGTCGTCGTCGGCTGATCCCGGCTCCGGTTTGGGGATCTACTCCCGGCAACAGAGCCTGGGCACCCAGTGCTCTGTTGCCGGAGACGAATCAAAAACAGGCTCAGTGGCCGCCGACGCCGGCAAGAACGTCTGGCTAGGCGGCGGGTAGTGAATAATGACGGTCTGGATCTGAAAGGGCGTGACCGGCACCGTAACCCGCCGCCCGTCCGAGACCGGCAGCGGCCAGCCTTCAGGCTTCTCCATTAGATTGGCCAGGGTCGCGGAAACAATACCCGGCGGCAGCGTCAGGGTCACGTCACCCCCTTTGCCCGCCCACTCGTAGAAACGCACCAGCAGCCCGTCCCCATCCTCAGTCTTTTTCATCGCGGTCACGACCACGTTGTCCGGCTCCACTTTCAGGAAAGAAAAGCTGCCGGGAAGTTTGCCCGAGTGGGGCGAGACCTGCATGGCGCTAGGTGGTAGTTGAAGTCATAGCCTTGGCGGACGGTGAGGCGCCTGCTTCCAGGTTCCCGCGTGGGGATACAGCGCATAGGAAAAATGCTGGTGGCCCTGATCGGCTTCGGGGTCAGGCCAGGTGGGCGAGCGCAATAGGGAGAGGCGCAGCACGTTCCCTTTGGCATCGTATCCATACTTCGACTCGTTGATCAGGCTGAAACCATTGGACTGTCGCCCAGGTCTGCCCAGCGCAACGCCGGCACCTCAAACTTGGCGTCTTCGACGCTGTTGTTGCGCGTTGTCGGCCGCTCGATGGAGCCATAGGGAATCTCGTAGGTAGCCTGCGGGCTCGGTAGCGGCAAGAGGGAAGCCGGCCTTGAGCAGCTTGTGGCGCTCATGCCAGTCGATATCCGTGACAATATCGACCCGGGGCAGCCCGTTGTAGAGCGTGATGTCCTGCACGAAGGTGGACGCCTGCCAATGCCGGGTGACCCGCACCACCGCGCGCAGCGCATTATGCTCGGCCAGCTGCACGGAATCCACCATGTCCAGATTGGTGAAGACCTTATCGAAGTCAGCGTCGATGTTCCACGCGTCGTATTCCTTGGGCGTGTCCACGAATGCCTGCAGCAGGTTGCCGCAGCCGCCGGCGGCGATGGCATCAAAATTGGTCTTCTTGTTCACCAGGCTGGTGATGCAACCGGTCTTGGGATCGACCACCACCCGCAGGAACTGGTTCTCCAGCGTGTGTCCGTCGGCGCTGACCTGCACACCCGGAGCCGCTGCGGCTTGGCCCCGCCCGCAGGCCGGACATAGACCAGCTCATAGCCAAGCGAAGGAACATCCGGCACCAGCGCCCGGACGGTGAAAGTGTGGGTCTCAGAATTTGTCGAGCGAGCTCTCGGCCTGGAGAACCTTCCCGCCGCGTCCACCACTTCAATCGCAGAAGCCGCCGCCGGCATTTGCACCGTGAAGTCAACCAGGTCGGTGCGCTCCCAGGCCAGCGGATTGAAGACCAGCACCGGCACGCCCTTGCTGCCGCTTTGCGTATCGATGTAGCTGGCGATGGTGCTGGAAGCCCGGGCGGTTGCCGCGTCCGCGGTAAAGCGGACCATGTCGTAATCCTTCTGCGCATCCGCGTAGATGACGGCGATGCCCGAACCCGCGCCAAGATCGTGGAACTGGTTGAAGAGGACCTTCTTCCACGCCTCATTGAGCTGGGCCGCCGGGTAAGGAGTTCCCGTGAGCCATGCGAGCGAAGACCACTTCTCCGCGTTCAGCATCTCTTCTTCGCTCTCGCGCATGTTGCGCTTATGGTTGGCCTGGGTAGTGAATACGCCCCGGTGGAACTCAAAATAGAGTTCATCGTTCCATACCGGGAGGCTCCAAAGCCCGGAGGGTGGCTGCGGCAGCTTGGTATCACCGGCAGCCAGGGTCTTGTAATTCCAGATCGGGCGCGTGGGCGGTGTCCATCTGCTTCTCGACCGCGGAGAAGAAGCTGCCGGCATCTCCGTAATTGTACTTGCGCGTAGGCCTTGTCGGGCTCCAGCCAGCGGTCGCCGGCGTCCAGCATGGCGCGCGTGGGGCCGCCCCCGTGGTCACCAACGCCATAAAGGTGCATCATTTCCGTGGTTCCCGGGATTGTCCTGGCGCGCGTGGGCAAAGGCCGTGGCCATATCGATCGGGTCGATCTCGTTGCTGTAATCGTGGGGAAAGTAGGTGAGCACCCGGCTGCCATCCGGAGACTGCCACCAGAAGAGCTTGAGTGGAAGCTGATTGGTGTCGTTCCACGCCATCTTCTGGGTAACGAAGTAGTCGACCCCGGAACGTTTGTAGATTTGCGGCAGCTGCCAGTTGTAGCCAAAGGAATCGGGGTTCCAGCCGATGCGCACATCGACGCCGAAGCGGGATTGGAAGTAGCGCTTGCCGATCAGCAATTGCCGCACCTGCGATTCGCCGTCCGGCATATTGAGGTCCGGCTCTACCCACATGCCGCCCACCATCTCCCAACGGCCTTCTTTCACTCGCTGTTGAATCTGGTGGAACACGGGCGGGTATTTCTGCTCCAGCCATTCGTCGTAGGCCGCCGCCGACTGGCGTGTAGGTATATTTCGGATACTCATCCATCAACTGCAGCGCGGTGCCGAAGGTTTGGCGCACCACCTCGACCGTCTCGCGTCCACGGCCACAGCCATGCAGCGTCGATGTGGGCGTTTCCGGTGAGGTGGATGTCGGCCTGCTGCAGCAACGGCCGCAGCGTCATCATACCCTCGTGCGCCTGGCGTAGAGAGTCGTCAAAAGCAGCCTGGTTGCCGTCACCTAGAGCAGATAAGCTAACCTTTTGGATGAAGGATTGCAGCTTCTCCGATGTGTCGCTTCCCACCCTCTCCCAGGGCGGGTAGCAGCAGGGAAGCGGAGACCGCCTCCTGGCGAAGATCCTCCGGGTTGGGACGGTTGGCGGCAAACTGGATTGTCTCTTCCGAACCGCGAAACCTCTTTTGATCCGCGGTGTGCAGCAGCTTTACCGCCACCAGTACCTTGTCTCCCGGGTGGGCATCGGCGAAGAGCACGATGGGCTCCAGGTCTACCCCCATCGCCACCCGGCGTCCGTTGAAGTAGATGATCTGGGTGACTGCGCGTTCATCATCGATCCGCACGCGGAAGGAGATCTGCGTTCCGGTCAGATCGTATCCGTTAAGGTCTTTGGGAACCTCGATGGTGGCCCGCAGCCATACGGCCTCGGCCGGCAACGTCGCGGGGGTTGTCACTGCCTGCCAGCCGGCATCGTCCAGCGAAGGCGATTCGCCGTGCTGCAGGTCCCCGGCGTGATAGTGCCAGCTGGGGCGGGGGAATTTCGACAGGCTAGCCAGCTTTTCCAATACTGTCTGGGATTCGGGGGTGAGGAGCGAGGGCAGGGGCTTCTCTTGTTGTGCGCTTGCAGGCAAGCTGAGCAAAGGGGCCAGGCAGAGGAGCAAAAGCAGACCGTACGAACGTTTGGCGGACAACATGAGCGGGAATCCCTCGAAGCGGAAGTTCAGACGCGGAAGTTCAAATGGCACCCCAGCTTAGCAAGCTTCCGGGGTGAGGGCAAAAGAGGCCGCCAGCGCATTCCGCGAGGCCGATGGCCTGTGTTAACGTGGGGCGTGCTGATCCGCCCGGGTTCGAGACGGACCACAGAAACCGGCGGAGTTTACCTCATGGTTCAAGCGGCCGTAACCAAAACCACAGTCAGCAACGATTCCACCCCAACCAATTACCGCGCCATGGCGATGGTGACCACATTGTTCTTTATGTGGGGCTTTCTCACCTCGCTCAACGACATTCTTGTTCCCCACCTGAAGTCGATCTTCGAGCTGAACTACACCCGGGTGATGTTGATCAACTCCGCCTTCTTCGGCTCGTACTTTGTCTTCGCCATTCCGTCGGGCAAGCTGATTGAGAAGATCGGCTACAAGAGAACCATGGTGGTCGGGCTGTTGATTATGGCGGTCGGGGCGTTGCTCTTTGTGCCGGCCGCCAATGTGCCTTCGTTTGAGTTTTTCTGGCGGCGCTGATCGTGCTGGCGGCGGGTGTAACCGCGCTGCAGGTAGCCGCCAACCCATACGTAACCGTGCTTGGTCCGGCGCGTACCGCTTCCAGCCGGCTGAACCTGACCCAGGCGTTCAATTCGCTGGGAACCACCATCGCTCCTTATGTTGGCGGGCTGTTGATCCTGGCGGCTGCGCCGCTGTCGTCGACCGAGTTGCAGAAACTTTCCGCTTCGGCCCTGCTGGCCTACCGGCAGCAGGAAGCCTCCTCGGTGAAGATCCCGTATGTCGGCATCGCGCTCGCCCTCACCGCGCTGGCGCTGGCCATCGCCATGTTCAACCTGCCGAAGATTGAGGCGACGCGGGAGTTCCGGCCCATGGGCGAGACCGATGCTGCAGCCAGAGACCTGTGGAAGCAGCGCCAGCTGGTGCTGGGCGCTCTGGGGATCTTTCTGTATGTCGGCGCCGAAGTTTCCATTGGCAGTTTTCTGATCAACTATTTCACCCAGCCTGAGATTGGCAGTCTGACTGTGAAAGTCGCCGCCGGCCTGGTTTCGCTTTATTGGCTAGGGGCGATGATCGGCCGCTTCATCGGCGCAGCCGTGCTGCAGAAGCTGTCCACCGCGCACGGTGCTGGGCACGGTGGCGGTGGTGGCGTGCCTGCTGGTGCTGACTTCCATGGCCAGCACGGGCTGGCTGGCCATGGGCACCATCATTTGCGTCGGACTCTTTAACTCCGTGATGTTTCCCAGCATCTTTACTTTGGGCATTGAGGGCCTCGGGCCGCTCACGGGAAAAGGCTCCGGTCTGCTGGTGCATGGCGATTGTGGGGGGAGCGCATTATCCCGGTGGCGGAAGGCGCTCTGGCCGACCACATTGGCATCCACCACGCCTTCATTTTGCCTGCGCTCTGCTACGTCTACATCGCCTATTACGGTTTCAAAGGTTCGGTCCCGAAGCCGGAGCCGCAAACCTTGGCGCAAGCTTAAGGTTTGACCCAAAGCAAGTTCGAAGGGTGCTCCAGTCCCGCAGGGGCGACCTGAACTTAGCCCAGGACGCCAGTCCTGGGTAACTAGAAAAAAATGAGAAGTCCCGAAGGGCCGGCTGAATCCCTCCGCCGCCTCACAACAAACCTGCCTCCAGGTAGGGAAGCATGGCGGCTCCCAGCAACCCGGCATCGGGACCCGTGGCCGCCGGAACTACATAGGTCTTCCCCGCGGTGAACGGCTGATCGGCTTCGGGTTCGGTCAGGCCGTAGATGTAACTCAGCCGCCGCAATTCCTCGAACATCCTCGGGGCAAACAAATCCCAACCGCTGACGACCCCTCCGCCGATCACATAGAGCGGCAGGTTGAAGACATTCACCAGCATCGCCAGAGCCATTCCCAGGTACTTGCCCGCGTCGGCAAAAATCTGGCGGGAAACCTCATCTCCCTCCCGGGCCAGGCCGGCCAGATCGCGTGAGGTGAACTCGCCCTGGTCCTGGATGCGGCGGGCAATCAGCCTGGCAATGCGCGGCGCGCTGCCGCGCCCGGCGGCCCGGTTCGCGGCCCGGCAGATCGCCGTTGCCGAGGCATATTGTTCCAGGCAACCACGGCCGCCGCAGCCGCAGGGGAAGCCATCCTCAACCACCGGAATATGTCCTCCCTCGCCGCCCATCCCGATCATCCCGTGCCAGATCTTTCTATCCAGAATGATGCCCGCGCCGACGCCTGTTCCCAGGGTCAGCATGCACATGGAATCGCTGGGCATATCCTTGCCCACGCCGCTCTTCCACTCCGCCAGCGCCGCGGCGTTGGCGTCGCATTCCACAATCACCGGAGCGTGCAGATTCGACTCCATTGCATCCTTGAGCAGAAAGCCATCGAAGCCGGGCAGGTTGGGTGGCCGATGAAATTTCCCCGAAGGCAGCTCAAGCGGGCCAGGGGCGCCAATACCCACGCCCATCAACTCCTTATTGGGACCGGACTGCTCGAGCACGCTGCGGATGGCGTCGCACATGTTGCGCACCACCGTCTCGGGACCGAGGCTCACGCTGGTAGGCAGATTGATGAAGGCCAGCCGGTTCCAGGCAGAATCGAAGGCGGCGATCCGCAGATTGGTGCCGCCCAGATCGACGCCGACCGTGACACGATCTTTCTTAGGTGGAGTAATTTTCTGTTCGATCAACCCGTGCCGCTCCCCTGGCTGCAATCTTGCCAGCATAACGTTAACAAGACCCGAGGGCGCAGGCTACTGGCCACAGCGTGTTAACATCGTTGTGATTGGGCGGTTAGCTCAGTTGGTTAGAGCGCCTGCCTTACAAGCAGGATGTCGGGGGTTCGAGTCCCTCACTGCCCACCAAAATAATCAACAACTTACAAGAGCAAAGAGTACAAAGCAGGCTTATGGTGTGGCCTGTTTTGTGCCTGCCCTGGGCTAACGGCTAGTTGCTGCCCGAGGGCGAGGGCAGAGAACGGATGAACGCGACCAGCGCCTGTAGATCCGCCGCTTTCATGTTGGTGAGCGGCATGCCGCCCTGC
Organism: uncultured Acidobacteriaceae bacterium; assembly: GCA_963847685.1. GTDB lineage: Bacteria > Acidobacteriota > Terriglobia > Terriglobales > Acidobacteriaceae > PALSA-350. Next base: position 370,925 of record CAWKAU010000020.1, on the reverse strand, counting down.
TGCATGCGGATCGAGTGGTGGCGCAGCAGGTTCTCAAGTACATCCGCCGGAAGTATAGAAGCGGTGCCGGCTAGCCCCGGAGCTGCCACGGTCCCGTTTAATCCTCCCGTCCCATGGCAGCTCTCGCAGGTTGCGCTCTCAAAGATTTTTTTACCGCGCAACGCCACAGGGCTGAGCGGTGCGGGTGCAGCAGCTGCCGCGGCCTGCGCCCTCGGAACGGTGGACGCCGCCGGAGCCGCCGCCCCGAGAGTGCCGGCATTGCTATTTGCCTGGGCGGCTGTGTTTGCGGCCGAGGACAGCCCAGACAAGTAGGCAACGAGGTCATGCAGCTGAGCGTCGTTGACCGTGGGTACCGGCATGCCCCCATTGCGCATCTTGCTGGTGGGGTGGCGCAGCAGGTTCGGGAGTTGATCGCCAGGAAACCTGGCTGCCACGCCGACCAGCGACGGCGCAAAGTGTGTGCCCCCAGCGGTGGGCCCGTGGCACGCGGCACAGCCTTGCGAAAGGAATAGGACGCGTCCTGGGCTGGGCGGCGCAGTCAGCGAACCGCCTCCACTTGCAGGGAGCGGCGGAGGCGCCAGTGGAGCATTTGCTTCCGGCAAAGGATTCTCTGCCGCCACCGGAGGCGCGGGTGAACTTGCTGCCGCCGTTTCGACGAGTGGCGCGGAAGCAGCCTGCGGCGCGCTGAGTGTCCGCAGATATGCAACCACGGAAGACATCTGTGCCGGCGTTCCGGCGAAGGGAGGCATGCCTCCGGCCTTCATCTTTGCACTCGGGTTTTGCAGCAGAGTTACCAGCTGAATGTCAGAAGCATTTGCGATCAGAGGAGCCATAGCCGGTGCTCTGCCCCCCTCGCCGGCCTGGCCGTGACATGCAAGGCATCCGCGTTCCTGGAATAGCTGCTGTCCCGCGATTGCGGTGGTCGAAAGGTGGAGCACCGCATTGCTCTTTCCCTGCGGACGCGACGCAGCCTCTCTTAAGCCCGTCGATGGCTCGGCCGGTGAAACGCTGTATACCGCCGGTACGTTCGCAGCGCTGGTGCCGAGCGCTCCCAGGTAAGCAATCAAGGCGGTCATGTTGGGAGCGGAGATATCTACGGCGGGCATCTTTCCCGCCCGCATCGCGTCGCTCGGGTGTTGTAGCAAAGCAACCAACTGTGCTTCAGGGATCTTTTGCGTGATCGCCACCAGGCTGGGCGCGATGCCGCCACCCACTCCCGCTTCGCCATGGCAGCCCGAACATCCGTGGGACTCAAAGATGCCTCGGCCCTCTGCAACCACAGGATTGGCCGGACCGGCGGGGATCGTGCCTCCGGGCGACGCAACATATGGAACAAAAGGTGCGGTGCTGTAGGCCTGCTCCTGCTTATCCTGCAGGGCGATTTGTGCCGCGGCACTGGGATCGCGCGCGTCGTCCATGCGGCTTTTCGCGCCCAGGTAGACCATGCCAACCACCACGAAAGCCACGGCGAGCACGGGGATAGGCCTGCGCCATGGCCGCCGCTCCAGCTTGCGATCCAGAAACGGCAGCAGGAAGAATGCCGCCGCAAGCAGGCCTGGGATAACCACGACTGCAAAGACGACCGTGGGCCCTTCAAAGTACTTAAGCCATTCGAACATCGGCAGGTAGTACCATTCGGGCCGGGGCAGAAACTGCGTGTCCGCCGGGTTCGCCAGGGGGCCCAGCGTTGCTGGGTGAAAAAAGGACAAAATGCCCAGGCCAATCATGAGCAGCAGCGCGAAGGCCATGTCCATCAATACCTGGCGCGGATAAAAGCCTTCGGATGGCAGTTTGGGATCGATTGGATCCTCATGGATGGGCCCGGCCGGGCCAGCCTTTCGGAACAGCGCGATATGGGCCCTATGAAGGCGAAGATTGCCGCCGGAATCAGGAAAACGTGGGCAACATAAAAGCGCGATAAGGTAAGCGTGCCGATGGTGTCGCCACCGCGCAGCAAACGGGTCAGCCAATTGCCGATCAGAGGGACCTGCCCCACGATGTTCGTGCCTACGGCGGTGGCAAAATAGGCTTTCTGATCCCACGGCAGCAGGTATCCCGTAAAACCCATGCCCAGCACCAGCAGGGAAAGAACTGCGCCCGAGATCCAGAGGAGTTCCCGCCGTCCTTTGAACGAACCATAGAGAAACGTCTGCAGAAAGTGAAGCGCGAGCACAATGATCATCGCGCTCGATCCGTAGTAGTGCAAACTACGGAGAAATCGCCCCGGCGGCTACCTGCTTGCTGATGTAAGCGACGCTGGTGTGCGCAGTTTCGGCCGAGGGGACATAGTAGAACGCGAGACAAATACCGGTAATAATCTGCGAGATAAAAATGAAGATAAGTCCGGAACCGAATATATAGGCAAGCCGGGCGCCCCCTGGTATCGGCTCGTCGAGCGATTCCTTCATCAATGCTGTCGATGCCCGTTCGTTTGTCGAGCCAGCGGAAAAGACTTCCGGGGAAGACTTCCTTGTGAAGCGGCGTCTTCTTTTTCGTCTTCCTTGGGGGCTTTCACGCTCTTCGTCTCCTAGCTCAACGATTCCTGGTTGGGGACGTTGGAACGGAAATACTTGAAGTGCACTTGCAGCTTGCCATCCTTGACTCGGGTGGGAAGCGGATCCATTCCCCGCGGCGGCGGTCCAGAAATTCGCTGCCCGTCTGCCTTGAATTCGCCGCCATGGCATGGGCATACAAACCGGTCGTGGTCGGCCTGCCAGGAAACGCTGCACCCCATATGAGGACAGATGGCCGAGAGCACCTGAATTGTCCGCCGCCTGTGCGGCTGACATAAACCGATTGGGCGGAATCCACCTCGCGCCAGCCATCGCGCTGCGCGAATGTGACGGTCTTGCGCACCGGTTCCTTCTCCTGCGGCAGCAGTTCTTCCATGACGGCTACGTCAGACCACCGTGCCACCAGATTTGGTGTAGAGTGGATATAAGAACAAAGCGCAGGACGGGAATCTGCCAGCAACGCGCCCATGCCGGCCGAGCCAATCGCGAGAAGACCTCCAAAGAACGACCGTCTGCTGACGGCTGGGCCATTCTTCTGCGCACCTTTGTCCATGATGGTTTGACTATCCATGGACCCCTCCTAGAAATTCACCCACAACGCCATGTAAACCGCGTTGTTGTCGGAAGCATTGCGGTTCGCACCGTCGTAGTTGGTGCTTGCGCCATTGAATTTGAAATATCCCGTGTAGTTGACGTTGAGATCGATGTTCTGAACCGGCCAATAGGCAAATTGCGCAGTGTAGCCGCTACTGGTCGGTCTTCCATTGTTGCTGCCAGTCACCGGCGCGGGAGCATACAGCAGAGGGTCGGTGTTGCCGCTTATCCCAAAAGCGCGCCGGTCGCAGCTGAACTTGTTTGTCCAGTGGTAAGTGCTGTCCAAGCTTCCATGTATCTAGTGGTTAGACTTTGTCGTGGCGCCGCCGGCCGTATAGGTGGCCAAGAGTCCGGTCTTTTCATAAGTAAAGCTTCCGTGGGCATCCAACAAATTTGCGCCGAACGGCCGTTCATATTGAAAGTCGAAAGAGGGGTCAACATAGCGGTCTTCAAGTCCCGAGATGGCGTTGGGAAAAGAATTTACATAGATTCCGATAAGTTCCGACTTCAAGGTAGTTTTCGCCCCAGGTTTGCTGCCAGGCTGCTCGCCAGTAAGGAGCGACGCCGCTAATGTTGTAAGGCTGGCCAGTTCCAGTCACGGGAGCTGGCGATCCGGCATGTTCCGAACGATAGACTGTAAGGTCAGTGTAGAAGTGATCGTTCCACAAGCTGTATCCGCCGACTCCAGCTACATCCTGTCCGAGGGCGCCATCGATAATCGGACCTGCGCTTGGTGTTACGGCCGCCTCACTCGATATCCAGGGAAAGCCCCACGCGGGCGTACTATTCCACAGATCTTCGACCGACGGATTGTTGTTGATGGTTATCCCGTACTCCCAATCTTTGCCGAGAAGCTTTGCCTGGTTGGCGTAGCGGAGATCGGTATTGTCCATACTGAAATGGTCGCTGGCATGGTCGTAGGTGACCTGCGCCAAGCCACCGAAGTGTGAAGCGTATCCTCCGGCGAGAAAAATGCTGAGCTGCTGCGGAAACCCTGCCGCGTTGTTTTGCGATGCCGGCTCATCCGCCTGGAATGCCGTGTCAGAGAGCAGGATCATGGCTGACAGGGGAATGTACTTAGAGAGGAGCAACGTTTTGCTGTTGCCCACCTTGTCGGAAGGGCTCATATCTGTCAGCACGTAGCCCTTGAGCTTGAAGTTGCGTCCAAAAGCAGTTAGCTCGGGTGGATTGCTATGACATACATTGCAGGAAAGGCCAGTCTGGCGAGCAAAACTTGGAACTGCTTCCGCCCCGTGCGTGCTCAGCAGTAGGAGCACAAGAGCGGCGAACAGCATAGGCTTCTTCATGGCGAATCCTTATCCATCCGATGCAATCTCGAGGCTTTCTACACAGGCTGTCCCGCATCCGCGGCGCGCAAGTCCAGTTGGCGCAGCTCCGCGTGCACATATACATGCCGGTGAAGAACGTTACGCTGAGTAGTTTGATACAGGCGCCAATGAAAAAATGTGACCCGGGTCACATCGGTGTCAACCTGCTAAGTTGTCATTTGTGCAGATGGATTGTGAGAGCAAGGGTGTGCGTGGAGATACCCGGCCCAGATTCCCTTCTCACGCGCTTCGTGCTCGTGCCGATACTTACCACCAAGTTTCGGTCTGTACCCCGTAGCTGAGCCCGTTCGTTCGATTTGCATAAGGCACGCCGCCCACGAAGCCGCGAAAGCCGTCCGACCAGTTGGCGTAAGTGACAAATGCGCGCAATACGGGCCGGCTAAAGAATTTCCGGCCCGCCCCGATTTGCGGGGCGAAGGTGAACTTGCGTAGCCATCCGTCGTACTGGCCAATGCCGCTATCGGTGTGATCGAAGCCGGCCTCGAACGCCAGCGAGAGATGCTTGCTGAAAAACACCACCGGCCGCGCGCCAAACGACGCCCACTGATTCCACCCATCCTGCGGATTTCCATCCTTCGTCCGTTGGTACAAGGCGATGGGCATAATCCCGAACCACTCGTTCGGTTGCAGGACAACCTGCTCGGCAATGAGAAGCTGCGCCGAGCTATCGATATACGGCGTTGGACTGGGAATGGTCACGCCGTTTCCCGGATTGCTGAAATTGCTCGCGGCTCCCGTTCCGTACCCGACGAAAAACGTGTTATAGCCGCCGTGCCACTCGAGGCGCTGGTGGCGCAGTCCGAAGGCGTATCCGTCTGTTGTGGGAACCACCGTGCCCGTCGACTCCGTTCCACCCTTCGAGGTAGCGTAATCGAACCACACCGCCCACAGGCCCGTAGGTCCCTTCAAGTCATAGAGACGCACATCGATGTTGCTCTTCGCCAGGTTGCCATTCTGCGTGACGACATCGGGCCGCGCCCCATTCAGGAAAGCGACCGCCATCTTGCCGATGCCGACATTCAGATCCTCAATGCCCGCGCCGTAGCCGCTCAGGTCCAGGGTATAGAAGTCATCGATATCGATATGCTGGCGGCGGTAGTATCGTTCTCCCGCCCAGAACTTGGCGTGGGGCTGCAAGGCAAAGAGATTGCCGGCCTGCACAAACGCTTCGCGCAGACGGAACTGGTCGTTTCCAACTCCATTGGGAAAGCTGGCAGCGTTGTCGGAGTTGGTGGTGTTGGCCTCGATCATGACCTCCGTCTTCATCCAGGGCGCATCGGGACTCTGTTCCGGATTCAGCCAGTTGTTGACGAAGATGAGCTCCCCATAGGTCTCCGCTTCGTTGCCCAGGCGGTACTTCGCGTCGGCTCCCGGAGCCTCGAAGGCAACCTGCTGCCCGCCTTCACCGTTCAGGCCGTAGCCGGATCGCAAATAGCCGTGAAATTCAAAGCTGCCCACCTGCTCCTGCAACTTCGCGATCTGCACATCCGCTTCTCGAAGCAGGTCATAGGTCGGCTCCGCATCGAGCTGGCCTTGAAACTTGGCTCCGACCTGATCGGAGCTCTTCCCCAGGACTGCCTTTGCCGCACGCTCGGCGGCCAGGTCAGCTGCAGACACCGTCGCCTCTTTGGTTTTTTCGCTGCTCTCTTTCTGGCTTTCGATTTGCTGTTCCAATGCCGCGATGCGCAGCTGCATCGCTTGTGTGGTTGTCTCGTACTCCTGTTTCAGCGCCTGTAATTGTTGCTCCAGTTGGTCAGCCTGTTGCGCGGTAGCCGGCACAATCCCAAAAAGTGCGAGAGCGACGTACCCGATTGCCACCCTGGTGCTCATTGCCAACCTCCTCCAAGCGCCTTGTAAAGTTGCACCAGGCTTTGGTACTCGTTGCCGCGCGCCTGCGCCAGCGTGAGCTCGGCGCTGAACAGCGATCGCTGCCCGTCGAGGACCTCAAGATAGGTGGTGATCCCTCCTCGGTAACGGCGGAGCGAGGTATCGACTGTGTCCTGCAGATCCTTGACCGTGATTTCCTGCGCGACGCGGACCTGGTGGAGTTTCTGGTAACCGATCAACGCATCGGAGACGTCGCGAAATGACAACTGGATAACCTGCTGATAAGCAATCAGCTGTTGGCGGTGTTCCGATTCAGCGAGTTGTAAATTCCCGCGCAGTGCGCCGCCGGTGAAGATAGGTTGGCTCACCTGGGCGCCGTAAGCCCAGATTCCATTCTGCGAGCTCATAAGGCCGCTGAATAAAGTGCTGCGGCCAAACGCGCCGCCACCCGAGCCGGTAAGCGAAATCTGCGGGAAATAGGCAGCCCGGGCGACGCCGATTTCGGCGTTGGCGGTGATTAGATTTTGTTCCACCTGGCGAATGTCTGGCCGCCGCTCGAGCAAGGTCGATGGCAGTCCCGGTGGGACTTCCGGAGGAAGCGGCTGCTGGGCCAGAGGAAGTCCACGAGGCACGCTCTCCGGGTAATGGCCGAGCAGAATACTGATCGCATCTTCCTCCTGGCCGATCTGGCGCTCAAGGTCCGGTACCTGCGCATTGGCGGAATCCAGCACCTGCTGCGCCTGCAGCACATCCAGCTTGGTGGCAATACCGTGGTCGAGCCGCAACCGCGTCAGTTTGACGGAATCTTGCTGGGTCTTCACCGTGTCGCGGGTGATTTGCAATTCGAGATACAGCTCCAGCAAGGTGAAGTAGTCGCTCGCGACATCACTGACCAGAGTGAGAATGACGGTTTCACGCGCATCTTCGGTAGCCAGCAGTTGGGCGCGGGAAGCCTCGGTCGCGCGCCGCAGACGTCCGAAGAGATCCAACTGGAATGCCGCATCGGCGGTAAGAGCCAGAATGTTGAATCTGGCCTGGCTGGTAGGGTCTTTCCCGCCGATATAATTAGCGCCCACCTGCACCTGCGGAAACAGGCTGGAGCGGGTGATAGTGACCTGGTCCCGCGCGGCGCTGATGCGCTCCGTCGCCAGCTGCAGGTCGTAATTCTGCTTGAGGGCGGTGCGGATCAGCTCTTGCAGTTGCGGATCCTGGAAGACCTGCCACCAGTGCAGGTCGGCAAACGACGCTCCCGGTCCCGGAGCTTGTGGGTTGTCGCTAAGATCGCGAAACACGCCTGGGCTTTGCACCGCGGGACGGTGATACTTCGGGCCGACCGTGCAGCCGGCCATGCAGCCAACGATGACCATCGAAACCAAAATCGACGAGATCGATCGGGCCGGCCCTTTCAGCGAGAACATTCAGTCCCCCTCTGAGGGCGCAGGCGATTGCGGCAGTGCGGGTGCAGCCGCTTGTTGGCCGGCGCCTGACCACTTCTCCACCAGGTAGAAGATCGCAGGCACGAAGAAGATTCCAATCAGGCTGGCAGCGGCCATCCCGCCGATCACGGTGGTACCCATAATTTGCCGGGCCACCGCCCCGGCTCCCTTGGCTGTCCACAAGGGCACGCAACCGAGGATGAACGCAAACGACGTCATCAATATCGGTCGCAGGCGAAGCCTGGCTCCCTGCAGCGCCGCCTCGGCAAGCGGCTTTCCATTCTCATATTGATCCTTCGCAAACTCGACGATGAGAATCGCGTTCTTCGCCGCCAGACCGATGAGCATCACCAGTCCGATTTGCGAGTAGACATCGGTCTCCATCTGCACCAGGTACGGTGGCAGAAAAGCCGTCTGCAGGATGCGTCGCAGCCACAGAACTGCAAAGGCCCCGAACACCGCCACCGGCGTGCTCAGCAGCACGCTGAAGGGCAGAGACCAGCTTTCATACAATGCCGCAAGAACCAGGAAGATGAACAGCAGCGAAAGCCCGAAGATCACCGCGGGCGGCACTCCCTGCCGTGCTTGCTGCTCCAGGAACGAGATGCCCAGATAGTCGAAGCCCATCTCCCGCGGCATGGTCTGCTTAAATACTTCTTCCAGGGCAGCCGTCGCTTGATCGGCGCTGTAACCCGGTGCTGCGCTCCCATTAATTTGCGCCGACCGATATTCGTTGTAGCGCATCGTAAATTCTGGACCGAGGCGCGGCTTCAGAGTGGTCAGCGTGGAGAGGGGGACAGCCTCTCCCTTGTTGTTGCGCACATAGAACTGGCCAACGTTTTCCACTTTGGCGCGATCTTCACCCTCGGCCTCGATATACACCTGCCACTGGCGGCCAAAGCGATTGAAGTAGTTGATGAAATAACCACCCATGAATGCCTGGATGGTGCGGTACACATCGTTCAGGGTCACGCCTTGCTTCAGCACCTTGTCGCGGTCAACGTCGATAAATTCCTGCGGAACTGCGGGTAGAAAAGTTGTAGTCAAGCTGGCAATCTCCGGCCGCTTGCGCGCAGCTACCAGAAAGGTGCCCAGATTCTTTGCCAGGAACTGAACATCGCCTCCCGAACGGTCTTCCAGCATGAAGGTAAAACCGCCGGACGTACCGACGCCGGGAATCGCAGGTGGGGAGAAGCTGAAGGCAACGCCGGCAGGCAGCTTGCGCAGCCCCTGGTTCAGATGGGCCTTGATCGATTGAAATTGCTGTCCCCTGCTGGTTCGATCATCCCAGGGCTTCAGGGCCACAGAAATAAATGCGCTGTAGCTGGTGCGAACATAACTCAGCAGGCTGAACCCCACAACGCTGGTCGCGTATCTCACCCCTGGGGTATTCAGAATGATTTTTTCCGCGTCAGCGACCACCGCGGTGGTCCGTTCCATCGAAGCCCCGTCCGGCAGTTGTACGTTGACGTAGGCGTAGCCCTGATCTTCGTCGGGCAGAAAGCTCGAGGGCACGCGGCCGGCAAAGAAAGCCGCTGCGATGCAAAAGGCGATCAACATTACGATCACCACTGCGGTTTTTCTTACCAACACCCCGCTCCAGCCAACATAGAGATTCGTGGCCTGTTCAAAACGGCGATTGAACCAGTCGAAGAATCTCCGTAGCAGGCCGTGGCTCGGTTCCCGGGGGCGAAGCAGAAGCGCGGAGAGCGCGGGGCTGAGCGTAAGCGCATTGAACGCCGAGAAAATGACGGAGATAGCAATGGTGACGGCGAACTGCTGGTAGAGTCTGCCGGTGATTCCGGGAATGAAGGCGGTGGGCACAAATACCGCGGAGAGAACCAGCGCGATGCCGACCACCGGGCCGGAAAGTTCTTCCATCGCTTTGAACGCCGCGTCTTTCGGAGTCAGGCCCTCCTCGATGTGCCGTTCCACCCCCTCGACCACGACGATGGCATCGTCCACCACCAGGCCGATCGCCAGCACCAGGCCGAAGAGCGAAAGCGTGTTAATGGAAAAGCCAAACAGGGGAAACACCGCGAAGGTGCCTACCAGCGAAACCGGCACCGCCAGCAGGGGAATCAAGGTGGCGCGCCAACCCTGAAGGAAAAGGTAGACGACCAGGATTACCAGGACGAGGGCGATCGCCAGGGTCTTAACAATTTCCTTGATGCCCTGCGTAACCGAAAGCGTGGTGTCGAGCGAAACCACAAAGTCCATGTCCGCCGGGAAGCGTTGCTTCATCTGGGCCATCAATTTCCTGACCCCTGCCGCGGCATCGACTGCATTCGAGCCCGGCAATTGATAGACAGAAAGGATGGCGCTCGGTCGTCCATTAAAGCGTCCGGCGACCGTATAGTCCTGGGAGCCCAGCTCGATGCGAGCGACATCGCGAACCCTCACGGTGCCGCCGTCGGGCGTTTCGCGCACCACGATCTGCCCGAACTCTTCTGGTGACACCAGGCGGCCCTGGGCGAGAACCGAATACGTGAATTCCTGGCCTTTGGGGGCAGGCTCGCCCCCGGCCTTGCCTGTCGGGTTCACGGTGTTTTGTGCCTGGATGGCGCTGACGATTTCCGGAACCGTGATGCCGAGCTTGGCTAGCACGTCCGGTTTGATCCACAAGCGCATGGCGTATTGGCCCGAGCCGAATACCGTCACGTTGCCGACCCCCTTCGAACGCAAGACGGGGTCCACCAGGTTGATGTAGGCGTAGTTCGCGAGAAAATTAGCGTTATACGTTCCGTGCGGGGAGTACAGGGCCACCCACATCAGGGGAGCGGTCACCGATTTTCGAACGGTGATGCCGTAGTTGGTGACGTCGGTAGGAAGCTGCGAAGCAGCCTGGGTTTCACGGCTTTGCGCGAGGATGTAATCGGTGTTGGGATCGGTCTTTACGTCGAAGTCCACGATCAGTGTGCTGGTTTGGTTGGCCGTGGCATTCAGCGAATACATGTAGTTCATGTTGTCCACGCCATTCATCTGCTGCTCGATGGGGGTGGCAACCGCCTGCTCCAGGGTTTGCGCGTCCGCGCCGATATACGTGGCCAGAATTTGAATCTCGGGAGGAGATATGTTGGGAAACTGCGCCACCGGCAAGCTCGCCATGGTGAGGGCGCCAACCAGCACCATGACAATCGAGATCACCATGGCCACGATGGGACGGTTGATAAAGAACTTTGACATCGACTATCGTCCCCCAGCGTCCGTGGCGTAAGGCCTGGGGTTTACCTGCAATCCGGGGCGCACCTTCTGTACCCCCTCGGCCACTACGCGTTCGCCGGGCTTCAATCCCTCCGCAATCACCCACTGGTTGCCGACACGGTCGCCGACTTTAACCGTCCGGATGTCTATCTTGTTGTCGTGGTCCACGGTGGCGACTTGATAGCCGCCCTGCAGCTCCGAGACTGCACGCTGCGGCACCAGCAGCGCGTTGGGCTGAATGCGGACAACCGCACGGACTTTGGCATACCCTCCGGGACGCAGAATATTGCCAGGGTTGGGAAACAGCCCGGCGATGCGAATCGCGCCGGTACTTTCATTAACCTGGCGGTCCGCAAAGAAGAAGGTGCCCTGGTGGGCGTAGGTGGATCCATCGGCCAGGACCAGTTCAAGGTGCAGATTCTTATCCGCGGCGAGCCGGCTAGCCTCGGTGGGGAAGCGCTGCCTCCATGCCAGGTACTGCGGTTCGCCGACAGTGAAGTAAACCTTGATAGGGTCGACTGTCGAGACCGAGGTGACCGGCCCGCTGCCTAAATTAACTAAGGCGCCAACCTGCAGCTGCGCCTGCCCGGCGATGCCGTCGATGGGCGCCACCAGGCGGGTAAACTCCAGGTTGAGCCTGGCGGTTTCGACGGCCGCTTCGTCGGTTTTGATCAGAGCCTGCGCGGTCTCCACCGTGGCCTTGGCGGCCAGGTTATTCTGCACGGAATTGTCGAGATCCTGCTGGCTTGCTGCCTGCTCCTTAACCAGCGGGGCGTACTTCTCTACGTCCAGCTGAGTTCTTACCTGCACCGCCTGGGCGGTAGTCAATTGTGCTTTGGCCTGGGCCAATTGCCCCTCGGCCTGGTCGAGAGCGGCCTGAAACGGCCTCGGATCGATCTCGAAGAGAAGCTGGCCCTTGCGGACGAATGCCCCTTCCTGATAGCCCTGCTTCAGCAGGTATCCCGTGACCTGCGCCCGGACGTCCGCGTTGGTGAATCCATCGAGTGTGCCGATCCACTCGCCAAAAATCGGAACATCTTTCTGCTCAACTGGAACCACCTCCACATCCGGGGGGCCGTCGGGCCGCGCTCCCGATACGTGCTTCGGGTACATCGCTGCGGTGATCAGACCGATGACCAGCAAGCACAGCGCTCCGCCGACCCAGTATTTGTATTTCGCAAGTGTATTCATATCGAGGCGGTACGCAGTTGAGCCTTTTCATCCGTGGGAGGGCCGAAACGGAATGCTAATTCAAAACCGGGTATGTGGAAAGCGTTGCGCGCGCGTGAGCCAAAGCCTATCGAGGCTGGGCAGGAGTTTATTGGCACATTGTGACCCTTTTTGTGGAATCAGATCGTAACATCGAGGGGAAATGACGCGGGGCTTTCTAAACTAGCAACAAAAGTCTGGGTGGCCCATTCAAGCCTTCTTTTGCCCGCCCCGGCGTGCCGTGGGGCTTGAGTGGGGTTGTTGCGGCCCGCGCTAGTTGGATCGCAGCAGAACCAGCTTATTGTCTTTGTCCAGTTTGTACGTGATGTAGCTGCCGTCGCTTTCGCAGGCCAGACTTTGCGGAAGATCGCCCGCAATCAAGAGCTTTGCGGAGATACTTGCGTCCTGGGGATGCAGCTCGAAGTAGGAGTACGTCTCACTCGTGAATGGAGAATTTTCCCTGGCGCTTTGAACGCGGAAATGGCCAACCCATCGATCATTCGAAGGAATCATTCCGGCGAAGACAAAACCTGGAGGCGCCTGGAGTGGAACCTCACGGACTCCGCCTCCCGAGCTCACATCCAAAACCGGGTCGTTGTTGTTCGCGCGCCAGACCAGGATGTCCTCGTTGTAAGGCGTGAACATGATCGAACCCATCAGCTCTCTCGTTGCCCTGGCCGCTTCGACAGAACGTGGCGGCGCATCGCCGGCGGCCGGCGTTCTCGCTCCAGGCAGGTCAATGGTTCTTACCATCTGGCCCGAGGGGCTAAGCAGCAGCACCCGCACTGTCGAGTTCAGTTGGTCGTAGCCGGCTACAAGAAATTCGCCAGAAGGGAAGATTGCGAGATGAGAGAGATGATAGGAGACCGGGAGTTCAATCGATCCCTTATAGCTGCCGTTCCGGTCAAATTCGGCGACGTAGTTGTGGTAACTGCTCCAGGCGATTCCAGCCGGCGATTTACCCGGCCCTGGGGAGCCGGGCTGGTCTTTCGTCCCGCGCACCAGGAACCCGACCTTCGACTTTGAGGGAAAGAACTCGGAGATGAACAGGTCGTGAAGGTCCGAGATCGCCGACGGTAAGTAAGTCTGACTTTCTCTACCCCGGAAAGAGACCACGGTGTGTTCGCCCAGGTTTTTCGGATTCAGCATGTCCAGAAACAGGTAGCCCTCTGTATCGCATTGCGCAAGCGATGTTAAGGGCGATACCGCAACCGTGGCATCCGAATTAACTGGCGTAAATTTCAGGGTTCGTTCCGGAATGACCTCAGCTTGGGCCGGGATGGTCTTGTTTGCCGGCTTTGGAACTGATCCCGGAGCCTGGGAAAAAGCGGGCGCAACCGAAACAATGAGAAAAAATATCCAACTCAGTCTCAAAACCATGGCCGTCTACCTCTGGCTAAACAAGTGCGTTCTCCATCGCAATAGAATTATCGTGTCAAGTGAGGACATATGCGAAAGTTATTCTGGTTCGCGGCCTTCTGCATCTTGATCGCGCCTCCACCGGATTTTGGTCAGAATTCCAGCAAAGACGGATGGGGAGCCTGGCGATACACCTGGCAAGACCCCAGGTATTGGTCGGGAATTCCATTTCGCTCGAAGTGCATAGCGAACTCCGGCGGCGACTCCAAATGGGAATACCAGTTCCGAAGCCGATACGGCCATACGATGGACTTCAGCGAACTGGTAGAACACGGTGTGGATGGCGCAACCACCAACAAGTTCCGGCGCGAAGCGATTGCGCTCGAGGGCGGTGCGCTGAGTCCGGTATTCGAGACCGTGTTGCACGGCACGTGCGAAAAGTTTCGCGAGCTGAAGACCGAGCTGAAGATTGAGGTCATGTGCGTCACCCTACACGATCGCTACGGGGAGGGAAACGATCCCTGCTTTCACGATGAGAACGGCGTGCCGCTCGAATTCAAGACCAGGTAAAACCAAGTGACGAAAATGAAAAGCCCTTTGGGATCCTTGAGAAGCCAGTCAATGCAGGGCATACCCGGGACACAAAAAGCGAACGTCTCCACAACCCGAATGAGTCCCGTAGGGACTGACTGAACGTAGCCCAGGAGTCGATAATCCTGGGTTTGATCAGTAGCGATGACAAGTCCCGCAGGGACGGGCTGAAGTAGTCCATGACGACAGAGGTCGGTGTTTAGATCAGAAACGATGACAAGTCCCGCAGGGACGGCTGAACCCTTATTCAATGAGACGTGGCGGTTGATCGAGAAGCGGGATCGCACGGCCGAAGAAAACATATTGCGCGTTCTTGGTGCGCAGCTCCGGCGGCTACCATGAGATTCTCATTCAGTCCGCCCCGAAGCCCGCCAACAAAGCCGTTGCCGCGAACAGCAACGTGTCGCCCACGTAATTGACCCCTTCCACTGCAAGGGGAGAATGGATCTCCATCGCAAGGATTGGAACATAGAAGAAGATCGTGAGCAGCAGAAGCACAACGCCGGCACTGGCCGCGGCGGTTCGGCGAGTGCGTGGAATCATCAGCCCAACGCCTGCGGCCAGCAAAGTTGCGCCAACGATGTACGCAAGCAGCGTCGGAGCCGGAACCCAGGCCGGCGTCATCTTTTCCAACGGAACACCGGGCACGAATCGGGGGAAAAGAAAGTGTTCGATCGCATAGAAGACGAACGTGCACGCGACCAATAACCGGCCCACGATGATCAGCGCGGTGCCTGCGGGTCTCCCCCGTGGCCAGAGTGCGCCAGCCAGCACCATCGCTCCTCCGGCAAAGGCCGTTTCGCGTACTGTGAGCGTCCAGAATAGCCGCTCATGTATGTGCTGCGGCAGGTTGGGCAAGTCGATGGTGGCGACGATGATCAGGAACAGCAGTGCGAGCGACAGCGCAGACCACCGAACATACCGCCAGGCAAGGAAGCTGATGGCCGCAGCTAGCAGGGCCGCGCCCACGAAATAGGTCCAGAACAGGGCTCCCGGCAGCCAGCGCGGCACGATCCCCGAGAGATCGTGTGCGGCCAGAAAATGTTCTGCGGCAAAGATCCCTAGTGCGACGGCTTCAAAGACCGGCCCGAGCACCAGAACCCTTCCGGCGCCCGATGCTGCCGCGAACCGCGCCCGGACAAGAAACAGTCCAGCCAGCAGAGCGGCGATTCCCGCTCCAATCATCCCCCAGGTCTCTACAGACATAGATTTCTCCTGTGATCGAGGACTAAAGGGAGGCCGAATCAGGGCCTATCCCGTGCGGGTCTCCCGCAGCCAGATGACCCACAAGTGCAGGAGAAATATTACAGGGAGCCGGTCTGCATTGTTCGACTATTCCGAGATCGGTACCGGCATTTATTCTGGACGCATACGTTTGCTCTTTCCCGAACACTCCACAATGGCCTAGATTGCTAAGCATGGCCTTGAACGATCGTCGTTCCTTTCTCAAAATGGCAGGCCTTGCCGGCGCGTTTTCCGCGAACAGCCTCTTCCATCAGGCCCATGCCGCTGACTGGCTTGCGGCTTCCCGCTCCGTGGGGCATCTTGATGCAGCAGCGGTGGCTCAGAACGAGGACTTCTGGAGCGTGATTCAGCGTGGGTACTCGGCCAGTCCTCAGATCATCAACCTCAACAACGGCGGAGTCTCTCCCGCGCCCATCGTCGTGCAGCAGGCAGTGGAACGCTACAACTTGCTTTCGAATGAGGGTCCGTCCTATTACATGTGGCAGATCCTTGACCAGGGCCGCGAACCGCTGCGCGAGAAACTCGCCCACCTGGCGGGCACGCCGGCTGCCGAGATTGCCATCAACCGCAACGCGACCGAAGCCTTGAATACCATCATTTTCGGTCTCCCCCTCAAGCCGGGAGACGAAGTCATTGGCTCCAGGCAGGACTATCCCAACATGATGAGTGCGTATCGCCAGAAGGCGGAACGCGATGGCATCGTCTATAAGCAGATCAGTTTCGACTTCCCCATCGAAGACAACGACGCGATGGTGAAGGCCTACGAGCAGGCCATCACTCCGCGCACCAAGCTGGTGCATGTCACCCACATGGTGAACTGGGTGGGCCAGCTAATGCCTGCCCGGCAGATCGCCGACATGGCGCATGCGCGCGGCATTGAAGTGATCGTGGATGGCGCCCACTCCTTCGGGCTGCTGGATTTCAAAATTCCAGACCTGGACTGCGATTACTTCGGGACCAGCCTGCACAAGTTCCTCTCCGCGCCGATCGGCTCAGGGATGATGTGGGTCAAAGCGGACAAGATCGAAAAGCTCTGGCCCCTCACCTGCGCCGGGAACCCTCACAGCAGCGACATTCGCAAGTTTGAAGTGCTTGGAACCCGCAGTTTTCCTATCGAACAAGGCATTGGGGAAGCTATCAACTTTCATCAGGCCATCGGCTCCAGGCGCAAGCAGGAGCGCATCTTTTATCTGAAGAACTACTGGGCTAAGCGGGTGTGTGAGATGCCGGGCGTAAAGCTGCATACGTCGCTCGATCCGAAATTCTCCTGCGCGATCTGCGGGGTCAGCGTTGATGGTATGACCCCGAACGCATTGATGACGACTCTGTTCGACCGCTACAAGATCCACACCGTCGGAATCGACTACGAGAAGATTCAATGTGTTCGCGTCACTCCGCACGTCTACACAACCATCGCGGACCTGGATAAGTTCGTGGGTGCCATAGGTGAAATTGCAGCGACTAAGAAGGCCTAGGGAAGTTTTCCGGCTCGCAATTTCAAAGGACTGCAATTTCATGTTCACCGCCACTCTGAGAGAACCGTTCAGCCGGATACTTGCGATTACGCTCATCGCCCTTGGCCCCAACCTTTACAGCCAGATCACCGACCACACACCTCAGGCGGGCAAGACCCCCGAGGTCCACATCAAGGTCTACGCAGACCATCCGGCTGCGCAGCAAATCCCGGCGACCATCTTTGGAAGTTTCCTTGAGCCCATTGGGCGCTCGACTTATGGAGGCCTATGGGCTGAGCTGGTTGAGAACGGCAGCATGGAGGACGGCTTGTGGAGCGCCTCCGAAACCATGCGCATGGAGCGCGACCGACCCGAGCTGTTAAGGGGATCGGACCTCGGGCTGCCATTGCCCTGGGAGCCGCTTGTTTCCAGCCAGGGCAATCGCTACGAGCCGCGCTGGGGCGATGCAGCCAACTCCAGCCGCTCGCTGGAGATCATGGCTCTGCCCACCGGAGAGACCGGCATTCGCCAGCGGATTTATCTGCCCGTGCAGCATACCTTGGAATACGACGGCAGCCTCTGGATCAGGCATCTCTCCGGGCCGGCTGAGCTTTCGATCTCGATCCGCAAGAGGAATGCCGCCGATCGAATTCTGGCTGAGGCCAGGTTGTCCGCGAGCGGCTCCAATTGGACGCGGTACCCCTTTCACCTGACGCTCAAACCCCGTGATGTGGACCGTCTGGAGCCAGCGGACTTTGTGATCTCGCTGTCCGGCGATGCGCGCGCGCTGATCGACCAGATCTCGCTCATGCCGGCCGACAATGTCGATGGCATGGATCCCGATGTGGTGCGGATGGCGCGCGACCTCAAGCCTTCGCTTGTCCGCTTCGGAGGTAACTTTACCTCTGGATATCATTGGCAAGACGGCATCGGGCCCCGCGACAAGCGCGTCGGCAGGGTGAACCTTGCGTGGGGAATCCCGGAGTACAACACCTTCGGCACCGATGAGTTCCTCCGCTTCTGCGAACTTGTGCATGCCCAGCCGCAGATCGCTTTGAATCTTGGCACCGGCACCCCTGAAGAAGCCTCCGGCTGGGTCAACTACGTCGACCAACATTGGGGCGACAAGCAGGGTGGCTTGCTGTGGGAGCTGGGCAACGAACTTTGGGGTAACTGGAATGCCGGCTATCCGGCTCGCGATCAGATCGGTGACCGCACGCGAAGTTTCAGCCAGGCGGTGCGCAAGGTTGACCCCAATGCGCGATTGATCGCCACAGGCGCGGACCCTGACAACTTCCGCGAATGGAATGCCGTACAGCTTAGGAATCCGCCCGGCACCTTCGACTATCTCTCCACCCATTTTGTCGTCACCACCGACAATGTCCAGTTGCGCGATCCTTCCAACGACTTTATCGCGCTGGCGGCGTTCGCGATGCCGGTCGGCCTGGGGAACAAGCTCGGGCAGATGACCGCGCAGATTCAGCAAGCCGGCCACCCCGACACGAAAATCGCCTTCACCGAATGGCTTTGGGCGGGCAACCGTCAGCTCGGCACCCACGCGGCGCCGGACTTCAACAACATGGGTGGCGCGGTCATCACTGGGGGATTTCTCAATATGCTGCTCGACCATTCGGAGATCGTCCCCATCTCCGATATGACCGGCATTCTGGAGTTCGCCGGAATCTGGAAGCGCCGCGAGCAGGTCTACGCTGCGCCGTCGTATTGGGTGTTGCGAACCTACGCCGAGGCCGCCCCGCAGCGGCTGCTTGCGGTCGAGAGCGACGCGCCTGCTTACTCTGTGGAACATGGCGTCAGCCGGCTGCCGGAGATTCAGGACGTTCCCTGGCTGGACGTGCGCGCAGCGTTGTTGGCCGACGGAGACCTGGCGCTGTTTTGTATCAATCGCAGTTTGCAGCGCGACTACCGTGCCGTTATTTCGCTGCAAGGCTTTGAACCGGCGCCCGAGGCGACCGCACAGACCATTGCCGCCCCCAGCATCTATAACCGCAACGACGAGGATGAACCAGATGCTGTGGGTGTTACCACCGACCATCCTGCGGCTGGTAAGTTAACAAACTATACCTTCCCGCACGCCAGTGTCGTAGTTCTTCGATTCCATCGATCCGGAGTCAAGTAGCCCGCAGCGCCTTTGAGACCTGCAAGTTATGAAAAGGCGCCTACCGACCGGCTGCGTAGTGCCTGCAATGTTCGAGGTAGGCCGTCTCATGATCCGCGATGAGCGCCACCACGCTCGACCAGAGCCAGCTCGGAGCATCGAGGCTTCTTGAATGCTGTTTCCTCAATTTAGCAAGCCAGGTTGCCCTTGTTTTTGCGTCCATCTGCCTGCCATGAGCTTTTCCGACGACCCCGGCGAGATACCGCGCTGCGGCGACAGCTTGCTCCTGGGTTAAGCGGTCCAGATCGAATTTCAGGTCCTGGGGCATAAGCTCTCTCATCACCAGGTCCTTGCCGCCAAGCTTGACGGCTAACATACGCTCCCCGAGGTTAGGTGAGAGCGCACACGCTCCAGTGACTACTCTTTGCGCGTTATTGCGAATCTTCATCTTTCGTTGCGGAGCCGCCGCGGTAGCAGCCTCTTTCAAGTCGATGAGGCAATAGCTTCGATCGCTCTTCTTGCCGATTCCCAGCAGGACAGCGTATCGCAGGCGGCCGAGCGAACTGCAGCCTTTCATCCAATAGGCCGCATCCACCACCGAAATCTTCGTTCCCGGCTCTCGTCCCTTGAATTGCCGTATCTTTGCCGTGACGGTTTCGTCCTGGAAGAGCGCTTCGATGCCGGCGCGCTCTTTCTTGTCCAGAATCCAGAAGCGCTTGCCCAGCGGAATCTCAGGTTTGACATCCTCGATTCGCTCTTCCGCAAGATGATGCCAGCGCCGGCGGCGCGATTGCTCCAAAACAGCCTGGATGGGTGCGAGATCATCGCTCTTTGCTTTCACTTTGGTTTTAGGAGCGGTAAGCGCCGATTCGTATCCATCGATCATCTCCTCCATCATCTTGACCACCGTGACGCCGGGAAGATCCGAACCCCTCGCAGCCGTAGCCAGAGAAAGGGCCAGTCGGACCAGGTCATGGGCCGGATTGCCCACCACCGTCTGATCCAGATCGCGAATCTGAATCTCGATTTTGCCCTCTGAATCCGCCAGGGGACCGATATTGCCCACATGGCAATCCCCGCAGATCCATATCGGCGGCCCCCCCGGGATCGTCTGCGATGAATGCTTCTTCAACCATTCGTAGAAGTGAAGGGTATTTCCTCGAACATAGGCGTGCGCCGACTCGGCCATTTTGGCCTGACGATTTGCAATCAGAACGCTGGCTCGGTCGCTGGGTTTGATAGAAGCCACTGCTTTTGCCATCTGAATATTTGTACAGGATGCGTGATCAAACGATGAATCCGGGTGATTTCGAATGGTGATGGGCTGAATATTAGCGTCAATTCTTATTGACAGAATCCGGGAAGCACCCGCACACTAACATAGTTAGACTATGCCAGTGATTTCGGAGACGATCCCATGGCCGCTCTCATCCGCCGCAAGCCAGATACTGACAACAATCGTGACGAAATCCCGCCCGGTACCCTCTACCTGCTGATCCTCAAAACCCTCGCTCTTCGCGGACGGCTCCACGGCTATGAGATTGCCGAGTCCATTCAGAGCTCCTCGGACGAAGTGCTGCAGGTTGAAGAGGGTTCCCTTTACCCGGCGCTGCAAAGAATGTTGATCAAAGGCTGGGTCAAGGCGGAGTGGGGCGTGACGGCCGGCAATCGCCGCGCCCGGTATTACACCCTCACGCGCGCCGGCGAAAAGCAGCTCGGCATCGAAGTATCGCAGTTCCAACGCGTCATGGGCGCCATCTCCCGAATCATCCAAACAGCTGAGGAGAACATATGAGTTTCGTCGGGGAATTGAGACGGCGACTCGACATGTTGCTCCACCGTGGCGAGTTTCAGCGCGAACTCGATGAAGAGTTGCGTCTGCACCTCGAACTGCGCCGCCAGCAGCAGATCGCCTCCGGCCTCACTCCCGAAGCAGCGCAACGCTCGGCACAACAAAGATTCGGCAATGTCACCCGCATCAAGGAGAAGAGCCACATGGCCTGGGGTTGGGATTGGCTGGAAACATTTCTGCAGGACGCCGGCTACGGACTACGCTCCATGCTGCGCACTCCGGCCATTACCGTCGTCGCGCTTATCTCTCTTGCCCTCGGCATCGGCGCCAACACGGCCATCTTCAGCTTTCTTGATGCCGTGATGCTGCGCTCACTTCCCGTCAAGGACCCGCAGCAACTGGTCAAACTAGGCGCGGAGGACTGGGACGGCATAACCGACAGTTTCGCCTGCACCGAGCTTTACTCTTATCCCTTTTACCGCCAGTTCCAGCGCAAGAACGCCGTCTTCTCTGACACTGCTGCCATCTTCAGCATGATCAACGATGTTCATGGCTTCGTCGACAACCGCCAGGAGTCGGAGATGCTCCATGTCCAGACCGTCTCCGGTACGTACTTTCAGACCCTCGGAGTGGGCCCTCAGATAGGCCGCGTGCTTAATGACGCCGACGACTCGAGCGAAGGCGGCCATGCCGTCGTGGTCATCAGCGACGGTTTCTGGAAGCGTAACCTCGGCAGCGACCGTTCGGTTCTCAACCACAAGCTGAAACTGGGCAATACAGTCTTCGACATTGTGGGCGTCGCGCCGCCGGAGTTCTTCGGCACCAGCGTAGGCGAAGCTCCGGATGCCTGGGCGCCCTTATCCATGGCTCAAGTCATCCCTCCCGGCTGGGGAAGGTACAAGGATAACTTCTCCGAATCGCTCTACATCCTGGGCCGGTTGAAACCCGGCGTCACCATGGAGCAAGCCACCGCGAACGTCAATTTTCTTTTTCCCCAGGTCCTGCACAGCTTTCCTGATGCCAAACTCTCGCAAGAGAACATCGCCCAGCTGGCCCGCGCGCACGTGCAACTGGAAACCATGGCTCGCGGCCTCTCTGGTCTGCGCCACACCTACTCCCAGCCGTTGAAGATTCTCATGGCCATCGTCGCCCTGGTTCTGCTCATCGCCTGTGCCAACATCGCCAACCTGCTGCTGGCTCGGGCAACGGCGCGAGCGCGCGAGCTGGCGGTACGCCAGGCACTCGGCGCTGGTAGAACCCGCATCATCCGGCAGCTCCTCACAGAAAGCCTATTGCTGGCGCTTGCTGGAGGAGCGTTGGGCATTGGCTTAGCCGCTGCTGCCAACCGCCTTTTGCTGGGCATGATATCGCCCGGCCCTGACAGCACGCCTCTCGACGTCTCCCTCAACCTGCGGCTACTCGCGTTCACCTTCGCGGTGACCGCGTGCACTGCGTTGCTGTTTGGAACACTGCCGGCTCTGCGCGCCACCCGCCTGCACCTTGTAGATAGCCTCAAGAGCGGTCGCGGAGCCTCCTCTGCCGGCCGCTCGCCCATGGCGAAAATACTCGTCGTCTCTCAGGTGGCGCTTTCGTTGGTGTTGATGGTGACCGCTTGCCTCTTCGTGCGCACGCTTATCAACCTGAACCGTGTCGACGCCGGCTTCAACAAGGAAAATGTGCTGCGTCTGAACATCGACTCCGCGGTCACCGGCTACAAGGACGGCGATCCTCGCCTCACCATCTTGTTCAAGCAAATCGAGGACCGCGTCAACGGGCTTCCCGGAGTCCAGGCAGCCAGCTTCTCTGCTTTCACATTTGACGAGGGCAGTTGGAACAGCTCCATCCGCGTTCTCGGCCTACCCCTGAATCACAACACGAACGTAAAGCACAACGTCATCGGCGACGCGTATTTCAAGACCCTGCAAATTCCCATCCTGGCTGGCCGCGGCTTCGGGCCGCAGGATACAGCCACCTCGCAGCGTGTTGCCATCATCAGCGAGCACATGGCGCGCACTCTATTCCCGGCCGGTTCGCCCATTGGACGCACTTACTTCATCGGCTCGGATGACGGGGTGGACCCTTCCTCGCGGGAGCAGGTCATCGGGGTGGCCAGAGATGTGAAGTTCGCTGATCTCGCCGAACCGATCGCCTATATCGATTACCTTCCGTACACCCAGCGGGAATGGAGCTTCGGCGACTTCGAGGTACGGTATTCAGGAGACTTCGGCACTATCTCGAACGAGGTGCAGCAGGCGATTCACGCCATCGATCGCAGCTTGCCGATCACCAACATCACAACCCTCGATGAGCAGGTGGCTCGCTCTTTCAACAACCAGACCATCGTTGCCGAGCTCTCCGCTTTCTTCGCCCTGCTTGCCGTCTTCCTATCCTGCATCGGGCTCTATGGCCTTATGTCCTACCTGGTCAGCCGCCGAACCGGTGAAATTGGAATTCGCATGGCTCTCGGCGCCAACCGCTCCGAAGTCGCATGGCGGGTGTTGCGCGAAATCGGGCTCCTGGTCTTTGCTGGAATCCTCATCGGCCTGCCTGTCACCCTTTTCGGAATCCGGCTAGTCCAGAACATGCTGTACGGCCTAAGTGGAACCGATCCGTTCAGTCTCGCAGCAGCCATCGGGCTTCTGCTGTTCGCGGGAATGGCGTCGGGGTACTTGCCGGCGCGCCGGGCTGCGCGCGTCGACCCGGTCGTTGCCCTTCGTGATGAATAGAGGATGCGGCAAGGTTCCATCTCCCGCTGCGCCTGGGATGAGCCCCGGCCGGAGGCGCCAAGGATGCCGACAGAGGGACTTAATGCGCTTAATGCGCTTATTGCGCACCCTCCGCAGAAAAAAACAGGCAGTTCAGGCGTCCTAGGGCGTCAACGCGCAGCCTCTCTGGGCAAACCAAGCCCGTATCCTAAAGAGAGTGAGCAGAATTCCGGGGTCACGCTGCCTTGCCTAAATCTGGTTTCGGGCCCAAGATGGACGCTTAAGCCACGCTGTGGCTTGGAACGGAAGGGAAGCCATCCTCGTCATGGGAACTGCTCGTCGCTCGGACCGCAAAGCGTCACCCATTACGGAAATAGACGTTCTGTGGGTAACCGCGGGCCTGGGCTGCGATGGCGACACAATTTCCATGACGGCCGCCACCCAACCCAGTATTGAAGACATCGTCATGGGAGCCCTTCCGTGGATTCCCAAGGTCAACTTCTACAACCCCTTTCTATCCTCCGACAACGGCGAAGAGTTCATGCAGCATTTTCATCGGGCGGCGGAAGGGAAGTCGAACCCCTTCATCCTGGTGATGGAAGGCTCCATTCCCGATGAAACCAACAAGGAAGAGGGCTATTGGGCCTCCTTCGGCACCGACCAGCGAACGGGTCAGCCTATCACCACATGTGAATGGATCGACCGGCTGGCGCCAAAGGCATGGGCTGTGATCGCGACCGGAACCTGCGCCACCTATGGCGGTATTCATGCCATGGAAGGTAATCCGACCGGGTGCATGGGGCTGCCCGATTATCTTGGCTGGCAGTGGCGCTCGAAAGGGGATATTCCCATTGTTTGCGTTCCCGGATGTCCGGTCCAACCGGACAATTTCATGGAGACGCTGCTCTATCTGCTCCACATGGCCGCCGGGCGCGCGCCGATGATCCCGCTCGACGACGCCCTGCGTCCGACCTGGCTCTTCGGAGCTACTGTCCACGAAGGCTGTGATCGCGGCGGCTACTACGAGCAGGCTCAGTTTGCCGAAGAGTATGGGTCGCCTCTGTGCATCGTAAAGCTGGGATGCTGGGGACCGGTGGTGCAGTGTAACGTGGGCAAGCGCGGTTGGATGGCGGGCCTTGGCGGATGCCCCAATGTCGGAGGTATCTGTATCGGGTGCACCATGCCGGGCTTTCCCGACAAATTCATGCCATTCATGAACCAGCCGCCTGGCTCCTTGTTATCGTCCGCCGCCGTCCAAACCTACGGGCGAGCCATTCATGCCTTGCGGCGGTTTACCCAGGCATCGCTCAACAAGGAGCCAGTCTGGCGCCAAAGGCGCCATCGTCGTCTGGAGTGAACCATGTCTTCGTTTGGGCGATCCGTTCGAAAACCGAAGAGCAGCAAGAGCCGGCCCGCTGACCCCGGCCTGATGGATATTGCCGAAGCCGAGGCTGTACTGGTCGATCTGGCCCGCGTCTTTGCCGACCCGGCATTGAACCCTCTTTCCCTCCTGCAACATTTCACCAGCAATGGAACCGTGCCGGTTGCGGATGACGCGAGGGCCAAACCCTGAGGCCAAGTACCGTGCCTTGCTGGAGCAGATACCAGCGGTCGTTTTCATGGCATATCTCGACCGAGGCATCAGCGAGGCCTATGTCAGCCCGCAGATTGAAGCAGCGCTCGGGTATTCGCGCGAAGAATGGCTGGAAGATCCGGTTCGCTGGTATGACCACATTCACGCCGAGGATAAGCAGCGCTGGAGCCTGGAGGCGGCCGAGATGTTCCTCACCGGCAAGCCGCTGCGCTCCGCGTATCGCGTGATTGCGCGGGATGGCCGCGTCATCTGGTTCCATTGCGACGCCCGAATGATGCGCCTGGAAGACGGCCGTCCCTGGTGTATCCATGGTGTCGCCTTCGATATCTCCGATATCAAACGCATTGAAGAGGAACTCCAGGAAGAGCGTAACTTCGTCTCCGCCATCCTGGACACGGTAGGAGCCCTGGTCGTGGTCCTCGACAGCGAAGGCCGAATCCTCCGCTTCAACCCCGCTTGTGAGCTCACCACCGGATATTCCATGGAGGAGGTTCAGGGCAAATGTGTTTGGGACCTCTTTCTCCTTCCCGAGGAGGTCGATCGCTTCCGCGCCACCTTTGAGCTGCTGCGTACCGATCTTCTTCCCCAGGACTACCAGACGTGTTGGGTTACGCGGCACGGAGACCAGCGGCTGATTGCCTGGTCGAGCACGCTGCTTCCCGGCAGTGGAGAGACCGCTCAGTACATCATCGCCACAGGGATCGACATCACCGAGCGAAAGCATTTGGAAAAAGCAATCCTGGACATAAGTGCGCGCGAGCAGCGGAGAATCGGGCAAGACCTCCACGATGGTCTGGGGCAACATTTGACCGGGATCGCCTTCATGGCCAAAGTGCATGAGGCGAAGCTGGCTGAGCAAAACAGATCGGAAACCGAGGATGCGGCCAAAATTGTGAAACTGGTGAACGAGGCAATTCATAAGACGCGCGAGTTAGCCAGGGGATTACTCCCCGTCGTCTCAGAGTCTCATGGGCTGATGTCTGCATTGCAGCTATGGGCGGCAGAAGTACAGGATCTTTTTGGAGTATCATGCCGCTTTCAGTGTGAAACGCCGGTCCTGATCCACGATGACACCATGGCCACGCATCTCTATCACATCGCGCAAGAGGCAGTGAATAACGCGATCAAGCATGGCGAGCCGCGAAATGTGCTGATCCAGTTGACGTCCGAACAGGGCCGCGGCAAACTGCTGATACAAGATGACGGTAAGGGCATTGCGGAAAATCTTGTGAAGGCCGAAGGTATGGGCCTGCACATCATGAATTATCGGGCAGGAGTAATCGGTGGGACGCTCGAGGTACGACGAGACTTTTCGCAAGGAACGGTCGTTAGCTGTATCTTTCCGGTACGAGACAGTGAATAGCATGCCGATGGCTGGTCGAGGCAAGAAGAAAACCGTCTTCATTGTGGATGACCATCCGCTGTTGCGCCAGGGGTTGGCGCTATTAATTAACCGGGAACAGGATCTGATGGTCTGCGGGGAAGCGGAAGAAGCGCAGACTGCCATGAAGGAGATTGCCGCAAAAAAACCCGACATCCTGATCGTCGACATCTCGCTGAATGGTCCGGACGGACTGGACCTGTTAAAGAACCTGCGGACGCTCTATCCCAACCTTCCGGTGTTGATCCTCTCCATGCACGACGAGTCGATCTATGCCGAACGCACCTTGCGCGCCCGTGCCAACGGCTACATCATGAAGCAGGAGGCCACGGAAAAAGTTTTGGTCGCGGTGCGGCGCATCCTCGGAGGAGACATCTACCTCAGCGATCGCATGGCAAACAAGCTGCTTCATCAATACATCAGCGGCGCTTCGGCTGACATGAAGACCCAACTCTCCACGCTTTCCGATCGTGAGCTTGAGGTATTCCGTCTGATCGGAGAGGGTCGCAGTACGCGGCAGATAGCCGAGAAACTCCACCTCAGCATAAAAACAGTAGAAACCTATCAGGCTCATATCAAAGAAAAGCTCTCCCTGCAGAGCGGCCGCGAGCTGGTGCAGCACGCCATCCAAGCCAACATCAGCGGCAAAGCAACTTAACCGGCGGGTCTGTCGGAAAGCATTTCCAGGAATGGTCCGCAGTCCTCTCAATTAGCAACCCAACCAAATGAACGCGTGCCCCTCCCCCTTCTGATCCGCCGCTAACCCAAGAGTGCGTGGCCCATTCAAGCCTTCTGTTGGCTTGAGTGGGGTCGTTTCATCAGGTAACCCCCGATGCACTCCTAAGTATTTGCTATGAGAAAAAAATAGGGTGCGTCCTGCTTGTGAGTGCAAGCTGCGTTCTGTTTCTATGGCTTGTCTCTTGGAAGGGGTAGAGTTCTGCCTGCCGCTTCGCTGTAAAGGAGACACAATTCGAGAGGAGCTCCAGCATATGGCACAGCAAGCAGCGCCTTACGGCCGAGTCACACAGAAGAAACCCGCCGTTGCGGAAGTACACATCGTCTGGATTACGGCTGGTCTGGGTTGTGATGGAGATTCGGTATCGATCACAGCGGCCACGCAGCCCAGCGTGGAAGACGTTCTGTTGGGCGCAATTCCCGGCTTGCCCACTGTGCATCTGCACAACCCCGTGCTCGCCTATGAGAACGGCGACGACTTTCTCAAGTACTGGTACCTGGCGGAGCAAGGGAAACTCGATCCCTTCGTGCTGGTGGTAGAAGGTTCCATTCCCAACGAGAAGATCAAGAAAGAGGGTTACTGGGCAGGATTGGGAACCAATCCCAACACCGGCCAGCCGATTACCACCAACGAATGGATCGATCGTCTGACTCCGAAGGCGCTGGCTGTGATCGCCTGCGGCACCTGTGCCACCTATGGCGGCATTCACGCCATGGAGGGCAATCCCACAGGATGCATGGGCCTGGCCGACTATCTGGGCTGGGATTGGAAGTCCAAGGCCGGCCTCCCCATCGTGAATGTTCCTGGTTGCCCGGTGCAGCCGGACAATTTCATGGAGACGGTTTTGTACCTGCTGTATCAGGTCGCCGGCCTGGCGCCGATGATCCCGCTGGATGATCAACTCCGCCCCAAGTGGCTCTTCGAGAAGACGGTGCACGATGGCTGCGACCGCGCTGGGTATTACGAGCAGGGCGACTTCGCCACTTCCTATGGCTCCCCTAAGTGCATTGTGAAGCTTGGTTGCTGGGGACCGGTTGTGAACTGCAACGTGCCCAAGCGAGGCTGGATGGCCGGCATTGGCGGTTGCCCCAACGTGGGCGGCATTTGCATCGGCTGCACCATGCCGGGCTTCCCGGATAAGTTCATGCCCTTCATGGATGAGCCACCCGGCGCGAAGATCTCAAGCGCGGCCATTGGCATTTACGGCCAGGCAATTCGCGCCCTCAGGGCACTCACCAACGAAACTGTGAACCAGGAGCCCAAGTGGCGGCACCCGCGTGCTGAACTTACAACCGGCTATCACCCAAGTTCCTACTAACCGAAGAAAGCAAAAGGAGCCACCAAGATGGGCACAGCTACGATTGAACGTAAACAGGAAGACAAGGCGAAAAGTCAGTTAGTAGAGATGAATTGGGATCCGATTACACGGATCGTCGGCAGCCTCGGCATCTTTACCAAGATCGATTTCGGCAAGCGGAAGGTTGCTGAATGTCACAGCACCTCCTCGATCTTTCGCGGTTACAGTATTTTCATGAAGGGCAAAGATCCCCGCGACGCTCACTTCATCACCAGCCGCATCTGCGGCATCTGCGGTGACAACCATGCCACCTGCGCCACCTACGCGCAGAACATGGCGTTTGGAGTGAAGCCGCCGCCGATCGCGGAATGGATTGTCAATCTGGGTGAAGCCGCCGAGTACATGTTCGACCACAACATCTTCCAGGACAACCTGGTAGGCGTGGACTTCTGCGAGCAGATGGTGAAGGAGACCAACCCCGGCGTCTGGGAAAAGGCGACCAAAACCGCTTCGCCTCACGCGGAACTGCACGGCTATAAGACCATCGCCGACATCATGACAGCGCTCAATCCATTCAAGGGATCGTTCTATCTTGAAGCGCTGCAGATGAGCCGCATGACGCGCGAGATGTTCTGCCTGATGGAAGGGCGCCATGTGCATCCTTCGACGCTCTATCCAGGTGGAGTGGGCACCGTGCCGACCATTCAACTCTTTACCGATTACATCGTTCGGCTGATGAAATACGTGGAGTTCATGAAAAAGGTGGTGCCGCTGCATGACGATCTCTTCGATTTCTTCTACGAAGCCCTTCCCGGCTATGAAGAGGTGGGGAGACGGCGCGTCCTGCTCGGTTGCTGGGGATCGTTCAACAATCCCGATGTCTGCGACTATACCTACGCGAAGATGACGGACTGGGGCCGCGGCATGTACGTAACGCCGGGCGTAGTGGTCGACGGCCAGCTGGTTACGACCGACCTGGTGGACATCAACCTGAATATCCGTATTCTGCTGGGCAGCTCCTACTACGATGACTGGCAGAACTCAGAACCCTTCGTAAAGAAGGACCCGCTGGGTAATCCCGTGGATCAACGGCACCCGTGGAACCAGAGCACCTTCCCCAGGCCGCAGAAGCGCGACTTTGGGGGCAAGTATACCTGGGTCATGTCACCCCGCTGGTACGACAAGCGCACGGGAGACTACCTGGCGCTCGATACCGGCGGTGGCCCCATCGCACGTTTCTGGGCGACTGCGCTGGCCGGCATCGTCGACATTGGCTACATCAAAGCCACTGGCCATAGCGTAAAGATCTACCTGCCCAAGACCCAGTCAAAGCCCGAGGTCGAGTTCGAGTGGAAGATTCCCAAATGGAGCAATGCGATTGAACGGGATCGCGCCCGCACCTACTTCCAGGCGTATGCGGCTGCTGCTGCTCTGTACTTCGCCGAACAGGCACTGGCCGAGCTGCATGCCGGCAGAACCAAGACGTGGAACGACTTCAAGGTTCCGGAAGAAGCGATCGGATGCGGCTTCCACGAGGCCGTTCGCGGAGTGCTGTCGCATCACGTTGTGATCAAAAATCGCAAGATCGCCAACTATCATCCCTATCCCCCGACTCCCTGGAACGCCAACCCGCGTGACAGCTTTGGTACACCCGGGCCGTACGAAGACGCGGTGCAGAACACACCGATCTTCGAGGAAAACGGTCCGGAAAACTTCAAGGGCATCGATATCATGCGGGCCGTCAGAAGCTTCGATCCATGCCTGCCCTGCGGTGTCCACATGTACCTCGGCAACGGCAAGGTGTTGGAGACGCATCATTCTCCGATGTTCGGCCAGCACGCAATCCAGATGCCTTAAACGGACGGGGACAAAGGAGCGGCGTGGATAGCGAAAAGGAATTCCAGGAAAAGATGCGGAAGCTCGGCACTCTGGTCGGCGAGCTCGACCAGATGCCGGGCGGCGGCTCAAAAGTTGCCACCCGGGAGCTGGTGCAGCTTCTTATGGAAGTCCATCGCACGGGGCTGGAACGAATCATGGAGCTGGTCTTTGACGGAGGAAAGGAGCAGGCGGGGACGGCGGCCATCAACAAACTCGGCCAGGACCCAATCGTCCGCAACCTGCTCCTTCTCTACTCGCTGCATCCTGATGACCTGGAAACCCGTGTCCGGCAGGCACTCGAGGCGGTAAGGGGTCGCCTGCGCAAGGTCGATCGAGAGGTAAAGCTGGTCAGCATTCAAGATGGAGCCGTTCAACTCCAGGTGCAAACTACCCGTCACGCTCACGCTTCCAAGATTAAAGATCTGAGGTCGATCGTCGAAGGCAGCGTTTATGATCTTGCGCCGGATGTGGCGTCTCTGACCATTCTCGGGCTGGAAGAAGACTCTTCTGGCTTTGTTCCCCTGGATACTTTGCTGGCGGCGAGAAGCTAAAGATGCATTCTGCGGGAACACCCCCATCGTTCGATCAGGCCTTTGCAGTGCTTCGCCAGTTCGCCAAGCCGCGGCGGCCGGCGGAGCGTTGCGAATTGTGCAGCGCTGTTTTAGCGCACGAGCATCCTCACCTGGTCGAGATTCGATTGAGACAGATTGTTTGTGCCTGTGAAGCCTGTGCAACCTTGTTCGACGGAATGGCGGGTGGCAAGTACAAGCGTGTGGCTAGACGCGCGCAGTTTCTGGCTAATTTCCAGATGACCGACCTGCAATGGGAAAACCTCTTGATACCGATCAACATGGCGTTCTTTTTCCAATCGAGCCTGGAAAGCAGAGTGGTCGCGCTCTATCCCAGCCCTGCCGGAGCTGTTGAATCCCTGTTGCCGCTCGATGCCTGGAACGAGACCGTGCAGGAAAACCCGGCGCTTGGCCATTTACAACCTGATATCGAGGCGCTGCTCGTCAACCGCGTGGGGCACGCACACGAACTATCCCGGGCCGAGTACTACATTGCGCCGATCGACGAGTGCTATAGGCTCGTCGGCCTGATTCGGGCGAACTGGAAGGGGCTCTCCGGGGGCTCGGAGGTCTGGGCTGAGATCGGTCATTTCTTCTCTGAGTTACGGTCGCACGCGGACATCGTCCATGGAGAAGCAAATGCCTGAGTTAAGAAATTTGAAGACGAGTTAGCGAAAGGAGATCTACCGTGGCTCTGGAATTATTGGAAACTACCGCAAATGGGAGCGACAAGGAAACGCTGTTTGCCCTTTCAGGCGTGGCGATGATCGTCTTTGGGGCGGGGTTGATTCTTTCCACTCCTTTCGTCCGCAAATACATGTCGCAAATCGGAGTCGGCAATTTAGCCAGCGCTGCCATGCCTGACATCCAGCGATACTTCAAACTGCGGGCGATGTCCGACCCGAAGCGGAAATAACTGCATGGCTGAGCCATCGATTGCCACTGAAGAAGCGGCGGAGACTCCGACAGACCGCTACGTCATCGATGGCAAAGCAAGCCGGTTCACGGTACAAGCATTTGCCACCGGACTGCTGGCCAGGATGGGTCACAATCCGACGATCGGCATCCGCGACTTCAGCGGCGAAATGAGGTTCAACCCAGACCAGCTCGAAGCCGGCTCTTTCCGCCTGCTGATCAAGACGGCTTCGTTGAGCGTGCAGGATGACATCAGCAGCAAAGATCTTCGTGAAATGGAACGCCTCATGAACGAGGAGGTTCTGGAGACAGCAAAGTTTCCCGAGATCCTCTATGAGGCTGCCAGCATCTCCGTCACCAAGATGACGGACACGCTCTGTTCGGCTACGCTCAACGGAAAGCTGACCTTGCATGGCGTCACGCGCAATCAGCCAATCGTGGTGCGGGTGGCGTTACTAGGGAGTATGCTCCGGGCCTCCGGTGATTTCTCGTTAGACCAGACTGACTACGACATCAAACTGGTCTCGGTAGCGGGGGGCGCGCTCAAGTTGAAGGACGAGCTCAAGTTTTCCTTCGAGATCGTTGCCCGCCGGCAGGAATGAGAAACCCTTAGCCAAAATAGACAATCTGATTTGAGCAGAAACCCCGCGTTGGGGTTTCTCCTCGCCGCGGACCAGAGGGTGCCCATATCTCGCTCGTTTCTCGCGAGATATGTGAGACTGCGAACCTATTGTCTAGGCCCCGAAGTCTCTGTAAGGCCGAAGATGATTGACAACCTCCTCAGGCCGCCCTGAATAAAGAAACTATAACAAGCACGAATAGACGATGGCTCCACGGCTCTATTTCCTCTGCCGCCGGGAAAACGGCAATCTTGCTAGAAACGTCTGTTTTTGTCATTTTCTTGGGCTCCAGACCGCCCATTATGCGATAATTCGATTCGTTCTGTTCTTAACGACGTTGGAGGTGCCATGGCCCTCAAGGGCACCGCTGTTTTGTCAGCCCATGCGCTTGGTACGGAGGAGCCGGAAGATGCGCCACCGGCTGCGCTGCCTGCCATACCCGGGCAACGTCTGGCTTCGATCGATGCGCTGCGCGGCTTCGATATGTTCTGGCTTATGCAGGAGGAGTCTGGCCTGATATTGGCCCTGGCCGCCGCCCTCCACCTTCCCTTTCAGGCCGTGCTGGCCAAAGAATTCGATCACACTCCCTGGGTAGGCTTCACCTTCTGGGACCTGATCGCGCCCCTCTTCCTCTTTATCGTCGGGCTTGCTCTCCCCTTTGCGATTCAGAGCCGGCAGCGGCGAGGTGAGAGCCGCAAGACCATCCTTGTTCATATCTTGCGCCGCACTGCGCTGCTGATTGTTCTGGGCCTGGTCTTCAACGGAATCCTGCAGCTCAACTTCTCTGACTTCCGCTACACCGGCGTGTTACAGCGCATCGCGCTTTCCTATGTGTTCGCGGCCATCATTACTCTGCTGACCGGCCTGCGCGGGCAGATCGCCTGGACTGCTGCACTGCTGCTGGGGTACTGGGCCATCATGGCCCTCATCCCTGTTCCCGGCTTCGGCCGCAACGTGCTTACGCCGCAAGGCAACCTCGAAGGCTATATCGATCGCCTCTTCTTGCCGGGCAAATTCTGTTGCTACGTCTACGGCGACAACGAAGGCTACCTGAGCACCATTCCGTCGGTCGCGACCGTCATGTTGGGCGTACTCTGCACCCACCTTCTGCAGGCCAGGCGAACCGAGCGTTTCAAGGTCCTGGCCCTGCTTGCGGGAGGCGTCGGCAGCCTGGCGCTGGGCCTGGCCTGGGGAACGGTTTTCCCCATCATCACCCGCTTGTGGACAAGTTCCTACACCCTCTACAGCAATGGCTGGTGCATGCTCCTGTTCGCGCTCTTCTATTGGATTATGGATGTGAAGGGCTACCGGAAGTGGGCTTTCTGGCTCAAGGTGATCGGGCTGAATGCACTCACCATCTACCTCCTTCAGGAGCTGTTCGATTTCAAGCACATTGCCGATATTTTCGCCGCCGGCCTGGCGCATCATTCCGGCGCATATGCCGCCCTGGTTATGGGTGTCGCCATCGTGGCGTCCAAGTGGCTGTTCCTCTACTTTCTTTACCGGAAAAAGATATTTCTCAAGGCCTGAGAGCTGGCCAGGGCAGGGCAATTTCGCGTGCAGCGTGCATTCTGAATAATATGTTCCTTGCGCAAGGACATCCGCAGCCGTTTCACAGGTTAAGGCAATTGCTTGGAGCAAAAGGCTTTCAATGAAGCAAATTGGCAAGAAAAGTGAACGCGACAAGCGCTTGATTGAGGCTGTTGTCCGACGGTTCGCTCCCATCTCCCGCGTGGGCATTCATAAGGTCACAAATCTGCGGCGCACCACCATCTCTCAAATCACGCGTGAACTGTTGGAAGAAGGCAGGTTGCTCGAGGTGGGCCGCTCCAACAACCCGCTCGGACGAAAACAGATTCTGCTCCAGCTGAATGCCAAATTCGGCTGCATCATCGGCATTGAGTTCGATGAGGAAGTGGTCGTGTGCGGCGTGATGGACCTGGCCCCGACGCTGCAGCATCTCATCTCCGAACCCACCGATCTCGATCACGGCCTGGATGGGCTGGTACGGCAGTTGCAGTCGTGCGTCATGCGCGCGATTCAGGAGTTCAACGTCGATCCGGCTTCGCTGGTGGGGATTGGTATTGCCGATCCCGGTCTGGTGGATAGCCGCCAGGGAATCACCGTCACCTCTTCTACCATCGATTTCTGGAAACAGGCGCCGCTCAAGAAGCTATTCGAAGAGAAGTTCGGCATCACCACGATCGTCGAGAGCAAGACGCGCGCGAAGACCATAGCCGAGCGCATCCTCGGTTCCGGCAAAATGCAGGACAATATGATTTACGTCGACTACGGCACGGGCATCGGCGCCGGGGTCATTGTCGACGGCTCGCTGCTCTACGGCCACAATTGCGGCGTTGGCGAGCTTGGACACATCCATATTTCGAATAGCGGCCCTGCATGCCAGTGCGGCAGTATTGGCTGCCTCGAGGCGATGGCCGGTACCGCCGCAGTGGAAGCTCGGATCCGCCAGGCCCTGGGGGAAGGCGCCGGTTCCCAGGTAGTCGCCAGAGTGGGAGGCGATCTCTCCAAAATCACCGCATGGGATGTTTTTTCCGCTGCCAGGGCGGGGGATAAGATGTGCGTCAACATCGTCACCGAGCTGGGCGATAACCTCGGCATCGCGATTGCCAACATGGTGAATCTCTTCAATCCGTCCATCGTGGTCTTCGACAAGAGACTCGAGCTCGCGGGAGAGGCGCTCCTCGAACAGATCGGCCGCATTGTTCGCGCCCAGTCCCTTGCCAGCTCGACGGAAAACCTCACCTTGAAGTTGGGAACGTTAGGCGAAGAAGTGGGAATTCTCGGTATCGGGCTGGCCGTCCTAGAGAAGCATTTCGAGGTTCCGGAACTCCACTTCAGCGGATTCCTCGACGAGGTTCCGGACTCATCACAGCCGCCGGTTCTCGCGCACAATTAGACCACCCAGAAGCTGAGCGCGGCCACACTCCCTCTTTATGAAAAATCTGCGTTTAATGAACGCTGGCGTTCTTAAATGCGCCATTTTCGATGCAACTTGCGCCTATAAAATATCCGAACGATAAAAATGTTGTTGACTTGGCGCGGCGACTCTGGCTAAGCTAACGCAATTCCCGGGAACACAAATGAGGAGATTCAGCGTGAGATGCATAATCCGTGCGGGACTCTTGTGCCTCTGTGCAGCCTTCCTATTTTGTAGCGCCCAACCATTGCGAGCGGACGTAGGCGGGAAAGTTTCCGGTGTCATCACCGATTCCACCGGCGCGGCATTGCGTGATGCCAAGGTAACTCTGTCCAGCGCGAACACCGGGTTCACACGCTCAACGGTCAGCGGCCCGAACGGCTTCTACCAGTTTCTCGAAGTCCCCGTCGGCAACGACTACAAGGTGCGCGTCGATCTCGATGGCTTCGAAGGCGCCACCCAGCTGGGCATTGTTCTCCAGGTAAACCAGGACTTTGCGGCCGATTTCAAACTCAAAGTGGGATCGGTAAGCGAACAGATTAGCGTCTCAGCCCAGGCGGTCCAGGTCGAATCGACCAGCACGCAATTGGGAACGGTGATCGACTCCCAAAAGATGCAGGCCGTTCCCCTCAATGGGCGCAGTTTCATCGACCTCATGTCTCTGCAAGCGGGAGTCGTCCCGGTCACGTCCGGGGTCGATTCAACCCAGAGTTCGGGAGAGCTTTCGGTAAACGGCCAACGCGAGAGTGCGAATTCATTCGAGATCAACGGGATTACCGTCGAGCGCAGCTATGACAATGGGGCCTCGGTGGTTCCGGTATTGGACGCGGTTGAGGAGTTCAGACTGTTGACCAGTACCTTTGACGCAGAATATGGCCGCTTTGCCGGTGGCATCGTCAATGTCGTCACCAAGGCAGGCACCAATTCCTTCCATGGAAGCCTGTTCGAGTTTCTGCGCAACAACGCGCTCGACGCGCGTGGTTATTTTGATCAGAACCAGGTGGATCCAGTCACCGGAGCCGTGATCCCCGCGCTCCCCAGACTGGAGCAGAACCAGTTTGGCGGCACCATCGGCGGGCCTGTCCTCAAGAACCGGTTGTTCTTTTTCGGCGACTATCAGGGCACGCGGCTCACCTCAGGAGTCTCCACCGGTGATCTCTCTGTTCCTTCCGAGGGGGAACGGGGCGGTGACTTCTCCCAATACCAGGTCACCGGACACCCGGCGCTGAGCGGCGTTGTTAGGACAACGCAGTCGTCATCGGGCACTCTTGACCAGGTTCTGACGCAGCGCCTCGGTTATACCGTCACTCCCGGAGAAAGCTACTGGACGCCGGGTTGCAACACCGCGGCCGACGCACTCGCCGGGACCTGCGTCTTTCCCGGGGCCGTGATCCCTAAGGCTGCCTGGTCACCCGCTGCCACCGGCAGCTTGCCGTTCATTCCTTCCCCGACCTTCACCGCCAACGGAGTGCCGTACTACAACAGCACCTCGGAAAGAACCACAACCGACGACAACACCTATGAAGCCCGTGTCGACCTCAACACGCAGCGCGCAGGCAACTTCACCGTCTACTACCACTACGACGGCACCTCGACATTGAATCCCTTCGGCGATGGAAATGTGCCTGGCTTTCCCGCGCTCAATATCAATCACAATCAGAATGTAAGCCTGGGCCACATCTTTATCTTTGGACCCACGGCGGTCAACGACCTCCACGTCGGGTTTACCCGTTCTTACCTAGCTGCCGGGTATCCCTCCGGGCCCTTTGCGCCGGTTTCCTCTTACGGGTACGTAGAGAATGGGCTGGGCATTGTTCCCGGAGATAAGAGCGCCGAAGGGCTGCCGTTCCTCACCCTCGGCCTTCTGGGCATCTCGGTCGGATTGCCCGACAGCTTCAGCCTGGAGCCCAATAACATTTATCAGGTGTCCGACGCCTTTTCCAAAACGTGGGGACCCCACACCACCAAGTTCGGCGGCGACTTTCGCTATGTGCAATTCAATATCCGGCAAAACATCGAACAGAACGGTGTCTTTGGCTTCGAGGGCCAGGAAACAGGAAACGATTTTGCCGACTTCCTTCTCGGAACCCCGGATAGCTATGGCCAGGCCAATGCCGGCTTCCAGCAAAACGCGCGGACCAAGTATGTCGGCTTTTTCGCCCAGGATAGTTGGAAGCTGCGCCCCAATATAACGTTCAATTACGGTATC
This sequence comes from uncultured Acidobacteriaceae bacterium, assembly GCA_963847685.1. GTDB lineage: Bacteria > Acidobacteriota > Terriglobia > Terriglobales > Acidobacteriaceae > PALSA-350. The sequence goes on along the minus strand of CAWKAU010000020.1, from coordinate 333,391 downwards.
CGATACGATCTGAGCGTGCCGTTCTATGACACCAAGAATGAGATCCAGGCGTTTGTCCCGGGCCTTCAGTCTCATGTGTTTCCCAACTCACCGGAAGGCTGGGTTTTTCCCGGCGATGGCGGCCTGCCCAACACGATCTCGCCCACGCGCAAGCATAACTTTGCGCCGCGCCTTGGTTTAGCGTATTCGCCCGGCTTCAGTGATGGTGTCCTGGGGCACCTGTTTGGTGGCCCCGGCAAGTCGAGTCTTCGCGCCGGTACCGGCCTCTACTTCACTACTGTGGAAGAGGCTCCCCTGCTCTTCGAAACCGGAGACGCACCCTTTGGCCTGTTCTATACCAGCCCGGCCCTGGTCTATCTTGAAACACCCTTCCAGTCACGTACCAGCTCGAACAACCCGGGACAGCGTTTCCCCATTCCAGCGCCCACATCCGATGTGCAATTCTCAACCTTCCAGCCCATTTCCGGCTCCACCATCGTCGATACCAAAAACGTTCTACCGCGCACCGTGCAATATAACGTCAACTTCCAGCGCCAGGTTTCCAGTTCCACTGTGGTCACGCTGGCCTTTGTAGGCTCGGGCGGGCGCCACCTGATCACCCAGATCGAAGCCAACCCTGGCAATGCTGCGGATTGCCTGAACATACGCGCGCTTTACACCGCCGCCGGCAATGCGGGCGGCGGGTGCGGCCCCGGCGGAGAAGATTCGATTTATTCCATTGCCGGCCAGACCTTCAATGGGACTCGCCCGTACTCCGTTACCTCGGCAAGATACCTGGCCCAGGGGCTGCTTGATTTTGGCGGAACACTGCCCTATGCGACCACCTCGGCGAACTCCAGCTATAACAGCTTTCAAGCGACGGTTGAGAAGCGAGCGGGGGCGTTGCAGCTGCTGGCCGCCTACACTTACTCCAAGTCGAAGGATAACTCGTCCGGTTTTGGCGATGGCACCAATCCGTATAACCCGCGTCTCAGCTGGTCGTTGTCAGCCTACGATGTGACCAATAACTTCGTCACCAGTTATTCTTACAACCTTCCCTTTGACCATTTCCACTCGCCGGGATATCTGCGACCGGTGGTGTCGGGATGGAATATCAGCGGCATCACGCGTTTTAACTCCGGTCCACCAGTCACTATCTATCAGGGCGGAGATAACTCGCTCTGCGGTTGCCAGGGCAGCGTTTCTAACGGGGTGGATATTCCCAACTACGATGGAAGCGCGATCGCCAAATATAATCCCCGAAGCACGCCGAATCACCAGTATTTCTCCACCACTCCGTTCACTTCGGAAGAAGTCGGAGTGCCTGGAAATTCCAATCGCAGATTTTTTCATGGTCCCGGATCGGATTCGACTGACATCGCGCTGCTGAAGAATACGCAGGTGAAAGAAAACATCTCAGTGCAGTTCCGCGCGGAGTTCTTCAATGCCTGGAACCACGCCAACTTCCTCACTCCCTCGGGAAATTACGCGGCTTCCACCTTCGGACAAGTGACCTCCTCGAATCCCGGACGTATCGGCCAGGTTGCGTTGAAATTGAAGTTTTAAGCTACACTCGGGCTATCGGGGTTCCATTCTGGAAGATGCAACGCCCCTGAAGAAGGCAACTGCTGCGTTGTGCGAATCAGCAGTTTGGGTCGATCCTCATGAGGAGACTGGGACGTCATCTTCTTGCTTGCATTTTGCTTGCTGCATGCTGCGGCGATGTCTCTGGACTTGACGCGAAGCAAGCAGCCGGCGAACACAACACTCTGGGCATCAAACTGGCAAACGCCGGTCAATTGCAGGCAGCGCTCAAGGAATTTCGCGCAGCCGTCGATCTGCTCCCGGGCGATGCCGGCGCGGCCTACAACCTCGCGGTTACCTATCAGAAGCTGGGAGAAACACCCCAGGCGCTGCAGGTATTCGATAATGCGTTGCGGGCAAATCCCGGCAACGCTTCGCTGCACTTAGGCCTTGGCATCACCCTTCTCCAGTCGGAGCGCGTCAAAGAGGCGCTTCCAGAGCTGACGAGTGCGTTCAAACTGAATCCGCGATCGGCGGACGCGGCTACTGCCCTGGCCGACGCCTTGACCAGGGATGGAGACCTGGCTGGTGCGATCGCAGTCTGCCGCAAAGCGCTCATCGTGCATCCGGGTTCGGCCTCGATCCATTTGCGGCTGGGAACCTTGCTGACCCGAACGGGCGCGGAGAATGAGGCTCTGCAGCAGCTCCGCCTGGCTGAGCAGATCGACGCCGCGAACCCTGAGGTTCATTACCGGATCGGCCTGATCCTGCGCGAACGTGGAGATGATCGCGCCGCGCTGGCCGAGCTTGATCGTGCTCTCGCCGAGAAGCCGGATTTTGAGGCGGCTCGGTTTAATCGCGCTCTCCTGCTGAAGAAACTGGGAGATGCGCAAGGAGCAAAAACTGAGCTGGGCGAATTACAGAAGCTGCATTCTTTCCGTGTGCAGTTATCCCAGGCCAAAGCACTCACGCAGTCCGCTGCTGATGCCCTGGAAAAATCTGATCCGGATACCGCCTTGGCCGACGCCGGCAAGGCCCTGGAGCTCTGGAAGGAAAATCCCGTGGCCTATTACCTGATAGGCCTGGCATGGGAGCAGAAACGAGAAATACCGCAGGCCCGGGAGTCTCTGGAGACAGCGGTCAAGCTTAAGCCGGACTATGCTGAGGCGCACAACGCCCTGGGCAGCATCTGGTGGCAATTAGGAGATACAGCTCAGGCAGTGCAGCAATTTGACCAAGCCATCGCACTGAATCCCGATCTCGCCGAGGCGCATTACAACAAGGGCCTTGCGGCGATCAAACTGGAGGAGACAGCCGAAGGAATCAAGGAGTTTCGTGTCGCGCTCGATTTGAAGCCAACCTACTTTGAAGCGAGGCTGAACCTGGGTTTGGCGCTCCTGGATGGCGGAGACATCGACGGAGCAACGCAGCAGTTTCAGCAAAGCACGCAGCTGAAACCTGATTCCAGTGAAGCGCACAACGACCTCGGCTTAGCTCTGTTGCAAAAAAGCCTGTTCCCGGATGCCGCCCGTCAGTTTCGCGAATCCATACGCCTGAAGCCAGGGTATGCGGCAGCCCACTACAATCTCGGGTTGGCCCTGCAGGCTGCGGGAGACGATCAGAGCGCGAACCAGGCTTTCGATCGCGCGACCGAACTCGATCCGACGCTCAAGCGTCCTTAGCTAGATTCACAACTTTCCTATCAGTGGGGATATATTGTCCAAACTCTCACAAAATCTTCATTTGTGAGGCGCTCCGCTCAGGATGACAATTGTTGTGCTAATTCGGAGATCCAAGAAAACCAGCGTCTTCTCGGATCTCGATGTCTCCCCAAATCATACTTCTTCGAAGCTGACCATCAGTGGTGGAATACGGAAACCACGCGTCTGGATCGCGGCCCACACCACTCCCAGCGCGAACCAGCAACAGCCTAACACCTTTGCCTGGGTGGGAAGGCTGAGCCAGATAGCCAGGCAAAACAGCAAACCGAAGGCCGGCAGGATTACATCCGTCAGCAGGCCGCGCTCAGCTTTGGATCGCAGAAAGTAAAACTGCCGGATCACCGCTGCGTTCACGCCCATGAATGCAATGAACGCGCCAAAATTGATCAGCTCCGCGGCCCGTTCAAAGTTCAGGCACAAGGATCCAACATAAGTGAATACACCGACTAAGAGAATGTTATAAACCGGGTTAGATCGCTTGTCGAGATAGCCGAAGACCCTTGCAGGCAGCACCTTATCGCGCCCCATCCCAAACAGAAGCCTGGAGACCCCGGCCACTGCGCTGAGGCCGCAGCCAAGATTGGCAACGATGAGAATGATTGCCATGGCGGTAAAGAGAACCGGACCGCCGACAATGCGCGTGATGTCGATAAACGCGGTCTCCAGGTTAGAAAGGTTACCTATTCCGGGCGAGATTCGCTGAGCCAGATAGATCTGCAGGCCGCCGAATGTTCCCGTGAAAAAGCAGACGAAGACCGTCGCAATCAAAATATTCTTTCGCGGATTTTCTACATCTTCCGAAAGCGTGCTCACACCGTCGAAACCACCATAGGTGAGCGCGGCCAGGGAAGTCCCGGTCATGATGCTCTTCCAATGAAAAGTCTGCGGATCGTAGAACGGGCGAGTCGATAAAAGTCCTCCCCAGCCTTGCCTGTGGAACAGCCATTGAATCGCGAGGCCCATAAATGCCAGGATTACCACCATCATCGAGATCATCAGGATCAGGTTAGCGTTTGCGGTTGCGCGAATGCCGCGTAGATTGATCAACGTCATGCAACCGGCAAAGATGGCCGCCCATACCGCATAAGGTACGGAGGGAATGAGCCTCTGGATGGTCAACGCCCCGTAGATGGTACAAATCAGGGGTACCAGCAAATAATCCAGAATCATGGCCCAGCCGGCGAGAAAACCCAAATGCGGGTTGAGTCCACGGCCAACGTAGGTATACGCGGAACCTGCCGCGGGGAATTTGGCCGCCATTCTTCCATAGCTGAAGGCGGTCAGCATCATGGCCACCATGGCCAGCAGGATGGTGGTGACGGCATGTCCATTGGATAGCTTCTGCGCGATCCCGTAGAGCGGCACGGGGGCGATCGGCATGATCAAGATGATCCCGTACAGGATGAGATCGTTCAGACCCAGCACACGCCGCAGGGAAGTCGATGGAACAGAACCAGCCAACCAGAACCTCTTTCAGGAAGCGTAGGTCTCAGCAATCAGCTTATTGAGATAAATTCTCGAGGCTACGATATCTTTTGTCTGTTCGGGCCCTTCAATCTCACGCTCGATGGTAATGGGGCCGTGATAGTTGACCGCTTTCAGGCGGCGCAGCACGTCCTTGAAATCCACCTTGCCTTGCCCTATCGGCACTTCACGTCCAAGGCTCTTCGGATTGGTGGGGAACAATCCGTCTTTGCCGTGGAGACCGTGGACATACTTGCCAATTACATCCATGGCATCGGAGGGATTGCCCTTGCCGTAAAGAATCAGGTTGGCTGTATCCAGGTTCACACGCATGTTATCCAGGCCCACGTCTTCAATCATGCGCAACAACGTAACCGGCGTTTCCTGTCCGGTTTCGCAGAGGAAGAGGATACCTTTCTCCTTACTGTGGGCGGCCACTTCATGAATCGCTTTCACTGCCTCCGCATAGATAGGGTCGTTCGGGTTCTCCGGGATAAACCCGCAATGGGTATGGATGGACTCCACGCCGGCCGCTTGGGCGACGTCCGCCGCCAGCTTCAAAGCATCGATCCGTGCCCGCCTGGTGCCGGGCGGAATCAAACCAATGGTCAAAGGCCCTTGATAGAAGTCCCAAACCATGCGGCCGGGACCAAGCTCCATGACCGCGGTGACCCGCACGCCTTGTTCCGCCATAGCGCGCTTGAGCTTTTGCGCGGTCTCCAGACTGGGTGAGTCAAAGCTCATCTGGCAGTTGCGGAAGCCTAACTCACGTACCCTGGCCAACACGGTTGCCGGCTCTTCCTCCTTCCTGAGCCGGGTGACCAGCCCAAGCTGGATGGGATAGTTATCCTCGGCTTGCAGGCTCTTGGGCAGCAGGTGGGAGTTGGCAAAACACGCCGCCCCCGCCATCTGCACAAAACCGCGGCGGCTGAACTGTTGCATACTCACCTCGGAGTCGAAAGTAAGCGAACTGCTAGGCCTTGGCGATTTGCGCGGAATACTTCTTGATCTTGAGGATGGCGTCGACGATCTGATCCATGTCTGTCCTTGGGCCCAGAAAGCAGGTTTGGGTAAACCATATTGCCTCGTTGCATAGCTGCTCGTTCACCGGGCACTGAATGCGGTCGCGGTAGTTTGCCAGGTCCGCATCATGGAAGGCTCGCTTGTAATGGCGGGATTGGATCGTCCGGTCAAGAAAAGGTTCCTTGGTGAGTGGCGTGTATCCCGACGAGTTCTCAATACCCTCGGCTTCGAGCGCCTTGAGAAAACGGGTGCGGTCGAGGCCATTGAACCTGGCTGGATCGTAACGAAACATATAAAGGTGGTACGCATTGCGCGTGCATCCTTCATACATCCTTGCCGGCATGATGCCGTCGATTTCTTTCAAGTGCGCGGTCAGGTACTGCGCGTTTTGCTCGCGCGTGCGCATTTGCTCCTCGAGCCGGGCAAATTGAGCCAACAGGATGGCGGCCTGGAACTCTGTAATGCGATGATTCGAGCCATTTCTCACATATTCGAAGGCGTAGTCGCCGGAGCCCCGCCCGTTATTGGCAAAACTCCTGCACTCTCGCATCACCGCGTCGTCGTTGCTGAGAATGGCTCCCCCTTCGCCCGAGTTGAGGTTCTTTGAGGCTTGAAAGCTGAAGCATCCCGCCGCGCCCAGGGTTCCCACTTTTTTGCCCTTCCACTCGGCCAGGTGCGATTGGCAGGCATCCTCCAGCACAGGAATGTTGTGCTTGCTGGAGATGGCCATGATCTTGTCCATATCGCAAGCGGAGCCGCCCAGGTGCACGGGCAGGATCGCCCGAGTCCTCGGCGTAATTGCGGCTTCGATCTTGCCCGCATCGATCTGAAAAGTCTCTCGGTCAGTATCGACAAAGATCGGCAGGGCATTCTGCAGCAGGACTGCATTGACAGTTGCGACGAAGGTGTAAGGAGGCACAATCACCTCATCGCCGGGACCCACGTCCATGGCATTGAGCGAGGTGAACAGCGCCGTGGTTCCACTGGCCGTCGCCAGACAATATTTGGCTTGGGTTCTCTCCGCGAAGTCCTTTTCAAAGGTAGCCGCATAGGTGCCGTCTAACCGGCACCACTTATTGCTATCGAGAACAGCCGTCAGCCCGTCGACTTCGGGCCGGCCATGAATAGGCCAGGTAGTAGCGAGCGGCGTGGTGCGCACCGGCTTGCCGCCGAGGATGGCGGGCTTTTCGTCGAACGTTGCCCCCATCAGCAGAGGGGAACTCGCAGCCGTGGCTCCCCAACAGAGAGTGGCGGCAACAGCCTTGCCGAAATCTCGGCGAGTGGGATCTGGACTCATGGTGGTTTCTCCGGTTAGCGGGGCTTGTGGCTTTTAAGTATCCGGTCGACGAATTTCAATGTCAATAGTTATGTTCATAAATGATTTTAACTGTCTTACGCCACCGAACGATATAAGTGCACGATTCGCTGTAAATAGCTAATAAACATGGTTTTATATGAGTCATGCGCCGGCCGCTCAGGTCCAATAAGTACCGACATAATATCAGTTGCGTACCTAAATTAGTTGACGAGGATTTCATTTCTTCTTACCATGAGTGCCTGTCTCCCGGTCTGAGGGAGATGAAGGTGATCCATGAACCACCTCGCCTGCTTCGGAGGAAATCCCCTTCGTACCCAGCCCTTTCCTGCGTGGCCGGTCTTCTCTGAGGCGGAGGAGCAGTCTCTGCTCCGGCTTTTAAGAAGCGGCAAGTGGTGGGCGAACTCTCTCGGAGAGAGCCGCGGTACCGAGCCGCCGGGCAGCGGAGAAGAAGAATCTCAAGTGGCCCAACTGGAACGGGCATTCGCCCACGCGCAAGGCGCCGGCTTCGCGGTTGCGTGCGCCAGCGGCGCCGCTGCGCTTGAGGTCGCGCTGAAGGCTGCCGGCGTGGGGCCCGGAGCGGAAGTGATTGTCCCTGCGTACACCTTCATCGCCACCGCAAATGCCCCGCTGCTGCTCGGCGCCGTGCCTGTTTTTTGCGACGTTGATCCAGACACCCTGAATCTCGATGTTGGTGCGCTGCAGGCGCTCATCACGCCGCGAACCAGGGCGATCATTCCTGTCCATTTCGCCGGAAGAGCCGCCGATATGGAGAGCGTTCTATCGATTGCCCGGGCGCACCAGTTGTTTGTTCTGGAGGATGCAGCGCATGCGCACGGCGCGGCATGGAAAGACAGCGGGCTGGGTTCCATTGGTGATGCCGGGGCCTTCAGCTTCCAGTTTTCCAAAAACATGACCGCGGGTGAAGGCGGGATGATTGTCACCAACGACCAGGGATTCGCCGAAATGTGTGAGTCCTATATCTGGGTAGGCAGGCAGGTGGGGCGCCCCTGGTATGAGCATCACCGCCTGGGTTGGAACTACCGGATGACGGAATTCCAGGCCGCCCTTCTGCTTGGGCAGCTCAAGCGTCTGCCCGGCCAAACGGCAACCCGGATGGAGAATGCCGCGTACCTGAATCTCCACCTCAAAGAGGTTCCTGGAATTTCTCCGTTTCCGGATCCACCCTGGGTCAGCAGGAATGCCCACCATATTTACCTGTTTCGGTTCCACCAGGAAGAGTTCGGCATTTCCCGCGCTGAGTTTCTGCGCGCCCTCGCCGCGGAAGGTATTCCGTGCACCGGCGGTTACGAATTTCCGCTTTATCGAAACCCGATGTTCCTCGTGAATGGAGACGAGCTTCCGTCCCAAAGCCGCGGCGTCGACTGGGGGGCTTACGCCGCCTTGTGTCCCAATGCAGAAAAAGCCTGTGCCGAAGCGATCTGGATGGAACATCGTCTGCTCCTGGGGACGCTCGAAGATATGGCGCAGATCGTCCAGGCAGTGATGAAGATATATTTGCATCGCGAGGAGTTCTTCCGCTCGGGAGAGCGTTCTGTTGTGTCTCCGTCACACTAGCGGGAGAGATTCTTCAATCCTGGGCGTTGAGGGCGAGCAGCCGGACGCGTGGGGTCCACTCCGCCAGCGATGCTTCGATGTCCGCAAGCGCGCCGGCCCCGACGTTCGCGCTGGAGATGACAGGCACCCGGATACCCCTGGCCTGTAGGCAGGCAGCCGCTTCGATCATCACGGCATTGATGATCGCCGCTCCGGCTACCGTGGAAGACGGACCCATCCTTTGGCTCAAGCCTGGAAGCTCCAGGACTGCATCCCCCACGGGAATGCAGTTTTCGATAACCAGGTCGACCACTTCGTACAAGTATTTGCCCGAAGCATGGCGAGAAGGGGATGTGGCAGCCTGCTGCGGGTTGGTAATCGCAATGACTTTGATCCCCAGGCCTTTCATGCAGAGGGCCATTTCGATGGGCACAGCATTGCGGCCTGAGTTGGAGATCACGATGGCGACGTCGACAGGACGAACATCTTCCAGCGCCAGCAGTGTTTGAGCAAATCCTGAACGCCTCTCGGCTCGTGTACTTTCGACCGCCCCGTGTAGAAAAATAAGAGTCTCGTCGAGGATCGGATTCACCGCCGCCAGGCCACCGGCGCGAAAGAAGGCCTCCTCGGAGATCATGTGCGAGTGACCACTGCCAAAGGTGTGCACCACTCCACCTTGTGCAATTGCATCCGCCGCCATCGATCCAGCCTGCTGAATCACATCGGCTTGCCGGGTTGCGATCTGACCCAGTATTTCAAGCAGAGAATCGAAGTATTTCGCCGAGATCACGTCGTTGGAGCCCTCCCATCGTGCGGCTGGCTTTTCGGCCGAAAGCCGATAAATGCCCAGGGCAAAAGCCTGGGGCGTCGCCGGCCGGGCGAACCGCTCGAGTCATTTCCCCAGCAGTGCGCAAATCCTCAGTCAATCTGAGGTTCAGCATGAACTGGTATCAACGAGATAGTATCATAATTGGTATGAACTGCGGCATGACGGTCGCGCTAGCCGGTGGCTCCCACGAAATTGTGCACGAAAATGATCAGAATAGACGGACGCATCCGGCAGTGGAGTGGAAACCTTGCTCATTCCCAGGTGATTCTGTACGCAATTGATAAAATTTAGTTGACGCACCCAATGGAAAAATCCATACTGACCACATTTCCCCGGCGTTCCCGTCCTGATCGTGGGCCATCGAGAAATGTGCGCCTAGCCTGCTGACCCGTGCAGCAAACAGCGGCGCCCTGAACCCGGCCAGCATCCACCATTTTTTCTAAATGGAGCCGCCATGCCTCTCTCCCGCCCCCGAGTACCCGCGTTTTTCGGGGGCACGACGCTTCTGTATCTGCTGTCTGCGTTTATCCTGCTCGCCGGTTGGACCTGCCCGGTATCCGCGCAACTGGATCGCGGGGGCATCCTGGGCACCGTCTCCGATCTTGCCGGTGCCCGCGTTCCGTCTGCAAAAGTTACAGTTACGAATACCGCCACCAATACCGATCTGGTGATGCAGACCAATGGCGAAGGAAACTACTCGGCGAACAACCTGCAGATCGGCACCTATCGCGTCACGGCGGAGAAGGCTGGCTTCAAGGTTGCCGTCGAGAGCAGCGTGGACGTGCCGGTGAACCAGGTAGTCAAAGTAGACTTTGCGCTCAGTCCGGGCTCAGAATCCCAGACCGTGGAAGTCAGCGCCGCGGCAACCCAGTTGCAAACGCAGAGTTCCTCCCTGGGTACCGTGGAAACAACGCAGAGGATTGCAGCGCTGCCGTTGAATGGCAGAAACTTCATCGCGCTCGCCTATCTGGGGCCAGGTGCAAACGGCGGCCAGACCGGCTCCAACGCCTCGGGAAACGTTTTTGAGAATGAGCGGGCCGATGAAGCCATCTCAGTGAATGGCCTGCGGGTTTCCAACAACAACTTTCTTCTGAACGGAGTCGACAACAATGAGTTCGGTCTTGGCGGCGTCATTATCCTGCCGCCGCCCGACGCCATTCAGGAGTTCCGCACGGAAGAGAGCGCCATGAGCGCGGAGTTCGGCCGCGGCGGGGCAGCGGTCAACGTGGTGGTTAAGTCGGGCACCAATCAGCTCCATGGCGGCGCATATGAGTTTATTCGCAACGACCAGCTGGATGCCCTCAACTACTTCGCCCCCAGCAAGACCCAATTTCAGCGCAACCAGTTCGGCGCCTTCTTCGGCTTCCCAGTGGTCAAGAATCGAACCTTCGTCTTTCTCGATTACCAGGGTACGCGGGTGCGCCAGGGTCTGCCGTTCCTCTCCACCGTTCCCACCCAACCCGAGCGCACCGGCGATTTCACCGACCGGCTTACGGGGCAGAGCTTCTCCCCCTGCGGAAGCGGAGGGCCGTCGTTCGACACCGGCGCCGTCTTCGATCCCTACAGCACTACCGACTACACATGCCCTGGCGGACAGATGATCTCGTTACGCAACCAGGTAAGCTATGCTGGCGCGGCCAACGTAATGGCCCCAGGGCAAATTACCGCAGCCGGGCAAAACGTGATCAATCTCTATCCCGCACCCAACGGGCCGGGCCTCGCGGATAACTACACCTCCACCCAAAAGCAGATCAACGATCAGGATTCCGGCGATCTGCGTGTCGACCATCGCTTCCGCGAGGCTGATCAGGCCTTTGCTTCCTATGGAATCGGCGACATCCGCAGCGTCGATCCGGCGGGCCTGGGTAAGCTGGGCGGATCGGATTGCTGCCCCAGCATCAGCAACATTCGCGCGCAACACCTGGGCCTCGGCTATACCCACATTTTTTCTACCGGCTTGCTCAACGATCTGCACGGAGGCTACTTCCGTTACGCGGTCAATGCCGTGCCCTTCAACTACGGCAGTACTATCTCCAATCAGCTCGGCATCCCCAACTCCAACCGCGGAGATATCAACTCCAGCGGCCTTATCAATCTTGATATTTCCGGCGAGACGCCGCTGGGTGACTCAGAGTATCTGCCCGAGCATGTCTTTGAAAATATCTATCAGCTTGCCGACAGCGTCACCCAGGTGCAGGGCAAGCACACGTTGAAGTACGGCGTTGACTTTCGCCGTCAGCAGCGGAACTTCTTCCAGCTCGCCGTGCCCCGAGGCTATATGAACTTTGGCGGCGGATTTACTGAAGATCTTTCCACTGCCACCGGCGGCAATGGCCCCGCAGATCTGCTCTTCGGTGTCCCCCAGGCGACCGAGCAGGATACTTTGACCGGGCTCTACCCTACCCGCTATTGGGATCTCGCAGAGTTCGTCCAGGACGATTGGCGCATTCGGCAGAATCTGACCATCAATCTCGGCCTGCGCTACGAGGTTGCATCGCCTGCCAATGGACAGGTGGCCAACTTCGATCTGACCCGTGCTGTCATGGTCGCGTCCTACGGATCGGGCGCCAAGTCTCACGCCGGCGTCGGCTTCGATAAGTCGGATTGGGGACCGCGCGTTGGTTTCGCGCTTTCCTTGCCCCACAATACGGTCGTACGTAGCGCCTTTGGGATTTTCTACTCCGCGGAAGCCAACACCTTTGACGATCTCGGCCTTAATCCGCCTGCGCTCACTGATCTGGCCCGTTCCTACTCAACAGGAAATGTTCCGGTTAGCGGACAACTCATTTCAGCTGGTTTTCCTGCCACCTTTCCCGTACAGGATCTCGACGCTCCCACCGGTTCGGTAAAGACCACTGGACCAACGCGGATCATGCCCCGCATTCTGGAATGGAACTTGTCTATACAGCGCGAGTTCGCCGGCAACTGGCTGGCGCAGGTCGCCTACGTCGGTACCCATGCTTATCGCCTCTGGAACCATGAGAATGCCGATCTGAACCAGCCCTACCAACCGCTCGATTCCAATTTCTCTGATGACACGGGCAACTTTGGCCGCCCCTACTTCACGGCTCAACCCAATCTGGCATCCATCTATCCTCTTGACCTCGGAGACCTGCACCTGATGTATAACTCGCTGCAGGCTTCGTTGAATCATCGCTTTTCACATGGGTTCAATGTGCTGTTCGCCTATACCTACTCCAACGACCTGGGCAATGCGGATGGCAACGTGGCCGGCGCCATTCAAGATGCTCATGATCCTCAGGCGGAATACGGTCCGGTCTCGCCTGATCTCCGTAATCGCTTCACCGCAAGTTATCTTTACCAATTGCCCGTCGGGCGGGGGCGGACCTTCGTATCGGATATCGGTCCTGCTTTGGACGCGGTTATCGGCGGCTGGGATATCGCGGGCATCACAACCGCGCAGAGCGGCGAATCGGAGACCTCCACTGTGTCCAGCGACTTGAGCAATACCGGGAGCTTCAGCTACCGCTTCGACCAGATCCACAATCCGAAGGACTTTACCTATGACACCACCGACCAGGCGGCGCTAGGTTGTACTCCCGGCCAGCGCAACATCCTGTGCTGGTATAACCCGGCCGCCTTTACCGCGCCGCCTCTGGCCAGCGGGCAGCAGTCTGCGCATGCCTTCGGAGACGCGCGCATCGGTAATCTTCGCGGTCCTGACCTGGTGGATTTCGACTTCGTGCTGCAGAAGCATTTCCAGCTTGGGGACTACGGTCAAATCGAGTTTCGCTCCGAGTTCTTCAACATCTTCAATCATCCAAATCTTGGCTTGCCGGGCATTTATGTGGATGTCCCAGGTGGCGCAGCGATCACCAACACCGCTGCCGATAACCGGGAGCTGGAATTCGCGCTCAAGTATTCGTTCTAGAAAGGAGTTTTTCTTGCTGCGAACATCCTTGCTCTTTTTTGCGGCGATACTCGCTCATACTGGCCTGCAGGGCCAGCAGACCAGGCTCGAAGATCTACAGGGCAAGACCATTCTCATCTTTACTCCGCATCCCGATGACGAGGTCTTTGGCGCAGGGGGCACCATCGCCCTGCTCAATCGTCACCACAATAAAGTGATACTGGCGATTTACACCAACGACGACAAGGGCTCGCTCGACCCGGAGATGAGCAGCCAGCGGCTGGCCCGCATCCGCAAAGCGGAGGAAGAGAAGTCGGAGGCGGTGTTAGGCACGCCCAAGGAAAACATCATGTGGCTGGGCTATGACGACGGTATGCTGGAGTACGCCCCGCAACCGCACCTGGTGGAGCAAGCTACCGAGATCATTCGCCGCGTCCGTCCCGATGTGCTGCTCAGCGTGGATCCTGGACAATGGTATACGCGGTGGCATAAGACCGATCATCGCATGGCTGCCTTCAATACCGTCGATGCTGTGCGGGCTGCGGAGTTCTGGCTCTACTTCCCCAACCAGAAGCTGCAATTGGGTCTGCAACCTTATCGTGTGCCCGAGATGTACTTCTTTTACCCCGCGCCAGGGGAAGTAAATTACCGGGTTCCCATCGACGACGTGATGGATTTGAAGCTGCAATCTGCGGAGGCCCAGGTGAGCCAGTTTGCACCGTCTGAGGATCGTTATCGCGATGATTGGGATCCAAAAGACTTGAAGGCCACCGAGGACGAGCTGAAAAAGCTGCAGCCGCACAAAGACGGCCATGCGGTGGAGGAATTTCGCTATTCCACCGGCTTCAATCAAGAGTAGACCTTATCTCCGGCAGCTTTGAGATTTCTCCTCACCCTTTGGTTCGTGGTGAGGACAGAATCGAGCAACGATGGTTCTCACGCACACCTATAGGCCCTGAGGTACGCTTTGAGATATTTCGGACGCAATACCTCCCGGATTTGGGAAAGGCCGATCCTAAAACTGCGGATAATTCTCTCGTCGTCTGTGCTGCTGGCAGGATCGCTGGGCAGCCAGGCGAAAGCTGAGCACGGCACGATCTTACCCGCGCCTCAACAAATTACTTATGGCACCGGCACTCTGCCCCTGGGCGGGCTGCCCATCCGATTGCCCGCTTCTACGGCGGCAGAGGACGGGTTCGCCGCGCAAACATTGGCCGGTTGCGTGACCCGGGCGACTGGTTCTCCGGCCGCAATCCTGGATCAAGGTGGCGCGCCGGCAGCAACGCCAGGCATCTCTCTCAACCGCACAGGCGCCATTGATCCCCTGCCGGTGCCCGGCGAGACCCCAGGACCCGACTCGCGGGAAGCTTACAAGGTGAGCATCACAACCACCGGAGCCGAGGTGCGGGCACGCTCCTCGGCCGGCATTTTTTACGGCGTACAAACCCTCTGCCAGATGATCGAGATGCCGGGCGCCGTTTTGCCGGAGGCCCAGGTGACCGACTGGCCGGCGATGGCCTATCGCGGGACCATGGTCGACATGAGCGAAGGTCCGTTGCTGCGCGTGGCGGACATCAAGCGGCAGATCGATCTGATGGCGCGCTGGAAAAACAATCAATATTACTTTTACAACGAGACCTCGATCGCGCTCGATGGCCTTCCACCCGCGGCTCCCGGGGCGCGTCTTACCAAGAGCGATGTGCGCGAGATTGTCGCCTATGCGCGAGCTCGCCATATCGACGTGGTCCCGTGCCTGGAGCTGTATGGCCATCTGCACGACTTGTTCCGCCGCGAGCAGTATTCCAGTTTGGCTGACTTTCCTCACGGTGTAGAGTTCAATCCCGCCGATCCTCAGGTCAAAGAATTGATGGCGAATTGGGTCGAGCAATATACCGAGCTGTTTCCCAGTCCTTATGTACATGTGGGTTTTGATGAGACCTGGCAGTTGCAGCAAGCTGCGGCGAAAGGCGCCGGTGCGCCGGCCGCTGTTTTTCTTGAGCAGTTGAACAATGTAAGCCGGCTCTTCCAGCAGCACGGCAAGACCATCCTTGCCTGGGCAGACATCATGGTCAAGGTTCCGGGTATTGTGAAGCAACTTCCCCCGGGCATCATTGCGGTTGCCTGGTGGTACGAGCCTCAGCCGGATCCGGAGTATCATCGTTGGCTTGATCCGCTGGTCGCCAGCCACGTGCCGTACATCGTTGCTCCGGGCGTAAACGGCTGGAACGAGATTGCCCCCGATTACACCCTCAGCTTTGAAAATATCGATACCTTCATCGCCGCGGCACGCAAGTCCGGGGGCTTAGGGGTGATGAATACGATCTGGTCGGACGATGTGCAGATGTTGAAGCGGCCTGCATGGCCGGGCATCGCCTACGGGGCGGCCGCCGCCTGGCAGCAGCAGCCGATGGATCGGGCGCGTTTTTTTTCCTCCTACGCCGCCCGCGAATATCCCCCTGCCTCTGCGCCCAGCGTCGCCTCCGCATTGCAAAAGATGGCCGATAGCGAAACCGCACTGCAGGCCGTCCTTGGCCAGGACACCATGCTCACCCTTTGGGGAGACCCATTTGCGGCAAAAACGCTGGCCCGCGCAACCGCCCACGCTGCCGATCTGCGGCAGAGCCGCCTGCTTGCCGAGGGTGCGGAGGAGGACTGGTTGCGAGCCGTCGAACTCGGAGCGGATGCGGCCAGCGCGCACGCCTATATCGTCGAGTGCCGTCTGCTGGACTATGCCGGTCTTAAGTTCCAGTACGGTGTCGAAATCACGCAACAGTGGAAGTTGCTTGGTTCTCATCCCGACATCCATCGGCTGGGCAACGACTTTGACAATATCGTTGTCTCTCAGCAGCATGGCAAGCTGCCCGACCTTATGGAAATCATCACTGAGTTGAAGCCGCAGTATGAGCAGGCCTGGCTGGAGGAATACACTCCTTATCGTATGGCGGCGGCACTGGGCCGATGGGATGCCGAGTACGAATACTGGCGGCGGTTTCAGGCCAATCTCTTGCAAATGCTCGAAGACTACAGCCCCGCCAAGGGACTGCCCCCCTTCGACAGTCTCTTGCCGCAAAAGTAGCCTTCCCATCTCGTCGCTTTCGGGGTAGGCCGGGGATAAATCCCTGGCCTACCTGAAACCGAGTTCTCATGTAGACTCTTTAGCCCGGCGCCTCTATTAAATCAACTGTTGCAGTCCACTAGAAGTCGGTGCGCAAGGCGAACCGGACCAAAGGTGGAGTGTCCGCCCGGCACGTGACCACTCCAAACTGCGAGTGTTTAGGCACTGGAGAGGCAGCGCGTGTGGTCCGCAACAAACCCACTCAAGCCGAAAGAAGGGAAGGCTTGAATGGGCCACCCCAAATTATCTTGCAGGTAGGGGCAGCCGAGGGCCGCCAAACGTCAGCCCAACCTGGAAGGGGCTAAGGATCAATCCGAATACGATCCGAGCGCCACTACTTCACAGCGGCCGGACCAGGCATTGCAATCATCTCGGCAACCACGCGATCTGCCCGGAAGCGTTCCAGCGCCTCTTCGTTCAGCTGGATGCCCAGGCCCGGTTTATGTGGCAGCGCAATTTGACCGTCGACCAACTGCAGTTCTTCGATCACCAATTCACGGCGCAAGGCGGATTCGGAGAGCGCAGCCGGAAGAAATTCGATAAACGGGCAGTGTGCGTTGGCAAAGCAGAGGTGAGCCGATGCGGCGATGCCGATGCCTGTCTTCCAGCAATGAGGAACCACCAGTCGTCCGCGGTCGGCAGCCATGTCGCAGATGCGGCGCGCTTCCGTCAGGCCACCTGCCCGGCCGACATCCGGCTGTACTACGTCGACCCTGGCGCGATCGAGTAGATCGAGAAACTCGAAGCGAGTATTCTGCAGTTCTCCGGCCGCGATGCGGATCGGCGAATGGTGCTGCAGGAAGGCATAACCATCAAGGTCGTCTACCTGAAGCGGCGTTTCCACAAAGAAGATGTCATACGGTTCAAGCTGGTTGATCGTTCGCAAGGCTTCCTTCGCGTTGCTCCAGTTATAGACCGCATCGACCATCAGGGTGAAGTCAGGACCCACCGCTTCGCGGCACGCCGCTGTCAGCTCAACGACCAGGTCGTCGCTGGCCTGGAGCCCCATGTGACTGTAAGGACCCTTGACCCCCGCTTCGATCTTTGCCGCACGAAACCCCAGGCGCTTGGCCTCCTTGATCTTCGCGGTCAACGAACTTAGAAATTCTTTCGGCGTGCCACCCACCGGCAGCAGCGATGCGTACGCCGTGACATGGGTCTTTCGGGCTCCGCCCATCATCTGCCAGCAAGGTAGTCCCAGGATTTTTCCGCGTAGATCCCACAGCGCCATATCGATGGCTCCGATCGCGCAGATGCCAAGCCCGCGCCGCCCGGTCATAATGCTGCCGGTGTAGAGCTTCTCCCAGATGGCTTCGACGTTCAGAGGGTTTTCTCCGAGCAGCATCTCTTCAAGGCCGCGGCCGAGGTTGTGTGTTCCGCGAGCATGGATCATGGCCTCGGCGACCCAGGGATTGGTATCGGTCTCGCCAATGCCGTGGAGGCCTTCGTCCGTGTGGACGATCACGACGATGTCATCCTGTGCCGACGAACAAGCCGCCGAATCATAGTCCGGAACCAGGAGAACGTGGGTCTCCACTTTGCTGATTTTCATTTGTCTCGTTCCTGTGCCATCGAAATGCGTCCTCACGTATCCAGGCGGAACTTGGTCTCAGCCAATCGGTACATGGGCCGCCACACCAGGCGATTCACCGTGACCACCATGAGCGACATGATGATGGTCGCCAGCAGCAGAATGGAAAACTGGCCATGGTCGCTGGCCGCGCTGATCTGTGCGCCCAGCCCCAGCGTTTCCAGCGTGCGGTCTTTCAGATGAAAATATTCCGCGATAATACTGGCGTTCCATGCCCCGCCTGAGGCGGTGACCAGGCCCGTTGACCAGGTAAGGAAAGATGCCGGGCAGTATCACGACTTTCCAGCGCTGCCATTGGGAGAAGTGGAAGAGCCGGGCGACCTCCTTCAGGTCGGAGGGAATGGCGGTGGCGCCGGCAATCACATTAAAGAGGATGTACCACTGGGTGCCCAGCAGCATAAGGGCAATGGAACCTATGCCCAGCCCGCCGCCCCAGCGGACCAGGGCGATCAGCAGGATGGGAAAGATGGCCGTCGCGGGATAAGAAGCGGCGATCTGAGCCAACGGCTGAGCGATCCTGGCAAGTTTCGGATGAAAGCCAATGGCGACGCCGGTAGGGATGGTCCAGGCGGACGCGATCAGCAAGGCAGCATTCACTCGCAGAAAGGTGGCGCCCGCGCCCTTCAAAAGCTCGACAATCTCCGCCCCGTGCACATGGCGCAGCAGCTCCAGCGCGCGGAAGGCAGCAAAGCCCACCAGCAGAGTAACCGCGGAGATCAGCACGACTGCGGCCAGCCGGGACGGCTCGCGCCGTTCGTGGATGGGGCGCGCGATAAACTCCCGCTGCTTGCGCTGCGCGATGCCGCAATAAATTCGTTCGCAAGCCGGCGCAAAGGTCACCCGCTTCAACCAGCCAAGTGCATTGGAATTCTGCAGCGCGTAGAGGATGGGCGATGTCTTGCGGCTGGTGCTCTCTCCCTGTTCGAATTTGAACTTATCGGACCAGGCGATGACCGGGCGCCACACCAGTTGATCGGTAGCGACAATGATCAGGATCATGGTTACCGATCCCCAGAGCATGCCATGGTTGTCGCCCGTGCTGGCCGCTGTCTGCAGATACGAGCCCAGGCCAGGGAGACGGAAGTCGCGATCGCCCAGGACGAACATCTCGCAGGCCATGAGGAAAAACCATCCCCCTG
Organism: uncultured Acidobacteriaceae bacterium; assembly: GCA_963847685.1. GTDB lineage: Bacteria > Acidobacteriota > Terriglobia > Terriglobales > Acidobacteriaceae > PALSA-350. The sequence goes on along the minus strand of CAWKAU010000020.1, from coordinate 314,263 downwards.
CGACCGACACCATCGAGTTCCATACCAGCCCAATGGCGGAGTAGGGAAGCTCCAGTTGCCAGAATCGCTGCCAGGCAGAAAAGCGAAAGACTCCGGCGGCTTCGCGCAGCTCCCGCGGCAGGCTCTTGAGCGAGGAATAAAAGCTGAAGGCCATATTCCACACCTGCCCGGTAAAAATCAGCAGAATGGCGCCCAGCTCAATCCCCAACTGACGCCCGGGAACCAGCGAGATCATGGCCAGCATCACCGCCGGAAGAAAGCTCAGGACCGGAATCGATTGCAGAATATCGAGCACCGCAATCATGAACGATTCGACTCGGGGATTATAGGCGGCGATGTAGCCGTATCCCACGGCGAAGGTCAAGCTGAGCAAGTAGGCGACGAAGATGCGCACGATGGAGTAGAACGCGTAGAGCGGCAGCATCTTCGCCGAGGGCGAAATGGAGACGGCGGGAACCGGATGCCCCATCCAATATTGCGCAACGCGCAAGACCGCGTAAAAGAGGGCGAGCCCGCAGGCGGCGACGCTCAGGTCGAGGAAAAAAGGCCAGCGTCCGCTCCAACACCAGGGAGCGGGCAAGCGTAGGGGAGCGAAAGAGCCTGGGCGGCGCGATCATTCGGCGGCCTCTTCTACCGCCTCCACCGTCTCCTCCTGTTGAGGCAGAATGAACCGCCGGCGCGAAGCGTCGAAGTCGAACAGCTCCGCATATCGTCCCCAGCTGATCGCTGTCTCCAGCTGGCGCAGCGTCTCATCCGCGCTGAACTGCTCATCCAGCATGTCGAGAAAAAACTCCTCCGGGACGGTGTGGTCCGACTTGGTATCCAGGGCGCGGGTAATCTGCCGCAGCAGCAGCACGTTCTCCACCGCGGCTTTGCGAAAGAGCTCCTTTTGCTGCAGGATCTCCGATTCGGCATACTCCCGCCCGGCCGGCGTAATGGCCGCATCGCCCTCTTCCACTTTGAGAAAACAGAGCAATTGCGCCGCATCGACAATGGGCAGCAGGTCGTCGATCTCAAATGCCAGATCGTCGGCCAGGCGATAGATATCGGCCCGGCCGTTGTAATCGATGAGCAGCTCGAGCAACCCGGCAATGCCGCCGGGGCGTGCATGGGGAAGCATCTGGTAGTGCATCTGCCGCTGATCGCGCGCGGCCAGCCGCTGGGGCACGGCGGAGGGCGCCACATCGGGCCGGGTGAGCACCTTGTAGATGTAATCCACCAGTTGGGTGAAGGCGGCGCTCTTGCGGTCGCGCGGCTGGGTCAGGGTTACCGCAAAATCCACCCGCACATGGCCCGGGTTGCGCCCCAGCACGATGATGCGGTCGGCCAGCAGCAGGGCCTCTTCAATGTTATGCGTCACCAGAAAGATGGACTGCGTGGGAATCGTCTTCTTGTGCCACAGCTCCAGCAGTTCGCTGCGCAGGTTCTCCGCCGTCAGCACGTCGAGGGCAGAGAACGGCTCATCCATAAACAGCACTTCCGGCTGCACCACCAGGGCGCGGGCGAATCCGACCCGCTGCCGCATTCCCCCCGAGAGCTCCTTTGGGTACGCTGCCTGGAAGCCGTCGAGGCCGACGGTGTCGAGGATCTTCAGGCTCTGTTCGCGCCGCTGTTCGCTGGTAATGCCGCGCGCGATGAGCGGCGCCTCGACGTTCTCCAGCACCGTCAGCCAGGGAAACAGGGCAAAGCTTTGAAAGACGATGCCAACGTTGACCTGGGCCTGCAAAATGGGCTTGCCGTGCCAGAAAACCTCGCCGGCGGAGGGCCGGGAGAGACCGGCCAGCATGCGCAGCAGGGTGGACTTGCCTGAGCCCGAAGGGCCCAGCAGGGCAACGATTTCCCCTTGCACAATCGCCAGGTCGGTCGGCGCGATCACCTGGATACGGTTTTCGCTGGGCTGGGCGTAGTACTTCTCTACCTGCTGGGCGCGAATGATCGGTTCAGCCATCGGCAAACGTCCAACGAAGAGATTGGTGGTCAGGTTAATCTTATATGGAGTAACGGGGGCCGCAACGTTACCCGGGCAAACAGCATCTGAAACAGAGGCGTATGATTCCCATACTTGCCGCTGGCTCATGTTTTCCGTCGTACCACCATATCGTGACCTGTTTCGGCGTAGAATGGTGGAGACGTTGGACGAGCCTCTGAACAATTTAGGACGTCACTCAGGAGCAAATGACCACTCAACAAGCAAAGCCAAAAGTGCTGGTAGCCGATGACGAACGCGTTATCGCAGACACACTGGCCATCATCCTAAACCAAAGCGGATTTGAAGCCACGGCCGTCTACAACGGCGAAAAGGCGGTGGAAGCCGCGCGCATTATCAGGCCCGATATGCTTATCTCCGACGTCATCATGACCGATATGAACGGCATTGACGCCGCAATCACCATCCGGACCATGCTGCCTGACTGCAAGATTCTCCTCTTTTCAGGTCAGGCGGCCACCGCGGACCTTCTCGACCGCGCCCGCGTCCAGGGCCACGAATTCGAGATTCTCGCCAAACCCGTGCATCCACAGGATCTGCTGGCTCGTCTTCGCAGCTAGACAAACCACGAGTGGGTGGCCCAGGTCTCGCTTTTGAGACCTGGGGTCATGCGGGACCCCAACCCTGGTTCTCACGCTATCGCCGGGGCCTTTGTTTGGCCGCAATTGATTTGATGATGAGGCGGCGAGCGCCGTCGGAAGCGAACGGAATCGCGGCTCTCGCCGTCGCTTCCCGCATCATATTTTTAACTGAGAATTCATCGAATGTCGCCGCTGACGGCAGGCGGATGTGGCGGGCGCGCTTCCCGCTTCCTCGTAATATGTGGTCCGGGTCGGGTAGCCCGTTGGCCTGCAGGAAGAACAGGCTCACCCATCTTGGAAATACCGCAATCGAAAAAATGGCCTCCGATGGCCGTTCGGTCGGACCAAAGCCGATGGCCAACGCGTTGTAGTTGTCGTAGACCATTTCAATCGCCGTAGGATAGAGCGCCCTCATCTTGACCAGGATCGCCTGGGTAAGCGAGGCTACCGTCGTCGCTGAATTTGGCGATAAAGCCAGCAAGCTGCTCCTCTGTTCCGTCGGCTGGTGTCGCTTGTGCCACGCGAACAGCATAGCTGATACTCTGGCGGGCATGAGAGGGCTTGTCTTGCTCGCTATCGGCGCTGGCAGCCTGGAGCGCAACGGCGTCTGCTCCGGTTGACGACGCCGCCGCTTGACGCCCGGGCCCAGGAACTGATCCGCCTTTTGCACCTCGAAGTGCTGCCGAGGCGAGTCAGGCTACCTGGGCATCATCGGCAAGTCGGCGCAGGTGGCTGTCGTGGATGGCCACCCGCTGGCAGTAGCAGAGCCAGAACTACTACATGCTCACGCGCGAGCGGCCTATCAATTATCTGCATTGGCTGGCGTCGGATGATACCCACATCCTGATCGAGGGTGGCCCGGTGGACTACTTCATCTTTCATCCCGATGGGCGGGCGGAGAAGCTTACGCTGGGCATGGATCTGGCCGCCGGCGAGCGGCCTGTGATCGCGGTGCCCGGGGGATGCTGGAAGGCGCTTCGTCTGCGCGACGGCGCAGCGCTATGCGTTGATGGCCAACACGCTTTCCCCTGAGTTCACGCCGGACCGGGTGAGAATCGGGGAAGGGCCAGCGTGGCTGAAGCGTTATAAGGCAAGGCTCCCTGGGCCAGCGAGAAGATGCTGCGGGAGCTGATCGGCCCGAACTGGAAGCCTTGAAGGGGTCAGACGCTTCGTGGATTCTGGTGCCCTCTGACACACGAATGTGGCAGATTCTCCGGATGGCCAACCTTCGCCCTGCCTTGGTTCGGCCATGATAAACTGCCAGCCAGCCGCTAGTCTGCGAAGACCGGCTAACGAACAAGCAAGCACCGCCACAGGAAGTTAATCCCCAAAAAATCGGAATAACGCGGTAAACAACCGTTAACTCACCAAAATCATGGCTATCGGCCTGTTACTGACGTACTGAGTTTTTCGTAAAGTTCACGGTTACAAAAGGACCACCGGCGCTCTATAATGCGCTGAGTGGTTCGCACTCCCCAGAGGCTTGGCCAGTTAATCCAAAGTTTTCAGTCACGGAGATCGTCCGTGGCGCCGGATGCTCGCCCCAAAAATCGAATCGCGGGAGGCAGCAGCCATGAAGCCTTTGCACTTCCTCCTTTCTATATTTTTGACCCTCGCGATCCCTGGATTCGCAGCTGTCACTGTCAGTAGTCCGGCCAATGACGCGACGGTGACTTCGCCCGTGCACTACTCGCGACTGCGACCACAACAACCTGTGCCAAAGGCGTAGCGTCCATGGGCATCTACGTCAACAACATGAAGACTTATGTGGTGAAGGGAGCGACCTGAATACCACGATTTCGCTCAGCCCCGGCAAGTACAACACCATTGTCGAAGAATGGGACTATTGCGGAGGCGCCAGCGTCAGCCACATCACGATCACGGTCGCGAACCAAACGCCGGAGCCGCCTGGAGTTTCGGTGACCTCACCGATAGCAACAGCACCGTAACTTCACCTGTGAATTATGTAGCGACAGCGGGGACAAATTGTGCCAAGGGCGTAGCTTCGATGGGCATCTACGTGAATAGCAAGATCGACTATGTTGTGGATGCGGTGCGACGCTGAACAAACGCTCGCGATCTAGCAACGGGAGCACAACATATTACGGTGGAAGAGTGGGACCATTGCGGCGGAGCCTCGACCACCACCTGATCCTCACTGTAGGGGCATCAGCGGCCGCGCCGACCGTCCAAATGACCGCCAACCCAACTTCGATCTCCTCAGGAGGTTCGTCCACTTTGATGGTGACGGCGATCAACGCTACCCAGGTGACGATCGCCGGCCCAATGGCACCACGTACACTTACCGTTGAGCGGCGGAACACAGGTGTCAGCCCCACGGTAAGCACGAGCTACACGGCGACCGCGACCGGCGCCGGAGGAAAAGTCTCTGCTTCTGCGACTGTGACCGTGACTGCGGCCACAAAGACGATTAAGTCCATCTCGGTATCGCCCAGCAACTCTCAGCATCGCGGTTGGGAATACGCAGCAATTCACCGCGACGGCGACCTACAGTGATAACTCGACCGCAAACGTAACCTCGACGGCAACCTGGTCCGTAGCGAATACAGCAGTGGCGACGATCTCTTCCACTGGATTGGCCACCGCCGTCGCTTCGGCTCAACCCAGATCACGGCCGCGTTGAGTGGCGACAAGTGGCAATGATCCCGCTCACGGTAACTTTGCCCGTCGCTGGCGCCGGGCGCAACGTTCCACGTCACCTGGCATTTCGACGCGCAGCGAAGCGGATTGAATCCTGGCGAGCAAATGCTGGCGCCTGCCAACGTAACCTCGCAAACCTTCGGAAAACTTTTCTCGTATCTGGTGGATGGCTATGTGTACGGCGAGCCGCTGCTGGTCTCAGACCTCACCGTGAACGGCGCCACGCACAACGTTGTATTCGTGGCCACCGAGAACGACAGTGTGTATGCCTTTGACGCAGACACCTATGGCACTGGCACTCCCTTATGGCAGGTGTCTCTACTGCAATCCGGAGAAACGCCGCAGACCTCAAACATCACGGTTAAGCCTCTCCAGGGTGTTACCTCGACACCGGTCATCGATTTGACCTCAAATACGATGTATGTTGTGTCGGCCCAGCAGACCTCGGGCGGCACCCCTACGTTCCGACTGAATGCGCTCGATATCAACACCGGGGCCCAGAAGTTTGGCGGTCCAGTTACGATTCAAGCTTCAGTGCCAGGAACAAATTCGGATGCGATCGACGGCGTGGATTACCTGACCACGTCGTGTATCCAAAGGTCAGCCCTGTTATTGGCTAACAGCACGGTCTACTTGGGGTTTGGTAGCTGTCATAGTGGTTGGCTGTTGGCTTATGACGCGCAAACCCTGAATCAAGTCGGCGTGTTCAACGCGAGTCCCAACCTCGACGGCGAGGGCAAGTATGCCAGTGCCGGCGGTATCTGGATGGGCAGCGGCGGCGCAGTGGCCGATAGCGCGGGCAACATTTATGTCACCACCGGTAACGGACCCTGGGACGGGCAGACAGCGTTCGCAGATTCGGTCTTGAAGTTCAACGCAAAGCTTAAGCTGCTGGACTACTTCACGCCCAACGATTACCAGTATATGGACTGTAACGATGCTGATCTGGCGGCCGGCGGGTTGCTTTTAATTCCCGGAACCACGGAGTTGTTGGCAGGAGGAAAAACTGGAAAGCTCTACCTGGTCAACACCGCCAACCTCGGCCAGGAGCAAGCCAATGACGCGGGAGCGACTCAAACGTTGTGGTTTGAGGCCACGCTGAGTGCTCCCTACTCGTCAAATTGCACCGACACCCTGGGTACCCACACCACAGAGGTCAATTCCTATGAAATCTTCGGTACGGCCGCATACTTTAATGGATCCGTTTACCTAGGTGTAACTCCGACCTCGAGCAATGCACCGGCCGGGATTGGACAGTTTAGTTATTCCGGAACACTCGCACCAACCGCCTACACCACGCCGAGCATCCAGCAAAACACCCGCGGCACCACTCCTTTCATCTCAGCGAATGGCAACGCAAATGGAATCCTTTGGATGATCGATACCGGCCAGCCGCTGGGAAGTCCCCAACCATCAACCAGCGCGACCCTGCGCGCCTACGATACAAATGCATTCACCAACGAGTTGTACGACAGCAGCATCAATTCCGCGGACACGCCAGGCTACGGAATCAAGTTCAGCTCGCCGATCGTCGCGAACGGAAAAGTGTACATCTCGACCGGCCATGATCCGGTAACAGCGGCGCAGCCCCGAGGTGAACTTGATGTGTACGGGCTGAAATAGGCGCAACGCCACCACGTGAGGCGCGGCGTCAAACCTCTCTGCATTCGCGACAAAGCTCTGAGTGGGATTGTTTGCCGACTCAACCCTCGCTCTGTGTCGTCGGGAGCGTTCCCGGATCTCCTGTTCGCGGCGCGACAGAGAGCAGCGGTCTTCTATAAGGAAACGAAGATTTGGTTCAGCTAGTTCGACAGGCCAAAAACGGCAACGCTGTTCGGAGTGCCAACGTACACCTTGCCATTGGCGATCATCGGCGGCACGAATTTGTTGAACGTAAAATTGTCGCGTCCGTTCGGGGCTTGGTTGCTGTCGTACAGCTCGTTGGGTATGTTGGTGACGTCGTAGGCGTGTAAGATTCCTGCGCCACTCTGGGTTTCAATCGCCCACACGATGCCGTTCTGCGCTCCATTCGAGCTTACGCTGGGAGTCGCGCCGGGATAGGCAAAGGTATTTGCCGACTGACTGGCCGGAGTGGTGGCAAGCATGGCATTGGTGATCGGAAATGCCTTGAGGTGGTCGCCGTTCGCTGCGTAGTAAACGGTGTTGTTGAAGTAAGCCGGCATCGACCAGGCGCCGGCAGCCAGGGCATTCGGCAGCTCCTGGTAGATCGCGTTGTTACTGCTGGCATTAAATTTCCCCATGTTATCGCGATCGACGACATAAATATTCGAGTCCTTCCCGGCGCCGACTGCCAGATGGTGCCGGGTTGCGCCGTTGGCGTCCGTCAGGTCGGGCAACAGCAGGGCGCCACCTGATCCCAGATCCTGGTCTGCGTCGCTCTCGTTCTGCAGGTCGTAGGCGGCGAAATAATCCGCGGCGGCCAGCACGTTTCCGGTGGTGGATACCTTCATGAACGCGTTGCCAAAGTCTCCGCTTCGAGGGAAAGCCACTCGCGTTCAACGTCAGGTCAAAGGTACCGTTCGCATCCAGGAAGAAAATATTGCCCTGCGTATCCCCGGCCAGGCCGGCGCCGCTCATCCACACCGAGCCCTCGCCGTTGCCAAAGTGGGGACTGGAAGGGCCATTGGGCGTCAGGTTCAATACGCTGGTCTGCTGCAGCGTGGTTTCGCTATAGGCCATCAGCCAACCGGTATAGGGATCATCGTCGCAATGCGAAGTCCATGCCAGGTAAATCTGTCCGTTCATCAACAGCAAGCCTACGCGCTCTGCGTATTGGGCAGGGTCGAAGACCTGCATTCCGTTGGTGGAACCGTAACCGGTCCCGGGGAAGGTGGCCTGAATCTCAGAGGGGCTGCCCGGCAACTCCGCGCCCGTAGTGAGGTCCAGCGCATGCAGCCGCTGGTGATAGTTGCTGCTCGCATCCTTCGACATCGCGACAAAAAAGACGGCTCCGTTGCTGCCGTACGCCCGGTCGATTACCGGAGTGTCGGTAATTCCAATCTCCGGCGAGATCTGGCCGCAGCCATGATCGTCACTGGTCGTCTCGTTCGCTGCCCAGCGAGCTGACCTGCCAGAGCTGCGTACCAGAGTCGGGGTCGAAGGCGTAAGCACTCCCGTGTTCGGTCACGACGATCAGCACGTTATGCGTCTGCCCCGCAATCACAGGCTGCTTACGTACAGTGGTTGCCCATCGACCTTGCCGTCCACCGGGAGTTGACGAAGCAAGCCGAAGGAGTTGAAGTTTACGTTTTGCGGGGTGAGCACGGTTTCCGCCGAGTACCATCCATCGCGCGCGTTGTCATTGTGATAGGTAGTTACATTCACGCCGGAGGACGCTGCCACCGAGAGAGCAAGGGTTGCAGCATGGGAGAGCGAGCCTGAGGTGCCGGTAAACACCACGTTGGCGTTACCCAGCTGGGCACTATTCGCCGCAGTAAGGGTGACGCTTTGCGGCGTGCCGGGAGTCAGCGAGAGCGACGTTGGGGCGGACGTCACACTTGCAGGCAAACCGCTCAGCGCAACGCTGACGCTGCCGGTGAAACCGTTAAGCGCGGTTGCCGAGATCTGGACTGGCAGACCCGTGCCGCCAGGCGTCAGGCTCAGCGACTGCGGACGTGATTGCAAGAGAAAAGTCGGGCGCATGCCGCCGGAGCGCTGACCGTGATGGCCAGCGAAGCGGTATGCGTGAGGGCGCCGGAGGTCGCGGTCAACGTAGCCGTCGACGAAGCTGCAGCCGTGCCTGCGGGAGCCGTCAGTGAAAGTGTGGCAGCGGTTCCCGGCGTCAAGGTGATGGACGAAGGCTGCGCCGTTACCCCCGCGGGCAAGCCGGATACCGCTACTTGTACGTTCGAAGAAAACCCGTTTTGTGCTGTCGCCAGAACAGAGACAGTCGACTGGGTGCCGTCGGCGGTCAAAGTCACGGCCGCCGGCATCACACTGAAAGAAAAGTCAGGTTGAGCGACCGCTGCCTGAACCGCAAGCGAAGCCTGTGCGCTGGCTGTCTGACCGCCTACAGTTGTCGAGAACGTTACTGTAGCAGTGGCCGTTGCCGCGGATAAGGCTGCGGTAAGCGTAAATGGCAGCGCCACCCCGGGAGTGGCCGACAGCGTGGACGGGGTAATCGTGACGCCGGTGGGCAGTCCGGACGCCGCAACCGCTGCCGCACCGCTGCCCGCCGGCGCGGTCAGCAGCAGGGAAGCCTGTTGCCCGGCCGCCCCCGCCTTCAAACTGATGCTCGAGGGGGTAAGTGCCAGCGTCGGTTGGCTGGCATTGTTGCTATTGCTGTTGCTACTGCACGAGGAAAGACCGGCGACCAGCAGGCTGCTTGCGGCAACCGAAAAGACGCCCCCGAAGAACCGGTACAGGCGACGGATCGAGAAAGACATGGCGACTCCAGGGGAATACTCGGCGGTTGCCGGCAGAGTTTGAGCACACAGATTATCGATCGTCCAGGTTCCGGTAGGCTTCCCCGGCCCGTAGCTGACGGCGGCTTCCATGCTATGCCGTGCAAGTTGCGTCGTTTGTGAAATATGCGCTTACTGTCCTGACGAAAGTGGGATGCGGTAATCCCACCTTTGGGACATCTCCTCCACGGCAGCGCATCTTTAGGTAGGCGCCACCGGCGAAACGCCTTACCCGAGCCTGTACAAGGTTAGCCCACTTCACAGAGCCGGTGACAGGGTGATTCACAACGTTTGCGGGCCATGAAAGCGCTTTGCACCGCGACAGCGATGAGCCGCCGTGCTATCGGTTGCCAGCCCGCCCCCGGCGGCGCTTTTTGGCGTTAAATGGCGTGTTAAAAGTCGCAATTAGGTCTTGACTCTGTTAGTATGACAAACAATTTAACCAAGAAGTCTTTGGCAATTCGAAATAGGACTCGGCTCGTTCATTGCGCAAGTAGCGGATTGTTATGTACTTACGCGCGAACTCCGATGAGGTTCCGGCATCCCTGCAGATGCTGTCGCGCGACTTGGCTATCGCCGTTGTCGCGCGTCAGCCACCACCATGCCACCTCACGGCTCCTACGAATGTCAATCAGCGCTCGGTTACCGAACGTGTGGGACAGTCCTCCGTTCATTTTCCTGGGTACTAAGGCTTACTGCTCATTCAGTTGGGAGTCCGCTCACGATGGCATTCACCTTTTTGCCGCGGGACAAGTTTTCACATGAGCCTCAACGAGGCTTTTCTACTTAGCCCAGTCTGCCATGACCGTTGAGCATGGCGGGAACAGAAAGGCCGGTCATGGGTGGCATTGGTGTAAGGCTTCGCTCGATACGCCAACAGTGGCAGCTCTCGTTGCGGGAGGTGGAAGAAAGGAGTCTCCGTTTTGCGCGGGAACGGGGGAGCCAGTCGTACCAGGTCTCTGCCAGTTGGCTGGATCGCCTGGAACGGGAACAGCACGAACTAACCGTCAATAAACTCATTGCGCTCGCCGACATCTACAATGTTACGACCGAACAACTGCTCCGCTCCATGTATCCCGAGGAGGTCCCACCCGCGTTCCTCAAGCAGCTTTCCTATCCGAACGCCACTCTTTTGTTGACCGAAGGACCGCTGGAGGCGCAGGCAAAATACCTGCTGCCGGATTCGCTTGGCATGGAACAACCTCCGGAGGAGACCGCGCTGCTTGCGCCCGATGATAATCATCTCGCCGCACCCTATAGGCGAGGCATCATCGGGAAGCGTGATCTTACTCTCGATCCCATGATTCCGGCTGGTTCCATTGTTCAGATCGATACCCAGAAGCGTGCGATCGCATCGCGAAGAGACTGGACCCATGAATTCAAGCGACCCATCTATTTCCTGATGACCCGGGATGGCTACGTCTGTGGCTGGTGCGAGCTGGATCGGGGCTCAGACTGGTTGACGCTCATCCCGCACCCACTCTCACCTGCCTCCAGCCGTCGCTGGAGGTATCGAAAAGAGATCGAGAACCTGGGTCGAGTGATCTTTGTAGCGATCCGATTAGCTCCGTGAGACAGCCCCGGCGAAATAGTGCGGCTGGCCGCGGGCAATCTGTTGTGAGTTACGTTACAGCGCCTTTTGCAGTTCTGCGAGCATGGAAAAATTCCCCGCCTCGTAGAGACTAAGCACACGCCGGGTCATAAGGTAATAGGTGGCCACGGCATGTTGCGCGTAGAACGGAAAGGAGACTTGCAGATTACCTTTCTGGGCCGCACCTTTGAGCCGGGACACATGCCACTTAAGCTCCCGTGCGTCCAGGCGTAGCCGTTCCGCGATCACGATAGCCTCTGGATACCATTGCTGGACATAAAAGGCCATGTTGATCAGCACCTCACTATTTGCCTCCAGAAGCTCGAGCCCCTCGAGCCCACCAATGAGTCTCCACAACTGCCGTGGTTCCAGACTCGCCGCGTCCTCGGTTTGTCTCGGTTGGCCTGATTCGTCGACCAGATCGAGGGCGACCTGAGCGATATTATCCCGGTCGATCCGGGCTAGTCTTGCCAACAGTTGTTCCCAGTTGGCTTGAGACGAGCGAAGCCCGCGGGAGTAGTAATAGCCAGCGATCGAGATGAGGGCTACAAAAAAAACCCCCATCGCGGCGACAAAGTATAAGTTATGCGTGTTCACAATTTATTCCGCGATCGCAAGTCGTTAAGATCGTATTCCAGCCGTGCATGCAAAGTAAATATCTTTTCGCGCATTTCTCGCGTGATCGTGCGGCCAGGCCATTCATCGTGCCATAGGTTGATAATCCAGTAAGTAACACAGCATAAGTACGCCGCCATGCGCACATGGGAAAGGATGAGAAAGACTGGTGATTCGCCGACCGCCGCCGAAGTAAGTGTGTCCGGTTTCGATCAACACAGTAACCAGAGAGTACGCCCCCAGCCCTTTCGCAATCCCCGCGGTGTGTCCTTTCCACGGAAGCCTCGCACTGACAGCTAGTGCCATCATGGCAACCAAAAGCTCACTCATCAGCGCGGCTGCAAACAAGTTACCCTTATCGTTAGCCGCCTGCATCCAGGTTTGCGCCGGCGGACTTGCCAGCAAGCTAAGCCCCAAAGCCACACTCACGCTCAGCCCCACCAGCCAAACGAAACTACCACGCACATCTTCGGCCCACACTTCCAGCGGCCGAAAGACACGAGAAGAAATTTCGTAGACGACGCCCAGTTGCAGCATCGTATCGAGGATGGCCAACGACCAATAAGTGCAAAGGTAGCCGTAGTGGGACCCATAATGCAGCACGAAGTACAGAATGATTGTTCGTGTAGGACTCAGCGCGACGAGCGCGGTAAAAACCGGAAACTCCTTCGCCCGCCGGCGATAGCAAAGAACGAACAGCAACCCAAGATTTCCCAAAAACCCAGCCGCCCAGAAGATAAGGTCAAGACTCGTCAAATGCATCCTGGACCCCCTTCAAGGCGGCTTCTCGAGAGCAAGCACGGCCATCGGCGAATTCACAATTGTGGCAAGCCGGCCGGAAGAGAAAGAGCTCTGCGTGGTTTCGGAACCACTCCCGCCGATCTTTATCGGGCCACGGTGATTGTGAAAAGCTTTGAAGGTAGTTTACGCCAATCCTAGAAGCGTGAGAACAATGTGGACCACGCCAGGTCCAGGTTCTGGATCTGTACCAGTCGGTGAGGAGCCGGCAAAGGCGACGGGGGTAACCAGTGCGGCAAGTGTTACGCCGATGGCAAGTTTGCGACCGATATGTTTCAGCATGGGGTGTCTCCCTTAGTAGCGCTAGCTGCGCTGAGGGAAGACTACGAACAATAGCCCTAAGTTCCCATTCATTTGCAAGAGCCGTTGTCGATAAGTAACAGCCGGTCGTGTCAAAATGCGCGCTCCTATGGTATGCCAAGTCGTGAATCATGCGTCTACAGAGGGGATTGCGTGCCTTAGTCGGATTGGATGTTTCTGATCCGCAACACGGTGAGTGGTCCGCTAGCACTAACGGCTCGGCCGGTTTAGTAATTGGTCGGGTGTATTGTCGGGATGATGTGAGGGCAGGGAGATATCGGAGACAGAGGCGGACGCGGGTTACTCTCGTGTCTGGCTGGGTCCAGGTAGCCACTTACAGTAATCAATCCGAGCCGAAGCTTGGGACAACAAAGAAATTACTTTCTCTCTCTTTAACTCTGGGGCTCGTTTGCGAGCCGTACGTATTGTGATCAGCGATGAGCACAAAATACCGGGTAAAAGAATTAAGAAAAGCGTATTGACACAGTAAACGGGCTTCTGTTATTGCTCTTTCACCATGTAGCGAATTACTTCATATCCTGCTTCTGCCTCTTTGCCCTTGCCTTGCTTCCACGCTTTGTGCTGGGTACCGATCATGGCAGCTTCATCATGCGAAGTATGCGGAGATGCGCTGCCGGGTTTTGTGCAGGGCTCCTGCGAGTCTTTGCCAAAGTGCCCAGCTAATAATCAGTGACGCGACAGAAGATCTTGCGTCGCCCCGGTTGTTTCGTGCGTGCGGTTTTCTCGGGGGCCGTCAGGCCCTGGAGGGACTTATGAAAGTGCTCACCTTCTTACCCCGCAACGATCTTAAAAGACGAATCGATCGGGCGCTCAGTTCGGCGCAGTTTGTTGTGGAGACGGTTGTTTCCGCCAAAGAGTGCTTGTTGTTTACCCGGTTCGCGCAATACTCGGGCGTGCTCGTTGACTCGGATTCGCTGGTCTTTGAAGACACCTTGGTCCTGGTTAAATACCTGCGCCAGGAGAACTCTGATGCGGCCCTGTTCGTGTTCGCGCGTTACCTGGACCTTGAGCAGCGCTTGCGCCTTTTCGAGGCAGGGGTGGATGATTGCGTGCGTGAGCCGTTCTTTGCATCGGAGCTGGCAGTGCGCCTTGGTCTGTCGATACGCCTGCATCAGGCGGCCTCCGATCTTGCCGCCGCCAATACGGTGAGTGTGCTACGCTCCGGCGGTCTCGAGCTGGATCTGGTGCGGCGAAGGGCCGCCCGGCTGGGCAAGGCCATCGATCTGCGGCCGAAGGAGTTCCTGCTGTTGGAGTACCTGGTGCGCAACGCCAACCGCCCGGTCACGCGCACCATGATCCTGGAACACGTTTGGAACTCTTCGTTCGAGGGTCTGACCAATGTCGTGGACGTGTACATCAGCGCGTTGCGAAGCAAAGTGGATCGAGACTTTCCGCAGAAATTGATTCAGACCAATCGTGGTATCGGATACACGTTTACCTGTGTCAATGCGTTTCCTCCGCCGCCCCTTCCGGCGCCACGCGATCATCTCAGTTAAGCAGCCCGCGTGGCATCTATCTCACCGGAAGAAGACCCGATCGTGAGAGTGATGGTGCTCTGCGCCGGGTGTACCCATCGCTCGCTGTTGCCTCGCGTGTCCAATGCAGTGGCGGCGAATCATGCCCATTGCAATTGTCTGGAGTCCCCACCGACACCTGGATGAATCATTTTTAATCTCGGCGCTCATGTAACCTTCAGAGTCTTTTGGGATAAGTAGTGATCCCCTCGGAGGCACAGATGGCGTCGACAACCGCAGTTTCTGCAGAGGCGACCCTTCCGTCGATTCGTCTGCCAAGAATCCGTTGTAACCCGCTTTTGTCGTCCCTGGTTTTCTTTGCTTCCGATACAGTTTCGATTGTCGTTACCGGAGCCCTGGTTTTATTGGCAGGCCATGGAGCACGGGATATCCATCGGTTTGCCGCTCTTTGGCCGGCGCTTGGGCTATTTTTCGGTGTATTTGCTTATTCCAACATCTATCCCGGCATCATCCATAACGGTGTAGCCGAATTCCGGCGGCTCGCGGTTGGATTGACCAGTTGCTTCCTGGTCGTCGCGGGCATGATTCTGGTCACCCGAAGCGCGCGTGGATATCCCCGCGCTGCTCTTTTCCTGTGGTGGCTAGCGGCAATGATTGTGACTCCACTGCTGCGCTCGGTTGTGCGCGGCTTCGTCTGTCACAGGCCCTGGTGGGGAATACCGATTGCCGTCTTCTATACCGGCGACGAGTCAAACAGGATTATCCGGGAACTGTTAACACATCCGGAGATCGGGCTGAGGCCGGTCGCCATTCTTGCCTCACCTCTTACGGTTCGAACCAGGCATCCGATCCCGGTTCTGGACATGCGGTTCGCCGCAGCGGTCCGGGCCTGCGGCGTCGAACGTGCGCTGATCGCCCTTCCCGACTCAGGGTCAGGAAAGCTGGTGAATGATCTGGAGATGTTCGAGAGCATCTTTCCGCGCTTGATGATCGTGCAAAGTTCGATAGCTCTTTATAACCCCACCGCCGATGCCCGGCAGCTGGGCGGTTGTATCGCGGTTGAAGTCAGAAGAGATCTGCTTCTGCCGCTCCCGAGGTTGGCCAAGCGCGCCATCGATTTATTGATCGTCTGCTCCAGCCTGCCGTTGGTGGGGCTCACGGTTCTGCTGCTGGGCATCCTGGTGCGACTTGAGTCCCCGGGACCGATCTTTTATGGCCATCGCCGGATCGGCCGTTCTCATTCGACGTTTCTTACCTGGAAGATTCGAACCATGCAGGTCAGCGGGGACGAGCTGCTGCAAAACGCCCTAGCCAACGACGGAGCCCTGCGCGAGGAATGGCAACGAGACCGCAAGCTCAGGTGTGACCCTCGCATAACCCGGGTGGGCAGGTTTCTAAGGAAGACAAGTCTCGATGAGTTGCCCCAGTTCTGGAACGTCCTGCGGGGCGAGATGAGCCTGGTCGGCCCACGGCCGATTGTGGAGGAGGAGGTAGCGGCCTACGGGCTGAACTTCTCTTTGTATTGCAGAGTGACTCCGGGCCTGACCGGCCTATGGCAAGTTTCCGGTCGAAACGAAGTGAGCTTATGCGATCGTGTGCGCCTGGACAGTTATTACGTCCGCAACTGGTCTCCGTGGCTGGACCTTCATATCCTGGCGCGCACCGCGAAGGTGGTGTTCACCGGGCAGGGAGCGTACTGATCACCCAACGGGAGGAATCATGAAAAAGATACAAGACAGAAGGATCCTGGTCACCGGCGCCGCCGGATTCATCGGCGCGCATCTTGTGCACCGGCTTCTTGCCGATGGGGCAGAAGTGGTCGGAGTAGATAACCTGAACAATTATTACGACCCCAGGCTGAAGGACGCGCGGTTAGGAAGCTCTGCATGGGGCCACGGTTCTGGTTCATCCCGCTGGATCTGGCGGAGAGCGAGAGTGTCGAAAAGCTTTTTCGCGACGGCGATTTCGACTCTGTTGTTCATCTTGCCGCG
The DNA here is from genome assembly GCA_963847685.1 of uncultured Acidobacteriaceae bacterium. GTDB lineage: Bacteria > Acidobacteriota > Terriglobia > Terriglobales > Acidobacteriaceae > PALSA-350. Next base: position 297,819 of record CAWKAU010000020.1, on the reverse strand, counting down.
CAAGCCGGCGTGCGCCGCTCGATTACCAATCCTGAAGAATATGTCGCCAGCAACCTGGTCGGCTTTGTCAACGTCCTGGAGGGTATCCGCGCCTGCTCCTGCCACCACTTCGTTTTTGCATCGTCAAGCTCGGTCTATGGGGCGCACAGCAAGATGCCCTTTGTGGAAGAAGACTCCACGGATTTTCCCATCAGCCTCTATGCGGCAACCAAGAAGAGCAACGAGGTACTGGCCCATGCTTACAGCCAGCTGTATCGTATCCCGATGACCGGGCTGCGATTTTTTACGGTCTATGGTCCGTGGGGCCGCCCCGATATGGCGATCTTCAAATTTGTCGACGCGATAGTAACCGGCCGCTCCATTGAGCTCTATAACTCTGGTCGACTATGGCGGGACTTTACCTATGTCGACGACGTAGTGGAGGGGATTGTTCGTCTTTTGCCCCTGCCGCCGGAATGCGTCGAGTCGAGTGGAACGCCATCGCAGGCTCCGATGCGGCTCTGTAATATCGGGAACCAGCGGCCAGTCGAGGTTCTCCACTTGCTTCGCACCATAGAGAGCTGCCTTGGCAGGGCGGCGGACATTCGTCTGCTGCCCATGCAGCCGGGGGATGTTTATGAAACCTACGCATGCGTCGACAAGCTGAGAGAGATCACCGGATTCTGCCCGCGCTTCTCGATCGAGGAAGGCATACAAAGGTTTGTGGACTGGTATCGCGGCGAGTATCTTCCGCTCGGTTTGACCGGTTCGCCATTGTTCCATCTGCCCCCGGCGCTGCCGGTGCAGAGTGCCGATCATACCTTTGCCCTGCCGGCTGCTCGCGAGGGATAGGCTCAACCGTCAAATCACTACTCGACATGTGCTGCTTGTTGAGGGCGATCTCTGTTTTGTCTGTTCCCAGCCGCCCTAATCCGCACCTTCTTCCTGTTGAAACTTGGCAGCTGTTGGCTTCGTCTCGAGGTGGGTGACACTCCTGTGCGCACCAGGCAGATGAATGGGAGCCATGTCCATCGAAACGCGTTTCGTTTTTTTTCTTCTCGCACCTCTCCTTTATACCGCTGCGCTTCCGGCCCAGCAGAACACTCAATCAGCTCCGTCCCCTGCGTCCAGAATCTACCTCGACGTTGTTGTCACGCCGAAGTCCGGACCGCCCGTAGCCAATCTCCAGCAACAGGACTTCGTCATTCTCGACAACAAGACCCCGCAACACGCTACCTCCTTCCAAGCATTCGGCGGCAGCCAGGAACCCATCGAGGTCGTCCTCGTCATTGACGCGGTTAACATCTCGTACCAGAACCTCTCGTTTGAGCGCGAACAGATTGATAAGTTTCTGCGCGCAAACGGCGGCCGCTTGACACAGCCTACGGCCCTGGCATTCTTTACCGATGCCGGCACGCAGATGCAAACAGCGCTTCTCCACGGATGGCAGACGCCTGAGTGCTTCTCTTGACCGACAAGTGATCGGTCTCCGCACCATCCGCCGTAACTCGGCAATTCGGCGCCAGCGATCGCTTTCAGCTTTCCGTGAAGGCCTTGGGTGAGATTGTTGTCCACGAGGCCGGCCGCCCCGGCCGCAAGATGATCCTTTGGATATCTCCTGGTTGGCCTCTGCTTTCCGGTCCCGGCATTGAGCTGGACTTCAAACAGCAGAACCAGCTCTTTGCCACGATTGTGGGACTTTCAACCCAGCTTCGACAGAGCCCGCATCACTCTCTATAGCATCGACCCTCTTGGCTCCAGCGAGGGAGTAGGCCGTGCTTTCTACTATCAGGATTTCGTAAAGGGCATCAGCAAGGCGAGCCACGTTGCGGTGGGCGACCTTAGCTTGCAGGTGCTAGCCACTCAGAGCGGCGGTCTCGCCCTCAGTTCCAGTAACGATGTCGTCTCGCTCTTGGAGAAATGCATGGCCGATACCGAGGCGTACTACGCAATCTCCTTCGATCCAGCTCCTGCCGATCATCGCGACGAGTATCACAGTCTCGAGATACGGTTGTCGAAACCCGGCCTGACGGCACGTACCCGGCAAGGCTATTACGCGCAACCTTGACGCGGTTTGCGACTTCTCACTAAATGGCGCGGATCAGGCGTACTGGTAGGGAGATCAGGGCGGTCACCAGTTCGAGAGCTCCATGCACGGCGATGCCGGCCAGACGGAAGGGCAGAAGAATCAGCCATACCAGCGGGTACAAGGCGATTGCGAGCAGGGCCACCGGCCAGCAAAGAATAAAAAGGATGCACCACAACAAAAACTTGATCATCGCTCAGCCGCTCCTTTGAGATGTTACGCAATCCGCGCCCTGCGGGTTCCCGCATAGCCAGGCCTCTCGGAAGCTTATTGGGGTGCCGTGTTTTGGCTCTGCTAAAACACGCCGGGGACTACCGGCAAACTTGCGCGTTCCGCGGATTTGGTTTTATCTACCTTATCCGAGACTTATCGGCGAGAAGTGCATCCAACGCGTGAACTTTATATGGAGGGCCGCCGTGGCGAACAACGGAATCGTTCATAAGCCCAGCAATCATTCGGTCGATGAGACGTCTGCGGAAGCTGCAGGACATCCTGCAGGCCAAGGGAATCGCCGTCTTCGCTCTGGTCGACCACAGCGGTGAAGCAAAGAAGGTGGGAATGCACATGCCCAATACCAAGCTTCTTATCTTCGGTAATCCCAAGGGTGGAACCCCCCTGATGCTCGCGGCACCCAGCATTGCCATCGATCTGCCACTCAAGATCCTCATTTGGGAGGACGATCAGGGAAAGGCCTGGGTTTCCTACAACAGCCCTGAATATTTAGCGGAAAGGCACGGGCTTCCCCAGAACCTGGTGCAAAATATCGCCTTCCTGGAGGCGCTTGGCCGCGACCGTCGCGGCGTGACACTAATATGGTTGTGAATGCACGACGGCACCATTCACGAGCAGGTTGCAACGCTGGCGCAGTCGGTGGGCTTTTCGAGCGCCGGCATAGCCCCGATTCCGCCGCCTGGCGGAGAGACCGACTACCCCGAGCTGAGTCACTTCGGGCCGTGGATCGACCGCGGACGCGCAGGCGAGATGCAGTACCTGAAGCGCCGCGACGACGCCAACCGTCTGCTGCGATCGTCTCTGCGGATTGCTGTGCCGTGGGCGCGCTCGGTGGTGGTGTGTGCCGCAAACTACAACCCGGACACACCAAAGTCCATTGACCCGGCTCCGGCCGAAACCGCCTGGATTGCCCGTTACGCGCAAACGCAAGACCTTCAGGCAGGGCAGCCGAGTGACTATCACGATGTGCTGCTGGAACGCCTGAAGAAACTGGAGCAGAGTTTGCAACAGACCCTGGGCCCCTTCTCCTCGCGCTGCTACGTGGACACGGGTCCTTTGGTAGAGCGGATTTACGCCAAGTACGCAGGGATTGGCTGGGTTGGGAAGAATACTTGCCTCATTGACCAGAAGCTGGGCTCATGGCTCTTCCTGGGGGTGATTCTTACCGGGCTCGAGCTGCCCTCCGCCGTCTCACTGCGAGTCGCGGAAGATCGATGCGGCACTTGCACGCGATGTATCGATGCCTGCCCCACCGGCGCGCTGGTAGCCCCGTATGAGATGGATGCGAGCCTGTGCATCTCCTACCTGACGATTGAGAAACGCGGCGCGATCCCCGAACACCTGCGTCCTCAGATGGGGAGGCAAGTCTTTGGCTGCGACATCTGTCAGGATGTGTGCCCCTGGAATCGCCGCGCGCCGGTAAGTCTGGATGCGGAGCTGGCGGTTCGACCGGAGTTGGTGAACCCGGCGCTTTCCTGGCTGGCAGAGCTCGACGCGGAGAGCTTCCGTGGGCTGTTCCGGCAATCTCCCATACAGCGCGCCAAGTTGGCTGGCTTGTTGCGCAACGTCGCTATCGCTATGGGGAATAGCGGTCTGGCGGAGCACTTGCCCAAATTACGCGAGTGGGCAGCCAGCCCCGACCCGGTGCTGGCGGAAGCAGCGCAGTGGGCGTTGACCCGTAGCAAAGGAGAACACGCCACGGAATCCGGGATTTTGGCCCTGCCTTAGTCTTGAATCAGGCGCTACGGACAACGTTCGCGGCGTTCAGTCCCTTGGGGCCTTGCTGGCATTCGAACTCCACCGCATCGCCCTCGTTCAGGGTCTTGTACCCGTTCTCCTGGATCGCGGAGAAGTGCACAAAGACATCTTCCCCGGTGGAACGTTGGATAAAGCCGTATCCTTTGGCTCCGTTGAACCACTTCACTACGCCATTTTCCTTCAAGCGAACTTCCTTTCCGGACTCTAATCATCTCCAGCATTCCTGAGGGGACACCACGAGCGACCGAAAACGGGACCAAAGGGACGTTTCCGGCAAATCCTGGGTCACCTGGAGCGCTTTGGGAGCGGTGAAACAATTACACCAATTTGGCCTTCCAAGCGTTCGAACGATGAACTTTTGTTCGAGCTTGATGATGTTATGGCAGGAATTAGAATCCAGTGCAAGAAAAATTTGCCTGCTGACCCTGCCGTGGAAACCGGCGAAGTGGGTCATGGCCGTGTAGCAAACCTCGACGACGGGACATCAAGGTTGTATACAAAGGGTCCTGTGGGTCATACCGATCCGGAGTTACAGCTGCTAGCATAGGGGCCTATGACGCTCGGCATTTCCATCCCGCCGGTTCTCAGCACACCTGCCGAGGATCCCCTTGCCGGTCTTCCCGCGGTACCGAAGCCGCCGGAGGTATTGCCGCGCAACGCGAGCCTATTAGACGAGTTTGTGAGCCTGGCCCGCTATATGTCTCAGACCGAGGTGCATACCTACGCCTTCAGCGTCGCCGCCAATACCATCCTGTCGCTTTTCCCTTTCATCGTCATGATGTTCACCATTGCGCGTCAGGTCTTCCACTCAAAAGCCATGGAGAGCGCGATCGCGGATATGATTCACTACTTCCTGCCCACGGGCCAGGATTTCGTCACCAAGAATATGGAGATTGTCGCGAATGCACGCTCGGGAGTGCAGCTAGTCTCGGTGGTCATGTTGCTGGTTTCGTCGACGGGCGTGTTCCTTCCCCTCGAAGTGGCTCTGAACCGGGTCTGGGGAGTCAGCAGGAACCGCTCATACGTGTTGAACCAGCTGGTCTCGCTGGGCCTGGCGGCCAGCATCGGCACCCTGGCCATGATGAGCGTCGCCATCACCGCCGCGCAGAAATCAGTGTTGCAATTCTTGTTCATGGGCCACACGTCAAATATTGTGTTTAGCTTTGTCTCTCATTGGCTGCTACAGATTTCGGCCGCGGGCGTCAGTATCATCCTTTTCTTTTTGATCTATTGGATCCTTCCCAATCGCAAGCTGCCCGTGCGCGCCGTGTTGCCGACCGCAATTGTGATCGGGCTTTCCTGGGAACTGGCAAAGATGGTGTACGTCGCGGCGCTGCCCTTCATGGACCTTCACTCGGTATACGGCCCTTTCTCCGTCTCGGTGAGCTTGATGTTGTGGGCGTTCATCACTGGCCTGTTGCTGCTGGCCGGAGCGCACTACTCAGCCTCCCGTCATACCTTGCGGTTGGCCTACCTGGCAGATTTGGAACGGGCGAGGGAAGAGGCAAAGGAAGAAAAGGACAACGACAGTTAGCGAAGCCGGAAGGCTTTGACCGCGATGTCATTGGGGCCGCGGCCGGCCGGGAATAGCGTCAGCAGGGAAGCGGGATTGGTGGTGGTGCGCACGGCGGCGATATCCGCTGATTGCGCATTCACCACCAGCAGAAGGCGGCCGGAGGCCGAGAAGGCCAGGGCGTCGGGACCCTCGCCCACTCTCACCCCGGGCGGAATCAGCTTGCCGTCGTCAATGCTGTAGACACCTACCCGTCCGGCACTGAAATCGCTCACATACAAAAGAGAGTTGTCCGCGTTGACCAGTCCACGCACCGGGTGGGGACCGACCAGGTAGGCGCCCGCCTACTTCGTTGGTGGAGGTGTTGATCTCGGAGATGGTGTCGCTGTCGTAATTGGAGACGAAGACTTCTCCTCCATCCGGCTTCAGCGCAAGGTGGATCGGCGTCTTGCCCACGTCGAGGAAGCTGAGCAGAACGTCGGAGGTGGTGGGCTCGTTTCCGGTTGCATGGGCCAGCCCGAGCACCATGACCTGGTGCCCTCCGGAGCATGCTATGAATGCTTTAGACGAGTCAGGCAGGATGACGGCATCGGTGGCTCCCGGGCAATGGTCGAAGCTGCTTCTTACCTTGAACGAACCAACGTCGGCGATGCTGACGCTGCCGCTGGCGCGATTGGTAATCACCACTGTCTTTCCGTCGCCGGCAATACGAGCGAGGCCGGGCGCCTCACCGGCGCCGATCACGCCAATCTCACGGCGAAGCGCAAGGTCGAGCACCGAGACATTGTTGGAAGCGGAGTTGGCCACGTAAGCCCGGGCGCCGTGCGGATCCAGATCGATAAAGTAGGGGCGGCGGCGCACGGGGATCGTCGCGGCGACGGTGTTGGTTTCGGCATTGATCACGCTTACAGTGCCGCTGCCGGAATTGACGACATACACCTCATTGCGCTGAGGGTTGACCGCTAATCCAGAAGGACCGGCGCCAACCGCGATCACGCGGTCCTGCCGCATGTTGACCAGGTCGAGGACAGTAACGGTGTTGCTGCCGCCGTTGCTGATGTAAGCGTACTCGCGGTAGTTCGCCGGGTAGTCGGCTTCGCGGTCGTGGCAGCCGGCAGCGCCGAGCGTCAGCAGCAGCAAGGGCAGGAGGCGGCAAACAAGCCGTTTACCCGGCAGCAGTGGCAACGGTGATTCCGCGGGGCAGAGACCGATGGACGGCCCCGGCGATCTGTGAAATTTCATCCATCAGCTCACAAACTGGTCAGGATAGACCGATTGTGCGCCATCGGAGAGGGCCTTATCCGGCTGGTGATGCACTTCGACCATCAAGCCGTCGGCACCGACCGCCGCCGCCGCCCGAGCCAACGGAAGAACCATATTGCGTTTGCCAGTGCCGTGGCTGGGGTCCACGATGATGGGCAAATGGCTGAGCCGCTGCACCGCCGGGACAATACTAAGGTCGAGCGTATTGCGGGTGTGATCGGCAAAGGTGCGTACCCCGCGTTCGCACAGGATCACCTGGTAATTTCCCTCGCTCATGACATATTCGGCAGCCATCAGGAGCTCGTCCAGGGTGGCCGACATGCCGCGCTTGAGCAGGACCGGCTTACGGGCCCGCCCGGCGCGCTTCAGCAGGGAGAAGTTCTGCATATTGCGGGCGCCGATCTGAATGACATCGGCGTAATCCTCAACCAGGTCGAGGCTTTCATTGTCCAGGCTTCGGTAACGATGCGCAGCCCGAGCGCATCGCGAATCTCAGCCATGATCTTCAGGCCGTCCTCGCCCATGCCCTGGAAGGCGTAGGGAGAAGTGCGCGGCTTATAGGCGCCTCCGCGAAAGAACTGGGCTCCGGCGCGGGCGATCTGCTCCGCAACCGCGAAAGCCTGCTCCCGGGATTCGATGGAGCAGGGCCGGCAATCACCGCCAGGTTGCGGCCGCCGATGCTGGCGTTGGTGCCCGGGAAGGTAATGACCGTGTCTTCTTGCTTTACATCCCGGCTGACCAGCTTATAGGGCTTGGTGACCCGGATGACCTCGGCTACTCCGGAGAGCTCTTCCAGGCCGCCCTGATCGACGGCGCCCTGGTTGCCGGTGATGCCGATCGCGGTTCGTTGGGCCCCGGGCATGGGATGGGGGCGAAAGCCCAAGAGTTGAATATGCTCGCAGACGGCCTGAATTTCCTCCGGCGTCGCCTGCGGTTTCATGACCACGAGCATAGGGATGAACGACCTTTCGTTGCCCTCTAAGTGTACTGGCTACAGTGAGCTGCGGCAAACCTCTCAGGGTTAATCGAGAACACCGACCAAATGGTCCGCAGAAGCTGCAGATCCCTTCGTTCGTCCTAGTAGACAGGGAGCGGAGAGTTTGGGAACCAGCCCACTCAAGCTACAAGAAGGTGGAGGGCTTCGAAACGCCTCACTTCATACGGCTCAGTCCTGATATACCTGAGACTGATGAATCACCCACCACGGCTTCGCTTGCTGCGGCGCCAGATGAAGCTACTAGGCATTGAGAGCCTGCTGGTCACGCACCTGCCCGATGTTCGCTACCTGTGCGGATTTACTGGGTCCAATGCTTTCCTTGCGCATTGCCGCCGAATCGCGCGTCGATGTTCACCGACGGCCGGTACACGGCGCAGGCGCGGGAGGAAACCAAGGGAGCGCGGGTGGTGATAGCGGCCAAGTCCGCACGCGATGAGGCTTGCCGATGGCTCGCCTCCAGCGGAGCCAAGCACTGTGCCTTTGACCCGGAATCGACCACGGTTGCCGAGTTGGCGCTCTACCGCAAAGCTCTGTCTCCGGGTCATCGGGCTTTCTTTCAACCATTAGCGGAGCCGCTGGTCAGCAATTTGCGGCTTAATCAAGGATGAGGAAGAGCTGCGGCTGATGAAGCAGGCCGCCGGAATGGGGGTGGAGCTGTTCCATGAGCTCCTGCCCCAGCTCCAGCCCGGGATGGCGGAGACGACGGTTGCAGCGCTGCTGGAGCACAACGCCCGCTAGCGCGGTGCGGACGGCATGTCCTTTGAGACGATCGTTGCCAGCGGCCCACGTTCGGCTTTGCCGCACGGCCGGGCCACGGCCCAGCGATTGCCGCGCAAAGGCTTCTTAACACTCGACTTCGGTGTTATCCTCAATGGTTATTGCTCAGACATGACGCGCACCGTTTTCCTGGGCCGGCCCACACAGCGGGAGCGCATCACGTATGATGCTGTGCGGGAGGCGCAACAGGCTGCGGTGGAGGCGGTCAAGCCTGGGGTCTCCTGTGGTGACGTAGACGAAGCAGCGCGCAGCGTCCTGCGCAAGGCCGGTTTGGCTGAGTACTTTACTCACTCGACCGGGCACGGCGTGGGACTGGAAATTCATGAAGCACCCCGCATTGCCGCGGACCAATCGCAGTCCCTTTTGCCGGGGATGGTGGTCACCATCGAGCCCGGCATTTATATTGCAGGTGAGTTCGGAGTTCGCATCGAGGATATGGTTGCCGTTACCCGGGAGGGTGGGCAGGTTTTGACGCCGGCGTCGACCGGTTGGACGCAGCTCTGAGGCCAGAGTAGTAAGCAGACGAGAGATTCATGACGCCTGATGAAAACAAAGAGTTGAAGGAACTGGTTGAGTTCCTGAAAGAAAATGGTATCGGCGAGTTCGAATTTGAGCGCGGCGACCTGAAAGTTCGCATCAAGTTTGGGCAGCCGGGGCAGGCAACCGCCGCTTCTGCATTGGATCTTGCGCGCCTGGGGCAATTGTTGTCGCCCGGACAGCACGCGCCGCCGCGCGGCCTCGCAGGGCATCCATGCCGTGGCTTCCGCTGCGTCGGCTTCGGCCGCGGATACGTCCGCCGACGGAGGAATCGCTGCACATTGTCAAATCGCCGATTGTGGGCACGTTCTATGAGTCTTCTTCTCCCGGCGCCCCAGCCTTCGTCAAGATTGGAGACGAGATTGAGAACGGGCAGGTGCTTTGCATCGTCGAGGCCATGAAGCTGATGAACGAGATCGAATCGGACGCAGCCGGCGAAGTGGTCAAGCGCCTGGTCACCAATGGCCAGCCGGTGGAATACGGCCAGCCGCTTTTCGCCTTGCGGCTCCGCTAGAGCCATCTTTCGCCGAATACCTTACCACGTCACGAAGTGACTGTATAAGTGCTCCGGAGCCTCGATTGGAACCAATGTTTCGAAAACTGCTCATCGCCAACCGCGGCGAAATCGCGCTGCGGGTGATCTGTGCCTGCAAGGAGCTGGGGATTCGCACGGTTGCGATCTACAGCGAAGCGGACCGCAACTCGCTGCACGTGCGTTTTGCCGATGAAGCGATCTGCATTGGGCCGCCGCGATCGGCGGAGAGTTATCTGAATGTGCCGGCAGTGATCTCGGCGGCGGAGATCGCCGATGTCGATGCCATTCACCCGGGCTACGGGCTGCTGAGCGAGAACGCGAACTTCGCCGAAGTTTGCCGGGCCTCGAACATCAAGTTCATCGGACCCACTCCTGAAGCCATCCGGCTGATGGGCGAGAAGGAAAAAGCTCGCCAGGCGATGAAGAAGGCGAAGGTCCCCATCCTGCCCGGTTCCGAAGGCGTTCTGCAGACCGAGGAAGAGGCGTTGGCATGGGCGAAGTCGGTGGGCTTTCCTGTCATCCTCAAAGCCTCCGCGGGGGGCGGTGGACGCGGCATGCGGGTGATCCGCTCGGAAGAGGAGCTGCCCGGGCTCTACCAGGCGGCGCACATCGAGGCGGCGAATGCCTTCGGCAACGGCGACCTGTACATGGAGAAATTCATTGAGCGGCCGCGGCACATCGAGTTCCAGGTGCTGGCCGACGAGCACGGCAATGTGGTCTCCCTGGGCGAGCGTGAGTGCTCCATCCAACGCCGCCACCAGAAGCTGATTGAAGAGGCGCCCTCGCTGCAGGTGACGCCCAGAATTCGCGAAGACATTGCCAAGACGCTGAAACGGTGTCTGACTGCGATCGGCTACCAGAACGCCGGCACGGTCGAGTTCCTCATGGACGAGGACGGCAAGCTCTACTTCATCGAGATGAACACCCGCATCCAGGTGGAGCATCCGGTCACCGAGATGGTTACCGGCATCGACCTGGTAAAAGCACAGCTACGGATTGCGGCCGGGGATAACCTGAGCACTATTCTTCCTGAAACGGTGACGATTCGCGGCCACGCCATCGAGTGCAGGGTGAATGCGGAGCATCCGGAGAAGTTCACACCTTCGGCCGGGCGCATCACCGCCTTCAATGTTCCCGGCGGGCAATGGTGTGCGGGTAGATACGGCGCAATATGCCGAGGGCATCGTTCCTCCTTACTACGACTCGCTGATTGCCAAGCTGATCGTGCACGGCAAGGACCGGGCCGAGGCAATGGCCCGCATGTCCCGGGCGCTGGAGATGTTTGTGGTGGAGGGAATCCACACCACGATCCCGCTGCACCGCCGCATCCTTGAAGATGCGGAGTTTCGCGAGGGATCCTTCGACACCAAGTTCATGGAGCGCTTCTTCGAGCGCGAGAAAGCTCGCCGCGAGCAGCTTCTAGTCCAGGGCTGACCATGGCCCGGCGTCGGTCTGCCCCGTTTTTATCCCATTCTGGATGCCGGCTTTCTGCTGCGGGCCGGAATTCCTATCGAGCGCTTCGCCCGGGAGTTGCGGGACGCGGGCATCCGCTTTCTGCAATACCGCGATAAGGATGCCTCGGACGAATTGTTGCTGCAGCGGGCCGCGCTTCTGCGCGGAGATCTTTCCGGCTTCGGATAGCTGCCTGATCCTGAACGACCGCGTCCCGCTGCGTGGCTTCCGCGGGCTTTGATGGGGTTCATGTGGGCCAGGAGGATATCTCTCCGGTTGAGGCCCGCGCCCTGCTCGGGCCGGATGTGATGATCGGGGTATCGACGCATGGGGAGCGCCAGCTCCTTGCGGCGAAAGACGGCCCGGTGGACTACGTTGCCATCGGGCCAGTTTTTGCCACCTCATCCAAGCTGGTTCCCGATCCGGTGGTTGGCCTGGAAGGGGTCCGGGCGGCGAGGGCTTCTACGGATAAGCTACTGGTCGCCATCGGAGGCATTGGGCGATCCAATTGCGCCGCGGTGATGGAGGCCGGGGCCGACTCGGTGGCGGTAATCTCCGATCTTGTTCCGCGTGCGGGTGGCCCCACGGGGAAAATCGTAGAGGAGTTCTTCTCGTTGTTGTGACGCGCGCTTGCGGGATATGCGGGATATGCGGGATAAGTCCCCACTTTTCTCTGCGGAGGGTGCGGGATAAGCGAGATATGCGAGATAATTCCCGCTTTTGCCTCTGTGAAGGGTGCGAAGTAAGCGAAGTATGCGAACTCCGCCCCCCGTGGGCCGCGGGAAATGTCACATTTGTGCGCGGTAAGCGTGGTAAGGGCCCGCGTTGTGGGGAGAGCATGAGGATTGTGGTCACATATACATTAGATCCAATTTCAAGTCGTTTCGATCAACCTAACCTCGGAAAATAACGCGGGCGGTTTGTTCCGTGCGATTTAACTGCCCGGTTTCGATGGTTTGGCGGGACGCGGTCACAACAAAATACTTTGGCGTGCGCGGAAGGTGCGGTTTTCGCGCTGTTTGGGCTGCCGAAGGCCCGGCGGGCCATTCCATCCTCCCTCGTTGTAGCCTTGAAGTAAGCTTTGGGCGCCAAAGCGGGGGAGTGCATGCAGGAAGAGACAACGGCGAATATCGACCGCCGAACCTTTGTCAAACAGGCGGCAGGTTCCATGCCGGTAGCGAAGACCAGCGCGCGTTCCTATGGGCGCATCCTCGGAGCCAAAGATCGCATCCGCCTGGGGCAACTGGGGTGCGGGGACCGCAGTCAAGGCCATGTCCATATGACCAAACTTGCGGCCAGGCAGGTACCCGTTGATTCTTCACCTCGCGAGTTAAGCTTGCCCGGTTCGCCAGTAATCTGAAATTATCAGCTGTGCACTTCTTACATGGCTGGCTTGTCGTCGTCCCGGCAACCCTATTTGCGGTGTTGTCGGCGGCTCTAGAAAGGCAGAGCAAATTCGCTTCTTACTTGAGCGAGTGGTTCGCGTCATTCCTCCTCCTTTTCTTGTAGAAGCCCCACCGACTCAAGCTGGTGCACTATCCAAATTCAGCATGCGGTGCGTTGTTCCCGAAAAGCGGGATTCCGGTAACTCGCCCGGCCCTGGACCCTCCCACTGGGGCAACATACCGAAAATGCGACTTTGCAGGCATTGTCCGAGAGGGTCTTTCTACGGCCGTCAGAAGACTGACAATTCATCGCGTACGCATGGGAACGGGGCAAAGAATGACCGTGCCTTGCGGCAGCTTTTGCGAGCCAGCATGAAGGATTCTCAACGCATTGTCAGATTCCTCAACGTTCACCTGCGCGCAGAAGTAACCTCGGCTTGATATCTCGTTCGGATTTTTGCCACTGTCCTCGGGACTACGGTGATTTCGCATGAATGCGAAGTCTTCGCGTGTGATCTCAAGCGTGGACCAGATGGGCATGGTCTGGATGTACTGGCTGCTTCCTTTACCGTGCGTCTGATAGGCACGTGAAATCAGGAAAAGCGTTTGATGCGTACGCGATTTATCTTTAGGAAAATCTACCCACCCTTCCACTATTGACGACAGGTGGCCCGTCACTAAAAAAATGCCGATCGTAGTCACAAACATCAAGCCAAGCGGCAATATTATTCGCTGAACAATAGTGAGCATTCGGGTGAGATAAATGGCCGTCACGCAGGCGAGCAGCCCACAAAGACCGGTGACCACCAGGCACGCATTTTGAATTCCGTCATGCGCAGGAGACAGCTCGGTCGTGGTGTCGAACCAACCAAGGATCATCGATAGAAAAATCAGCGACACAGAACCGAGGTAAAGAGCCCAGATCGTTCTTTGGGGAACTGCCTGCCGTTTTTCCGGAGATTCTGAACCGGAGGAAGTATTGATGGAGTTTTTGGCGGCAGGGCCTGAGGTCATGATAATGATGTCGTTCGTTTCTGGATCCAGTCATGATAACGTGCCTGATGCTCAATCCGTACGATGTTCCCGCATAACGGGATCTTTGAGCAAATTGCTCGGGCCTGACCCTTTGGGCCCAGATTTTGACGAGCAGCTTCGAGATCGACAACCAGACTTGAGCCAACCACCAGCATCGGCAAGGTTCCCGTGAAACGTCAGTACTCTATCGGAGCTGCTCCGCAAAAACGGCTATGGGTAGTGAGGTAAGGCTGGCGCGGAGCAGGTCGGATAGAGTACTGACGTTATGCGGACACTCGCCGTAGACGAATGGCTAGATGAGTGACTTGGCCTGTAGGTGACAGTTGAGATTTGCAAGGACGAGAGACCACCACACGTCCGCAGATTTGGCAATGCCAATCCGACTGTCGCCGGGTCTGGTGGAGAACCGTTCCGATGACGATCAACGAGAACTCGCTTGGCGAGCTAGTATGCCGGCCGTATGTTCTGGTTCAGGGAGAATAGGTTCTGGGGATCGTAGACCGCTTTGATCTGCTGCAACCGCGCGTAGTTGGCGCCATAGGCGCGGCGTACGCTGTTCTCTCCATCACGGTCCATTACGTTCACGTAGTTGCCGTCTTCGTCCACAGGTAGTTTCGTTTTCAATGCCTCGACCCACTCACTAGCGCGTCGCTGTCCATCGGGCGGCGTCCAGTCAACGGAAACGTCGAAGGTGATCCCAGTCCTGCGCAGAGGAAATGCGGTTGCGGCAACCTGCACTCGCGTCACTGCGCCGTGAAGATGAACCAGAAAGCATTCGACGGGAAACGGCACGCTCGAAAATGCATGTGAGAAAATCTCGATTCGCTGCTCATCGAGTTCTGCAAAAAAGCCGCTGCAGTGTTCCTCATAGCTCGGCGGAATTACGCCGGGGGTCATCTGCTCAAGCTCGAGATACGGCCTCAATTGAACCGTGTCATGCACAACGCGCGGGTGACGACGAAGTGGTGCCAGCACTCTCTCGCCTTCGGTCCGGTCACCGAAGTAGCATGCCTCTACGCTGATACGCGGTTTGTGACCCGGTGCGGCGGACACGAGCGCGATTAGGGTAAGCTCATCTGGGATCCCCGCGATAAATTCTCTGAACGCACGCAACAAGTCGCGCGGGTCCGCTGACTCAAGCGTAATCATCCCCGCAAGAACCTTCGATACAGGGTGGAGCGCAACCTCGAAGTTGGTGACGATTCCAAAATTGCCGCCGCCGCCACGTATGGCCCAATACAGGTCCGGGTTCTCGTGCGCGCTGGCTCGCACCAGGCGTCCATCTGCCAGGACGAGTTCCGCCGCAAGGACGTTGTCGCACCCAAGACCGCACTTGCCCATGAGCGGACCGACGCCCCCTCCGAGAAGAAACCCTCCAACACCTACGGAAGGGCACTGCCCAAGCACCGTGGCGACTCCACTCCTCGCGGTCTCAATCTCAACCGCTCCACACAGCATTCCGCCGCCCAGGCGGGCATAACGTTGGTCGGCAGCAATAGTCATACTGCGGAAGCCGGACATGTCGAGAACAACACCCCCACCGCAGGTGGAGTATCCGGCATAGCTGTGGCCTCCGCAGCGCACGGCGAGAGGCAAGTGGTTGGCGCTTACGAAGCTCAAAGCGGCCTGGATGTCCTGTGGGTTGGCGGGATGCACTACGAGCGCGGGATGCGCGGCAAACTTGGCCGCATAGCCCTTGCGAAGCTGCTCGTACTTTGGGTCGCCGGGGCGGAAGGCTGTTCCCGTTAGGCCTCGCACAAAGGCTTCGAGGTTGGTATCACTCGGCTTCGAGACCGCCGCCGCTGCTGCCTGCTGAGAAAAGCTGAGCCTTGCGAAAAATGGAAGCGAAGAACAAACGCCTTGCCAGAGGAAAGAACGCCGATTCATAGATGCCGCCTTGAAGGATGGATCGGGACCTGGCCGCTCGAGAGCAACGTAGGAAGCCTACCAGAAAAGAAGATCAAGGCCGCAACCCGGTCGCGACCGCGGCTTCGATCGAGCGCGCCACGTATTGTCAATACCGGCCCGTCTTACGCGACTAAATAAAAGTCGATTCTCGTGATCTTAAACCACTCGAATTGTATCTATACAAGTAACAACCTCCAACGATGAGATCCGGCTGTCCGCAGAACCCCGCATGCCACCAAATCGGCAGAGCCCGTGATATTCAGGAACGGATTAACCGGATCACCTTCCTGGGGACGTTAACCAAAAGTAACTTAGTTCGCATCGTTATCGGCAGCCGCTTCGCGATGATCAGCCTCAGGGCTAATGCACGTCGATGTTTGACAATTCCATAGGAGGCTTCCGCCGTATCCTCCATCCGCTCTGGAACTAGGGGCGGAGGCCACAACTGGCCTCCACCCCCTCCCTTCTTCGGCACCTGGGTCGGAGGCTGCATCGCCGATCGCATCTGCGAGGCTCTGCAGACTTCGCCCAACGGCCTCTTCCGAAAACAAATCAGGAACCTCTTCGACGGCCACGTCAGTAGCCGCTCGATCGACCAGGCGCTCGAAAGGCTCAGCTCTCTCGAACGAGTCACCTCTCGTTACCTGACCGGCCGCGGCCGCCCCACGATCCTCTGGTCCACCCTCGATCGCGATGATGACGAAGCTGATAAAAGAAGAAACCGCTGAAGTCAAAGAATCGTCGGCGGAGCCGAATTGGCACTCTTACCACTCTTACCACTCACTTTTTAGCCATTTCCCGAGAATCCTGGCCTCTAGGGAAGGCCTCAGCGGCAGCGGGAGTTCTTAGGAAACAAGAACATCTCCCTGCACAAGGACTTAATACGCTTAATACGCACTTTTTAGCCATTTCCCGAGAACCCGGGCCTCTAGGAAGGCCGCAGCAGCGTTAGGGGTTCACAGGAAAGCAGAAAAATCTCCCTTCGATGTATTTTCGGTGACTCAAGCGTCTAAGTGATTCTGCCTGTCAGAGTTACAATCCCAGAGAGCTCCTCGGAGCGCAAGCTGCCGCCTTCGAGGCGAACTGCGGTTGCTTAGGAGCGAGCGGATCGGATTTGGCGACTCCGGAAGAGTACGACGAGGAAAGACTGTACATTCAGCAGGTAGCTCAAAAGGCCGGAATCTCGTTTACTTAGCCGGCAGAAGCGTGCGCAGCAGGCAAGTATCTTCGTCGTAGCCTTGGGGTAAGCTTTGTGCGTTTAGGCGGGAGGGGTGCATGCAGGAAGAGACGATGGCGAATATCGACCGCCGAACCTTTGTCAAACAGGCGGCAGGTTCCATGCTGGTAGCGGGGATCAGTGCGCGTTCCTATGGGCGCATCCTCGGAGCCAACGATCGCATCCGTCTGGGGCAACTGGGGTGCGGGGACCGCAGTCAAGGTCATGTCCACATGACCAAACTCGCAGCCAAGCAGATACCCGTCGAAACCGTTGCGGTCTGCGATCTCTGGACCGTTGCGCGAGAGCATCGGGCAGCCCAGGTAAAGCGCGCATTCAACCTCGAACCGCAAACCTACAAGTACTCAGAAGAGATGCTGGCCCGCAAAGACATCGATGGAGTCATGATTGCCACGGGTGACTTTCAGCATGCGAAGTTGTGCATCGAAGTGGTGCGGGCGGGCAAGGACTGCTACGTGGAAAAGCCCTTCGCCAATGTGCTCTCGGAAGCCATTCAGGCGCGCGACTCAGTCAAACAATCCGCGCAGATCGTGCAGATGGGCACGCAGCATCGCAGCCAACCGTATCCGCTGGCGATCCGCGACGTGATCCGTTCCGGGCGGATTGGCAAAGTTGTCCATATCGAACAGGAATGGAATGTAAACGAGGGCCGCTGGCGGTTCAAGCCAGAGGATACCGGCCAGTCTACTGAGATGTTAATGGACGTCAACCTGGAGTGGAAGCAATGGCTCTACGGCCGACCGTCGAAGCTGCGGGAAGAGGATACGGACTGGAATCGCTGGCTGTTGGGAAAACCTTATCGTCCCTTTGATCCCCATGTGTATCTGGAGTTCCGTCTCTATAAGGATTTCTCCTCGGGAATTTTCGATCAATGGCTGAGCCATGGCAGCGACATGGTCCATCTTTGGACCGATGAGGCTTATCCGGCAAGTGTGATGGCCACGGGTGGCATCTTCACCTGGAAAGACGGGCGCGAGAACCCTGATATCTGTATAGCCGCGGTCACGTACCCGAAAGGATTTCTCTATACCTACAAATCCGTATTCAGTAACAGCTATCGGAGCTTCGGGCGGATCCAGGGACGCGACGGCACCATCGAGAACTATGGCGGCGAGGGTGCGTCCCTGTTTACCATCACCCGCGAAGGGGGCAGAAAGGAATTTGATCCAACCGATACCGGGCCGCTCTACTCCAGTCTTCCCCTGGTTGGACCGGCGGCGGACGGCAGCGAGATAGTGCATGTTCCCGGCGCGCCGGCTCCGAACTCGAATGGCCCGGACGATGATGATGTCGGCCACCTCGTGAATTGGCTCCAGTCGATGCAGACCCGGAAGCAGCCCAATGCCACGGTAGATCACGGCTTCTCCCATGCGATCGTCTGCATCATGGCGGCCCAGTCGTATTGGACCGGTAAACGCCTTTATTGGGATCCCGTGCACGAGCAGATCCTGGACGGCCCGATGAAGGATCCAGCGGTCTGAGCGTCGATCGCCGGTTTAGGGGTGCGAGGGGCAGGGTGCGAGGGGCAGGGTGCGAGGGACGGGGGGCGCCAGATAAGGCACGCCTACACCCGGCTCCCGCCCCGGTGTGCTGTCCCTTAATCCCTCCAGCTGCGGCTCCTCATCTCGGATTTGGCTACCGAATTATCCTCGTGAAATGTTTTTTCCTTTTGTGCTTATCCAAGTGAGAGATGGCCGAAACATAGGCCAGTCCATCCCAGGGAGAAACGCACGATGCGCAAACTACTTCTTCGAGATTTCTTCGCTCTTGCTGATGCGTGTTGCAACGTCCCTGAGAGCGTGCTTGTAGCTTAGGACCGGTGGGGTAGCCAGCTTGGCGCCGCGCCTACGGTCACAACCGAACGACCGATCTTTGGTCACAACCGAACGAAGGAGGAACCAACCTATGTTTAACCTCAAGACACCCCATCTGGCTTTGCTGCTTGGGCTGATCGCCCCCGTCTCCAGCTTCGCCTCTGAGCACTACTGCATCGCGGTGAACGGCGGCTTCGGCGGTGGTGGCACGAGTTACATCGGGATAGGCTTTGCTGTGCCGTCGGACGGCAAATGCACACCGTGGTCGGGCTTCACGAAGACCGCTGACACCGTCATCTTGACGACGACCGGTACCGGATGCCTTTCCAGCGATGGCAAAGCACTGACGGTCAGCGTTTCCAACGCCGACCCGGAATTTATCGGTGCGAACGCGCTGGTATCGGATTACATCGTGTTGAGGCGGGGGAATTCAAAAGAAAAGTTTAGCGGCGAAGACCAGGGTTACTTTGGTGGAGCCGCAGAACCGGAGAGCTGTTCGAGCAGTCTGTTGTCTCTCCCTTCGACCCACAACTAACTGGGCATGGGAGTTGTGCGGCCGCGTCTAGCTTGAGTGGTCTAACTGGAGTGGGAGTTGAAGGGGTAGACGAAAATAATTACCAGCCGAACCGTCTCAGTGTGGCGCGGCGACTGGTACTTACTTCGTCCCCCCGAAGCAGTCAGTGCGACTGATCCCACATCTTCGCGCGCTGCTCTTTCAAGTAAAGCTTGAAGTTCGCCTCTTCCTCGGGACTCATAAAAGCTGGTGAGACGGGCCAGACTGAAAAGTCGCGCATGCATAGCCGCTTCGCTGTTCCGTGCATCGAGCGAACGGCATCACCGAGTTCCAGCAGCGTTCCGCGCGTGAGCGCTAGTTCATGCTCCTTGGGCTGATACATGGTGCCGACCGGGTAGTCGAGAAACGGAGTGCTCGTCTGCTCGATATGATTTCCAAGCACCTGAGCAACTGGCTTGCCCTCGGTAAACTTGATCAACCGTTCAACGCTCCCTTCGAAGCTCAGAAAGTCGACAACGTAGAGGCGCCCCGGATATAGGGTGTCTCCCGTCAGCAGCACCGCAGTTCGCCGATCGTACATGGCGATACTGGCTTTGCTGTGGCCTGGAATAGCAATGACATCAAGCTGGCGCTCTCCCAGATCCACTTGGCCGATGTCGGTGGGCCAGTTCTTGATCCCGAAAAACCTTTGCGTTGCCTCTACGTCGGGCGGCACAAAAGTGATCGGCATGGCGGGATCGTTCATCGCCAGCAAGGCCTTATCGCCCCATATATGATCTTCATGCTCGTGGGTGTGCGCCACGATGAGCGGGATGCTTGTTCTCCCGTTACGCGCCAGCCAGTTTTTCACCGTGCGATTCAGCGTCGGTGCGAGGTTCCCGTCCCGCGACCCTGTGTCCAGGAGGAGTGCCTTGTCTTTGCCGAAGAGAAGGAAGACGAAGGGCTTTTCAAAATCGGTGCATGGGGACTGCCGAAGAATGAAGAAATTAGGATTGTACTCATGTACTTGCCACTCGGGAATCTCCATGCACTTCGGTTGTTCCGAGAGCCATTGCGCAGGTAGGCTCCCGCGTTCGATAGAGCCGCCATTCGGCTGAGCCAGTTGTGCCTCGGAAGTGCTGGCGTAAAGACAAAGCACAGCCGCCAGGGCGGCGGTCACGAGGGAAGTTCTGAGCATCGCTACCTCGGTGAATTGCTTGGCCCTGCAAAGAAGTATAGGTCCTTGCCCAACTCGCGCGCCTACCTATCGATCGAGGCTAGACACGCACTCGGAAGGATCGTTGATCCGTTGTCCTGTGCCCCATCTGTATATCGAGTCACCGGCAACACTGAAAATCAGACTTTTAACGCCCTCCGATCATAACGGGTGCATGACTCGGCGGAGGGGAACAGACGGCAGCGATGCTGTTTCTCGTGCCGGTGCAACCAGTTGTACTGTTGAGTTAAAGATAGAAGTCAGGAGTCCTTGAGAGGAGCTAACCAATTCACGATTGACTTCATGACGATCACGTTACGTTGATTGAACACGGTCGTGCGGGAGCGAACGATGCCAAATCCCGGGCGGTTCACTGAGCGGCGAACTTCCAGCACCTCCGACTCGGTGCGGAGTTTATCCTCGGGACGGACGGGATGAGTCCAGCGAATTTCGTCGACGCCTGCGCCGATCATGCCACCCTTCACATTGATCGATTCCACTCGAAGCCGCATGACAATCGCGGCCGTCAGCCATCCAGAAGCGCAAAGACCGCTGAAGAAAGAGTTCTCACCCGCGCCCTCATCGATGTGGAAAGGCTGAGGATCATAGCTCTTGCCAAAACTTATGATCTCGTTTGCTGTCACGCGGTAATTGCGTAAGGAATTGAACTTCTGGCCGGGATAGAAGTCTTCGAAGTACATCTCCTCTTCCATTGATCCTCCTACGGACGTCTCTTGTAGCATGTCTCTCTTGCTCTGCTCCAGCCCTCAGCATCAAGGCGCATAGTGAGTAAAGACAAGGTCGGTCGCTTTGGCCTTCTCGTGGCAGGGGAAGCAGCTTTTCATAAACGCCGCGTCGCCAGGTTTGCCGTCCTGCGAAGTGACCGAACCCCCAGCCGCCGGTTGCGGCGTACTTTTTTGAGTCCTTGACCATAAACTGAATGTTCGTGGGGGCCCCGGGAACGAAAGATTGGGCCTGGCCAAAGACTTTGTTGTTTTCATCCGATGGGACGTTACGGTAATGCAAAGCAGCAATGATCGTGCCGTCCGGGAACGGAAGCTTGCCCTCCCGGTAGGCCTTGATCGCTACATCGTTGCCCAGGACGGCGCCTAAACTGTTGAGGTTGCCTGCTTCATGGGCCGAGGAGATCCACCTCCAGTCGCGGTACCCGTGAGGGATTTCGGTAACGAAGGGCGGGGCGGGTTCCCCATCCGCGTGTCCTGGCGCAGGGGCAATGAGGGCGACAAGGCCGGCCATTGTTGCAACTGCAACCAGGAAGAATGTGAAGCGTTTCATAAGGGTTCCTCCATCCAATATGCGTTGGGTAAACTGAAATGTAGCTGAAATCAGCAGTCTTAAACTATTTCGCCTTAAAGCTGATGTCGGTGTGTTTTCGATTGCACGCGCAACCACAATACAGCAGAACCTTCCGACACGAAAGCCTTTGGGCGGGTTTCGCGGCTGCGCACCTTGCACGATTCGCGTCGATTTATACTCTTGGATGGCCGAGATTCTAAAGATCAAACCCGGAAGGTCGCAGCCTTGAAAGTGAAGACGGAACTGACGGCACTCAGAATCGCAAAGCGGGCGGGAAGGCGTGCATGCGCGCTGCCCTTGATGATCGTCATAGTCGTGCTCGGCAGCGCAGTTGGCAGGGCACAATCCGTGTCTGTTGAGGATGCCCGGTGCCGGGCCCTGGCAACGACGGACTTCTCCACGCTCCCCGGCGCTCCCACCCGAATCTCGGAAGCCACTCTGGCGAAGGATGTCCAGGGACTCGCGGGCAAAGCGCAAGTGAGCGAAGATCTCGCAAAAGCGACAGGCCAGGTTCAGCCCACGTGCCGCGTTTCCGGCTATGTCGCGCCCAATGCCGGCTTTGTCCTTCTGCTGCCGGTATCGCAGTGGAACGGGAAGCTGCTGCATGTTGGCTGCGGAGGCTGGTGTGGCAGCACAGACTATGTGCCTCGGTCGTGCGCAACGCACGCCGGGTACGCCTGTGTCGGCACAGACATGGGCCATACGGGCGAGGGCGGCCTATGGTCGCGCAACAATCTTCAGGGCCAAACCGATTTTGAGTATCGCGCGACGCACGTCGTAACCCTTGCCGCGAAGGCGATCCTGCAACGTTTTTACGCGACCGCGCCCAGCAGGTCCTATTTCATGGGCTGCTCAACGGGCGGTTATCAGGCGTTGATCGAAGCGCAGCGCTTTCCCTGGGACTTTGACGGCATCATTGCCGGCGCCCCCGATATCGATGAGAGTGACCTGGCGGTGCGCGGCATCTGGGCCAAGCGGAGTTTTCTGGGTGACGATGGAAAGCCTGTTTTGAGTGATACCGACATTCAACTTCTGCACAACGCCGTGCTTGCCGAATGCGATATGGATGACGGCGTCAAGGACGGCATCGTCAGCGCGCCGTACCACTGCAACTTCGATCCGTCGAAACTCCAGTGCAAGGCCGGCAAACAAGACGATTGCTTGAGCGTGCGTCAGGTCCAGGCCGTCAAGGATATCTACAGCCGGCCCCATGATTCGAAAGGCCACGCTTTCTCGCCGCGAGGTATCTTTCCCGGCGCCGAGCTGCAATGGAAAGACGCGTTCACCGATACCTGGGGCGACGAATTCTTCAAAGACACGGCCCTGCTCTCCACTGCGGGCAAGGAGTGGAACTACACCGACTTCGATTTCGACAGCGACTACAAGCGCAGCGGGATCGGTGTGCTCTATGCGGATACCGACCCTGATTTGCGCAGGTTTCGAGACGCCGGCGCAAAACTGCTCAGCTACCAGGGCGACACCGATATGACGGAGATGCCCGGCGCGAATTTTGACTACTACGAGACCGTGGAAAAGACCATGGGCGGCGCTAAGGCCACGCAGGATTTCTACCGGCTATTCGCGATTCCCGGCATGAATCATTGCGGGGGCGGCGACGGCGTATCCACCTTCGACTATTTGAGCTATCTGGAGGCGTGGGTGGAACATGGGCAAGCGCCCGATGTCATGATTGGGGCGCATCTGCGTGGTTCTTCCCGAGCGCCGCTCAAGGGGCCGCTTGACCCGGCCACGGTTATGTTCACCAGGCCCGTCTATCCCTATCCGCTACACGCCAAGTACAAGGGTACGGGCGATAGCAACGACGCGATAAATTTTGAGCCGGTGGAATGACGGGAACCCTAAGCAATTCGCCGAAGCTGAAATACCTGGAAAAACAGAACACGGGAAGGGACGACGCGCATCGATCGCCGGTTTCTAACCCATTTCCGAAAGTTTTCTCGCGCAGGGGGTAAAAATAAGACACGCCCCCGTCATTAACACAACCCATGATTCTTCTCTTCTCAGTTCGGGACTTCGGCCCCTGCCCCGATTTGCCATTCCAGGCAATCGGCGAGAACGCGGCCACGGATCCCAAGCCCAGCCGGGAAGAACAGGTGGTCGGCCTATACGATCAACTCCGGCCCGGCCTGCTTGCGTACCTGTGCGGCCTCGGGCTGAGCCGAAGCGAATCTGAGGATGTAGTGCAGGAATCCTTCCTGCGTTTGTTCGATCATCTCTCCACCCAGAAGGCCCCGGACAGTTGGAGCGCGTGGATCTTTCGCGTCGCGCACAACCTGGCAATTGATCTCTTCCGCCGTGGGCAACGGTACATCGCCGTAGACAATGACCTCGACATCCTCACCGGGCTGAGCGATGCCTCGCCCGATCCGGAACAGAACGCGCTCCACAACGAAGAGCTCAGGCGCGTGCAGCACGCCCTGCAGCATCTGACGCAACAGCAACGGTCCGCAGTCCTGCTTCGCGCCGAGGAGCTGCGCTATCGCGAGATCGCGGCGGTCATGGGCGTCAGCATTAAGCGGGTGTGCGAGCTGGTGCATCGCGCCCTGGCTCTCTTGGCGGGGGAGCTATGAGCTCGCTCGGGATGCGGCTGAACCGCCTTCAGCATGTGTCGGACGAATCCATCTCCCGCCTGATCGCGGGCGAGTTATCACCTCTGGCAGACCTGCGCGCTGCCCGGCACATGGTCCGCTGCTGGCAATGCCGCGCACGCAGGGAAGCGATGGAACGCGCCGCCATGCGGATTACCGAACACCGCCGCATCATGGCCGGCAGAATCACCCCAGATCCTGAAAGGCGTGCCGCTTTGGTGGCGGCGCTCCGCAGGCGCGCCGAACGAGAGCATCGCCAGCCGCCGGCCACCACGAGCCTCTTCGACATATCAGCCAATTCCGGATACGCCATGAACCCGCTGTTCGCCAGCTTCGCCATCGTGCTGATCGCCACGCTTCTCCTGTGCTGGATCTGGCAACGTCCAAAAGTTACGGTGAGTGCCGGGCAACTGATGCTGGGCGCGCAGATGGCCGAACAAAAAGTGGCGGATGGCAAGGCAGGCGTGGTCTACCAGAAGATTCATATCGTTGCCGCGCATACCAGCATCGAGCGCGAGATCTACCGCGACGCCCGCGGAGTAAGGCAGCCCCGGCCTCGGGCGCTGCACGCGGAGGCATCCCAGGTCCGTAGCCTCTTCAACGAAGTGGATGTCGATTGGGACAACCCACTCTCTGCCGCCTCCTTTCGCGCCTGGCACGATCGCCAGCAGGGCGGGGTCGATCGCGTTATCAGAAGGGAAGGGAACCTGCTCACCCTGGAAACAACCGTGCCCCGTAGCCGGATCGAAGCTGAATCGCTCACCGTCCGGGCCGACGATTTCCACCCCGTGGCACGCACCATCCGAACCAGCGACAACACCATCGAGGTGGCCGAACTCAATTACGCCGTGCTTGATTGGAGTGGTGTCAACGATGCGCTCTTTGAACCGCTGCCTTCCTCTCCTGCCGGGAGCCGTCCGGTTCTGCGCGCCGTGGTGCCCCCTTCTCTCCCCTCCGTAATGATGCTCGACAACGCGGAGTTGGCAGCACGCCTGGAACTTAACCACCTCCAGGCAGATCAAGGGGAGCAGATTGCCGTCGACCACAACGATCGCGAAGTCCAGGTCAAAGGGATTGTCGAGACCAGCGAACGTAAGCAGGAGATCGCACGCGCGCTGGGCAAAATCCCTTTGGTTCAGGTTGAGCTGCTGAGTATTGCCGAGTTGCAACAACAACCGGTGGACGGCACAACCAAGCAATCCATCAGCATGCAATCTGTCGATGTGGCGGCCTCGCCTCTGGAGCGTTTCCTCACGGCCACCGGCCAGGCGCCTGCGGCCCAGCAGGAGATCGCGCGCACCCTGCTCGATTCCGCGCTGCAGATGAAGCAAAGTGCCGCAGCTCTTGAGAGCCTGCAACATCGTTTCGCCGCGATAACCAAGTCATCCGCTACGGATAGCGCCTATGCCCAGCTCTCCGCGAGTTATTCGCAGCGCTTGCTGGCCGCGCTCGACCATCAGGAAACTGCGCTACGCAGCCTCGGTTTTTCCACCCAAACGGCGCCGGAGAACGCAGCCGTGGATGATTCGTGGCTATCACCCGAAATCGCCCGCAATGAATCTCTGTGTCGCGAGTTGATCGCCGGCAACCCCGAAGGGGCAGGGAACACGCAACGCTCCGCGCAGCAGATCATTCCTGACCTGGTTGACTCTATCGCGCGAATACGGGCCGTTGTTTCTGTTGAGCAGCATCCTTAATCGCAGTACGGGACCCGTTTCTTAAATACCCTATCCTTCCCGGTCCAGATTGGAGAACCATGCTGCGCTTCCTTTCTCGCATCGCCATCCTCTCATCCATCTTCGTCGCTGCTTCGCCGCTGCTGGCCCAAACCGCATCGATCACCGGCTCGGTGCAGGATGCCCAGGGCGCCGCCATTACCAACGCGGAAGTTCGCATCGCGGAACAAACACAAGGTACAGAGCGCACCCTGCGCACCAACGACGCCGGCACCTTCTATGCCCCGTTTCTCAACCCCGGGCCGTACCGCGTCTATGTGCAGGCGTCTGGCTTCAGCACCGCGGCGAGCGACCTGCTTACCCTCACCGTCGGACAGACACTGGTCTTTAATGTCCACCTGGCGGTCGGCTCCGCCCAACAGCAGGTCGTTGTCGATGCACAGTCCGAGTTGTTGAATACCACCGACGCGACCGTCGGCACCGTGGTCGACCGGCAGTTCGTGGAGAACCTTCCCTTGAATGGGCGCAGCTTCCATTCGTTGCTCGAACTTACTCCGGGTGTCGTCCTCACGGCCACGCAAGAGCAGGGCGAGCAAGGTCAGTTCGCGATCAATGGCAGCCGGGCCGACGCCAACAATTTTCAGATCGATGGCATCAGCGCCAATTTTGCCATCAGCCCCTCCAGTGAGATCGCCCAGGATGGAGGCGGCGCTCTGCCCGCATTGAGTGCTTTGGGAGGCACCAGCAATCTGGTCTCGGTCGATGCCCTACAGGAGTTTCGCGTGGAAACTTCGAACGCCTCCGCCGAATACGGCCGCGGCGGCGCCCAGATTGTCCTGGTCACCCGTTCGGGCAGCAACCGCTTCCATGGCTCGCTCTTCGACTATCTGCGCAACGATGTCTTTGACGCCAATGATTGGTTTGCCAACAACAACGGTCTGCCCAAACCGCCGATCCGGCAAAACGATTTCGGTGGCGTTTTTGGCGGACCCATTCGCAAAGACAGCACCTTCTTCTTCTTTTCGTACGAAGGTTTGCGTCTGCGGGAACCCAAGGTAGCGATCACCGATGTTCCCTCGCTCTTTGCGCGGCAGAATGCACCTGCTGCTTCGCTGCCGTATCTCAACGCCTATTCCATTCCCAATGGACCACCGACGTACATTGACGCCGACGGCAACGTCCTGGCCAACCAATACTCCGCCAGCTTTTCCGATCCGGCAACGCTGGACGCTTATAGCCTGCGCGTCGACCAGGCGGTGGGTTCGAAACTCTCTCTCTTTGCCCGCTTCAACGAGTCACCTTCATGGATAGACACGCGCAACACCGGCAGCTACGCGCCCATCGCCGACCACACCATCACCTCCAATACCACGCGGCTGTTGACCGCGGGCGCAACCCTGCTCCTGTCCAATCATCTGACAGATGAGTTTCGCTTCAACTGGAGCACCGACCACGGCTCTGTCCACTTTCGCGGCGACAATTTCGGCGGCGCTGTGCCTTTGCCTGACAGCGTCGGCTTTCCCTCGGGGTTTGGATCGAGTGCCAATTCGAACGCCGGCATGTGGATTGAAAACCTGCGTGGCACGCTCTACCAGACTGGCGTCAACGCCAGGAACAATGAGCAGCATCAGATCCAACTCAATGACAGTGTTTCTCTGCTGCAGGGCAGGCATCAATGGAAGGCGGGATTTGACTTTCGACGGATGGAGCCGACAACTTCGACTCGCCTCTACGACCTGTTTCCATTCTTCTACAGTTCCGAAAGCCTGCAGAGCGGCGTCGCCGACTCGGTCAACACGCAGGATAACTCCATCCAGCCGCTGCTCCGCTTCTTCAACATAGGCGCCTACCTGCAAGATACCTGGAAGACCAGCGATCGCCTGACCCTCAGCTATGGAATTCGCTGGGAACGGAACCCCGCTCCCTCTGAACTCACCGGCCATCCTCCGATCGCCGTCGACCAGGTCACGGATCTGTCGACGACCGTGCTGGCGCCCTTGGGTACTCCACCCTGGAAGGCGTCTTACCTGAATTTTTCGCCGCGCTTCGGAGTCAATTATGCCGCTCGCCAGAACGCTGACTGGCCTACCATCGTGCGCGCCGGATTCGGCGTCTATTACGCGCTGGGAACAGAAACCGCCGGCAACATTGACACCGCCAACCCCTATGCCACGACCGCCTATTATTCCAACGTTCCCCTGCCCCTGCAATTGCCCTCGCCTCAGCCCGCCCCGCTGACCGCGCCATACAATCCCGCGCAGATCTTCGACCCCCACTTGAAGACACCCTATAACCTGCAGTACAGCGGCTCCATCGAGCAGGGGTTGGGTGCGGCGCAACGATTCACCATCACCTATACCGGTTCGGTAGGCCGCCGTCTGTTGCGCCAGAACACGCTTAGCTCGCAGTATCTTCCGGTCAATCCGATCTTCACCTCGCTCTTGCTCACCGATAACTCGGATTACTCCAACTACAACTCGCTCCAGGTGCAGTACCAGCATCGCCTGCAAAAGCGCCTTCAGGTGCTGGCCTCCTATACCTGGGCCCACTCGCTCGATAACGGATCGAGTGACACCGTTTACTCCTCCGGCTACGACGACAGCAACCAACTGCCATCGAACTTCTACAACGTGCATCAGGACTACGGCAACGCGGTTGCGGACATTCGCAACACCTTCAGCGCTGCCGCAACCTACGACCTGCCGGGAAGCGGACTGCAGAGCCGCATTCCCCGCGCCCTGCTGCAAGGCTGGTCGATCGACGGAGTAACCCGGGCACGTTCGGCGCCTCCTTACGACGTGATCTATAGTCCCAGCGTCTCAAAGTTCTTCGATCTCTTTACCCCGGGCTTTAATTATCTGCGCGCCGACTCTGTCCCGGGGCAACCTCTCTACCTTAGCAATAGCACCGCGCCGGGTGGGCGCGAGCTGAATGCAAATGCCTTTGCCATTCCCGAATTCGACACGCCGGACCAATCCCGGCAGGGAACTGAAGGCCGCAATCAGCTTCGCGCCTTTGATGCAGTGCAGACCGACTTATCGGTCCGGCGCAATTTCACTCTCCACGAAGAGCTTCATCTGAGCATCCGGCTGGATGCCTTCAACGTGCTCAATCACCCTAGCTTTGGCTATCCCCAGAATGTCCTCAATTACTCGGGCTTCGGATTACCCACGCAAACCCTGGCACAAACCCTTGGCAGCGGCAATGGCTTTGGCGGCGGTTTCAATCCTCTCTATGCTGTCGGCGGTCCGCGCTCCATGCAGGCCTCTCTGAAAATCCAGTTCTGATGGGGGTGGAGACAATTTTGTCAGGAGACCAGGCTGTCGCGAGAAAGCATGAAGTTGACCACCGGCTTCGCCGACCCACGGGAGGATGAAACGGAATTGTTTGAGGATCTTTTCCCTTCCATAGATGACCGGGGCACCCGATGATCTACGGCACGAGAACAAAAAACTGCGGACATTTGTTTCTTCTCAGACAGGCGCATGAAGTTCGCCGAAGCCACCAACCTCCACAGGAAATCCATCCCATCCTCTTTGGTTAGAGTTAATTTGAACAAGTCCATCCTCCGATACGTCAGAACTGCCACGCTGATCCTCGTGCCCACGGTTCTCCTTGTGCCGTTGTGCGGCCTGGCCTATCAATGGGCCGCCACGCGATGGGATGAACATCGCTATCCCATGCCGGGAAGGTTGGTGGAGGTCGAAGGCCACCGCATGCATCTGGACTGCCGTGGCACGGGCAGCCCCACCGTGCTGTTGGACGCCGGGTTGGGAGACTCCGCAGCTACCTGGGCTCTGGTCCAGCCCCAGGTAGCAAGGTTTACCCGCGTCTGCTCCTACGACCGGCCCGGGCTGGGTTGGAGCGATGCCTCCTCGGGACCGCGGGATAGCGCGCATGTGGTGGCGCTGATCGAGGACCTGCTGAAGAATGCCCAGGTAGAAGGGCCCTACATTCTCGTAGGTCATTCCTTCGGCGGATACAATCAGCTCCTCTTCTGGTCGTTGCATCGCGATCAAGTCACGGGGATAGTGTTGGTCGATTCCTCGCATCCGGACCAACTGAACCGTTTCCCGCCGAGCCTCTCTCCGGAAGCCTACATCCGGACCCTCAAGTACAAGTTGCTGGGTTGGCCTTTTGGCCTCGGCCGCCTGCTGGGATGGTGCCGTGATGACTACACGTTTCCCGGAGTTCCCCAGGCATGGCAACAGGCTGCTCCCGCCGCCATTGCGCTGGATTGCCGGTCATCGACTTTGCGGTCCGCAAGGGACGAGGAGCTCTGGTTTCGGCGCAGTGGCCAGGAGGTTGCTTCCGTCACCAGGCTTGGGGAGCTGCCCTTGATCGTTCTGTCGCACGATCCCCAGACGGGGAGCGGGTTTCCACCGGAGATCGCGCGAAGCACCGAAAAGCAATGGTCTTCGATGCAGGAGGATCTGCGCTTGCTCTCCACCAACAGCAAGCGGATCATCGCCAGGCACAGCATGCACTATGTGGAAGCGTATCGCCCGGAGCTCGTCATCCAGGCCATCCACGATGTCTATTTGGCCTCGATCTCCGGCGGAAGCATCGCCGCACCTACTTCCGAGAAGTGACCCATGACCGCGTTCTGACTCGACCTACACAATCCCGTCTTGCTCTGGTAAGCTTGCGCGATACTTCCCTAAGGTCATTCCAATTCTCCGGTTAGCGTGTCGAGGCTTTGTGCCCGTTGGTTCGGAGATTTTGATGAGAGGATCATCTACTGTGCAAGATAGATCGAGTGTAGGGGAATACTCCCTGGCCACGGGCGAAGCGGCGGTTCGCCGGCTTAGCGCGTTACATCGGGTGTACTCACCGGCCGGACGCAGAGTTCTGCTGCAGGCGGGGCTGAAGCCTGGCATGACGGTCGCGGATTTTGGCTGCGGCGTGGGAGCGACCACCTGCATGTTGGCAGAGCTGGTAGGTCCGTCGGGACATGTTACCGGCCTGGATCTCAATGCCTCGCAACTCGAGCAGGGGCTCATTCTATGCAAGGCGAAGGGACACACCAACGTAGTTTTCGTGGAGGGAAGCGCGACAGCGACAGGGCTGCCGCGTAACGCGTTTGACCTGGTTTATTGCCGCTTTCTCCTGTTACACCTTCCCGATCCGGCGGCTGGCCTGTGCGAGATGCTCGCCATCCTCAAGCCGGGAGGAATGCTGGTGGTGGAAGATGGTGACCTGACTTCAGCGGGTAGTGTGCCTGCCAGCTCGCTTAGTTGGTTCGCAGATTTGTTCGGCCGCCTGGGTCCCACGCGGGGCTTGAACTATGCGATGTCAAGCGATCTCTACCACCTGGTCAAGGCGGCAGGATGCCCGGAGCCCGAGATTGAGATCCATCAGCCGGCGATCGCTCGAGGCGAAGAGCGGTTTCTCCTGGCATGGTCGGTGCAGGAAGCCGCGCCGGCCTTTGTGGGCGCGGGCCTGGTCACGAGTGCTGAGATGGAAACAATCCTCGCTGACATGGACCGGGACACGAAGAACCCCAATATCCTGGCGCTTGGTCCCCGCATGTCCCTGGTGTGGGCACGCAAGCCGGATTAGCACGCACGTTTCTGGCGAGACATGTAGAATTTGCCGATGCCCACTCAACCACCTTCTCCGATGCTGGTTTTTGAAACCCTGCAAGCGCACCAACAGACGAGCGCGCTGCGCGCCGGCATCGAACTCAAAGTCTTCACGGCAATCGCCGGCGGCGCACGCACGCCCGAGGCACTTGCTCCGGTGTGCGCCGCTTCGGTCAAGGGTCTGCGCATCCTTTGCGACTTTCTCACCATCTCGGGATTTCTCACCAAAGACGAATCAGGCTACGCGTTGACCCCGGATTCAGAGCTTTTCCTGGTGGAAGGCTCACCGGCATACATGGGCGGTATGGCATCTTTCTTATTCCATCCTTTTATGGAGAAGGGCCTCGCGAACGTGACCGATGCGGTACGCAAGGGCGGAACGACCTTGCCCGACCGGGGATCGGTCAGCGACGACAACCCGGTCTGGGTGAATTTCGCCCGTGGGATGGCGCCGCTGCAGATGCCCTCCGCCGGGGTGATCGCTGGGCTCACGGCCGGTTCCGGCCCAATCAAGGTGCTGGATATCGCCGCCGGCCACGGCATGTTCGGCATCACCGTAGCGCAACACAACCCGGCAGCAGAAATCCACGCGCTGGATTGGAAAAATGTCCTGGCCGTTGCCCATGAGAACGCGGTGAAGTTTGGGGTGGCGGATCGCTGGAGCGCCATCGAGGGCAGCGCCTTCGCGGCCGATTTCGGGTCCGGCTACGACGTGGTGCTGGTCACCAACTTCATCCACCATTTCGACGTGCCCACCAATGTTGGCCTGTTCGAGAAGATTCGCGCTGCCATGAAACCCGGAGCGAAGATGGTGATCGTGGAAATGGCTGTCAACGACGATAGGATCACGCCCGCCGGCGCCGGTATGTTTGCGATGACCATGCTCACCACGACTCCGTCGGGCGATGCATTCTCGCAACGCGAGATCGCGTCGATGTGCAAGAGCGCCGGCTTTCACGATGTGACCCATCACTCCGTGCCGGGCACTCCGCAGACGGTTACGGTTGCGGTGAGTTGACCGGTCAGCAGCGTCATGATCGCAGAAGGAGATTTTATCGCTGTGCCTGGTCCGGAACCCGTCTGCCTGCGTGACTTCGAGCCGCTGGCTAAAGCCAAGATGTCAGCCATGGGCTGGGAATACATCAACGCCGGCGCTGCCGATGAGCACACATTGCGGTGGAATGAGGAAGCTTACCAGCGGATTCGTCTGAAACCTCAAGTTCTGGTCGATGTTTCAAAGCTGGATACGCGTGTGGCGCTGTTTGGACAGGAGCATAGCTTCCCGATTCTTCTGGCGCCTACGGCGTCGCAACGGCTGACGCACCCTGAGGGTGAGTTGGCCACAGCCCGAGGCGCAGGCGCTGCCGGCGCCACCTTGGTAGTCAGCTCCTTTGCCAGCACGAGTATTGAAGATGTGGCATCGGTGGCAACGAGTCCGTTGTGGTTTCAGATTTACGCGCAGCCAGACCAAGGCCTCACTCGCCACCTGGTACAACGCGCGGAGGCCGCCGGTTGTCGCGCCCTTTGTCTCACGGTGGACACCCCCGTAAGCGGCGCGCGCGATCGCGAGACCCGGGCAAACGTTACAACGCCGCCGTTGCCGAACCTGAGCGGTTTCACCGGCGTCTGTGATGGCGTTCGCATCGATTCCCTCCAGATCTTCAGCAGTGTGCTCAATGCGGCGCTGAACTGGAAGGATGTGGAGCAGCTATGCTCCTACGTCAAGATTCCGTTGCTGTTGAAGGGTGTGCTTAACCCCGGCGACGCAGACCGGGCGGTCAAGACAGGAGTCTCTGGGATTATGGTCTCGAACCACGGAGGACGAAACCTGGACACCGTGCCGGCAACCATCGACGCGCTGCCCCATGTCGCCGAGAAAGTCGCGGGACGCGTGCCGGTGCTGGTGGATGGCGGTATTCGCCGAGGGACCGACGTGCTCAAGGCGCTGGCGCTCGGCGCGAACGCGGTACTGATCGGACGGCCCTATCTCTATGGCCTGGGCGCGGCGGGCGAGGCCGGTGTCACCAAAGTTGTGAATATCCTGCAGCGCGAGCTGCAGATGGCAATGGCGCTCACAGGGAGAGCGACGATCGGCAGCATCGACCGGTCGGTGATTTGGCTTTAGTTAGCAGGTCACGTTCTTTCCTTCACTACCGAAGGATGCAAGGCGGACATCGTCCGGCACTTCCACTGCGGTTTGCGCTTTGTAGTGAAACTGGATCGCCCAGCGGAATTTGTCTGTTTTGTTCACCGGTGTTCCGTGAGGCAGCTTCCCATCAAAGATCATTACCTCTCCCGCGTGCATCGGGATGCACACCCGGTTGTTGGCCTCGACATCGCTATCGCAAATCTGCCAGTCCCGGCGTTTCACGTGGGGCCTCGGACCCAACAGATGGCCGCCGCGAATGGCGAACATGCATCCATTTTCGGGTGTCGTGTTTTCGAAGGGAATCCAAACTCCTACGATTCGGTTGTCTATCTGGTAGTTGAAATAGGCATGGTCCTGATGCCAGGGCTTCTCGCGGCCGCCCGGCGGTTTGATCAATGCCATCTCCTGAAATAGCTCAGGCTGCGCTCCGAGCATCGACCGCACGAGGGTTAGCAGGTTTGGGTGATAAGCAATTGCATGCAGGTCGCCATGACTTTGCAGGAAGCCCATGAACTTGCGGATAAATGGTGCGCGCACTTTGGCTGGTAAGATCAGGCAGCTGCCGTTCCTGCCGGCCCAGGGCGAGTGCATCGCCTACGCCTTTGCCACTCACAATGTTTTCTTTGGCTGTCGAGGGCGGCAGGAGGCGCCGGATCTCACCTTCGTAGCAAACCATGTCGCAGCGCGGGTCATCTGCTAAGGTCATGGCTTCCAGCTCGTTCCTGCCGCGAGCTATTTCTTCGCCGGTGAAGACGCCGCTCACAACCAGAAAGCCGTCGACATCGTAGGTGGCGCGGCCATCCTCGGTCACTGCGTGTTCGAATGGAACGGAGGTGGCCGTGGAGGTCGCATCATACAGTCCTGGGCTATGTTGCTCCATGGCCGGCTCGAAGAATACCTTGACTTGCGATTGTGTCGACATCGACTGTGCTCCATCCTGTATCGGTTGGGCAGAGATCTGAACCGCTATCATTCTAGTTGTTCCAGGGGAACTAGGCCGAAGTTTCGGCGACACGTAAGCTGGATGGTATATCTCAGCTACAGCGATTTGGAGGAGCGATGAGTGTTCCGGATAATCCGTTTGAACCCGGCCTGAAGCAGCGAGTATCCGCGAACGAAGTGCCGGTAGCGCGCCTGATTGGATTTGAGGTAAAAGAGATCGGTGAAGGACGGGCGACCGTCATCCTGGCAGCCGGCCCACAACATGCGAATCCTATGGGGACGCTGCACGGCGGGATCCTCTGCGATATCGCGGACGCTGCCATGGGAATCGCATTCGCAAGCACACTGGCGGCGGAAGAATCCTTTACAACAGTGGAATTGAAGATCAATTTCTTTCGTCCGGTGTGGCAGTCAATGCTGCGAGCGGAAGGAAATGTGGTAAGCCGGGGCCGCACAGTCGGCTACGCCGAGTGCGCCATAACCGACGAAGAGAAGCGATTGGTGGCCAAGGCGGCGTGCACTTGCATGGTGCTTCGCGGGCAGAAGGCAGCTGGGCGGTGATCCCACGACGTAACCTCAATCTGTCTGGATTCAAACGAGCGTGATATAAGATTCTGATCCACCCGGGCCAAGACGTTTCGCCAGAGGCTTTGTGAAAAATAGAATTCTCGCAGTCACGCTCACCGCAGCGATGGCCATGTCATCCGTTGCGGTTGCCGAGACAGCGCACTTGAGTGTCATGTTCGGCGGCAAGAATATTGGCCATCTGACCGCCGAGACCAACGGCGACCAGACCATTATTGACTACGATTACAAGAACAATGGCCGTGGCCCAACCATAGCGGAGACGATCCGCCTGGACCCGGACGGCCTGCCGCTCGCCTGGACGATCACCGGAACCACGACGTTCAGCGCCAAGGTGGCAGAGCATTTTGCTCGCACGGGCTCGGCTGCGGAGTGGGTTGACTCCACCGGCAAAGGCAGCGCGGCCGTGGCCAAGCCCAGCCTCTATGTAGCCCAGAGCGGCAGTCCCTGGTCGGACGGGGTGTATGCGCGAGCACTACTGAAGACCCCGGACAAAGTGTTGCCTGCACTCCCTGGGGGCGAGCTCCGGCTCACAATCGGCGAGACGCTCACGGTTCAAGGCAGCCCCGGCGCGATCCAGGTCACCCGCTACGATGTAAGTGGCATCGACCTGGTGCCGGACACGATCCTGCTCGATGCAAGCGGCCAACTATTCGCGTCGGTCGATGCAAGCTTCATTATCGTACGTACTGGATATGAGGGCGAAGAGCAGCGCTTGCGGGAATTAGCGGCGCATTGGTCACTGCAGCGATTCATCGACATCGAGCATGAAGCAGCGCACCACTACGCGGGACCGGTCCGCATTCGCAATGTGCGGTTGTTCGATCCGAAGGCCGGGTCTTTGACAGAGCCGGTGTCGGTGCTGGTGAAGGATCGGGAGATCAGCGCTGTCGAACCGGTTGACAGCCCGCAAACGCCGGGAGAGGTAGTCATCGATGGCGCCGGCGGCACGCTGGTGGCGGGCATGTACGATATGCACGCCCACTTGCAGCAGGAGGAGGCGTTACTGAATGTTCTGGCTGGTGTTACCAGCGTGCGCGACATGGGGAATGACAACGCGGTTCTCGATAAGTTGATGCAGCAGATCGAGAGCGGCGCCATCGGCGGCCCGCACGTTGTACGATCCGGCTTTATTGAAGGCAAGAGTCAGTTTAGCGCCAACAACGGCATCCTGGTCGACAGCCAGGAGCAGGCGCTCGACGCAGTACGCTGGTATGGCGCACGGGGCTACTGGCAAATCAAGATTTATAACAGCGTGAACCCGGCGTGGGTGCCCGCGATGGCCAGGGAAGCACACTTGCTGGGCATGCGCGTGGCCGGGCATATTCCGGCCTTCTCCACCACCGATCAAATGATCGAAGACGGCTACGACGAGATCACGCACATCGATAAGTTCATGTACGGGTGGGTGATTCTGCCGGGCGAAGACATGCGGCCGGTAAAGCCGAGGCTGATGATCGCGAGGCGCCTGGCCGATCTGGACCTGGCAAGCCCCAAGGTACAGCACACGATCAATCTGATGGCAGACCGGCACCTGGCGATCGATCCGACGCTGGAAATCCATGAGTGGCTGTTCCTAAGCCGGAATGGGCAAACACCGCCGGGCGAGGTTGACTACTTCTCCCATATGCCGATTGCCTGGCGGCGGGACGCTTTGAAAGCCCCGGTCGATATGTCGGCGCTGGGTGATGAAAAGGCGTTCGCAGCGGTCTTTGAAAAGATGCTCGCGACGGTTCGCATCCTGCATGATCGTGGTGTCTTTATTGTTTTCGGCACTGACATGGGCGGATCGTTCACTTATCATCGCGAGCTTGAACTCTACCAGCGCGCCGGGATGACCGCGCCGGAGATCCTGAAAAGGGCGACGCTCGACGCGGCGCACTACCTGGGGCAGGACCAGCGTCTAGGTTCGATTGAAAAAGGTAAACTTGCTGACTTCTTCCTGATCCCCGGCGATCCCACGAAGGATCTGAAGGCGCTCAAGACCATCCGCATGGTGGTGAAGGATGGAGTTTTCTATTACCCAAGCGAGGTCTACCCCAGGTTCGGTATTCAGCCTTTTACGTCTGTACCCAAGGTTGCAGAGCCAACGCCTGCGAAGCCGTAGGGGTTCTCATTCCTTTGCTCTCCTTTTTCTGGAATAGCTTATGTCGACCGTCAGCGAGCATTACGAGCAACTACTAGCCAAACATTACACATGGATGACCGGCGCCACTTTTGAAGAGAAAGTGGAAGAACAGAAGTTGATTCTGATGCAGGCGTTGAAGCCATCGAGAGGCCAATCGCTTGCAGTCGATTTGGGAAGCGGACCGGGCTTCCAGACCGTTGCCCTGGCACAACTGGGGTTTTCCTCGGTTGTCGCAATCGATACCAGTGCATCCCTGCTCGATGAACTACGATCGCATACGAGCGGCCTGCCGGTTAAGGTTTGCCAAGCTGATTTGCGAGATATCTCCAACATCGTTCCGGCTGGAGAAGCTACGGCCATTGTTTGCATGGGCGATACTTTGACCCATCTACCCAGCAAGCCGGAGGTCAGCGCTCTCTTCACGGACGTTTTCAGTTCACTCGCTCGTGGAGGAATATTCGTCATCACCTACCGTGACTTGACAAAGGAACTGGAAGGGACGGAACGCTTCATTTCTGTCCATAGCGACGAAGACACGATCATGACATGTTTTCTAGAATACGAAAATTCCGATTCCGTTACTGTGCACGATCTCGTGCACACGCGCAGGGAAGGGGGCTGGATGCTCAACCGTAGCAGCTATCGCAAGCTGCGTTTGGGAGCGGAATGGATAGTCCGTGAACTTGTCGCGGCAGGCTTCATCATTCAGTCGCAAGGAAATGCCGGGAGGCTCCTGCAAATTGTTGGCGGGAAGTCATAGTGTCCAGATTGCGTCTGTGCCCGGGAAGAGGGATGGCGCCGAGCGCCGCAATTTATTCAGGGCTTCTCTGGACCGGTACGATCCGTGTTGCCAGATTGCAAAGGGGTCGCAACGGGTAGCACATTCCAACTCTCAACCACTTGCATGAGGACCAGCGCAGCGAGCCTCCCCTCGGAGTCGAGCAGGACCAAGTGCTCACCATGGATTTCAACACGGGAAGCCAACACATGCTGAATGCCCAATGAGGGGGGCTTAAGACGCAGTAAATGTGTCTTATCGGCCATTTGCACGAGTGTATGCGAGATGGCAGACGGTGGAAATCAGGGGAACCCCGATAGGGAAGGTAATCGCTTGCAAAAGCAATAAGAGCAGGGCAAGACGTAGCTCTGCGGCGAGACAGCCCGACGTATTCTCAATCATTTACAGTGCAACTAAAGTCTTGTCCTGCTACAAACCAAAGTTTTTTCGCAGGCTGATTCGGCCGCCCCTGTCGACATCTCTCACCGATGCCAGAGCATTTGTAAAAGGGAATCCGTCGTCACCCATCCTTGACAGCGGGTAGATATGTGGAATATCTTTTCCCATAACATGATTAGGGAAGAGAAT
Organism: uncultured Acidobacteriaceae bacterium; assembly: GCA_963847685.1. GTDB lineage: Bacteria > Acidobacteriota > Terriglobia > Terriglobales > Acidobacteriaceae > PALSA-350. The sequence goes on along the minus strand of CAWKAU010000020.1, from coordinate 259,246 downwards.
GCCGGCGAACTGATCCAGGGCACGCTGGAGATGCTGATCCTGAAGGCGCTGGCCCGCGGGCCACTGCATGGGTATGCCGTGGTTGAGTGGATCCAACAGACATCGCTGCAAGTACTTAAAGTGGAAGAGGGTGCGCTCTATCCAGCGCTTCACCGGCTGGAGCTGCGCGGGCTGCTGAGTGCCCAATGGGGCGCTTCAGAAAACAATCGCCGCGCCAAGTTCTACCAGTTGACGGCAGAAGGCAAGAAGCGATTGAACGCGGAATCCCAGCGTTGGGCAAAGCTCTCAGCAGCGGTCGCCTTCGTGATGCAGGCATCCTGAGGAGAAAAGTCATGGCCCGGGACGTGCCCGCAACAGTAATGACCACAATGAAACAACCGGGGCGCCCCGGTAATCCGAGTACTTGGCTGCGAGTCCAGGGAACAGCAGTTCTCTCTACGACGCTCCCTCGGTCGGGATGACAAAGCCGACAACCTCACTCATGACTCAGAGCAGAGAGTTGAGTCTCAACAACCCCACTCAAGGCAAAAGATGGCTTGAATGGGGCACCCATTGGACGGAGCGTTATTGCACCGTCATCTTCAGGCTGGCAGTTTGAGCGATCGAACCAGAGGTTGCGGTAACCGTAACCGTGGTTGTTCCGGCGGGAGTTCCCGGGTTTGGCGTGCCGCCGCCACCCCCGCCCCCGCTGCCACCGCCGCAGCCGATGAATGCTCCACCCAATGCGAAGGCAAACAGCAGCACGAACCAACGGCTCCAGCGGGCAACACGGCTCATTCCAGGCATCACCAACAGGAGTAGGCTCCCCAGCGCTAAGAGCCCAGTCATACCGGCCCTATGGATCCCGCTTTGCACGGCTGACTGCGCGGCGGTTGTGGTAATGGTCAAGGTAGTGGTCACGGCGCTTGCGCCCGGAGTGACAGTTGCCGGAGCAAAGGTGCAGGTGGCCTCGGAAGGCAGGCCGCTGCAGGCGAAGCTCACCGCTTGCGCAAAGCCTCCGGCTGGTGTGACCGAGACTGTGGTTGTGCCGGTCGCACCGGCGGTAATGGAAAGGCTGGTTGGGCTGGCACTGATGGTGAAGGAAGGCGGGGCCGCCTGCACGGTTACAGTCACAGCGGTCGAAGTGGAGGCGGAAAAGTTAGTGTCCCCTCCATACTGGGCGGTGATGCTATGGGCTCCGGTAGCCAAAGCGCCGGCCGAGTACGTTGCAACTCCGGAACCATTCAAAGCACCAGTCCCAAGGGTAGTGGCGCCATCGAGGAAAGTGACGGTGCCGGTGGGAACGCCGGTGCTTCCACTGGCCCCGGTGACGGTAGCAGTGAGTGTGACACTACCGCCGGCCGTGATCGTTGCGGCCGAGGCCGTGAGCGCCGTGGTTGTGGCTGCCATCGTGGGCCCTGTGGTGACGCCCTGGTTCAACAGCACGACGTTGCCATCCAGAATATCCGGCTTGCCATCGCCATTCAGATCGATCGCCAGGGAAGCGCCGCTTACCCCTATATAGAAGGACTGCACCGGCATGAGCCCGGTTGCGGAAGTACCGCTTGTCTGGAGCGTGCCGTCGCCGTTGCCAAAGGAGATGCCGCTCCCCTGCGGGCCGCCGATGTAGTCGGCAGTCGCCACGTCCAACTTGCCATCTGCGTTGAAGTCTGCCACCGCGAGCCCACAGTAAAAACATTGGGCGGCGTAGACGGTGACGTTGGGCGTCTTGAAGGTACCGTCGCCGTTGCCCAGCGCGATCGCTGCCTTCAGATCCGTCGTGACCGGGTCCTCCTCCAGGGCAACAATGTCGGGTACACCGTCATTGTTCATGTCCGCCAGCGTAAGCGGGTACTCGCCGTTGAGGGCAGGCTGAGGGCGTGACACCGGCGACCGTTGTGGGAGCACCGAAGGTGCCGTCTCCCTTGCCCAGGTAGACCTGAAGGGTGTAGTAGTCGAGCGCTGCCGAATCCACTGCGGTTCCGATCAGCATATCCGGCGTGCCGTCTTTGTTCACGTCGCCAACCAACATGATGGTATAGGCCCCAGGACCGGCTACCGTGGCACCAGAGTAGAGCTGGGTCAGCTGCGCGGTGCTCTTGAAGGTGCCGTCGCCGTTCCCCAACTGGACGGCCACGCCGAAATAGCAGGTAACCAACTTATAGCTGCAGGTGCTGTAGGTGTAGACGAGGTCGAGCTTGCCGTCATGGTTCATATCCGCCAGCTGAATGGCCGAGATCGTCGGATTGACGTCGAAGTCCGGTGACGCAACAAAGGATGGCGCGGGGGTAAAGGTGGGAGTGTTGAAGCTGCCGTCACCTTTGCCCGTGGCAGTGAAGATGCCCGGTGCATAGTTCGGCCCGAGGAAGTCAGACCCGAGATAAACCAGGTCGGGAATTCCGTCTCCATCGATGTCCCCGACCGCATAAGAATCGAGCGAGAACGTATAAGACTTTCCGCTCAGCGTAATCGGGGAGAATACCAGCGAAGGCCCGGGGGCAAAATTTCCCTTGCCGTCGCCCAGATACGAGGTGAAGGATGCTCCACCGCTGTTCACGCCTACGGCATCCACAGCCTTGTCTCCATTCAGATCCGCCAGGTTGCTGCCGTTGTAGGTAAAGGGTTCCGCGGTTGCGCCGCGAAATGTGCCGTCGCCATTGCCCATCAGCGCATAGCCCATGTTGTAGTCGAACTTGTCGGCCCCCAGTGTGCCGTTGTTGCCGGTTCCGGAGTAGAGGTCGATGTTGCCGTCGCCGTCGATATCCTGCGCCACCAGATACCCCATATTGGCGATGGTTGAATACCCGGAATAGAGCGTAAACGTGCCGTCCCCCTTGCCGAGAAAGATCTGGATCGCGGCGCCGGTGTTGACCGCCAGGTCCATCTTGCCGTCCTTGTTGAAGTCCGCGGCCACGACGCTGGGACCGAAGTCTGATGCCGCCTGCGAATTGGGAAAGGCGGTCGTCGCCGAGGGATGTAAACGTGCCGTCGCCGTTGCCGGAAAGAACGATCCCTGTCGAAGTGATCAAGTCTTTGTGGCCGCTGCCCCGCAGGTCCGCGCTGATCAGTCCAAAGTAGGGACTTTGCCCGCTGGCAATAAAATCAGCCGGAGGAGTGACGGTGTACGACTTCACCGCCTGAAACGTGCCGTCGCCCTTGCCGGCCAGGAAGTTGATGGAGTAGGTCGTATTCTGGCCCTCGAAATATCCCTGCGACGAGGAGGCCACAATATCCTTCTTCCCATCCCCGTTGAAATCGTCGATCACCGCGCTGTAAACGTAATTGCCGGGTAGAGTGATCTCCGTCGGCACTGGAAAGGTGCCGTCCGCCTTGCCCAAAGAAATGCTAACGGTGGCGTTGCCCGTGGTGGCAAGCGGGTTGTTGATCAGCACCAGGTCGCTGGTGCCATCGCCGTTCAGATCCGAGACGTTAGATCGACGAGGCTGTTGACCTCGCCCAGGCTGTTGAAGCTCTGGAACGTACCATTCGCGGTCGGCGGCAACCAGCAAAGGCCTGGATTTCGCGCCGTGAAGTAGAAATTCGCCGCGTACACGGCACGCCGCTGCTGGTGGCGCCGCCAACCGCTTCGCGCGAGGGCGTCCCCGTGGTGGTATTCCGCAGCCGGATGGGTAATTGCCTCCGGTCGTGGTAAGGCCGGCAGCGGTATGCAGTACTTGTTCATAATGCGGAGTCGAGGCAGCCAGCACGTAGCTGAAGACCGGTCCCGTGGGATTGAAGGTGTAGATCGATCCCGCAGTGTCAGCGAGCAGTCCGCCTGCTGCGCCAGCGTCATCAGGTGATTGCTAGGCGAGAGCTACCGCCGTCACGTTGCCGCTGAAGTTTGCGGGTGGCGTCAACCCGTTGCTGCTGGCGGTCACGCGGGCAACGATCCGCCGTACAATTCCGCCGCCGAGAGATCTTTCCAGTGCGGGTGCATTTCCGACTGCATCTGGCGCAGGATGGCCATCCGCTGTTCGATGGTGAAGTTGGGGTATTTTCGTGCCACGGCTTGCAGTTCCGCTCTGCCGGCTCGGACCGGGGATCGCATCAGAAGATAGATCGACAGAGCGGCGGTGAACGCCAAAGTGAGGAGAGCAATGGCAAATATCTTCAGGAGCTTGCGCATGGTGTGTGGTCCAATTCTACTGCACCGTCATCTGCAGAGTTGCGGTTTTCGCGATGGATCCAGAAGTTGCCGTAACTGTAACCGTAGTGGTTCCTGAAGGAGTTCCCGGGTTTGGAGGCTTGCCGCCACCTCCGCCGCCACCACCACCGCCGCAGCCGATAAATACACCACCCAGGACGAAGGCAAACAGCAGCACGAACCAGCGGTTCCAACGGGCAACGCGGTTCACTCCAGGCATGAGCAAGAGTAGTAAGCTGCCCAAGCGCTAGAAGCCCGGTCATCCCCGCCGGGTGAATGCCACCCTGCACCGAGGACTGAGCGGCGGTCGTAGTAATCGTCAGGGTGGTCGTCACGGCGCTGGCGCCCGGGGTAACCGTTGCCGGAGCAAACGTGCAGGTCGCCTCGGAGGGCAGGCCACTGCAAGCGAAGGTTACTGGCTGTGCAAAGCCTCCGGCCGGCGTGACCGAGACCGTGGATGTGCCGGTCGCGCCTGCCGTGATGGAGAGGCTGCTCGGGTTGGCACTCAGGGTGAAGGAAGCCGGGACGGCCTGAACCGTCACCGTTACAGCGGTCGAAGTGGAGGCGGCGAAGTTGCTATCCCCTCCATACTTAGCGGTGATGCTATGGGCTCCCGTGGCCAATGCGCTGGCGGAGTAGGTCGCGCCCCCCGAGGCATTCAATGCGCCCGTGCCCAGAGTTGTGGCGCCGTCAAGGAAGGTCACGGTGCCGGTAGGGGTGCCTGTACTTCCGCTGGCCCCGGTGACGGTGGCGGTGAGGGTGACGCTGGCGCCGGCAGTGATGGTTGCAGCCGAGGCGGTGAGCGCTGTGGTCGTAGCCACTGGCGTAGTAGTCACGGGCGCGGAGCCGTAAATATTAAGCAACACCGCGTTGCCGGAGATGATACTGGCCTTAGCGCCATGGGTAAGATCGATGGCTACGGCCGGTCCGTCGACGAACAGATTGATCAGGTCCTTGGGATAGGAAAGTCCGTTCGAGGGTACCGAGGTGAACGTGCCATCCCCTTTGCCGTAGTAGATGCCGCTAATGTCTTCGGCGTCGAGCAGGGCAATGTCAACATTGCCGTCGCCGTCGAAATCTGCGGCGGCAAATCCGGAGCCGCGAATCGCATCGCCACCGCTGATATTGAGGATGGTTGGGGCGGCGAAGGTGCCGTCCCCATTGCCGAGGGAGATGGCGAGTTCGGCTTGGCTGTCAACGGTTTCGCCCAGGCAGAGAAGGTCGAGTTTGCCATCTTTGTTGACGTCGGTGAGCAGGGGATGGTTGAAAATCAGCCCTGGATTCGCGGCGGTGGTGATGGTGGAGGGCGACTGGAAGGTACCATCGCCGTTGCTGAGGAATAGTTGAAGCTCGGTTTCGGCGGTGGCGTCAGCTGCGCCGGTCATAACGGTGGCAAGCACGTCGGTCTTGCTGTCGCCGTTGATGTCGCTAGCGCTCACGATGGTTGGTACCGGAGCGAAGTTAGCAGCGGTGGGGCTGCTGTAGGTGGTGGTGATGATAGGAGCCTTGAAGGTGCCGTCTCCATTGCCGGGGATGACGACGAAGCCCGCGACATAGGGGTTGGCCACGCCGGTTCCGCCGATGATGTCGGTGAAGCTGAAGATGAGATCGCCGTGGCCTGAGCCGGTGAAATTGCCGACGAAGAGGCTGCCGGCGACGAGATTGTTGTCGAAGCCGCTACCACCGGGTGCGATCGCGGGAAAGGCGTAGGGGACAGGTGCGGCGAAGGTACCGTCGCCGTTGCTCAGCGCCACGAAATAAACGGGAAGCGGCTCCAAAGCACCAACCGTGTTGTTAAGGCCGTTATCCGCGAAGACCAGGTCAGCCTTGCCATCGCCGTTGATGTCGGCAACGGCGAACGTGGTGACGCCGGCGGTGTTGGCGCCGGTGATCGTCTTGCCGTTGAGGGTGAAGCTGGCCGGCGCGGTAATGGTGGACGTGGGATTGAATGCCCCGGTGACCGTACCGAGCTGAACGGTAAAGGTAGACCCGGGGCTGTTGGTTGGACCAGGAGCAAGGGTGATGAGATCGGGCAGGCCATCGTCGTTGACGTCGCCAAGGTTGGTGCCGGTATAGGAACCGAGGATCGCGGGCGCGCCCGAAAAAGTACCGTCGCCGTGGCCCATCAGGACGTAGGCAAGGGTCGGGCTGCTGGCGTCCGCGCCGTAAGTGCCTCCATTGGCCAGTCCAATGTAGATGTCGGCGTTGCCATCGCCATCGAGATCGCTGACGGTAAGGAAGCCGGTGTCGTTGATGGTGGCATAGCTGGCGCCTGGGGTGAAGGTGCCGTCGCCTTTTCCGATCCAGGTGGAGGTGCCGGTGCTGTTGTTGAGCACGAGATCGAGTATGCCGTCGTTGTTCAGGTCGCCGCTGGCGACATTGGGTCCCTGGTAGGACAGGTTGTCCATGACGTACGGAAACGCCGGGGCGGAGGCAGGGGTAAAAGTGCCGTCCCCATTGCCCAATAGAACCAGGCCGTTCGAGCCGATGACGTCCTTTTTGCCGATGCCGCGCAGGTCCGCAGTGATCAGGTTGACGATGGGCGTCGCGGCGGCGCTGGTTTGGCCGGGCAGCGTGGGCGCAGCAAAACTTTGTGCGGCCTGAAAGGTGCCGTCGCCGTTGCCCAGCAGGACGGAGAATTGCTGGTCGGCGGAGACGGCGACGATATCCAGTTTGCCGTCTCCGTTGACGTCGTCGATGACGGCGGCCGCGGACATCGTACCCGCGGTTGGATAATTCACAGGCGCCTGAAAGGTACCGTCGCCGTTGCCCCGCAGCACCGACACGTAGGGCGTTGTCACCCCGTATCCAGCATTGACCGCCACGATATCGCCATGGCCATCGCCGTTAAGGTCCCCTGTGGCGATACCGGTGGCATACGGGATGGAGTGCTGGGGAACATAGCTGAAAGTGGAAAAGTCGGGACTCACGGTGCCGGTAACCATGCCCTTCGCCACCGCGAAGATGTAATCCCCGGTGCTGGTCACTCCCACGTCTAGAATCGGGCGAGTGCTGATACCCGTGCTGGTCTCGACACATCCTTTGGCAAAAACATCGGGGGTGGTCTGGAGAGAAGCCAGTTGGTGCAGAGTGCGCTCGTAGTGGGTGGCGGTGCTGGTAACGACAGCCGTGCCGGCGGTGCCGGTAGAGTCGCCGGTAAAGAGGGTCAGGGAACAATCCGGCTGGCGTTGCATGAGGAAGAAACTCTGCGAGGGCGAGGTGATGGTGGTGAAGTTACCCTGGAAACTGGCAATCCCCGTCTCGGAACCATCATCGCCGGTCAGCCGGGGATGGGGAGACCTGTGAGCCGCCGGCTTGCGAAAGTTCTTTGCGGTGGCATTCTGCGAGATCGTTTTGACTGCGCTAACCACCACCAGGCAAACGCACAAACCGGCAAGAACCAGCGCTGCGGCAGCCACGCTTCGTTGGGTGAGTGTCCGGCGGCGATGCGGACCGCCGTAGCGCCGAAGAAATCCGTTGAACGACCGGGAACTGATTCTTATCGGAAATCGCATAACCCTCCCCTAGAGGCTGCTTCTTACTGGACGGTCAGCGAGATGCTGGCCGTTTGATTGATGGATCCCGAGGTTGCGGTAACGGTAACCGTGGTTGTCCCCGAGGGGGTTCCCGGGTTGGACGTGCCGCCTCCGCCCCCGCCTCCGCCACTACCCCCGCAGCCTATGAAGGCGCCGCCGAGCGATAAGGCAAGCAGCAGCACGAACCAACGGCTCCATCGGACAACACGGTTCACTCCTGGCATCAGCAAGAGAAGTAAACTGCCCATCGCTAAAAGCCCGGTCATCCCCGCCCGGCGGATACCATTTTGCACGGATGCCTGCGCGGCGGTTGTCGTAATGGTCAGAGTCGTGTTTACGGCGCTTGCGCCTGGGGTGACGGTTGCCGGAGCGAAGGTGCAGGTGGCTTCGGAGGGCAGGCCGGTGCAGGCGAAGGTTACCGGCTGTGCAAAGCCTCCGGCCGGTGTGACCGAGACTGTGGCCGTGCCGGTCGCGCCTGCCGTGATGGAGAGGGTGGCCGGGCTGGCGCTGACGGAGAACGATGGCGGAATGGCCTGAACTGTTACCGTTACGGCGGTGGAGGTGGACGCGGCCAAGTTGGCATCCCCTCCATACTGCGCCGTAATGCTATGAGCTCCGGTGGCCAACGCGCTGGCGGAGTAGGTCGCGACGCCTGAGGTGTTCACTGTCCCCGTGCCGAGGGTGGTGGCTCCATCTAGGAAGGTGACGGTGCCTGTGGGGGTGAAAGTACTGCCGCTGGCTTCCGTGATGGTGGCGGTGAGGGTGACGCTAGCACCGGCGTTGATGGTTGCAGCCGAGGCTGTGAGCGCCGTGGTCGTCGAAGTCAACACGGGAATGACGTGTCCGGTGCCGTAAATATTAAGCAGGATGACGTTGCCCGCCAGGATATCCGCCTTGCCGTCATGGTTGAAATCGCCGGCGATGGCTGCGCCACCGACGGCCAGGTTGATCAAGTCTTTGGGATAGGAAAGTCCATTGAAGGGAACCGAAGTGAAGGTGCCATCCCCTTTGCCGTAGTAGATACCGCTCAGGTCTGCGGCGTCGAGCAGGGCAAGGTCAACATTGCCGTCGCCGTCGAAGTCTGCGACGGCAAATCCTGAGCTGCGAATCGCATCGCCGCCGCTGAGATTAAGGATGGTTGGGGGGGCGAAGGTGCCGTCCCCATTGCCCAGTGACAGGGCGAGTTCTGCCTGGGCGTCGACAGTTTCGCCCAGGCAGAGCAGGTCAAGTTTGCCATCCTTGTTTATGTCGGTGAGTAGGACAGGATTGTAGAAAATCAGGCCCGGATTGGCCGCTGTGGTGATCGTGCTTGGGGCGGCGAAGGTGCCGTCGCCGTTGCTGAGGAAAGACTGAAGCTCGCTTTCGGCACTGGCGTCCGTGACGCCGGTCGGTACGGCGGCCAAGACATCGGTTTTGCCGTCACCGCTGATGTCCGCAGCGTTGACGATGGTTGGTATCGGAGCGAAGTTAGCAGCTGTGGGGCTGCTATAGGTGTTGGTGATGACGGCAGCCTTGAAGGTGCCGTCGCCGTTGCCGGGGATGACGGCGAAGCCCCCGACATAGGGATTGGTCACCCCGGTCCCGCCGATGGTGTCGGTGAAGCTGAAGATGAGATCGCTGTGGCCCGAGCTGGTGAAGTTGCCGACGCGGAGGCTGGTGACGATGAGATTGTTGTCGAAGCCGCTACCGCCGGGTGCGATCGCAGGAAAGGCGTAGGCAACGGGTGCGGCGAAGGTGCCGTCGCCGTTGCTGAGAGCCACGAAGTAAACGGGAAGCGGACTCAAAGCACCAAGCGTGTTGTTAAGGCCGTTATCCACGAAGACCAAGTCAGCCTTGCCATCGCCGTTGATGTCGGCAACGACGCTGGCGGTGACCCCGGTGGTGTTGGCGCCGGTGATTGTCTTGCCATTGAGGGTGAAACTGGCGGGCGCGGTAATGGTGGAGGTGGAGTTGAATTGCCCGGTGGCCGTCCCGAGTTGGACGGTGAAGCTAGCCCCGGGACTGTTGGTTGGGCCAGGAGCGAGGGTGATGAGATCCGGCAAGCCGTCGCCGTTCACGTCACCCAGGTTGTTGCCCGTATAAGAACCAGTGATACCGGGTGCGCCCCAAAACGTGCCGTCGCCATGACCCATGAGGGCGTACGACAAATTGGGATCATAGCTGTCGCCGCCATACGCTCCGCCGTCGCCCAGGCCTATATATATGTCCGTGTTTCCGTCTCCGTCCAGATCGTCGACGGCTACAAAACCGGTGGAACCGATGCTGGCGTAACTGTTGCCTGCTGTGAAGGTCCCGTCCCCGTTCCCCAGATAGGTGAGGACGATGCCCCCGTTGCTGACCACCAGGTCGAGCTTGCCGTCTTTGTTAAAGTCGCCGCTGGCCAAGCTTGGCCCCGAGCCCTCGGAGGCGACGGCGTAGGAGAACGCTGGAGCCGAAACCGGGGTAAAGGTCCCGTCGCCATTCCCCAGCAGCACCACGCCGTCGGAGCAGATAATGTCCTTTTTGCCAACGTGCCGCAGGTCGGCGGTTATTAAATTGACGATCGGCGTGGAGGTACTGGCGGTATAGCCGGGCAAGGTGGGCGCGGCAAAGCTCTGGGCGGCGGCGAAGGTCCCGTCTCCCTTGCCAAGGAGGACGGAAATCTGCTGGGTATCGGAGACCGAGACAATGTCCAGCTTTCCATCTCCATTGACGTCATCGATAACGGCGGCGGCGCTTGAGGCGCCGGCAGTCGGATAGGTGACAGCAGTCTGGAACGTTCCGTCCGCGTTGCCCAGCAGAACGTAAACGGAGCCCCCCTTGTTGTCGATGCCGTTGGTGGTGATCACCAGGTCCCGGTTGCCGTCTCCGTTCAGGTCTCCCGGAGTGAGTACATTGGCGGTGGCTAAGGCGAAGGAGTTCAGCTTGAACGTACTTGTACCGGCCAACACCCACAGGCCGTTACTTCCTGAGGCAGTAAGGCCAATCGCCGCGAAGACGTTGACGCCAGTGGTTGTTGTCCCAACGAAGACACCGGGTGCAGAATCAGTGCCCGTGTTCGGCTGCATGATACAGCTCGAAGGAAAGACATCGGGGGTCGTAGTGAGTTGCGCCTCCTGGTGCAGCACACGCTCGTAATTCGGCGTGCTGAGGGTTTGCGTATAAGCACCGGAGTCGATGTAGTAGGTGCCCTCGGCCAGCGTAAGGGAGCAGTTCGCCAACCGGTAGAGCGCAAGCGCCTGACCGGGGGGAGCCTGGATGGTCGTAAAGTTGCCCTGAAAGCTGGCTACGCCGGTTTGGGATCCGTCGCTTCCCATAAACCCCGGCCTGACCGCGCCATGTGGGCGAGCCGATCTCTGGCCCGGCTGCTGGTTTTGGCCGGCATAAGCCACGGGACTCTGAAGGAAAGCGCCGGCTACCAGGGCGAGGGTGACCACCGAGAGCAGGACCGTAGGCTTGTTAGCGAGAGAAGAGTTCTGTGGCTTTTCGATTGGCAGCGGCATTGCCCCTCCGGACGCCAGCCCGGTTGATCCAGGGGAACGTCGTTCCTAAGCCCTACCGTCTGCCGTTACCCGGTAGTGCCGTTAGGACCGGAGCAAGCATAGGCTGTTTACCCTCGAAAATCTTTACCTGATTCCAACCCAACTCGGAATTAATTGTGAAATCGTTAACCGGACTCGATATACTTGCGTTCTCCCCCTGAAAACAGGTCGCACGGCAATGTTTGTCCTAGGCTCCGCTTACCTCGATCCCGAAAAGCAACTCCTGACTATTGGCGACCGCAGCGTTACCCTGCAACGCAAACCCTACCAGGTACTTCTGTGGCTGATTGAGAATCGTCACCGGATGGTCTACCGCGAGGAACTGCTGGATCGGTTTTGGGATGGCAAGGAGGTCTACGACCAGAGCCTGAGCAAAGCCGTCGGGAGCATACGCAAAGCCCTTGGTGAGGAAGAGGGTTCGGAGTTTATCGAGACTCGCTGGGGGCTTGGCTATCGTTATGTGGGCCCATTCCAGGAATTACCCTCCAGTTCGGCGGCCGCTCCGCCGCCAACCCTACCCGATATAACCCCCGAATCTGAAAGGGCGCTCCCCCTGGTTCTTGAAGCCTCGGCTCCCTGGGCCCCCCCATCCTCCCGGATTCCGGCTCGAGCTTGGCTTCTTTCCTTTCCCGTGGCTCTTGTTGCCCTGCTGGTGATTGCCTCTTACACGTATCGTGTCCACGGCCGGACCCAGAACCCCGTCTCCGCGTCGGCAGCCATCCATTCGCTTGCCGTGCTGCCTTTTCGTGCCGAGGGGAACCAAGAGGAGGATCAATACATGGGTCTTGGACTTGCCGATGCGGTGGCCGCCAAACTCGGCACCGTGCCCCAGTTGCGGGTCCGCTCTTCCACGACCGTGGGGTCCATTCTGGGTCCTGATCCGGACCTCGCTTCGGCCGGCAGCAAACTGGAGGTCCAGGCGCTGGTGAGCGGAGAGATTCATCGTGTGGACAATGAGATCGCCATCACCGTGCGCTTGCTGGACGGTGCGACCGGCGCGGCTCTCTGGTCGGGTAACTTCAACACGGATAACAGCAACATCTTCAACACCGAAGATTCCATTGCGCAGCAAGTGTCCAGCGCCCTGATACCGCAGATTGGCATGAGTGCAGTAAAGAGCAGCCCGGGTCACGACACCAACCATCCCGAGGCCTATGACAAGTACATGAAGGCGGAGTTTTTCGCCGGCATGCGAACGAAGAACTCGCTGGCCAAAGCCATCGATCTTCTGAACCAGGCAATACTGATCGATCCCAGGTATGCCCGTGCCTACGCGGCGCTTGCCGACTGCTATCAGCTGCAAGGCTTCTACCAGTTCGCTGCGCCCTCCGAGGCCTACCCTCGGGCCAAGGCTGCGGCGCTGCAAGCGTTATCCATGGACAACACCCTCGTCGAAGCCCATGTATCCTTGCTTTCCACGCTCACTGACTATGATTGGGACTGGCAGGGCGCGGAACGGGAATTCAGGGCTGCCATCGCCATTGACCCCAACTACGCGGTTGCCTACCAGTATTACGGCTATGCGCTGTTCGGGATGGGCCGAGGCGAAGAGGGTATCGTCGCCATGAAGCACGCGGCCGAACTTGATCCCGTTTCGCCCAGCGTGCAAACCTCCCTGGCCTGGGGCTACTTTCTCCTTCGTCGCGATGAGCAAGCGGTCGACCAATGCCAACGGGTTCTTGAGTTATATCCCGATTTCGTTCCCGCTCACCAACTGATGGGACTGGTGTATGGGCAGATGAATGCGGACAAGCGTTCGATGGCCGAGCTCAACCAGGCCGAAACCCTGGAAAGGGATAGCGCGATCACTCCTATTCTTCTTGACTACGAATTAGCCAGGACGGGGAAACGAGCCGAAGCCAGCCGTGACCTGGCATCCGTGATGGCCCGATCGCACGGCGGTTCTATCCCTGATTACTACGTTGCGGCGGCGTGGACGGCTGTCGGTGACAAAGAGAAAGCTCAGGTCGCTTTGAATCGCGCTTACCAGCTCCGGTCTAACTGGCTTATCTACCTTCCGTACGATTCCCGCTTCGATGATCTTCGCCCCGATCCGCAATTCCAGGCTCTGGTGCACAAAGTCGCCTTTTCCCGCGACTAATCAGGTTGTACTTTGCTTGAGTCAATCCGACCTATTTTAATTTGCCACCGCAATTGTCCCCGAGTCCGAGAGCTTCTCCGGCTCAACGTGAGGGGAAGAACGACGAAATTCAACGCCTTCCGGAATAGAGTACGGTGAGCCTCAGGCTTATCGGCGGTCGCGTTCCAGCGTGCTGTTGGTTTTAACCGGCGCGGAGGCATCGCTCGTACTGCCAACCTTTTTCCATATCTCCGAGAGAAGCTTGGTGGGAAGAACCGGTTTCAGCAGCAGATCAAAGTCGTGACCTTGAGCGCGAGCAGCGTCCACCTGGTCTAGCGTAGCCGGACGCCCGGAAAAGAGCAGGATCTTGCAGGTGGGGTACTGCGCTTTCATTTGGATGGCAAGATCAATCCCGGAAAAGCCGGGCATCTCGACATCCGATATGAGCAGATCGGGAGATTTGGCCCTGGCGGCGGTGAGAGCCTCCAGCGGAGAAGTGAAGAACTTCGCGGAGAATCCGTTCATCTGCAATATGGCGGCGAGAGTGGAAGCGATGACGGGTTCATCGTCAACAACGAAAACGCGTGGAGCTTGATCGGAAAGCACATATTTCCTCTTTCGAATACCGTTCCCTTGAGCAGCACAAGCGCTAGCTAAGTGGGGGGGCAAGCTGGCGTTTCGAGTATCGTGAGGGGACTGCAGATACTTCGGGGGTAGTAAGAGAAGTATGCGCTTCGGCCTGTCCTAAGTCTGGTCAATCCGGCTCTACCGGGCCACCGCATTCTTTAGCGTTGCATTACGGCTTGGGAGGGGTATCTTTCTTGCCGTGCGCGCCGCCGTATTGGGTCTTCCTCGCAAGCCGTTGCTTCTTCTCGGCTTGTAGCTGCTGGAACTGGCTTAACGTGATGCCGAGCTTCGCCGCTTGAGCGCGGAGATCGGCCCAGTCGGTCGCGGGTTCTGCAGGCGGCGTTTCCTCATCCATGGCACTTCATCTTACACGCCGGGCGGCGAAAACCACGGGGTCCACCCAACCGGCCCCGAAAAGTGGCAAAAACCTCGAATATCCGGAGAAGAGTGAGCAAAACAGAACAGACAAGAGCTTTCAGTGCAGGCGATACTACCCGCGGTGCTAGCACCCAGGTACCGTAGAAGAACCAACAACTTATGCCCTGATTGTTCCGTTTCAGAATTCGCCACAACCGCAGGTCTCGTCGCCCTTTGAGCACCCGCGAGCAGGAGGAAACTTTGACGGCCGGGCTAAATGACAGCACATTCGACGCTGCGGAGTTTCTCAAGAACGCCGGCCTCGGTCGCCGGATCGTTCATCTGAAGCCGAGGGATGTGTTCTTTGCGCAGGGAAACCCCGCGGATTCTGTCTTCTATCTGCAGACCGGCCGCGCCAAGCTGACGGTCGTTTCGAAAAATGGCAAAGAAGCCACAATTACTTTTCTTTCCGCGGGAGATTTCGTGGGGGAGGAGTCGATCGCAGGAGTGGTAGGGCTCCGCATGGCCGCTGCCACGGCGGTTAGCAGCTGTTCCGCCCTCAAGATCGAAAGGGAGGAGATGATCCGCGTGCTGCACGAGGAGCATACGTTCTCTGACCTGTTCTTGAAGTTTCTGCTTGCCCGCAGCATGCGGACCCAGGCGGACCTGGTTGATCAGCTCTTCAACTCCAGCGAAAAGCGCCTGGCACGGATTCTCCTGTTGATGGCTGAATTTGGAAAAGCAGGCGAGCCGGAGACACTTATCCCGCAGATCACCCAGGAAACTCTGGCAGAGATGATCGGCACCACCCGGTCCCGCGTCAGCTTCTTCATGAATCGCTTCCGGAAGCTGGGCTTTATTGAATACAACGGGCGGATCACGGTACATAAATCGCTGCTCAACGTGGTTCTCCACGACCAACTTCGTGAGGAGAATGCGGTGAGCCCCACTCTTTTGGGGACCCCGCTTAAGCCGAAGCCACCGAGACGACGGGCAGCCAGCTTGAGCAAGTCGAAACAGCTTCCAGGGTAGCTGCAAAACCATCAGCTGGTACCATGGAGATACAACCGGCCTAACTCGTGCCGAGCTCTCGTCCAACCGAGCCGGCATGAGAGGCAGTTCTCTTCACTCCTCTCCTCCGCATTTCAGCGCACCGACAACCAACGAACTACGGAAGAGGTCCCGGTATGGTGGGCAACGGCTTCCACTTGAAACAGACCGCTAAGATCCGCAAGATTGCCTTCGTAGGCGACCACCTGCCGCGTAAGTGCGGCATTGCTACCTTCACCACCGATCTGTTATCCGCGGTGCAGACCGCGTATCCCCAGAGCCAGTGCCTGTGTATCTCAGTCAATGACGTGGACGGCGGCTACGACTACCCGGAAGTAGTTCGCTTTGAGATTGAAGAACAGGATCTGCCTTCTTACCTGCGTGCCGCGGATTTTCTGAACATCAGCGATGTGGACATCGTGTGCCTGCAGCATGAGTTCGGCATTTTCGGCGGTCCTGCCGGTGGCCATATTCTGGCCATGTTGCGAGAGTTGAAGATGCCGGTGGTGACCACACTGCATACCATTCTGCGCGAACCCAGAGCAGACCAGCGACGCGCCACCGAAGAGTTGATCGCGCTCTCCACGCGGCTGGTGGTGATGGCGGATCGCGGACGGCAGATGCTGCACGAAATCTACGGAGCTCCGCTGAGCAAGATCGATTTGATTCCCCATGGCATCGCCGATGTCGGATTTGTCGATCCGACTTATTTCAAAGATCAGTTCCAGGTGGAAGGCCGCACCGTTCTGCTTACCTTTGGCCTGCTCTCACCGAATAAGGGCATCGAGTACGTGCTCAACGCATTGCCCCAGGTTCTGGCCGAGTTTCCCGATGTGGTGTATATCGTGCTGGGCGCGACCCATCCTAACGAATTGCGCAACCATGGTGAGGCCTATCGCCTGAGCCTGGAGATTCTGGCCACGCAGAACAAGCTGGAGAAGCACGTCATCTTCTGCAATCAATTTGTCGATCCGGAGAACCTGAAGGAGTTCATGGGGGCGGCGGACTTATATATCACGCCCTATCTTAATGAGCGGCAGATTACTTCCGGAACACTGTCGTTCGCCTTCGGCTCGGGCAAGGCGGTGGTTTCGACGCCCTACTGGCACGCGGCGGATTTGCTGGCAGAGGGCCGCGGCGCGCTGGTGCCGTTTGCCGACTCTTCCGCGATGGCGGGCGAGATTCTCGCCCTGCTACGCGACGACTCGCGACGCAATAACATGCGCAAGAACGCCTACCGGCTCGGACGGGAGATGATCTGGTCGAATGTAGCCCAGACCTATATGCATAGCTTCGAGCTGGCCCGCCTGGAAGGTGCGCCATTATCGCGGAAATCACACGCGCTCAAGACCCTCGACCAGAAACATCGTGAGCTGCCGGAGTTGAAGCTGACGCATCTTTCGCGGATGACCGATTCCACCGGCGTGTTTCAACATGCCATTTTCAGCGTGCCCAATTTCAGTGAAGGCTATTGCACCGATGACAATGCGCGGGCATTTATTCTTGCGGTGCTGATGGGGGAGTTGGCCGACGACGCGGAGCTGGAGCGCAGTCTGGCCAGCACCTGCGCCGCCTTTCTGCACCATGCCTTCGACCCGTCCAGCGGACGCTTTCACAACCACATGAGCTTCGAGCGTCACTGGCTGGACGAGCAGGGATCGGAGGATAGCCATGGCCGCGCATTGTGGGCACTTGGGGTGGGCGTGGGTCGTTCACAGCTACGCACTTTCCAGATGATGGCCGGCCAACTCTTCGCCCGGGCATTGCCGGCGGTGACTGAGTTCAGCTCACCCCGGGCGTGGGCATTCGGGCTGCTGGGTATCCATGAATACTTGAGGCGGCTGGGTGGTGACAGCCAGGTGACGCAGGCTCGAGAGATTTTGACGGCGCGATTGATGGAGCTGTACCAGCGGCACGCGCACGCCGACTGGCACTGGTTTGAGGAAGAGCTTTCGTACGACAACGCCAGGCTCTCCCATGCGTTGATTGTGAGCGGCAGGGCGACAGGGAATGAGGAGGTTTTGCATCGCGGCCTCGAGACCCTGCGGTGGCTGACCGAACAGCAGACCACGGAGAAGGGTCACCTGCGTCCGATCGGCAGCAACGGCTTCTATCACCGGGGCGGTGCGCGCGCCAACTTCGACCAGCAGCCCATCGAGGCCCAGGCCACGGTCGCGGCCTGTCTGGAAGCGTATCGGGCTACCGCGGATGTGCAATGGTACGAGCAGGCGCAACGCGCCTTCGACTGGTTTATCGGGGGCAACGATCTGGGTCTCGAGCTCTACGTGCCCGAGACCGGTGGCTGCCGCGACGGATTGCACATAGACCGCGTGAATGGAAACCAGGGAGCCGAGTCCACCCTGGCCTTCCTGCTGTCGCTGGCGGAGATGCGCCAGGCGCAGGACATGCTCGCCAGCTTCCGGCAGCCGGTCACCGCGGAGGAATACCCTACTGACGTTCATTCATCCGCACGATTCACCGCTGACTTCGTCAAGAAATAGGAAAGTAATGGGCAATGGGACTGCGCTGGCACCTCCTCTGACACGTTCCAAAACGATTCTGAGACCCGATCCATCGCGGGTTCTGTTGCGGCAGTTCGAACCTGGAGATGCACGGCGAATTAGCGGGATCATTGAGAGGATCATGGCTGTGCCGGAGGCGGAGGTGGGGCCGCTGCTGGAGCAGGTCTACGCCGGCTTTGCGCAGCGCCACCTCAACCTGCAACGGCGCTTCATGGATCGTTTTGAGCAGGTGCGGGCACTGCTGCCGCCGCGTGCCGAGTTCTCCAGCCAGCGGCGGCTGCTGATCGGTTCCTACTTTCTGGCGGAGTATGCACTGGAGTCTGCTGCCCTCTTCAGTCCCTCGATGGTGCCGCACCCTGACCAGACGGGCTTGCCGGAAGGTGCGGTGCGTTTTGTGCTGAGCCTGCGCGCGACGGGCGAGGGACATATCTCCTCGATCACCTTTCGGTGCGGTGTGGTCCACCGCGATCTTCGCATCGAGGTAGACCCTGCCGCCGGCTTGCTCACCGAGCCACAGCAGATCGCCAACACGGTGTATGAGAGGCCGCTGTTCCAGCGCAAACTTTGGGAGCTTGGATTAGAGAGCGGCTTTACCCATTGTGTTCTGCAGAGGCTGGGAAGCTCGTTCGGGCTGGATTCGCTGCGAGAGGCACTGGCGGCGGAGCTGCAACACTCCGGTCAAGCGCACGGCGAAGCGGGCGAGGATCAGCTGCGAGCGCAGAGCATCTGGATGCTTGCGCGGTCCAACTACGAGGTGCAGTTTGCGCCGGAGCAGAATCTTTCGGAGCGGATCATTTTTCCTTCCACCCCTTCGCAGCGCAACGGCATCGAGGATGCACGTTTTGTGCGCTTCCAGAACGAGGATGGGACGCACGCGTACTATGCGACGTTTACCGCCTACGACGGCAGGGTGATTATGCCGGAGCTGCTGGAGACCTCCGATTTTCTACGCTTCCGCTTTATTTCGTTGAACGGCCCGGAAGCGGAGAACAAGGGCATGGCGCTGTTTCCCCGCAAGGTGAACGGTGGATACGTGATGCTCTCGCGGCAGGATAACGAGAACATCTTCCTGATGCGCTCGGACAATGTGCACTTTTGGAATGAACGGCGCTTATTGTTGAAGCCAAAGTTTCCCTGGGAGTTGGTGCAGATCGGGAATTGCGGATCGCCCATTGAGACCGAGGCTGGCTGGCTGGTGCTGAGCCATGGTGTCGGACCGATGCGCCAGTACTGCATTGGGGCGTTCTTGCTCGACCTGGAACAGCCAGAGAAGGTGATCGGGCGGCTGCGCGAGCCGATCATGACTCCGGAGCCGAGCGAGCGTGAAGGGTATGTGCCCAATGTGGTGTATTCGTGCGGCGCGTTGCTGCACCAGGGTCAGCTGATCATTCCCTATGGACTGGCCGATCACGCGACCGGGTTCGCCACAGTGGCGCTGGGCGATGTGCTGGCGGCGATGTCTTAGCGGATGAGTTCGAAGAAGAGAATCGCGATTCTTTCGCCGGTTGCATGGCGCACGCCGCCGCGGCAGTATGGCGCCTGGGAGACAGTGGCCAGCAACATCACTGAGGGCCTGGTGGCCCGCGGGTGGGAAGTCACGCTCTTCGCCACCGGCGACTCGATCACCCGCGCCCGGTTGCATTCCGTGGTCGATAGGGGATATGAAGAGGATCGTTCCATCGATCCCAAGGTAGCCGAATACCTGCACATCGCGGAAGCCTTTGAGCATGCCGCCGAGTTTGACCTGATCCACAGCCACTATGACTTTATGGCGCTGGGTTATACCAGGCTGGTGAAGACACCGGTGTTGACCACGATCCACGGCTTCTCCTCGCCCCAGATCATGGCAGTTTATGAGAAGTATCGGGCTGGATATTTCGTTTCCATCAGCGATGCGGATCGCGCCCCTGGCTTGAATTACCTGGCAACCGTTTACAACGGAATCGATCTGGCGCTCTACCCTCAGCGAACGAGCCGAGGGGAAGATCTCATCTTTATTGGCCGCATTCATCCGGACAAAGGAGTCCACCTCGCCATCGAGACCGCGCGGCTGAGTGGGCGGCGATTGCTGATCGCCGGCATTCGTGCAGGATGCGAACTACTTCCGAGACGAAGTGCAGCCGCATCTGGATGACAAGCAAATCTGCTATGTGGGCGCAGTGGATGTGAAGCAGAAGAACGAGTTGTTTGCCGGCGCCTTCGCCCTCCTCCACCTGAACACCATACCGGAGCGATTTGGCCTGGTGCTGGCAGAGGCCAATGCCGCCGGAGTTCCGGTGATCGCGATGGATCTTGGCTCCTGCAGAGAGGTGATCGAGCACGGCGTGACTGGGTTTCTGGTAAGCGACGTGGGCGGGGCGGTGAAAGCGCTTGAAGATGTGCCTGCGATTGCAGACGATGCCTGCAGAAGAAGAGTGCAGGAACGATTTTCTATCGCGACGATGGTCGAGGGTTACGAGCGAGTTTACGAGAGAATTTTCCTCGGACTTGAAGAGTCTGCGTGAAAACCAACTCCATAAATCCAAAACCCAAGTGGGTGGTCCAGCTCATCGCCTTTGAGACCTGGGGGTCATGCGGTGCGGTAACAGGCAGCGGGAAAAACTCGATTTCAGGGTAGGCTGGGGATTTATCCCCGGCAAATAGTGGCATAGCCAATCATGGGCCTTTAGAGTCTGCGTGAGAACTCGGCCTTGCAACTCCAGCCCCGTAGGGGCTACTTTCAGGCCGCCCCTATGGGGCTGGAGTTGCAAAGCCGAGTTTTCACGCAGACTCTTTAGGCCCTGAGGTATGTTTTTGGAGATATTGCCGACGCACCCAATCGTTTTTGCGAAGAAAGCATGGAAGGGTGTACCTCGGGGTTAAGGCCCACAGTGATTTCATGACATTTTGTGCCGGGATAATGCTCGCTGCGGCGAAGTATGCCCGGCCTACTCGCATGGCTTTGCGCTGTCCCTATTCGGACACTGCTCATCCTGAACGGACATCTTGTCCAGCTCGCCGCGCACTTAAGTGATAGATACGACGGGGGTACAGACTCGTCGAGATTGGAAGATGGCGTGCTGTAGATTTCATTTACGCCACCCAGCCCAGGAGGAGTTCGATGACGACACTTATGCAGGATTTGCGCTACGCCCTGCGGCAGTTGCGGAAGACGCCAGGATTTACCGTCACAGCGCTGCTGACATTGGCCCTGGGCATCGGCGCGAACGCGGCGATCTTTACCCTGGTGCATGCGGTGCTGCTGCAGAACCTGCCCGTAGCCGACCCGCATGCGCTGATCCGTCTGGGCGATAATGGCCACGATTGCTGCGTAGGTGGCAACGTCGTGAGAGACAACGGCGATTACTCAAATTTTTCCACGGACACGTATCAACAGTTGAAGAAGAGCCTGCCCGAGTTTGAGGAATTGGCGGCAATGCAGGCGGGTTTCATTTACCGCCCGATCGTCGCCCGGCGAGATGGAACCCAGGCCAAGGCGGCGTCGGTGATAGGCGAGTTTGTCTCGGGAAATTACTTCCGCACGTTTGGGCTGCGCCCTGCGGCCGGACGGTTGTTGACCGACCCGGATGATTTGCCGGGTGCGCCGCCCGCCGCGGTGATGAGCTTTGAGACCTGGCAGCGTGAATATGCCGGCGAGGCGACGGTGGTCGGATCTACCTTTTGGATGAACACCAAGGCGGTGACTGTGGTGGGCATCGCGCCGCGTGGATACTATGGTGACCGGTTGACCAGTACGCCGCCTGATTTTTATCTGCCAATTGAAACCATGGACACCCTGGCCAGTGCTCCTTATGTGCATGATCCGACCACCGTCTGGCTTTATATGGTTGGGCGGGTCAAGCCGGGCGTGGCGCTCGGTCCCTTGCAGGAGAAGGTGAATGCGCGGGTGCGGCAGATCTTTTCGACGCAAAACGATTTTCCGACAGAGCGTGGCAAAAAGCTATTGCCGAGGGTCCACGTGGTGTTGACGCCGGGCGGCGCGGGCATCCAGACAATGCAGGAGGAGTATGCCTCTCACCTGCGCCTACTGATGTGGATCTCGGGGCTGGTGCTGCTGATTGCCTGCGCCAACATCGCCAATTTGATGCTGGTGCGGGGCATGGGCCGGCGCACCGAGATGTCGGTACGATCGGCGCTGGGGGCGATGCGGAGACGGATCGTGCGCCAGTTGTTGACCGAGAGCATTCTGCTGTCGATGTTGGGCGGCGTGGCTGGGCTGGCGGTCGCATACGGCGGGACGCGCATGCTGCTGATGCTTGCTTTTCCCGGAGTGCAGCATGTGCCGATCGCGGCCGAGCCGTCGTTAGCCGTGATTGGCTTTGCCTTTGGGGTATCGATGCTTACCGGCATCTTGTTTGGCGTGGCGCCGGCGTGTCTCGCGGCGCAGGCGAACCCCGCGGATGCGTTGCGCAGTGGGACGAGAACAACTGCGAGCGGAGCATCGCTGCTGCAGCCAGTGCTGGTGGTGTTACAGGCGGCGCTCTCGCTGGTGCTTCTGGTGGGAGCGGGCCTGTTTGCCCAGAACCTGAACAAGCTGGAGAGAATGGACATGAAGCTGGACGCGAAGAACCGGTACATCGTCCACATCAATCCGCAAGGGGCGGGGTACTCGCAAACCCAGTTGGAGGCTTTGTACCGGACGATGGAAGAACGCTTTCACGCGATCCCTGGAGTGATCAAGGTAGGTATTTCAAACTACACGCCGATGGAAGACAACAATTGGAGCAACGGAGTCGCGGTGCAGGGGCAGCCGAATGAGCAATATCTGGCCTCATTTATCAAGGCCAATGGCGATTACCTTGATTCGGTGGGAACCCATGTTTTGATGGGGCGCGCCATTGATGTGGGCGACACTTCAACAGCTCCCCCGGTGGCGGTGGTGAACCAGGCTTTTGTGAAGAAATTCTTTAAGGATAAGAATCCGATCGGACAAAGGATCGGTCCGCCGGAATCCCCTGGCGATTTTGAAGTGGTCGGCGTAGTCGAGGATACGGCCTATACCGATGTGCGCTGGAAAGACCACAGTATGTATTTCGTGCCCATCATGCAGCGCAACCCAAGTGACAAAGGTCCGATCGGGAAGGATCTTTCGCTTTATGCCGGAACCATGGTGCTCGAGACCGCGCGGCCGATGAGCGAGCTGGAGACGATCACGCGCAGGACGCTAGCGGAAATCAATCCCAACCTGACGGTAGTAAAGTTTCAGCCCTTCGATGCGCAGATCGCAGAGCGCTTTACGGAAGAGCGGATGGTATCGCGGTTGTCCACCCTGTTTGGGGGATTAGCTCTGCTGCTGGCGACGATTGGACTTTACGGGGTGACCGCGTATGGTGTGGTTCGCAGGACCTCTGAGATCGGCGTGCGCATGGCCCTGGGTGCGGAGCGTATGAGCGTGATCGCCATGATCATGCGCGGGGCGGTGGTGCAAACCGTATTGGGGCTTGCCATCGGGGTGCCGGTGGCGATGTTGTCGGTTCGCTTTGTCAAGGCCCAGTTGTATGAGATCACCGGAGCGGACGCGCACGTAATAGCCGGCGCCATCGTGACCCTGGCGGTGGCGGCCTGTGTAGCCGGGATCATCCCTGCGCGGCGGGCAGCCTCCATCAATCCCGTGCAGGCTTTGAGAGCTGAATAACCGGACCGTTAATTATATTGACTATAATGTTATAGTCAATATAATTAAAACGTGAACGCCATCAGCCTCCGTGAACGAAAGAAGCAAGACGTACGAACGGCCATCTCCGACGCGGCGACCCGTCTTTTTGTCGAGCGAGGCTTCGACAATGTAACAGTGGCGGAGATTGCTGAGGCTGCCAATGTCTCCACCATGACGGTCTTCAACCACTTTCAAAAGAAAGAGGACCTCTTCTTCGACCGCGAAGGGCAGCTTCTGGCCTTTGCTCGGGAAGCGTTTGCGGGACGGCGGCAGCAGGAGTCGGCCGTCGATGTTCTCCATCGGCTCACTCACGACCTATTGCGGAAAAAGCTGGCGCCCACACCGGAGGTGTTTGGTTTTTGGGATGCGGTGGCGAAAAGCGCTTCTTTACGAGCCCGGGCGCGCGAAATGCGAGATCACGGTGCGGAAAACCTGGCCGAGGTACTTGCCGCTGCCGTAGGAAAAGTCACGCCCGATGCGGAGGGCCGCCTGATCGCTCTTCACCTGGTGACGGCATGGCAAGCAGCTTTGCAGGAAGGCATCCGTCTTCATCGCGAAGGCGCCTCCAGTGCGAAGACCCGCAACACCATGCAACGGCTACTGAATCGAGGACTGGCGGCGGTTTCCGCTGCCGCCGCCGCGACGACCTATGAACGCGACCATTGAAAGGGAGCTTCCCCACGCCCATACCACGTATCGCCATCATCGGAGCAGGCCCAGGTGGATTGACCCTTGCCCGCATTCTGCATATCAACGGCGTCAAGTGTATGGTCTTTGAGGCAGATGCGCATGCGCTTGCGCGTCCGCAAGGCGGCACGCTCGATCTTGATCCCGGGCGGGGACAGTTTGCTTTGCGGTTGGCCGGCTTGATGGAGGAGTTTCGCTGCCAGGCTCGCTATGAAGACCAGAGGATGCGCTTGCTCGACAAGAATGCTCATGCTCTTTTCGACGAGGCCCCCGGAGACGCGGGGTTCGATCGCCCGGAGATCGACAGAACGCAGCTCCGGGATCTGCTCATGGCGTCGCTGCCGGAGGGCACGATCGCGTGGGGGCACAGGCTGCGGGAGGTGTCTCCGCGGCTGGAGGGATCGTACGATCTGGTCTTCGAGAAGGGAAGCGCAGGCCCATTCGACCTGGTGGTGGGTGCAGATGGTACCTGGTCGAGAGTTCGTCCCCTGGTCTCCTCCTATTTGCCGCAGTACACCGGGGTGACGTTCGTCGAGCTCGGGATCGACGATATCGACACGCGGTATCCAGAATTGGCGGGACTTGTGGGACATGGCACGATGGCGGCTTACGGGGACGCCAAGGGTCTGATCGCGCAGCGCAATGCAAATGCCCATGTCCGGGTGTACGCCGCGATGAGGGTGTGTGAAGACTGGCCGGCACGCCACTTCGATTTCTCCGATCCTGACGATGTGCGGCAGAAGCTGCTCAATCTCTACAGCGATTGGGCGCCGGCCCTGCAGGGCCTGATCTGTGCCGGGAGTGATCATGTCCAGAGCCGCTCCATCTATGCGCTTCCGGTGGGGCATCGCTGGGCTAACCGAAGGGGCATCACCCTGCTGGGAGACGCCGCCCATGTGATGTCGCCTTACGGGGGCAGTGGGGTTAATACCGCCATGCGGGATGCCGCGGAGCTGGCAGGGCTGTTGACGGAGCGGGAAGACTGGGAGGACGGCGTCAGGATTTACGAAGCGGAGATGTTTGAACGCGTTCTCGATGACGCGAGGTTTGCCGCGGACGGCAGCGCGACGGCCCTCTCTCACATGCAGCTCGAGATCTACCTCGAAGCACTCCATGCGCTCCACGCGTCGTGATTGGGGGTGGGCGCCTGCTCCTCTATCATGACAAGAAGCGGAGTGCTCCTTGTCCCGGTCTTCCAGGCGAAGCTTTCTCAAGAACGCAGCGGCAGCCGGCCTTGGCGTCGGTGCAACACGGGTGCCGGCGTTCGACATTGCCCGAAGCCAAGAGGGCAATGGCGGTGGAGCCGCCCAGCTGAACGCGCTCACGCTGCCTGCATTCGTCGATGCGTTGCCCCTACCGGAGACGATCCGCCCTTCGTATGGCAGAGTCTCGGTCACCATGCGCGAAGTGGCGGTGCCACTGCACCGCGATTTGCCTCCCGCGAAGATATGGAGCTACGCCGTCGGCGATGGACGGCACGGGCCTCTAAGCGCGAGCCTCTTGTCGCCGGTGATCGAGTTGCGCTCACACCAGCCGGTGGAAATCGAGTGGGTAAATCTGCTCCCTGAGCGGCATCTCTTCACCATCGATCACTCCCTTCACGGCTGCGGTCCCGGCGTCCCGGATGTGCGCGCCGTGGTGCATGTTCACGGCGCGCGCACCCGCACCCGGGACGATGGATATCCTGAGGACTGGTATCTTCCCGGTCGCAGCCGCGTGTGCCGCTACCCAATGGAGCAGGATGCTACTGCGCTCTGGTACCACGACCATGCGATGGGGATTAATCGCCTTAATATCTACGCGGGTCTTGCCGGGATGGTTTTGGTGCGCGATGCCGCCGAAGACCGCGTCGAGCTTCCCCGCGGGACCCGCGAAATTCCGCTTGTCCTCTACGACCGGCTAATCACAAAGTCCGGACAGTTACTGTATCCAACGTCCGCAGATCCGGTCCATCCGTGGGTCTCGGAGTTCTCCGGCGATGCTCTCTGCGTCAACGGCAAAGTGCGCCCCTACCTGGAGGTTGAGCAGGCGCTGTACCGCTTTCGCATACTCAACGCGGCCAACAGCCGCTTCTATAACCTTTCGCTCTCGAATCAACAGAGATTCCACCAGATTGGGTCCGATCAGGGTCTCCTTCCCGCTCCCGTCTCGATGCAGAGGCTGGTTCTTGCTCCCGGCGAACGGGCGGATTTGCTGATCGATTTCCGTGAGCTTGCGGAGCAGAAGACTCATTTGATGACAGGGGTGCAGCCGATGCTGGAGTTTCGCGTTGCAACGCGCTCGTCGCCAAAGGAGTCACCTCCGCTTCCCACGACGCTGCGCTCAGTCACGCGCACCGATCCCTCCACCGCGGTGAAGAGGCGCACGATCACCCTGAACGAGTTTCGGGATAAAGCGGGAAATCCCACGGTGATGTTGCTCAACCGGAAGCACTGGCATGAGGCGGTGACGGAAGTGGTTACGCTGAACACGACTGAGATTTGGGAGTTTGTCAACCTGACCGAGGATACGCACCCCATGCATCTTCACCTCGTGCGTTTTCAGATTCTCAACCGCCAGGCCTTCGATCGCTTTGAATATCTGACGAACCGCAGCATGCGTTACCAATCGGCAGCGGAATTACCGGCGGCGCACGAGCTAGGCTGGAAGGATGTGGTCCAATGCCCGGGCGATGTGGTCACGCGGATCATGATCCACTTTGAAGGATTCGCAGGCCGCTATCTTTACCACTGCCACATCCTGGAGCACGAAGCAAATGACATGATGCGTCCATTCGTGGTGGTCGCTTGACGGCTTGCTGCTATTTCTTCAAACCAAAGCAATACAGCGTCCCATCGTAGGTGCTGATGTAAACCCGTCCGTTGGCGATCGATAGGCCGGAGAAATGATTGAACGTGGGAATCTGGTCGCCACTGGAATACAGTTCCTTGCCGGTCTGCGCATCCAGCGCATAAAGCGTGACGTGGTTGGCCTGGCGGGCGCGAATGGAAGAGTCGAAGTTCAACCCCTTGTCAGGAGACGCTTGTTGGGTGAAGTCGCCGCTTCCATAGCTAAAGACAATTCCATTGGCGATGATGGCCGGCTCCCCATGATCCATATCGCGGGAAACCCAGACGGGCACGGCCTCGAACTTTCCATCCTTCTCCACGACTTTAAACGCGGCAAGGCCACCCTTTTCTGTCTTAGGAGTGTTGGTGATGGGGAAATGAAACTGCGAATGAGCGGGACCCCAGAAAGGAGCCAGAACCCACCGGGTGCCCTGCGCATCCTCCCAGCTGGACAAGGCTCCCCAGCTGCCGTGGTCCTGAAAATCAACTACTTCGTTGCAAAAAAGATCGGAGCGAAACATCGGAGACTGATGATTGGCGCCGCCGGGAGCGTCGGGTTCAAGCAGCACCAGACGGCATTCCTTGCCGGAGGCCGCGATAATCTCATGGTCTTTGTAAGAAAAGATGGTCGGGGTATTGTTGGGATCGAGATCGCGCTTCAGCAGCCACTCCCAGTTGGTCGGAGTGTAGTAATTCTTCATCAGCAGGTCTGAGCCCTTCAGCTCAACTCCGACGATACTGTTGGCGTACTCATTTTTTGCCGGGTCATAGGTGCCATCGCCGGTGGTCAACCAGGCGATTCCACGCGAATCGATAGCAAAGCCACGGCGGCCCCATACACCGCCGCTCTTTGAGAGCCAGGGCTGGATCGGCTGATCGAGTGCGTCCAGGCGTTTCGCATTTACCGAGTCGATGGTGGGCATCCACAGGACGTTGCCATCGAGCGTCATCGCCCACGCCTTGCCCTTCACGAAAAAGACGGGAGGCTTGATGTCGGAGCCATCGGCCAGGTTGAGGATGTGCAGCATTCCCCCGCCATCTACGAAGTACACCGGCCTCTTGCCGTCCTGCATCGCTTCGCCGATAACCGGCGTGTCGCTGCTTCCTCCCGGCTCGAGAAAGTTCAGGGTCGCTGGAGTCTTCCCGCCCATGATGGGCGGCATACCCGGCGGGGGTTCAAAGCCAGGCTTGTCTCCAGAATGCTCATAATGCTTCTTCCACAGCAGCGTCCCGTCGGCCGCGTCCATGGCATACAGATTGTCGGAGATGCCAGAGACCACGACGATCTCTTTAGGGCCGCTGGCGGTCGTCACGTTGGCCGCAATCAGAGCCGGCATGAGCGCGTGCAGCGCGCGCGCCTCATTGCCCGTCTTCACCTTCCATAGCAGGGTCAGGTCCTTTACGTTGCTGGTGGTCAGGATGTGCTCATCCTTCTGCCACCCAGACCGCTGCTTGTCTTTGCCATCGGTCAGCCACTCCGCATTTTGTGCCGTACCGACGCCCCAACATAACGCCAGCATCAGGCAAACCAATCGATTCATAACAGCCCTCTCTCTTGATGCAGCGCAATCAGCGCTCGAGCGGAATACCGTAGGCATAGAGCGTACTATCGTGTGTCGCAAAGTAGATTTGCGAGTTAGCGACCGCGATCCCGCTGGATGAATAGGTCGTTGCCTTGTTGCCGGCATACAATTCCTTTCCAGTATCGGCATCCAGAACGTACAGAATTGCCGGACCGCCCTTCTTTTTCGATGGAGCAGGCTGCCCCGTAGAGAGCCCAAGCACGAGACCGTTGGTGATGGCGGGCGCAGCAGGAGACACCATATCGCGCGAGCGCCAGGCCGGGATTAGCGATGGCTTGCCGTTCTCGAAGGTGATCTTGAACGCCAGAATGGAACCGGTCGGCGCGTCACCGTTCTTCAGAGGGAATTCCGACGACACAGGACCGCGCACCGAGGCATAGAGCCAGCGCACCCCGTTATCATCAAGGTAGGTAGCGAAGTTGTTGGAGAACCCGTTGCCACGGGAGGATGAACTCGCGGGTACAATCTGGTCGCTGCGGAAGGCGGGCGTGTGATGATCGGCTCCGCCCAGGGAATCAGCGTCCAGGATGTAGATCCTTCCATCGTGGCCGGCGGTGACGATCCAGTCTTTGTCGCCCAATCCAAATACGGTTGGCGTGACGCCGGAAATATCCGCGGCATCGACCTTGGCCGGGGTGCCGGAGGGCGTGAAGTAATCCTGTACGGTGAGCTTATCGGCGCTGAGCGCGAGCAGGGAATCGTTGTAGTCGCCCGCTACGTCGCCATGTCCGCTGCCGATCTGCGCATACACCACGCCATCGGTGCCGATGGCAGTTCCGCCGCTGCCGGAGGCGCCGCTCCCGCCCGTTGCAAACGAGGAGACTGCGCCGTCGGGTAGATTGACCGAGTAAATTCCATTGGGATTGCCCTGGCAATTGCCCACCGTCGCTGCATAGACCCGGCCGCCGTTGATATTGAGGCCGGTGGACCGGGCCATAGGAGGCAGAAGCTTCACCGGCGCGACCGTCTTGGCATTGCCGCTCAGTTGAATAATGGTGTGCAGTGAGCCGTCATCGGTGACCGCATAAAGCGGCGATGCAAAGCTGAATGTCGGTGGGGTGGGTTTGCTTCTGGCTACCCGGCCCACGCGGTTCATCGCGGGCGCTCCGAACCTTCCCGGTGCCAGGCTATTGCCGGGAAATGCCAGATTCGCAGTCATTCCCCCGGGGCAGGTAGCAGATACCTTGGAGTGCGCCTTGAGCTTTTCAGTGGTGAGATGCGTGTCAAAGAAAAGCGTCCCCAGGTCGGCATCGATCGAAACCACGGAGTTTGCACCCGTACCAAGAGAAACCAGATGCTTGAAACCCATATAAGTAATGATGTTCGAAAGCACAACCGGGGAGGAGAGGTCAGTCGGACCGCCGCCGCTGTGATCGACCTTGAAGGTGTATAGGAACTTGATATTAGCGGCGGTCTCCTTCGACAACTTTTTCTCGCCGCGTGACCAACCATCCCGTTGTGCATTGCCGCCGGTGCTGGGCCAATCCGCTGCAAACAACGTGGTGCAAAAGATTAGAAGCACAAGGAACGTTTTGAGCCATTTCATGGTTCGTTGACACCTTTTGAGAACTTCGCTGAGTGCAAGTGGAATCAGTGCTAGATTACTGCAAATCCTTCAGCCAGACATTCCGGTGAGAGATCGTGATGACCCCCGGCCCTTCGATCTCGAAGCCGATCAGCCCCTTGGGCGAAAAATGGGTGGGGTCGTTATCGATGGTCATCGACATGATGTGGCCATTGATCAGGTGAACCAGCAGATGCCCATCCGCGATGATCTCGACCTGGTTCCACTCCCCAGGCTTGACGTAGGATCGGATCTGCTCCGGCGAGCCGAGGGTTGAGACCAGGTTCTTCCCGCCGTCATGCGTCTCAACGACGGTTCCCGGAAAGGTTACGATGAAGCGCTTGGAGTCCTGCTCGTAAAGCTGTCCGCTGAACATATTTCCGTAGTCGAGGTCGAGCTGGTAGCCGGCCATGTTCCAGGGCGCATTCCTCTTGATCAGCGGCGCCTGCGCATCTCTCATTTGCTCCAGCTGTTTTCTCTGGGCATCGGAGATGCCTTGCGGGATCTCAAACGGCTTGGGAGGCACGTTCTGGCTGCGGTACTGAACGCCGCCGTTGGCGCCCGCGCCCTCCAGCTTGATCTCCATCTTCAGCATGAAATTGCCCGGCTGCGCTTTGGTGTAGAAGATGTTGGTCGTGCCGGAAGGCTTTTCGGGACTGGACACGCCGATGATGGCGCCATCCGCAACATGCCATATCTCTGGATTTCCATTCCACCCATCCAGTGTCTTGCCGTCGAAGATCTGCACCCAGCCGGTGTGGTCGTCGAAATCGACCGGCCCCGGCTGAAATTTGGCCAGGAAGGCTGCAAAATCCGGAGGGGCGGCTGCTTGTTGTGCGGCGATCGGCGCTAGCTGAAAGAATCCGAAAACAGCTATGAGACAGGCTGAAACCGAGAGCAAAAAGGGCCGGGTGAAACGGAAAGACGATCGACTCAAGGTGCGGACCTCAGTAGTACCCGGCACCATAACACGTCAAATACGCCAATGTACATATTGAATTTCTGTACATATTGAATTCCTGCCCTCCGCCAGCGGGGAGCCGGGTTTATCGCTAAGTAGCTCAATAAAGGCCCGTCTCAGGGAGTGTCCTTTCTGTGGGCGGGACCTCCGGCCACGCTGAAGAGAGCGGATGCCAGGGTCTGACCCTGGCATCGACCTTGACCTATTGAGCTCTATTTCCACTCCCAGACTTTGGAAACTGTGCCGCCGGAGGCATCGACTTCGTATTCGAACGCGCCGCAGGCGTTGTTGAGCCGCGCAAGCTTCTCGGAGGTAGTTCGGAAGAACAGCATGCCGCGATAGCTGACGGCGCCACCGGGCCCGAATTTGCCCAGGCCCGTCCCCTTCCAGGTAATGCCCTCGCCGTCCTGGGTCATGGTGATTCCCTCGCCCTGGCCGTAGATGGAGCCATCCGGACGGACGACCGAAGTGTAGGTTCCGATGCCGGTGGTGAGGACACCCAACATGTGGCCACTGTCTTCAAACGACACTTCTGCGGTTGGTGGTTCGGTGGTAAGGACTCGTCTCACGATTCTTTTGCCGGTGGTTTCGCTGATCAGTTCTCCAAGCATGGATGTACTTCCTCTTTCGCCCGCGCTTTCAATCGCTATTCACGGGCGGCCAAATATACCGCCGGCAACGGGATACGCGCAAACCTTCCAATTATTCGTGCTCGCCGTTCTTCTTGTCTTGTGCTTCGGTGTATCCACGCGGGAGGCGTGGTTCCAATTCGGAAGCTCTGAGAACGGCCGCTGCGTCCGCAATGTCTTGCGGTCTGGCCGTGGCCAGTTTGTTCGTAATGAAGTCGGCAGCAGAAATCACAAAGGCCTTTAGACCTGCCGGCTCGTCTATTACTTCCTCGATGCGGCGTTCCCATGCCTGATCGAAGTCCACGCCAGAGATGTGTGAAAGGATTTCGACCATATGCGGGGCCTTGCCCATGCGAAAGAACGAATCGGGGTCGATCAAATCTTCGGGCTTCAGGTCTGAAAGCGGCGCTTCAAATTCCGCTAAAGCTGCAAAAACGGCTTTTGCGTTTTCGGAGTCCGGCTATATGAAAAGATCAAGGTCTTTGGTAGCACGGGGCTGAGCGTGAATTGCCACGGCGTAGCCGCCGACGATTAGATATTTAACGCGGTGTTCGTTGAAGACGGACAAGAGTTCTTTGAAGTCCGGGCTGAACATCGCGCGCTGGTTCCTTCCATTGGTACTGCATTAACGAAAGCTCGGCGGCGGCGTCCAGACGTGCTTGTGCCGGTAATGCTTGCCATTCACGGTACTCGTCATCTTTGATCGCAGCGAAACTGTCGTACCTGCGAATGGTTTTATCCATGCCTCTTTGTAGCAGCGAACCTGCCTGTTTCAATGCCTTATTTGAGTAAGGAATTCGGGGACGTTACAGAACGGGATAGACCCGGTTAATTGCGGTCACCCACCGCAGAAAGCAGTCTCAATCGATAAGGCAGGTAGCGCGGTTCCCAAACGTTGCCGCGCACTGCTGCTTCCAGGTCTTCGCCCGGCGGGAGCAGCGCGAGGTTTTCTCTTCGCGCCTGCTCCGCGACCGCCATTGCGATCCGGATCGACACCGATCGAATCTCCGTGACCGGCGGCAGCAGCCGTCCTTGCTTATCCTTCTGCGTGGGAGAGAGCCCCGCCAGCGTCTTGGCTGCCGCCATGAACATCGAGTCAGTAACCCGGCGGGCCTGCGAGGAGATGATTCCAAGGGCAACCCCAGGAAAGACATACGAGTTGTTGGTCTGGTCGATGGGGATCAACCGGCCATTCACCGAGACCGGGGGAAAGGGGCTGCCGGTTCCGATCACCGCGGCGCCATTCGACCACGTGAGCAGGTCCTTGGGCGTGGCCTCACTGCGTGAAGTCGGATTGGAAAGCGGAAAGATAATGGGCCGCTCGCAATAACGGGTCATCGCCCGCACCATCTCCTCGGTAAATACTCCGGGCTGCCCCGATACTCCGATCACCACCGTGGGCCTGGCATTCTTGATCACATCGAGCAGGCCGATCTTGTCTGGATGAGCAAGCTTCCACCCAGCCACGGTCTCACGCTTTTTAACGAATGGTTGCTGGGTGGGATGAAGGTCGGGATAGCCTTCCACCAGCAAGCCCGTCCTTATCGACGGCGTAGACCCGGCTTCGCGCCTCGTCCAGAGCTCAGGCCGGCTTCCACCATCGCGGTGACCATCAAGGAAGCAATGCCCACGCCGGCGGAGCCGAAGCCGAGCATGGCGATGCGCTGTTCCTTGAGCGGCTTGCCGGTGACGTTGATGGCGGCCAGCAAGGTTGCGGTAGCAACCGCCGCTGTTCCCTGAATGTCGTCATTAAAGGTACAGAGCCGGTCGCGGTAGCGCTCCAGCAGCCGGGCTGCGTTGCCGCCGGCAAAGTCTTCCCATTGCAGCAGCACATGCGGCCAGCGCTGCGATGACCGCGGCCACAAAACTCTCGATAAAGTCGTCGTACTCCTGCCCGCGCACCCGCTCGTGGCACCAGCCGACATAGATAGGATCGTGCAGCCGCTCCTGGTTGTCGGTGCCCACGTCGAGAAGGATAGGCAACGTCGTGGAGGGGTGGATTCCTGCCAGGGCGGTGTAGAGCGAGAGCTTGCCAATCGGTATGCCCATGCCGCCGGCTCCCTGGTCTCCGAGGCCCAGAATGCGCTCTCCGTCGCTGACCACGATGCAGCGAACCTGATCGAAGCGGGGATGGGCCAGTATCTCGGCGATCCGGTCCTTGTGCGGGTAGCTGAGGAAGAGACCGCGCGGCTTGCGCCAGATTTCGCTGAAGCGCTGGCAGCCTTCGCCCACCGTCGGGGTATAAACCAGGGGCAGCATCTGCTCAACATTGCCTTCCAGTAGCGCGTAGAACAGGGTCTCGTTGGTGTCCTGAAGCTCGCGCAGAAACGCGTACTGCTCGAATCCCGGAGGGAGAGCCTTGGAGCGCTCGCAAGCGCCGCTTGATCTGGTTTTCCAGATCGCCTACGTGGGGAGGCAGCAGCCCATGCAGCCCAAAGATGTCGCGCTCTTCGTCGCTGAAGGCTGTGCCCTTATTTAACATCGGCTGGTTGATCAGGTCGTAGCCGGAAAGCGAGGTCTCGAAGAGTTCTTCCGCCGCGGGCGCAGGGGTCATGGGGTCCCTCTGGAATGAAGGTGCAAGGTTTGCTGGACACGCTAAGGGGAAAACGGTATAGAACATACAACCAGCAAGCAGGCCAGAACCAGCACGCCGCGCTGCCCGCACCGCATAGATACCATAACCCGTTTACTGGAGGATGACCCGGACCGATGCCTAGACTCCTGGCAACCAAGCCCCTCTCGATACTTACCAAAGAAGCCAACGAGGTGGGGGAGAACACGCTCCGGCGCTCTCTCGGCCCAGTCAACCTGATCACGCTGGGCATCGGCGCTATTATCGGCGCGGGGATCTTCGTGCTTACCGGCCAGGCGGCGGCGCTGCATGCCGGCCCCGCGGTTGCCCTCAGCTTTATCTTTGCCGGCATCACCTGCGCCTTCGCCGGGCTCTGCTACTCGGAGTTCGCCTCCATTATTCCCATCGCCGGCTCCGCCTACACCTACGGATACGCCACCCTGGGCGAGTTGGTAGCGTGGATCATCGGTTGGGACCTGGTGCTGGAATATGCCTTCGGCGCCGCCACGGTGGCCTCCGGCTGGTCGGGCTACTTCGTCAGCCTGCTGCAGCAATTGCACATCACCCTGCCGCCGCAGTTCACCACCACCTACGGGAACGTGCTTTATTTCTACGGCGAGAAGTGGCAACCTCTGGCGTCGATTCCCGTCGAGCGTCAACGCCGCGACCCTGCCTCACGTCGCCGGCATCTTCAACTTTGTTGCCTTCTTCGCCATCCTGATCGTCACCGCGGTTCTGGTCATCGGCATCAAGGAATCGGCCAATCTCAACTCCGCCATCGTGATTGTGAAGCTGACGATCGTGGGCATCTTTCTTGTTCTGGGCGGCTCTTACCTGTTTCACCATCCTGAGCTGCACGAGACTGAACTGGCATCCATTCATTCCCCCGGCAGAAGGCCCGGGAGTTTTTGGCTTTGGAGGAATCACCGCAGGGGCGGCCTCGGTTTTCTTTGCCTACATCGGTTTTGACGCGGTCTCGACCGCGGCGCAGGAGGCGCGCAACCCGCAGCGCGACATGCCCATCGGCATCCTGGGCTCGCTGGTGGTGTGCACGCTGCTGTACATCCTGGTCTCAACCGTGCTTACTGGGCTGGTCAACTATCGACTGCTCGATGTGGGCGATCCGGTCGCCGTGGGCATCGATGTCACCGGTGTCACCTGGGGCAGCCTGCTGGTAAAGATCGGAGCGGTCTTTGGCCTTGGCACCGTCATGCTGGTCATGCTGCTGGGCCAGTCGCGGGTCTTTTACTCCATGTCGAAAGACGGCCTCTTGTGGAAATGGGCTTCCGCGGTTCATCCCAAGTTCCGCACTCCCTGGATCTCGAACATCGTGGTGGGCACGATTGTTGCATTCCTACCCGCGTTGCTGCCGATCGATAAGCTGGCGGCGCTGGTGAACATGGGCACGCTGCTCGCTTTTACTATCGTCTGTGCCGGGGTCTGGATCCTGCGCCGGCGACACCCCAACCTGGAGCGGCCGTTCAGGACGCCGCTGGTTCCGCTGGTCCCCATCCTTGGTATCTGCAGCGCCTTTTATCTGATGATCAAGCTGCCGCTGCTGACCTGGGAAGTGCTCATCGTCTGGCTGATTATCGGTTTGGGTATCTATTTCGGTTACAGCATTAAGCACAGCAAGGTGCAGGCGATGAGCCCGGCTGAGACCACTGGCCGCACTCGCTAGGGCACTGAGAATATTCGCATTTACAAAACGCGGATTGGCCGTATACTTCATTGGCCTGAGGAGGCGTCCAATGAATAAGTATTTTGCGGAACTGGTCGGTACGTTTGTATTGGTTTTCGGGGGCGTCGGCAGTGCGGTGTTAGCGGGGAGCCATATCGGCTTTGCCGGCATCTCTGCGGCCTTTGGTCTTTCACTGCTCGCCATGGTGTACACCATCGGCCCTATCTCCGGATGTCATGTCAATCCAGCAGTCACCCTGGGAGTCTTTCTTGCCCGGAAGATCAATGCCAAGGATGCGGCGTTTTACATGGTGGCGCAAGTGATCGGCGCGATCATTGCATCCGCCGTGATTCTGTTTATCGCCAATGGGCTTCCCGGTGGCTACAGCGCTGCCGCGAGTGGAATGGGCGCGGATGGTTACGGCCTGCACTCTCCGGATCACTACAGTCTCGCAGCCGGATTCGCGGCTGAGGTGGTGCTCACCATGTTTCTTGTCATCACGGTTCTGGGGGCGACGGACATCGCCGCGCCTGTGGGTTTTGCCGGCCTGGCCATCGGCCTGGTGCTGACCCTGATTCACCTGGTCGGTATTCCCATTACCAACACCTCGGTTAATCCCGCGCGCAGCATTGGCCCGGCGATCTTCGTCGGCGGTTGGGCACTGCAACAGTTATGGATGTTTATTGTCGCGCCCTTCGTGGGCGCGGTGGTGGCGGCTGTCGTCTATGCCGGTCTCGGTCATTCTTCGTTGCTGATCACCACCAAACGGGCTGAGCAAGCGTCGATTGGGGAGCAAATCGACCGGATTGCGTAGGGAAGCAAGAGCCCTGAGGGAGGAAGCTCCCTCAGGGCTTTTTTGCAAGCGGTCGATCCACCGGCTAACAGGCTTGGGGATAGGGAACGAAGGGCACGGCTTCAGCCGCGCCGCACACAGCCGTATCCATCAGGGCTTTAGCCCCTGAGGTACGTCTTTCCATGCTTCGGCCTGCACGGAACCTGCATAGGAAAAACCGTACCCCAGCGGCTAAAGCCGTTCCGTGCGCAGTAATTTACGGCACGGCAGCCGTGCCCTTCGTTCAGGGTCTTTTGCGGCCTGTGCATTTCGTGCAGACTTAGAGTGCTTTGCGCGCCAGGCGGCGCACTACTTCCGTGGTGACCCCGTAGATTGCATGGGTAACCACCTCGCTGGCGTGTTCGCGCGCGGGCTGGTTTTCCGGCGCTCTCCGTCAACCCCATCATGGGCAAGGCGGATGCATGCGTGATGCCGCATAGAGTCAAGCCGAAGGTAAGGCCCGAGACGGCCAGTGACCACCGGCTGATACTCCGCCAGAGCACCGTAGACCCCGCCCGCCAACGCTCCAAAGCCCCAGTGAATGGCGCGCACCGAGGCTACTTCTGCCTCTTCGCTCAGGGGATGGGCGGACATGCGATTCACCAGCACCGCCGGCGGAGGAATCTGTCCCAGGGTGCGCGGCGGATAGGCTGCTTCGCCCGCCGCCTTTGCGGCCGCGCCCACCAGGCCGCCGATGGCTCCGGCGAGAAACCCCTTGAACAGCGATCGCTTGCGGCGAGGAGGCGCAGTGTCTTCAGATGTTTTCATTTTCGTCCTGTTAACCTATATCGTCGTACCGGGCAATGCAATGCTGGAGAGAGTGAATGGCCGTCAGCAAACAGTGGACCGAATGGCATCTGACACCCAGCGGCTGGGTTTCCGGATCGAGCCGCCGCGACGGCGAAGGGAATGTCTGGCGCGATGAGCCCGAGGAGCGGGTCATCACCTTTGTCTACCAGGAACAGGTCGACAAGGCTCACCCCGAGCCGCATGCCACCGTGCAGGAGTCCTGGCGGTCGAAGACCACCACCCAAATCGAGCAGCTACTCGCCCAACATGGTCCCTGCCCGCGGAAGCTCTAGCTTACGCGGTGGTTTTGCTGCACAGCTCGTTCATCGCCCGGGTCAGTTCCTGCGCGATCATCGGCGCGGTCGCGGTCTCGATGGCGGAACGCTGCATCAGGTACACCAGCTTGCCGTCGCGGAGAATGGCCACGGCCGGCGAAGTGGGAGGATGACCTTCGAAGTAGGAGCGGGCACGTTCGGTGGCTTCGCGATCCTGCCCCGCGAAAACCGTGATGGCCTGGTCGGGCAGGTTCTTGTTCTGCAGAGCCAGCCTGACGCCCGGGCGCATCTTGCCGGCGGCGCAGCCGCAGATCGAGTTGACCACCAGACAGGGTGGTGCCTGGCTTGGCCAACGCCTCGTCGACTGCCTCGGCGGTCCGCACTTCCTTGATGTCCTGCGCGGGTAAGCTCTTCGCGCATGGGTATGATCATGATCTCGGGGTACATGCTTGCTCCTTAGGTACTCTGGTGCGCCGCAGGCCGGATGCCACCTGGCGACACTTCTATGATTGTAAAGATTCGACCCCGGTTCCGCCAGTGCATAGGCCCGGGTCTGATATACCTTGAGGCAAATGCAGTTCCTTGAGGAAGTACCCCTCGCCCCTTATACGACCTTTCAGATTGGCGGCCCTGCCCGGTGGTTCGCGGAGGCGGCGAGCGAAGACGATATCGCCGCTGGTATCGCTTTTGCCGGCCGAGCGCCATCTGCCGCTCTTTGTGCTGGGTGGGGGCAGCAACCTGTTGGTTTCCGATGCCGGATTCCCCGGGCTGGTGCTGCGCATCGCCCTCCGCGGCATCGACTCGGGCATCGAGTCGACCGAGGGGAATGGGCAGCCGGTCGTCTCCGCCGCGGCGGGAGAAGACTGGGATGGCCTGGTCGCCTACGCCGTGGCGGCAGGATATGCGGGCGTCGAGTGCCTTTCCGGCATCCCCGGTACCGTCGGCGGCACGCCCGGTGCAGAATGTAGGCGCCTACGGGCAGGAGGTTTCGCAGACCATCGGGATGGTGCGCGCCTTTGATCGGAGCACCAGCCAGTTTGTGGACCTGCCGGCCGCAGCCTGCGGGTTTTCCTACCGCCGTAGCATCTTCAACACCAGCCGAGCGGGACCGCTACGTGGTGAGCCGGGTCGAGTACCGGCTGCGCAAGGATGCTCCCGCCAACTTCGTCTACGCAGACCTGGCTAAGTATTTCGCCGCGCGCAAGGTGACGTCGCCCACGCTCGCCGAGGTGCGCGACGCGGTGCGCAGCATCCGGGCGCAGAAGGGAATGCTGCTGGTGCCGGGCGATGCGGATTGCCGCAGCGCCGGGAGCTTCTTCAAGAACCCGATTGTGCCTGTAGCCAAGCTAGATTCTGTGGCGCAGGAGTTGGGTATCGAAAGGCAAGGCATTCCGGCCTATCCGGCCCAGGATGGCCAGGTAAAGATCTCCGCTGCCTGGCTGATTGAGCGGGCCGGCTTTGCCAAAGGCTACGCGCTGGGGAACGCGGGCATCTCCAGCCGCCATACCCTTGCGCTGATCAACCGCGGGGGCGCCAGCGCGGCGGAGGTCACGGCCCTGCGCGACAGGGTCATCGACACGGTTGCGTCGCGGTTTGCGATTCGTCTCGAGCCGGAACCGGTCTGGCTGGCGTAGGGACGCCAACATGCGGCCGTCTAACTATCCGGCAATGTCTCAGGACGAAGATCGAGGGTTCGCATCATTTCCTGGTACTGTTCTTCGTCTTTGCTCTTGATCTCGTCGAAGTGCTTCGATTGTTGCTCACGCCGTGGGTCCCCGGTGCGCGCATACAGCTGCAGCAGCGCGAAGTTGGCTCCGTAGTTCTCCGGATCGTGAGAGACGGCGCGGTCGAGACAGGCCTGCGCTTGGCCATAGTCGTGACTGGCGATGTAGACCTGGCCGAGCTCCCCAAGAACATCCGCTCGATCTGGCGCAATTGTGTTGGCCTGCTCCAGTTGATGTTTGGCGTCCTCGAGATGGCCCTGGACGCGCGCGATTCGGCCCAGGTAATAATGCGCGTCTGCCGCGGTCGCGTCGTGGTTCACCGCCCGCTTGAGCCATAGGCTCGCGGAGTCGTAGTTCTTGGCCCGGAAGTAGGTTGTGCCGATGGCCAGCAGTGCGGCCGGGTCGGAAGGGCGCAAAGCATGATACTTCTCCAGATAAGGGAGACCCTGGGTTGAATCCTGCGCGAAGGAGGAAACAATCCCCATGCCGTAGTTGAATTCAGGATTGTCCGGCGATAATTTGACGGCTTCGGCCATGGCC
Organism: uncultured Acidobacteriaceae bacterium; assembly: GCA_963847685.1. Classification (GTDB taxonomy): domain Bacteria; phylum Acidobacteriota; class Terriglobia; order Terriglobales; family Acidobacteriaceae; genus PALSA-350. Next base: position 219,109 of record CAWKAU010000020.1, on the reverse strand, counting down.
TTGCGCGATTCCCCAAGAAGGCCGAGGCGCAGAGAAAGCACCCCGAACTCGTAGGCAAAGCCGGCATCGTTGGGTTGCAGATCCCGGGCATGGGCCAGATATCCGAGTGCTCCCTGATAGTCCTTTTCGGTCTTGGCGACCCGGGTCAGGTCCACCAGTGTGGGAACCGGAGCGCTGCCCTGGGCGAATGCAAGCTCCAGTGATTTGCGCGCGAGCTCCAGTTTTCCTTCTCCTTCCTGGGCAAGGCCAAGGATGCGGAGGCCGTCAGCCGAGAGCGGAGTTTTTTCGTTGGCTGCGTCAAAAAACCGCTCGATGAGGTCGGCGCGATGCGCTGCGCGAAGCGCGGGCAATAGCTGCATGGCATCCTGCTCCGCAAAATCGGGATTGGCGACGACAGCGGCCGCAGCTTGGTCTGCCGCAGACGGGTGACGGAGAGCCGCTTCATCCGCGCAAAGCACGATTTGAGCACCAATACGGTCGCGGTCGTCCGGGCTCAACCGGGCAAGATGCTCGAGGGAACGCTGATAGTTTTGATCCCACATGAGCAGCATGGCGGCCTGATAATTGCCCTCTGCATTGCCCGGCTCAACCAGCAGTAGCTTTTCATATACGCGCAGAGCAGCGGTTCGAGCAGTCTTGTCGCTTTCGGCCCTCGGCATATAAATCCGCCCCAGGTTGAGATAGGCAGCGGCAAGCTTGGGATCGTGCAAAATTGCTGCCGAGAATTGCTGGATGGCACGATCCGGATGGCCCTCCTGGATCTCGACGACACCGAGAAGATTCTCCAGGCCCCCATTTGCGGGATACATTGTTCTGGCGCCGGCAATCAGTGAGCGTGCGCCTGGCAGATCGTTCTGCTCGATGTGCTGCTGAATCTCGAGCACCAGTTCGCGATATCTTTCGGCCGATGGCGGCGCGGCGCCCGATTGCGCCAGGCAGAGCACGCCAAGCATGAGGAGGATGGTTGGCCCGGTATGGAAGCGGAGACGGCTTGCGCAAAGGGCGCGAAGCTGAGGGTAGCTGGGCACTATTTCCCTCCACTCCTGTCCGCTGGCATTTTCGCCGTTGGTGTAGACCGAAGCGGTGTTTCGTGATTTTCTCCCCAGCAGAAACACCTGGCGATCCTTACTACACCACAGTAGTTGCGAAACTGCTCTAAACTACAGTTCATGACTTGCAGGGTTGGAGCGATCGGCGCGGTGACGCTGGCCTTACTACTCTGCGACGCCGGGGTCTCCCTGGCCGTGGTCCAGAGCGAGAACGACGCACCGGTCACGGCTCTGCCCCCATCTTCCGATCTGACTCCGGAGAAAGTATCTCACTTGAAGGCGGCGATCGCTGCGCACAACTATGTTGCCGCGGAAGAATTGCTGCTGGAAGATATTCAACAAGATCCTCAGTCGGCGCGGGCCGCTCGCTTGCTGGCGTATTTGGGGAGTGTGTATTTCCTGAACCAGGATTATTTGAACGCGGCGATTGCCTGGAAGAAATCCGATGCCATCGCGCCGCTCGGCTCAGACCTCCAATTTCCGCTGGCGATGGCGTACATCCGGATCGCGCATCCGGATTGGGCGCGAACTATTCTCGAATCCCTTTCGGCTCACGACAGCAAAAGCGCACTGTACCCTTACTGGCTCGGGCGGATCGATTACGACGCACAGCATTATGCGGAGGCGGCCCGCCGCTTTCAGCAGGCAATCGCGCTCGATCCGGCGATGGCGCGGGCTTACGACAACCTTGGCCTCTGCTACTTCTCTCAAAACAAGAATGAGCTCGCTGTTACAAATTTCAATCGGGCTATTGATCTGGATCGGAATGCGCCGCATCCCTCCCCGTGGCCCTACTTAAACCTCGCTGTGACGCTCGAGTTTCTCGGCCGGACGCAGGAGGCGGAAGCCGACTTACGGGAAGCTTTGCGGCTCGATCCTCAGCTTGCGGCGGCGCATTACCAACTGGGCAAGGTGTTGGAGCATCTGGGTCGGCACCAGGCTGCTGTCCTGGAATTGCTGGAGGCGATCCGCCTGGATGACAAATACGCCGAGCCCCACATCGCGCTGGCGCATGTTTACAACGAGCTGGGGCGAAAAGATGAGGCCGACCGAGAGGTAAGCGTCTACCTCCGCCTACACGCCAACGCAAGCGATCCCGGGCGCGCGCAGCCATAAACCAAAACGATTTCGCGATGTGTTGAAGCGGACGGCCTGAAGGCCGTCCGCTTTGCACAAGTACCCTCTAGAACTCGATCCGGCCCACCAACTGGATGGTGCGCGGAGTGGTCACCGTTCCATTCCATGTACCGAAAGAGTTTCCCGAAGCCGCGATGTCGGTGACGAATGCATATCCAGTGCCACCGTTGGTATCGCCCTGGTTGATGAAGAAGTGGCTATTGAAGGTATTGAAGAAGTTGACCTGGAACCTGAAGTTCACTTTTTCGGTGATGTGGGTGTTCTTGGTAAACGCTATATCCAGATCGTGATAGCTGGGTCCGTAGACGGAAGTCACTGCTTTGCCGAAGCCGGTGTAGCCGAAGCTGGAGAAGTCGCGTTCAAACGCGTTGGGGTTGACGAGCCGGTTATTGTTCGTGACCGGGTTGAAGCTGCTGCGGCCTGTCAGCAAGGCCTGTTGTCCCGCTACCTGGCCTGGGACACAGTGCTCACGGAACTCGGGCACCAGAGTATCGGTGGCGCAGGCCGAGGAGTAGAACGAGAACGGAATGCCGTACTCATAGCGGAAGATAGGGCTCGTCTGCCAGCCGCTAATCAAAGTGTTGACAATGCCGGACGTGTTGCTGGCGAAGCGTTTGGTTCTCCCGAAGGGAAGGTCATAAACGATCACGACGGAAGCAGTAGCCGGGACATTATCCGGAGCGATTGCGCGAGCCCGCGAGTTGTCGTAAGGCGAGAAAGCGCCGCTGTTGCCTCCGGAGCCCACGCCTATATTGTTGGTGGATTGAACGTTGTTGGAAGCGTTGGTGACGAGGTTCTGCAAGGTCAAAGCGCCGAGCAGGTAGAACCCTCCCTGGAAGCGGCGTTCCACGCTGCCCTGGAAAGACTTGTAGATGGAGTTTCCACGCCCCTCGTTCAGACCCTGCAGGTTGCCGCAGTATTGCGGGAATGGGAGAAGGGCCTGGGCGATGGTCGGCGCGCATCCAGTCATCTGGGCGTCCCAGCCCACGTAAGGCTGCGAGACGCCATGCAGGGCGAAGGCCGCTGGACCACCTGGATCGTTGTAGTTGATCGCCAGATCAGAACCGATGGAGGTGATGGTTGGATTCAGGGGGTTCAAGATGTTGATGGGGCCGAGCGCACTGGGCAGGTGGGTGCCCTTGGTGCCGACGTAGGCGAGGCTTAACACGGTGTTGCCCGGTAGCTGACGCTCGACGGTTAGATTCCACTGCCCGGCATAGGGCCTCCGGTTGCCGTCATACGGCCGGTAAAGGGAGGGCGTCTGGCCGTTGTCAAAGCCGGAGGAGATAACTTGCGTGGGGCCGATCTGGCTAGGGGAGATGCCAGACTGAAGATAGATAGCCGGGGTTTTGAAGTTCCCGGCTGAGGCTTCGTTCAGGGTTAGATTCTTGTTGAATCCATCCTGCGCCAGACCGCCTCCCCAGCCAGGATAGAAAGCCTGTCCGAAATAGAGCCCGTAGCCGGCACGTACAACCGTCTTGTCATTGATGATGTAGGCAAACCCCGCCCGGGGACCGAAGCCCTTCTTGAACGCGAGCTCGGGATACCGTCCGCCATAACTGGCTGCGCCCCACTTTGTTCCTGAGAACGCAAGTCGTCCGGGAAGTTCCGTTCCCGAGGCGGTAACCGCATCCGGGTTGAGGCCGTTGGGGTCAATGAACGATAGGTTGTTGTGCTTATCCACAAACGGGGTGATGTAATCCCAGCGCAGGCTGTACGACACGTTGAGCTTTTTGGAGAGACGCCAGGAATCGCCGGCGTGGAGGGCCCACCCATGTTGCCGTGGGTACTTTCCCAGGACGTTGATGTAGGCCACATTGGCGCTCTGCACGGCACCGAGGTAAAAGCTGGCCATCGGATCGCCGGGGCAAGCCGAGTTCGCGCAACCTGCGTTGCCGGTTGTATCGGCGGCGAAGTTGAAGGTGCCGCCCTGATTACCTCCGCTATGGATACTCATGCCTTTGAGCGAATACTCGATACCGGCGGTGACGGTGTGCTTGCCCTGGATCCTGGTGAAGACGTCGTTGACCGCCCAGGTTCCGCGGGTGGTCAGATTGTCAATCGAATTGGGGGGACTGTTGTTTCCCAATTGCGAGTAGCCGCCGCCAAATGTCATTTCGGGCTGGTAGGTGGAATCGGCCACACCCGGCACTGGGGGCAAACCGGCCTTGCCATTCAGCGCGTAGTAGCCTTCGTTGCGGCTCAGGTAGCCGACCGTGGCGTGGTTGGTCATCAGGCTGGAGAGATTGTGCTCCCAGTTCATGCGCTGGATCGGCGCATTCTCCGGGTTTGCCGGGGTCGCGGTCGAGATAGCGAGGGGAAGGTCGGTCTGCGTATTGACGCCGCTGAACTGCCACCAGAAGGTGTAGTAAAAGTGGTCTCTTTGGCCAACATTGACGTCGACGCGAAAGAAATACACGTTCTCGCTGTTGGTTAACGATCCCTGCCCTGACCTGGGGATGAAGTAATTGTTAGTTTCCGCGCTACTGGTTGGGTTCGGCAATTTGGAAAGAAAGACTTTGGCGATCGGATCTTCGAAGTTGGGGTCGATCTGGTTTCCTGGGATAGGTTGGCCCGCCAGAGCCCCGTACTTCGCTGGGTCGAGAGGATAGTAGAGTTGAGTGCCGGCGCCGCTGAAGTTTCCCGCCCGCGCATTCAACGAGGCGATAGACAGAGTGGAGGATGACGCGCCCCCGTGGTCCTGAAAGCCCTCCCAGTTGAAGTAGAAGTAGCCTTTCACAAGATCGCTGCGGCTGTGGTATTTGGGCAGCCAGATCGGGCCGCCGACGTTTGCGCCAAAGTCGTTTTCTTTGTCCGGCGTCTTGCTCGGCGCACCGTACTGCTTGGCGTTCAAGGCGTCATTGCGGAGATATTCGTAACCGGCGCCGTGGAAAGACTCGCCGCCGCTCCTGGTTTGCACGATGAGCTGGCCTGAAGTCGAATTGCCGTATTGCGCGTCATAGTTGGAGCCCAGGATTTTGACCTCGCTGGTGATATCGGGCGACATGCCAAAATCAGTCTGCAAGCTCACCATCCCGGATTGATTCATGAAACCTTCCGCCGCCGTGGCGCCATCGACCACCGCTTCGTCGCCGGTGATGATGCCGCCATTGGTCCGGGAGTTGTAGGCATTGCCGCCGCCACCGGTGGTGACCCCGGGCATAAAAATAGCAACCGTCACGGACGAGCGGGGCGCGCCGGAGATAACCAGGGGAAGATTCTGCAGCGTTTCCGGACTTACCCCCAAACTGCGGGTGGGGGTCTCATAGTTGATCAGCGAAGCGTCGGCGCTAACGGTGACGGTCTGGTCGGTATTGCCCACGGTGAGCTTCACATCGATGCGCGCAGACTGGTTGACGGCAAGCTCGACGCTCTTCTGAACAAAGGACTCGAAGGCCGTTGCAACCACCGAAAGGTCGTATACGCCGGGGGTGAGATTGCGGAAGTTATATTCGCCGGCAGCGTCGGTGGTGAAGTTCTGCTGGATTCCGGAAGCCTCGTTGGTGAGGGTGAGCTTGGCGTTGGGTATGACGGCGCCAGTTGGATCCGTCACTGTTCCCGAGAGCGAGGCATTCACGTCCTGCCCCAAACTCTGCGGGTTGAAGGCCAAGAAAGAAATTCCAACGATAACTGCCGAAAGACACGTCCTGGCTTTTGAAAGGCCGCCTCGCATAGAGTCTCCTTCTTATCTGCATCTTCTTTGCAGAGTGTTAAGAAAACTTCTTTTGCCTGGCGGATCGAACTGCAATGAAACCAGGCAAAGAACCTCTGGTCAAGTGGTGGGAACCCGGGGGCCCGGTAGGCGTGCTCAGTTGAGAGCTTTATGTAACAGCGGGAAATCTAAGCGCGGGTGGAGACGAATGTCAACTGTAGTGTTGAGAATCTTTTTTACCCGCGGATCAGACGGGCAAAAAATCTGCCGCCCGCCGTCAGAGTGTGTGCTCCGGAGCCGTAGCGGTGTGTAAGATGAACCGATGCATCAACCAAGCAGAAGGGAAGTTCTTTCCGCATTGGCTGCATATCTGCCCCTGAGCATCCTGCATAGAGCGTTTCCCTTCGCCAACCATGCTCCGCAAGCGGCGTTCCCGGCGTTGTTTCAACCCGTTGCGCCGGCGCAATCGGGCATCGCCTGGACCCATGCGAGCGGACGATCCGCTGCCTATTTCCTGCCGGAAACCACGGGCGCCGGATGTGCTTTTCTCGATTTTGACAACGACGGGTGGATGGATATCTTTCTGGTCAACAGTGGTGACTGCGATTTCTTCACTCCCGCCAAGCCGCTGCGCAATGGTCTGTACCGCAATAATCGCGACGGAACCTTCACCGACGTGACCATGAAGGCGGGAGTGGCCGGTGCGGGATATGGCATGGGCGTCGCCGTCGGAGACTACAACAGAGACAATTATCCTGACCTGTTCGTAACCGGCTATAACCGGTGCATTCTCTATCGCAACAATGGCGACGGCACATTTACCGATGTCACGGCTAAGTCCGGGATCGCCACCCCGGGATGGGCCTCCAGCGCCGTATGGTTCGACTACGACAATGACGGCCGTCTCGATCTGTTTGTCTGCCGGTTCGTCGAGTTTGATAAGGCAGCCAACAAGTTTTGCGGTAATGGGGGTGACGGGGAACGGCACTACTGCATTCCCCGCATCTATCCGCCGGCGCACAGTTGGCTGTTTCACAACAATGGCGACGGCACGTTTACCGACGTATCCGCGGCAACCGGGATCAGCTCCGGTATGGGCAAGGCCTGGGGTGCGGTGGCCACCGACATCAACAATGACGGCTGGATGGATCTCTTTGTTGCCAACGATACGGTGCCTAATTTCCTATGGGTGAATCATGAAGGGAAGTTTAAGGACGAGGGCATCGAAGGGGGGGTCGCGTATAGCGCCGACGGCCGCGCCCGGTCCGGAATGGGTGTCGATGCCGCTGATCTTGACCAGGATGGCTGGCAGGATCTGAGCGTGACCAATGTGGACCAGGAGATGTACTCCGTTTATCACAACAACCATGACGGCACCTTCGACGATCTCGCGCCGGCAAGCGGGATCGGAGAAGCGACCCGGGCGATGAGCGGCTGGGGCATGCGGTTCTTCGATTACGACAACGACGGTGACGTTGACTTGTTCATTGCCAATGGCCATCCCGACGATCAGATTGAAGTGCACTCCGGCAGTGTCACCTATCGCGAACCGTTGCTTCTGTTTCATAACGAGGGCGGAATGCTCAAGAACGTCAGCGCATCGGCCGGCCCGATTTTTCGTGAGCCCCTCGCCGCCCGGGGGTTGGCGCTGGGCGACTTTGACAACGATGGAGCCGTGGATGTTTTGATCTCGACCAACAATGGGCCGCCCTTATTGCTGCGAAACCAGGCATCGAGAGGGAACCACTGGCTGGGGATCAAACTCGTGGGCACGCAAGCCAACATGGACGCAATAGGCGCGCGCGTAACCTGGAAGGCGGGGAGCCTGAAACGCACACGGCTCAAGCCGGGAGGCGGCAGCTACCTCTCCAGTCATGACCCGCGTATGGTGCTTGGGATTGGCCTGCACACCAGGATCGACCAGCTCGAAATTCACTGGCCGCCTCCCAGCACCCGGGTAGAGAGGTTCTCCGATCTACCGGTCGACCGCTATATCTGCATCGTTGAAGGGAAGGGAATCGTTGCTTGAGATGAGAATGGTACGGGTGTCCGGCGATGCGGATTGCCGCAGCCCAGCGATCTTCGCGTAAGGATCTCAGCCATCGCCTAGTTGCCGCAACAACTGTTCCCGACGACTGGCAAGCACCACTTGCGCCGGGCCGTGCGCTTGAATCTGGCCATGATCCATCACGATTACATCCGGGGCGGTCTGGAATGCTTCGGCAATGTCGTGCGAGACATACAGGGCAGGAATCTTGCGCTCCGCAAGCCATGCCGTCAGCGGTTCCAGTATGGAGAGCTTCAGATCCGCGTCGAGGCCGGTAAATGGCTCGTCCAGCAGCAGCATGCGCGGCTCCGGCGCCAGCGCGCGCGCCAGGGCCACGCGCTGCACCTCGCCGCCGGAAAGATCGGACGGCGACCGCCTGCCCAGGTGAGCGGCTTGAAAGAGCGCCAGCATCTGGTCCACGCGCTGCGCGATCGACTCCGGCTGAGACCGGAAAGACCAAAAGCAACGTTGGCAGTTACATCCATGTGGGGGAACAGCGTAGGCCGCTGGGTCACAAACCCGATGGCCCGTTCTGCGGGAGGCACCCAGGCTCCGCTGGTTGTCTCCAGTAGCGTTCGCCCATGGAATACGACGCGGCCGCGCTCCGGCCGGGTCAAGCCGCCCAGAACGCGCAGCAAAGAGGTTTTGCCCGCGCCCGACGGTCCCCAGAGCACAGTCCACGGGGCTGACAACGCAAACGCGACGTGCAACGAAAGATCGCCCAGGGTGTGCTCGATGGCGGCCTGCAGGTATTCGTTGGCCGCGCCCACGGCCGGGCCATCTCTCTGGTCTCTCTGGTCAAGGGTCATCGCCTTAGACATAAGCTCTGCCGCGGCGGCCGTAGATGATCAGCAACGCCAGGAAGGAGACGCCCAGCAGCAGCAGAGCCGTGTGGTTGGCCTGCGCATAAGCGAAGTCCTGGACCTGATCGTAGATGGAAATCGACAGCGTTTTGGTCACGCCGGGGATGCCGCCGCCAATCATCAGCACCACGCCGAACTCGCCCACGGTGTGGGTGAAGGCCAGCACCGCCGCGGTCAGCAGGGAAGGCCGGACCAAAGGCAGCAATACCCGCAGCAGTATCCTGCCGCGGCTGCGGGGAGAGAAGCTGCGCAGCTTCCAGAATCTCCCGATCGATCGAACGGAAGCCGGAGGTCATGGGCTGCACGGCAAAAGGCAGGCTGAAGATCACCGAGCCGACCACGAGCCCGGCGAAAGAAAAAGCCAGCGGATGACCGAAAACGACAGACAGTGCTCTGCCTACGCAGTGCGCGGAGCCCATCAGCACCAGCAGATAGAAACCCAGGACGGTCGGAGGCAGCACCAGCGGCAGCGCGACCGCGGCCTCCACCAGCGGCTTCCAGCGCGCCTTGCTGTAGGCCAGCCAATATCCCAGGGGACTGAGATCCCGAGCAGGATCAGGGTGGTGATGGCGGCCAGGCGAAAGGTGAGGAAGATAGCTTGCTGGTCCATAACCGCGAGAAATCTAAGGCGCTTTCAAGCCGCGTTCGGCCAGCTGCTTGCGGATCGGCGGGGAAAGCAGAAAGTCGAGGAACTGGTGAGCCTGAGCCGCCGCCGGTCCCTTGATACAACTCGCGCCCTGCAGCAGCGGAGGGTAAGAATCGTCAGGCATGGCGATGTATTTGCCATCGGCGCTCAAGCGCGGCGTCAGCGCGGAAGTAAGCGAGATCAAGCCCACATCCGCATTGCCGGAATCAGCATATTGGGCAGCTTGGGCGATGTTTTCCGCGACCACCAGCTTGCCCTGCAAAGCATCCGTCAAGCCCAGCTTCTCGATCGCCGCCTTAGCCGCGCGCCCGTAAGGCGCGTGCTCGGCATTGGCAACTGCGACGGTGCGCAGCGATGGATTGCGCAGTGAGTCGAGGCTGAGCGGCTGTGCCGGGGAGTCGTTTCTGGCCCAGAGAACCAGCGTTCCGCGGGCGTAGGGAACCGGCTCGGCGCTATCGGCCAGGCCCGCAGCGACTACCTTCTGGGGAAAGGAGAGATCCGCCGAGAGAAACAGGCCGAAAGGGCCGCCATTCAGGATCTGCGTGGCCAGCGTGGCCGAGGAAGCGTAAGAGGCATCCACCTTTTGTCCGGTCTGCTGCGCAAACTGATCGATGAGCGCGGGCAAGACCGGCTGCAGGTCCGCGGCTGCGGCTACTTTAAGCGTGCCCATTCTGCTGCGCGAAGCAAGAGCTTTGGGCAGCGGTCAGAAATCAGCAGCGTGAGCAGGATCAACCATCGCGGCTTAAACACGCAGCACCATCACTTCTGTGGACTTGATCAGGGCGGCAGCGGTCTGGCCCACCTTGAACTGCATCTCCCGGGCCGCTTCGGCGGTGATGATGGAGGTGATAATCTGCCCGCCGATGGAAAGCTTGACCTGGGCCAGCAGTCCCTCGATCTTCAGCTCGACGATGCGGCCGGTGAGCTGATTGCGCCCGCTGAGCAGGCGCAGCATCTCCCGCTTAGGAGTCTCGGGGCGCTTGGCCTGGTGGAGCAGGCTATCCAGCTCTGCCTCCGGGATGCGGTAGTGGCCGCCGGGGGTTTTTACCGCCTTCAATTTCCCGCGATAGAGCCACTGCTTGATGGTGGGATAGGAAATCCCCAATCGCTGCGCGGCTTCGCGCGGAGAGAGCAACATAGCGAAATGATACGATACGCCGCCGCAACCCATACGAATTTAAACGAACCGCAACGGTTGGCCAATGGCAGAGAAGGCATGACCCCTCGGCGACGGTTAGAAAGCCTGGGTGCGCCCATTCAAGCCTTCTTTCGCTCAGCCCCGGCTTGCCGCAGAGGCTTCTGTGGGCTTGAGCAGTCGCAGTATTTGCGAAAAGCGGCCTAGGCTAGGCTTACATCATGCACGAAGCTTCTCATCAACTGCGCTGCGTCGGTTGCAGCGCCGTGATCTCCGCCGGACACTGTAGAAAAAGACTTTCGCTGCGTCGCCTGCGGCGAGCTTCTCGAAGTGGAGTACCCCTCGTGGAGCGCCGTCGGGGGCACCTTTCCCGGACCGCGGCGCATGCCCAACCCGGGCGCCTTGCGTTGGCTATGGCAGGAGAGGCTGCAGTCCAGGCTGCCGCATCGATCAGAGCGGGGTGTGGCGCTTTCGCGAGCTGCTGCCGATCCTGCTGCATCCCGAACAAGCCGTCACCCTGCGCGAAGGCAATACCCCGCTCTACCGGCTCTTGCGCAGCGCGGAAGAGCTGGGCCTGGAGCATCTCTACGCCAAACATCAGGGCATGAACCCAACCGGCTCCTTCAAAGATACGGGGATGACGGCCGCCCTCTCCCAGGCCCGCGAGCGCGGCTTTCAATGGGTGGCGTGCGCCTCGACCGGCAATACCTCGGCAGCCATGGCGGCCTACGCAGCGCGGGCGCGCATGAACAGCCTGGTCCTGCTGCCCGAGGGCAAAATCTCCTGGTCCAAGCTCTCCCAGGCCATCGATTACGGCGCCGTCACCTGCCAGCTGAAGACTGACTTCGACGGCTGCGTCCGGGTGCTGGCGGAAGTGGTCCGGCGGGCGCCGGTTTACCTGCTCAACTCCGTCAATCCCTACCGGCTGGAAGGGCAAAAGACCCCGGCTCTCGAGATCGCCGAGCAGTTCGACTGGCAGGTTCCCGACCACGTGATCGTTCCCGGAGGAAACCTGGGCAACAGCTCCGCCCTGGGCAAAGGCTTTCTCGAAATGATGCACTTAGGCCTCAGCAGCAAGGTGCCGAAGATCAGCGTGGTGCAAGCCGAAGGTGCGAACCCGCTCTACCTGAGCCTGCTGAACCACGATGGGCGTGAGATCCAGCCGATGCAGGCCAATACCCGGGCCACCGCCATCCGGATTGGCAACCCGGCTTCCTGGCGCAAGGCAGCGCGCGTCATCCAGCAGACCGGCGGCTATTGCGAACAGGTCAGCGAAGCGGAAATCGCCTTGGCCAAAGGCGGAGATTGGCCAGGAGGGCATCGGTTGCGAGCCGGCATCGGCCGTCACCCTGGCCGGCCTGAAAAAGCTGGTGCGCCAGGGCAAGATCCACAGCAGCGAAACCGTGGTGCTGCTGCTCACCGGGCACACGCTCAAGGATTCTGAGTACACCATTGATTTTCACCGGGAGACATTGTTGACCGCGGAGGAGAGTGCCGGGCTGGAGCGGGAACTCTCCCAGAGGCGCCGGGCAACGCTCTCCGCTCGATGCCTCGCTCCGATGCCGTGCTTCGCGTGCTGGAGGCGGCGATGAACTGTCAGGCATGAAGTCAGGCATCAAGACAGTGAAACTGCGGCTCCCCGCTACTTCGGCCAACCTGGGCCCGGGCTTTGACGCGATGGCTCTGGCCCTGGAGCTTTTCCTGGAGATCGAGGCCGCGCCGGCGCACCGGTTTTCCATCACCGCCACCGGGCGCAACCAGAATATCTGCGGCGGGCTGCACAGCAACCTGCTGATCCAGACCTACGAGTCCGTGCTTGCCGCGCGAGCAGCGCCCGGTGGTGCCGCTGCGATATCAGCATGCGACAACGGCATCCCTGTGGGCATGGGCTGCGGCTCCTCGGCGGCGGTGCGCCTGGCCGGGAGTTGCGCTGGCCTCCGCTTTCGGAGATCTCGATTGGGACGCGGCAGAGGATCGTCGACCAGGCCGCGCGGCTGGAGGGGCATCCGGATAACGTGGCGGCCTGCTGGCATGGTGGGCTGACGATTGCGGCCGTGCGGGGAGGAACTCGCCATCGTCTCCCTCCCGCCGCCGGCAAGCTGGCGCGCGCTGCTGGTGCTTCCGGATACCCCGGTGGCCACCTGCCAAGGCACGCTCGATTCTGCCCGCAAAGCTACGGACAGCAAGACGTGGTTGCGAGCGTGCAATGCGTGGCCCTGTTGACCGCTGCTTTTGCCTTGGGCCGAGCGGATCTCATGGGGCAGCTACGCGGGACCGCCTCCACCAGCCCTACCGCATGCAGCTCTGCCCGCTCTTGCCGGCGCTGCTGCCTCTGGCCGGCAGCCACGGCGTGATGTCGGTGACGCTGAGCGGCGCCGGCCCGGCGGTATTGCTGTTGACCCAGCAGTCGGAAGAAGAGGAAGCCGGATGGAGGAAGAAACCCTGAAGCAGGCCATTCGGGAGCTTGCGCAAGCCGTGTGTCCGGTAGAGATTGTGAGCACCGGCCTCTGCCACCAGGGCGCGCGGGTTAGCCTGGACGAGTGAGGCTCAGCTATGGCCGAAGAGCTAACTGTGGATCTCCTGAAGTTATTACCTTTGCAGTTACCTAAGTTTTGTTTACAACGACCGGCCGTTAAGCCCTATTTTACGCGTCGTGGGCAGTTCTGGGGGAGGGCTGCTCTAGCGCCTGTGGCCGCGAGGCCCAGGCGCTTTTGCTTTTTACCGGGAGCCGAGCAGCGCGCCGCCTGTAGCATGTCTGCACCTTTTGCAGCCCCTGTCGCATCCATTGTTGAGGCCGGATGCGGCGTGGATGCTATGCTCAGCCAGGGAACTGAAGGAGGAACATGGCAGGTCCAGGGGTCTTTGAGGTAAACGATGCAACATTTGAGCAGGAGGTTCTGCAATCGGAGCAGCCTGTTCTGGTGGATTTTTGGGCTGCCTGGTGCGGGCCGTGCAGAGCATTGGCGCCGGTTGTGGACGAAGTGGCCGCGCAATACCTGCGGCAAGCTCAAGGTGATGAAGATGGACGTGGACCGGAATTCGGCAACGCCCATGCGCTACGGGATCCGCGGCATTCCCGCGCTGCTTCTCTTCAAGGGAGGCAAGGTAGCGGAGCAGATCGTCGGGCTATGTCCCGAAAGATCAGATCGATAAAAGCATCAGCAAGCTGATCGCTGTCTAACAGATTCGCCGCTTGCGAAACAAAAAGCCCCGGCCTTCTGGCCGGGGCTTTTATTTTCTGCAGCAAATCTCAAGCGTAGCGGCGAAGGACGCCGAGGACGCGGCCCTGGATTGCGATCTGGGAGAGGGGAACGTAGATCGGTTCCATCTCGGCATTGGAGGGCTGCAACCGCACCATGGTTCCTTCAATGTAGTAGCGCTTCAAGGTCGTCTCGCTCCCGCGCACCAGAGCAACAATGATCTCTCCCTGGCGCGCGCTGCCGGTGTGCTCCACCAGAACATAATCGCCGTCCACGATGTGCTCGTCGCGCATGGAGTCTCCGCGCACCTGCAGGGCAAACACTTCGCGATTGCCGATGATGTCGCCCAGGGAGATGCTTTCGCTGGTCTCCGACGCCTCGACCGGTTGGCCGGCGGCGATCCGCCCCAGCAGAGGAAGGCGATCGGATCGCCTGGTCTTGCTGCGCGGCGGAAGCACGTCGATGGATCGGCTGCGGTTGTGCGCTCGCTGCAGCAGGCCCTTCTTCTGCAGATTGGTGATGTGCTTGTGCACCGTGGCCAGCGACTTGAGGCTCAGGCCACGGGCAATTTCCTCAAACGAAGGGGAGTATCCGTTGCGCTGCACAAAATTGCTGATGAAGTCCAGCACCTCTTTCTGCCTGCGGGTCACCGACATGGCAGCATTATAGCGAACAAAAAGCGAATTTATAAAAAAACTTTTTCCACTTGCCCAGAGGGCAGAAAGAAAGCCGGGGGAAGCGAGCGGAGAGCAGACTCCGGGGGATCGCCCACCATTGGTCTTGTTCTCGGAAGGTCCCGGTGGCGCGTTCGGAAACGGGATTACCCCTGGACATATCGACGCGCCACCCTTGCGAGCGTTCACGCGAAGATGCAGGGTAAAGAAGCGAGGGAAGGCGGCCAGATCCGACACAGTCACCAGATTGCCAACCCGGCGCTCAGAAGTAACCAACGAAGGGTCGAGTTATCCCGGGGACAGCCGATATGACCAATAAAGCTCTCGTTCCCTCCCCCCACGTTCGGTGTTCCGTCGACGGCGCTCCTCAACGAAGCTCGGCTCCATGTTGGATGGTGACTATGCAGGAAGCAGCAAAAGGTCAAAGGCGCCACCGGCGAAGTGGAGGATCAACCCCGGAGATCGCAAGAGTACCCCGCGTGGCAGCGGAGAGTGCGGAGAAGGAAGCCGACGGAGCCGGCACCAGCGCTCGGGTCGCCGCCGGGCAATCTGCTGAGCTGCCGAACAGGAGCGGCAGATGGTCGAGCATCTGCCCATCGTGCGATTTATTGCGCGGCGCATCCACGAGCGGCTGCCGCAGCATGTGCCGATCGAAGACCTCTACAGCGCCGGAGTGGTCGGGCTGCTGGATGCCTTGGGCAAATTCGACCCATCCAAGCAGGTGCAGTTTCGCAGTTATGCGCAATTCCGTATCCGCGGGGCAATCCTCGACAGCCTGCGGACGCTCGATTGGAGCCCGCGCGAGCTACGGCGGAAGGGGCGGGCCATTGAGCAGGCAATCCAGGAGCTGACGGCACAATTCGGGCGTTCCCCGAGCCGACACTGAGATTGCCAGGCAACTGCACATCGACCTGGCCGCTTATCAGCAGTTGCTGGGCGAATTGAAAGGGCTGGAGATCGGCACGCTGTACTCCGAGCGTTCCGATGACTCGGGGGAAGAGGAGCTGGTTTACCTGCCGAACCGGCCCGAGGACGATCCCCTGTTTCGTTACCTGCATGCGGAGATGCGCCAGCGGCTGACCGAGGCAATCGGCGACCTGCCGGAGCGCGAGCGCCTGGTCATGACCCTTTACTACTATGAAGAGACGACCATGAAGGAGATCGGCCTCATCCTGGGTGTGGTGGAATCGAGGATCTCGCAGATTCACGCCTCCGCTGTCTTGCATCTTCGCGCACGCCTTGCCGATTTCGCAGTCCGGGCCACGCCCAACGCCGTCCTCGCCCCACTAGCATCCCGGCAAAATTGCCGTGCCTGATTACAGCGTTGGTTGCCGTGTTACCAAGGGTTCCGTGTTTTGGATGCCGATGGTGCTAGGCTTAGGTCCGCATGGACCATTCAGACAAAAGCGATCAACCTGCACGGCTGCCGGCTGCAACCGACCCAGGCAGAGGACGGCGCCAGGCAGCATAGCGAGAGCGTGGTTAAGGCACCGGTCTGACCGTGATGACAGCGCCCCGGATGCGGAGCGCCTGAAAAAAATTAACCAGCTGAAGAAGGCTGTGGCCGACGGAACCTATCACGTCAGCGCCGAAGAAGTGGCCCGCGAAGGTCATCGAGCACATGCTGGAACCCAAAGACTAATTCTTGCTCAAGCTGGCCGGAGGCAAGTTGAGATCGGCGGTTGTTCTCAACCCTCCGCTCTCTCGCTGGCCACGGATATACTTTGATGCAGAGGGCCCCCGGGATGCCGGTCCGCTTTTTGTGGAATGCGACGCGCGGCAATCGGCTCACGCCCTGGCGCAGTGAATACATCAAGTGGCGCATCGAGACCTACTCCGGCCGCAAAGCTGACACCATCGACGCCGGCTACTTCTGGTTTTTTCTGTGGAAGGAAAGGGCGCAACTGATGCGTTTCCTCGGTTGGGCGCGAAATTTCGGGACGCGCAGCCGGCCCCAGCTCTTGAACCTTTCAAACCTTCTCCGGCCCGGCCTCGCTGACTGCCTGCATGCTCTTCTTGTGCTTCGAAGCCCAGGGCGGGCAGGCGGCTTCGCCCGAGACCACAATTCGTGTGCAGACCTCAGAAGTGTTGGTGCCGACACTGGTCGAGATGCCTTCGGGAGAGATTGTTTACGGGCTGGGGCCGAGCGATTTTCAGCTGCTGGACAACGGCGTGCCGCAGCAACTCCACGTTGACGATGATCTGGACAATGAACCGGTTTCGGTCGTGGTCGCGGTGGAGAAGGGCCGCATGGCGGCGCTGGAGTTCGAAAAAATCAACCGGCTGGCGCCGCTGATCGATCTTTTCCTGGGCGACGGGATGAGCGAAGCAGCGCTGGTGAGCTTCGACTCAAAGCCCCGCTTGGTGGTGCCCTTCACCAAGGACGCCGATCAGCTGGGCCATGAGCTGAGGCGCATGGAGCCGGGTGACGGCGGCGCGGCCATTCTCGATACCGTGGGCTACGCGGTAAAGTTGCTCGAAGACAGGCCGAAAGACTACCGCCGGGTGCTGCTGCTGATCAGCGAGACGCGCGACCATGGCAGCCAGAATGATGACGCGCAGCATGTGGTGGAAGAGATCGGGAGCAGCAACACCCTGGTGCTCAGTGTCGCCTTTTCTCCCTCCAAGGCGCTGTTGCTGCACGACCTGAAAGATGGCGGGCAGAGCGCGGGCATGGCCGACTTGCTGATGCCCCTGATGATGGCGGTGCAATCGATGCGTAGAAATGCGGCCCGGCAGATTGCCTTGATGAGCGGCGGGGAATATTCGCCCTTTACCACCGAGCGTGGCTTTGAAGCACGGGTGCAAGAGGTCGCCAAACATGCCCGCAACCGCTACCTGCTGAGCTTTCGTCCGACCGACAACACTCCGGGATTGCATGTATTGGATGTTCGCCTCACCCGCGACCTGGGCGCCCGGGTGGTCGCCCGGACGAGCTACTGGGCCCTGGACAAGCAGCCGCCGGCGGTTCCCTCCACTCCTTGATACCGGGATTGTGCGAGGCGAATCGGGGGTTTCCGCTTGAGAAATGTTGTCGATCCGGCTAGCCGCGGCATCTATCAGACTACTTAGGCGCCAGGGGGATACGGAAAAGGATGGCCGCAGGGACCGCGACAGCCGACGCGTCCGCCGCAAATGCGGCGATGTTCGCCTGGAAGCCGAAGACCAACCCCTGGCTGATCGCCGCCACCGTGGCGCTGGCCGCCTTTATGGAGGTGCTGGATACCTCCATCGCCAACGTGGCGCTGCCCCATATCGCCGGCAGCCTGGGGGCGAGCTCCGATCAGAGTACGTGGGTTCTCACCTCCTACCTGGTGGCCAATGCCATCGTGTTGCCGATGGGAGCCTGGGCCGCAAGCGTGATTGGGCGGAAGAACTTCTTCATGCTCTGCATCGTGATCTTCACCGTCAGCTCATTCCTCTGCGGCATCGCCCCAAGTCTCGGTTTTCTGCTGCTCTTCCGCGTCTTCCAGGGCATGGGCGGCGGAGGTTTGCAGCCCATGGCGCAGGCCATCATGGCCGATTCCTTCGAGCCCTCCAAGCGCGGGTTGGCCTTCTCGCTGTATGGGCTGGTCGCGGTGCTGGCGCCTTCCATCGGACCGACGCTGGGCGGCTGGATCACCGACAACTACTCCTGGCATTGGATCTTCTATATCAACATCCCGGTCGGCATCCTGGCCCTGTTCCTCACCAACCGGCTGGTGGAAGACCCTCCGTTCCAAAAGTCAGACCGGAACAATCTCTACCGCATCGACTACATCGGCGTGAGCCTGCTGATCATCTCCATGGGCGCGCTGCAGATCACGCTGGACAAGGGCGAGGAAAAGAACTGGTTCGGATCCAACTTTATCGTGGGCTTTGCCCTGACGTTCATCATCGCGTTCATCGCCCTGATTGCCTGGGAGTTTCATGTCGAGAGGCCGCTGATGGACCTGCGGCTCTTCAAGTTCAAAAATTTCGCGGTGTGCGCTTTTCTCATGCTGCTCACCGGCGGCCTGCTGAACGCGACCACGGTGCTGCAGCCGCAGTTCCTGCAACAGCAGCTGGGCTATACGGCCACCATCGCGGGGTTATCGCTCTCCGGCGGCGGTCTGGCGCTGCTGGTGGTGATGCCGATGGCCGGCCAGGCGGTAAGCCGGTTTCCCGCGCGGAACTTGATCGCCATGGGGTTTGTCCTGTTTGCGCTGTCGTACTTCTACACCGCGACCCATCTCAGCCTGCTGATCAGCTTCGGCTTCTCCTCGAAGCTGCGCGTCTTTCAGATCGTGGCTATCCCCTTTGTCTTCATCTCCGTGACCACCGCCGCGTATTTCGGCATCCCTCCGGAGAAGAACAACCAGGTATCCGGGCTGATCAATTTCGTGCGGAATATCGGCGGCAGCATTCTCATTTCGCTGACCAACGCCCTGGTAACCGAGCGGGCACAGTGGCATCAGAACACGCTCTCCAAGAGCACCTCGCCGGTGAGCCGCAACTACCAGCAGCATATCGACGCGCTGCGCGGCGCCTTCGACGTCACCGCGGGCAAAGCCAATTCACTGCACCTGGCGCAGGGGCAGTTGTATGACCAGCTTCAGGCGCAGACCCAGGCCCTGGCGTATGTCGACGTCTACTATGTGCTCGCGATTGCCGCGGTGCTGATGGTGCCCATGGCCTTCCTGCTCGACCGCAACCGGCCCGGCGTCGGCGGTGCGGTGATGATGGACTAAGGAGCCGCATCACCCCTGTATTCGGAGCTTTAGCCTCTGCGTGACAACCACGTTCATCCATCCGAAACGATGAGTCGTTGGGTGGCCCAGGTCTCGCTTTTGAGACCTGGGGACATGCGGAGTTGACCTCAAGTTGAGCAACCCTTGGCCGGGTAACTCCGTGGACGGCGCAATCGAAGCCATGTTATTCTTAGTCAGACACTTAGAGAGTGGACTCGATTTAACCTAGAGGAGTAAAGCGCTGCCGTGCTGGCAACTGCAAAGAAGACCGAAGTTATTACGCGCTTCCGCACCCATGATAGTGACACGGGTAGCCCGGAAGTGCAGATTGCGATTCTCAGTGAACGTATTGGCGAGCTGACTGAGCACTTCAAGCTTCACAAAAAGGATCACGCCTCCAGGCGCGGTCTGTTGATGCTGGTGAGTAAGCGCCGCCGTCTGCTGGATTATCTCAAGACGAACAACTCTGACCGCTACCGTGACGTGATCGGTAAGCTGGGTATCCGCAAGTAAATCAAGCGAGCAACTTGTACCCCACAATAAGGCGAAATTGGATCGGGCTGAAGGCTGAGACGGCTGCTGCACTCGGGGTCGCACCGTTTGGAAAATGCACGCCGTCTGATCGCTCACCTCTGCGCTCATGCGCAGGAACCACTCCCGCCTTCTGCACAATCAGCAAGATTGTCTCCGCGGCGGCCTGCCCTTTGTGCACATACGAAATGAGGATTTTATGAAACAGGAAGTGACTGTCGAGCTTGCCGGCGGCAAGCGATTGACGTTTGAAACAGGCCGCATGGCCAAGCAGGCCTCGGGCGCCGTGGTCGTGACGCAAGGTGACAACGTAGTCCTGGCCACCGCAGTGGCCTCACCGGAACCCAAAGAAGGACTCGACTTTTTCCCCCTCACCGTGGATTACCGCGAGTACACCTATGCCGGGGGTCGCATTCCCGGCGGATTCATCAAGCGTGAGGGTCGTCCCAGTGAGCGTGAAGTGCTCACCTGCCGGCAGATCGACCGCCCCATTCGCCCGATGTTTCCCAAGAATTTCCGCAACGAGACCCAGGTGATTGCCCTGGTGCTGTCCGCGGACAAAGACAATGATCCCGATGTGGTGGGCATCAATGCCGCGGGCGCGGCGCTTGCCCTTTCCGACATCCCCTTCGGCGGCCCCATCGGCGCGGTGCGCGTGGGCCAGGTGAACGGCCAGTTCGTGGTCAATCCCTCCTACGCTGAGCGCCTCGAAAGCACGCTGAATATAACCGTCGTGGCGACAAAAGACGGGGTGGTAATGATCGAGAGCGGCGCTACGGGTGTGAGCGAAGATACGGTCGTGGATGCCATCGAATTCGGCCACACCGAGATCAAGAAGATAGTTGCTGTCGTTGAAGAGTTGGTGGGCAAAGCCGGAAAAACGAAGCGGGTAGTGCCGCCGCTCGAGTTCGACCAGGATTACTTTGCCGCGCTTAAGGCGAAGGCCAACGACCGGTTGAAAGACGCGCTCGACACCAAGACCCATCCCAAGGCGGAAAGCTACGCGCTGGTGAAGCAGCTCAAGGACGAGCTGGCTAAAGAGCTGCCCGAAGGGGATGCGGACGCGAAGAAGAAACTGTCCAAGTATTTCGAAACGATGCGGGAAAGAATCTTCCGCGAGCAAGTGACCAAGGATCGCATACGGCCCGACCGGCGCAGCTTCGATGAGATTCGCGAGATCACCATCGAGACCGGCGTGTTGCCGCGCACCCACGGATCCGCATTGTTTACCCGCGGCGAGACCCAGGCACTGGTCACCGTGACCCTGGGAACTTCCGACGACGTGCAGCGGTTGGAGACCTTTCAGGGAGAGCAGCGCAAGCGCTTTATGCTGCATTACAACTTTCCCCCGTTTTCCGTGGGCGAAGTGGGCCGCATGACCGGCGTCGGCCGGCGTGAGATTGGCCACGGGGCTTTGGCGGAGCGCGCCATTGCTGCAGTGCTGCCTGGGGAAGACGAGTCTCCTTATACCTTGCGGGTGGTCTCCGACATCCTGGAATCGAATGGTTCGTCGTCGATGGCCAGCGTCTGCGGCGCCAGCCTGGCTTTGATGGAAGCGGGCATTCCCTTGAAGGGATCGGTTGCCGGTGTGGCCATGGGGCTGGTGAAGGAGGGCGACGATTACGCCATCCTGACCGACATTGCCGGCGCGGAAGACCACTACGGCGATATGGACTTTAAGGTAGCGGGCACCCGGGCGGGCATCACCGCACTGCAGATGGATATCAAGATCAGCGGCGTGACCGGACAGATCATGCGCGAGGCGCTGGAGCAGGCCCGCCGTGGACGGCTCTTCCTGCTGGACAAGATGGATGCAGTCCTGCCCAGCTCAAAGACCGAGCGGTCGAAGTTCGCGCCGCAGATCCACACCCTGCAAATACCTACCGACAAGATTCGCGACCTGATCGGACCAGGCGGCAAGACAATTCGCGGCATCATCGAGGCCACCGGCGTCAAGATCGACGTCGATGATACCGGCCGAGTCAATGTTGCTTCGAGCGATGAAGAAGGCCTGAAGAAGGCGCTGGCCATGATCAGCGATCTGACCGCGGTGCCGGAAGTAGGCAAGACCTACCTGGGCAAGGTGGTGCGGCTGGCGGAGTTCGGGGCGTTTGTCGAGATCTTCCCTGGCACCGACGGTTTGCTGCACATCAGCGAGATCGCCGAGCATCGCGTCAAGGATGTGAAGGACGAACTGCGCGAAGGGGATCAGGTCCTAGTGAAGGTCCTGGGCATCGAGGGCAATCGTATTAAGCTTTCCCGCAAGGCGTTGCTCAAAGAACAGCGCGAGAAGCTTGGGCTTCCTGAGCCTTCTCGTGGTGGCGACTCCGGCGGGGACGCCCCGGCTCCGCGGGCTCCAAGGCCGCAGGCGCAAACACCCGTGGAGCGGCAGCCGGCTTCGAACGCCAGCACCATCACCATCGAGGGCGGGGAGGATTTCGATGATGATGATCAGCCTTTTGTCGAGGGCGGGGAAGAGCCCAACTTCAACCGGGCGGATGGCACGCACGACGCCGTGCCGGCCGAGGTTCGCAGCAGGCCCGCAGGGGGGCCAGGTGGACCCGGAGGGCAGCGGCGCCGGCGGCATCGTAGCCGGGGTCGTGGACCTGGCGGCGGTTCCGGAGGCTCCGGCGGCGGAAACCGTGGGCCGCAGTAACTGCGGCTAGTGATCGTTCAACGAAGGGGTTGCGTGAGCAACCCCTTTCGCTTTGTAGAGACTTTGCACGACGGGCATTGAGCAAACCTGCTTCGAGATTTCAAAGGTGGGGCACCCTCTGATCCGTTGCTAGGAGGGAATCACAAACAAGGTGCCTTGCTCACGACAGGAGTGTTTTTGAAGCCCGTTCGATTCAAGCTCTGGCTCGCCTTTGCAGGATTGGGACTGATCTGGGGCACCACCTGGGTGGCTTCCGATAACCTGGCCGAGCAGGTTCCGCCCTTGCTGGGAGCGGTGGTGCGCTTCCTGCTGGCTGCGCTGCTCTTGCTTCCCCTGATCCTCCTCAAGCGCCCGAAGCTTCCCGGCGGCCGTGGCCTGTGGATTGTGCTGATGCTGTCGGCCGCGATGATCGGGCTGCCAGCCGTGGTCCTCCTGTGGGCGCAACAACACGTCCAATCAGCAACGGTGACAGTATCATTTGCGGCGATGCCGCTGATGGTGGCGCTGCTGACCCCCGGCGTTGAAGGCAAAGCAGTGCCGCGCAGCGCGCTGCAGGCGACGATTGTCGTGCTGGGAGCAATGGTGCTGGCGACCGGCGCGTCGCTCAGGGTATCCCAGGCACCCGGCGCGGCCGTTGTGCTGCTCGCGGTCGCGTCCATCGGCGGCTCCTCCCTCGTCGCCCGCCGCGAGCTGGGAAGCCTGAGCCCCCTGGTGGTCACGGCGTGGTTGTTGGGCGCCGCTGCGCCGTTGCTGTACCTGGCCCACCTCGTGCTGGAACGGGGACAAGCGGCGGAATGGAACGGCAGCGCGATCGGCTCCGTCGTTTTTCTCGCAGTGGCGACGGCCGCGGCCTATCCCGCCTATTTCTGGTTGCTGCAGCAGTTGGAGGCGTACCAGTTAGCGACAGTGCAATGGGTTCAACCCCTGGTGGCCATAGCCGAGACGACGGCGTTCCTGCGCCTGCGGCTTTCGCTCAGCATGATTGCCGGGACTGTGATTGCGCTGGTTTGCCTGTGGGTGGTGCTGCGCGCCCGCCCGGAGGATGACGATAGCGTTTCCCTCCTGGGCAATTGATGGGCAACGGGGGATGATCCAGCCCGGTGATGCGATAAACTTCAGGCCATGGGTGCGACTCTCTACATCGTCGTCGAAGGCGAGGATCCTGGCTTCGACATCTTCGTAAACGGCCGGGCGCTGGCTCGCAATGAGGACGCCCTGGAGAAGATGGCGCAGCGCTTGGGAGTCAAGCCGCTGCTGGAGTTCTTCTCCGCCGATGAAAACTCCATGGCCCTCCTGCTCGAAGAAGGCGCCGGCGATCCGGAATGGGCCAAGACACTGCCTCCTCCGCAGTGGTTTTCTCCGGAAGATGGCCTGATTAGCGTCTGTACCCTGCTCGATCACCTGAAAGCTTCGCCTACCTCGCTGGGAACCGAAACCCCGGCGGTTCTGCGGGAGATGGAAGAATTCGAGCGCGTGCTCCGCAAGACCGCACAGCGGCAGATGCGCTGGCAATTAGCCGTCAGCTGGAAATAGGTCAGCTCTTCCAGGCGCCCAGAAGGCGGCGCAGGCAGACCAGTTCGCCGGTGTGATAGCTGGTGTGATCGGCGGCCAGCAACACTTCCCGTAACAGCGTCTGGTTTTTGTTTCCCCAGGGAATCTCCGCGTAAAGGTTGCTCTGTGGGTTCTTGATCAGCTGGCCGAAGGCCTCCAGGTCTTCTTCCAGGGCCCGCACCGAGGTGTGCCATGCCTCCTCGGAAGGCGGCTCGGCGGAGGCGGGCCAATAGTCGTCAGGCCATTTTTTCTCGACATACTCCGGGTTGGTGGAGAAGTCCCACAAATCCCGCAGCGCGATGCGCATGTGCTCCAGGATCTCCCATGCGGAGTGGGCCGCACCCTTGGGCTTTTTGCCGTAGAGTTTGGCGGGAAAGTCCTTGAGGGCGGAGAGCACGTCGACGTGCGCATTGGCGCCCCTGAGCAGTTGGTAAAGTTGATCTCGAAGGGCAGCTTCACGTGCCGGCATGCAACCCCCTTAGGAGACCTGGGCTTCGACCGCAACCTCGCGCTTGCCGCTGGTGAAGAGATCGCCCATGCGGCGAATCTGTGCGCCGACCCCGCGGAGCTTCTCTTCGATCCGCTCGTAACCGCGGTCGACGTGGTAGACGCGGTCGAGGATGGACTCGCCATCCGCCACCAGGGCAGCCAGCACCAGTGAGGCCGAGGCGCGCAGATCGGAGCACATCACCACCGCGGAAGAGAGCGGGGTCTTGCCCCGCACGGTCGCGGCTCGCCCATCCACTTTGATATTCGCCCCCATGCGGACCAGCTCGCCTACGTGCATGAAGCGATTCTCAAAGATGTTTTCGACCACCGTGGTGGTGCCTTCCGCCTGCGTGGCCAGGGCCATGTACTGCGCCTGCATATCGGTGGGAAAGCCGGGGTATTCCTCGGTAGAGATATCGTTTGCCTTAAGATTGCCTTCGCTGCGCACCCGCAGCGAATCGGCGCCCATGGCGGAGATGCGCACACCGCAAGCCTCCAGCTTGGTCACCAGGGCGGAAAGATGTGCAGGCTGGCAGTTGGCCACCACCAGATCGCCGCCGGTGATGGCGCCGGCAACCAGAAAGGTTCCAGCCTCGATGCGGTCGGGATTGATGCGATGCTTGGCGCCGTGCAGCTTGTCCACGCCCTTCACCCGGATGGTTGGGGTGCCCGCGCCCTCGATATTCGCGCCCATCGCCACCAGCAGAGCGGCCAGGTCGACCACCTCCGGCTCGCGCGCGCAATTCTCCATCAGCGTATCGCCCTCGGCCAGAACAGCCGCCATCAGCAGATCTTCCGTGCCGGTCACCGTGATCTTGTCGAAGACGATATGTGCGCCGTGCAGCCGTTGGGCGCGCGCTTCAAGATAGCCGTGCTCCTGCACGATGGTGGCGCCCATCGCTTCCAGCCCTTTGAGGTGCAGATCGATGGGTCGATCGCCAATGGCGCACCCGCCCGGCTGGGCTACGCGGGCAAGTCCGCAGCGCGCCACCAACGGGCCCAACACCAGCGATGAGGCGCGCATGGTCTTAACGATTTCATATTTGGCGGTGGGATCGGAGAGCACGCGGCAGCTGATGGTAGTGCGGTGCTGCGCGCGCCCATAGCCGAGCTCGACCTCGGCGCCCATGGAAACCAGTAGTTTTCGCTCGGTCTCGATGTCGCGGACCTGGGGGATATTCTCCAGCACCACTTCATCTTCGGTGAGGATCGCGGCTGCCATGCAAGGTAGTGCGGAGTTCTTCGCGCCGCTTACCCGAATCGTTCCCAGCAGCGGGTTACCGCCGCGAATGACAAACTTATCCATGAGGGCCCGGGGGTGCTCCTTGTTTCTTTCTTACGCCTGTTTCTTACCTGCTACAGCTCGAGCGTTGTATCTTCAATCGCCAGCCGAACATTGCCATCAGACTTAGCCAGGCGGCGCACCGCCTCGGGTTTGTCGACACCTGCCTTGAGCATCACCAGGGCCACGGGCACGCTGCGGCCGGCAGACTTGATCGTGAGCACAGCCTGCTCGCGATCGATGTTGCAGGCACGCATCAGGATGCTGATGCCACGCTCCACCAGCTTGGTGTTTTGCATGTGCACGTTGACCATCAGGTTGTCGTAGACGTAGCCGAGCCGTGTCATGGCGCCGGTGGTGATCATGTTGAGCACCATCTTCTGCGCGGTAGCGGCCTTCATGCGGGTCGACCCGGAAACCACTTCGGGTCCAACCTCAGCCACGATGCAGATATCGGCAACGGAAGAAAGAGGGGTGTTGTGATTGCATGTAACAGCGGCCGTCTTGGCGCCGCGTGCGCGCGCATATTCGACCGCGGCGACCACGTAAGGTGTGCGGCCGCTGGAAGAGAGGCCGATGACGACATCCTTGCGTGTCGGGCGGCGGCGGGCAATATCGCGCTGTCCCAGCTCGGTGGAATCCTCGTTCACTTCGACCGCAGAGGCCAACGCCTTGGGACCTCCCGCCATGATGTACTGCACGCTTTGCGGAGGAGTGGAAAAGGTCGGAGGGCACTCCGAGGAATCGAGCCCGGCAATGCGGCCGCTCGATCCGGCGCCCACGTAAATCAGGCGGCCTCCGTCGCGCAAACTACGTGCCACCATGTCGATCACGAGTGCGATTTCAGGTAGGGACTTCTTAACCGCGGCGGCAATCTTCGAGTCTTCGTGGTTGATGATGCGGGCAATTTCAAGGGCGGATTTGGTATCGAAGCCCATCGAGGCTTCGTTGGAACTTTCCGTCGTAAGATCGTGCAGGTCTTGCGGCTGGTCGTTATTGTTTTCGCTGCCGGCGCCTGTCTCCGTGTGAAAAGTACTGGTTGTGGCCATGATTGGTTTACTCAGCTCCCACTCAACTAAATGATTTTATCTCCAAGCGCCAAAGTTTGCTCTTAAATTAGGGCTTCGCGTGCCGTCCCCGCAAACACTTTTGGGTTATGGCAATCTAGTCGGTGTCCTGCCACGTCGCTTCCCTCAGTACTTGCATCACCGCATCGTGAAAGGCTGGACGCACGGTACGGATTGCCTGGCTCTGGCGATCGGGCCAGGTGCGATTAGTAACCAACACGATGGTGACCTGGCGATCGAAGTCGATCCACAGCGAAGTTCCCGCGTAACCGAGATGGCCGGCCGAGTGGCGGCTGAAGAATCTGCCCGACGAGGAAGGCTGGGAGGGAGTGTCCCACCCCAGCGCCCGCGAGCTGCCAGGCGGCAGTCCGGCGCGGCTTGTAAAGAGTTGGATGGTTTCTGGTGTGAACAATCCTCTGCCTTGAAACGTGAACAGAGATTGCGCGTACAGCAGCGGATCGAGTGCATTGGAGAAGAGCCCGGCATGGCCGGCTGCTCCTCCCAGCATAAAGCAATTTTCATCCTGTACCTCTCCCTGGATGATCCGGTGGCGGAAAGTTGTGTCCTCCTCGGTCGGCGGGATCGATGATCGCCACTCAGCGGGCGGATGAAAGCAGGTGCTGGTCATGCCGAGGGGAGCAAACACCTCGCGTGCGCAGAAGGCTTCGAGTGTCTCGCCGGCAATGGCTTCAAGCGCTTGGCCGAGCAGGATGAATCCCGGGTCGGAGTACTCGGCGCGGCTCCCCGGCGCGGCTTCGAGCGGCAGGCGGAGGCAGGCGCTTAGCAGCGAGGCACGATCCGCAGCGCCGGCGAAGAGACGGGCGTAGCCGGGCAAGCCGGAAGCATGCGCCAGCAGCATGCGCAGCGTCACCTGGTGACGTGCGCTGCCGGCAGCCTCGCCCTGTGCAAAAACGGGAAGAATCTGCGCCAGGGGCTGCTCGAGCGTAAGCCTCTCGCTCTGGTAAAGGAGCATGGCCATGGAAGTGGTTGCGAGCACCTTGGTGATGCTGGCGAGGTCGTAGACGGTAGACGCGTTCACCGCTTGCGTCGGCTCGTTGTAGGTAAAGCCGCCAACGCCATCGAGCGCCAGCACTTTGCCTCTTGCAAACACGCTGAACGCCGCGCCTGGAAAGGCCCGATGGGAAACACCTTGCTCCAGGACAGAGTAGGCCGCGGCAAACTGCCGGCGCTGCGCGGAGGCTGACGCGGGAATGGTGAGCAGGGGCGGAGGCATAGTATCGTCGGTTACTTTTACTCCCCGGGTAATGTTAGCTGAGAGGTATCCCACTTCAGGACAAATCGGGCAACGCGCTCGCCGATCCTCGTCGGCGCCCGTCTATACTTGTGAGCGAGGTTGGCGGGATGAGCGTTCGCGGTGACTTGATCGCGATGGGGCTGGTGGGCGGGATGACCCTGGTCCATGGAATGGCCCAGACAGCGGCGCAGGCTCAACCGCCGTCCGCGCAGCCCGCAGCGGCAACCGCGTCGGCCCCGGCAACCGTAACCGTACCCGCCGGAACCAAGGTGCTGTTGTCGCTCAAGAGCGCGATCAACACCAAGACCGCACAGCAGGGAGATGGCGTTTACCTGATTTCCACTTTCCCCGTGATCGGCGCCTCGCAGGTCATGATCCCGGTCGGGGTTTATGTGCAAGGCGTGGTTGACCGCGTGCAAAGGCCCGGCCGGGTCAAGGGACGGGCACAAATAGATATGCACTTCACCACCATGATCTTTCCCAACGGCCAGGTGGTGGCAGTACCCGGCGTGCTCAACAGCTTGCCCGGATCCGATGGACCCAAAGTAAAAGACAGTGAAGGCACGGTAGAACAGGCAGGAAGCAAAGGCCGCGATGTCGGCAACGTGCTCAAAGGGGCAGCGATCGGCGCCGAAACAGGCGTGCTGGGCGGCGCCGCAAGCGGTGATCTCGGTAAAGGAATAGGATACGGTTCCGCCGCCGGAGCAGCCGCGGGCGCCATTTACACTCTCTTCACACGCGGTAACGACATTGTGATTCCTACAGGAACATCGGTCGAGATGGTCCTGCAGCGGCCTCTGGTTCTGCAGCAGGCCCAACTTGCCGGCATGGACGGCACACCCGGGCACCCGCAGTTTGCTCCTGTGTCCCAGCAGCAACCGTTACCCAAAGAATCGCGCCGGATCTTGTGTCCCTACGGCAGCTTGGGATGCACCAACTGAACCAGCGAATAGGAATGATCGATGAACCCGGAAGAGCATGAGTCTGAGCCGGCGCAGCAGCAAGACTTGCGGCCGCAGACGCCGGCAGAGTTGCCCGGTCGCAGCTTCTGGTTATGGGGCCGCGACATGCTGTTTTCGCTCGCCGTCTCTTTCTTCATCATTACTTTTCTTTATCAGCCGGTGAGGGTTGAGGGCACCAGCATGATGCCTCGCCTGGGAGACCAGGACCGGCTCTTCATCAACAAGTTCGTCTACCACTTCGAGAGTATCCATCCGGGCGACGTGGTCGTATTTCACTACCCGCGCGATCCGGCGAAGAGCTACATCAAGCGTGTGATCGCCGGGCCCGGCGACGAGCTGCGCATCGATGACGGCCGCACGTATGTCAACGGCAAGCTGCTGCCGGAGCCTTACGTGCCGAGAAAATTCCACGACAGCCGTTCGCAGGATGCGATCGTCATCCCTCCCGATCAGTATTTCGTTATGGGCGATCATCGCAGCATCTCCAGCGACAGCCGCGACTTTGGGCCGGTCTCCCGCGAGCTGATCTACGGCAAGGCCGCGTTTGTCTACTGGCCGGCGGAGGACATGGGAGTTATCCACTAGACGTGGTTTTACGATTACGTTGTCCCATCCGGCCTTTGAGAGGTGGGCTTTTCCTGGCAAAAAGCCCTGTACGAAGCATTCTCTGCGGATACCTCGATCGTGAAACCACGAAGCGAATACTTCGCGGCCCATACCTGTTAAACTTGACTGAATCCACTCGACGGAGAAGCCATGCAGGCAATCCTCGCGCTCGAAGACGGGCGCATCTTCCGCGGTGAGAGCTATGGCGCCAAACGCGAATGTTTTGGCGAGGTGGTTTTCAATACCGCCTTGACTGGCTACCAGGAAATCTTCACCGATCCTTCCTATGCTGGACAAATTGTTGTTCTAACCAATCCGCAAATCGGAAATTACGGTACCAACGCAGCCGACAACGAAGCCAGCCGTCCGTACATCGAGGGCCTGGTGACGCGCGAGTTTTCGCCCATCAGTTCCAACTGGCGCTCCCAGCAGGTGACGGAAGAATATCTCGAGCGTTTTGATGTTCCCGTCATCGCCGAGATCGATACCCGCGCCGTGGTTCGCCATCTGCGCACCCACGGCTCGCTGCGTGGAGTTATTTCCTCGCTCGAGACGGATGTAGACAAGCTCGTCCTCAAGGCCCGCGGCATTCGCAAGATGGATGGTACCGACCTGGCCAAGGTGGTGAGCACCAAGGCCGCATACGAGTGGGACAACCATGACCGGCGAAACTTCAACGGCGATCCTTTGCTGCAAGGGGACGACAGTTTAAGGCTGCCGGAGCCGGATCTGCATGTCGTCGCCTACGACTACGGCATCAAGCACAACATATTGCGCATGTTGGCGCGCGAAGGCTGCCGGGTCACAGTGGTGCCTGCGGAAACCTCGGCGGAGGACGTGCTGGCGCTCAACCCCAACGGGATTTTTCTCTCCAATGGGCCGGGCGATCCAGAGCCGGTCACCTATGCCGTTGAGAATATCCGCAAGCTCGCCGGACGGAAGCCGATCTTCGGCATTTGCCTGGGCCACCAGTTAATCGGCCTGGCTCTGGGCGGCAAGACCTACAAACTGAAATTTGGACATCACGGCGGCAACCACCCGGTGCAGCAGACGCAAACCGGCAAGGTGGAGATAACCGCGCACAACCATAACTTTGCCGTCGATCCCGATTCGATCAACCAGAGCGAAGTCGAGCTGACGCATGTAGATTTGAACGACAACACGCTGGAAGGTTTGCGCCATCGCACGCTGCCCTTGTTCAGCGTGCAATACCACCCGGAGGCGAGCCCCGGTCCGCACGACTCCAACTACCTCTTTCAGGACTTCCGCAAACTGATGGAAGAGTGGAAGAAATGAAAAAGCTGCTACTCGTCGCCGCTTTGGGGTCGAGTGGCTTTTCCTTTGGTCAAGTTGCTCAGGTTGTTTGTGTGGGAACGGAGCAGCAGTGTGAGGCATCGCAAAGAAAAATCTGCGCGCGCGAAGCACGTCACGCTGCGCCCGCTAATCTCTCTGTACCCGTTGACGAACCGGTTACAGGGCATGCTTACGGCCCGGGAGAAAGCGCCGTCTTTGCCTGGACCTTCCCGGGTGCCAGTGTCTTGTTGAGGACAGTACCTGGGCAAGAGACCATAGCGAGTGCCGCTATCGAACAAGACGGCCGGTTCTCACTTGGGACGGTGAAGGCGGCTTCGTACCGCTTGGTTTTTGTACGGATGGTGGGCGGAGTAGCACAGCGGGCGGGAGTCCACCAGCCGGAGCAGTTGTCGTGTGAAGGCTCGAACGCTTGTGAGCTCAAAGTCAAGCTCTTCTTTACGCCTACAGATCAAGTGACAGATATGTGTCCACCACGGTGATAACGGGAGAAAGCAGAAGGTAATGCCACGCAGGAACGATATAACGAAAATTCTGGTGATTGGCTCGGGGCCGATCGTCATCGGACAGTCAGCGGAGTTTGATTACTCCGGCACCCAGGCCTGTAAGGCGCTCAAGGCCGAGGGCTACGAAGTGGTGCTGGTGAATTCCAACCCGGCCACCATCATGACCGATCCTGAGCTCGCCGACCGCACCTACATCGAGCCGTTGACCCCGGAGTATGCCGAGGAGATCATTCGCCGCGAATGCGAGCGTATGACCGATGCCGATGGACTCCGTGTAGGCAAGTTCGCCCTGCTGCCTACCGTGGGAGGGCAGACCGCGCTGAATCTCGCCGTCGATCTCGCGGATGCAGGCATTCTTGAGAAATACGATGTAGAGATGATTGGCGCCCGCCTGGAGGCGATCAAGAAGGCCGAAGACCGGCTGCTGTTCAAAGACGCCATGGCGCGCATTGGCCTCGATGTGCCCCGCTCCGCGCTGGTGAACAACATTCGCGATGGCGCGGAGTTCGCGGCCAAAATCGGCTTTCCCGTGATTATCCGCCCATCGTTTACCCTGGGCGGCTCCGGTGGCGGCCTCGCTTACAACCGCGAAGAGTTGATGGATATCCTCGGTCGCGGCCTCGATCTCTCGCCGGTGCATGAGTGCCTGATCGAAGAGTCGGTGCTCGGCTGGAAAGAGTATGAGCTGGAAGTGGTGCGCGACCTCGCGGACAACGTGATCATCATCTGCTCCATCGAGAACATGGACCCGATGGGCGTGCACACCGGCGATTCGATTACTGTGGCGCCGGCGCAGACCCTGACCGATCGCGAGTACCAGGCGATGCGCGACGCGGCCATCCGCGTGATGCGCGAGATTGGAGTGGAAACCGGCGGTTCCAACGTGCAGTTCGCTGTCAACCCTTCCAACGGGCGCATGACGGTGATCGAGATGAACCCGCGGGTGTCGCGATCCTCCGCCCTGGCGTCCAAGGCCACTGGATTTCCTATCGCAAAAGTCGCGGCCAAGTTGGCTGTGGGCTACACGCTCGACGAAATCCCCAACGACATCACCCGCAAAACGCCCGCCTGCTTCGAGCCGACCATCGACTACGTGGTGGTGAAGATTCCCAAATGGCAGTTCGAGAAATTTCCCGGCGCGGATGAGAACCTGGGCCCGCAAATGAAGTCCGTGGGCGAAGTGATGGCCCTGGGCCGCACCTTCAAGGAAGCGCTGTTCAAGGCGCTGCGCTCGCTCGACACCGGCAAGCGCATCAGCACGGAAGTGATCGAACCCCGGCGGCTGACCCAGCGCCTGGTGACTCCGCAACCCGAGCGCCTCAATTACGTTCGCTACGCTTTGCGTACCGGCCTCTCGGTACGCGAAGTCGCGCGCATGACCTCGATGGACCCGTGGTTTCTGTATCAGATCAAGGAAGTGACCGAAGCCATTCAGAAGCTCGAGGAGTACACCCTGGAGACCATGCCGGCGGATGTCCTGCGCAAGGTCAAACGAATGGGCATCTCCGACGCAAGGATCGCCGAAGTATGGAAGATGGATACCCTCGACGGCGCAAGCCAAGTGAGGGAGCTGCGGAAGCGGCACGGCGTGACCCCAGTCTTCAAGAAGGTCGATACCTGCGCGGCAGAGTTCGATAGCGACACGCCTTACCTGTATTCCACCTACGACGAAGAGGATGAAGCGCCGCCGACAGCGAGACGCA
Organism: uncultured Acidobacteriaceae bacterium; assembly: GCA_963847685.1. GTDB lineage: Bacteria > Acidobacteriota > Terriglobia > Terriglobales > Acidobacteriaceae > PALSA-350. Next base: position 186,078 of record CAWKAU010000020.1, on the reverse strand, counting down.
AAGTAATCATCCTGGGCAGCGGGCCAAACCGCATCGGGCAGGGCATTGAGTTCGATTACTGCTGCTGCCATGCAGCCTTTGCGCTCAGAGAAGACGACTTCGAGACCATCATGGTCAACTGCAACCCGGAGACGGTCTCGACCGATTACGACACCAGCGACCGCTTGTACTTTGAGCCGCTGACCCTGGAAGACGTGCTGGCGGTCTATGAGCACGAGGCATCGTCCGGCGCAGAGATCGGCATGATCGTGCAATTCGGCGGGCAGACTCCGCTGAACCTCGCTCTTCCTCTGAAGGCGGCGGGGATTAAGATCCTGGGCACCTCTCCCGAATCGATCGATCTGGCGGAGGACCGCAAGCGCTTCGGCCGGTTGCTGGAGGATCTGAATATTCCCCAGCCCCCGGGCGCCATGGTCACCACGGTGGAAGAAGCGGTGGACGGCGCGGACCGGGTCGGCTACCCGGTGCTGGTGCGGCCCTCCTACGTGCTGGGCGGCCGGGCGATGGTAATTGCCTATGACGCCGACGCGGTGCGCCGCTACATGAAGGAAGCGGTGGAATACTCCCAGGAACGGCCTGTGCTGGTGGACCACTTTCTCGAGGACGCGGTAGAAGTGGACGTGGACGCGCTGTGCGACGGCAGAGATGTGGTGATCGCCGGCATCATGCAGCATATTGAAGAGGCTGGGATCCATTCCGGAGACTCTTCCTGCGTGCTGCCTGCGGCGGATCTGGCTGCGTCGACGCTCGAAACCATTCGCACCTATACCCGCAAACTGGCACTCGCTTTAAACGTGGTGGGATTGGTTAACTTGCAGTTCGCTATCCAACGCAGGCCGGGAGAGCCGGATAAGGTCTTCGTGATCGAAGTGAACCCGCGCGCTTCCCGCACCGTTCCTTATGTCTCCAAGGCGACAGGAGTACCTTTGGCCAAGATGGCCGCGCGTCTAATGACCGGGCGTACCTTGCGGGAGTTGATGCCGGAGCAGGTAGCGGATAGAACGGATCTTGCGACTGGATCCCACTTCTTTGTGAAATCGCCGGTCTTTCCCTGGAACAAGTTTCCTGGTGTAGACACTGTGTTGGGACCGGAGATGAAGTCCACCGGCGAAGTCATGGGGGTCGCCGATAACTTTGGCGAAGCCTTCGCGAAGGCGCAGCTCTCGGCGGGACAGGTTCTGCCGGTGAAGGGAACGGTTTTCTTCAGCGTAAACGATCGCGACAAAGCGGTCCTGGTCGATCTCGCGCGGCTATATGTGGAACTGGGCTTCCACCTGGTCGCCACCCAGGGTACGGCAGATGTGTTGGAGAGAGCCGGCATGATCGTGGAGCGGGTCTACAAGGTGAAAGAAGGCCGGCCGAATGTGGTGGACCTGATCAAGGGCGAGCGCATCCAGCTCATCATCAATACGCCGCACGGTCAGGATACGTTCTTTGACGAACGAGCGATTCGGCGAGCCGCAGTGACGCAACGGATCTCGACGATTACGACGATTGCGGCGGCAAGGGCCGCGGCCGAGGGAATTGCCGCGACTCAACGGCGGCAAATCACCGTCAACGCCCTGCAGGAATTGCGCCGCGAACCGGTGGTCGCGCACTAGAGAGAACTGCAGATCCCGACCGGAGCGCAGCGTAGTGGAGCACTGTTCGCTTGTGCAGCATGCGAATGCAGAGGAAAACACCGCCCTACCCTTTGTCATCCATCAAGCGCAGCCGAGGACCGGCAGTTTCAGTCAACCAGCAACAAAGGCAAACGAGGGATGCAAATAGGAAGAGGCCACCCGAAAGGGTGGCCTCTCTATTTACAACGTAGCGATCGATTGGTGCCTGTCGCCCATACCGCCGCCGCCGTGTCCACCGCCCGGGGCAGACTGCTTCGGCCCGGGGATCCGGGGATGTCGGCAACCATTGCTTCGGTCGTCAGCAAAAGGGCGGCAGCAAGATGCGCCTGGCGGGGGTCCAGGAGGAACGGAGCGAATTCGTATAACTAACTTTCTTTGTTGGACATAGAGCATCTGATAAATTCTTGAGATTTGTCTGAAGACTTCCGTCCGATCGACCCCAGTCATTAATCCGGACGGCACCATGGATTACCAGACCGCGCTCAACTGGGTGAATGCTCTGAATAGCTACAACGCCGGAGAGGGCTGGCTGAACCACCACAACTGGCAGCTGCCGACGAACCCAGGCGTGGACAAGACGTGTACCCAGATGAACGGCGATAACTTTGGAGGGTTGTGCAGCGGCGACGCGATGGGCAGCGTTCTATGTGATGGTTTACTTTCCTGCCCCAACTACGACCCCATAGGTGCAAATAAAAAGGCCACCCTTGCGGGTGGCCTCTTCTTGTTTACAGCGTACTGATTGATTAGTACATGTCGCCCATACCGCCGCCGCCGCCGTGACCACCGCCCGGAGCAGACTGCTTCGGCTCGGGGATGTCGGCAACCATGGCTTCGGTCGTCAGCATAAGGGCGGCGATCGAGGCCGCATTCTGCAGAGCAGTGCGGGTTACCTTGGTCGGGTCGATGACACCAGCCGCAACCAGGTCTTCGTACTGGTTGGTGCCGCGTTGTAGCCGAAGTGAGGATTGTTGTTGTCGCTGATCTTGCCCACGATCACCGCACCTTCCTCACCGGCGTTGCCAACGATCTGGCGAAGAGGCTCTTCCAGGGCGCGACGGACGATCGTGGCACCGATCTTCTCGTCACCCTCGAGCTTCTTGATGAGCTCGTCCACGTCCTTAGCGGAGCGCAGCAGAGCTACACCACCACCCGGGACAATGCCTTCCTCAACCGCAGCGCGGGTCGCGTGCATGGCATCCTCAACACGAGCCTTCTTCTCCTTCATCTCGGTCTCGGTTGCCGCACCCACCTTGATCACAGCCACGCCACCAACCAGCTTGGCGAGCCGCTCCTGCAGCTTCTCGCGGTCGTAGTCAGAGGTCGTCTTCTCCACCTGGCTGCGAATTTCCTTCACCCGGCCTTCGATGGCCTTGGCGTCGCCGCGGCCCTCAACGATCGTGGTGTTGTCCTTATCGATGGTCACGCGCTTGGCACGGCCAAGGTCTTCGATCTTGACATTCTCCAGCTTGATGCCGAGATCTTCGGTGATGGCGTTGCCGCCGGTCAGCTTGGCGATGTCTTCGAGCATTGCCTTGCGGCGATCGCCGAAGCCAGGAGCCTTGACGGCCGCGACGTTCAGCGTGCCACGCAGCTTGTTGACCACCAGGGTCGCGAGCGCCTCGCCGTCAACGTCCTCGGCGATGATCACCAGCGGCTTGCCGTTGCGGGCAACCTGCTCGAGCAGGGGCAGAAGATCCTTCATGGAGCTGATCTTCTTCTCGTGGATCAGGATGTAAGGCTCTTCGAGCGATACTTCCATGCGGTCCGGATCGGTGACGAAGTAGGGGCTCAGGTAGCCACGGTCAAACTGCATGCCTTCGACCACTTCCAGCTGGGTCTCGAGCGTCTTCGACTCTTCAACCGTGATCACACCGTCTTTGCCGACCTTCTTCATGGCCTCGGCAATGATGTTGCCGATGGTGGAATCGCTGTTCGCCGAAATGGTGCCCACCTGGGCGATCATTTCGCCGGTGACCGGCTTGGAGAACTTCGCCAACGCTCCGCCAATCACCACGCCGTGCTCATCGCGCTTGCCGACGACAGCCTCAACCGCCTTGTCGATGCCGCGCTTCAGAGCCATTGGATTCGCACCGGCAGCAACCGTCTTGACGCCCTCGCGATAAATCGCCTGGGCCAGAACCGTTGCGGTGGTGGTGCCGTCGCCGGCTACGTCCGAAGTCTTGGAAGCGACTTCACGAACCATTTGCGCGCCCATGTTTTCGAGCGAGTCCTTCAGTTCGATCTCCTTGGCCACGGTCACACCGTCCTTGGTGATCGTGGGGGAACCGAACTTCTTTTCGATGACCACATTGCGGCCCTTGGGCCCGAGCGTCACCTTAACCGCGTCGGCGAGTGTGTTTACGCCGCGCAGAATTGCCTGACGCGAATCTTCTCCGTGCAGAATCTGCTTTGCCATTCTTTTTCTCCTTCAACAACGCCGGCGTTTGCCGGCCGTGTTTATCGCAATAAAAAAGCGCATCCGGTCCAACCGCGATGCGCTTACTTCTTCTTGAGAATGCCGAGAACCTCTTCCTCACGCATAATGAGGAATTCCTCGCCATCGATCTTGATCTCGGTTCCCGAATACTTGCCGAACAGAATGCTGTCGCCTGCCTTGACGTCGAGCGGGAAGACCTTGCCTTCGTCATTCGACTTGCCCTTACCGACGGAGATCACTTCACCCTCCTGGGGCTTTTCCTTGGCTGTGTCCGGGATGATGATGCCGCCCCGAATGGACTCGCCCTCTTCCACACGCCGTACCAGGATGCGGTCGTGAAGTGGGGTAAAGCTGGTAGCTACGGATGCTGTTGCAGTCGCCATTGCGTTACTTCTCCTTCGCACGAGGGTTTACCTCGCGGGTTTTATTGAGAAATGCTGTGATTTGATTGTGAGAGCGATATGCTGAATCCGAATCAGAGGCGCTTAGCACTCTCGCCCTTCAATTGCTAAGATAGCCACTGACAGACGCCTTGTCAAGCGTGCAAAGCCAGAATGTGAGTGAAAGTCGCTCAAATATTAAGGCGAGATGAAGGGCTTGCGGCCCGAACCCGGGGTTGGGTGGCCCGGCAGTCGTCGATCCCCCTCAAAATCATCTATACTTCTGCTGCATGTACCGCAGGATCTCGAGTGTTGTGCTGTTGCTTGCAGGGCTACTTTCCGTCTCCCTTGCTCTGGGACAGGAAAGCAGGCGTAAATATACCCCCCCGCCGGCAACGTCCACGATCAAAGTCACAGTCGTGCGTTCTACCAATGGCAAGCCTATCCCCAATGCAGCCGTGGTCTTCCACCCTATGGAAGGCGATCGAGATAAGGGCGCGCTCGAGCTCAAGAGCGATGAGGATGGCAAGGTAACCATCGATGTCATCCCGATCGGGGACACGGTGCGTCTGCAGGTGATTGCCGACGGCTGGAAGACCTACGGTGAGGATTACAAGATCGACAGCGACAGCAAAGAGATCCTGGTCAAGATGAAGCGGCCGACCGAGCAGTACTCGCTTTATGGCGAGGGCACGGGACCACCACCAGCACCACCGCCCCCAAGGGACAATCGACCAGCGCCAAGCCATCCGAGCAGACTCCCATACCGCAGTAGATCGGATTCATGGAAAGTTTGCATCACAAGACGGCGCTGGTAACCGGTGCCGCCAAGCGGATCGGCAGGAGCCTGGCGTTGAACCTGGCCGCAGCCGGAGCGGATGTCGCCATCACCTACAACGCATCCCGGGCTGAGGCGGAAGCGACCGCAGACGCTCTCAGGAAGCACCATGTGAGAGCGCTGGCGGTGGAGTGCGACGTTCGCAATCAGGAAAGTGTTCAGGCCGCAGTCGAAGCCGTGGCGCGGGAGTTTGGCCGGCTGGACATCCTGGTCAATAACGCGGGAACGTTTGAGACAGCAGTGCTCGAGTCGATCAGCCTGACGCAATGGGACAAGATGTTCGAGACCAATACCCGCGGGCCATTCCTGGTGGCGCAGACGGCGTATCCCCACCTGCACCAGGCCAAAGGACGCATCATCAATATCGGCTCATTGGGCGGGCTGCATCCCTGGCCGACGCACGGGCACTACTGCACGTCCAAGGCTGCTCTTCACATGCTCACGCAGACCATGGCGAAAGCGTGGGCTCCGGAGATCAGCGTGAACTGCGTGGCCCCCGGCATGGTGGTGAACGGAGAAGTCGATCCAGCCTACGAGCATTTCGCCAATAAGACACCGATGCAGCGCAATGGAACCCCTAACGACGTGGCGGAGGCGGTTCTGTTCTTCGCCCGGGGACCGCACTTCATCACCGGCCAGATATTGGCTGTGGACGGCGGGTTGGGGTTGTGAAGGAGCAGCTTTTAATTTGCATGGGTAAGCCACTCTCCACGAAGGGCACGGCTGAACAGCCGTGCCCTTCCTGAAGAGAGGCTCTCCCGTACGCTTTGCCCTACGCTCTTCGATCTACCTGCCGAACATTTTGCTGAGCAGCCCCGGGGCCTTGGCGTCCAGGTCGGGGTGGATGCCTTCCGGTTCGGGCTGAGGAGGCAGGGGCTCGCCGAAATAGGCCGCACGGGGATTGTGCAGACACAGCCGGTCCGCCGTCTCCACGCCGTACTTGTCGGCTACCAGCTGGTAGGCGTCGCGCAACATCGGTGGCCGCGAGATCAGGTCATGCGCGTCGGTGGCGATGAAGTTTACCCAATTCCGCCGCAACAACTCATGCGAGACGCGCTGCGCAACCTTGCCAAAACGGCCGGTGAGGGAAGAAGCGGTGATCTGAATGTAGCAACCGGCTCGGAGCCACTCCGCCATGCGCTCGGGCTGGCGCGCGAGCACCGGGTTGCGCTCCGGATGGGTGATGATCGAGGTAAGCCCCGCCATGCCCATGCGAAAGAAGATCTCCCTCATGTTCTGCGAGATGGAGTGCTCAGGGAACTCCACCAGAAGGTACTGCTTTCCATTGATGGAGTACTTGGCCGGATGAGCAATGGCATCCTCAATATTGTCAAACATGAGGTGGAAGTCACATCCCAGGGCGAGGGTAATACGGTCTCCCAGCCGCTGCCGGATCATCTCCAGGCGTTCGAGGTTCAATGCCGCGTCAAACTTGAAATGGTCGCTGGAGTGCGGAGTGCACACGATGTGCGTGACCCCGTTCTGGATAGACATCTCAGCCATGGCCACGGAGATTTCAATATCAGAGGGCCCATCGTCCAGGCCGAACAGCAAATGGTGGTGAATATCGATCATGACGGTCCTAAGTTATGCGGTCATTGCATTGACCAGCGAAGAAAACAGCAAAAAGCCGTCGGAGGAACCCAGTAGGGCCTCACTCGATCGGTCCGGATGGGGCATCATCCCCAGAACATTGTGCCCTTCGCTGAGGATTCCCGCGATGCCACTAATGGAGCCGTTAGGGTTGGCAGCGGAGGTAACCTCACCGGCCGGCGTGCAATAGCGGAAGGCGATGCGGTCGCCGCGCTCCAGCTCCGCCAGGGTGGTGGGCTCGCAAAAGTAGTTCCCCTCCATATGCCCGATGGGGATTTTCAATACCTGGCCAGGGGTGAGCGCCTGGGTGAAGGGGCTGGCGGCGGTTTCGCTGCGGATGTAGACCTGCTTGCAGATATAGCGCAGGCCGGCATTTCTGAGCAGAGCGCCGGGTAGCAGTCCGGCCTCACACAGAATCTGGAAGCCGTTGCAGATGCCCAGCACTAGTCCACCCTGGGCGGCAAACCCCTTCACCGACTGCATGACCGGGGAGAAGCGCGCGATTGCGCCGGTTCTGAGGTAGTCCCCATAGGCGAATCCGCCGGGCACCAGGATCGCATCGCAGTTCTCAAGATCCTCTGACTCGTGCCAGAGAAAGGTCACTGGCTGGTGCGCGATCTCGCTTACCACGTGAAAGGTGTCGTGGTCGCAATTGGATCCAGGGAAGACAAGCACGCCGAATTTCATGCTTCTAGGCTAGCAGTTTTGCCCAAGCGGAAAACGTAGCACCCTGGATTCGGCCTACTTGCTGGAGTATCGTCAGGGATTGAGATGGCCATGCCAGAGGACGCCACACCGGAGATCACACCGGCTCCCCTGCCGGAGTTGCCGATTACCCCGGCGCCGCCGGCGCCCGCCACTCTGGCCGCCAAGAGCGTAGTTCACCTGCGCACCGCCGGCACGGCGCTGTTCGACTGGTGGCGAGCGGTCACCATCGAAGGGCTTTGTGTCGGGGTGCTGTGGCTGATTGGACTTCTGCTGCTGCACGTGCCGCTGGCCCCGGTTTGGGCGCTGATCGCCGGCTTGATGACCCTGGTTCCCAACTTCGGCGGAGTGATCGCGCTCTTAGGGCCAGCCTTCTCCATCCTGGTGAGCCAAGGCAGCATGTACCGCTTGTGCATTCTGCTGGGCATGTATGCAGTCATCGTCGTCATCGACCAATTGGGCCTGCAACCGCTGATCATGAAGCGCGTGACCCGGGTGCCGATCTGGGCTTCGATCCTGGCGCCGATTGTGCTGGGGATCATTATTCCGTTTTGGGGAATCCTGCTCGCGCCTCCGCTGCTCGCCATTGTGTATGCGTTTCGCCGCCCGCGGCCGGGCCCCAGCCAGTAAACCATGGGGCGTCCGGCGGCGGACCAAGGCCCCGGTTCGCGTGCTATACTCGCCTTTCGTCGCGGGTAGGTTGCGCGGTGAACCAAGCCTTCTTAGGCAGTAGAGGTTTCCATGTCCGGCCATTCCAAATGGGCCACAATCAAGCACAAAAAAGGCGCGCTGGACGCTAAACGCGGCAAGATATTCACCCGTCTGATCAGGGAAATCACCATGGCTGCCCGCTCTGGTGGGGGCGACCCGGACGCCAATCCGCGGCTCCGCGGCGCGATCGCCGCAGCCAAAGCGGAGAACATGCCGCAAGACAACATCAAGCGGGCCATCCAGCGGGGCACCGGTGAGTTACCCGGATCGATCTACGAGGAGATCTCGTTCGAGGGCTACGGTCCGGGGGGTGTTGCCCTGATCGTGGAAGTGACCACGGACAACCGCAACCGTACCGTGAGTGAGGTTCGCCATGCCTTCTCAAAGAATGGGGGCAACCTGGGCGAGCCAAACTCAGTCCGCTTCATGTTCCACAAGAAAGGCCTGATCGCCATCCCCAAGGCTGCCGCCGACGAGGACAAGCTGATGAACATTGTTCTCGATGCCGGGGGCGACGACTTGAACGACGAAGGTGAGAGTTGGGAGATTTTGACCGACCCTGCGGCCTACGAAGCAGTGGCGAACGCGGTCAAGACAGCCAAGATTGAGACCTCGCTCTCTGAGATCACGATGATCGCGTCCACCTACACCAAGCTCGAAGGCAGCGTAGCCGCGCAGATGATCCGGCTGCTGGAAGCGTTGGAAGACCTGGACGATGTGCAGAACGTCTACTCGAATTTTGATCTGGACGCCTCGCAGTACGAAGAAGTCGCCGGCTAGCACAGGTTGCGGCTTTGTCTCATCCCTCTCCCGCTTTGTCCTCACGTCTCGGGCTCCTCTACCATCCTGAGTAGGCGCCGAATCTCGCACTGTGCGGGCAGCAGGCAATTGATAGAAGGGAAGGCGCGTATTAAAACTCGAAACACCATGGTCCGATTTGCCGCCGTGATTGTTCTTTCTTTGGCCGCTACATTTATCTGGCTGCCGGCGGCCGGCGCGCAAAACGCCGCCGTCTCGACCCCGGGCCCGGCGGAAGGGCTGCTCGCCGGCCTGCCATGGGAATACGGAGCCTTTGTCGACGGCGGCTTCGGTACAGGAAACCGCGACAGCTATAAATTTCTGTGGGCAGGCCTGCATGCCGGCAAGGTCCTGACTGATCCTTTCGGCAAAGGCTTCCTGCGCGGCCAGTTTGAATTAGGCGCGGAACTGATCCCGCTGTGGCAGGCATACACGCCCAAGTATCTGCGCGCCAATTGCTATGCACAACCCGGCGGCTCGCTGACCTGCAGCAACCTGTTTCCGACCGGTGGCACCTATACCGGGGTAAGTGTCACGCCCGTCATCCTGCGCTGGAACCTGCGCGGCGGCCGCCGCTACCTACCCTGGATTCAAGGCGCGGGCGGACTGATCTGGACCAATCACAAGTTTCCGCCGGTAGGTCCGTATCCAGTGCCCAACCATCTGGGGACCAGTGTTTTCAACTACACGCCGCAGTTTGGATTGGGAGTACATTATTTCGTCAAGCCGCGGCAGTCGATATCCATCTCTGCCAATGCGGTTCACATTTCGAATGCCAGCATGGGAGATTCCAATCCCGGGGTCAATGCAAGCGTGCAGCTTTCCATTGGTTATACGTGGTGGAAATAGCAACACGGTGAAGTGATATGCCTGACAGCGTGATGGAGTGCGTGCCCAATTTTTCCGAGGGCAGCGATCGCAACAAAGTGCGTGCGATCGTCAGATGCTATGCGCGTGGAGGGCGTCTCGCTGCTCGATTGGTCGATGGATGGCGACCATAATCGCTCGGTGGTGACCATCGCCGGCCCTCCGCTGGCGGTGATCGAGGCGGCCGTGCGAGCGGCGGGCCGGGCGGCGGAGCTGATCGATCTGACCGCGCAGCGGGGAGTACACCCCCGGATCGGGGCCACCGATGTGATTCCCTTCGTGCCTATTTCCGGCATCTCGCTTGCCCAATGCGCCATCCTGGCACGCCAGGCTGGTTTGGAAATCTGGAGCCGCCACAACATTCCGGTCTACTTCTATGAGGCGGCTGCGTCCCGTCCCGATCGCGCGTTGCTGGAACAGGTACGCCAGGGACAGTTCGAGGGCCTGCGCGAGCTGGTGTTGCGCGACGCCGCGCGCCGTCCCGATTTCGGCGGCCCGGAGTTACACCCGACCGCGGGAGCCAGCGCCGTGGGAGCGCGTAAGTTCCTGATCGCCTATAACCTCTATCTCGACCGGCCGGACGTGACTGCGGCTCGCGCCATTGCCAAAGCTTTACGGGCCTCGAATGGCGGTCTCGATGGGGTGAAAGCCATGGGCGTCCTGGTCCAGGGGCGGGCCCAGGTCTCACTCAATATCACGGATTTCCGCCTCACCCCGGTAGGGCAGGCATTTGCTGCCGTGAATCGCCTGGCGGCGCATCATGGCACCAAGGTTGTAGATGGCGAACTCATCGGTCTACTTCCGGAACAGGCATTTGAGCGAGATAGTGAGTGGGTGCGTCTAATAAAACAGTTCAAGCCGGAGGAGCGGATCCTCGAACGGCGGTTGCAACAGCCACTGGATTGGCCGGTAGCCGGCGCCAGTTAGGCATAGGAAAGCATAAGATAGACAGTAAGCTGGGCCAGGATCTGCCTGCACTTTCGCAAGTGTCCCCCCAGGGAAGGAATGACCCATTGATTCAATTTACGAAGCAAATTCAAACCAGCGCGATTGCCGGGCTCGCTCTCGCGTTGGCGCTCCCTGCCACGGCCGCCCAATTGGGCCAGGATGCGCGCGCCGCAATTCCCAAGGATGTGCAGCAGTTGATTGTGGTCGACTACCACGCCATGCAGAACTCGCCCGCAGCGATGAATCTAAAGGCGCGCGTGCTGCCTCCTGAGCTGAAGCAACTGGAGCAGGCTCTGCGTACCTCCGGCCTGGATGAGAATCACGACATTGAAGAGTTGGCGTTTGCTTCTTTCCGCAAGGGAGGGGACACGCGCATCGTAGGTTTGGCGCAAGGCCAGTTCTCACTGGACGATATTCTGGCGAACTTCAAAAAGCGGAAGGTCAAGCCCATTGTTTATCGCGACAACCGTGTCTATCCCATGGGCAACTCCGGCATGCAGGTAGTGTTTCTGAATCCGACGACGATGGTCTTTGGGCAAACCGACGCGCTCAAGTCAGCGCTTGACGCACGTGATGGCCTGGCGCCTAACTTCCTGACCAACCGGACCATGCTGGACCAGATGCAGTCGGTCGATAGCGAGGCCGTGTGGAGTGTTCTCGACCAGGAAGGTACGCAGACCATGATGCGCTCGGTGTTAGGAGACGCATCGCAGTTGACCGACTTTGACACGGTGAAGAAGCGGCTGGTTAGTTCGCGCTACTCGATGAGCTTCGACAACGGCGTCAAGTTCGCGCTGGATGTAGTTACGCCAGACACAATTTCCGCTGCGACCATGGCTTCGTTGCTGAATGCGGCGGCCCTATACAAGAAGGTAAGCGGTACTGCGGAGGAGAAGCAGGCCATCGATAACACCACCATCAACTCCAGCGGCGGCACACTGGATGTGCGCTTTGCGTCGTCAGACAGCCAGTTCTCCAGCTTGCTGCAATCGAGTCTCTTCCAGTCGGTGGTCCGGTAATTTCTATTTCGGATTAGTCAGCGCGGGGTTCCAGGTAACGGCGCCCCGCGAATCGATGTTCACCACCAGCGAACCCTGATCTCCCAGCTCCACCTTGGGGCCTTCGGACGTATGAGTATGGCCCGATCCATCCTCGTATTGCAGGGACAGCGGGCCGGAACCCTGAATCTTGAAGCGGTAATTGAATTTGCTTCCTGTGGCCAGCAGGTTTGCGCCGAAGCTCGCGCTGGGGTAGTCGAACTCCAGCACATGCACGGCGGGACCTCGGTTCACAATCGTCACCTCGACGAAGCGCGAGCGGCAGCCGGCGATGATCAGCAGGGTTAGTAGTAAGGGTCCGGTAAGCTTCAGCGCGCGCAAATATTGTCCTTCTAGTTTTGAGCATACCCCAGCAGCCTAAGCTCCTCTCGGTGGGTGCCCAAGTACGCTGGGCGAACATGGGGCACCCCTAAGACCTGTGTCGCTGGGTTATCGACGGAATATCTCGTAAGAAGACAGAGAACGCCCTTCACAACAACGTTTTCCGCTCCAGGATGCGCGCGGTCAAGACCACGCCGGTTTCGTTGTTGTGCAGAGTGAGGGGAAAGGCCAGCACATTCCATACCCACTCTTCTCCCTTGCGGGGCAGGTTCAACAAACCGCGATAGGTGCGATCGATGTAGGTTTCGCGCTTCTCCGCCACAGTGCGCAAAATCTCTTTCCAGTCAGCCGCCAGATCGGGCATCTCCTCGAACATATTCTTGCCCGGGAACCAGTCGCGCGGCCGCTCCAGCAGACGGGCGCAGGACTCGTTCACATACATCCACTCCCCATCCGCGTCGAGGATCTCGAGCACCACATCCTCGCCGATCGCCATCGCGATGCGGGAGTAGAAGAAGTCTCGCGCATCGACCACCACCGGCTTGCCACGGTGCTTGGCCTCAAAGGAACGCAGCGCGGTGATGAGATCGTCGACCGAGCTGTAACCCTTGAGCAGGTGCATGTCTTCGACCCCGCCAAAACGCCGCTCCAGCGTGGCGGAAAGGATGATGATGGGCACCTCCGGCCGGCGCCGGCGAAGGATGGCTGGCCACCTCGGTACCGAACTGGCCCGCGCCCAGATGGTAGTCGAGGACAGCGATGTCGATCTTGTTGAGCAGCTTCTCCGCTTCGCCGATGGTGCCCGCAGTGTCGGTCAGGTAACCGTGCTTGCGCAGGATAGCGGCTCGAAGGAGCAGATTCTCTGGATCGTCGTCTAGGAGCAATACGCGGATCGGATCTTCGACCAGATGCAAAATCTGCCTTCCGTTTCGCCGATAGGTTTCTCCTGCCGGCCAGTGAGACTGAAATAAGATGCCATAGGGAACGCGCTGCGGGGCCGACAACAATCTAATAAGACGCCCGGAAGCGGTCTGGAGATGGAACCTCTAAAGCTATTTTTTACATTATTTTATGGCTTCTTGTGAATCTGTTTGACGAGCTCAGGCAGCCGGCTGAAGGCGGCCACGCTGCGCATCCAGCGGCGGTGTTCGAAGGCCGGCGAGCCGCTGATCACGCTGCCCGGGGCCACATCGCCCGGCACCCCCGACTGCGCGGTGACAATCACCCCATCGCCGATGAAGCTGTGACCCACCACCCCAACCTGTCCAGCGAGCACAACATTGTTGCCCACATGCGAAGAGCCTGCCAGCCCCACCTGGGAACAAAGCAGCGTATTTTCCCCTACCGTCGATCCATGGCCGACCTGGACCAGGTTATCGATCTTGGCCCCGGCGGCAATCTCGGTGTTGCCGACACTGGCGCGGTCGATGCACGAATTGGCCTGAACCTCAACCTTGTCACCAAGCAAGACCGCCCCGGCTTGGGTGATTTTGTACCATGTCCCGTTGTCTTCTTTGGCGAATCCATATCCGTCTGACCCGACCACGGCGCCGTTTTGCAGGATGACCCCGTCCCCCAGAAGGCAGCTCTCGCGCACGACCGCGTGGGCATGGGCGAAGCAATTCTCACCCAGCTGCGCTTTGGGGTAAATCACCACGTGCGGCAACAAGGTCGTGCCTTTGCCGATTGTCGCCCCGGCTCCAATCACGACATAGGCCCCGATGTGGACGTCCTCGCCCAATGGTGGCGCTGGGGTCGATGACCGCGGTGGGATGAATTCCAGGAGGGTACACCGGGGCGGGGTGAAAGATATCGATGGCGCGGGCAAAGGCGAGGTATGGGTTGGCGGTACGCAAGGTGGCAGCCGCGATGGGCTCAAAATCCTCGGTCACCAGCACCGCCCCAGCTTTGGTAGTGCGGGCAAACGGCGTGTACTTGGGGTTGGCTACGAAGGTCACATGGCCGGGACCAGCCTTTTCAATCCCCTCGACCCCGGTGATTTCCTGATTTCCGTCTCCATGGCAGGCAGCGCCAAGTAGGCGGCCGAGCTCGGCAAGCTTCATGCAGGGGATTGTACCGGAGTCATATGGACGTATTTTGCTGCTTGAAAAGGCTCTCCTGCACGGCGTCCGCCGGTCCTCGCCGGGTCCCGGTCTTGATGACCGCCAGCACATCCAGCTCGGCGACCGCCTGGCGGGGCAGGAAGATGCGCTGGGTGTTGGATCGTGTATCCGGAGGAATGAGGAACAGCCCGTCGCCCTCGAGCAAAGTCAGATCGTTCTGTGCCAACCCCTCGATCACGTCGTTATCTTTGAGCCGCACCCGAACCCACAATCCCTGGCTGCGCGGGCGGGCGACAAAGGTCTTGCGCAGCAGACGCTCAGGTTGATTGACATCGCCGGATTGAAAATCGCGGACAAAGCAGATCCATTTCACCTCCGTCATGGGCACGGAGATGAGCTTGCCGGCCAGGTCGAGCAACTCTACCTGCTCCTCGAGAACAAAAGCGGACGGAGGAAGATAGCCGGAGAGCCAGTCCCGGCTCAACTTTCGTAATATGACCTTTTTGCGGCTAACTGGCATCGATCGGGCTCCGGCGTCCGGGGGGAAAATCGCCACCGGCTGGATTGTCGCACGCGCTCGCCCGTGGGCGCACCGGGAATCGTGCAACGCAGCGCATCGCAAACTGTGCAAGCCTGTAGCCAAGCGGCTGCTTTGTATGCTAACTTAGGTGTTTGTGCGTAGCGTGGGTATGCCGCTAAGGTGTTCACATGACGAATGTTAGCCGCGATTTAAGTGGCGGGCGGAGCCGAACGTAAGGCATGCCCGACTACATCTATCTTCTCAAGAACCGCCTCTCAATTCACCAGCAGAATGCTCTCGAACACATTCGCGCGGCCGCGCGCGAGGCGGGGATGACGGTGTTTCTTGTGGGCGGCGCCGTTCGTGACCTTACCAGCGGATCCCCGGTCTTCGATCTGGATGTAACGGTTCAGGGAAATGCTCTTAAGCTAAAGAAACCACTGGAGAAAGCTGGAGGAAAGCTGTGGGGTGAGCACGAACCCTCACGCACCCTGTTCTTCCGTTTCCCGGTGGGGGTTACGGTCGAGATCTCGAGTGCCCGCCGGGAGGAGTACCCCAAGCCGGGCAAGCCGGTTTACCACTGGGACACGATTCTGGAGGACCTGCGCCGCCGTGACTTTACGGCCAACGCCATGGCCTTGTCGCTCAACGAGCATTCCTATGGGCTGCTCATGGATCCGCTCAACGGGGTGGCGGACATCGAAGCCCGGCAACTCCGCCTGGTAAGCAACTACGGCTTTTTAGAAGAGCCGTCCCGGTTGCTGCGGGCCACGCGCCTGGTAGCACGGCTGGGATGGGAACTGGACGAGCGCACCAAGACCCGGTTCCAAAATGCCAAGGAAGAAAAAGCCATCGAGGCTCTTTCGGCGTATCACCGAGGCTATGAGCTGGAAGAGATCGGCCATGAGGAAGACGGGCTGCGGGTGCTCGCCGCGATGGAGGCGGAGGGGTGGATGCACTCTCTCTTTGCCCCCTGGAGCACCGCATCGGCAGATCAACCGGCGCTTGAGGAAGTTCGGAAGCTGGTCACCCAGCTGCAGATGCAGGGGGTAAGTCCTGACATTTCCGCTGCTTCGATACATTTTCTTACAGCAAAACTTTCGCCCAAGGACCTGGCGGCCCTGAAGGCACTCTTCGTCCGACCCGGCTTTGTCGAGGAGTGGAACAACCTTGACAACGCAGCCAAGGAGTTCAACAAGCAGCTAAGCGGGAAAGAGGCGGCGACGCCTTCCGCCACCTGGAAGTTGTTCACTACGGCAGACCCCCAGGCGGTTCTCTGGTTGGGGCTGACCTCCAAGTTGCCGGCGGTGCAGGCGAAGTACAAGAATTTCTTTACGGTGTGGCCGGAAGCGCGGCAGAAAGTTCCCCATGCCTTATTGCAGGAACTGCGCATTACCCCTGAGGTGCCAGGCTACGACGAGATGATTTCCGGCCTGTTCCTGGGCGTGATCGACGGCAAACTGGAGAGTGAAGAGCAACTGCGTGCCTTCCTGGAACCGTATTCTCCTCCCGCTCCTCCTCCGCCGGTGACCATACGGCGAAGCCGTGGCTCGAAGAAGACCGGGGAGGCAAAGAGCAAGATTCCGGTGGAAGCCGCGTTTGAAGGGGAGCCTCTGGATCTCGACGACGAAGAACCGGTGGACGAGGTGGAAGAGGAAGACAGCGAGCCAACGGTGAGCCTTCCGCCACCCCCGAAAAAGGTGGTTGCGGCGGCGAAAAAAGCCGCTCCTGAGCCCGCGCCGGCAGTGGCGCAAAAGCCCGAGACCGCAGCGGCAAAGGTTAGCCCCGCCGGGAGCAAGACCGCGCCTGGGCTGCACGTGGTGGCGCCCGCCAAGCCGGCCAAAGTTCATGTGATGGCGAAGCCGTCTAAACCGGTTGTGGGTAAAGCCGGTCCTGCCCACGGGGCGACCGCCCCGAGCAAGAAGGCATTGCCCATGAAAACGGCCACAGTGAAAGCGGTCCCCGCTAAAGCAGCCGCCAAGGCGGTGAAAGCGGCCCCTTCTAAACCGGTCAAACGGGCTGTGGTAAAGCCTGCTCCGAAAGCTCCCGCGAAGAAGGCGGCGCCTGCCAAGCCAGCGTTGAAGGCTCACAAGAAAGCGGAACCCGCGAAGAAGTCACCGCCGGCTAAGAAACCGGTGCCCGCCCGAAAGCACCGCTAGCCGCGAAAACGGGGTGCGGAAACGGGTAACCTCTTGTCCCCGAATTGGGCGAAGGTAGACGCGCGACACCCCCAAATCGCCAACCATGGTTAAAGTCACCGATCGATGGCGACGATGATTTGATCATGGACGCCGCTCTTCAATCTCCCACGGCAGCGAAGTCCCGACAACTGAGGATTGCGCGCGCGCCGGTTGAAAGCGGATCTCACGAACTGGCCGGGATCGTATCCGGCATTCTTGCCCACCGATCTCTCCCCTCAACCATGCAGAGGATCGCCGATGCCTTCGTCATCCGATATCCCGGCATGGGGATTGCTATCGTTTTGGGGCCGCAGTTTCACCTTGAGGCCGAGGCGGGCCTGGACGATCACCGGCCTGTCAGACAGATGGCTGGGGATCCAGCGGCCGTCCTAGAATCCCAATCGGATCCACTGCTGAATTGCTCTGCATTTCAGCAGATATTGGCATCTGGAATGAAGCTTTGTTTGGCCTCACCACTGGTCTCCACTTCTGGAGAAACCAGGGGCGCGATCGCTGTCTTCCATCGTCGCCATAGCCGCCTGGATGACGCGGCGCGGGAAACTCTGCAGAGCCTCAGCGATCTGGGCCGCCTGGCCATGGAACACAGCGAGTTGCTTGAGGAGGCCTTGCATGGATCGCAACATGATCGCCTGACGCGGCTACCCAACCGGCTGCTGTTGGAAGACCGGCTGCGGCAGGCGATGGTGATCGCCAGGCGGCAGGGTACGCTGTTGGCCGTTTGTTGTATCAACCTCGATCGCTTCAAACAAATCAACGACAGCCTGGGGCACGAAGCCGGCGACACTCTTTTCAAATTGGTCAGCGAGCGGTTGGGCGATTCCATTCGGGAGATCGATACACTGGCACGTCACATCGGCGATGAGTTCCTTCTCGCCCTGCGGGATCTCGCCGAGCCATCGGACGCAGTCAAAATTTGCGATCGTCTGTTGAACGAGTTGAGCGCGCCTATTCTGGTCGACGGGCGCGCGCTGAGCATAACCGCCAGTATCGGCATCAGCATTTTTCCCGACCACGGCGATACGCCAGACCAGCTGCTGGCGAATGCGGATTTAGCACTTCAGGCGGCGAAGCGCGATGGCAAGGGCCAGCGAAGGTTATATTCCCCGAGTCTCGGGCAGGCGACCCGTCGTGCCAGCGACATGCTTGAAGCGCTGGCTCACAGCGTCGCCCGTGCCCAGTTCCAGATTGCTTACCAGCCGATTTACACCATGGACCGCGAGATCATGGGCTTTGAAGCCTTGCTGCGCTGGAAACATCCCAGATGGGGCCAGATTACTCCCCTCGAATTTATTCCCCTCGCGGAAAAAAGCGGCCTGATCGTTTCTATTGGCGACTGGGTTATCGACGAAGTCTGCCGCCAGGCGATGGAGTGGAATGCCGCAGGCGTGCTCCCTGCAAAAATGTTCGCCAATATCTCAGGCGTACAGTTGGCGCGTCCTGACTTTGCCTCGAAGATCGCGAAAGCGCTGGAGCGCAGCGGCCTGGCGCCGGAACGGCTGGAGCTGGAGATCACCGAGAGTTGGGTCATCTCAGACCTGAAAGGCGCGGCCGGCAAACTGCAAGAGCTGCGGGATCTGGGCATCGGCATCGCCATCGACGACTTTGGCACCGGTTACTCGACGTTCAACTACCTGCAAGAGCTCCCCCTGGACATGCTCAAGATCGATCGATCGTTCATTCATCGTCTTGACGGTTCTGCCGCCAGCCTGTCTACGGTACACGCGATTATCGGGCTGGCGCAGCAGTTGGGGCTAAAGACCGTCGCGGAAGGGGTGGAGACCGAGCAGCATTTATCGCAACTACGCGAGATCGGATGCGAGCTGATGCAGGGCTTTCTTCTCGCTTCTCCCCTCGAGCCGCAGGCTGCATGCTCGCTCTGGATGCAACAACATTCCCCGCCGGAAATGTCTTCCGCCTGCCTCGCACGTTAACACCGTCAGGAGCACCCCTCTAAGCTCGAGCACCCTCTAAGCTCGAGCGTGGCCCATTCAAGCCTTCTGTTGGCTTGAGTGGGGTATTTCCACCGCCATAATCAATCTTCCTATCCAAAGCCCCACTCAAGCCAAAACCAGGCTTGAATGGGCCACGCGCCCGTTGGAGAAAAAAGGAAACGTCAGCACGCCGCTCGCCTCTGCGATACTCTCGTGGTGCATAACCCAAGGGAATTCACCGAGGCCAACCCATCATCCCCGCGCGTAACCAGCATGCGGGTCATTCCGGTTGCCGGCCACGACAGCATGCTGCTTAACCTGAGCGGGGCGCATGCGCCGTTCTTTACCCGCAACGTGGTTGTGCTTACCGACGATGCCGGGCATTCCGGGGCCGGTGAGGTTCCGGGCGGCGGCAAAATACGCCAGGTTCTAGAAGAAGCCAGCTCCGCGATCGTGGGCCGTGCCATCGCCGGTTATCAGGAGATTCTGCAAGACATCCGGCTGCGCTTTGGCGATCGCGATGCCGCCGGACGCGGTGTGGAAAGCTTCGATACCCGCACCACCGTGCACGCAGTCACAGCAGTCGAGTGTGCGCTGCTCGACCTGCTGGGACAGTTCCTGGGAGTCCCGGTGGCCGCGTTGTTGGGCGAAGGGCGCCAGCGCGCGAGCATTCCGGTGCTGGGCTACTTGTTCTTTGTTGGCGACCGGCGAAAGACAGACCTTCCTTATTTGAGCGACCCAACGGCGACTGACCCATGGTTGCGCCTGCGCCATGAAGAGGCCCTTACCACTGAGGCAGTGCTGTGCCTGGCTGAGGCTGCCCAGGCGCGCTACGGTTTTCATGACTTCAAGCTCAAAGGCGGCGTGCTTGCCGGGGCGCAGGAGATGGAGACGGTGACTGCGCTGGCGGAGAGATTTCCCCGGGCACGCATCACCCTCGATCCCAATGGCGCCTGGTCCCTGGAGGAAGCAGTTGGGCTTTGCCGCGGCAAGCAGCAGGTTCTGGCCTACGCGGAAGACCCGTGCGGCGCAGAGCAGGGCTACTCCGGCCGGGAGATCATGGCGGAGTTCCGCCGCGCCACCGGCCTGCCCACGGCGACCAACATGATCGCCACCGACTGGCGAGAGCTGAAGCACGCGGTGCAATTGAACGCCATAGACATTCCGCTGGCTGACCCGCATTTCTGGACCATGCAGGGCTCCGTCCGGGTGGCGCAATTCTGCCGCGACTGGGACCTGACCTGGGGATCGCACTCGAACAGTCACTTTGATATCTCGCTGGCGATGTTTACCCATGTGGCGGCGGCCGCTCCGGGACAAGTAACAGCAATTGATACCCATTGGATCTGGCAGGACGGCCAGCGGTTAACCAGAGAGCCGTTGAGGATCGCCGGCGGCGCCATCGAACTCTCCGACCGCCCGGGGCTGGGGATCGAGCTTGATTGGGAGCGCATCGAGGCCGCGCATGTGCTTTACGAGAAGTCAGGCCTGGGAGCGCGCGACGACCGGGCGGCGATGCAGTACCTCGTACCGGGCTGGACCTTTCACCCCAAGCGTCCCTGCCTGGTTCGGTCCCTGGTGCGGCCCGTCTGAGAGCGTGGGGTATAGTTTTCACAAATGCCCATCTCCAGCGGCCGTCCCCAGCCTGAGCAGGCGCCCCGGGACCTTCTCTTTTGGATAGGACTTCCGCTGCTGCTCGCGCTGGCGCTGGGGCACTCTCTATGGGCAACCAGCCTCGATGGATTCACCATCGATGAGCCTTATCACATTGCTGCCGGGGCTTCGTACCTGCGTTGGGGGGACTACCGGTTGAACCCCGAACATCCGCCGCTGGTTAAGCTGGCGGCGGCGTTAGCCGTACCCCCGAGTGTGCTGCATCTTGCTCCGCTGCAATTGCTGACCGACAAGTGGCAAGAGCGCTATTACACGCAAAAAGCAGTCTTTCTAGATAGCGATAGCGCCCAGGTGCACCGGCGGGCGAGAGCAGCGCTGTTTATTTTCAATACCCTGTTGCTGGGCGTGCTTGCCTGGATGCTGCGGCGCATCTTCGGATCCGGCATCGCCCTGGCCGCGCTGCTGTTGCTGGCGCTCGATCCAACTGTTTCCGCGCACATGCCCGTAGTGATGACCGATCTGCCCATGGCTTTGCTGGGAACGATTTCACTCTGCCTGGCCCTTCTCGCGCTGCGCGACCGGCGGGGGCTCGACTGGATCCTGCTCGGCGTCGCGACCGGCTTGCTGCTGGCGACCAAGCACTCAGCGCCGCTGATCGTGTTGCCGCTACTGCTTGCTTGCATCGGCGTTCTGGCCTGGCAGGCGGGGCATAAACAAGCCGTGGGCAAGCAGGCGCTCGGCCTGGGGGCCGCCTGCGCGCTGAGCCTGGTGGTGCTGTGGGGCACTTACGGATTTCATTATCGCGAGAGCCCCGGGTTGACCGCGCAAGGCCAGCCCGTAGAGACCTTTAACCGCCCGCTTGCAGCCAAGATCGACGACCTGCATTCGCCGCTGATGCGTCGCGCGTTGACCCTCGCACAGCGCCTGCACCTGGTGCCCCGCGCCTATCTGTGGGGCCTGGCGGATACGCTCCGCGCCGGCGTGGAAGGCCGTCCTCTCTGGATTGAAGCATTCGGCCACAGTTACCAGGGCAAAGCGCCGTGGTGGATTCCCTTTGCTGACCTGGTGGTCAAGCTGCCTCTGGGATTTCTGATCCTGGCGGTCCTTGGGATTGTGTTCCTGCTATTGCGCCGTTTGCCGGCGGAGGTTAGTTTACCGCTGGCGGGCGTCCTCGGTATGGCGGCGTTCTTCATGCTGTTTATCGCGCAAAATGGAATTTTTTATGCCGGCCTGCGGCACTGGCTTTTTGTGGTTCCGCTGCTGGCTGTCTGCGCCGCAGCGGGTGCCTGGTTTCTTTGGCGTTCCCCCATCGTTTGGTGGCGCGCTGTACCGGTTGCCGCAATTCTTTGGATCGCCGTGGCCGTGTTGCCTCAGCGCAGAATTTGGGAGTATCACAACGTGCTCGCCGGTGGGTCTCGGAACGCGTGGCTAACCTTCGATAATGAGAGTGTCGACCTGGGCCAGCGGACGCCGGAATTCATCGCCTTCTACCAAAGCCATATCGCTCCCGCCCCGGTGATGGTCGGTTACTGGGCTATCACCGAGCAAATGAAAGCTGCGGGGGTGAAGCAGTGGGAACCGCTGCCGCAAGAGATCGGGGACGGAAAAGTGAATGGGTGGTTGTGCCTGCGCGCCCCTGAGATATCTCTTCGCGATTGGTACGCAATGCCCAGCATGCGCAACGTCCAACCAACCGCCCGCTTCGGCAACTTACTGCTATACCACGGTGACTTCGACCTGCCTCGGGTGGCGGCAGGGATCCTGAGGTTTCGGGCGATGAAGATGCTGGACGAAGCGGGCAGCGACAAAAAGATCGTTGAACAATTCCTGCTGAAGGCCATCGCTCTGGATTCTGATTCTCCGGTGGCAGCGATTGAGCTGGGCAACTTTGCTCTGGGTCGGAGCGAAAGGGAGCAAGCGCTGCATTGGTACGAATTGGCGAGGAAGGACGCGGCTGCCGAGGATCCGGACATCGTGGCGGACATCGACCGGCAGATCGCATTGGTGAAGGGCGGGGGAACCGTGGCTCCTTTGCGCAATCCGGGCAAAGAGTGAGCGGACGCGTGCAACAATAGAAAACCATGAAACCCGTTTTGAGCGCGCTGCTGGCGCTGGCGCTTTGTCCTTTTGCGTTGGGCGAGAAACGCCTGGTCATCGTCGACCAGGACGGCTCCGGTCCCGGCGGATCCAACCAGATGGCCATGATGGTGCTGCTGCAGTCGCCGGAGGCCCAGGTGCTGGGCATCACGATCGTGACCGGCAATGCGTGGCGCGATGAAGAGGTGCAGCACACGCTGCGCATGCTGGAGCTGATCGGCAGAACCGATGTGCCGGTGGTTCCGGGCGCGGTTTTTCCCTTGGTGCGCACGCAAGAGGGAACTCGCCTGGCGACTCCGCTGGTGGGCAAAGTAGCCTGGCTGGGCGCTTGGGGACTAGGTCCCCTTGACCTGGAGCACCAGGCGGCCAGCACCGCCGATTTTTCCCGCAGCCATGATCCTTATTTCGTGCCTCCGCTTTCCGAGGGCCCGCCGCACACCTTGCCGCTGGATCAGGATGCTGCCCACTTCCTGATCGCACAGGTGCATGCGCATCCTCACCAGGTGACCATCTGCGCTTTTGGCCCGCTGACCAATGTCGCGCTCGCATTGGCCATCGATCCTCACTTCGCGGAGCTGACACAGGGCATCGTGCTGATGGGCGGCAGTCTCAACCCGCAGACCAATGATCCTGAGTTCTCTACCAATCCGCGGCACGAGTTTAATTTCTGGTTCGATCCTGAAGCGGTGCACATTGTGCTGCGCGCGCATTGGCCGCGCATCGACGTAACTACGGTGGATGTATCGATCAAGGTGCCGTTCACGCAACAGATGATCGACGAGATTGCAAAGTCACCCAACCCGGCGGCACGGTATATCGCC
Source organism: uncultured Acidobacteriaceae bacterium (assembly GCA_963847685.1). Lineage (GTDB taxonomy): Bacteria > Acidobacteriota > Terriglobia > Terriglobales > Acidobacteriaceae > PALSA-350. The sequence continues at coordinate 162,550 of CAWKAU010000020.1, read as the reverse complement.
GGCAACTCCCAAGGGCTTTACTACATGTGGGACGAGTTTTCCGCCTGTTCGTGGCTCGATCCTTCCATTGTGACCAAGGAGCGGCAGCTCTATATGGATATCGACCTTAGCCATGGCCCGAGTTACGGCGATACGCTGACGTGGACTGCGGCGTCCAAACCGGAGACGGGGGTACAGCTGGTGCACGCGCAGGTCGATCTGGATCTCCCGAAGTTCAACAAAATGTTTATTGGCTTGATGACGGGGCCGACGGTAGGGAAGTAAGGAACAACTTTGTCTTCGGCAAAGTGACGCAATGGAGCGATCTACCCACGGCACCCCTCAACAGTTCCGGCACGCCTGGTGGCTAGCGTTTACGTCCCTCGGACTGGTGGCGGGTTGCCGTCAACAGCGCCCCACCATTGAACCAACGCAAATAATCCTTCCTGCAGACGGAGCAGAGCATGATGCGTTCCGCATTCGGTTGCCATGGCTTGGGAGTGTGACCGCGGAAACCTCCGGGCTGCGTCTGCTTGATTCGAAGAACCGGACCGTAGACGGTCTGCTTATCGCCCCGGTCAATCCTGGCCACGTCCAATTGCATCTGCATTGGCGCGGTCAGCAGTTGGTCGTCCCGGTGACGTTCGTCTTCGACCCCAACGATAGCTATGGAGACGGAACGCCCGACTTTCTTCGGCTGCACACAGCCCAGGACCGCCAGGCCTTCCGCACCTGGTTCACCGGCATCGCCCAGGCTCAGGCCGACCTGTCCCAAATACCTGCCGAGATTGACGACTGCGCGGCGCTGCTCCGCTTTTCGTATCGCGAAGCGCTCCATGCCCACGACGAAACCTGGCTGGCAGCACACCCAACGGAACCGGTCGCCCCCTCGATCCACCAATACGCCTATCCCCAGACCCCGCTGGGCGCAAACCTCTTCCGCGTTCGCCCAGGACCGTTCGTTGCGGAGGACATCCACAACGGCAGCTTCGCCCAGTTCGCAGACGCGCGGACGCTCATGGAACACAACACCTACCTGGTCGGCCGCGACCTGCGGCTGGCGCGCCCGGGCGACCTGATTTTTTATCGCCAATTGGATCAGGACTCACCGTATGATGTGCCGGACACTACCCGTTACCACTCACCGTTTCACTCCATGATTGTGTGCGGCGAAACGGCAGGCTGGGTGGTGTATCACACCGGGCCCATCCATCATGGCAAAGGCGAGATGCGGCGCCTGTCGATGAGCAATCTGTTGCACCACCCGGATGCCCGCTGGCGGCCGGTCAAGGAAAACGAAAACTTTCTCGGAGTTTACCGTTGGAACATCCTGCGCGAAGGCGATTGAGTGGCGTACTGCTGCTGGCTTTGTTGTGCCCCATTTGGGCGCTAGCCGCCCGCCCGGTCTCGTTCAACCTGAGCACCAACCGCAGCTTTGCTCCTACCGAGAAGCCCACCATCCACCTGTATGCGCAAAACGTGGATGAGCTGGAGTTCCGCATTTACCGGGTGCAGAACCCGGGCAAATTTCTCGCCGGCCTTCCCGATCTGCACAGCTTCGATAACGGAACGCCCTGGGGCCCTGAAAGAACGCATCGACGAACGAACCTGGCTGGAGAAGTTTCACGACTGGAAGCATCATCTGTGGTTCCTGGTGCGCCGCTTCTTCCGCGGCCAGTTCACCACGGAGAACCGAGACCGGCTGCGGGCCAGGCAAGCCGGCCTGGCACGCCGCAGCCGCATCGTTGGCGTGGCCGAGTTTGCTCAGATCCCATTGCTGAACGACCGCCAACTCGTCGCCCGCTGGCGGCAGGAATTGCCGCCAACCTACGTCTCCGATTCGCAGGAACTGCCCATCGACCCGCTGCCCTCGGGCCTCTACCTTATTGAAGCAACCGACGGCCACTACAAGGCGTACACCCTGCTGATGGTGAGCCGCATGGCAATGGTCACCCGCACCGCGGGCGGCAGCGTGTTGGCCTACTGCGTTGACCGCGTTTCTGGCGCGGGCATCGCCGGAGTGCAGGTAAGTGCAGGGCTCGGTCCGCAGCCGGACAACGTGACCACCGATGAGCGATGGAGTTGCCGACCTGCACTTGACTGCGCACAAGCCGCCGCCGGACAACTTCTGGGTGCTAGCCACCCACGGCGACGATGTAGCCGTGGTTACGCCGGGCGGATACGCCCTGAGCGGCTTCCAGGGCGGCCGCTGGTCCTCGTATATCTACACCGACCGGCCGGTCTACCGCCCGAGCCATGTCGTGCACTGGAAAGCGATTCTGCGGGCCCGCGAGCAGAATCACCTGGCACTGCCCAAGCTGGCCATGATCCACGTCACCATCGCGGACCAGGATGATCACGCGCTGCTGGACAAAGACATGCCGCTCTCCGCCGCCGGCAACGTGTATGGCGACCTTACCCTGCCGGCAAGCGCGACCCTGGGCTACTACACCATCCGCCTGCGCAATGGGCCACCTTCCGACGATCCTGACAACGATGCAGGCACCGGCCAGTTCCGCGTGGAGGATTACAGAAAACCGGAATACCAGGTGCGCGTGACCGCCGCCAAGCCGCGCCTGCTGCAAGGCGAGAGCCATGCAGGTGGTGATCGATGCCCGCTACTTCTTCGGCGAACCCGTCGCCAACGCGCAGGTGAAATATCGCGTCTACCACTCCGCCGCATTATTGGTGGGATATGGACGACGGCGGCGGCGAAGGGCCGGGCATGGATGCCGGTGACTGCCGGAGAGGACAATTCGCTCGGCTACGACGCCGCGCAGCAGTCGGAGCAGACCGGCAAGCTTGACGCCAATGGCAAGCTGACCATCAGCGTTCCCACGCAATATGTTGCCAACCCCAAAGTTGCCCACCGATCAGGACTACACCGTCGAAGCCGGCGTGACCGACCAGGCCAACCGGGAGATCACCGGCCGTGGCCGGTTCCTCGCGACTCGCGGAACCTTCCGCATCCAGGTGGAGCCGGCAAGCTATGCCATTCGCGTGGGAGAGACCGCGCTGCTCAACGTGACCGCGGTGGATTACGATAACCATCCGGTACAAACCCGCGTCGCACCTGCAACTGATCACCCATAAATATGCCAACGGCGCCACCCAGACCATTCGCGGAGCGTCCACCGACGTCACCACCGACGCCGCCGGGCACGGCCAGGGCGCGATCCAGGTGCAGACCTCGGGCAGCACCGAGGTGGAGGCGCAGCGCGACCACGCCCGAGCAACGCACGGTCTTTGCTTCCACCTATCTGTGGGTGATGGGCGGCAATGAGGAAGGGTGGGGAGGCCAGTCGCAGGCGGTGCGCATCGTCACCGACAAGAAGAGCTATGCACCGGGGGATACCGCGCACCTCAGCATCCTCTCTAACGTCGACAACTTCCACGCGCTGGTGATTGCTACCGGGGATACGGTTGAGTTCCGCAAGGTGATTTTCTCGCCCGGCAAATCGCTGACCTTCGATTTGCCCATCACCACCGATGCGCAGCCCAACCTCGACGTTTCGGTCTGCCTTTATCCGCAACGACCAGCTCTACCAGGCGAACCTATCCATCAAGGTTCCTCCGGTACAGCAGCAATTACAAATTGACATTACGCCGGACAAGCAGGTCTTTCAGCCGCAGCAGACAGCCGGCTACCAGGTGTTTGCCCGCGACTGGCAGGGCAAGCCGGTCAGCGCCGACTTCAGCTTTGGCGTGGTGGATGAGGCTATCTACTCCATCTATCCGGACAGCAGCGGAGATATGGTCAAGAAGCTCTACCCTGACCGCTATGTCTACGCCGCGGTCGATTCGTCCCTGCAGTATTACTTCAGCGGCAAGGCGGGGCTCAAGTCTCCGCTGCTGGCCATGCGCAGTTATCATCCGCAGCTGGCCCAGGTGAAGCCGGGCAACGATGTGGCGCAGCCGCGTGTACGCAAAGCCTTTCCCGACACGGCTTACTGGTCTCCCTCAGTGCATACCGACGCGAGCGGACATGCCCACGTCACGCTTACCTTTCCCGATTCGCTCACCACCTGGCGGACCACGGTACATGCCATCACCCTCGATTCCAAGGCCGGCTCCAGCATCAACCGCGTGCTGGTGCGCAAGAACATCATCGTGCGCATGGGCACGCCGCGCTTCCTGCGCCAGGGGGATGAAGTCTACCATTCCGGTGATCGTGCACAATTACCTGGACCAGGCCAAGCAGGTGCAGCTGTCGCTGGACATCAACGGGCTCGACCCGGTAAGCGGCGCGCCGCAAACCGTCACGGTGCCCAGCAAGGGCGAGGGAACCGCGCTGTGGCGAGTGAAGGCCTCGCGCATCGGCACTGGCCGCCTGCTGGCCAAAGCGCTTACCAATGAGGAGTCTGACGCGCTGGAGCTCACCTTCCCGGTCGAGCCCATCGGCGTTCCGCGCACCATCAACAACTCCGGAGTCATCGCCGATAATGCCGCGGCCGACACCACCATCGACTTCCCGGCGAACACCGATGCTGCCGCGCACTCGTTGCATCTGGAGATCGCTCCTTCGATTGCCGGCAGTCTGTTCTCCGCGCTTGGCTATCTCACCAGCTATCCCTATGGCTGCACCGAGCAGACCATGTCCAGCTTTCTGCCTAACCTGGTGGTGAGCGAGACGCTCAAGAAACTCAACCTCTCCGGCCTGGTGAGCCCCGCCGATCTGCAGGCCAAGATCAACGCCGGGCCTCGATCGCCTGAACGACTTCAGGCACGATGACGGCGGTTGGGGTTGGTGGAAGGAGGACGCAAAGCCGCGTCTTCATGACCGCCTACGTGGTCTCTGGCCTGGCCCAGGCCAAGAGCGCAGGATATGCCAAAGCCGAAACCAACCTTGGTGGGGGAGTGAGCTATCTGCAGAAGCAGCTGGCGCAGCACCCGCGTATGATTCCCGAGCTGCGCGCCTATGTGGTGTACGCTCTGAGCCTGGCCGGCGCGCGTAACCTGGGTCCCTCGATCGAAACCGCTCTGGTCGCGGCGCAGCGATCTTTCCGCCGAAGGGCTGGCCCTGACCGGCATGGTGATGCTGCGCGCCAGGTGACGGGCGCGCGCCACAAATCGCGCAGATGCTGGAAGCGAAGGCCCAGCGCGACGGCACGCTCGTCTCCTGGCCGTCCAGCTACAACCCGCTGCTCGATGTGAGTGATGACAACAGCGCGGAGAGCACTGCCTTCGCCTTGCGCTTCCTCACCCACGCCGACCCGAAGAGTCCGCTGCTGGAAGGAGCCGCGCAATGGCTGGTGCTGAATCGCAATGGCGGATACTGGTGGAATTCGACCGAACAGACAGCCATGGTGCTCTTTGGCCTGGTGGACTATCTCGCCGCCTCGCAGGAGCTGAACGCGGATTTCGATGTGGATGTGATTACTCAACGGCGCCTCCATCGGCAAGCGGCATTTCACGGCGGCCGATGCAGCCTCCGGCGCCGACTTGTCGGTCGATGTGGCTGCCGCCCAGCTTCATCCCGGCAGCAACGCGGTCCAGGTGAGCAAGCACGGCAGTGGGCGCGCGTACTGGTCGGTGCAGGGCAAGTACTACTCCACCGAGCAGAAGCTCTATCAGCAGGGCACGCTTTCGCTCAATCTAACCCGCGACTACTTCAAGCTCACGCCCACCACCAAAGACGGGCAGATCGTCTACCGGCTTGACCCGCTGAAGGGTCCTGTTGTGCCGGGAGACACCTTGGCCGTGCATCTGGCGGTGAACGGTTCGCCGGCGAAGTATCTGCTGATCGAAGATCCCATCCCGGCGGGCACGGAGTTTGTGCAGCACGGAGATAGCTACAACATCCTCGACCAGCCGTCGACCTGGCAGTATTGGTATACCCGGAGCGAGTTCTTATGATGACCGCGCGGCTTTTTTGCGACCGAAGCCAGTGGGCGGCATGAATCCTTCTATCTGCTCAAGGTGGTCAACCCGGGAAGCTATGCCATTAGCCCGGCGAATGTGCAGCCCATGTATCAGCCGGGCATTCAGGCCACCAGCGATCTGCTGCATCTGCAGGTAGACCCGGCGCCGGCAGCGGCAGAGGAGAAGAAATGATGCAGGCAAGCGCCTTCTCACGACTCAAGGGCCGCTTTTCCAGGGCCAATGGGTGGGGAATCTAGTGCTTATGCTGCTGGCCGCCGGCTGGCTGCAGATTCCCGACTCGCATGGCTGGCAGTTTGCGCTCTCGATGCTTTCGGGCGTGCTGCTGGTGGTCGCCTTTCTCTGGCTTTACATCGCGACCTTCCGTTATCTGCGGCCGTGCGTTCCCCCGCCGTCCCGATGGCTGAGTTGCCTTGTGCTGGCGGTCTTTGTGGCGTTGTGGTGGCTGCTGCTGCAGCCGATTGCCGCGGGGCGGGCGCACGAATCACTGGTTGCCGGCTATCTTGAACTCGCAATCGCCGACGTGGGTGCGCTACCATCTCGGCTACTCCAAGCTGGTGGCATGGCAGGAACGTATCTATGACTGTATGCAATGGCTGTTGGCTGGGCTGCTGCTTCCCATAGCGATGGAGACCTGCGCCTGCGGCCTGGGTCCCGGCTGGCTGCGCCGCGCTGTTCGGGTCTATCGCCGCTGGCTCTACTGGCTTGCCGTGCTGGTCTGCGGGCTGGGTGGATCCGCGCTTACCTGGGCGCTGGCGGAGTGGACACCTGCCGCCGGTCTGACGGGGCAGACATTGAGTGTCGTGCTGAGGCTGGGCCTCGCCTACACCGTTGACATCCTGCTATGGTGCTTCGTGCTCGCCCTGACGGCGCGCTATCTCGAAACTCCCTCTAATCCTTCGTGAAAGAATTGATTTCTAAAAGCACACCTCAGGGGGTTAAAGAGACTGTATGAGAACTAGTCTTTGCAACTCCAGCCCCGTAGGGGCGCCTGAACTTAGCCCAGGACGGAGTCCTGGGATGGGCAGTGAGAGACGAATAGTCCCGAAGGGACGGCTGAAACGTGCGGGAATTCAGCCGTCCCTCCCCCGGATTTCCTGTGGGACTTGATCGCTTTGGCAAACTTCATGCGCCCTTCCTTACTGAAAGGCGCACGCGCGGGCCTCGTCCAGCGATGCGTGGCAGGAAATCCGGGTCCGGGCCTAGCCGAATTGAAAGCGTGGCTACCAGCGAACCGGCTGCCCCAAATGAAGTTTCCGGACAACGATCCCGCTTCCTGCGAGCTTCTCTTCCAGCTGTTCCGGCGTGCCTGGCAGCAACGGGAAGGTTCCGTAATGCATGGGAATGATCTCCTTCACGCCCAGCATCCGCGCAGCGTACGCAGCCTCTTCGGGACCCATGGTGAAGTAATCGCCCACCGGCAGGAACGCCAGCTCGGGATGGTAAATCTCTCCGTACAGTTTCAGCTCGGAAAAAATAGCAGTGTCTCCGGCAAAGTAAGCGCGGCGGCCATCTTTGAAAGTGAGGATGTACCCAGCCGCCTCCCCACCGTAGCGAATGGTGTCGCCATCCTGGATGGAGGAGCTGTGCAGTGCATGGGTCATGGTGAGCTTTACAAACCCCAGATCGACGGTGCCGCCCTTGTTCATCCCGACGGGGTTCTTCACCCCTTTGGACCCTGCCCAACTGGCGATTTCGAAGATGCCAACCACCTTGCAATCGAACTTGTTAGCCAGCGCAACCAGGTCCGCTGTGTGATCGGAGTGTCCATGGGAAATGGCAATCGCGTCGATCCGCTTGATCTCGTGCCCCGCCGGGTAGGCTGGATTGCCGGTGATCCAGGGATCCAGAACTAATACTTCTCCCGATTCAAATTGAATTTCAAAGGTGGCATGGCCTAGCCAGGTAATCGTTATCATTTGCTTCCTCTCCCGGAGTTCTCGTACTTTCGATGCAAGGTTAACTCATTTGAAGAACACCACGATGAATCGCAGAGAGCTTCTCAAGGGCGCCGCCGCGTCGCTCCCGCTTATCTCAGTCGCTGCCGCGGAGGAGATCGCCAGGAACTCCAACGGGCTGCCGCCACTGACCATCAAGGATGTCAAGGTCATTACTACGAACGGAGGCAGCCACTATCGGTGGATCTTCCTCAAGATCATCACCAGCGAGCCCGGTCTTTATGGAATTGGCTCGGCCAACAATTACTTCCAGACCATGGCCGTGGTGGCTGCCCTGGAAGATCATCTGAAGCCATGGCTCGTGGGAAAAGACCCCGGCCGGATCGAAGACCTGTGGCAGTCGGCGCAGATGCGCACCTACTGGCGCAACGGGCCGGTGAACAACAACGTGCTGGCGGCGATGGACATGGCCCTTTGGGACATCAAGGGCAAGCGAGCCGGCATGCCGGTCTATGAAATGCTCGGCGGCAAGGCGCGCGACGCCGTGGCCGTCTACGACCATCAGGATGGCAAGACCCGAGAAGAGTGCCTGGATAATCTGCAAAAATCCCTGGGCAATGGATATACCCACGTGCGCATCCAGCTCGGCGACTACGGCGCGGGCGGGTTCATTCCGCAAGGCCAGGGCAATCGCCCGGAAGGCGGCTACCAGGGCGCCGCGTTTGACGAAGCGCAGTATGTCGACAATATTCCTCCTCTGTTCGAGTACCTGCGCGCCAAGGCGGGCTTCGGGCCCAAGCTCATCCACGATGTGCACTCGCACTTGAGCGGCATGAACGCGGTCGAGTTGGCGCGCCGTCTGCAGCCCTATCAGATGTTTTTTGTGGAAGACATTCTTCCGCCGGAGCAGCTCGATTATTACCGCAATATCCGTGAGATCTGCACCACACCTCAAGCTGTAGGCGAAGTTTTCTCCCATCCCTTTGAAACCATCCCGCTGGTGAAAGACCGCCTCATCGACTTTATTCGCTGCCGGGTTGCCGCGACCGGTGGGATTACTCCAATCAGGAAGCTCACCACACTCTGCGAGCTCTTCGGGGTAAGGACAGCATTTCAGGAGGGCGGCGAGAACGATCCCGTCAACCAGCTGGCGAGCTACCACGTGGACATCTCCAGCAGCGCCTTCGGTATCCAGGAGGAGAACCATTTCCCACCGATCGTGCACGAGATGTTCCCGGGCATGGCGGAAATTCGCAAAGGCTATCTTTACGACAGCGGCAAGCCGGGCCTTGGCGTTGACATCAACGAGGCGTTGGCGGCGAAGAACCCGCTGGGTCCCTTTCCAGACGGGGGAGCGTATCCCACCGACCGCAGCATCGATGGAACGGTGGTCAAGCCGTAGGGTTCCGGCTACTTCTGGCCAGCGAGCGCCGAAGCATGCGCCGCGCCTTGTAGTGCTCCCAGCCGCCCGGGGGCATTGGAAAGTGCCGTTTGAAATGCTTTCAGCGCCTGCTCAGGGTGATTCTGTTCCATGAGCAGGTAGCCCAGTTGTTCGCGGGCGGGAAGAATCGGTCCCGGCGTCACCGGAAGCTTCTCGATGGAATCCTCCTCATCGGCGGATGCGCGCATCAGAGTTGCGGCTTCCTCGGGCCTTCTCTCCGCTTTGGCTGTCCATGCCATCACTTCGCGCGTGAGAATCCCAACCTGGGTCGCCCAATAGCTGTTGCCGGAGGTACGAAGCTTTTCTTCGATCTGCTGCAGATTCGCAATTTCCGGGGCTGCCTCGGCGGCGCGGCCACTCCGGGCAAGTCCCATCCCCTTGGCCCAGACAGCAATGGCGACCACATGAGCCGGGGCTCCTGCCGGGGGAACGATACCCGCGGCGTCGGTCCATCGACCCCGCTCAACCGCGTAGCGAATCGGCATCGCCGTAGAAGCGTAGGCTATGGCGAATTCGCCCAGGTCCAGATTCGCCATGTGTTTGAGTTGCTGAATGATCTGGTTCGCGTCCTGGTCGCGTCCACTCTGCAGATAGGCGTACACCAGATAGTCCATGGCGTGCAGCTCTTCTCTTGTGACGCCCTGCCGCTGCGCGGCTTCTCGTGACGCAAGATTGGAAGCAATGGAGTCCTGCCAAAGGCCGAGCCGCGTGAATATATGCGATGGCATGTGCAAGGCGTGCGGCGCCGAGGGCGCAATCTGCGCATACGCTCTTGACGCCGCAAGGCCCCTTGGCGCGAGTTCCGCGTTGTCGCAAGCATGGATGATGTAGTGAGGGATTCCCGGATGCTCAGGGTAACTTCGATCAAGCGGCTCAAGCAGATCGAGCGCCTGCTTCTGTTTGGCATGCGTCTTGTCCGCAGGTGATGCATTCGCCAGGAGTGCGAGCGCGTAGAACACCTGTACTTCGACGTCGTTCCTGTTCTGCCGAGCCAGTTCGCTCATCGCTTGTTCGTAGTTCAACGCCCGCGTGCGGTATGGAACGGTGGCTGGGTCCCGATATAGCAGGCCGAGCGCGCGGATGAACTGCTGCTCACGTTCGGATCTGCTGCCAATCTGCTGCGCCCGCTGGATTTCCTTTTGCGCCGCGGGAATGGTTGCGGGTGCCAGTGGTGGTTCCCAAAGCTGGTGAAAGTAGGTCATGGCGATTCCCCAATGCGCCATGGCACATTGCGGATCGGCCTCAGCCACGACCTCAAATTGATTTTCGGCGGCCGTGTACGCGAAGGAGTGCAGAAGAGCCACGGCCCGGTTGAACGGCTCTTGAACGGCCGGTGAGCACGATATCGGAAACGATACCTTTCCCAGTTTTTCAGGCGCGGGGTGGCTGTGTGTTTCCTGGGCTGTGGAGAAGGGAACGAAAAGCAGCAAGCCGAACGACAGTCTCCACAGATTCAGCTGCCGGGCCAACCTGGGGATCACAACCATACCTTGCAATTGTGCCACCAGCCTACATATTTGCAAGGTAAGATAGCGCTTCCACCGCGCCAGGAGCGATGAGTCACTCCGCGCGTAACGTCTGTGTCAGGTCGACGGTCGCGGCGCGCCGCGCCGGCAGCAGGGATGCAACCAGCGTCAGCAGCAGCAATACACTGGCAGCCAGAGTCAGCACCAGGGGATCGACACCGCTTACCCCGAACAGGAAAGAACGCAGCAAGTGCGAAGCGGCAAATGCTCCGGCCAACCCAATCACACAGCCAATCGCTGCTATCTTCGCTCCCGAAAGTACGACCAGTCGAATGATCCCGGTGCGCTGCGAGCCCAGGGCCATGCGGATAGCCATCTCCTGCGCTCGCAGCGCCACCGAAAATGCAATGACGCTGTAGATGCCCAGAACGGCCAGCAGCACGGCGATCGCGGCGAAGGACGAGATAAGGGCAGTATTAAATCGCCGCGGCGCCTCGCTATCGGAGATGGCGTGCTCCATGGTCTGCACCTGGGTCAACGGCAGTTGCGGATCAATAGAGCGCACGGTCGCGCGCAGCGCATTTTCCATCCCCTCCGGAGGCATGGCTGTACGGAGCACAATATATCCGCTGTTGCCGCTGAGATCGCCCGGCGATGTGAGGGAACCCAATTGCATAATCCATTGATCGACAGGCATGTAATACTGCTGCTCGACAGGCACATCAGGCGAGCTCTCCCTCACGTCTGCCACCTCGCCTATGACGGTCGCCCATGGTGTCTGCGTCGACTCCGTTCCCAGCCGTAGCCGCTTGCCAATCGGGGTTTTGCCCCGGCCACGATTGTTCCGCCAACTTCCGGTTCACGATAACCACCGGCTGCGCGCCGGCCTGATCTTCCGGGCTGAAGAATCGTCCGTGCAGCAGGGGAATCCCCATCGCGGGGAAGTAGTTGCCCTCGACCTGAATGGGGATGGCAAGATCCAATCCCGCACCCTTCGGCGCAACATAGCCTTCGGCCACGAACACGCTCTTGCCATAGCTACCCGCGGCCGGGAGAGAGGACGTGAGCCCCGCGTTTGTGACCCCCGGCAGTTGCTGCAGCCGGCGCACCAGCTCACGGTTGAATCCATTCACCGAAGCCTGGGTCGAATACTGCTTCCGTGGCAGACTGTAGGCGGCGGCCAGCGTGTGGTCGGGTTGAAAGCCGAGGTCCACCTGGCGCATCTTTTCGAAACTGCGCAACAACAGGCCGGATGCGGCCAGCAGGACCGTGGCAACAGCGATCTCAATAGATGACCAGCGCCGAACGAAGCCGGGCGTGGCCTCCGCCGGAAGTGCCGGTGCGTCCGCCTTCCTTGAGAGCATCGTTCACGTTGGTGCGCATGGCGGCAAAGGCGGGAGCCAGTCCGCAAATTACTCCTGTCAGCAGAGCCAGTCCCAGCGCAAAACCAACGACCGGCCAATCCAGGCCGATTTCCTGGATGCGCGGCAGCGTCTCAGGCAGCAGGCTTACGCCGACGCGGAACGCACCTGCCGCGAGCAGCAAACCTAACATGCCGCCAGCCAGGCTCAAGAGCAGGCTCTCCAGAATCGCGTGCCATAACAAGGTCGCCGAGCTCGGCGCCGAGCGCAATGCGAACCGCGATCTGCTCGTCGCCGGCGAATAGCGCGCACCAGCAAAAGCCCGGCCATATTCGCACAGGCAATCAACAACACGACGGCAACGGCGAGAAACAGCGTGCGAAGGAGAGGGCGGGCCTCTTCTACTGTTTCTTCATTGAGCGGCCTGACTACCGGTCGGATGCTGAGCCCGGCCATAAACGGCGGGTAGTTGCGCATGGTCTCCTGAGCGACGTGCTGCGCATCGCCCGACTGCCTGAGTGGGCGTAACATGCGGTTTCAGGCGGCCCACCATGTTGTAGCTCCAGCTACCGGAGGAGGAAGCAAGCGATAGTTCCTCGGGGCTGAAGCTGACCGGGACCCATAGCTCGCTGTTGTTCAAGTGACCGGGCACCAGGGGAAATTCAAAATTTCGCGGCATTACTCCGATCACGACATAAGGCTTGCGGTCGAGGAGAATCTTCTTTCCCAACACTTCGCGGTCGCCATGAAAGCGGCTTTGCCAGGTGGTGTAGCTCAGCACGACCACCTGCTGGTGTTGATCGTCTTCTTGTTGCGTGAAGAAGCGGCCGAGAAGCGGCTGCACTGCGAGCGCCGGAAAAACACCGGAACTCATCCGTGTGGCATTCACCATCTCTGGATCGCCCACGCCGGAAAGTTCAAAGTTCGTTCCCCGGTAGGCGCCTAGATTGGTAAAGCTGTGTGTGTCGCGGGTGTAGTTCTGGAAGTCCTGAATGGTCACTCCAGCCTCGCCGTTCCCACCCATCCCGGCGCCTTGAAGGACGTCTGCCAGCACCATCAGCTGCTCCGGGTGAGGAAAAGGGAGCGGGCGCAGCAATACGCCCTCGACGACGGAGAAAATTGCCGTCGTCGCGCCGATGCCTAACGTCAGCATGAGCAGGGCAGTGGCCACAAAGCCAGGAGACTTCAACAGTTCGCGAGCGGCGATTCGCAGGTCACGGAATAGAGTCGGCATTCGATCCCTCACGCAACGGTGGAGCAATTCCATTGCCAGATACGCCTTGCGTCAGCATTGTGTTCCATCAGTGAGTTAGCACCACAGGCTCATTTAGGTTGAGGTCAGCCTTGACCAGAATCGGACCTGTCTGTCCGAAGATGGACAGCAAGGGATAAAGAGTCTCCATGAGAACCTGCCGGTCGAGGCTCCGGTCGTGCAAAGAATCGATGGGTGCCCCACATCTCGCTCGTTTTTCGCGAGATGTGGGATACCACGGACCTTCATCGGCACCCCTACCATCCTCCGCTCTAAGCACCCTCTTGAGTCGGTTTGGCGCCGGGGAGGCGTTTCGCCAGGAACGCGATTTGCCCGGTGTGGTGGGACTCGTGCTCGGTGACGTGGAACCATTTCCAGTAGATATTTACCTTCTCTTTGCCAAACTGTTCAGTGTCTCCGTTGAGCAACCAGGCATCATCGCGCTTCTTGAATTCGGCGAGCGAGTGCTCGCGGGTTTCGTTGAGCGTGTTGAGGTAGTAATCGAGGCTGTGACCTTTGATCGCCTTGCGGCCGGCGTCGCCGAGGTTCATCGCTGGATCCCACTTTTTCTTGATCTCCTCGGACCAGCTATCCCAATGCTTGTTCTCGAAAGTATTCATGCTGTAGTAGGTCTCGGTAGCGGCCAGGTGCAGCAACAGTGCGCCGATAGTGTTGGCGTTGGCGTCGAACAAGTAGTCGAGATCGGCCTGGCTGAGGCCTTTGACCGAACGAAAGACTGCGGACTGGATATAGGTCAGCATGGACACAAGCGTGCCAATCTGGGGTGTATAGCCGGGCCGGGGGCCGATGACCAGCAGATTAGGATCGGGGGCTGCCGTTGCGTCCGCGGCCCGGGAGGCCGGCGGGAAAAGGTTCAAGCCGCAAAGGCCGGCAGTGACCGCTGCCCCGGTTACGAATTGTCTGCGATTGGGAAGGTGCGGGCGCTGGTTCATTGCTGGTTCTCCTCTGAAGATGATTCGGCTGCAAGGATATACTTCCCTGGCCTGTAACCGAAGGGTGTCGCCACCCAGCAATTCTGTTCCGGGGTGTAGGCCGCTTGGGGTATACATGATGCCGTATGCGTCCCCTTGCATTGCTTTTCTTTGCTGCCTTACCTGCCGCCGTCCCTGGACAAACAAAAACCCCGGCCCCGGATAACTTCCAAAAGGAAGCCCTGGTCTTTGAGCGCTCCGAGACCACGATACGCATGCGCGCGGACGGCACCGGCGAACGCGACGTGCACGCGTGGCTCCGCTTGCAGTCGGAAGGCGCCGCGCGGCAGTTCGGCGTGCTCTCCTTCAGCTATGCCGCGGCCAATGAGACGCCTACCATTCGCATCGTGCGCGTGCACAAGCCGGACGGCACAACCGTCGACACACCCGTCGCGGATGCCATCGATATGCCGGCCGCCGTTACCCGCGAAGCGCCCGTCTATAGCGACTTGAAGGAAAAGCATCTGCCCGTTCGCTCCCTCGCGGTGGGCGACACACTGGAGTACGAGTTGGATGTGGCCATCGACAAAGCCGAGGATCCGGGCCAGTTCTGGGGGATCCAGCACTTCACGCCGCCAGGCTCCATCATCGTGCTCGCGGAGAACTTCACACTCGAGGTGCCGCAGAATAAATATGTCCAGGTGTGGAGCCCCAACCACAAGCCCACCATCACCGACCACGATGGCCTGCGCACGTATCGCTGGCAAGGCTCACAGCTTATTTCCGCATCCAAAGGTAACGGCCAGGGAGACGATTCGAGCGACGCAACTCCACCCAAAGATCCGGATGAGGATGCGGATGGACGTAAGGTGCCCTCCGTCGCCTGGACTACTTTCCACTCCTGGACCGAAGTAGGCGATTGGTACCGAAGCCTCGCCCTGGAGCGGGCACAGCCAACCGACGCCCTGCGTGCGCGCGCCGCCGAGATTACTAAAGGCGCGAAGACCCCCGAGGAACAGGTGCGGGCAATTTACACCTTCGTCTCCACCCGGACGCGCTATGTCGGTATCGACTTTGGCATCGGGCGCTACCAGCCGCACGCCGCCGCCGAGGTGCTGGCCAACAACTATGGCGACTGCAAAGACAAAGACACCTTGCTGGAGGCGCTGCTGCGCGCCCAGGGCTTCCACACGGCCCCGGCTCTTATCGGCGTGGGCATCACCCCGGTGCGGGATGTGCCGACTCCGGCTGTCTTCAACCATGTGATCACTACCGTCGACCTGCCCAGCGGACGCATCTGGCTCGACAGCACACCCGAGGTCGCTCCCTATCGCCTGCTGTCCGCGCCTATCCGCGACCAGTTAGCGCTCGTCATACCTGCGCAGGGAGCGGCTGCGTTAGAGCGTACTCCGGCGGCTCCGCCCTATCCTATGACCGCGCGCTTTGAGGCCACAGGCACACTCGATGCTGACGGTAAGTTCACCAGCCATGTCACTGCCACCTATCGCACCGATGATGAAATCCTGGTGCGCGCTCTGGCTCGTGGTGTCGCCCCCGCTGAGTGGGATAAGGCTTCTCAGTATGTCTCTTCGACTACCGGCTTCAGTGGGACCACCAGCCACACATCGTTTACCAATCCCGAGGACTTCTCCTCGCCTATCGTTTTGACCTACGACTACACACGTCAGCCCTATGGAGATTGGGAAAACCGCCGCATTGTTCCATGCTTTCCATTGCTCGAGTTCACCGCGCTGGCCAGCGACCACAGCGAGCCCCCGGCCGACATCCAGCTGGGTGCTCCGCGCACGTTGACGGCGATCTGCAAGATCCGGCTTCCGGAGGGCTATCGAACGGATCTGCCGGACCCAGTCCATGTGAAGACCGATTTCGCCACCTTTGATAAGACGTATCACTTCGACGGCAAAGATCTCACCGTGGAACGCACCATCGTTGTGCTCAATCAGAAGCTGCCCAAGACGGAGTGGAAGCATTATCAGGCGTTCACCAAAGATATCGGAACTTCCGGGGAAACCTGGATTCAGTTGATTCGGCCACCGGGTGAGAAGCCTGCCCAGGTGGCTGCTACGCCCGCTCCCGCGGAGGAACATACCAATGCAACCGCGGGAGGCGCATCGGCAAAAGACTTGATACAGAAGGCGTTTGAGCAGATGAGGGCTCGCGACCTAAGCGGCGCCGCAGCTACGCTCGACCAAGCCAAGGCCAAAGACCCACAGGTGGAAAGCTTGTGGCAGGGTTACGGCGTGATTGCGCTCGGTCGCCGCAACTACCAAGAGTCCATAGCGGACTACAAGAAAGAACTGGCCGCGCATCCTGACAACCGGGCCGCCGTGACCTCACTGGCTACAGTGCAGGGGATGGACGGGGACCGTACCGCCGGATGTCGCACGCTGCAGAACTATCTCGACCGCCACCCCGACGATGTGCAGCTTTCTCTCTATCTCGCCGGGATGCAATTGGGTGCCCAGGATTACGAAGGAGCTTTAAAGACCCTGGAAACCGCCGGCCGCGCCAATCCCGACAATCATTTGATCCGTGCCCGCCAGAGCGACATTTTGCGACGGCTCGACCGCAAGGACGAAGCGGCGGCCGCGGCCAGGAGTGCACTGGACGGCACCGACGATATGGAGGCGATCAACGATGCCGGATACGTACTGGCGGAAGTTGGTGTGGATCTGCCCTATGCAGAAGAAGCGACACGCAAGGGGATTGCCGCGCTGGAAGCGAAGACCGCGGCGATCACACTCAGCGAAGTGAACAGCAATGCATTTGCGCAACGCAACCTGTTGCTTGGTGCCTGGGACACGTTGGGTTGGATCCTCTTTCGTGAGGGCAAGCTGGAGGAGGCGGAGCCATGGCTGCTTGCGGGCTGGCGCAACTCTCTGCTACCCCACCGCGGCGACCACCTGGCCCAGATCTACGAGGCGATGGGCAAGAAGCAGGAGGCGCTCGCCACGTATCGCCTGGCCGCGGCTTCGATCGAAACCAACAACGCGCAAAGCGACGTGATTGAGCACATCAAGAAGAGCATCGTACGGCTCGGCGGCGGGAGTGCTACCGGAGATCAATATAAGGAGAAACAGGCTCTGCAGGAGACTCGCACCTACCACGTCGCGCGTCCTGCTGGTGCGAGCGGCTGGGGCACGTTCCGTCTGCAGATCAATACAACCGGTGTGATCGCCTCACAGCAGATGTCCGGGGATGACAAGCTCGCGGCGATGACAGAGAAGATTGGTGCCATGAAGTTTCCTGAGTTGGTGCCACCCGGCTCGGCGGCCCACCTGCTGCGGAGCGGCGTCTTGAGCTGCTCCATAGGTGCCATCTGCGAGCTGGTGTTGGCGCCGAATAGCAGCCTGGCGACAGAGCAGTAGAACAAAATGGCCGCCGTGAGAAAATCCCTGGCAAAGGTGGAATGTTATGGTGCGAAGAACCGTGTTTGCTCTACTCGCAATTTCGGCGTCCGCGATGTTGGCGCAGACTCCGAATCCGCGTCCGAAGTTCGACGCATTTGAAGTGGCGACCGTAAAGCCGGCGGATTCCGAGCCCAGGAGCGGCCGCTACATCAAGATGGACGGCACAAACCGGTTCGTGGAGAAGGACTATACGCTGAAGCTGCTGATCGCGGCTGCTTTCGATCTCAATCCGCGAACCATCTCCGGTGGCCCGTCGTGGGTCGAGTCGGACCACTACGACATTCTCGCGGTGACGCCGGGTGAGGTGCAGCCCACCCACGATGAGCAAATGACCATGCTGCGCAGCCTGCTCACGGATCGGTTCAAGCTCACATTCCATCGCGAACCGAAAGTGTTCTCTATTTACGAGCTACAGGTGGCAAAGAACGGGCCCAGGCTCAAAGCCACCACGGCGGCCCCCAATGAGCCGGTAGTTGTGGGCCCCGGTGTTGTCTATCCACCGCAGCGCGTGGTGCTGCCCGGCCGCAACGCAACCATGGGCAGCTTCGTTTCTTTGCTGCAGCGAGCCATCCTCGATCGTCCGGTTGTCGACAAGACGGGCCTTACCGGAAGGTACGACTTCAACCTGGAGTGGGCCCCCGATGAGACGCAATTCAGCGGCGGCTTTCCCGCGCCGTCCGCGGGCGAAACCAGCCCGCCCCTGTTCGAAGCGATCCAGGAGCAGCTAGGGTTGAAGCTGGTGGCGACCAGGGGACCGGTGGACGCACTCGTCGTGGATATGGCGGCGCGGCCCACGGCGAACTGATCGGCAATACGGGAAAGGGAGATAGCCTCGATGACGCGTCATGGTCAGGTCGTGCGCCTGAAGCCCGAAGGCAGAGATGAATACATCAAACTTCATAGCGCCGTCTGGCCCGGTGTCTTGAAGACGATTACCGAATGCAACATACGCAACTACTCGATCTTCGATACCGGAGACTTGCTTTTCGCCTATTTCGAGTACACCGGCAGCAACTTCTCCGCGGACATGGCGAAGATGGCGGCATGCCCCGAGACGCAACGTTGGTGGGCTGTGGTGTTTCCCATGTTGCAGCAGCTGCCACCCGAAATTAACGGGCAGCGCTGGACAGAGCTACCCGAGATCTTTCACTTCGACGGTGAAAAATAGGCGGCTGGGCTATCTTTTTGCATCCCGCCGGCCAGCCGCGTTCGTATAAGTGAGTGAAGGGTAAGCGAAGCGGCCCTCGCCCATCCCCTCAAGTGGCCACTTGACAAGCAGACAAGAAGACGACGATCCGCGCTTTCGCAACCTGATGCTGGAACACCAGTCCATGGTCTTCAGCATCGCTCTCCGCATCCTGGGGGATCGATCCGTGGCGGAAGAGGCAGCCCAGGATGTCTTTCTCGAACTGCACGCCAAACTCGGCGAACTCGCTTCGCAAGAGCACGTCCGCTACTGGCTGCGCCGGGTTACCGTGCATCGCTCCATCGATCGCGTCCGCAGGCGGCAGCGACAGCCCGAGGTGCCGATGGACTGGCATGAATTGCCCGAGCTGCCGTCGAACACGCCGGACGAGCGGGATCCACTGCTTAGCAGATGGCTGCAGCAGCTGGTCAGCTCGCTTCCGGTTGTAGCCAGAACTGTTCTGGTTCTGCGCTACCAGGAAGATATGAGCCCGGAAGAGATTAGCCGGGCACTTGATATGCCGGTGGCCACGGTGAAGAGCCACCTGCAGCGGAGCCTTCGGTTGTTGCGTGAGAAGTCGTCGCGCGTGCTGCGTTAACGCAGGAAGAGTGAAGTTGGAAGGGAGACCACGATGTACGATCCTAATCTCTACGAGACCGACGAAGAATTCGAGCAGGCTCTCTACGCTGCGTTCGATCGCGAGCCCGCACCCGACACGCTGATCATGCGTGTTGAGCAGCGCCTAATCGCCGCCCGCCGTCTACCGGCTGTCCCTACCTTTGGGTTGCTGCGGGTGTCGACACGCAGCGCATGGTCGAGCCTATGGTCGATCGCCGCGCATGCCGCCGTCTTCGCCCTGATCGCTTTGCTGTTGTTGCAGGGAAGAAGAGGTAGCGCGCCAAAAACACAGGCGGTCACCCAGATCGATGTCAAACCATTTCTCCCCATCGCGGCTGCCGGATCCACGGGCGGCGGCGGTGGGGGCGGGGCCCACGACATTCTCCAGGCGCCCAAAGGCAAGCTGCCAAAGTTTGATCAGCAGCCGATAACTCCTCCCATGGTGATGCGCAACGATCATCCGAAGCTGGTGCAGGAAGCAGCCATCGTGATGCCGAAAGATCTGCAGCTGCCGAACAACGATCTGCCGAATTTAGGCGACCCGCGGACCAGCGTGGCGGGCCCGGCTTCCAATGGAACCGGCGCCATGGCGGGTATGGGCACAGGGGCGGGCGGGGGTATCGGTTCGGGCAGAGGGAATGGATATGGTCCGGGTGAAGGCGGCGGCTACGGCGGTGGCCTGTACCACGTGGGCGGCGGAGTCGCCGCGCCGCAGCTGATTTACTCCGTCGATCCGGAATTCTCCGACGAAGCGCGGCGGGCAAAATTTCAGGGCGTTTGCGTGGTTTCGCTGGTAGTGGATGCACAGGGAAATCCGCAACGCGTTCAGGTGGTGCGTCATCTGGGAATGGGGCTGGATCAAAAGGCCGTTGCCGCTGTGACGCAGTACAGGTTCAAGCCGGCAACCCTGCAGGGCAGGGCTGTTGCGGTCGAAGTAAACGTCGAAGTGAACTTCAGAATTTACTGATCGCCGTTCCGGCCCAGCAAGACGTCTTCCTCATCGAGAAGAACAATAAGAGATTTCCGGACACGAGGGGATGGGCATACGCCGTGTTTGACTATGACCCCGCATCGGATGAGTTCAAGCCCGATGCGACCGGCGTTGTCAATTGCGGCTTCGCCTGCCATACGAGAGTGGCGGCCAGGGATTACATCTTCACCGCGTACGGCAAGAGGTGAACCGGGTGAGCGACGCTTCGGCGCGCGGCACTCCCCGGGTCACTGATTCGCCGGGCTATTTCGGCTGCGTGGGGTAGCTGACGCTCCCCGTCTTCGACTGGCCACGAGGACCGCGGACGGTGGCGGTGGTCGTGGCGCCCGTTGCGGTCTTGGTTGTGGTAGCGGTCCCTGAGGTGGTGCCACCGTTCGGTCCGTTCACCGAACCGGTGGTAGTAGAACCGGTGGAGGTTTTGGTGGTGACCCCGCTTCCGCTGGTGGTCCCACCGTTGGGCCCGGTTATAGAACCGGACTCAGTTGCACCTGTGCGGGTTTTGGTTACGGTGCCTTGCGCGCTGGCCGTATTGCCATTTGCGCTGGTTGCCATGCCGCTCGCCGTCGCGCTGTTGCCTTTGGTCGAGACAGAAGCGCTAGCTTTACCACCGCGGGGGCCAGTGACGGTTTGCTGCGCCTGCGTAGAGGCGACGGCAAAGGCGAATGTGAGAACCACTGCGCTTGCTTTTACGCAACCCATGAATCTCCAACTTTCTCTTGCAAGACCGCGCTACTAATAGAGAACGACCACGGGAGCGCCGCAGGCTGTCCAGGTGACGTGGGCGTAGGTCTTCACGCTGCCGTCGGCGATGACGACCTTCAATTGACCGGAATCGAACGCGCTGGCGGAGGTGGTGGCGCAAGAGGGGTCATAAACCAAAGGCGCAATCGTGGAAACAGTGAAGGTGTCGGCGGTGGCCCCGGCCGAAGCCGAAGTCCAGCCAACGGTGCCGCTGGCCTGAAGGCTGCCGGCGGGTAGAGGCTCGCCTACGGCGAGCGTGTTTCCGGTAGACGGAGTGAAGCTGAGGGATAGGCTGTTGTTCAGGATCCCGGCTGGGACGCCGGCTTTTACGAAGACGGTGGTCATGTCGTTCGATTCACTGGCCAGGCTGCTGGTGGCAGTGAGCTGGCGGGTACCGTTGCGGGTCTCACTGCTGGTGACGCCGGACGCGGTGAAGGCGAATTCCAGATTCGTAGCCTTGCTGGAGAAAGCGAAAACACTCGGGTCCGGGTGCATCAATTCGAGTGCGCCGGTGATGGCCAGGCTGTCTATGCCGAAGACGCCGGAAAATTCGCAGGCGGGCAACGCATAGGTGATGGTTTCGTCCGTGACCTGCCCCTGGCTGTTTTTGGAGTTGATCACGACCGTCCCGCAGCCCCTGCCTCCGGCGGCTTCGGGGTGAAGTTGGTGGCCCCTGAGTTCGTCCTGTGTAGCGCCGAGGGCCCCGGCGGACTGGGCGCTTTGCGTCATGGTCATGGAGCCGACCGAGGTCGAGATCTCGGACGCGGTGGCAGTGGAGGCGCCATTGAAATCCGGACTGGCGCCGGGTGCAGGAGTGGTGGAGGTACTGCAGCCCGCAAGCGCCATCGCCAACGAGCAACTAAGCACAGTCCATAACGCCGGTCCCTGGTGATCACGCTGTTGCATACTGAAGCCTCCGTGTGCTGAACAATTCTTGCTTTTGTTCAATATCTACCCCTAACCCGGGATTGGCCATCCCCCTTCGGTGTAAGATTGAACGATTTATGATAATGTTCAGATGGTTACCGGGGCCTGAAGAGTGGAAGATCGCAAACAATCGATCCTCGACGCATTTGACCGGCTGGTCGAGCGGTATGGTGCGGAGAAGGTGAGTGTCCACGAAGTAGCCGACGAAGTCGGCGTTAGCGTCGGGACCCTTTATAACGACTTTGGCAGCAAACAGGGGCTCATCGCTTCGGCCGCGGACAGGCTGCAGAGCAATGTGCTCGGGCGGCCGGAGAAGGAGCTCGGCTCGGTTACACCCGAGCAGGAACTGCGGGCGCTGACTTTGGGATGGATCCGGGCGTTGATGGATATCAGCTTCAGCCGCCGGTTGCTGCTGTTCCGTTCGCTTGCTTCAGGGAGCCGGAAGCCATTTCCGCGGCAGTTCCATGCCGGGCGCGAGCTGTTCCGGCAAAGACTGGCCTCCCGTATTCAAAAAGTGCTGGAGCGCGGTGTGGCGGAACAGGTCTTTGAGATGAGCGACCCGTCAGACACAGCGGCGCGCGTCGTGGATGCATTCAGCGATTATTGGCTGCCCCTGGGATTTGCAGACCGGGAGCCTGACCAGGTGATGGCCAACGCAGAAGCACTGCTGAAGATTATTCTGCGCGGAATTGCCGTCCGCGGCTGAAGCGGTCTCTCTTTACTCCCGCCTTGCAGCAGTCTTACTTTATGGTCTCGTCGCACCCTATGGCCGCCGACCCGTATGTGGCAGTAGGAAATGTTCCGATCACCTGTTGCTGCATCAGGCCCAGATGGCAGAAGTTGACATGCCCTCCGGTCGAAGTGAGGAAATGTGGAACATGGTGTGACTCATATAGCCTTATATTCATCGCGTTGATATAAGGAGCATCGGCATAAGTCGAACCACCTTCTACTTCCAGGTATCCCAACTCGGTGCCGGTCGCGGATGCCAGAATGATCTCCATGTTAGACAAAGACAAGTAGTTATTCCAGCCGCCCGATACAACCGAAACAACAGGTCCATTCGGCTGCTCGATATGGCCCCCGGTAAACTGCATGTTGATCCCATTGCCGCCGATACAAGCCAGTACGTTGTAGTCACACCAACTGTTCGTGACTGTCCATTCGGTATAAGGCGTATTCAAATTGAAAGCCAGATGCGCGGCATCCGAGACTTGCGTCTGCACCATCGTCATCTTCTCGCCTGCGTTGGTAGCGACAGGCGAACAGATATGATCGTAATTGACCATGAAGGCGGAATTGAAAATCTTGACCGCCCAGGCGTTGTTGCCGTTTGACAGGCCGCAACTAAATCCATTGACCGTGGTCCCGGATACTTCGACATTCACGGCATACGAGCCCGAGGGAGAGATGATTCCCTTCGGATCGCCACCCAGGTACAACCCGATAGGTGACGACAATGCCGGTGCGGGACCCATCACATGACAATTACGAATACCAGTCGATCCGTAATTCACGGCACTTGAGAGTTTCGGATTCTCGAAGATAATAAACGCCGGGCTGCTGCCATAATCACCGAGCGATGCACCCTGGCAATCGAGGATTGCATTGCCGGGTATGACGATCGGCGTCACCACATGCCAGGTCGCAGCCGCGTTCAAGTAAACGATGCCATAACCCTTTACCGACGAGAGTGCTGCATTGATCGTCTTGCCTGGATCGACACCCGTCACCGGTGAGACCGCCGTGAGTTGGGCGGACGCGGACATAGCAAACAATGCCAGGACACTCAGAACAGCTTTCATCGGTACTCCCTCTGGGGGGAGGTTCACGTTTAGTCCAGAAATGCCTGGGTAAGTATTGGGCTTGTTGGACTATAGCCCGGCGGAAGGAAAGTGGTGACGCCTTTGCTTGGGTCGAAACAGTCGCGCGTAACCAGAATGGGTGATGTAGTAACCCATTGGTACCGTTCCCGCAACTTGCTTCAAGGAACACCGAAGTGAAAGGGATAAGAAATTGACTAGTGCTCAAGGCGTCCTTGACGTGATCCCAACACTTGTTTAGTCTATGGATGTAGCGAACAAGCCTATGACCAAATCCACTGCCCGCGATCTGTTCCCTGGCGCACTTGAAATGATGATCCTCGAGTCGCTTCGCCGCCAGCCCGCCCACGGCTATGCCCTGGTCCAACACATACAGCAGCGATCGAATAACCTCCTCCAGGTGGAGGAGGGCTCGCTTTATCCGGCGCTGCAACGGCTGCTCAAGGCAAACCTGGTAAAGGCCAGGTGGGGCGTCTCCTCCACCAATCGCCGGGTGAGGACCTACCAGATCACTGCCTCCGGCCTGCGTCATCTGGAGCAGGAGATCTCCAGCTTTGAACGAATGTTCGAGGGCATTGCCTTAGTCCTCAACCCGGGCGAATCAACGGCGACCTAGGAGGGGACTTCTCGTGAATTGGCTACCTGATATCTTCCGCCGCCGCAGAATCTATGTTGATCTCGCTGAGGAGATGCGCCTCCATCTCGAAGAACGGACGGAGCAGCTGCTCAGCGAAGGCATGAGCCGGCAGGAAGCGGAACAATCGGCCCGCCGCGCGTTCGGAAATCTTACGCTGCTGGAAGAGCGCAGCCGCGAAGCGTGGCAGATGCCCTTCGTGGAATCGCTCGGGAGTGACCTGAAGCTGGTATTCCGGCGGCTCGGAAAATCACCGGGATTCGCCGCCACGGTCATCCTGACCTTGGCGATCGGAATCGGCGCCAACACGGCAGTCTTCAGCGTGGTCAACAGCATTCTGTTCAGGCCTCTGCCCTATCCGGATGCGGAGCAATTGGTAGCAGTGCGGCTGAACGCTCCCGGGGCCGCGGGGTTGGCGGACTTCTCCAATGGTCTCCGCCTCTCGTCCTCCATGTATTTCACCTTCGCCGAGCAGAACCGGACGTTTCAATCGTTCGGCGTTTGGAACACGGGCACAGCCAATGTCACCGGCGTCGACCAGCCGCATGAAGTGCGTACTGCATGGATCAGCGACGGTGTGCTGCCGGCGCTCAGAGTACCGCCTGTACTCGGCCGCTGGCTCCTGCCGGCTGATCAGGATCCGCACGGTGCGAAAGCTGTCATGCTCAGCTACGGTTACTGGGAGCGCCGTTTCGGCGGAGATCGATCGGTGATTGGCCGCAGCATTGCGATCGATGCCCAGCCTCGGGAAATCGTCGGCGTCATGCCCAAGGGGTTCGAGTTGGTGAACGCCGACTTCGATGTGATTACGCCGTTCGCCTTTGATCGCAACAAGCAGCAACTTGCTGGTTTCGGTCTCCAGGGAATCGCCCGGCTCAAAACCGGGATTCCCATTGCGCAGGCGAATGCAGACCTGAAGCGGATGCTGCCTATCTGGGAGGACTCATGGCCGTCGGGTGTCCCTGGTTTCAATGCTCACTTTTACCAGGAGACCTGGAGAATCGCGCCCGCTATTCGTCCCCTTAAGCAGGATGTCATTGGCAATATCGGGAGTGTGCTGTGGCTGGTGATGGGCACGATCGGCGTAGTTATGTTGATTGCTTGCACCAATGTGGCCAACCTGTTGCTGGTGAGAGCAGATGGCCGCCGGCAGGAGCTTGCAATTCGCGCCGCGCTCGGCGCCGGCCGAGGACGAATCGCCTGGGAGTTGCTGCTGGAAAGCGTGGCCCTGGGACTCATAGGCGGTGTGCTCGGAATCGGGGTCGCCTATGAGGGTCTGCGCCTGCTGGAGGCCATCGGTCCGGCTAATCTTCCGCGCCTGGGTGAAATCTCACTGGATAGCCGATCGCTCTGGTTCACATTAACGCTTTCGCTGCTATCCGGGCTGTTATTCGGATCGATTCCGATTCTGAGATATGCCGGGCGGCGCGCGCCCGTGGCTCTTCGGGGCGCGGGAAGAACTGCGAGCATCAGCAGGGAACGGCAACGCTCCCGCGATCTGCTGGTAGTGGCCCAGGTGGCGATGGCCATGGTCCTGCTGGTAAGCGCCATGCTGATGATACGTACCTTCCAGGCGCTGCGAACGGTCGCGCCCGGGTTCACGCAGGCGGAACATCTGCAGACCATGCGCATCTCTATCCCGGCTTCTCTGATAGCGGATCCGCAATTGGTTACTCGCACGCAAAACAACATCGTCGACAAGTTGGCGGCGATTCCGGGCGCGACCTCGGTGGGGTTCGCGGACGTGATGCCGATGGAGGGAATCCAATCCAACTGGAACGGGATTAAATTTGAGGGGAAGAATCTGGGTGGGGACTCGCTCCTGCGACTGTTCAGATATATCTCCCCCGGTTTTTTCCATACCTCTGGGACAAGGATAGTTGCCGGACGCGAGCTTACCTGGACGGACATTTACGGGCGAAGGCCGGTGGCAATCGTTTCCGAAAATCTTGCCCGCGAATCGTGGGGCTCACCCTCGGCCGCACTGGGCAAGCGACTGCGCGAATTCGATGACGCACCGTGGTCTGAAGTGGTTGGTATCGTCGAGGACGTCCACGTGAACGGCGTCCAGGAGAAGGCGCCTGCCATCGTGTACTGGCCTACCATGGCGGACGGTATCTACGGGCCCCATACGTTTGATGCCACCCGCTCGGCGACGTTTGTCGTGCGCAGCGATCGGGCCGGGACCGAGGCTTTCCTCAGCGAGATCCAGCAAGCCGTTTGGTCAGTGAATTCGAGCCTGCCGCTGGCGTCGGTGCGCACGATGCAGGAAATTTACAGCCAATCGCTGGCTCGAACTTCGTTCACCCTGGTAATGCTTGGCATTGCAGGTGCCATGGCCTTTGTCCTGGGCATCATCGGCATCTACGGCGTGATCTCCTATGCCGTGTCACAACGCACCCGAGAAATCGGAATCCGGTTGGCGTTGGGGGAACAAAAGGGACGGCTGAAGTGGATGTTCGTCCGCTCCGGATTGGTGCTGACGGGAACCGGCGTGGCCATCGGGCTGGCTGCGGCAACCGGATTGATGCGGTTAATGAAATCGCTGTTGTTCGGGGTCAGTCCGCTGGACCCGTTTACTTATATCCTGGTACTGGCGGTTTTGGCGGGGGCCGCTATGCTCGCCAGCTATCTACCCGCTCGCCGTGCGGCGGCGGTGAATCCCGTGGAAGCTCTCAGAGCTGAGTGACCGTGCGCAATAAGCCGCCAAACGCCTAAGAAGACTGGACTCGAATTTCGGTTAGGCGTATCTTTCGGACGAAGTCAAATCTTTCAGCGCATGGAGTCAGCTATGCACGTTCTGTCTGCTCTCAGTCGCCGTACCTTGGCGGTAATGGCAGCCGCTTTCATCCTCAACCTTGCCGGTCCATTCCTCGTTGCCCAGAACCCCTCGCCTACCTGGGGGCAAGACGACACGGTCCGCATCGCGAAAGAAGTGCAGAAAAGGCTTGGCGGCCTCACCAACTACGGCGTTTTCGACTGGATCACCTTCGGCTTCCATGGCAAAACCGTCGTGCTCAAGGGCTACGCCTCGCGTCCGACGCTCAAGAGCAGTGCCGCCAACGTTCTCAAGGGTATTGAAGCAGTTGAGTCGGTGGACAACAAGATCGAAGTCCTCCCGCCTTCTCCTAACGACGACCGCATCCGAGCCTCGGTCTACAACCGCATCTATACGCAGCCCAGCTTGCGGAAATACAACGCCAACCAGGGTAGCGTCGCGCAAGCGCTGGGACCCGGCGGCCGCAGTGTCGCATTGATGGCCGGCGGCATCACCAATGATCCACCTAGAGGATTTCATGCCATCCACATCATTGTGAACAATGGCAACGTTACCCTCTACGGGGTAGTCAACAACGAGACCGATGCGGCCATCGCCTATATGCAGGCTAATTCCGCTCCTGGCGTCTTCAGCGTCGACAACGACCTCATCGTCGAGGGGGCACCGCGTAAATCAGAATAGGCCACGTGACTGGGCGGTAGGGCAGGGAAGAAGGCGCACGACACTGCTTCTGGGGTTTATCTCGCTACTGGCAGAGGACCTAAACGTTCGTGGTCTCCCACATCTCGCGAAAAACCAGCGAGATATGGGGCACTCTCTGGTCCGTGGTGAGGCTAAATCCCAAAGCAGGTTTGTTCAACGCGGTTCACAAAACGTATAAGCGGAGCATCCACCAGACAAGAAACAGCGCGACGATAACAAGCACGACGTGCGCCATCCACTGTCCTGCGGTTTTCGGCTTTCCGAAGTTAAACACCGAGCAATCCTAACATTTTGTCTTCCGGCGGTTTCCTCTCAACTGGAATGTGGAATTTGTGCTCAGCGTCTAGGCATGTTTCATTGCGGGCATCACGCCGATTTGCTGCAGGAAGCCGAGCACATCTTTCTCTGCCCACTTCTCGACCAGCTTACCGTTGGCGATGCGATGGATGGTTATCGACGTCATTTTCAAGTCGTTCCCGGTTCTGGGAGCGCCAGGTAGATCGCCTTCGTGTTTTCCAAACGAAGTAAGGCGCGTCACGACTTTGTCCCCTTCAGCAATTTGGTCTTCAATACGATGGTGTCCGGGAGTCGCATGGAGGAAAATCTTGAAAGACTCCTTCAATCCGTCCCGGCCAGGAGGCAGACCTGGAAACGGAGGAGGATTGTGATCAAGGTAGTCCGGCGCCACCATTTCATCCATCGCATCCAGATTGCCTTTATCTATTTCCTCGTAAAACCTGCGTACAAGAGACTTATTGTCTTCAGCTGACATTGAAGCTTCCTTCCTGTGGATGGTTAAACCTCTGGGGTTGTGATGGAGCCAGGAGCGAGGGATGAGCGGGCGATTTTCTTACGGCGAGGTGACGTCGAGGCTTGATTGACGACGTGAAATGCTGCCGAGGTTCCTCTGCAGTCTACGGAAGGGTCTTGAACACAACACGTATTGTTGGCTGTCTCTTGAGCAGTGTCAAGGCGCTGTTAGCTGTCTCCACACGCTGGTCGGTGTGTTGGCGAGGCCAGAATGTTAGTCTTTGCGGGTGAACTTGTCTCGACTACGCCGATGGCAAAACCTTTGTTTGCTCTTGATCGGGTGCTTGCCGGCCACCATCCCTACGACGCCGGTATCGGCCGCACAGCGAGTGGATCTGATCGTGGTTCACGGCACCGTGGTCACAATGGACGGAACACGCCGCATCCTGCAAGATGGCGCAATCGCGATTCAGGGAGACAGCATCACAGCCATCGACTCAACCGCGAACATCGACGCTATGTATGGGTCGGGTAAGGTCATTGATGCACACGGCGCGCTCATTCTGCCGGGACTGATCAATGCCCATACACATATGAGCATGAGCTTGTTCCGCGGCCTGGCGGATGATCTTTCTCTGGATGACTGGCTGAACAAGTATATTTTTCCCGCAGAGCATCGCTACGTCACCCGCGATTTCGTTACCTGGTCGACCCGGCTTAGCTTGCTGGAGATGTTGCGCGGCGGCACAACAACCGTCGCCGACATGTACTACTTTGAAGAGGAAGTGGCGCAGGCTACAAAGGCCGCCGGGATGCGCGGCGTGCTCGGAGAAACCCTGATTGGATTTCCTTCTCCCGACAGCGCGACCCCCGCCGCCGCGCTCACCTATACCGAGTCATTTCTGAAGCATTGGAAGGGCGATCCGCTGATCACCCCCGCGGTTGCGCCGCACTCCATCTACACCTGCTCCGAGACGCTGCTCAAGGATGCTGCGGCGCTCGCCCAGACCAATCAGTCGCCGCTTCTGATCCACGTGGCCGAGGCTCCGTTCGAGATCGAGAAGAGCCGGCATGACCATGGCCTTACAACCGTCCAATATCTGGCGCGGATCGGCCTGCTTGGACCGAATGTGCTGGGCGCGCATTGCATCTGGCTGGATCAGGCGGACGTGCAGACGCTGGCCCACTTCGGAGTAGGCTGCTCCTACAACCCTTCGAGCAACATGAAAACGGCTGCCGGCCTGATGCCCGCCGAGGAGTTGCTCGCGGCAGGAGTCGCCGTCGGCCTCGGAACGGACGGTGCCGCCAGCAACAACAACCAGGACATGTTCGAAGAGATGGACCTGGCGGCGAAGCAGCAAAAGTTCGCACGCATGGATGCCAAGGCGCTGTCCGCGGCCCAGGTGGTCGAGATGGCAACCGTGACCGGCGCGCGCGCGCTGCATCTTGAACGGCAGATCGGCTCACTCGAAGTAGGCAAGAAGGCGGATCTCATCGTGGTGGATACCAGCGCTGCGCACGCCACCCCGATGTATAACGTCTACTCGGCCATAGTCTATGCACTTAAGTCCTCCGATGTGAGAACGACCGTCATTGGGGGCAAAGTGGTGATGGAAGATCGCCGCATGCTCACGCTCGACGAGCCGGCGATCCTGGCAAAGGCGGCGGAATACGCCAAACAGATCGATGCCTCCTTTGGCGCGGGAAAGAACCCAGCCGGAAAATGATGAGAAAGGGTCCTGGAGACATACAAAACCAAACGAATCGATCGACAGGAGAACAGAACATGGCAGATCTCAAGAATGAACCCGGAAGTAACGGCGCGGGAGTCGACTTGAAACTCGAGGCGGTCGTTATCCCCGTCGCCGGATGTCGATCGCGCGAAGAAGTTCTACGTGGAGCCTCGGGTGGAGGCTCGACGCCGACTTCCCCTTCGATAACGGCTTCCGGGTCGTCCAGTTCACGCCGCCCGGCTCGGGGTGCTCGGTCCAATTCGGCGCGAACATCACGTCGGCCGCGCCCGGCTCGGCCCAGGGCCTCTACCTGATCGTCTCCGACATCGAGGCTGCGCGCGACGAGCTCGCCGCCCGCGGTGTCGAGGTCAGCGAGGTGTTCCATGCCGGCGCGCCGGGCGCTCAGTTCCAGCCCGACGGCGCCAGTGGTCGCGTCAGCGGGCCCGCACCCAATCACGCCACCTACGGCTCCTTCGCCACCTTCAGCGACCCGGACGGCAACGGCTGGCTGTTGCAGGAGGTCACGACCCGGCTGCCCGGGCGCGTCGACCCTGCCGCGACTTCGTTCGGCTCGGCAAGCGACCTGGCGAGCGCGCTTCGGCGTGCGTCGGCCGCCCACGGCGAGCACGAGAAGCGCATCGGCAAGGCGGATCCGAACTGGCCCGACTGGTACGCCGAGTACATGGTGCGCGAGCAGGCCGGCGAAGCACTGCCGCAATGAACGGCTACGAGCGAGAACGTACAAGGTAAAGGAGAATCAGCAGCGTGGTGCTCACGAGCCGTCGGGTGTTTGTTAAAGGTGTTGCGGCCTCTTGGATCGCGCTTGCGAACATCGAGGCGATGGGGTTCGACAGCGGAGCGGATGCGGGCCTGCCAAACTCCGTTTTTGCGTACGAGTTTGGCGATATCAGCCCGGTCCAGCAAGCCGCTTTTGCGCGTCAGTATGGATTCGCGGGAACCGTCTTCGATCACGCACGGCAAATGCCCGAGCGGTTGCGAGCCATGGACGAGGCCCATCTCCAGTTGTTCTTTCTCTGGTTGACTGTCGATATCAGCAATGGCCAGATCAAATATGAACCGGGGATGGAAACCGCGATCGAGGCGTTGCAGGGGCGGGGAACTGTCGTATGGGTCGCCATCCAGGGGGATGACGCCGGGGGCGGCGCCGGAGCAGAACAGCGGACGATCCAGGCGGTCAA
Organism: uncultured Acidobacteriaceae bacterium; assembly: GCA_963847685.1. GTDB lineage: Bacteria > Acidobacteriota > Terriglobia > Terriglobales > Acidobacteriaceae > PALSA-350. The sequence continues at coordinate 130,827 of CAWKAU010000020.1, read as the reverse complement.
TCGAATCTCCGATCTTGCCTCGCGATCCAACCTTCGCGTCGCGCTCTATCCGCACTATGGCTTTTATCTGGCGAGGTTCAGAGACGTGGTGCGGGTCGCAGAGAGCGCCGGCCGAAGCAATGTGGGCGTCACGTTCAATCTCTGCCATGAATTGCGCTCCGGGTTTGATCCGGATTTCCATCAGTTACTGGATAAGGCCATGCCACGGCTGTATGGGGTCACGATCAACGGAGCGGACCGCAAGGGCCAGGATTGGAGCGCGCTGATTCAACCTCTCGGCCGCGGCGACTTCGATGTCACAGAATTGGTCCATACCATTACAAAAGCCGGCTACCGCGGGCCCTTCGGCATCCAGTGCTATGGCCTCAAAGGTGATCCGGGAGTGTATCTGAAAGAATCGATGGCGGCATGGCGTGTCGTTTCCGCGCGTGCGGCCAAAGTCAGCTCCTGAACCTTAGCCGTCTGGGAGCAAACCCTGGGAGCAAACTTGGATCTGAACAAAAAAGCGTCCGGCGGCCTCTTGTTCTTGCTTCTGGTCATGGTGGCGCTCCTGTTTCTTCCGGCGTGGACGGCTGCTTATTGGCAAGCATGGGCCTTCCTGGCGGTGTTCGCCGCGTCCGCGGTTGCGATCACCCTTTACCTCGCGAAGAAAGACCCGAAGCTCCTGGAACGCCGGGTGTATGCGGGGCCAACGGCCGAGAAGGAGACGAGCCAAAAAATAATACAGAGCATTACCTCACTAGCGTTCGCCGCGCTATTGGTTATTTCCGCGCTTGATCATCGCTTTGCTTGGACGCTGCTACCGCCTTATGTTTGCCTTGCCGGTGACGCTCTGGTCGCGCTTGGGTTCCTCATCGTATTTTTTGTGTACAAAGAAAATACCTTCGCTTCGGCAACCATCGAACTGGCTCCCGATCAGAAAGTCATATCGACGGGGCCGTACAAACTGGTACGCCACCCGATGTACATGGGAGCGCTCTTCCTGTTCGTTGGCATCCCCCTCTCGCTTGGCTCGTTGTGGGGATTGTTGGTGATTGCCCTGCTGATGCCTGCGCTCATAGGGAGACTTCTTAACGAGGAAAAGTTTCTGGTGAAGAACCTGCCGGGCTATGTGGAGTATCAGAAGACGGTGAGATATCGCCTGGTGCCGTTTCTTTGGTGAATAGGCCACGCTCCTTCGCAACGGACCAGGCATTTTTTTCCACAGTAGCCCGATGGTACTTTCTTGCCAAAATATCAGATTAGACATAGTCTAATCTTGCGTGGACGCCGAGATCATTAAACGGTCATTGGAAAGCAGCGGGTTGCGCTGCACTCCGCAGCGCTACGCCGTGATGGCCTTCTTGATGGAACAGAACAGGCATCCCACGGCTGTCGAAATCTTCGAAGCCGTCAATCGCATGGATCCGCGCTCCTCAAGGGCCACGACCTACAACAATCTGCGGGACCTGGTGCAGGCGGGCCTGGTGCGTGAAGTGGCCGTCGAGGGCCGCGCCGCTCGATTCGATGCCAAAGGCCTGCTGCATCATCACTTCATTTGCGACCGCTGCGGCAATGTTGAGGACATCGAGTGGTACGACGTGCCCAAGCCTGCCACCCGCTCCCTGGGCAAGCGGGTTGTTCGCGAATGCGAGCTCATTTTCCGGGGGCTTTGCACCAGGTGCGCTCCAAAGCACGGTACGGTCAAGTCTCCCAGGCGTGTCAACAGCGGATGAATAGCTCGCGCCAGTAAGCGCGGCCGGCATTCATCGATCGTCACAAGTTTTTCAACCAAAGCGAAGGAAAAGGAATATATGGCCAAGGAAGAACAATTCGCCACCGCAGTGGGGGAACCGATCCCCGATCATCAGCACACCTCGTCCAAACGGAGCCAAGTGCCCCTTCTCGGCCGGCGCCCGCAAACACGCAACGCATGCGACCCAAAGCAACGCTGACTGGTGGCCCAATCAGCTGAACGTGAACATCCTGCACCAGCACTCCGCGCTGTCCGATCCCATGGGCGAGGCATTCAACTACGCCGAAGAGTTCAAGACCCTTGACCTGGATGCCGTGATCAAAGACCTCCATGCCTTGATGACCAGCTCGCAGAGCTGGTGGCCCGCGGATTACGGCCACTATGGCCCGTTGTTCATCCGCATGGCGTGGCATAGCGCGGGCACCTACCGTATCGCCGATGGCCGCGGCGGCGGAGGTTCCGGATCGCAGCGATTTGCGCCGCTCAACAGCTGGCCTGACAACGTGAGCCTCGACAAAGCGCGCCGGCTGCTCTGGCCGATCAAGCAAAAGTACGGCAAGAAGCTCTCCTGGGCCGACCTGATGATTCTTACCGGCAACGTGGCCCTGGAATCGATGGGGTTCAAGACCTTCGGTTTCGCCGGCGGGCGCCCCGATATCTGGGAGCCGGAAGAAGACATCGACTGGGGGCCTGAGACCAAGTGGCTGGGAGACGAGCGCTACCGCGGTGACCGCCAGCTCGACAATCCTCTCGGCGCCGTGCAGATGGGTCTTATCTACGTGAACCCGGAAGGGCCCAACAGCAATCCTGATCCGGTCGCCGCGGCCCGGGACATTCGCGAGACATTCGGCCGCATGGCGATGAATGACGAGGAAACCGTTGCCCTCATCGCCGGCGGACACACCTTCGGCAAAGCCCACGGCGCTGCCGAACCGAGCACGTATATGGGGCCCGAGCCCGAGGGCGCCGCGATCGAAGCGCAAGGCCTGGGCTGGATCAACACCTTCGGCACCGGCAATGGCGCCGCGACCATCACCAGCGGATTAGAAGGCGCATGGACCAGCAACCCGACGAAGTGGGACAACAACTTCTTCGACAACCTGTTCCGCTATGAATGGGAGCTCACCAAGAGCCCGGCCGGCGCTCAACAATGGACTCCCAAGGACGCATCGGCAGCCGGCACTGTGCCCGACGCCCACGATCCGTCGAAGAAGCACGCGCCCATGATGTTCACCACCGACCTTGCGCTGAAGGTGGACCCGATCTACGCCAAGATTTCCAAGCGCTTCCACGAAAATCCGGATGCATTCGCAGACGAGTTCGCCAGGGCCTGGTTCAAGCTCACGCATCGCGACATGGGACCAATTGCGCGTTACCTTGGCCCGCTGGTTCCCAAGCGGAACCGTTGCTGTGGCAGGACCCTGTTCCCGCCGTCGATCATCCATTGATCGGGGAGCCGGAAATTGCCGCGCTGAAGGCCAAGATCCTCGCCTCCGGACTTACCATCCCGCAACTGGTTACGACGGCCTGGGCGTCGGCGGCAACCTTCCGCGGCACTGACAAGCGCGGTGGGGCGAACGGGGCACGCATTCGTCTCACGCCGCAGAAGTATTGGGAAGTGAACCAACCCGAGGAGCTGGCCAAGGTGCTGGAGAAGCTGGAGGCGATCCAGAAGGAGTTCAACGGAGCGCAGTCCGGCGGGAAGAAGGTCTCGCTGGCTGACCTGATCGTTCTGGGCGGCAGCGCGGCGGTCGAGGCAGCGGCGAAGAAGGCTGGCCACGACGTGAAGGTGCCCTTCTCACCGGGGCGCACGGATGCGTCGCAGGAGCAGACCGATGTGAGTTCGTTCGCGGTGCTGGAGCCGGCCGCGGACGGGTTCCGCAACTACATTCGCAAGGGACACCATGCGGCGGCGGCTGAACTGCTGCTGGACCGGGCGAACCTGTTGACCCTGACCGCTCCCGAGATGACGGTTCTGATCGGTGGCCTACGTGCGCTGAATGCCAACGTCGGGCAGTCCGCGCATGGCGTCTTCACCAAGCAGCCCGGAGTATTGACCAACGACTTCTTCGTGAATCTCCTCGACATGAATACGAAGTGGCAAAAGTCCGCTACCTCGGAAGGCGTGTTGGAGGGCAGCGATCGGGCGACGGGCGAGCCCAAGTGGACGGGTACCGTGGTTGATCTCATCTTCGGTTCTAACTCGCAGCTCAGGGCCATTGCGGAAGTCTATGCATCGAGCGACTCGAAGGAGAAGTTCGTGAGGGACTTTGTGGCGGCGTGGAGCAAGGTGATGAACCTTGATCGCTTCGACCTGGCGTAAGCGGGAGCGGAAAAGAGAGGGCACGCGGCCTCGCCGCGCGCCCTCTTTGTTTGGTTTGGGTTTACCAGCAATCTAAGCGCAAAACATGGGGCGGTCCGGATTTTGCGTCGATGATCTCTGTCCCAACGACAGCTTCGAAATTGGACTTGCCAACGCAGCCAGGTTCGCTGGCAAGTTGGGGCACCAAAGCACCCGAGGCGACCAGTTCGCTCGCTGCAAGACTGCCGTCGTTGCCCAACCCGGCTTCGATGAGCACCGGAACACCGGTGGTTTCGTCATTGAATCTAGCCACGATCGCATAGTCGCTCTTCCACTGCGACATAGGGATCGAAAAATCTATCTTCCATGCCCTGCTCATGGGTTGTTTCGCATCGACAATCGAGGCAACTGGCTCCTTTTGGCCCGACGGATGATCGACTTCAAGGCGATACCGGAGAGCTTGCGTCAACCGGAGCGTCCACTTGTTGTCTACGGCGCCAATGAGGATGACCGGCTGCATCCGCAGATCGGTGAGGGACGTCTCTCCAGCTCCAGTAATCCTGAAGGGAATGCCCTTCTTCCCCAGTACACTCGCCATGGAAGTGATAACCGTAGCGTCATCAATGGGGATGATCTGCTTGTGTAAGACCAGATCGGAGAAGATCTCGGTATCCGAAGGCGACACTACGTTGGACACGGGAATGTTGTGGGCCCCCAGGCAAATGAGAACGGGCACTTTGGTGTGCAGAAATCCATCCCACATCTGCGGAAACTTGTTCTGGGTTCTACTTTTCCAAATTCCTAGAGCGGCCACAGCGATACCCAGGATTAGAACCGGCAGCCCAAAGAAGAGCAAGAGCTTGCGGCCAGAGTGTCCGCCTGCCGTTGTTTCTGTGAGATGTGCTTGGCCTACCGGGCTCACGTCCGATGGAACCGGTGAAGCTTCTTTGCTCAAGGAATCGGAAGCGGCGGCCTGTGGAACCCAGTCGCTCGATATCGCCGGCCGGATTCTGAATTCCGGCACATAGGCCCCCCTGGGAAGCTCAATCTGGATTGGATGAGCAACTGGGGATTCTCGATAGAACTGGCCGATCCGTTTGCGCACTTCGTTGGCGGTGACGCGCACGATCGAGTCTTCGCCGGTAGGGTAATCGGTTGCGCGATCAAAAACGCTGATCCCGATGGTTCGTTCCTTAAGCTGGCCTGCGTTGCCCGAGAGCGTCTGGAGAACGACAAAGCTGAGAAAGCTCTTGCATCGATTGCTTTGGGCAAAGACAGGAGCCGTCAGCATCATGTCCAGCTCAGTTCTTACCGCAGACTGAATCTCTACGCTCAACTTGTAACCCGCAGATCTGATCGCTTCAGCTTCGTTGGCATTCTGCACTTCGCATTTCACCCCAGTCGCGTTCTCAAACAATGGCCGTTGCTACGTTAGCAGAGAGTCGTGAACCCCTTTAACCTCATCCCACCAAGCTACGTATTCCAAAAGGCTTGCCGCTAACTGTCCTTTTAACCTCGAGACCTTAACAGTTGCGAACCTTGCAGGTTAGACCAGAGCATGCCTATGTTGGGTCCATTCTCAGAATAGACCAATGCATCTGCTATGAAAGGTCGGTCCGGCCGGACTTTGGTTCCCAACCCCACTCTCTCGCGTCATTTATCTGGACATCGAGCTGATCCAACCTTTATGCTCTGCGCCGACCGCCAGCGAAAGGAAAAACGTGAGTTCCTTCCTTGATAGTTCTTCGCCCAGACTCACCCGGCGCGAATTTGTTGCGCGTAGCTCAGCAGCTCTGGCCTGCTCGGCTGCATTTCCGTACGGCCACGCCTTGGCAATGTCTGCGACATCAGATTTTGTTGAAGTCGACACGCAATACGGGCGTCTTCGCGGCAGCCAAAGCGACGGACTGGCGACCTTCAAGGGTATCCCGTACGCCGGCGATGTTTCAGGAAAAGGCCGCTTCAAAGCCGCTCCTCCCCTTCAGCCCTGGACGGGCGTGCGTGATGCCCTTCAACTGGGCGCACCCGCTTTGCAACCGGGCCCGCAGCGCCGAAACGAGCCGCCGGCGGACGAGAACTGCCTCTTCCTGAACATCTGGACACCCGCAGCCGACGGGCGCAAACGGCCAGTCATGTTTTACAGCCACGGTGGAGGCTTTACCGTGGGATCGGGTGGTGCAGGCTACCAGGATGGCGCCAGCCTGGCGCACACCTGGGATGTGGTGGTTGTGGCCACCAATCATCGTCTGGGCCTGATGGGCTTTCTCTACCTGGGCGAACTGGGCGGCGAGGAGTACGCCACCTCGGGAAACCAGGGCCTTCTGGATATTTGCGACGGGCTCAAGTGGGTGCACCAGAACATTGCGGCGTTTGGCGGCGACCCGAATAACGTAATGATCTTTGGCGAGAGCGGCGGCGGCGCCAAAACCTCTTGCCTCTACGCCATGCCTTCGGCCGCGCCGTTTTTCAACAAGGCTTCCATCGAGAGTGGGCCTGGGATTCGCATGATGCCGAAGGACGCGGCCACCGAAACCACAATCATGACTCTGAAACAGCTTGGGCTGCCGAAGGACGATTGGCGCAAGCTCCTCGACGTGCCCGCGGCCAAGCTGTTGGAGGTACAGGTGGAGCTGGGAAAGCAGCCCGGCGGCGGCCCATTGACCATGAGTGGCGGCCGCAAGGGAATGGGAGGCAATGCCCGCCCAGGCGGTTTCGGGCCCGTCGTCGACGGCGCCATTCTGCCGCACCATCCCTTCGATCCGGTGGCGCCGGCTATTTCGAAAGACAAGCCGCTGATCGTCGGCACAAACCGCGACGAAACCAACTTCTTCTTCATGCAAAACCATAACATCGACGTCTTCAATCTGACCTACGACACGTTGAAGGAGAGGTTGCAAAAAGAATTCGGCGCGAATGGAGATTTGGTCTTCGATACCTATCGCAAGAGCCGCCCCGGGGATTCCGCTCCTGACCTCTACATCGCCATCTCCACCGCGCGCATGATGGGTCTCGGCGCAATCACCATTGCCGAGCGCAAATACGCACAGCATGCGGCGCCCGTCTACATGTACATATTCGTGCACGAAACAGACGTCATCATTCCTGGAACACAGCACAAGCTGGGCGCCGCCCACGCGACCGAGATTCCTTACAAGTTCAACAACATTACGCCTGCCAAAAATCCACCGCCAGGCGACCCGCAGCGGCCCGACATCATGTCCATCAACGGCGCGAGCGGCGTGCAGGCCGCCCACAACATGAGCGAGATGTGGAGCACCTTCGCCAGGACGGGCCACCCGGCGGCAAAGGGTCAGCCCCATTGGCCCGCCTACACCACGGAAAAGCGGGCGACCATGGAGATCGATGCCCAATGTAAAGTGGTTGACGATCCATACAGCCTTGAGCGGATAATGTGGGAGAAACTTGAACCGTGAACGGCCCTACGATTTTGCCGGCTGTCCCACACCACAGCAGTTCCCATGGTCCCCGCTAAAAACCTCTGATCCAAAGGATTCTTCAATGATCAAGCGTTTCATCTCACTTCTCGGGGTTCTGGCGGTTGCCGCTCCCCTGGCTCTTGGGCAAACATCCACCTGGGTTCCCGACAAGGCACACAGCGAGGTCACTTTCTCAATCCTGCATATGAGCCTGTCCAACGTGCGCGGCCGCTTTGGCAATATTGGGGGCGCCATCGTATGGAACGAAGCCGACATTACAAAATCAACGGTGAATATCACCATTGACGTCACCACCGTGGACACAGGCGTAGGCCGACGCGATGACGACTTGAAGAGCGACCACTTCTTTAATGTCGCGAAGTTTCCTTCCGCAACATTCGTCAGCAAAAGCGTTGCCAAGACCGCGAATGGCCTTACCGTCACGGGTGACCTCACCTTGCACGGGGTTACCAAGCCAGTAGTTCTGGATGTGGAAGGACCCACCGGGCCAGTCCCCGGAATGGATCACAAGCCACACTCCGGGTTCTCGGCGACCACCACGGTCAACCGGACGGACTTCGGTATCGGAACAAATTATCCGGCGGCTGCTATAGGCGAACAGGTCAAGTTGGCCATCGATCTCGACGTGGTCAAACAGTAGATGAACACGGTTGCCCCTCATGAGTAACAGCAAGCGCGGAATGTTGCGGGCAATTGTTTTACTCGTTCTGTCATTGGCAACCGTGGTTGTAAGCGGCGCGGCCGAAGAGCCGGTATTCTCGGTTCAGCAACTGCGCTGCGAATACCTTTCAGACCCGTTGGGCATCGACGTGCCGAAGCCGCGGTTGAGCTGGATGCTCAACCCGGCAGAGAACGTTCGCGGTCAGAGTGCTTATCACGTGCTGGTAGCCAGCACCCCCGCGATCCTCAAAAAGGATCGCGGCGACCTGTGGGATTCGAGCCGGGTGGCCTCAGAGCAATCAACCTGGATCGATTACGGCGGTAAGCCGCTGAGCTCGGGACAACGGGTCTACTGGAAGGTGCGTGTTTGGAGTGATGGCGGCAAAGCCTCGCGCTGGAGCGATCAGGCCACCTGGTCCATGGGCCTTCTGCAAGCGTCGGACTGGCATGCGCGATGGATCGGCGAAGGGCGTCCAGCCGGAACAGCGGAAGACACACCGCTGCCATCTCCCTGGCTGCGGAAGACATTCACCCTGACGCAGAAGCCGAGCAGGGCAGTGGCGTATCTCAACCCTCTCGGCTACTACGAGCTGTATATCAACGGCCGGAAGGTGGATGACCATGTATTAAGTCCAGCCGTGACCGATTACTCCAAACGGAACCTTTACGTCGCTCACGAAGTTGCTGATTATCTCGTCCCGGGCAAGAACGTGATTGCCCTCTGGCTTGGGCGCGGTTGGTACGTGAAGGGTAATCCGGGAGTGATCCACGACGGTCCGCTGGTCCGAGCGCAACTTGAAATCTCCCAGGCCGACGGAAGCACCACCGAGGTCGTCACCGACAATACCTGGAAGCTTCGTGAAAGCCCCATCACCCCGCTCGGCAGGGGAATCCCATTCGGCGACTACGGTGGAGAGCGCTATGACAGCCAGTTGGAGCTGCCTGGCTGGAACAGCCTCGATCTCGACGATGCGGCGTGGCAGGCGGCTGCGGTCTTCGAGCCGCCGCAAGTTGTGACCTCGGCGCAAATGGTCGAGCCGAACAGGTTGATGGAGACGATCAAGGCTGTCCGGGTTGAAGCCTTTCCCCCGGGCGGCTGGATCATCGATATGGGGAAGAACTTTACCGGATGGGTCGAGATCCGATTGCCTGCGATTTCCAAGGGGGCGTCGGTCAAGCTGGAGTACTCCGACCAGTTGGAGCCCGACAAGCCGGCGCCGAGCGTACCCTCCGCATGGGGACCGCCGGCGCCCCCGTTTTTTGGCGCGCCTCCTCCAACCACTAAGGCAGCGGCCGGCGCAGCTCCTCCTCCCCCGAGGGGAGGGAATCCGACGGTTCTGCCCAACACGGCAAACCAGCGTGACGAGGTGGTGGGCAATGGCGCTGCCGTTACTTTTCGCTCGCGATTCAACTACCACGGGTTCCGCTATGTGCGAGTCATCGGGATCGAGAGTGCGCCGGCCGTTTCGGACGCGACCGGCTATTTGATTCGCACCGCCTACGACCGCGCCGGGGAGTTCACTTCCTCCAACCAGCTTCTCAACCAGATCTACCAGATGGTCACGTGGACCTACGAGTCCCTGACCCTTGGCGGCTACATTGTTGATTGTCCAACGCGCGAGCGACTCGGCTACGGCGGAGACGCCGGAACTTCGCTCGAAACCGGGATGTACAACTTCTCCTCTGGAGGCTTGTACAACCGCTGGCTAACCAACTGGCGCGATTCTCAAGAGGCGACAACCGGTTCGCTCCCGCACACAGCTCCGAATTATTACAATCGCGGCGGCGGCGGCCCCATGTGGGGTGGAATCGTCGTGACCTTGCCTTGGCAGATGTATCTGCAGTATGGCGACAAAGGCGTGCTGGCAACCAATTATCCGATGATGCAGAAGTGGCTTGGCTATCTGGATTCGGAGACAACCGGCGACCTTCTGCTGGACCACAAAAGCCACGCAATGGGGATGCAGATGTGGAACTTTCTGGGAGATTGGGTGACGCCGAAAGGGAGCTTCGGGGGAGCCAGTGCCGATCCCCGGCCGGCGCAGCTCATCAACAGCATCCACTATGTCTACCAGCTCGAACTCGCCTCCAGGATCGCCGGCGTGTTGGGAAAGGGAAGCGATGCGTCAACCTACAGCGCACGGGCAGCCACGGTTTCCAAAGCCATCAACCAGCGTTTCTACAACGCCAGTGAGCGCCACTACCTGAACGGCGACTCGGCCCTGCAGGCTTTCCCTCTGCTTACCGGCGTGGTTCCGCCCGATCTGCGCGGAGACGTGATGCAGAGCCTGGAAAATACGATTCGCGTTCGCAACGAAGGCCGCCTCGATACCGGCATGGATGGAACCTATTTCCTGATGAAGTACCTCACGGAAGCGGACCGTAGCGATCTGGTCTACCTGATGACCAATACCAGGGAGTACCCGGGCTGGGGCTACATGCTGGCGAACGACGCCACGACCAGTTGGGAGAGCTGGACCGGCCAATCGCACATCCACGACACCCTCATCTCGATCGGCGCATGGTTCACCGAGGGCCTGGCGGGCATCAGAAGCGACGGCAAGTCCCCGGGCTTCCAGCACTTCATCGTCAAGCCTGCGGTAGTCGGTGACCTTACTTTTGTGAAGGCCAAATACCGCTCCATCCATGGGGACATTGTCAGCGACTGGCGGATCGAGAATGGAACATTCCAATTAAGCGTTACTGTTCCGCCGGGAACGACGGCGACTGTGTTTGTGCCCGGCGACGGCCCGGTGCAGACGGAAGCTCAGCCCTCGCCTTCCGCGGGGAATCGCGGTTTTGAGGTAATGCCCGGGACGCATCGGTTCGAAACAGCGCTGCAGTCAAAGAAATAACGTTCGTTTCCACGCCGCCGCTATTGCAATGACGAGGAAAGAAGGAATATCACGGTGAAGAAGAATTCGACGAAGCATTCAAGGATCGGACGCCGCGCCGGAGCGCTTGCATTGGCCGCCTTCATTGGGCTGCCGGTAATTGCGGTTGCGCAGTTTGCAGGACCGCCACCGCCGAAACAATACCCCTGGTCAGACACAAGCCTTTCCCCCGATGCCCGCGCGGACCTGGTGGTCAAGCAACTGACACTGGAGGAGAAAATCTCGCTGTTGCACGGGCAGGGATTCAGCCTCGACCCGGCCGCGGGTCCTACCGGGTCCAATGGCGGCGCGGGCTGGTCGAATGCGATCCCTCGCGTGGGCATTCCCGCGATTCAGATGGCGGACTCGGCCTACGGCGTCACCCGTGGTGCGGCGTCCGGGCGCTATTCCACCGCGCTGCCCAACAACCTGGCGGCAGCGTCGGCCTGGGATCCGCAGGCTGCCTTTGATTATGGCGCCCTGATCGGCCGCGAGCTGCGCAACCAGGGCTACAGCATGTCGCTCGGCGGAGGTGTCAACCTGACGCGTGAGCCGCGCAACGGCCGCACCTTTGAGTACCAGGGCGAAGATCCGCTGCTGGCCGGCACTCTGGTTGGCAACTTCGTCAAAGGTGTGCAATCCGAGCACATTATTGGCGACCTCAAGCATTACGCTCTCAACGACCAGGAGAGCGGTCGAAACGCCGTCAACGCCAACATCGATAAACGATCCATGCGCGAGACTGACTTGCGCGCCTTCCAGATAGCTCTTGGCATCTCCGGCGCAGGCGCTTTCATGTGCTCTTACAACCGGGTGAATGGCGACTATGCCTGTGAAAACAGCTACCTCCTCACCGATGTCCTCAAGAAGGACTTTCACTTTCCCGGCTTTGTTGTGAGCGACTGGGGCGGCACGCATTCCACCGCCAAAGCCTCGCACGCCGGCCTCGACCAGGAGCAGCCGGGAGAAATCTTCTTCGGCGACCCGCTCAAGAAGGCAGTGGAAAGCGGAGAAGTGTCCCAGGACGAAATCAACGGCCACGTGCAGCGCGTCCTGCGAACTGTGTTTGCTACCGGCCTCTTCGATCACCCTGTGGTCAGAGAGGTTCCGGATATAGAGCGTGGTTACATGCTGGCGCAGAACCTTGCAGAGAAGAGCATCGTTCTCCTCAAGAACAGCGGCAGTGTCCTGCCGCTCCAGCCTTCGAGACTGCACTCCGTGGTGCTGATCGGCGCCCATGCGGACGTGGGCGTGTTCAGCGGGGGCGGCTCGGCCCAGGTCGATGCTCCCGGTGGCTCGGCCGTGCCTCCTCCGCCCGCGAGCCCCGGGTCGAATGCCTTGGATGCCTTCCTCGAGCGCCGGGTGTGGCTGCCCAGCTCGCCGTTACGCTCCCTGGCGGCGAAGCTGCCTTCGAGCAAAGTCTCCTTCGTCTCCGGTGATGACCTCGCCGCTGCCTCTTCTGCAGCCAAAGCTGCTGACGTCGCCATCGTGTTTGCCTATCAGCCCGAGTCGGAAGGCGCGGACCTGAAGACGCTCGACCTTGCCGCCGATCAGAACAAGCTCATTGAAGCGGTCGCGGCCGCGAATCCTAAAACCGTTGTCGTGCTCGAGACCGGCAGCCCCGCCATCATGCCCTGGATCGACCATGTCGCCGCCGTCGTCGAGCTATGGTATCCCGGTATCCGCGGCGCCGAAGCGCTGGCGAACATCATGACGGGAGAGGTGAACCCAAGTGGCAAGCTGGCCATCACCTTCCCCAGGAGCGATGCCGACCTGCCGCATCCAGCGCTGGTCATGCCTCCGCCTGCTTCGCAACCCCCCCGGCCCGCGCCGGGTGGAGATATTTCCGCCTTCATGGCCTCGATGGCCAAGGGCCTTCCACCCTTCGACGTCTACTACGACGAAAAGCTGAAGGTTGGCTACAAATGGTACGACGCAGAGAAGAAGCCGGTGTTGTTTCCATTCGGCTTTGGTCTTTCCTACACCACTTACGCCTACTCCGGCCTGAAGGTTGAGAGCGGGGAAGTCGTGAACGTCACTTTCATGGTTCGCAACACTGGCAAGCGCGCTGGTACCGAGATTGCCCAGGTCTATGCTTCGCTCCCCGATGCGGCAGGCGAACCACCCAAGAGGCTTATTGGCTGGGCTCGTGTGGAACTGGCCGCCGGTGAGTCGAAGCAGGTTTCTATCCCGGTAAGTCACGAGCGTCTGACCATCTACGAGGAAGCCTCCGATGGTTGGAAGCTGGTTCCAGGCAATTACACGGTGATGGCTGGAGGCTCTTCACAAGAACTTCCCCTTCATCAGCAAATAACGCTGCCTTGATTTCGAGGTTTCTCGCGCGCGCAGTGCGGCAGGTAGGTTGATGGTGCAATCGTACTGGACGCTCATCTGCAAGAAGTGTGGCAAGCGCCACCTGCTGTCGTATGTAGGGGGACTTCCGCCAGGAGAGACGGTGGCCATAAGCATGACCTCTCCGATTCAATGCTTTCGATGCGCTGATTGCGGCGGGGTGGATGATTATCGGCCAGAGGATCTGTCGCGTGATGCACATGCTACAGATCCAGGCTGCTGATGTACGTCGACAGCGGGTCCTAATTTGAAGGTTTTCGCCTCGAGTGCTTCATAAGGATTAGGCCGACAATCCAGAACACCCAGAAAACTATCAATTCCCACCCGCTCCGCAGACCTGCGACATAGCGGAGGTACATGGCCATCATAATAATTGCGACGCCCACCCCGAACTCTACGTAATCCATGCGTAAGCCTCCAGGGCGCCACTCAACGTGCGCCGAATCCACTGCGAAACCTCTGTCGACCGCACTCTGGACTACATGTCGTCAATCCAGAACTCGGAGGTAGTATTCGACTACATGGAACCTCCCGAGGCATTTTCCGAAGAGCTAAGGCAATTAGAAAAGCAGCGGATCGAACAGCTTAAGAAGATTGATGAACGTTCGGTCAGCCGTTTCGAGCCGGCTGGTATGGCAGCGATTCTTCGCTCGCATGGATTTTGTGCCATCGAAGACATCACTTTCCAGGAGATCGCGGCCCGGTTCGGCCACGCCGTGCAAGCACTCGCGCCCGGTCACGCTGGCGTTCATGTTGTCCACGCTAAGCACTAATGGAACGCGGTCATCAATTGCGATTCAAATACAGAGCCGGACTTGTCCAAATTAAAGCTTTGACAAACTTTTGACTGAGCCTCCGAGCCGCCCTAACCGCACATCCCTACGCCTGCGGCAAGTTGAGGTAGGAATGACCCTACCAGCAACAAAACCTGAGGGTGGCCCATTCAAGCCTTCTTTTGGCTTGAGTGGGGTAGTTCCCAGACCAAGCCTAATGCACCGACATGATACTTATCCCCCTCGACGGAAAGGCGTGGCGACGAAAGGCGTGACAGACGAAGCGTACCCCATTGGGAGATGGGAAAGGACCCAGATCTTGTCACCCCAGATCCGTTCGAGCGGAGCACGAGGTAAGTTCGTGTGCCCCGAGACTAACCTCCCCGAGACCACCTGCGTCTAAATGGCACCAACCATCTTTCAGGTCCGCATTCGGCGGGCGGCAGGAGACTTGGCCGCTTGAGAAAATGTGCGTTATTGATTGTCATCGCATGGTGTGGAGCGGGGCCGATGGCCGCGCAAACGCCGGTGGAGCTGACAGCTCGCGAAGCAAACGTATGGGAGCATTTAGCCGGACCTCGAGAAGCAATTCACGCAGATCTCAGCAAGCTGAATCCGATGGAGAGGATGCTTGCGTACGTAGAGCTCGAGGTCATCGTTTCCCCCGGTGGCCGGGTGCTGCAGGCCCATGCGACCCGAGGTCCAGCGCAATTTTTCGAGCAGGCTGAGGCGATCGAAAGGGCGCGCTTATTCACACCCTTCACCCGCGAGGGCAGCCCGGTACTCGCCAGGATAACGGACACGGTTTCCATCGGCCCACCGGAGACGTGGCTCCTAAACAAGGTACCTTTTCCTGAGAAGGTGGACCTTCGGACGCTGTTCATCGCGCTGAGGCGGACGAGCTGCTACGGTACCTGCCCGGCCTACACGGTAACGCTCGATGGGTCCGGTCTGGTGCAGTTTGTAGGAGACGCCTTTGTGCTCGTGCCCGGCCATCACACTGCCCACGTCTCCCGCGAGACGATCCAGGCGCTCGTGAGCGCATTTCGCAAGGCAGATTTTCTTTCCGCAAACGACAGCTATACAGCCAGTGTGACAGATAATCCATCGCAGACCATCACCTTACGAATGGGGCAAACGACCAAGACGGTGATAGATTACGTCGGTATTGAGGCGGGGATGCCGGATGCAGTCCGGGAATTGGAACAGCAAATCGATGACGCGGCTGGGACGCGGCGTTGGGTCAAGGGCAACGAGGAAACCTCCAGGGCTCTACTGGCGGAGCACTGGGATTTCAGCAGTCGGAGCGCGGATAACATGGCGCTCTACCGGAGCGCTATCGAGCGTAAGGATGAAGACCTGGTGGAAGCGATGTTGCGGGCGAAGGCGCCCGCGGATATCGCAGATGAGAAGCGGCGAGAGGATGCTCCTATCTGCGTAGCAAGTAAATCCGGCGATGCAGATTTGGCCGAGCACATGTTTGCCCAACAGCCAGGAATGAGCAAAGCGGTATTACAGCCCTGTCTTGCAGCAGCGGCCAGTAGCGGCAGCGTAGCATTGCTCGACTTCTGGATTGACAAGGGAGCCAGGCCTGAAGGTGCGGGCGGCGTATTGAGGAACGGAATTCTCTCGGGAAACGCGGCCATGATTGCGCGCATTTTAGAGTATCCGGTGAATGTACATGAGCGTATCAACGACACTCCGTTGCTCAACTTTGCCGTAGAACGCTCGGGTGACAAGCCCGACGGCCCCAGGATTGTTGGCCTGCTTCTTAAGGCCGGTGCCTCCCCCAACGAGAAGGACGAGCGAGGTCAAACGGCTTTATTCTCCGTCGGATTACAAGGATCGGCCATTAAGCGATTGGTTTCTTTGCTGATTGCATCGGGAGCGGCCATCGATGCACGCGATAACAACGGCGAAACGCCGCTGATGAGCCACGCTTTCATTCCCGAAGCGGTCCGTGCGCTGCTGGCTGCCGGGGCCGATCCCACTCTGTCAGATGAGCGAGGTAACACTGCGCTCATGAAGGCGCACCAGTTTGGTTGTGAGCCTTGCGCCATAACGTTAGAGCATGCGGTAAGCAAAAGGGCGGGCGCAAGGCAAGGCGCTGGTCAGCCTTAGGCTGACGCAGTTTGCCATGGGCAGGCCAAGCCCAGGCTTGCCGAAATTACGATTTTAATGGGCTAGTCTCTGTACGAAGGGCACGGCTTAAGCCGTGCCGTAATCCCTCTCGCATGAGGCGGCTTTAGCCGCTGAGGTACGGCTTTTAGCGTCGGGTCCGAAATCGATATCCCGGACCGTCGGGGCGGCCAATTTACCGAAAATCCCTGCGAGCTCAACCGCTCCGGAGTTGTTGCGGGCCGCGCAGTAGCGTTCGGGTTTCCGACCGGACGGAACCTGGAACACCTCAACTCCGTATGTCTAGGAGACTTGGACATGGGCCGCTCTAAATGACCACTCAATTGCGTTTTGACCACTTCTCGCTCTGGATGCGTTGGGCAGTGGCCTTGACATGCACCACCTCTGCCGCTCTCTCCTACATCTTTTGTATGGCCAACGGAATGGTTGTCGGCGACCTGATCGTGCTGCCTGGTCGGGAGCAGCAAATCGCTTTGGCCCACCACAGACCAGTATGTGGCTAGGTGCATCGGCCATATTGGAGGTGGGTGCTGTCTCGCTGTGTTCTCGCTCTTGGAAATCGGCTCTGATGCCACTCCCCGAGTGCGATTCGTTGCGCGGGGTGTGATAGCTGTTTTCTCGTCCTTGACTGCCACGTTATTGATGGGCATAGTCATCTTCGAAGTCTTTCGCTAGGTTTCCTAGGCTCTCTTTAAGGAATGACAGGCAACCCGGAATGCCTCGCACCGTTTTCGAGGAACGACCCTCCACCAGCCAGCCGCAAGAGCCCAAATCGTCTATGATCCCCCAATCATGAGACATCTCGGTCGATTCTTAGTCGCTCTGCTAAGTTCGCTAACCGCTCTTGCGGGGTCGTACTTTTTCGGATCGCTGTTCCTAATGCTGTTTGACTCCAACTACCATGATGGGTTCGCAGCAGTCGGAGGATTGATCATCGGCCTCATAGTCGCAGCCGTCGTATTCAGGGCCATCTGGAAGAAGCTGAGTACTTGGGCGTATATGGCTTCCGATCAATCTTCATGAAATCCCCGAGCAATTCTATCCACAGAGTGTGGCATTTCCCTCAAAGTCCGGGGCCTAATGCGTCGACATCACACCTATTCCCCCCAGTTTTGGTTCGTGTTAAGTTTGCGCATGCCGCGTCTGGAGCGAATGATAGTATCCGGTCTTCCGCACCACGTGACGCCTCGTGGCGATCCATTGAAAACCGTCTAGCGCGCAATCGAGAGAGGGGACACTTGAGTGGCACTCGACAAGAACGGGAATGCGATATTTGATCTCAGTTCGCTTGACCCAACTGCCGCCTTGTTATTGAACAACACAAATGCCAAAGAAACATCTGCTCTTGATGCCGGCACTCTTAAGACGCTGCTCGACATGGCTTTCTACGCGCGGGGTATAGACCGTGGCGCGACCGCCTTGTTGATTGCGCTCGAAAGCAATGCTGGCTACGCGAATCCGAATTTCATGTGGTTCAAGGCGTCTCGCGAGTCGTTTGTCTACATTGATCGCATCATTGTCTCGATCTCCGCCCGCGGCCAGGGGATTGCCCGGGTTCTCTATGAAGACCTCATTGCCGTTGCGAAACGAGCCGGGCATGATCGAGTAGTCTGTGAGGTTAATATCGAACCGCCGAACCCCGTATCAGAAGCCTTCCATGTGGCAATGGGCTTCGAGGCGGTTGGACAGGCCACCATCCACAACGGTACGAAGACCGTTCGCTACTTTGAAAAGATGCTCCGTTAACGGTCTCACATCCCGAACTCCGAGGAGTTCGCCGCTGACAAGAAAGCTGGCGGACGGAACTGGCACTTTGAGCCTTCGTTAACGTGCGATCGTCTGCAGCACACATCCCGTCACCTTATTTGGTGTATAGCTAGGTGAGCCCCTTAACCACACGCGGGGTAAGAACGGACGACCGAAATGAAGATCGCGAAATTGAAAACAATTGTGGTCAACGCGGAGATGCGCAATTGGGTCTTTGTGAAGGTCGAAACCGACGTCCCTGGTTTGTATGGTTGGGGCGAGGCATCTCTCGAATGGAAAACCCGCAGCGTAGTGGGCGCTGTGGAGGACTTGGAACCGATGGTAGTCGGAGAAGACCCCACTCGCATCGAATTCTTATATCAAAAGATGTACCGTCAATCTTTTTGGAGGACGGGCGTCATCGGCCTTTCCGCGGTTTCTGCGATCGAGCAAGCCTGCTGGGACATCCTGGGCAAATCGCTCGCACAACCCGTCTACAAATTGCTTGGCGGCGCTGTTCGCGACAAGGTGCGGATGTATACGCATCTTGGCGGCGGAGAGATGCGCGCAGTCTACGAATCGCAGTGGAGTTCCGACCCCAGTGTTTTTGTCGACCGCGCTCTTGAAGTCGTAGCCCGTGGCTATACCGCGGTAAAAGTCCTGATCACACCACCAACCGAATCGTTGAATTCGATCGCCGCGTATAACTACGCGGCGCGCATGATGAGTGCCCTTCGCTCAGCGGTGGGGGATGACGTAGACATTATGGTCGACTGCCATGGGCGCCATTCGCTCGGCAACGCGGTCGAATTCTGCCGCGTGCTCGCACCCTATCGTCCCTTTTTTATCGAAGAACCGGTTCCGCCGGAGAATGTGGATGTCCTGGCCGAGGTCCGCAAACTCAGCCCAGTTCCGATAGCCACCGGCGAGCGTCTTGTCACTCGGCACCAGTTTCGAGATGTGTTTGAAAAGCTTGCCTGCCACGTCATCCAGCCGGATCTGTGCCATTGCGGCGGGCTCTGGGAAGCCAGGAAGATCGCCGCTATGGCAGAGATCTACACCATGGGCGTGGCGCCGCACAATCCTTTGGGGCCGGTGGCAAACGCCGCGGCATTGCACTTCGATCTAAGCACACCTAATTTCCTCATCCAGGAAGACATGCTTGCGGATGTTCCGTGGCGGTGGGAGGTAGTAGAGCATTCGCTCGAGAGGAAGGACGGCTACTGGCTTCCCAACGACGCGCCGGGCTTAGGTATCGAAGTGAACGAGGCACGGGCCGCAAAATATCCCTTCAGGCAAGAGGTGCTGCATGCAACCACCGTTCGCGCACATGACGGCGCGATCCTGGACTGGTAAGGCGCGCGAAACCATTTTCAGATTGCCGCCATCGAGAACGCCGGAATCGATTAGAAGTTCGGCGCCCATCCACCGCACTCGCGCGGAGTCTCCCAGTTCGACCCATTCCCGAGGATGTTAGCGTCCGCGCACCTAAAGCCGTGATCGATGGCTTGCTGTTGATTCGCCATCGCCCTTAGAAACATTTGGGTCTCAGCCGCTGAGCCGGCCCCTTGACCGGGGGGCGCCGAGACGGGGAGCGTGTACGGGGAAAGCATCCTTTGTACCCAACCGGGAGCTATCTTGTAGCTTTTATAGACGGCCGCAACCGTGGGCACTGTCTGGGCAGCTATGGCCGAGGGCGCCGTTCCCATTAAGAGGATGATCTTGAACAATTGCGCGCTGTCAGGTGGGAGCGAACAGAATACGCCCATTCCTTTGGTTGGCGTGGGGGTCCCGGAGAAGTTGATACCAAACATGCCGCACTGGCCCACGGTTGCCGGCACCTGAAGAGGGATTGCGTAGATGTATTGGATCTGTGCCACTGGCTTTCCGCTGAGCCTCTGTTCCTGCTGAAGAAACATGACGAGCTTGTCACTCAGCTTTGCCGACGCGGGCATGTTCATAAGCGCGACGCCTGGGCCCCTCTGTCCCAATTGAAACGGACCGTTGTGCGCGACGAATACATCTCCGAAGTTGATGGTTTCGCCTTGGGGTCCTGCCATATTGAACGAACCGCCCACAGCACTCAAAACTTTCCATCCGGAAGGCACACCGGCAGAAACGCTTTGGTCCTGCGCAGTGTAGGGCTGCAACTGGACTGGGGGTGCGGCTGGGAGTGCGGCTGGGGCCGTAGACGGCTTTGCCTGCGCCCGACCGGAGACAAAGGCTGCAAACCCGAGGATGATCGAGATCGCCGGCACGGCGGCAATCCGCAGAAATCTCATGGCATCGCATAGTTGCATGGCTAAGGTCGCTCGTCCTTCGTTTTTTGGGCCTTTTGCTCTGCGCAGGGTAGCATTCATCGATGGCCGATGGCTATCATCTTTGAGCGCACATCTTTGAGCGCGCATCTTTGAGCCCGCATCTTTGAGCCCGAAGACCCGGAACGTAATTGGCGGCGTGGAAGCCGGCAGTTCCGGTTGACCGAAGCTGGCTCCGGACCCGCACCACCTCTATGATGAGGAGGCAATCACATATCCGCTGGGGGCACATACACAATGGTTGGGAGCAGTGGATCGTTGAGAATCCTTGTCATCGGCTGTGGGAACATGGGCGTTTCGCATGCACGCGCATTTCGCGCCATGCGCGGAGTGGAGATCGTCGGCCTGGTATCGCGAGGCGAAAGCAAATACCACCTTGCCACCAAACTCGGGCTCCAGGTGCCCCTGTTCGACGATGTGGGCATGGCTCTGGCCAGTCTCGCACCCGACGCGGTCTGCATCTCGACCTATCCGGATACACACGAAGCCTTCACCCTTGCCGCAATCGAAGCCGGGTGTCATGTCTTTGTGGAGAAGCCACTGGCCCCCGGCATGGAAGGCGCCCGTCGCATGGTTGAGGCGGCACAGCGCGCGGACAGGAAGCTCGTCGTCGGATACATTCTGCGTCACCATCCGACGTGGCAGAAGTTCATCGGCATCGCGCGAACGCTGGGCAGCCCGCTGGTTATGCGTATGAATCTTAACCAGCAGAGTGCGGGCGCGGAGTGGCAGGTGCACCTCGGCCTGCTGGCGTCCACTTCGCCCATCGTCGATTGCGGTGTGCACTATGTCGACGTCATGTGCCAAATGGTCTCTGCCAGGCCGGTGCGCGTTTCTGCCATTGGAGCCTGCCTCGATCCGAGCCTCCCCAACGGCCGGTGTAACTACGGCCAACTGCAGATCGTCTTCAGCGATGGCTCGGTGGGCTGGTACGAGGCCGGATGGGGACCGATGATGAGCAAAAACGCATTCTTCGTCAAAGACGTGATCGGGCCTCGCGGCGCGGTGTCGATTGAGAACCTTCACTCCGACGCGAACGGCGCGTCGGCCAAGGTGGAAGACCACGTCCGCGCCAATGCGATTCGCGTCCATCATGCGGAGCTGACACCCTCCGGTAGCTTTGTCCGCCCCGACGAATGGCTGACGCAAGCGGACGAGCCCGGCCACGACGATCTCTGCCGGCGCGAGCAGGAGTTCTTCATACGGGCCATTCGCGAGCAACTCGACCTGACCTCGCACCTGGAGGACAGTCTCGCGAGCTTGGCGATCGTGCTCGCCGCCGACCAGGCCATGCAAACCGGACAGTCGGTCGATCTCTCCGGTGGTAAATTCGCCCTTCATCCCGC
Source organism: uncultured Acidobacteriaceae bacterium (assembly GCA_963847685.1). Classification (GTDB taxonomy): domain Bacteria; phylum Acidobacteriota; class Terriglobia; order Terriglobales; family Acidobacteriaceae; genus PALSA-350. The sequence continues at coordinate 109,125 of CAWKAU010000020.1, read as the reverse complement.
CGGCGCCTGAGCCTTTCACCTCTTTGGTGTGAGTGGCTTTCTACACTCGCCACAAAGGACTGGCTGCCCCATTCAAGCCTTCTTTTGCCCGCCCCGGCGTGCCGTGGGGCTTGAGTGGGGTGGTTGCGGGCCCAAACCCTCTCCTTTAACCAGCAACGGCAAGCCGGCCCATGCCACTACCCTCACAACTCATCGCTGGCGTGTCCATCCGGCGACCCGATGTTCCACTTAATCGCAGCGCCGCAGCGCCAACACAGTCATGTCGTCGAAACTTGGGACGCCGTTGGTAAACGCCCGCACATCTTCAAGGCAGGCGTCGATCAATTCGGCGGGTTGTCGCGCAGCCTGCTGGTGGACCAACTTCATGACGCGGTCCACGCCGTACTCGCCACTCTCGCTGCTGGCTTCTGAAAGACCATCCGTGTAAAGGAAGAGCGTGTCGCCGGCTTCCAGTTGCACGGACCTGGCGGAAAACTCTGTTTCGAGGAACATCCCCAGAGGCAGACCGGTCGGTTCAAGACAAAATACGCGGCCGCGCCCAACGACAATTGCGGGGCAGTGGCCCGCGTTATGGATTTCTACTTCTCCGGTCGGCTTGGCCAGCCCGCAGACCAGTGTGGCATACTGCCCCGCCAGCGCACATTCGCAAAAAAAGCGGTTGACGTAGGTGACGATTTGGCCGAGCGGCAGGGACATGCCGGTCAGGCTGCGGAACAAGGCGTGAAGCTGTGCCATCAGCATGGAGGCGGCCACCCCCTTGCCGGAGACGTCGCCCAATAAGAAGAGAAGGCGCCCATCGGACGGGATCAAGTCGCAGTAGTCACCGCTGACGGCGCCGAGAGGCGCGAAATGATAGCTCGTCTCCCAGCAGCCCACGCGCAGGCCTTTTTGCGGTAACAAATTATGCTGCACCTGGGAAGCCAGGTCGAGGTCCCGTTGTAGCGCGGCGCGTTGCGGTTCGGTCAGATGGTCCAGGCAGTAACGGACCAAGGGATCCGCGAGCAAACGCTCCCGTTCCACCGAGTCGTGGCACTCCAGACATAGGCCATAGGTGCCTTCGGCCATCCGCTCCAGCGCCGAATCTACTTCGCGCAAGAGCCCGGCCAGGCCGGAGTTTCGCGGCGCAGAGGCAACTGCAACTTCCAACCGGCGTTTCCGCTCCTCCAGTTGACCTTGCAGGAAACTAGCCTCTAGCGTGGCCATGGGAATCTCCCTCAATCGAAGCGTCCGATATTAGATTCTGCCACGCCTGTTCTTGATGCGCAGAGTTCCCCTCCACGTTCAAAAGCCGCGCTTCCGGCGAGGGTGCACTTTGCGCATGCTGCTTCACTCTGATTTGGCAGGAGGAGAATCTGCCTGGGTCGCTTCAGCTCAAGTCGGCAGGCCAAAAAAGAAGCCCGGCTTTTCGCTGTGGACCGGGCTTAGGAGCTGTTGCCAGTATCAAGCAGACGAGGCCGGAGCAGCTGAAGTTTCAGACCGCAAAAAAAATCCCACGCAAAACCCCGTTTCACACGAACCCCGCGTTAAACCGGCGGGGTTTGGCTGTCGGGCTGGTTGTCAGGCGGGGGTTTGGGCATTTAAGGCATTTAAAGGGACGGACGGAGCAAGCACCTTCAAACGCAGGGTACTCTCTGAAGCTGATGAGACGCTGGCTATTCTGTCTGGGGAGTGAAGTTACTCATAATCCCGTTTTGCGGGAACACTGTTCCACGCGCAGTCACCCCGGCGGTATATTTGTCCAGTGAAGAGGGTCTTGACTCTGATTGTCGGCATTGCGCTACTTCTGCTGCTTTTTTCGTTCATCGCAGGCCGAACGGAAAAACCACAACTGACAACTGAGCAAATAGCCGCTCAAGCGCCCATCGGCTCCAGTCCGGCGCAGGTATTGGCGATCCTGGACGCGAAGCATGTCGAGCATTCAGCCTACGACAGTGACCCTGATAAGAGGCGTTCCCTCGTCGCCATATCGCGCGGTTCAAAATGGAGTCTGGTTCGAGAAGACCACTCTGTCAGATTCAACTTCGATGAAACCAATCATCTGATCGCAAAGGAACCACATACCCGGCTGACAGGCCCGTAGCTGACCATTCCTGCGACTATGCTCGCAGTCATTGTCGTTACTGGCCGCATTCGGCACCCGCAAGGCGCAGTAGTCGATCCCGCTTCCCGAAAAGTCTTCAGTTTCGGTAACTTGGCGGATGACGCCCTGGTAAACAGATGAAGTTATTCAAAATCCCGTTTTTCAAGCACCTGAATCGGGTGTAGCTGGTAGAAAGATGAAAAGCGAAGATTCCAGAGCGAACAAAAACGGCGGGAGGTCCAGGTAAAGAGTGCAACAGAACTCGTTTCTTTGTTCGTCATGCGGATTGGAACATACAGGCCTTCCGCTGAGTTTTGCAGCCGATTATCCTGACCCGTACGCAAATCTCGATAGGGAGGCCCGAGAACTCCGAGCGATCGCCGGTTCAGATCAATGCATCATCGACCAAGAGGAGTTCTACATACGAGGATGCCTCGAAATTCCTATCATCGGAACGAGCGAGGTCTTTCTATGGGGACTTTGGGCACGGGTCAAGGAGACCGCATTCGACGAGATATCTGATCACTGGGAAAGGGAAGGGCGGGAAAAGACCATAGGACCGTATAAAGGTCGTCTGGCAAATGCATTGTCCATCTATCCAGACACTCTGAATCAGCGTCTTGAAGTCCAGATAAAACCTGTAGGAAGCCGACCTCTTTTCATTCTTGAGGATGCCGAGAATCTTCTGGCTATTGAACAACGCAGCGGACTGACCGCACAACAGGCTGCCCATTACGCCTGTTTGTTGTTGCGGATGGCAAGGGGCTGAGACGCGAGCGACCGTCCTGTAACAGAGGAAGTGACAGACGGAACGATCACTTTGCTCGGCTGGACAGTCCCTTGGCCGTCTGACCGGCTATCCGGATAACGAAGCTTTGATCGACAAGTGGACGAGATGCCGACTATACGGCCAAGTGGACAGTCATCCACTGGAAATCAGTGAACGCTAGGGCGTTTCTCGGTAGAACTTTTGCGGTTCGATCCTTTACTGTACAGATATGCCCATGGAATCGGTGTGGAACCTGCATCTCCAACGTTGGGTAATCGAAGACGGTGAGCCAGAGCTTCACGTTGGCGACGTGTTCGATTGGCCTTTAACCTTCAGGGTGGACGAGATGCTGATGCCGGCTGTCGAAAGAAGCAAGATCGCATCACCACTAGTTGGCAACTACTATCGTGTGAATGCAGAGGTCTAGTTTTTGGTAACCGCCCTCGCCGCTGAGGGCCCTAGAAGCGAAACAGCGTAAACCATTCCCGGCACACGATTACGTCCCGTCTGGTGACTACTGTTAGATCCGGTCTGTCCACTCCACCCCTCTTACGGATGAACGGACGACCCTATCGGCATGGTACGAATGGTTTGGTCTGCTGTAAGCAGAATAAGCTCTACGCCTCCCTCGCCGGTGTTACGGAAAACAGCAAAGCGAAGCGGGCTACCCACCCGGTAATTCGATATCTGTGCCCCATCCGCGTTGTAGACGGTCGCCTCATCCAGACGGTTCGTGGTGCAGATGTAGCCAGAGCTTGCGTCTGCCGCGATGACGTAGCCAAAAATCTCACGAAGCCTTGCCGCCGTCGAGACCGAGTAAATGAAGGTGCGGTTGCCCGCGCCGCTAAGGTAGAGAGAGTCTCCAAGAACGGAGATCCCACCAACGCCTTCATAATTCAGAGGAACTTCGATGACCAACTCGTGCAGCACCGAACCGGTTGCGCTATCAACCAGTTGGACGAGGCGTCCAAGATCGCGATTTTTAATAGTAGCAGCCTCAGATGTGAGGGCTTGAACATCCTTGATGCGTTCGCGCGCAAATTCGCTCGCGAGTGGAAAGCTAAAGAGGATTTGCCCGCTGACACGGTTGGCGGCATAGGCCGGCTTTCCGTCGCTGAATGTGCGCCTCCAAAGTTCGGAGTTATCACGCAGGCTGCGGACGATAAGCTCGCTACCTTTCTTCCCGGGATTGGTTTTCCACTCTTGCAGCATGCCGAAAGAGAGAGACATGTCGTCAGTTTCCTTGTAGGAAAGCCGCTCGCTGGAGGGTGGCGCAAACGTGACTCGATAGATGCCTCTCTCCTCCTTATCGAATTTAGGAAACTCCAGATAGAGGGTGTTGTCGTCTGCGAACATGGCGGAATTGAAATGATGCGTGAGAGAGATTTCTTTACCGGAGCGAAGATCCCAGATAGCGGCTCGACTGCGCGTGGAGGCAGCGAGCAAGCGGCGGTCGGGGGAAACAAAGGCTCGCAGATACTCCGATAACGGGCTAAGCGGAGGCATGATCGCTCTGTCGGCTACATTCTTGTCGTTGAGCTTGTGCAGGACCACGCTACCATCGGCTTTTTCGCTGGCAATCCAGTCGTCCCAGATGTCCATGGCGCGTGCTCGTGATCCGGCGACGAAGGTGCCAGCCGAGACATCCGCGAGGCCAACGGCATAGTCTTTCAGATCGTGAGAAAGTACATAGTTGCCATTGCTGGTGGATTCCAGATCTAAAAGCCGGAAGGGCGCCCGTCGCATTATTTTGCCCTCAGGAAAGCTGTAGATACCGGTCTGCGCGGGGCTCGGGGCAATACCCAGAACAGCGTTGTTTCCTAGAAACGCATAAGGACCGGTAACGTCCCTCTTCAGGTCGCCGCCAATGGGAATGACTGCACGAGTGCGCAGGTCGAAGGCAAGCTTGCTGGTATCTGGACCAAGCAGAAGTACGTTGCCGTCCGCTGAGAAGCTGCCGGGTATCAGATCGGCAGGGGCGGATAACTGATGGCTAAGCTCGATCAGGAATAGGAACTTGTCGGTCGGGGTAAAGAATTCCTTCTTCTGGTAAAGCACGTCTCCGGTAGCAACATCGAGCATCGTGAGGTCAAGCGCCGAAAACTTTTGGGAGAAGCAAAAGAGCGTTCGGCCATCGGGTGAAAACTTTGTCTGGACGCATGGATGAAGCGTGATGGGTTCATGGGAGGCGATCAGCTTTTGATCGGAGATGCTCCACTCCTCGGTATGTAGTCCGGGGGTGTGGAAGACAACGTGCTGCGAGTCCGGGCTGAACTCGCCGGGCAGAGCGCCTTCTGCGTTGAAACGGAAGAGGAACCGGTAAGGGTCACGGGAGAAGACTGAGATGGAACTCTCGTCTTGAGCAAGGAGATATTTCCCGTCGTGGCTGAAGCGAAGGCGTTCCAACGCCATGCGAAGGGGAGGCGTGAGCGCGATCTCGGAAGCAGATCCTGACGGTGGGACACCGGATGTTGACTGATTAGCCAGTACAAGAGCAACCCAGCGCCGAAATTCTGGGCTCGCTGTATCCTGTGTTGCCCCACAACCAGATGGCAGTGCGGCAATCAGCTTAAGGATCGCGCGAAGGCGTTTGGACTCGGGTTTTGTAACCCCGAAGAAATCAGAGAGTGGACCACCGAGCTTGCCATCGACAAAGAACATACGGTCCCAAAATTCAGCGTAAGCCTGGGGACGGTAGCCGGCTGCCGCGGTTGCATACACGGCGATCTGATCCGCCTCATTCTGCTTTGCATCGCTGTCGAGATTGCCGGTGGGATGCTTGTCCTTTGACCGGGCATCAAGGAGCAGCTGGAACTTCTTATAAATGTCGGCTTCATCACCCACGCTGGTGACGCCGAGGAGCCGTTTGAAGTCTGCGGTGGTCTCAAGGGCGAACTGATGCGAAAGGATGTGCCCCATTTCATGTGCGATGACGGAGGCAACCTCATCCTCACTATGCGCGTTCGCCACGAGTTTTCGTGTGATATAGACTCTCCCGCCTGCAAGGGAGAAGGCATTGACCGCAGGAGAATCGAGAAGCACAACGCGGAATTGAATGGACGTAGGAGGAAGATTGTTCAGGAGCCGTTTGGTGATCCGCGCCAGGTATTCATTCTGAGCCGGGTCCCGAACCGGCTTGTAATATCGTTCGACCAGGTCCGCCATTGCATTGCCAAGCCACTGTTCCTGCTGCTCGGTGAAGATATTCGGCTGAGTAGATTTTAGGGTTGGCGGGGGCGCAGGGCAGGAAGATGATGTCTGTGCTGCAACCATGTTCGTTACAGAAGTAAGCAGAATAGCAAAAAAGACGCGGGGCCCAGGCAGCATCATAGTGAGAGTTTGGACAGAGGAAGCATATCACCTGAGGAAGGAAGGGGCTCGAGAGTTACAACTTCCAGGCCCTGCGAAGTTGTCTTTTCGGCAACCGTCTCGAGTGCCCGACGAAATCCCGGTCGATACCCCTTCAGCCAGACATAACACCAAAGTGTTAGAAACGGCAAAGTCTTTTCGGGAGTTTCGTGAATCTGGAACTTTTCCGAAAACCAAAGCCAGAAGGCTCGTTGGTCTAGAAACTCTCAACAGCATTGGCCGCGTAAGAACCGCCGAGATTCCTTCGACTGCGCTCGGGACAGGCTCTTTGACTACGGACAGTTTTAGGGAAGATCGGATCGCGGTAGGGACAACATATTGTTATGCGCCTCTACCGCGATCCGAATCCTCCCGTTGGCATGTCCCATGGGCGTTTATGAGGACTCAACTCATCTCCTGTCGCTTGCCAAAAGCCGATAGCGCTCTATTACGGTCGTCGCTCTTTCACGACCTGTGGCGTTTTCGTCTCTTCTTCGTCAGTTGAGCGTCGACGAGGGAGTCCCTTTGGCGACGCCTCGGATCCAGGTGGTTCACGGAACGGTTCCACAGAAATGCGCTCGTAACGCACTTCCAGTACCGTCAGGTATTCTGTCCCGCCCGGCGCTTGGAGAACTACGCTGTCACCCGCTGCCGACTTCATCAACGCGCGCCCCAGAGGTGACACCCAACTGATGTGGTTGCGGTTGAGATCGACCTCGTCGGTGCCTACGATGCTCACCACTCGCTCCGCTCCCGCGGCATTGGCATAGCGCACGGTCGCCCCGAAGAATGCCCTCGTCTCCGGCTGCCCCGCTCTCGGAGCTTCCGGGTCCACCACTTCCGCGGCTTCGATTCGCTTCGTGAGAAAGCGAATCCGCCCATCGATCTGCCGCAGCCGCCGCTTGCCGTACTGATAGTCGGCGTTTTCACTGCGATCGCCGTTGCTGGCAGCCCACGCCACCACCTCCGCCACGGCCGGGCGGTCCCTGGTGAGCAGAAACCGGTGCTCGTCTTTGAGGCGCTGCAGCCCGCTCGGCGTTATGTAGTTCTTGCCTCGCGTCGCGGGCTCGTCCCCTTGTGGTTTTCTCGTAAACCCTTTCCGCATCTCGTAGTCCTCCCAGCGCGAATCCAGTGGGTGCCCCCAATGAATGCGGATGAACGCCGATGGAAAACATTGTAGGTCATCCATGTTCATGGGAGTTCATCTGCAGCCCTAGCTGATTCTTTTTCACGTCTTCCGGTCCCTTAGCGATCCTATCCATCATCTCGGACAAGTGCCGGCTAAGGCATGCTTGGGAGATCGGTACTGATAGTCGGCTAGTGTTTACGAATCCAGTCCAAGTGGTCGATAAACCGGCTTTCCGGACACGTGGATGCGGGGCGTGGTCATCAAAGGTGCGGCCACGTTCTCGCCTGTTGTATCGCCTTACCACTCGACCAGAATTGCTCCGCGTCACAATCCTGGAGGTTCGTCGCCCACGAAGTCCGGGTCATATCCGCCAAAAAGGAGGCATTCCAAACGGTCAGCATCCCGAAGAATGTCGCCGGGAACCCGCTTACGCTCTGCGCCAAGGAAATCGACGAGTCCGTTGACCGCGGCGGCAAGACTCTTGTGAATCAGAGAATCAGACTTCGTCAATTCGGCGTAGCGTGTTGCTGCCGACCAAAAGGCTCGAAACTGCCGGATGGGGTACCTGCGCTTTTCTGAGGAAAGGCTCTCCTGGAAATCCTCCCATCGATCCATAGCCTCAGAAGCCAACCGGTCCTTTTCTGAAGTCGGCATTTCTCTGTCTTTCTCCCAAGCGCCGTTCGGTCACAGCAGTTTAACTCCTCCGCCTGTCCGAAACATCTCGGCTGGTTTGCCGGCGCGGTGCACTCTCGACAAGGTGAGGGGAAACTCTTCTCTGTAAGTGCTGAACATCTGCGGCGGTGGAAGAATTATTTCAGTCGACCCGGAGAATGTGCGGTCACGAGCGACCGTGGGATCTCTGGATGAGCGTGATCGTGCACAATTCTGGGGAACTTACGTATAACCCCGTTTCACAAGCTTTCGTTATGCAGAACCAACTGGTAGCCGCTTGCCCCTGGTCTGAACGCGGCTGCTACAGGGTTGACCATCTGCATAGACCATGCGCACAGGGACTGGAGTGGAAGATTCCATGCCCGCCTGAAAATGCGTATAGTCCGTCCAGCGGCTTTCTTGCAAGAAGAGGATCGATCCCGCCATGGCAAAACGCTTTCGCATCGCGTTTCCTGTTCTTCTGCTATTTGCGTATGGTGGCTGGGCTCAGGCCCAGGCTGTGCCCGTTAAGGCCGAAAGTGCTGCAGACAATATGGCTGAGATCAGCCTCGGCCAGTCCGCCGTCCCGCTCTACGGGCCGTGGAAGTTTACCGTCGGCGATTCGCCGGTCGATCCAGTCACCCATGCGCCCTTATGGGCCGAGCCGGGGTTTGACGACTCGAAATGGGAAACGGTGGACCTGACATCCAAGGAAGGCTCATTCGACCCCACGATCGGGGCCTCAGGCTATGTGCCAGGCTGGGCAGCCAAGGGCCATCCAGGGTACTGGGGCTATGCCTGGTATCGCATCCGGGTGCATTTGCAGGAGCGGCCCGGAGAGAAGCTGGCCTTGGCCGGGCCGTCCGACGTCGACGACGCATACCAGGTCTTCGACAACGGAGAGGTCGTGGGCAGCTTCGGCGACTTCACCGGTACCACACCGGTCGTCTATAACACCCAGCCCATGATGTTCGCGTTGTCGCAACCGGCCGGTGGTAACCCAGGCTCCTCCACCCGTGTGTTGGCCTTCAGAGTATGGATGCACCCCAACACGCTCGCGGACCAGCCCGATACGGGGGGGTTCCACACTGCGCCGGTGCTGGGCGAGGCCGGCGCGGTGGCAGCCAGTTACCAGATCCGCTGGCTGGAACTGGTCCGTACATATGCTTTTGGCCCTATCCAGGCGCTGTTGTTTGCCCTGCTGGCAGGGATGGCCTTCAGCCTGACGCTGTTCGACCGTTCTGATCGCGTCTATCTCTGGATGGGGGCGGTCTTTCTGGCTGAGGCAGCCGCCGCGGCCGAGCTGCCCTTCGCTGTATGGACGCAACACCTGAGCATACCGGTGGACAGGCTATTCGAATTCTTTCTCGGTCCGCTCGTATTCGCGGGATGGGTGATGATCTGGTGGGTCTGGTTCCGGCTGCAACGGCCGGCTTGGCTACCGCGCGCCGTGGCCGGGCTAACCGTGGTCTGCATCGTCGCGGGAGCCATTGGCGGCGACCTGTTCTTTAGTGTCTTCCCACATCCAGTTGCCGTTGCTTTTCACATGGTTGCCATGGTTGTTCGGCTGCTCCTCTTCGCACTGCTGCTATTGATCGTTATCCAGGGTATCCGGAGCCATGGGCTGGAGGGCTGGCTGGTGCTGCCTGCGGTCCTGCTGCTGGGGGTCAGCCACTTTGGGACAGAGCTTAGCGTCATGCACATCCGGGTCATTTGGTTTCCATTTGGGGTGCAGATCAACGTAGGCTTCATCGCGGTTCTGCTCCTGATGGTAGCAGCGGTCCTGCTGTTGTTGCGGCGGCTGCTCCAGTCGCTGCGCGCACAGAGGGTCATGGCGTTCGATATTAAGCAGGCGCAGGAGGTTCAGCAGGTGATCCTGCCTGAGGCTTATACGACTCTGCCGGGGCTGGTCATTGAGAGCGAGTACCGGCCCGCGCGGGAGGTAGGCGGGGACTTCTTCCAGATCATCCCCAACAGAGCGGATGGCAGCCTGCTGATCGTGGCAGGCGATGTAACGGGCAAGGGGCTGAAGGCAGGAATGCTCGTGGCCCTGCTTGTAGGTGCCATCCGCAGTACAACGGAGTGGAGCGGAGATCCACTGATCATCCTCCAGGCACTTAACCGGCGGCTGATGGGCCGAGGCGAGGCTCACGCCACGTGCTTGGCGCTGCGCGTAGTGGAGGACGGTGCGATCACCCTGGCCAATGCCGGTCACATGCCGCCTTATCTGAATGGCGAACCCGTTGCCATGGAGGGTGCACTACCACTAGGAATGATAGAGGGCGCTGAGTTCTCGGTCATGCGCTTCCGGCTGGCAGAGGGTGACAGACTGGTGCTCGTATCAGATGGGGTTGCGGAAGCTACGGACGCAGATGGCCAACTGTTCGGCTTCGAGCGGGTTCAAGAATTGATGCGGAAGGGGAAGTCTGCGTCTGAAGTGGCCGGCGCCGCGCAGAGGTTCGGTCAGGAAGACGACATTAGTGTGATTACGGTGACGCGAACTGCTGTACTGGTGCCTGCTCTGGCATAGACGCGCCATTGAGCTGCGCTGCGATTAACCTGGCGGAAATCATCTTCGCGTGAAACTCCTGTGAAGTCGCATTATCGGTAAGTTCCCCAGCCGGAGGGTCAGACAGGTACAGGTTAGCAACCGTTTTGCGGGAAGTTTCGCACAACCGTAGATCGGCCTATTGCCAAATCAAATCCTGATTCTTATGCATTTCCAAGCGGGATCCTACATGATCTGCCCATTTTGCGCGCATGTAGATTAGGCCACAAGTCATTCATCGCACAGGTCAAGCGATAATCCAACAACACCTGAACTAATCTGAGCATCGCAAAGAAATGCCGGTCTACCTGACTGCTTAGTTGACTAACTCAGTAACTCAGTAAAAAGATTAGCCAACTCGAACAATATTTAGTCACGCCACCTACGTGACTATTTAGTTCGAGAAAAATGCGCTCACCCACTAACGCAAAACAAGAAACCGTACTAGTGCCGAATCACGGCATCCGCAAACAACACTCGCCGCCCTTCCATCTCCTCGCTCGCCGCCATCGAACGACGCCGCCGGGAACTGCTTGCCTGGCGAGCAACCAAAAGGCGTTCCCCGCCGAAACCTCCGCCGGGCTCTTGGATGACCCGCCCGGCGACGAAGACCCCTACGTGGACGAAGAACTCGCCCGTCTCGGCGAAAAAATCAAGGCCCTTCAGGCGCTTGAGGATTCCCAGGAAAACCAGGCCCCGGAAACAAAAATCCAATCGCGCGTGGAACCCGATCCCGCCAAACACCTCATCCCATCTCCCGCCGCGCCCGGGCCTCGGGGCGATTTCAATCAAAGGCCCCGGGTTTCCCGGGATTCACAATTAGCTAATGTTGTCGGTTAGCTTACATTGTCGGTGAGAATCTGGGTTGTTTGTGGCTGCAGATCCATGCGTTTCTTGCGGAACGGCTTTTCCCGGGGCCTTCTTCGACTCCCTCTTTGCAAGGAGCCATAGGGTGATCAGCGACAAAGAAAACAGTATGACCCATGCAAGAAGAGGAATCGCAAAATGAAACATCCACGTGAGATGCGGTAAACGGCTGCTGTGTTGAGTTCCGAATGAAACTTTGATCGGCAATCTGTGTCGGCACTCCCCGGCTCCCTGGGCTATTCTTGCCGCATCAATCGAGCAGAGTCGGTTTCGATCTGCCATAAACAAAGGCAGCTTGACACACCCTGGAAACCGGCGGAAACCAAATCGTATAACTCGCCGCTCATTCCCGGCGTCCTTTTATTTCACCAGGCCCTGATCTTTCTCCCCCCAAATCGCATCTATTTCGGTATGCTCGCTTGCGCTTGAAGAAACTGTCTCAAGGGTAAAGCGCCGTCGTGCATCCAGCCCGAAGGTACCGGAGCGCCCAGAGACCCACATCTCTTGGAGTGACCCGGACACAGGGTCGCGATGCATGCATGCAAAGCACCCTGGCGGGTCTTCCCGCCATGGAACCGCGCGTCTTCGATGGAAACTTACATCCGAGACTGGCAACCGCAAGCGTGGCAAATGCCGATACAAAATCTGAAGATGGGCACACCCCGCCTCGGCCCTCTCTGCACCAGCAAGAAGAGGCCGCCGAACCCGAAGAATCGTGGGAGGAGCCGGATTACCGCGTTAACGCGTACTTTTTAGCCATTCCCCGGAAACCGGAAGGCAGCAGTATCAGCACTCAGGAGGACCGCAGTCCCCGCGTTCCGGTCCTAAGGGTGAATGGGTATCATGTCAACAAACGGATCCCCCAAACGGATCCCACTCGACTTTCCGAAGTAAGGGAGCTTTCGTGCACAGCCGGCGACTCTTGTATCTTGCAGTTTTCTTACTTTCCGCCGCTGGAACAACCTTCGCGCAAGGAGTACAAACTGTTGGGCAGAGCTCCAGCGCTCGCTGCATCAAGCGAGACGCTAATTCCTGCATCGAGTGCGGTATCGATGTCACGGCCGGCCTATCAATACCGAACAAGACAAGGACGCCTATGCCGGCCTGTCGCGACATGAAGCCTGGGCCCGCCAGACTGATGATGGAGACGCACGCAGAACCTCTGATTTCTGGTCTGTGGGAGGTCGAATTTGGGCTCGGATACAAAACCTCAGCCAGAGAGGAGTGTCCACACCAGTTCATCGCCTCTGATCATCCACCGTTGCAGACTTCCTACCAGATCGGCCCCGTCGCGATCGAAGCTGCAATACCCGCAGACGGCGTAATTCAGGCTTTGCTGTGTGTCGGGCTTTCGTCCGCACAAGCAGGCCGAGAAGGCAAGGAGACCGGCGCTTCGCTGAACCTATCCCGGCTCCGAGTCGTCAGCCAATAGAGCCCCGGCTGCTAAAGCTCCTGATGTTTCGTCCTTGCTATGCGCGTGTCGGGCACGGCGTTACACCGGGTCACGGCAAAGTCCTGAACATCGTTCAACACGAAGGCAGGCGTACCCGGCGCCGTACCTGTCTTCACGTTGGAAAAGCCCACGCGTTCGACATCCTCCAGCAGAAAACATGGCCTGGCATCGCTAGCGGCAGCCATCACCTTGTAATCGCTGATCTCGATGCCGGCTGCATGGCGAATCAGCAGTCCGTGCGCCGGCGTATTCCCAAACATCGTCGTCTCGGGATACTCCTTTTCTTTTTCTTCCAGGTGGCGTGCCGCATCCATCCTGGTTCCGCCCCCGGCATGTTGGATCAGCACATTGCTGATCTTTATATCTTCGACTCGGTGACCGGGAATCCCGGCGATCACCGAGCAAATCAACGACGAAGTGCTGGAAGAGACGATATTGGAGAGATTGATTCGCCGGATGGCTCCCACCGGTGTTCCCGCAGGACCGCGCATCCGCGAACCAAGACGGATAAAAATGGGGGAAGCGACCGTGTCGCGCATGGTGATGTTCGAGACCGTCACATCCTCGATGACGGCGCCATCGACGCTCAGAATAGCCAGCCCAAAGCATCCGTCAAAGATGCAATTGGTAATTGTGATGTTCCGGAAGCCTCCGTTGGATTCGGTGCCGAACTTGATGCGCCCATTGCGGTCAACGTCGGCATCCGCGGCAAAACGCTTGAACGTTCCATCGAGCAGTGTGCCTTCCTCAAAGCTCCCGCTCACCAAGCAATTGCTGATGGTGATCATCTCCGCGGCGCGGGCGTGTCCCAGCGCAAAAGAACTCTTCAGGCAGATAGCATCATCCCAGGGGGCATTGATGCTGCAATTCGACACCCGCACATTGCGGCAACAGTCCATGTCGATGCCGGCGCGGTTGGTGTCAATCTTCACATTGTCGATGGTCAGGTTATCGACCCCTGTAGTCAGGATCCCCAGGTGTCCCCCGTGAAGGATTGAAAAATCACGCAGAATCACATCGTGGCAGTTCTTCAGTGCAATCGCTTTATTGGCCACGCCGGGGATGGTCGCAATCGGGCCTTGAAACTCGCCTCGGCTGATCCCTTTACCCCATATCCGGCCCGGGCCGCAGATGGACACATTTTCCAGGTCCTCTCCCCAGATCAGGCTATTGTGCCAGTGGCTGTGTCCAAAATCCTGATACTGCTCCGAGAGCTTATTGTCTTCCGCGAGATCGTAGCCCTGCTGTTGCTCTCCCGCCGGCGGATCTGCCGCAACCAGCACCGTCCCACTCGACAGCTGAAGCCGGATGTGGCTCATCAGCCGAATTGAGTGGGATAGGTAAGTACCGGCGGGCAGAAGAACAGTACCCCCGCCGGCCGCCCAGGCCGCCGCGATTGCCTGGTTGATAGCAGCGGTATCGAGGTGATGGCCGTCACCCTTGGCCCCGAAATCAAGAACGTTCAAGGCGTCGCCCTCAGGTTTCAGGGCAGCAGCGCTGACCTTTCCCCGGGCAGCCACAGCAAGAACCGCGGCGCCGGTCGCTTTCAAAAAGGCGCGCCGGCTTTCTTTCTTGTTCTTGTTCATCCGGATCTGCGGCCCTTACTGTGCCGCAGCGATCACACTGGTCCGCGTAACCTGCCTGGAAGGATGGGTCGCACTCTTGTGCTGCGAGTGCAGGGTTGCGTCGCGCACCTGCACCTCGGAGCGATTCTCTTCGCCGGCGAGTTCCATGGAATCACCCGGCGCCGGCGTGAGCCCGGCGAGATAGATAAGCAGATCGTTGCTCCGGCGGAAAATCTCAGGGCCTGCATGTCTGTCCTCGGTGGCCGCGACAAATATGCCGATGTGGCGCTCGGGATTCAGCGCGATATAGGTCGTGAAGCCGGCGCCGCCACCGGTCTTCTCAATGATCGTGGCCGGATCATCCGGTTGGTTGATGTGCATCCACCCCAGTCCAATGCCGGTGGGAACACCGGCGCGCCCGACGCCCTGCGTCCAGCGGAGTTCAGAGGCTGGGATGACCGTCGCCGTTGCGGCTGGATCCTGGTGCACGGGGACGCCAGGAAGATCGAGAAGGTATTTGAGCCAACGCGTCATGTCGTTCGCGGTCGAATACATGCCACCCGACCCGGCAGCAGCCGTTGTATCGGTACACCGGCCCTCATTTCTGGCCCCAACGAGAAGACGAGCGCACTCGCCGGGCGTGGGGCTCACTGTCGTGTCCCGCAGCCCGAGGGGTTTGGCGATTCGCTCCGCAAACAGTTGCGGGTAAGGTTTGCCGGCAGCGGCCGACAGGGCGTCCGCCAGCAGGTCGTAGCCGATATTGGAATAGTGTGCGGCGGTTCCGGGCAAAAAGCGCAGCCGATAGCCAGGGAGCCATTGCCAGCGAAAGCTATAGTCGGGAAACGTGAAATGGCCGGCATCGCCAGGTGGATACGCGATTTCGCGCGGCAGGCCGGCGGTGTGCGTAGCAAGATCGCGCAGGGTGATGGGGCGGCCCACCAGGCCACGAACCGTGCGGTCGGGAACGGTGACATTGCGCGGAGCGAACTTCTGCAACGGGTCGGACAGGGATACGCGTCCATCGGCGGCCAGCTTCACCAGCAGGTCCGTCGTCATGATCTTGGACAACGAGCAAAGACGAATGAGGGAGTCGGCGTTGGGCTTCTGGTGAGAACCGGGATACGTCTGACCGTAGCTCTGCATCCACGTCTCGTTGCCGCGGACAACCACCACGATCATTCCGGTGGAGCGGCTCCTGTGGAACAGGTCGGCAACCACGGGATCGGCGGATTGGAGCTGAGGCAGAGGTGCGGTCTCCCCGTGAACCTTGTGTACGGAGAGGGGCGCGAACAGGATTAGGGCTGCAAGCAGGCGGACCGCAACTCCGTGGACCTTCATTCCACGCAAAGCAGTCAAAACCCCCATCGTCCAAACCGAAGCGACAGCGGGTGCGGCTAATTTGTTACACACCTGTCGCCCCATCGATGAAACCATCATCGCCAAAATTATGATTGCCAGAAATTGTCCTTGGTATATGAGAAACACGATGTTGACTGTGAGTCCAGAATATTCTGGACCAAAAGCTGCCGTTCGTTTGAGTAGTCAACTCCTGTTTATTATTTGGTTACGTGTCGTCCCGATGCGCAGGCTTGGCTAGTGCTTGATTTTCGTGGCCAGGCCCAGTCGGCCCATGATCCAGATGCCGTAATAGTTTGGATCAAACTCCCACCAGGTCAACCCGTGGCGGGCCAGAGTGGGTTGCGCATGGTGATTGTTGTGCCAGCCCTCACCCCCGGTCAGCAATGCGACCCACCAATTATTCCGCGAATCGTCGCGCGTGGGGAAGCGCCTGGAGCCCCACATGTGGGTCGCCGAGTTCACCAACCACGTAGCGTGCAGTCCGAGCGTCACGCGCAGAAAGATACCCCAAAGAACCATGGGCCATCCGCCAACCGCGAGGAGCAGCAACGCAACCAGGGTGAGAGGTACCCAGTGAAAACGATTGAGCCAACGATAAAAGGGGTCCTTGATCAGGTCGGCAGCATATTTCGCCAGCAGAAGAGGTTCGCCGCCTGCCCCTGATCCGTGGATGACCCACCCGGCGTGGGACCACCACCCACCGTCGCGCGGAGTATGAGGGTCTCCGGGCCGGTCTGTAAGGTGATGATGCAACCGGTGGGTGGCGACCCACACCAAGGGGCCGCCTTCCAGACTCAGCGTCGCGCATATCGCGAGAAGATACTCCAGCCATCTGGGCACTTGATAGCCTCGATGGGTGAGCAGGCGATGGTAGCCCATGCCGATGCCAAGGTTGATGGCGGCCAAATGCAGGCCGAGGGCGACGATCACCGCGGCCCAACTGAAGAAGAAGACCGCCGCGATGGCCCCCAGGTGGAAGAGAAGCATGAAGCCCAACACCATCCAATTCAGTGACGCGGCTTTTTGCATGTGCGGCCTAGACACCTGCGCGGTTCGACGGCGGGAATAGCAGCATCTGCTCTTGAGGGGTTGCCGCCAAATCCGTGGTAATCGCAGCCGTCTCAGCTATGTTGGCCAATACCTTGTGGGCCAGGCGTAAAGCCGTCCATGGCTCATCGTCTACGATACGCAGGTTTACCTTCGCGCCAGACATCATGAGCCCTCCTCGGAGCTTGTAGAAATCGCTCATGGGGAGTGTCACACCGTCCGCATCAAGATACTGTTCAATTTTGCTCACAGGCGCCGGCTGGAACCGATCGAAACAACTGGCCCTTTGGACAGATCTATTCGAACCTGGCCGTTTGCCGGCGTACACCTTTAAGGGCAGCCCCTCACTCCAAAGGCATTGTGACAAGAGCCGGATTTATGGCTAAAGTAAACAAAGAAAATAGGTTCCTGATGGAAACCCAGGACGTTCTCATTGTCGGGTCCATCCTTCTTTGCTGTGCCTGCCTGGGGCTGGGGATCGCCCACCTGAGCAGCCCGGTATTGAAGGGCCTGCGCTGGCTCGCGGGTTCGTTCTCCGCCGGCACCCTGGGCGTCGCTGTCATTCTGGCCATCCACGCGGGCGCGCCCCCATCGTATCTCCTGATCGCAAATACCCTTATCCTGCTGGCCTATGTTGCGCTCCATTTCAGCATCCTGGAAATCACCGGGAACCTCTCGCCGGCCCCCACACTGGGCATGACGCTGCTGGTAGTTCAGGCTACCCTCTATCCACTGTTTCAATGGCTGCACCGGGCGGAACAGCTTTCGCTGGTAACCCTGGGCGCGCTGCTGGCAGTGCAGGCTCTGTACACGGTCGTGTACCTGCGGACGCAGTTGCGGAAGGGAATGGCAGCTTCGATCTGGATGAGCATCGTCCTGCTCACGGGCTTCGCAGGCTTCAATATTTTCCGCGCCGCGGCGCTGCTGGTTCTCGGGATACCGGCCGATCCACATGCGGCGAATCCATTCGAGGTAACGGCCGGCATTGTCTTTCTCGCAACCGCGCTGGGCCTGGGGTTTTCTGTTTTCTGGATGGCCAGCATGCAGCTCCGGCTCGACCTGGAAAGGCTGGCGAACATCGATCCATTGACCGGCCTGTTCAACCGCAGATCGTTCCTGGCTCACTGCGAGCAGGAACTGCAGCGCAGTGAGCGCAGCGGCGAGCCGGTTTCCCTGGCCCTGGTGGATCTTGACCACTTCAAACGAGTGAATGACCTGCACGGGCACGACGCGGGCGATGCTGCGCTGTGCGCCGTGGCCAACCAGCTCAAGGGAGTCGTGCGGGATAAGGACATTCTGGGAAGGTGGGGCGGCGAAGAGTTCATCGTATTGCTGCCGTCAACCAGCAGCGAACAGGCGATGACCGTGGCCCGCCGATTGCAACTCTGCGTGGAATCAATATCCCTTCCCCAACCAGGAGAGTGCGGCTTGCCCATCCGCCTCGCCATCAGCGCTGGAGTGGCCACCGCAACCGGCTCGATCAACAGCATCGGCGATTTCATTCGCAGCTGTGATGAGGCTCTCTACTGCGCCAAGGCCGCCGGACGGAACACCGTGGTGCAACGGCATGTGGGCTCCGCGATGCAATGCCTTCTCCCCTCAATCAGCGCCGGCCTGCCTGCTACCAATTGACCTGATTTGACCCGAAGGTTGTAAGGGCGTATCCCCTAAAGATATCAACCACATTTACATACGGACATGATCGCCGGGATTGGGGTATGCTCGTCTGCGAATTCCAGTCGTTCGACCCTCCAGGTGGGCCGCGCTATGCCTTCGTTCTTGGCCACAGTGACCTTGTTTGTAACCGCTGTCGTAGCATCCACAGGGCTCTACGGTCAGACTGTCAATCGGATATCCGGCGACATCGATAGCGCAGACGTGGTTGCGCTGCCGAATCACCATCCCCAATGGGCAAAGAAAGAAAACAGCACGGGCGTGCTGCCTGCCGCTCTTCCGCTCGAGCGGTTGACCCTGGTCTTGTCGCGGTCGCCTCAGCAGGAAGAAGCACTGAAGATATTTCTGGAGCAGCAACAAGACCGCTCTTCTCCGAACTACCATCGCTGGCTCACCCCAGTCGAGATGGGCGACCGCTACGGGCTCTCGGAGCAAGACATCGCGGCGCTTAGCGGCTGGCTGCGCTCGCAGAGACTGCACGTCAACTGGATCTCCCCCAGCCGCACTTTCCTGCGATTCGGTGGCACAGCGGGCGACGTCGGTCGTGCATTCCATACTGAGTTCCATACCTATAAGACCTTCGGCGCTCAGGGGAAGGCCGTCGAACGTATGTCGGTTGCCTCCGATCCGATGGTTCCGCGGGCGCTGGAACCGGCAATCAAGGCCATCCACGGTCTCTACACCATCGAAGACCATCCCTTTCACTCTGCCCGGACGATGCAGTCTGACGGGCCCAAGATCACCACCACCAACGGCGAGCACGTGATGGCGCCGTTGGATTTTGAGACGATTTACGACGAAGCGGGAAACATATCGAACGCGGCCCCCATTGGGATCGTAGGTTTGTCGCGCACGGACTTTGCGGATTTCTCCAACTTTCGCGCACTCACCGAGACTTACTTTCCCAATCCAAGCGAGATTGTTCCCACGGCTTTTGGGGGGATTGATCCCGGACCTGCATTGACGGCTACGCCCGCGGCCAGTGTTTCCGTTGAAAATCAATTGGAGGCGACGCTCGATGTGTCGTGGGCAGGCAGCATCTCGGGTAGCGCGCCGATTATGCTGGTGGTGGCCACGTCGGCAAGCGGTGGCGTCGAAGCGGATGCACAGTACCTGGTCCAGACCTCGCCGGTTCCGGTCGAGGTAATGAGCATTAGTTTCGGAGCCTGCGAGTCGTCCGCGGGGCCGTCGGGTGTGACTTTCTGGGATACGTTATTTCAGCAGGCGGCCGCGGAGGGAATCTCGGTGTTGGTCTCCTCAGGGGATTCCGGCGCATCCGGCTGCGATGAGGGTTTTGCCACGCCTCCGGCAAGTCCGGCGGCCAACAGCCCCAACTACATCTGCTCCTCAAGCTATGCCACTTGTATGGGGGGGACTGAATTCAATGACTCCGTCGATCCGGCCAACTACTGGAGTGCGACGAATGGCGGAGGCCTGGCTTCGGCCCACATATATATCCCCGAGGGAGGATGGAACGAATCGACGAACTCCACCGGCGGTCCCCAGGTTGCCGCTTCGGGTGGAGGCGTGAGCAGCGTGATCGCCACACCGGCATGGCAGACGGGGACTGGAGTTCCTTCGGCTCGAGCGGGACGCTATACTCCGGACCTTGCGTTCTCTGCCGCGGGACATGATGGCTATTTTGGATGTTTCGCCGCCGGCGGGGCCTCGTGTGTCGCCGGGGCAGGCGGCTCGTTTACCTTTGCCGTCTTCGCCGGCACCTCAGCCTCCGCACCCTCCATGGCCGGGGTCGCGTCGACCCTCGATGGGGGTGTGGGCGCAGCACAAGGCAACCTCAATCCGCAGATCTACCAGATGGCGGCCACCACACCTACAGTTTTCCACGATGTGACAGTTGCCTCCAGCGGCGTGGCCAACTGTGTTGTCTCCACCCCAAGCTTGTGCAATAACAGCATTCCAGGTTCCACGGGGCAGACCGGCGGTCAGGCAGGATACCTGCTCACTGCCGGATATGACGAGGTAACCGGGCTTGGATCGCTGGACATTGACAGCTTCATTAATAATTTTCCGTTGCCGCCGTCGATCCAAACCGGAAGCTATCCACTCGGCGTGACATTTCCCAGCCAGTTACTCGGATTCCCAACCCAGGGAGGTGTCGATTTTGTCAACGGCGGTTCGACGCCTTTGGATCCATTGACCATCGCGATAACCGGGCCGAACGCAAGCGACTTTAGCTGGGCCAATGGCTCCGGCAATAGCTGCCTGTCGGCCCTGGGCGCCAAGATTTCGTGCTCAGTTCAGATCACGTTTACCCCTTCGGCGGTTGGCGCGCGTAATGCAACGCTGACAGTGAGCTCCGCCAATGCCAGCAATTCCCCCTTGGCCATCCCCCTCACTGGGACCGGAACAACTACTCTGTATACGCCTACTATTGCCGTGACCCCGTCGCCAGATATGGTCACACCAGCGCAGCCTGTGACGGTTACGATATTTGTCATTGCACCCCCCGGCATCCCCATAGCATCAACGGGCATTCCGATAACGCCCACCGGCTCAGTAACCCTGAGCGGGGGTGGTTTCAGTGGAGCGGGCAAGCTGCTTAGCGGGAACACGGTGGTCATCAACATCCCTGGCGGAGCGCTTGCGTTGGGTAGCGATCTGCTCACCGCAAGCTACACGCCCGATAGCGCGACTTCTGCCATCTACACCGGCGCGTCCGGGTCCTATCCGATCACCGTCGCGAATCCGGCGCCGCCAACGCCGCCCGGATTTACCATTGGGGCCGACGATGTCACCATTCCGGGCCCAGGGTTGGCCGCCAGCAGCCTCATCATCGTTCAAACCGTGGGCGGATTTACCGGCAACGTAACCTTCAGCGCTGCCGTTACCTCCAGCCCGGTAGGCGCTCACGATCCGCCGACCTTCAGCTACAACAATTCGAACCCGGTGGATGTTACACCAACCAACTTCAAGGCCACCCTCATCGTCCAGACCAGCAAGGCCACGAGCAACGTCAGGCCGAGCTCCGCGCGCCAAATTTCCTGGTATGCAGCTGGGGGAGTATCGCTCGGGTGTCTTCTGCTCATCGGCGTGCCCAAACAAGCGCGCCGCGGGCGAGCTGTGCTCGGAGCGATGCTGATGGTGTTACTTTGCAGCGCCATGATGGCTTGTGGAGGCAGCGGCGGCAACAACACCGGCCCGACCGCCCCGACAGACCCGGGCACGACACCAGGATATTGGAAGGTGACGATCACCGGGACGAGTGGGACAACCACCGCTACGTGCACGATTAACGTGATCGTTCCGTCATGAGTGAATGGCTGGAACGGCCACTGGGCAGAATGCCGGCGCACAGGCGAAAATAGATGCCGTGACCATCCTGCATGAAGACCGTCTCTTCCCCTCCGACCCCACCATCCGCACGATAGCCCGCAGGTTATACGGGACAGTTCGCGATTTGCCGCTTATTAGCCCACACGGGCACACGGAAGCGCGCTGGTTTGCAGAGAACGAACCATTCCCAAATCCCACCACTCTCTTCATCGTGCCCGATCACTACGTCTTCCGCATGCTCTACAGCCAGGGCATCGCCATGGAAGACCTGGGCATCGGCGAAGAAGGAATTGAGCGCCGATGGGGCGCGGCAGATATGGACCCGGTTCGCCGAGCACTACTACCTGTTTCGCGGCACACCGACCCGCCTGTGGCTGGACTTCGCCTTCCAGGAATTGTTCGGGCTCGAGGAGCGGCTGTGCGCCAACAATGCCAACAAATACTACGACACCATCAGCGCCAAGCTGGCATCTCCGGAGTTTCGCCCGCGAGCGCTCTACCAGCAGTTCAATCTCGAAGTGCTGTCGACGACGAACCCTCCACTCGATCCGCTGACCTACCACCAGGCCATTCGCGATTCCGGGTGGAAGGCGCGCATCCTGCCTACGTTTCGGCCCGACTCGGTGGTCGATCCCGACTTCGACGGCTTCCACCAAAATCTACGAAAGCTGGGCGAGATGCACGGCGAGGATTGCACCCAGTGGGAAGGCTATCTGCAAGCACTGCGCCATGCGCGTGCGCGCTTCAAAGTGTTGGGTTGCACCGCGACCGATCACGGGCATCCTACTGCGGCTACTGCCGATCTGGACCCCGGCCCGGCCCGCGAGCTCTTTGAGCGAGTGCTGAACCGGACCGCGGACAGCTTGCAAAAGGAGCAATTCCGCGCCCAGATGCTGACCGAGATGGCGCGCATGAGCGTGGAGGATGGGCTGGTGATGCAGATCCATCCCGGGAGCTGGCGCAATCATAATCGGCAGATCTTTCAGCGGTTTGGCCGAGATGTCGGGGCCGACATCCCGACCCCGACCGACTATGTGCGCGGGCTGCTGCCGCTGCTGGAACGCTTTGGCAACGACCCCTCGCTCACCATCATCCTCTTCACGCTGGATGAATCCGCTTACAGCCGCGAGCTGGCGCCCCTGGCAGGGCACTATCCTTGCCTGCGGCTGGGCCCGCCATGGTGGTTTTACGACAGTCCCGAGGGCATGACACGCTTTCGCCAGCTGACCACGGAAACCGCCGGTTTCTACAACACGGTTGGGTTTAACGACGATACGCGAGCCTTTCTCTCTATTCCGGCCCGGCATGACGTGGCGCGTCGCGTGGATTGTGCTTTCCTGGCCAGCCTGGTGGCCGAGCACCAGCTTGGACGAAGACGAGGCGGTCGAGGTAGCCCATGCCCTGGCCTACGACTTGGCGCGCAAGGCCTACCGGTTGTAAGAGGCGGAACTGAGACGGAAGGCGTAGGATTTCGAGGTACCTGCCGGAGCTGATTTCCGCATCAAATAGGTAGGTCTGGCGAAAAGTTATGGGTTGGGAAGGGTACCAATGGAATTCCATGTTTCACGAGAAGCACGCGACCGTTACGAGTTCAACCAGACACTTTTTTCTTTAGCGGCAATGTAGTCTTCGCGAATCTGGGCGCCAGCCGTGAGTTCGCCTTCCGCATGAACGAGCGGCGGGGAGCCGACAAGGACCCGAAGCAGACCATCCAGCCCGGCGCCCTCTACGCCATGGGCCTGATCGACGAGATGAGCCACGCCCTGGTGGAATACTACCGGCTGCGCCTGGATCCCAAAGTCATGTCAGGCGCGCTGGAGTGGTTCGACTCGCGGCTCGGCAAAGAGGAACTGGACAAAACCATCCTGGCCTTTGTGGAGCAATTTCCCACCGCCGATGTCTACCGCAAGGAAAAGACCCCTGCCGAGTGGCTGGCAGGGCACAACCGACGGGATTGCGCATCGGGCAGTGGCATTCGAGGAGATGATGCTGCTGTGGCTGGCCAACGCCAACCCGGCGTTCAAGCCCTTCTCCGAGCTGTTTACCGACCAGTCGCTGGCCGCGGTCACCCGCTATCAGCAGATCACCACCGGGTTGCGCGATTTCTTCAGCACCCGGCCTCCGCTGGGTCCCAAAAAGCTGAACCTGATCGACATGCTGCGCGCGCCGGCCCTGGCTTCGCCGGACTCGCTGAGCGGCCAGATCGCCTACATCGTCGAGCACTGGGCGGAGCTGATCGGCGCCTCACTCTCCAGGCTGCTGCTGGCCATCGATGTGCTCAAGGAAGAAGACATCGCCATCTGGATGCGCTTCAACCCCTCCGACGCCAACGCGGGGCGCAGGCGAAACCTCCCCTGGAATACCGACAAGCGGGGGGAAGTGCCGTCGTATACCGAGGCAACCCAGGAGACTGAGCGCTTCAGCCCCGACCAGGAGTGGATGCCGACTACAGTGCTCATCGCCAAGAGCACCTACGTCTGGCTGGAGCAGCTGTCGCGCCACTATGGCCGCCACATTCATCGCCTGGATCAGATTCCTGACGAAGAGCTGCGCCGCCTGGCCGGGCACGGGATTAATTCGCTGTGGCTGATCGGGGTGTGGGAACGGAGTTCGGCCTCGCAAACCATCAAGCAGCTCTGCGGCAACCAGGATGCGGTAGCTTCGGCTTACTCCCTTTACGGATACGACATCGCCCACGACCTGGGCGGCGAAGCGGCTTACCGGAACCTGCGCGATCGAGCCTTTGCCCATGGCGTGAGGCTGGCCAGCGACATGGTTCCCAACCACATGGGCATCGACTCCAGCTGGGTGATCGAGCATCCGGAGTGGTTCATGTCGCGGCCGGACAGCCCTTATCCTGCGTACCGCTTCGAGGGGCCCGATCTTTCCCGCGATGGCCGGGTGGAGATCAAGATTGAGGATCATTACTACGAGCAGTCCGACGCGGCCGTGGTCTTTCGCCGCCGCGATACCTGGACCGGCGATATGCGCTACGTCTACCACGGCAACGACGGCACCAGCTTTCCCTGGAACGACACCGCGCAGCTCGATTACCTGAACGCGGCGGCGCGGGAGCAGGTGATCCAGACCATTCTGCACGTCGCGCGGCTGTTTCCCATCATTCGCTTTGATGCGGCGATGACGCTGGCCAAGCGGCACTTCCAGCGCCTGTGGTTTCCCATCCCCGGCACCGGCGGAGCCATTCCTTCGCGCGCCGAGTACAGCATGAGCAAGGCCGACTTCGACAAAGCCATGCCGGAGGAGTTCTGGCGTGAGGTGGTGGATCGGGTGGCTCGCGAGGTTCCCGGGACCCTGCTGCTGGCCGAGGCATTCTGGCTCATGGAGGGCTACTTTGTCCGCACTCTGGGCATGCACCGGGTGTACAACAGCGCCTTCATGAACATGATGCGCGATGAGGAGAACGCAAAGTATCGCTCGGTGATCAAGAACACCATTGAGTTCGATCCCGATATCCTCAAGCGCTACGTTAACTTTATGAGCAATCCCGATGAACGAACCGCGATTGACCAGTTTGGCAATGGCGACAAATGCTTCGGGGTCGCGACCATGATGGCGACCCTGCCTGGACTGCCGATGTTCGGCCACGGGCAGATCGAGGGCTTTACCGAGAAGTACGGCATGGAGTTTCGCCGCGCCCGCTACCAGGAGGATCCTGATCCCGGGCTGGTGGCTCGCCATGATCGCGAGATCGCGCCGCTGCTCCACCAGCGGTGGTTGTTTGCCGAGAGCCAGAATTTTCTGCTGTTCGATTTTTACCGGCCGGATGGTTCGGTGGATGAGAATGTTTTTGCCTACTGCAACCGTCGCGGTGATCATCGGGCCCTGGTCATTTACCACAACCGCTTTGCCACTACGTATGGCACCATCCACCAGTCCGCAAGCTACGCCGATAAGGGAGCAGGCCATCTGCGCCAACAGTCGTTGGGGGGCGCATTCGGGTGGCCCAACGATGGCAACGTCTTTCTGGGTTTTCGCGATATCACGACCGGCCTGGAGCATCTGGAGCGGTCGTCGAAGCTGGTTTCCAATGGCTACTCGGTGGAACTGCATGCCTACAACTGCCACGTCTTTCTCGACTGGCGCGAGCTGAGGCCGGATGGAGAGCATCGCTGGGATCTGCTCTGCGACCACCTCAATGGCCGCGGTGTGCGGTCGCTCGATGAGGCGCTGCTGGAGCTGGAAGTGGCTCCGCTGCACCAGAAGCTGCTGGCCCTGTTGCAACCGGAGGTGCTGGAAGAACTCGCCGACATTGAAGAGGCTGTGCCCGCGTGTGGAGAAGAGGCAGCATCTTCGACACCGGCCGCATTGCTGCTGCAAAGGGTAAAGACTCTCAGCACGCAGTTCGCCGAGGAGGGCCTGGCCATTTACGCGCGAAAGAGCGGCGCCCACGTGCCGGCGAACGATCCGTGGCCGGCGATCTGCCGGCAGGTTCATGCGGCGGTGGCGCTGCCGGCGATGGAAGCCGAATTTGGGGAGGCCTGGTCGCGAGAAGCGAAGATGGTGCTGCCCAGCGGCACTGCGGAGCTACATCCGGGCGCGGTGTGGGGCCCTGTGCTGGCAACCTGCGTGCTGCAGGGCATGGCGGAAACGGTGGGGGGCAAAGACGCGGCGTCCACAGCATTGGCGCTGTTCGAGCGGCTCCGGCTGCGGGAGCCTCTGGCGCGGGCGTTTTCTTTTGGCGAGCTTAGCGAGGATGGCTGGCGCGCCGCGGCCCGGGTCAGGCTGGCATTCCTCAACCAGACACTCAGCCCCAAGGAGCCTTTCGCCGGTCTTCCACCTGCTCTGTGGGAAGATGGCGACGCGGGTTGGCTGCTCAAGGTGCACGAGGCGGCGGGAGAGTGGTACTTCAACAAGGAGCTTCATCAGCAGATTCTGTGGTGGGTGCAGCTACCGGATCTATTGCGGCTCCGGGGCGCCGGCAGAGAAGCCCACCCGCGCGGCAGCCGTACGCAGTATCCGATCGGTTGAAGAGATAGAACAGCGTGTGGACGAGGCGATCGAGCAGGCGGAGGAGGCCGGGTACCGGCTGGGAAAAAAGAAGGCCACGAAGACCTCGAAACGCGAAAAAGGTGCGCTGGCGAAGTGAGTTTGACGTCACACCCTTGGCCGGAATTGCTGAAGGCAGGCCAGAAAGCTTTGTACGAAGGGCACGGCTTTAGCCGTGCCACCAAGCCGCAGTCATTGAGGGCTTCAGCCCCTGAGGTACGCTTTTCGACGCCTGAACCTGCACCGTCTGGGGTTTCATGGAACCAATAAGGTAAGTGCCACGGGTGTGGCTTCGCCTCCTCTATCATCTAGAATCACAAATGGTTTGAAGGGGGAGCGATGGCTCGGAAGGCTAGCAGTCCGGCAGCAAAACGTAGCGGCGACGAGGCCGGTCCGATTACGCTGGCCATTGATATTGGCGGCACCGGCTTAAAAATTCAGGCTCTCAGCCCGGAGGGCCTGCCGATCAGCGACCGGCTCCGCGTGCCCACACCCGAGCCGGCAACCACCAAGGCGATCCTGCGTGCCCTGGACGAGTTGAAGGTCAGCGTTCCGCTCTTCGACCGGGTTTCTGTCGGGTTTCCAGGAGTGATCAAGGAGGGGAAGACCCTCACCGCGGCGAACCTCGACCCGGGATGGGTTGGTTTTCCCCTGGCAAAGACGCTGGAAAAGCGATGGGGCAAGCCGGTGCGGATGGCCAACGATTCCGCGGTCGGCGGTTACGCGGTGATCCAGGGCCACGGCGTCGAACTCGTCATCACCCTGGGGACCGGCATGGGCTCTGCTCTCTTCACGGAAGGCTTGCTTTGCCCGGGCCTCGAACTGGGGCACCATCCATGGCGCAAGAAGACCTACGAGGGCTACTTGGGCAGGCGCGGGTTTGCCAAGTACGGGGTGAAACGCTGGAACAGGCTACTCAAAAAGGCAGTCGCCCAAACCGCTGCCACTTTCAACTGGGACACGCTTTACATCGGGGGCGGCAACGCTAAAAAAGTAACTCTCAAGCATGGGCCCAACATCAAGATCATCTCCAATGAAGAAGGCCTGCTGGGGGCCATGGCATTGTGGAGAGATCGGCTGTAGAGGTTGCGGCGTCTCCAGCTCTTCGAAGTTCTTGACCAGAATTGGTGTCCTCAGGTCGTGCGCCACGGCGTTACAGACTACCTTGAGGCGATCACCAGCCGGGCAGATATCTACAGCCCGGTTCAAGAGGAAATATTTCACGCCATCGATGAGTGCGGGGCTGGGCGCGTGGTCGACCTCTGCTCGGGCGGCGGTGGACCGTGGCTGAGCCCGCGATGGCGCTCCGCCCTGGCGGAACGCGGCCACCTGCAGGTGTTACTCACCGACAAGTTTCCCAGCGATGTGCTCTGCGGCCGCGTGGGAGCGGACCCCCAACTGAGGTGTGTGAAGTTTTCCGTTGATGCCGCCAGCGTGCCGGAGGAGCTGAGAGGCTTCCGCACGATTTTCTCTTCGTTCCATCATTTCCCCGACGCGGTCGCCCGCGCGGTTCTGCAGGATGCGGTCCACTGCGGAGATGGCTTCGCGATGGCCGAGGTAACGTCGCGCACCTTGCGGGGCCTCGCGATCATATCGCTGATGCCAATCTTCGTCTGGGTGATGACACCGGGTATGCGGCCGTTTCGTTGGTCGAGGCTGCTGCTGACTTACCTGGTCCCACTGATCCCGCTGGTGGTGTTGTGGGATGGGCTTGTTTCCTGCACGCGCACCCGTACTCCGGAGGAGCTGCTGGCGTTGACCACCGGTTTTCCGAAGTATGAGTGGAGCGCCGGCTATGCCCGCGGAACGTGGCTTGCTCCTGTCTATTTAATCGGGCGGCCGCGCACAAATATATTCTCAAGTTAGCCGGCTTGCATCTGACTGCTCAGGAGACTTACACCCGTGCAGACGAGCTCTTCTCATCTCGGGCCCAAACTTGCGGAAAACCAAGGCACCACAACCGGCACCGCACCCCAGGGCGAGAATGCTCGCAGGATGCGGCAGTACATCTGGGGCTACGTCTCCCGCTCCCCGCTCCGATCTTTGTGGAATCTTGAGGGGGTACCCGCACGGGTCATCGCGAAGAATACCTGGAATGCGCTCTTCGCCGATAACCTGCTGGGACGTTCGGCTGAGCTGGGCTTCTACTTTCTGTTTGCGCTTTTTCCGACCTTGATCACGGCCTGCACAATTCTCGGGTTAGCCGCGCGCTCCGCTGCACAGATTTACGAGAGCCTGCTGCAGTATCTGGCCCTGGTAGTCCCTCCTTCGGCGCTGGGAATTGTGATGGAGGCGTTTAATCAAACCACTGCCGCCGCAAGCAGCGGGAAACTCACCTTCGGCCTGGTCGCGGCTTTGTGGTCTGCTTCGGTAGGTTTTTCCGCGATTCAGGACAGCCTCAATGTTGTTTACCGCGTGACAGAGGGCCGGCGATACTGGCGGGCCCGGCTATCGGCGATCGGCGTGACCTTCGTTCTCTCCATCGTCATCACCCTTATGCTGGCCTCGCTGCTGGCAGCAGACTTCTTTGCTCGCCTGGCTCACCTGCATATCTATCATCACCTGCTTGCCGCCAGTGCGGCGGGGAGCTTGCGGATTGTGGGATGGTTGGCCGCCACGGCTTTTCTGTCGTTCATTTTTGCCCTGATCTATTACTTTGGGCCGGATGTCAAGGTCAGCCATTGGCACTGGCTTACCCCGGGCTCTGCGATCGGGATGCTGGGTTGGCTGCTGTGCTCGCTAGGGCTGCGCTTTTATGTTCATTACTTCAACAACTACTCGGCGACCTATGGCTCGCTAGGCACAGTGATCATCCTACTTGACCTGGTTTTATCTGAGCGGATTGATGTTGCTGCTGGGTGGGGAGATCAATAGCGAGATTGAAGCCGCGGTGCAGGGGAAAAAGCTGCTCGCAAGCGGAGCTTTGCGGCCGGAGATTGTGAGCAATCCGGGGTCTTCGAGTTCCGCTCCGTGTTAGTGCCCGGATCAAACCGCCGAACTGCATTCCTGCATCTGACAAGTGAGATGAAGTGGATCGAGTTGTTGGACATTTGGAGTGACGGCTCAATTCAACTCTAGGTACACCTGGAGGTCGCTGGCTCTAGCATTCTGCGCAGTGAGAATGCCGCGCAGACTCCGAGAGCCTGCCAACAACCTAAGACAGCTCCGGCGACGCAACAGCCATCCTGTATTCCTACGAGGGCCAGCAGGTCACTTCGATTGAGATCGCCGGACGTCCGGACCTGGATACCAGCAAGTTGCTGCCTCTGATGGAACAACATGCAGGGGAGCCGTTCGCAAGAGAAAAGGTCGATCAAAGCATTGCCACGCTGAAAAGTGCCGGCAAGTTCAGCGAGGTGCAACTGCAGGTGGAGCCGGAAGCCAATGGGGTCAGGGTGCTGCTGATCGTGGAGCCCGCGGTGTGGTTCGGGATCTTCGAGTTTCCTGGCGCGGAGCGATTTGCCTACTCAAAGCTGGTGCAGATCGCGAATTATCCTCCGCAGTCCCCCTACAATGCGGGTGAGGTGCAGCGAGACAGCGATGCGCTGCTGCGCTACTTCCAACAGCAAGGCTACTTCGAAGCCGAGGTTCGTCCCCAGTTAAACCTGGACACAGCTTCACAACGTGGCCAATATAAACTTCATGGTCAGCCTGAGCCGCCGAGCCAAATTCGGCACGGTGGCGATTGCCAATACCACGCCGGATGAGGCGGCGAAGATGACCAAGAGCCTGCAGGGCATCAAGGCGAGAGTCAGGGGAGCGGCGATTCGGCCAGGGAAGAACTATCGCCGCGCGACCCTGAACAATGCTCAGAAGTATCTGCAAAATGGGCTGGAAAAGCGGGGCAAGCTGGCCGCCCAGGTAAAGCTTGCCGGCGCAGCTTATACGGCCGACACCAACCGCGCCGATATCCACTTCGATGTGCAAGCGGGTCCAACCATTAACGTGGAAGTGAAGGGGGCGCACCTTTGGAGTTGGACCCGCAAATCTCTGCTGCCGGTGTACCAGGGAGTGGGTGTCGATCCAGAGTTGGTGCAGGAAGGCCGCGAGGCGCTGGTCTCTTATTTTCAGCGCAAGGGTCTTTTCGATGTCGACGTCGACTCGCAGTTCCACCGGCAGGACTCGGTGGACACCATCGTCTATGTCATCAGCAAGGGCAAGAAGCACAAAGTGGCCGCGGTGGGTGTGGCCGGCAACAGCCAGCTCAAGACGCCGGAGCTGATGGCCCTGGTCACGGTCAAAAAGTCGCATATCTTTTCGCCCGGCAACTACAGCGAGCAACTGGTCCGGGCCAGCACAAAAAACCTGACGGCGCTCTACCAATCAGAGGGATTCAGCAGCGCGCAGGTAACTCCGGCGGTGAGCAAGAAGGATGGCAACCTGACGGTAGCCTTCCATGTGGTCGAGGGGCCACGGGATATTGTGAGCTCGCTCAAGATTGAGGGCGCCGATACTTTCCCGGAATCGAAGTTTGCGCCCGATGGGCTGAAGCTGGCAGCCGGGAAGCCGTACTCGCAAAAATTTGTCGAGGCAGACCGCGCCAATATCGTGGCCCGTTATCTGCAGGCAGGCTACCTGACCTCGAGCTTTCGTGAGACAGCCAAGGTGGTGTCGAAGAATGACCCTCATCACATCGATGTGGTCTATCACATTTACGAGGGTCCGCAGGTCTATACGCACAACGTGCTGGTCCTGGGGCGGCAGCGAACGCAGCCTCGGCTGATCAACAGGGATGTGGCCTCGATTGTTCCCAACCAGCCGCTTACGGAGACGGAGCTGCTCACCGCGGAGAGCAGGCTTTACAACCATACCGGCGTCTTCGATTGGGCGGAAGTGGATCCCCGGCGGCAGATAACGACGCAGACCAGCGAAGATGTGCTGGTGAAAGTGCACGAGGCCAAGAGGCACACCATGACCTATGGCTTCGGTTTTGAAGTGATCAACCGCGGTGGCAGCATTCCCAGCGGCACGGTGGCCGTGCCAGGCCTGCCGCCGGTGGGATTGCCTTCCAATTTCACGACCAGCCAAACGACATACTACGGGCCGCGCGGATCGTTTCAATACACACTCAACAATGTGCGAGGCAAAGGGGAATCGCTGTCGGCGACGGCGATTTGCCGGACGCCTGGATCAGCGGGTCGCTGGCTATTACATCGTCCCCAATTTTCGCTGGTCGAAGTGGGGCGCGACGACATCGATCCTGGCGGAACGCGATGAAGAGAATCCGATCTATTCCTCGCAGATTGAAAACGGAAGCACGCAGCTGCAGAGATTTCTCGACCAGAAAAAGCACGATGCCTTCTTCATGCGTTACAGCTTCAGCCAAACGGATTTGACGCGCATCGAGATTCCCGAGCTAGTTCTGCCGCAGGATCAGCATGTGAGGCTCTCTACGATTGCGGCCAACCTGACCCGCGATACACGGGACAACCCTCTGGATGCGCACAAGGGCGTGCTGCATTCGATCGAGCTTGATTTCAATCCAACCAAGCTGGGCTCGAGCGTCAATTTCGCGAAGCTTACCGCGCAGGCGGCATACTATCGGCCGACCGTTCACAACATCGTTTGGGCGAACAGCATTCGCATCGGCCTGGCCCAGCCCTTTTCCGGCAGCCGTTGTGCCGCTGAGCGAAGCGTTCTTTACCGGGGGAGGCAACACTTTGCGCGGCTTTCCCCTGGACGGCGCTGGGCCACAGCGGCAGGTTCAGGTCTGCAGCACGGGATCCTCCACCGACTGCAGCTACATCCAGGTGCCGAGCGGGGGGAATGAGCTGCTTGCTTCTCAACTCCGAAGCGCGCATTCCGCTACCTATGATTAAGGATGGCCTGGGCCTGGCCGTGTTCTACGACGGGGGCAACGTCTTTCCGACCGTCGGCTTTCACGATTTCACGACGCTCTACACCAACAATGTGGGGCTGGGGCTGCGCTATGCGACGCCCGTCGGCCCGGTACGCATCGATCTTGGACACAACCTGAACCCGGTACCGGGAGTTAAATCAACCCAGTACTTTGTAAGCATTGGCCAGGCATTTTGACGGAGGTAATCGCGTGAGCACCGCTGCTCCAAGATCGCATGACAACCTGACGCCAGCACGGCACGCCGCTCGCGGATAAGCGACGCTGCTCAGCCTGGGCGCTTGGCGGCCTCGCTCGGTTCTTGGTGCTGGCCGCGGGTCGCGTTGACGATGGTGCTGCATAGCGCAAGGTTTCACAACTATGTGCTGAGCACCGTACAGAAGCGGGCCAGCGAGAGCCTCGGCATACAGGTACAGTTACAGAACTTCGCTCTGCATCTTTCGAATCTTAGCCTGGATCTCTATGGGTTGACGGTACACGGCGCCGCCCCTTATCCCAATCCGCCGCTGCTGCAGGTGGCTCATGGCGAAGTTGGCGTTCGCATTGTTTCGGTGCTCCACCAGAAGTGGTATCTCGACAGCTTCGTGGTCGATCAGCCGGTGGTGAAGGTGTTTGCCGATGCGCATGGCGTCACCAACATTCCGACTATCAAGAGCAGCGGCTCCAGCAGCAGCAATACCAGCATCTTCGATCTGGGGATTCGCCATGCGGTGCTCGACCAGGGGAGCGGTCTACTACAACAATCGGCAGAGCGTTCTCTCCGCGGACTTGCACAATGTAGACTTCCGCGCTTCCTTCGACAGCGCGCTGCAGAAGTACTCCGGCAAGTTGAGCTATTCCGATGGCCACCTGCAGTCAGGATCGTTCAAGCCAATTCCGCACAACCTGGAAGCGGAGTTCGATGCGACGCCCACGACCTTCCACTTATCGCAGGCAAAGTTGACCAGCGAGACGTCGCAGGTTGTGTTGACTGCGACGGTGCAGGACTACAGCCATCCGCAGGTGCAGGCGAATTACGCCGCTACCCTGGATGGCGAGCCAATTCCGCAGAATTCTCGAGAACCCGTCGGTGCCGGCGGGGTTGATTCGCGCGAGCGGTTCGGTTGCGTACCAGGAGGTAGCGAATCGCTCTTTCCTGGACACGGTCGTGGTCCGCGGCGATCTCAGCAGCCAGCAGCTTGACGTGCAAACGCCGACGCGTCCGTTCGCAGATCAGAGATATCGCGGCGCACTACTCGCTTGCAGAACGGAGACGCAACGCTTCAGGACTTCCGCGCCAGCCTGCTGGGCGGTGAGCTCACCAGCAACGGCAAGATGAGCAACATCGACGGGAATGCGCAGTCGAAGTTCAACGCCAAGCTTGCGCGGCATCCAGCTTGCGGATGTGAATCGCGCCCTGAAATCGTCGGCCATGCCGAAGAACGTTGCCTTAGGCGGAGTGCTGAATGCGCAGGCGAATGCCGCCTGGGGCAAGACGTTTGACGATGTCGTGGCCCATGCCGACGCCACGGTTCAGGGCCGAGTAACGGGAACCGGCAACGGCGCCCCCAAGGTTGTCCCGCTGGAGAGCGCGATTCATGGAACGTATACCGGCAGCAACCAGGAGCTGGCGCTCAAGCAGAGTTACCTGCGAACGCCGCAAAGCACGCTGACCATGAATGGCGTGGTGAGCCAGCGGTCGAGCCTGGATCTGAAATTTCAGTCCAACAATCTGAGCGAGCTGGAAACGGTGGCGGACCTGTTCCGCACGCCCGCCTCGGGCAGCCATTCAGCCGCTCGGGCTTGGCCGGCACCGCGTTGTTTCAGGGCACAGTGCGCGGATCCACCAGCGCGCCCCATCTGACGGGGCAGTTGACCGCTTCCAACTTCCGCTTCAACGGAACAGATTGGCGAGTGCTGCGCACGAATCGTGGATGTAAGCCCATCGATGGCTAGCTTGCAGCACGCGGATCTGGAACCGGCGTCGCACGGAAAAATTACTTTCGACGCCAGCGCGGGCCTGCACAAATGGGCCTTTACGGATGCGAGCCCGTTGCAAGTGGATCTCGCAGGCCTCGCAATTGGATGTTCAGGACCTGGTCAAGCTTTCCGGGCAGCAGGTGCCGGTGACGGGCACGCTCGCAGCGAATGTGAACGTGCACGGCACCCAGCTGAGCCCGATGGGGCAGGGAAATGTCTCGCTGACCCACGTCACCGCGTACGATCAGCCGGTTACCTCTGCGACGTTAACTTTCGCAGGCACGGGAGAGGAAGTGCACGGCGATCTTGGCGTCCAGCTTCCCGCAGGCAATGTGCAGAGCAAGGTGAGCGTTCGACCGCGGCAGAAGAGCTACATCGCGCAGCTTACCGCGATCGGGCATCCGTCTGGATCAACTGCAGGCGCTCAAGGCGCAGAATGTCAACGCCACGGGAGTGGTGAGCATCCAGGCCAATGGGGCGGGAACGTTTGAGAACCCGCAGCTCGATGCCACGCTGCAGATTCCGCAGATCGAGATCCAGAATCAGAAGATCGCAGACGTCAATCTGCAGATGAATGTGGCCAATCATCTGGCGACGGCCAATCTGACCTCTTCCGCAGTGGGGACGTCGATCCGGGCGAACGCGAAGGTGAATCTAACCGGGGACTACCTGGCGGACGCCACGCTCGATACGCAGGCGATTCCGTCTGCAGCCCATCTTTGCGATCTATGCTCCCGCAGCAGGCCGGGGATTTGACCGGCGCAGACCGAGTTGCACGGCACGCTGCATGGGCCACTCAAGAATAAGAAGCTACTGGAAGCACACGTCACCATTCCAACGCTGAAGCTGGCGTACAGCCAATACCATCCAGCTGGCTGAGACCTCGCCCATCCACGTGGATTACAAGGACACGGTGATTACGCTGCAGCGTTCCGGGCTCAAGGGCACAGATACCGATCTGCAGTTTCAGGGTTCGATGTCCACGGCCAACGGCGCTCCCGTCTCGCTGGTGCTTTTGGGCACGGTGAATCTGCAGCTCGCGCAGGTGTTCGCACCGGACATCAGGAGCTCGGGTGAGTTGAAGTTCAATATCAATTCCAAGTGGAGCGACCGAGCAGTCCCGACGTTAGGCGGCGCAGATAGAGATCGTGGACGCGAACTTTGCCAGCGGCGATTTGCCGGTGGGCTTGCAGCACGGGAACGGCGTACTTACGCTGACCAAGGACCGGCTCAACATCAGCAAATTTCAGGGGACCGTCGGCGGCGGGACGGTTACCGCGCAAGGTGGAGTCGCTTATCGGCCTGGGGTTCAGTTCGATCTGGGGCTCGCGGCCAACGGGGTTCGCGTGCTCTATCCGACAGGTGTTCGGGAGACGCGTGAACGCCGATATTCGGCTCGCGGGCACGACCGACAACGCGGTGCTGGGCGGGCAGGTGAAGCTTGCCGATCTCTCGTTTACTCCAGCGTTTGATCTGAACAGCTTCATCGATCAATTCTCCGGCGGTGTTTCCGCGCCGGCGACCCCGGGCCTGGCGCAGAACATCCAGTTGAACCTGGGCGTGACGTCGGAAAACAACATCAACCTGGTGAGCCGAGCACTCAGCATCAACGGCTCGGCAAACCTGCGGGTGCGGGGCACGGCGGCAGAGCCGGTGATCCTGGGACGCGTGAACCTGGACAGCGGCGACATTATCCTCAACGGCGACAGGTTCGTGCTCAACGGGGGAACGATTGAGTTCGTCAATCCTTCTGAAACGCAGCCGGTGGTCAACCTGGCGCTGAACACGACGATCCAGCAGTACAACATCTCCATGCGATTCAACGGGCCGATCGATCAGCTGCGCACCAACTACTCGTCCGATCCATCGCTGCCGGCCGCCGACATCATCAACCTGCTGGCGTTCGGTTCGACCACGGAAGCGAACGCGAGCCAATCCTCCGACCCCGGCAAACCAGGCTGCCGGCAGTCGCTGGTGGCGTCGCAGGTAAGCAGCCAGGTGACGAGCCGGATATCGAAGGTTGCGGGTATCTCCCAGCTCTCGATCAATCCAGTGTTGGCGGGTGGCACCAGCCAGGGTCCTCCCGGCGCGAACATCACCATCCAGCAGCGGGTTACGGGAAATTTGTTTGTTACCTTCTCCAGCAATGTCGCCTCGACACAGAATGAGACGATTCAGGGTCAATACCAGGTATCGCCGCGGGTCGCGGTCAGCGCGACGCGGGATCAAAACGGCGGGTTTGGGTTCGACACGCTGATCAAGAAGACCTGGTAGTGGGTGACTCTCAGGTCTCAAAAGAGAGACTTGGGCGGCCCACCCTTTGTATGAAAAAGCTGGGCCCTGAGGCCAACCTTCCCCACATTCGCCTTGTGAAGAGCGCGGCGCCCAAAAAAAGGCTGCGCATTGGCTAAAAAGTGCGCACTAGCGCACTAATTCCCTCGCGGCGCGTGAAAAGGCTTCGCCACGGCGCCTTAAGTCCCCGCAGCCGCGCAGGGAGACGCTCGAGGCGCCGGCCGGACTTCTTGCTACATCCGCTCTCCTCAATCAAAAGAACGCGGTGCACCTAAAGCAAGGAAGATTCAGTTGTAGGTATAGATGCGAATCAGGGACGGTTAGATCGGACTGAATCAGATTTCAACTAAGAAGGGCCAAACCGGGATTGCTCTGACTCAGGCGCACAAATCGCTCAACCGCAGGTCCCCGTTCGACTTCGCTCAGGGCAGACTCTCCGCTGCGCTCACCCGGATTTCCGGGTTCACTCCGGTCGGGATGACAATTCATTTGTGACACTTACATTCCCGTATCGGAATAGGCACCAAGCTCAATAATGGATGGCCAAACGTCACCATCCGTTCCGTAGCCAATTTTCGCGAGCGAGGCCTTCGATGCGGGCAAATTCCTTTTCATTTCCGGTGACGAGGGTGTAGCCGGGGGCGATGGCCTGAGCAGCGATGAGAAGGTCGTTGCCGCCGATGGGTCTGCGGGCCTTTTCAAGCCGGGCGCGGATGATTCCGTAGCTTGCATTGGCGGGGGCCTCGAAGGGAAGAATGTCCATGGAGCCAGGTACCGCTTCGACCTGGTTCGTGAGGCGCGGCGAAGCGTTCCTGGTAGCGCCATATCGTAATTCCGCAGCAACAATGATGCTGGTGCAGACCTTCTCTTCGCCGACTCTTCTTATCTGATCAGCTACGCGACCCTGGGAGTTGCGGATGAGATCCGACACAATGTTGGTGTCGAGCAAGTAGCGCATCACAGCTCGACAGGATCGGGGACGGAATCAGGGATTGGCGGAAAATCTTCCTTGATTGGCTTGAGTGTTGCCAACAAAGCTATCAGAGATCGAGGAGGAGCCGGCTCTATGATCAGTCGTTCACCCTCCTTGCGCATGATCGCGTCCTCGCCAGGAAACTCAAACTCACGAGGAATTCGAACCGCCTGGTTGCGTCCATTCTTAAAAAGCTTGACGTGCCGTTCCGGGGTCATGGCGTGGCCTATGCATAAGCATATGCCACTTGGGAGCCGCTTCCAGACTGCGGGCGCAGAGGCTGCATTTACTAGACATTCTGTTATTTCTGTATATACTGAAATTACAGGAATAGGGAGAGCGGGTATGGTCTTATCCAACGCGGGACGCGAGTTCATACTGCACTGGGGAGAGATGGGCAGCCGATGGGGCGTGAACCGCACCGTGGCGCAGGTACATGCTTTGCTGTACTTGTCGAGTGAGCCGCTGGCCGCCGAGGACATCGCTGAAGCGCTCTCCGTAGCGCGTTCCAACGTGAGCACCAGCCTGCGAGAACTACAGAACTGGCAGCTGGTGCAGACGACGCCGCAGTTGGGTGACCGCCGCGACTTCTTCTCTACTTCGCACGATGTGTGGCAACTCTTTCTCACGGTGCTGCAGCAGCGCGTGGAGCGAGAAATTGAACCCACCATCACGGCGCTTGGCCGACTTGCCGCGGAGGCAGGCGCGGAGAAACAGCCCGAGGTGACCGCGCGCATTGCCGGCATGCACGCCTTTCTGCAGGAGATACACGGTTGGTACCAGCAGATGGCAAAGCTGCCGCCGAGTACGCTGCGCAGCCTGGTGAGCCTGGGCGCAAACGTGACGAAATGGCTACCGGGCCCGCGCAAAGGGAAGGGGGAAAAATGATCGCGGCAGGGGTCAACCGGATTGGAGAATCGGCAGTTCAGCCGATCCCCGTTGGGAACGCTGCGCCCCAGATCGGCCTGGAGCAGTACTACAGCGAGGCCGGTCCGGATTACGCAGCGTGGAGCCGCGAGTTCAACATGCATTTCGGCTACTTCCGCGCGGGCGCTAATCCGCTGTGCCGCGAGGGAATGCTGGAGCAGATGAATGTAGAGGTGCTGACGCGGCTGCGGGTAGAGAGCATCGCGAAGCCGCGGCTGCTCGACCTTGGTTGCGGTCTGGGAGCGACGCTGCGCAGCTTTGCGCGCCGCCTGCCGCAAGCGCATCTGCTGGGGGTGACGCGGGTGCCATGGCAGGTGGAACGGGCACGTGCGCTCAACGATGCAGCTGGTTGCGGCGAGCGGGTATGCGTGGTCGAAGGCGACTACGAAGACACCCTTCTGCCATGCAGCAGCTACGACGGCGTGTACGCGGTGGAGAGTAGCTGCCACGCCCGGGGCGTGGACAAGGGCGCGCTGCTGACGGAGGCCCACCGCCTGTTGCGGTCCGGCGGCCGGCTGGTGGTTGCCGATGGCTTTCTCACAAGAACCCGGTTCGCCAGCGCGCTGCAGCGGCGCATCTACTCTAAGCTTTGTGAGTGCTGGGTCATCGAAGAGCTGGCGCAGCTACTCCCGTTCACGGCCCGGCTGGAACAACTTGGTTTCGCGGAGATCTCGGTTGAGCACCTGCAGATGCGGGTAGGTCCTTCGGTCGCGCACATTCCCTGGGTGACATTGAAGTTCCTCCTATCGGATGTGGTGTTCGGCGAGCGGGCGATGACCCGCGCACGCTGGAACAACGTGATGGCGCCTGTGCTCCTGCCGTTTGTCAGTGCGCCCCTGGGCCCTATGTCCTACTGCATGATCACGGCGACAAAGCGCTAGATGCGGTGGACGTCGCGTCGTCGCTGCCGGCAGATTCTGGCTACATCCGCTTTGCTCAATCAAAAGACCGCGCGGCGCGCCGGGGCAGGCGGGACGACGATTCATTTGTGACACTAACATTCCCGTAATAAACCTTCGCGTCGTTCGGATCGGGGACGGGATCAGGGATCGCCGGAAAGTCTTCTTTGAGTGGCTTAAGGGTTGCCAACAAAGCTATCAGGGATTGAGGAGGAGCCGGCTCTATGATCAATCGTTTACCCTGCTTGCGCATGATTGCGTCCTCGCCAGGAAGCTCAAACTCATCGACCTAGTGAATCAGGTACTCTGTTTGTCCTTTCGTGCTTTTCTTGACCATGATCTTCACGTAGGCGACGGATCTACCTGATTGCATCAACAGGAAAGTAGGGCCGTTCTTAATTAGTTTGCAGCCGACAGTGAAGTGCTTCACCGCGCGTTGGACATCCGAGCCCATGCTGGTTCGCCCCAAGTCAAACTTCTTTCCCGGATAGGGCATACCCGATTCGCCGGCCTTCTTGCTGACTATGAGGGTCCAGGGAGGATCGTCCCTATCTATGACAAAGAGCGTGTAGTTGCCCGCTGGTATTTCCATCGGCGGAATAACCATGTGCTCGGTGACGCGAATAGGAATGGCTTCATACTCCCCAGTGCGCCAGGGCTCCTGGTCGAACGCTATGGTGGCACCGTCAGAAAAAGTGCATGTGTTGTGAAAGTCGGAGCTGGGCTCCGTCTTGAGTCCATCCGAAATACCGCTTCCAACGAGTGGTTTGCCAATGGCGAGGCTGGCCCCGACTAGAAAAACTCCAGCACCGCGAAGCAGATTGCCTGCGTTATGAAAACGTTTCATACCACGCCCCAGATGCTCGATATTGTATTCGCAAGCAACTGGTCCGCGTTCGGCGAACGGAGATCACCCGCGCACTCTGCGCGGTGATCAACCCGCCGGGGTACGAAACTAGTTCACCGTAGTACGCCGGAGCGGCTTAAAATAAAGCCTCCCACAAGCGATGTACCTTTTGCTGCATGATCGACCAAGTCATCTCGCATTATCGAATCCTCGAGAAACTCGGCGGTGGCGGGATGGGGATCGTCTACAAGGCCGAGGACCTCAAACTCGATCGCTTTGTGGCGCTCAAATTTCTTCCCGATGATGTCGCCAAAGACCAGCAGGCACTGAGCCGCTTTCAGCGTGAGGCCAAGGCCTCTTCTGCCCTGAACCATCCCAACATCTGCACCATCTACGAGATCGACGATCAGCACGGGCAAACGTTCATCGCCATGGAGTTTCTTGACGGCGTGACGTTGAAGCATTTCATCGGCGGCAAACCTTTGGAGCCTGAGGTGCTCCTAAGCCTGGCGATTGAGATAGCCGACGCACTCGACGCGGCGCACGCCAAGGGGATCATCCATCGGGATATCAAGCCGGCGAATCTCTTCGTCACCGAGCGCGGCCACGCCAAAATTCTGGATTTCGGGTTGGCCAAGGTGACCCTTCGAGATCCCGGAGACGGCCAGGGCGGGAGAGCGACCCTTCAGGAGACGTTGCAGAAGGAAGAGCACCTGACCAGCCCCGGCACGACCCTGGGCACGGTTGCCTATATGTCACCCGAGCAGGTGCGCGGGAAAGACCTGGACCTTCGCACCGATGTGTTTTCGTTTGGGGCCGTTCTCTACGAAATGAGCACCGGCGTGCTGCCGTTTCAGGGCGACACCATTGGAGTGATCTTCGATTCCATCCTGAATCGCATTCCGACGCCTCCCGTTCGGCTCAATCCGAACCTGCCGCCGGAACTCGAGCGCATCATCGGAAAAGCTCTGGAACGTGATCGGGACCTGCGCTACCAGACGGCCTCGGAGCTGCGGGCGGACCTCAAGCGTCTTAAGCGTGATTCCGATTCAGGGAGGAATGTCAGCGGAGATACCTTTTCGACCGGGTTCTCCGTCGCCCGGGACGCCGCCGCGAGACCCTTCCTCTGGCCGTGGGGTTCGGGCTTCTTCGTCCGACTCTGCCGGAACTCGACCGTCGACCCCGGCTGAGCCGGTAACGGAAGCATCCCACAACAAAGGAAAGTTAGCCGGAATCGCGGGGGGCGTCTTGCTGTTGCTGCTTGCCGCCGGTTACGGTGGCTACCGCCTCTTCTCTCGCCACGCGCCGGATGTCCCGCGCAAGATCACGCAGATCAGTCATTGGCACAAGCCCATCGGGCAGGCAATCATCTCTCCTGACGGGCGTACCCTGGCCTTCACTTCGTACGTAAACGGATACGACCAACTTTTCGTAATGCTGACTTCGGGCGGAGAACCCCTGCAGCTCACCATCGGACGAAGGCGGCAAGTTTCTCGACAGCTTTTCCGCGGACGAAACCAGGATCTACTACGAGCGGGACTTGGGCGCCACGGAAGTTTGGGCTGTGCCCACGCTCGGCGGCACGCCGGTACGCGTGGTTGAGGGCACTTCTCTGCAGCCGTCTGCCGATGGCAAAAGCTTGTTCTACATCAATGCCGGCACCGAGGGAGCTGCTGCAGGCGCCGGCGTCCGGCGGTGTCGGCACGGCGATCTACAACTACAAAGATCTGGGAGTCGGCTTTCCGACGCTGCTGGTGTTCCCCGATGGAGCGAACGTTCTGCTTACCGGCCGCAGCGCGGACGGGAATGCAGCTTCCGAGATATACAAAGTGAATCTCGCCAGCCGCAAGGCCATGGATCTGGGAGAGAAAGCCGGTTTGGATTTGAGCTGGGGAGAGCCAGGCAAAACTCTCCTGTTTTCGCGCGAGCGCAACGGGATTTTCAATCTGTGGGAATACGATCTTGAAAATAAAACCACCGTACAGCTCACGTCAGGTCCAGGCCCAGATTTCTGGCCGATGAGGGATCCCTCAGGTAAAGGGATATTCTTCATTAACGGCAGGGAGTCCGGGTTTCTTTCCGTTTACCAGATCCAGTCGAAA
Source organism: uncultured Acidobacteriaceae bacterium (assembly GCA_963847685.1). Lineage (GTDB taxonomy): Bacteria > Acidobacteriota > Terriglobia > Terriglobales > Acidobacteriaceae > PALSA-350. The sequence goes on along the minus strand of CAWKAU010000020.1, from coordinate 66,478 downwards.
TCCACGGCCGACATTGTTTCGGAATTGGCCACGCAGCCGACCTTTTCCCGGGACGCGAAACGGCTGATGTACCTCACGTCGCCCGATCCGCAGAATACTGAGTTGTGGGTTTCCGATGCAGATGGAAGTAACAGGACGAAGCTTGCCTCCTCCGCGAGCCTGGCCACCGGCGATTGGTCCCCGGATGATTCGCAGCTGGACTATGTGCGAGGAGCGGCGGTGTCGGATCGGCATTACGTCGTGAATCGGGATGGCAGTCATCTCCGCGAACTTCCGCGATCTCTCGCGCACATTGATTCAAGCGTGTGGAGCCGCGACGGGAAGGAGCTTTACGTAAGCGGTCGCGGGAACTCGTCCACGACTCTGAGCACCTGGAAGATCCATAGCGATGGCTCCGGAGCAGAACCGTTCCATGAAGGTTGCGGATACGTTATGGACGAATCGTTGGACGGCAAGTATCTGTTAATGACATCACTTCGGGGAGACGACCTGGGAATCTTCGAGCTCGGGATTTCCGATAAAAAATGCACGGTCCTGGTGCCCGGGATAACGAGCTTTATTCCGCGCTTCAGCCACGATGGAAAATACGTGGTGTACACGGTTTCCTCGCGTGGAGAGGTGAATCTGTATCGGCTTCCGTGGTCCAATGGGCAAGCGACAGGACCGGCGCAACTGGTGATGAAGCTTCCTTTCGCATTTTCGCAGTACTTTGGCGGCAACGCTTACGATGTAGCCCGCGATCTTTCAAAAATTGTCTACACGCGTCCTGGCGGCCAGTTTGACGTATATCTGCTATCCCACGAGTAAACCCCCAAGAACCAGCGAAGCTGGGGACGGGGCTGCTTCCTGGTGCCAGGGTGACAGCATTCCTATTGCCACTTCAGCAGCAGCCGAGCCCCCCGACTCAGTGCCGCATTCATGTGAACAGGTATGCCGTCACCATCCCGCAAGTGGTGTAGGGCATCCCTTCGAATCGCTTCCCACCCGTCGATCCATTGGCCCACCCTGCACCTGCACAAAGCGTCTCATTCTCCTCTAATCGTGTTCCCGGCGGCCCCTGCAAGTCCTTAGAATGGGCTCAGGAAGTTCTCAGGATTTCTCAGGGCCGCCTATGGCCAACGAAGTTAACGGCTTATACGAGTTCGGCCCTTTTCGCCTGGACGCCGGGCAGCGCCTGCTGCTGCGCGATGACTGCCCCATCCCGCTGCAGCCGAAGGCCTTCGAGACCCTGCTGGTGCTGGTGCGCAACAGTGAAAAGGTGGTTCTGAAGGATGAGCTGCTGAATGCCGTCTGGGCAGATACCTTCGTGCAGGAATCGAACCTGACACAGAACATTTTTGTGCTGCGCAAGGCCCTGGGCGACAACGACGGCGGACGCCGCTACATCATTACCGTGCCCGGCCGAGGGTACCGCTTTGCGGAAAAGGTCAGGACCATCACGGAAGAGGAGAACGCTACGGAGCAAGACCGGCCGCAGCCGGTGATCGCGGCGGCGATTTTGGCGGACGCGCCGCCGGAGGCCGGGAACTCGGGGCGACGGCGCAAGGTGTGGTTCGCCGCGGCTCTGGCAGTTTTGGCCGCGGCGCTGGCCGGCTTCGCCTATCTGCATTTCCGCCGTGGGCCCAGGCTCACCGACAAAGACACGATCGTACTTGCTGACTTCGCCAACACCACGGGAGACACGGTTTTCGACGGCACCCTGCGGCAGGGACTATCCATCCAGCTGGAGCAATCGCCTTTTCTGAATCTGCTTTCTGACCAACGGATGGAGCAGACGCTTTTGCTGATGGCCCGGCCCAAAGGCACGCGGCTTACCGCCGAGCTGGCGCGCGAGGTTTGCCAGCGCACCGGCAGCGCGGCGGTGTTGAGCGGTTATATTGCGCAGGTGGGCACGCGCTACCTGCTTACCTTGTACGCGGCGAATTGTTCGAATGGAGATCTGCTGACAAGCGCGCAGGCCCAAGCCAGCGACAAGAATCATGTGCTCGACGCGCTGGGAAGGATGACCGCGGAGATTCGCACCAGGCTGGGGGAATCCCTGGCCTCGGTGCAGAAGCTGGATACGCCATTGGAAAACGTGACCACGCCCTCGCTGGAGGCTTTGCAGGCGTATAGCCTGGGTCACCAGGCGGAAGTGTCAGGACAGGGCTCCGAGGCGGCCACATTTTATGAGCGCGCGATCGGCCTGGACCCGAAGTTCGCCATGGCCTATGTGGGGCTGGGGATCGATTATTTCAATAGCGATGAGACAGCCCGCGCTGCGGAGAACCTGCAGAAGGCTTACCAGCTGCGAGAACGCGTGAGCGAGCGTGAGAAGCTCGGCATCGCCCTGGTTTACGACGCGGTGGTGACGCGCAACTTCGAGGCAGCGCGCGCATCCGATCTGTTGTTTACCCAGATTTACCCGCGCGACTCGAAAGCATTTTCCAATCTGGCCACCATCGATGCTTACCTGGGCCACTATGACGAGAGCCTCGCGGCCAGCCAACGAGCACTGGCGCTGAATCCCGCGACGGTGCAGAACTACTCTAACCTGATGATCGACTACATGTACGTCGACCGCTTGCCGCAAGCGGTAGCAACGGCACGAGAGGCAAGAGCGCACAATCTCGATTCTCCTTATCTTCACAGCAATCTCTACCTGGTTGATTTTGTGGCGCATGATGCCGCGGGGATGGAGCGGGAGGCGGCCGAAGCGATCAGCAAACCGGGATCGGAGGATCTTGTTCTTTGCTATCAATCGAACACGGCCGCCTATAGTGGACAGTTTGCCCGAGCGCGGGAGCTGACACGGCGCGCGGCAGACTCTGCGTTGCGCAACGGGAACCAGGAGACGATGGCGGAGTACCACGCAGAAGCCGCAGTGCGAGAGGCGCTGGTCGGCAATCTTACGTTGGCGCGGCAGCAGGCAAAGGGCGTGCTGAAACTCTCGAACGGCAGAGAGGTGGCGGCGATGGCGGCGGTTGCTCTTGGGTTGGCGGGCGATTTCGCCGAAGCTACTCGTCTCAGCGACGATCTGGGCAAGCGATTTCCTGAAGATACGGTGGTGCGGTATAACCTGGCGCCCGCGATCCGCGCTGCTGCTGCGCTGGGCGTTGGTGAGGGGAAGCGGGCTGTCGACGCACTGGCTGTGTCGCAGCCGTATGAAACGGGACAAACCTCGCAGGACGTAAGCTTCGCACTCTACCCGATCTATCTACGGGGCGAGGCCGACTTGGCGGGCAAACAAGGGGCGGCCGCCGCGGTAGAGTTTCAGAAGATTCTCGACCATCCAGGTTTGGTGCAAAACGAACTGATCGGTGCGCTGGCGCACCTGGAAATCGGCCGAGCGTATGGGATGGCGCACGACACGAACAAAGCCAAGGCGGCCTATGGAGATTTTCTTGGGCTATGGAAAGATGCGGATCGCGATCTTCCTATCCTCCGACAGGCCCGTAGCGAGTTCGCGAAATTGCCGTAATGCTCGCTGGCCTGGTTGAACTCTGCTGTCGCACGAGTCGTCTGCTTGTCACTCTCGAATCTGTTCTCACAGGTGAGGGTTACTCTCAGGGGTTACTTCGCGTGCCCCTCAACTCCGCACCGTCAGCTCCAGAATGGCGGAATCTGCCATGAATTCGGAATTGGGTAGGAATTTGGTAATGATTTTTCTTGTCTGCAGTCTTACTCTTGGTCCGACCCCGGAGCAATTCGTTAAACAGGCTGAAAGGCCTCGCGACCTGGGCTTACAGGAGACCGCAAACCCATGTTCGCAGGACTGTTCGATCGGCACTCCCATCCTCGCCCACAATCATCGAAGACCCCCGCGCGCCTGGCCAAGCTTGCCAAAAAGGCGCTCGTTCTCACCATCGCCATGATTCTGTTGCAGAGCCTCGTGGGGAGAGCGCAAGCGCCGGCGGGGTCTCCGGCGGGCGCTCTTGACCGGAAAGAACTATCAAGCATCATTCAGAAACTTTTGAAAGCAGCATCGGAGGACTGTACAGAAGACAGATTCGGGAATTCTATCGAAGACTGTACTCGAGGTTACCTCGCCTACGTGTTCCAACTTCTTAAGACCGGTCACTCATTCCGGCCGGAAGCCCGGGCAGTTCCCCACGCAAGCGCAACCCCAGCCTTAAGTCTGAGCTCGAGTACCCCCACTCTTCCGTTCCTCGGCAATCCCTTGACCGGGCTCAGCTACGTGCCCAATGCAACGGTGCCGGCTAACATCACCGCCACTTACGCCACCACCCTGCGCCGAAACCCCGATTGCAGCCTGGATGAAGACCTGAACATGCCCAACGCCGCCACGCTGAGCGGCATACTCTTTACTTCTTTCCCATCTGCTCAGGACTATTTCCACCAATTGTCGGGTTTGACCACTACCCCTGACGTCTTCAAGAATGGCTGCACCGATCCGGTGCTGGGAGTGGCCGCCACCGGGAATATTGTGGCCCTGGGGGGTACCTCAGATGGCTCGCCGATCACCGCCCAATTGGCAGACAGCGGGCTCTACGGGTCGGTGAGCGACTTTACGGCTAACAAGATTACGAATACCCAGCTTAGCAATAGCCAGACGGCAGGTTACTTCTCCACCGCGAGTCTCAGGAACAACGGGATCATGGACCTGGCGGAGACCGGGCTCATCGACCCGGCAAACCAACACCCGGCCACCGCCGTCTTCCTGAGCAATGGCGACGGCACGTTTCAGCCGGGGGCCTACTACGATGTTTCGGACACTACGGGGAATGTGGCCGGTCTCACGATCGACGATGTGAATGGCGATGGCATCCCCGATATTGTGGTGCCAACGATAGCCAGTACCGCCAACCCGGGCGTGCCGACGTTTACCGGAACCGTCACCACCCTGATCGGCAAAGGCGATGGGAGCTTTACCCTCGGACCGGTATCGTCCGTGACCTGGACCGATTCGTTGTTACCCATTACCGGCGACTTTAACGGCGATGGCAAGAAAGACCTTTTGATCGGGGGCACGGTGCTGTTTGGCGGCGGTGATGGCAGCTTCACCACGGGACCCACCAATACCGCCCTGGCAACCGCCGCGAACTCCAATGTCCAGGCGGGTGCAGTTGGCGATCTTAGCAACAATGGCAAGCTCGACGTGGTTGTCTCCCAGCCGGGTAGCGTCGCCATCTTTATCGGCAACGGCGATGGCACCTTCCAAACCGGCCCGGTGTACGCCGGACTGCCTGACTCCATGCAGGTGACCATCACCGATATCGACGGCGACGGCAATCCGGATATCTTTCTGGGAACCAGCACAGACGGAATCTATGCCAATGGCGGCTATGACATGGAGTTCCCGATGTGGCAGATCCTGATGGGCAGGGGAGACGGCACCTTTGTTGACTCGGCAGTCTATCAGCAGGGAACCTACACCGCGCCGGGCAGCAATACCAACAATAGTCTGCAGATGGCGAGCGCGGATTTCAACGGGGACAGCAAGGCCGACGTGCTGGTGCTCAACCGGAACAATGTTGGGACTTCTCCCAGCTCGTTGCTGGTGCTGCCGGGTGACGGCAAAGGAAACCTGGGAGCTCCCATTACCAGCTCGATCAACCTTGGTCCAACCATGGTCGTCGCCGCCGATATGAACAACGATCAGAAGCCGGACGCGGTGATGATTGGTTTGGGTATCGATGAAAATCCGAAGGTCTCGGTGCTGATCAACCAGGGCAATGGGACATTCGCGGCAGAACAGGACTACACGATTGGCGCCGCGAACAGCCTGGCGGTCGGTGACTTCAATGGCGATGGTTTCATGGACGTTGCCGTGAGTGAAGGCTCAGCCGGGGTATTTGTGCTGCTCGGCCAGTCCGACGGCACGCTGGGCACGGCGAAGCAGATTGACACCTCGAACGCAGTGGACGTGGTTGCGGGGAGTCTGACCGCCGACGGCCGTACCGATCTGATTGTGGTGGATGGAGGCGTTGCAGGAAGCCAGGCGGGAGCCTTGGTTGTCTACCTGGGCAACGCAGACGGCAGCTTTACCCCGGCGACAGCCCCGGCGACATCGGCAACCACGTACAGCGTGGCGGCGTTGGGCGATCTGAACCATGACGGCAAGCTTGATTTGATCGTCGCCGGGGGAGTGCCGGGTACCAACGGCAACCCAGGCGCACTCAATGCCTACACCCTGCTGGGCAACGGCGACGGCACCTTCCAGACAGCCAATACACTGCTTCTCACAGACAGCACCGCCACCTCGATTGCGCTGGCCGACTTTAACAAGGACGGCAACCTGGATGTGACCCTGGGCGATCCGAATTACTACACCGAGGTGTTGTTGGGCAACGGCGACGGAACCCTCGGCGAAGGGCTTATCGCTCTGGGCCAGCGGCCCGGCACGGTCGGAACCGCCGATCTGTTGGGGAATGGCTACCCCGAACTGCTGGTCGGCCTGCCAACCGGCAGCCTGACGGTGTTTCTGAACTCTGCGGTCTGGACATCGTCCATTACACCGCCGGCTTTGGCGGCGACCACCACAGCGCTCAGCGCATCGGCCGCAACCATCACCGCCGGCGCAAGTGTCACCTTCACTGCGACAGTTGCCGGACCCTCGGGAAACACCACCGTGCCGACGGGCACAGTCACGTTCATGGAGGGGACGACAACGCTGGGCATGGGCACGCTCTCCGCCACAGGTGTCGCCACCTATGCCACCACCACACTGCCCGTGGGTTCCAACAGCATCACCGCGGTTTACGGAGGGGACGTCAATTTCAGCGGCAGCACCTCAAGCGCAGTAACCGTCACGGTCAACGCGGTCGTGGTGAATCCCAGCTTTGCCCTCAGCAACAGCGGCAACATCACCGTGAGTCCGGGCGCAACCAGTGGCAACACTTCAACCATCAGCGTGACCGGATCGGGTGGATTTAGCGGAGCCGTCGCTTTGACCTGTGCCGTGACTCCAGTGGCGGCGAGCGACCCGGCGGCGTGCAGTCTCTCTCCAGCGTCGGTAACCATCAGTGGCACAACTGCCCAAACCTCAACGCTCACGATCACAACCATGGCAGCGGCCAGCGCGCAACGGGCTGATCCCGAAGCAAGTGGAACACGATGGTATGCCGCCGCGGGCGCCACTCTAGCCTGCGTCCTGCTTTGGGGGATGCCGGCCCGCAGACGCGGCTGGCAGAGCCTGCTTGGCATGCTCATCCTGTTGGCTTGCGCGGCCACTGTGCTTGCAGGCTGCGGTGGGAGCAATAGCGGTGGAGGTGGGGGCACCTCCAACCCGGGGACCACGGCGGGAACGTATACGGTCACCGTCACAGGTACATCCGGGGCGATCGTGGAAACAAGTACGGTCTCTCTCACTGTGAATTAATCCGATTGCACCCAGCGGTTGGTCCAGGCCTTTCGCTCTACCCCTCCTGCCTTGAGGGGACGATCGTGTAGCGGCTCTTGAGACGCAGGAAAGGCTTTTCGTAGAGCTGATAGGACGTGTGCGCTACCAGGATAGTCAGGCAGAGGGCAAGGGTTGTTCCTATGCCGTCGCGCCAGTCGGCGAGATGCAATGTCTGGCTGAAACGGGTCAACCACGCTTTGCCGGGATAGTAGATGAGGAAATACACCAGTTCATGAAAGAGATACAGGCCATAAGAGATTCGTCCCAGATAGACGAGGGGGGCGGGCAGGAATTTGGCCGGCAAGCCGAGCAGGCTAAGGAAAAGCAGCAGGGTGCCTACCAGAACGAGGGCCCAGCCGACCGGGGCTTGCAGAACGGTTGAGTGCGGAGTATCCGCTTGAACGCCAAAGGCTATGGAGGCGACCAGCCAGCAGACAATGCTGGCCAGCGCGGCGACCAGGCGGAGCGCAGGGTGCCAATTCGGAACCCGTCCTGAGATAGATCGAGAGCAGGGTTCCGGCAGCGAAGAACTGGAACTGACAAGCTGTTGGTCCATTGGCTGCTGAAGCCTTTCGCGGGATGCATGGCATAGACGATGACTGTTACATACGAGACGGCAATGAGGAACAGGGAGACCGCCTTCACGCCGACGCGGTGACCCAAGAGGGCGATGATGGGGATAGCGATATAGAACTGCTCCTCTACCGAGATGCTCCAGAGGGGATTGACTGGGTAAGCGGGAACCCATCCGTGGAGGCATATCCACCAGTTGCCGGCAAACAAGGTGAAGGCCAGCCACGCGGCAGGATCCTTGGCGCCAGCCCAGGGAACAAACTGGGTGAGCACGACCAGGCCGTAGAAGACCAGGAAGTATAAGGGCCAGATGCGCAGAATGCGGCGCATATAGAAGGCCTTGAGCCGGATTGTGCCGGTTTCGTCGCGCTCACGAAAGAGTAATTCGGTGATGAGGAAGGCGCTCAGCAAGAAGAAAACGGGCACGCCCAGGTCGCCGAGCAGGCAGATGTTGTAAAGCCAATAGTGCCGCGCCGGGTCAATCGGAATGAAGTCCATCCGATGGACGATGAAGACGATCATGAAGGCCAGGAAACGAAGTACGTCCAATTCCGGGCGATAGTAGCGGCTGATGGTCATCCAGGTGCGTGTAGGCCTTCCCTTGTTTTTCGCGCGAACCGCAAGACGGGCTATCTGCGCGTCGGTGGAATTTACCTCACCGCTTTTTGGATGGCCTTCTGATTTTCGGAAAATGCGTCAAGAACTGAAGCTTGAATATGGTAGGTCACGCGACACTACCCCACTAAGCCAAAGGACAAGGCTTGAATGGGCCACGGTCTCACTCGATAGTAGGTAGGCGGCGACATTTGCTCAGGGAGCGCTATGGCTCAGACTGCTGGCGACATCAGGATCTAATTTGAGTATTTTGTCGGTGTGCGTCATCTGCAGAACTTCCAGGAGACGGCGGGTGGTGCCCGCGAGGCGAAGTACGGACCCGGCCTGCTGCGCAACCCCGTCCAAGTACAGCAACACGCCCAGGCCTGAGCTGTCAGCGTATTCGACCTTCGACAGATCGAGAACCAGAAGAATTTCCGGCTCGGTTGCCAATGACGCCAGCTGTGTCTTCAGCTGCTGTAGATGGTCACCGAATACCAGGCGACCTTTCAGCTCAGCGAGAACGACGTTCTGCTTCGGACGGCGAATTGCCGATTCAAGCATCATGATGCGCTCACTTTAGCATAGCTGTGTCTTCTGCAACGGAGCGCTCGGCAGCTAGGGCCACTGGGATGACGGCGGGGCGGTTGAATCCCTGATGCGCAACTCGGCCGGAAGCAAAATATTTTCCCCGGTCCCATTCTGCGTCTCGACACGGTTAATGATCTGCAGCAGCAAATCAAATGATCGCGTGCCCATTTGATGGGTGGATTGGGCAACAGCGGTCAAACGTGGACTGAAGTACTTATTCCAGATTTGGTCGTCAAAACCAAGAAGGCTCATCTGCCCCGGAACCTGAACGCCCCTTTCCTCCAGCGCTTGAAGAATTCCCAGCATCAACTTGTTATTGCTTACCATGAGTGCCGTAGGAAGCACGGGCAAACTCAGCAATCGATGGCCGGCAGCCAGACTATCCTCGATCTGTACATCGCCGCACATCAGGTATTGCTCGATGATGGGTAAGTGAGACTCCTGCATCGCTCTCCGGAAGCCCCCGAGGCGGTCGCGATGCGGCGAGAGCCCCAGATGCCCGGCCACCATGGCGATGCGCTTATGACCCAGGCCTATGAGATGTTTGGCGGCGATGTAACCTGCCTCGACGTTATCCGTAGAGACAGTACCTTCGGTTACCGCCGAAGGAAGGCGGTCGACAAAAACCATGGGGAAACGACGGCGGATCATCCCGTCGTAAGCTGTCGAGTTTGCACAGCAAGCTAGAAGCACGCCATCAACCCTGCGAGAAAAGAGCGCGGCCAGATGCCGTTCCTCTATCTGAGGATCTTCGCTGGAGTCGCAGAGCAAAACGGAATACCCGGACAACTGAGCTGCCGCTTCGACGCCGCGGACCATTTCGGGATAAAACGCATTGGTGATATCGGGCACGATCACCCCGATGGCGTTGCTTTTTCCGGTCTTGAGGCTTCTGGCGATGACGTCCGGATGGTAGTCCAAAGCCGCCATAGCCTCGACTATCTTTTTCTTACGCTCTGGGCCGACCGGGGTCACGCCGTTGACGACAGCGGAAACGGTTGAGGTTGAAACGCCGGCGAGGCGAGCCACGTCTCGCATGGTGTACTTCTTTCGTTCTTGCATTTCCTCTGCCCGTTTCCTCCGATCTAACATACCGCTCAGGCTAGATTATTAGTATGCACGTAACGTTCCTAGTTGGATAGATTCCATTAGTTCCATATCCCTTGAAGTGGCCGCATAATTATTGGCGTTCCAACCGCCTCTCGCAAAGATCGTAACGTTTCGCTTGACGAGCGCCCAGCGAGGGCGATATACAGGGGCATTTAACGAGGGGTGGGCTACGCCGATGAGAGCGCTACGATTTTCCATTGCCTTAGGTATAGCAGCTGGGGTTGTGCCACTGTATCTGACGGCACGTCCAGTGGCGATTCAGGCGAATTCTATTGTTCCGCGGAGTATGCGCGCCGCCTTGCAAATGAACGCTTCCGGACTTACGGCAAAGAAGAGCGAGGTAATCGTTGGCTTCGAGTGGATTGGGGATGCAATCGAGTATTCTCCCGGGCCTGGCGAAGATTTGAGTCACCTCGGTCCAATCCCAAAATACTTCGGCAAAGTGGGCTATCAGCTTCACGGAGACACCTACCCGATGACCTGGGCAGACGACGACGAAATTTATGCTTCCGCCGGCGATCCGAACTGGGGAGGCAAAGAGGATGGTCTTGATGTCGACCAGTTCTCGGGAACGCCGCCTCAGTACACAATTACTCGAGTGAACCCGATGTCGGACTATAAGGGGTTCGGTGGCAAAGGTGACAAGCCCTCCGGGATGATTTGTGTCAACGGGGTGCTCTACCTGGCGTTTCAAAACTTACTTGGGGAGAAGCCGCCTGCTCATGGCACCAAGAGCCAGCACGGCAGCGACGCGATGATCGTCAGCTCTCGTGATCATGGCAAGACATGGGCTCCTGCCATGAAGGACATTAAAGGTCCTATGTTTCCCGGGAACTTATTTGGTGGACCTGCCTTTGTCAACAATGGACGCAATAACGCCAACGCCCCCGACCAATATGTGTACGCGGTTTCGACGGACCAATGGGACAACGGCAGCAACCTTCGCGTAGGTCGGGTGCCTGCCGACCGGATTCAGGACGCGAGCGCGTGGGAATGGGTTTCAGACGCTAAAGACTATGATCACCCGGCCTGGAGCAAAAACCTGCAGCAGGCTAGCCCAGTGTTGACGGATGACCGGCGCATCAGCCTGCCGGATATGGTTTACATTGCCTCTATCAAGCGGTACGTGTTGATGACCTGGAGACTCTATAAAGACTTCTCACCGAACGACGGGACCGAACTGATGATTTATGACGCCCCGCATCCGTGGGGGCCATTCACCCTGGTGCACCATGAGGCTATATGGGAATCGCGCGACATGAATCCCTATTGTCCTCGCCTCCCGTTGAAATGGCTGGAAACAAATGGCAATGAGTTAGTCGGATGGATTCAGTTTTCCGGCAGCTGGCGTAAGAATAGTCTCCATTATCGTTCGCATGTTCGGAAATTCAAGATGGAAATAAGGCCGTAAATTGGCGAGATTCCACGGATTTTAAATGGGTCTATCGATCTGACGTAACAAGAGTCAGGCTTTGGGTCACGAAGTTATAGTCATCAAACGTTCCCGCCGAAACCATCCACATGGTTTTTCCGTCTTTGCTCATCCACTTCTGAGGAAAGCTGGGGTTGTACTCACCGCAAGTTCCGAAGTCGTCATTCCTATAGAAGAGCGACCAAGGGCCGTACAGCGTAGTCGATTCGAACAAGGTCAACTGACTAGGGCAAGCAGTCTCTGGAGCGTGTTGATGGTATGGCCTGGGATTCAGATGGCCATCGTGGAAACCGTAGTTGGCAAGGATGTAACGCTTTAAAACGGGATTGAATGTGATGTGATCTTCACCGGTCATATGAGGATAGCGGAAGATCTGCGTGGCCTTCGCGGCATCGCTGTCCCAAAGTTCCTGGCCAGAGGACTCTCGCCCAGCGTAGAACTGCCAGGCGGAGCGCTCAAGGATGCGGTCCTTTGGCACCCGTCCGAGCAATAGGTAGTCTCCGTTCTCCCAATAGCTTTTGCCGTCGTCGGCTGCCGGGAAATCTGCATATACGTATCCGTCCGGCGCTTCTGCGTTGTCCTTTCCATACTGAATGAAATGGGCTGAGGCAACACGCCCAGTAAAGAAGTTTTGTGGGGTAGCGTCCAGCTTCCAGGTTTTTCCAAAGTCGGTAGAGGTGATAATCCATCCGTTTAGATTGTGCTGCCGGTTAAACGACGGGTTGTCGCCGTAGTTCATATTTTCAACGGAGAAGTAGAGAACGCCCTTCACGCTGATCAGGCCAGCCGGCTTGACGCCATTATTTTTGTCCGCCTCGGGAATTGTCTTGCAATAGAGCGTGCAATCGACGGGCAGATTGTTGACCAGGAAAACAGATTGATAAGGAGGGAATACGCTGGAGAACGAATACTCGGGGCTATCCACGATCTGCCAAAAATTCATCGGGCTCCCCTGGTTATCTCCGGCTGATCCATACAGGTTGCCATCGCTCGCCCAAGTTAAGGGCCAGGTGTCTCCAGAAGCTGCATGGAAGCGATGCGCCCCCCATTTCACGCTGAGGATGAACTTGCTCGGAGGCTGGGGTGGAATTCCTTTGTATTCCTGCGCATACCCTCCGCCGCATCCTACGAGTAGAACGATGACGCAGATGCAGATCCGGGATCTGCCTGCGAGCTTAAGGAGTTGAGTGCAGAAGAGCCTACCTGACATGAAATCTCTCCATCTGGAATTTGTTGGCAATGGCTCTGATTTGGGTAGCGGCATCATTCGCGCATGCTTCAGAGGTTGACAATTTATACAGGTTGACGTCATAAATCGCAACGTTTCGCTTGACAAGGCTACAACCGAAGGAATACCAATGTTTCGCCATAGTTTTCGCGCCCAGGAGGGCCTCAAATGTTGTCCATTGGCTCGTGTTTCGTAACGTTACGGCAAGAGGTGTGCCTCCAGGCTTCCAAACATTCGAAAGGGCGGAAAATCTGTCGTGACCTGCCTCTGCCCGGATGGGGACGAGAGAGATCCCGCCTCATTGGGTCCTTGATAATCTTTGTAATTTTCTGTCTCGCTTTGATCAGCCGTCCAGCTGAAGCTCAGTATTCGAGCGGCGTCGATGGAACAGTGCAGGACTCGTCCGGCGCCATTGTCGCGGGCGCGACGGTCGAGCTCACCGACCTCAATCTTGGGGTCACAAAAACGGCGAAGTCGAACAATGCTGGCTACTTTCGAATCGACAGCATAGCCGCGAGTACCTATCGAGTTGAAATCAGTGCACCCTCCTTCAAGTCCTGGGTGGAAAGTGGACTCGCGCTTCAGGTAGGTGAGGTTCGCACCATTTCTCCAGTTCTGGAACTAGGAGCGGTCAGTACGACGGTCAACGTTTCTGCGGCACAGGCTGCACTCGATCTCACGAGTTCGTCAACTTCCGCGGTCGTTGCTCGTGACACCGTTACTCAAACACCGCTTGTCGGACAAAATGTCTACGGCCTGGCCGCTTTAGCACCCGGGGTAACAGGTCCGGGGCTCACTTCCGGAGACAATTTCAATAACCAATACGGTATCCAGATCAATGCGGCAGGCCAACGGCAGGAGTCCAACTCTTTCATGATTGATGGGGCCTACGTCGATACGCCGTCGCTCGGCGGAGAGGCATCGGTTTCCCCAAATCCCGAGATCATCCAATCGCTGCAGATCAATACAAATGACTTTGATGCCTCTAAGGGCAGAACCAGCGGTGCGAATGTGCAGCTCTTCACCAACTCGGGCACCAATAGTTTTCACGGGACGGGGGATTACTTTTTCCTTAACAACACACTGACCGCAAAAACCCAATTTGAATCCACTGTCCCAGCCTTTACTCGCCAGGAGGGCGGAGCGACGTTGGGTGGACCCATCATCAAGAATAAGCTATTCGCTTTTGGAGCGATCGATGTTCTGCGCTCGAGCTCGGCATTTAGCGAGGCGGCTACCGTTGAAACGCAGGATTTTGAAAGCTATGTCCAGAGCAATTTCGCGAACACTTTAGCCGCCCAAATCCTGAAACTCGCCCCTCCTCAATCCTATGGATCTTCGGACATTCTGACGGTTGCGCAGGTCGAGGCGCAGAATCCGGGATATTACCCTGCACCCAATATTCCCGCAAACCTGCCTGCGATCGGCAATATTAACGTGAGTTACAGCGCCCCGCGAAACGCCTATCAATGGAGCTTTCGTGTCGACGACTACATCGGGGAAAAAGATCGCATTTACGCAACTGCTTTACGCACTTCGGTCACAACTTCTAACCTCGGAGTGCGACCAGCCTTAAACGCGGGATACCCCAATGACGCTACTCTGGTGAATATTGGCTGGACCCACACATTCTCTCCACGCTTTTTGAATGAAATGGGCGCCTCTTACGTACGCCCAAGCTCCAAAATTGAGTTGCCTCCGACAGTGGCCGGCCTTCCGGATTTCTCGGTTGTCGGATTCAGCGCTCCCGGGGGAGCGTTTATTGGCATCTGGGCGCAGAATACGATTGGATGGCGCGAGATCTTTACCGCGACGGTTAAGTCTCACGAACTAAAGGTCGGCGCATATGTGGAAGATATACGCGAGAATGACACTATACCGTTCCGCCCCTCCTACAACTTCAACAATCTCCTCGACTACATTCAAGACAAGCCAGTTTCAGAATCCGGCGTCCCCATCAATCTGAAGAGCCTTGACGCAGTCACGCCCCTGGAAAATTATCGTCAACCTTACACGGGGATTTTCCTGCAGGATAACTGGAAGGCCAGGCCGAACTTGACGGTCAATGCAGGTATTCGCTATGACTCGCAAGGGCACCTCACCGAGTTTATCAACCCCCCGTTAAGCTTATTTACTCCGGGGTCGGGAAGCACGCTGAATGACCAGATCGCCGATGGGGTGGTGGCGCCTCCTCCAAACGGTTCGAGAAATGCGTTAGACCACAATGTGTGGGCCTTCAGCCCACGGGTTGGCTTCTCCTGGGACGTCTCGAAGAAGGGGCGTACTGCAATCCGGGGAGGCTTCGGACTTTTTTCGGATAGGATGCCCTATAGAAACTTCACTGGGCTGGTAGAGGCGAATCTGCCTCTCAGCTACACTCCGTCACTCAGCGTTTATTCAGGCAATAGCACCCCCGCCTTTACTGCATGTACTTCCGAAGGCTATACCTTGAACTGCCCGCTGCTTATTCCGTCTAACATTGTGTTTGATCCCCATGGGGGTATTGTGGGGGAGCGGGCAAACATTGGCGGTTTCTCCGGCAACAGCAAAATGGGCCAGATCGAGAATTGGACCTTAAGTTTGGAACAACAAGTTACCGATAGTTTGGTGTTTGAGCTGAACTACTCTGGTTTGGCCTCCCACCATCTTCCGGTAACCACCGATATCAACCGATTTAGTGACGACCTGATCATTAATAATGGGGTGCTAACCCGGCTAAATCAGAGCTTCGGCAGCATCAATTATCAGACTACCAACGGTAACTCCAGTGGCCATTATTTCTCTGCCATGGCGACGCAGCGAATGCAACATGGGGTAGCATTGCGAGGCATCTATACATGGGGCAAGGTACTGGATATCTACAGTACGGCCGGCACATTGCAGGGTGCTTGCGCGTGTGCGACCACGAATATCATTCAAGCTGACAATTTTGGAGCGCAACGAGGCCGAGCCGACTTCGACGTGAGGCAGCAATTTTCAGCGGATGGGGTGTGGACCTTACCCAATGCCTGGTCGAGCGGCTGGAGGCGAGATGTGCTGGGTGGATGGCGCTTAGGCGGAGTAGCCATATTCTCGACAGGTCTTCCTTTCACGGTTTACACCACGGCTCCCTATCCTACGGGCGATTTCAATGCAGATGGGTTTGACTACGACGTGCCGAATACGCCGGCATTCGGCAGGCACCTCAATGGCCAGAGCAAGCAAAGCTTTCTGCATGGCCTATTCCCTGCGTCGGCGTTCCCAAATCCACCGCTCGGCCAAGAGGGCGACCTGGGCAGGAATACGTATGACCAGCCAGGCTATGGAAACGTAAATCTGAATGTAGCAAAACTTATCTACGCGCCATGGTTCCATGGCGAGAAGCTCAATATAGAACTTCGTGGGGAAATGTTCAATTTACTGAATCATGCCAATCTGATTAATGTCGACTCGGATCTTACCGACTCAGAGTTCGCTCGTGCAACATCGCAATTACCCGCTCGAGGAGTACAGGGTCACGTGCGTGTTCAGTTTTAAGGGGTTCGGGGCGATCGGCTAGCTTCGCTCGTCTGCGAGATTAATGCATTATACTGGGCTTGAGAGTCGTTGGAGCCGGGGACATTGCCTGTTGAATCGCGGTTAGAAATCTTTCGCGACTGGTCAATCGTGAAAGAGCGGTATGGTTGACGATCTAGATTTGCGCAGCAAGCGGTGGCGCTATCCTCGGGGCTTCAATCGTCGTGAGTTTCTTCTCATGAGCGCGGCATCCTCAGCCGCGGCTTTGGCGCAAGGTGTTTCATCCCGGGGAGTAAGACCACAACCGAGAGGCAAAGCCTCGGGCATACCATTCCTCGCACATTTCACCGATGTGGCTGCCAGTGCCGGTTTGACGGCCCCGGTGATCTATGGCGGCGTTAACCACAAGGAGTACATCTTTGAAACTGTGGGTTGCGGTGTAGCTTTCTTTGATTACGACAACGACGGTTGGCTCGACATTCTGGTGCTCTGTGGCACGAGGATAGGAGAGACAGTCGACGGCGCGACGAATCGCCTCTATAAAAATAACCGCGACGGCACATTCAGCGATGTTACGGCAAAGGCCGGATTAGTGCGCGGAGGGTGGGCCAACGGAGTGACCGTCGCGGACTACAACAACGATGGCTTTGAAGACATTTTCATTGCGTATTATGGCCAGAATGTTCTTTACAGGAATAACGGGGATGGAACGTTCACTGACGTGACGGAGCGTGCCGGTCTGAGCTACAGCGGCGAAGGCCCGCTGGGGCTCGGGCTGTACGTTTCTCGACTACGATCGTGATGGTCATCTGGACTTGTTCGTCGCTAATTACCTGAAGGTCGATCTGCCACACCTGCCGAAGCCGGGTGACAACCCGATGTGCGACTACAGGGGAGTCGCAGTCAACTGCGGACCGAGAGGTCTGCCGTTTGCACGGAATTATCTCTACCATAATCAGGGTGACGGCTCGATTTCGCGAGGTCAACCTGGATAGTGGAGCAGGAACTGCTCGTTCGATCTATGGAATGACTGCGGTCGCGGCTGATTTTGATGGTGATGGGTGGACAGATCTGTATGTAGCTTCCGACTCCACGCCCAGCTTGTTGTTCATGAACCAGCACGGCGGTAGTTTTCTTGAGGAAGGAATCCAGCGCGGCGTCGCTCTCAGCGATGATGGCATGGTGCAAGCTGGGATGGGTGTCGCAGTTGGGGACTATAACCTTGACGGGCATCTCGATATCTTCAAAACACACTTTGAAGGAGACACGAACGTTCTTTATGAAAACGACGGGACTCGGCACATTCACAGATGTGACGGCGCGGGCAGGTCTAGGAGTTGAAACCCGTTACGTCAATTGGGGTACAGGATTTGCAGATCTCGATAATAACGGGTGGCCCGACCTAGTCGTAGTATCGGGATCGATCTACCCGGAAATCGAGGCGAAGTTACCGCAGTTTCCGCTCAAAACCCCACGCGTAGTTTTCCGCAATCTCGGCAATGGCCGGTTCGAAGAATTGATCGAAGAAGCGGGGCCGGGAATAGCGACTCCCCATTGCAGCCGAGGCTGCGCGTTTGGAGACTTTGACAACGACGGCGATGTGGATATGGTAGTGATCAATCTGAACGAGCCTCCATCGCTACTACGCAACGACCTCAGGGGTACGGGGAATTGGCTCAAGGTCCGATTGATCGGTACTCGATCGAATCGCAGCGCAATCGGCTCTAGAGTCATCGCGCGTTACGGGGGTAAAGCCCAGGCGCAGAGTGTTACTGCACAATCGAGCTTCTACTCGGTGAATGATCGTAGGTTGCATTTTGGATTAGGCCAGGTCAAGCAGGCGGACCTGGAAATCTTCTGGACCAACGGAACCATCGAGAAGTTGTCTGCCATCAAGGCAAATCAGCTTGTTGTTGTCCAGGAAGGACACGGAATCGTGCAATCTGGCGCGTTGCCGAGACTAGTTAAATAAGAACAGGATCTGGTTACTACTTTTGCGCTGTCGGGCCTTGTTCGACGAGTTTGTAGCGCGTTCGGCTTTCCTGTTCGGCTCCGTCACCATGTTGCAACAGCAAGAGACGTTGTACAAGAGCGTCGATCTCAGCCTTCTGTCCGCTGTTGTGCGAGGCCATTATCAGATGGTAGAGGGCGCTCTGATCCATTGGATCAGTTTGCAGTGCACGACGGCATTGTTCGATGGCAAGGGTATTTTGGCCCGACTTCAGGTAGATACTGGCGAGAAGGTCTCTAGCCGGCGTGAAGTCTGGTTTCAAGCGAACCGCTAGCAGGGCGGAATCGATAGCTTGACGAAACGGGGCGCTGCCCACCTTCGCGCCTTGTTCGATAAGTATTCTGGCCAACGCGTAGTGTAGGGATGCGTCATTCGGATGATCGATCAGCTTCTTACGTATTTCTGCGAGCGCGTCTTCTGCGTGGCCAGCCTGTATTTCGGTTAAAGCCAAAGCGTAGGAACCGGTGACTTGGGCAGGGTTGAGTTGTTCCGCGGTCACAAAGTCCTGATCTGCCTTGTCGTACTCCGCAAGTTGAGCGTAAAGGAGCCCTCGCACGATGTACAGTCTCGCATTGTTGGGGACACGCTTAATTCCAGCATTGATCATGTCGAGCCCGACTTCAAAGGAGTCATGGCTGAGGCAGAGCCCGCCAAACTGGACGTAGAAGTCTGCGTTATCCGGCTGCAGAAGGATGGCTCTGCGCAGGCTCGAGACGGCGTTTGGCGTGTCGCCCGATGCCTCATAGGCTTGGGAGGCCAGGCTTAGAACATCCGGATCAACGACTTGCTCCGCGAGGAGTGGTTGAAGCGTTTGAATCGCAGCTTCGTTCTTATTGGCAAGAGTTTGCATAAGGGCAAGATCATAGCGGGGATACGGTTTGTCGGGGAGCAGTTTCGACAAGAGTTCAAACTTTGTGGCTGCCTCGGTAAACTGCTTTTCGCGCATCAGGCAGTAGCCATACCATTCCAATGATTCCGGGTGAGATTCGACCGCCTTATCGACTATCTGAAACTGGGAGAGCGCCGCGTTGCAGTTCTCGTGCTTTGCTTGAGCAACAGCCAACATTTCATGGGCGGTCTGGTCGCCGGGACTTATTTTTACGATCTTCTGCAAAACGCCAATGGCACGTTTATCACCGGTTTGAGATAGAAGCTGAGCTTCACCTTGCAGGGCTGGAGGGTAGTCGGGGGATAGCGCTGCCGCGCTTTGAAATGCCTCTAACGCTGCGGGGGTCTCGCCTTTGAGTGATAGCGCAATTCCTTTTAAGGTCCACACCCGGAAATCACGAGGATCAGTTTGTAGAGCGGAGTCGGCGATCGATAAGGCCTCGGTGTAATTGTGATTGCGAATCGCGGATTCAATCGAGGCCACAGTGGCCGGGGTAGCCCTCGATACTACAGGCCACTGCAAAAGCAGAATGATCCCGAAGATGAAATTGTTACGGAATATCATGAACTGGTGGGCACACTAGATACTTCACAGAAGCCCGATTTTAACAGAATGGAGAAGCTTGCCCTCTTGTTTCACCCTCGGCACTCGTGGTCAGTGAACAGCAATTAGAAGGATGCGTCGCCGAGATTCGGGACGTGGTGGGATGGAGGCATCCAGCGGCATTCAGGTCCGATGCGCTGAAGCCAGCCCGCAGGGCGGCTTCTGAGTAGCAGATGTGCCCGGCAATTTGCTGATCCAGCCCTCGCTAGTGCCTGTCAACTTCGGAGACCCGTTTATAGAGTGTCCCCGCAGTCTCGATGGCCTGTTGCAGAGCCTGCTTGGTCTTTTCGTCCCCGGCCTTGCTCGCTTGCGCGGACCCATCCGGATCGATCAAGGCAACGGTTTGCTGTTTAGGCGCCGCATTGCCGGCTGCTGACGATGGGCGGTGAACAAGTTGAGGACCCCCCGGGCTCAGCGTCCTCGCAGAATGCTGCACCTCGAGGCCGGTTGACGCATCGGGCGCGGGCTGAGCAGCCTCCGCCGGACCGGCCGCGTTGGTATTGATCCCGGCCGAAGTCGACGTCAAGCGGCCCCTGGCCATGGTTCGTGGTTTGAGGGGCCTCGTTTGGAACTGCTGTACGTCCGCCGTCGATGGCTGCGATATCTGGTGGTGTGCATATGACAGGAGGACCGCCAGCGACGGGGTGATCCCGATAAACCCGGCAAGCAAGGCAAGACCACACGCGGCACGCAAACAAATCAGCCACGTCGGAGCTATCTTGGACGCGGTCAGGATGGAGCGGACGCGCGCCTTCAAATGTTTCGACGACGCCGCAAAGTCCATTCCCCAGGTGTTCGAACTTTGTAGATTCAGACGCGCGAAGCGAACGAGCGACTCCGCATAGGTTGCTCTTCTTGCCGGAGCGTGGGAGACAACCGCAAGATCGCATGCGAGCTCCCGGTCGAAGTGCAGTTTTCGGACTGCGTACCAGGCGGCCGGATGGAAGAAGATCAGCGAACGGCATAGCATGGCAAGGGCGTTCCAAACGAAATCGCGGCGGCGGACGTGGTGCAGTTCATGGCGCACGATGTCTTCGAGCTCGAAGCGGTCCTGCTGCAGACAGACATCGGGGAGCAGGATGGTTGGGCGAATCCAGCCAAAGGTGGCCGGAGATGCCACACCAGACAGGACCAACAATCTTGATCGTGTCACGTGCAGGCTCTGGGCAAGCAGGCGAAAGGCTTCCGCGATGTCAACCGGGGGTTCGGTGGTGAAACGGAGGACCCAATGGAGCTGCCGCTGCTTCCTGATATGGGCGAAAAGCATATACCCCAGGATCAGTAGATACGACGACTCCGATGACGCGAAGTGCGATGCCGAGCGGGAGGGCCCAGGAGTCTGGAATTTGCCAGGCAGCGACCGTAGAAACCTGCGGTTGGATCGAGCCGTAGGAGGAAGTTGCCGACAACCGTCCAGTGGTGAGAAGGCCTTTTGCCAGCCAGACCCAATACGCTGCCGCGCCCAAAAGAAAACTCAGCCAGATCACAAATCGCCGGTTGGGCGAGTCTACAAGCCAATCAAAGATGACACATAGCCCAAAAGCGAACCCCGTTTTCAAAAGGAAGGCCGCAAATGCGGTCACAACGGCAAGCAACAGCTCTGGATCCATGGCATCCCTGCTTATTCGCGTTCACCCAACCCACGCTTCTTACGATACTCCCGTATATAGGCCTCAAGCTCATCCAGCTCTTTGCTTTTGATGGGACTGGTTTCCAACAGATTAACCACCAGCTCAGCGGCCGAGCCATGGAAGTTGCGGGATACCAGGGCCTGCACAGACAAGTGGTCTATGGTCTTGCGCGAGACCAGCGGCTTGAAGACGAAAACACGCCCCCGGCTCTCATGGGTGATAAATCGCTTTTGCTCCATAATGCGGAGCAAAGTCTGGGTGGTCTTGTAGTTGGGCCGCTCTTTTTCAGGATGTGCATTGACCACCTCTTCCACGGTAGCCTCTTCCAGGGTCCACAGAATCTGCAGAAGCCGCATTTCCGCCGGGGTTGGGACAGAGGGGCGTGGCTTGCCTCGGACAGCCTTCAACAGTTTGTTCCGCACATTGTTCCGCACAGGGCGCCTCCCAGAAACATCTTAAGGGATTAAGATTGTGAATTGATAGCAATAAAGAGAATAAGGGCGCAATGACGGCCAGGCAATTTTTTCGAAGCTCGGGAGCCTGTTTCGCGTGGCCAGCGTTCGCACTGCTGCCGGGCCTCTTGTATGGGCAGGCGGCGCCGGTGGAAATTCCCACGGCCATCCCTCTGTCGGTGGAATTGTTGCAGCATGTCCCCATGAAGGCTGGGGCGGCTTTGGAAGGCCGGTTGCTCTATGGAATTTATGTCGACAATCGGGTTGCGATACCGGCAGGCACCCTGCTGCACGGCAGAGTCGTCCAACTGGACCCGGATCGAAGCCGGAGGATCCACGCCCGCTTCAGGGGAGATTTCACACCGTTCCACATCCCGGTGGTGCGATTCGATCAGATGGTTCTGCCTGATGGCACACTCCACGCTGTCGCCAGCAATGGAGCCAAAGACGGTGCACAGATTTTGCGGCTATCGCCTCCGCCGGGCAAGAAGACGGGATCGTTTCTCGGCCAGCAGATTGCGGAAGCGAAACAGCGGCTGAAGGCAACGGTTGAACTTTTCACCACGCCCGGCCGAGGCGACAGGTTGGTGCAATTTATATATGGCCAGCTGCCTTATCACCCGGAAAGAGTGGAAACCGGAACAGCCTGGACAGTTGAGTTGGCGGAGCCCCTCGAGGTTATGCCCGGGACGCCGGGGGAGCCACCGGCTCGCAACGGAGGGGGCAAGCAAATCGCCAATGCAGAGCCGGCGACTCCGGAAACTCGTGAAGAGTGGAGGCTGCGCGCATACCTGCAGCAGACCATCAGTTCCACGCACAACAAGCCGGGGAACACCTTCCAGGCGGTTGTTGCCGAACCGGTTTTCAACCAGGAACATAGCCTGGTGGTTCCCGAGGGCTCGCTACTGATAGGAGAGATCACGCAGGCAAAGGCAGCACGTTCTTTTGGCCGCCAGGGAAAGCTGAGGTTTCGCTTTAGGGAATTGAAGCTCCCAAGCGGCTTCTCCCAGCCGGTGAATGGGACAATCGCCGGAGTGGATGCCAGCAAGTCAGCCAACTTACAAATGGATCCGGAGGGGGGCGTCAAGCCGCAGTCGCAGAATCGAGTGATTGCACCGCTGATCCTGAGTCTGCTTGCCGGACGCGCTTTTGACGATGATGGAAGCCAATTGGTGAATAGCGCGGTGGCTTCCAACGGCTTTGGTATTTTGGGCCGGGTTGTTGGTATGGCCGCGAGCTCGCCCAATGTTGCGGCCGGTATTGGGATCTACGGCGCAGCCGTCAGCTTCTACGACCTCTGGCTGGCGCGCGGCCATGACGTCGTCTTTGCCAGGAATACCCGGATTGAGGTGACAACAACGCCCAACCACAGCCCGTTGAACGCCCCGGAAGGTAAGCCGATGGCTGCCCCGTCTCGCTAGCGGGAACGGAAGGTTCGCTTGGAGCTATTGAACAAAGATGAAGAAGGTAGTGATTGTGACGGCCGCGAGTATAACCATGAACAGGGCTGCATAGAGCAAATACCTGACGGGAAGATCTTCATCTTCTGTGGCCATTGGATCGCTTACGTGTCTTTTGGCTTGACGGGTTTTAGGGCGGTCTCGCAATTTGCGGTGGTCTCAGGGCGATCTCGTCCCGGAAGCCGGATCCTGCTACAAAGTCTTAATACGTTAAGAGCAAATGTCAAGGCAAATCGTTAGGTGTTAAGACTTCTGGGCAGAATGAGCCGAAAGGCTGCCTCCAGGGCTTCCGCGGGCCAGGTTCAGAACCAGGTCTGTTTTCGGTAATCGAGGTACTTCTGTCCGAAACGTTCTTGCAGGACGCTCGCTTCCCGTCGCGAACGAAGTACCTGGGCGACGAGCAACACGAGGAAGGGGAGAAACAGCCAATAGAGTGGGAGAGCCACAATCAAGCCAAGCCACATTACGCCAACGAAAACGTAGATTGGATTACGGATTCGCGAATAGAGGCCGTGGGTGACGAGTTCTTTGGCTTGCGGGGAGACGGCAAAAGAATTTCCTAGTTGAAGGCGAGCGGTAATGAACAGAATGTAGCCGGCGATGGCTACGATTGCTGCCGTGATCCTCACTGCCGACCAATGCGCCTGGCGTAAGCCGGGCACAAAGAAGTAGAGCAGCAGGCAAACCAGGGGAACTATGAGCGCAGGAATCGGGATTCTCATTCACGCGACACGCTTACGAAGTCCCCAAATAACGAGAGCCGATGCAGCGACGATTGCGATGCCGACCGACATGAAGCCGGCGGTGACAAGGGTCTCTTGCCAGGGCTGCCCCTGGCGACCGGCTGCTGTGATGGGAGAAAGGGCCCCGGTACCGAAGACCGCCGCAAGCATGGTTAGGAACCAGTTCACGTACGTGCCGTAGAGCACAGTCCAATATGCGATGACTGTCGCCGGCGGTGACAATCTCACGTGGGTCCAGATGGCGCCCAGGGCAACCAGGAACGTGCCATTCATCAAACCTTCCAGATGCGCGGCAAGCCCCATTCGGACATTGGTGAAATGCTGCTCGGCAAAACCAGTGAGCAGCCCAAGCATGAAGAGAATCATGCCATGGAACATCAACCTTCGGTTCGCTCCATCCATACTTGCTAATTTCTCTAGGTTGCGGAATATGATCGGGGGCTAGACCACCGGCCCTCGGGTCGCCACCATCGTACAGTAAGTTGAAAGAGGGTGCCGACAATTAGAGTCAATCCGCCCGCAGCGCCACCATTGGGTTCGCCTTCGCCGCGCGCCGTGCCGGCAGATAGCAGGCGAGCAATGCAATGGCGATAACCATCGTCACTACCGAAACAAACGTGAACGGATCCGCGGGGCTCACGTTGTAAATCATGCTGCTCATCACCCGCGCCAGCATCAGCGCGATGGCGAGGCCAATCACGGCGCCTCCCACTGCCAGTCGCACAGCCTGCAAAAGCACCATAAGCTGCACGCTGCTGGGAGCAGCACCCAGCGCCAGCCGCAATCCGAACTCGGGTATCCGCTGGCTTACCGAATACGAAATCACGCCATAGGTTCCGATCGCGGCAAGCACAATCGCCAGGGCCGCAAACAATCCCACCAGGAAGAACGAAAATCGAGGTGTCGCGATCGATTCATCCGCGACCTGGTCCATAAGCCGCACCTGGGCGATCGCCAACAGAGGATCGAGCTGCTTGACCTGGTCCCGCAGCGCATCCACAAGTTGCCGCGGATCGCCGCCGGCTCGCACCACCACCGACATCTCCGAAGAAAAAGGCGCCTGTTGATGGGGCCACCAAAACGCAGGCTCTGCGCCGGGGCTATTTGGTTTGTCCTTCACATCGCCTACCACCCCCACAATCCTGAGCCAGTCGTTGTCCTTTGGATTGTCTTCGAATGTGAATCTCCCTCCAATCACATCTTCATTCGGCCAATAGAGCAAAGCCATCGCCTGGTTGATGATCACAACCTTGGGAGCGTCGTGGGTGTCGGCATCGGTAAAGAACCGGCCCCGCACCAAGGGAGTGCCGAGCGCGCGAAAATACTCCGGAGTGGCCATGTGATAGCGGGCATGGAATTCCTGGTGCGGTGGAGGCTGCTTGCCTTCAATGGTGAATCCTCCCGCGTTCTCGTTGTATCCCGTCCACGGCAAGTCACTGCCCGCGCCCGCGTACTGCACGCCGGGAATGCTGCGAAGCGCCGCCATGAGGCGTGCGAAAAACCGCGCATTGTCGGCGTCCGTCTTGTACTCCGCTTGAGGCAGTGAGAGGACCGCCGTCAGCACATGATCCTGCTTGAATCCCGGGTCCAGATTGAGTTGATTCAGAAAACTCCTCAACATCAACCCCGCGCCAATCAACAGCACGCAGGCAAGGCTCACTTCGGAAACCACAAGCGCACTGCGCAGCCGCTGATGCCGGGCACTTCCGGTAGAACTCCGTCCGCCTTCATACAGGCCGCGCTTCGGGTCCATGCGCGAGGCCTGCAACGCCGGCGCCAGACCAAACAAAAGCCCAGTGAGAATGGAAACAAGAAAGGTGAATGCAAACACCGGCGCATTTACATGAATGTCGTGCGCGCGGGGGAAACCCGCAGGCAAAAGAGCCACCAGCGCTTTCACGCCGCCCTCGGCCAATGCCGCGCCCAGGCCGCCGCCGAGCAACGCAATCAGTAGACTCTCGGTCAGCAATTGGCGAATCAATCGCCGCCGCGGAGCGCCCAGCGCCAGCCGCACCGCAACCTCGCGCTGCCGAGCCGCTGCCCGCGCCAGCAGCAGGTTCGCCGCATTGGCGCATGCAATCAGCAGCACCATCCCCACCGCGCCCAGCAGCACCAGCAGCATGCGCTGATTCGCGCCCACAATCTCGCGATAGAGGGGAATCACCAGCACCTTCCATTCGTCCTTATGCATTTGCGCCATCAGCGCGTTCATCTCAGCGTCGGCCTGCTCGGCTGTCACGCCGTCCTTCAATCGACCAATCCCTTCCATGTAGTGCGACCCGCGCTGCGCGGGATTCCCGGTGAATTCAAACGGCCACCAAGCATCCACGCTCTCACCGTAAGGGAGCGAGTGATAATCGTTTCCTGGATGCGCCGTGCCCGGCGGCATCACGCCAATCACCGTGTAGGGCTGCATGTTCAGCGTCACCTTGCGCCCCACAATGTCCGGCGCCGCATTGAAGCGCGTGCGCCATAACCGGTCGCTCACAATCACTTGGCGCCCGTTGCCCGGAATCTCGGCGTTCTCATCGAACTCGCGCCCCAGCTCAGGCGTCAGGCCCAGCACGCGAAAATATCCCGAAGTGATTTTGAAGCCGGAAAGCGCGAGCGGCTCGCCGGATCCCGATAGCTGTATATCCCCGCGCGTAAATGCCGCCATCGACTGAAATGACTTGTTGTGCGCTCTGAAGTCGCGAAAATCAAACGGGTTCAGGGGGAACTTCGGAAACTCTGAACTGGTCAGAAAGAGGCGCACGATCTGTTCTGCGTGAGGATAGGGCAGCGGCTTCAAGAGCACGCCTTCGATCACGCTGAAGATGGCGCTGTTGGCGCCGATGCTAAGCGCCAGCGTGAACGTAATCACCGCCGTGAATCCCGGGTTCGAGGCAAGCTGCCGTAACGCATAGCGCGCATCCTGCATCACCGACTCGAAGCGGAAGCCCACTACTTCATGGCTCTTCTCCTTCGCCCGCGTCGCATTGCCAAACTGCCGCATCGCCGCGTACCGTGCGGCCTCCGGCTCCATCCCTCCGGTAATAAACGCTCGCTCCGCCTGTTCGCGATGAAAGCCCATCTCTTCGTCTAATTCTTTGTCAAACCGCCTGCGTCTTAGCAGCGACCCCAGTTTCTTTAGAAAGAGAACCTGCATTTAAGCCTCCTGTGCATCGCGCAGTACGCGCCCAATGGCCGCAATCATCTGCTCAAATTGACTGAGCTCAACACCCAGCTGCTTCCTGCCTGCGGCAGTCAGCGTGTAATAGCGGGCACGGCGGTTGGTTTCCGTCATCTTCCACTCGGCCTTCACCCATCCCTGCAGCAGAAGACGCTGAAGCGCCGGGTAAAGAGATCCCTCTTCCACCGTCAACACATCGTCGGAGAGCCGCTTGATTTGCAGTGCGATCCCGTAGCCATGCATCGAGCCGCGGCTGAGCGTTTTCAGGATGAGCATGTCCAGAGTTCCGGGGAGGAGGTCGGGCTTCTTAGCCATGCCTTTTACCATAGAGCGCCTATGGGTAGAAGGTCAATGGTGCGACATGGCAATTGGTGTGGCGTAACAGGAAATCCAGCTCGCTCCTAGTGACATGGAGCGGATGGCTTGGGTACGCAACAACCCCACTGAAGCCAAAAGAAGGCTTGAATGGGCCACGCATTTTCCTGCTCTACGGAGCGCAAGGTCGCAGATGACAATTCATTGCGCAACGAAGAGACGAGTGTTCACAAACGAACACTCACAGTGGCTTGTTACATCTCTGTGAAGAGGCGAGTGTTCGTTTCTGAACAAAACGTTTCTATGCGCATCGCGATGCATTGATCGGAACTTACTACGAAACAAATGCGTAATCAGAAACCAGACAGTAGTCATTGCCTTCGTCATTCCAAATTCTCATCGAGGGACACGCATGATCGCCTTGTCTTCTTATCGCACTTATCGACTCTTTCTAAGCTTGCTTCTTCTTACCGCTCTCAGATCCGGCTGGGCGCAAACCCCCAACCCACAAATCACTTCGTCACAAGCGCGGATCGCGCAGGATCTGGAATTGACTCGCGCGGCCGAGCAGCAACATCTTCCTGTAGCGCAGACAGGGGCTTTGTGGTCTCAGCTTGCAGCGGATTATCAACACGCAACGGACTTCCCAAACGCGGAAGACGCATATTACAGGTCGGTGCATCTGTTGAAGGCTGCGCCATCCGCCGGAGAAGAGTATGCGGCAACACTCGATAGCCTGGCTTCGCTCTACCTGGTGTACGGTCGCGTGGATGACGCCGAGAGGGCAAGGAAGCAAGCGCTCTCGGTGCGCCAGAAGCTGGGCAACGCCTCGGGCATTGCCGTAAGCCACATACACCTGGCGGACATAGCTCTGGCACGGCACCAGTACAAGAAGGCAGAGAAGCTCTCCCTGCAGGGAATGGAAGAGATGAAGTCTGTTTCTAATCCGCCCAGAGAGGGGATGCTTTCCGGGCTTATTACCATCACGTATGCGCGATGCTCACAGGACCACTGTGACGAAGGACTGACCAACGCAGAGCAGGCGGTTGCCTTTGCGAACACTCACTTTGAGCCGGGATCGGCGGCTGCCGGGTTTGCGTTAGAGACGCTCGGATTCGCCAAGTGGAAGAGTGGGGCAGCGCACGATGGCGAGGTAGCCATGGTGCAGGGGATCCAGATACTGCGCACAAAGCTGGCTCCGGCGGATCCTCGCCTGGGCGGCGCCATGCTGCAATACCGGGCATACCTAATGGCAGAAAACAGGCAGGCGGAAGCACAACAGGTCCACGAAGAAGTGGTAAAGATGACCGGAGATTCGGGGATTTTCTGTGGAGGGTGCACGGTGAGTGTCAACAGCTTGTCGAAAACCTTGCGATAGAGACGCCTGCTCGATCAGACAAGGCGTTCGATGCGGTTGGCTGCTTCCGTTGCTCCGCCGTACTGGCGCATCGACTGGGCGATGCGCCGGGCGGCGCTGCGATAGGCTGGATCTTTCAACACGCGATGCACCTTTGCGCTGAAATCGTCGGCATCAATTTGCTTTTCGCCGTCGGGGCCGTTGGTGGGCATGACCAATTCGCCGGCTCCTAACGCGACAACGCGGCGGGCATTGCTCTCGCGCTCGGTGCTGGTGGGGATCATGACGGCTGGAGTGCCGGCAGACAAACCGGTCATGACCGAGCTGTGTCCGCCATGGTGCACCATTAGATCGCAGCGCGAAGCCATGGCGAGACCGGGCAGATAGGCGGCTTGACGGAAGTTCGGCGGCAAGGCGCCCACTTCCGCAGGCACATCCTGGTAGCCGGTGGTCAGCACTACGTGCATCGGCGTGTCGCCTAGGGCTGCGATGGCGGCGCGCATGACGACGACTGAGTCAAAGGGATTGGAAGCTGCGGCGCCGGCGTAGCGGGGATTGCCGCAGTAAACCCAGACCAGAGGTTGATCGCGGCTGAGCTCGTTGATCCAGTCCGGCAAGGCTGCGTTCCCTCGCTGCCAGACGATTTGACCGACGTGCGCGACATGTGGTCCGGGAGGCACCGGATCGGTTTCCGGAGTGCCGGTGATCAACGAGAGGTCGCCCGCGAACAGATCGACGGAGCGCTCCACCGGAGGCAAGCCGTATTCCGCCAGAACCTTGTTGACGGCCGGCGCGGGGCTTGGCAATCCTGCCGGGCGTTCCCCTTTCCACCACAGAAATCCCTGGCTTGCCGGATGAAAATTGCCTTGCAGTACGGTGGCCAGGGGAATCCCGAGGATGCGGGCGGCGAGACAGGGAAAGAGTCCGAAGGAGTCGACGACAACATCAGGGGCGTAGTCGCGCACCAGGTCGATGTGGACAGCCGTGGCTGCGCGAACGGCTTCCTCGTCGGAAAATAAGTAAGCAAACATCTCTTCGACATCCCAGGCTGCGCTCGCTCCAGCCATGTCGCCCGCGATCGCCGGCATGGGACGGGAGGGCATGGGGAGGTTGATCAACCCCGCATCTTCGATTATTTTTGCGGGCGCCGGGGCAGGGTTGAAGAGGGCGACGTCGTGGCCGCGATCCGCAAGTACCCGCGCAATGGGCACGAGGCGCGTGGGCAAGCCTAGATCGTTAACGACCAGCATGGTGAACAGGAATCTTGCCATGGGGACTGTCTAGATTTACTCCGCGTGGGGAACTCCCGTCAAACCGCGGCCCATGTGGGAATCTGCTGGCGACTGTACGGAGCGGGATGGCGTTTCTGCTCAGGCCGCTCTCAAGGCTTGAATGACTGAACGCCAACCTCGTCGTTGCTATGCGCGGTTGTGCTTTCTGCCAGCTTCTCGGCTGCCTGCAGCGCATCCGCATCGTTCAGTTTTACATCGGGTGCAACGCCTATGCCCTCCCAGTCTGCCTTTCCATAAGGATTGACCGGCCTGACTTCTGGAATGGCCACTGCGAAGTGATCGTCGATGCGGTGGAAGACTCCGGCGTGCGCGCTGCCCTGGGTGGTTTCTCCTAGCAGAGTGGCGCGTCGCAGCATCTTGAGGTTGTAGCTGAACTGCTCCGCGGCGGAAACGGTGGCAGTGGAAGTCAACACGTAGACCGGCTTGTTTGCGAGGGTGTTACCAGGAACGGGCGATTGCGTCCACGATTGCGCTGTCACGCTTTCTCGGGGATTGAACATGTAGACCGGATGGTCGAAGAGATAGGAGGCGACAAGCGAAACCATTTCCGGGTAGCCGCCGCGGTTATTACGCAGATCGAAGATGATGGCGCCGGCGTGGTTCAGACGCGCCATAGCCGCCACGGCCGTTGCCCGGCACACCCCAGGATCGGGAAACGAGTTGAGCTTGAGGTAGCCGATGTTGTGGGGCAGCATCTCGACCCTCTCGAAGGTGCAGTTCTGCTGCTCCATCGCTGCCCGATACTGATCGAGGGCGCCGGGCGGCGGCCCGGGCGGACGATTGGGGACCGGCTGCCGGCTATAGATCACCATCAAATGCGGATCCTCGGTCGCATCCTGAAGTTGTTTGGTTAGCAAGGCGGCAAAGGCGCCCCCGCTGGTGATGGTTTTGTAGTCGCCGTTCCTTTGATGGGCGGAGAGTACGCTGGAGATTTTCCTGGCCCCGTCAGGATCGATGTAATGTTGCGCGAGATTCGTCATGATCGCATCGATGACCCGCTGACGCTCTGTGTCATCCAGCTCCTGAAGCTGGTGTGGAACGACAGTGGCCGCAGGTGGCGTAATGGACTTTTGGTCGGGGTGCGCGGGCGCGATTTCGCTGGTCTGTGCTCCCGCATCTTTCGAGAGCTGAGGCGCAGAAGTGGGGGATGCAGGAGAACGTGCGGGCGTCTGGGAGGATGAACGGCGGAAGAGGTTGGTGTCTCCGGTCTGGTTAAGGAGAAACCCCAATACGCCCAAGGATGCCAATGCTAGTACGGTTCCAAACAAGAACGTTCCGGGGGGAGGCAGTTCGCTTTCCAGCATAGGAAAGGCGGGGAGTCCGGACTTAGGTTGCGTCGGAATCGAGACAAGCGTCGATGGAGCACGACGATACTCCGAGGGAATGGAGAGACCCAGGTCGACCAGCAGGTCGAACCAGAGGCGGAGCCTGGGGAGAAATCCCGGCTCGTCACGGAGGCGATTGCGAAAGAGCTGGAGAGCATCGTCGCCGTATTCTTTGCGAAAGGTCGCGGGGTATAAGCGCAGCAGAAGAGTGTAAAGCTTCTCAGACATAATCCCCCCTGAAGATTTTTCTGGCGCGGGCAACGCGCAGTACGTCGGCCAGGCGGTTGGCCTCGGAGCGGGCAATTTTGCGTCCGGCGGAGGTCAAGCGGTAGTAGCGGCGGCGTTCGCTGGGTGTGTCTTCTTCCAGACCGACCTCTTCGATCAGCTTCTCTTCAAGCAAGGTCTGGATCGAGCTGTAGAGCGTACCCGGGCCGAGCCGGACGCGGCCGCCGGTCTGTTCTTCCACCTGGCGCATGATTGCGTAGCCGTGCAGGTCTTCCATGGAGAGAGCCAGGAGGATCTGAAAGGCAGCCGAAGGGAGGGGGTCCAGCTTTCGCTTTGGCATGATGGTGTGCTCGATGGTCGATATATCGATAAACGACTATACACCCGCCTGGAATCCGCCGGCAACTGCCTATAAGATGGTTTGCGCACGTCGGAAACGAGGTTATTGTGCAGCGGCGCCAATTCCTTTCGAGCACTGGTCTTGTGCTTGCCTCCCGCCTTCTCGAGCCGGTCCCTTCTTTCGCAGCATCGACGGCAGCCCATCGCCTGCCGGAAACCGATCCGCACTATCGCCGGGTGCGCTCGTATGTGGAGGAGACACCGGTTCCGGAGTATCGATGGGCCTCAGAGGCGGCATACGAGGCGTTCCAGGATATGAAGTTCGGAATACGAATCCATTGGGGCTTGTACTCGGTAGCGGGTTTCGAAAAGGAGTCGTGGCCGTTTCTGGATTTGAGCTACCAGGAACGTGCCCACTATAACCAGATCTATAAGACCTGGAACCCGACCGGCTTCGACGCGGATCAATGGACGTCGATGTTTGTGGAGAGCGGCCTGCGCATGTTCGCCTTCACCACGAAACACCATGAAGGGTTCTCCATGTTCGACACGCGCACCCGGGTCAAACAACGGGTTCGCTGGGATGCGCCCGGTGGGCCGGCATTGGAAGATTGCGACCTCGCGTACTCGATGATGGAGACTCCTTTCAAACGGGACGTAGTCAAGGAACTGTGCGATGCCGGGCATAAGAGAGGCTTGCGTATCTCCTTGTACTTTTCGCATCCCGATTGGTACGACAGCGATTTTCGGCCGTATGCCGAGGACCCGGTGCAGGTGCCATCCGCGGCGCAGCTCGACGTGGATTGGCGCCCGGCGAAGCCGCCACGAGTGATTTGGATGGCGCCCGATCCCACTCCACAACAGGTCACACGGATGATGGCGCGCCACCGGGCACAACTGGAAGAGCTGTTGACCAACTACGGAGAAATCAACATGCTCTCGCTCGACCAGTGGCTGGGCCCGAAGGTCTGGCCGCAAATGCGAGAAACAATCTTGCTCTTGCGCAAGCTGCAGCCGAATGTGATGTTGCGCGCGCGGGGTATTGGCAACTACGGGGACTACTACACCCCCGAAGGCTTTGTGCCGGGCAGTAAGTCGAATACCGATACGCCGTGGATGGTTATTTATCCGCTGGCCAAGGGATTTTCTTACGATCCCGAGGCAGCGGACTACAAAGGCGCCGGCTGGATGGTGAAGAACATCATCGACACGGCGGCAAAGGGCGGCAGCTTCCAGGTTGGGGTTGGGCCCGACGCTACTGGCAGGTTCCACCCTACCGCCGTTGCGCAACTCAAACAGGTAGGCGGATGGCTTCGCACCTGCGGCGAGGGCATTTATTCGACCCGTGCGCGCGAGGGAGAACTGTGGCGCGAAGGGGAATCCATCCGCTTTACGCGAACCAAGGATAAGCGCACGGTCTATTGTTTTGCCTGGCAATGGCCGGGTAGGGAACTCGCGCTTCGTTCGCTCAGGCCCGCCCCAGGCAGCAAGATCACGATGCTTGGTTACCCGGATCCGATGAAGTGGACGTACGACTCGACAACCGGTCTCAAAATTGAGCTGCCGGAGTCGCTACAGGCCGAGAGCCGGCGGCCGAGCGAATACGCCTGGGGATGGAAGTGCTCGCTCTCCTCTTGACAATCTAGATGAGGAACCGCTATACCTCTTGATTATCTAGAGGAGGCGGCATCCCATGACCGAAAAAACCCGCGAGCTCGTTCAGGGAACCCTGGAAATGCTGGTGCTCAAGACGCTGGCGCTCGAAGCGATGCATGGCTACGGGATCGCATTGCGGATTGAACAGATCAGCGATGGGGTCTTTTCCGTCAACCCGGGCTCGCTGCTGCCCGCCCTGAGCCGCATGGAGCGCGCAGGGCGAATCAAGGCCGAATGGCGATCCACGGAAAATAACCGCCGCGCCAAGTATTACCTGCTTACCGAAGCCGGCCGCAAGGCACTGCGAGAGGAGCGCCAACTGTGGGGGCGCCAAACTGCCGCAATCCAACGAATTCTTGAAGCATAGAAGGGGACGCCATGAGTGTGCTGCGAAACCTGATGCGCGGGATGAGAGCGCTCTTCCAACGGAACGATCGCAACGCGGAGATCGAAGACGAATTGCGAAGCTTCCAGGAAGCGTCGGTGGAGGAGAAGATGCGGCGCGGTATGAGCCAGGGGGCTGCCATTCGCGCGGCGCGCGCTGAGGTGGGCAGCCCGGAAATGGTGAGACATAAGGTCTGGGCTGCGGGTTGGGAATCGACAGTCGAGTCTCTGGGACAGGATCTCCGCTACGGCGTGCGCCAGAGCCTGCGTTCTCCGTGGTTATCCGTGGTCGCGATTCTCTCGCTCGCCCTCGGCATCGGCGCCAACACGGCGATCTTCACGCTGATGAACGATCTGCTGCTCAAGCAGTTGCCGGTACACGATCCGCAGCAACTGGTTTCGTTTGGAGACGGAAACAACAGCGGCACGATGGAGTCCTCCGACCCAGGACCCTATGACATTTTTCCCTACGAGTTCTACCGTCGTATTGCCGAGCGTCAAGACAAGTTTCAAGGCATCTGCGCATTTGCCAGCTTTCCCGTGGCGGTGAGCGTAAGCACCGGCTCCCGGGCAGCGGGCCCGGCTACGCAGGCCATCAGCCACCTGGTTTCCGGCACGTTTTTCAGCGTCCTCGGCGCTGAGCCTCTCCTGGGCCGCACATTCACCGCGGATGACAGCGCCGTCACGGGGCGCAATCCCGTTGCCGTGATTAGCCACCGCTACTGGCAGCAGGAATTAGCTGCGGACCCGGCGGTGCTCGGCCGCGCCATCACAATCAACGGCACGCAATTCGCGGTGATCGGAGTGATGCCGGAAACGTTTTACGGGGTTGAGCTGAACGAACAGCCAACGGACATGTGGCTGCCGATTACCATGCAGCAGGAAGTCATGCTGCGGCCTTCGCTGCTTGCGCCCGACGGCTTGTTCTGGATCCACATCATGGCGCGAAGCAAGCCCGGCGTGCCTGTGGCGCAGGCGCAGGCCTGGGTCACGACGCAGCTCCGGCAGTTTCTTGTGGACCGTGCGGGAGGCAGTATCTCAGACGCTCGCCGGCAGCAGATAAGCGGGACGTTTGTTCCACTGTTGCCTGGAGGAGCGGGTCTCTCGCATCTGCGGTCGACCTATCAGGCTCCTCTGACAGTCCTGATGGTCATGGTTGGCGTTGTTCTGCTGATTGCCTGCGCGAACCTCGCGAATCTGCTGCTGGCGAAGGCCGCTTCGCGGGAACGCGAGTTCTGCGCCCGGCTTGCGCTCGGTTCGAGCCGCGGCCGGATCATCCGGCAGGTTCTTACCGAGACCATGGTGCTGGCATTTACCGGGGGCGCACTGGGACTGGTGGTCGCCTTTTGGGGGACCCGGGTCCTGATCCGTTTTATGGCCGGGGGCGCTGCGCACACAGCGCTGTCGGCAATGCCTGATCTGCATGTGCTCGCGTTCACTTCCGCCATCTGCTTATTGACCGGTGTTCTGTTCGGGATCGCACCGGCATGGCGGAGTTCGCGCAACAGTCCATCAGGCGCCCTGAACGCCAACGCGCGCAGCTCGACGGGCGCGGCCGGCCCTGGCGCGCGTTTGCTGCCCAGGACGCTGGTGGTCGCGCAGGTCACTCTTTCGCTGGTGCTGTTGGCGACCGCCGGCCTGCTTCTGCGCACCCTCCATAATCTCCACACCCAGGATCTCGGATTCGACCGCAACAATATTCTGCTGGTCGTGACTAACCCGAAGTTCGCTGGGTATAAGCCGGAACAACTGAATGCACTCTACGACCGCATCCTCGAGCGCGTTGATGCTTTGCCGGGAGTTCGTTCCGCAACTCTTTCTGGCGCGCCGCCGATGAGCGGCGGTACATGGGGATCGCCGATTTATATCGACGGGCGTCCGACTACGGCAAACGAAGATGTGAGCACGCTGCTCAATCGCGTTTCACCGGGCTATTTTGAAACGATGGGTATCCCTCTGTTGCGCGGCCGCACGATAGACGCTAAGGACACAGCCGGCTCGAGCAAAGCCGTCGTGGTGAACCAGACGCTCGCCGGCCGCTATTTTCCGAGAGGGGACGCGATCGGCCACAGCTTCAGGGTGGCCGATCCCGCTGTCACCGGGACCTGGCAGATCGTCGGCATTGTTCGCGACGCAAAATACAACAGCCCCGCCGAGAAGCCGCAGCCGTTCGCCTACCTCGCGGTGAAGCAGCTCACGGGTGACGATCAATATGCCTACTGCCTTGAGATACGCAGCGCCGGCGACCCCGCGAACATCACCGGGGAAGTGCGCGCCGCCCTTGCCGATATCGATCCGAATTTGCCCTTTCTTGAAGTAAGAACCCTCGCCGAAGACGTGAACCATTTGACCGACGATCAGCAGTTCGTCTCCCAGTTGTCGGGCTTCTTCTCCCTGCTTGCCCTGTCGCTGGCCTGTGTTGGCTTATATGGAGTGATGACCTACAACGTGGTTCGCCGCACCAACGAGATCGGCGTTCGCATGGCTCTGGGCGCACCGAAGGGAGGGGTCCTGTGGATGGTGTTGAAGGAGTCGCTGCTCCTTCTGTTGATCGGAGTAGCTCTCGGTGTCCCGGCGGCCCTGGGTGCGAGCCATCTTATTCGGGCGGGGCTCTTCGGCGTAAGCCCTGCGGACCCGCTCACGCTGGTTACCGCTGTGTTGCTGATTGCCGCGGTGATTTTGGGAGCCGCCTATCTGCCCGCGCGACGCGCAACGAAGATCGATCCTATGGTCGCACTGCGTTACGAGTGATCAACGGCTCATCTGATCAGGATTTGAGCGGAGAAGATTCCGGCCACTTTAGATGCCGGTGCAGGAACTCAAATGTGCCCACGCCGTGTATGGTATGCGGCCCGTTGAAGAACTCTATCTCCGTCTTATCCCCTATCCCCATCTGGTCGTAGAAGCGGCGAACCTTGGCGTATTCGTATGCGATCCATTCGTCCATGCCCACTGGATCATCATGTCCTCGCTCGACCATGAAGGGCCGGGGCGCCATGAGATTCGCCAGATCGGCGTAGTTCACAACATTGGCGAAGTTGAATTCATACATGTCGTATTCCCGGGTCAGCAGATAGCTATAGGATGTTTCCACATTGGTCGTTTTCCAAACCCACTCGTTGAAATCGCCGGCGCAGATCGACAAAGCGTAACGATCCAGAAATGGTGGAACCCGAACGGCTGTCTTTCCACCATAAGAAAGACCGTAGAAGCCGATTCGTTCCGGATCGACGAATGACTGCTCGGCCAACCAATTCAGCGTCTGCTCGTGCTGGCCAATAATGAAGGAGAAGAGGGACAGCTTCAGGGGGTGGCCCATGCGCTGAATGATGCGGAAATTGTCTTCCCCTATATATGGGTTCTGTGGCGCGTAGGTCACAAAGCCATCGTCCGCCAGGCGGGCCGCGAAGTGATGGTAGAAATGTGAGTCTATCTTCGGGTCGGCCACATCGCTCGGCCGCCCCTCCAGTCCATGCTGGCAGACCACGACCGGACGCCTCTCTCCGTTCTTGATGTCTTTGGGCACGAG
This sequence comes from uncultured Acidobacteriaceae bacterium, assembly GCA_963847685.1. Classification (GTDB taxonomy): domain Bacteria; phylum Acidobacteriota; class Terriglobia; order Terriglobales; family Acidobacteriaceae; genus PALSA-350. The sequence continues at coordinate 28,730 of CAWKAU010000020.1, read as the reverse complement.
CAGTATTCCGTATGCAGAAACGTCGGGCCATACATCCAGCAGAACCTCGTAGCCCCGGTATCTGGGTTCGTCGAGGATGAGGCGCGTGCGCGCTTGCGGCGGCAGGGTGGGTGATGGCATACGGCCTATGACATGGTCCCAGATGAAATCGCGATAGAACCCGGTCGTCGTTTTCCAGGTTTGCATTGAAGAGGCATCTGCCTTAGCCCAAAATTCCTTCCGACGCGCGGGTGACTTCTGGATCAACGCCTGGGTGAAGCCCACCATCTGGTCGAACTGTCGATGGAGCCGCGGCATCGGATCATAGTTCTTACGGTTATCGACGGGTGGACTACCCTCCGCTGGCAGCCCGGCTTTCACGTCCATGGAGCGCAAGAAGGACTGCAAAGCGGCATCCGAACCAGGCAGACCTTTACCTTGTTCGCTTACTACCAAGGTCAATTTGTCTTCGGCTTTGAGAGCAGCAAAGAAAGTTTGGCGCACGGCTGAATTCTTCTCTTACTCGATCAAGCGTGGGAGTTATGAGCTTGCCGTTGGGACATGCTGCCTGCTTGTGCTCGTCGGTGACGGGCGGGGGGCCGTCCACCTGCGGCCCCTGGCAGGCTTCAATGATGAGCGTTCGGGGAGCGATCAGACTGGCCAGTTCAGCATCGCCAAACTCCTGCACAAGTCCCCATATATCGCGGTAGATCGGCTCCTTCCATAGGTTTTCTCGCGGCTCGAAGTAGCCGCTTACCACGGACACATCAATTCTCTGATCGATCGCGGCGGTGTAAAGCGCCAGCAGTCCTCCCTCGCCGTATCCCATTATTCCTACGGGTAGGGGATGGCTCTTGTTCTCGGCGGCGAACCAATCGACCGCCGCCAGGATTCCTTGTACTTCAAAACCGATCACGTGGTGGCCGGCTTCGTACGCCATCCGGTAGATCCACTCGCGGTGCGGTTGGTTGGTCATCTCGATACCAGGAATACCGGAGAAGGTATCGGCGCGGTTGATGACTAAGGGAACGATGACCTGGCAGCCGTTCTCGACTAAGCGACGGGCAAACTGAGCAGCGGGTGGTACACCTGGCGCCAAGCCAACCAACATCTCCGGTGTCCAGTCCGCATCGGGAACGGCGATGACTCGGGCGACAGGCGGTTGGTTGGGCTCAAGAAGGAGTCCTTCCGCATCGAACCCAGCAAAACCTTCCACCACAGGATCAAACACCCGCCAGCGTATTGGATATATTTCGTAGCTCTTAGTTTGCGCGATCCAGGCCGGCGTCGACACGGTCGCGAGTGTTTGCGGAGAGCTGGGCTCAACTCGCGGGTCCGTCGCCCCGATGATCTCGCGGAAGCGATCACGGTTGGATGCAACGGATAAGTTGTAGTCCGCGACCGACCGGTAGTCATGCTTCCAAAAGGTTTTGCGGTCGGTTGCGGCCTGGTCCGTTTTGCGCAACAGAAAATGTTGGATTCCCTCAACCATCTGGGCTGCCAAATCTCCGTTTACTGTGAGCGGCGCAGTGCCGGGCAGAGTTGCGGCCTCTGTTGTAGTGGATGTTGTAGATTGTTCACCCGCCTCAGCAATGGCGAGTTTCGTCATGAAGCTAAAACCGATCGACGCGCTGCTGGTGCGGGCAAGAAAATCACGTCGATTCATTCAGCGATGCTCCTTAGCGAGTCCAACGCACGAATGAGGATACATTAGGCCAAGTTCAAGCTCCTGAGCACACTCGCAAAACGGCGATCGTGCCGGAGACGGGCCATCTTCTGCTGGCTTTTCATCCACAAGATAATCGGCTCGCGATAATGCGGGAGGGCGACGAGCGCAGGTCTTTTCATAAATCTGCATAAAATTCTATGTTTTTAGCACTAATTTTGAGTTTGGGGCTGCCCAAGCCTAGGCCGGCGGCCTAGGGAATGGATAAAAAGTGCGCTCTATGCGCTCTGAGTTCTCGGGGCCGGCGGATTTTTCTGTGTTCCACCTGAACTCCTTGCGCTGCTGAGGCTTTCGCGAGGGCCGGGGTTCTCCCCTGATTTTCTGTGGAATTTGCTGGTTTCGGTGAACTTCATGCGCCTTTCTCTGGGAAAGGCGCACAGGCGGCTCTCTCCAGTGCGTCGTGGCAGGAAATCCGGTTCCGGGAAATGGCTAAAAGGTGAGTGGTAAGAGTGGTAAGTCGCTTTTCCAGCTGGGTCTCCACCAATTGCGAAACGACTCTGTCCCTTTGCACCTCATGCAGAGGAGGGCGGAGGCCGATTGGCGCCTCCGCCCCCCAGTTCCAGGGCGGATGGAGGATAGTGCTGAGACCTCTTATTAAATTGTCAAACAGCAACGTGACTTAGCCCTGACGCTGATCTCCGCTCGTTAGATGTCGTTCCTTGTATAGATACAATCCGGAGTGGTTTGGATCATGAGAGTCGCTCTTATTTAGATACATAAGACGGTTCACTAACAGGCTGCGGAAGAATCCGCGATCATGCAGGAAAGACATACCTCAAGGGCGAAAGGGGGTGGGAGAACTCGCGGAAGGAAAAGAAACCGCAGGTCCCTCCACTTCGCTCCCCCGGATTTCCTGTAGAGGTTGGTGGCTTCGGCGAACTTCATGCGCCTTTCTTTACTGAAAGGCGCACAGGTGACCATGTCTAGTGCATCGTGGCAGGAAATCCGGGTACGCTTCGGTCGGGATGACAATTCTGTTTCGGGGTCAAAATCTCGGGGTCAAAATCAATTTGTCATCCCGACCGAAGCGTAGCGAAGTGGAGGGACCTGCTGTTTTTCTCGGAAAATCGTTCAAGGCCCGGCTAAAGTCGTGCCCTGATAACAAAACAAAAGTTTTTCCGCAGCCTGCCAGGGCGCGGGAAGCAGGCATTCGGGGTCGTTTCGCCCCAGACACTGGATCCTATGCCGATACATCGGTTAAACGGTTATCGCTTGGGTACGGAAACGGTGATGTTGCGAAATTTGAGGCCGCCGGTGTGGTCGCCCTGGATGTAGAAAGATCCGGGCTCGCCTTCGTTGGCATCGAGCGCACCGCCCGTGATACCGTCAATTTCTTTGTGGTCGATGATTAACGTGCCGTCACGAACAACCGTTACCGTTCTTCCCACCAGGGTGACGTCAAATGATTCCCATTCGCCAGGTTTGCGGGGCAGCATGGAACTTGGTGCAAGGCGTCCGTAGATTGCTCCCATAGAGCGCTCAGGCGGCTCGGTTCCTGTCTTTTCATATTCGAGTTGGACTTCATACCGTCCGCGAAGATAGAAGCCGCTGTTGGCATCATCGGGGCAGTTTACTTCGAAGTGAACCTTAAAGTCGGTGAATCTTTCGTTGCTCTTCAGGTTGGCGCCATGATTTTCATTGAGGAGATCGCCGTCCTGAACAACCCAGTGACTATTAGCTGTGTCGCCGATGGGAGTCCAACCGCCTAGATCCTTACCATCGAAGAGCTTTACCGGCTTGGTCCAAGCCTTCGGTTCGTGGCCTTTCAACGCAGGAGCCGGCAGACCGGTGAGTTCTATGCCGTGACCGGCTTGTTTTTGGGTTCCAACCAGCCTGCCATCCTTCGCGTCCAGCTCGATAGACGCGTGCTCCATAGTGAGCGTCAGATGAGAACCACTCACTTTATAGTCCGGAACCTGGAAGACGTGGCCACCGGTAGGCTGATACCAGATATCGAGGCCGCTTCCTTTCTCCGTAATGCCGAGCCAGACGGCAGCCTGTTTGCCATTTGATTGAGTAATGTTGAAATCCCAACGGCCGACGAACGGGCTTGTCTGTGCTTGCAGAATTGGTAACAGAGACAGAGTAAGAGCGACGATACTTGCCGAACGAAGCATGCTCGCAGTCTAACGCATGATGCCCATTCATCGGGGGGCGTCGCACCGCCATGCTCAGCCGTGAACTGTTTGGGGCGAAGTGCCGGTAGAGTTTGACGAGTCACCCCTGTCTTACGGCATAGGCTGCCGACCGTGGTCCGCGGTTTTTCTCATGGATGCCATGCCGAGCCGCATCATTCCCGTTAACAACTTCGGAGCGGCGCGGCTCTATAAATAACGCGATTGATTACCATTGCCTGAGCAGCTGGGGAGTGGGTATAGTCGGGAGTTCCGCGGACCTTAACCACCAGCGGCGTGCAGACCTCCTGAAAGGCACTTCCAATGAGGTACTCAGAGATCGGGATCCTCGTGCTCGTGGCATGTTCGATGGCAGCACTGGCACAATCCAAATCATCTGACCGCTGCTCCGCCCTGAAGAGCGTAACGCTCACCGGAGTCGAGATCACGAATGCCGAGCCGGTTCCGGCAGGGAAAACGATTGCGCCTACCTATCCGGGGGCATCGGCAGTCGGACCCCTCCCCGCGCATTGCCGCGTTGACGGCGTGATCAACCGCCGCAAGGGAGCGGATGCGCAGGAGTTCGGCATCGGGTTTTCTGTGGCTCTTCCGGAGCCGAGCGCCTGGAACGGTGACTTCATGATGCAGGGCGGCGGAGGCGGCAACGGTGTCGTAGCCTACCCGGCCGGTGCAAGCTACACAGGAGACAAGCCGGCGCTCTCTCGCGGCTTCGCTGTTGCCAGCACGGACTCTGGACACAAGGCGAAGACCGGCGGCTTCGATTTCACCTTCATGCGCGACCAGCAGGCTTATCTGGATTTCGCATACATGGCAAACGCCGAGGTCGCGGGAGTGGCCAAGCAAGTCATCGACCGCTATTACGCGAAGCGTGCGGCCTATTCCTATTTCGTCGGGTGCTCCACAGGCGGGCGAGAGGGCATGATCCTGTCGCAGCGCTTTCCGACGGTGTTCAACGGGATCGTGTCAGGCGATCCAGCAATGCGTACAGGTCGGTCAAACCTCGCGATTGCACAGTGGATTCCAGTGGCCTACAACCAGGCGTCGCCCAAGGACTCGTCCGGGAAGCCGGAGATCGACAAGTTTCTGACTGATACAGATCGCAAGGTGTTTATCGACGGCCTGATGAAGCAGTGCGACGCGCGCGATGGTGTGGCGGACGGCATGATCTTCGATCCAATCGGCTGCGACTTCGATCCTGCGGTGCTCGCATGCAAACCTGGGCAGGCCGACTCGTGCATCGCACCTGAAAAAATCGCGGCTATCAAGAAAGCGTTTGCAGGGCCAAGGAATGCGTACGGAACGCAGGTCTATTCTGGCTTCCTCTACGATGCGGGGATTGCTTCAAAGACTGGCACACCCGGTTTGCTGGCGTTGAGCAAGAATGGTCTATTTGGTCCCTACACCGCCGCTACTGAACTCGACGTGGATGCCGCAGCGCTGCACGCGTCTGATGCGCTGGTTGAGCCGGCGTCGACGAACCTTTCTACGTTCTCGCAAAACGGCGGGAAGCTGATCTTTTTCCATGGCGACAGTGATCCGTGGTTCTCACCGCTTGACACGCTCGGATACTACACGTCGCTGGCGGCGACCAACGGCGGAGCGGACAAGGTGGCCGAGTGGAGCCGGATGTTCCTTGTGCCAGGAATGGCTCACTGCGGAGGCGGCCCATCTCTGGACCACTTCGACATGCTCAGTGCACTCGTTGGGTGGGTTGAGAAGGGCACAGCGCCCGAGTCCGTCGTTGCTACCGGCGCGGCGTTTCCCGGACGCAGCCGTCCTCTATGCGCCTTTCCCAAACACGCGCAGTACACCGGAAGCGGAGACACCCAGGAGGCCCAAAACTTCCAGTGCCGGTGAAGAGTTGTTTGAGAACAAGATTGGAAGTTCACAGGAGAGACGAATGATGCGGTCAAGCATTGGAGTCCTACGCCCGGTTTCTGCATTGGGTGCGATATGCGTTGGGCTGTGCGTTCATGCGCAGCAAGCACCTCAGCAACCCGCAGCACAGCCGCCGAGGCCGGCGATGCAGATGCCTGCTCCCACACCAAACGACACGCTGAAGTCGGTTGAGGTGGAGCCCGACCGGCATGTTCGCTTTCGCATCTGGGCGCCGAACGCCACCGAAGTCAAGCTGCATGCCGAGGGCCCGGAGGCCACACCGGGAATAACTCCGCAAGAGACCAGCAAGTACATGGCTGGTGTGCCCCTGACCAAGGGGGACCAGGGCGTCTGGGAAACGACGATCGGTCCGATCGAGCCTGGACTCTATCGCTACACCTTCGCGGTGGATGGCGTGAGCACGACAGACCCACGGAACCCACTCACCTCGCAATCGCTCACCCACGCGTCCAGCATGTACGAAGTTCCCGGTGCGGACTTCATGGAGTACAAGGCGGGCGTGCCGCACGGCGCAATCGCAACCGTCTACTATGACTCGTCTGCCACAGGTGGCGAACGTCGCATGCACGTCTACACACCGCCGGGCTACGAGAACGGCAGCGGGAGGTTTCCTGTACTTTACCTGCTTCACGGGGGAGGGGATTCTGATGACTCGTGGCCTACGGTCGGCCGCGCGGGTGCGATTCTCGACAACCTGATCGCCAGTGGGAAGGCTGTTCCGATGCTGATCGTGATGCCCGCCGGCCACGTCTCCACGGAGTTCCGTCTGACGCCGGGCGTGCGCATGGGCCACGACGCCTTTAACGATGACCTGGTAAAGGTGGTGCTCCCCTACATCGACGCGCACTATCGTACCGCCGCGGACCGCGACCACCGTGCTCTTGCCGGGCTCTCGATGGGCGGTCTTCAGACACTGAATATCGCGCTCGATAACTCAGCGGATTTCGCCTACGTAGGCGTGTTCAGCTCCGGATGGTTCCCCAACTCGATTAAGGAGGAGCAGGACACGGACGTGGCACAGTACCGCGCATCGGGCAAGCCGTTTCGCCTGTTCTGGGTGGATGCGGGCAAGTACGACATCGCGCTTCAGAACAGTCATGCCACCGTTGCCGTCCTGAAAGATGCCGGAATCAACGTGGAGGAGCACGAGAGCGGCGGCTTTCACGCATGGCCCAACTGGAGAGACTACCTGCATCAGTTCGCGGCGTTGGCCTTCAAGTCGTCTGAGGCGCACTAGAGTGCATGCTCAAACACACGAGAGGAGAAGCAATTCATGGCGAAGTCGAAGCAGTCGATTGTTCTCACGCGGCGTGAGGCGCTGCTGCTGTCCACTACAGCCGGGTTGGGGGCAGCGCTGGGTAAGCCTGCCTTCGGCTCTGACAGTGTGAAGACAGGCGCGCACCAGGGCACGCCGTCTCTCCTGGTATCTCGGCTGTGGATACGCGCGGGTGCGCAGGTGTACGAGAGACGACTTCTCGTCCAACTGGATTGCTTCGAATGTCAATGAGTGACTTGGCGATTTGGCACTCGTTGAAAAGCTATGAGAAAGTCGCTTCCAAAAACGCCGTTCCAGGATAGTTGTCTAGTCTCGAACCCCAAAGTGGGCAATGTGCTTCTGGCAAATTGCCCTCTTGCTCCACGGAATTGCATGCCTACGCTAGGTGCAGGGTCTGTGGGCAGTTCGCGCCGTACGCAAGAGCCGGACACTCGTCTCGCCACGGCGCAGGCGACTTGGCCGGCAGCCACCGATTTTTCCCGGCCGTCGTCGCGCCATACGGCACTCCCTTGAACGTCAGCACGCCGCCATCTAGAAACCCGCGCACCTTACCGTACTGCGTCTTCGCCACCGCCGTTGGCGGCGTCGCCACATTCCCTGGCTCCTGATGAATAACCCCTAAAGGAAATGCGGTAGTTCTTTCTCTTTCCTATTGGAGAGTGGCCCCTTTTACGGTACACTGAGCCCATAAGGGCCCATAAAACAGGGTTTATGACTTGGCCGATCGAAAGAAAGTTCCCGCTGCTTTCTATCGCACCGAGATGGGAACGGAACCCGTGCGCGAGTGGCTTCGATTGCTTCCGCCCGAGGACCGGAAGATTGTCGGCGACGATCTTCAGACCATCGAGTACGGCTGGCCCGTCGGCATGCCGGTCTGCCGCTCGCTCGGCGGCGGTCTCTGGGAGCTGCGCAGCACAATCCGGCGTGGTATCGCCCGGATTATCTTCGTCGTGCACGAAGAGCGGCTGGTGCTGTTGAACGGCTTTACGAAGAAAACGCAGAAGACCCCAAAAAACGAACTGGAGCGGCGCGCAAGCGGAAAAACGACATAGAAAGGGAGAGGCGGCAATGAGCAACAAATACATCGGTTCAAGCGTCGACGACTTCTTGAAGGAAGACGGAATCTACGAAGAAACCCGGGATGTCGCGATCAAACGCGTCCTTGCCTGGCAGATCAAGCAAGCAATGAAACAGAAGCGAATCTCCAAACGCGAGATGGCCCAGCGCATGAAGACCAGCCGCAGCCAGGTCGACCGTCTGCTTGATCCGGATAACATGAGCGTCCAGCTCAATACGCTGCAACGCGCCGCCGGCATTGTCGGCCAGCGTCTGGTCATCGGACTCGAGCCTGTCGCATAAGCATCTTCTTCCCCATTGCTGTGGCGGGCTGCACCTGCCCCTGGTGGTTATTTCGTCATGCATCTTCCTGCTCGGTCAGGCGCAACAGCCACTCCGAGAGAAGTAGCCGTTCGGCATCGGTGAGTACGCTCATCCCTTCGCCCGATTGTGTCAATAGTGCACGCATTCGGTTTGCTACTACCGCAATCATTGGAGTCGAGACGGCTGTAACGTCAGTCGTGATTCCGCTCAACGCATGGTCGCGGGCTGTGCTCGATAGTAAAAGACCGCGCTGCTCCGGGACACTCGCTAACAAGGACATAACGACGCCGACCGCTGCGGCCTGATAAAGGGCGCAGGCTCTTGTCACGCTGACTCGTAGCCGGCCTGCAGCCGCCACACGCAGCATGTGCTCACCGAGCACCGCGAACGCCTGTCGTGCCGCTAGGCTCTCGGCCTCGGGCCTTGGATTGGCGTACATCAATAGGTAAAGCTCTGGGTTCGCCAGGCCGAACTCGACATGAAGATCCCATCCGGCTCGAAGAGCTTCCACCAGGTCGTCGCTAGGCGCAGGCGGGTGCTTTTTCGCGAAGAGTTTCAGGACAAGAGTTTCAGACGAAACAACTCCCCAACAGCGCCGGTTGCACGGATCGCCAGGATAGCCCAGCGCAGTCGGCAGCTGCGGCTTGATTCGCCGATTGCGCCCAATCGAAGGGGTTGTTTCGTCTCTCCCGGATCTCCATGTCCCGGATCTCCAAGTAGTCATTGACGAGTCGGCGGTGATACAACCGCAACTGTAGGGGACGAAGATTTCTCGGCCTGCCACGCTCGATGCGTGCATCGGCGATTTACCATGAATTGACTCACGAAGGAGCGGGATAGCCGATATGGATTTGGAGGTTCTTCGATCTGCCGCGCGGACGTTCAGGCGGTCTCCTACACCGTTTCTTGTTGCTGTTGTCACTCTGTCCATCGGCATCGCCGTCAACCTCACGATATTCGCTCTAGTCAACGCGGTGCTGCTGCGGCCGCTTCCGTTTCCGCATTCCTCGGAACTCATTGCTCTCGGCACAGCCACCAAACAGGGCACAGGCCTGCTTTCGTGGCAAGACATCGCCAGCATTCGCGCATCCACCAAGAGCCTTGCCCACGCCGCCGGTTACCGTAAACGGACGTGGGGTCTTTCCGATTCCACGGGGTCTCCTCTTGAGGTCGTTCTGTCGGGAATGGTCACAACGGAGTTCATGCGGACGCTCGACATAGCCCCCCAGTTCGGAACGGATTTCCAATCGCAGAACGGCTCTGAAGGCAATCAGCAGGTGGTCCTTCTGTCCTATTCCCTATGGCAGAAGAGATATCACGCCGACCTCAACGCGATCGGATCCTCGGTCGAGCTCAATGCCGTACCTTATCGCATCGTCGGGATTCTGCCGGCTGACTTCCGCTTCGAGATGGATGGAGACGTTCCCGATCTCTACATCCCGCTGAGCCACGCGGATTTCTGTTGCGATGCTTCCGCGCGGGCGCTTGAGGGGATTGGTCGAATGATGCCGGGCGTCTCGTTGACCGCCGCGAATGCGGACTTGGCCTCCTCGGCTCATCATCTTCTTCCGGAGAGTATTACCTTCAGCGCGATACCGCAGGCGTCGTTTCTTGCCGGCGATCGCACGCGACCGTTGCTTCTGCTGTGGCTCGCAGCGTCTCTGTTGAGCGCGATTGCCGCATTGAATGCCGGAGCGGTTCTGCTGGCGCATGCATTACGGCATCTTCGGCAATATGCCATCAAGGCAAGTCTTGGCGTCAGCTTTGGTCGCTTGCTCGGCGAGCAAGTCGCACAGGCTTGTCTGCTCGCGGGTATCTCGAGCGTGCTGGGTTTGTCATCGGCGTCGGCCACCCTGCGGATTCTGACGCAAACATCGGCCTTGCACTCTGTGCTACCTGGAGAGCAGAGCCTGGCCATCATTGACTGGCGCATGCTCCTCTTTACTTGCGCCCTCTCACTTGCGTCTGCGCTGATCGCGTGTCTCCTGCCTTTGGCAATAGTGCGTAAGCTTCCGCTGGAGCAAGTGCTGCAGGAGGGGGCAATACTGTCGCCATCGCGGCACGGACGCCGTCTCCGGACTACGCTCATCGTAACGCAGATCGCTTTGAGTGTTGCGCTGTTTGCCTCCGCGACTACGCTGGCGCGCTCTCTTCACCATTTGTTTTCGCGCAACCCCGGGTTCCGGGAAGAGAACGTCGTCATCGCGGGTATTGGCATACCCGAGGCGCGCTATAACACAGACGCGAAGCTGATTGCGTTCCACGAGCAAGCAGTGCAACAGCTACGCAATATGCCTGGAGTGGAGGGGGCAGGTTTCGGCGCCGGACTTCCTGTTCATCCTGTAAGAACGAGGTTCCAAGTCGATTCGCAGAAACTACCCCTTGCGCAAAGGCCCTACGCGGGCGTGGCAATCGCAAGCCCCGAACTATTCACTCTTCTCGATATGCCACTTCTGGCCGGACGTGGCTTTAATACATTCGATCGGCTGAACCATCCTTATGTCGCGATCGTCAATCAACAGTTTGCCCGGCGCTATCTTTCCGGCGTGAATCCGCTCGGAGCGGGCATGCAACTCGGTTTCTACAACGGCAACGATATGAAGCCATGGTCTCATTTCGAGATCATTGGGATTGTTGCGGATAGCAGAAATCGAGGTATCGCGAAAGACGCAGAGCCCGAGATCTACCTGTCTTCCCTCCAGGTTCCGCTGGAGGGGGGCAACTATTTTCTTTTGACGCCCCGCAGCGCACAGAGTATTACCAATGAGGTTGCAGGCGCGATATGGAAGGTGGATTCACAGGTGGAAAGGGTGCATGCCAATGCGCTGCGTACGTTTGTGCAAGGGGAGTACCAGGAAGCGAGAGTTTCGATTGACGTGTTCAGCTCGTTCGCGCTGATCGCGCTCGCCCTGGCCTGCATCGGTCTGGCAGCCAGCATGAACGCCAGTGTGGCCGAGACATCGCGCGAAATCGGCATTCGCTCCGCATTGGGGCAAAGCCGCACAAGCATTGCGTGTAACGTAATCCGTGGGTCTCTGGTACGAGCCCTTATGGGCGTGGCGATCGGAATGCCGCTTGCGACCATTTTGGGTAAGGCTCTCAGTGCGCTTTGGCTCGGCGCGCCATCCCTCCCTGTCATGGAGTTTGCGGCGGTCGCCTTACTTATGGAATTCGTCGCGTTCATCATCGCTCTAGTGCCCGCATGGAGAGCGACAAGAATCTCCCCGATGGAAGCAATCCGCACGGTGTGAGCAACAGCGTCTGGAGTTTCGGGACGGACGGAGTTTCGGGAGTTTCAGGACGGAGTCTAGGACGGAGTTTCAGGACAGACGGAGCTTCAGGACGAAATAACCCCCAATAGCGCCGCCTGCGCGGTTAGCCAGGACAGCAACGCAGTCGACAGCTGTGGCTTGATTCGCCGATCGCGCCCAATCGAAGGGATTATTTCATGGATGTCCCGGAATCCCCGTCGTCCCGGAATCCTTGGAGTGGATCCCTCTTTTTCGCTGTCTCAAGCGAGGGGTCCACTCCACTCAGGCTGTCCCTCTTTCCCCCTAAAAACGGTTAGTTTTTACCGATTTCCACTGCGTGACTTTCCACATGACCGTAAAGTCGTTTTTCGGACAAGACCTTACCAGATGACCGATAACGCTTTTGCCTTTCGAATCATCTTGTCTTTGGTCACCAGAGGAACGCCACGATTCAGCGCGGTCGCTCCGATAATTCTGTCCATAGGATCGAGAGGGTAAGGCGAAGGAAAATCCACGGCGATGCGCGCGATGGCTGATGTGATCGGCAGGATAACAAAGCGAGCCTCCACCTCAACCAGAAATGCCTCAAGGGAGGTCTTTAGCACGATTCGCTGATTCCTGGCCAGCCACGCCAACTCAAACAGCGAGATGCAGGAAATACCCACCCCGCCGTTCTCTCGCGCAGTTCGAATCGCATCGGTCGCCGCCGCCGAGAGCAAACTGGGATCCGAAGCAAGCCAGATCACTACACACGTATCGACGACGATCACTTGAGGCGTTTCCAATGCTCAGGCGGTACCGAAGGAGCCTCGATATCGCCGGAGATAGCAAGCTTTCCTGCATAAAAACCGAACAGGCTATCCTCAACTTCTTCGACCGGGATCATTTGGGCAACAGGCTTTCCGTTTTTCGTGATAACGAATTTCGTCTTTCTGGCCTGTACTTCATCCATGATTGCCAGACACTTAGCTTTGAACTCTCCTGCCGCGATTGTTTTCAAGAATAGCGCCTCACCATGGTCATCGTACCATGGTCACAGTTTGTGCAGGCGCTTTCCGCCTAAACGTGGTGAACGAATCCCCAGGTTTCGAGCCCGTGTCGCTCTCGCAAGCCGAAACCTGTCCCGAACGCCGACGACGCGGCCAAGGACAACTCCCGAGTTGCCTATAGTCCAAGAGCCGTGAAGCCTTAGCGGAGTGGGCGGAAGAACTCTCGGATATCCTGTGCAAGAAGGCCGGGTTGCTCCATAGCGGCAAAGTGTCCTCCCCTGGGCATGAGCGTCCAGCGCTGGATGTTGTAGCCGCGCTCTGCCAGCACGCGCGGTGGCAGAGGAATCTCCTTGGGGAAGACGGCCACTGCTACGGGAACTTCCACGCGATTTGCCGGCGAAAGCTGAAGAGGCTGCTCTCGTGATTCATAATAGAGCCGGGCCGAGGAGTTCAGGGTCTCGGTCACCCAATAGATCATCACATCGGTCAAAAGTTCATCCCTGGTAAAGATACCTTCCAGCTCACCGTTGCAGTCGCTCCAGGTTCGGAACTTTTCGAAGATCCAGGCTGCAAGACCTATCGGGGAGTCGTTCAGCGCATAAGCTAGCGTTTGTGGCTTCGTCCCTTGAAGATGGCTGTAGCCCCCTTCCATGTCCGTCCATGCGCGGAGTTCGGCGAGGTAGGATTTGGACGTTTCATCGTCCGGGGTTTGGTTCAATGTTCCGCCGAAGAGAAAACGACCGGCAATGTAATTGAGGTGAATGCCGATGATGCGCTGGGCATGGTTGAGGCCAATGGCTGTGGAGATGGTTGAGCCCCAGTCGCCTCCTTGGGCAGCGAAGCGCTCATAACCGAGCTCCGTCATCAATCGGACCCAGAGTGCCGCTACCTTGAACGGGTTCATGCCACGCTCCGCAGGCCGGTCTGAGAAACCATAGCCCGGTAAAGAGGGCACGATCACATCGAAGGCATCTTCGGCGCATCCTCCATGCGCCTCGGGATCCGTCAATAGCGGGATAAGCTTCACCATTTCAACGAAGCTTCCCGGCCAGCCATGGGTGATGAGGAGCGGCACCGGTTTTGGGTGCTTGCTGCGGACGTGGACAAAGTGGATGTGGAATCCATCGAGTGCGACTCGATACTGAGGGAGCTGGTTCAGCGTTGCCTCTTGGCGCCGCCACTTATAGCCGTTCCGCCAATAATCGGCCAGCGATTTCATATAGCCGAGACTTGAGCCCAACTCCCAGCCAGCGTTTTCAAGCTCGTCTGGCCATCGCGTGGCGTCTAGCCTACGGCTGAGATCCGCGAGCAAAGAGTCCGATATGTTGATGGTGAATTTTTCAATGGCCATGTTGACCCGCCCTCAACCAGAGTAGATGCGGTCCGCGTTCAAAGCTCTTCTGATTGTGCCTGGATCACGGATTATTCGGAAGGAATCCATGCGGCCGAATAACCGGCTTTCGGAGGATTGAAGCGGCAATCGGCGAGCTCGGCAGCGGGTTGCCGTGATGCCTACCTGAACGGACATGTGGTTGGGGTAACGGGTTTTCGTGAGTAACCGGTAGAAAAACACGACCGCCTTGTCAGGACTATTCGCAGGAATTCAGGAGTGCCAATGCGAATCCTCACCGGGCGTTGGATAATGAGTTCCGGGGTGAAAGCGCGTTGACAAACGAAAAGCACAGCATGCATACCAACGAAGATTCATTGAACCGCGGCTTGCGAGAACGCCATATTCGCCTTATGGCTTTAGGCTCGACGATCGGTGTCGGTTTATTCCTCGGTTCCGCCAGCGCGATCAAACTCGCCGGGCCCGCGATCCTGCTCTCCTATGTACTGGGCGGAATCGCGATCTTCATCATTATGCGCGCTCTCGGCGAAATGGCCGTACATCAGCCGGTTGCGGGCTCCTTTAGCCGCTATGCGCAAGACCATCTTGGTCCCCTGCCGGGTTATCTGACCGGTTGGAACTACTGGTTCATGTGGGTGGTCACCTGTGTCGCGGAAATCACCGCGGTCGGTATCTATATGGGCGTCTGGTTTCCATCTGTGCCGCAATGGATCTGGGCACTGATGGCGCTCGTAGCGATGAGCGCCGTCAATCTGGCAGCTGTCAAAGCCTACGGCGAATTCGAATTCTGGTTTGCCATGATCAAAGTGGTCACGATTGTGGCGATGATTGTGGCCGGCGGCTGCATGATTGTCTTCGGCTTCGGCAATCACGGTGTCGCTACAGGCATCAGCAATCTCTGGAAACATGGCGGATTTTTCCCCAACGGCGGGTTTGGCATGCTGATGGCTTTGCAGATGGTGATGTTTGCCTATCTTGGCGTGGAGATGATCGGAGTTACCGCCGGCGAAGCTACCAACCCCAGAAAGTCGATTCCCGATGCGATCAACTCCGTCTTCTGGCGCATCCTCATCTTCTATGTGGGCGCCCTCTTCGTGATCCTGGCGATCTATCCGTGGAACGAGATCGGTACGAATGGCAGCCCCTTCGTCGTGACGTTCGAACGGCTGGGCATCAAATCTGCGGCGGGGATTATCAATTTCGTGGTGCTCACCGCGGCCCTGTCTTCGTGCAATGGAGGTATCTATAGCACGGGGCGCATGCTATATAACCTCGCGAAACAAGGGCAGGCGCCGCGGCTCTTTCAAAATACTTCACCAGGCGGTGTGCCTCGCCGGGCGATTCAGGTATCCAGTATCGCCTTGCTGTTAGGGGTATTGCTCAACTATCTGGTGCCGGCAAAGGTCTTTGTGTGGGTCACGTCGATTGCAACCTTCGCCGCCATCTGGACCTGGACCGTTATACTACTGTCGCAAATGAAATTCCGGAAAAGCCTGAGCGGGACAGAACGCGACCGGCTGGCTTTCCGCATGCCTTTCTATCCCTACAGTTCGTGGCTCGCATTAGCTTTCCTGGCGCTCGTCATCGTATTGATGGCCTATTTCCCAGATACCCGGGTAGCCTTGCTGGTCGGTCCACTGTGGCTAGTGCTGCTGACCGCGCTTTTCTATGGGTTCAGGCTCAATGCCACTCGCACCCGGAGTTCCATTTCCCCCGAGTCTTCATTTCCTCACGGTTCCTCTGATGGGGCGCCTTAGACCGCATGAGCCTGAAACTCGCATGTTCAGTGGCGAGAAAGCAATGGGGGACGAAGAATGGGGGACAGCCTGGGAGTGTGTCGGAGAGAAGTCCCGATCTGCGCCATTATCCTCTCAACGCAAATAAATCACGCAGTCCACCCTGTCCCCGGGTCTTCCCCTAAAATTCACCTTCGCTTTATCATCCAGCCGAGGGATATTCCGGTGGCGACGCCTATCGCAATTCCTGTAGCCATGCCTATCGAAAATGTCGCCATCACTGTCTCGACGGGGTGCCGCTGCAGGCGCTTGATTGTGTCATCCATGAGCTCTTCGGCAGTGTCGCCGCCTTGTTTTACGACGCGACGCGTCGCTCCTAAGCTCTCCTCAAGCGCATCCGCAAGGGCAGTTGCCGCCCGCGAAGCCTGCCGCGCTGCTTCGGCAATTTGGTCGCCCGTCCATTCCGCCACTGATTGCGCCATGATGTATTGATCCCCCTCGTCTCTCAGTTCGACTTCGCTTTTGCCTGGTTCCCCACAGCCACTTTGTCTCCACACGTGACGCCCTTTGCTGAGGGCCGCAGTTTCTATGCTACGCCCGCCGTCAGTTACCACTTGTGCATAACCTGCCTGCCTCCGGCGTGGATGCCGTGCTGGGTGCAGCGCCAGTGATAGCAGCAGCAATTCACCCATCTGGGCAGCAGAACTGATTCAAGCCCGAATCTTGCAGTCAATGCATCCTATAGAACACAAGACCTGAATCGCAGTCATGCTCTCTGCACGTTACAGCTTCTCCCCAGGATTACTCCCCGAAAGTCGGCCTCTCGGAAGCAATCTTCATGCCGGTGAGCGCATTGGCGATTTGGCACTCGTCCAGACGCATCCCCGCCGAGAAGTGCGTTAGATTTGCTTGCCAAGAATCAGGGGCACATAGCTTCGGGCGTCTTGCAGCAATTGCTCGCGCGCAATACCGGCCTTGGCGCGAAGCTGCAAACCCTGCATCAAGTCAACGAGCGCACGGCCTCGCACCTTGGCAGAGGGTGTGCGAGTCAGGCGCCCCGCCTTCATCTCCTTTTCGAAACGTTTCGCGAAAATATCAGCGGATGCGGTGAGGCCCTTCGCGAGATACGAACGGATCTCCGTTACTCGCTCCGACTGTCCCAGCGCAGCGGCGGCCATCATGCAACCGCCGCGAGCCTCACCCGAAGCGGTGTTGACGGTAGCCTCGCAAAAGGCGGTCACGGCCTTGTGGATGTCCGGCTCCGCTTGAAAAGCTGCCATTATGGGAGCTCCATACGTTATTGCATAGCGCTCGACCGCCTTGAGCAGCAGGGTGGACTTGTCTCCGAAGGCTCGGTATAGCGCGGGTTTGGTGACGTTCACGGCGCGCGCGATCCGATCCACGTCGACTCCTTCATACCCATGCTCCCAAAACATCTCAACGGCACGGTCGAGTGCTTCGTCGGGGATAAAGCCTTTTGGACGTCCTCGGGGGCGCTTCGCAATATTAGTTACCATCAGCGTACGAAACTCCTTGCATTGCAGCTGTGATTATCGTACTCTCGCGTATGTAATGCTTCAAGACAGATAAACACAGGAGACAACATGGATAGGTCCAAAGGAAAAACAGCACGACCTTCACCCTTCTACCACGGAGACGCCCATGGAACATTCGATCGCGCTCGTCACCGGCACCACCTCCGGGCTCGGTTATGCGGCAGCCCGCATGCTCGCCGTCAAGGGCTACCGCCAGGTCATCGTCACCGGGCGCAGCCTGGCCCGGGTCCAGGAAACGGCCGCTCAACTCGCGGCTGAGACCAAGACACAGGTTTTCACGCCGCTGGAGCTGGATCTGGACGCGCCGACCAGCGTTCAGTCCGCCCTCGCCGAGCTGGTCAAGCGAGGTCGGCCGATCGATTTCCTACTGCTCAATGCAGGGATGGTCGGAGGTAAGAAGCGCGTGCTCACTGCGGCGGGCATCGAGGCGGCTCAGGCCCCGCTCATCGGCCATCATCAACTGACTGTCGGGTTGCTCCGCGCCAACCTGCTGAGCCCCAACGCGCGGATTGTTATCGCCGGCTCGGAAGCTGCCCGTGGGGACGTCCCTATGTTCAGCTACACCGACGTGGCGGCCTTCGCGGCCAAACACCACCAGGGTGACCGAACCGCCGCTGTTGAAGCCCTGGTGCGCAGCGGGCCGAACGTGAAGTACGAGCCCAACCGGGCGTATGCCGACGCGAAGCTCGTCGTCGCTTGGTGGGCCGCGGCACTGGCACGCCGGCTACCCTCCGGCATGGCCGTGTACGCCGTCTCGCCCGGTAGCGCGCCCGACACCAAGGCGGTGCGAAACGCTGGCCCGGCCTTGAAGTGGCTGTTGATTCCGCTGGTGAAGCTCATCCCCGGCATGTCCCAGACTCCTGAGACCGCGGCCCGTCGGTACCTCCAGGCATCGGAGTTCGGAACCGACGTCTCGGGCCAATTCTTCGCCTCGGCGCCGAAGAAGCTCACCGGCCCAATTGAGGCGATGCGCCACCCGCACTTTCACGATCGCGCCAACCAGGAAGCCGCCTGGCAGGCCGTCGTCAAGGTCTCCGGCGTCGACTTGTCTTAACCCAGGGTCCTGGTGGACAGAGGATGGTCTCAACTTTAAGGCGTGCATCGTCCGGGAGGGTAGCCGAAGAGTATCGGCGGGGAGATGCAGGCGGGTAAGAGGAGGACTAGGAAGATGCACAACCTGGTAGTGAGCTTTTTGGCGGTCGCTTATCTCGCAGCGAATGTATACGCCATCGTGAAGGTAGGAGTGTTTGAGTCAGCCCGTTCACGCAAGCACCTCCTGCTCTATGGCGTTCCCTTCATATTGTGGGGCTCTGTCATCCTGATGGGATGCAAGCTCATGGAGATTATGCGCTCATTTGATGAGTGGGTTGCCGAACAATAGCCGGCCAGGGCCAAGCCGTGCAGCTCAATGCTTGGTCGCAACAGATCGAGTGACCGTCGTGTGTAACTAAATAAAACTCAATCCTCATGACCTAAACCGCCCCGAATTGAATCTATATAGGTAACAACCTCTGATATCCGGCTGTCCGGAGAACGCCGAATGATACCGAATCGGCAGAGCCCTGCCTACGCACTCTTCACCCGTCGCCCCATCCTGCCGGCGGGCAAAGACCGTGTGCTCAATGAAAGCACGACCAAAGGCGGCCAGCTCATCGCTCACCTAAACCTCTGAGGGGGGCGGGAAAAACAAAAATTTGACCATCTTCGTGAAACAAAGGACTTAGCCACCGCAAAACAGGCCTGCGGATCAAGCAATGCACATGGGGGGCGGCCCGCAAATTTTGAGCGCCCTCGTGAAACAAAGGACTTATCGAATGACCAGCCTCAGGGCCACGGACATTGATCTTTGACAACTTAATAGGAAGCGTCAGACTTCTTTGCGAGGGTTAGTCGTTGGACGGGAGTGGTACTTTCCGTAATGTACCACTCCTGTCTGACGAGGAAACTCGGTCTGACCACGAATCTCGATGAATTAAGCGCGCCAGGTTACGCTGCCAGGGGAACCAGACCAGACTTCGCGATCATCTTGTTATGCGTCAGAAGGCGAATGCCCTCAATAATCGCGGTTGCTCCGATGATTCTGTCCTGCGGATCGTTTGGGTAGGATTTTGGGAACTGAACAGAACGAACCGCTATCTCCGGAGTGATCGGGAGAACCTGCACATACCCGGGCCATCTTCAGATCACGAACGCTGGAGCTGGTGATTGCTCCGTATGGCCCGCTTTTCCGAATCGCTAAATCTCTTCCGGGTCGCGGAGCTTGGATTGTTCTTTCAAGAAGATTTCGACCCGATCTGAAGTCCACATCGCGACTCCAGCTCCAAAGAAATCTGTGTCTTCCGTCCAAATCGCGCAGGATAAGGATAGGGCCGTTGCCAGCACCGGCCAATCCTCCTCATCCCGCCTCCGTAGACGCTGCCGAGCTTCGGCCTCGAACAGACCGTATGCCTCCCGGTCGATGGGTTCGATCAGGAATTGGAGATAAGTGAGCGCAGCGGGAACGTCTGTATCTGATTTTCCCCGTTTGGTCAGAAGAGCGGGCAGATACTTCTCTGCGTCGGCATAGGAAACTTCCGGCGCATAAAACCGGATGCCATGTTCGCTATAGGTTTCAAGAAGCTGCCGGACGCGCTTGCCGAGAACAGCACGAATCAGGATATTGGCGTCCAGCACGATCATGTCAGCGCTCCCCAGCCTTTCTCCCACGGCGCATCTGCTTGAATTCTGCGACAATCTCTTCCTCGTCCACATCGGAAAGAGCGGCTGCAAGCCGGTCTGCCGCTGCGCGTAGTTCGGCCATGTCAGCCGCTCTAACGGACCTGCGTGGGGTCGGGACGTAGACTCCAAGAGTCTCGCCGCGCCGGGTCACGGCGACGGGTGTATCGGACTCCAGAAACCGGGCGATCTGTTCGCGGAACTCCCGTACCCCGACCTTGATTGCAGGCATAGACACCTCCATGTGTACACATCAAGGTACGCCTTATGAGGCGTGGATTCAATGGCGTGCAAGAATGCCGAAAGTGCCACTTCCGTCCACGCAACCCTTGTTGGAGGGCGAGCGAGTTCGGGACAGGAAGTTTCGAGTTTGCGTGACAAGTTTGCGTGACAAAGTTTGCGTGACAAAAGTTTGCGTGACAGACGGAAGTGGCACTTTGAAAAAGGGCAAGTCCGGCTCCGGTCCTAGCGATCGCGACCGTTTTCTGACGAGGTGCATCGCCTCGCTTGTTTCGTGAACGCGCCTTCGGAGCTGCTTGAGGAATGGAGTGGGCCAAAACATAGAGTGGCGATTCAGGTTTTTGGTGCGTGGTCAATTACACGGCATGGGACCGCGAAGATGCCCTGCAATCGGGATTGTGGGTTATTGGCGAGGTGCCCGCATTTCTCCACATTCATCTTTGCAGTGCTCGCGGCTACAGCGTTTTCACTTCTGGTGCTTACAGAGCGACCGCACCCGACGCGGCTTTTCCTCAAGAAAAGCCGCACTTCGCTGCCCTGTCCTGTTCAGAGTAGAAGTGAAAATGCTCTAGCCATCGTGCCTACCACGTTACCTTGTACGGCCGCATCATCTCATTGTCTTCATGGTCGATGATATGGCAGTGCCAAACATAAGTTCCCTCCGTGGGATCGAACTTGTAAAGATTCCTTCCTGTATAGGAACGATTGGCAATCTGGGCAACATCCGACGGCGTCCACCGCACCAGGAGTGTAGTGACCTGGCCGGATGGCACATTCACGGTGTCCTTCCAACCCGATTCGCCAGGCTCTGGCGGAGTAGGGCAGTCTTCCGGTTTGGTCTTACAGTCTTTTGCAAGGTAACCGCTGAAGGCGGGATTGCCGCCAAGCGCGCCGTCTGTATTGAGAGCTAAATAGGGCAGTGGAGGCCCATAGTCCGCGCAATACGTCCCAACCGAGCATCCCAGCGGCAGAAGCTCTGGAAGAATTGTGCCGAATGCTTTTTGCCATGCCGACAAATAGGGAGTTTCCAACTTTGTATCTAACAGTTCGCGCTTGAGAACCTGGAATTGTGTCAGGTGAATGTGGAACGGATGTTCCCCTGTCATATTAGAGACGTAAAGGATTTGCCACTTTTCAACCGACCCCACGCGTGGCAGTTCGCTGATGCCATCGCTGGGAAAATCATGGGCAATGCCGGGCGACTCCAGACCATTCCAATCAGTGTTATTGACGAATTCTTTAACACCCGCCAACGTCATGGTGTCATCGTAAAAGATCATCTGCCGTGTCTTGTCGATCTTCACGCCTGGCAGCACATTGCCGTTTCCATCGGTCAGGCGAACGAGGGGGTCTTTCCTCGCGCAAAGGCCAATGGACGGCGCCGGACGCGTGGGATCACAGCTCGTTTCAGGTGTCTTCGAACGGGAGGCCACCTGGAATTGCATAATCTCCGGCAGAGGAGTTGTCACCTTGATGCCGGTATTCCCAACCGTAATCTTCTGGCCGGCGAAGTTGGAGAAGTCGACGATGATGTCGGCCCGTTCGCCCGGCGAGAGAGACACATTGAAAAGCGGAACGGGTTTATCAAAGTAGTTGCCATCGGCCCCGATCTGGTAAACCGGTGCCTTGCCAAAGGACAATACATAGTCCCGGTGGTTGCTGCCGTTCAGGAGATGAAAGCGATAGCGCCGCGGCTCCACCTTCAGATAAGGGAAGGCCGCTCCATTCACGGTAGCTACATTCCCCTCGAAATAGGGACTCCAGAATGGATGGCCGACTTGCAGTTGCTGCGGGAAATAGAGTTGGCTGTTCGTATCGAACTCCCGGTCCTGGATTGCCATTTCGATCTCGTACGGACCGCTCGGATAGCCCTTCGGATCGCGGGAAGGATCTTGAAGAAAATAGAAACCGGCCAGACCTGCGTAAACATTGATGCGGGTGATTCCCAGAGCGTGGTCGTGGAACCACAGCGTCCCTGCCTCCTGCGAATTTGGGTACTCATAGATGGCCTCGCCTGGCTTTGGATTGCCGGCCGAACGGTAACCGGGACCCTGCAGACCATTTGGCGTGAACCACGAGTCTGGATTACCGTCGTAGGCAGTCGGTATTTCAGCACCATGCAAGTGCACGGTGGCAGGAACTGGACCGATGTACTGCTGCGAGGTATCACCATCGCTCGATGGCGTGGAGGACCCCTTCGACAGCGCACGTTCTATGGAATGTCCCATGCTGTGGAGGGGATCGGCCCAGTGTATGGTCTGATCGATTGGCAGCAATCCTTCCACCAGTCCGGGGCCCCACGGATCGGACGGATCGAAGCTCGGTAACTGATTTATGTATTTCACGCGCGCCGCTGTGCCGCGCGTGGCCACGATGGTGACCGCTGGCCAGTTGGCCGGACCGAGCACTTCACCCGTCCTGGAATCGGTGCTTTCGTATGCCCACACCCGTGTTTTGCGGAACTTCATGCCGCATAGATTGGGACCCCGCTGCGGCAGTACGGCCTGGTTGATTTCCTTCATCGTTACCGTCAGGGACGGATGGGCCGCTGCATCCACCCGCGGCACCGAGCCGGCCGGCCCGAACACAGGTAGACTGACCGCGAACATCGGGATGCAGGTCGGCTCTAATGGCGTCTGTTCAACAAGGGAACTTGCATTTGAGCTGCGAGTGCTCACCACGGGAATCAACAACAGGGAAACCACACTCAAAGCCACTGCTCTTCGGCGAGGTGCCGGGGATTTGCCTGATACTCCGCCAATGGCAGTTTTTAAGGCGCCCAACAAGCGCGCCGCAACAAGCATCTCGCGATGTGTAGTCACTGGAGTTCCTTCGTCTGTAGTGATTGCGTTCTGGAAAGATAAACTTCCGGGGAACTCTCGCTCGCATTGTGAGAGAAACGGCCCGGCCCACGCTGATTGCCAAGACATTCGCTGAGGGCTGCGCCAGCACCGAAACACGGTTCTTCTCCCAAGACAGAGTTATGCCAAACGAACGCCGCCAACACGCCCGGCTAAGGGACGGCGTAGGTGAGATATCAAAATCAGTTAAGGGCAACCACGGTTAGTGAGGGAGGGTCACCTTGATATTGGCTTCCCCTGACCGCGACCCATCCACTTTAGTGCGGGCAGGGTAAAAAAAGCAACATGAAACTACAAGTTTCCCGCATGTTCATCGTCGATTCATAAGGGCGAAGGAACGAGCAGTTCATCTGCTGTTGACCACCCTTCCCATCGCATCTTCGCGGTGATTGGTTCGGTTTTGTGCGGCAAGTGACGCGCCCCCCTTCCGCGTGGCATTTTGGATACGATCCGAATTTGTGCGCCTGAATTTGCATAAATCCAAGCCTGGTGACATCCATGAGGTTTACCTGGGTAATACTGCAGCAGTTACGGTTACGTTCCGTCACCGGGTTTACCGGTTCGAAAAGGTTCCGTGTTTCGCGAATGAATTGTCATCCCGGGCTGCTCAACTTGCCGCAGGCAAGTTGAGGCTCGTAGGATGACAGTTTTGCTTGCGTTTGAAAAAGATCCGGTGAGGCGTGGTTGCAAGGCTCGCCTCGACGTCCTCTCTTTACGTGTACGCCTTCTCTCCGCCGACCTGCGAATCCCAATACGTCGTAGGATCGGTGAAGAACTCACCCGGCCTGCAGAGGTTGCGCATCGCTTCTTCATTGATTTTGATGCCCAGGCCCGGCCCCGTCGGAACGGGGATGTAACCCTTAACCACGAGGTCCCCTTTGTCGCATAAGTCTTTGTGCCAGGCTGGCTGCGGCTGATGCCATTCCATGGCGAGGAAGTTTTCGCAGGCGGCGATCGCGTGCGCGCCGGCCGCGTAGCCGATCGGCGTAGCGTTGCTGTGGACCATCATCCCCACCGAATACCTGGCCGCCATGTCGGAGGTCTTCTTCAATTCAAGACAGCCGCCGATCACCAGGTGGTCCGGGTGGATGTAGTCGACGGCACGCGCCTGGCAAAGCGCCTCGAGCGATTCCACCAGGTAGGCGTCTTCGCCGGTTAAGGTGGACACCTTGACCGAATCGGTGATGAGTTTCCACTCCTCTACCCGGTACCACGGGACCATATCTTCCAAAGTTGAGGGATTGATCCTCTCCAGCGCATTCGCCAGCTTGATGCAACTTTTCACGGTGAGGTGCCCGAAATGGTCGTGACCCATGGGAACGTCACCAGCCTCGCCCATGGCTTCCTTGATCGCAGCGACGTGGTCGGCTACGAGTTCACATCCCTTGTCGCTGATCTCTAGTCCCTCATAGTAGTTCTCGGGCGGGACATCCCCCGGCTCCCCGTAATAGCCATTCGGAGCATAGATCGTGCCCGGCTTGCCGCGGAGGATGGGAACTACGGGCAAGTCGTATTTGAGCATCGTAAACCCCGAGGCGACTCTCTCCTTATAATCGGCGGCAATGTCTGCGATGGAGTTCGATTTCGGGTCACCCTCGCTGTACATGCGGATCTTGTCGCGAAATTTCCCGCCCAGCATCTGGTAGATCGGCGCGCCATAAGCCTGGCCGGCCAGATCCCACAACGCGTTCTCAATCGCGTTCACGCCGCTCCCCTGACGGTTATATCCGCCATGCATCTTGATCTTGCGGAAGATTCTGTCGACGTTGCAGGGATTCTCGCCGAGTAGCCGGGCCTTATGCATCAGAATGTAGTTCGGCTGGGGGCCGTCCCCGATCGCCTGGCCGTAACCCGAAATTCCCTGATTGGTATCGATCCGGACGACGATCGTGCCGCCAGAGGCCGCTCCCGCGCCGGGAGTCGCAGGAGGCATCTCTCGTCTAGGTGGGCCTCCACTGCCGGGGCCGACCACTCCACCGGAGCCGCCCGCGCTGCTCGGGCCGCCATTGCCCTCCTGGATTGGCTTGCCTCCCGGCCCTCGCAGAACGGCGATGCGCATGTCCGTGATCTTCAAGTCCGAGGCAATCGAATTCCGGTTGACATTCTGGGGATACGGCCTTCTCTCCGCCGACCTGCGAATCCCAATACGTCGTAGGATCGGTGAAGAACTCACCCTGCCTGCAGAGGTTGCGCATCGCTTCTTCATTGACTTTGATGCCCAGGCCCGGCCCCGTCGGAACGGGGATGTAACCCTTAACCACGAGGTCCCCTTTGTCGCATAACTCTTTGTGCCAGGCTGGCTGCGGCTGGTGCCATTCCATGGCGAGGAAGTTTTCGCAGGCGGCGATCGCGTGCGCGCCGGCCGCGTAGCCGATCGGCGTAGCGTTGCTGTGGACCATCATCCCCACCGAATACTTGGCCGCCATGTCGGAGGTCTTCTTCAATTCCAGGCAGCCGCCGATCACAAGGTGATCCGGGTGGATGTAGTCGACTGCACGCGCCTGGCAAAGCGGCTCGAGCGATTCCACCAGGTAGGCGTCTTCGCCGGTCAAGGTGGACACCTTGACCGAATCGGTGATGAGCTTCCACTCCTCTACCCGGAACCACGGGACCATGTCTTCCAAAGTCGAGGGATTGACCCTCTCCAGCGCATTCGCCAGCTTGATGCAACTTTTCACGGTGAGGTGCCCGAAATGGTCGTGACCCATGGGAACGTCACCAGCGTCGCCCATGGCTTCCTTAATCGCAGCGACGTGGTCCGCTACCAGTTCACATCCCTTGTCGCTGATCTCTAATCCCTCATAGTAGTTCTCGGGCGGAACACCCCCCGGCTCCCCGTAATAGCCATTCGGAGCATAGATCGTGCCCGGCTTGCCTCGGAGGATGGGAGCTACGGGCAGGTCGTATTTGAGCATCGTAAACCCCGAGGCGACTCTCTCCTTATAATCGGCGGCGATGTCTGCGATGGAGTTCGACTTCGGGTCACCCTCGCTGTACATGCGGACCTTGTCGCGAAATTTCCCGCCCAGCATCTGGTAGATCGGCACGCCATAAGCCTGGCCGGCCAGATCCCACAGCGCGTTCTCAATCGCGTTCACGCCGCTCCCCTGACGGTTATATCCGCCATGCATCTTGATCTTGCGGAAGATTCTGTCGACGTTGCAGGGATTCTCGCCGAGTAGTCGGGCCTTATGCATCAGAATGTAGTTCGGCTGGGGGCCGTCCCCGATCGCCTGGCCGTAACCCGAAATTCCCTGGTTGGTATCGATTCGGACGATGATCGTGCCGCCAGAGGCCGCTCCCGCTCCGGGAGTCGCAGGAGGCATCGGTCCCCTGGGGGGGCCGCCACTGCCGGGACCGCCCACGCCGCCGGAGCCGCCCACGCTGCTCGGGCCGCCATTGCCCTCCTGGACTGCCTGGCCTCCCGGCCCTCTCAGAACGGCGATGCGCATGTCCGTGATCTTCAAGTCCGACGCAATCGAATTCCGGTTGACATTCTGGGGATACGCTTCCAGGTCGGCCCAGAGGCCAAGCCCCGCGGCTGCCGCACCCATGCCCAGAAACGAACGCCGCCCAATTTCTTTTTAGACATTACTCTCCTTTTTGCCACCAAGACCGACTCGCGTCTGGAACCGGTCCATTCTATTCGAACCTATGTATACGAGCTAAATTTCGAAGCAGATGCTCGCCCGCCCGCAGGTTCATTCCTGGCGCCAGTACAACTTCGCCGGCTCGATTACGATGGCGTTTTTTGCAAGTGGGATCGGCCTCTGCCCTGAGTGTAACGGGACACGCGTTACGTTGTGGACCTGACATCCGTTACAAGCGCCTTGCGGTGGCGATGAACGCCGAACGCTATTGTCTCAATCAAAATCGCAATATACTCAGCTCGCTCGAAGACGACCAGATTTTGTTCAACCCCGACGAAGCTGAGGAGCTCTTCGCCTGGTTGCCGACCCCATCCGCCATTCACTTCCACCGCAGCGAGTACACCTGCTGGGCTCCGGCGTGACTCATGATCGCCGGTTGTCCGTCCGCCGTAACGCTCACAAACCCTTCGTTCAATACCGTCGTATCCGGAATGTCCGAAACACGCTTCCGGACCCCGTCCGGTACAGATAGCCGGTACATACCCGCATGCGTTTGGGTCTGCGAGAAATAAACGGCGCGACTGTCTGGAGACCACGCATAGTAGCCTTCCGGATCGTCGAACTTCAAAAGTGTCTGCCACTGCTTCGTCTCCGCGGTGTAGATCACCATCCGCAGTGGCTCGCGCGCCATGGCCACCAGATACCTGCCGTTCGGTGACCATAACGGGATGTAGAACTTCTCCCCACCCGCCATCGGCGTCACCTTCCGGGTCTCCAGGTCCACTACATAGAGCCCATCCGGCTGACTAAACCCATCGAAGCGGTTAAAAATAATTGACTTTCCATCAGGCGACCAGCTTGGCATCACCTCGTTGTCGCCTCCCGTCATGAGTTTCTCCGGAGCACCGCCGTCGGCTGAAACGCGGTAGATCTTCTCCCAGTCAGAATAGGCAATCCATTTCCCATCCGGTGACCACTGTTCCATCCAGGCTGGCGTTTCTGTCAACTGTACCGCCTCGCTGCCATCCACGCGGCTCTTCCACAGATGGCCGCTCGGATATTCCGAGTACGCCATCCATTGCCGATCCGGAGAAACCACAACCTGCGAAGCTGGCAGCCCCCCGAGAAACGGCACCAGCTTCCCCGCCCGTGGATCGAACACCTGCATCGCTCCCGCTTCCACCCGTCCCAATACATACAGGCTTTTGCTGTCTCGCGCAGGCGTCGCATCCGTGATGTTCAGCTGATTCCCAGTCAGGCGTATAGCTCCCGGCTTCTTCCAAAATTCGGACCAGCGCGGTTTCTCAAGCTCATACACATTCCCGCGCCCTTCGCGATCAGAATTGAAGAGAAAGCGTCGCCCGTCCGGAGTCCACTGACCCTGAGTTTCCGCGGCATCTGTCGGCCAGTCCAGTGCCAGTGGATGCGCGCCTTTTCCGTCAATGCCGATCAGCCAAATACGTGGTGTCCGGGAATCGAGCGTCACCGCCAGCTGCTTACCATCTGGCGAGACGGCCAGCATGATCGGAGGCTGGGGCGGCTTCCACAAAGACCGGACGTCACCGCCATCCTCATCCATAACCCATACCTGTTTCGATTCCACGAAATAGATTGATTTTCCGTCCGGTGCCCAACGTGCAATGGGGCTGGCGTTGTTTCCTGCCCCAATCTTCCTCCACGATCCCCCAAGACTCGACCCCGCCAGGAACCAACCGCCCGCCGCCTCATTGTTCATGTTCTGGGCCCACACCAGAACCTTCGACCCGTCTGCGATTACATCGACAAGGTACATTCCGCCGCTCAACCCCGGAATGGGCGCGATCATTCCACCGGTCACAGACATCGCCGACGGAACATTGCGGCTCTCGAAATAGAGCCGGGCGCCGTCGGTAAGCAAGGGACCGAGTTTCTCCTCGTTGGAAAACGAAATCTGCGTCGATTCGAGATTTCCGGTCTCTGGCGTCGGAAGAAGCAACATCAGGATGGTCCCTGCCACCAACAGCACGGCGGCGAATAACGCGACCCGACGAAGCGCTATACGACGAA
>CAWKAU010000019.1:0-74031 GCA_963847685.1 uncultured Acidobacteriaceae bacterium | reverse complement strand
CTGATGAAAGCTTCAGCTGAACTTGCCCAGAACAAATCGCTCTCGTTACCCCTTGGTAGGGCAACAACAACGCACAAGAGACGAAATGTTCGGCAACCGAGAGGTTTGCATGGCGTTCAGTTTTGCAGCTCGAGGTACTGCTGCTCGTTCAGATCATGCCGTGATCATCATGTTTTGTCAAGGCAGGCTGCAGGTGAATTGACACGCTTACGTCATGCAGCTTTTATAGTCTGGCGAGAAAAAATGATCAGACATCGTCAACAAAGCCGTGATCTTTACATCGATCTTCCAACCTGTTGCTCCCCGCTTCGGTTGTTGTTGACTGCAGCCTACTGCTCTCTCGTTCAGTAAATCGAGCTTTTTACACCAGGCGCCCTCGGTCCTAAGTGGGCGATGTTCGTCTTGTTCACCATTGGCCGGGTCGGCCGCTTTTACCATCGTTGTCTATTGGGAGAGAAATGCCGGGACATATGGATAGCAGAAGGACTTTCCTCAAGAGTTCTGTGGCAGCCGCGCTAGCGGCAGCGGTGCCTGATTCCGCTGATGCGGCTAAGAAGAGTGCCGTGCCGGACAAGCCACCGGTGCAGCCGAATATCATTCTTTATCTTTCTGACCAGTTTCGTTGGGACTTTGTCGGCGCGAACGGCCACAATGGATCGACGCGGACGCCAAATCTCGATGCGCTCGCGTCTCGCGGCAAGAACTTCACGCATGCAGTTACCAACCAGCCTGTCTGCGCTCCTTCGCGTTCGGTGCTGTTTACCAGCCGCTACGCTACCGAGACCGGAGTCTGGCACAACGGCCTGGCGCTGGGGCAATCTCTGCCAACGCTTGCCGGAGAATTGCGCAAAGCCGGCTACAGCGCAAACCTGATTGGCAAGTGGCATCTTGCTCCGAACGATGCGGCCGACGGCGGCGGGCCGGGCTCAGTCAAGCCGGAGTTCCGCGGCGGCTTTCTCGACCTTTGGGAGGGATCGAACGTGATCGAATTCACCACGCATCCTTACGAGGGAACTATCTGGGATCGCGACGGCAAAGAGATCACCTACAAAGACGAGTATCGCGTCGACTTCATTACCGATCGCGCGGAACGCTTTCTTCGCCAGAAGCAGACAAAGCCGTTCTTCCTCTTCATCTCGCAGATCGAGCCACACCAGCAGAACGATATGCACCGTCCGATCGGCCCGAAGGGCTCAGTGGAGCGCTTCGCCAACTCTACGGTCCCAGGCGATCTGCGCGCACTTCCCGGCACATGGCAAGCGCAACTGCCGGACTACTACGGTTGCATCGAAGCCATCGATGCCTCGGTAGGCCGCGTGCGCCGCATCCTCGAGGAGGAGCATCTGGCCGATAATACAATCTTTGTCTTCATGAGCGATCACGGATGCCACTTCATGACCCGCAACCAGGAATACAAGCGCAGCACTCATAACAGCTCCCTCCGCGTGCCGCTGCTCGATCGACGGTCCGGGCTTTCATGGCGCGCAACAGATCTCCGAGCTCGTCGGCCTCATCGACCTTGCGCCCACCCTGCTCGAAGCGGCAGGCGTTCCGGTGCCGTCCGGCTGGAAGGGCCGCAGTCTGATGCCTCTGCTCAACGATCCGGAGGCTCGCCAGGCCTGGCCGAACCAACAACTTATCCAGATCAGCGAATCGATGACGGGCCGTGCGATCCGGACCAAGGATTGGACCTACTGTGTCGCCGATCCGTCCGGCTCTACGAAAGAGCCTGCGGCTGTTACGTATCATGAGTACCAGCTTTACGATCAGCGGGCCGATCCTAACGAATTGGTTAACCTTGCCGGGCGGCAGGAATACCGTTCGCAGGCCGATGAACTGGGCAAGGGGCTGAAGAAGCTGCTGGTTGCGGCGGGTGAACCCGAGCCCGAGATCGTGCCGGCTCAACTTTATCCTTGAAATATTGGCTTTCGCTGCGTCAGGGACACTGCGAAGTAAGAGGAGTGGTGCGCCCGGAGAGATTCGAACTCCCGACCTAACGCTCCGGAGGCGTTCGCTCTATCCAGCTGAGCTACGGGCGCGCACCTTAAGGATACATCAGGTGCGGCCCTTAGGAAGATTAACGCGGGTTCTCACTCTTCAGCCGAAGCTGCTCCATGACCGACTGAATCAGCTCCTTCGCCCCGCCGAGCTCCCCCAATACCGCTTCCAGGTCGAGCGCCGGCTTGGCGGGATTTCGGCTGGAAGCACAGTAAACCCCATGCTGCCCGATCAGGATCATCGCATCGGTGAGCATGTCGAGGGTCACAGCCAGACGGCCGCGCTCAGCCCCCATCATGAACTCGAAACGGTCCAGATCGTCACGCCGTTGGGCTATTGCGGTTTCGGGTGCCGGCATTGCTCCTGCTTTCAGGTGGTTTAGGACTTATCCGCAGGCCGCTTGTAGCGCAGCACCGGATTACGCGCTGCTCTGGTCTCGTCCAGCCGCGAGATCCGCGTGGCGTGCGGCGCACTCAGCACGAGCTCGGGATTCTCTTCTGCCTCGCGCGCAATCTGCCGCATGGCGTCGATAAAAAGATCCAGCTCTTCCTTTGATTCGCTCTCGGTCGGTTCGATCATCAGCGCGCCAGGCACGATCAGAGGGAAACGAAGTTGTGTAGGGATGGAAGCCGTAGTCGATCAGCCGCTTGGCAATATCGCCGGTCTTGACACCCTTCTGCGTCTGCCGGCGGTCGCTGAAGACCACCTCGTGCAAGGTGGGAGTCCGGTAGGGCAGCTCGTACACATCCTCGAGGTTCTTGCGGATGTAGTTGGCGTTCAGCACCGCATCTTCTGTTGTCTGGCGCAGGCCGTCCGGCCCGTTCGCCATGATGTAGGCAAGGGCGCGGACAAACATGCCGAAGTTGCCGTAGAACATCCGTACCCGGCCAACGGATTGGGGCCGGTCGTAGTCCAGGCGCAGCGTGCGGCGGCCATTCTCATCGGGCGCTCCCTCGACCACTATCGGCGTGGGCAGAAACGGCTCCAGGATCTTCTTGGCTGCCACCGGGCCCGATCCGGGACCACCCCCGCCATGCGGTGTGGAGAAGGTCTTGTGCAGGTTCAAATGCATTACGTCCACGCCGAAGTCGCCGGGGCGCGTCTTGCCCACCAGGGCGTTCATGTTGGCGCCGTCCATGTACAGCAGGGCGCCTTTGGCGTGGAGCACGTCGGCGATCTTATGGATCTCGCTCTCGAAGACGCCAATGGTGCTCGGGTTGGTGAGCATCAGGGCGGCCGTGTCTTCGGTGACGATCTGCTCCAGCTGGGCCACGTCGACCATGCCCAGGGAATTGGAGCGCAGGTTCTCCACCTGGTAGCCGCAAATCGCGGCTGTCGCGGGGTTCGTTCCGTGCGCTGAGTCAGGGATGATGACCTTGCGCCGCGGATTTCCTTTCGACTGGTGGTAAGCGCGCACCAGCAGGATGCCGGTGAATTCCCCGTGTGCGCCCGCCGCGGGTTGCAGGGTAATCGCGTCCATGCCGGTGATGTCGAGCAGGCAGGATTGCAGCAGCCGGATCACCTCCAGCGCACCCTGCGAAAGCGACTCGGGCTGGTAAGGATGGGCCTCGGCGATGCCTTCGAGGCGGGCGACGAATTCATTCACCCTTGGGTTGTACTTCATAGTGCAGCTACCCAGCGGATACATGCCAAGATCGATGGCGTAGTTCCAGGTGGAGAGGCGAGTGAAGTGGCGAATGATTTCAATCTCGCTCAGCTCGGGCATCAGGCCCAGATCGCTCCGCGCGGCTTGGCCGAGAAGCGCCGAGGGATCAACCTCCGGCACATCGAGCGGCGGCATCTTGTACGCCTTCTTGCCCGGGGAGGACTTTTCAAATACCAAAGCCTCGTTCTGGCTGAGGTGCTCGCTGACCTTATGACGTACGCCTTCAAACGGCTTGCTGCTTTCCACTCTTTGCCTTTCAGGCCCGGGTCAGGGCCGCTTCCGATTCATGCTGCAGCAGCGAGACGGCCTGGTCGATCTGTTCCCGCGTATTGAGGTCGGTGGTGCACCACAGGCTGGCGTTGCCCAGCTCGGGGTACCAGCGGCTAAGAGGCAAGCCACCGATCACCTTCTGCTTGAGCAGCTGGGTGTTGATCTGCTCCGGCGCTTCCGAGGTCTCCAGCACAAATTCGTGAAAGCGCGGAGAGCCGGCAAAGAGGAGCCGGGCGCCTCCAATCGAGGAAAATTGGTGGGCCGCGTAATTGGCCTTGGCCAGGTTGTGCAGGGCGAGCTCGCGGATACCCTCTTTGCCGTAGACCACGAGGTAGATGGTCGCCATCAGCGCGACCAGGGCCTGGTTGGTGCAAATGTTGGAGGTGGCCTTCTCCCGGCGAATATGCTGCTCGCGGGTGGAAAGGGTAAGCACGAAGCCGCGGCGGCCTTGGCTGTCCACGGTTTCGCCCACCAACCGGCCGGGCATCTGGCGCAGGTATTTTTCCTTGGCGGCGATCACGCCACAATAGGGGCCACCATAGCTGAGCGCCACGCCGTACGACTGGGCCTCCATGGAGACAATGTCGGCTTCTGCCGGAGGCCGCACGACTCCGAGCGAAATGGCCTCGGCGATGCACACAACCAGCAGCGCGCCTTTCTTGTGAACGATCTCAGCGATGGCCGGGATGTCTTCAATCACTCCGAAGAAATTCGGTGACTGCACCAGCACGCACGCGGTTTCGCCGGTGACGCTCTGTTCCAGCGCGTCCAGGTCGAGGCGTCCGTCTTCGCCAAAGGGGAGTGTTGTTGCTCCCAGGCCCTGGTGCTGCGCATACGTGTGCATCACCTCGCGATATTCGGGATGCACCGTCCTGGCGACCAGGACTCCGCTGCGGTGAGTAATACGCACAGCCATGGATACTGATTCAGCGGCGCCGGTCGAGCCGTCGTACATGGAGGCGTTGGCGATCTCCATGCCGGTGAGCTCGCAAATCATGGTCTGGAACTCGAAGATGGCCTGCAGGGTGCCCTGGGTAATCTCCGCCTGGTAGGGAGTGTAGGAGGTGAGGAACTCGCCGCGCTGCACCAGCGAATCGATGATAACGGGCCGGTAGTGGCGATAAGCGCCGGCTCCGAGGAAACTGGTATAGCCAACCGCGCTTTTCAGGGATGCGCTGCGGAAGTACTCCACGATCTCCGACTCGGCCATCTGGCGGGGAACATCGAGGTCCCGTTCCAGGCGGTATTCCTGGGGGATGGTAGCAAACAAGTCGTCGATCGAGCCGGCGCCAATCTGCTTGAGCATCTCGATCCGCTCGCCCGGCGATTTTGGGAGATAGCGCATGTCAGTGGGTCTCTTCCTTGACGAATTTCTCGTAGTCCGCCGCGCTGAGTAGCTGGTCTACTTCGGAGGGGTCGGTCAATTCCACCTTGAGGATCCACGCGGTGTGGGCGTCGGTGTTGATTTTTTCCGGAGCCGTGGCCAACTCCTCGTTCACCTCAACTACGGTGCCGGTCACCGGCGAGTACAGATCCGAGACGGCCTTTACCGACTCGACGCTGCCGAAGACCTTGCCCTTTTCTACCTTGGAACCGACTTTGGGCAGATCGACAAAGACAATGTCTCCCAAAGTGCCCTGGGCATAGTCGGTGATGCCCACCTTGCCCGCCCGGGCGTCGATCCACTCATGCTCTTTGGTGTAGCGGTATGTTGCTGGATACGTCATCCCTCTCGACTCTCCTCTTTTATTTTACGGGTGTGGTTGGCTTCTTCGCGCGGCGGTAAAAGGGAGTCGGCACCACTTTCGCTTTGACCAGGTTGCCGCGTACCTCTACCGCAACTTCCGTTCCGGGCGCGGTGCGGTCCAGGGGAACGTAGGCCAGCGCGATGTTCTTTTTCAAGTAGGGGGAGGGCGAGCCGCTGGTCACGTAGCCAATCTCTTCCCCTTCCAGGCTGCAGACTTTGTAGCCATCGCGTGCGATGCCGCGATCGATCATCTCCAGGCCGACCAGCTTGCGCTTGGGGCCGCCACTCTGCTGCAAATGTAACAGTGCCTGTGAGCCTACAAAATCGCTCTTGCCTAACTTTGAAAAGCGCTCCAGGCCGGCTTCAAAGAGATTGATCTCCTCGGAAATCTCGTGGCCATAGAGCGCCATCGCAGCCTCCAGCCGAAGCGTGTTGCGCGCTCCCAACCCGCAGGCCAGGATGCCAAATTCTTCGCCCGCCTCCATGATCTCGTTCCATACCCGGGTGCTGGTGGGCTCGTCGGAGGGCAGGTAGATCTCAAAGCCGTCTTCTCCGGTGTAGCCGGTGCGGGCGATGAGCGTGTTGGGGAGGCCGCAGATGGTGCCCCAGGTGAACCAGTAATTCTTGATCGTGCCCAGGTCGGTTTTGGTGAGCTTGGCCAGCGTGTCCTGGGCCCGCGGACCCTGGATCGCGAGCTGGGTGTAGTGATCGCTGTAGTCGCTGATGTGCACCCCGGCGAAGGAGCCCACCTGGGAGCGGATCCACTGGTAGTCCTTCTCGCGGGTGCCGGCGTTGATGACCAGCAGGTAGTCGTTGTCGCTGAATTTGTGCACCAGGATGTCGTCGACAAATGTTCCCTGGGGGTAAAGCATGGCCGAGTACTGTGCCTGGCCCATGGCCAATTTGGAGGCATCGTTCATGGAGAGGGCCTGGATCGCCGCCAGAGAGCCCGGGCCGCGGAACTGAATATCGCCCATGTGGCTGACGTCAAAGAGGCCTACGCCGGTGCGGACTGCCATGTGCTCCGCGGTGATGCCGGAGTACTCGACCGGCATGTCCCAGCCGCCGAAATCGACCATTTTGGCCCTGAGCTGCCGATGGAGACCATGGAGAGCGGTTTTGCGCAAAGCAGGGGTGAGGGAACCGGGGGGAGCGGACACGGCAAGTTCCTTTACGGGAGAAATGGCTTATCTTCCACGGTAGCACGGAGGCGGGCGGCATTTCTCACGTCTTGCAGGGTTCCTGTTTCGACAGTGAGCCTTAGCTTGGCCAAGATTTTCGGTCGAAGTCCAATTTCCAAAACCTTTCCCGGCGGAAGCCCTTTCCAGACCTATAGGCCCGGGACCTGTTTGCGAATCATTGGCTGGTGTTGGTTATGGACGCCCTTAGAGATAGCTGGAGCCGCCCAGGACAAGCCGTCTACGCCTTTGCCGGCATCGATCTTCGCCACTACGCTCCACTGCGACAGGTCGACTACGGCAATCTGCTTTGCTTTGGAACAGGAAACATAAGCCACCTTGCCGTCGGGCCGGGCGAGCACCTTGACCGGATCATCGGGAACATCGACCGTCCGTACCACTGTGAGGCTGGCTAGATCGACCACCGCAAGTTTGTTGGCCTGGGGCAGCGCGACCAGCAGGAATCGGCCATCCGGCGTGGGCGATGTGCCGTAACCCACTCCCGGCAACGGTATCCAGGTCTTCACCTGGTTGGTAGCGGTGTCGATCACCGCCATCTGCGGCTTGGTCTGGTCGGAGGTAAAGACCATCTTGTCGTCGTTGGAGATGGCAATGCGCTGCGCCTCGGCAGAGATCGGAATCACAGCGATGGTCTTGTGCCCAGCCATGTCCAGCACGGAGACGGAACCGGCGCCCACGTTCGACGTGTACCCGAGCCGTCCATCGCGTGAGATCACAAGCATGTGCGATTCCTTTTGCCCGGTGGGGATGCTGCCCACCACCTTGAGGGTCTTGGGGTCGACGATGGTCACCGTCTGATCCAGCTCCGTGGTCACGTAGAGCAGATTATTGGCCCGATCGTAGACTGGGCAATGGGGCCGGACGCCATGGCCGAAGTCGACGCGGTCGATTACCTTACGGCTGGCAATATCGATCACCACCATCTCGTGTCCGTCAGTTCCAGGCTTGCCGACACCCGAGTCTCCGTAGATCGGCACATAGGCGAAGCGCCCATCTGGGGAAGTGGCAACTTCATGCCCGGTGATGCCCCCTTCCGGCACGGTGGCCAGCTGCTTGTCGGCAGCGGGGTCGATGATGCTGAGGTCTCGGTCTCCCTGGTTGGTGGCTACCAGGAGCGGGTTTGCCGGCGTTTGAGGAATGGCAGAGGCGTCAATCATAAATAGGGTCAGGGGCAGCACTACGCAGAGCGCAAGCAGCATAAGGTACAGGGATATCCGCTTATTCATGGCGGGAGAATTATATCCGCCTAAGGGGTAGCCTGGGGCGCCGTTTGGCGGGGACTGCCCTCGAGGGTGAAGCGGAGACGCCCAGCATCGAGGCGCACCCGCAGGTCGCGGTACTTCGACCAGATAGTAGATTCCCACTATCGCAGCGGCAAACCCTGCAGCCGCGCCGATGGCCAGTGCCCATCGCGGGCCGAAGGTATCCGCTACCCAACCAACAATGGGCGCGCCGATCGGAGTGCCGCCCAAGGCGATGGCGAGCAGTATCGCCATCACGCGCCCCCGCATGGCGGGCTCGGTCGAGAGCTGCACCGGCTGTTCACCGTGGTGGTAAAGGTTTGCGCGGAGACGCCGATGATAACCAGGGCCATGCCAAAGAGCCAGTAGTTAGGCATGATGGCGGCCAGCGTGAAGCCAAACCCGAAGAAGGCCGCGCCGGCCATCAGGTTAGCCATCTGCGGTTTCTCCCGCCGGGCGGCGAGCAGCGCGCCGGTGACCGATCCGATCGCCATGATCGACGTCAACAGCCCGTATTGTCTCGCGCCCGCGTGAAAGACGGTCACCGACATGGTGGAGATAAAGATGGGGAAGTTGAGCCCGAAGGTGCCAATCAGGAAAAGCATCAGGAGCAGGATGCTTTCAGGTCGGGCCGCTTCCACACATAGCGAAAACCTTCCGCCAGGCTGCCGCGGGTGCGGACAGCCCGGTCCGTGCGATGAAGTTCATGAACGCGGAGCAGGCTCAGCGAGCAGAGCACGGCGGCAAACGAGGCCGCGTTGATCAGGAAGACCCACCCGGAGCCCACGCTGGCGATGAGCACGCCGGCGATCGCCGGGCCGATCATCCGCGCGCCGTTGAACGATGTGGAATTCAGCGCCACCGCGTTCGACAGGTCTGCTTCCACCACCAGCTCGGAGACAAATGTCTGGCGCGCAGGTGCGTCGAAGGCAGCGACGCAGCCGAGCAGAAACGCGAAGACGTAAACGTGCCACAACTGGACAAGGCCGGCGATGGTGAGGATACCCAACCCCAGGGCAAGCACTCCCATGGCCGCCTGGGTGGCGAAGAGGAGTTTTCGCCGGTCGAGATGGTCGGCGGCAAAACCGGTCAGCGGCAGTAACAAAACCTGAGGGCCGAACTGCAGCGCCATCACCACTCCGACCGCGGTGGCATTGTGGTGGGTCAGTTGGGTCAGGACGAGCCAGTCCTGCGCGGTGCGCTGCATCCAGGTTCCCACATTAGAGACGATCGCTCCGCCGGCCCACATCCGATAGTTGAAGCCGCGCAGCGAACGGAAAGTGCCCTTTACCGGATCACTCACGACGCCCCCGGGGAATTGCCACCGTGGAGATTACCGAAATTCCACGCGGTCATCGCGCCGAGGAGAAGGATGCCCAAACCCAGCGCAACGGCCTGCTCGGTGGACCGCAAATCGAATTGTCCAACCCGGCATAGAAGAACATAACCAACGCGAGGTTGAGAACCCCCAAAGAACATTCACGATCGAAGAAGAGAGCCCTTTGCCAGGCGGATTCGCAAAGGGGGTTTGAAAGGGTCGCCCCATCACGCCGCTGACAAAATGCGGAACTGCATTGGCGAGAATTGCCCCGGCAAAGAAGTATGAAACATCGTGAATCCATTCCATCGAAATGCTCCTTTTACGCGCGGCTGTCGAGCAGGGCAATAATTTCCTGGGTGGTACCGCTTTCGCCTAGCCTGGGAAAGATCCGGGTGATGCTGTTGAGGTGCGCGTCAGGGCTCATGTCCGTCATGGCGTCGATGGCGAGGGTAACGTGGAAGCCATGCTCGTGAGCCTGGCGAGCGGTCGACTCCACACCTGCGCTGGTGGAGACTCCGGCGATCACCACCTGGGTCACGCCCAGCTTTTTCAAGTGCTCATCCAGCCCCGTCCTGAGTGAATGCTCCCCATGTCCGCTTGGTCACAGTATGGTCCTCCGGCTGCTGGTTCAGCTCGGGGACAAGATCGGTCCATCCGGCAGGGAAGTCACGGATCCTGGGCGCCTGATCGGTTCGGCCGGGTGCTCCACCAGTCAACGTTGACCAACACCACCGGCAAACCATGCGGCCTGAATGCTTCCGCCAGCTGCACTCGCCTGCTTTACCACCTCGGAGGATGGGTGAACGGTGGGCAGGCAGACGATGCCCTTTTGCAGGTCGATGATGATCAGGGCGGTCTTTTGGTCAAGGGTCGTTACGGACAAAGTGTTCTCCTTGTGCAATGAAAGATTACTGGTGAGGCTCCGCGAGGCGTTTGAGCAGTTCGACGGCGGCGGCAAGTTCTTCCTGCTCGCCCGGCGCAAGTTTTGTTTGAATGGCGCGGAACAACCAGTCCTCCTGCGCCGCCCGGCTGGCCCTGATCCACTCCCGGCACGCTAGCCGTGATCGACAAAATGGTCTGCCGCCCGTCAGCCGGGTCCGGTGAGCTGTTCACCAGCCCGGCCGCCTCCAGGGCAGAAACCGTGGCGCCCATGGATTGGGGACGCACACCCTCTGCCCGAGCCAGGGTGGTCACGGTTGCGGGCCCCTCGCGCTCCAGCCGGATGCAGCGCCGACTTCTGCGACCAGGTGAGATCCCCGGCATTCGCCTGTTCCCGGAGCCGCCGGCTCAGCTTGCCGAACAGCACCCGGAGTTCCACTGCTAACGCGCGTGCAACCTCGGGATCGCCGTGTTGCTCATTCACAGGTTAATTCTAGCATATAGGAAGGAAAACTACCAAGGTAAACTTCTTTTAC
Organism: uncultured Acidobacteriaceae bacterium; assembly: GCA_963847685.1. Lineage (GTDB taxonomy): Bacteria > Acidobacteriota > Terriglobia > Terriglobales > Acidobacteriaceae > PALSA-350. Next base: position 63,174 of record CAWKAU010000019.1, on the reverse strand, counting down.
TATCTCAGAAAGCGATAAGCTGTTTGCAGCAAGATGACCACACCCCCTGCCAAACAACTTAAGACCGCCCCAGCCCCGTTGGCCCGCAGCCGTTGCTGCTCTGGCGGTGGGCGGCTTGTATCTGGCCCTGCCGGAAACCCTGACCTTTGGGCCATCCTGGCTTTTGCTGGCGGTGGTTGCCGTGCTACTGGTCCCGGTGTGGATCGCCCGGCTGCGCGGCTCCTTTGTCCTCAACCAGGTGCTCGGGTACATCCTGCTTGGCGTAGTCACGGCAGCGATGCTGTGGTCGCTTTTCCTGCTCGTTCGCTCCCTTCCCGGGCATCAGCTGTCGCCCATCAGCTTCTGCTGCGCTCGGCGGCCGCGCTCTGGGTCACCAACTTCCTGGTCTTCGCTTCGTGGTACTGGCGGCTGGATGCGGGCGGGCCGCATGCCCGCCATCTCCGGGCGAGCCACACCAGGGGAGATTTTCTCTTTCCCGCAGATGACGCTGGCTCCGGACACGCAGACTGCCGCTCGATCCCGGATTGGTCTCCCGGCTTTGTGGACTATCTCTTTCTGGCATTCAATACCAGCACCGCATTCTCGCCTACAGATTCCCCGGTTCTCTCCCGCTGGGCCAAGGTGCTCATGATGATCCAATCCAGCATCTCGCTGGCCACCCTGGCTTTGCTGGCGGCGCGCGCGGTCAATATCCTCTGATCCTCATAGAACCTCTTCAGGGTTGCAGCATCCAATCTTGCGAACGGACAGGCTAAGGCCGTTCCTGAGGAAACAATGGCGATGAAAGTCTCTGAAGTCTTTGTCGAGACGTTGGCCCAAGCCGGCGTAAAACGTGTTTATGGGGTCACTGGCGACTCGCTGAACGGCCTCACGGATGCGATTCGGCGGAACAAGCAGATCGAATGGATGCACGTACGCCATGAAGAGGCGGCGGCCTTCGCGGCGGGGGCGGAGAGCCACCTCACCGGGGAGATTGCGGTATGCGCGGGAAGCTGCGGTCCGGGCAATCTGCACCTGATTAACGGCCTGTACGAATGCCATCGCAGCCGCGTCCCGGTGCTCGCCATCGCCGCCCAGATACCGAGCCTGGAAATCGGCAGCGGCTACTTCCAGGAAACCAAGCCGGAGCATCTGTTTGCGCAGTGCAGCGACTACTGCGAGATGGTCTCGCAAGCGGACCAGATGCCGCGCGTGCTGGGTATCGCCATGCGCACCGCGATTGCCCGGCGGGGCGTTGCGGTGGTGGTGATCCCTGGAGACGTGTTCTTGCGCGAGTGCTCCGAGGCTCCGCTGGCGCTCGGCATTCATCAATCCGCCTCGGTGGTCTGTCCCTCGATCTCCGAGCTGAGACAGGCGGCCGAAATTCTTAACCGGGCGCAGAAGGTGACCATCCTGGGCGGCGCCGGCTGCGAGGGTGCGCATGACGAGCTGGTGGCGCTGGCGGGCAAGCTGAAGGCGCCCATCGTGCACGCGCTGCGGGGCAAGGAGTTTATCGAGTACGACAATCCCTACGACGTCGGCATGACCGGCCTGCTGGGCTTTTCCTCCGGCTACCACGCCATGATGAACTGCGATGCTCTGCTCATGCTGGGGACGGATTTCCCTTACCAGCAGTTCTTTCCCAAGAAAGCCAAGATTATTCAGGTCGACGTGCGCGGGGAGCAGATCGGGCGCCGCACGCCGGTCGATCTGGGCCTGATCGGCAAGGTCAAGGACACGCTCGATGAGCTGATGCCGCTGCTTGAGGATAAGCAGGACCGCAAGTACCTCGATACCTGCCTGGATCATTACAAGACCAGCTCGCAAAGGGCTGGACGACCTTGCTGTCGGCGAACCCGGCCGTACGCCTATCCACCCGCAGTACGTCGCCAAGGTGGTGGACGAGCTGGCCTGCCGACGATGCTGTCTTTACCTGCGACGTAGGCACGCCTACCGTCTGGGCCGCCCGCTATCTGCACATGAATGGCAAGCGCCGGCTGCTGGGCTCGTTCACGCATGGCTCGATGGCCAACGCTCTGCCCCAGGCTATCGGGGCACAGGCTGCCTTTCCCGGACGGCAGATCATCAGCCTTTCCGGCGACGGAGGCCTGGCCATGCTGCTGGGCGAGTTGCTGACGCTGCGTCAACTGAAGCTGCCGGTCAAGCTGGTGGTCTTCAACAACAGCACCTTGGCTTTGTGGAGCTGGAGATGAAAGCTGCCGGGCTGTTGGATTTTGCCACCGACCTGGTCAATCCCAACTTTGCCCAGCTTGCGGAGTCGGCCGGGATTCTGGGCCTGCGGGTGGAAAAGCCGGAGGATCTGCGCCCGGCTCTCCAGGAAGCGCTGAGCCACGACGGACCGGCTCTGGTGGAGGTTATTGTCAATCGCCAGGAGCTGTCCATGCCGCCCACGATTACCGCCGAGCAGGCCAAGGGCTTCAGCCTCTACATGGTGCGAGCCGTGCTCAGCGGCAGGGGCGACGAGGTGATCGATCTGGCAAAGACCAACCTTTTCCGCTAGGGGATCGGGAGGCGCTTTCATTTGGATGCGATGCCGGTTGGAAGAACAGCAGGTCCCTCCACGTCGGTCGGGATGACAACTTTATTTTGAAATCAGGAATTCTTCGTCATCCCGGCCGAAGCGGAGCAACGCCATCTCACCTCGCCGGCTGGTATTCACCGAAGACCCCGCGAAGGTTTGCCGCAATCTCGCCCACGGTAGCGTGGCTCTCTACCGCCTCGAGGATGGCTGGCATCAAGTTGCCGGTGGAGCGGGCCTGTTCGGTAACCCGGTCCAGGGCCGCCTTCCACCGCAGGGGATCACGACGGACGCGGAATGCACGCACCCGCTCGATCTGCCGCCGTTCCACGGTTTCATCGACTATCGTTGCAGGCGGCTCAGCAGGCGGCTCGCCGGCAAACCGGTTAACCCCGACCACGACGGTTTCCCCTGAGTCCACGGCCTGCTGATGCTGGTACGCCGCGTCTTCAATCTCCCGCTGCACCCATCCTCGTTCGATGGCGGCCAACATACCACCCAGCGAATCGATGCGTTCGAGGTAGCGGTGGACCTCCTGCTCGATCGCATTGGTCAGGGATTCAACATAATAAGAACCCGCCAGAGGATCAACCGTCTGGGCCACACCAGACTCATTCGCCAGGATCTGTTGCATCCGCAGCGCGATGCGGGCTGACTCTTCGCCGGGCAGCTTCAGCGCCTCATCGTAGCTGCTGACGTGCAGCGATTGGGTGCCGCCCAGGATGGCGGAGAGCGCCTGCAGGGCAGTGCGGGCAAGATTGTTCTCGGGTTGCTGCGCGGTCAGTGTGGAGCCCGCGGTTTGGGTATGAAAGCGCAGTGCCTGGGCACCGGCGTCGCGGCAGCCGAATTGCTCTCGCATCAACCGCGCCCACACCCGGCGCGCGGCGCGAAACTTCGCCACCTCCGCAAAGAAGTCATTGTGCGCGGCAAAAAAGAAGGAGAAACGCGGCGCTGCCCGGTCAGCTTCCAGGCCTGCGCCCCGCAGGACCTCGAGGTAGGCGCGACCATTGGCCAGAGTGAAGGCGACCTCCTGCACGGCGGTGGCGCCGGCCTCGCGCATGTGGTAACCGCAGACGGAGATGGGGTTCCACCCGGGGAGATGCTCGCCTGACCAGACGAACAGGTCGGCCACCAGCCGCAGGCTGTGGCCCTGGGGAAAGATGTAGGCACCGCGCGCGAGGTACTCCTTCAGGATGTCGTTCTGCACCGTGCCGGCGAGCCGATCCGGCTTTGCGCCGGACCTCCGGGCCGCAGCCACGTATAGGGCCAGCAGAATCGTTGCCGTGGCATTGATGGTCATGGAAGTCGAGACGGCACTGAGAGGAATGCCGGCAAAGAGCTGTTGCATGTCTTCGATGGAGTCGATCGCCACCCCGGCCTTGCCCACTTCGCCCGCGGCCCAGGGTGAGTCGGAGTCATAACCGATCTGGGTGGGCAGATCGAAGGCTACAGAGAGACCATCGCTCCCCTGGGCCAGCAGAAACTTGTAGCGGATGTTGGATTGTTCCGCATCCCCCATCCCGGAGTACTGGCGCATGGTCCAGGGGCGGCCCCGGTACATGGTGGGCCGGATACCCCGGGTAAAAGGGTACTGGCCGGGATAGCCCAGGTCGCGGTCAGGCTCCCAGCCTGCCAGGTCCTTTGCCTGGTAGACCGACACCGCCTATTTCCGCGCCGCGGTTTCGCGACTTTGGTGGCCGCGCTTGTTTTTGCGGTAGGCGCGGATAAACGAGCTGACCGAAAACCAGCCAAAGCCCACGGCCAGCATGCAGTAGAGCAGCAGGTGGGTATGTTCCGGACCCTGCCGCCATGCGGTGCGGACACGGTAAACGCTTTGCACGAAAAAGAGTGCAAATAGAGCGAAGAACAAACCGGTAATCTCGAGCCACAAAATGCTGCCTGCATGGGTAAACGGGCCCAGGATGGCCTGGCCGAAAGCCTTGGCGCCTCGCTTGGCGGTAGCGGTTTTGCTGGGCCCCGGGTTCCGGATTGGGGCTGCGGGCCGGGGCGCCGGGGCGGGGTCGGCCGGCCGGGGTATCGCGGGGGCAACCGGGGTAGGCGGAGCTGCGGCGGCCTGGGCTAGCCGCTGCCGGACCATATTTGAGGCCACTCGTGCCCCAATGCCGAGAGCGCGGCCCACTTTTTTCGGCTCCATAGCAAAAGTTTACCAGCCGGGCGATTCAGATTGCTCCGCTTCGCCATCACAAGTAAGGTAGGTAAAACCGCGCCCTGCAGGTGGCGATTGGGGGTAATTCATTGAACCAACGACTTCGTCGTCTCATCCAGCAACTCGGGGAAGCGATTCACGAATCGGTTTCCGAGTCTGAGCACATCTCTGAAGTAGTGCAGGATATCCGCAAGCAGGGTTTCGATGTCCTGCTCATGCTCGAGGCGACGATTGGACTCAACGAAGTGGAGCAACAGCCGGTTTCCGAGCTGGAGGCCCCGGCGAGTGAAACTCCGCGCGGGGATGAGACGTTTAACGCGCAGGATGTACACTTTCTCCGCTCTCTGCGTATCTCGGTTGAGGGTAGCTAAACGCGAGGGGAAGTTTCGAGCATCTCACCTCCAGGTATAGAGTGAGTACGGCATGAAAGACACACTCGGAGTACTGCTGGCCGGCGGAGCGGGTGAGAGGCTTTTCCCCCTCACAAGGGACCGGGCCAAGCCGGCGGTTCCTTTCGGCGGCAATTACCGCATCATCGATATCACCCTCTCCAATTGCATCAACTCCGACCTGCGCCGGGTTTACATCCTCACCCAATACAAGGCTCTTTCCCTCAATCGCCACATCCGCGAGGGCTGGACCGGCATTGTGGCCCAGGAACTGGGGGAGTTCATCGAGATTCTGCCCCCCATGCAGCGGGTCAGCGCCAACTGGTACATGGGCACTGCCGACGCGGTTTACCAGAACATCTACTCCATTGGCGCTGAGCAGCCCAAGCATGTGCTCATCCTCTCCGGCGACCACATCTACAAGATGAATTACGGGCTGATGCTCGATCACCACAATCAAGCAGGGGCAGATGTCACTTTGGCCACACTGCCCATCGAGCCTTCAGACGTGGCGCGCTTTGGCGTGGTGGAAGTGAGCCGTACGGGAGAAGTGATCGGTTTTCAGGAGAAGCCCAAGACCACCAACCTGCGTTCGCCCTTCAACCCCACAAAGGTCGATGCCTCCATGGGCATTTACCTCTTCAACACCGACGTGCTGCTGCCGGCGCTGATGAAGGATGCCGAAGACCCGAACTCCAAGCACGATTTCGGCCACAACATTCTGCCCGGCATTCTGGGGCGGTACAAGATCTCCGCTTACAACTTTGTCGATGAGAACAAGCAGAACGCGCTGTACTGGCGCGATGTCGGCACGCTCGAAGCGTATTTCGACGCCAACATGGATGTGGCGTCGGTTTCTCCGATCTTCAATTTGTATGACAAGGCATGGCCCATGCGGACCCGGCAGCGGCAGTATCCGCCGGCGAAGTTTGTGTTTGGCGAGCCGGGGCGCACCGGCATGGCCATCAACTCAGTGATCTCGGCAGGCTGCATTGTCTCTGGCGCGGTGGTGCGCAATAGCGTGCTGTCGCAGGACGTGCGCGTGAATTCATATGCCGAGGTGGAGTCGAGTATTATCTTTACCCACGTCGACATCGGTCGCCACTGCCGCATCCGCAGGGCCATTATCGACCGCGACGTCCACCTGCCTGAGGGCACGGTGATCGGCTACGACCGCGAAGAGGACCGTCGCAATTACTTTGTGACCTCCACTGGGCTGACTGTGGTGACGCGCGACTACTCGCTCTACGAAAATCCGGTCTCGCCTGATTTCATGCAGCAGGCCTAGGAAACCGATGCGAGGGGACCTTGGCTGCCATCAGGAGCGTAGACTCCATCAACGCGTCCGCCGACTGATAAGACAGGCGGAGTAGGATGAAACTGGATGCGAAGGAGTCTGGCTGTGACGGGTGGGAGGCCTTTTGCCTGTGTCCTGCTGCTCGCAGCGAGTTGCCTTTCAATCGCCTCTTCTCCGCCGGCTTCCGCTCAAACCAGTGACACGACTGCCGTCCCCTCGACCGGGAAGCAATCTCCGTTTCAGCTACAAGTAAACAGCAATCTGGTGGTAGTGCGCGCCGTTGTGCGCGATGCCGAGGGAAAGCCGGTCGAAGGCCTGCGGAAAGAAGATTTTCAGATTCTTGACCGAGGCAAAGAACAAGCTATCTCGCAGTTCGAGGTGGAGGGGACGGCCACGCAGCCGTCGGCCTCGACCCCCGCGCATGCTCCGGGGCAGGCGGGCGCATCGGCCACGGCTACAGTACCGGGTAGATTTCTGGTTTTCTACTTCGACGATCTGAATACCCCGGATGCGGACATGATTTATGTGCGCGACGCCGCGAACCAGTACCTCGCAGCCAATCTCCAGCCGACGGACCGGGTGGCCATCTTCACCTCGACAAAAATGCTGTCCGACTTCACCGCCGATCCGCGGCAGATTCACAACGCCCTGGATAAGTTGAAGACCAGCGGACGATCCATGATGCGTATCCACGAGTGTCCGGATCTCTCCGACTACCAGGCACTGCAGATCACCCAGCAGGAGAACCCTGAGTACTCCGATGCCTGGAAGATCGCGCTGGACGATGCGGCGAACCGCTGCCACATGATGATGCCGTCGTCTGGCGACCAGGCGAGCGAAGCGGATATTCCGAAAGGAGGAAGCAATCCGTCACCACTCACCGACAGCGCACTTGCCAACGCCATTCGATCGATGGCGCGCAACGTCGTATTTCAGACGGAGATACAGGCACGGTCCAATTTATTGCAACTTGAGCGAGTGGTTGATTACACCGCGCAGATGCCGGGGCAGCGTACGGTCATTCTTGCGTCGCCGGGCTTCCTTGCGGAGAGCGAGCAGTTTTCCCTGGACCGGGTAATCGATCACGCGCTGCGCGCGCAAGTGGTCATCAGCGCGCTCGATCCGAGAGGTTTGGCCATGCTCACCGGTGAACTCGATGCATCGAGGCAATGGATATCCGGGCAACCGGGAACCGCGGAACGGCTGGATACGCAGCGCGAGCTGATTGCCGCCTCTGTGCTCTCAGAGGTGGCACAGGGCACCGGCGGCGAGTTCTTCCATAACAACAACGATCTGAAAGCGGGATTTGGAGCCCTGGTGGGATCACCGGTGTACTACGTGCTGGCCTTTGCGCCATCGGACCTAAAGCCAGATGGCAGATTCCACGCTCTGAAGGTCAAGCTGGTGGAGAAGCAGAAGAACGTGAGCGTGCAGGCGCGGCGAGGCTATTTTGCTCCCAGGAATAAGGCTGAAGCCGAAGTGGAGGCCAGGCAACAGGCAGCTTTCGATGCCGAGGCCCAGGCACAGGAGCAGATTCGCGAGGCGATGTTTTCAAAAGCGGATTCGCAACAGCTGCCGGTCGGGCTAGGCGGGAAGCTTTCGGAAGGGCCAAGCGGCACTCGCGAGCTTTCCATATTCAGTCACCTGGACGCCAAACCACTTCATTTTCAGAAAGAGGGAGAGCATAACCTCAATACAGTCACCTTTGTGGTTGCAGTTTTCGATCAGAAAGACGATCTGATTTCGGGGCAACGAAAGCGCGTCGGCTTGAATCTTCTGGATGCGCAACTACAGGAGCTTTTCAAGGAAGGAGTCAACGTAAGCCTGAACTTTCAGCTAAAGCCGGGGATCTATCGTATTCGCGAGGTGGTCACCGATTCCCAGGAGCATCACCTGACTGCACGCTCCACGACGATCCAGGTTCCGTGAGACATGGCAGGATGTGGTGGGGTGGAAGTTGACCATGTAATTAGTCTTTGTCCGCACGTGGCTTTCAATGCTAAATACTGCTAACAGGCGCTAAGACAGGAGTAGCAATGGAACGGAGACAGTTTCTCAAGAGCTCGGCGGTCGCCGGTGCGGTGTTTGCTTTTTCGCGCGCGCAGGTTTGGGCGAAGGACGCCGATGCTCGGATTGAGGTTCTCCTGGAGGAGCCGCTGGGCGAGATCTCGCCTAACATCTATGGCCAGTTCACCGAACATATCGGCGGAGTGATCTACGACGGCGTGTGGGTGGGAGAGAAATCGAAGATCCCCAACCAATATGGCATCCGTTCGCAGCTGGTGGACATGATGAAGCAGATTCATGTTCCTGTAATCCGCTGGCCCGGAGGCTGCTTTGCGGATAGCTACGACTGGAAAGATGGTATCGGTGCCAAGCGTCCTCGGCGCACCAATTTCTGGGAGGTCGATCACGATGCGCTCCGGCTGCACGATAAAGGTCCGCAGCTCTTCGAAAGCAACGAATTCGGCACCAATGAGTTCATCCGGTTTTGTAAGCTGACTGGAGCGCAACCGTATCTTGCAGCGAACCTGCGGAGTCTTCCCGCGCTCGATTTCGATCATTGGGTGGAGTACTGCAACTCTCCTGCGGGAAGCACGACGCTAGCGGAGATGCGCGCGGCCGCCGGTTTTCCAGAGCCGTTCAATGTGCGCTACTGGGGTGTAGGCAACGAGAGCTGGGGCTGCGGCGGGGACTTTACTCCGGAAGAATATGCCTCGGAGTTCCGCCGCTACTCGGAGTGGATTCCGCGATACGGCGTCGACCTGCAACTGATCGGCTCCGGGCCGAGCGACAACGATATCGACTGGACCCATCGCTTTTTTCAGCAGATCTACTCCGACCGGCCCTACAACAACCCGAGCTTCACCGGCTGGTCGGTACATCACTACGCGTGGAACCTGAGCCGCGGTAAGACAAAGGACTGGGTAGCCGGCAAAGGTGACGCGCTGCAGTTTGATGCGGTGGACTGGTACGAGCTGCTGCGCGAGTGCGATCGCATGGAGCAGATCATTCACGATCAGTGGGCGGTCATGGGGCAGTACGATGCGCAGCATCGCGTCAAGCTGGTGGTGGATGAGTATGGTCCGTGGTATCGAGAGGGAACCGAACTCGACCCCACGCACCTCTTCGGTCAGCAGATCACGTTGCGCGACGCGCTGGGCACAGCGCTGACGCTGGACACCTTTAACCGCAATCCGGAAAAAGTGAGCATGGCCGCCTGTGCACAGCTGGTCAACAACATCAATGCGCTCTTTATGGCGCATGAGGACCGCTTCTTCGCGACACCGAACTTTCATGTCTTCGCGATGTATGCCGCGCACCAGGGCGGGCAGGCGCTGCGCGCCGAGTTCTCAGCGCCGGAGGTGCAATACATGCGCGACGACCAGCCGGCACGTTTCTGGGGCCTCAAGGGCTCGGCCTCGCGGAAAGATCGGGTGGTGACGGTTACCATCGTTAACCCCGATCTATCGAAGACGATGGAAACACAGATCGCATTGCGAGGCGCCGTGGTCACCAGCGCGTCGGGTACTGTTCTTGCGGCGAGCGACATGCACGCGCACAACACGTTCGACCAACCCAATGCCGTCATGCCGACAACTCTGGCGGTTGCGGTGCGCGGCGACCTGCTGAACGTCAGCATCCCGCCAGCATCCGTTACCAAGCTCGATGTCGTTCTTGGATAAGCGAAGACACAATGGCATCCGGCACGACCCCAGGTCTCAAAAGCGAGAGACCTGGGCCACCCAATCATGATTTGGATTTATGGAGTTGTTCTCCCGCAGACTCTTAAAGCCGGTGGTCCAACGTTCGTCCATCCGGGGGAGAGTATTTGGTCAACGCATTATCCAGGCTCTGGGCCTCACTGGGCGTGGGTGTGGCGCCGTCAAGCAGAATCTCCTTGGCGATCACCCTGCGTCCATAGAGCTTTTGGTTATTTGCCTTGTCCTGCTGGTACACCGCCCCGTCAAACGACGCCCCACCAAACAAGCCACGTGAACGCGAGTAGCTAAGAATCTCCGCGTGGAGTTGAAGATCGGTCGCGCCTTCCGCGGAACGGCCGACCGGCCCGGCCGTTATGGATAGTTCCGTCCCCAGCTTGACGCTGTTCTGCAGCAATTTTTTCATGCCTTCAGGGTTCATCACCAGGAAGACGACGTCGGTGGCTTTGGCGCCGCCCTGCCACCCCACGCTCACCCCGCTCACCGAGAACATGGAGGGCGCTCCCCACTCGCCGTTTCCGCCCTTGCGGCATACCAGCAAACCGCGTCCATACGTTCCGCCAAAGACCCAGGCCAACTTCACCTCGGAAGGTACGATGCCCACGCACACGGCGTTGTTCAGCAAACTCAGAGGGATGCCCTTGTCAGGTGTTCCCATGATCTCGTTGACAATGTTGGTTGCCTTTTGCAGTTGGCTCTCGCCGCCGAAGGCTGTCACACAGCACGTCAGCAAGAGAAGAATCAAAGTAAGTTTTTTCATGGGGAACTCCGTTTCAGGTTATGTCACCTGACGGTGACTTGCGGTCCGCGCGCCTGGCTCAATGCAATCGGGGCAGACGCTCATTTTGAGAGGTTAAGAGAGCACGCTTACGAAATTGCGAAGAAAGTGCCTTCGGTTCATGACCGCACCTTCTTCGCCGCACTGCTTCGTTTGCCGGCAGAAGCCTTCTTCGCATCCGCAAAGAACAGATCGCAGAGCAGGGCGACCGCGTCTTCGATTCGCTTCCAGCCTGCTTTCGAATTCAACTCGATCCCGTTGTAGTGATCCGTGGTCTTGCCCTTCAGCGTGAGATAGACCTGACCGGCGGCAAGGATCGAAGCCACCGCGGCGAGATCCACGCCCGGCAGGGCAGGCGCAAGCGAGAGCCATTGCAGCGATTGCCGCTCCCGTTCCTTCGATATCTCGTCGGTTAACTCATTTCTCTCCTGCAGCTCCCAACGCATGATCTCTCTGGTAATCGGACGACGGCGGATTGCGCGTCCGAAGCCAAGGATGAGGAGTTTGGCCAATTCGGCGGGCGGCAGTCCGGGCAGCTCGGCAACGCGGCCTTCGGCTAGTTCTTCAAGACTCGGGAAGGTGTTGCCTTCCAGGGCGAATGCGCGATAGAGCTCTTCAAGGCCGCCGAAATATCGGTAGATCAGAACCTTGTCGACCCTGGCCTCGCGCGCAATGGCATTGATACCCAGCCCCTTGCTTCCTTTACGGGCGAGAATCCGGCCCATCGCCGCCAGGATTTCTTTGCGGGTCTCCTCGCGATCGCGCTGCCCGGCGCCGCGCCGCGATCGGGCGGGTTCTACTACCGGTTTCGCAGCCCTCTTGCGCGGATTCACCTTGTTCATGGTATTTGTCACCAACAAGTGACATGTTATGTCACTGCATGGTGACACGTCAAGCCATTCGGCCCCATCGATCTACCTGCCGAGGCAGGCGCTCGGCGCGAACCGGGTCGCAGGCCACACGAAAACCATAGTCTGCGTATTTAAATTCCGGTGGAATGCTGGAACGGGCCGAACATCGTGAGATCTTGACGTGATGCCGCCAGGACCCTCCTCGCGATGCTTTTCTGCCGCCCTCTTGCGGTCCCCGCGGATTCCGCTCAGGGGAAATCGCATAGTACCCGGCTGCGAACCAATCGCTGCACCACTCATGAACGTTCTCGCACATCTCAAATAGACCGTAGGCATTCGGCTCCGATTGTCCGACCGGCTCCGGTCCTGTCTTCCAGCGGTCATGGTAGCCAGGACGGGACGCCGGCGGCTCATCGCCCCAGGGGAAGGCCATCCCCTCGACGCTGCCGCGCGCAGCCCGTTCCCACTCCGCTTCCGTGGGTAGCCGATAGTGCGAGCCGGTCGTTGCGGAAAGCCACGCGCAATAGGCGACGGCGTCGAACCATGAAACTGCGACCACCGGTTGCAGCGGATGATGGAAGTTGGCATCTTCCCAGCAAAGAGGAGGCGTGCGACCGGTGGCGTCGAGAAATTGCGCGTATTCCTGAACAGTGACTTGCGTCGCCGCCATGCGAAAGCAATCCACCCATACTCGATGGACCGGCCCTTCTACATCCTGACCGATGTCGGACCCCATGGAAAACCAGCCGCCGGCGATTTGAATGAGCAGGGGTTCGGTGACCGGTGCGCGCGAGGGAAGTAGGCTCATGGCGGCAGAGGGAAAGATCTGTCCATACGATGTTAGCGTGGGGCAGGAGGCGCCGCGAATGGAATTCGATTGGACCCAGGGCGCACTCGCGGAAGGCTTGCGACTCTATGACGCAGGGAAGTTCTTCCAAGCCCATGAAGAATGGGAAAGTGTTTGGCTGGGGGCACAGGAGCCGGAGAAAATGTTTCTGCAAGGATTGATCCAGGTCACCGCCGCCTTTCACCACTTGCAGCGCAATAATCCCCTGGGCACTGCGCGCCTATTGCAAGCTGCGTTGGGACGGCTGGAGCGTTATCCCGCGCACTTCGGAGCGATTTCTGTTGCCTCGCTCTGCGCTGACATTCGCGCATGGTTAATTGCGCTGGAAGCGGGTGCGTCGGCACCCGCATTCGGTTGCGCCCGCATCCGCGCCGATGGTCCGTCCCCAGGCCCAGATAAACCAAAATTCCCAGCCAGAGAGTAGGATGGCATGCAAGATGAAGCGGCGGTGGGGGCGCATTTTCCAGGTTGGGCTGGCCTTTTTGGCCGTCCTCTACGTCGGGGACTGGGTCGTGCAGCGGGTCGCCGGATCCTCCAGCGTGCAGGTGGAGCAGTTCCTGCGTACTCCTCTCAAAGGCCAAAAAGAGGAATTTGACTACATGGGAACGGTGGCGCAACCGTGTGGGCGTTCGCTATTTCCCCACAGCTCGGAGTCCCCGTGCTGGTGGTTGAAGTGGCATAAGATCCAGTGGGTGTCGCCGTGACCGCCGGGTTTTCGCGGACCGCAACTGATCGGCTTTCTGTCTTTCTCGAACTCGCAAAATTCGCCTCTCTGCTGCTCAGCATTCTTTCGCTTGACGCCGTCTTTCACTCTGCCTTTCTCGAGCCCGGCAGCGACCTGCAGCAGCGCCTGTTACCTTCACTCGAGCTCTTGACGCTGGCTGCCGCGATCTGCCTGGCAAGCGGAGCCATCTTCCTTGAGTGGGAGCAGCAGGCAGGCAAGCGCGATGCCAGCCTGGTGCGCTCGCTGCCCATGCTGATTTTCTGGTGGGCCTCAGGAGGGATGGCTCTCCTCTTCTGCCTCGCCTGGTTGTTGAAGCTGTATTTCCCGGTACGCGGCCCAGTCAACGGTTGAGTAGCCCCGCAGGGGCGATCTGAACTTAGCCCAGGACGGCAGTCCTGGGTTTCGTCTGTCGTTTGGGGCTAAGTTCAGGCCGCCCCTGCGGGGCTGGAGTCACAGCCGAAATGGAACCGAAGGCGAGGGAGATGCGTATCAGCATCCATGAGTCTGGCAGCCACGCTCTCTTTGAACAACGTGCTAACGGGAGCACGCGGGGAGCACCCTGATTCCGGGAGGAGATATCCTACAGGCCGAGGAACGCCCCCGTTGAATCCCTCTTCGAACATGCCGCCGGACCGGGACAGTAGTGCACGCCGGCAATGGCCCGTCGACGCAACGGCGGAGATGGATTGGCCAGCCTTGGTGCGCCGCTGCCTCGATGGGGATCATGCGGCGTGGGCGGAGCTGGTGGGCGCGCAGCAGCGCCGGGTCTACGCCCTGTGTTACCGCTTTACCGGTTCGTCGCACGACGCCGAAGATCTGACCCAGGATGTCTTCATCAAGCTTTACGGCAACCTGCGCAGCTTCGACTCGGCCAAGGGCAGCTTCCAGACCTGGATCACTACGCTGACTCGGAACCTGCTGGTCGATCACTTCCGCCGCTCCCGCCAACAGCGAGTGACGGATTCGATCGATGCCGGATGGGACCAGGGCAACGATGCTCCCCTGGGCGAGCCTATCGTCGATCCGCGCACCACCCCGTTGCAGCACGCAGTGAGTAACCAGCTGGGGAAAATGGTGCAGAATGCCCTGGCCAAGGTGTCGCCGGAGCTACGCGAAGCAGTTATTCTGCGCGACTTGCAGGATATGGATTACAAAGAGATTGCCGAAGTATTGGCGATTCCTCAGGGAACCGTCAAATCCCGTATCAGCCGTGGCCGGGCGGAACTAGCGCGGCTGCTGGAACGTACTAAAGGGCAGGTGATGTAAATGTCTGAGCGCGAACAAAACACGGGCAAGCCAAGCCGGGTGCTGCGGTGCGATGAGTGGGAAAACCTGCTCGCCGATGCGCTGGATGGAAGGTTGACGGAAGCCGACCAGGCCGCCTTCAACCGGCACCACAACGAATGCACGCTGTGTGCCCAGATGCTCAAAGAAACGCAGCAGGGCAAGGCGTGGCTGCAGTATCTGGCCGCGGAACCGGAGCCGCCGGCTGATCTGCTCAAGAATATTCTGGCCCGCACCAGCGGGCGCAACCTGCCGGGCGTGGTCTCCGGGTTGGAGCCCGGATTGCCGGCGCCGGCGCCGCTCGCGCGTCCCGCATGGCGCCGTGTGGCGCCCCATGTAGTCCCTCTTGTTCGGTCAGTACTGGAGCCAAGGCTGTTGATGACCGCAGCCATGGCGTTTTTCTCCATCGCCCTGACCATGAATCTTACCGGGATCAAGATTACCGAGATCCGGGCATCGGACCTCACCCCTTCGCGGTTGCGCGCCACCGTAACCCGGCAGTACTACTCCACCAACGAGCAGGTGATGAAGTACTACTCGAACCTGCGGCTGGTGTACGAGATGGAGGCCCGGGTGAGAGAACTGCGCCGCTCCACCGAGGCATCCCCCGCGCCGGCGCCACGGGAGACACCAAAACAGGCTCCGCGGGATGGTACCGGTAGTCCCAGCTCCACCGTGCCCAGCAAGCCGCCTGTGCCCGGGAGCAGCCCGCTCGAGCGCGAGCAGGAACCGATTGAACCCATGGCCGCCAGTTTTGACCGTGCAGGAAGAATAAAAGTACGAAGAGAGGTTTTCAGGGCTTTGCGGTCAACAACTGAAGACCAAGCGGAAAGGAGCTTGGTATGAACTGCGCTAACCATCCAGATGTTGCGACTGCGGCCTATTGTCAGAGCTGCGGCAAGCCACTGTGCACCGGGTGCATTCGCTCGGTAGGAGGGGTGGTGTACTGCGAACCGTGCCTGGCCGCCCGTCTCTCCACCCCTGGCGGGGCAGGCGCCGCGGCGCCCGACGCCAACTTGACCAGCCTGCATGCCCATCCGGTGCTGGCCGGGCTGCTGGGCTTCATTCCCGGGGTCGGCGCGATGTACAACGGGCAATTCGTCAAAGCGCTGGCCCACGTGCTCATCTTCGCGGTCTTCGTCAGCCTCTCCGACAAGAGCTTTATCTTCGGTATGCTGGTGGCGGCGTGGACGTTTTACCAGGTTTTTGACGCCGCCCAGACGGCCAAGGCACGGCGCGACGGCTTGCCGTTGCCCAACCCCTTCGGCCTTAACGACCTGGGTGCCAGGCTGGGAGTGACCCCGGCATCCCCGGCCGCGCCTTACGCCGCCGGCTTTACGGCGAATCCGGCGCCCCCCAACCCGGCGGGCGCGGCCGACCCCGGTAGCGGGTTCAATCCCGGTTCAAACCCCGGTGGCACGGGTCCGTTCCCGCCGCCTCCTGCTTATACAGCCTCCTATGCCGCGCCGCCACCGGCCGGCAATCCGATTCCCGGCTCCCCCGTGTACCCCGGCTCCGCTTACCCAGGCCCGGCTGCGCCCGAGCCGCAGCGCCACCCGCTCGGCGCCATCGTGCTCATCGGCATCGGCCTGCTGTTGTTGCTGCACACTCTGGGCATCTTTGAGGAGGAGTGGATCAGCCGAGCATGGCCGGTCATCATCATCGGCATCGGCGCCTGGCTGCTCTACCGCAGAACCCATGATGTGCCGCGAGGAGGCGCCTGATGAACTCCTGGCTACTGATCCGGCGTTTGCGCGGCCCGGCCTTTCTCATCATGTTCGGCATTACCGCGTTGCTCAACCAGTGGGACATACTCAGCTTTGGCCGCAGTTGGCCGCTCTACCTGATCCTGGGTGGAGTGATTGGGTTGGCGGAGCGCGCCGCGCTTACCGCCGCGCCTCCAGCCAATCCCTATATGCCGGCTGCCTACTCTCCGAGCCCGTATTCCATCGTGCCGGCCTATTCCGGCCCCTCCCAGGAATCGACCCCCGCTGAGCCCGGCCCGGACGGGAGGCCCTGATGGCCACTCTACCCCCGCCCTATTCCCAGCGCGACGCGGCCCAGGCGCAGCGTTACTACCGCCGTTCCCTCCGTCCCCCTTCCGTGGTTGGACCCGTGGTGTTGATTGTCGCGGGAGTGATCGCGCTGCTGGTCGAAACCAACAAGCTCAATGTGCAACATCTGTGGGACTGGTACATGCGCTGGTGGCCGCTGCTGCTGATAGGCGTGGGCCTGCTCTCATTGGGTGAATGGTGGCTGGACCGCAACCAGACCGGCGCCGCCCGGCGCTCGCATGGCGGCCTGATCGCGTTGATCATCTGCCTGGCCGTCCTGGGCTACACCGTGGGCTTTACCGCCCATGGACTGCGTGGCATGCATGTCTTCGGGCATGGAGTGCAGGACGAGGATATGTTCTCCCACCTGTTCGGCCAGGAACACGACGACGATCGCAACCTCAACCAGCAGATCCCAGCGGGAGCGGCGGTTGACATCCAGGTGGCTCACGGGGACGTCACCGTGACTGCTTCCGGCGATGACCAAATTCATGTGGCGGCGCACCTGGTGGTGTTTGCACCCAACGACCGAGCGGCCAAGCGCGGCCTGGACGCGCTGGCTCCGCAGCTGGTGGTGAATGGCAAGAGCGTGACCCTGCGTGCTGCCGACACCAGCGACGGCCGTGCCGACCTGACCATTGAGATCCCCAACGACGCCGTGCCTTCGGTCACCGCCGGCCATGGCGACGTGACCCTGGAGGCTCTGGCCGGGGCGGTAAATGTGAATGCGGGACGGGGCGACGTAAAAGCGGACAATCTCAGCGGCGGGCTGCACGTCAAGATGGGCAAGGGTGACTTCAGCGCCCATGCCATCGCGGGCGACCTGGCGCTCGAAGGCAAGCTGGACGATGTATCCATCTCCGACGTGCAGGGCCGGGTGGCGTTGGATGGCGACTTCTTCGGCGACACCGATCTGGCGCATATCCTGGCGCCGGTCCATTTTCATTCCACCCGCACCGACGTGGAAGTGGCCTCCATTCCCGGAGACCTGGCGATCGACAGCGGTGACCTGCAGCTCAACAACGCCACCGGCCCGGCGAAAATCTCCACCAGCGCCAAGGATGTCGAGTGCAGCGCGATCAGCGGCGATCTGCGGGTGGAGGATGGAGACGGAGATATCACGGTGGCCGCGATATCTCCCATCGGCGAACTGCATATTCACAACCGCAACGGCGCGATCGAGCTGACCGTGCCCCACGGCGCAGGTTTTCAGCTGCAGGCCACGGCCAAAAACGGCAACATCGACTCCAAGCTGAACCTGCAGGTCAGCAATGCCGGTGAAGGGCAAAGCATTTCCGGCCAGGTGGGCGGCGGCGGTCCGAGGATCGAGCTGGTGGCCGATCATGGAGACATCACGATCGGCGGGATGGAAGCCCCGCCGGCGCCTGCGGCAATCCCCGCGCCGCCTTCACCCCCTGCCCCGCCCGCACCGCCGGGAGCAAAATCGATGCGCCACCTTCGCCCCCCGCAGGATGGGGAAGCGGCACCCGTGACCCAATAGCGGACCTGCAAGGAAGCTCCCCAATCATGGAAGCGACTCTCAGCAGCAGGAATCAGGCCACCATCCCCAAGGCGGTGCGGGAATCCCTGCACCTCAAACCGGGCGACCGGTTTCGGTTCTTTTTTCAGCCCGATGGGGCGGTTGTTATCCTACCGAGGATTCCCACATGCGCGCTTAAGGGCAGCGTTCCAAGACCTTCCGGGCCAGCATCTTCTCGGATTTCTATTGTCTGCCAGCCGTTCAGGAGCGGGCGGCGAGGCGTTCGCCGATGATGGCCTCGACCCGGGCCACCACTTCGTCCAGCGACAGATCGGTGGAATCGATGATGATCGCGTCGCCGGCGGGAACCAGGGGAGACTCGGCCCGGGTGCGGTCGCGTCGGTCGCGCTCGCGCAACTCCTGCAGTACCGATTCGGCCGCGTGTGGGGCGCCTGGGCCATTTTGCTGATAGCGGCGCTGGCCGCGAACCTCGGCCGCTGCATCGAGAAAGATCTTGACCTCGGCATGGGGGAAGACGGTGGTGCCGATATCGCGGCCCTCCATGACGATGCCGCTGCTCGCTCCCAGCTGGCGCTGCATGGAAACCATCCAATGGCGAATACCCGGGTGAACGCTCACGCGCGAAGCAGCCGCGGTCACGTCGGGTTCCCGGATGCGCTTGGTGACCTCGACATCGTCCAGAAAAACCCGGTTGCCCAGCGGCGCCGGCAGCAGTCGGATGCGCGTCCGCTCGGCCAGCCGGCCAAGCTCCTCACGGTCATCGAGGTCGCTGTCGGTCTGGATCGCCTTGAGGGCGAAGGCGCGATACATAGCCCCACTCTCCATGTTCAGCAAACCGAAGCGGGCCGCGACCCGGGCCGCGACCGTGCTCTTGCCGGCGCCGGCGGGGCCGTCGATGGCGACTATCAGGGGCGAACTCGGTTGCTCTGTCATGCTTCCGGTTTTTTCCTGGCCGGCTTGCCCCCGCGGAAGCTGGGCTTGCCCGGTTTGCCTGCAGTCTTACCCGCTTTGGACCAGGGCTTAGCGGGAGGCTTAGCAGCGCCGGGGCCGCGGGAAAAGCGCGGCCGGCCCGCTTTATCTCCAGAGCCTGAGGTGGACTTTGCGCCGGGTCTGGCATAACCGCCAGGGCGCGGCCGGTTGTAATTTGCTCCCCGATTGGCACTGCGGCCAGCTCCCTGGGGCGGCCCGGACCGCTCCCGGGGAGGATCGCCAGGAGTGTTCTGAGCCGGTCTGCCAGGGGCGCTGAATCCTCTCGCTCCCCCGGGGCGTGCAGGGCGATTTTCCCGGGGCTTAAAGGACGTAGCGGGGCGGCCGGCGGCCGGGAAAGCTGGACGGTTGCCGGGGGCCGGGGGCCGAGAAGAACGGCCCGGGGGACGGCCAGGAGCACGATAAGATCCGGCCCGGCTGGCGTCTGCAGGTCTTCCTTCGGCTCCACGTGGGCGTGGACGGAACCCGCCTGGGGCTGTGCCCCCGGGGCCTTTCCGGGGATCACCCGGCCGGCTGCCCAGTGCGGGCCCGGTCCCTCGATTTGGCCCTCCGCCCGGTCCGCGATTTGGGCTGAAACGATCGCGGCTCTTCTGCGGTGAGCGGAAGGGAGCATTCCCCCGGCCAGCGGCAGACACTGGCCGCGGCGCGCCGCCCGGCGCCGGCTTGGGCCGCGACCAGGGCGCTGGTCTGTTACTCGGCCGCGCCTCGCTGCGAGTATTCGGCCGCGCTGCGGCGCCAGGACTGGGGCGCGCTGCCCCTCGGGTATTCGGCCGCGCTTCGCCGCGTGGGTATGGCCGCGCGCCTGACGGAGGGCGGGACCGGCCGCCCGAAACCGTGCCTCCCTCTTTTGCCGCCCATCGCGGGGATGGTCCACTCGCGGGCGGCTTACCCGCTGCTGCGGGCCGCCATGGAGGTCGAGCCTGGGGTGCAGCCCGTCCGGGGCTTTTCCATCCCCCTTTTGCGGCTGGAGGCGCGGCCGAGGGCCTCGGCCGAGGCGCAGGGCGAGGTATCGAGGGTGCACCCTGGCCAACGCCCGGTGGTGGGGTGGTGGGCCGGCGGCGAACGATGGCAGCGGACACCGGGGCGGTTACGGGCGCTGTCCGGCTCGGTTCCGTCCCGGCGGCAGGCAAAGCCGGCTCCGCGAACTCAGGCAGGCCACCTTCCAGGAAGTGGTAGGTCTGCGCATCCATGGAGAGGGAATGAATCTGCCGGGTGGCGGACAAGCCGCGCACCGCTTCCCGGACGCGGGAGCGCGAAGCAACCGGGGAGAGAAAAATCTCGATCTCCTCGCTGCTCGCGGCGTAGACCGACTGCAGGTACATGGAGACCAGCAACGAAATGGCGGTAACCTGTCCGGTAGCGCCGCCGGTGGCAAGAGCTTCGCGGTGGCGGACGCGGAGCATCTCCCAGCTGGTGGCCTGGCCCTCCTCCGCGTACAAGGGGCTGATGCGCAAAGCCTGCCAGAGCTCGCACAACGCGCGCAGCACCGCGGCCTCGGTGAGTTCGCGCCCCAGGGTCTCTCGCGCCGCATCGGCTGTCAGCACGCCTGCGCTTTCCAGAACCTTCCACAGCTCCAGAACCAGGGGAGAGACCTTGTGCCCGGAGGATTTCTGCGGAGCATGCTTCCAGTCCTTGTCGGCGCGCAGGGAAAGCACGTAGGGAAGCGCGTCGCTATGGGCGAGAAAATCCGGCTGCTCCCCCACGGCGCCAAGCAGATTCAACGGCACCACGCTGCCGGCGGCGACCAGGCGCGTCAGCAGCCCATGCGCCTGCTCGATAGCAGCCGGGCCAGGCGTGGCGGATCGGCTTCCCATGCAGGCTTCGACAAAGGAGGGCGCCGGCGCCGGCAACTGCGCCTGCCGGGGCAGGTACAAGCACAAAGGATGCTGGCGGAGCCAGCTCTGCGCATCATCGAGAGTGAGGATGGGGTTTTGATTCTGGCGCCAGTGCGCCGCCCGTGCTGCCTGGAGCTGCTCTGCTATCAAGAAAACTTCCTTTTCCGCACGGTCCCAGCCGAAACGCAGCGGCTTTGAGCGATGACTGCACCGCCACATTCGCTCGGTTCAGGCAACGGACAAGACTTTCTAGATCCTGTGAAAGGCCCGCTGGATTTCTTTCCAAGCATACCGCAGGACGATGGGACGGCCATGAGGACAACTGGTAGGGTGCTCGGTCCTGGCCAGCTCCGCGAGCAGCCATTCCATCCGCGCCGGATCGAGCGGGGTGTTCACTTTGATGGCGGCATGACAGGCGATGGAGGCGGCGATACGGGTGCGCGCAGTTTCCAGGTTTTCCGCCTGCTCCGGGTTACCGGCCTGCTCCAGCACCTCGACCAGCATGCGCTCGAGTGCCGGGCCCTCGAGGCCCGCCGGAGCCGCTTTGATGGCGATGGTGCGCGGTCCGAAGGGCTCTACCTCAAATCCGTTGGCTTCCAATTCCTGGGCGATGGTCGCGAAGGTGACCATCTGGGCCGGCAGCAGATCGAGCAACATGGGCATGAGCAAACGCTGGCGCTCCACCTGTTCCACCCGGCGCTCGCGCAGCACTCGCTCAAACAACACCCGCTCGTGCGCCACATGCTGATCGATAATCCAAAGCCCCTCCTCGTTCACCGCCAGGATGAAGGATTCGCGCAGCTGGCCGAGCGGCCGCAGCGAAGCCAGCCCATGCAACGAGGGGCTCGCTGCCTCTTCTGCGGCCTCCACAGGAACTTCCGGGGAACGGGCGGATACCGCCGCGGATACCGCCGCATGCGCGAGAGGCGCGAAGGGAAGATGGCCGGGGGTTGCGATCACCGGCGGCGCGGTCAGGGTGAAGCCATCCCTCTGAGGCTGACCGGGCAAAGCGTCGGGCAAAGAGACG
The DNA here is from genome assembly GCA_963847685.1 of uncultured Acidobacteriaceae bacterium. GTDB lineage: Bacteria > Acidobacteriota > Terriglobia > Terriglobales > Acidobacteriaceae > PALSA-350. The sequence goes on along the minus strand of CAWKAU010000019.1, from coordinate 41,193 downwards.
GGCGACCAGGAATCGGGCAACAAGGAGTCGGGCGTTTCAGGGGACCAGCCTTCCGAGATCGGCGTTTCGGACTGGCGGTAGTTGGGTGGGTCCGGAACCAATGCAGAGGCGGCGCTGGGATGGGCGGTGAGCGCGTGGAGAAACGCCGCAGCGGGCCTCCCGACGGTCAGCTTGTTGCGGATGCTGTCGCGTACAAAGTCGTGCAGCCAGCTGGCCTGGCGAAAGCGGACCTCCGTCTTGGCCGGGTGGACGTTGACGTCCACCTCCTCGGGCGGCATCTCGACAAACAGCAGCACCACGGGAAACGAGGTGGGGGGAAGAATATTGCGATAGGCCTCGCTCACTGCATGCATCAGCAGGCGGTCGCGCACCAGTCGCCGGTTGACGAAGCAATAGATGGAGTTGCGGTTGAGCTTTTGCAGTTCCGGCTTGGAGGTGAAGCCATGGATGCGCAGCCAACCCGGCTGCGGAGCCTGGTAGTCCGCGGGTCGCCGCCAGGGCGGAGGTTCGGGCAGGCCGGCATGCTCCAGCTTGATCTCGGCGGCCAGAGGGAGAAGTTTGTCCAGGGTGTCCTGGCCGAAGATCTGAAAGATGCGCTCCGCCGCTTCCCGCACCGGGGGCGCGACCAGCAATGCGTGGGTGGCAGAGTGCAGCTCGAAATGCTTGCCGGGGTACGCCAGGGCGTAATGGGTAACCAGCGCAGTGACGTGTGCCAGTTCGGTATTTTCGGACTTGAGAAACTTGCGCCGCGCCGGGGTGTTGAAGAACAGGTCGCGCACGGTGAGCGTAGTGCCCGCCGGGCCGCCCGCGTCCTCGCACAGCAGCAGCTTGCCGCCCGCAATCTCCATCCTGGTGCCGGCAAGCTCCTCCGCGCTGCGCGTCACCAGTTCGACCCGGGCAATGGAGGCGATCGAGGGTAACGCTTCACCGCGGAAACCCAGGGTGGCGATGGAGAGCAGGTCATCGCTCGAGCGCAGCTTGGAGGTGGCATGCCGTTCAAAGGCCAACAGAGCATCGTCGCGCATCATGCCGCAGCCGTCGTCGGCGATGCGGATCAGCTTGCGGCCGCCGCCCTCGATCCCGATCACGATACGCGTCGCGCCGGCGTCGAGAGAGTTCTCCAGTAGTTCCTTGACCACGGAGGCCGGCCGGTCGACGACCTCGCCGGCCGCAATCTGGTTGGCCACCTGATCGGCAAGTATGTGGATGCGGCCCATGGTTTACCTAAGTAAAGCTAGCAGGGAACAGAGCGGTCGCGCGCATCGTAAGTGCGCGACGAAGGCGTGGATGGAAGAACGGGAGCGTTATGCGAGGTCGTTCCCGAAGCAGAATTCGTACCTGGAGCAATCGCGCAACACAGGCGCACAACCCCGCGCAAGCCTCCTTTTGGCTTGAGTGGGGTTGTTGTGGACCCAAATTCTCCGCCCCGTGCTACCGTCCGGAGCGTACCCTGCGCAGTGCCTGGGTCGGCAATTTCGCCTTGGCAAGCCGCTTGCCGCGCGGGTGTGCCAGAGCATCTTCGCGCGACGAGGTCGTCTCCGAGAGAGTGTCACCGAGCACGTGCAGCCGGAGAAAATTGGTGGAGCCCGATTTGGTGCGCGTGCCGGCAACGATGCCCAGGATCTCCCGCGGCTGCACGTGGCCGCCCTGTTCCAGCAGTCGCTCCGCAGTTTCGACCATCTGCTCCGCAGTGGCCAGCTTGTTGCAGAGGATGGGGCGGACGCCCCAGAGAAGCGTCATGCGATGGATCACGTGTTCCACGCTGCTCAGCCCGAAGATGGGCGATTTGGGCCGGTATTTGGAGAGTTGGCGGGCGGTGGTCCCAGTCTCAGTAAAAACAGCGATGGCACTGATGTCCAGGTCTTCGGCGGCATGGGCCATCGATTCACAGATGGTCTCGGCGACCGATAACCGCACATGCCCGGTCCGGGCCCGTTCGGTCACCCGGGGAAGAAGCTCCTGGCTCTCCGTCTCCAGCACAATCTTGGCCATCATCTTGACTGCCTCGACCGGATATTTGCCGGCCGCGGTTTCCGCCGACAGCATCACCGCGTCGGTTCCGTCGTAGATGGCATTGGCGACATCGCTGGCCTCGGCACGGGTGGGCCGCGGGTTTTCAATCATGGACTCCAGCATTTGGGTAGCGGTAATCACCGGCTTGCGGTAGTCGCTGGCGCGGCGGATCACATGCTTCTGAATGGCCGGCACCTTCTCCGGCGGCATCTCCACCCCCAAATCGCCACGCGCCACCATCACCCCATCGGCGGCTTCGAGGATGCTTTCCAGATGCTGGATGGCTTGCGGCTTTTCCAGCTTGGCGATGATCCAGGTCTCGGCGCCCATGGCGGCCACCCGATGGCGGACCAGCCTGATATCTTCCGCAGTGCGCACGAAAGAAACAGCGATCGCGTCCACCCCGCTGCGGATGGCAAATTCCAGGTCTTCTTCATCCTTGGCCGTCAGGGACGGCACCCGCACCGGGATGCCGGGCAGGTTGATGCCTTTGTGCTCGCCCAGCATGCCGCCGTTGACCACCTCGCACTCCGTGTCCAACCCATGTACGGCCACCACGTACAGCTCGATCAGGCCATCGGAGAGCAGAATGCGCGCTCCCGGCTCCAGGTTTTCGGCCAGAGTGGGGAAGGTGGTGCCGATGAGGCTTGCGGTTCCGGCGACATCGCGAGGCGTGATGGTCAGCTTCTGTCCCGCCTTGAGCTGCACCGGGATGCGGTTCTTCAGCCGTCCGGTGCGGATCTTGGGCCCCTGCAAATCGCCCAGGATACAAACCGGTTTGCCTTCTTCGTGGGAGACCTTGCGCACCATCTCGATCAGCTTGAGCTTTTCCGGGTGCGTGCCGTGGGAGAAGTTGAGCCGGGCTACATCCAGGCCGGCCCGGAGCAACTCCCTAAAAACCCCTTCCTGGCTCGAGGAAGGGCCCAGGGTTACAACAATCTTGGCCCGGCGGCTCTGGTCTGCGGGAAGGCCCGGTTCCATCAGGGTAAAACTCATTCGTCCCCCATACTCTCGTTCGCGAAGGCGGCGATGGCCTCCAGCATATTCATTCTACGCGTACTTCCCGGTCGCATGAGGGAAGGACCTGCGAGCGTATTGACACCATGGGTGCGAACCCGGGTGGAGGGGAGGATTTTAATAATCAGGCTTAATGATCTAGCTTGGATCGGCGTGGCCCGCGGCGATCATCTCCGGCGTTTCTGCGGCGGACGTCTGGGGCTGCGATGCCGGTGGCTTGGGAAAGATGTGGGCGTTGAATTCGGCCCCGATCAGCACGCTTACGGTCGAGATGTAGAGCCACACCAGGGTGGCCACGACCGCGCCCAGCGGGCCGTAGACCACAGAGTAGTCGGCGAAGCGGGTCAGGTAAAATCCGAACGCCAGGGTGGCCAGAAACCAGATGATGGCGGCCCCCGAAGCGCCGGGCAGCACGTATTTCCAATCCCGGCGGCGGGGGGTGCCGAACTGGTAGATCACGGCCAGCACGCAGATAGTGGTGAACAGGCCGATGGTCCAGCGAACCATGCGCCAGATGAAAAGCACGTAGGGGCCCAGAACGTGGTAGCTGTTGCTGATCACCCATTCTTCGATCTGGTGCCCGAAAGCAACCATGACGGTGGCAGAGGCTAGGGGTAACAGGCACAAGGGAACCATGACAAAGGCCACCAGGCGCTCCACCCAGAAGCTCCATTCGCGCCGCGGAAGCTCGTAGGCCCGGCGGAAGCCCTCCATCAGCGAGAGCATCATACCCATGGCGGCGAAGAGGCTGACCACGATGGCGGAGAAGACCACCTGTTCGGAGCGGACCTTCTGGTTGGTGAAGTAGGCGTGCAGCAGGTTCATGGTATCGCTGGGCAGCACCTCGGCGAAGGCCGCGCGCATCTCGCCCCGCAGGGAATCGGATTCCGGGGTCAGGGCCAGCAGGGTAGTGAGCACCAGGATGGTAGGAAAGAGGCAGAGAATGGCGGAGTAGGCTGCGCCTTTGGCGCTGCCGAAGACATCGTGCGAGAGCGAAGCCAGCAAGGCGAGCCGGAATTTTTCAAGCGCACGGGTCATGCCATCGAAGGTACAGCAACGCCATCCCGGGGCCAAGGCTGGTTCAAGCCGGTTTCAGCCCTTCCATTGTTGCAGGAAAGCGGTGACGGAGGCTGAATCCATCTTGCGCATAGCCTCGAATTCGCCATTTCGCTGGCTGAAGATCACTTGCCCGCTGGGCTCGAGAACGGCTAGCGCGGGCACGCCCTTGGCGACGGGTACGCCATAGCGTGCCGCGAGGTCAAGATTCTCATCCATCTGGCCTATATTGACTGGGACCAGCACGTAGTGGGCATCGAGCAGGCTGCGATTGGCAGCATCGTGGAAGTAGATTTCCAGCACATGGCAGTCGCCGCACCAGTTGCCGCCGAAATCGAGCAGGACGCGTTTTTTTTCCCGGGCCGCCTGGGCCAGCGCGGCGGCGATATCCGCCGCCGCTTGCCCACTCTCGGGGTAGATGACGTCGCGGTCGCGGTATGCGTCTTCGGTGGAGGAAGCCGGAGCCGGGGCCTGGCGGCAGCCCAGCCAGCCGGCGCCCAGCAAAGCAGAGGTAAACAATGCTATAGCGATGATTTTCGGTCGTGCGCCCATCGGGACCTGATCAGGAGTGGAACAACTACTCACCCCTAGCATGCCACAATTTGCCATCACCGCACGCAGCCCCTACGCCCATTAGCGCTAACTTGTTTGGGATGTTTTTCATCAATACGCCCACAAAATCGCCATCTAGCGCTGTGTCACGTGATAAATCCGTGAGGCGCTCCGCTCAGGATGACAATTTTGTGGTGAGTTGGCGATGCAAAACCGGTCATTCCGGGGCCAGCGTGTAGCCGAAAGTGAAACGGCCGAGCTGGATCAGCGACTTGTCGCCCGGCGGCCAGATGCGGATGGATTCGACCCGGGTAATCGAAAGGTTGCGCGTGGCTTCCACTTGTCCTACGGCTTTGCCGCTCTGCGCCAGGTAAAACGTCACCTTCAATGTGTCTTGTCCGCGCACCCAACCGATCAGGTATTGCCCGACCGGGAGTAGGAAATCGCCGATTTTGAGGGGAACCTGGGAGACGAAGTAGTGGGAGTATTTCCCGTCGGCGGAGTACCCGGCGGTGATCAGCACCACCCCGGCAATGCCGTGACCTTTGCCGTCCGTGATGCCCGACGCAGTGCGGAACTCGGTTTCGATGCGCTCGCTGATCACCGGCGCACGGGCCGGAATCAGCGTCCGCAGCTCCTCTTGCTGGCGGTATGCCAGCTTGCCGCTAGCGCCGCGCGGTCGCCGGCCGCCAGCAAGAGCAGCAACATTCAACTGCCGGCCAAGCCTGTTGAATCCGAGGCCGTTTAATCAAGGTGCACGATTCCCCTCTGCAGCGCGGTGGTGGCGGCCTGGGTGCGATCGGTAACGCCCAGCTTGTTGAGCAGGCTGTTGATGTGGGTCTTCACCGTGGCCTCGGAAATGAACAGCGCGGCCGCAATCTCCTTGTTGCTGTTGCCGCCTACGATCAGCTGCAGCACCTCGGTTTCGCGCGCCGTCAGAGACCGGCGCGCTCATGCGCTCCGCCAACCGCTCGGCCACCGGGGACGGGATGCGCGATTTGCCCGCGTACACCGAGCGGATCGCCTCCATCAATTCCTCGCCCGTCATGCCTTTCAGCAGATAGCCCCGGGCGCCGGCCTGCAGGGCGCGGTAAATATCCTCATCGCCGTCGAAGGTGGTGAGCACGATGATGCGCGCCTGGGGAAAATCCATCCTGATCCTGGCGATCGCTTCCACCCCATTCATCTGCGGCAGGCGCAGGTCCATCAGGGTAATGTCGGGCTGGTGGCTGGCGATAAAGCTCGATCGCCTGGCGGCCGTCGGCGGCTTCGGCGACGATGGAAAAATCGGGCACGGTGCGCAGCAGCGCCGCCAGCCCCTGGCGCACCACCACGTGGTCCTCGACGATCATGATCCGGATAGGATCGTTCATGCTGCTCACTTTCTCCCCACTCCGGCTCATGCGAGCGGCGCCTCGACCGAGACCCGCGTGCCCCGGCCGGGAGTGCTTTCCAGCACCAGCGCGGCATCGATCTCTCCCGCCCGCTCATGCATGCCCCGGATCCCGTAGTGGCCCTCCGGCGCGCTGGAGCCGGGCTGAAATCCGCGGCCGTCGTCCTCCACCCGCAGAGAGACCCGCGTCCCCTCGTAGACCAGTTGCACATCGATCCGGGTAGCGGCTGCATGGCGCACCGCGTTGGCACCGCCTCCTGGCCAATGCGCAGCAACTCCTCTTCGATTTTGCGCGCCACCGGGCGATAGGTCCCCTTCACCTGAAGGTACACCTTGGAGGCGGAGCCATTGCTCATGCGGGTGCAGCTCTGGCGCAGGCGCGAGGGCAGGTCCTCGGCTGCCGCGGCCTCCGAACGCAGGTTCCAGATCGAGGTTCGCGCCTCGGCCAGGCTGGCGCGGACCAGCGCGCGGGCCTGGTCCAGGTGCTCGATACGCTTCAGCGCCGCTTCCCGGGAGCTGGCGAGCAGGCGGGCCACCAACTCCAGTTGCACCGAGACGCCGACAAAGCCCTGGGCCAGGGTGTCGTGTATCTCCCGCGCCAGGCGTCCCCGCTCCGCCAGCACCGCGCCCCACTGCGCCTCCACCTGGCAGCACGCGCCAGCGATAGACCAGGTACCCCAGCAGCAGACAGGCCAGGGCCAGCGCCGAATAGAACCAGTAGGTCTGGTAATAATGCGGCAACTGGCGCAACGCAAACGAAGCGCCCGGCGGTATTCCAGACCCCGTCATTGTTGGCCGCAAGCACCTGGAAGCGGTAGGGGCCGGGAGGCAGATTGGTGTAGAAGGCCGCGCGCCGGCTGCCGGCATCGATCCAGCCGTGGTCGAAGCCCTGCAGTTGGTAGCGGTACTGCACCTTCTGCGGGGCCACGAAGCTCAGGCCGGCATATTGGAACTCCAGACGGTTGGCGCCGGGCTTGATGATCAGCTCCTGGTCCAGACTGCGAACGTGGTCATCGACCAGGACCTTTTCGATGACCACGGGAGGCGGCACGCGGTTTTCCGGCGCGTGCTCGGGATCGATGACGCTGACCCCGTCCAGGGTGGCGAACCAGAGGCTGCCGTCGGCCAGCTTCCACGCCGCCGGGTGCCCGCCGCCACTGCACTCGCGGATGTTCATACCGTCCGCCGTGCCGTAGGCCGCTACCGCATACCTCACGCGTCGCCGTTCGCAGCGGTTTGATCGAGCTGCGCCAGCGAAACCCGGTAGATGCCGGTCTTGGAGCTCAGCCAGAGACGGCCGCTCGCGTCCTCGAGAATGCCGTAGATGGTGCCCGGCAGCGCATGCGGGGGAAAGGCCTGAATCCCTCGCCTGGCGCCATGCGGTTGAGGCCGCCGCCGTTGGTGCCCAGCCACAGCGTCTCCTCTTGCCTGCCTGTCTTGGGCGATGGCGGTGACCACGTTATCGGAGAGCCCCTGCTTTACGGTGTAGTTGGAAAAAGCGCCGTCGTGCAGCCGGCTCAGGCCGCCGGAGGTGCCGATCCAAAGATCACCGCCAGTCGCTGTCGCGGGTGCGGAGGATGGCGCCGATGAAATCGCTGCCCAGGCCATCCAGGCTGGAGAAGCTGGTGAACTTGCCCGCCGGCCAGATGCGCCAACCCGTGCCGGGTGCCGATCCACAGGCTGCCGTCCCGGTCGGAGTAGAGCGAGCGGATGAAATCGTCGGGCAGCCCGTCGGCCGAAGTGAATCGCTCTACCCGGCCTTTGGTTTGTCCCAGGCCCGGGTGGAGAAGGTTCAGCCCGTCGGGGGTTCCGACCCAAAGGTCGCCGCCGGCGCCGCCGGCCAGCGAAAGGATGACATTGCTGGACAAGGCCGTCCGCAGTGGTGATGTGGGCGAAGCCGGTGCTGGTGCGGCGGTTCAACCCGGCCCCGTCGGTGCCGATCCACAGCTCCCCGTTGGCGCTCTGAAAGACGCAGCGCACCAGGTTGCCGGAGAGGCCATCGCTGGTGGTGTAGGTGGTGAACTTCTGGTCGCGGAGCAGGTGCAGCCCGTTGCCGTCGGTGCCCAGCCAGAGGTCGCCCTTCGCGGTCCTCGTACATCGCCAGCACGCGGTTGCCGGCCAGAGCGGAGACGGGGGCAAAGGACTGCAGCTGGTTGGCCTGGAGGCGAAAGACTCCCCGCTCGGTTGCGATCCAAAGCACCCCCTGGCGGTCGCGAAAGAGATGATCCACGCGTCCCACGTCCAGGCCATTGGCCCGGAGAGAGCAGGGAGGCTCCGTCACGCGGCCAGGTGGAAAATGCCGGCTGCGGTGCCCACCCACATCCCGCCGGCCGCGTCGGCGCGCAAGGCGGTGACCTCAGTTTTGGCCGGGAGATTCGGGCATAGGAACGGGGGCGAGAGCGCCGCCGGCATAGCGTTCCAGCCCTTGGCCGGTGCCGATCCAGAGATCTTGCCCGGCGGTCGAGCTGCACTGTTTCCACCTCGATGCCGTGGAGCAGGTGCAGCGCCAGGCGCGGGGTGGAGGGCCTTATATCCAGCGCGAACACGCCGCTGCTGCCGCCCAGCCAGAGTGTTCCCTGCGCGATCCTCCGCCAGCCCGTGGCGATTGAGTGGGCCTGCGGGCTCGGCTCCCGGCGACCGGGGCAAAGCTCTTGCCATTGAAGAAGGCCGGCCCGGCCGAGGTGATGGCCCACAGCCGGTGACGGCGGTCCTGGTAGCTGAACCAAACCGTGTCGGCGGGCAAGCCCTGGGCCTGTGGTGTAGGCCTGGAAAGGCGCCGCCGGTATAGCTCACCAGGCCGGCCGCGGTGCTGATCCACAAAGTGCCTGAGCCGTCCTGGAACAGGTCGTAGACGATATCGCTCGCGAATTGCGGAGTATTCTCGGTGTCGAAGGTGACAAAGTCGATGCCGTCGAAGCGCACCAGGCCGCCATCGGTTCCCAGCCATAGGTAGCCGTCGCGGGTTTGCAGAATCGAGTGGACGGTGTTTTGCGGCAGGCCGGAATCGGTACGCCACACCTGGTGCCCGTAGTGGTCGAGCGAGCGTTGGGGATCGAGCGCCATCGCTGCCTGCGTCAGCAGCAGCAGCAAAGCCCACAAACCTCGCCGTTGCCACGTCATTGCCCCGATCATGATCTCTGCCTCCAGTATCAACTTAGTCCGTTTCGGAAACCGGGACGGGAGCAAAAAAAAGCGCCCTGGTTAAGAGCGCGTGGAGAATGAGTGTGAAGATTCGATTGACTCCACGATAGGCCTGCGGCCCAGGTCGTGTCTTGGACCCAGGGTACGGATTTTCACTCGAACTTTCGATGGATACAGGGCGCCGCTTCCGCGGGCGCCCAATCGGCAGGGCTGGCTTAGAGCAGAACTTCCGGCGTGGGCGGCTCGCGGGGACGCTGGGCGCAGATGGGGTGGGAGCCTTGGCGGGGGTCATCGGCTGCTTGGCCGCGCCGCCGGAAAGGCGGGCAGCAATGCGGCGCGACCGTAGCCGGTCGGCCATATGCTTGGGTACATCTGCTGATTTGATCAAACTCATGTTGGCTCCCTGGTGTGCCGTTACTTGCTGAATGTGGACCCGTCTGGAGCAGAAGACATCCGGGCGAGAAAGGTGCACCACATCCAGTGTACGCCATCCAGCGATGGGATCAGGGCCCGCTATTGCTTTTCCCAGATCATGGTCTGGGGCGGATCGCCGGGAGCGTTGCCGACCTCGGTCATGGTCTTACGGTCCTCGGCGACCGTGTATTGCGCGGTCCAGACGACGCTCGCCGTTCAGTTTCTCCACCATGCGGAAAGCGTAAGGCCCGGTACGGGTGAGCGACACCCGCAGCCCGGTCGGAATGTCAGGCCCCTCGATCGGCTATCTCTTTGCCGTCGAATGTGGCCACGCAGCTTGCCTTCAGCGCGGCAATTTTCAACACCAGCTTATCCAGGCCGGATTCCTCGATGACGAGTTCATTCGGCGCGCTGAGCTTGACCTCTGTGCTCTTCCAGGAGCCGATCAGCCCGCTGGTGCCCGTGGTCCGCACATACTGTGCGTGTCGGTATAGAGATCGCCGTTGGCTTTGGCGCCGCTGGAGGTGACGGATAGTTGCTTGCCGTCGGCGGAGAGCTTCCAGGTGTCGATGCTCAGCAGCTTGCCGTCGATCTTTCTGTACTCGGTGGTCCAGCCATCGGCGTTGGTCTGTCTCCAGATGGCGACGTCGCCGGAGGGCATACCATAGGTCTTGCCGTCCGCCAGGAAAGAATAAGTGATTCCTCCCGCGGTAACCTCGATCGCCGCGCCTTCCGCCGGGCGGAACTTGAGGGTGTCGCCGGCCATCTGGCTTTTTTCCTGGTTAAGTTTCCAGGTGCCGACGAAAGGATTTTGCGCCGCTGCCGTGGCTGACGGCGGCAATGCAGGCAAACCAGCCGAGCACGGCGAACAGCAACGGTCTTGGTCTCATGGGGGATCTCCCTTGCCCTGGGTTGGACTGAGCCCAAAGCCGGATCGGTACAGAACGCAGACGCGCCAATGCCATTAGAGCATTTCTGCTGTCCGGTTGCTTTTTGTATTGGGGAAAACCCGAAATCCTTGTCGAGACGGTTCAGGGCGCAGTCAGGGGGATGCCAGGAGCTTGCTAGTCGTCGTCGGCGGGGCGGGGATGGCTGCAGGCGGCGATGGAGTGCAGATGCAAGGCGCGCTGCAGGTCCGGCGCGAACTCCTTCACCAGGTTGCCGACCATGATTTCGCCCATCTGCTCATGGCCGAACTGGACTCCCTGCACCAGAGGGTTGTAATGGCGGTGGGGATACCAGTAAGTCGATACCATGCCCGAGCCGTAGGCGCCGGCGATCTGCGGCACATCGAGGGTCAGCCGCCCGTCCTGGCGATAGGTGGTGAACGTCATCTTCAGGGCGTGGGCACTGCGGCGGAGCGTGCCGTTACAGCGGCAGGCAGTGTAGCGGGGGTCGAGCCCGGTGAGTCCAGCCAGGCCCTCGTGAATGACATTGCGGGCGGCCAGCTGGCCATACTCGCTGGCGAAGCGCCGGGTATAGCCGCTGCCGTCCCTGTCCCACTTGGCCGGCGTATGCCTGATCTGGTCCACCAGTGCGCCGGCGAAAGCCCCGCAAAGGCTCCAGGAGACGCGTAAGTGTCGTTCAAGAAAAGGTTGAGCCGATCGTTGGCGGTCAGCCGCGGATTGGGCACGACGGCGGGCTTTACCGGCGCGCTGGGCACAGCCTGGCTGATGGCCGGGGTCATGCCCAGGCCCTGCAACAGGGCGTCATGGCCCGGCGCCAGCAGTTCCGGCAAGAAACAGACCACCTTGCGGCATGTTTTCGCTGGCGACCAGAACGGGTTGCGGTGGTCAGCGTCTGGGCCCCCACCACCATTTCCGCGGTCAAGCCGAGCGTCATGAGCAGAACACCTGGCAGAATTTCAAACAACCCCCTTGTGGGCCAAACGAAACGGCTGAGGGCAGCTTCAATGCCGCTGCGCGAGCCCTGCCACCGGCGGGCTTCTTTGAGCAGCAACGCAAGGATCGCAGCGGCCAGCGGCCAATGCAAGCAAACATCGAGCCCGGGCCCTTACGAAAGCGGCCTCCCGGTTCCTCGGGGTACGGGACTAACACATTTTGGGCAGGTCGAGGCAACCAGGGTTTTACAGTCGGCAGCAGGGCAAAGCGGTCCACGTCCACCAGCCCAAAGTCGGTAATCTTCAGGTGGGGAATGACCGGAAGGGGCGAGAAAAGCCAGGTGCAGGAATGGCTCGGGCAGCAGGCACCCCATGGCCTGAACGGCTGTGCGCAGGGTACTGAGATCCTGCCGCACGGTTTCAAAGGGCGCGAGGCTCATCAGGCCGGCGAAAGGCAAGGCGAGCTCGGCCAGTACCTGGCCGCCCCGCACGGCGACGAATCCCCCGCCCAGCGCGAGCAGACGATTGACGGCGACCGCCATGTCCTCGTCGCTGGCGCCCACTACGCAGATGTTGTGGCTGTCATGGCCGACCGAGGAGGCGAGCGCGCCCTCGGCGAAAACCAAAGCCCTTGACAAAGCCCCGGCCGATATTGCCGTTACGGCCGTGGCGCTCGAGCACGCAGACTTTGAGCAGATCGTGTTCGGGATCGGCATGCCGTCGGCCATCGCGATAGGGCAGATTGGCCTCCAGGCGCTCGGTCAGGATCTTGCCCGGGATGATGCCGATCACCGGCGGTCGCCGGGCCTGCGGCGGGCACGTGAAAGTCCTCCGCCGTGACTGGCTGCCGGTGCATGGTGTTGCCGCCGGGCGGCTCCGGGAGCGCCCGCCCCGCGAAGCTACTCCGGGGTTACTCTGCGGCCGCGGCGGAAGACGGCTGTGGATGGCGCAGCTCTCTAAATCGTCGAGCAGCAGGAAGTCCGCCAGATAGCCCGGGAGCGATCAGCCCCGGTCGGCCAGCCCGAAGCCCCGCGCCGCCGACCAGCTGGCGATGCGATAGACCGCGGCCAACGGCGCGCCCAGGGCGATGGCGCGGCGCACCAGGTAATCCATGTGGCCCTCTTCGTGGATGTCCAGCGGATTGCGGTCATCGGTGCAGAAGCCGAGAAACGGCGAGGCGAACTCGTCGATGAGCGGAGCCAGCGCGGCCAGATCTTTCGAAGCCGATCCCTCACGGATCAGCACCTGCATTCCCTTGGCAAGCTTTTCCCGTCCCTCGGCCAGGTTGGTGGTTTCGTGGCAATTGCGAATGCCGCAGGAGAGATAGGCGTTCAGGATCGTGGCCGGAAAGCAGCGGCGCATGGCCGTCGATATGCTGGCCCTGGAACGCGGCCAGTTTGTCCATGCACTCGGGGTCTTTGTTCAAGACTCCGGGCACATTCATGAACTCGGCCAGGCCGATCACCTGGGGATGGTGGCGAAGCGGGACCAGTCAGCGGCCGGAGAGCCGTGCGCCTGAGGTTTCGAGGTTGGTTGCGGGAACACAGGAGGAGAGCTGCACGCGAAGATCGAGCACCGTGTTCCGCGCGGCCTCGCAGAAAATATTGCAGGCCCGCCAGGCCGAGCACATTGGAGATTTCGTGAGGATCGCAGATGGCGGTGGTGACCCCGTGGGGAAGCAACACAGCGGTCGAACTCGCCCGGCGTCACCAGCGTGCTCTCGCAGTGGACGTGGCTATCGATAAAGCCGGGCACGGCGAAACGCCCCTGGGCATCGATTTCCTCGACGCCGCGGTAGCTGTCGAGGGTGCCCACGATGATGCTGCCGCAAACGGCGATGTCACCGGACTGGAGCTTGCCGGTCACCAGGTTCAGGATGCGCGCGTTGCGGACGACCAGGTCGGCGGGTAAACGGCCGAGGGCTTGATCGATCTGCCGCTCCAGAACATCTTTCATGAGTCAAGAACCTCGCCCGAAGGACCCCGCGGGCGCGCCGCTGTAGTTCTGTATTATACGGAGGCGGATTGCGGCGGAATCCAGGCGCAAAAAAAACGTCGCCACTCCAGAACGCGGAGCGGCGGCGCCGAGTGGTTAATAGTGCTACATGGTGATGGGTAATACCGTTAACCGTGAGCGCCGGCCGGTTCCTGGTTGGTGCCGTTGCTGGTATGTAGAAGCCCCAGCAGGCAGATTGTTGAAGTAAACGTTGCAGGGAGCTGTCACGCTTACTGTCATCTTGGCAGGAACCCTTCGCGGGGATCGCGCCTCCGGTGAATGTTACTTCCGAACTCCCGGTGGACAGCTGTTACGACTCCGCCGCAGGTGTTGCTTGCGGTGCCGATATACCACCATCCGCGCAGGCATGTGATCGATCAGTGGGGCGGTGAGCGTAGCCGCCGCGCCGTACGGGTTCTTAAGCATTATGGTCAGCATTGACACCCCATCGTTCGCAGATGGTGGAAGGCGAGGAGGACTTGATCAAGTTGAGTGCCCGTTGCCAGCGGAGGGGTTAACGGTAAGAGTCGCCTTCCAACCAGTCGGATTGTTACCATTGCTGGTCTTCAATACCCCGACTGGAAGCGAATTGATATAGGTGCCCGCCTTCTCCGCCATGACAAACACCTTGATTATGCAACTGCCGTTGATCGGTATCTGGGCACCTGTCAGGGTTATCTCCGCCTGCCTTTAGAGGCACTGAGCGCGTCCCCCGCAAGTGTTGCCAGGCGCGGTAGTGGGCACACCAGTAGAGGACCATGCCCGAAGGCAAGTGGTCGGTGAAGGGTGCAGTCAGTGTTCGCCACGGTGGCATTGGGGTTGGTGAAGGTGATGGTGAGTGTGGTGGTGGCGCCTGGTTTCACTTCATCGGGGTAGAAATACTTGCTTACCTTGGGCAGGCCGCCCGGGGCAGCTTTGCGTGACGGTAAGCGTGGCGGCGGCCAGAGGCAGGATTACTTCCGTTGTCGGTGAGCAAGGCGCCGACGCTGACCGAGTTGTAGTAGGTGCACCCGCAGTCCGCGATTACGTTGACCGAGACTGTGCAGGAGCCGTTGGCGGGTATGATGCCCCCGGTGAGCGTGACTGCCGAGCTACCACGCAGTGCGTCCACGGTGCCCCCGCAAGTTGTCGTGCGCCCTCCGCGACGATCTTCGCCGGAAGGGAAAGTGATCGGTGAGCGGCGCCGTCATCGTATCGATCACGGGGTTGCTGTTGTTGAGGGTAAGGACCAGTGTCGAAACCCCGCCGAGGGTGATATTGGCCGGGTTGAAGGACTTGCCCAAGGTAGGCGCCACCAAGCTGGGGCTCGTGAGCGAGGTGACCGTCAAGGTTGCGATTACCGGCGACACGTTGTTGCCGGTGCTGGTCTTTAGTGCGCCGGAAGGAAGGGAGTTGATGTAGGAACCCGCAATCGCCGCGTTGACCTCGACGGTCATGTTGGTGGTGCTGTTCGGTGGAATAGCTGCCGCCCGTCCAGGTAAGCGAGGAGCCGCCTATCGGAGCGCTGATCGTGCCCCCCCCGGGCTGGAACTGGCGCATTCCGGAGAAGACGAGGCCGCTGGGCAACGAATCGGTAAATGGCGAGGTGACCGTGGCGGTTGTATCACTCGGGTTGCTGATGGTGATGGTCAGTGTTGAGTCGCCGCCGGCAACGATGCTGGATGGGCTGAAGGACTCACCCACTACCGGTGGGGAATTGATGGGCGACAGGAGCATGAGGTTACGGAGACAGTATTGGAATCGAGGGTGACCGCGCCATTGCGCGCCAGCGCCCTGCCCGACATGGCGGCGTTGGTATCGAGGGTAATGCTGGCCAACGCAATCACCGTGCCGACGAAACTGGTGCCTGTCCCGAGCGTGGCAGAGCTGCCGACCTGCCAGAAGACCTCGCACGGCTGTCGCCCGTTGATCAACACCACCGAGGCGTCGCTGGCGGTTATAAGCGTGCTAGCCTACCTTAAAGATGAAGACGGCATTGGGGTTACCCCCGGCGTTGAGGGTGAGCGCCCCGGTGATGGCGGCCGAGGACGAGAAGCAGTAGACGCCCGGGACCAGCGTCTGTCCGCCCAGGTCCGTAGGCACCCCATAGGTCGTGTTGCAAGCCTGGCCGGCCAGCTGCCCATAGGCCGTCGTCGCATCGGTTTGTGCTTGCAGCGCGACTGCGTCCGCCGCGTGGATGGAGCCACCTGCCACCAGTCCGGGCGGGAAGCCGGTGACTGCCGTGCCCGGGCTCACGCCCAGGTCGCCGGTAATCAGCGAAGGTCCTGTATTTGTCACCGTGGAGGCGCCCAATACCGCATAGCTTTGTGCTGTGCCGAGAGTTGGAGCGGTTTCAGCCGATGCCCGCATTCCCGGGGTTACCGCGACGAGTAGACCAACTAAGAGCATAGAGCCCATTCTTGTAAAACAACCACGATGCACTTGCATCCGTGCGATGAGAGTATTCATTGTCCAGTCTCCTTGTAAGCAACCTTGGCAGCAGCAGTGACCTTAGACCCGCTCGCGATAAGCGGTATCTAGATCCTCGTCCAGGAATGTTCCAATAAGTGTGGGGAGGTCTTTTGCCGGGGAGGTGAATGAAAGATTATTCCTGAGGGTTTGTATAGGCTCGCCGCACGAACCGTGAATGTTCTATATTGAACACGACTTATGCATCATTGATCAGGAACTATGACTGAGTACGAAGCAGTTATGATATGCAACTGTCGCACTTGCGATCAGTTTGGTAACTGACTAAAGAGTTAACTTTTATCACGTAAACCCTATTGCTCCCGCGGTCCGGCGGAGTAGGATTCAGTTTGTCCCGCGGTTTCTGTTGATCCCTCTGCACCTGCATTGCCGCCCGGGACGGGTGTGGAGGAAGCCGTGAACTTGCCGCAAACGATGTTGGCTCAGTGCGATGCGCAGGCTTTCCTGCATAGCGCAGGCTTAGGGCGACGAATTCTTCATTTGAAGCCCGGTGAAGCGATTTTCTGCCAGGGTGAGGCCGCCAAGTCTGTCTTCTATATCCAGACCGGCCGGGCCAAGCTGACCGTTACCTCCACGGGTGGCAAAGAGGCGACGATCTTTCTGCTTTCGGCCGGCGACTTTGTCGGAGAGGAGGCGATTACTCCGATTGCCGGCATGCGCCTGGCCACCGCGACTGCGATCACCGCCTCGAGCGTTCTGAAAATCGACAGAGACGAGATGATTCGCGCTGTGCACGAAGGGCACACGTTCTCGGAGATGTTGCTGACGTTCTTATTGATTCGCAACATGCGGGTGCAGGCCGACCTGGTCGATCACCTTTTCAATTCCAGCGAAAAGCGGCTAGCAAGAACGCTTTTGCTAATGGCAGACATTACCGAATCTGATGGTTCGGTCACGTTGATTCCGGCAATTACCCAGGAAACCCTGGCCGAAATCGTCGGCACCACCCGGTCACGGATCAACTTCTTCATGAACCGCTTTCGCAAGCTCGGCTTTATCGACTACAACCGTCGCATCCGCGTTCATAAGTCACTGCTCAACGTGGTTCTGCACCAATAATCTGATATTTATGTAACTGTCAAAGGTGCCGGTCAGCAGCTGGGGTGGTGCGCACTCCGGGCGCAGGGGAGAAATCCATTCCGCAGACTCTCATTGTCCGCGCGATTCCATAGGCACATGAATGTGCAAGGTTGTGCATGGCCGCGGCGTGAGCGACAATGCGGTCGTGCTCGAACGATTGCGTGCCCGCAAGGAATGGAAGTTCTTCGCCGTCCTGCCCAAGGCGGACCCGGGTCTCGCCGCGGCGTGGTGGACCGTCCTGCTGCTGCGCGGGGTGCTGCCGTCGGCGTTTGCCATTGCCATGGGCGTGCTCGTCGGCGCCGTGCAACAGGGCCATCCTCTCGCCGGGCCGCTGGCTTTTGCCGGCGCGGTTTTTGTGCTGCTCCAGGTGCTGAACCCAATTCACCAGGCGGTGAGCGCCAACCTCGGCGACCGCACCGCCGCATGGCTCTATGACCGCCTGACCGAGGCCTGCGTGCGCCCGCCAGGAATCGGGCATCTGGAAGATCCGACGCTGACCGGTGACCTCACC
Organism: uncultured Acidobacteriaceae bacterium; assembly: GCA_963847685.1. Lineage (GTDB taxonomy): Bacteria > Acidobacteriota > Terriglobia > Terriglobales > Acidobacteriaceae > PALSA-350. The sequence continues at coordinate 23,712 of CAWKAU010000019.1, read as the reverse complement.
GTGGCCCGCGATTTTGACCTGGGGATGACCGGGCCGCCGCTCGTCGATCTCGATGGATTTCATTGCCAACGGCATGGTCGAGATGACCGGCGGCATCGCCTCCGCGGTGATCCTCGCGCGCTACGCGTGGTGGGCGCCGCTGGTGCTGGCGGGCGCGTGGCTGGCAACCCATTGGCTGCTGCGCGAGAGCGCGATCTGGCGCGACCGCAACAACCCGGAAGTGCGCGCCGCGCAGCGGGATGCCGACTACGCCTACCGGCTGGCCGTGGACCCGCCGGCGAGCAAGGAGCTGCGGCTGTTCGGCCTCGCCGGCTGGACCATCGACCGCTTCGTCGCCCGGCGCACTCGCCTGCACGAGCTGCAATACGCCGCCACCCGCATGCGCGAGCGCCCGGTTATCTGGAGCCTGCTGCTGGTGGTCTCCGCCAACGTGATCGTGTTCTGGGTACTGGCCAGCTCCGTCGCCCACGGCCGCATCAGCTTGGGAGAAGCGGTGGTTTACGTGCAGAGCGCGATCGGGGTATCGATGATCGCCTTTGGCGGCTTCAGTTGGGCGCTCGATGGATCGGCCGCCCCGGTGGCCGCGGTGCTGCGGCTGGAGCCGGCGATGCGTCCCGCCGGTGCGCTGCGCTCGGGCGAACGCCGCGCCGATGGCCTGCCGGCACGCGAAATTCGTCTGCGCGACGTCAGCTTTGCCTACCCGGGAGACGAACAGCCCGCCGGTGCTGCAGCACTTCGATCTCACCATCCCTGCCGGGTCTTCGCTCGCCATTGTGGGCCAGAACGGCGCCGGCAAAACCACCATCGCCAAGTTGCTTTGCCGCCTGTACGATCCGCAATCGGGGGCGATCGAGATCGACGGCATCGACCTGCGTGACTTCGATCTTGCCTCGTGGCGCACGCGGATCACCGCGGTCTTCCAGGACTTCCTCCGCCTCGAGCTGCCGCTGCGCGAAAACGTGGCTCTCCGGGCGAGGAGCGCCCGACGATGTCGTGCGCGCCGCGCTCGAATCGGCGGGAGCAGCGGAACCTGGCCGCGCTCGACACCGTGCTGGCCCGCGGCTACACCGGGAGGCACCGACCTCTCGGGCGGCCAGTGGCAGCGCGTTGCGCTCGCCCGCGCGCTGGCAGCGGTCACGCTGGGCGCCGGTGTGGTGCTGCTCGACGAGCCGACGGCGCAGCTCGATGTGCGCGGCGAAGCGGAGATCTTCGATCGCCTGCTGGCCGCCACCCGGCATTGCACCACCATCCTGATCTCGCATCGCTTCTCCACCGTCCGCCACGCCGATCGCATTTGCGTGCTGGAGCAGGGCCGGGTGGTCGAGCTGGGCACGCACGATGAGCTGATGGCTTTGGGCGGCCGCTATCGCACCATGTTCGATCTGCAGGCGCAGCGCTTCCACTTCCCGAAGAGGAGGGCGCCACCTATGAAGCCCTCTCCTAACAGAACCAAGGCGGAAATCGACCCGCTGCCGCCCGCGTTGTCGTCGATGTGGCGGCTGTGCAAGCTGGGCTATCGCCACGAGCCTCGCCTGATGCTCGCCTCGTTCGTGTTGTCGCAGCTCGCCGCGCTGCCCGATGCGCTGCTTGCCTTGTGGCTGTGGCTGCTGGGCAAGGGCTTTCTCGAGCACCGGACCGGGTTGATGCAGGGCGCGGCGGTCGGCCTGGGGGTGTCGGCCACCGCTACCTGGTTTCTGCGCACGGTCAGCACCCGGGTGCAGCGCCGCTTCCGCGACAAGGTGACCATCGCGCTCGAGTCGCATGTGGCGCGGCTGCAGGCCACGGTGGCGACGGTCGCGCACCACGAGCGGCCGGAGTATCTCGATCGCCTGTCGATGCTGCGCAACCAGGTGTTCGTGCTCGACCACATGTACATGTCGCTGTTTTCCACCCTGGGGTGGATTCTGCGGCTGGGCGTGACCATGGCGCTGCTGGCTTCGATTCATCCGGCGCTGCTGCTGCTGGCCGTCTTCGCCATCCCCACGGTGTTGACCTCGGCGTGGCGGCCGCAGGTGGAGCGAATCGCGCAGGAGCGTGGGGCACAAGCCGGTCGCCTGGCGCGCCACCTGTTCACCATCGCCACCACCGCGCCGCCGGGCAAGGAAGTGCGGGTCACCGGCATCGGCGAGCGCCTGGTCACGCGACCGCCGGGCGGCGTGGGAGCGGTGGTACGGGCCGGTGGCGGCGGCGCGCTGGGGCTCTGCGTTTTGGCTGGCGCTGGGATGGGCGATTTTCGGCCTGGCGTATGTGGGCGCGGTGGTCTTCGTCTCCTCCTATCTCAGAGCGCCCGCCAGCGCGGTGCTGCTGGTGCTGGCCGCCGGAGCGCGGCTGTCGGGGTACATCGGCGCGACCGTGGGCGAGATCGGATTCCTGCGCGGATTCTGGATGGACGGTTCGCGGCGGCTGGCCTGGCTCGAGGACTATGCCGCCTCGGTCGCGGCCGCGGGCGATCTGCCGGTTCCCGCGGCATTGCATCGCGGGGTGCGCTTCGACCACGTTTCCTTCGCCTACCCGGGCACCTCGCGCGTGGTGCTGGACGACGTGTCGGTGTTGCTGCCGGCGGGCGCGGTGGTCGCGATTGTGGGCGAGAACGGCGCCGGCAAGACAACGCTGGTCAAGCTGCTGGCGAAGATGTACGAGCCGTCGTCGGGTGCGATCCTGGTGGACGACACGCCGCTGGCGCGCCTGCCGGCCGGCGAGTGGCGTGCGACGCCTTGCGGGCGCGTTCCAGGATTTCTTCCGCTTCGAATTCCGCGCCGGGCACACGGTCGGCTTGGGCGATGTCCCGCGCATGGACCACGCGCCTTCGGTGACCGCGGCTGTGGACCGCGCCGGCGCCAGCGACGTGATGGCGACGTCTGGCCTCGGGGCTCGACACGCAGCTCGGCCCGACCTGGCCGGGCGGGGTGGAGCTATCCTTCGGCCAGTGGCAGAAGCTGGCGCTGGCGCGTGGCTTCATGCGCGATCAGCCGCTGTTGCTGATCCTCGACGAACCGACCGCCGCGCTCGATGCCGAGACGGAACACGCGCTGTTCGAGCGCTACGCGGCGGCGGCGCGCGGCGATGGCAGCGCGGGCGGCCGCAGTCACGATTCTTGTCTCCCACCGCTTTTCCACCGTGCGCATGGCCGATCTGATCGTGGTGCTCGACGGGGCCCGGCTGGTCGAAGTGGGCTCGCACGAGGAACTGATGGCCAAAGGCGGCCAATACGCGGAGTTGTACGGCATCCAGGCGGCCGCGTATCGCTGACGTTACTTTTCCTTTTCCAACTCCACCACCATCACTTCAATTGGCTTATCGCCTGCGTTGACGTCGGCGTGCATGGTGCCCGGCGGATTTGCGGGCAGCCAGTAGGCCTTCCCCGTCTCCCACACGTGCTCTTCGGATTTTCCCTGCTGGTCCACGATCTTCATGGTGCCGCCGCTGAGCGCAATGATGACGCGAGGATGATCGTGCCGATGCATGGTCAGCGGCGCGTTCGGCATCACCACCGACTTCCACACCTTCACGTCTTCATTGTCGAATTGGGGGAAGCGCTGGGTCTGGGTTGCGCTGTTCTGCGACCGCACTACGACGGCTACCAATAGCAGGACCGCCACTGCTAACGGGCGGAGCGAGAAGATCTTCATGTTTCCTCCAGGCGCATGGTGATTTTCAGGCCGTCCTCGAGACCATACCTGATTTGGAACCGCAATAAGCAACAGCTGGAGCCTACATCTTACTGAGCGGGCCGGGCGCCCGCTAGGCGAGCGGACGGAGTAAACTGAAGACTGGGCAGGCTGCCGATGACATTGACCCCAGTTGTGCGCAGGCTTCGCTCCTATCAACGGCGCATCCGCCAGGCGCGTATGGTGGCCCGGGCGATCAAGTCCAAGCACCATCCCATCCTGGCCCACATCATCCCCATGCGGCGCTGCAATCTCTCCTGCGCCTACTGCAATGAGTACGACAAGGTCTCCGATCCCGTGCCGACGGCGGAGATGCTGCGCCGGGTCGAAATTCTTGCCGGGATGGGCACGGGAATCATCACCATCAGCGGCGGCGAGCCGTTGCTCCATCCCGACCTCGACGAGATCATTCGCGGCATCCGCAGCCACGGGGCCATCGCCACCATCATCACCAACGGATACCTGCTGACCCCGGAGCGAATCCAGAGGCTGAACCGCGCCGGGCTGGAACATCTGCAGATCTCGATCGACAACGTGATGCCGGACGAGGTCTCGAAGAAGAGCCTGAAGGTGCTCGACCGGAAACTGCAGTGGCTGGCGGAGTTCGCGGAATTCGATGTCAACATCAATTCCGTTGCTCGGCGGCGGCATTGCCCATCCGGAAGATGCCCTCACCATCACCCGCCGGGCTATGGAGCTGGGATTTGAAACCACGCGTGGGCATCATCCACGACCATGGCGGCCAGCTCGAGCCGTTGCAGGAGAACGAACGCGCGGTCTACGACCAGATCCTCAAGGAACGAAAACCAGCCTTGTTTGCCTTCGCCTACGACAATCTCTTCCACAAAAACCTGGCGCTTGGCCAAGCCGAACGACTGGCAGTGCCGCGCGGGAAGCCGTTACCTCTATGTCTGCGAGCAGGGGCTGGTGCACTATTGCTCGCAGCAACGCGGGTATCCTGCCATCCCGCTGGAAAAGTACACGCAGGCCGACCTGGATCGCGAATACTCGACCAAGAAACCCTGTGCGCCGTTCTGCACTGTCTCCTGCGTGCACCGGGTGGCGATGCTCGACCTGGTTCGCAATGAGCCGCGCGAAGCGCTGACCCGTTTCTTCCCGCCGGCAACGCCGGGCGGGCCGCCACAGCTTCCCGGCGGAATCCAGGTGCTCACCACGATCTTTTTGCCGCCGGCCGACGGCCGGCCGCAAAGCCCGGCGCAGAAGATGGTGGCCGGCGCCGCGATGAAAATCTTCGGCGTTAAGTGAGATAGCGGTAGCAGGCGAAAAATACGCCCAGGGCAGTCACTGCTCCCAGCAGCACGTCCAGCGCGTAGTGGTAGCGGCCTACCACCGCTCCCAGTGCAATCCAGACCGATACAAACAGAAACACCAGCCCGACGATCGGCGTAAAACGCAACAGCACCAGCGAGACGGCGAAGGCCGAGGCCACGTGGGCGCTGGGGAATGAGATGGCATGGATGCTTCCGTGCTTGAGAATCCAGCGATTGAAGACTCGCGCCTTGCCCGCTTGGGCTGGGGCCGGTTGGCTGCCGGCAAGATCCCGGGGAGGGTATGCGGGCACAAAGGGCGTGATTGCGTAACAGAGATAGGTCGCGACCAGGACCACCAGCCAAAAGCTCGCGACGTGGGCGCGCTGGCCGCCGGCATAGAGGACGAGCAGGCCGAGCGGCACCAGCGGATAGCAGAAGAGGTAGGCGACTTCCAGAAGCCAGGCCCAGGCCGGTGCGGGATGTGCCGGAGGTGCCGGCCGTCTGGGGCATCAACCAGCGGTCGAAGGCCAGCAGCCGCTCCTCGATGCGATGGTTGGGCCCCTGAAAGAATTGCCCGGTCTGCCAGTAAGGCACCAGGAAGAGCGCGACGGTAAGCCAGTCACGCAGGACCGAAACGTAGAGCTGCGGGCAGGAAAGCTGCTGTCGAGCGCGCCAGCATCACCGCAGCGAACGGGACCAATCGCGAGCAGGGTGATGTTCCAGCGCCGGCGCACGGGCAATGGACGAGAAGAAAAGCGCCTGGATCCAGGCGGCCACCGCCAGCACGAGCGCAAACCCGATCTGTATCCACTCTGAAGTCCGCATCCAGTAACGCCCGTTCGGCATCAAGCGTAACTAGCTCAGCGGAGGTACCTGCTGTTGAACCTCGCGGTAGCCAGCGCTTCCCCGGCAAGCAACTAGTGTAACTTGCTTCTTCTCAGGGCAGCGCTCTTATTGGCCCGCGGCGCCTCCCTTTCCGCCGGTATAGCGTCACGCGCCAGATGGTGTTGGAACCGTCGTCAGAGACCAGCAGGGATCCATCCTTGGCCACGGCGATGCCGACCGGGCGGCCCCACACCTTGCCGTCGGGGAGCACAAACCCAGTGAGGAAGTCCTCAAACTCTCCCGTAGCCTTGTTGTTTTCCGTGGGCACGGCGATCACTTCATAGCCGCCTCGCGGATCCCGGTTCCAGGAACCATGCTCCGCGGCAAAGGCCCACCCATGAGATACTGGGCAGGGAATTGCTTACGCCTCATAGAACTGCATCTCGAGCGAGGCGAAGTGAGGCTGCAGCAGCACGTCGGGGACGATGACCTTGCCCTTCAGCTCGGGATGCTTGCCCATCTGCCGCGGATCCTGAATGCTGCCCATGTAGTACCAGGGCCAGCCGTAGAAGCCGCCCTCCTGAACGTGGGTGATGTAGTCGGGAACCAGGTTGTTGCCCAGGCCGTCCCGTTCATTGGTGGAGCACCACAGGTCGCCCGGTCGCCGGTTGAATGGTTTCTCCCACGCAGTTGCGAATGCCGTAGGCATACACTTTCTCGAATTTGCCCTCTGGCGTGAATTCAAGCACGTCGGCGCGGTGAAATTCCGCGGGAGTGGTGTCGGTGTCGTCATCATTGGAATGCGATCCGACCGAGACCAGCATGTGCTTTCCGTCCGGGGTAAAGACAATGTCGCGGGTGACGTGGCCGCCGCCGCCGGGCAGCGTCGCCAGGGTCTGCGCCGGGCCGCGGGCCTTCAGGTCGCCGCTCTGATAAGGAAAGCGGACGACGGACTCAGTATTGCCGACGTAGACCCACTGCGGATTCGGCCCGCTGGGATAGAAGTTGATCCCGAACGGTGCTTTCAGGTCGCTGGCGAAGACCTCCATCTGGCCGGCCTTACCATCAGCGCCCATGCCGCGAAAGACCACGATCTTGCCCGGTCTCATTTCCGCCAGGAAGATGTCGCCGTTAGGGGCGACGCGCATCAGCCGGGGGTTTTCCAAGCCGGTAGCAAATTGCTCCACCTTGAAGCCGGGTAGCGTCTGCGGCCACACTCCGTCCGGGCGGGGAACCGCGGCGGCTCCGTTGTTGGCGGACGGGGTGGCATACGGTTGGGGCAGGTCGGCGACGGTGATCTTGCGTTTTACGCCGGGGTGTTCCTTGCTGTAGTCGGTAAAGGCCGCCTGGCCGGTCAAGGTCTGCGCCGCGGCAGAAAGCGTGGCGAGCACGATGGTTGCCGCGGCTGCGGATAGAAGCGTCGATTTCATGGGTTAAATCCTCCAGGCATGCAAGCTCTTTCAGTTTAGAGCGGATTTCGTCGCTTCGCTCCATCGCGCGCAGTGGGGTCGCGCGGGTTCGGGACTGGATATGGCAAAGCAGCTACCCACATCCAATGCATTTCGCAAGAGAATGGCCTTCGGATCTCTACTTCGCCGGCTCGGGCGGCCTCGTGGCCGGCTGGGGCAATGAGCGCAGGGAATTCGGTGCGGTCACCAGCTTCTGCAGCAACGCGACCGGCAGCGTCGCCGTAACCACAGCGCGGTCATTCTTATGCTCGATGTTGGTGGAATTGAGCAGGTCGCGTATATCGGGGTTGGTCATGGCTGCTGGAAGATTGTTTTCCGCTGCCCGGCCAATCGCAGATCATGGTATTCAATGCGTCGGAGGAAACCGTGGCCGCCATATCCGTCGGGGCGATTTCTTCGATCCTCAGGTGCAACGCGCCTCCCCATCGCACCGAGCCGATGAACGTGGTGTTGATCGCGATCGGAAAATGAAAACCCAGGATGCTGATGCCATCGCTCTTGAGCGGCACGCTGATCTTCCCAATCCCCCACGCGACCGAAAGCAGGGGAACCTCCGAATAGTGATCGGTGAGCAGGGAAGAGCCGGAAAAAGGCAGCGCCGAGGTGCGATAGCGGTCGAGCATGGAGTGAATCTGCTCCGGAGTGGGGGTGTTGGAGGCAGCCACCATGTCGTAGCCCAGTTGGGCTACCCGCACCGTACGCCCCTCGCTAGGAATGTCGTAGATGGTATGTCCGGCGTATTCCTCGGTCTGCGCGGCAATGGAACCCAGATAGGCATTCAGGCGCTGGCCGTCGATATGGCCGAGGAACACCTCGGAGAAGGCTACCGCCCCATTGGGGCCGAGCGGGTTCGGCATGCGATGCAGGCCGAAGGCCACCTCGTCCAGGTCCCGTTCGAATTCAAAGCCGGTGGCGTTGATGAAGCTTTGATATTGCGGGTCGTGGGGCACCTGGTTCTTGTCGAAGTGGGTGTAGGCGCGCAACGGGCGCAGATTGAAATAGAGGATGCAGTCGGATTCCGGAAGCAGCCGCGCCGCCTCGGGAGGGGCCTTGCGTCGCAGGTAAGCAGCCAGCGCCAGCAGCAGCAGAACCAGCAAAACAATGAGGATGGTCGCCTTGGTGCGCCTGGGCATGCGTAGTCGGGTGTACCACCCGCATCAGTCGAGGAATCATAGCATCTGGCGTCCGCCCGGCGGTCATTGCGGTGCTCTTCCACCCTGTGGTAACCTTGGCAATTGTGAAGCCGCCGCGAGACCTTTTCCAAGGTCTGCTTTTGAGGCGGGAAACACGGCTGTTCGGGCTGGCGTAGCTCAGCTGGTAGAGCATCTGATTTGTAATCAGACGGTCGGGGGTTCAAGTCCCTTCGCCAGCTCCAGAGTTTCGTTCGCTGGTTCCGGAGTATCCCGCCGCAATCATTCCATTTTGACGTTTTGTTTCCTCTGAATTGGCTGCGCGGGAAAGCGTCTGCGGAACGGGATTGTGTGGGTGTTTTGCCAGGCCGGAAGGGGTTCCGGTCTGCAGGTTGTGCACAGGTGGCCGAGCGGTTAATGGCAGCAGACTGTAAATCTGCCGCTCCTTGGAGCTACGGAGGTTCGAATCCTCCCCTGTGCACCACGGATTGGAACCATGGCCTTATCGCCGGGACAGCGGAAGTGGATCTCGCTGGGGTTGTTGTTGTTGCTCTGCGGTTTGACGGTTAAGACGATTGACCCGGGCAAGGTACGCACGGTGGTATTGCTGTTGTTGGGTGTTTTCGCATTGCGGATCGTGCTCACTGCGTCTGCTTCGCGATAGCATGGCGGTAGGCGAGTCGGTTTGTCGGGCTGATGTAGCTCAGTCGGTAGAGCACTCCCTTGGTAAGGGAGAGGTCACCGGTTCAATCCCGGTCATCAGCTCCAAAGTTTGTTGTGGGTGTGTTGTTGGGAAGAGCGGAAGCTCAACCCGTAATGGACACTCATAAGCATCAGCTCCAGATTTTAATGTGTTGGGAGACGCGCGGGAGTAACTCAGTGGTAGAGTCACAGCCTTCCAAGCTGTTGGTCGCGGGTTCGATTCCCGTCTCCCGCTCCAAACTATTTTTTGCGTGAGAGCCTCCGAAATGTTTGTACAAGCAGTCTTACCCGTTACCGATGAAGTGCATTTTGCCCAGGTAAAAGCCTCGCTCGAGCCCCTGTTCAGCTCTGGCAATGTTGCCGGGTTTCTGAAACAGGTGAAGCGGTCCAAACTGCGGGTGAGGGATTTCGAAGGTTTGCTGGAGCGTGGGTTGCTGGGTGCAACGACGGCCGAGACATACCGCACGCTGGGCGATTCTGATCGCGGCCAGGCGCGTGAGTTGTACCTGTCCCTGGTCGAGCACGTTCCGCTGGAGCTGCGAAGCAGGTTTTTGAAGGTATATGCCTACTACTGAGCTGACCTTACCTGTGGTGCGGGAAAGCACCTATATCGTGGTGTGGGAGTTCCAGGTCAAACCGGAGTGCGAGGCGGAGTTTGTAGCGGCCTACGGACCCGACGGAGAATGGGCGCGCCTTTTCCAGCGCTCGCCGGAGTTCCTGGGTGTGGAGCTTCTGGGGAGTGTGGGAAACGCTGGCCGCTTTTTCACCCTGGATCACTGGAGTTCGTCCGCAGCGATGGACGCGTTTCTTGCCGCCAATGCCACCACCTACGATGTGCTGGATCGGCGCTTTAGCGGCCTGACGGTGTGGGAGCGACGAATAGGCGGCTTTCCCTGCGATGCGTAGGGGCAGGCTCAAGGGTGGGAGTTTTGTACGTAGGGCACGGCCCGGTTTTGTATCAGGGCACGACTTTAGTCGGGCCGTAACGAGCGAGCTAAAACGGGGGCTTTAGCCCCTGAGGGATTTTGAACTAAGCAGGAGAGAGGGACGAGATGGCGAAGGAGAAGTTTGACCGGACCAAGCCGCACGTGAACGTGGGGACGATTGGGCACATTGATCACGGCAAGACGACGTTGACGGCGGCGATCACCAAGGTATTGTCCAAGCACAATCCGAAGATATTGTTTCGTTCGTTTGACTCGATTGACAACGCGCCCGAGGAGCGGGAGCGCGGCATCACGATTGCGACGGCACACGTGGAGTACGAGACGGCGAACCGTCACTATGCGCACGTGGATTGCCCGGGCCACGCCGACTACATCAAGAACATGATCACCGGCGCGGCGCAGATGGACGGAGCGATTCTGGTGGTGGCGGCGACCGATGGTCCGATGCCGCAAACCAAGGAGCACGTGTTGCTGGCGCGGCAGGTAGGGGTTCCCTACATTGTGGTGTTTCTGAACAAGTGCGACGCGGTGGAAGACGAGGAGCTGACCGACCTGGTGGAGATGGAAGTGCGGGAGCTGTTGTCGAAGTACAACTTCCCTGGCGACGATGTGCCGGTGATTCGCGGCTCGGCGCTGGGTGGGTTGAACGGGGAAGCGCAGTGGGAAGCCAAGATCGATGAGCTGATGGACGCGGTGGACAAGAACGTGCCGCTGCCGGCGCGCGCCATTGACCAGCCGTTTCTGATGCCGATTGAAGATATCTTCTCCATTTCGGGCCGCGGCACGGTGGTGACGGGCAGGATTGAGCGGGGCAAGGTCAAGGTGGGCGAAGAGTCTGAGATTGTCGGATTCCGCGAGACCCGCAAGACGGTGGTCACCGGCGTTGAGATGTTCAAGAAGCAATTGGACGAGGGACTTGCCGGGGACAATGCTGGCCTGTTGCTGCGCGGCATTGCCAAGGAAGATGTGGAGCGCGGGATGGTGTTGGCCAAGCCTGGTTCGATTACGCCGCACACCAAGTTCAAGGGCGAGATTTACGTGTTGAGCAAGGAAGAGGGTGGCCGCCACACGCCGTTTTTCAACGGTTACCGGCCGCAGTTTTACTTCCGCACGACGGACGTAACGGGCACGGCGAAGCTGCCGGAAGGCACGGAGATGGTGATGCCTGGGGACAATGTGTCGCTGGAGATTGAGCTGCACACCCCGGTCGCGATGGAGAAGGGCTTGCGTTTTGCCATCCGCGAAGGCGGCCGCACGGTAGGCGCCGGCACCATTACGGAGATCATCAAGTAGGTAATTTCAGAGGGCCGGAAGGCCCGGAAATCGGTTAGGATAGAGTATGCGTGAAATAATTACACTCCAGTGTCCGGCCTGCAAAGAGCGGAATTACTCGACGACCAAGAACAAGAAGACGACCACAGGGCGGCTTGAGTTCTCGAAGTTTTGCAATCGCTGCCGTAAGCATACGCCGCACAAAGAGACGAAATAGCTAGAGATTCAAAGGGGCGTAAGCTCAACGGTTAAACTGTCGGTCTCCAAAACCGAACTTGGGGGTTCGAATCCCTCCGCCCCTGCCAGTTCGTGAGTTTTTGGGAAGAAGGAAGCATTATGGCGAAGTCAACGACAATCATCCGCGATGAGAAGCAGATCACCCAGCCGGAGAAGGCTGTGATCAAGGCTAAGACTGCGGACAAGTTGGCGGAACGAGGGCAGGAGAGCCAGGGAAACCAGCTCACCGGGTTCTACACCCGGACTGTGGACTTTCTTGAAGGATGTGCGCAGCGAGATGCGCAAGGTGACCACGCCGTCGCGGGAGGAAGTACAGACCACGACGACGGTCGTGATCGTGACGGTATTTGCCTTCGCGGCCTATTTCTACCTGGTGGATGCGGTGCTCAGCCGGGTGATCCAATCGTTGTTTCGCTGGCTCGGCGGGGTGTCGTAAGTGCTGAAAGAGAAATTAGAGAAAACCATGGCGGAAGAAGCAAATCCGGAGACTCTGCCCGTCACCCCTGAGGGAGCTCTTCCACCCTCAGCCAACGATCGTTTCAAGTGGTACATCATTCACGCGTACTCCGGCTTTGAGCGCAAAGTGAAGGAATCGATCGAGGGCCGGGTGCAGGCTTTTGGCCTGCAGAACAGGATCGGCCGGGTGATGATCCCGACCGAGCCCGTCACCGAAGTCTTCAACGGCAAAAAGCGTACGGTCGAACGGGTCTTTCTGCCCGGCTACGTGCTGGTGGAAATGGATCTGGACAACGATCTGTGGCACGTGATGAAGAACACGCCGCGGGTGACAGGCTTTCTGGGCACGGGAGACAAGCCGGTGGCGTTGAGCGAGCAGGAAGTGAGCTCGATCCTCTTCCGCACCGATGTTTCCAAAGACAAGCCGCGGATGAAGATCAAGTTTGAGAAGAACGAGTCGGTGCGCATCACCGACGGGCCGTTTGCCAATTTCAACGGCGTGGTCGACGAAGTTAACGAGGACCGCGAGACGCTGAAGGTAATGGTCACCATCTTCGGCCGATCGACCCCGGTCGAGCTGGAGTTTGGCAAGGTTGAAAAAGTAGTTTGAGCTGAAAGGTTTATTGAAATGCCTCCGATTAAGAAAGTACAGACCCAGGTAAAGTTGCAGATCGAAGCCGGCAAGGCGACGCCCGCCCCGCCGGTTGGCCCGGCGCTTGGCCAGGCGCAGGTCAACATCATGGAGTTCTGCAAGCAGTTCAATGCGCGCACGCAGAACAAGGATATGGCGGGCCTGATCATTCCCGTTGTCATTACGGTCTACGTGGACCGCACCTTCACCTTTGTCACCAAGACTCCGCCGGCGGCAGTGTTGTTGAAGAAGGCCGCGAACCTGGCCAAGGGCTCCGGCACTCCGAACAAGGACAAGGTAGGCAAGGTGACCGAGGCGCAGGTGCTGGAGATTGCCAAGCAGAAGATGCCGGATCTGAACACGGTCACGGTTGAGTCCGCGGTCAAGAGCATCAAGGGCACGGCCCGTTCCATGGGCATCGAAGTCACCGCTTAGGAATTAGAAACAGCAGGTCCCTACGCTTCGCTCCGGTCGGGATGACAATTGTGTTGCAGGGAAGGGTCATTTCCTGAAATGAATTGTTTTCCGAGCGGGGCAATCCCGCTGGCGCCCCTTGCAAAATGCATTGTTCGCGGGGACTGCGGATTACCAAAAGAATTGTCATCCCGACCGGAGCGAAGCGTAGTGGAGGGACCTGCTGTTTAGCCCTCCCCAAGCAGCAAAATTTGTGAGATAATCACAAATGCGTCTCAATCGGCAGGGCAGACGCAGTCAACGGCCGCAAAGTAAACCTTTCGGCCCACACCACGGCAGGACAGCGGCACAGTCCTAGCGGTGGAAGACAGAGGAAGCATGGCAAAGAAACTCAGCAAAAACATGGCGAAGGTGCGCGCGCAGGTTGAAGACCGCCCGTACTCGCTGCAGGACGCAGTTCCCCTTCTCAAGAAAGTTCAATACGCCAAGTTCGACGAGACCGTCGATCTTACCCTGCGTCTTGGAGTAGATCCCAAGCATGCCGACCAGATGGTGCGTGGGACAGTAGTGCTGCCGCACGGCTTGGGCAAGACCAAGCGGGTAGCGGTGATCGCCTCCGGCGACCGGCTGCGCGAGGCGGAAGCAGCGGGCGCCGATATCGTGGGCGGGGAAGACATGGTGGAGCGGATCCAGAAGGAAAGCTGGACCGATTTCGACGCGCTGATCGCTACGCCGGACATGATGAAGTCGGTCGGCCGGTTGGGCAAGGTCCTCGGTCCTCGCGGCCTGATGCCCAATCCCAAGACCGGCACCGTAACCAACGACGTGACAGCGGCGATTCGGGAGATCAAGGCCGGTAAGGTCGAATTCCGTACCGATAAGACAGCCCTGGTGCATGTTCCCGTGGGCAAGCTCTCCTTTCCGCCGCAAAAGCTGATTGATAACGCCACCACGGTGATCAACAGCGTGGTCCGGGCTAAGCCGTCAGCCGCCAAGGGGAAGTACATCCGCGGCATTACGCTGAGCTCGACCATGGGACCCGGCATCCTGCTCGACAACCAGGTCGCTGAGGCGGCCGCCAAACCCTAGTAAGGATTCGATCCAGTCTGCGCCGGCACAGCCGCGCGGAACGGGATAAAGAAGGTTTTTATGGCACTCACGAAGGCAAAAAAGGCAGTACAGATCGATCATCTCGCGCACGAGCTTGAAGGCTCGACCAGCGCCATTGTGGGCACCTTTGCCAAGCTCACCGTGGCCCAGGACTTCGAACTGCGCAAGGTGGTGCGGGGCGCAGGCGGCCGTTACCGGGTGCTCAAGAACAAGCTGGCGGCCCGGGCTTCCAAGGGAACCAAGGTAGAGCTGGCGCTTCAGGGGTTGAAGGGCGTCTCCTCGGTGGCCTACACCAGCGGCGATCCTGTGATCCTGGCCAAGGCCCTTTCTACCTGGATGACGGACAACGCCGAGTTCACCTTCAAGCTAGGCATCGTCGACGGGCACGTCATCACGGTGGAAGAAGTAAAGCAGCTGGCCACCATGCCTTCCAAGGAGACCATCTTTGCCAAGCTGCTCTTCCTCATCAATGCCCCGGCGCAGCGCCTGGTGACGGTCCTCAACGCCACCGGCCGCGACATCGCGGTGGTGGTGAACCAGGCAGTCGAGCAAGGGAAGTTTACCCCCGCAGCCCCTCCGGCAACGGAAGCGCCGAAAGCGGAAGCAGCGCCCAAGGCCGAGCCAGCCGAGGTAGAAGCCCCTGTGGCGGAAGCCGCTGTTGCTGCGCCTGTGGTCGAGGCCGACGCGCCGAAGCCTGAAGCAGTAGCCGCGGTGGCAGAGGCGCCGGTCGCAGAGACCGTGGCGGCGGAAGCGGAAGCTGCGGGCACAAAAGAAGATTCGCAGACCGCGGCGGCGGCTACCGAGGCGCCAACCGAGGGCTAGGTTATTCATCTTGCAGGGACTGGAGGCGTGCCGCGGGTAGCGGAGACCTCCTTGGCAGTATCAATTGAGTACAGGCATTAGTTACCAAAGTTTTTATACCAGTGGAGAGAAAAATGGCGGATTTACAGCAGTTAGAGGATCAGATCGTAGGCTTGAGCTTGTTGGATGCGGCGGCTCTGGTCAAGAAGCTCGAAGAGCGGCTCGGAGTTTCGGCGGCAGCCGCGGCTCCGGTGGCCGTAGCAGGCGGCGGTGGCGGCGTTGCCGCGGCTGCGCCGGTTGAAGAGAAGACCGAGTTCACCGTCATCCTCAAGGATGCCGGCGCGAACAAGATCAATACCATCAAGGCTGTGCGGGAAGTAACCTCGCTCGGGCTGAAGGAAGCCAAGGACCTGGTCGATGGCGCCCCCAAGCCGCTCAAGGAGAACGTCAGCAAGGAAGAAGCCGAGACCGTCCGCAAGAAGTTCGAGGGCGTGGCTACCGTAGAAGTCAAGTAAAAAATTGGCTAGCAAGTTGCATGCCAAAGCAGGACGCGCTATCATTATCTTTAGCGCGTCTCTGCCAGGCATTTGCTGGTTACCTGACTGAGCGGTTTCTTTGCATACGATCTCGTGAGAGATGGCAGCAACTCGTATGCGATCTGACATTCCGGTGCATTCTGCGCCGGCACACACCTGCGAAATGGGCGGCGGACTTCGTGGTGTGGTGAACGATCTGCTGTAGGGCGGCGCACACGCGGCTTATTGGAATCAGCGGGATTCGGAAATTCTCATCTTGTCAAGTGCACAATTCGGTTGTGACGCTCGTGGGTAGTACCGTGCCTGCGAGCATCTGGCGTCTTTCCGCGCTGCGCTCTTGCCTGCCTGTCAATCCCCCGCTGACGCTCCAGCCCTCACCCGCCGTTTTGGGCCAAGCCAGGTTTCCTGATCCGGAGACAGGAAAACCGGCTTATGCGGTTTCACTTCTGGTGTATGCAAGAGCGACCGAGCCCGGCGCGGCTTTTCCTCAAGAAAAGACGCACCTCGCCGAACTCGCCGATGCCGCGTGGAAGTGAAAACGCTTTAGAAGATACCGGCAATTGCTTCTGACGCTCGTTTTGTCAGTCAACGTTGCCTGGAACCTGAAAGCGCAGTGCTTTTGCCGAATCGAGGCGGCGAAAACACGTCATCGCGCAAGTGAAAACATCTGGGGGAACCGCGAGACTCGGCGGATACCCCATGCTTACCTCGCGTCCCACGAGTCTCAGGAGTGAAGCATGCCGAACGAGCACCGCGCCCTTCGTAGCCGTCTCGATTTTTCCAAGATCCCAACCGCAATCCAGATCCCTAACCTGATCGAAGTGCAGCGCCGTTCCTATGAACGTTTTCTGCAGATGGACAAACTGCCCTCGGAGCGGGAAGACAACGGCCTGCAGTCCGTCTTTGTCTCGGTTTTCCCCATCACCGACTTCCGCAATATCTCGCAGCTGGACTTTGTGGACTTCTCCATCGGCAACTGGGAGTGCAAGTGCGGTCACCTCAAGGGACTCCATCATCTGCGCACCGCCTGCGTCAATTGCGGCGCCATGGTGATCACCGATCCCTTCCATCCGGGAGAGGTTCTTTGCCAGAAGTGCGGCACCTATAACAAGAACACCCCGGACTTTTGTAACAAGTGCGGTGACCCGGTGGGCCTGCAGTTGAAGTATGACCAGGCAGAGTGCGAAGAGCGCGGTATGACCTACTCAGCACCCCTCAAGGTGACTGTGCGCCTCACCATCTACGACAAAGACCCGGAAACGGGAGCGAAGTCGATCCGCGACATCAAGGAACAGGAAGTCTTTTTCGGCGACATCCCCTTGATGACGCAGAATGGCACCTTTATTGTCAACGGCACCGAGCGCGTGATCGTCAGCCAGTTGCATCGGTCGCCGGGCGTGTTCTTTGAGACCGCCAGCAACCGCACGTACTTCCTGGGCAAGATCATTCCTTACCGCGGCTCCTGGGTAGAGTTCGAATACGACCAGAAGAACACTCTCTATGTTCGTATCGATCGCAAGCGTAAATTCCTCGGCACCATCTTTCTACGCGCCCTGGGCCTCCGCTCCGATGAAGATATTCTCAAGACCTTTTACCTCGCCGACACCATCTCGGTGAATAGCGGCAAGCTGTTCTGGCAGGTCCAGGAAGACGCGGAGAAGGGAACCCACCTGCTCGGCGCCAAGCCTGCCCACGCAGTGGTAGTGAAGGGCGAAGAGATCGCCCACTCCGGCCGCAAGATTACGCCCAGCATTCTCAAGTCGCTGCGCAATCACAAGGTCACTCAGGTAGAGATCGAAACTGCGGAGCTCGACGGCGCCATGACGCTGGCTGATGTGGTCGACACCAGCACCGGCGAAGTTCTGCTCGAGGCCAACCACGAGCTGACGGCAGACAAGATCCACAAGATCACCGAGAGCGGGGTCACCTCGTTCCAGGTCTTCTTCCCCGATCGCGACGACGTAGGAAACATCATCACCAATACCCTGCGGCGCGATTCGGTGCGCAAGCCTGAAGAGGCGCTGATCGAGATCTACCGCAAGCTGCGCCCGGGCGATCCACCGACGCTCGATACCGCGACTGCGTTGTTCGAGGGCATGTTCTTCGATCCGCGCAAATACGACTTCTCCCGCGTAGGCCGGCTGAAGTTCAATATCAAGCTCTACGAATCGCAGGACGCGACCCAGCTCGACAAGCGCACCCTGACGCCCGAAGACTTTTACGGGACGATCCGTTATTTGCTTAAGCTGCGCAAGAACATCGGCGTAGTGGACGACATCGATCACCTCGGCAACCGCCGGGTGCGCGCTGTCGGCGAGCTGATGGAAAACCAGTTCCGCATCGGCCTGGTGCGCATGGAGCGTGCCATCAAGGAAAAGATGAGCGTGTATCAGGAGATGTCGACGGCCATGCCGCACGACCTGATCAACGCCAAGCCGGTAATGGCGGCTATCCGCGAGTTCTTCGGATCGTCGCAGCTGTCGCAGTTCATGGATCAGACCAATCCTCTGTCGGAGATCACGCACAAGCGGCGTCTCTCCGCCCTTGGGCCGGGCGGTCTGAGCCGCGAGCGCGCGGGCTTCGAAGTGCGCGACGTACACCCTACGCACTACGGCCGTATCTGCCCGATTGAGACGCCGGAAGGTCCGAACATCGGCCTGATCAGCTCGCTGTCCTGCTTTGCCCGCATTAACGAGTACGGCTTCATCGAGTCGCCCTATCGCCGCGTGCGTGACGGCAACATCCTCGATTACGTGCAGGTCACCAATGCCGGCGAAAGCGGCCTGCGGGTTGGCGATCCGTTGGAAAAGAAGGAAGCGCAGCGCCTGAATCAGCAACTGACCCAGGAGCATAAGCGCCCGATCGAATTTGACCCCTTCTCTTTCTACCTGTCGGCGTGGGAAGAAGATCGCCACACCATCGCCCAGGCCAATATCGAGCTGGACGCTGCTGGGCACATCGTCGACGATCTGGTCAACGCGCGCCGCCAGGGCAACTTTGTGCTGGTGAATCGCGCGGAAGTGGATTACATCGACGTGAGCCCCAAGCAGTTGGTCTCGGTGGCCGCTTCGCTGGTGCCATTCCTCGAGCACGACGACGCCAACCGCGCCCTGATGGGCGCCAACATGCAACGCCAGTCCGTTCCTCTGCTGGTGGCGGAAGCGCCTCTGGTCGGCACCGGGATGGAAGGCGTCACCGCGCGCGACTCCGGCGCAGTGATCCTGGCCAAGCGTAACGGCATCGTCGATTCGGTCGACTCCGAGCGCATTATCGTCCGCGTGGAGGGTGAGCATCATCCCACCCAGCTGTCCCGCGAGGTCGGTTCGGATATCTACCAGCTGATCAAGTTCAAGCGTTCCAACCAGAACACTTGCATCAATCAGAAGCCGATTGTTCGCCAGGGCGACCGGGTGATCAAGGGGCAGGTGATTGCCGATGGTCCGTGTACCGAGCAGGGCGAGTTAGCCCTTGGCCGCAATGTGCTGGTGGCCTTCATGCCATGGCGCGGATACAACTTCGAGGACGCGATCCTGATTTCGGAGAAACTTGTCCGCGACGACTATTACACCTCGGTGCATATCGAGGAGTTTGAAATCGAAGCCCGTGACACCAAGCTGGGGCCGGAAGAGATCACGCGCGATATTCCTAACGTCTCCGAGTCTGCGCTGCGCGATCTGGACGAGAGCGGTGTGATTCGCATCGGCGCCAAGGTCAAGCACAACGACATTCTGGTGGGCAAGGTTACGCCCAAGGGCGAAACCCAACTCACCCCGGAAGAGAAGCTGCTGCGCGCCATCTTCGGCGAAAAGGCCGGCGATGTTCGCGACGCGTCGTTGACCTGCCCTCCGGGTATCGAAGGCACGGTGGTCGACGTCCGCATCTTCTCCCGCAAGGGACAGGAGAAGGACGAGCGCGCCAAGCTGATCGAGGGCGAGCAGATTGCCAAGCTCGAAAAGAACCTGGCTGACGAAATCCGCATTCTTACCGACGAGCGTTTGAAGCGGTTGGAGTCGATTCTGGGCGGCAAGGAAGTGCTGGCTGACCTGCACGATGAGCGCACCAACAAGCGCCTGATCGTGAAGGAACAGATCATCGATCGGGATACCATCGAGCGCATCTCCACCCGCAACCTGAAGCGTATTCGCTACGCCGACAAGGACCCGCGGGTGAACGAGCAGATCGACGAGATCGAGGAGATGACCTCACGTCAGATCGATGTGCTGCGCAAGATCACCAACGAGAAGATCGGCAAGCTGCAGAAGGGTGATGAGCTGGCGCCAGGCGTCATCAAGCTGGTCAAAGTCTACATCGCCATGAAGCGCAAGCTGTCGGTGGGCGATAAGATGGCCGGCCGCCACGGGAACAAGGGCGTGATCGCGCGCATTCTTCCCGAGGAAGACATGCCCTATCTGCCCAACGGTACGCCGGTGGAGATTGTGCTGAACCCGCTCGGTGTTCCTTCCCGTATGAACGTGGGACAGATCCTGGAGACGCATCTGGGCTGGGCCGCACATCAGCTGGGAGAGAAGATCGCCGAGGTGGTGGAGCGCAATCGCGACGCCAACGAGGTTCGTGCCATGGTGACGGAGCGCTTTGCCAACACGGCGACGCTGCGCCAGCTGCTGGAGCTCGATGACGAGATGCTGCTGCGCGTAGCAGCGGGCATGAAGAAGGGCATCTGGTTCGGCACCGCCGTATTTGACGGCGCCAAGGAAGCTGAGCTCAAGGCACTGCTGGCGGCAGCCGAACTGCCCAGCTCGGGCAAGACGCCTCTCTTCGACGGCATGACCGGCGACGAGTTCGAGCAGCCGGCAACCGTGGGCTACATCTACATGCTGAAACTTTCGCACCTGGTCGACGACAAGATTCATGCTCGCTCGATCGGACCGTATTCGCTCATTACCCAGCAACCACTGGGTGGCAAGGCGCAATTCGGTGGACAGCGTTTCGGCGAGATGGAAGTGTGGGCGCTCGAAGCATACGGCGCTGCCTACATCCTGCAGGAGCTGTTGACTGCCAAGTCCGATGACGTCTATGGCCGCACCAAGATCTACGAAGCCATCGTCAAGGGCGAGGCGGCTATTGAGCCTGGCGTGCCGGAGTCGTTCAACGTGCTGATCCGCGAGCTGCAGTCGCTCTGTCTCGATGTGGAGTTGATCAAGCAACCGGAAAAGAGACTTCCGGCGCCGGCAGTAGCCGCGGCCGACTAGATAGTCGTTCGCAAAAAATGAGGGGTGGCCCATTCAAGCCCGCTGTTGGCTTGAGTGGGTTAACCAACCCTCCAGGATCTTTGTTAGAAAACGAGTTTTTCCTCACGCTCCCGGGAGAGGAAAAACTGGACAGAATCAATCCCGGGAACGTAACCGGCACGCTTCGGAAAATCAATCCGAAGCCAGGTGCCAAGGAGGGTCGTCTTGTACCGTTCCAGCCCATTTGAACTGACCAGCCCAATTACAGATTTCGATGCCATCCGCATCTCGCTCGCCTCACCGGAAAAGATCCGCAGCTGGTCACATGGCGAGGTGACCAAGCCGGAGACCATCAACTACCGCACATTCAAGCCTGAGCGTGATGGCCTGTTCTGCGCCCGCATCTTTGGACCCGTCACCGACTGGGAATGCTTGTGCGGCAAATACAAGCGCATGAAGCATCGCGGAGTCATCTGCGACAAGTGCGGCGTAGAAGTCACTCTCTCCAAGGTGCGGCGTGAGCGCCTGGGCCACATCGAGCTGGCGTCGCCCTGCTCCCATGTATGGTTCTTCAAGGGCCTGCCTTCGCGCATTGGCCACTTGCTCGATATCTCCCTGCGCGACCTCGAAAGCGTTCTCTACTTCGAGAGCTACGTGGTGGTCGATCCCGGCGATGCGCCGGTGAAAGAACGCGAGATCATCAAGGACGAAGGCCGCTTCCGCGAGCTCGACACCCAGTATCGCCCTACAGGCTTCAAGGGTATGATGGGCGCCGAAGCCATCAAGGAGTTGCTCAAGCGCGTGGTTGTTGACGAGCTCGCCATCGAGCTGCGCGAGCGAATGAAGACTGAGACCTCTCTGCAGAAGCGGCTGAAGTACGCCAAGCGTCTGAAGGTAGTCGAGGCTTTCCGCAAGTCGGGCAATAAGCCACAGTGGATGATCCTTGACGTGATCCCGGTCATTCCGCCGGAACTGCGTCCCCTGGTGCCGCTGGATGGTGGACGCTTCGCCACATCGGATCTTAACGATCTGTACCGCCGCGTCATCAACCGCAACAACCGTCTGAAGAAGCTGATGGACCTGCATGCGCCCGAAGTAATCGTGCGCAATGAAAAGCGCATGCTGCAAGAAGCAGTCGATGCGCTTATTCGATAACGGCCGTCGAGGACGGGTCTTGCGCGGCGCCAACAATCGTCCGCTCAAGTCGCTCTCCGATACCCTCAAGGGCAAGCAGGGCCGCTTCCGCCAGAACCTGTTAGGCAAGCGCGTCGATTACTCCGGCCGTTCGGTCATCGTGGTTGGCCCGGAGCTCAAGCTGCACCAGTGCGGGTTGCCCAAGAAGATGGCACTCGAGCTCTTCAAGCCCTTTATCTATCACCGGCTGGAGCAGACCGGGCACTGCACGACCATCAAGCAAGCCAAGGAAATGGTCGAAATGCAGGAGCCTATCGTCTGGGACATCCTGGAAGAAGTGATCAAGGACCATCCAGTGCTGCTCAACCGCGCACCCACGCTCCATCGCCTGGGTATTCAGGCCTTTGAGCCGGTGCTGGTGGAAGGCAAGGCAATCAAGATCCATCCCCTGGTCTGCACCGCGTTCAACGCAGACTTCGATGGCGATCAGATGGCCGTGCACATCCCGCTCTCGCCGGAAGCGCAGGTCGAGGCCAGCGTGCTGATGCTCGCGTCGCACAACATCCTGTCGCCTGCTTCGGGGCAGCCGATTACCGTGCCTACCCAGGACATGGTGCTTGGTCTCTACTATCTGACCAAGGCCAAGAAGGGCGGCAAGGGTGAAGGCCGTGTCTTTGCCAACACCGAAGAAGTGCTGATGGCGCTCGAAGCCAAAGAGGTCGAGACGCTTACGCCTATCCGCCTGCGCTACACCGGGCCGGTGCTCGATATGACCACCGCCTATGACGATCAGGACCTGACCCACACCGAGCCGGTGCAGTATGACAAGCAGTACATCTCCACCACGGTCGGCCGGGCCATCCTGAACGATGCGCTCTCCGATGGCATGCCCTACGTCAATGGCCTGCTGAAGAAGAAGGGCATCGGCCAGCTGGTGAACTACTGCTACCTGAACCTGGGTCTCGAAGTGACGGTCAAGATGTTGGACCGCATCAAGGACCTCGGCTTCAACTACGCCACCCGTAGTGGGTTGTCGGTGGGCCTGGACGACATGGTCATTCCCGACACCAAGTACACTGTGGTGCGCGACGCGGAAAAGCAGGTCATCGCCGTGCAGCAGCAGTACCTGGACGGCGCCATTACCAATGGCGAGCGCAACAACAAGGTGATCCAGATCTGGTCAGCGGTAACTGAGAAGGTTGCCGATGAGATGTTTGACAACATGAAGAACGCCGACAAGGAGGGGACCATGAACCCGATTTACATCATGGCCGACTCCGGCGCTCGCGGTTCCAAACAGCAGATCCGCCAGCTCTCCGGCATGCGCGGCCTCATGGCCAAGCCTTCCGGCGAAATCATTGAAACCCCGATTACGGCTAACTTCCGTGAAGGTCTCACGGTGCTGCAGTACTTCATTTCCACCCACGGTGCTCGCAAGGGCCTGGCGGATACGGCATTGAAGACGGCAGACTCCGGTTACCTTACCCGCCGTCTGGTCGACGTGGCGCAAGACGTCATCGTCAGCGAGCAGAACTGCGGTACGGTCGAAGGCATCTACGTCGGTCCTATTGTCGAATCAGGCGAGATCATCGAGCCGCTGCGCGACCGCATCATCGGCCGCGTGTCGCTCGAAAAGATCAAGGACTTCGAAGGCAATGTGATCGTCGAAGTCAACCAGGAGATCTCCGAAGAGTTCGCCGTCGCAATCCAGGGCGCGGGCATCGAGAAGGTGAAGATCCGCTCCGTGCTGACCTGCGAGTCCAAGCGCGGGGTCTGCATCCTTTGCTACGGACGCAACCTTGCATCCGGCCGCATGGTGGAGTTGGGCGAGGCAGTGGGTGTGATCGCGGCGCAGTCGATTGGCGAGCCGGGAACGCAGCTCACTATGCGTACCTTCCACATCGGCGGTACCGCTTCCCG
>CAWKAU010000018.1:0-217714 GCA_963847685.1 uncultured Acidobacteriaceae bacterium | reverse complement strand
GCTGCCGCGCCCATGCCCAGAAACTTACGCCGCCCAAATTTTGTAGACATTATTCTCCTTTTCGCCACCAAGACCGACTCGCGTCTAGAACCGGTTCATTGTATTCGAACTTGTGGATACGAGCTCAAATTTCGAGGCAGACGCTCGCCCGCCCGAGGGTTTATTCCTGGCACGTGCTAGGGTTAAGGTCTCTCTCAAGGTCCTCGTAATGCAGAAGCGCAATCGCGTCCTGGCCATGGTCTGCGCGCTGATGGCTATCCTCATGCTCGATCGAGTGTGCCTCTCGGTCGCCGGACCGCGCATGCAGGCGTCGCTTCACATCGGTCCCGCGGCATGGGGCTGGGTGAATGCGGTCTTTGCCATCGCCTTCGCCTGTTTCGAAATCCCCATGGGCGAACTCGGCGACCGGATCGGACCGCGTAAGGTGCTTACACGCATTGTGCTCTGGTGGTCGGGTTTCACGGCGCTCACCGGCGCAATGGTGCGTCTGCCCGTGCTGCTGGTCGTACGCTTCTTCTTCGGCCTCGGCGAAGCCGGCGGCTACCCCAACGCCTCCATTGTCATCGCTCGATGGTTTCCACTCCGCGAACGCGGCCGCGCCTTTGGCTTTATGCTCAGCGCTGCTCAGGTTGGCGGCGCGGTCGCGCCGCTCGTCATCGTCCCGATCATGGCGCGCTTTGGTTGGCGTGCGGGCTTTTGGAGTGTGGGCGCGCTAGGGCCGCTGTGGGCTGCTGGATGGTTCTTCTGGTTTCGCGATTCGCCGCGTGAGATGGCTGGAGTCTCACCGGCAGAGCTCGCGGAGACGGCAGATGCAGCATCCGGCGCGCACCATAAATTACCCTGGGCCATCGCCTTGCGCAGCGGCAATGTGTGGGCGGCGCCCGCCATCTGCTTCTGCTACATCTACACTTACGTCTTCTTCGCCTCCTGGTTTCACACCTACCTGGTCAAGGCGCGCGGCTTCAGCGAGAAAGACCTTTGGCTCTCGGCGCTGCCTTTCGCGGTCGCGGTGGCGTGCAACCTGGCGGGTGGCTTCATCAGCAATGTCATCCTGCGCCGCTTCGGCCTCAAAGCGAGCCGGTCGGGTATCGGCTTCGTGGGTCTTACCATCGCAGGCTTCGCTATGGTCGGAGTCATGCTCACGCACAGCGGTACAGCCGTGCTGCTGCTGCTCTCGGTGGCCAACGGCGCTATCACCTTGCAGCAGCCGATGATGTTTGCCATATGCCTCGATATCGGTGGCGAATTCAGCGGCGCGATGGTCGGCATCATGAACACCGCCGCCGGTGTCACCTCGTTCGTTGCCTCCCTTGCTTTCGGATACATCGTTTCGTTCACGGGGAGCTATACGTTGCCGTTTGTGCCGATGGCTACGCTTTTGTTCGTGGGAGCGTTGCTATGGCTCTACATCGACCCCCGCAAGCAAATCCGGCTCCCGGAAGATTTCCGCAATGAAGTTGCCAATGCCGTGATCGCCGGATAAGTGGCTCCCGCGCACCGACGCAAGTTCGAGACGTCAATAGGACGACACAAGCCGCAGTCTTCGTGAAGTCATCGCGGCCGTCGGTAGTGAGCCGCTCGCTTGACATCCCTATGCATCTAGGGGTACATTCACCTTTACTCATAGATGTATAGGGATGGTCGCATGGCAAGGAAAGATCTTCAGGGAGCGCTGGATCTGCTGGTTCTCAAGACCCTCGACCATAAGGGCGAGATGCACGGCTACGGCATCGTTTTGCATGTGCAGCGGGCCTCCGACGAGTTGCTGGCTGTCGAGGAAGGCTCGTTGTATCCGGCGCTGCACCGCATGGAGCAGAACGGATGGATAAAGTCTGCCTGGGCGATGACCGAATCCGGCCGCAAGGCGAAGTACTACCGGCTTACCGCGGCCGGCAGAAAAGAGCTGCAGGCGGCCGAGAAGAGCTTCGATCAGTTGGTAAAGGGTGTCCGTGCTGTCATGCGCTACGCGTAGGAGGTGCTCATGTCGCTGATTCGCCGTATCGTCACGCATCTTCGCCGCAGCGCGAATCTCTTCCGCCAGTCCAGCGTCGATCGCGAGATCGATGCCGAGTTGAAGGCCCACATCGAAATGCGCATCGAAGATAATGTCGCCGCCGGCATGGCGCCGGAAGCGGCACGTCGCGATGCGCAGTTACGCTTCGGAAACAAAACTGTGATGCGCGAACGCGCTACCGCTGAGGACACCTCGCCGCTGCTGGCGGGTATCGGCCGGGATGTTCACTACGCGTTGCGGCAAATGCGCCACTCGCCCGGCTTCGCGCTGACCGCGATCTTGACGCTGGCTCTCGGCATCGGCGCGAATGTCGTCGTGTTGAGCGTGCTGAATGCGCTGATTCTGCGCCCGCTCGATCTGCCGCATGCGGAGCGTCTGTACGAGGTCGTGCAGAAGGACCACGGTAACGATACTCAGTCATATCCGGATTACTTGGATTACCAGGGACGGAACTCGACTTTCAGCGACATGGCAGCGTATCGGCTCGATACGGCCGGAGTCAGCGTTCGCGGGTCTGCTGAGAAACGATGGCATTACCAAGTCTCCGGCAACTACTTCGATATGCTCGGCGTGCAACCGGAGCTCGGCCGCTTCTTCCATGAGAGCGACGAGCATGGGCCTGATTCCGCACCGTACATCGTGCTCAGCGATGCTTTCTGGCGCAACCGCTTCCATGCCGACCCCGGTGTACTGGGAACCACCGTCGAGCTCAACAAGCATCCCTTCACGATCATCGGTGTCGCACCGGCGAACTTTCACGGCATCGAACTCTTCATCTGGCCTGACTTCTGGATGCCGATGGTGAATGAGGACCAGATCCAGGGATACGACTTTCTTCGAAGCCGCGGCAATCACACGATTGCGGCTGTGGGACTGCTGAGGCCCGGTGTAACAACGCAGCAGGCACAAGACAACCTCAACGTGATTGCCGGAGAGCTCGGGAAGCAGGATCCAGGGAATGACCAGGGCATGGGCGCGCGCCTGGTGAAGCCAGGACTGATGGGCGATTTGCTGGGCGATGCCACGCGCGCGTTTCTGCTGGGAGTTTTCGTGCTGGCCTTCCTGGTTCTTTTGGCCGCCTGCGCCAATCTGGCCAGCATTTTTGCCACGCGCGCCGCCGATCGTAGCCGCGAACTGGCCATTCGGCTGGCCATTGGCTCCAGCCGGTGGCATATCCTTCGCCAGTTGCTCACGGAAGCGGTGCTCGTTTCGCTCGCAGGCGGCATCGCCGGGACCGCATTCGCAACCGTCCTGCTTCGGCTGCTCACGCGCTGGCAACCCTTCAGCGCATTCCCCGTTCACGTAACGGTCGGCCCGGATATCCGCGTCTATGGGCTCGCGCTGCTGCTTTCGCTCGCCAGCGGCATTCTTTTCGGGCTGCTGCCCGCACGGCAGATCTGGCAAACGGATGCGGCCCGCGTGATGAAGGGTGCGCCTGGTCCCGTTCTCTTCCGCCACTTCACTTTGCGCGATCTTCTGCTCGGCCTGCAGATTGCGCTGTGCACGCTGCTGGTCACCGCCTCGCTCGTGGCAGCACGCGGCATGCAACACTCGCTGCACGCGCCGATCGGCTTTGAGCCCCAGGGTGCGATCCTGGCCTCGACAGACATGCAGATGGCCGGTTACTCCGACAAGGATTCGCTGGTGATCCAGAAGCGCATGCTGGAGAGGACTCTCGGCATTCCCGGCGTCACCGCCGCCGGCATCATCAACTACACGCCGCTCAGCGGGAGCGGCAACTCCAGCGGCTTCTATCGGGAGGGCACTACGGAGTTCACTCCGTCTCACGTTGCGCTTGGCGCAAAGTACTTTTCCATCTCACCAGGCTACCTAAAGGCTGCGGGGACTCGATTGATCGCCGGACGTGATGTGACCTGGCAAGACAACGCCGGCTCTCCCAGGATCGCCCTCGTGAGTGAGACTTTCGCTCGCCAGCTCTTCGGATCGGCGACAGCGGCCATTGGCCGGCGTTTTTTGCGCGGCGCGAAAGACGGCATTGAGGTCGCCGGTGTCGTCGAAGACGGGAAGTACGATTCGCTGACCGAAGACCGTCAGGGCGCAGTCTTCTTCCCGCTTGCACAGGCGGCTGACACCGAGACAACGCTGATCGTGCGGTCACAGATGCCCGACGCGGATACGGCATCTGCCGTGCATCGCATCATTACCGGAATCGATCCCGGCTTGCCGTTCACCATTTCCAGTTGGCCCACCGCGCTCGGTCTGGTGCTCTTTCCCGCGCGCGTGGCTGCGGCCTCGCTCGGCATCATGGGCCTGCTGGCGGCGATGCTCGCCATTACCGGAACCTTCGGCGTGGCGGCCTATAGCGTCAGCAAGCGCATGCGGGAGCTCGGTATTCGCGTGGCACTGGGAGCGCACCGTATCCAGCTCATGCGCTCCGCCCTGGGCCGCCCATTCGTGCTGCTAACCTCGGGTTCGATCGTTGGCTTGGCGCTCGGCATGCTCGTCAGCCGCTTCCTTGCCCAGATCGTCTATCAGGCCACCTCACGTGACCCACTGGTGCTGGGCGGGGTAGTCGCAACCATGGCGCTCATCGGCCTGGTGGCGACCTGGATCCCGGCTCGTCATGCCCTCGCCGTTAATCCGGCGCGGCTACTGCGAGACGAGTGAGCAGGAACGGCCCGTGATTACGATCGAAAGCGTGTTCGCCGCGCCAGATCGTGAAACACCGACAAAAAAGGTACCCATATGCCGGCTAGTGTTGACGAAGGGTGCTCGGTGTTTCAATCAGCTGTGCTATTGAGGTTTCCTGCCCTCGAAATTTACGGGTTGGCTCACTCATCCGTCAGGCCATGATAGGTCCACTCGTAGCGTCCTCCACTGGTACGAAATGCGCTATCGAGCACACCACCGTGATCCTGCCAGTCCTGGGCAAATGCGCCGCTGAGGTTTGAGACCTCCAGCGGCATATAGGTCGCGTCCTCTTTCTGCAAATCCACCTTTGTCAGGCGTGAACCGTGCCGGGAACGTCCGTAGCTGCTGACGCCCTGCGCGATGAAATCGGCAAACTCCTGTGGCGACGCAAACAACTCCGACTTCGGCGCGGCGGAGGGGCGAACCGTCGCCGCAAAGAGCGATTCGTCGTCCTGGCTGTCAACCCGCACCAACGTTCGATCGGCCTGATGATCGATGGCAGCCTCGACTTGGGGATGAGCTGCCGAGAATCCCAGGGTGGTAAACCACGCGCTAAAGGCAGAGTTGGTCTGCCGCTCGGTAACAAAGACAGCCGGAGTCGCCTGCCCGCGCGATACGTCAAGCACGGCGTAACGCGGAGCACAACTGATGCTCGTGAGACCGATCTGCGTGGTCAGCGGAGCAACCGTGATCCCGCGTAAATCGAGAATGCAAAATGAGGCGACGCCATAGCCTCCTACCTCTTGGGGAGCTAGCCAGGAAACCGGCAGGTATCTGGCGAGCGCCTTCGCCGGCAAACGGAAGTTGAAAATGAATCGTTCGGCAAGTGACGCGCGCACGGCGGGCATCAATGACATAAAGAATCCCCCGGAGAGATTATCCGCCAATCTTCCTCTCGGCGCTGCTGCGGACAGAGATGCGCGACAGACCAAATGACCCGGAAAGTACCATTCCCGTCGACCACGAATCTTGATCACGAATCTGCACAATGCCGCATGTGCAATCAGAAATGTTCAGTGAGAAGGAGTGCCCTGGCGCAAGAGCACAACATCACTGTCGTCATGAGTCCGCAGCAGGCCCAGAGTCTTGCCGTCCAGCGTCCAGTGGAAGTCATCAATGCGATCTGATTCAAACTCGGTGACGCGATGGCCGGGCGATCCGTCCACCGGCGACACCCATAACGCGTACAAGCCATTTTCGCGAATCGGGTAGCCGATCGTTTTCCCGTCCGAGGTATAGCGAATCTCGCCCCCCGCCCGCGGATCGCGTTCCAGGATTTTGACCGGCGCCAGGGTTTCAAAATCCAGAATCTTGATCACCACCGGGCCCCCGGTTGTGGGCTGAGTTTGAAACGCCAGATTTTTTCCGTCGGGCGATACGTTCACGCAACCGCAGGTCAACAACGCCTCGGAAAGCTGAGTAGGCGTTCCTCCGTCCACCGGAACCTTTTTCGCCACGAACTTTCCGCCACCGAAGCCGGCGTAGACCAGCCATTTTCCGTCGGGGGAGCACATCGCCGGTTCGTCATAGGTGCCCGTTGTAAGCTGCTTCAGGTTTCCGCCCGTCGCGTCGGCGCGCCAGATATTCACCGAGTTGCCTCCGCCGCGAGATGCGGAGGCAAAAATCGCGTAGCGACCGTGGTCGCAGGAGATCGGGCCGAACGACGGAAAGTCATCGTGCAGCAGCGGCGCGCGATTGCTGCCATCGGCGTTCATCTGGAAAATGCCGTTTTCCTGTTCGGCCAGTATTTTGCCGTCGTAAGTCCAGCCGAACCAGTTTGTAGGCGGCCGGGTGCTAATGGTGACCGGCTTCCCGGCCATCTTGCCATCGTAAGTTGCGGTTTCGAGCGTTCCCACGTATTGCGACTGCACCGCCGCGAGGGTCTTGCCGTCGGCAGAGAGGCTGATACTTGGATACGAATTCGTGTCGTTGGTGATCGGCCGGTAGATCCCCTGCGGGTAGGAAATAATTCCGATCTGGCCGCGGTTGAAATTCGACTCGCGTCTGTACGCCACCACCAGAATCGCGCTCTGGTCGGGCAACCAGATGGGAGACCACAAACGCAAGTCAGACTTCTTGAATATCGTTTTCGCGCCCGTCACCGGATCAAAAAAATCCAATGCAGAAAGCGCCGACTCGTCGCCCATAAATTCCGTTGCCACGATCGTCTTGCCGTCAGGCGACCACGCCGGATCGTACAGGCTGGTCGTCTGCTTCGACAAAAGTTTCTCTCCCGAGCCATCCGCATTGGCGACGATCAGATCGCCTTCGCCCAGGTTGCGATTCTTGCGGATGAATACGATGTGGGCGCGGTCGGGCGAGAAGCTGATGTCGCTTGCGATGTCATGAACAATGCGCTCCGGGTTCCCACCCAGCACAGGCGCGCGGTACAGGCTGTAGACGGCCTTTTCCGCCTTTTCATCCTTCATGAAATAAATCGAATTCCCGTCGGGCGAGAAATGTACGCTGTAATACCGGTCGTCCGAAGGCGGAACGATCTGCGTATTGCTCTTGGTCGGGATATTTCGCAACCACAGGCTTTG
This sequence comes from uncultured Acidobacteriaceae bacterium, assembly GCA_963847685.1. Lineage (GTDB taxonomy): Bacteria > Acidobacteriota > Terriglobia > Terriglobales > Acidobacteriaceae > PALSA-350. The sequence continues at coordinate 210,505 of CAWKAU010000018.1, read as the reverse complement.
TTGCCCGCCCTCCCGCTGCACGTTCAGTATGTAATTGGCGTCTGGCGACACCGCCGCCAGCGAGGCTTTGCCCGTTTCGGTGACCGAGGTGACCGCGAAGCTCTCGAAGGCCGTGGATGTCTTGCGGGAAAGATAGAAATTGATACCGAAAGCCGCCGCCGCGACCAGCCCCAGCAGAAGAACCGATGCGAGCACCACCTTTAATTTGTGATCTCCCGCCGCCTGCCGCACAGTAGAAACAGAAGAGGACGAGGCAGCTTGCACCGGCCCCGAGGTGGCAGCCATGGACGGCGCCGACCCAGAGATTGGCGTCGCTACGTTGACTGACGCATGCGAATCGCTGGCGGAAGAAACTCGCCTTGAAGAATCCGTTTCACGCCGCAGGCGTTTCAAGTCCGCGCGAATTTCCGCCGCCACCTGGTAGCGCATCTCGCGATCTTTTTCCAGGGCCTTCTGCAGAATCTCTTCCAGTTTCGGCGGAATGTCCGGGTTCACGCGCATGGCCGGGGGAGGCAATCGATTCAGGATCGCTTCAAACGTCACTCCAGTCGTGTCGCCGCGGAACGGCATCACGCCGGTGGCCATCTCATACAGAACAATGCCGAACGAAAAAAGATCGCTGCGCGCGTCCAGTTCCTTGCCGCGAACCTGCTCCGGCGACATGTAAGCCACGGTACCCACGGCGGTTCCGGGACTGGTAAACAGGTCCGCCGCCTGGCCTGAGGTCGCGGTCATCGTTCCCACACTCGTCTGGCCAGACGGTTCGCCGACTCGCACGCTGCCGGCATGCGACGGCATCAGTTTTGCCAGGCCAAAATCGAGAATCTTCGCGTGCCCGCGCCGGGTCACGAAGAGATTTGCCGGCTTGATGTCGCGATGAAGAATTCCTTGCGAATGCGCCGCATCCAGCGCGTCCGCAATTTCGATGGCAATATCGAGCAGTTGTTCCGTCTCCAGCGGATGCCCTTTGATCATGTGCTTCAGCGTGAAGCCATCGAGATATTCCATGGCAATGAACGCCTTGCCATTCTCCTCGCCAATGTCGTAAATCGTGCAGATGCTCGGATGATTCAGCGCCGACGCCGCTTGCGCTTCCCGTTGAAAGCGTCCCAGGGCCTGGGGGTCGCGCGCAACTTCATCGGGCAGGAACTTCAGCGCGACGAAGCGGTGCAGCCGTGTGTCCTCGGCTTTGTAAACCACGCCCATGCCTCCGCCCCCGAGGCTCTCCACGATGCGGTAGTGTGAGATCGTTTGGCCAACCAGAGAGGGGTTGTCGAGCATGTGTCCGCGATTCTAGTTAGCAGGTCGGGGCAAGTCAACGATTCCGGAGAAGTACGGATCCACTAAGCCCGGCTTCAGGAAGTTACGGGTGCCCGCGATGATAGCGTGCCTCTCCCCGGCATCTGGGCGCACCGATCCGACGATTCTGGGTGAATCGGCAAACCGGAAGTAACCGAGGTATTGGGACACTCGATCGGTAACGATATGTATGTGCTTGGAGGCTGCTCGCGAAGCGAAAAGCAAATCAACGACGAAGAGCCTGGCAAGACGGCGAACCTCGTGCTTCTCACCGCGAACCCGCTGGATGACATCAGGAACACGCGCAGGATTGATGCGGTGGTATTGAAGGGGAAAACTGCTGAGGCGCGCAGACCTTGACAAGCTCTTACAAGATGTCGCAGCGAAAGCTGCGGCCGCGGCGCACTAGTGAGTAGCGTTGCGGCCCAGTGGCAAGCTGCTCTGTGTCACCTTTTGGAAACGCTGAGCCTCGAACCCCGTCCGTCGATTCACAACCGGACGGAGCTCGGGGATGGTGGCGCCACAAGCTGCATCCAGCCGCTTGGGAACAACCCCACTCAAGCCAAAAGAAGGTAAGGCTTGAATGGAGCACCCTCAGGTTTTTGTTGCCGATGCAGAGATCAGGGGTCATTTCTCCATCAACTTGCCGCAGGCAAGTTAGCTACTTGATGGGGATGACAAAGGAGAGCGCGGCTCTCAAGTGCCGCAGAAGGTCTGGCGGACAGATTCCTCAGGGCGGGCCGGCGTGGTGTAACGCTCCAGACCAGGCCTGTCCTCGTAGGGACGGGAGACGACGTCGAGTAGTTCCTCGAAGGGCTGGAAGTCTTGCCGGCTAACCGCGGCATTGAGGGCCGCCTCCACTCTGTGGTTGCGTGGGATGAATGCGGGGTTTGCCGTCCGCATAGCGGCGGCGCGCACCCGGCCCGACACAGGCTCCTCTTCCAGGCGCCGGCGCCATGCAATGGCCCACGCGTCATATGCGCTGGGGTCGGCGAATAGAGCTTGCACGGCTGCATCGCCTTGGGGATCCGCCGCAGCCTCGCAAAGCCGGCGGAAGGTCAGGGTAAAGTCGGCCTGGTTCGCGGCCATGCGCGCGAGCAGGTCTTCCGCCAGCGCCGCATCGCCTTCGCGCTCAACGAAGAGGCCGAGCTTGCGACGAAGACCGGCGGCACGCGCCGCTTCGAATTGTGGCACGAATGCGGCTAGCGACTCGTTAGCAACGGCCACTGCGGCCTCCTGACTCCCTGCCTCCAGCTCGAGAACTGGCAGCAATGCCTCGGCGAGACGCGCCAGGGTCCAGTGCATGGCACGGTGCTGGTTGCCATAGGCGTAGCGTCCGTAGTGGTCGATGGAGCTGAAGACCGTGGCGGGATCGTATGCTTCCATGAAGGCACAAGGGCCGTAATCGATGGTCTCACCGGAGATGGAAGTGTTGTCGGTGTTCATCACACCATGAACGAAGCCGAGCAGCACCCACTGTGCGACCAGCCGCGCCTGCCGGGCGATGACGCCATCCAGCAGGGCTCGGTACGGCTGGTTAGCCTGTGCCGCCTCAGGGTAGTGGCGTGCGATGGCGTAGTCGGCCAGCGTGCGGACGCCGTCGGTGTCGCCTCGAGCTGCGAAATATTGGAAGGTACCGACGCGAATGTGGCTGGCCGCTACGCGGGTGAACACGGCGCCCGGCAATGCTCCTTCGCGCATCACCCGCTCCCCTGTGGTGACGGCGGCGAGGGCGCGGGTGGTGGGCACGCCCAGGGCCGCCATGGCCTCGCTCACGATGTACTCACGCAAGACCGGACCGAGGGCGGCGCGGCCGTCTCCGCCGCGGGAAAACGGAGTTGGGCCGGAGCCCTTGAGCTGGATGTCATAGCGCACGCCGTCGCGCCCCACGACTTCTCCCAGCAGGTTGGCGCGACCATCGCCGAGCTGCGGCACAAAATGCCCAAACTGGTGGCCGGCATAGGCCTCCGCCAGAGGCTCAGACCCCTCAGCTATCCGGTTTCCGGAGAGAATTTCTACCCCTTGCGCGCCCGCCAGCGCGTCGGGATCCAGGCCCAGGGTGCGGGCTAGTTCCACATTCAACCTGACCAGTCGCGGGGCAGCTACCGGGGTCGCATCAAGCAGCGCGTAGAAGCGCTCCGGCAAGCGGGCGTAGGTGTTGTCGAAGGCGAAATGGACTGCGGACGCAGCGAGCGCGGGAGCATCGGGTGAAGTCATAGTTTATTGGATGCCGGCATGTCGTTTTCGCTCCAGCTTCGATATTAGACCGAAGTTACGATCGCCGAATGGTCCCACCGGCCGTAGTGCGTGGGGCTTTGAAACTTAGAGTTGCGTGGTCCGGACTGGGGTTTCGCACCTTCGACGCACGGCCGCTCTCGCGCATGCGTTTGTCCGCTTCTGTCCAGGACGGAAGAGCTGTTTCGGGCTGGCTCCAGTGGGCGACCGAAGCCTCATCACACCAATCCAGAAGATGCGGCATGGCCATCTTGTGGGAGCCTGTCGTCATGAATTGACGCATGCTCTCCTGAGTATCCCAGGCGGTCATGGTCCAGAATGTCCAACTGCGGTCGGCTAAGAGCGCGCCGTGCTGAAATCCAGGCGCCTTTTTTACCTGCCTCAGCGAGCGCATTGTGTGCACCGCGAAAAGCGGGACAAAACGAAAGGACCGGATTCTCAATCGGGTGAGGCTGACAAAAATCATGCGGGACCTCAGCTATCTTATTACTTGGCAGCGTTTGGCCTGCCAGGGGATCTTCCGGGGATCAACGACATGGCGACGGAACCGTCCGAAAACCCGACTGAAGCGGTTCTGCCTGCATTTCCCTTGCACACCAACGAGTATTCCACCGGAAGCATCATCGGCCCCTACCACTTGCTGGAGTTGATCGGGAAAGGCGGAATGGGCCAGGTGTGGCTGGCGGAGCAGAGGCAGCCGGTGCACCGCCGGGTAGCGATCAAGCTGATCAAAGCCGGCATGGATACGCACGAGGTGGTGGTGCGCTTCGACTCGGAACGCCAGGCGCTGGCGCTCATGGACCATCCCGCGATCGCCAAAGTCTTCGAAGCCGGGTCCACGCCTGAGGGCCGGCCGTACTTCGTGATGGAGTATGTATCCGGGCTGCCCATCACCGATTATTGCGACCAGCACAGGCTGACCATGCGGCAGCGGATGGAACTGTTCATCCCGGTGTGCGAGGGAGTGCAGCATGCGCACCAGAAGGCGATCATCCATCGCGATCTGAAGCCTTCGAACATCCTGGTTACGGAAGTGGATGGCAAGCCCATGCCGCGCATTATCGACTTCGGCATCGCCAAGGCGACCTCGCAGCCACTGACTGCCGAAACCATGTTCACGCGTGCGGGCTCGGTGCTGGGGACGCTGGGCTACATGAGCCCGGAGCAGGCCGGCTCGGGCGGAGAAGACATCGATACGCGCAGCGATGTGTATTCGCTGGGGGTGGTGCTCTATGAGCTGTTGGCCGGGGCATTGCCGCTGGACTTCAAGAAGCTGGCCCACGATGAAGCGATGCGCAAGCTGCGCGATCAGGATGCGCCGCGGCCCAGCACCCGCGTGCGCACACAGGGCGGTAATTCCACGACGACCGCGCACAACCGGGGCGCGGACGTGCCCACTCTTACCCGGCAACTGCGCGGCGATCCCGACTCCATCGCGCTGAAGGCCCTCGAAAAAGATCGCCGGCAGCGTTACGGGTCGCCCTCCGAACTAGCCGCGGACATTGCGCGCTATCTACGCAATGAGCCAGTGACCGCGCACCCGCCCAGCGCTGCGTACCGGACGCGTAAATATGTCCGGCGCCATCGGGTTGGCGTGGCGCTGGCCTCGGCGGCGGTGCTGCTGCTGATCTGCTTTGCCATTGCCCAGGGAGTGGAGTTGCGGACCATCCGGCTGGAGCGCGACCGCGCGGATCGCATCACCGATTTCATGACGAATATGTTCAAGGTCTCCGACCCCAACCAGGCGCGCGGCAATGACATCCGGGTGCGCGAGGTGCTGGACAAAGCTTCCACGCAAATCGTGAACGGGCTGGCGAAAGAACCGGAAGAACAGGCGCGGCTGATGCAGGTGATGGGCGACGTCTATCGCAACCTTGGACTCTATCCGCAGGCGGAGTCACTCATCCGCAACGCGCTGGCGATTCGCACCCGGGTGCTGGGCCAAGACAACCCGAATACCCTGAAATCGATGGACAGTCTTGGCCTCCTTCTTGAATTAGAAAGCCACTACGCGGAAGCGGAGAAGGTAGATCGGCAGACATTGGCACTGCGCGAGCGCGCGGTTGGTCCGGAAGATCGCAGCACCGCTGGAGACGATGACGGATCTGGGCGTCGCGCTGAACGGGGAAGGCCGTTATCAAGACGCAGAGCAAATGAATCGCAAGGCTCTCGAAATCGCCCGGCGCAAGTTCGGGCCGAAGGATAAGGTAACTGCCGATGCCACGGGCAACCTGGCCATGGATCTGGCCTACGAGGGCAAATTTCCTGAAGCAGAGGCGCAGTTTCGGGAAGTTCTGCAGATGGACCGGAACAGCTTTGGCACCGACGATCTGAAGACCTTCGCGGCGGAAGGGAATCTGGGCGCGGTTCTGCTGCAGGAGGAGAACTATCAGCGGGTCGGAGAAAGATCTTTCGTGACCTGCTGGAGACGCATGCGCCGTGTGCTCGGACCGACCATCCCCGAACGCTGCTGATCATGGGCAACCTCGCGTTGGTGCTGAAGAGCGAACGGCATTATGCCGAGGCAGAGAGAGTGTTTCGTGAGGCCTACGAGCTCAAGCTGAAAGAAGCTGGGGCCGGAGCATCGGTCCACGCTGGTGACCGCGGGCAACCTGGCGGAGGTTCTGCGCAAGGAGGACAAGAATGCCGAAGCGGAAGCGCTGATTCGACCGACGCTGGCGACCGAACGGCGAACCCTGGGCAACGACCACTCCGATACTGTGGTCAGCATGGAGGTCTTAGGCCTGGCGCTGGTTGGGGAACGCCAGTATGGGGAAGCGGAACAGCTACTGCGCGAGGCGTATGAAACCAGCCTTCGCGTCATGGGACCGGATCACGTGGGCACTGCCGAAGCGGCCTACGATCTGGGAACAGCCTATGCTGCGGAAGGGAAGAAAGCAGAGGCCATCGCGACGCTCACCAGCGCCGTCGACCACGGACTGCAGCGTAGTTCAGATCTCGAAATACTCACGGATCCCGAGCTGAAATCACTCAAAGGAGATCCTGCGTTCGAGGCTCTGCTGGTGGACGCCCGGAAGCATGCCGGATCTGGTCACGATTGAATACACTACCGTCATAATCGATTCCGTAAGTACGCGCCTTCTGGAGGAACCGTGATTCGCTGGTTTTGTTTTCTATCCCTTCTGACTTTAGTCGTTGGACAAAACTGCGTCGCAGCTACTGACCTCGCGCCGACTCCTCCCATGGGGTGGAATAGCTGGGACTCGTATGGCCTGACTGTCACAGAGGATGAGTTCAAAGCAAATGCTTCCTGGTTGCACCAGCATCTGCAGCCGTTGGGATGGCAGTACGTGGTGGTCGATGAAGGCTGGTACCTTCGGCAGCCGGGGCAGAAGGGCGCGGCGCAGGGGTTTGTCATGGATTCCACCGGGCGCTACCTGGTGGCGGAGAATCGCTTCTCCTCCGCCGCGAACGGAGCAGGGTTCAAGCCGCTCGCCGACTGGACCCACTCGCTTGGCCTCAAGTTCGGGCTGCATATCATTCGCGGTATTCCGCGCGAGGCGGTGGAAAAGAATCTGGCCATCGCCGGATCGGCATTTCACGCTGCCGACGCGGCTAATACCGGCGATACCTGCCGATGGAATTCAGACAACTACGGGCTTAAGGCGAACGCGGCTTCACAGGCCTACTACGATTCCATCCTCAAGCTGTACGCGGGGTGGGGCCTGGACTACATTAAGGTCGATTGCATTTCCAGGCCGTACCAGGCCGACGAGATTCGTATGATGAGCGCAGCGATCGCCAAGTCTGGGCGGGCCATCGTGCTGAGCCTTTCTCCCGGCCCGACGCCGATCGAGCAAGCCGATGATGTGCGGAAGTATGCGCAGCTCTGGCGGATATCGGACGACATGTGGGATACGTGGTCGGGCCCGGAGCGACAGACGTTTCCCGCGGGGCTGGTGCGGCAATTCGACCGGACGGCGCAGTGGGCCCCGCACATCGTAATCGGCCACTGGCCTGACGCGGATATGCTTCCGCTCGGGTATCTTGGCCCCAGGCCGGGATGGGGTGAAGCGCGTGCCTCACGCCTGACCGCAGATGAGTCTCGGACGCTGATGACGCTGTGGTCGATGGCTCGTTCGCCGCTGGTCGCGGGCAGCAATCTCACCAGAATGGATGCGGCAACGGAGGCTCTTTACAGCAATCCGGAAGTGATCGCGGTCGACCAGCACTCGCGGGAAAATCGCGAGATTTTACGCAGCGGATCGGTGGTTGTTTGGTCGGCGTTGCCGGATAGTGGAGGCGGACGTTATGTCGCGATCTTCAACCTGGGTGACGCTGTACAAGAGGTGAACTACTCCTGGAAGAAGCTGGGGCTGCCTGGCAGCAGCCATGCCGTGCGGGATCTGTGGGCGCGTAAGGACCTTGGCACAGCATCGTCGCTGAAAACTGAGCTGTCCGCGCATGGCGCCGTGTTGTACCGGGTGCATTGATCGATGATCGAGGGGTGAACCATGCTGCGCGCCTTTGAAGTGTTGTTCATTATTACGGCAGTTGCCCTGTTCTTAAGCCTCTTGATGAATGCCAAGCAGTTCTTCGCCCGGTTCGAACTTACCAATACCCTGGAGGAATGCCGCAGCCGTTTGGTCGGACCCGGCGGTCACCTCGTGGAAATGCTGGAAAACGAAATTCGAGGATTTGATTCGGCGCTGCTGTCTTATCAGGGCTCCCTGGGCAACCGCGATGCTTTGGACAAAATGGCACTTCAATGTTTGATAGAAGACCTGCGACTACTCTCCAGTATTGACGGCTACGGTGAGCGGGTGGGATGGGCACACGCATTCTCGGTCTTTGCGAACATCAGAACCCGCTTGATTGTCGGTAGGTTTGTACTGACCCAGTCGAGTAGAGTGTCAGAAAAAGTGCTTGCGCAAATGGATCATTTACTGAAGACACTCCGCGGATTCGCTGCCCTCGGAGGTCTCTACTATGATTTTCGCCGAGCTGACCTGCCCGGCATTGGACCTGCCGACGAAGCGCCGACGTGGCCGGATTTATCGCTCGCTCAATTGGAAGCTAAGAACATGCAGGACCAGGCGAAACAGCTGTGGGAGATGGTTGGCAGCGGCGGGTGAGCGCGGCTGGCTCTATTGTGTAACGGTGGCTGTGCGTAGGAAGTCGAAGTTGCCGGAGCTGGAGGGCTGGATGTTTCCCAGCCTCCTGGTATGAACCAGCACCGCATCCAGGTACCACAAATTGATCGAGGGTAACTCTTCGGCGAGAATCTGCTGCACCTTCACGTAATCCGTGCGGCGCTGGGCCTGGTCACCCGACATGCCCGCTTCCCGGATCAACGCGTCCAACGCAGCGTTCGCGTATCGGCCGCGATTTGCCCCGTGGGGCGGAAACATGTGGCTGTCATAGGCGTAGCGGAAGATATCCGGATCCTCATTGCCGCCCAGCCAGCGCAGAGTGTACATCTGGAAAGCGCCCTTGCTGATATCGGAGATAAAAGGTGGCAAACTCGAAGCTCCTTACCTCCAGAGCAATGCCTACATCGCGCAATTGCTGCTGCAAAATCATCGCCAATAAGCCGGCTGGTCTCGTCCGTCGAGGTCTTCATCGCCAGGTGGAAACGAACTCCGTCTTTGCCTCGCTTCCATCCCGCGGCATCGAGCAGCGCGTTCGCCTTGGCTGGATCATACGGATATTGCTGCACGTCACCGGTCCATGCCCAGTGCTGCGGCGGCAAGAGACTCTCCGCCAAGTCGGGCGCGGCCTCTCCATAACGACTGAATGATCAACGGACGATTCATGGCGTAGGCGATGGCCTGGCGCACGCGAACATCACGTAACACGCGGTCCTGCGTATTGAAAGAGATGTAATTCAGATTGGTCCCGGGAGCGCTCTCCACCAGCAGATCAGGACGCTTGGCCAGAGCAGACACCATGTCGGCGGTCATGCAGTTGATGCATACATCCGCCGAGCCCTTCTCCAGCTCGAGGGCGCGGGTAATGGCGTCGGGAACCACGGCGAAGCGGATGCGCGCAATCGCAGGGGCGAGGCTGCCAGGATTTTTCGTTTCGCTCGAGGATCACCTCATCGTCCTGCATCTGGCTCACAAAGCGGAATGGTCCGCTGCCCACGGGATGAAACGCGAAATCACGGCCGCTGCCCACGGGAACAATGCCGATCGCGCCGTCGGAAAGGTTCCACAGCAGAGCGGCATCCGGCTGTTTCAAATGGATGACGACCGTTGCCGCATCGGGCGCGTCTACGTGATCGATATGCGCCAACGCTCCCGCCTTGGCGGTGATCACCGTGCCGTTGCGCATGGAATCGAGGGTGTATTTCACATCCGCGGAGGTCAGCGGCTGCCCGTTTTGAAAATGCACGTCGGTGCGCAGGTGAAAGCGATAGGTTAAGCGGATCGGGCGTCTCCCAACTGGTAGCCAGCCAGGGTTCCAGGTTGAAGTGCTCATTCTTGCGCACCAGGCTGTCGAAGATCAGGCTGCCGATATGCTCCGACTGAGCATCGACGCCAATCCGCGGATCGAGGCTGGTTGGGCTGCTCTCAATCAGCATGGTTACGGTTTGTGGCGACGGTCCCTTGCCTCCGCATCCGGCTAGAAGCATCATCACGCATAGAGTCAACAGGCAGCGAAGACGCTCAGACATAGGTGATCTCGCCCAGGATCACCGGCCGCGACCGCACCCGTCGCCGAAGGGATATTGCCCGGGCGCCGATGCCACGTCTCATACGCGAGCAAGGCAAAGGCAGCCGCCTCCTTGGCTTCCGCCGGCAAGCCAAGGTCGTCGCTCGCCTGCACCGTGCAACCCAAGGGCTCGAGCTGCTCGCGCAGCATCTGCAACAGTGTCAGATTGCGGGCGCCGCCGCCGGAGACGATGAAGTCCACCGGCGCGTGAGCGCATTTTCTTGGCAAGGAAAGTGGAATAGGCCAGCGCTACGCTCTGTGCGGTAAGCGCGGTTGCCGTTGCAATCGTATCTTCCGGGCTGCCGCCGGCTTTGCGGCACGCTTGCAGAAATTGCGCTGCGTAGTCGGCGCCGAATTGCTCCCGGCCGGCTGTTTTGGGCGGACGCGCCTGAAAAAAAGGCTCGCGCAGCTGCGCGCTCACGACCGCCTTGATCACCGTGCCACGCTTACCGGTCTTTCCCCCGCGGTCGAAGGGCTTGCCAAAAAGCTGCTGCATCAGCTGATCGATCACCATGTTTCCCGGGCCGGTATCGAAGGCCACCACCTGCGACGGCCCGGCGTTAGCGGGCAGCGCCGTCAGGTTGCCGATGCCTCCGAGGTTCTGCAGGACGCGGCCGCGCGCCGGGTGGCGAAAGAGCACATAGTCCAGCAAGGGAACGAGGGGAGCACCCTGCCCGCCGACCACCATGTCGGCCGGGCGAAAATTCGAGACCACAGGCACTCCGCTGCGCTCCGCCAGCATGGCCATCTCGCCAATCTGCCAGGTGCAGGCTGCCTCGCGCCCCAGGTAGCGTGCGGGGGTGGCCTGGTGGTAGATGGTTTGACCATGGCAGCCGATCAGATCCAGGCGGCAGGGATTGCTCTCCAACGCCTCCGCCAGCGCTTCGGAATACGCCTGCCCCAAGCCGCCAGTTCAGCCGCGCCAACTCCGCGGTGGCAATGGCTTCCGCGTTCATTGCCGCCAGCACGGCGCGGCGCAGTGCCGGGGGAAAAGGAAAGCCTGCGTGGCCAAGCAGCTTCAAGGCCGGAAATGCGGGATCGTCGGCGCGCGGAGTAATTCGCGTGAAGGCAACATCGATGCCATCGGCCGAGGTCCCGCTCATGATGCCGGCCACCGTCATTGAGGTCAGGGGGGAGTCAGGGCCGACGCGCTCATGCCGGACCTGCTTTCGCCACTTGCGCGGTGAAGCGCTCCACCGCAGTCCGCATCTTCGTGACCGCGGCGGCCGTGGGGGTAGGCGGCAGTGCTCGCGCTTGCCACGCGCGGCGACTGCGCGCACTTTGGCCGCGGCGCGCCGCAGCAGCCGGGCGAACGCAGGCGAGTGCTCCGCTTCCCGCAGCAGGGCGTCGTACGCGGCGAAAATCAGGATCGGATCGCGGCATACCTCGATCAGGTGCATGCCGGCCTCCACGGAACGCACTGCCGCCTCGGCCATACCCATGTAGCTGAGGATGCCGCCCATCTCCATGTCGTCGGAGACGATCAATCCTCGATAGCCGATCTTGTGGGTGAGCACGTCCGTGATCCAGTAACGGGAGACGGATGCGGGCTCCGGGCCGGAGACGGAGTACGCCGCGTGCGAAACCATCACCATGGGCAGCTGCCTGGCCAGGCGGCGGTAGGGCAGAAGGTCTTCCTGCCACAGCAGGTCGAAAGGTTGTGCGATTTGTGGAGTCGCATGGTGCGAGTCCACCTGTCCACTGCCCAGACCGGGAAAATGTTTTCCGCAGCCCAGCACCCCCTGCCGCGCCAGGCCTTTGAGGAAGTGCCGGGCATAGGCGACGACCAGCTCGGGATCGGCAGAGACAACGCGTGTGGTCATCACGGTCTCAGAGGCTAAGGTCCTGAGATCGAGCACTGGGGCGAAGGTGCAATTCAACCCCAGCATGCGTACTTCCTGGCCGATGAGGCTGCCATGTTTCTCGAACAACGCCGGCTTAGGGGTCGAGGCAACTGCGAAAGGCGAGGGCATCCGCGCGATTAGATCGCGCAGCCGGTCCACCGTGCCCCCTTCGACATCGATGCAACGGAGCAGGGGTCCATCCACGGCCTGCTTCGCCGCGTGGAGAAGGGCATGGGTTTCGGCGGCGCTCTCGATGTTGCGGCGAAAAAGAATTACCCCGGCGGGCCGCAGCAGACGCAGCCAGGCTGCTTCCATCGCGCTCAGCTGAGGGCCTTCCAGGCCGGCTACCAGCACCTGGCCGGCAGCCTGCCGCAATGTCATGGCTTTCACGAAGTCCCCCGGCCGCGAATTTCATCCTTGAGCTGCTCGATAAGATTCAGTGCCTGTAGCGGTGTCAGATGGTTAATGTCGGTTTGCTCCAGGCGATCCAGGATCCGCTGCGAGAGCGGGGTGAACATAGTCAACTGCAATGGCGCATCTGTCTCTTGCGCTACATTTCTTTTCTCGGATTGCTCGTGTTGTAACAGAACCTGGCGGGCGCGCTCGATGACCGACAGAGGCAGACCGGCCAGACGCGCTACCTCGATGCCGTAGCTCTTGTTGGCCGCGCCCGGCTCGATCGTATGCAAAAAGACAATGCCCTTGGAAGTTTCTTTTACGGCGACGCGCAGGTTTTTCAATCCAGGCAACTGCTCAGCCAACAGTGTGAGCTCATGGTAGTGGGTAGCAAAGAGTGTGCGGGCGCGCACCTGCGCGTGCAGATACTCGAGCGTGGCCCAGGCCAGCGAAAGCCCGTCGAAGGTTGCGGTTCCGCGGCCCATCTCGTCAAGCAGGATCAGCGACTGCGGCGTGGCGGTGTTGAGAATGGTGGCGGTCTCGGTCATCTCCACCATGAAGGTGGAACGGCCGCGGGCCACGTTGTCGGAGGCGCCGATGCGGGTGTAGATCCTATCCACAACGCCCAGCCGCATGCTCTTGGCGGGAACGAAGCAGCCCATCTGCGCCATGATGACCAAGAGCGCCGCCTGGCGCAGATAGGTGGATTTGCCGCCCATGTTGGGCCCGGTGATCAACAACAGGCTGGGGCCACCCGGCTCGACATAGAGATCATTGGCGACGAATTTTGTCTGGCCGCCCGCTTCCAGCAGGCACTCCACTACGGGATGGCGAGCCCCTATGGTCTCCAGCACCGCGGATTGGGTAATCTGCGGCCGCACATAACTGCGCAGCGCGGCCAGGTGGGCAAAGTTGGCCAGCAGGTCCACCTCCGCAATCACTCCGCTGGAAACGCGAATGCGGCTTGCGGCCTGCAGGATCGTTTGCCGCAACTCGGCAAAGATGCGCTTCTCGATTTCGATGGACCGCTCATGCGCGGTCAGCACGCTCACTTCGTACCGCTTCAGCTCCGGGGTGGTGAAGCGCTCGGCGTTGGCCAGGGTCTGCTTGCGCTCATAGTCCGCGGGCACCAGCGCCAGGTTAGACCGCGTGACCTCAATCGAGTATCCGAAGACATTGTTAAAGCGAACCTTTAAGGAATGGATGCCGGTGCGCTTGCGCTCCCGCTCCTCGATGGTGGTGATGGACTGGCGTGCGTTGGCGCCGAGCGAGCGCAACTCGTCCAATTCCGCATCGACACCGGCGGCGATGGCGCCACCGTCAGACAAGTTCACCGGGGGCTCGGGCAACAGGGTTCGCTCCAGTCGTTCCCGCAGGTCCTGCAGCAGGTCGAGCCGGGTAGCGCACGTCAGCCAGCGCGGCGCGGTAAGCCGCTGCAGGCCGGCGTGCAGATCGGGGAGCCGGCCGAGCGAGGCCGACAAGGCGGCGGCGTCCCGGGGCCCGGCGCTGTCGAGGGCAATGCGGGAGAGCATTCGCTCCATATCCTGGATCGCGCCCAGTATCTTGCGCAGATGCTCGCGGTCGATCAGGTTGTGGGCGGCAACGCCGACCGCCTCGAGCCGCGACTCGATCTCGGCTTGGTCGATCAGGGGGCGGACCAGGGATGCGCGCAGCAGCCGCTTGCCCATCGGGGTCATGCAATGGTCGAGATTGGCGAAGAGCGTCGCCTCGCTGGCCCCGCCGGAGAAGAGCGGCTCAACCAGCTCCAGGTTACGCACGGTGACCGCATCGAGCTGCAGGTTCTCAGCCCGCTCGTAGTAGCGGATGCTGTTGACATGCTGCAGCTCGATCTGCTGGGTGCTGCGGGCGTAATGGACCACGGCGCCGGCAGCGATGGCCGCCGCACGGGCGTTTGCCAGGCCAAAGCCTTCCAGCCCGTTCGCGCCCAATTGTCTTTCTAAGAGAGGAATGGCGTAATCCGGGGTGAAGACCCACTCCTCGAGCCGGGTTTTGGTGCCGATTTTGTCGATTTCGGCTTCCATCTGGGGCTCGAGCGGGGCCAACCCGGTGGAGAGCAGCACTTCGCTGGGCTGCGCCTTGCTCAGCTCATCGATGCAGAAGCCTATCGCACCCGCGCTGGTGAACTCCATGGTGCGAAAGTCGCCGGTCGAGAGATCGAGCAGGGCCAACGCCGCCACCGGACCCTCGAAGTGCAAGGCCGCCAGGTAGTTGTTACGCTCCGAAGCCAGGGTCGGATCGACCGCGGTGCCGGGGGTGAGCACCCGGGTTACCTCGCGGCGCACGATCTTCTTGGTCAGCTTGGGGTCTTCCATCTGCTCGCAGATCGCGACCCGGTAGCCCTTGCGCAGCAGGCGGGAGAGGTAGTTGTCGGCAGCGTGGTAGGGCACCCCGCACATGGGCACGGAACGCTCTTTATCCCGTGCGGTGAGTGTGATTTGCAGCTCGCGGGAGGCGACCTGCGCGTCCTCAAAAAACAGCTCGTAAAAGTCGCCCATGCGGAAAAAAAGCAGGGCATCAGGATTCTGCCGCTTGGCGGCGGCGTACTGGCGCATGAGGGGCGTGGACTCGGCCGCTGGAGCTGGAGGGATGGTAGACACGGAAAAAGCCAGCATATCGTGAATGACATGCTGGCGTTCAAAGATAAGGGCAACGGGGGAGGGAGCTATGCCGCGATATGCGGTTCCCGGTTCACATGGGCATCGGAGCCATGCTGCTTGACCATCTTGTTGTAAATGCCCAACAGAAGGAACGGGGCGGCCCACTGGCCAATGAACAGGGCATGATGGTCTTTGCCGTTGGTTTTCAGGATGAGAGAACCCACGATCGAAGTGAGGGCCGCGCCCAGAAAAAAGCTGGTGGGCAGCTTGGCGGTGTAACTCTCCATCAGGGCGGTGGTTTGATCTTCCGGTATTTCTCCGGCGCGTACGCGATAATCCATTGGTAAATCTCCTGTCTCGGTAGCAACTCTGGTGCTCATGGGCTGTGAGGACGTGCGCTATTCAAAGGATGTACGTTTTCTGAGCGTGATTGCTGCCAAATTTCCAAACTTGAGCAGGGTCAAACTTCCCGGGAGTTATTTCAGCCGGGCCGAGGATGGAGTGGCATCTGTGTCGGGACCACTACCCCACTCAAGCCAACAGAAGGCTTGAATGGGGCACCCAAGCTTTCTTGCAGGGAAGAAATGCTGAGGGCGCACGGTTATACTTGAGGATTGCGGGCATTGGAATGTTTCTACTGTGGTTAAGAGTTGCTGCGGTGCTTTACGCTGTCGCGAGCATTTCTGCACTGCCGGCGGTGCTTTATGACCGGCCCGGGTGGAAGAGGGTGTGCGTCCCGGCGGCCGTTTCCGCCTTTTTCTTCCATTTTGTCGCGCTGATCGAGATGCTGGCCGCCTCGCACCACTCCCTGCCGGTGGGAATGCATGAGGTGCAATCGCTGTTGGCGCTGCTGATTTGCGCAGCTTTTCTGCTGGTTGCTTTGCTCTATCGCACGGTTTCTTTCGGAGTTTTTGCTTTGCCCCTGTCGCTCCTGCTGGTTCTAGGCCCGGCCATGGGCCCTGACCACTGGACCTTCCAATCGCCCGAGATTCGCAGTGGGTGGCTTGGGCTGCACATCGTCGCTCTACTGGCAGCCTATGCCGCGCTGATCTTCAGTCTGATCGCCAATTTTCTTTACCTGGTGCAGGAGCGTCGACTGAAGAGCAAGAGCAACGTTGCCTTTCTGGCGTGGCTGCCTCCGCTGGAAACCATGGAGCGCATCGCCTCGGGTATGCTGCTCATCGGGTTTCCTTTTATGACGCTGGGGCTGCTGGCTGGATCGTTGATTGCGCAGGAGAGCGTCGGCCCGGTCTATTTCAAAGATCCCAAGGTGCTGCTCTCGTTCGCCATGTGGGCTCTCTACCTGGTGATGTTGTTCATCCGCCGGCAGGCCGGCCTTCGCGGCAGACGCGCCGTTTATCTTTCCAGCCTGGCCTTTCTGGTGGTGATCAGCGTGTGGGCGGCCAACCAGTTCAGCTCTGTACATAGGTTCACCGCCCCATGAATATTGTCCTGCTGGGGTTGAACCACAAGACCGCGCCCATCGAGCTGCGGGAGCGGCTGGCCGTTGCGCCGCACGATTTGGAAGAGGCTACCCGCTCCCTGGTGCAGGCACCCGGGGTACTGGAGGGAATGATTCTCTCCACCTGCAACCGGGTAGAGCTGCTCACCAGCCAGCAGCCGGATGCGCCCCACCTGCTGGAGTTTATCGGGGATTACTTCCGCATCGAACCAAAGATGCTGGCTCCGCATATTTATGAGTACCGGCAGGAGGAAGCGGTGCGCCATCTCTTCCGGGTGGCGTGCAGTCTTGACTCCATGGTGATTGGCGAGCCGCAGATCCTGGGGCAGGTCAAGAGCAGTTACCTGGCGGCGCGGTCCGCGGGAGCGATCCGCGGCCATCTGGACAAGGTGCTGCAGCGTGCCTTTGTGGTAGCCAAGCGGGTGCGCAGTGAGACCCAGATTGGCAGCTCCGCAGTATCCATCGCATCGGTGGCCGTGGAGCTGGCGCGCAAGATCTTTGGATCGCTGGAAGAGAAGAAGGTTCTGCTGGTGGGGGCGGGGAAGATGAGCGAGCAGGCGGCCCGCCACCTGATGAACCAGGGCGCCGGCGCCGTTCTGGTGGCCAACCGCACCCACGAGCGGGCGGAGCAGATGGCCCAGCGTTTCGGGGGCAGGGCGATCCGCTTTGAG
The DNA here is from genome assembly GCA_963847685.1 of uncultured Acidobacteriaceae bacterium. Lineage (GTDB taxonomy): Bacteria > Acidobacteriota > Terriglobia > Terriglobales > Acidobacteriaceae > PALSA-350. Next base: position 193,302 of record CAWKAU010000018.1, on the reverse strand, counting down.
GAGCTGTATAGCAGCGCGGACCAGGCCGACATTATCATCACCTCCACCGGCTCTGCCCGGCCAGTCTTTCGCCGCGAGCACGCGCAGCACTTTCTGCAGCAGCGTCGTGGGCGACCGATGTTCTTTATCGATATTGCGGTGCCGCGCGACGTCGACCCTGAAGTCAACAAGCTTGACGGGATTTTTCTGTATGACATCGACGACCTGCAATCGGTCGCCGGATCGCATCTGAAGGCGCGCGGCAAAGAGGCGGAGATGGCCGAGGCGATGATCCTGGCCGAGGTGAATAAGTATCAGCGGCGAATGCACGCGCTGAACGTGACGCCGGAGATTGTGCGGTTGCAGCAATCGGCTGAGCAGATACGCCAGGCGGAGCTTCGCCGCGTGGCCGGGAAGCTCCAGACGCTTTCTGCGGAACAGCAGGCTGCGGTGGAGGCGCTGACCCGTGGGCTGATCAACAAGTTTCTCCATCAACCGGTGCAGGCGATCAAGGCAGCCGCCAGCGAAGGGAATGCCGCCGCAGTGGATGCCATCCGCGAAGCCTTCGGGGGGCAGAGTGTGGCTGGAGATGATGAGGATTGGGATTCCGAGGATCTGAATCATTGATCCGCATCGGTTCCCGGGGATCGCAGCTTGCGCTGTGGCAGGCCAATCATATTGCGGAAGCGCTGCGCATGCTGGGGCATGAGGTCTCGATCGAGATTATTCGCACCACCGGCGACCGGATGCAGAACATCGCCTTCGCCTCAGTCGGCGCCAAGGGCATGTTTACCAGGGAGATCGAAGATGCGCTGCTGGCGGGGACCATCGATCTTGCGGTACACAGCCTGAAGGATTTGCCCACGGAGTTGGGCGAGGCTTTCACCCTGGCGGCAATTCCTAGACGAGCCGATGCCCGCGATGTGCTGGTGTCGGAGCGCTATGCCGGCTTCGATGCGCTCCCTGCGGGGGCAGTGGTGGGCACCAGCAGCCTGCGCCGGCAAGCCCAGTTGCGCGCGCGGCGCAGCGATCTCGAGTACATTGAGTTCCGGGGCAATGTGGACACCCGGCTGGCCAAGCTTGCGCAAGGCAAAGCCGATGCGATTGTGCTGGCGGCCTCGGGTCTGGATCGATTGCAGAAAACCGGCGCCATCCGCGAACGGTTTGCGCCTGAGGTGCTGTGCCCGGCTCCTGGCCAGGGGGCGCTGGCCATCGAGGGCAGGGCCGGGGATGGAGCGATGCACTTGGTTTTGCAGCCGCTTGAGGATCGCGATACGCGTCTTGCGGTTACTGCTGAGCGCGGATGTCTTTCCACTCTGGGTGGAGGGTGTCTGGTGCCTATCGGTGCTTATTGCCACCGCGACGGCGACGAGTTATCCATGCGCGCGGTTGTGGCGTCCGCGGATGGCCGTCAGATGATTCATGCGGAGCGGCGGGGCACTGATCCGGAGACGCTGGGAGAGCAGCTTGCGCAGCAATTGTTAGAGCAGGGAGCGGGCGCCATCCTGGGGCTCGAGGAAAAGAGAGCGTGAATGCCGCGCAGCCGCTAGCCGGCAAGCGCATCCTTATTACCCGGGCGCGTCACCAGGCGGGACGGCTGGCAGAGGCCCTGGAAGAGCAAGGGGCCGAGGTGCTGCGGCTGCCTACCATTGAGATTGTCCCTCCTGAAAGTTACGCCCATCTGGATGCTGTTCTCGAAGTGATCGGCGGCTTCGATTGGCTGATCGTGACCAGCGCCAATGGGGTTGCGGCGTTGGAGGACCGGCTGCGATTCCTGAGCATCCCACGGGTGCGGTTGCAGCATTTGCAGATTGCTGCGATTGGTCCTGCGACTGCGAATGCTTTGGGCCGCGTCGGACTGAAAGTATCAGCGATGCCAGAGGCCTATGTCGCGGAGGCGGTGGTTGCTCTGCTCAAAGAGAAAGTGCGCGGCAAACACGTGTTGCTGGTGCGCCCTGCGGTGGCCCGGGATGTGATCCCGGAGGAGTTACGCAAGGGTGGGGCGGATGTCCACGTGGTGGAGGCCTACCGCACGGTCATTCCTTCGGATTCCATTGAGCAGGTGCGTGGACTGTTTGGGGAGGGGAAGCCGCTGCCCGACGCAGTGACGTTCACTAGTTCTTCAACGGTGAATAATTTTGTTGCGCTGCTTGTGGCGGCACGGATTGAGCTGCCGCTTGGGTTACGTGCGGTGTCGATTGGTCCAGTTACAACGCGCACGCTGCGGCAGCATAATTGGGAGCCGGCTTGCGAGGCGGTGAAGTCTGACATCCCGGGAGTGGTGGCGGCTTGCGTGGGACTGCTGGCTCGCGGCATTCTTTAGCCCATCGTCCAGAATTGAAGCGCCAGCCATCCCGGCTCTCCGCCACGAAGGCTTGAATGGGCCACCCCAAGATCTTCTTGGAGGAGGGATGAAGGCTTGAATGGGGCACGCCAAGTTTCTTGAAGGGGGAATGACAGCGCTTCAGTTAACCGCACTGACAGCAGCTAGAAGCGCAGCAGATAGCTGACCTTGACGTAGATGGTCTTGCCGTCGTTCATGAGCGATGAATACGTGGGCGGGAGAATTGGGTCGTTGGTGTCGCATTGCCCATTCGCGTCGCGGGTGCAGAGAGCGCGGTCAATGTTTGCGAAGTTACCCAGATAGCCGAAGTAGACAGCCGTGCCAGGATGCGGCATGTAGGTAACCAGAGCATCCGCAAAAAGAGTCTTGGAATTCGCCAGGCTGGTGTACTCCGCATTCGGCAAAGTCGAGATGTATTGGCCGATAAGATTAAAGGAAAAGGCCTTGCTCATCTGGTAATTCCAACGCGAGATCAACTCGTGGTTGTCATAGACAACATCGCCCGTCGCAGGGTCAGTGAAATGGGTATACACATAGCTGTTTTGCAGATCGAGCGAGCTGACAGGTTTTACTTCTACGTTGAGATTCGGGGAACTGATGTTCACAGGAGACGGCCCATCGTTGCCCGGGGGCGAATAGTTGATGACCGTTCCCGCGCGATACCCGCCCCCAACCGCGAGATATGCCCCAGGAGAACTGTAGAAATTCACGCCGCTGGTGTGGCTTTGATATTCCACATCGTTCGGCAGGGCGGGGTAATCCACCGGCCGCAAGCGGTCCTGCCCCAGTTCGGCATAGGCAGACACCGAGGTTCGATACTTGAAGGTGACACTATACGAAGGAATGACGTAGGCGTCCAGCGGGGTTCCGGTGTGGTCCCAGATGCGCTCGCCATAAACACTGGGCCCGTGGGAAAGAATAAGGCCGTGGCTGGGCCGAAACGTATAGCTGTAATTGCCATTGGGCTCGCGCACATCCGGACGGCGAAAGAATCCAGTGTCGGTGACGAATCCCGCGGAGGTATCGTTGTAGGCGACCCACCAGTTGCGATGCAGACTGGAATAATCCAGCTGCTGGGAATACGACTGGCCGCTGCAGGTTAAGGTAAGCACCTCGCACGACTGCTCGCCCTGGGTGGAGTTGCTGACATTTTCCGTCGCGCTGGTAATGGCCTGCCCCGTCAACGTCCAACGGTTCTGAAACCGGGCTCGGTAGTCGAGGCCCCCGGCGCGATTGAAGGAGTCGAGGTATTCGCGGTCGGCGTAAATAATTCCGATGTTGGAAAGAGTGCCCAGGTCGCGGTTGACACGGCCAGTGTAAAAATGGGCGCGGGTGTTGTACTCAGGATCGTCGGGCGGTACAGACTCTCCCGGACTTCTGTCGTCTACTCCCAGAATGCCCATCGCCCAGGGGCCAAGCTTGCCGGTAAGGCGAGCACCAAACTGCGGCTTAACAATGTTGTTGGTGTAGTACAGGCTGATGGGCGTCTGGAAGTAGCTGCTGTTCTCAATGAAGAACGGCCGCACCTCCGCAAAGTACGGGGGGAAGCGCTGGTTCGGGATCGCCGGGTTATCGATGCCCACCTGGCTGAAATCGGGGTTCACCGTGGTGTCAAGCACCAAGCTGTTGTGGAGAATAAACTTTGCGTCCATCCCGCCGTAGCCCTGCAAATGCTTGTCCTGAAAATACGGATCAACCGGGTCTATCGTATTTAACTGGCGGAGATTGCGAGCCAAAAGATAAGGCTCCACTTGAAGGTTCTTGCCATGCTCGATATCGTTGAATCCTTCTGCTGCGATGTCCTGGGTCAAGCGCCCGGCGATGGAATGCTTGATCTGCGGCCAATAGGCCTGCTCGTTGGCATGGGAGATATTTCGCTGCAGGATAATTCCCCAGGTCCGCGATTCTCCTGGATCGGCCTTCTTGAAATACAGGCTGGCAAACGGAATACGCATGAGCACAACGTATCCCTTCGGTGTGCGTTTGCCCCAGGTGTCCCACACCGTATCAAAGGAGTAGTCGGCGCCGTTCTGCTCGCTCCAAAGGCCATCGCTCTGGATGCCGAGAGCATTGCTGTTAAACATAAACGCGCGGCGCTGGTCGTCGAAGGTGTCGAGCATGACCTCGACATAGTCGTCATCGCCCAGTGAATCGCGGGCCAGCATGTGCGCCCGGATCAGGCCCGGCGTCTTGTCTTCACAGACGAACGCGGCAAAGAAGTATTCACGGGTGTAGCCCAGGTAAGCGACGGTTGGCTCGGTCACCGGCTTACCATCCTTGGGATAACGCTCAATGAAGTTGCTGACGCGCAGCATCTGTTTTGCCGCGGGTGAGCGTATGGGCGAGGTCAGGAAGTCGTTGAGGTGCGGTTCGCTATCCAGGCGCGGAATGATCACGCGGTCGGGGTGGGCCACTGCTGCGTGTACCCCTGTGGAGGAAGAGGATGCTGCCAGGGACGGCGTGGGCGCCGTGGGCAGGGCATCCACTCGCGAAACAGCAGGCACGCTCGCCGCCATCGCAGGCAGGAAACTGCCGGCAAGAAGACAAAAAGTGGCCAAAAACACTGATCGCAAGGCAGATGCAAGCATCGTCTGAATCGATTGACTCCAAAATTTTGCAAAGCCGGGTGGGAGGGCAGATCCCGAAAACAGCAATACCAACAGGATAACAAAAATTGGCGGATCTTTCTTAACTTTCCTTCTCAAGTATGACGTCCATCAGAGACTCGTCTTTCCCCAACAGTGCGCGCTCCTCGAGCAGGGCCAAACTGAGATTGCGGCTTTGCTCCAGGTCCTCGCGGAAATCGGCCTCGATGGTCGCTGCCAGCTGCGGATCGAGGACGGCGAGGTTTACTTCATCGTTCAGCGCAAAGGAGCGGTGATCGAAGTTAGTGGAGCCAACCACATTCCACATTCCATCCACGGTCATCACTTTCGCATGAATCATCGATGGCTCATATTCGAATATCTCTGCGCCGGCCTCGAGCAAATGGCGCACGCTGTGATGACTTATCTTGCGCATGACCGGATGATCGATACGCGGGCCGGCAGTGAGGATCTGCACCTTCACGCCGCGGGTCCGGATGGCCTCGATCAACGCCTGGCGCGCGCTTCTATCGGGCAGGAAGTAAGGTGTGGTGATGCGTATGCTATCGCGCGCGCTATTGATCAAGGCCTGGAAGAGAATGCGCGCCTGGGTGCCTCCACCGCGGGGCGTGCTGGACACAACAAAACTTTCGGCGCCCTCGGGCGTGGCGCGAAAGGCAAATTGTTTCGGACTGGAGAGAATCTCTCCGGAAGATTCGAGCCAATTTTCGCAAAACGCGGAGATCAGGCCGGCCACGGCTTCCCCTTCCACACAAAACACCGTGTCTCGCCATACCGGAACACTGGTGTCGTACAGCCAGTGGTCGGCGATGCCGGCGCCGCCGATGAAGCCTGTTTCACCATCCACGATCAATAGCTTGCGATGGGTGCGGTTATTGATTCTCGGCCACGTATTCCAACGAACTGGATGGTACCAGCACATGTGACCGCCCGCGGCACGCAACCCGTCGAAGTAGGCATCGCGGGTTTCGAAGCTGCCGATGGCATCGACAATCACGCGCACTTCCACTCCGGCGGCGGCCCGCTCGGTCAACGAAGCCAGAAACTCGTCCCCGATTCGCCCTTCTACAAATTGGTAGAACTCCAGGTTGATGGCATATTTGGCGCGGCGGATGGCCTGTAGCTGCGCCGGATAGAATTCGACTCCGTTCTTAAGACGGGAGATGCGAGAATGCCGGCGTGTGCCATCCGTTACCAGGCTGAGGAACTGGATGAACTCTTCTGAGTCCAGGTCGCATGGGTTCCTGTCCGGCATGGTGTATGGGATAGCCGGGCCGAAGAAGTTCACCAGGAAGTGCGCCCCAAAGAAAGCGATCGCGCCAACGCCGACCGCGGCCAATGCCCGGGTGGCCGCGTGAGAGATGTTATGGGAAGAACGGTCTGTCATGCAGGGCAAGGATACAGGGATCGGTGAGTCAGACTCCTGCAATTTGAGTGGCGAGGCGCAGGCTCGCGGCGTGCGCGGGGGCCGACTCCGCCAGGCGCGTGACGCGGAACACCGTGATGTCATCCTGCTGGCCGAAGTTGCAGGCCGCCTCCACCATCTGCTCGATGGTGGGGTGGGAGCCGATCAACGCGGATAGGCGGTCGAAGCCGAACAGCTCGCCCGCGGGATTGCGCGCTTCGAGGATGCCATCGGTGTAGAAGGTAAGGGTCTCGCCTTCATGCAGCGTGAACACCAGCTCGTCGTACGCTGCGTCCACCGCCAGGCCAAGCGGTAGCGATCCGGCGACGGGCAGCTCGTCCCCATCACGAAAGGGGGCTAGGTGGCCGCCATTGGCCATGGTGGTTTCACCGTTAGGATCAATGCGAGCAACTAAACAGGTGGCGAAGCCGCCGTCGACGCGACCTAACAGCCTTCGGTTCAAGCCGGCAAGAATGGCAGCCGGGCTCTGCGTAAATTCGGATAAGGTGCGCAAGGAGCCCACGATCAGCGAAACCGTCATGGCCGCTTTCAGCCCTTTGCCACTCACATCGCCCAGGGCAATCAAGGCGCCTCCACCTTCCATCGCGATGACCTGGAAAAAGTCACCGCCCACTTCTTCCGCGGGACGGTACACACTGGCAATCGATAAGCCGGGAATCGCGGGGGTCTCTTCGGGAACGAGAATCTGCTGCACTTCCCGGGCCGACTTCACTTCAAGCTCGATACGAGCCTGCCGTTCGCGCTCCAGAAATTGCTCCCGCGCGATGGTGAAAATCAGGGCCAGGAATAGCGCAGTGCTGAGGAGGAAGGATAGGTTGAAGAGATAGCCGCCAAGGGGAAAGCCGAGGCCCTGCAAACGTGAGTTCAGGGTCCAGTGGGTAAATCGCACGCCCTGGCCGGTAAGGTTCGCAATGCAGGAATAAAGGCCGTTCGCGCAGACCGCTACGATCAAGGGCCAAAGCGAAAGCCGATTTCTGCGCATCAACCCGGCGCCGATAATCACGAAAACATATAAAGGAGTGATGGAGTAAACGCCGGTGGTAATGCCATCGATCCAGGGCAGCGAGACGCCGCCTCTATCCCAGAACCAGATGGTCGTAATGTCGATGAACTGCGCGGCCAGGTAGAGTGCGGCGATCCAGGCAGTCGCCCGCCTCCATTGCCGCTCGTGCGCCATGCCGAATAGGCCCAGCAGGATCAGCCAAATGGAGACATCCTGAGAGCACTCGAACAGTTGGGTGCCCAACTGGTAGGTGCGGAACGTCATGCCGAAGCGGAAGGCTGATAACCCCTGGAGTCCCTGCAAGCCGCCGGCCACCAGGTATATCGCCAGCCACAGATACAGGCCCTGCTTGCGGTCGCGCATATATAGCAGGAAACTCAGCAACCCGATGACAAGAAGGACGGCTGCAATCAGCGAGTTGGGCAGCCTTTGCGCATCGCTCTTATAGGCGATGGCTTGGGCCCGGGCTTCCAGCACGGCGGCATCACCCAGGAGCGGTGCTTCTGTGAACCCACCCTCTTCGGAGGGGTCGACCGACGAAAGAGGCGCCTTCCAAAAGCGAAAGGCCAAGACTCCGCTGGCGCCTGGCAGCCGGTAAACCGCCGCGGGGCCGAATGGCCACCACTCTGGACGGGGAGGCAGCGCGCCGTAGGTTCCCACCTCTTGCCCGTTCCAGTAGACCTTGTAGGCATCCTGTGCGGGTGGAATCAGCAGCGCCAGGTTTTTGGTTGCTGCGGGATTGGAATTGTCGATCTCAATGCGCTGCCGGTACCAGGCAAAGCCGGTATAGCTGGGATGGCTCTGCTGTCCCCAAGGCTGATCGACCCGGATCGTCTCCCACTGGGAATCATCCAGCGATGGATTGGCCCACGCCGGATCGTCGCCCAGATGAAAGCGCCAGTTACCCTCGAGGGGAACCGAACCGGTCCCTGGATTATTGACCTTGAGTGTCTCGGCGCGGCCGACGCCGACCAGAGATAGAACCACTAAGAGGCACACTCGTAGCCAAGGGCAACTAACCATATCGACCAGCATACGACTCGGCCGCTCGGTTCGCCAGAATTAGGTGCCGAACCGCTCCGCGCTGCGAGCTTTTGCCTTGGCTGCCTCTTCTTCCCGGTTTCTCGGCTCCGCATTGGTTTCAAGCGAAGAGAGAAGCCGGCTGGAGACGGCGGCTACTTCCTCTACGGCTTTAAGAAATACGGCTTCGTTGGCCTTGGATGGCTTGTTGAAGCCGCTGATCTTTCTTACGAACTGCAGGGAGGCGGCGTGAATCTCCTCGGGAGTTACAGGAGGATCGAAATTGAAAAGCATCTTGATATTCCGGCACATGGTTGAGTACCTCTGTTCAGTAGCCCTGGCAATCTTCGAAATAAGATAATAAATCGCCATGAACGAGAATCTGCGCAGCATTCTCGTGGGAACGGCCGGGCTTTCTGTGGCGGCGGTGGCAGCGCTGTTGCTAACCCTTCTACGTCCGCTTACCGGCGACCGGGCCGGCCGGGAGCGAACGGCAGGCATCCTTATGCTCGGCCTGGCGGTGCAGAGTCTCCACTTTATGGAGGAGTTTGTCACCGGATTTGAGCGGCGGTTTCCCGCATTGCTGGGCCTGCCCGAATGGTCCGAGCGCTTCTTCGTAGCCTTCAACCTGATTTGGATCAGCCTCTGGATCCTGTCGGCGGTTGCCCTCCAGAGGGGGTACCGGGCCGCTCTCTTCCCGGTGTGGTTCTTTGCCATCGCGGCGATGGCAAACGGAGTCGCCCACCCATTGCTGGCGGTCGTCGCCAAGGGGTATTTCCCCGGCCTCATTACTTCTCCGGTGCTCGGAGTATTGGGGGTGCTGCTCTGGCTAAGACTGCAGGAACTCACCAGATCCCCAAATTAGCGGCAAACTACTCTTTTCGGGAACCGAATGGCTCTTGTTTTCGTAGTTGAGGCTGGTAGCTTGCTTACCGGGAGATGTCGATGCGCAAATTTGTCTTCGGATACTTCTTCGCCCTGCTTTTCGCAGGCAGCCTTCACGCACAGTCTTTCACCACTACCCCCTGCAAAGACGACGAGGGCAACACGAACAACAATTCGTTCTTTGGCGGCCACGCGCGGGTTTGCGAACTGCGCAGCACAACTCTGCCACTGGTCAACGGGCAGCTAAGTGTGGTGGGAAAGAACGGAGGCATTGAAGTGATTGGCGAGGAACGTCAGGATATTGCCCTGGAAGCGCGCGTCATTGCCCAGGGTTCAAGCAGCGAAGACGCTACGTCGATCATGCGCCAGGTAAAGATCGCGACCACCGGCACGATCCATGCGGATGGCCCACAGATGTCCGGCTGGTCGCACGGCAGCTGGTCGGTTAACTACCGTCTGCACGTGCCGCGCCATCTTGCTGCGCAGCTGCATACCGAAAACGGCGGCATCGATATTACGGACGTTGTGGGCGCGATCCATGCCGATACCACGAACGGAGGTGTCACCCTCAATGACCTGGGCGGAGACGTGCACGCCACCACGGTGAATGGCGGCTTAGATGTGACGCTAAGCGGGAACCAGTGGCAGGGAGGAGGCCTGTTCGCCAGGTCGACCAATGGCGGGGTTTCGGTGAAGGCTCCGAATAACTACTCCGCGCACCTAGTCGCAGAGACGGTGAACGGCGGCATCTCAGTGGACTTTCCGATCACGGTTCAGGGCAAGATTCATAATCATATCGATACCAACATCGGGCAGGGCGGAGCAACGCTTCAATTTCAGACGGTAAACGGCGGCGTCGATATCAGTCGAGACTAAACCTGGCTACTGGACATTCACCGTAACCGACATAGTCGAGCGGCCATATTGGTTGGTGGAGTTCAAGGTGTAGGTGGTGGTCGCAGACGGAGTCACGGTCTGGCTGCCTCCGCGTACCGTGCCAACCACGTCGATGAAGTCATAAGAGTCGTTGGTTACGCTCCAGGTCAAGGTTACCGGGGTGCCGGCCGCTACCGATGTTTGCGAGGCGGTGAAGCTGCTGATGGTGGGCGGAGCGCCGGTTGGGGCGGTAGCGTCATCGTATGCGGTTGCCATCTGCACCACGTCGAAGTTCGACGCGTCGATGGCTTTCAACGCGCTCAGATCGTCGTCGTCCCAGCGCGCATCCGGGGCTCCCTGGAAATACATGTTGCTGCCGTTATCCGCCACGATCATGCCGTAATTCTTCATGGCGGTAAGAATCACCTGGTTGGCAGTGCTGAAGCCGGAGATGTCGAAGCTCGGCTTGAGCCGCAGACGCATCCCCATAATGTTATCTGTGCCTGAATTGTTGCCTGCTGCGTGGGTGGCGGGAGCTACAAAATATCCACCATTCGAATCGCTCTTGGTATGCGCCAGGGTCATGCGGAAGGCATGATTGATCACGCCCGCCGCCACTTCGTCGTAGCGCACCAGCCCAGGGAAAATGGGCAAACCCGCCGCGTCCGCTGAGGTCCATCCATAAGGACGGTGCTCAGTATTGGTGAGGTCCCAGATCGCTCCGTTCGCCGCGCTCCAGGTTCCGTTGCAGAGCTGCGTCTGCCAGGTTTCATAGAGCCAGCACTGGTTCTTGTCGATTACCAGGAGATGGTTGTCCCCCGTGGTCGAACAGGTTCCCGGGAAGCCTTCGATGGGAGCGGTGATGGGGATGGGGTAAAGAGTAATGTCGCTCTCGCTCTGGTACGTGGTCATGGTTACCGTGACGCCGGGAGTGACGCTCGAGTCAACCACCACGTAAGGAATGCCGTAATTGCCATCGGCCACGTTAGAGAAGTCCGGATGCAGGTGGCTGCCCGTGAGCACGCCGATGATGGCTGCCGAATTCGGGTCCAGCGCGGCCGAGGCGATGTTGGTATTCCACAAATTTGTCGACGGGAAGGGAACGTAGCCATTCAGGCTGGCGCCGTTGCCGGTGCTCATGTTGCCGCAGGATGGTCCGGCGGTTGCGTTCACCGTGATACTGAGGTTGCTGGTGAGGGACAGCGCTGTCGGCGTGGTGGAATCAGTTACGGTGACAGAGAACGTCGTGCTGGCGGCCGTGGTGGGCGTGCCATTGATCACGCCTGCGGCGGAGAGGGTTAGTCCCGCGGGCAGGGTGGTGCCATTGGCTAGGGTGAAGGTATACGGGGCGACTCCACCGGTCGCTGCCAAAGTTGTTGAATAGGCTGTATTCAGGGTGGCGGCTGGGAGCGACGTTGTGGTCAGCGTTAAGCCACCACTCCCACCTCCGCCGCCCGTGATGGTGAGCGTAAGGCTGGCCTGCGCCGTGTCTGGAGTGGTGAAGGAATCTGTCACCACGAAGGTCAACGGGTAGGACCCGGTGGACGAGGCGGCGGGTGTTCCGGAGAGTACGCCCGCTGTGGACAGACTCAGCCCGGAAGGCAAGCTGCTGCCTGCGGCCAACGCCCAGGTGTAAGGCCCCACTCCGCCGGAAGCCTGGAGTGTCGTTGACGGATAAGGCGATGTAGCCACTCCGCCGGGTAGAGAAGTTGTCGTGATCGCGAGAGGAGCCGGGCTGGCCGGGCTGATGGTAATGCTCAGACTGGTGGTGGCCGACTGCGACGAAGGTTGGCTTGAATCCGTCACCTTGATGGTTGCGGACGCTGTGCCGGTGGAACTTTGCGCGGGTGTGCCTGAGATTACGCCCGCTGAGCCGCTGATCGAGAGACCGACCGGCAGGCCGCTTGCGCTGTAGGTGTATGGAGCCGTGCCGCCGGACGCTGCCACGGATCCGCTATAGGCAGCGCCAACCGTTCCGGCGGGCAGCGAGGTCGTGGTGATGGTAAGAATGCTGGGAGTGGTGGTACCTGTCGGGCTGTTGCCGGAACTGCACCCAGCGAAATACCCCAGAGATCCGAGTAATAGACCCGTGAGCAGTTTCCGCATGGCCGCACTCTCCCTTTGCCATCTTGCCAATCGGTCGAAGTGGCGTCGCAGGTCTATCGGGGAAAGTAACGCAGGAGTAAGGCAACTGCTGTGTATCTATATATAAGGGATGCTAAATCACGGATGTGATGTGATCAGCCACGCCAAAGTTGTAGTTACAACTTAAGTAATCGGCGCTCGGCCCTGCTCTTCCGCGCAGAAAGGGCAGGGTTGGGTGCGCAACAGCCCCACTCAAGCCAAAAGAAGGCTTGAATGGGGCACCCAGGATTTTCTTGTGGGTCGGACTAGCGTCTCGCTTTGCGGACGCGCTTTTTCTTAGCGGGGCGCATGCGAACCGGCTTCTTCTTTTTCTTCTTCTTGGTCGGCGTGGAACCGCCGAGGAGCGCGATCAACTTTGCTCCGATGGGAGAGCCAAGGCCGGTGCAGGCGTCCCAACCCGGGCCGGCGGAAAATGCGCCGTTGTTTCCCGAGACAATGTCGTTGAATGCAGAGGCAGCGTTCGCCGCATAGATCTGCGGTTGGATAAAACCGGCGCTCTTTCCGTTTTGCTGATTGTTCAGCGCGATAAGCCCGGCCCAAAGCGGGGCCACGGCGCTGGTGCCGCCAATCACCATGCTCTGGCCATCCACGCGCACCTGGTAACCGGTCGCAGGGTCAGCATCGCCGGCCACATCGGGCACGCCCCGGCCCCCCGCGCCTACCGACGGCTGCGGCACCTTTGCGTTGGCCTGCCAGGAGGGCAGCGGGAAAACGTTACTCACCCCGCCTCCGGTTGCGCCTTCGTCGCTGGCTTGCTCGTTCCACACCACCTCCGATGTGATGGTGCTGCCATTGCCGAGGAGCTTGGTTCCACCACAGGCAAGCACATGCGGGCTGGAGGCAGGGAAGTCGACGTTATTGCCGGTAGCACCGTCGGTCGAGCCGTTGTCGCCCGCGGCAACGGTGATAGTGATGCCGAGGGCTGCGGCGGACTGGCAGGCCGCGTCGAGGGCGCTCATCGCCTGCGCGGTCCAACTGGACTCGGGTCCACCCCAGCTGATGGAAATCACGCTGGGATTATTGGCCGTATCGTGCACCGCGGTGCTGATCGCATCGATGAAGCCCTGGTCGGTATTGGGCGCGAAGTAAACCACTATCTTGGCGCCAGGGGCGACGGCCGCCGAGACCTCAATATCCAGCATCACTTCGCCGTCGGCGCCGTTGGCGTTGCCGGGAGAGTTCTTGCCGTTGTCCACCGAAACAGCGGTCACCTTGGGCGCTGTTTGGCCCAGCCCTTTGAAGTAGGCGGTGAGATCTGCCGCGCGGTAGCCGCCACCCAGCTCGATGATGCCAATCGTTTGCCCCGCGGCGGTTGCTCCCTGAGGGAAACTGGTAGAGCTGCGCCACTTGCACGGGAGTGTATGAGGTGTTGGCAGCCGCGGCGTGGACACGGAAGTGCGGTTTGGCCTGCGGACGATTGTCCAGGCCGAGGACGGCCTCGACCGCACCGATCAGCTCGGCGGGCAGACGGATGCTGCCCTCACGGACGCGATAAATGTTGCCGTCGAGAGTTTTCTGCGTCAGGGTGACGGCAAAGGCTTGCTGCATCGCAGCGACCGTCCCGGTCAGCTTGATGGTGCGCCGCTCTGGCTTGGGTGTGCCTTTCTCGACGGTTAGCCCGAACTCCTTGGCAAAGGCGCGCACCAGCTTGACGGCGGCAGGATCAGCAGCATGCTGCTGGCGATATTGGGCGCGGGTGAGGCGGTCTTTCCCCAGACGCTTGGTATTCAACGGGCGTTTGCGGCGGACGATGACCGAGACGGTAATCACGCTGCTGGAGCGCGCCGGCTTTTCGCCGGTTGCCGCGGTGAGAGGGGCTTTCTCGCTTCCCGGCAGCACAATGCGCTGCTGGGAAGAGAATCGAGAGGTTTTAGGAGGCATGGGGGAGATTCTCCGAATCGAGAAATTTACGCCCACCCCATAGTATTCCGGTATGCGTTCCCGCGGAAGTTACGAGTGAACACGATCGCTGCCCCGGCGCTGTAGAATGAAGGGTAGCAATGCCCACCTCGATTGACTGGCCGCTCAAGAACCCTCGGCGGCGTCGCCGCCGCTTCCTTCTCATCCTCGCGGTCTTGGCTGTAGTTGTCATCTTCGGCCGTACCGCGGTCTCTTATTTCGTCGATCTGCTATGGTTCCGCTCGCTCGGCTACGGGGAAGTGTTTACCAGAACGCTTGCCCTGCAGTGGAGCATCTTCGCGGCTTTTGTCGCAGCCACCTTTCTGATTCTTTACGGATCGTTCGCCGCGCTGAAACGGGCCCATCTGCCCGACCTGCCGAGCAGTCACACCATTGTCTTCGGCGGACAGCCGGTGAAGCTTCCGGTGGAGCCTGTCATGCGGCTGCTCGCGATCGGCGGCTCGATCGCGATTGCCCTGGTCACCGGCGCCGGCATGATGGCGGAGTGGCCGACGCTCGCTCTCTTTTGGTATGCACCGCGCGCAGCGGTCCCGGGTGCAGTTTTCGATCCGATTTTTGGCCGCCCGCTCAGCTTCTTCTTCTTCACCCTGCCGGCATGGCAGCTCGTCTCCGGCTGGCTGCTCACGCTGGCCGTCATTGTTTGCGCGCTCGCCATTTTCTTCATCCTCATCACCGGCGGAGCGGGAGCGTTCGCCAAACGCCGCAGCTATCTCATCCTGCCCTTTCGCGGGCTTTCTGTTGCATTTGCATTCCTGCTGCTGATTTTGGCGATACGGGTGTACCTCGGCCGCTTCGATCTGCTGTTCGAAGATCACACGGTCTTCGGAGGCGTCACCTACACCGACGCACACGTCACCCTTGCCGGCATGCTGCTGGTGTGCGTGGCCCTGATCGCCGGCGCCGTCGCTGCAGCCGCCAACGCCGTGACTGTGGCCCGAGGACGCTGGCTGATCGCGGCGGTTCTTCCCGCGGCACTGTGCTTTGCCGGGGTTCGCGTGGCGGGTTGGTGGATGAGCAGCTTTATCGTCAAGCCGAATGAACTGGTGCGCGAGCAACCCTACATTGCGCACAACATCCTGATGACCCGGCAGGCTTACGGTCTAGACAAGTTCTCGCAGCGCGAGTTTCCCGCGGAGACCACGGTAGGCGCGGCCGATCCGGCAAACAATCAAGCGACTCTGCAGAACATCCGGCTGTGGGATTGGCAGGCGCTGCAAGACACGCTGCGGCAGATTCAGGAGATCCGCACCTACTACGACTTTCCCGATATCGACATCGATCGCTATGTAATCGATGGCAACCTGCGCCAGGTGATGCTGGCGACGCGCGAGCTGAATGTCGAGAAGCTGCCGGAGAGCAGCCGGAACTGGATCAATGAAAAGCTGATCTACACCCACGGCTACGGCATCACCATGAACCCGGTCAACGGCTTCACCAGCGAAGGACTGCCGACGCTGTTCCTGAGCAACATGCCGGTGCAGAGCACGGTGCCCGGCCTGAGCGTGACGCGGCCGGAGATTTATTTTGGCGAGCTGACCAACACCGACGTCTACGTGAAGACGCGACAACAGGAGTTCAATTACCCGCAGGGCCAGAGCAACAACCTGACGTCGTACCAGGGCGACGGCGGCATCGTGCTGGGCGGATTTCTGCGCCGCATTCTGCTGGCGCTCGATCGCGGCGACCTGGGCAAGCTGCCCTTCAGCGACGATGTGAACGCGCAGAGCCGCCTGCTGATGCGGCGCAACGTGCGCGAGCGGGTCTCGACGCTGGCGCCGTTTCTTACCTTCGATCTGGATCCCTACATCGTGGTGGGCGACGATGGCAGGCTGTCGTGGGTGATGGATGCGTTCACCACGTCGGACCAGTATCCGTACTCGAGCCATTACCGCCTGGGCGACGACTCCATCAACTACATGCGCAACAGCGTCAAGGTGGTGATCGACGCCTACGACGGATCGACTACGTTTTATGTTTTCGACGATCAGGATCCGATTCTTGCGGCCTACCGCCGCATCTTTCCCAGCCTGTTCAAGGATGCGTCCGCCATGCCGCCGTGGCTGCGCAAGCATGTGCGCTACCCGGAGTTATTGCTGAAGTTGCAGGGCGAGGTTTACGGGCTTTATCACATGACCAATCCTGAGGTCTTCTATAACCGCGAGGATCTGTGGACGGTGGCGACCGAGGTCGGCATGAGCGAAGGCGGCGGACAGACGACACAGGCGATGCAGCCGAATTTCGTGCTGATGAAGCTGCCGGATGAAAGCGGCATGGAGTTCGTCGAGATTCTGCCCTTCACGCCCGCCAACCGGAACAACCTGATTGGCTGGATTGCCGGGCGCAGCGACGGCGCGCACTACGGCACGTCGGTGGTCTATAACTTTCCCAAGAACAAGCTGGTGGACGGGCCGCTGCAGATCGAAGCGCGCATCGACCAGAATGCGCAGCTCTCAGGACAATTGACACTGTGGAATCAGCAGGGATCGCACGTGCGCCGCGGCACGCTTGCTGGTGATTCCCACCGGGCGTGCTCTGTTGTATGCGGAGCCGATTTACCTGCAGGCGGAGCGAAGCCCCATGCCGGAGCTGCGCCTGGTGGTGCTCGCGCTGCAAGACCGGCTCGCGTATGGATCTACATTCGAAGCGGCGTTGGGGTCGTTGTTTGGAGGTGGGGGCTCGTCTCTGACGGCAGCGGAGCCGCAGCGAACAGCGGCGCCCGCTCCGGGGAACACAGCGCAACCGGCAACGGATCTCAACGGAACCATTGCGGAGGCCGCGAAAGCTTTTGCCGATTACCAGCGCCTGACGGCGGAAGGCAAGCTCGGCGAAGCTGGGCAGAAGCTTGAAGATTTGAAGCGGGCCATCGACAAGCTGAGTGCGCGTCCGCGGTAACGTTTTCCAGGAATGGTCCGCGGAACTGCAGATCCCTCGGCTTCGCTCGGGATAACAAAGGGGAGGGTAGTGCTTTCCTCTACATCACACGTCGAACAAGCGAACAGCATGTCCCTCCACTCCGCTCCGGTCGGGATGACAATTTTGTTTCAGGGCAGAGCATGGTTCATTGAGGGATGTAAGCAAGGATTTTCCTTGTGGCTTTGCTGTTGGTTGAGAGAACCGCAGGTCCCTCCACTGAGCTACGCTGCGGTCGGGATTACAAATTACCTTGGAGGCAATTATCTGGGGGCGAAATTCCTTGAAGCGGACGGGAGTGCTTCAACAGAATTGTCATCCCGACCGAAGCTTAGCGCAGTGGAGGGACCTGCGGTTGGCGAATAAGAAAGGCCTGACCACGGTTTGTGATCAGGCCTTTGAAAAAGAATCAGACTTTAGCGGGGACCGCCACCCATCATGTGACGAACCTGGGCATCGTAGCCGCGTTCGAAGCCCGCGCGGTAGTCCTGACGAAGATCCTTTGCCACATTGGGGTGACGATACTCGTCGCGGTTGTTTACATTGGGCTGGCGGTGGTTCTCATAATCCTTGCGTGCGCCTTCCATGCCATCTTGAAAACCGCGCCTGGCAACGTCATTTAACTCTGACGGAGGTGCGTCCCATCCGTGTGCCCCGCCATAACCTGGCGGCGGCGGTCCCTGCGGCTGCGCATACTGCGCGGAAAGCGCTGCGGTAGAGCTTAACAGGAGAACCATCATGCTCGACGCTGCTAAACGACCAAATTTACCCATATGCTTCACCCTTTCGGACGCTTCTTGCCGTCTTTAAGTTAGGATGCCAAGCGGGCAGCAGGTGTTGTCGATGGAGCTCATTTCATTCGGATTCCTGGCCGCGGCAGCCCGGTGCTTGCTGCCTAAGTAGCGGCCCAGTCTCAAGATAGATCTGCAGGCGGGCGTTATCCGAACGAACGCCTACCGGTCCATCGAAAGCCAGCGCATCGGGCCCAACCGAACCCTCCCACACCATTGACTTGTCGGCAAAGACTCGCATCTCTCCCCCATTCATCTCCGCGCGAAGAGTATGCGTGTCTCCTGGATTGAGAGTTGGAACGGGCGTGCTGTGGCTAGGCTTGATGTTCTGGTATCCCCGATTGCCGCATTGCGCGCTGGTGTGCTGACCGGGGTTGCTCTTCACGGATACAACAACTTTGGATTCGGGTTCGATGCGCCACATCGCATAGACCAGGTTGCACGCATCTAGCGCACGCAGCTTGAGACCAAACTGGCGTCGCATTTCACCGGATGCGAGCGGCGCTTCGTTAGGCGTGCCGCCCAGATAAATGAACTGCACTTTCTGCCAGCGGTTGTGTGTACGCGTTGACATAGGCACGCATCTTTGCGACATTCACCGACAATCGCTGTCCCGGCAGCTCGTCAATCGCACCTTCTGTCACGCAAAGATTTGCCTTTGAAATGGGGGTCAACCGCGAGGCGGATTGCGAGCCGGCTCTTAGATTCGAACCAAATAGCAAGATGAGTATCCAGGGGCATAGATGTTTTGCTCTTCGCACCCGAACCTCCTAATGGCTGCTCCAGGTCTTATCGCTGGAATAGCAGAGCGGCTCCAGGGTGCAGTCGACGCAGCGCGGCTTGCGGGCGATGCAGACCTGGCGGCCGTGGTGGATCATCTCATGCGAGAACGCAATCCAGTGATCCTGGGGAATGATCTTCATCAGGTCCTTCTCCACCGGGACCGGCTCCGTCTCTTTGGTAAGCTCGAGACGCCTTGAGAGCCGGAGTACATGGGTGTCCACCACAACGCCCACAGCTTTGTGGAAGGCCACACCCAATACTACGTTCGCCGTCTTGCGTGCTACGCCTGGCAGAGTCAACAGCTCGTCCATGGTTTGTGGGATCTTGCCGCCGTAATCAGCGATGAGCTTGCGTGCCGCGCCATTCAGCGATTTTGCTTTGTTGTGATAAAAACCGGTGGAACGGATTTCTTCTTCAATCTCCACCAGCGGTGCGTGCGCGAAGTCGGCGGGGGTAGGGAAGCGCTTGAACAGTCCCGGGGTCACCATGTTGACGCGCGCGTCGGTACATTGCGCGGAGAGGATGGTGGCTACCAGAAGCTCCCACGCGTTGCGGTGGTGCAATGCACACTCGGCTTTGGGATAGGCCTGCTGCAGCCGCTCCAGCAGGGCAGCAATGCGCTCCGGCGCTAGAGGATTGCGACGCGGCTTTGCTGCCTTCTTCGCCGCCGGCTTCTTTGCGGCAGCCTTCTTAACCACGGCCTTCATGAGCGTTAGCCGATCCGCGCCAGCATATCTTCCGGCGACATGCGAATGCAGGTGAAGATCGGCGTGTCTCGCAGCGTGTAGGGGCTGATCTCGGTTTCACGCAGCTGCTGCACCAGGTCGAGAAAATCTTCCGGGTAGTTGGTTTCGAAGGCCACGACAAACTCCTGGTCGTCGATGCCGAAGGAGTAGGTGGTGTTGAGTTTGACCCGGGGATAAAGGTGGCCGACCCGGATATGCTCGTTCATCAGCCGCTGGCGCTCCTCGGCCGGCAACAGGTACCAGGCACGCGTCTTCCAGAAGGGGTAGATGAAAATGTATTTCTGCCCGCCGGGACGGATGCTTCCCCGGGAGTCGTGCTGGCCTTCATGCTCATGGCCAATCAGGTACTGCGAGCGCTTGGTCATGGAGAGGTAGCTGTAGGCGGTCTGCAGATAGCCGCCCATCGGAGTGGCCAGCAGCTCGGCGGTCATCTCGTTCAGGTCTTCCGGGGTATAGCAGATGCGCCACAGCACCATATCGCAATCGCCGCGCAGCCCCACGGTGGAATAGGTCAGGGTCAGCAGGCGTCCCGGCTGATTCCAGCGTTTGATAACGGCGGCAAAGGCTTCGCGATGCGCTTCCTTTTCCGCAGAGGGCAGGCGGCGCCACTCGGGAAGAACCTTGAAGAAGGTAAAACCGATGGTCTGGCGCTTGACTGCTTTGGCCGGCGCTGCGGCAGGCTGCGGGTCAGCGGCGTTCTGTTCTGAAACTTCGGGGGTCAGGGCTTCTGCCATGGGTTACTCCTTCGCAAACTCCATGGTAGCAAAGCGCCCAGCAGCGCTTATACTGCCTGCGGATGACAGAGAAAATACTGGCTGTTCTTGCGCATTTCATCATCACGGTCATTTCGGCGACTGGGTACGCTGGGGTTGCGCTGCTGATGGCGATCGAATCGGCATGCATTCCGCTGCCTTCCGAGATCATCATGCCGTTCTCGGGATACCTGGTCTATAGCGGGAGGTTCCAACTGGTGTGGGTGGCGACGGCCGGGGCTATTGGCTGCAATCTCGGGTCGGCGGTGGCCTACTGGGTCGGCGCCCACGGTGGCCGCCCGCTGGTGGAGCGCTTTGGCAGGTATGTTCTGCTGAGCCGTCACGACCTGGATCGCACCACGAATTTCTTTCTGAAATATGGTTCGATTACCGTGTTTCTGGCGCGCCTGTTGCCGGTGGTGCGCACCTTTATCGCCTTGCCCGCCGGAATTGCCCGCATGCCGCTCTGGCGATTTCACATCTATACCTTCCTTGGCTCCTGGCCATGGTGTTTCGCTTTGGCCTACGTGGGCATGAGGCTCGGGCGCTCGTGGGAAACCGATCCACGGTTCAAAGAGGTTTTTCATCGCTTTCATCTGGGCGTGGAGGCTGTGCTGCTTGTGGGCATTATCTGGTTTGTGTGGTCGCACTGGAAGCAGCGGACGGCGGCGGCGGCGGATGCTGCCTGAACGGTTTCGGGAAATGGCTAAAAAGTGCGTATTAAGCGTATTAAGTCTCGTATTGTCCAGCGCGTTGGTGACCTTGACCTCTCTGGGCACGATGCCGGCGTACGCCGCGGAGCATCCGGTTCGAAGCCAGGCCAGCGCGATGTCGACTGGCCTGTCTACACCGGGCAGGTGGAAGGTCAGCACTATTCGCCCCTGACCCAGATCAACCGGACCAATGTGACGAAACTCAAGGTCCGGTGGACCTACGACACTGGGGAAGAAGGCATCATCGAGACCAACCCTCTGATCGTGAGGCGGGTTCTCTATGCGTATACGCCATCGGAGAAAGTCATCGCTCTGGATGCTGCCACGGGAAGCTCCTTTGGAAGTTCGATTCCGGCATTAAGGCAGAACACTGGGCGCGAGGATTAACTTACTGGACGGACGGCAAAGAAGACCGAATCTTCGCCGGAGTGATGAACTACCTCTATGCGCTCGACCCTAAGACGGGAAAGCCGATTCCTTCTTTTGGTGAGGATGGCAGGGTCGATCTGAGAAAGAATCTTCGCGGCGACTACAAAGACCACTACGTTTCCATGGACACGCCGGGTCTCATTTATAAGGACCTGATTATCGTGGGCGGAGAAATGCCGGAGACCCTTCCTGCGCCACCCGGAGATATCCGCGCCTACGATGTTCGCACGGGAGAGCTTCGATGGAGCTTCCACACCATTCCGCACCCTGGAGAATTCGGGTACGACACATGGCCACCGGACGCCTGGAAGACATCGGGCGCGGCGAATAACTGGGCCGGCATGTCACTCGATGCGGCACGCGGAATCGTCTACGTTCCAACCGGCTCCGCAGCCTTTGATTTCTATGGCCATGACAGGATCGGCGATGATCTTTTCGCTGACACGTTATTGGCCCTCGACGCAAATACCGGCAAGCGAATCTGGCATTTTCAGGGCGTACACCATGACCTATGGGATCGAGACTTTCCTTCGCCTCCTGTACTCTTAACGGTGAAGCGTGATGGAAAGCCCATCGACGCGGTCGCCCAGACCACCAAGACCGGCTACCTGTTCCTGTTTGACCGGGTCACGGGAAAGCCTCTCTTCCCGATCGAAGAGCATAGCTATCCCGCGAGCACAGTTCCCGGCGAAGTAGCCTCATCCACCCAGCCGATCCCTCTCAAGCCCGCACCCTATGCGCGGCAACTGCTTACCGAAGACATGCTGACGAATCGAACGCCGGAAGCGCATGCGTGGGCGGTAGAGCAGTTTCGGAGCTTTCGCAGCCAGGGACTATTCATTCCTTTCGCTCTGGACAAACAAACCGTCAACTTCCCTGGATTCGATGGCGGGGCCGAGTGGGGCGGTCCGGCAGTCGACCCGAGAACCGGAGTCATCTACATCAATGAGAATGAAATGGCCTGGACAGGTGGTCTTGCCGAGGACAAGCCTGCTGGTTCCGCGGGCGAGGCTATCTACCGCAGCCAATGCAGTGTGTGCCACGGTGCTGATCGCAGCGGGTCGCCCCCAGCGTTTCCTTCCCTGATCGACGTCGACAAACGTCTGACCGAGCAGCAAATCATCGCCACCATTCATCAAGGGAAGGGGCGGATGCCGGCTTTTGCCACCTTCTCCGACATTCAGCTGCAGAGTCTTCTGCAGTTCCTGAGCGGCAAGCAGGAAATAACCCCGAATGCTGCGCCCGCCGCAGGTTCTCAGGAGCCCCAATACAGCTTCACAGGGTACAAGAAATTTCTGGATCCTGATCGCTACCCGGCTATCGCTCCTCCATGGGGAACGCTGAGCGCGATCGATCTCAACACAGGAGAGTATTTGTGGAGGATACCCTTTGGGGAATATCCGGCGCTGGCAGCAAACGGGATGAAGAACACAGGCACTGAGAACTACGGCGGGGCCATCGTGACAGCCAGTGGACTCCTTTTCATCGGGGCCACCGTCTTCGATCACAAATTTCATGCGTTCGATAGCCGAACTGGAAAGCTGTTGTGGGAGACGCAATTGCCCTACGCGGGGCGAGCTACCCCTGCAACTTATAAGGTGGACGGGAAGCAATATATCGTCATCGCAACCGGAGCAGCAAGATTTGTACCCGCTCCGGCGGAGGGAGTCTACGTCGCGTTTTCGTTACCGTGAGTTGTAGGGTCGAAGTCCGACGGGCGCGACCGAACATTGATAGCGCGACGGCACCGGGGGCACTGTTTCCCGCATCCGCCAAGCGCTTCGCCTTTTTGTGGGAACATCCGTTCGGCCGGTAGCGTAAGGAGCATTATGAAGACTCTCCTTGGCGCCACAGGCGCGGCTCTGCTCGCCTGCAATCTGGCCGGCTTCGCCCAAACCGAGGTCGCATGTGGTCCAACCCTAGACGAGCCGCTGCGCCCGAGAGCAGTGCTCATCATCGATTCCCGGCCGGCGGGCCTCGAGATTGTCGGGACCGACCAGGAGGCGATTCATCTTTCGTGCACAGCCCACGATGTCGAGAACGCCCGGGATATCCGCATCCGACTCTCCGGAAACCAAGATGAAGGCAAGTTGACAATCAGCGGCGGCTCCCTCAAGAATGGCAACCTTCAGATCCGCATAGAAGTGCCGCGAAAGACGAGCCTGAAGGTGCGGATGCCCGCAGGGGAAGTGAAGGTAGAGGAGATCGCGGGCGATAAGGATATCGATCTCCATGCAGGACAGATTACGATTTCTTCGGCTCGCCCGTGGGATTACCGGAGCGTCAACCTGTCCGTGGATATCGGAGCGGTGAGAGCTCCGATTTACGGCGCGGATAAAGGGGGCTTCTTCCGCACGGTTACGAAAAGAGCCGTGGACGGCGAGTACGGACTGCGCGCGCACGTGATCACGGGAGAGATCGATGTGCTCGGCACAAAGGCGCGCGGCGCTGCCGAATAGCAGGATCTCTTTCGAATAGAAGATGAAGGCACAGCTTTCCTATCGCGGCAGGCGGCATCACTTCCATACGAACGTATCGCCGAAGTAGCCTTGTTTGTTTTGCCCACCGAACAGGACCAGCTCGCCGTGGGACGAGTCGTAGGTCATGGCCTGGCTGAAGCGCGGCGCGGGCTGACCCGTATTGGGCTCCTCGGTCCAATCGGATCCATTCCACACCCAGGTGTCGTTCAACGGGTTGTTGTTAGTGTCCGCACCGCCAAACAGAACCACTTTGCCTCTCACCGAGTCGTAGGCCATGGTGTGAAAAGAGCGCGGGGATGGGGAATGGGCAGGTTTGAACAGGGACCAGTTCGATCCATTCCAAAGCCAGGTGTCGCTCTCCACAGTGCCATCGGCGGCGACGCCTCCGAACAGCACGACGTTGCCTTTCGCCGTATCGTAGGCCATGGCGTGGCCTTCCCTGGCCGAAGGCGTCTGGGAAGGATGCTCCTGTGTCCAGTTCGATCCGTTCCAAACCCAGGTGTCGGGGCCTGCCTTGAGCATTTGCTGCCCGCTGAACATCACCACTTTGTTATCGGAAGAGTCGTAGGCCATGGCGGAGGCGATGCGGGCCGGCGGAACGGTCTTAGGATGCTCCTGCTTCCAGTTGCTTCCGTTCCACACCCACGTGTCGCCGAGAATATTCAAGGTGGGACCTAACCCTCCAAACAGGACCACATTTTTGGCTCCCCCATCGTAGGCCATGGAGTGCGAATAGCGCGGGGAAGGATGGGTTTTGGGTTTCTCCTGCGTCCAGTTGTGGCCATTCCATAAGAATGTGCCGCTGAGAAAGTTGGAGTCGGGCCCAAGTCCGCCAAACAAGACGACTTTACCCGCCGCCGCGTCATAGACCATGGCGGGGCTGATGCGCGCGGAGGGGTTGGTCTCTGGGAACACCTCAGTCCACTTGGGCGTCGTGGAATTGTCGGGGGTAGCGGGGGAAGAGAGCAGTTGAGCCAGGCTCGGAAGGCTTCCCAGTATGAGGAAGAGCGAAGAGATCATGAAAAAGCGGCTGCGCATAGTGAGTTTCCCAGTTTCCCAGTTGGAGTGACCGATGTTTCGGCCTCAGCGGGTTAATCTGACGATCAGCCGGCTTTCACTTGGATAAGCGCAAAAGAGAAAAACATTTCACAAAAAATGTCAGCCAGTTAAGACCACGGCTTCGAAGTCATTAGCGCCACCGAATAGCAGGAGCTCTCACTCCCGAAGGTGGTCCGGGGCAGTGAGGATGGTTCCGTCCTCGCCAAGGCGCATAGCGATATGCGTCCCTACCGCGACCTTGACCCCTGTCGATGACGAAGGAAGGGCCGGTTCCATTCATAGAACCGGCCCGGCTAAGCAAAAGCTAGTTCAATGACTGAACGATCACGCTCGACGCTTGGGGAATGGAGTAGGGCGAGCCTGACTCTTCCTTGATGCTGGTCGATGTTGCCGAATAGACGTGCAGATTTGTGGAGCTCAGGGCATACAGGTGGTTATCCTTGTCCCAGCCAAACTGCAGGAAGGCTTCGCTGGTAGTGCAGCAGCCCCAGTGTATTTCGTAATCGGCGCCGGAGCCGTCGAAGTGAAAGACCTGAAAGCCGCTGCCATTGGTCACCGCAACCACAGCTTTCCCGAGGGTCGAGATGCTTATGAGCGGCGTGAATACCCCGACCCCGATCTGATGGCATCTTCTTCGCGGTGCTCTTGGTGGTCAGATTCCCGTGAGAGTCCGCCGTATAGCCGGCGAGCACGTAAGGTCCATCGGATTGAACCGTCATCGGAGTTCAAAAGCTTCATGACGAAAGCCAGATGATCGGACGAATCGGTTACCAGACGCATATGGGACAATACATGTCGCCTGACTTGGCTTGCCGGCAGTTCCAGCTTAGATACCTTACAGGTTGCAGCAACCCGCTGCTCTCCCGCTTATAACCGGCGGTCAGCCGCATCAGCTCAGCACGTCCTGATCACAACCCGTTTGCGTAGGCGAACTTGTTATTCGCCGAGGATAGCTGATCATGGCCAGGAGCATAATTCCTGGCCACCAGAATCCCCCGTCGTTTCGTGTTCCCCATAAATTGCAACTCTCCGTTCGATTCGATCTTAAAGGTCTCCATCGCCTCGAGCCTCCGCCACCATTGATGGTGCATGTTATACAAAGTCGCCCCCGTCGCGATCGAGACTCATCGGTGTCGAAGCAGCAATCAGCCTCTCCCTTCCGGCGGAGTACTTCTGTGGCATCGATCGACCGCGACACTGCCTTGATAGCGCCATTGGAAGCGATGGAATAGGTATATGATGGTCTTGTGATCGTCGCCGGCGCCGAAGAGAAACTTCTTTGTCACCGACATGTGATATCACAGAAATGTTGGAGAAGGGTGAACCCGTCACCGGCGTAAGTTTTCCCGCTGAGGACGCAGCAAAGGCGTCGACATGGGTCGGTCTGGTAACATAGACGCAAGCTACCGGAGAACTGGCCGAGGCGGACGTTGCGTTTTGGACCCAGATTGCCGCGGTACAAAGCAGCGCGACCAGGCAGGCAAGCAATTTCAATGTGCGAGGCACCGGGAATCTCCTTTCATGAACAACAGTTCTCGGCGAGACTGAGAAAAAACCGCCGTGGTTGAGAGTGCTACAGGCTTGAGCTGGTTGTCCGGTTTTTCCTGATTTCAGGGTCGTGCCAATCCGGTGCGCGTTTCTAGCCGCTCAGGCAATCGATTCATTCCATCCCCACCGCGAGCGGTGGTTTGCAGTCAGGTGCAGCTTTCCTCTTATCTAGGCTTGGGAAGCACGCTTGGGGTGCGGAGGACGGGGGGTCCCGCGAATCCCAGTCAGTGTAAACCGGATTGTTCGGATCTCGCAATCGCCGTGCGGTCGCTCTGGTGTCAAGAGCAGCCGCCGCTGGAAGTGGAAGTTTGCGTCGGATCTGTGTGAGGCGATTCGGTGGCGAGGGCCCTTGCCACGTCGGAATCTACTCCAGTGAAAGAACACTTACGCTGGAAGACTCCGGAATCGAATACGGAGAACCCGGCGCCTGCGTAATCTCACTTGAGGTTACGGTGTAAACATAGAGCTTGCCCCCACCCAGCGCATACAGATGGCTTGCCTTGTCCCATCCGAACTGGAAGAACTGCACGCCGCTCTGCAAGACGCCGCTGTACTTGGTGATCGGAGCGCTTCCATTGAAGTGGAAAATCTGGAAGCCCCCCGCGTACCCGCTCACAGCCAGAAACTTATTGCCGGGAGAAACACTCATGGACGTTACCCCGGAATCATCACCCACCAGCGCTTGCGGCATGTTTTCCCAGGTACTCTTGGTGGAAAGGCCGCCATTGGAGTTCTCTGTGTAGGAGGCCAGAAAAGTAGGGCCGTTCAAAGGACCATCGTCCCCACCCTGCCCGTCGATGCGCTGCAGAGCGACAGCCAAATGGTTCTCAGAGTCGGCCGCCACGATCCCGGCGCAATACTGCTTGCCATTCTCACCCGCAGGAGTCTGATTATCCTGACCGACGTAGGTCAACAGGCCGTTGCTCCCGCGCTTGTAGATGTCAATCACCGACAGATTGCCGTTATCCTCCTCGCACAACCCGTCATAGGCAAACTTGTCGGTACCCGCCGTGGTCAGATAAATACTGACTTGTATGTTGTCATCGAGTTGACCACCGGAATGACCCAGAAATTGCAGATCGCCATTGGATTCGATGTGAAACGTAAGATAGGGCTCGTATCCCTGCGCCGCACAGTCCCAGTTTTCCTGGACATACAAGGCTGACTGGGCAAAGTCGACCTGCATATCCGGGTAATCCACGCAAGCGGGGCTGACCCCGGTCTCATATTTCGAAATATTGGCCGAACTCACCTTCTTGAGCGACCCTTTCGAGTTGATTGAAAAGGTGGAAACGAGAAAGCTGTCGTCGCCGAGGCCAAAAAGAAATTTCTTGGTGACGGACATCCTGCCCACGCTTGTGTTGGCCAGGGGTGAGCCGGGCACCGGCGTGAGGGCTCCGCTGGAAGACGCGGCGAAGCCGTCAATATGCGTTGGTCTCGAGACGTAGACGAAAGCGACCGGCGAACTGGTTTTCTCGGTGCTTTCGCCGGTTTGATCCGTGGAGGTTTGCGCCAGGGCCGTTCCTATAGAGATTGTGGCGATCAGGCAGAAAGAGAGTGGGACAGAGCGTTTCATTCGAGGAGTCTCCGTTGGTTTCAGATAGGGCCCGTGATCGCTCGAATTCTACGCTCTGAAAGTTATCGGAGACAGCATGGGGGGTAAATCTTTAGTCACGCTTGTAGCTTTTTCTCCTCCCTCGTCGGAGATGCCGCCGCGCTGCCGGGACGACACTGTCCGAAAAGTCGGGCCGTATCCAGGCGATGTGAGCGTCTAAGCTTCGCCTATTGCTCCGGCGTCAACCTCAGCCAGACCGTGCTCTAGTGCTTGTTGCTTTCCAGGTTGCCCCAGGTGAGCAGCCACCGGATTTCGCCTTTGATCCGTGCCGGTGTAACTTGGGGGCGGGGCGACAGGATAACGTGTCGACGTATTTCCTGGATCTATCCACATTCTACGAAGAGGTTTCACTGATGCAGCCGACAGGTTCCTATGCTCTCCTCGACGCGGTTCCAACCCTGCACAGCGCGGACTGTGATAGCCGGAAGCCCAGCAGTGCTGTTGCAGGTGTCACGATCGACCGGGGTCTGCCCGACGATATGGCC
This sequence comes from uncultured Acidobacteriaceae bacterium, assembly GCA_963847685.1. Classification (GTDB taxonomy): domain Bacteria; phylum Acidobacteriota; class Terriglobia; order Terriglobales; family Acidobacteriaceae; genus PALSA-350. The sequence goes on along the minus strand of CAWKAU010000018.1, from coordinate 164,787 downwards.
AGCTACGTGATCGGAGCCAGACGCGTTTATTGCGACCTAAGACGGTTAGTCGGCCAGATCGCGGGCCTCTTGATCCTGGCGCAGGCCAGCAATCGGAAGGAGGCGCTCGATCTTCCGATCCTCGCGGCAGCCAGGGAACTCTGGCTCTCGGTGCCAGAACAAATGGAACGCCTGCGAAGCCCCAGCCGGTTGGACGCGCATCTCTCTCATCTCAGATCAGCCCATCGACTCCTCGGCTCTTGCTTTGATGCCCTGGGAGCCTTTCGGTGCCAAGACGAGAAGCTCGACCTGACCGATGCTCTGGCGGACATCGCGAGAGCATATTCCCATTTGCAATCCGCCTCCGAGCCGCGTGCAGGCATGACCATGGTCGACTTCAGTCAAGCCTGCTGCCACTGCGGACAAGTTCCAACCCAGGAAAACAAGCCTTAGCGTGCGGAGGATTGTGTGGCTCAATATTCCATTTGGGTTCTCGAATATTCCTATGTCACGGAGTACCACAAGAGCGGCGTGCTATATGGGGCCCACAATCAGGGCTATGTAAAACTGCCCTATTGCTATGCCGTCATCAAAGGCAATGGCCACGTCGCAATGGTCGACGTTGGCTACAATGACGCGGCTTACGGCAAGCATTTAAGCGACAAATTTGGCGTCACGAACTGGCGTTCGCCCAAGGAGGTGTTGGCCGAAATCGGGTTGAAGCCCGAAGATGTCGACACGGTTTTCATCACCCACGCGCATTTCGATCACTTCGGGAATGTCGAAGACTTTCCGAACGCCAAATTCTATATCCAGGAGAAAGAGATCGCTAAGTGGACCTGGGCCATGTCGCTCCCCGACCGTCTGCGATGGATGATGGTGGCAGTCGATCCCGGCGACATTGTGCGGGGCGTGCAACTCGCGGCGCAAAACCGCCTTACCTGCGTCGATGGCGACGCCGTGGACGTTCTACCCAACATAGACCTGCATGTCGCCTATGACAGCCATACCTTCGCATCGATGTGGGTAGCGGTGCGCAACGACGGCAAGGCGGATTCGTCCGATACGTGGGTGCTGGCCGGCGACCTCGTCTATGTATTCGAAAACATCCAGGGGCCGGGAGCGGTCGTCGACCTTGAGACGACCATGTATGTGCCGGTGGGCCTTGCGGTCGGAAGCCAGGCAAATCTTGTGATGGCCACCGAGGCCATGATGAAGACGACAGGCTACGAGTCTCGACGCGTCATTCCCATCCATGAAGAGCGGCTGAAGGATACATTTCCATCACGGATTGCGAAGAATGGGCTACGCATATCGGAGATCTGTCTCGCTGATGGCGAGGCGTCGAAGGTCAAGTAAGCAAAAGGTGGAAGCAAACACGCCGGGTTTATAAGGGGACTGGTTATGAGGGGACTGACCGAGTAACCTCTAATGCAAGGTATGGTGGTTACCCCGTCTGTCCCCTTATCCTGTCCCGGATAGTGTTCAACCGTCCCCGCGGGACTCTTGCGTTGCGTGAGGGCGTAAAGGATCTCCACCTCCGTCTCTCCCTTCTACCGTCCGAGAGGTCTTTCAGCTGGGATAAGGAGTACATTGGTTTCGACCTGGTAGAGAGGCAGGGCCCGGGCTCGTGCGCCTTTCAGAGAGGTACCTATGCGGCGTTTGCCAAGCGTCTTGCTTTTGTGCACGTCAATCGCGGCTGCTGTAACCAGCAAGCCGGTGGATGGCGTTTGGGAGGGCAAGGTTCAGATCGATGGGCAGGATTGCCGCATCGTTCTCCACCTCGGCGCGCCAGCAAACGGGAGTTCCGCCGCCACCCTCGACAGCCCGGATATGGGGAAGGTAGGAGTTCCCCTGACCTTAGTCGAATCTGGCGAGCGCTCCGTCGCTTTCGAAGCGAACGATCCGAAGGTTTCGTTCAAAGGGAGCCTGAGCGCCGATAATGCCCAACTGCTCGGCGACTGGAAACAGGGTGGGCAGGAGATTTCCATCACCCTGGCTCGGATCACGCAAGCGCAAGAGTTCGAGAAAGACGGTTCTTATCTATTTCACTCCCGGTGCGCCTCCTGTCACACGCCGTTCAATGCGGTGCGGGCGCCGTGGCCGGAGACTCTGCGGATGATGCCGCAGCCCGCGATCGTGACTGCGCTGGAAAGCGGCAAGATGAGCGCGGTGGGATCGAGCATGTCGCATGAGCAGCGCGTCGCGGTGGCCAATTATCTGGGGCGGCCTGAGACAGAGCAGACTGCCCACGCGAACACGTGCGGAAGTGGTCCGCGGCCGGTCTCGCACTCCACTCTATGGAATGGCTGGGGCGGTGACTTATCCAACAGCCGCTTCCAGCCGGCGGAACGAGCTGGACTCAACAAGTCGCAGCTGGCAAGGCTGCAGGTGAAGTGGGCATTTGGGTATTCCGGGGCGACCGGCGGGGGCGGCCCACCGACCATCATGGGCGACCGGATCTTTGTCGCGGGCGGTGACGCACGCATCTACTCGCTGGATATGCACTCGGGGTGCGTGTACTGGTCGTTTCTGCCAATGGCGCCGGCTCGCACCGCCATCACGGTTAGCGACGATGGTTCGACCGCATATTTTGGCGACGAGCAGGCGCGCGCTTATGCCATCAGTACGGCCACAGGCGCTCTGCTGTGGAAAGCCGAACTCGATCAGCATCCGTTCGCAATGATTTCCGCCGCGCCAAGACTCTACGACGGCAGGCTCTATGTGCCAGTCTCCTCGGCGGAGGAACTGGGCGGTATCAATCCAAAGTATCCATGCTGTAGCTTTCGGGGTAGCGTAAGCGCGCTGGATGCCAAGACCGGAAGGGTTGTGTGGAAGACTTACACGATCGCGGCGCCCGCGCAGGCGACCTCGACGAATGCGGCCGGGACCGGAATGCTGGGACCTTCGGGGGCAGCGGTATGGAATTCTCCGACGATCGACGCGGATCGCCGCGCACTCTACATCGGCACAGGCGACAACTACTCAGAGCCTGGCGGCGCGACCAGCGATGCGGTCATCGCCCTGGATCTGAAGGAGGGAAAGATTCTGTGGGTGAAACAGCTGACCCCGGACGACCGGTTTAACATCGGCTGTTTCAGTCCGGACAAATCGAGTTGCCCTAAGAATCCCGGCGGAGACTTCGATGTGGGGGCGCCGCCGATTCTGCGCGTTCTGAAAGATGGGAAAAGGTTGTTGATCGTAGGGCAGAAGTCGGGAGTTGCATATGGTCTTGATCCTGATGACGGCGGCAGGATTGTCTGGGAGTCGCGCGTAGGCAAGGGAGGTGTGCTTGGCGGTATCGAGTTTGGGGGCGCAGCCACGGATACGCGAGTATATTTCCCCTTATCCGATTGGTCGCCCGATGCAAAGGCGGGCGGGGGCATGTTCGCGCTCGAGATCACAACCGGGAAGAAAATCTGGTCTACCGCTGCTCCCCAACCTGGGTGCCTCGCCAAGCCAGGCTGCAGCGCGGCACAACTAGCGCCGGCTACGGCGATTCCAGGGGTTGTCTTCTCCGGCTCGCTCGACGGGCACATACGCGCTTACGATGAGGTCGACGGCACGATCTTGTGGGATTTTGATACCGCTCGGACCTGGGTGACGGTAAATGGTGTGGAATCGCACGGCGGGTCAATCAACTACGCAGGGCCCGTGGTCGCAGGGGGGATTTTGTTTGTAGCGTCGGGCTACTCGACCAATGCGGGCATGCCGGGCAATGTTCTGCTGGCGCTTTCTGAAGATGGAAAGTAATTGTAATTATGTGCAGCGGAAAGAAGCGTTTTCGCGGCTTACATGGCAACAGTGTTGGTCTCGGTCTATTGTGGGTAAGCTTTGTCGACAGCGTCCTTCATTTGTTTGAAGAGCGGCATCTCCGGGGTGTTGAGGCCGTCCGCTCTTGTTTGCATCCAGATTCGCGCGCCGCGCCCGCCTTCGGGGTTGACTGTGTCCACATAGAGTAAGTCGTCGGGAGTTCCAACGTCACCGGCTGCTCCGACGTCTGTTCCAGAGTTTGGGTATCGAGCAGGATCCCGGTTCGGGTCTTGATCAGGCGTCTGGGGGACAGAAGTCCGCGAGCCAATATGGCCCCCTGCAAACACCTTTGCGTCGGCGAGGCGGCCCTTGCGCACCACGAAGACCAGGTCCGCGTCCTGCTGCCGGGTGGTCAAGACGTATCGATTCCACGCCTGAAGGGCGTGTCTCACGTCCGCAATAGCCTGGCGATCCTCAGGATACAGTCGAGGATTGAACTCGTCTCCATCGACCGCTACCACGTAGACATAGCGGGCTTGGCGGAACAGGGCGGGGATGTCGGGATCTTTCTTCTTACTCTGTGCGGGCCCTGGGAAAAGCAAGAGAAGAAGCAATAGACAAGGTAGGCAGCGCCTCATGGAGTCCCCCTCTGCCGTTAGCGCGACGGCCAGGTTTTGTTCGCCTTAAAGCATACTCTTCCCGGGGTATAGTACGGAAGCCCCGGGCTGAAAGTCCGGGGCTACCACACCATAAATGCGGGGGCTTCCGCCCAATGCTAAGTCGGGCCCTACAAAGCACCCAAGCATCTAAGGACAGAGCATTCCGCCGGCCTTGCAAAAGCGGTTGCTGAAAAAATCTTTCGGGTTCCAGATGGGGCGCTGCCCATTTGCCGCATAAAGAGTGACCAGCGCCGCGAACCGGGCAAATCGCGCACTTCCTTCATAGTCGATTTTTTGCGACGCGTCGTCTTGCGGCGTGTGATAGATGCTCGTTGACCATTTTTTTATCTCGGCCAAAGGATCAATGCCAGGCTGATTGCTCTTATAACCCAGGTCGAGCTGCAAGACGGGGATTCCGGCCTGTATGAACGAATATTGATCGGAACGGACGAAGTATCCTTGCTCAGGCTGCGGATCGGTGCTCAGCTCCAGGTCTAATTGCGCGGCCGCACGATGGGCCAGAGCACCCAGCGACGAATGCTCCTCACCGTAGGCAACTACATCGCGGATCGGAACGACGAATGCGCCTCCATCCACGTTGATATTGGCGACAATCGGCCCGGGCAAGGGCGAATGCTGCGCAAAGGCTTGCGAACCTAACAGACCTTCTTCCTCTCCTGTGAGGGCGACGAATGCGACACTGCGGACCGGAGCGGCCGGCAGCGACGCAAAAAAGCGGGCGACTTCGAGCAGCACCGCCGATCCCGCAGCGTTATCGAGAGCGCCATTGTAAATGTCGTCGCCATCAACGGGCGGACCTATCCCGAGATGATCCAAGTGAGCGCTGAAGACAACGTATTCGTTCTTAAGCGCTGGGTCCGACCCGGGAAGAATGCCAACCACATTCATGCTCTCCACCGGCGTATGGTGTGCCTCATAATGGATGCTCACGGTCTTGTGGAGCGGAAACGCGCCCGGCTTGCCGGTTAGATCACCTGCGAAGACTTCCGCCAGTGTGTGCTGTTCTCCGGCAAACAGTAGCACTGCTCCGGACCGGTTCAACCAAGCTTCAGCCTTGATCTGCTCGTCGAGGCCGAAAACGTGGTTTGCCGAATCGAGCCAGCGCAGGGAATTGAAGCCAATCTTGACTTCCCGCAGCAACTCTGCCCAAGGAAATTCCTGCTCAAACTCAGGCGTCCTGATCTCGATCAAACCGACAGCGCCGTGGGCGAGTGCGTTTTTCCGCTTGACTTGATCGTCCATATAAAAGGCACGCTCGGTAGCGGGAAACGACACGGGCGCAGAGAAACCCAGGACCGCGACAATTCTGCCCTTTGCTTCGATCCCCGCGTAGTCGTCATAGCCGAACTCCGGTGCGGAGATACCGTATCCGGCGAAAACAACAGGAGCTGTGACCGAGCCGGTTGTCTGGGCATGTGTATCCAGAAGAAGGAAGTCCTTCGTTATAGATAAGTTTCTTGTCCTGCCCAGTCCCCTGGATGACTAGAGAGCTTATGGCCGAATCGACTTCTGTTCCCCGCAGACTCACCGGTTCAAAAAAACCACCGTCCTTGGCACCCCCTTTCAGCCCGATTTCAGTGAACTGTGCCCGGAACATACTTCGCGCCGATCTGGTCGTCCCCTCGTGAACCGGTGTGGCGGCCCTCAAGCGCGTCGTCGGACAGAAATTCGAGATCGAGCCCGAATAGCCTCTGGGCGGATTGCGCGAAGTGCCTTGGTGAGATCAGGGTCTAGACCAGCGTGATCCTGCGGAAGTGCAACACCAAGCCCGGTCAGGAACAGAACGGGGAATAAAACAAGGGATCTTTGCAAGAGTTTCGTCGACCGATTATCAAGTGCCTCTTGGGCCCGATCTTGTTACCGGGGAGATCAGGGAGCGGATGGAGCGAAAAGTAACCCAGTGACCAGACGGAAGTGACACGTTGCAACACAGGGACAGGCGGCGGAGTCACTTGCGAGAAGTGCGACGCGTTTTGACCTCTTCCGTTGCTGAGGTCCTCTTTTGCTTTTCGTAGAACTTCTTCGTAACGGCAAAACAGCGGTTCAGGCCGCCATCACCGGAAAGAATTTCCCAACCTCGCCGCACGGCGACGGCACAGATCACAATATCGACCGTGCCGGCCTCAACGCCCTGGTTTCTACATTCGTTATAGATGCGCGCCGCGTATTCGTGATCGGCGGTATTGATCGGCTCGTCGAGATACGGGTCGAGCGCGGCTTTTACTTTGTCGAATTGTACCTTTTCCTTGATGCCTGACAAAATCTCCTGACGAAGAAGCCCGAGCATCGCGACTCGACCATCCTGAATTGCCTGAACAAGTTTCGTCTTGAGCTTCTGTTCGTCGAGACTAAGACCGGCGGTGTTCTTGCGACGAAGCGCGAGCGACCAGACCGAGGTATCGACGAGCAGTTTCACGGCTCGGTCTCGATCTGGTCGCGGCGGCGGTTGGCCTTGTAGTCGTAATCTCCGCGGTAGTCGATGGTATCGAACAGATCGAGGATCTGCATCTGCTTGCGGCGGCGGATGTACTCATCTAACGCCGCAGTCACTGCATCCTTCTTCGTCCGGTGATGGCCTGCCTGGCGAGCTTCCTCGATCAAACGATCGTCAATCGCTAGATTGGTCGGCATGGAGCGTCTCCTTAAGTGTATCGTACTACACATTGCAATGTGTAGACTGCTACACGCAGGCCCGTGCTTATCCTTCCCGAGTCTTTCCGTTTGCGATATCCCGCAGGCATGAAATCTAGAGGCCACCAGCGATAAAGCGCGAAATTGGGGCGGAGAGACCTTCCCGGAGCGCTCAAGCGCTCCTTCCCGGACTGAAGTCCGGGGCTTCCACTACATAAATGTGGGGGCTTCCACTACGTGGGCCACTCGGCCCTCCGCTTTCTGCAGGACGATCGGTGACGCTCGTAGGCGTCTCACGGGACGGTTTCTGACGGTGAATATGTATCCTGTTACCGGATCTACCAACGAAACCAGTTAGCCGAGAGGTCGCAATGATAACCAGAAAGGCCTCTCTTGTTTTCTTTTCTTTGCTGGCCACGATGGGCTGCAGGGCAAAGCTCGACGCTCCGTCGACACCCACCCTCACCGTCGATGCGACGGCAGGCCGACATGCTATCGATCCCAATATTTACGGAATTTCCAACTATAGCCTTGACGCTAAGTACGCAGAAGAGATTCAGGTTCCAAATATCCGCTGGGGCGGCGATGGTACAACCCGATACAACTGGCAGGTAGACTCCAGCAATACCGGTTTCGACTGGTACTTTATGGGCGGAAGTGGAAACGCCAATCCTGTCCCCGGCGCCTCTGTCGATCTGATGATCAACACCTACAAACCGGCACACGCGGGCGCGTTGATTACCATTCCCATTATTCCGTACGTCAACAGCACCTCGGCATGGAACTGCAGCTTTCCGACCTCGATCTATGGAGCCCAGCAATCGACCAATCCTTACGTTCACCCGAACGGAGAGAACTGCGGCAACGGCATCTCCTCGAGCGGCGCTCAACTGGTGGACAGCAACATCTTTGCGAACCACATCAACAACTCAGTCGCGCTGCAACAAGGCTGGCTCGAGCACCTGGTGAGCACGTTCGGTACTGCTGCGAAGGGCGGAGTGCGCTTCTACGAGTTAGACAACGAACCCGCGGGATGGGGCAACACCCACCGCGACGTCGAGCCCAGCGGCGCTACTTACAACACGATCCTATCGCTCGGCCAGCAGTATGCGGCGATGGTCAAGCAGGTAGATCCATCGGCGATGGTGCTGGGCCCGTCTGACTTTACCCACGGTGGTTGGATCGGCACGCCAAGCCAACAGAACAACCTCTACGCGGGCCAATATTACCTGCAGCAGATGGCGGGCTACCAACAGAAGAACGGCAAACGGGTGCTCGACTACTTCGACGAGCATTATTACCCGCAGTTCACCGATCCTACCTCGCAGCTCGCCTCGACCCGTACCTTTTGGGATCCAACCTACAACGGCGGCAGCTGGGTCGAGCAGTCCTTCTTCCATGGGCCCATGCAACTGATTCCTCGTTTTCAGCAATGGATTGCCGAGTATTATCCCGGAACCAAGCTGGCCTTCTCGGAGTACTCGATCGACAGCGGCAAGAAGCTGGTTACCGACGCGCTGGCCGAAGCCGATGTGCTCGGGATCTTCGGGAGCCAGCGGGTGGATTTCGCCAACATGTGGACCGCGCCGACGCCCACCGATCCCATCGCCTACGCGTTTCGTCTCTATCGCAACTACGACGGCCAGGGCGGCCAATTTGGAAACACCAGTGTGCTTGCCAGCAGCACCAATCCGGCGAAACTCTCCATCTATGGGGCGTTGCGTTCGTCCGATGGCGCGTTGACTCTCATCCTCATCAACAAAACCACCAGCGCAATCCAGACTAGCCTCTCGCTGGCCCATTTCATGCCGGATCCCTCGGCTTCTGTTATAGCTACAGCGGAGCCAATCTCCAGAAGATCAGAGCGCTGGGAAGGATCCCGATCACTCACTCGGGTTTTTCGTACAACTTTCCTGCGTACTCGGCGACTGTCTTCGTGATCACGGCGCATCGGAGCTAAATAGGTTGTCAAAAAACACGCGGGTTGATTGGACAGCTTGGGGGCATTCTCACCAGGGCTAAAGCCGGTTCATTGCACGGTAGAGCGTTCTCGCGGGTTTGAAAACCCGCTCCCCCGGGCTAAAGTCCGGGGCTACACGACAGTCTGGGCTACGCGACCGTCCGCGGGCTACACGACTTCTAAAGTGTGCATGCCTACCGTTGAGCGTTGCTTTCTCTCCTTTGGGTGGGAGCGATTTGCCAAAGCGGAAACGAAAGGCGAGACTTAAGGGGTGCGTGATCACTGCTATGGCATTGCAATCCACATAAAGTAGCGAGAGGACGGACCCGCAAGAAATGTCGACGCCTACAAGCAGCAGCCAACAGCCTGCTGATACCTCCCCGATTCAGCCCGCTAACGGAAAATTAGGAATCATGATCCCCGGAATGGGCTCAGTTGCGACCACCCTGGTGGCCGGCGTGGAAGCCGTGCGCAAGGGAATCGCCAAGCCCATCGGCTCGCTCACCCAGATGGGCACCGTTCGCCTGGGCAAGCGCACCGACGCGCGCAGCCCGCTTATCAAGGACTTTGTGCCCCTCGCCAAGCTGGATAATCTCTGCTTCACCGGATGGGATATCTTCGCCGACAATATGTTTGAAGCGGCCAAAACGGCGCGCGTGCTCGATAAGGAACAGCTGGAGACCATTCGCCCGTTCCTCGAAGGCATCCGGCCCATGCCCGCGGTCTTCGACCAGTACTACGTCAAGCGCCTGCAGGGCAGCAATGTCAAGAAGGGCAAGAATAAGCGGGACCTGGCGGAGCAGCTTCGCGCAGATATCCAGGCTTACAAGAAGGTCACCCAGCGCCAGGTGATGATCTGGTGCGGTTCGACCGAGATCTTTCTTACCCCGACAGCGGTCCACCAGTCCATTGCGGCCTTTGAAAAAGGATTGGAAGACAACGACATCAATATCGCGCCTTCGATGATCTATGCCTATGCATCGCTGCAGGAGGGCGTTCCCTTCGCCATGGGAGCACCGAATCTGACGGTCGATCTGCCGGTGATGCAGGAGCTTTCCCGCAAGAACAGTGCGCCGATTACCGGCAAGGATTTCAAGACAGGGCAGACCTTCATGAAGACCGTGCTGGCGCCGGCCTTCAAGGCGCGCATGCTGGGCGTGAGCGGCTGGTACTCCACCAATATTCTGGGCAATCGCGATGGGGAAGTGCTGGACGATCCGGAGTCGTTCAAAACCAAGGAAGAGTCCAAGCTCAGCGTGCTCGACTTCATCCTTCAACCCGATCTTTATCCCGATCTGTACAAGGATATTTATCACAAGGTGCGGATTAACTATTATCCGCCACGTGGTGATAACAAAGAGGGTTGGGACAATATCGACATCTTCGGATGGCTCGGCTACCCGATGCAGATCAAAGTCGACTTCCTGTGCCGCGACTCGATCCTGGCCGCACCTATCGCGCTCGACCTTGTGCTCTTTCTGGACCTGGCGGCACGTACCCCGGAATTGCGGGATATCGGCATTCAGGAGTGGCTGAGCTTCTACTGGAAGTCGCCGATGACCGCGCCCGGGCTTTACCCGGAGCACGATCTCTTCATCCAGTTGATGAAGTTGAAGAACACGCTGCGCCATATCCAGGGTGAGTCGCTGATCACTCACCTGGGTCTCGAATATTACGACTAGTGAATTTCCACTGAGGCGATCTGGCCGTCGACCGTCTTGTCCGAGACTTCTGCGTACTTAACTACGGCGTTCGCCCCTTCCAGGTCGGTACAAGGATGTAGGTCGCCTGCTGGGGGCAGAGTTGGCGGAGGAGAAGGCTACGTCATAGTAGTTGTTGCTATAGACGTTGACGGTCTTGTCCTGCGCTTCCACTTTGAACTCGATCACCGCCGGGTCGCTACACTGCACATCCGCGGATGACCCCAGTCACCGTGTGTTTCGCGCCCGTTGCCGGCTCGGCGGGATGCTTTGTGCCGGCAGGAGTTTGCGCCGTTTCGGCAATTTGCGGATTCGCCTTTACGGGCGCCGCCTGCCTTGTTTGATAGCCCTCGAGCTGTTCAATCCGGGTCTGCAGGGTGGCGGTTTCTTCGGGAGTGCGCGCTACCTTGGTTGCCGCTTTGAGCACGCTGATCGCATATTGGTAGCGATCCTGCTGCTGTAGGATGTTGGCCGCGTTCATCCGATAGGACAAGACACGCAGGATCGAGCATGATCGCGTGCACGCTGAGCCGGTAAGCCTCGTCCAGCTGTTTCCGCCTTGTACCGTAGAAGACCGCCAGCCGATCGTAGGCTGGGGCGAACGCCGGGTTCAGCTTGATGGCTGTGCGCAGGCTGGCTTCGATTGCAGCATCGTCGCCGGTAGAGCCGCTCTGCATCGTAATCGCGGCGTAGTAATAGTGGGCAAGGAAGCTTTGCGAATCGAGCTTGATGGCCTGTTCGTACCACTTTTGCGCGGATGCGAGATCGCCTGCATGAAACGAGAGGAAACCCATAGTCTCGTGGGCCAGGGTGTTATCGGGGTCGTCGCGCAGCACGGTATCGAGCAATGCGCGCGCGTCCTCGGTGCGCTGATTGTAGGCAAGCAGATCGGCCCGCACGGCATTGGCCTGCGCCAGGGCTAGCTCTTTCACCTGGAAAGTCGACGGATCGATGGTGGTTGAGGCGGTTAGCCGAAAGAACTCGTAGTTCCCCCTGGCCACGTAGGCCTCAAGATCCTTTTGCAATTGCTTCAAGTCGCCGAATGCCTGCGCCGCGGCGGTGATCGGGTCTTGATGTTTGCTGACGAGATCGACGTAGTCACCCAGCCGGTGCGTGTTCGCCCGCTTGTCAGTCAGCTCCAGATAATGCGTCAAGGCCCATGATTGGGCGTAGAAGACCGATCCCTTCTGTTCCTCGTGATAGTAGGGTGAGGTTGAGTCGACCTTGAACAAGGTAGCTAAAGGTAACAGCCGCTGGTCGCGAAGATACAGGATGTCGTTGGCGCTCGGCTGGCCCAGGTCAACGTACTTTTCGTGGATGTCGGTGTTCTGGAAGAACTCCGCCAGGCCTTCATTCAGCCAAAGGGGCATCCACGCTGCCGCGCCGCTCAACAGGACGTGCGTGTACTCGTGATAGACGATGGCGAAGGGATGTTCCTGCTGCGCGTCCAGACGGACCAGGATGTAATTCTTGTCCGGACCGTGGAGGAAGAAGCCGGCAAGATCGATTTGGCCTTTGGCGAGATACGAAGCCGGCTCGAGCGCTTGAAATTCCTTCCGGTCTCTTACCGCGATCACGACGATAGGCGGGGTCGGATCGACGTTTCCTTTGGGAAAGAGGGTTTGGAAAACCCACCGCATGTGCTCGAACTGGTCGGCGATGTGGCGGGCCTGCTTCTCGTTGGTATCGGTTACCACGGTGAAATGCGGGCTGCGCAGCTCCAGCCAGGTTTCTGCGGCCCATCCGGTTGAAGCAGGAAATACGAAGGTGGCCAGAAGCGCGAGCAGCCGCATTGTGGGTTTGCGCATCAACAAGAGTCCGACAGTATGATAATCGCTATGAAGTTACGATTACACCTTGGCTTTGCTTGTCTTCTTCTGCTGCGAGCCGGCTGGGCACAAGAGGTCAGCTTCCGCATCACACCCTTGCACCCGGTGGAGGAATTGCGCGCTGAGGCGCTCAAAGAGCAGCCGCCGCGGGAGCAGGGAACCTTCCGCAAGCCTGAGCTGGTGGAATTGGTCAGCCTCGATCCAACGATCAAGCTCGACATCCGTTACGCGACCACGAACAATTTTCTCGGCGTGCCTTTGTATACCCAGGCGCGGGCGTTTCTGCAGCGGCCAGCCGCGGAAGCACTGTTGCGCGCCCATCGCGAGCTCAAAGCGCAGGGATATGGCCTGATTATCCACGACGGCTACCGCCCATGGTATGTGACGGAAATTTTCTGGAAGGCTACGCCCGACGATAAGAAGATATTCGTTGCCAATCCTGCGGAAGGTTCCAAGCACAATCGCGGGTGTGCCGTGGATCTCTCCTTATACGATTTGCAGACAGGCAAAGAAGTAAAGATGCCGAGCGGATATGACGAGATGACCGACCGCGCTTATGCCGACTATGCCGGGGGCACCGCGGAGGAGCGCGCGCGGCGCGCGATCCTGCGCCAGGCTATGGAGAAACAGGGTTTCCAGGTAATCCCCGACGAGTGGTGGCACTTCGACTACAAGGATTGGAAACAGTATCCGATCATGAATGTAAAGTTTGAGGATCTGGGTGAGTAAGGAGTTCATTTCCAGGAATGGTCCGAGGGATCTGCAGTTCGTTCGACCAGCATAGGATGCGAATGCGAGCTTCGTTCTTCAACGTGCGCGATCGAGTAGGACGGCTTCCCGGCTTTGCAGCGTTGATTGAATGGCAGTGAGTCCGGTCTCCAGATCATTCAGCCGCTCAAGAATCGTTGGGGCATTCTGGTTTGCAACCATGGATCGCAGGAGCTCGCACTGGCCTACGAGCTGCTCATCGTATCCGATCAGAGTCTTGAGCGTGGGCGACTCCTGTCGATAGCGTTGGGTCATGCGATCGTTTTCGGGAACGGGCTGTTGATGGATGGATGCTTCCAGAGCGCCGATCCCTCGGGCCAGGCGCTCCAGTCGCTGGGCGGCCGCGACCGCAGTCGCATCGGGAAATGGCTTGGCACGAGAGGGCGCGGGCAGAAACTCCCGCCGATATTCTGCCTCGGCAGTAACCACGCTGGCCATCGCAATCCCCAGCAGGCTTGCAGCTTTGCTGCGCACCAGCTGGTCGTCTGCGCGCAGCTGGTTCTCGACGCGATAAAAGTTGTAACCCCAGCCGTAGAACAGGTTGGTGGCAATTTGCCGAAGTGCGCCGGCGTCATAGAATCCGAAGCTCGACACTATTTCCCTCCGGTCAAGCCTGTCTCAGGACCGACCGGATAGAACCCGGTCGCCTGACCGATGTTGAAGGGCAGGCCGGCTGCGGCGTTGGGCGCGGAGACCAGTCCTTTTTCCGCCATCTGCAAGGCCAGGTAGTAGCGCACGGCTTCGATCGGAGTAAGGCCGATGGCCTGCAGCGAGATCAACTGGCGCATGCGCTCGTCTTTCGGCATGATGAGGATCTTCAGATCGTTCAGCGTGATGCCATACGTCTGCAGGAAGTCGGCAAGATGAGTTTTCACCAACTCGCGCACTTCATTGATGTGCTCGTTGATGTCTTCCATCTTGGTGACCTGGACGACCTGGTTGATCGCCTGCTCAATGGCCGGCCCCGCGTAGTCGGCCACTTCGCGGGTGTCGATCAGATGGCCATTGAAGGGCAAATGCGTAATCAGATCGAGAGCGGCCTGCTTGGTGTCGACGTGGATGTAGTAATCCACCTGGTAGGCCATCTCGGCCATCTCCTCGCTGGTGGCCACACCTTCGCTGCGGATCAGCAGCTTGGATCGGTTGATGTAGATGACTTCGTATACCCAGGGCGAGGATCCGCCAAAAAATCCCTGCGCGATGGAACCGAGGAGAGGTTTGTCGGGCGTGGTGAGGGCGTACTGGCCCGTCTCGTAGACGTTCAATACCGCGCCGCGTGATTTCAATACGCAGAAATGATTGCTCTCAACCGTTAGCAGCGAACCGGACACGATGCTTTCGTCCGCAATCTTGACCGCCAGGACCTTGGTCCCGAGCATGTCGGTGCCGTCATGTTGCAGTGATGTGATGACCTGCCGTGCGATCGCCATAATGTTCTCAACGCCTCGCGACCAAGAATACTCCAGTTTGATTTCATTCCGCGCCCGTGTCATCGAATGGAAAACGCCACCACGACAGTTGGTTACCTCGATTACCTTTCGACATAACGTCGCAACTCCGTGAGTATCCTGACATTTTCTTTGCGGAAGGCATATCGAACCAGGGGCTCAGCCACCTTCAGCAGACCGGGTATGGAGATCGTGAGATCGAGATCACGGATGACGCGTGTCCTTCGCTCCACCGGTTCAAGGGTGTATCGGACGTTGACGTCGATGTCCGCCGTTAACGGACCTTGCTTCAGCAGCATGGTGTGATGGAAGGCAATGCACTTGGGAGGGTCGAATTCCGTCACAGAGCCTGGCCTTTGACCTGCTGGCCCCGCGTCGAGATAGGTTGTGCCCAGGCAGACCGGATAAGGGTCTACCTGGGTGGTCCCGCCGAATGCCTGGGAACCGGGCAGCCACCGGCCATAATTTGGCATGTCAGCGATCAGATCGAAAATTAACTCTGGGGAGCCTTCGATCACCTCGCGGAATTGAGGATGGGTGGTCGACATTCAACCTGCCGATTGCAACGGATCAGACGTGCGGTCAGGCGTGCGGTGTGTCGCAGGCAGAAACCCGGCCAGCAATCCGATCGCGGGCAGATACGCGCATATCTTGTACACAAAGAAAATGCTGGTTGCGTCGGCGATTCTGCCCAGGACGGCCGCGCCGATGCCGCCCATGCCAAAGGCAAAGCCGAAAAACAGGCCGGAAATCATGCCGACTCTTCCCGGCACCAGTTCCTGAGCATAGACAAGAATCGCCGGAAAGGCTGAGGCCAGCACCATGCCGACGATCACGCTCAATATCGTGGTCCAAAAGAGATTCGCATGGGGCAACAGCAAAGTGAGCGGCAGGATTCCGAGAATGGACGCACCAGATCACAGTCTTGCGGCCAATGCGATCGCCGATCGGTCCTCCGATCAAAGTGCCGGCAGCCACCGCGCCCAGGAAGATGAAGAGGTGAATCTGCGAACTGCGCACGGAAATGTGAAAGCGGGCCATCAGGTAAAACGTGTAGTAGCTGGTGAAGCTGGCCAGATAGAAATACTTGGAGAAGACCAGCGCGATCAGAACGGCGATCGCCGAAGCCACGCGCCTGGGCGGTAAGCCGGTCAAGGGAGAAGCATGCCGCGCGGGCCGGCTTCGCAGATGCAGCAAGCGAGCCTTGTACCAGCGGCTCACGCGCATCAGCAGGACGATGCCCAGCAAGGCCACCAGGGCAAACCAAGCCACTCCTTTTTGCCCGTGCGGCAGCACCACAAAGGCGGCGAGCAGCGGTCCGATGGCCGCTCCCGTGTTGCCGCCAACCTGGAAGACCGACTGCGCCAGGCCCAGCCGGCCGCCGGAGGCAAGGCGCGCCACCCGCGAAGACTCCGGATGGAAGACGGCCGAGCCCATGCCAATCAGTGAAGCGGCCAGCCAACAGCGATGGGAAGGTGGGGGCTATGGCCAGCAGCAGCAGGCCGACCAGGGTAAATACCATGCCGATGGGCAGGGAATACGGCATGGGCCGGCGGTCGGTATGCCGCCCGATAAAGGGCTGCAGGATGGAGGCCGTCATCTGAAACGTCAGCGTCAGCAAGCCGACCTGGCTGAAGTTCAGGTGGAACGAGGTCTTTAGGATGGGATAGATGGCAGGCAGCATCGCCTGGATGGTGTCGTTCAGCAGATGGCCAAGGCTCACCGCGAACAGCACCCGGAAGATAGTCCCTTCCTCGAAGGACCCTGGGTCTTCTACCTCAGGTTTGGCAAAGGTCTGCGTCGTCATGCCGGGCCGCGTGCGGATCCCCCTCCCGCTATGCTAACGGAGGTGCTGGTTCAGCAACCGGGAGCGGCGTTCTTCTGATAGCGGGAGCGAGCTTCGGCCAGTTGTTGCAGATGGTCGCAGGAGAGGGGTTGAGGGCAGCCCAGCTGCCGGGCAACCAGGCAGATGTGGGCAAAGTGCTCCACCGTTTCCATGCGCATGAAGGCGTTTTGCAGGGTGTCGCCGGCGGTCACCACACCGTGGTTGGCGAGCAGGACCGCGTCATGATCGACGATCAGGGGCTGGATGCTGGAGGCAACGTCGGCGGTTCCGGTGGTCGCGTAGGGAGCCAGGGGAATGGAGCCAAGCGACATGACGATCTCGGAGCACAGTGGCTCCTCGAGCGCCAGCCCGCAGGAAGCGAAGCCGGTGGCGATGGGCGGGTGGGCATGGACCACTGCCTGCACGTCGGGCCGCTGGCGGTAAATCGCCAGATGCATGCCGATTTCGCTGGTCACGTTCCGGCTTTCGCCGACGCGACGGCCTTCCATGTCGACCAGGACCATGTCGGCGGCTTTTAGCAGGAACTTGCTCATCCCGGTGGGCGTGGCGAGGATGCGGTCATGGCTCAGGCGAACCGACAGATTCCCGGCGGTACCGGGGACGAAACCCAATCGATACAGCCACTTACCGAAACGGGCGAGCTGCTTCCGGTGCAGCGTCTCAGCCGACCGCTCGGGAGCAGTTGAGCTGAGGGCCATGTTGAGAGTTGTGGTGAACCCACTCTTCTCCAAAGCCGTTGGATGCATACGTCACCAAATCCCCGTTGAGAGCTCTTTCTCGCAGTTTCTGACGGAAAGACGGGAAACGCAACAGGGAAAACGCGGATGGCGAGAAATTAGGGCTGGGATGAGCCGGCGGCGGGTAACTTCGGCGGTGGGTACTCCGTTATGGGGCAGGCTCGCGGCCGAGAGATGGAGGACACGACCCATTCTCTTGCTTCCCTGTGCGGCCTATACTTTGTCAGTATGAATCCTCAAGCGAAGAAGACGGCTATCGACTGGTCAGGATGCGAAGTGGTCGAGGTCATTCCGGGAAAGGTCAGCGGAGTACCTATCTTGCGCGGGTCACGGGTGCCGGCTGACCAAGTAGTAGAAAACTATGAGTGTGGCGAGAGTGTCGAGGATATCGCCTACAACTTTGATTTGAAGCCCGACGATATTCGGGCTGTGCTTGCGTACGCTGGCGCCCGCCAGCCGACGTAGCGCCCATGAAGGTGCTCTTCGATCAAAACGTGGCCCGAAATCTGAGACGCCACTTGACCGCGCACGATGTCACACGATCCTTTGAGTTGGGATGGCAGGAGCTCAGGAACGGGGACCTACTTGATGTCGCGCAGAGCAACGGGTTCGAAGTCCTGGTTACAGCCGATGGCAATCTGGCTTACAGCAGAACCTTCAGAATCGACGCATCTCCATCGTGATTCTGCCGTCCGGGAACTGGCCCCAGGTAAAAGCATGCGTTGCCGACGTGGTCAGGGCTATAGATGAATCGAAGCCAGGCACCTTCAAAGACCTAAAGCTAGATCGCAAGCAACGATCGCGTTCAAAGCCTTGTCTAACTTGAACCTTCAGTCCGGGGCTCGACCCAAGCGAAGAGCTAAGCCGCTCGCATCCACTAGCCGAGTTGTGCACAAGCTCATACGATAGTCAGCATGACAACCGGTCTCACCCTTGGCGTCCTGGAGCTGAACGGGCAGCCGCTTTCGCTCGAGCAGATCGGCCAGGTGGCTGGCGGATCGATGGACGCGGCCATTGCGCCGGCGGCACGGCAGCGCATCGCGGCGTCGCAAGCGGTGGTGGAGCGCATCGTTGCCAGCAACGAAACGGCCTATGGCATCAACACCGGCTTCGGCAAAATGTCCGACGTGCGCATTGGTCCGGGCGATCTGCAGCAGTTGCAACGAAACCTGGTGCGCAGCCACGCCAGCGGACTGGGCGAACCGCTGGAAGAGGCGGAGGTGCGCGCCATGCTGCTGCTGCGTGCCAACGTCCTGGCCAAGGGACTGAGCGGCGTTCGCTACAAGCTGATCGAGTTGCTGGTCGCGCTGCTCAACCATCGCGTGCATCCGGTCATTCCAGCCAAAGGCTCGGTCGGCGCCAGCGGAGATCTGGCCCCGTTGGCGCATCTGGCCCTGGTGCTCATTGGGGAAGGCGAAGCATTTTTCCAGGGCGCGCGGATGCCCGCACAAGCGGCGCTTGCGAAAGCCGGCCTTACCCCTTTGGTGCTCGAAGCCAAGGAAGGCCTGGCGCTGCTCAACGGAACCCAGGCCATGGCTGCGGTGGGCGGTCTGGCCGTGCTACGCGCGATCCGGGTGAACCAGCTCTTCGACCTGGCCGGCGCCATGGCGCTCGAGGCCTTGCGCGGCACCCCCGTGGCCTTCGATGAGCGCATCCACCAGGCGCGGCCGCACCGCGGCCAGATGGAGGCAGCCGCAACACCTGCGTGAGCTTCTGTGCGACAGCGAGATTCGCGAATCGCACCGGGAGAATGATCCGCGGGTGCAGGACGCGTATTGCCTGCGCTGCATGCCGCAGGTACATGGAGCGGCCCGTGGAGCGCTGCAGCATGTGCGCGAGGTGATCGAGATTGAAACCGGGTCGGCGACGGATAACCCGTTGATCTTTTCTAACAACGGACCCGAAACCGGCGAGGTGATCTCCGGAGGAAATTTCCATGGCGCGCCTTTGGGTCTGGCGCTCGACTACGCGGCCATCGCGGTGACCGACCTGATGAGCATCAGCGAGCGCAGGATCGACCGGCTTGATCAACCCCGACGTCAACGAAGGCCTGCCTGCGTTTCTTGCCCAGCAGCCGGGCCTCTCTTCCGGCCTGATGATTGCTCATGTCGCCGTGGCTGCGCTGTTGAATGAAGCGAAGGTGCTGGCCCACCCGGCGAGCGTCGATAGTGTACCCACCTCGGGCGGCAAGGAGGATCATGTATCCATGGGGATGACAGCAGCGCTGAAGCTGAAGCAAATCGTCGACAATGCAGAGAAAGTGCTGGCGATCGAGTTGATGACCGCTGCCCAGGGACTCGAGTACCGCCATCCGCTCAAGGCGGCGACGGAGATTGAACGCGCCCGCCAGTTCGTGCGCACGCTGGTTCCTCGTCTGGAGGAAGACCGGGTCATAGCAGGAGATATTGAACGCTTGGCAAAGGGGGTTCGCGATGGAAACTTTGATAGCTGGTCCGCATAAAGACGCGATACGCGCGCCGCGAGGAACACGGCTACGCACCAAAGGCTGGCAGCAGGAAGCTGCTCTGCGCATGCTGATGAATAACCTCGATCCGGAAGTGGCCGAGGCTCCGGAAGAGCTGGTGGTCTATGGCGGAACGGGGAAGGCCGCTCGCGACTGGCCTTCGTTCTATGCGATTGTGCGCGCGCTCGAGAGCCTGGAGAACGATGAGACGCTGCTGATCCAGTCAGGTAAGCCGGTGGGCATTCTGCGCACCCACACCATGGCGCCGCGGGTGCTGATTGCGAACTCCAACCTGGTGGGCAAATGGTCTAACTGGGAGGTGTTTCGCGAGCTGGAACAGAAGGGGTTGATGATGTACGGCCAGATGACGGCAGGCTCCTGGATCTACATTGGGAGCCAGGGCATTGTCCAGGGCACTTATGAAACCTTTGCGGCTGCCGGCCAGAAGCATTTCGGTGGAAGCCTTGAGGGCAAGCTGGTCGTCTCCGCGGGCATGGGAGGTATGGGCGGGGCGCAGCCTCTGGCTGCCACCATGACCGGCGCGCGCTTTCTCGGCATCGACGTGGATCGCAAGCGCATTGAAAAGCGGGTGGACAGCGGCTATTGCGATTGCATCGCGGCCACGGTCGATGAGGCTCTGCAGCTGCTCGACGAAGCAAAGAGGGAAGGGGCGGCTCGCTCTGTTGGCCTGGTCGGGAATGCGGCGGACGTGTTGCCTGAGCTGTTGCGGCGCAATGTGATTCCCGAGATCGTGACCGACCAGACCAGCGCCCACGATCCCTTGAACGGCTACGTGCCCAACGGCATGAGCCTGGACGCTGCGTTGCTGCTGCGGCAACAGAACAGCGAAAAGTATGTTGCCTGCTCGATGGCGACGATGGGCAAGCATGTGGAGGCAATGCTGGAGTTGAAGCGCCGCGGATCGGTAGTCTTCGATTATGGAAACAATCTCAGGACCAATGCAAAGCTAGTGGGCGTCGAGGATGCTTTTGAGATCCCGGGCTTTGTGCCGGAGTATATCCGGCCGCTGTTCTGTGAAGGCAAGGGGCCGTTCCGTTGGGTCGCGCTCTCGGGCGATCCCGAAGATATTTATAAGACCGACCAGCTGGTGCTCTCGCTGTTTCCTGAAGACGAGGGACTGAAACGCTGGATCAAGCTGGCGGGCGAGCGCATCCACTTTCAGGGTTTGCCCGCTCGCATCTGCTGGCTTGGTTATGGGCAGCGGGCGAAGCTGGGGCTGGCCATCAATGAGTTGGTGCGCTCGGGTGAGATTTCCGCGCCGATTGTGATTGGGCGCGACCATCTCGATACCGGGTCGGTCGCGTCCCCTTATCGGGAGACCGAAGGGATGCTGGACGGTTCCGATGCGGTTGCCGATTGGCCGCTGCTGAACGCGCTGGTCAATACGGCAGCGGGTGCTTCCTGGGTGAGCATCCACAACGGGGGCGGCGTAGGCATTGGCTATTCGCAGCACGCAGGCATGGTCGTGGTGGCCGATGGAACGAGCGATGCGGCGCTGCGCCTGGAGCGTGTGTTGACCACCGATCCGGGCATGGGCGTGCTGCGGCATGTGGATGCGGGTTATCCCGCAGCGAAGAGCTTTGCGCAGACAGCAGGTTTGCGGATTCCCATGGAGGAGTAAGGGGACACGATGGACGGTGTCTTCGCCGTTAAGGGGAGGCAGCAATCACCGTCACTTCGCAGGGAGAAGCCGAGAGCGCACCGATCGTGGCTTCTATATTTACCAGCCCCAAGCTAAAGGCCGTAGCATGGCCTAAGGTGCTGATTTTTGCGACCGCATGATTGCTGGTATTCCAGGCCGTCACCGTATTACCGTGAGCATCGGGCAGGCTAGCCACCGATCCATCTGAGTAGTTACCGTAGACAATAAACTGTAGCGTACCCCCCAGAACAATGGTCGTCGCGCCTCCCTTGCCCGCCACATAGGCACTGACCAAGGTGGGTCCGGGCGGAGTTGGGACAATCTGGATCAAAATCGCGCTCAGTGCTGGTACGTAGCAGTCGAGCTGCGATCCGTTTGCGATGAGGGTATATCCGGCTCCTGCCGAGAAGGTGCTACCCAGGATAACGCCGGCTCCTTGAATCGTGACGCCTTGGATTGCCGTGAGATCGGGGCCCGCAGCGCCCACCGACAGTTGGGTCATCTCCAACAGGCTGGCCGATTGAGCGGATTGTGGAAGTTGTACCGTGAGCTGGACGTTCTGAATTTGATCTTTGTTCACAATCACGAGATTGAGATCGCCGGTAGTTGCTTCGACCGCATAGGCAGTGACGTTGAGAGATCCAGCTGAGAGTTGGGTCGCGCACAGAGTGCCCGGGCCTGCGAGGGTGAAGAACAGAATGCCGTAGTACTCCGGCCGGACATTCTGGACAACTCCGTTCCAGTCGGCAATCGGAGTGTACCCGGCGCCGTTCCCACCGCCATGGAGATTCGTTCCCACCGAACCGCCCTGAGCGCAGTTGAAGAGAAAGTCGATGACCCATAACGAGGAGGCATAGGAGTTGCTGATGCCGCTCGCGCCGCCGGCGTAAAAGGAATTGCACTCGGCCATGCGATAAGGAACGCCGATGCTCTTTGCACCGGCCTGGAGAACGGACAATTCCGCGACGAGGGCGGCATCGGGTGTCACCAGGAATTCGGCGGTCGAGCTTGGAGACTGGCCACTGGCACGGTAGTAGTGTTGGGTAAGAAGAGTGATCTCGCTTTTCACTGCTTTCCCATACGGGATAGTCCAGGTGGACACGTTGTAGGATGCGGCGGGGCCGGTAATCGCTACGCCTGGAGTGCTCGCCAGAATCGCGGAACGAAACTGGCCCCAAAGGGCAAGATAGTCGGCAAGCGACCAGTTTCCTGCGAAAAAATTTCCCGGGTTTCCGTAGGCATCCGGCTCGTTGCCGATCTCAATGCCAAGCAGGGAGGAGCCAAATTGCTCGACAGCATAAGCAACCTCGGCTGCCGCCAGGGCAGGCGTGGTTGCGCCGGTTGCTGCTCCGCCAAGATTAATCCCGTAAAGACATTGCCAGCCTGCCGCTTTGACAAACGCAGCGAGAGACGCGACATCACTGGGCGCGACCTCTAAATAAGTACGGCCCGCCCCGTTCGGCGTCCAGACGCACTGGTCTACCGAGCTGCCGCCTAAGCGCAGCAGGCTCGTGCCGAGCCCTCTGAACAGACTGATGCCGACAACGTTCGCGGCGCCGAAAAAGGACCACTGGAGCGCTGCTTTCTCATAGGAAAGGCCGGCGAATGCGGGGCCGATCGATCCTGCCGCCAGGGTCGAGACCGTCAGCGAAGCCACGGTCATTGGTCCGGAAGGCACAAGCTGCGGATTCTCGCTCTCTGAAGCTGCCGATTCCGGGTTCGAGCCCGATGACGATGCGTCCGATCCGATAAATCCCCATCCATTTAGGGATGTCGACGTGGCAAGCGCGAAACCGCTCTGCAGGATCTGCCGCCTGCTCAGACAAAATGGCGCCTTAACTGACTTCAGAAGAGCTGCCTTGTTTTGCGTCTTCAGATATTGACCTATAACTTCTGCGAGCCTGCCGTTTTCATCGGCAGCGCTGAAGCTTATACGTCGTTACGAATAGGTCATTACTGCTGTCACGAACGGAACGCATCGTCGGGATTTTGAGGAGACAGCATACCCGCTCACCTATCACGCAGCATTGCGAAACTGCTTCAATCGGGCTTGGTGCCCCCGCAGCTTCTGGGCAGGTCGTACGTAGGCGTTTCGCGCAGCACACTCAAATCAAAACAATTGGCGCTGTTGTTGGCGGCCGCGGCTCCGATGATCGTAGACCGGTTGATCATGGCTGCAGCGGCAGCGGGGTTGCCCGACACAGCGGGCGCGACGAAGTGGGGGGCCAGTTTCTTCTGCAGCCATGGGGTAGGGATGCTGTAGCTGCGGAAGACGGCCTGCGCAACCGGGGCTGCCTGTGCTGCAACGGCAGCGGGGGCCTGCGCGTAAAGCAGAATATTCTTGTAGGCGCCGCCGGCATCGAGCGGCAGGGAGCAGAAGACCGCCATTAGCTTCGTGGGCCCTTGCTCGCCGGAGAACCCGGCAACAAACCGGGCGCACTGACCGAGCGTCGGCGGAAGCTGGAGAGGAGTGGCTGAAGAGATGGTGAACTGGCTGAAAGCCTTACCCGATGTCGCCGCGGCTTGCTGCATGACCATGCCGAGCTTTTGCGGGAGTGTGGCGGCGTAGGGCATGGAGAGATCGATGCCGTTCGAGGCGCGCTGGCCAGGCTGGAAAGCTGCATTCTTCGCAACCACGGTGGTGCCCAGGGATACGGTTACGCCCTGGGGGCCGCTCATCTGGATCACCGTCTGCTCCCCCTTCGTGACCTGCCAGCCGGCAGGGACGCCCGCGGAGGCGCTTTGATCGGCGGCGGTGTACTTCTGCAGTTGGATCGCGGGAGAGGCTGTCGTTGCCTGGCCGTAGGCGGAGATGGGGATGGACACGAAAGAAGCCGCCGTGGCGACCAGGAACAGGGAACTATTTCTAAGGGCTATCGACACAAGCGATGCTCCTTCTCAAGTTTGTACTGGATTTTGTGCAAGGGTAACATCCGGTCGAAGCGGAAGGCCATAACAGTGAGATATGGAGTGACCGACAAATCCCCGTGTGGGGGTGTCGCGATGCCTCCGACGTATCAGTGGAAGTTCTCTACCAACATCAATTCACTGCCTGATTGGCGTTCCTGGCCGGAGAGTATCCACTTGCCATCCGGCGAAACCGTGAGGCCCCAGAGCGACGCTTTTTCAAATGTCGCGATATTGCTGATCTTATTTGTGGCGAAGCTCAGGAACTGGATGGAAGGATCGCCCGTCTTATTTGTAGTAGGGACGAAGTATAGACCGCCATCCACGATCGCCAAATTTTCGTAGAAACTCAAACCGTCGAGAACCTTAGAGGCTTCCCCACCTTCTGCAGGGATCCTCCACAGGCTGCCGGAATACAGGGCCTTCGTGTAATAGAGGAACTTGCCATCCGGCGATTCGAGTGGCGCATAGCCGCCATCTTTCGTTACCTGAACAGCCTCACCGCCGTTCGCTGGCATCTTCCACACCTGTTGCGCTCCCGTTCGGGCGGAATCAAAGTAGATCCACTGGCCGTCGTGCGACCAGCTCGGGTTACCATCGTTCGCCGGGTCCGTGGTCATGCGCTGCGGTTTCCCGCCGTTGATGCCGACCACATAGATGTCGAACTCCCCTGCAGCGTTTGAGTCAAAAGCGACGCGCTCCCCGTCTGGCGACAAGCGCGGAGTAGTGACGTCAGGACCACCAAAAGAGGTCAGCTGCACGGCATTCGAACCGTCTGCTTCACATACCCAGACTTCAAGGCTTCCTGAGCGGCCCGACTGGAAAGCAATTTTCTTTCCGTCTGGGGAGAACTGAGGCAGAAAATCGTCCCGTGTCGAGGAGATGAGCGGGGTAGGCTGATTGAGTGGTCGTAAAACCTTCCCGTCCAGACCCGGAACTGGCAAGCGCCAGATACTGCTATGGCTAAAGCTGTGTACATAAGCGAGGCGGTGCCCGCTGTGCGAAATCGTGGGTTCAAAAGCGTCGTCGCCCACAGACGGGAGACGTTGCGGCTCGGCTCGTCCTGCAGCGTGCCCAAAAGCGGAAATTCTCGACAGGCCCCTCGAAACCATAGACCCGGCAGAATAGACGATCTCGCGTCCATCCGTAGTCCAAGCCGGATCTTGGGCGCCCAGATTTCCGAATGTGATCTGTCTTGGCTCTCCAACAGGCTTCCATCCGTCAGACAGGGCAAGCAGGTAGAGATCACTCAGGCCAGGCGATTGGGGATCTATGCTCCGGCTAAATGCCAAAGAGTGCCCGTCCGGCGAGAAAGCAGGATCGAAATCGCTGAAAAATTCCTTCGGTGGAGAAGTCAGTCTCCGTTTTTCACCAGTATCGACCGATAGTAGAGACAAAGCGAAGGGTGCTGTCTCGGAATCTTTCTCACTGATCGCCAGCCAGTTGCCGTCGGGGGACCATGCAAGAGGGAGCGGAGGGCTGCCAGCGAAAATCTCGGCAATCTTGCGCTCCAGGCCACCTATGGCTGGAATCAGAAGGACCGCACTCTTCCCGGAGGGCAAGACCCGGAGAAATGCGATGAAGCGGCCGTCCGGTGACCACGCGGGCCCATAATCCAAGGCCGCATCGCTTGTCAGCCGTAGGGGCGGACCGTTGGTGCCGATCATTTTGACGTAAATGTCAAAGTTGTCCTGCTTTTCTCCGTTCCAGACAAAGGCCACCTGGTTGCCGTCCGGCGAAAAGCTGGGCCTCTCTTGAACCCCGGGATACGTGGTGAGCGGAACGGGGTTCAACGTGGCTCCCGGAGATTTGGTGGGAGATCGCATGAACCATAGCGCGCACACGCCCAAGGTGAAGGCCGCCAGCAGGGCCACGGACCAGATTAGCCGGCGGCCGGGTCGCTGCTGCCGAGGTGGCGATCCACTCAAGGTGCCCGAATCCGATTCCTCTTTCAGTTCCTCCAGGGCCACTTTGAGGTCGGCCATGGTTTGAAAGCGGCGCTCCGGGCTTTTGCGCATGCAGCGTGCGATGATGCGCTCCAGCTCGCGCGGCAGACCCTCCACGATCTGACTGGCGGGTTTCGGCTCTTCACGCAAAACGGCGGAGAGCGTAGACAGGGTCGACTCACCTTGAAATGCCCTTCGGCCCGTCACCATTTCATAGAGCAGCGATCCAAAGCTGAAGATATCGGACCGTGCGTCCACCTTCTTTCCTTCCGCCTGCTCGGGTGACATATACGAAACAGTCCCCACGATGCTGCCTTCCCCGGAGGCTGGGGTGTCGTCCTGCTGCACAGATTGGGTGAATTCCCGATCTCCGCTGTCGGGCTTATCGGTCAGCTTGGCCAGGCCGAAATCGAGCACCTTGACGAAACCAGAACGCTCCGGTGCGCCGCTCACCATAACGTTTGCCGGCTTGAGATCGCGATGGATAATTCCCGCCTTGTGGGCCGCGGCCAGGGCGTCCGCGATTTGCACCGCATACTTCAGCGCCTCAGCAAGCGGCAGCCCCTTGCGTGCGATTAGCTGATTCAGCGGCTTACCCGGCACGTACTCCATGGCGATGTAGTCGAGGCCGTTATCGCTGGCGATGTCGTGGATGGTGATGATGTGGGGATGATTCAGCGCCGAGGCCGATTTTGCCTCTTGTACGAAGCGCCGCTTGCGCTCTGGGTCAGCAACTTTCTCCGGCGGCAGGACTTTGATGGCGACAAAGCGATCGAGGTGGGTGTCGTGGGCCTTGTAGACCACGCCCATCCCGCCCTCGCCCAGTTTCTCGACGATCTGGTAGTGCGAAATGGTCCGTCCGACCATGGTCCGCCGCCGCTTTCAGAAGGGAAGTGCTGAATCCTGGCCGTTCGCCCCATTCTAGGCCTAGAGCATTTTCACTTCTACTCTGCACAGTCGGTTTCAGCGAAGTGCGGCGTTTCTTGAGGAAAAGCCACGTCGGGAGCGGTTGCTTTGTATACACCAGAAGTGAACATGCTGTAATCGCCGACAGCTATCGTGACCAAGCGCTAAGCGTTGCCCCAACCGGGTCAAGGTCAGTGCAGCGAAGGCCCTAGCGAGGCTACAACTACAATCTTCAGGGTTCGCACCCAAGCGCCATAGCGGATTTCGCCAGAAACGATATGCTCTTTTCAAGCGGCGATTCTCCTAACCCCACACCGATTTCTTCGGGGGAGGGACTCGATGAGGGAAAGGAGAATCGCTGTAATTGATTCAAGAACTTGTTTGTGTTGAATGAACAAATGAAATCTGCCAAGGTTCTCTCGTTTCGAGTTCTTTGTTAAACCCTGCGACGAAAGATAGACCTGCATCACTCGAAGGACGCATTACCTACCCCCTATCAGGTGACACTGATAGGGTTTTCCTTTTAGGCGGCCTATAAGAGCCTGCGCGAGAGCCGGTTGAAACGCTGAGAATAGATTCAGCCGTCCCTGCGGGACTAGTCATCTCTCACCGCACAACCCAGGACTGCGTCCTGGGCCACTTTCAGGTCGCCCCTAGCGGGGCTGGACGATCCGAGTCTTACGCAGAGTCTCTGAGGGGCTCCGCCTGAGAACCGAGATAGGGGTTCCTTTGGATGACCCCCCAGGTCTAAAAAGCGAGACCTGGGCCTACTCATTTTTTGGGGTTATGGAGACGAGTTCTCGTGCAGGCTCTAGGGGCGGCTGATGAATTCGTTTCTTTTCCAGATGGTGTCCCCGTCTAGAAAGACATGGAAGCGGGTGAATTTCGAACGAAGGTAGGTGTGTAGGGGCATGAGATGGTCTTTGGATGATTCAATAGAATCCAACCTTGGGCGCCAGAGTACGAACTGCACTTGCTTTCTCTCTAACTGCTGAATGACCCCAGCAACATCCTCCGGACGCGCTTCCTCTCCAGGTGTTAGGCCATCGAGCCGCGTTGGATTGCGGAGTTTCAGCGGTAGATACACGCCCGCTCCGTCTGCCTGAAAGAAAAACTGCCCCGGTAGGGTATGCAGCGTGATCCATTGCAGCTTTTCGTAGGCTTGCGGGGTGACGACGACGTTGCCGCCAGGCAGATGCACGATGGAACGCTCATGAGCGTAGATGGCTGCCGTCTGCCGAAGGGCAATACAAGCAAACGCGACCCATAACAACGCAACCGTGGGACGCCGGATCATCCCCGCGTGATCGGCACTCCAGAAGAGCAGAACGACGCCGGCAAACGATATGGCAAAGACGCGCAACCAATTCATGCTGAACGCCACTTCCACCAGCAGGAAAGCTCCAACCATGCTCAAAAGAGTGAGGCGCTCCCAGGGAAATGAGATGTTGTGGCGTTCGCGCCAGCAACGCCAAAGTGTCAGTGGATAGATAACCGGAAGCAGGATGTAGATAACAAGGTATTGAGAGAGGCTGGGCAGCCCATGCCACGAGAGACGCTCCGGCAAACCCAGATAGGCACCCTGCGATGCGTGCACGACATACTGTCTTACGAACGTGACCTGAAAATACCAAAGCTGCCTGAGCCCGATTACCGCGATGAAATAGGCATCCAGTAGAAGCATTGCGACGACATAGCCAAGCAGCAACAGTCCTTCATTCCGTAGAAGGTCAGCCCAGGCCTGCTTACTTCGCCTCCACGCCACGGCCAGGAACAAAACAAATGAAAGCAGCGCCACTGCCCCGTGGGTCTGAGTAAAAAATGAGGCCAGGCCTAACAGAGCGCCGGCACCGAGAGTTCTTGCAGGCCGCGTTGGCCCGACAAAGATCTTGATTGCGCTCATGATCGCCAGGACGCTGAACCAATGGTGCGTACCGTTCAGCAATTTGCCATAGACAATCACGAGAAAGAAACTCGTCGCCAGCAGGGCAGATTGGCGATCCATGATTTCGTCCGCTATGGCGAAGCACAACCAGCAGAGCGCCACACCCAGGACAAGGACCGTAGCATTGGTCACCCACACGCTGGGGCCGAACAATTTGAACAAGCCGAGGTAAACCAGGTCTGTGCCGGGAGGGGTGAACTGAAAAAAGTCGCGGTAGATCTGTTCGCCATCCAGCATGCGCTCGGCGTAGGTCCAGAAATACACCTGATCTCCGCCCAGCAGAATAGGCTTGTCGAAAGCAGAAAAGAGGTTGAGGTACAGGTAGGTCGCCGCTCCCAGGAGCAGGAAGACGAGCGGCCAGTCGATCTTACCTCGGGCGTTGCGCGCAATCATCACAACTTGAACGATACGAGGATACCAAGGAAAGCAGATTATTCTTCTTCCCAGTCTGAGGTACCCTCATTGAGTGGATGACAATCGCAAACCGTTCGCGCTGGTGAACTGCTCGCAACTGGTGACGCTGGCCGGGGCAAATCGTCCCCGCGTGGGCGCGGAGATGCGTGAGCTCGCCATCGTTCGCGATGGAGCCATGCTGGTGAAGGGCGGCAGAATCCACGCGGTTGGTTCGCGTAGCCAGATCGAAGCTCTGCTGACCAGCGACGCCCACATTGTCGATGCGGAGGGGTGTGTGGTGACGCCCGGCTTCGTGGATGCGCATACCCACCTGGTCTTTGCCGGCAACCGCGCCGATGAATTTGAAATGCGCTGCTCCGGGATCACCTATCAGGAGATAGCGCGGCAAGGCGGCGGCATCCTCTCCACCGTCCGCCGCACCCGCGCGGCGACGGAAGATGAGCTTCTGGCTATCGCACAAAAACACGCGTCCTGGTTTCTGCGCGGCGGCACAACCACCATCGAAGCCAAATCCGGATACGGGCTGAGTGTTGAGGCGGAGATGAAGATTCTGCGGGTGGTGCGCGAAACAGCGAAGACGACATCGTTGCGCTGTGTGCCGACCTTTCTCGGCGCTCACGAAGTGCCGGAGGAGTTTCTCGGCCGCACCGAAGCGTATGTCGACCTGGTGATAGAAGACATGCTCCCTCTGGTAGCTGCCCAGAAGCTGGCCAGCTATTGCGATGTCTTCTGCGAACCGCACATCTTCAACCAGCAGATTGCGGGGCTGATTCTTGAAGCAGCCCGGGAATTGAGCCTGGGTCTGCGCGTCCATGCCGACCAGTTCAGCTGTTCAGGAGGCGCCATGCTCGCGGCGAGCCTCGGTGCGGCCACGGCTGATCATCTGGAGCATACGGATGCAGTTTCGATCACAGCTCTTGCCGCCGCCCACGTGCAGCCGGTTCTGCTGCCCGGTTCCGTGTACTCGATCGGCTCCAAGCATTACCCGCCGGCCCGGGCGATGATCGATGCTGGCCTTGCCGTCGTGTTGGCTACGGATTTCAATCCTGGTTCTTCCCCGGTTGCTTCTATGCCGGTGGTGCTCTCGCTGGCCTGCACGCAGATGAAGATGACGCCGGCCGAGACCATCGCGGCTGCGACCATCAACGCGGCGTGGAGCTTGAATCTCGGCGCCGAAGTAGGCTCGCTCGAGCCCGGCAAATCCGCTGATTTTGTTATTCATGAGGCGAGCGACTACCGGGAGATCCCATACTTCCTGGGCACGCAGCGGCCGGTGATGGTGTTCGCACAGGGCGCGCAGGTCGCCTGAGGCTTCACCAGCCGCCTGCTATCCCCGCCGGCCTGGTGACAAGCCAACGCCTCAATGTACAGCGGGCGGATTTAGACCCCCTGAAGGCGATCATCTGGTTGGCCGCCTGGCTTTATCGAAAGCGTTCATCCGGGAAAGGGAAGACGCCTGCGTGCGATCTTCGACAAAATTACGTGGGAATGAACTGGTACCATTCTCATTCACCCGGAGGGTCCAGTTGCGAAGGCTGGCAAAGCAATGGGCGATGGCGGGCGTACTCGTTGGGCTCTTAGGGAGTCATGCCCGCGCCGCGGATTTTCCCTTTCAGAACCTATCTCTGCCCATCGAGCAGCGTGTCGCCGACCTGGTCGGGCGCTTGACCCCGGAGGAGAAAGTCTCCCAGATGACGATGACCGCGGCGGCGATTCCGCGGCTGGGTATTCCTGAGTACACCTGGTGGAACGAGGGTCTGCATGGAGTGGCGCGCTCCGGCTATGCCACCGTATTTCCCCAGGCCATCGGCCTCGCCGCAACCTGGGATACCAGCCTGATCCACGCCGTGGGGGATACCATCTCCACCGAAGCGCGGGCCAAGTACTCCGATGCCATCGCGCACAACAACCACAGAATCTACTTTGGCCTGACCTTCTGGTCTCCGAATATTAATATCTTTCGCGACCCGCGATGGGGACGAGGGCAGGAGACCTATGGTGAGGATCCCTATCTCACCTCGCGCATTGGTTTGGCTTTTGTCACCGGATTGCAGGGCGATGATCCCACGTATCTGAAAGTGGTGGCTACGCCCAAGCACTTTGCAGTCCATAGCGGACCGGAGCAGTTGCGCCACGAGTTCAACGTGAACGTCTCGCCGCAGGATCTGGAGGCGACCTACCTGCCCGCATTTCACGCCACCATGGTAGAAGGTAAGGCGGCCTCTACCATGTGCGCCTACAACGCGATCGATGGAGCGCCGGCGTGTGCCAGCGATATGCTGCTGCAGAAGACATTGCGCGAGCAGTGGAAGTTCTCCGGCTTCGTCACCTCCGACTGCTGGGCGCTGACCGACATATGGAAGGGCCACAAGTTTGCCCCCGACGAGGAGCATGCGGCAGTGCTCGCGCTGCGCGCAGGCACGGATACGAGTTGCGGCCCCGAGTTCGCAGCGCTCAACCAGGCCCTTAAAGACAAGCTGGTAAGCGAGGGTGAGATCGACACCGCGGTCAAGCGTTTGTTCACCGCGCGCTTCCGGCTCGGGATGTTCGATCCACCGCAGGTGGTGCCCTATGCGCGCATCCCCCTGAGCGAAGTGGATAGCGAAGCCCACCGCATGCAGGCTCGCCAGGTGGCGCGAGAATCAATCGTGTTGCTCAAGAATGCGGACGGCATATTGCCACTGCAGGCCAAGGGCAAAACCATCGCAGTGATCGGTCCTAACGCCACCATACTGGAATCGCTCGAAGGCAATTACAACGGCCAGCCGACGCACCCGGTGTTGCCGCTTGACGGGATCGAGGCTCGCTTCGGCGCTGACACCAAGGTCTTGTATGCCCAGGGCTCCTCGTACGTCGCAGGCTTTCCCGTCACCGTACCGCGCACTGTCTTGCACAGCGGCAGCGAGATGGGATTGAAGGGTGAGTACTTTAACAACGCGCGGTGGCAAGGCCAACCGGTGCTGACCCGGGTGGACAAGCAGATTGATTTCGACTGGAACGCTGCCTCACCCGCCCAGGGCATACCTGCGTCCGGCTTCAGTGTTCGATGGAGCGGCTCGATCGCGGTGCCAGGAGCCGGTGATTACATCTTTCAAATTTCGCCGGAACATTGCTCCCCGTGCGACGGTGTCGATACCTACCGGCTGTTGCTGGACGGCAAGCAGGCATTCGAGGCAAGTCGCAATCTCAAGGAGTCCATCGGCCACCCATCCTTCAGCATGCACTTCGACGATTCCGCGCCGCACGCCATCCGATTGGAGTACGCCCACGACGCTCCCATGTTTGGCGCCGGAGTTCATCTTGTATGGCAGCCCGAGCCAGGCCCTCTGCGCGAACAGGCAGTCGAGGTTGCCAGGCAGGCCGACGTGGTCGTGGCCTTCGTTGGCCTGTCACCGAGCCTGGAAGGAGAAGAGATGCCGGTGCACCTGGAGGGCTTCAACGGCGGCGACCGAAGCAAAATAAGCTTGCCCCGGCTGCAGGAGGATCTGCTGCAGGCAGTTGCCGCAACAGGAAAGCCTTTGGTGGTCGTGCTGATGAACGGCAGCGCCCTCGCCGTGCCGTGGGCCAAGGAGCACGCCGCTGCAATTCTGGAAGCCTGGTATCCGGGGGAAGAAGGGGGCTCCGCTATCGCCGAGACGCTTGCGGGTGACAACAATCCGTCGGGCCGCCTGCCGGTAACCTTCTATGATTCACTCGAGCAACTTCCGCCGTTTGAAAATTATTCAATGGCCGGCCGCACCTACCGTTACTTTGCAGGGCAGCCGCTTTTCGGCTTTGGCTATGGCCTCAGCTATACCAACTTCACCTACAGCCAGCTCAAGCTATCACTGGCGAAGCTTAAGCCGGGGGAGCCGCTGACGGTTGAAGCCGATCTGACGAACACAGGAAAGCGGGCCGGAGATGAGGTAATCGAACTCTACCTTCGCGGGCCGGAGATGGAGGGCGCGCCACTGCGCGCGCTACGCAGCTTTCAACGGGCCACACTGCAACCTGGGGAGACGAAGCATTTGGTCATCAAGCTCGATCCTGCACAATTAAGCCAGGTCGATCACGACGGCGCCAGCGCCATGCAGGCAGGTAGCTACACCATCTTCCTGGGCGGAGGGCAGCCGAGCCAGGGCGCCGGCGTCGAAGGCCAATTCGCTGTCCGGTAAAACGGCCGGCGTATCTGAGCGAACCAGGAGAATCGGCCTCGAGTGATCAACCGGAAGCGAGCAACGTCGGCGAAGTTTTTGGCGCTGCTGGTCCTTCTATGCAACTGCGGTTGCGGAGCGCACTTCAGTGTGAAGCCAACGGTGGTTTTCGTCGGCGATTCCATTACCTACAACTGGTCACAGAGCTGGGCCGGGCAGCAAGATACTTTCACGCAAAACAACTGGCTGGATGTGGGGGTGATCGGCTTGACCTCGGGCCAGATCGCGGCTGGTTTTGACGCGTATGTGATCGAACTGCAGCCCCCCGCGGTTCATATCCTTGCCGGCACCAACGATGTGTACCCGGGGTGGCAGCTCTCCGAGACCACTACCAACATCGAGTCCATGGTGAGCAAAGCCAAGGCGCACCATATCGCCGTGGTACTTGGAACCATTCCTCCATGGGGACCGGGAGCTTTGCCGGAGAGGGCAGATCCTAGCCCGCAGAGGTTCCAACGCATCGATCAACTGAATCAGTGGCTCACGCAGTACGCGGCGGAGCAGGGAATCCAGCTCGTCGATTATCACTCCCTGCTGGTTGCGGCCAATGGTGAGAACTACGTTCCGGCGTTGACGGTGGATGGCGTTCATCCCAGCGCGGCCGGTTATGCGGTTATGACTCCACATACAGAGCAGGCACTCCAGGCGGCGATGGCCGCAGGGTCTGCGGCTCGATCAGCACGCTGAAGAGCAGGCGCACGCTTCGGGGCAGACTCGTTCAACGAGAACGCGCGCTCATAGTTTGCCGTTCAGGCTTGCCCAAACTGACTTGGCGTATTGACCGCCCCTTAGGTTCTGGACGGGTGCCCCACGTCCCGGATTTCCTGTCGAGGCTGGTGGCGTTGCCGTCCTTCATGCGGCTTTCCGTGAAGAAAGCCGCACACGCGGTCCTGTCTGGTGCCGCGTAACAGGAAATCCGGGTGTTCGCTCCAGCGTACATGGGCCGAAAACGATGTTCTTCGAATGCTTTTACTTTAGTTCGGACTGCTCTTTCGGGAACACTATCTTGCGTCGTCTAGCGAAGAGCGTTCGAAGGGGCTTCGCCCCATCATTTTCGTCCCACGTACGCCACGGCGAACGTGGGGCACCCTTCCGGAGGGTTGGAGCTTTGCTTCATTCGTCATCTCCCGTGGCGACTCCAACCCGGTTTCGTGCATTCACGGCACGGCTAGCCGTGCATATCATCGGCCGCCCAGAGACGGGCAGCTATAATGGCCGCTTACCAGGCGCAGAACAATCCAGCAACCAGAGAGGGTCATGGACAAGAAGGTAATCATCAGCTGTGCCATCACCGGGGCGATTCACACGCCAACCATGTCGCCCTACCTGCCATTCTCACCCCAGGATATTGCGCGACAGGCCATCGAAGCAGCAGAAGCGGGCGCCGCCATTCTGCACCTGCATGCACGCGATCCTGAGACGGGAGAACCGAACGGGGACCCTGCCACCTACATGCAGTTTTTGCCGGCGATTAAAGCGGCCACCAACGCGGTTATCAACCTGACCACCGGCGGCGGCCTGACCATGAACCTCGATCAGCGGCTGGCGACCGCGTTGCGGGTCAAGCCCGAGCTGGCCTCGTTCAACATGGGCTCGATCAATTTCTCGATCCATCGCCTCACACGGCGATACAGCGAATGGAAATACGAATGGGAAGAACCGTACCTGGCCCGCACCGAGTCGAATATATTCCGCAACACGTTTGTGGATATGAAGCGCGTTGTGAAAGACCTGGGGGAGGGATGCGGCACGCGCTTTGAATTCGAGTGCTATGACCTGGGGCATCTTTACAACCTGGCGTATCTTCTCGACGAAAAGCTGGTCGAGCCGCCGCTCTTTTTGCAAATGGTCTTTGGGATTCTGGGGGGAATGGGCACGGATGTCGAATTGCTCAGCTACGTGCAGGCAACGGCGGACCGCCTGTTCGGACGCGAGAACTACCAGTGGTCGGTGATCGGCGCCGGGCGTCACCAGATGCGCATTGCAACGCAGGCCGCGCTGATGGGTGGGAACGTCCGCGTAGGTCTGGAAGATAGCTTATATTTGCGCAAGGGCGAGCTGGCTAAATCGAGCGCCGACCAGGTGAGAAAGATCCGCACGATTCTCGAAGAGCTTTCCTTCGAAATTGCCACCCCCGACGAGGTACGGGCGAGGCTTCATCTGAAAGGCGCCGATAAGGTCGCTCTTTGATTGTGACGCCGAGTGCAAACACCATGACATGCCTGGGAACCCTGGCTTTCTCGAGCGGCTCGGCCTTGTGGCTACACAGGCACGCGGTCTTTCTTTATGTCACGTCCGTGGCGACGTTTATCTTTGTCTTGTGGTGGAATGTTTTCTGGCTGACTCATCGAGGCGAACGACACTTCCATTTCGATCCCCAGGACGAGTTTCACGCACCGGGAGGGCGCGGCCGCGTATTTCCCAAAGCGGCGGAGACGGCCACCTTTGAGCCCATGTTGAAGCACTACATCGGCGTGACGCAGCTGCTGGTCACCATTGCCGCTGCCTCCATAGCCTTTGGCGGCAGCAGTGGGGGCCAGGGTGCCGCCATCTCAATTGGCATAGCGATTGCAAAACTGCTGCTGGCATGGAGTGTGTTCTACGGAGTGCTCTATTGTGCGCTGCTACTGTGGCGCTACGACGAATATGCGCAGAACATGGAAAGCTACACCCTGCCCTGGCACTCCACCGTGTTTGCCTGCGGCTTCTCCAGCTTGACCTTTTTTACCTTTGGCTTTGTCCTGTGGGGTTTTGGGCTGCTGTGAGGACAACCTTCCTATGAAGCTGCCGATCATCTCGTGCGCTCTGTTGCTTTGTATCCTGGGGTCACTTGGTGCCGAGGATGCTCCGTACGACATCCTCATTCGCCATGGCCATATCATCGACGGCGCGGGGAACCCATGGTACGCCGGAGATATCGCAATCCGTGGCGATCGTATCGCCGTCATAGGATCTCTGGGTAGCGCCCAGGCAAAGCGCGTGATCGATGCATCGGGTCTGGTAGTCTCTCCAGGGTTTATCGATATGCTGGGCCAGTCGGAATACCCATTGCTGATCGATAACCGGTCCCTGAGCAAGCTGTCACAAGGCATCACCAGCGAGATTACCGGCGAAGGGGGCTCCATTGCGCCGCAAAACGAGCGAACCCTCGCATCGGAAAAGGATTTCCTCGATTACTACCACCTCTCCGTCGATTGGCAGGATCTCGCCGGCTACTTTCGCCGCCTGGAAAAGACCGGCACACCAATCAACCTCGGGACCTACGTAGGAGCCGCCCAGGTTCGCGAAGCGGTCCTGGGCGAAGTGAATCGCGCGCCTACCCCGGCGGAGTTGCAACAGATGGAATCGCTGGTGGCCACAGCCATGCAGCAGGGCGCACTGGGCATCTCGACTGCGCTCATCTATCCTCCGGGACATTACGCAACCACGGAGGAGCTGATTGCCCTGGCCAAGGTCGCTTCGCAGTATGGTGGCCTCTATGCCACGCACATGCGGAGTGAAGGGCAGAGTGAAACCGCAGCCATTGACGAGGCCTTCCGCATCGGGCGTGAAGCGCAGCTTCCGGTGGAGATTTTTCACCTCAAAGTCAGCGGCAAGACGCGCTGGGGCGGAATGCCGCAAGTGGTCGCCAAGCTGCAAGCGGCAAGGGATTCCGGTTTGGATATTGCGGCCGATATGTATCCTTACGTCGCGGGTGGCACGGAGCTCGCATCTTCGCTGCCTCCCTGGATGGCCGACGGCGGCATGGAAAAACTGTTGGCGCGTTTACGAGACCCGGCGATACGCCGGCAGATCGTAGCGGAGATGGCGCAGGACCACAACGATTGGGAGAACCTCTATCTGGATTGCGGTGGCGGCAGCGGGGTGATGATCTCGTCAGTGGTGAATCCCGCGCTCAAAAAGTATGCCGGCATGACGGTTGCTGAGATGGCGAAGGCTGAAAACAAGCCGGAGATGGACGCGCTCTTCGATTTCATTCTTGCCGACAAAGGCCAGACAGAAGCCCTTTACTTCATGGCCAATGAGCAAGATCTTCAGTACGGGCTAAAGCAACCCTGGACCAGCATTGGGCTCGATGCCAGCGAGAGCCCGCTCGATGGACCCCTGTTCGAAGCGCATACGCATCCCCGGGCATGGGGATCGATGCCGCGCTTTCTCGGTCACTATGCCCGCGATCTGCAACTGCTTGACCTGTCCCAGGCAATCCGGAAGATCACTTCACTGCCGGCACAGCGTGAACACCTGGCCGGCCGCGGACTACTGAAGAGTGGCTTCTACGCCGACGTGACCATCTTCGATCCTGCGACCATCATCGATACTGCAACCTATGCCGATCCAAATCAGGTTTCCAAAGGTGTGAAGTACGTTCTGGTGAACGGTCAGCTGGAATGGGAGGACGGCAAGTTGACCGGCGCGACCGCGGGCCGTGTATTGCGCGGCCAAGGCGCAATCATAGCTACGCGCTGAAGAGCTTCACCATCTTGTCGCGGGAAGCCTCTACGTGTACCTGCATAGCATGCCGGGCCTCTACCGGCTCGCGTCTCTCGATGGCCCGCAAAATCTCCGCGTGGCCAATCCATCCGGGGACGGTCTGGGTACAGAGCGTATCGAGGCGCGCAACATAGCCGAGAGTCAGGTTGAGTTGCCCCAGCACCCGTTGATTACCTGCCAGCTCGCACAACCGTTGATGAAATGCCTGGTTGGCGATGAGGATCTGCTCCAGCCTGGCCGCGGGGTCTTTTTCCGGCGCCAGAATCGCAGCGAGATCCTTTATCTGATCGTGGCTCGCCGTCTGCGCCACTTTTTCCGCTGCGTAACATTCCAACAGCTTGCGGTATTCGTAAAGGTCCACGATGTCGCGCACCGAAATGGGTGTAACCATGAAGCCCTTCCTGCGAATCCGGGTCAGCCAATGGTCCTGCATCAGGCGAGTGCAGGCTTCGCGCACCGGGGTGCGGCTGGTTCCGCATCGCTCGGCGAGATCGGCTTCAGAAAGGAATTCTCCGGGAGGAAGCTTGGCTGTAATCAACCAATCGCGCAGGACGCGGTAGACACGCTCTACTTCTCCCAGCTTGTTGGCCTTGCCTCGGGCTGGTTTCGTCAATCGCAGGTCACCAATGTGTATCTCCAGAGAATACTACCGGGCTGTGTCATCATCGTAGGAGGAGTTGTTGCCTATGGCGATCATACGGCGGTTCAAGCTGCGTCCCATGCACCTGGTTTTGCTGAGTATGGCGGCAGTAGCCTCCGCGGGGCTCGCGCAGGCCAAGCCCGCCGCTGCTCCGGTGCTGCCGGATCGTCTTCCCGATACGTACATGATCTATTCGTTGGTGATGCCGGGCCAGGTGTTTCAGGATATGGACGCCGGCAAGCCCTGGGCCATCAGCAATACGACGGTGAACGAGGATGACATGGACCCCAAGCTGGCGCCTGAGGCCACCCTCCAACCACCTTCGGACAACGTGCAAGGCTTTACCGAAGCAGTGAATGACTACAACGTGCGCAAGAAGGAGCGGCTGGTGCTAAGGAGGCGTTTCCACTTACCGCGCTCGTACGTGCTGCTGTCGCCCGCCGATACTACGGCCTTCAAAGCTTCGCGTACTTCCATGAACGCCTCCTCGTCCGATCAGTCTACCTATGGCAACTACCTGGGCGTCACTTATCTCAGCGAGGTGTACTTCAACGTCGCGCAAACGGCCGCGCTGGTCTACATCCTCGATTGGTGTGGCAACCTCTGCTCCCAGGCGGAGTGGATTTATCTGGAAAAACAAAACGGTGTTTGGGTACGACGTTCCGGCAAAGCGCCGGCGCAGACATAAGGCCTCGGCAAATGTCATTTCCAGTTGCGGCAAACGCGTTGTT
This sequence comes from uncultured Acidobacteriaceae bacterium, assembly GCA_963847685.1. Classification (GTDB taxonomy): domain Bacteria; phylum Acidobacteriota; class Terriglobia; order Terriglobales; family Acidobacteriaceae; genus PALSA-350. Next base: position 125,156 of record CAWKAU010000018.1, on the reverse strand, counting down.
CGTCTCGGCGCTATTCGCTGGACTGGCAGGTGTTGCGCCAGGCCAGAGCGATTTGCCGGGGTCAACCCAGGTCGTAGGCTGCCTTTCAGAGGCATCCGGCAAGCTGATACTCACTGACAAAGCCGGCGACAGTTACCTTTTGGAAGGGCATACCGCAGAGCTAAAGGCTCATATTACGGATGAAGTGAGCGTCAGAGGACACATCCGTGCCGCTAGCCGCGAAAGTGGAAACGAGAACCTTTTTCGGGTGGTGAGTTTCGCGACGGTCCGAAAAAAGGACCCTGCCGGAGTACAGCCCCAGCTGGGCGATCAGGCGAATTGGTCCGCCTTCACGGACAAGAATTCAGGAGTTGTGGTTCGACATCCGAAAACATTTCTAAACCAGGATGGGGACCCCGGTTCGCGAGGGCCTAATTTTTTGGATCCGGCCGGAATTCTGACTTTGCACGCCTGGAACATTCCAACCGAAGTGTTTAGCGGCTCGAATTTCGTAGCTGGCACCTTCAGGGTCGCTGTGAACCCAACGATTCGAAACGAGAGCACGTGCCGTCAGTTCGACTCAACGACGCCGGGATACACCTTGTCAAAGACCTTGGGTGGCGTCAGGTACGCACAGACGCAGCTCGTAGGCGTGGCCGCGGGGACGGCCGGCATCGCGTACTACCTTCACACATTTCAAAATGGCCTCTGCTATGAATTCACCGTCGAACTCCGTGAGGCGGATGGCACAGGAATGGAATCTTTCTTTTGCACAATGCAGTGGCTTACGAAAGACAATGAGCAAAAACTCCTGGACTCGCTCCTTTCGCAGGTATCGTTTTTCGCTCCCGAGAAGGGTCGGAAACCATCATCATAGAGATAGCGCCTTTAATGATTTCCGCAAGGATTTTGGAGGGAAGCATGCGGCACGTACGGGTCTTTTTCATCTTCGCGGTCATGGGGCTGGGCCACTGCTTTGCCCAGCCGATTCGGGTTGCCATTGTTGGGTTGGAGCATGGGCATGTCGCGGGTTTCCTGAAGCAGTTCCCGAACCAGCAGGAGGTGCAGCTGGTAGGCATTGTGGATGCCGATACCAGCCTCTCTCACCGGTACGCGCAGCAGTATCATCTCGATTCAAGCCTCTTCTATACGCAGCTGGATGCGATGATCTCGGCCCGCCATCCGCAGGCGTTGCTGGTCTACACATCGGTCGGAGAGCACCGGCGGGTCATCGAGGCAGCGGCCCAGCACGGGCTGAGCGTTATGGTGGAAAAGCCGTTGACCATGTCGCTCGAGGATGCCCTGGCGATTCGCCGCGCGGCCAGAGAGCATCACATCCAGGTGCTGGTGAACTACGAGACCACGTGGTATGCCAGCAACCGCGCCGCGTATGACGAAGTGGCCAAGGGCGCGTTGGGTGACCTGCGAAGAGTCGTGGTTCATGACGGCCACGAAGGCCCCAAAGAGATCGGCGTGCCGCCGGAGTTCTTGAAGTGGCTGGAGGACCCCGAACAGAACGGCGATGGCGCCTTATACGATTTTGGCTGCTACGGCGCGGACCTGGTTACCTGGCTCATGCACGGCGAATCTCCCGAGAGCGTGACCGCGGTGGCGCAAACGGATAAGCCGGAGATCTATCCCCGGGTCGCGGATGAAGCGACCATTACCCTGCGTTATCCAAAAGCGCAGGCGGTACTGATGGCGTCGTGGAACTGGCCTTTTGGCCGGAAGGATATGGAGGTATACGGCGCGACCGGGTACTTCATCACGGTCGGGCCGGACAAACTGCGCATGCGGTCCAAAGGTCAGGATCAGGAAAGCGCCGGAACCGCTCCACCGCTGACGGCGCCCAACGACGGGTCACTCCACTACCTGGCGGCGGTGCTCAACGGAACGTTGCAGCCGGACGGCGACCTTACTTCGCTGGATACGAATGTGGTGGTGATGCAGATTCTGGATGCGGCCAGGCAGTCTGTGCGCGAAGGCAGAACGATCAAACTCGCGCCTTTGCCGAAATAGCATGGAGTGAGCCCATGCGGGCAGCCATGGGACCGCGTCGTCCGGTGTCCACTCTCTTTCTCCGGACCACAAAATGCGGCCGGCCATGGATCACCTCAGTCGGTTGGTACCTCCGCTTCTCTCCACACAGCGAGCACACCACGAGAATCGAGCTGGCAGGAAAGCGGTCGGTTCCGGCTAAGACGTCGTGGCCGCATTTCTTGCAGCAGACCACGCAAGACTTGGGGAAATGAAGAGCACGCATGGGGATCACTATAGGGGAATAAAAGGAGAAGATCAAGCGGGCGGTAACCAAGATTCACAACCCAAACCGCCGCTTGCCACGAACTTGAAAACGGCCCACGATAAAGAAAGGGTGGAACATGGTAAAGAAAGGAGCATGAGCCTGGACATTAAGGATCCGGAGGCACACCGGCTCGCGCAGGCCATAGCCCAGGAGACCGGCGAAACCCTCACGCGCGTCGTCACCGAAGCCCTGCGCGAACGCTACGAGGGGCTCCACAAGCGTGATGCGGAGGCGCTCGCGGCTGACATCCGCGCCATCGCCGACCGCTCGGCCGCCCACATCAAAGGGCCCTATCTCGACCCCGCCCAATATCTCTACGACGAGCGCGGCCTCCCAAAATGATTCTCAGCAGCTCTCCGCTTGTTGGGCCTCGATTAGCCCGCATTTCTCGCCAATAGCTTTCGGTCGAAGCTTCCCACGCATAGTGGGACCCCGGGTGCCCCATATCTGCCCGCTTTTGGCAGATGTGGGATTCGACGAATGCTGGCTCCAAGCTGTGCAAGCTGCAGATGGCCCAAGCCCCGAGGTTGGCTGCTGGGATGGATTGGCCGGTCGAGAGCTGTGGGTATCCCACATCTGCCAAAACCAGGCAGATATGGGGCACCCAGGGTTCCCTTACGTGTGGAGAGGTTGCGACGAAAGACGAGCTATTTAGTCGCCGCCGGCCGTTTGTCCCGTACCTTTTTGTGTCTTGATCCAGCCATCGATTCTGCCCTCGAGAAGATCCAGGGGCAGCACGCCGCCGTTCAGCATTTCGTCATTGAAGGTGCGTATGTCGAATTTTGAGCCGAGCTCTTTGCGGGCGCGCTCGCGCAGCTCGAGGATCTTGAGCTGCCCAAGCTTATAACTCAGCGCCTGGGCCGGCCAGGCGATGTAGCGGTCAGTCTCGGTCTGGATCATGGGCTCGTCGATGACACCGGTTTTGCGGAAGTAGTCCACCACCTGCTCGCGACTCCAGCCCTTGGAGTGAATGCCGGTATCGACCACCAGGCGCACGGCGCGAAAGCGTTCGCTGGCGAGCCTGCCGTAGTCGGAGACGGGATCCTGGTAGAAGCCAACCTCTTTGCCCAGCCGCTCGGCATACAACGCCCAACCCTCGATATAGCCGGAATTGAAGGAGTGGCGGCGAAAGTTGGGAAGGTCCGTCATTTGCTGGGCCACAGACTCCTGCATATGGTGGCCAGGGATGCCCTCGTGATAAGCGGTCGCCTCGTCGTCGATGAGCGTTCGATGCGCAAAGTCTGAAGTGGCGACGACCACCCGGCCGGGCCGCTTGCCATCGGGAGTCCCGGTTTGGTAGTGGGTCGCCATTGCCGATTGGAAGGCCGGTATCGCTTCCACAGTTACCGGTGAGCCGGGAAGATAGGTGAAGAGCTGGGGCATCTTGCCCTGCATCTGGGCGAGATACCTGCGGTAGTCATCGAGGATCTGCTCGGCGGAGGTCGGAATGTACTTGGGATTCTTTCTCAGAGAAGCGTCGAAGGAGGCCACATCGGAAAATCCCTCCTTCTTTGCAATCGCAAGCATCTCGTCCCCGATACGAGCCGACTCGCGCAGCCCAAGCTGGTGAATCTGGTCTGGAGTGAGATTGCTGATGGTGGTGCGCACCTGGATGTCATGCTGGTAGCGGCTCTCGCCACCGGGCAGCGAGCTTACTGAGAGCGTAGTGCGGCCGTGAGGCGCATATTCCGTAGCGACAAAGTTGGCGAAAGCCTTGTAGGCGGGCAGCACTTCATTGTTGGCAGCGTCGGTAATTTGCTGGGTCAGGCGCTGTTGATCGGCCGCGGAGATGCTGCTGGGAAACTTCTTTGTGGGCAGGAGGAATGGATTCGCGGCGATGACTCCCTGGCACTGGCCGGGAATCTTCTCCAGCAGAAAGCGTACCGGCATGAGGTGGTCGCGCATGCCGGCGCGCAGAAGCTCCTCGGTCTGCGAGAACACACGCGGAATCTGATGCAGGCGCGCGATGTAGTCCTCGTAATACTTCACGGTGCTGAATGGCGAAGAGAGCGGAAGATCAGCAAGGTAAGTGTGAGGGCCGTTCATCTGGGAGATCGGCATCTCAAAATCCTTGAAAGTGTATTGTTCGTTGCGCCGCTCCAGGGTACGGACCATAAGCTCGTGGGAAATTACGTCCTGCTCGGTAAAGCCGGCGGTGGAGATCGCTTTGAGGCGCGCAAGAAATTTCTCGTCCGTGGCGTGCTCGCGCTCGACTTCGGCCAGGGAAGCGTCATCGAGCTTGTCGTTGTAGCGATAGTCTCCGTATGCGGTCGCGGTTTCCGGCGAGGCCTTCAGGTCGGACTGATACTGCTCCTCAAAGAGCGCGTTCTGCGCGGCCAGTCGTGCCGCAACAGAAGCGGGCGGTGGAGCGGCGAAGGAGTTAGAAGCGGAGAGGGAAAAGCAGGCAAGGATGAGACTCAATTGACCGATGCGCATGTAGAGAAAAGACTAGCAGAGGAAGGATATCGATGTCCCCCCTACCAGAGCTGATGCACCAGGGGCCGAATCTTCGCGTCGTAAATCCTGCGGATACCGGCCATCGCTTCTGGCGTAAGAGGCGGCAGGGTCGAGGCAAGCGCATTGTCGGCTACCTGGCTAGGACGCTTTCCCCCAGGAATTGCGCAGGTGACCGCATCGAACATGAGGATCCAGCGGAGAGCAAACTGGCTCATGCTTATGCCGGCGGGCATCAGGGCGCGCATCTCCTCGACAGCCGACAGCGCTACCTCGTAGTCCACCCCGGAAAAGGTTTCACCCCTATCGAATTGCTGGCCATGACGGTTGAAATTACGGTGGTCGTCCGGGCCAAACTGGCTGTCGGCGCGAAACTTGCCGGTGAGCAGCCCGCTGGCCAGGGGAACACGCGCCAATATGCCCACCTGCTTCCGCTTGGCCTCAGGGAAGAAGAGCTCCGCCGGACGCTGGCGAAAGCAGTTGAAGATGATCTGGACACTCTGGACGTTGGGGTACTCCATCGCCTTCAGAGCTTCTTCGACGCGCTCGACACTCACTCCGTAAAACCGGACCTTGCCTGCATGCACCAGGTCGTCCAGCGTAGCGAAGATCTCAGGGTGGTAATAGGCATCGGTCGAAGGGCAGTGGAGCTGCACCAGATCGAGAGCTTCGGACTCCAGGTCGCGAAGGTTGTCTTCAACCCACGACGTAATGTTGGCCCGGCTGTAGCCCTCCACCGTCTGCTTCGGCAAACGCCGGCCCACCTTGGTGGCCACGATAATCTCTTCTTTGCGAGACTTCTTCAGCTGCGCAATCAGGCGGTGGCTGCGCCCATTGCCGTAAACATCCGCGGTGTCGAGAAAATTGATGCCAGAATCGATCGCCTGGTTCAGCGCTGCCACGGACTCCTCATCGCTAACCTGGCCCCACGCGCCGCCAATCGCCCATGCGCCAAAGCTGATCTCTGAAATCTTCCAACCGGTACGTCCAAGCGCACGATAGTTCATTCCCGGATGGTAAATTACGCCGAGGCGCCGGTACAGCGGGCAAGAACGATGGTCACGTCGTCCGGCTGTTCCGCGCTGCCAATCCAGTCCGCCACTGCGCCGGCGACAATTTCGGTGATGCGGGGCAGGGGCTTGTTGCGATGTTCCTTGACTAAGGCGATCAGGCGATCCTCGCCAAATTCCCCAAACTCATTTTCCGGTTCGGTCACACCGTCACTGTAGGCGACAAAGATATCGCCGGTCTGCATCACCAGCGTCGACTCGTCATACGTAACCCCGCCAAACAGGCCGACCACCGTGCCGTTGACTGCAAGAGGAAAGACTTCGCCGTTTGCGCGCACGATGATGGGCGGCAGGTGGCCGGCATTGCAATAGGTCAACACCCGCGCCTTGGCGTCGTAACAACCGAGAAACAGAGTGGCGTACTTGGCTGCCGGCGTGCTGCGATAAAGCTGGTAGTTCAAGGTGGTCATCAGCATCGCCGGCGCAACCTGCGATTCCGCGCTGCCATCCCCGCGGTAGTACATGCGGGGATCCTCATGAGAGCCATAGGCCAACGAGGCGGGCATCAAGGCCATCTCCGGTTCCAGGGAATAGGCGCGCACGAAGGCGTGTACCGTGGCCATCAACAGCGCTGCGGAAATTCCTTTTCCGCTGATGTCTCCGACCGCGAGCACCATCCGGTCGCTGCCCAGGGGAATAAAGTCGTAATAGTCGCCGCTGACCGTGCGCGCCGGAACGCAAACGCCGTGCACCTCGAGGGTAGGGCAGGTCGGTCACCTGGCGAGGGAACAGCAGTTCCTGCACTTCGTAGGCGATGCTGAGTTCGTTCTCCAGCCGTTGCTTCTCTTTTTGTTCCTCAATCAATTTGGCCAGCGAAGCCGTCATGGAGTTGAACGAATGCCCGAGTGCCGCCATCTGATCACGCCCCTCGAGCGTTATCCGGTGGGTCAGATCGCCGCTGTTCACATGTTCGGTTGCCCGGTAGAGTCCCGCCACCGATGCGGTCATGCTGCGCGAGAGGCGGATGCCGATGTACAGCGCGACCAGCTCGATCACGGCAAAGAAAATAGCGATCGCCAGCAGGATGTCGCGGACGATCAGCGCGCTGTCTCCCAGGGTCGCAAACAGGGTGGCAAAAAGCATGGAAGGCCGAGTGGCTACATCGATGAGCCCGTCTTCTCTCTTTTCCCCGGTCTGCCAGTCCACCGTATCCAAAATCGTGGGAAATTCCAGGGCCAGGTCGAACCAATGGGAACGAGGAGGCAATTGGCCGCTGATCACAGCGTTGTCCGTAGTCCGGTGCGGCTTGCCGTCTTCGCGACCAGGCGGATACAACTTCACAATGCCCAGGCGTGCGGCCGTGGGCACAAGTAGGTTCGGAGTGATGGGAATATCAGAGACCAGGGCGATCCGCCGGCTGCTCTCGCCACCAAGTTTGACCGTGCGCAGATGCAGGCTACCCTGGTCGACGACGTAGCCGGTGAAGTCTCCGCTGATAAAACCGGGAACTGGCGCCGCAGGCGCCTTGAGCAGCGCCCCTCCGGTGGAGAGAACAAAACTCTTTTCGTTGCGCAGGACGGTGACGGTGCGCCCAGGGAACCTCTCGTCGGAAGCGCGCGTCAACTCACCGGTGATCTGCTCGTTGAGCTTGCCCGAACTTTCCATCGGGAACAGCTGCGCGGCCAGCGCATCATTGGCCGCCTGCAGGTGCAGCAACTCCGAATACAGGTCGGAAGTGGCGACGTAGGTGGCAAATTGGCCGGCGAACAGATACCCGGCGCCGCCGCCCATGAGCAAAAGCAGCAGGATCGGCATAACGCCGATAAACAGGTAGGTGACGATCAGCCGGTTACGCAATCGCCAGAGCAGCGGGCGGTAGCCCCAACGGCAGAGAAGGATGAGGGCAAAGAAAGCGAAGACCAGGCTGGTAAAGACCGCCCAGCCGCCCAGTTTCGCTCCCGGCACCGCATCCGCGATCCACAGCACCACACACATGATGCCCAGCCAAACGGTGATGCGGCCCCATTTGGTGGTGGGGTGGAGTACCCGCTTTGCCCACACCCTTACAGCTCTGGATTTTGCCAGCTCGAACGCCATATGCAGTTACAACAGCGGAAACCCCATCTCCCCCGTAGTATAGGCCAGTCGCAGAACCGCCCCTTTATTTGCGATGATAGGATCTGCGATGGTGAAAGAACAGTCTCGCCTGCTCTCCCTCATTGAAAGCGGATTTGGCGCACTCCGCATCCTGATCATCGGCGACGTCATGCTGGACCGCTCCATCTGGGGGGATGTCGACCGTATCTCTCCCGAAGCGCCGGTCCCGGTGCTGCGCTCCGTGCGCACCACCAGCGCCCCCGGTGGTGCGGCCAACGTGGCCATGAACCTGGTGGGCCTGGGGGTAAGCGTCGCCCAGGCAGGCTTCTGGGGAGACGACACGGAGATGCGCGAGTTGCGCGCCCTGCTTGCCCCGGCGAATGTCGACCTCTCGGGGATGATTCCTTCCAGCCACCCCACCATTTCGAAGACCCGGATCACCGCGCGCAATCAACAGTTGCTGCGGTTGGATGTGGAGAGCGCTGACCCGCATCCAGCCGCTGAGCATCAGGCGCTGTTGGAGCGGTCCCTCGAATTGGTGCGCACCGCCGATGCGGTCATCCTCTCTGACTACGACAAGGGCGCGATGAGCTTCCGAGCTTTGCCAGGCAGTCATCGCTCTCGGCCAGGAAGCGGCGCATCCCGGTTCTGGCCGATCCCAAGGGCCGGGACTTCAGCAAATATGCGGGCGCCACCACGATCTGCCCCAACCTTCAGGAGCTCGGGCTGGTCACCGGGATACCGAGCCGCGATCTGGCCCCGTTGCTTGCCGCGGCACAACAGCTGGTGGGACAGCTCGGCATCGATTACATGACCGTCACCATGAGCGAGAAGGGCATCCGCATTCTTTATCCCGACTCGGGTTTTCATTCGCCCACCCGCGCGCGCGAGGTCTTTGACGTTACCGGCGCGGGCGATACGGTGATTGCCACCCTGGCGGCCTCGCTGGCCGGCGGTCTCGACCCGGAGACGGCGGTCACCCTGGCGAATATCGCCGCGGGCATCGTGGTCGCCAAGACGGGAACAGCGCCCATCTCACGCAACGAGCTGGTTGCCGAGTTCACCGCCTCCGCCCAGATGAAGGCTCCGGACAAGATTCTCGATCTGCCACATCTGCTGGTTCGTTTGGCGGAGTGGCGGGCCAGCGGCGATCGAATTGTCTTTACCAACGGCTGCTTTGACATTCTGCATGTGGGCCACATCACCCTGCTCGAGCAATGCCGTGAATTCGGAGATAAGGTCATCATCGGTTTGAACAGCGACGCTTCTGTCAGGGGACTGAAGGGGCCCTACCCGTCCACTGGTTGGGGAGAACGAGCGGGCGCGCGTTCTGGCTGCCCTGGGCTCGACCGACGCGGTGATTATTTTTGATCAGCCGACGCCGCTGGAGCTGATCCAGGCCGTTCGCCCTGACGTGCTGGTGAAAGGCGGAGACTACAGCGCTCGACCATTGTGGGGGCAGAGGATGTAGTCACCTGGGGCGGCCGGGTAGAAATTGTGCCTACTGTCACCGGCGCGAGCACGACGAACACCATCCGCAAAATGACGGCCAGCCAATAGTTGAATAGGGAATGCCACCCTGGATAACCGGAGCCCAGCCCCGGACTTGGCATAAGCAGGGTGAAATTGATGCCCGAAGCGCTACCAGGAGATCCGGGGAAGAGGCGACCTGATGACGAGTCCGGCCAGGGTGCTCTCGTGATCAAGTGAACATGAGCGTCTGTAACGGAGGCTATCGCCAAGAATCCAGCCCCGGAGGGGCGACCTGAAAGTACCTGAAAGTAGCCCAGGACGCAGTCCTGGGTATATGTATAAGAAAGATGGCAAGTCCCGTCAGGGACGGCTGAACGTATGTCTCACAGTCACGTATGTTGTCTGGTTCATGTCGTATTCGCTAGCGCGGAGCGCCGCCCCGTGATCCGCGATGAACTACGGGAACGGCTTCATGCATATCTCGGTGGCATCGCACGCGAAAACGGCATTCACCCTTGGCGATCGGGGGCGTCAGTGACCATGTCCATTTGTTGCTTTCCCTACCGCAAACTGTTTCCGTGGCGAAGGCCGTTCAACTGTTGAAGTCGGGATCGTCAAAATGGGTTCATGAGAATTTCCAGGATCCAGAAATTTCGCCTGGCAAGAGGGGTATGGAGCATTCTCAATCGGTGTCTCGCAGAGAGCCACTACGGTGAAATATATTTTGTCGCAGGCTGAGCATCATAAGCGTAGTAGCTTCGGCGACGAACTCAAGAAATTTCTTGCCGCACATGGGATTGAGGAATGATTCAGCCGTCCCTGCGGGACTGAATCTTTATCTTTCGAGCATACCCAGGACTGCGTCCTGGGCTACTTTCAGATCGTCACTCCGGGACTGGACTCCCGGTATAAGCCTCTACTACTGCCCGGTATGACCCTGGACTCACGGAAGAGCCTCTTTACTATTCGTTTCTGAGTGTCGTCATGGGATCGATGCTTGCCGCCCTCCGCGCCGGAAGCCACGCCGCGAACATCGCCAGCAGCAGCATCACCGCGGGAACCGTGCAGAAGGTCACGGGATCGAGCACGCTGACGCCAAAAAGAAAACTGCGCAAGAATTGCATCAGCAGAGCAGCCGCCACCATTCCAGCCGCAGAACCCGATGCGGCGAGCAACAGGCTTCGCTTCACAATCGCGCCGACAATCTCCCCTCTCATTGCGCCCAGCGCCAACCGAATGCCGATCTCCCGCGTCCGCCAGCTCACGATGTAAGCGATCAGGCTGTAGACCCCCACTCCGCCAATCAATAGGGCCACAGCTGCGAATGCCAGCAACAGAATCGCCAGCGACCGAGGAGCCGACACCGACGCCGCTACCACCTCGTTCAGGCTGCGGACATGGGTCACCGGCACCAGCGGATCGACTTCTTTCACCGTTCCGCGTAGTTCCTCAGCCGCCTCAAAAGCACTCGCATGCGTGCGCAACAGGACGGACATTACCGGTTGCTCACGCGCGGTGGTCATGGGCAGATAGACTTCATCCCCGAACCCACCGGCAAGACCGCCGCCGTGGGTGTTGCTGACCACACCCACCACGACCGCCGCTGAGTTGTTGTTCCAGGCGGCCGGAACCGGCTCATCCTTCACGTCGAGAAGATGCTTACCCAACGGATCCTGGTGAGGCCACAGCCGCTCCGCCATGCCCTCGCTGATGACCACAGCTCGGCTTGCTCCCGACTCATCCTGTCCGGTAAGTGTGCGTCCCCGCACCAGACGGATGCCAAGCATGCCAAAGTAGTCAGGCGACACCACACGTCCGGTGGCCAGCAATGCGCCCTGACGCGGATCCCGAGGATGTCCTTCGGCGTCGTAAACGTAGTTATTATCCCGCCCGCTCAACGGCAATGAATCGGCCAGCGCGACTGCTTCTATCCCCGGAATGCCTTGCGCTTTGTTCAGCAGCGCGGCGAAGAAGCCTCTGCATCGACCCTTATCCTGGCACGCCGTTGCGTCCAACGAGACCTCCGCCGTGACTACCCGTTCCGTACGGAATCCCGGATCCACCTTCGACAAGCTGTAAAGACTGTGCAGCAGCAGACCCGCGGCAGTAATCACAACCACCGACAAGCCAATCTGTCCCACCACCAACGCCATGGATACGCCGAACTGCGACGATCCTCCCGCCACGCTGCGGCTGCCGGAGCCCAGCGCACCCCGCAGGTTGGGCGATGCCATCTTTATTGCCGGGACCAGCCCGAAAATAATTCCCGTCAACAACGAGGCTGCCGCGGCAAACAGAAACACTGTCCAGTGCAGGGATATCTCGTTCAACCGAGGAGTGTCTGCCGGCAGCAGCCGCGCCAAACCGCGCAGGCTCACCGCGGCCGCGGTCACGCCCGCTATTCCCGCAAGTGCACCCACCAGCACACTCTCCGCCAGCAACTGTCGGAGCAGCCGGCTCGAAGAAGCGCCCAACGCCCCGCGAATCGCCATCTCGCGTTCACGGCTGGAAGCCCGCGCCAGCACGAGGTTCGCCACATTGGCGCACGCAATCAGCAGGATCAAGCCGACTGCGGCAAACAACAGCATCAGCCGAGGCCGCGTCGCCCCTACTTCCGATTCAAGCAGCGGTACTACGGTGAGCGCGGATGCCCAGGTATCCGGCATCCGCCAGGGAAACAGCGGCAACAAGCGCGGGTGCAGCCGGTGCAGCTCATCCTGGGCCTGTGCCGATGTCATCCCGTCCTTCAGGCGTCCAAACACGTTTAGATCGAAGTCTCGCCAGGGATCGATGGAATCGCCGCCTTTGAAGGCCACGGGAATTACAAACTCGGTGTCGGCGTAAGGAAATCGCACACCCGCCGGCATGACACCGACTATTCGCCGGGAGACGCCGTCGATGCGTATGGTTTGGCCGATCACATCCGGGTCCCGCCCGAAGCGCTGCTGCCAATAGCCATAGCTCAGCACGGCAACCAGATCGCGCCCGGCGATTTCCTCCTGCCGGGTGAAGAAGCTGCCCAGAACCGGATGGATCCCCAGCGTGTCGAGCGCGTTCGCCATCACTCTGGTGCCAAACACCCGGTCGGAGGAGTCGCCCGCCGCCACATTCGATTCCGCATCCGCCCCGAAGCCGCTGATCGCGGTGAAGGAATCAGAATGCTCTCCCAAGGCCCGGACCCACCCTTTCGGAAAGAAGCTGACCTCGCCGGTGCTGTATTCGATGCGCATCAGCCGGTCCTGTTGGGCAAAGGGTAGCGGGCGCAACATGATCGAGTCCACCAGCGAGAAGATCGCCGTATTGGCCCCGATCCCCAGCGCGAGCGTGAGCACCGCTGTCAGGGTGAACCCTGGTGATTTGCGCAGCTGGCGAAGGGCGAACCTTAGATCCTTGAGCATCCTGCGTTTCTGATTGCAAGTCGTCTGCCACGATGGGACAGGCCTAAGTTACCGGGATTCAATCGCCGGTCCAGAGATAAGAGCTCGGCTAATGTCCACTAACGAAATTGTTGTTCGAAATCGAACACTCTAGCGGGCGATAAGACCAGTTATCCGGGAACGGTATCCTCGGCTTACCGGCAATTTTTGTCCATCGGACATGGTGACAAAGCATTCTCCGTCGCTGCCGTCGGTGCGAAATTCCTTTACGTGCTGCAGATTGACGATCGCAGAGCGATGCACCCGCAGGAAAACCTCAGGGTCCAACTTGCTCTCGAAATTAGCCATGGTATTGCGCAGCATATGGCTCTCTTTGCCGGCGCAGATCCTCACATAATTCTCTTCTGCGCCGATCCAGCGTATGTCGGCAATCGGCATAAAGATAATTCGGCCCTTGGAGCGGAAGACCAGGCGATTGGTGTATTCCTTCTTTTGCGTCGATTTAGCCGTTCCGGTTGCCCGGCTGTGATGCTCCCGCTGATCACGAGCATGCTGAAGAGCGCTCTGCAGCCGTTCGCGGGTGAATGGCTTCAACAGATAGTCGACCGCGTGCACCTCAAAGGCGCGCAGCGCGTATTGATCGTGCGCCGTGGTGAAGATAATGCAGGGCAGGCCAAGGGGAGGGGAAGAGTTGAGAGCGGAGATAACGTCGAAGCCATCCATGCCCGGCATGCGAACATCGAGCAGCAGGACATCGGGCTGGGTGAACTGAACCAGGTCGATGGTTTCTAAGGCATTCGCCCCTTCGCCCACCACTTCGATATCTGGTTCCTCCCGCAGGAGTAGTAAAAGCTTTTGCCGGGCCAGAACTTCGTCATCCGCGATCACTACCCGAAGCGGCATACAAGGAACTCCCGTGGTCATGGCTTAGACTTTGATCGATCTCCAAGGGAAGCAGGAAAAGCGCGGTTACCTCTCCTGGTACTGGTTCGCGAAGAGAAAAGCTTTGCCGGCTTCCATAGTGCAACTCCAATCGGGCCTTTACATTTGCGATGCCGACGCCCTGCCGCGCGCAGCGCATCCTGGAAAGGCCTGAGGCCGGAACCGATGTTGCCGATAGAAACCCGTAGCCTATCCCCCTGGATACCTGCCTCGATGGTAATCGTTCCGGCTCCGAGAGACTTTGCAATTCCGTGAACATAGGCATTCTCGACAATCGGCTGCAGAATCATCGTGGGCACCAGCGCATCCCAGACCTCTGGCGCAATGTGAATCATGTGCCTTACTCGATCGCCAAAGCGCAACTGTTGGATCGAGACGTAAAGCTGGACAACCTCCATCTCTTCCTGCAAGCGAATTTTCTGCGCCTGGCCCTTCGCCAATGTGATACGCAGCAGGCTGCTCAATCGTTCCAACATTTCGTCGGCGCTATCCGGGTCCGACCGCATCAGGCTGGAAACGCTGTTTAATGTGTTGAAAAGGAAATGCGGGTTCAGCTGCATCTGCAAGGCCTGCAGCCGTGCCTCCACCAGCTGGGCCTGCAAGCGTGCCGCCGCGTGCTCGCGCTCGCGAAAACGCTGATAGTAGCCAATGCTGCGGAAAAGAGCGAAGACGATCCAGAAGATTGCGATATTGGTAATCAGCTCAGAGGCTAGATAGCGTTCGAGCCGCACCAGATAGGTGTAGTGCTTTCCTAATGGCTGGATGCGAAAGATAGTGACAAAGAGCACTTCTTCGATGAAACCGACGGCCACGCTCAGAGGCAAGTACTGCAATAGCATCTGGCGTGGGGAAGCGCTCTGAATGCTCTCACCCAGGAACCGCCACATGCCAAGAAAGATAAGACCCCACAAGAGAAATTCAACGGTCCAGGCAAGCAGCGGCAGCCACAGCGGACCCTTCCAGCCGCCCACCGACATTTCTGCGAATTCCTGAAAGCCAAATAAAAGCGCAAGTACGATCCAGCCCGACAGGAAGACCAGCGGTCGCATGAAAAACGGGTGCGCTTGCTTTAACTCCTGCTTAGTTGTGCTGCTCAGTTGGTTGCCCAGCCTTCTGCTCCACATTAGGAGCTTGCGCCGTAGCATACACCTCCTGGATAGGAAAATACCTCGGGTTTATTTCGTTCTTGTAGGCGAATACATCGTGATTGGGATGTACCTGCAGCCACGCCGCAGCTTCCTGCTCGGTGGAGGCAACGTCGGGCACGCTGACTGCCAGGCGCGCAAGCTCACCATGCAGGTAAGACTCCGCGGGGCTCCCGCCCTGCAGGGCGGCAATGCGGAACCACCGGTAGGCCGCTCGCTGGTCTTGTGGCATCAATCGTCCATCCCGCGCCAGTATGCCCATGGCTGCGGACGCTTTCCATGAGCCGGCGTTCGCAGCCGCCAACAGCAGTATCGGTTGCTTCCCCTTTCTCCTGCGGCAGGTCGGGATGTTTTACCAGGAGGACGCCCAAAGAATGCATGCCTTCCACGTAGCCGCTGGCTGCTGAGAGACGCAGAAGCGCGGCTTCTCGCGCGAGATCAGGCACGCGCCCCGGTTGCTCCGCGTCCCACAGCGCAAGCAGGCACTCTGCTTCCGGGTCGTTCTGTCTGACTCCTTTGATGAACCATGCTTCCGCTGCAGCACGATCGACCGGAATACCCGAGCCCAGGTAATTGGCCAATCCGAGATATGCGTCGGCCCGGCCATCACCCTTCTCCGCGGCAGATCGCAGCAGACGCAGCGCCTCATCGGTGTTGCGCTCCACCCCATAACCCCGCATATACAGGGCAGCGAGGTTCACCTTGGCGTCGGGAAGAGTGGGAGAAGCGCGTCGATACCATTTGGCTGCTTCGACCGGATCCCGGGTTACCCCGATTCCGCTCACATACAGATACCCAAGGTTCATTTGTGCTGAGGGATTTCCCTGATCCGCTGCTTTGCGATACCAATACGCGGCTTGCGCGAGATCCCTCGGCACACCTCTCCCCACAAAGTAGTCTGCCGCGAGTTCCATCTCCTGTTTCACAAATCCCTGCGCCGCCTTGGTCTGCAATTCAGCCACGGTCGCCGGACGTTCATCCTGCGTATCGCGCTTGGCCTGGGCACTGATCGCACTCAAGAGGCACAACACGGACAGCCAACTTATCGACTCCCTCAATGAAGAACGGAATGCCATGACTCCTCCTCACCTTTGTGTTCCTGTACCGCTATCCCCGACGAGAACGAAACCATGTTCGTACATCCATCTGGGCTCGGCGAGCGGCCCTATCGCTGAATTACGCAGAGTATCCTTGCATTCCCCTGCCGCTCGTCCCACCGTTAGCGCCGTTCGTCACAAATCTTGCAATCTCTATTTCTCTTTTAGCTTCGGTTCTCCGCAATTCCGTAGGCCATGGTCCTTGGTGGGATGGCTGAGGGAGAGCACCTCAGCTCCATCGCCCACGCGGGGTAGCCATTCGTCTTCAAAGTACGACCGCTGGTCACGGTTTTCAGCAACGTGTACCGGTCAGGCACCATGTTCTGTATTTCTGGATTTGCATCCGCAGCGCAACAGGCACAAGGTTGAGGCGCCGATCGCTTCATCCTCGTTCGAGGTCCGTTCGTCACGTCTTTTGCTGGTTCGTCACTAATCGCGCTCAGGCGCTCTGCATGGGCACCGATTTGCGTAATAGTGAACGTTCGAATCAATGCATATTCACACGATGCGGAGGAAACGATGACGGCGACTCACATGCGTGTTTCAGGGATTCTGATTGCTTCGATTTTTCTTGTCGGCTGCCTGCCAAGCTTTGCGCAGGGCATCGTCACCGGTTCCATCAGCGGCACGGTGGAAGATCCAAGCTCAGCCGTGATTGTGGGGGCAACGGTGACGGCAACCCAGCACAGCACAAACGCTTCTTTCAAGACAGTGAGCAATAACGCCGGAAGCTTTCAGATTCCGGGCATGCCTACCGGAGCGTATGCCGTCACCATCGATGCGCCTGGGTTTGTCTCGATCAACATACAGGCAGTCAGCGTGAGTTCCGGTGGGCAAACCCCGTTGGGCGTCCAGATATTGAAGATCGGGAGTTCCGAGGCGGTGACGGTGGAGGGCGCCACTGCGTTGCTGCAGCCGGATTCCATCCAGGTGAGCGAGACCTTCGACACGCAGAAGGTGGCAAATCTGCCGATCGGCAATGGCTTCGACATTGTCGCCCTCTTTACACCGGGTGTTTCTCCTTCGGGCGGCAACGTCTTCACCAACAATAATGGGGCTGAGTTCTCCACCAACGGCCTACGCGATCGCAATAATAACTTCGAGTTGGATGGGCAGGCCAACAATGACACCAATATCGGCGGCCCCAATGTCTTTTTTGGCAATCAGGATGCGCTGGCCGAAGTGCAGGTCATCACCAACGACAGCGCCGAATATGGCAAGAACAGCGGCGCTGTGGTCAATTACGTCACCAAGTCGGGCACAAATGCATTCCACGGAACCGGGTATGAGTTCTACAACGGCAGCTGGGCCGATTCGCTCGCCAACCAGGACAAGAGCCCACTGCTTGGGTACTGCACCGTCGGCGAGAGCCCGTCGGATGGCTGTTTCGTTCCGACCGTACCCAGGTATGTGGATAATCGTTGGGGCGGCACATTGGGCGGCCCGATCCTCAAGGACAAGCTATGGTTCTTTGGCTCAGGCAATTTTGAGCACACGCGCACCGGCACGGCGCCCTCCTCCTCTGCGCCCTTTCTGACTCCCACCCCAAACGGGATTACGCAACTACAGCAGGCCTTTCCTAACAATCCCGCGGTCAGCGCCCTGGCCGCGATTGGCCCCGCCAGCATCGCCGGAGGCAATCTCACCTTTGGAACACCGACCACTGTGGATGTACTGGGGCAGCCCATTGAATTCGCTACGGCTCGCCGCACCATCTCATCCCCATTCAACGATTACGAGGGCACGGGACGGGTGGATTACCAGCTTACCGGCCATGACCATATCTTTGGCCGCTATATTTATCAAGACTCGGAAAGCTTCGGCGCCATCTACTTTCCACCCTTTGAGGTGGTCACGGGCGGCTATGTCAATGTGCCCGGCACCAGTAACTACATCGGCGTGGATTGGGCGCATACGTTCAATGAGCATTTTCTCAACCAGGCGCGCTATAGCTTTTCGCGATCCACCAGTTACTTCGAAGCCGGCGGTTTCGCAAGCTGCACCGGCGCGGCCATCCTGACCGGTTGCCCCATCCGGGCGGACTTCAATGATGGCTCGACCCTCTCCCTGGGCGAAAACCCGGCGTGGCCGCAGGGCAGGATCGTGCGCAGCCACCAGGTGCAGGACAATGCTTCATGGCAGGCCGGCAAACACTTTCTCAAGCTGGGTGGCGAGTTCGACCACTACCCGGAGAGTGACACCGGGTTGACCTATGTAAACGGCAATTTGAGGTTTGATAACTTCGCCGCCTTCATCAACAGTGCACCCACCGTCACTCTGTATGCCGACGGGCCGGCCGCCTATAACCTGGTCTTCAACTACGGGGCGCTCTACTTGCAGGACGACTGGAAGGCGACTGAAAACCTCACCTTGAGTCTTGGGCTTCGCTACGAAATTCAGAGCCAGCCGCTGAACGGCTTGCACGCCTTGACGGTGCAGCGGGAAACGAACCCTTCCACCGCATTCTGGGATCAGTCGCTGCCGTTAAGCCTGCGCACGGTGCAGTCTCTACCGCTGGACAAGCACAACCTCGGTCCGGTGGTTGGTTTCTCCTGGATGCCAAAGTTGACGCCCAGGTTGCGTGGACAGGGAAACACTGTGGTCCGCGGCGCCTTCCATATCGGCTTCGATCCGACGTTTAACAACCCTTTCGTAAACATCGCCCAAAGCACTCCGGTCGTCAACGCGGCCACTCTGCAAACCTGCCAGAATTGTGTGCCGGCCAATGGGCAAGGCTCCGCGTTGCGCTCGGCAATCAACCCGCAGGTACCCCGCGGCATCAACCCGGGCTCGCGCAGCCAGCAGAACGTGGACGCAAAACTCTTCAACCCCTACACCGAGCAGTGGACCCTGGGGGTGCAGCAATCGCTCAACAGTCATGCGGTCGCTGAGGTTCGATATCTGGGTAATCATGCGGTCGGCCTTTTCCAGCTACGCAATGGCAATCCTGCCCTTGGGCCGCTGATCGCAGCCGGTTTTGGCAACGTAATTCCGAGCGGCCTTACGCCGTGCAACACGCCGAACACTCCGGGTTACGCGGATGGCTACGTCGATTGCAATCGCACCAATCTACTCACCGTGGGCAATACGGGATATTCCAATTACAGCGGACTGCAGACTCGCCTGAGCATCGAGCATTGGCATGGCGTGACCGCCGGCTTTACCTACACCTTCAGCAAGGACATGGACAACACCTCAGAGATTTACAACACGGGGACGGGAGGGAATACCAGTGCCTACGCGCAAAGCCCGTTCGACCTGAGCCAGGCGGAACGAGCGGTCAGCGGATTGGATTACCCCAACCTCGCCTCTATCTACGTGATCTTCGAGGTGCCGGTCTTCAAGGAGGAGCACACTCTTGCCGGCAAGCTGCTGGGCGGGTGGCAGGTGAACCCTGTATGGCGATATGCCAGCGGGCAGCCCTACACCGTGCTCGAGTCGCTGCATAGCGACTACACCGACTTTTCGATTCCGTTCGATACCACATTGTGCGATCCGGAACAGGTGTCGGGTAACACGACCTGCCGCCCTATCCTGGCCAACGCCAAGGCGCCCGTTGCCACCGTGGGCCTCTGCCTGAATGCGGCCGCTGCAGACTGCGGGCTTGTCGACTACTACACCACGCCACAGTTCTCCAACAACCCAGCCTCGACTCCTGTTTCTGTCAGCAAGCAAGACGTCCACTGGATTGTGAATGATCTGACCGCGGCTAAGTATTACGGTACTCCGTTTGCCGGGGCAGCAAGGAACCTGGAACGCGGCGATAGCATCAACACCGCAAGCTTAGCCGTGCTCAAGGACTTTAAAGTCGGGGAGCGCTTTACCTTCGAGACGCGGGCGACCGCCTACAACATTCTGAATCGTCAGTATCGCGGAACCCCCGGGGTTAATGTCGACTTCGGCAGCTTCTCCGAAACGGGTGGGGAGTTTGCCAATACCTACTTCAATTCAAACGCCAATAATGAAACCAACTCTGTATTCTCCGGGATAGACCGGCGGCGAATCGAAGTCGGTGGCAAGATAATTTTCTAAGATCAGGATCGGATCTCGTGAGGGTAATAAGGCACCCGTCGGTTCTGCTGGTTGTGTTCTGGATTGCTGCCGCGGCGCTTTCGCAAGACGCGCCGATGTTCCGCAACGATCTGGCCCATACCGGCGTGTACGACGCTGTGGGCGTGCCCAGGCTGACCGGGGTGAAATGGAAGTTCCATAGCGGCGGCCTCGTCGTCTCCTCGCCTGCGATTGCCGACGGTTTACTTTACGTGGGCAGTAGCGACGGATATCTGTACGCCGTTGATCTCAGATCCGGCGCTATGAAGTGGAAGTTTGCGACCAAAGCGCGCGTGGTCTCTTCACCTGCCGTGGCGGATGGAGTGGTCTACTTTGGAAGCTACGATGGCTGGTTCTATGCGGTCGACGCATCCAGCGGAAAGTTAAAGTGGAAGTTTAACAACGCAGGGGAGCGGCGCTTCGCCGCAAGCCATATCCATGGAACTCTGCCGGCCGCCGAAATCATGCCCGACCCGTTCGACTCCTATCTCTCCTCCCCAGCACTCTGGCACGGCACGGTCTATTTCGGCAGTGGTGACGGCAACATCTACGCGCTCAACGCGGCCAACGGCGCGGTTCAGTGGAAGTTCAAGACAGGGGACGTGGTCCACGCCTCACCCGCGATCTCCGGTGGGACGCTCTTTATCGGAAGCTGGGACAGCTACTTCTACGCCATCGATGCGGTAAGCGGAAAAGAGAAGTGGCGCTTCAAGACAGGGGAGGACCCCGCCATTCACAACCAGGTGGGCATTCAGTCCTCCGCAGCGGTGGTTGACGGAGTAGTGTATTTTGGCTGTCGCGACTCGCATCTCTACGCCCTGGATGCCATCACCGGGAAGGTACGATGGTCATTCTCGACCGGAAGTTCATGGGTCATCTCGTCGCCCGCTGTGCTGAACGGGAGAATCTATTTCGCCACTTCGGATACCGCGACGTTTTATGCGCTCGACGCCAGGTCTGGCAAACAAGTCTTCACGCTCAAGTTTCACTTCCCGTTCTTTTCCTCGCCGGCTATTGCTGGCAACACGGCCTATATCGGGTCCCACAACGGCAAATTGATCGCCATTAACCTGGCGACGGGCGCACGCGCATGGGAGTTTCAAACCGATGCATCCCGGCAAAAGCTCTCAGCCTTCTCCAAGCCGGACGGAAGCCCCAACTACTCAGCAGCCTTTGCTTCCGATTTCTACGACGACGTAATTGTCGGCGTCACCAGGATGCAGAGCGTAGGAACGATCCTTTCGTCGCCTGTGGTTGCCGACCGCGCTGTCTACTTTGGCAGCAACGATGGCAATCTGTACGCGCTGATGTAAAGCTCAGCGTGGTGGCTGGTTGGCAACAGGCTGAAGCTTGCCGTCGCGGAGTACATATGCGGTCTGGCGAGTTCCCGAGCCATCGTAATTGCCACCGTCATCGCACTTGGCAGGAGTCGCCGACCGCACCACGATCTCTTTCTCGTTACCGCGTGGGGAACTACGAAGGCCTTCCAGCAGGAATGCGATGCGCTCCGGCGGCAGAGAGGCTTGAGCAACAGGCGCGAACGCGGCTTTGTCGAGCTTGTAGATGGCTAGTGACTGTGCGGCCTCTTCGCGAAACTGATCTTGAAGAACGATGAGCTCCGCTTTGCCGTCTCCCAACAGATCGGCAAAGCCGGCAACAATCTGCAGAGGTGCGCCCCAGGGAACATCCTTCGCATGGTCTTTGAACCGGCCTTCCAAACCTCCGTAGGCAGGTGGCCAATCCTGAGGCGGCCACGCTCTTCGATAGCCCGACCCCGAGGGAACAAAAACTTCGGGATAGTAGCGGACGTCGGCAATCGCAAAGCCGCAACGTATATCGAATGGCCGGCGGTTCCACGCGATTAGCTCGAAGTTACCATCGCGACCCAGATCGGCAAACTCGTAATCATAGGCAGTGAATACCTTATCGGCACTCTTACGGTCGGGCGAAAGCAGATAAGCTGTGCTGGAGTTTGTGTCGCCCATGATGTTAAGCAGCACAGTAGGGGACTGGCTGGCATCCGGAGGCTGGAAGACCCGGAGACTCGATCCGGGTCCTCCGGAAAGGGTGAGAACCTGTACCAGGACGGCCGTGCCTCCAGGCTCGCCATGGAAAATCTCGATGGTGTGATGGCAGGTCCCGGCAGTGTTGTCGTATACCATCCAGTCGACGAATACCTCGAGGTTATCGCCGTGTCGCAGCATCCCCAGAAGTTTCGGATTCGCCTCTTGCGGCACTGCTGGAAGGCGCAGAAACACCCGGTCTGCCTGGTAAATCGTCCTCCCGTCCTTGCTTAGTCGATAGCCCCGTACGGTCTGGTCTCCGCGAAGCGTGGCTCGGGCATTCGGAGTGTGGTCGTAGATGTTTCTCTGGGCTCTGGCACACAGAACGCACAGCAGCACAATGGCCGCGAGCATGGTCGATTTGCAAAGAGGGGTCACGGGTATCCAGCTTAATCGGGAAGAGGTGGTGCGTCCAAGATGTACCCCTTCGCGGATCCTGCGGGAGAAGAAGAAACGTCGAAAGACGATCGTGTCATGTCACTGCCAAGGTAGAACTTAAGTAATCGCCAATAAGCGAGAGAAACTCTGAAAGAGTGGGCTGGCAATTTTCGCTGTCGGTGTGCGCAAGTAATAAGTGGTCGAGAGAGTAAGTTACCCCTGAGCGGGTATGAGCTATCGACCGGGTTAGCCAGGTAATATGCACAATTTATTGTGAGATTATTTCTTCGCGCTGTTCCAGTTTGTGTATACACTCATCGCATCCCTGGAACGTCATCAGACCTGTTGGAGCCACCACTATGACCCCAAATGAAGCGACACCGAAGAGTCTCAAACGCGACCAGCTTGTTATTGAAGAGCTGGGCACCGAGCTGATGATCTATGATCAGCGGCGTAACCAAGCATTCTGCCTGAATCAAAAGGCGGCCTTCGTCTGGCAGCACTGCGATGGCAAGACATCGATCGCTGAGATCGCGGCTCAAATGGCGAAAGCTTTGAGCGAACCGATCGACGTAGCGGTGGTACAGTTCGCCCTGCAGGGTTTGTCAAGAGACGGATTGTTAGAGACCACCACTTTCCTGCCTTTCGCCGCGGAGGGACTGACACGGCGAGACATGATGCAGAAGATCGGCGTGCGCGCCGCGGTGGCCCTGCCACTGGTTACCGCACTTATGGTAGCCACTCCTAAGGCTCATGCCAGCGGAGTGAAGTACGGGTACCCGCCGCCGCGCGGGGGCCGGAATCCCTACTAAGAGCCAACCAGTAACAGTGGCCAATGGGAATGTGACGTTTCCACCTTCGCTCCAGCGCCGGAAGACTCGATGAGCTTTCCGGCCTGGAGACGAGTTGGTTGAGAGAACCGCAGAGCATCCCTCAGATCCTGCGTTTGTGAAAACGGCCTTCCCTCATAATGACCGAAAGCCGGTCGCCGCCAGTCCCGAGGACCGCGATGTCCTCCAGGGGATTGCCGTCGACCACCAGGATGTCGGCGCTTGCCCCTTCGCGGATGCAGCCGAGCTTTCCCGTTTCTCTTAATATTTCCGCGTTGACGGCACAAGCCGAACGAAGCACATCGATAGCCGGCAGCACCTTCGCACGCAGGGTGAACTCAGTGCTTTGCCGCACATGCAGGCTGCCCAGCAGGTCCGTGCCCAGGCCCATTCTCACCCCTGCCCGCTTCATCATTTCGAGGGTCAAGAGCGTTGCATCGCCAAAGCGCTTCAGCTTTTCTATGCTGGCCTTGGGAAGTCCAAGGCTCTCTCCCTCTTCCAACAGCCCAAAGAGGATTGCCATGGTGGGCACAGTGAACGCGCCTTTCTCCGCAACATAATCGGCAGTCGCTTGATCGATCAGCGTCGCATGCTCGATCGATCGCACGCCCAGCGCCGCAGCGCGGCGTACGGCTTCTTTGGGATGGCAGTGAGCGGCAACGTAGGAGCCCGCACGATCTGTTTCCTCGACCGCGGCGCGTATCTCCTCATCTGAGTACTGGCAGCGGTCGATCGGATCGGTAGGTGACGCAACTCCTCCCGAGGCCATGATTTTGATGTGCGAAGCTCCGCGGCGAAGTTCTTCGCGCACTGCCTTGCGCACCGCGTCCGCACCGTCGGCTACCACCGCCAACTGGTCCCCCTGATACGAACAACCGCAGTAGTGGCCCGCTTCAAGCGAGTGGTCCCCTGGACGGAAGTCACCATGACCGCCGGTCTGCGAAAGAAGTCGACCGCCGTAAAACAGCCTCGGCACTGTGCCGAGAAGGCCGTCTTTGATGGCCATGGCCAGCCCAACGTCTGCACCGCCGACGTCGCGCACGGTGGTGAAGCCTCGATCGAGGCTGGCTGACAGGAATCGTGCCGCGAAGTGTGCCAGGTAGGAGGTGGGTGACTGCACCACTCGTCCTATATTTAATCCCGCCGCATAAACATGAACGTGCGCATCGATCAACCCTGGCATCAGGACGCGCCCGGCGCAGTCGATCACTTCGTCTTCGGGGAGGGGAGGGCGTTCGGACACCTCGCTGATAACACCGGCCTCGACAACAACGTTGTCTGTGGTTCGCAGTGTTTCTGATTCGCCGTCAAAGATACGGGCGGAGCGAAATACAACTCTCGTTGTCATGGATATGTCAGCAGCATGAAAAGGCCGCGCCTCATACCACGAAATCCTAGCACGGTACCGGAAACCAGGGCGTCCCCTTGCCAAACTAGGAGAGGGCAAGCTAGACTCCTAGCTAGACTAGGAGTCTGGAATCCATGGGAAAAGCCGTAGATCTGCTTCCGGGCACACTTGACATGCTCATTCTGAAAGCTGTCTCCCTCAGGCCGTTGCATGGCTACGCCGTGTTGCAGCGCATCCGGCAGATTTCGGGCGAGGTCTTCGATATTCCCCAGGGATCGTTATATCCGGCTCTCTACCGGTTAGAGCACCAGGCGCTGATTGTGGCCGAGTGGGGGCAGAGCGAGAACAACCGGAGAGCCAAGTACTACGACTTGACCGCCGCGGGCCGCCGCCGCCTGCGGGAAGAAACGGCCGGCTGGAATCGCGTGGCATCTGGTATCACCGCAGCCCTGAACGCTAAACCCGAGGAGGTGTGACATGTTTGAGACCATTCGTTCCTGGTTTCGCGTTCGCGCGCATCGACGGGATTTCGAAGACAGCATGCGCGAAGAATTGAACTTTCACGTGCAGCAGTACAAGGAAGAGCTGATGCTCTCCGGCATCTCCGAAGAAGAGGCGGCGCGACGCGCGCGTATTGAGTTCGGCAGCCGTAACCGTATTGAAGGGGATTGCCGTGAGGCGCGAGGCCTGCATGTATTCAGTGAGTTCTTCCGCCAGGCGCGTTACGCCTTGCGCCTGTTTCGCAAGACGCCGGGATTCACTGTTACCGCACTACTGACGCTCGCGGTCTGCCTGGGCGCAAACCTCACTATTTTTGCCGTGATCGATTCCATCCTGCTTCGCCCGCTGCCCTTTCCTGAATCCGACCAACTGGTGACCGTATTCAATACCTACCCGCAGGCCGGCGTCGATCGTGATGGATCTTCGCTGACGAATTACTACGAACGCCGCGGCCATATTCCCGCGTTCGCCTCGATCGCCATCTACCGCTTTGGCACCGCGATCGTCGGTGAGAGCGGCTCGACACAACGCGAACAGATTACCCGGATCTCTCCTGACTTCTTTACCACCCTCGGGCTTGGGCCAATCATGGGGCGCTCGTTCAAGGAAGCGGAAACCTCGTTCGAAGCCGACAACGTGGTGGTGATCACGGACGGCTTTTGGCGGCACAGCCTCAACGGAGACCCTCACATCATTGGCAAGCAGATTCGGGTCGATGGCAATTCCACGACGGTCGTGGGCATCTTGCCGACGGGCTTTCGTTTCCTTTCTTCGAAAGCAGGCCTGTATCTTCCCCTGGCATCAAGGCCCGAGGATCGCACTCCGCTGCAGCGGCATTCGGGGGGGAATGTCACGCAAATGATTGCCCGGCTTCGACCGGGCGCGAGCGTGGCCTTGGCGCAATCGCAGATTGATTTGCAAAATACCGCCTTGGAGCGAGACGACCCGCAAGCCAAAATGATGGCTGATGCAGGCTTTCGCTCCCTGGTGGTGCCCCTTCATGCCGATCACGTGGCGGGCATCCGGCCTACTCTGCTGTTGCTGCAATCCGGCGTGTTGACTCTGCTGCTAATTGGCACAGTCAACCTGGGCAATCTGCTTCTTATTCGCGCCGGGGGCCGAGCCAAGGAGTTGGCGGTGCGGCAGGCTTTGGGCGCCAGCACAAAACACGTGCTGAGTGAAGTGCTGGTTGAGACAACCTTGCTTACGATTGCCGGAGGATTGCTCGGGCTTATCGTCGCGGATGCCGGCATTCATCTTTTAAGCGCGCTCGGCGGCGATCGTCTGCCGCTCGGGAGCGAGATTGTATTCAACCCCCGACTGGCATTGGTGGCGCTGGCCGCAGCCGTGGTGATGGGCTTGCTGCTCGCGATACCAATGGCGTGGCTTAATCTTCGACACCCACTGGGATATGCGCTTCAGTCTGAGGGCAGATCTGGCACCAGCGCGCGCACCACGCAATCCCTGCGCCACAGCTTTGTGGTCTCACAGATTGCCTTGGCCACCATGCTGCTGGCGGGCGCAGGCCTGTTGGGGCTCAGCCTGCAGCGGGCCATGGAAGTTGCTCCTGGCTTCCGATCCGACCACATTCTCACGGGGAAGATCACACTTCCCTGGAAGGGGTATCCCGATAACAGGGTGCGCGTCGATTTTACCGAGAAGCTGATCGATACGATCGGTCATGTGCCCGGAGTACTTTCCGCCGGCATCGTGACCAATTTGCCGTTCAGTGGAAACACCGGCAAGAGTGCCGCCGCCATTCAAGGGCGTACGACGCCGCCTGGCGAATCGCCACGCGCTCACTATTCCTATGGGGTTGCAGGCGACTACTTTAAGGCCATGGGTTTTTCGCTGCTCGAGGGCCGATTCCTTACCTCCGCTGATTCACGCAGTACCAAGCGGGTGTGTGTGGTGGACCAGGACTTTGCCCGTTACTACTGGCCCGGCGGCGGCGCGTTAGGCCATCGTTTGTTCGAGGGCAGCGAGCAGGGCAAAGACGCCGATGCCTTTACCATCGTCGGCGTTGTTGGCAGCGTGAAGCAGGCGGGGTTAACCGACGAGGTTGCCCAAGGCGCCGTCTACTATCCCTACGCCTTTCACGGCGATGACTTTTTCGTGGTCGCCCGTTCCAACCTGCCACCCCAGTTGCTGGGGCAAACGTTGCAGGGGGTCGTCAGGCAAATTGACCCCGATCTGCCGGTCAACGATCTTCGCACCATGGAGGCCCGGGTCACCGGCAGCCTTGCGGATCGCCGCACGCCGGCGCTGCTTGCTGTGCTTTTCTCCGCGATTGCTCTCCTGCTAACCGCTATCGGCAGTTACGGCGTGTTGAGCTACGCGGTAGAACAGCGGCGCCGCGAGATCGGCGTGCGCATGGCCCTGGGAGCGCAGCCCCGGCAAATCCGAAATCAGTTTTTGCTGCTCGCATTGCGCCTTCTCGCCTGCGGCGTCGTGCTGGGAGGAATCGGAGCCTGGCTGGCTGGCCGAGCCATGCAGAGCATGCTCTTCCGCGTGCCGTCCTTCGACCCGCAGATCCTCAGCGGTGCGGCCGTGGTCATGGGACTGGTATCCATCGCAGCTTGCCTGGTGCCCTCTTATCGGGCCGCCCGAACCTCCCCGGTCGAAGCTCTCCGCGAGTCGTAGGATGTGGTCACGGCCGTCGTCACCCTCGCCGTCGGCGGCCCCGTTACCATCAGCACTTCTCCACAGACGTGTCACGAAGTAATCATCCGGCTGTAACGCAGTCGCAATACCACTCGGCCAAGCTTTTGAGCGTTGCCCACACACAGCCGAGAGGAACACTCATGCCAAATTATCTCCAGGGGCGTCTCGCGTCCCTTATGCTCACAGCCGCACTCGCGTGCGTCGCCAGCGTTCCCGGCTTCGCCCGCGACCGTGACGGCCATATTAGTACAGCCGCAGACAGGGTCAAACACGTCTTCGTGATCGTTCTCGAAAATAAAAATTTCGGCGTTACATTCGGGACCAGCACGCAGGACCCTTATCTGCAAAAGACCCTGGTGCCCAAGGGAGCTCTGCTTACGCAGTACTACGGTACAGGCCACGTCAGTCTGGATAACTATATCTCCATGATCAGTGGCCAGTCGCCCACGCGTGATACTACCGACGATTGCCTGCCCGGTTTAACCGGGGAGATTGGCAACTACAACGATGTGGAGCAGACGGGCTGGGCTTCCGGCGGACAGGTCGCTGCCAGCGGCGGCTGCATCTACGCCAAAGATGTGCGCACCTTGCCTGATCAGCTGAAAGAAGCCGGTCTCACCTGGAAGGGTTACATGGGCGATATGGGCAACGATCCTGCCCGCGAGAGCGCGACCTGCGGCCACCCGGTCATCGGCATCGGCACCGACAACACCAACGCGGCGGAGGCGCCGAGCGCCGAGGTGCCGCTAGGTGACGCCTATGCAACTAGGCACGACCCCTTCATGTATTTCCACTCCATCATCGATTCACCCAGCTGCAAGACGCATGTGGTCAATCTCGATAAGCTGCCCGCCGATCTGGAGCACGAGAAAACCACTCCTAATTATGTCTTCATCACGCCTAACCTGTGCGACGACGGCCACGACGGCAGTGGCACAGGCGCCCCCGGAACTACTTGCGCGAATGGCGGCCCAGGCGGCTTAACCTCCATTGACGCCTTTCTGCAGAAATGGGTGCCCCTCATCATGGCATCGCCCGCCTATCAGAAAGATGGCCTCATCATCATTACCTTCGACGAAAGCAGTTACGCAGAGAGCGTCAGCGTAAATCCGACCACGGGACAAGAGACGGTAGACATCATCTTTCCTGGCGATACCTGCTGCAATCAGCAGCCCGGACCTAACCTCAGCGGCGTTCGCCCGGGAACGTTGACCCTGGTGGATACTCCAAAATTGGTGGAGAACATCGTGATCAATGGCTTCGGCGGCGACCAGGTGGGCGCGCTGTTGCTATCGCCATTCATCAAGGAAGGCAGCACGTCGGAAACCGAGTATAACCACTATGCGATGCTGAGGAGTCTGGAAGATATCTTCAAGCTCAAGGAACATATCGGTTACGCGGTTGACGACCCATCCGCAAATTACTTCCTGGACACCTTCGGCAATGACCATAACATCTTCAAGCTTGACCGCGATTTCAGATAAGGAATGGGCTACATCTGCATCACCCCAGGTCTCAAAAGCGAGACCTGGGCCACCCACTCACGGTTTTGGATTTCAAGAAGTGGTTCTCACGTGGACTCAACATCTCCGCCGGCTTGCTACTGACTGTGTATCGGGACCATTCACCCATCGTAAGCTGGCTGTCCAGGCTAGCCATCACCGCTGCCATGGTGGCGCCGGCCGTGTGCTGCTCGTTCGCTCGCACCGCGGGCCAAATACAAACGGGGCCCATCTCCCCCATTGCCGCCCTGGGCAAGAAGATCTTCTTTGACCCCTCGTTGTCGGCCTCGGGACGCATGTCCTGCGCTACCTGCCACGATCCTGCCCACGCGTACGGTCCACCCAACGGGTTGGCGGTGCAACTGGGCGGTCCGGCATTGGACCGCCAGGGAGCGCGCGCAGTGCCGTCATTACGCTACGTTTTGAATCACACCCCTTTCTGGAACAAGAAATACATTGAGAACCCCGCAGAACGGCTGCTGGAAGGAGATGATCCACCGGCCGGAGGCTTCGGTTGGGATGGCCGCTTCAACCTGCTGCGTGAGCAATCCGCCTTTCCTCTTCTGGCCGCTAACGAGATGGCCAATGCCTCTTGTGCAGAAGTAGCCGCCAAACTCGAGCGCACTTCGTATGCCGGAGATTTTCGCAAACTCTTCGGGGCTCAGATCTTCGATGACACCTCCAAGGCGTATGCTCAGGCACTTGTTGCCATCGAACGCTTCGAGCTGGAAGAGCCCAGCTTCCATCCTTACAACAGCAAATACGACGACTACCTGGATGGAAAAGCCCACCTGAGCGAGCAGGAGCGGCGAGGGTTAGCGTTGTTCGACGACCCACTCCGCGGCAACTGCGCAACGTGTCATCTGGATCGCAAGGGTGTGGACGGGTCGCATCCGCTGTTCACCGACTACCAGTTTGAAGCCCTGGGGGTGCCGCGCAACCCGGAGATTGTGGCCAATGCCGCGCCGGGATATTTCGATATGGGGCTATGTGGACCGCTACGCACAGATCAGATGGCCCAGTTGAAGTTCTGCGGGCTATTCAAGACGCCCACACTGCGCAACGTAGCAACACGCGCGATCTTTTTCCATAACGGGCGCTTCCATACGCTCAAGGAAGCGCTGCGTTTTTATGTGCAGCGCGATAGCGACCCGCGGCTGTGGTACCCCGTAACTGCGTCGGGCGCGGTGATTAAATTCGACGATCTACCTCCCCAGTTGCGAGGGAATATCGATGTCATCGACCAGCCGCTGACACGCAAGGAAGGGCAGGCGCCAGTCTGGACCGATGCAGAGATTGACGATGTGATGGCGTTTCTCCAGACCCTGAGCGACCGCGACACAGTGCCTATACGCAAATAAGCGCACACCTGTTGCCGATCTGCAATCCCGGCCATCGCGTGCCGGCCGCTCGAAGCTACGGCGTAGTCGTGAAGGTGGCAGCATCGGTGGCGGTGGAGCTGCCGCCTATGTATACGGTATAGCCGGCTGGCTCGACCACCTGCTGCGCCTTGACGTTGTAGAAGGAAAGTTCGTTAAACCCAAGGGGAAAATGAACGGCCTGAGATTGTCCCGGGTCCAGGGTGATACGGGCAAAGCCCTTGAGGTTTCGTACCGGCTGCTCGGTGCTGGCGCCTCGGATATTGACGTAGCACTCGACGATCTCGGTGGCCCGGCGCTTGCCCGTATTGGTCACCGTGGTGGTTGCTACCATGGGCTGGTTCTTCCGGTCGCGCATCAGCGAGGCTGAGCTTATGGACTGCGTCGAAAGAGAAACGCCGGAATAGCCGAACGTTGTATAGGAGAGACCATGTCCGAAGGGGAAGAGCGCATCATTGGGCACATCGAGGTAGCGGGAGACGTACTTCATCTCAACGTAACCGGGGTGAGCCGGATCGGCGTGTTGAATTGGGCGGCCAGTGGGAAGCTGGTTGTAGTAGAGCGGTTCCTGTCCGACAGCGCGCGGGAAACTCATGGTGAGCTTACCGCTTGGTACGGTATCGCCGAATAGAATGTCGGCGATGGCGGGGCCTGTTTCGACGCCTGGGTACCAAACCTCCATGATGGCGGAGACATGCTGAGCGGCCCAGTCCAGCACCAATGGGCGACCGGAGAAGACCAGCAGAACGACCGGCTTGCCCGTTGCTACGACTTGCTCGAGCAGTTGCTGTTGGTTCCCCGGCAGATCAAGATGAGCACGCGACGCCGCTTCACCGGTCATGTCGCTCGATTCGCCAAGGGCGAGGATCGAAACGTCGGAGTCTTGTGCGGCAGCAATCGCTGGGGCGAACCCGGAGTTCGAAGTGCCGGAGATCTCGGTTCCCTTGGCATAGGTGAGGATGGCGCCGCTTTGCTCGGCGCGTTCCGCCATGGTGGCGCGCAAAGTGCGCACATCGCCGAAGTTGTTGGCACCGGACCATGCGCCGACCATGTCGCTGGCATCATCGGCGAGTGGGCCAATAAGGGCGATCCTCTTCGTAGTCTTGTTGAGCGGCAAGAGCGGATCCTGCGGCGCAGGATTGTTCTGTAGCAGGACGAACGACTCCTCTGCTGCCCGGCGGGCAAGTGGGCGATGCTCGACGACCGCTCCTGTCACCTCGGGGCCTTCGGTGAAGGGGTGATCGAAGACACCGAGAGCGAACTTGACTCGCAAAACGCGTCGCACAGCCTCATCGACGACAGGCATGGGCACGCGGCCTGACTTGACCAGCGCGGGCAGCTCGGCATCGTAGTCATGCGACATCATATCGATGTCGACGCCCGCGGTAAGCGCCTTTTCGGTAGCCGTGGCAGCGTCGAGGGCGATACCGTGATGGATGAGTTCCATCACAGCGGTGTAGTCGGAGACAACCGCACCGTCGAAGCCCCACTCATCGCGCAGGATGGTTTGCAGCAGAAACGGGTTAGCGCTGGCGGGCACCCCGTTGAGTGAGTTGAAGGCGGACATAACAGTGGCGGCACCGGCCTCAACCGCTGCGTGATAGGGCGGCAGGTAAACCTGCCGCAGCTGCAGTTCGCTCATATCGGTGGTGTTGTACTCACGTCCGGCCTCGGCCGCACCATAGGCGGCGAAATGCTTGACCGAGGCGGCGACGGAGTCTGGTGCGGAGAGGCTGTCCCCCTGGTAGCCCCGAATATAAGCGCGAGCGATGGCGGAGCCCAGGTAGGGATCTTCCCCCGCGCCTTCGGTACAGCGGCCCCATCGAGCATCGCGCGCGATGTCGACCATGGGCGAATAAACCCAGTTGACACCGGCGGTGCGGGCCTCCACCGCGGCCATGTGAGCGAGGTCGGTCACCAGGGCGGGGTCCCAACTGGATGCGGTGCCGAGCGGGACGGGGAAGATGGTGCGGAAGCCATGGATGACGTCCGCGCCGAACAGCAGGGGAATATGGAGCCGCGTGTTGTCGACGGCGGCGTGCTGGAAATGGTTAGTCAGGCCCTGCCCGACCGTGTTCAGCATGGAGCCGAGCTCACCTTTTTGCGCCAGGGCGTAGCTGTCGATTCCTCCGGGGCCGGGCGGGTTGACATTCAGCGCGGCGGTGGAGGGATCCGAAGTTTTTGCGGGGTGGGCCTCGGTAGCGCTGTATTGGACCAGCTGGCCTATCTTCTCGTCCAGCGTCATTTGCTTGAGGAGTGCATCGACCTTATGTTCGATCTGCGGGCTGGCGAGTTGCGCGTTGGAAGGTGACCCGGGGGACACCTGTGCCTGGGCAGGGGAGAATGCGGAGCAGAGAAGAAGTGCGGCGAGCAAGCGGGATCGACAGTAGGCCATGCGGAACTCCTCAAGCTACTTTACCCCTCCGGCCATGGCCCCTGGACAACCAGGCCCGTGAGCACCCCGGCTGCGTTTGAGGTAGATTAGGCAGCGAAGGTGTGATCGGATGTCTGGCAAGATCCGTTTCGGCGTGTACGACCTGGACCGCGACGCCATGGAGTTGCGCAAGCATGGGGTGCTCATCCGGCTGCAGGATCAGCCTTTCCGGGTGTTGGCGATTCTGGCGGGAAGGCCGGGGGAGATCGTCACCCGCGAGGAACTGCAGGAACAGATCTGGGGAAGTGTTTTCGTCGACTTCGATCAATCCCTGAACAAAGCGGTCAATCGGGTGCGAGAGGCATTAAACGACGATGCCGGCACCCCGCAATACGTTGAGACCGTCCCGCGGCGGGGATACCGATTTATTGCGCCCGTGGCGGTACTGCCTCAAACGGAGGCGCAAGGCCAGGTCGTGCCGGCGAACCCGGGCCCGACTGCAACTCCACCCCAACCCACATCCCATCGAAGACCATCCCGGATGGTCGTCCTCATTGCAGTGGCAACGGCGGGCGTACTCGCCGCGATCGGCATTGCCATCGTCGCCTTGTTAAGGCAACCCAAGAAGCCCACATTCCAGGAAGCCACGGCATCTCACCTCCTTTGGTTTCGAGCCCACGCTTTCGCGGGATGGGAAACTACTTGCTTACACTTCGAGTGTTGGCGACAACCCCCTGCATATCTGGCTGCAACAGACTGCCGGGGGCGAAGCGACTCCGGTGACCTCAGGGTCTAACCCGGATTTCTCGCCGGATGTCTCGCCCGATGACACGCGCATCGCCTTCTCTTCGACGAGAAACGGCGGCGGAATCTTCATCGTCCCGACCGTGCCTGGAGAGCCCAGACAAATAACCGTGAATCCCACGGCCGCATTTCCGCGGTTCTCGCCCAACGGTGAAACCATTCTTTACTGGCAAGACCAGAAGGCATTCACGGTATCTGTGGATGGTGGCCAGCCGGTCTCCCTGCCTATCAATCAAGAATTCCGCTTACATGGCCCAGCCTTTTGGTCTCCTAACGGAAGCGAGATTCTCTTCTATGGGGTTCACAGCCTTAAGCAAAACGAGCCCGGTAATTGGTGGATTGCTCCGCTGGCCGCCGGACAGGCCAGACTGGCCAATCTTCCGGGAGCGGAGCGAAACTACGATCCGCCCTATGCGGTGCGCGAGTGGCTTCGGACCGCTGACGGCCGCGAATGGATCATCTACGCGACCACGAACTCAGAGAGCTGGAAGCTTTGGCGCATCGGAATCTCCCAACGTGGCGCGATCGATGACAAGGCGGAACTGCTCGTCTCCGGCAACGGTCAGCTCATGCTCTGCTGCTCTATGTTGGGGGAGGGCAAGCTTGCCTATAGCGTCTGGGGTTCCAGCGCATCGATCTATCAGATCTCGATTACCGACCGCGGTCAGAAACTGGATGCCACCGTCCAGTTACCGCTCCCCGAGGGTGGATCTTACGGCGCTCCTTCGCTGTCTCGGGACGGGCGATGGATGGCCTACGACAGCTTCCAACCCGGCAAGCCCAACACCATGCTGCTGCGAGATATGAGAAGCGGCACAGACCACTTCCTCGACGACAAAGGCCGGCGCTCGGGTGTGAGCAGAGAAACTTCGATTTCTCCAGACGGAACAAGAGTGCTCTTTGAACGCGACTGCAAAGAGGGCAGATTTCCCGACGCCCCTGACAACCCTAACAACGCGTTCCCGTGCGGGTTTATGGTCGCAGCCGCGGGTGGTGAGCCGGAACAGATCTGTGAGCGCTGCACGCCTCGGGGCTTTTCGTCGGATGGCTCTGTGGTTCTCCTCCAGAAATACGACCAAACGGACCCAAGGAAGGATCGGATTGTCGCGCTCGATTTGCGTACAAGAAAGGAGCAGGATTTTCTCATTCACGCGCGGGGACCGCTTTATCACCCGTTCTTTTCCTGGGATGACCGCTGGGTGGTTTTCAAAAAACTGGAATGGTCGGCTTTGTCGGAGACCGCGCAGATCCTGATTGCGCCGGTGCGCCAGGGCTCAGCCGCCAGCGAAGCGGAATGGATCGCGGTGACCGATGGACGGTCGGATGACGATAAGCCACAGATATCGGCGGATGGAAATACAGTGTATTTCACCTCGTTGCGCGATGGATATGATTGCATCTGGGCCCAGCGGCTGAATCCGGTCACCAAACACCCGATGGGTGAGCCCTTTGCCTTTGAGCACTTTCACAATGCGGCAGGCAGAGCGTATAGCGTCCAAAGGTACATTCAGTCAGACCTCAGTGTTGCCCGCGACAAGATCGTGATTAACCTGCCGCAAATCCATGGTGATGTCTGGATGGCGCAGATGCACTAGGGGTTCGGTCCTGCTACTTCTTCAGCTTTTGGACCACGATGGCAACCGCAGCACCGAGGAGAGAAACCGCTACAACCAGCCGGAGGGCCCGCTTCGCGTGATGGAGATTGGCTGTCTCGAACTTCGCTCCCAGCAGGGGCCCCGCAATACGCTCACCCGCGTAAGTATTCTCGCCGCCCAAGCGGACGCGCAGTGCCCCGGCCATCGCGCTTTCAGGTTGTCCGGCATTGGGGCTCTTGTGTTTTCCCCCATCCTGCCACCAGGTGCGCAGAGCGGATGCGCTCCCGGCCACACCGGCGATGGCTAGGGCCGTCAGGCGCGCGGGGAGATAGTTGGCCACATCATCCAGCCGGGCAGCCGTCTTGCCAAAGTAGAAGTAGTGTTGGTCGGAGTGGCCGATCATGGAATCCAGCGTGTTGACGGCCTTGTATGCCATAGCTAGTGGGACCCCGCCGATCGCCATGTAAAACAAAGGCGCGACGATGCCGTCGCAGGCGCTCTCGGCGAGCGTCTCGATGACGGCGCGATGGATCTCCGTTTCGCTGAGAGCTTGCGTATCGCGTCCAACAATTCTTGACACTCTCAGCCGGGCATGCGGCAGGTCTTCCTGCTCCAGTGCGCGGATAACTGCTAGGGCTCTCATCGACCAGGTTGCGCGTCGCGAGGCAGGTCCAACCAAGCAGAAGCTCCGTTGCTTTGCCGGCGTTGCGATTTAAACGATGCGCACCGTTGATCGCCGTTGCTGTCGACCAGGTACGAGCCGCCGACCACTCCGAATGTCAGCACTGCGCCCGCGGCAGTTCATGGTTTGCGCTTTGGCCCGGCCGGCGTAGTCGTGCCTCCGCAAGCTGGGTGCATCTGCCCTATCAGCCGGACGGGGTGCGGAAACCACTCCGGATCTCCGGCGATCCAGTCCACAGAAAAGCGATCGCGATGGTTTTGGTGCGTTTCATTCAGAGTTTTCCAAATCAGATTCGTCGGTCGAAAATCTCATGGTGCCACGAACCTACGGAGCACCCCAGGTTCGTGGCCGGGACGGAGTTCGTAACGGCGGGCTCTTTGGATAGCTCTGGTGTCATCTGACTACGAGCTGCGGCGGCGCGCTGTAGCTCAACTCTGCCCAGGCAAAGATGCGATGCATGTCCAGCGACGTGCTCACCTGCGTGAGCAAGACGATCCAGAGACTCTTTGCGCTGCAGGTTCCATGGATTGAATACGGATGGTAAGGCCAGATGGTGGAAGCTGCGGGCGGCGGTCACGAATTGATGACGAAACTCGTCTTCGTCAAAGATTCCATGCAGGTAAGTGCCGAGTATGCGCCCGTCCACGCTGATACATCCATCGAGTTCGCCGGAGTTGAGAGTAGCGAAGGCCTCGGCCTGCGGCAGGTAGTCCGTCCTGCCAACATGGATCTCGTAGCCGGATATGCGACCGCCCCGGATTGGCTGGCCGAAAAGAACACCACCACGGATCATGCCGGAACAGAGCCGCGTTACCTTCTCTGCCTGCATCGTAGTGCGGATGTCCAACAGACCCAGCCCGTGCATGCAGCCCTGCCGCTCGACTCCGCCAGGATCCGACAGCTCCTGGCCCAGCATCTGCATGCCGCCGCAGATACCTACCACGAGACCAGCCCTGGCGTGTGCGCGCACCGCCAGATCGAGGCCGTTCTCCCGCATCCACTCCAGGTCGCTCATGGTCTGTTTGCTTCCGGGCAGGATCACCACATCGGCATTTGCCAGAAGCTCGGCCGAACGGCAGAAGAGCAGATCGACAGCAGGCTCCGCGCGCAGCGAGTCGAAGTCAGTGAAGTTGGAAAACGAAGGCAGCGCCACCACGGCGATGCGCAGTGGACGATCGGGCGCGGTTCCGTTGCTTGACCAGCCTGCGCGCGCGATCGCCGGCAGGCCGACGCTATCCTCTTCTTCCAGCGCGAGGCCGTGCAGGTAGGGAACTACGCCCATGCAGGGTTTCGACAAACGCTCTTCCATCATGCGAACGCCGGGCTCGAGCAGGCTTAGATCGCCGCGAAACTTATTGATGCAGAATCCGCGGATGCGCTCCCGCTCCTTCGGATCCAGCAGCTCCACGGTGCCGAGCAGGGAAGCGAAGACTCCGCCGCGATCGATGTCGCCTACCAGCAAGCACGCGGCATCCGCCATCTCTGCCATGCGCATATTCGCGATGTCGTGCTGCTTCAGGTTGATCTCGGCCGGGGAGCCCGCGCCTTCCAGAACGATCACCTCGAAGGCCGAAGCAAGCGCCTGGTAGCTCTCGCGCACCACGGGCATCAGCTCTTCCACTCGCCGCTGATGATAGTCGGCCGCGGAGATCTGGCCCCAGATCTTTCCGCGCACCACCACTTGCGAGGAGCAGTCGCTCGCAGGCTTGATGAGCACGGGGTTCATGTGAACCGAAGCGGGAATGCCGGCTGCTTCCGCCTGCAGCGCCTGGGCGCGGCCTATCTCCAGGCCCTCGATGGTCGCGGCCGAGTTGAGCGACATGTTCTGCGACTTGAAGGGAGCGACCCGATAGCCCTGTTGGGCAAAGATGCGGCAAAGCGCCGCCGTCAACAACGACTTGCCAACATGCGAGCCGGTGCCGAGAACCATGATGGCGCGTGCCTGGCTCATACGCCTACCAGGCTCTTGACCATTTCGGACCGGGCTTGGTTCCGTCGCGCAGACGCGCATCGATGCCGGCGTTCACGCTCGATCAATCTGCCGAAGAGCCAGACCAGGTCAGAGAGGCGATTGAGATAGGCCAGCACCTCCGGCTTAACCGCTTGCCCGCTCTCGGCCAGCCGCACCGCACAGCGCTCGGCGCGGCGGCAGACGGTGCGGGCGACCTCATAGGCCGCTGACTCGGTGTGCGCACCGGGCAATGACCAGTCGCCAAGAACCCCTTCCGTGGCTTCGATCTGGTAGACCAGCTGGGTCAGGAAGTCGACGTCTTCCGCAGTGACGTAGGGTTGCGGCTTGGGGCTTTCCGGTGGCGTCGCCAATGCGGAGCCGACCCGGAAGAGGGTCTTTTGAATCTGCTCTGTCCAGCCGGCGATCTCCTGGTTCTGGCAAATACTGCGGGCGAAGCCGAGCACGGTGTTCAGCTCGTCCACCGTACCGTACGCCTCCACGCGAACGTCGGCTTTCGAAATGCGAATGCCGCCGGCGAGCCCGGTCTGTCCCGCATCTCCATGTTTGGTTGCGATACTCATTGGTTTTCTCCTGGTGGTTCACTCATAGCGCACGACGCAGCAGTACGCTTTGGTTTGTTGCCATGCTTCCTGCTCAGAGCAGCCGAATAGATGCCGCAAGACCACGCGCAGCACGCCCGCGTGGGTGACCACCGCAATCGGGCCGCGGCTGCGGTCAAGCAGATGATGCACTTCGTCCATGACACGCGCCTCAAAGGCCTGAAAGCTTTCTCCCGAGGGCGCGGGAAGATGGGGATATGCGGCCATCCACTCCTGCGCGAAGTCAGGATCCAACTGCTCGATCTGCTCCCAGGTCATGCCTTCCCAGTCGCCGAAGTGAATCTCCCGCAAGGGCGGACGCAGCACCTACCGGAATTTTGTGGGCTAGCGCTAGCGAGTCTGCGCGTGCTCCTGGCGCGTCTCAGGTCGCTGCTATAGACCGGCGTCGATCGCATCGTGCGCGAGCAGATGGGTCAGCTTGGTGAGTTGCGCCGGCCCTGGGCGTTCAGCTCCGGGTCGGAGTGGCCGCAATAACGGCCGGCCATCTCTGTTTCCGCATGGCGGATGAAGAGGATCCGGCTCATGGCTGCCAAACTCCGCAAAGATACACGGCTATCTCGGTAAGCTGAGTGGTCGCGCCAAAGCAATCTCCGGTTACGCCGCCGAACTTTCGCATGTAGAAGAAGCCGCTCAAGAGGGGAACAAGCGATCGCGCACACCACGGGGGCCGATCGCGGCTCTTACGCAGAACGAATACGACGATGGCAACGGTGACGATCGATCCGATAATCAAGGACCCGG
Organism: uncultured Acidobacteriaceae bacterium; assembly: GCA_963847685.1. Classification (GTDB taxonomy): domain Bacteria; phylum Acidobacteriota; class Terriglobia; order Terriglobales; family Acidobacteriaceae; genus PALSA-350. The sequence continues at coordinate 85,795 of CAWKAU010000018.1, read as the reverse complement.
TCGAGGTGAGTCTTGCGATGCGCGCGCCCTGCCCGTCGTTCTCGCGCGCCGGCGGAAGATAGTAGCTGAGGGGCAGAGCCGACCAGCGGCAGAGCACGTGCGCCGATACCAGGTAGGCGGTGAAGTGTTCGAGCGGCAGCCCGGCGAGCAGCGCCGCGCGGCTAAGCAGAGAAAGCGCCAGGGCCGCGGCTCCGTAGCTGCCGATATGGCTGTCGCTGAAGAATGGCCAGCCGCTGTTCCACACTCCAGCCGCCCAGGCTATCGGCCACATCGGCGAGACCATCTTCGTGCAGGCATCCGGTGATGAGCACCAGGTACAGCAGAACGGCCACCGCCGAGGCGGGGCGGCCAAGATGCGGCGCCAGCAGCTTCTCGAGCAGCGCCGCGCCCGCGCCCACCACCAGGCCAACCAGGGGAAAGTATTTCACTGCGCGCGCCAGGCCGTCGGGGGTCGAACCCCACCTCGGGCACCGGCAGGCGAGTAAGAAATTGAAAGGCTACCGCGATGTCCACCGCAAATCGCGGACGCCGGAGCATGCTCATGCATTGGCTCCGCTGACGCCTGCCGAGGCAAAGGTGGCCATCTCCTGGTAGAGGCGCATGGCCGCTTCGAGAACAGGCATGGCCAGCACCGCGCCCGAGCCTTCTCCCAGGCGCATATCCAGGTCGAGGATGGGCTCGATATCCAGGTGCGCGAGCAGGACGCGGTGGCCGGGCTCCTGCGATCGATGGCCGGCGAAGAGGTAGCTGCGCACCGCGGGCGCAAGGCCGCAGGCGATGGCCGCGGCCGCGGTGGAGATAAAGCCATCCATGACGATGGCGATTTGCCGCCGTGCCGCGCCCAGCACCAGGCCGGTCATGGCGGCGATCTCCAGGCCGCCGGCACAGCGAAGAATCTCCAGCGGGCGGTCGGGCTGGGCAAAGTGGCGGCTCACCACGGCCTCGACGATGCGGCACTTGTGCGCATACGCCTCGCTGTCGAGGCCGGTGCCTTTGCCGGTCACCAGGCTGGCCGGCATGCCGGTAAGCGCGGCCGTCATCACGCTGGCGGCGGTGGTGTTGCCGATGCCCATCTCGCCCACCGCGATCAGATTGTTTCCCTTGGCGAAGGCTGCCTCGGCGAGCGCGAGCCCAACCGAGAGCGCCGCGTGCAGTTCCTCTTCGCTCATCGCCGGTTCGCGCAGCATGTTTCTGCTGCCCCGGCGCACTTTGTGTTGCGCCAGCCCTGCATGGCCGGCTGAGTCCGCGTCCACGCCCACATCGACCACGTTCACTTCCACCTGGTTGAGCCGGGCCAGCACGTTGATGGCGGCTCCTCCGGAAAGGAAGTTGAGCACCATCTGTTGCGTTACCTGCCGCGGGATACGCGCTCACCCCTTCCGCCGTGATGCCGTGATCCGCGGCGAAGACGTAAACCGCTTTGCTGACCGGGCCAGTGACGTTGCCGCGGCGGATGGCGAACCATTGCGCGGCCAGATCTTCCAGGCGTCCCAGGCTGCCCAGCGGCTTGGTCAGCGTGTCCAGGTGGGCTTTGGCCTGGGCCAGGTAAGTTTCCGGCGGCGCGGCGATCTGGCCGATCACTTCTTCTAAATGATGAGTGGTGTTCATCGCGGTTCTCTCTGTCGAAAAACATTTCCAGCGGTTAGGTCCGCAACTACCCCTACGCATGACAAAAGAAGGCTTGAGGGCAACGCCTCGCTTTTCTTGAGGTTGCAATGACAAGCGCAGGGTGGTGTTCATCGGGCCTCCCTCTGGTAGAGCTCCGCGCGCTCAATCAGCAGGGGATGGCGGTCCGGCGGACATTGAAAGGCGTGCTCCAGGATCGAGGGCTTCAGCATCTGCTGCGGGGTGCCGCTGGCCAAGGGCTGTCCCGGGCTGAGCAGCAGCACGGAGGAGAAATTCTTATCCACCAGGTGCAGATCGTGCATCGAGGCCAGGATGGTGATGCCCTCCGCCTGGAGAAAATGCAGCAGGTCGATCAGCTCCACCTGCCTGCCGATATCGAGGTTCTGGGTTGGCTCATCGAGCAGCAGCAGGCGGGGTTGCTGCGCCAGTCCCAGGGCAATCTTCACCCGCTGGCGCTCGCCTCCGCTGAGCTCGTTGAAGATGCGATGGCGCAGGCTGGACACATCCGCCAGGTCGAGGGCGCGATCGACGGCCTCGCGGTCGGCACGCCCCGGCCCGCGCAGCATACCGATATAAGGGGTACGTCCCTGCTCCACTACCTGCTGCACGGTGAACTCAAAGGGCAGCTCGAGGTGCTGCGGCACCAGCGCGATGGTGCGCGCGATCTCTTTCAGGGGGATGGCTGCCATCGGCCGTCCGCGCAGGGTAACGCTGCCCGAGGCGGGGCGCAGTACGCCGGCGGCGATACGTAACAGTGTCGTTTTGCCCGCGCCGTTGGTGCCGATCAGCGCGCTGCAGCTGCCCTCTTCCAGATCGAAGGTTGCCTGGCGCAGGACGCTGTGTCCCTGGTAGTCGAAGTGCACGCCGTCCACGCGCAATAGGCAGGTCATACGGTGTAGCTCCGTTTCATCTTGCGCAGCAGGTAGAGAAAGAAGGGGCCGCCGATAAACGCCATCAGAATGCCAACCGGCACCTCGGAGGGCGCAAAGATCGTTCGCGCCAGGGTATCGGCAAGCATCAGGAAGATGGCTCCGGCCAGCGCGGTCACCGGCAGCAGGCGGACATGATCCGGCCCTAGCAGCAGCCGCGCGACGTGGGGCACGATCAGCCCGGCGAAGCTGATCATTCCACCCAGCGAGACAGCCACCGCCGTCAGCAGCGATCCGATCAGGATGATCCACACCCGCGCGGACTCCACCCGGATCCCCAGCTGCTGCGCGTACTCATCGCCCAGCGCCAGGGTATTCAGTGTCCGCATCAGGGGCAGGGAAGCCACGGTCGCCGCGATGAGCAGAAAGGCGCTGACCGCTAATTCTGTCCAGGCCGGTATGCCGATCACACCGTGCAGCCACGAGAGCAGAATGCGGTTGCTGGCGCCGCTCTTATCGAAGAGCTCGAAGAAGTAGCTGGTATTGGTGAACATGGTGCTGATGGCAAAGCCCGCCAGCAGCAGGGTCACCACGTTGGTCTTGCCCGCCGATCGAGCCAGGGCATAGACCAGCGCCATGGTGGCCGCGGAGCCGGCGAAGGCCAGCAGCGCCGTGGCGCTGAAGCCGAAGACCGACCACTGGGAGAAGAAAAAGATGCCGATGCAGGCGCCAAAGACCGCGCCTCCTGAAGACCCGATGACGTAGGGGTCGGCGATCGGATTGCGAAAGAGTCCCTGAAACAGAAGACCGGCGAGCGCCAGCCCGGAGCCCACCAGCCCCGATGCCAGCACCCGCGGCAGACGGATGTGGAAGAGGATAAGCCGCTGCGTTTCGGTAAGCGGATGATGGCCGAACATGGCGGCAAGGATAGTGCGCGGCGAGATAGGCACCGCGCCGGTGGCCAGCGATCCCAACGCGACCGCGCCCAGCGCCACCGTGAGCAACACGATCAGCGCGAGCGGGCCGAGCCGGGCCCTCTGCGTCCGCCGTACCGTTCCTGCCCGAGGCTGGCCTGCGGCGCGCCGGATACCGTGGCTATTTCAATTGCCAAGACTCGCCTCCAAAGCTGATCTTCACCCCAGCGCGAACGGTGAAGGGAAGCGCCGGATAACCGAACGCTTCGCTGTAATGCTCGCTCAACAGGTTCTGTATATCAGTGTAGGCCGTGAACGAATGGGTGACCTGATAGCCGCCGCCGAGTTCGAGGCGTTGGTAAGCTCCATCCAGATTCCGGTTGGGCAGCAGCAGGCTGTTGCCGAACTCCGCATCCGTGAGATAGTCGCTATCGTCGCGGCGGCCGACCAGCGTCCCGGTAAAGGAGCCGTACCATCGGGAACGGTTGTACGTAAGCCCAAAGTAGCCGGAGTGGGGAGCGCGGCGGAAGGGCCTCGCGCCGACCAGCGGAGAGAAGGCGCCGATCGGGATGTTGGGAAAGTCTGGGTTGTAGGTGGGCTAGCGATTCGCTGGAGAAGGAGCGCTGCACCACTGCGTCGAGATAGGTGTAGCCGCCGCGGGCAAAAAGGTGACTGCCGATCTTGTACTCGGTGGCCACCTCCGCGCCCTGGGCGCGAAAGGCCTGGGAGTTGACCGCCGCTCCATATTGCACGGCGGGGTCGCTGGCAGCGGGCAGCCCGAGCGCCAGCAAAGCCGACTGGGGAACGAATTCCACCCCGTTGGTAAATTCGTTGTGGAAGTAGGTCAGGCTGACCCGGGCGCGTCCGTTCCAAAGCTGCTGGTCCACTCCGCCATCGTAGGTGCGGGAGGTTTCCGGCCCGATGGGAGAGACGCCGATACTGCTTGATCAGCTCGGGGCCATTGGGCAGGGCATCGAAGATGTCGTAAAGCGAGATGCTCTGGTAGTAGATACTCGGCTCTTTGATGCCTTTGCCGAAGCTGAAGTTCAGCTTGGTTCCACTTAGCCAGCCGGCGTTGCTGGGGCGAAAGAGATAGTAGGCAAGGGAAGCGCGGGGTGTGGCCGCGAAACCAAAGAGCCCGTTATCTTCAAGGCCGCTGCCCAGTGTGTAATAGAGACGGTTCCAGATATCGCCTGCGAGCTGGACCGTGTAGCTGTAGTTGCCGCGCTCGATGGCGGTAGGCGTTCCGCCGGAAGTAAGCGTCGAGCCGCGCTCATCCTCGTACTTGAAGGCGCCCAGGGCTACGATGTGTGGGTTGATCCGGTAATCGGTCTGGGCATAGACGAAGTCCCGCTTGCTGGGAGCCAGGTAGTCATTGGGGTAGGTCTCGCCGTAGCTCGCGCCGTATTGAAAGATGGCCTGGCCGCTTACGTTATACCCATTCGCGCCCTGTTACGTTCACCGGAGCGCCCAGGTAAACGTCCTCGTCCGGGTCATAGATTCCGGTGGCTGCGTAGTCGGTGTACTTATAGTTCAACCGCAGGCCGCCGTAGCGTATCTGGTTATGCCATTTGTCGGTGGTCTGGTTATTCCAGGCGGCGCTGTAGTAGCTGTCATGCTCCTTCACGCTGGCGTCGTCGGGAATGCCATACAGCAGGATGGCATTCGGCTGATTCGCAGAGACGGTAAGATGGCGCACGGTAAAGCGCAGGTCGTTGGCCGTGTTCGGTGTCCAGCCAAAGTTGCCGGCATAGGTTGCGTTATGAAAGGCGCTGTTGGGATAACTGTTCTGCGTGTCGGTGCGGGCAAAGGCGGAGTAGTAATCGAATTGGCGAAAGGCGCCGCTGAGCGTCCCCACCTGGCGGAAGCTATCGAAGTTGCCGCCATCGCCAGAGTAAGTCAGCAGAGGCAGCGGGGTGCTTCCGCGCGCCGTGGTAAGGCTGACCACGCCGGCCAGGGCATCGGAGCCATAGAGCGCGCTGTTCGGCTCCCGCAGTACTTCGATCTTGTCGATGCCCACGGTGTCGATGTTGGCGAATTCAACCATTCCGCCGATGTCGTCGGCGGGCACGCCGTCGATCAGCACCTTGTTGGCATTGGAGTTGCCGCCTCGGATGAACAGGCCGGTCGTGCCTCCCACCTGCCCGGACTGGGTCACTTGCACACCCGGAACCAGGCGGAGCGGATCCTGCACTTCGGTCGAGTAGCGGTATTGGTCCGCGGTCAGCACACTCACCGGCGCGCCCACCTGGGCCTCCGGAGTAGGTGTGCCTGTGGCGGTTACCGTTACCTGCTGGGTTAGCGTCTGCGTGGCCAGCGTGATATTTACTTCGGCTTTGCCGGCTGTGCCTACGAACACGGCCTCGCTGGTGGTGGATTGGAAGGTGGGCGCGACGGCGCGCACCTGGTAACGGCCGGCCTTCGGCAGCGGGAACTGATAATTGCCGGCGGCATCGGTGGTGGTGGTGGCTACGACGGATGCGCCATCCAGCAGCTCCACGGTTGCGGAAACAATGAGCGCGCCCAGCGGGTCGGTTACGGTTCCGCGCAAGGTGGCGCTCTCGGCAGCCATGGCAGGGAACGACGCCAGCACCACAGATAACAGGAAGAACGGACTCAGGAGCGTCCTCAATCTGGACCAATCGAACATGTTTACCCCCTCGGGTTGGTGGAGCAAGGCCGTTCTCCTGACTTACGCGTCAACAAACCCTGGCTGCCTTCCCAGGACCTTGGTCCCAGTGGCTTTGCTCGTCCTCGTCGGGTTCTCTGCGTTTACAGTTACGGGGTAGTGGCGGATTCGCACCGCGCTCCCCCGATTTCCTGTTAAGGGCATTGGTTTCCACGAACTTCATACGCCTTTCCTTAAGAGAAAGGCGCACGCGTGGTCTTGTCTCGCGCCGCGTACAGGAAATTCGGGGCTTCTCGTTACCTTGCCGTGGTTGCTGTCGTAGAACGGAACAGTACCGTCCCTGGGTTACGGGTGAAAATTACGGATGAAATTCTTTGGCTAACTCCTCCAATGCGTTGATGGCGACGGGGCTCGGATCCTGGATGCCTCCGTCGACGTAGTAGACCTTGCGTTGCTGTACCGCGGTCAGGCTGCTCCAGCCGGGCCGGTTCTGTAAGACGTCGAGCGTGACCTTGCCTCCACGGACCAGCAGCAATGCTTCCGGCGCCCGGGCGATCACCGCCTCCATGCTGACCTGCGGCCAGTCGGAGATCAGGTCGTCGGTCACCGATTTGCCTCCGGCCGTCTCGATAATCTCGGTGATGAAGGCATGCTTGCCGATGGTGATGATGGGGTCGTACCACACCGGCATCAGGACGGTCGGAGTTGGTTTCCCGGTGGTGCGCGCTCTGACGGCTTCGATACGTTGGGTAAGACTGGCGTGCAAGGCTGCGGCTTGCGGAGCGCGATTCAGTGCGTCGCCCAGGCTATCGACGGTGTGCAGGATACCGGCAAGCCCTTGCGGGTCGACCAGATACACGGGGATACCAACCGCCTCCAACTGCGCCGCCGTCTCCGCCGATCCCGGTATGTTGGTCCCCACTACCAGATCGGGATGGAAGGAAAGAATGGTCTCGATGGACGGCTTTACCAGGCTGCCGATACTTGGTTTCTTCAGAGCCTCCGGGGGATAGATGGTGTAATCGCTCACCGCCGCGACATCGTCGCCTGCTCCCAGGGCAAAGACCGCTTCGGTCGCACTGGGCACCAGGCAGACCACACGATGCGGGTGATCGGGCACGGTGACGCGGCGTCCGGTCTCGTCCTGCAGGGTGCGGCTCGCCCCTGCGACCGAGGCGATCAGCGTGGCCAGCATCAACAGCGCGCTCTTGCTGCGGTTGGTCATTATTGGTTGACCTCCGCTCTCACCTGGGGGATCACCTCGACCTGGCCTTTGAGGACCAAGGGCAGGCCGGCGACCAGCAGAAGCACGTTGGAGGCGACGCGGGCCACGCTCTGGTTCATCTCGCCGAGCAGATCGCGGAAGCGGCGGCCTGATGGGTACTCCGGCACCACGCCGCTGCCTACCTCGTTCGAGACCAGCACGATGGAGCAGGGCGGCGACTGCAGAACCAGGCAGAGGGTTTCGACTGCGCGCTCGATGGAGGCTGGATCGTCTGACCACTGGTCGAGCAGGTTCGCGGCGAGGAAGGTCAGGCAGTCAATGATCATCAGGTCGCAGTCGGAACCGTGGTGAACGATGGCGTCGGCCAGGGCGATGGGTTCCTCTACGGTTTTCCAGTGTGGCGGGCGGCTGGTGCGGTGGCGATCGACTTTTTGCAGCATCTCTTGGTCGTCGCCGGGCTGCGCGGTGGCGACAAAGACGACGCGGCCGGCGTGCTCCCCGAGTTGCTGGGCGTAGTGGCTTTTGCCGCTGCGCGCGCCACCGAGCACCAGTGTCACCGTATTCCGGCGGGGTAACTGCATGCGTCGCCTCTGGCGCAGGGCACGGCCCTGGCGCGAAGCGGGATAAAAACAAATAGGCTGCGTCCGTGCTGATTAGCGACTACGTCAGCGAGGTTGCTTTCAGCTCTCCCATCGAAGCTGAAACGGCCCTGGAGGGCATCTGGCCGGTCTCCTGACTTACGCTTCGTTGAGTTTGAACAGCCTTCCCAGGATTCGCATCCCAGTGGCTTCAGCCAATTGGTTCAAGCTCTCGGCGCTTACAGTTACGGGGTAGTGGCGGATTTGCACCGCCTTCCCGAACACCAGATGGGTCAACGATAGCGCCCTGGGCGCGGTGCGTCAAGATGGTCGAGGCGGGGAGCTGGTGGTTTAGCTTTTCTTCTAGAGAGGAAGGTTTCGGTCTGCACGACCCCACTCAAGCCAACCCCGGGCTTGAATGGGGCACCCGGATTTGTCGTGGGTGCTCGAGAGCCTCGTTTTTTCTCTGCGGAGGGTGCGCAATAAGCGCAATAAGCGCAATAAGTCCCGAGGCCGCCACCTTTGGCGCCCACGGCGGGGGTCCAAATGGTGGAGGGGCGTCCGCGGCCGCGCCCGGGCTGGCGGTGGTAGTCGATGAGGTCCAGGGTACTTAGCTGTTCCAGCGCAAGATCGATGCGCTTCTTGCTGACATGGCCGTGAAAGAGGGCACGTATCTGAACCTGGCTCAGGCCTTTGGGGTGAGCGGAAGGTTGGCGCCCTAAGGTAGGAGGTTTATCTGCCAAAGTCGTCTCCCGGTTTTTTCTGTGAGGAAGATGCGCGTTAAGCTCCCCTGCGGGGTGAAAACCCCGCCCATTGGTTGCGGAGAACACTGCGGGATAAGCCTCCCCAAAGGGCGGGAAGTGTGACATTTGTGCGTCCCAATGACCCCACCGCGGGGTGAGTGCGAATGCCGTAGTGGGGATACCATCCGGCCGTTGCCTGGCTTAGGAATCAGCGTAGATGAAGCCGGGGTGCCGCGGATCAACATCATCTATGGTTGCTCCCGATGGACAGTGGTTTCTTTTCCGGATGTGGCTATCTGTGTGGCTATCTATATAGATCCAATTCGGGGTTATTTAGATCACGGGAAAGAGGAATTTGTCGAGTTTATTTCTGGGTGCTTCGACGGCCGCAAAATCCAGGTCTCGATTCCTGGAGTCGGTAGGGAAATCCATCGACATGGCTACCTATTGGCGTCGGCATTGCCGTCGCTGCGGATGATGGGCAATAATGTTGAGAAAGGCGACCGAATGACGATTGTCCTTAGCCCTGAACAGGAGCAGTTGCTTCGGGAAGCCATTTCGTACCGGCTTGGCCCAAAGTACAGATGAAGCGCTCGATCAGGCACTTGATGCGCTCCGTAATCGTATGCCTAAGCCCGCAGAGGAAACGGAGTCCGTGGCAACCGTTGCTCGCCGGCTGTCCAGTTTTGGCAAGCGCCACGGGCTGTCGCTCGGCGGATCGACGATTAAGGACCTGCTCCACGAGAGCAGGCCGTGAATAACTCTCAGACGGCTGGCACTGACGCGCAGGTTGATACGCTGATACGCAGGGAACAACACTTATGGAAGCGATGCAGGAGCAGTTAGGCCTGAGGTTCAAGCGTGAAAGGGTGCCGCTGAAGGTCATCGTTACTTACCATGTTCAGAGGCCTTCGGACAATTAATTGCCGCTACCTCATCAGGAAACTGATGATCCGGCGACCGAAAACTGAACATGAACCAAAACTGAGGGGAATAGGTATCAGTGTCGGTGCATTACCGACCGACGCATTACGACGACAGACATAGTTCATCCCAGACTATCTCAGACACGAATCGCTCGTCGTAAACGATCGTCCTGATCTTACCTTCTTGCACGGAGATGTTTCTCCGCCAGACCTTGGAGTGCTAGTCCACGATCGCGCTCATGGTCCGTTGGGCGTCTGCGGCTTACCAGCGCCGTGCTATATGGGATTGCTTCCTGCAAACGAGCCGCCTTCCATCCAAGGAAAAGATGCGACTGATCACTGATTTCGGTTGCGCGCATCTCCCAGAATTTTTCCACTGTCTGGTGGATCAGGTTGATCTCGGCGCCAGAAAACTTCGCGGCGTCAGCAGGACGCAATGCAATGGGCTTTTTCTGTATGTGCCCAAAGTATAAGACTTCCTGCCAGGCAAATTCCCCCGTCTTTCTCATACTCTCAGTTATCCCCTTGAGGCGGCGGGGCGCCGGACCTTGCGGAAGTTTGAAATATTCTTGCCCGGTAATCGGCTCCCCGTATGTGAGAAAGGCGGAGAAGTCGGCGTGGAAGAGGAGTTTGTTTAACTTTATGGCGCCGAATTTCGGGTCGGATTGGGACCACTCCGAAATAAGCAAAATTAATTCTCGGAGCTTCCCGTCATTCGGATGGGGCTTGAATTTCTGGGCGCTTGCGAGAGCATAGCGATGCCTTTACCCCGATTGCACGTTCTATCCTTCACGGATACAACCGCGGCTTCCTCTACAGTCTACCGGATGCCAGGGGAAAGGCCGAGCTTTGGAGGGGACACAGTCTTTGTGGCAGATGATAGGTGCTCGGCAGGAACAGCTCTTGACGGCGATCAACCTATCACGGCGCTATATTGTCACTGCTTAGGCTCCCCAGTGAATCAGCATCGAAGAATGCGTTCGGAGCATAGGGACCGACGCCGTCGATCGCCTCAACCTGATTGTTGATCACGCTCGAGTTGGTCAAGGTACCAGTCGCGCCCTGGAGATAGAGTCCGCCAGCAAAGGCGGTTGAATTCCCATCAAACGAGGATTGATCGATTGCGGCTGTTCCGGCGAGAGCGTCGTCGACGAAAAAGAAACCTCCTCCGTAAGCGTTGCCTTGGTTGCCGTCAACATGCGTGCCACACATCTTGATCGTGATGTGTGCTCCGTCCATGTAGACGCCGCCGCCGTTTCCTCCATTGCCTGGATTGCCACCGGTGCCTGTGGCCTGGTTTCCTTGAATCGTGTCGTTGACAAGATCAACGGAAGCTCCCAGATTCCCGAGCGCTCCACCATCGCTCGACTGATTGCCCTTAAAGGTACTTCCAACAACTGTCGTTGTGCCGACACCCACTGAGTAAATGGCTCCGCCTGCGGAATCCTGCCCACTTGCCGGACCTACGTTGTTGATGAATTGACTGTTGATGACATTGAGCGTTCCTCCGTAGCGATAGACCGCTCCGCCTCCGGTCGGCGCGCCTGTGCCTGCATTATCGGTCCCATGACCGTTGGCTAACGTAATGTTCTGAAGCGTCAGAGTTGGGGTCGTCGCATCGAAGTTGTTGTTGTTCAGAAGCAGTTGCCTGACTTGGCCGCCGCCGTCCAGTGTAACGAGATTGCCTCCGTCGATGACGGTGTCCTGGGTGATTGACTTGGTAGAAGTCAGAACGAGCCGATAGGGCGAGGAGCCGCAATTGAAGGTGACTACCCCGCCGGCAGCAATGGCCTGCTGCGAATGCGCTCTCTGTACAGCTCGCCGGAGTTCCATCACCCACGACATTGGTGTTGCCTGCTGTATTTACAGCGCTGATGGGCGAGTACACGAAGAGGTTACGGAGGAGCGCTGGGGTCGCGCTGGGCGTCGCCGATGCCTGATTGGAATTTGCACTTTCTCCGTTCGGAGTTGACTGCCGTGACCACGTAATAATAGGTGGTTCCGTTGGTTACGGCCGTGTCGGTATAAGTTGCGCCCGCAGGCGACGCCACTGTGGTGTAGGGTCCGCCGCTGGTGGTTGCCCGTTTGACGTTGTAGCTGGTTGCGCCGGTGCTGGCCGTCCACGCAAGTGAGACCTGTTGGTTGCCTCCCGTGGCCGTGAGGTTCAGGGGAGCAGCTGGGGCGGCGGGCGCAGCAGCCGGTGTCGCCGTCGCCTGGTTGGAATTGCCGCTTTCTCCGATCGGATTCACAGCCGTCACGACGTAGTAGTATGTGGTTCCGTTGGTCAGGCTGGTGTCAGCGTAGGTTGTTCCTGCAGGCGAAGCCGACCGTGGCGTATGGGCCGCCGCTCGCCGTTCCTCGTTTTACGTTATAGCTGGTCGCGCCACTGCTCGCCGTCCAGCTAAGGCTAGCCTGCTGGTTACCCGCTGTCGCGGTGAGGTTGGTGGGGGCAGCAGGAGTCGCTGCTTCCGTCACCGTTATTGCCGCTATTGCTGCCGGAGGTGCTACACGCGTTGCACGCAAGCAGCATGGCGAACAACGAAAGTTTCGACCAGGAAGACGAGCGCAGCGCACGAAGCCTCATAGCTTGACTGGAGCCTCGAACGAAGTCTACTTGTAATGAGTCGTTACGGAATGGGCACCAAAGTTGTAGAGGGCGTTAAACAAACAGCAGATCCCCATTCGACTTTGCTCAGGGCAGGCTCTCCACTGCGCTCCTAATGACACGGAGCGGAGAGTTTGGGAACTACCCCACTCAAGCCAAAAGAGGGCTTGAATGGGGCACCCTCAACACCCTCAGGTTTTTGTTGCCGAGGCAGAGAGCAAGGTCGTTGCTCCCTCAACTTGCCGCAGGCAAGTTAGCTGCTCGGGATGTCACACGGATTACCACAAATCAGGCCCAAGGTGTGATCGCGACTTTCATAGAATCCTGCGCCACTGCTTTGTGGACAGCAGCCTCTACGTCTCGCAGCGGAAAGCGATGAGAGACGAACTCGCGCAGCGGATAAGAACGCATGTAGCGGGCCATCTGGCGCATACTCGGGCCATAGGCGGCGGGTTCTTCTCCGCCGACGCCAAGTATGCGCGCACTCTTGGCGCAGATGTGCCGATGCGGGCTGATGGCCACATCTCCCAGGTCGGAGAAGTTGCCTGCCTCTACCAACAGCCCTCCCAACCTCATCAGGTCGAGCGCTTCGGGCAGCGCCTGCGGGACGCCGGCGGCGCCGATGACAAGATCTGCTCCGCGGCCCTGGGTCAAGCCGCGGACGAAATCCAACCTTTCGGCGAGGGTTGTGCTGGAGGCATTGATGACGTAGTCGGCGCCCAGGCGCTTGGCATATTGCAAACGGAAATCCGATAGATCGATGGCGATGATGTTGCCGGCGCCCAGCATCCGCGCCTTCATCAGAAAGCACATTCCCAGCGGACCAACGCCAAGAACCACGACCGTGTCATCAAAGAGAAACGCTTCGCTGGGGAAAACAGACATTTGTTTGGCCCGGTCGAGGCCGACGGTCACCGCCATGATCTCTGTGAGCACCGCGACCTCAGAGGGTAAGTCATCGGGAACACGCAGCAGAAAACTGCCGGGAATGATGTACATGTATTGCGACCATCCGCCAAAGAGGTGGGGTGGATCGGCGGCGCACAGGTTGTTCCCGTAGTCCATCATGTTCTGGCAAAAGTAGTAGGGGAAGTCGTGCCTGCAGTAGTAGCAAATACCACAGGAGACATTGGCGCCCACGACCACACGGTCGCCAACTTTGAGTGGAATGCCCTCGAAGTCAAGATAGTGGCCGTCTCCGCCAATGGCGGCTACGGTCCCCACGTTTTCGTGGCCCTGGATGATAGGGAAACGGATCTGTTTGCCTTCGCCTGCACCGGCGTATTGCGTGGTGTATCCCTGGTAGGTGTGCTTATCGGTTCCGCATATACCCGACAGCTCCATCCTGACCAGGACACAGCCGGGGGCAGGCTCCGGCAGCGGATACTCCCGCAGCTCGTACCTTCCTGGCTCGACCAACACGGCGGCGAGCACTTGTTCAGACATGGGTCGCCTCTTTACGCATATTCAACGAGGTAGGGACAATTAAGGGGAAGACGTAATCACGTGGTAAAAGGCTATGATAGAAGCGAGGGAAATCACATGGCAACTCTCGATTGGTCGCAGTGCGCCGCCGTGGAGAGTGTCCCCGGCAAGGTGAGCGGCGCATGGGTGTTCAAAGACACCCGTATGCCAGTTGCTACAGTGTTCCAGAATTTGGAAGCTGGCTTGACCGTGGATGAAGTGATGGAGGAATTCGCCGTCACCCGCGAGCAGGTCAACGCCGTCCTGCACTTTGCCGCGCAGAGCCTTGCCGCGCCGTTCCCGGTTCAGGCGCAGGCATCGACGCTTGCCGATGCTCATTCTCTTTGACCACGGCACACCGCGCAGCATTGCCCGGTGGCTTCGGGTCACACCGTTGTCGAAGCAATTGCGCGCGGCTGGGACAGATTAACCAACGGCGAGTTGCTGAGCGTGGCTGAAGAAGCCGGGTTTGATCTTTTGCTATCGACGGACAAAAACATCCGTTACCAGCAAAACCTTACGGGCCGCCGTATTGCCATTGTTATCCTCGGCAACCCGCAGCGCCCCGCATGCACCGTCACATTGATCGTGTGATCGATGCGGTGAACGCCGCGACACCCGGGAGCTACGTCGAGGTCGAAATCCCATTCGACTAGCGTTTCCTGGAGATTGGTGGACAATCCATGAGGCGGGTCTGGCACTTTCACGAAGGTGACCTGTCCCTCTATCCCCCGCTTGAGCGCGTGGGACATACCGGCACGGCTGGAGCTCATGGAAATTAGCAGCAACCTGTCACGGCTTTTCCTTGTCCGATGTGGTATTGATCGCCGCATCGTATGCTGCCCGTCCGATGCGGGCGATGACGGCTTCACGAGTGTCTGCGTCGGCTCGGCTATCCGTAATGAACACAGCGATGGCCAGTCTCCGTCCATCCGGTAGCGTGACCAATCCTATGTCGTTGGTGGCAGCTGTTATGCCTCCGTGGGTCCCGGAAGAGCCAGTCTTGTGGGCAAGAACGGTACCGGGAGGAAGCCCGGCGCGAAGCCGACCTGGGCCAGTTACCGCGCCGGTCATCGTTTGTAAGAGAAAGGCGTTGGCTACCGGCGATATTGGAGGATTGTTCACAAGGCGTTCGAGCAGTTGTACGGCTGCTGCCGGCTCAATCCAGTCTTGATATTGAAGATTTTCGTCGCGGTCCAAATCACGCTCACTATAGACCAAATGAAAGGCGGAGATTCCCAGGGAGCGTATGTAGCTCTGCACTACCGGGGGACCGCCAACGAGGCGGATCAGAACTTCCTCAGCACCATTGTCACTCTGCGCCACCGCCAAGCGGATAAGTTCACGCAACGTTACATCGACGTTGGCTTTCGGATAGCGAGCGGTAAGAGGACTGTACGATCCCGGTATTATGTCCGTCGGCAGAAATCGCACGGTTCGATCCAGCGTGACGTCCATCGATTCCCCAGGTCGCTGATTCGGCAACAGCTTTCCTATGTCCGCCAGGTGCAGGGCTGTGAGCGCAAGCGGATATTTGTACATGGACTGCATGGGCGGGTGGTTGTGAGGGTTGAGATCACAATCAAGCTTGGTTCCCGGGAGCAGGCAAGCAACGGACACGGTCCCCTGGGCATCTTTTGCAATCGCAGCGATGTTGGACTGGAGCGCGTCCTGGGCTAGAGCACTCAGGGGCACAAGAGCAAACAGTAAGGCGAAGGCGCGCATAGCTGGCATCATATACGCGAGATTTGAGCAGATTTTTGAGGGCTATTTGCTGACAAGGTTCACCAGCGCCGCGAACAGACGGCGCTCTTTCGGCAGCGCCGTCGCAGCCTCGAGGGGCGCGCCTGGGGTTGGCGGCTGCGACGAACTTCATGCGACTTTCTCCGTTCGGCAGGTTTTGTTATTGGCCTGGATAGTAGAACGCGCGAACCTCAGTCAATTGTCCATCGACAACAAGGCACAGATCGACAACATGATCCACACCGTTCACCGTCTCCATGTCGAAGACGGTCGCCACATAATCGCCATCGACTATGTGCTGTTTTATTTCTATGCCCTTGATGAACGGAAGGATACTCGTGAGGAAACCCACTATCGTCTCACGGCCCGCTAGTTTCGGCATCCGCGGGCCCTCAAAGGTTATGCCGGGCGCGAAGGGCACAGACGATAGGTCCTTGCTCGCAAGACCGTTCAAATAACTCTCTACTACCGCTATGTTTTCCGATCGAGACATCGACTCTCCGTAATATGGTTCTTGATAGACAATAAACGAGTCCATCCGATCGCGAACGCGGCCGCAGTTAGCGCAACGATGGATTTCCCACAGGAGTTTATTATGGCGCGCCAAATCGTCTTCACCTCTAAGGCGGCAAAGCCGTCGCCGACGTATAGCCAGGCTGTCAAGGCAGCAGGTCTCGTCTTCGTTTCGGGCACTGCGCCCACAGACCCCGAGACAGGCCAAATCAAGGGGACCACTGTTCAGGAACAGACGCGGCAATGCCTGACCAACATCGCCGCGATTTTAGAAGCGGCTGGGACATCCATGGATAAGATCGCCAGCGCCACGGTCATTCTGGCGGATGAGGATGATTTCGCAGGCATGAACGAGGAGTGGATGCGCTGGTTTCCCAGCAATCCGCCCGCACGCCAAGGCGCCAAGCTACCGGCCCGCATTCCGGGGCTCAAAGTTTCCATTGCCGCGATCGCGGAGGCTTGAATCACGAGCCGCGGGGTCCCTTGAAAGTCTGACTAGAACGACTATAATTCTAGTCGATATAGATGGAGGAGAATATGGCCGTTTGGCAAGTACAGGAAGCCAAGACGCGTCTCAGCGAGGTGATCGAGGAGGCCTACCGTAAAGGTCCGCAGTTCATCACCCGGCACGGTGCGGAAAGAGCCGTCGTTCTGTCCATCAGGGATTATCGCGCCCTGACCGCCCACAAGCCGAACCTAAAGGAGTATTTGCTGGGCGGCCCCAAAGTGGACAGCTTCGAGGTCCCCCGCGACCGCGACAAGGGCCGGAAGGTGAGCCTGTGAGCAGTCCTCTTCAGTATCTGCTCGACACCAACATCTTGTCCGAGACACGCAAGAAGCAGGCTAATGAACGGGTGATTTCCTTCCTGTCTGCAGCGGAACCGTCGTCCCTGTACATCAGCGTCCTGACGCTCGGAGAACTGAGGAAAGGCGTGGCGCTCAAGAAACAGTCGGATGCCGATGCGGCGAAGAAAATCGCAGCCTGGGTGGATGGACTCGAGTTCAGCTTTGGCGACCGCATCCTCGGCATCGATACGGATACAGCGAAACTATGGGGAGAGCTATCCGCCGAGCGCCCCAGACCAGTCGTCGACACGCTGCTGGCCGCAACTGCTGTCGTGCATGACCTGGCGTTTGTCACGCGCAACACCGGCGATGTGAGGGACATCAAAATAAGACTGGTTAATCCGTGGACGAAATGAGGAGACATTTAACAGGCTGTGGAAACACGCCTTGTACGAAGGGCACGGCTTCAGCCGTGCCGCGCAAGAGCAGCGGCCATTGTGGGCTTTCGCCCCTGAGGTACGCTTTGCCAGGCTTGTACCTTCGCGGAACTACAGAGAAAAACCGTACCTCAGCGGCTAAGCCGTCATGCCCACAGGAGATTTATGGCACGGCTGAAGCCGTGCCCTTCGTAGAGGTACGCTTTTCCAGGCCTTCGCGGAACTACAGAGAAAAACCGTACCTCAGCGGCTAAAGCCGTCATGCCCACAGTAGATTTATGGCACGGCTGAAGCCGTGCCCTTCGTAGAGGTACGCTTTTCCAGGCCTTCGCGGAACTACAGAGAAAAACCGTACCTCAGCGGCTAAAGCCGTCATGCCCACAGTAGATTTATGGCACGGCTGAAGCCGTGCCCTTCGTAGAGGTACGCTTTTCCAGGCCTTCGCGGAACTACAGAGAAAAAACCGTACCCCAGCGGCTAAAGCCGTCATGCCCACAGTAGATTTATGGCACGGCTGAAGCCGTGCCCTTCGTAGAGGTACGCTTTTCCAGGCCTTCGCGGAACTACAGAGAAAAAACCGTACCTCGGCGGCTAAAGCCGTCATGCCCACAGTAGATTTATGGCACGGCTGAAGCCGTGCCCTTCGTGGAGGGACGCTTTTCCAGGCCTTCGCGGAACTACAGAGAAAAACCGTACCTCAGCGGCTAAAGCCGTCAGCCCACAGTAGATTTATGGCACGGCTGAAGCCGTGCCCTTCGTGGAGGGACGCTTTTCCAGGCCTTCGCGGAACTACAGAGAAAAACCGTACCTCGGCGGCTAAAGCCGTCGAGCCCACAGTAGATTTATGGCACGGCTGAAGCCGTGCCCTTCGTAGAGGTACGCTTTTCCAGGTCTTCGCGGAACTACAGAGAAAAACCGTACCTCAGCGGCTAAAGCCGTCATGCCCACAGTAGATTTATGGCACGGCTGAAGCCGTGCCCTTCGTAGAGGTACGCTTTTCCAGGCCTTCGCGGAACTACAGAGAAAAAACCGTACCTCAGCGGCTAAAGCCGTCATGCCCACAGTAGATTTATGGCACGGCTGAAGCCGTGCCCTTCGTGGAGGTACGCTTTTCCAGGCCTTCGCGGAACTACAGAGAAAAAACCGTACCTCAGCGGCTAAAGCCGTCGTGCCCACAGTAGATTTATGGCACGGCTGAAGCCGTGCCCTTCGTAGAGGTACGCTTTTCCAGGCCTTCGCGGAACTACAGAGAAAAACCGTACCTCAGCGGCTAAAGCCGTCATGCCCACAGTAGATTTATGGCACGGCTGAAGCCGTGCCCTTCGTAGAGGTACGCTTTTCCAGGCCTTCGCGGAACTACAGAGAAAAACCGTACCTCAGCGGCTAAAGCCGTCGTGCCCACAGTGGATTTATGGCACGGCTGAAGCCGTGCCCTTCGTGGAGGTACGCTTTTCCAGGCCTTCGCGGAACTACAGAGAAAAACCGTACCTCAGCGGCTAAAGCCGTCGATGCCCACAGTAGATTTATGGCACGGCTGAAGCCGTGCCCTTCGTAGAGGTACGCTTTTCCAGGCCTTCGCGGAACTACAGAGAAAAACCGTACCTCAGCGGCTAAAGCCGTCATGCCCACAGTAGATTTATGGCACGGCTGAAGCCGTGCCCTTCGTGGAGGGACGCTTTTCCAGGCCTTCGCGGAACTACAGAGAAAAACCGTACCTCGGCGGCTAAAGCCGTCGAGCCCACAGTGATTTATGGCACGGCTGAAGCCGTGCCCTTCGTAGAGGTACGCTTTTCCAGGCCTTCGCGGAGCTACAGAGAAAAACCGTACCTCGGCGGCTAAAGCCGTCGAGCACACAGTGGATTTATGGCACGGCTGAAGCCGTGCCCTTCGTGGAGGGTGTTTCTCCGCAAGCTGAATATCCCAGAAGCCTTCCCCAGGCAAAACCTAACACTTAGCTGCGGTCTTACAATGTTCGGATGTCTATCCCCCATCGCTCCGTTGGGCGGGGACGTACTTTGTGACCAGCGCGACCTTCAATCGCCGCCGGCTCTTTCAGGTCGAGGCAAACGCCGAGTTATTTCTCCAGACACTCCAAGGATACCGCCAGGCGGGCCACTTCAAGTTGCACGCGTTTGTCGTCATGCCGGATCATGTTCATCTCCTGCTCGACTCCCCAGGACATTTCTATCGAGCGTGTCCTGGGGCTCATCAAAGGAGGTTTTTCGCGGCGGCTGGGATCTAACTTTCCAGTTTGGCAACGTGGATTTACAGATCACCGCGTCCGGAATCGTGACGAATTTCAGGCCAAACGCGAGTACATTCACCAGAACCCGGTTCGAGCGCGAATCGTAGAGACCGCGGAGTTGTATCCATACTCATCCGCTTATCGTCAACCCACAGGAGCGGGGTTGAGGCCGGGGAATTGCCTCTGATGCCAGTAGGGGTATGGGGGATTGGCTTTGCTGGCGGCATCCAGCTTGGCTACTTGCGCGGCGGTCAGGTTCCAATCGGCCGCGGCCAGGTTCTGCTTCAGCTGGGTTTCATTGCGCGCGCCGATAATCACCGACGCCACCGTCGGACGCTGCAGCAGCCAGTTCAACGCTACCTGCGGTAACGGCTTGCCCGTCTCCGCTGCCACCTCGTCCAGTGCATCGATGACTTTGTACATGTATTCATCGTCAACCAGGGGACCCTTGTCGGCGGTCTTGTGCAGCCGGCTCTCCGCAGGCAACGGATGCCCCCGGCGAATTTTTCCCGTTAGCCGGCCCCAGCCCAGAGGACTCCATATGATCGCGCCCACGCCCTGATCGATGCCCAAGGGCATCAACTCCTGCTCGTAGTCACGGCCGATCACGGAGTAATAGACCTGGTGCGCCACGTAGCGCGACCACCCATACCTGTCCGAGACCGCCAGCGACTTCATCAGATGCCAGCCGGAAAAATTGGAGCAGGCGATGTAACGCACCTTGCCACTGCGCACCAGCGTGTTCAAGGTATCGAGCGTCTCCTCCACCGGGGTGAGCGCGTCAAAGCCGTGGAGATGGTAGATGTCGATGTAGTCCGTCCCCAGGCGCCTGAGGCTGGCCTCGCAGGCCTGCACAATGTGCAGACGGCCGGAGCCCATCTCGTTGGGTCCGTCGCCCATGGGGAATGTGGTCTTGGTCGAGATCAATACCTTGTCTCGACGGCCCAGGATCGCCTGACCCAGAATCTCCTCGGACAGGCCGCGCGAATAGACATCCGCGGTGTCGAAGAGGTTCACGCCCGCGTCCAGACAGAGGTCGACCAGACGGGTCGCCTCCGCAACATCGGTCGCTCCCCACGCTTTGAAAAACTCAGAACCACCGCCAAACGTCGCTGCGCCGAAGCAAAGCGCCGGCACCTTCAACCCTGAATGTCCAAGCCGTCGATATTCCATAGATGCAAGAATAAACGAGATCGGGGATCACGATGCCGCCAGCCAGAGTCGGAGCTTTTTTGTGGTTGCTGTGCTTGCAGTTCTTCGTTGCTGAACAGATCGCGCGCATGGGCTGGACCGGGCACTACAGCATGCGGCACGATTTCATCAGCGACCTGGGCGCCGCTTCCGGCTCATCTCTCCACTGTTTGATGAACGGATCGTTTGTGCTGCAGGGATTGCTTATCTTCTTCGGCGCCATGCTGCTGCACCGCGTTCTTTCGCAGGATCGCGCTGGCTCTGTTGGCGATCGCGGGACTGGGAGTGCTGGTGGTTGGCCTGGTCCCGGAAGATACCAACGCGCGGCTGCATCTTCTGGGCGCAGCGGCTCATTTCTTCGGTGGCAATCTTGCCATGATCCTGCTGGCGAAACGGTGGAAGAGCTGGATTGCCTTCGCGGCTGGGTCCGTCGGCCTGCTGGCAACCCTCGTGCTGGCCCTCCACGGCGTTGGTTCGGAGGTGGGCACGGTGGAACGGCTGGCCGCGTATCCGCTTCCTTTATTTCTTAGCTGGTCGGGGTGGAAGTTGGTGCGGGAGTAGGCCGCTCGAGCAAGGCGCGATCCCAGTGCGCCAGGTTTGCTCCGGCTTCATAGGAGCTTTCGAGGAAGGCGAGCAGGGCCTCATCTGGAGAAGGCTCGCGGCGCAGATCTTCGTACAGGTAAATGAACTCGCCCAGAGCGGTGTTGTAGCCGGCCTTTGCGGGCTGGATCGCTGCCGCCTCCAGGCCCTTCGGCGCCGGCGCGGCGTAACAATAGAACGCTGCTTCGCCGAAGCCTCCGTTGCCGGGCCAGAAGCCTGCGCTGATCACTTCGTGCGAATAGGCCTCGCGGGTGATGGCGTCGGCATCTTCGGACGCGGCGGCGCTGGACGTCCGGAAAAGCGGGTGACCGCCAGATCGAAGCTGCCCCAGAAGAAATGCACGGGGCTTACCTTGCCCACGAAGCGGGACGAGAACTGCTGAAAGATCTGGTCCGCGCGCATCAAGACCCGCCAGAACCGGTGCGCTGCCTGCGGATCATAGGACGCATGCTGCTCATCTTCGGCAAAGGGAATCGGGTGCTGCAGTTCCACCGGCGTGCCGGATGGATGTTTACCGTCGACCCCGAGCGCGGCCAGGCTGCGCTGGTACTCACGGTAGAACTCGGCCACGGATTGTGCGCGGAGAGGGGTCGACAGGCTGGCGCCGGTGCTCAGGAAGAACTTCAGTTCATGGCTGACGAAGTCGAAGGTGATCTCCAGAAACTCTGATCCGTAGGGCATGGCCGAGGTGTTCAGTCCCGCGCGCGCTCACGTAGAGCGGAACATTCCACCAATGGGCCTGCAGGGGGCTGAGCGCGAGCCTGGTCTTGCCTACAATCTGCGTCCACATGTGCAGGGTGTCCGCAGTCTGCTTGCCAATCGCTCCATTTGAGTTCGGGCCAGGGGTTCATGACGCTCATCGTTGTGTTACCTCGGCAGAAGACGCAGCACATGCCGAAAAGGAAGATCCAGAAGACGCCCATGGTGTGCCAGTACCAGGCGGTACAATCCACGACCATCTGGCGCAGCTCGACGCGGCGCAGAAAGATGAGCGCCAGCATGGCGCCCGCCAGCGCCAGACACGCCAATCAGCAAATGCAGGCCGTGGGTTCCGGTGATCAGGTAGAAAAAGTGGCTGCTGGGGTTGGAGGCGAAGAAGACGCCCTGATCGACCAGCTGCTTCCAGGCGATCCATTGGCCGCCCAGGAATAAGCCGCCCAGGACAACGGTTGCCGCCAGCCAAGGGGCGGCGCGGCGAAGGGTCGGGCGGCCCATGCCCAACCACTCTTCCATGACATCGATCTCATGGAAAAAATGCCTGCGGCCTATTTCCATGGTGAGGCTGCTCAGCAAAATCAGCGCGGTGTTGATCCACAGGATGGGAGGCAGCGCGATCGGGTGCCAGTCAACGACCCAGGCATTGGTAGGCAGTGAAATGGCCGCTGCTCTGGCGGGCGAAAAAAGCGCTGACCAGGGCGATGAAGAACATCAGGTCGCTGGCCAGAGCGAAAAACAACACCATGCGGTAGCGGCCCAGCAGATCGCGCGGTCCACGCCGGCCGGTTGGCCGGTTTTCCCAATTCTCACCGTCCCCACCGCCACCTGTCGGCCTGCGGGCAACCGGCGGTTTGCCGCCGAATCCGGGATCCTTGCGCTCTGTCTCAACAGGGGTGCGGGTGAAGGTCGCAGGCATGGCTCAACTCCGACATTCGAAGATTACTCCTGTTTGGCCTGTGGCTCCCAGTGCATTTTGCAATCTAGCTGGTTCCCTGTGAACTCCGTAGTCCTTGGACTCACTATCCGGGTGGATTGGTTGCGGTGGGCATGGCTGCGAGCGCGTAATTCCAGTGAAATTCAGGTCAGGACGAGTTGGTCGACGCACCATGTCCACGAAAAGTTGATGGACGCGGCGATCGCTGGAGAGCTCAGGGTGGAAGGTGGCGGCCAGCAGTCTGCCTTGGCGGACCAAAACAGGGAAGCCGTCGCGCTCCGCCATTACTTCGACGCCAGGGCCCACGTTGGTAATGCGGGGGGCGCGGATGTAGACCATCTCCAATGGTCCGCCGGGTAGCTTGGTTTCGCCGGTCCGGATAGCGCTGTCGATCTGCCGCCCA
The DNA here is from genome assembly GCA_963847685.1 of uncultured Acidobacteriaceae bacterium. Taxonomy (GTDB): domain Bacteria; phylum Acidobacteriota; class Terriglobia; order Terriglobales; family Acidobacteriaceae; genus PALSA-350. The sequence goes on along the minus strand of CAWKAU010000018.1, from coordinate 62,647 downwards.
TAGGCGTTCCGCTCGACGCTGATGTCCATGGCTGCCAGGCTCTGCTGGGGCGGACGCGAGACATTCCGGGCCAGCAGGATACAACCGGCACAGGTGCCGAAGGCGGGCTTTTCCGCGACGAAACGCTGCAGGGAATCGAGCAGGCCGTCGCGCTCCAGGAATTTCAGGAAGGTAGTCGATTCGCCGCCGGGAAGGATCAAGCCGTCGAGGCCGTCGAGCTCCGCCGGTTTTCGTACTTCGACGGCATCGGCGCCCGCGTCTTCCAGAGCCTGGGCATGAGCAGCAAAGTCTCCCTGGATGGCGAGCACGCCGATGCGCGGACGCTTGTTATCGCGGTGCGGCGCCTGCTCCGCACCAGCCGTCTGCTCCCCATCAATGCCTACCAGCCGCGGGTCTGCAGCAGTTCGCCCTCTTCCAGGCCGGCAACAGCCAAGCCGTGCATCGCGCCGGTCATCTGCTCGCTGACCTCGGCCAATACCTTGGGATCGTTGTAATGGGCGGTAGCGATCACGATCGCCTTGGCTCGCGACTCCGCTTCTTCGCGCTCTTCCGGGTTGCGGAGGGCGCCGGTCTTCTCATCCAGCTCCACGTCCAGCGGCGTCGCGCCTTCTTTCATGAAAATTCCGGAGCCGACAAAGACCGCCTCCGCGCCCAGCTGCATCATCAGGGCCGCGTCTGCCGGCGTGGCGATGCCGCCCGCGGAGAAGTTAGGCACCGGCAGCTTGCCGGTCTTGGCCACCATGCGCACCAGCTCGTAGGGGGCGCGATGTTCCTTGGCGGCGGCATAGAGCTCCTCGTCGCGCAGCACGGTGAGCGCCTTCATCTCTCTGACGATTTGCCGCATGTGTTTCACCGCGTGCACCACGTCGCCGGTGCCGGCTTCGCCCTTGGTGCGGATCATGGCGGCGCCTTCGGCGATGCGGCGCAGGGCTTCGCCCAGATTGCGCGCTCCGCAAACGAAGGGCGTGGTGAAGGCATGCTTGTCGATGTGGTGCAGTTCATCGGCCGGGGTCAGCACTTCGCTCTCGTCGATGAAGTCGACGCCCAGATACTGCAGGATTTGGGCTTCGGCAAAATGCCCGATGCGCGCCTTGGCCATGACCGGGATCGAAACCGCTCGCGATAATCTGCTTGATCAGGCTGGGCTTGGCCATGCGCGCCACGCCGCCCTGGGCCCGGATCATCGCCGGTACCCGCTCCAGGGCCATCACCGCGGTGGCGCCGGCACGCTCGGCAATGATGGCTTGCTCGGTGCTCATCACGTCCATGATGACGCCGCCCTTAAGCATCTCGGCCAAACCGAGTTTCAGCCGCAATCCGGTCGGGTAACTTCCGTTCATCTCAGCCATCTATCCGCCTCCAGCATCTTCGGGAAACTGTCTTAAGTTTAACAGTTATTGACCGGGGAGCCCGTGTCTGCAGCGCAACGCGCGGTCGCATTGGTTACTGCGGTATACTCGGTCTCAACATGGCGGCTACAAAAACGTTTTATCTTGAGACTTTCGGTTGCCAGATGAATGTGCATGACTCGGAGAAAGTCATTGGCACGCTTCGCCATGAGGGCTACCAGCAGGTCGATACGGAAATTGCCGCCGACCTGATTCTCTACAACACCTGCTCCATCCGCGACAAAGCCGAACAAAAGGTCTTTAACCGCCTGAACGACTACAAGAAGCTGCATGCTTCGGGCAAGCGCTTCGTGGTGCTGGGCTGCGTGGCGCAGCAGGAAGGGGAGAGCATCTTCGAGCGCGCTCCCTATGTTTCGCTGGTTTCCGGATCGGCTTCTTACCGCAAACTGCCGGAGATGCTGGTGCGGCTGGAGGCAGGGGAGACGCGCATTACCGGCCTGGATGACCGCCAGACCGAAGAGACCTTCGAGACGGAGTTTACGGCGCGTACCAACCGTTACCGCGGCTACATCACGATCATTGAAGGATGCGACAAGTTCTGCGCCTATTGCGTGGTTCCGTTTACCCGGGGCAAGGAGCGGAGCCGGACCTCCACCTCCGTGCTGGCCGAGGCGCGCACCATGGCCGAAGCGGGTTATACGGAGATCCAGCTGCTGGGACAGAACGTCAACTCCTACCACGATCGCGAAGGGAAGCTGACCTTCGCCGAGTTGCTGGCCGCCGTGGGCCAGGTTCCCGGGATTCGCCGGGTGCGCTTTACCACTTCGCATCCGCGCGACTTTACCCCGGACATTGTGGAGGCGATCGATGCCGTGCCCACGCTTTGCGACCACGTCCACCTGCCGGTGCAGAGCGGGTCGACGCGGGTGCTGGAAGCGATGGCGCGGGAGTATAGCCGCGAACAGTACCTGGATCGGATCGCGTGCATTCAATCGGCCAGGCGGTCGATCAGTTTGACCACGGACGTGATCGTCGGCTTTCCGGGAGAGACAGAGGAAGACTTCGAGCAGATCCTTGAGCCTTCTTGGACGCAAGTTGGATTCGACGCGGTGTTTGCCTTCAAGTTTTCGCCACGGCCTAATACTCCGGCGATTTCTCTGGCCGACAGCGTTCCGGAAGAGGAGAAGAGCCGCCGGCTGCAGGTGCTGCTGGAACGCCAGCGCGAGATCCAAAGGTCCAATTATGCCAACCATATAGGAGAGATTATGGAGGCAGCGGTTGAGGGATATAACACGCCAGGGGGCCAGGTGATCGGCCGCAGCTCGCAGAACAAGACTGTCAATTTCACCACTCCGCACCCTATCCAGTCCCGCTCCCGGGCAGCTATGTGCCGGTGCGGATTACCCAGAGCTTTCCCAACAGCCTTGTGGGCGAGGCCATCGCTTAGCCCACGGCGCATCACGGAGGTGACCATGGATGTCGAAATGAAGATCCGCGGTCTGGTCATGGATCCGGCCAGCAATATGCCGATCGTGATTCTGAAAGACGTCAAGAGCGACACGGTGCTGCCCATCTGGGTGGGGATGTACGAGGCCAATGCCATTGCGCTGGAGATCGAGAAGTCGGCCACGCCGCGTCCCATGACCCACGACCTCTTGAAAAACCTGATCCGCGGGTTGAATGCTGCGGTGCAAAAGGTTGTGGTTACGGAACTTAAGAACGACACGTTCTACGCGGTCATCTGGATGGAACAGGATGGCGAGGTGGTCAGCCTGGATGCCCGTCCATCCGACGCGCTGGCGTTGGCTTTACGCTCGGATTGTCCGATTTATGTGAGCGAAGAGGTGATTCGGATCGCCAAGCTTGCGCCCAGCATGGCTGAGACCACTCCGGAAGAGCTGCGCCGGTGGCTTGAAGGTCTGGGGGATGAAGATCTCGGGCGCTACAAGATGTAGGGAAGGAAGTTGTTGAATTGGTTGGGTTTTCGGTAGGGTGCTTTAGTTAACAGAATATACGTTATCAGACGTGACGGCAGTAGACATCAACCGCCGGATTCAGCCGTCCCTCACCGCCCAACCCAGGACTCCGTCCTGGGCTACTTTCAGGTCGCCCCTGCGGGGCTGGTGTTCAGCACAACTCGCGTTAGGTATGCTGCGGTCTCACTTTTGATTCCTTCAACCAAAGCGTTAAGACCACTCCCGCCGCAAAGATGAGCGCCAGGGTCAGGCCGGTCCACAGGCCGTAGATGCCGAGCCGCGTCTTGAAGCAAAGGATGTAGCCAATCGGCAAACCGATCACTCCGTAAGCGATCAGGTTGACCAACATGGGTCCTCGGGTTTTGCCCAGCCCCCGCATGGCTCCCGTGCCGACACCCTGGATGCCGTCGAAGACCTGAAAGACGGCGGCGACGACCAGCAGCCGCACGGCGATGGCAACCGTCTCCTGGTCATGGGTATAGATATGGATAAGCATCTGCGGCAAGGTCAGGAAGGCGGTGGCGGTCAGGGCCATGAAGATTCCGCCGATGGCGATCGCCATGGAGCCGCTCCGGCGAGCCAGAGCGCGATCGCCTGCACCGACGGCGTGGCCTACAGCGATGGCCGCTGCTGCGGAAACCCCAAGGGGCACCATATAGGTGAGGCTGGCTGAATTCAGGCAAATCTGGTGTGCGGCCAGGACGTCGGGCGATAGCCGCCCTGCCAACAAGGTCGAGAACGAAAACGCGCCCACCTCAAAGAGCAATTGCGATGCGGCCGGCCACCCGAGCTGGATCAGGCGGCGGAACTGGGCAAGCTGCAGACCCGGCCAGTGGGCAAAGAGTGGGTGCCCGCGATCCCGCTCGTGCCTCCAGGCCCACCAGACCAGCACGCTGGCCATGTAGATGCGGGCGACGACGGTGGAAAGCGCCGACCCGCGGATTCCCATTGCCGGGAGCCCGCACTTGCCGTAGATGAGGGCCCAGTTGCCGAACCAGTTAACCAGGTTGGCGGAGATCAAGGCGAAGGTCACTGGGCGTACCTTGCCCACTCCCTGCAGGTAGCGCCGGAACGCGACATAGATGAGCAGCGGGAGCGAGCTCAGGTTGAGCAGCTGAATATACTGCCTGGCGGGAGCGCGTACTGCCTCGTTAATGCCAAGGACGGGAAACAGATGCGGCGCCAGGCCGACGATCAGCATGGCGAAGGGCACATAGGCGATGGCCAGATAGACGCCCTGGGCCAGCGCGCGATGGCAATCGTCAAAGTCGCCGCGGCCGTAGGCCTGGGCGACGAGGGTGTCGAGCCCCAGCAGCAGGCCAATGCCGAAGAGCGCGGGGGTATAGAAGATGGCGCTGCTGATGCCCACGGCGCCGATGGCGGCGGGGCTCAGGCGGCCTACCATAATGGTGTCCACGATCGACATCGCCATCCAGCCCAGCTCCGAAAGAACGACGGGGATGGCAAGGCGCAACAGGGCGGCCAGTTCCCTTCTGAGGTCTGCTGGGGCTGATTGCGTGAGTGGTGCGCGGGCGGGCATGGCTCCTTTTCACATTAACTGATTTGGAGGGGTTGATTCCGCGCCCCCAAATTCAAGATGGTAAAGTGAGAGGAGCGCCCACCGAGTTGGAGAGATGGCCGAGTGGCTTAAGGCGCACGCTTGGAAAGCGTGTGTACCGCAAGGTACCGTGGGTTCGAATCCCACTCTCTCCGCCAGCACCCCTAGAACCAATTCTTGAGGATGACTCGCTTGAACGTTCGACGCCTCTCCACCTGCATCGCTCTGTTGGTGAGCTTTACGCAAACCACGTACGCCGCTGAGATTTTGATTGCCGACGCCAAATCACAGCCGGAAAGTCTGACCGTGGCGCCGGGCGGCGTTCTGTTCGTTGGCAGCGCCAGCTCGCCATTTGTCTATAAGGTAGCTTCGGGCTCAGCCACTGTCGCGAAATTCGTCGATGCCAGTGCCGAAGGCCCAGGAACGTTCTTCCTCGGCATGCTCGCCGATGCCGCCAACAATATTCTGTGGACATGCCAGCTGACCCCGGTGCCGGAGACCACTCCGGTTAAGCGGCACACCGCGCTCAGGGGCTTTGACCTCTCCACCGGCGCGCCGAAGGTCCGCTGGAATCTGCCAGGGGACAATAGTCTGTGTAACGACTTTGTCATCGGACCGGATAAGGCGTTGTACATAACGGATACCGCCAACGGCAAAATCTACCGCCTGCCCTCCGGCGCCGCCACCGCGGAGCTTTTCTTCGAGCATCGGGTGCTGATGGGCGTCGACGGCATCACCTTCCTGAACGGTACGCTCTATGTGAACAACGTGGTCTTTAATAAGCTTTACCGCATCCCCGTCGACGCCGCCGGAAAGCCGGGCGATCCTGTCGATATCTGGATGGACCAGCCCGTAAAGGGGCCTGATGGCATGCGTGCCGCGAATGGTAAGCTGCTGCTGGCCGAAAATGGCAGCGGCATAATTTCCGCACTCACCATCAACGGAGATAAGGCAACCGTCACTGTGCTGAAGGAAGGGCTCAAAACACCAACCGGCGTTGAGCCGGCGGGCGATACGATCTGGATCGCCGAGCGCGGCGCCGGCAAGGCGGTCTCGATCCCTATGCCCAAATAGCCTTCCAGGGCAGTAGGGCTTATTTCTCCAGATGCGGTGAAACGCGCCAATCCGATGATTAAGAAGAGAATGATGCTCGCTTGTCTGGCTGTCCTCCCCAACGTGCTGGCCGGGCAATCGGTGGTCCCTGTCCCATCAACCGAAAAACCACAAGCGCCAACGGACCGGCAGCCGGATTCGGCCCAACAGAGCCGATGGCGACCGGGCTTTCCTGTCTACGCCACGGTGGAAGGCCAGCCGATCGACCCGCGCCCACCAGAGAAAAAAGACGACAAGCCGCTCTTCCCGGAACAGACCCGCGCTCCCTTCCACGCGACCGCACCCTTCACCATCACCACGCTTACCAGCACTCTGCACGCTCCCTGGTCCCTGGCATTTCTTCCAGACGGAAAAATTCTCATCACTGAAAAGTTACCGGGTGGGATTCGCGTCCTCGACAAGCAAGGCGTCCTGTCCGCGCCGCTCGCCGGGCTTTCGGCCGTGTCCTCCTCGCCGGAGTTCGGTGTTCTTGATGTGGCCCTCGATCCCCACTTCGCCACCAACCGCCGCATCTTCTTCACTTTTTTCGAGTGGGTCGATAACAACGATAGCAACACTTACGTTGGCCGGGCGCGGCTGGATGAAGCTGAGACCGCGCTGACGGATGTTCACGTCATCTTTCGCACCACGCCGGCGATTCCCAGCCATGGCAGCCTTTCCGCCGCGACGAAGACCGGTGGCCGCATAGCCATCGGGCAAGACGGTAATTTGTTCGTGTTGATCGGCGATCGTGACGACGCGGGTCCATCACCCTGGGACGTGGCGCAGAAGCTGGACAATGACCTGGGGAAAATTATTCGCATCACGCCCGAGGGCAAGCCCGCACCCGGCAATCCGTTCGCAGCCACGCCCGGCGCGCTGCCTGAGATCTGGGCCTACGGCCAACGTAGCCAGGAAGGCCTGGCCTTCGATCCGGCCACAGGCAAGTTATGGGAAACCGAGCACGGCCCGCGGGGAGGTGACGAGCTAAACCTTATCGAGAAAGGCAAAAATTACGGTTGGCCCGTGATCACGCACGGAATCGACTATGCGGGTTCCCCGGTGGGCGCGGGCATTACGGCAAAAGACGGCATGGAGCAGCCGGTCTACTACTGGGATCCGGTGATCGCGCCCTCTGGCCTGGCTTTCTACAAAGGGGATCTCTTCCCGCAATGGAAGAACAGCATCTTTGTCGGTGGGCTGGGCGGGATGTTGCTGGATAGGCTGACGCTGATCAAATGACAAGGTGGTCGCGGAAGAAGCGTTGCTGACGGATCTGCACACGCGCATTCGTGACGTGCGGGTAGGGCCCGACGGAGCCGTCTATGTGTTGACGGACAGCGGTGTCGGCGTGATCACCGACAACACGCCGCCTACCAGCAGGCTGTTGAAGCTGACGCCGAAATAAATCCCGGCATCTGCCGCCACCGCAAATTAGAGTTGCTTGCGGTACACGACAAATCCGGAGCGTTCCGCTACCTTGTCGTAGAGCTGCATGGCGGTGCTGTTCGTTTCATGCGTGTGCCAATAAACGCGCGGCGATCCGGCACGCTGTGCCTGCTCATAAACGGCACGGATGAGCGCTCTGCCGATCCCCTTTCCACGCGCGGTCTCGCTGGTGAACAAATCCTGCAAGTAGCAAACTGGCTCAATGGAAGTCGTGCTCCGGTGGAAGAGATAGTGAGTGAGGCCGAGCAGCTGCCCGTCGCTGTCAGCGACGAGCGCATGCACTGGCTCGTATGAGTCGAAAAAGCGCGCCCAGGTCATTTGAGTTATTTCCGGAGAGAGCGCTGTCGGACCGGAGCGGCCATAGAAGGCGTTGTACCCGTGCCAGAGCGGGAGCCATTGATCATAGTCCTTGCGGGAGACGGGGCGGACGTCAACGTCATGCGGCATGTTTCATCGTATTCGATTCCATTAAGTGCGCAATCAACAGGTTCCCTGCTGCACCGTGTCAGAGAATCCTTACCGCGAGCGGTAGACAGACGTGCTCTATGAGCAATCGGATGCAGGACCCATGGAACGAAAGTCACTGAAGGTGGTCCGGCAGAGGTAAACGGATCACCGAAAAGCGCCGCCGGTCTGAGCCTTAAGGTGATTGCCGTTGGTGCCGGCCTCAGCAGAATATGAACGGAAAGGCGCAATGGGGAGGACTCGCAATGCAGGATCAGGCATGGCTCGATGGTCAAAAGCACGGTCGAATCGACAGGTTTCGGGGGACCAAAAATCAACAAGCCTGGATCGTCCTGCTCAATGAGGGATATTCCCGCAACTACTCCCTGGGATACCGGCACGGTTGGACACGTCCGAATGAGGGCGCTCTTTAGCAACAGCCTTCAGTACAAAATGCGGATCCTCGGCATGACCCCCAGGTCTCAAAGGCGAGACCTGGGCCACCCACTCATGCTTTTGGATTTACAGAGGTGTTTCTCACACAGACTCTAAAGCCCATGGCCAAGACGGCGAAACGGGGTCAGTCGCGCACCCAGAACGGCGGCGGCTCGATACCGAGCGCCCGCAGGTAGACGTATCCCTGGCCCCGATGATGAATCTCATTGTCGATGGCGTATTGAATCGTCGCGATCCCCGGCATTTCCCACTGGCCGAATGCCTTGTCCACTTCGCTGAAGCGGTGCGCCGGAATCTTCGGGAATTTCTCGTCCAACTCCGTGGTCTGCGCATCCCATAGTTGCAGAAGTTCGCTTTTCGTGCCCGGCTTCGGCCTCTTATATTCCTCCCACTTCCCGGTGGATACGCCGTCCACGATAGGCACGGCCATGCGAATGAACTCATAGGCCATTTCCGCAAAGGGCCGCATACCACCCACTGAAAACTGAAAGAGCTTCTCTTCAGGAAACGCCTCAATCGTTCTGCGGGTTAGCCGCCTGTGTCCCTGCCAGTTCTTCAGCACAGCATCCGCCGTCAGCGCGTTTACGGGCATCGTCTCGATCGCCATTCCCATCCTCCATGTGAGCTCGTCCGGGCTCTCCTTTAGAGTAAGAGGCATTCCGGACAGCTTCTGTCATATATAGGAGAAAGAATCGAATTTCCCAGGTACGAGCCCATCCTGCGCGCGACCATGGTCCTCAAGATCCCGCAGTTTGGGAACTACCCCGCTCAAGCCAAAAGAAGGCTTGAATGGGCCACCCCAGTCCGTTGGGGCTGGTGGAGAGAGCCCGGTGTCATTCTTCTTTACAGCCTGATTTCACAAGGCGGGTTCACGATATCAGTTCCCAATCAAATCAAGCCACAGACTCGACCAACACCATAATTGCGACAGCGCAGGGACGGCTGACCTCTATTCATCGTGCCCTTTAATATCCCCTCAAAAAGGGGTGCAACAACCTGAGAAAGAAGCCGATGGCAACCGCGATTGCGTCGGTGGCTGGTTGCCCGGCTGCGATATGACCGACGTCACTGCACAACCGCCAATCCTACTTGCATCGTCGTGCCGGCTGGAATTGGATTACAAGCAAGATGGCAGACAAAACGTACCTTGTCCGGCTGAAACCGCCCCAGCGAGATGTGTACTGTGTCATTGCCGAGAGTGTTGAAACCCACGGCGAACATCTGGTCTTTCTCGACTCCAAGGGCAAATTGCTGATTCTGATCTTGTTGGAGATCGTTGAGAGCTGGACCGAGACGGAACAGGTGTAGAACCGGCGCGGATCCAAGCCTCCGCCGCGCCGGTCCTGTAGCTCACGTGGGAAATCAGGAGCGGCTCTCGCCCGAGCAGCAGGAGCCGCCCGAGCTCTTCGGTTGCTCGTATTTCCGCGCCGGGTCTACGAAATAACCTTCCGTATAGCGGTCGTGATGGCGGACCCAGGACATGGTGAAGCGCCAGCCCGTCTTCATCGCGGCCCTTGGGCACGAGATCGAGAAAGTTATACGCGCCCACCAGAATATCCAGTCCCCGCGCATAGCTGGAATAGGTGTGAAAGACCTCGCCCGCCGCATCCTTGGCGAAGACGCTGGCTCCCGGAGCCTCTTCGCTGGGGAACTCGCCCACGGCGTAGTTGTAGTACACCTTGCCGCCGGCCTTTTCCTCCGGCGTGAAGGAAACGTGATAGTCGAAATTGAAATCGCTGCCGAAGGACGAGACCCACTGAAACTTCCAGCCCATGCGCTTTTTGAAGGCTTCGATCTCGGCCAGCGGAGCGCGCGAAACCACCACCAGCGTGGTGTCGCGATTGGCCAGATGGACGGTGGCGCCGTCGAAATGGTCCGCCACGTATGAGCAGCTTGGGCAACCCGCCTCCCAGCCTGGGCCGAGCATGAAGTGGTAGACGACCAGCTGGCTGCGGCCGTCGAAAAGATCGGCCAGCGTCACCTTGCCCTTGGTCGAATCAAATTCATACCGCTTCTCTACCTTTTCCCAGGGCAGAGCGCGGCGCTGGCGGCTCAATTCATCGCGCAGCCGGGTGAACTCTTTCTCTTTGCTCAGGAACTCGCTGCGCGCGGCAAGCCATTCCGCATGCGAAACAACGTTGGGGTGTCCTACTTCGATCGTGCTGCTAGCCATGATGATCCTCCTTGGTTGGGGTTGGAGCGGGGTGATTGTCTCGACGGCGTTCTTCACGCCGAATTTCTTCATTGCGATTGCCGCGAGTCCGCCGGTGGAGGTGACGCTGCCGGCGATCAGCATTGCGGTTGAAATGCACAATGGACACATAAGCTTCTCCTCGATGCGATCCGTGCTCGCGATAGCGTGGCTATCGGTGGGCCTCGGCGTGCTTGCGGACGCGGTCGTGCATCGCGCTCCAGCCTTTGTTCATCCCTGCCTTGTGCTCGTCGGAAACGAAGCCGAGCGCGGTGTGCCGGAAGGCGATCAAGGTTCCACCCTCCACTTCGCTCAGCCGATATTGCACGTTGGAGACGAAGGGGAAAGAGGCGAACAACGGGCCCGCGAACTCCAGCAGCGTGGGCCGCTTGATGGCCTGGACATGAGCCCAGAAATGCCCGTTGCCGTCGCCCAGGTCGCGATACCACCTTCCCCCGGGCCACGGTTCGATCTTCATGTTGAGAGATTTGCCGTCAGGCGTCTCGTTGCCGGGCCCCAGTTGCTCGAGCAGCGCGGCAAAGGTTATGTCCAGGGGCGCCTGAACGTGGATTTCCTGGTTGATCGTGAGGGTTAGGTCTTCGAGGGTCTGTTCGGTGGAAATCATTTTTTCTCCTTAAGATTCGGGCGGATTCAAATCTGTCGCGCCTTGGCGGACCATCGCTTCGGCGCGTTCCTTCACTCGATTCAACTGGTGCTGCCAGTAACGCTCGAAGGTTCCGGCCCACTCGTGCAGAGGGCGTATCGCTTCGGCGTTGGTCCGGTACAGCTTCTGCCGGCCCTGGCAGCGCATCCGAACCAGCCCCACGTCGCGCAGCACGCGCAGGTGCTTGGAGACGGAAGGCTGCTCCAGGCCGAGGGCCGCCACAATCTCTCCGACGGGCCGCTCGGCTCCGGCAAGATAGCTCAAAATCTCCCGCCGGCGGGGCTCAGCAACCGCGTTGAAGGTATCCGAAGTGGTGCTCGCTCTGTGCCATGATCCAAACATTACATTCCCATATGGGAATATGTCAAGTTTGTTTTTTTTAGCCGGCGTAGGAGCGATGGAAATTCAGCTTGACCGGGATTCGCTAATTGGCGCGTGTGGCTGACCAGTCCCCCGTTTTCCCGTTGCCCGTCAGAGTACCCTTCATGGTGTTCCCATCGACGACGCCCTTGTAGTCGAGCGGAAAGCGTGCCGCGACATGGAAGGAGATGTTGTTACCCTCCACAGTTCCCTGGAGGGGACCGGACTGACGCGGCCCTTTGAAAGTCCCGGTAATCTTGCCGGCATCCTGGTTGAGGACGATGGTCTGTTCGGCGGTGCCGGCTGCACCCGTGACCGACACCTTCCATGTCCCTGCTACATTTGCCGGTGCGTCCGCCGCCAGGGCGAAGCCGCAGGTCAACACAACCACGATTGCGAAATAACATGAGGTTAATTTTCCACGAATAATCTTCACAACACGCCTCCACAACATAGATTCAGTTCTCACCAAGAATCTAACGGAAAGTGCCTGCTGGGTATTAGCCAAAATTCACTTTCATGCCGGAAAATGCTAGGGTTAGAGTGTTTTCCGACCTATCTGGAGCCCTATGGCCTCGCAAACACTGCCGGCGCACGCAAACGAGCTCTTCCACTACCTGTTTGAGCAAGCGTCTCTGGGCATCGCAGTGGAAGACCTGGAGGGGACCCTTCTGCTTGCCAACCCGGCGCTTTGCTCCATGCTGGGTTACCGCGAAAACGAACTATGCGGTATGAGTTGTTCGGAATTTGCTCATCCCGAAGATGAGCAGGACGATTGGGCCCTGTTTCAACAGCTGCGTGCCGGCATCATCGATCACTACTCGATCGAGAAACGGTACGCAAGAAAAGACGGCTCTCCTCTTTGGGGACGTTTGAATGTCTCTCTTTTGAAGAACGCCGAGGGAGGATCCCCGCTGGTCTTCGCCTTCCTGGAGAACGTCAACGAACGACGGCAGACAGAAGATGCGTTGCGCGCAAGCGAGCAGCGGTTCCGCCTGGCGGCGCAGGCCGGCAAGATGTTCTCCTATGAGTGGGATGCCGCCACCGATGTGATTGCGCGTTCGGGAGAGTACTTTGAGATGCTTTGCAGCGACAAGCTTGGGCACGTTACTACCGGGCAACAGATATCGGAGAAGGTCCACCCGGACGACCGGGAAAGGGTTTTGCTCGCAGATGCTGCGTTGAGCACTGAAAAGCCCCACCTTCGAGTCAGCCATCGGATGATAGGTCCCGACGGCGCCGTTATTTGGGTGGAGAAAATCGGTCGCGCGCACTTCGACCAACAAGGCAAAATGCTACGGATTGTCGGCATGGTAACCGACATTACGGAGCGCAAACTGGCGGAGTCGGCGCTCGCGGACGTGAGCCGCAGGTTGATCGAGGCGCAGGAGCAGGAACGCAACCGGATCGCCAGAGAGCTTCATGACGACATTGGTCAACGCCTCGCGATGTTGGCTGTCGACCTGGAACTGCTGCAGCAGAACCCTCCTGATTTCGCTGAAATTCGCCTCCGCATCGGTGAACTACAGAAGCAGGTCAGCGAGTTGGCGACCGACACCCAAAGCTTGTCGCACGAGTTGCACTCGACGAAACTGGAATATCTGGGCCCAGTCGCCGCCATGAAAGGCCTTTGCCGTGAGCTTGGAGAGCAGGCGAAGGTCCAGATTGACTTCAAAAACCAGGATTTGCCTGACTCCTTACCGCCGGAGATTTCTCTTTGCCTCTTCCGGGTCCTGCAGGAAGCCCTTCACAATTCGGTAAAACACAGTGGGGCATCGCACGTCCAGGTGGGCTTGTGGGGTAAATCGGATGCGATTCATCTCGCGGTCAGTGACCTTGGCGTAGGCTTTGACAGCGAAGCACCAAGAGAGGGTCGCGGGCTTGGCCTGGTCAGCATGGAAGAGCGGCTAAAGCTTCTGAACGGAACCATCTCGATCGAGTCGCAACCCAAGCGTGGGACAACTGTGCACGCTCGCGTGCCTCTCGCTTAGAAGGCCGTTTACTGGGAACGAACGGCCGAGTGTTCGGTAGAGATTCTCGCGTAGATGTGGCCTTCCTGTTCGTGCTGGAAGCGGTCAAACACATACCCGCACAGAATATCCACGTTGCAGGTCTTGGCTACCTCGTCCGTGAGGTGTTCGACCTGGATCGCCGCATCCGTCTTACCTTGCAGCCACAAGGTAGGCGCAAACTCACCACAAGCTGCCACTCGGCAATTCTTCCCCTTCGTCGCCTTCGTGGCTGAAGAGAGTAGATCGCTAAAGAGCTCCACGAATCGTACCGAGTCAGGGCGATCATCCACCATGAATGTCGAGAGGGTTTGGTTTACATCCAGAGAGATGTACAGCCCCTGTTCCATGGCAGCCGCGATATCCACCCCACATGCCAGCAATCTCTGCAGAAGACTCTTCCGGTGTGCCTCAGTCGCGACCACGATCACCGGCCTGCCGGCCTTTAGGGCAGCTTCGATAAAGGACGTAAGGCCAACTACAAAAGCTGCGTCATCGGAATAGAAGACAACCTCGTGGTTGTGCTCGGGAGCCTGCGCGCCGGTAGAGCTGGTCCAGGTGCGGCTCGAAAGTCCTTTGCTGAGAAATTGCCTGCCCCGACAAACCGCGTCTACAGCGGCTGACAACTCGCCTGCGGCGTGGGCTTTAACCACGTAGCCCACTGCCCCGGAGTTGAAGGCTTCTTGCGCCAGATCGGTCGAAGATCCCTGGCTCATGAAGATTATTTTGCATTCCGGGCGGAGATTGCGGATCCGTCGAGCCACTTCAAACCCATTGAGGGTGGGGAGACCGATGTCGAGCACCATCAGGTCTGGTTTCAGTTCTTCTGCTTTGCAAACTGCTTCTAATCCGTCGGAAGCCTCGCCGATGATTTGCAAATCGTGCCTTTTACCCAGCGTTGAACGTACGAATTGCCGGAAGGGCTCGTAATCATCGACTACGAGAACCCGAACTTTGGATACTTCCAAGCGGCCCCACCTCTCAGCTCAAAATCCTTATCGTTCCGTGTGGTTATTGAACTGTACTAGAATTTCATGCGACGCGAACTGGGTCATTGCCCAAGCGCAAGGTTCGATTATAGTTCTCAAAGCTGCGCGGAGGACGCGGCGTTGTGGCGAAGGGCTTATTTGGAAGCTTCCATACTGAGGAAATGCTGACGCGTCGCCACCTTGTCATCCTGACTGTCCCGCCGCTGTGGGACCGAATCAAAATTCGTGTGCCAGACTGTTATGGCCCGAGACAATGCATATCCATCTGAAGGACAGGAAGGAAACCATGCGGAGTAAATTGCCGACCATCGCACCTGAGCTTGCCGACTCGGAACCGTTGCACAAGAGTGCCGCGTTCCTGATTATTTTAGTGTGGACGTGTATCACCCCGGGTCTCTTCGGTCAGCAAGACGTCCATGCGCAGCTTACGCCGCCTGCCAATCGAAAATCAGCCCCGGCGTTTCAACTTCTGGCTGCAGACGGCAAGAAGATGCAGCTCTCTGACTACCGGGGAAAAGTCGTTCTCCTGAACTTTTGGGCTACCGATTGTGGCGGCTGCGTGATTGAGATCCCATCGTTCATAGAACTTCAGAAAACCTACAAGGACAAAGCCTTTACTGCCATCGGTGTCTCGATGGATATATCGTATGAAGGCCTGAAGGACGCCAATGAGGCGTGGGGCCGGGTAAGGCCGTTCGTCGCCAAGCGCGGAGTCAATTATCCGATCGTAATGGGGGACGATGCCATCTCCAAGGCTTACGCGTTGAACGCGTTTCCGGCCACATACCTGATCGACAAGTCCGGTAAGATTGCGGCCGCTTATGTTGGAGTGCTCATCGACGAGGGTAGCGTTGCCACCAACGTCAATGGCCTACTTGCGGAGCGGTGATGCGTGCGCCGTTCTTGTCCCCTCGCTCATCAGTCCGTCCAGGGATTGAACCAGGACACACCGGTAGCAGCGACATCCTTGGCATTACGGGTTACCAGGGTGAGATTATATTGAATCGCGGACGCAGCCAACAATCCATCGATCACGGCCACGCCGGCGCCTCTGCTGCTTGTCAAACCCGAAAGATGTCCCCAGCGATCGGCAACTTCTGCGTCGACGTTCAAGATGCGACCAGAAAAACGCGACGGCAAATCCTTACTGAGCCAAACTTCCAGAGTAGTGCGGCGAGCACTCCGGGGGAGGAGTACGACCCCTTTACGGATCTCTCCCAAAGTGAGGACACTCAGGAACAGAAGCTCCTCATCGGTAGAATCGATCCACTTCGTCACCTTTGGCGCCGCCTTTGGCTTGATCAGTTCCGAAATGACATTCGTATCCAGCAAGAATCCGTTCACAATTCGACACTCCTGCCGTAATCGGGTTTTCGCTCGAGTTCGATGGACACCTTGGCCAGAGGCGACTCGGCAAAGAACCTGGACAAGCTCTTCGGCTGCATGGCTCGCCTGGTTAACCGTTCGAAGTCTTCCATGGCAAGGATGACGACGGCTTCCTTGCCTTGCTTTGTCACCACCTGAGGAGCGCGCTCCCGAGCTCTTCGGAATACTTCGCTGAACTGCGCTTTCGCCGCCTGTAACTGCCAACGCTGCGAGGACGGTAGGGCCTGCTTATGGTCGGATTCGTGCCGCTTAGAGTTCCGTGGTGCCATCGATAATCACCTGACTAGTCAGACTAGATTGTAATATGGTCTTTCCGTTCTCACCAACGCAATTGCGGAATTTGGCATAGCCATATTCCCGCGGAGTAGGCGTAACGCCTCAGACGCCTTCTAAGCTTTGGGGCATAGCACCCCGGCCGAACGGCACTGTCCTTCGCACGCTCCACCATCCGGGCTCCGCTGAAGGACGCGCAGCCTCTCCACACGCCGGATCTCGCATTCAGGCAAGACCTGAACCTTGAGCAGCGGCGATTCGCAAGCCGCCTGAGGACGCTGGGGTCACTCCGGCTGGTTCCTGAAACTTTCTGATTTGAACGAATAGAGTTGCCAGGATCTGCCATCCTTCTCGATGAGGAGAGGTTGGATCGATCCACGAATAAAGTCTGAAATCGCACGATTCCAGAAAAGGGCCGCCGAAGGATTGGATTGCATCACGCGAATCTCCCAAAGCCCCGGAAAACGCCTCCATACCTCCTGCGCGGCGAGCGTTCCTACTCTGTGTCTGCGGGCACCACGGAGAACAAAGAATTCCGCCATATCCCAAACCGCCTGATTATCGGAGATCTCCGAACCCCTCCTCACCAGAGCGAGCCCTGCAAGTTTGCCATCGAACCGGATGAGGAACGGATGTCGATTGGATTCGGTCCAGTACAGTGGAAGTGCCTTGTAACCGAACCTACCGTCGGGGCCTATGTCCAAAGGTTGAAACTCGCTGAAATCGTGTGCATACAATTCAAGCAGATTGGCAAGGATCGGCGATTGCTCGCGCAGTGCAGGTTCAAGCTGAATATCTACCGGAACTCCACCCACTTTTTCCGTCATAGATGGATGTTATGCCCGGCCAGATGCCGGCCTCGAGATTTAACTCGCACCTCCTCAGAGACAAAACGGACATATTTAGCGTCTCAAGTGTTATCGCTTGGCCTCTCTCTACACGGCAGTAGTCTGAAATTATCGTTGAGGTAGGCTTAGTTTTGGTGTCTGGAGAGGGTTGAACAGGGATGAACCGAAGAGAGATGTTGGGTGGGCTAGGTAGTCTTGCCGCCGTAGGGCTCAGCAGCAAAGCAGCTTCCGCCGCAGTATCGAACGACGAAAGCCCGGCAAACTGGCCCTTCCGCGGGCCTGTCGTTCTGAACCAGTGGACCCAAATCCAGGCTGACGGTTTTCCCTCCGCGGTTCCTGGTTATGTCTTCGATGGCGCGCTCCTTGAAAGCGGAGTTCCTCTGGGCGCCCTCGGCACCGGTTACATGACCCTCGACGGCAATGGAAAGCTGGGCTTCAGCTCCATCTATAACGACTGGGTGCCTCCAGAAAAGATCTTTGCCGACTGGCTGGTAGTCGAAGCAGGAACCAGGAATATTCCTCTCTCCGCGGCAAATATCATCTACTGGGGCCACTACCCGGTGGCGGATCTGTCCGCGCGCCTGGGTGAGGTGCCGCTTGCCATCGGCATCCGGGCGTTTACCCCCTTCATCGTCGGCGATGCGGCCGCTTCGAATACGCCGGTCGCGTTGTTCGATCTGGAGCTCCGCAACCTTTCCGACAAGCCGCTAACCCTCAACCTTCACTTGAAGTTTCCGGTGAGCAATCCTGCTCGCGGGGTCAAGGGCACTGAGCTGGCAGTTCGCGGAGAAGGTGTGGTGGAGAAGGCCGCAGCCGAAGGACTCTATTCCCTGCCCGTCGAGCTCGCCGCGAGCGGATCGCGGCGCGTGCAGTTTGCCGTGGCCTGGTATGCGCCAACCTGGCGGGATAGTGGAAATGAGCCTCATGTCAACCGCTATTCTCAGCGCTTCCACAGCGCAGCAGACGCGGCGGACTATGGTTTGCGCAATCGTGAGGCTCTGCTGCGCCGAGTGCTCGCATGGCAGAACGAGATCTATCGCTCAGACCTGCCGGAATGGCTGCGGGATGCCCTGGTGCAGGGTTTCTACAGCCTGGCGAAGAACTCGGTCTGGATCGCACGCACGCGCAAAGATGATTGGTGGGGCGAAGATGGCTGGTTCACGCACAGTGAAAGCCATACCGGATGCCCCATTGTGGAAACCATGGTCTGCCGCATCCATGGCCACTTCGCGCTGCTCTTCTTTTTTCCGGAACTGGAAGCCACCACGCTCGATGCCTTCCGTCATTTTCAGATCAGCACCGGCGAAATTCCCTTTTCGTTTGGCGCGCCCACCAGCATGCGCGATCCGCGTTACAGCTGCCAGCACCCGCTGAACTCGGGCCAATACGCGCAGATGATTTACCAGCTCTACACGCGGACCGGCGATCGCAGTGTGTTAACGAAGTTCTACGAGTCCAGCAAGCGAGCCATCCGCTATCAATACCTGCTCGACGATGATGACTGCGGCCTGGTCCATGACCAATCTCATGCGCTGCCCGGCGAACCGTGGCCGGCCAACCAGTTCTACGACATCTGGCCATGGCAGGGCACGTCGAGCTATGTTGCAGGCACCTGGCTTGCTACCCTCACTGCGGGAGTAGCCCTGGCCAACGCCGCCGGGGATAGCAGCTTTGCCAGCGAATGCACCAACCGCCTGCGCAAGGCTCAGGGTGCTTTCGAGCAAAACCTGTGGACCGGATCTTACTATCGGCTGTGGAACGATAAACAGGCAGGCCTGGTGAGCGAAGTCTGCCTGGCAAATCAGTTGATGGGCGTATGGTGTACCCGGGTCGCTGGTTTGCCGGATGCGCTCTCCGCGGCCCACGTCGGCTCAGCTCTCGACACCATCGAGCGCATGAACATGAAGGCCACCTCGTATGGGCTGGTCAACGGCGTTAGCGCGGACGGCACGCCTTTCGATTCCAAGATGGGTGGCGCCGTGGAGTTTGCCAAGAACATCTTCGTTGGCGAAAATCTGTGCGCCGCCATGACGTTTATCTACTACGACCGGCGTGACACAGGAGTCGAAATCTCGCGCCGGCTCTACGATGCCGTCGCGGTGAAGAACCGTTCTCCCTGGAACCAACGCTGCCTGATCAGCGGAGAGAGCGGCATGCCGCAATGGGGCACGGATTACTACTCGAACTTTGTGATCTGGGCATTGCCCATGGCCCTCGCTGGAGAGTCCGTTGAGCAGTTTACGAAAGCCGGCCTGGTCAAGAAAATGACAAGCGCCGCCAAGGAAAACTCCTAACAGTCTAGGAGAAACTCATTTCTCTGTTGAAGGGGCCGGGATCCAACCCGTCCATTACTGCTTTCAAGCGAAGCCGGCTTTACCGCTTGCGGAAGAACGTACGAAGGGCACGGCTTCAGCCGTGCCGTAAAATCACCGCAGGTGGAGCGGCTTTAGCCGCTGAGGTACGGTTTTTCACGGTAGTTGCATGCAGGTACAACCGTGGAAAAGCGTACCTCAGGGGCTGAAGCCCTCACTGGCCACGGCCCTCGGTGGCACGGCTGAAGCCGTGCCCTTCGTACAGGGTCCCTTGCAAATATCGGCTATTAGGTGCTGAGATACCGCCTTTTGCAATACGTAGGGGCTTCTTAGAGCGTGTGCACAGTCAAGCTCCCGGGACTCGGTATGGTGTAGGGTGAGCCGGGCGCCTCTGTGACGCTGGTTGGCGTGACGGTATACACGTACAGTTTCCCGGTGCTCGAGGTGCCGTTATATTCGATCGCATATAGGTGATTGTTCTTGTCCCAATAAATTTGCGAAATGGGCTTATTGGCCAGGATTGTCTTGTATTTGGTGACCGGACTCGCGCCGTTGAAGTGGAAAAGCTCCAGGCCCGACCCGCCCACAGCCAGAAGCTTGCCCGAAGGGGACATTCTCATCTGGCCTTCCGTCATCTGATAGTCCGCTGTTTCCGCGGTCGGCATGTTGTGATAGGTGCTGGTCGTGCTTATCTCTCCATTGGCGGCAGCGGTGTAGGTCGCGATGACCGGAGGCTCATTGCAACATTCGCCGGATGCCCCTTGCCGTATCGGGGCATCGTCGGGGTTGGCTACGTCTCGCAGCACCACGGCCATGTGATCGGTGGGATCAAGGGCAACCGCACTGGGACAATAGTTGCCCTGCCCTGATGGATCCGCCGGGATAGGGCCTGCTGCGCCGGTATAGGGTCCTGTGTTGAAACCATCCAGTTCCCCGCTACTGAGGCGCTTAAAGCCAATTATGAAATAGGAAGCGTTGCCATCGACGTAGGTGCATTGCGGCGAGTATGCGTAGTGATTGTTTCCCAGAAAATCTATGGAAGGACCGCCATTGAGGGTCCAGTTGCTCGCTCCCAGGTAGGTCAGCTGTCCACTGCTGTTGTCGATACGGAAGGACTGGAAGACCGATCCGCAGAATCCATCCTCTGGGTCCACCGCGTTATACAAATTCTCGCCCGAATGGTCGATTCTGAATTGCACCGGGAAATACGGGCTGCAGGTGCCCCCGTATCTGCCTTGATAGAAGTCGGTGGTGTTGATGCTTGCCACCTTCTTGAGCGCCCCATCTGAGGCCATGGAAAACGATGCAATGGTCGCACCGTCCGCCTCCGTGCCGAAAAGATAATGACTATTCGCAGCTATCCAGGAAAGGCTGTCGCTGAATGGCGAGCCGGACACCGGCGTGAGCTTGCCATTTGCAGCCGTCGAGAAAGCGTAAACCTTGTTGGCGCCCGTCACGTAGACGTGGGCAACGGGAGCAGACACCGCATTTTCCTGCGCATTTACATCAGCCTGGTCAATTGGGCTCTGGCCTATTGCGGGTGTCGCAGACAGGACAGCGAGGGCGGTGGCAACGAGAGCCGCTAAGGAAGCTGCGGGCCGAGGCAGATGGAAAAAAGAACAGAAAGTGGCTTGCATGGTACCTCCTACCGAATCTTTGGATCAGCTGGGAGGGGTGGGCTGAACGGTGAAATAGTTACACATTTCGGGGGAACTGTCCAACAATCACCGGTAACTCAGGCTGGAAAGCCCAATCTGGCCGGGGTGTGGCCGCCGGCTTAGCTCACCCCCGTGGAATTTCCGCCGTACCCCAAAAGTTCTAAAGATTGGCCATGGCCGGCCGTCCACCATACAACTACGACTTGCCGGGTTGTCACACAAGAACTATGGTGAACCGCGCAGAAAACCGTATGCTTACCAACAAGCGGCGATTCTCTGAGAAGCCTTTTCACCGATTTCTTCGGGGGAGGGACTCGATGAACGGGAACGATGAGAATCGCTGTTCGTACCTTCGGAGATTTTCACTTATATGTTCAACTCTCCGCAATTTTCTGAAATCCGAGGAATCGAAATGACCCTGTTGAAGCCTGAGGAGACATTCCACGTTTACCTCAGACGGCACTTTGAAAGAGTCTCCAAAGGCATGGCCCGCCAGTTTGCCGAAAAGAGGGACGTTCCTAAAGTAGCCGTAGCAGAAACGCGCCCATCGGATAGCAGTCGAAACTAATCAGCCATTTTAAGAATGATTGAATAACTGCCTGGTTCTCTCCGAAGTGTTCTCTCCGAAGTGTCCTCTCCGACTTCATCTGTCTCAGGATTCACACCCACGCTACGATCGAGATTTTCGGCCAGGTATATGCTGAAGTTTCGCCGAAATCGTAGAGAGGATGGGCAGAATGAGCCGGATCAGTCGTCGGAATTTATTGGCCGCGACCGGAATGGGCATCTTGTCGAGCGGTCTTCGCCCGGTTCTGGGCGCCGAATCGACCAGCGATTCAACTACGGACAACACCCCAGCCGAGACTCAAAAGGAACCGCTTGCCCTGGCGAACTACCAGCCGGTAAGTATGCTGCACTTGAAAGAAACGCAAGTGCCGCGCGCCAGGTACCCGGTCATCGATTTCCATTCCCACCTGACCTTCTCGGCACACGTCGTCAATGGCGTTTCCCTGGGAGCGGAACGCAGGATCGCGGGCTCGCCGGAAGAACTGCTGCCCATCATGGAGCGCAGAAATATCCTTGCCTTGACCAACCTCACCGGCGGTTTTGCCGTTGGCCTGCAAACTACCGTCGCCCAATACGACAAGCGCTTTCCAACCCGCTTTTATACTTTTACCGAACCCTCCTATAACCTCTTCCAAGAGTCGAATTATCCACAACTGCAGGCCGACGCTATTCTCGCTGCCCACCAGTCGGGCGCGCGTGGTCTGAAGATTTTGAAGACCCTGGGTCTTTCCTTGCGCGAGCAAACCACCACAGGCAACCTGGTTAAAGTGGATGATCCCCGATTTGACCCGATGTGGGAGGCATGCGCCGGCCTGCAAATGCCCGTCGCCATTCACGTATCCGATCCACTGGCATTTTTCACGCCGACCGATCGCTTCAACGAACGTTACGAGGAACTGAACAATCACCCTGATTGGTCCTACTTCAAGGCCGGGTATCCCTCTAACGCGGAGATCCTGGAAGCGCGCAATCGAGTCTTTGCGCGCCACCCCAGGACGACTTTTGTCACCTTACATGTCGGCAACTTTGCCGAAGACCTCGACAACGTCTCCAAAAACCTCGACCGTTTCCCCAACATGTACGTCGACATCGCAGCCCGTTTGAATGAGCTGGGGCGGCAGCCGAGGGCAACACGCAAGTTCTTTGACAAGTACCAGGACCGCATTGTTTTCGGAACAGACGCCACACCGCATGGAGATAAATTTCCGCAGCAGGTATTCAACGATAGCCTCTACGAGATCTACTTTCGATTTCTCGAGACGGATGATGAGTACTTCGACTACGCGCCCGCGCCGGTACCTCCTCAAGGCCGCTGGAAAATATCGGGAATCGACCTGCCCGATGGAATTTTGCATAAGGTTTACAACCAGAATGCAGCTCGGTTGCTCCACGTGGCAGCCGGTTGACAAGCTCCACGGAACCGTCACCGCCCTAACGGCGTAGGAACGGTAATATAGGCTGCGAGACAGGGGTCTCATTCCGGTAGTCAGGAGGGTCTTGATGCAGACTCTGCTTCAGGATTTTCGTTTTGCGCTGCGCCAGATGCAGAAAAGCGCAGGGTTCGCCCTCATTGCTGTGCTTACGCTGGCTCTCGGGGTCGGCGCGGCCACCGCCATTTTCAGCGTCGTCGATGCCGTCCTCTTGCGTCCCCTGCCGTATGACCACCCGGACCGGATCTATGCCCCGCAGACGATTGCCCGGGAGGGCTACACTCAGCCCTTTTCCTGGCTCAGCTACCTCGATATGCGCGCGCAGAACCATACGTTCGCCGCTTTCTCCGGAGTCTGGGACTTTCACAGCGTGAACCTGGAAACACCATCCGGGCCGGTGGCGCTGCAGAGCGTGCAGGGATCGGACAGCTTCTTCGATGTGTTTGGAGTAGCTCCCATCCTCGGTCGCACGTTCCGTTCCGGAGAGGACCAGCCTGGCAAAACCGATGTAGCCGTGCTCAGCTATCAGGTGTGGCAAACCAATTTCGGCGGCCAGGCGAATGTGATCGGGCAGACGCTGCAACTCGACGGCAAGCCTTACACGTGCATCGGGGTGATGCCGGCCGGCTTTCGTTATCCGCTCAGCGCGCTGAGAGCTATCTATACGCCGTTGGAGCCCAACCCTGCATGGGTTAAGTCACGTGGATCCCATTGGCTGCGCACCGTAGGCCGCCTCAAGCCAGGCGTAACCCGGCAGCAGGCGCAGGCCGACATGAACAACGTGATGGCGAATCTTGCGCGCGCCTATCCAGACACCGACGCCGGGCGCAGGATGCAGCTCATCAGTCTCGCCGAAAGCCTGGCGGGAGCAACCTCCGGGGCATTGTGGGCGCTCTCCGCCGCCGTGCTGGCGGTACTGCTGATTGGCTGCGTCAACGTCGCCGGACTGCTGCTGGCGCGCGGTGTGAAGCGCGAGCGGGAAATTGCTCTGCGCGCCGCCGTCGGGGCCAACCGCACTCGGCTGATCCGGCAGATTCTCACCGAAAGCCTGTTGCTCGCGGGGCTCGGAGCTGCCGGAGGAATCGCTCTTGCGTGGCTGTTGCTCGCGGCCATGCGCACTTTTCTTGTACACGCCATGGCGCGGGGCACCGAAGTACACATGGATCTCCGTGTGCTGATGGCGGCCCTGGCCATCTCCACCATCGCCAGCGTCGCTGCCTCGTTGTATCCTGCGCTTCGCTTGTCAGGCACAGACCCCAATCTAGCCCTAAGGAGCGGCGGCAGCGCGGGAACGGCGCGGACCCATCACCGGCTACGTTCCGTCTTCATCATCTCGCAGGTAGCGTTGTCGCTGGTGCTGCTGGTCGTGGCAGCGGTCTTATTGCAGACCATCGCCGGGTACCGCAATGCCGATCTTGGTTTCGACGCAAACCACATCCTCTCCACAGAGATCGATCTGTCGCCCGGCCGCTACCAGAATCGCGATATCTGGGGCAATTTCTACCAGCCGATGCTTGCTCGCGTAAGCCAGATTCCAGGCGTGCAGGGCGCAGGATTGATCAACATCGTTCCTATCCAAGCTTGGGGTTCCAACTCTGAGATCCACATCACCGGACAACCGCCCTATCCCCCGAACGAGGTCTCACTCGCCGAGGTGCGATTCGTTTCTGGTGGCTATTTCGAAGCGCTGGGCATCCATCTGGAGCGAGGACGCATGCTGTCGCCGTCCATCGATGTTTCGTCGAACAAGGCCGGGGCGGTCGTGGTCAACCAGGCATTCGTGAAGAAGTTCATTCCGCAGAGCCTCGACCCTGTGGGGCAGCACCTTGACGACAACGACAAAGCCGATGAGAAGACGGGCATTGTGGGCGTGACCACCGATGTTCGGCAGGACTTAACCGACGCGCCGCTGCCGGAGATGGACTATCTCCTCTCCGAAGTCCCGCCAAAGGACTCCGGTGTCCTGCTCATGTCAACCAATCTGGTGGTGCGCACTTCCGGGGACCCAAAGGCGATCATCCCCTCGTTGCGCCGCGTCATCCATGACCTTGACCCCACGCTGCCTTTCCGCGCACCCAAGACGATGGGGGAGATTATCTCCGATCAACTCGTGATGCAGCGCATGGAGAGTTGGCTTTTTGGCATCTTTGCCATGCTCGCCGTCCTGCTGGCGGTGGTGGGAATCTACGGGCTGATCAGCCAGGAGGTGGAAATGCAAACCCACGAGATCGGCATCCGCATGGCGCTGGGGGCCTCGCGGGTTGGAGTGTTCGCCCTTGGCCTGCGCCGAGTCTCCATCCTGCTCGCCGTCGGCCTCGCTGCGGGTTTGGCCCTGACCTTCGCAGCGAAAAGGCTGATTGCATCGGTTGCGCTGATCCATTTCGCGCACGAAGTTGGACTGCTGGCGTGCCTCGGCTTTGCGCTGGCCGCCGCCGGCCTGCTGGCCGCCTTGATTCCGCTGCAGCGTGCGGCCTCAGTTGAACCTATGAGAGCCTTGAGGACCGAATAGTATGGCCGAGGGGAGGGTGGCCGTGGGCCATCCGATCACTGCCACCCACCCCCCAAGGCACCGTAGAGCTGGATCAAGCTGAGGGCTTCGCCCTGCTGCGCGGTGGCCAGGTTCAGCTGCGCCGAGAAGAGGTTGGTGTCGTTGGTGAGGACCTCGAGGTATGCCGTCCTTCCACCCTCGTAGCGGAGGCGGGCTAGCCGGGCGGCATCCTGGGCGGACGCCACCAGTTTTTCCTGCTGTTCGCGGTAGACCCGTTGTTTGTTCAGCGCGATCAAAGCGTTCGATACGTCGCGAAATGCTCCGGCGATGGTTTTCTGGTAGGTGATTACCATCTCCTGGTCGGTAGCTTTGGCCTGATTCAATTGGCCGCGCAGCTTGCCCCCTTCAAAGAGCGGCTGGGCCAACGAGCCGATACCGTAAATGGTCCTGGATTCGCTGTCGAAGATATTGGAGAAGGAGTTTCCCCCGACGCCGGCGGAAGCACTGATCGACAGCTGGGGAAAGAACTGCGCGCGCGCCACCCCAATGTTCGCGTTGGCCGCTTTGAGCTGTGCCTCGGATTGCTGGATATCCGGCCGCCGTTCGAGCAATTGCGAGGGAATACCGGTGGGCAAATCCTCCGGAGGCGGCGTGAGCGCATTGGCATCGGTGTGGGCCACTGGACCCGGGTTCTCGCCGAGCAAGAGGCGCAGCGCGTTCTCCTGTTGCTGCACCTGCTCCTCCAGCTGAGGCAGTTGCGAGGACGCTGTGTAAAGCAGCTGCTCGGCCTCGCGCAGATCGGACAAGGGGACGGAGCCGCCACTCTCCAACCGGGCAGTCAGGTCGACCGAGTCCTGCCTGGCCTTCAATGTTTGCCGGGTGACCTCCACCTGGCGGTCTAGCGCGCGGAGCTGAATATAGATTGTGGCCACTTCCTGCACCAGCGTCAGGCGCACCGCGCGCTGCGCCCAGCTTTGAGCCAGCAGGTTGGCGCGGGCAGCTTCTGTCTGCTTGCGATAGAGGCCCCAGAAATCGGGGTTCCATGCAGCGGAGAGACTAAACGATCCGGCAACGATCGGGCTGCTGATCGAATTGGAGCCGCCCGTGATGTTGCTGAGCCCAGGGACGTCCGCGCCCAGCCCGGTGCCCCCGACGCTGAGCGTGGGAAACTGCTGCGACCGGGTGATCTGTACCTGCGCCTGTTGCTCAAGGATGCGCTGGGCCGCGATGCGGAGATCGTAATTGTTGGTGAGCGCCTTGGAAATCAGATCCTGCAACTCAGGCTCGCGGAAGACCTGGGCCCATTGCCGGTCTCCGAGCGAACCCTGGGCGTCGCTGATGACCGCGGCATCGTCCGCCCCACGGAAGGCCGGCGGGGTGGGGTACGCGGGCTGCTTGTACTTGGGTCCAACGGTGCACCCGGCCGCAGCGGCCAGCAGCACAACCGTAAATGTGGCCGCGAGAACCCGCGTAAGCCAAACTGGAGAGTTGTTCATGCTTGACCTCCTCGGGTCGAACGGCCGCGGCCGCCGCCCGCAGCGGCGCCTACGGCAACAGGATCCAGATCACCCTTCGAGTCCATGGTCGTGCCCTTACCCCCGCGTGCCCAGCGATGCGACAGGTACTCGACCACGGAGAAGGTCACGGGAATGAAGATGAGGCCGATGGCGGTTGAAAGGAACATCCCGCCGATGACTACGGTGCCAAGAATGCGCCGCGAGGCGCCCCCGGCGCCGGATGCGATCCACAGCGGCAAGCAGCCGAAGATGAAGGCGAGCGCGGTCATCACGATGGGGCGGAAGCGCAACCGGGCAGCGGCGAGAGCCGCCTCCGCGATGCTTTGGCCGGCCTCGTAATTAGTCTTGGCAAACTCCACGATGAGGATGGCATTTTTCGCCGACAGGCCGATCAACATTACGAGCCCGATGGTGGCGAAGATGTCATTCTCGAACGAGCGAATATGCAGCGCCAGGTAGCCGCCCAAAATGGCGACTGGGGTGCTGAGCAGCACACTGAATGGAAGCGTCCAGCTTTCGTACAGAGCAGCCAGGATGAGAAACACGAAGAGCAAGGAGAGCCCGAAGACCGCCCACGAGGGTACCCCCTTCTCTGCTTGCTGCTCCTGGTACGACATGCCGGAGTAATCGAAGCCCGCGCCTGCAGGCATGGTTTCTCTGAAGACCTCTTCCAGAGCACCGCGTATCTGGCCGGAACTGTAACCGGGACTGCCCGTGATGTTCAGCTGTGCGGCGTTGAACTCGTTGAAGCGGTAGATGAATTCGGGGCCGGTGGTTTGACTCACCTTGACCAGCGAGGCGAGAGGCACCTGGCTGCCGTTCGCACTACGTACATAGAACTGATTAATATTCTCGATGTTCTGGCGCGACGTGCCTTCGGCCTCCACGTAGGTTTGCCACTGGCGGCCGAAGCGATTGAAGTAGTTCACCAGGTAGCCACCCATAAAGGTCGACATGGTGGCGTAGACATCCGAGAGCTGTACCTGCTGCTGCAGGACCTTGGCCTTATCCACATCGACGTAGAGCTGGGGCACCGCAGGCTGATACGACGGGATGACAGCCGCTATCTCGGGCCGCTTACTGGCCGCCCCGAGAAAGGCATAGACATTTTTGGTCAGGACCGTGGGATCGTCACCGCCGGAGCGGTCTTCGAGGATCATGGTCACACCGCCGGAGGTTCCGATACCGGGGATCGATGGAGGCGGAAAGGCAAAGGCGATGCCCGCGGGATTGGCCGCCAGCTGCATCTGCAAGTGGCTCTGGATGTATTCCAGCTGCTGCTGCCTGGTCTTGCGTTTATCCCAAGGTTTGAGGGCGACGAAGAAGAAGCCGGAATTGGTGCTCTGCACCTGGGTGAGCAGTGAGAAGTTGTTGACCGCGATCACGCCCTGCACCCCATCGGTTTTGAGCAGCGCATCCGTGATCTTTTGCTCAGCGAGATCGGTGCGTTGGGCCGACGCCGCGTCGGGGAGCTGCAGGGCAAGGAACATGTAGCCCTGGTCTTCTGTCGGGATGAAGCCGCCGGGCAGGCTCTTGCCGAGGAAAACAGCCAGCACCCCAACCAGGCCGAGACCGACCATGGCGATGGCGGACTTATGGATCAGCACATCTGAGGTGTGAACAAAGCTGTCAGTCGTGCGGCCGAAAAATTTATTGAACAGCCGGAAGCCATTGCCGAGAAGGCCGGGCTTCCGCTCCTCGTCTTTCGGCTTGAGCAGCAGGGATGCGAGCGCGGGCGACAGGGTCAGAGCGTTGAAGGCGGAGATCAGCACCGAGATCGCGATAGTGACGGCGAACTGTTGATACATGCGCCCGGTGATGCCGGGGATGAAGGCCGTCGGGATGAATACCGCGGCCAGGATGAGGGCGATGGCGACCACCGGGCCACCCACCTCTTCCATGGCCTTGATGGTCGCCGACGTCGGATCCATGCCTTCGTCGATGTGATGCTCCACCGCCTCGACCACGATGATGGCGTCATCGACCACCAACCCGATGGCGAGCACCAGGCCGAACAGGGAGAGGGTGTTGATGGAGAAGCCCAGCGCCGGAAAGATGATGAACGTTCCGATGAGCGAGACGGGGACGGCCAGCAAAGGGATGAGGGTGGCGCGCCATCCTTGGAGAAAGATGAAGACGACAATGACCACCAGGCCAAGAGCTTCCAACAGGGTAAGAACGATCTCGTGGATGCCCGCGGTGACGGCCTTGGTGGTGTCGAGCGGTATGTCGTAGGAGATGCCGGCGGGGAAGGTAGCGGATAGCTCCTTCATGCGGGCGTTCACAGCGGCCGCGGTGGCGACGGCGTTGGAGCCGGGCAGCTGGTAAATCGCCATGACGCCGGAGGGCGCTTGATTGTAGCGCGCGGAGATGGCGTAGGCCTGCTGGCCCAACTCAACACGAGCGATATCGCTGAGCCGCACGATGGAGCCATCCGGGTTGGAGCGGACGATGATGGCGCCAAACTCCTCCGGCTTAACCAGGCGGCCCTGGGTGCGCACGGTGTAGGTGAATTGCTGGCCCTGCGGGATCGGCTCGGCGCCGATCTGGCCGGCGGGGTTTACGTTGTTCTGCGTCTGGATAGCCTGGATGACCTCCGGCGCGGTAATGCCCAGCTTGGCCATCTGGTCGGGATGTACCCAGACGCGGAGCGCGTACTGGCCGCCGAAGACCTGCACGCGCGAGACGCCCTTGACGCGCGAGAGCTGGTCCTGCAGGTTGATGATGGCGTAGTTGGTGAGAAACTCCTGGCTCAGTTTGCCGCCGGGCGAGTTGACCGAGACCAGCATCAGCGGTGAGGTCAGCGCCTTTTGCACGGTGAGGCCGGCGGTCGTAACCTGCGCCGGCAACTGTGACTGTGCCTGATCGACACGCAGCTGGGCGAGCACCTGGTCGATATTGGGATCGGTTTTGACATCGAAGTCTACGAACAGCTGCACCACGCCGTTGTTGGCGCTGACCGAGTTCATGTAGATCATGTTGTCGACCCCGCTCATCTGCTGCTCGATCGGCGTCGACACTGCCTGGGACACGGTCTTCGCGTCCGCTCCAGGGTAGGTCGCGGTTACCAGGATCTCCGGCGGAACGATATCGGGATATTGCGAAACAGGAAGACTGACCAGCGACACCGTGCCCAGGATCACGGTCACGATAGCGATAACAATGGCTACGATAGGGCGGCGAATGAAAAATTTCGACATCGGCTATCTCCCTGCCGCGTTGCTGGCCGAGGCAACCGTCGCCGGAGCCGGGTGCGGGCTGACGGGAGCGCCCTCGCGGAGCTTTTGCAGGTTGTCGACGATGACCTGCGCGCCCGGGGTGATGCCGCCTTCCACCAGCCAGTTGGCGCCGATCTGGGGGCCGAGTTCGACCGTGGTCAGGTGGGCCTTATTGTCTGCGCCGGCAACGTAGACCTGCTGCAGACCCTGCAGTTCCTGCACGGCAACCTGAGGGACGAGCAAAGCATTGTGACGTAGCTGGGTCTCGCCTCTTACCCGGCCGAACTGGCCTGGGCGCAGAATGTTTTTGGGATTGGGGAACGACGCAGCGATGCGGATGGCGCCGGTCTGTGCATTCATCTGGCGATCGACAAAAACGATGCTGCCCTTCATGGGGTAGACCTCGCCATTGGCAAGTGTCAGGGTGAGGGGAATCGCGGTTTCACTTTTTAGCAGGTCGCCGCTGCCACGAGCGCGTTGGATGAGGGCCAGATATTCTGAGTCGCTGATGGAAAAGTAGACCTTGATGGGGTTGAGCTGGGAGACAGAGGTCAGCACAGACTGGGTGTTGACCAGATTCCCGACTTGCGTGGTGGCCTGCCCGGCGACGCCGGTAATCAACGACCGCACACGGGTGAAGCCGAGGTTTAACTGTGCACTTTCGACGGCGGCTTCAGCGGCCGCTACTGAGGCTTTTGCGGACTGCACCGCGGCCTCGGTCTGCGCTTTCAGCTGAACATCGTTATCTAACTGGCTCTGCGCGATGGCACGGGCCTGCGCCAGCGGGGTATCCCGCCTGGTGTTGATCTCGGCAAGCTCCAGTTGGGCCTGTGCTTGCAGCACTTGACCCTGTGCCTGGGCCAGCTGTCCTTTGGCCTGATCGAGCGCTGCCTGGAAGGGACGAGGATCGATCTCGAAGAGGACCTGCCCTTTGGCCACCTGGGCGCCTTCTCGATAATTCTGTTTGATGAGATAGCCGCTGGCCTGGGGCTGGATCTGCGCGTTGACATAGCCGTCGAGGGTGCCCACCCACTCATTAGAGACGGGCACATCGGACGCCTCGACCTGAACCACAGAGACGGGCAGGGCCCCTGGCGGCCCGGAGGCGGCGGGTGCTTTTCCACATCCGGTGAGGAGTGCGGCCCCGAAGATCAGCACGCTTGCGGCTGGAATCCACTTGATGGTGTTGCGGCCAGTTGCTTCTGCCGCAGGTTTAAGCCACTGGATCATTACGGATTCCCCTTAAGCTTTAGAGATGCATCGTTTTAAAAACATTCACCGATGTATGTTCTATGATGAGACTCTGGCAAGCGTATGGCGGATGCAAAAAGAGTGGTAGACCACGAAAAAGGGAGACTGCAGAGGCAGCGCCGGGGCATTGTTACACGCAGCGAACTTATCCGTTGCGCAAGGCACATTTTCGCGCGAGACGGCTTCGAACATGCCCGGATTGAAGACATTGCCTTGCGCGCGCGTAAGACGCGCGGTGCGTTTTACGACAACTTCAAAGATAAGGATGACGTCTTTCTCGCCATCTTTGAAGAGGATGTGGCTCGCAACATGACCGAGCTCGGTCCGCTGTTGCTTGCGTTGCCGACGATCAACGAACGGATCAAAGCCCTGGCCGAATATCTTGCGCATCTGAGCGAAGATCTTGAGCGCATGCTGTT
The DNA here is from genome assembly GCA_963847685.1 of uncultured Acidobacteriaceae bacterium. GTDB lineage: Bacteria > Acidobacteriota > Terriglobia > Terriglobales > Acidobacteriaceae > PALSA-350. The sequence continues at coordinate 30,743 of CAWKAU010000018.1, read as the reverse complement.
AAATGTAGAGTTCAAGCTTTACGCGATACGTCATCCTCATAAACGCAAGCGGCTGGCTGACCTTTTGCGGGCCATGCGCCTGCGCACGTCGATTCCGGAGATCAGCCGATTACTTCCGCAATTGGATGGGAAGACGGCGAGCACCAAGCTGATTGATTGCCTTGCGATTTGCAGCGTGATGGATGGACTTGCGTTGAATCATTTGTTTGATCCGGATGGTTTGGATAATCGGGCCGTGGTGCGCTATCTGCGCCTTTGCCTTGGGGAGACCATTCCGGACGCTGCCCTATCGAACGAATCGCGCGGGTAGGTTCGCGCGCTCCCCGCTTGCCGGCCCTATCGTGATACGAGACGGAAAAATGAGCGGCGCCTCCGAGTCGTTCCGGCATCTACGTTGCAGGGGAGCGGGTCATGTCGTCGCTCCACCCCGGATCCCGTACTACCGAAGATGACCAGCGCAGGCCCAGTAGCCGGCTGCAGAAAGAGCCAGCAGGATGCCAAAAATTAATAGGGCGCGAAGCGAAGGGAGCCAATTCATAGCCGTACAGAATACTCTTTTCTGCAAACAATTTGGACCCTAGCCTCGGAACATCATCTTTGAAGTCGCGGACTAGCAAAACCCGGCAGCGGCCGAGCCTCCTCGCTCTGGCGACCCTCTCGGTCGTCTTCGCAGCGACCCAGGGCGCGCATGCCCAAAGAAAGGACAACGCAATGGATCAGCAGGTTTTTTATCGCACTGTGAAGGTCGATGGGCTCTCCATCTTTTATCGGGAAGCGGGGCCGAAAGACGCTCCCACGATTCTTTTGCTGCACGGTCTTCCCTCGTCGTCGCGGATGTTTCAGCCGCTGCTCACCCGGCTTGCCGACAACTACCACCTGGTGGCGCCCGACTATCCGGGGTTCGGCCACAGCGACTGGCCCGACCCCAAACAATTCGCTTACACCTTTGACCATATCGCTTCGGTCATGGACGGCTTCACCCGGGCGCTGGGCCTGGCGCACTACACCCTTTATATGCAGGACTACGGCGGCCCCGTCGGCTTTCGCATGTTACTGGCCCACCCGGAGCGGGCGAACGCCCTCATCGTGCAGGACGCGGTCTCGCACAACGAGGGCCTCGGCGCAAACTGGGCAACCCGGCGGGCCTTCTGGGCAGACCGGCCCGCACATGAAGAAGCGCTGCGCCAGAACCTGCTGTCGCTCGCCACCACCAAGACCCGCCATGTTGGAGACGATCCGAATATCGAACTCTACGATCCGGATCTTTGGACCGATGAGTATGCGTTTTTGAACTCGCCTGGCCAGGCGCAGATCCAAAGCGATCTCTTCTACGACTACCGCACCAACGTCGACGCCTATCCAACATGGCAGGCATGGCTACAGAAGAACCAGCCAAAGCTGTTGGTTCTCTGGGGCAAGCACGATCTCTCCTTCGATCCCGGCGAGCCGGAGCGCTACCGCAAAGACGTACCCAAGGCGGAGGTCCACGTACTCGATGCAGGGCACTTCGCGCTTGATACCAAGGCAGACGAAATTGCGGCGCTGATCCGCGAGTTCATGAAGAAGTAGAAGTAGGCGGCGTGAGGAGCCGGCTCTACCTCGAACCGGAAGCGTCCAGTAACAGCACCCAGTCGTTGTCGCCGTCCTGGTTTTTTCCCTGCGGTGTGAACTGCCGCGTTCCCGTATTCGCGAATGGACCGCCGGGAATTGTTGTGTAAGTACCGCTTGTTGGGTCAAACCACTTGGCATTTGCGGGCGCTTTCAAATTAGCCATGTTGACGGTGATCGCTCTCGCAGTCGGCATGTAGGCGACCACAAAGGAGCCGTCGGGTGTTTTGGAGGCAGTGCAGAAATCGCTTTGGCTGACGCGGGTTTGCAGAGTCCCATAAGTTCCAACCCCGCGGTGACGACCGTGTGGTCTTGATCCGGAACCAGATCCTGCCATGGCAGGGAAGAAAAAAAGTGCTCCCAAATCGTGAATTGCGTCACTCCCAGCCGTGCCGAGATAAAATTGCCATCCCGATGCGAACGTCCAGGTATAAGCGCTGCCGTACAGTTGCCCCTTACCTCCGCTCAGCATAGTCCAATACTCCTGGCGCCGAGCACCGTGGTCGTCCCATAGTCCTGAGGTTTGCCAACCCTCTCCAGATCGTAATGCGCCTCTACTAGATACGTTGGAGCGACTGGCGTACCTGATTGTAGCTATGCAACATCTGAATATAAGTTGGCGAATAGGTATAAGTACTGTTGACCGAGATCATCGGCAACCACGTCGAATCATCGAAAGAAGAACTTGTATAGACGTTCAGCTCAACTGTCTGCAGGTGTCCTGGGGCAGCGGTTTTGATCCCTTTTGCGACGGCTCGAAGCAATTCGTCATCCGCGGGGCTTTTCCAGGTATTGAAATCATTTCCGTTTAACCAGATGATGTTGTTGAAATGCTTGTAGCGGTTGCCGAGATACTGGCCATAAATGCCCGCGGCAGCCGGGCCATTGTTGCGCAATGTCGGAACCCACTGGCCAGTCTCGATGGGATCGAGGAAAACCAACAGGCCGTCCTTTGCCGCGAGCGTGAGCATCTGGTCCACCCGGGCGAAGTATTCTTCGTTTGGCTTGGTAAGATCATAGTGGGCGGTATCTGTACCGCCGGCAACGTAGCCGGTGAAAGGACGAATTCCATCAAAAGTGCTGCCGTCCTCCGGACTGTCGGGATAATAGGGACCGGCGACCAGCACGTTGATCCACATTGCATTGAATCCGTGAGCCTGGCGGTCGTCGAAGTAGCGCGCCGCATCCGCCGTGGAGATCCTCGTAACCAGGGCTTGGGGCACGTCACCAGCGATCAGAAAAGGCTTGTTATTCTGGTCGGCCAGAAATCGTCCATTGGCTACTGACCTTGAGTGGATATGCGGGAGAACTTACGCTGGAAGGTCTGGGAAGCATGCCACTCACTTGCGCCCTCGCTACGACAGGTTCAAGCAACGTAAGCGCGATCAGTACAGGCTTGCAGTTTCGGCTTTAGGAGCTGGGGAAGTTTAGGTGTTTCATTTGCCTGGTTGCCGCCTGATCCTTATATCGATCCGATTGCAATCATGGTCTTAACAAGTTTGCGGTGTGGCTAGTAAAAAGACAGAAATAAATGTTGGAAAACCCCATCAACGGGTGAGACTGAAAATGAAGGATCGAAAACGGTTACGATGACAGATCAAACCACGCATCCGCACCTGGCAGAATCAACCCGCACATTGGAGTGAGACCGGGGATACGCTGACCGTTACGGCGCCCCCCGGCACCGATTACTGGCGTGTGACCCACTACGGGTTCATTCACGACAACGGTCCGTTTCGCTATCAGGAACAGGCTGGAAACTTCGAAGCGAAGGTCAGAATCGCGGGAAAATACCATGAGCTCTATCATCAGGCGGGCTTGATGATACGCATCGACGGCCACAACTGGATCAAAGCTGGAATTGAGTTCCTGAACGACAAGCAAAGTGTGAGCGCCGTGGTCACCCGGGAGTTTTCAGATTGGTCTGTACTTCCCTGCCCTGACAACCCCGCCTTTCTCTGGCTGCGCCTGCAACGCTTCCACGACACGGTTCAGGTTTCGTATTCCCGCGATAACCAGGAATGGTCGATGATTCGGCTTGCATACTTCCCGCCGCAAGTGCCCGTCAAAATTGGCATGATGGCGGCTGCGCCCGGTAAGCAGGCTCTGGAAGTCACGTTCGACCACTTTTCGATCGGCCCTCTCCATTCGCCGCCTCAGGAGGACTAGCTATCATGAACTTGAAGTTTGACTGGAGCCGCCGTTCCTTTGTAGCCTCCCTGGGCACTACTCTCGGTGGTCTGTTCGCTCCGGCTGAGTTGAATGCAGCGGGCATCTTTGGCAAGAAGCCCAAGCCCTCTATGCCCTCTGTGGACGGCGACCCCATCGTCCCCATTACCACCGGGCTTGGTTCTACTGGCGACATCTACGCCGAGCTTGGACTCACACCTCTGGTCAACATCAACGGCACGCTTACTGTCATCGGTGGATCGTTGATGAAGCCGGAGGTCATGGAGCTGATGCGGCTAGGCAACGAACACTTTGTTTTGATCGACGAGCTCGAAGTCGCGGCGGGTAAATTCATTGCGAAACTGTGTAAGTCTCCCGCAGGCTACACCGGGCTGGTGACGGGCGGCGCTGCCGCGGCCATGGTCGTTGGGTACGCCGGCATGATGACCGAGGACCTTGAGCCCCGCATGCACACCATTCCCGACGTGGCTGATTTCCCCAGGAACGAGGTCATCATCCAGAAGAGCCATCGTTATCCCTTCGACCACCAGATTCGCCAGACGGGCGCAAAGCTGGTCGAAGTGGAGACGCGCGAAGAGATGATTGCCGCCATCAATCCCAAGACCGTGGCCATCCACTTCACCAATATCCTTTCCGACAAAGGTGAGGTCAGCGGCCCTGAGACCGTGGCCATCGCCCGGGCGCACAACATTTACACCTTTAATGACGCCTCCGCCGACGTGCCGCCGAAAGAGCGGCTATGGGAGTACCCGGCGATCGGCTTTGACATGGTTACCTTCAGTGGCGGCAAGGATATTTGCGGGCCGCAGGCCTCCGGCATCCTGATCGGCAAAGAAGAGCTGATCCGCTATGCGCTGATGAACATGAGCCCGCAGGAAGATCGCATCGGCCGTTGCTGCAAGGTAGGCAAGGAGACCATTTTCGGTCTGCTCAAGGCACTCGAGATCTTTGTCAATCAGGACTATGACGCCACGTTGAGGATGTACGACCAGCGCGCCCAGGTGATCACCGATACAGTGAAGAAGTTCGGCGTCACCGCGCTTCCCCGGGAGTTCGACCCGCAGGCTCTGGGTAACGTGACACCGCGTTATAGCTGGCAGATCGATCGCTCTAGGCTCAACATCACTGGGCCGGAGGTCATGCAAAAGCTGGCCGATACGCGGCCCATCGGCATCGGCAGCATGGGCGCCGGCGCCAGTGGGATGCGCGGACGTAATCCGGACGCGCCCGCGGCGGAGAATCACAGCGAGCACCATCGCCATCCGAGCGACCCGAACAGCTTCGGCTTTGCTGTCTGGCAGCTCAAGGACGGCGAAGACAGGATGATCGCGGAGCGCTTAGCCGAAATCTTCAGTGCTGCGCCGAAGGCCTAATTTAAAGAAGGCCTCGATCGTTATCCCCGCCCCTTCTATCTCATCTTCTATCGGCGGGGAAGGCCGGCAAACAGCGGCGTTAGTCCGAGGCCATAGTTCACATCCACATCGCCGTTGGTCGACACCTTCCCCAACCACTCGCCTTCAGACGGGTTGACGAGAGGCAAAACAAATCCATCTCGCGATTTGATCCACACGTTGGTCAGGTCGATCTTCATCGATCCCGTCAACGTGTAGTCGGTTGGAAAGTAACTGACGGTATCGGTAGCGTTGGCGATATATCCAGCCGGAAGCGTCTCAAAACCGATCGAATTCTCAACGATCGATTGCGGCGAGTACAGATTCTCAATCTTCAGACTCACCGAGCTCCATTGCGTCAAAAACGTCGCCGAACAAAAATCCTGAGGACAGTTGACCGAAGGATCGATCTTGAGACTGAACAGCACCTGCGGCGGATCTTCCACGAAGATATTCCGAAACACTGGCGGACTCTTCGTGCCGTATTGGGTCGACGGAACCATCAGCGATGCGAACACCGCGTTGTTCTGTGAATTCAGAGGGTTCGGAGGCCCGGGCTGCGAGAGGGCCTGCCAGCTTTGAACCTGCGGCATCTGCCAGTCCGTCTTAACCACCCAAAGACCGTCGATCAGGTTACCGTCTCCCACCGAGTTGTTCGACCAGCCCAGGCTGACGACGCCTCCGTTGTATCCCTGCCACACCGTGGCATTGGTCACCGTGACGGACGATCCCCAGTCCATCAGCGAATCGTCGCTGCTGCGGACAAACACGTTCGACGCGCTTGTCGCATCGTTGAGCCGCAGCGCAGCGTTGTTGCTGTTCCAGCCGAGGGTCTTCACATTATTCAGAGTGCTTGAAAAGAATGGGTCATCCGCCGCGTGATTCTGGTCCGAGATAATGATGCCGTCGACGGCAAAGTTGGTGAGCTTCCCGTCCTGCCCGAGCGAGCTGAGCGAGTACAGCCCGTCATCGGTGGGACTGCCATCGGGTTTGAGACAATCCCGATTCAGATAATTGAACATGCTCCCGTCCAACACACCCGGGCCATAAAGATGCCTCCGCGCAGGGTTGGTAGTAAAACGTAGTTTTCCCTGTACCCAGGCGTCTTGCCCGAGGAAGACATTCACGATATTGTCCGGCACCTTATACGGCAAGGTACCGTCTCCACCCAGCGCGATCGCCGTGGGCACCGGCCCTGCAGGCTCGAAGTCCAGCGTGTCGTAGTTACTAAGATCCGCGCCGTCAAGGTCCGTCCACGACTTCACGACCTTCACGCGGCCGCCTGTCGGCTCCGGATAAGGCGGGTTGAGGTAGAAGGCCAGACCCTCCACGCCCCCGCCATTCGTGTCGCGGTTCCACCACAGAATGAACTGTTCTCCATTGAAGTTGCGATCGGTGAATGTAGAGAGTTGTACCGTGCCGTCCTTGTCTGTTTCCACGTCCACCAACTTCGGAGTAGGTCGCGCTGAGACGCGATCGCCGGCCTGAAAGGTCCCTCCTGCCAGCGTGGAAAGCTTGGGTAGCATAGTCACCCGAATCTGCACCAGGGCATCCGGCCGTGCCGGAATGCTGACGAACGACATCGCCGTCGTGCCACGGGTGTAGGGGGAATCACCGCGAGCCGGCGACGCGTCCGTCTTGCCGTAGTAGCTGATATAGACCGTCCCATTGGTCCAGCTTCCACCGTCCACTTTGTACTGGACGGCATACTGGTCGGACGGCATGGGATAGGCTAACGGGTTCACCGGAAGCGTGGCATCCGTTGCCGGGCATTGCTGCCCCAAAGCAACGCCGGCACACAACAGCAGGGGTGCCAACCGAAACGCGATTTCAGAATTGACTGGAATTCGTAGCATTCGTCCCACCTCCGAAGATTTTCTTGCCTTCCGGGATCGCCCCGGCTGTCACTTCAATCTCAGGCAAGCCAGTTGCGTTTCAGGAACTTACGCCGTTCGCGATCTTTCCCCGGTCTGGGAACCGTGGTAGATTTACCCGACAATTCGTTCCGGTTGCGCTCCCCCACCAACGAACGAAGGCATCCTGCGGGAACCCTTCGACAGAAGTCCTTAGATAAATCTCAAAATAATATTAGGAGCGCTATGGGAAACAAAGGAAAGGAGTTGTATGAGTTCGGACCTTTCCAGCTAGACCCTGCCAAGCGTGTGCTGCTACGTGACAATCAGCCGGTCCCCTTACAACTAAAGGCCTTTGAGACCCTCCTGGTGCTGGTGCGCAATGGCGAGCAGGTGGTGTTGAAGGAAGACCTCATGCAGGCCGTTTGGCCGGACACCTTCGTGGAAGAAGGAAACCTGACCCAGAACATCTTCGTGCTGCGCAAGACTCTGGGTGTCAAGAACGGGGAACAGCGGTACATCGACACGATCCCGGGTCGGGGCTACCGGTTTGCTGTGAAGGTACGAACCGTTCAGGAGGAAGCGGTTCCGGTCCAAGGGAGCCTCCGCGATACGAGCCCGCTCATAGAAAAGAAGACTTCGCACTGGGCATGGCTTTCGGTTGTCGCGACCCTGGTCGTGGCCATCATCGGCGGCGGGGTGTACTGGCGATCTCTGCGGACGCCCAAGCTCACGGAAAAGGATACGGTAGTCGTCGCCGATTTTACGAATTCGACGGGGGACGCCGTTTTCGACGGCACGTTGCGAGATGGGCTTTCGGCGCAGCTGGAACAATCGCCCTTTCTGAACCTGCTTTCCGAGCAGCGAACTGCGCAGGCCCTTTCCCTGATGTCTCAGCCGAAAGACACGCGATTGACCGCAGATTTAGCTCGTGAGATTTGCCAACGGACCGGGAGCACCGCCGTATTGGACGGGACGATTGCCCAGCTAGGTACGCAGTACCTGCTGGTTCTGAAGGCGGTCAATTGCCTGAACGGAGACTTGCTGGCGGAAGCGGAGGCGCAGTCTCCGGACAAAAACCACATCCTCGATAGCTTGGGGAAAGTGGCTTTGGAAATCCGAGGCAATCTGGGTGAATCGCTGGCTTCCGTGCAAAAGTACGATGCGCCGCCGGAGGACGTGACCACCACGTCTTTGGAGGCACTTCGGTCGTATAGCCTTGGCTATCGCACCATGATCGCAAAAAGCGATTACCCGGCCGCGATCCCTTTTTTCCAGCAGGCCATCAGCCTCGATCCGAATTTCGCCATGGCGTACGCGCGCCTGGGGATTAACTTTTACAACCTCGACGAACCAGCCCGCGCCGAGGAGAACCTGCAAAAAGCCTACCAACTGCAAGGACGGTTGAGTGAGCGCGAGAAGCTTTACATCTCCGCCAGCCATGATGCGATGGCTATCGGAAACATGGAAGATGCGCGAAAGACCTATGAGTTGTGGCAGCAACTGTACCCGCGAGACCAGTTCGCGATCGGCAATCTCGGTGTGGTCTATAGCTTTCTCGGCCAGCACGACAAAGCGCTCTCCGCCATTCAGGAAGCGTGGAAACTCAACCCTGGAAATGCATTGGTCTTCGCCAATCTCATTGGCTGTTATCTCAACGTTAACCGTTTCGACGAAGCAAAAGCGACGGCCCTGAAAGCGTCAACGCTCAATCTCGTCAGCAATTTTCTTGACGCCAACCTCTATCTGGTAGATTTCGCACAGCACGATACCGCGGGCATGGCGAAGCAGGCCGCCGAGTTACTGGGCAAACCGGGCTGGGAAGACCTGGTTTTGTACTATCAATCGGACACTGCCGCCTACCAGGGGCGTTTCTCGGTGGCGCGCGACTTTACACGACGCGCCGTAGACTCTGCGCAGCGCGCGGATAAGAAGGAAACGGCTGCCACCTACATGGCGGAAGCTGCCGTGCGCGAGGCGCTGGTGGGCAATTTCCCATTGGCAAAACAGCAAGCCAGGGGCGCTCTTAGTCTTTCCGACGGCAAGGAGGTCTTGGGCATCGCCGGCACGGCCCTGGGATTAGCTGGATCTGCCGTGGAGAGCGCGGGAATCGCGAACGATCTGGACCGGCGCTTCCCACAGGACACGGTGGTGCAATCAAACCTGCTGCCAACGGTCCTATTGGCGGGGGATCTCCCGGGCGGAAATACCGCCAGGCTGCGCCAGCAGCTCGAGAGACCCGCGCCCTACGAGTTGGGGCAGGTCAGCAACTCGATAACATTTTTCCTGTACCTATCGTATCTGCGCGGCGAAGCCTATCTGGCAGCGGGGCGGCAGGCTGACGCCGCAAGGGAATTTCGCGCGATTCTCGACCATCCGGGCCTTGTCCGCAATGCGCCAATCGGCGCCTTGGCGTATGTGGGCCTGGCACGCGCTTTTGCCTCTACGCAAGACGCAACCAACGCCAAAGCTGCGTATGAGAACTTCTTTGCGCTGTGGAAGGATGCCGACTCTGGACTCCCCATTCTTAGGCAAGCCAAAGCAGAGTACGCGAATTTGCGGTAGGTTGTGCTTGGCCTCACGCTTGCAACCGCGAAAGTCACAGAAGTAATGAGCCAAAAGTGCTAAAGCCCGGCTTGCCTCCGGCAATGTAGAACTGGCCAGAGGCTCCCCCGTGAAAACTCTGTTCGTCACGCTTATCCTCTGCTCGGCAGCATTGGCCAAAGACAGACCCGGCCCGGCGTATCAGAACGCCATTTTCCAGGAAACGCACGCGGAATCTGTCCGCGTGAACTGCTTCGGAGCCGGGTACGGTAGCAGCATGAGCACCTGTCATGACGCGGAAGAACTGGTCTACACCGTGAAAGTTGGGGAAACGGTCTACACCCTGAGACCTTACGGTACGTGGCCCCATAAAGAATCTCTCTGGAAGCAACCGGCAAGTGCCACGGTGGCGTTCTGGAACGACGGGAAGCATGTGCATGTCCGGATCGGCGCGAAAGAGTCTCAGTACGACATCGTTGGGGAGACCGCCGAGGACGCGACCAGATGATGGACAACCAACGCCGCTAACCGCGGAGGGGGCCAGCCGCTGGTAGTTGCTGTTGTGAGATCACCTTAGGCCAGATCCCGCTTGTAGAGTGCGAGCAGCTCCGCCCATGCCCGTTCTGCCCCCGCCTCGTTGTAGACCTGGCTGCCGCGCACCGTCCAGCCATGGTTGCAGCCCTCGTAGACCTCAACCTTTGCTTTAAGGTGCGCTGCCGCGAACGCCTCTTTTAGTTTGTCTTTGGCAGTAGGGTCACGCTTGTCGTCGTTGTCGGCCACAGCACAGACAAATTCGGCCTTCATCTTCGGGATAAGCAGGTGCGGGCTGTCTGGCTTGTCGGTCACCAGGCCACCGCCATGAAACGTAGCGGCCGCGCCAATGCGCTCGGGTGCAGTCGCTGCCGTGCGAAAGGTCAGCGGCCCACCCATGCAGTACCCCTGCACGCCCATCTTTTTCTTCTTGTTCGTTTGCGTCTGCGCGTCAAGAAAGGCGACGTACGACTTCGCGTCGCTGATATTCGCATCGGCCGTTAACGCCTGCGCCATGGGCATCACCTTGGCGCGGTCCTCCGGCTTGTTGAAGTCGAACGAACCATCGACCACCGGCGCCTTGGCATTCCGGTAGAACGGATTCGGCACCAGGACCACGTAGCCTTCTCCCGCGAGCCTTCGACCCATCTCGCGGAACACCGGCCTCAGCCCAAGAATGTCGGTCCACACCAGCACCGCCGGCCAGCTTCCCTTGCCCTCGGGATAAAAGAGCGCCGAGTCAGACACGCCAGCCGCCATGGGGACATCTACGTCCTTCTCAACTACCTTTGCCTGCGCCGCAGCCGAGGCGGAACTCAGCACAATGGTCGCGACCGCTCCCATCCCAAAGGCTCTGCGCGAAACAGTGGGATCATGGGTAAGGCCCTGGTGAATCAGGTCATCGCACATAGGCTCACTCTCCGGTTGTAAATGGGTAGCTTATTTCACTGAGGGGCTGTCATCCGCTTTCAGATCGCCCAGCGCGTATTGAATCCCGGCGCGAATGTGTTCCAACATCGGCGTCATGGCATAGACCCGGTCACTGTGGCCATGCCCTTCGTAGAACACGCGCCCTTTGCCCTCGCGGCGAATATAGCTCAAGGCATAATCGCTATCGCTGCGCGGATGCGCTTCCTTCGCCTTATCCTCAGCGCTCATCTTGTCGTAGTCGATACTCGTCAACACATGCACATTCTTGCGTGAAAACGATTCCTGCACGAATGTATAGGTCTCGTCGTGGATCTCGAACTCCTTGCCATGGAACATAGCCGTCAAAGGGCTGTTCGGATCATCGATCTTGACATAAATCAGCTGCGGATCGGACCAGTGAAATTTAAAGTAACCGCCAATCAGCGTGTTGAACTCCGGCCATTGCTGCACAGGCTTCGATTCGAGGCCAAGACGACGCATGTCCGGCGGCGGCAACAACGAATTGAAGTGCGCCACAAAATCGGCGCGGGTGACCTTCCCCGTATTGCCTGTATCCAACTTCTGGAACCAATCGTCGGCAAGCGCCGTCCACTCCTGCCGGCTGACGGTTTCGTCATTATCCTTGTCTGCCGCCGCGGTAAGCCGCGCCGCTAAAACCAACGCCGCTATATTCAGCCCGGGACTGCCGCTCTTGGCAGCGGCCTCACTTGCCAGGCAATCGGTGTGATAGGTGTCTGACGCCGCGTGGATGCCCGCGATCCCTTTTCCACTTCTCACGAAACTCAGGAACGCCGCTCGCCGCGCGGCCGTCACTGCGGGGTCCGGATCGTCGAGGAAGCACGCAGTTGTGCTGTCCAGGAAAATGGCATCGTATTTCTTCAGGTTATCGGTGTTAATGTCCGCCGCGTCGTAACTGATCGTCGTGGCCCATAAACCGCCCTGGTTCCCCAGTGCTTCCACCGTCTTTGCGGCCAGCGGGATGGAGGCATGCACGAACCCTCCCGCGCCGGTATGCGCCATCACCAGCAGCTTGCGCGGATGCATCGGCTTGCTCCCGGGTGTACTGGGTAAGGCTGCCATCATAGCGTCCACCGCCGCTTGCGGTGCGGGGAACGGCGTCGAATTACCGACAGGGTTGAACGTGCCGGATTGCCCAGGCTTGACCGCGGGTGGTGCAGGCAGCACTTTGCTGATTCCGGCCAAAATCTGCGGCTGGGTCAGGGTCCCGCTATGGGTGGTGTCCCACGCCGTAAACCAGGAATCGAAGCCCGCTTCCAACTCGGGCCGGGTCAGCGTTCCATCCTTATCGGTATCCAGGGCATCGAATAGCGCCTTGGCGGTTCGCCCACCGTCCGGTCCCTGCGCCTGTAAGCTCGCGATGCCGGTCACGAGTAGCGCAGCAGCGCCAACCCAGATACATGTCGTTCCGATCGATCTTGCTTGTCTCATAAAATCCGCCGGAATGAGTCTATCGCGGATCTTCGAATCGTGACAAAGAGGGCAGGAACGAGTGTTATGGGTGGCGCGGGTAGCTCTTATCAACGTAATAGTTGTAGGCGTCCTGGCCAAGGATCACGCTGGAGGAAACCACCTGGCCCACGATTGCCAGCTTCCTGTGCCCGTGCTTCCACATCTCGTGCTGTGCGAGGATGCCCAACGCAGACATGGATACCTCGAATGCAGCAAACCCGGCTCTATTGTGTACCAACGCGCTGGGGAGCTCGCCTTCGTGACACCACGATCGCCGTAAGCATTCCTCTGTACTGGCCCAGTCCAGTGCTCTTGAGGCGACCACTCCTCCTGCCAGTAGAAAGCTGGTGCGGCTCATCATTTCGTTGTGGAGCGGCTCGGGTGTTTCGGGCAGATCGGCCCCATAGGCGACGTTTGCACAAAATAGAACCAATGGTAGTGACAATGCTTTAGCAATCCGCATCGGCATTGGCACCCACTGATCCGAGAACGATTGTCCCTATCGGATAAGAGAACTCAGGCCTGGCAAGCTGTTCCCGTTCGCCGGCAGGGTTACCAGGGAACTCGATGGAGCCACGAATAAAGGCCACCAGCTCATCAACCTCTTGAATGCTGACAGGGCCTATCCGCAATGTCTTGGGCCGGGGATGATCCTTCACCTGCCGGACATAATTGTGGTCCTCCGCTCCTGGTTCGTCTGAGAACACCACGATGTCCGACCCATAGGTCAGCGCCCACTCAATCTGTTCAAGATGAACCTGGACGATTGGGGCGAAAGCTAAGGCCGGATCCTGGGAATGCCGCTTACGTCTTCTTGGTGACATGACTCCCCCATTGGTAATTGATAATGGCGGAGTCCTCGGGGGGAATAGTACTTTGGTGCTACGGTCCGGCTCTCCGGCCGGACAGGAAGCTGGGAAGGAGTCGGTGGGAATGTCCAAGCATCGCATTCCAGGGCTCGTGCGATCCCATAAACGGGAATGAGGGCGCCCCCTCCGCCAGGTTTTCCCTGACTTTGGAGACACCCTCCAACTCGCTCCAGTTTGGACTCACTTCTGGATCGGATCGTTGTGTTCCCGGCTTCTTCGATGCGGGTCAGACTTTACGGAATATCCGCACTGTGCAACTGCGCTTCCACAACACCGACCGTGAGGTCAGCTCCAATTGGAAGCTTGAGAACGTTCGTGGCGTTAATGATCAGCTCCACTGGCGCCACCCTCACTTTGTCCGCATATCGGGTAACCCGATTGAGGTAGAGGACGCCGAGGTTTGCGATCTTGATGGCAGTGTTGGGGGCGACGCTGGCCGTGATTTCTGGGTGCCCGGCGACTGATATGCCAACGAATGTGCTTCCTCCATTGAAATCGAAGTTCGTTCCGTCTGTTGTCGTCGCACTCGCCTGGCCCTTGATGACGGTGGCGCTCACCAGCCCTGCGAGCAGATTCAGCCCCGCTACAGAACTAGTTCCTTCGCTCGACGCCTCACCGCTGTTGATGTTTCCCGTGCCGGTGACCGTGACCGCGCCGGTGTTGATAATTCCGGGGATGTTGACAGCCGCGACCGAGTTCGTCTCAACTGCGCCGCCAGTGCCGAAGCAACCGATCTGCTCGGAAACGAGCGGTCCGATAGTAATAAGGGGCTTGGCCACCAGCTGAGGAGCATAAGCATAACCCCCTACTGCGGCAGGACCGTTGAGCGTCCTGATCTCGCTTGCGGCACTCCCCACAATGACTTCGGTACCGGGAACGAAGCCGAGCAAGCCGAGCGTGATCCTTACATGGATCATATTGACCGATAGCTTGGCTTCAGAAGAGTTCACAAAAGGAACTTGCTCGTTGAGGGTCACGCTGCCGATCAGCGGCAGCTCGATCACTGTATTGGGAGCTACATTTTCCGCAATCTGTATGCCGAGAATGTTCAGGTTGCCAAACGTCGAGCCGGTCGTAGCGAAATGGAAAACTCCCTTGCTATCGACGCTGCTTGTGCTGACGGCCTTGAGTTGTGTGGTGGAGATAACCCCGCCGAGTAGATTCACGCCGACGATTTCACTCGATCCGGTGGAACTCGTTTCGGTGCTGGAGGCAACAGATTCAACCAGACCGGTATTGATCAGGGCGGCGTTGATCGAGGCTGCGCTTGCCGTAGAGCTTCCGACAGCTTGCGTAGAGCAGGATGGCAATGCTGCTCCGGCAATCTGTCCCACTTTAACTACGCTGCCTACGTTGACTTCGGCTCCATAGGCGGAGGCCACATGAACGGTTGTTTTCGCATAACTGACAGTCGCAGAGAATGCGAGTGCCGATCCAGCCAACAACGCTGTGATCACGCTTCGTTTGATTTCGCGGGGGATTCGCGTATTGATATCCTGCTTCATATTTTCTCCAGAAGGGTTTTACGAGATTGCTCCCCTTGAGGGCCAACATAGCAAGGAACACCTAAGTAACACTTGATCTCGATCAACTTCCGAGATTTCCTGCGATTCGTTCTCAATGTTTCGGCCGGCTCCCGCGAATCCCTGATGGACAAGGCCTGAGAGCTCTTCATGGAACGACATGGCTAAACGAAATGCCTATGTGTTATGAAACGAAATGCCTATGGGGATCGATCGAGGCGGGCGGGTTGCTGCGGAGCAGCTGCCCTGGGCTGATGCTAAATGAGAGGTTGATGCATGCGGAATGAAGAGGGTCAATCGAGTCTGCGTGAAACCCGGTTCTCACGCAGACTCTATCGGAGGGGGTACTACAACAATTCAACGCACTCCCTTGAACTCATCGTGCATGCGCTGCTTGCGCAAGCGGCTCAAGTGTTCAGGAGTGACAGAGAGTAGCTGCGCCAACTCCCTCTGCTTCAATAACGGAAGTGGATCCACTGTCTTCCAATTCGGGTCCGTCGTGATTCGTTCTTGCATCAAGTGTTCGAGCCGCTCTGCTGCGCTACTCGAATTGATTTCGGTATGAAGTTTCGCGAGCAGGATGGAATCCAGACAGATATTCTTCATGAACTGGTGTAGCTTCTTGACGTTTCTGGTTGCCCAGGCGAAAAGCAGCTCTGCCGGTATTTGTGTGACCTTGCAATCGCTCACGGCCAGCACGGAATAAGGATTCGTGATCCCCAGCAGAACTGAGGCAGCGCCGGCGTACCACCCTGTGGAACGCAGACCCAGGCTTACTTCGGAGCCATTGTCGCTGGTGTAGAGCAGCTTCACCAACCCCTCGCGGACCAGATAGACGTGGTCGCACTTTTTCCACTGGTCGATTAGCTTTTCTCCCGACTTGATCGCGAGGAATGTGGATGGGTGTGTTTTTGTATCCGAATGGCGTTCTGCGACGGGCGCGAACGCAGGTATATTCTGGTCCCCGCAGCCATCGGCAAATGCGGTCTCTTGTGGATTCTTTTCGTCGATCGGTCGATTCAACATCGGCTAAGTCCTCAGCAGAAGGGGCAAACAATTCGTTGCCAATGACAACAAGCGAATACAGATCTGTTCTAAGTATATCTAACTGCCCGATCAGTAAATTAGGGCCTTTCTGCTTACTTTCGTAGGAGGACTACGGACTAACTGGTGACAACCTATGACACTTTTGTCCGCATGGTCAAACTGACCCTTCGTGGCTGCCCGTCAATTCGAGTTGTCAGTTCGAGAGACAGGCAGCGGTCATTCGCCGGGATCCTGCAAAATTTAGTCTCCCGCTCCTGACCGAAGGAGAGTCAATCCGAATCTATTCAACTGGAAGAGTGTGGGGATATTCGCAGAGCCTTGCGACCCCAAACGGACCCACCGATCGAGCTTGGTTAGCTTAGGTCGGATGATTCGCATCGTTTACGCCTGCCGGGGAACCAGAATTTCCCTGAAGCATTTTTACGTTCCGTTGCCGGCCTCTCTGGAGCTCCTTAGCCCGAATTAGTGCGCTAATGCGCACTTTTTAGCCATTTCCCGATCCTGATTGAGCGACGGTCAGCCCCAGGGCTAGCCTCGCCGCATTATTTTTCAATTTTTCCGGGCGAAAACCGAGGTTGAGCGTCTGTCTTCAATAGAAGGAAAACATGGCGTCCACCGAGGGCTGCAGCTTGGCGTTGTCGTTTATGGAAGATGCTCGGCCAGCGGTCGATCTTACCATCATCGTCGATGCCTACTCGACTCTGCTCTTCCGCGTCGCCAACTCGGTGCTGCGGAGCAGGACCGAAGCCGAAGACGTAGTGCAGGATGTTTTCATCCGGTTGCTGCAGCATCGCCCATCGCTTTCAGCCGTGCGGGACATGCGCGTGTGGCTCATTCGCATCGCGTGGAACCTCGCCCTCGACCGTAAGCGGCGCAAGCGGCCCGAGCAACTGGACGAGGACTTCGCGAGATCCCTGGCCAGCGAAACCATGCCGGCGGATGAGGCACTCGAGGAGGCGCAGCGCTATCAGTCCGTCTTGCGTGAAATCGAGAAACTGCCCAGGGCAGAGCGCCACGTCTTGCTGCTCGCCGCCATCGACGAGCTGGGCACGGCCGAGATAGCGGGCGTTTTGGGAAGAAGTGAATCGGCAGTGCGGGCGTTGCTCTCAAGAGCACGGGCGCGGCTGCGGGAAAGGCTCGGAGAGGAGAAGCGATGAAAAATGCTGACCCAACAATCGAACGGCTGCTGGCAGCCCTGCGAGACGCTGAGCCTTCCGCGGGCATAGAGGGCCGCATCCTCCAGGCGATGGAGGCTCGCGAAGCGCAGACCTCTACTCCGTTCTGGCA
Source organism: uncultured Acidobacteriaceae bacterium (assembly GCA_963847685.1). Lineage (GTDB taxonomy): Bacteria > Acidobacteriota > Terriglobia > Terriglobales > Acidobacteriaceae > PALSA-350. The sequence goes on along the minus strand of CAWKAU010000018.1, from coordinate 13,500 downwards.
CGGTCTGAGGCCAGTTGCGACGTCGTTGGCCTCAGCATTGGTCATGATCGGCTTGCTGATCGTCGCGATTCATCAACACCGCCGTTTGCCCTCAGAAACTACAAGTCATCGAAGCCCGCCCGCAGTGCAGAGAACAACGCAGCCGCAGGTGGTCGCACAGCAAGCGTCCATTGCACCGCGACGGCCAGGCTCGCACAGACATCCACTGTCTGCAGTGCCGGAGACGCAGGTCGCCAGCTTCCCTGCACCGCCTTTGCCGTTAACCGAGCAGGAGAGGTTGCTGCTGCGCCTGGCCCATCGCCGCGACCCACAAGACGCGGCCATGCTCAATCCGGTGGCGCAGGCGGCGCAGTCTGCCAAGGCCACCGAACAATTTCAGCAATTTTTTGGAATCGATCCCATAGAGATGAGGAGTCAAATTGAATAACCAACAGATACCAAACTGGACCAGGATTGTATTGAATGCGGCCATCACCCTGGCTATAGCCTGCCATGCGATCAGCGCGGTAGCACAGGCGCAGGACGCCGACGCGAAGACCAGCCCCAAAATCTATCAGACCCTGTATCTCACCAACCTTACCCAACCGAATGACGCGAATGAGCTTGTGACCGACCTTCGCAATATGTTGGTCAACGCGAAGATATACTATGTGCCGTCGCAGGGAGCCATCTCTATGGTGGGCACGAGTGAGGAGATTGCACGTGCGCAGAAGATCCTCTCCGACCTTGATAAGACCAAGAAAATCTATCGCCTGACCTACACCATGAAGGAAACCGACGGCGGCAAGACGATCGGCCTGCAGCGCTATTCCATCATCGTGGCCTCGGGCAGCATGACTGTCTCCAAACAAGGGAGCCGGGTGCCGGTAATTGCGAGTTCCTCCACCCAGGGCGAGACCCAGGTCACCTATCTCGATGTAGGGCAGGAGATTGAAGCTTCTTTGGATGGCTACCTCGACGGCGTGCGGCTGCGGACCAAAGTCGTGCAATCGAGCATTGCGGAAGAGAAATCCGCCGTGGGGTCGCAGGATCCCATGATCCGCCAGACCACGCTCGAAGGAACCTCCACCCTGGTCCAGGGCAAACCGCTGGTGCTCGGATCGCTCGATGTTCCCGGCAGCACGCGCCACCAGGAAGTCGAGGTGGTTTCCGAGCTCGTCCGCTAGCCTGCCCTACCCAACTTTCGGAGAGTAGGCGACGCAATCGATCTCGACCTTCATGCCCTCGGCTACCATTCCCGCCGCCACCGTGGTCCGAGCGGGCTTGTGCGCGCCAAAGACCTCCGCGTACACCTCATTCATCGCCCCAAAGTCAATGGGCTCGGCCAGGAACACGGAGCACTTGACCACGTCCTCCAGGTCGGCGCCGCAGCCCCGCAGAATCGTCTGGATATGCTGCAACACCAGCCTGGTTTGATCCTGCACGCTGAGCTCTGACTGCATCGCCCCGGTTGCCGCATCCACCGGACCGTGACCCGACACATACAGGAAATCGCCCGCACGCACTGCACTCGAATAAGGTCCCCCGGGCTTAGGCGCACCCGCCACTTGTATCAGTTCCAGCATTCACGTCCTCCACTGCTTCGGTGAGATAAGATTCGACAATCCTTCGCGGGCCTTTACAATACAGCCATCAGTCCTCAGTTTGCTTTCTAAAAATAGCAGAACACCTGCTCTAGCAGTTTCGCGAATGGTGTAGACCGAAGCGGTAGGCCTTTTCGTGGTTTTCTCCCAAGGAAAACCACACCTCGCGATCTTTACCGGGCCACTGTATTTGCGAAACTGCATTAGTCGGGGAGTCTCGAACTTTCGTCGATGAAGCCATCCGCTCCCCACACTCAGAGCCTGCGCGCCAACGCCCTCTCTTTCTCTTCCATCCTCACCCAGGGCATCACCCACATCGCACCCGCCATGGGGCTGGTGGTCACCGTGCAGTTCGTCACCACCATGGCCGGCATCGCCTCGCCCCTGGCTTACGGCATCGCATTCCTGATCGTGATGTTGCTGGGCGTCTGCCTCGCCCAACTGGCCCTGCATCTGCCCTCGGCCGGCGGATATTACACCTACGTCAGCCGCTCTCTGAACGCCAAGGCCGGCTTTCTCACCGGCTGGATGTTCCTCTTGTACGAGCCGCTCACCGCCGCGGTCAACCTGGCGTATCTGGGCTTCCTGGTACAGACCACCTTGCGCATCGAGGCCCACATCACCTGTCCGTGGTATGTGGTCTATGTGGTCTGCGCCCTGCTCATCACCGTGCTCATTTACCGTGGAATCGAAATCTCCGCCGCCTTCGTGATGTGGCTCACCATCATCGAATGCGGCATCATCCTGGTGCTCGCGGTCGCCTGCCTGATGCACCCGGGCGACGGACGCATCCAATTACAGGATTTCGTCTCGGTGCACGATTTCAAGCGGAAAGGCTTCTACCTGGCGATTGTCTTCTCCATCTTCACCTACACCGGCTTTGAAGCGATCGCGCCCTTGGCCGAGGAGACCCGCAATCCGCGGCGAACCCTGCCCCGCGCCATCCTGCTCTCCATTACCCTCATGGGCGCGTTCTTCGTCTTTACCAGCCTGGCCGTTCTCACCGGCTGGGGCAACAGCCACGTCGAATCCTTTGCTCATTCGCCGGAGAACCCCGTCATCCTGCTGGCCAAGCACCTTTGGGGTCGAGCATGGATATTGATTCTGGTGGCGGTCATCAACTCCATCCTCGGTTGCTCCATCGCCGGCACCAATGCCGCGGTCCGCGTCTTTTACGCCATGGGCAGGGCGGGCTCTCTGCCCGCCTCGCTGGCACGCATCCATCCCCGTTTTCGCACCCCGGTCAACGCCATCGTACTGCAGACCATCATTACCCTCACCATCGGCGTCGCCATCGGCTTCTGGATCGGCCCTGACCAGGAGTACTACTTCTTCGGCGTCGCCATGACCCTGCTGCTCATCTTCATCTACTCCTCGGGAAACATCGGCGTCTTCTTCCTTTACCGCCGCCAGCACCCGGCGGAGTTCAGCCCGGTCCTCCACTTCCTCTTCCCCGTGCTTTCCACCATGTCGATGGTCTGGGTGGCCTACAAATCGGTGGTGCCTTTGCCGGATGCGCCCATGCGCTACGCCCCCATCCTGGTGGCTTCCTGGCTGTTGGCCGGGTTGATTTTGCTGGTGACCGTTCCCCGGGCCTCCACCATGCCCCTTTTGCCTGTGGATTCTGAGAATTGAACCATCGTCAAAAGATGTGACCCAGGGCATTGACAGGAAGAGTTCCCGCGCACAATGGGACAAGACAGATGAGGGGCCGGATGATGAAATGGTAGCTGGCGGCCAACTCTGAGATGGTTTCAAAACACAGGCGTGATTTTTTGAAATTATGTGCCGCCTCTGTACCCGGCCTTCTTCTTGCCAAGGCGGACCAGGCTCCGGCGCCTCCCGTGGCACAGCCGGCCCCGCGCATGCCCGCTCTCGACCGCTATATCGATTGTCTTCCCATCCCCAAGCCCCTGGCGCCGCACACGGTCCACAAAGACCGGGATGAATATCAGGTCCGCATGGTGGAATTCACCCAGAAGACTGCATTCCCAGCTTCCCCCCACAAAGCTATGGGGATACGAAGGGCATTATCCCGGCCCGACCTTTGAGGCGTCGCAGAACAGGACGGCCGTCGTCCAATGGGAGAACCATCTCCCAGCCCACCATATCTTCGCAATCGACCCGCATCTGCATGGCGCCATGCCTCCCGCACCCGCGGTCAGAACCGTGCCCCATCTGCACGGCTCACGCACGCGCTCCATCAGCGATGGCTTGCCCGAGAAGTGGTTTACCCCTGGAGCTTCGGCAGTCTACACCTACCCCAATGAACAGCCGGCCGCGACGCTCTGGTATCACGACCACGCCGTGGGGATCACGCGCCTGAATGTGTATGCGGGCATGTCGGGCTTCTATCTCCTGCGCGACGACCAGGAGCGCAGCATGGAGCTGCCATCGGGCGAGTACGAGCTTCCCCTGCTGCTGCAGGATCGAACCGCTGGATGACCAGGGTCAGCTGGTCTATTCGCCGACCCACGACGACGGCGTGAAGCTTCCTCCAGGGGTCTGGGGACCGGAGTTCTTTGGCGACCTTCCCGTAGTCAATGGCGCCATCTATCCATATCTGGAGGTTGAGCCGCGCAGCTATCGCCTGCGCATGCTCAACGGCTGCAACTCACGCTTCCTGCATCTTTCGCTCAATCTTGCCAAGACGCCCCACGGATATTCCTCAGCTGATCACCTTTCATCAGATCGGCAGCGATGGCGGCTTTCTCCCCAAACCGGCAGCCATCAACTGCGCTCTTGCTGGGGCCGGCGGAACGCGCCGATCTGATCGTCGATTTTTCCTCGCACGAAGGCAAGACAGTCACCCTGTCCAACAATGCTCGCAGTTCCCTTCCCGGGATGGGACATGAGCGGCGCAACCCACCAGGCGTTGTATGAGTTCATGCAGTTTCGCGTGACCCGTCCGCTCTCCAGCAAGGCGAAAGCCTTCAGCCTGCCGTCTTCGGTTCCCTTCACCAGGCTGGATGAGGCGCAGTCCATCGCCACCAGAGACTTCGTCTTGACCGAGGAGCTGGATGATCAGGGACACTCGCTCGGAGTGCGCATCAATGGCAAGGGATACGATGACCCGGTTACTGAATTTGTGAAATTAGGGATCGATTGAGAAATGGCGCTTCATCAATACCACCGAAGATGCGCATCCCATGCATGTGCACCTGATACAGTTTCAAATACTGCATCGCCAGGGATTTAATGCCGTCGTCTTTTCATACCGGCAAGCTGGAACTGTTGGGGGCGCCGCGCCTGCCTCAGCCCAACGAGGCCGGATGGAAGGATACCGCGATCGTCAACCCCAGAGACGTGCTGACCATTATCGCTCGCTTCGAAGGCTACACCGGCCGCTATGTCTTTCACTGCCACATGCTGGAGCATGAAGACAACGACATGATGCGGCCCTTCGAAGTGGTTCCCCAGGAAGTCAAACCGCACAAAGGCTGAATGCCTCGAAGCGCGTCTCGTTGCAGAGAGGGACCCACTCGAGTCGGCAAGCTCTACTTAGGCCCCATCGCATTGGGCGTGCAAGGATCGTGCCCCAGCGACTGCGGCGTAACCGGAGCCGGCGGAGAGGGCGGCGTTGCCCACGGAACATTGTTGAAGTCGAAGAAGTCCAGCAGATTCGGCTGCGCGGCATCGCGCGCCGTCAGGTATTGGTGGTCGCCGATGAAGCGGTCTTCGACGAACTTCAGGACCGCCGTATGGTCCATCGGTATGTTGGACACATAATGCTTCCGCGTGAACGGCGAGATGATCATGTTCGGCAAACGGAAACCCAGCTGCGCGGCGAAGCCGTTGACCGCCGGCGCGTCAGCCGGATTGGCCCCGGGCCATCCCGACGGCACATCGCAATGCAGGGTCGCCGTTCCACCTGGCGCCGGGCACGGATTGTACGCATCGGCATTGACGGCGATGCTTGCGATATCCGGAACCGTCGTCGCGGCCAACAGCGAAGCGTCGGTGTTGTCGTTGGAGTGGCCGGGCACCGGTGGAACGTGGTCGTACGGGCCGCCACCCTCGTCATAGCTGAAGAAGAAGACCGAGTCGTTCCATGACGAGCTGGCCATGAACGCATTCAACACCTTGGACATCTCCACCTGGCCGGTCAGAACCGACTGGCCCGATCCGGGATGCTCGTCATTGTTGGCGTAGCCCGCTTCGATGAAGGCAAAGCTGGGCAGCGTGCCGTTGGCCAGATCGCTGTAGTACTGGGTCAGCGGAGCGATGTGGTTCGGATCGATGCAGAAGGAGTTCGACGCATCGCCCACCACGCTCGATGGCTGCGTAGTGCCGGTGCATGCAGCGTGGCTGGGATTTTCGTACACGTAGTTATACGAGTACGTCAAAGAAGAGAAGTCCGTTGCCGGGTAGTAGGCATTCGATCCTGTGGTGCAATCGTCGTCGTTGAGGCAGAAGCCCAGGCTGACGGTGTAGTAAATCTTCCACGACACATTGGCCTTGTCGAGCTTGTTGAAGATGGTCGTGATGGAAAGCTGAGTATTCAGATGATCGTCGCCGCCCGGATCCAGCGTCAGGCCCTGCGTCGTGCCGCCGGTGAAGGTCGCGATCCGGTTCGAAATGCTCTTGCTCGATACCGGCGAGAACCAACGGTTCGACAGCGCGAACTGCGAGGCCATGTAGTAGTAATAGTTGAGAAATCCCTGGTCGTAGTACCCCATCGCGCGCTGTCCGGTCAGATCCGTGAAATTGCCGGAACATGACCCCGAACTCGCACAGCTATCAGCGTAGCCTTCCGCGTCGTGCACGAAGCCATCCAATTTGATCGGGCGCGTGGTGAGGAAGTCATAACGATTAACGTCCCCATAGCTCGAGAGCCAATCGGAGCTTTCATCGTCCACGCAGGTGCTGGCCAGCTTGAACAGCTTGTACGTTGCCCCTTCATTGTCCTGGTTGCTGATTGTGCTGAGCTTGTCGTCGATGCCATCCACGGTGTAGGTGTTGCCATCGTCGCCGACGCTATAGCCATTCGACTCCCGGTAAGGGTTCAGCATGCCGAAGTAATTATCGAACGAGTGATTCTCCTGCAGCATGAAGACCACGTGGTTGATGGCCTGGACGCTGCCTGCCGGGTTCACAGTCAACGTCGCGGTCGCTGTGGCGTTGCCGCCCAGTCCGCTCGCGCTTGCCGTATAGGTGATGATGGTGGTGCTGCTTGCCGTTGGATTCACCGGCTGCGTGCCGCCCGTCGCTGCCAGCGTATAGGAGCTGCCATCGCTGCCGCTCACCGTTACCTGCGTGGCATCGGTAGCCACCACGGTCAACGTGGACGATGCGCCTGAATTAATCGTCGTGGGATTAGCCGTAATGCTGATCGTCGGCGCTGGCGGCGCGGTCACGGTTACAGTCGCGTTTGCTGTGGCATTGCCTCCGGTGGCGGTCGCGGTAGCTGTGTACGTAGTGGTCGTCGTCGGGTTCACCGGCTGTGTGCCGCCAGTGGCCGGCAGAGTATAGCTGCTGCCGTCGGTGCCGTTGATCGTCACCCCGGTAGCGTTGGTCGCCGTTACCGTCAAGGTCGAAGAATTGCCCTTCGTAATCGAAGTGGGGTTGGCCGTGATGCTGACGGTCGCGGAAGGCGCCGTGACCGTTACCGTCGCGCCGGCTGTGGCATTGCCTCCGGCGGCGATCGCCGTAGCCGTGTACGTGGTCGTCGCGGTCGGGCTGACGATCTGGCTGCCACCGGTTGCCGGCAGAGTATAGCTGCTGCCGTCGGTGCCATTGATCGTCACCCCGGTAGCGTTCGTCGCCGTTACCGTCAAGGTCGAAGAATTGCCCTTCGTAATCGAAGTCGGGTTGGCCGTGATGCTGACGGTCGCGGAAGGCGCCGTGACCGTAACAGTCGCCCCTGCTGTGGCACTGCCTCCAGTTCCGTTTGCGGTTGCTGTATACGTCGTGGTCGCTGTCGGGCTGACGATCTGGCTGCCGCCGCTGGGCTGCAAAGTATAGGAGCTGCCGTCACTCCCGCTAATCGTTACCGCTGTCGCGTTGGTCGCGGTAACCGTCAACGTGGACGACTTGCCTGAAATAATCGACCCTGGGTTGGCGCTGATGCTGACGGTTGGAGGCGTCGGCCCGGGGGCCGGCGTCACCGAAACGGTTGCGGTCGCTGTGGCGTTGCCGCCTGCTCCGGTCGCAGTCGCCGTGTAGGTCGTGTTGGCGAGCGGGCTCACCACCTGGGTTCCGCCAGTGGCCTGCAGCGTGTAGCTGCTGCCATCCGTGCCGGTCACCGTCACCTGGGTGGCATTGCTCGCACCCACGGTCAACGTAGACCCGTTGCCAGCAAGAATCGTGCTGGGGTTGGCCGTGATGCTGATGGTGGGCGCTGCCGGCGCTACGGGTGTTACCGTCACCGTCGCGCTAGACGATGTGCTGCCGCCGGCGCCCTTTGCGGTCGCCGTATAAGTGGTGGTCGCCGCTGGGCTAATCGGCTGAACTCCGCCACTGGCCGGGAGGCTGTAGGTGCTGCCATCCGTGCCCGTCACCGTGACCGAGGTGGCATTGGTAGCAGCCACGGTCAAAGTGGAGGAATTGCCTGCAGTAATCGTAGTCGGGCTGGCGCTGATGCTGACCGTCGGGGCCGCAGCTCCCGGCGGGGTTACGGTCACGACCGTGCTAGCCGTGATCTTGCCGCCCGTTCCGGTCGCGGTCGCGGTATATGTGGTCGTCGTTGTCGGGCTGACCACCTGGGTCCCGCCGTTGGCCTGCAGGGTGTAAGAGCTGCCATCCGTGCCGCTCATCGTCACCTGGGTGGCGTTGGCCGCTATCACGGTCAGCGTGGATGAACTACCTGAAGTAATCGAAGTGGGGCTGGCAGTGATGGTGACGGTCGGAGCCGGCGGCGGAGTTCCCGCCTGGGTCACGGTTACGGCCGTCATGGCCGTGGCTTTGCCGCCCGTTCCCGTCGCGGTTGCTGTGTACGTCGTAGTCGTTGCCGGGCTGACGGATTGGGTTCCGCCGTTAGGCTGCAGAGCGTACGTGCTGCCGTCGGAGCCGCTCACCGTCACCCCGGTGGCATGGGTCGCCGTCACACTCAGGGTGGATGAGCCGCCCGCGCTAATCGACGTGGGGCTGGCAGTCATCGTGACCGTCGGAGCAGGCGGCGGAGTCACACCGGGCGACGACACGGCAAGGGTCATGGTTGCCGTGGTCTGGCCTTGAAGACCAGTCGCGGTGGCCGTATAGGTGGTTGTCGTCTTCGGGCTGACTGACTGTGTGCCGCCAGTAGCTTGCAGGGTATAGGTACTGCCATCCGTACCCGTCACCGTTACTTGGGTAGCGCTGGCTGCCGTGACAGTTAAGGTAGACGAGCTGCCCGTGACGATGGAGCTGGGACTGGCGGCGATGCTCACCGTCGGCGCCGGAACAGCATCAAAATGAGCTCCCCCGCAGCCGCTTAACAACAGCGTGACAGCGAAAACAGTCGCCATCGGAGCAAGTATTCTAGAGACAGTGCGTCTTATGCGGGCCTTGATCATCGTGTCTTCTTTCCTGATTCGCGAGGGCAAAACGTTAAGTCTGAAAAGGACACAACACCAAGCAGGTACATCTCGTAAAAGGTTCTGCTTTTGATGGGTCGGTCAGTGATATCGCCCTGTGGAGTGAGTCGCCGGAGGGGGGATCTCACGCGCTCTACTCACTCGTGCCTGGACTCATCGCTCTTGATTTGTGCTGGTACTCACACTCTCTATTTTCCACATCAGCGCGCCATTCCATTGGGAATTCGCGACGGCGGAAGAACCAGAGTGCTCAGGGAATGAGTACTAAAGAGGGCTGGTGTACGGAATACCGACAATCCGCCTAGGAGTTGAATAAGAATCCGTGCCAGGGGCGGCGTCGGCTGGTGAGGGTTGCTTTGCGCAGTGCGCGTTTGGAGCGATTGAGGTCGAACCAGCGCAGATAGTTGCGGATGACGCTGCTCATGGTCATCTGCTGGCCGGCGGCGAAGTTATGTTCTCCCATGCTGCGCTGCAGCTCGGCAGACTCCAGGATGGTGATTAACTGCTGCGCCAGGTCGGCCGCATCGCCGATCTTGTAGAACTTGACCGCCATCTCTTCTTCCGCCGCCATGTCGCGGAAGTCGTTGATGTCGGCACAGACGATCGGCACCCCGTACTCACAGGCCTGGTGCGCCGGACCGCTCGAGCCGGTTGCCGAGTCGTAGGGCATTACCACCACCGACGTGGTGCTGAACAGCTCAGGAATATCCGACTCCGCCACATACCCGCGAAACTCGATCGGCAGATGCGCCGGCTGGGCCTCGCGAATCGATTCCCAGTAACCGGCCTTGGTATGATGATTGGCCCCGGCGATGATCAGCCGGCAGTTCGGTATCTTCTCGAGCACCGCGGGAAAGGCCTCCATCAGCGTCTCCAAGCGCTTGTAGGTGCCCCAGTGGCCAATGGCCAGCAGACGATGCTCCGGGTTGCCCCGCTTGTTGAAGTCAGGCGGCGCAGGCGTGGGGGCAAAGGTTCCATGCTTGCCCAACAGAACGTTGCGCACCGCATATTTCTCGACCAGCGTGCGCCGGTAGGCAGGCAGCAGCACCGAGACGGAGTCGGCCCGCAGCAGTGTCTTGGTGGTGAAGTGAGTGCCCATGCGCAGCAGCTTCTCGCGCCGCGCGCCTACGCCGGCAGCGGCGAAATCAACATGCTCGATCACCTGGTGCAGCGTGATATGCGTGTAGTAGCCCGAGGCCCGCGTCAGTGCAGGCACCGACAGCCCGGCAAACGCGGCAAAGGGATTTTCCGGCGTGGCGAAACTCGAAAACACCAGGTTGAACCACACCACGTCCGGCTTCACCCGGCGAATGGCGTTCAAGAGGCGCACCGGCGTCGTCATGCTGCCGAACTTCCAGCAGCGAACCACGTTGAAGCCCGGCAGCTCCGATTGCTCCTCGGCCTTGATGTGTACCCCGTGCTCGTCGGTAGCGAACTCGTAGTCGGTCAACTCATCGGCCAGGATGGTCAACTCCACGTGAGGAATTCTCTGCAGCTCACGCGCAATGTGAAACGCATACTCGTTCAGCTGACGTCCGCTCGGGGGAAAGGTCGCAACCAGGCAAATCTTCATAAGGCCCACCACTCTCCAACTAGTTTTTATTACAACCTGATTAAAAGAAACTGACATTGAAATAAGGCCGGAACTGCTGGCTATGCGCTCCCGGGAAGTTGAAGAAACTCTCCTGCTGGATGCCGCCCGAGAAACGTATCGGGTACTGCAGCGAGACCTCTCCTGTCTCTTCCTTGAATCCGCGATGAAATGGTACCGCATAGGACGCAGAAAATCCGCTCTGCACTGCATCGTAGTCGTGGAAACCACGGGTGCTCGAGTAGGCCACCGTCCCCTGCAGAGTCCAGTTGCGCGCCGGCGTGTACTGCACCGTGCCGGCCGGCCGCACCGCCTGCGCAATGGCCGAGTTGGCCCCTACGATGCGCCACGCACGCAGGTCTTCGACCAGCGCCTTCACATCCAGCCGCTCGCCAAAATGGCGTTCCAGCCCAACATACGAGGAGGTGTAGTAATTCTCGTTCGTCAGCGGGTTGAAGGTCTGCTTGGAGGCCCCCCAGCCCGTCACCAGCGCCGTCTTGCCCCAGGGCGCGCCTACCCGGAAATCCATCGCCCCGGCCAGATTCGCCGAGTGCAGATCTTCTTCGGTAAACGGACCCGCCTCGCGCAGCACAAAACCGCTTACCGAGACCAGGTTGAAGAACGAGCTGGTCGACACGTAGGTAAACACACGAAACAGATTCTGGTTCAACTGCACCGGCGTATCGAAATCACGCCGTACCGTCACCTGCACTCCGCTGTTGAAGGTCAGCACGTTGGTCCCCAGGTGAACCGTCGGATTCAACCCGAAGTTAAACGAGTAGTCGTTGGTGTTGCGGGTAACGATCGAGTTGGTCGCCGGCACCGAGATGGTGCCCTCGGTGTTGCGTACCTGGAAAAATCCACTCGCCGTCGGCAGATGGTTCAAGTGCAGGTGGTAGGCCACCATGCCTTGCGAGGCCAGAGAAGAACGCGGCGGAGGAAGCAGCGAAGTATCGGAAGGCGGCACAGGAAACGTCGCGTCCAGCTTCGAATCCAGCACATATACCGTCGTGTCTTCAAAGACCGGGGCCACCGAGATATCCGACAGCAGGCTCAGCCGGGAGTTCACCCGCAGGCCTTCGTTGGCTCCTGCCTGCAGCAGCGCCTGTTCGGCGGTCTGATCTTCGCCGGCAACGTCCGAAGCCTGGGCGAAGGCGGTCAGCGCCTGGGCGCCCTGATGCTCCTGGCGCAGCACGTTGGCTTCGGCCAGCAGATACTGATAGTCAGGTTCGCTGTCGGCTTCGCTGCTGATCGCCGCCAGCTCACCCTGCGCTCGCGCCGTGTCGCCCAACGCCAGATAGTTATTGGCCAGGCCGATCCGCACCATGTTGTCACTGGCGCCGGCCTGCTGGGCACGCTCCACGTAGGTCTGCGACAGGTCGTACTCGTGTACTGCGCGGAAGATATCCGCTGCGCCGATCCATTGCTCCCCAGTCAGCGGCTGGGTCTCGCCGGTGTCGGCCTCCATCAGCCCCAGGGCAATCTGCCGCTTGGCATCTTCGGCATGATCCTGGCGCGCCATGATCTGCGCAATCGCCAGCCGTATGCTCATCCGGTCGCTGCCCGGTGTGGTCAGCGCCTTCGAAAACCGATCAAGCGCTCCACTCTCGTCCCCGATCTGGCTCAACGCCTCACCGGTCGACAGGTAGATCCCGCTCAGGCTCGATCTCTGCCCGGCGATCAGCGCGCTGGCCGCATTGCTGCCTGGATTGCTCGGGCTGCTGCCGGCAGTGCTCACCACCGGCGGATCCTGCTGCGCCTGCTGCTCGGCCAGCTGCACATAGTGCAGCGTCTGGTCCCGATCGTCCAGCTGCGCATAGGATCGGGCAAACAGCGCCGAGATCGCCGCGTTGTTGGGCGCAAGCTTCTGCGCAATCTCAAGCTCGTCGAGCGCATCGTGGTACTTCCGCTCGCTGTACAACGTGTCGGCCAACGCCAGGTGCAGCGCTCCATCGTTGGGCGTGAACTTCAACGCCGCACGATACTCCGTCGCCGAGCGGCCCAGCATGCCTCGTTGTCCGTATGCGGTCGCCAGAATCAGATGCAGGGGCTGCGTATCGCCCATCTTCCCCGAGGCCAGCTGCGCCTGCTTGATCGCCACCTGCGGCTTGCGCAGATCGAGACTCGCATAGGCCAGGCCAAGATGCGCCTCGCTGTTGTCCGGCTCCCGCTGCAGCGCCGACTCAAAGTCCGCTTCGGCCGGCTTGGGCTGATGCAGATCATGGAATACGTAACCGCGATTGACATAAGCGGTCACTACGTTGGGATCGCGATCAAGCGCCTGGGTAAAGTCCAACCGCGCCTCTTCCAGCTGGCCCTGATGCTTGTCGACATAACCGGCAAGCAGCGGAATGTCCGGCTCTTTGGAAAAGACCTCGTCATATTGCGTGGTCAGCTTTTTGAGTTCCTCGTAGCGAGCGAGGTTGAGCAGATCGTAGCCCAGATAAACCACCACATCGCGATCGTTGGGCAGCATCTTGATCACCTGCTCGCCTACGTCCGCCGATTGCTGATACTGCCCGCGAAACGTCAGATACCGCTCCTGCTCGCGCAGGACCTGCGCATCCTGCTGCATGGCGCTGGTGATCCGGCTGGACCACTCACCGGCGACGTCGAGCGTGTGTGCTTCAATCGCCGCGTTCATCCCACCGGCCACGATCTGCGCATTATGCGGCGCGAGCGCGTAGGCCTTGTCGTAAGAAGCCTCCGCCTTGGGGTAATCGTGCCGCGCTGTGTACAGGTCGCCCAGCGCCAGATACGGCACATACAACTTGGGGTAAGCGTCGGCCAGCTGCTGGAAATACTTCTCCGC
>CAWKAU010000017.1:0-108742 GCA_963847685.1 uncultured Acidobacteriaceae bacterium | reverse complement strand
TGACAGTCACCTCCGTGTCCACCGGGATCGCAAAATCGGCGGTGACCGCAGCTACCGGCGAATACACCGTCAACTACCTGCCTCCCGGCTCGTATAACGTTGCGGTCACGGGCAAAGGGTTCACCACAACCCGGCAGCAGGGAATTGAGCTGCAGCTCAGCCAGCAGGCAAGGGTCAACTTCCAACTGCAGGTTGGGGCGGCCACGGAGCAGGTGACCGTTGAAGGAGCGCCACCCTTGCTGCAGACCGAAGCCTCCTCTCTGGGCAACGTGGTCGGCGAGGTGGAGGTACAGAACCTTCCCCTGAATGGGCGCAAATTTGAGGACCTCGCCATTCTTACCCCCGGCACCACTGCTTACTCTCCGGATAATCACACCTCCACCGAGGATGGCGCCAGCGTTCAGTCGTACAGCGAACAACTGGAGTGGGGACAGACCAACGTGGACGGGGTCACGATGATTGGTGACCGGCACGCGTACGTGAACCTGTATCCCTCCACCGACGCCATACAGGAATTCGAAGTGATTAGCGCAAACGCCGAAGCGCAAAACGTGGGCGCGGCCGGGGATATCACGAACATTCAACTCAAATCCGGCACCAACAATTTTCACGGGGATGTGTTCGAGTATTTTCGCAACACGGCGCTGGATGCGCGCAACTACTTTATACCCGCCCCCACGCCCAAGCCGGTGTATCGGCAGAATCAGTTCGGCGGGACGCTGGGCGGTCCGATTATCCCCAACCGCACCTTCTTTTTCGTAAGCTATGAAGGGATTCGCTCCAATGAGCAGTCGGCAGGGCTGACGCAGGTGCTCACGCCGCAGCAGGAGAACGGCGATTTTTCGGCTCTACTGCCAGGCACCCAACTAGTGAGCCCGTTTACCGGTCAGCCGTACCTGAACAACCAGATACCCGTCGATCCGGTGGCGCAGCAGATCGTGAAAAAATACATGCCCTTGCCCAATACCAACCAGGGCGGTTTCAACTACGCCTTTTTCACAGGCGGCACCCAGGACACCAACCAGTTCATCGGGCGCATCGATCACCATTTGAGCGCGACCGACCAGCTTACGGTTCATTTCATGTATGCAAGCCGAACCAACTTTATCTCCGAGGGCAATCCGAACTTCAACGACAATACGACGTTGCCGATTTTCAACGCCGGTCTGCAGTATGTTCACATCGTCTCGCCCAAGCTCATCAATGAACTTCGCCTGGGGATCGATTTCGAGAACCAGAAGCTGCTTACCACCTACGCGAACACCGACTTCACGCCTGCTTCCATCGGCATCAACGGCTTTGTGCAGCCCAACGGCCAGCCCTGGCCTGCGTCCGAGCAAGGTTTTCCGAATCTAACCAGCAACGAATTGATTGGGGTGGGCAGCGACTATGGAGTCGGACTGGATCAGGGCAAAACCTACCAGGTTGTGGATAATGTGACCTGGACGCACGGCACGCATACCGTGATCTTCGGCGGAGACATCCGCCGCGTTCAAGACAATGCCGACACCAGCAATACCCCTTACGGAGTCATCAGCTTTAATGGCTCGGAAACCGCCAACAACAGCGCCAATGCCCCCGCCAATGAAGGCGGTTTCGACGGAGCGGATTTGATGCTGGGGATTCCGTCCCAGGTCATCACGCCGGAGGGCATTCCACTCACCAATGCCCATCAATGGCGCATGTTTTTTTACATACAGCACAACTGGAAGGTGACCCCAAATCTTACCCTGAACACGGGGCTGAACTACTCCCTCTACCCCGCCCCGACCGACTCTCTCAACACCTCCGAGACGATGGACTGGGACGTCAACCCTGTGGAGTTGGTGCCCCTCGCTAACTACAACCCGATATGGCACATCACAGGCAAGGACTTTGGACCCCGGGTAGGGTTCGCCTATAGCTTGCCGCACCAGATGGTGGTACGCGCAGGGTACGGGATCAGTTACTACGCGGGGCAGTTCGATAACATCAATATCCTGCAGCTCAACCCGCCCGATGATCCGAGCTTTAGTCTCTTCAACGGCAACTGCGGTTATTGCACTACCCCCAACGCTCCCACGGCTACCCTGGCGAATCCAGTCTCGCCGTCCCTCTCCGCGTCCGTCGCGAATATTGTGTCGATACCGCCCGGCCGCAATCATCCCGACCTCTATTTGCAGACGTGGAATCTGACTTTCTCCAAGCAGTTCGGGAACAACGTGATTGATCTTTCCTATGTTGGGGTGAAGGGAAACAAAGAGGACACATCTCTGCTGAATTTCAATGTCGGCCCGCCACAGCCCCCCGGCGGAAATGTCCAGGCAAATCGCCCGTATCCTGCGTATGGCCAGATGCGCGTGCTCGATAATCACGGAGCCTCGATTTACGAGGGCTTCCTGGTTCACTTTCAACATCGGCTATCGCGCGGTCTCAACCTGACCGCGTCGTATGCTCTCTCTTCGGACCGGGACGATCAAGGCGGCGGCACCAACCAACAGCGCAATGAGACCCAGTATGCTTTCCAGAAGGTATGGGCGAACGGGCTGACCCAACAGCGTAATAACCTGACGATCGCCGTCCTCTACGACCTTCCCAAACTGAATGAGGACAGAAACGCCGCGGCGCGGATGCTTCTGAATGGATGGGGCGTTGCTGCGATCTTTCAGTATTATTCCGGCAGTCCGCAATTTGTCTCTCAGAGTGACGACGGCCAGAATAACGGCAATAACTTCGAATATCCGGATCTTGTGCAAGGCCAGCCGAATGGTGTTCCCCACAGGTCCATCAATGAGTGGTTCAATCCCGCCAGATTCACCGAAGCTATCGGCCATTACGGCAACGCGCCGCGCAACCCGTCATGGGTGGTGGCGCCGTCGAATAATCCCCTCGGGTTTGAGCTCAAACGAGTCTTCGCTATGCCGTATGCTGAATCGCAAAAGCTGAGTCTTCAAGTTCAGGCCTTCAATGCCCTCAATCACCCCCAGTTTGGCGCTCCCAATGCGAACGCGTCATCGGGCTCCTTCGCGACGATCTCGTCGACAACCCTGGATAACCGCGAGTTTCAATTCGTGGCAAAGTATTTTTTCTAAAAACGGTTTCGGCCGGCAGGACAACGGCGGCAATTCGAGTACCCGGACCTGCCGGCAGGCTCAGGTTTCAGACGAAGCAGGAAGGGAAACATGGTACCCGACTTTGAGCATCAAAACGGCCTGAACGACCGGCGATCGTTCATGAAATTGCTGGCCGCGGCTCCTCTGTTGGCCACACTTGGCACGCGCAGCCTCGCCGCCGCCGTGTCGAGCGCTGTGGCATCCACTGTCAAGAGGTCCTACACCGACAACATCTATACGCGCATTGGTGTCAAGCCGCTGATCAACGCGCGCGGCACCTGGACCTACCTTTGCGGCTCGCTGGAAATACCGGCGACGCGGCAGGCTCTCGAAGAGGCGTCTCACTACTTTGTCGACCTGTTTGAGTTACAAGCCGGCATAGGCCGCCAGCTGGCAAAGCTCTCCGGCGCAGAATCCGGAATGATTACCTCCGGATCGGCGGGTGCGATTGCCTCGGCGACGGCGGGCTGCATTGCCGGGACGGATCCAAACCATGTGTGGCAACTGCCCGACACCACCGGGCTCAAAAACGAAGTGATCATCATGCCTCGCAGGAGCGCCTTCGACAGCGCCATCCGCCTGGCTGGAGGCAAACTTGTGGTGGTCGATGCAGTGGAGAAATTGCAGGCAGCCATTACTCCGCAAACGGCCATGTTGTACACCGATTGGGCGGACGACGAACCTCTTCAGGGGATACTCAGGATCACCAAGCCCGCGGGTGTACCTATCCTGGTGGACCTTGCGGACCGCATTCCTCCCTTTTCGAACTTCACCCACTACGCAAAGTTAGGCGTGGATATGTACTGTTTCAGCGGCGGCAAAGGTCTTTGTGGCCCGCAATGCGCCGGAGTGTTGCTGGGCCGGAAGGATCTGATCGACGCGGCTCTGTACAACAGCAGTCCATGGGAAGGAGCCGTTTGCAGGCCCATGAAGGTCGGCAAGGAAGAAATGATGGGGATGTTGAGTGCGATTCAATATTGGGCGAATGCGGATATGGACGCGATCAACAAGGAATGGCAGAGCCGCGTGGAACGCATCAAGAAATTAGTGGATACAGTGCCTGGGGTGACGACGAACATCACGGTTCCTACAGACGGAAACAGTTATCCGACGCTGAGCGTGAGCTGGGACGCACAGAAATTAGGTTTGACGCTGGCAGAATGTGAACAGCAGCTGCGCGACAGTAGCCCTCGGATTGATGTGCTGGGCGGCAGCAATCCCAGTGGGGTTCTGGGGCGGCTCAGGGACGATACCGCAACGCAACACAGAGCAGGCCGGCCGGCGCGCTTGCAGATTATATCCATGACCCTGCAGCCCGGTGAGGACCTGATCGTCGGCAACCGCCTTCGCCAGATTCTCAACAAAGCGCGCAAGCAATCTGCGTCTGCGTGATTCCGACAGGGCGAATGGAGACGAAATAGCCCCGGGTTACCCCCTTGTCCCCTTTACATCATGCCCACACTCTTCTCGATCGCCCCTTTGTCATCCCGGGCGCCGTCAACTCGCCTGCGGCAAGTTGAGGGAAAAATGACGACCTCTCACCACCAACAAAGGTTTGGGTGGCCCATTCAAGCCTGGGTTTGGCTTGAGTGGGGTTGTCGCGGACCCAACCATCCGCTCGTGTCATTAGGAGCGTAGCGCAGTGGACCTGCGGTTCATTCGACCAGCACCCAACTCAACCGGGAGCCCCATTGTTGTTCATAGGGAGCGAAGCGGCGCGCCGTGGAGGGATCTGCAGTTCCACGAACCATTCCTGGAAACGTTTTTGACAGTGTGCACTGTAAGGGGCCGCCGATATTTACGATGTGCGCCTTTCCCCTTGACATTCTACTAGAGATGGCGCATTCTCACCTAGAATGTCTACTAGGAACACAAACGATCGTGTTGAATTGTTGCAGGGCACGCTTGACCTGCTCGTTCTTCGTACCCTTCTTTTAGGTCCGGTACACGGCCACGCAATTGCGAAGGCAATCGAGCGTAACTCGGATGACGTGCTCTTGGTCGAACAGGGCTCGCTTTACCCGGCACTCCACCGTCTCATTAAGCGGGGTTGGATTTCGGCTGAGGCCGGCATTTCGGAAAACAATCGCAAGGCCAAGTTTTATCGACTGACAAACAAGGGGCGTAAGCAACTGGCCGTCGAGACGTCAAAATGGGAAAAGCTCGCACGCGCGATTGCCAGGATTTTGCAGCCGACCGCATGAGTTGGATCCATGAAAAGACGCAGCCATCTGGACAGCCTCGATCAAGAAATACGTGATCACATCGAAGCTGAGACCCAGGACAACCTTAACCGGGGCATGACGCAGGATGAGGCTCGTCGCGCAGCCTTTTGCAAATTCGGCAATGTTTCGCGCATCCGCGAGGACACGTATGCTGTCTGGCATGTCCTGTGGTTTGAACAGCTTCTTCAGGACATCCGCTACGGAGCGAGAACATTTCGTCGCAATCCTGGATTTGTGGCCGTCATCATCTTCACCATGGCCTTAGCCATCGGTATGAACACCGCTGTATTGAGCGTCGTCGAGGCCGTCCTCTTTCGCCAACTTCCTTATCCTTTCGCCGCCCGGCTCGTCTGGCTCGCAAGTTACGACGTCAACTACCAAAGCGGCCATGACATTCTTGTGAACCGCGCGGACTACTCTACCTGGAAAGATCAGTCCCGCTCCTTCGAGGCCATCGCGGCCTATGGCAATCAGGACTTGGCGCTGATGTATAAGGGCCAGCCGTCTCAGGAACGCGTCGTCTCCATTACCGGCGACTTTTGGAACCTGACTGGAGCGCAAGCGGCAGTCGGAAGGCTGTTCCCCGAGGGTGAGAGGCACGCGATCGTGCTCACTCACGAGCTTTTTGAACGCCGCTTCGACGGCGACCCGCACATCCTCGGACGAACCGTTACCATCAACGGCTACCCCTTCACCGTCACGGGCGTGCTTCCAAAAAGCTTCGAGTTCCTTTTCCCCCAGCAGTATTCCGGGGCGGGAGAACGAGGAATCGGAGCGTACATTGCATGGCCTCCGTCCGCGATGCGGTTGCCCATGATGGGTTCCAGTTCGTGGCAGGCGATCGTGCGAGAACTCGGACCAATGCCAGATTATGTCTGCGTGGTAGCACGGCTTCGGCCCGGGGTTTCACTTGCTACCGCCCGCTCGGAGATGGGCTCCATCCGGGGCCGCATCGTCGAAGGGCATGATGCCTACGAACACCAGTACGACAATTTTGAACGCTGGCGTATGAAGATGCTGAAGGAGAAGCTTGCCGGTGGAGCGCGACCCGCGCTGATGGTCCTGCTCGCGGCGGTCGGCTTCGTTCTGTTGATCGCCATCGCCAATATCGCAAACCTGTTACTCGCCCGGGCCTCAACCCGTCGACGGGAGATCGCGGTTCGTGCCGCTATGGGCGCGGGGCGTACCCGCGTCATCCGTCAATTCCTGACGGAAGGAATTCTACTCGCGCTTTTCGGCGGTGCCGCAGGGCTCTTACTGGCTCGCGGGGCCATCGTCGTTATGATTCGCGATTTGCCGCACGCGTTTCCACGGCTCGCCCAAACAAGACTCGATGCACCCGTCTTGCTGCTTACAGCCGCTCTCTCCTGCCTGGCCGGGATTCTCTTCGGCCTACCCCCTGCTGTTCTGCTGTGGCGTAATAACCTGCAAGATGCACTCAAGGGCAACACCACACACACCGCTGCGGGAAGTGCAGGTCACATTCGCTTCCGGGAAGTTCTGGTTGCGACCGAACTTGCTCTCGCAGTTGTCCTGCTTACCGGAGCCGGGCTCATGGTGAAGAGCTTTTGGCGTATGACGGCGGCACCACCTGGCTTCGATCCCTCCAACATCCTCACCCTGAGTGTTTCCCTGGCTGGAGCGCAATACAATGCCTGGCCTGCGCAGCAGGCCTACATTCAAACCCTGCTCACCCGTCTGCAGGCATTTCCGGGGGTCGAAGCCGCCGGTATCGACGGCTACACGCTGCATACCAATGTGAAGGTTGAGGGACTTCCGTCAGGTTCTGCTGCCACCTCCTTCGCGGGCATTCGTGCCGTATCCGCAGGATATTTGCGTGCCATCGGCGTGCCGCTTCTGCCCCAATACGGGGCTGGCCATTGGCCCACCGGCCGTCAGATGCTGGATGACGTACTGGTCAACGAGAGCTTCGCCCGCAGTCTCTCCCTCAAAGGAGAATCGGTCATCGGGCGGCACATCAGCGGCAGCTTTGTCACCGGCACAATCGTCGGCGTCGTCGCCGACTTTAAGTACTCCCAGCTCGACGCAGAGCCCCTGCCCGAGATCTATACTTCCTACGAACTCGCGCCGGTCACGATTCCTATGTCAATGAACGTCTTTGTGCGTTCATCCGGAATCGCAAAGCCGGACGCGCGAAGCATCGAAAGGATCGTCGCCAACATTGATCGGACGCAGCCCGTCTATGACGTGCAGACACTTGAACAAGCTCTCTCTGCATCCGTTGCGCCACGCCGTTTCAACTTGTTCCTCTTGGGAATCTTCGCGGGGACAGCTCTGCTCCTGGCAATCATCGGCATCTACGGAGTCATCGCCTATTCCGTTGCGTTACGCACACAAGAGATCGGTATGCGTATGGCGCTCGGAGCGAGCCGTGCCCGGATTTTAGGTATGGTAATTGCCAAAGGCTTGGGTCTTGCAGCGGCGGGTATTCTTTTGGGAATGTCAGCAGCCCTGGGACTCACCCACCTGATGATGAGCTTGCTTTATGACGTAAAGGCTAGCGATCCCACGACGTTTGCATCGGTCGCGCTCCTGTTCGGCGCGACGGCCTTGCTTGCATGTCTGGAGCCGGCGTTACGGGCGGCACTGATGGACCCAATGGTCGCATTGCGCCATGAATGAGTCGCTGGATGCTTCCTGCAACACGCCTCTGCCGGGATCGGCCGATAAAGTGCCCAGCAGGCTTCCAGTATCCGGAATGCAGATCCCATTCCGCAAACTCGGTCTTCAGGCTTGCCACCGGTCCATGGACATTCCATTTCCAAGATCAGCCACGGTGATGGGATGTAACCAATGGATCGGCGTGCGCCAAGTAGGGTTACGGGGATAGACGGGGTTTCGGGAAAGCCCGATACCCCCCGCCCGAACTAGCGTCCCGGCCTTGAACCGATCCTGGAGCGGAGATATAGTGTCAGCAGACGATTTCGGCAGGCAGCGGGCTCTCGCGTCTCCGCTCTCTGGTCCGGCAGTTGCCCGTAGTTTCGGCCTACACGCGAGCGAAGGACAGTTTTATCCCTGTCCGGTGTCCCACCCAATCTCTGTCACAAATTAGCCAACCACAAACATCCCGCCGCGGCGGGATTTTTTATGCCTCCACGCGCTTCGCTCCGCGATGGAGATTTCTCGGCCATAACCCCTTTCACCCAACCTTACCCGGAGCCACTTATGCCCAAAAATAAAGCCAACGACCCCATCACCGATCAGGAAATAGCCTTTGCCCTACTGGTCCTCTCTGGAACCATGACCGACCGGCGCGCCGCCGAAGCCGCCGGCCTCAACCCCGATACCGCCGCCTACATCAAATCCAAACCCTGCGTCCGCGCCTACATGCTCGAGCACCGCGCCGCAGTGCAGCAACCACCCGTCGAGCAGCAAGCTGAGGGATCACACCGCTTCCACGTAGGCCGGGAGCAAGTCCTCGATCGCCTCTGGGAGCTCGCCGTCTTGGGACCCGAAGTGACCCGAGGCAGCATTACCGGCCAGATCAAGGCTATCTCGATCATCGTAGCCATCGAAGGCATGATCCCCGACCGTCGTGCCGGCTCCACCCAGATGAACTCCGCTCCTCTGCCCCCCAAACCGCAAATCTATGTTTCCGCCTGGCGTCGCGAGCAGCAGCAGGAAGCCGCCGGCCTCCGACCCAACCCGGACCATGCCCAGGAAGACCATGAAGAAGATAAGCCTCGCAACCCCGAGGCCGAAGCCGCCTTCGGCTCCGTGGAAGACGCGCCGCCGGCCCCCAGCCCGATCCCCAGCCCTGTCTTCAATCCCAGCGAGCCCACCTTCGCCGATCGCGTGAGCCTCAAGGAAACGCAGTGGGTACCTGATACCGCGTTTGAGCGCGACACCAGGGTCCCCTTCTCGATCCCAAAGGGCCTCTTTCCCCGGCGCCGTCGCTGAAGAAACAAAAGCCTACGCGCGTCAAATGCGCCAAAACACCCCAAAAGGATCGAATTTTATCGAATTTTATAAAAAAAGATGACCCTCCACCTCAAACCGCGGCGTTTGAAGCATTGAGGGAATAGCCGAACCAACCGTTTGCACGATGATCCTTGCCGGCCAAGGCGATGAACTCGCCCCGCCAGCCTCTGCTGCCCACTATTCGTGCGCCAACAGCGCCAATCCCGGCGAGACTGCTACACTGAGGGCACTTTGAGGGGCAATCATGGTTGAATTAGTGCCATCCATCCTCTCTGCCGACTTCTCGAAGCTGGCCTTGGAAATCCAGGCCGCCGAGCGCGGCGGCGGTTCCGCCATTCACATCGACATCATGGACGGCCACTTCGTGCCCAACCTCACCATGGGGCCTCCGGTGGTCAAGTCCCTGCGCAAAGTCACCGGACCTTCCACTCGACTGTCACCTGATGATCGAGAACCCCGACGACTTCATCGCCGAGTTCGCGGACGCGGGAGCCAACTGGATCAGCGTCCACTACGAGGCCTGCCGTCACCTGCACCGCACCCTGCAGCTCATCACGCATCACGGCATGGAAGCCGCCGTGGTCATCAACCCCGCCACCCGGGTCGATTTTCTGGTCGAAATCCTCCCCATGGTCCACCATGTGCTCGTCATGAGTGTGAACCCGGGCTTTGGCGGCCAACAATTCATTCCTTTTTCGCTGGATAAGATCCGGCAGCTCGCTGAGCTTCGCGCCGATCTCGGTCTCCACTTCAGCATCGAGGTCGATGGCGGCGTAGCCCACGAAACCATCGAATCCGTCGTCGAGGCCGGCGCCGACCTGCTGGTCGCCGGCAGCGCCGTTTTCGATTCCGGGCACCCGGAAAAAGAGGCAAGGATGCTGCTGCAAATGGCCCGTGAGGCCGAACAGCGCCGCCAGGGCCAAAATTTCCAGTCCGCGCGGGCCGCCGCCATTTAACATAAGAGATGCCGCGGTGGCAGGGCACCACCGGCGGTCGCGACCCTGGCTCCCTCGCGGAGCGTGTGCCCATGAGGTGCTATGCAGCGTTTTCTATTCCGGCTCTCTACCCTGTGTCTGCTGTGCGTTCTTCCTGCGTCCGCCCAGTTCGGCAGCATCTTCAAACCTGCGAAACCGTCGACCACCCCGACCCCGAACGATCCCATGGCCGGCCACATGTCCAAGCAGCCCGATAAGGAGCTCTTCGACAAGGCCGTGATCGCCATGAAGAAGGGCAAGTTCGACGTTGCCCGGCTCGACCTGCAGACGCTGCTGAATACCTACCCTGAATCGGAATACCAGATGCGCGCCAAGCTGCTGGTGGGCGACGCCTGGTTCAAGGAAGGGGGCACCGCCGCCCTGACCCAGGCGGAAGCCGAATATAAGGACTTCATCACCTTCTTCCCCAACACGCCGGAAGCCGCCGAAGCCCAGATGAAGGTCGCCGACATCTACTACATGCAGATGGAGAAGCCCGACCGCGACCCCAAGAATGCCGAGCAGGCAGAGCGTGAGTACCGGACCATGATCCAGCAGTTCCCCGATTCGACCTTTGTGCCTCGCGCCAAGCAGCGGCTGCGCGAAGTGCAGGAGGTTCTGGCGGAGCGCCAGTTTCAGATTGGCAGCTTCTATGCCACCCACGACAATTGGGCCGCCTCCATCGCCCGCCTGGAGACTGTGACGGATACTTACCCGCTCTACAGCCACAGTGACCTGGCGTTGATCGGGCTGGGAGACGCGTATGCCGCCGAGGCCCGCGTGGTACAGAACATGGCCAAAATCGACCCCAAGGCCAAGCAGGAGTTGATGAAGGCCTACGACGACCAGGCCGCAGACGCGTACGCCCGCGTGATCACTCACTACTCTATGGCCCCGCACGTGGAAGATGCTCGGGAGCGCCTGATCGCGCTCAATCGCTCCGTGCCCGAACCGACCAAGGAAGAACTTGCCGACAGCGAAGCAGAAGAGCAGAGCCGTACCGGCATTACCTTCAAGGATCGCGCCCTTCTGCTGGTAAAGCGCGGCCCGGTCACGGTGAACGCTGCCCGTGTCGGAGAGCCGACCTTAGTTGACCCTCCAGAGGTGACAGCGCCGGCCGTACATAAGCGCGACCAGGAGCTTTTCGTCGCGGCGCTCAGCGGCAAGCCACTCCCGGCTGCGCCCGTAATTGGCGCAGCGCCCACTGCAGTGGCAACTGGAGGTGCGGCAGAGCCCGCGCCTGACGCTAACACCCCGCTGCAATTGGAGAATGTCCCCGGCGATAGCGGAGCACCCGCCGGCGGCAGCCCGGCGATTGGCGCCGAGATTGTCGGTACTGGCCAGGGCAGTGCGGGCGCCGGCGCGGCCCCGGCAACCTCCGCACCGCCTCGGGAAGCAGCACCTGCGGCAGATCCGGGCGCAGCAGCGGCGGCGGATGCGGCCGGCGTTCCAGGCGCCCAGAATCCTGGCGGATTGACGGCTGTCGGCCCGGCCAATACTGCGCCTTTGCCTCCGATCGAAAAGCCGGCCGAAGCGCCCGCCCAGATCAACGATGTGCACAACGCCGCCCAGGTGCAGACCGGCACCGATGCCGGCGCGACTGCTGCCAATGGCAAAAAGAAGAAGACTCCGGCGCCCAAGTATGATTCGAGCGACGAGTCTTCCAGCAAACACAAGAAAAAGAAGGGCATCGACAAACTAAACCCGTTCTAGCCCACCTCATTAGACCCGAGGGTGGCCCATTCAAGCCTGGTTTTGGCTTGAGTGGGGTAGTTTGCTGGACCAGTAACGGGCAAAAAAACTGCGTGAGAACCAGGATTGGGGTTCCTTTACATGACTCCCACGGTCTCAAAAAGCGAGACCTGGGCCACCCAGTCCTTGCTTTCTGAGTATTCCAGCTTCCAAGCCGCACATTAGACACCCACATGCCCCGTGATCTCCCGAAAGCCTACGACCCAGCCGCCATTGAAGATCGATGGGCCGCGTATTGGGTCGACGAGCAACTTTTCGTCCAGCCTCACACCGGCGCAACTTCTTCCGCGCCCATCTTCACCATGCTGTTGCCCCCGCCCAATGTCACCGGCCGGCTCCACATGGGCCACATGCTGGAACACACCGAGATGGATATCCTCACTCGCTGGCGCCGCATGTGTGGCGACCTGGCGCTGTGGATTCCCGGCACCGATCACGCCGGTATCGCCACCCAGCTGATGGTCGAGCGCCAGCTTGCCGAGGAGCACAAAACCCGCCAACAGCTGGGCCGCGAAGCCTTTATCGAGCGCGTCTGGCAATGGAAGCAGCATTACGGCGACGCCATTCTCGACCAGATGCGGCGGCTCGGTACCAGCGTCGACTGGTCGCGCCTGTACTTCACTATGGACGCCCCCCGCTCGACGGCCGTGCGCGAAGCCTTTGTCCGCCTGTACGAAGAGGGGCTGATCTATCGTGGCGCGTACATCGTCAACTGGTGTCCCCGCTGCCAGACCGCGATCTCCGATCTGGAAGTGGTCCACGAGGAACAGCAAGGCAAGCTGTGGGAGATTCGCTACCCTATCGTGGGGGAATCCGGCTCTGTCACCGTGGCAACCACCCGCCCCGAGACCATGCTGGGCGATGTGGCGGTGGCCGTTCATCCCGACGACGAGCGCTATACCCAGCTGCACGGAAAGAAGCTCCGCCTGCCGCTCACCGGGCGCGAGATCCCCATCGTGACTGACCCCTGGGTCAGTCGCGAGTTCGGCACCGGCGCGGTCAAGGTGACGCCCGCCCACGATCCCAACGATTTCGCTCTGGGCCAACGGCTCGGCCTGCCCTCGATTAAAGTCATGGACGAGACGGCGCACATGAATGCGGCCGCCGGCCCTTATGCCGGCCTCGACCGCTACAAGGCACGGCAACAAGTCCTGGCCGATCTCGAAGTGGAGCAAGTGCTCGCCGGAGTGCGCGACCACATCAACTCCATCGGCAAGTGCGACCGCTGCAAGACGATTGTGGAGCCGCTGCTCTCGACCCAGTGGTTTATCCGCATCCAGCCGCTGGCCGATCCCGCCATCGCCGCGGTGGAGCAGGGCCACATCCGCTTCACTCCGGAGCAATACGCCAAGACGTATTTCGAGTGGATGCGCAACATCCACGACTGGTGCATCTCCCGCCAGCTCTGGTGGGGCCATCGCATACCCGCCTGGCACTGCGCCCACTGCAGCAAGATCACCGTGGCGCGCACCACGCCCGAAGTCTGTGCCCATTGCGGGAGCGACCGCCTCGAGCAGGAAACGGATGTTCTGGATACCTGGTTCTCCTCCGGCCTATTGCCCTGCTCTTCGCTGGGCTGGCCTGAGCACCCGCCGGATCTGGACACGTTTTATCCCACGCAGCTGCTGGTGACCGGCTTCGACATCCTCTTCTTCTGGGTAGCCCGCATGGTCATGCTGGGTATCCATTTCATGCTTGAGGAGCCGCTGGCCGACGGCAGCAAGCGCACCCTGAAAGACGCGGTGCCTTTCCGCGAGGTGTACATCCACGCGCTGGTGCGCGATGCTGACCGGCAGAAGATGTCCAAGACCAAAGGCAACGTCATCGATCCCATCCAGATCGTCGAGCGCTTTGGCACCGATGCGGTGCGCTTTACCCTGGCCGCGATGGCCTCCCCGGGCACCGATATCGCCTTCAGCGAAGAGCGCACCGACGGATATCGCGCCTTCGCCAACAAGATCTGGAACGCCGCGCGCTTCATCTTTATGCAGATGGAGAGAGCCGCGGAGGCCGGCATCGTCTGCGATCTCAGCAAGCTGGAAGCCGATCCTGCAGGCGCCCCGCTCGAAGCGCGCTGGATCCTTTCCCGCCTCAATCGCACCGCAGGCGAGATCAATGAAGCGTTAGCGGAATATCGCTTCCACGAAGCCGCCAACACGCTCTACAGCTTCTTCTGGGGCGACTTCTGCGACTGGTATCTCGAGGTGGTCAAGCTGCGCCTCGATTACAGCGCTCCCGGCGCCAGCGCCGCGCTCACCACGCTGGTGAGTGTCTTTGAATCTGCCTTGCGGCTGCTTTCTCCCTTTATGCCTTTCCTCTGCGAGGAGATCTGGCATGCGCTTTACGAGAACCATCCGCCCGCCAAATCGATCGCGCTCACCCGCTATCCCCAGGACCGTGCGGATCTGATCGACGATACGGCGGAGCGCCAGATGGAGCAGTTGCAGGAGCTGATCGTCGCCGTCCGCGATATGCGCCGCAAGCTCGGCGTGGAAGAGAAGGCGCCGGTGCCCATCCTGCTGCGCGTCGAAGATCGTCGCGGGATCGAGCGCAACAGCGACATCGTCAGCCGCCTGGCGAAGGTCTCGGCCATTGAGTTCGTCGACGCCATGCCCGAAGGCGCCGGCGTGCGTTCCGCTCCCGCATTCGATGTAGCCGTCGTCTATGAGCGTACGATCGATGTTGCCGTGGAGTGCGAGCGTCTCACCAAAGAGCTGGCGCGCTTTGAGAAGGAAGTTTCCAATGCGGATCGGCAGCTTTCGAATGAGGGCTTCCTCGCCAAGGCTCCGGCGAATGTGGTGGAAGGCCTGCGCCGGCGGGCTGCCGAGTTGAGTGTACTGATTCCCAAGACGCGCGCTGCGCTGGACAGCCTCGGCTGCGGCATGAGAGGCTAGCGGCTTTTAAGGAAGGCCAATGGATTGGAAGAGCAGGCGCGTTGAGGCCACCCTGGAACAGGCCCTGGTCGAAGACCGGGCCACCAACGACGTCACCACGGCCATCACCGTCGAGCCCGGACTGCGCGCCGCGGGCACCGTGCTAGCCCGGCAGGATTGCATCATCTCCGGCCTGGGTTGCATCCCCCGCTTCATGGAGATCTTCATCCGGCTCGACAAGAAGAACACCAGCCGTTTCGAAGTCATCAATCACCCGGAGATGTTCGACGGCGTCCGCGTCAAGAAGGGCCAGGCGGTAGCCGTGATCCGGAGCAATGCGCGCGCCATCCTGGCCTGTGAGCGCGTCATTCTCAACCTGATGCAGCGGATGAGCGGCATCTCTACCTTCACCCGGGAGTACGTGGATGCGGTCGCCGGAACCAAGGCCAAAGTGCTGGACACGCGCAAGACCGCGCCCGGCCTCCGGCTATTGGACAAGTACGCCGTCCGTTGCGGTGGGGGCGAGAGCCATCGCCTCGATCTTTCCGACGGCATTCTGATCAAGGGCAACCACATCGGCCTGGCCGGTGGAATTCCCAAGGTCCTTGCCCGCGCCCTTGCCGCGCGCACGCCTGGGCAGACCATAACCTGCGAAGTGCGCAATCTGGCAGAGCTGGAGCAAGCTCTGTCTGCGGGTGCGGAGTCGCTGCTGCTGGACAACATGAGCCCCACCGAGACCAAGAAGGCAGTCGCCATGGTGCGGGCCAGCGGCCACGCCATCCCGCTTGAAGCCTCGGGAGCCATCACCCTGGAGAACATCCGCAAGTACGCCCTGGCCGGAGTTGACTTCATTTCGGTAGGCGCCCTGACGCAATCCGCCGCCGCCGTAGAGCTAAGCATGCGTGTCACCACCGACATTTTCTAGGGAGGCCTGTACCGGAAGAAAATGCGTGGCCCATTCAAGCCTTCTTTTGGCTTGAGTGGGGTTGTCGCGAACCTACACTAGGATCTCTCATTGCTCAACCCCGCTGAAGAAGACGCCTACGATCTCCCATCCCTCAACACCGCGCTCGCCGGAACCCCCTTTGCCGGCAACATT
Source organism: uncultured Acidobacteriaceae bacterium (assembly GCA_963847685.1). Lineage (GTDB taxonomy): Bacteria > Acidobacteriota > Terriglobia > Terriglobales > Acidobacteriaceae > PALSA-350. The sequence continues at coordinate 92,785 of CAWKAU010000017.1, read as the reverse complement.
CGCTACTTCCCTACCATTCACTCCACCAACGTGCTAGCCATGCAGGAAGCCGCCGAGGGCGCTCCGGAAGGTATGGTTTACCTGGCCGACGAGCAGACCGCCGGCCGCGGCCGAGGAGCCCATAGCTGGCACTCCGCGCCGGGCGCGGGCCTCTATGTCAGCATCCTTCTTCGCCCGCGGGTTGCGCCCGCCGACATTCTCTGGCTTTCCCTGGCCGCGGGTCTGGCGGTACGCGACGCGGTACGCCAGGTCACCGTGCTCGAGGCTGATATCCGTTGGCCCAACGATCTACTTCTCGGCAGGAAAAAATTCTGCGGTATCCTAACCGAGCTCAATGCCGAGGTCACCCGTGTCCGCTACGCTGTAGTCGGCATCGGCATCAACGTGCACCAGGAAGCCTTCCCCGCCGAACTGAGTCCCCTCGCCTCCTCCCTGCGCATCGAAACCGGACGCTCCTGGCCGCGGCAGGACCTGCTCATCGCTTTGTTACAATCGCTCCATCGGGAAGCGCAAGCGCTCAGTGCGGAGCCAACCGGCGCGGCCTTGAACATCCTCAGCCGCCTCGAAGGTGCTTCCTCCTGGATTCGTGGCAAGCACGTGCATGTGGACGAGGCGGAAGGCTACTCCGGTGTCACCGCCGGCCTTGACGCGCGCGGCTTTCTTCAGGTGCGGACGCCCAAGGGCCTGCGCACCGTACACTCCGGCGGCGTCCGGGATGATGACTGAGACCTCTATGCTCCTCACCCTCGACGTCGGCAATAGCAACACCGTCCTCGGCCTCTACCGGCTCAACTCCGACGAGTTGGTCACCAGCTGGCGCATCAGCACTCTCCGCGCCCAGACCATAGACGAGTATGGCGTGCTGCTGCTCAACCTCTTCTCCATGCGCAAGATTGAAGCGACCGAGGTCTCGAGCATCATCATCTCCTCCGTGGTGCCGCCGCTTGACTCCACGCTGCGCCAGGTCTGCGAACGATACTTCAATCTCAAGGCCATGTTTGTGGAACCCGGCATCAAGACCGGCATGCCCATCCTGGTCGATAACCCGGCCGAGCTGGGCGCCGATCGCCTGGTGAACGGAGTCGCGGCTTTCGCCCGCTACGGTGGCCCGTGCATTGTGGTCGACTTCGGCACCGCCACCACCTTCGACGTAATCTCCGCCAAGGGCGAATACATCGGCGGCGTCATCGCTCCCGGGCTGGCCATTTCCGCCGAGGCGCTCTTTGCGCGCGCGGCGAAACTATCCCGGGTGGACGTGAAAAAGCCGGCCAAGGTGGTCGGCACCAACACCGTGGCGCACATGCAGAGCGGCCTGTATTACGGCTACATCGGCCTGGTGGACGGCATTCTGGAACGCATCTTGAATGAGACCCGGCACCCCGACTCGCCCGCGCCGAAGATCGTCGCCACCGGCGGCCTGGCGCGGCTCATCGTCGACGATTCCAGGTTCATCGATACCATCGATGACATGCTCACCCTCGATGGGCTCCGCCTGATTTACGAGCGCAACCGTGTGGCCAAGGTGAAGCATAGCGAAGCGGCCGGAAAGCACGCCTAAGTACTTCGTGCAAAACTACTTCAACTACTTCACCGAGATTGAAGAACACTTCCAGCGCCGCCGCGGCTCGCTGCTTCTTCTCTCCACCCTCGACTGGGCGCTGATCGAGACCTGGCGCGAGGCCGGCATCCCGCTACCGGCCGTGCTGCAAGGCATCGACGCTGCCTTCGACAAATTCGACGCCCGCAAAAACAAGACGCGGGTGCGGCGGGTGAACGGCCTGGCGTACTGCGCCCAGGAAGTCCTCGCTGCCGTCGAAGCGATGAAAGAAGCCGCGGTCGGAGCCGCCCCCGCGCGCCCCGGAGTCGCAGAGCAGGGCTTCGAACAGGAACGCATCGCGGCTCACCTGGAAGCGGCCGCGCAACAGATCCGTGCCGCCAACCAGGTCGCATCGCTCGCTGAGATCGCCGATCGTCTGCAGGCACTCGCCCAGGATACAAGAAACCAGATGCCCAATCTCGAGCAGCTGGAGCAATCGCTCACCGTGCTCGAAGAAAAGCTTTTCGCCATCCTGCTCACCACCACTCCTGAAGCCGAGCTGCTCGCCTTGCGCCAACAGGCCGCCGCCGAGCTTGCTCCCTATCGCAGCCGCATGCCCGCGATGCAGATCCGCCAGGTGGAGCAGCAATTCCTGCACAAGCGCCTGCTGGAAAAATTCAACCTGCCGCGGCTCAGCCTGTTCTATATGAGCCAGGGATGAAGCTACGCATCGAGAAGGCGATCTATGGCGGCGATGGGTTGGCGCGCATTCCCGCAGGCAAGACTGTGTTTGTTCCCGCGACCCTGCCCGGCGAATTGGTGGAGGCACACATCGCGGAAGACCGCCGCGGATTTGCGAACGGTCAACTCGATGTCATCCTCGAGCCATCGACCGCAGCGGGTCGATGCCGGGCTGCGAGTATGTTCCCCGTTGCGGCGGCTGCCAGTACCAGCATGCAAACGCCGCCTTCCAGCTGCAGATGAAGCTCGACATCCTGAAGGAGACTCTGGCGCGGGCGCATCTCCCTCTCCCTGAGGAGATCGGCAGCCTGGCTGGGCCGCCCTGGGGCTATCGCAACCGGATCCGCCTCCACGTGATGAAGCGTGGGCTCGGTTATCGCCAGCGTGGATCGCACAACCTGTTGCCGGTAACCCACTGTCCCATCGCCGCTCCCCTTCTCGAGCAGGCCATCACCGCAGTGACGCAGCTCGGCACGGAACTCGGAAGCCTCTGCGATGAAGTGGAATTCTTTACCAACAGCGAGCAAGATCAACTGCTCGTCTCCCTCTGGCCCGGCCGTCAGGCGCCCAGCGACCGCGCCCTCGAGGATTTTGCCGAGCGACTGAAGGCGGAGCTTCCCGCGCTCACCGGCGTGGGACTCTTCTCCGGCCAAAGCATGAAGCATTGGGGGCTGCGTTCGCTGACTTACCGGTCTCCGGCCACTCTTACCAGGTAAGCCTCGGCAGCTTCTTTCAGGTGAATCGCTTTCTGCTGCCGGAACTGTTGCAGTTGGTTCTGCAAAATAGCAGCGGCACGGCTGGCCTGGGATCTCTACTCCGGCGCTGGCCTCTTCGCCCGGGCGCTCGAATTTGAAAACGTAACCGCAGTAGAATCCGCAGGATTTTCCGCGGACGACCTGAAGCACAACCTTACCGGCACCCCGCACCGCGTCGTCCGTTCCAGCACTCTTGACTTCCTGCGCAGCCGGACTGCTGCCCATCCGAAGCCCGATCTGATTCTGGTGGACCCGCCCCGCGCCGGCCTCGGGAAGGAAATCTGCGCCCATTTGGTGCGAATCGCCGCTCCGGCTATAACGTACGTTTCCTGTGATCCCGCGACCCTCGCCCGCGATTTACAGTTACTGTTACAAAACGGCTACTCCCTGCAGGCGATTCACCTGCTGGACCTGTTTCCGCAAACCTTCCACATGGAAACCGTCACCTTCCTAAAACATAATTAATGTGCCGCCAACTGTAAGAGCCGTGGGATATTCGGAACAGCAGGTCCCTCCACTCCGCTGCGCTCCGGTCGGGATGACAAATTTTGTTTGTACAGTACGTTCTCTGCACAAAAACTTTCGCTCTGCAACAACTTCGCTCTGCAACAAATTTGTCATCCCGACCGGAGCGCAGCGGAGTGGAGGGACCTGCTGTTTTCTTCTTTGTACAACAAGTTCAACGTGCAAAAAACTTGTCAACCCGACTGGAGTGCTAGCGGAATGGAGGACCTGCTGTTCCTTCTTACAAAATGATTCCCCAGCTCTCCTTCGCCACCGCTCCTGCGCTCTATGCCGCCTTATGGCTCTGTGGCGGCATCGTGCTCGGCGCCTGGCAATGGATCTCTGCCGGCGTGCTCATCGCCGCCATCTTGCTGCTCGTTCTCATCTGTTTCGTGGCTACGCGGAATGCTCTGCGTCTCGCTCTGCTGCCCCTGGCCTTCTCGTGGATCTTGCTGGGTCTCTTGCTCAGCGAAATCGAGCCTGCACCCGATTTGCAGACACAACTCAGCCTGGTAGCAGAAAGCGGCGCGGCAACCGCAGTCGACGGTGACGTGACCCGCACCACACCCATTCGTCTCACCCAATCCACCTCTCCCTTCGGCAATACCACCCGCGAAGAACTGAGCGAAAGTCTCGACCTGCGCGTCGCCTCCGCCGATGGCCATCCAATCACCGGAGGGCTGCGGGCTACCCTCTACGGCCCCGCGGACCAACCATTCCCGGCCATCCACTGCGGGGACCATATCCACGCCCTGGTCTCTTTGCACGCGCCTGAACGCTATCTCGACCCCGGAGTCTGGGATGCGACCGCGTGGCTGCGCCAGCAAGGCATTGGCGTAATCGGCTCGCTGAAAACCTCAGGTGTTACGCTTACTCCCACACGAGGACGCGTCAGCTTTAGCTGCTGGCTGCATTCCGTGCAACAGGCCGGCAGCCAGCGGCTGATGGATTTCGCCGGCTCCTCAACCTCGCGGCTCCCCGAATGGCTGCTCCTCAACCACGCCGACGCGGGCATGCTGAGCGCCATGATCCTCGGCGACCGCACTTACCTGGATCACCAGGCCCGCGTCGGCTTTGAACGCACCGGTTCCTTTCATCTGCTGGTGGTCTCCGGCATGCACCTGGCGATCTTTGCCGGCTGCATCTTCGGGCTTGCTGGACTTGCTGCGGCTGCCCCGTCTCTGGTCGACGGCCGTTACCATCGTCTGCTCGTTCGCCTACGCCTTGCTCGCCGGCTTTGGCGAGCCGGTGCAGCGTTCCTTCTGGATGGTGACCCTCTATCTGCTGGCGCGCTCGCTCTTCCGGGAACGCAACAGCCTCAACGCGATCGGCTTTGCCGCCGTGTGCCTGCTCGCCCTGGACCCACGCTCACTGTGGGGCGCCAGCTTCCAGATGACGCTGCTCTCCGTGCTGATCGTCGCCGGGGTCGCGGTTCCTGTGGCCGAGCACACCTTCGGTCCCTACCTGCATGCTGCGCACAACCTGGGGCTGATCGCCATCGACCCCGCATTGCCGCCCCGCGTGGCTCAGTTTCGCGTCACGCTGCGGCTCATCGCCGGTCATCTGGAACCGTTCCTCGGCCGCCGCGTCGCTCGATTCCTGCCTGCTGCCTTTGTCCGGCTTACACTGCGCAGCTTCGAGCTGCTGCTGGTCTCGGCGCTCATCGAGCTGGCGATGTCCCTGCCTATGGCCATTTATTTCCATCGCGTCACCGCCCTTGGCCTGCCCGTCAATCTGCTGGTGGTCCCGCTGATCGGTTTGGCGCTCCCCTCCGCGCTCATCACCTTTACCGCCTTGTTGGTCTGGCCCTCGGTCACCATCATGCCGGCAGCCATCACGGCAGCTCTTCTGCACGCCATCAGTGGCATCGTTCAGCTCTTCAGCGGGATGGGAGCGGGCGACATCCGCATCTCCAGCCCAGGCGTGCTTGGCCAATGGTTGCCGGCATTCTATTAATTGGCCTGGCAGTTTGGGCTGCGCGCAACAGCCGCTTTCCCGTGGCCCTGCCTATCGCTGCTCTTGCCTGTTCCGCAGCCTGTGTCTTTTATCCCTCGGGCACTCGCCTACCATCCTGGCGTGCTCGAGGTTACCGCCATCGACGTGGGCCAGGGCGACTCTCTCCTCCTGGTCTCACCCCAGGGAAAAACCTTGCTCATTGATGCCGGTGGTCCCATCGGTGGCGCACAGGCCTCCAACACTAACTTTGAAATCGGTGAAGACGTGGTCTCACCCGTCTTATGGTCACGCAATATCCGCCGTCTCGACGCCGTCGCCCTCACCCACGCGCACAGTGACCACATGGGGGGAATGCTTTCCGTCCTGCGCAACTTTCATCCCAGAGTGCTGTGGGTTGGCAGCAACCCAGGCATCCCGGCCTACAAGGCTCTACTGGAGGAGGCCCGTCGCCTGGGAATTCCCGTCGAATCCATGGCCGCTGGGAACGACTTTGCCTTCGGAGGCGCCCAAGTTCAAGTGCTCGCTCCGCCCGCCGGGTATGTTCCCGGCCCGGCCGCCAGCAACGACGATTCCCTGGTCCTCCATGTGGCCTTTGGGCAAACCTCCGTGCTGCTCGAAGGCGACGCCCAGGCAGCCAGTGAGCAACAGATGTTGAGTGAGGGACTTCACTCCAACCTGCTGAAGGTTGGCCACCACGGCAGCAGAACCTCGACCACGCCCCGGTTCCTGGCCGCGGTTGCACCCACCTATGCGATCATCTCCGTCGCACATCACAATCCCTACGGTCATCCCAAAATGGAAATCCTCGACCGCCTGCAGCAGGATCACATCCGGACCTTTCGCACCGACGCCGAGGGCGCCACCTCGTTCTATCTGGATGGAAGCTCCGTGAGCACGCAGGTTCTAGCCGCAAAGTAACCTCCGCGGACACTTCCCCCCGTGCTCCGGACGCCGCTTTTTGTGTTGGACTACCGCCGGTTCCGGTATAGGATTCGCTTCAAAGCAAGGGAAGACTAGCTAACTTCGGAGGACAGCTTTTCCATGGGGTCACGCGAGTCCGATCGCAACGACGAATCTTCCTACCGCACGCCCAATTCACCAACCACCTCGCAAGAGGTCTCCCAGTCCAAACAGGACAAAATGGAGGAGCAGCGAAAAATCCGCCGCCTGCAGATGATGATGGATATGGTGATGTCGGTCATCAGCCAGGACGGCAGCCTCACGGTGGATCAAGCGGCGGAGCTGGTTGCCGACAGCAAGAAGGCCGCGCTGGCCATGTTCCCGGATAAAGAGCTGGCCTACAACATCATCTATAAGCCGAGGCTGCAGAGGTTGATGCGCGAGCGCTACCGCATCCAATAACTTACTTCGACGCCACACTCACCAGGCGCATGGTGATGGTTCCCCAAAACAGCCTGGCGCGCATCTGCACCGGCATGTGATGCTCGTCATCCGTATACCAGATCCAGATATTGCCCCGGTTCTTAACCACGCCCACATCGGCGACGGGTTGCACCCGAATGGTAGGAAACGTGCCGGCCAGGGTCACCACCTGCTCCCGCGCCTCGGCCTTCATGGTCACATCCACCACGCGCATGGCGTCGGCCACCGGCATGCGGAAGCTTGCTCCCGGCTGCAGCGGTTGCGACCCGCCGTAGAAAATTGCCGACATCAGATCGGTCACGCAGGGTGGGATCGCCGCTTCCTGCGTCTTGCTGATTCCGCTTACCAGATTCTTCTCGTCCAGCACCTGCTTGCCATCGAGAAATTTCAGCGTGCTGACCACCTGCCGCCGGCCCTCCTGCAGCTGCTTGGCAAAGTTGGCGGAACAGCCGGTGGTGCGGTTGAAGTACGACTCAAAGCGGTCATTGACCCGGAAAAGCAGGTTGACGGCTCCGATCGACTCTCCGGTGGCCACGATGTGCTGCATGGCTCCCGCCTGTTCCAGGTGGAAGGTAGCTGTGCCCGCGGGGAATACCCGCCAGTCCACCGCATAGGTAAGTGTTTGCTTGGCTGGGAAAGAGAAATTCGGGGCAGGCGGAAGCAGAGGGGGCAGAGGCGGAGGAGGCGTCTGCGCGATGCAGGTGAGCATCGCCATCGCGCACAACGCACTCAGTCGTGGATACCGAATCACCGTCAGCTCACTCCAGCGAATCAATGGCGGAGGCACAGAACGGCCACCAGCACAGCGTAAACGGCACAGGCACCCAAAACTGAATTGTACTCGCGGTGCTGTCGATAAAGCGTCGCCGGAGAAGCTGCCTTCCCCGGGCATTCGCGCCGGCGTGAACCTCGGAAACAAACGGGGTACGCGTTGGGCATAGCTCTCGAAGGCAGGAAAGGTGGAACGCAAAAACTGCTCCTCGCTGTAAATGGTGGGTACATAAATGAGCAGGAAGAGCAGCGCCAGCGCCAGCGTGATCCATAGGTTGCGCGAGGCGGCGGCAAAACCGAACGCCATCAGGATGGAGCCCAGGTAGAGAGGATTGCGCGTATAGGCGTAGGGGCCGGTCACCGTCAGCTCAGCATTTTTCTTCACGTAGCCCGAGGCATACGCCCGCAGCAAAAGCCCCGGTATTACCAGCAGCAGGCTCCACGCCATCGACACCGCGCTCGGCCGCGCCAGCCATAGATAGAACGCGGCAAACAGAAACCCCATCGGCACCCGAATACGCCGCGCCACCCTGCTCCAGCTCACTCAGCATGGCCGAAAAAGACCTCAACGGACGAGCCTTCCCAGCAACGGAGAAGGATCCTGAAATTAGCTCTTTTCATAAGTCCGTTCCCGCAGCAGTTCTGTTGCTGCGCCAGCGACCTGTTCCGGAGTGATGGTCAGCAGGCCCGCCTCCGGCGCCGCGTGCCGGGTGTGGTCACGCTTGCTCTCCGGGTGGCGCAGCACCCGGAATGGAACCCCAAAAGGGCCATTCCGCTTAGGGTCAGTGGGCCCATAAATTCCTACCACCGGCTTGCCCAATGCGCAGGCCAGGTGCAACGGTCCCGTGTCCCCAGCGATGACCAGGCAGACCCGGCGAGTCACAGCGATGAGCCGCTCCAGCGTAAACTCCGGCGCCTGGGCCACTCCGCCACTGGCGCGAACCACCTCGGCAGCAATCGCCTGCTCTTCCGGACCGGCGTTCACCAGCACCGTGCAGCCCTGCGCGTAGCAGATCCGCCGCCACCGCTCCATAGCGCTCAGCAGGCCAGCGTTTGGCGCCCCAGCCCGCGCCCGGGCTCAGCAGAACCACCGGCCCGCTGGCCCACGCCGCGCAGCAACTCTTCCGCCCACTGCTCCGCCTCGCTGTTTCTGGGAAGCGCCGGAAGAACCAGCGGAAGCCGTTCCCCGGCAGCCGCCTGGCAGACTTCTACCGCCTGCTCGATCACGTGTACGCCCTGGGTCGCAACCCGCTCGCTAAAGAGCCAGCGCGCTGCCCACTCGCGCGGCCGGTCTTCGCCGATCATCCGCGGAGCGCCGGCCAGGCGCCCGGCCAGCGCCGACCGCACCGCGCCCTGCAAATCAATGCACAGATCGTAGCGCTCAGCCCGCAGCGCGCGGCGCAAAGCGCCGATCTCCCGCTATCGTTTCAGGGTTGAGCGGAGAGCGCGCCCACTCTTTTGCCTTTACCAGGTGCGTGCGATCCACGTTCTCCAGTCCGAGAAGCGCACGCCAGCGCGGCTCGACCGCCCAACCCAAATACCACTTCGGATGGGCCTGCCGTAAAGCCGTCACCGCCGGCAGGGCATGGAGAATATCGCCCATCGCGCCCAGCCGCACGATCAGGACGCGTAACTGCTCATTTTGCTGTGACAATAGGCTGATTTTCTCATATCCGCAGCAGCTCCAGCAGCTGGCCCAGGACAGCGCTTTCGTCTTCCAGCTCGACCGCCAGGGTTGCCGTGTGCAGCGGCGCGACCGCGTTCAGCCGCCGCCGCATGGCCGCGTCGAGCTTCACTTCGTCCTTGCCGTAGAGACAAACGCGTCACAGCCATGGCGCTGGCCGAGCTTCGCCAGCCGTTCCATGTCTGCCGCGGTGTAGCGATGGTGATCGCGAAAACCGATCTGCTCCACCATCTCCACTCCAGCCCCGGCTAGCGCCGCGAAAAATTCGCCGGGGCGGGCAATGGCGCAGAAGGCCACCGCTCGCTTGCTGGGAATTGCCAGGCTGACTGTGCGTCGCACGCGCCAGAAGAGACATTCCCTCCGCGCATAGGCACGAAGCGGGGTCTCCAGCTCCTTATCCTCCTGGCGGAGAACGATCACGTTCGCTCGACGCAGCGAAGACAGCGGCTCGCGCAATCGTCCCGCCGGCAGCAGCCGCTCGCGCAGATCGCTCGCGTGCACCACCACGATGTCAACGTTGCGCGCCAGCTGCCGATGCTGAAATCCATCATCCAGGAGATGAACGTGCTTGCCCGCACCCGGCAATTCCCTTTCCGCCAGCAGACCCGCCTCATAGCGGCTCGCGCCGACATAGACCGGCACTCCTGTCGCTCGCGCAATCAGCAGAGGCTCATCGCCAAATCGCTCCGCACTCCCCTCACTGTCGACGCGCTCGATGGTCTTGCGCGATCGTCCATAGCCGCGCGACAAGACATCGACTTGGATCCCCTCGCGCTCCAGCAGCCGCGCCAGACAGATCACCAGTGGCGTCTTGCCCGCGCCACCCACGGAGAGGTTGCCGACGCTCACCACCGGCCAGCGCAGCCGCTGCGTCGCCATCCGGTCAAAGCGCGCATTCCTGGCCCGCACCAGCGACGCGTACACCAACTCCAGCGGAGCCAGCAGCATCGGCGTCATGAGGGCAGCAAGCCGATCAAAGCAGCGGTGATGGCGCGCCCAGTGGCCCCCGATTGGTGATGGAAGACCTCAAGCGCGCGCACCCCCAGGTTGTTGGCCGCCTCGTCATCGGTCAAAAGATTTTCGAGGATGGGCACCAGGGTTTCCGTCGTGGCCAACTTGATCGCTTCGGCGTAGACCAACGCGTCGATGATGGCCCGGAAGTTGGGATAGTACGAGCCGCTGACCACGGGTACCGCGAATTGCGCCGGCTCCAGCGGATTGTGGCCTCCACCCGTAGGAATCAAGCTCCCGCCCACGAAGGCAACCGAGGCCAGAGCATACACAGACGCCAGCTCGCCGATCGAATCCAGCAGAACCACGGTGCCCGCCTTGATCTTTGCCGGCCGCTTTATCCAGTTAGAACGGCGCACGCTCTGCTCGTTGCGCGTCTTGAGCAGCTGGGCCACGCGCCCAAATCGTTCCGGATGGCGCGGCGCAAGAATCATGACGCAATCCGGAATGGTCTTCCGCAGTTGCTGAAACGCGTCCAGCAGGATCTCTTCTTCACCCTCGAGCGTGCTGCCGCAAACCAGCACCCGGGTTCCGCTGCCCAGCTTCTCGCGCAGCATGCTGGTGATCGCGGCCGGCTCGGCGCTGCGTACGTCGAACTTGAGATTGCCGCCGAAAACAACGCGGGCCGGCGGCGCGCCAATCGCCTTTAGCCGCTTGGCATCCTCCTCGCTCTGCGCCAGCACCAGCGACAGGCTCGCCAGGATACGCTTCCACAGCCCGCGCAGCCGCAGATAGCGCGGCAGGGAGCGATCGGAGACTCGTCCATTCACCACAGCGACGGGGATCGCCGCGCGGCGGCACTCCGCCAGCAGATTGGGCCAAAACTCCGTCTCCACCAACACCATCAACACCGGATCCAGGCCGCGCAGGTAGCGCCGCACGATCCATGGAAAATCCAGCGGGAAGTAGAAGCTGTGGTCGAGACCGATGCGCTCCCTGGCCAACTGCTGCCCGGTCCGGGTCGTGGTCGAAAGCAGCACGCGATATTGCGGAGTGCGGGCGGCCAGCTCATTCACCAGGCGGCTGGCCGCCAGTACCTCTCCAACCGACACCGCATGCACCCAGATGGTCTGCCTTGCATCCTCCGTCACGCAGACGCTTGGGCACCCAACCCAGCCGCTCGCTGAATCCCTCGCGGTACTTGCCGTTGGTGGCCATGCGCAGCAGCCAATAGGGCAGACCCAACACCAGCACCAGGAACAATACGAAGGTGTAGATGATGAGCATCGCCGGCTAGCCCTCTTTACTCGCAACACCACAGAAGCTCATAATCGATAGCGGGAAATGCCTCGCCGATTTGTTCTGTCTGCATGGGTTGTCGTTTCGCTGCTTTGGCTCTTGCTCCCTCGGGCTCACGCCGAACATGCTCCGCCTCCTGCGGGCGTTGCCACCAGCTATCCGGCGTTCGACCAGCATCCCAACGAGCAGGTGGCGATCGCCGCGGATCCCTACAACACCCCGGAAAAGGCCTCGATCTTCCGCTTCAAGTACCTGCAATACGGTTTTATGCCTATCCGCATCATTGTTACCAATAACGGAGATAAGCCCATCTCCCTGATCGATGCGCGCATCAACTTCATCACTGCCCTGGGCGACAAGATACCCGCGGCCGAGCCGGAAGATGTAGAGCGCCGTATCGGCGGCATGAAGCGCCCTGACAGCGGCTACAAGTTGCCGGGTCCGCTGCCCCGCATCGGCAATAAGTCTTCGACCAAGAACAAGGACGTGGATGCTGACTTCCAATACCTTTGAGTATTCCGCGGTAGCGGTCGAGGCGCACACCACCCGTGCCGGATTTCTCTTTTACGATGTGCAAGGGGTTGCCAATCCGCTGGTGGGGGCCAAGCTGAACCTGCGCATGCTGCGCGGCGCCGACGGCAAAGAGCTCTTTTACTTCGAGATTCCCTTCGATAAATACCTCGCCACACAGGGCGCCACGGCCAACAATTAGCGCGGAGTTACTCGTAGTAGGTTGCCGTGGTCGCGTCCGTTTCCCAGATGGTGCAGTCCTTCACCACAACCCGGCCGCTGGTCATCTGGTTGAGCTGGCGATTGGTCTCATCATAAAAATAGCGGGCCAGGTTTTCCGCCGACGGATTGAGCTCGGTAAAGGGTTCGAGGTCATTGAGCATCTGGTGGTCGATGCGCTCGATAACGGGACGCATCACCTGCTTCAGCAGCTTGAAGTCCAGCAGCAGCCCGGTTGCATCCAGCTCCTTACCTCGCAGCGTAAGGCGAACCTTGTAATTGTGCCCATGGGGGTTCTCGCATTTCCCCTGGTAGTTGCGCAGGTAATGTCCCGACGAGAATCCCGATTCGACCGTTACTTCATACATGGCCTGTAATTGCCCCGCTTAGTGATTGTAGCTTGTCATTTGGGGCGCTTGTTGCGAACCAGGCGAGCGAGCCCCTCCTGCAGTTCACGCCGCATGCGTTCTTCGCTTCTGCGTTCCACTTGTTCGAACATCGCGGTCAACACACCCGCAAGCGCGGAAAGAAGGGAAAGCAGGAGCAGGACGAGACCAATCGTCTTCGATATGGAGCCGTTGACCGGCAATCCTGGCTGCAGTGCATTGGGTATGAAACTTATGCCGCAGGAAACGAGGGAGCACAGCAGCAGCGAAGCCGCCAGCAGATATAGGTTTCGCGACATTGTGCCTTTCATACGACAGCACCCCTCCAGCAATTCAATTCGCCCTGGAGATGGTTGAACAGCAGGTCCCTCCACAAACCCAAACAGCAAGCTCCGCCTTCAACCCTCCGCGAAGAAATTTTCTACTTCCCCAATGTCTCGCGTCAGCCGGTAGGGTGGCAGGCTTTCCAGGAAAACCTTGCCGTACCGCTGCCGCTCGATGCGTGGATCCAGCAGCACCAACAGACCCCGATCCTCGAGCGAACGGATCAGCCGCCCGAAGCCCTGCTTCAACGTGATCACCGCCGTTGGCACCTGGTAATCGAAAAACGGATTAGCTCCGCTATCCGCAACCGCCCGCATGCGCGCCGAAACCACCGGGTCGGTAGGCACAGAAAAGGGCAGGCGATCGACAATCACGCAGCTCAATGCCTCCCCCTGCACATCCACGCCCTGCCAGAACGACGAGGTCCCGAAGAGCACGGCATTAGGAGTATTCCGAAACTCCTCCAACAGCGCTTTGCGGGGTGCGGTGCCCTGCAGCAGACAGGGATAATCCAGCTCCGGCAACAGGCGCTCATAGAGGTCGCGCATCTGCTGGTAGCTGGTAAACAGGCAGAAGGCCCGGCCGCGGGTGATGTCAAGCACCCGCCGTATGCAGCGCGCCGCTTGCACAGGAAAGGTAGGTTCGCGTGGATCCGGCATTCCAGGGGGGAGGTAGAGCAGCGCCTGCTCCTCGTAGCGGAAGTGAGAAGGCACCACGAGCTCCCGCGCATCCTTCAATCCGAGACGCTTTCTCAGGTGACCAAACCCGTCCTGCACGGTCAGCGTCGCGGAGGTGAGAATCACGCTCGGGATTTGCTCAAAGAGCAGCGTCGTCAGCAACTCGGATACATCGATCGGTGTCGCCTGCAGATACGTATTACGCGTCCCCGCGCAGCGACGATCCGCCTCTACGTTCAATCCAGAAGACGGTGTTGACGCTCTCCGCCTCCAACAAGAAGCGCAGATGTTCGCGAATATCGGCCACCCGCTTCTTCAGCCCCAGCGCCTCTTCCACTCCGCGCAGCCTGTCCAGTTCGCCTTCCAGCCGGTGCAATGCGTTCATCACCGCCAGATAAACATCCCCGTGCTCCTCCAGGAACTGCTCGCGTTGCTCGAACGGCATGCGGCCCTCTCCCTGCCCGGCACGCGGCAGCGCCGCAAAGAACATCCGCGCTCGCTCACGCAGCATCTCTCCGCAGCCCTTCAGATCGCTCGAGTGAGCCTGCTTCGCGCGGAGCACCGTTTCCATGTCGCGCACCAGCTCCTCCAGCCGCACATTGCTCAGGCTGATGCCGAAATAGCTCGACGCCACATCTTCCAGCTCGTGGGCCTCGTCGAAGATCACCGCCGCCGCTTCCGGCAGCACGCCCGCATCGGGAGCCGCCCGGGCCTGCTGCTTGATGGCCAGGTCCGCGAAAAAGAGATGGTGGTTCACGATGATCACATCGCTCTCAAGTGCGCGCCGGCGCATCTCGGTGATGAAGCACCGCTGGTAATCCGGGCAGCTTTGCCCCAGGCAAGCCTCGGCGCGCGCATCCAGCTTGGACCACACCTGGCTCGCCTCCGGCAAGGCATCGATCTCCACCCGGTCTCCGGTCTCCGTTGTCTTTTCCCAGGCCGCGATCTGCTGGAACTGGTCAATCTCTTCCAGGCCGTTCAGGATGGGCTGGTCACGCAGGGCGTAAAGCTTATGCCGGCAAAGATAGTTCGCCCGGCCCTTCATGTAGCAGACGCGCAGCGGTCCCAACAGCGATTCCAAAAAGGGAACATCGCGGAAAAACAGTTGCTCCTGCAGATTCTTGGTTCCGGTGGAGATAATCACCCGCTGCCCGGTACGCAACGCAGGCAGCAGGTAGGCCAGGGTTTTGCCCGTCCCGGTGCCTGCTTCGACGATCAGATGTTTGCCTTCCTGCAGACTGCGCTCCACTGCCCGGGCCATATCCAGCTGCCCCCTCCGGAACTCGTACGGCAAGGAGGATCGCGACAGCATTCCTCCGGGAGAGAAGAAATCGTGGAGCGAAGGCAACGGCTTAGCGGCGATGGTGGCGGTCGACAAGGGCAAGATCCCGTAGAGCGGCGGCGAGTGCCGGTGAAAGTCTAAGTCTATACGGTGGTGGTTCTATGAAAGACTGAAAGAGAGCAGCCAGTTCATGAAGCCAATTAAAGGAACCAAGGGCAGAAAGCCCAAGCCGCACTCCCTGGGGGGAAAGCGCGCAGCCGTCGCAAAGGCCGCGCGCCGGGCCACGCCTGCGACACGCGGTCAGCACTCGCGCACCGAGATCAAGCGGGCGGCCACCGCCAAAGCCGCCGCCGAAGCCAGTGCAGCCGCTCGTTTAGGCAAGATCCGCAAACGGCCAGTACAGCGCCAGGGACCGATGCCCCGCATCGATGTCGAGCTTTCCGATCCTCTGGACCTGGCGATCGCACCGCCTGCCAGCCGCGAGGCGGGGGTAGACACTTCCAAGTGGCCGGTGCTGGCGATCGTCGGCCGCCCCAATGTCGGCAAGTCCACACTCTTCAACCGTCTCACCAGTTCGCGCCGCTCCATCGTGGGCGATGAACCAGGAATCACCCGCGATCGAATCTACGGCGAGATCGAGTGGTCCGGCCGACATGCACGCGTGGTTGACACCGGCGGCATTCTCCCCGACGACCCCGAGCTCATACCGTCGGAGATCTTTAGTCAGGCCCGGGTGGCTCTCGATGAGGCAGACTCCATCGTGATGGTGGTCGATGGGCGCACGCCGCTCGCCGCTCCCGACTATGACTTAGCCCGCCTGCTCTTGCGTGGCGGCAAGCCCCTGCTGCTGGCCGTCAACAAAATCGACACCGAGAAGATGGAAGAACAAACCGCGGAGTACCGCCGTTTGGGCATCCGCGAAATACTCCCCATCTCCGCGGAACACGGAGTCGGCATCGGCGATTTGCTCGACCATGTCTTCGCCACGCTACCCGAAGTCGAAAGCGAGGCTGAGCCTGCGGAGATGGAGCCCGAGGAGCCCGAAGAAGGCCAGGGCAAACACCGAACCCACGGCGAGTTCCAGCAGCACGAAACGTCGATTGCCATCATCGGCCGGCCCAACGTCGGAAAAAGCACGCTGCTCAACGTCCTCACCGGCTCTGCGCGCGCCATCGTCTCGCCCATCCCCGGCACAACACGAGACGCCGTGGACGAGGTGATCGAGTACGACGGCGGCCTGCTGCGTTTTGTCGACACCGCCGGTATCCGCCGTAAGGGCAAAACCAGAATGATGGCGGAGAAACTCTCCGTCGTGATGGCGCGCCGCCATCTGGAGGCCGCGGATGTCGCCCTGCTGGTCATCGATGCCACCGAAGGTGTTACTTCTTCCGACGCCACCATCGGAGGCTACGCCCACGAGAGTGGACGCTCCGTGATCCTGGTCGTCAACAAATGGGACCTGGTAACCACCGGACGCACCGACGGCAAGCCGGCCGCCGACAAGGAGATCTTCGAAGAGCAACTACGTAAGGTGCTGAAGTATCTGGCTTACGCCCCTGTGGTCTTTATCTCTGCGGCTGAGGGCAAAAACATTCACACGGTGCTCAAGCTGGTGAAGGAAGTAGCCGCCGAGCGGCGCAAGCGCGTCTCGACCGGGCAGATGAACCGCTTCCTGGAAAAGATCGACTTCCAGCGTGCCACCGTGCCCGCCGCTAACAAGATGCGGATTTTTTACATGACCCAGGCGGCGGTCGCCCCACCGACTTTTATCCTATTCACGAATAGGCAAGTTAAGCTGCATTTCGCCTTTCAGCGCTTCCTTGAAAACCAGATCCGGGCGGCCTTCGGCTTTCGCGGCTCCCCCATCTGGTTCAAGGTGCGAGCCCGAGGCTAACCAATCCGATTTTCACATGCACCTTTCTTGCTATTCCCCCACCCTTTTTTTCATGGGATCGTCGATAAATTAAATTTCGATGTTCATCGCGGATGAGCAGGGGGTATGCAATGTTGAACTCCGTCGGTTCCTGGTTGTGCATCATGGGTCTTGTGATCGGGCCTTACTCCATCGGTGTCTTTTTTGAAGGCAAGCTGGCACGCGCTAACCGTGAGCTCGGCTCGCGACTACTGCGCCGGTACTAGACGCCATCTGAGTTCAGCCGCCCTTTTTCCTCAATAGCTTTCCGTAGTACGGTTGCGTATGGAAAAAATCTCATACGCAGCTACGCTGTTGGGCGTCCTTGTGTGTGCCCAGCCTGCCTGGACCCAGGCCCCAGCCGCCCAATATCCCAATTTCCCCAGTGAAACTCCAGCCACCCTGGAGCGGCCAGCCGCCGGCTTCGACTACCTGCGGCGGGAAGTCATGATCCCCATGAGGGACGGGGTCAAGCTGCACACCGTCATCCTGGTTCCCAAGGGCGCAAAGGGCGCGCCCATCCTGCTTACCCGGACGCCCTACGATGCCGACGCGCTGACCAGCCATGTTCACAGCGCCCATCTGGGGCCAACTCTTCAGGGCTACGACAATTCAGTCGACGTGATCGTGGAGGGCGGCTATATCCGGGTGATTCAAGACGTGCGCGGCAAGTATCACTCCGAGGGCGACTATGTAATGAACCGCCCTTTCCATGGTCCGCAAAATCCAACTCCGGTTGACCACTCGACAGATACTTACGACACCATCGACTGGCTGGTAAAGAATATTCCGGAGACCAACGGCAAGGTCGGCATCCTCGGTATTTCCTATAACGGCTTTCTCTCGCTGACGGCGCTGGTCAATCCGCATCCGGCTCTCAAGGTAGCGGTGCCCATGAATCCCATGGTCGATGGCTGGATGGGCGATGACTGGTTCCACAATGGCGCCTTCCGCGAGCAGAATCTGCCCTACATCTATGAGCAGGATGGGACCCGCGACAACAAGGCCAAATGGTGGAGCAGCAACTTCGACGATTACGATAACTACCTGCAGGCTGGATCGGCCGGCGAGATGGGGCGGCAACACGGGCTCGAGCAGATGGGGTTCTGGCGCAAGGTGCTCGCCCATCCAACGTACGACGCCTTCTGGAGCGACCAGGCGATGGATAAACTACTGGCCGCCCAGCCTCTCAAAGTACCCATCATGCTCGTCCACAGCCTGTGGGATCAGGAAGACATCTACGGCGCCATCGCGGTTTACAAAGCGCTCAAGCCGAAGGATACCGGCAATGACAAAGTCTTCCTGGTGCTCGGCCCGTGGCATCACGGTCAGGAGATCGAAGATGCCGGCACCCTGGGCGCGTTGGATTTCAACAGCGCCACTGGGCTTTACTTCCAGCAGAAGATTCTTCGCCCCTTCCTCGACAAGTATTTGAAAGATGAACCCTCTAAGGAAGACCCCGCGCCGGTCAACGCCTTCGATACGGGAACCAACCTCTGGCGGAAGCTTCCCTCCTGGCCAGCCGGCTGCGCCAGCGGTTGTGAAATTAAGCCTGAGCCGCTCTACCTCACCGCCGGCCTCAAGCTCAGCTTCGCCACCCCCAAAGCGAACGACGCTGCCTTTGACGAATACATCTCCGACCCGGCTAAGCCAGTTCCCTACCGCGCCCGGCCAATCCAACCGATGGGCTACGACGCCGGGATGACCTGGTCGGAGTGGCTGGTCGATGACCAGCGCGAGCAATCCGGCCGGCCGGATGTTGAGGTCTTTGTCTCCGATAGCTTGACTGCGCCGCTGAAGATCAGCGGCCAACCCATCGCCAACCTGGTGGCTTCCACCAGCGGCACCGATTCCGATTGGGTGGTGAAAGTCATCGATGTTTATCCCGACGAAGTGGCCGGCCAACCAGGCTTAGGCGGATATCAACTCATGATCTCCGCTGATATCTTCCGCGGACGCTATCGGGAAAGCCTGGCGCAGGCAAAGCCCATCGCCGCCAACCAACCCCTGCTGTACCGCTACGCCCTGCCCACGGCGAATCATGTCTTCCTTCCCGGGCATCGGATCATGGTGCAGGTGCAGTCAAGTTGGTTTCCTCTCTATGACCGAAACCCGCAAACCTTCGTGCCTGATATTTTCTGGGCGAAGCCGGCGGACTATCAAAAAGCAACGCAGCGGATTTATCATGCGCCCGGGCAAGCAAGCTTCATCGAGCTGCCGGTGGTGACTGAGAGGAAGAATCAATGAGCGCAGCAAAATGTACGCACGCGAAGGATCATGTAAAAAGCGTGAAGCCGCACACCAAGGGTTGCGAAGAGTGTCTCAAGATCGGGGATACCTGGGTTCACCTGCGCATGTGCCTGGAGTGCGGCAAGGTCGGTTGTTGCGATTCCTCCAAGAACCGCCACGCCACGGCCCACTTCCACGCTGTCGCGCACCCCATCATGCGCTCCGTCGAGCCCGGCGAAGACTGGCGTTGGTGTTACATCGACGAGACCTATCTCTAGATAACAGCCTTGTCTTTGATGAGGATAAGCGCCACGCTGGCCACGATCAGCGCGGTGCCGAAGAGCATGCGTAGGGTTACTGCCTCTCCTGCGAAGAAGTAGCCAAGAGCCACGGCAACCACAGGATTGATGTAGGCATGGCTGGCCACGCGCGTGGCCGGCATGCGCCCAAGCAACCATACAAAGGCACTGAAGCCCACGAGCGAGCCGGCCACTACCAGGTAGGCCAGAGCGCCCACAGCCTTTGCGGAAATATGAGGAAAGGGGTGCAATTCGCCGGTCAACGCTGAGAGCACCAGCAGGATCGCGCCACCCAGCCACATCTCCGCCCCAGCGGTAATGCCTTTCGACTTGCCCAGCGGCAGGGAACGCGTGAGCACCGCACCCAGCGACCATGCCGTGCCTCCGCCGAGGATCGCGAGGCAAGGGAGGACGGCAACATGTTGGGCATTGCGCAACAGCAACAACAAGACTCCAACAAACCCAACCGCGATCGAAAGCAGCAGGCTCCAGCGAAAGCGCTGCTGGCGAAAGACAAAGACCTCGAGCGCGATAGTAATAATCGGCAGCGTCGCCTCGAGCACCGACGTGAATCCCGATGGCACGAATTGCTCTGCCCAGAAAACCGCGCCGTAGGTGACCACGAACATCAGGGAGCCAATCAGCAACAGGTTGCCCCACTCTTTGCGCGTGGGAGCTGGGCGGCCAGAAAAGCGCATCCCGGCGTAAAGCAAAGCGCCGGCCAGAAAAAACCGGCTTCCGGCGGCAAAGAACGGGGGTACCTGCTGCACCGCAATACGAATCGCCAGGTAGGTAGATCCCCATAAGACGTAGATGGCTGCGAATGCAAGAATCACGCGGACATCGATCCTGCTCTGCTTCGACACGCTGCCTGGAATAACCGTTGTGGTGGCCATTACTGGTTAAGTATACGGCAAAAAATATGTAACCCCTTAAGCATTTTTCAGGAGTTATACTGGTCGTTGTGAGTCGTGCTGTTCCCAAGCCGTTTAAGCTTCACGCCGGGCACCCCGCGCTGGAGCTGGTCAACACCCTGGACCTGCGCTTTTCCCCGAATCCGGAGGAGTTGCTTCCCTCCTATGGAGACCTTCTTCGCCTCGCCGCGCAATTGCGGCTGATCACCGCGGAGCAGGCGCGGAAACTCGCGCGCACGGTCGATGAAAAGAATGCACGGCGGATCCTGGCATCCACGGTGGAGCTTCGCGAGGCCCTGTCGGCGGTTCTGTATGCCTGGATGGACGGCGGCAAGCCACCGGCCGGGCAAGTGAAAATCCTCGAAAGGCACTTCCAGGAAGCGGCCCTGCATCGCAGCCTCCGCGCCGACAAGTCGCAGCTGAAGTGGAGTTGGGCGCCAACCGAACAGCAAGCCGAGATCCCGCTATGGAAGCTGGCCCAGGCCGCCTCGGATTTGCTGGTCTCGAGCGACGCGGAACTGGTGAAGGACTGCGGTGACCCAACCTGCCGCTGGCTCTTTCTCGACCTGAGCAAGAACCACACCCGGCGTTGGTGCGACATGAAGACGTGCGGCAACCGGATGAAGGCACGACGGTTCCAGGCGCGCCTGCAGGCGGCGTTATAGACTTAGGCTTATACGATGCACTCCATCCGCACCGCTACTCCTGACGATATCCCTTTGATTCTGGACCTGATCCGTGCCCTCGCCGCTTACGAGCGGGATCCGGATGCGGTCCAGACCACCGAGGCCGACTTGCTGCGCGACGGGTTCGGCGAGCATCCGCGCTTCGAGTGCCTGATCGCCGAGGCCGTAAGCGAGGTTGGGGGCGAGGCTGCTGGCTTCGCGCTTTACTTCTACAACTACTCCACCTGGCGGGGACGCTCCGGCATCCACCTGGAAGACCTCTTTGTGCTGCCCCGCTTCCGCGGGCTCGGCATCGGCAAGGCGCTGCTCGCCCGGGTGGCCGCACGAGCGGTGGAGCGCGGATGCGTCCGGCTGCAATGGGACGTTTTGGAGTGGAACCAAACCGCCATCGACTTCTACCAGGGGTTGGGCGCGCAGTTTCTCGACGAGTGGCGGATCATGCGCGTCAACGACCAAGCCATCCACACCCTGGCCGCGTTGGAGCCGGCCCGTTGAGCGGGCAAGACCAAGCGCGCGTTTCTGTCATTGGAGGAGGTCTGGCCGGCCCGGAGGCCGCCCTCATGGCCGCCCGCCAGGGCTGCCAGGTCGACCTCTACGAGATGCGCTTAGTGGTTGACGGAACGCTGCGCTCCACCCCCGCACACCAAACGGCCGACTTCGCCGAGTTGGTCTGTTCCAATTCCCTCAAGTCGGAGAGCGAACACACCGCGCCATGGTTGCTCAAGCAGGAAATGCGCCGCGCCGGGTGCACTCTACTCGCCTGTGCGGACGCGAGCGCCGTACCTGCGGGCCATGCCCTGGCTGTCGACCGCGTTGAATTCTCCCGCTTGGTCGCCGATGCCATCGCGCGGGAGAGCCGGATCACGGTTCACCGGGAAGAAGTAACCGCGCTCGACCCGGATCAACTCACCATCCTGGCCACAGGCCCACTTACCTCGGCGCCCCTCTGCGCGGAGCTTGCCCGGCTCACCGGCAGCGGTCAGCTGGCCTTTTACGACTCCATCAGCCCCATCGTCGAGGCCGATTCCATCGACATGGAACGCGTCTACTTCGCCGCACGATACGACAAGGGCACCGCCGATTACATCAACTGCCCCATGAATAAAGAGGAATATGAGCGGTTTTATGACGCCCTCATGGCCGCCGAAGCTGTCGAAAGCCGCGCATGGGAAAAACTGGAGTACTTCGAAGGCTGCCTGCCCATCGAGGAGCTGGCACGGCGCGGCCGGGAAACACTGCGTTTTGGCCCCATGAAGCCGGTCGGCCTGCGCGATCCGCGTACCGGCAAAGTGCCCTGGGCGGTGGTGCAATTACGCTGCGAGAATCTGCGCGCTGACTCCTATAACCTGGTCGGCCTGCAAAACCACCTGAAGTTTGGCGAGCAGGCGCGGGTGCTGCGTCTTATTCCTGGCCTGGAGCGGGCAAAGTTCCTCCGCTACGGCCAGATCCATCGGAATACCTACGTCAACGCACCGCGAGTGCTGACCGAGACTCTGACCCTCCGCGACCACCCCCACATTCTGATCGCTGGGCAGCTCTCCGGGGTTGAGGGCTACACCGAATCGATTGCCACTGGCATGCTGGCCGGGCTTTATGCCGCCCAGCTGGCCCATGGCCAGCCGGCGATAGCCGTGCCTCGGGGGACAGGCCTGGGTTCGTTGGTGCATTACATTACCCACGCCCGGCCCGATGACTTCCAGCCGGCCAATATCACCTTCGATCTCCTGCTGCCGCTGGAGGACTCGGTTCGCCAGAAGGTCCGGGATAAGCGGGAGCGGCATCGCCTGCAGTGCGAGCGCGCCCTCCGGCTTTTTGACGAGTGGTGGCAAAATACGGCGGTCATCTCCACCTGAAAAGCCCGCATCCTATCGAGTGGCCTTGAATTGTTTTTGGCTTCCATTTAACTTGGTCGTGCTATACGGGCGACCATTCCTGCCCGCGTCGAGGAGAAATATCATGCGTTCGAAACTTACTGTATGGCTTGGTCTCGTCGTACTTGCCCTCGTTCCGGGCCTGGCGAGCGGCCAGGACACCACGGCCAAGATCCACGGCCACGCGCAAGATCCAGCCAACGCGCCCATGGTTGGCGCCCAGGTGATCCTGACGACCGATGCCAAGACCCCTCTTTACACCTTCACCACTGACCAGAACGGCGATTACAAGGGAGAGGGCATCAAACCCGGGACTTACTACGTGACGCTCTTTGCTACGCCCGGAAAGGCCGTCGACCGCGCTGACCAGGTGAAGTTCAGCACCGGTACCGACACCCTGCAGGACTTTGATTTGAGCCGCCCCGATTACGTGGCCAAGCTTCCTCCGGAGCAAAAAAAGGCGTTGGAAGAAGCCAAGAAGAAGAACCAGGAAATCAACAAAGAGAACCAGAATGTTGGCAAGCTGAATGACCTGCTCAAGCAGGCGCGGGCGGATAACAGCGCAAAGAAGTTCGACGACGCGGCCACGCTCATGCAGCAGGCAGTGACCATCAAGGCAGATGCGGCCGTCCTATGGCTCGAGCTGGGCATTGCCCAGACCGGGCAAAAGAAGTACGACGACGCATTGGTTTCGCTCAAGAAAGCGCTGGATCTCGATACCAATTCGAAGAAGCCCATTCCCGAAGTCGAAGCCGCCGACAACAATGCTTTGGGAGAGGTTTACGCCAACACCAATAAGATTCCCGACGCGACAGCCTCCTATGACGCCGCCGCTAAACTGCAACCGGCGAATGCGGCCATGTATTACACCAATGAGACCATCGTCCTCAGCCGCGCGGGACAAACGGACGCGACCATTGCCGCTGCGGACAAGGCGATTGCCGCTGACCCGAACAGGCCGATCCCCTACTACCTGAAGGGGCAGGCGCTGGTCTCCAAAGCCACGGTCGACCCCAAGACACAAAAGATCGTCGCACCTCCGGGTACGGCGGAGGCCTACAACAAGTACCTCGAGCTGGCGCCGAATGGGCCCATGGCCCCGGAAGCAAAGTCGGTCCTGGCCGAGATTGGGGAGAAGATCAACACCAAGTACTCCGCCAAGCACTGAGGTTTGATCGCCGCCTGGAATCGGAAACAGGGGACGCCGGTTATTGGCGTCCCTTTGCTTGTATGGGTAGATTGTTTTGAATAGCTCTGCTCCATCCCGCGTCGTAAGTTACGCGGACGCCAGCCGCATCGTCCGGGAGCATGCCGACGGGTTGGCAGGGCGTACTCCCCAATCCACTTCCCTTCTCGATGCGCTGGGCATGGTGTTGGCCGAGCCGGTTCGCGCCGACCGGGACCAGCCGCCCTTTCCTCGCTCCACCCGCGATGGATTTGCCTGCCGCGCCAACGACCTCGCATCCGGCCAGGCCCTCAACATTACTGGCTCAATCCGCGCCGGCGAGGCTACTGCGAAGCCGGTCAAGGCGGGTGAAGCGGTCGAAATCATGACGGGTGCTCCGGTACCACCCGGCGCCGATTGCGTGGTGATGGTGGAGCACGTGCAGCTCGACCACGGTATGCTTCGGCTTACCGCGGACCGCAGCATCGCGGCAGGAGACAACATCGTCCCCACCGGAGCCGAAGCCCGCTCAGGAGAGGTGATCGTGGCCCGGGGCACGCGCATCTCCTCCGCCCAGGTGGCCGCTGCGGCTGCTTGCGGCGCGGCGCAACTCAGCGTCTTCGCCCGGCCACGCGTCGCCATAGTAGCCACCGGCGACGAATTGGTAGAAGTGGATCAGCGGCCGCTGATCCACCAGATCCGCAACTCCAATAGCTACTCGCTCGCGGCGCAGGTTCTCGCCGCGGGGGCGCAGCCTGTGCGCCTGGCCATCGCGCGCGATGAGCGCGGAGACCTTGAGGCGATCCTCCGCACCGCCCTGCAGTCTGACCTGGTGCTGCTCTCCGGCGGGGTCTCCATGGGAAAGTACGACCTGGTGGAGGAGGTACTGCTCTCTCTGGGCGCCGAGTTCTTTTTTACCGGCGCCCTGATCCAGCCGGGTAAGCCAGTGGTCTTCGGAAGGCTTACCTGGCAGGACCGCCCGGCTTATTTTTTTGGACTGCCCGGCAACCCTGTATCTACCATGGTTACGTTCTCGCTTTTTGTTGAGCCGCTGCTCGGCGCGCTGTGTGGTGAACCCGTTCGCGGACCTCGCTTCGCCCAGGCTCAGCTGGCGCATGACGTCCAGGTCAAAATCGGGCTGACGCGCTTTCTCCCCGCCGTCCTGCGGTCGACGCCCACGCCCACTGTGGAGACCGTGGCCTGGCAAGGCTCCGGTGACATCGCGAGCACCAGCCGTTCCAATTGCTTTCTCGTGGTGCCCCCCGACCGACCGCGGCTCGCCGCTGGTGAGACGGCCACGATACTGCTAGCCTAGCGACACCAATGGAAAAGCTCTCCCACTACGACGACGACGGCAGCGCCCACATGGTGGACGTAAGCGCCAAGCCAGCCACGCGGCGCGAGGCCGAAGCTTCCGCCTTCGTTGCACTCTCGGATGCAGTGCTTGCCGCGTTACCGCAAAACCCCAAAGGCAACCCGCTCGAGGTTGCCCGCTTTGCCGGCATGCAGGCAGCCAAACGCACCGCTGACCTTATTCCCATGTGTCATCCAATACCGTTGAGCTTTATCGATGTATCCGCGGTGGTAGTTGCCGGCGGCATCGAGATCCGCAGCACGGCTGCGACCGTTGCCGGCACCGGCGTCGAGATGGAGGCGCTCACCGCAGCCGCTGTTGCCGCGCTCACTATCTACGACATGTGTAAAGCGATGGACAAATCCATCGCCATCCGCGAGATTATTTTGCTGCGCAAATCCGGGGGCAAGAGCGGCAAATACATCCGGTAACGTCAGCGCAGCGTGGCTACCCGTTTGTTCACTTCTGCCTTGACCTTGGCCTGGTCCTCTTTGAGCAGAACCCCATTGCGCACCAGCATCTCACCGCCCACGTAGACACGCTCCAGGTCGCGCTCCCCGGCCACAAAAACTAGCGACGCATAGATATCGAAGACCGGGCCGAAGCGCGTTGGATCCACCACCAGGAAGTCGGCGAGCTTACCTGGCTCCAGGCTGCCCAGCCGTTCGGAGACGCCCAACACGTCGGCGCTGCCCATGGTGTGCAGCCGTAGCACGTCGTAGGGGCTCATAATTGTGGCGTCCTGATACTTGTCGCGAATCGCGTACAGGCCGGTCCGCATATTTTCAAATGGATCCGCCAGGTCGGCGCTCGCCTCGCCGTCGACCCCCATGCCCACGCGCATGCCAGCCTTCAGGTAAGCGGGAATATCGGGTACGCCAGAGGCCAGCCTGCCATTTGAAAGCGGGTTCCAGCTCATCGAAGCGCCTGCCTTGGCGCTCTGCGCCACGATGTAGCTGTTGGTGTGGATGAAGTGGCCGAAGATCAACTGCTTCGAGAGCGTGCCGCTATCCAGGAACCAGCGAAACTTGCTCTGCTCTTCATACTGAGTCTCCGGCGCTTCCAGATAATGGGCCTGGTTGCCCAGGTGGAACTCATCCATCAGGGCCTTCTCCATGGCCGCCTGCTCGAAGGTGTCGTTGAAGGCCGCGAACCCGTTAATCATCACGGATAGAAAGGCGGTCGATTTCTGTTGCGCGCCGGACCAATCCAGAAAAGCCTTCAGCGGTATGCGCGCCTGCTCGAAGCCGAAGGCCGGCTGGGCATGCGGTGGAGTCGCCCATCCCACGTCGATGCCATGCACAAAACGTATGCCGGAGTCGATCTCCGCGCGGAACTGGCTTCGGTCATAACTGCCTGGCTCTACCTTGGGGCTGATCCCGTTGAAATCGCCGCCGTAAGCGAAGTTGTACGCCGCGGTCACGCCATGTTGCAGATGATCGAGCGCGCCGTCCAGGGTGAACCAGTAGTAGTCCTCAGACGACTCCTTGTCCGCCTTCTGCGTATACACCGCGGTCAGCCATCCGGGCAGGGTTTGATCGGCAGCGAGCCCGCGAAAGGCGCTTTGCCAAAGGTGGCTATGCGCGGATATAAAGCCCGGCAGCACCCAGTGTCCTTCCGCATCCCAGGTCTGCGTTGACCGCAGCCCGGCCGGCGGATCACCAGCCGCAACTGTCAAGATCCGGCCATCCTCTCCAACCACCAGGTAGCCGTTGATTGGATCGCGGTGTCCCGTCGCCATTGTCAGGATCACTGCGTGCTTGATAACCAATTTTGCGGGAACAGGCAACGTGCTCTGAGCGATCGCCAGCTGAGGGACGAGTGCCAGAAGAGAGAGCGCTCTCCGCGCAACCAACCAGCGGAGCCTTTTGAAATCCATCACTCATTACTAGTTGAGACGAGTGGCTATCACAACCTAAATTTCAGACCTTGCGGCGGAAGCAGCGTAGCTCATGGTCGTTGACCATGCCTGAAGCCTGCATCCAGGCATACACGATCACCGGACCAACAAACTTGAAGCCGCGCTTTTTGAGCGCCGCTGAAACCTCCTCGGAAAGCGGGGTCTTCGCCGGTAGGTCGCCGGTCTTGTTCTTGATCGGCTTGCCTCCTGCCAGCTTCCAGGCATAGGTGGAGAAGTCTTCGCCATTCCGCTGCATCTCCTCGTAGATCTCGGCGCCGTGGATAGTCGCCTCAATCTTGGCGCGGGAACGAATGATGCCGGGGTTGTTGAGCAGCCGGGTCACGTCCTTTTTGCCAAACGCCGCAACCTTCCGCGGATCGAAGCCATGGAACGCCTCGCGGAAGGCCTCTCGTTTGCGCAATACAGTGATCCATGCCAGGCCGGCCTGAAATCCCTCCAGCATCAGCAACTCCCACAGCGCGCGGCTATCGTGCTGCGGTACTCCCCATTCCTGGTCGTGATACTCACGCAGCAGCGGGTCGCTCTCTGCCCAGGCGCAACGGTGCAGCTTGCTCATTGGGCCGCAACCGTAAGCTCTTCGCGCACCATGGGTGATACGCGCTCGCCGAGAATCTCAATGGCACGCAGCATCTTTGCGTGAGGAAGTGTCGAGACCCCCATCTGGAAGGTGATGCGAGAGATCCCCCCAAGCGCCTCATTGATGTAGAGGATCTTCTCCGTGACTGTTTCGGCGTCACCGACAATCAGGGCTCCCTTGGGACCACGCGTCGCATCGAACTGCGCCCGTGTGGTGGGCGGCCAGCCTCGTTCTTTGCCGATCTCCGTGAAGGTGTGCGCATAGCCAGGGAAAAAGTCGTCAGCCGCCTGCTGGGTCGTGTCTCCCAGAAAACCGATGCAGTGCAGGCCCACGCGTAGTTGCTCTGGCTTGAAGCCGGCGCGGCGGCCTGCCTCGCGGTAAAGCTCGATGTGGGGACGAAAGCGATGGGGCTCGCCGCCGATAATCGCCACCATCAGCGGAAGTCCCAGCGCACCTGCGCGAGCAAAAGACGCGGGCGTGCCCCCGACACCCAACCAGATAGGCAGCGGATCCTGCACAGGCCGCGGGTAGATGCTCTGCCCATTCAGCGTAGCGCGGTGCTTACCCGACCAGTAGACTTGCGTGTTGGCGCGAATCTTCAGCAGCAGGTCAAGTTTCTCGGCAAAGAGCGAATCGTAGTCGTTGAGGTCGAGACCGAAGAGCGGGAAGGACTCGACAAAGGAGCCGCGCCCGGCAACAATCTCCGCCCGCCCCTGCGAGATCAGATCAAGCGTGGCGAACTGCTGAAAAACGCGCACCGGGTCGGCCGCACTCAGCACGGTGACCGCGCTGGTAAGGCGAATGCGCTTGGTGAGCGCAGCGCCCGCAGCGAGGATAACCGGCGGGGCCGAATCGAGAAACTCCGGCCGGTGATGTTCGCCAATCCCAAACACATCGAGCCCCACCTGGTCGGCGAGCGCAATCTCTTCCAGCAGATGCCGCATGCGCTCCGCGGGGCTGAGCGCGACACCGGTAACAGGGTCTGGAATGGATGCTGCAAAGCTGTCTACGCCGAGCTCCAAAGCTGACTCCTTCTCGTTACCGCCATTGGATGCTTTGCCATCGCAATCGATTCAGCACAGCGCGGGGTAACATACAAGGGGATAGGAGAGATGGCGATGCCGGTGCGCGATGAGATAGGGAAGTTCGAAGATGAGATGGTTACCTGGCGAAGAGACCTCCATGCCCATCCCGAACTTGGCTTTGCCGAGAACCGCACCAGTGCGTTTATTCACGAGCGCCTGAAATCCTTCGCGGTCGACGAGGTCCATGGGTTTACCGGAACCGGCGTAGTTGCTGTGATCCGCGGCCGTGACGGCGATGGGGCGATTGGCTTGCGCGCGGATATCGATGCGTTGCCCATTCCAGAGGAATCCGGCGTGCCTTACTCTTCCACCAACCCGGGTGTCATGCATGCCTGCGGGCATGACGGACACACCACCATGCTGCTGGGCGCAGCCAAGTATCTGGCCGCAAGCCGAAAATTCAAAGGCACGGCCTACCTGATCTTTCAACCAGCAGAGGAGATCGGCGGCGGCCAGACAGGTCGTAGCCGATGGCCTGTTCGATCGCTTCCCCATGCGGCAAGTCTTCGGCATGCACAATTTTCCTTCGCTTCCGGCGGGAGAATTTCGCTGGCGCAATGGCCCCGTTATGGCTGCGGCAAACTTCTTCCAGATCAAGATCACCGGCCTGGGCGCGCATGCCGCCCATCCTCATCACGGGATCGACCCCATCGTGGCCGGCAGCGCCCTGGTAAACGCGCTACAGACCGTTGTCTCCCGTTCGTCGATCCGTACCATCCGGCCGTCGTCACCGTAGGCAGCTTCCAGGCCGGCGTGGCTGCCAATGCAATCCCGCAGGAGGCAGTGCTAAAAGGAACCGCGCGATGGTTCAACGCCGATGTCGGCGTGACCATCGAACGGAAAATCCGCCACCTGGCCAAGAGCATTGCAGAGAGCTATGGGGCTACGGCCGAAGTAGAGATGCACATGGTAGCCCCCGCCACCATCAACGACGAGGCGGCGATGACCATCGCCCGCCAGGCCGCGACTGCGGTTGCCGGTGCTGCCGGAGTCTTCGAACTGGCCCAACCCGTCATGGGAGCGGAAGACTTCTCCTACATGCTCGGGGTGAAACAGGGCGCCTATATCATGCTGGGGACGAAACGCCGCGGGCACCTCAACCCCATGCTGCATCATCCCTGCTTTCGACTTTAATGACGCGGTTCTTTCGACTGGAGCAGCCTATTGGGCCACGCTGGTCGAGCAGCAACTTCCCGTCTAGCTCTTCCTTCTCATGAAAACCGACGTTGTCCAGGCGAGAATTTAACGGCTTGCGGACGTAATCGGACCAAACTTGTCGTATATAATAACAAATGCGAACGGGTCGCAACTAGAGGAATTTACGAGCCTCTGGTTGTAATCGGACCAATGTTGTCGTATATTATAGTTACTGCGAATGAGTCGCAACTAGGCTATTGCCTGATCGTGCGAATGGGTCGCAACTGGATTCCATGCTGAAGCGCTGCGAGCTGTTGAATGAGGTAGAAGCGAGGGGGGTTCGCCTGACCTCGCAGAGGCGTGCCTTGATTGAAACCATTCAGCAGGCGGATGCCCATCTTGATGCAGCGACCCTTTTATCGCGCGCTCGCCAGCGCGACCCCAATATCGATCGCGCTACTGTCTACCGTACGCTTGAGTTGCTGAAGCGTCTGGGCCTGATCGACGAGCTTGACCTGATGCACCTGAACGGCGAAAAGCACTACTACGAGGTCAAGACTCAAAAAGACCATCTGCATTTAGCGTGTTTCCATTGCGGAGATATTGAGGAGTTTGACAGCCCGACGTTTCAACGGCTAAAGCGAGAGATCGGCGCTCAGAATGATTTTCAAATCCAGGTAATGCGCCTGGAAGTCGGAGGGCTGTGCCGGCGTTGCGCTGCGCAGCAAAAAGCTTCCTGATGATTCCTGAACAAGAACCCAGATCCCCGCGGCAATCTCTTGGCGGAGACCGCGAGGACCTGGGGGACCACAGCCGAGATAGACTGCGGGCTTCCTTCACTATAGGACCCCCACCCGCACAATTTCAACTGTCACGATGGCCCACGCTTATATTGCGGTGGCCTGACCGCTAAACGTGTGCCTGGGGAGCAGGAACGATGAAGGTTGGAACGCAGATTCAAATCGCAGGCAAGGCCCGGTTCAAGCATCAGGTCCATCTGTTTTTCTTGTTGTCTTCTCTGCTTTCGTTCTCGCTGTCTGAGCGGTAGCGCAACGGGCTCATCCCGGCCGAGGGGCCATTTCGCCGCAGGATCTGGCTAAGCTTGTGGCTCCCGCCGCATCTGGCTCAGACGCGGCAGATCAGGTTTGCCCGCGCTTTGCCGCCGGTTCCACCACTACCGCGCCACCTGAATTGGAAAGCCAGAATGGGGTTCTGGAAGTCACCTTCAAGTTCCTGACCGTGACTGATTCGCAGGGACTCCTTCGCTATTGCTATAGTGACGGATACCGGCCTGCAATCGCCCACCCTGCGGGTGAACCCGGGTGACCAACTGATCATTCACTTCCAGAATGACCTGCCGGCGGCTGCCAACAATATGGCCGGGCATGAAGATGAACTTGTCGTCTCATGACACCACCCGCACAGCAGCGCCTGCAACGGAACGATGTCGGCGACCGCGACCAATATCCACTTCCACGGCACGAATGTGGCGCCCATCTTGCGGCCAGGATGAAGTCGTCCATACGCTGATCCAACCAGGACAAAGCTTCGATTACAAAGTGCAGATCCCGCAGAATGAGCCGCCGGGACTTTACTGGTACCATCCGCACCCTCATGGCATCTCTGAGTTCCAGGTACAGGGTGGAGCGACCGGAGCGCTGATCGTAGAGGGCCTGCAAAATGTCGACCCAGCCCTGGCCGGCCTGCCCGAGCGCACCTTTCGTCATACGCGACCAGATGCTGCCCGCATCAGAGAGCAACGACGCCAACATTCCTGCCTGGGACCTCTCGATCAACTATGTCCCGGTGACCTACCCGAAATACACACCGGCGATTATCCAGACCAATCCAGGGCAGCAGGAATTGTGGCGAGTGGCCAACACCGCTGCCGACACCATTCTGAACCTGCAATACATCGTCAATGGGACGGCCCAGGCGATGCAGGTGGTGGCCATCGATGGATACCCCATTGCGTCTGGCAACAGCGGTCAGCCATCGGAGAGCGAGACCAGCATCCTTCTGCCTCCGGGAGCACGCGCGGAATTCGTAGTGACCACGCCGCAGCTTGGCGACCAGGCGCAACTGACCACGGAAAATTGGGATACCGGACCTGATGGAGATTTCGACCCAACGCGGACCATCGCGAACATCGTAAGCCAGAGCGGGGTCGAAGCTTCACCCGCAAAAAACAGTGCAGCAGGCAGGAAGCTGCCATCGCATACGGTGAGAACCAGGGTCACACGCTTCGCCGCGCTGGCGGCCGCTACACCAGTGGCGCAACGCAATCTTTATTTCTCCGAAGTACTGCAGGATCCCACCAACCCGAATAGCCCGACGAACTTCTTCATCACCGAACAGGGACAACAACCCGCCTTGTTCGACATGAACAACCCGCCCAACATCGTTGTGCATTCGGGCACGGTCGAAGACTGGGTCGTGCAAAATACAGCACTGGAAGATCACATCTTCCACATCCATCAGATTCACTTTCAGGTCCTTGAAGTCAATGGCCAGCCGGTGAACGATCCGGCCATCCGCGATACCGTCGATCTGCCGTTCTGGAGCGGCAGCGGACCTTATCCGAGCGTGAAGCTGCGCATGGATTTCCGCGATCCGAATATCGTCGGGACCTTTGTGTACCACTGCCACATCCTGCAACACGAAGATGCCGGAATGATGGGCGCGATCCAGGTACTGCCGTCAGCCGGACTGGCCTCGACCACCACGGCTCAGGTCTCCGCCTCCAGCGTCACACCCAATGCCAGCGTCACCTTGACGGCAAGTGTGGTGGACGCTTCGAGCGGAACGCCAACCCCGACCGGAACCGTGCAATTCCAACTCAACGGGCTCAACGTCGGCAACCCAGTGACCCTGGCCAACGGGCAGGCGACGTTGACCACGCCTATCAACGGAGATGCGGGCGTGAGCAACCTGACCGCGTTCTATGAGGGCGACGCGACGTACACGGAATCTGTATCTGCGAACATTGCGATAACCATCTCGAATTTTGCGTTGTCTTCGGCCGGCGTGACCGCCCCGGTAGGCTCGGCCGCTATCGCCAAGGTTACAGTGAATGCAGCCGCCAATTTCACCACTCCCATCAGCTTCGCGTGCACCATGCCTTCCGGCCTGACGCAGGCGGCATGTTTTGTCGATCCTAAAGGCATAACAGGCTCGGGCCAGGTTTCGCTCACAGTCAACACCACGCCGGCGCATCCACTCAGCAGTATGCGCACGGGTGCCCCCGGATGGCTGGTCGCCGGTGGCGGCGTCAGCCTGGGGGGCGTCTTTCTTTTTGCCTTACCCCGGCGCAGAGGGCGCGGCAGGGCAATGTTTTTCCTGACTCTCATGGCGATCGTCTTCACGGTTATCGGCTGCAGCGGCACAGCCAAGACCGATCAGGGAACGCCGAAGGGTGCTTACACCGTTGTGGTTACAGGTACGGCAGGCAGCGGGACAGCGCAGTCGCAAGCCATCGTGAACGTTCCAGTCACAATCCAGTAGGCACCGCATATCCACCGCTCAAAGAGAAGAGATCAGGAGAAGAGCATGTCGAAGAAAGCCGGACCTCTTGCAGGCACGATCGCAAGGATCCTATGTGCCGTTGGAATCTTGTCTGCCACATTAGCCTGGGCCAGCGTGGGCGGAAGCATCTCGGGAACGGTGAAAGACCCTACGGGGCGGGTGCTGCCAAACACTGAGGTGACCGTCAGGGAAGCAAGCACGGGGCTGTCATACCAAGCGCATACCGATAGCAGAGGTTTCTATGTCTTCCCCGTTCTGCCGGTCGGACATTACGAACTGAATATTCAGGCTTCTGGCTTTGCCGGCTACCGGCGAACCGATATCGTGCTCGACACGAATGCCACACTCGCGCTCGATGCTTCGCTCGAGGTCGGCGGCGTCGCACAAACGGTGAGCGTGATCGACAACACCCTGCATGTGGATACTACCAGCACCCAGTTGGGCCAAGTGATCACCGGCCGGCAAATGACTGCGGTTCCACTCAACGGCCGCAGCTACACCGATCTGCTCTCTCTGCAGCCCGGGGTCGCGCCGCAAACATCGATTACCTCGACCACCGTGCAGGATGTTGGCGCGACTATCCTCAACCCATCGGGAACGCTCAATCCCGGCACAATCTCGGTGAACGGACAGCGGGAGTTCGCCAACTACTTCAGCGTGAATGGCGCTGACGTCGAAGAGGATGTGAATGCCGGCACGGCCATCGTGCCGAATCTGGATGCGATTGACGAATTCCGCATCATCACCAGCAATTTCGATGCGGAATACGGAGAATTCAGTGGCGGCCAGATCAATGTCGTCACCAAATCCGGAAACAACGGGTTTCATGGCAACGCGTTTGAATTTCTTCGCAATACCGATCTCGACGCGCGCAACTATTTCTCTCCAACTCGGGGCGCCTTTCGCCAGAATCAATTTGGCGGAACCTTCGGCGGACCGATCCATCGCGACCGGATATTTTTCTTCACCGACTACCAGGGAACGCGGCAGACGCAGGGCATCGATACGGGAACCATCAGCGTGCCCTCCAACGCGGATCGGGCCGGCAACCTCTCCGACCTCTCCAGTAGCCTGACCGGAGTAGTGGGCGGCCCTTACTTTGCCAACCTGCTCACGCAGAAACTAGGCTACCCGGTGATTTCCGGTGAGTCTTACTATGTGCCCGGCTGCATTAATTCGACGCATTGCGTTTTTCCCAACGCTGCGATTCCTCAAGCGGCCTGGTCCACCCCCGCGCAGCGAATGCTTCAGTACATCCCGGCTCCCAACACTCCAAACGGCTATGCCACTTCCTCCTTTAACCAGACGGTGCGCGACGATAAGGGCGCGATCCGCCTCGACGCAAATACTCGCGTCGGACTGCTCTCCGGCTACTACTTCATCGACGACTTCGATCTCGATGACCCATATCCGGTCGCGCAGAGCGGCGCCAGCGTTCCTGGCTTCAATGCCATCACCACCGGCCGGGCGCAACTCTTCGCCTTGGGCCACACCAAGACCTTCGATGCCACGATGGTGAATGAACTCCACCTGAGCTACATGCGCAATAACACGAATCTCGGCCAGCCGGTGGGCGGAACGAATGTCAGCCTTGACCTCCCAGGGCTTTGCGAATGCCGATGGCACTCCCAGTATTGTGGCTCTCGATCCGAAGGGACAGAGTGTGGAGAACCTCAACTTCAACGGATACTCCACCGGCGCCGCGGCTAACCAGCTGATTCAGGTCAACGATACCTATCAAGTCACCGACGCTGTTTCCAAAGTGCTGGGAAATCACACGATCAAGTTTGGCGCTGAGTTCCACGCCGACCAGGTCAATGCTCACCCCATCGCCCAGTTCAACGGCAGCTTTGTTTTTTCCGGAACGGAGACGGGCGTCGACTTTGCCGACTTTCTGGTCGGCGTGCCTAGCCAATACAACCAGAGCCAGCTGAACCCCTTCTATGCCCGCAATAAATACGTCGGCCTGTTTGCCCAGGATAGCTGGCGGGTTTTGCCCAACCTTACGCTGAATTACGGCCTTCGCTGGGATCGTGTCGCACCCTGGTCGGAAAAGTACAACCAGATTTCCACTTTCGTGGCCGGCGCGCAGTCGGTCGTCTTTCCCGGCGCGCCTCCGGGCATCCTGTATCCCGGCGATCCTGGCGTGCGAAATACACTCGCCCCGATCGGCAACCTGAACTTCGCGCCGCGCGTGGGATTGGCCTGGTCGCCGAACGCAGAGGCAGGCAGCTTCCTGGGCAAGGCTCGTGGGCTCCCCGGGAACAACGAGTATCCGCGCCAGCGTGGGCAACTTCTATACCGCGATCGATGCGCTCTCGATTGGAGTCCTGGCCGCGAACGCTCCTTATGGCACCACCTATACCAGCCCGGCTCCTCCGCTTTTGCGACGCCCTTTGTCACCGCGGCCAATGGCCAGAACAATGGCCAGCCCTTTCCTTATAAGTTTGCGCCGTTGAATTCTTCGCGCAAGAACCCTGATCCCAATATCGACTGGAGCACCTACGAGCCGATCGAAGGTATTCCCGGGTATGACATCCATAACCGCACGCCGTACACCGAAGAGTGGATGCTTTCGGTGGAGCGGCAAGCCGGACCGAACACCGTTATCAGCGCGAGTTATGTCGGCACTTCGAGTCACAGCCAGCGTATTCTCATTGAGCCAAATCCCGGAGATCCGGCGCTCTGCCTGAGCCTGAGCCAGGCCAGCGATGTGCAACCGGGAACGCTCACCTGCGGCCCGGGCGGCGAGGACACGGTCTATTATCCGATCGGTGGTGGGCAGGTAAACGGAACGCGCGGACCCCTGGGCCCGAACTTCGGCAGCAATGCCCTTCAATCCACCATCGGCCACGCCAACTACAACGCACTCGAGCTCAGCGCCCGTCATACCAGCGGCCGTCTTGAGTTTGGAGCCGCCTACACCTTTGGCAAGACGATGGACCAGTCATCAAACGTAGCTGAAGAGGTGAACCCTTTCAATCCCGCGCTCAGTTATGCCATCTCTTCGTTCGATGTGAAGAACAATTTCGTGGTCAGCTATGAGTATCAACTCCCGTTCGATGAGTTCTTTCATCCTGATCGTCTGACCCGCGGCTGGTCTGTCAGCGGCATCACGCGATTCTCGAGTGGTTTCCCGGTGACCATGGTTAACAACGGGGACAACTCGCTGATCGGCACCAATCCGAACGGCATCAACAACAGCAGCATCGATGAACCGGACTACACGGGTGGGCCACTTCACCTGAGTGGAAATCCGCGGAAGAACGGAAACAACTATTTCGCGACCACGGTCTTCCCCATAAATGCGATCGGCACGCCGGGCAATGCCAAGAGGCGTTTCTTCTATGGGCCGGGAGCAGACAACTGGGATATGGCGGTGGCCAAGAAGCTGGCGCTGACTGAATCGAAATCCCTGCTCTTCCGGGTGGAAGCGTTCAACCTCTTCAACCACACGCAATTCAATGGTCCCAGCTCGGTCGACGGCAACATCGGCAGCTCGACCTTTGGCAACGTCATCAGCGCCGCGCCCCCGCGCATCCTGCAGGGAGCGTTGAAGTTCACGTTCTAAAGGTTTAACCGGCTCGCGCGCACAAATCGCTGAACCGCAGGCTCCTCGGATTCGCTCCTAATGACACAGCAGACGGTTGGGGTCCGCGATTGCAGAGCGGAGCGTTGTGTCTCTGCGATACTGTTACAGATGCGCCATTTCTTCCGGGCCTTGCCTTCCGCTTTGGTGCTGTGCCTGCTTTTTCTCTGCCGCCCCGCCGGCGCTTATTCGCTACTCACCCACGAGCAGCTGATCGACCTTACCTGGCAGAGCTCCATCGTGCCCCTCCTGCGCAGCCGATATCCCAACATCACCCCCGAGGAGCTTGAACACGCACGCTCCTACGCTTACGCTGGCTCCGTCATTCAAGACATTGGCTATTACCCGTTCGGCGACCCTTTCGTCTCTAACCTGACTCACTACGTCCGCAGCGGGGACTTCATCGTCTTTCTCTTCCGCGATGCCAAAGACGCGAACCAATTTGCCTTTGCGATTGGGGCTCTTTCTCACTACATCGGTGACAACATAGGCCATTCGATGGCAACCAACCGCTCCGTGCCCATTGAGTTTCCGAAGCTTGCCGCAAAATATGGCCCGGTTGTTACTTACGGCGAGAATGAGCGCGCCCACGTGCAGACCGAGTTTGCTTTCGACATCAACGAGATTGCGCACCACCGCTTCGCCCCCGCGCACTACCTTCGTCACATCGGCCTGAACGTCCCCACACAGCAGCTTGCCGCTGCCTTCTACGACACGTATGGCCTCAGTGAAGATTTCTCCAAAGCCCGATCCCGGCGCATCAATGTGGGAGGCTTTCGCTTCGCGGTGCGCAGTTTCATTCCCCGCGTCGCGTATGCGGTCACGCTTTTGCATCGCAGCCGCATGCCGGCGGACTCCATGGGCCCGGAGCTGCAGCAACTGCTGAGCGAGGTTGCGCGGGTGGAGGCTGAAAATAATTGGGACCAGTACCGTAAGAAAGCCGGCATCGGAACCTATACGCTCGCCGGGCTCATCTTTATCCTGCCCAAGATCGGCCCGCTGAAACTGGTCGCAATCAAAGGTCCGACCGTCTCGACTGAAGAGGAATACGTGCGCAGTGTCAACCTATCCACCGACGCCCTCGGCTCCGCCATGACCCGGTTGGGCACACCGCATCAGACCCTGCCCAACCGTGACCTGGATACCGGCGCGCCGGTTCATCCCGGAAGCTATCGCCTTACGGATGACACCTACGCCAAGCTGGTTCACCGCCTGGTGGCCGACCCCAACCACTCGGTGCCGCCAGGTCTGAAGGGCGACATCCTGAACTACTACGCCGACCCTAGCGCTCCCATTCACACCAAGAAGAATGCGAAGAAATGGGCGCAGCTACAGGCAGAGCTGCAGACGCTGAAGACCATGCCGGTGAGCACCCAACCGATCGCCATCGAAACAGATTGAGATCATGACGGCGTGCGATCGATGACACCCTTCCAGCTATCTTTTCCCGGGGACGAAGATGGCCGCCTGCTCGGTGATTGCGCTGTCTGCCATCACCGCAGCCCCATTGGAAGCGTTCGCTTTCCTTGCGGATTGAGTGGGCTGGCCCACCGTGATTTGATAGGACTGATATTCAATGGTCAGCGTAGCTACGCCTCCCAACCGGACGTTAGTCACGGTTTTGTTCTCCTTGGGTAGATAGAACCCGTTGTCCACTTTCTGATAGGTGTGATGGATTAGGGATCTGGTGGTCCAGAACGAGGGATTTCGCGCCGGCTGAGCCTCGATGCGCGTGACCGCGAAGTCATGGGCATCGACCCAGATCTTGCCGCGATACAGGAATCGGCTCTCCACCTTCGGTTCAACCTTCAACACGTAGTTCGTTCCCTCGGCGCCGGCCAGCGAGAAGGTGTAATTATCCGGACCAAGCTCGGTGTGTTTCCGGTTATCCGAGTCGCTGGCCTGCTGTTCGCTTTCCAGCAGCCGGTGAAAGACTCGGTTCTGGATCATCTTTGACCCAGTCGCGCTGACGATGGTGAAGCGCTTCGTCTCGGGTGCGTCGAAGTTCACCTGCACTTCCATGGTCGCGTCTGCCGAGGCGGGGAAACCGCGATACTCCAGGCGATAGCTGCGCTTGCCTACGTAGTGCTGAAGGCCCTGCGCGCGTTCCCGGTTCTTCTCCATCAGCCGCTGCACTACCTGCTCCGCGCTGAGCGCCGGCAAGGCAGGCTCTGCCTGAGGCCAGGCTGCCGGTGCGTACACCAGGGTCACGGCGGTCAGCAGCAGCATGGGCAGCCGGGCCGTCGAGCACACCCCAGGTAGCGACGTATGATCCTGCATCTCTGTCCCTCGCGAGCCGGCTGTCATCTGGTTTCCCCCTAAGTCTGCTCTTGTTGGATGCAAAATTGCGGCTACTTCTCTTCCTTACCGGTTACGGATGGCACTCTTTGGGCATAACGCCGAGGTAGCTTTCCCGAACCGGTAACGCCGGTTTGGCTCTCCAAGCGCATGGGAGCGCGGAAGAGTCCTTGCGGCAGCGACGGGTCGTGCAACTGCTCGGAGTATCGGCGGTGTGCCCTTCGAGCCCCGTTAAAAATTGCCTAATAGATGGGGATGCACGCTAGTTGGCAATAGATGGCGGCGTCCGGTATACAGCTACAGGGGGAGACTCATGTCGAATCTGCAGTATCAATCGGGGTTTGCCAACGAATTTGCGTCCGAAGCGGTTGCCGGTGCTTTGCCCAAGGGCCAGAACGCACCGCAGAAGTCGACCCTCGGACTCTACACCGAGCAGTTCAGCGGTACCCCCTTCACCGCTCCGCGGGCCATCAACCGCCGTTCCTGGCTTTACCGTATCCGTCCCTCTGTGACCCACCGGCCCTTTGTGGAGCTGGACGGCAACAGCATGCGCAGCGGGCCGTTCAACGAGGTTTCTGCGACGCCTAACCAGCTCCGCTGGGATCCGCTGCCTATTCCGGCTGCGCCCTGCGACTTCCTCGACGGCATCATTACCATGGCCGGCAACGGCGACCCGGCGATCCAGACGGGGTGCGCTGTGCACATCTACGCTGCAAACCGGAGTATGTCTGGCCGCTTCTTTGCGAACGCCGACGGTGAGATGTTGGTCGTACCCCAATTGGGCAAACTGCGCTTCTTCACCGAGCTGGGCATTCTGGAGGTGGCGCCGGGCGAAATCTGCGTGCTGCCCCGCGGTCTCAAGATGCGTGTCGAGTTGCTGGAGGACGCGGCCCGCGGATACATCTGCGAGAACTACGGACTGCCCTTCCGTTTGCCTGATCTCGGCCC
Organism: uncultured Acidobacteriaceae bacterium; assembly: GCA_963847685.1. GTDB lineage: Bacteria > Acidobacteriota > Terriglobia > Terriglobales > Acidobacteriaceae > PALSA-350. Next base: position 52,296 of record CAWKAU010000017.1, on the reverse strand, counting down.
GATCGGGGCCAACGGGCTGGCCAACCCACGCGATTTTCTTTATCCCGTGGCCGCTTTTGAGGATGTCGATGGCAAGTTCCAGAGCTTGTGCAAGTTCCAGGGCAAGCTCTGGTCCGCCGGCATCGACCACTCGCCGCTGGACGTGGTGGGCTGGCACGGCAACTACGCGCCCTACAAGTACGACATGGCGAACTTCAATTGCATCAACTCGGTCAGCTTCGACCATCCGGATCCGTCGATCTATACCGTGCTGACTGCGCCCACCCCAATCCCGGGTACGGCGAACGTCGATTTCGCCATCTTCCCCCCGCGCTGGATGGTGGCTGAGCACACCTTTCGTCCTCCCTGGTTCCACCGCAACGCGATGAATGAATTCATGGGCCTGATCTTCGGCCAGTACGATGCCAAGGCGGAAGGGTTTGTTCCCGGCTCCGCCAGCTTGCACAGCTGCATGCAGGCCCATGGGCCCGATGCGGAGACATTCGAGCGTGCCGTAAATGCCGAGCTAAAGCCTCATTACCTCGGCGGGACGCTGGCCTTTATGTTCGAGACCCAGCTGGTCCTGCACCCGACCCGCTTTGCGCTGGAGACGAATTGCCTGCAGCGCGATTATTTCCAGGTATGGCAGACGCTGAAAAAGCACTTCACCGGAAGCCCGGTCGGATAAACGCGGCGATGAATGCCACCCATGATCCCGGGCGCCAAAGCTGGGTAGCCTCTGCTAATCGCCCGGATGGCGACTTCCCCATCCAAAACCTGCCCTTTGGTGTTTTCCAGGCAGCCCAACCCACGGTAGGGGTGGCTATTGGAGAGCACATTCTGGATCTGCGCGCCAGCCACCACGCCGGCCTGCTGGCCTCGCTTCCGGCGGCAACCGGAGAGGCTTGTACCGCCCAAACGCTCAATCCGCTCATGGCCCTCGGGGCGGAGTGCTGGTCTGCTCTGCGCGCCCGGCTCAGCGATTTGCTTTGCGCCGATCATCCCAATGCAGCTTCCCATCAGCAGGCTGTTACGCCCCTTCTAGCGCGAATGGCGGACGCGACGATGCTGAAGCCAGCACAGATCGGCAATTACACCGACTTTTATGCTTCCATCGATCACGCCACGAATGTGGGCCGGCTCTTCCGGCCGGACAATCCCCTGTTGCCTAATTACAAATATGTGCCTATCGGCTATCACGGCCGAGCGTCGTCGATTGTTGTGAGCGGTGCTCCAGTGAAACGGCCGCAGGGTCAGATCCTGGCTGCTGCTGGAGCTCCACCCTACTTCGCGCCCAGCCAAAAGCTTGATTACGAGATCGAAGCCGGATTCTTTGTCGGGCCCGGCAACAGGCAGGGGGAATCGATTGCTATCGATGATGCCGCCGCGCACATCTTCGGCGCGTGCCTGCTGAATGACTGGTCCGCGCGTGACCTGCAGGCGTGGGAATACCAGCCCCTAGGACCTTTTCTGGCCAAGAGCTTCGCCACCACCCTCTCGCCCTGGATCGTTACCATAGAGGCGCTCGCCCCTTTTCGCTCACCCGCGTTTGCGCGACCGGCAGGAGACCCGGCTCCGCTTGCCTACCTCGATGGGGAACAGGACCGCAGGTATGGCGGCATCGACCTGACCCTGGAGGTCTTCCTCCGGTCAGCACGGATGCGCGAAGCAGGCGCTGATCCGATGCGGCTCAGCCGTGGCAACCTCCGCGCGCTGTACTGGACTGTCGCCCAGTTGCTGACCCACCATGCGAGCAATGGCTGCAATCTTCTGCCCGGCGATCTGCTCGCCAGCGGCACCGTCTCCGGGCCCGGCGAAGGAGCTCGCGGCTGCCTGCTGGAAATCACCCGCAATGGCCTGGAACGCATCTCGTTGCCTACGGGAGAGTCGCGTAGCTTTTTAGAGGACGGCGACGAAGTCATCTTCCGCGGATATTGTGAGCGCACGGGTTTTGTAAGAATCGGCCTCGGCGAGTGCTCAGGAACGATCAGCGGGCAAAAGTAACAGACGCGAGCTATTGCTGGGCTGCGACCGGCAAAGCGGCGCCGCCGGCCAGGAGCGCCTTATCGAATCCCGGGTCCTGACCCCGCAACAGGTGCTCGATGATTTCGTGGATCCTGATCTCGTCGAAGGGCTGGGTTATATCATGCTCTGCCTTTTGCCCCGGTTGGTGAATCATCAGGACAGGACGCGGGTCGAAACGACCTTGGCTCGCATCCTCGTCTTCCTTGCTCCATTGCCCCGTGGGGCGCCATAACGCGATGCGCCAGGAGTGGTCAGAGCAGACGATCACCGTAGTCTTCGCCGCCGCCGGGGTAGCGTCCAATGTTTCCATCAACTCGCCCAGGGTGCGATCGGCAAGAGCAAGATTGTCAATATATGTGCCAATCGCGCCGGGGTGCGGATTCCTTCGGTCGTAGATGCCAGGCGGATGGGGAACGGAAAGATGGATAAAGACGAAGCCAATGCCCTGATCGCGAATCAATGCTTCCGCCTGGGGCATAAGCGCCGCTAAATCGGCCGCGTGCTTTTCTTCCTGCGGGTGGTCAGAGCTGTGCTGCCAACCACGAACCACTTCCGTGACCGGCGCCATTGCATTCCTGAACGCAGAATAGGACGGCGAGGTTCCGTTCCACTGGCCATCGCCCATCCTCCAAAAGCAGTAGTTGAGCGTCCCGGCGAGGATACGGCAGTAAGGGTTGTGCCAACCCACAACACCGGTTGTCCAACCCAGTTGTTGGGCATCGGCAAAGAGCGTGGCATGCGCATCGAAAGGTTGCCAGCCCCTTTGGCCAGCCAACTTTACCGAGGGTCTTCCATCGAGATCGCTGCGGAGCAGGTTGACCACCCGGCCAAGAAAGAACGAGGGCACCACCCGCTCAGTGGTGTCGCCCACCGGCTGCAAATCCGTGAACACGACGCTCTCACTCTTCAGCTTGTCGAACTCAGGCAGGGAGAGACCAGGGAACCGGTGTTCGAAGACCTGGTTATAGGAAAGCTCGTCAAACAGGAGCCATACGATGCGTCCCCCACCCTCCGGCATAGCCACAGACGAGGGCCCAGCCCGCGAAACCGGAACCTCCGTGTCAGCTGGTTGGGGCCGCAAGGCTTGATACAGGAGTTCCGGAACCATCCACACCAGGCTGCAGCCCACCAGCACTAACAGAAACTGCGAACCACGAACTGCTCCCTGGTAGAGCACTGGGCGAAGCCAGCGCAATCCCAGCCCGAGCAGGAGAGTGCCATAGAACAGTAGCTCACCCCAGAGAGAAGGAAGCGATTTTTGCCAAACCGCCGCAACATCCGCGGCCAAAGCCGGAGCAAGCACGGCAGCGATCAGCACCCAGACCGCGTTTCGTCTTCCGCCTTCGCTTCTTTCGAGATAGGAAAACAAGAACGCGGCTAATAGAGCGACCACGATCAGATCGATGAAGACGCCCCATATCATGCTCTGCATGGGCAGAAAGCTGTGATAGAGCACCGCATGGTGAGGCGAGATCTGGGGCCAAATACGAAGCAGTAAAAGCAGGATGGCCGCGGCATATCCCTGGGCGATGGTCTTTGGGCTCATCTTTTCTCGAACAGAAAGAGTACACGACCATTGGTCAATTGCTCGCGCGCCACGATGGTGAAGTGCCGGCTGAATTGTTCCACAAATAATTCTTCGCTCAGATGCTGGTAGAGCTCATCCCGGCCCCGGCAAAGATCGATGTAGCGCACATCGGTCTTTGGCACCCACTCTACGATGCTGGAACGATTGGTGAGCGAGGCCAGCAGCGTGGCCACGTCACCCATGGGAATCTGGTCGGCAAGCAACAGATGGTGGAGAATGCCCAGCATCATCACGCAATCAAAACGGCCGCGCGCCCGTTCCAGCAAAGTGAGCGATTCGGCATTGCACCATCCAACTGCCGGAGTCGGACGGGCCGCGTCCGCGACCAGGGGAAGGATCGGCAGGCCAGCCGCCCTGGCCTCTCTCCAGTTAAGGTCCGAAGAAGCGACGTCGGTGTCCCAGGCGACCACGCGCGCGCCCACGCCGGCGGCGATACGCGAGTATTGACCGGTATTGCCACCGATATCGAGCACCGCGCCCGGTCGCAGCCGACTGCATGGCGCGGTCGACGAACTCCTGCTTTTGCTGCCGCTCTTTATCGGTGTAGTGGTCGGCGCCTGTCTGGTAGCCGGTCCAGCGCGAATCGCGTCCTTTCGGTTCCAGCGAATGCAGCGTTTTGCCGAAGCCTCTGAGGTTTCGCTGCAAAACTTCGGCGGCGATTTCCGGGTCCTGCTGCAGTTTGGGCGTGGCTCCGCCGCCGCGCCCGCGGGATTCAAGCAGGTACGGAAGCGTCACCAGCGAACGAAGGGGCGCGCTCCAGCGTTCAAAACTCGATAGATGAGGGTAAAGATCCACTGGCTCATAGCCGTCGCGGCGATTCAGCGTTGCCGCCAGGGGCCAGCCCAGGTACTTGTTCGCCGCCAGGGGCAGCAGGAAGGTGCGCGCAAACTGGCCATAGGCAAGCCACAGCGGGCTTCCCGGATCGCGACGCTCGATCGAGAGCAAATCGACAAAAACCGGGCGAGAGCCTTCGAAGAGGACGTTTAATGGGGTCGCATCTTTAAGAATCCAGCCTTCACCCAGCAACTGGCCGCATAGCTCGAGCGTCAGCTCGCCGGCAGCGACCCACTGCCCGGGAGTCCACTCCCATGGATACGAAGGGAAAAAAACTCGCGGATGCTCCAGCAGGAGGGGCTGATCTTCTTCCGCAGCCAAGACCTGGCTTTGCACCAGGTGGCCTTGATCTGTCCAGCGGCGGGCCAGGCCGGACTTGAGGAAACGCAACGTTTCCGCTGCGTAGCGGGGGTGAACGGTGCGCAGAACATGGTCGCCATCGATGCGCAGCGATCCGGCAGGATCGCGAAACGTCGCAATCTCTTGCGACGTACTCTGGCTCATGGCTGGTTCTCTACAACCTCTGACGGTGCGCCGGCCGGTGCTTGAATTTGTGGGTGTTTGCGCATCGAATGAAAGATTCGCTTGAGGCGATGGCGCAGATAGTAAATCGTGCCGGCGAACATGGAACCGGCTACCTGAAGGAAGACAAAGCCGGACCCCGGGTCGACGTAGGCTCGCGCCGGACGTTCAAACGCGACGAGCAGCACTGCAATCTGCAGAGCGCCGAGCAGGAAAAGACAGGAACGCAGAACGCGGGGGGACGGTCGGTTCACGAAGCTCCTTGAGGCCCGAGTTTACCTTCACTTGGTAACGTGCGACGGGCCGTAAAAGTTGCGGTTCTTCTATATTTTGTCATCGACCGTTCATAATTGATAGACGCCAAAAAATAAACTGCGGTTTACGCGTAAATAGTTCAGATGCTTCCCTTAGGCGACACCCAACTGGTACAGATTCTCGATGCCGCGCTGGCCGACACCGCCCGCCGCAGCGGCGACTGGCTGGTCTGCAGGCCAGGGTGCACCCAGTGCTGCGTGGGGGTCTTCGCCATCCACCAGTTGGATGCGGCCCGCCTTCAGCAAGGGCTGAGGGAGCTTGCCGGCAGTGATCCGAAACGGGCCAGGGCAGTCCAGGAGCGGGCACGTCGGTCGGTCGAGCGCCTCTCCGTGGACTTTCCCGGCAATCCTGCGACTGGCCTGCTGGATTCGTCGGAGGAGGCAGAGGCGCGTTTCGAGGACTTCGCCAATGACGAGCCCTGCGCGGCGCTCGATCCGGAAACCGGCCTGTGCGACTTGTATCTCTCCCGCCCGATGACCTGCCGGGTTTTTGGCCCACCCGTGCGCTCCCAACAGGGGCTCGGCGTCTGCGAGCTGTGCTATCACGGCGCCACGGAGGAAGAGATTGCTGCCTGCGAGATGCCCGTCGACCCCGATGGCCTGGAGGCGACGTTGCTGCAGGAGTTCGAGGAAACCTCGGGCAGGCATGGCCGCACCCTGGTTGCCTTCGCCCTTGCGGACAACCCTCTCCACGGCGACCGGGCCGGTACAATCGGTTCATAGACTTGTGTTGAAAGTAGATCCATGCCCGCTAATCCTGTTACCACGCTGAGTACCGCCCTCGGAATCGCCGCCGCCAACGCCGGCCTGACCATCCTCTCCTCCGAGGAAGGGATCGATTTCAATGCCCGCCCAACCGCGATCTTCCGTATCGGTCTCTCCCCGGATGCTCCCGCGGAACGCACCCTGCGGCTGGAGCTGAGCGAGAATTTTGACTTTAATCGGCCTGAGCTGTTGCCGGAGATGACCACTCACCTGCGCGAAGAGGCGAAACGACTGCGCAATCCGCGGCCGGATGCCTATGTGACCGTGGCCGGCATGCCGATCACCTTCGGCGACTTCCGCTGGCCCTTCCACCGCTCCACTTCGGGCGCGGATACGTACATCGTCCATGGTGTGGTCCACGTGGCGGACGGCACCGATTCCGTGCTGCACGCCAAGATTTCCGCGAGCATGACGGTGACCTTTGCGGAGATTGTGCCCGCTCCCGAGCAGCCTTACGCGGAGACCTTCATCTATAGCGCGATTCGCAAGACCCTGGACCAGGGCCAGCTCGAACTGGTGAAGAGCGGCAATCGCCAGCCGGTTCCGGTGACTACGCGCTACTACAGCCGCTGGCAAAAGAAGTTTTTCTTTACCGACACCGATGACCAGGCGCGCCAGCAATTCCTGATGACCAAGGTGTTTTGGCTGTCCGGCATCCTGGGCAACTCGCAGCCAGTGTGGATTGCCGACCCGAGCGATGCACAATACCTCAACACTACCCCGGAAGAGCTGATCAGCGCGGCCACTGCATTAGCCGCCGCCGGGCTGGTGACGGTAAGCGACGCGGCGGGTGATTTTGCCGCGGCCACCCCGGCGCTGCTGGCGCGCGAGCCCGAGTTCCGCGCGCGGCTGGAGCAGGCTTACGCGCTCACCAAGCCTTCTTTCAATGAGGAGATGCGCGCGGGCCATACCAACATGTAGTTTGTAACTCCGCGCCTGCCTGCGCGTCTTATCCGCAGCATGTACCAGCAAAGCAAATGGATTGGCGCCGTCGTTGCCGCCATGACGGCCCTGACCCTGGCGGCAGCCCTCCAGGCGCAAGAGGTCGCGCCGGACCAAAGGGCGGTCCTGGTCGAGCTGTTCACCTCGGAAGGATGTTCCAGCTGCCCTCCGGCGGATGCCTTGCTCAAGCTGGTGAATGGCAGCCGGACGAACGCGGGGGCGTTGATCGTCGGCATCAGCGAGCATGTCACTTACTGGAACCAGCTCGGATGGTCTGACCCTTACTCATCTTCCGAGTACACGGAGCGGCAAAATGCCTATAGCCGGCGATTTCAGCTGGACGGCCCCTACACGCCGCAGATGGTGATCAACGGCGCGGAGCAGATTGTGGGCAGCGATCGCGCCGCGCTGGCGCAGGCGGTAGAGAAGGAGGAAGAACAGAAACCGCGTATGTCTCTGCGCATTCTGTCGTTGAGCGTGGCCGGGGACAAAGTGACAGTGAAGTTTTCCGCCGCCGGCGATGTGCCGGCGAAGGGAGTGGATTTGATTGCCGTGCTCGCGGACGATTCGGACCAAATCCAACGTGCTTCACGGGGAAAACTCCGGGCGGTTGCTGGCGCATGTCGCAGTGGCGCGCTCCCTCTCTCGAGTAGGCAAGGTGCAGGCCGCCGGGGAGCGCACGGTGCAGATCCAGATCCCTTCTTCGTTTCAGGCTTCGCAGGGCCATCATCTCATCCTGTTCGCGCAAACGCCGGGCAACGGGCGAGTGCTGGGAACAGATACAAAGCCGCTTTAGAGAATTGCATGGCCATCGAGAGAGACGAATCGGGGATGATCACTGCGATCCTGGGCGGCGATGCACAACTGTTCCACGAACTGATTCGCCCGTATGAGCACAGGGTTTATGCAATGGCTCTGTCGTTTCTGCGCAACGAAGCCGATGCGGAAGACGCCGCCCAGGAAGCGTTCCTCAAGGCGTTTCGCAACCTGGCGAGTTTTCGCGGTGACGCGAAGTTTGGCACCTGGCTGGTGAGCATCACGTTGAACGAGGCGCGAAGCCGCATCCGGCACCGGGATACGATCAAGATGGAGTCGCTGGATGAGCCGGCGGATGAGCAGGGACAGAGTTTGCCGGCCCTGTTGCGGGACTGGAAGGAGATCCCCTCGGAGGCGCTGGAGCGGAAAGAAGTGCGGGTTCTATTGCAGAAAGCCATCACCGCTCTGCCACTGATCTACCGCGAGGTCTTCCAGCTGCGGGATATCGAGGAACTAAGCGTGAACGAGGCTGCGCAGGCGCTGGGGATCAGCATCTCCGCAGTCAAGGTGCGGTTGCATCGGGCGCGCATGATGTTGCAGAAGATCCTGGCGCCGCAGTTGAAGCAGATCGCTCCGAAACGGAGGTGGCTCGCATGGTCATAGAGTGCAAACATGTTTGGGAGCACATCTCCGGCTACCTGGACCAGACTCTCCCACCGGATGTGCTGGAGCAGGTACAGAAGCACCTGGAGCATTGTGAGATTTGCTCCGCCATCCTCGATTCAACGCGCAACATCCTGATTCTCACTGCGGATGAGCGAGTGTTTGAGCTGCCCCTAGGCTTCAGCGAGCGGCTACACGCCCGGCTTGAAGAGGAGATCCTCGGGATGGAGCGTTAAGGGCGGCAAAACAGAGAGAGGGAGCGAAGTCCCTTCGAACGCTTTTCGCCGGCTAGACGCGCTCAATACTGTTCCCGAGAGAGCAGTCCGAACCAAGGTAAAAGCATTCGAAGACATCGTTTTCGGCCCATGTACGCTGAGGCGAACATGGGGCACCCGTCCAGAACCTGAGAGTCCGCTTCGACAGCCACTAAGGCACGTTGTGCACGATGCGATGCGTGATCCACTCCGCTACCACCAGTGCAAGAGTGATGACGGCAAGCGCGATCTGGATTGTTTCTGAACGTTTCTGTTTTGCTGTTGCTGGGCTGGTGCGCCACTGCGAGGAAGGCCGGGAGCGCAGGCTGCGAATTCGCCAGATCACATAGAGATTGATGAAGGAGCCGATAAGGGCAATCGCCATCATGGGAATGCGAATCGCATCCGCGTGAAATCCGGTCGCGGGCCGGTTCAGTCCGGCAGCAGCGGCGAGAGCGCTAAGGCCGATGACAACGCGGACGCCACTGATGGCCATGACCGCGGTGCAAGCGCTCTGCAGCAGGATGAAGAAGAGACTGGTGAGGCCGACTAGCCAGTTGCGGGGCTGCGTGCCGGGTGCGTCTTGATCCTGGGCAAACATGTTTCCTTCACGGTACACCACTTCGCTTTACCGGACTCCAGCCTCGGTATGCGGGTAGCCGAGGAACTGGTTCGCCCAACGAATGAAATACTTCACGTTGGGCGCATCGGTATGACCTCCGTCGTCCTGCCTCCACGCCAGCTGCCCATTGAGCAGGCCGTCATTGACCGCCGGCATCTTGGCTGTACGATAGTCCCCTTCTACGCCGAGTCCCTTCGCTCCCAGGAGCGTCCACACCGGGCTCGCCGCTACCGTCGCCATAAAACTGCCTTGATGGTCGAGCCATTTCGCGTCTCCCTGCTCGGGAATGCCATAGCTGATGAATGTAAGACGTGGCGCGCACAGTGCGATCAGCTCGTTCGAGTCCACGGGGAGGTCCCCGGGATTCATGGTGCCGAAGGTCGCTTTGGAGGCGCCGTACTTCATGAAATTTCCCGGCCATCCAGTAGTATTCGCCGCCGGTCAGGCTTTCCACGGCTTCGCCGAAGTTGCGGCGTAAGAGAGTGGCGCCGCCCTTGCCGGAGGAGCCGACGAGACACCATCGCGAAGCGCTGATCGAAGGCCATGGTCACCAAGGCCGCTTTGCCGTAACGCGAGACTCCTTCGATGCCGACGTGCTTCGCATCCACGCTGGGATTGGTTTCGAGGTAGTCGAGACCACGGCCGGCGGCCCACGCCCAGGCGCGCAGCGCTCCCCATTGGTCCGGTTTGCGCGGCTGGCCCTGGTTCACCAGGCCGATGATGCCTCGCGTGAGCCCCGCCCATTGTCGGCCTGCGCGCTTGCCGGATCGAGGGTGGCAAAGCCCCAACCGGCTGCGATCAGTTCCATGGGCTGGGCGGGTCACCATCGGCATTCGGCTTGGGAAACTCAAACGGGACCGGGCGCATGGGGTTCCAGCCGGGATGCTGCGCGATCACATCCTTCAACGATGGGTCCTGCTGCACCAGCAGAGCTTTCATCGCCGTGTTGATGCGGGCCAGATCCTCGGGCGAAGGTTGAACCGGGCTGGGGAAGCCTGCGGGGCCGAACATGATCAGAACGGGCACCGGTCCCTTGGCGTCGGCCGGCAACACCAGCGTCATGCGGAGATTCACGCTGATCAGCGGATACGATGAATTGTCTACGTGGCCGATAAATTCCGTTGCAATCACGGGACGGAAGCCGACCTGCTCCTTCTCGCTGGCCAGGACCGACCATGTCACCTTCGGAATATTCTTCGGCAGCCGGCCATAGACGTACTGCTCGTAATCGTGCACGATCTGCGGCCGCCTCACGTCCCACCACATTTGCGGAGTGGTTACCTTCTTGCCGTTGTTGAGGGTGAGCGGATCGGGAACATTGGGGTACGGATTAGCCTTCGACTCGTCGTAGTTCGCATGATTTGGCGCTTTTTCGTCTCCGCTGGGACCGGGCCGCAGGGCCTGGATTCCGAGCTGGTCCATCATGTTTTGACGATCCTGATCGGCAGTGAAGGTAACGGGTGGAGGAACGGTTGAGGCGGAATTCTGCGCCCGGCCCGGCGTTGCTGTCAACGCAAGCAAGGCGAAGAGGGAAAGCGGCAGGAGCCTATAAGCCAGACGCACGAGCATTCACATGATGCTACCCTTCGTTCGGTATCCATCATCCACTATTGGAAATGAAACCAGCAAAAACCGTCGCATTGGTCATCCTGCTTCTTTTGGTTCTAGCGCGGACTGGCATCTGCGCGTATGCCCAGGCGTGGGTCGGGAGTTGGGCTGCGTCCCAACAGATCCCTGAACCGGGGAACTCTCTCGCCCCGGGCGACCTCCATGACGCTACTGTCCGCCAGATCGTGCGGTTATCAATCGGCGGCACGCAGGTTGCGGGTTCATATCTCCAATGCTTTCGGCACCGAGCCGCTGCGATTCACCTCGGTGCATATCGCACGCCCACTTTCGCCTGCTTCTTCGCCAATTGACCCAAAGTCGGACAAGCCTCTGACCTTCTCGGGTGCGACCGAGGTTATTGTCCCTGCAGGCGCCGAGTTTATTTCTGACTCCATTGATTACGCAGTTGCGGCGCTCTCCAGCGTGACCATCACATTTCATCTGGACGAGCCACCGGTTCGCCAGACCGGTCATCCCGGATCGCGCGCCACGTCCTATTATGTGCACGGTGACCTTGTCTCGTCCGCCGACCTGCCCGGCGCGAAGCATGTGGACCATTGGTACCAGATATCAGGTGTGGATGTGCTGGCGCGGCCGGGCGCGGCGGCCATCGTCGCGCTGGGAGACTCCATCACGGATGGACACGGGACCACCACCAATGGCAATGACCGCTGGACTGACGTGCTCGCGGAGCGGCTGGGAATGTCTCCGTCGACCCGCTCCATCGGTGTGCTGAATCAGGGGATCGGCGGCAACCATTTGCTCACCGACGGACTCGGCCCGAATGCCCTGGCTCGCATGGATCGGGACGTGCTGGCTCAGTCGGGCGTTCGCTGGCTGATCCTGTTCGAGGGAGTGAACGACCTCGGCGACCTCACCCGTAAAGGCGAAGTCCCTTCCGCGGAACATGCCGCGTTGGTAGCTCGCATCCTCTCCGCCTATCAGCAGATCATCGTGCGCGCCCACACCCATGGGATCCGCGTGATTGGAGGTACCATCACTCCGTTTGGCGGTTCCGATTACTATCATCCAGGGCCGGCCAGCGAGAGCGACAGGCAGGCGATCAACGCCTGGGTTCGCGCTCCGGGCCACTTCGATGAAGTGATCGACTTCGACAAAGTCGTACGTGATCCCCTGCAGCCCGACCACCTGCTGCCGGCTTATGACTGCGGCGATCATCTGCATCCCAATCCGGCCGGCTATCGCGCCATCGGCGATGCCATCCCGCTCGCACTCTTTGCAAAGCAGAATTAGCGAGGAGACGGTTTGCGTTTTTCCGTGCGGAAGGCGGCGAGGAAGGCGTCGACGACGTGGATTTCGAGGTCTTTGGGAGGCCTTGCCGCCAGCCTTGGTTACAAATATGTGGCGATAGATCATGGGGCCGAGCAGGAGAGCGATGCCGATCTCGGGATCGATGCCGCGGCGCAGAATTCCTCGCTTTTCTCCGCGCTTGATGATGTTGGTCAACGCCACGCGGGCAGGCTCGACGACCCGGGCGCGCCAGACGGCACCCATCGCGCGGTTGCGCGAGGCATAGGCGATCATGTGGGGCGTCATTTTTTCCCGCAGCGCCTGGCGGTCGGCTGCCGGCTGATACTGCAGCTGGGCGATGAGGTCGGCACGGAGGTCGCCGGAGTCGAAGACCGGCGGCTCCTCGTCGAGACCATGCAGGTAGCCCATCACTTCCAGGCATAGGGCATCTTTATCCTGCCAGTGCTTGTAGATGGTGGCCTTGCTTACCCCCGACGTCTCGGCGATGGCATCCATGCTGGTGGCGTCGATGCCGCGTTCTGAGAACAACTGCACGGCCGCATCCAACACCTTCTTGTGTGCGTGCGCGCTTCGGGGTCTTGCCATCTCGTCTTACGCTTCAATTCTGGTGAACAGATAGGCGCCTGCGCTCAGGAAGACTGCGGCGATGCCTGCGAGCAAAGCGACGTCGAACGCCAGACTGAAGTGCCAGGTGTTGATGAGCACGCCGCGCAGGCCGTCCACTCCGTAGGCCAGCGGATCTAGCCTGGTGATGATGCGCATGGCGAGCGGCAGATTGGCCAGGGGAAAGAGCGCGCCGGATAGAAAGAAGATGGGCAGGACCAGGAAGTTCATGACCAATTGAAAGCCCTGCATGTCTTTGATGACCGAGCCGATCGCAGTTCCCAGCGCAGCGAAGACGATAGCGATCAAGAGCACGAAGAGAAAGGCGATCGGGATGGCAAACCAGCTGTGGGGGCGAAAGCCGGCGATGAGGCAGATGATAAGGATCAACGTGCCCTGGATCACAGCGACGGTTGCGCCGCCCAGGGTGCGGCCGATCATGATTTGCATGCGCGACACAGGAGCGACCAGCGTTTCTTTCAGGAAGCCGAATTGCCGATCCCACAGCATGGCAATGCCAGAGAAGACGGAACTAAAGAGGACCGTCATGCCGACGACGCCCGGAGCCATGAACTGCAGATAGCTGCCATGGCCGGCCTGTCTGGAAAACCGGACCGAGTCCGAAGCCCAGCGCCAGCAGGTAGAGGCACGGCTGGCCGAGCGATACCACGATCTGTACCCGCGAGCGTACGTAGCGCTTCAGCTCACGCAACCACAAGATATAGATCGGCGCCCATTTGGTTTGCTCCCTTCCAATATCCAGTTAGCGGCGTCCAAACATCTGCGCGACCTGGCGCAGCGCATCTTTGGAGTTGGCCGCTTCGTCGCGCAGTGAAGAGCCGGTAAGGGCCAGGAACGCGGCTTCGAGCGAATCGGTTTCCGTCTGCTGTTTCAACTCCGCGGAGGTGCCCTGGGCCACGATCTTTCCATGGTCCATGATGGCGATGCGATGGGCGACACGGTCGGCCTCATCCATGTAATGGGTGGTGAGGAAGACGGTGGTCTTCTCGGTCTCGTTGAGGCGCTTGACGTGGGTCCAGAGCTGGTTGCGGCTCTGCGGATCGAGCCCCAGCGTGGGCTCGTCGAGAAAGAGAATTTTGGGAGTGTGCAGAAAGCCGCGAGCGATCTCAAGCCGCCGCTTCATGCCACCGGAGAAGGTTTTCACGATAGGCGTCTTTGCGATCCCAGAGTTCGAAGAGCTTCAACAGCTCCTCGGTGCGCTGGGCCCGCAGCTTGCGGGGCACGTGGTAGAGGACGCCGTGGAGATCCATGTTCTCCCAGGCGGTCTGTTCGTTATCGAGACTGGGATCCTGAAAGACGATGCCGAAGCGCTGGCGGGCCAGCTTCTGCTTCACCGTAGGATCAAGCCCATCGAGCTCGATGCGGCCGCTGGTGGGGCGCAACAGCGTGGTAAGCATTTTGATGGTGGTGGTTTTGCCGGCGCCGTTGGGTCCGAGAAAGGCGAAGATCTCTCCCTGTGCGACGTCGAAGCTGATGTCATTGACGGCGGTGACGTCGCCGAAGACCTTGACCAGATTGGTGACGGAAATCATTCGAGGATGTACCCTCCTGTATGCTGGCAACGTCCTGACAGTTTCTATACTAAACCGTTTAGTTATCGAAGTAAAGAGACCTGGCTTTTTCGAAACAGACCGACGTTGTTTCTGCTTAGAACTGCAAGCGCAGGGCGAACTGGATCTCGCGCGGGGTCCCTGCTCCCACGGGGCTGACGGGCGTAGTCGTGTTTACCGTATTTGTGATGCTACCGAAGCTGCTCACCAGGATCGTTGCATTCGGCAGCCCGTACTGCGGATGATTGAAGATGTTGAACACCTCGGTGCGGAATTGGAGCGCCACCCGCTCGGTCAGCGGAATCTGTTTCCCTATCCCCATGTCGATCTGCCATACCCCCGGCCCACGGGCCACATCCCGGGGTGAATCGCCCCACTTATCATTTGCCGGCGCAATGAAGGCGGCGGGGTTGAGCCATTGGGCGACGGTCGAGCCCCCTGACGGGGTGAGCGAAACTCCTGGTACGAGATTGGGACGCTGATTGTTGGTGTTGCCATCGGGCGTTTGGGAGGACGAACGGTTAACCAGAACGTTTACCGGAAAGCCAGTGCGCGCCACCGCCGTGGAGGTGAACTGCCATCCACCGGCGATGGTGTTCACGACTCCGGGTTGGTTCAAGTACGGCTTGCCTGCCCCGAAGGGAAGCTGGTACACGGCATTGGCATTGAAGACGTTGCGAGCATCCCAGAAACCGCTGGCACGTTCACACTTCGGGCAGGCGACATTTTGCGGCACCAACGAGTCGCCATCACCACTGCCGTTGGAGCCATCGTCGATTTCGTGCGACCACATGTAATTGCTCGAGAACAGCAGGCCGCGCGAGAAGGAACGCATCACTGAGAGAGAAAGTCCCTGATAGCTGCTGTTGTCTTTGTTGCCTCTCCAACTCACTTGTCCAAAGTTTGGATAGGGACGGAGCCCGGTGAGCGGGTCGACGACGTTCACTTCGGAGAGCGTGAGCAGATGTGTGCCCTGGCTCCCGACGTACGAGAGGGTCCCTACAAAATCGGCTGGCAGGGCTTGCTTCACTGACAGTCCCCACTGCGTGACGTAGGTATCCTTGCGCCGGCGGTCATCGTCACGGGGCGAAATTATCCCTGTGGTATCGGCGAGAAACGGAGTGATCGGATAGCTGAGATCGGGAATCGTCTTGTTCGACAGGGAGTAGGCGTAGACCTCGTTGCTGATGGGAAGGTTCTGATCGTCGAGCTGGCCATCCTCGTGATACATGCCGAAGCCGGCGCGAATCACGGTCTGCGCGCTTCTGCCTGGCGACCATGCGAATGCGACGCGCGGATCGATATCATCGTAATTCGGCTGACCGAAGCTAGAGCCCACGCCGCAGAAGCCCTGCGGTCCGCAGGTGGCGAAATCAAAGGGATTGGCACGGTTTTGTACTTCGTGAAAAAGATCGAAATAGCTGTAGCGCGCGCCGAAGTTCAGGGTTAGGTTCGGCATCCACTTGAACTCATCCTGGATGTAGCCGTAAAACTGGGTCTTGCGCAGTCCGTTGACAGGCAGGGCGCCGTTCAGGGTGGCTGTGCTTACCTGGTTGGCATCGAAGGCCTTGAGCGAGGCAAATGTAACCGTTCCGGCCTCAGTGTTTCCCTGGTTCAATTGAATGCGCCGAATCTCGACTCCGGCTTTGACGGTGTGGCGGCCCTTGATCCATGTCAGGTTATCGATTTCAGAGAAGGAGTTGCCAACGCCGATGCTTACCCTATTGTTATTGAGGCTGGTAAAACCGGAAACCGAGATTACATAGGGTATTCCGGTTTGATTGATGTCGTAGGTGTCGGCGGTGCCGCGGTTAAAGCCGAACTTGAACTCGTTCACCAGGGCGGGAGAAAACACATGCAGGAGTTCGATGGCGCCATTCACTGGAGCAGAGGTCAGCTGTTGCTGGTCGAGAAGGTAATTGCCGGAACTGGCTAGCGGTTGGGTGTTGACCGCTCGATCGAAGTTAAAGCGGACGAATGCCGTGGTAGCGGCAGAGAAACGTTGGTCCAGGCGCAGCATGGCGGAATTCTCAAAGACCTTCTGCGTTCCGTCGCTGGTGAATTCATTGATATCGGGATTGCCGGTCTGGGTTTGGCCGTGCGGATAAGCATTGAGAATCGGGATAAGTTCGGGGGAGTCCGCAGCCACCTGGGCTCTGAACGCGGCGCTGGGAACGTAGCCGAGCAGCGGAAAACCCCAGTTCTGGCGGTAGCCTTCATAGGCGAGAAAGAAAAAAGTCTTTTCACGAACGATGGGTCCGCCGAAGGAAGCGCCGAACTGATTCAAATGAAAGGGCGGTTGCGGCGTGGTGGTTAAAGGAACGGGTTGCAGAGCGTCAAAGACGTTGTTGCGGAAGTATTCAAACGCATCGCCGTGGAACTGGTTTGTGCCCGAGGGTGAGATAACCGCTAACTGCGGGCCTCCCGTTGCTCCGACCTCAGGGGTGGAGAGCATGGAGTCGACGCGAAACTCGTCAATGGTGTCGAGGGGAATGGCCAGGCGCACATAGGCCTGTTGGGGCTGGTTGATGATGTTGGTAGCGTCGATGCCATCGTAGGTAAAGTTGTCGTCGTCGCGCCCTCGGCCGGCGAAGCGAATCGAACGCTGGTTACTGCCCCCGGTATCGACGGCGCTGGGCTGAAACGAAGTGAGATTGGTCCAATTGCGGCCATTGAGCGGCAGTTGTTTGGCCTGCACCTCGGAAATGCTGGTACCAAGCGCATCCGACGTTTTGTCCATCTGCTCCGAGCTGGCGGACACTTCCACCCTCTCCTGACTACCGGTCACCTTGAGAGTTGCGTCAAGGGTGCGGGTCCGGCCCAACTCCTGTTGGACATTTATGAAGGTGAGCGCCTTGAAGCCTTCATGCTCAAAGGTGATGGTGTAGACTCCGACCGGCATCTCGGGAATGCCATAGGTTCCGCTCGATGAGGACGTGGTTTCCCGTTGCAGTCCGGTGGCGTTGAGCACTGCCGTGACATGCGTCCGCGGTAAAACGCGTCCGGAGGAGTCACTGACCGTGCCATTCAATCCCGCGCGATCAACCTGCGAGAACCCCTGGGATGCGAAGCCGACCGACAAGATGGTGGACACGAAGAATGCGGATGGAGAAGAGAAAAAGTGAAGTATGCGCATTTCGCCTCGGCAAATGCGCATTTTAGCAAGGAAGGACCGCAGAGAGATTGCCGGTCGTCGAGGGAATGCAAAAGCTCGCTTCTTCCGCTCCGGCCGGTTCAAAAACCGAGACCTTTTCCGTGAGGAAGTGCGAAGTAAGCGAAGTATGCGAAGTAAATCCCCCTCTGGTCGACGCCGAGGCCGTTAGTTTGCCGAAAGAGTTGTGAATTAAGCGAAATAGGCGGAATAAGTCCCCCGTTCTTTGTTCCCCGAGGCCCCCGATAGAAGGGGACAGCCTCTGGGTGCCGACCGCCGGGCGAACCAGTGAAGATCGAAATGACATAGCGCGGCGGATGTAGCGTCATAAGAGTTTGCTCCAGATTGCGGAGGTCTCTTTCCAGATGTGGCTACCTGAATAGATTCGATTCTGGGGAGCTTAGATTGCGGAAAGAGGAATTTATCTCAGGTTCGAATTCAGGAAGGCGAGCGTTTTCTAAAACTTTAAGTTTTCGGCGATCTGTGTGAGGCGAGGAACCGCGACACTTTAGATCTAAACGGAAAGCCGAGGCGACTCGGCGCTAACGATCCTGAACTGGCCGCTGGCGATTAAGGCAGTCTAGCTTTATTGTTGTGGTTAGCCGCGTGGATAGTCCTGTCACAACTCGGGCCTGCGTGATCGCATGGCTGGTGTGCGCAGTGTTGGCCTGCCTCGGTGTGCATTCGCCACACTGCGATCTGTGCGATGGCCCCTACTTTGTCACCTCTTCTTCGCCTCAACCCCTTCTTTACCATCCGCTGCCTGCTCCGCCAGACACGTGTAACGGTATCTGCTGGTGCTGTGGGTTTCACGGTCTCCCCAACGTGGGCCCTGTTCTGACGCTGGCGAATATTGTGATCACAAGGGTTCGGCTAGAACCGCCCTCACCTGTGTTGGCGCCGCGCTCGGCCATATTCCGACCACCCCGCGTTCCTGTCTCCTCCTAGCTTGTTGCCTCCGCGCCCCTCTTGGCGCAGACACAAACGACTTGACGCTGGAGACTTCCTATGCGTATTTGCGTGTTCACGCTCGCTGGAGCGTGCCTGTCTCTGTTTCTTTGTGGGTCTGCGTACGGGCAGACCTCTTCTAAGTCGTCCCCCGGCCATGCGCAAGAGACCGGCAAAGACAAAGAGCCGGTAGCCATCCTTGAGCTTGGGGCAGCGACAAGCTGGAATATCAGCGGAGGCGCTGCGACGTTCGCGCCGAATCTCGCAGCGGAGGTCACACCTATAGAGGACTGGCTGGAACTTGAGGCAGGTGTGTCGCCCTTCTACACGAGTAAATCCACGGAATGGGACACCGACCTGCTCTTCAAGAAGCCGTGGACCCTCTCGCGGAAGACAGAGTTCATGTTGGGGATCGGTCCCGCATGGGTACACCTCAAGCAGAATGGGAAAACGAGCAACTCGATCGCCGGGGAGGCGGCGGGAGACTTTATGTTCTGGCCGACGGGCAGACACCGATTTGGGTGGTTCCTTGAACCGGCGTATGACTACAGTTTTGCGGGAGGCCACCAGCAATCCATTGGTATGAGCGCCGGCCTGCTTATCGGCATTCCGTGATCTTCACGGATCAGCACGCCCCTATTCCTGGATGTACCTACTAGCCGTGTTACGAACTTTGTGGGTTATAATTTGTAGCAATGCAAGGGCTTAGTTTCAACCCGAGAGTACGTCGTTCGCTCTGGGTGGCGCTTGGCTTCTTCTGCTGTGCGCTGATTGCTTTTACCGCAGCGGTGCAGGTTGGACATACGCACCTTGATAGCCAAGGAGCGCAATCCGATTGCGCCCTTTGCCATACGGCCCACATCGTTGTTCAACCGCCCATTCCCCAGAGTTTGCCGCACACGATTCGGATGGTGGCGGCAATATCGACGGCGCCGCAGCCGATTCGCGTTCACATCTTCTGTGTCTTCTCTCTCTTCACCCGGCCTCCACCTGTGGATGTTGCTTTCGCTTAAAGCAACGTCAAACGCAACACAGGATTCATGGAGGCCCTTATGCCAGGGCAAAGCCGTAATCTAAGTACACGTCGCACGCTGTGGATAGTGCTCGGCTTTTTCTGCTGCGCACTTATTACTTTCAGCGGGATGCTGCAACTTGCGCATACGCACGCGGACGGCCAAGTAGTTCAGTCCGATTGTGCGCTTTGCCATACCGCGCACCTGGTCGTTCAACCATCGGTTCCGCAAGCTCTGCCGCGGGCTGTTCTTGTCGTGGCCAGGATCTCGGCTGCGCTGCAGCCGATCCGTGCGCGACTGTTCTTTGCATTTTCTCTCTTCACCCGGCCTCCGCCTGCACAGGCTGCTCAGTCCTAAGCAGTTCTGTCTCAAAAATCAGTGAATCTCAGGAGGCTCGACATGCGCATGCCTACGCGCAGCATTCTCTCGTTTCTATTGGTGTTTGTATTTTCAGCGATGTTCCCGACGGTCCAGGCGCAATCTAACTCCGGGTCGATAAGCGGCACGGTCACCGACCCATCGGGCGCAGTTGTCCCGGGAGCAACCGTCACTATTGAAAACCCGGTCAGCGGCTATCTCCGAACGGCAAAGACGGACAGCACAGGAAGGTATCAGTTCAGCAATCTACCCTTTAACCCCTACCATCTCACGGCAACGGCCACGGGCTTCGGCAGCGTTGCCCAAGATGCCGATGTGCGATCCGCTATCCCCGTGAATGTGAATATCACCTTGAAGGTGGCGGGCGCCTCGACGACCGTGACCGTCGAAGGCTCGGAGGATCTGTTAGAGAATGACCCCACCTTTCACACTGACGTAGATCGAGGACTCTTCCAGAAATTGCCCCTCGAAAGCCAGTCGTCCTCTCTGAGTTCCCTGGTGACTCTGTCGTCACCCGGCGTCGCCGCCGACTCCAATGGTCTCTTTCATGGTCTCGGTGACCACGCATCCAATTCCTTTTCTGTAGACGGTCAGCCGATCACCGATCAGCAGAGCAAGGTGTTCTCCAACCAGCTTCCGTCAAACTCGATTCAGTCCATCGAGGTCATCTCCGGCGCGCCTCCGGCGGAGTTCGGCGGAAAAACCAGCCTGGTTATCGTGGCGACCACGCGATCGGGTCAAGGGCTGACCAAGCCAACGGGCGATGTTGCCGCCTCGTATGGAACGTTTGGCTCGGCGACAGGAAGTTTTGACCTTGGCTATGGCGGCAAAAACTGGGGGAACTTCGTCGAAGTCGATGGACTGAATACCGGACGATTCCTGGATCCGCCGGAATTCGTCGTCTTCCATGACAAGGGGAACGAAGAGAATGCCTTTGACCGGGTGGACTATCAATTTACGCAGGTGGATTCCGTTCATCTGAACCTGAACTACAGCCGCTCGTGGTTCCAGACTCCGAACGCCTACGACAACCTGAATGTATTGAACGTGGTCAGCGGTGGCGCCGGCCCCAACCCTGTCTTCGCCAACGTCGGGAACGCCGACCAGAAGTCCAAGATTGAAACCTTCGATATCGCGCCGACCTATACTCGCATTGTCGGAACGAATTCGGTACTCAACTTTGGGGCCTTACGTTCGCCGAGACGCGTACAATTACTATCCCAGCGGCAATCCCTTGGCCGATCTTGGTCCACCGAATCTGCAAACCTCGTCGATCGCACAGTATCGGACACTCACCAATGCCGGGCTGCGCACGGATTTCTCCTACCAAAAGGGAATCAACAACATCAAGGTGGGTGCGGTCTACCAGCAAACTTTCCTCCGTGAGAACGACAGTCTTGGCGTCGTCGAGCCCACCTACAATTCGCCATGCGTCGACGTCAACGGCGATCCGCAGCCGGGATTTTCCGATCCCACACAATGCGCTGCGGCTGGCCTGGTATCCAATGATCCGGCAGTTAACCCTGCAGGCACCTACGATTCGCTTCTCACACCGTACGACCTGACGCGTGGAGGCGGTCTTTACATCTATTTCGGCCACACCGATGTCAAGGAATTGGCCCTCTATGTCGAGGACCAGATCAAGGCCGGAAACTGGCTCTTCAATGTCGGCATCCGCGGCGATTTGTACAACGGTCTCACGGTAGCCCGCCAGGCGGAGCCACGTGTGGGCATCGCTTACAGCGTCAAGCCTACCAGCACGGTGCTGCGGTTTCCTATGCCCGCACGCTGGAATCGCCGTTCAACGAGAACCTGGTGCTGTCGAGTTCTGGATGTTCCAATGCTGTGCTGGCTCCGCTGCTCGCTTTGTACGCCCGGCGTGTCCGGAACGCTTACAGCCTGGTTTCCGCAACGAGTTCCACGCCGGCTTCCAACAAGCAGCCGGCAAGAACTTCGTATTCAGCGGAGACTACATCTGGAAATACACCCACAATGCCTTTGACTTCAGTGTTCTGGGCAATACTCCGATCACCTTTCCTATCGACTGGCACAACTCGAAGATCCCTGGCTTTGCGCTGCGCGCGGATGTCCCCAACTTTCACAACATCAGCGCGTTCGTGGTCATGTCTTCGGTTTCAGCGCGCTTCTTTCCGCCGCAGTCGCCGGGGCCGGCGCTACCGTCGGGCAGGGCGGGTATCCGTTTCCGCATCGACCATGACGAACGGTTCAACGAGACCACGCACGTGCAGTATCAGATACCGGGAAGCAGGTATCCTCAAACCCTGGATAGGTTTCAACTGGCGGTATGATAGCGGCCTGGTTGCCGGCTCCGTACCCTGTTATAACGTCACGGACCCAAACAGCCTGTGCAATCCATCAACGGCGGACCTCGATACGCTGCCCAATGGCCAACCAGGCATTCGACCTGAGCGGGCTAACCGCGGACGAGGAGTTCCAGGCCGGGCTTACTTGCGAAGGCATCAAGGCGACTCCGTTCACCGCCCTGCCGACGCCGTGCCCGGCTTCGGAATACACCTCGAACCTGGTGAAGATTCCAGCCCCGGGGACGGAAAACAACGACAAGAATCCGCCACGCATCCAACCACGCAATCTCTTCGACGCCTCCATCGGCGAAGACAACATCTTCAAGGGTGACAGGTACAGATGGAGTTTGCGCCTGACGGGCGTGAACATCGCAAACAAGTACGCACTCTATAACTTCCTGTCCACGTTCAGCGGAACTCACTACGTGACGCCGCGAGCGCTTACGGCAGAAATGGCCTTCCACTTCTAGCCGGACCCAACTCGTCTTTCCCGGCGCTTCAGGGGGCAGCAGCTCGCTGTCCCCGAAGCAGCGTCCCGAAGGGAGGCGGTTGTGTCGAGGACGATGAATCAAAGTAAGGGCACCAAGCGCAGGGTGCGGCGGATTCGCTGGACGCGCTCTGAGAAGCTGAGTGCGGTTTTATTTCTTCTGGTGTTGGTCGCCGAAGTGATCTGGCTGGGTTTGTGGCTCATGGGACACCCGGTCGATTAAAGCGGTTTTGCATTTACTGTGGCCTCACAAGGATCGCCAGGGGTGATTTTCCTTGAGAGAAAGCCCCGAGAAGGAGGAGAGCCATGGGCCGGATACTTGCAGGGGAACGAACGAACAAGACGCGTTGCCGGGACAAGGAAACAGAACAGTCGTCTCACTGCGGCTTGGGCCTAAACGCTCTTCAGCGATGGCCCCAGGTTCTTACTAACCCGAATCGCACCAGGAACGGTTCGACGGGGTGGAAGACGTCTGTGAATGCCGGCGTGCCTGTTCGAGTTATTTGGGAGGTATAGGCGTAGTCAATGTCGTGATCGCGGCGATTAAGCAAATTCAAGAACTCGGCCGAAACGCGCCATTTCCCTTCAACAATTTCATAACCGAGCTCCCCATTGAGCAACGCCGTCGCATTGGAGCGATAGATTCCGTCCGACGTCAAATCGCGCGGACCAAAGTAGCGCAGGCGCAAACTCGACGAAAAGCCTCTGTAGTCGTGCAGTGTGATGCCCGATGAAACCACCACCTTAACCGCTTCGGGCACAAGTTTGCCGCCCGGGCCGCCCTGTAACACGCCATTCGGATATGGGAAGGTATTTGTGATGGTAATTCCGTCGCCATTTACGTACGAGGTCGTTACGTTGCCATTTACGATGCTCTGTGCCGCATCATCCGGGTCTATTTGGGTAAATAGGGCCTTGGAGTCCGCAATGTCAAAATCAAGAGCTAAATGTTCCGCCGGCGTGTAGTAGTTCGCCCATTCGATGCCATAGCGGTTGCTCGACTGCTCTGAAGCAACGGTTGTTCCGGTGTCGCCATCCTGCTGCAGTTCGGAATTACTGTGGAGATACCAGAGCGCAAGGGTACTTTGCAGATGTGGGACGGCCACAGTGCGCACGCCGATTTCCCCGCCTTTGGTTTGGACCAGGGGGGGAATTTTCGCGACGGGCGTATTGGGGTAAGGATTGTCCGGGGAAACCGGTTCCACCGTTTGCGTTGCGCCACGCCCGTCGTTGCTGTGAAAACTGAATCCGCCCTGGGTATAGAACTCGGTATTGGCCCACGGGCCCAAAATCAAGCTTGCTTTTGGGCTGGGCAGGAACTTGGTGGCCGAGCCGGAATTGGCCGCGTTCACCGTGGTGCTGGCGCCATCGGGCGAAGTAATAATATCGGCCGGGTAAGCCAGGCTGGTGACGATAAATTTTTCGTCGTCGCCGCGCAGGGCCACGACCGAGCGGAATTTGTTCGCCCACTGGATTTTGTTTTCCACATACGCACTGCCGATTGTGTCCGTAAAGTTATCCCGCTCCGTAGTCGCGGGCAGAGTCGGGCAGGTGGTGGTGGGAACAGTGATCGTGGTGGGGGTGCGAGTGCCGTTGGGCAAAGTAATCGTAATATTAGGGTTCGTACTATTAGTCGTAGTGATGCAGGTGGGAAGAGTGCTGCTGGCGGCAGGGGAGAAAGTGATGCCGGTGGCGTAATAATCAGTTTTGGCCGTGCGCATGCGATTTTCCGACCGGTAAAGGCCGTTGTTGATCCAATCGTTGCGGAACTGCAGGCCGAAGGTATTTGCCATCTTGCGGCCGTGCCATGTGCTGAAAATCGTGTGGTGTGCGTCCAGCCCAGCCACCCAACGCCTGTCCTGCTGTTCGAACTGATCGCCTTTCTGGTAGTCCGTCAGATAGTAAGTGAAATCTGAGAATAAATTGAGATCATAGTAAAAAACGTAGGTCGAGATTTTCGATTCGGAATTCGTGCCTTGGCGATGCCACTCACCCTGCAAGCTATAACGTTGTGAGTGGCCACCGTCAGCCGGGTTCAGTGCGCCGAAGAAACCAACGAAGGGTATGGCGGTAACGGGGATCTGGTCGCTCGAGTTCCATTTTCCGTGGTAAGCGTGGGCCGTGATGCCGGCGCCATTGGCGTCATCCCCTTGACTGTAGGTTAATAGGCCGTTGACTTTGTTATAAGCATCCGGATGCGTCCATGGGCCGTTGTAGTAATATTCTTCCCCGCCGTACAGCAAATTGCCCCTACCGAGCTTTTGCGACGCGCCGAAAACGGCCCGCCCATAACCATACATGCCGCCTTCCACCTTGAAGAAGTTCTGGGGCAGCGTCTTGAAATATTCCAAATGGGCCGATCCAGCCGAGCTATAGTTGCCGACATCCGCGTAATAAGGACCCTTCTCGAAATTCAACCGCTTCACAAACTCCGGGATGACGATGTTCATGTCCGAGTACCCCTCGCCGTGCGCGTGCGAGGGCAGGTTAAGCGGCATATCGTCGAGGAAAATAGCGAAATCTGTGCCGTGGTCGAGATTGAAGCCGCGAAGAAAATATTGGTTGGCCTTGCCGCCGCCGGCGTGTTGCGTGATGATGAGACCGGGAACCGTCTCCAAAATCTCTCCGGCACGAAGAATCGGACGGTCCTGGATTTCCTTTGCGCCCACCGTTCCCTGGGTGGCGGAATCGGCAATTCCGATGAGGTCATCCTCCCGGCCCTGCACGTTGATGGTGGTGCTCACGGGGTTCACCGCCAGAGAGATGCGCAGCGGGGCCGGCGTCCCGGCGGTCCCTAGGGTGACGGGCATTTCTTTGGTTTCAAAATCGGGATTAAATACGACGAGCCGATAATTACCTGCCGCGAGTCCAGAAATATTGAAAGAGCCGTTCCTGTCCGACCGTGTCGTTCTTTGTAAAGTGCCGTTGACGCTTCGAACCTCCACGGTGGCCCCGGCAATCGCGGCGCCAGAGGTGTCAACGACCGTTCCTGATAGCTGAGGCGGATAAGCCTTACTGGTGGCGGCCGGGGTGTTCTCAACCGAGACCAGAGTTGCCTCAATCGTTTTTGCACTGGAGATGGCCGTCACTTGAACCTCTGCTCCAGGCGCAGTTTTTTCCTGCGCGGCCGCAATGCCGCCGGTGAAAGCGCCCAACAGGAAGACTGCGGTTCTCCATCTCAGGGTTTGCATCGAAAATTTCTCTGGTGGTTGGCGACCGGGCCTTACTCTGCAAACCCGCTGCGGAAAAGGTCAAAGTGTCGATCTTACGTTTCTGCAAGTCGTGCTACGGACTGGCGTGGGTTTTCCCATGACGGCCACCCTTCAGGAGACGATCATGATATTACATTTTTAAAATACGTGCTACCAAAGGCCCGAGGATGTTAAGTACCGATGAATCTCTCCCGAGGCTGTAGCGGCGGACCACCCACGTTCGCTTGGGGAAAGTGCTGTAATGAGTACGAGCGTGTTGAGCAGACGGATTTTCACCGGAGGCGGCAGCCTGAGCCGGCCTGATCCCTAGAACGCTAACACCCTGAAGAATGAATGGCATCGGCGGTAAGGCGACGACGCAGGCAGCGTGGGCTGCCGGTTGGATGGGAGCTGCAGATCCCTCCGCTGCCCCGGATTTCCTGTGGAACTTGGTGGCGTTGGCAAACTTCGTGCGCCTTTCCTCACCGAAAGGCGCACACGCTGCGCTGTCCTTTGCTGCGTGGCAGGAAATCCGGGTCTGGGGCTGGGTCTCGCAGCCACGCCGATTCTTGCCGTGAAAGAGGCGGGGCTATCTCGCCTATTCTTCTTTGTGAGGTCGTTATGTCGAAGGCATGGAATCAGACACGCGTTGCATCAACGCTCGGCGTTGAGTATCCCATCATCCAAGGACCGCTCGGTGGCTTCTCGTCGGAGCGACTTACCGCGGCGGTGTCCAACTTTGGCGGCCTTGGTTCCTTTGGCGCTCATGGTCTTGAGCCTCAGGCCATCGCAGATAAGATTGCGGAGATCCGTTCACTTACGCCGAGACCCTTCGCCATGAACCTCTGGGTTTCGATGGAAGACGATGGAGCGATCGAATCCGACGGGGCAGCTTTCCAGCGAGCCCTGTCGCACCTGGCCCCGCACATCGAAGCGGTTGGAGGTACTTGGCCAACCTTCTCCCCTTACAAGTCAATTCGTTTCGAAGACCAGGCACGCGTTCTTCTCGATGCCAAAGTACCCGTGTTCTCGTTCATCTACGGAGTTCCGCCCAAGGAGATTCTGGACGAGGCTCGCATGCAGGGCATCACCACCGTAGGAACGGCGACGACTCCCGATGAGGCGGGTGCACTCGAACAAGCCGGCGTGAACCTGGTGGTTGCCTCGGGCTTTGAGGCCGGCGGCCACAGAGGCTCATTCCTTCGCTCCTCAGAGGATTCGCTGACTGGAACAATCTCGCTCGTCCCGCAGACAGTCGATGCTGTAGAGATTCCCGTGATCGCAGCAGGAGGTATTGGGGATGCTCGTGGTATCGCGGCAGCGTTCGCTCTTGGCGCCGAAGGAGTCCAGATGGGCACTGTCTTCCTGGCCTGCGAGGAGTCCGGCGCGCATCCGCTTCACCGGGAAGCAATCCTCAGCGGCCGAGCCGGACATACCTCGCTAACCCGCGGGTTCACGGGCAGGCTCGCTCGTGGCATTCACAACGAACTGCTTCGATCGCTGAATCAACCGGGCACGGAAATCCTGCCGTATCCACTCCAGCGAGCGCTCGTACGCAACCTGGCGTTACCCGCGCAAAAAGCCGGCAAAGCAGAGCTGCTTGCCTTATGGGCCGGGCAGAGTGCGAACCTCGCCCGTTGTCCGAGTGTGGTGGAGTTGCTGGGATCGCTGGTGAGTGGCGCAGCGGAAAGAATCGACCGCTGAGGCTGAGGTTGCTCAGGTTTAGGCGGAGCAAGTAACCGGAACCGTGGTATTGCCCGCAAATTCCAAGTGGTATATAGTCAGTCGCGCTCATGAACAGCTCCGCCTCATCTCGTACGGCGATTCTCCTGAGCTATTCGGCTTTTGCGGTTTTCGCGCCCGGCGTAGCGCAGCATAAGGATCAAACACCGGCCGCGGGCGGCACGGCCGAAATCACAGTGAACGTGAATGTTGTCCAGGTGCCTGTGGTTGTTCGCGATGCCCAAGGGCGCCCCGTGGGCAATCTCAAAAAGGAAGATTTTGAGATTTTCGACCAGGGAAAGCCTCAGGTCATTTCCGGATTCACGATTCAGAGGCATTCCCCCGACGACAGCGTCACCAAAAATGGTGGGCCCGAATCTTCCGATCCCTCGTTGTCAGTCTCCGACGGTGCTGGTTCTCATTTAGCTCCGCAGCGAGCCGGCAGTCCGAAACGTTATATCGTTTTCCTGTTCGACGATTTCCACCTTAGCGGGGCTGATCTCCAGCAAGTCCAGGGGGCCGCGACACGCATGCTGGCCGAGTCTCTGGATGGTGCGGACGTCGCGGACGTAGTCTCGTTTTCAGGAATCAGCAGCGGTATGACGCAGGATCGCGCAAAGTTACAAGA
Organism: uncultured Acidobacteriaceae bacterium; assembly: GCA_963847685.1. Taxonomy (GTDB): domain Bacteria; phylum Acidobacteriota; class Terriglobia; order Terriglobales; family Acidobacteriaceae; genus PALSA-350. Next base: position 24,136 of record CAWKAU010000017.1, on the reverse strand, counting down.
GGCGATCGCAAAACTGAAGCCGCGGGGGCTCAATGGGGAAGCAGGTAAGGAGTGCCCGGATATTGACTACTATCAAGCAGATCTCATCAACAAACAGGACGAGCTGGCGACTCAGTCAGCTATTGAGGACGCCATGGCCTGCGCCCATATGAAGATGGAGCCCGGGATCGGACGCGCGAGGGCTGCCGAGCTACTGGTGCAGTCCGCAGCAACCCAGGCTCTGGCAATCGGCGATCAGGAGGCTCGGGCGACGTTGAGTTTCCTCGAAGAACTCGCGGGCAAGATGGCCTCCCTCCCGGGAGAACGAATGATTATTCTTGTGTCGCCCGGTTTTCCCTCAAGTTCATTGGCGAGTATGACGCTGAAATCAAAAATAATCGACATTGCGGCCCGCTCCGACGTTACGATCAATGCCCTCGATGCGAGAGGACTGTACTCAACGGAATTGGCTGCCGGTTCCGCGGGTAGGGGTGCCTCCGCCACAGGCCCTGCATCCCGATATCATCATGATGCCATGGTTGCCAATTCTGACGTGATGGCGGAGCTGGCCGACGGCACGGGCGGTGCTTACTTCCATAACAGCAACGACCTTCAGGGTGGATTCAGGAGGTTGGCTGCTGCCCCAGAGTTCGTTTACCTTCTCGACTTTTCACCGAAGAGTTTTAAGCTGAATGGCAGCTATCATCAGTTGAAAGTCGTCGTGCATCCGCATGGCCTAACGGTACAGGCGCGCCTTAGATATTTAGCGCCGAGCCGGTCGAATGTGTCAGGCACCAGCGTCTCCATCCCAGAAGGGACCGGCGGTTCACAGGTCTCCACGCCTCCGCCGGCCATTTCGCCGGCCCGAACGGAGAAGAGCGACACAAACCAAGGCCCGACTGACGAAGCAGTGAAGTCCCCAGCCGGGGTTCCGGAAGTAAGTCTAGCCGCAACAGTACACGGCCATGTCAACGATACTGCCGGTGCAGCGTTTGAGGGTGGTTCTGTAGGTCTGGCCGTCCCGGACCCGGGCCAGCTACCCGGCGATGCCAAGCTTAAGTATAGGTTCACGGTGGATGACGACGGAAACTTCGCAGGTGCTCGGATCGAACCAGGAACTTATACGGTTGTCTTTTATTTCGGCGACAAGCTAATGGACTACGTGGCTAACGTAAATCTTCCAGGGGGGCACGACACCGCGCTTAATTTGGATGAGACTCGCAAAGAATACCTCGACAGGGCAACGTCAGCGGATCCGGCGGAAATCAAAATCAAAAAGTAGCGGCAGGCGCGGACTACCCCACTCAAGCCAAAACACGGCTTGAATGGGCCACGCATTCGTTGCACGATGTGATCTTAATTTGCCGGTAGGACAAAGTGAGACGTGTATCTAACGCCGGATGGGAGCGCCTCCTCACCGTAAAAGGTTAGAACATTGCTCCTTTGCACGACTGCAGCAATCCTGTAGGTACCGGGTAACAGAGAGAAAGATGTTGACCTTCCCGGCGCCAGCTCGATGCGTTGCTCAGAAGGTCCACTCATCAGCACACGAAGGGCATCCGGGGTTCCATTCTCAAACACCCATCGGGAACTACCGGCTCCCACCGAATCCGCAAGGGACACGGCCGGTACTGGAAAAGGAGAGTAGTTGTTGGATCGGGCAATTCTTTCGATCTGTGCCTGGACCGATCCTTCCTGCTCATAGTCCGCCCTCAGAAGATCGTCGTTCAACTCGCCAGCAGCTGGATAGGACGCGAGCACATAGATTTCAAGGCACTGCAGCTTGCGACGTTGGTCAGGGCGACTGCCGCTGATTTTGACTTCGAGCGAGCGTTGGCAAGACTTGGCGGCGTCGGCGAACCTGCCGTTCTCTGCGAGAATCAGCGCTTGATGATAGTAGTAGGTAGCTTCCCGAGGCGCAGCCTTCGGGTTTTTCGGCAGAGCGCCCACGGCTGCATCGAGGTCTCGAAGAGCGGGATTGAGCTTGCCCATCGCTGCCTCTATTCTCGCGTTCAGGTCATAGGCATCTGCTAACATCGCCGACTTTGCGCTGGCAGGGTCCAATTCCTCGTCTGGTCGAAGATTCACCCTCTCGTCCTGCTGAAGGTTTTTGAACAATTGGCTTTGCCAATGCATTGCCTCTTTGTTATTGCCGATCGCCAGGAAATCCTGGGCCGTACAGGATCGTTGTGCTGCGCAGTCCTGAGTCCATTTCAGTGCAACTTCATAGGCATGGTGCTGCTGCTGATAAACCGTGTCAAGGCCTGCGCCGAGTTGTGCAAACGCACTTGCTGCCTCAGCATGCCTGCCGAGTTCGGCCAGTGTATAGGCATGGAGGAATTGCGACGGCTCCCCCCGATCTCCCGGCTGCCGGCTAAAGACCTCAAGCGACACCAGACCATTGTCGTTTTGCACCGACGCATCGGAAACGTACATCTTCGGGTAGCGACAAAAACCCGTAAACTTCACGGTATTCGATACCGTTGATGTTTGACACTGAGGATAACCGTGCAAGGAGGCTGCGACCGCCGAAGTCAGGCTGCCGTAGAGCCGGTCTGCTTCTGATTGCGAAGAGCGAGTCGCATAGCAGATATACGATGGGGTGCTATCGCGATGCAATAGTGAACAGCTCATTTCAGGCAATTGGAAAAGAGTAGTACCGGTTTCCAGCTCCGAAAATGAGCTGAAGCGAGCCTGCAGCACCTTGGCAAGCGCTGAACGGAACTCCTGATTTTCAAAGTTCGATACCGGACCGGGTTCCGGCTTAGGCGCCGCGCTGAGTCTTTCCGCAGGTGAATCGAGCGTCAGACACAATGCCAAATAAATTAATGCCTTGCGTGACATGGTCGTTGCCCCTATGGAGTGATTTGACGAGCATGCTCTGCGGTCAATGTTTCTGCTACTGGAAAGGTGTAACTCCGAGACGCAAACGACTGGCTACCGGGGTGCCGTCCTTGAGAGCGGGAACAAACTTCCATTGCGCGGATGCGTCAATCAGGTCTTTGGCAGTATTTCCTTCTGTTTTGATCGACCACACCTTGCCTGCGGCGTCGATCACCAGATTGACCGCCACCTCGGCATTGAATGTAGCGGTCGACACGCCCTGAGGCGGAGGCGGGCGCCTAAACACGATCGGTTGCGGGAAAGTGTCGACTTCGTAAGCGCGCATATGATCCCCTGATCCGCCCGTCTCGTCCTCTACCTGCATCTGGCCGTCTGAGTGGGTGGCCGTCACGCGATCGTAAATCATCACTTTTCCCCTCCGGCGAGGGTGTGATGACCCGCTGGAGACATCATCGACCTGACTGCGGATGCCACGTTCTCTCGCATTCAGGATGGCTGTACGAATGCGGTCGAAATCCGCGGGCGGCCACATATCAGCAAGTGCACGCCACGCATCCTCTTGCCGGCCGCTGTAAAGATAACACCAGACAATCTCCAGTACTTTGATTTTCGTCCTTCGCAATTCATGCAACGCATCGATTGCCGCGGGAGAAGTGTTCGTCAGTTTCCCATCGCTGTTCTTGAAGTTGCTTAGTTGCAGGGGATCAAGTTGGGCTTTGACAGCCTTGATCTTACGATCGAATAGCACCGGAAATTCTGAGCCTACGTCGATGAGACGCAGATGTTCAAACCTGAGCACGACTGGCGGAGCAAAATCGAGGGTACTTAGCGGGAGGTTCTCAAAACCATCTACAGCGGCTGCATCGCTGGTCCAGATCTCAATGCGGCCGTCCAGGTTCGTATCGGCGGCACGGAAGAAGTCTCCACCGGTGATCGTTCGCAGCTTCTTCGGTGGCTTGGTCAAAGAGTAGATTTCGTATTTCATCAGCGGATCGAAGGTCGACTGCTTTATCTGAAAGGCCACAACCTGCGATCCTAAGCCCAAATCGACATCCATCATATCGACGTCGACTTGTGAGGCCCCGTGTTCAACAACCAGATCTTGCCCACTCCAGGTGAACCTTGCTTGACATGCCCTTCGTGCCAATTCCGCATCCCGTACCGCCCCCACAGACACGGCTACACCGGTTGGCGATTTGGCGTCGAAACTACCGAAACCATTGCTGCACACCACATCTTGCGCTTGGCTTGTAGAGGCATTACAGATGGAGCAGAGGATCGCTGACGACAAAATTGCGCTGCCGAAGCGGCCATTGAGAGGATGTGCCACGGAGATGCCCCGCAGCCATGATATCGCAGTAGCTGAAGGTTTATATGGCGTTGGTGTAGACATTGCTGTCTCCCCCCTCAATTTGTGACTGCCGGGCGCGGAAACTCCTCGACGTGCGACTCGCCATTGCGACCAAAGTAGATCACGCGCTTGCCGGTAAGGAACGCCCAGTAGCCGATGACGCCCGCCGCAGTCGAGCGCTTCGTAAACTCCGGATAGCGAATCGCATCCGCCTGCGCCGCACGGATCGCCGCAACCAGCTCGGAAGAGGAAAATTCGCCGGCAATCGGGTCCAGGTTAAGCGTCATCGGGTCCGTGTATGTCTCGCCGTCGCGAAGGTAGTACGTCTTGCGCCCGGCAGCCAGGTCGACAAAGTACGACTCGACATCGATCTCCAGCAACCTATGCACCACCTGGGGAAAGGTCATTTTCCCCGCCTGCGTTTCGATTGTCACTTCATGCATTGCTTGCGTGTTCATGGTTTCTCCTTTACTCGGTTGGCAGCTGGTGCAGACCGTTTGCCTGTACCAGCTTTTTTAGTGTGGCGACGAGGGATTCCCGCTCCCTGGCAGAGAGCGGCTGAAAGAACTCCTCGTCGTTCTGGTCGGCGAGCGCCGCAAGTTGCGGCACCAGTCGCCGACCAGCAGTGGTGAGAGCAATCTCCTGAAATCTTCGGTCGTCGCTCGACTCCTGCCGCGTGGCAAGTTCCTTGGCGACCAGCCGGTCCACCAGCTTGGTGGCGCCGCCTCGCGTCATGCCGGTACGCGCAGCCAGCACGCTGGGGGCGATCGTCTGATGGTCATACAGCTCGCGCAGCACGACCCACTCGGCGACGGTGACCCCGCTGTCCAGCAGCTTCCGCGCAAAGGCCTGGGACACATGGTTGGAGACGAAGCGCATCCAGAACCCAACGTGCTTCTTCAGATCGCTTGGCGTGGTTTCCTTAGTCCGGCTCATAGAAAAAGAATAGCGGGAAACTGTTTCCATGTAAACTATTTCTTTGGAAATTTATTGCGAGAGGATTGCGGCAGCTATTTTAGGGAAGTGCCAGGCGGAGAGCGTAAAAGTCCCAGGTGCCGGCGTCGCGGACCATCAAGGGCGAATCATCGGGCGCCAGACCCATCCAGTAGCCGACCAGAAAGGGTGCTCCGTGAAAGTTCTTCAGGTCTACGACTTCTTCGAGTTTGTGACTGGCGGCCGAGAGACGAAAGATCTGGTCTCCTCCTGCCAGGTGGTTCAAGAAATAGATGTACTCACCGTCGTGCGACCAGGTAGGGTACCCAATCGATGCCCTGGCTACCTCAGTCCACGTCTGGGTGGTGAAGGCGTAGACGAATAGCTTGTTTCCGTCGTTGGACATGGCCAGGAGACGGTCTCCCTTGGGTGACCAGCGCGGCGACCACAGACCGTTCGATCCAGGGACAACCGTGACTTTGCGTGTGCGCACATCGAGCAAGCGGATGGCATTGATGCCGGCGGCGTCTTTTTCGGCGACTGCCTGCCCACCGAAGGCCAACGAATTTCCGTCGGGCGACCAGCTTGGATCAGCCTGGTCTTGTTGGCTGGGTATCAGCTGCTGTGCCGAGCCCCCTTGGGAACTCACGATATAGAGTTGCCAGGGTTTGCCCGGTAGCTGGCCCATAAACGCAATCTGACTTCCATCGGGGGACCAGCGCGGCATGTAGGCCAGGAGTGGAGGATAGGTCAACTGCGAACGTTCGGCGCCGTCGGGCCGGCTCCGCCAGACGCTCCCCTCCGGGTAGCTCATATAGGCGATCCATTTACCATCTCTTGAATAGTCGACACCCGAGCCCTGAATACCTGGCGGCGCGCCGGGAAAGAGCGGACGAAACTCGCCGGATTTCGCATCGAAACGCACTAACTGCCCACGCGGCTGGATGGTGCGGACAAAAATCTGCTTCCCGTCGATATCCGGCAACGGTGCAAAGGTGCTGGTTGGCCCGGTGGTCAATTGGACCGGCGCGTGGTTCACACGCTGGAACAGGCTGCCCGCTTCTCGCATGGCCCAGATATCGGCGACGCCGCCGCGCGATGACTGAAAGACGAAATATCTGCCATCCGCCGTCCAGCTGCCGCAGCACTCCGCCGGTGGGCTATTCCAGCCGGTCAGTAACTGATGGAGTCCGCTTCCATCGGAGTTGATCTCCCAGATGGCGGAGCCTTTCGCGCCGTTTACCGTGAAGCGCAAACGGCGGCCATCGGGCGACCAGCGCGGCCAGGAGGCAGTGCCCTCAGCGGTGACCAGCCGGCGAGGGTCAGCGCCGTCGCCGTTGGCCACATAGATCTCCTTAGCCGAGGTATAGGCCAACCTTTCTCCGTCGGACGACCAGGACGCGTCCGTTGCCACCACATTGCCCAGACGCCGTGCTGCGCCCCCGAGAACCGGGAGAGTCCAGGCGGCGTTTCCTTCGGGGACGAAGGCCTTGTTCAAGACAAGCAAGCGGGAGCGATCGCGCGATATGTCGACGGGGAATATATCTTCAATTGACTCCTGAACACGGACGGTCTCCCCTCCCGCTGTAGAAACCTGGTAGATCTGGCCACCTTCCGAGAAATAGAGCCTGGCGCCGTCGGTCGCCGCGCCTGACTTTTCTTGCCCATCCGTTGTGACCTGGATCGAGCTGATGACCCGGGGTGGAGGCAGTACGGGCCTCATGAGAAAGGCCAGCGCGACCAGGCCCGCGACGATGCAGGCACCAAGGCCAAGCCAACGACGGCGCCGGGGGGCCGCGGCCTTAATCCCGGCCCTCGATGTGGCACGAGTTGAGGCCGGCCGGACAGCACCACTCACCGAGGTTGCGGCAGACAACGCCGCGCTCAGGCGGTCTGAATTAAGGTCGCGCTTGAGGCGCTTCAGATCGCCTCTCAGTTCCGCGGCACTCTGGGCTCGCAGATCGCGATCCTTTTCCAGCGCTTTGTTGATAATTCCTTCCAGCGCGACCGGGGCCTCAGGATTCAGGCTGGTTACGGGTTCGGGATTCTCATGCAGAATCGCGGCAAAGACCTCGGCCAGGGTATCTCCACGGAAAGGCAGGCGCCCCGTGGCCATTTGGTAGAGCACGACGCCAAAGCTGAAAACATCGCTGCGAGCATCAAGGTTTTTTCCACGCGCCTGCTCCGGCGACATGTATTCCGCCGTGCCCCAGGCGAAGCCGGGGCGGGTCTGCAGGTTCGGATCGACCGGCAAAGTGGGCTTGTCCTGAATTTGCTCTGCTTCTCCAGGAGTGCCCGCGGAACGTGGGGATGATTGAGCTTCCTGCGTAGACCCGACCGATTTCGCCAGGCCAAAATCCAGAATTTTTGCCTGCCCTCGGGGAGTGATGAAAATATTCGCTGGTTTGATATCCCGGTGGATAATGCCCCCCAGGTGCGCTGCGTCCAGGGCATCCGCGATCTGGACCGCCAACTCCAGCAGCTCGTCAACCGCCATGGGCCCGGCCTGGAGGCGCTTTTGCAGGGTCTCTCCCTCCAGATACTCCATGGCGATAAACGGCTGCCGGCCGAATTCACCCACCTCGTGAATGACGCAAATATTGGGATGGCTGAGGGCGGAGGAGGCGCGGGCCTCTTGCCGGAAACGCTCGAATGCCTGAGGGTCTTCGGCCAGTTCCTGGGGCAAGAACTTGAGCGCCACCATGCGCCCGAGGTTGGTGTCCTCGGCCCTGTAAACGACCCCCATTCCACCACTGCCGAGCTTGTCCAGAATGCGATAGTGCGAAACGGTAGTCCCGATCATGGCGCCCGATACTTATGTGTCATGGAAGGCTGGATGATAGGCGTCGGCTTGGGCACGAGTCAATGATACTGGGAGCTGCGAGATCGATCATTGAGCTTGCGCAACAACGGGGAGTTCCGCGGCTTCCCAGGCGGCGAGGCCACCCGCCAGCTCTACCAGGTTGGTGATGCCGTACTGCTGCAGGATGCCGGCGGCGATGGAGGAGCGGTAGCCGCCCGCGCAGTGGATGGCGATGCGGCGCTCGCGGGGAATTTCGGCGATGCGCTCCTGCAAATGGTTCAGCGGGAGATTCAAGCTGCCTTCGATGTGCTTGCCCGCCCATTCCCCCGGGTTGCGGACATCCACAAACAGTGTCAGCTCACCAGCCGCCTTTTCTTCCGCGGCGATCAGCACCCCGATGCGCTCAGTCGGCCAAACCAAATCAGACCTGGCGGCCAGTGCTTCCATGCCGCCCGCCAGGTAGCCCCCGACGTTGTCGAAACCGATGCGGCCGAGGCGGAGAGCGGCCTCCGGCTCGCGTCCTGGTTCTGCGATGATCAGGATGGGCCTGACGCGGTCGAGCACGGTGCCCGCCCATGTGGCGTATTGGCCACCGAGGCCAATGTTGATGCTGCCGGCGAGGTGCCCCTTGGCATACTCGGCGGGATCGCGAACGTCGAGCAACTGGGCGCCCTTGTCTCCCAGGCGGAGAACCTCGGCGAGATCGACCGGTTGCAGGACCGCCTCGAGATTCTTTTCCAAGGTGGCGTGCTCGCGCGTGTTGAGAATGGCGTCGTAGGTGAAGTAAGGCGGAGCATCGGGTTGATCCGCCATGATGAGGCGGACAAACTCCTCTTTGGTCGTGGGCTTGAGCGCGTAATTCAATCGTCTTTGATCCCCCAACGACGACACCGTGTCGGAGGAGAGCTTTTTGCCGCAGAGAGAACCGGCGCCGTGTGCCGGGTAGACGAGAACCTCGTCGGGAAGCGGGAGCAGTTTGTTGTGGAGTGAGTCGAAGAGCAGGGCACCGAGATCGGCGGCACTCCAGCCCAGCGACGCGCGCAGGTCCGGGCGGCCCACGTCTCCGATAAAGAGCGTATCGCCGGTAAGCACGGCATACGGTTTGGTCTCGTCCTTGCGGCGATCGCAGACCAGGATCGAGATCGATTCGATGGTGTGGCCGGGAGTCTCCAGCACTTGCAGACGCAGTCCTGGAAAATCAAGCGTGCCGCCATCCTTCATGGCGACGAAGGCATACTCCGCCTGAGCACGGGAACCGAGATGGATGGCCGCGCCGCAACGGTCGCGCAACTCCAGGTGGCCGGCAATGAAATCAGCGTGGAAATGGGTGAGGAAGACATGGCGAATCTGGAGGCCAAGCTTTTCGGCATCCGCCAGGTACTGCTGGATGTCGCGCTGAGGGTCGACGATGATGGCGGTTGCACTCTCCTCGTCTCCGAGGAGATAGGAGGCGTGCGCCAAGCATCCGAGGTAGTACTGTTTCAGAATCACGGAAGTCGCCCGAGTCTAACACGGCCCCGATCAGAACGTAAACGCAACGCCAAGCGTAAACCGGTCCTGGAAAAATTTCTGGTTCGGCTTCAGACGTATCACCGTCGTCTCATAGGTATCATCCAGATCCGTCGGAGTGTAGTATTTGTAACTGTCTGAGATCAGGTCGGGATTCCTGCTCCATGTCTCGCGCCAGTCGGCACGCAGCATCATGCGCGGCGAAACGCGATATTTCATTCCCGCCCCATACTGCAGCCCGAACTGGAAGATTCCCCCGCCATCCAGCGGAGGCGTGTTGCCAAAATCAAACGCCGCTTTGATCAACCCGATGTTCTTCAAACCAATGTTGAACGGTCCGGCAGGCTTCTTCAGCGGAGCCCCGTTCAGTGCAATCAGCTGAAACACAGGGCCAATCGCCGCGTAGGGCCTCCAGCGCGAGGTTGGCGGTCGCGCGTGCATCAGCAGGTTGTAGTCGAACTGCCGCGTCACCAGCCCAATCCGTTCGGCGTCGAGGGACTCGTCCTCGTCGTAACCGGTTCCTGTGGTGTTCAGCACAGCTGTGTAGTTGTACTCATCAAGCTCGTACTTGATCTGTTCGCGGAAGTAGCTGAACTCGGAGGAGAACCTCTTCCAGCTATTCAAGGTCACCGATCCCCCGCCGGCCCATCCGTCATCCACCACGTCGGTAAGGTACAGCTCGTAATACGGGTTGGTGGGGACGCTGGATTCGTAGTACACGGCGACCGTAGTCAAGTAGTTCTCGCGCATGTGCATGTAGCCACCCTGCAACGCGAACTCATATCGCGGAGGATCCCACTTATGGCTCTCCTTCGCCCTCTCTATCTCCGCGAGGTCCGCAGCATCGGGTGTCTCGTTATAGCCTCCGCTTTGCCGACGCTTCAAATCCGGAGTTCCCGCCAGCCCACTGTACTGCGCCCCCGAGGCATCCGTCTTGCGCCACGTTCCGAAGTTCTCCGGCAGCTCGCTGCTCGATCGAAAATAATTCCGCACCTTGATTCCGCCCGCGATTCCCGTGTAGATCAGGTTGCCGCGATAGAGACCATTCCTGATGGTCAGGGAAGTGTCTCGGGTTGCCCTCTGGAAACGCATCGGCGGAGGCGCCACCGCATCCGACGTGCTCCTGGGGTGCTCGCAGGAGTTGATCCGAAGTACGGCCCCCGCGCCGTCCGTCCTCAGCCGGTCGCCGGTGGAGTTGTATGCGTCCCGTGGCACCCATGGCCGTTCGACCACATCCAGACTGTCCACGCAGCCGGTAAACACGAGGTCATTTACAATCTTGGACCGCTCGTTATCGATGTGCTCGTCAATCACATGAACGAACGTCTTTTGCTTCTTCGAGAAAGCAATCCCGATATCCTGGGTCGAAGAGGCCGTGGTCACTGTCAACCCGTCTCGCTTTTCATCCGTGGGGAACACGCGCAGGTGATGCCGCGAGGAAAATGTATTCGTTGTTTTACTCAACGTGAACAGCGGTTCGCGCTCGTCCAGCAGTAGCACCGACATCGGCGCCTGGGTGTAAGTCTGATTGCCGCTCAGCGTCTTCAAGGTCTTGAAGGTCGAGCTCGCGGTCAAGTCCTCGCTGGTCACCCAGCCGGCCGCCTTGAACGCCCGCTCCAGGGCGGACGGTGGCCCCTCAAACACCAGGTTCGTAATGTCCGAGACCTTATTGCTTCCTTTGGTCGTCGTGCGGAAGGGCAGCGTCTTCACAAATGCCTGCAGCTCGGCTCTCTCCGCATCTGTTGTGGCTGCCGGAAGAATCGATCGTGGATAGGCCTGTGCCGTCAACAGCGGCTTCTGCATCTCCAGCACCAACTCGGTTCCCGCGTTGTAGAGAAGTTCCGGCTCGGCGAACCCCAGCACCGCGCTCCCTGCTGCTTGCGCGAAGACGTAAGCGATAGGATCAATTCCAGCGATGGACAGCACCTGGTTCTCTGCCGTGTGGCCCGGCGTTCCCGTTGCCCGCACACCCTGGATTTTGCCTTTCTTCACGTTCTCCTGCGCGTTCTCCACCTGAAAGACGCGCGCTGTCATCTGCAGTTCTCGCCCATCCGGCAGCGTGGCCTTTGTCCAGTCGATGGTCAGCGACGCTGTCTCGTGCTTGAACCCCCAGCCCACGCTGTTCGCCTGCACGACCTTGCCCTCGAACGTCGATCTTGAGGGAATCAGGATCTCGCCCTCCACCACGACGGGCGTGACGGACAGGGCTTTGACGATGTCGCCTTCGTGCGTCGTTCGCGTGGACAACACCTGGAGCAGCCTCACGACAAACTTCTGCGCCGCCGGAACGCCCTTTACCGTGGTGAGCTGCGATAGCGCCACCGAGTACTCCACGACGCCTTTGGTGGAAACAAGAGTGAGTGTCTGCCCATCCGTGTGCCACTCGCCATCGTGAACGTTGCCGTCCTGCGCCTCGACAATCGTCGTACCATCTGAGAACACCTGGAGGTATCTCGGCGCAGCTTGCTGCCCTGCCGGAGGCACGTAGATATGGTCGAGCTCCAGACCCAGCAGCACGCCGAGTTTGGTGCTCTTCGGCGTTCCGTTCTCGGCATAGGCCAGGCTGTCATCTTGAAACGAAGGAGAACTCGCTCCGGGGAGCAGACCCGGTATCGCCTCCTCGTCGCCCACTACTGTGACCGGAGCGGCGCTTTTCAGATCATTGCCTGTCAAAGCAAACGCCCAGCGATCCCCCTTGTCCGCCGTCTCGTTCACCGTTGCGACGGTAAAAGGTACGTTCCCCAGGTAGCGCCTGCGCCCGCTGCCCAGATCGTAGTAGCGCAGCTGGTATTGCTTGGGCGCATCTCCCTTCGCCGGCTGCAGCACGATGATCAGTGCGGCCTCGCCTGCCCTCACCGTCCATGCGGCGACCGCATGCGGAGCGACCTTCTGCACCTTACCCTTGACCATCATCTGCGCCTGGCCATCCTCATGGCCCGGCTTGCGCACAATCGTGATTTCAGGCGGCGTCTTGTCCCCTTCAACCGTTTTCGCCGGGTCCTGCGCCCATACTTGCAATCCGATCAGTGCTGCAAAGAACAGACCCGCTGTGCGTATGGCTGGTCCCCAAAGTCCCCCTTGCCTCCACATATGGGAAGCGATCGAGCCCGACTGCATGGTTGTTCACTCCTCCGATTCGAGATCGCGAAACGTGCAGAACTGGCCCTATTCGATGTCACAGAATAACAGCAGAACACGGGAAATTCTCGCACTGTCGAGGACCTGGAGCGGGTGTCAGGGTTTCGCTGAAGATGAGGGTTCGATGCGGGTGTTTTACGGCGTTCGGATCGTCTTCGGGGATTGGCGCCCGAGCCCCTACAGGCCCGGGCGTCTCGTCATGTACCTATGAAGTGCTTTTCAGCGCGGCACGACAACCAGGCCATAGGGGCTCGCAATCGTGTAGGGCGAGCCTGGGGCTTCACTTACGCTGGTTGTCGTGACCTCAAAGACGTAGAGCTTGTTGGTCGAATCACTGAGCGCATAGAGGTGATTGTTGTTGTCCCATTGGATTTGATCGATCGGGGCAGTCGTCAGCACTTTGGTGAAGCGTGTGATGGGCTCGGCTCCATTGAAGTGAAAAACCTGCAGGCCACCGTGAGCACTTCCGGCAACAGCCAGAAGCTTGCCCAAAGGTGACATATTCAGGGTAACCGGCTGCACATCCGGTGTGGGCATGTCTTCCCAGGTATTGGTGGACGTAATGTTTCCCTGGCCGTCCACTGTATAGCTCGCCAGTTTTTCTGGACCGTTGCTGCCTTTCGGTGGGTCCCATTCTGGAAAAATACTTATAGCGAGGTGATTGGCTGGGTCGGCGCTCGCAGCTATGGGGAAATAGACCCATAGATTCTCCTCTTTAACTGGCGGTAGTGAAGGGTTGTGCATGTAAAAGCTCCAGCTGTCGAGCGTACCGTTGTTTTCGCGGCGGAAGCCGCTGACACCGGTAAAAAACATGCCTTGAGCGGGTTGATCGAAGTCATTGATAGCGTAGGCAAACGTGTCGTTTCCGGTGATGGTCGGCAGGCCTTCCAGACCGGTCGATTGCGTGTCGTTCACCGCTGCCCCCTTGAACGTAAGCGAGCCGGTCTTACCGATGTCGAAGCTCTGGTACGCGGTGCAAATGCCAAAGCCATTCTGGTCGACTGCGTTGTAGAGCAGGACATAAAGATTTTTTCCGGTGTGGTCGAGAATACCGCCCGATACGGTCCCGCAATCAGCCCCCTGGTAAGACTGCGTATTGATCTCCGAGACCTGCTCTTTAATCGCACCGTTGGACGCGACCGGGTACACGCGGACGTGGTCTGTGCCTAAGCTGATGAAGAACCTTCCATTGCTGCCGGCCATACTGCCGACCGTTTTGAACGGCGATTCGGATACCAGGGTTAGCTTGCCGTTAGCGGCAGCGTCATAAAGGTCGACTCCTTTGGTTGTCTGTAGGTAGACATAAGCGACGGGTGCAGCAGTTGCATCTGGGGCTGCTGCCGTGGATTGAGCCTGAGTGAACGCCGCTACCACGGCAAGTAAGACGAGGCAGAAAGTGAAACTGCAAACCTTGAATTTGTATCTCATCACAAGCTCCTTATGCATCCTGCTCGCGAGTTACGCCATTCTGACTTTCCATTTTCTCTGTTTGGCTCCCAGGGTAATGTGACGGCTATCACAGGAGCGCCACCGTTCCAATACCCCGGACCCGCACCGGCCCATCGCAGGGCCCAGCGCTTTCGGAATGGTCGTAAACTGATTCCATGTTGCTCAATCCCGCTCTTGAAGGTGACTACGCAGAGATCGTCGATCTGACAAATTTGGCCTTTCGAGGCACCGGCGTTGCAGCGAGTTGGAACTCCGAAGCTGATTTCATCGGGGGGCAACGCCTGGACGAATCTCTGCTGAGAGAAGACCTGGCGACGAAGCCGGATGCACAATTGCTCACATATCGGGAGAACCCCGATGGAGCTCTGTTGGGAACTGTCTGGCTGGAGCCGAAGGAAGACGGTGTCTGGTACCTCGGACTGCTGACCATTCGGCCTGATCTGCAAAAGAGGCAAATGGGCCGCACCTTGTTAGCCGCCGCAGAAGGCTTCGCGAAAGAGCGAGGCGCCCGCCGCATTCGTATGTCGGTAGTCAATGTGCGAAAGCCCCTGATCGCATGGTACGAACGGCGGGGTTATATCTTGACGGGCGAAACGCAACCCTTTCCCTATGGTGATGAACGCTTCGGCAGGCCGCTCCGAGACGACTTACATTTCGTGCTTCTGGAGAAGGACATCTTTTCATGACAAGCGAAGGCTTACAACTCAACCTGCCTGGTCTCCGGCCCGGACAGCGCGCCCAGCAACAAAAGCAGACCGCCCACCGCTAAGATGACGATCTGGGTGTACTCGTAAGACATTCCCAATTTCTTCAGACCCAACATGTAGAAGGAGGAAAATGCGGGAATGATCGCGCCCGCACTGTAGCCAATGCCATAGCCGGATGCCCTCACTATGGTGGGAAAGCGCTCGTTAACATACGAGGTGACGATCGCCCATACGGGCGTGGCGCACAGGTTGACCAGCGTCACCAGCAGGACGACTTGCCACGGACTCCGGTAGCCGGACCGGACGAGCACGTAGTACAGGATAGGACCTGCAGTAATCCCCGCGAGCCCCATCGCAACCAGGATAGTGCGGCGGCCGAACCTCTGGCCCAACATGCCGAAAGGAACAAACAGCACAGCCAGCAGGAGATGCGCGACCAATATTGCATTCGTAACGACCATGCTATTCACGTGCCGCACGGTCAACAGGACACCGGGAAGAATGGACGTAACTGAGTTGAGCGTGAACCAGACCCCGCTCATCACCAGGAAGACTTGCGACAGGCAGCGGAAATTGTCTCCGCTGAATAGTTCCTTCAGCGGAGACCTAGCTTTTTCAGCTTTGGCCCAAACGCTGGATTCCGGAACTTTCTTGACGTAATACAAGAAGACTCCGCTGGCAAAGAGCGCTCCCAGGAAGAATGGAATGCGCCAGCCCCATTGCAGGTACGGTGATTGGGGCGAGCCCTGCGGCAGCATGCGCAACAGGCCGGCTGTGATCAGGGATATGGTGGCCACGGACAATGGGAACCCGGTATGGATAAACGCCGCCCATTCTCCTCGCTTTTCCTTCGGTGCATACTCCATCGCCAAGGGGTTGGCGCCGGTATATTCGCCTCCAAGGAAAACACCGTCGACAAGACGGAGCAGGGTAAGAACCACGATGCTAGCGATGCCCCAGCTTTCATAGCCTGGCAACAATCCAATCAGCAGGGTCACGACGGCGAAGCCGCCCATGGAAATGATCGTAACTTTTCGCCGGCCGAGCTTGTCGCCGTAATGGCCGAAGATCGCGGCTCCTATCGGACGACCCACCAGCGACAAGGCAAAAACAATATAGAAAAATGTCGATTTCAGGGCCGGGCTCAGGGTTGCCGGCTCGAAGTAGGCCATCGCCGGGCCCAAAGCTACGACTGGCAGATACATGTCGAACATGTCGACGAAGAATCCGATAAAAGCGGCGCGCAACGCTCGCTTCCCGGCATCGTGGACGGCGGGGCTGGCCGGCAAGTACTGCTGGCAAGAAACTGTCGGTATAGCCACACAAACCTCTCAGAGGTGCTCTAGAAGAATCTGAGGGCCCGGATTTTGCCTGGAAAATAACGTCCACAGTATACGCATACTGCTGGTTGCGGCACCGTGAACTACGCCGACACCGATCTGTCTGGCGATAACGCAACAGAGATGTTCTACCGCTGGCGCATGCTTCTCCGCCAA
This sequence comes from uncultured Acidobacteriaceae bacterium, assembly GCA_963847685.1. Classification (GTDB taxonomy): domain Bacteria; phylum Acidobacteriota; class Terriglobia; order Terriglobales; family Acidobacteriaceae; genus PALSA-350. Next base: position 7,927 of record CAWKAU010000017.1, on the reverse strand, counting down.
TAAAGAGCCATCCTGAGCGAACCTGGCGCAAGAAATTGTTTCATTGCCGCTCCCTTGCAGAGTAAATTGGCCTAGCAGGGCATCCATGTGAAGAAAGCACTTGTCGCAGGAGCACTCGGCGTCAGCGGGCGTGCTCTGGTCAACCATCTCGTCTCATTGCAGGACTGGGAAGTCATCGGCCTCTCCCGCCGTACGCCCGAGTTCCAATCCCCCGCGCGCTACGTCGCGATCGATCTCCTGAACCAATCCGAGGTTGACGCGTTTGTCAGCGGCCTGGGCGACGTGTCCTATATTTTCTACGCAGCGCTGCACCCCGGAGGGAACTTCTTCGGCGAAGTCGCGCCCAACCTGGCCATGCTACGAAACATCGTTGAGGCGGTCGAGCGCACGTCGCACTCGTTTCGCAAAATCATTCTGATCGAGGGCGCGAAGTACTACGGCGCGCATCTTGGCCCATACAAAACTCCTGCCAAAGAAGACGACCCTCGGCACATGCCGCCCAACTTCTACTACGACCAGGAGGACTACCTGAAAGCCCATTCCGCAGGCAAGGGGTGGTCATGGACCGCAGTGCGCCCCTCGTCGATCTGCGGATTCGCTGTTGGCAATCCCATGAACATGGCGACCGTCATCGCCGTCTACGGCTCAATCTGCAAGGAACTGGGCTTACCGCTCCGCTACCCTGGCTCGCCCGCCGCCTACGGCATGATTATGGAGATGACCGACGCCGAGCTGCTGGCCAAAGCAATGGTCTGGGCCGCACTCAACGATCGCTGTGACGGAGAGGCCTTCAACATCACCAACGGAAGCTTTAGCCGATGGGAGCATGTGTGGCCTCGACTGGCAAAATTCTTTGACATACCTTACGCACCGCCGCAGCGCTTTCCCCTGGCGACATTCATGTCTGATAAGGAGCCCCTCTGGCAGACGATGGTCAGCAAATATAAGCTGCTCGACTACACCTTCCAACAAGCGGCCGCGTGGGCCTTTGGCGAAGCCGTCTTCAATATCGAATACGATGTGATGTCCGATACCACCAAATGCCGCCAGGTCGGCTTTCACGAGTTTGTCGATACGGAAGAGATGCTGCTGCGTCTTCTCACGCAGTTCCAGCAGATGCGATTCATCCCCAACGGTGGTAGACGCCCGCGGTAAAGAGGAAGAGGATTTGTTGAACAATTCGCAGAAGCCGGTGGTCGCTCTTACCCTCGGCGATCCGGCCGGAATTGGTCCCGAGTTGATGGCCAAGTTGTTAGCCCGACGCGATGTTATCGAGCACGCCACAGTGGTTTTAGTTGGTGATGCGTGGCTGTGGGAAGAAGGCCAGACGATCGCCGGAGTGAGCGTTGCTACGCGTATCGTCAGCGATTTGAATCAGGTGCGCTCGTTCCCGGCAGGTTCCAAGTTATTTCTCCCGGTGGAGAGCGTCCGCCCGGGTGATGTTCTCCGTTCCACCGTGTCCGTCGCCGGTGGCGCCTCGGTCCTGAAGGTCCTGGAGATGTGCCTGGACGCTGCCTCCGCGGGACTGGTCGACGCGATCTGTTTTGCTCCTCTCAACAAAACCTCCATGAGAATGTCAGGCATGAAGTTCGCTGACGAGCTTCACTTCATTGCCGACCATCTCAAAGTCAGTTCCAACCTCGGCGAGTTCAATACGTTGGGTAACTTGTGGACCTCTCGTGTCTCTTCCCACGTTCCTTTCAAGGATGTCGTTCTTTATCTAACTAAGGATCGAATCCTGGACGCTGTGAAGTTACTCTACGACGCCCTGCTTTTGGCGGGATTCGAGCATCCACGAGTAGCCGTGGCCGCGCTAAATCCCCATGGCGGCGAGGGCGGCGCTTGCGGTCGCGAGGAGATCGACATCATCGCCCCGGCCGTGCGCGAGGCGAATGCGCAGGGCTATCCCGTCGCGGGGCCGTTCCCCGCCGACACCGTCTTTCTGAAAGCCCGCGATGGACAATACGATGGCGTGGTCACGATGTACCACGATCAGGGGCAGATCGCGGTCAAGCTACTAGGCTTTGGGAGGGGCGTGACGATTCTGGGAGGCTTGCCCTTCCCAGTCACGACACCGGCACATGGCACGGCCTTCGACATTGCGGGCCAGAACAAGGCCAATGTGGAAGCGACGGCGCAGGCATTCCTGATGGCTTGCCGCATGGGAAGACGGTAAAACGACGGAGCGGGGTGCTGCGGCCTGACTGCAACGTCTCCTTTGGTCTCCAGCCGACTAATGGAATTCGAGGCTTGAAGAGTTGCCCATGGTGGAGAAACGACACAGAGCGACACGCAAGTTGCCGCTTACAGCACCCTTGTTTGCCGTGGTGTGCGTTGCATTCGCGCAAAGCGGCAGCCTTGCTTACTGGAATTTGCCGCCCGAACGGGTGGACAGGCTGCTACTCCAGGTTCCAGCCAACGACCAAGACCGTTACCAGCGATTGCGCGATGAATTCGCGGGGCTCCACTGCACACCTGACCTGATGCAAAACCAGCCGACCGGCCACCAGGATGCCACTAATCTCATCTGCACTCTGCCGGGCAAGGACGACGCTCAGATCATTGTCGCCGCGCGTTACGAGCGTAAGGGCGAAACTACGGGCCCAGGCAGCCGCTGGCATGAGGCTCTGATGCTTCCACTGCTCTATAACGCGCTACAGGCACAGCCCAGGCTCCATACCTTCGTTTTTGCCGCACTGAATGGTGCGGCCGGAGAGAAGGCGTTCTTTGATCCTCTTAAAAAAAAGACCGGGCAACCCGCAGCTGCATTGGTTGTACTCGACGAGATCGGCCTGGGTACACCCGGCATCTACACAGTCAAACCCGCCCTGTTCTCGAAGAAGAGCCATGCAATCGCGGCGACGAGCAAGCTTCTGGAGTCAGACGCGATTGCGGTCGCCGGAATGCTGCGGCTCGCAGATGCAGGCCTCTCACAGCCTTCCCCCACTGGAGCGGGAAGAGTCACGTTCAATCCCGATGAGAAGGTAACGGGTAACTCCATACTTAACCGCGAATACCAAACACCCTCGATCTTGATCTACTCCAGTCCCGATAGCCTGCCCCCTTTAGCGAACGACCGTAAGCAGGGTCAGAATAATCCTCAGCCTCCCCACTCCTCTACGGATGCATCCGCGGCAACCTTCCACCGGAACTTTGATTTCGTTGCCTCTTTCCTTTGCCTCATCGACATCAAACTCCCGCATCCTGGGCAGTAGCGAAGATGGGGCGCCGCGCCTAAAATCAGCAGAACTGCGCGCATGACAGCGAACGGTCAAATTCGATCCATGCTTTCCGGCGGAGATCGCCGCTCCGTCGGGAGAGTCGCGGATGCCTCGATCTCATCACAGCATCCGCAGCGCATTTCTTCTCTTGTGGATTGTTTATGGGACGAGGATGCCTGTGTTCGCATGAGGGCAGCCGATGCCCTGGAGAAGATTTCCCGCGAACAGTCTCTCCACTTAACGAGCTATAAGGCGGCTCTTCTGACCCTGCTCGCGGAGACAACCCAACAGGAAGTGCGCTGGCATCTTGCCCTGGTGCTGCCACGTTTGCCGCTCACGCAATCTGAGTGCCGCCGGGTTGCGGATGTTTTGCAATCCTGGTTGGAGGACAGGAGTTCCATTGTCAAGACTTTCGCGATGCAAGGACTGGCCGACCTGACCACGCAATGTGCGTCGTTACGTTCCCCTGTTGTCGAAATGATTCGTGTTCACACCAGAAGTGGAACGCCTGCGATGCGAGCGCGTGGCCGCAAACTGCTTCAAACACTCGAGCAATAGGAGCAAGAATGATTCGCTTTTCCTGCGGCATGCAAGCCGTGTCATTGCTCGTGATGATCGGGGCGGGCGCCCCCTCATACGCCCAGGGCCATCCTCCGTCTCCGCTCGTACTGCAAGGTCTCGGCCACGCCACTCTTCCACTCGACGGTGCCTGGCATTTTCGCCCCGGCGACAATTCTGCGTGGGCCTCACCCACACTCGATGACTCCACCTGGGAAACCATCCAGGTTGGCCGGGCCTGGGAAGGACAGGGCCATCCTGACTACACCGGCTTCGCCTGGTACCGGCGACATTTGATTCTGCCGCCCGGCGGGCCGACCGATTGGAATCTCGCTCTCTTGCTGCCGAGCGTGCAGGATGCTTGCGATGTCTACTGGAACGGGGTACTGGTGGGGAGCCTGGGTAAGGTGCCGCCCCATCCGGTGTGGTACCTTCAGGCGCCGCCGTCCAGGTTTGTACTCGGCTCTCTGCAATCTGGAGTACTCGCGATCCGGGTGTGGAAGGCTCCGCATTTCTTCATGAGCTATCCCGACGAGGGGGGACTCATCTCCGTCCCGCAGGCCGGCAGCGCCCAGGCAGTTGAGAATCTGGCGACGGCAGACAGGTATGGTTGGCTGCAAGCCAACCAATTCACACTGGGGCTGGTGCTGCTCTCAAGCATTGTGGGCGTGCTGGCATTGCTTGCGTGGTTGCGCAACCGGAACCGCATGATGCTGTTGTGGCTGGCGCTCGCCATGGCCTACCTGCTGGTCTTCAAGCTTTTCGATATCCCGGGATTGATGCCGTTTCGGCTTTACTACGCGCTGATAGCTCCAGTGGTCGCCGTCCACGCTGCAGCGCTGTGGTTTCTTTTGATCGCTCTGCTGGGGCTGAACGACCGTGCGGGCCTGGTGCGATGGACGAAGATCTTTGCCATTGTGTTGCTGGGACTCGACCTGCTCGACGCCAGCCTTCAGTTTTTTGACTGGAGCCGGGGACCGGCGCACCTCTTGCTGCTGGCCGACATTGGCCTTACGATTCCCGCCGTGCTGTTGGAACTGTGGGGCTTGGTTCTGGTGCTGTCAGCGTTGCGCAAGCGGCTGGATGCAGCCCGATGGATGCTGGCCATCTCTGCCTTGCTGGCCGACCTCATTCAGGCAGCGGATGACGTGGCCACCCTGGGGATTCGCTGGACGCATTGGACTTTTCGATCAAAACTAATCATCCCGCTGTTCACCATTGCCGGCTGTGGCGTGAACGCCTACGACATCGTCAACACCCTGCTGCTGGCGGCCATCGTTTACGCGGCCTGGCGCTACTCCGTCGAGCAGAGCCAACGGCAAAGCGCGCTGGAACAGGAGTACCGCAGCGCCCAGGAACTGCAGCAAGTCCTGATCCCCGAATCTCTCCCATCGCTTCCTGGGTATGTGGTCACCAGCGCCTATCGTCCCGCGCAGGAGGTGGGCGGAGACTTCTTCCAGATCATGGCGTTGCCTGGTAATGGGGCGCTGCTGGTCATCGGCGATGTGAGATGTGAGCGGCAAAGGGCTCCACGCGGCAATGACGGTCTCGCTCATCGTCGGCTCCATTCGCAGCACCGTGGAGACGACTGACGATCCTGCCGCGATGCTCGCCGCGCTCAACCGTCGCCTGCACGGTCGCCTTCGCAGTGGCTTCGCTACCTGTCTGGTATTGCGCCTGGATGTGGAAGGCCGCTGTCTTATCGCAAACGCCGGCCACCTTCCGCCGTTTCTCAACGGAGAAGAGGTTCCGTTACCACCTGCATTGCCGCTTGGCCTGGTGCCGGACGCCGAATACGCGCCGATCGAGATGACCATGGGCAGCGCTGATCGCCTTACTCTTTACACAGACGGCCTGCTTGAAGCGCGCAACGGCGCAGGCGAGCTCTTCGGGTTCACGCGGATCGCTGAGTTCCTCGCCACGCCGCGCGATGCCAAGGAGATTGCCGAAGCTGCACAGCGATTCGGCCAGGACGATGACATCACGGTTTTAACCCTCACCTTTGTTGGTGTGGGAGTAGTTCATGCGTAGCCCTATTTCGGTTCGATGATATCCAGACCTTTTATGGGGGAGAAGTGGCGTTTGTTGAATGTAGCCAACGTTCGTCCGCGCTGTAAGGCCGTAGCTGCCACGATTAGGTCGTACGCTCCGAAGATCTTGCCAGATGCCTCTAAATTGGCCCAGATGCGCGCGTGGTAGTACGCCGTTTCTTCCGTATAGGGAATGATCGGCAGCACCGCAACTACGGACTCGAGATATCTTTGCCGCTTGTCTCTGCGCGCTGCGGACGCTCGCTCCACGCCATGCCAAAGTTCAGCAACGGTGATAGCGGCGATCTCGAACCGGTCTTCCGCCCGAGATTCTAACCAGCTTTGAAGGTCAAATACACCTTTCTCCCCGCTGATGATGACATCGGCATCCAGGACTATTTCCATTTATTCTCAGGCTTGTTCAGGTTCTCGCGTGAAGCCTGAAGATCGCGGCGCCAGGATCTTGAGTCTCCGTCGGTCAATCTGACCTTAGCCAGGGTTGCGGCAAGATCACGCCCGAGACAAACCTTTTCACTGCTTGGCGTTAGTTGAGCAACTGGCGCACCATTTTTGACCAGGACAAAGGTGACATCCTGGTAACGGGCACGGTTCACGCAATCTGCAAAGTTTCGTGCCGCTTCGGTGACGCTGATCGACAGCCGTTTCATAAAATCAGATTATCAGATTCTCCCCGGATAGGCACACAAAGAAAAGGCCGCGATTGCTCGCGGCCTTTTAGTTAGGGTTGCAGAAGCTACTCGGCTGCCATTTCCTCGGCTTCGCCTTCCTGCCGCATCAGTTCCAACTCGCGTTCGGCTTCCTCGAAGGCGGCGGTGACTTCCTGCTGCACACGGGCAGCGGCCTCTTCGAGTTCCTGCGAGAGCTGGATGTTGCGGTAGTACTCCATGCCCGTACCGGCCGGGATGAGACGGCCGACGATCACGTTCTCCTTGAGGCCGCGCAAGCTGTCGACCGAGCCGTTGATGCTGGCTTCGGTAAGAACACGCGTGGTCTCCTGGAACGATGCCGCGGAGATGAAGGAGTCGGTCGAGAGCGAGGCCTTGGTGATGCCCAGCAGCAGCGGACGCCCAATCGACGGCCTGCCACCCTTGGCAATCACTCGCTCGTTCTCTTCGCGGAAGCGGAACTTGTCGATCTGCTGTTCCAGCAGGAACGACGTGTCGCCTACTTCCTCGATCTTCACCCAGCGCAGCATTTGGCGCACGATGGTCTCAATGTGCTTGTCTGAGATCGCCACGCCCTGCAAGCGGTAGACTTCCTGAATTTCGTTGACGAGATATCCCTGCAGCTCCTTCTCGCCAAGTACAGCCAGGATGTCGTGCGGGTTCAGCGGTCCGTCCATCAGCGGTTCGCCGGCCTTCAGGCGCTCCCCTTCCTGGACGTTTACGTGGACGCCGCGCTGCACCGAGTATTCCTTCTCCTCGCCGTTGTCCGCGGTCACGTAGATCTTGCGCTGACCCTTGGCCACTTCGCCGAACTTCACCACACCATCGATCTCGCTGATGATCGCGGTTTCACGCGGCTTGCGGGCTTCGAACAGCTCGACTACGCGCGGCAGACCACCGGTGATGTCCTTGGTACGAGTGGTCTCACGCGGAATCTTCGCCAGCACGTCGCCAGGAAAGACCTCGTCGCCATCCTGAATCATAAGGTGAGCACGGCTGGGCATCAGATACCGCTTGTTGCCCTTCGTACCCGTACCCTTGATGACAATGGCCGGCTGGCGCTTCTCGTCGGCTGCTTCCGCAACCACCAGACGCGACAGGCCTGTCACTTCATCGACCTCTTCATTCAGCGTGATGCCTTCCTGCAGGTCCTTGAACTGGATGGTGCCGCCAATTTCCGTGAGGATCGCGAAGGTGTACGGATCCCACTCCACCAGCGTCTGCCCCAGTGACACCTGCGCACCGTCTTCGACCTTGAGCTTGGCGCCGTAGACGACCTGGTAGTGCTCCTTCTCACGGCCACGCTCATCGACAACCGCAATGGCGCCCGACCGGTTCATGGCTACCAGGTCGCCGGTCTTCGCGCGAACGGTAAGCATGTTCAGGAAGCGCACCGTGCCGTGGTTCTTCGCATCGAGCGAAGACTGCTGGG
>CAWKAU010000016.1:0-353918 GCA_963847685.1 uncultured Acidobacteriaceae bacterium | reverse complement strand
TACAACACATCTTCTTTTGACCGTTGCCGCCACGACCCTGGAATGAGTTCGTCGAATCGTTGGAAGACAGCGGTTTTGATGGGTACGTTGTTTTTTTCAATTTTTCAGCACTGCTAGACCGCGCTTTGAAACGTTCTCTGAAAACCATTTACTTTGCCTGCCGAGAGTCCCTACAGGTTGGGGCGCCCGAGTTGTTTCTCCGATTAGTGCTGCTTAGAACCTGCAGCCGCCCGACGGAGTGTAAATGACTCCCGAGACACTATCCCTGACAAGGTGTGGTACAGTAGCTTGCCCAGAAAGCGTTTTATTTTCAACAACGTAATCGGGGGGTAAAATACCTGCTGCAGTCGACCGTAGAGAAAAACACAAATGAACCCTGGCGAGAAAACTGGTGTTTTGACGCCGCCCGGTCCTCCATCGGACGGGGCCAAGCAATGCGTTAGAAAGGCTCTCGAAGAGATGGCAGGCAGTGTTCCCTTTCGCACCAGCCGCCAATGTCAGGATTTACTCCGCTACATCGTTCTCCATAGCCTGAGCGGAGAGGAAGAACTGTTACGCGAACGCTTGATCGGTGTCGAGGTTTTTGGCCGGCGCCCCGACTATGACCAGGCTGCGGACCCAGTCGTTCGCATCCGAGCCGCCGACGTAAGAAAACGCATTGCGCTGTTTTATGAGGCAACGGAAGCAGCAACACGCCAGGTCAAGATTTCCATTCCGTCAGGATCGTATAAAGCAACGTTCGAGTTCGTTGGGTCTCCAACGTGGAGGCTTCATCGAACGAGCGCTCTGCCGAAACGGTAGTGCCTTCGAGCGTAGACATTGGTCCGATTGAACTATCCCTGGTGGCGCCGGCTCGGAGTGAATCGACCAAAAAGATTCCTCCACGGGTCAGGAAATCTCCATGGCTGGTAATGACGGTAGTAGCCGTGCTGTTAATTCCTGCTATCTACGCGTTATTCCGATCAGCTCGTGAAACCCCTTTTGACCGGTTCTGGTCGCCGGTTCTCAAAACCGCCAATCGAAGCGTGATTTACGTTGGCAGCAACGCCGTTTATTATCTGTCCGGGGATTTCGTTGACCGGTATCGGCGCGATCACCGGCTGGACAAAGTGGAAAGTATGGGACGAGAGTTCCTTGTTCCTTTGGGCTCGAACGACTTCGTAAACGGCAATGACCTCGTCCCTGAAAAAGACACTTACGTCACCGTGGGAGACGCGGCCGCGACGGCAAGGATCGCATCCCTTCTTTCCGTGCGTAAGAAATCCTATGACATGCGCTTTGGCGGAGATATCTCGGTGGGTGATCTTCGTGAGCGGCCAGCGATTCTTATCGGGGGGTTCAATAATTCATGGACCCTCGAAATGACCGCCGATTTGCGTTTTGTGTTCTCCTATCGGCATCAAATCGAGGATCGTTTCGATAAGAGCAGGAGTTGGAAGGCGAATCCGGACTTCACCGATGATTACGCCATCATCTCCAGGATTCCCAACTCGAAGACCGGCGAAATCCTGATTACGGCGGCTGGTATCGGCCAAGCCGGCACGCGTGCGGCTGGAGAATTCCTGACCAACCCCAAAGATATCAATCCTCTGATGCTCTCTGCGCCCAGAGGGTGGGAAAAGAGAAATCTGCAGATAGTTCTGCATACTTCTGTCATCAATGGATCGCCCAATCATCCGGATGTGATCGCCACATATTATTGGTGAAAGTCAGCGGCACGCCGGAATGGTGGAAGGCGCCACAGAATTTCCTGAACGGGTCGGCCTCGCGGCGACCTTTGATACGTGTTAGGAAATTGCGAGAGTGAGTCTCAGGGTTTGGGCTGGTCAAGCTCAGCCGCTTTCTTCCGCTCGACCCCTGCTTCAGCCGCACGACCGGACCGTTCCAGCGCGACTGCCAATTGACGATGCGCATCGGCAAAGTTTGGGTCGTTCGCCAGGGCTTCCTGGTAGCGCGAGATGGCGTCAGCGATCTGACCTTTTTCCAGCAGCATGTTGCCGGAATTGGTGGCAAACGTTGCTCGCTGGTGATTCACAACAACCCGAGTGAGGTCGCTAGCGATCTTCCGTTCGGCGGCAGCCTCTGATTGCTTTCCCTGCTGGGCCAACACAGCTGCGAGCGTACTATGCGGCCCCGGCAGCCGGGGCGAAAGACGTATTGCTTGTTGCAGCGCGGCGACTGCCTCAGAGAGCTTGTTCTGCTGCCGATAGACCGAGCCGAGCACGGCCCACGCATCGCTATTGTCCGGGCGCAGTTTCACCGTATTGTTGAGCTGCTGCGCGGCTTCGTCGAAGCGGCCTTGCTGCATGTAAAGGATTCCCAAGGTAAACGGCGGGTCAGGTGCGCTGGGATCGAGTTGCGCCGCGGTTTGCAACTCCGGGATCGCTCCGTTCAGGTCATCCTTCAATTTCAGCGCCAGGCCCAGGTTGTAGTGAAGCTGGGGTTCTGAGGGGCTTAGCTTTAATCCGGCGCGAAATTCACTCAGGGCATCGTCAACATTGCTTTGCTGCAAATAAGCGACGCCAAGGTCTTCATGCACGGTCACGACATCGGGTGTGAGCGAGAGCGCCCGCTCGAAGATGGGGATTGCCTCTTTGGCATCGCCCAGCTGCACCATGTCGAGCGCCAGGTTGGTCAGCAAGGGAGCGTTCGCAGTATCGGTCTTGGCCACTTCCTGAAACAGCGGGAGAGCTTCTTTGAATCGGCCACTCGCCTGGTAAGCCAATGCCAGCTGGTACCTCGTCTCTTGACTGGCGGGATCGAGAGCCATGGCGGTCTTGAGGACAGGCAAGGCGTCGTCCGCGCTGCCCGCTGCAAAAAGAGCCTTGCCCAAAGTAAGTTGGGTCAGGGCACTCCGGGGGGCCAGCCGTGCGGCGGTGGTCAGTTCGCTCACAGCCGGATCTGTTTGCTGCTGGTTTAGAAGCACTACGCCAAGGTGAAAATGAGCGGCGGCGAGCTCGGGATCGAGGCGAAGTGCCGTGGCAAATTCGTCGCTTGCTCTCGTCCATTCCAGCCGCTTGGCGTAGAGCGAGCCGAGGGCATCGTGGAGAGTCGGATCTTGTGGAGCAAGAGCGATCGCCTGCTGCATTTTCAGTACCGCTAATTCCATCTGGCCTGTCGCTGCCAGCGATCGGGCGTATGCCGGAAGGACATCGGGCGGCAAAGCTTGCCCTCGCGAAGCAGCGCTGCGCTCCAAGGCGGAAAAAATGTGGATAGCCTCAGGGTTACGATCGCTATAGGAATAGGCCATGGCCAGGTTTGTCTGCGCGGCAGAATCATCCGGCTTCAACCTGAGGGCATAAGTGAGCTCAGAGATGGCTGCGGGATAGACGTTTAACTGCACTAGAACCGCGCCCAGCGCGCTGTGGCCCTCTTCGATCTGGGGTGCCAGTCCGACCACCTTTTGAAAGTCTTCCCGGGCAGACTGGAGGTCGTTGTTCGCGAGAGCCGCGTACCCAGCTTTAAATGCCGCATCTGCTTGCTTCGCTCGATCGACGGAAAGTTGGCCTTGGGCGCCAGCCGGCAAAACGAGCGGCAGCAAGGGAAATGCTGCGAGCATGACCCAACGGTTGTAGAACAAAGTGTTCTCCAGCGCATGCGGACGACTCCTAGGATAGTTCGTGCCGTCCGGTGCTCATTTTAGCGTCTCGTGTTTCGGCTGAGTATCAGCCTGGATCTGCTCGGCGATCTGGAATTCATGGGACGCTTGGCCCGTCTGCCCTAGTGAACGATACGCTTGCCCCAACAGAGTGTGGGTCGTGTAGTTCCCTGGATCCAGGGCGAGCGCTTTATCGAGGTACATCTTCGCCATCACCGGATCTTGCTGCTTCAACAGGACCTTCCCAAGCAGGACATACGGTACTGCGGAGTTTGGTTCGAGCAACACTGCGCGATCAAGGGCCTCTTGCGCCTTGCTGTAGTCGCCCTGTCGCAGGTAGGCGTCGCCCAACCGGTCGTACACCTCGCCATAAAGGGGATTGAGATTGCACTCCTTGTCGAACTCCGCAACCGCTTCCGGCAATTGTGATTGCGACAGTCTGATCTGCCCAATGAGCAGATGAGCCATGGGCAGGTTGGCGTTGAGCGCGAGCGCCTGGTGCGCGAAGCTGTCGGCCACCGGCAGATAACCACGCCGCAGCATCATCCTTGCAGCAAGCAGATAGGCGGAAGGCGAATCGGGGGGGGAAATTGTATTGCATGGCGAAGGCTTTACGCGCGTCATCGTAGCGCCGCGTGTCCAGATAGCAGAGGCCGAGCACGTAGTTGCTGTCGATATTGGTGCGGGCGATGGATAGGTGGGCCTTCTCGAGCAATGGAATCGCTGCCGCTGGTTTGCCGGTACGGAAGAGCGCGACGCCTTCCATCTGCATGGACTCGCGGTCAGCGGGGTCCTGGGCCAACGCGCGTTCGAAGGCCGCCGAAGAGGCCTCTATCTGCCCCTGCTCATAGAGGGCCATCCCGCGAAGACGTTCTACGCCAGCCGGCTCTGGTTGCTGCAGGGCGAAGGCGTCCAGGGCTTTTAGTGCGTCTTCGAGCCGCCCTGTGTCTAGAAGCTTCTGGGCTTGCGCGATTGGGGCACTGCCCGGGGGATCCACTGCCTGCGGCCAAAGCGGTCGAGCATTCATGCTGACAGCTACCAAGAAGAGAAAACGCAGAACGCGTAGGTTGGCCATAGAAATACAGCGGCCATTTTATATCAGGCTAGAAGACCCTCGTCACTTTCGCCGGCGAGGGCGGGAGCGGATACTTGTCATCGGCTCTAGAATGGGTGCGCGTGGACTGGTATGCGGATTAAGGTCAAACAAGGAATAGCGTGTGCAACCGATCTGGCAGTACTTCTCTTGCTGTTGGTTGGAGCCGCGCGCGGCAAAGGCGAGATGCATCCAGCCGGGGCCAAGCAAATATATCCGCCTTCGGTGGAACACAACGGGCCAGCCTGGTTTGAGGATGTCGCTGGAAAGGCGGGCATTCGGGTGCTCAACGCGAACGGGGGCGTGGAATCCAAGCGTTACATTCTTGAAGCTACCGGAAGCGGAGTGGCTATATTCGATTACGACAACGACGGGTGGCCCGACATCTTCCTGGTGAACGGAGAGCTGCTGCCTGGCGAGAACAAGAAAACTACCCTCCCTACCAGCCATCTGTTTCATAACAATCGCAATGGCACCTTCACGGATGTCACCGCACACGCCGGGCTTACGGATACAGCGTGGGGGCAGGGTGCGTGTGTCGGCGACTATGATAACGACGGCTACGACGACCTATTCGTCACCGCTTATGGAAAGAACCGCCTTTATCACAATCTAGGCAATGGCACCTTCACCGAAGTCGCTGCAGCAGCGGGCGTTGCCGGGACGGGCAAGCTGTGGGGAACAGGCTGCGCTTTTGTCGACTACGACCGCGACGGCAAGCTGGACCTTGCCGTGGCTAACTACGTCAGCTTCGATCTGGCCACTACGCCTGCTCCCGGCGCGTCGCCCAGCTGCATTTGGAAGGGGGTGCCGGTCATGTGCGGCCCCAGAGGATTGGCCAGTTCACCCAACATTCTTTATCACAATCTAGGCAACGGCAGGTTTGAGGATGTGAGTAAGGCGAGCGGCTTTGAGAAAACTCCAGGGCACTATTGCTTTAGCGTCTCCAGCATCGACTATGACGAGGACGGGTGGCCTGACATCTTTGTCGCTTGCGATTCGACTCCCGCTATTCTTTATCGTAACAATCACGATGGTACTTTCACCGACACGGCGGCCGATACCGGTGTTGCCTTCAATGACGACGGGCGCGAACAGGCTGGCATGGGAGCTTCTATTGGGGATTATGACGGGGACGGCCATCTGGACATTTTCAAGACCAACTTCTCCGACGACACCTCTACGCTTTACCACAATAGCGGCGATCATTCGTTCAGCGATGTGACGTTTGCTTCCGGCATCGGCGTCAACACTCAGTATCTGGGCTGGGGAACCATGTTTCTGGATGTCGATAATGACGGGTGGCTCGATCTGTTGCTGGTCAACGGGCATGTTTATCCCGAGGTGGACAGCGGGAATATGGGCTCGGCCTATCGGGAGCCTCGGGTCCTTTATCACAACCTGGGCAATGGAAAGTTCAAGGACATCTCCCGAGAGGCGGGACCGGGCATTACGCGGCCAGAGTCGAGCAGAGGTCTGGCCATCGGCGATCTCTGGAATGATGGGCGCCAGGAAGCAGTGGTCAACAACGTGAGCGACTTTCCACTTCTGCTTGTAAACCTGGCTAAGAACGACAACCACTGGCTAGGGGTGCATTTGATCGGCGTCGAATCTAATCGTGACGGTATCGGCGCGCGGCTCAGAGTGCTTGGCGCCGAGCCGGGAATCGCGCGGGTTTGGGTGGACGAAGTACGCAGTGGCTCGAGTTACAGTTCCAGTAACGATATGCGAGTGCACTTCGGCCTGGGGCAAGCGACCAGGGTGGCGTCGATCGAAGTGCACTGGCCAAGCGGACGGAATGAAGTCTTTCCGGGCGTGGCGGCGGATCAAATTATCTCGCTCAAGGAAGGTTCCGGACACCCTCAGCCGTAGCAATATTTCTCGGGCTGTTTTCCCGTCATGCTACAGATGAATTGTCATCCCGATGACAAAGGGGAGGGTAGCGCTTCGATTTGGATCTGATGCTGAAGGAGACTGCAGGTCGCTCAGCTTCGCTCCGGAATGATTCTTTGCTCCAGGAAGAGTCGGCTGTACCGCCCTAGCGTGGCAGCGGAGGCGGCCAGCATCCAAAACCAGACCGGAAAGAAAGGTAAGCGCGGCATGGCGACCCATATATCAGGGCTGTTCTTCACGGAGCAGCAGATCTATTCCGAGGCTCACTGTCATTGGTTGCCCCCCAGGGATTCGAACCCCGATATGCTGCTCCAGAGGCAGCTGTCCTACCATTGAACGAGGGGGCAATGCGGCAAACAGGAAAAAAGCCTGCAGGCACCTAACCCTTCCTATAGTAAAAGGAGGACCAACTCCGGTCAATTCGAAGAGGGCGCGACCCTTCCTGAGCACCCGCAACGGCTTCTGGACGCGGATCCTAGCCTTGCACGCCAGGAAATCTCTGGTATGGTTCCTACGAACCGTTTTCGCTCGCTACGATCGCGATGTGCCAGAGATAACCATTCATGGATTCCAACAAGCCGCACGCCACGACCTTCCCACTCCTGCTCATCGCCAGTTTGAGCGCATCTCTGCTTCACGCGCAGGATCGCAGAATCGATCCTACCTTCCTTTATCGCGACACCTCCACTGCCGCGGAGAAACCGTCGGACATTACCACGGCAACCTGTCATTACAAGCCCCTGTTCGGCAAGGGAGACTCGGATGCATCGGTGGTTGTCGGCATAGCCCGGTATGGTGAGGTAGTCGTTGATCCCAATGGAGCCTGCGCTACGGTCCAATATCCGGAGGAGGACCAGGTGTACGTCGTCCTCAACGGGAGCGGCTCCGCGAAGTACGGGGAAGAAGACGTTCCCCTGAAGACGGAAGACTATCTCTATATCCCTTCAACCATTCCGCATACTTTAGCGAATAAGTCTGCAGTTCCGCTGCTGGCGGTCGTTATGGGTTTTAAGACCAGGGGATTTGAGAAAACCCAACCACCCTCGCACCCCTTAAAGGCCAACATTGAGGATGTACCTACAGCGCTGGTTAATGGTCATCCAGACTCAACCCGCTACCGGCTGCTGATGGGAGATGCCGACAGCAAACGGGACCGCATCGCGGCCGGCCGGGTTTTGACTAGCCTTTTTCTCATGGAAATTGCACCGGCCGGTACTAACTTTCCTCACCATCACGAGCGAGAAGAGGAGATATACCTGGTCTTGAGTGGCAATGGAGTGATGGTCGCCGGCGGAGGAATGGACGGGATCGCCGGACGGCACCCTGCCAAAGCCGGCGATGCTTATTTCTTCCGGCTCAATGCCACCGTTGGGTATTACAGTGCCCCGGACATGAAATCGCGCATTCTGTGCGTGCGCTCGTGGTATCCCGGCATGGTGCAAAGGGGCATGGAACACTAAGCCCGTTCTACTCTTCCCTAAGTACCTGTAGCGGCTTCTGGCCCAGGATACGAAAACTGGCCACCCAACCAGTCACTGTTGCGAGTACCGCCGTTCCTGCCAGACGCAGTAAGGGTCGCGAACCATTCCACGTGAAACGCCACATCCAGGCGATGCAGCAATACCCGTGAGAGCAGGTTGGCGAAGATTACACCCACCAGGCCCGCCAGCAGCCCCAGCACAATAAACTCCACGCTGAAGACGGCGGCGATATGGTTTCGCTTCGCGCCCAGGGTCTTCAGCACCACGACCTCACGCACCCGGCGAAAATGCGTGCTGGCGATGCTCGAAGCTAGAATGACCGCTCCCGAAAGGATGGAAAACGCGGCCAGAAACCGCACCACCACCGTGATCTGTTGCACCACCGCCTGGATGGTCTCAATCACATCGGCGATGTTGACCACCGTTATCGTCGGGTAGGCGTTGAAGAGCACCCTCTGCACCGCGCCCACCTGCCGGGGGTCCACGTGCACCGCACCGTACCAGACCACCGGCAAGCCGGCCAAAGCCTTCGGCGTCAGGATGAACTCACTGCGCGAGTAGACATGCTGGCCATTGTGGCGGATAACGGCGACGACATTGGCCTCGCATCGTTCTTCCATTCGAGGTAAACACGATACGGGAACCTAGATGCAAATTGCAGCCGTTGCGCAATATGTTCGCTCACGGCGAGGGATTGTCCATCGTCCTTGTCCCACCAGGTTCCCTGTGCCATCGTGGCTCCCTCGGGCAGCCCCTTCGACCAGGTTAGGGATACCGTCTGCAGTAGCCGCTTGGGATAATTCTTCAGCTTGAGCCCCTCAGCCGCCGTGCCGTCCACCGATATGATTCTTCCCGCAACCGAGGGCAGCGTCTCCACATCTCCGCTGAACCGCCGGCTGTTGCGCCAGCAGGCGCTTCACGCCGTCGAGTTCCTTGCTGCTGATATCGACCAGAAAGACATTCGGGAGGTTAGGACCCGATGTCATCCTCATCTCCCCAATCACGCCATGCTGCATGAGAAAGACGGTGAGGATCAGCATCACGCCCATGCCCAGCGCAGCCAGCACGGCGGCGGACTGGTTGCCCGGCCGATACAAGTTCGCCAGACCATGGCGAACGGAGGAGCGCAGATGCAACCGGGTGCGCGACAGGAAGGCACGCACCAGCCGCAAGGTGAGCGCCGCCACGCCCAGGATGACCACCAGCAGCGCGCACAAGTGCACCCGGCGAACCAGCGGCCGACGACCACCGAATCAGAGAGCGCGGCAGCGATGGCTCCCAAGCCCAACAGGATGATCAACGCCGTGATCCATTGCGCTTTGCTCTCACGCAGGCGCATCCACAGGCTCTGCTGCGCGCTTGGCTCCTCCACCATCCTGCGCAGCACCAGGTTGGGCCGCACGGTACGGATCTGCAGCAGCGGCGGCAGGCAGAAAAGGACAGTGGTCAAAATGCCGGTGCCTAAGCCCCGCGAGCGCGGAATGCCAGGGAAGACGAAGATCCGCATGGATCTGAACCAACTGCCCCAACAAAGACGGGGAAAATCCACTCCACGCCCAGCCCGAGAATTACTCCGATCAATCCGCCCACCAACCCCAGCAGCACGGTCTGCAATAAATAAATTCGCAAAATGTCGGAGGAGCGGGCGCCGATCGACTTCATGATGGCGAGCACTTCGACCCGTTGCTGCAGATGCGCGCGCATGGCCATCGCCACGCCGATCGCGCCCAGCACCATGGCCACCAGGCAGATCAGGCTGAGCAGCCCGGTCGAGCGCTTCAGACCGTCGGTCAGCGCGGGGTTGCTTTCCCTGAAGTCGGTGACCTGCGCATCCGGCAGCACTTGCTCCAGGCGGGCGCGCACGGCGGCGATGCTTCCGCTTTTAGGCGACAGCTTGAACAGGAAGCGCTCTCCGGAGCGGCTGCCCTGCTGCAGCAGGCCACTCTTCTCGAGCGCGCTTTGGGTCATCATCACGCGCGGACCCAAGCCCCATGCCCGAACTCATACGGTCCGGCTCGCGCACCAGGATCGCCGCGATGCGGAAGTTGGAGTCGCCAATCTTCAGGCTCGCTCCCACCTGGGTGTGCAGCCGTATCAGCATGTCTTCGGCAACCACCACGGTGGAGTCGGTCAGCACCTGGCGCAAATCTCCAGCAGGCTGCAGATCGACGGTTCCATAGAAGGGATACTGTTGCGGATCGACCGCCTTCAGCGAGACCAGAAGCGGAACCGGATCACCCGGGGAGGAGACCATGGAAACCGTATCGGTGATCTGGGTGCGCTGAATACCATGCGAGGCCATCGCATTGAGTGCCTGTTCCTCTTCGGGAGTGGGTTGGCGAAACATGCGCGCGGAAAGATCCGCGGCCATGATGGTTCGCGCTTCGCCGAGCAGTGTCTTTTGAAAGGAATCGCTGAAGCCGCGCACGCCGGTAAGCGCAGCCACGCCGATTGCGACCGACAAGATCACAAAAAGAAACTTCGCCCGTGAGGCCTGCAGCTCACGCCAGGCGATCTTCGCGGCCGAGGCCCAGGATAGCGAAGGTTTTGTGTTCATGTCAGGCCGGCCTCTGCATGGCGTCTTCCACGATCATGCCATCGCGCAGAACGATGCGGCGATCGGCGTGCGAGGAGACCTGGGCGTCGTGCGTCACCAACACCAGGGTTGCGCCGCTGGTGCGATTCCGCTGGAGCAGCAGATCGAGCACATGCGCGCCGTTCTCAGAATCCAGATTGCCGGTCGGCTCGTCGGCAAAAATAATTGGGGGCTGCATCACAAATGCGCGGGCCAGCGCCACCCGCTGCTGCTCGCCGCCGGAAAGCTGCACCGGATAGTGATGCATGCGATCCCCCAGGCCTACGCTGCGCAGCAAATCAATAGCCGCGGCGCGGCCATCCCCGGAGCTGTTCAACTCGTGCGGCAGCAAGACATTTTCCAAAGCTGTCAGTGTCGGTATCAATTGAAACGACTGGAAGACGAAACCCAGCTTTCGGCCGCGCACTTCGGCCAGCTTATCTTCGGGCAGGTGGCTGATCTCATCGCCATCGATCAGGATCTCGCCCTCAGTGGGAGAATCCAATCCCGCTAAAAGCCCCAGCAGCGTGCTCTTGCCGCTGCCCGAAGCGCCCATGATGGCAACGAATTGCCCGGCAGGGACCAGGAGATCGATATTTTTGAGGATCTCGATCGTCCTGGTCCCGTTCCGAATCGACTTTTTTAACCCGCGAACTTCAATCATTCACTCCCCACCGGACTTTTTCTCGAGCTTGCCCGAACCGACCCACGCGCTGCACCGGTCCCGCAGGGACGACCTGAAAGTAGCCCAGGACGTTAGTCCTGGGTATACGCGTCTCAGGTTAGTTAGTCCCGGGTAGGGACGGCTGAATCCATTCACGCGCGTTTCAGCCGTCCCTGCGGGACTATTCAATCTCCCACCGCCCAACCCAGGACTCCGTCCTGGACTACTTTCGGGTCGCCCCTTCCCCAGATTTCCTGTGGAACTTGGTGGCTTCGGCAATGCTTCATGCGCCTTTCCTTACTGAAAGACGCACGCGCGGCCTCGTCCAGCGGGGCGTGGCAGGAAATCCGGGTTCGGGGCTTGATCTCCAGAATGATGCAATCCCATTCTTCCATGTCGTGCGATGGTGCTTTCATCTTGACCGAATGCCTATCCGGCTGCTCACAGGAATACGGAAAATGCTCTAAAGTGAGCTTGTGACCCATCGTCGACTCGACTCGCTGTACCCGGTCTTCGCCGGGCTGGTGCTCGCTTCCCTGCTCGCTGCGTGCCGGTCGCACGCTCCTGAAACCTCGGCAGCGCAAGCCGCCCCGGCTGCCACTCCTTCCACCGCCAGCGCCAAGGCGGCTCCTGCCGGGCGCCCGGTGATTGTCGCTTTCGGCGACAGTCTCACCGCCGGCTTCGGCGCCGACGCGGGCGACAGCTATCCCGATTACCTGGAGAAAGACTTGAACGCCATGGGCTATCACTACCAGGTGATGAATGAAGGGATCAGCGGAAACACCACCAAAGACGGAGTCGACCGCCTGCAGGACGCATTGAGTTTGAAACCCGTGCTGGTGATCGTGGCTTTCGGCGGAAACGATGGCCTGCGCGGACTGCCCATCACCAGCACCCGGGAGAATCTCGACCTGATCGTCAGCAATCTTGCAGAATGCCGGGGTCAAGGTGGTGCTGGGCGGCATCACGCTGCCGCCGAACTACGGTGCCGACTACATCCAGCAGTTCAACCAGACCTACGCTCTGCTGGCCGCCAAGTATCACGTGCCGCTGCTGCCCTTCCTGCTGCAAGGGGTGTACGGAGTCCCCGGCAGCATGCAGGCCGACGGCATTCATGCGACGGACAAGGGCAACGCCCAGGTAGCAAAAAATCTTCTCCCGCTGATCGTGCCCCTGCTCAAGAAGATCCGTAAGTCGCGCCATCAACCGAGAACCACGATCGGTTGAAAGAGCGTTCCGGCGACGCGGCGCACGATGGCAACCAGATCGCGCTGGCCGGCGAAGACCTTGGCCAGCGGAGCGGTGGAGAACTCCGGCAGATTGACGGCGTTGCCGTTCCTCAGCCGGCCGGCAACCCAAAGGTCGGCCGTGGTGCAGGGTAATTCGGGCAGCAGCGTCCGCGGGTGAGGCAGGTTCTGCTCCAGGGTGCCGGCAGCCGCCTGCGCGCACAACTCCTCCAGCGTGAGCGCCTGGCTCAGCGTAAACGGTCCCGCCGCAACCCGGCGTAACCGCGCCAAATGCGCGCCGCAGCCCAATGCCTTCCCCATGTCGTGCGCGATCGAGCGCACATAACCGCCCGGACGAGATGCGGATCGTGAACTCCGCGTAGCCGCCTTCGACCTCGCCGACCACAAACTCCTCGACCACCAGGGACACGGGCTTCAACACCACCGTCTCCCCCCGGCGCGCTGCCTTGTACGCAGGCTTGCCATCGATCTTTTTGGCGGAGTAAGGCGGCGGCGTCTGCTCGATCTCTCCCCTGAAACTGAGCGGCGGCCGCCTGGACCTCGTTGTTCGTCGGCCATCGGGCTTCCGCCTTGGCCGGAGAGAGCGGAGCCCCATCCGCATCGTAGGTGTCGGTGGCAAACCCGAAACGAATGGCCCCGGTATAGCTCTTTGTCAGCGGTCCAAAGAATTGCGCCAGCCGGGTATACTTCCCCAGCAATACGGGCAGAACCCCGGTGGCCATCGGATCAAGGGTACCCAGGTGCCCGATCATCGATTCACCGGTAATGCGGCGCAACCGGGCTACCACATCATGCGATGTCATCGCAGCTCGGCTTATCGATTACCAGGAGCCCATTCACACTCTCTTGAGTGACTGTAGTGATCGCCTACAGGTTGCTCTGCGGGCGCGACTGCACCAGCGAGAGAAACTCGGCGCGCGTGTTCTGCTGCTGGAAGACTCCCACCATGGCCGAGGTTACGGTCGAGGAGTGCTGCTTCTCCACCCCCCGCATCATCATGCACAGGTGCCTGGCCTCGATCACCACACCCACTCCCTGGGGCTCAATCGCATCCTGAATGGAATCGGCAATCTGCCGCGTAAGCCGCTCCTGCACCTGCAAGCGGCGGGCAAAGACCTCCACCAGCCGGGGTATCTTGCTCAGGCCGATCACTTTGCCCTTGGGGATGTAGGCCACGTGGACCTTGCCGAAAAAAGGCAGCATGTGATGCTCGCAAAGCGAGAAGACCTCGATGTCGCGCACGATCACCATCTCGTCGTAGTCCACATCGAAGAGCGCACCGCGCAGAATCTTCTCCGCATCCTCGCGGTAGCCCTTGGTGAGGAAGGTCATCGCCTGCGCCGTCCGCTGCGGCGTCTTCAGCAGGCCATCGCGTTCCGGGTCTTCGCCCAAACGTGTGAGCAGCTCGGTATAAAGATCCTCGGTGGAGTATCCACTCAATCCCCGGGCGACCGGAGGCTTACGAACGACTGCTGGGTGTGCCATGCTTTCCCTTTCCCGCATATTCGAAAAAATTGTTCCGCGTCTCTTCCACCCTCACTCGTTCCAAATCAGCGTGAACAAAGTGCTCCGCGAGCAGGTTGTGAATGGCGATACATAGATTCTCGGTGGTGGGCACCTCATGCGTGAAGCGCTCATCAACATTTAAGATTCGTGTGATCAAACCTATCGATCACTTTGTTTTGTACGCAACCATCCAGGTCTGCCAGGTTGCAAACCATCCCGGTAACCGGATCCACCTGGCCGCCGACCGTCACCTCGACGACGTAGTTATGGCCGTGGCCGTGGGGATTGCTGCACTTGCCGTAGACAGCCCGATTCTCCTCCTCGCTGAAAGCCTCCGAGTACAGACGATGCGAGGCGCTGAGGACATATCTTCGCGAAAGGTAGGCTCTCATGCTTCACCGTAGTAGTCGGAGAACAAGTCAGGCATTTCGTAAACCCGGATGCGGTGCAGCTTCGCCCCCTCGATGCGATTCTCCAGGCGCTTCCAGATAGCAATGGCCATGTTCTCGGTGGTCGGAATCACATCTTTGAATTCCGGAACTTCGAGATTCAAATGGCGGTGATCGTAGACATCCACCACCTCGCGATTCATCACTTCTTTCAGTTCCTTCAGGTCGACCACAAAGCCGGAAACCGGGTCCACTTCTCCCTCGACCGTCACTTCCAGGGTGTAGTTATGCCCGTGGCCATTTCGATTCGCGCATTTGCCGAAAAGACGCAGGTTCTCCTCCTCTGACAACTGGTCGGACCAGTAGTAGTGGGAAGAGGAGAATTCAGCTTTCCGGGTGAGCAGAATCATAAGTAATCAACCATGGTTTGGACGCATATTCTGCCTAACAGTATATCGGTTCCAATCCTCCTCTATTTGATGCTGAGCGTAGCTATCTTCTTCATTTTTTTGAGGTTGAATAGGCCCGGCCTTTCCACGCGACCTGGCTGCGCACGGCGTGCAGCCACCAACTTCTCACCAGCAGCAGACAAAACAGCGGCAAGGGCAAAGACGGAAAGCGCGCAGTCGACGGCGGAGAAATTGGATTTCGCCACCCGCGCATAAAACCTCCACAGCACTCTCAACCAGACCGCTGCCAGGGCATAGCGGGCTACGGGCAGCGAGAAAAAATGCCACAACAACAGGGGCAGGCCGATGATCAGCAGCAGATCGAGCGCCCTCCAGGCCGCCATCATCAAGGGATAGCCAAATAGCCTGGCAAGGTTCTTGGTCCAGCCCTCGATCATCGCGCCAAAGCTGCGATACATGCGGGTGCTCAGCGCGTCGGGCGCGTAGCGGAAGCGGATGGGATACTTTCTGCGCTTCAGCAGGAAGGCCAGGTCTACATCCTCCAGCAGGGAGCCGGCCACCGCCGCGTGGCCGCCCACCTGAAAGTATGCGGTTCGCTGAACCATCAGGAATTGCCCATTGGCCGCCGCCATGCGCGACGAAGGATCGGAGACCTTTTCCGGCGGATAGGCGAAGCGCCAGCTCGGAAAAAATCAGCGGCATCAGCGCCCGCTGCCAGAAACCTGTTACCAATTGCCGCGGGGAGTAGGAGAGCATCACCACCTGCGCATGGTCCGCTTCGTGCATGGCGCGCCGCAGGTTACCGGCCATGTGGATGGTATCGGCATCGGTGAACAGGAGCCATTCTCCCCGCGCCTTTCTGGCCGCGGTCCAGACCGCATTGGCCTTACCTGTCCAACCTGCTTTGAGCGGCTCAGGATCGAGCAGAGTTACCGCCGGCACGAGCTCGAGCGCGATGGAGCGGGTCTCGTCGGTCGAGCCGTCATCCACCACCAGCAATTCCCAGTCCTCGCCCAAAGAAAACCCGGCTCGGACTGGGCCAGCAGAGAATCGAGACAGGGCCGCAGCACATCGGCCTCGTTGCGGGCAGGCACGATGACGGAGAGACGCATTGTCGAGGTTCCTTTCCCGCAGTTCCGGGCGTGTGGCCCTCGGGGTGAGCCGGTTATTTATTATAGAAAGCGTGACCAGCCGTATCCGCGCTTCCGTGTTCTTGCTCTCGCTCCTGTTGGCCGCGGGCTGCGATCGCGGTGACCATCCGCAGGCAGGTCGGCAAGCCGGCACCCGATTTCACCATGGCCGATGGTGGCCGCAGCCTGCAGCTCAGCAGCTACCGCGGTAAAGTCGTGGTTCTGAATTTCTGGGCGAGCTGGTGCGCTCCCTGTATCGAGGAGATTCCCTCGCTCAACCAGCTACAGCGGCAGATGCCGCAGCTGGTCGTGCTGGGCGTCGATGTGGACGAGAATCCCGACGCCTACCAGCAATTTCTTGCCCGGCATCGGGTCGATTTCACTACCATTCGCGATGCGCAGCAGCACAGCAACGCGCTTTACGGGACCTTTGTCTTCCCTGAGACCTACGTTATCGATCGCAACGGCCAGATTCGGCGTAAGTTCGTCAGTGCTCAGGACTGGACCTCGCCGGAGATTCTCGATTACCTTTCCCGGCTGTAGAGTCGGCACATCGCAACCGGCTTGCTATGATGGCCCTATGACGACCAATCTTGACGTTCTCTACCGCTACGAGCTGCACCCCACGGAAGCGGCCATGATTGCGTTGGGCAAGGCTCGCGGCGTTTACGGGATTCGCAAGATCGTGCTCGACGAAAAGCAGAAGACGATGCGGGTGGAATTCGACTTCACCAGGCTCAACCGTGATGTGGTCACGGAACTGCTTCGCAGCGCTGGGATCGACATCGTGGAAGAGATCCCCCTGGCGGCCCCGCCAGCGCCCTCAGCCGAGCCCTTACCCGCGAAATAGGTTCCTGCGAACGGAATCGCAACGAAACCGTTACGAAAGTCTGGGCCTTGAGGCTATGCTCCGAGAACACTCCCCTTCTCAGCAACGGTCATTGCCCGACCTATCCATCTGATCATCCGCGTCATCCCCACTTGTCATGCCACAAGGAAAGCATGCCGATAGGGCTAGTGAGTGTCTACGCCGGTATGCGCACGACTCCATGGCAAACCCTGAGCCCGGAAAACAATGAAGCCTGCCCTCATGCGAGCCGTGGCATGTGAGCTGGTTGGGGTTGGGCTGCTGCTCTTCGCGGCGCAAGCTCAGAATGCACCGCCTGACCTTACTGCTTTGCAGATCGAAGACCTCTTGAACGTAGATGTCACTTCAGCTTCGAAAAAGGAGCAGAAGTTATCCAAAGTGCCGGCAGCCATTTTTGTGATTACGAAAGAAGATATCCACCGCTCCGGAGCGACCAACATTCCTGATCTCTTGCGGATGGTGCCCGGATTGGACGTGGCCCAGATTAACCCGGGTGTGTGGGCTATCAGCGCTCGCGGTTTCAACGGACAGTATTCAACTACCCTGCTGGTTTTGATTGACGGCCGCACCGTCTACACACCCACCTTTTCCGGAGTGTTCTGGGACGCGCAGGACGTACCCCTTGACTTGATTGAGCGCATCGAGATCATTCGCGGACCAGGCGCCGCTGTCTGGGGCGCCAATGCGGTGAACGGCGTCATCAACATCATCACCAGAGCGCGTGGGATACGCAGGGCGGCGTCGCGACGGCGACTGGAGGAACGCTGGAGCACGGATCCGGGATGGTGCGTTATGGAGGCCTGATCGGCAGCCGCGGAGCATACCGCGTGTTCGCGGATGGCTTCCAGATGGGTCACTTTGTCACCCCAGAGCACCAGGATGCCGAAGATGACTGGTACCTCTTCCACGGAGGATTTCGGGTAGACACGAACATTTCTTACAGAGATTCACTAACCGTCGAGGGAGAAGCGATACGAGGGAATGAAGGAGAAAGGGCCACTACCGTTGTCTCCCTGCTGCCGCCGGTAAACGCAACCCTTGACCTGCGTGACCGTTTTTCCGGGTGGGATGTTCTCGCGCGATGGAAGCGCACGGCATCATCGGGCTCGGAAAGCTCGCTGCAGATTTACTTCGATCGTAGCGACCGAGGGGATACCACCTACGGCCTGGGGCTGAATACTCTCGACCTCGATTTTCAACACCAACAAGCGTGGGGTAGCAGACAGGATCTCGTGTGGGGACTGGGTTATCGTGTGAATTCGGACCAAACCGCGGTTACTACCCGGATTTGGTTTACACCCCAGGATTTGGCCACGCAGCGCTTCAGTGCGTTTGTGCAGGACGAGATCGCAATCCTTCCCAACCGCCTCTACGTCACCCTGGGAACAAAAGCGGAGCACGAATACTACAACGGTTTTAATTTGCAGCCCACGGCGCGGCTCACCTGGACCCCAGACAGCCACAGCATTTTATGGGCAGCCGTTTCTGGCGCGCAGGGGTCGCCGTCACGCGTCGATACGTCAATTCGCTTCAACTATGCAGCATATCCCGGGACCTGACAATCTTCCGGTCCTGGTCAGCCTACTTGGAAATCCCAAGCAGAAGAATGAGTTACTGGCCGCTACGGAAGCAGGTTTTCGTAAGCAAGTATCCGACAAGATATCGTTCGATTCGACAATCTTCTTCAACCACTATCACGATCTTGTTTCGGAGGAACCTGGAGCGCCCATCTTAGAGACCAGCCCTCCACCGGCGTACCTGCTTCAACCTATCTATCTCGCCAACCTGATATACGGAGAGACCCACGGCATCGAGGTGTTCGCGAATCTGAAGTTGGCGGACCGTTGGACCATCAGCCCGGGATACGCATTTCTCGCCATGCATTTACACAAGGATGCGGACAGCATGGATACAACTACGGTCCCAGAAACCGAGGGTGGGTTCCCCAGCCAACAGGCACAGTTGCGTTCGAATGTGAACCTTGCCTGGCATTGGCAGTGGACCACCTCAGCTTATTTTGTAGGACGCCTGCCCGCTCGCGGTATCCCTTCCTACACCCGCCTCGATAGCAACCTGTCATGGCAACCCTCAGAAAAAATATCACTCGTGCTGGCGGGGCAAGACTTACTGCAAGATCTTCACCAGGAGTACTCCGGCCCTGACTTGACGCGGCTTCCCAGCCTGGTCCCGCGCAGCGCCTACGCCAGGCTCACGTGGCAATTCTGAATGACCGGGCGCTCTATCGGGTCTCTGATTGCGCTGCTTGTGATTCTATTTGCGGGCTGGAGTGGAAGGCTCCAGAGGCCAGTCGAATGAGGAAGAATATCGGGTCAAAGCCGCCTTCCTCTTCCATTTTGCTCAACTCGTGGATTGGCCCGCGGAGCCACTCACCGGAACAGACGCTTCGCTCTCTCTTTGCACGCTTGGAGAGGACCCGTTCCAGGGAGTGCTGGAAGCTACGGTGGCGGGTAAAGCAATCGGGAATCGAATCATTCGCGTTCGTCACTTTCTTTCTCCACAAGAGTTGCAGGTTTGCCAAATCGTTTTCCTGGGCAAGGCACAAAGCAAGCGCATTCCGACGGTGGTGGCGGATTTACACAATGCTCCAGTTCTCACCGTGGGAGAGACCGCCGGCTTTCTTGACGCGGGCGGGATGATCTGCTTTCTGCTGGAGGAAAACAAAGTGCGCTTCGAGATCAATCTGAACGCAGCCGACTCGGCAAACCTCAAAATCGGATCGCGGTTGTTGATCCTGGCGCAACGGGTAGTGGGAGAAAACCGGGGAAAGTAAGAACATGGGCTTCAGAGATCTTCCAATCCGGCGCAAACTGGCCCTGCTGATTCTCACTGCCAGTGCCTTCGCGGTCATCTTGGCTTGCGTGGGGTTTGCCATCTACGAGCGGCAGAATTTTCGCGCCGACACCGTCAACGAGCTTACGACGTTGGCCGACACCCTGGGCGCGAATACCGCTGCGTCCCTCGCCTTCGACGATCAAAAGACCGCGCGAGAAATGCTCGCGGCATTACGAGCCGAACACGATGTGATGGGCGCCTGCTTATACGACATCCACGGAAACATCTTCGCCGAATATCGCCGAGCCGGACTCAGTACCGAGTTCGAGATGCCCACCTGGCGGAAAGATGGAGCTCGATTCGATCGACACTCCATCACGCTTTTCCGGAGTGTTCTGCTGGAGAATGACAAGACCGGTTCCATCGCGATCGTGTCGGACCTGAGCGGATTCGGCGCCAGATTCTGGGAGTACACCAAGATCGCCATCCTGGTCCTATTCATATCCACCCTTGCCACGTACTTGATCTCCTCCCGCCTGTTGCGCATCGTGAGTGACCCGATTGTGCAACTTGCGCGAATTGCCGCACGGGTAAGCGCTGAGGAGAACTACGCGCTCCGGGCGATCCCACAGGGGAACGATGAAAGCGGAATGCTGGTGAACTCCTTCAACCAGATGTTGGAGCGAATCGAACAACGGGATCTGGCCCTGCAGAACGCGAAAGACGATCTGGAACAGCGCGTTCTACGGCGCACGGCGGATCTGCAAGTAGAAGTATCTGAGCGTGTACGGGCGGAGGGGCAGATGCGCCTGGCCAAAGACGCCGCCGAAGTTGCCAACCAGGCCAAGAGCGAATTTCTTGCCAATATGAGCCACGAAATCCGCACTCCCCTCAATGGGGTCATCGGCATGACCGACCTCGCGCTCGATACGGAACTTACGGCGGAGCAACGAGACTGTCTGGAAACCGTAAAGCTGTCCGCCGATTCTCTGCTCATCGTGATCAACGACATTCTTGACTACTCCAAGATTGAGGCGGGCAAGGTCGAACTGGAAACCATCGCCTTCAACCTCCGCGACTGTGCAGAAGAAGCCCTGAAGACATCCGCCCTGCACGCCGACGAAAAGGGGCTGGAGCTTCTCTGCGACATCGGCCCCGAAGTGCCGGAGTTGGTAGAGGGCGATCCGGGGAGGCTTCGCCAGATCATTCTCAACCTCGTGAGCAACGCCATCAAATTCACCCATCATGGAGAGGTCTTGCTGAAGGCGGAGCTCGAAAGCGAAGACCACAACAGCAAGACGATACGGTTTACCGTCGCCGACACCGGCATCGGTATCCCGGCTGAGAAGCAGAAGACAATCTTCTCTCCCTTCACCCAGGCCGACTCATCGACCACCCGCAAGTACGGCGGCACCGGCCTTGGCTTATCCATTTCGACGCGCCTGGTCGCGATGATGGGGGGACGAATCTGGCTGGAAAGCGAAGATAGGCAAAGGCACTCGATTCCATTTCACGGTTCGTCTCAAGGTGCCCGAAGAAAGACCCGTACCAGGAACCACGGTTCCGCTGGAAACATTGAACGGCCTGCGGATCCTGGTGGTCGACGACCATCGAACGAACCGACGAATACTCGAGGGGATATTAAAGCGTTGGGGGGCGCAGACTGGCTGCGCCGGCGGAGGAGAGGAGGCTTTGTCAGAACTGATTGCCGCCGCGGAAGCCGGAGAGCCGTATCGGCTGATCGTGACGGATATGAACATGCCGGAGATGGACGGTTTCGCGCTGGTCGAACATATCCGAAGCGACCCGGAATTGTCACCGTTGACGGTCATGATGCTCACCTCAGGCGGCCATCGACGAGACGTGGAGCGCTGCCGAAGCTTGGGAATTTTCTTCTACCTCTACAAGCCGGTCCGGAAACGGGAATTGCTTGCCGCGCTGCTGGCGGCGCTCGGGGAAAACCAGACAGCCTCTCCTTCCTCAGTCCTGCCGCAGATTGAACGGCGTGCGCAGCCCAGGGGTTTGCGAGTCTTGCTGGCTGAAGATAATCGAGTCAACCAAATCGTGGCCACGCGTTTGCTCGAAAAGATGGGACACACCGTGGTGGTGGCCGACAACGGGCACACCGCCCTCTCGCTCCTGGCGACCGAGCCCTTCGACCTGGTGTTGATGGATATCCAGATGCCCGAGATGGATGGACTGACGGCAACCCGGAGAATTCGCGAGAGTGAGCGATTCGACTCACTATCACTTACCAATTGTCGCCATGACGGCGCATGCCATGAAAGGCGATCGTGAAATCTGTATCGAAGCAGGAATGGACGAATACGTCTCCAAGCCCATCAGCAGTCACCTGCTGAGAGAAGCGATTGCCATCGCTATGCGAGAACGAGATCAGGCGGCCACGCAACAGACCAGCCTGACTCCAACCACCTTGAACAAGCCTGGCACGCCGGCCGGTGCGGTTGCCTGGGACAGGAGCAAGACGCTGGAAAGACTAGGTGGCGATGAAAAGCTCTTTCATGAAGTGATCGGAATTTTCCTGGAAGAGGTACCGCAACACATGGCTAGTCTCAAAGATGCAATCGCGCAGCAGGATGCGAAAGCCCTCGAAGCGATATCTCACAAGCTTCGGGGTGAGTTGGGATATCTGGGAATTGCGGAAGTCTCGCAAATGGTTCGTGAACTGGAAGAGCTCGGGCGGAAATCCGATCTTCGGGGGCGCCGCCGAATTATACCCGGTATTCGAGGCGCAGCTCAGCGAAGCACTTATCTCCATGCGCAGAAGTTTTGACATGAACGGCGAAACACAGATGGTCGCCGCCCGGTCAAGGGAAAGCCGATGACGAGCAACGACCACGAAAACATGAATTTGCTCGAGTTTGAGCGGCCAGGTAGTTCCTGCGATCGGGTCCTGGTGGCCGAAGATGATGCGATGTTCCGCAGGATCCTGCAGAGTTGGCTGGAGACGTGGGGATATCGGGTCACGCTGGCGGAAGATGGCGCGCAAGCCTGGAAGACTCTGCAGCAGGAGCCGCCCCCGCAATTACTTATTCTTGACTGGATGATGCCGAAAACCGATGGCGTGGAACTATGTCGCAAGGTTCGAGAACAGAACCGGGCTCCCTACCAGTACATTCTTCTGGCAACCGCCAAAGATGGCAAACAAGATCTGGTCAAAGGCCTGGAGGCGGGGGCCGACGACTATCTGACCAAGCCCTTCGACAAAAGCGAGCTGCGCGCCCGATTGAAGGCTTGTAACCGCATCCTTACGCTGCAGGACAGCCAGCTTCAGGCTCAGGAGCAACTTCTTTTTCAGGCGACCCACGATCTGCTTACCGGGGTCTGGAGCCGGGGTGCAATCCTGGAAACGCTTCGCCGCGAGCTTGAACGTGCCGGCCGGTCCCTGACAGCGACTGGGCTTCTGATGCTGGACATCGATCACTTCAAGGCGATTAACGATACATATGGGCACCTGATTGGGGACGAAGTCCTGAAGCAAGTAACGCAACGCATCGTGCATGCGGTCCGTGGATACGATTCCGTGGGGCGCTATGGGGGTGAAGAGTTTCTGATCGTGCTTGCCCGGTTGCAGCCGGGACCAGATTGATATAGGAGCCGAGAGAGTTCGACGCGCGGTGGATGGCGGGCCGCTGCTGGTCGATGGAGCGACCATCCCGGTCACTGTCAGCATCGGCGCGGCGGTGGCAACGGGCGCCACGATCTCGGATCTGGAAATTCTGGCGGCCGCGGATGCCGCGCTTTACCAGGCCAAGAGAGCCGGCCGGAATCGAACCGTATTATCGGATCTTGTGCTCCATTAGAGCAGTTTCGCAGCATCCGGCCTTCGCGTGCCTGCATACCAGATGTTGAAGGCTCCAAAGAGCAGGCAGGCGGCATTGACGACCGCATTCAAAGCGCCGCGCGAGAATGACTCTGTGTACTGGCCGTGCCGGAAGTTACATGCTGCGTCCAGCAGACCAAGGTAAACCATCGAACTGCCACCCACAGCGGTGGCAATTCCGGCGCGCGGATCGCGGGCAATGAGCCAATGGCTCGCCACCCAAAACACCAATGCAATCCACAAAATGTCGGGCAAAAGAAAGCACCACTCGAAATCGACGACGTTTGCCGGAAGCTGACTGTGGTCCATCCAGAAAGAAATCCAGAACAAACCGATGCCCAACGCAGCGATTCGCTGCATCCATGCAAGCTGGCGAACGGATACTTTCAAGGTCTCTCCTGTGCAGGCGCGTGCCAGAGCCCTAGCCGCAGCGTGAATCCTGACTTTTGGGCTTTAACCCTGAGGAGTGCGAGTGGTGCGCGCGGAGAGATTCGAACTCCCGACCTTCTGGTTCGTAGCCAGACGCTCTATCCAACTGAGCTACGCGCGCATGCGTACCTTGAAAGACTACCAAACGGGGTCGAAAACTCCAAGTTTCCTGGCCCGCCGAGCCCATCTGCCGCATCCAACAAATCGCATGGCACGCCCCTATTGGTCCGGACAGATCTCCCTCTCGCTGGTCAGTTTCGCGGTCGAGCTCTATCCCGCGACCACCACCACCCGCCCCTTCCAGTTCCACCAGATCGACCGGGCGACGGGACAGCGCATTCACTATCAGAACGTAGCTGCAAACGGCGACGAGGAAGAAGACGCAGGCCCCATAGGGAAGAAGGGCCTGCATCTGGCTGCGCGCGACCGCGAAGAGCGGCACGTGGTGGAGAAGTCAGAGATCGTGAAGGGCTACGAGTACGAGAAGGGCAAATACGCCATCATCGAGCCGGAAGACCTCAAGCGCCTCCGTATTCCGGGCAAGGACACGCTGGAGATCGTGCAGTTCTCCCGCGCCAGCGAGCTGTCTCCCTCGCTCTATGTCAAGCCGTACTTCGTGGTCCCGAAGAAGGGCCCGCAGGCCACGGCCTTTGCTGTGGTGCGCCAGGCAATGGTCGATTCCGGCATGGTTGGGCTGGGCAAAATCGCCTTTGCCGGCCGCGAACACCTGGTCGCGCTCGAGCCGCCGCCCGACCCCAGGCAGCGCGGCATGATGCTATACATTCTTCGCTTTGCCGAGGAGTTGCAGGACCCCAGTGAATCCTTCGGCAAGATCCCCACCACAAAACCGGATACCGCACAACTCAAACTGGCCAGGCAGCTGATTCAAAGCTACACGCGTCCGCTGGAGCTGGCCAAATTCACCGACGACTATGAAGCCGCAGTGCGCGAGCTGGTAGAAGCCAAATTGGCCAAGAAGCCATTGCCTCGGCCGAAGCCCGCCGCGGGACGCGGTAAGGTGGTTGACCTGATGTCTGCTCTTCGGCAGAGCCTGGCCGCGAAAGAGGCGCCGCATGCCTCCAAGAAGGCAGCGCCTGCCAAGCGGAAGCTGAAAGTGGCCGGCAAGCGCAGCAAGACGGCATAGCTTCACGCTGCCTGGCGAAGCTACAGAACGGTGATGCCCTCTATAATCAACCCGTGCTCCCCGTATTCCGTAGCGCCTTGAAAGGTCCTCTCTGATGGCGGTCACTTACAACCGCTCACAGCTGGAAAGAGCCCTGCGACCGCAGGAACTAATCGCCGCGATCGAAGAGGGGTTCGTCGCTTACTCGCAAGGTAAGGTCATTGTTCCGCCGGTGGGCGAGCTTTTGTTTGAAGAGCCCCCGGGCGATTGCCACATCAAGTACGGATACGTGCCCGGAGATCCAACGTTCACCATCAAGATTGCGACTGGGTTTTATCGCAACGCTGAACTGGGCATCTCCTCAAGCAACGGCATCATCCTGGTCTTCTCGACGACGACCGGCCAGTTGATCACGATTCTGGATGACGAAGGTTTTCTGACCGACGCGCGCACCGCTGCGGCGGGTGCGGTTGCAGCCAAGCTGTTGGCGCCCGCAGAAGTCTCGTGTATCGGCATCCTCGGCACTGGAATCCAGGGAAAGATGCAACTCGATTATCTGCGCCATGTGCTACCAGCGAGGCGCGCGATGGTGTGGGCTCGCTCCCCCGAAAAAGCGCGAGCCTACCAGGTTCACGGGTTCGACATACAGGTTGCCGGTTCGGTCGCCGACCTGGCAGCGGCTTGTAACCTGATCGTGACCACGACACCAGCGCACGGGTGGCTTCTGGGAGCAACCGATGTACGCCCAGGGACGCATATTACCGCCGTCGGCACGGATGCCGTCGGTAAGCAGGAACTCGATCCGCAATTGTTTGTGAAGGCCAAGGTTCGCGCCGTCGATAGTCGCAAGCAATGTGTGCTGTATGGCGACTCATCGTACGCGATCAAGCAAGGCTTGATTGCTGCGACGGATCTGGTCGAGCTCGGAGAGATCGCGCAGAACCCTGCCTTAGGACGACAGAGTGAGTCAGAGATCACAATCGCGGACTTAACGGGAGTGGCGGTTCAAGACATTCAGATCGCCCGGCTGGTGGTTGCAGCCATGGCCAAGCCTGTCACGGCTCCCGCGTAGGCCTAGATTTCCCTGCCGAACCTTGAGCAATCGTTGTATGTTCCGCCAGGGGTTAATTTCGATGCCGGGTGTCTACACCATTTGCGAAACTGCTTTAGACAGCGCGCACCTCTACGGATCGCCAATACGCCGACCCCGGCGTCTGACCAACGATGAGCCAGTGATAGAGACGGAGCTTAACGCTCTCACCTGCGTACTTGCTTAAATCCACCTGCACGTCCTGGTATTGCGCTTCCACTTCCATTTCCGTCGAATCCGCGATGATTATCTGGCTCAGAACGGTATCGTCGTCGACGAATATCTGTAAACGCCAGGGGGCGCCGGCTACCGAGCCTATTCGCAAACTCAGGCTTGGCATACCCACCGGAATCCGGACGTCGCGTTCCAGGCGGCAAGGGCGAGAATCACGGGGAAATGTCACCAGGGTGTTGGTTTCCCATTCGAGATATGTATTACCTGGTCCGCCACGGGAACCATGAGCCATCTGCCAACCGGCATTCCAAAGACCGGCGTAGTCATTGATATCGAACCATTCCAAAGGTTGCTCTTTGACCTGCTGCTGTGGGATAAGCAGGTAACCACTCTCTTCCCTGGCACCGTTTGCTAACAGCATCTTGCGGCCTACGGCGGAAATTCTGTCGGCGAACGCGGAGATACGCTCCTCAATCACGCGATCGAACTTGAGTGGCCCCATCCTTGTTCCGTAGATACGATCGTGAAGTTGTTGCACGAAGGCCTGAGGAATGATCTTCGAACCGTGCATCGTGGCAACAACCGAACTGACCACGTCGGCGTTGCAGTCGGCATCGGTGAAGTCGCCAGTTGCCGTAACAATGTTCACGGTATTCAACCAGTCGCCCTGGCCGTAAAGCAGAGCCAGCGCGCAAAGCGCCCCGTTCGCCACGGAGTTATTCAGTTGTGGATAGTCGGGCCGCCATAGGTTCTCGGATTCGTGGGCGAGCTCCCGCCAGTCCCGGTTGCGCGAATATCCTTCCAGGATACGATCGATCGCCTTTCGATAATTGGACCGGGGAGAGATGAGCCGGGCGGCCTGGAGGACTATCTTCTCCGTGTTTGTCTCGAAAAATGCCTCGCTGGTGCAGCCAGCAACAAATACCGCTCCATCGCAAGCCTCGGCATAACCGTTTACATGCGAGTAGTAGCGGGCCTTCTCACCGGCCAGGTTCACCATTCCGGCCGTGATCATTCCATAAGTGCCCGAGGAGAATTGCGGGCCGATGGTGTGGAACCACTGGTTGTAGCGGGGTTCCCCGGTTTGGGGAGCCTTGATTCCTTTCTGAAGCAATAGACGAGCCTGTTCGCTTGACCCCCATGTCCCTGCCCGGTATTCCTTCCACATTTCTCCCAGTTGCTCGATCGTCATTTCGACGCCATGCCGTTCGAATCCATAAACAGCTACCATCTCGTAGTAATAGTCATCATCGACGGGAGCAAACGTATCCTGGCGGAGGAGGCGGTCAAGGTGCTCAACGACATTCTTGCCTCTCCCTTCGAACGGAAATCCGAAGATAGTTCCTATAATCTTTCCCAGAAAGGCCCCGAGGACGCGATCCTGGTATTCCGCCACAGAGATGCGGCGGAACGATCCGGCCTCTGCGCTCCCGTTGAAACCCGGTGTAATGACCGCGCCCTCCGCCAGCGTGAAGCCCGTCCCTGCTGTAGCAAACGCCCCGCTACCCACCGCCAAGCGGCCAATAAAATCCCGACGGTTCATGGTCATTCAATTCGTTCCTTTCTGTTTTGACCTGGGGATTGCCGGGATCGCTGGTTTGATGGATGACTCGTAAGATCGCACGGGTACACCCACGAGCAGACTTGCGATGAGAGCAATTAGGTTCTGCCTCCTAAAGGGCTCGTCGTTCAGGGACACAACCAGTTACACAGCTCTATCGGTGACGCACGACACCAGGCAAACCGGTCACTGCTCCCGCGCAGGCTTGGACTTCCCCGCCGAACCTTGAGCAACCGTGGTGTGGTCGGCCAGGATTTCTTTGAAGCGCTTGCCGATGACGGCCGGGTCGCCTTCCGCGAGGCATGCGGGCGATAGGATCAACAACCCTTCCTCAGGCCGCCACGGATTCACTTCGATGCCGGGTGAGCCCTTACGCAATCGCCGCACCAGCTCGATGGCAGTGAGTTGCACACCCTTTTGGTCAAGAGCGACCTCCACCATCGGCATGCCGGATTGAAGAGGATCCGGAATGATGCGCGTGGAAAGCCCCGCCAAGTCTGCCAGTTCCTCGGTCAGTTGCTGGGCAACCACCAGGAGACGGTCGTGGCGGCCGATGTTGCCTTCCTTGACGAATAGCTTCAGGGCGGTCAGCAGCCCTACGATTTGCTCTTTGCCGACCTTGCAGGAACGGCCGATGCCGTGCCGGGGAACGCCGGGGATGTTCCGCTTGTCGACCAGGCCGGTGGGTGGATCCCAGTCTTCGTAGTCGTAATCGAAGTCCAGCTGCTGCAAGAGCGCGGCGCTGATCAGATCACGGCGGCCGCACAGAATCCCTGAACCTTGCGGGCCGCCGATGGATTTGCCCCCGCTAAAGGCGACCAGGTCAGCCCCATCCGCAATAAAACGCTGCAGGTTCTCGATCGGCGGTAGTTCGGCTGCCGCATCTACGAGCACGGGTACTCCTGCCTCGTGGGCAATGGCCGCAACGTCGGCAAGCCGGAGCTGCGCCTGGGGCTTGGCCAGGTAATAGATAGCAGCAGTCCGCTCGGTTATCGCAGCCTTGATCTCCCATGCTTCGGTATCGCGGACACCCACGTCCGTGAACCGGTCGCAAAATCCGACCTCGACGATGGTTACGCCCGTCGCACGGATCGCGTGATCGTAGGAGTTGCGCTGGCTGCGCATGGCGATGACTTCATTCTTCATGCCTCGGACGTCCGGCAGCCTGCTCATCTTTGCCGGATCCATGCCGGCCACGCAAGCTGCGGTCCCAACCAGAAGGCTGGCGGCGGCGCCTGAGGTGACACAGCCGGCTTCGGCATTGGTAATTTGCGCGATGATCTTGCTTGCCGCCATCTGAAGCTCGGCGATGTCGACACAGAACTGGGTCGCTTCGCGCATCGCATCGGCTACTTCTAATGGCATCACCCCGCCGCCAAGACGAGTCATCGGTGCATACGCATTGATGATCGGTCGAGCTCCGAGCTTCTCGTAGACGTTCAGATGCTCCTCCTGCCTTTCGTATCTTTCACTGTGCGAATTCCGGCTCTTCGCGGCTGAGGACTCGCTTGATCGCCGTCAGATGCTTTTCCGCGTAGGCATCGAATAGCTCCTCATCCTCGGAGAGCTGCTGTACGACTTCTGGCGGCACATGCTGCATAGGCCGATTGGTTGACATGGCCAGGATCTGGCGTTTGCAGACCTCCTCCAGGTAATAAAGGCGGTCAAACGCGCTGGCGATGGTCCTGCCCACCACCATCGGGCCGTGATTGCGCATCATCAGGATGTTCTTATCCCCGAGTGTGCGCACTTCCCGATCGCCCTCCTCCGTAGAGTGAGCGCCCCCCTGGTGATCCTCATCGTAGGCAATCTTTCCGTCAAATTGAAAGCCGGCCATGTTTACCGGCTCCAACCGTCCTCGCTCGAGCAGGCAAATTGCCGTCGCGTAGGGAGTATGGGTGTGCAATGCGGCCCGCGCCCTTTTATTGTGCCGGTGGATGGGCGCGTGTAAACAAAACGCGGTGCGTTCCACGGTGCCGGAGCCTTCGACAATGTTCCCATCCAGATCGCAAATGATCAGGGAGCTGGCGGTAAGCTCAGACCAGAAGAAGCCTTCGGGGTTTACCAGGAACAGGTCTTCCTGATCGGGCAAAAGAAAACTGAAATGGTTGCAGACTCCCTGCTGATATCCCAGGCGGGCAGACCACCGTAATACGGCGGCTAAATCGACCCGCGCTTGGCGAAACTCCGCTCGCATCTTCACATCCCCGGCTCTCTCCTTCTGTATTGCCTGTGTCATTGTGTTATCTCCCGCAAAGCTGTTAGCAACCTATCCACTTCTTCTGCCGTGTTGTAGTGCGCCAATCCTATGCGCAGAAAGCCGCCGTCTTTCTCGACACCGAGATGCTCGGTCAGGTTGAGCGCGTAGTAATTGCCATCCCAAGTGAAGAAGCCGCGCTGTCCGAGCTCCGTGGCCAACTTGAGTGGTGGATGGCCGGCGATGCGCACCGCTACCGTAGGACAGCGATCGTCGAACCGGCTGGGATCGCTGATGCCATAAAACGTAAGTCCGGGAATCTGCAGCAGCCCGGCGATGAGACGCTCGATCAATATCCGCTCGTGTTTCTGGATGGCTTTCCAGGCGCCCAGCAGCGCTACGCGGCGGCCGGATAACGAGGGGTCGATGCGCCGTCCCAGATCGGCGAGGTACTCGACGCAGGCGGTGACGCCGGCGATGCACTCGTGGTTGAGCGTGCCCATTTCCCAGTTGAAAGGGACCGCATGGGTATTGGCTGCCACCTTGTAAGGCTGCAGGCGGGTAAGGTGCTCCCGCTTGGCATAGAGGACGCCCATGTGGGGACCGAAGAATTTATAGGAAGAGCAGGCGAGGAAGTCGCAATCCAGTGCGCGCACGTCAATTGGGCCATGGGGCGCGTAGTGCACTGCATCGATGTAGGCCATGGCTCCGGCCTGGTGCGCCAAACGAACCACTTCCGTTACGTTGTTAATGGTGCCAACCGCATTGGAGGCATAGCCAACAGCCACCAGCTTGGTGCGGCTGGTGATTTTGCGCGCCAGGTCCTCCATGTCGAGGGTGCAATCCTGGTCGTGGATTTCGGCAATGCGAATGGTGACGCCGCGTTCTTCGAGAGCCACCCAGGGAGAAAAATTTGCCGAATGATCCAGACGCGTGACTACGATTTCATCTCCTGGCTTCAATTCCTGCCCAATCGACCGGCTGATGGCGAAGGTGAGCGAGGTCATGTTTGCGCCGAAGACTACCTCTTGCGGATCGCAGCCGAGAAAGTCTGCCATGGCGCGGCGGCCGCCGGCGATGACGGCGTCGGTACGCTGGCTGGTAGCAAAGGCGCCGTCGGTGTTGGCGTTGCTGCCTCGTAAGTAATCAGAGATGGCGTCGATGACGCTTTGCGGAACCTGCGTCCCGCCGGGTCCGTCGAGGAAAACTGCGGGATTTCCGTCGACGGTTAACGACAGGGAGGGAAAGTGGGAGCGGACCCATGCGGAATCAAGCGCATCGGTCAGTTCGCTCTGGGTTGCGGATGGTCGGGGCATTTCCTTGATGGTCATTGAACTCATTCCTGGGTTTCCACGCCTATGGAGAGAGTACAGCCTAAGGGGAGGGCAGTCATGTGAGCTATAGCTGAGTTTTTGCTGAGCGGTCGCGCCCCCTGCTCCGGCTACTCAGAGAAAACTCAGTTGGACAAGAGCACACGATGAAGTACGCTGCGATTAATCCGAAGCCTGAAGACAACATGAAAAAATCAGTTCTCCTTGCCGCTGTGTTTGCGGCGACCCTACCGGCCCTTGCCCAGGATCCTGCCACCTGGCTATCCAGTCTTCCTCAGGCGAAGGATTATGTTCAGAAACGCGCTTCGAGCTACGACCGGAGCGGCGCCAACGCCGACTATCGCGAGATCGCACCCGGAGAAACACTTACCCTGCTCGATGAACCCGGCCCAGCGTTGATCAGCCACGTGTGGATCACGATCGACTCCGACGATCCAAACCACCTGAAGGCGTTGGTCCTGCGCATGTACTGGGACGGCGAAGCCACCCCCAGCGTGGAGACGCCCGTGGGGGATTTCTTCGGACTGGGCCTGGGCGATTATTTTCTCTATCAATCGTTCCCGCTCGCCGTCGGAGCTGATAAGGCGTTGAACTCCTTCTTCCCTATGCCGTTTCAGAAACACGGCCGAATCACGGTGACCAATGAAGGTTCGCAAAAGGTCCCGTATTTCTACTTCAACATCGACTACCGCACTTACACCCACCCTCTGCCCCCTGACGACCTGTATTTCCATGCGCAGTATCGCCAGGCGAACCCCAAAGGCTGGACCACGCAATGGAAGAGGAATGAGGATCCCCTCACAGAGAATGCGAAGAACCTGAAGGGCGAGGGGAATTATGTCTGGATGGAGGCCACCGGGCGCGGCCACTTCGTAGGAGTCACCATGTCAGTTTTGCAAAATCAGGACGACTGGTGGGGCGAGGGGGATGACATGTTCTTTGTCGATGGGGAAAGCACCCCCTCCATCAACGGAACCGGCACGGAAGACTATTTCCTGGGAGCCTGGGACTTCGGGGCGCACGCCTTCTCCTATGGCCTCTTTGGCGCGCCGGTCAAGGGCGAGAACAGAGCGGGGAGCCGGTGGTCCGTATACCGCTTTCATCTTGATTCGCCCATCCCCTTCAGCCGGTCTTTGCGCGCCACCATTGAGCATGGCCACGCCAATCATCGTTCCGACGATTATTTTTCGGTTGCTTACTGGTATCAGACCGAACCGCACGGAGCGTTCCCTGCCCTGCCTCCTTTGGACCAGCGCCTTCCCCGGCTCCATCCGGTTGGAGGCCCTGGGAATGAGGGAAAATGATCGCCGGCAAGACGGCGAGACAAGGTAGAGTTCTCCAGTAGGAGAACCCAAGGGTGGTTGAGAAGAAAAAGAAGTCGTCAAAACCTAAGGCGGCGGGGAGCAAGCATCCACCTGCTCCATCCTCCTCCAGCCTGGTCGATGAGCAACTGGCGCGCTATCGCGAAATGCGGGACTTCAGCAAGACGGCTGAACCCAGCGGCCAAGCCAAAGTTGCCGCTTCAGCGAAGACGGGAGACCTGCCCTTCGTCATTCAAAAGCATGCCGCTACCCGACTGCATTACGACTTTCGCCTGGGGCTGCACGGAGTGCTGAAGAGTTGGGCCGTGACCAAGGGACCCAGCTACGTGCCCGGCGATAAGCGCCTGGCCGTGCAGGTGGAAGATCATCCCATGGAATACGGCGGCTTCGAGGGCACGATCCCCAAGGGCCAGTACGGCGGCGGCACGGTGATGCTGTGGGACGAAGGGACCTGGGAGCCGCTGGGCAACCCGGACGAATCGCTGGCGAAAGGCAATCTCAAGTTCATCCTTCACGGGCAGAAGCTGCAGGGCAAATGGGTGCTGGTGCGGATGGGCGGCAAGGCCGCGAGCGAGGCCAAGCCGAATTGGCTGCTGATCAAGGAACATGACGAGTACGAACAGGGCGCCGGCGACGAGCCGATCACGGAGAAGGAGCCCAACAGCGTGCTCACCCAACGCGACATGGAAGCCATCTGCCCGGGATGGGGACCATGTGTGGCAATCGAACCGGCCGGAAAGCTCCGGCAAAGCATCCCCGGCAAAGCCGGCGCGTTCCGTGGCCTTTGCGCCGGCCAGGCTGCCCGGCGGCAAGGAAGCTCTGCCGGCGTTTATTCCTCCACAATTGGCCTCGGAAGCAGCAACTCCCCCGGTGGGCGAGCAATGGGTGCATGAGCTCAAGCTGGATGGCTATCGCATCCAGGCGCACATCGACAGCGCCGGCAAGGTTCGGCTGTTTACCCGCAGCGGGCTGGACTGGACGCATCGCATGCCTTCGCTTGCGCGCGAGTTGGGGCGGCTTTCCGTCCAGGGCGCGATTTTAGATGGTGAGGTCGTGGTGCTCTCCAAGGACGGGCTTAGCAGCTTTGCCGCCCTGCAGGCGGCCTTTGACGAGGGCGCGCCCAATCCTCTGACGTATTACGTCTTCGACCTGCTCCACCTGAATGGGCACGACCTTCGCCAGCAACCACTTTTAGAGCGCAAGCGGATCCTGGAACAGATGCTCGACAGCATGCCGGAGCACGAGGTCGTGCGCTTCGGCCAGCATATCGCGACCGAGGGAAAGCCGGTCTTTCAGGAAGCATGCCGCATGGGCGCCGAGGGCATCGTTTCTAAACGCGGTGACGGCGCCTTACACCTCGGGGCGCAGCAAGGCATGGCTGAAGGTGAAGTGCGACCGGCGGCAGGAGTTTGTCATCGGCGGGTTTACTAAACCTTCCAATGGAACCGACGGCATCGGCGCGCTTCTGCTTGGGGTATTACGAAGGGAAGAAATTGATCTACGCGGGACGGACCGGGACCGGCTTCACCCAGGCTGTCTCGCACACCTTGCGGAAGCAGTTGGAGAAGATACGGCAGACTGCAACAGCCTTCGCCGAGGTGCCGGCGGCGATGGCGCGGGAGGCAATCTGGGTTCGGCCAGAATTGGTGGCTGAGGTTCAGTTCAGCACATGGACTGCCGATTGGCTGGTACGCCAAGCCAGCTTCAAAGGTTTGCGGGAAGACAAGAAGGCGTCGGAAGTGCGGCGGGAGGTGGCGGAAGCGGCGCCGGTGGCGGACCCGCAGAAGGCCAGCAAACCAAAGGCAGCGGCGCCGGTGCGGCTTGGCTTCAAGGTTACTCATCCCGAAAAGATCGTCGATCCGGAGACGGGAGTCACCAAGCAGGCCCTGATCGACTACTACCTGGCGGCGGCGCCATTGATGCTGCCTCACGTCACGGGCCGGCCCCTCTCCCTGGTGCGCTGCCCGAACGGCGCGGGGGAGAAGTGCTTTTATCAAAAGCAGCTAGGGCCGGGGATGCCGCCTGGGATCGGCGGGGTGAAGATTCCCAATGCCAAAGGGAATGCCACGGAGACCTATATCACCGTGGAGGGTGAGCAGTCGCTCGCCGGGCTGGCGCAGATGAACGTGCTGGAGGTACATCCGTGGGGATCGACCAATGACGATCTGGAACACCCTGACCGCATCATCTTCGATCTCGACCCGGATGAGGCGGTGTCCTGGCCAACGCTTTGCGACAGCGCGTTGGAGGTGAAGGAACGCCTGCGGAAGCTGGGGCTGCAGAGCTTTGTCAAGACGACCGGCGGCAAAGGCTTGCATGTGGTGGCGCCCATTCGCCCAAAGTTCGGCTGGGACAAGATCAAAGCGTTGACCCACGCTTTTACCATGCAAATGGAGCACGATAACAGCCAGCTGTACATCAGCAAAATGACCAAGGCGGCACGCAAGAACAAGATTTTTGTCGACTACCTGCGGAATGAGCGCGAGGCGACGGCGGTTGCTCCTTACTCCAGCCGGGCTCGTCTTGGCATGGCGGCGGCGTTGCCGCTGGAGTGGAGTGAGCTGAAGGGTTCCAAGGCGCCTAAATTCCTGATTGCCCGGTTTGCGGAGTGGAGCGACCGGCTGCGGAAAGATCCCTGGAAGGCCATGCTTTCGAGTGAGCAGGAGGTTCCGGCGGGGCTGTTTGAGGGAAATTGAGATTTCTCCTCGCCACGGACCAGAGGGTGCCCTGCAGAGTGGTGGGCTTGAAGCGATATTGGCAACGAGATAAAGGTCCGTGGTCTCCCACATCTCGCGAAAAACGAGCGAGATACCCCGAATTTCCTGTACGCTGCGCTGGACGCGACCGTGTGTGCGCCTTTCTGTAAGGAAACGCGCATGAAGTCTGCGGAACCCAATAAGCTCAACAGGAAATCGGGGATATGGGGCACCCTCTGGTCCGTGGCGAGGACACCCTGGAACCGTCTAGTAGATGCGGAAGTTTACTTCGATGTTCACTTCCACCGGCACCGGCTTGCCCTGCAGGGTGGCTGGCTTGAAGCGATATTGGCGCACCGCTTCCACGGCTTTTTCGTCCAGACCCATGCCGAGGTGACGGACAACCTGAACCCGCTGGGGATTGCCCTGCGCGTCCACAATCAGCGAGACCACGCATACGCCCTGGTACTTGGCACGGCGAGCCTCGTCGGAAAACTCCGGGTCGGGCGCAAACACCAGCTGCGGGGCAGAAACACCGCCCCCAACGTGATAAAGGCCGCCGCCGTAGCCGCCGCCTTCACCCGGTCCATAGCCGTTCCCCTTACCCGACCCAATGCCACCGCCTGATCCAGTGCCCATGCCCGCTCCGCTGCCGGACCCGTTGGATTCCGGACCGACAATGCTGGTGCGCGGATCTCCCAGGTTAGGCAGGTTGTTGGTGGGTAGCTGGATGTCCTTGGGCATCATGATGGCAGGGTCAGCCGTCAGCTTGGGATGGTCGTTCTTAATCACCATCGGCGGAACGATGGGCTGATCCTTGAACTCGGGCAACTTTCCCTTGGGCGCCTGAATTATGTCGTGCGAGCCGCCGCCACCGCCACCACCCATCGCCGGCCCTTTGGGCGCGATCGGCATGTACTGGGGTACGTCGACGTTGGTTACTGTCTGGTTCTTGCTGGTCACAACCTTCTTTACTGCCAGGAACGCCCACA
This sequence comes from uncultured Acidobacteriaceae bacterium, assembly GCA_963847685.1. Classification (GTDB taxonomy): domain Bacteria; phylum Acidobacteriota; class Terriglobia; order Terriglobales; family Acidobacteriaceae; genus PALSA-350. Next base: position 317,512 of record CAWKAU010000016.1, on the reverse strand, counting down.
GGATGGCGGCGATGATCAGCACGTGGGTCACGATCGAAATGATGGACGAAGCCCGGCCGCGGTCCTCTTTCATCGGGTCGATGACCGGGATGGGCTTGGAGGTTAGTACAAGAGGAGGCAGCTTCCTGGGATACAGGAGATCGTAGATGTTGTGGGCGATGGTTTTCCACGCCGGCTCATCAATGATCTCGGCAAGTAACTTCGGCTCCCTTGCCTGATCGTTCTGCTTTAGATCCGGGGGTAATAAAACCTGATTGGCCATAGAACCTATGAGAAAAGAGGGCCAGTTAGCCTCTCTCCGCCTATCTCCTCATTATGGACGACTTTCGCCCGGATTGTCTTCTCTTCATGAATACGGAGCCCGTATCCGTTGAAGATCCATTAAAACGTATTAGACACCTTTTTGGGGCTAGAGGTAAGCCGCTCATTCACTTTTGCCGTTCGCCGGACAAAAGCCCCACCAGCCCCCGCCAAGCGAACCACAGATACAATAAAGCTTTGCCCCTTTTTGATGGAGAAATAATGCCGGCTACGCCCGAACTTAAGGCGACTCTGAACCTTCCCCACACCGATTTCCCCATGAAGGCCAATCTGCCGCAGAGCGAACCCCGGCGGCTGGCTTCCTGGGAACAGGATGGGCTCTACCAGCAGATTCGCAGTGTACGCCAGGACGCCCCCAGCTACGTGCTGCACGACGGCCCCCCATACGCCAACGGCCCGCTTCACCTGGGACACGCGCTCAACAAGTGCCTGAAAGACTTCGTGGTGAAATCGAAGACCATGGCCGGCTTCGATGCCCCCTACGTTCCCGGTTGGGACTGCCACGGCCTGCCAATCGAAATCAAAGTGGACGAACGGTTGGGCCGCAAGAAGCTGGAGATGCCGGCCATCGCGGTACGCCGCGCCTGCCGCGAGTATGCCCAGAAATACCTTGATCTGCAGCGTTCGCAGTTCCAGCGGCTGGGGGTCTTTGGACGGTGGGACCAGCCGTATTCCACCATGACGCCGCAGCTATGAATCCAAGATCATCGAAACGTTCTTTACCTTTCTGGAAAAGGACTTTGTCTACAAGGGCCTGAAGCCGGTTCTGTGGTGCATGCACGACCGCACGGCGCTGGCCGAGGCGGAGGTGGAATATGAGATGCACACCAGCCCAAGTGTGTATGTCCGCTATCGGCTGACCAGCCCGCCGGAGTCAATCGACGCCCGCCTGGCGGGAAAACGGGTGTGGACCATCATCTGGACGACGACGCCGTGGACACTACCGGCCTCGCTGGCCGTCGCCTTCCATCCGGAGTTCGAATACGTCGCCCTGGAACAGGATGGGGAGGTCTATATCGTGGCCGAGGCACTGGCTACCGCGACCAAGGCTGCCTGCTCGCTCGAAAGCGCGCACGAGATCGCCCGCTTTCCCGGCTCGCGAATGGAGCGAGTGACCTTCGCTCATCCTTTTCTGGAGCGTTCGGTTCTGGGCGTTGTGGCTACCTACGTCACCACCGATCAGGGCACCGGCGCGGTGCATACCGCCCCGGCGCATGGGGTGGACGACTTTGCCACCGGCTCGCGCTACGGGTTGAGCCAACTGGTCGATGTGGACGAGGGTGGACGGTTGCGCAACGGGCTGCCGGAATATGACGGGCTGTTTGTATTCAAGGCCAACGGACCGATCATCGACTTGCTGGTGGCACGCCACGCGTTGATGGGGCGGCAGGAGGTGTATCACTCCTACCCGCACTGCTGGCGCTGCCACAACCCGGTTATCTTCCGGGCCACGGAGCAGTGGTTCATCCGCATGGAAACTCCGATGACCCACGCGGATGGTTCGGTGACCAGCTTCCGCCAGCGGGCGTTGGAGGAGATTGGGCGGGTGAAGTGGGACCCGGCATGGGGCCAGGAGCGGATCGCCAACATGGTGTCGTCCCGTCCCGACTGGTGTATCTCGCGGCAACGGATCTGGGGGGTGCCGATCGCGGTCTTTCTGTGCGCCGGCTGCTGCCGGCCGCTGAACCAGCCTGCGGTCAACCAGCGGGTCGTGGATCTCTTTGCGGCGGAAGGAGCGGATGCCTGGTACGTGCGCGAGGTTGCGGAGATCCTGCCGCCGGGGACGGCTTGCGGTTCCTGCGGTACTGCCGAGTTCACAAAGGAGATGGACATTCTCGACGTGTGGTTCGAGAGCGGCGCCAGCCAGGCGGCGGTGCTGGGGGTAGAGCCGGACCTTCCCTGGCCTGCCGATCTCTATATCGAGGGTGGGGACCAGCATCGCGGCTGGTTCCAGTCTTCCCTGCTCTGCGCGGTAGGCACGCGCGATGCCGCGCCCTACCGGATGGCGGCTACTTGTGGCTGGACGCTCGATGAGCAAGGGCGCGCCATGTCCAAGAGCCTGGGCAACGGCGTCGACCCGGTGGACGTGGCGCAACGGCTGGGCGCGGAGATTGTGCGTCTCTGGGTGGCGTCGGTCGACTTCCGCGAGGATGTCGCGGCCAGCGAGAACCTGATGCAGCGCGTCGCGGAGACCTACCGGAAGCTGCGCAACACCTTCCGCTTCCTGCTGAGCAACCTGAACGGCTTCCAGCCTGCGCGGGATGCGGTGGCCTGGGAGCAGATGCCGCCGCTCGACCAATATATGCTGGTGCGCACGCGGGAGCTGACGGAAAAGATCCTGCGCTGGTATGAGGCGTTTGAGTTTCATCGCATTTATCACGCACTCAACGAGTTCGCGGTGGCCGAGCTGAGCGCGCTCTACCTGGATGCGGTGAAAGACCGGATCTACACCTTTGCGCCGCAGAATCCGGCGCGGCGTTCGGCGCAGACGGTGTTGTGGACCATCGCCGAGGCGCTGGTGCGGCTGGTGGCTCCGCTACTCAGCTTTACCGCGGACGAGATATGGCAATACATGCCGGAGCTCGCCAACCGGCTGCCCAGCGTGCACCTGGAGCTCTTCCCCGAGCCGGCGAGTCTTGCGCCGACGGTCGACGCGGCGTTCATGAGCGACTGGAGCACTTTGCTCTTGGTTCGCGACGAGGCGCTCAAGAGCCTGGAGGAGGCGCGCAAGGCGAAGTTGATCGGCAAGGCGCTGGATGCGCGGCTGGTGCTGGAGGTCTCCGAGCAGACGGGTGCTCTGCTGGAGCGCTATTGGGGGAGCCTGAAGGAGCTGTTGAACGTCTCCCAGGTGGAAGTGGTGAGTGGCGGGCCCACGTCCGGGATCACGGCGACGACGCTGCCGGCGTTGGGGAAGAAGTGCGAGCGGTGCTGGAACTACTCGGTGCGGGTTGGGGAGGATTGGCGCTGGCCAACGGTGTGCGAACGCTGCTCGGCCGCGCTCGACCAGATGGAGTTTCCTCCGGAGGAGAGCGCGTCATGAAGACGAGGGATTCCAGAGTCTGGCTGCTGGTGGTTTCGATCTTTATCGTGGCCGCCGACCGGTTGACGAAATGGCTGGCATCGACCCGGATTGAGATGGGCGATAACCTGCAGGTGATTCCGCATGTCTTCGCCATCAGCCACGTGGAGAACCCAGGGGCGGCGTTCAGCCTGTTCAACGATTCGAGCTCACCGGAGCGTGTGCGCTGGTTGCTGCTGATCTTTTCCCTGGTGGCGGCGGTTGCAGTGCTGGCCGCGTTGGTGAAGCTCGGGCGGAGAATCACCGCAACTTCGCTGGGCCTGGCGCTCATCCTCGGCGGGGCTTTGGGCAACGCATACGACAGATTGCGCTTCGGCTACGTTATCGATTTTCTCGAAGTACACATCATTCACTACCACTGGCCGGACTTCAATGTGGCCGACTCCGCGATTGTGGTAGGGGGCATTCTGCTGCTCTACGATGCCATGTTCGCCGGGAAGGAACAGCTGACGGTGAGCGAGGCGGCAGTTCGTAACCATCACGGTTAGATTCTGTCCGGTTCCCTGCCCTTTTAACTCTTTACTGTAGCTTAAGAGATCACGGTTCACTGTCTAATGAACCGTCGTCGACGTGATCATCCGTCACCGAATTGAATGAAGGGCGCAAACAGTTTCCCCAAGCCTGCCGGCGACGACAGTTTCGTGAACTCCAAACTCGACTGGAAAGATCCCTGGGGCTACAGAGCGTCCGACAATAGGCTCTGGTTCAGGTCCGTTGCCATACTCCATGCGCCATCCGTACTGCTCAAGCACCTGCACGGTCATAGCAGCAGGTCCCTGAAGCTTCCACACTGTTCCAGCATGAACGTAGCAGGATGATACTTCTCCCTCGCCGCCTGCGTACACCAGCGTGCAGCCGATGAAGTGGCAGTTTTCATATCTGATTCCGTCCAGGTCGAGCGTCTCATTGACGAAACTGCGGTCTTTGACCACCCGGAGGCGAGATGGTGGTTGTGTGCTCATTGGCGGAGAGTATACGCCCAGCGCTTATCGACGCGCTAACACCGTTACAGACTGAGTCTATTGCGTGCATCCGTTATCGTGCCGGTGAAAGATACTTCGGCATCGATCAAGGCGCGTTTCACAAGTTCATCGACTTCTTCGATCGATATGAACTCGTAGGATTTACCGTTGATCTCGACCGACCAATTCTGCTCTTTTTCATTGGGCCGAAGCTTGACGCTCAATTGCTGCATAAAAAAGACACCTCGTTGTCAGCTAGTGCCACCTCAACGTCCACGACCAACCGAATAGATTCCGGTTGATCAATCCGAGGAATCAATTCCCTTCAAAGCCAATTCGGCCGATGGAACGGTTTGAAATTCGGTTTTGTCTGGACACCACGTCCCACCTTTTTGGAAAACTAGCAGGATTCTTCCAATACGGGTTAACTATTTAAAAATGTGCTGCTTACAGGTCATCGTTACCTTTTCTTCGGGTTTGCTTGTAAGCTGTTTACAGGGCGTGTTAGTTTTAGCTCACGTTAGCGCTAGATTTGCGTGACGACTACGCCAGAGGAGAAGGAGCCATGGCTAGCAGACCTCAGCCGAGCAGGCCTCCCATGCGATTTGAATCCATACTTCGGGCGAAGGTGCCGAAGGGTCGAGATGGAAAACACAAGTTGATTGTTGAGGAACTGCTGAATGACATTGGCCGATTAGACGAAGGTGCTGCCCTGAAAATTCCACTCTCTGCTCTACCGGATACGAAAGAGAACATCCGCTCCGCGCTGAGCCGTGCAACCCGACAGAGAGGAATTGATATCGCGACCTCCAGCGACAACCAGTTCCTGTACGTGTGGAAGCCCTAAGGCATGAATCCGGGGACCAGTCCCCGAAGCTCCTCTTTTAAGCCTGGTTCCCCGGATTTCCTGCGGAACGTGGTGGCTTTGGCCTACTTCGGGAAATGGCTAAAAAGTGCGCATTAGCGCACTAATTCAAATCCTCCCACAATTCTTCGCGTTCGTGGTTTCTTCTTCCATAAGCTTTTGAACGATGGCGCTCTACCCTTTGAGACAGTTTCTTCAAGGGCAAGCGAGCATACCGAAATAGATGCGACTTGCGATGATCAAGATCAGGGGTTAGTGAAATAAAAAATGGATGATGCTTACGACATCCCGGTTATTTCACCGTGCTCATCCACGTCGATTCCCAGCGCGCGGGACACTTTGGGCAGTCCCGGCATCAGCATCATTGCGCCCGAGATGACGACGAGAAATCCTGCGCCCGCGGAAAGTGCGATGTCCGCCGCTCCTTCTCCGCCCTTCGCGTAGGCATCAGAAAGCGCGAAACTCGCGTCCGGGTGCACTCCACAAGATTTGGGTCGGCGCTCTACCTTTCAAACATTCTCTTCAAGCGCAAGTATGCATACCTAAATGGATGCGATTTGCGGAGAGAAAGATTAGGGTTTGGCGAAATAAAGAATGCGGCGTCGAGAGTGAGCGGCGACTTATGCGATTCAGTTCTGCCGGTTTCCACGGTGTGTCAAGCATGTTTCAGGCATGGCCGGTGGGCCCTACCAAGCGAGGGTCCCGCCAAAACATTGCCAGGGACCGCAGTCAAGGCGAGCTCACGGTTTATTCGTAGCCGTCTCTGTTTTTCCAAAGTACCGCTTCCGCCCGACCACAAAGATCTGACCACAAAGCTCCAGGCTTCAGTGGAGAGTGACCGGTGGACAGCCGCGGAATCCCACATCTGCCAAAACCGGGCAGATATGGGGCACCCGTCGTTCGTTACGGAGAGAGATCTCAAATGCAGGCACGGTGATCGTTCCGTCTCTTTTTTCCGTCACTCCTTTTCCCGTCTGTCCTGGTTTCCCGTCCAGCCGCTACGCCCAAGGACCGCCTATAATGGAGGACTTGGGAGACTCTCTCGGGAATGCTCTAAGACTCCAGCGAGGCGAGCGAGTTCATGCGACAACGGCATTGCTGCCAAGGGAGCGCAGCCGGTAACTGCGCTCGCGACACTTGCTCGGAGTGTTAGCTGCCTGGCATTCGGAGCTGTAAAGAGGTGGCGCAATGAGGCTCGCAGACACGAAAGAAGCCATCAGAATGGCCATGGATACGCTGCGCACCAACAAGCTGCGCTCCGGCCTGACCATGCTTGGCATCATGATCGGGGTCACGACCGTCATTCTCATCTCATCCGTCATCAACGGTCTCACGGGCAACGTGAATGGCCTCATCCAGTCGCTGGGATCCAACGTGTATTGGGTCTTTCGCTTTCCCATCTTCGGTTCACGGCCCACCTCCGAAATGCTGGCCAGAAAACAATTGACCTACGAAGATGGTCAGGCAATGAAAGGACTGCCCCACGTCGTCGCGGTCGATGCGGCGCAGTGGTACAGCTCGCCCTCCGGAGGACAGGGTAGCTTTTCGGTCAAGTACGGCAGCCATAAGGTTCAGAACACCACTCTGCATGGCGAATCGGAGGATTTCCCGAACGTCAACGACCTCGATTTCACCCAGGGACGGTTTTTCTCTCCGCAGGAGGCACAGCGAAGCGCGAATGTGGTGGTTCTCGGCTCCGACACAGCCGAAGAACTTTTTGGCAACGACCCTGCCGTCGGCAAGGAGGTTGAGATCGATGGTGATTTGTTCACCGTGGTTGGAGTTCTCGCGCCGCAAAAGCAGGTCTTCGGCGGGGGCAAAAATCCCAACGATAACGCCGCCCATTTTCCGACGTTAACCTTTCATAAGATTCATCCTGAGATCCTCGATCACTGGATCAGCGTCAAGTACGACGATGTCAAAAACAAGATTGCCGTCGAAGATGAAATCCGCGAGTTGCTTCGCCGCCGCCGTAAGGTGCGGGTGGACCAGCCGGACAGCTTCGCCATCTTCAGCTCAGACGCCCTCCTCGTGTTATGGAATCAGCTCACCGGTGGATTGTTCATCTTTCTGGTAGGGGTTGCGAGCGTAGGTTTGATGGTGGGCGGCGTCGGGGTGATGAACATCATGCTGGTCAGCGTTACGGAACGAACGCGGGAGATAGGTGTCCGCAAGGCACTGGGCGCGACCCGCAAGAACATTATGTTTCAGTTCACGCTCGAAGCGGTCGCATTGTGTGCTGTGGGTGGAGTCATCGGCATCCTCGTCGGTGGTTTGCTCACCCTCCTGCTCAAGCTGATCCTGGGCTCAGTACTGCCGGCCGAAATGTCCGTGGCCTGGTCCATGACTGCGTTTGTCGTTTCCTGCGTTATCGGTCTTGTCTTCGGTATCTATCCAGCCTGGAAGGCGGCATCGCTCGACCCCATTGTTGCTTTGCGGTACGAGTGATACGGCCAGCCTGCAGTCTACTTCTTACACGCCTTCTGGTTTCGTTACGACATCCCGGTTATTTCACCGTGCTCATTTACGTCGATTCCCAGCGCCCGGGACACTTTGGGGAGTCCCGGCATCAGCATCATTGCGCCCGAGATGACGACGAGAAATCCTGCGCCTGCGGAAAGTGCGATGTCCGTTACGTGGAGCTTCCATCCTGTTGGAGCGCCCAGGCGCTTGGGATCGTCGCTGAGCGAGTACTGCGTCTTGGCGATGCAGATGGGCAGTTCGCCGAAACCCCAGCGCGTGAAGCGGGCGAGGTTTTGCTTCGCACGCTCGCTCAGCTCGATTGCGTCCGCGCCGTAGACCTTCTGTGCTACCTTGGTGATTTTTTCTATCACCGGGTCGCCAGATTCGTAGGCGGTCGTCAGCTCGACATCCGGGTTCGCGTCGATCACTTCGACCACTTTCCGCGCCAGCGTCCGCCGCTCCTTCTCCGCCCTTTGCGTACGCATCAGAAAGCGCGAAGCTCGCTCCGCGTGCTTCGCAGAACATGCGCAGCGTGTCAAGCTCTGCCTCAGTATCGCCTGGGAATCGATTGATCGCGACCACCACAGGCAGTCCAAAGCCGCGAACAATGGCAATGTGTTTTTCGAGATTCGTGGACCCTCGCTTCAGGTCGCCTTCGCCTTGTTGCTTCACGCTCTGCACCGTCGTCACCAGCACGGCAACGGAAGGCTTGATGCCGGACAAAGGGCTTACCAGGTCCATGTACTTTTCAAAGCCAAGGTCCGATGCGAAGCCAGTCTCGTTGACCACGTAGTCCGCCATCTGCATCCCCATCTTCTGGGAGAGGACGGAGCTGGTGCCGTGCGCGATGTTTGCGAACGGCCCGCAATGCACCATCGCAGGCGTGCCTTCGGTGGTCTGCACCAGGTTCGGCAGCAACGCTTCGTGCAACAGCGCCATCATCGGTCCGGTTGCGTTCAGGTCTGCTGCGCGTACTGGATTACCCTTGCGGTCCTGCCCGATCACGATCCGCGCCAAGCGGGCGCGCAGGTCCTCACGGCCAGTAGCAAGCGCCAGGATGGCCATGATCTCCGAAGCCGCCGTAATGAGGAAGCCGCTGGGACGATTGCTGCCATCGCGCTGCTTCTTGTCCGCGCCCGTTACGCTGACGGTGATGTGGCGCAGCGCGCGGTCGTTCATGTCGAGCGTGCGCGGCCATGTGATGCCGTGCGGATCGAGGTCAAGTTCATTGCCATGGAACATGTGCGAATCTATCGAGGGCCGCCAGAAGGTTGTGGGCGGAGGTGATCGCATGAAAGTCACCGTGGAAGTGAAGATTGATCTTCTCCGCCGGCTCCACTTGCGAGCGCCCACCACCGGCCGCGCCGCCCTTCATGCCAAACACCGGGCCCAACGAGGGCTCACGCGATGTAAGCACCGCGCGCTTACCGATCCTCTCCAGGCCTTGCACCAGCCCGATCGATGTAACGGTCTTGCCTTCGCCGGAGATGGTTGGCGTGGTCGCGGTCACCAGCACCAGCTTTCCGGCGCGGTGGAATCGCGCGTCTTTGAGCAGGTCCAGACTGAGCTTCGCACTGACCGGGCTGCGCTTCTCGTAGAGGTCTTCTGTCAGATCCAGCTTGGCGGCAACCGCTTCAATGGGCAGCAGGGTTTTCTTCACGCAATGTCCTCAGGAGGTTTCTACAAACACATGAATGCTTCCAGCATATCTGCTAGATTTTTTCGGTACGTTTGGTAAGCCGCCTCGTCAAAAGCAAAAAGTGAGAGCAGCAGCTCTCTTTAACGCCTGGGGAGGGTTCAGCCGTCCCTGCGGGACTCTTGCATTGCGTTAGGCGATTGGGGTTCCCGATGCAACGGATCCCAAGATTGAAGTGACGATTGCTCCTCATCATCTCTGATTTTTCGGTACAAGGTGAGGTTCTGTCGAAGCTTAGACAGTGGCGATTTGCGCGGTAAGGTTCACCCTCGCCTTGGCTCGTTCTTCCGCCGCCGCCAGGCGCCGGATCGACAATACCGTGATGTCGTCCTCTTGCCCAAAGGCACACGCGGCTTCCACAATCTGCTCGGCAGACTTCCTGTCCTGCACTAATCTCTGCACTCGTTCAAAACCGAATAACTCACGCGTGGTATTCCTTGCTTCGACGATTCCATCCGTGTAAAGCGTGAGCGTTTCCGCCTCCTGCAGGCGGAAAACAAGATCCTCATATACCGTGTCGGCCAAGAGGCCCAGCGGCAGTGAGCCGCGCAGGGGCAACTCTTCCCCGTCGCGAAAGGGAGCCAAATGCCCGGCGTTGGCAATCGTCGCCTCGCCGTTGGTCTCTAATCGCAGCACCACGCAGGTGGCGAAGCCATCCTGCACCCGGCCGAACAATCTACGATTCAGTCCCTGCAGAATTTCCGCGGGTTGTTGGGTGTAATCGGCTAGCGTCCGCAGCGTTCCCACGATGAGAGAAACCGTCATCGCCGCTTTGAGACCCTTCCCGCTCACGTCCCCGATTACGATCAAGGTGCTGCTGTCAGGCAACGCTATAACCTGGAAGAAGTCTCCGCCTAACTCCGTCGCCGGCTTGTACACGCTGTCGATGGCAAAGCCGGGCACCGGTGGAACGGTCTCCGGCACCAGCACCTGCTGTACCTCTCGCGCCGACCGCACCTCCATCTCCATGCGCGCCTGCCGCCGGCGCTCGACATACTGCTCGCGCGCCACCGTAAACACCAGGGCGACGAACGACAGTGTCTCCAGGATTGCGCGCATGCCAAACTTGTACTCGCCGAGCGAAAAGCCCACACCCACCATGCGGGCATAGGCATTTTCCCAATGGGTAATCTGCAAGCCCTGGCCTACGATTTCGAGCGCGAAGACCCAAAGTCCCTGGAGGACGAGGATCGAGGCCAGCGGCCAGAGGTCGATTTGCGGCCGTCGCCGCAGGCCCCCAACCAGGATAACCACGATGTAAAGCGGCGCAATGGCGTAGACGGCGGTCGAGAGGGCGTCCGTCCAGACCACGGCTTTTCCCCCATATTCCCAAAAGAAGAGGGTGACGATGTCGACTACGTGGGCGGCGATATACACCCCCGCAAATCCCAGAGTCCATCGTCTCCACGATCTCTCGCGGTCCATGCCGAACAGGGAAAGCAGTACGGCCCACAACGACAGGTCCGCGGCGCAGTCGAAAAACTGCAGATAAATCTGGTCAGTTAAGGAATCGATGTCACCCGGCTGGACGATGCGGCGAAGAACCGAGGCTCCGATGGTGGTCAAATAAATGGCCAGCCAGAAATACAGACTTCGCTTCCGCTCGCGCAGGAAGAGCAGCAGGGAGATGAACCCGCTCACCATCATCAGGCAGGAAGAGATGAGCGTCGGCAGGCCGCCACGCTCCGCCGCCATTCGGCCCGCGTTCTTCTGCAGCGCCAGGTAGGTGGAATCTCCGATGCGTGGAGCGCGCTCGAATCCACCTACGGTCACCGGGTCGGTCGACGACAGTGTCGGCATCCACACCCGGACAGCCAAAACCCCCGAAGCACTGGGCAAGTCGAAGGTAGAGGAGCGTTGGAAGGCATCCCAGTGGGCGTGGGGCGGCACTTTGCCGCTGCCGCCTATTTTCTTTCCGTTCCAGTAGAGCTCATACGTATCGTCGACCGGCGGCATCAGGATGGTGAGCGGGCCGCCGGCCGCCTCGATGTTAATTTTCTTGCGGTACCAGGCAAAGCCTACATAGGCCGGATGGCTTTGCGCGCCCCACGTCGTATCTCCACGAAGCAGCTCCCAGCTTGCGTCATCGAAGCCTGGCTGCGCCCACGCCAGATCGTCGCCCGTGTGAAAGTGCCAGTTTCCGCCGACCTCGACGAAGCCTTTCCCGGGATACCTGGTGCTGAACGCGGTTCCATCCTGGCCCCAGAGGGGAAAAGCCAGGCAGAGCAAAACAAACAGAAGCGGCCATTTGAGCAACGGCCGAACGTCGCGGATCGCGAACACCATTTAGGAAGACCTCGTGTCAAACGCAAGCAGATCGGTTCTGGTGCCTCTGAGAATACGGGGTTTGCCGAAAGAATGACAGGTTGGAAATCTGGCGGCGCCGGCTCCTGTGAAATGTTTTTTTCTCTTGCGCTTATCCAGGTGAGGGGGGAAAGGCCTCATGCAAGAGCAGACCCAATTCGCGCAATCACCCCCGGCGAAGGACTGGTCCTTCGGGCGCGTTCTCCTGCTGCTGTTCGGAGTGTTTGCGGTACTGATGATGGCTGCGGCCGGCATCGGCTTCCTGGCCGTCCGGAAAGTTACCTCGATTTACCACCAGACCAAAGCAAGCGTGATGGGGTCCGAGGCCTCTCTCAACACTACCCAAAAGAGTGCACCGCCGCCTGCCAGGCCAATGGCACTCGTGGAACCATGCGCCACCCTCCCCAAGGACCAGTCAACGGCGTTACGCCAGCAACAGGCAGGCGCTCTGGTTCCGCTGGTGCCCGATATGGTTCTCGACACCGTCTGGGTGTTGTACGACGCCGATCTGGAAACCCTGACACGGGTCTCGAGCGTGGAAGACGACGAGATCAAGTTCACGTTGAGCGGGCCCCAGGCCAGAGCCGAAAATGGCCACGCAATCGTCGAAGCAAGCAAAGTCATTCCTGTCTATCCACAGTGTCAAGCCGACCTGGCCTCTTCGCACCTGCTGGTGACGGAGGGGAACCCTGAGCTCTCCATGCCGATTCCCGGCACGACTCGCATCAGCGTTTCGCAACAGGTCTACCAGCAGCTTAAGAACGGCGGTAGCTTCCCCTTCGACTATCGCCACCAGTTCGAGCCGGTGGGTGCAGGATATTCCTGGCGCTACGACGACCCCGGGGAAATGCAGCGCGACATTCCCGGTTCCTACAAATTCAAAGTTATTGTCAACGGCCAGCAAACGGAATTGCCCGCGCTGCATGCCAAGGGGTTTCTGAAAGGAATGGCGACGGAGATCGCGGTCGTGGACGACGCCGCGAACCCGCTTTTGCTCGATCTGGAAATTCCGAGTCTCCGGTTTGCTCTGCGGACCACGAAAATTACCTACCCGGTTGCGAAAAAGATCGAGAGCGATCTCGAACGGGCAGGACGGGCTGAGATCTACGGCATTTACTTTGACTTCGACAGCGCGGTGATCCGAGTGGAATCGGAGCCGGTGCTCGAGGAGATTGCCGAGGCTCTGCGCAAGAATCCGGGTTGGCAACTCAGCATTCAGGGGCACACCGACAACATCGGAGGGGCTGCGCGCAATCAGACGTTGTCGGCGCAGCGCGCCGAGTCGGTAAAAAAGGCTTTGATCGAGCGCTATGCCATTGCGCCGGACCGCCTCACCACCGCAGGCTTCGGCGCCGCCCAACCTAAAGCGCCCAACGACACCATGGAAGGGCGGGCTCTCAATCGCCGCGTAGAGTTGGTGAAGCAGGGATGACGGCTGTGCTTCCCATCCTTCTGGCATTGGTTGCCGATCCCGGTGACCCAACAGCGTTCAGCCGCGCCCTGGCTGGACTTATGTTCGTGATCGGCGGGGTAGCAGGCCTGCGTCATGCGCGCAAGCTGCGCCTTGGCTCGCGTACGCTCGAGCACACGCCGGCCATCTCCACCGCGCAGGCCGTCACCACTGCGCGGGCAGGGGCCGGTCTTGTCCGCGTGCGCGGAACCGTCGTCTGCGATCGACCTGTGCTGAGCCCGCTTACCCAAACCCCATGTTGCTTCTACCGGGTCGAAGTTGACGACCGCTGCGACGACAGCTCTGCGCAGGCCACGGGCTGGAGACCGCGGCACCGGGAATCCTCCACCGCCTCCTTCAAGCTGCGCGACGCCGCAGGTGCAATCGAAATAGTCCCCGGTGGCCTTACGGTCGATGCGCCCCCGACCTTTGAACGTGAGGTCCATTCCGCTGCGGGCAACCCCGAGGAAGAAAGACTGCTGGCGTACGTCCGTCAAAACTGCCCCGACCAAGCCAGTCGCGTCCTGTTTTCGGTGCTGAAGCAGGTGGTGATCGCGCCCGAAGACCAGGCAAATACTCAGGAGCGGCTGCAGGTTCTGGAAGAACGTCACCGTCGGGGGCTGGATCGCGAAACCGGGGCGCATTCTTTTCTCTTCAGGGAAACCTGCTTTCTTTCGGGCACTGAGCTGGAGATTGCAGGAACCGCATGGAAGAACGACCTGCGCCGGATTCTCACAAAGGGACCGGGAACGACCCCGTTTCGTGCCTCAACCCATTTCGGGCAGGAGCTTGCTTTTGTCTCCGCAGCTTCCGGCCAGGCAATTCCTGAGAAACAGAACCACACAGCAAGAGCCTTCGCCATCGTGAGCACCCTGTTCTTACTTGCCGGCGTGCTCATGATGATCTCTCCCTATCTACTTCACTACTGACGAGCACGATCGAATAAGGAGTTGGTATGCAGAACGACCTTTCGCACCCGATCACGCGGCCTCAAGCTTCTCCGCTCCCTTTGCCGCGCCGGTGGCGGCCGGGACGCGCTGTGGCGGGAATTTCCACGCTTGCCGTTTTGGCGGGCCTCACCCTATGGGCGCAGAGCTCGACCGGCCCGATCACGCTGCAGTCGCTCTCACAGCGTATCGACGTTCTGGAAAAGCGTATCGCCAAGGACGAGGCGTCGAACAGCAGACCTGCTTCGCCCGGAGGTCCAACAAAATCCGGCGGCTATCCAGCTGGTACAGATGTGGATGCGGCTGTCCAGAAGTTAACGGCGCAGGTGGCCGAGTTGGAACAAGAGGTCGCTCAGGCCCGATCCGCCCCATCCACCGTGAAGGCGCCATTCCGCATCGTCGGAGCGGAGGGCCAAACGCTGTTGACCGTGACCGAGGGCGCTCCAGGATCCGGCAAGCTCGAGATGAAGGGAGCGAGCGGCAAAGCCTTTACTGTCGGCATCACCGATCAAGGCGACGCGTATGGCCGTTGGGACGCATCGAATGGCTCAGCCTACATCGGCTCACCCCCTGGCAAATACTTCGGAGTGCGCCTGTATGCGGCCGGCACTACGAAGACAATGGCCGCGATGTCAGAAGGCGATCACGCGGCGACCATTGCCGTTGGGCTCAATGGCACGACGAAGGTAGAAATGAACGTCGATAACACCGGCGCCCGCGTTGGGGTGCTCGATGACTCAGGCCAGAAATATCTGTCTAATCTCACCGTCCATGGGGGCAGTGGGGGCGCTCTTGAAATCGCGAATGGATCCGCTCAAATTGTAGCTATTGTTGATTCAAATCCAACCAACAGCGAGGGGCGCGCTGTCTTCACCAATGCAGGTGGCCAGCCCCTGGCAAAGATCGGCGCAGCCGGGCCTCACGGTGACGTTCTGCTTTTCGGTCCCGACAAGAGCGTCCCGGTATGGGAAATGGCGTTAACCGGAATGATGCGGTAGGGAAACCAGGCCTTGAAGGGAACTTTACCCGTCAAGGCCTGCAATCCGCTCGGAACATTTTGCGGTTGAGCCCGGCAACCGGAAATTCGTCGTCGATCACGCCACTGTCCAGGGTCTTTACGCGAATCAGGAGTGTATGGCCATCCAGGACCTCGTTCAGTGGCGCGTGTAGCCAGAACAAGTCGTCCCCGCTATCAGGGCGCGCCCACTCCCCGGATTGAGGAGGGTTCCGATCGATGCGGTATTCCACGTCGTTCAACACGAGGTTCCCATCGACATGGTCAACCGTTAGCTTTGCACCGGGCGAATACATGACGCCTGCGAGCTCTCCGCCTGGACAAAGGATACTGAACTTAGATACCCCACGCCCGCTGGATGGGGCAGCCAGAACTCTGTAGGTGACGTGGGTCATATCGTCGATTTTGCCTATCCGCTCATCGCGAACCCAGGAGCCCCCAGCAGGTGTGATCTGCGCAAGCGCACTCCCACCCAGAAACACTACGAAAAGTAGGGGCTTCATCCTGCAGTCTCCAACGGGGAAGATCATGAAGCTAGCACGGATGCGCTGGAAACGGCAACGATGCCAGGAGATCCGCGCGAGTCATCTGGGAGTCTACCGAGCCGGCGTCCCGCCTGGAAAGCCGTTTCCATTAACTTCACTCACTTTCCCTGGTGTTTGCATTGGCCGCTGCTGGGTAAACTACAGAGCGGTTGGGTCCGCAACAATCCACTCAAGCCAAAAGAAGGCTTGAATGGGCCACCCAAGCTTTTCTTGCGGGGAGGAAAGCGGTTTTCGGTTACTTCACTCACTTTCCCTGGTCTGCTTAAGCTCTTCACCGACTGGACAATCTTCGTTTTAGTAACGATCTGACCGCCGCGCTCACAATAGAGATGTGGACAGTAAAACGAGTTGGCTTACGGCGGAGTCTCCTGAATGCGGCGGGGTGATCCGGGACATGGACTTTGGCCCTGGCGGTGGTGCTCGCCCGCTTTGCTGTGAGCGCCCGCGGAATTGCCAACAAACCCAACCACTCGTTAGTAACCTTGGCAACGCTCTATGCGCATGCGTAGAGTCGCGTCCTAGGTTGTGTCTCACTCCTGTTTGGCCAGAACCGGAAAAAGGAGGGAAGAATGCTTACCACCGTCGTTAAGCAGGACTATACGTCCAGCGTCGCGGTCGACACGTCAGGATATTGCAATCACGGGCTTCCTCTTGATGTGACGCCGACGTTCCCGGGGTTCCAATATACCGGCCCGGGCAGCCGCATCAACATTCAGCCGTCGCCCTCACTCACTCAATTGGTCTGCATTCGCGGCGCGGTAAGTTTCAACCTGCAGCCAAGCGGCGCCACAGCCCGCTACAACCTGATGGAGGGGTTCGAGAGCTTCGCCCTGTTTGTCGACCCCGACCTTTCGATCACCGGCACCATTTTCGACGAAAACTCGAATTGGACCGGGGCAACCTCCGCGCCCGGCGTTGTTTCCATTGGAAAGCCCCATCTGGCAGTCATCGAGTGCGACGGGGTGAACATGGTTCGGTTGACGCTCGATGGAGCAGTTGTCGCAGAAAACTATGCAGTTGCTGGAACCGTTCGCGATATCGGGGGATTCGGCCTGACTGTCGGACATTGGCCCAATCCGCAGAACCAATATGCGTTCGATGGGACGATTTTTGGCGTTCTGCTGCAGAAATATAACCCCACGAAGGACCTTATGAGGACGTTGAATCCCTGCTGCTTCGACCGCGACGGAGTGGGCCGCTGG
The DNA here is from genome assembly GCA_963847685.1 of uncultured Acidobacteriaceae bacterium. Lineage (GTDB taxonomy): Bacteria > Acidobacteriota > Terriglobia > Terriglobales > Acidobacteriaceae > PALSA-350. The sequence goes on along the minus strand of CAWKAU010000016.1, from coordinate 300,663 downwards.
CTCAGCTCGGTGCAGAGCAAAGGGGTTTCATCCGCCAGACTGCTGAGCGCTTCCATGGCTCTTCAGGCGGTCTGCCGCAAGGCCGCTGCCGCGGCACGCGGAAACGATAAAGCCCGCACAACGGTTCAGCAGAACCTCGGATCTGCGCTCTTCGCGGCGATCATCAACCGCGACGGCGCGGCCATGGAATCGATCATGAAGCAATGGCAGATATCAGCCGCGGGGCAAATCGACGCTGCCACCAAGGCAAAGCTGGAAGAGGAGCTGAGCAAGGCCTTCGACAGCTTCGGACTCGATCTTGCGGATTGGTGCAAGTTGATGGACCTGCTTTGCCTGAAGATTTGTGCTTTCGCTCAAGAGAAGGGAGGACGGCGATGAGTGTAAGTTGCGATCAGATCAATGCCTATGCGACCCAATTTCTGCCACAGTTTCAGTTCGCGGACACTGAAAATGTGTACCCGGTATCGGCCGATTCATACCTGACACAATGCGCGGACGGAGACTGGCAGAATGCCACAGACCCCCACCGCGGCACAACCGTTGTGCAGGCCCGGGTTCCGCTTTCTCTTGGAGCCCTCTTCCCCCAGAACGGATGTAGAGGCGTGACGACCGCGGGCCCGCAGGGGAGCCCAATCGACCCCAGCAAGCCGCTCCCGTCAAGCAATGCTTCGGTCGACGAGTTCTTCATCGATTTCGCCGGCTGGTCCAGCCTGGAAACGGGCGACGGCTTCGTAAAGGGTGACGACGCCTATATCCGCGCCTACTTCTCCAAGTATTTTTCAAATTTCAACGGAGCTCTGTCCCAGGCGGGTCCCACGCCGCCCACGCGCACGCCTCCGGCGATGCCGGGAGCGGTCTACGTCTATTGCGAAGCCGCATGGGCGGGCGACTTCACCCGCGCATCCATCGCCAACAACATGTTCGATTTTGCGCAGGCGGTGGGGGGTGGGCCCGATCCCCAACTCGATAAGTACTTCGTGTTGAGCTATTACCTCTTCTACCCGGCCACCGAGCCACCTCCACCGAATAGCTCGCTCAGCGCGGATTCACCCAACAACCTGTACCGCGAAGGTCAGTGGGAGGCGGTGTCTTTCTATTTCAATGCAGAGACACCGGGAGCCGTGGTCCAATCGGCGGCCGATCTGGTTCTTCCCGCGGACCCCAGCGGTGTGACCCCGGATTTCGCGGTATTGAGTAACGGCATCACCTCCAGCGGAGATGGACAGAGTCCGCAGATCGCGATTTGCTATCCCGCCAACGTCGGAAGCTGGAGCCAGGGCGGACAAACTGTTTACTCAGGGGGCTTTCCTTCGTACGGAAAAGAGCTTGTTCCGCAGTCCGTCTACGTCACGTCGGGCACGCATAAGAACCTGTTCTCGCCAACCCCCACATCCAGTACAAGCAGCGTGGACCCGGGCTGGGCCGCGCTCGGAGGCGCACTGGAAGGTGGAGGCGGCATCGTTGCCGGCACGACTGGGGGCACCGGGGTCGGATTGGTGATCGGCCTCATCATGCTGCTTATCGGATTCCTCATGCAGCTATTTGGAAAGGACACGACCACGACGCCGGAGCCGGATTCCCAGGGAGATATCGCGACCAGTGGTGGACCTTCGGCCGGCTCGATCGCGCCCCCGGGTGGGTCGTCCGCGTATGTGGCGACACAACTGGTCACGGTGAGCACGCTCCCAGGAAATCCCGGCTGCCCGCCGCCGGCCTGGTGGCCCTTCCCGGGTCGCTGGGGAGTTGCCATGTCTTCCGCGTTATCGTCCTGGGACAGCGGAGCCCGCCGCGTGGACTACATGCAGCGGTCCCGCGCATACTGGAACACCGTTTGGCTTCAACAAGCACTTTAGGATTCAGTCGTTTCAGATGAGGACAGGTGCACCAGAACGGCTCTCGACAGAGCTCACCGATGCAGCAACCCTGGGGGCACCATGGTACTCACTCATGCAGCTCCGCGCGGAACACCCCACTCAAGCCAAAACGCGGCTTGAATGGGCCACGCATTCGTGCAGGTTGAAATCGCCCATGTGTGGATTATCTGCCAGCGGCTACCCTTCGTTTTAATTCTCCTTTTTTATAAAAACACTTGATCCAGGTCAATGACGGCGAGGAAGACCTGCGCCCATACTTGATCACACTCGCAGCAGGCAATCCATGCTGTGGTCGGTATTCCAGTCTTCGGTGAGGCATTCGTTCCTCGTGTTGCTGCGGGCATGCTAACTCGTTTCCGGAGGAAATATGCGATTGATCATCGAGTACAGCGCGCTCGCGGTGGCAGTCTGGCTTTCTTTCGATGTTCTCTTTGTCATTGCATGGGTGAGGTTCCACTCGGCGAGACAGCACTTCGAAGATCAAATCAAAGCAACCGTTATTGCCTTCCGACCGAATGATCGTGACGTGCGCACCGAAGCTGCACACCACGATCAGTTGACGGGCGATCTCGTTGAATTGTCGTTCAAGAAGACTTCCTGAACCCACGAGTCGTAAATCATCCACACCGTTTGCTTCCCGACGCAAAGTATTGCTGATCCTGTCCCCAGGTTTCGCCCAGGGAGTGGTCAGAGCGCGATCATTGCTCTCGTCCTCCACGGCATACCGAAGCTGCTCATGAGATGGCATTAACCGGAATGATCAAGTAGGAAACCAGGCATTGAAGGGACCTGTCCCTTCAGCCTTGTCAGACAGTGTTCAGCCGTCCCTGCGGGACTGGTCAATCTTTTCTAACCCAAACCCAGGACTATCGAGCTGGGGTGACGATGTCACACCAGCTCTGTCACCTTGGCTACTTTCAACCGTTCCTGCGGGACTCTTGCATTGCGCGAGGGGCAGAGGGTCGCCATATTGAAAGTGGTGATTGTTCCGCCTATATCTCTTAGTTTTCACAAGAAGGTGACGGGGAAAATGCGTTGGAACCATTGGGGAGGACAGATGGAACGCGTTCCTGATAATTTCTTTTTGTGGCCGGTTCAGCTCGATTGAAATTGGACGCGAGATAATGGCGAGGTTTCATCATGATCGAATCTTCTGATATTCGGATGACGAGAATGCCGCTCAACAAAGGGGCCGGTCATATGCCCGCGCTCGGATTCGGCACCCTGATTCCCGATGCAGCCGCGACGATAAGTGCCACCAGAGACGCGCTAGACGCTGGATTTCGACACTTCGACTGCGCGGAACGATACCGCAACGAGCGTGAGGTGGGCGCGGCTTTGCAGGCGGGACTTGCCGCTGGAGGGATTGCGCGTGAAGACATCTTTGTTACCACAAAGGTGTGGAACTCGAATCATCGGCCCGAGCGCGTCGAACCGGCTTTCGAGGCGAGTCTGGAAAGACTCGGGCTTAACTATCTGGATCTCTATCTCATTCACACTCCATTTGCATTTCAACCTGGGGATGAGCAGGATCCGCGGGATCAGAACGGCAATGTCATTTACGACCGCGGCGTGACCTTGCTCGACACCTGGAGGGCTATGGAAAGCCTTGTGGACCACGGCAGATGCCGGGCCATCGGGCTGTCTGACATCAGCCTGAACGAACTGTTGCCCATCTACGAATCTGCGAGAATCAAGCCGGCCGTGGTCGAGGTCGAAGCACATCCGTATTTGCCGGAGACGGAACTTCTGGAATTCTGCAAAGAGAAGGGTGTTGTGCTTTTGGCGTTCGCGCCTTTGGGTCACGGAATGAAGCCGGGGCTGCTCGAAGATCCAGTAATTTTGGCAATCGCCGCGCGCGTTGGAAAGACGCCGGCCCAGGTGCTGCTGGCCTGGGCGGTGCAACGCGGCACGGCCTTGCTTACCACGCCCAGGACTGCGGAGCGGGCAAAGGAGAATTTCAACATCTCCGCCCTTCCCGAGGACGCACTTGACGAGATCAATCGCATCCAGACCAGACAGCGGCTCAATCAAGTGGTGAAGACCGGCGTACCGGGTTTCATTCCACGAGGTACATCAACATAAAAGCCAGATCGCTTGACGCCGCTTAGAAGGATCGCCCGACTGGAGCATGCGTATGCCTTCCGTTCAAAAACTCGACACTCACCATAAAGCACTCACCCTCAATCTCGATCTGTCCAACTTCGGTTCTTTCGCTGAAATCGGCGCCGGCCAGGAAGTCGCCCGCTGGTTCCTGCTGGTAGGAGGCGCCTCCGGCACGGTCGCCAAAACCATTTCCGCCTACGACAAGGAAGTGAGCGACGATCTCTACGGCTCCGGTTCGCGCTATGTCTCCAAAGAACGCCTGGAAGCCATGCTGGACAACGAATGGACTCAGCTCATCACGCAGCTAAGCAAAACCCGCGGGTCGCACACGCGCTTCTTTTCTTTTGTTGACACCATCTCCGCGCGCAACTTCGCCGGGACCAACGAGCCCCATGGCTGGGTCGGTCTCCGTTTTCAGTCCCAGCCGGGCGGCCCTGCCAACGACATCCTGTTGCACATCAACATGCTCGATCCTGCCAATAGCCTCGAGCAGGAAGCCATCGGTACGCTCGGCGTCAATCTCATCTACTCTGCGTTCTATGAATTGCAAACGACGGAATCTTTTCTGGAAGGCGTGGCACAGGACATCGTCAAGGAGCGCATCGAAATCGATTACATCGATGTTCGCGGGCCCGCATTCGAGACCTGGGACCTTCGTAGCCTCCCGGCCTACCTGGTGTCTGCCGGATTCGCTGAAGCTGTATTTTTTCCCTCCAAGGGCCCAGTGGTTCCCCCTACCGAGGCTCTCTACAAGAAAGCTGTCGTGCTGGCCCCCGGATACTTCGGCCACATGGATACGGATCACGCGCACGTTCACGCGGAGCTGTTGGCTTCGGGTCTTCAGCAGCTTCAGAACGAGCTAGGCGAAACACACGTGGCGCCCGCCGGTTTTTTTTGCCTTACCGCCAGTTCCTTCGCGCCCAACGAACCGGCTCCCCAGATGCCTGATTTGATTCGCCGCATCGATGCTCTTCTCGCCACAGGCGGCGACGTTCTCCTTTTTCGGCAACGCGAGCTCTACCACATGACCGCGCTCGTTAACCGCTATACCAAGGCGCCGGTGCGCTTCGTCTCAGGCCTTTCCCTGGTCATTCGAGCGTTTGAAGACCTTTACGGGGAGCTCGACGGCAGTCGTCTCGAGGCCCTGGGGCGCCTCTTCGCGCAGAACGTCCGTATTTACGCTCATCCGATGACCGCTGTTGACCTGCGCGAGTGGCTAAACAGCGTTTCCACGACCGGCTGGGAATGGAATGAAACGAATGGATGGGTTTCTGCGGACCAACTGCGGCGTACGCCCCCTCTGGGACACCTGTACGCCTATCTTCTCGCCAGCAACTTTCTCATCCCCATGCCGGTCCCGGCCGCCCGCAGTGCAGGCGCTTGATCCGTTAAGCAAATGTGATTTGCATATCGAATAGTTCCGGCGATTTGTCCGCGAGACTCCCTCCTCACTCAAGATCGAGGGCTATCCATGTTGGTGCGTGGTCGCTGGCGTTTGCCTGTCCACGCGCCCATCGGTCTACGCCGCCGTCCACCAGCCGTTCGGCCACCTTCGGGGAGAGCAGAAAGTGATCGAGCCGCATGCCCTTGTCTTTCGGCCACCGTTCCAATTTGTAATCCCAGAATGTCCAGAGCGGCCCCTCCGGATATAAGCTCCGCATCGCGTCGGTCCAGCCTTGCGCCAGCAAACGCGCAAAGGCCTTCCTGCTTTCGGGTTGGATCAATGCGTTGTTATCCAGCGATCGAGTCGGATAGATGTCTTGCGGCGCCGGCACGACGTTGTAATCACCGGCCAACACCACCGGGGCGCCGCTCGCCATGAGTTCGGCGGCATGGGCAATGAGGCGCTCAAACCAGGCCAACTTGTAGTCGAATTTCGGACCAGGCTGCGGGTTCCCGTTGGGGAGGTAGATGGAAGTGATCAGAACTCCCTGGACAGCCGCTTCGATGTAGCGGGCCTGGTGGTCTTCAGGATTTCCCGGCAAGCTTACGCGGGTCAACACGGGAGCGTGGTTGCGCGCGAGGATGGCTACGCCGTTCCAGGACCGCTGCCCTTGCCAGACTGCTTCGTACCCGGCAGTTCGAAGGGCATTCGCGGGAAATTCTCCCTGCTCCGCCTTGAGCTCCTGCAGACTCACCACGTCTGGTTCCGCTTTGGCTAACCAGGCCAGGAGATTATCAAGCCGCTTATTGATGTTGTTGATGTTGAACGTCGCGATTCTCACCAGGTCCCTCTGTCTCTGTACTTGCGGCTTGCCAGAATCCCCGAGATGCCGGGGCGCTGGGCTGCAAGCGATACTAATCACATGATGATGCGCAGGTCTGCAATATTCGATCTCGATGGCACGCTCACTGACTCGAAACCAGGCATTCTGGGATGCCTTACCAACGCCCTCGAAGCCCATGGCATCGCCTGGACCGAGCCTCTTGACTGGTTCATCGGCCCTCCCGCTGATCAGTCCGTACGCCGCCTGATGCCGGATGCCGACGAGCCTCGCCGCGCCGCTATGCTGCACGACTACCGCTCGTGCTACGCCGCCACCGGCTGGGCGGAGAACTCCGTCTATCCCGGCGTCCATCCGATGTTGCAAAGCCTTCAGGCCGCAGGCTGGCAACTCTTCGTCTGCACCTCCAAACGCGAGGATTTCGCGGAACGGGTCCTCGAAAAATTCGCCCTCAGCCGCTATTTTCTTGCCCTGTACGCGGACACGCCCGGATCGCTCCATCACACCAAGACAGCCCTGCTCCGTCGTCTCCTCGAAGAGCAGTCCCTCGATCCCGCCGCCACGTGCATGGTCGGTGACCGCAACTTCGATATCGAAGCTGCCCGCGCAAACCGCGTAACTTCGATCGCTGTCACGTACGGCTATGGCACGTCCGAAGAGCTCGCATTGGCTCGCCCTGACTACACCTGCGATGCGGTCGAAGATCTCCTCCCGATTTTCTCTGCCCTCGTCCCCAGCCACATTCCAAATGCACCCGGAAGTTGAACGGGCGTCACCTTTGCTGAGATCGCCGCTGCTTGCGGGTTCGCAGACGAGGCTATTTCCATTGCGCCCATCGCCGCCCGTATATACGATCTCAGATCATGATTCATTCGGGCCCTGTTCGCTTGCTTCTGGCCTTGCCCATCCTGTATGCCTTTTCGCTGGGTGCTCAGACGCGTTATACGCTCGTAGGGTCAGAAACAGTCCAACGTCGACTCGATCTCTACAAGGGAAACGACACCACCCGGGAGGCAGCGCTATTGCAGCTCTTCGCCCAGGCTGGGTGTCCAACGGCAAACCTCTCTGAACAGCCCGTACCGCATCGGAAGCAACCTAACATTGTCTGCGTGCTCCCAGGGAGCGCGCCTGAGGTCATTCTCATCGGAGCGCACTTCGATCACGTTTCAGAGGGAGATGGAATCGTTGACAACTGGAGCGGAGCTTCGCTCCTTCCGACCCTGTTTCAATCCCTCGCCGGCTCCCCACGAAAGCATACCTTTATCTTCGTCGCATTTACTGGCGAAGAAGAAGGGCTGCTCGGGTCTGCTTTTTACGTCAAGCAGCTGGCCAAGGATCAGCTCTCAAAGATAGAAGCGATGATCAATCTCGATACGCTTGGTCTGGGGCCCACGGAGGTGTGGGCCAGCCAGTCAGACCCTTTGCTGGTAAGCAGACTTGCCGTGATTGCTCGTTCCCTGAACTTGCCCATCACGGGGATGAATGTGAACGGATTCGGTGAGTCGGACGAAGAGTCATTCATTCGGGAGAAGGTGTGCACAATCACCATTCATAGTGTCACGCCCCAAACCGCTCACGTGTTGCATCACCGCGATGACAATCCGGCGGCAATCAGTTTCCACGACTATTACGACACATATCGGCTACTTGCTCCGTACCTTGCGGCGATGGACACAGTCGCGGCCCCAGCGGGGCACGCTTGTCAAATCAAACCTCTGTAGAAGCGCGTCTTATCGGGGCTAAGGGCACAGCGATTCCACTTCCCATTCCGCGATGATTCGCAGGATTGCTTCCTTTTGTGGCTGAGCGAGCACCTTCAGCTCGAAGGCCCCACCTCTGACCGTGTAACCGATCCAGTCACCCGGGCGGCCTGCAAGCCACACTTTCACATGCCAGCTCGCATCCTCCGGATGCTTCCACCCGGTCATTTCGTAGCCACCAAACGCGCCACTCCGGATGACCCTTTTCTTTAAGTCTTCCATCTGTTCGCCTGTGCTTTCCCACATTTCATTTCGTTCAGTTATTTGCTCGGATCGCACTCATAGCAGTGCCAGCACCAGAGCCCCCTGGCTTCAGGAGAGGAACTCTTAGGTCGTGTAATCGCCATGAAAGAGCGGGCGTGTCGTTTTTTGGGACAGACCTTCGCGCAGCGATTGGCAGTGTCAATTTCTTCTTTTCCTGGCAGCCCCCCCGGAATCAGGTTGAAATAGCCGTTTTGTTCTCGGTAGTAGCGCCCCCGGCTGTTCAGGGAGGCACATTTGAAAACGATGCCGGACAAACGAGACGACACCTCAGGTTGCATCCTGACATGATGGCAATCACATAAAGGTACGTTTTCCGGGCGCATAGATTGAGTATGCTCCGAGTTGATCGCGTTGACGAGGGCCAATTGTCAATCGGTTCCTGCTATGACTCCAGGAGCCGCAACCACTCCAGCCACCATCCTCTGGGTTAAGCTGGAAGGGCACAATGAGGGACGCGATGGTAGAAGTCTTCTACAAGACCAGGATTATCGAAGAGCAGACGAAGCAGCAGACGGAGTACTTCACGCTGGCACTCAGTCCAGTTCCCCCCGAGTCGTTTGTGGTCATACAGTTTCATGGAACCTGGGATAGCGAGCTGAATCAGGCGCGTCGTGACGTGATGGTGTGGAGCTGCAGGGAATTTGAGGGCGATGCAATACGCGAATACGACAAGCTGCGCGCCGTTCTCCAAAGTAAAGGATTTGTCCACGTCGTGGCCGCTGGAGAGCTTCGCTTAGCGCCGCCGGTCACAGCTGCCGCCAAACCTAAGCGCAGGGATGCAGTCCTGAGAACGCCAGCGAGGCGAGTTACTCTCATGCAGGACAGCCCTGAGGACGAAAGCATCACGGTGTAGAAAAGGACGCCCGCAGCGCATTCCCCGATTACCTTGTTGCCGAGGTCAAGTTATGCTCCCGATCGTTCGCTCGCAAAAGGTGTACGACGTGTGCATCATCGGCTCGGGGGCCGCAGGCGGAGGAGCCGCGAAGGTGCTGACCGAAGGCGGGCTCGATGTAGTGATGCTCGAGGCCGGACCGCTGCTGAATCCTGCTCAACACTTCAGCGAGCATCTGTGGCCTTATCAGCTTGCTCATCGCGGCGCCGGCATCGGCGGCAGCGGCTACGATGCTTCCGGCAGCCGCGAATTGGACGTGGCTTTTATCTCAGGCGATGTCCCTGGCGAGCCGTACAGCAACGCACCGGGCTCACCCTTTGGGTGGGACCGTGCACGTATTCTTGGGGGCCGGACCAACCACTTTACACGGGTCTGGCTGCGCATGGCCGAGGCGGACTTCAAAGGACACTCGCTCGACGGCGCCGGATACGACTGGCCCATCCGCTACCAGGACCTGGCGCCGTATTACGACAAGTCTGACGCTTACATTGGCGTCTACGGCACCACGGAGCACATCCCGAGCGCGCCGGACGGAATCTTTCAGCCGCCTCCCCAGCCTCGCTGCTCGGATGTGATCGTGCAAAGGGGCTGCCACAAGCTCGGCATTCCCTGCATCCCAGGACGCGCTGCTATCCTCACCCGAAGCCTGAATGGCCGGGCGCCGTGCCACTACTGTAACCAGTGCGAACGGGGCTGCGTGATGAACTCGAATTTCAGCTCCAGCCAAACCCTGATTCCCGCTGCGTTAGCGACCGGCCGCCTGACGATCATTCCGAACGCTATGGCAAGGGAAATACTGGTGGGCGCGGACGGCAAAGCCCGAGCCGCTTCCTACATCGACAAGACAACTCGGACGGAGCAACAGCTTCGGGCTCGCGCCTTCGTTGTCGGCGCCAGCGCATGCGAATCGGCACGCCTCTTGCTCAATTCAAAGTCCACGCTGTTTCCCAACGGCCTCGCCAATTCCTCCGGCGCCGTCGGCCGCTACCTGATGGACACACCTGCGAGTGGCGTGGTCGGATATTTTCCTCAACTTGCCAAGATTCCGCCCCATAACCACGACGGTACCGGGTCGGTTCATGTCTATGTCCCGTGGTGGAAATACGACCAGACCAACAAATTCCACCGCGGTTACCATATCGAGATCTACGGCGGACGTACCATGCCGCGCGTCGGCATGTTCAACGGAGTGTTGCAGGAGGTTGAGGGCTACGGCGGCGGGCTGAAGGAGGCGTGCCGCGAAAAATACGGAACCTTCGTCAGCGTCGAGGGCCGCGGGGAGATGATCCCGAATGAACAGAGCTACTGCGAGATTGATCCGGACGTAGTCGACCAATGGGGCATCCCGGTATTGCGCTTTCATTTCGCCTGGAGCGACAACGACGTCAAGATGGCGGCGGACATGAACGAGACTTTTCGCGCGATCATCGAGGCCGCAGGCGGAACGCCGGTCAGCAGCACGGGCTCGCCGACGAGTCGCTGGGGACATCTCCATGAGGGTGGCGTCGCACACGAGGTCGGCACCGTTCGCATGGGCTCTGACCCGAAGACCTCGGTGCTCAACGGATTTTGCCAGGCGCACGATGTGAGGAATTTGTTTGTTACCGATGGCGGTTGTTTTACTACGAATCCCGACAAGAATCCTACGGCGACAATCCTTGCATTGTCCTGGCGGGCCTCAGAGTATTTGCTGGACCAGTCGAGGAAATTGAACTTGTAGTGGGAGAACAGCAGGTCCCTCCACTACCGGTGGGATGACAATTCATTTGTGACACTTACCTTTCCACACAATCAACCTTCGCGTTGTTCATTCCTCCCTCACCTTGCCGCAGGCAAGTCAGCTTGCCCCTAATGGCAGGGAGCGAAGAGTTTGGGAACTACCCCACTCAAGCCCAAAAACGGCTTGAATGGGGCACCCTCAGGTTTTTGTTGCCGGTGCTCCCCTGCTCTCCTTGCGTTTCGCTCGCTGATTGCAGGCCCGCATCAAATGGTCTTCAGGTATTCCTTGGCTTTTTGCCAGTCGGGGAAGAGACGCTCTTCAAGCTGAAACTCGCGAGGATGCACACAGCGACGACCGCCACGTACTTTCACGGGATGCTTCAAATGCAACATCTCGTGGTAGAGCAGATATTCCACCGCGTAGCGGGGGGTGTTCTTGCGATCGAAGACGCGGCTGACCACAATCGTGTTGTGCGCAGGATCATAATGACCCAGGCTGCGCTTGGCCATGTGCCCACTCCAGGTGAGCAGCGGCCGCCCCATCAAGCCGTGGAAGAACCTGCTGTTCAAACTCTCGAAAACTTCATCCAGGTTGTAGTGCTGACCCTGTGGGCCGAGCATCTTTTTGCGGCCGCGAGACTGACGAATTAACTCGGTCTGACGGATCACCGCTTCACTGGATGCGAACCTGCGGTAACGAGTGGTTTGCAGCGCATTCAGCGGCTTGCGGTAAAGCTTTGCCAACAGGATGTGAAGGATGGCCCGCAATACACTCTCGGGCGCTCCTTCCAGCAGATCCGACAAGTGCACATGCACCCGCCCTTCACGCAAACGGATCGTGGTGTTCAAGCTGGTAAAGCGGCGGAAACGAATCTCAAGCCCGGGGAGCGGAGCGCGCGGCCGAAGGGCACGGTACTCCTCCGCAAACAACAAGTGCAGTTCGGAATTCACCGCCTTCAGCGTAGCAGGACTTGGCCCGACAGAAAACTGCTTCAAAGCAGCTTCGCAATCATTGTGGCCTCATAGAGATCGCGAGGCGCGGTTTTCTTTGGTAGAAAACCACGAAAAGGCCTATCCCTCCCCGGATTTCCTGCAGCGCTGCGCTATCTGAGGAAAGTGATGTGCGGCTTTCTTCGCGGAAAGCCGCCTACAGTTCGATGGCCCCACAAAGCTCCACAGGAAATCCGGGTTCGGTGTACACCAATTGCGAAGCTGCTTCAGCGCTTCTGCTCTTCCTTCTCCTGTTTCTTCTGCTCGGCAAAATACTTCGTCTCGTCCGCAAGCATCTGGGTGGCGCTTTCATGCGCGGTCTGGTTCGAGTCGAGCGCGGTCTTGCGCGCGAAGTCGTACCCAGTGCTCGGCACAGGCTCATTCATCACCGTGGTCCATTGTGTGGTCTTCTCCACAATCTCTTTGAGCATCTTGCGCAGATCGGCATGCTGCTGGTCAAAGGCGTCCATGTTGTCCTGCAGCTCATCGGAAAGCCGCGTGAACTCCTCGAAGAGATTGTGCAGGCGCACAGTCTTGTTCTGCGCAATGTGGTCGGCGTTGAGCTTGTGAATTTCCGTGATCCGCTCTTCCAGGTAGCCGACGTAGAGCTTGATCCTCTCCGGCGGATTATCGCCGGCCTCACGAACCTCTTCAATCTGCTGTTCGGTCAGCGGATCTTTTTTGGACTGGGCCCACGCAGGGGCAACGACCAGCGCAACCACCAGCAACATCCAAACGCACGTAATGGATCGGGATAGCAAATGAATGGGAAGAAGCTATTTTTTGAAGACCTGCATCATGAGCTCGGTTTGCACCTGCTCCAGCTGCTTCAAGGTCGCCTGCAGCGCTTGCCGATCCTCATAGGAAGCGGCGTTGAGAATACCGGTGAGCCGATACGAGGTGTGCTGTATGAGCTGCTCAGCATTCTTCAGCTTTTTTCCGTCGTCCGCGACTCCCATGTGGATCTTCTCAGCATAGTGCTGTACCAGGCGCAGCGTGGCCGAGGCATGATCCCCATCCCCGGAGCTCAGTTGCTGGCTAGCAAGCTCGGTCATCTGGTGAACCAGCTCGGCGTAGAGAAAACATTGCTCTTTGGGCTGGGCCTGGTCAGCCTTGGCCATGAGCGCAGCCATGGCCTGAGGGTCGGGAACTCTTTCGTCTACCGCGAAGGCGCGGGCACAGGAAAGGCTGAAGGTTAGAGCAGAAACAGCGAGGGTCGCAGCTACGAACCGCATAAGGCACCTCTCGGAGGGCTTACGGCACGTCTTTCGTTAATGACTTCCGCCAAGAGCAACCAGTCTATGCCTGGCTTGCCATTCCTGGTCGGGAAATTTTCCACCGGAAGCGGCGAGGAACTTGCGGTAGTACTCCTGCGCTGATTTCGACACATGCAGGTTATCGTAGGAAGTTGCCCAGAGGAAGTAGGTAGCTGGAGTCTCCTCTAAATATGTTGCTCGCATGGAAAGAGCATGCAGTGCTGTTGAATACTGCTTATTTTCCGAGGCAGCAAAGGCAAGGCCGCTCCAGGCGTCTCCGTCGTCGGGTTTGAGCTTTACCGCCCGCTCGAAGACCTGCTGCGCCTGGGGATAAAGCCTCTCCCGCAGCAGGTTTTGGCCCTGCCCGACCAGAATCTCCTCGTCGCCGGGGTGGGCCAGGACCATCCTGGCATAGATGGGGTCGGCCTTTTCAGGATGGCCAGCCTGAGAGTAGGCGTCGGCCAGCATCTGGTCCACGGAGGCGTTGCCCGGCTCCAATTGCTGCAGGGTCTCAAGGATAGGCAAGGCCTCTTGGGGCTTGCCCTGACCGAGCAAGGCCGTCACCAGTTGCGCGTTCAGCCCCGGATCACGGGGATCCCGCGCTAACGCGCTCTTGAGCAGCGGCTCGGCATCGCTATATTTCCTCTCCTTCAGCAGGAGCTGGGCGAGCCCGGCGGTGGCTTCCGCCGCCACGACTGGGGGGGCTGGCGGATGGATGGCCAGCAAGCGCTGGTAGGCCGTCTGGGCCAATTCGTTATCGTCGTTCGCCTCGGCGATTTGAGCGGTCAGCAGCAGGTCGGCCGGGGTCTCCGGGCTAAGCTGGAGCGCGGCCACCAGAGCATCCCGGGCTGCGGGGGGATCGCTGGCACGGTCCAACCTGGCCAGCGTCCGGAAGGCCTCTGCCTTGGCTGCGGGGTTGGGGGCTTCGAGCAGCGTCGCCTGCTGGACCTGGTCCCTGGCCTCTTCCCATTTAGACTGGTGGGCCAAAAGCAGCCCCAAGCGCCAGGTGGGCCTCGAACTGCTTTGGGTCCGCGGCGATGGCCTTGCGGTAGTCGGCGGCGGCCGGCCCCTGGTTGCCGGCTGCATCCTCGAGATAGCCCAGGTCGAAGAGGGCGCGGGCATCGCCGGGATGCTGCTTCAGATACTTTTCCAGCAGCGGCCGCGCACCGTCGAAATCCCGCTGCTCCATCTTGCTTTCGGCGGCTTCCCGGTCGGATGGAACGCTCGGCGCGGTATCCGGTGCCTTGGTACCCGGCGGCAGCTGGTTTTGCGCCTGCAGGAACCCGGCCGCCGACATGAGGGCCAGAGTGAGACAGAGTTGTGTTCCGCAAAGCCTCATTACCCGGCCCGGAGCTCTTGCGCCGCCAGCGCCAGTCCCAGCCAATAGCCCGTATGTGAGCCGGCGGCCTGCGCCACGTGCTCGGGGGTCCCCGCGGCTACCACCTTGCCGCCGCCCGCCCCTGCTTCCGGACCCAGGTCGATGACCCAGTCCGCTGACTTGATCACGTCCAGGTTGTGCTCGATCACCACCAGCGAGCCGCCGGCATCGATCAGCCGCTTGAAGGCGGTCAAGAGCTTGCTCACATCATCGAAGTGCAGGCCGGTGGTGGGCTCGTCCAGGATGTAGAGGACGCGGCTGCCTGCTTTCTTGGCTGTCCCGTTGGTGGCCCGACCGGCTGCGCTGCGGCCGAGAGAAAGATGCGCCGCCAATTTGACCCGCTGGGCCTCGCCCCCCGAAAGCGTAGTCGCCGACTGGCCGAGGCGTACATAGCCCAGGCCCACTTCGTCCAGGACTGCCAGCTTTTCCAGAATTCGCTGCTGGCCGGTAAAGAAGCGTAGCGCCTCCTTGATGGTCAGGTTAAGCACGTCGTGGATGCTCTTCCCCTTGTACTTCACCTCCAGCACGGTGGCTTTGTAGCGGGTTCCACTGCACTCCTCGCAGGGCAGCTCGACGTCGGCGAGGAATTGCATCTCCACGGTGACCGTGCCATCGCCTTCGCAGACGTCGCAGCGGCCTCCGGGGACATTAAAGGAGAAATGCCCCGCGGTGTATCCCCGGCGCTGGGCCTCGGGCTGGTTGGCAAAGAGTTCGCGGATGGCGTCAAAGGCCTTGATATAGGTGACCGGATTAGAGCGCGGGGTGCGCCCGATCGGCGCCTGGTCGACCAGAACGATATCATTCAGCCGCTCCGCTCCCTTGAGCTCCCGATAAAGGTGAGAGGGATCACCGCCTTCGTTCTTGCCCAGCGCATGGGCTACCGCAGGGTAGAGCACGTCGTGCACCAGGGTCGACTTGCCGGACCCGGAGACACCGGTGATGCAGACCAGCATGCCCATGGGAATCTCGACATCGAGCCCGTTCAGGTTGTGAATGCGCGCTCCGCGGAGCACCAGCTTCTCCCGCAGGGCTCCCGCCGCCGGGTCGGAATCGGAATGGTGAGTTGCCCGCTGAGGTAGCGGCCGGTGAGGGAGTCGGGGTTTCTCTCCACCTCTGCCACTGTGCCGGAAGCCAGAATGCGGCCGCCCAGCTCTCCGGCGCCCGGACCGAGATCGACCAGCCAGTCGGCTGCGCGGATCACGTCCGGATCGTGCTCCACCACCAGGATGGTGTTGCCCAGGTCGCGCAGCTCTTCGAGGATGCGGATGAGCTTGGCGGTGTCGCGGCTATGCAGGCCGATCGAAGGCTCATCGAGCACGTAGAGCGCCCCCACCAGGCGCGAGCCGAGCGACGTAGCCAGTTGGATGCGCTGTGCTTCGCCGCCGGAGAGAGTCGAGGCCAGGCGGTCGAGGGTGATGTACTCGAGACCGACGGCATCGAGAAAATGTAACCGTTGTTGTATCTCGACCAGGATGCCGCCGGCGATCTCCTGCTGCTCCCGGGTCAGGCTGAGACCCTCGAAGAAGCGGTGCGCTTCGCGGATGGTGAGGGCAGAGACCTCGCAAATGTTACGGCCATTGATACGGACCGCGCGGGCTTCGGCACGCAGGCGGGTTCCCTTGCACTCGGGACACTCGGCGTATCCGCGGTACTTGCTCAGCATCACGCGAACGTGCAGCTTGTATTTCTTGCGCTCCAGATAAGCGAAGAATCCATTGACTCCCAGGAACGCCCCGTGGCCGTCGAGCACAAAGGCTTGCTGCGCCGCGGTCAGTTCCCTCCAGGGTGTGTCCAGCGGAATACCATGCTGCAGGGCAGCTTTTCTGAGCTCCGACTGGTAGGGACGATACTTCGGGCGCGTCCAGGGATCGATCGCGCCCTCGTTCAGCGTCTTCTGCTTGTCGGGGATGATCAGGTTGAGATCGAAGTCGATGGTGTTGCCGAAGCCCTGGCAACGCTGGCAGGCGCCGTACGGGTTATTGAAGGAGAACAGCCGGGGCTCGGGCTCGCGGTAGATGCGATGGCAGAGCTTGCATTCAAAGGCCTGGGAGAAGCGGAGCCGCCGGGGCTCTGCTTCGCCTTCACGGGGAACGGTTTCGTAGACAATCTCTCCTGACTCGCGAAAGCCGATCTCGGCGGCATCCACGATCCGCGCCCGGTTGTCCGGGGAAACCACCAGGCGATCGACCAACGCGTAGACCGCCTGCCCGAAGTCAAGATCGAGCAGCGACTCGGGGGTGGCGAACTCCACGATCTTGCCGTTCTGGTACAGACGATTGAAGCCGCGTGCGCGCAGTTCGGTGAGCCGCTCCTTGAACGCATCGTTGGGCAGGGCCGGGTTGACGGAGGCCTTGGCTGCGGGTTTTTTCCGTTTCTTAGGCGCCGGCGCCTCCGCTTGAGACTCCGGGGCAACGCGCGGCTTTACGGGAAACAAGGCGTAGAGACGGGTATCGTCCCCCAGGGCCAGGATGGAAGCGGCAATCTCATCCACCGTGTCGCGCTTGACCACTCCGCCGCAGACGATGCAATGCGCCGTGCCGCAGCGGGCAAAGAGCAGACGGAGATAATCGTAGATCTCCGTCGCCGTGGCCACGGTCGAGCGCGGGTTGCGGGTGGTGTTTTTTTGCTTGATGGCAATGGCCGGCGCCAGACCGTCGATCAGGTCCACGTCGGGCTTCTCGATACGCTCCAGGAACTGCCGGGCGTAGGCGGACAGCGACTCGACGTAGCGGCGCTGGCCTTCCGCATAGATAGTGTCAAAGGCGAGCGAGGATTTGCCCGAACCTGAAACACCGGAGACCACGGTGAGCTGGCCGTGGGTCAGATCGCAGTCTATGTTTTTCAGGTTGTGGGTTCGTGCGCCACGGATGGTGATCTGGTCATTCAATATTGGAGCCTGTTACTAGGTTATAGGAGGGGTGGCGCTGACGCCAAAGTGGAGCTCAGTTGACGATCTCGCCGCGAACCTCATCTGTGGGAGACCCCATCTCGGTGTCAAAACTGGCCTTGATGCGGGCCAGCATTTCGTCCGGGTCGCGCTTCTCCGATTGCTCGAAGGCGGCGGCGATGTGGCGCGCCAGGTCGGCCAGCATCATGCCCCAGTGCTCTGGCTCCTTCCACACTCCGACCCGCAGGCTGATGTGCTGATCCTGATGGGCGATCCAGACGCGCAGCAGCTCGAAAGATTTGGCGTCGGTGCGGGCCGGTTCAGGTACGCGGAGCTGATCGGATTGAGCCATGGTTCTCCTCTTCGTGGAATGTCATGATGTCAAAAGCCTACCTTGCACGGCTTCTGAGCTTGAGGAAAAACGTTTTGTACGAAGGGCACGGCTGACGCCGTGCCCTTCGTACAACCCTTTTTTCGCAGCATGTTAATGACGGGATGCGGCCGTCACCACTTCGGTCGCACTCGCCGCGGGGACGACACTGTGTCGCCGGGCCCAGACAACCAGCAAAATGCCGGCGACAATCGAGCCCAGGCTGGCGACCTGGGCATTGCTCATACCCCAGTAGATGCGCGGATTGATGCGGATGAACTCGACCAGAAAACGCGCCACGCCACTCAGCACCAGATACTCACCGGTGATCTGCCCCAAGGCAAGGGGTCATCGGTCTTGGCCCCCCTCCGCCACAGATAGGCGGCGATCAACAAGCGCGACCAGGAACTCATAGATGGGCGTGGGGTGCACTTTCTGGGTAGTGGGAACAAGCCCGTTGGGGAAACTCATACCCCAGGGGAGATGCGTTGGAATTCCGTAGTCGCCATCGCCGGAAACAAGACAGCCGATGCGGCCAACCCCGTAGCCCACGGAGACGGCCGGCGCAGCCAGATCCAGCATCCCCAGACCGCCGATTTTCGCCTGGCGCCCTTGCCACAAGAGCACGGCAATGCCGGCAAGCAGACCACCAAACCAGGCAAATCCGGCCCGGTCAAAGAGGACAAGGGCAGGCTGGTGCATGAGCAACGTCGGATCTTCCAGCACATGCCATAGCTTGGCGCCGGCCACACCGCCTACGGTGGTGTAGGCAGCCACGCCGACGGCGTCAGCGTCGATGCCGTAACGCCGGAAATTGCGATAGAGTGTCCAGCAGGCAAAGACGGACGCCAACCACAGGCACAAGCCAAAGGTGCCAATGGAGAAGTGTCCGATGTGAATGAAGGGGTACATGAGAACGTCTCTTCATTATAGCCGGGCACTTTCTCTTGGCCGGGATCCGTGGAAGAATGCGCGCTATGAGAGAGCACGAGCACGACATGTTGTTCCGTCGCGAGGAGATTGCCGCCCGGGTGGCGGAGATCGGCGCGCAGATCAGCCACGACTTTGCGGGTGAAGCTATCTTGCTGGTAGGCGTGCTGAAGGGCGCCGCGGTGTTTCTTGCCGACCTGGCGCGCAGCATCTCGGTGGAGACGACGTTCGACTTCGTGGCCATCTCCAGCTACAAGGGCGTGAAGACGAGTGGCGCGGTAAGATTGACTGAAGGATATCGATACGCCGATCGGGGGTCGCAACGTGATCCTGGTCGAAGACATTCTGGATACGGGCTTGACCCTGGTTTTCCTGCGCAAGCTGTTGCAGCAACACAAACCCAAAACCCTGAAGATCGCCACCTGCCTGGATAAACCGGCGCGGCGCCTGGAGAAGATCGACGCCGACTATGTGGCGTTTACCATTCCCAATCATTTCGTCGTCGGGCTACGGAATGGATTATCAGGAACGCTTTCGTAACCTACCCGACATCCGCATTTTTAACCCGGATGAGACGGCCACATTGATCTTTCGCTGCGGAAGGGCATAGAGTCCCACCGGAGCCTACGGAGAAGGAGGTCTGTTCCATGACCAGCAAAGTGCTGCAGCCGGAGATCGATCACGGCACGGGATATTTTGACGTGGCTGGGTTTGCCGCCGCTGCCTTGGCAAGTGCGCCGGCGTTTGCCGCGGTCTTTGACCACACCTTGCTGAAACCGGAAGCGACCCGGGATCAGGTAGTGAAGCTGTGTGAAGAGGCGGCCAGTTTCCGCTTTGCCTGTGCCATGGTCAACCCGGCATGGGTTTCGCTGGCACACTCCGTTATGGCGGGAAGCGGGGTCCCGGTGGGCGTGGTGGTGGGTTTCCCGCTGGGCGCCAACCTTGCCACCAGCAAACGGGAAGAAGCCCTGGCGCTGATCAAGCTGGGCGCGCATGAGCTGGATATGGTGATGAATCTCGGTTTGCTGAAGTCGGGCATGAATGCGCTGGTGGAGCAGGACATTCGCGGAGTGGTGCAGGTGGCCCATGAAGCCGGAGCGCTGGTCAAGGTCATCCTGGAGACCTCGCTGCTGAGCGTGGAAGAGAAGCTGCGCGCGTCGGAGCTGGCGCTGGCGGCCGGCGCCGATTTTCTCAAGACCAGCACCGGATTTTCTACCGGGGGCGCCACCGTGGCCGATGTGGCGATCCTGCGCGGAGTCGCGGGGAATCGGTGCGGGGTAAAGGCTTCGGGCGGCATTCGCACGCTGAGCGATGCGCGCGCCATGCTGGAGGCAGGCGCCACCCGCATTGGCGCGAGCGCCAGCGTGGCCATCCTGCGGGAGTATCAGAACGAGCAGTGAAAAACATTTCCAGGAATGGTCCGCGGAACTGCAGACCATTCCTGGAAATGTTTTACGCTCCAGCCGGGCGACCGAATCCTCCTTTGCACCTGATCCTGAACCAGCCCTCCAACGAAATGCTCTATGATGACTCGATATTTGTATGACTCCTCCCCGCGACCAGGACGACGCCGAAGCCGAAGAAAAACCGGCGCAAGCTGTTGCTACGCAATCGTTTGAAGGCGATTACCGTCCCAGCTCGGAAGCCCCCCTGGTACCCCCACAGCACGGGTCGACCCGCTGCAGACCGAGTTCCTGATGCGGCTGGCCAATACCCTGAACACCACCCTCGATCTGCAGACCCTGATGCATCGCACCGCGGACCTGGTGCGCGCCGTGATCGACTACAGGATTTTTGCCATCCTGCTGCTGAATGAACGCACCAACGATCTGCGCATGCGTTTCCAGATCGGCCACACCCCGGAGGCCGAACGGCTGCAAGATCCGCGTGGGCCAGGGAGTCGTGGGGCGGGCCGCGGAGCAGCGCGAATCCATTCTGCTGCAGGATGTGCGCCAGGAAGAAAACTACATCAGCGCCAATCCCGATGTCCGCTCGGAGCTGGCGGTTCCGCTCATCGTGAAGAACCGGGTCATCGGGGTGATGGATCTGCAATCGGAGCAGGTCGGCTATTTCCAGCCGGAGCATCTCCGCCTGCTGGAGCTGACCGCCTCCCGCGTGGCCCAGGCGATCGAGAATGCGCGCCTCTATACCCGGGTCGCCCGGCAGGCGCAAACGCTGGCGGTGCTGAACGAAATTGCCCGTGAAGTTACCTCGATCCTCGATCTCGATCCCCTGCTGGAACGCATCGGGGAGCTTCTGCGGCGGCTCATCGACTACCAGATGTTCAGCATTTTGCTGCTGAACGAGCGGGAGCAGGTGCTGGAGATCCAGTATGCCGTGCGCTTTGGCCACCCGGTGATGCCGTCGGATAAGGTTCCGCTGGACCGCGGGCTGGTGGGCACCGCGGTGCGCGAGCGCCGGCTGATCCACACCGGGGACGTGCGCAAAGACGCGCGCTACTTCATGGTGAACCCGGAGACTCGCTCGGAGATGGCGGTGCCGCTGCTCTACAAGGGCAAGGTGATCGGGGTGCTCGACCTGGAGCATGTGCGGGTCAACTACTTTAACGAGGATCACCAGCGCACCCTGGTGACGCTGGCCTCGCAGATTGCCGTGGCCATCGAGAATGCCCGGCTCTACCAGCGGGTGACCCAGCAGGAACAGCGGCTGGAACACGATCTCGACATGGCGCGCGAAGTGCAATTGCGGCTGCTGCCGCCCAAGCCGCCGCGCAAAGCCGCACGCCGAGTTCGCCACCAGATTTCTGCCCGCACGCACCATCGGCGGAGACCTCTACGACTTTCTGCCTTATGACGACCAGTGCATTGGCATCGCGATGGGCGACGTCAGCGGCAAAGCCGCGCCGGCCGCGCTGTATGCGGCGCTGATCAGCGGGATCATGCGCGCGGCCACCAGCCAGGCCCTCTCTCCCGCCGCGATGTTGAAACAGCTGAACGACTCGCTGCAGGAACGCAAGATGGATTCGCAATACGTGACCATGCTGTTCGCGGTCTGGAACGATGAGAAGCAGACGCTGCAGATCGCCAATGCGGGCGCGGTGCAGCCGCTCTTCTGCCGCGCGGGACAGGTGGAAACGGTGCAGGCCGAGGGATTTCCGCTGGGCATGTTCAAGGACGTCACTTACGAGGAATTCACCCTCTCCACCCGCCCGGGCGACGCGGTCATCTTCTTCAGCGACGGAATCGTGGATGCGGTCAACGAAAGCGAAGAGATGTTCGGCACGGAGCGGCTGACCGCGATCGTGCAAGCGCCAACTGAAGAACTCGGCCGAAGGAATGGTGGAAGCGATCTACCAGGAGCTCTCGGCATTCCAGGGCGGCGTCGAGCGCTTCGACGACGAAACCGTGATTGTGCTGAAGGTTCTGAATTCGTTAGGATAAGCGTTGAAGAATGGAGTCCAGGCATTTGGCTGACCTTGTTGAAAAGACCACGGAACAAACCATCCATCCGGCGCGGAACGTATTCGGCACCCTGCGGCTGCCCGGCGACAAAAGCATCTCCCACCGGTACGCGCTGCTGGGGGCTCTGGCGGAAGGGGTCAGCCGCTTTCATAATTTTTCGACCGGGGCGGATTGCGCCAGCAGTCTCGCCTGCGTGCGGCAGCTGGGCGCCAAAGTTACGCGAACCGGAGATACGGTGGAGGTCGAGGGCTGCGCGGGAATATTGACTCCGCCAGGCATGGTGCTGGATTGCGGCAACTCCGGCTCTACCATGCGCATGCTGTCAGGATTGCTGGCCGCGCAGGCCGGCGACTTTACCCTCGAAGGGGACGCTTCGCTGAACCGCAGGCCGATGGAGCGGGTGCGCAAGCCGCTGCTGGAGATGGGCGCGTCCATCACTCTGCGCGATGGACATGCGCCGGTGGAGATCCACGGAGCGAAGCTGCACGGGATCGACTATCGGACGCCGGTGCCCAGCGCCCAGGTGAAGACCGCATTGCTCTTCGCCGGATTGCAGGCGGAGGGTACGACCACGGTCCGCGAAGCAGTGCGCACGCGCGACCACGGTGAACTGGCATTGCGCGGCTTCGGGGCGGAGGTTCGGCGAACCATCGACTCGGTGGCGATCGCCGGCGGCCAGAAGCTGCACGCGATCGAAGCGACGGTGCCCGGAGATATGTCCTCAGCCGCTTTCTTCCTGTGCGCGGCTGCGCTCTTCCCGGAATCGAACCTGGTGCTTGATCAGTTGGGCATGAATCCCACCCGGGCAACGCTGCTCGATGTATTGACCGCGCTGGGAGCAAAGATCAACGTGCTGAACCTGGAAGAGAACGAAGGGGAGCTGATCGGCAGCGTACAGCTGACCGCTCCTGCGCAAGGCATGGGCAGTACGGAGATCAGCGGAGCGCTGGCAGCGCAGTTGATTGACGAGCTGCCGGTGCTGGCGGCCATTGCTCCCTACACCCGCGGAGGCATCCGCATCCGCGATGCGCGCGAGCTGCGGGTGAAGGAGAGCGACCGGATCGCGCTGGTGGCGAGAAATTTGCGGGCCATGGGCGCTGAGGTGAAGGAATTCGAAGATGGTCTGGATGTGCCGGGAGGCCAGCAGCTGCACGGCGCCGTGGTCGATTCCGACGGAGACCATCGCATCGCCATGGCTTTCTCCGTGGCGGCGCTGCGCGCCGAGGGAGACACACTGGTCGTGGGAGCCGATGCCGCAGCTATTTCGTTCCCGGAGTTCTTTGCCATGCTGGAGCATGTCACCGAGCGATGAACTCACTCGACGCAGATTCGTGGCGACGGGGGCCCTGGCCGCCGGCGCGATGGCGTGCCGCGCAGGTCTTCGGCGCGTCGTCGATGCCCATGCGGCTGGGCGGTCCCATCTTCGTGAAATCGGACGACCCTGCGGTGCTGGCCAAGGCGCATCGTGATCTTGGCTATCGCGCGGCTTATGCACCCAGCGACCTTTCTGTAACCGAAACAGAGCGGATTGCCGGCCTGATCAAGGAATTCGCACGGCAGGACGTGGTGATTGCGGAAGTGGGAGCCTGGAAGAACATGCTCGATCCGGACCCGGAGAAGCGGCGGCAGAACATGGAGTACGTCACGCGGGAAGCTGGCTCTCGCGGAAATGCTGGGCGCGCGGAATTGTGTCGATATCGCCGGCTCCTATGATCCCGACGTCTGGTACGGAGAAAACCCGAGAAACCTGAGCCAGGAGTTTGTCGACGCCACGGTGGAGAACTGCCGCAAGCTGATTGATGCGGTGAAGCCCACGCGTACGTTCTTCAGCATTGAGATGATGCCGTGGAGCTTTCCAAGTGGTCCGGACGAATACGTGAGGCTGGTGAAGGCGGTCGACCGCAAGGCGTTTGGGGTTCACCTGGATGTGTGTAACACCATGTACAGCCCGGTTCGCTTGTACAACAACAGCGCGGTCATTCGCGAGTGCTTTGCAAAGCTGGGCCCGTGGATCAAGTCATGTCACGCCAAGGATCTCAAGTGGGGTCCGGGGGTGCAGGTGTATATGCAGGAAGTGATTCCTGGAACCGGACTGATCGACTACAAGACAATTTTGCAGGAACTGTCGCAGCTTGGAACCGATGCTCCACTTATGCTGGAGCATCTGCACAGCGAAGAGGAGTACACCCAGGGCCGGGAGTATATCCAGGGTGTCGCACGCTCGCTTGGCCTTTCGTTCGGTGCGTGACCAGCAGAACTCCATAGGACACAATGATTGTGCCCTATGGAGTTGTCTACTGCGGTGGTGGCGTTTGCGCCGGAGGCAGATCCTTCTGCTCTTCTGGAGTTAACGGCGGCTGCGGTGGCATTACCGGAAGTGGAGGCATCTGCTCCGTATGCTGCAGCTGTTGTTGCTGACCGGGGACGGCGGCTTCCGGCGCTGCCTTTGCGGGTTCCAGGCCGGGGATCACCGGCTCCTTGGTTACCGTACCGCTGACCGCATCGGAAAGCTGAATCCCATATTGATCAAGAGTCTGCGCCAACAACTGCTCAAGTGAGGCGCGGTCTTTGGCATACGTGGCTTCGGTGGAGATGACATTGTTTTCCGCCGTCGCGAGGTTTCGTTCCTGCTGCAAGACGTTGGCCGTGGTCGAGGCGCCCAGCCTCAACTTCTTGACTTCCGCCTGGTACGACTGGAAGTTGTACTCGCGGGCGGCCAGCGCCGCTTGCACCGCGGCCCGGTCGTTGGTCAGCGCATATTGCCCATTGATGACCTGAATTCGCACCTGGATGTAAAGCTGCTGCAGGCGCATCTCCGCCTGGCGATATTCAAGCACGGCCCGAGCCTGCAGAGCCTGCGCAGGTGCGATTGCGAAGCGGGATATTTACACTGACCCCGGCGCCCTTATCAGGGCCCGAGCTGTTGAAGAGATTGGTGAAAACCGTGCCGTAACCCACGGTGGGGACATCGCAGCTCGCAGCGCCAAAAAACGGCGAGCAAAAAGGACTCTTTGCGCCACCTAAGGCAGCAGCGCCATAGAACCCATACACGTCGACCTGCGGCAATAAGTTATTCTTGACGGCTCTGAGGGTGATCTCGTCATTGCGAAGGTTCAGTATGTTCTGCTCGATCTCCGGACGGTTGGCATACGCCTTTTGCACCAGCTCTTCCACCGGCGTCCGTTCTTCCGGCATCTCCAGCAGCGAGACGCGATCGGTAGGAATGACCGGAGCGCTGGAGAGCACAGGGTCGCTCAAATTGCGGCTGATCGCCTGTTTCATGATCAGTTGCTGATACTCAAGGCTGGTCTGTGAAGTGATCAACGCCTGGGTATCGGTAGACACCTGGTTGTCGGCGTTCAGCACGTCCAGCGGGGCCAGGGTGCCGATCTGCAACTGTTTGCGATTGTCTGAGGCTAGCCGGGTTGACTGCTCCAAAGCACGCTGCTTCGCCTGTACGTCCTCGTAGTCGCTCACCAGAACCCAGTAAATATTCTCGATCTGGTTGATGGTGTAGAGAATCTGCTGACGAAAGCGGAGTCGCGTGATGCGGCGGTCGTTCTTGGCCTCGAGGATGAAGCGGCCGTTGATTCCCGGGCCAAAACCATTCAGCAGGTGCTGGGTCACGGTAGCCCGAAAGGTCGACTGCAATTCCGGACTGTACGCATTGAAGATGCCGTTGGTCGTAACGCGAGTGTTGTCGAAGGCAACCTGGAGCTGGGTACCTGTGATAAATCCCTGGTTGTAATTGAAATTGTATTCGTCGGTGTTCTGGTTAGCGGTAGGGCCGCCGCTGGCGAAGGGCGTCGCCTCGGGTGTTGTTGTCCGTTCCAACTGCATGGTTCCCGTGAGGACAGGGTCCATTGCCTCCGGCTGGGGTCCGCTGCCATTGGTCGTCAAATTTATGGCCCCCGGCACCGGAACCGGCGCCACCAACCGCGGTCGAGGTGCCACCCGGACCTCCGCCCGAGCTGAGCGAACTCGAACTGCCTCCTGATCCGCCCAGAGTACCCTCGACCAGACCACTGCTGACGCCCAGAAGACTCGATCCCGCCCGGGCGCGCAGCAGATCGGTGTCCGCAATGTCAAGGTTGTAGCGCTGGATGGCAATATCGTAGTTGTTCTCAAGCCCGAGAACGATGGCGTCGGCCAGGCTCAGGTAAATCTTGCCATTGTGGACCAAGCCGTCCAGACGCTGGGAGTTGGTCGTGACCGGCGCTGCCACCGTGGTGGGAACGTAAGGATCCCATACCTTGGGGAATGGGGTTGCGCGGTTTGGTGAAGTCACGTCCGCGCCGGCCGCATAAAGAGCGGCTGGGTGTAATTCGGCTGAGGCGCCGGCGGAAGGCCCAGGGCTGGCGGGGTTGCGGCTCGGCAGGCAGGCGCGGCCGGTCTGTTGTGCCGCTGCCGGCACAGGACATACGCGCTCAGCACAGAGACGATCGCCAGAGTCGCTTGCAGCTTAAGAAATAACCGCCTTCCGTGCTGGCGATACCACTTCGAAGCAGCTTGGGAAGGCGATAGGGATTACAGCGGGATTCTGAATTTTTCATCGTGAGGTCAAAATCTCGGGGTTCGAGCCTTTAGCGTTTTCACAAATCCCGTCGGGCCCTCGCCTTCTGTCTCGATAGTTTAAGGAGCTAGCATGGCAGATGCGGCATGGTCGCCCGATGACTCTAGTTTTCGCTCGCTTTGCCGGGTGAGCAGTCGCTGTCTTACCCTGCTTAGCAGGGAATTACGCTCCTGGCCGAGGTTTCGTTCCACTGGTTATCGGGCAGCTGCTGCTGCCCATGCGGGGTCGGATCCGCGGGCAACAATCTTCCTTACTGCGTGGCCTTTGGGCGAGTATATCGCAGCATCGATTGCGATATCCTCTGCCTTCGGGGGCTGTTCTTGGCAATGCACAACGCATTTTGTATGGAAGTTGGTACTCGCCTACGACGGTACCGACTTCCACGGCTGGCAGGTGCAACCGGACCGGGTGACCGTGCAGGGCGAACTGCGCGACGCATTGGCCAGGGTCACCGGCGAAGAAGTGCTGCCCCAGGGTTCAGGACGCACCGACGCAGGGGTACACGCGCTGGGCCAGGTGGCCACGTTTTCGCTGGCCGCCCCGATTCCCGAGGCGAATCTTGCCCGCGCGCTCAACCGCACGCTGCCGGCCTCGATCCGCGTGCTCAGCGCCGCCCGGGTCGAGAGACGACTTTCACGCGCGGCACAGCGCCCAGGCAAAAACCTACGAGTACAGGATCTTTCGCGGAGAGATTTGCCCGCCCTGGCAGGCACGCTATGTCTACGCATTGAACGCACCGCTCGATGTGGACGCCATGCAGCGCGCCGCCGCCAGGGTCTGCGGCGAACACGACTTCATCTCCTTTGCCGCCAGCGATCCCGACCGACTGGAGCGCGATGGCAACGCGACCGCCGGCGACTATGTACGCTTGCATCCACGCTTCGCAGTGGATGGAAGAGCCAGCCGCAGCAGTTGCTTATGTATCGGGTGCGGGCGAATGGCTTTCTTCATCACATGGTGCGGAACCTGGTTGGAACCTTTCTCGAAGTGGGACGAGGAAATCTGAGCGAGACGCCGAGATCCCGGCAATTCTCGAAGCCCGCTCCGCGCGAGCGAGCAGGCCCGACGGCGCCGGCACGAGGCTTGTTCCTGGTCAACGTCGATTACGTGGACGATTAACGACATACACGGATGCAGATCACGCGGCAGGAGGAGAGGAAAATTGCGCCGGGGATAGGGTGCTACTCTGAGATTCTGTTATGCCCGGCACCATCGCCCACTCAGCTTTTTCCCGCATCGGCCATCTGGCTTCGCTGCCGCGCGTGCATGCAGCGTTCCAATGGTTCCATCTGCATGAACGCAAAACGATGCAGTGGCAGCAAGAGCTGGTATCGATCGCCGCGCCTCCCTTTGGCGAGGACAGGCGCGCCGAGTGGTTGGCGGAACGCTTCCGCGAACTCCAGCTGGAACAGGTCGAGATCGACGCCGAAGGCAATGTGCTGGGTTGCTACCGGGCGCGCAGTCGATTGGCAGGCCACACTTGCGTGATGCTTTCGGCGCACATCGATACAGTATTTCCCATCCATACTCCGATTGCCCCACTGGTCGAGAACAACCGCCTGCAAGCGCCGGGGCATGCGATAACGGCGCCGGCGTAGCCGGCATCCTGGCGGTGGCGGCCGCACTGCGGAGCTCCGCGATCGGAGCTTCCGTGCGATCTGCTGTTTGCCGGCAATGTGGGCGAGGAGGGCGAAGGCGATCTGCGCGGCATGCGATACCTCTACGGGGCTTCCCCGTGGCGAGAGAGAATTGGCGCCAATGTTGTGCTGGACGGCGCAGGCTGTGAGGTGGTGGTCACCCAGGGTCTCTGGCAGCCGCCGCTACCTGGTCACCGTGCAGGGCCCGGGAGGCCACTCGTGGACGGATGCCGGAACTCCAAACCCGATCGTGGTGCTGAGCCGGGCGATCACGGCGATGAGCGAGCTGGTTCTGCCGGCTTCGCCGCGCACCACGCTGAATATCGGTACGATCGAGGGCGGCAGCTCGGTGAACTCCATTCCGGAACGGGCCACGGCGCGCTTCGATCTGCGCAGCCTGGACCCGGAGCAGCTGGTCCGGCTGGAAGGGGAACTGCATCGCGCGGTCGAAGAGGCAGTGCTCGCCGCCAATGCCATGGCGCCGGGCCGAAGCGGCAAGAGCAAAGGACCGGGAGCCCTGGAATTTCTGATTGCCCGGATCGGCGACCGGCCAGCGGGAAAGCTAAACGACGATTCCCCCTTGCTGGAGGCCCTGCTCGCTGTGGATCGGCACCTGGGGATACGCGCCGAGCAGCGCGTGGCCTCGACCGACGCCAACATCCCATTGTCGCTGGGCATCCCGGCGCTCAGCATCGGGGCAGGAGGCGACGGCGGGGGGATCCATACGCGCAGCGAGTGGTACGACGCCAGCGGCCGCGAGCTGGCGCTCAAGCGCATCCTGCTTCTGCTCCTCTGGCCCTGGACCAGGTTTCGCAAGCGCCGGCGGCCGGCAAAGCGTGGCGGGACCGGTCATAAGCGTTTCCGTACCTGTTGGCCCGCTGAATCCGCCGCCAACAGGCTTGAAGGCGCAAGTTCTGCTTGAGTCCCGAGTGCAGAGGCCGGGGATCCTGTGACCTGGGGCGGCCGGGGCGCGTCTAACAAATGTTTGCCGATGCACCACGCGCGCTCAATACCCTGCCGCCCCATACGCCGGCTTTTGGCTATACTAGGAGAGGCACACAGTGACTGTGGGGCAGCAAGGATAAGCGATGTAACGACGTTCTTGGCAGAACGTCGGCTTGAGGTTCGAGCGCGTTTCCTGGGAATCTGCTGAGGCCATGAACGATATTCGCCGGGTTTGCTGATGGTTCCCGGAGCCGCAAGATTTGCTATGAAAAACGCTCTCGTTCCCTGGCTCACACTAACTGTGTGATTGCTCTACGAAGACCATCCTCTTTGAGCCGCCAGCCTTTGTATGCTTCCCAACCGACGAGGTTAGACCCAGATGAAACCGCTGCTCGAACGGCTTCGCGCAAGCCGTCTCGCTTCAATCTTTACCATCCTTGGCACGCTCTCCGCCGGCATCCTGATTGGTTCTGTTGCGGTCCACGGGGTTCGCGGAAATGAAACGCAAACGGATAGCTCGGACGCCACGCCGCTGAAGATTCCGAACCCCGTCACCCTGTCGACGACGTTTACCCAGATCGCCAAGGATGTGGGGCCGGCGGTGGTCAACATCAATACCGAGACGCTCCCCCAGGAAGATACCCATTCCCGCCGCCGCAGCCCTCATGGTGCGACGCCGGCCGTTCCCCCGGGCGGGGGACGACGACCAGAATGGCGACTCGGATCAGGGCGGCCAGGGCGTCGCCGGACCAGAATTTTCAGGATTTCTTTAACCGCTTCTTTGGCGGACAGGGGCCAGGGGGCGGGGCGCGGAACCGGGCGACCAGATGCGCGAGTCTCTTGGCTCCGGCTTCATCGTCGATCCCCGCGGCTACATCATTACCAATAACCACGTGGTCGAGAAGGCAGACAAGATCTACGTGAAGCTCTCGACCGACCCTGAAGGCTACCAGGGGCGCCTGGGCAAGGTGATCGGCGTCGATAAGGATACCGATCTGGCGGTGGTAAAGATCACCACCACCGAGCCTCTGCCCACGGTGAAGATGGGCAACTCCGACGCCGGCCAGGTGGGTGACTGGGTGATTGCCATTGGCAGCCCATTTGCGCTCACGCAAACGGTGACCGCGGGGATCGTCTCCGCCAAGAACCGTACCATCGAAAAAGGCGCCGCCGGCCAGTTCCAGCACTTCATTCAAACCGACGCGGCCATCAACCCCGGCAATTCCGGGGGACCCCTGGTCAACATGGCCGATCAGGTCATTGGGGTCAATACGGCGATTCTGACCCAGTCTGCCGGTTACGAAGGGATTGGCTTCGCCATGCCCTCGAACACCGTGATTGGGGTCTACAACGATCTGATCGGGCCGGAGCACAAGGTCATCCGTGGTTCGATCGGCGTCCAGTTCCAGGCCAGCCTGTCTCCCGCGGTGCAACGGGTCTATGGCTTCAAGTCCGGAGTGCTGGTCAACGCGGTCACCCCTCATGGCCCGGCCGACCAGGCGGGATTGAAGGCGGGCGACATTATTACTACGGTGGACGGCAAACCTATTAAGGATGGGGACGCTCTGGTGACGGACATCGCGGCCCGTAAGCCGGGGTCGAGTGTCCATCTGGGCTACATGCGCGGCACGCAGACTGCGACCGCGACGCTCACCATTGCGGACCGGGCCAAGCTTTATGCCGCACAACCTGCTTCTCAAAACGGAGAGAACGGGCCGGAAAGCGCCCCGAATGCATCGGAAGGCAAGCTCGGACTGACCGTCGAGGCCGTGCCTGGACCGTTGGCGAGCAAGGGGATCCGCGGGGTTCTGGTTACCGCGGTCAAGCCGGGTTCCTTTGCCGACGAGGCCGGGGTACAGCCTGGCTTGGTGATCACGGAGCTTAACCGGCAGCCAGTCACCGAGCATCGACCAGTTCCAGTCCCTGGTTTCGGCCTTGAAGTCTGGCCAGGATGTGGGCTTCCGGGTGGTTGACTCGCGCAATCCAACCGCTGGCGGGACCTATCTTGGAGGCACATTACCCTAATGGCTTTTCGGTAAACCCGGTAATCGGGAGCAGATCGCGGCCAGGTAAAATAGCATCGTTTACCTGGTAACCATTACCGGCGGTGTGAAAAATAGCGCTCGCCGGTTCTCTTTCAATTGCAATCTTGCCGAATAGCTTATAAGTTGACGAGAACGGCAAATTTCCCCGATCGAGGTATGCATGCTTTCTTTTCGAGCCGGCCAGGCTTTGTTGTTACTTTCCACACTGGCTATTGCTCCCGCATTTGGCAGCCGAACGCATCGTGCACCCACATCCGGACATTCCCGGGTGACTTCCTCGAAGAAGGGCAAGAAGGTAGCCCGCGTCCACGGCCAGCGGACCATTGACTCCAGTCGGGCAGTCGAAATTCAAAACGCGTTGATCAAGCAGAATTACCTCAAAGGCGCGCCCACCGGACAATGGGACTCGCAGACACAGGTTGCCATGCAGAAATATCAAGTCGGACCACGGCTGGCAGACCAAGCTTATGCCAGACAGCCGAGCCCTGATCAGCCTTGGGCTTGGGCCGAACCACACCGCCGATCCAGTGATCGCCCACACCGTGACCCCCGTGGCCTTACCGGAACCCAGCGCCCAGACGCAGTCCGCTGAACCGGCGGAGAATACCCTGGCTTCCGTTCATTCCCTTTCGCAGTAGCGGTTCTTAAGGCTTAATGCAAAGGCCCGGGCAGCTGCCCGGGCCTTTTGCTGTTTATGGCAAGATTAAGTGCGCAAATCGCAGCAAACCGCAAATCCCTCTTGCAGCAACTTCGCTCACAAGCGGGCTACTTGACGAGCCGGGCTTCCGGCTGGATCAGGTCGCGGATTGTTTCCCTGCGGCGGATCAGCCGGGCTGCCTTTCCTTCGACCAGGACCTCGGCCGGGCGAGGCCGGGAGTTATAGTTCGAGCTCAGCGACATGCCGTAGGCGCCGGCATCGAGAATCGCCACCAGGTCCCCCTCCTTAACCTCAGGCATAGTCCGGTCCCGGGCAAAGAAGTCCCCGGACTCGCAAACCGGGCCGACCAGATCGACCACGCCGGTCTTGGCCTTCGGATCACGGATGACCGGCAAAATCTCGTGCCAGGCCTGGTAAAGCGCCGGCCGGATGAGATCGTTCATGCCCGCATCCGTGATTACGAAAGTCTTAGCACCATTGCGCTTCACGTAGAGAACTCTGGCCAGCAGAGCCCCGGCCTGGGCAATCAGGAAACGGCCCGGCTCAACCAACAAACGTACCTCAAGACCCTCGAGGGCACTCTCGACCGCCGCCGCATATTTTGCGGCCTTGACCGCAGGCGAATCTCCGCCCCCGCGGTAGTCGATGCCCAGGCCGCCTCCGGCATCCACGAACTTGATCTGTATGCCGTCGCCTTCCAGTTCGCGGATCAGTTCGGCCACCCCGGCGAGCGCGGCCCCGAAGGGCTCGGCGGTCTGGATCTGCGAGCCGATGTGGACGCTGATCCCGACCGGGTCCAGGTAACGGGATCGCTTTACTTCCTGGTAAACAGGCCTGGCGGCCTTGATGTCGATGCCGAATTTGTGCTCGCGCAGGCCGGTGGAAATATAAGGATGAGTTTCGGCAAAGACATCGGGGTTCACCCGCAGGGCGACCCTGGGCCCGGAGTCCGCAGTTTTCGGGCGCGCTCCGCCAGCAGCGCCACCTCGGCTTCGCTCTCTACGTTGAAGATCAGAATACCGGCGGCAAGCGCCAGATCGATCTCCTCGACGGTCTTGCCCACGCCGGAAAACACCACTCGGCGAGCGGCCTTCTTATTCACCTCGAGGATCCGCAGGAGCTCTCCGCCAGAGACGATATCGAAGCCCGAACCCTGACTCGCCAGCAGCTTGAGAATAGACAAATTGGAATTTGCCTTTACCGAATAGCAAATGAGGTGATCCCTATGACCAAACGCATTGGCGAATAGCCGATAACGATCGAGTACCTGGCCGGCTGAATAGACATACAGAGGGGTCCCATACTTCCCGGCAAGCGCAAGCAGAGAAACACGCTCACAATGCAATGCCGATTTGTTCTTGGGATAGTGGAAGGGACGGTCGGGGAATTCGGTTTCGTATTTCAAAAGCTCTCGGCCTCGGATTATCTCGCAGTATCCAAATGGGTCGCGGGCGGAAGCGGGCGAGGCTCCTCAGGCACCATGAACCACAATAATAGATAGACGATCAGACCGAACGGGAAAGAGCAGCACCGCCAGCAGCACGGCGATCACCCGGGTCAAGGTCACGTCCCATCCGTATTGGTTGGCGAGTCCCTGGCAGACACCGGCCAGTTTCCTCCCGGCGAAGGGACGGATTAAAGGTTTGGCTGTACGCGCGCGGCTGCCGCCCACCACGGGCCCCGGCTCGGTGACGGCCCTGCCGCAGGCGGAGCAAAACCGGGCGCCACTGGATAACGAAGCCCCACATCCAGCACAGTATGAAGCCATTTGACACCTCCAAGCTCAATCTCATGAGCGAGTTAGACCTTATCGGGCAGTAAAAGGAGTCTTCAGATACTTGCGGGCGTATTCCGCCTGCGCCGAATCCCCGTCCTGGCGGAGCACGACCTGGTACTGCTTCAGCGCCATATCTCGCTCATTCAAAAGATCATACATCTTCCCTGAGTTAAGGTCGCAACGGCTCTTGAGATCAATGCTGATGGTGGGCTGAGCAGTGGCCAGGTTATAGGCCGTCAGCGGCCTCGGCATAGTTCCTTTGCCCCTGGAGGGTGTCCGCGAGGCCAAACCAGGCGAGTTCCAGGTGGGCTGAAGGGAAATATCCGGGCTTTTTGGCCTGCTCAAGGAGCTGCTGGTACTCGGCGATGGCAGCTTTGCCCTGACCGGCATCCTTAGTAAGGTTGGCCAGTTCCAGCCGGAAGAGAAAATCCCGCGGATACTCTTCGGTCAGCGACCGGGTGACCGCGATTGCGTCGTCATACTTTGCCTCCCGGCGCAGAAATAGCCCGAGCGCGGTCCGGGCCTCCACAGAAGTGATGACCCCTCGTGCCCCAGCCTCGCGTAAGTCCTCTATTCCCTTTGCTTTAGATCCCGTAATGCCGGCCGCGCCGGCAAGTATCTTGAGGCCAAACGGCAGGCTTCCGGTGATATATCGGTGGACCCCGACCACCAGCTTGGCATCGACGTACCTGGGGTCGAGCCGCAGGACTTTCTCATTGTCACTCCGGGCCTGCAAAGCGACATGGAGGGCGGAAACGAAGCTCCGTTGAATCAGGCCGATATACACCGCGCGCAGGCTGCGCGCCCAACCTCGCGCATAGAGCGCGTCGACGTCCTCCGGATTCTTGCTCAAGCTGCTGCTCGGAAAGCTCTACCGCCTTTGTATACAGCGAGTTAACGCGTTCGGCCACGGCCGGATCAGCGGCCACGGCGTGCTTGCCGCTGAGAAACCCGTCATGGGCGTAGAAAGTGGTGTCGAGCAGGTCGAGGCGATAGAGCTCGCGGAAGATGACCGCGTCGAGCACATAGTCCACGGCGAGCGGATTGCCGGGATTCTCCTGCCTGAACCTTTTCAAAGCGCGATAAGGCGCCGTCGTAGTCGAGGATGTAGAAGTGCTGATAAGCCTGGCGTACCAGGGGGTCCAGATTCAGGGGGTTAGTATCAACTCCGGCGGGTGTGGTTACGGCGCCACACCCGGGCGCCGGCATAAGCGCCGACATTAAACGCTAAACTTATGATTGTGCTAAACTTAGGCATGACCTGAGAAACTCTGCGCAGCCAGTGACCGAGGCAAGCTCGTCGGTTCCCTGGCTTCCATACAGAACGGAAGAACAGGCGCTGGGGAGACTCTTTGAGCCAAGGCCCGGACGGAATTTTCGAATAATATTCATTAACCAGTAGTAATTAGCGAGACTCTTGGCGCATAAATAAGTAACTAAGGGGAAACGTAGGCGATGGGCATGCGGGTCTCCCTTTACGGTATCTGGGGAAACCAGGAGACGCTATGACCAGGCAGGAACTCCTTCGCATCGTCATTCGCCAGGCGCGGACAATGGATTCCAGTTCCGCAAGTGGTTTCTGGCTGCGATTGACCCCTCCTGGAATAGTTTTGACGACGCGGTCGACCTGCTTGCCCAGGGCCGGCGTCACTATGCTCTCCTCTTTGCCCATGAATTTGCCCGTTCATTCTGGAAGCAGGGATCTCAGATCAGCTTCGTTGTTCCCGCAGCTACCTACACCCGCCGGGACAAGGAAGGCCGGATCGTCACTGTGACCCGCAAACCCTTCACCCGGCGAACGCTCAAGGCCGACGTGTGGAAGTATCACCTGCGTGAAATGGCGGCGCATGACGAACCGCTCCGATACATCCGGCGGTTTCTCGTCATAGAGGGAGACGTACAGCAAACTAAAAGTGTCGCTTCTTAGTTACCTTCCGGTGATTTTTTTTGGGACATTTTTGCAACCAAGGAGTGATATACTCCCGCGCCCGGACAGCCTACTCTCGGCATGTAGAAATCGGTAGAGGAATGGTCGTCCGGTAGCCAAGCAGCGGTACCTCACTGCTGCACTGTTTCCAGCCGCCCATTCCGACAGATCCGCATTTCCGCCCTCCCCCAAGTCACGGTAACAGAAGACATGGCTTTCGGTGTCGTCAAGCGAAATGCGATGAGCAATCTGCCCCGCTTGTCTGCCGGGAGGGATTAGACCATGAAGATAGCTCTAGCAGCTTTGTTCACTGCGACGGTGGTCACCGCAACAGGGTCAGCATTCGCCAGGCGTTCTGGCCGCGCCACAACCCGCGGAGCTTATCCCCGCAGGCGTTCCTCTGCGCGTGCAACTGGATCAAAGCTATCGCATGCGAGTTGGCACTAAGATTGAGGGCCATCTGACAGAGCCTGTCTATCTTGTCGATCATGTCGCCGTCCCCGCTGACTCCAAAGTATTCGGCACGATCACCGGCAAGCACTCGGTAAGCCGCCAGGTGCGCACGGCTGCGATGTTTAATGGTGACCTCACCCCGCTTAAGAATGCCGACGTTACCTTCAGCGAACTGGAAACTCCTGATGGGCGGCATTTCACGATTGAGACCGATGCCACGGAGCGCACGGCCAAGGTCGTGCGCATGACCAATCCCGAGGAGGCGCCACACCGGTCGCTGGGGCAGCGCATTGCGGCAGCCTTCCGTTGGACCAAGCGGGAGACGGTGGCCGGGTTCACCGCACCGCACAAGTGGGATACGGCAAAGCAAACCCTCTATGCCCAGATTCCAGTGCATCCCCAGGAGATCTGGGCGGGAACGCAATACGACGCAGAACTGACACAGCCACTGGAGCTGACTGGACAGCCGGCGCCGGCGCCGGTCGAGACCGCTGACCTCAGCGAGCTCAAGCTGACCGGTAACATCGAAGCCCGCCTGGTGGATCCGGTTGACTCGAATACCGCGAAGGCAGGAATGCCGGTCGAAGCAGTGCTGACGCAACCGCTCTTCGAAAACGACCAGATGACCTCGTCCCCGGTGCAATCTGGTGAGACGGCTGGTCCGGTCCAAGGGCATGACAACCAGGGGAATGAAAACCAGGGGCATGGAAAACTCTTATTGCCTGAAGGCACCCACCTGATCGGTACCGTGGTAGAGGCCAAGCCTGCCGGAATGTTCGGACGCAACGGGAGTTTGCGGATGACCTTCCGCAAGGCAGAGCTGCCCGAGGGCGACGAGCGGGTTGTCCACGGGCGGGTGATCGCCGCGGAGAGCGTCCGGAGCGACCGGGTTCAGATCGACGAAGAAGGCCAGATCAAGGCCAACGGCGGCAGCCGCTTCCTGGCTCCGATCACGCTTGGTTCGTTGGCGGCGGTCTCGGACAGCACCGGCGCCGGCCTGATGAGGGAAGCGATGACCAGCAACGGTCTCGACCTGCTGACCCGGATCGTGGGAACGGCGGCATCGAATGGCACCCTGATCAGCGGGTTTGCCTATTACGAGGTCGGGAAGATCGTCTACGACACATGGATCGCGCGGGGACATGAAGTGGTCTTCGCCAAGAACACCCGCCTCGAAATCGAGCTCGCGCAGCGGTAGGCGGTTTAGGTTACCTCCCCCAAAGGTAAGTCAGTACGCTTCGCCCCGGCCAAGATGAGGGGCGCTCCCAATGGCAACAGGTGGCGGTTGAGAGAACAGCCGGTCATCCATGAGGAACAAAAACCTGAGGGTGAGGGTGCCCCATTCAAGCCTTCTTTTGGCTTGAGTGGGTAGTTCCCGACCCTCCCAAGTTGAGGGCGAAATGACACGCTAAGGATCGCCATGGCTGAAAGGCCCGGCGCGGCCGACTACCAAACGTCAGCCCAGCTCGGAACCCGGATTTCCTGCCACGCAGCGCTGGCCACCAAGTCCCACAGGAAATCCGGGGAAGGGCTGGGAAATTGATACCCAAGATGATTCGAGCGTCGTAGGCGCGGCACTCGACCTGAGGCAGCCGACGGGTGGCCCGGAGCGGAGACGGAGAGTGTGGATCCGCGACAACCCCACTCAAGCCAAAAGAAGGCTTGAATGGGGCACCCCAAGCTTTTCATTCTCTCTCTTTACTCGTACCGCAAAGAGGGGATGAAGCAACGCAAATGAGAAATGGCAAAGGGCATTTGCCAGACACAAACCGATCCAGGCATCACGGTGGATCAAAACGAAAGAGGTGATTCAATGGTCCCTTCCCTTGCCCAACGGGATACGTGGAACGAAGCGCCTCCGTGACATAGGCCTTGGCCGCAGCCACAGCCTTACCGGGAATCGCTCCGGAAATGAGGGCGCAGAGCAGAGCAGTCGAAAAAGCGCAACCGGTTCCATGGGTCGAGTTGGTGGCGATCTTTTCACCCGGCAGCCAACTTTGCTCTCCGGCAGCAGTCAGCAGAAAATCGTCCGGCCTCCCGAGGTGGCCACCCGTGACCACAATATTCAACTCATCGTTACCTAGCCGGCGCGAGATTTCCTGCAACCGAGCCGCCGCCAATGGCACCTGATCCCGGCTGACGGGGCCGGGTTCCCCGGCGAGGATGGCCAACTCGTCCAGGTTCGGGGTGATCCAACCCACCCGCTGGAGCAGCTCATCGCGGATCAGGCCAACCCCAGCCTGGTCGATCAGAGGCGCCCCGGAGGTGGAGCGCAACACGGGGTCGAGAACAATCAGATCGCGGGATATCGATTTCGACTCGGAAGCCAGGAAACCGGAGACTTGCGTCACAACGCCGGAGCTTCCCAACATCCCGATTTTCACCCCGGATAAGGAAACATCCCCGGCCAGGCACTCCAGAGTCTGCCGCACCAGGGTCGGCTCCACCGGCACGACACCCTTGACACCCTGAGTGGATTGCACCGTCAGCGCGGAGATGCAGGCGACGCCATAGACTCCGTGCGCGGCAAAGGTCTTCAGGTCAGCGGTAATTCCGGCGCCCGAGCCAGGATCGAAGCCGGCAATGGTGAGCGCGACCGGTAACCTCATTAAAAAATTCCGTTTTCCACAGATTTCGCGTCTTTGCGGGGGGACTAAACCCCTGCGCAAGTGTACTCTGCACCGGTGGAGCTTTGACCCCTCCCCCACAACGCCTGGAAAATTCGGCTCCCAGGTTGATGACTTTCGGGGGGAAGAATCCCCGGAAAAAGCAACACGCGGCCCCCAAATATCGTCTAATTGTTTGTAGCCCAGAGCCGGTCGCGCCTACCATGGCAGGGCCATTATTGCAAGGAGGAACCGAATATAAGTTATTGATAAAATTTGACTTAGGCCCGAAGCGCTCCATACAATTACGACAGGAGAACAATGTCAACTATCGCAACCCACTCTCATTGGCCACTAGGCCCTGCACTCCTTGCCGGAGCTGTCCTCTCCGCCATCTGCATCAGCCCCGGTTCGACGTTAGCCCAACCAGATTCCCCGCAAGCTGACATACAAGACGCGCAAACTGTTACCGCCATTCCCCATCATCATCACTGGACTCAGTTCGGACGCGCTTCCTGGTACGGACGGCCTTTTCAGGGCCAGGCCACCGCGAGCGGCGAACTCTTTGATATGAACTCCATGACCTGCGCGCATCGCAGCCTTCCGCTGGGAGCGTCAGTTCTTGTAACGAATTTGCGCAACCATCGATCGGTGGTGTGCCGGGTAAACGATCGCGGCCCAGTTCCTGAATCACGGGTGATCGACATGTCGTATGCCGCAGCCAAGATCCTGGGCTTCCGCGGGCTGGCGCCAGTACGGCTGGAACTGGTCGACACGACGCTTAACCCAACAAAATTGCCGAGCTCAGCTGGCCCGCGCAATTTCAGAGATGATCCACCGGGACTTTCTCTACAATTAGATATCGTGCTTTCGACCCTTCCCTCGCACGGAAACATCGCGGTTCTCCCGGCGGAACGCTTGATCGTTGCCCTGGACTTCCCCGATATCCGTGCGGCGCTCGCCCTGGTGGATCAGTTGGAGGGGACGGCGCGACGGTTCAAGATCGGCCTGGAGCTTTATATTGCCGAGGGCAACTCCCTGGTTGCCGAGCTTCAGCGGCGGGGCTTCTCCATATTTCTTGATCTGAAGCTGCACGATATTCCCAACACCGTCGCGGCGGCGGTGCGTTCCGCGGCGCGGCTGGGCGTGGACATGCTCACCGTTCACGCCGGCGGCGGACCGGCCATGTTGGCGGCGGCGGCGGAAGCAGCGGCCGAATCAGAAACAGCCCCAGCTCTGCTCGGCGTTACCGTCCTGACGAGCATGGATGGAGCGCAGCTAGCGGCAACCGGGGTGAGCGGGAGTGCGGCTGAACAGGTGGAAAGACTGGCAACCATGGCCTGGGGTTGCGGAGTTCAGGGCTTCGTCTGTTCCCCGGCCGAAGTGGCCGGGTTGCGCAGCAGAATGGGCAACGAACCTCTGCTGGTGATCCCCGGGATTCGTCCGGAAGGGGCCGCCATTGGCGATCAACGACGAGTGGCAACTCCAGGCGCGGCCATCGCAGCCGGAGCAAGTTACCTGGTGGTAGGACGCCCAATCACCCGGGCAACGGACCCGGGCGGTGCGGCGAGAGCTATCGTGGCGGAAATGCAGGCGGCAACTGCGGCTATGTGAAGAGCGACCGCTCTAATCTAGAGCTTTTCGTAGAAATCACAGGTCGAGCAGGAGATGTAAACGCCTCCGGGAACTCCGCGCTCCCGATCCTTTACTCGTTTCACAATGCGCGTTGCTTTGTTGCATTTTGGACATTCAATGCCCTTGGCAGTGTCCATCATCTTCGAACGGTCGGCTGTTTTGGCTACTTTTGCCATGGTCTCTCTCCTGGGGCTTCATGACGCACTTCCGCTTAAACTTCGTTCCAATCGGAAGCGCCGGTGCGGCGTCACGGAAGACTGTGGGCGTGAAATGGTTGGCAGCCTCTCAAAGAGAGGCTGCTATTGTTAGTTTACACGATCGCCCGGCTACCTCGGTCCGCCGGCATCGGAACGACCAACTGGGAAGGACTGGTGCCGGGAGGCGGCGGAATGGGCTTGGGCTTGCCATCATCAGGAAACTGAACCGGCTTCAGCTGGCGGTCTTTGTCGACGGCATCCGGGAGTTTTTCCCCAGGGTCGCGCAAGGTAGGCGCAGGCGCGGGCGCTTTCTCCTGATTAGGTCCGGTCGGAGGAGCATCTCCCAGACGCACCTGGTGCACGAACTGCCCGGCAAAATAGCCGTCGGTCTCATCCTTGTCGCGAATCACAGGCGGCTGGCCGACATCGGCGATTTCCAGGCGGATTACGCGGTTGCCGTTGAAACGGACAAACTGG
Organism: uncultured Acidobacteriaceae bacterium; assembly: GCA_963847685.1. Lineage (GTDB taxonomy): Bacteria > Acidobacteriota > Terriglobia > Terriglobales > Acidobacteriaceae > PALSA-350. Next base: position 259,660 of record CAWKAU010000016.1, on the reverse strand, counting down.
ACCTGGTGCGGCGGTTGGCCATAAATCCATTCCTCGAACGGCATCTGCCCGTCCGTCTCGCGAACCTTCTGCTCGGGCTGGCCAACCGCCTTCAGCACCATCTCGCGATTCATGCCTACCAGGACTTCGTGGTTCATGACCGCTCCCTTGAGTTTCGGAGGCAAGAGTGTCGGCAAAGGCTTCGACCGGGGTCTTGAGAGAAAAATCAATCATCGGCGCGATCAGGTTGCGCAACCTGGGCGGCAGTCATCTCAGGAACAAACTTGTCGAAGACCAGCGCTCATCCGCGAGCCGATCGGAACATGGCCGTCATCCTGGGCGAGCGGCACCCCGCCACCCCCGCCGCCGACTTCAATGTGCTGCAGGATGTGATGGTGCTTCTCCGGCCCATCGTTGAACTCAAAAACAATCCGGTCCGGCTTGACCTCAAACTTGGTAATTACCACGCGATCTCCGGGTTTGGAGGAGATGCCGTACTTTTCCAACTCGTCCGCGTAGCCAGTTCCGGATGGGCTGAGCGGGCCGTTGGCATGGAGCACAACGCCCTTGGTGCCGAGGGGAAGAGGGCGCACGGCAAAAGCCTCGTCCGCCTGGAATGTCCGAATCAGCTGCTGCTTGGTGCGCTCCGTGATCGGAGTTGTCTCAAGATGGACAGAAGTGGGCTGAACTGTGGTGAGATTTGCATCTTTGGCGCCCAGGTGCTCCCGTTCCACGGTAAACACTTGAGCCTGGCCTAAAGCGCAGCCGAAAAGAGTGGTGATAGCCAGCAACAGAGCGGCGCGGCGAGCGGTGCCTTCAACCATAGCTGGAAAGAATTCTTTGGTCGTGAGCCCAACCATGGCAATTCCCTCATGACGCCAATAATGGTCCCACTGGTAGGTGATTTGCAAGTAACCTTTCGAGCGCAACACGAAGAAAGTTTCAGGGCAGCAAATCGGGCTATTCGAGCGAGTCTCGGCGGCTCGGAGCCAGTGCGTGGCAAAGGCGAGGGCGGCGATGAGGATGGCCCGGGAAAGGTGGCTGATCTGGACCAGCGTTGGGCCGGCCGGCGCGGGCTCGGCGGCCACCGGGTGATGCGGCGCCAGCGTGCGACTCATGGCATCGAGATCGACCGGGATTCCCGCCGCGATGATGACCGGCTGCGCGTAAAGATATGCGTATCCACGGGTAACCCGGTAGACCACGAAAATGCCGATGAGGAGAACAAAAGCAGTCACCGCGCTGGCCTCAGGACCGTAGTCGCCGCCGGTCATCCACACCGGACCGACGGTGTTGCTCTGGATGACGGGAGAGTATTCCGTGATGCCGCTGACCGGCAGCCCGAAGAGAAGGCACATGCTGGCATTCCAGGCGAAGTGCCAACCCCAGCAGACCCAGAGCGCCCGGGTACGCAAATAAGCTACCGACAAGAGCCAGCTGCCGAAGACAGTGACTATGAAGCTCGCGCGATTAGCGCCGGGATTGAACAGGTGCAGAGCGGCAAAGGCGATGGAAAAAACAATGGCGGCCAGGGTCGGCCCCATGGCCCGGATCATTTGTTGGAACGGATAGCCGCGGAACGCAACCTCTTCCGCCAGCGAAGCGACCACGAGCAGCAGGAGATCGAGGAGAAGGATTCCGAACTGCCGGGGAATCGCCCAAAAAGTGACGATCAATCCCCCGGTGATCACCAGAGGCAGGATGCTGGCCAGCAGCATGCCCCAACCCAGGGCAGCGCCCAAACCAAACTCACGCTGCCATCCGGAACGGAAGACCAGCCCCATCTCGCGAATAGGTTTTTGTTGCCGGTTCAAGATGCGCGCCATGGCAGAGTAGCCCAGCAGCAACAGGAAGAGCAGCATGCTGCGCTCGACGATGGCGGTCCACGCGCCACTGGAAAGGCCATGGGCGGCGTGGACGGCAATGCTCTGAGCCAAGTAGAAGTAGATCGCGGCGAGGACGACGCAGCCGAAGGCCCGAAATTTTCTGTGCGGATTGCTGGCGTCGGCGAGATTCATGCGGCCTTCCTCGATAAAAGCCGCACACACGAACCAGGTTGATGCCACTTGCAGGAAATCCGGGAGACGCGCACTCGATCGGCAGGGGGTAATTGGGTCAAATGCAGGCTCCGCGCGTCTTCAAAAAAGCATTTCAGGCGTTGGTGTAGAACCGGGCAATCTCCCGGAACTTGGCCAGGCGGCGAGCAATCCGCTCTTCCGCCGGCATGGCCTTCAATTCATCAAGATGCCAGACGAGCTTTGCATCGAGCATCGAGGCCGCGGCCGCCGGGTCATTTTGCGCTCCCCCGGGGGGTTCCATCACTACATCGTCGACGCAGCCCAAACGGCTTACATCCTCGGAGGTGATCTTCAGGGCTTGGGCGGCCTGGGCTCGTTTGCCCGCATCCCGCCACATGATCGAACCGCAAGCTTCGGGAGCAATGACGGAATAGACGGCATTTTCCAGCATCAAAACGCGATCCGCGACTGCCAGCGCCAAGGCGCCACCGGAGCCCCCTTCCCCGGTGATGGTGGCGATGGTGGGCACGCGCAGGCGGGCCATCTCGCGAAGATTGCGGGCAATTGCCTCCGCCTGGCCCCGTTCTTCGGCGGCGATGCCGGGATTTGCCCCAGTGAGGTCGATGAAAGTGAAGACTGGACGGCGAAATTTTTCGGCAATCTTCATCGCGCGCAGCGCCTTGCGATAGCCTTCCGGGTTGGGCATGCCGAAGTTGCGGCGTACCTTCTCCTTGGTTCCCCGCCCCTTTTGATTGGCGATGGCCATCACTTCTTCGCCGTGAAAGCGCGCCAGGCCGCAAGCCATGGCGAGATCGTCGCCGAAGGCCCGGTCACCGTGGATCTCCGAAAAATCGGTAAAAATACGCTGGATGAAATCCATCGGGTAGGGCCGTTGCGGGTGCCGCGCGAGTTCGGTCTTGATCCACGCCGGGTTTGTCGGTTCGGCGACTACCTGTGTCTGCTCAAGATTGGTTGCATGGTCGGTCATGAGACTTTGCATCGCCTGTGCCAGCGTGAAAAGCCTGCCCGCTTGGCCGTTGAAACCTTCGATTATTTGGATTATAGCGTTTTCACGCTGCCAGCGAGGGGGTTGCTATTGCTCGGCGGGAGACACCTGGACCGCCATAGTATAGTGACTACTTTGCCAGACCACCGTTCTGGGGGATTGCCGATGAGCACAAAAATTGCGCTGTTTGGGGCGGGCGGCAAGATGGGATACCGGCTGGCCCGCAATCTCAAGCCGACATCGTTCGAAGTCCGCCACGTGGAGCGAAGCCCCGCCGGACAGGAGCTGCTGAAGACTGGTCTCGGCTTGCCGTGTGTCCCGGCGCAGGAAGCGCTGAACGGGGCCGATGTTGTGATTCTGGCGGTTCCGGATACCGCGATCGGGCTGGTCGCTGCCTCGATCGAGGGCGGACTGAAACCGGGAACGATGGTCATGGTACTGGACGCCGCCGCACCCTTTGCCGGACACCTGCCAAAGCGTGACGATTTGACGTATTTTGTCACCCATCCCTGTCATCCGCCGGTGTTTAACGACGAGACCGATCTTGAGGCAAAACGCGATTATTTTGGCGGGATTTCGGCCAAACAGCATATCGTTTGCTCGCTGATGCAGGGGCCTGAAAACGCCTACGGGCTGGGGGAGCAGATTGCCAAGGTGATCTGGGCGCCGGTCATGCGGTCCCACCGGGTCACGCTCGAGCAAATGGCGCTGCTGGAGCCGGGACTTTCGGAAACCGTTTGCGCCACGCTGCTGGTGGTGATGCGCGATGCAATGGATGAGGTGGTCAAACGCGGCGTGCCCGAGCAGGCAGCCCGGGATTTTCTGCTGGGCCATATCAACGTGCTCGCCTCGGTCATCTTCAAAGAGCGTGAGGGCCTTTTTTCCGATGCGTGCAACAAGGCGATCGAGTTTGGCATCCCGGCGTTGATGCGGCCTGACTGGAAGCGCGTCTTTGAACCGGACGAGATCGCGGCCAGCATCCGACGCATTACTTAGGTCCTGTTACTTCAGAAATGAGCGACCACTTACTAACTCAATCGAGCGAAACTCATTACTTGAGATATCTCATCCTGGTCGCGCTGGCGGGATGGACGCTCGCTTCCTATGACGTGAACCTGCTGGTGCTGGCGCTGCCTGACATCGCCAAGAGCCTGAATATTTCTGAGACGGGTCTTGGGGTATTAGGATTCTCAGTCTACGGCGCGCAGTTCCTGATCACCATCTGGGCCGGCTACGCAATGGATCGCTTCGGGCGCCGGCGCATCTGGATGTACTGCTTAACCGGCACCGCGATCTTTACCGGCCTTACTTATTTTGTACAGGATTTCTGGCAGCTGGTGCTGGTGCGCGCGCTTGCTTCCGGGCTGGCGTATGCGGAGCTCGCGGTGAACATCACAATCGTCAATGAACAGGCGCCCGCCAAACATCGCGGTCTGCTCTACTCGATTGTCCAGGGAGGCTGGCCGCTGGGCGTCTTCCTGGCGTCGGGCGCCTATCTCGCCTTCGGCAGATATGGATGGCGGTTCGTCTTTCTGCTGGGTGTGCTTCCCATCGTGGCGGTCATTCTCGGGCGCTTCTTTGTACGCGAGTCGGAGCGCTTCGAACATCTGCAGAATGTGCGCGAAGCGGTTCGCAAGGGAGACCAGGCGGCAGTCGACGCGCTGCTCGAGAAGCAGCTTGTCTCGGTTGAGCCGGAGGGACGAGCTACCGTGCGCGAGCTTTTTGCCAAGCCGGGCCCGATTCGGCGGCAGCTGATCTGGCTATCCATCGTCTGGATCTTCTACGGCGCAAGCTATGTGGCGACTAACTTCTACATCGCTTATTGGTTGACTAAGTACAAGCACTTCAGCGAGTCGGGGGCGAGCACATTGCTACTTGCCTGCGGAGGCATCGGCTTCTTCTTCTATATCCTCGGCGGTTGGCTGGGAGAACGTTGGGGGCGGCGCGAGGTGATCATCGTGTCGGGGGTGCTGGTTGCTCCGCTGAGCCTTATCTTCCTCTGGGTGCAGCAGACGTGGCTGGTGGTGGTGGTGTACTTCTTTCTCTATCAGGCGACCAATGGCACCTGGTCAGGCGCCGGCTATGCATACCAGGGCGAGAGCTTCCCTACCCGCCTGCGCGGCACGGCGGTGGGCTTCCTGAGCGCTATACAGGTAATCGGGTTCGTCATCGGCAGTATTCTCTGGACCATCCTGGCCGGCTTTGGAAAGCCAGTGCTGACGTGGCTCATCATTGCTACCGGGGTTTCGCTCGGAATGTGGACCACGCTGCTGCTGAGGAAGATTCCTCCCGGGCAGGAGCTGGAGGCAATTGCGCAATAGGAGTGATCAGCTCATGGCCCCACGAGACGGGTTTTTGTTTGGAAATCTGTCCCTGCAACGGACCAATGGGTGCCCCATATCTCGCTCGTTTTTCGCGAGATGTGGGAGACGCAGACCTTGATGTTCCTGGCCGGGTGGGGCGCAAAAACTAACCGGTGGAGCGCCGTGGCCTCCCACATCTCGCGAAAAACGAGCGAGATATGGGGCACCCATTGGTCTGTGGTAGGGAAAAAAATGCAAACGCCGCTCTTGCTCGCCCGGAGGAGTTTCTTCTAGATGACCTTCCGCACCACGCGACGCGAGTTCCTTCAAGGTTCCGCCGCTTTGTTGAGCAGCAGCCTGCTGGATCGTTCCGCGTATGGCTCCTCCGGTAGTTCCCGCGAGATCCTGCAGGAATATCCCTACGGCGCCGTCACGCTCACCGGGGGTCCGCTGCACGAACAATATGAGCGCATTCATGCCAGCTATCTCGCGCTCGACAATGATCGCCTGCTCAAGGTCTATCGGCAGCGTGCCGGACTTCCCTCCCCTGGTCGTGACATGGGCGGCTGGTACGACGCAGATGGCTTTGTACCCGGACACTCCCTGGGCCAGTACATCTCCGGGTTGGCGCGGATCGCGGCGACTACCGGAGATCCGGCGTGCCAAACCAAGGTACAGGAGCTGGTTCGAGGATTCGCCGCCACGCTTGGCGCGGATAACCAATCCATTATTCGACCGCAAAGCAACCTCTGGATTTGCTACATACTCGATAAGCACTTCGCCGGCTTGATCGATGCATGTGAACTGGCTCACGTGGAAGAGGCGCGCGATCTGCTGCCGCGTGTACTGGACGGCTCACGATCGCTGATGCCGGAGCACGGTCACGATCGCGTCGGCAAGAAGGATCCGCCCTATGACGAAACTTACGTCATGCCGGAGAATCTCTTCACCGCTTACCAGCTCACCGGCAGGCGGGAGTTTCAGGCCATCGCGCTTAATTACCTGCTCGATCGCGATTTTTTCGACCCACTCGCCCGCAATGAGAACGTGCTGCCCGGCCGTCATGCGTACTCCCATGCGATTGCGCTCTCGTCCGCGGCCAAAGCCTACATGGTGCTGGGCGACGAGAAGTATCGCCGCGCCATGACCAACGCGTGGACTTACCTCACCACGCAGCAACAGTTCGCCTCGGGCGGTTGGGGACCCAACGAGCAGTTCGTAGCCCCGCACCAGGGCAAGCTCTATGAGAGCCTCAGCAGCACCGTCGACCACTTTGAAACGCCGTGCGGCGCTTACGCAGCGACTAAGTTGGATAGGTATCTGCTGCGCATGACCGGCGACCCGCGTTATGGGGACCACCTGGAGCGTGTGATTTACAACACCGTGCTCGGCGTCAAGCAGCCAGACCAGGATGGCGACTACCCGTACTACTCCACCTATGGCCCGAACGCGGCCAAGGTATGGTACCCACGCAAGTGGCCTTGCTGCTCCGGCACGCTGGTGCAGGGTGTGGCGGACTACGTCCTTGGCATGTATCTACGCGCTGAGGACGGGATCACGATCAATATGTATGCCCCCAGCGAACTGCGCACGCCACAGGTGAAACTTGCACAGACCACTGCGTATCCTGCAGAGGAGACGATCTCCATTCGCGTCGAGACCAGTGCTCCGCAGCTTTGGACCATGCGGCTGCGCATTCCCGCCTGGCTGGAGCAGCCCGCGCAAATCACGGTGAACGGCGCTTCTGCCGGCGTCCTCGCGACAGCCGGCAGCTTCGCGGCTCTTCGTCGTCGCTGGAGGAGCGGAGACGTGGTTCAACTGCGCCTGCCACAACCGTTTCGCGGGGAGCCGATCGACGATCAGCATCCGAATGTAGTCGCGGTCATGCGGGGTCCTGTTATGCTGGCCGCCATCGATCCGCCGGAGGGGCGGGAGAAAAGAGTTCTCCCGATCGATGAGGGTTTCAGCCCGGTTGCGCAACGCCCCGGCGCGTGGATGCGAAGCGAGGGCGGCAAGCCCATCGTCTTTCTCCCTTTCCACCAGGTGCTGAACGAGCGATACACTACCTACTTCACCCGCGGTTGAGGTTACCCATGCGCATTCAGGCCCGCTACTGGATCGAAACCGCCTTTCCGCTGGAAGATGCTGCCGCCATCATGGCCGGGGAGCAATCTACCGGCACCTTCATCAAGGTGCCGGGCGAGACCGATGAATTGCGTGAGCGCTTCGCCGCCAGGGTGGAACAAATCACAGAGCTGGGAACGGTCGGAACGGCCCTCGCTGCCCGGGTCGGGAGTACCAAAGAATTCCTCCGGCACGACTACGCCGTACCGCGGAGGTCACGCTTTCATGGCCTCTGGACAATCCCGGCCCTTCCCTCCCCAACCTGGTGGCTACGGTAGCGGGCAACCTCTTCGAGCTCAAACCTTTTTCCGGCCTCAAACTGCTCGACCTCACTTTGCCTCCGGCATTTCTCGATCGTTATCAGGGGCCGCAGTTCGGGGTTGCGGGAACGCGCCGGCTTACCGGGGTGTACCGGCGGCCGCTCATCGGCACCATCATCAAGCCGAGTATCGGCATGAGCCCGGAGGAGACTGCCGCCCAGGTGCGGACGCTGGCTGAGGCGGGAATCGATTTCGTCAAGGACGACGAGTTGCAGTCCGATGGGCCGCATTGCTCCTTCGAACAACGCACCACCGCTGTTCTGCGTGTGCTGCGCGATCATGCGGACCGGACCGGCAAGCAGGTGATGTATGCGGCAAACCTTACCGGGGATCTCGACGAGATGCTACACCGCCACGACCACTTACTGGCTATCGGCGGCATGTGCATGATGGTCAGCATGAACTCCATCGGCCTTCCCGCCCTGAAGGCTCTGCGCGCCCATGCGCAGCTCTGCATCCATGGGCACCGCAACGGTTGGGGAATGTTCGGCCGTTCGCCGGCCATCGGCATGAGCTTCGTCGCATTCCAGAAGTTCTGGCGCCTGGCCGGCATCGACCACACGCACGTCAACGGCTTGAAGAACAAGTTCTGCGAAGACGATGAAAGTGTCATGGCCTCGGCGCGCGCCTGTCTCACGCCGATGTTTCCTCCGCCTTACGCCGGCTGCGAGATCATGCCGGTCTTCTCATCCGGGCAATCCGCAAGCCAAGCAGCCGGTACTTATCGGGAGCTCGGCTCTACCGATCTGATCTTCGCCGCGGGCGGTGGCATCCTTGGTCATCCGCAGGGTCCCGCCGCCGGGGTACGCAGCCTGCAACAGGCCTGGGAAGCTGCCATGGAGGGCATCCCGGTTACAGACTTTGCAGCCGCGCATCCCGAGCTGCGCGCTGCGCTGGAAGCGTTCTCCAGCTGATTCCCATGCCACCGCTCTACTGCTACTACGGCGACGACTTCACGGGCTCCACCGATGTGCTGGAGCAGCTCGCTGTCAATGGTCGTATCCAGCGTCCTCTTTCTGAGCACACCAACGCCCGCGCAACTGGCGCGCTTCTCCGATTGCCAGGCTATTGGCTTCGCCGGCGATGCGCGATCCCACACGCCGGAGTGGATGTATGCACATCTGCCCGCGATCTTCACTCGCATGCGCGAACTGGCTCCTGGGATCGTGCACTACAAAGTCTGTTCCACCTTCGATTCGGCGCCTCACCGCGGCAGCATCGGGCGGGCGCTTGAGATCGGCCGGGAAATCTTCGGAACAAAGACGGTTCCCATCGGCGTAGGCGCGCCGCACCTTGGCCGGTTTCTCCTCTTCGGCCATCTCTTCGCCGCTGCGGGAAGCGAGGTCTATCGCATCGACCGCCATCCGACGATGGCTCATCACCCCGCTACACCCATGCACGAAGCCGATCTCCGGCTGCACCTGGCGGAACAAACGGATCTTTCCATTGGCCTGGTCGATCTTCGCGCTTTTCAGGCCGGCAAGGTCGCCGAAGAATTTCGCCGGCAGGCGGAGGCCGGAGCAGCAGCAGTTCTTCTGGATGGCCTCGATGCCGCCATGCTGCAGCAGGCGGGCGAGATGATCTGGAATCTCGAAAAGCGGCCGCAGCTTCACCATTGGCAGCTCCGGCTTGACTGCCGGGCTCATCGCCCACTGGCGCAGCACCGGCATCCTCGCCGCAGAGGCAACGTTTGCAACCGCGAGGCCAGCCGATCAGATTCTGATCATTAGCGGAAGCTGCTCCGCGGTGACCGCGGCGCAAATCCTGTGGGCCAAGCGGCAAGGCTATGCTTGCGTCGAACTCGACGCAGCAGAACTGGCCAGCGGCGATCAACAAGCGGTAGAAGCCGCACTGCAGGCGGGGTTGCATCCCTTACGAGTCGGGGCGCGACACGGTGCTCTACACCGCGCTGGGCGCGCCCTCCGGCATGACCCATGGCCAGGAACTCGGCGCTGCCCTGGGCCGCCTTCTGCTTGAGACTTGTGCAGCAGACCGGGATTCGCCGCGTTGTTCTGTGCGGCGGCGACACCTCCTCGCATGCGGTGCAGCAACTCAATCTCACCGCGCTTACCTTTGCCGGCCCACTCGCGCCAGGAGCACCGTTGTGCCGGGCACACGCCGCCGGCGGCCTTGACGGATTGGAACTGGTGCTGAAGGGTGGGCAAATCGGTCCGGAGGATTTTTTTGGCATTGCCCGGCGCGGGAGCAGTGGGTAGAGCAGATTACTCGCGCAAACCGCGGGTGCAATCTACCTGGGAAAACAAGACCGCGCTTAGCAGCACAACCGACGCGATGCCAAAGAGTGGAAGATGGTAATTGCCGGTCGCTCGTATCACGTAGCCGAAGACCACAGTACAGAGCAGGCCCCCCAAATTGCCCGCGGTATTCATCACGGCGGTGGCGGTGCCTCCGAAGTTGCCGCCAAGGTTCAGGCACATTGCCCATGCCGCGGGCAGCATAAGGTCCATCACGCCGAAGCAAAGGCTAAACGTAGCCACTACCGGAATGAGGCCATGCACCATTCCCAATACAACAAAGAGCCCAGCCGCGACAGCCAGGCACGCACTGGTCACCCAACGGTATGCCGCCCGCATCCCATGCCGTGCGACGAGGCGGTCGCTCAAAAATCCGCCGATGAGATTGCTGCCGATCCCCAACAGGAAAGGAAAGGACGCCGCAATGCCCATCGTCGCCGGCGAAATGTGCGCCCCGTTCACCATCCAGGTGGGGAACCAGGAAAAATAAAACCAGCTCGCCCAGCCGTAGAATCCATAGGCCGCGGCGATCAGCCACAGTTGCCGTAACGCGAGCAGCTTGCGCCACGGCACGGAGTGGTGAGATTGGCTGGTCTCGGCGAGCTCATCCAATTCCACCTGCTTGATTCCTGGCTGATCGGCGGGACGATCATGGAACCACGCTCTCCAGGCAACCGCCCACACCATCCCGATACCGCCCAATATCCAAAACACGGCGCGCCATCCGAGGCGTGCCTGCAACGGAACAAGAGTGAGGGGTGCGAGCGCTGCGCCCAGCCTGCTCGCGGCCCAGACGACTCCCTGGCTGCGTGCCCGTTCCTGCCTGGGAAACCAACGGGGAATGACGCCGGCGGCATTGGGGTAAGCCCCGGCCGCGCCTACTCCAAAGAGAAAGCGGGTGATGAAGAGCTGCCAAAAGCTGCGGCACCAGCCTGTAAGCGCTGTGAATATAGACCACCACGCGGCGATGCGGGTGAGCTCGGCACGGTGCCCATAGCGGTCGCCCAACGCGCCTGAGGGAATTTCGAAAACGGTGTTGGCGATTACATAGGAGCTCAGCACCCAACCCCACTTCACGGGAGTCAGGTGCACGTCGTGCTGTACCGCTGGGCCGGCCACGGCGATGGCCAGGCGATCGACAAAGGTGATTACCGACACCGCTCCCAAAAGCGCCAGCACGCCGTGACGCTTTTTCACTTTAGTTAGAACTCCAGTTGGCGCGTGGAAGCCAACAGAAGCTGGCGCGTGCGTAAGACTGCGAGCTCAGGACTCGAAAGTACCGGAACCTTCATCGCGGGCATCTGCTGCAGGACGCGCGCCATGGAAGCTTGCGCCAGCACAACCAGGTCAACTCTTCCAGCCAGGTCTGTAATTGCTTTGCTAACGATGCGGTCATGCGTCTCGGTGTCGCCGGCCAGCACAGCGCTGAAAGCGCCGTCACAGAGCGACTCCTCGATCTGGGTGGCAAGGCCCGCGGCCGCGCTCTTTTCCCGCAGCAGCGCGATCGTCGGCTCCATCGTGGTACGCAGCGTGGCAAGCACGCCGATGCGGCCACCTCCACTGACTGCCTTTTCCGCCATGGCCTCGTCCACGCGAATCACTGGGATGGAAAAGAGCTTGGCTGCGAAGGAAACAGCCGGCCCAATCGACGAGCAGGTAACGAGGACGCCATCCACACCAGTCTCAGCGGCCGATTCGATCATGCTAATCAGGCGCCGTACGGTTACTTTCTGCAGCTTGTCCGCGGCGATCGTCTGCTTGATGAGGCTTTCGTCCACCATGTGAAAAATTTTCGTCTCCGGCAGGTGTTGCTGGCAGAGCGAAGTGAACAACGGCGTCAGGGTCGGGCTGGTGTGAAGCAATGCAAGCGTGGATGCCAAAGGTAGTTCGCCTTTCCGCAGAGTTCAAGAGGAGAGAGGCGCTCTTCTCGCTATCTCGGCTTAACCCTTACTCGAAGGCTTGCACGGTTCCCCGGCCGAGAAGTTCCTCGGCGCGTTCGATGAAGCCCCGGTCCGCCGCTACAGACAAACCTTCGGGCTCCAGCATGACGCAATATTCGCCGCGGCTTTCCAGGTTAATCATGAGCCTGCCGGGACCGGGGGCTGCGGTAATCATGGCGCGCAGCGTGCCAAGCATGGCCTCGCTCGCGCTTTCCAGAGGCACACGGATGCGGACGTTTTGCGGCAGCTTGATCCGTATGTCCTCCAGCGGCTGGATGCTGGAGACCGAAAGCTTGGGCGCTGACTCATCGTCATCGGCGCGAAGCACACCCTTGATCAACACCGGCACTTCGATCTTCAGGCTCTCGCAGAGCTTCGCGTAGTCCTTAGGGAAACAAATGATATCGATCTTGCCCACCGTGTCTTCGAGCGCGGCCTGGGCATACATTTCCCCAGAGCGTTTGGATTTGCCAACCTTGAGGCCGACAATTACGCCGGCAATGGCCAGCAGGCTCTCCGGTTCCGCACCTCGTCGACGGCCAGCGGAGGGGCTGACCTTCATCTCCAATGCTGTGGCCGTGTCGACCACGTTCAGGTTGCGTAGCTTTTCGGCGTACTTATCCAGCGGGATGGCCGGAAACAAAAAATCCCAGCACCTCTTTTTCCGCTTGCAGGCGCTCGTTCTCATCCCAGTCGGGGATGTTGGGCAGGTCGTCGGCACTCTTGTGGCCATTGCTCCCGGTATCGAAAGCACTGGCCAGCGAGGCGAAGAGCCCATGCTGTCCGGCAACCAGATCGCGCTGCGCCGACTGCGCCCGCTCCATCGCCCGGTCCGCGGCAGCCATCATTTGCGACCGGCGGCCAAACGAGTCGAGCGCTCCACTCTTGATGAGCGATTCCAAAACCCGCTTGTTCATCAAGCGCAGATCGACCTTCTCGCAAAACTCCCAGAAGTTGGCGAAGCCGCGCTTCTCCTCCTCAGCCAACGCCGCCCGCGCGGCGAGGATCGAATCGATGGCGTTGCGGCCCACATTCTTGATGGCCGTAAGGCCGAAGCGAATGCCGGTGGGAGCCGGGGGTAAAGTCCGCATCGGAGATCTGCACATCAGGAGGCTCGACCGCAATGCCCATCTCGCGGCACTCCTTGATGTACTTGACCACATTCTCGGGCTTGGAAATTTCCGAGCTGAGAAGCGCCGCCATGAACTCGACCGGATAGTGGGTCTTCAAATACGCGGTGTGATAGGCCAGCAGGGCGTAGGCCGCGGAGTGCGACTTGTTAAAGCCATAACCGGCAAACTGCTCCATCAGGTCGAAGATGCGAACTACTTTCTCCTTCGGGATGCTTGCGCGCAATCGCCCCTTCGACAAAGCGGCTGCGCTGCTTGGCCATCTCTTCGGGATTCTTTTTGCCCATGGCGCGGCGGAGCAGATCGGCTTCGCCCAGAGAGTAGCCGGCCAGGACGTTGGCGATCTGCATCACCTGCTCCTGGTAGATCGATCACGCCCAGGGTTTCCTTGAGCAGCGCTTCCAGCTGGGGCAGCTCGTAGCTGACTTCCTTGCGGCCCCACTTGCGCTCGATGAAATCGTCGATCATGCCGCCCTGAATCGGCCCCGGGCGATAGAGCGCATTGAGAGCCGTCAGGTCGGCCACCGAAACGGGTTTGTACCGGCGCAACACGTCGCGCATGCCGCCGGACTCGAACTGGAAGACCCCGGAGGTGAGCGCGCGGTGAAAGACCTTCTCGTAGGTCTCGGTGTCGTCCAGCGGGATCAGCGACAGATCGAGTGCTATTGCCGCGAGTGCGCTGGATGAGTTTGAGCGCATCATCGATGACCGTCAGCGTGGTGAGCCCGAGAAAATCCATCTTCAGCAGGCCCAGCTTCTCGATCGCCTTCATGTCGTACGCGGTGACGATTTCATCGTTCTTGCTGCGGCAGACCGGCACCAGCTCGGTCAGCGGTTGGGGTGCGATCACCACGCCCGCGGCATGCAACCCCGCGCCGCGCACCAGCCCCTCGAGCTTGCGGGCGGTATCGACCAGTTCTCTTACCTGGGGTTCTTTGTCGTAGGCCTCCTGCATTTGCGGCGAATCCTCGAGCGCCTTGGCAATGGTGACACCGATGGTGGCGGGGACCATCTTGGCCACCCGGTCCACTTCGCCGTAGGGCAGATCGAGGGCGCGGCCCACGTCCTTGATGGCCGCGCGGGCGGCCATGGTGTTGAAGGTGATGATCTGCGCTACCTGTTCCCTGCCGTACTTGCGGGTGACATAGTCGATCACTTCTCCCCGGCGATTCATGCAGAAGTCGATGTCGATGTCGGGCATGGACACGCGCTCGGGATTGAGAAAGCGCTCGAAGAGAAGATCGTTCTGCAACGGATCGATGTCGGTAATTTCCATGGCGTAGGAGACCAGGGATCCGGCTGCCGAGCCACGGCCCGGTCCTACGGGAATATTGACCTCGCGGGCGTACTTGATAAAGTCCCAGACGATCAGGAAGTAGCCGGCAAACTTCATCTGCTTGATGCAGTCGATCTCCCGCTCCAGCCGCTCTTCATAGTCGGAGATGGGCCGGCGCCGCAAGCCTCGTTCTCCAAGGTGACGAATCGCCGTGTCCAGCCGCTTGCGAAAACCCAAACGGCAAACTTCCGCGAAGTAGCTATCGATCGTATGCCAGAGCGGAACAGCAAACTCGGGAAAGGGATTGGTGACCTTGCTCAGCTTGAACGAGCAGCGCTCGGCGAACTGCATGGTCCGGCTGACCACCTCGGAGCATGGGAGAACAGCCGCTCCATCTCCGCCGCGCTCTTGACGTAAAACTGGTCGGTATCGAATTTGAAGCGCTTGGGGTTGTGGATGGAATCCGCGGTTTGCACGCACAACAGCACCTCATGGGCGTGATGATCGTCTTCGCATAGATAGTGGCTGTCGTTGGTGGCGACCAGCGGGAATATCCAGCTCTTTCTCCAGGCGAAACAGGTCGGCGTGGATCTTCTTTTCCAGTTCCAGTCCCTGGTCCTGGATCTCCAGGAAAAAGTTTCCGCTTGCCAAAGATGTCCTGGTATTGGCTGGCGGTGGCGCGGGCGGCCTCGTACTTGCCCTCCATGAGATTGCCGCAGAGCTCACCCGGCCAGGCAGCCGGAAAATCCCACCAGGCCCTGGGCATGTTTGGCTAGAATAGCTCTTGCTAATGCGCGGCTTGCGGTAGAAACCATGGAGTGATGCTTCAGAGGTAATGCGGACCAGGTTGCGATAGCCTTCCTCGTTTTCCGCCAGCACTAGCAGGTGGTGGTACTTGTCCTTTTCCGGTGCGGCGCGATGGTCTTCGTTGCCGCATATGTAGAGTTCGCATCCCAGGATCGGCTTGACTCCCTTGGCCTTTGCGGCGTCGAAAAAATGCACCGCACCGTAAATATTGCCGTGGTCGGTAATGGCCACGGCTTTTTGTCCGATATTGCTGACGTGATCGACCAATTTTTCGACATCGCAGGCACCATCGAGCAGCGAATAGTCGGTGTGCAGATGAAGGTGGGTAAATTCAGGCATGAGGTTACTTTTAGTCTAGTCTGCCCGGGCGAGCCTTCCCAAACGGGCTGGTGTGCAGAAGAGGTGCAGGTTGAGGAAAAGCGGGGATTTAAATCTCAGACCCGGTCTGGAGAGGTTGTTTCGATGGAATGCAGCGGGATCCTGGTTCCGGAAATCGTTTACCCGGCGGAAATCGTTTACGCAGACTAGCAGTTTTTCGTGGTGGCTCGGATGCTCGCCGCGTCCTTGTCCACTTCAAGCGTGGAGATCTCTAGGAGACGAGCAAAAGGTCGAGCGAAGGCTTAGTGCTGGCTACGAAATTAGGCCGCCGCGTGAGCGAAACATGACCGTCCTTGGCAAAAAGAAAGTCATAGTCCTCATGGCACTCGCCGCAAAGCCAGAAATGTTCCACTTTAACCTGGCCCCCATGCCTGTGAGTCGTCCGAATCACTCTGCCGTTGCGAAGATAATGTAGCTCCTTGCCGCACGCCGGATTCATACACTTGGAAATCATGTAAGACCTCTCGGGTTACTTTGGTAAGTGTACTCTCGAAGGATTACCTCCGTAGTGTATCCTATTGCACGAAAGTTGTATGCCGGTTAAGCAGATTTTGGTTGCAGGAATCGAACTCGCCACGGCTTCAAGGCTTTTTTATTTTGCTTTCTGATGGTTTGGATGCATAGTCTGGCGGCCACGCGTCAACAAAGGGCAAGGTTTTGCACAACTGCGTGTTCAACGCGGCGCCGGTGCACAGCTCTTGGGTCAGTGGAGCCTGGCAGCGCCGGCTGATGCGCGGCTGAGGTAGATGTCGGCATCGATCCCGGTGGCAGCGCGGTATGCAGCATGAATTGCCTCGCGAAATTGCTCCGCTTGACCCTCTTCGACGAGATTGACGGTGCAACCACCGAAGCCTCCACCCGTCATGCGTGCGCCGTAGCAACCCGGGATGCCGGAGGCGATCGCGACCAGCGTATCCAGCTCGCTGCAGCTGACCTCGAAGTCATCACGGATGCTTCGGTGTGCTTCGGCCATCAGGAGCACCAAAGCCCGGTAGGTCGCCACGCTCCAGCGCGGACGCGGCAAGTTCCACGCGCTTGTTCTCGGTGATGATGTGGCGGCAGCGGCGAAAAATGTTGTCGGGCATTTCCTGCCTGCAGTCCATCAGCTGCGCCTCGGTGGCGTCGCGCAAAGCCTCGATCGAGGGCCAGCGGCGATGCAGGATGCGCGTGCCCTCCTCCACTTCTTCGCGGCGCTTGTTGTATTGCCCTCCGGCATGCTCATGCTTGACCATCGAATTGCAGATGATCAGCCGCACGTGCGCAGGGATCGGCAGCAGGCGATATTCGAGCGATCGGCAATCCAGAAGCAGGGCATGGTCCTGTTGACCGGCGCAGGCAATGAACTGGTCCATGATGCCGCTGCGGGCGCCGACAAACTCATTCTCCGCGCGCTGGCAGGCGAGGGCGATGGTTTCGAGCGGCAAGGCAACGCCGGCAAGTTGCAGCAAGGCCAGCGCCGTGGATACCTCAATCGATGCGGAAGAGCTTAACCCCGCGCCCAGGGGAACGTCGCCTGCCAGGGAGAGCTCAAAACCGTCGACATGCACACCCTTCTGCGCCAGGCTCCACGCAACCCCCATCGGGTAGTCGCTCCAGTGCTGCCTGGCCTTCGTGGGCAATGGGTCCGCCGCATACCAAACCTCTTCACCCATGTTTTCCGAATACAAGAGAATTCGCCCATCGCTTCGGGGGCGAATGGTTGCGATGGTGCGGAAGTCGATGGCCACCGGCATGACGAATCCGCCGCTGTAATCGGTGTGCTCCCCGATCAGATTGACGCGGCCCGGTGCGGCGCAACGCACAGCCGGCTCACCAGCATCGTTGGAAAAGGTCATGTGGTCATCTCGAAGTTTTACCGGATGCCGCAGTTATGAGCATCTGGTCGCAGCAGCATGGTGGCAAACGGATCGTGACCGTAGCTTTGGAAGCGGAAGGTCGTCACCAGCATACGGCCTGGGCCTTGGTGCACATCCGCAAGATAGCCGCGATTGACATTGAGCCACCCATAGAAGACACCTGCCAGCACCTCCTGGGGATCTTGCAATCCATCGATCACGTACTCCGGCATGACGGAAGCTGCTTCCCAACCCAGGATCGAGCTGTCGATCACCGGTGAAAGCGGCTTCCAAAGCGGGCTGGAAGAAAGAACCCAGTTGAAGTTGTTGACCCAGTCGCCGGCAAGATCAGATCCTGCGCGGGGCGAGATATGCAATGAGCCATCCGCCGGCAGAGCCTCGCGGCCTCCCACCAGCAGCAACACGGTGCCGCCCTGAGCAAGCTTCGTTTTGGTCGACCCGTCGAGCAACGAGGAGAGCCAGACAGCATTGGCCGCGTTCTCATCGGCGACCGCAATCCCGTTCGCTGCCAGCGCTGCCCGCAAACTCTGCAGCTGGTTGAGCGGATCGTGGATGGCCACCTGAACCGTTGGGACCGCCGGCTGTCGCGGATACACCGCGTAGCCATAGCGATTCTGGGCCAGCGTCGCGCCGGCGGCATTGACCAATTGCAGGCGGAGATACTCGGGCGTTACCACTTCTGCTTGTGCGGTTTTGAAGTGCAGGGTTGCTTCCGCCGCCACAGCGCCGGGCGACGGAACCTTGTCTAAAGGCAGCACCCCGGATTGACCATCGGAGGTTTGCCACTGGATCGTCGCCCCTGCAAGATCCGCGGTCGAGTAATGGGACACGGACAGAGGAAGATCCACCGGCGCCCCGGATGCAAAGTTGTGGGTAGCAAAGTTGGCCATCACCAGGTCGTCCTGCTGCAGCCTTCCCAGATCGTCGGCGAATACCTTGGGCTGGCGCCACATGCTCATCAGGCCGTTGGCTTCCCAATTCGCGTCCGTAAGCTCGGTAATGACGTAGCCCTGGATCGAATCCTGCTGGCGCATCTGCTCGATTTCGTATTTCAGCGCCAGGTACTCGTGCCGCTCGGTAGCCAGTGCGAGAGATTGGTAGTCGGGGTAAATGCGGTCGAGACCAAACTGGTGCAGCCGATCGAAGACGCCCGCTGCTCGCGTAAGTTCACGGCCGTCAAAGTCGCGGGGGAACCACCAGGGCAACTGGTTCTGCGGGGGCAGCTGGGGCAATCCCCAGTTGCCGAACTCCGAAACCAGCAAAGGCTCCTGACCGGTGGTCACGCCATCGCCATACGGGCTGAAGAGCCACTTGGGGCGGCCCGCATATTCCTTGACCCAGGCTGCCCAACTCTCGGCGTGATCAGGAATGGAGTAGTACATGTGCCAGTCGGCAAAATCCGATTGCAGGTGGAAGCCTGTGCAACAGGCGCTGTCGTCGGTGATCAATCGCCCTAGCGGCGCAGTGAGCTGCTTCAGGTCGGCGAAGGCCTTTAACAACCACGCGCGCTGATTTGCCTGTTCCGGATCCATGCCCCACTGCTCGTTCATGATGCTCTGGATGACGATCGAGGGATGGTTCCAGTCCCGCTCCACCTCTGCGCGAAACGTGTCCACGCCACGCTGGGCCGCTTCCGCGGTCCAGTAGTGCGCGTCATTCCACACTGGGATCTCATACCAGACCAGCATGCCGGTTTCGTCGGCTGCCTCAAGATACCGCGGGTCCGGGGTCTTGATATGGCAGCGCAGCATATTAAGTCCGAGGGCCTTCGACGTGAGCATCTCGCGGCGGATAAAGTCCGCCGGAGGGAGGCGAGTAAATGCCCTCGGGATAGAAATCCTGGTCGAGAGCGGCGCGCATGTAGAAAGGCTTGCCGTTCAGGAAGAGCCGCCCATCGGCCGTGGTGAGCTCGCGAAATCCGAAGCGGGTGTGCACCTCCTGCGTCTGGTCGTTCAGGCGCAGAGAATAAAGATTAGGATGATCGCCGTCCCATAGCATAGGCCCGGCCACGTGCGCTTTTCCCTGCGCCATCATTCCATCCACGGCAAGGTCGAGCTTCGCCACGGTTGCGCCATAGGGGTCAGAGAGAGTCGCCGTCACGGGACCGGAGCCGGCGCTGCCGTCTAGCTTGGCTTCCACGGTTACGTCACCGCTGTTGTGCGGCGTGATGTGCACCCATTCCACGTAACGCATCGGCACCGTTTCCAGCGTGACCGGCTGCCAGGGCCCGCTGGTCTGTACATACCAGTTCTGCTTCCCGTGGGGAATCTCGTTGTACTTGAATCTCTGGTCGAGCGTGGGTTGCGTTTTATCGTTCGCCGGGGCGGCTTTACCACTTCTTTGGGCGGCTCCGGAATTCTGCGTCCTGCGGTCGGGGAGAGGCGGCGGCATGGGAGGATCGAAGACCTTGACCAAAATCTCATTGTTCCCGGCGTGGACCTTCCCGGTGAGATCGAAGGTGAACGGCGTATACCCTCCCTCATGCTCCCCGAGGCGCCGGCCGTTGACCCACACCTCGGTGAAGTAGTCGACCGCGCCGAAGTGAATCAGCTGGCGGGTGGAAGGCGGCGGCTGGGTCAATGTAATCGTGACCCGATACCAGCCAACCCCGGCATAATCGCGAAGATCGTCAAATTGGGCGTTCCAGGAAAGGCCGGCCTGATCGGGGCGCCACTTGGCCTGACGGTCGACAGTGGCCGCGGTGAATTGTCCCTTGGGATCGGGGCTGAACTGCCACTGCTGATCGATGACCCGGCTCTGCGCATGGACAGCCACCCCTCCCGCCAGCATGAGTAGGGGTGCGATTGCCTTTACTACATTCCTGCGCATACGCGATCACCGCTCCCTTTTAATGGGGTGTCATGTACTATCTTCCCGAGCAAGACTATATCGGAAACCCCGTCCAGAGAAGGCAGTATCTGACCTCCTTCGAAAGCATGCATGAGACGATGCCTGAAACGCTGCCCAAGACAAAGCCCCACTCCGGCCTGGGAAGCATACTCGCCAAATACAGATTCATGCTGCTTTTCCTCTTCCTGCTGTCCACCGTGATCGCCTACCCGTATACAGAACACACCGGTTTCGGTTCCTGGACCTTCCGCGTGCTGAGCGGCCTGGTCATCGTTTTCAGCGTATTTGTGGTGAGTTTTCGCCGCGGACTCCTGGTTGTGGCCATCCTGCTGGCCATTCCCTCCGCGGTGCAACATATCCTGCGCCCAAGGCTGCACTCCAGGCTTCTTCCCGGTGTTCAATCTCACGCTCAGCTTTGCCTTCGACGTGTGGGTCGTGGTCTCCATCTTCCGCCGCGTCTTCGCCGACGTGGACATCAATTCCGAAACTATCTTCGGAGCCTTGTGCATTTATCTGATGAACGGCTTGAGCTTTGCCAGCATCTACGGCTTGGTTTCCGATGTGCAGGCCAATGCTTTCCGGCTGGACCCCACGGTGAACACCCACGTGATTCCGGACCGTTTCGACTTTATTTACTACAGCTTCGGAATGATGACGCAACTTGGCGCCGCCGGCATTACCGCCGTTACGGATCAAGCGCGTTCGCTCTCCATTACCCAGGCCATTCTGGGGCAGCTTTATCTCGCCGTCCTGATCTCGAGATTAGTCGGCGCGTATCGTATGCGATCCCGTTCTGAACATACCTAAGCTGACCGCGGCGAAGGCAATAACCATGGGAAAGCATTCCAGAGTGTAGCGAGGTTCGGGCGCCTCGATGGTAAGTAGCAGGAGACTGCGCAGCACCACAAAGGACACCATGACCGTGGCAAAACGCGGCCAATAAAACACTCCGACTAGTGCCGCTACAAGATAGGCCAGGTTCAACGCACCGTACGCATACGCGATCTGCGTCTCCGCATGATGCTGATCATATTGCCACCAACGCAATTCTATGTCGAGCATCTCCACTCTTGGCCGAAGCCACATATCCCCCAGGCGCAGTAGAGGCAAGGTCACGTAGTAACGAAAGGGATGAGCATGAATGCGCTCGGCGGCAAGCGCGGCAAAGGCGGCGTCGATCTGCGGGGTTAGTAGATCCCCGTTGTTGTACCGCGAGATCAGGTCGCGGGTTGCGCGCTCATCACCCTCGAACGCTCGTTGGGGAAGCGCATGGCTATCGAGGTCGTCCCCAGGCACGTTCCAATAGATCTCATAGGTGGAGGCAAAGTCCGCCATCCACGTCTTGACCCATCGTTGATATCCGAGCGGTTTGAATTCGCCGGGATCGTTCGCGTAGCGTGGAGCAAGTGGCTGGAATACATGGAAGGTATGCCAGTTGCGCAGGGTCCATGAGACGAACGGGAGGGCGGAGAGCAGCCCGCAGAACAAAGCGATGCGCAGCGACCGCGCGAGCCCAAGTGAGCTCCGGCCATAAAGAATGAGTGCCGGAAAGAAGACGATGGCCAGCAAGGCGCCATCGGGGCGCAAGAGTGCGGCGTAGCTCCAGGCGAATGCAAGGGCCAGCATCGACGGCCAGCGCGCGCGCTGGAGCACCGCGGCGAATGCGTAGAGACCGAGCGCAACGCAAAAGATGGAAGGGGTTTCCGTGAGTGGCATAGCCACGTAATTCGCTGTGAAAGGACAAAGCGCCGCCAGCCAAAGGGCCACCATCGCCGTCCGGGCCCCGCATACCTGGCGAACGAATCCCGCGATGAGCAGGCATGTCGCCAGATCGATCACGACCTGCAGGTAGAGAACAATCTGGTAGTTCTCGAGGCCAAACAGCGCGAAGCAAACGGCGAGAAAGCCCGGGTATCCGGGCAGGCGGACGAGCGTGGGGTTGATCGTAGTCAGGCCACCCGCATGAACGACGGAGCGGCCGTAGACGCCATGGGTCAGCCAATTTTTGGCGATGTCCCCGTAGAGGAGAGAGTCTCCCTGGATTTGGGGGAAGGCGTGAATGAACCACAGGCGCAACGCTGCTCCCGCCGCCATGGCGAACAGGAGGTAAAGCAGTGTGCGGAGGCGGAGGGAGGGCATCCCCCGAAATGATACAGGCTCACCCTATGCTCGTGACTTGGGGTTAGAATAAGCGGGTGGTAGCGGGCGGGAGTAGCTCAATGGTAGAGTAGCGGCTTCCCAAGCCGTTGGTTGCGGGTTCGATCCCCGTCTCCCGCTCCATGTGTTAAAAAGCCCTTCCAAGAAGTTCTACAGGCGAAGAACAGTCTCTGGACAAGGTCACTCCTTGCTAGCCTGAGAAGACAACTCTTCGTGAAAAGCAACCTTCTCATGTAGGAACACCGCCTTGAGAATTCAAGAGGCCACTCAGGTTAACGGCGAAGCGTCCTGGGGATATCCGATTCTGCGGCCACCGCACTTGCTCGCTCGAAGACGCCGGTAAGCATACTGCGGGTGAGCCTGCCGGTGTTGGTGTTCTGCAGCGAGGGATGAAAACTGGCGATGAGTGTGATGCCTCCAGGGATCGCATATTCGGCGCCGTGAGCAAACTTGAAACGTGGCTTGCGGTCACAGAGCCCAATGCGCACCAGGTGCTGTAAATAACCATCGAAGGCGATGCGGCCAAGGCAGACAACGACGCGCAGATTGGCCAGCAACGCAATTTCCTGATCGAGATAAGGCGCACAGTTCGCTAGCTCGGAGCCCTTGGGGGCGTTGTCAGGAGGAGCGCAGCGCACCACGGCAGTAATCCAGCAGTCTTTCAACTTCATGCCGTCGCCGCGAGAGACAGAATTGGGCTGAGAGGCGAAACCGGTGTGGTGAAGAACGGGATAAAGGAAGTCGCCGGAGCCGTCGCCGGTAAAAGGCCTGCCGGTGCGATTGGAACCGTGCGCGCCCGGAGCCAAGCCCACAATCAACAACCGAGCCTTCTCGTCGCCGAACGATGGAACCGGCTTTGCCCAATAAATCCAGTCCTGGTAGGCGCGGCGCTTGCTGGTGGCGATCTCTTCGCAATACTTCCGCAGCCGGCTGCAGCGCTGGCAGCGGATGATTTCCTGGTTGAAGAGCACAAGCGGAGTGGCGGGATCCGTGCCCGGCTGGCAGGCGAACCGACAGGACTTGAGACGGGGTTCGCTAAGAGGGTCGTGACCATGCCCGATTGTAAAGCCCGCTCGGAAAAGCGGCGTAAGATGATTTTTGCTTTTCCACGAGCGCTGGCCGAGGTGGGAACGGCATCGCCGATTCCTGCACCGGAACAGGAAAAACTCTACGAGGGTATCTATGCACAAAGGGAAACAGAGGGCTGCTCCTTGCCGCCTGCGCTCTGCTGCTGGCCGGCTGCCGAGCAACAACCGCCCACCGCGCAGCCAACCAGCGCCGCAACCACGGAACCAGCCGGCCCTGAAGATAGGCGGCGAAAACGTGTTGACGTTAGCGCGGAAGGCGACCAACAACGGCAGCAAACCCGAGTTCCTCTCCGTGACCCTGCTTCCCGGACGCGGCATGAATATGTTTCAGGTCACCGCCGCCATCCCAGGCAAAGGGGAGATCCCGCTGCTGCATTCACCCTCCATCGCAGGATGCGGCGAAGCCAACTGACCGGCACCGGCAGGGATCAGTTCGGCAACGGGTCGTTCGGCTTCGGCGGGCGCTTTTCTGATTCCCTATCCCAACCGCATCCTGGGCGAACCCTCGGCCGACGGCAAGTCGGTCATCACGCAATGGCGCGGCCACACGCTTGGCGCTCCCGGCAAATTTTCCCAGCAAGCAGCCGGGCGGCCGGGCGGTTGCGATTCATGGATTGATTACCCAAGCCAAGGTAGAAGACCTGCAAACGCAAACCACCGCGGATGGACAAACGGTCACCGGCGTCATCCATGCCGGAGATTTCGGCGGCCACTGGCTCTCGGATACCGACCTGAACCTGACGATTGCGCTGACCGGTGACGCGGTCGACACCACGATCACGGCCAAGAACGTGGGCAAGGAGCCGGAGCCGATGTCCATCGGCTGGCATCCGTACTTTCAGATACCGAGCGGCCACCGCGCCCAGGCGCGACTCCATATCCCCGCCTCCATGATGGCGGTGGTGAACAATTACAGTGACGCATTCCCTACCGGCCAACTCAAGCCGGTCAAGGGCACCGAGTACGACTACAACGCGCCCGGCGGTGTGGCCCTCGACGATCATTTTCTCGACGACAATTTCTCCCACCTGCAGCGGACCCAGGGCGCGGCCGACGTGAAGCTGATCGATCCGGAATCGAATTACGGATTGACGGTGTCTGCGCTCTCTCCGGAGATCAGGACCGTGCAGGTGTATTCGCCGAAAGTACCGCCTTTGTCGCCATCGAAGATCAGTTCAACTACGTGGACCCGTTCGGCAAGCAGTGGAAGGGCATGGATACAGGGATGGTGACGCTCCGTCCCGGCCAATCGGTCACCTGGAAGGTTCGGCTGGAGTTGTTCACGCCGGAGGTTGCGGGGCAATAGGAATTCGTTACCGATCGTAATCGGATGCGGTTCCGGATCACTCGGAATTTCTCCCAAACCGACGCATACTTAACGGATGCGAAGAGCGACGACGCCCGCTGCCTGTGTTGTGGGTATAAGACTCTAGCCATGCCCGAAGCCCAGGAGCTATGCCAGGTCTGCTGGTGGCAGGACGACGGCCAGGATGACCGCGACGCAGACGTAGTCCGCCGAACCGTCAATGGCAACCTCTCGCTGAACGAGGGACGGCGCAATTACAAGCACCTGCACGCGGCCGATCCTCGTTATGTCGGGCACGTGCGCATGCCGCGTCAGGAAGAGTTCTAGCTCCGATCCCACCGCATCTTCGAACGGCCCCACCCGTACCATCCAGGCTCCGGCACCAACAGAGGTAACCCCAAAAGGGTGTATCGTAGTTAATAGCGGCCTCGCATTTTTCGACGTGCAGGTTTGACCCCTCCCGGGAAAGCCTCATACGATGAAAGCAGGTTGTTTACAGGCCGGTACGCATACATCGATTCCGCCATTGCAGCGGCGCCGAGAGAGAGCAAACCTAGAAGGCATACGTTGAGCCCAACTGAAATGATGGAAACAAAACCGCTATCTGGCGAAGAATCTACCGCCATCGAAGAATCCTGCAGGGCACGACCATGAAGGTCACGATCATGAGGGCCTGCCCACGCCACAGCAACCCTAAACCCGGAGTGCACGCGAGAAGTTGAAATTGAAATTCCCGCTGACGAAGTTACGCCGCAACTTCCGCGCAGTCACCAAACGCTATCAAAAGATGGCGCGCATTCCCGGCTTTCGTGCGGGCAAGGTTCCGGAGTCTCTGATCCGCAGCCGATTTGCCGAGCAGATTCGCCAGGATGTGATGGAGGCAGTTCTGCCCGAACACTTCCGTACCGCGATTGCCGAAAAGCAGCTCAAGCCCATCTCTCAACCGCAAGTGACCAAAATCGATCTGGAAGAAGGGAAAGCCATTGCGCTTCAAGGCCGCCTTCGAGGTCCTTCCTGACTTCTCTATCGACGGATATCAGGATGTAAAAGTGGAGAAACCCAGCACGGAGCTGACCGATGCCGAGCTCGATGCCGAGCTGGCACGTATCCGCGACTCCCGCTCGACCATGGAGCCGGTAGCGGAAGAGCGTCCCTTGGCCGACGGTGACTTTGCGCAGATCAGTTTTACCGGCAGTGTGCAGGCGGCGGAAGGTGAAGAAGCCAGCCGCGCCTCAGCAGCCAATCTCGGGACAGGATGTCATGGTCCAGGTAGGCGGGCCCAACACACTCGACAGCTTTAATGCCGCATTGCGGGGCGCCAGTGTAGGCCAACAGTTAAAGTTCGAGGTGAGCTATCCCGCCGACTTTGGCGAACGCCAACTGGCGGGCAAGCGCGTGGCCTACGATCTTGAAGTGAAGGGCATCAAGAAGAAGATTGAGCCTGAACTGAACGACGAATTCGCCAAGGAGCTCGGGCCGTACGAGAGCCTGGCGGAGTTCACGCAAACAACTGCGCGAACACCTGACGAGAGAAAAGCAGCGGCGGGTACAGGGCGAGACCACGAACCAGCTGCTGGATGCTCTGGTGAACCGTTTCGAGTTCCCCGTTCCTGAGTCGCTGGTGCAACAGCAGATTGACACACGGCTGGATCGCGGGCTGCGGGCGCTGGCGGCACAAGGGATGCGCACGGAAGACATGCGCAACCTGGATTTTGATCGCCTGCGCGCGGCACAGCGCGCTTCCGCTACGGCTGAGGTGAAGGGTTCCATTCTGCTGGACCGCATTGCCGACGCGGAGAATATCAACGTGCCGGAAGAAGATGTTGAAAACGAACTGCAGGCTATCTCCTTACAAATGCGCGAACCGGTCGATACCCTGCGCGCGCGTTTGACTGAGGACGGTAGCCTCGCTAGAATCCGGGAACGCTTGCGTAGGGAGAAGATGGGCACGCTGTTATACGAACGAATGGCGTTTTAACGATAGCTGCATCCAGTGAAAATGCCTCACACGGGGCTTTTCACCAGGAAAAGCCCCACCTCGCAGAGATGGTTGGGGCCGCGAAATCGGTAAAACCCAAATGGCGTCCTGAAATAACGGGCAACTTTAAGACCGGGGCGCGAGCACTCGGGGAGTAGAAGCAAGGGAGCGCATGGCACTTGTACCTATGGTGGTCGAGCAGACGAGTCGTGGCGAGCGAGCCTACGACATTTATTCTCGTCTGCTTCGCGACAATATTATCTTTCTGGGAACGCCGATCGACGATCAGATCGCAAACCTGGTTATCGCGCAAATGCTGTTTCTCTCCGGCGAGGACCCGGAGAAGGATCTTCAACTTTATATCAATTCGCCCGGCGGCTCCATCACTGCCGGCCTTGCTATCTATGACACCATGCAGTTCATCCGCAACGATGTCGTGACCTATTGCATCGGGCAAGCAGCCAGCATGGCGGCCTTTCTGCTGATGAGCGGCAACAAGGGCAAGCGCTTTGCCCTGCCCAACTCGCGCATCCTGATCCATCAGCCGTCGATGGGCGGCCTATCGGGACAGGCAACGGATATCGATATTCATGCCCGGGAAATTCTGCGCATCCGCGAAATCACCAACAAGCTGATGTCGAAGCACACCGCGCAGCCGCTGGAACGCATTGAACGGGATGTAGAAAGAGACTTCATCATGAACGCGCAGCAAGCAAAAGAGTACGGCATTATTGACGAAATCATAGATCGGCCGCGCACCTGAAGGCCGCCAGGGCAAAAGGAGTTGCAGTATGAAAACGCCGAGGGGAACAGACGATACGCTCCGTTGTTCGTTCTGTCATAAATCGCAGGACGCCGTTGCAAAATTGATCTCCTCACCGAGCGACTACCCGCGGGCATACATCTGCGATGAATGCGTAGCGGTCTGCAACTCTATTCTGGAAGACGACCGGGGCGAGACCCAGCCCGGCGCGGCCCCGGCGCATTTGCCCAAGCCGCAAGAGGTGAAGGGCTTTCTGGATGAATACGTCATTGGCCAGGAGCAGACAAAGAAGAAACTGGCGGTAGCCGTTTACAACCACTACAAGCGCATCCAGATGAACCGGACGCGGGGCAACGATGTCGAGCTTTCCAAATCCAACATTCTGCTGGTAGGCCCAACCGGCAGCGGCAAAACCTTGCTGGCGCACACCCTGGCCAAGATGCTGGATGTGCCCTTTGCCATCGTCGATGCAACCACGCTGACGGAAGCCGGCTATGTCGGCGAAGACGTAGAAAACATCATTCTGAAGCTGCTTGCAGGCAGCCGACGGCGACGTGGCCCGGGCGCAGACCGGCATTATTTATATTGACGAGATCGACAAAATCGGGCGGAAAGACGAGAACCCGTCGATCACCCGCGATGTCTCCGGAGAGGGCGTGCAACAGGCCCTGCTGAAGATTCTCGAGGGCACGGTGGCCAACGTTCCACCGCAGGGCGGCCGCAAGCATCCGCACCAGGAGTTCACCCCGGTCGACACCACCAACATCCTGTTTATTTGCGGCGGCGCCTTCGTTGGACTGGAACGCCTGGTCGGGCGGCGTGTAGGCAAGAAGGCTCTTGGCTTCAAGGCTCTCTCGGATAAAGAGACGCAAGAGGCGGGAATTTTGCCGGCCCAGCGCGATACCGAGCTTCTGCGCCAGGCGCAGCCACAGGATCTGATCAAGTTCGGCCTTATTCCCGAGTTTGTCGGACGTCTGCCGGTCATTGGAATTCTGGATGAGCTGGATGAAGCCGCCCTGGTGGAGATTCTTACCAAGCCGCGCAATGCCATCCTGAAGCAATACCAGCGGCTCTTTGAGTATGAAGGCGTGAAGCTGATGTTCTCAGAAGAAGCCTCCCGGGCGGTTGCCCGCGAAGCCCTGAATCGCAAGGTTGGGGCGCGCGGCCTGCGCATGATCCTGGAAGAACTGATGCTGGACCTCATGTACCACTTGCCGAGCAATAAGAAGATCAAGGAACTCGATATCACTGCCGAGATGGTGCAGAAGCGTGATCTTTCCGTGACTTTGCTGGAGAAAGCCGGCTAGGCGCCAATGTTAGATCGGACGCATCCCTTTTCCTGCGTCCTTTGTGCTGCTGTGGGCCGATTTTTCGGCCGCCATTGAGACCCAGGACCTTCCTTCGATCCCGCTGAGATGCGCGGCCTCGCAAATCGCGCACAAAACCTGGTGCGAAACTTTTGGCAATCCTACACGCTTACCAAAGACGTCCGAACCGGTCTTTTGTATGTTGATTGGTTGAAGGCCCCATCGTCCGGGGCATTGGCGTAACTCCCTTTTCCTCTGTATAAGGGAGATAAAGGAAAGGAAATGGCGTGACCCAAGCAAAAGAAACCCGTGATAAAGGCGAGCTTCGCAAGCTGCCCATGATGCCAATTCGGGACATGGTGATCTTTCCTTACATGATGACGCCATTTGTCGTGGGGCGTGAGTCGAGTGTGCGCGCTTTGGAAGAGGCGCTGACCGGGGATCGCAAGATCTTTCTCGCCACGCAGCATGACGCGGGTATCGATGAGCCGCGGCCGGAAGACATCTACTCCGTAGGGACCATTGGAAATATCGTCCAGAGCGTGAAGATGCCGGATGGCAACATTAAGGTGCTGGTGGAGGGTCTGGAGCGGGCCAAAGCCGTCGAGATGAACGACGCGGATGGCTTTTTTGTAGCCACGGTGCGGGTCGCCAACCGGCAGCTGGAAGTAAACCCACAGATCGAACAGGTGATGCAGCGCGTCACTTCCCTATTTGAGCAGTACGTCAAGCTGCAGCAATCGCTGAATTACGAGACCATGATCGCTGCTGTTCGCATGGATGAGCCGGCGAAACTCTCCGACACCATAGCCGCCAACCTGCAGCTTTCGATCGAAGAGAAGCAGGAGCTGCTGGATATCTTCGATCCCAGCGAGCGGCTGACCCGCGTGGCCGACGTGCTCGACATCGAAATCGAAAAACTGAATATGGATCGCAGCGTGCAGAGCCGGGTGAAGCGGCAGATGGAGCGCGCGCAAAAAGAGTACTACCTCAACGAGAAGATCAAGGCCATCCAGAAGGAACTGGGCCGCGGCGAGAAAAGCGAATTCGATGAACTGCGCAAGAAGATCGAAGGCGCGGGCATGCCCAAGGACGTCTTCGACAAAGCCATCCAGGAGCTGAAGAAGCTGGAGGCGATGCCGCCCATGTCGGCGGAGTCGACCGTCTCAAGAAACTACCTGGATTGGCTGCTGGCGGTGCCGTGGAAGAAAAAGAGCAAAGAGACACGCAGCATCGATCACGCGGAGAAGGTTCTGAATGCGGATCACTACGGCCTGGAAAAGATCAAGGAGCGCATTCTTGAGTTTCTGGCAGTCCGCCAGCTGGTAAAGAATCCCAAGGGCTCGATCCTCTGCTTTGTGGGGCCTCCGGGCGTGGGCAAGACGTCTCTGGGCATGTCCATCGCCAAGGCCACGGGCCGCAAGTTTGTGCGCATGTCACTGGGTGGAGTACGCGATGAGGCGGAGATCCGCGGGCATCGCCGCACCTACATTGGAGCCTTGCCAGGACAGATTATCCAGTCCATGAAGAAGGCGGGAACCAAGAACCCGGTCTTCATGCTGGACGAAGTGGACAAGATGGCCTCTGACCTGCGCGGAGACCCCGCGTCAGCGCTGCTCGAGGTGCTGGATCCAGAGCAGAACACAAGCTTTCAGGACCACTACCTCGACGTGGAATACGACCTGTCGCAGGTGCTGTTCGTGGCCACCGCGAATGTGCTGCACACCATCCCGGCGCCGCTGCAGGACCGCATGGAGATTCTGCGGCTGCATGGCTATACCGAGGCGGAAAAGCTGGAGATTGCCAAGCAGTACCTGGTGAAGAAGCAGCGCGAGGCGACGGGCCTGAGCGATAAGAACGCGATCTTCAGCGACGCAGCCCTGGTGGACATCATTCGCGGTTACACCCGCGAGGCCGGCGTGCGTAACCTGGAGCGCGAAATTGGCAATGTATGCCGCAAAGTCGCGCGCCGGGTAGTACGCAACGGGGCCAAGCACAAGGAAGAGATCGCCGAGACCAACCTGAACGATTTTCTGGGAGTGGCCAAGTTCCGCGACTCGCAGCTGCACGAGACCAGCGAAATAGGCCTGGTAACCGGGCTTGCCTGGACTGAGGTGGGCGGCAGCATCCTGTCGACCGAAGTGCAGGTGTTGGATGGCAAAGGCAAATTGACGCTGACTGGCCAACTGGGCGACGTAATGCAGGAGTCGGCGCAGGCCGCGCTCTCCTACATTCGCAGCCGGGCACAGCACCTGGGCCTGCCTAAGGACTTCTACCGCAACCTGGATATTCACGTGCACGTGCCGGAAGGCGCGATTCCCAAGGACGGTCCCTCGGCGGGCATCACCATCGCGACGGCTCTGGCCAGCGCGCTGGCCAAGGTGCGCGTGCGGCGTGACATTGCCATGACCGGCGAAATTACCCTGCGCGGCAAGGTTCTACCCATCGGCGGATTGAAAGAGAAGCTGCTGGCAGCCCACCGGGCCGGCATCTTTGAGGCGGTGCTGCCGCGAGCCAACGAGAAGGATCTGGCCGATCTGCCGGAAAACCTGCGCAGCGTGATGAAACTGCACTTCGTGGATCAGATGGACGAGGTGCTTAAGATCGCGCTGGAGGGTCCGCTGCCCGAGCTGCGGGAGGAGACCCCCGAGGCGCTGGCCACGGTAAAGCCTCCTGTGGCTGCCGACCAGCCGCGCGCGCAGTAAGCCCGTGCACCTCACAACCAAGTTCCTGCTCTCGGCCTTATCGCCGGAGCAGTTCCCTTCCGCCACGGCGCCGGAGTTTGCTTTCCTCGGCCGCTCGAACGTAGGCAAATCGAGCTTGATCAATGGATTGCTGGGCGAGAAGGCCGCCAAGGTTTCCTCCTCGCCCGGCCGCACCCGGTCCATCAACTTTTTCGCTCTGTTGGATTCGCCTTCCGCGCGGTTGCCGCGCTTGCTGTTCGCCGATCTGCCGGGATATGGCTACGCCAAGATCTCCCGCTCCATCTCCGCGGAGTGGCCCAAGTTTATTAATCCTTATCTCGAAGAGCGGCCGAACCTGGTGCTGTGCATCTGCCTGGTCGACAGCAATATTCCGGTGCAGGCCAATGACCAGCAACTGATCGCTTCCTTAAAGGGGATGGGCCGCAGCTTTCTGGTGGTGGCTACCAAGGCAGACCGTCTCTCCGGCAACGAGCGGACCAAGGCGATGAAGCAGCTGAAGGAAGGGCTGGAGCTGAGCGAGGTCCTCTTATGCTCCGCGAAGACTGGCGCCGGACTGAAGGAATTGTGGGCCCAGATCCTGACCCGGGCGGAAGAGAAAGCCGGCGTATAAGGCACGGCCAAAGCGGTGCCTTCTTTTCGAAGCCCTTGCTCATAGTGCTTCCGGCAAGGAGCTCTCGCGACAGCGACCGCCTGCTCCAATATCCAGCCCCGCAGGGGCGACCCCGGATTTCCTGTGGAACTTATTGGCGTTGACGAACTTCATCCGCCTTTCCTTACTGAAAGGCGCACACGCGGCCTTGTCAGGTGCCGCGTGGCAGGAAATCCGGGTACGCTCCGGTCGGGATGACAATTCATTTTTGAAATTGATGATTTCTCGCATTAGCTCCCACTTTGCACAAAAATTGTCATCCCGACCGGAGCGCGTAGCGCGTAGTGGAGGGACCTGCTGTTGATGTGATTCCCTGGTATTTGTAACCTCCATGGAACGTCGCTGTTTCCCACGAATGTTCGTCTGGGCCGTTAAACGGCCTGCTGACGCTCGGTTATCTTGGCTGCGGAGCAACAGTGGGATAGGCTGATTTTTCGACACGACATTTGACGGGGCTGATGGATGCGTAACCGCGGTATTTTCTTTTTGGCGCTGCTTGCCTCAAGCGCCGCATGGGCCCAGGCGCCGCAGTTAGAGCACCGGGCGGAGCAAGGGGCCAAGCCGGTTCGGCCGCTGCCGATGCAGGCTCCGCAGAAGCTGGAGCCGGCACGCGCGCCGAATAGCAACGCCATCTACCAGGCTCTCCGCACGCGGGTGGTGAATGGGGAAGCCTTTACGGTCAAGGACCTGGTACTTCAACGGGATGCCGGGGTTTTTACGCTGAGCAGCGGAACAGTTTATCTCTATAACCCCACTGCGGGGCGGGTCACAGGCGCTGTATTCCTGGGGGAAGGCGCGCTGCACGTGGAGCCGCCTTCGGCGATGGAGCGCAGGCAGCTGAAGGCGGTGATGAAGACCGAGGTGCTGGATCAGCATTTCACCAGCGCGGTGTTCGAGTTCACGGATGAGACGGCGGCGGAGTTGAAAAAGCGGGCACTTGCTCCGGCAGCGGTGACTGGCGCGGCAGAGGGCCGGGCGGAGGAGACCCGGACGCTGTTTCGCCGGGACCTGAAATACAACCTGGAGAGCCGGCTGCTGCAGGATGTTGTCCGGCCGGGTGGTGGCGGGTTCTTTTTGGCGGAGATGAAGGGTCCACTCTTCTCCACGCGGCTGATCTTTGAGGTGGACCCACATGGGGCGCTGGGAACGGCGCCGGAGGAGGTGGCGCTTCTAACGTCGTCGGAATTCGGGTACGACATTACGTTGGGCTTCCGGGCAGAGGCGCGGCGAAAAGCGAATCAGGTAGCCGGGAACGCCGCCTTCCGGGTTCCGCAGCAGACGCTCGATGTGACTCTCGAAAAGAGCGGCAAGCTGACGGCAACAGCAGTGACCGCGGTGACCGCAATCGAGAGTGGTTTGCAGGTCCTGCCGCTGCGTATGTTTCCATCGCTGCGGGTGAGCGGGGTTTGGGGACCCGGCGGCGAAGCGCTGGATTTCATTCAGGAAGACAAATTGAGGGATGCGGACTTCGCGGTGTTGCTCAGAAAGCCGCTGGCGGCTGGTGAAACCCTGCAGATTACAACCTCGTACGCCGGCAAAGACGCTGTGTTGGAAGAGGGCAATGATAACTACTACCTGGTGGCGCGCGAAGACTGGTATCCCAACCCGGGGCAATCGTTCGGGAATTATGCGTTCTACACCATGAGCTTCCACACCCCGAAGAGTGTGGAGGTGGTGGCCACCGGGAATGAGGTCTCCGATAAGCAGGACGCGGGTCAGCGGGTCAGCGTGTGGCAAAGCATGGTTCCGATTGCGGTGGCCGGCTTCAACCTGGGTGAGTTCAAGAAAGAGGCGAGCGAGCGCAACAAGAATGTTCAGATCGTGAGTTACGCCAACCGGGATCTGGCGAATCAGTACGCCGCTCTCAGCGACAGACCGGGGATGGCGCTGGGATCGATGACGACCACCGGAATGCTGAAGCGGGCGACGTCCGAAGGCGATGCCGCGGTTCAGATCTACACCGAATACTTCGGCCCGCTTGCCTATGACCACGTGTACCTGACCCAGCAGACGGCGTGTAATTATGGGCAGAGTTGGCCGATGCTGGTGTATCTGCCGATCTGCTACTTCTGGGATTCGACCATTCAGCATGAGCTTGGAGTTCTCGATCGCGATCCTTCTTACTGGCAGGTAGTGACTGCGCATGAGGTGGCTCATCAGTGGTGGGGGCAGACCGTCGGGTTCGCCAGCTATCGCGATCAGTGGATGAGCGAGGGGTTTGCTAACTTCTCCGCCGCGCTCTTTCTGTTGCATACGCGAAGCGACCCCAAGGAGGAGCGCGACTTTTGGGCTCTGATGCGCAAGCGGCTTCTGGAAAAGAATGCCCGTGGGTTTCGTCCAGTGGACGTGGGCCCGGTGGTGATGGGGTGGCGGGTGAATTCTTCGAAAACCGGTGAGGATGTATACCAGCCGCTCATCTACAACAAGGGCGCTTTCATCCTGCACTCGCTCCAGATGTTGTACTGGAGCAGTCAGTACGGCGATGCACCGTTCAAGCAAGCTATGCACGACCTGGTAAACAGCTACCGGAATCAGCCGGCGAGTACTGAGGACTTCAAGGCGGTGATGGAGCGGCATTTTCCGTCGTGGCTGGACGTTGACGGAAACCATCGTCTCGACTGGTTCTTTAATGCATATGTCTATGGAACATCGATCCCGAGGTACACGGTGACGAGTGAATTCAGCAAACAAGGGGAGGAGACAACGGTCCACTTCAAGCTCACGCAAAGTGAGGTTCCCAGTGATTTCGAGATGCTTGTGCCCCTCTACCTGCAGAGTGAAGACCACCACGTCATGCTTCTTGGCCGCGCGAGGATGATTGGGACGACCACGGTTGAGCAGACGGTGAAGCTAGGCAAACTGACGAGTGCCCCGAAGCAAGTGCTGGTGAACTACAACTTCGATCTATTGAGCGAGTGAGTCATGAGGGGCGGAATTCTCAGGGGCAGTTATCCTGTCGCCTTCACCAAGAGCTCTCGGTCGAAGCTTCCTCGGCGTAATTGAGCCCCGGGGTTCATTTACGTATGCAGAGCTTACGCCCCAGAAAGGGAGGGCAGCTTCCACAAAATGGCTATGCCGCTAAAGCGCTCGTTGGCTTACCCTGTTTGGATGCGGAACTGCCTCCTGTTTGCCGTCGTGCCCTTCGCCCTGATTGCGCTTTGCGCGTCTGCGCGGGATGCAGGGTCAAGCGGCTGGCAGCAGGTGCAAGGGCTGGGGCCACACACAAGGATCCACATCAAGAGCGACAAAGAGAACGTTATCTGCTTTGTGCATTCCGTAGACGAGCAGCAGCTTACGTGCGGTCGTTCCGAAGCGATCGGCTCTCCCGTCCTTGTTTTTCCTCGCGAGCAGATCAAGAGCATCAAGCTCTCGCTGAGAGCCCCCGGCGCAACGACCCGTGTCGGTTACGTTGGCGATATCTTCGACGGCCAGCTCGTTTATCAACGCTGAAGACGCAACGTTCGCTTGTTCTGACGAATCGTTGCTGCTCGCAGGAGCCCTCGTATCTTCTGAGATTCGGAGGGGCTTCACATGCGCGATTTTTGCTGAGCAGGTTCATGGTCCGGCTCAAAGCTGATACGTAAGCGTGTGCGAGTGGCTTTCGCAAAGCGCTCAAGCGTGCGCGTCGACGGCAATACTTTTCCACTCTCGAGGCGGGCGACCACCGCTTGCGTCGTTCCCATAGCCTCGGCAACCTGTTCTTGCGTCATATCCGCTTCGGCTCTCGCCTTGATCAGGGCCGACGCAAGCGCGAATCCCCCCTCGAGCGCTTCATACGCGGCAATGTACTTCGGATCTTTCCTCCATTGCCTGAAGGCCTCTTCCGCTGGAATGAACTTACGCTTCATTCAATCTCCTTCGCCCGCCGCAGGGCAGCTACGATTTCCCGCCGGGGCGTCTTCTGCGTCTTCTTTTCAAAGGCATGGACGACGACACGCTTTCCGACTGCGGTAACATACAGGGCGCGGCCAATTCCGCTTCTACCCTTCATGCGCATCTCCCAGACGGGACCCTCGAGATGCTTTACGTATGCCTCCCGGACGCGCTCTAAGCCATGAGACTGAATCAGTTCAACGATGCGCTGTAAGCTCGCTCGAATATCCAGAGGAAACTCATCGAGCGATGCCTTCACCTTCTCGTTCAGGAATTCAACGACCTACGGCATTCGTTCTATTATACCTTTTTTGCAATGTTAACAGCCGGATCGAACCGCTCGCTGTCGAACGATACCCACACCTTGTCGCAAGCTCCCGTTGAACTACCAGGTGGAGTACGGCTGCCCGTCGCTGCCCACCTGATCCGACCCACTGTGCACGTCGGTCATTCCCGGGTCGGTCTGGTCGACGTTTTGCAGCGTGTCGTCCATGGTCGGCACCCAGGTCGTGGAGCTGTGGGTCATGGGATCCAGGGGTACGTTTTTGAGATAGCCGCCGGTGACCAGGTCATCGAGCGTCTGCGGAGCCTTGTTCTTGTCGTTCGTATAGGAATCGATGGCGTCGCGCAGCACATGCAAGTCCTCTTTCAAAACCGCTTCCCGGGCGGCGCGAATCGACGACACATACGCGGGAACCGCAATGGCCGCGAGGATCGCGATGATGAGCATCACCACCATCAACTCCACCAGGGTGAAGCCTGCCGAGCGCGCGAATTGTCTGCGGGATATGCTCACATGCCTACCAATCGGAGTACTTCGTTCCATCCAGCGCCGTGCCCTTCGACTTGGAGGCAACGTCAAAGACATTCTGCCCTCCCCACGAGTCGCTGTTCGGTTCATCCTGCATGGAGCGCAATAACCACTCTGCCTTTCCCGTCATCGGATCGACCGGGATGCGGCGCAGGAATTTGAGCTTCTTGCCCTGGGCATCCACCCCCTTGACCAGCGTGTCGAGATCCGGCGGATAACCCTGGCTGTCCATCTTGGTTATGAAGGCGTGACGATCGGCGGCGTCTTTGTAATGGTCGATGGCATCGCGCATCTGCCACAGGTCGTAACGCAGTTCCCTTTCCCGCTCGCGCTGCGCACGAAAACGGGCCAGCGGAACAGCCGCCGACGCAAGGATGGCCAGGATCGCCACAGTTACGATCAACTCGACCAGGGTCAAGCCCGATTGGCTACGGCTGCGCGACGATGTACTGCATACAGGGGCCCTATTGCACGTGTACTGCGGTTTGTGAGCCGGCGATGTTGACGGCCTGCTGTGCACTGTTCTTCGCCGAGGCACGGACAACTGCCACGTTCGCGTCTCCAGCCGCGTTGGCCTGGAAAGTGAGAACACAGACCGTTCCCGAACCGTTGACGCCAGCGACACCCGGTGGACGCGAAGCGGAGATCACTACATTTCCCGCTCCATCGTCGCGATGTACCAGTGCGATGGCTTGGCCATCGTGGCCCAGATACGCGCCGGAATCGACGTTGATCAAGGCCAGCTTGCTGCTGTCGTAATGCAACTGCATGGGCACGGAGAAGACATCCTGGCCACCGTTCAGGTTGACCGCAACCTGGAAGGTGCCACCCACCTTGGGCGGTACCGCCGGCGGAGCAATTTGCAGGGTCACCGAGCCTGGTATTGTGGGCCCCGCCGTAGTCGACCCGGATGCTGCCTACCTGGCGCCGGCGTACCGGCGGCGCTCGGCCGCAGGCGGAATCGAGGCATGCGGCTGCAGCCCGGGCGGCAGTCCACCCGCTTGCCCGTTGACCGGCGCCGAGATACGCCGCAACTCCACGTTGGCGCCTGTACCCGTGTCAACCTCCTGCAGATTCAACGGACTGATATCGGTGGCACGCACCACATGCGGCGTCAGCATGAAGATGATTTCGTCTCCTGCACTTCATGCGCGTGGAGCTGAAAATGTATTTCAGGATGGGCAGCTCGCCCAGAAACGGAGTTCCGCCGATGGTGGTGAGATCCTGCTTCTGCAGGAAGCCACCCAGGATGTTGACTTCGCCTTCTTTGAGGCGGACTACCTGATCGGCCGTGCGCTGGCTGATGATCGGCTCGGTAATGCCGCCGATATTGGTCGAGCCCTCCTCCTGCGAGGAGACGATTTTGATCTTCAGGGTTACATCACGGTCGTAATGCACGACCGGCGTAATCTCGATTTCGACACCGACATCCAGATAGGTGAACTGCGTGTTCACCAGCGAGCTGACCACCGCCGTCGCGGCGCCCGTCTGGTAAGAGCCGGTGGCCACCGGAATGCGTTCGCCAATCTTCAGGTCGGCCTTCTGCCCATCGGTCGCCCGGATACTGGGGTTTTGCAGAACCTTGGTGTCTGAATCCGAGAGCAGCAAGTTGGCCGTTGCCTGCCCGATGGTGACCGCAAAATTCGTAGCGTTCAGGTGGGCAAGATTGTTCAACGTCAGGTTGGTCGAGCTGCTGGTCGTGGTTCCCGGTAGTGGTGGTGCCCGTAGTGGTGGTGCCCCGTGGTGGTGCCGGTGGTGCTGGTGGCGTTGGGAGGCTGCAGCTGTATAGACCGAAGGTGCCCGGCAGCTGGACGCCGATGGTCCGCGTCTTGTCGCGATTCACTTCCAGCAGGGCCACGTCGACCACTACCTCCGGACGCGACTTGTCCAGGTCGTTGATGAGCTTTTGCGCCAGCAGCAGTTCGTCCGGCGTGGCGCGCATCACGATGGCGCTCTGGCTCGGTACCCCGTAGAGCTTGGCGTTGACCAGCAGATTGCGCAACGCGGTCTGAATATCGTTCAGATCGTTTTGCTGCGCGGTGTTCGCCAGGTAGAAGGTCTGCACCGCCTCCTCCTCCAGCTCCTGGCGCTTGGCGCGCGTGTTCATCGCCACAAAGATGGTGTTGGCGGTGACCGGGTGCCAGAACGTGCCCGAGCTGACGCCAACAATCCGCAAAGCGTCCAGAAGGGATACGTTGGCGATGTCCACCTGGATGCGCTTGGAGGTGTACTCGGGATCGAACAGCACGTTGATCCCGGCAGCCTTGCCCACCGTCTGGTAGACCACCTTGCTGTCTTCGGTCATGTGCAAGGTGAGCGGTTCGTTGGAGATGGGCTTCAGCTGGACCGGGCTGCCGACCTGGGTGAGCTCCTCTGCCTTATTCTCGGGAATCGATGTTTCCTGGTTTGGCTTGGGGGTGCCGAGCTTGTTCCGCGCGTGCTCGATATCCTGGTGGGCCAGCTCGTTGCTGGGATCGATCTCCAGGGCGCGCAGATACTCGGTCAACGCGCCGGTTATGTCGCCTTGTGCAGCAAGCTTTTCCCCGCGGGTAACATGCGCGGCTGCCGCCGTGAAGCGCAAGCGCTCGTACGCCGTCTTATAGCGGAGGTTCTTGGGCTCCTTCTGGAAGGCCTGGTAGTAATCCTCATAGGCCGTGATGGGGTCATCCTTGGCCTCGGCTGCCTGGCCGCGCTCGTAGAGCGTTTTTGCCTTGGGGCCCGAAGCTGCCAGGGCGCTCAAGCACAGCAGCAGGGTAAGCGTAGAAGACCAAGCCCAATACTTTTGACGGCGATTCATCGCACTCCAGATAACAAAACTGCCAGTTTTCCAGGGAGAGATCGAGGTGTCCAAAGAGTGACCGCCCGCGCTGGCTTCTTCAACATAACCGGTCCTGAATCAGCGCGATAGTCTTCCCAAAAAGAAGTTTTTCCTTCACTAATATCGCCTGAGTATACCATCCGGGGTACCTGGCCTTTCGCTCCCAAGTCGCGTGCTAGCATGAAGATTCATATACCAAACGTATGCCCCGGCCACAGAATCAAACAACCCATCCATCCCCTCAAAAGAAACCTCGTGAACCAGTCGCAGCCGGGGAGCGAGACGCCGCGGTAAACCGTTCCGCCGGGCACAATTACTTTCTCCTCGACAAGTTCGAAGCCGGCATCGCGCTGCGCGGCACAGAAGTAAAGTCCATTCGCGAAGGCCAAGCCAACCTCAAAGATGCGTACGGCATTATCAAAGATGGCGAAGCCTGGCTGCTGAACGCGCATATCGGCCCCTACTCGCACGGCAGCACGTACAACCACGACTCGCTGCGCACCCGCAAGCTGCTGCTGCACCGCCAGGAACTGCAAAAGCTCATGGGGAAGACGCAGTTAAAGGGCCTGACGCTCATTCCCACCCGGCTTTATTTCCGCCACGGCCGAGTCAAGTGCGAACTGGCGGTGGCCAAAGGCAAGCAGGACTGGGACAAGCGGGAGACCGAGCGCCGCCGGGAAGACGAACGGGAGGCTCGAGCGGCCATCGTTCGCGCCCAGCATAAGTAGCAAAAACCCACCCCATTTCATAGACTTATCAACCACAAGGAAAGATAGTGCATGAAGACCAAACTGGTATCCGGGAAGCTTGAACGCATCAGCAGCGACCTGCTGGTGATCCTTGCGTTGGACGCGGCAGACAAGAAGCAGTCAACCAAGCCGGCAATCAAGTTGTTAGCCGCCGGAACGCGGCGGCAAAGGCGGCGGCGACCATTCTGGCCGGCGGGGAGTTCGCCGCCGGAAGCTGCGAGACTGCCCTGCTGCATGACCCGGATGGCTTCAAGGCGAAGCGGATCCTGCTGGTGGGCGTGGGCAAGCTCAGTCTGCCGGAGGTTCGCAAGGCGGCCGGCGCAGCCGTCCGGTTCGCCAAGCCGCGCAAGCTGCGTGAACTAACGATCGCGATTCCCGACGGACTGGACCCTGCTGCAGCCGCGCGCGCTTTGGTGGAAGGCGCATATATCGGTGACTTTGACCCGGACACCTATCGCTCCGACCGGAAAGACCAGAGCATCGAGCAGCTGAACATAGTGGGCGGCGGATCGGCCGTCGAGGCAGCGTTGCGCGAAGGGGTGATTCTGGGCGAGGCACAGAACTTTACCCGCAGCCTGGTCAACGAGCCGGGTAACGTGATGACGCCTACGGTGCTGGGCCAGAAGGCTGCGGAGATGTGCGGTCAATACGGGCTCAAGTGCGAGGTTTACGGCGCAGAGAAGCTGAAGGAACTCAAGATGGGCGCCTTCTGGGCAGTGGCGAAGGGTTCACAGGAGCCTCCCGCATTGATCGTGATGACCTATGAGCCGGCGAAGGCGCCGGCCGGCCCGGTGCTCGGCCTGGTGGGGAAAGGAATTACCTTCGACACCGGCGGCATCTCGATCAAGGGCGCGGATGGCATGGAGAAGATGAAATACGACATGGCGGGCGGAGCCACCATGATCGGCGCCATGCAGGCCATTGCGCAATTGAAACCGGCGGTAAAGGTAATCGGCATTGTGTGCGCGGCGGAGAACATGCCGTCGGGCACCGCCATGAAGCCGGGGGATATCGAGATCGCGATGTCGGGCAAGAGCATTGAAATTATCAACACCGACGCGGAAGGCCGCCTGGTACTGGCCGATGGGCTTGCCTATGCGCGGCAACTGGGCGCCACCCACCTGATCGACGCGGCCACGCTCACCGGAGCCTGCGTGGTTGCCCTGGGTACGGTCAATGCGGGTGCGTTTTCGAATAATGATGAGACCTACCGCCACTTCAGCGAGGCAACCGAGATCTCGGGCGAGCGTTTCTGGCGCTTGCCGGTTGAGGACGAGTATCGGGAGTTCATCAAATCGAACATCGCGGACATCATGAATACCGGTGGCAGCCGCTGGGGCGGCGCCATCACGGCCGCGATGTTTCTGAAGGAGTTTGTGGAAGACACGCCCTGGATCCACCTGGACATCGCGGGCGTGGCGTGGACCGACGAAGCGAAGCCGTGGATTGCCAAAGGGCCGTCCGGCATCCCGGTGCGCAGTGTCACCGAATGGGTTCGCAGCTACGCGAAATAAGCATGTCCATGGTCCGCGAAAAGAGCAGGACAGCCCACTTTGCGCTCCACCGGCAGAAGATGCGTGGCCCATTCAAGCCTTCTTTTGGCTTGAGTGGGGCTGTTGCGGACCTTCTTTTCTAAGAAGCAGCCGTTCGTTACCTTTAACCGCGTTCGTGAAATGTAGGTGAAGATCGGACTTGCCAGGCATCCCATGGCTTATATTTCGGGAACCAAGCGTATTGGAGGATCCTTATGTCCGGCAGAAAGCACTCCGTAGTGATTGCCTTTACGCTTTTTTTCGTGCTGACGG
This sequence comes from uncultured Acidobacteriaceae bacterium, assembly GCA_963847685.1. Classification (GTDB taxonomy): domain Bacteria; phylum Acidobacteriota; class Terriglobia; order Terriglobales; family Acidobacteriaceae; genus PALSA-350. Next base: position 217,409 of record CAWKAU010000016.1, on the reverse strand, counting down.
GCTGCAATTCATCCAGCACGGTGCCGCTGAATGGAGCCGGAAGCACATTCGTCTACCCCGTGATGGGGCGGTGGATCCAGGATTTTCACCAGTCTCATCCCGACGTGCAGATCAACTACTCGTCGATCGGGAGCGGCGGCGGCATCCAACAGGTGAAAGCGGGCACAGTGGACTTTGGCGCCTCGGATGCACCTCTTTCCGATAGCGATATGGCGCAGATGGTTCCGGTGATCCAGATTCCGGAATCGGCCGGACCCGTATGTGTCACCTACAATCTCACCGGACTGGCTAAGCCTCTGCAAGTTTCTGCCGACGCGCTTGCAGGAATTTTCTTAGGCAAGATCACCAGCTGGCAGGATCCTTTGATCAAGGCGGACAATCCTGGCGTGCAGCTGCCCAATTCTAAAATTACCGTGGTGCACCGCGCTGAGAGTAGCGGGACGACCGCCGCGTTCACCACCTACCTTTCCGCGGTGAGCCCGCAGTGGTCACAGCAAGTGGGCAAAGGCACGGCAGTCAGCTGGCCAACGGGGCTCGGCGGAAAGGGCAGCGAGGGCGTCACCGGCCTGGTGAAGCAATCGCCTGGCTCGATCAGCTACGTTGAGCTGACCTATGCGTCGCAGAACAAGCTGCCGGTAGCGGCGATCAAGAACCAGGCCGGCAAGTATGTGCTCCCGAGTCCTGCCGGGACAACGGCCGCAATCGACGCGTTCAAGGATGAGCTGGCGAAGGATCCACGGACGCCAATCGCCAACCCACCTGCCGGCGCGCCGGATGCCTATCCCATTTCCACTCTGACTTTCCTGATCATCCCCAAAGACGGCAAGGACGCCCAGAAACGCGCAGCCCTGAAGCAATTTATCCAGTACGTGGTGACGGATGGGCAGCAAGTCGCAGGCTCACTGAGTTACGCTCCTCTCCCCGAGGCGGTGAAACAACAGGACGCCCACGCATTGAGCCAACTGACGGTCAACGGCAGCCCCATGCAGTGAAAGCTCCCTTTACACGCGTCGCACCGGCCCAGGGTACTGTGCTACCAATGGATCCGCGGTGAGCAGAAGGATCCCTTCGACCGTCGCCTGTGCGATGAGCATACGGTCAAAGGGATCCTTATGAAGAAGCGGCAATCCCTCGATTGCGACAACGTGCTCACTGCCGATTGGCAGTTCGCTATAACCGTTATCCAGCAATCCACGGCGAAACAATCGAGGGTCCACTTGGAAATCGTCTCGGCCAAGCCCGCTTTTTATCACGATCTCCCAAAGGCTGGCTGCGCTGAACGTGAGTTCATTGTCCGCATCCTTCATCAGCCTCCGGGCATCTGCCGACAGCCGGCCAGGTTTCCCGGCAGCCCAAAGAAGAAGATGCGTATCGAGAAGCAGCCTCATGCGCCGCCGTCAAAAAGACGCTCAATCTCGGAACTACCCATGGTGTCGAAATCGTCGGGAACGGCTATCTGCCCCGCCATGAAACCGAACCGCCGCATCTTCGCGGGGGGCGGAGCGCTGAGCGCGGTGACTTTGACAAGCGGCTTGCCCGCCTTGGCGATAATAAAAGGGTCTCCCTTGGCAGCCTGATCTACCAGCTTTGACAGCTGGGTCTTGGCTTCATGGATATTGACAGTCTGTATGGTTTTCTTCATAGACTAAGTCTGCTTAGTTTAGTTCATTTCAATCCACTGGAACAAATATTTAGACTCTTCAAGATCTCTGACAACTTGAGCACCGGCCCGGTTCGACTAACCAGAGAAATAAAGACTCCCCGCCCGACCTTTCCCGCCCAAAAGCGAATCTATATAGGTATCAGCAGATGATTTCGGCAGGCAGCAGGTCCGCGCGTCCCCCGCTCTCTAGCCGGCAGTTGCCCCCAGTTTGGGCCTGAACGCGACGAAGGACGGCTTCACCGCCGTCCGGTGCCACACCCGATCCCTGTCCAAATCCGTAGAACAGGTCCGCAAAAAGAGCTAAAAACATCGAATTTTACGCAGATTTATGAAAAGACCCACGCGCTCGTTGCCTTCCAACATCTGGTAGCGTCTCAATCCGGAAAACCGGCTTCGCCCGCGGGTTCCCGCGCTGCGAAGCCAAAGCCGGATCGAAACCACCACAAAACATCGAATTTTATGCAGATTTATGAAAAACCTCGCCCTGCAACTCCGGCATACACCTCCTCAGGCCTTGCTCTCGTTCAGGGGAAGGTCGTTTGTGCCCTGGAGATTCTGCTCCCGGTGCGAAGGGGAATCGCCCCCGTCTATCTCGTGGGTTACATTGCTTCAGGGACGGCGATGCCCAGCCATGCCAGCGAGCGAACCAGGGCGCGCTCGGCAACCGCGGCGGTTGCCAACAGAAATTGCCGGCGCGCAGGATCCTCTTCCGTGAGGATGTGGTGACGGTGATAGAAGTTGTTGAATAGCTGCGCCAGTTGAAAGGCATGCTTGGCCAGATAGGCAGGCTCAGCAGCCGCGATGCATTGCTCCAGCAAGAGGCTGAGCCGGGAACACATGATCCATAACTCCCATAGACCGGCCGCGTCTTCTCCCTGAAAGTAATCAGCGACATCTACTTCAGCCAGCGACGCCTCGGGCGTCACTTCGGCCTTGCGAAAAATGCTGCGGGCGCGCACTACGGCGTACTGCACGTAAGGTCCGGTCTCTCCTTCGAAACTGAGGGCTTCCTTGAAATCGAAGGCGATGACGCTGTTGCGGGTGAATTTGAGCATGAAATAACGCAAGGCGCCCACCGCAATCAGGTGCGCGATGTGCTCCCGCTCCTCCTGGCTACGCTGCGGATGGCGGCTGTCGACCTCTTCTTTCGCCGCTGCCGTGAGCTTATCCAGCAGCGCATCGGCTTTCACCCCGAAGCCCTTGCGTCCGGAGACTTCGATGTAGGACCGGCCCTTATCCTCCTCGGAGATTTCGTAGCCAAGCTCCATGGCGCAGCGCGGCGTCAGCGCGACCATTTCATAGGAGAAGTGAACGTAGTGCTCCGCGGCGTCGGTGTATCCCAGGCCGCGCAGGGCTTCAATCACGTTGGCCTGGGGATCAGCCTGACGGCTGTCGATGACGTTGTAGATGGCCTGGGCGCCGCCAAAATCGGGGTGCTGCGCCTCACCGTGTTCAGTTGAGATCCAGCAGGTGTGATCGCTGTAGGGGAAGAAAGGGGCGTAACCGAAATCGCGGCCCAGCAAGCCAAACTTCCATAGGTGATACGCGATGTCCTTTCCGACATACGTAACGGTGCCGTTCGAACGGACAATCACCTTGGCGTCTTCGTCAACCGCGTCTTCCACCGGAGCGCTTGTCGTGGACGCGCGGCGCATCACCCAGCAGCCCTGGTTCTTGCCCTCCGTCTCGAGATAGAGCACGCCCTTGGCTTTCAATTGGGCAAAGGCGAGGTCCCAGAACTTGAGATGGAGAATCTCGCTTTCGCGGGGTAGAAAGTCATACTCGATGCCCAGCCGCAGCATGGTCTCAAGATGCCGGCGGAGCACAGCGGTGGAGAGCAGATCGGCGATCTCCGCGATCTCATTGCCGCCCGCCTCAATGGCATGCAGGGTCTCGCAGACGAATTTTCCGGCGCTCCTGCCGCTCCGGCTCCGCGACCTCATACCATTGCGAGACGCGCGCATAAAGGTCCCAACAGTAGTCGTCGATGCGCTCGCCGCGCGCCTTGAGATCGGCCAGCAACTGCCGGACGCCGGCGAGATCGTAACCTTCAAAGTGAGTCAGGCCGACGACCACGTCGGCGACCTGGACGCCGGTGTTGTCGATGTAGTTCTGCACGTCCACACGCTGCCCGGCGGCACGCAGCAGGCGAACAAAGGTGTCGCCGAGGATTGCGTTGCGCAGATGGCCGATGTGCGCCGCTTTATTCGGGTTGATGCTGGTGTGCTCCACCAGAGAATGGAGATGGCTCTGGCTCTTCGGAGAAATCGTCGAGCGCGATCTGCTGCGCGGCGGCCTGGCGGTCGAGCTTGCCATTGATATAGCCCGCGCCGGCGACTTCGAACGACGCGAAGCCGGCCAGCGGCATCAGTTCCCCAACCAGTTCCCCGGCAATCACGCGCGGCGACCGTTTGAGTCGGCGGGCCAGTTCGAAGGCCACGGGCAAAGCGTACTCACCCATCTCCAGATTGGGCGGCTGCTCGATGGCGATGTGCGGGAGTTCAATCTGATATTTGGACTGGAGAACGGAGCGAAGGCGCTCGCGAAGAAGTCTCTGCTGTTTGCGGTACACGTAGGGCGATTTTAGCAGAAGGTCTGAAGCTCGTCCTATCGCCTGTTAAGATTGGGAGAAAGTGCAGCGTCTGCGTGCACCAACACCACCGCCTACCTCATGTCCGATACCTCCAGCTTTTACATCACCACCCCGATCTATTATGTGAATGCCCGGCCGCACATCGGTCACGCGTACACCACGGTGGTGGCCGACGCCATCGCGCGGCGCAAGCGAGCGCTGGGCTTTGACACCTGGTTTCTTACCGGGACGGACGAACACGGGCAGAAGATCGAGCGCTCGGCGCGGGCGGCAGGACAAACGCCGCAGGAGTTTGCCACGTGCCGTCTCCAGCCAGTTCCGCAGCCTGTGGGACCGGATGGGGCTTACCTACGACGATTACATACGAACCACCGAGCAGCGCCACCGCCGGGGCGTACAGAAGCTTTTCCGGTCTTGCAGGAGCGCGGCTTCATCTACAAGGGCAGCTATACCGGCCAGTATTGCGTCTCCGACGAGCTTTATGTCGATGCGCCGCCCGGCTCGCCCTGCCCTGACTGTGGACGCATCACGGAAACGGTGAGCGAGGAGAACTACTTCTTTAAGCTCTCCGCCTTCGAGCGCAAGCTGCTGGAGCTGTACGAGCAACATCCGGAGTTCATCCGCCCCGAGGCCCGGCGGAACGAGGTTCTGTCGTTCGTGCGCAGTGGATTGAAAGACCTGTCCGTAAGCCGCACCAGCTTCGACTGGGGCATCCCGGTGCCGGGCGACGAAAAGCATGTGATTTATGTGTGGATGGATGCGCTGGCCAACTACATTACCGCCCTCGGCTACGGCAGCGACACGCCCGAAGACCAGCAGCGCTTTGCCCGCTACTGGCCGGCCAACGTGCAACTCGTGGGCAAAGAGATCATCCGTTTTCACTGCGTTTATTGGCCCGCGTTTCTCATGGCTGCGGGCTGCCGATGCCCAAGAGCGTGGTCGCCAACGGCTGGCTGCTCTTCGAGCAAAGCAAGATGTCCAAGTCGCGGGGAAACGTGGTCCGCGCGGAAACGATTGTGGACATCCTGGGGGCGGATGCGCTGCGCTATTTCCTGCTGCGCGAAGTTGTCTTTGGGCAGGACGGCAGCTTTTCCTTTGACGCCCTGGTGCAGCGCTACAACGCCGATCTGGCGAACGGGTACGGCAACCTGACCAGCCGGACGTTGTCCATGATCCACCGGTATTTCGACGGAGTGGTGCCGGCGGGCGAGGCTGACCCGCGCATCGTCGCCGCCGCCGAGACAGCGGCGCGGGAGTTTGCCGCCCATTTTGACGCGCTGGATTTTTCCCGCGCGCTCGAATCGTTATGGGCGCTGGTCGCGGTGATCGACGGCTACATCACGGAAAAGGCTCCCTGGAAGCTGGGCGCTGCCCAGGATGAGGCCTCCCGCAGCGCGCTGGCATCTATTCTGTACACATGCGCCGAAGCGCTTCGTATGATCACGGCTCTGGTTTATCCCGTTTTGCCCGACGCCACTGCCAGGATATGGGCGCAACTGGGGCTGGGCGATATCGCCCACGCGGATCTGAAGAGTGTGCATTGGGGGCAATTGGCGCCAGGCACCAGGCTGGGAGCATCAAGCCCTATCTTTCCCCGGGCAGAAAAGGACACGGTCGCACGCATGCATGAACTGGAGACGAACAACGGCGGCAAGCCGGCAGAAGCGGAAACCACGTCAGAGGCCGCGATGACCACCAGCGCACCGGCTGCGCCGGTACCGGCGCCTGCGCCCACGGCCGTGGCGAGCGATCAGACGGCGGGGATCGCTGCAAAAGACCGCAGCGGGCATCGCTGCGCAAGCGGCCACTGGAATCGCGACAAAAGCGCCGGCAGCCATGACGCCGGCGGCTTCCGTAGGTACCGCCGTTGCGCCGGCGCCGGCTGCAGATAAGCCGGCGACTATCACCATCGACGATTTTGCCAAGGTTGAGTTGCGCGTAGCGCAGGTACTGGTAGCCGAGCCGGTCAAGGGCGCCGACCGGCTTTTACGGCTCGAAGTGACCCTGGGGGATGAAGTGCGGCAGATTGTCGCCGGCATTGCCGGGGCCTATGAGCCGGAGAAGCTGATTGGACGCAAGGTGGTGATCGTGGCCAACCTGCAACCAAGGAAGTTGCGGGGCCTGGAGTCGAATGGAATGATCGTAGCGGCTTCGGTGGGAGAAAAGGGCAAACCCGTCCTGGCCGGTTTTCTCGAAGACATTGAAGTGGGCGCGCGCTTGAAGTGAAGCTTGCCTCAGGGGCTAAACAGTCTGCGTGAGAACTTGGTACAAAATGATGAAGGAGCAGCTCTGGTCGACTCGCACGCACATCTTGACAGCCCGCGGTATGAAGCCGACCGGGATGAGTTGCTGCAGCGGGCGTGGCAACAGGGAGTGCGCACGGTTTTGTCCATCGGCATCGGGGACGGCCCTGACACCATGCAGCAAGCGCTGGAGCTGAGCCGGAGCTACTCCGGCAAGCCGGGGGTACCGCGCATTCTGGCTACGGCGGGAATCCATCCCCATGAGGCCCAACTGGCCGACCCGGCCGCGCTGGCCAAACTAGATGGTTTGCTGGACAGCCCGGATGTGCTGGCCGTGGGAGAGATCGGGCTGGATTACTATTATGACCACTCGCCCCGGGAGCAACAGAAGCAAGCCTTTCGGCAACAGATGGAGATTGCCGCCGCGCACCGGCGGCCGATCATCATCCATTGCCGGCCGTCCGATGGCAGCACCGACGCATGGGACGACACGCTGGCCATGATCGAGACCAACTGGGGCGCGCTGGGAGGGATCCTGCACTGTTTTACCGGCGAATGGGAGCATGCCAGGCGGGCGATGGATTGCGGATTTCTGATCTCTTTCGCCGGGAACGTCACCTTTCCACGGGCAGAAAATATACGCCAGGTGGCCGCCAGGGTGCCGCTGGACCGGATGCTGATTGAGACCGACGCCCCGTTTCTCGCCCCGCTCCCGTATCGCGGCAAGCGCAATGAGCCGGCCTGGGTGGGCCGGGTGGCGGAGAAGCTGGGGGAAGTTTGCGGCGTCCCCACAGAACAGGTGGCTTCCAGCACGGCCAACAACTTCTTCCGTTTTTTTGGTGTAGCACCGGACGCAGATTCGTAGCGCTAGGGTGCAGAAACGCTTTTGCGCTCATAATCGAGGGAGGACAGGACCATGGCAGCAGACAACTCGTTCGATGTCGTGAGCAAAGTCGATATCCAGGAAGTCAAGAATGCGATGGAACAGGCCATCAAGGAAGTGCGGGCGCGCTTCGATTTGAAGGATTCCCACTCCGAGATCAAGCTTGAGGGTCATGAAACCATTGAGCTGGCCTCCCAGGACGAGTACAAGCTCAAGGCGGTCACCGAGATCCTGCAGCAGAAGTTCGTCAAACGGGGCGTGCCCCTGAAGTCGCTCGAGTACGGCAAGATCGAACCGGCCTCGGGATCGAGCGTCCGGCAGAAAATCACCCTGCAGCAGGGCATACCCGGGGACAAGGCCAAAGAGATCGTTAAGCTCATCAAGGAATCCAAGAAAAAGGTACAGGCTTCGATTCAAGGAGATACGGTACGCATAACGGGCAAGGATCGCGATACCCTACAAGAGACGATTGCACTGCTCAAGGGTCATGATTTCGGCATTGACATGCAGTTCACGAATTACCGGTCGAACTAAAACCGGGTCGATTTTGGTGGGATGGTATAAAGCAATTTTGCCTCGCAGCGCCGGGCCGAGCTTTCCCGAAGTCAAGAATCAGCACCTGGAGACTGATTGAGCACACAAGCGATAGCGACGGCAAAGGAAGTCTTCGATCTGCTGCGCGATGACTTGAGCGCCATTGAGACCGAGCTGGTGCGCGACGCCGTCTCCAACGTGGGAGCCATCACCGACATCGCCGACCACCTGCGCGAAGGCGGGGGCAAACGCATCCGCCCTTCCCTGCTGTTACTAGCGGCAAAATCGCTGGGCTACCACGGGAGTGGAATGGTGCGGTTGGGCGCCGTGGTCGAGATGGTGCATACCGCCACCCTGGTGCACGACGACATCATCGACGGAGCCGACACCCGTCGCGGACGGCCTTCCGCCAACACCACCTGGGGCAACTCAAAATGTGTGCTGGCCGGCGACTGGTTGTACATGCAGGCCTTCCACATTGCCCTCGAAGAACGCAATTTCAAGGTGCTGGACCTGCTGATCGGTCTCACCCAGCAGATGGTCGAGGGCGAGTTTTTCCAGATGGAAAAGCTCGGCAGGATGGTGGGCGAAGCCGAGTACTACGATCTGATCTATCGCAAGACGGCCTGCCTGTTCGACGTCTCCATGTGCCTGGGCGCGGTTCTGGCCGGAGCCTCGGAAGAGATCGAGGAGCAGATGGGGGAGTATGGCCGCAACCTGGGCATCGCCTTCCAGATCGTCGACGATGTGCTGGACCTGACGGCCACCGAACGGGTTCTGGGCAAGCCGGTAGCCAGTGACCTGCGGGAGGGCAAGGCCACGCTCGCCGTGATCCATGCGCTGGAGCACGGCACCACGCATGAGCGCGAGGCCATCCGCCGGGTGCTCGAAGATCTCAGCTTCGAGCGGACCAGCCACCAGGACATCCTCAATATTCTGGAGCGCCACGGGTCGGTGCAGTATGCCCTCAGCGCCGCCTTCCAATACGCTGAAGTGGCCCGCGCGGCCATCGCCGGGCTGCCTGAATCCGACTACAAACGGGCCCTGCTGTGGATGCCGGACTTCGTGGTCGCCCGGGATAAATAGCGCGGCGATGCAGGAAAAGCCCATCCCCATCCGTGTCCTGGTAGCCAAGCCGGGCCTCGATGGCCACGACCGGGGCGCCAAAGTCATCGCCCGCGCCCTGCGCGACGCCGGGATGGAAGTGATCTACACCGGCCTGCGGCAAACCCCCGAGATGATCGTCAATGCCGCCCTGCAGGAGGATGTCGACTGCATCGGCCTGAGCATTCTCTCCGGCGCCCACAACGTGATCGTCCCCCGGGTTCTGGCTCTGCTCAAGGAGCGAGGGGCCGAGGATATCCTGGTGGTTCTGGGGGGCACGATCCCCGGCCATGACATAGCCTCGCTCAAGGCGCAGGGAGTAGCTGAGGTCTTCGGCCCCGGTACTCCCCTCGAGACTACAGTTAGCTTCATCCGTGCCCACATCAAGCCACGCGGGATACCCCGGTATTAGAGCTTCTCCGTAGTATTCGTCATCATCAATGTGGCATTTAAACACTGCCAGATAATCTCTGAAAATGAGCCTGGAAAAGCTCAGCGCAGCGGTATGCGCTCCCTCTAATACAGTTGCGATTACATATAATCCACGGCTGGCTCAATGATCACAGTGGCGGATATGCTCCGGACTGAATCCACAGGTTATCCACATTGTGGATAACAAAGTAACTTACCGCCAGGGATCTACTTATTAGTTGGCGGAAGTGGGCCGCCCAGCCAAGGCGTACCCCGCCCCATTCAAGCCCAGCACGGCCAGGCCGGCAAGCAGGGAGGGAAGGGTATGCTGCCGGAACCCAAACCATCCCAGCCAGCAGGTAACCAGATGCACCAGCAGCAGCCCGGCTGAGAGCGAAGGGCGGAGGTGGTACGACCGGAAGACAAACCAGGGCAGAACGACAAAGTAAAAGGGCCAACCGTATTCAACCAGGCGGTCGGCGCTCGCGCCCAGCAACGGCGTCATGAGGATGCTGAGGACGCCATACACCAGGCAGAATCTGAAGACGATGAGCAGGCCAGGGAGATTCTGAGAAGCCAGTTCCCCGCCCTGGGCAGGAAGCAGCATCTGCCGCATCCCGCGCCAAAGAGACACCGCCAGCGCCGGGCCGATACCAAAGATGCCAAACCAGGCGAGGAGAAGACGCACCGGTCCCCAGACGGAGGGCCGGCATATGCCGATCGCCCGAATCGCGCCGAGATGGTAACCCGCGGGCAGGGCATGGACCCAAACAGGGTTGCATTCGGGCAAGGTGTTGCTCCACAGGGGGAGACCGAGAAGATTCTTGAACAAGCTCCAGAAGAGCTTACCCAGGATGTAACTGCCGCCGCCGAGGCCATGCACGCTGGCTGGGCCCGTCTGTGCGAAGTGCCGGCTGATCAAACCTCCGCATACCACCGCCGACAACCCAATCAGCGCGGAGCGAAGCGGAATGCGGCGCCAACAGGCAAAGAGCAGGCAGGCGGCCACCAGGATGGTGGACTCGCGCGCCAGGTAGGCCGGGAGTAGCAGGAGCAGGGCGAATCCCGTGTATCCATAGAGGAGACATAGCAGGATGGCGGCCAGGATGGTGGCATGAAGCAGGTCGGGCAAATAATAGTCGTGGACGATATCTACCCAGAAAGGCGTGAGGAAAACGCCGGCGAAGATCACCGCTGGGGCTCGCCAGGACCACAGCAAGCCAGCAAGCAGCGCGATCAGCGCAATCAGGCAAACGATACCCATCGCCAGGAAACCGGCGTCGACCCCCATACCGGTGACCCGGCCAAGCCAGCCGGCGATCGCCGGGCCCAGAAGGCGCCCGGAGAACGGCGATGACACGGCGCTGCGTTGGCCCAGCGCCAGCAGGCGATACCAGAAGGCATCGGGCGCGCCGGCGGCTCCCGGCAAGCCAAGCAATAAGGCAAAGACCACGCACCCGGCAGGAAAAAGCAAGGAAAGGACTCGCGCTGGAGGCGCGGACCGGGTGGGGGGCATGAGTGGAGGTTAGATCATTTCTGATGCTGGGGTAATAAACGAACAGGTACAGCGGGATCGAGGAATTGCTGCAGCACGGCCACATACTTCTCCGGCAAAGGGACCTTGCGCAGCGACCGGTCGACGACCACGTGGGTGGTTTCCCCTTCAGCCAGCAGAGTGGTGGCTGCGTCGTTCTCCGGACGCATCAGGCGGTAGCCGAATTTGAGCAGCGAACTGCGCATGGCGAGGACGCGCGTTTCCAGCAACAACTCGTCGTCGTAGTGCGCCGGAGATTTGTACCGGCAGCTTGCTTCGACCACTGGGAAGTGGCAATTGTCTTCAATCTCCATCTGTTTGTAGTGGAAGCCCAGGTGGCGTAGCAGATCGGCCCTGCCGACCTCAAACCAGATGAAGTAGTTGGCGTAGTACACGATGCCCATCTGATCGGTTTCGGCATAGCGCACGCGGATTCGGGTTTGGGAAACTGACATGAGTGAAGTCAGTTTAGCGGGAGAAGAAAGAAAACTGCAGATCCGCGGACCATTCCTGGAAATGTTCGCCCTCACCCTTACGGCTTGAGCTTGGAAAACACCTGCAGCTTGGAGATGTCGTTGAACATCACGAAGGCGGCGAAGATCAGCAGGACGACAAAGGCGGCCTGGTAGATCCGCTCCTTGAACTCCTGGTTGAGATCGCGGCGCATCACGCCTTCAATCAGCAGCAAGACAATCACGCCGCCATCCAGAATCGGAATAGGCAGGAGATTGAAGATGCCGAGGTTGAGGCTGATGATGGACATGAGGCCGATAATCGGCTGCCAGCCAGGCTGCTCGACGGCAAGGCCGGTTTCCCGGGCAATCCCAATCGGCCCGCTCAGGTCCTGCACCGCAAAACGGCGCGTGACCATGCGATGGAGCACCTCCAGGATCAGGCCGGAATAGCGCAGGTTGAAATGAACCGACTGGTTCACCGCTGCAGGCAGCGGAAGCTGCTGGATCTTGAACGGCGGCAGGTTCGGGGCGAAACCGATGCGGTAGAGTTTGTGCCCGTTGCCCGCATCCGCCATGATGGGCTGCAATTCGATCTGGAATGTCTTGCCGTCGCGCAGCGCAGTCAAGTGGATGGAACGGCCGTTGCCCTGCTGTAAAAAGGCCAGCATGGCATCGACGGAGTGCAGCGCCAGCCCGTCGACGGAGAGAATCTGGTCGCCCGCCTTCAGGCCCGCCTTCGCCGCCGGCATTCCGGGTTCGATCTGGCGCACGCGGATGGGGTCCTGCTGCATGCGGGGCACGAAACCGATGGTGTCAAAGTCGAACTCCTCAGAGCCATGAGGATTGGGAACCGACAACTGTGTACTGATCGTCTGGCCATCGCGTTGCACATCGACCGGGATCGTTTGCCCCGCATTGAGTGCCGCGCGCAGCGACAGCTGTTCCCAGGTGGGGTTGTTGACGTTGTCGAAGCGAGTGATCAGGTCGCCTGCCTTCAGGCCGGCGGTGGAGGCGGCGGTGTGATCGGAGACAAAATCAATATGAGCCGGTTGGGAGCGAAAGGCTTCAACCTCGTTGTGCATCATGTAAAAGCCGGTCATGAGCAGCAACGCCAGCAGAAAGTTTGAGACCGGGCCAGCCAGGCCGATAAGGATGCGCTGCCAGCGCGGATGAGCGTTGAATTCAGCGGGATCGCCGGTGGACGCTTCGCCGGGAGATTCTCCGGACATTTTGACGTAGCCGCCAAGGGGTAACAAGCTGAGCCGGTAGTCAGTGTCGCCGCGCCGGAAGCCGAAAAGACGCTTGCCGAAACCCACGGAGAAAACTTCCACTCGCACGCCGCACAACTTGGCGACAGCGAAGTGGCCAAACTCGTGCACCAGGACCATGATGCCGAGCACAACGAGCATGGAGACCGTGCTGGTTAGGAAAAAGGACATAGCTATCCGCTCATTTACCTCTCTGCCGAATCCAGCCTTGCCGGCCGGGGCATGCAACTACCCGAGTATTGACTGGAAAAAGCCGCCTGCGGTGAGCATCATGACGGCGATTCAACGCAACACAGGCGAAAACCCTGCTACCACCCGTTGTGCGACCCGCCTTGCTTCTTCGTCCAACTGAAGAACTTCCTTGATAGTTTCCGGATGTCTCGGCGGCGTTGCCTCGAGAACTGCCTCAATTGTACGCGGGATGCTGGTAAACGGAATGGTGCCTTCGAGGAATGCGTTGACCGCCACTTCATCCGCCGCGTTGAGGGAAATGCAGGCCGCTCCTCCCGATTCAGCCGCCTGGTAGGCCAGCCGAAGACAGGGAAACCGTTCAAAATCAGGGGGTTCGAAGTTCAACTGGCCGAGCGCCGCCAGATCGAACGTCAGATCGCTGGGAACCCGCTCGGGATAGCTCATGGCGTAGAGGATGGGCAGCCGCATGTCAGTAACCGAGATTTGCGCCAGGATGCTGCCGTCGACGAACTCCACCAGCGAGTGAACGGCCGATTGCGGATGTACCGTAACCTTGACCGCGGAGGGAGCCAGGTCAAAGAGCCGGCAGGCTTCGATGATCTCTAGCCCCTTGTTGAGCAGGGTGGCGGAATCGATGGTCACCCGGCGCCCCATGATCCAGGTGGGATGGCGCAGTGCCTGGTCCACCGTGACGTACGGAAACTGATCCTTGGGAAGCTGACGAAACGGGCCGCCGGAAGCGGTCAGCCAGATGCGGCGCACCTCTTGCCGCGATCCGCCGCGCATGCACTGGTGGATGGCATTGTGCTCGGAGTCGATGGGCAGCAGCGGCACGTTGCCGCGGCGCGCCTGGCGGGTAAGGATCTCCCCCGCCGCAACCATCGCCTCTTTGTTCGCCAGGCCAACGGGTTTGCCGGCCAGCGACGGCAGCGTAAGTTGCTTCCAGGCCGCCCAACCCGACGATCGCCGACACCACGAAATCCACCCGGGAATGGGTGGCTGCCCGCACCGTGCCCAGGGTCCCGTGAACCACCTCGGTGCCGGGAAGTCCGGCGGCCTTGAGACGCGACGCAAGCTCGTCAGCCAGCGGCTCGGTGGCCATGGAGACCACCAGCGGGTGCCAGCGCTGGCATTGCGTGAACGCCAGGTCGACATTTCGGCCGGCAGCCAGCGAGGCTACGGCGAATCGCTCCGGATATCGCTCAATGATGGAGAGGGTGCTGGTTCCGATGGAACCGGTAGAACCGAGGATGCAGATGTGCTTCAACGCAAGCTAGCCCGCTTTGAAATACTGCTGAATCCATTGAGCGTACCACAGGGCGGGGGCCGCCAGAAGAAGGGCATCGATGCGGTCCAGAATGCCCCCGTGACCGGGCAGCATGACACCCGAATCCTTCACCCCGGCGCCGCGCTTGATGGCGGACTCGACCAGGTCCCCGACTTGGGCGAAGAGATTTAAGACTGCGGCCAGAACCAGCCACCGAGTCATAGGGCCGGCAAAGTGGAGAGTCACCATGGGCGCGAATGTTACCAGCCCGGCAGCGATCAGCAGGCTACCGGCCAGCGAGGCTGCAGTCCCCTCCCATGTCTTATTGGGGCTAATCCGTGGCGCCAGCTTGTGGCGTCCGAAATTGCGCCCAACGTACAGGGCGGCTGTGTCGCCAACCCAGACGACGCAGAACAGGAATACCAGCAACGAGGGGCCGTCCTGCTGCACCCAAATGAGCGGCAGAGTGGCCATAGTCAGACCGCAGTAAAGCAATCCGAAGACCGAAAATGCCGTCTCTGGCAGAACTCGTTCGAGAGGAGAGCGAAAACCGCAGACCATCAGCATCACTATGCTGCAAAGTCCGATCGCGGGCAATATCAGGCTTGGGCTTCGGAACACAGCGGCGAACAGGACAGCAATGGCGGCCAGCGCCAGGGTGCGTCGCGAGCCCTGGACATCCGCGATGGAGAGATACTCCCATGCTGCGAGTTCTGCTACTAGTCCCGCCGCCAGCACCAGCAACAGAAAGGATCCCTTGAGCAACAGCAGTAGAACCAGGGGGACAAGGACGGCCGCCGTGATGACCCTTTTCATGATTTCAAGCAGGATACACGGCAAAGGCTGGAATGGTATGATCTAGCTTAAGCTAGATGACGAGGAAACAATGATTGAGGTCGGGGCGTTCGAAGCGAAGAACAAGTTGAGTGCGCTGCTGGATCGGGTCGAAAAGGGAGAAGAGATCGTCATTACTCGCCACGGCCGGCCGGTGGCCCGTCTGGTACCTAGTACAGACGGGATTGATCGCGCTCAGGTACAAGCGGCGTTGCAGCGTATGCGAGATCGAGCGGAGCAGACAGAACTCGGGACGTTCGACTGGGAAACGCTCAAGGCAGATCGAGACGCTGGCCGGCCGTGAGCCTGGTTCTGGATAGTTCGGCGACCCTGGCGTGGTTTTACACTGATGAAACGACTCCTGCCATCCGTCAGGTCTTTGAGCTCCTCGCCAAAAGCGATGCGTGGGTTCCATCCCTGTGGCGGCTTGAGATCGCCAATATTCTGGAGATGGGCATCCGCCGCGGACGCCACGACGTCGCTTTCCGTCAGGCGACTTTGGATGATCTATCGTTACTGCCAATCAGCCTCGATCCTGAGACCGACCTGCGTGCTTGGGATGCCACTTTGCAACTCGCCCACCTTCACCGGCTGACGCTGTACGACGCAGCTTACCTAGAGCTGGCGCAACGTCGCGCCTTGCCGTTGGCCACCCTGGATAGAGATTTGCGTACAGCCGCACGCGCTGAAAACGTGGTTCTTCTGGGTATGTGAATCCCCGGGCGATCTCAAGTTTGGATTACACCCGGATTGAACTTTTCCACTTCGGGGTTGAGCGCCACGGCTTTGAGGGCGGTGAGCAGCACGTCCCTTGTCTTTGCGGGATCGATGATGGCATCGACCCATAGCCGTGCAGCGGCGTAACGGCAATCCGTCTGCTCATCGTAGCTGGCCTGAATGGAGGCGAAGACCTGGCTCTTCTCTTCCTCGCTCAATTGCTTGCCGCCCCGCTCTAGTTGCCGGATTTTTATCTCCACCAGGGTGCTTGCCGCGGACGCCCCGCTCATCACCGCGTAGCGCGCGGTGGGCCAGGCGAAGATGAATCGCGGGTCGTACGCTTTGCCGCACATGGCGTAGTGGCCGGCGCCAAAGGAACCGCCCAGGATTACGGTGATCTTGGGCACCGTCGAGTTGGCGACTGCGGAGACCATTTGCGCCCCGGCGCGGATAATGCCACTCCACTCCGCGTCGCGCCCAACCATGAAGCCATTCACGTCGTGAAGAAAGATAAGCGGCATCAGGTTCTGATTGCAGTCCATGATGAAGCGCGCAGCCTTCGAGGCGCTCTCGGCATAAATCACGCCGCCGAATTCGACTCGTTTTTCGCCGGTCTGGCTGGTATGCGTCTGGTGGGTCTTCTGGTTGGCCACAATCCCTACGGCGAAGCCTCCGATGCGCGCGTACCCGCAGAGGACTGTTTTGCCGTAATCCGCCTTGTATTCGTCGAATTGCGAACGGTCCACAATCCGGGCAATCACTTCGTGCATGTCATAGCTGTTGGCGGCACTCTTCGCCGGGTCTGGATCGAGCAGAGCGTAGAGCTGATGGGGCGCGAACTTTGGTGAATCCCGCGAGGCATCGTAAGCCGCGCGATCGAACGGGGCTGCGGGACCATGGCCCAGGCGTGAAACCAGGGAACGGAGCCTGGCCAGACACATGTGGTCATTGGGCTCTTTGAAGTCGACGGTGCCCGAGATCTCGGCGTGCATCGTGGCCCCGCCCAGCTCTTCGGCTGAATACTTCTGCCCGATGGCCGCCTGCACCAATGCCGGTCCTGCGAGAAACAGTCCACTGCCCTGGGTCATCAGCACATGGTCCGTCATCACCGGCAGATAGGCGCCCCCGGCTACGCACATGCCCATGATGGCGGTGATCTGCGGAATACCCCTCGCGCTCATCACCGCGTTGTTGCGGAAGATGCGCCCAAAGTCGTCCTGGTCGGGGAATACGTCCTCTTGCAGAGGCAGAAAAACCCCTGAGGAATCAACCAGGTAGAGGGTCGGAATCCGATTCTCCATGGCCATCGCCTGGGCCCGGAGAACCTTCTTTGCGGTCATGGGGAAGAATGCCCCGGCTTTCACCGTGGCATCGTTGGCGATGACCATCACCAGCCGCCCGGCCACCCATCCCAGGCCAGTCACCACCCCAGCACCGGGCGCGCCGCCCCACTCCTCATACATGCCGTAAGCGGCAAATAGCCCCAATTCCAGGAATTCCTCCCCGGGATCGAGCAGCAACGCCAGCCGTTCCCTGACGGTTAGCCGATTCTTGGCGTGCTGCGCCTCAATTGCTTTAGGACCGCCACCCTGCTCGATGGACTGTCTCCTGCTGCTTTAAAACCAGACAGGAGCGCCTCCATACCCGCGGTATTGGCGCGGCTTTTCCTGGCTTGCAGGTCTAGTTTCGAAGCGATTGTGTTGTCCCATTGGCGGGGACGGGCGGTCTGGATCGGGGCTAGCCATAAGAAGTTCGCCTGCTTAGCATCTCAGTTGCCGCCGTAAATGGACAACCCTCGGGGCGCGAAGACGATCGGAGCCACGCTTTTGACCAAAAAATAGTCATCGCAACGGGTAACGGGGGTGGCCGTATATGGCACAGTTTTGCCCTTTTCCAACATCCCCCGAATGTGACATACTTCTGGTGATTTATCTTTTGGCCAACCCCTATGGCTGAAAGATTCTCTAACTCGAAAGAGAACGAAGATGACTGACTTGTTCTGGAAGATTACGCATGCTCGTTCCTGGCCTACGGCAGACGCCACTGTGGACTCATGTGAGTGGGTGAAAGACCACGATCACCTAGGGGGGAACGTGGGCCACTACCAGGTTAAATTCACTTACCAGGCAGGCGACCAGGCCCAGGCAAATCGCGGTGAATTTTGCCATCACGGGACGCAGCACATCGCACCGTACTATGTGGGCGAGCATCTGGCCATCCAGTATGACCCGAAGAAACCTGCACGTTATCACTTTAGCGGCGCCGCTTCCAACTACGAAAAGCTGGAAGCGATCCTGGTCATGACCGTCTTCGCTCTTCTGGCCGGATACGTCCTCTACACCTTCTAGGGTTTCGGAGGTTCCCATGCACTGCCGAGCCAGGCTCCGCTGCTCCAGCCGGCCCTCGGGCAATCCAATCTGCAGATCCCTTCGCCTACCCTTCAGGTCGTGGGCTATCACCCCTTGCATGCCAATCGGGATTTTCTGGACTGCAACGGACACGGGCTGGCACATTAGGAATCGCATGCAATCCCACCGTACGCTCTCCCTGGTTTTGATCCTCGGCTTCAGCACGCTTGCCCTGAGCCAAGCCCAGGCTCCGGCCCGGGATAGTGTTTCCTCCGACGACATCAGCGTGGCGGAAGGCCTGCAGCTCCCCACCTACGGCCATGTGTGGGCGCTCGACACCTGGAAAGGCGTGCGCGAGTTGGTACGGTTACGGCCGCCGGCGTCCATCCGCCGATGAAACTGGCTTCCCCCTCAAGCTGCGACACACCATCGAGTTCAAAGGCGAGGCGGCCTCGGTTCGAGTGCATGACGCTGCGCCGGTGTTCTTTCTCCGCGGTGTCTCGGGAAACGACAATGACCGCTCCGACCTGGTGATCGTGCGCCTCGAGCATCGAAGGCGAACGGCGCACCGCGACCAAAGACGCCATGGCGCAATTGAAGCAGCAGGCGAAGCATGAAGATGGGCAGTACTCGGATGTAATCGCCATCAAGCAGCAGCGGGTGGGAACGCACGGATTGGTACCGGCTGTCTCCGCAGCAGGTACTCACCCCGGGCGAGTACGCACTCATTCCCTTGCCTGCCAGCCCAGGGTTTGCCGAAGGAGAAATCTTCGACTTCGCGATCGACCCCCAGGCGCCGGAAAACTCCGATCCCCTGCGCTCGGAACAGTACCGCGGCTCGGAATGAATCACACCCGCCAATAACACGAAGGTGGGAGCGAGCAACTCATCTCTCCGCGAACCCACGACAGCGAACAACGAGACGGCGAAAAAGTGGCTATGACGCAGCAACGAAGTCGCGGCAGCAACGAGCAAGTTGTCTGCGCAACGTTATTTGTTCAGCAGGCCCCGTTTGATGTCAGCGAACCGATATCGCGAGCGTCTTCGCCGTCCCGCTCACGCAATCGAAAATAATTCCGCAGCATCCGGCGACAGACCCGACTCGTATCCCAATAAAGAAACTATGATTGTTACTATAAGCAAAGACTGCGGCTGCAGTGCTCGATGAGACAAAATCGGTCTCGCGCAGATTGCTCACGCTTCGCGGGGATGCCGGGTTATGTCCGCAGCGGCGAGGTCACGCCATCGAGGCCCAGCGCGGCCGCGTGTTCCGCATTGCCTGCGATGCAAAAAGCAATGTGCGTATCCAGATCCACTTTCAATTCCTGGGCGCCCGCGATGATGTCTTCGCGATGCACACCGCGCGCGAAAGCCTTATCTTTCATCTTCTTACGGACACTTGGAACATCTACATCGAAGATCGATCGGGTGGGCTTGACCAGCGAGACGGCGGTGAGGAAATCCGGCGAGTTCATCGCAGGCAAAGAGAGCCTTGGCGAGATGCGAAGTTCTGGGCACGCCGGAGTACTGCGCATGGCCCATGATCGCCTCGCGAATCTCCTCCGGCCATCCCTGCTCGGCAAGAATCTTGTTTCCCACGAAGGGGTGCTCCGCGGCGCTGGGATATTTTTCGTAATCAAAATCGTGCAGCAAACCGGTGATGCGGTAGGTCTCGCTGAAGGCCTTGGCGGGGTCGCCGCTGAGCCCGCGGACGGCTGCCTGCTGATCCCCGTAAGCGCCCATACAAGCCTCCACAGCGAGCGCATGCTTGAGCAAACCGGGCGATTGTGTGTAGGTATTCAGCAGGATCCAGGCTTCGGTTCGTGTGTATCTTATTGCGGCCATTTCGTACCTTTTTTGCACAGACTGCCGTGGGATTCCGTGTTTTGTAGGCTTTGTTCCGAAATTCGTACCGCGTTTTCCGCTTTGACCCTACTTTTTAACTTGACAATAAGGATACCCTGCATCACTGTAATCATGAATCAGGTAGGAACCTTTCGCTAACCGGATACTTGGCATGAGGACATGCAAGGTGATCGAAAAGCGGCGCTTCTTACTCGGGAGGGCCTTGCTCTGGCGCTCCGTTACAAAATTATGGCAACTACCTTAGCAACCGTCGAGGCGCGTGAGGTTCTACGGTGCGAACGCTGCACTCTGGTCCAGTTTCGCACTGCGAATTCTCTATGCAGGCGCTGCCACAAACCGCTCGAAGTAGAAGAGCCGGAACGGCTCGTTCCCCAGTTCGCCGGCGAACCGGAAGAAGCTGTCGCCGAGGATAACAGCCTGCAGGTAGCGCGCGCGGTGCGCGATCTTCGCAAAGGCCGCAATCTGAGCCAACGCCAGCTGGCCGGCCGCATGCAAGTGCCGCGTACCTACATCTCAAAAATCGAGAATGGCAAGGCGATGCCGACCCTGTCGTCGCTGGCACGGTTGGCCAGCGCACTGGAGATCGACATCTGCAACCTGCTGCGGGATGCGCGCAGCCGCCGCCATGAAGAGACGGCGTCGATCCTGGGCGATCCGTTTCTGGCCGAACTTGCTCCGTACATCTCACAGATGGACACGCTGCAACGTTCGATGTTCCTGAACCAGGTACGCGACCTGGCAATGGGCAGGCGCAGAAGCGCCTGAGCAGCGTTCCAGCCGCCACGCCTACCGCCTGAAGCGTTTCTGCGCGTGCTGCCTCGCTTCAGGCTCGCCCCAATTATGAAACCGCTTTAACCTGCGGCGCCGCGGGCGCCGAGCGGTTTTGCGGGGGAGCGGACCATGTGCTACGGTCGTAGGGAAAGGCAATCGTTTTGCGATTTCCGCCAGCGAGCCGTATAGCCGAACTTTCCCCTGACGAGCAGGCCATCTATCGCCAACTGGATGCAGCTCGCCTGCCACAGCACGTCGCCATCATCATGGACGGCAACGGGCGCTGGGCGGGCAAGCGCAGCCTCAAACGCTTTCTAGGACACCAGCAAGGCGCCGAGTCGGTCCAGTATGTGGTGGAGACGGCCTCGCGCATCAACCTGCCCTGGCTGACGCTCTACGCCTTCTCTCTCGAAAACAACCTGCGCCGCCCCAAGACCGAAGTGAACTTCCTGATGCGCCTGCTGCGTTCCTACCTGGTGGACAACGTGCAGCGCATGAACGACAACAATGTGCGCATCGCCTATATCGGCCGTACCCACGAGCTGCCTGCGGAAGTACAGGAAAAGATGCAGTGGGCTGCGGAGGCCACCGCCCACAACAACGGCACGGTGCTGACCCTGGCGCTCAACTACGGCGCGCGCAGCGAGCTGGTGGACGCCTTCCAGGCGCTGGCCCGGGAAGCGGCGGCCAAGAATCTTTCCGCTCGATCACATCTGCGAAGAAGATCTGAGCCGCCACCTCTACACCGCGCACATGCCTGATCCGGACCTGGTGGTGCGCACCAGCGGCGAGTTTCGCGTCTCCAATTTTCTGCTGTGGCAGATGGCGTATTCCGAAATCTACGTCACCGAGCGCCTGTGGCCCGATTTTCGCGGCATCCATTTGCTCGAGGCCATCGCCGACTACCAGCGCCGCGAACGCCGCTACGGCGGCTTGAACAAGCGGCAAGAATCCGACGAAGCGCCGATCCCCGACAGCATCCTGGTTCCCCGCTAGACGGGCAGGCCGGTCGCTTCAACCTATCCCGATGTGATCAGGAAGGTGCGGGGCGCAGCTTTGCGCAACTTTCCCCGGCATCGGGCGCTATGCTCGAAGCATGAGCTCGCAGACACTTGCGCAACCCAGAAAATCCGGAAGCATCAAGCGAAAAAGAAAAAGAGCCGCGGCGCCTCGCCGCGTATCCGGTTGGGTGACGTGGTGGCCGCTGTTGGCCGGGGTTGCGATCACCCTGGCGGCGGTAAAGACCGCAGAGATTCTCCCGTTGATGGGCGCGGATGGCTTGTTCAGACTGCGGCTTCTTTATCCCTACGCGCTATTGCTCAAGCAGCCCCAACTGGGCCTCTCCGACCAGACCAGCGATAGCTGGTCGCAGATCATGCTGTATGCGCAGTGGGTCCTTTATGGCCTGTATGCCAGCGTGGCGATGAAGTGGAAACCGGTGGGCCGCGTGCTCATGCAGGTCGCGGCTATCCATCTGCTGGGCTTCGGCGTTCTGTGGCTGCTGGCGCGGAAGTAAGGGAATGCGCCCGTGATGCCGCAGCAGGTCAAGATCATCGAATGCCCGCGCGATGCCTGGCAGGGAATGCCACGCCAGATTCCCGCCGAGATCAAGGCCGATTACCTGCGGGCCCTGGTGTCGGCCGGATTCCAGCACATCGACGCCGTCTCCTTTGTTTCCCCGGCGGCGGTGCCGCAGATGGCGGACTCGGAGCGTGTGCTGACCTTGCTGGGCCAGGAGTGCGGCGCGGAGATCATCGGGATCGTGGTCAACGAGCAAGGCGCGGAGCGGGCGATTCGCACGGGAGCCGTCCGCACCGTTGGCTTTCCCTACTCCATCTCGGCCACGTTTCTCGAGCGCAACCAACGGCAGACAATGTTGGCAGCGCGCCAGACCCTGGAAAAAATAACTACGCGAGCGGCGCAGGCCGGTCTGGGTGTGGTGGCTTATCTGTCGATGGCCTTTGGCAATCCCTATGATGACCCGTGGAGGCCCGAAGATGTGATCGCAGCCTGCCATACCTTGACGGAGATGGGCATCACCGCGATCTCGTTGGCCGATACCGTGGGGCTGGCCGGCCCGGAGCAGGTCAGGTCGCTGGTGACCGCGGTGGTTGCGGAGTACCCCGGCATCGAGCTCGGCGCGCACCTGCACGCTCGCCCCGAGCAGGCGGCGGAAAAGGTCGCCGCGGCTTACCAGGCCGGCTGTCGCCGCCTGGACATGGCGCTGGGCGGCCAGGGCGGCTGTCCCTTCGCCCAGGACGCCCTGGTGGGCAATGTGGCCACCGAGGCAGCCCTCGCCGAGCTCAGCAAGCTGGGCGCGGATCTGCCACATTTGGGTCCCCTGGACGAATTGATGACGATGGGCCGTACCATCGCTGATAGATTCGGGAGAATCCAATAGCATCGAAGCATTTTCATAGTTGCGCCAAGCGCCGGGAAGCTACCCTTGACGTAGGCGCTCATCTACCAGTAAGGAGCAGTCGAGAAACGTGGCAGTCAATTACGCAACGCTCGCAATCAAGGAAGCCAACGGCATCCACACCATCACCATGAATCGGCCTGAGCGGCGGAATGCCCTGAACCCGCAGATGATCGCCGAACTGATCCATGCCCTGGGCGAGTCGGCAACCTGCGCGTGCGGGGTGGTTGTGCTTACCGGCGCGGGAACCGCCTTCTGCTCCGGCATGGACCTGGAGAATCTCAAAACGCTCAGCCACCAGCGCCCGGAGGATCAGCGGGCCGATGCCGAATCGACCATGTGGATGATGCGCCGTTTGTACGAGCTGACCAAGCCGACCATCGCAGCCGTGAACGGGGCCGCCATTGCGGGCGGCACAGGACTTGCGACCTTGTGCGACTTCACCCTTGCCGCGCCCCAGGCGAAGTTCGGCTATACGGAGGTGAAGATTGGTTTCATTCCGGCCATTGTCTCTGTATTCCTGCTGGAGATGATCGGGGAAAAGAAGGCCAAGGCACTACTGCTTTCGGGCAGAATCCTCGATGCCCAGGAAGCCCTGTCGATGGGGCTGGTAACCGAGGTGGTGCCCGAGGGCGAGCTCTTCGCGCGCGTGGAGTCACTGGCGGCTCTGCTGCTCAAGAACAGTCCCGGAATCGATGAGTGCGGTTAAGAAACTGCTCAGCGGTTATGCCAAAGAGCGGCTTGACCGCGATTTGGCGCGAGCCATGCGATGGAACGAAAAAATCCGCAACAGCGCCGATTTCCGCGAGGGGCTAAGCGCCTTTCTGGAGAAGCGCGAGCCCGGTGTGGCCGGCAAGCCAGAAGAGCTGAGCAGAGACGCATACCCGAAGGATGGCTTGGTCGTAACAACCCCACTCAAGCCAAAAGAAGGCTCGAATGGCCACCCAATCCTTTGCGGCTAATGCTGAGAGCCCAATGCCATTTGATCTGAAACCGCTATCATGGCCAGATATGGCAAACAAAGTTCGCTGGGGAGTTCTGAGCACGGCCGGGATTGGCGTTAAAAAAGTTATCCCGGCCATGCAAAAGGGTGAGTGGATCGAGATAATCGCGATTGCCTCACGCGACCGAGGCCAGGCCGAAGAGACGGCGCGCACCCTGGGCATCGCGAAGGCCTATGGGTCGTACGAAGAGCTTCTCGCGGACCCTCAGATTGAGGCGATCTACAATCCGCTTCCCAACCAGCTTCACGTCCCCTGGTCGATCCGCGCGGCGGAAGCGGGCAAGCATGTGCTTATGCGAGAAACCGCTGAGCATGACGGTCGCCGAAGCCAGGACTCTTCTGGCCGTGCAGCAACGCACCGGCGTCACTATCGGCGAAGCCTTCATGGTGCGCACCCATCCGCAATGGCTGCGCACCCGCGAACTGATTACCTCAGGCCGGATCGGCCAGCTACGTTCGATCCAGGGCTTCTTCAGCTACTTCAACACGGATCCCGAAGAACATCCGCAACATACCTGAATGCGGCGGCGGCGCGCTCATGGACATAGGGTGCTATCCCATCAACACTTCGCGATTCATGTTCGGCGAAGAACCGAAGCGCGTATCGGGCCTGATCGAGAGGGACCCGACGTCGAAGGTGGACCGGCTGACCTCCGCCATCCTCGAATTTCCCTCGGGGCATGCGACTTTTACCTGCAGCACGCAGCTTGTTCCCTACCAGCGCATGCAATTGTTGGGCACGAAAGGGCGGATCGAAATCGAGATCCCCTTCAATGCGCCCAATGACCGGCCTTGCCGGATCTTTATCGACGACGGACGAGACCTCTTCGGTGGCGGAATTACGGTTGAGACGTTTCCGACCTGCGACCAATACACCATTCAAGGCGACGTTTTTTCCCGCGCCGTGCGTGAAGGCGGCCACTGTCCCGGTGCCGGTTACGGACGCGATCAAAAACATGGCGGTCATTGAAGCTGTGTTTCGTTCAGCGGAATCGGGCGCGTGGGTATCGCCCCAGGACATCGATACGTAACTGAATTTGATTTAAGTGCCAGGAACGCAGTGTCACTGGCCGAAATCGGCTGGATTCTGCGAGTCTTCATCCCAGGGTTCGGAGTCGCCGATTTCCTTCTCCAGTTCTTCGGCGGTGAGATGAGGCTTCTCGAGCACTTCGCGAGCGGGGTCAGGCTCAACCCCGCCGGGCGGGGCTGGAGACACCGGTGTTTCTTGATCACTCACGGCAGACGGTCGCCTCCTTGGCGCTGACTTGTGAGCCTATGCCATGAGCGCCGGGCAAGTCCAGCCAAAATTGCAGCAGAAAGCACCGCACAAAGGCGATACTAGTACGCGAGAGACGTAATGAAAGTGTTGATGTTTCTGATGGAGAGCTTCATCGGAGCGTTCGGCATAACCAGGCCGAAGCCGGAGCAGCAGCGCACGGTGGCGTTGGTGCTGGGTGGTTTCCTGCTGCTCTTCTTTGCCGGGTTGATCAGCCTGATCGTCTGGATGCTTTTCTAGCAGCGCTGAGCTGGGCAGGCCTCGCGGGTTCTGGCGGCCCAGTGGCGCCGCACAGCAGGACTGAGAGTGACCGAGCGCTACGAGCTTACCGTTGTTAACGGCAAGCGGCTCAGCAGCAGCAACGCCCGGAGCGGGCACGGTGCCGGCTGCCTTCTTATGCAGCTGATGGTGCAGGCAATAGAGCGCAAGCTCGAGGCGATCGGAAACACCGAGCTTGTCGTATACCTTGCGCAGATAGTTCTTGATTACCTGCTCGGTGGTGCCGAGCTGATAGGCAATCTCCTTGTTGCGCTTGCCCTGGGTGATGCAGGTGATGATGGCCAGTTCCTTGGGTGAGAGACGGGGCTGGGTTCGCGGGCTGGTGAGCGCAGTTGCCTGCGAGCGGTAAGCCTCGATGACCCAGTTGATCGACTGGTTGTCGATCCACGTTTCGCCGGCGGCGATTTTGCGCACGCACTTGACCAGCAGGTCGGGCGAGATGGAACGAGGAATGATGCCTCGAACGCCCCGGCGGTAGAGTTCGACGGTGTTGGACTCGTCGTTCTGCGCCGACTGAACAATAATCTTCAGCTGCGGCGCGCGACGGACCAGTTCCGGAATGGCATCGACCGTGCCGGCAATCAAATTGCCCTCGAGCAGAATCATGTCGGTGGGAAAGCGTTGGATGGCGCTGTGAAGACCGGCAAGGGTGTCGACCTGCGCGACCACGCGGATGTCGTCTTCGAGGGCAAAAATCTTCCGGATACCTACCCGGTAGATCGCCTGCGAATCGGCAAGAACGATTCGGATCGCAGCATTATCCGCACCCTCATCGGGTTCATAAGGCGCCGTCGACAGGACCAGCATCGGGATATTCAGGCTTGGCAGATACCATAGGTTCAGAGACCCAAAACAGCTTCAGTGACTAAAATGATATTTATCGATGACCGCGGCGACATGTGTCGTCTTTACATCTGGTTTTATATCAGGTGTACAGCGGACCACGCGTCCAGAGCAGTGCAATACAACATCCGTGGGTGTGCCCATTGCTTCGGCGGGCATGGCGATGGTGAAGCTCACAATACTGCCCACCGCCAAAGCGACGCCGATCTCAAAGAGAACACCGTTGGCTGAAATATTTTCCGTAACCGCCGGAAGGTCTCCTGTTTCCGTGCAAATAGTAATCGGTACGCACAGCGGAAAGCGAACCGCAGCGCGGAGTTCGACAGGACGTTCAGTTGCGACTGCCGCGGAGATATCCATGCCGTGATCATAATCAGAACCAGGCAGAACGGGAATCCCCTAAATAGGCCACGCTCTCCGGACAATAGTACGAAAGTTACCCACGTTAGTGTCTTGAGTTTTACCACCTTGTGGTCGATTACCGGACATGGACTGCTCGATTCGCAATCAGGCACCCGATTGCCTGGGCGCTGGGGTGTTACCGGAATCTTAGCTTATATACTTAGTAATAATCACACGAAAGTTGTAGCGGAGGGTCACCCACGATGGTAACATCATTTCACGCGCTACTTGCGCACCAGGAGTTCGCTGTGAAATTGACCCTGATCCGCGCGCTGACTGTTGGGGGCTTGGTGCTCGCAGTGTCGAATGCCGCACATGCTACTGATCATCGTATTTCCTTATTTTTTTGAGGCGTAGTTCCCGACTCAGCACCTAAGGTTGGTTGGATGGGCGCCAAGCCCATTCACCAACCAGGAGTTGGCTTGTTGACAAGTGTCGAACGGTTCCCCGTCTGCCAGACGCAAGGTCCTATGTGCCCATAAACGGCGCGTATAGGAGTTGAGGGTTGCGGTTCCGCCTGCGCGCTCATTCCCATCGGACCCTTGGCGAACCAGAAGATCGGGCTTAATCTGCATCTTTAAGGGTGCAATATGAGCCTTGAAGTGCTTTATGCGACAGCTTTTCTTTTGAGCTGGGTTGCAGAGGTTGCTCTGCTTGTTGTTCTCATCGTCCGCCGTCAGTACAAAACCTTTCCTATCTTCACCTCTCTACATCGCCTTTAACGTGTTGACCGACATCGGTGTCGGCGCTGCATCGTCGCCAAGTCTTCGCAGAGCCTGCGCCGATCGGTCGCATTATCCTGCTCCCCCCGCAATACCTCCTGGAATCAATGGTCCTGTTTGAGATCGCCTGGCATGTTCTGCGCCCGGTCCAGGTCAGCCTCTCCTCACAGGACGCTGCAAATATTTGCCTTGTTCGTTGCGTCCTGGCATCTACTGGGTGGGCACTCTCCTCGCCTGGCACGTTCACAGCAACGGAACCCGGCATCTGACCCGGAAATTAAAGGCCCTCTCGATCTGACGGTGGTTTGCTGCGGATGCTGATTTTTGCGGTGACGGCCGGTTTCGCCCAGCTGCTGGGGATCGGCTGGAAAAATAAGGTCCTGCAATTGGCGACCGCTCTCTCCTTCTACAGCGCGGTGGATTTGATTGCGAACCTGGTGCAGAAGCCACAGCGGCTTGCTCCAACCGATACGGTGGACCATATTAAAGCGGTCAATTTTCTCTTCGAAATGTGTTTTTTGGTGTGGGCATTTACAACTAAAGATGTACGCCGGCGCGAATTCAGTCCACAAATGGAACAGTTTTTGGTTACACTTGCTGGACAGAGCAAAGCTCGCGCGTACAGCACTGGTACGGATGCAGGTGAAATAAACACATGATATTGCCACTGCTCCAGGTAATCCTTACTGCCCTCTTGGTTGGTTATGCTGCGTTCTGGCGCCGGCAGCAGACGAGAGCGCCGCGCTAAGAGCTGGAACAGGATCATCAGCCAGTTGCGTTGCAATGACTGGGGCATCGAAGAGATCAGCGAGCGTTTTCTCTACAAGAGCGAAGTTCAAGTCACGCCGAAAGACGTGTGGCAGCGCATTCAAGGCTGCAAAGGGCTGTGGGCGATGTATAAAAATTCCCCGGTCCTGGTGCAGCTGGCCGATTACGCTGCAGAGCACGGCGAGGGCGTGAATGAAGAAATGCTCGAAGGATTGCGCAGTGACGCATTCCAGATTCGGCTGTACGTCATGTTGGCTTTGGCACAATACGTGCTATCCGCTTCGTCCGTAGGAGCATCGGTCAATGCGCATCGCGCGGTTTCGACCTACAGCGCGATGATGGTCAACCTCACGGCGTTCATCCAGGAGTATTCGACCCCGCTCTTTCCCAGCTACCTGGAAGCTGTCGTCTAAAGCGTTTCGCTTCATGGCGATCGCGCCAAACTTGCGAAATAGCGGCAACCCGGCGATACTTAGTAGTTGGGAAGTAGCGCCTCAGCGGCTGACTTTATGCCGCTCCTCCCTGCCCCAAACCCACCCGGATTTCACCCCATCAGGGAAGAAGATCTGAAAGGATTTGCCTGTGTTGATGATTCGTCTGGCTCGCTTCGGTGCAAGGAAGCAGCCGTACTATCGTGTTGTTGTGATTGAGAAGGACCGGGCCCGCAATGGCCGGTCGATTGAAGTCGTGGGCACCTATAACCCGCGCACCAGCCCGGCCACTGTCGATCTGAAGCGTGAGCGCATCCAGCACTGGACCAGCAACGGAGCGCAGCTCTCCGAGCGCGTGGCCAAGTTGCTCGCGGCTTAGCCTCCGGCGGCCACCGCAGCCTAAGCCTTTCTCCTGTCAATCTCAGCGCCGGGAACTAGCCCGCCTTAACGGGCGGTTGCTTGTCGCCCGCACTCACTGCGAAATGGCTCTGGACATAACCACAGGAAAAGCGGTTTAATGCTCGGTCATGAAGGGACCCCAGCCAACACCGGTCTCCGACAGCTTTGAGCTGACCGTGGATTGCGTGAGACCATCTCGTTTGGTTGTCTCTTTGAGGCCGCTCCGATGATGCACGATGTGAATCATGATGATATGCAACAACTAGTCACAGAAATCGCCAAAGCCCTGGTCGACGATCCGCAGGCGGTCGAAGTGCAGGCCGTGGCTCGAGAAGAGAACACCGTGCTCCGGCTGCGCGTGGCTTCAGCAGACGTGGGCAAGGTGATCGGCAAACAGGGTCGAACCGCGCGCTCCATGCGTACCATCCTGAGTGCGGTGAGCATGAAGTTGCACCATCGGTACACGCTCGACATTCTCGAAGAAGATGAGGCCGGAAAGCCGGCCGACTCCTAGCCTTGCCCCATGCCACCTGGGTCCTTCTGGCCCGCATCGTGCGCCCGCAGGGGCGTCACGGTGAGGTGCTGGCGGATATCTTTACCGATTTCCCGGAACATTTCGCGGAACGTAAAGGCCTATTTCTTCGCCCCCCAGCCGGCGAGCCAGGCGGCGCTCTGCGCGAAGCCAAGGTGGAAGCTCAATGGCTCCACAAAGGGCGCGTGGTGCTGAAATTCTCCCATGTCGACTCGATTGCCGGCGCGGAAGAATCTGCGCGGCTACGAGGTGGTGACTCCGCGCGAGGAGCGCATGCCGCTGGAAGGGGACGCGGTCTACGTGAGCGATCTGCTGGGGGCGAGAGTCATCGACGTGAGTGGCGGCAGAGCCGAAGATGCGGGCGAGATCACCGATGTGGAGCCGGAAGGCGCCGGTCCGGCCATGCTGGTGATTCGCAACCAGGCGGGCGAGGAAGTGCTCATACCCTTTGTCCGGGCCTACCTCAGGAAGATGGATATCGAGGGCAAACGCCTGGAGATGGAGCTGCCGGTGGGTCTGCTGGCCACGCAGACAGCCTTACGAACAGGAACGCGCGTCGAGGACGAGCCGGAGTGACGGGGATGCGCTTCGACATCATCACCATCTTTCCCGGACTTCTTTGCCGGCATCTTCGAGCATGGCGTGGTCAAGCGCGCGCTCCAGGGCGGCTTGCTGGCAGTGGAGGTGCATGATCTGCGGCAGTTCACCCACGATCGGCATCGCACCGTAGATGACCGGCCTTTCGGCGGCGGTGAAGGCATGGTGCTCAAGCCCGAGCCGCTGGCGGAGGCGGTAGAGCACCTGCGGCTTGCACCCAGGGCAGAAAGAGCAGCAGCGGGGAAACGGTGATTCTGCTCTCCGCCCAGGGAAGGCGATTTTCCCAGGCGGCGGCCCGTGAACTGGCCCAGGCGAAGCGAGTCGTGCTGCTGTGCGGGCGCTACGAAGGCGTCGATGAGCGGGTGAACGAGCTGGTCGCCGACCAGGAGCTCTCGATTGGGGACTACGTGTTGTCTGGCGGCGAGTTGGCGGCCGCGGTGGTGCTGGACGCGACCATGCGCCTCTTGCCGGGCGTGCTGGGCAACGACGCGTCCACCGAATACGAGAGCTTCGGGCAGGCCGATGAGCTGCTGCAAAGCAGAACGGGAGCGGGCCTTAGCTCCACCCATGGCGCCGGCGGCTTGCTGGATTATCCCGCATTACACCCGGCCGGCGGAGTTTCGTGGTTTGACGGTGCCCGAAGTGCTGAGCAGCGGCAACCATGAACAGATTCGCCGCTGGCGACGGGAGCAGGCGCTCAGGAAAACCCTGCGTAACCGGCCCGATTTGCTGCGCGACGCGGAGTTGAGCGCGGAAGATCGCAGGTTTCTGCGCGGGCTCGAAGCAGCCTGCCGAGGGCGCGCAAAGCAACGATTCCGTGTAAACTAAGAACTTCGACACCAGTGCTTTTTTCTACTGAAACCAGGAACGAATTATGTCTATCCATCCAGTTATGCAACGTCTCGCCGACAAGCTCCGGCGCACCGACCTGCCCGCGTTTGTGCCCGGCGATACCGTACGGGTGCAGGTCAAGATCAAAGAAGGCGACAAAGAACGCCTGCAGGCCTTCGAGGGCATCGTCATCGCGCTCAAGAACGGAGCGCAAGGCAGCTTCACTGTGCGCAAGATGAGCTTTGGCCAGGGTGTTGAGCGCATCTTCCCGTTCAACTCCAAGGTGGTCGACAAGGTGGAGAAGGTGCGGTCTGCCCGGGTTCGCCGCTCCAAGCTTTTCTACCTGCGCGGACTGCGCGGCAAGGCTGCCCGTCTGAAAGAAGTGGAACGCAAGTAAGCATCCGCAAAAGCTCTGAACTGCGCCCCGGGAGCGATCGCTGCCGGGGCGTTGCTTCGTCAGATACCCTCCTGGCAAATTTTTGGTAGAAGCTGTGGGAAACAGGGACCTGACGCGATCGCCGCTTATCGAGATGGTCTACACTCGTTTTTTGTGGACTCGATTTTGGCGATGCAAGAGTCTTTAGTAGATCCCGCAGCGATCGAGCGTGAGCTTTCCCCAGCGGCACGCAAGATGCGCATGTTGCAGTTCCCTGGTGTGCGGAAACCGCTACGAACGGGCAGCGCGCGCCAGCGGCGCCAAGGTGGTTGCCGGCGTCGACGAGGTCGGTCGCGGCGCTCTGTTCGGGCCGGTGGTAGCGGCGGCCGTGATCCTTCCTGAAGGGTGCCGCATTCCCGGGCTGCGCGACTCCAAACAATTGATCGCGGAAGAACGAGAGCGGCTGGCGCGCATCGTGGAACGCAAAGCCCTGGCCGATGGCGATCGAGGAAGTCGACGCGGAGACCATCGACCGCATCAACATTTACCAGGCGACCCGGGTGGCCATGAGCGCGGCGGTCTGCCGGCTGGCGTTGCAGCCGGACCACCTGCTGATCGATGCCATGCGGCTGGACCTGGAGTGTACGCAAACCAGCATCATCTACGGCGACTCGTTGAGCATCTCGATCGCCGCTGCCTCTGTGCTCGCCAAGGTATACCGCGATGGCCGCATGCGGCAGCTGGATCACGAGTATCCCGTCTATGGTCTTGCGTCCCATAAGGGCTACAGCACTCCGGAGCACAAGCAGGCGCTGTTGGCGCACGGACCGAGTCCCGCTGCATCGCAGAAGCTTTCGGCCGGTAGCGGAAAATTGCCTGCCCTGGGACTGATCCATAAGACATCCATAAGTACAAGTCAGGAGGAGCTGATTGGCCCTGCGGATGATGTGCGTTACCGCGCATCCCGATGACGAATGCGGAGGCTTTGGGGGCGCGTTGATGCTGGCGCACCAGCGCGGCGTGGAGACCAGCGTAGTCTGCCTCACCGAAGGCCGCGCTGCCTCGTACCGGGGCGACGCCCGCAGCAGCGATGAGCTGGCACAGCTGCGGCGCAAGGAATTTGCCGCGGCCCTGGCGGTTCTGGGCGTCACCCATGGCGAGGTGCTGACCTATCCCGATGGCCAACTGGTGAACCAGGACTTCAGCTCGGTGACGGCGGTTCTGGTAGAACGCATCCGACGTTTTCGTCCTCACGTGGTGCTGACCTTCGGAGGCGATGGCAACGTAAACCTGCACCCCGATCACACCATGGTCTGTTTTTTTGCCACGGCGGCCTTCCACTGGGCAGGGCGCAGTAATTTTGCTCCGGAGCAACTTGCTGCCGGGCTGATTCCCTACCGGCCGCAGAAGCTGTATTACGGGGCCGCTCCGTTTTTGGCGAACGCAGACGCAGAAGAAGCGCGCCATATCGCACTGATGCCGGCTTCCCTGGTGCTGGAGTTGGGTGAATTGAAGGCGAAAAAGCTCGAGGCTTTCTGTCAGCACACAACGCAGGCCGAGCTCCTGGTCAAGGTCAAGACTGTTTTTGAGAAGACCGGCGGCGAAGAGAAATACCTGCTGGCCGCCGCGCCCGGTTTGCCTTCCTCTCCGCTCGAGACTGACATGTTCGCAGGTGTCGAGGAATAGGACACTCCCCACCGAAGCGTTGCCCTCCCCTTTGTCATGCCGAACAGCTGGCATCCCATTAAACGGAAAAATGGGAACTCCCTTCGGAGTCTGCGTCGTAGCACACCAACGCTGAGCTGGAGATGACTAATTTCGTATTAAGGACGATGGATTCTGCAGCTATGACACAGACTCCTGCGGGACTGGATGTTAAATGCCGGCTGAGGGCGCAGGGTTGGGGTTCGCAAACAACCCCACTCAAGCCCCACGGCACGCCGGGGTGGGCAAAAGAAGGCTTGAATGGGCCACCCAAAATACAATGGATGGGAGCTAGAAGGGCCTAAGGGAGACGGAATGGATCGCAAGCTCACAACCTTGCCCGGAGCCGACAAAGACCGGCTGCATCAGGCGGCAGAGATACTGCTGGAAGCCCGGCGAACCCAACAGCCCATCGACGACTTGCCGCTCGCACTTCGCCCAAAGACGCTCGAAGAGGCTTACTTCGTGCAGGACTTGATTCTCCAGGCGCTGGGAGAAGCAGGCGGCTGGAAGGTAGGCGCGCCGAGCCCGGATGCCACTCCGCTTTATGCCCCTATGCCCCTGGTCACCTTCGCCCAGAGCGGAGCCCGGATTGCCAGGCAATTCCGCAGGCTGCGGGGCGTGGAAGCGGAAATCGCTTTCCTGATAGGAAGGGATCTGCCCCCGCGCCCCGCGCCATACTCGCGGCAGGAGGTGGTCGATGCCATTGCCAGCTGCCATCCGGCGATTGAATTGCTGGAATCGGCTCTGATCGACCCGGATTCCGCGGACCGGCTTACGGCAATCGCGGATTTGCAGTCCAACGGCGGATTTGTGGCCGGCGCAGCAGTCGAGGGCTGGCAGGATTTCGACTTCGCCAGCGAGCGCGCGCAAATGAATGTGGATGGCTTCGTGCGCGTGGAAAACGGGAAAAACGCCGCCGGAGGGGACCTGCTGCGGCTCGTCCTGTGGCTGGCCAACGAGGCGCAGAGCCGCACCGGTGGGCTGCTGGCCGGGCAATGGATTACCACCGGAAGCTGGACGGGAAAGATTCTGGCTGACAGCGGCTCGGTAGCGGTTGCGCGCTTCCCTCACTTCGGCGAAGTCACTGTCCACTTCGACTGAGCCAACGGCATCCACAAAGCCAGCCTGACAGCTTGCCATGGCGATCCGAGACATGGCTCTGCCGCTTCCGGGGTGGGCTGTCACTCTTTCCCCCTTCCTTAGCGCGCGACCCACTCAAAACAAAGGTCTTGGCCCGCTCTCCTTTCTTCTGTTTTTCACGGCAAATTCTTCAGATGTTCACAGGCAACTGCGAACCTCACAGGAGCAAAACGGTTCCACGCGGCATTGAGTCTTTCCTGCGTTCGGGAGATTTACGCGTGAGCGTTTGCAAAAGACTTCCCTCGCACGGATCGTGCGTGACTGCCATTAACAGCAAAGAGAGAGGCCAAATGAACAAGCAACTGAAGACGCTGGCAACGCTGGCGCTGGTCTCGGCACTGTATGCCGGACAGGCACAGACAACAGCGACCGGTACCACGAGTACCTCTTCGACCACCCACAAGACCACCCGGAAGGCTGCCGCTCCCAAGAAGCCTTCGGTCGAAAGCCAGATCCAATCGCTGCGCGAGGACATGCAGACGCAGATTCAGCAATTGAAGCAGCAACTGGCCGATCGCGACCAGCAATTGCAGCAGGCACAGCAGGCGGCCGCAGCGGCTCAGGCAGCCGCAGCCCAGGCCCAGCAGCAGGCGCAGCAGCAATCCGGGGTGCTTACGGAGAACTCGACTGCCGTGAGCAGTCTGCAGAGTGCAGTCTCCGACCTGAAGACCAACAATACTTCGTTGGCCGCCACCGTCCAGGAGGAGCAGGCGAAGGTGCAGAAGCAGATCGATCACCCGGACGTGCTCCACTACAAGGGCATCACGATATCCCCTGCCGGCAGCTACCTGGCGGGTGAAACGGTGTATCGCACCCACGCCACTGGCGGCGACATTCCCACCGCCTTCAGCTCGTTGCCGTATGAGCATGCCGACGCGTATGCCCTGAGCGAGTTCTACGGCACCGCCCGCCAGTCGCGCGTGGCTCTGATGGCCGAAGGCAAGACCGGCTCGGCAACCCTCCGCGGCTACTATGAGGCGGATTGGCTCGGTACCGGCATTACCTCGAACAATAACGAGAGCAACAGCTATGTTTTCCGGCAGCGCGTCCTGTGGGCTCAAGCAGCGCTCAACAACGGGTGGGCCTTCACCGGTGGCCAACTTTGGTCCCTGGCGACGGAAGACAAGAAGGGCCTTTCCAACCTCTCCGGTGACATTCTCACTCCCTTGACCATAGACCCGAACTACGTTCCGGGCTTCGTCTGGGAGCGCCAGTACGGCTTCCGGGTCACCAAAACGATGCCGCACGCAGCCTTCGGCCTCGCCGCCGAGAATCCCCAGGTGCTCTACAGCGCTACGCTGGCCGGCAACACTCCCTACGCGGTGCTGGGCAGCGCCGGCGCCAACGGCGGAAACTACAATGCGGCCATCAGCGCCTGCTCGCCCTCGACGAGTATCGTGAACTACACCAACCAAGTGAATGGCGGCATCGACACCTATGTGCCGGTCTACAAGACGGTCAACTCCTGCGCCAATATCACGAACATCTCCTTTAACGTCATGCCTGACTTCATCGCCAAGGCGGCTTTCGATCCGGGCCTTGGCCACTATGAAATCTTCGGCATCCTGCGCAACGCCCATGAGACCGTTTATCCCGGTGAAACCACCAACGGCAACCTCTACGGTGGCTTGAAGGATATCGTCACCGGGGCCACTGTCACCCCGGCGCTCTCCACGGCTGGCAGCTACAACAACAGCATCGCCCTGGGCGGCGTGGGCGCGAGCGGCCGCGTCTACGCTGGCACAACAAGCTGACTGTGGGTCTCAAGGGTCTCTACGGACCGGGCGTTGGCCGCTATGGCGCCACCACGCTCTCCGACGTTACCAGCGCGAGCAGCGGTGAATTCTCACCTCTGCACAACCTCTCCGCCTTGGGCACGGTAGAGATTGCCGCCACTCCCCGCCTCACCATCTACCTGAACTACGGCGGGGACTACGCCGGCCGCGATTCCTGGTCCGGCAAAACGCTCGGCGCACCCTCCGTCGGGAAGAGTGACGCCGGCGTATATGGGGGCCACTGGTCTTCGCCATCCACCGCGGCGGTCGGCTACGGTTCTTACTACCTCAGCAACTCCTCCTGCCTCACCACTTCTGCTCCCGGCTACAACGGGAGTTCCACCGGTTACTACCCGGGCGGAAGCTGCGGCGCCCAGACCAAGGACGTCCAGGAAGGCACCCTGGGCTACTGGTACGACTTCTACCGGGGCGACTATGGCCGCGTGCGCCTGGGCATGCAGTACGCTTACGCCGTGCGCCAAAGCTGGACGGGCGCTCCGGTTGCCGCCGACGGACCCGACGGCATCGGCACCAAGGGCATAGACAACATGTTCTGGACCTCGTTCCGGTACTACTTGCCTTAAACAGAAACCACCCAACCACTGGAGGGCACCCTAGCCGGGTGCCCTTTTTGTTGGCTTCACTTCGGATCGTTCCTTCTCGACGAGGATTTCCTGATAGAGGTTCTCGCCCTTAAGCGTCTGAGTCTCCGCATTTTCTCTGCGGAGGGTGCGCGTTAATTCCCTGCAACATGCCGATAGAGCGGCGAAATAAGCGAAATAGAAATTCGTCGACAGCGTACATATTCACTTAAGGGCGTTCATTTCCCGACAATCGGTATGCTGTCGCCGCATTATCGTCGCCGCATTATCGGTCGTCGCCGCATTATCGTCGTCGCCGCATTATCGTCGCCTAGTCCATCTGCGAAGCCGCGTGGGTCTTTTCATA
Source organism: uncultured Acidobacteriaceae bacterium (assembly GCA_963847685.1). Classification (GTDB taxonomy): domain Bacteria; phylum Acidobacteriota; class Terriglobia; order Terriglobales; family Acidobacteriaceae; genus PALSA-350. The sequence goes on along the minus strand of CAWKAU010000016.1, from coordinate 180,278 downwards.
AATCTGCATAAAATTCGATGTTTTTAGCACTTTCTGCAGCGTCTCAGGGGGTCAGCGACGGTTGCGAAAGCCGTTCAGGCGGCCACCAAAGCGGGTCTTGTCGAGGGAGAAGGGGACACGGAGGTCGGGACCAGACGCGGTGTCGGGAACAAACGATGTAAAACGCGACGATGCCAACTCCGCAAAGGTGGGGATTCGGGTGGCGGGGGGGCGGGGTGGGTCAGAGTCATGGACTGAGTTCAAGACTGCGTTGCGGGCATCTGGCGCGGCGGCGGGAGCGGGTTCGGCCGAGGGCAGGGCCGGCTCCTCTTGCTGCTGGGCAACGGCAGGATTGGATTGCTGGGCGGCTGCTTTTGCCTGCTGCTCCCAGAACCAGGGTGGATGGTATATTTCCGCCTTGACGGAGGGCTGTTCGGGGTGGGCGGCGGAGGCTTCCGGGAACAGCCCGCCAAAGGAGGCGAACATGGCGGTGGCCTTGAGCTGGCCGTTGATGTTGCCCCGGGTCACTTCCGGAGAGAGGGTAGCCAGGTACCAGAGGTGGGCAAGGACCTTGTCGCGGCCGACGTTGAGCTTGCGCAGGCCTTCGCTTTCCTCGGCTATGAGTTTTTCGTGCAGGGCGGCGCGGTGCTCGGCCATGTAGGCGCGCACCCTGGGTTTGGCCTTGATGTAGGCGGCGCTTTCCGGTTTGAGGCCAGCGGTTTGTGCGGCCTGGCGGTCGGTCATGTTTCCGGAGAGGACCAGGTGGGCAAAGGCCATTTCCTGATCGGTGATGAGGTCGGTGACTTTATTCTTCGGCATGGGTGGTCTCGCTTTCTTGGGTGGGTTTAGTGCAAAAGAAAATCCCGCCGCGGCGGGATTATTTTTGTCTACGATGCTTTGCTTAATTTGAGACGGTGATCGGGTGTGTTACCGGATAGGGCTTATCCCTACTATCCTTGCTCGCGCTTTGGCCCAGAGGACGGGCAACTGCCGGCTCGGAGACTGCCGGCGAGAAGCTGCCCCGGTCGAAATCTTCTTTATAGGTATAGATTCGCTTTTGGGGGGGAAAGATCGGGGCGGGGAAATTTTATTTGCTATTTAAGATGCAGGTCCAATTGTTTCACTGCGCAGACCTGCATATACCAAACCCGCGTGCTGACCGGGATACACTGATCGCCGCGACCGCCGTTGTTCAGGGCGAACGATTGTTACGCGAAACGTGCAGGATTTCGAACCCACGGTGCTGCCATCCTCAGCCCCCGGACCTGATGGGGGACAGCATCTGGGCTGCGAACCATCCGTTAACCGCCCGAGGAGGAAGTTGGGTACGGAATTTTCCGCTGATAGGCGATCACGTGCATAAACAAGAAACAAGTTCTCACGCAGACTCTAAAGCCCGAGGTATTCCAATGGTTTATGGCCCAACTAGAGTTGGGCCCTGACAAACAAAGGAACGGAGCCGCGCCCCTGAAAGAGTCGCGCATTTTCGCGGACTTCGTCTACTACGGGATCAACTGTTACAGTCCACTAGTCCTGGTCTCGAAGGGCCTACCTGCATAGGCAGCAGTTCCGGAGGCTACCGCACCTGAAGTAAGGCTGCGCTTCCTGCGTACAGGGTGACTGTTCGATGAGTTGATTCGAGACGGAAGGTACCGCTTGTTCCGTTAGCCAGGTGGACGCTCCCAAAGCCATAGAGTCCGCAGGCGTCAGGAGAGAAAATGGCCACCGATTGCTCCGTATGTGTTCCCTCGCAGCCGAAACCTCCCGGAAGAAGCCGCGCAAAGACTCCCTGCTTCTTGTTGTAGCCAACAATGTCGTCGTCCAGTCCAGCGGTGACGCGCTTTTCGACAGGCGAATAGTGCGCTCCCCCAACAAGCACCACGGTACCCACTGCATCGGTTTCATCGATGCCGTGAGGATAGAGGGCCTCCCCACCGTGATGGGATCTGCCATGGCTCGTACTGACGTGGCCGCCGTAATCGCGCCGCCTTTGACCATGACGCTGTCAAGCTGAATCGAGAGGTACGATGCTTGCTGGACGGCATAGGGCGTTTCGTCAAACTTAAATGGACGAGTTTCAACGATGTGCCCGGTGACCAGTGTCCCTTTCGGGATTTGTTCTCCGTCCGGCAACAGAACCACCTGCATGGTTTTGGCCGTCACCACATCTCCCGCCTTTGCCTTCCCGGCATGGAGAGTGTGCGTGAAGACAACTGGGATGGTGGTCTGTTGCGGCAGCGTAACCGCTCGGCTCGCCGGAGCGAAGGCCAAACCGCCGAGCAGCGAAAGAGCGAAAGCGAGATCGAATGTTGCTTCTCATGTTTATGAATCCCCTTGACCCAGTCACAATGGGATTTGAGCACTCAGTCGCCTTACATAAAGCTGACTTTTCCCTGACGTTTTCCTTACATTTCGTGCTGCCCGCAGCCAGCCCCAAAGGAAACTTGTAAAGTTTGAGCAGGGCTCCGGAGCTGTTCCAGGCCCAGAGAGAAGTGCTTGGATATCCTGCTGATAGAGGATGAACGGAAGCTGGCGGAGGCAGTGGCGGAAGGGCTGCATGGGGAAGGCTATGCGGTCACGCTTGCACCGAGCGGCGAGGATGCCCTGGGCTCGCTACGCATGCGCTCCTTCAACCTCATTTTGCTCGACGTCATGCTCCCGGGACGCAGCGGCCTGGAGGTGCTGGCCGAGATGCGAAGAGGGGGCCTAAAATCGCCGGTTCTGATTCTCACTTCGCGAGATTCGATCGAGGATCGCGTGCTGGGGCTGGATGCCGGAGCCGATGATTACCTGGTAAAGCCTTTTGCATTCCCGGAGCTGCTTGCCCGGATTCGAGCGCTCATGCGACGCAACCTGCCGGCGACTTCCTCTTCTTTGCAGATCGCGGATCTGACTCTCGAACTGGAAGGTCGTACGGCTAGCAGAGGCGGTAAGAAGCTTGAATTGACTGCCCGTGAGTTCGACCTTCTCGAATATCTTCTGGTGAATCGCGGCTCGGTTGTCTCCCGGGAAATGCTGGCGCGCGAAGTATGGAAGCAATTTATGCGTTACACGCCGTTGGATAACGTGATCGATGTGCAGATTACGCGGCTGCGGCGCAAGCTCGATGGCGAGTTCCAGAACAAGCTATTGCATACCGTGCGCGGCGTCGGCTTTGTGCTGCGGGAAGATGAACCGTGATGCCGCGATATACCAATGTGCGTCATCGCCTGACGCTCTGGTATGTCAGCGTGTTTGGCCTGGTGCTGCTGCTCTTCATCTGCTGGAGCATCGCTGCTGGAATACTGGCAACTGAGCCGCCAGCTGTACCACGCTGAGATACAGGACATTGAAACGGCAGAGGGCCTGCTTGGGTTCACCGCCGATGGGCGCCTCGTACTCCACGAGGAATACCATAACCATCCTCAATCCATATTGCTGCTCGATCGCTATATGGAAGTACTGACGCCGGAAGGCCAGGTGCTTCTGCGCAATAACAAGCTGCAAGGACAGGACCTGGGTGGCCCGCCGTTTCCCGGCGAAGGACTGTTGAGCTACCACGAACGGAGGGTGCGCCTGAAGGATGGAACGCGGCTGCTGCTCATCAGCCACGTTCACTCCATCGATAACAAACCTCTGCTTATCCGGCTCGCCTATAGCTCCGCACCGATCGAGCACGGGGTAGTGCAGTTCATTGGCATTCTTTTGCTGGCGGTACCGCCTGCGCTTTTGTTTGCCGGGCTTGCCGGGTATCGCATGGCCTTCAAGGTGCTGGCTCCCCTGGAAAGACATGGCGCTGCGAACCGAAACCATCACCGCAAGTCATCTTGAGCAGCGCCTGCCGGTAGAGAACCCCAATGATGAACTAGGCCACATGGCGCGGGTTCTGAACGATCTTCTGCAGCGGCTGCAGGACTCCTTCGACAATCTCAAGCGTTTTACCGCCGATGCGTCTCACGAATTGAGAACGCCGCTGGCATCGATCCGAAGCGTGGGAGAAGTGGCCTTGCAGCGGCTGCACACGCCGGAAGAATATCGCGACACCATCGGGAGCATGCTGGAAGAAGTAACTCGACTGACGGAGATGGTCGACGGCCTGCTTTCGATCTCCAGGGCGGATGCCGGCCAGCTCACCCTACACAGAACAACCTTTCCAGTTCTGGACCTGGCCCAGGAAGTTGTCGCCCTTCTTGGTTTGGTGGCCGAAGAGAAGGGGCAGCAGATCCAGATCGAGGGAGACGCTACTCTCTTGGTGAATGCCGACCGGATGGTGCTGCATCGGGGATTGGCGAATATCGTGGAGAACGCGATTAAGCATTCCCCGGCAGCGACCCGGATCTCCATTTGCATCGCGAGGTCTGAGGCAGGCGGAGGAGATGAAGCAGACATCTCAGTCGAGGACCGCGGAGAGCCGATCCCTGAGGATCTTCGGCTGAAAGTCTTCGAGAGATTTTTCAGAGTCGACGCGTCTCGCTCACGCGGGGCCGGCGGGAGTGGGCTCGGCCTGGCGATCGCAAAGTGGGCCATCGAGGTCAACGGCGGCAGCGTCCACCTAGAGGCTGGGCATGAGGGCGGGAACCGCTTTGTCATCCGAATTCCCCTCGTTCCGCAGGACACTGTTTTCAGAGAATAAACCTCTTGTGCAGTAACGATTGAAAGGTCTACTTGACTCATTCCGATTCGGATGCCTGTGGCGATGTCGCATGGCCATGCGAGCCCAGAAGCATGTAACCATCTTTCCTGCAGGTGACGAGTTGCAGGGGCGCGGCCGGATCGACTTCGATCTTTTGCCGCAGCCGATAGATGTAGACATCCACGACGCGGCGGCCATCCTCCTTCCGCCAAAGTCTGGATTGCAATGTTTTCCGTCTCACAACCTGGTCCGGGTAACGAAGAAAATACACCAGGAGGTTAAACTCCGTTGCAGTCAAGGACAGCTCCCGCTCGGCTGCCCAGGCTCGCCGCGCATCCAGATCAGCGGAAAGGCTGCCGACACGGAGGATGCGGTTTGACGGGGAAGGCGTTCGCCTGCTCCTGAGGACAGCGCGCACACGCGCAACGAGCTCACGTGTGCTAAATGGCTTGGTGATATAGTCGTCGGCACCCGACTCGAGCGCCCGCACTTTATCCTTCTCAGCGCCGCATGCAGAGAGCACTATTTTTCCGGTTTTTCTTAGACACTCCTGGGCGTTCAGCACATTCAACAGGCCGGCATCATCCGAACCCTGGGGGATGATATCGAGGATGATCAGCGCCGGTATTTGATCAATAGCTGCTGGCAGGACGCTTGCTCCTTCATCAAAAATGCGAACTAAAAAACCAGTCTCCTTTAATGCGCAGGAAAGCGACGATGCAGTCGTCCCCTCACGCTCGACGACAAAGACCAACGGCGGAAGTTGCTCCTCCGTCGACTCATCGGCAGGCAAACCCGGAGCGTTTTGAGGGCTCGCCTCGGTTGGGGTTAGTTGCCTCACATTTTCCATTCTTATCTCCGGACGACGACAATTTCAATGATATTTGCAACCTTTGCGGTCTCAATTGGCTGTGTCACACAGCCGATCCGTGCTTGTTGAATTCGCCGTGCTGTGTCGGACCTTAAGGAACGTAATAGCGAAAACTCGTATAAACGTAATTATTCGTTGCTTCGGGCGCACCCCCGACACCGGTCCAGCCATTTCGGACAATGTAGGTGTAGGCCACGCCGTACTGAAGGCGACCCGAGGGCCCACTATAAAGGCGATAGACCCAGCCAACTGATCCCTGCACCAGGTCCCGCGTTGCGCCGACACAAGAACCGGAGCCGGGCGCATAACCGGTTCCGGCAGTCGGAGCAGCTTCGACAAAACAGCCTGCGTTCGCTGCAGTGGGGGGTGCGTATCCAACCAGTTTTCCGTCGGCGCCCACGTAATAAGTACGCTGAACGTATTCCGTGCCGGCGTATCCGAAGATATCGAATCGCCGGGTTGGATGGAGCTCGAGAGAGACGATGCCCTGCGCGTTCCGCAGTGGTTCGAGGGTTCCGTTTGGATGCACGGTTATGTCAGGAAGGAGAGAGGCGCCGTAACGGCCGGTACCATCGCCGCCTACCAGGTGCACACCGAAATCGGCCTTTGACGTGACGGGGAAGCGGGCGCTGAGGCTGAGTCCGCCCCCAACCGCGGTATCGTTTTGCGCATTGGCGCCACTGGGAGCATCGGGATAATAGCGGTCGCGGAAGAAGCGAAGAACACCTGCAACCTCATAATGACCATATCCGGGATCGAAAGCTGCTTTCACAATGATGTCAGGCGCCACCTGGTTGGTGTAGTCTGCGCTGGGATTGAGGAGTCCAGGAGCCGACCCCGGTGCTCCAAAGAAGAAATTGCTCGGAGCGTTGGTGGCACTGAACTGATATTGCGAATTTTCGAGCGATGCGGCGAGGGTAAACGCTGGGGAAAAGATGCGCTGATAGCGGAAGCCTGGCTGACGAACGTAAGTGAATCCAACATGGAGATTACCGTCGAAAAACAAAGGCAGCGCCTCCTGTCCTGGAGTAGCACCGGTTTTGTCTTCGGTAAGCAGGGTCCACATCTGGCCACCGGTGAAGATATTTTTTTCGGTTGCCGCCTGAGCCCACGCCTGCCGGATTCGCAAGGTGTAGCTATTGGATTGCAGATTGTTTGAGGTACTCCCCGCCGACAAAAAGTCGCCTTCAAAGAAACCGTTGAGAGTGGCGATCGGAGGTTTTCCGCTCACGAGAAATGAAAGCCGCGATTGTCTCGCACTGGGAACAAATTCGCTGGTGTGAGCCTGAGCCGACCCCGGATAGGGCTGCCCGTTCCAGTTGGTATAGATGTCAGCATTTAGCGTTCGTTGGCGCCAGACAGTCTCGCCGGCAAAGAAGCCGCCGGGGGTGATGGTGACACCCTTGTAACGAATGGCGGCGGGCTCTTCGATCGCCTTCTGGTTCTCCGCCATCGATTTCTCAACCTTCTGGACTTGTGTGTCCAATCCGGAGTTAGAGGCCTGGAGCCTGGAGACTGCGCCCTGCAGGTTCGATACGACCGCTGTGTTATCGGCAGTATTCCTTTGCTCCTGCTGCGCCTGCAGCTGCGCCTGGGCGGCAGCCGCACTGGCAGCAGCCGCCTGTTGCTGGGCCTGCTGCAGTCGAGCGATGCTGTCGTTGAGCTGCTGCTTCAACTGATCGATCTGCGACTGCATCTCGGCCTTCAGCTCATCGTGCATCTCCTTGATCTGTTGTTGGACCGAAGGCGTCTTCTTGAGTGGTGTGGCATGGTGGACCGCTTTAGGAGTGTCTCCCGCATGGGCGGTCGTCTGTGCGCCGCCCGCCGTCGCAGCTGTTGATAACAGCACAACGCCCAGGGTCTTTAGTTTGTTTCCCATAAGTCGCATCTCCTCTTTCAAATTCTTGGGGCAGGCCGAAAGGGTTCGTGAAACTTGAGACCGGCCGGCCCTCGGTAATCCTGAGCGGCTGATCGCTCTAGGCACGCTCCAGCTTACGGCGATAGACGAGGAAGAAGCCGGCAGGAACCAGGAAGACGGTGAATGCGGTGGAGACGACGAGCCCACCAACGAGCGCCCGAGCCAGCGGAGCGTAGGATTCACTGCCTTCACCAAGCTTCAGCGCCATGGGAAGCAGACCGATGACGGTTGCCAACGAGGTCATCAGGATAGGCCGCAGGCGGACGCGGCAAGCTTCGATGATTGCCTCGCCAACCTGCCGCCCCTCGGCGATCAGGTGGTGGGCGAACTCTACGATCAGGATGCTGTTCGACATGGCAATGCCGGCGAGCATGACAACGCCCATGAGCGACATGACATTCATGGTTGTCCCGGTGAGCACAAGGACAAGCAGCACGCCTGTGATCCCTGGCGGCAGCGCAAGCAGGATGATGAATGGGTCGATGAAGGAGCGGAACTGCGCGACCAGCACGAGGTAGAGCAGGATGACGGACAGGCCGAGTCCGATGGTGAAGCTTCTGAAGGATTCGCTCATGGCGGACGCAGAGCCGCGTACTGCGACGGAGATACCTGCGGGAATATTCTGCCGGGCGATCACGCTGCGCACCAGGTCGGCGGTTTCGCCGAGATCTTCGGTGGCAGGACGCACGTAGATATCGAGCTTGCGCCGGATCTGGTAATGATCGACCTCGGTGGGAGCCTGTATTTGCTGGATATTGGCTACCATGTTCAGCCTTGTTGGCTGGCTCGCGCCCTCGGCATGAAGCGGGATGGCCTGCAGATCCTGCACGGTACGGATCTGCGCCTCGGGATATTGCACCGTCAGGAAGTAATTGTTGCCGTTCCGAGGATCGATCCACACGTTGGGCGCGATCATCTGGTTGGACGTGAGCGAGGTGATGACATTCGACAGGACTTCTTTCTCGGTCAAGCCGAGTTTCGCCGCGTGGAGGCGATCTACATTGATGCGCAGCGATGGGTAGTCCAGATCCTGGGGCATGAAAACGTCGGCCGCCGCAGAGGAAGAACGCAGCACGCTCGCGATGGACTGCGCCACGTGATTATCGGCTTGCAGGTTGGCTCCGCTAATCTGGATGTCGATGGGGGCAGGGGCGCCCATGTTTACCACTGCATCGACCAGACTGCCGGTCGAGAAGTAGGTTGTGAGCTCGGGCATTTCATTCGCGAGGCGCTGCTTGATGCGCGTGATGTAGTCGAAACTGCCGATGGCGTGTCCAGGGGCAAGGCCGACCTGGATAAAGCCGGTATGCATGGCAGCATTCGGGGTGTAGATGGCTGAGAAGCCGTTATCGACACCGATGTTATCGACGATGATGCCGAGATCGGAGGGCCGGACAATCTCTTTGATCAGCGCTTCGGCCTTGGCCACTTCCTGCTCCGTCACCAGAAGCCTGGTTCCCGACGGAGCTTTGAAGTTGATGACGAACTGGCCCGCGTCGGTCCGCGGAAAGTAGGAGAAACCCAGCAGACCGTAAAGGCCCAGGCTCACGATGAATGCTGCGGCGAAGACCAGCAACACTTTCACCGGCTGGCGGAGGACGGCATGTACCCACACTTCGTAGCGGGCCAGCATTTTCTCGAAGCGGGCATTGAAGCCGGCATTGAAGCGTGCCGCGAAACCAGTCTTTTCGCCCTCTAACGTACGCGCCTCGCCGGCATGCGACTCAGCGAAACCTTCGGGATGCTTGAGCTTGAGGTACCGGGAGCAGTACAGCGGCACAACCGTCATGGCGATGATGTAGGAGGCAAAGAGGGCAACGACCACGGCCAGCGCCATGGCCGAAAAGAGGAACTTGCTGACCCCGGATAATAGCGTCACGGGAAAGAAGACGATGGCAGTAGTGAGCGTGGAAGCAAGTACCGGGAGCGCCACTTCCCTGCCGCCATTTTCGGCAGCGACCACCGGAGGCTCACCCATCTCCAGGTGGCGATAGATGTTCTCCAACACCACAACCGAATTGTCGATCAGCCGAGAGAGCGCCAACGCGAGGCCGCCAAGAACCATGCTGTTGACCGATGATCCATTCCATTGCAGCACCATGAAGGTTGCCAACACAGACAGGGGGATGGAGAAGAAAACCGCGAGCGTAGCGCGCAGGCTGCCAAGAAAGATGAGGATCATCAGACAGGTTAGAAAGAGCCCGATACCGCCCTCGTGAAGCAGGGTTTCGATTGCAGTGCGCACGAAGCGGGACTGATCGAAGACGACGGTGCTGCGCATTTCCGACGGCACGTCGACCAGATGGCGAAGGGCGCTGCGAATGCCGGAAACGACGGTAATGGTGTTTGAATTTCCTCCTTGCTTGAGGACGGGAAGATACACGGAGCGCTGCCCGTTTACATGCACAACGTTGTATTGCAGCGCGTGCGCGTCCTTGAGCTCACCGATATCGGACATCAGCACCGGGTTCTCACCGTTCATCTTGACCGGGTACTGGCTGGCGTCTTTCAGATTGAATTGCGCGTTGGAGTAGATGTCGTAGTCGAGGTTACCGATCTGGACATCGCCCGCCGGCATGATGAGGTTGGCCTGGTTCATGGCGCGGACGACATCCATTGGGCTCATCTGCCGGGCTTCGAGCTTGTAGGGGTCAACATAAAGCTGTATCTGCCGCCACGGGCCGCCGAAGGGCTGAGGAATGGAGGCGCCGGGAACCCCTGCCAGTTGATTGCGCACAAAGTTCTGCGCAACATCTTTGAGCGCACCATCGGTCATGCCAGGGCCGTTCATGGTGACCAGGCAGACGGGAAGGCTGGAGGCGTCTGACTTGAGGACGACCGGGGGAAAGGTGCCCGGAGGCAGATCCTTCATATCAGAGACGGCGAGATTCGCGATGGTGGCGGCGTCGGTATCGGCGTTGGTATCGGGCTGGAAATAGACGCGGATGATGCTGACACCGTCGAGCGAACGCGACTCCATGTGATCGATGCCGCTGGCCAGGGTAAAGAAGCGCTCCAGGTGATAGGTTATGTTGCCCTCGATCTGCTCTGGCGGCATGCCTGAGTAGAAGGTCGCCACGATGACGACAGGCACATTCATCGAGGGGAACATGTCGACCGGCATGCGCGCGACGCTGCTCACGCCCAGCACGAAGACCATGAGGCAGGCAACGATGATCAGATACGGAGTGCGGATAGCAAAGCCGGACATGCAGCTCGTTCCTTTACGAGAGTGGAGCGCCGGTAACCCCGGCGGCCGGCAGACGGGGCTGTACTTTCTCTCCGTCATGAAGCTCAGAATGGTTGCCGGTGATGACGATGTCGCCTGGATTCGGCTCCGGAGAGGATCTGGATATATTGGGGCGACTGGATGCCGGTGTGTACTTTGCGGGCTCGCACGGTACCGTCGCTGCCGACGACGAAGAGCCTCTGGTTGTCTCCCGTGCCATCGATGGCCCCGGGTGGAACAGCATTGGCATTCGTGGCCTCGGCCGTACCGAGAGTCACCTGGGCATACATCCCGGGGACCAAGGTCAACTGAGGGTTTTTGACATCGACCTCCGCAGTCATGGTCCGCGTGGACATCTGCAGACGATCGGCAAAGCGCGTAACGGTACCGTCGAAGGTGCGATTTAACGCAGGCACATTCACGGAAACGTGTTGACCGTTGTGAATGGAGGCCACATTCTCCTCCGGGACGGGAAGCATGAGGCGAAGCAAGTCGTTCTGCGAGACCTTGACCACGGGCATCGCCTGGGTCTGCGAGGCGATACCGGCTTGAATCATCGAGCCATCGCTGGCATAGCGCTGGGTGACCACGCCGCGAAAGGGGGCAACGATCCTGGTGTAGGCCACCAGCGCAGTTTCGTGGGCGAGCCCGGCGAGGGCGCTCTGGTAGCGGCTTTCCGCAGCCTGGACACTCTGCTGCGCCGCGCTCACCTGCGCATCCGCCTCCAGGTTGTGGGAGTGGGCCACATCCACCTCCTGCAGCGGAACCAGACCGGGCTCCTTTTTCGAAACCTCTTGAATACGGGAGTATGAGAGTTGCGCGATTTGCGCGGCGGCCTCTGCTCGCTGCAGATCGCCCCGGGCGACTGCCCTCTCGGCATCGGCCGTCTGCACATCGGACTTGGACCTCACGAGGTCGGCCTGAAGCTCGGGGATCTCCAGTGTGGCCAGCAGCTGGCCTTGCTGCACCCGATCACCGATGTCGACCAGCATGTGCCGGATATAGCCGGCCTCTTTGGCCATGACATCCACTTCGTAAAAGGGTTCGAACTCGGCGGTAAGTGTGACGCTGTTCCGGAGGTCGACGCGGATCACACGGGATGCGGGAACGACGGGCACCGGCTGCACTCCCTCGGAGGCGGCAGTATGGGAGCAGGCCGATAGCGGCCAAAGAAGTAGAGGAGAGAGAGAGGCAAGCAGTCTGCGGCGACTTTTGGATGATCTCATCTTGGGTAACTCCTCTCTGGGCTGGGCCCGGATGTCATCGCGTAATACCCAGGGTGTAGTTGAGCTCGGCTCTTGCGCTGAGATAGTCAAAGCGCGCGGTGGCCGCGCTCATCAGCGCGGAGGTCTGGCTTAGTTCGGCCTGATTGAGCTCGACAATGCTGCCCAGGCCGGCATCGTAGCGCGCCTGGGCCAGCCGCAAGGCCACGGCTGTCTGATCGACCAGATCGTGAGACACCTGGATCTGGAGGTAGGCACTCCGCGCCCGCGCCCAATCCGTACGAACATCGCGGGCAATCAACAGCGATCGATCACTTACATCACGGCTGGCCGCACTGGCGCGTAACTTCGCCTCGGCCGCCCGCCCGGAGTAGAGCCCCCCATTGAAGACCGGCACGTTGATATTGACCCCGGCTGCCCCGTAGTTCTGCTGCAGCGTGTGGTCCCGCACAGGCACTTCGCCGGCCGTCCCAAGCAGGTTGATCGAGGGATAAGTCAGTTTGCTCTCGGAGTTGGCATACTGCTGCGCAGCCTGCTGCTGCAGCTTGAGAGCTTTCAGATCAGGCCGCGTTGCCATGGCCTCCCGGACGTAGACCGCAACATCGTCTTCGAGCAGGGGTGGATCTGGTTGCTCAGCAAGCACATCGTCGGCAACGGTGTCGTCTCCCATGGCGGCGGCCAGTTGGGCGCGAGCCGCTTGCACGCTGCTATCAGCCTGCACGACCGCCATCTGCGCTTCCGAGACAAGCACCTGGGCAAATTGGACATCGAGAGTGGACCTTAGCTGGCTTTGTGCCAACGCGGTCAGCTGGCGCAGAGAAGTCTTCCTGAAGGCCAGAACGGCGTCAGCGGTTGCGCGCACACTTTCCGCTGCTTCGGTCGCGAAGTAAGCCGCATCGACGTCGCGCAATGTCTGCAGCCTGACATCTTCCGTTTGCTCGAGAGCGGCTTCAGAAGTAAGCCGCGAAGAGCGCACGAGGTCGCGTGTCCTGCCAAAATCCGTCACCAGCTGGGTGAGGGTGAGGCCACCAGCGACGCGGGTGGAGAGGCTGGAAGTGGTGACCGCGCCGGCCGCGACAGCACTGTCGCCATTGGTCTGGACCGCGGTAAGGTTGCCGGCAAGCTGGGGAAAATAGGCGGACCTGCTCTGCTGCACGCGCTTGCCCAAGGCCTGGGCTCGTAATGCTGCCGCTGCCAGGCGAGGCTGGTTCTTCAGGGTGCGGGCTTCGGCATCCGCAAGCGAGAGCTGCCGTTTGCGGATGCGGCGCCGGCGGGACAGCGGGCTGGGCCTGCGAAGCTTGCGCCACCAAGGGGAGGACCTTGCTATGAATTGAAGTTAAAAAAAACAAAAGCAGGAAAAACCGAAGGCTCATCGGCCTTCTCTGCTTTGATGAGCGACTTTCAAAACCGTGGTTTCCTGCACCTCAACCATCCCATCCGTCACCCTACGAAGGAGCTCGGGCATAAGCCGCTCTACGGTCTCTCGCTGGTCGACAAACTCCAGGCGGACGGGGAGATGCTGGCCCTCGCTACCCGCGGCGCCTTTTGTATGGAGGCGGTGGTGAAAACCGAATCCGCCCTCGGGGCGGAAGATGGTGACTCCAGCAACCTTTTGGTCGTAAAGAAAAGCCAGGATGTCGTTGTGAAGAAACTCACGGTTGGAGCTTACGTCCGCGTTGAGATGAACCACCACCCGCAGCGCAGGCCCAATATCAAACATCCACACTCCCTATAAACAGGAATGACAAAATATCTGTATGGAGTATAGGAGTGGAGCTGAGGGCGAAAACCTTACAAGTTCCTGACAAGTGTGGAGCCTTCCTTGTTGGCAGATGTCTGCCGATTGCATCCTAAAAACTTGCGAGGAGTTCTTGCGATTTACGAAGAGGAACTGCGATTGAACCAATTGGCAGTCGTCCCACCGGACAGTACAGGCGTGACGGGAAAGTCCCCTGCCCGGCGCACTCTTGTGCTGGCCAGCCTGGCCCACGCCTTGCACGACGGTTTCACCGACATGATCTACGTTCTTCTGCCGGTTTGGCAGGCGGAGTTCGCGCTGGATTATGTAGCGCTCGCGATTCTGCGCGCACTATATGTGGGCGTCTTGGCAGCGCTCCAGGTGCCGTCTGCTCATCTCGCAAGACATCTGAATGCGCGGACGGTCCTGGTGCTGGGAACCTTGTTGGGCGCAGCCGGTTACGCTCTGGCCGGCCTTTCGGGCGGTCTTGTGGGATTATGCGCGTCTCTCGCCCTTGCCGGTGCGGGCGGCAGCACGCAGCATCCACTGGCTTCCGCCGCCGTTTCGCGTGCTTACGGCGAGAGGGCGCGTGGCCCTCTCGGCACCTATAACTTTGCCGGTGACCTCGGCAAAGCGACCCTTCCACCCGCCCTGTCGCTGCTACTGACCGTGATGGGTTGGCGCTCGGCGCTGTGGGTCGCCGCAGGTTTCGGAACCCTGGTTGCGGTGCTGATCCGCTGGCTCATGCCACTCGTTCCAGCGCCTCCGGTTGCGCTTGAAGCGGTGATTGCACCGGACCACGAAGGCGCCGGTAAGAGTGGTTTCGGGCTGCTTTTCGCCATCGGCATGTTGGACACGGCGGCGCGCATGGGCTTTCTGCTGTTCCTGCCTTTTCTTCTTAAGGCAAAGGGCGCGTCGCTGACAAAGGTCGGTTTGGCCTTGTCGCTGGTCTTTATCGGCGGAGCCTTCGGAAAAGCCGCCTGCGGTTGGCTCGGTGCACGTCTTGGCCTTCTTGCCACCGTCGTAACCACCGAGGTTGGCACTGCCGCGGCCATCCTGGCCGTGCTCGCCTTGCCTCTCGCACCGACCCTGGCAGTACTGCCTTTCCTGGGTGTGATGCTCAACGGTACGTCCTCCGTGCTCTACGGTACCGTCCCAGAACTTGTACCGCCGAAACGGATCGAGCGAGCCTTCGCTCATTTCTACACCGGCATCCTGGGTTCAAGCGCGCTGGCGCCCGTTCTTTACGGACGGCTCGGTGATACTGCGGGGCCGACCTGGGCAACCGTAGCGGCAGCCCTGACGGCCGTCGCAGTTGTGCCGCTCATGCTCCTGCTATCGCCCCGATTGGCGAGACCTGCGAATGGCTAGTGGACCAACAGCTCATCAGCGGTGCCGAAGGGGCTAACTAGCCCATTGATTGTGGACGGCGTCTTTCAAATCCAGCCCCCGAAGGGGCGACCTGAAGAGCTGTCCAAATTAGGGGAAGCAACGGACTTCCTAGCGCTGTTTCCATTGAGATAGAGAGCTACGACAACTGGATATTGCGATCCAGGTTACGGTAGCAAGGGGAGCTGGGCCCGGAGCAGTCTATTCTCACGCGTGCGTTGAGGTTCTGGATGGGTGCCCCACGTTCCCCGGATTTCCTGTCGAGATTGGTGGCTTCGGCGAGCTTCATGCGCCTTTCCTCACTGAAAGGCGCACACGCGGTTGTGTCCCGCAGCCGCGTAACAGGAAATCCGGGTTCGCCTCAGCGTACGTGGGACGAAAACGGCGGGGCATAGCCCCTTCGAGCGCTTTTGCCGTACGCGAAGGCGCTACTATTCCAGAGAGAACGGTTCTGGAATCGAGTAAAAGCATTTGAACACATCGTTTTCGGCCCATGTACGCTGGGGCGAACATGGGGCACCCCTCCGCACCGTCGGCTGCGGTGATAGACCGAAATTTCTCAGCTACACACAAACCTAATTTGGACAGCTCTGACTTTCAGGTCGCCCCTTCCCCGGATTTCCTGTGGAACTTGGTGGCTTTGGCAACCTGCAGGGCACGAATCCACTTGGGCTTTGAAGGAGCTTGTCATGATGAAACGCGCAGCGTGTCACTTAGCCGCGTAGTCGCCGGGCTGTCGGTCATCCATGGCGCGCCAGCATCCTTCCGTCTTACACTCGATTCGAGGCTATTCCATGCCAAAGCCTATTGTTGGCCTGCACCACGTCACCGCAATCGCTTCGGACCCGCAGCGCAATCTCGACTTCTATACCGAAGTGCTGGGGCTCCGCTTCGTAAAGCGCACCATCAACTTCGACGACCCCGGGACCTACCACTTCTACTTTGGCGACGACGCCGGGTCGCCTGGAACCATCCTTACCTTCTTCCCCTGGCCCCACGCCACCCGGGGCAGCGTGGGCGTAGGAGAAACCTGCGCCACGGCGTTCAGCGTGCCTCGCGCATCGCTGGAGTTTTGGGAGAAGCGCTTGCTGGGTGCAGGCATACCCGTGGAGCACACGGGGGAGCGCTTCGAAGAGGACGTACTCAGCTTCGCCGACCCGGATGGCATGCGGATAGAGATCGTGGGCCATGCGGACGCGGGCGACGGCAAGGCGCCGCGCACCAGCGATATTTCGCCGGAGCATGCCATCCGCGGCTTCTTCGGGGTGACGCTCTGTGAGGGCGGCTACGAGAGAACAGTCGCGGTGCTCAACACCATGGGCTTTCACAAAATTGGAGAGCACGGCACTCGTTTTCGCTTTGCCGCGGAGGGCAATGCACTGGGCAACCACATCGATGTGCTGGTCCAGCCACAACTGACCTACGGCCGGATGGGCGCGGGGAGTGTACACCATATCGCCTTCCGTGCCGCCGACGATGCCGCGCAACTGGAATGGCGCGAAGTGCTGGCGGCCACCTCGTTGGATGTGACGCCGGTACTCGACCGCACCTACTTCCACTCCATCTACTTTCGCGAGCCGGGCGGGGTTTTGTTCGAGATTGCAACCGATCCGCCGGGGTTCGCGCTGGACGAGCCGATTGAATCCCTGGGCGAAACGCTCAAGCTGCCCCCGTGGCTTGAGCGGCAGCGTGCCCGAGTGGAACGCATGCTGCCCCCAATCGAGCTACATGTGCGCAAATAGAGAGGAACTATCTGGTGAACGATCCCCATCGCCTTGAACCGGTTCGCAGGCTGGGTGCGCCCCTCGAGCAGGCTGCCGCGGCAGTGATCCTTCTGCACGGCCGCGGTTCGTCCGCGGAGGACATCCTCGGATTGGCAACCGAGATGTACGACGATCGCGTTGCTTACCTTGCTCCCGAGGCTGCGGGGCATCGCTGGTATCCCTACTCATTTATGGCGCCGATTGCAGAAAATGAGCCCTGGCTAACGTCGGCTCTGGCCAAGGTGGCGGCCACGGTGCAGCTTGCGCTGGATGCCAATATTGCGCGGGAGCACATCGTGATCTGCGGCTTCTCCCAGGGCGCGTGCCTGGCGTCGGAGTTTGTCGCCCGGCATCCCGCGCGTTACGGAGCCATGATTGCGTTCACCGGCGGCCTGATCGGACCACCGGACGCGGACCTGCACCACCCAGGCGATCTGGCGGGAATGCCTGCGCTCTTTAGCTCCGGCGATCCCGACCCACACGTGCCCTGGAGCCGGGTGCTGGCGTCGGCCAAACAATTTATCGCCATGGGGGCAAAAGTAGAGACGCAGCGGCATGCCGGCCGTCCCCACACCGTGCTTCCGCAGGAGATTGAATCCGCACGGGAGCTTCTGTTGCGCGCCCTGTAATCTATTGACGATTGGAGAAGAGTTGGCCAAAAGCGGTTTCGCAATCACCGTAGACCGGAGCCATAGGCCTCGTCGTGGTTTTCTCCCAAAGAAAACCACACCTCGCGATTTCCATGAGGCCACAGTAATTGCGAAACTGCTTAAGAGCGCACTTCCCATCCTGCTGCTGACGTTTGGTTCCCTGCTTCCTGTGCTGAGCCAAAGCCAACCCGGCGCGTTGCCCGACGTTGCGCCGGCACAGGCACAACACGCCATGGTGGTGAGCATTCATCACCTCGCCAGCGATGCGGGGGTTAAGATGCTGCGGGCCGGTGGCAATGCGGTGGACGCCGCGGTGGCCACCGGCTTCGCGTTGGCTGTTGTCTACCCTGACGCAGGCAACCTGGGCGGCGGCGGCTTCATGATGCTGCGGCTGGCGAATGGGGAGTCGCACTTCCTGGACTTTCGCGAAGAAGCGCCGCTGCGCGCGACCGCCAATATGTACGTGGACAAAGACGGCAAGATCGTTCCCGACGCTTCTACTGTCGGCTATTTGGCAGTCGGCGTTCCGGGCACGGTCGCGGGGCTGGTCGAAGCCCAGCGGCGTTTTGGCAAGCTTTCGCTGCGGCAAGTGATGGAGCCGGCCATTCAGTTTGCCGACAAGGGGTATGTTCTAAGCCCCGAAGAAGCGGCCATGCTGCACGATCCGGTGCTCTCGAAATTTCCTGAGTCGCGGCGCATTTTCCAACGTGACGGCAACTTCTACCAGGCGGGAGAGCTCTTCCGGCAGCCGGAGTTGGCGCGTACGCTTACCCGCATCGAGCAGGATCCTGGGAGCTTCTACCATGGCGCGTTGGCCGCGGAGCTTGCCCATGCGATCCAGAAGCATGGTGGCCTGGTCAGCAAAAAAGACCTGGCCATCTACCAGGTGAAGGATCGCAAGCCTCTCACCGGCACTTACCGGCAGTATGAAATTCTGGCTCCGCCGCCGCCTTCTTCCGGCGGAATTGCCTTGCTGGAATCGCTCAACATCCTGGAAGGCTATGACCTGGCTG
The DNA here is from genome assembly GCA_963847685.1 of uncultured Acidobacteriaceae bacterium. Taxonomy (GTDB): domain Bacteria; phylum Acidobacteriota; class Terriglobia; order Terriglobales; family Acidobacteriaceae; genus PALSA-350. The sequence continues at coordinate 161,893 of CAWKAU010000016.1, read as the reverse complement.
CGTTGGGCGACCGTACGCCGGCCTCAATGCACCTGATCCTCGAGGCATTCCGGCGGGCTTTCAAGGATCGGACGTCGTTCCTGGGCGACCCGGATTTCCAGGCGGTGCCTACTTCGCAGCTCATCGACAAAGGCTACGGCGCGGCGTGGCGGAAGAGCATCAGCCTGACACAGGCCACGCCTTCCAGTTCCCTTGCCCGCCCGGCTGGATTTGTTCCACCGGAAAGCTCGCAGACCACGCACTATTCCGTTCTCGATGAGGCGGGCGATGCCGTGTCTGTTACGTATACCCTGAATAATTCTTTTGGATCCGGGGCTACCGCCGATGGGTTGGGGATCCTGCTGAATGATGAGATGGACGACTTTACTTCAAAAGCCGGCGCGCCAAATATGTTCGGGTTGATGCAGGGCCCGGCGAATGCCATTGCGCCCAGGAAGCGTCCTCTATCGAGCATGACGCCCATCATTGTGCTGGAGAACAACAAGGTTCGTTTCGTGATCGGTTCTCCAGGGGGTCCGCGCATTATCACCACGGTTGCGAATATTTTATTGAGCGCTTCGGATGGCGGCTTGAATATCCAGCAGGCAGTGGACGCTCCGCGCTTTCACCAGCAGTACCTGCCGGATGTGGTGTATGTTGAGCCGGGCTTTCCGGCTAAGACCCTCGCGGCGCTCCGGGCCATGGGTTACACCATCCAGGGCGGCGACGGCGACGATCATTATTGGAGCGATGGCGAATGTATTGCCGTCGATCCCAAGACCGGGTTGATTCTGGGTGGCCAGGACAAGCGCCACACCTTCGGCAAGGCCGCTGGATACTGATTCTGGGAACGAACCTCAACCGCAGGTCCCTACGCTCTGTCGAAAATATTTCCAGGAATGATCCGGGGAACTGCAGATCCCTCGGGCTGCGCTCCCTTTGAACAAGGGGGCCGGATTGCTCAGCCGCCTTGAATCCCAGTCCCAAAAGGACGACCTCTCGGACGCTGCTAATTCCAGGCTCGAGGCGGTCTTCATCACCTTGCGCGGGCTACAGGACCATGATTCCCTCGGTCCAGATGAAATTCGGTAAGAGGGGAATGGCCTTTCTCAAGGTATGTAGTTCGAGAAGGTGTAATCCTGACTCTTCTGCGGTATGTGGCAAGAAAAGCAAGCCTGGACCGCATGAGGGGCATCGGGAACGAGCGGCTTCGAGGGATCGCCACCAGCCCAAACTTGAAATCCCCAGCCGCCGGTTGCCGGGTACCTCTTCGAGTCTTTGACCATTACGGTTACGGCCTTCTTGCCGCCTTCTATGTAAGAACCATCCTTTACCGAGAAGTCATGGACGTCATCGGCAAAAATGGTCCCATCGGGATAAGGAAGCGGGCCCCCCTTTCTTAAGGTCGGAAGCCCCTTCGCATTCACGTAGATGATATGCATACCTCCGATCTGGGCGGAGATCGGACTGTCCCTGGTCACGACCATAGAATTCACCGCGAACCAATCCCGGAACTCATGGGGAAAGGAAACGTCATCGCCAGAGGGCTGCGCCGACACCGCGGCGAACGACATCAGAACACCAGCGAGTTGCAGGACCCTTCTGTAGCCGGGTTGCATGCTTACACCTCCAACGGTACGGTTCTCGGATGCTGTGGTTTCGCGAACGCCAGGAGTTCCGACGGCACCTTCTTTTCTGCCCGCTTATCCTGCCAAAACGGGACATGGAGTTTTGCGGCGATCCGGACAAGGTCTGCAAGCGACTGGGCTCGCATCTTTCGCATGACCTGGCTTCGATGGATTTGCAGGGTCACCTCGGAGATCCCGAGAACGCAGGCAGCCTGTTTGTTCAAGAGGCCTCCAGTAATCAACGGAAGGACTTCTCGCTCTCGCGGCGTCAGCAGCGCAAAGCGATCCTTCAACTCCGCCAGTTCGGCCTTTTTTTTCCGCAGCCTCCGGTCGTGAGCGATGGCGGTCTGAATTGCTTCGATCAGAGCGGAAGGATCGACCGGCATGGTAAGCAGCTCGATCGCACCCGCCTTCATCGCTTGCACCGCAGAACAGATGTCGCTGTGACCGCAGATGAAGATGACCGGGGGGCAGGACCTTGCCGCGAGTTGACAACGCAGTTCCAGGTCTTCCCGATCACTGCAGGGCAGGTCCAAAATGAGGCAGGACGACTCGTCCGTTCGTATGTGTTTGAGGAATTCCGGGGCCGACCCGAAGCCAACCACTTCAGCTCCATCCTTTTCCCGGAGCAGCGAAAGGGCCGCATGTACGCAGGGGCTGTCGGTGACGGTGTAGACGGCCTCGCAAACCCGTTTCAACGGACACCCCATCGGGGATGAATCTGAGCGACGGACTTCCGCTGCATTGCTCCGGTTTCGGGAGGGTGGTCGCGGTATCAACGTTTGCATGACAGAACCGCCTCGGATTGAATCAACAGACGTTATCAATCTGCGCCGGTCTGGTTTTGCAGTAAATGCATGGGCGATCAATTGAAAGTCAATTGCAATTTAGACGGCAAAATCGACCGTCCAGTAGAATCTGGGTGTTGATGGCTCCCCTCGGCCAATTTTCAACGACAGAGCTTTCCAGGACTTCTCCAGAATCATGAAGGCCGAACAACTAACCCGCCTGCGGCTCGGTGCGTTCGAGCTAAATCTGAGAACGGGAGAGTTGTGCGCGGTGGAAGGGAATTCGCACAAAAGCACGATGTTGCTCCAGGAGCAGCCGTTTCGGGTTCTTCAAATTCTGATCGATTGCCAGGGCGAGATTGCCACCCGCGACGAGATCAAGAAGATGGCTCTGGCCGAACGATACGGTCGTCGATTTTGACCACAACATCAACGTGGCTATCGGCACCCTGCGGCGGGCATTTGGCGACTCAGCCGGCAATCCGGCGTATATCGAGACCATTGCGAGGCGCGGCTACCGGCTTATGGTGCCGGTAGAGCCGAGCGACCGCTTCGAGGGCCAGCGCCAGGCGACCGGAGGGCCGCCTCCCCGCAGACGATGCGGAGCCGGCAGCAGCGGGCGCTGCCCTGGTCGGGAAAAAGTCTCCCATTTCCGGGTGCTTGAGGTGCATCGGCGGCGGCGGCATGGGGATGGTCTACAAGGCAGAAGACATGAAACTAGGCCGCACGGTGGCACTTAAGTTCCTGCCGGAAGAGCTGACCGGCGATCCACTTGCCCTGAGGCGGTTTGAACGGGAAGCGCAGACAGCGTCGTCTCTGAACCATCCCAACATCTGCACCATCTTCGAGATTGAAGAATTTGAGGGCCAGCCCATCATTGTGATGGAGCTTCTGGACGGCGAGACTCTGCGCGACCGCCTCGCCGCTCGCGATTCGACGAGGATCCCGTTGGATCAATTGCTCGAGATCGCGATGCAGACCTGCGACGGGCTCCAGGCTGCGCATTCCAAGGGAATCATCCACCGCGACATCAAGCCCGCTAACATCTTCCTTACCAACGCATGGCCCCGCAAAGATTCTGGACTTTGGATTGGCGAAGCTGGTGGAGGCGGAAGAGTCACACGGAGAAGCACGCCGAAGAGTCAGACCCGACCGCTCCTGCCCCATCGAAGCCGCGAGCAGTAGCAACGGATGACACCAATCTGACGCGCACCGGCATGGCGATGGGAACCGCCAGCTACATGTCTCCGGAGCAAATTCGGAGGAAAAGCTGGATGCCCGCACCGATCTGTTTTCCTTTGGGCTTGTGCTTTATGAAATGGCAACGGGACGCGCGCGTTTTTGGGCGACAATGCAACCGGGATTCACGAAGCGGTGCTGAATCGGACGCCAATCCCTGTCCACGACTTGAACCCGGCAGTGCCGCCCGCTCTGGATGCGGTCATCAACAAGGCTCTCGTGAAGGACCGCGACGCGCCGCTATCAGTCTGCTGCCGAGATGCGCGCCGATCTGGAACTGGTTCCGACGCCGAGAAAGCTTCGCATGCGGCGCATTCGCAACTGGCTCGGAATAGCTGCGACAGCGTTCGCTGTGGCGGGCGGTGCCGTCGCTCTTTATCGCCACCTCAACCGGTACCAGCTTTCTTCTACGGATACCATCGTCATCGCCGATCTAACCAACCAAACCAGCGATGCCGTCCTCGACGACGCTCTCAACCTCGCATTGCCTGTCGAACTTGCGCAGACGCCATTTCTCCAGGTGCTCGCCCAGGACAAGGTACGAGAGACCATGAAGCACCTCAGCCATCCACAAGATGGGAAAGTGACCCCGGAGATTGCGCGCGAAGTCTGCCTTAAAACCAACAGCAAGGCAGTGATCACCAGTTCGATCGCGGACGTGGGCAACCACTTTCACATTGAGCTCGCTGGAATCAACTGCCAGAGCGGCAAGATGTTTGCTCAGGCGAGCCAGGACGCTCCGCTGCGGACTGACATTGTGCACGCCTTGGGCGTGGCCGGCGCTCAGTTGCGGCGAAAAATGGGCGAGCCGGAGGAATCCCTCAACGAATTTAACAAGCCACTTGAGATAGCGACGTCGTCCTCTCTCGAGGCCCTGCAACTTGTTGCCAAGGGGTTCAGGAACCATTTCTCGCCCGACATCGCCACTACCACTTCTTACTACGAGCGCGCGATCGATCTTGATCCTAACTTTGCGTTGGCGTATGCATCCGCGGGAGCCAGTTACCTTGGCATGGGCAAAGTCGGCCAGGGGGTAGCGGCGGAGAAGAAGGCGTATGAGCTTCGCGACCGACTCACCGGCCAGCTCCGGTTCCTCGCGGAAACCCTTTATTACGACATTGGGCTTGGAGATTTGGAGAGGTCATACGCCGTTTATCAGGAATGGGTACGCACGTTTCCGTTGGACGGACCGGCCCATAATAATTTCGCGGCATGCCTGCTTCATTTGGGGCGTTATGACGAATCGGCATCAGAATCCAGAGAAGCATTGCGCCTCATGCCCTTACTCGGAGTAGGAAGCTATTTCACCTTGATCCGGGCGACAGCATACTCAGGTCGCCTTGAGGAAGCGAAACGCATTTATGTGGAGGCTCAGGGCCGCACGGTAGACAACCCCGACCTGCGTCGCGTTCTTTTTTTGATCGCTTTTCTACAGCATGACGACCACGCCATGGAAGCCTTGATCCTTCGGGCCAAACAGGAGAGTGACGGCGGAATTACCTATTATCTTCAAGCTGAAGCTGAAGCCTACAAGGGCCGTTTCAGTCAAGTTCCCGCCTGGCGGCGGAGGGGAGTCGAGTTGTCACAGAAAGCCGATACCGCTGGCTTCGCCGATGGCGTGAAAATAATACTGTTCCTCGCAGAATCGGAGGTTGGAGGGCGGCAAGATGGCGCAAGACTGGTGAAGGAGTTGCCCCCAGGCACGCTTGGTCGTAATCAGAAATTAGACCTGGCATTGGCGTTGGCTCGAAATGGAAAAACCGATCAGGCGCTGAAACTGGCGAAAGAAGTCGACCAGGAAGCACCATCCGATACTTTGATTCAGAAGTTTGCTCTACCTGCGATTCGTGCGGCGGTTAAGCTTCACGAAAACGAACCAGAAAGCGCGATACAGGTTCTGGGTCCGGCAGAACCGTACGATCTTGCGCTCTTGAGTTGCTTCGACAACATGTACCCAGCTTACCTTCGTGGGCTTGCGTATCTTCAAATGGGCCGAGGGAAAGAGGCGGCCGGAGAGTTTCAGAAGATGATCGATCATCCGGCTGTGGTCAAGATGAATGTCATTGGAGCGCTGGCCCATCTTCAAATGGGGCGTGCCCAGGCAATGATGGGCGATAAAGCCGCCGCGCGTAAGGATTATCAGGATTTCCTGGCTATCTGGAAGGATGCCGATCCCGACATTCCAATCTACAAACAAGCGAAAGCGGAATACGCCAGGCTTTAAGCGCTACGGCTTTTCCCGCATGTACAGGTGTTCAATCTTTTTCAACTTATTCAGACGACGGACAAAGCGCTCCTCCAACGGTTGGAAACTGGCTCCCAGGTAAGCGGTGACGATGTCGAAGGCCAGTGCGTAACCGATGATCCGAGATCCCATGACGAGCACATTCATATCGTCATGCTCAACGCCTTGGTGCGCCGAGTAGGTGTCGTGGCAAATAGCGGCGCGAATGCCGGGCATTTTATTAGCCGCTACGCACACGCCGACGCCGGATCCACAGATAAGAATGCCGCGCTCTGCCGTAGATGCGATAAGGGCCTCGCCTACTGCGGCGGCAAAGTCGGGGTAGTCCGAGGGTTCCGCGTTGGCAGCCCCGAGGTCCAAAGCATCGTGCCCAAGCCGTGAAACATAACGGACCACTTCTTGCTTGAGAGCGAAACCCGCGTGGTCCGAGGCAATGGCGATTTTCATCCGCGCTCCATCGCCTTCACTGCTTCGTCGGTTGTCAAAACCGCATGAGCGAGAAAGGCATAATTGATGAGTGCCGCGGTGTAGCCATATCCCCACTCCGGGTGCTTCGGCGCCGCAGTTGCATCCTTCACGACGGCAACCTCGAATCCCTGTTCAAGCAATTCCCGCAAATGGGATTCGACGCACATGTTGGCCAGCATGCCACCAAGGATGATCTTGCTGATTCTCCGTTTCCGCAATTGAAGCACCAGGTCATTCGTCTCCGGCCCCCAGACGCGGTGCGGCGAAACCACGATGGTTTTGCCGTCTTCGATGTATGGCTTGTAGCGCTCCAGCCAGTCCGCGCCCGACCCTTTGAAACCATCGAGATTCAATCTTCCTTTTCGACCGAACAAGCCGGAGTTTGCCTCGTCCGTTTCCAGAGGCCCGTTGAACTTCCATCCCTTGTCTGTGGGAAAGAAATAATGGGGAGAGATGAACACTTCGAATCCCGAGCGTCTTCGCGGCCTTGAAGATGCGCTCGATGTTCTCGATGGTGTTGATCTCCTTTAGGCTTTCGTGGAGGAGCGGCCAGGCGAGACCTTTCTCGCTCAACACATCGTTCTGAGGGTCGATGATTACGACAGCGGTGTCGGCCTTGTCCAACTTCAGCGAGGATGTCGGCTCTGCCATTGCGTGTGCCGCCGGATTCTGCGAAGTGAGCAGTGCGGCGGCTGCGGACACACTTGCCGCTGTGATAAAGCGCCGGCGAGAAGAATTGAGAGCATCGTTGGTTTCCATATCACTCCTTGCAGTCGCTCTGATCGCGGCATTAACAACGCGATCGTATCGCGGCGCTGCTGCTCCGCCTATCACGTGTTTCTATTAGGGCGGATGATTGGGACAAGAATGCTGAGGCTGACGAAACCACTAAAGGCCCAGCGCGCTCAGACCCGGATGTTCGTCAGGGCGCCTTCCCAATGGCCAATGGAACTTGCGATCGGCCGGCAAGATCGGAAGTTCGTTGATGCTTGCGTGCCGCGCATACATCAATCCCTGATCGTCGAACTCCCAATTCTCGTTCCCGTAGGCACGGTACCAGTTGCCCGAATCGTCGTGATATTCGTAAGCGAAACGCACGGCGATACGATTTTCGCGGAATGCCCACAACTCCTTGATGAGCCGGTAGTCCAACTCACGAGTCCACTTTCGCGAGAGAAAGGCGATGATCTGCGGCCGACCGATGGGAAATTCGGCGCGATTTCGCCACCTGGAATCGATGGTGTAGGCCATCGATACCTTTTCCGGGTCACGCGTGTTCCAGCCATCTTCCGCCAGACGCACTTTTTGAATTGCTGTTTCCTGGGTAAAAGGGGGTAGGGGTGGACGTGGCGCCATAACGTGCTCCTTCTGCACTGTTCTTCACCCAGATGAAGGGCGCCGGCGGAACGCGATGATGGGCGCTCCGCCGGAATTAGGGTTACCCATGATGTCCGAAGAAGTGTTCGATGCGTGAGGCGATTTCCTCGCCATGCGTCTCCAGAGCGAAATGCCCGGTGTCGAGCAGGTGTGTCTGAACGTTGGGCAGGTCCCGTTTGTATGGGATTGCGCCCTCTGGCGGAAAGATGAAGTCGTTCTTGCCCCAGACAATCAAAGTGGGGGGCTGATACTTACGGAAGAACTCCTGAAACTGCGGATAGAGAGGAACGTTGGTGCGGTAGTCGTAGAGCATGTCCAGTTGAATGTCGCCGTTGCCGGGACGGTCGAGCAGCGCCTGGTCCAGGGTCCACGTCGTGGGGTCGAGATGAGTCAGCTCGCTCACACCGTTCTGGTATTGCCATTTTGTTGCGTCCGCGGCTACCAGGAAACTCAGCGCGGCCCGATTCTCGGCGGAGGCATCTCCCCAATATTTCTTGATCGGATCCCAGAACTTGAGCAACCCTTCGTCGTAGGCGTTGCCGTTCTGCACGACGAGCCCTTTAATCCGCTCAGGATGGCGAAGGGCCAGCCGGTATCCGATGGGCGCACCGTAGTCCATCACGTAAAGCGAGTACGCGCTTAGGTCGAGTTTTGCCAGCAACTGCTCGACGATGTTGGTCATGTTCTCGAATGTGTAGGGGAAGGCCTTACGGTCCGGCATGCTGCTGAAACCGTAGCCGGGATAGTCGGGAGCAATCACCCGGAATGATCCAGCGAGGCGGGGAATCAGGTTGCGAAACATGTTCGACGACGTCGGAAACCCGTGCAACAGGAGTAGTACCGGCGCGGTCTTTAGGCCGGCTTCACGGTAGAAAACATCGATATCGCCGATGCGGATTGTGTTGTAGTGCACGGTCGAAGATAACTCGGGTGAAACGGCGGCCGTAGTCATGGAAAGCTCCTTCTGAGAGTTTTTTCGGGAAGCGTAATTCCCATTTCGTCACGACAATAACCACCGCAAAATATGTTGCCTATCACGTCTTTCCATTACTCGGTTTGGCAACAACCCCACTCAAGCCAAAAGAAGGCTTGAATGGGGCACCCAGTCCTTCGTGGCTAATGGAAACACGTGATTGCCAGCCATTGTGGTTCCCAGTAGCGTCACGCATGAAGTAAATCGGCGGAGGAATGCGTGAAGCTTTTGATCGGTGTCGCAGTCAGCTTTGTCGTCGGCCTGGGATGCCGATACTTCGACATACCAGTTCCCAGCCCACCGGTGATTCCCGGCGCACTGTTGGTGCTTGCGATGACCATCGGCTATTCGTCGACGAACGTACTCCTCAATCGCAAGGGGAACCTGGCTACCACCACACACCTCTGTGGCGGCCCAACAGGTTCGCCGGCGTGAGGTGAAAGTTCGGCCACCCCCGCTTCGCCTGCCGGCGAATAACCTTATTTACCCACACATTCAAGGAGAAGAGACGATGGACACGATCACAACGAAAGACGGGGTCCGGATTTATTACAAGGACTGGGGCAAAGGCCAGCCCATCGTTTTCAGTCATGGCTGGCCGCTTTCGGCCGATGATTGGGACGCACAACTGCTGTTCTTCCTCAATCACGGCTATCGGGTCATCGCGCATGACCGCCGCGGACACGGACGGTCTACGCAGACGGGCGAGGGGCATGACATGGATCACTACGCCGACGATCTTGCGGCGTTGACGATCCATCTCGATCTGAAGAATGCCATACACGTCGGACATTCCACCGGCGGGGGCGAGGTAACGCACTATCTGGCACGGCATGGAGAAAGCCGCGTAGCAAAAGCTGCGCTGATCAGTGCGGTGCCGCCGCTGATGGTGAAAACGGCGGCCAATCCCGGTGGGCTCTCGAAGGAGGTTTTCGACGGATTTCAGGCCCAGCTCGCGGCGAATCGGTCGCAATTCTATCTCGACGTCGCGTCCGGCCCGTTCTACGGCTTCAATCGGCCGGGCGTGAAATCCTCCGAAGCGGCCATCCGCAACTGGTGGCGACAGGGCATGATGGGCGGGGCCAAGGCGCATTACGACGGCATCGTCGCCTTTTCCCAGACCGATTTCACAGAAGACCTCAAGAAGATCCGTGTCCCGGTCCTGGTGATGCACAGCGAGGACGACCAGATCGTTCCTTATGCGGATGCCGGTCCATTGTCGGCCAAGCTACTGAAGAACGGGACGCTCAAGACTTACAAGAATTTCCCCCACGGAATGCCAACCACGCACGCGGACACTATCAACGCAGACCTTCTGGCCTTCATTCAGGAGTGAGAGAGGATATGCAGACGCCCACTATGTCCATGGCTATCATCGCCCTCGGCGCCATCCTCGTGACCAAATCGACCGCTCAAAGCGCTAAGGACATTCGAGGCCCCTCGCCTTTAATCGCAATTGAAAACGAGCCACCAGCTAAGTTGATAGTTGATCCCCCGCTCTCCGATCCTCTAGCCTCTGGACGCGTCTTCATTCAGTACCGCACCGAAAACCTCCGGGTGGTGCCTGTGTTTGGTAAGGGAGCCCTTGGAGTATCGCCGCGCATCGGTCATATTCATATCACCGTGGATGACCTTCCCTGGCACTTTGTCGATGCCAGCGGCGAAACCATCATTCTCGTCGGATTGGTTCCCGGTCCGCACAAGGTGCTTGTCGAACTCGCTGATCCTACCCACAAGGTAATCACAAGCGAGACGGTTCGGTTCGTTGTGCCCGACCCACATGCTCCCAGTTCGGACCTCAAATGAATTGACTGCCTAGCCACAAGAGGCCATGGGGGTTAGGTAATGCGCTCACTTCCCGGCCCCTCGCAAAAACGACTCTCCGGCATCTAAAATGGAGAGATGCAGATACGGTTTGCATTCGGCGAGCATGGGTTAGACGTCAACCTACCGGACGGTCCCCGGTATGAAGTGATTGAGAGCCGCTCCGCATCCGCTTTGCCGGACGTGGCTGCGGCGCTCGACGCGGCGCTTGATAGGCCGATTGGCAGCAGGCCGTTGCGGGAACTGGCGGCGGGCAAAAAGACCGCGGCCATTTCGGTTTGCGATATCACCCGGCCCGCACCCAACTGGCTGACCCTGCCGCCACTGCTCAAGCGCCTTCACGACGCGGGCATCCCGGTCGAGGGTGTGACCATCCTGATCGCGACCGGCCTGCACCGCGAAGCCACGCCGAGCGAGATCAACCACATTCTCGGACCCGAGATCGCCGCCAAATACCGGATCGTGAACCACGATGCGCGAGTGCTGGCGGACCATCGCTGGCTGGGCACTACGGGCCGGGGTATCCCGGTTTATATCGATGAACGCTTCATGGCGGCGGAGCTGCACATCACCCTGGGTTTTATTGAGCAACACCTGATGCTGGGGTTTTCCGGAGGCCGCAAGCTGGTGGCGCCGGGACTGGCTGCCCAGGAGACCATTAAGGTCATCCACTCACCCCTGTTCATGCGTGAACCGATGGCCACCGAAGGCTCGATCGCAGACAACCCGCTGCATGCCCAGCTGTTGGAAATCGCGCGGATGGCAGGGCACCATTTCATGCTGGACGTCACCTTGACGCAAAGCCGGGAGGTTTCCGGCATCTTCGCCGGCGATCCGGTCAAGGCGCATGCCGCAGGGGTGGACTTTCTGCGCACGACATCCCTGGAACGGCTCACTGGGCTGGCGGACGCGGTCATCACCAGCGCCGCCGGCTATCCCCTCGATCTGACGTTGTACCAGACGGTCAAGGGGGTCACCGCTGCCCAGCACATCGTGAAGCCCGGGGGGCGGATCCTGATCATGGGCGAATGCGCGGAGGGCGTTGGTTCCCCGGAGTTTGCCGAGAAGGTCGCGGGCTTTTCCGACTACGACAGCTTCCTGGACGAAATCCGGAGTGCTGCCGTGGAGATCGACCAGTGGCAGCTGGAGAAGCTGGCGCTCACCGGGCAAAAGCACGAGCTATTCCTGTATGTGCCGGGGCTGGCAAAGGAGCGGCTTGGCGGCCTCGCATCCCATTGCTTCTGGGACCCAAAATCGGCGGTGGACGCTGTCCTCAAGGGGCTGCCGGCCGGAGCGCGGGTAGCGCTGGTGCCGGAAGGACCCTACGTCTACGCCCGGGTCGAGGATGAAGCGCACGAATTGGTCGTCTGACCCTTCCCTGTCGCGACACCTTAACCTTGAGTCCTGATTTATTTACGCATACAATTAAACATGTTCAGGGTCGAGTTCGACGACGCGAAGAACCAAGCCAACATTGGCCAAGCATGGTGTTGACATGGCCTCCGCAAGTCACTTCCGTTTTGACACTGCCCTGACTACCCGGGACACTCGCTGCAACTTCGGGGAGGAACGCAACATTGCTTTGGGCTTCATCGCCGATACGCTGCATCTGTTGGTCTTCACCATGCGCGGCAAGGCCCTGCGGGTGATCAGTCTTCGAAGAGCAAACCGCAAAGAAAGAGATGCGTATTATGGCAAAACTTAAGAGACCCGACCACATCAGTCAGCAGAACTGGGATGCTGTCGATTCGCCGGCGTTAACCGAAAAAATCATCCTCGACATGCGCCCGGCCAGCGAGACGTTTCCTGAGCTAGCGAAACAGGCGGCACGGAAGCGCGGCCAACGGGGACCGCAGAAGAGGCCGCGCAAGGTCACCGTTTCCTTGCGTCTGGACCGCGAAATCATCGCTGCCTATAAAGCGGGCGGGAAAGGCTACCAATCCCGGATGGCCGCCGTTCTGGAGAAAAACGCGCGGTAGCTTGTCGTCGCCAACTTTAGAGGTATTTCGTTAGTCCATCAGGCTTTCGGGAACCATCAATTATCATTGAGTTACAACGGGCAGGTCGAAAACCTTGCGGATGCATCGTGAAATGCGAAAGTGGCGAAATTGGCAGACGCACCAGACTTAGGATCTGGCGGGGCAACCCATGGGGGTTCGAGTCCCCCCTTTCGCACCAATCGATTAGCGGATCCCTCCCTCGAATACCGATTCGCCTCTTTGATTTTCCGCGTTAGAGATTCTTCAGCACCCTGAACACGAACGGTCGCATGTGGAAGAAGGTCCCTGCGCCCCCATTGAGATGATTATTCAGCAGCGTCGCGTAGTGGTGACCGGGGTGGGTTTGGTAAGCCCCGTGGGCGTGGGAACCGATGTCACATGGAAGGCCCTGTTGCAGGGCGAATCCGGCATCGGCATGATCACGCTGTTTGATCCGACGGGTTTCAGTTGCCGCATCGCCGGCGAGGTCAAGGATTTCATCCCGGAAAACTATATCGAGCGCAAAGAAATCAAGAAGATGGGCCGTTTTATCCAGTTTGCCCTGGCGGCCTCAGAGTTTGCCCTTAACCAAGCCGGGCTGGATATGGCGAAGGAAGACCCAGGCAAAGTCGGGGTGTACGTGGGCAGCGGTATCGGCGCCTTTGAAGTGATCGAGCGGGAGCACAGCAAGTTGCTCTCTGCCGGGCCCAACCGGGTGTCGCCGTTCTTTATCACCGCCACCATCGCCAATCTGGCCGCCGGGCAGATCTCCATTCGCTATGGCGCAACCGGACCCAATCTGACCACGGCCACGGCGTGTACCACCGGCGCACACGCGGTGGGTGAATCGTTCCGCGTGATTCAACGCGGCGACGCGGATGTGATGATCTGCGGGGGAAGCGAAGCTGCGGTCACCCCTCTTTCGGTCGCGGGGTTTGCCGCCATGCGGGCTCTGTCTACCAGGAATGACGATCCTCTTACCGCCTCTCGTCCCTGGGATGCCGGCCGCGACGGGTTCGTGGTGGGTGAGGGCGCGGGCATATTGGTTTTGGAGGAGCACGAGCACGCCGTCAAACGGGGAGCGACGATCCTCGCCGAGCTGGTGGGTTACGCCGCCAATAGCGACGCCTACCACACCAACGCTCCTCCGGAAGATGGCCGAGGCGTGCGCCGCGTGATGCAGCTGGCTCTGGCGGATGCGGGGGTTGAACCCGGAGCTATCAGCTATCTGAACGCGCATGCCACCTCCACGCCACTTGGCGATCGGGCCGAAGCCAGGGCTATTTGTGAGACTTTCGGTGAATCGGCGACACGCTTGCTGGTGAGCTCGACCAAGTCGATGACCGGCCACCTGCTTGGTGGAGCAGGCAGCCTGGAGGCGGGTATCACCGTGCTGGCGCTCAGGGATCAGGTGGCTCCGCCCATGACGAACCTGCAGGATATCGATGAAGCTTGCTGCTTTTGCCTGGTCAAAGACAAGGGACTGCCGGCGACGATGGAGTATGCCATGACAAACTCCTTCGGCTTCGGGGGCACGAACGCTTCGCTTATCTTCCGCCGCTATCAGGGGTGAGGGGAGTGCCGGCAACAACCCCACTCAAGCCAAAAGAGGGCTTGAATGGGCCACGCAGACTGTTGTTGCTGATAAAAAACGCGCGAAAGAAAGCAGCAGACCTGCATCCGGGCGAAATGTTCTAGTCTATAAACCATGAGCCAAGAACCTTCTCAGCCAAACGTTATTCTCGAGCGAACGCCCGATTACCGCGAGAGCTATGCCAATAGCGTTCAGGTGCAAAAGAGCGTGTGGGACTTTCGGCTCACCTTCGGCACCGCGTACCAGGAGACGGCCGAACAGATCACCATCAACACTTTCCAAACCGTTTACCTGAGCCCACAACAAGCCAAGGCATTGTGCAACGTGCTGGGACAAAACCTGATCCAGTACGAACACACCTTTGGCACCATCTCACTCGAGCCACGGCCCCCGGTTATGCCTCCAGGTCCAGTCCACTAGAGCAGGCGTTCTTTCTACCCCAGCAGAGGAGTAGGGACCCGTGGCCGTGCTTCCCAACCAGCAAACAGAGTTCGACCGCCCACTGCCCCTGCGCGTCATCTTTCCCCTGCTGTTTGTGGGCGTGTTCCTGGCTCACTTTTCCCTGTTGCGCCTCCCGTACTACTGGGACGAGGCGGGCTACTACATCCCCGCGGCCTACGATTTTTTTCGCACCGGCGACGTGATTCCCTCGACCACCCTGGCCAATGCTCACCCACCCGCTGCCCTCCCTTTACCTGGCACTGTGGTGGAAGTCGGGCTTCACGCCGACCGTGACCCGCACGGCGATGTGCCTGGTCACCGCGATTGCCCTGCTCGCCGTGTACCGCCTCGCCATGGTGGTGAATGGGCGTTCGCCGGTCGCGGTTGCCACCACCCTGCTCACCGCAATCTATCCCATCTGGTTTGCCCAGAGCACCCTGGCGCACGCAGATATGTTCGCCGCGGCGGCAACGCTGTGGGGGCTGGTCTTTGTCTTCGCCGGGGAACGGCGCGCCGGGCTCCTATGGGCTGCGGCGGCATGCTTTGCCGTGGCTGCCTGGTGTAAAGAAACAGCCATTGTTACACCTCTTGCGATCGCGCTGTGGGAGATTTACCTCTGCTCGCTGCGCAGCAAGGGAGACGATCGCCGGGCCAACCTCCGCGCCGGCCTGGTGTTGCTGGCGCCGCTGGCGGCATTGGTAGCCTGGTTTGCCTACTACTACCACCGCACCGGCTTTATCTTCGGAAATCCGGATTTCCTGCGCTACAACGCGACCGCCACCCTGTCGCCGCTGCGCATCCTGTTAGCCCTGGCGCACCGCATCCTGCAGCTTACCGCGCACATGAACATGTTCGTGCCGGTGTTGTGCATGCTCGGCGCCATGCTCCTGCTGCCCCTGCGGGAACGCGATGGATCGCCGCGGCCGCGTATCTCGCCGGCGGACCAGGCGATTCTTTATGTCGTGCTGGTGGCCAATATCCTGCTTTTTTCCGTGCTCGGCGGCGCGCTGCTGACGCGCTATCTGCTCCCTCTCTATCCCCTGATCCTTCTGCTGTGCGTCTCCACTTTCTACCGCCGTGTGCCCTATTGGTGGGGCCTGATCCTGCTCACCGCCACTGCGTTTGTCATAGGACTTTTCGTCAACCCGCCGTACAAGTTCGCACCCGAAGATAACCTGAACTACGCCGATGTCGATCCGCCTGCATCAACAGGCAATCCGCCAGATTGTGGCTCGCTTTCCGGGGAGCACGATCCTGACCGCATGGCCGGCAACCGATGAGCTCACCAAGCCGGAGTTGGGCTACGTGAAAAAGCCGATGGCGGTCGTTACCCTGGCGGATTTCTCCCTGGCCGAGATACAAAAGGCCGCTGCCTCTGCCCAGAATTTCAGTGTCGGCTTCGCCTTCTCCACCAAGTACGACCCTCCGCGGCTGCTCAACCTGGGTGCACGCAATGAGGCGTTCGATACCCGCTTTTTCGGCTTTCATCGCGATCTTGCGCCCACCGCGATCGCCCACCTGCTGGACGGCAAGATTGTGTGGCGGGACGAGCGCCAGGGCGAATGGGCGGCCGTGCTGCACTTCAATCGTCCCCAGTTAGCGACTTTGAGCACTCCCCAGGCTGCAGGAGAACCGCCGGACGGGATAATCCCCTGAACCCTGAGCCCCCAGAACTATACTGGTGGGGTGCTCCCCCGGTTTCCAACGCGCACGATTCTTCTTCTATTCGCCCTTTTCCTACCACTCGGAGCAATGGGGCAAACTCCGGCTCCCGTACCTGGACGATTGCTGCTGGTGCTGCCCTTCGACAACCGCACCGACCAGCCGAACCTGGACTGGATCAGCGAAGCGGTTCCCGAGGTACTTAACCGGCGTCTTGCATCCGCGGGCTTTATGCCTATCAACCGCGAAGACCGGCTGTATGCGCTCGACCACCTAGGGCTGCCCCCCACCTTTCAACCTTCCCGGGCCAGCGCCATTCGCCTGGCGCAGACGCTGGATGCCGACTATGTGATTGTTGGATCCTTTGCCACCAGCGGTTCACGGGTCCAGGTCAAGGCCGAGATCCTGAAGATGGACACCTTGCACATGTTCGCTCCTATCCAGGAAGAAGCGGATATGACGCATTTGCTGGATGTGCTCGATAGTCTCGCCTGGAGCGTGGCCAAGCAAATTGATCCGAAATTCGCCGTGGCCCGGGATACCTTTGTCGCGGCCAGCGCCGGGCTGCGTGTCGGCGCCTTCGAGAACTATATTCGTGGACTGGTGGAGAGCGATCCCGCGGAGCAGATTCGCCATTTGAAGGAGAGTGTGCGGCTTGACCCAAGCTTCTCTCCGGCGCTACTGGCTTTGGGCAAGGCCTATTTTGCCAACCAGCAATTTGACCTGGCAGCGACCACCCTGGGACGCCTGCCGCGCAACGACCCGAACGCGCGCGAGGCCGACTTCGATCGCGGCCTGGCTTATTTCTACCTCGGCAGCTACGTCAAGGCGGAAGACGCGTTCGCCTTTGTGAGCAAACAGCTGCCCCTGCCCGAGGTGGTCAACAACCAGGGAGTAGCAGCCAGCCGGCGCGGCCTGGATGCCACCTCTTTCTACCAGCAGGCGGTGGCTGCCGATCCCAATGATCCGGACTACCAATTCAACCTGGCCATCGCCCTGAGCCGCAAGAAAGACAACGCAGGAGCGCTACGGGCGATCGGACAAACGGTGAAGCTTCGCCCCCAGGACAAGGAAGCTCAGGCCTTCCAGTCGACCCTTCGTTCCGCACCTGTCAGCACTCGAGTCAACGCGGTCTTCGATCCGACGGCGGGGACGGACAATGCTCCCCTGGAGCGGATCAAGCGGACGTTCAACGAAGCCTCATTCCGCCAGGCGGCTTTTGAGATGGAGCAGATGGAAGACGCCCACCTGGCGACTTTGCCGCCGCAGAAGCAGGCGGCCGCGCTGACCGCGGCGGGGATGCGATTTTTCGCGCAGGGGCTGATACTGGAGGCCGAGCGTGAGTTTCAGGCAGCGATCCAGATGGAAAGCGGCAACGCCAACGCGCACGCCGGCCTGGCGCTGGTGAGGGAGCAGGACGGTGACACCAAGGAAGCACGGCTGCAGGCAGAAGAGTCGCTCAAGACGCAGCCCAACGTGACCGCATACCTGGTTCTGGCCCGGCTCGACCTGCAGGCCAACCAGAAGCCGGCGGCAGCCGACGATGTAAGCGGCGCGCTTAAACTGGAACCGCAAAATGCAGCGGCGCGCGCGCTGAAGCAACAGATCGAAAGCAAAGGACAATCCGTTCCGTGAATCGCGTGCTCGCCATCTTCGCGTTGTTACTGGCCTCCACTGGATGGGCCGAGCCGCCGCGCGTGATTGTGATGCACTTGAATGACACGATCCAGCCGGTCAGCGCCGATTACCTGGAGCGCGGGCTGGACCTGGCCGCGGCCCAGCATGCGAGCGCGGCGCTGATCGAGCTCGATACGCCCGGCGGGCTGATCGATTCCATGCGGCAGATCGTGGGCAAGGTTCTCGCCTCGCCAGTCCCGGTCATCGTGTATGTCGCGCCCTCCGGCAGCCGAGCTGGATCGGCGGGATTTTTTCTGTCTGGAAGCGGCCGATGTGGCGGCGATGGCTCCAGGCAGCAATGCCGGCGCGGCGCATCCGGTGGTGATGGGCGCCAAGCTCGACGACATTATGAAGCAGAAGCTGGAGAACGATACGGCTGCTTTTCTGCGCTCTTATGTGGCTCGCCGGGGGCGCAATGTAGCCGCTGCCGAAGATGCGGTGCGGGCTTCCAAGTCCTACAGCGACAAGGAGGCGCAGCAACTTAATTTGATTGACGTGATCGCGCCCGATGAGACGGCGCTGTTGACCATGCTGGATGGCCGCACCATCACTCGCTTCGACGGTTCCAAGGTGGTGCTGCATACCCGCGACGCGCAGCTGGTCGCGGTCGACCTTACCCTGCGCGAAAAAATTCTGGACCGGCTTACCGACCCCAACCTTGCCTTGCTGGTGCTGGTATTGGGCGGACTGCTGATCTACGTGGAGTTCAATACTCCGGGCACGATCGTTCCTGGAACGCTGGGAACCATTTTGGTCCTGATCGCGCTCTTTGCCCTGAATTTGCTACCGGTGCGCTACACCTCGGTCATGTTACTGGTTGCTGCATTTGTGTTGTTGATCCTGGAGGCCCACTTCGCCACCCACGGTGTTCTGGCCGGCGCAGGCATTCTCGCCCTGGTGTTTGGTGCTCTGACCTTGGTCGACGGTCCCATTCCAGAGTTGCGGGTGCATCTGGCCACCGCGCTCAGCGCCGGCCTGGCGTTTGGGCTGATCACGGTGTTTCTGTTGCGGCTTGCTCTCCGCGCGCGACGCAGCAAGTCGCGCACCGGAGGCGACGCCATGATCGGGCAGATCGCGGTGGTTCTGCAGCCGCTTGCGCCCAGCGGACAGGTGATGGTGAACGGCGAGATCTGGCAGGCTGAATCCGCTACCCCGGCGGCGCCGGGTGAACGGGTACGCGTGCGCGAGCTGCGGGACCTTACGTTATTAGTGGAGCGGGTTCCTCAGAGCGGATAGAGGCCTGTGGGCGTGTGATCGCTCCTGTACAATCTTTGCTGAGCGAGGCCCCCACCATGGGCATTGGCATTCCCGGCCTGATTCTTATCTTTGTTATAGCCATTTATCTGATCAACTCTGTCAAGATTCTCAGAGAATATGAGCGCGGTGTAGTCTTCCGGCTGGGACGTGCTTTGCCCCAGCCCAAAGGTCCGGGTGTCATCCTCATCTTTCGCCCTTTCGATCAGATGGTGCGTGTCTCGCTGCGCCAGGAAGTGCTCGAAGTACCCCCGCAAGACATCATTACCCGCGACAATGTAACCCTGAAGGTGAACGCAGTTATTACTCTGAAGGTCGTCGACCCATCGCGGGCGGTGATCGAAGTAATGAACTACGTCTACCAGACCTCGCAGTTTGCGCAGACAACCCTGCGCTCGGTGCTGGGCGAAGTGGAGCTGGACGAACTGCTTTCGCACCGGGAAGTGCTCAACCAGAGGATCCAGACCATCATCGACCTGCACACGACGCCCTGGGGAGTGAAGGTAGTCAGCGTCGCAGTCAAGCAGGTGGACTTACCTGAGTCGATGCTGCGCGCCATCGCCAAACAGGCGGAAGCAGAACGCGAGAAGCGCGCCAAAGTGATCCACGCGGAAGGTGAGTTCGCCGCGTCCCAACGCCTGGTGGATGCCGCTGCCCTGCTCGCCACCCAGCCGATGACGCTGCAGTTACGCTATCTGCAGACACTCCAGGATATTGGCGTCGAGAAGAATACAACGATCGTCTTTCCCCTGCCGCTGGAGATGATGACACTGTTTAACAGGATGAGCGACATGCGCATGCCCGCGCCTCCCGCCGCGGAAATCACGCCGGAGAAACAGGGATGAACTCCATGCTCGACACTGAAGAAGAAGAGGGCAAAGCGTCGGAGATCACGCTCAGCACGGCTTCCCTGCTGGGTATTTTCTTTGGCCTGGTATTGATCTGCGGCGTGTTCTTTGGGTTTGGCTACTCCATGGGCCGAGGAACGGGGAGTGCCCCTGCAACCCCCGCGGTGGCTACTGCGGAACCAGAAGAGACCGCGGCGCCTGCTCCGGCTCGCCCTGCGGCGCTCGCGCCGGCGGAACAGGATGAAGCTCCTGCGGCCGCCGCGCCAACGCCTGCGGTCGCGCGTGTTCGACAGGACGATGCGCCGAGTGAGGAAACAGCCGTTGCGCCGGCTAAGGTGCCTGCCAGCAAACCGAGCGCTGCACAAAAGATTCCGGCTAGCTTGCCCGTCGATGCAGATACCAGTGCGACTGCGGTTTCCGGCAAGCCGATGGTGCAAATCGCCGCCGTCGCCCGCCCTGAGGATGCCGATGCGCTGGTCGCTGCCCTGCGGCAGCGAGGTTACGGGGTGGTGGTGCGCAACGAGCCCCAGGACAAGCTGTTGCACGTGCAGGTGGGCCCCTTTGCCGACCGCGGACAAGCAGCCGCGATGAAACAGAAGCTGCTCTCCGACGGCTACAACGCCATCATCAAGCAGTAGGGGTTCGACGTCAGACCCACGCAAAGACGTACCACAGGGGCTAAGGAGTCTGCGTGAGAACCGCAATCCTTTTCGCGCTGGTTTCACTGTCATTCGTCCCGGTCAAAGCGGCAGTTGGCCAAGCTCCCAACTCACATAGCCCAACCGGCTCCGATCTCACCGCACAAACCTCTTTGGTCATCGTTCCCGCGCTGGTGCGCAGCAAATCGGGACAGCTAGTCTTTAACCTCAATGCCTCCGACTTCGCGCTCACCGATGACGGCATTCCGCAAAAGCTCACCCTGGAACAGGACACGGGCGGCGAGCCGCTCGCGTTGGTGGTCATAGTAGAAGTCGGCGGCGCAGGTGCTCGCGAATTCGATAATGACAAGCTCGCCCCCCTGGCACCCATGCTCGAAAACATGGTTGGCAACGTCCCTCACAAGATTGCTGTCGTTGCATTCGACAGTCAGCCGACGCTAGTCCAGCAGTTCACTTCGAACGTCGACGCGGCCGCGAGGGCAATCATCGCGCTCACTCCGGGCTGTTCCTTCCAACATCATATGGAGAACTGTGAAGCGACCGGATCCTTTCACGATCTAAGCAACGCAGACAATGGAGCTGCCATTCTCGATGCCCTGGGTTTCGCCGTCGGGTTGCTTCGCGATCGGCCCGTTTCTGACCGTCGTGCGATCTTGCTGGTCAGCGAGACCGTCGACCGCGGCAGCGAACTCACAGTTGACGAGGCCGTTCGCGACCTCAGCGATACAAACACCGCCATCTACAGTTTCGGATTCTCGACCGGAAAATCCGAAGCCACGCACTACGCCTACCGGGAGCTGCCGGGAAGCCATCGTTATTCCAACCCACCGAACGGCTGTATGGGAAAGGATCCCGTGCCCGATCCCGATGCCACGCACAGCAAAACTGTGCAGGCCTATGACTGTCTTACGCAGCTTGCTCCACCTCTGGCTCTTGCCAAGATGGCCGCCATCCTGGTCACTGATGGCTTGCAGCGCAACGTTCCCGAGGCCGTAGCGCGCCTCACGGGTGGCGAGTATTTCAAACTCACCGACCGCAGGAGCCTCGAACGAGGGATGCAGACAATCGCTAATCACCTCCCAAATCGCTATGTCCTCAGCTTCCATCCCCCATCTCCCCATGCAGGGTTCCATGCAATCGCGCTACGCCTTCCTAACTACACAAACCTCGAAGTGATAGGGCGGCGCGGCTACTGGACAGAAGAGTTCACAGGGTCGCCGCAGGCTGCCCCCGAACCCCATTGAAAGACAGCTTGCGGGGTTTTAGGCAATGTGCCTTTCAGATCCCTCCGGCAGGGGAAGTGAATGAAAATCCGACTTTTCTCGCGGTTCGGAGGAGAGGCACGCCTTCCCGGCAACTTGAACCGTTGCGGTTCTATGCGCAAAGATACTTCGAGCCTAGCGTTCGGTTCTGTTCTGCGTACCGCCAACTCGGGTCGAAATAGAACCCAGGGGCTTCAAATGTTAAGCGACTGAACCCAGTGTACAAACCGATGGAATGCTGCCGAAGGCCCGAGGACACGGGTGAACTGCTCCATAAAGATCAGGAAGGCACTTCCCCAGAGCGTGGCCCGGTGGACCTTGTGCGTCGACCACAGATCGTAGGCTGCCAGGGAAACGAGGAAGAGATAGGACGCGGCATACGCGGCATAGCCATCGTGGTAGAGGAAGTGAAGGTGTATGCGGAAAAATGCGGCGCCGCTGATTCCCGTTGTCGCGATCACGATCAGACGCTTGTGGGCCGCGGTATTTCTTCGCAAGGAGAAGGCCATGGCAGCGAGCACGCCGAAGTTGAACGCATCGATAAACGGAATGCTCAAAAGACTTACGATCGCCTCGGAGTTCGAGAGCGTTTTCACCCTGGCCGCCAGATCGGCAAAGACCAGGAATGCCGCGATCACCATCAGGGCAGCCAGTACGAATCCCCCCATGCCCAAAGTGCGATGCCAGTTCACCTTCCTGGCTGAGATAAGCCCCGTCTGAACGAGGAGTAACAGCATCCAGGTACTGAAGACCGCGCCATGAATATGAACGATGGGACTCGGTAAAGGCGCCCGAAAAACCCCTGCACCGTAGTAGGTGGGACCAAAACCAATCGCAACCACGGCGATCAGCAGCAGGACCATGCCCATGAAGAACTGCCGGTCATAGCGCTTTCCCGGCAGACGAACCTGAACACGATCGCGCGTGGTTATGGTGTTAGCCAGGCAGGCTCCTTGCATTCGACCCAAGTCGAAGCGACGGGCATGGTTGGGGGGGATCGGAGGCCAGTATACCTAAAGAACGATTTGCCGACGCCGGCGCGGTTCGTGGTTCGAAACGCCATGCTGCAGGGCGCGAAGAAGCGCAATCTTCATCCATCTTTTTCTCTCTTACGACGCTTGAGCAAAATGGCGGCATATTTCGCGAGAGACTCGATTCCTGCGAGTGCGCTGTCGGCTTCCTTCGCCGGCATCAGCGTGAAGATCTGGTGGACGAGCGTTGGATTGAGCACTGTGTTCTGGTCCTGGATGCGCTTGCCGGCGGGGGTGAGCGTGAGCCCGATGGAGCGGCGATCGCTCCCCGCGGGTTGGCGCACCACCAGGCCTGCGTGCTCCAGGCGGCTGATGGTGCTGCTCATGGTGGAACGGCTAACACCCATGTGATCAGCGAGCCTGGAGGGCGTTGTGGGCCTTGCCACGTCGAGATGATCGAGCACGCCGGCCTGATGCTCGGTGATGGGCTTGCCCTGTTCGTCGGCATGAACATGTTCCCGATGACACGCCAAATAGACGGTGGGATACGCCGCCATGAGCCGCCTGACATTGTTTTCGAACATAATCCGCAATGATGCGGCGAATGGTTTGAGCCGTCAAACAAATTCGTGACGCGTGGCTTCAGCACGCAGCCAAGGAGACTCAAGGCTCTCAGGGTGAGCGCCAGGAGAGGATCATCGCCTTGCTTCCTCTGCCCACATCCATTGCGGCAAGCCTGAGGTGATGGCCGCACGCACCGCGACCATGAGCTCCTCACGGGTAGCGAACTGCTTCGGGTCGAGCGGCTGGTGAAAGGCCAGGTGCGCCGTGCCGGGCTTGATGCGCAGGCTGCCCTTGGTCATCATGTGCTCCGATCCCCAGATGGAGACGGGGACCACCGGAGCGCCCGACTCCATGGCAAGGTAAAACGGCCCCTTCTTGAAGGGCAACAACCTGCCGTCACGCGAGCGCGTGCCCTCAGGAAAGGTTGAGATGTTGACCCCGGAAGCGAGGACTCTGCTTCCCGCCTGCACGCTTTCACGCGCGGACTCCAAACGGCCATCGCGGTCGACCGGCACAAAGTTTGCCAGGCGCATGCCTGTGCCAAGAATCGGAATCTTGATCAGCGAACGTTTCAGAAAGAATGCGGTGCGAAATGGAAGCTCAGGGTACAGGATCGGCGGATCCAGATTGGATACGTGGTTGGTCATGAAGATACTGGTCCGTGCCGGAATATGCTCGCGCCCTGTCACCTCCACGCGAATGCGGGCCAGCTTCACGCCCGTGCGCAGAATCCACATGCTCCAGCGATAAAGCAGGCTGATGTTTCCGGTTAGCATGGCCCAGGGGATGCCGATGGCGGCGGCAGGCAGAGCGAGCACGACATACGTAACCAGGATGGTGATCGCACTGAACATTACGGCTTAGCCCGGCTCCACTCTTCGAGATGCCTGGGCAGCTTCTCATAAATGCCATCGAAGCCGCCATTGGAAAGAATCGCCACCACGTCGCCCTGCTGCAACCGGGGCGTGAGCCCTTCGACGATGGCGTTTGCGGTGGCATAAAACGTGGCGTCATGGCCTTCGCCCGCCAGGGCGGCGACCACTTTTTCGGGATGCATTCTCTCCCCCTCGGGAATGCTCTCCTGCTTGAAGACACCCGCCACGACGATACCGTCCGCCAGCGAGAGGCTCTCCACCAGCTCACGCTCAAAGACATTGCGGCGCAGGGTATTCGACCGCGGCTCGAGCACGGCCCAGAGTTTCTGGCCGGGATAGGCGGCGCGCAAGGCCTTCAAGGTCTCGCGAATCGCGGTTGGATGGTGAGCGAAGTCGTCAACGATGGTGACCCCGGCGGCGACAGCGCGCACTTCCAGCCTTCGCTTGACACTGCGGAAGGTGGAAAGGGCTTCGACGATGGAAGCGTTGTCGATTCCCTGCCCGGCAGCCAAAGCCGCAGCCGCGGTGGCGTTCAGCGCATTGTGTTCCCCTGGCATGGGCAGGGTTACCT
Organism: uncultured Acidobacteriaceae bacterium; assembly: GCA_963847685.1. Taxonomy (GTDB): domain Bacteria; phylum Acidobacteriota; class Terriglobia; order Terriglobales; family Acidobacteriaceae; genus PALSA-350. Next base: position 137,015 of record CAWKAU010000016.1, on the reverse strand, counting down.
GCAGCCATTCCTTTCCGGAGCGAAGGATGGCCCAACTGGAGTTGCGGCTGCTGTGGGTTAGATCGCGCAGCTGCCAGGCGGAGCTGGGCTTGAACCCGTAGCGCTCCACGGTACAGAAGGCCCGAGCGACACATTCATCCACGTTCGCGCTGCCATCGTAGGCAACTACGCGGCCGCGGCGCGGGACCAGGTTGACCAGGCGGCGGAAGGCCGTCTTCACCGCGGCAAGGTTCTCGTAGATATCGGCGTGGTCGAACTCCACATGAGTAAGGATCATGGCATCGGGAAAGTAATGCATGAACTTCGGCCCCTTATCGAAGAAGGCGGTATCGTACTCGTCGCCCTCGATGATGAATGGCTTGCCCGCGCGCACGCGAAAGCTGGTGCCAAAATTCTCTGCGATACCCCCGATCAGGAACGACGGGGTGACCTCGGGTTGCTTGCGCGACGCGACTTCATAGATCCAGGCCAGCATGCTGGTGGTGGTCGTCTTGCCATGGGTCCCGGCGACCACAAGCGAATCCTTTTCAGTGAGAAACTCGTGCTCGATCGTCTCCGCCATGGAGCGAAAGGGTATGCGCTGATCGAGCACGTATTCCAACTCCACATTTCCGCGGGAGATGGCATTGCCCACGATCACCAGGTCGGGGCGAGGCGAGAGGTTGGCCTCAGAGTAGGGCTCCTTGATGGGGATTCCCAATTCGCGAAGAAGATCAGACATGGGTGGATACGCCGCGGCGTCGGAGCCCGTCACCCGATAAGCCCTTGCCTGCAGCATGCCGGCAAGCGACGCCATCGCTGAGCCGCAGATGCCGATGAGATGGATGTGTTTCTCTTGTGACATAGGATTATTTCTCGGTCGCCCGCTCCAGAAAACTCAGGACCGGCGCTCGTTCCAGGTGCAACTCCGCCGTGATGCCAAAAACCAGGGTCACATTGTGCCGCGACACATGGCCGGAGCGGAGACCAATGGCGATCGGACCCTGGAACCAGTCAAATACCCGCAGGATGACCTCATCCAGCAACTCCGGCTTCTGGCCGGGAGCCACACAGTCGAGCATTTCACCAAAGACGATGCCGCTGACGCCTTCGAATTTTCCGGCAAGAATCATCTGTCGCAGTAACCGGTCCAATTGATAAGGCTTGACGTCCCGGTCCTCCAGAAAGAGGAGCTTGCCTTCCGTCCGCGCCGCATAGGGAGTGCCCAGCCCGGCGGCAAGCAAGGTGATACAGCCTCCGTAGAGGGTTCCTGAGGCCTTTCCTGGTTTCAGGGTACGCAGACCCGCCCCTGCGCCCACGAACCAACGCTCGCCGCTGAGGGCGGCCTGCAGGCTGGGCTCGTCTACTCCCTCGGGCAGGGAAAAATCGGCGGCCACCATCGGCCCGTGAAAGGACACCAGGCCTGCCTGATCGAGGAGCCACGTCTGCATGCAGGTCATGTCGGAGTAGGCGATCAGCGGTTTGGGATGCTCCCGCACCAGGCCGAGATCGAGGCCCTTCAGGAGATAGTTGCAACCGTAACCTCCACGGCTACAAAATATCGCCTCCACCGCAGGGTCGAGGAAGGCGGCATGCAGATCGTCGAGTCTTGCCTGGGTGGTGCCGGCGAAATAGTGATGCGCCTTGGCCAGTGCCTGACGGCCCACCGTGGGCACAAAGCCAAACCGGCCCAGCGCGTCGACGCCCCTGGTCAGCCGCTCCGGCTGGGGATAGCTTGCCGGCGAGATCACGGCCACCCTGGCCGTGCGGCGCACGGCGGGGATAGCTCAGGTTGCGAATCTCCGGTTTCACCATGCTTCCCCAAAACAGACAAGCTCCGCGGGTCCGGTGAGCAGAATTTCGTCGCCTTGCCAGTCCACGGTTTGCGGGCCTCCCGGGGAGATCACGCGCAGCACCCGCGAGGCGCCGCGCAGAGCGATGGCCGCGCTCCCTGTGGCGCAGGTGCCAGTGCCGGAAGAGGAGGTAGGGCCAACGCCGCGCTCATAAATGCGTATCTTGATTTCATCACGGCCGGTCATGTGCACGAATTCCACATTCGTTTGCTGGGGAAAGAAGACCGGGTGTCTACAAATCTCTTCTCCTACCGCCTCCCAGGAGGCGCCATTCACGCTGAAGTCCGGCTGGTCGACAAAGATCACAAAGTGGGGGTTGCCGGTGGAGACCACCGCTCCCTCGACGCGTTCCCCACCGCCGAGAGGCAAGTTTGCCATGGCTACCTCGGGCACGCCCATGGCTGAGGTGATCTGAAAGCCGGCCCCGGTGCGGCTGTCGATGCGGCAGACTCTGCGGCCAGCGTCGGTTTCGAGAACGATCTCGTCGCCCGGGCCCGCTTTGGTCTCGTAGGCGATCCAGGCCGCGGCGCAGCGCGTCCCGTTGCCGGAGATTTCCGCGATGGATCCGTCGGCATTGTGCAGGCGGATCGTGCCCGTGCGTTCCGCTCCCCAGGTAAGGAACTCAATGCCGTCGGCCCCTATGCCGGAGTTGCGGTGGCACAGCCTGCGCGCCAGGCTGTCTCTGGGCTCTACGCCTGCGAGATTTTCCTGGATGACGAGAAAGTCGTTGCCACAGGCGTGCGCCTTCACAAACGGGATCACTTGGATACGCTCGGCAACATCGCTTGCGTGATGCTACCATCGCACGGCCACCCGTGTGCCTGGCGCGGTGTAACCAGTCTTGTTCTTGCCGTTGGCTTCATCCCCATTGGATGAAGCGCAAGGGCAGCGGATTGTTAGCACCGAAGGTGCGTGGTCATACCAGCCCAGGCCATCGGCCTGGGTTTTGGGAAACCATAATATTTCTCAGGGCTGCAGGCCCGATCTATGCTCTCCATCAAAACTCCCGGAGATCGGTGTTGTGATTCCCAATTCAGTCAGACGCGAGCACCGAAGGTGCGTGGTCATACCAGCCCAGGCCATCGGCCTGGGTTTTGGGAAACCATAAGATTCTCAGGGCCGCAGGCCCGATCTATGCTCTCCATCAAAACTCCCGGGGATCGGCGTTGTTATTCCCCAATTCAGTCGGACGCGAGCACCGAAGGTGCGTGGTTATACCAGCCCAGGCCATCGGCCTGGGTTTTGGGAAACCATAAGATTTCTCAGGGCTGCAGGCCCGATCTATGCTTTCCCTCAAGACCCCCCGGGGATCGGTGTTGTGATTCCCAATTCAGTCAGACGCGAGCACCGAAGGTGCGTGGTTATACCAGCCCAGGCCATCGGCCTGGGTTTTGGGAAACCATAAGATTTCTCAGGGCTGCAGGCCCGATCTATGCTTTCCCTCAAGACCCCCCGGGGATCGGTGTTGTGATTCCCAATTCAGTCAGACGCGAGCACCGAAGGTGCGTGGTTATACCAGCCCAGGCCATCGGCCTGGGTTTTGGGAAACCATAAGATTCTCAGGGCCGCAGGCCCGATCTATGCTTTCCCTCAAGACCCCCCGGGGATCGGTGTTGTGATTCCCAATTCAGTCAGACGCGAGCACCGAAGGTGCGTGGTTATACCAGCCCAGGCCATCGGCCTGGGTTTTGGGAAACCATAAGATTTCTCAGGGCTGCAGGCCCGATCTATGCTTTCCCTCAAGACCCCCCGGGGATCGGTGTTGTGATTCCCAATTCAGTCAGACGCGAGCACCGAAGGTGCGTGGTTATACCAGCCCAGGCCATCGGCCTGGGTTTTGGGAAACCATAAGATTTCTCAGGGCTGCAGGCCCGATCTATGCTTTCCCTCAAGACCCCCCGGGGATCGGTGTTGTGATTCCCAATTCAGTCAGACGCGAGCACCGAAGGTGCGTGGTTATACCAGCCCAGGCCATCGGCCTGGGTTTTGGGAAACCATAAGATTCTCAGGGCCGCAGGCCCGATCTATGCTTTCCCTCAAGACCCCCCGGGGATCGGTGTTGTGATTCCCAATTCAGTCAGACGCGAGCACCGAAGGTGCGTGGTTATACCAGCCCAGGCCATCGGCCTGGGTTTTGGGAAACCATAAGATTCTCAGGGCCGCAGGCCCGTCTATGCTTTCCCTCAAAACTCCCCGGGGATCGGTGTTGTTATTCCCAATTCAGTCAGACGCGAGCACCGAAGGTGCGTGGTTATACCAGCCCAGGCCATCGGCCTGGGTTTTGGGAAACCATAAGATTTCTCAGGGCCGCAGGCCCGATCTATGCTTTCCCTCAAGACCCCCCGGGGATCGGTGTTGTGATTCCCAATTCAGTCAGACGCGAGCACCGAAGGTGCGTGGTTATACCAGCCCAGGCCATCGGCCTGGGTTTTGGGAAACCATAAGATTCTCAGGGCCGCAGGCCCGATCTATGCTTTCCCTCAAGACTCCCCGGGGATCGGTGTTGTTATTCCCAATTCAGTCAGACGCGAGCACCGAAGGTGCGTGGTTATACCAGCCCAGGCCATCGGCCTGGGTTTTGGGAAACCATAAGATTTCTCAGGGCCGCAGGCCCGATCTATGCTCTCCCTCAAAACTCCCCGGGGATCGGTGTTGTTATTCCCAATTCAGTCAGACGCGAGCACCGAAGGTGCGTGGTTATACCAGCCCAGGCCATCGGCCTGGGTTTTGGGGAACCATAAGATTTCTCAGGGCCGCAGGCCCGATCTATGCTTTCCCTCAAAACTCCCCGGGGATCGGTGTTGTTATTCCCAATTCAGTCAGACGCGAGCACCGAAGGTGCGTGGTTATACCAGCCCAGGCCATCGGCCTGGGTTTTGGGAAACCATAAGATTCTCAGGGCCGCAGGCCCGATTTATGCTCTTCGGTATGTCGCAATCGTTATCCTGCGTCCTCATCCATATCGTTTTCAGCACCAAAGACCGTACGCCACTCCTTGACTCTTCGGTACGGCCTGCGCTCAACCGCTATCTTGCCACCGTAGCCCGCAATTCTGGCTGCGAATGCTTTCGCGTGGGGGGTGTTGCCGATCACGTTCATCTAGCCATCCGCATCTCACGCACCATTACCGTCGCGGAGCTTGTAGAGGAGCTAAAAACATCTTCCTCAAAATGGCTCAAGACGCAGTCACCTGCGTTAACAGGTTTCGCATGGCAAGGCGGATATGGCGCTTTCTCTATCGGGCCGGCAAGCCTCGAGGGATTGAAGCGATACATCGACGCGCAAGAGGAACATCATCGAACGCGTACCTTTCAGCAGGAGTACCGAAAGTTTCTTCAGCGATATGGTGTCGACTTCGATGAGCGGTATATTTGGAGTTGAAAAAATCGATCGGGCCTTCAGCCCTCATGATCGCGGTTACCGCGACGTTCCAGTTCGGTTAAGCGGCGGCCTGCGGGGGATGCGGGGACAGGAATACTTATCCCCGTTTGGCAATGGTGATCGGCAACTGTCCGGGAAGCCGGTTATCGGCAATTTGCCGAAAGCATGGTTTCGATAAGTGACTTGGCCTGTACAGCACCATGCGTCTTGATGGCCCCGTGACTCCGGACATGGTGTGCGCTTTGGAATCGGCAGGGTCTTCTTCTCTCTAAGCAAGCGAGTGTGATCTAATTGGCGGGCGTTAATCCAATTGTCAAAGGAGTCTGTATGCCCACTATCACCACCAAAGACGGCGTTGAGATCTTTTACAAGGACTGGGGTTCGGGGCAGCCGATTGTGTTCAGCCATGGGTGGCCGCTTTCGGCGGATGACTGGGACAACCAGATGATGTTCTTTCTGGGCAAAGGGTATCGCGTGATCGCGCATGACCGGCGTGGGCATGGGCGCTCGACGCAGGTGGCCGATGGGCACGATATGGACCATTACGCGGATGACCTGGCGGCGCTTACGGCGCATCTCGGATTTGAAGGATGCGATCCATGTGGGGCACTCGACCGGCGGTGGTGAGGTAGTGCACTATCTGGCTCGGCGTGGGCAACAGGACGTGTACAAGGCTGCGATTATCAGCGCGGTGCCGCCGCTGATGTTGAAGACGGCGGCCAATCCGGAGGGCCTGCCGAAGTCAGTGTTTGACGATCTGCAGGCGCAGCTTGCGGCGAATCGGTCGAAGTTCTATCGCGACCTGCCGGAGGGGCCTTTCTATGGATTTAACCGGCCGGGGGTGAAGTCCGTTGAGGCCACCATTGCAAATTGGTGGCGGCAGGGGATGATGGGCGGCGCCAAGGCGCACTATGACGGGATTGTGGCGTTCTCGCAGACGGACTTTACGGAGGACCTGAAGAAGATCACGATTCCGGTGCTGGTGATGCATAGCGAGGACGACCAGATTGTTCCGTATGTGGCGGCGGGGCCGAAGTCGGCAAAGCTGCTGAAGAATGGGACGCTGATTACGTATAAGGATTTTCCGCATGGCATGCCTACTACGCAGGCGGAGAAGATCAACGCCGACCTGCTGGCATTCCTCAAGAGCTGAAGATATAGCTTCTGGATGCTCTCAAACGCCCTGGTACACGAGCGCGACAAAGTCACTCGGGTTCTGGAACAGGTTGCCCCATACCGCGTCATATCGCGCCCCAGGCTTAGCGGCGACAACGTCAGGCAAGGACTTGCCCTGTTTCTTGAGGGCTGCAACCTTGTCGCGGATCTCAACCAACACGTCACGGAATAGAACCAGGTCGGCCTTATTTCCCACGGCTCCGTGCCCGGGAATGACGATCGTCTTATCGGTCACTTTTGCGATGTTCGCTTCTGCCGCACGTATCTGGCCGTCGATGCTGCCTCCTGTCCCATAGTCGATAAAGGGGTAATCGCGGTTCCAAAAAGTGTCGCCGGTGTGAAGAATGTCGGCCTCAGAAAAATACACGGAGATATCGGAGTCCGTGTGAGCAGGCGAATAGTGCTTAAGCATCAGAGTCGTGCTGTTGGCATGCAGAGTGTGTTCGTCTTTGAAGACGGTGGAGGGAATCGCACCCGCCGGCGCGGGTGGGAAAGTGTACTGCCAGTTGCCTTCGACGCGCGTGGCCTGGGAAAGGTGTTTGCGAGTGTTCTCATGCGCCAGGATACTGGCTCCAGCCTCATGGACCCACTCGTTTCCGCCGGCGTGGTCGAAATGCCAGTGGGTGTTGATCAATTGTTTGATTGGATCCGCGTTGATGCTCGCGAGGGCTTTCGAGACGTTCGGACGTGCGGTGACGATCTCCGCATCAACCAGCATCTTTCCGTCAGGACCGGTGAGAACGGCGATATTTCCACCAGCTCCCAAAAGGACGCTGATGTTGCGGCGAAGGTTTTGAACCGTGACCTTCGCTGTGGCGGCTTCTTTGAACGCTCCTACAACGATGCCACCTGTCTCGGCGATCAGGGAACATGGAGCAAAACAAGCTGCGGCGACCGTCAAACCTCCGGCAGTGAGAAACTGGCGGCGTGAAAAGTCGAGTGACGTTTCGGGGACCATCCTAAGATCCTCCTGTTCTTTCGGCCTTGAGTTTAGCCCACATTTTCGGCCTTTGCGCCTAAATCTTAACAGAATCATTCCCCGATCCTTTTCAGCTGCTGGGGACGGGAACGGCTGCACGCCTGCTCCCTGCGCGCAATTGGCGAAAGGATGCTTCTGTTGGCAACTCGGAGGCTCGGGGTTACGACAAAAGGCGGTGACAGACTGCAATGCACCCCTGAGCTGAGACACGCTGGAAGGCGATTAATTCGGGGACGCCTCGGCCGGTTTGTTTGCTTTTTATTTATATCTAAGCAGTCGCCGGGCCGCGGGAGTGTGGAAATCCCGAAGGGATTTCCAAGGCCTGTGGGAGCGGTGGGAAACCGTTCTTTGGTTTTCCACCGCTCCCATCAGCGCCGTCACTTCCGCGAGCCTAGCTGGCCTGCTCGAATTCTTCCGGTGTTAGATATCCTAACGCGGAATGCAGCCTGCGCCGGTTGTAAACCTCCTCCAGGAACTCACCGATGCGGCTGCGTGCGTCTTCCAGATCGCGATAGTCAGCCCCGTATACCTCCTCCTCTTTCAGCGTGCGCATGAATCGTTCTGCGCGCGCGTTGTCGTATGGATTGCCGCGGCGGCTCATGCTGATTTGAATCTCGTTCTGCTCCAGCAGCCTGGTGTAATCGCTCGAAGCATATTGCACGCCTCGATCAGAGTGATGAATCAGTTCCTCAGCCTTCCAATCGCGGCTGCTTAAGGCCATCTGCAACGCTCCAATCGCCAGTTCAGCCTCCAGCGTTCGGCCCAGGTTCCAGCCAATCACTCGCCGCGAGTAGGCGTCCAGCACCACCGCCAGATAGACAAACTCATTGCGAAGACGAATGAACGTGATGTCGGCCACCCATAATTGGTTGATTTTAGTTAGCTTCACTCGCCGCGCCAGATTCGGGTAGATCGGCAAAGCATGCGCCGAATCCGTCGTAAACACATACTTCCTGCGGCGCAAACTCAGCAGATTGTCTTCTCGCATCAGACGCAATACCCGCTTGTGATTGACGAGATGACCCTCACGCCCCAGCCAAAGGGTCAACATGCGGTAGCCACAAAGACGATGATGCGCCATCGCTAACTCCTGTAAGCGAGCACGCAGCAGCAGGTCCGCCTGTTTGGGCGCAGTCTGCTGCAAAGAGCGATAGAATCCCGCGCGGCTTACCTCGGCAAGTTGGCACTGCTGTTCCACAGTCAGCACTTCTCCTTCGAACGAGAGCGAGTCTTCGATACCGCGATAGACTCCTTGCCTCCATTGCTGGTAGGAATCGACGCTGCTCCCCTGACTTGCTCGAAGGCTCGTTTTAAAAAATCCACCTCCAGTTGCTTGCGGCCTAGCAGCCGTTCCAGCTCTGCGATCCGCAACTCAGCTGCACTGGGTCCCGGCGGTGATACCTTCTGTGACTTGCTCCCGGGCGGCCGGCCCTTGCGTCGCTCCAACCCCGCTATGCCTGCCGCTTTCAATTGATCTCGCCATTGGTAGAGAAGCTTCCGCCGAACACCCAACTTCTCGGCCAAACCAACGATGGTCGTGGCCTCTGCCATCTGACGCACCGCTTCCCGCTTGAAATCTACGCTGTACTTTCTCGCCTTCTTCGCCATCGGCTCGCCCTATTATGGCCGATATGTGTCACCTAATTCTCTTTCCTCCGCGTGTCTCACTTTCGGGGTGCATTACAGACTGAAATACACGGTGACAGACTGAAATACACGGTGACAGACGAAACGTAGACCTACCCCGCCTGGCCGCCTTACATTACCCGTGCAGCGTCGGTCGACAACGTTCTGTCTGTCACCTTCTTTCCGATCCGTCACCTCGACTGATGTATCGAACGATGAACTTTATATCCATTATTAAGAACCTGCTTTGCCGAAATTAGGTTAAGAGGCGTGGTCATATTTCACACCCGATCGCTCGGTCATGCAGAGTTTCCACTATTGCATTAATCACGGCGCGCCGGCTTTCTCATCGCATGTATCATCGTTGCGTTTACAACCCGGGATGGAAACTTAAGGGGCCTTGGCCAGGCATACTTTACGGTTATGTTATCCGCCCAAACATTTAAGAATCAGTTAGACGCAGCAGACCACGTTCCAAGTGAACGGTCTTGGAAGACACCGACCAGATTCGCGGTCTCCGTACAACCTTCGCCGTGTAGCGACCCAGCAGGCCGACCTTTCGGGCGTGCTGGTGGCGAGGTAAACACGAAAACAAACGCCCTAGTCGTGACCGCATATGGTCACTCGAAAACAGGATTGCTAACTTAGGCCCTAAGCACGCCGCGGGGAGGTGTTGGCATGCGTTAAGCTACGAAACACCAGTCAAGTATGCAGAAACGAGCTACAGTCGAACGCTCTTACAAACACTATCCGCTCAACCCTGAATACATCGCTAATCTATTAGAAACAGTAACTGACTCATTTGAGATTTTCAAAGAGTGACGAGAGTCTGCGTCAAGTAGCGTTGGCGTGTCAAGCACTTTTTCTTCAACTGTGGATTAATTTGCGTAGTAATCGGCTCATGTATCAAGAAGTTACTATGTTCCGTATTGCAGAAAGCTAAGAAAACATTGAAGATGCTGCGGTAGACACTTTCGGCGGGGAGAAGGCGCTCGACCTATCCCGCGCTTTAGTTTGATCTGCGACAAGGTCGAGATTGTGAAGCACAGTTAATCTTCGGCGAGTTATCCACGGCACGCTCTCTATGGAACCGCCGGTGAATTCCTGACCAAGCTGAGGCTGATTACGAACTATGTCCCCGTTTTCGCTGGTAGTTGAATGGCCGGGCGGCTAAGGGAATCGACCCCTGCAAAATGCCGAAACCCTCATCCCGACGCGGGCAGCAGCATAGGCCAAATCAACTGCAAAGACCAACTGGGGAAAGCTCTACTTTCTCTACTTCCCGGATATCGAAAGATAGCCATGCATATCGAATGGCTAGGCTATCTCGTCGGCGCTCAATGAAGGAGCATCCCTCCGACCATGTTCGCGGCCTATACTAATAAGGAAGGAACTCGCAACACTATAATCCCCGACCCTAAGCACGACGAAGCAGTCGCGTCAGGATCAATTACGAAGCGGTCGCGAACACATGGAAGAACCTCACTAAGCCGCCTATTGTCGGCAGGGGCACACCAAAAGCCGCTGACGGAAAGTAATCCGCACCTTGTTGGATTGCGGGCTTTAGAGAGATTCAAAGGGACAGGTTGGAGCAGACCCCAAAACAAGGCCCTTCTCCTCCCACATCTTGTGTCACCGACCTTCCGTTTATAAACGAACTCCGGGCATTGCGCCCCTCAAACCGTAGCCTGCATCCAGAACTTCAACTGCGCTGTCTTGATATTCCCTTGCGCTTCGAAGTACCAATTCAGCCAGTCGTCGGGCTTCGTCTTCAGGTGGCGTCATACGGTTTTGCCGTGGCTCACCGTCCAACGCCACGAAAAGTGGTCGTAAACGTCGAGAACATGCGTTGCGTACGCCATCGCCAGCTTTTTGTTGCCTTCAATCATCACGAGGTTCTCGTCGTTGTTGTACGAAGCCTGGTAGCCAAGGTTGTGGCTTCCCGTTACTACAACGCAGTTATCCGCGAACGGGTCGATCACCACAATCTTGTCGTGCATGATCGCAAACCCTGCCTTCAGCAGCTCCTTTTGCCAACCCGCCGGGACTGTCTTGTCCAGCGCGTTCGCCGAAATGACCCGCGCATCCTCGGCGCCGGGCCTGGCTGGGCTTCTTCACGCCCTTCTGCCTTCTTCGGCGGCGACGTGCCCTTCAAGTCGTAATAAAAGTTCCCCGCCGCATCGGGCGAAGTCACGCATCCGCGCACGAACAGATTTTTGTTTGTCTTCTGCGCGGCCGCCGCGAACTCGGTAATACTCGGCGTCCCGGGAATGAACGCCAGGAACAGCACCGCGTTCTTGGCCGCCATGACGCGGTCGCGCAAATCCTTCATATCCGCCGGGATCGCCTCGCTCCCTTTGCCCTTGCTGCGCTGCTTCGGCGTATTGGGCGAGAAGTAGCTCGTGAGCGTGCTGGCGTCATCGGCTGCCCTTGTCCAGGGTAAGGTTCTTGCCCTTGCCGTCGAACGTCCGCAGCGGCTCGTCCTGGAACGGGCTGCCCGCCTCATGCGCGGTCTCGTCCGCCTGCAGCTTCTTCCAATAGGCCAGATACCTCGCCGCCACCATTCTTGTCCTGGATCACGATCGAGTTGTTCGTCTGCGCGCATAGTCCTGTATCGGTCCAGTTGAGCGATCCCGTCAATACTGCCTGCGGCCCGCTCCCATCGACGTAAATCAGGAACTTGTTGTGGACGATGTGGCCGCTCGGTGGCGCCCGGTAGTAGGACGCCTTCGCAGTCTTGCTGATCTGGTCCCAGGCAACATCGTTTTCCGGCGGACTCGCTGCCTCTCCCCCCTTGGCCTTCACCGCAGCAATATCAGCCACCACGATGTTCAGCGCCTCCCCGCATCCACCAACCCCGCAATCAGCTCCACGTCGGTTAGTTCGTACAAAGCCGCATAGATGGTGCCGCCCTTCTTGGCGCGTCCTAAAAAGCCGGTGAGCGTCGCGATAATCTCCCCGGCCAGATCCTATGCGCAACGGATTCCCCGGCTTGGAGATCGTGTTCTTGAAACTGTTCGGATCGATGTGGCCTTTGAGTGCATTCACCACATGCTGCGTCGAGATAATCCCGCGGTTGAACACCGCCGACAGCGACGGCGAGCACACCGGCGTCAGCTCCACCTCGTTGGTCGTCAGGATCGGCAGCGAAGCCATCGGCGTCAGCTTTCCCGGTCGCCCTCCAGCGGAACGATCTTGTAGCGAAAAGTCATGGCATCCGGCGTCCCGCCAGCCTTCTCCCCCACCAGCCTCGCGTACGGGTCCTTCCAGTAAAACTTCTGGATCGGGAACTCCTCGGTCGTCTGTCCCGGCTTGATCGTATCGCCCTTGAAGACGGCGTGGCTCGGCAGTACCGTTTCATTCCCCTTGGAATCCACCCGATACAGCGCGAAGCCCATGCATCCTCAGGTCGTTTCCCGTAGCTCCATGCGATGGTGGCGATGTCATTGTTGGCGAAGGCGACTGCGTTCCGCATACCTGCTCCTGAGCGGTGGTGATTTCTGATCGCGATTCGTTTCAACCTTATGCTGCTTTTTTTCTGGAGGTAGTTCTGTTGTCGCCGGTCTTTCTTGCCGCCTTGACTGCCGTCTTCTTCGCCGCAGGCCTCTGGGTCCCCACCTGCCCGTTCACCGCGGCTTGGCTGGCGGCAGCCTCCTCGGCAGCAGCCGCTTTCGCGGCCGTCTGCTTAGCCGCGTCTTTCTTAAACACTTTCTGGAGAGCAGCCGTCGCCGGCGTCGGTTTTGTCGCCAGGGGCAACGCAACCTTCTGCCGTGACGACTTCTGCGCTGACTGGGCGGTCATGTGCTCGGAAATCAGCTCAGTTTGGAAACGTACGATCGTGTCTGGGTCAGTGATGACGGACTGCGTGTTGTTCTGTGCCTTGTATCCCGGGCCGCCCGGATGCCCGGTCACCACGAATGTGCCTTCGCCCGAAGTCGACCAGTTCGTCGATCCCTCAGCTGCTACCCTGCCGTCCGCTACGAAGCCCTTGGTATGGCTGATCTGATGGGTAGCCGATTGGCCTATGACAAAATGCGTGTTGTACGCAGCCAAATTGTACTTGGCGTCGGCTTCCAGCAGAGCCTTCTCATGTACCCCGCCGGCCTGGCTCTGATCCAGCGTAATCAACATCGTCACCGCTGGATTGAGCGCCTTCTGCATCAATATGTTGTTCAGCTCGGAGTCGTCGAACCCGAACATGTTGAGATACAGAGAGATAGTTACCCGGGATAAGATGTACTTCAAGATCGCGTGAACGTCGTCCCGCCCCACATAGAAGAGATGGACATCCCCGCTGGCATTCGTTGAATAACTTTGCTCCTTGGTGAAGGGTTGGAGATCCTTAAGCGTGAATGTCTGCAGGCTCTGGGTCGGGTCTCCGACGACATTGCTTTGGCTTTGCACGGCGGGCGCCTGGTAGAAGGCCTGCACGTTCGCCGCCGTGGGCTTTTTGGCCACCGTTTTGGCAACAGCATGAGTGTCGACAAAGGGCCGCGCCGGTGCCTTAGGAGCAAAAGGCAGCGCCATGGTTGCTGTACTCCTCTTCGCTCCCGCTCGCTTGGTGGGGCGCTTCGATCCTACAGGGGACATAAGGTATTTTCCTCAACAAGCTGGCAGCACACATGAGGTGGCGAGGGTCCGCCGGCTCGACTTTGCTGCGTGTTCTGTACCTTCACTTGCGGGGGCGGGCCGTTATCGTTCAAACGCCTAATACAGATGGCTGATGCAGAGGATTCCCAAGGGTGACGCGAGTCTGGACCACATTGCGCAAATGTGTCAAGCCAATATTTCTCGCCGGCGCTAAATCCCCGCTTGGTAATCTCCTGATGTACCAGGAAGTAAATGTTTGCGACTACCTCCGGAGCGGATGGAAACAGATAGTAAGTGCAATGTTATATGCAACAGGCACGGTTTCCTGCACCCGGGCGCACGCACGATTCTTAAAAAATGTTAATGAATTTTCGACGGCAACCAACAGAAGCAAATCTCGCGTCCGGCGACCCTCCCTACCGATTCATAGACAACCAATACAACTCCTTCACCTTGGACCCCTTCTTCATCACCGGAGGAGCCACTTTCCCCCACGACGCATGGTTCCACGTAACCGCCTGCAGTCCATCGTGGGCCGGCTGAAAAACCATAGCCGGCTCAACCGGCACCCCCTGCATGGCATCGAACCTGACCGTAACCTGGCCGCTGGAATCGACCCAATGGCCAAACAACGTGCGCGTGCCATTCCCCGGATCTTCTGTAACCGTCGCGCTGCCATCCGGCCCCAGGCTTACGTTCATGAATGGACCCGGCGTATGGGAAAGGTAAACCCCGGAAAATCGTGACTGCGCCCCGGAGACCAACCCGCAAACCGGCAAAGCAACCAGCAGAAAAACCCGTGAATATCTCATGGCTCACCCTGCATCCAACCTAAGCCGGCTCGGTTAGCTTTCCCTGAACTCTGCGCTAATCTTGCTTAATGTGGAAACCGCCGGCCGCCAGGCCGGCCCGGCCAAAGGAGACTCAACATGAAAGTAGTCGTCTACGGAGCAACAGGAAACGCCGGAAAGGAAATCGTCAAAGAACTGCTAGCGCGTGGCCACCAGGTCACCGGAGTCGCCCGGAACATCGATCCCCTGAAGTCAATCCCCGGCCTCACCGCCCAAGCCGACGATCTATCCAAAGTCGACGCAATCGCCGCCATCATCAAAGGAGCGGACGCGGTAGTGACCGCCTATCAGCCCCCACACGACAACACCGATGCCCTGGTCGAGGTAACCCGGCGTGAGATCGAAGCCGTCAAGAAGGCCGGAACCATGCGTCTCCTGGTAGTTGGCGGCGCCGGACTACTCGAAGTAGCCCCCGGCGTGACCGTAATCAAATCCGGACATCTGCCGCCCCAATTCCTGCCGATCGCCACATCCCACGAAAAAGCCCTGGCCGTGCTGCGCGCCTCCGACATCAACTGGACCTACCTGAGTCCCGCCGCCTACTTCATTCCCGGGGAGCGCACCGGCAAGTTCCGCTTAGGCACGAAGGAACTGGTCGCCGATTCCAAGGGCGAAAGCAAAATCTCCTTTGCCGATTACGCAATCGCCCTGGTCGATGAGATTGAGAAGCCGCACCACGAGCGGAGTTCCTTTTCCGTAGGCTATTAACCCCAAACCCAACAACCCGAAGACCAAAAGACCAAAAATAAATCCGCCCCCCGCCGCTCGAACCAACCCCAATCCGGATCTATTAGAGTGTGACCGGCACCCTCACTACCCTCCGGGCCCACGTCTTCCCAACAAAAAGCCCCCAAGAGGGGGGCTTATCGCGCTTATCGCGCAACATTTGTGCATTTCCCGAAGCCATTTCCCCCGCATCGGAGGCAATTACCGCGTTAACGCGTACTTTTTGTGCATTTCCCGAGCCCTACTTCAGCGACAGAACAATCACGCTCGCCGCCTCCGGAATCGAATACGGAGACCCCGACGCCGCTTTCACGCTGCTGGTCGTCGCCGTATACACATACAAGTTGTCCGAGCTCAGCGCATACAGATGATTCTCCGAATCCCACCCAAACTGCAACGCATTTTCCTTCCCCAGCAAACCGGTGAAGTGGGTAATCGGGCTGCCCCCATTGAAATGGAACACCTGGATCCCGGCGTGGCCCGCATCGTCGTGCTGGCCCGTAGCCAGCAGCTTGCCCGATGGAGATATGCTCATGCTCGAAACATAGTACAGCGCGATCCCCGGCATGTTATCGATCGTGCTCTTGGTCGTCAGGTTGCCGTGCGAATCGGCCGTATAGGTCGCCAGCACCGCAGGTTCGTCCGTATCCGGGTCGATATGCTCATAGACCGGGATAGCCACATGATCCGTCGGGTCGGTAGCCAGCAACTCCCCGTTGTTGTAGTAAGTAAGGTCCTTCTTGGTCTGGGGAGGCTGGGTGGTGGTGTTGCCGTTCACCAGTTCCCCGCTGCTCTCCCGCTTCATCCCAAACGTATAATCCCCGGACCCGTAGGTTTGATAGGCGTACTGGTTGTTCCCCAGAAAACTCAGCGGGGTCAGATGCTCCGGTATCCCATCCTGAACGTTGCCCACGTACTGCAGGTCGCCGTTGCTTTCGATCTTGAAGGCCTGGTAATACGCATAGCCGCCCTCGCAATTCTGCGCGTAGTTATAGAGCGTTGCCCCGGTATGGTCCAGTTGGATCGGCCCCACCCCGGTGCAACTAACCGGATCGTACTTGTGTGGATCCGTCACCGCCACCTGCTTCAGCGAGCCGTTCGACGCGATAGCAAACGTATAGATATTCGTCCCGTCGTCGCCCGCGCCAAAAAGATACTTCTTGGTCACCGACAGGTGAGAAACCGCGATATTCGCGAAAGGAGAACCCGGCACCGCCGTAAGCTTGCCGCTCGAGGACGCCGCGAACCCGTCAATATGGGTTGGCCGCGCCACATACACGAAAGCCACCGGAGCAGCCGCCGCCGCTTTTTCGCTCGTTTCCTCAGCGGAGGTTTGCGCTACGGCCGATCCCGTACCCAGCATGGTGATAAGGCAGGTGGAAAGTACTGCAAAGCGTTTCATCAGGATTCTCCTTCACACGTCGACCCTGATGGAGACGCTCGCCGCCCCGCTTTAGTTGCCAACGCCCGCGGCCAGCCCAACAATCAGAAATAAATTCACTCTCCTCTAACCTGCGGATCACAAGCGCGACAAAAAACAGCGACAGCCCACCCCCCGGTAAGCTGCCGCCCGTTTTGAACGAACTTAGCCCATCACTCGACCGTAATGCGTGTAGCCTTCATCGTGCCCTTCACCTGCTTGAGCTGGTTTCCGCTCAGGTCATAAACCGTGAAGGTGAACTCCCCGCTGTAGCTCTGGCCGTTTTTCGCCACGACGTTGGTCTCATTCAGCGTAAACGTGCCGTTCGCGAAGGCAACGGTGCCGGCGTCATACGTCCAGCCAACGTGGTGCAGTTTCACCGTCCGCGGGCCCACCGTCTTCCAAACACCGAAGCAGATATTTCCCCCGGCGACCGGTACATTCGCATTTTCGAACTCGGTCCCGTCGCTATGCCATTGATCCAGGCTCTCGTTAAAGATCTCGCCCCCTGCCGTATAGACCACGTGCCACAAGCCAACGATGCTTGCACTGCTTGCCGACCCCTCGCTGAGCCCCTCCTCCGCCTGCCCCAACATCGGCAGAACGGCTCCACTTTTCAATGCCACTCCCGAGAAGCTCCCGCAGGCAGCGCGCGCGCTCGCCGTGGTCAATAACAGGCCCGCCACCGCAACCATTGCGAAAGCGCTACGTGAAAGCCCATTGCCGATACTCTTCCTCATCCTGATCATTGTTTTTTCTCCTTATTCGCAGCTCACCCCGGCGAGCAACGTGGGGCCGAGTGTGCGTCGAGCTGCATATAAGGAGCAATGCCCGGCAAGGTGGTTTATTTATCCCCAGCTAATCCCTTACTCAGCAGCCACTTAGAAAAACTTCTCCCCTGCCCCGCAGCTCCTGGAAAAGCCATACCACCCCTCCGGCCCAGATGCTAAACTCAGTGCGCGCCTGCCGCAGGAGGGATAGAAGTGCCCGTCTCGCCGCCCCAATCCGTCATCCGCTTTGGCCTCTTTGAGCTCGATCTCAAAGCCGGCCAGCTTAGCCGGAATGGAAGCAAACTCCCCCTGCCCCAGCAGCCCTTGCAGCTCCTGGCCATCCTCCTCGAGCGCCCCGGTGAGGTCGTCACCCGTGACGAACTCCGCCAGCGCCTCTGGGCCTCAGACGTCTTCGTCGACTTCGACCACGGCCTCAACAAATCCATCCAGAAACTCCGCGACGCTCTAGGGGACTCGGCCACCTCGCCCCGCTACATCCAGACCATCCCCCGTGTCGGCTACAGCTTCATCGCCCCCGTAAGAAGCGGGATCCGGCCCCCGCTCGAGATCGAGCCCGAGCTGGAAATTCCCCGCAAAGCTCCCGAGCCCTCCGCCACCCCTGCTCCATCAGCCCCGAAAACCGGGCGCAAGTGGCTCCTCGCCGCGGCCGCCTGCGCCGTCATCGCCGGCTCCGGCGCAGCCGTGCATTTCCTCTTCCACCAGCACCCCGCCGTCCTCAAGTACACCCAGCTCACCGACTTTACTGACTCCGCTAGCTCGCCCGCCCTCTCGCCCGACGGACACATCCTCGCCTTCATCCGCTCCGATAGCCCCTTTATGTCGGCCGATCCCATCTACGCCAAGGTGCTCCCCGATGGCGAAGCCATCCGCCTGACCAATGATCCGCAGGTCAAGTACAACCTCGCCTTCTCGCCCGATGGCTCGCAAGTCGCCTACACCGTGATGAGGCCTCCCGTCTTCGCCACCTACACCGTCCCCGTCTTAGGCGGTGAACCGCATCTTCTCCTCGACAATGCCGCCGGGCTCACCTGGCTCGACCAGCACCAATGGCTCTTCTCCCGGATGCACTCCGGTCTGCATCTCGGCCTCGCCACCCAATCGGCCACCGGCGATAACTACCGCGACCTGTACTTCCCCGCCCACGAGCGGGGCATGGTCCATTACTCCTACGCTTCCCCCGACCGCAAGTCAGCCTTGATCGTCGAGATGGACGGCGAGGGGGCGTGGATCCCCTGCGGCCTCGTCTCGCTTGAGGGCAATGCGCAGCGCAGGTCGGTCGGGCCGCAGGGAGAGTGCATGTCCGCCGGCTGGTCTCCCGACGGCTCTTGGATGTATTTCGTCGCCTGGGTCGAAGGGCAGTCCCACATCTGGCGCCAGCGCTATCCCAACGGGCAGCCGGAGCAGCTCACCTTTGGCCCCACTTCAGAGCAAGGGCTGGCGGTGGACCCGGACGGCCGCTCCATCATCACCTCCATCGGGGTCTATCAAAGCGCCATCTGGTTCCACGATGATCAGGGCGAACGATCCTTGTCATCTGAAGGAGAGGTCGCCAACAGCGACTCTCCCCCCTCGCTTAGCGCCGACGGTAAAACCCTCTACTACCTCCTCTGGCGCCATCCAACAACTACGGAGCCCGAGCTCTGGCGCATCTCAATCGATTCTGGAAGAAACGAAGCAGTCCTTCCCGGGCTCTTCATGTCTTCCTACGATGTCTCGCCCGATGGCAAGCAAGTCGTCTATGCCACCGTCCCGCGCAACGGAAAGTCCCAGGTATGGCTCGCCCCCATCGATAGAAGCTCTCCCGCCAGGCAGCTCAGCGCTTCCGGTGAGAGGATGCCGCACTTCGGTCCCCAGGGCAAAATCCTCTTTCAAGTCGCTGAGGGCAGCGCCAACTACCTTGAGCAGATGAACCAGGACGGCACAGGACGTGCGAGGGTCGTCCCCTACCCTATCCTTGATATTCAAAGCGTCTCGCCCGGCAAAAAATGGCTGGTGGCCCTGCTTCCCTATCCTGACGGCAAAAGGGTCTCCCCCACGATCATGGCGATTCCCCTCGAAGGGGGCCCTCTGCGCCGCATGTGCGCAGGCTTCTGTAATCCCACCTGGTCGCCGAATGGAAAGTTCCTTTTCATCGGAGCGGAAGCAGGGTCGCAGACAAATCCAGGCCGCAGCCTGGCCATTCCGCTTGGTCCCGGAGAAACCATCCCTGACTTTCCGCCGGAAGGCATCTCGCCTGGGGCACAACCGGACCTGGTACCGGGTTCTAAATCCGTGAACCGCGATCCGCTTGTGCCCGGCGAAGATCCCACTCACTATGCCTGGGTCAACACCACCTCGCACAGCAACCTCTATCGCATCTCGCTCCCCTAAGCGTCAGGAACTAGGATCGCTTCAGCGCAGTCAATCGTTCAATCTTCTCTCCTCGTCGAATCCGTCTAAGCTGGCGATGCAAATGCTTCTCGGGATCGTTAGGCTCACCTTCATCGTCCTCATCCGCCTGGTCGTCGTACTTCTCCGCTAGCACGTACTCGACGCGCGGCTCCGCGATCGCCTGCAGGTTATGCAGTGCATTGCCGGCCGACGTATACGTCGGAAAGAATCCGGGCTCGCCCTTCCCTCGTCGCTTTCTGTATCTCCACAGAAACCGTCGTAAGCAAAATACGCACCAACATCCGAGGACAAAAACATAAAGTCCGCGCACGAAGCCCAGACTAAAATTCATAGATACACTCCCGCCTTAGGTACTCTGTTTTGCTTTAGAGCGCGGCGGGAGGAGGACGCTGGAATCGTGAAGGCAGGTCAGGTGCTTGCGCGGGAAGGGCTTCGCTCTCCGGTGACAACAGCCACAGCGGAACCTCGACTGTTCCGAAGAGAAACACCATGGCCATGACAGGGCAGGCCATTGCAGCAGGGATGTGGTGGGTGTGTGGAAGCAGAACTACCAGCAGGGTAACCAACAGGACGGCGACTGCGACGATTTTGCGCGCCCGGCTCATGGTCCCTCTCAATATACGAAAAAAACCTCGCCCAGGAAACTCTTACTCCACCCAATCCGAATCTATACAAGTATGAAAGGATTCTCAATGCTTCGAGCGCCCCTCTCCCCTTTGTCATCCCGCCTGTCCCGGCGTGCCGTGGGACCGAAGCGAAGCGAAGTGGAGGGACCTGCTGTTCTACGGACCATTCCTGGAAATGTTTTTGTCTCAACTCACCACAAAAACGTCATCCTGAGCGGAGCGCCTCACAGGTTCATCGCGTGACACAGTGCTTGGTGGCGCGCAGTCGAAGGACCCCGCGGGTGCCCGTCCTACCCATGCCGCTCGGAGCTTTTCAACCACCGAAGCCCGCACCGGGCCGACCCGCCACGGTCTCTCCCTGGGACCGAGCACTAACCCGCCCGCTCCGCCGCCTCATCGGCATTGCGAAAAACCTCTTCACGAATAATCCGTTCCGTCGCTTCATTCAAGTACGCGTCCAGCGCGCTCTTGATCTCAAGAAACTCCGGCCAAAGCGTATTGCGGACGAACGAATCGGGGGCCCGCAGAACAACCGTGGTGTGGCGTTGGCGAGGATACCGGTACGGCTCGAGCCCATAGCGCCGGCACAACGCAGTGAACAAACGCCGTGCCCAACGATCAGGCAGTGTGAACTGCGTTTCAATCGCGCGTTCCGTTTTCGCGGCCGCCTTCAGCGCAGCAAGAATTCTGCTGCTGGCAGCCGCCGCGGCATTTCGCTCCCCCGCCGTTGTAGCGCCCTCAAAAAGCGCCGCTATCTTGCGCAACTTCTCCCGCAGTTCTTGTTCAGTCGTCAATTCGCCCGCCTGTCCCGACTCTACCTTAGACGGCCAAGTGAGAACCTGTGGGAAATGGGGGCATTACTCTGAATAAGCACTAGTCTTACCTATTAACCATGAACACGACCCGTCGCCGCTTCCTGCGCAATTCCACCATCGTCTCTGCCGCTGCCGCGGTTGCGCCGCATCTCGCAATGGCCGCCGACCCGGCAGCACCCTATCGCACTCCCTACAAATATCCCAAGCTGATTCTCTCCGCCACCGGACGCAAAGGTGACTTCGACCAGCGCAGCATCGACGACCCCATCGTCTTCTACGCCAACGGAGCCTTCCAGATGCTTTACATCGGATGGGACGGCATCGGCTACCAGACCGGCCTCGCCACCTCCGCCGATCTCATCCACTGGACGCGCACCGCGCTCGTAGCCCCGCGTGATCCAGCGTCAAAGTACACAAAGTTCAACCTGGCCCTCAGCTCCATTCTTCGCGACAAGCAGCTCCGCTCCCGCGGCGACGCCATCAAGATCGAAGGAAAATACCTGGGCGCATGGAACGCCTATCCCAGCGCAGGCTACGAAGAAGGCGCAGCCGTAATCGGCCTTGCCACCTCAGAAGATCTTCTCCATTGGCATCTGACCGACCCGATCCTCACCCCGCAGGACGGAGCACCCTGGGAGCACGGCGGCCTTTACCGCCCGGACCTGATGCTCGACCACGGAACCTACTACCTCTACTACAACGCCAAGACCGACACACTTCCCGCAAGCGAAGGCGGAGGCTGGCGCGAGCAGACAGGTGTCGCAACCTCGACCGACCTGAAGAGCTGGTCTCGCTACCAGCACAATCCCATTCTCCCCAATGGTCCGCGCGGCAGTCCTACCACGCCGGACGCGCGCGATAGCCGCTTCGCCTCAAATCCCTTCGTCGTGCAAAACGGCCGCGACTACGCGATGTTCTACTACGGCTTCCGCTACCAACGTCCCGGACGCGCCTGCGAGATGCTCGCCCTCGGCGCCAATCCCTACGCATTCGCCAAGTCGCCGGAGATCCTCATCGACACCGGAGCCTCCGGCACAATCGACGAAACCTTCGCCCACAAACCCTCCGTCGTCACCCACGAAGGCGTTCTCTATCATTTCTACTGTGCCGTAAGCGGCCAATACCCCAACGAGGTGCGCGGAATCGCCGTAGCCCGTTCCAAGCCCTGGTAGGCGGCAGCACAATATTTTGCCTCGCCGCTCGTCATTACATACAGCGATACAGGAGTCTGTGCATGCAGCCCCCAAACAACGCAAAGGCGGAGTGCAGGTTTGATCCAGGGTATATGGTGCCGGTCATCGACCCCACGCGATGTGAAGCCAAAGGGCCTTGCGTGCCAATTTGCCCTTATGACGTTCTGGCGATCCGGCCTGTTCCAAGCCAGGAAAAGGCCATGCTCCCGTTCACGGCCCGGCTGAAGCTATTCGTTCACGGCGGAAAGCAGGCGTTCGCACTTGACCCCGACGCGTGCCGAGGCTGTGGACTTTGTGTCCAGGTCTGTCCTGAAAAAGCGATCAAGCTGCGTAAGCGTTGAAACTCCAGCAGTCGCTCAGCCCTCGTCAGCCGAAGGGCCGTACATGCCCGGAATCGGAGCACCAAGTGTGCGCAGGTCGCGGCCCAGTTGAGCGCGGTGATGGATCAGGTGATTAACCACCCAGGTGCGGTAGACCGAATAACGCGAATCGCTAATCCAGGTCTGCTCGCCCGCTGTCATCTTCCAGTTATCGTCCCATTTGGCAGGATCGAGGCCCGCGAGAATCTTCTTGGTCTTCGCCGTGTCCTGGTCGAACTTCTCCAGAATCTCAGCCTTGCTGGCCGGCGCCCAGGGCTTGTAGGTGCTCATGTCAAACTCCAGGCCATTCTTGGATAGCGTATCGATGCCCCACGCTCCCGCTGTCTCCGCGACATGGGCGGCAAGGCGGCCCAGCGTCATGGATTTCGGGCTGGCCTTCCAGTTGAAATCGGCATTCGCTGGAATCGCATCCAGCATCTTGCGCGTCGAGACAACTTCGCGGTCGTACTCGGCGATCAGTTCCTTTTGTATGTCCACTGGCAACCTCCAGAAATTCGCTGCCCGACCAGCATACGGGAAGTTCTCACCAAAATGCGAAGCCTGCTATTTCCCCGGAAGCTTCTTTGCATGCTGTGTGTTTTGGCTTTGTATCAGGGCACGACTTTAGTCAGGCCGTAAAGGAGTGAAAATACATCGGGCTACCTCGCCGCAGCGAGCATTAGCCCCCGAGGGTTGCTTTCTCGAGTTCTCACGCAGACTCTTCAGCCCTGCTACGGAAACTCGCGCGCAGTAATACTCCGCGAGCGGGCAAGACCCGCTCGCGGACCAACAGGGAGAACTACTTGTAAGTAGCGTCCGAGCGAAGCACCGCATCGCGGTGCGCGGGGTCAGTTACCATGGATTCAAACGCCGGACCATCCAGCGGCTTCGATTTGACCGCCTCCCGAATCGCCGCGTTCACCTTGTCCACGCCTTCCGCATTGGGCGTCAGGTAAACAATCTGAAATGAGCCCGGTGCTTCTGTGTGAATCGCCTGGGTGTCAATCTCGTACTCGTCAATCGTGCCTTCGGCAAGCAGCTTCTCCAGCACCGGGACGATCATGTTCTTGCTCAGCATCGCGACCGCATCCTCCGGCGCGTCCGGCCTTAGCGCGTAAGACGCTTCGAAGGTGTACCCGCCCTTCCACGAGCCGGGATGCCAATTGTAATAATGGCTGATGTAAATGGCATCCGAGTGGTCGGTGGCGCTGGTTAGCACGCTAGTGCCGGAATCGCCCGCTTTTTCCAGCCGGTCCAGCATGTTCAACACCCCGGCCATCGACGTGGCCGACCACCAATCGTCATGTGTGATGCCGTCCGATTGATGAACCACGGTCCGGTCGCTGCCATACCCCACAATTGTCCCGTCGGCGACAGCCTTGTCCATGATCTTCGCGTTGGCCGAGTTTCCCTTTTCCATGTCGGCCCATTGCGCCCGGGGGATATTCCACTCCGCGACGTAGGTGTACAGCGCCGGTTTTTCCTTAACCTCTGCTGTCTGTGCGGCGGCCGGACCGGTCCACACGGTGGACATCCCAAGTGCACACAGGCCTGCACAAACCTTCCAGACTTCCCTGCTCATGATCTTTCATCCTCTCTCATTTAGCCACGAATTACACTTCGCATTCCTGGGCCACCGAAGTGTACAGGAAAAGACACCGTTCGATCTTGACACCCAATTCATATGCGCATCTAATCGCCGCAAAGCAAGCAAACTCTAAACATTCATGCGCCTCATCGTCTCGCTTCTATTGACCGGCTCTCTGGTCCTCTCCGTCGGGGGTTGCAAGCAATCCAATCCTGTTGCCGTCAACGACGGGGCCGATTGGACGATGTACGGAAGAACCAACGACGAGCAGCGCTTCAGCCCCCTGAAACAGATCAACGAGCAGAACATCGGCCAGCTCGGCCTGGTGTGGAGCACAGAGCTGGGCACCACCAATGGCCTGGAAGCGACGCCTCTCGTCTCCAACGGCGTCATCTACACCACCGGCCTGTGGAGCGTCGCCTACGCGGTCGATGCCAGAACCGGCAAAATCCTGTGGACCTTTGATCCCAAAGTCCCTCGCTCCCGTGCCCGCATCATCTGCTGCGACGCCGTCAATCGCGGCGTCGCCCTCTACCACGGCAAGCTGTACCTCGGCACCATCGACGGCCGGCTCATTGCACTCGACGCCAAGTCTGGAAACCCCGTCTGGGATGTCGTTACCGTCGACCAATCCAAGCCCTATGCCATTACCGGCGCTCCCCGCATCGTCAAGGGAATGGTTCTTATCGGAAATGCCGGGTCGGAGATGGGTGTGCGTGGTTATCTCTCCGCCTACGACGCGGAGACCGGGAAGCTGATCTGGCGCACGTACACCGTGCCGGGTGATCCCGCGAAGGGCTTCGAGTCCAAAGCACTGGAGGAGGCCGCAAAAACCTGGCGCGGCCCATGGTGGATCGCAGGTGGCGGAGGCACGGTATGGGATTCCATCGTCTATGATCCGCAAGCTCGACCTGGTCTACGCCGGCACCGGCAATGGAACGCCCTGGTACACCGTGCAGCGCAGCCCGGGCGGAGGCGACAATCTGTATCTCGCCTCCATCCTCGCCTTTCGCGCCAGCACCGGAGAGTTGGTCTGGCACTACCAGGTAACCCCGCAGGAAAACTGGGACTACGATGCGACGCAGCCATTCATGCTGGCCGATCTCAAGATCGACAACGCATACCGCAAGGTCATCATGCAAGCGTCGAAGAATGGATTCTTCTACGTGCTCGATCGCCAGACCGGCCAGTTCCTTTCCGCGAAACCTTTTATCGACGGCGTTACCTGGGCCAGCGGAATCGACCCCAAGAGTGGACGGCCGGTCGAGCCGCAAACCCCGGATTACAGCCGCCCGGTACTCATCTCCCCCGCGCCGGGTGGCGCGCACAACTGGTATCCCATGGCATTCAATCCCACCACGGGCCTGGTTTACGTGCCTGCCCGGCAGGGATCCTTGGCGCTGCACACTCCAGACAAAGGCTGGGTCCCAAGTCCCAGGAACTGGAACCGCGGCGAGGACGTAAGGTACGAAGGCCCACTGCTGGCGAAGTTGATTGCCTCTCCTCCCATGACCGGGTTATTGATCGCCTGGAATCCCGCGGAGCAGCATGAGGTGTGGCGCGTCACCCTTCCATTGGTCGAGAGCGGCGGCGTGCTCGCCACCGCGGGTAACCTGGTCTTCCAGGGCCGCTCCGATGGAGTCTTCTGCGCCTATCGCGCGACCGACGGCAAGATGCTTTGGCAGTTCGACGCGGGTACAGGCATCATGGCTCCGCCGGTCACTTATCTGCTTGACGGAGTGCAATACATCACGCTCATGGTGGGCTGGGGCGGCTCCTCGGGGCTGAACAATATCCCCGGCAGTGGCGCAGTCAAAACCGGCTATGGTCGCATTCTCACCTTCGCTCTCGGGGCTCATGCAAAACTTCAAGCTCCTCCCTTCGGACCTCAGGGGCCGCCTTCGCCCTCGATCCACATGAAGGCCACGCCGGCGATGATTCACGAAGGCGGTATCCTCTTTGGGAAGCATTGCTTCTATTGCCACGGGGTTGAGGCAGTCTCCAGCTCCGGCGTTCCCGACCTGCGTTACACCAGTGCCGCAACCCACCTTCAATTCGAGTCCATCGTGCTGGGCGGCGCTCGCGAGCAATTTGGAATGCCATCGTTCAAAGACCTGCTGCAGCCCGATCAAGTGCACGCGATCCAGGCATATATCTTGTCCCGCGCGGCTGCCCCGGCTAACTAGCCGACCTTAACCCGACGTTGAGCCGCGCGGCTCATTAGGCCGCCTTCCTCTTTCACTGCCGGGCAAGTCCCCGATTTATTACTTGACGGCACACACTGTGCGGTATACAGTATGTTTCATACAGTATGAAAGCTAGTTTTGATCCAAACACCTTCGATGCACTCCGGCTCGAGCTTCGGCGCGGCTGCCTGGTCCTGGCGGTGCTGGCGCAGTTGCGCGACGAGCATTATGGCTACACCTTGCGTAAAGCCCTTGCCGATGAAGGATTGGAAATCGAGGAAAGCACCCTCTACCCCTTGCTGCGCCGCTTGGAGACGCAAGGACTGTTAACCAGCGAATGGCGTGAGGAAGACAAACGAAACAAGCGCTTTTATCAATTGTCAGTCGAGGGTGAAGCGATTCTCACTCAGTTGTTGGCGGAGTGGAACGGCATTAACAAGTCCCTGCACAAAATTCTGAAGGAACAGGCACGGAGGTAAAACCATGGATCTACTGGAGCGTTACTTACAAGCCGTGGGACGGTATCTTGCCCTCGACACGAAGGACGACACGCTGGCGGAGTTACGTGC
This sequence comes from uncultured Acidobacteriaceae bacterium, assembly GCA_963847685.1. Taxonomy (GTDB): domain Bacteria; phylum Acidobacteriota; class Terriglobia; order Terriglobales; family Acidobacteriaceae; genus PALSA-350. The sequence goes on along the minus strand of CAWKAU010000016.1, from coordinate 109,916 downwards.
CAATCTGATGGCGGATATGGATGCGCGTGCCGAGCAGCTGGGACGATCGCTCACCGAAAGCGAGATTGCAGCGGCCCTGCGGGCACATGGCCGGCCGCTTTTAGTTGCGGCGCAGTATCTGCCGCAACGCTATCTGATCGGGCCAACACTGTTCCCGATCTACCTGGTTACATTGCAAAAGACGGCGCCCATCGTGGCCTTGCTTTACTTTCTCACGAGCGCCTCGGTGCGCATCTTATCCAAGAGCAATCTGGGGGCAGCGATCGGCGGTAGCCTGTTGGGGCTTGTGCCGGTGCTTCTGCTCTTCTGGGGATTGATGACCATGACGTTTGCCATCCTGGAATTTGTACACGTGGAGTGTGGTGAAGGAACCGGTCGGCAGAATTGGGATCCTGGCAAACTGCCGCCTGTGACCCGGCACAAAAAGCAGACATCGCCGGTAGGGCGCGTCGCAGATCTCGTGGTGCACTGTCTTTGGATGCTGTACGTCTTCGCGATTCCCCACTACCCATTCTTGATTCTCGGCCCCGGAACGCTGCTCCTGAACAGACTGCTTGTGATCGCGCCCATATGGCACATCTTTTATGTGGCGCTGGTCATTGTCTTGCTGGCGCAACTCGGAATCAAACTCATGGCTCTTACCCCTCATACCGACCGATGGCAGAAGGGATTTGTGCTGCTAACGAAGGTCTTTGGCCTGACGCCGATTGCGCTGTTGGCATTCGCCAAGGTGTATTTCCTACCGAGCAGTTCGGCAACCAACCTACACACGGTGGCCGCAGTCAACTACTGGATGAACGTCGGGTTCAAGATAGTGCTGGTTATTGCCATGTTGGATTTTGTTATCGAGGCCTGGAAATATGTGCAACGTAAGATCCCAACCCAGCGGCTGGCGTTCTAACTACAGTGGCTACCTGGAGCGCATGGCGGCTTCCACTTCCTCCGGCGTGTGCGGCAGCTTTTCGGCAAAGTCGATGAGCTTGCCTGTGGAGTCGACGTAGAAGGTATCTTCGATGCGGACGCCTATCTTCTCTTCGGGAATGTAGATGCCCGGCTCGATGGTGAACACCGAGCCGATCTCAAACGGCTTGTCGTAGTCGTAGGGATCGTGCACATCGATGCCGACCGAATGCCCGAGAGTGTGGATGAAGTATTTCCCCAGAGGTTCGCCATGGAGATCTTTGCCATGGGTGTTGATGTAGTCGAAGGCGACCTTGTCGAGCAGATTGCTCTCCGCGTCTGCTCCGCGATGGTCGACCGACCCCATCTTCGATTTGCCGGCGACGAAGGCATCGCGTGCTGCCTGCTGGGCGCCGAGCACGATGTTATAAATCTCTTTTTGCCGGGCGGTGAAGTGGCCGTCGACCGGCATGGTCCTCGTCAGGTCGCTGGCGTACATCGAATACTCGCCGGCGGCATCGATCACCACCACTTCGCCTTTGTGCATCGTTTTGCTGTTTTCCGAGTAGTGGAGGACGGTCGAGTTGATGCCAGAGCCAACGATCGGCGGATAGCTGGCGCGCTCGCATCCCTCCGCCAACATGGTGGCGATTTCGACCCCGGCGACGCGTTCGCTCGCGTACTCCCGGCCTGATGGCTCGCATGCCGGCAAGCTGCGATGCTATCGACGCATCGGTTGCCTTCTGGATGAGGGCGATCTCGGCAGGGCTTTTCACCATGCGCAGCTGCGTGGTCAGCGAGCGGACATCCTGCGTCGGAGGCGGGATGTCAGTGCCCAGCACGGTTGAGATGAAGCCGAGCGTTGCAGCTGGCGACGTCCATGTCCTGCTGGCTCCAGACCTCTTTTGTCGCGCCGGATGTCTTCGGCCAGGAAGCTCCCGAAGACCTGCGGCAAAGCAGAGAGAGGCATCACCTCGTCGACCCCGAGTAACCTACGAGCATCCGGGCTCGCGGCATCCGTCTTTGCCCCGGTGTACTTCTCGAGGATGGGATTGCGCATGGGCAGGAACAAGAACCTCGCGGTAGGAGTGTGCCGGGACGACTGTTCCAAGACGAGTCGTTGTCGCGGGACCATCACCGATCAGCAGAAGCGCGCCACCTGGCTCATTTGAGCCCGTCAGATAAAAGAAATCTTCATCCTGGCGGTAGTCCTGGTACTCCATGGGCGGCTCGTGCGCGGCGAAAATCACGGCCGAACCGCCGTGCAGCTTGGCTGCAAGTTTGACCCGCCGCTGCCGGTACTCGGCCTGGGGCACAGAATCAAGGGCATAGGCCGCTTGTACAACCATCAAGGAAAACGACCAGGATCATTCTGCTGCGCATCGGCGATCTCCCGCAATTTACCCCAGTTTAACGTTACAAAGGGATTACGATCGATCTGATACTGACTTCCGGCATCATCGAGAACTCGCCGGATTTGTGTTACGGTAAGCCCACCCAAATATTGGAATGCCCCCATGCGCCCCGCTGCCTCTGGAGTACTGGTCAATCAGGATTCCGCCAGAGAACAAGTCCTGTCGGCGCAGCTCGGGCTTTTGTATGCCAATGCAAACCTGGGAGTAGGCGTCAACATACTCGCCGCTTCCGTGCTGGGTGGCCTGCAATGGGGAATCATTTCCCGGCCAGTCGTGATCGGCTGGTGGCTCTACATGACCGCGACATCAGTCGTGAGATACGTCTTTGCACGGCGTTGGCATGCCTTGCCAACGCGCATGGGCGTAGTGGGTGGCGCACGGCTTTCACGGTTGGTGTGGGGTTAGCGGGCGCCGGTTGGGGCGCGGCGGGAATCCTCTTATACCCTCCTGGCCACCTGACAAACCAGGTCTTTCTCGTCTTCGTGTTAGGGGGCATGATGCTCGGCGCCTCCTTGTTGCTGGCTCCCCGGCCGGAGGCGTTCCTGGCGTTTTTGATTCCTACAGGCCTCGGGCCCGCAATCCGTCTTTTTCTTGCGGGCGATGAAACCCATGTCGCGATGGGCTTATTGGCTGTTGTGTTTACTCTTGCCATCCTGATCACGACCGGCCGGATCCATCGCATGGTGGAGTCATCGCTCAGACTCCAGATTGAAAACCGGGACCTGGTAGAGAACCTCGCAGTCGCAAACCAGGAGACCGCAGCCCTTAATCAAGCACTTGAACTACGGGTGCAGGAGCGCACGGCTGAACTCCACCAATCCGCCGAGCAACTGCGGGCTGAGATCACCCAGCGCGAACAGGCGGAAGAGGAGCTGTTACGCGCGCGCAAGCTGGAATCTCTCGGGGTATTGGCGGGAGGCATCGCGCATGATTTCAATAATTTCCTGACAGTTGTTCAAGGAAATATTGAGGTCGCCAAGAGACAGTTAAATGAACAGGAGGCGGCTCAGGAATTCCTCGACCAAGCGGCCAATGCCTGCCAGCGCGCAAAGTTCTTATCCTCTCAGTTGCTGACCTTTGCCAAAGGCGGAGCTCCGGTACGGCGCGTGGTTTCTATCGCCGAACTCGTCACAGACGCTGTTCAACTTGCGCGTACCGGATCCCCGGTTGGCATTGAGGTCACGATCGCCGAAGATCTCTGGTCTGCCAAGGTCGATCCGGGCCAGATCGGCCAGGTGCTCCACAATATTCTCCTCAACGCCCGGCAGGCGATGCCCGGCGGGGGAACCATCGAGGTTCACGCCGAGAATGTTGGCTTACGAGATAGATCGGAAGCAGCCGACCGCCGGGTCAGGATTTCGATTCGCGACCATGGTCGTGGCATATCCGCGGAGGTGCTCCGGCGGATCTTCGATCCATATTTCACCACCAAGCCCGGGGGCGCCGGGCTTGGCTTAGCGACCGCCTACGCTATCGTCCTCAAGCACGGAGGCCACATCTCTGTGGAATCGGCGCCGGGAACCGGAACGGTATTTACTGTTGATCTGCCCGCTTCGCTGGAAACTCCCCTCGCCGAGACTTCCTCCGCAGCTCCGGTGCAGACCGGTACAGAGCGTCTGCTGGTGATGGACGATGAGGAGTCGCTCCGCGTCCTGTTCAAGGCGGTTCTCAGCCAACTCGGTTACGTTGTTCAGACTGCCAGCGATGGAGCCGAGGCGGTCGCGCTGTACCAGGCAGCGAAGGCTGCGGGGGCGGGCTTCGACGCGGTGCTACTGGACCTGACGGTGATCGGCGGAATGGGTGGCATGGAGGCTGCCGCCAGGCTGAAGCAACAGGATCCCAGCGCAAAACTGATTGTCTCCAGTGGTTACTCCGACGCGCCGGTCATGTCGCATTTTAGCGACTACGGCTTCGACGCCGTGATACTCAAGCCCTGGACGGTGAAAGAAATCAGTGACGTCCTTCGCCGCGTGCTGGTCAGGGATTCCCTGCAAAGCCAATAGGATCAGGGGAAGGTTGTAAACATCGCGCTCAAGTCATTTGATTTTGCCGCACTGCCAAGGAATGGAGATACCCCAAAAATCTCCTGCAGCGTTCGCAGCACCGAGCCTTGCGAGTAATTGATGTCGTTGGAGTAGTCCTTCTTTACGCCGGCACCAAGAAGGATCAAGGGTGTCGGTCCATCGCCGGTACGCGCCTCGTCAGCCAGGATAATCACCAGCACATGCCCAGCCTTGTACTGCGAAGAGTTGAGGATGGAGGGCAGGTTCTGTTTGAGCCATGTGTCGAAGTGAGCAACCTCGTTTCCACCACATGTGTCGTGCCCAATATCGCAGAGATTCGCCACGACAAAGTTGTAGCGGCCAATAGCGTTCGTCTTGAGGTCGCCGGCGAGCCTGCTGAATAGCTCTGCACGCTGGATGCAGTAGGAAGACTGCGCGTCGTTATTGTTCGTCATATCCTTGAAATATATTTGGGGAAAGTGACGTGGCACATATTCCTGACCACCATTGCTGTCTTTCGGTCCCTCATTGGTGAGTGGACAATCCTTGCCGGTGATGCTTTCGATATACGCGCGCCATGAGATGTTCGCGTTGTGCAGTTGCTCGGAAAGATGCTCATGCGTGCCCTGTGCGTATTTGCCTGGCAGCCCATCGACCGTGACCCCAAGATCGGAGCCGGCCTCGAGCGTGATGTAGTTGGGCAAACTGGGATGGAGCGGGTTGGTGAAATTATTCGCGTACGCCGCCATCGGGAGCAGGGTCTTATTGATGTAGGGTGCTTCGGCGCTTCCCTTGATATCGCTCCAGTTACGATTCTCCATCGGAATCACGAACACCGTCTGGATATTGTGTTTGCTGGTCGAATTGCCAGGCAGAACGTCCGGGTTTTCCTGAACCTGGGCACGAACAGGAGCATTCGTAACCGCCATCAGTACGGCAGCCATACCAAGGTGGATCACCAGGCTATGAACCCGGCTTAGCGCTGTATTTGCGAGCATGGTTTCGTCCCCAATTTGATAAGCCGCGGACCGCAGGGGAGACGGCCGATTTCCCGGTTTAGGCTACCCTTGAAACTCTAGCCATCACGGGGACGCAGCGCAACGCAATTTTAGTCACATCCGAAGGTGTAAACCAGCCTCGGTGATGCAAAAGCTCCTTCTTTCTTCCCTTGACAACTAGGGTAAGCGCCCTTAGTCTTCTCTTACCATCGACGTCTAGGGTTACGAGTACATGGCAAAGAACGACCTGCAGGGCGCGCTCGATCTTCTCATTCTCAAGAGCCTTTCCGATCTCGGCTCGATGCACGGCTTTGGCATCATCCTGCACATTGAACGCGTATCGGATGAGCTGCTCAACGTGGAAGAGGGTTCCCTCTATCCCGCGCTCCACCGCATGGAGCAGAGCGGATGGGTTCGCTCCGAGTGGGCCGTGACTGAGAGCAGCCGCAAGGCCAGGTTCTACGCGCTCACTGCGGCGGGCAAAAAGCAGCTTGCGGCGAGGCAGAAAAACTGGGAGCAGGTAGTAAAGGGCGTTCAGGCAATTCTGCGCTTCGCGTGAGGAGAACTATGGGTATCTTCCGTCGCATATGGGCTCTCGGCAGGCGCTCGAAGCTCGACCGCGAAATCGAGGATGAGCTTCGAGAACACCTGCGAATGCGCACAGAGGTAAACATCGCGAAGGGGATGAACCCTGAGCAGGCGATCGCGGGCTGCCCGCCTGCGCTTCGGCAACCCTGCCATGATGAAGGAGCGTGTCGAAGAGCAGGACGCAGCATTGAGTTTCGAAAGCCTGTTCCGCGATGTACGCCACGCCCTGCGGGGATTCAATAAGAGTCCCGGTTTTGCCGCTGTAGCGATCATCACCCTGGCTCTCGGCATCGGCGCCAATACCGCCATCTTTCAACTGCTCGACGCCGTGCGTCTGCGCAGCCTGCCCATCCAACAGCCGCAGGAACTGGCCGAACTACGCATCATTGGCGGCAATCAAGGCCTCGGCGTCGGGAATGGCCCATACACGCAATTCACCATCCCCATGTGGCAGGAGGTTCGACGGCATCATGATCCCTTCTCCGGCGTCTTTGCCTGGCACCGAAGCAGACGTGATCGTAGGCCACCTAGCGACGGGAAGCGCGTGCAGGGACTGGAGGTAAGCGGAGAGTTCTTCAATGTGCTCGGCGTCCCGCCCTGGCAGGGGCGGCTGATCGAGCCGCAGGACGAAGCAGGGTGCGAGCCCTCGAAAGTCGTTGCCAGTTATTCCTTCTGGAAGTCGCAGATGGGCGGCGAACCCATCACGCCGAACACCACCATCCTGGTCGAAGGCCGTTCAGTGCAGGTGCTGGGCGTAACGCCGCCATCGTTCTTTGGGCTAGTCGTGGGAGACCGGTTCGACCTCGCCTATCCCACTGCATCCCGCCAGATCCGCGCCGCGAACTGTTTAACCTCTCAGTCATGGGGCGCCTCAAGCCAGGCTGGGACCTCGCCCGCGCCTCGGGATACCTCGCCGCGCTCAGCCCCGGTCTCTTCGAGAGCACGGCGCCGACCGGCTACAGCGCAGAGACCGTCAAACGCTTACAAGTCATTCAAGCTGGCCGCATATCCCGCCGGATCAGGAGTAAGCGAGTTGCGCGCCGCTTATGACTCATCGCTGCAATTGCTGCTCGCCATTACCGGGCTGGTGCTGCTGATCGCCTGCGCCAACCTGGCTAACCTGATGCTCGCCCGCGCCAGCGCACGGCAGCGGGAGATGGCCATCCGCATGGCCCTCGGCGCATCGCGCCGCCGGATGCTGCGGCAATTGCTCATCGAGAGCAGCTTGCTCGCGATCGGCGGAGCCGCGCTTGGCGTCGCGCTGGCGCAGCCCCTCAGCCGCCTGCTCGTCGCCTCGCTGGACACCAGCCAATACTCCATCCATCTCGCCATCACCACGGACTGGCGCGTGCTGCTCTTCGCCGCCGTCGTGGCCACTCTTACCTGCATCGTCTTCGGCACCATCCCCGCCATGCGCGGCGCCAGTGCCGATCCCATCATCGCGCTCAAGTCCGGCGAGCGTGGAATCGCCGGCAACCGCGAGCGCTTCTCCGTCCAGCGCTCGATGGTCGTCACCCAGATCGCCGTATCCATGGTGCTGCTGGTCGGCGCGCTGCTCTTCGTCCGCAGCTATCGCAATCTCATGACACGTCGATCCGGGCATGCGCGAAAGCGGCATAACCATTGGCTACTTCGGCTTCGACGCGTTGAACCTCAAGCCGGAGAATGAGGCAGAGTTCAAACGGCAACTGGTCGAAGCCGTGCGCAGCATCCCTGGTGTTCAGAACGCTGCCGTGACCACCAACGTCCCGCTCAGCGGAAGCACTTGGAGCCACGGCGTGCATTTCGGCGCGATTGAAGGCGGCAGCAGATTCACCTACGCCGACCCCCACTATTTTGCCACCATGGGCATTCCCTTGCTCACCGGCCGCGGCTTCACCGATGCAGGACACCAACGATGCGCCATTGGTTCTTATCGTCAACCAGGCCTTTATCCGGAAATTTATCGGCACGGCCGAACCCATCGGCCAACTTGTGCATGTCATGCCGGAGCCGCAGTATCCAGCGCGCACGTATCAAATCGTAGGCACCATTCCCGATACCAAGTACAACGGCCTCCGCGATAGAAATGCGAGCCCATCGCCTTTGTTCCTGCCGCGCAGCTCCCGGTAGAAGCGCAAGGTCCATGGGCTGCGATGATGATTGCCTCCAACGCCGGGCCGGGGGTGATCACTGCCATTCGACGCACCCTTGAAACCAAATATCCAGGCATGATTCTGCAGTTCTCCAACTTTCAGCAAGGATATCCAGCGACAACCTGGTCGGCGACCGCATGATGGCCATGCTCTCTGGCTTTTTCGGCCTGCTCGCTGCCCTGCTCGTTGTGGTCGGTCTCTACGGTGTGCTTTCCTACTTTATTACGCGGCGCCGCAACGAGATCGGCATCCGCATCGCGCTCGGCGCCAGGCGCGGGCAGGTGATCGCCCTGGTCATGCAAGATACGGCGATCATGTTGGTCATCGGCATCATCCTGGGAACGGCACTCACGCTTCTCGCTGGACGCGCCGCCACCGCCATGCTCTTCGGTCTTAAGCCCTATGACTTGGCAACACTCGGCTTCGCTATTGTGCTGCTGGCAATCATCGCCGTGCTTGCCAGCTGGGTGCCGGCGGTCAAAGCGTCAAAGCTCGATCCGATCGCGGCCTTGCGCTCTGAGTGATCAAGCTTGATGCGGCGATCGAACGGATGTTCCAGCGCTTCTGTGATCTTGAATAGCCCGGCATCGGGATGAAGCGGATTGAAGAGGAAGTTCGTTGTCTCGGGAACAATCGCACTGGGAAGTCTTAGAAGTATTGCTTCTTTCTTCCGCAGCCACGTGGTGCCTAAGCTCCGCGTGATCTCGAACCGGGCCTGCCAGCCTTCCCTGAGATCCGTTCCAGCCCGTCTTGCCAAATATCGCAATCTGCGATATTGTTATTGCAATCGGCGATACACCAGTTTCACACTTGGTATCGACCGAAGCGATAGGCCTCGTCGTGATTTTCTCTTGAAGAAAACCACACCTCGCGATCTTTACCAGGCCACAGTAATTGCGAAAGTGCTCTAGACATGAAGCTCTCCGACAAACTGAAGTACCTGCGGGAAGTGGAAGGCAGTCTTCGCGGCCTCGGACGGGCGATGACCCAGCAGGAACTGGTTCGCGCCATCGCCGCGGAGATGGAATCGCCCATCAGCCAGAGCTACCTATCCCAAATTGAATCGGGCGCGCGGCCGCACCTCACTAACACCACTCGCCTGCTGCTGGCAAAGTTCTTCAAGGTGCATCCCGGCTACCTGGTCGAAGATCCTGAGGGCTACCATGCCGAGCTTCTCTCCGACATTCGCACCCAGGAAGAAAAGCTCGATCTCTGGCTGATCGCGGGGTCGGATCGCTTTCGGAAGGATCCGGAGCTCTGCCGCGCCCTCAGGTCCGTCGCCATGTATAAGGACTCGCGAAGCAGCCTGCTGCTGCTCGAGTCGGTGCTGGAAACGCCGGTGCTGATGGAGCGGTTGCTGGAGATTCTTCGTCCGCAAGAGCACGAGAAAGCACAAAGGAAGGCCGCGCGGAGCAATGGGAAAGCTCGTACAACGCGGAATTCGGTGAAATGAAATGACGTGGGAACTCTTCTATCTCGGTTGCTTCATCCTGGGCCTCCTGCTCTGTGTGTTGTCGATCTTCACCGGGGGCCACGCGCACGCCGGCCACTTTCACTTCGGTGGCCATACCCACCTTCACGTGCCGCATGGTGGGCATGGTCACACCTCTAACAGCGTGTCCCCTTTCAACGCCTTCTCCCTCACCGCGTTTCTCTGCTGGTTTGGCGCCGTTGGATACTTGTTGCGCACGCACAGTGGTCTCTTCGCCCCTGTGGTGTTGCTGCTCGCCTCCATCAGCGGCCTCGCCGGCGGCGCGCTCATCTTCTGGTTTCTCGCCTCCGTGCTGCTGCCCCACGAGCGCGCTCTCACCGCGGAAGAAACCGAGATCACCGGTGTTGTCGCCCGGGTCACCGGCCCTCTGCATCGCGACAGCACAGGCGAAATTATCTATACCCAGCTGGGTGCACGCAGATCGGCGCCAGCGCGCTCGGAAGACGGCGCGACCATCGAGCGCGGCTCAGAAGTAGTGGTACTGCGCTATGAGCACGGCATCGCGTACGTACGCCCCTGGTCCGATATGGATCTCTGAAGTCAGGCGCGGCTACTCGCAGTCGGAGCGGCCGCTGCAGTTCACTCGTCGGCTAACCATGAAGGAAGGCATTATGCCGAACACCGTTATTCTCGTCGTCAGTCTCAGTCTGCTGGCCACCATTATTCTGCTTTCACTGCTGGCACGCATGTTTCGCAAGGCAGGTCCGAATGAAGCGCTGATCGTCTTTGGCTTTCGCGGCCCACGCGTTATCAAGGGGCATGGAACCGTCATCTTCCCCATTGTCGAGCATTGCCGCGAACTTTCGCTTGAGCTCATGAGCTTTGACGTTGCGCCGCAGCAGGATCTCTACACCCGGCAAGGCGTCGCGGTCACCGTGGAGGCCGTCGCCCAAATCAAAGTCCGTTCTGACCAGGAGTCGATTCTCACCGCCGCGGAGCAATTCCTGACCAAGACACCGGAACAGCGCGAAGGCCTCATTCGCCTGGTGATGGAAGGCCACCTCCGCGGCATTATCGGCCAGCTTACCGTCGAGCAGATCGTCAAGGAGCCGGAGATGGTCGCCGAGCGCATGCGCTCCACTTGTGCCGACGATATGAGCAAGATGGGGCTTGAGGTGGTGAGCTTTACCATCCGCGAGGTTCGTGACAAGAACGAATACATTACCAATATGGGCCGTCCGGATATTGCCCGCATCAAGCGCGACGCAGAGATTGCCAGCGCGGAAGCGGAACGCGATACCGCCATCCGCCGTGCCAACGCGCTTCGGGAAGCGGCGATCGCCAAGGCCGCGTCCGATCAGGACCGGGTCATCGCGGAGACCGCATCGCTCGCCAAACAGGCAGAAGCGCAGCGCGACCTTGACATCCAGAAGGCACAATTCACCGAGCAGTCGCGGCGCCAGGAGGCGCAGGCGGACAAGGCGTACGAACTGCAAACCAACGTCATGCAGCAAAAGGTAATCGCCGAGCAGGTGAAGGTGCAGCAGATCGAGAAGGAAGGCCAGGTCAAGGTGCAGGAAGCGGAAATTCTGCGCAACGAGAAGGAACTCATTGCTACCGTGCTGAAGAAGTCCGAGATCGACAAGCAGCGGGTCGAGAACATGGCCAACGGCGAGCGCGCCCGTCTGATGGCCGAGGCAGAAGGTCGCGCATCCGCCATCCGCCTGCAGGGTGAAGCGGAGGCGTCCATCATCCTGCAGAAAGGCGAGGCGGAAGCCAAAGCCATGAACGTGAAAGCAGAGGCTTATCAGGAGTGGTCGCAGGCAGCCGTGGTCGACAAGCTCATCACCAACCTGGCCGATGTGGTGCGCGCCATGTCTGAGCCGCTGGCGAAGGTGGACAAAATCACCATTGTCTCCACCGGCAACAACGGCAATGTTGGCGCTCATAAGCTGACCGGCGAGATGACCGAGATTGCCGCCCAGGTGCCTGCCTTGTTTGAGGCGCTGAGCGGGATGAAGATGTCTGACCTGATGTCGAACGTGAAGCAAATGAAAGCGCACACCAACGGCGACGTGACGCCGCTGCGTTGAACCAACGAAAGGAGACACAATCATGGCACTTATGGAACGCGTCACCACTCTTCTGCGCGCCAACCTCAACGATTTAGTCGACAAGGCGGAAAACCCCGAGAAGATGCTCAAACAGCTCGTTCTCGATATGGAGAACCAATTGCTGCAGGTAAAGACCCAGGTCGCGATTGCTATCGCGGATCAACACTTGTTGGAAAGGAAGACCGCCGAACACGGAACCGCAGCAACAGAGTGGAAGAACAAAGCCGCGCTCGCCGTCGCCCGAGGCCGGGACGACATGGCGCGGGAGGCTCTTGAGCGATCCTTGTCGCATGTGGAGATGGAGAAGAGCTTTGTACAGCAACTCGAAGATCAACGAAGCGAAGCGGAAGCTCTGCGTAGCGCGTTTCTCAAGCTGCAGCAAAAGCTGGCGGAAACGCGTGCGCACTGTGATCTGTTAATGGCGGAGCATCGCCGGGCTCGTGCCGTCGGCAAGTCGCAGCAGGCGCAGGCAGCGGCGCGCACAGCCAAGGGCACTGCGTCCATTGACCGCTACAAGTCGCGCATCAACGTCCAACAAGCCGTCAACCAGGCAACTAAAGAGCTCACTGCCGGCGATTCTCTGGAGGATCGTTTTGCCATGCTCGAACGCGACCAACGAGTCGAAGCCCTCTTAGAGGAGCTAAAGAACAAGAAAGAATTGACGGATGGAAAGACCCTCCTTCAGGGTTAAGTGAATGGGACGGACAGGCGAGCTTAGGCCGTCTGTCCGCCCCGAGTGTGCACGGATTTTCCGCGGCAGGATCGCGAGCGCTAAGATAAACCTTAACCGCAGGTTAAGCGATTCGTGCGAACTGACACTTAGTTCAGGACTCCTCGATCCTCAGTTTGCTGACGGTCCTTCAATGTGATCAATGACGAACACATCAACCAATGCCTTGGTCGGCTCTAATCTAAGCCCGAGTTGCTCGCGAATTGCCGTGAAGAGGCCTGGTGGGGCGTCGGGATCCGTGGAAGCTGTTTCGCTTGTTCCGTAAGTGTAATTAAGACGAAAATCATAACGCCCGGTAAGATCTGTTTGATCAATCGCCGGGCGGTCAAGGAAGAACTGCAGCCAGCGCGCGAAATCTTTCATCGAGTTGTTCGTGTACGTCTGTGTGGTTTCGTAGCCATGACCATTACCCTGCTCGAGAGCTAAGGCCTCGGGGTCAGCTGCTGGTGCTAGCTTAGGGCCCCCTTTGTCGATTCGAATGGCATAGACCGGCAGCTCGCGCTGCTCGCGGTGGAATCGCAGTTTGAACCGGTCAGCCAAGAGCTTTTGGATCATCTCCTCCTGTTGCAGTAGATTTGGCTCTCCTTCGACATCTGGTTTTCCGTATACGTCGAATGCATCCTCACGGACCCACTTCGGAGCGCCGACAATCTGATTTCGTTGCAGCCCAAATGCGAGATTGATGAGCTTAAAGACGGACTCATTTTGAATGATGAACCGATCTCCCTCGAAGGCGAACCCTGAGTGATTAGGATCGCCGATGTGGGGTCTTATGCTTGCCACCTCAAAGGCCGGATGAGCATCCTTGGCCATCGGGGCGACTTTATTCACTGACTGAGCGAGAAGCAGAGGAACACTCAGAATGAGTGCGGTCGCAGATATCGACCGGCATCGGGCAAACATGTTCGTGTTACTCCATACGCAGGGTTTCGGCGGGTTGGATACGGGTGATGCGCAGCGTTGGCAGAAAGCTGGCAGCGAGCGCGATAACCGCAAGCACAACGGGAACAGCCAGCAGAGTCACTGGGTCGTGATCGCGAACTCCGTAAAGCTGGCTGCGCAGAACCTTCGCCGCCAGCAGCGAAAGGGCGAGACCGGCGGCAAGGCCAAACGCGGTGGCGACAATGCCGGAGGCGCCGATCTGGACCATGGCCTGGCCGATCGTCGAGCCGAGGGCGATGCGAATGCCGACTTCGCGAGTGCGCTGCACCACCAGGCTGGAGACAAGGCCGTAAATTCCAATAGCAGACAACAACAGCGCAAGGCCAGCGAGCGCGCTGAGCAGCACGACCTCGATGCGTTGGTAGACAAGGTTCTCGGCCAGGAGGTCGGACATAGCATAGAAGCCGGCGAAAGGCAGACTTGGATCGGCCTCGGCCAGGGCATGCTGCATGGCGGCGCTGATCGATGGCACAGGTCCACGGGTACGAACGATCCAACTGGGCTGAAACCATAGATTGCCAATTGCGATGAGCTGCGGATCAGCCTGCGCCGCAGGGATGTAGAAGACGGGCTCGGTGCTGATAGGCGCATCACGATCTATCCCGGGGCGCTTCGCGACGTCGCCCACGACACCGACAATTGTCATCACATCTTTGCCGCTGGAAATGTGTCGGCCGAGAGGGTTCGGATCTTGGAAAAACCTGCGCCCGAAGGCCGCGTTGACCACGGCGACGTGCCCGGAAGCGAATGAGTCACTGTCAGATATTGCCCGCCCGGCAAGCAGCGGGATGCGAAAAGCGCTGAAGTATCCTGGAGTGACCCAGGCAAGTGAGGATGAAGGCTGCTGGCCGGCAAGCGGTCCATCCAAGATGCGAAAGCCGTCATTGAGGCCGCGCTCGTAAGGGACACTCAGGCCGACCGCGGCATCCTCCACGCCGGGAATGCGGCGCATAGCCCCCAGGCTGCGATCGAGCAGCGAGCGAAAGGCAGCAGGGTCGTGGTAGCGAGCGTCGTCGAGGGAGAGTTTCGCCGTCATCACGTTGCGCGCATCGAAGCCCGGCGGCATCGTCTCCAGATGAATGAGCGTGCGGATCAGCAGGCCAGAAGAAAACAGCAGCACGACTGTGAGCGAAACTTCCGCGGCTATCAGCAACTGACGGATTCGGCTGGAACCAGCAGCGACCGCATGGCCGCCGGCAGAGGAGCGCATATCGACACGGCGCGTCCGGAAGGCGGGCAGTGCTCCGAAGAACAAGCTGGTCACCAACGATGTCAGAAAGGTGAAAGCGAGCACCCGGCCGTCCATGGAAAGGCCGCCGAGGGGTATAAAATCCTCGGGCACGAAACCATGGAGCGAAGCGAGGATACCGCTGGCCAGCACCAGGCCGGCCGCGGCTCCGATTAACGCGAGAAGCAGGCTCTCAACCCATAGCTGGCGAAGGATGGCGCTGCGTGCAGCGCCCAGGGCGAGCCGGGTGGCGATCTCCTGCGTGCGGCGATCGATGCGCACCAGGGTGAGCCCAGCGAGATTAGCGCACGCGATGAACAGGATGAAAGCTGACGGCAAGCATGAGAGCGAGGACGGGTGTCCGCATCTGGCTGCCGAGATACCTCGAGAGCGGCTGCGCATAGAACCAGGCTCGCCCGCGACCCGAGTGGGAATTTCGTCAAAGCGGGCAGCGCGGAGCCGGGCAATCTGCGCGCCGGCCTCTTGCCATGTGGCATCCGTCGTGCGCAGCCGAAGGAAAATGCTGCAGTTATTGCCGCCGCATTCGCCTTTAGGGTCACCTGGGGACGAGGGCGGTGAAAAGTTCTCCGTTGCCTGGGCTTCGCGCGCCGCTGGGCAGCACGCCCACGACGGTATAGGGTTCTCGCCTTCGAGCGTGATTCCCTTCCCCAGCACATGGGGATCGCCGCCAAAAGCAGATTGCCAGAGCGCGTAACCGAGGACGACTGCTTTGGGGCCGCCGGGGCGGTCTTCTTCGCTGCTGAAGCCGCGGCCAAGCAATGGGCTTGATGCCGAGCACATCGAAGTAGCCGGCAGACACGCGGGTGGCGTGGACGTAGCGGACGGCGGCTCCGGGCTGCGAACCGGTCTGAAGGTTTACGCCTGTCGTCGCTCCTTGCGCGGCGGCCTGCGCGGCGGTGACGTTGCGGCTGACGAGATCCCAGTCTCGAACGTGTGGCTGTCGTCGTCATCGACGCCGAACTGCCCGGTATTGCCGGAAATGCCCTCCACTATGGAGGATGAGGCTGGCAATGCGATCCGCGTCAGGATAGGGCAAGGGCCGAAGCATGAACCCATTGACCATGCTGAAGACGGCGGTATTCACGCCGATGCCGAGGGCCAGGGTCAGGATCACGGCGAGGGAGAAGCCAGGTGTTCGCGAGATCTGCCGCATTGCAAAACGGAAATCCTGACCCAGCCGCTCCAGCCACATCCAGTCGTGCAGCTCATGGCTCACATCCTTGACCAGTGCCACGTTGCCAAACTCGCGGCGAGCCAACTGGGCGGCGGTTTTGGCGTCTGCACCACCGGCTTGCTTGTCGGCCGCAGCCATCGCCAGGTGAGATTGGATCTCAGCATCGAGGTCGGCGTTCTGCGATCGGAAAAGGCGAGTCCAGAAGTTCACTGTGTAGGCAATCTACATCGTTGGGCAGTAGATTGTCTACTGCGCCAGCAGCCTTTGGCGCCTATTGTTCGTTGTTGAGCAAAGCGCCCAGGTTCTCGCGAAGGCGGCTGGGATCGCCCTTGGGGAGCAGACCCTCCAACTCGGCGTGGGTCTGCTCCCAGATCGGGACCGCCCGGGCCAGCAAGCTGTTGCCCTTTGCCGTGAGCGCCAGCAGACGGCTGCGGCGGTCGGCCGGATCTGCGCTTACCTTCACCAGGCCGCGGCGCTCCAATGGTTTAAGCGCCGCGGTCAAGGTAGTTCGGTCCATGGCAAGCAGCGAGGCCACAGCCGCCATCGGGGGCGGCTCCGGCCGGTTCAGCGACATCAACAGTGAGAATTGCCCGTTGGTGAGATTGAATGGCCGCAAGACCTCATCAAAGCGCCGCGCCAGCGCCCGGGCCGCGCGCTGCACATGAAGGCACAGGCAGCAGTCGCGAACCAGCAGCGTTGTCTCATACGGAACCTTGCCGGGCTTTGACATAATTTAATAATGTTGATATCAACGTTTGTTGTCAAACCCTTTACCTTGACTTGCCATCCAACTCTCGAAAGGAAACGATAGGATGAAAGTAAATCCATACCTGAACTATGGCGGTAACTGCGAGCAGGCTTTCCGTTTCTACGAGCAGCACCTTGGAGGCAAGCTTATCGCGATGATGACGCACGGCCAGGCGCCGGGCGCGACGAATCTGGCTCCCGAGTTGCAGAAGTCCATTCTCTACGCCCACATGACCTTTGGTGAAACGGAGATTATGGGAAGCGACGTTCCCCCAGAGCATTTCCAGCCCATGCGCAGTGTCTACCTTTCCTATTCCGTCGACAGCACGGCCGAGGCGGAGCGGGTTCATGCCCTGCTGGCGGAGGGCGGACAAATCTTTATGCCCATGCAGGAGACTTTTTTTGCCTTCCGCTTCAGCATGCTCAGAGACAAATTCGGAACATCGTGGATGATCATCCACCAGCGCCCAATGCCCTAGCGGGCTGTCCAGCCGCCGTCGATTACCAGGGTGTGGCCGGTGATGAGCGAAGCTGCCGGTGAGGCGAGAAAGACAACCGCACCGGCTACTTCGATGGGCTCGCCGATGCGATGCAGGGCGGCGATGCGGTCAATCACGTCCTGGCGAAACTCGGGGTCGGAAAGCGCGGGCTGTGTGCCCGGGGTGTGGATGAATGTCGGCGCCACCGCATTGACTGTGATGTTGTATTTGCCCCACTCTACCGCCAGGCACTTGGTCAGGTGGCTGATCCCTGCCTTGGTCATGCAGTAAACAGACTCCGTCGGCAAGGCTGCGAACGCGGCTTGCGAGCTCATATTGATGATGCAACCGCTCTTCTGCTGGATCATGATCCGGCCCGCCGCCTGGCAGGCGAAAAATGTCCCTTTCAGATTGATGGCGACGGTCTGGTCGAAGTCTTCTTCGCTAACATTCTCCGCCAGATTGTCGGGTGCGATCCCCGTGTTGTTAACCAGGATGTCCAACCGGCCGAAATTCTGGGCTGTCTGATCCACCGCCTTGCGGATCTGCGCCGTGCTGGTCATATCCATCTGCAGCGGCAACGGCCGCCGCCCGCGCGCTGTGATCTCGCCAATCACGCCGCTGTCGCTGGTCCGGTCCCGCAGACCAAGCGCGACATCCGCGCCGGCCTCAGCGAGTGCGAGGGCAATCGCCCGGCCCAGTCCGCGGGCAGCCCCGGTCACCAGCGCGATCTTACCCTGTAGATCAAATCTCGGTAGAGCGTCCATGCATCCAGTCTACTGGACTGTCAATGAGATGCTGGCTGCGTGCTGGGGTCCACCAGCGCCGTCGGAAGCGCTCACCGATATGCTGTAGGTGCCTGCCGGGGTACCGGGGTTGGAAGGCGTACTGTTACCGCCCCCACATCCCACGATTGCGAGCGAGAGAGAAGCCAACAAAAATCCCCAGCTGAGCAGGCGCAATTGGCGGTTCCAGCGCCTCATCTTCCCGGGAACAAAGGCCAGACCCATCACGCCGGCCATGGCAAGCCCGCCTGCCGGAATCCATGGGCTCGACGGGCCGAAAGGCCGCTCTGGGCTGAGCAGTGCACTGGCCGCAGCCGTGGTGACCGTGAGCGTGCTGGAGACTGCGGAGCCCGACGGCGTGACGCTGGCAGGAGCAAAGGAGCAGGCTGCCAGGCTGGGCAAGGCGCCACAGGAAAATTTCACTGTGCCGGAATAACCTGCGACAGAACTTACCTTCAAGGTGAATGTCGTGGACTGACCCGGAGAGACAGACCCTGATGCCGGCGTGGCAGCAACCGTAAAATCAGGGGCGGCGATCATGATGGTCACAGGATTGGAACTGCTGGGGAGGTTATTGCCGTCCCCTGCATAATTGGCCGTAACCGCATAACTGCCGGCAGCGGCAAAGGATGCAGAGAAAGTCGCGACGCCGTTGACCGCAGCTCCCGTTCCGAGCGTCGTACCGCCGGATACAAACGACACCGTGCCTGTGGGATTCAGTCCTGTAACGGCGGCAGTAAGAGTAAATTGCTGCTTCTCGTCAGCAGTGTTCGCAGAGGAGGAAAGGACTGTGCTCGAGGGCAACGGAGTTGGCGCTGTAGGCTTGGGGTTGGTCTGGTTGAGGAGGGGAATAACTCCGCCAACGGAGAACCCTAGATAGTCCAAAGCGTTATCGTTGGGTAGCTTGGGAGCCTGATTGTTGAGCCGTGCGAGTACCCCGCCACTGGTTCCGTTGAAAAAGCTGGTGTAGTACGCATTGCTATCGAGAGTGAAATTCCCCTGCCCATCTCCCAAAAAGACGCTGAGCATGTTGTCGCCGTTTACCGTGAAATGGTGCACTAGCAAGTCCGGGCGGCCATCTCCATTCACGTCGCCCACGGAGCCGGACGAGGGAGGTGGCGTCGCTTGATTGGGAAGCGAAGCTGTATAAAAAGGTGAAGCTTGGAAGGTTCCGTCACCATTGCCCGCATATATATTGACGGAGCCTGTATCCATCACCACGTCGGGGATCGCGTCTCCATTGAGGTCGGCAATGACCAGGGGCGTTCCGCTCAAGGCGAGGGGTATCTGGTGAAAAGTTCCATCGCCATTGCCGAGATAGACGGCACTATTCCAAATCAAATCCAACTTTTTATCGTTGTTCAGGTCTGCGACCAGAAGCTGCTGGTACGTCAACGCATTCTGTTGAGAAAAGAGGATTGGGCTGCCAAAGGTGCCATCCCCTTTTCCGGGCACGAAGATCAGTCCACTTCCCGTGGCTGGGAAATTGGCGCTATAGGGCACCACGAGATCGAGATGGTTATCACCATTGAAGTCACCGGTCACAGCGACCTGTACCCCGGGAGCGTTTAGTATCAGCCCGGGCAAGCTTGGCTGGAAAGTGCCATTCCCATTTCCTGAATAGAAAAACAGCGTTGAATTCTGGCTGGTCGTAGAGATGCCGACCGCATCGATCTTGCCGTCACCGTTAAAATCTCCGGTGGCAAGGCTGCTTAGAGAGCTCCCCGTTGTGGTAATCGAGGGCGAAAACGTTCCATCACCGCGGTCGAGGGCACTGACAAGGTTGCCCGAACCACTCACCCCGAGCACGTCCGTGAGCCCGTCTCCATTGAGGTCTGCGCCCACTAACTGGCCATTCGGGCTGCCGTTGACGAGTTCACTGTAGTCTGCTCCCAGGGGTATTCTGAAAACTCCCTGAAAAGTGCCATCTCCATTACCCGCGAGGACGACAAAGCCGGGTATAGCTGTCATGACGAGGTCGGTTCTGCCGTCACTGCCGGCTTGCGTTGCGGCCGGGTATCCAGCCAGCGTGTAGGAATTTCCAAAAACAAAGCCGCCGCTGCCATCGCCTATAAGAATCGCGGTGTAGTCGCCGACGAGGCCAAGATTGACATTGTTGCCCCCATTGGTGGGTCCTACGACAAAAGGAAACGCGCCCGACAGATAATAATCCAGCGAGAGATTGATTCCAGTCGTGAACTTCCCGTTGGCATTCCCCAAGAGCACCTGGAAAGAATAAAGACCGCTGGGGTTGCTCGGATAAGCGACGTAAGCTATGTCGGTCATGCCATCGTGATTGAAGTCTCCGGCCACCGGATTCCCTCCGCCGGTCGTGGTTTGCACAGCCTGCAGCGTCCCGTCGCCGTTCCCATAGAAAACCTCAAGCTGCGTGCCGCCCGCCACGACGTCCTGCTTGCCATCCCCATTGAAGTCTCCGGTGACCATAGGCCCGGAAGTCAGCTGCGTCTGACCTGCGTAGCTTTTCGCCGTTGCAAGCATGCCCGGCGCAGCGCTGCCCTGGTTCAGCAAAACGGCAAGGGCGAGAGAGTTGCCGAGCAGGCTCGACGCGGCCACATCGAGATAACCATCTCCATTCAGATCGACCGGCGGCGCCAGCTTCTGCACGCCAGGGACCGCATAATACGCGGGATTCTGAAAGCTGCCGTCGCCATTGCCAAGCAGCACGGCGACATATCCGGCGGGACAAGTAAGCACGAGGTCGAGTTTGTTGTCTTTATTCATGTCGGCCGCAACCAACTCGTTGGAACCCCCGGGGCAGCCGCTCAACGAGTTGGTAGTAACCGGAACCACTGGAACGTTCACTCCCTGGTTGAGGAGCACAATCAAGGTGGGCGGGGGGGTTGGCGTTGGCGAGTAGGGAGGAACGGAGATATAGGCCTGGTCTGGCAGACCGTCTCCGTTGAAATCTCCGGTGGCCAGGGCCGTCACCACGCCGACCGGAGCAGTGAACTGCGATGTGGGAAAGATCGGCGATTGATTCTGCGCGAGAGCTGGGACCGATAGCAACGGAGCGGCGAGGGCAAGAACCAGAAAGGTTCGGCCTCCGTTTCCGATGAGCCACCGGGAGCACGCGGACCTGAGAAAGCGATGCTTTCGTAGAATCATTTGTCCCCCGAGAGGCGCGGCACTACTGGACTGTCAGCGAGATGCTGGCCGCGTGCTGGGGTCCACCAGCGCTGTCGGAGGCGCTCACCGATATGCTGTATGTGCCTGCGGGCGTACCGGGGTTGGACGGCGTATTGTTGCCGCCGCCCCCACATCCCACAACTGCGAGAGAGAGAGAAGCCAACAAAAATCCCCAGCTGAGCAGGCGCAATTGGCGGTTCCAACGCCTCACCCTTCCAGGAGCGAAGGCGAGACCGATCACTCCAGCAAGCGCAAGTCCACCAGCCGGGATCCACGGAACCGACGGGCCAAAAGGCCGCTCCGGGCTGAGCAGGGCACTCGCTGCGGCCGTGGTGACGGTGAGCGTGCTGGTGGCGGCGGTTCCGCCCGACGGCGTAATGCTCGCGGGAGAAAACGAGCAGGCCGCCATGCTGGGCAACGTGCCGCAGGAGAACTTCACCGTGCCTGTGTAACCGGCCGTGGGCGTAACCGTGAAGGTAAAAGTAGCGCTTTGCCCCGCGGCAACTGAGCCTGTCGTAGGCGAAGCGCTGACCGTGAAGTCAGGCGCGGCGATCACTACCGTTACCGGGCTGGAAGTGCTGCCCAGGTTATTCGCGTCTCCCTGGTAGGTTGCGGTGATGGGGTAGCTGCCGGCTGCGGCAAACGATGTTTGCAGGGTCGCGACTCCGTTGGCAAGGGTCGCTTTGCCCAGGCTGGTCGCGCCCGAGGCAAAGGAAACGCTACCCGAAGGAAATGATCCCGTCACAGTTGCCGTCAATGTGATCTGCCCATTCACATTGCCGGCGGTTGGCGAAGCTTGCAAGGCAGTGGTCGTGGTCGCCTGCCCTATGGTGACGTTGACCGCGGCGGAAGTGCTGGCGGTGTTGTTGCTGTCTCCCGGGTACGATGCCGCGATCGCGTAGCTGCCGATGTTTGCAAACGAGACCGGCATGGTTGCGGTCCCGTTGATGAGGGCTGCCGTTCCCACAGTATCTCCATTCGCCGTAAAGGTGACGGAACCCGTCGGGTCGGTCCCGAAGACAAACGCGGTCAGGGTAATCGGCGTCCCTGGGCTTCCCGTCAACGGTGAAGCCTGCACTGTCGTGGTGGTGGTGATGGGCGCCGGCTTCGGCGGAGACGGGTTCGTCTGGTTCAACAAGGAGACGGTATAGGCGCTCGAATTCTCGGTGCTGTTGGTAAGCGTAATCAAGAGATCGAGCTGGTTGTCGCTGGCGGGCGGCGGAGCCTGGCTGTTGAGCCGGCTCGGCACCGTGGCATTCGTCCCGAAGTTAGATGTCGACGTGCTGACGTAGTAGCTATTGGGATCTTGCGTAAAGTTTCCGGTTCCGTCTCCCAGGTAAACCCCTAAATAAGGAGGCGCATTCCCGGTTTGCACCAGAAGTAGATCCGGATTGCCATCCCCGTTCACATCCGCGGCGGCGAAGGAATTCGCATAGGAACCTTGCGGCAACGGTACGGTGTAGAAGGGCGTGGTTTGAAAAGTTCCATCGCCAATGCCGGCGTAGAGGGTGGTCCCGGGACTGGACACCGCGTCGAGGATACCGTCCCCGTTGAGATCGGCGAGAGCGACCGCAGCGACCGGGCCTGCCGGACTGGCAGGAATGGTGAGCGGAATTTGTTTGAATGTTCCGTCCCCGTTGCCGAGAAAGACCGCGTCGCCCCAAATGAAATCAAGCTTCTTATCGTTGTTCAGGTCGCCCACCAGAAGGCCGGGGTATTGATTGTCCTGGGACACGTTGAGCAGGACAGGAGTGCCGAACGTGCCATCTCCGTTTCCGGGCACGAATAGAAGGCCCAGCGTGACACGCGCCGTAGGGGAGAATCAGGTCGAGCTTTCCATCGGAATTGAAATCGCCAGTTACTCCCGCAGCCGCATAGCTTACTCCCAGGGGGAGGGCCGCTCCGGCAGCTTGAAAGCGACCGTCACCGCTTCCCAGGTAGGAAAGCAGTTGAGCGTTCGGCGGCTGGGAGCAGGGGTCCTGACCCTCGCTGCCAGGTTGAATCGCGATGGTGTCGATCTTCCCATCTCCATTGAAGTCTCCAGTCATCAGGAGATAGTAGGTTGCCGAGGCCGGGAGTTGGGTGGTCTGGTCCAGAACCGAGAAATTGCCGGCGCCTCTGCCCAGTGCGGTGCCGAAGTAGCTCCCTCCTTGCGGTGGCGTAAATACCAGATCGGCGATGCCATCGTTGTTTACGTCCGCGATGGCGCCGTAGCCCGGGGTGCCCGGCACAGCCTGAAACGTGCCGTCTCCGTTGCCGGGAAAGTAGAAGGTTCCGGCGGTGCCTCCAACAATCAATCCCTGGTTCCCTTGCCCGGTCAGGTCGGCAAACAACAATGGATCGCCTGATACTCCATAGCTGCCCGAGGGCGTGAAGCCGCCCTTGCCATCGTTGACAAAGACGTTCAGGACATTGGTGCTCACCACCAGATCGAGATGGCCGCTACTGGTGAGAGCAATCGCCGCCATGGGCAGAGCATTCACCGATGGGGGAACCGCTTGCGCTGTGACCCCAAGCGAGGCGCCGGGAGTGAAGGTTCCGGTGGTGCTGCCAAGAAGAATCTGAACCGAGGTAAACAGGCTGGTGTTGGTTGGAGGAAGCAGCAGCAGAGCAAGATCGGTAACCCCGTCGCCATTGAAGTCGCCGATGGTAAAGCTGGAGAAGCTGCTCGATGATTGCGTTGCAGGAGCGTTGAGTGTGCCGTCCCCTCTTCCATAAAGGATGGAGAACGTGGTGAACACCGGATAAGGATCACTGTTATTGATGTTCGCCGTAATCACATCCTGGTCGCCGTCACCGTTAAAGTCGCCGGCCAGCAGGTTGTTGGCTCCACTTGCGGCCGCATACAGCTTGGGAGATTGAAACACTCCAGGATTGGTGGACCCCTGGTTCAAAAGAACAGCTACTTGCGGGGCAGTGTTGCTGGGTACCAGGGCGGCAATGTCCAGGAAGCCATCATTGTTCAAGTCAACCAGGACGGGCATCCTTGTATTCAGCGCGAAATAAGCGGGAGCTTGAAACGTGCCGTCCCCGTTGCCTAACTGGACGGTGACGTAGCCATTGCAGGAAAAAACCAGATCCAGCTTCTTGTCATTGTTCACATCGCCGAAGGTGGCCAACGCCTGGCCTGCCGTAGCCGGGCAAGTCAGCTGCGTCGTCACGGTTGCCGGTGCATTGGTGCCGACACTCAGCACGATCGATAGATTCGAGGTTTCGCTGACATAGGCGAGATCGGGGACTCCATCGCCATTAAAGTCTCCGGTAAATACGGGCGATCCGGGACCAGGTAATTGAGTGGCGACAGGAAACAGAGCCTGCGGAGCTTGCGCCCTGGCCGAGCCAACAATAAGGCCGGCGGTTACGAGAATGGTGAAAATGAAGGCAGCCCAACGGCAACTTCTCAGCAAGGCAAAGTGACTCATATAAAAGGGGATCCCCCGGGGGTCGGCCAAATCTGCTTACATTAGTCGGGTTAAGTTTGCAGGAACGCTACGGTAAAAGGCAACCGTTACTTTCCGCCCAGTCTCACCAAAGATATAGGGGTTATTTCCCCGCGCCACTTGCTGTCGAACGTTGGATGTTCCTGCGCTTTCTTAGCACCCAGGTCGTCATGCAGCGAAAATCCTGAACGATCGTGGTCTTCAAGGGATCGACGAGCACCGCGTTCATCTTCTCCGTCAATCCCAGAAGCATCTCCTCGTCCACCAGGAACCACTCTGAGCCGTCCCCCACCAGATATAGATCGCCGCGCACCCGTTTGAAATCCATGCCGATCCGCGAGCCCAGGCGGCAGAACAACATGCCACCCGGTTTGACGACTCGCCACAGCTCCGCCAGCATCGCCCGGAAATGCCGCTCATCGCGGGCAAAGTGGAGCACGGAATTGCAGATCACTACATCGGCGAACCCACTCGGAAATGGCATTCGCTCGATGGATCCTACCTGGAAGTTATCGGCGGGCAACCCTGTTTCAAGCGAAGCCGATAAGGGCCCGAACATGTTCCACACCGTCGGCATCCGCGTCCAGGGCGAATACTTCGCATCCTTCGCGCAGCAGGTAGACCAGGTTCCGCCCATATCCACATCCCGCGTCGAGCACAACCATGCCGGGCAAAATGTTGCCGCGCAGGATCTGATCGAAGACGTAAATATCAATCTGCCCGAACTGCTCCTGAAGGTTCAGCGTGACTCCGTCTCCGACCCGCAGATCATACATTGCTCCCCCAGTGGGGGCAATCGAGGCCCTTGCGTTACTTCCCCGGGTCTGGCACTTTTCAGTTATTGTTGAAAGCAGGAATTTAGGTCATCGTGTATCGCAGGATGTTTCGGAAAGCAGCGATCCGAAGGTGATGACAGCCCCACGACAGCGTGTCTTGATTCCAGCGGTGCTCTTCAGCCATAGTGGCATCCGCTTCGGGGCAGGTGCGGTCGATTCCGGTGCAATCCCTGGCTTCGTCCATCGGTTGAGCTTGCGCAGAATCTGGTACCGGAAAATTCCGAAGATGGGGCGCAGGCGTTACTCGCCTTCAAGGACTCGGATATCAAGTTCAGCCTGCCGAGCTTGATGAGCTTGCTTCGCGACCATCAGCACGAGGGTTGGGTGCTCGCGGCCTATCCCGACCCGAAAACGAACCGGCCGCTGATTGGCGCGGGATTCAGCCTCGACCTTCCGGCGACGGAACATCCCCAACGTGATCCTCTCAATCCGCATCCCTTCTTAGAGCCCTCTTCCGCTCAGCTTTGGCAGGCGGCTGGGCTTGCTCCCGATCGGCTGCAGGATATTCTCGACCAGTTCAACCATGACGTAGCGGTGTGGTCGAAGAAGACATACCGCAGGAAAATCATCCGGCACACGCTCCCCGCGCAGCTTACGGAAGAGCAGGCCACGCGGCTGCTGCGTATCTCCGCCATCCAGGCTGTCTACAATGCCAGGGCTTATTGCCGCAACTTCGATCAGCTGACCGCGCCGCAACAGATGGCGATGACCCAGCTGGTCTTTCAGATGGGGACGAACCTTGAGGAGTTTGTTGAGTTCCTTGGCGCCATGAATGACCTCGATGGTTCCCGCGAGCTTGCCCGGCTCGACGGGTTTATCGAGACGGATGCCGAGCATTGGAGTACGGTGCAACAGACTCTGATCGATAGCCAGTGGGCGAGGCAGTTCACTGTTCGTGCTTCCACGGTGATCGCCATGTTCGATCCGGAGTATGTCCACGATCCGTATGCGGCGCAACTGAGAGTGGCCGGTGTGCTTCGTCCCCCGGTTCAGCCTCGGCGCGCGCGTCAATCGACTGCGACTCTCCACAACGCGAGTTACAGCAGAAAGTCCAGTTCCAGGCATAAGAAAGCTGTCCACGCGTAAACCAAGCGCAAGCTTAGGTAATCGACGCGTCCATCCACTCCACAAAAAAACACTTCCAGGACTTGTCCGCGGAACTGCATCTGTAACTCACCCACTCAAGCCAAAAGAAGGCTTGAATGGGCCACCCAAAGCTTTTGTTGTCGGGAGAGAGTGTCATTTTTCCACCCAAAGCTTTTGTTGTTGGGAGAGAGTGTCATTTTTCTCTGCGGAGGGTGCGCAATAAGCGCATTATGCGCATTAAGCCCCCCCACCGGCATCTTTGGCGCCTCCGGCGGGGGTCCAAATGGTGGATGCGCGTCCGCGCCCGGGCTGGCGGTGGTAGTCGATGAGTTCCAGGTTACTTAGCTGCTCCAGCGCAAGATCGATGCGCTCCTTGCTGACATGGCCGTGAAAGAGGGCACGTATCTGAACCTGGCTCAGGCCTTCGGGGTGGGCGCAGACAGCTTCGCTGATGCGGCGCGCGGTGGGATCGATGGGAGCATCGTTGAAGAAGAGGCCGGCGCTTTGGAGACAGTAGTCCCACGCGGCCAGAGCGGCCTGAAGATGGGCTAGTTCGACCTGGGCACTGCAATCGAGGGCGGCGTAGAGGGCGCTGAGGCGGAGGACCTGGGCTTCGGCGCGACTGGTGGCGGCGCCGTAGGCGTCCTGGCGGCCATAGCTCAAGCCGGGATAACAATCCATCCACAGCTCTCGCGCGGCTTCGGAGCGGCGGAAGAGGATCCCGGTTTGGCCTTGCGCCCAGTCGAGGGTGCGACGGAGTTCGCGGGCCAGCGCGGAAAGCTGGTCCGGGGATAGGCTGCCACCCTCGGGCAGGGATTGGCCGCGGCGCACGCTGGTCCAGAGACAGCGATTGGCAAAGCCATTGTGCGATTCGACGCGGGTGAGGTGTTGGGCGAGCTCGCTTTCGGTGATGTGGGCGACGATGCTGAGGTGCGCATTGGTGGCGTGGAGGAGTTGGGTCCCATTGGTAGCGGAGAGGTCGCCGCCATCCCAGGCGCAGCGGAGCAGAGGGGAGAGCTGGCCGGTGGGTTGGCCGAGCATATGGAGAACGGAGGCAAATTCCTCGGCGAGGAGGAAGAGGCGGCGATCGGTGGGGGGATCCTGATCGCGCAAAGGGTTGATGATGCTGTAGGGGGTGGGGCGGGCGGTGGTGATGCGGCGCGCGACCCAGAGGGGGTCTACTTCGGTGAAGAGGGCGGCGATCTGACGCCAGCTTGTTCCTTTGCGGGCCTTGCTGGATTCGCCGACCAATACGACGAAGAGGTTGAGGCCGTGACGGGTGTTGCCGACCATGCAATGAGGCGCGGGGCCGAGGATGTTGCCGAAGGCGGCGAGGAATTGCAGGAGGATAGCCGCGGGGTCGGCCTCGGTGTGCGCCGCAAGGCTGCGGACAACGAGGCCGGCCAGGCCGTAGAGAGCCCGTTCCACTAGGGTGGGAGGCTCGGGCGCGGTGGAAGATGGGTTGAGGTATTCGGCGGGATAGGGTGGAGCGGGAGATTCCGGGATCTTGTTTTGCTGGAGATTTTCGAACATGCCCAGGGACTGGAGCTGTTCCTCGAGAAGGTTGAGTTCCTCCAGGATGGGGTATTCGGAGACGGCGTGGTCTTCAGGCTGGTCTTCAGGCGGGTCGGGGGACGGCGCCCCGTGGGCTGCTTGCCAGGCAAGCAGCCCCTGGCGGCGGTGTTCGACGTCGGCGGGTGAGGGGATCGAAGCACGGCGGGTGTTGTTTGCAGGTGCCATGATTCGACAGTAGTACGGTTTTTTGTTTTGCGTTAGTGGGTAAGCGCATTTTTCTTGAACTATTTAGTCACGCCGGAGGCGTGACTAAATATTGTTCAATTTGGTTGATCTTTTTACGGAGTTACTAAGTTAGTTAATCGGGCGGCCCCAGTGGATAGGCATTTCTTTGAGGATGCTCAGAATAATTTTGAGGTTAGTGGATTATCGCGTGGCCTGTGGTATGTATAACTTATGACCTAATCTAAATGGCGCACACGATGCGCAAACCATATTGTCGTCATAGCTGTGACAAAGAGGCGTTGTGGAAATCCGGGAGTAATCTCATGTGGTTACATCGACTATCCAGGGAGCTCAACCGGTCTCGTCGGCATTAGGGGAAATTCCGTCCCGTCCCCGAAAAAGACCCCAGACAGACGCGTTTCGCTTTACGGTCATTTTCGTCTGTCCTGCTTTTCTCCGATAGGTATCACGTCAGCGTAGTTCTCCCCAAGGCTGTTCAGCTGCAGTTCATTTTGGCTGCAAGTCCCCAGACGACAACTCGTCCCCCTTAACTAAAAAGGAGCCTAAGACGCTTGAACCCTGATTCGTAACAAGAAATAATTTCACGGAGGTCGCAGTAGCCGGAAGCCCTCGAACCGTCAAGTTCAGTGTAACGGGAAGCCCGGGAGCGAGATCGCGCGCCTCGGGGACCATCTTTCCGAGCTTCCCGTACCCTGTCCACCGACCGATCCACTTACATCATCGCTCTTGTGCCCGAGATCATCAACAAAGTAGGTTCTGTTAAAAACCCAAACAAATAATCCTTTGCTTCTTTCAGCCTTGTTCGTTACCTGACCCGAGCATTCAATCTGTTCTTGAGCTCTCTTACAATCATGGATAGCAAAGAGGAAGTCCCCAATTCGAGCAGAGGTTCTGTCCGCAGCTACAGGCGGAGTCGGTGGAGTGGCTTCGGTAGGTGTCGGGACGGACAGCGGCAGCGCGTCCTCTTGATTCGTCGAGCTTGGGGAACCCTTGCTAATTGAAAAAGAGCTCAAAAGGCTTGAACCCTGGTTCGTAACCAGAAATAACGATACGGAGGTCGCAGTAGCCGGAAGCCCTCGAACCGTCAAGTTCAGTGTAACGGGAAGCCCGGGAGCGAGGTCTCGCGCCTCAGGGACCATCTTTCCCAGCTTCTCTGTACCCTGTCCGCCGACCAATCCGCTTACATCATCGCTCTTGTGCCCGAGATCATCAACGAAGTAGGTTCTGTTAAAAACCCAGACAAACAACCCCCTACTCCTTTCAGCCTTGTTTGTTACCTGACCTGAGCACTCAATCGCTTGTTCAGCTCTCTTACAGTCATGGATAGCAAAGAGAAAATCTCCAATTCGGGTCGAGGTTCTGTCCACAACCACAGGCGGAGCCGCCGGAGTGGGCTTGATAGGTGTCGGGATAGTACCCCGGGGCGGGTTGGATTTCCCGGCATGAGTCTGTTCACTCGTGCTCCCTGTCGCCACTGGCCGAGTTCCAAGAGATGGAGCAGATCGGCCAGAGCTAATCGTCCAGACGATAGTTGCTATGAGGGAGGACACGACACCTAGTGTGACAATGCCGATGACAGAGTTCTTAAAAGGCTCGCGTTCCACTGTACCTCGCACCGCTGAGACGCAGCCGCCCGACGACGGGCACTACCTCACGAACTCGTCCGCGCGCAACCTGAAATGGAGAATCACCAAACAAATCATACCGCCAAGCCTAATGATGAATAAACCAGGACGGGATAGACGGAGATACGGCGACAGATTGGAGTGGACCCCTCGCTTGAGACAGCGAAAAAGAGGGACAGTTGTGGTTGGCTGCTGGAGACTGTACAGCAGCAGGATTAAGCGAGAAGCTGTGGAGAACCGGCGAAGCGGACGTGGGCTCTGCTGGAGAGCAACCCATGAAGGAATAGCCGGTTGAAGACTCATCGGAACGATGGTCTGTGGGGGAGCTGAACGCTGTGAAGAAATCGCTCTTGGGTCCTGTGGGGGCCCGCCGACGGCAGTTTATCCCGATTTGAGCGATAGATGGTGGTAAGGCTGCTCATCGGATAAGAGATGCCTGGGATCGTTTAGGGAGCTTTGTTTGCTGCCCGTAACTGTTTTACGCCCAAGCGGCCACCGTAGCTTTGAACCGGCGACGTATGCTGAACCATCGGGTAAGGTTGTAGCTCAGGCAGGCCCAGATGGCTTCTATCGTAGTCTTCTCTTGTCCACGGCAACGGAACTGCCTCAACCCGCAACGTTCCTTGATCCACGCGTGAGAGAACTCGGCTATCTGGGAGCGTTGGCGATAAATTAGCTTGGCTTTCTCGGTGGCCATTTTGGTTTTGAAGGCGGCGCTGACGCTGGATTCTTCACTGCGGGCTATCGACCGTCGCCAATCGGCTTTTGCCTTCTTCGGTCCGCACTGGTCGCGCATCGCGCAGCGGCGACAGTCTGCCTTCGATGCGCGATAGATACGCGTCCTCACTCCGTGTTCTTGTTCTTTAATCGTGTACAGGGTGAGTGCCTTGCCCGCCGGACACGAATAGACGTCGCGAGTCGCATCATAGGGAAAGGCAGAGCTCATGAAGTTGCCGCTACGACCGTGCGCGTCCTGCTCGGTCGGCTTCCAGGTGTCCACCCACGAGCCGTAAAAGTCCACACCAACTGCGGCTGTTGCCTGTAAGGAAGCGTGATTGGTGTAGTCGCCATCGGCTACCAGTTGCCTCGGCAGAACCCCCAGCTTCTCCTGACAGCGCTTCAGAGCTGCGTCCGCCTGGCGGTAGTCGATGGCATCCGTCGTCGCTTCTGTGTTCACCACAAAACCGTGGGTGGTATCCGTCAGTAATTGCACGTTGTAACTGGGGACCGTGCCTCCGTCACCGTTACGCATGACATGGGCTTCGGGATCGGTGGTGGAAGCACGCGCAGTTGACTTCCCACGGCTATGGCGTTTGCCTTGCTGCAACCGCTCCACTTCCTGCAACGCTGCTTCTAGTCGGCTGAGGCGTTGTCGGGCTGCACGTCGTTGTGCGGCAGCCTTGCGCGCGGACATTTTCTCTTCCTCCGCCGCCTGCTCATTCATCTTCTGCGCCTGCTCTCGTGCCAAAGCTAAATGCTCTTCGATCTTTTCCTTGCGACGAAATGTATTTCCACTCGCATTGGCCTTGATCTTGGTCCCATCTAACGTGAAGCGCTCCATGGTGATGAGCCCTTCGGCGCTGAGCATACCTACAACCTGCACGAATAAGTCGTCCACCGCCTCCCGGTGAGCAGAGCGAAATCCGGCCAGCGTCCGATGAGAAATCGGCCGCAATCCGCAAAGCCATGCGAAGCCTGGCTCGAACCCACACTGCCGTGCCACTTCCCGCGCCGAGCTGATCCCTCGGCTATAGGCGTAAAGCCACAAACTGATCAATAGCTGGGGTGCTGTGTGATCGCGGCCGGGTTCGCCTTCCACCGCCGCGATCTCAGCATAGTAGAGATTGAGGTCCAAACGCCCGATCAACTCCCATATGGCTCGAGCACTATGGTCTTGCTCAATCAGATTTTCTAAATCGACTGTGTGCAGAATAAGTTGTGAACGATCAATCGAAGCTAAGCGGGGCAGTGACTGTGTCGTGTCCACGACTCTAGTCTAGGCAAAAACCTGCACCGAAAATAGTTCTTGGATCGGCACCCCTGGTCGATTTCTTCACACCTTCCAGACGGGTAATTGTGACCAGACGGGAACTGACCCTTTCGCCGGAAGATGCCTTGTCTTTGCCTCTCTAATTTGCAAAGTGTCAGTCCCGTCTGGTCACAATTACCCGGATGCATCTCCTTTAGGGTCATTTCCGTCTGTCCTGCTTTACTGTCCTGCTTTACTGTCCTGCTTTACTGTCCTGCTTTACTCTGACGCAATAGGTATCCTGTCGCCATATTTTGCGCAGGACGAAAGGCCGCGGTGATCCCGGCGGCCAAGCAGATGAATCTGCTGCAATAGATAAGCTGTCACCGTATTTGTCCGTCACCGTATTTGTGTCCCGTATTTGCCGTCCAGTCTGCATCTTGGCTTTGAATGTGCTCGTTTCCGCAGGTTCCTCGATACGTGTGATGGAGCGTCTCCACTTTGATGTCGGCTTTTTCGAGGCACACTGCGTGCGATGAACACAGGAAGCGCAAGCTGTCTTTGGCGCCTTGTAGACATGCGTGCGCACCCCGTGTCCACGATTGAGGACCGCGCTGTGCACTAGTTGCTGTCCGGCAGGGCAGAGGTAAATGTCATTCTTCGCATCATAAGGAAAAGCACTGCTGATAAATGCTCCGGAGCGTCCCTGAGCATCCGATTCTGTTGGTTTCCAGCTATCTTGCCACGAGCCGTAGAAGTCGACGCCAGACTTTGCAGCAGCCTGTACAGCCGCATGGTTGGTATAGTCCCCATCCGCAATCAACTGCTTCGGTAGACATCCCAGAGTAGCTTTGCAGCGGTCGAGAGCGGGCTCTAGTTGACGATAATCGATGGCATCCGTGGTTGCCTCCACGTTCACCACGAACCCGTGCGTAGTATCGGTCACTAACTGTACGTTGTAGCTAGGCACCGTGGCGCCATCACCGTTACGCATCACGTGTGCCTCGACATCGGTGGTGGAGGCACGAGCTACATAGGTCGCCGGATCGTGTTTCTTGGTCTGCTGCAACCGCTCGACCTCACGAAGCGCGCTTTCCAGTCGACTGACCCGTTGCCGCGCCGCCCGTCGCTGTGCAGAAGCTAGACGCTTGGCGACTTTCTCCTCCTCTGCGGCCTGTTCGTTCATCTTCTCTAATTGCGTTTGCGCTGCAGCCAGATAGGCTTCGATCTTCTCCTTGCGCCGAAATGTGTTTCCGCTGGCGTTGGCTTTGATCTTGGTGCCATCCAGCGTCACCCGTTCCATGGTGATCAAACCTTCAGCGCACAGCACCCCCACCACCTGCACAAACACACTGCCCAGCGCGTCCTTGTTCTCAGAACGGAATCCGGACAAAGTTCGATGACTAATAGGTTGCAGACCGCACAGCCACTGGAACGCAGGCTCAAATTCACATCTTCGCGCAATCTCACGCGCTGAGCTAATACCCCGACTGTACGCATACAGCCATAAACTGATGAGCAATTGGGGGGCTGTATGGTCCCGGCCGACGTGCCCCTCGACAGCTGCGATCTTCGCCAAATACAAACTGAGATCCATGCGCCCAATCATCTCCCAGACTGATCGTGCGCTGTGGTCATCGTCGATCAAACGCTCTACATCTACCGTGCGAAGGATAAGTTGTGAACGGTCAATAGGTGAAAGGCGAGGGCGAGGGGAATCTGAAGATGCGCTCACGCTTATAGTTTATCGACGTTACCAAGATCGCAACAGCTCCAAGCTGTTGTTAATTTCTTCACACCTTCCAGACGGAACGTAACCGCTACAGCGCGTATGGCGAAGAGCTTCTGTAGCTGGTTCTAGCAGGGTGAACGTTCCGCCTGTCACTCCTATACCCGCCTGTCACTCCTATACCAACACCTACTTTACGTACGATGCGCTGGGACGGAAGATGGTGCAGACGCAACCCGATTTGACGACGCAGAATTGGCAATACAACAACAGCACCACCACCAGCAGCGTGGATTTCATCGATGAAACCAACAGCCGTTGGCAGTAGGATTACGATTCCCTGGGCAGGTTGACCAAGACGCTGGAGAATGACCCCGTGTCTGGAGCTCCGACGCTGGAAACCGACTACTCCTTCGATCCGCTGGATAACCTGCTCTCCGTCAACCAGAAAGGAGAATCGGGAGACGCGGCTCGTTACCGAACCTTTACCTACGACTCGTTGTCTCGGCTGACCAACGCGTGCAATCCCGAAGGCATCGCCGGACAAGTTTCGTGAAGTTTCGTGGAAGTTTCGTGGACAGACGGAGCAGCCACTTTCACGGGGCGGGAGTTCGTAAAAGTGGCAGGTCCGTCTGTCCACGACACCTGTCCACGACACCCCACGACACCCCGGTTTATCCCGGCGCTCTCTGTCACCATGTTTACCCACCCTTTTTATCCGGATTTACTGGTGAAGGCCTCGACTTCGGATGGTGACCGAGGATGGCTGCGAAGCTACCCCCTTCTATACGCTGCAAAAGCTAAGGCCGCTTGTTGAGAAGAGTATCGACAGCTGCCTGAAGTTTCTCGAAAGGCTGATCTGGCCCCGGCGCGGGCTGCAGGCGTCCGCTTCGGTCGATCAGAAATATCGCAGGATACCGGGCAATATCTCGGTACAGGCTGGGCACTTTGCCTTTTTGCGTCAGGAGCGGGTAACTCACGGGGACCTTTTGCAGGTACTTTTGCTGCACGCCGACATCTTCGTTCGATAGCCCAAAGACAGCTAATCCCTTATCCTTGCGCTCCAGGTAAAGCTGATCGAGCTTAGGCATCTCGATGCGGCAAGGCCCGCACCAAGTCGCCCAGACGTTGATCAGCACAACCTTGCCTGCCTGATCGGCGAGACGCTCCGTATTGCCTGAAGTGTCCACCGTATCGAAAAGCGGAGCGGGTATGTCGTGCATCGCAATATTTCGCGTCTGTTTCGAGCGAAGGATGCCATCGCTCACGGGCTTCCAGGCGAGCCCGAGCGAGAGAGTTGCGAGAACGAGTCCTATTTTTTCAGCTAGAGACAGCGCGCGGCCTCGCCGGTCCGAAATTGCGAGAGCAATGGTGACCAAAAACGGAATGGTCATCGCGAGCGTCGATGCAGAGAGACGAAACAGCCAGTCCTTTTCAAGATCATGACTAAACCGCGTGAGGATTCCATAGACGAGTACATAGAGGATTACCGCTAACACAGGCGAGAGAATCCCAAGGAGGAGTACCCGGTGCTTGAAGGGTTTCATCACTCACCTCATCTGTTCACCAAACCCCGGCAAATGGAAGGTCTCGTGAGGTCTCGTGTCCAGAAAACTTGATCCACAAGTATAGCGGTTACTTCGTCTGTCCTTTTTTGCCGCCAGCGTGGCAGGAAATTGGGGTTCGGGAAATGGCCGCAAAACAAAGGCGTGACGGGACGTTTACCAGGCAAGAACATCCTCGTCAGACGCACTGTATAGGATCCCTACGCGACCCTTATCTCCCATGTAAATCCGATACGGATCTAACCGAATCGCGCAAGTGGGTGCGCCCCCGGATGGAGCCCGAGGGTATTTAGAAAGAGGGGCGCGTTTTCGATTCCGGATACGTGTAGAACCCCATATAGATCTTCAACAGTGCATACGTTAAAAAATGACCTCTGTGGGCCGAGATACAGCAGGGTCTTCTTGCTGGTGTTTAGTAGATTCACGACGTTTGTGAGTGTGCCCTTGCTTTCTCCATCCCACAACATGAAGCCCCAAGTCGCGTCTTTCGTCATCGCCAGGTCTTTGATGCCGTAGTAGTGGCGGTCGTGTTTGGCTGTGGGAGCGCCGAAGTGGCGCTTTATAGGCCAGTCGCCTACGTTATTACGAGAAGCCTCCATGCTGTAGACAGTCACACTACGATAGGCGCATTTCGCGAGGTAAGCCTGTACAGCCTTATCGGCGCCATTCGCATCGCCAACCAGGATGCTCAGCTGCTGGCGCATGATATTATCGAGCCGCTCCCTGATCTGTTCGTTCAATTTTGATATTGCACGCGAACCTGCAACAAAAACTGTGGCCATCGCTAACCTCTGGTCCTTGTAAGCGCGATAGCATAGATAGCTCGGGCGTGGCCAAGGTCCTTAATCGATCGTGCGAGCACATTCATGCTCGCGCCTGACTGAATTAGGTCATTTGTAACGTGCTGCTTGTTTTGGAAACCGATGTTGTATCGAGCGCAATTCGAAGCGTCGAGGCCAGTGCAGAAGCAATTTCGAAAACCGGTTGCGTGAGGCGCTGTTTTGATGGCGGCATCGGGATGATTAGGTCCGAGGCTGACGCCCCACTCCCGTATGAAATGCGCCACAGCGTCAACAATGGGCGGAACGCTGCCAACGTCCCCTTTGTATTTCAGTCGATAGATCAACTCGCCAAGGGCCGAGCGTTGAGTGTCGAATTCGGGATGGCCGAATTCGTTGTATCCGATCATTGTGCTGGAGATTGTGTGCCGATCTAAGCAGTAGCCATCCTCCCATGCTCCGGTGATCTTTACTGGGTTTATCTCGATCGGCAAGTGTCGTCTCCCCGCCCAACTTTTACTGAGGGTCGCCAATCACAAACGGCCTCTTCTTGGTTCCTCCAGCTTAAAGCCGCTCCAACCGAGTCGACGAATCCCCAAACTGCTCCAACTTCACCCCGAACCGATCCATCAGCGACAGATACAAACTGCACATCTTCCGATTATCTTCGCTGTCCTTCAGATAACTCAGCGAGCGCCCCGTTTGCAACGTCCCGCCAAGCCCACCGGCCAGCACCAGCGGCAGCCGGAAGTTGTCATGCTTCCGCCCGATCCACATATTGGATAGGAACATCAGGCAGGTGTTGTCGAGAACCGTGCCGTTCCCTTCCTTCATGCTGTCCAACTTAGACGCCAGGTAGGCGTACTGCTCGACATGGAAACGAGAGATGCGCTCGTATCCATCGGAATTGTTGTTGTGCGAAGCGGAATGGTGCCCCTCCTTCACATCGAGG
The DNA here is from genome assembly GCA_963847685.1 of uncultured Acidobacteriaceae bacterium. Lineage (GTDB taxonomy): Bacteria > Acidobacteriota > Terriglobia > Terriglobales > Acidobacteriaceae > PALSA-350. The sequence continues at coordinate 73,336 of CAWKAU010000016.1, read as the reverse complement.
AAGGGATAATACATGGCCGATAGATCGCGCGAGATGATCAACGACGCGACGCGCGTCTTGTTCGTCTGGAACGCAATCGCAATGATGTCGCACATCAGGCGCGCGTGATCGCGCAAGTCTTCCGGCAGTCCGTTGGCCGGCCGTTCCATGGTGGCGGCGACGGTGTTTTTGGCTTTCGCTGCGTCCTCGGCATCGGCCTTGTCTTTGCGCATGCCCTCCACGCGCTTTTCCACTTCGCGCACGCTCGTCAGGTATTCATCGAGCTTGCCTTGGTCGGTCGCACTCACGCACTTGGAAAGATCCTGGGCGCGCTCCTTCACGCGGTCCAGAATGCTGATGTTCTGCAGGCTGCCACGGTTGTCAAACAGGTTGTCCCAGGCGAGCGATGGATACACCTCCACCGGCACCGGCGATTCCGGACTCTGCCATGAAAGATGCGAACTGTACGCCAGGGAAAAATTCGATTCGTGGTAACCCGTCATGGGCTGCTCGCACGCCAGCACAATGCTGGATTGCGGCGTGTCTTCGCCCACGTGGTTGGCAATCATCTGGTCGACGCTGATGCCCGAGTGGATGATGGCGCCCTTCGAAATGTGCGCGCCCGATAAAAGACTGCCCGTCTGCGCGGGATGAATTCCCTGGCCGGTGAGCGCCTTGACGTAGAGACCGTCAATCACGTTGATCTTCTCTTTGAGCGGCTCCAGCGGCGACAGCGTCTTGGAGAGCTTCATGGCCGCGCCCTGGCCCTCGGCGCTCCAGTGATCTTCGTTAATGCCATTGCCCAGGAAAACGATGCCAAAACGCTTGGGGAACGCGGACGGCGGTGGCACATCCGCCAGGGCGTGCAGCGACTCCAGCCAGGGCAGCGCCACGGTGCAACCGGCTCCGCGGAGTACGGCGCGGCGGGAAACGGGGAGCGCGAATTTCTTGGCCAATCGAGACATACTAGTTCACCCTTCTCGATGCTATCTGAGTCTGAGGCTTCTGATGCGCGGGTATTCGTTGATTCCGGAACTGTGGGCTCATGACTATCGTTTCCACCAGCGAATCAAAACCGTAGCCCTGCGCGGCCAGATTGGTCTGCATGGTATCCACCAGCGCTTCATCGGAGAGTTGCAGCGTCCGATTGAGCCCGTAACTGAGCAGCTTGCGGCATAGATTGTTGATGAATTCGGGCTGCCGATGATCGCGGATAAAATCCCGCAACCCCTCAAAGCCAACGCCGTTGACGCCGCCGGGATAGGTAACGGCGGTATCGACCGGCCGCCCGGCCAGGTCTTTGCTGCGCACATCGCCAATGGGGCCATACCCCTCATACGCCAGGCCAAACGAATCGAACCGTGCATGGCAGGCGGCGCACATGGGGTTCGCCCGATGCTGGGCCAGCATCTCGCGGATGGGAAGATCGGATTTCGACTCATCGCTCGGCAGCTCAGGAACCACCGGCGGTGGAGGAGGCACGCGGATCCCCAACACCTTTTGCACCACCCAATTTCCCCGCTTCACCGGGCTGGTGCGCAGTCCGGGCGAGTTCTGCGTCATGAAGACCGACATGGGCAGCAGGCCGCCCCGTCCATATTTTCCGGCATCGTCCACGCGCACCCAGTGGTCCGCGTCGCCCGCCACTCCAGGGATGCCGTAGTGTTTGGCCAGCACCGGATTCACGAATGTGTAATTGCCATAGAGCAGGTCGAAGACGGAGCGATTGTTCTGAATGGTGTCTTCGACGTAGCGGATGGGTTCCTGGAACATCGCTTCCCGCAGATCGTTGTTGAACTGGGGAAAACGCTGGCGATCGACCGCATTGTTGGTTTCAAACAGACGAAACGCAAGCCAGTTGCCGGTGAACTCCGTGGCCAGGCCGCGCACCCGCGAATCTTTCATCATGCGTCGAGCCTGCGCCAGCAGAACCGCCGGCTTCTGCAGGTCGTTCGCCGCCGCGTGCCGCAACAACTCCTCATCGGGCATGCTGGCCCAGAGGAAGTAGCTTAACCGGCTCGCCAGCGCGTAGCTGGATAACGGCTCCGAGGGAACCGCTGTCGAACTTCTCACCAACTTTGTCACACCAGCTGAAGCCGAAGCTGTTTGCGGCGCCGTCATATCCAGGCGGTAGAGGAAATCCGGCTCCATCAGCACACTAGTGATCACATCGCGCAGGGCGTCTTCGTGGGATACCTGATTTTGCGCTCGAGCCTGGTGGTAATACGCCAGCAGATCCGCCCGCTCCGCAGGAGTAAGCGGCCGCCGGTAGGCACGCGCGGCAAATTGCAGCAGCGCTTCTAACTGCCGCGGTTCTGCCTCCGCCCGCTCCTTCTCCAGGCTGCGGAGCGTGGCATTCATCCGGTCGAAATGGTCGCGAATGGCCTCCGCCGCCGCCGGGTCATTGCTTGGATCTTCCGCAGCCTTGGCCAGGTAGACGTCTCGCATCTTGAGAATGACGGCCGCATCGGTAACCGCGTGATCGGTCGGGCGCGCGGAGCCGGATTCCTCGCCTTTCCCGTAAACCTCTCCGCTCTGGTTGAAGTAATACTGGGTCCAGGTCCGCGCCGAATAATCGGCAATGTAATCGAACTCGTTCCAAAGACGATTCAGCTCCCGGGTCGCCTTCTCATCGAGGATGAGCTGGATCAGAGGAAGGTCGTCGCGGTAATAGCCCGACGATATTGTGATACCCGGCGCTCAGCAGCCGGCCCTTGTCCTGGGAGTCGTCAGGGTAATAACGGCCCCGCTCGCTCACATAAAACGCATCCGGAAAAACCGAAGCGAAGCGGGCAAACGCCGCCTGATATTGGGCGCGCTGGGCGGCGGGAACAACCAGATCGGCATCGTTGGCGCGCGCCTTTGCCGAGAGAGCGGCCCAACGGGGCGCGGCCTCCTCGTGCAGATCGGGATAATCCGGGATCGCCGGAACCACCGGCGGTGGATCGGTATCGTTCCGCAGATCGTTGGGGTCGCTGTCACGCCGGTGCTCGGCAAACTCCTTCAGCTTCCAGTTCAGCAGAGGCTCGGACTGCGCGGGCAAACCCTTCACCAGCGGCGCGGCAAACTGCATCGCCGTGTGGGCGCGAATCCTCACCACGAAATCCCGCATCTCGATACATTTCGTCCGCAGCGCCGCCGGTCTGCGCCGCATCGGGAGGAGGCAGGGCCAGCCACATCTTCTGCAGCTTCAGAACCGGACCCACCGCATTCTGATCGTGCAGGATCCCCCACACCAGGGGAAGGTACTTGGGGCTCACCTTCGCCTGCAGGGCCGTAGAGGCCAGGGTGGCCTGTGGCTTCTTGAGAGCAACTCGATACTTGTAGCGCCAGGCGGCCTCGAAATAATCCGCAAAGTCGGTGGGCTGCGCGAAGTAGAAGTTCACAATCCGCTGGATGGCGTACTTTTCCCGGTCGGTCTCGACCAGCATCGGATAGGGCGCGAAGTCGATCCCATCCGGCTTCAGAACCGCATGGTCCGACACTTCGCGAGCCGCCTTCAGGTACTTGTTCAGCAGCGCCGGCGACATGGTTAACGACTCGCCCGAATTATCGAAACCCGCCTGGTTGGCGGGATCCACCGGAAACTGCCTGGCGACGTGCATGTCCTGCCCGGTGAGGTCGCGAATCGTGTAGTCGTACTCGGCATTGCTCAAGCGGCGCGCCAGCACCACGCCGGGGTCGCCGGCCGCCTTCTTGATCTCTTCCGCGCGGACGGCGGCTACCCAATCGATGACCTGCTGCGCCTCGGCCGCCGGCGGGGGCGGCATCGGCTTGGGCGGCATTTCATGGGCCTGTAACCTTTGCGCCAGCAGTGCCCAGCGGCCAAAGTCGTCCGTAACCATATCCACGCTGGTATAGGACTTAAGGTCGAACTGCGCCGGGGCCATCTTGCCGCTATGGCACGCCACGCAATACTTGCCCACAAACGGCCGGACCGTCTGTTCAAACTGCTGGTCGATCGGGGGAGTGGGGGCAGGAGTGGCGCCCCGCGCCAGGGAGGCTGCGGTGAGGGGGAGGCAGAGAAGAAGGGTCCGAAACTTCATCACAAAGCGCCTCTGGCCTCGAACAGTCTTCGGTATCCCCCATTATATGACGCCAGGCAGCCGCCAAAATTTAGGCTCCCGCCCTTGACCGAAGTAGGCTCAATCCGAATCTATTCAACTGTGGGGGTGCAGGGATATTCGCCGGGCCTTGCGGCCCCCCAATGGAACATGAGTTAGCGTAATTCGCATCATTTCCGCCGCCAGGGAACCAAAATTTCCCTGAAGCCCTTTCACGTTCCGGGGACGGCCACTTTGGAGCCCCTTAGCCCGAATTAGCACGTTAATGCGTACTTTTTAGCCATTTCCCGAACCGGCGTTACCAGTTATCGGGAACGCACGTTCAGATGGTCCACCGTGAGTGTGCCAATGGATAGCTTCTCAATGCGAGCCTCGAGAATGCGCAAACGGCCTATGGCCATGGCGCCCACCGCCATTGCCCCGATCGCCGCCGCACCAAGAGCGAATGCCCCGACCGCCAGTGCGCGAATCGCTGTCCCGCCCGTGTCGATTGCGTTGGTAACACGCTTCGTCCCGGTCATAGATTCCTTTCTCTTTCCAGCTGTATTGGTTGGATGCGTCTCATTCCTGCCGCAGCGCACAGATTGGGTCGATGCCGGCGGCGCGGCGCGCAGGGCCGAAACCGGCCGCCAGCGAGATCAGCAGCAACAGAGCGGCTACCCCAAGCAGCGTGATGGGATCGAAGGGGGTGAGCCCGTAAAGCATGGAGGCGACCAGCCGCGTGAGACCGAGCGCCGTCCCGATGCCGAGAGTGATGCCGCCGAAGGCCATCCAGGAAACTTCGCGGAGGATCATGCGGGTGACCTGGCTGGCTTGCGGCGCCGAGCGCCATGCGGATGCCGATCTCGCCGGTGCGGCGGGCGACCGTATACGCCATGATGCCGTAAATGCCAATGCAGGCGAGCAGCAGCGCGAGCACGCCGAAGCCGCTGGTGAGGCGGGCAAAGGTGCGTTCGGAGGTCAGGGTGGAGGCGACCTGTTCGCGCATGGTGCGGACGTCGATCAGCGGCAGGTCATGGTCGAGCGAGGCGACGGCGGCGCGGGCCTCGGCCAGCACGCCGGCAGGGTCGGCGGCAGTGCGGATCTGCACAATCGCGCGGCCTGGCTGGCTCTGTTGGTAGGCGAGATAGAAAGTAGGCGGCGTGGGGCTGCGCAGATCGGCGTAGCGAGTGTCGGCGGCGATGCCGATGATCTGCACCGGGCTGGAGGCGTCTTCAGGATCGGTTTCGAAGCTGAGGCCGATGGGGTCCTGGCGCGGGAAGAACTCTTTAGCGAGCGCCTGGTTAATGACCGCGACGAGCGGCGCCGCGGCAGTGTCGTGGGCAGTAAAAGCGCGGCCGCGCAGGATAGGGATGCCGAGCGTGGAGAAGAAATCGGTGCTGACCGTGTTGGTCTGGACGCGGAAGGGTTGGTTATCGGCGGGCCGGCCGGTGACGTGGAAGCTGTCGCCGGAGTGGCCGTCGCCGATGATGGCGATGTTGCTGAAGGCAACCGAGCGGACGCCGGGGATGGCGGCCAGCTTTTCTTCGAGACGCGCGTAGAGCGCGGCGGTTTGTGCATCGCTGTACCGGGAGCGCGGCGGGCTAAGGCGGAAGAGCAGCAGATGGTCGGCGCGGAAGCCGAGCGGTGTGTTGTTGAGGTTCGCGAGGGTGCGAACAAAGAGCCCCGCGCCGATAAGCAGGATGGCCGAAAGGGCGATCTGGAAAACGACGAGCGACTTGCCAAGCCAGACACTACCTCGGTTGGACGTGCTGTTCGCGGAGGATTTGATCGCGGTGCCGGCTTCGGCCTGGGTGGCTCTCCAGGCAGGCACGATACCGAAGAGCAGGCCAGTCAGCAGCGAGATGGCCAGGGTAAAGGCGAGGACGCGCCAGTCGAAGTCAGCATGGAGATCAGAAGCGCTGCCCGGAGCAGTGAGCATGCTGGGGATAAGGTTTCGTCCGAAGTAGCCGAGAGCCAGGCCGGCAAGGCCGCCGAGGGAGGAGAGCAGCAGGCTTTCCGTAAGCACCTGGCGGATGATGGCGGCGCGGCCGGCTCCGAGGGCGAGGCGGGTGACCATCTCGCGTTGGCGGCTGGCGGCGCGGGCGAGCAGCAGGTTAGCGAGGTTGACGCAGGCCAGGAACAGGACCAGTCCCGCAAGCGCAAGCAGCACGTAGGAGGGGCGGGCGAAGGCTCCGGAGAGCTGGTCGAGGCCGCGATCACCGGGCTGGAGGACGAGATGGAATCCGGCGAGATCCTCAGCGGAAAAACTTTCGCGGACAGACTGACGAAGGGCGGTGTCGAGCTCGGCGTTGGCTTGTTGTTCGGGGACGCCAGGGCGCAGGCGGATAAGCGCCTGCACCCACCACGACTGCGGATTGTTGAGCAGCGAGATGCTGCCGTTCTGGGCGCGAGGGATGATCAGCGGTTGCAGAGTCAGCGGGACGAAGAGCTGCGCAGGCTCGCCCATCTGCAGGCCGGTAAAGCGGGCAGGAACGACGCCGATGACGGTGACCGGGATGCCGTTGAGCGCGATCGCTTTGCCGAGGACCGAGGGCGAGCGGCCGAAGCGAGCGGCCCACAGAGCTTCGTTAATGACCACAACGGGATTGGCAGCGGCATCATCGGCGGGAGTGAGGGTGCGGCCCAGGATGGGCCCGACGCCGAGGCCGTTGAATCCGTCGCCGCTGAGCAGCTCCGCGGAAAGAACTTCGGGATTGCCCTCGATGGTAGCGGTGAGCGAGACATCTTTGAACGCGATGAGATTGGCGAAGGCGTTCGTGTGCTGGCGAAGCGCCTGCAGTACAGGATAGGAGAAAGCGGTGCTGGTGAGTCCGCCGTCGGGGGTGGAAGAAACATCTCCCCACACCGGCGGGACGGGCCGATGCCGGCCGCACACCCAGGCGAGCATCCGCAGCTCGTGGGGATGGCCGACGGGCAGAGTGTCGAAGAGGACGCGCTTGGCGACCGAGAAGATGGCGGTGTTGGCGCCGATGCCCAAAGCAAGCGAAAGGATGGCGATAGAGGAGAGCAGTGGGTTGCGCATCAGTTGGCGGCCGGCGAAGCGGAGGTCGCGCCACAGGCTGGTGAGCGAAAGGAAGGAGCCCAGATCACGATGGCGCTGACGCAGCAGGGTGGTGTTGCCGAACTGCCGTCGCGCTGTTTCGAAAGCCTCTTCCCGAGACATGCCCTGGCGAAGGAATCGCCCGGTAAGCAGTTGCAGGTGTGCCTGCAATTCGTCGTCAAATTCGCGGCTGGTTTTGCTTGGGGTGAACAGAGCCCGCAGCTTGGCAAGGAAGATGCGCGCCGGGCTGCTCATCCTTGCCTCTCCAGCCGGAGGACGCGGCCGATCACTGCTGAAATGCGTTCCCAGTTCTCCGTTTCGAGGGCAAGCTGCTTTTTGCCCAGCCTGGTGATGGAGTAGAACTTTGCCTTGCGATTATTTTCCGATGTGCCCCACTTGGATGCGATCCATCCCTGTTGTTGCAGGCGAAGCAGCGAAGTGTACACCGTGCCTTCGTTCAGCTGCAGCACATCCTCGCTCAGCTGCTCGATACGCCGCGCGATCCCAAAACCATGCAAGGGTCCCAGCGCAAGCAGCGTCTTCAGGATCATCAAGTCCAGCGTTCCCTGCAGGACCTCAGATTTGCCGGCGTCCATCCGCGCTCCTTTGGATACACCAAAGAAGCTACCACGCACTCCTTTGTTATGTCCAAAGGAGAGAGCGCCAGAGCTTGATAACTACCGGTTGGCCATCACCACAAATCACTTAACAGCAGGTCCCTCCACTTCGCTGCGCTTCGGTCGGGATGACAAATTATTTTGAGATCGATGATTTCTCGCGAGAGCTCCCATTTGGCAACTAAAATTGTCATCCCGACCGGAGCGCAGCGAAGTGGAGGGACCTGCGGTTAAGCGAACCCCGTCAACGAGACCCCAACCCATCATTCTGATGGTAGTTGGGATAAGGCGGTATCGCCGGAGTAGGCACAGGATGCTCCTTGAGCTGCTCCATCACAATCGCCACCGCGCGCTCCAGCTGTGCGTCGTGGCCTGCCGCAACATCCTTCGGCAAAACCTCCACCTCAACATCCGGAGCAATCCCGTGACCTTCCACTTCCCATGCGCCATTCAGACCGTAGATCGCGTAGCGAGGCGCCATCACACTTCCCCCATCGATCAGCGTGGGAAATCCGCCGATCCCCACCAGGCCGCCCCAGGTTTGTTCCCCCACCAGCGTGCCCAGATTCGCTTTGCGGAAGTACCAGGGCATCGCGTCTCCGCCCGACCCAGCCCATTGATTGATAATCATCGCCTTCGGTCCAAAGATGGCGCCCTCCGGATCGTGAACCGGCTTGCCGTCGCGTTCGATCGCGCCGCTTAGCGGCTTCAAGCTCAGCACATTCACGATGTAATCGGCGATCAAGCCACCCCCGTTATAGCGCTCATCGAGCACTACACCCTGCTTGTCGAGCTGCGCGAAAAAGTAGCGATTGAAGTTGCTGTAACCGGCGCCCCCGGTATTCGGCATGTAGATGTAAGCCACCTTGCCCCCGGAGAGTTGATCCACCTTGCGACGGTTTGACTCGATCCAGTCGATATTGCGCAGGCCGAACTCGGAATCAACCGGCACCACCGTGACGTCGCGTCCGTCGCTGCCATCGGGCTTCGAGCCCACCCGCACCACCGTTTGCTTGCCGGCGGTACCGTCAAAAAAGCTGTTCAGGTTGTCGGTGGCGTGCAGCTCGCGGCCGTTGACGGCGAGCAGATACTCCCCTTCCACAATGTTGATGCCCGGCAGCGTAAGCGGCGCGGTGAGCGACGGCGTCCAATTCTGCCCGTTGTAGATCCGCGCGAATTTATACCGGTTGCTATCGACGATGTAGTCGGCGCCGAGCAGCCCGGGCTTCGGCCCATCCTCTGGTTGGTGCGGGCCGTACACGAACATGTGCCCTACCTGGATCTCGCCCAGCATCTCGTTCGAGAGATAGGTGAATTCATCCCGCGAAGCGAGCCCCGGCAGGTACGGCTCGTACTTCGCCTCGATCTTGGCCAGGTCCAACCCGTGCAGGTGGGGATCGTAGAAGAAGTCGCGCTCGATGTGCCAGGTCTCGCGGTACATCTGCTGATACTCGACGCGCGGGTCGATGGTGGCCATCATGCCACCGTTGTTGACCCCTTTACCTTGCGGCGCATCCGCCGCGTCGGTCTTCAGATCGGAGACAGGCACGATGAACCAGCTATCGCCCCGCATGTAGAAAAGCTTTTCGCCGTTGAACGAAACCGCGAACCCCGTCAACCCGCTCAGCACCTCTTCCGTCTTGCGTTTCTCCGTGGTAAATCGCCACAGTGACCGTATCGGAGGACCATCGCCCGATGAGGCTCGCCCCACCGCGCCGCCTTCCGCCAGGAAAAGAACCCCGGTCTTGCCCACGGCAAGGCCGAGATAGTTGCGGGCCGGGATAGGCAACGAGAGGATCCGGTTGCCAATTCCCCCCAGGTCGATGACCGTGGGTTTGGGCTTTTCCTCTTCCTTCTTCTTCGCATCGTCGCCCTTAGCCGCGGCGGCATCTTTCTTGTCTGTATCTTTCTTGTCCTTGTCGTCGTCCTTCTTCTTGTTCTCGTCGTCGCTCTCGGGCGGCACGGGGGAGACGCCGTCGCGCGCCAGCACGATCACGTAGGCGCTGCTGTTGGTGGCGCGATCGAGCGACGAAAGGTCGATCCCGGCAGTGGAAGGACCATTGTTGGTCGAGGCCGTGAAGTAGAGGTATTTGCCGCTCGGGTCAAAAGCCGGGTGTGCGGCATTGCTCATGCCGTCGGTCACCTGGGTGGAGGTGTGCGTGGCCAGCGAATAAAAGAAAATCGCATGCAGCTGGTTTTCCAGGTCGCGGGTGTAGGCGATCCACTGTGAGTCGGAGGACCAGGAAATCTCGGTCGCGTTGTCGAAGCTACCCCGCAGCCCGGTGTCGATCTTCACCGGCTTGCCGCCCGCCGCCTCGACGTACCAGAGATGCAGATGCTTGTCGGTGAACGCGATGTGCTTGGAATCCGGTGACCAGCGTGGGTTGTAAAAAAATGACGGATCGGGTCCCAGGTCGATGACCTTCGGCGGCAGTAGCCCATCCTGGTCGCGGATATAAAGCTGGTACTCGCCAGAGGCGTCGCTGAAATAGGCGATGGACTTGCCATCCGGCGACCAGCCCGGGTCGCGCTCCGCGGTGCCGGGTGTTTTGGTCAGGTTGCGGGTGTCGCCCTTTTCCGCCGGCAGGGTAAAGATATCGCCGTGCGCCTCCACCACAACCCGCACCCCGGTCGGCGACAGGTCGACATTCTGCATTTCGCTCGCGGGAATTTTCGCCAGATGCGGAGTAAGGGACGGCAGGTCTCCGTGAATGGTAACCGTTACTGTGTGTTCCTGCCGCGTGGCCAGGTCATAGAGATGGAGCGACCCGAACTGCTCATAGACCAGCGCACCCGGGCCCGCTGCGACCGTCTTGAGGTCGTAGCCGTGATTTTCGATCACCTGCTCCACTGCCTTGGTCTCTGTGTTGTAGCTGAAGAGCGAGACCGGTCCATTGCGGTCAGAAAGGAAGTAGACCGTATTGCCTTCCCACACCGGGCTGAAGTCGTTGGAGTTCTCGCGCGGAACCTTCACTACGTCGAGCGTCTTCATATTCACCAGCCAAACTTTAGTCGTCTGGCCACCGCGGTAATGTTTCCAGGCCTTTTCCCATTGGTTCACCGGCACGTAGGCGAGCGTGTTTCCGTCCGCCGAGTAGTTGCCTATATCGGCGGTCGGCAGGGGCAGAACGGCGGGCGATCCGGTGCCGTCCGCATGGACGCGATACAACTGGGAAAAGGGAGCGTAGCTGAAATGCATCGCGGAAAACAAAACCTCCCTGCCATCCGGTGTCCAGCCAACCGCATAGTTCCCGGTCGGCTCCCAGGTAAGGCGCCGCGGCACACCGCCCTCCGCGTTCACCACGTATACATCCGTCAGTCCCTGGTCGCGGGTGGAATAGGCGATCTGTGAGCCGTCGGGAGAATAGAAGGGTCCGGCAATCACCGAACCGACGGAAGTAAGCCGCCGCGCCTCTCCCCCATCGCGCGCAACCGTCCACACATCGTTGGCGTAGAGAAACGCGATCTTGTCCCGGTTGAGCGAGGGGTTACGCAAGAGCAGAGGTTCAGCGCCTTGAGCAATGCCGCAGAGGATGAAGCCGAAGCAGACAACCGCCAAAGTGTGGCGCACAAAGCCGCTCAATCGAGCCATGCAGACACTCCTCCAATGAACAGGAAGCCCGCATGTCTCGTCAGGACCGCTCGGGTCTTGATCGAATGGACAACCTGGTACAAGGTCCATTAGATCAACTCCCAGCAGTGCCCGTAAAGCTGGTGTCAGCGTGCGTGACTGTCAGGTCTGGCTACGCGGTACATCTCAGCCGCGATGCGATCGAAGAGACGCGTCGTGATCGTCTCCCACCTTGTACACATCGAAGTGAGACCGGCCAGGCAGGAAGACGAACTCGGCATTGCCGCCCAGGCGGTCGAGCGTTGCCTGCAGGCTGTGCGCCGCTCCATCCAGGTAGAAGGTATCGTCGGTGCCCACGAAGAGGTGGATCTTTCCTTTAAGGTCGGGGCCAATGGTTTTCCAGTTGCTGTTCAGCCGGCGGACGATATCGTAGTGAGCGCCCCAATAGGCCGCGACCGCCGGATCGATCTCGCCGGTGACACGATCAAACAGAGGCAAGGGACGGCCATCCGGGCCGCGCGGCGAGAAGACCCACTCAAACGATGCCAGCTGCCCGCCGTAGGGCCCGAGCACAGCCTCAAGGCCAGCAAGCTCCTGCATGCTGCTACGAGGGTGGCCTTCCACGCGAATCAGCGGGCTGGGCGAGCCGTCGGGGCTGCGAAACATATTGGCGTGCGGGGCGTAGATGTCGACGGTGCTGAAGTAATGAAAGTCGCTGGGGTCAGGCGATGTCGACCACGTGCCTCCAAATATCTTGGGATAGCGGGTCTGCAGCCACAACGTCGCCCATCCTCCCGAGGAGTGACCTTGCAGAAAGCGTCCCGAGGGACGAGCATCCATGCGGTACTGGCTTTCAATTTTCGGGATGAGCTCGGTGGTAAGCGCTGTGCCCCACGGCCCATTGTTCACTGAGTCGGCAAACTCGTGCGTGCCCGTCGGGCTGCTCTCGTCCAGCAATAACCAGATCATCTGCGGCATCCGGCCCTGCTTCATGCGGTCGTAGAGAAGCGGCGCGAAGCGCTCGCGCAAACCGCCCAGCGTGCCGCCAAAGCCGTGGGTGAAGTAGACCGTGGGATAGCGCTCCCCGGGATGAGCTGCATACCCGGGCGGCAACAACACCCATCCGCGCATGTGAATCTCCCGTCCCCAGTAGCGGGTAAGCACCGGGCTCACCATGTCCAAAGGCTTCAGCGCCGCGCTCACATCCGGCCTTTGCGACAAGGGATCCGGGTCTTCTGGAATGGTCTGCGAGAGTGTCAGGGCAGGAGCAGAAGACCCTGCCAAAGGCAGGCTCACGGGCACGGGCACGCTCAGCAAATCCCCGGCGACCCGGCCTGCATAGTTGTAATTATGGTGAACGTCCAGAACCGCCTGCACCCGATAACTGCCCGCCTGCGCACGGGAGATGGGCCGGGGAAAGACTACGTCATCCGCATCGATATCAACCGTTTCTCCGGGAGCCAGGTGCGCGACCTCTTTGGCGACAACATACACGCTCGTAGGAGACATCATCTCCATGTCAACCGAGTTCGCGTTCCCGGAATCGGGCGCGATGAACAGCAGCAGCCTCCCGGAGACCGGGCTGGCAAATGAACTGTCAAGCGTGACGCGAAAGAAATCGTGCCGGAGGACACCACCGGTTGTCTGCGCAAAAGTCGCTGCCGCGGCGCAGGTAAACACCAGCAGCGCGCTCCAGTAGCGAAGGTGCTTCATGGGCTCTCTCAAGTGGCAATCCCTCTCTAAGACTCTCAAGAGCTGCGCTGCGGAGCAATCTAAATAAAGTGAGCGAAGGTGTCTTCAGCCTGACGGTGGGTAGAAAACCCAAACTCTTGATGGATGCGCGCCTCTCCATCTTTCGGTGGATGCAGCAGGCGGAAGCATGACGTAGGATAATCGGCTAATGCAAGCGCACGAAGAGCAGGGCCGAAGGCAACTTGGGCTCCCGGCCGCCATCGCTGTGGTCACGGGTGAAGCGATCGCCCTGGGAATCTTCCTTACGCCGGCGGCCATGGCTAAATCGCTGGGATCGCCGTTGCTGCTTGGCCTGGTCTGGCTGGGTATCGCGCTGATGGCCATGTGCGGCGCTCTCTCCTTCTCCGAGCTTGCGATTCGCTTTCCCCAGTCGGGCGGTGAATACGTCTATCTGCGGGCCGGCTATGGTGACAAGGTCGCCTTCCTTTATGGCTGGTCCTGCACCATCGTGATGTACCCCGGGCTGGTTGCAGCGCTAGCCGTAGGCTCCATGCCGTATATCGCGCAGCTGTTGCCTGTGGTCTCTAAAGGACCCGCCGCTGTCCCTGCACTGCTCATTTGCCTCTTTGGCGTGATCAATCTCATCGGCACGCGCCTGGGCGCTACCGTCATGTCGTTGGTCAACGGGTTTAAACTCGTCATCCTGTTCGCGCTGGTGGGCTGGGCTGTTGTTTCCGGCCACGCTCATGTGTCGAACCTGCTTCCGTTTACCGTGCGGCGTCCCGGCTCGGATCCACTCTTCGCCGCGATTGCCGGCGGTGTCATGAGCGCCTTCTTCAGCTTTGGCGGCTGGTGGGAAGCGGGCAAGATTGCCGGGGAAATCCGCAATCCCACGCGCACCCTGCCGCTGGCGTTTGTCGGCGGCGTCACCGTCGTCACCGCGATCTATCTGCTCATCAGCGCTACCTTCCTGGCTGTGCTGCCCATCGACCAGGTCTCCTCAAACACCGCTTTTGTCGCGCAGTTCGGCGGGGTGCTGTTTGGCGCCGCGGGCGCGCGGGTTCTCTCTGCCTGTGTGCTGGTGTGCGTCTGCGGTGGCATTGCGGCCATCACCATGGCGGCGCCGCGCGTCTGCCTCGCCATGTCGCAATCCGGCTCGTTCTTTCCGCTCTTCGGAAAGCTGCATCCTCGCTTCGGTACACCGGCGAATGCCATACTCCTGCAGACCGGGCTTGCGTTGGCCGTGCTCTTCTTTGGCGCCTTCGACCGCGTGTTGTCCTACATCATCTTTTCGGCGATTCTCTTTCTCGCCCTGGCGGCTTCCACGTCTTTTCAGGCTGGGCGAACCGGTGCGGCGTTGGTGGTTCCCCGCGGCGCCGATCGCCTTTATCGTCTTGTCGGCGCTGATCGCCTTGCTTATCCTGATGCACGATCCATTCCCAGCCCTGATTGGCATAGCCATTGTGCTCTGCGGTATTCCCGTCAGAAGGTTTATTCTGGCCAACCAACCAGCGATCCCGCTTGTATCTGAAAGGAGTTGAACCCAATGGCGCACATCCGTCTTCCTGAAGGGCTGCAGGGTATTCGTGCAGCGATGGCCTTTCGCCCCGAGACAGCTGCCCCGCTCAACCAGCTTGCGGAGATTCTGCTGCACGCCCCCAATTCGCTGGCTCCCGGGGAGCGTGAGCTGATCGCGACCTATGTCTCCTCGCTCAATGATTGTTACTTTTGCCAGACGGTCCACGGCGCCATTGCCGCGGCTCATCTGAATGACGATGAGGAGCTGGTACTGCGGGTGAAGACCGATTTCAAGCATGCCGATATCTCGGAGAAATTGAAGGCGTTGTTGGTCATCGCCGGCAAAGTACAAAAAGGCGGCAAGCAGGTGACCGCAGAGCGACGTGGCAGATGCGCGGGCCGCGGGCGCAACCGACATCGAGATTCATGACACGGTGCTGATCGCGGCGGCGTTCTGTATGTACAACCGCTACGTCGATGGCCTTGGCACATGGCAGCCGCGGGACGAGGAACTCTATCGCCAGCGCGGCAAGAAGACCGCCCGCGAAGGCTATGTGGTCATGAGCCAGGAATATCTGCCGCAGAAGCAGCACGCAGAGTGAAACGGGATTCCGTAAAGCTCCTTAGCTGCGCAACTCGACCATGATGGGCGTGTGGTCCGACGGCTTCGGCTGGGCGCGCGGCCCCTTATCGATCTCGCAACTTTGCAACCGCTCAGCGACCTTCGGCGACAACAGGAAATGATCGATGCGGATGCCTCGATTGTGCTCGAATGCCTGGCGGAAGTAGTCCCAGAAGGTGAACAGGCCGCCTTCGCCGGGATGCAGGGTTCGGAAGGCATCGGTATACCCGAGATCGAGCATCGCGCGGTACCGCGCCCGCGGCTCCGGCTGGAACAAGGCGTCGCGGATCCACGATGCCGGCTTGTGGCAATCGATGTCTTCAGGAATAACATTAAAGTCGCCGCCCACCAGCACCGGCAAATCGTCCTCCCGCCAGCCGCTCATCATCTTGTACAAGCGATCCATCCAGGCCAGCTTGTAGGCAAACTTGTCCGTGCCCACGGGGTTGCCGTTGGGAAGGTAAATGTTCACCACGCGGATGCCCTCAATCGTCATCTCCAGGTAGCGGGCATGGCTGTCCGTCTCGTCGCCGGCAAGCGTCGTGCTGACCGTCTCGATCGGATGGCGCGACAAAACCGCCACCCCGTTGTAAGCCTTCTGCGTCACAGCCACACTGTCATAGCCGAGCTCTTTGAATACCTCGGCTGGGAAGTCAGTCCCCTTCAGCTCCTGCATCAGCAGCACATCGGGTTGCTGCAGCTTCAACCACGTGGTGACATGGTCAAGCCGGGCACGAATCGAGTTCACATTCCAGCTGGCGATTTTCATGCTTCTCCACACCAGATTGTGTCACATGACCGCACGAAGTCATGGCCGCCCCTCAGGACGGCCATGCGCATCACACTTAAGAAGCTGCGCCGTTACCAGCGGTAGATAGTCAACTTGTCGGCGTAGATTTGGACCGATGAGCTGTTGGCATTCGAGCCGTCAAGCTGGAAGTTGAGATTAAGCGCTCCAGGCGCCCAACCTAAATCTACTTCGCCCTTTCCGGTTGCGCCCATGATCGCCTTGTAGGTTCCATCGAGGTTCACCCAGTCATACGTCACGTGCCCGGTGCTATCGCGATGCGAAGCAATCTGGATGTGGTGCCAGGTGTTCGCCGTCCAGGTTTGCGGGTTACAAGGAAGGCCGGTGGAATGCCAATGGGGACCGCTGGGGCCCCACGTGTTGTACTCCCAGGCTTTCGCATTACCCGAGCACTGGAAGGCGATAAATCACCGTCTTGCCGTTCGCCATTACCTGGTTCACATCCAATTCCAGATTCGCGAGCTGTGCCGGATTCACAATATCCACGTAGGTATCGTAGACAAAATGGGTAGACTCAGTGTCCGTGCCAAAGTCCAGCGAGAAACGCTCTCCACCCTTTTCTGAATAGGACATACTGAACTCTCTTGCCAACCCGTCCAGAGATGGGCTGGCTATGGGATACTGCAGACGATCCGACGGCACTCCCCGGAGTGCCCGCGTCATGGCTCCAGAACCATTTGCTTGAGCTGGAAAGATCGCCCGATGAAACGGCATTGGGCGGGATGGTGAACTGCGCGAAGGCGGGCGCCGCGGCCAGCGAAAGCGCCAAGGATGCGTAGGCAAAAACTTTCATAGTTTCTCTAACTCCCAGCCTCATCCGCCTGCACTTATCAGCAGGACGTCGAGTCGTACATTGTCAACGGGCCGGTCGGGGGAGAGAAGACGCCACGCGTCGGACAACTATTGCACCTGAACCAAGACAAATGTTACATAAATCGCATGCTCAGAAAAGCTTTTTTATCAGCTATTTGCAGGAAATTCCGGGCTCGAGACCGTGTCCGGCGTGCTTGTGCAAAAAGTTCATGGATTGGGAAAAAACAGGCTAGCGCGCTGGAGGTAATTACACGTTTCTTGGACATAGCAACCACGTAGATGAAGTTATGGCCGCCCCGCAGGACGGCCATAACGGTAACTACACATCTAGTTACCAGTAAAAGATAGTCAGTTTGTCCGAATACATCTTCACTGATCCACGAGATTCGGCGCCGTCCAGCTGAAAGTTCAGATTAAGGTCTCCAACCGCCCAATTGAGATCGACTGCCCCATTACCACTCTTATTGACCTGCTTGTAGGTTCCATCGAAATTGACCCAGTCGTAGATCACGTCTCCGCTGCTGTTGCGATGCGAAGCAATCTGGATGTGGTGCCAGGTGTTTGCAGACCACTTCTTGGGGCTGCAGGCAAGCCCGGTGGAATGCCAGTGAGGGCTACGGCCGGAGATCGTGGAGTACTCCCACGCGCCGGAATTGCCAGAGCATTGGAAGGCATAAATCACCGTCTTACCGTTGGACATCACCTGGTTCATATCCATTTCCAGATTCGCCAGCTGCGATGGATCATTGATGTACACATAGGTGTCGTAGATGAAATGCGTGGCCGTAGTGTTGTGGTCAAAGGTGAGCGAGAAGCGCTCTCCACCCTTGTTCGAGTAGGACATGTAGTACTCTCTCGCCTTTCCATCCAGCGACGGGTTTCTTACCGGAAACTCGGACGATGCGACGGCACTCCCGGGCGTGGCTGAGTCATGGCTCCAGAACCATTGGCTTGACGCCGACAGATCTCCGGACGACTTGGCATTCGACGGGATCGCGGCCCATGGGGGACAGAGGAAGCTTGCTGCCGCGAATGTAGGCGCCGCAGCTATCGAAGACAACAGGATTGCGTAGCCGAAAAATCTCATGGTTTCCTTCCGTTATTTTTAGAACGAGGTTTTCGTAAGGCTCGCCCGCTTCGCCTGGCAGCGGGGAGTCGAGTACAGGGGCGTATTGTCACGGGCTGGTCGGAGAGAGAAGACGCTATGCGCCTGACAACAACTCGACAACCTCATTTTGATTCTTCGGAGGCAGCGGAGGCCGATGCCTCCGCAGAACCTATACCGAAGCTAGCTCGAGTTCGAAAAACTGTCAACAGTATCCCGGACCCTCCACAGAGCTATTGTGGACGTCCTTGATATCTCCACTTAGTTATCGAGCTCAAGCCGGTAACGCAGAACTCCAGGTGACTTACTAAACGAATCTTACATAAATCGCCGCCGGAGAAAAGGCCTTTTGATCACTTATTTGGATAAATTTCGAGGCCGAGGGAGCCGTTGTGTAACCCCGTGCAAAATCTTCATTCTTAAGGAATAAACACGCTACTGTCACGGTGGTAATTACACGTTGCATGAGTTCGGACAAAAATATGGCCGCCCCGCGGGGCGGCCATATTTAATTACATCTCTGACTGTTACCAGTAGAAGATTGTCAGCTTGTCCTGGTACATGGTGACCTCGCCGCGCGAATCGGCGCCGTCGAGCTGGAAGTTCAGATTGAGATCGCCCGCCCCCCAATGCAGAGAGAGTGCTCCAGCTCCACCGTCATGGAGCGGATGAAAGTCTCCATCGAAGCTCACCCCGTCATAGGTCACATCCTCGCCGCTGCGATGCGAAGCAATCTGGATGTGATGCCACTTTTTCGAAGCCCAGTTCCTGGGGTTGCAAGCAACGCCGGTGGACTTCCAATGGGGGCTATTGTGCTCGATCACCGAGTACTCCCAGTGACCTGAATTGCCGGAGCATTGGAAGGCATAAATCACTGTCTTGCCATTCGAGATCACCTGGTTCATATCCATTTCCAGGTTCGCCAGCTCGGAAGCGTTGTTCACATAGACCCAGGTGTCGTAGACGAAATGGGTGACCTCTGCGTTATGGGCGAACGTCAGGGAGAAACGCTCCCCGCCCTTGTCCGAATAGGACATGGAGAACTCTCTGGCATGGCCGTCCATCGAGGGGCTGCTGATCGGATAGTGGGACGATGCGACGGCATGCCCCGGTGTCTTTGCGTCATGGCTCCACATCCAGTGGCTTGACTCGGACAAATCTCCAGACGACTTAGCATCCTTCGGAATCTCTACGTTAGCCGCGAATGCTGGAGCTGCGGCTATCGAAAACATCAAAACTGCGTAGCCGAAAATCTTCATTGTTTTCCTTCCGTCAGTTCAATCGAAGTTTCATAGGGCTCGTCCGCAGAGCATGTCAGCGGGGAGTCGAGTACGGGACGATTGTCACGGGCTAGTCGGAGAGGGGGAGACGCCATGCGCCTGACAACTACTCGACAACCTCATCTATAAAACACCTCGGAGGCTGCGGAGGTATATTCCTCAGCAAAACCGCACCGGGGTTTGACCTGAGTTCGAAGAACACACGTGGCAGGCTACTTCGCAGGTCTTTTGCAACTCGCGGAAGCCTCCACCCAGTCCTCTTGCTCAAGACCGGAAGGCAGAAAATCCAGGTAAATTACTAGAACGAATATACAGAAATCGTTTCTGGAGAAAAGCCTTTTTATCAGCTATTTGCAGAAAAATTGTGAGGTCAGGCAACCAATTCGGGAGCCTATGCAAAATGTTCATCTATCAGGAAAAAACACGCTACCGCGCTAGCGGGAATTACACGTTTCGCGCGCGATCACACCGGTTGGAGAGAGAACGCGGGTGCGGCTCTTTCGTACCACCAACAGCCGTGTTGGTGTTACGGCCTTTCACTCACACTATCTCTCTCCGCGGCGAAGTGTTACAACGGCGATACTCCCCCCGCCGGCGTATTGACAGAGGCATACACGCCACATGGGCCGAAGTAACAACAAAGCTCTTTTCGTTGAACAGGATTTAGTGCAGTCTGAGTTATGACCGAAGCTTACCGCAGAGATACGACCCGCATCGTCCGATGGTGTCTGCCCCTAGCATTGCTGCTGGGGTTCGGTAACGTTCGCTCTGGATTGGCGCAACCGCCGGGGTACGCATTGCGCGGCACGCTGGTCACGCCTGGCGGCCTGGTCGAGAATGGGACCATCCTCATTGCGCAAGGCAAGATCGTTGCCGTTGGAGCCAATGTGGAAATTCCACCGCATGAGCTCGTCCTCGATACCCACGGGGTTATCGCCCCTGGCTTGATCGACCTGCACAACCATCTCACCTGGAATGTATTTCCCCGCTGGCATCCGGTACAGGAATTCGGTAACCGCTACGACTGGCAGCAGAAGCCGATTTACCAGACATTGCTCGTATCTCCCCATGCTGCCATGGTTGCAGACGGCCTTGCATGCGAGATGGAGCGCTACGCCGAGGTCAAGGCGCTGTCTGAAGGGGAGACCTCCCTGGTTGGCAGCCTCTCCGATGCATGCAGCCAGGGGCTGGCGCATAATCTCGACACCGAAGCGGAATGGCATGTCGCGTACAACGTGTTTCCCTTGCAGATGCCCGAAACCGAGCTGGCCCCGATTCGCCAGCAGCTCGCGAACCGTCAGCTCCACGCGTTTCTGATTCACCTCGGCGAAGGTGGTCGCCAGGATGCCTCCGCGGCACGGGAATTCGCCATGCTCGAAGGTCGGGGCCTGCTGGTTCCCGGCGTGGCGCTGATTCATGGCGTCGCCTTGGAGCCGGAAAACTTCGCCGCAATGGCGAACCACGGAGTGGGCCTGATTTGGTCGCCGCGCAGCAATCTGGAGCTTTACGGCAGTACGGCGGATGTCGCGGCTGCCCGGGCCGCGCACGTGGTGATCGCGCTCGCGCCCGACTGGAGTCCGACAGGCAGCGACGGCCTGCTTGCCGAATTAAACTATGCGGCCGCCTGGAACGATACCCAGAGCCCGCATCCCTTTACCGATCGCGAACTAGTGAGCATGGCAACTGCAATTCCCGCGGAATTGATCGGGGCCGCTGACCGCCTGGGCGCTCTGCAACCGGGCCACGATGCCGACCTGCTGGTGATTCGCCCGGAGAGCAACCAGCACGATGCCTACTGGACGCTCGCCCACGCAACCGCTGCGCAGGTGGCGCTGGTTGTGGTGGAGGGCGCGGCTGTGTACGGCGACCCTGCCTTGTTGACCCAATTAACGCAGTCGCGCCCGGCGGAACGGCTCGAGGTGTGCGGCAGCACCAAGGCGCTGATCCTGACCGGGTCGCACGGACATATAGACGCCTCGGATGAAACCTGGGCACACACGTCGGCTACGCTCGAAACCGCGCTCCACCATCATGGCCGTAATCTGGCACCCCTGGCGGAGTGTGGTCAGTAATAACGGCGTCAGGCTTCTCCGATGCACTCTTTCCATAGGTCCGGGCGTATCCGCTGGAATTCCGCGATCAGGTCGATGCACTCCTGCGAGTGCAAATCGAGGATGTCGATTCCCTGCTCGCGCAGCCAGTGCATACCACCCTGGGCGTTGACGCTATCGCCCAGGATCACCTGGCGGAAGCGGAACTGGTAGATCGAGCCCGCTGCAGTACCAGCACGGGGCCAGGGTGGTCACCAGGATGGTGTCGTGCCAGGTCGGGCGGCGTCCGGCAGCGCGAAAGGCATCCGTCTCCCCGTGGAGCGAGCCGTTGCCTTCCTGCACCAGCCGGTTGCGTCCAACGCCCAGCAGCGTTCCATCGGTGCGGAAGATGGCTCCGCCTACGGGCACGCCGCCTTCGGCAAATCCAATCCGCGCTTGTTCCAGGGCGACCGCCAACATGCCATGTGCATCCAGAGTCGATCCGACGACAGGTTCCATATTTGCAGGCTAACACTGGTGGAGCGAACTCAGATCCGTCCAATTCGCGAAGCGGCTCATTCGGGATTACAAATATTCATTGCACCCGACAGGCTGAACTGCGTGGTTGGACCAATTAGTGGGCGATCACCTTTTCGCCGCCGCCGCGTGGATCGTTTCTCTTCAGCACAAACGCCATGCAGAACATGATGCCGGCGGCCAGCGTCAGCAGCCAGAATGTGTCGATGTACGAAAGGGTAGACGCCTGCAATTGCAGACTTCGATACACCTGCCCGTAGGCGCCCGCCATCGCATCGTGGGCGCTCATCCCGCTCTGCTGCAGCTGGTGCGAGAGGCCGCTAATGGTGCTGTTCAGAACCAGGTTGCCGGGCGTAATGTTGCTGCCCAGCCGCTCCTGGTGAAACTGGTCGCGCCGCGCCAGCACCGTGGTCACCACAGAAGTCCCCACGCTGGCGCCGATATTGCGCATGAAGTTCACCAGCCCGGCGATGGCATTGTTCTTCTCCTTGGGCATGCCGTAGTACGCGGCGGCGGTGGTCGGGATAAAGACCAGGCCCAAAGGCGCGTATTGAGCGATCCGCAAGCAGGGTCGCCGAGTTGAAACTAATGAGCAGGTCGATGCGCTGCGTCGACAAGTACATGCTCCCGGTCAGCAGAAGCCAGCCGGTTGCGATCAGGTTACGGCCGGGAAACCGGCCGGCCAGCATGCCAATGAACGGCAATGCCGCCAGCAGCACAAAGCCCGCGGCGGAAAGCACCATGCCCGCCGACTCCGCCGTGTAACCCATGTTGGCTTGCAGAAACTGGGGCACCAGCACCGTGGTGGCAAACGACATGCCGCCAACCACAAACATCATCATGCTGGAAGTGGTGAAGTTGAAGTTCTTGAAAAGCCTTACGTCGACGATCGGGCTCTTCTGATAAAGCTCCCATATCACCAGCGTCACCAGGCAGACGCCGGCAATCACCATCAAGGTGACGATAAAGTCCGAGCCGAACCAGTCATCCTCCTGCCCCTTGTCGAGCAGGATCTGCAAAGCGCCCACCCCCAGCGCCAGCAGCGAGAAACCAACGTAGTCCAGTTGAACGCGCTTGCCCAGAGCCCGCGCCCTGGTCAGGTAGGGTGGATCCTCCACCAGCGTGTAGACCAGAAATAGCGCCGCGATGCCGACCGGCAGATTCATCAGGAAGATCCAACGCCAGGTGTAGTTGTCTGTGATCCATCCACCCAGGGTCGGGCCGATCGACGGCGCAAAAATGGCCGTCACCCCGTAGAGCGAGAAGGCCAGCCCGCGCAACCGTGGCGGAAATGTGTCCGCCAGAATGGCCTGCGCCATCGGCTGCAGACCGCCCCCGCCCCCGCCCTGGATGACCCGGGCAACCAGCAGAATCCCCAGGCTGGGGGCGACGCCGCACGCCAGTGAGCTGACGGTAAAGATCACGATGCAGGTCATGAAGAAGCGTTTGCGCCCGAAGACGCTCACCAGCCAGCCGCTGATGGGCAGAACAATGGCGTTGGAGACCAGGTAGGAGGTCAGCACCCAGGTGCTCTGGTCCTGGCTGGCGCCCGAGGTTCCCGGCTATATGCGGCAGGGCGACGTTGGCAATGCTGGTGTCGAGCACCTCCATGAATGCCGCCAGCGATACCACAAAGGCGATCAGCCACGGATTTGTCTTCGGCTTCCATTCGTGGTCTGCTTGCGTCAATGTACTGGCGGCGGCGCTCATTCCATCCCTTATTTTGGCGTTGGCTGTGCGAGTGCAGTGAAGATCAATGTAGGATGGGGAGCGCTGCTTTAGCAGGATGCGCGCGAGGGGAAAATGATTCGGGAGTTTTCTGCGAGTGCTCTCAGCGAATTGACATCGATAGAGTCTCCTTTTTACGATGGTGTTATTCCACGTCGACTCGTCGAGGAATTGCGAAGTCAGAAATTCCTGCCAGCGATGATCATAGTCAAAGACATTACAAAAAGGTACGCCCGCGCAGTCGCCGTCGATCATATTTCCTTCTCCGTAGCCAAGGGCCAGATCGTTGGATTCCTCGGCCCCAATGGCGCCGGCAAGACGACGACGATGCGCATCCTTACCTGCTTCCTTTCTCCTTCGGGCGGCACCGCCTCAGTCGCGGGCTTCGACATTCTCGAGCAGCCCTTCGAGGTAAAGAAGCGAATCGGATATTTGCCCGAAACCCCTCCTCTCTATCTCGAAATGGAGACGGTCGAATATCTGCGCTTCGTGGGCAAGCTGAAGGGCCTGGCCGGCGCTGAACTGGAAAAGCGCATCGACTATGTGTGCGAGCGCTGCTTTGTGGCGGATGTGAAAAACAAGCTTCTGGGCAAGCTCTCCAAAGGCTATCGCCAGAGAGTGGGGCTGGCGCAGGCCATTATTCACAACCCTGATGTGTTGATTCTCGATGAACCCACCGCCGGCCTCGATCCCAAGCAGATTAATGAAACCCGCGACCTGATCAAAGGCCTGGCCGGGGACCACACCATCATTCTCAGCACCCATATTCTTCCCGAGGTGGAACAGACCTGCGAGCAGGTGCTGATCATCAACAAAGGCAAGCTGGTGGCCACCGATTCGGTGCGCAACCTGCAGGCCCGGACGCGCGACGCCGAATCTCTGTTGCTTGAAGTGGCCGGCCGCGACGGCCAGCCGGATGCCTTGCTGGTGCAACAAAAGCTTGAAGCCATTCCGGGAGTAAGCCGCGTGCTGCCTGGCGATCGTAAAGACTCGGGGCTGGTTTTTGAGGTGCAAAGCCTAAAGGGCCAGTTAGTCAGAGGAGACCTGGCACGCGCGGTGGTGGCGTCAGGCTGGGATCTATGCGAACTTCGTCCGGCCGGCAGAAGCCTGGAGGAGATCTTTCTCCAACTGACAGGGAGCGAAGCGATCGTCGAAGAAAAGTCTCCCGCGAACGAGCTGCAACCATGAGAAATACCTGGACCATTTGTGCGAAGGAGCTGAGGAGTTACTTCGTATCTCCCATCGCCTATCTGTTGTTGACCATGTTCGGCCTGATCTTCGGCTTCTTCTTCTGGAACGCGCTCGGTTATTTCGTAATCGAGGGGATGGAGATGCAAATGCGCGGCCAGACCTTCCCCATGAGCATCAACGAACAGATCATCCGGCCGCTGCTTTCCAACGTCAGCGTGGTGGGACTTTTCTTTATCCCCATGATCAGCATGCGCCTCTTCGCCGAAGAAAAGCGCTCGGGCACCATTGAACTGCTGGCGACTTCGCCGGTCCGCGACATTGAAGTCGTTCTGGGAAAATGGCTGGCGGCGGTGATCCTCTACTCCTGCCTGCTGCTTTTTACCGCGCTCAATTTTGCCTTTCTGTTTCGCTACGGGCACCCCGACTGGAAGCCGCTGGCGGTGGGTTACCTGGGGTTGCTATTGCAGGCGGGCACGCTGCTGGCGCTGGGGACCTTCATCTCCACCCTGACCAAAAATCAGATCATTGCCGGGGCGGCTACTTTCGGCGTCTGCCTCCTGTTGTGGGTGCTGGAGTGGACCAGCGGTTATGAAGCGGCGACCTGGGCGCATGTGCTTGCCTATTTCTCGGTCATTACCCACTTCGAATCCTTCGCCAAGGGTGTGATTGATTCGAAAGACGTCGTCTACTATCTCAGCGGGATCTTCCTGGGGCTCTTTTTCACGGCGCGCTCCATGGAATCCCTGCGCTGGAGGTCATAGATGGCGAGCCAGTGGCTAAAAGCCAGACAGACAAAATATGGGGCCTATGCGGCCGTTTATATCCTGGTAGTGATCGCCATCGTGGTCGTGGCGAATGTGCTCGCCAATCGCTACAACAAGTCGTACGACGCCACGTCGAACAAGCGCTACAGCCTCTCCGACCAGACCAAAAAGATCGTGACCGGGTTGAAGCAGGACGCCACCATCACCTACTTCAACCAGAGCACGCGCTTCCAGGATGGGAAAGACCTGCTGGACGAGTATGCCAACCTCTCGCCCAAGGTGCGCATTGCGTACGTAGACCCGGATAAGAATCCCCAGCTGGCGCGGGCCGCGGGAATCCGCGAGTTCGGCACCGCCCTGGTGCAGATCGGTGACAAGAAAGAGACCGCAAAGGCCATTACGGAAGAGGGCCTGACCGGGGCCTTCATCCGCGATCTGAAAGGCACAACTCGCAGCGTCTGTTTTGTCACTGGGAGTGGAGAACACCAGATCGACGACAGTCGAGCGCGACGGGTTCTCCCAATTCAAAGATCTTGTAGCCCGCGACGAGTATCAGTCCAAATCCATCGATCTGCTGCAAAAGGCCGAGGTGCCGGCCGACTGCACAGCGCTCGTGATCGCCGGCCCTACCCATGATTACCAACAGCCGGAAGTGGATGCGATCAAAAACTACGTCGAAGGGGGTGGCCGGGGCTTCTTCATGCTCGATCCGCCGATCCAGTTCGGAGCTTCTCCGGTAGGGGAAAACGACGCGCTTACCAGCCTGCTGCAGAGCTGGGGCGTGACCCTGAACAAGGACATGATTCTCGATCTGAACCCGGTTGGCCAGCTTGCCGGGCTCGGTCCCCAGGTGGCGCTGGTCACCACGTACAGCACGCAGCCCATTGTGGCGCAGATGCGCGGCAGCGCGGTCGGCTTTCCGCTCTCCCGCTCGATGGATATCAAGAATGCTGACAAAACGACTGTTGAGAAACTCTTCGATTCGTCGAGCAGCAGCCTGGCCACCAGTAATCTCAACTCGCCTGAGGTCAGTGTTGCCGATCCGCGTAATCGGAAGGGGCCGCTAACCATCGCGGCAGCCGGCACGTATAACTCGGGCAAGCCGAACTCGCAGGGCCGCTTCGTGGTGGCCGGCAGCTCGTCGTGGGCCGCTAACCGCTTCCTTGGGTTCAACGGCAACAGCGATCTGGCGTTGAACGCGGTGAATTGGCTTTCGTCCGACGAAGATCTTATCTCCATACGCCCCAAGCAGCAGGAAGACCGCCGCATCACCATGACCCGGGCGCAATTGAACCTGGTGCGGGCAACCAGCCAATTCGTGCTCCCTTTGATCGTGATCATCACCGGCACGCTGGTCTGGTGGAAGAGACGATAAGGGGCCTATGAATTTCCGCGGTCTGATCGTTGCAGTGGTTGTTCTCGGCGCACTCGGCGGCGTTCTTTATTGGTCGCAGCACCGCAAACCTCCGGAAGAGGTTACTCCGGCCAGTACCGCGACGACGATCCTAAAGGTTAATGCAGCCGATGTGAACCGGCTCACCATCACGCAGAAGACGCCGGTCACCGTTGAAAAAGCAGGCGACAAGTGGCAGATCACCCAACCGGCTCCCTACCCCGCGGATCAGGAAGCGGTCGCCGGCGTGCTCTCGACCCTGTCCGGATTGATAGCCGATCGGGTGGTTGAGGACAAGGCCTCTGATCGCAAGCAATACGGGCTTGATCCGGCGGCGGTCGAAGTGGACATTGCGGGCAAAGGCCACACCACGCAGCTGCTGCTGGGCGACGAAACTCCTGCCGGTGGGAATGTCTACGCTGCCCTTGCCGGTGATCCCAGGGTTTTCACCATTGCCAGCTATAGCAAAACCAGCCTGAATAAAGGTCTGAATGATCTGCGCGATAAAAGCCTGCTGACGTTGAACGCCGATAAAGTAAGCAGGGTTGAGCTACTCAAGAAGGGCGAAGAGCTGGAGTTCGACCGCACCAAGGACGGCTGGCAGATTCTGAAGCCGTCGTCCTCACCCGCGGATAGCTTCGCGGTCAACGATCTTGTCCGCAGCCTGACAAACGCGAGGATGGATCTCAGCACGGCCGGCGACCCCGCTGCGGAATTCGCGCATGCTGGTGGATTGGCGACAGCAAAACTAACCGGCGACGCCGGAGTGCAGACGCTCGAAGTGCGCAAAGATAAGAATGCCTACTACGCGAAATCGAGCGTGGTAGCGGGAATCTTCAAAGTTGATGCTTCTGTAGGACAGGCACTCGACAAGAAGATCGACGACTTCAAAAAGAAGGAACCGCCTGCTCCCGCTCCTGCGAGTAAGCCTTAGAGCGGTTTCGCGATCACCAGGCGGCCGGTAAAGGATTGCGATGAGTGGTTTTCCTTACGAGAAACCCACAAAAAGTCCTACCGCTTCGGTCTACATCTTCCAAACTGCTCTAGAGCCCGCGGGAGAACCGGCCTTACAAAACCAGCCCCGCGGGGGCGACCACCTTAGCCCAGGACGCAGTCCTGGGAACACGTCGCAACAATGGGCTAGTCCCGCAGGGACGGTTGAGCGGAAATGGATTCAGCCGTCCCTACGGGACTAGATATCTTTCCCCGATGACAACCCAGGACTGCGTCCTGGGCTGAGTTCAGGGAGTTCAGGTCGCCCCTGCGGGGCTGGATTTGTGAATTTTTTTCTTACGCAGCGCTCTAGCCGGGGTATGGTTCGTTCGGCTTCACAATGCGGATCCGATGGTCCGTGAACTTGTAGTGTGCCCCGGGTAAATCGATTTTCGGCATGTGGCAGGAGATGCAATTGTCTTTGGCAACCGGGCAAGCCTTGGCGCCGGGTTTTCCGCCGGCGTGACAGCTGAGGCACTTTGGATCGAAGTTCACGGTTTGCGGTTTGAAGTCGTGATGCGGATTGTGGCAGGCCAGGCAGCTGATGCGCGCATCCTCCGGGTCATAACATTTGCTGCCGGTCAGCCGGTACGGCTGGAAGCGAATATTTGCAATACCAGGGTTGGGTTGCGCCGCGATTTCCGCCCAGGTGCGGTGGCATTGCCCGCAGAATTCCGAAGCCTGCTCCGCAGACATCTTGATTAGTTTGGATAGTTCCTTAGGAGCTGGCTTGCCCAGTTGCAGGGCTGCCAGATGCTGCTCGGTGGATTCGTGACAGTGTTCGCACTGGACTCCCGGAGTCATTTTCTCTAACGTCAGATGCCTGCCCTGAACGGCATCGGTCGCGTGGCAGCCGAAGCAGCGCAGTTTTTCATCCTGGTGGATCTGCCTGCCGGCGGCGTCGTTGATGTCTGCCGGCGGCGAGCCTTCGTATCCCATTGTCTGGTCAAGACCATTCAATTCCCGGAACCAGCTCACGCGGCTCTCATACAGCTGGCCGTCTTTTTCCAGGATGTAGGTTTGGCCTAACGCCGAGCTGGCGCCCATCGCCCAGCGAATGGGCAGGCTGACGGTACTTTCTCCATCTGTAACGGTGTACTCACTCTCGCTGCCCTTTCGCTCGATGCGGTAGGAATACTTGCCCACGGTCACAGCCAGCATCGGATGCTCTTTGAGAACCTTGCTCTTCTCCACCGATTCGAGCGCTTGCGCCATGTAGGTGGCCGGTTGGGTTAACGCCTCCACATGACAACGCGAGCACCCCTCTGGGCCTGCGGAGCCGGTTTGCGCAACCGCAGCCAGTGGCCACACCAACCACAACAGGAGGAGCTGCCTCCAGCTCACGTTGAGAAAATGAACAGCTCCTCAGCTTGCGAGAGCGCGGAGAGAACGACAGACGAAGACCGCGGTTCCCAGCCACAAGGCCAGGATGGAAGAGGTGCGAGCAAGACGAAGTCCTCCCAAACAGCGCGAGGGCGCTTTTTTTTGGATTCAGTCTTCTACGGTCTTGCTTGCTTACAGAGACTGACTCGGATCGGTTGACGAAGGACAGCGCGGAAAGGTTTACGGAAGTCGAAGCTATCTTTTGATCGAACCAAATTATCTAATTCTTTTTTAATTTACTGTTTTGCTGGAGATCTCTGCGCGCAGGTCAACGCCCGTCATGCGTGCCGGCTTTTCCAACCCAAGCATGCCCAACAGCGTAGGAGAAATGTCGCGCAGCGAGCCACCTTCACGCAGCCGGTATCTGGCCGCGTCGTCGCTGACCAGAATCACCGGCACCGGGTTGGTGGTGTGCGCGGTGTGCGGGCCGCCCGTCGCCGGATCGACCATCAATTCGGCATTGCCGTGGTCGGCAGTGATCAGCATCGAGCCGCCCCGCTGCTTGAGCGTCTGATAGATGCGGCCCAGGCAGGAATCGATCGTCTCCACTCCCCTGATAGTCGGCTCCAGTTTGCCCGAGTGCCCCACCATGTCGGCGTTGGCAAAATTCACCACCACCAGGTCGAAGGCCGGGTCGCCAATCGCCTTGATCACTGCATCCGCAATGCCCGCTGCGCTCATCTCCGGCGCCAGGTCGTAGGTGGCCACTTTCTGCGAGGGAACCAGCACACGGTCCTCGCCGGGAAACGGCTTCTCGATGCCGCCGTTGAAGAAGTAGGTTACGTGCGCATACTTCTCCGTTTCCGCAATGCGCAAGTTGCGCAGGTTGGCCTGGGCCAGCATATCCGCCAGCAGGTTCTCCATGGACTCAGGCAGGATCACCATGGGCAAGGAGAACTGCTTGTCATACTGCGTCATGCACACGTAGTGCAGTTGTTTCGGTATCTCGCCGGGCGGAATGGTGAGATCCATGTCCTCCGCCCCGGGCAGCTCCTTGCCATCGTTCTTGGTTAGCCCGCTGTTGCGCGCCAACACGCGGGTAATCTGCCGCACCCGGTCAGCGCGATAGTTGAAACAGATGCAGGCATCGCCATCGCTTACCGGGCCCACCGGCCGCCCTTCGGCATCAACCACCACAAACGGCTCCACGAACTCGTCCGTCACCCCGTTGTGGTAGCACTCCTTGACGCGCGCGATGGGATCGGCATATCGCCGCCCTCCCTTGCCCACCATGGCGTCGAAGGCTTTTTTCGCGCGCTCCCATCGCCGGTCCCGGTCCATGGCAAAGTAGCGGCCGCCCACGCTGGCAATCTTGCCCACGCCTAGTTCGTCGATCTTGCGCTGCAGCTTTTCCAGGTAGCCCACGCCGCTGGTGGGCAGGGTGTCGCGGCCATCGAGAAAGGCGTGGACAAACACCCGCTCCACGCCATGCTGTTTTGCCGCCAGCAGCAGGGCGTGCAGATGCGCCTGCTGGGAATGGACGCCTCCATCGGAGACCAGCCCCAGCAAGTGCAGCGCGCGTCCCTTTTCGCCCGCATGCTTCAGCGCCTGCACGATGACGGGATGGCGGAAGAATTCACCCGATCGGATCAGGTCGTCGATGCGGGTGATGTCCATGTGCACCACGCGGCCCGAGCCGATGTTCAGGTGGCCCACTTCGCTGTTGCCCATCTGTCCATCGGGCAAGCCCACGAAATGATCGGAAGCATGCAGCAGGTCGTTGGGAAACTCCGCCAGCAACTTGTCGTAGGTTGGCTTGCGCGCCAGCGCAATCGCATTGGCGAATGTCTCCGGCCGATAGCCCCAGCCATCCAGAATTGTCAGCACCACCGGTTTTTTCAGAGACACGTCTACTCCCCAGCGTTGACTGCTGCCCGGCCGAGGAACTCCGCACCCTGCCCCAGCTCCTCCTCGATGCGCAGCAACTGGTTGTACTTCGCGATGCGGTCGGTGCGCGAAGCAGAGCCGGTCTTGATCTGCCCTACGCCGGTGGCCACCGCCAGGTCGGCGATGAAGCTATCTTCCGTCTCCCCGCTGCGATGCGAAATCACCGAGGTGTATCCATAGCGGCGCGCGAGCGCGATCGCTTCAAACGTTTCGCTGATCGTGCCGATCTGGTTCACCTTGATCAGGATGGAGTTGGCGACGCCCTGCTCAATGCCCCGCTGCAGGCGTTCGGTGCTGGTCACGAACAGATCGTCGCCCACCAACTGCACCTTGTCGCCCAGCTCCTTGGTCAGGAACTTCCAGCCGGCCCAATCGTCTTCGGCCAGGCCGTCTTCGAGCGAAATGATCGGATACTGCCGCACCCAGTCCTCCCAGAAGCGCGTCATCTCTTCGCTGGTCTTCTCGCTGCGGTCGCTCTTCTTGAAAACGTAGAGCCCCTTTTCCTTATCGAAAAACTCGCTGGCCGCCGGGTCGAGCGCAATGGCGATTTCCTCGCCCGCCTTGTATCCCGCCAGCTCGATCGCTTCGAGGATCACCTCGATGGCTTCCACATTCGACTTCAACGAGGGAGCAAAGCCGCCCTCATCGCCCACGGCGGTGCTGTATCCCCGCTTCTTCAACACGCCCTTCAAGGTGTGGAAGACCTCGACACCCCAGCGCAGCGCATCGCCAAAGCGCTCCGCGCCTACCGGCATCACCATGAATTCCTGAAAGTCCACATTGTTGTCGGCATGGGCTCCGCCGTTGATGATGTTCATCATCGGCACCGGCAGCACAGATGCATTCACGCCGCCCAGGTAGCGGTAAAGCGGCATCTCCAGCGCGTTGGCGGCGGCCCGGGCGCAGGCCATGGAAACCGCCAGGATGGCGTTGGCGCCGAGCTTGCCCTTGTTCTCAGTGCCGTCCAGGGCGATCATGGTGGCATCGATCAGGCGCTGGTTGGTCGCATCCATGCCGGCCAGTTCGGGAGCCAGCACGCTCTCCACGTTGTCTACTGCGTGCAGCACTCCCTTGCCGAGGTAATGCGCCTTGTCGCCGTCGCGCAGCTCCACTGCCTCGTGTTCTCCGGTGGAAGCCCCGCTGGGTACAGCCGCCCGGCCCATGGCTCCGCTCGCGAGAAGCACATCGGCTTCTACCGTGGGATTCCCTCGGGAATCCAGAATCTCGCGCGCGTGAATGGCAACAATCTCGGTCATATCGCTCCTTGCAATGTGGTGTTGTAGACGATCTTTCAGAGGTGCGCGGCGATCGACGGCAATCGCTTTTCCATCCATTCCGCCAATCGTGCTGATGAAACTTCCCATCTTCGCGCCAGACCCGCATTCTAACAAAGCCAATCGCGGCGTTCTAATGCTGAACATGCCGGCTGTTACTTATGACACGGCCATGTTACCCTCGTGGTTCTTTCTTTCTCTTGCCAGCGCTCAAGCAGGAACGCTTGGACTAATCTGTAAGTGCAGTGTTAATACGGTGGAGTCAGGTTAGGTACAGGCTATGACAAAGACACGTTTTTCTCTGGTTGCAGTGGCCACATTGGTTTTGAGCACCACGATTCTCGTTGCGCAATCTGCGCCAACCGACGCCAAACCAAGTCCGTATGAAGGCGTCTCGGTGCCGCCCGCAAATGACGCCATTACCACCAGCGAGCAGGCGCCCGCGACCCCTCCTGCGGCCGCAGCTGTGCCTGCGCCGCCCCACCGCCGCTCCGGCAAAAGCTCCGGCTGCGCCAGACAATCCCGACGCCGGCATCATCGAGACGCCGCTGCCGCCCTCCGCGGGCGACTACACGCCTCATGCCAACGCACTGCACGCCCGGTCCGCTGATTCGAGTTTCGATTCCTCGGCCGACAACTCGGGATGACGGCATCGTCACCTACGTTCCTGGACCGGCGAATGCACTGCCTGAAGGAACAACCTTCAGGGTTCGCATGCTGCAGGATATCGATGCCGGCTCTACCACCCCGGGCACGCCTTTCCGTGCGACGCTCACCCAAGACATCCTGCGCAATGGCAGAGTCGTCGTCCCGGTGGGTTCTGAATTGCACGGCAGGGTGGTATACGCCAGCGCCGGTAATCGCCTCAGCGGGGGGTCGGTCATCCACCTCCGTCCCGATGAATTCGTTCTGCCCGACGGCACCCGCTATCATCTGCACGCGCAAGTCATCGACACCTTCGGCTCAGACACCAAGCCAAAGGGAGAAGGCGATATCGTCGCCAACCAGCACGGCAAGCGGACCATGGCTGAGCTGGGCTTAGGAGCCGGCAGCGGCGCGGTCCGTTGGAGCCGCCATCGGTGGCGGAGTCGGTGCGGTGGTCGGCACAGCCATTGGCACAGGCGTGGTCACCGCGCATTGGTTATTGACCAACTGGTCGGCAGATCTTCCGGCTTCATCGATCGTGGTCTTCAGCCTTACCGATCCCATGTTCCTGAACCCCGGTGCAAGACCAGAAGACGGAATTGTTACCCCAGAAATTCTGAAGGCAGAGCGGCTGCGCTCCTAATGACACGAACGGAGGGTTGGGTCTGCAACAACCCCACTCAAGCCAAAAGAAGGCTTGAATGGGCCACCCAAACCATTTGTTAGTGGGGGTGGGTGTCATTTTTCCCTCAAGTTGCCGGCGCTCCCATTCAGTTGTGATGGTAATTGAGCGAACAGCAGGTCCCTCCTTAAGCGAGCTTCTCTGTAGGAACGCGCTCCAGCAGGCGCCGCCAGGTTTTCTGGTTCACCCGGTAGCTTTTTTTCAAGTCTTCTAGAATGCGTTCGAAATCCACGTGACCGTGCAGCCGGTTCCACAACGGGTTTTTCGAGAACCACGGGTAATTCTCATTGCCCAGATAGATGGCGCGCCGTAGCCAGTGAAGCGCCTCGCTCTCATCGCCCTCAACTGCAAAGTAGGTCGCCAGGCGATAAGCCATTTCGCTGTCCGCCTCTGCCGCGGAGAGCGAATCTTCTTCGATCAGTGCCGTGGCGCGCTCGCGCTGCCCGGCCTGTACATAGCACAACGCCAGCGTAGGGAAAGCAATGCGCATACTCTCATCGTCGTGGATCACTGCTTCCAGAATCCCGATGGCCTGCTGCATGTCTCCCTGGCGCATTCTCTGGTACGCGACGGAGGTGCGCAGCAACGGATGCTTAGGCTCTAACGTCAGGCCCTTCTGCAGCTCTTCCTCGGCCAGCTCCAGTTGGTTTTGATATTGGTAGACGCGCGCACGGTGGTTGTAAATGATCGGCGCATTCGAAGGATTCAGCTGCAGCGACCGATTAAACTGCTGCAGCGCTTCGTCGTACATCCCATCCAGGCGCAAGGTCTGCCCGGCTACCAGGTGCACATCCCAATTATTGTCCGCGGTGAGCAGCAGGTTCTCGATGCCATGGCGCGCGCTCTCCTTCTCTCCCCGCGAAAGCAGCATGTAGACGCGATAGAGGTTTGCCTCAAGCGATCCGGGATCGAGCTCGAGCGCGCGGTCGAAGCTGCGCCGCGCTGCCAGCAAATGCATTTGCCCACCCAGTCCATGACGCACATATTGCAGTTGCGTGATCCCCAGACCGCTCCATCCCGGGGCAAACTCCGCATCGCGCGCGACCACGCTTTCGAACAGATTCCGTGCCTTGTCCAGGTCACCCCGGGCGCCGGAGCGCGACATAAAGGACGACAACAGCGCCCGCGCCTGCAGATACTCTTCCGACAATGCCTCGGCCATGGGCGCGCTACGGGGCGCCTCGCCGCTCTGCTGCAACCTGCCCAACCCCTGCAGGGTGGAGAAGACCTCGTTGCAGATCTCCGTCTGCACCGCGATCAGATCGAAAGAAGGCACGCTGATGGTGCCGCCGGCGCGCACACACTGCCCCGGCACATCCAGCAACTGCCAGTTCAGATCGAATCCCTTTTCTGAACGCATGAAATTGCCCGCCAACACCCATTGCACCAGCAACTTCTTGCCGACCGACAGCGGATCCATCTGTTGCATCGGCACCGGCAACTGCATCAGCGAGCTCGAAGGGCGCACCACCAGCGAAGACATCCGGGCCAGTCGTGCGGCAATCGCATCTGCGAGCGCGTACCCGTACAACGGAGATTCGCCCGTCTGGCCAAAGTTCTGGAAGGGCAAAACCAGGATCGTATTCTGCTTCTCCTGCAGATCAGCGGACTCGCGAAAACGCTCCGCCAGCATGGAAAGAAATCCCGTGGCGCGTTTCTCGCGTTCGGCAGCGGGCACCTGCAGGTTGGTCGCCGTCTCACCGGGCAGAATGCCGGTCTCCAGCTGCATGGTCTTCATGATGGTGCGCAACGCTTCGCGCAAGTCCGCTGCGGAGGAGTAGCGCCCGGCCGGCGTCTTCTGCAGGCATGTGTGGATTACGTTAGCCAGCTCGGGGGGCACCTGCGGAGAGTACTCAGTCAACGGCTTGGGCTCGGCGAACTGAATGGCGCGCACGCTCTGAAACTCTTCCGCTTCCGGCCGCACGAAGGGATGACGGCCGCTCAACAATTCGTAGAGCGTCACCCCCACGGCGAAGATGTCGCTCTGCACGCTGGTTTGCCCGGTCACGAATTGCTCGGGCGCCATGTATGCGATGGTGCCGCCGCGCGCCGTGTAGGTCTTGCGCAACTGGCCTTTGGATGGATCCTGACGTGGCTTGGTTGGGTCGAACTCCGCCTCCGCGGTCGAGAGTCTTCGCGCCAGGCCAAAGTCCAGAATCTTGACCACGCCGCCATCGGTCAGCATCACGTTGGCCGGCTTCAGATCGCGATGGAAAATCCCCAGCTGATGCGCTGCGCTGAGGCCATCCGCGATCTGGATGCCCACGGAGAGGCCCAGTTGCACACTGGCCGCGCCGTTGGCGATGATCTTGTCCAACGATTGACCCGGAACATATTGCATCACGATGTAGGCCTCATCTTCCGATTCGCCTACTTCGTAGATCGCGCAGACATTGGGATGCTCGATGGCTGAAGCCAGGCGCGCCTCGCGCAGCACGGTGCTACGCATCTGCTCCAGCGAAAGCGCGCCCCGCTTCAATATTTTCAGCACTACCGGCCGCATGAGCAGCGTGTCGTTGGCCAGGTAGACCACTCCACTGCCGCCGGCACCCAGCTTACGAACCACTTCGTAGTGCTCAATGAGGCGGCGCTTCATGCTCTCAGTCTACCGTCTATAATTCTCGCCATGGACGACACCGGCAGCCGAAGGCGCCGCACGCGCTGGAACTGGCTTCTGCTGCTGCCGGCCGCGGGTCTGTTGTTTCCCGCTATCTACGCGCGCGAAACTCCGGCGCTCTTCGGCTTCCCATTTTTCTACTGGTATCAGTTCGCCTGGGTTTTCCTGACTGCCGCCATTACCGGCCTGGTTTACTTCTTGGCCCGGGACTGAG
This sequence comes from uncultured Acidobacteriaceae bacterium, assembly GCA_963847685.1. Classification (GTDB taxonomy): domain Bacteria; phylum Acidobacteriota; class Terriglobia; order Terriglobales; family Acidobacteriaceae; genus PALSA-350. Next base: position 36,886 of record CAWKAU010000016.1, on the reverse strand, counting down.
GCGGCTCTCTCCTTAAGTTCATTGGAACCGGCGGCCAGCCGTCCTCGTACAGCACAGTGTGGTCTGACGGGACGGAGGGACGAATGCTGGCAGATTTGCGCGACGCGCTTCGACAACTGCGGAAGTCACCGGGGTTCACGACTACGGCGGTGATGACGCTGGCCCTGGGGATCGGAGCAACGACGGCGATCTTTACCCTCATTCACCAGGTGATGCTGAAATCCCTGCCGGTGGTGAAGCCGGAGGAGCTATGGAGGATCGGAGATAAGATCCGCTGCTGCGAATGGGGCGGGTACAACCAGGGCGCCGATGGGGATTTTTCGCTGTTCTCGTGGGAGGCCTACAAGAACTTTCGCGCGCACACACCGGAGTTCACTGACCTGGCCGCGCTGCAGGCCGGCAATGCGGCACTAGGTGTGCGCAGAGCGGGTTCACAGGCGGCCGTGGATACGCGCAACGGAGAGTTCGTCTCCGGGAATTTCTTCAAGACCCTCGGCGTGCAGCCCTGGATCGGCCGGCTCATGACCGACGCGGATGATCAGGAAGGCGCGCCTTTGGTGGCGGTCATGAGCTACCACATCTGGCAAGGGAAGTACGGCTCCGACCCCTCGGTAGTCGGCGCCAGCTATCAGATTAACGGGCATCCGTTTACCGTGATCGGTGTTGCTGCGCCGGGGTTCTATGGAGCGAAGCTGGAGGGCGGAGGCATGCCGGATTTTTGGCTTCCCCTGACCACGGAGCTGGTGATCGATGGAGCAACCGCCCGGCTGAATAGGCCCAATCGCAACTTCTTTGACCTCATCGGGAGAGTGCGTCCGGGCGTGAATCCGAAGTCGCTTGAAGCAGAACTGCAGGTCGAACTCCACAACTGGTTGGCTAGCCACGTTCCGGATATGGAGCCAGGCGAGAAGGAACTCTGGCAGCACCAAACGCTGCATCTGGCTCCCGGCGGCGCCGGGGTGTCGGCCATGAAAGATCAATATCAGGATGGACTGAGGCTGCTGCTGGTGGCAGCAGGATGTGTGCTGCTGGTGGCCTGCGGAAACCTGGCCAATCTTCTGCTGGCGCGTGGCCTGAAGGATCGTGCACAGACCTCGATTCGCATGGCGCTGGGAGCTTCGCGGCAGCGCCTGATACGCAAGGCGCTGGTGGAGTCCGTACTGCTGTCAGTCATGGGAGGAGTTGTCGGCGTCCTCGTGGCCTTTGCCGGAACCAGGCTGATTCTGTATCTGGCCTTTCCACCCCGTGGTCCCAATAACTACGTACCCATCGATGCCACGCCATCCTGGCCGGTACTGCTCTTCACGCTGGCGATGTCGCTCGTGACCGGGATAATTTTTGGCATCGCGCCGGCATGGATGACCTCGCATGCCGACCCGGTGGAGGCCCTGCGTGGGGCCAATCGTTCGGTCGGCGGAGGGCGCTCATGGGCGCAGAAGTCGCTGGTCATCGGGCAGGCAGCGATGTCTCTGGTATTGCTGTCGGCAGCGGCGCTGCTCGGCCAGAGCCTGCGTAATCTGGAGCACCAGAATTTCGGATTCGAGACGGACGGCCGGTACATCGCGTGGATCAACCCCATGCTGGGCAACTACAAGCCGGAGCAACTGGAGCCGCTGTTCCGGCAAATTGACGACCGCCTGCTGCAGATTCCCGGGGTACGGATGGCGGCGCCCGCGCTCTATGCGCCCATGACGGGTGATAGCTGGAACAACGGCATTCGGGTCGAGGGCAGGCCGGAGCCCGGGGCTAAGGAAGACACCAGTGCGGGGTTTGCACGCGTGATGCCCGGTTTCTTCGAAACGCTCGGTGCAAAGATCGTGGTTGGGCGGCCGATTACGGAGGATGACACGGCGGCGACGCGGAAGGTGGCGGTGATCAACGAAGCCTTTGCCAAGAGGTTTTTCAAGGGTCAAAATCCGGTCGGGCAGCATTTCGGACCCGACAAGCTCAAATACGCAGCATCCTACGAAATCGTCGGAGTTACCCGGGACATGCGGTATATGACCAACGGCTACAAAGATCCGGTGGGGCCCATGTATTGGGTGCCGGAGGCGCAGACCTCGCAATGGGACGACCCGGCCTACGTGAGCGGCGAAATCTGGTCGCACTACCTGAACAACATCGTGATCTGGGCGCCGGGCAACCCACCGGGCATGGAAGAGCGTGTGCGCAAGGCGTTGGCCAGTGTCGATCCAAATTTGGTGTTCTACGGGGCTGAGCCGTACACCAAGGTGTTGAGCGCGGATTTCCAGCAGGAAAACATGATTGCGACACTGACGACGCTTTTCGGTGTGCTTGGACTGATGCTGGCAGCGATCGGCTTGTATGGTGTGATGGCCTACATGGTGGAGCAGCGGACGAGCGAGATTGGCGTACGGATGGCGCTGGGTGCGGATCGTGGGAGCGTGGTCAAGATGGTGCTGCGCGGTGCTTTCTCGCAGGTAGGAATCGGACTGGCACTTGGCATCCCGGCGGCGATTGGGGCCGGCAAGCTGATGACCGGACAACTGTTCGGGGTCAAGCCCTGGGACCCGGTTATGCTGGCATCGGCAACGCTTCTGCTGGCCCTTGCAGCGCTGCTGGCATCGTTGATCCCGGCGCGGCGCGCGGCAGGGGTGGAGCCGATGGTGGCACTGCGGAACGAGTAATCAGGGAGAACTCTCGCGGCGTGAGCGCCTGTTCTCTAACTCGGCGTGATGAGAGGTAGTCTGGGGAAGTAAGTGCGATAGCGTGCTGCATCACGCGTTAGCAGGCTACATGCAGCGATGGACGCTTGCGCACCGTCGAGTAGAACGTTGCTGTCTACCAATACTGCACTCACTTATTTCTCGCGGGTGAGAGCCATGATCGCATCTGTGCTCATCGCGATATCTCCCCGTCCTCGCAAGTGGGCGATCAGGCGTGCGCCTCGACTATCGTTTTTGCGTTGCTGGGCGCGGACAAGCCGCACGGTCTTGCCGTCGTACTCAAAATTTACCTCGGTGTGGGGAAGAAGCCCCGCCTGCTCGCGGATCTCGGCAGGAATGGTCACCTGGCCCTTGGAAGTGATGCGCATGTCTGATCCTTACATGTAAGAGTAAGACTCGACCGACGAAAAGGCACGATATCTCGCGCTGGGCCTGATTGCCGGCCTGCTGTTAGACTTTGAACAAATGGCGACCGTACAGGAATTCAGATGTGAAGTCTGCGGACTTGTGACCAGTAACCCCATTCACTGGTTCGTGATCCAGTGTGGAGATTCCGCGCTTACCGTTCATCGCTGGAACGCCGAAGCCGCCAACACGGAGGGCGCCCGGCACTTTTGCGGTGAAGCTCACGCGGAGGTTTACATCAGCCGCTGGTTCGAGTCGGTTTGCACGCCGCCAAAGCCGACCTACAAATAGCGTCTCCCCAAACCTGGCAGCTACCGGAGCACATGAATCGGGATTCCGAGTTTGAGTTTCTTCCACGGCCGGTCGGTTGTGTAAACGGGCGCGTCAAGAACAATAGCCAGCGCCAGGCAAGCTCTGTCTCCCAGTGAAAGACCGAGAGCGCTTGTCGCCTGAACCAGGTCGGCCGCTATTTTGGCCTGCTCAGCGGTGAACGGCTCCACGTCGGGAAGAGGGTCCAGAGCAAGCGCCCACGCCTCCCCGGGGTCTCCGCCTTCTCGTACGAGTTTGGTCTGCACTTCCGCCAGGCTCACTGCGCTGGCAGTTGCCTGGCTCAACAGTTCCAAGGTGATTTTTTCGGCGCCCGGCTCCTCATTGAGCATCGCCAGTATGGCGGAGGCATCCAGTACGACCCTACTCACGCTTGGCCGCCCCACGTCGTTCAGCGATCAGTTCATCGGAGAGCAGCCGTCCCGGTTTGACAAACTTCCGCAGACGCTGCCGCGATCGTTCAAGGCGGCTTTGCAACGTGGAGATGCGGATTTCGTTATCCTCGATCCGCAGGTCGATCTCATCTCCAACCTTCAAACCGAGAGCGGTTCTAAAGGACGCGGGTATAACCACACGGCCTTTTCCTTCAATGCGAGCGCGCGTCTGTTGTTCCATGTGGGTCACGGTTACCGTTGTGCCACTATTCTACCAAAAGTGGCACCCGGCGCTCGGTAGGCAGCCTCCGCTGCTTCTCGCAGAGGAAGTTGCCGGCTAAGGTTTACCTCTCGCGTAGTCAGGGACCTTCGGGGTGAGCCCGCGCAGTACAAACTCCCGGATCAGATTATCGACGGCGTTCCCTGCTATCCCGACCAGGGCATTGCCCAGGGTAAGACCAAGGCCCCGGTCCCCCGCAGGGTAGTAAAGATTGCCTAACCCGCCAGCGGCAAAGCTGCCGAGTACACGAGAGTAGTTGGGCTCGACCTGCCCACCGTCTCCTCTGGTCACGACGGCTCGCGACATAGCGTAAAACACGCGCGAGCGGACACTACCCGATCCTTTGTAGAAATATCTTGGGTCTTGATGGAACAAAGACGGCAAAACGGCGCTGCCAATCAGTTTTCCCAGCGCGTCGTCGGCATACGCAGCACCGTAGCGTTTCGCGTAGCCTTGCGCGCCTTGTCCGTACCCGGCAAACGTGTTATTAGCCTGCTCGGCGCCCGCTATTACGCCGGTTCCCATAAACTCGACGGGATCGGTGATTGCGTGCAAAGCCAGGCCAAACTTCTGCTTCGCGTTCAGAGGCGCAGCATCCCAGATATAGCTGCTGTAGAAATTCGGCAGGACACCAAAAACACGTTGGCGCTCAGCGGCTTTGATCTGTTCCTGAGCTAAGGCGGTTTGGGTGACCACGACCCGCACTTCCGTAGTTGTGCCTGCGACGGCCAGAGAGATTTGCGTGAGTGTGCGTGTTTCGTCTGCACCGAGGACGATATTCGACACAAATGGCTCCATACCCGGCGATGTAACCGTCAGCCTGAAAGCTCCCGCGGGAAGGTCTCGAAATGTGAATCCTCCGTTGCTGTCCGAGAGTAGCGTGCGCTCTCCTGCACCGTTCGGCATGCCAAGCACGACGCGGGCACTGGAAAGCGCACCGCCATTGGGATCGAGCACTGTTCCGGAAATGCTGGAGGAGGCTTGTGCGTTCGCCACCACGCCATCGTTCAGCGCCGGGCGCGTCGCCTGCTCTGGCGCGTCCGGCAGGCTCCTGGTGCTTACCGGGGCCGGGGCGCTCAGCTGTGCATGGCCGGCAAGCGGCAAAGCGCAGATCGAGAGAACCAGGGAGAAAATGAACCACATTTTGCGCCACCGAGTGTCTCCGCTGACGAGCAAAGCTTCAGCCGCCCGCAAAAGACGCCCCTATAGTCTTAACCTGTTAAGACATCGTGTCAAGAACCAGATTGCGTCCGATCTCTTGCGCCGATCAATCGGGAGCGTTGGGATTTGGGCTTGCTTCCAGGATTCTCACCCACTGCAAGACTTTGCATCGGAGCACCCAATCTCCAAGGCAAGCCTAAGCGAAATCTCCAGCATGCCCTGCAAGATTTGCCTTGGACGCCATTTCGAAACGAAGCGTCCCACCTTTCATAATGGCAGCGTGGTCGATGACATTGCCGGCAAGGGTGTTTCCATCGAGAGATGCCCGGCTGACAAAAACTTTATCGGGCGCGTTCCCCGGCGCTTCGATGGTAAACGTAACTCCTCCGGTGACGTGTACCACGGAACGAGCGAATAGAGGGCTGCCAAGGGTATACTCCGGCTTTCCCGGACAGACTGGATAGAAGCCGAGAGCGCTCAAGACAAACCACGCAGACATCGACCCGGTGTCCTCGTCCCCGGCAAACGTATCCGGGGTATAGAGGCTCTGCATTACCTTGCGTACCCCCCACTGCGTGAGGTCCGGGCGCCCGGCGTGAGCAAAGATGTAGAGGAGATGGTGTACCGGCTGATTGGAATGCGCATACTGCCCGAACGGCACCGCTGCCATTTCCGACATTTCGTGTATCTCGGTGCCGTAAACGCCGACGTGGAAGATGGGCGGGGTCGATAACATCTCCTGCAGGGCTTTGGCCGCTTCTGTGTCGCCTCCCTGCAGGTCGATCAGAGCCCGTAGGTTCTGGGGCGCATCCCAACGATGCTGCCAGGCGGCCCCTTCCACATAAGGACTGCCCCAGGTAAATGGATTAAACGGGGTGACCCAGGAGCCATCTTCATTCTTGCCGCGAAAGAACTTTACCTCGGCATCGAAGACATGCCGCCAATTCTCCGAGCGCTTCATAAAGGCCGCGTGATCGTCTTGCTTGCCGAGCGCCTGGGCTACCTGAGCAATGCAAAAATCGCCGTACGCCGCGTCCACGGTCTCAGCCACGGATTGCGCAATGCGATCCGCGGGAACATATTGCAGCTTGAGATACTGCTCCAGCCCAACCCTTCCGTAGCCTTTCGCCGGATCACCGGGAGTAGTGGCGTGTTTCTTCAATCCCTCGTAGGCGCTTGCAAGATCAAAGCCGGGAATGTGTTTTACCGCCGCATCGCCGAACACGGAATCAATCAGGCTGCCGGTCATGCACGCGCGGTATCCGGGACAGGGAAACTGAGGCAGCCAGCCGCCCTCCTTGTACGCATTCACCCAGGCTTGCAGAATCTCGCCCAGCCGCTCCGGAAAGAGGATGGACATCAGGGGATACCAGGCGCGGTACACGTCCCAATAGCCGTGATCGGCATACATTACGCCCGGCATCACCTTGCCGTTGAAGGCGCTAAAGTGATGCATCTTGCCCTCTGCATCCGGCTCGTGCCAGATCCGCGGAAACAAGAGCACCCGATACAGGCACGAATAGAAGGTGCGACGCTGTTCGTCGGAGGCGCCCTCGATCTCGATCCGGTTCAGATGCTCGTTCCATCGAGCGGCCGCCGCGCTCCGCACTTCCTCCATAGAATGCTGCCCAACCTCGTTGCGAAGATTCAGTGCCGCCTGCTCGAACGAGATGAAGGAAGTTGCGATGTGCGCTTCGAGATGCGAAGCCTGGCGAAAGCGAAGGACCCCGACGCGATGCGCACCGGCCTCTTTTACCTCGAAGCTATCCCACGCACTATCGAGCTGCAGCAGGTAGTAGGTCGCGAAGTTATCCGGCACCCCGCCGGAGTTCGCAGTCGACGTGAAGCGGATGCTGCGCGTCGCGGGGTCGGGTTCGATGGTTCCGTGCCGGCTGGGAATATCGAAGAGCAGGCCGGGCAGGCCTCCCCCTTCGTCGTCTTCAAACGTTGCTCTCAGAACGGCAGCGCGTTCGGTTGGTACCAGCTCAACGTGCGCACGGTAGCGCAGCAAAAAAAGCCGCAGCGAATGGGGGGAAAGATTTGCCTGCTCGACGGCATAGGAGGAGGCTCGGGCGGCGGCCTCGGGAAGGACGTGCCCACGAAAGGGAAGAAAGGTCGCCTGCCCATAGTCGCTGAGCCACGGGCTCAGTTGATGGGTACAGCGAAAACCCTCGATACGGCGAACGCCGGGCTGAAACATCCAGGGCGTGTCCTCATGGGATTGCAGGGTCCAGTGCGCCATGCCAAAGGGGAGCGCGGCAATGGGCAGGGTGTTGCCGCGCGAGAACTCCGGGGTAGATGCCGTGCCTTGAAGGATATTGACCCATTCGACGGGATCCCGCCGCTCCTGGACATCCGCGCTGCTTCCCTGCGTGGCTCCTTGTGATCCTTGCTCGGCGCGAACCACGCCTTCCCCAGTGAATGCGGTGCTGACCGCAGCCAGCCCGGAGGATTTGAGGAATGCGCGCCTGCTTGGACCATTCGCCATATTTGACCCCAGATGCCTTTCTCGAGGTGATCTTGTATCAGAATTTCGAGTATACTCTCGGCATGTACGGGAGACATCCGTACATATAATGACAGGGGAAATCCATGACCGCAGGCAATTTACGCACGGAACGGACAGAAGCCCGTCTTCTCCCCGAGCAAAAGAAGCGCATTGAGCGAGCAGCCAGGATCAAGGGCCTCTCGTTCTCAGACTTCATGGTTCAGCATGCGGACGAAGCCGCAATTCGCACCATCCAGCAGCATACGGCCTGGACATTGGAAGATAAAGACCGCGACTTCTTTGTGGATGCTCTACTCCATCCGGCCCAACCGGGCGCCCGGCTGAAATCTGCTGTTCAGCGGTACAAGAAACGCGCGCGTGGACAGTGATCAGGAAGAGATCGGAAGTCGAATATAGAATTGAGCCGCTTGGATCGAACCATGATCGAGCGGCTTTTTCATGCGGCGTTGCGGGCCTTGACGCCTACATCCAGAGACAGGCCCGTCAGGACCTGGAGCGCAAGCTGGCGGCGGTCTTCATTCTGACTCCCGACAGCAAGACCATCGCCGGCTTCTATACTTTGTCCGCACACTCCATTCAGTGTGGTGACCTGCCCGATGAATTGGCAAGGAGGCTGCCGCGTTTCCCCCTTCCGGTAACACTTCTTGGAAGAATGGGCGTCAGCCAATCTTTGCGGGGTCAGGGTTTAGGGGAGTTCCTCCTCACGCATGCTCTGGAGCGGGCATGGCTTGGTTCGCAGCAGGTAGCATCCTGGGCGGTGGTGGTCGACGCCAAGATGGGAGCCCGCGACTTCTATCTGAAGTACGACTTTGCTGCGCTTCCCTTGCAGCCCGACAGACTCTTCTTGCCGATGAAGACGATGGAAAGGTTATTCGCCTCCAGGGGGTGAATCTGGCCTCGATTTACGCCACCAGTTGGGCGCAGTGAGAGCAGCGCTTGGCGGCGAGCGGGATATCGCTCAGGCACTCCGGGCACGGCTTGGTGCTGGGGGCCTCAACGATCTTGGGCTTGAACTTGGCCATCAAGGTATTGACCGGCAGCACAACCATGAAGTAGACCGTCGCGGCAATGATCAGGAAAGAGAGCAGGGCGTTCAGAAAGTCACCGTATTTCAAAACTCCGCCGTGAACATGGAGGGTCATGAAGGAGAAATCCGGCTTCTGGACGATGGCCGCAATCAGCGGGTTGATGATGTCGGCTACCAGGGCGTTGACGATGGTCGTGAAGGCAGCGCCGATAACGACAGCGATGGCAAGATCGACCACGTTGCCACGCAGGATAAAGTCGCGAAATCCTTTAAGCATTGGGTTCTCCTAGATTGGAGCGAATGTGTTCGGCCCGCCTGCCCGACGATTCTACTTCAGTGCGAGCAGGCGCTCACTTTCATGGCAGCGACGGGGAGACCGAACGCCGGCATACTTGCGGCTGCGGCTAATGTATGCGCGAGCGAGTTTCGGGTTATCTGGAGGCCTTGCGCGGACGAATGGTCCGTGCCGGCGGGGATGGGATGGGGTGGGTTCTGTTTACTGACCGGACCACTTGACGTCGTTGCGCCGAACGTCATCCAGGGTGGAGGGCTTCCAGGTCTTTCCCCGGTCTACGCTTACCCAATGCAACTCGGCCGTACTGCGCAGCAGGACCGCGGCATAGGTTTCCGGGTCGGCGTCCGATCTCGGGGCCTGGCCGCGGCCCGGAACTGCAGTCAAGGGAGGAATCCCCAGCAGCTCAACTGCTTTCCCTTCCCACTGCTGTTTCACCTGGTGCCAATGTTTCCCACGTTCGTCGGAGCGAAAGAGATCACCGTTGCTATCCAGCGCCAACTGGGAGCCTTCCACCACCAGCTGGCTCACAGGCGCAAGCCCGCTGGGCAGCGGCGCCGCCCCGGGACTCTGCGCCCGGCAGGAAACACCGGTGGAGGCGAGGACGCCGATCGCTAGCATGGCTACCAAGCGTGACCGCCGAAGAGCATTGGGCACTAAAGTCATACCGTGAGCTTACCGGGTACAAAGGAAGCCGCAATGCCCCTTCTGTGGCGTTTTTTAGCGCCTGCTGTCCCACGAACGTGCAGCATCGTTAACTTAGTTCTAACACCATCAATAAGCTTCCACCGATATGGCTCAGTGCGGGGTGAGGCGGCACTTCGATCCGCGTTTGCAGGCGAAAGCCGGTCTGCTCGCAAAGAGCATGCGCGGCAACATTGTCTTGCCAGACATTCACGCTAAGACGGGCAAAACCGCCCGCCTTTGCCTGCTCGATGGCCCACTCCATCAGCCGTCTCCCGATCCCCTGCCGCCGGTAAGGCTCACGAACGGCTACGGCATTCACCAGGAAGCTCTCCCAATCCTGCGCCCGATCAATTGGGTCCAGGATCTGCACCCGGTCGTGGGGAAGGATATCGCGCTCCTGCTCACGCAACCAGGCGGCGGGGAAGGCATTGATCATCCCCACGACGCCCTGCTCGTCCGCGACCCGACAGTGCCGCCAGGAGTTCCCCCGGTATCCTGCTTCATGCCGCGAGCCATCAGCCCGGCAAGCATGTCCCTGGGCGCCATCTCGTCCAGCAGGAATTCATACATGCCGTCGCCGGCCATAATGGAAAGCTCAGCAAGCGCATAAGCATCGGAGGGCAACGCAGCGCGAACGATCATGCGGGCATCCGTTGATCCAGAGCCGTAGTATGGCATGACGTAGCTTCTGGAGGGGAACCTTGGCCGTGGTCATCGCGATGCTGCGCGGCGTCAACGTGGGTGGTCACCACAAACTCAGCATGGAGGCGCTGAGAAAACATTGCACCGGGCTTGGGCTCGAGGACGTGCAAACCTACATCCAGAGTGGGAACCTGGTATTCCGCGACCGGGGCAATCCTGGGACGCTAGCCAGCACGCTGGAGGAGGGAATTGAAGCCGGGTTCGGCTTCAGACCGGCGGTCGTTCTGCGCACCAGCCCGGAGCTGCGGAAAGTGATTGCCAAAAATCCCTTCGCTGGACGGTCCGGCATCGAGCCCAGCAGACTCCTGGTTCTCTTCATGGCAGCTTCTCCGGCGCGCGCTGCCCTTGACCGAGTCCTTGCCATGCCGAGTGATCCGGAGGAGATCAGAGCCAACGGCCGCGAGTTGTATATCTACTACCCGGAGGGAATGGCTCGCCCGACGATTCCGCTAGTTCGGATTGAGAAAGCGCTGCAATGCTCATTCACCGGCAGAAATTGGAACACAGTCCTCAAGTTAGCGGCGATGGCGGAAGCGCTGGAGGCCTCCTAGTTCTAGCCATGCCCTTATTCGGACAAGCATCGGTGGATGACCGCCAGCTCTCAAATGCAGATCTGGGCCACCAACTCATGGCTTTGAGTTATGTCGTGCCCTTGTGGAGGTTGTTTTCTGTAAGCTGAAGTGCGTGTTCCGCGCCATGCCGTGCCGGTGCTTTAGACTGGAGATGGCATGATACCCACTCTTGAATGGACCGCCGAGGGCGTCCGCTTCCTCGACCAGACCCGCTTACCGCTGGAAGAAACTTATGTGCTGGCCACCACCAGCGATCAGGTCGCTAACGTAATCACCACCATGGTCGTCCGTGGGGCCCCGGCGATTGGCGTCGCGGCCGCGATGGGCGTCGCATTGGGCATCAAGAACAGCTCCGCCCCCACGATTCCCGCGCTGACCGCCGAGCTCGAAAGCATCTCCAAAACCCTCGCCGCCACGCGCCCTACGGCGGTCAACCTTTTCTGGGCCATCGAGCGCATGCGCAGCCGTTTCTTCGCGTTGGCGGCCCAGCCCGGCACTACCATCCCCGCCATTAAGGATGGGCTGGTAGCCGAAGCAACCACCATGTACGACGAGGACATCGCCGCCTGCCGGACCATGGGCGCATACGGCGAACCGCTTATGCCCCAGGCAGGCGGAGTGCTGACCCACTGCAACGCCGGGGCCCTTGCCTCCTGCGGTTATGGCATGGCCCTGGGAGTGATCCGCGCGGCCGTCGAACGCGGCCACCAACTGCACGTCTACGCGGACGAGACCCGGCCGTTCCTGCAAGGTGCGCGACTCACCGCCTGGGAGATGATGCACGACGGCATTCCCACCACGGTGTTGTGCGACAACATGGCGGCCAGCCTCATGCGCCAGGGCAAGATCCAGGCCGTCATCGTCGGCTCCGACCGTGTGGCCGCCAACGGCGATGTGGCCAACAAGATCGGCACCTACGGGGTCGCGATCCTGGCCAAGGAGCACGGCATCCCGTTTTACGTCGCCTGCCCCTGGTCCACCATCGATCTGGCCACCGCAAACGGCGACGCCATCCCCATCGAACAACGCCCTGCCATCGAAGTAACCCACCATGGCGGCAAGCAGCTCACTCCGCAATGGAGTGGGGATCGAGAACCCAGCCTTCGACGTGACCCCGGCCCGCTATGTCACCGCCATCATTACCGAGCGTGGCATTCTGCGGCCGCCTTATGCAGAGGCGCTGCGCAGCCTGGAGGCCGAAGCCGCCTCGCGTGGGTTAAGTGATGGTTTTTAGCGCCCTGAACCCGCGCAATCGCTCGCTGCCCCGAGGCACGGTGCTGGTTCTGGGCAGCCTGGTTCTCGCCTTCTCTCTGGCCGGCTTTCCCGATGACCGCGCCTCGCTCAAGCTGATCATTCCTGCTTTCCTCGCCGCGCTGGGAACCTGGGACACCATACGCTGCCTGCAGCATCGCTGGAGCTTCTATCACGGCGCAGTGGTGGTGCTGATTTACATGGACATCATGGCCCTCTGCATGATCCTCTTCCTGCTGCTCTACCCCTACGGCCGATGGCTGTTGTAAGCAGTCCACAAACGAGTTTTCATTGGGTACAAGCTCCCGGCATTCGGATGTGCAGCACCTGCTCGCGCTGAAGTAGAATCTTCGGGCAGACCGGCCAAACACATTCCCTCCAATCAGGAGAACCAATGCTAAAAGGATTTCGTGACTTTATCCTGCGCGGCAACGTGGTCGATCTTGCCGTAGCCGTCGTGATCGGCGCCGCATTTACGGCGATTGTCAACGCTATGGTTACCGACATCATCAACCCGCTGATTGCGGCCATCGTCCATAAGCCGGACTTTTCCGCCTTCCTGCTCAACATCAATGGCGGCGTTATCAAGTACGGCGACTTCCTCAACGCCTTGATCTCTTTCCTGATCATCGCCGTAACGCTCTACTTTCTGGTTGTGTTGCCGGTCAACACGCTGATGGCCAAGTTCCGCCCCAAGGTAGTTGCGCCCCCCAGCACCAAGCCTTGCCCGCAGTGCCTGAGCGATATTCCGGTTGCCGCCAAACGCTGCTCCCATTGCACCCAGCTGGTGGCGTAAGCACCGCCGGGGACTGCTGCCGGCAAGGCAGCAGTCCCCATCCTATAAACTTGATTTGAGCACCCCATCCGCTCTCGCGTACGGAGAGATAGCCCATTGCCCAAGCGATTTGTCCTCTGTTCTCTGCTGGCCATCTCTTCACGCATCGATTTGGGCCCAGGTTTCGCCGTTTCCTGATCGAGTCTTTGGCTACCGCGACTTCGCCCGGCAGGCGAAAGTCGACCAGCAATTCCTCGCCGTTCCCGACCCAAAGCTGGCCCAGGAAGAGCTGAAAACGCTCACCGCCGTGCCCCACGTTGCCGCCAGCAAAGAGGATTACGATACCGCGCTTTATGTGGCCGGCAAGTTCAAGGCGGCCGGCCTGGATACCCAGATCGTTCCTTACAAGGCCTGGATGAATCTGCCCCAGGAGGTCTTTCTGCAGGCCACCAACGCCGACGGCAAAGTCCTCATGACCGGGCCCACCCGGGAGCATGTCGACAATGACCCGTACCAGGATGATCCCCGCGTGCTGCCCGCCTTTAACGGCTCGTCCCCTTCCTGTGACCTCACCGCCGATGTGGTCTATGTCAATTACGGGCGTCCTGAGGACTTCAAGAAGCTCGACGACATGCACGTCAGTGTTGCCGGGAAAATCGTGCTGGTTCGCTACGGAATGAACTTCCGCGGGGTCAAAGTCTACCTGGCGCAGCAGCGGGGAGCCGCCGGAGTCATCATCTACTCCGATCCCGCCGACGATGGCTACTTTCAGGGCGACAAATATCCCCGTGGCCCGTGGCGGCCGGATACCGGGGTGCAGCGCGGCTCGGTGCAGTACATGTTCAAGTATCCCGGCGACGCCTCCACGCCGGATGTCGCCTCCACCCCAGGCCTGCCGGCGTCGCGGCGCCTGCCGCCGTCGCAGATGGGCAGTCTGCCCACCATCCCATCCATGCCGCTTTCCTATCACGATGCCGGCGCCAATCCTGGAAAACCTGGGCGGCCCGGTCGCACCCAGGGAATGGCAGGGCGCCCTGCCCTTCAGCTACCACATCGGCGGGGTGGGCCTGATCAAGGTTCACCTGCGGCTCAAGATGGACTACGCCGAGCGCACCGTGTGGGACGTGATTGGCAAAATCCCCGGAACCGAGTTTCCTGATGAATGGGTGGTCGCCGGCAATCACCGCGATGCGTGGGTCTTCGGCGCGGTCGATCCCGGCAGCGGGACAACCGCCATGCTGGAGGCGGTGCACGGCGTGGGCGTGCTGCTGGCGCAGGGATGGAAACCGCGGCGCACCCTCTTCTTTTGCAGCTGGGATGCCGAAGAGGAAGGCCTGATCGGTTCCACGGAATGGGCCGAGGAACATGCCAAACAACTGGCGCACGCCGTGGCCTACATCAATACCGACGCCGGCGTTTCCGGCACCCACTTTGAAGCGTCCGCGGTTCCCTCGCTCAAACAGTTCGTCCGCGAAGTCACCATGGAGGTCTCGAGCCCCAAGGGCGGTTCCGTCTACGACGAGTGGCGACAGGATCAGGGGGATTCCGCTGCGCGGCGCCACTCCGGAAGCGTGTTCACGGATAATCAGATGGTCGCGCCGGGCAGGTGGAGGTTCGCGTCGGAGACCTGGGCAGCGGTTCCGATTACACGCCTTTTATCCAGCACCTCGGCGTTCCCTCGACCGACATTGGTTCCACTGGTCCTTACGGCGTTTATCACTCGGCCTTCGACAACTACGCCTGGTTCGTTCTGAATGCCGACCCGACGTTTCGTCTACGAGCAGCAGATGGCCCGGGTCTTCGGTCTGGAGGCCCTGCACATGGCGGACGCGGACGTGTTGCCCTACGACTACGTCACCTATGCCAGGCAGATACAGGCCTATCTCTTCGCCGCGCAGACGCGCGCCAGGGAGGCCGGGCTTGCGGGTGTTGACTTCACCGCGGCCTTGGCGCGGCCAACAGGTTCCTGGCCGCGGCCGCGGTGGTTTTTTCCAAGGCAGCTCGCTGCGGAGGGGAACTGCACGGCACTCAATGCTTCCCTGCGGGCGGTGGAGGAAGATTTTCTGGCGCCGCAAGGTCTGCCGGGGCGGCCGTGGTTCCGGCACACCATCTTTGCGCCCGGGCGAGTACACCGGCTACGCCGCGGTGGTGATCCCCGGGAGTGAATGAGGCCATCGACGCCCGCGATGCTGCCCGCGCGCAATCGCAGATGGCGAATGTAACGGCCGCGCTGGTGCGCGCCACCGCTACCCTGCAAGCGTGCTTAGTCGCAGGAGACGGTAACTGCAGATCTGTCGACGGAATGACAAAGGGGTGAGGCGTGCGCTCCCATGTTAATCGGTTGCCAGATTGAGTGCACAGCAGGTCCCTCCACTGCGCTTCGCTCCGGTCGGGATGACAACATCCTGTTTGAAACATCGAAGATTCTTCAGGACAGTTCTGTCTTCAGCGACAGATGTTGTCATCCCCGGACCTGCTGTCCAGTCGACCCACATCTAATGCTCAGTTACTTCGTCCCGCCAGCGTCTCTGCCTGCAGCGTCACCAACTCTGTCAGGTCCTTCTTTTCCAGGCCGTGGACTTCCTTATTAAAGGCATCCACTTTGCTCGACCAGTTCATCGAGCAGAACTTGGGCCCGCACATGGAGCAGAAGGCTGCTTCCTTGTAGTAGTCATCCGGCAGGGTCTCGTCGTGCATGGAGCGCGCCGTCTCCGGGTCCAATGACAGCGCAAACTGCTTGTTCCAGTCGAAGGTGTAGCGCGCATAGCTGATCGCATCGTCGCGATCCTGGGCGCCGGGGCGATGCCGCGCAATATCGGCGGCGTGGGCGGCGATGCGGTAGGCGATCATGCCGTCCTTCACATCTTTCTCGTTCGGCAGCCCCAGATGCTCCTTGGGCGTGACATAGCAGAGCATCGAAGCACCATGCCAGCCGATCATCGCCGCGCCGATCGCGCTGGTGATGTGGTCATAGCCGGGCGCGATATCGGTCACCAGCGGCCCCAGGGTGTAGAACGGAGCGCCATCGCAAAGCTCCACCTCTTTCTCCACCTGCTCCTGGATCTTGTCCAGCGGCACGTGGCCCGGACCCTCAATCATCACCTGCACATCGCTCTTCCACGCCGTCCTGGTCAGCTCACCCAGCGTCTTCAACTCGGCAAACTGCGCTTCATCGCTGGCATCGGCGATGCAGCCGGGCCGCAGACCATCGCCGAGCGAAAAGCTCACGTCGTACTTGGCCATCACCTTGACGATGCGGTCGAAATGCTCGTAGAGAAAATTCTGCCGATGGTGGTGGGTCATCCATTGCGCCAGGATCGCTCCGCCACGGCTGACGATGCCGGTGATCCGCTTGGCCACCATGGGCACGTACTGGATCAACACGCCGGCGTGCACGGTGAAGTAATCGACCCCTTGCTGCGCCTGCTCTTCAATCACTTCGAGGTAGACGTCGATGTTCAGGTCTTCCAGCTTCTTCACCCGGTTCAGCGCTTCGTAAATCGGCACCGTGCCGATGGGCACCGGGCTGTGGCGCAAAATCGCTTCCCGGATCTCAGGAATGTTGCCGCCGGTGGAAAGGTCCATGACGGTATCGGCGCCAAAGCTGACTGCCGTGTGCAGCTTGTCCAGCTCTTCGCGAATATTCGAGGTGACGGCGGAGTTGCCGATATTGGCGTTGATCTTGCACTTGGTCGCCACCCCGATGCCCATCGGCTCCAATTCCGGGTGGTTGATGTTGGCGGGAATGATCAGGCGCCCGGCGGCGATCTCGTCGCGGATCAAGCCCACGGGAATCTTTTCCCGCTCGGCCACAAAGGTCATCTCTTCCGTGACCTGGCCGCGGCGCGCAAAGTGCATCTGCGACATGTTGGTATCGCCCGTCCGCGCGGCTTCGGCCTTGCGCTTCACAATCCACTCAGCGCGGGGCTTCAGAATCTCGTGCGTCGGATTGACGGCTGCTCCATTTCCATTGCTGCTCATTGTTTGCATCGCCTCAATTGAGAATTATACGTTCAGATGCACGGCGCTTGACGGAAGTCCCACACGCTCCTAACCTTGAGGAAGATGAAGATCCCCGGCCAGAAAGCCCGCATCGGCGCCGCAGTCGTGATCATCCTGGCGACGATTGCCTATCTCGCGGTCACCGCGGCGCAGGCGGACAAGAGCTACTACGTCACCATCGGCGAATTGCAGGCCATGGGCAACAAGGCCTATACCCGCCATCTGCGCGTGGCCGGGGACGTCGCGCCCAACTCCATTGAGCGCAGCGGCACCAACGCCCGCTTTGTGCTCACCGAGCAGGGGCACACACTGCAGGTGAGCTACCAGGGCATTGAGCCGCCGCCCGACACCTTTAAAGACGGCTCCCAGGCGCTGGCCATGGGCACTTTCGGCCGGGATGGCGTCTTCCACGCTACCGAACTGCAGGCCAAATGCGCTTCAAAGTATGCCGCAGCCAAGCCTGCGCCCAACACCGCTGCGCTCAAACCGCCGGCGGCGACCGCGCCCGGCAAGTAGAAGCCAAGCCTTCCCTCTATACTCCAATGGGATGGCCACGGTCCTCGCTCAACTTGACAATGTTTCTCGCCTCTTCGGCCGCTTCCCTGCTCTGCGCAAGATCTCCATCAGCTTCGATGCCGGCAGCTGCTACGTTCTGCTAGGGGAGAACGGCGCCGGCAAATCCACCCTGCTTCGGGTGCTGGCCGGGCTGTTGGAGCCCACCGTAGGCACGGCCCGCATCTTCACCGACGGCATCGCAGAAAAGATCGTTGACCAGCGGGCGCGCATTGGCTACATGAGCCATGCCCCCATGCTCTATGACGAGCTCTCTGCCGTCGAAAACCTGCGCTACTTTGCCGGTCTCTACCAATCCTGCCCTTGCCTTACACCTGCCGAGGCGTTGGCTTCCGTCGGCCTCGACCCCGCGCTCACCCGGCCGGTCGGCCAGTACTCGCAGGGCATGCGGCAGCGTACTTCCCTGGCCCGGGTGCTGCTGCCCCAACCCCCGCTGCTGCTGCTGGATGAGCCCTTCTCCAACATGGATGCTGCCAGCGCAGGCAAGATGGTGGCTTTGCTCAGCCGCCTTCGCGCCGCCGGTCGCACCGTCGTGCTCACCACCCACCAGAGAGCGCTGGCCGAACCGCTGGCCGACTATCTCCTGACCATGGAAGGGGGAGCGCTGGTTTCCAGCACCCGGGGCCCGGCGTTATGAAGACCAACGCGGCACGCATCCTCGAGGGCCTGGGCATCGCTTACCGGCTGCAGGAGTACGAGGTGGACCCGGAAGACCTCTCTGCCATTAAGTGGCGGGGAAGATCGGCCTGCCGGTCGAGCAGGTCTTCAAGACGCTGCTCACCATCACCGGGCCGGAGCAATACGCCTTCGCCGTCATCCCCGGAGACGCGGAGCTGGATTTCAAGAAGCTTGCCCGCGCCGCCGGAGTGCGCAAGACCGAGATGGTGTCGCTCAAAGAGGTGCAGCCGCTCACCGGCTACATTCGCGGAGGCGTCACCGTCTTTGGCGCTAAAAAGGACTTCCCCGTTTTCGCCGACGAGACCATCGAGCTCTTCGACTTCATCTCCGTATCTGCCGGCCAGCGCGGCACCCAAATCCTGCTGCCCCCGCAGGATTATCTGCGTGCAGCCAAAGCTACGGTGGCTGACCTGACGAAGGATCAGGCGCGCTCGTGAGCTATCTGCTGATTCATCTCGCCAAGGATCTACGCCTGGAGTGGCGCTCGAAAGATGCCATCAACGGCATGCTCTTCTTTGCCCTGCTGGTGGTTGTGCTGTTCAGCCTGGCCTTCGACCCGACCGCTCCGCTTTCCCGGCAAATCTCCGGGGGGATCCTGTGCGTCGCGACCCTATTCGCATCAGTCACGGCGCTCAATCAGGCCTGGACGCGCGAGCTGCGTCACCAGGTACTGGACGCGCAACGCATGGCGCCGGCGCCTCCGTCCGCGCTCTTTCTGGCCAAAGCGATTGCCAACTTTGTCTTCGTGACCCTGGTGCAGATCGTTCTGGCGCCCCTCTTTGCCATCTTTTACAACCTGCACCCGGTGGGCGAGAAGTGGCTGCTGCTGCTGGTTTTGCCGCTGGGCACCTGGGCGCTGGTGGTGAATGGAACCTTCTTCGCCGCGCTCTCCGTGCGCACCCGGAATCGCGAACTGCTGCTTCCCCTGCTGCTGTTTCCCATCTTCATTCCTGCACTGCTGGGCATGGTGGAGGCAACTACCGCCATCCTGACAGGCGACTACGAGCCTGCGCTCTGGATCAAGCTGCTGGTGGGCTACGACGTCATCTTCACCACGGTCAGCCTGCTGCTGTTTTCGACGGTGCTGCACGCGGAGTGAACAGCCCTCCCTTTCGGCACTATTACAGTTGCAAACGCCTATAAGCGGACAGCTCTGAAGTAACCGCGATCCGCCCCCGCTCCCGGCTCTCAGGGTGACGGTATGCGCCTTGTCTATCCCCGGGTATTCCGGGAAAAGTTCTTGACAGCCGGGGACCCCTAAACTATAAGCAACTAATAAGCGGTTAGTGAAGTCTCCAGGGTATATCGGAAAGCTCAATCCTAAAAACAACCAGTCCGCCGGCGGGCGGCAGGGCCCCGTTCCAATCAATAAAGTTTTGGCGGAGGCAATATGTACTTTCAGAGAAGCCGGTACTGGGCCGTGGTATCTTCGTGCGTCTTCGCGCTGCTTTTGGGCGGACGCCTGTTTGCCAGCGTGACAGCCAGCATTTCAGGAACAGTGAAGGACGCGAGCGGCGCGTCGATCGCGGGCGCGACCGTAACCGCCAGCAACGCCGGCACCGGCATCGCTCAAAGCCGCACCACCAACAGCCAGGGTTTCTACTCTTTCCAATTGCTCCCCCTGGGAACCTACGTGCTTACCGTTGAGCAGACGGGATTTAAGGAATATCAGCAAACCGACCTGGTGCTTGACGTCAACTCCGCTCTTACCGTCGACGCGACGCTGCAAGTGGGGCAGGTAAGCGAGAAGATCGAGGTGGCTGCCAACGCCCTGCATGTTGACACCGTGAGCTCACAGATGGGCGAGGTCATCGAAGGAAAAGAAATGACCGATGTTCCGCTGGTGACGCGCAGCTATACCGATTTGCTGGCACTCCAGCCAGGCGTCGTCTCCAGCCCTTCAGGCATGTCGGGAGCCTATGCGGGTTCGTTTATCTCCGCAGGGTTCCCTGTACCGCCGGTTTCAGGAGATCTCAATTCCGGCGCACTATCGGTAAACGGCATGCGAGAGTCGGCCAACGGATTCATCCTGAATGGTGTTCTGGTGCAGGAGGTGGGCTACTCCGGGGCCGGCGCCATTCCCAACCTGGACTCGATTGCTGAGTTCCGCATTCTCACCAACAACACAGATGCGGAGTACGGTAACTACGCCGGCGCACAGATCAACGTGGTGACCAAATCGGGCACCAACCAGTGGCATGGCAACGTCTTTGAGTTCCTGCGGAATACCGATCTGGACGCGAAAAATTATTTTGATGTGGGCAGCCGCGGGGCTTACAACCAGAACCAGTTTGGCGGCACGTTCGGTGGCCCGGTGATCCGTGACAAGATCTTCTTTTTCGCCGACTACCAGGGCAACCGGGTGATCCAGGCGGTCCCACAAACCATTGCCGGGGCGCCGAGCACGTCGACCGAAGCGGGCGATTTCTCCGGAATTGCCGCCAGCTTCGATCCCCTGGTCAACGGTGTTGCCACGCCCACCACGGTGAACGGAACCGCCTGGGCGGCGCAGTTGAGTCAACAACTGGGGCAAGCGGTCACCTCCGGAGAGCCATACTACTTCCCGGGTTGTACCTCTGCCGCGCAGTGTGTACTGCCCAATGCGCAGCTGCCCACCACTGCCTTCTCTCCCATCTCCCAAAAACTTGTCTCTTACATTTCGCCCGCTTCCGCGGGAACGATCGGTCCGGGAGGGACTGGGGTCTTCTCCACCAGCGCCGGCAAGATCAACCTGAGCGACAACAAATTCAGCGGCCGCGTCGATGCCAACTCCGGTTTCGCCGGCCTTTTGACCGCCTACTATTACTTTGATCGCTACAACCGCGTCGATCCGTACTGGGCGGGGAACTCCCCGGTATACCCGGGGTTCAGCGTTGATGGCAAGGGACAGACGCACAACGTGAACCTGGGCTCTACCAAGAGCTTTGGCGCTTCCAGCGTGAACGAGTTCCGCCTCGGCTATTTTCGACTGAACACCACACTGAACCAGCCGCTGGGGGGAAAGGGAACGACGCTCGCCGACCTGGGCTTCGCTTCGGGCGCGAACGGCGCTCCTGGAATCTTCGCCGGAACACCGAGCGTGGAGGGCGTTCCCGAGATCGACTTCAACAGCTTTATCATCGGGGTTCCCAGCAGGCCTAACCAGCTGATCGACAACATTTACCAGGTCGTCGATAACTTCAGCAAGGCAATTGGCACGCATAACATTAAATTCGGCGGTCAATTCCACTTCAACCAGCTGGAAGAAAATCTATCCAACGTGGCCAACGGAAATTACTTCTTTGGCTCGTCCTTCAGCGGCCAACGGAGCGAAACAGGAAGCGACTTTGTCGATTTTCTTCTCGGCGCGCCGGCTTCCTATGTACAAGGTCAGTCGTATCCGTCCTATGGCCGCAGCTTTTACTTCGGGCTTTATGGTCAGGACAGCTGGAGAGCCTCGCCCAACCTAACCCTGAATTTTGGATTGCGCTATGACGTGAGCTCACCGTGGTGGGAAAAATACAATGAGATCCAGACGCTCATTCCCGGCGAGCAGTCCGTTGTGTTCCCGGGCTCGCCGACGGGGTGGGTATTCCCCGGCGATCCTGGCGTTCCCCGCACCCTCGCTCCCACTACCTGGAATAACTTTGGGCCGCGTTTTGGCTTGGCGTATGCGATGGGTGGCCATGAAGGGATGCTGGGCAAGTTGTTTGGAAGAGCAGGCGCGTCCAGCATACGAGCGGGCTATACGCTTTCCTATTCCGCGCTCGAGGGTGCGACCGACTTCAACGAAATCGGCGACGCTCCCTTTGGCAACTACACCGGGCAGAATGAACCGACATTCGCGGCTCCCTTCACCAATCGGGCCAGCGGGCAATCGGTGCAGAACCTGTTCCCCGTGGCCGCACCCCCAAAGCACTTCTCGGCTAAGAATCCGGCGAGCGGGCCTCCCTACGATACGCTGGCGGAGTTCTTTCCCGCCTTCGGGACCATTGGCAGTTCGCCCGCGTTCTATAACAAGAACAAGCTGCCTTATGCGCAGAACTACGAACTTTCGTTGCAACGCCAGATTACCGGGAACGACCTGCTGACCTTAAGCTACGTAGGCACTCAGGGCCGCCGGCTGCTCTCTTCGGTTTCGGCGAACCCCGGCAACCCGGCCTTATGCCTGAGTGTCAGCCAGGCTTCTGAAGTGGTACCCAACTCGCCTACGTGCGGACCAGGCGGCGAAAACAATATCTATCAGCCGGCCGGCGGCGGCTACATTCTGACCACGCGGTCACCCTTCAGCGGCACGGTAGATCCGACGCTGGGACCGATCGCAACCTTTGGCAATGACTCCTATTTCATTACCAAAGGCTGGTCTACTTACAACTCCGCACAGGTGAACTACCGGCATACTTCGGGCGGCCTGCAGTTACTGCTTGGGTATACCTACGGCAGGGCCTTCGATGATTCCTCGGGATATGGGGAGCAATACAATCCGATTAACCCGGCCCTCAGCCGTGGGCTCTCGGCATTTGATTCCACCAATAACATCGTCGTGAGCTATAACTACGTGCTTCCCTTCGATCGACTGGGCGGCCCCAAGCGGCTGACAAGTGGCTGGGCTATCAGCGGCATCACACGCTTCGAAACCGGCCTGCCGGTGACGCTGGTGGAAACAGACGATAACTCGCTGCTGGGCACTGCCTTCGGCGGCCCAATCGTGCTTCCGGTTGATACCCCGGACCAGGTCGGTGCACTCGAGAAAATGAATCCGCGCAATTCCAGCAGTCATTATTACTTCAACCCGACGGCGTTTGCTTCATCGGCGATCGGCACAGAGGGAGACGCCCGCCGCCGATTCTTCCACGGACCCGGGGCGAATAACTTCGATACAGCTCTGGTGAAGGATACGAAGCTTTCCGAACTCTTCAATCTTCAATTCCGGGCGGAATGGTTCAACGTATTTAACCATACGCAGTTCAACACGCCGAGCGGCATCCTTTCGGGAACGTTTGCCCAGGTGACGTCAGCGGCTGCACCCCGCATTGGCCAAGTCTCGCTCAAGTTGAATTTTTAAGAAGCTGGATTTGCAGTGCAGCCAATCGGCCATTCACCGTCACAGGAGAATGGCCGATCTTGTTTCAGGGCGCCGCGCGTGAAACGCGGCAATCCATGAAACGATCCTCCCCTTGCCACCACTATTCTGGCGAACGACTGCAACCGCGAGCTATAATCTGCCCCGCCGTCGGACCCAATAAGGGAGATCCCATGACACGTTTCGGAAAATTGCTGCTATGCCTCGCCGCGTCCTTCACCGGAGCGACACTGGCGCAAACTGATGACGTAAAGCCTGCCAAAAGCAGCCCGCCTGTTGCCTATGTTTACGTGTCTAGGCCGACGCACATCGACGGCTTCGCCGCTTCTTCAAAAGGAGCGCTCACGCCGGTGCCAGGATCGCCCTTTCTGGGCAAGGTTCAGAGCATGGCGGTCAGCAGCTCTCTACTCTTCGGCTCGGGCGCGGATAGGACCAACGTCTACTCCTTCCATGTGGCGTCGGATGGAGCCCTCAAACCCGCGGAGACGATCAACGTTCAAACTCACAACTCGAGCGGTTGCGGCGGCCTGGGCCCCCCGCTGCTCGACCATACCGGCGACTCTCTGTATGTCGGCGTGAACACCGGCGGCTCTGGTCCCGGCTTCGATTGCGCAGATGGTTCGTTTGAGTCCTTTGCCATTGAGAAAAGTACGGGCGGCCTTAAATTCCTGGGCATAACCGGCGACATCTTTGGCTTCTTTGGCCAGCTGAGTTTCATTGGCGATAACAAATTTGCCTACGGCGCGAGCTGCACCCCCGAAACCGCTGGGATTGCCTCCAACCTGGCTGGATTCGAGCGCAAGAGCAATGGCGATTTAATCTTTGCCATCGACGGCCCCACGCCAGTGACGAAAGCAGCCAATTCCTTCTATTGTCCACTCGCCAGCAGCAGCAATCCGGCCAACCACGTTGCCGTCGTGCTTCAGTCCATTAGTAACGAAACCAACGAGCCCAACGGACCACCGCAACTCGCCACGTATTCCGCCGACAACCACGGCAATTTAACCACCAAGAGCACCTTCGAGAACATGCCCGCCACCGAGGTAACCGGTATCTCCGACGTCGAAATGGCGCCCTCGGGGAAGGAGTTTGTAGTTGGCGGCCAGGGATTCCAGCTCTTCCGCTTGAATGGATCGAGCCCCATCACCAAATTCACTGGTCTGGAGCTATCGAGCGTCCAGTTCCAGCAATTTCGCTGGGACGGCTCAAACCACCTGTATGCGCTGAGCGGCGGGATGTTGTACGTGTTCGCCGTGAGCTCTACCGGAGTTGAGTTGGTGGGTTCGCCCACTTCCATCCCGGAAGCGCAGGGTCTGGCAGTTCTGAGTAAGTGAATGGTCAATGCTTCGCGCGGACCGCGATCCTCTTGGCTTCCAGTGTTTTCTTGAGGGAGTCCTCGGCAAACGATTGCAGGATGGGATTGACCATCATCCCCAACCCCATGGGCACTCCCCTGCTCAGGGTAACGGCTTCGCACTCCACGTAGACTCCGCCATCGCGTGCTTCCATGCGCCAGTAGGAGTTCATCGCCCACAGAAAGCCATCGCCTTCTCCTACCGGGAGGACATGCTCCGACGGTTTGCCCGCGTCGTCAACCTGGCGCACCGACTGGCTGCGCGATTGCATGGCGAGCCTTCCCGCCCCTAGCGGCTCATATTGGATCGAGTGCACAGTATCTTCGACGGCCGTGATGACCTTGGTTTTCGTGATCCGGTAAGAGACCACATAGTTATCTCCACTATGGGAGAGCACCTTGGGCCGGCTTATGTCAGGCGCATAGATCTTGGCGTAGTCCGCGTAATCCTGATCGACCTTCTCCACCTGGGCGAGCGTTACACCGGGCAGAAACTCGCCGCCGATCCAGTGCTGGATCATACCTCCGGGCACTTCCTGCGCCTTGATCTTCTCCGTGGCAATCTCTCCGTTGCTCACAGCCTTCCGCCGGGCGGGGTCGCCGTCGATCCACAGAAAGCCGCTCTGGGACTGGTTCTGGGCCTGCAAGCGCGTTTCCAGTTCCGCAATGTATTTACGGTATGCGGCCATGGTTTCCGGGGCCAACGCCGCCTGGGCTACCAACGGCGCCAGGCAGAGACCAAGCAAAACAAGGCGGCTGCGGCGGGTGCGGACGTGCGGCCGGCTTGTAAAGGCAGGTTTCATGGCGCCAAAGCAGTTATTTCCCATTTTCCCTAAGTTACCTTTTTGCGCTCCAATATTCATCGCGTAAGTGTTTTCTTTCCGGGTAGAATTGTCCGCGGTCGGCCCCCGGATCTCATTTCAAGCCGAGAGGTGAACCCATGGGAGCATCCGCAAGGGCACGTACTAAAAGGCCCTCAAATATAGTACGGCGTTGCTTTCCCGCTGCGCTTTCTCTCATCGCCATAGCCTCGCCGCTCCTTGCCGCGGCACAGCAGGATACAACGATAAGTGCTGCGGAAGCTTCTTATGCCGCCGGCCCCGACCTGCGCGACTATATCTCTCCGGCCCTCGAGCCCGAGGAGCAGGCCTTTCTGCGGACTTATATGAACTCCTTTCCTCGGGCCGTTAAGGAGAGGATTGCCGGCGAACCGGTCGGCTCCATCAGCGTGGCCGTAGTGGACGGCGCCACCGGCGTGATCCACTACAACCAACCGGAAGAAGCAGGCAGCTATAAACTCATCCCTGCTCTCAAGCTGCCCGGCGCCGAGCGTCCGGACGTGTCCAACACCACAAAAGACCCCGGAGTCTACGGCGGATCCGGGCCGTATCGCCGGGTCTACACCGTCCCTTTACCAGCGGCGCCCGCCCCGCATCCGGATATGCAGGGTAACTACGTGCAAGAGGGCGTGGTAAGCACAACTTGTGAGGCGGGTCACTTCGAAAAGGGTGACCAGGGATACTCCTACATGGGCGGCTGGAGCGCCACCTGGAATACCGCAGGCGGCAACGCGGCGGTGGATGCGGGCCTCGCTTACAACTATGAGGCCGGTAGGGACGACGATTACTCTGTATTCATAAACCTGGGCAAGAGCATAGGGGGTATTATCTCCACCGGCAATGCGGAGGACGCCGGGGGGAAAAAAGCCTTCTTACAACCCACCCACATTGCCTGCGACAAGGTCGGCGTGGCGCGGTTGAACTTTTCGGTTTTTGGGGCCCCGCAACTGCGCACCGTGAAGCCGGAATGCTATAGGGGCACGGGAAACGACAGCACCTTTCTTGGTTTTCCGATCGCGTCTTGCAATACCTACGCCATGATGCTGATGGTCACGTCGGATTACTTCAAGACCTTCAAAGGGGCCCACACCGGCATTATCATGTGGGTTTCTCCCGATATCAGCATCGGTGGATGGGCCCATTTGGTGAAATTCACGTCCCCATACTGGAACGGCAAGTACAACGTCCCCGGTTATGAGGTCGCAGCCAATTGCGGCGGCTGCATGTTCAAGTGGATGACCTCCATCGCGCAGAGCGGCCCCAACGATCTATCGGATGGTTCGGATTACGGCGCGGCATGGTTTGAGCGGAAAATCTCCGGATACGCCCTGGGACTGAGTTATACCGCGGGCGACCCCCTGATCAAGCTGACGGAAAAACTGGCAAATTGCAGCGAGTACCCGTTGTGGCACCCACCCTACGGCACAGACCACCAGGCGGATTGCACGAATACGCCGGCCGGCCTGAAGGGATTGGCACAGACCGTCAAGGTAAAGGACTACGGGCCAGATGGTGAGTTGGACATCATTGAGACATATTACTAAGGGTTCCCGCAGTTCTCTCGGTATCATCAAGGGCTAACCAGGGCGCGGCCTTTGGGGGCGCTCTAGCGATAGGCTTTGTACGAAGGGGGGCTTCACAGGCTGCGGAAAACTCTCGTTTTGTTATCAGGGCACGGCTTTAGTCGGGCCATAAACGATTGAAAATACGTCGGGCTTTAGCCCCTGAGAAACGTTCTTCCAAGCGTGAGCCTGCACGGACCTACCGTGAAAAACCGTACCTCAGGGGCTGAAGCCCAATTCTTCCTCACTCCTCAACGGCCCGACTGAAAGTCGTGCCCTGATACCGGATACCGAGGGATAGACGGACGTTGCTACCTGCGGGGGCCACGATACAAAGCATTACCGCGGCGAAAGACCGAAGGAGTCGCGCGTTTCTTTCTCTCAGCTTAGAGACCCTAGGGCAGCCGTTGCTTTACTTTGACCCGGTGATGATTAAAAATCCGGTAGCCGACGAGGCGCCGGGGCAATCATGGCCGACCAGGATAAATCCGCAGAGCAGCTCTTCGGAGAGGCTCTCGATTTAGAGCCGGAACAAAGGTCCGCATTTCTCGATCAAGCGTGCCGCGACACGCCCGGATTGCGCCGCCTGGTCGAGGAACTCCTTCTGCAGGATCAACTCGCCGGCAGCTTTCTCGGCAGGCCACTGTTCGTTGCGGATGACAATTCCCGGGCTTCCACCGCAATCTCTGCAGTTCCCTCCGCTCGCTTTGCGCCTGCACAGCTTATCGCCAATCGATTCAAAATCGTTCGGTTCATCGCTCGCGGTGGCATGGGAGAGGTCTATGAGGCAACTGATCTGTTACTGCAGCACGCCCGCGTCGCCATCAAGATCATTCGCCCCGAGATAGCTGCCGATGCTGCGACCACATCCCGCTTCGAGCAAGAAGTCATTCTCGCCCGCACGGTAGTTCACCCCAACCTATGCCCCATTTACGAAATCTTTCGCTGCGAGGAGCCTGGCCCCCCGTTCCTTTTTCTCACCATGCGGCTGCTGCAGGGGGATACTCTGGATGCCCGCCTCAAAACCCCTCCCAAGTTGAGCTCCAGCGAAAGCCTCGAGATCTGCAGCCAGCTGATTTCTGGTGTTGCCGCGTTACACTCTGCCGGCATCATCCATCGTGATCTCAAGCCGAAGAATGTCATGCTGGAACAGACGGAGCAACACCTCAAAGTATCGATTACGGATTTCGGCCTCGCGCGCCTGAACGAAGCCGAATCGACCCTACTTGGCTCCGGGATGGTGGCCGGAACGCCTGGATACATGGCTCCCGAACTTTTTCGTGGAGAGCGTCCGAGCAAGGCTACCGACCTCTTCGCTCTGGGAATCGTGTTGCACCAGGTACTAACCGGCGAGCGCCCCGTCGAGACGGAGGGCATGCTGGCTCCGTCTTCATCGTTGCGCTCCGCGCACGTACCATCCCAATTGATTCAGGCAGTTGAGGGCCTCCTGGCGGCGGATCCCAAGCGGCGAACCATCGCCTTCGATCGTGTTCGCCCGGCCCAGGATAGCGTTACCGCGCCTGGCAAGTTTTTGGGTTCTCACTTGCTGCCCGCGCGGGCTCTCTGGTACGGGGTGGCGGGTGTCATCGCATTGATTGCGCTGGGTGTTGCGCTCTTTCATTGGTGGGGGCAAAGACGACCGGCGGCGCAGTCCATCCAGTCCCTGGCGGTGCTTCCAATGGAAAATCTGACGGGCGATCCGAACCAGGACTACCTTGCTGACGGCATGACAGAGGTCCTGATTACCAGCCTGGGACAGATCAGTTCGTTGCGAGTTATCTCGCACACCACGGCGATGCAGTACAAGAACGCGCATAAGCCGCTGCCCCAGATTGCCCGGGAACTAAATGTGGACGCGGTGGTGGAAGGCTCGGTGTTGCGGTCCGGAGATAAGATTCGCATCGGCGCTCACCTGGTGGACGCGCTCACGGAAAAGCAGCTTTGGGCGCAGAACTACGACGGCGATATGCGCGACGTGCTCGGATTGCAGAGCCGGGTCGCCAGCGCGGTTGCGGAGCAGATCCGTATCAAACTCACTTCTCAAGAACAGACACAGCTCGCAGACACGCAAAATGTAGACCCGCGCGCGTATGAGGCGCTGCTGAAAGGCAACTACTTCTTTCGGGAGAACTCACTTGAAACGACCCAGAAGGCGCTCCAATACTTTCTGCAGGCGGTGGAGCTTGATCCCAAGCTCGCCCGCGCTTATGTCGGCATCGCGCGCTGCTACAACTTCCTAGGGCAAGGCCAGGTCCCGGCCGCCGAGGCGAGGGCAGCGTCTGACTCCGCAGTTGCGAAAGCGCTCCAACTGCAGCCTGACCTGAGCGAAGCCTACGCGGAGCGAGGCTGGACCCTGCTCTTCTACCACTGGGATTTTCCCGGCACAGAACGGGACTTTCGCCACGCCATGGAATTGAACCCGGGCTCGGCGGATGCTCACGAAGGCTATGGCACCTACCTGGTGGCGACGGGGCAATTCGATGAGGGCTTGGAGCAAATGAAAAAGGCGAGAGACCTCGACCCGCTGTCGCCGTTTACGCTCACCGACTATTGCGTGTTGTTGACTTACGCGCGCCGCTACGACGACGCAGTGGCCCAGTGCCTGGCGGCCCTGGAACTGCACCCCAATTTCGAATGGGGACTGGGAAATTTAGCTAATGCCTACCTGCTTAAAGGAGACTATGCAAAGGCTCGTCCGGTCATGGCAAAGCTGGGTTGCGATGCGGCCTGCACAGCGATGGCAGAGGAAACCACCGGCGCGCCGGGGAAATCGGGAGCCTTTGACTCCTGGTTGAAAACGCAAAAGGAGCCACAGGAGGCCTTTTTCCTTGCCCAGTTATACGCTGGTCTGGGCAGAAAGGACCAGGCCTTCGCCTCGCTCGAAAAAGCCTATCAATTGCGGTCGGACCCGCATGGCTTCGCCTATACCGCTGTTGACCCGCATTTCGACCGGCTCCGTTCTGATCCTCGCTTCGATGCCTTCTTACGCCACGCTGGTCTTCCGCCGCAACCGCGCACCTTCCCAAACTGAAAGGCCACCCATGGAAGGAAGAGCGGTCTTGTAGAATGGGCTTTCCCGAAAGGAGCCTCGCCATCTACCTGCATCGCGTCGTCGCTCGCCTTTTCGCTCTGCTGCTCGCAGCTTCGATCACTTCTATGACAACCACCGGCACGACGCAAACACTTCCGGTCCGCACCATACCGGCCCGTACCCTTCCGACACCAACCACCGTCAGTCCGGAAATGCAAAAGATCATCGCTCCGGCATGGGACGGAAGCACTGCCGCGGTTACGAGAACCAACGAGCAATGGAAGGCGTTGATCAAGGAGACGGACGCGCCGGAAGCCAAGAAAGCCGAGTTGCTGGCCACGCAACTTCACGTCAGTGTGGAGAGCAAGACGATAGCGGGAGTTCATGTCTATCGCATCAAGCCGGAAAGTATTCCCCAGGAGAATCGCAACCGGCTGTTGGTGCATGTACACGGCGGCGGCTATGTTTTCTTTGGCGGTATGGCCGCAACGGGAGAGGGCATACTCATGGCGCACTACGCCCAGACCGAGGTCCTTTCCATCGATTACCGCATGCCTCCCGACTTCCCCTTTCCCGCGGCGATCGATGACAGCGTTGCCGTCTGGAAAGAAGTGATTAAGCAACACACGCCGAGAAATGTCGCCCTCTTTGGCACCTCGGCCGGCGGTGGGCTGACTCTGGCCATGGTGATCCGGCTAAAAGAGCTGGGCCTGCCCTTGCCCGGAGCCCTGATGGCCGGCACACCCTGGTCGGATCTGACCAAGACCGGAGACAGCTACTACACCAACGAGTTTGTCGACAATGTGCTGGGCTCGCTCGACGGATCGCTCGAGGCCGCGGCAAAACTCTATGCCGGTACGCATGATCGCGAGGAGCCGCTGATTTCTCCGATCTATGGCGACCTGTCCGGCTTTCCGCCCACGGTATTGCTTTCGGGCACGCGCGATCTGTTCCTCAGCAACACCGTCCGCACGCATCAGAAGCTGCTGCAATCCGGGGTTCATGCCGACCTGCTTGTCTTTGAAGGCCAATCGCACGCGCAGTACCTTGAACACGATGCGCCGGAGTGCGCCATCGCCTTTGGGGAAGTGGCCCAGTTCTTCGACCGCAACCTCGACCGCTGACGGCGCGGCCTTGTCAATCGAAGAAATGACGATCGTCGTCTGTTAAGTGCGCCTTTGCTGCCTGGACATTGAAGGTGACGCCGAGTCCCGGCCGGTCCCAGACCTTGATAAAACCCCGTTCCACGATCGGGTTCGGCAGCCCTTCGACAATGTCATACCACCAGTCAGGCTGGCCGATCGGATACTCAAAGGCGATGTAATTTTGCGGCAGCGCGGCCGCCACCTGGACGTGCGCGGCAAGCCCGATGAGCCCGTCGAACACTCCGTGCGGTGCAATCTGGATGCCGTGGATATCGGCGTATTCCGCGATCCATTTCATCTCCGCGATCCCGCCTACATCTTCCGGATCGGGGCCGATAATATTGACCGCCTGTTTCTCGATCAGATCTTTGAAATTCTCCCTTAGGTAAATCTCCTCTCCCGTGTGTATGGGGATGGTGGTGCTCACGGTGACTTCGCGAAATAGATCGGCATTCGGGTAAGGCATGTAGTCGCCAGTGATGATGTCTTCCAGCCAGGCGATGCGCAGCGGTTCCAGCGCCCGGGCAAAGGTGATCGCGTCTTTGACCGTCCAGCCTGGTCCACAGTCGAGGGCGAGCCCTACTTCATCGCCCAGAACCTTCTTCATGGCTTCGACGCAGGCGATCACATGTTCCATGCCACGTTCCGTCATCATGCCGCGGTCGGAATGCGATGCTCCGGTCCGCGGTGGATCATCGTACCATCCGTCAGGCACGGCGGGCATCATCAACGGATCGTGAAATCCTACCGCCTGTTTAATCAGCGTGAAGCCTTCTTTGGCTGCCTTCATCTTCGCCATGCCTTCGGCGTAATCTTGCGGCATGTGGCCGGTCATGGGGAAGCGGACGGCTCCGTTGTAGACGCGGACGCGGTCCCGGATCTTGCCGCCCAGCAGCTTATATACCGGCACGCCGGCCACCTGCCCCGCGATATCCCACAGAGCAATTTCGATCGCGCTCACCGCCGCGCCCCAGGGCTTGAAAGCGCCGAGCCGCCGGATCTTGAGGATCACGCGCTGCACGTCCGTCGGGTCTTCGCCCAGAAGATAGTCCTTATAGAAGAGCACCATCGGCTTGAGATACGCCTTGCTGGACTCCGCCTGACCATACCCTGAGATGCCTTGATCTGTGACGATGCGAATCACCGGGTTCTTGCCGATGATGGCGCACCGGAGGTCTGTGATCTTAATGGATATCTGCCCTGCCCGTTTTTCGGTTTGCGAAAACGCCTTTGCGGCTGCTGCCGCCGAGAGCGAACCGATAAATCCTCTTCTCGTCCAATGAGTCATGGGTCCTTTCCTTGCTCGACCACGATATTTTGCAGAAAACCCTGCCCCCGGATCGTATGCCGTTCAGGAGTGCATCATCAAGCGCTTCACGCGGCCCTATCCAATTCTGTGTGGCAGGAAATCCGGGTTCGCCAGGATGACAAAGGGAGAGTTTGGGGCCGCAACAACCCCACTCAAGCTAAAAGAAGGCTTGAATGGGCCACTCAGATTTGTTGCGAATGCAGAGAGCCAAGTCATTTCTCCCTCAACTTGTCATCCTGCCTATTGGACAACGATCGTCACGGTCGCGGTGTGGCTCAGGTTGCCGGAGGCCGCAGTAATGGTCCCGGTGTAGGAGCCGGCGGGCGTTCCCGGTGTTGTTATTGGTGTGGTAGAAGACCCGTGGCCTCCGCCGCAACCGATCGCGGTTCCCAATACGACCATCGCCGAGAAAGTCACCAGCAGCCACCTCCGCTTGCGCGGTAGCAGGGCGCCCAGCAACATTGCCGTAAACGCCAGCGGCATGGCTCCCCCGGGAAACTCAGCCTTTTGCGCCGTGGTCACCGGTGCGGTCGTTTTCACTGTAACCGTAACTGTCTGTGCTCCAGTGGAGCCGAGCTGCAGCGACGAACTCGACAAGTTGCACGCCGGCGCCAAAGCCGCGGCCGGTGTGATGTTACAGCTCAAGCTAACCGCGCCCGCAAAAGCGCCTGCCGGCGCGACGGCCAGGGTGAACTCCGCACTCTGCCCAGCGGTGACGGTTTGCGAGCTTTGCGATCCTGACGTTAATCCGACGCTGAAATCAGGAGCGGCCACACCAACACCCGTGAGCGCGACCGTCAGCGTGCTGCCGCCGATGGCGATGCTCCCCGTCCGGCTACCGGCGGCTGTAGGGGTAAACGTAACCGATATCTGGCAACTTCTGCCCGCGGCCAGTGCCGTACCGCACGTGTTTGTTTCCGCAAAGTCACCGGTGGCCGAAATGCCTGATATGCTCAACGGTCCATTCCCGGCATTGATCAACGTCGCAACTTGAGCGGTGCTGGTCGTGCCCACAGTTGCAGAAGCAAAGGTAAGCACGCTGGGGTTGAGCGTGGCGCTGGGCCCAAGCCCTGTCCCTGCCATATCCACCGACACGGGACTACCAGGCTCCGTGCCGCTAACCGCGATGGCAGCTGTTCGCGAGCCCCCCATCGTAGGCGTGAATGTCACGTTCACCGTGCATGAAGCGGCCGCCGCCAGGGTCGCTCCGCAGTTGTTGGTTTGGGCAAAGTCGGAGATGTTTGCTCCCGCAACACTGATGCCGTTGATGTTCAAAGCAGAGTTTCCAGCGTTCACCAGCATCACGGCTGCGGCGGTGCTGCTCGTGCCAACTGCTTGCGGAGCGAAGTTTACCCTGCCCGGATAAGCGTTCAGCGCAGGTCCATTCACTCCCGTACCGCTGACCGGGATAGCGACCGGGCTGATCCGGGTGTTATCGGTAAACGTGATGACGCCAGACTCCAGGCCAGTTACCGTAGGCGTGAACGTCACCGTCACCGCACATTGGGCGGCGGGCGCAAGGCTGGCGCCGCAGTCGTTGGTCTGGCTAAAGTCGCCGGTCGCTGCGATATTGGCGATGCTAAAGCTCACGTTGCTCGGGTTGCTGAGGGTGATGGTCTGCGGCACGCTGCTTGTTCCCACACCCTGGGAGCCGAAGTTGAGCGAGGCCGGAGCCACCGCCTTAAATGGGGTGCTCAGCAACACCGAGATCTCACTGGCTGTGGTTCCATACCCCGTCGACGCAGCAATGTCCGGTGATCCATCCTGATTAAGATCGGCGACCGCGAAGAGGCCACTAGCCCCACCCCCAACCATGGGCTGTCCGAAGGTACCGTTCCCGTTGCCCAAGACGATCGAGCCTGAGATGGCCAGATCAAGCTTGCCATCGCCGTTAAAGTCCGCCGCCACGGGATATCCCTCTACGCTAACGGTCGCCTGGTTGACGACTGTCTTGAAGGTGCCGTCACCGTTGCCTAGAAGAATGAAGAACTGGGGTAAATCTGCCGAGGTCACCGCGAGGTCCAGCTTGCCATCGCCGTTGAAGTCGCCGGCGGTCAACGAGAATATTATGTCGTTGACCGTTTGATCCTGGTGCGTGCGGAAGGTGCCGTCGCCGTTGCCGGGCAGAAGAGAAAACCCTGTTTCGGTCTGGATGACCAGATCAGGCTTGCCATCCCCGTTGAAATCCCCGGACAGGATCGTTCCTGGCCCCACGCCAGTGGCGTAATCGACATGCGGCAAAAAGGTTCCATCCCCGTTGTTGAGCAGCACCGAGACGGTATTTGAGGCGGAGTTGGTCACTGCGAGATCGGGCTTCGCATCTCCATTGAGGTCGCCAATTGTCAGGGTCTCCGGCTGTAAGCCAACGGTGTAGGTGGCCGGCGGCTGAAATGTGCCATCGCCATTGCTCAGCAGGACCACTGCCTGTCCTGGAATACAGGTGTTATTGCCGTTGGTGCAGTTGAAGTACACGCTCGCCAGATCGCTCTTGCCGTCTCCATTGAGGTCTCCGGCAGCCAGTGCGCCGGCGGGTTGAGGCAAGGAAGAGGGAATGTCCGGCTGTAAGGTGCCATCCCCGTTGCCGAAAAACACGCCAATGGGAGTCGGTTCTTCATCGGGAGGAAAGGCTGTCTCTGCTGCAAGATCCGCTTTGCCGTCCCCGTTAAAGTCGCCGCTCAGCACCTGCGAAGCCGGAAAGCCCGACTGGAAAGGATAGGTTACTCCCCCCACAAAGGTGCCATCGCCCAGCCCAAGCAAAACAGACACAGTCGCGGTGGCAGTCGCTGAACAACTGTAGGCTTGGCAGCCCGACTCGGCCACGGCCAGATCCAACCGGCCATCCCCGTTCAGATCGGTGATGACTACATCCGCCGCATAGAGTGCGATCCCATACGGCACCGGGGTCTGGAAGGTCCCGTCCCCATTCCCAAGCAGAACCGTGAGGCTATTCTGCTGAACCAGGACAAGATCGGGCTTCGCGTCGCCGTTCAGGTCGGCGGCTGCGGCGGAGGCCCCGGCGCTGGGAGCGGGATAGGTAGCGTGGAGCACAAAGGTTCCATCGCCGTTGCCCAGGAAGACACCTCCGCCTGCGAACACATCCAATATGCCGTCGTGGTTGAAATCTGCCGCGGCCAGACCGAACGCGCCCACGTGCGCGGAATTATTGAGTGGAGTCTGAAAAGTTCCGTCACCATTGCCGAGCAAGGTAGAGAGCGTGCCTCCGCCAACCACCAGGTCCACCTTATGGTCGTTGTTGAAATCGCCCACGACCAGGCTTTGCACGCCGGGCACGGTGTAGAGCACCTGTGCCTGGAATGTCCCGTCTCCATGGCCCAGCAATACGGAGATGGTCCCGTCCTGGCTATTTACTATCGCCAAGTCAAGTTTGCCATCCCCGTTGAAATCAGCCGTCGCAAGGGCGGAGGGATTTTTGCCTATGGCGTAGTCGAGATGCGGCTGAAAGCTACCGTCGCCGTTTCCCAGCAATATGCTCACGGTGCCGCCGTCGCATTCGAGCTCGGTTATCGCCATGCCGACCACTTGGTATGCGCAGTTGCCGTCGGTAAGCGCCAGGTCCAGGTTCCCGTCGTTGTTGAAGTCTCCAGTGACGACAGCGGTCGGCGCTGGGCCGGTTGGGTAGCTGACCTGCGGGTTGAAGCCCCCAGCCAGATTTCCGAGCACGACCGATACCGTGTTGTCGCCCTGGTTTACGGAGACGACGTCGGCGATGCCGTCGCCATTGAAGTCGCCGGTAGCGGCTGCGAACGCACCAGGCCCGACGGTCAAGTCAGTCCTGCCAAAGATATAGGTTTGCCCGTGACTCTCTATCGTCAGAAACAGAAGGCAGATGAAAAGTACTACAGTCCAGTGTTTACGCAAGGACAGAACCCCTGCCCCCACCCCGACGCTGGAGACGATGCCTCATCTCCATGTGAGCGCCCGGAACTTTTCCTGAAGGGGCACTCGGATATTACTATCTCCCCGGAATTTGAGAAAGGAAGATCTTCGTCGTCATCCGTCATGGGTAATCCGGAAAAGCCCGTTCGCGGCCGGTCGCTTGGACAGGGATATTTCGACAGCAGATTAGCCTGCCCTTGCGGGGCATCCGAATGTATTACAATTGTGTAAGACAGATCACACTGGGAGGTAAGAAATTCCGTCCTCTTCCGTCATCAGCTCCAAAGGCCAGGTCGTGATTCCAGCGAACCTGAGAAAGCGCTATGGATTAAAGGAAGGCACGACCGTTGTCTTTCAGGAAGACCATGGCCGTCTGGAGCGATAC
>CAWKAU010000015.1:0-340963 GCA_963847685.1 uncultured Acidobacteriaceae bacterium | reverse complement strand
GGTGGCTCCTGGAACGACTGCGCCGGAGCGGTCAGTGACGGTGCCGACGATTGCCGTATCGACGGTTTGTGCACGCAGGCCCGCAGGAGCGACAGCAATAACTAGCGCGAGAAACGCTGAAAGCGGTGTACGCATGGGAACCTCCTCGGTTGGTGAAGCGGTTAAACGGAGCTGGATGGCCAAATCCAGCTACTTACGCGCACAGCGTCTGCTGTTGAGCGCGCCAACACCCCGGGTAGTTGAAGTTCGTAAAGAGCCTCTGGGAGCCCACGACAGAAACGAGCCTAGATTATGAGCCTGAGTGACTCCGCCGGGATGAGGCAAATGCCCGGTTGGCGGTTAGGACATTTGACCTATGGGTAAAATCCATGATCCGAACAGAGCGGGGGCCTGGGGCCGGAAGCGAAGATGGGAACGGGTGGAGCCGCTGCACCCTGCCGAGCATTTTACATGCTCGCTCCTGGGATGATCCATGGCCAGACGTGACTGACACCACGCAAAGGAGCCTCTGCTTACGAGAGTTCTCGTCTGAAAACCGCAGGCTGTGGATCAGGGCATGTTCGATGGAGCCGCCGTGCCGTCGGACCACTTGTCTGCGAGGACGAACAGAATCGTCACACGCTCCTCCGGGTCATTCGCCACCATGACAGGTGAGTTGGGATCATCGGCCGCCCAGCTCTTCGTCATGTTGCCGGGGGAAAAGAACATCGCATGCGGGCGCCAGCTTTTACCCCGGTCGTTTAAGTACTGCTGCTTCGACATCATGTAAGCCATCGCGCCGGGCTCCAGCACGGGTACATCCTTCTGATCCAGTGCCGTCGCGATTGCGTGCGCGATTTCAGGCTTCGATTTCCCTGCCAGCACAAGCCTGGTCTTCAGCAGATAGATGGGCGCAAAGCTCCTCGCGGCTTGGGCGTTGAAGCAATGGGGTGCACGCATCCTGGGATTCCAGAATTCCGTCAGATCGGTGCTCTGCCCCCACGATCTCTCCACGATGCAGAGAAAGCCATTCGTGCCCTTTACCGCGGTCTTATATCCCTCGCGCCCCAGCACCAGCACTTCGGCTCCATCGGAAATGGAACCGGGCGCAGCACTGCGAGCCAGCGCAATCTCGGAGTTCTCGTCAGATATCAGGTACTGATCCAGGGGGGCCATCGCCGGATAGGCAGCTTTCCCGGCCTGCGCCACTGCCTGGCCGCCTGCGTCAGCTAGAACAATCTGCAGAGCAAATGCCAAAGCGATGATCCTGACGTGATTTTTCCGCATCCGATCCTCTCAATCCGCGCATTTCGCGCCGGTGAACATCGACCCTATCTTAGTACCAAGTCAAGACGCTTGATTGAGCTGCCTGGGGCATTCTCACCAGGGCTAACGCCCGGTCATTGCCGATAGAGCGTTTCCGCGCGGTTTGAAAACCCGCTCCCCCGGACTAAAGAGGCTGCGGAAAAACTCCCGATCGGGCAAGAAAGACGTACCTCAGGGGCTAATGCTCGCTGCGGCGAGTTAGCCCGACGTATTTTCAATCGGTTTATGGCCGGACTAAAGTCGTGCCCTGATACAAAGCATGAGTTTTTCTGCAACCTCTAAAGTCCGGGGCTACACGATGGAAACTCACGATGGATTGGGACAGATCACTGAAATGTTGGGAGACGGGAGTTGTCTACGCGTGCCATTGGATGGGGGGCTTGGATAGTTCTTCGGGGTTGGCGGTGTTGGCGCGGGAGGCGACGCGGGAGATGGCGCGCAGCAGAGGCTTGCGAGCTACCTCGCTATCGACACCGGCAAAGAGCATTTCTCCTGCGGAGCGGGCCGCAGGCCGGTAGAACCATCGGGTGAACAGCGCCAGGTGGTCGGATAAGGTTTGCGAGGAGACGGATTTTGGGGCGGCCTGCGCGAGCTCCGACAACGCCTCTTCAAGCCGGGCCTCCAACAGGTCTTTCGCAGGCACAGCAGAGGCTTCCAGAGGAACAGGTTCTAACGCGACAGGATGAGCAAAGAGGGAACTTGAGCCCGAACGCTCATTTGCCAGCCGCATCCCGAGGATGGAATACAGGGCCGGCCCGCTCCACACCCCCCGGGACAGGCGGAAGAGTGCAACGTGGCCGGCCTCAGCCGACGGCTGTACCAGGATGCCGCTCAACTGCGCCAACGGACGAACCGCCTCGCTGGCCAGATGCGCTACGCCCTGAACCTTCTGCATGCGCTGGTGGATGGAGGCCGCGCGCTCGAATTCCATGGCTTCGGAGGCGTCGTCGCGCTCGCCCTCCAGCCGGGTGAGCATGGAGGCGCCGCGGGTGGAGAGAAAGGCAAATACATCGGCTGACTCCTGCTGGTAGCGCTCGTCGGTGCAGCCCTTGTAGCAAGGGGCGAGGCACATCTTCATCTCGGAATAGACACAGCCGGGAAAGGCGGGATCGGGGTTGAGCTCCTCGGTGCAGCGGCGCAGCAGGAATAGGTTGAGCATCTCGTCGGCATAGCGCTCCGCCGCCGCCCGCGAAGGGAAAGGACCGAAAAGGGAGTTGGCGGCGGTCTTGTTGATCTTCGAAGTCACATACACGCGAGGATAGGCATTATCGACCGACATCCGTAGGAACACCGGAGGGCGAAGACGCAAACGCTTTTGCGCCCGGGAACCGAAGGCGCGCAGGGAAGCTTCGTAGAGGCATAGGGAGGACTCAAACTCCGACCCGGTGACGGTGTACTCGATGTGGTCGACCAGGTGCGCGAGTTGCAGGCGGCGAGTACGAGGCGCTTCACTGGTTTGAGCGGCTCCGCGCAGGAAGCGCTGCAGGCGGCGGCGAAGGTTGGGTGTCTTGCTGAGGTAAGGCTCGGCCGCAGGATCAGCAGCGCAGAGGGCGAAGACAGCCGGCGCTTGCGGAAGAGTGCCCAGGCTGGCGTTGGGGTCGGCCGGGTCGAAGCGGATGGAATTGGCTAGGCCGGCTCTCATGACGAGATGATTATTCGCCGGCGATGGTCATTCCGTCGATGCGCAGGGTGGGCGAGGCAACGGCGCCGCGAAATACCAGGTCGTCCCCGATGGCGGTGATGTTGTTGAACATCTCCTTCAGGTTGCCGGCGATGGTGACCTCCTCGACAGCGAAGGTCAACTCTCCGTTCTCGATCCACAGGCCGGCCGCGCCGCGGGAGTAGTCGCCGGTCACCATATTCACGCCGAAGCCCATCAGCTCGGTGACATAGAAGCCTGCCTTCACATCGGCCAGCAATTGCTGTGGCGCGAGCGAGCCGTTCTCGAGGAATAAGTTCCCGGCGCCGATGCCGGGCGTGCCGGCCAGCCCGCGCGAGGCGTTGCCGGTGCTTTGCATATTGAGCTTGCGGGCGGTGTAGGTGTTGAGCAGGTAGTTTTTCAGAATGCCGTTTTCGACGATGACGGTGCGCCGGGTGGGCAGCCCTTCGCCATCGAAAGGCGAGGTGCCGAACAAGCCCGGCATGGTGCCATCGTCAATGACGGTTACATTTGCGCTGGCCACCTGCTGGCCAAGTTGGTTAGCCCAGAAAGAGGCGCCGCGGTAAATGCTGTCTCCATTGGCTGCTTCGAAGATGTTGCCGATGAGGGAGCGGGCAATCTCCGGGGCAAAGACGATGGGCACGCTCTGGGTGGGGACACGGCGCGCATTCAGGCGGCGCAGGGTGCGGCGGGCTGCTTCGGCTCCGATATTTTCGGGAGAATCGAGGCGGGCCAGGGTGCGCGCGCTGGAGAACCAGTAGTCGCGCTGCATAGCACCTTGCTCCGATTGAGCGATAGGCATGGCGGATAGCGAGCAATAGGAGCGGCGATATTCGCCAACAAACCCGCGGGAGTTGGCCATCACCTTGTGCCCCGTCGCGGCATCGAAGCTGCCGCCGTCGCTCTTTTCCTGCTGGATGCGGGGATCGGCGAGAGCCGCGGCCTCAGCGCGCCGGGCGTACTCGATGCGCTGCGCGACGGGGAGCCCGTAGACATCTTCGTAGTAAAGATCGAGATCGCCGGCCAGCTGGCCCATGGCGCCTGGTTCGGGCAAGCCGGCGAAGGGATCTTCCGACGTGACCTTTGCGAGGTCGATGGCGCCGGAGATCAGGTGATCGAGGCCCGCTGGGGAGAAGTCGCTGGTGGAGGTGTTGGCGGTGCGATGCGCTCCGCCGGGGCCGAGGAAGACGCGCAAGCCGATGCCGCGGGCGCCGGACTCCTTCAGGGTTTCCACCTGGCCGAGGCGCACCAGGGTAGAGAATTCGTCACCTTCACGGATCACCACTTCCGCTTCGGTGGCTCCGGCGCGCAAGGCCCGCTCCACCACATCGGTGGCCAGCTGCTGCATGTCGGTTTCTGGCGCGGAGATAGGAGTGGCGGTGGACATTATCGGCCGGTTCCACCGACGGTCATGCGGTCGAGCTTGATGGTGGGCATGCCCACGCCGACGGGCACGCTCTGCCCGTCTTTGCCGCAGGTTCCGATGCCTTCGTCCAGGGCGAGATCGTTGCCCACCATGGAGACGTACTTGAGCGCTTCGGGACCGTTGCCGATGAGGGTGGCGTCGCGCACCGGAGCGGTGATCTTGCCGTCTTCAATGAGGTAGGCCTCGGAGGCGGAGAAGACAAACTTGCCGCTGGTGATATCCACCTGCCCGCCGCCGAAGTTCACGGCGTAGAGGCCTTTCTTCACGCTGCGCAGGATGTCTTCCGGGGCGTCTTCGCCGGAAAGCATATAGGTGTTGGTCATGCGGGGCATGGGGATGTGCTGATAGCTCTCGCGGCGTCCGTTGCCGGTGTCGGCCATGCCCATGAGGCGGGCAGAGAGCTTGTCGCTGAGGTAGCCCTTGAGGATGCCGTTTTCGATGAGCACGGTTTCCTGGGTGGGCGAGCCTTCGTCGTCGACATTCAGCGATCCGCGGCGTGACGGCATGGTGCCGTTGTCGACGACAGTCACCTTGGAGCTGGCGACCTGGCGTCCAATGAGGCCGGCGAAGGCTGAGGTCTTTTTGCGGTTAAAGTCGGCTTCGAGACCGTGGCCAACCGCTTCATGCAGGAGGACGCCCGGCCAGCCGGGGCCGAGGACCACTTCCATATCCCCTGCCGGGGCGGGCACGGCGTTGAGTTGCAGGATAGCCTGGCGGGCGGCTTCGCGGGCGAAGTGCTCGGGAGATTTGTCGCCTTCGAAGAAGCTGAGCTCGACGCGGCCGCCGCCGCCGGAGCCGCCGCGGGAGTTTTTCGATCCGTCTTTGGCGATGACGTAGCAATTCAACCGGGCGAGCGGTTGGGTGTCGTGGGCGAAGGTGCCGTCGGAGGCGGCAATGAGGATGTGGCGCAGCTCGTCGTTATAGCCGGCACGCACCTGCA
The DNA here is from genome assembly GCA_963847685.1 of uncultured Acidobacteriaceae bacterium. Taxonomy (GTDB): domain Bacteria; phylum Acidobacteriota; class Terriglobia; order Terriglobales; family Acidobacteriaceae; genus PALSA-350. Next base: position 335,632 of record CAWKAU010000015.1, on the reverse strand, counting down.
CGATGCGCGGATCGTAGGCGCGGGCGGCGCGGTCGGCGCGCATGACGAGCTCGAGCTTGGGAGCGACGCCGGCGTCGGCATCCGCGGCGGAGATGGGGTAGAGGCTGGATTTTGGCGTCTCGCGGAAGCCGGCGACGCTCTGCTTGCTGGGCCCGCTGGCGATGAGGGCCGCGGTGCGGGCGGCACGCATGAGCCGCTCGGCGGAGAGATCGTCGGTGTAGGCATAGCCGGTGCGATCGCCCGAACAGACGCGAATCCCGCAGCCGGCGCTGACGCCCTGGCTGGCGGACTTGACCAGAGACTCGTCGACCGAGATCGAGGTCGAGGCGATGGATTCGAAGTAGAGGTCGGCGAAATCTCCGCCGGCTGAGAGTGCCTCACCCAGGCAACGCTCGATCAAACGCCCGGTTAAGCCAAACCTCTGGAAGAAGTGGAGCTCATGCTCAGGAAAGGTCATCGGCGGGCCTGCGAAGCGAAATTCACCATATTGTCATTGTAGTCGGCTGACAAGGGCAGCACAACGGCCGCCGGGTGGGGGAACCTCGGCGGCCGCTGGTGCAAATGCAACTAAACGAGCAGACTACTTGGTGAAGATATCGTGGGCCTGGTCGTAGCGCTTTTCTGTGTTTCCGGCCTTTTCTGCAGCTCGTTCAGCGATACGATCGATCTTCTTGTCCTCACCGGTTTTGGAGGTGTGGAATTCCTGCTCGGGTTTTTCGATCTTGGATTCGTCTGCCATGGTTTGATCTCCGTGTATAGATAGATGCCGTGCAAGGGGTCGCAGTTATCCATCATTTGCTCTGGGGAGGTTTTCGATGAGGCTATTGGTTGCATTGCTGGGCGCTTGCCTGGTGTTGGGGTCCGCGGCCGCAGCCCAGGAAGTACACGGACTTTGGGTGTGGAAGACACCCATTCTGCTCGACTTACCGTCGAGGGGCGAGGCTCTGCGTGACTTCTGCCGGGCGCAACAGATCAATGAGGTCTACCTATCGTTCTCATCGCAGAACGGCGGTGCGGCGGAGGAACAGGAGATGGAGAAGCTGATCGGGCTGCTCCATAAATCGCATATTCGGGCCGAAGCGTTACTGTCGAGCACCGACGCGGATGAGCCGGGCAAGCACCGTGACAAGTTGATAGCCCATGTCAATGAGGTTTTGTCTTATAACCGGGAACATCCGCACGAGCGGTTTGACGGGATCCATCTTGACGTGGAGCCGCAACAACGCCAGGAGAATAAGGGCCCGGGCAACCTGGGGTTCCTGCCGAACCTGGTGGATACTTATCGCGCCGTGCGGGCTTTGGCGGAGCAGAACCAGATGACGGTGAACGCGGATATTGCGAACAAATTTCTGAAAGGCGATTTGAGCCAGCGGCGGGCGCTGATGTCCTCAGTGCCGCGGCTAACGCTGATGCTTTATGAGCTGAGCAGCCCGGGCGATGGAGAGAGCAACGCAGCCCAGGCAGACAAGCTTCGCCAGGCTAGCGGGAAGTTTATGGATATGGCCTACCAGGGATTGAGCGGGGCGAACCTGGCGAAGATGGCGATTGGGCTGCGCGATCCGGACTATGGGCTGCAGTTGCCCAGCATGCTGAAGGTGGTGCAGGACGCGCTCAGCGGCGAACCCGCATTTCCTTGGGTGGGCCTGGCACTCCTATAACGACGCACCGCAGGCTGCACGGTAGGAGAACTGCGGATTTTTCGACTACGCTCTCGATGAACACGGGGCGCGGGGCTGCTCAGCAGCCTTTCAGGTCGTCCCCGCGGGACTGAACTTCCTTCGAAATACGCGTGACGTATAGCGTAAATCAGGCTATAGTTTCTTATGATCGTCAGCTACCGGGACAAGCGAACGAGCGATTTCGCGACCGGGAAGCGAGTAAAGGCTTTTTCTGGTTTTGAACGCAGCGCCCAGCTCAAGCTGGATCGCATGCAGGCTGCGACCGCGGTGAACGACCTCGCTGCACTGCCAGGCAATCGCTTTGAACGATTAAGGCGAGATCGGAAGGGCCAATATAGCATCCGTATTAACGATCAGTGGCGAATCTGTTTTGAGTGGCCAGAGGATGCCAACGGCCCGACGAACGTCGAGAGTGTGGATTACCACTGAGAGGAGAATGATGAAAGCGATACACCCGGGCGAACATTTGGCGGAGGAATTGAAAGAGATGCGCATAAGCGCGGCCGAACTCTCGCGGCAGCTCAGAGTTCCGACAAATCGCGTGACCCAGATCTTGAACGGCCGCCGGTCAATTACTGGTGATACGGCTTTGCGGCTGGCACACTTCTTCGGCACCAGCGCTCAGTTCTGGCTGAACCTACAGAGCCTGTACGAGATCAGACTAGCGCAACGGAAATCGGGCCCAGCGATTAAGATGCTGCCGACGATCAAGGATTTTCTCTCTGAAGAGGACCGCTCCGCCGCCTCTTGATGCGCTTGCCTTCGCGCTCAATGGTACAAAATGACTTTGCCATCGACGACGACGGCAAGGTAGCGGCCGGCATCGAGAAATTGCATCACCTTCTTGCCATCCCGGGCGAGCTTCGCCCAGCGAGAGTTGGTAGTCGGGTTTTGTTCCACGCCACGCAGGGTCTTACCGCCGAACTTGAAATCTACTTCCCGTAGCTTGGATCGGCTGGTTCGGCGGATGGGATAGCTCTCATCGTTGAGGGTCACCGTTGTTGCATCGTTAGCAAAGACCTGGCGCCACACGGAGAGAAGAGCTTCTTCTAATGACATGGGATTCATCATCAACGAATTCGATCGAACCTATCGAATAGATTCATTGGACTTGAGGATAGCCCCACTGTCATCGTAAGAAGGTGAAGATCAGGTCCATCCTTCAGCTGGTGCTGCTGTCTGCTTTGTGGGGAGTTTCGTTCCTCATGATCCGCGTGGCAGGCAGCGTCTTTCCGCCGCTCTGGGTTGCGCTGTTGCGGTGCATCCTAGGAGCGGCCCTGCTGTGGACGGCCCTTCGCCTCGGCAACCATACTCTGCCGCCCCGCCGCCTGCTGCCCTGGCTACTCGCCGTGGCCCTGTTGAATAATGCCATCCCCTTCAGCTTTTTTGCCTGGGGCGAGCGCACCGTGCCCAGCAACGTCGCCGCCGTGCTCAACGCAACCACGCCTATCTGGACGCTGCTTATCTCGATGGCGGTTCATCGTACGCGGGTCGCGCTGCTGACCATCGGTGGCGTGCTTCTTGCTTTCGGCGGTGTGCTGCTCGTGGTTTTGAGCCGCGCCAGTGATCCGGCGGCAGAGACTACTTCTGGAGGAATGCTCCGCGGCACAATCGTGATTGCGATCGCAGCCCTCTGCTATGCCGTCGCCACGGTTCTAGCCAAGGCCAAGCTAAAAGGCCTGGACCCCATAGGCCTGGCGACCACGCAGCTTAGTCTTGCCGGCCTGATGATCTTGCCGATGGCTCTCGCCGGCGCCCACCCGTCGGCTCTGCGTCCGGGGCCGATCGCTGCCGTGATTGTTCTGGGCTTCGCGGGCAGCGGCTTCGCCTACTTGCTCTACTACCGCCTGCTTGCTCACGCGTCCGCCACGCACGTTGCGGCGGTAGCGTACCTGCTCCCCCTTTGGGGCGTGTTCTGGGGCTTTTTCGCGCACGAGTCCATCGGCCTGCTTACTTGCCTGGGCGTTGCCATCACCATCGCCGGCCTCATCCTTCTGAATCTCCCGGCGCCATCGAGTACCTGGGCTCTATGGACAAGACTTGCCGGCGCTACTCAGCGCGCATCACGGTCGTAGGATCGGTGCGAACGGCACGAAGCGCCGGGAGCAAAGAACCAAGCAAGGTGACGATGAGACACAATGCCGCAGCGGTTGAAAAGGTGAGCGCATCCGCCGGCCTGACACCGGCGAGGAGGCTTTGCAGCAGCCGGGCCGCGATGTAGGCAAGCGCCAGCCCCGGCAGCAGACCGGCCACCGCCAGCAGAGCGCCTCGTCCTAGGATCATTCGGAAGATATCGCCGTGGCCGGCGCCCATGGCGATGCGGATGCCCAACTCCTGCTGCCGCATGGAGACGGTGAACGCGAGCAGGCCGTATATGCCCAAGCCGGCCAGCAGGATGGCAACGCCGGTAAAAGTCACCAGCACGCGCATCTGGATGGTGCGCGATTCTGTCTCTCCCGCGACGACCTCATCCATCGTTCTTATATTGGAGATCGGCTGCTCAGGATCTGCGGCGTGAATGATCTGGCGAAGTGCGGGCAGCAGATGCTCCGGCGGCTGCGAAGAGTGGATCACCAGATCTTTGGGCGCGTACCAGGTGAACCCATCGTCAGGATCCTGGATGTAGCTGAGATAGACCTGGGGCTCGCTGGTTCTTTCCAATCCGCGGGCGCGGATGTCTCCGACTACGCCAATCACCTCGTGATCGTAAGCAGCAAACTTGAAATGCCGGCCGATCGGATCTTCATGCGGCCAGTATCGCCGGACCATGGATTCGCTCACCACGGCGACATAGGGCCGATCCGCAGTGTCGCTTTGGCTGATGCCGCGTCCGAGTTTGAGAGGAATGCCCAGGGTCGAAAATAACCCGGGCGTCACGAAGCGCATGCTGGCGGAAGTCTGCCCGGTTCGAATATCACTTTGGCCGTTGACCTGGACCGGCCAAATGCCGCCGCCCCAGGTCATGGGAAGAGCGGTGATGTAGGCGGCGTCCGTCACGCCAGGCAGCCTGCGCGCGTCGGCCAGCACTTTGTCATAGAAATGCTGGCGCTTGCTGGTCTGGTTGTATTTGGGGAACGGCAACTCGGTACGCACGGACAAAATGCCCGCGGTTCTGAATCCCGGGTCGGTGGATTGCACTCTCCACAACGCGCGAATGAGCAAACCGGAGAGAACCAGAAGCACGACGGAAGCCATGACTTCCGCAGCCACCAGGGCAGAGCGCGCGCGGTGATTGCCGGCGCCCGCGGTGCGCACGCCGACGCGAAGACCGCTCAAGCCCGCGTCTCTGCAGGCGTGCAAGGCGGGCGCCACGCCGAACGCGAAGATGGTAAGCAAGGTCAGACCCAGGGCTAACAGCAGCATGTGTATGTCGACGGGAGGAACCTGTTGGATGGGAAGTTCGTTGGGCACCAAACGAGAGAGCAGGGGCAAGGTCGCGATCGCGACTGCGGTGGCGCAGGCGCCTCCGGCCAGGCCCAGCAGCAGGCTCTCGGAAAGAAGCTGGCGCAAAAGATTACGGCGGGATGCCCCCAGCGATAGCCGTATGGAGAGCTCTCTTTGCCGCGCCAGCGATCGCGCCAGCAGAAGATTGCCCAGGTTGCCGCACGCAATCACCAGGATGCAGAGCGCTGCTCCGCACAATCCCTTCAACAGGAGGCGCGATTCCGTGGTGAGATCATCACGCAGCGAGACCGCAGTCAGGTCCACTCCCAGATTCTCTTTGGGGTACTGCCCGCGCAACCTGGCGGCGATCAGTGACAGTTCGCTGCGCGCCTGGTCGAGCGATATCCCTGGCTTGAGCCGGCCGATGCCGACGACGTAATTGTTGTTGCGGTCCTGGTAGTCTTCTTCCTTGAAGCGGAACGTGGTCCAGAATTGCGCCTCGCGCGTAGGGAAACGAAATTCGTGCGGCATGACACCGATGACGGTGTAGGGTTGGTTGTCGAGTGAGACCGGCTTCCCAAGCACGCCCGGATCGCCACCGAATGCGCTTTGCCATAATCCATAGCTCAACACGACGGTCCCCGGAGAGGCCGGACCGTCGTCCTCCCTGGTGAAATATCGGCCCAGGAGTGCCCGGGTTTCCAGAGTAGGAAAGAGATTCCCGGTCACCGTGGCTCCTTCAATTCTCTGCGGCTCGCCCTGGCCAACCAAACTCATGGAGTCGTTGTTGAAGGCCGCCAGCATGGTGAACGAATGGCTGGAGGCGATGAGATCGCGATAGTTGGCGGGCGAGAGTTCCATGTGCCCGTAGCCCGGAGTCTTTTCCCAGACTTTCATCAGACGATCGGAGTCAGGGAAGGGCAAAGGCCTGACCAGGACAAAATTCGCCAGGGTGAAGACGGCGACGTTGGCGCCGATGCCGATGGTGACCAGCAGAATCGCGGTGGCGGTGAAACCGGGGGAATGAAGCAGCGATCGCGCGGAATGCGACAGGTCGCGGCGGGCAATCTCCCAATGCAGCATGGCTGCGTTGAAAAGGATCTCAGCCATAGTTGCAAACCAGAGCCGGCATTGCGCGGGCAGCCCTCTGCTTCGGCCAAGCTGGAGGGCGAAGATGGCGCTCATCTCGCCGCCGTATTCCGCGCGGAACGAGGATGGATAGAGGTGGAGAAGAAGCCGATAGAAGTTCATCAGGTTGTCCTGGGCGCGACTCCGCACAGGCGCGCCATTTTGAGCAGGTCGCGCAGGCGGCCGGCCTCGGCTTGCGCAACTGCCTTGCCCAACGGGGTGATGCGATAGTATCGGCGGCGTTCATCGTCCATCTCAGGAGCAGGCCGGTTCCTGGTTTCGACGATAAGGCCGGTTTCGAGCATGCGTTGAATCGACCGGTAGAGCGTACCGGCACTTAGCTTGAGCTCTCCCTGGGTGCGCCTGGCCACTTCGAGAATGATGGCGTAGCCATGGCGGTCTTCGTCTGCAAGGGACAGAAGAACGTGAAAGGTGGTGGGTTGCAGAGGAAGGAGAGACTTGAGGTCATCAGCCATGGACGTCATACTATATGTGTAGTGGATATATGTGCAAGGACTATAGTCAGCGCGCGACCCGTCGCGCGCACAAGTACGTTTACGGCACGGCAGCCGTGCCGTTCGTCGAGGATCTTTTCGCTATCTAGTTGGGTTGGCTTTCTCCGGCGGGCGAATTTGTTACACTCGCGCCGTGCCGTCTGGAAAAGCGGGTTAGTTCCCTAACGAACTTGTCGAGAAAGTAACTCATGAACAGAAGAGAACTGCTGCAAGGGTTCGCAGCCCTGGCTCCAACCTCGTCAGTGCTGGGGCACTACTCAGCGCTAGCATCTCCCTTGCGGAAGAAGGTGAAGATCACCGATCTAAAAGCGATGGTTGTGGGCAAGCCTGGAGGAAATACCCTGGTGCGCATCGACACCGATGCGGGAGTGAGCGGATACGGCGAAGCGTATTGGGGGTTTGGCGTAAAGGATGTGATGCTGGGCTATCTGCGGGATACCGTGATAGGTCAGGACCCGCTGGATATTGACCCGCTCTACACACAGATGATTCTGCGGACGGGCGGCGCGGGTGCCATTGGCGGTGTGACCATCACCGCGATCAGCGGAGTGGAGATCGCGCTGTGGGATCTGGCGGGAAAGCTTCTGGGCGCGCCCGTCTGCAAACTGCTGGGCGGGCAGTATCGCAGCGGGGTGCGGGCCTACCTCACCACCAGCCCCGCGGATTTTCTTGACCCCGCATCCTGCGGCGAGTGGGCGGCCATGGTCAAGGAACATCGATATGGTTTCGAGGCGGTGAAGACGGACATCCGGCGCGCGGGAGATCCGTACGGGCTTGTGCCTGCGGACCCGCGTTTCAATAGCCGCCAGCTTTCGCTGCATGATTTGGAAATCAACGCGAAAGGTTTCGCCAATGCACGGGAGGCGCTGGGCGATCGGTTTGAGATCGCGGTCCATTGTCACTGGGAGCTGGATATGCCGGATGCTCTGAACCTTGCGCGCGCCGTTGCACCCGCGCGGCCGGCGTGGCTGGAGGATCCCATGGATCCTGATTTCTCGGAATCGTGGGTGAAGCTTACGGAGGAATCGCCGGTGCCGATCCTCACCGGTGAAAACCTGTACACGCGGCGGGGCTTTATGCCCTTTATCGTTCACCAGGGTTGCAAGATCGTGCAGATCGATATTCCAAAGTCGGGGGGACTGCTGGAGTCGAAGAAGATTGCGGACCTGGCCGATATATTTAACATCCCGGTGTGCGCGCATAACGCAATCGGCCCTCTGGGCGCTATTGCTTCGGCTCATTGCGCAGCGGCCATCCGCGATTTCAAAGGACATGAGCTGGCACTCAGCCCTTCGCTCGGCCCTAACGCGCAAAAGACTCGCGAACTACCGTGGGGCTTTTATCAGGGCGACCCATCGGTGACGTGGGAGAAGTTGGTGCTGCATGACGGTCCGCTGGTGAAGGACGGCAGGATCCAGGTGCCGGATAAGCCAGGCCTGGGCGTGGAACCGAATCCGGACTACGTGCGCGCGCATCTGGCCCCCGGGGAGACCTGGTGGGGTTAGAGCTGGTCTGCCACGGCAGCCAATTCCAAGGTTTGTGCGGGCTGCTTCTTCCTGAGCCGCGTTCCGAGCAGCAAAAGCAGGATGATGGCCGAGGTCAAGCTGGCAAGCCCGTCGGTCAACAGCAGGCCGCGGACGCCAAAATGCTTGTAACCTTGCCCGTCAGCCCAGGTCATGTAGACGATGGCCGCATTGGTCGATGCGGAAAACAGCCCCAGCTGGGTGCTGGCGACCAGGCTTTTTTGCCCGACCAACTCATACCCAAGCGCGTTGAATGCGGCATAGACGCAGCCGGCGATGCCGTTGTATAGGAGGACGCCCCAGATGAACGAGAGGGCGGTGTGCGGAGAGTAGGCCAACGCGAGCGCGACGCAGCTGGCGGCCATGCCGGAGAAGAGATATAAGTAGCCGCGAGAGATTCGGTCTGCGACATAGCCACCGATCAGAGCGCCGAGCGATGCGCTGAGGGCACATCCCGCTCCCGTGATCCAGATGACCGTATGTTCGCTGGTGTGGAAGTCTTTGCCCATGCCGGAAAACAGGTTGATGGCCGCTACGGCGCTCGCCGGGGCGAGGAATAGCGCAAAGCCGGTGAGGCACTCTTTGGTCTTGGAGGCTCGCCAGGTGGTCTTCAGGGCATCGGTTAAGATCTGGCGGAAATGGAAGGCGGATTTGCCGGGTTGCGGAAAGAGAATCGTGGGTGCGGTTCCAAGCAAAATGGCTACGGCCAGACCGAGGCCGATCCAGTAAGGAGCGAGGTGTGGCGCTAACGACATGACGGCAAGTGAACCCAGCGCGCCTCCGCCGAGGTTGGCAACATTGGTCCAGCCGCTTACCGAGCCGCGGATGTGGTCCGGCGTGAACTCCGCGGTCCAACCGCTCACTGCGCCGGAATACAAGACCATTCCCAACTCCGCCACGAGCAGGAGCGCCGTGGTTGCCGGCAAGTGCGCGGGCGAGAGCATTACGAGCGCCGATGCCAGGCAAATTGCCGAACCGATGGCAGTCAGCCAACAGTAGGCGCGTCGCGTCAGGCCTGTATCCATAAGGGGCTGCAATAGAAATCCCCAGAAGGTCGGCGACATCACCGTTGCGCTGACGCCGGCTACCTGGTCGAGCGGGATGCCAAGATTTGTCAGGAGAAAGGGTAGGGCGGTAATGGTGAAGCCGACTACCAGGCCGAATGGAAAGACGGCCATGCCGACAATCCATGCGGGCGGAATGCGGGCAGGCGAGGATGCGGCAGCTTGAGGCAGGTAATCCTCCGAATAGGTTAGGACGGTCTTGCGTTGCTGATCGTTAGCAGGGCCTGCCTAGTGTAGCTGAGAAACAGCAGGTGCAGGTTGGGGAACCCGCAGATCGCTAACGCTCCGGTCGGGATGACAATTCTTTTGCACGACCGGAACTATCGAGAGAAATCGTCGATTTCTAGAGTGAATTGTCATCCCGACCGAAGCGCAGCGGAGCGGATGGACCTGCTGTTTCTCAACTATCTGGCCCTGCTATACTTTAACTAACTGGTTAATCAATGTCGGTGAAGAGCCCAGACACGAATCGCCGCGCCGATCGCACGAAAAAGGCGATTTTGCGCGCCGCCGTTCGCGAGTTCAGCGCGCATGGGCTGGCTGGCGCGCGGACCGATGCCATCGCAGAAGCGGCCAAAGTGAACAAGGCCCTTCTCTACTACTACTTCAAGAGCAAGCACGGCCTCTACGCGGCGGCGATCGAAGAGGTTTCGGGCACCGCGATCGAGCGGGCGCTCGCTGCCCTCGATTCGAAACGCAGTGCGGGCGACCGGCTGCTGCGCACAGCGCTCGACCACTTCGACAGGATCCTTACCCAACGCGACTTTCAAAGCCTGATGCAACAGGAGATGGTCCGCATGCGGCGCGGCGAGAGCGAGCCGATGCCCGCGCTGGTGAAGAACGTTTTTAAACCCCTGCTGGGAAAACTGGAAGAAGCCGTCCACGAGGGCGTGGAGAGCGGCGAGCTGTGCCGGATGGATTGGCTGCAAGTGGTCTATAGCGTGCTCGGGGCCAATGTTCTTTATTTTCTGAGCGCCCCCATGATGCGCATGGTGCTGCCCTTTGACCCTATGGACAATGCCGCGATCGAATCGCGGCGCAAGGCGGCGGTGCAATTCCTGGGGAGCGCCCTGTTCGTCGACCGAGCCCATGGCGCAAAACTGGCCAGGCGGGTCATCGCCGATATGCCCATGCCGCGGCCCCAGAACGCGCGAGTCTGGAGAAAGATGTTATGACCCCACGCAATCGTATCTTTATCCTGATCGGGATCCTGTTTGTCATCTCGCTCTTTTGGTATTTCTTTACCGCCCAACACGTGGCCGACCTGCAACTGATCGGCACCGTAGATGCCAACGAGGTGGTGGTCAGCTCACGCATCCCCGGCCGAATCCAGACACTCACGGTCGACGAAGGGGACGACGTAAAAGCCGGGCAGCTGATTGCCACCATCGACAGCCAGGACCTGGCCGCAGCACGGCAGGCGGCCGAAGCAACAGCGGCCAGCCAGCGGTACAAGCTACAGGGAGCGACCGATACGGAGCGCCAGACCCAGGGCGGAACCTCAAGCCAGGTGACCAATGCAGAGGCGCAGCTGCGCAGTGCGCAGGCCGCGCTGGTGCAGGCGCAGGCGCAGTACGAGCACCAGGATGCGGATACTTCGCGCACGGTCGCATTGGCGGCGCAGGGAATCATGAGCTACCAGTCGCGGGATGAAGCGGCCACCGCTTTGCAGGCTGCGAAGGCGGCGGTCGACTCCGCCAAGGCCAATGTCGGCGCCGCGGAAGCATCGCTCAAGGTCGCGATCGCCAACACCATCCAGGCGCAGGCGGCGGCCAAGACCGTCTCTGCCACGCGCGGCGATATGCAGAATGCGCAGGCCCTGCTGGACCAGGCGCAGGTGCAGCTGGGATATGCCCAGGTAGTCTCTCCCATTTCCGGCAAGGTCAACGTAAGAGCGGCCCGGCAAGGGGAAGTGGTGGCAGCGACCACCCCAATCGTAACCATCACAGATCTAACGCAGACCTGGATTTACGCGCCACTGCCTGAAACCGAGGCAGACGCGGTGCAACTGGGGGACAGCCTGCGCGTGGTGATGCCGAGCGGAGCCACCATCCAGGGCAAGGTGATTGCCAAATCGGCGGAAGCGGACTTTGCCACGCAGCGCGATGTGAGCCGGCGCAAGCGGGACATCAAAACCATCCGCCTGAAACTGCTGATCGACAACCCGGAGATGCGCTATGTGCCGGGCATGCTTGCCGAGGTCTATATCCCCAAGGACAAGCTGGTGAAGCAATGAGCAAGCCAGTGGCGGCGATTGCGGTGGACAACATCGTCAAGCGCTACGGAGACTTCGAAGCGGTGAAGGGTATTACCTTCGAAGTGGCCGAAGGGGAGATCTTCGGGCTGCTGGGCCCGAATGGCGCGGGCAAGAGCACGCTCATCCGCATGATGACGACGTTGATCCCGGTCACCAGCGGAAAGGCGATCATCGCCGGGCACGATGTCTCGCGCGAACCGGATGCGGTGCGGCGAACCATTGGCGTGATTCCCCAGGCGCTTACCAGCGATATCGATCTGACGGTCGAAGAGAACCTCTCCATCTATGCCAAGCTTTACGAGGTACCCAAGGCGGAACGGGAGCGCAATATCACCGAGCTGCTGCAAGCGGTGGATCTGCTGAAGTGGCGCGGAGCGCAAACCAAGACGCTCTCCGGCGGTATGCGGCGCCGGCTGGAGATCGCGCGCGGCCTGGTACATAATCCACGGATCTTCTTTCTCGATGAGCCCACCACCGGGCTCGATCCAGTCTCGCGCGTGGCGGTGTGGGAGATGCTCAACCATCTCAAGAACACGCGCCAACTGACCATGCTGATTACCACGCACTATATGGATGAGGCCGATCGGTTGTGCGACCGCATCGCCATTGTCGACCACGGCAAGCTGGTCGCGCTGGATACACCGATGGCGCTCAAAGAAAGCGTCCCCGGAGACAACGTGGTGGAAGCGCATCTGGCGCACGAATCGACGGAGTGGCCGGCGCGACTGCAACAGCTGGCGGGCGTGACGGCGGTGGAGTCAAAGAGCGCAGGGATGTACCGGCTGCTCACCTCCAACGGCTCGCTGACCACGACGCAATTAGTGGAGATGGTGACCAGGTACGGCGACACCATCAAGTCGCTGAGCGTGCAGAATACAACGCTCGACGATGTTTTTGTTCATTACACGGGGCGCCAGCTTCGCGACGAACAGGTGAAGGCGCAGGGCTTTGTCATGCCGCCGCGTCCGGGGATGCAGCCATGAAGCGAATGATGGCGATTGTCGAACGAGAGATGCGCAAGTTCTTTCGCTCGCCGGCGTTAATGATGGTTTCCATGACGCTTCCCCTGGTGCAGCTGATCATCCTGGGTAACGCCTTCGGGGGCAAGATCCGCGGCGCGCGGATGGGCGTGGTCGACTACGATCGAGGATCGCAGGCACTTAAGGTCGAAGAAGCATTTAATTCCATTGCCGCGAATATCCGCACCTTCAGTACGGTCGCCTACGACGATGAGCAAGCGGCGCGGGAAGATGTGCGCACCGGCAAAATTGACGGAGCAGTGATCATACCGGCGCAGTACTCGCGCAGGGTTCTGGCGGGGGATTCTCCCGCCATCGGCCTGGTGGTCGACAACAGCGACCAGACCATGAGCGCGAGTCTCGAAGCGGAGATGCAATCGCTGGTGGATGCTTTGAATGCTCCGGTAATCCAACAGAAGGTGGTGCAGCAGATCGCGCTCGAGATCGTGGAGCTTTATCCGTACGTCGAGTACATGAAGTATCTGCTCGCCGGTTCCATTGCGCTGGCGATGTACGTGGCGGTAATGATCGGTGGGGGCATGCTCTACATCGACGACAAAGCACGCGGTGTACACGAGGGCTACCTGGTGACTCCAATTACCCGCCTGGAGTTGGTTCTCGGCCTGAACCTGGCCGGGACGATCAAGGCGGTGCTTTCAGGGATTTGCATCACGGCGATTGGCTCGCTGTTTGCGGGACTCGGGGTCATCTTTCACCCGGTGACGGCCTTCCTGCTTCTGCTGCTTATCATCTCTACCTCGATGGCGTTTAACGGCATGATGTTTCTGATGATGGTGCGGGTGGAAGATCCCCTGGTGCCGCGCGCGATGTTCGGGGTGTTGAATACGCTGCTGTTCTTTCCTAGCGGGGCCATCTCTCCCGTCTCAGGATTGCCCAAGTGGCTGCAAGCCATTGCGCACGTGGACCCGTTTACCTACGCGGTCCACGGCTTTAAGGCCATCCTGCTCAAGGACGGCGGCTTCACAGCGATCCGCTTCGACCTGCTCTTCCTGGTTGGCTTTGGCATCCTGACACTCTCGATCGCGACCCCTCTGTTCAAACGGACCCTGTAGGGACGGAAACAGCTATGGCTGCGCTTTCAGTTCCAGCTCCCATTCCTGGCCAATGAGATCGTGGCCGAAGCTATGGTGGGGTTCTTCTTTTACCAGACGGAAGCCAGCTCGTTGGTAGATGCGATGCGCCGCGGTCAGAATGCTCTGCGTCCAGAGAACGACCTTGCGATAGCCTGCGGTGCGCGCGAAACGGATGCACTCGTTTACCAGCGCGTCACCCAGGCCAAGCCCGCGGGCGCCTGGCTCGACAAACAGGAGGCGAAGCTTTGCTGTGTCTGGCTGGGCTGGATGTTTCACCAGGAAGATGTGTCCTACATGCTGACCGTCGATCTCGGCGATCCAGCAGCGTTCGCGGGCCGGCTCAAAATTGTTGAGAAACTCAGTAACGATTTTGGCTGCCAAGGTTTCGAAGCTTCCGTCCCACCCAAATTGCTCGGCGTAGCCTACGGCTTCTCGATAGACCACCCAGCCCATATCCCCGACGCGATGCGGGCGCAGCACAAATGATGGACGGCTGCGGTCAACATTCATCAGGAGCAATTCGATTGACTGCATGCAGCGAATGAGCTCGATACGAGCCGTAGGTGGCAGGGTGTGGAGAGTGGCGCGCGCCTTATCATTGGAAAGCGCGTTGAGCTTCTTAAATGCAGAGCTGCCGCGCGCGGTCAGCATGAGCTCGGCGGAGCGGCCATCCTGTTCCGAAGTCTTCTTGTGCAACAGGCCGTCGCGCTCAAACCTTCCCAGTAGGCGACTGAGATATCCGGGGTCCACTCCAAGGGCTTCGGCGATCTCGGTTGCTTTGGGCGCAGTTCGGGTCGCGAGCTCGTAGAGGACACGCGCTTCCGCCAAGGTGTAATTGGTGTGCAGCAGGCCCTCGTCCAAAGTCCCGATGTAGCGGGTATACATCCGGTTGAAGTGGCGAAAGCTCGCTATTTGCCTAGCGAGGTCGGAGGAGGATTCTTCAAGTAGCTCCATACCAGGGTAGAGTGGATCTATTAGTTGCTTATGTCAACTAATTTTAGTGATGCAGTCAACTTATTTTCACTTTGACATGAATACCAACTAGTCGGTATGTTGAGCACCAATGAGTCAGACAGCGACCATCGCGCGCCCAACCAATGCCAGAGAGAAGCTTCTGGATGCGGCGCTCTTGGTGATTCGCAGCAAGGGCTACTCGGCGACCACGGTGGATGATCTCTGCCATGCCGCGGGTGTGACCAAGGGCGCGTTCTTTCATCATTTCGAGACCAAGGAGCAGCTTGCGGTGGCGGCCGCAGGGCATTTTGCGTCGAGGGCGGACCGGCTTTTCTCGCAGGCCCCGTATCGCGAGTTGCCCGACCCAGTAGACAGGCTGCTGGCTTATGTTGATTTCCGTAAGGCGATTCTGCAGGGCAAGCTGCCTCAGTTCACCTGCCTGCTAGGCACCATGGTTCAGGAGGCTTACGAGACCCATCCACTTATCCGCGAGGCCTGCGCCACGTATATCAGCGAGCACGCGGAGACGCTCGCGGCAGACATCTCGCTCGCAATTGAGCAACGCGGCCTGAACCCGGAGTGGACCGCCGAAAGCCTCGCCCTTTATATGCAGGCCGTCATCCAGGGCGCATTTGTTCTGGCCAAAGCCAAGCATGGCCCCGAGGTTGCCGGCGCATGTCTCGATCATCTTCACCGGTACCTGGAGATGCTTTTCATTCAACCTAAAGCAAAGGAGAAACCATGAATCTTACGGAAGAACCCAAGACAGTTGCGTGGCCGACGACCCACTACGTCTTTGTGGAGAAAGTTGGACCATTCCAGACCAATGCTCCCGCGGCCTGGCAAAACCTGCACACGCATGTTCCGCAGATTGCGCAACACAACCAGATCACCGGATACATGAGCCTGTACAAGATAGGGCCACAGGTATATCGCGCCGGGGTTGCCCTTGCCGCGCCTCCCAAGGATTTGCCGGAAGGCCTGGGCTATACGGAGTTCAGCGGCGGCAAATTCAGCCGCTTTGTTCTGACCGGGCCCTACCAAAACCTGGGAAAGGCAACTGGCCGGGTGTTTGAGATTGTCTCCGAGACCGGACTGCCGGTGCGGGACGAATATTTTATTGAGAACTACGTGAATGACCCGCGAACGACGCCTGAAGAGCAGTTGATCACCGAGATCCTCGTGCCCACTACCTAAACACAAAGGAGGAATCACCATGGCAACCGCAGCATTGATTGATCATCAAGAGCAGACACTCAAGGATGAAGCCGAGATTCGGGCAGTCATCGGGCGGCTTCATCAGGCGCACCACGACAAGGATGTGCAGGCGATTGCTGCGTGCTATGCGCAGGATGCGTCGATATTCAATTTGGCTCCGCCGCTTAGCCACCAGGGAATCAATCTGAAGGAGAAACAAGCGTGGCTCGATAGCTGGGATGGGCCCATCGAAATTACGCCGAACAATTTGAGCGTTACGATCAGTGGCGAGATTGCCTTTTGCCACGGCTACTTGCGGATGACTGGAAATCCGAAGGCGGCCCCGCAGCGGGTGGATTTCTGGATGCGTGAAACGCTGTGCCTGAATCGAGAAGCGGGCTCCTGGCGGATTGTGCATGAGCACACCTCCGTACCGTTCTACATGGATGGTAGCTTGCGCCCGGCTTTTGATCTCAAGCCGTAAGCGGGAAGTGGCAACGAGTGGCGGTTTGATTCCGGCGCGTTTCAGCCGTCCCTGCGGGACTATTCCCGTCTCGTTGCCCAACCCAGGACTGCGTCCTGGGCTAAGTTCAGGTCGCCCCTCTCGGGGCTGGATAATCCGAGTTCTTACGCAGGCTCAAGCCCCACCTGATCGCGAGTTTTGCGCAGCCTTTGAAGCCGTGCTCTTGGTGCATAGGCTAGCCTGTCACGCTTCTTCTTAATGACGCCATGGCCCGGATTTGTTGCCTCGCTGCCCTGACTGTCCTAAAAACGGACATTTTAAAGTGGCGCGAGATGATTACCGATTTACCGATTGCGTAGCTAAATCGGTCACATCGCTACCCAAACACCGTAGGTCGTCCCTGCTTGAGTCTCTCTGAGAAACGAGGAGAAAATGCTGCGTCTTTTTGTTGTTTGCCGTGTCTTGATTTGCCGTCGTCAACCGAGCGCTCGTGCCGGGGTAGGCCCACTGATTTTGCTGCTGGCGGCCGGCTTGGTCTTCTGCCCTGTTGCGCAGGCGGGCTACCTACCCACCGCCCATTTCACCGCGGGACAGAGCATCTTGCCAACCGGCCGGCTATTTTCTCCAACCGGGGTCGCGGTGGATAGCGGCGGCAACGTGTACATCGTCGACAGTGCCAGCAACCAGGTGTTGAAAGAGACATTCTCCGGGGGCAGCGATGGTGCGACCACGATACCGAACAGTGCGTCGTATACGCCTGGAGGGATCGCCGTGGATGGCGGCGGCAACGTGTACATCGTCGATACCAAAAATAATCGGGTGTTGAAGGAAACGTTGTCCGGGGTTAGCTACAGCGAGAGCACAGTGGCAACCAGCGTCCTTGATATCCCAACCGGGATCGCGGTGGATACCGGCGGCAATCTATATATAGCCGACAGCGGTCATGACCGGGTGCTGAAGGAGACTCTGTCGGGGAGCAGCTACGCTGAGAGCACGGTGACAACCAGCGCGCTGGACTTCCCAGCCGGCGTCGCGGTGGATGCCGCCGGCAACCTTTATATCTCGGACATGCTGGGTGGCCGCGTGTTAAAGGAGACGCTTTCTGGTGGTAGTTATTTCGAGAGCAGAATCGCATTCGGCGGTTCGCGCCCCTCTGGGATCGCGGTCGATGGCCACGGCAACGTGTATGTTGCCAACGCCGTTGGCCGCCAGGTGTTGAAAGAGACGCCGTCGGGCGGCAGCTACACCGAGAGCTTGCTGGCAAGCTTAGCGGTGAACGGCGGTTCCGGCGTGGCGGTCGATGCAAGCGGCAATGTCTACATCGCCGATACCGGTACGAACCAGGTTGTGGAGTTGCAGCAGACGGCGGTGAACTTCGGGCCGGTGAATGTAGGCAGCGCGAGCGGCAAAGTCTCTCTGATCTTCACCTTCGATACGGGGGGCACGCTGGGGGGCAGGCCGGTGCTGACGCAGGGAGTGGCGTCGCGGGACTTCGATTATGCGGGAACGGGCAGCTGCCGCAAAGGAACCGCGTACGCTGCCGGCGACACCTGCACCATCGATGTGATCTTCAGGCCACAGTTTTCGGGAACCCGGTATGGCGCGGGGGTATTGCAGAGTGGCGCCGGAAACCCGGTTGCGACCGGCTATGTTTACGGCATAGGATTGGGTCCGCAAGCAACTTTCCTGCCGGGAACGCGGACCCTCATTGACAGCGGCTTCGCCAACCCATACGGCCTGGCGGTGGATGCCGGGGGAAACATCTTTTTCGCCGACAGCGGGCCCGACAGCTTGTACAACCTGGGCAACGTCTATCAGGAGAAACTCTCCGGCGGTTCCTATTCCAGGATCCTGATCGCCTCGGGTCTCGTGGGGGCTACCGGGGTGGCAGTGGACGGGAGCGGGATCGTCTATGTCGTCGCCGGCGGCTCGTTATACCTATACAAGCAGACGCTGTTTCACGGCAGCTACCACCAGAACGTAATCGTCACGGATCTCACCGATCTGGCCGGCATAGCCGTGGATCGCAGCGGCAACCTCTATCTCATTTCTTCCGCGACCGGGGACGTGCACAAGGAGACGCTGCAAGCGGACGGCGGTTATGCCGAGACCGCGGTAGGCAGCGGCATCGCGAACCCTACTGGTATCGCGGTGGATGGAAGCGGGAATATTTACGTCGTGGATGCCCGGCAGGGCGAGGTGTACAAGGAGACGCTGCAAGCTAACGGCGGTTACATCCAGAGTACGCTTGCCAGCGGGCTCGCCGGCCCGCAAAGCGTGGCGGTGGATGGAGACGGAAATCTTTATATCACCGTCCCCACGACCGGTGAGGTGTTGATGGAGACGCTCGAAACCGGCGGCAGCTACCTGCAGACCATCGCTTCCGCCGGCTTGAATGCGCCATGGGGGATCGCGGTGGATGGCCAGGGGAACCTCTACTATTCCCATAACGTCGCCAAGGGCGGTGTGGCGATGATCGATGTTGCGAATACGCCGGCGCTGAGCTTCGCCAAGACCACGCTGGGAGCGACCAGCGTCGACAGCCCGCAGAGCGTAACGGTCTTGAACATCGGCAACGCAGCGCTGGATTTTCCGGTTCCTGCGGCGGGCTCTAATCCCAGCATCGCAACCAGTTTTACGCTGGATGGTGGAACCACCTGCCCCGAAGTGAGCTCGTCGGGTACCGCCGGCACTTTGGATGCGGGCAGTTCCTGCGTTTACGCGATCGCCTTCGTCCCGGAGGCTCGTGGATCCATCAACGGATCGCTGGTGCTTACGGATACAAATCTGAACGCAGCCGTCCCAGCCTATGCCCAGCAGAGCATCGCGCTGAGCGGGACCGGCATCGCGTCGGATGCGACCCGCACCACACTGCGTGCCACCCCAAACCCGGTCACGGTGAGCCTCGGGGTGACGCTGACGGCTACAGTGAAGGACACGACCAATACGCCCATTGCTCCAGCGGGCGGCGGCGTTACTTTCACGGATAGTGTCGGAGGCACTATGGTCTCTCTCAACGGCGGTGCTGCGGTGCCGCTCAGTGATGGCAGGGCGGTGCTGAACGTGATCCCGACGGTGCCGGGCACGCATACGATTACCGCGCACTATGGCGGAGTGAACGACAGCTTCGCCGGCAGCACGGGCGAGGCCAGCCTTACCGTGCTGCCGTAGACAACTAGCGCACTTTGCCTGCCGAGTTCTCGAGAAGGACATCGGAAACCACGGCAGTATCCGACGTTGCCGGCAGATGGGAACAGAAGCCGATGCCCACGTAAAAGGGTTTGTCGAAGTGCATTTCGATGGGCGGGCCCAACTGGTGCATGGGCTCGCCCTGGAGACTGACGAAGATGGCGAAGGCGTCGCCGTGCTTCTCGATTCCGATGCGCTTTGCCTTGACCCCGGCGAGCGTGCCCCCAAATCGATATTGCATATCTTTCAGGAAAGCGCCTTTCTCCGGACGCCATGCCAGGTGAATCATGCCGACGCCATGTTCGCCGAGCATGGCCTCTTTGGAATCATCTTCGAGGTTCTGGCGGATGACCAGGACCACTTTGCGATCGCCGTAGCCCTTGGGGTCAGGGAATGTGGCGTCGGCTGCGAGCGAAACGTCGCCTGACATTTTCTTCCACAGAAAACGGAACTCGTCGCGCGAATACCAGATGTTGTAACCAGCCGAGTCGATGGTGTACTGCCTGGTCGCCGGATCGTAACTCGCGTTGCCGGGCACTACTGCGCTGCCAATGTCAGACTGACCCTGGAATATGCCGATCGGCTTGTCGAAGTTCGTGCTGGGCCTATGAAAATCCGCTGGTGGCGGCACCTGGACGTGCGTAGGGGAACCCGGCTGCGCCCAGTCGGGGACCGCGGGTACTGTCGCAGCGGGCTCCTGAGCACGGAGGGGATGCGGCGATGCGCAGAACAGGAGGACGAAGATTGCGGTCAACAAAGTACGCATAGGCAAAGATGATATTCGCATGGGCCTGGTTTGACCTCATTTCGCATTTCGCCCGCGAAACTGCCCGGCTTTGGTAAAACTCAGAAGGAGAGACAAGATGACCGAAAGCAAAACGGAATACCCCGCGCTTCCTGCCGATGATCCCAAACGCACGCTCACGCTGGCTCAGCCCGATAAGCTGCCCCATATCGGGCTGGTGGGGGACACGTACACCGTAACCGTCAGCGGCGAAGACACGAAGGGAAGGTTCTGCTTAATCGATATGCACATTCCGCCGGGGGGCGGGCCCGGACTACACCGGCACGATTTTGAGGAGACCTTCATCCTGCTGGAAGGTGAGATGGAAGCGACCTTCCGGGGCACGAAGACCACGGTGCGGGCGGGGGAAACTCTGCACATTCCCGCGAATGCGCCCCACAAGTTTCATAATGCGTCCTCGACACCGGTCCGCCTGCTTTGCATCGGTTCACCGGCGGGGCTGGAGAAGTTCTTCGCCGAGCTGGGTGTTCCGGTTGCATCCCGTACAACGCCTCCACCTGAGCTTAATGAAAAACAGATGGGGGAGTTTATCGATAAGGCCAAGGCGCTCGCCCCGAAGTATCGAACCGAATTGCTGAGGGAAGGGTAGGTGGACATGCTCCCGGGCGTGAGGAACAACGTTCTGTGGGCCGCAATCCTACACTGTGTCGTCCCGAGGCAGAAGTGACAGTGCCTTCTTTATCAGCAACAAAAGCCTGGGTGGCCCATTCAAGCCTTCTTTTGGCTTGAGTGGGGTTGTTGCGGATCCAAACTTTCCGCTCCGTCGCGGCCGAGCAGTTTAGTGCCGCACCTCCGGCGCTCGGATCCTCTTCAGGATCGATTTCCCCAGCCCTTCCGGGCTGGGCTAACGTTTGGTGGTCGGCCCTCCGGGCCTTGCATCCATGGCGATTTTTGCCGTGTCATTTCTTACTCAACTTGCTGCGGGCAAGCTGAGATGCTCCTAATGGCACGGAGTGGAGGGCTGGGTCCACAACAACGCCACTCAAGCCAAACCCAGGCTTGAATGGGCCACCCAGGCTTTTGTTGCTGATAAAGAAGGCACCCGCAGGCAAGTTGATGGGCTCGGGATGACAAGATGTGGGCGGGTCACTCCATCTCGAAGGCAACGTACTGCAGGACCGCTTGCCGCTCCACTTCGAGTACCACGGCATCGCCCGGCTTGAGGCCGGCGAGGATCTGGCGCAACTGCTGCGAATCGTTGAGTGGATGGCCATTGACGGCGCGGATTACATCCCCCACCGCGAGATCGGCGGCGGTCGCGGGTTCTCCGCCGAGCAGACCTGCCACCAGGACTCCGCTATCGGAGCGGAGGTTGAGCATGGGTCCAACGGGCGAGCGTCTCAGGTCGATGACGAAAATCCCTAAAGAGGCGATCAGGTCCCGCTTGGGATTGATCAGGTCCGAGAGGTTGTCGATGAGTGGCGGCGCATCGATTGGAGTAACCGAGAGCGTAAGCGGCTTACCGTCGCGCAGCACTTCCATGCGGAGGGGCGTATTGCGCTTGTGCACATAGAGGTATGCGGTGTACTTGGGCAGCGCGTCGACCCTCAGGCCATCCATGGTGGTGACAATATCCCTGGGATGCAAACCCGCGGCCGCAGCTGCGCCGCCCGCATCGACGTCGGAGATGATCACGCCCCAATCCTGTGGTAGCTTGAGGCCGGCGGCCAGCGCCGGCGTGATGGACTGGGCGTGCGCCCCGATGGTGACGTTGGGAACAATGCCATGGTCTTTAAGCTCGTGGTAGACAAAGCGCACAATCGGCTCCGGAATGGCGAAGCCCAGGCCTTCGCTGCCTCCACCGGATGTAACAATGAAGGTGTTAATCCCTACCAGGTTGCCATCCCGGTCGATCAAGGGGCCTCCGCTATTGCCCGGGTTGATAGGAGCATCAGTCTGCACGTAAACCATGGGACGGTCGACTTCGGGCTGCCTGCCCACCGCGCTGATGATCCCCTTGGTAACGGTGTGGTCCAGGCCTTCGGGCGCGCCGATGGCCACCACCGTTTGGCCCAGGCGGAAATGAAATTGCTCGGGCAGCGGAATGTAGGGGAGACCCTTTCCCTCAATCTTGATCAGGGCTAGATCGGCGTAGCGCGTGGAGCCGATCAGCTTTGCTTCATAGACCCGTTGCGGATTATCGAGACGGGTGTTCCCGCTGACCAGTTCAACCGTGGCCGGCGCGATGATGACCCGGATACGCATGGCTCCGGCGATGACATGGTTGTTGGTAATGATGTATCCATCGGGATCGACGATCACTCCCGATCCGATGGAGCGCTGCCGCTCCAGGGTCTGCGTCTGCTGCCCTTGATCCTTGTCCGATTCGGGCACGCCATAGCCGGTGACCTCAATCTTGACCACCGACTCCATGGCGCGCTCGGCAACACGGTCGATGGCCTGATCGTAATCCTTGAGGATGGTTGGCTGGGCGGGGGCGCTTTCATTCTGCCCGTAAAGAGACTGCGATAAGACGGTGCACGCGAGCGCAAGCCAAAAGGCTGTTCTCATGGTCATGCGGTTTCCCTTAGCTAAAGCTGGGTTTCTGGAGCGGTGGTGTGTCGACTGCCGGCTGCTCATCTTCGGCGGTATCCCATTTGAGAATCTTGAAATCGAGCACAAAGATGGCATACATCACCGGCACTTGCAACTTGGTGACTACGGTGGCGACGAGCAGGCCGCCGATCTGCGCGTAGCAGAGCGGCTTCCATAGCGGGCCTCCGTGTAGCGCCAGCGGCAACAGCGCGAGCACGGTGGCGCCCACGGTGATGAGCACCGGGCGCAGGCGCAGAATGCCGGCGTCGATCAGCGCCAGCTCGAAGTCGTCGCCCTCGGCATGCCGTTCCTCAATAAAGTCGAAGAGCACGATCGAATGGCTTACGATGACGCCGATCAGGCTGGCCACGCCGAGGAAAGCCATAAAGCCGAAGGGCTCGCCCATGATCCACAGCGCGGCAAAGGCGCCGATCATGCCATAGGGCGCGGCGGCGAGCACCAGCAGCGGCTTGATGGCGTTTTTGAATTGAAAAAGCAGGGCGAGATAGATGGCCGCGGTCGAGACGAGCATGACAACGGCCAGGTTCTTGAACCCATTCTTGGTCTTGTCGTATTCGCCGCCAATCTGCATCTTGTATCCCGGCGGAAGCGAGGCCTGCACCTGCTGCAGCCTGCGGCATGGCCTGCTTCAATACCTCCGAGCTCAAATGCCCGGGAGCAGGGAAGCTGCGCACGTTCATGGTGCGGAACTGTTCCAGCCGCACGATGCGGCCGTTCACCAGGTCGTGATCGACGTTCGAGATCTGCGAGAGCGGAATCTTGTTGCTGTCCTGCGAGCCGTAGACGTACAGGTTCTGAATGTCGGAAAGCTGCGTGCGCTCATCCATGCGCAGCCTGGCGACAATCGGGATCTGCTTCTGGCCTTCCTGCAGCACACTTACCGTGGCTCCGCTCATGCCTGCGGTAGAGGAATTGGCGACATCCATATTGGTAATGCCGGCCAGGTTGGCTCGATCGGGATCGATGGTTAACGAGATCTGCGCATTCTCCGACTCCCCACTCGTTGCGTGTACGCTGCGCCAGGCTGATCGACCGGAAGATGTCTTCGACCTTGCCGGCAATGGAGCGCAGGCCGCGAATATCCGCCGCCTCGTCTTTTGCGTTGACATCGGCGGCACTGGAGATGCGAATCTCGATCGGGTAGTCGATGGGGTTGGTGAGCAGCTGACGCGCATCCATGCGCGCTCCAGGAATCGACGCGGTCAGCACCGGTTGCAACTCTCGTACGAATTGCGGGGTGATCTCCTTATCGGTGACCTCGACCAGGACCTGGGCGTAATTCAACTGCTGCAACTGCGGCGAGGCGGAAAACCAGAAGCGCGGCCCGCCTCCCCCGACGAAGGTGGTGACGTAGCGCAATACATCTCCCGGATGATCCTTCTGCGGGTGCTCTTTGGAGAACTGCTCGGCGCGCTCGCGGACAATCTGTTCCACCTTGACGCGCCGTCTGGTTGGTAGCGTCCAGGGTGGCATCGTTGGGCAGCCACACATCGATGTACGACCAATACTGAACATCTTCGGGGAAGAACGCGCTGGACAGTTGGGAGAAGATAAAGCCGCCGAGAACGAGAAAGAGCAGGGAACCGGCAAAGAACTTCCAACGGTGTTCGATCGAGTATTTTGCAGCCCGCGCGTAAAGCCCGAAGAAGCCGCTGTTGCGCCGCTCCTCCAGGGTTTTCTCGACCTTCTTCTCCGGACGAAGAAGGTAGTAGCCGAGCATGGGAAGGAACGACATGGAGACCAGGCGCGACGCGATTAACGCCACGGTCATGACAATCGGCAGGCTGTGAAGAAACTCTCCCGTGCTCCCGGTCACCAATAAGAACGGCAGGTAGGCGACGATATTGGTAACCGTGGCGTACATAATAGCCGTGGCCAGCTTGGTAGGGCCAAGCCATGCGGAGATGATTCTTGGCTGTCCTTCGGCCAGCGCGCGCTTGATCGAATCGCCGGCGATCACCGGGTCATCCACCAGCAGGCCGAGGGCAATGATCAAGGTAGCGACGGAAACCTGTTGGATATCGATGCCGAGCAGATATAACACGCCGAAGGTCATCGCCAGGGTGATGGGGATGGAGATGGCCATCAGCACGGCGGAGCGCCACTCCCAAAAGCCGAGCCATGAGACCAGCACCACCAGGGCGATGGCCTCATAGAGCGCGTCCATAAACAGGCTGAGGTTCTCCTCCACCTGCAGTGGCTGGTCGGAGGTGCGGGCGATGATCAGGTCGTCGGGCAGATACTGCTTGACGTCGGCCAGCTTGGCGTCGACGCTGCGGCCAAAGGCATCGATCTGCTCGCCATCCTTCATCTGCACGGCCAGGGTCACGGCGCGGCTGCGGCGCCATTGGCCTTGCTTGTCGGCCCAGGTGAGGTAGTTCAGATACTTTGCCGGACTTTGGTAGCCGCGGGAGATGTCGACCAGGTCGCGCAGGTAGACGGGACTTTGCGCCGCCGACTTGGAAGAGCCGATGATCACATCGCCGATTTGCCGTGGGTCGGTAAATTTTCCCGAAGGATCAATCTGAATGCTCTGCGGGCCCACCTCGAGTTGGCCGCCGGGAAGGGTGATGTTGCGCGCGCCCAGAATGTCTTTCAGATTCGAAGGGGTGTAGCCATAGGCCGCCAGGCGTTCCTGTGAGTAGTCGAGGTAGATCTGCTCCGGCAGCACGCCCTTGCGGTCAATCTTGGCCACTTCCGGCGCGCCCTGAATAGTTCTTCCAATCAGGTCGGTGAAGTCGTCCAGGTCGCGATAGGAGTACTTATCGCCGGCAACCTCGGCCAGCCGCGCCTCTGTGTCTGCGGGATCGCGGATGAACGCCGCGGGCCAGCTATCGGGATGGATCTCGGAGCTGTGACTTCTCTCCTGAATCAGTCGATCCCCCAAAGCTCGCAATTGCTCGTCGCTCAGCGAAGAGCTGACATCGGCGCCGATGAAGCCGCTGCCTTCAAAGAAATGTGGATCGGAGACATACTTACTCCTGCCCGCCGGCCTGCATGATCGGAGATAAACGCGTCGCGCACCAACGATGGGGAAACCGAGAGCGGGAAAGCGTACACAATGCTGATCCGCGGCTGCGGAGATCGCGCGCGGTTCTGCAGCGCGGGTAGCTTCGATGGCGCTGCGGATCGCCCTGGCCCGCAGCGCGATATCTACTTCACTCGCCCTGGGGACTGGCGACGGTCAGCATCAGCGCGGCGGTGTCGCCAAAATCGCTGTTGAACTGGATGGGCCCCGCGCCTTGCGGCAGCCTGCTATTGAGCGCAATCAACTTCAGGTTGATATCGGAGAACTGCTTCTTGGTGTCGGTGACGGTATCGTCCAGCTGGACGTAGACCAACGAAAGCCCGGGGAAGCTTATGGAGCGGATACCGAAGTCAGAGGCCGAGGGAGGCTTGATGAAGGCGTTCTGCGCCATGATCTGCTCCACCGGCCGGGATACCAATTGCTCCACTTCCTGCGCTGTTGCCCCGGGCCAGGCGATCGAAGCGACGGCTACCCGCACCGGGATGCTCGGGTCTTTGCGTTTGGGCATGTGCATGTAGCCGTACCAGCCCCACACGCAGACCGCGACCAGCAGGATGAGCGAGACCTGCCGGCGCTCGGTAAAGAAGCGCGCCGTGTTGTGGGTGTGCGCGATGTACTCGGCTTCAGACTTATGGCTCATGTTGTGCTTACTGAATTACCCGCACTTTGTCGCCGCTCTTGATCAGGTTGACGCCGGTGGTGATAACCGCTTCTCCAGAGTTCAGGCCGCCCTTGGCGGCGATCATATTTCCGTAGATATCGCCCAGGTCGACTGCCCGCAGGCGCGCAGTAGTTGCGTCTCCGCCGCCCTCGGCAATCATCACGGCGAAGCCGTTGGCCCGCGATGGATCGCGGATGACTGCCGATAAGGGAATCGCCAGCAGCGATTGTTTTAACTGCGTTCCACTCAGCGAGAGCGTAGCGATCATTCCCGATTTCAGACGGTCGCGGGCGTTGGCGATGGTCACCTCCACCGAGAAGACGCGGCTCTTCGGATCCGCTGCCGGAGAAATGGCGCTCACCCTTCCATCAAAAGGTTGGGGAAAGGCATCGGTAGCGATGGCCAGCCGCTGGCCCAGGTGCACCCGGCTAATCGAAGTATCGGGCACGCCGAAGACGGCCTTCACCGATTCGGTATCGGCCAGGGTAAAGCCGTTGGTGGCCGGCCCTACCAGCGTGCCCAGATCGATATTGCGGCTGACCACCCAGCCACTGAACGGGGCGCGCAGCTGGCAGTAGCCGAGCGCCACGTTCGCCTCGCTGAGTTGTGCCTGGGCTCCGGATACTGAGGCTGTGGTGCTGGCCAGTTGTGCCTGGGCGGAGTCGTAATCCGGTTTGGTTGCCGATTGCGTGCCGTAGAGCGCGGAGACGCGATCGAAGCTCAGCTTGGCCTTTTGGAGCTCCGCCTGGGAGCGATCGAGCTGCGCCTTGGCTTGTTGCACTTTATCCAGGTAGTCCTGTTGGCGGACCGTGGCCAGCACGGTTCCTTTTTGTACATAGTCCCCCTGGTCGATGTTCCGCATGCCTCCGCTGGGGTTCTTGACCTGGCGAATGCTGTCGATATAACCGCTGGACTGGAACGACAGGGTGACCTGGGCGTAAGGAACGATGTTGGCGGAGTACTTCGCGCCGTTGCCCACGTCGATGGTTTGCACCATCGGCGGTGTGCACCGGCAGCGGCAATGTCTCCGCGGAGTTCTGTTGCTTGCACGCGGTTGCGCCGGCCAGCAGGGCAGTGGCTGCAAGCGAAAGCGAAAGCCTAACGGCTGCGGGATTCCTCGGCTTCATTCCTCGGCTTCACTCCTCTCCAAGGGATTTTTCAAAGGCAGCCTTCGCATTCCAGAAGGAAAGCAGGCTCTGTTCGTAATCATGCTCGGCATTGGCCACCGCGGCTTGCTGCTGCAGCACGTCGCGCATCAACACGGCGGACTGTTTGAACTGATTGTTGACCTCCCGCATTTTCTCATTCGCGGCGTCGCGGGCAGCTTGCGCCACTTCGAGCAGGGAACGGCTCTCCTGCAGCTTGCGGAAGTTGTTGTCGACGTCAAGCAGAACCTGCGCTTTGGTCTCGTCTAGCTGGTAGTGGCTTTGCTTGACGGAAACGTCTTTTTGCTGGACCTCATCGCGCCGTCCTCCCCAGTCGAAAGGATCCCATTTCAGCTCCATGCCGGCAGAGAGAATATTCTGGGGCAGTATCTCCGTGTTGATGGGATCGCTATAGTGCAGGGCTGCGCCGATATCGGGAATGTATTTGGCTTTTGACAGCCTGCGGTCGTAGTTGGCCCGGTTTACGTCGATTTCCGCCTCCTTGACCTCGGGCCGCTGGGCAAGGGCCGTTTGCCGCGCCAACTTCATATCCATCTCCGGCTCGGTGATGGCCGGGACCTGCTCGGTGCGAAAGGGAACATCGAGATCGCGCGCCAGCAGCTCGTTCAGGTGCTCTTTCTGGGTGTCGAGAGTGTCGCGCAGCTGAACGATTTGGAACCGTGCCTGTGCCAGTTGAGCTTTTACCTGGAGGCTATCGGACTTGAGCACCGCTTCCTGGCCGAGGTATTGGGTGGCGACTCGATCGGTCTCTTCATATTGCTTGACCAGCGCCTGCGTTGCCTCGAGCGAGCTTTCGGTTTGCAGAGTGGCATAGTAGGCCTGCTTTACATCCGCCACCAGCGACTGCCTCTTTCCCTGGTATTGTTGGCTGGAAAGATCGGTGGATAGCTGCTGCAGCCGGATCGCAAGGTGGATCTGGTAAAGCTGCGAGAGCGGCTGCGCTATTTGCACGGAGGCAAACCCGGTAATGCCGTTCGAGAGCGGGACATTCACGTTCTTGGAAGGATTTGGGGTCCCGCCGATGCTGTCGAGAATTCCGGCGGGAAAGCTGAAGCTGGGCGATGTGAGATTTCCCGAGGCGAAGAGATAGGTATTGATTTCAGGAAAGCGCTTGCTCTTGGTTTGAGCCACCTGCCACTGGGACTTCAAGATATCCAGTTTCGCGATGGCTACCGGCCGGTTGTTATCCAGCGCGATTTGAATCGCCTGAGACAGCGAGAGAAGCGGCGGTTCTTCGGCAGCCGATACCATCCCGGCCATCAACGCAACCCCCGCGACCGCCCACCGAAATGGCTTTGTATACCGCGCTCGTATCATTTCCTAATCGTCATGTTCCCGAATCATTGTGCCTGGCTGATTTCGTGAACTGCAGATTCCTCCGGTCCGCCGAAGCGCATTGGGGGCCCGGTGTTAGCCCATGCAAGCCCAGAGAAAGGCTTGCATGGAACGTCTAACCTTGGTGTCGCACGAAATCCGGGCCGCGTTACTCTGCCACTTCGCCCTTGTCGTTGATCTTGACCCAGCCCTGCGCCGCCATGGACTTCAAGATTTCCCTGGCCGTGACATCCGCGGTTTTTGAGGCATAGGCGCTCAAGGTTTTCTTGCGGTCGCCCACGGTCGATTTGGCTGCGGCGGCCGCGGGATTCAACCCGGCCGCGACCGGGACGCCCGCGCCCACATTTTCAGCCGGCGTCGTATTCGTCTGAAATTGCAGAAACACAACGTCCTCGGAGGGCGTCTTGAGATGCACGTCTACCTTGGTCTCCACGTCGGCGCTCCCGGTTCCCATGCCGATTGCGACGCGCTCTGCTTTGGTGCCTTCTTTCAGCGCATTGAACGATCCCTGAATCACCAGTGCGTTGGCCGAAGCGGGAGTGCCGGCGGCCACGTGCTCGACGGGAATCCCGGTCTTACCGAGTGCCTTTACCAGCTCCTGGTAGTAGGTCTTACCGGCGCCGGCTGCGACTGCATCCGGGTTCTTATCTCCGGTCAGGAGATGGCGAGGACGCATCGCCTGCGCCTTATCCACCTGGATATCGCCCGGGTTGAGAGCAAAATCATAGAGCAGGATTTTTTCTGGTTTGGGCAACGAGCCGCCGCCCGTATAGCCGGCAAGCGGGGTAACGGTGACCTTGGCCGCGAGCGGTCCGTCCGCATGCGCGGATATAACCAGCAGGCCGGCTGTCGCCAAGCCCAGGAGCGGGCTGAAAAAACGGCGCCGCGTGGTGGCGTTCCATGATATTCCCATACACGATCTCTCCTGCCGTCAGCGTAGACGGCTTCCCTTAACTTGCAATAAGAATGGGTGTCGTAAGACACGCTGTTGCCGGCGGCAAACCGGAGACTGCCAGGTATCAGGGCCCGAAGTCGATCGCAGGGAGGATTACGGATGTTGCTGTGATCCTCGCAATCATCTTCCATCGAGGGGATTTCGGTCAATACAGAAATACAGCGGACAAGCTAATTTACGGGTTCGTAACCCTCACTGACTCCGCAAGATGCGTCGCCAAACGTAGGGCGGCGTTTGGGCGACGCAATCTCTCCAGCTCTACTTGGGAAGCAGCGCGGTTTGTCCTACGTGGAAGGCAATATGACTGGTTCGGCTGAGCAAAATGCTGAAGCGATTCCGGTGCGGCTCTTTGGCAAAGTCCTCATCGGAAACCTGGGTATGCTTTTGCAACCACTGGGCCGCCGACAGGCTTTCCATGCCGGCAAGCAATTTGCCGTTCACCTCGTTCCAGATTTTCTTTATTTCTTCCACCGGGGGCAACACAGGAGCCGTCCGGTCGGGGTTGGTAAGGAACAAAGGATCGTACTCGGGGTGCAGGCGCGGCCCCAGATCCAGCAGGGGCAGCATACGATCGTGGACGGCGGTCAGGTGTCCCAGGAGATAGATCAGGCGATTCTTGCCGGGGGCGACTTCTTTTTGCAGCTGCTCTTCGTTCAGAGGGGAGAACACCCGGTCTGCCCTCTCGATATTCAACTTCCATGCGCTCAGTGCCGCGGTGACCAATCCTTGCTCAGACATTATGATGGTTCCTCTCTATCCTCCATGAGAGTAACCCGCGTGAAGAGATTTTCCATAATGATGCGCCCATACGCAGTCTGGCTTGGGATCACCCTTGGTTTCGGGTCGATTGCGTATGTCAGGGCGCAGGCTCCCAACCCGTTGGAGAAACCTCACCCAGCTCAGAGAGGAGCAACGATGCATGCTCACGGAACGTTTGATGTAAACATCATCCCGCAGCCGCCGCAGGAGAAGACCGAAGGCTCAACCGTCCTCGGCCGGATGTTGATCGAGAAGCAGTTCCATGGCGATCTGGAAGGTGTGAGCAAAGGCCAGATGCTAACCGGCATGACCGAGGTGAAGGGTTCCGGCGTTTACGTTGCCATCGAGCAGGTGAAGGGAACGCTCCAGGGACGGAGCGGCAGTTTCATCCTGCACCACCTGGGGGTCATGGTTCGCGGCGCGCCACAGCTTAACGTGAGCGTGGCGCAGGATTCGGGCACAGGCGAATTAACCGGCATCGAGGGCACGATGACCATTATCATCACCAACGGCAAACACTCGTATGACTTTGCCTACACTCTGCCCGAGGCTCATTGATCTTTACCATCTTTCAACAGGAAAAGCCGAGTCCAAGGGGCCTGGATTTACTACCTCCCATAAATATGGGACCTTTCGAAGGGTGAAGACCACCCTCGAGATTCCCGACCCCCTCTTCCGCCGTGCCAAATCCGTGGCCGCCCAGCGTGGCATCCCGCTGCGCGCCTTTGTAACCGAAGCCGTCACGGAGAAACTCGAGGCTGGCTTGAAACCAGAAGAAAAGCCCTGGGTCAGGCTTGCTGGGGGTCTTAAACACCTCCACAAAGAAACGGCGCGCATCAATCGAGTCATCAAGAGTGAGTTTGAGAAGATTGAGCCCGAGGATTGGGAGTGATCCTCGACACCAATGCGCTCTTCGCGGTGGCGGATGATGAGCCCGCGCTTGTTCGGGTCTATCGCCAGGCTGCGAGTATCGAAGTGCCCGTGATCGTGCTCGGTGAATATCGTTTCGGTATCGGGCAATCGCGACGGAGCAGTGAATACGAAAAGTGGCTCCGAGAGCTCATTGCGGCAACACGCGTCCTTGCGCTTGAGGAAGAGACCTCACGGTACTATGGCGGGATTCGAGCGGCACTCAAAAAGGCTGGCCGCCCCATCCCCTCAAATGATCTCTGGATCGCTGCACTCTGTCGGCAACACCGTCTACAACTGCTAAGCCAGAACCAACACTTTGACGCGGTCGAAGGGCTCGAACGCGTCGGATGGTAGTGGAACCTGGAAGCAACGACCTTTGCCGCCTTTCAACAAAGAAACGACGCTAAATTCCTCTTTGCGCATCTCAATGGGGGAGGAATGCCCCAATGACAATTTTAGCTGCCGGCAGTGCGGCCCCGGATTTCAGCTTGAGCGTGGCCCCCGATCGGAAACTCTCACTCAGCGAACTACGCGGAAAGCCGGTCATATTGGCCTTTTATCCCGCGGATTGGAGTCCGGTTTGCGGAGACCAGATGGCTCTTTACAACGAGGTGCTGCCCGAATTTCAGAGCTACGGGGCCGAGCTGATTGGTATCTCGGTCGACGGGGCCTGGTGCCATGCGGCATATGCCAAGGACCACAATCTCCATTTTCCGCTGGCCGCCGATTTTGAACCAAAAGGCGCGGTTGCCCGAAGTTACGGGGCCTATCGTGAAGGAGACGGCTTTGCCGAACGGGCACTCTTCGTGATCGACAAGAACGGGGTGATTGCCTGGAGTTACTGCTCGCCGGTCGCGGTCAATCCTGGCGCGGATGGAATCCTTCAGGCACTGGGGCAGCTGGAGAAATAGGAGATTTTCATGGCAAAGCTATCGATTGCAGTTAGTTCCAAGGATCATCGGCAGGGAGATCCGGCTGCGCCCTGCACCCTGGTGGAGTACGGGGACTACCAATGCCCCTCATGCGGGCAGGCTTATCCGATCGTCAAGCGGGTGCAGAAGCATTTTGGCAAGCGGCTGTCGTTTGTCTTCCGCAACTTTCCGCTGAGCCAGATGCACCCGCACGCGGAGAGCGCGGCTGAGACGGCCGAATTTGCCGGTGCCCACGACAAGTTCTGGCCGATGCACGACCTGCTCTATGAGAACCAGGATCGACTGGGCAACGAGCTATTCGTCGAACTGGCCAAGGAACTCGAGCTTGCGCCCGCTCAGCTGATCGAAGCGTTGGAAACGAAGGAGTTTCAGGCGCGGGTACGTGCGGATTTCAGCGGCGGAGTGCGGAGCGGGGTGAACGGGACCCCGACTTTTTTCATCAACGGCGTGCGGCATGACGGCTCCTACGACTTTGCCTCCCTGGTGGAAGCAATTGAGCAGGTTCTCAATGACTGAGGAATCCCGCACGGTTCTGGCACGAATCTTGAGGGCATGCCTGTTGGATAGCATGGCTTAGTGTGTTTCCGGCGTCGGATCTGTTTCCGGGAAGGAAGCCGGATCGGCGTTGCGTGTGTTCGACCGGATTGCATCTGCCTCCAGATAGATGTGGCGAATAAGGGGGAATCGCTGACGCACGGCGGCCTCGATCGCGTCGATGGTCTGTTCTATCTGATCGCGCGAAAGCGATTGGTGGAAGCGAACCTTCATCGTGAGTAGGACATTCTCCGGGCCAAAATACATAGTCAGCGGATACCCCGCCAAATCGACCCCGTCCTGGGCCTGCGTGAGGCGGCGAATCTGCCGCAGGACTGCGAGATTGGCTCCCTCGCCGACCAGCAGCGCTTTGCTCTCGATGATGAGAAAAACGGCGACGGCCATAAGGATCACTCCGATCGTGATCGAGGCGATGCCATCGGCGCGGCTCCAGTCGAGGAACTCGTTGGCCAAGGTTGCAATAAGAGCCGTGAACAGACCGAGAAGAGCGGCGAAATCCTCAACGATGACGGTAAAGGTACTTGGGTCCTTGCTGTCATGAATGGCACGCCATGAAGCGGGCAAACCTTCGGCTGCTTTGAACTCACCGAGTGCGACCGAAAGGGAGTAGCCTTCAAAGGCCGCCGCCACAAGGAGCGTCACATAGTTCCAGAGGAGGTGTTCCAGAGGATGCGGGTGCTGCAGCCGATGGATTCCTTCTATGACGGAGAGGGCGCCGCCCGCGAGAAAGATGAATAAGGCCACCAGCAGAGTCCAGAAGTAGAGTTCTTTTCCATAGCCAAAGGGGTGCGTTTCGTTCGCCGGTTTTCGGCTCAGATGGACGCCGAGAACCAGCAGGCAACCGTTGCCGGCGTCGACGACGGAATGGATGCCTTCGGAGAGCATTGCCGAAGAGCCGCTAAAGAAATAGGCGGTGAACTTGGCCGCGGCGATCGCGACATCCGAGAGAACGGCCGTGATTACGGCCTTACGAGAAGAGCCCTTGGACACGTCGGCATGGGAAGGCAATCGAGATCCTCGGCTTTTCAGGAGCGCTGGCGACTCTCATGGCCGAAGATCGGCGGGAGGTTAGCAACCAGCCGTTCGGCCTCTGTATCGCATTCCTTTCGATCATGCCATAAACCTCAATCAGCATTCACTAGGAGAAGGCCCATCTACCAGCGCCGGATCTCGGGCGGGAACGCGACCAGGTGTTGGCGTAAGCGCTATTTCTCGGTATCTGTGTGCCAGCCCGGGTTGGTCCATTGGCCATCGCGCAGCACGAAGACCTCGGTGACGCGTCCGGAACTGACGGAGTGCTTTCCGTGTAGCTCGGTCTCGACCGTGTACTTGCTGTAGAGAATCGCCACCTGGCCAAAGTGCTGTACTTCGGTGCGGGGAAACTCGAGCCGGATCAACTTGCCGCCATCGGCTTGAAACTGCGCAGCGGTGCGTAGCACCTCCGATTGATGCTTCCATTGCGTTTCGCCGGAGCTGATCACGATCGTTTCCGGCGGCACGAGTTTTCGGAGAGTATCGGCGTCGTTGGCGAACCATGATCTCCACACCGTTTCGCGCACTTTGAGTAGATCGGAGCTGTCAGCGGGGTTGGCTGCGAAGCAGGCGGCGCTCCACGCAGTGAGGAGGGCGATGATGAAGAGTCTGCGGTGCATATTTCCTCCAGTTTCGACTTCAAAGTTCCGGGCTCGGCGTGCTGCCCTGGTTGAATGCAACGAGGAAGGCTGCGGCGGAAGCAGAAAAGACCGAGTAGTCCAGAGGCGACTTGAGGCCAAATGAAATGGCCATAGCCCCTCCGAAGAGGATGAGCAGAAGAGCACTGGCCAGTGCCGTCCAGCGGAGCCATAATCCGAGCACCAGGAAAATGCCGAGCACCAGCTCCGCAATGGTGGCTGCCCAGGCGAGGAATGGAATCGAAGAGGCAGGCATGAAAGAATTCACTTTCGCCGTGTACTGAATGAAACCATCAAAGTTGCCGTATCCGACGTTTCTGCCCCGCCACAGGCCGAACCGGTCGGCAATGCCGGATAAGAAGGCGATGCCAAGCATGACCCGGGCATAGAGAAACACCAGTCTGCTCAAGTTCATCTTCATGGCTGGCTATCGCTCCGATTTGCCCGGCGGCACTTTGACGGAAAGCGCGGCGGAGTGATCGCAGACAAAGTAAGCCAGGAAGGTGGCCGGCTCTTTGCCGCTTGCGTTCTTTGAAACCAGGTGAACACCGTTCGGTGACTCGTAGAAGCTGTCTCCGGCCTTGTATAAGGATTCCGGGCCACCCTGAACCTGCATCCGGACCGCGCCGTGCAGAACGTAACCAATCACAGGGCAGGGGTGGGTGTGGGGCATCGACGAACCACCCGGCGGATAGGTCACCTCAACGGTCGTCACCTGTAGCCGGGTTCCATCGAGCGCGGGTAAGGCGTGGAGGAAGACGGTCCGGGCTCGCGGCTCGAGGTGCGAAGAGGCGGTAGTCCCTTGAGCGCCCGCGGACACTGTCCAGCAAAGCATTGCGAGCGACAGGCTCGAAATGAAAGATCGTTTCATGGGTTCAGGCTAGCAAAAAGTGGTACTGTCAGATAGGGCCACTTGGCCGCATTTAATCTGTACCACTTTTTATGCTATGAGCCAGCGAAGCGCCAGCTTCAACCTTATATTGCCGGCGCGCAAAGCCAAGACGCCTGCTTTCCGCTGGCTCTACTCGGCTTTGCGCGCGGATATTCTGGAGGGCCGCTTGCGGCCAGGTTCCAGGCTGCCGGCCACGCGAGACCTGGCCGCCCAGTATGGGCTTTCGCGGGGAACAGTGGTGAGCGCATTCGACGAGTTGAAGTCGGAGGGCTATCTGCATGGGAGCCGGGGATCAGGCACCTACATAAGCAGCGTCTTGCCCGAACACCTGCTGCAGGTGAAGGCGAGCCAAAGGCTCTCAGCGCGGAAGCCGCCTCCACGACAGCTCTCCGATTACGCTGCTCGTGTTCAACCGTTCTACAACCTGGAGAACCGCCCGACGCGGGCGTTTCGCGCGAATTTGCCCGCACTCGATCTATTCCCAACCAAGATCTGGACGCGAATTGCAGAACGCCGTTTGCGACGCCTCTCCATTCCGCAGCTACTCGGCTGCGATACGCTGGGCTATCTTCCGCTGCGAACAGCCGTCGCCGATTATCTGAACACCTCGCGCGGAACCCAATGCAAGGCTGAGCAAGTCATGATCGTCTCGGGAACGCAGGAGGCGCTCGATCTTGCCGGGCGGCTGATATTGAATCCCGGTGACCAGGTATGCATGGAGGAACCGGGATACCCGGGTGCTGCCCTGGCTTTTGAAGCGCTAGGGGCAAAGATCTGCGCTGTACCCGTGGACAGCGAAGGAATGGAATTGCCGGGGGCGCAGGCGCGCAGGGCCAAACTGGTCTATGTGACGCCCGGGCACCAGTTTCCTGTAGGCACGACCATGAGCCTGGCGCGGCGCCTGCAACTGCTGGAGTGGGCCCGCCGCTCGTGCGCCCTCATCTTCGAAGACGATTACGATAGCGAGTTTCGTTATACGGGGCGGCCGATACCCGCGCTGCAAGGCCTGGACCAGCAGGGAGTGGTGCTCTTTACCGGAAGCTTCAGCAAGGTGCTCTTTCCGTCGTTGCGTCTTGGCTACCTGGTGCTGCCGCCTGACCTGATCGATTGCTTTGCAGCAGCGAAGACGGTCCTCAACCGGCACGCGCCGCCCTTTGAGCAGACAGTGCTTTGCGACTTTATGGTCGAGGGACATTTTGCACGGCACCTGCGGCGCATGCGCGAAATTTACGCAGAGCGCCTGGCGGTGCTGACGGAGAACGCGCAGCAGAAGCTTAAGGGGCTGCTGGAGTTCTCCAGCGTGGAAGCAGGGCTGCAGACGGTGGGATGGCTACAGCAGGGAATCGATGGTGATGCGGCGAGGCGCGCGGCGGCGGCCCGCAAGGTAGAAGTGACGCCGCTACGCGCTTATAGCCGCGGCCCCATGCGGCGCGAGGGATTGCAGTTGGGGTTCGCGGCGGTGAACGCACAGGAGATCAAACGAGGGGTTCAACAGCTTGCGGTGGCGCTTGAAGAACTCTGCTGACCGCAGCTATTATTCAGCACGACCGGAAGGGATGGCTCGCCAATGAATGATCAGCTGAGTGATTTGTTCTTAAGTGCCAGCGTGAAGGGAATGCAGCACTCCGAGGAACACATCAATCGATGCCTCGACAAGCTGACGGAGGAACAGATGTGGCACCGTGGAGCGGACCACGAAAACTCCATTGCCAACCTGCTGCTTCATCTTGAGGGCAATCTGCGCCAATGGTTTTTGCACGGCATCGATAAGCAGGCCGACATACGCCAGCGGGATTCCGAGTTCACGCTGGCGCCGTCCCGGCGATCGGATGAGGTGCGCCGCCACTTTGCCGCGACGCTCGCGGAATGCCGAAAGGTGCTCGCTTCGCTTCCCCCAGCGCGCCTGCTGGAAACAATCGATCCTCAGCCAACTGGTCCCTGGCCGGCCATGACTATTTTGGAAGCGATCTGCCGGGTTACCGGGCACCTGCAGCTGCATACGGGGCAGATTATTCTGCTGACCAAGCAGCTCGCCGCCACCGATCTCGATCTAACCATCCCGCGGAAACGGTAGCCACCGCACTCGGTCATCGGTTACACACGCGCGAAGTCGATGAAACCGCGGCTGGGATCGGTGCGCAGCAGCTTTACCTGAAGGCTATCGCCGACGTCGAGCCCTGCCTGGCCCTGCACCAGCATGCCATCCACACGCGGAGTGAGTGTGCGCACAAAACTTCCATGCTCGTTCACGCCGGTCACAACGGCACGGAACTTGTCGCCGATCCGATTGGCGAGCGCAACGGCCGCAATCCGCTTCTGCATCTCGCGCTCCAGCTTGCGCTCTGCTGAGGATTTTGCCGTGCAGTTCGCGGCGATTGCGGAGAGCTCATCGTCGGTGTAGGGAGAGGCCTTGCCCGCGATCATTGCTTTCAATAGCCGTTGCGTCACCAGGTCCGCGTAGCGGCGATTGGGGGCAGTGGAATGCGTATAGTCTTCGACCGCGAGCCCGAAGTGTCCCTGGGGCGGGTCGCCGGGCCGTTCCAGAACATACTCACCCGGGCCCATCAACTTCACCACGGCGAGCGATAGATCGGGAAAATGATCGGGATCCTGTTGCTTGCGCTCACCCAGAAAATCGTTCAACGCCTTCGAGTCGGGCGCGGCCGGCAACTTTGTTCCCAGGTTTGCCGCTAGTTCCACGATCCTGTCCCAGCGTTTCGGAGTTCGCACAATTCTCCGTATCGAAGAAATGTTTTTCTCCTGCAGGGTTCGCGCTACAACGCCATTGGCGGCGATCATGAAATCTTCAATCAACTCGGTCGCAGAATTCTTCGCCTGTGCCTGCAGCTTGATTCCTTCATCCTCAACGACCGCCTGGCCTTCAAGGGTTTCTATATTGAGAGCACCGTGCCGGTAGCGTTCGCTGCGCAGCCGCTGTGCCGCCTCATTCTGCATTTTCAATTGCGCCT
Organism: uncultured Acidobacteriaceae bacterium; assembly: GCA_963847685.1. Lineage (GTDB taxonomy): Bacteria > Acidobacteriota > Terriglobia > Terriglobales > Acidobacteriaceae > PALSA-350. The sequence continues at coordinate 296,971 of CAWKAU010000015.1, read as the reverse complement.
GCAATGCGGTCGACGCGGCAACCTTTGGCGGAGCCTCTGCCTTGCCGTCGAGCCATGCTCCGACGCTGTTGTAAGCTAGCTGAGCTTTATTCCGCACCAGGGCCGGGTAGATGCGGCTGGAAGCAATGCAGCTTTCGGTTGCGCAGGGGCCGGCATCCAGTACAAATTCGGTCACTATGCAGGAGCGATCCTGGTTCTCGAGCAGAGAGGTGAGCCCGGTCGAGAGGGCTTCGGGAAGCATGGGGAAATTCTTTGCGCCGGTGTAAAGAGTGACCGTCTCTTTCGCGGCATATTGATCGATCGCAGAACCCTTGGGGACATATTGGTCGACATCCGCGATACCGACCAGTACCCGGGTTCTGCCATCCGGCAGGATCTCGGCATATTCAATCTGGTCCAGGTCCCGGGAGGTATCGTTGTCGATCGACGACCAGAGCAGATGTCGCAGATCGTCAGAGGCGGGACTGATCAAGGGCGGATGCGCCTGCAGCGCGGCTACTTCCTGCTGCACGGCAGGGGGGAAATCAGGCTCGAACCCACGCTCCGTCAACGACCGGCGAGCCGCGGCAACAAGATCAAACGGCGGGTGTGCGCTCATAAGCCTCTCCAGGGCGAAACACCACCCTAGCACGACCCGGCGAGATGGGTGGTGCAGGCCGTGCCCCGTTTCGGTGCGATTATGCGAAGAGGCTAGATTTGGTTAAGGTTTCTGGAGCACCGGGAGGGAATTGAACCCTCGAATACTGGTTTTGCAGACCAGCGCGTTAGCCACTTCGCCACCGGTGCTCATCTTGTTTGCTGAGCGCCGCCCCATTGGGTGAGACAGCGCCCACCCGGAAATCCGGGACAGTGATTGCTTACTTGCCCTGGACGGCAAGGTCCTTCTTTGCCAGGTACCAGGTTTGCACGTTCAACCCCGCTCCGCCGCCGTTGGTGCGCTTGCGCGCATCTTCTACCGTGGCCGGCGCGGGCACAATAACCTGCTCTCCCACCTTCCAGTTCGCCGGGACCGAGACGCCGTTGCCGTCAATCGTCTGCAATGCCTCGAAGATGCGGATCAACTCATCTACATTACGCCCCAATTGCATCGGATAGTAAACAATGGCGCGGATATTCTGCTTGGGATCAATGGCAAAAACCGCACGCACCGTGGCCGTATCGGAGGCCGCTTCATGCACCAGGCCGTAGGCCTGCGAGACCTTCTGGTCAAGGTCGGCAATCACCGGGAACTTTACCTCCACGCCCGCATTGCGCTCGATGTCGCGGACCCAGGCGATATGCGAGTAGATGCTGTCAATCGAAACTCCGATCAACTGCACATTCAGTCTTTCAAAATCATCGGAGCGCCGCGCGAACTCGATAAACTCCGTGGTGCATACGGGGGTGAAATCAGAAGGGTGGGAGAAGAGCAGCACATACTTGCCCTTGGTGGTGTAATCGCTCAACTGGATGACGCCGTGCGTGCTCTTGGCTTTAAAGTCGGGCGCCTGCTCGAGGATGCGTGGGATGCGTGATTCGGTACTCATGTTTTCTTCCTCGTCGTAACTTGGTTGGCAGTTGGCCTTCCGTGCGTTGCTTCCAGGCTCGCGTTCAAGCGCGAGGGAACCCGCGGCGGGTAGGCCGGCTGCGGGTGGATGACCTTGTTCAGGATTCGAAGCTTTGCGTTCGATCTAGAAACACACCCGCAGCGTGCGGCAGCAACAGCAGCCACAACAGAGAGAGCCGGGATGGTGAGAGATAATAGCCATTTCGTCAAGGGTAAGCGGCATAGGCTGCAAGCCAGCACTGTCAACGCTTTCGCGCGTTTCAAGATGACCCTCGTCTTCTGCTCAAGTGCTGCCGGCTGTTGCGCACCAGAACAGGCGAGCAACGATCAAAAGGAAAACGCCGGCGAGCGAGATTGCTCAAAAACTTTTTTGTAGCAGCACTGATCGTGAAGCAAAAGAGCGGCTTTTCCTTGAACGATTCACATTCTTTCAACAGGGCGGATACCGCGCATACGCAACACTGGCAACACGACGCCGTTTTGCGGTGGAACTTCTGCAAAAAAGCAAGCAGCACTTCGCTTGATCTTCTCCGTTTACACATGGCGTTCATCTTCGTACTCTGTGCAAGCGTTGCGTTGCTGGTAACGCAACTGTCGGCCATTAAATCTGACAACTGAATTCAGATCGGACGCGCGTGGAATGCGCGCTGCTGCTGAATAGAGACCTGCGGTCCCCCTGGTACCAGGTGACCGCAAGCAGGATCTATTCCGCTGTTGCAGCCGCCATCGAAGACGCGGTTTATTCCGTTCTCCCCCATGCCCCGGCGGACACGCGCACTCGCTGTGTGGCCCGCGTTTCACTGTCCCTTCTGAAGGAGAAAATTCAGGAAAAACCATGAGGCCAAAAAAAACTATTTTGTGTGTTGACGACAACGAGCAGGCTCTTTCCGTTCGCAAATTCATGCTGGAGACCCGAGGCTATCGTGTGCTCACGGCAGCCGGGAGTGAACGGGCGTTGGAGTTGTTTCGCGAAGGAGGCATCGACCTGGTTCTGAGCGACCTGATCATGCCCTATATGGACGGCAACGAGCTTGTTCGCCGGATGAAGGAGTTGGCCCCGGAAGTGCCGACCATCCTGATCAGCGGGAGCGTGAAGGCATTCGACCGCGCCAATCGTGCCGACGCCTTTCTGCCCAAGGGCGCTTGCTCGCCGGTGGAGATGCTGGAGCGCATTCGGGTGATGGTGGCCCGCAAGCGCGGCCCCAAGAAAGGACACGGCCTGCGCCCCCTGGTTCGCCTCTGGTTGAGGAGCAGCACGCGGAGACCAGCAGATGCGCTGGTGGTCGGCGCCTGATGGGGACTGCACCGGGGCGTTCCACCGAGCGTCCGACGCGGGGCTTAGCACCGCCCGTGCAGCACGCTGCCAGTTACAATCAAGAACGTGCAGCCCATCATTGCGGCAAAGAACCTGAGCAAGATCTACCATGCGGGCAAGGTAGAAGTTCCTGCGCTGACCGACGTGTCGTTTGTTGTTCCGCCGGGTCAGTTCGTCAGCGTTGTCGGGCCCTCGGGCAGCGGCAAATCGACGCTCTTTTATATTCTTGGCGGGCTTACGCGCGCAACCTCGGGCAGCGTATTGATCGATGGCATCGATTTCGCCACGCTGAGCGACTCCCGGCGAACCGTATTGCGCAAGACGAAGATTGGCTTTGTGTTTCAGAAGTTCAATCTGCTGCCCACGCTGACGGCGCGCGGCAACATCGAAATCGCGCGTGAGATCGCCGGCAGCCATGGCGCGCAGGACGAGCAGCTGCTGGCCCACCTTACCGACATGCTCGGCATTGCCGGGCGGCTCGATCATCGTCCCTCGGAGCTTTCCGGCGGCGAGCAGCAACGGGTGGCGATTGCCCGCGCGCTCATTACGCGCCCTGCCATTATCCTGGCCGATGAGCCGACCGGCAATCTGGACACCGCCAATTCCAATGCGGTGCTGGAGATGCTGCGGCGCTCCAACCAAGAGTTCAAGCAAACCGTGTTGATGATCACGCACAACCCTGAGGCGGCCGCGATCGGCGACCGCATCCTGCACATGCGTGACGGCCACATGCTGGACGAATAAGCCTGCCTGGCTGCGAAACATGCTGCATGACCACCTGGGTACTCTTTGCCGGCTTGCCCGGGACGGGCAAGAGCACGCTCGCGAGGGTCATGGCGGAGCGCCTGGGCGCAGCCGTTCTCGATAAGGATCGGGTGCGGGGCGCGCTGTTTCCCGGGGCGCTGACGGACTACAGCACGGAACAGGATCAATTGTGCATGCGTGCCATGCTGGAGGCGGCCGCCTACCTGACCGAGCGCCGGCGGGTGAAGTACATCTTTTTCGATGGGCGTCACCTTCTCGAAGCAGGCGCAGATCGAGGAGGTCTTGCGGGCGGCGGAGCGGGCCGGCGCGCGCTGGCGCATTCTGCACCTGACGTGTACGGATGCGGTTGCGGAAGGGCGCCTGGCCGCGAATGACCCCGGTCATCCGGCGCAAAATCGCGATCCGGCGCTCTATCGCAGGATCAAGCAGCGCTTTGAGCCTATCCTGCAGGCGAAGCTGGAGGTCGATACGACGCTGGGCGTCGATCCGCAGCTGGAGGCGGTCGAGGAGTATCTCACGGCCCAGGAATAGGGGCCGCGCGTTGACCCAGCGGCGAACCGCCCGATATACTGCCTCAGGACGTATGCGGGAGTAGCTCAGTGGTAGAGCATCGCCTTGCCAAGGCGAGGGTCGCGGGTTCAAGTCCCGTCTCCCGCTCCAGATGGCTACCTTACGCGACATGTTGCCGCGGTGCAGGCCGCCCCTAGCCAGACCGCCTTTCGCCCGGCCGGGCGGTACAATGTCCAAGAGATGGCGCGGTACCCAAGCGGTAAGGGAGAGGTCTGCAAAACCTTTATGCGTCGGTTCGATTCCGACCCGCGCCTCCAATCTCCCTGAACACCTACCCTACCCTCCAAAATACCAGCCCGTGGCCGCCCGTAAGGCGAGGGCCATAGATGACTGTCATGGTGCCAAATGAGGTATGCGTTTCAGCTTAGGGCGGTTTGGTGGTCCTGAAATCGGCTTATCGAATCGGCTGAACCAACCGGGGGCCTTTGATAGTCGTTGGATTGTGAGGGCAACGAGAGGTGCGGCAGTTGTTCCAAATCCCTACAGGCTCCAGGCATGCAATGCAGACGATACGACCACCTTTGAGAACTATCCGATGTTCCATAGGGCGAGTCTAAAGGGGCCAGCCGGCACGCCGCAATGGACTCTTTGGGGCAGGGCCAGGCACTTGTTGGTAACTGTGGTCATGGCTTTAACCTGTCCGCCCTTCGCACGGTAAGAAAAGGTTGGGTGGCCCATTCAAGCCTGCTTTTGGCTTGAGTGGGATCTCCACGTAGCGCCGGCCTTTGCGCAGTGTCGTGCCACGCTCCAGCAAAAGTCCACGAATTTGGTTGACCACCGCCGTTCTTCGCATCACCCAGCGTTCACGGACCCTATGCAGCGATTGTAGGTCCAATTGGTCATCACTCTTGACCGGCACAAAACGCATGGTCGGTCTTCCCACCGCTTCGGCGATCGCTTCCGCGTCGATGTAGTCGCTCTTGTTCGTCTGACGTAGGGGTTCACATATTGCGCAGGAATCAGGCGCACCTCATGCCCTTGCTCTCGCAACGCCCGCCCCAGAAAATGTGATCCTCCGCATGCTTCCATGCCGATCAGCTCCACCTTCAGGTTCGCGGTAAAGTGCAAGAGCTGCGCTCGAGAGAATCGTTTCCGCAATAACACTTCTCCGCGCTGGCTCATTCCTACCAGATGAAACGCCGTCTTGCCCAAATCAATACCCAATGTGAATAGCTCCATGGAAAACTCCTCCTCTTACGCAGCTTATAGCCCCACCTCACTGTCAGGGGAAGGCGGCGGACCATTCCATTAACTTGGGTCTGCCGTGCGTTCTAGAAGAATTTCGCGCCCCTCGCGGCCAAGAACCTGCTTGCCGCAGGCCTGCCGGTCGCAATCATCGACCTGGCGTGGAGCGCGGAGCCGGTTCTCATTGAGGTTGGTGCGCTCATGCTCAACAAGGATTTCTTTTCGACTGCCGAGTTGATCCCCGACGCCGATTTGGGTTCGGATTGTACTTCGGTGGAATCCAGGTCGGGCGCAGCACGCTCCGCAGGGATTTCAAGGATTCTCGCACTCCCTGGTTCACGGCTGGCGACGTTCCCGGGGCCGGTAGTGGTCTTGGCCAGCGTGTCGGCGACTCTCTCCATCAAGCGTTCACGCGCGCCGAGGGGTAGCTCCCGCTGCTGGACAACTAAACCCATCAACGCCAGATCGACACCGACCCGGCCATGATCCGTGCGGCATGCCGAGCAGCTCCGCAGGTGTGCGCCGATCGACGCGGACTCTTCTACCGGAAGGTCCCGCATTGCATAGAGAGCCAACTCCTCCAGGGTGTGGTGTGCTTTGCTCATTACGCCACCAATGCCTTTCTTAACGCAATCAACGCCAAGCGAATTCGGGTCTTGATGGTTCCCAGGGGTTCCCCGGTTCGCAGCGCGACCTCCGCATGGCTTAAGTCTTCGAAGAACGCCAGGTTCATCGCCTCTTGCTGGGCTTCCGGCAATGCTTTCATTGCCTTCAGCACCTTCTCGATCATGGCGTTGTGTTCCGCCTCTGAAGCCAGGTTGCATCGCGAGGCCAGAATTACTTTTTCCACCGGATCGGTGGGCTTCCTGCGCCGCAGAACGTCGATCGCCCGATTTCTGGCGATGGTCACCAGCCACGTGCGCAGTGAACCAAGCGTTTGCACAAACGAATCGGAATTCTGCCAGATCTGGAAGAAGATCTCCTGCATCACGTCTTCCGCGTGCCCGTCATCTTTCAAAATATGCACGGCCACGGAGAACACCGCCCTGCCGTGCCGGTCAAAGAGCTCCGCCATTGCGGATTGGTCGCGCTGGCGAATGCGCTGTAGCAGACAAATGTCATCTGTGCCTGAGACAGTCGTTCCATGGGAAATCTGGTCACTCAGGATCGATTCCCGATTCATCGCGAACTCAGTGTCGAAATCCGAATTTGAAATGTTTGGCATCATTTCATGGGCCCAAGGTCAAACGGTGAAAGTAAACAAGGCGGAGGGGGAGTCCGCGAAGACGGCATGGCTAATTTTTTGAACTACACCCGGTGAACAATCACCGGAAAGCAAAAAAGCGACCAACGGATCCGAGCCGTCGTCGCTTTTTACAAAGCAGATTGGGGCCCGGTACTACATCAGTCTCTTACGCAATACTCATTGCAACCGGATGGCCAAACTGACGGCGCTGGCTCAACAACTTTTAACTCGGTGAAAACAAACGACCACAGAAGCCATCTATGCGTATGATCGCCGGCGCGCCGCCCTTGCCGAATCCCGGTAAGGGTTAATTTTTAACCCATTCGCGGTTAAATAGTTAACCGTTCGAGTCAGCCTCGAAAAACCCTTGCTCACCGCGCGAACGCACGGCATTTTCCGCACCTATATATAAGGATGCGGAACGGGAAAATCGAGAAGAAGAACAGGTACCCAGGAAATGGCCGCGCCGGCAAACAGGTGCTTGCTAAGGGGATAGATCGGTTGATCAGCGGGTGGGACGCTACGCAAACGAGATAGCAGGAAGAGGAATCTCAGCTGTTAGAGAAGAGGCGATGGGCTGTCACTGCGTATTAGATCAGCCACACCTTGGGAAGGCCGAGAGAAGCTCAGCTATAGAAAGTCTTATTAATGATTTCCGTAGCAGCGGCAAGCTTATGCCGCCTGCCCAGAACATGATGCTCGTTGAGCGTTTCGCTCTCCAGACGGCTGATTTTTTCCGCCACGGCGAGGCTGATGAAGTGGTTGAGTGAGACTCCATCCTTCTCCGCAAGGATACACGCCATATCTTTCAACGATACAGCCAGGCGAAGGGGGAAGGTCATGCGTCGTTTTTCTTCGATGATCATTATCTTGGCCTTCTTTTTTGAACTATGAACTTTAGTAACGGCTTGATGCGGATTGTAACTCTCGCTGTGGCGGTAAAAATCACCCAAAAGTGGTAGGCGCGAGAGATGCTGATCGGGGAATCCCTTATGGTCCCCCTATGGAGCAACCCTAGCGTAATACGAAACTCCTATTGTGCTCTATTACATAGCAAGTAATCCCCCTGACTTATCGAACGCGTGATATCGCCGCAGATGTCAAAACCAGGGAATATCTCGCCAATAACTCTAAAGTCTGCTGACTTTAATGTTTAGATGTCTCAGTTACGCAGGTCTGAGCCGGCGGCTGGTGCGCGCCAAAGCGACTCGGTCGCTGGGCCACCTGGGGGTCGAGGCCGATATGCCGCGTGGTATCACCCATTTAGTCGCCGATCAAACAAGCTGCCGTGCTTCGTGCTTTTGGCAAAAGATGCGCAGACTCCGTTCCCCGGCGCTATCGATCGTTGTTGCCGGTTTGATCGCGTTGACCGGATGCGGTTCCGGCGGATATGCGGGCAGCGGGATCACGAGCCTTTCTTCCTCTACTGTCGTGATCGATGCCGGCCAATCCTTTCAGATAACTGCGGCGCTCTCGGGAGATGCACCAGTGTCATGGACAATGTCAGGTGGCTCCTGCTCCGCGGCTGCATGCGGTTCTCTCTCGAGCATGACGGGGGCCACGGTTACGTATACCGCGCCTGCGGGCATTACAAACCAGATGAAGGTGACTCTCACCGCGGCGATGAGCGGAACCGCGGACGCGAGCGTCGCCAGCATCACGGTCAACCCCGATCCGGTCATCTCGGGAACTCCGCCACCCGGAACCGTGGGGTCGGCTTATAGCACGATCTTGAACGCGGGCGGTGGAACCGCGCCCTTGACCTGGAGCATGGTTGGAGCGCTTCCCAAGGGTCTAACCTTCAACGCAAAAACCGGGGCTATTTCCGGAACACCCACCGCAGCGGGGTCGTTCAGTTTCCTGGCGCAAACACTGGACTCCAGCGATGTGCCTTATACAGCGAAGGCGGGGGAGACGATCGCCATCTCAACCCCGGTCGCTCCCCTGGAAATTATTTCGGGCAATCCTCCTGCCGGGACGGTGGGCATTGCCTACTCCACCTTGCTCGGCGCTTCGGGTGGAACCAGCCCTTACTCCTTTAGCGTAACTTCTGGTTCGCTGCCGGCAGGCCTCACCCTTACCGCGGCCACGGGTGTGATTGCAGGAACGCCGACATTATCGGGAACATCGGTTTTCACGGCCGAGGTGGAGGACGCTTCTGGCACCAGGGCTTCCGCGAGCTTCAGCATCACCATCAATGCAGCCGGCGCCGGTCAGGTTCTGGTTCTGGGGCCGCTGCCTGGCGCGACTGTCGGGGTGCCCTACCACGCCACGATTGGCGTAACGGGTGGAACAGCACCGTACACCTGCCTGCAAACCGGCGGTACTCTGCCTGGCGGCCTTACCCTGTCGGCAGCCTGCGTCGTCAGCGGCACGCCCACCTCAGCCGGCACATCGGTCTTCACCGTCAAGGCCACGGATTCCGGCAGTGCAGCCTTAACGGGCACAGGACCGGAGAGCATTACCGTTTTCGCGGCCGGTTCCCTTGCCCTGACCTCTCCACCGAATGGAACCGTGGGCACCCCCTACAGCGGCATCATCGGGCTAGGGGATGGTACCGCGCCCTACAGCTGCGTGATTGTAGGCGGCACATTGCCTGCCGGGCTGTCACTGGGCCCGGCTTGCCTCATCACCGGAACGCCGGCTACCGCGGGAACATCAATCCTTACCGTCACTGCGACAGACTCCAGCAGCCCGATCAAGTTGATTACCGGACCCGTTAGCTTGACGATTCTTCCCAGCGCCCTGACGCTTACGTTATCGACCCTCCCCGAAGCAGTGGTCGGCATACCCTATTCCGCGACCATCGGCGTGTCAGGTGGAACCGCACCCTATAGCTGCCTGCAGACAGGAGGCGCGCTGCCGTCGGGACTTGCCTTGTCTGCGAGCTGCCTGGTGAGTGGCACCCCGACGACCGCCGGCACTTCTACCCTGCAAGTGAAGGCAACCGACTCCAGCAGCCCGGCGGAAACCGTTGCCGGGCCGGAAACCATCACCGTGGCGCCAGCCGGCTCGCTTATCATTGCCTCGCCACCGAGCGCAACGGTGGGCACTCCCTACAGCGGCACGATTGGCGTATCGGGTGGGACCACGCCCTATAGCTGCGTGATCACTGCCGGGACATTGCCGGCCGGGCTTTCCCTGGGTGCGGCTTGCCTGGTAACAGGCACTCCGACAGTCGCCGGAGTCTCGATCGTAACCATCAAAGCGACGGATACCAGCAGCCCGATCAAGACCATGACGGGTCCGGTTACGCTGACGGTCAATCCCGCTCCGCTTTCTCTGACCCTGGCGACCCTCCCCGGCGCGACTGTTGGGGTACTTTACAGCGCCACCATTGGGGTGTCCGGCGGAACGGCGCCCTATGCCTGCAGCCAGGTAGGCGGCACGCTGCCCGCCGGCCTTAGCTTGTCTGCAAGCTGCGTGGTGAGTGGGACGCCCACGACCGCCGGCGCCTCCACTATGCAGGTCAAGGCAACGGACACAAGCAGTCCCGTCGAAACTACTACGGGGCCGGAAAGCATTACGGTCTCGCCAGCTCCGCTTTCTCTTACCCTGGCGACTCTACCTGGAGCAACGGTCGGCGTGGTGTACAGCGCGACGATTGGGGTGTCTGGTGGAACAGCGCCCTACGCCTGCAGCCAGGTGGGAGGCACTCTGCCGGCCGGGCTTACCTTGTCAGCAAGTTGTGTGGTGAGCGGGACGCCGACGACGGCCGGCACTTCTACCATGCAGGTAAAGGCGACTGACACCAGCAATCCTGTCGAAACCACCACCGGGCCGGAAAGCATTACGGTCTCGCCCGCTCCGCTCTCCCTTACCCTGGCGACCCTGCCTGGCGCAACGGTCGGCGTACCCTATAACGTCACCATCGGTGTATCGGGTGGAACAGCGCCTTACGCCTGCAGCCAGGTGGGCGGCACGTTGCCTGCCGGCCTCGCGTTGTCTGCAAGTTGCGTGGTGAGTGGCACGCCAACGACGGCCGGCACCTCGACCATGCAGGTAAAGGCGACGGACTCCAGCAGTCCTGTCGAAACTACCACCGGGCCTGAAAGCATTACCGTGTCGCCCGCGCCGCTCTCCCTTACCCTCGCGACCCTGCCTGGCGCAACGGTCGGCGTACCCTATAACGTCACCATCGGTGTATCGGGTGGAACTGCGCCTTACGCCTGCAGCCAGGTGGGCGGCACGTTGCCTGCCGGCCTCGCGTTGTCTGCAAGCTGCGTGGTGAGTGGCACGCCAACGACGGCCGGCACCTCCACCGTGCAGGTGAAGGCGACGGACTCCAGCAGTCCTGTCGAAACTACCACTGGACCGGAAAGCATTACCGTCTCTCCTGCCGCGCTTTACCTAACCGTGTCTAACCTTCCCAATGCGACAGTAGGCACGCCTTACACCGCCACCATTGGCGTAGCCGGAGGAACACCTCCCTACAGTTGCTCGATCGTCGCCGGGACGCTGCCTGCCGGGCTGACCCTGGGCGCGGCTTGCGTGGTCAGTGGCACACCAACGGTCGCAGCCACGGTTACTTTAACCGTCAAGGCCACAGACTCCAGCAGTCCCGTGCTGACCACGACGGGGCCGGTCAGCCTGGCGGTTCTGGCCGCTCCTCCGACGCTAACCCTCACCGCACCGCCGAATGCGACGGTAAACGTGCCCTACTCCGGAACGATTGGGGTGACAGGCGGTAATGCGCCCTATACCTGTACCCTTACCGCCGGTACATTGCCGGCAGGACTCACCTTGTCTGCGAGCTGCGTGGTCAGCGGAACACCAACCACCGCGGGATCGGCAACGGTAACCGTTAAAGCGACCGACTCCAGCACTCCAGCGGCAACCACCACGGGCCCCGTTACCATCACGGTGTTGCCGGCCACCGCAACCCTCACCCTCAGCTCTCCGCCGAACCCGACGGTGAGTGTTGCTTACACCGGCACGATCGGTGTGGCCGGCGGCACAGCGCCCTACAACTGCACCCTGGTCTCCGGCACTTTGCCAACCGGGCTCTCGTTGGGCGCGGGCTGCGTGATTAGCGGCACGGCAACGGTTGCGGGAACTTCCACCCTGACGATCCACGCGACGGACTCCGCGACCCCAACCCCCGATTCAGTCACGGGGCCGGTCAACATCACGGTTTCTCCTATCTCTCCCCTCAGCCTTAACGGATCTCTGCCGAACGCGACGCTGGGCCTGCCCTATTCGCAAACCCTGGTCGCAACGGGGGGACTCAAGCCTTACGTCTACAGTCTCAGTGCCGGCGCCCTGCCGGCGGGGCTCAGTCTGTCCTCCACGGGAACGATCAGCGGCACCCCGACAGCCGTGGGCGCATCGAGCTTTACCGTCACGGTTACCGACACAGAGACGACGCCCCAGACCGCAAGCCTGCCCCTGGTCCTGCTCGTGGTGTATCCAACCACGGCTACCGATTCCGAATTGATCGGTCCCTACGTCTTCCTCTTCCAGGGCTACGACGATGTACTGGCCGGCGTGCTGGCATACCAGACAGCATCCGTTGCCAGTCTCACCGCCGATGGCACGGGCGTGATCAGCAATGGGGAACTGGATTCCAACCATCAGTCCTCCAACCCGTCGGGAAACACCGTCAGCAGCCGGCAATTCCTCGGTACCTACACGTTGGCTACAGACCATCTCGGCTACATGACAATCACTACCCTCAACGCGGACGGAACAACCGGGGGAACCGCTACCTACGCCATCACCGCGAAGCCTCCGGCTGCTCCTGCCACGGTGACGACTGAGGTCGATATGATCGAATTCGACGATAACGGGCTCGAAGGCACACGCGGCTCGGGCACCATGCTGGCCCAGCAACCGACTGCGTTCAGCGCCGGGCTGAAGGGCAGCTATGCCTTCGGCTTGTCTGGGGATACGCCATGCCTGCCGTCCTGCGTCGTCGGGATCATCGCGGGCCCGGCCGCTTCCGTAGGTCAGTTCACGACGGACGGAACCAGCCTCCTGGCCAGCGGAACCAGTGACGCGAACATCGCGACAACTAACTATGCAGATGCCCTGCTCACCGGCAGTTATGGGGCTGCGGACGGAAATGGACGACTCGCCCTGACCATGAATACCGCCGGAACTCCAGCCGGGATTTACCCGACCGACTATGCGGTCTATCTGGTGAACGCGAACCAGGCCTTCGTTATGTCGATCGACAAGCACTCAACGTATCTGTTGCTCGCCGGCACGGCCCAGTTGCAGACGCAAGCTACCTTCAGCAACGCGTCGATGAACGGAGCCTTCGTCGGCTACGAGAACGCCCAGGCATCTCCAGGCCTGTTGGGTGTGACACTGGGCGATACGCTCAACCTCAGCACAGCTACTATCTTCCGGGCTACGGCAAATGCTGCGGGAAAATGCGACTTTACGAACGTGGACGTGGCAGGCCTTACCGCACTGGTCGACGGGCTCACCGGATTGGGAAGCAGCGCCACTATTCAGAATGCATTGTTGGGAACCTATCAATCAACCGGGACCAGCACGTGCACCGTGGCGGCCAACGGCCGTGGGGTGCTGGATTACCCCAACCCCGATACGCTGCTCGCGGATTTGCTAGCGCTGCTCGGGCTGTCGACAGCGCCGCCGGCTCCGCGTGAGTTCTATCTCATAAGCCCTGACAGCGGTTATTTCCTGGAGACGGGTTACGCCGGCCTGGGGAGGTTCGAGCCGCAAACCGGAACTCCGTCCACCCTGGCATCGCTCGACGGAACCTATGTTTACGCGAGCCTGCCCGCGGCGTCGCTGGCCAGTATCAACACCTCCGGAATTCTAGTTGCCGACGGCGCGGGAAACGCAACCACCACCAGCGATTTGAATGTCGGTGTTGGGAACATCAATGTGCTGCAAACCGATGTGACCAGCACCTCCACCTATCACCTGACGGATCCCGCTGCCGGGCGCTTTGTGCTCGGCGCCACCATCGTCCTCTATGAGATTGCGCCGGGCAGATTTGCTTTGGTCGATACCAATGCGCTGACTACGTCACCCGGCATTTCGTTGTTGTACTAAGTCTTTTCCTGCGTCGCTGCAATAGGCCGGCAAGAACAGGCGGTCTATTACGAACCGAGATTACCCGGGCACGCAGCTTAGAAGGAGTTACGAACAATGCGCGGAACGCCTCTACTAATTCTGGCTTTGGGTCTGGGCGCTGTTGGCGCCTCTGCTGCCTTTGCGCAAAGCAAGCCGCAATTTCAATTAGTGGATGCCGCGCGCTACGACCTCTCGATTGGATATAGCAACATCCGCGCGAATGCGCCCCCGGGCGGCTGCGAGTGCTTCGATATGAATGGCGGATTTGTTTTTGGCACCGTTCACCTGACAGACTGGTTCGGCATCTCCGGGGAATTCAGCGGCGGCCACAGCAGCAATATCAGCGCTCTCGGGCAGGGACTTACTTTGACCACCTTTACCGCCGGACCGAGGGTGTCGCATAGGTTTGGCCGATATACTCCGGTTGGAGGAGTACTGGTTGGCGTAGCGCACGGAAGCGATTCCTACTTTCCTTCCAAGACCTCCAGCAGCACGAGTTCTTCCAGCTTTGCCGTTTCCATTGGGGGTGGTCTGGATGTAAGGTTGAACCCGCGCTACTCGATTCGCGCGCTTGACCTGCAATACCTTAGAACCTCTTTTCCCAACGGCGTCAACAATGAGCAGAATCAACTGATGATTGGGGCAGGATTGCTCATCAAGTTCTATGGCCATGGCAACGAAACCGCTGCGTCCCATGCCCGAGCAAGCCATAGCTCCCCCGCCACCCCCGCCGCCGCCGCCACCGCCAAGCGTGGCTCTTACCTGCGGCACGAACGTTGCGAATGTTCCCCTGGGACAGATGGTGGTGATCTTTGGTGACGCCAGGACCGAACCAGGACAGTTGGATCTCGACTATTCGTGGTCTACCGACGGCGGCGCCATCGAAGGCTCAGGAAACACTGTCTCCATTAACACAACGGGGATGGCCATCGGGGATTATCGGGTAAAAGGACACGCAAGCCTGGTCTCCGCCCCGTCAATCGGCAGGGACTGCGTGGCGGTCTTCAGGGTCGTTCCGGTCGAAGCCGCTCCGGCTGCGACGACTACGTACGTGTCCAGCGAGAGGAACGAGAAGGAGTTTCACGATAATGTGAAGGACGCGTACTTTGGCATGAATAGCGCCAGGATCACGCCTGATACGCTGGCCACGATTATTCATGCAGCCCAGTACCTGGTTGCCCATCCGGCGATCCAGGTCATCATCAGCGGATGGGCGGACCCTCGCGGATCGTTAGACTACAACCTGGCGCTCGCCATGAAACGCGCCAACGCTGTTCGTTCTGCCCTGATCGATGCCGGAGTACCGCCAAGCCAACTGGAGATCATCAGCAACGGCAAGTCGAGCCAGGTGTGCACGACCCACGACCAGGAATGCTGGAAACAGAATCGCCGCGTGTCGTATGCGATGAAACCGTGAACGGCGCTCCTTTGAGGAAAGCCGCTGCGCGATGTTCCTATTTGCCGAACAACTTCTCGAGAACGTTCACTTCGGCTTCGGCTTTGTCCATGTGATCGCGTGCGGTGGCAACGTCCCCATCCTCTATATCCATCTTCTCCGCGCTGAGATAGGCGTTCATGCGGACATAAGAGCCGGCGATATTCTCACTCAAGCCGTTTCCAGCGGCCTCCTGCTGGCTTTTCAAACGTTGCACGCTGATTCTGACGATGGCCGCACGCGCGTCGAGCTGGGCCTTTCGCTCGCGTATCACCTGCAATTCAGCCGGCGTGGACGCGGGAAAAGAGGGCGTGGCGTCTTCTTCAGCTTTAGGTACGAGGTTCGAGAGCGAGGTAGGTTGATACGCCACCCTGGCCAGCTTCGGCCCGGCAGGCCGTCCGCGCTGGCTTGAGGATATCGCTGTCGCGGGCGCCGGCGGCAGCGCAGAAGCAATGGTGGGTATCGGGGCCGCGTCGTTCTTCGGGATCTCGATTGGTTCAGCCGGCATGGTGGCTGCCGTCTGTCCACTGTTGTTGGCTACGACCGCATCATGCGGTGCTACGAGAAACGAAGGCGATTGGATGGCTGGATGGACAACGGTCTTCGCGGTGGCTCCGGTCTTGAAGAAATGAGGAAGACCCAAAGCGCTGCCGACAAGAACAACCAAAACCGCGAACGCCTCCGCGGCGAACCACAATCCGCGGTGGGGTTTGGTCGCGAACCGCGACGTTTCTGCCGCCGCGGCAACCGGAGCTACGCGAGCGCGGCCAACCGGAACGGACGCAATCGTCGGGGCGAAGGCGGCGTAGCGCTCGATCGGCGTCGAGGCAGCGATGCCGGTGACCTGACGCAACGCATCGCTGAAAGCTGCTGCGCTCTGGAAGCGGTGTGCCGGGTCTTTCTCCAGAGCCTTCAAAATCAGATCGCTGAGTGGCTTTGAGAGACGTGGATTGATCTCGATGGGCGGACGAGGCACAACGTTGAGATGGCTATGCAAGATGACGTAGGCTGACTCGTCCTCGAAGGGTCGACGCCCAGACAGCAGTTGGTACATCGTGATCCCGACGGCATAGATGTCTGAGCGCCCATCGACCGCGGAGCCGCCGTGCGCCTGCTCCGGCGACATGTAGTAAAGCGAACCCACGGTCGTGCCGGGACGCGTGAGCTCATCATCAACCTTCGACTTCGACTTAGCAATGCCGAAGTCCGTCAACTTAGCGACTCCTTGCGGGGTGACGATGATGTTGGCGGGCTTGATATCACGATGGACGACGCCGCGGTTATGGGCAAAGCTGAGCGCCGCCAGCACCTGGTGTGTATAGTCAACGACCTGTTCCTGGGTCAATGGAGCCTGCTTAGGCCAGCTGTTGCAGTGTGAGGCCGTCGACAAACTCCATCATCATGACGAGTTCGTTGCCCACCTGCAACGCGGTGTGTAACTGCGCAATATTTGGGTGATCAAGTCCTGCCAACGTGCGAATTTCGCCGGCAAAGCGCGCGGCCAGCTCCGGGTCGGCGTTCAAATCAGCGAGCAGAACCTTCATCGCTTCAGTGCGATGGGAGATGACATTACGGACGCGATAAACACGGCCCATGCCGCCAACGCCAAGCAGGCTTATGATCTCGTAGTCGGCGACCCGTTGACCAACTTCGATAACCCACAAGGTTACCTCCAGGCTCCAGCTTCCAAAGAACCCCGAAAAAAAGTTCTTTGAAGAGGAGAGCCTACTCAGAGCGTTCAGGTCACCCCTTACGGGGGCCCAAGGCACTTGAGCCTCTTCCAGTATCCACCTCAAGATATTTCCCTGGAGGCAGATGGTAAATGGCGCGTACCGGTCAGGGAGCAGCGGCGCCAGTAACCTGGCTATCGGTTACCCACTTAGTTACAAATTGGGCGAGCGGCCATGCGGCGCATGCGATCGCCGGCATGTGCGACCGGCCCAGCCCGGCTTTTCAACTGTTTCTCGCGGGCAGGTCGCCGTGCACCCGCCAGATTCGAGATGTGACTCAAGTACCTGCTTTTCCAGGCCGATCTAATAGCCAGGAGCAGACGCAACCTATGCCGCAGCTGACTCTGCGCGCGGCTTTGAGCGCAAGCCGCGGGAATGCTGGTGGGCGGAGGGAAGATGGGGGAGTTGATTCGGTCGGTTTTCCAGGAAAAGACGATTTTCCTGATTGAGGACAATGACGACGATGCCGAGCTGACGACACGGGCGTTTCGTTATGCAAAGATCACCAGCCCGTTGGTCCGCGCGCGCGACGGGCTCGACGCCCTCGACTATCTTTTCGGGCGGGGCAAATATGCGGCGAGGGATGTACGCGATCTGCCAGCCTGCGTGCTGCTCGATCTGAACCTTCCCAAGATCAGCGGCCTGGAGGTCCTGAAGGCGATCCGTGCAGACGAACGCACCCGGCATCTCCCCGTGGTCATTCTTACTTCTTCCAACGAGGAGAAGGATCGACTGGGCGCATATGACCGCTTTGCCAATAGCTACGTAGTCAAACCGGCGAATTATGACAAATTCGTGGCAGCTGCTTTGCAGCTTAGCCTTTACTGGACGTCGTTGAACGCGCCCCCACCACGGCGGGAAACATCTTCAACGGCTAACACAGCTGGGGCCGGCGACAATATTGGAGTATAGCCTCCATTTATCCTCAGGGCTCGTAGTGCGCGTCCCTGCTTCTGATATCGATTAACAGGATTATTTTTCCTCAAATCATCAAGAGCCTCCTAACGTGAAATAGAAGGTGGCGCCGGAGTCGACTGCCGCTTCGGCCCAAATCCTCCCCCCGTGTTTTTGAATAATCCGATGCACCGTGGCTAGACCCACCCCGGTGCCTTCGAACTCGGATTCGGTGTGCATGCGCTGAAACACCCCAAACAACTTGGTGGCATATTTCATGTCAAACCCGGCGCCGTTATCGCGAACGAAAATGACTACGGGCTTACCCGCCTCGTCGATTCTTCCTACCTCGATTACGGACTTGTTCCGCAACGCCGAGTATTTGAGCGCATTGCCCAACAGGTTATGAAATATCTGGCCGACCAAAAACTGGTCGCACTGGAGCGTCGGCAGGGCCGCGATGCGCCAGTCTATCTCGCGCCCTTCGCACTCTGGCTTCATAACCGAAATCACGTGTTCGACAATGTCATTCAGCTCGGTGCGGCGCAGCCTCAAGGATTGCCGGCCGAGCTTTGCCAGGCTCAGCAAACCATCCACCAGCAGGCCCATGCGGACGACGGCAGCCTGGATGCGTTCCAGATGTTCTTTGGCCTCAACTGCCATCCCGGGAGCGAAATCGTTGATGAGTATCCTGGAGAAGCCGTCAATGTGGCGCAGCGGCGCCCGTAAATCGTGCGAGACAGAGTAGCTGAATGCTTCCAGCTCCTGGTTCGCTGTCTTCAGTTGCACGGTACGTTGGGCTATCTTCTCTTCCAGCTTTTCGTTGAGTGTGCGAATCTCCAGTTCGTTCGCTTTCCTCCGGGTGATGTCACGAAACGCGACCACACCGCCGCGCAACCCGCCGTCTTCGTCGAGCAACGGAGCGCCGTTCGATTCAATCCAGACCCCGTGGTCAAGTTTGGGATTGCGGATAAACATCTCCGCACTACTCACCTCTCCGCGGATGGCACGCAGTAAAGGGTTTTGCTCGGAGGGGAACGGCGTGATTGTGTCAGGCAGATACACACCGTAATAGGCGCTCCAATCCTCCGGGGAGACGTTAGCCTTACCAAGACCAAGGATGCTGAGCGCTGCCGGGTTCCAGAGGAGGAAGTTTCCCTGCTCATCGGCGGCGACCAACCCCTCAACCATGCTGTCCATCACCGACTGCAGCATCAGCTTCTGGGATTGCACCTCTTGCTTTGAGCGAAGCAATTCTTCTGCCTGCTGAGCCGCTTCGGCCTCGCTCCGTTTTCGCTCGGTGATGTCGCGGGCAACTTTGGAAACGCCAATAATCACGCCACTTGTATCTCGAATTGGCGAGATGGTGGCCGAAACATCAATTCTTGTACCGTCTTTCCTGATCCGCACGGTCTCGAAATGCTTAACGCTGTCGCCGCGCCGGATCCGGGCCAGGATATCGATCTCCTCCTCGACGCGATCCGGGGGTACGAGCACCAGCACTGCTTTGCCTACTACCTCGGATGCCGCGTAGCCGAATATCTCTTCCGCGCCACGATTCCAGGCCAGGATCGTGCCGTCGAGAGTCTTACTGATAATGGCGTCATTCGACGAATCAACGACCGCCGCAAGCCGGTCACGGACTTCTTCCGCCTGCACCCGCTCCGATACGTCGCGCAGGATCACGGTGAACAATTTCTTGCCTCCGGTGACCACCTGTGAGATGGAGGCCTCAATGTGGAATTCCCGGCCATCCGCAGCCAGCGCCCACAACACATCCTGGGTAACCATGGAGCGCGTGGTAACCCCGAGTTCGCCAGGCTTTTGGATGCGCCCGTCGTGGCCGGCGTGGAATAGCTGGGGGATGAAACGCGTGATAGGCTTGCCCATTGCCTCGCTCTGCAGGCAGCGGAACATCTTCTCGGCTGAGCGATTAAACAACACGATGAGCTGCTGCTCGTCCACCGTAATGATGGAATCCATGGCCGATGCGATGATGCCGGCCAGACGGCTCTCGCTCTCGCTCAGGGCAAGCTCTGCCAGCTTGCGATCGGTGATGTCCCGATTGATGATCAGCGTCGCCGCCGGCTCGCCGTGCTCGTCCCGGTACTGCGACCAGCGGCTTCCGACAATGACCTCGCGGTCCTGCCGGGTTCTATGACGCAACTCTCCTTCCCACTCACCCTTGCTGGCTACGACCGCCTCGATCGCGGCCAGCGGAATGGGAAAAACAGTTTGCAAAAGTATCTGCGTGGTCTGGCCTTTGGCTTCAGCGGCAAACCAACCGTACATTTGCTCCGCGCCGCGGTTCCAAAAGATGATGCGGCCGCGAAGATCGCGAACCATGATCGCGTCGTGGGCCAGGTCGAGCAGCGCCGCCTGTTTCTCCAGTTCCAACTCCGTCTGCTTGCGGTCGGTGATGTTGCGCACCACTGTGGAATAGCCGCGCAGGCTGTTGTTCGCCTCGTAGAGGGGAGTGATCACGGTGTCGGCCCAAAAAGCGGAGCCGTCCTTGCGCACTTGCCATCCCTCCCTCTCGAATCGGCCCTCGCGCGCGGCCTCCCGTAAGGATGCCTCAGGATAATTACGCTCCCGGTCGGTTGCCGTGTAGAAGCAGGAGATGTGCTTCCCAATGATCTCTTCGGCCTGGTAGCCCTTGATGTGCGCCGCACCGGCATTCCAACTGACGACGTGGCCGTCGCCATCGAGCATGTAAACGGCGTAATCCTTGATTCCGTCGAGCAGCATGCGGAACATTTCCTCGCTGTTGCGCAGCTTTGCTTCGCGCCGCTTAAGCGCTGCTGTGCGCTGCTCTACGCGTTGTTCCGGATCGGGGTTCGGGGTGTCGGAAGGGCCGTTCATGCGGGGCTGTCCTCGCCTGACGAAGCCCTCGGTTCGACCTGGAAGTGCGATCCCTGTCGTGTGGCTTCTTGCCGGGACAGGTGAACAAGGAGAGCCCGCAACGGAATGCGCGGCAAGTGTCGATGGCCAGAGAGAGTCCGTGCGTGGTCACGTATCCTTGCCATATCGACTTTTGCGGGCCGCACAATCATTCGCGGTTCGTTTTGGAAGAAAGCCGGCAGAGCCCTTCAGAACGCACCTGCAAAGAATGTCGATTATGGTATCGGCAGTGCGAGGGCCAAGCTTTAGACTGCCGGCAGCTATCCAAGGACCATGACTGCTGGTTTCGCGGGATCTCCAGACTTTACCAACGATCAATCGTCAAGTCATGAATATAGGAGGTTATCTCTCCCTTGCCGGAGTTGTTTCCGTCGACCTGGAAGTTGATTACCAGGTCACCGACCGGCCAGCCCAACTTTTTTGCAGCGTCACCGACCGCGTTATGGAAGTCGCTGCGTTTTCCATCGACATCCACCCAGTCATGAGTCACAACCCCTTTGCTGTCGCGATGGACAGCAATCTGAACGTGGTGCCACTTTTTGGCGGACCAGGTTGCGGGATCGCAGCCAATGTTGGAATTAACCCACTCGTCCTTGCCATGCTTGACAATTGTGTACTCCCAGGTTTTTGAGCCGCTGGCACATTCGGTGGCAAAGATCACAGTCTCGCCGTTCGACAATACCTGGTTCACGTCCAGCTCCAGGTTTTGCACCTGCGATGGGTCGACAAGATAAATATAGGTGTCATAAACGAAATGAGTGGCGTTCACATCGTTGCCAAAGGAGAGAAACCAACGCTCGCCGCCATGGTCGGAGTAGGTCATGTAGAACTCGCGGGCATCGTCATACGACGGAGCGGCGGCGGGATAGAGAGTCGATCCTCTCGCCTCTCCCTTGGTGCTGGGATCGCGTTCATACTGCCAGTCTGTGGAGCCGTCCAGGTCACCCGTCGACGTCTGATTGAGGATCCTGGTTGAACTAGCGACTGCAATGTCCGATGCAAGAGGCGCCTGGGCATGCATCCGGACAGACGAAGCCGCGATCAGCAACAGAGCCAAGCCAAGCCTCGGTGCGCGGCCCGAATGCCAACTATGTTTCCTTACCAGCATTGTGATTCTCCGACGGAACGCGCTTGCGTCCATCCTTCCATCAAGCGAGGCCCGCTCGGTCCCAGGCGATAACTTGCCAATATCGGGGTCACACACGTAAGGCTACAAAGGCGCTCGATGAGATGATCAATCAGAAATGAAATTGTTGCGGAGTGTTCTCAGCAAAACGTGGGCTGGCGCTTTTACTCTACAACCACCCTACATCGATAACTATCGGTAGAACCGGGGTACTTAATCTAAGTGGATCATACACGATTGTCCCTAGCCGGATCAGGGGAGTTGTTGACGGCATGCGACGTTATATTCGTTCGGGGAAGTTAGAAATGATGCCGTCCGCCCTGAGTGCCCTGGCCAGGCCAATCTGCTCGTTGGTATCGGCGGTGTAAAGGAAAATGCGCAGGCCGGCCCGATGCAACGCTTCGCCAAACTCGGTGGTCATCGAGTCTAATGCTATCCCTGCGTAGGTGGCCTTTGCCTCCTGCGCGAATGCTGTCCTGCTAATCGGAACAGCCTCCAGCAAGGCCATGGTCATGGCTTGTGGATCCAACTTCCGGATGGCCAGAATCTCTTGATGAAGAAAGGACGAGTAAATCACCGGGCCGCGATAGCCAAAATCCGAGACCTGGCGAAAGACCGCCGGCCCAATCCCCGGCGTAATACTTTCGAGGATCAGCCCGACGCGCCCGCTCGCGGCCTGCAGCACCTCTTGCAGCAAAGGGATTCGCTGTCCCTCGCCCGCATCCAGGGTGGAGATCTCGTCCCAGCGCAACCCCGATAGCAGGCCGGTTCCGTTGGTAGTCCGGCTGACAAACTTGTCGTGCATCAGTACCAGACGCCCGTCGAGCGCGGACTGGATATCGACCTCGATATAGTCGGCGCCCAAAGCAATGCCACGCTCCACCGACGCGAGCGTATTTTCCGGCGCGTGGCCGGCTGCGCCGCGATGCCCGATCTTAAGAATCCGGCTATTGCTCACTTGCTTCGCTTCTGCGCGACCCTCTCAGAGCGACTTCCAGAATAGCTGAAAGTCTTTGCGAAATGTGTCTCTCTCCGCGGTCCACGCGGCGGCGACCGCGGGAACCGCCTTCCATCGCTGAAAGAGAAATCTCCAGCCGCCAATCCGCGGATCCTGCAACCACTCCTTGCGGTCGAGCTGGAAATCGAAATACAGATCTTCCATGAGCTGAAGGATGCACATGCCGAAGTAGAACTCTTCTGTCGCCGGGCGGACAACGCCCGCCGGTACGGGGCCGCTGCCTGGAAACAGTTCTGCTCCCAGAGGATACAAACTGGGAGTCTGCCGGATGCGCTCGAGCAATTTCGACAATGTTCCCGTGTGCTTCGAGGCAGAGTTCGTCAGGTTCGGATTGACCGGGTACCAATATTCCGCAAGGGCAGAGAAAAGACTGGCCGGGTCGGGGCGTTGACAATCCCATTCCAACCATCCCGTCGCGGGGCTTAGAGAGTGGTGCGTCGCGTGGTATCCAAGGGCACGATAACTCTCAAACTGAGACTCCCCAAACCATTGGTCAGCGGTAGTTTCGTGGGGAAAATGCGGCTGCGCTGCGTGGAACTGCATTACATCTTCTGGTTCATCTCCGGTCATCGAGGCCTTGATGTAAACCAGCGTGCCTCTACTTCCATCCAGATACACAATCTTGCCGACCGCGCAGTGGGTTTCGCTGACTTTTGCGTCTTGCTGCGGCTTGATGCGTACCGGGTCAATTTCGATCAGCGCCCCGAAATCGACACGGCACTTGCGAATGGCGGAGCCGAGGCCTTCGAATTTGTAATCTCCATCCTGCTCGGCGTCGCACAGCAAGATAAAGCTGCAGCGCCGCCGCACCAGTTCGTAGAGGCCCATGTTGTCGAAATGGCCGCCGTCGGAAAGATTCACGAACCTGGTCTCGTCGTCGGTTGATCCCAGCAACTCGCTCACCAACGCCGCCAGCCCGAAGCGCGGGCTCGACAGTATGGAGGTCGCGTCGCGCCTGGGATTGCCCAGCCACCAGCCCAGCCGCACGTCGAAGATGGTCATCAGGAAGGAAACGGCGGGGGATGTGTTATATCCCTGGTTGGGATTGGCCGCTGCACCCGAAACAGACATGGCCGTGCCTAAGAGCGGGCCATCCGTCTGCGTGTACTTTTCGGTCGCCCGGTAGCCGTGGGGTTTGAGCGTCTCACGGAAGCCGCATTTCGGGTCGTTGGTGTCGATCCGTCCGGCGCTCGAGCCCGTCGCGTTGGCCCACCCCTGCACGTCGAAGCCACAGAAACATGGCGTGAAGATGAACGACGCGCCCTTTCGTTCCTGCCATGCCAGCTCCTTGCCGACAGAAAGATTCAAGGTTGCGTTCACGATGGGATAAGGCCCCAGATAAGGTACGTCTCCCGGCGGGGCGATAGCGCGCAGCTTAGAGATCGAAAGATCATCCTTGCCGTCGAAGCCGGTAAATGGATTAGGATGACGGGCGTCGTTCGATGCCCCGAGATAGCAGCGCACCAGGCGATTCTTATAGAAGTGGTGCATGGAAAACTCGTTGATGTCTACCCGCCAGGCGAGCACGGTCCCCGCCGCTGCCAGCACGACGAACATCCATCCGGTTGTGTCAAGGTATGGCGTGGTGCGCGGCCACGGCTCAAGAATCTTCCAGTGTTGGGAAATTAGAGTAGCCAGGTGATAGGAGGGGATTTTTCCGTAAGCGAGAATCAGCTGCTCCAGCGTGGCAATCAGGAGAATCAGCCCCGCGATAAAGACGGGAGGCGCCAACTTGGCCAGCACCTCCACCCAGGAGAAGGTCGGATTCCCGTCCTTATCCGTGCCTGTTACTTTGCTGTTGCCCGCGACCAGCCCGCCGATGGTGGTGATGATCCAGCCAAGGGTTAGGCCTGAAATCCATACCTTGTATCCATTGATCGACCAGCAAGCCACTTTCAGCATCAACAACGGTCCGTAGATCGCGGCGCTGAGGAGCGCAATCCAGTAAGTAGCGTAGATGCTGCACACCGCGCGATAGCGGCTCATCCACTCTCTTCCCGGATCGGGGAAGTCGACACCCATCAAACCTACCTGCAGCGTGGCTGGTATCACCAGGACGGTTAACAGCATGATGGGTCCCCATATCTCCGCGTGCCAGGCCCCGGCCGGAGAGGAATGGAAATGCTGCATCACCATCATGTAAAGGCGCAGCAGGCCCACGGTTGTGCCGGCGGTGAGCACGGTGACCATGAGAAGAACAACACCCCACCACTGGCTGCCCGTCTGCCGCCCACGGAATCTGTGGACAAAGCCCCCAATCACCGAAAGCAGAAGAGATAAGAATGCAGCAAAGCCGAGTGCGTAGAGCCACACCTTGAACCCCGGCTGTTTCAGGAAAGAGGGGTGTCTCCAACTCCACAGCGCGCCAAAGTAGACGGCAGCCAGCATGTTGGCGACCACCAGGGCCTGGACCCAGATCGGATCGTAGAAGTAATCGGGCACCCGCAAATCCACCCATCGCGACACTCTCCCTGGATTGCCCAGCGTCGCGGCCACAGCGTTGCGCATATTAAGCGACATGCAGAGCACCGCCAGGAAGAGGGCAATGCCGGCCACATACGCCATCCATCGATCCGGCATCGCGATTGTGAGGGGAAATATGAGAAGCCTGGGAACCAGTAAGAGCGTGCCCAACACAGCAATAATGATTGCCTGATTAAGGACCAGGTTGCGGGTATAGACCGCGGCCATGGTCCAGGTATCGAAGCTGAAGCTGCCCAGCCTGGGGGTTAGATAATTGCTGAACTCGCGTAAAAAGCGGATCGGTCTCTGTGCGTCCGCGCGCGGATCAGGAGATTGCGGGGATAACAGGTCTTTCAGATCCGACAGAAAACCGTCAAATGGCAGGTGACCGTTCTTCTTGATCCAGCCTGCCAGCCATGCGCCGATGTATCCGCCGCCCGAGACGGTCGAGAGGTAGTCAACCTTGCCCAGCAGGCCGAAGTCAGACAACTTTTGCAGCACGCCAAGGTTGAAGGTTGCGCTCCGGATGCCGCCACCTGAAAACGCAACTGCGAAGAGTTTCTTATGGGCCGCCAGATCCGATGCATCGGTTGCTGTGGTTGCAAGTTGTGGTTCCGGCGGTTCGCCTGCGAACTGGCTTAGCAGTCGTTTGCTTTCGATCTGTCGCAACTCTTCGCGCAAAACCAGCGCGAAGGGCCGCGGCCACTCCATTGCCGCCCAGAGGACGGAGCTGCTGTTTGGATTGCCTGCAAAAAGGCCGGCCAACTGCGATTCCAGATTGCCCCAGCCGGCCTCGTCGGGTTCCTGGTTGGCGGAGCCCTCTAAGACTGCGCGCAGCGCTTGCAGTTCTTGAGAGCCATCCAGCCGGCCGAGCAGCTCAAGCCGTGTGTCTTGGAACCAGCAGCTTAACGGGACAGTCCTCCACATATTTGTGGCGAACCCCGCCATTCTTTCCGCTTCGCTGCTTCGATAATGGATCGCTCGTGCTACCTGCTCGCGAAATCCGAAATGTTGTGTGAGCGCTTCCAGGAACTGTCTATCCTGCAGCCCCGCCCGAAACTGCTCCCAGTTCAGCACGTATTGCTGGAGCACGGCGTGGACCGCGCCTTCTCGCGGGCCGTGGCTCTGTATTTCGTTGATGGCGGCGGCGGCAATCTCTCTCAGGTGGCGTGTGCCGGGGTAGGCATCCATCGCTCGAGCAAACGCATTCCGCACCTGGGTGTTGTTGACAAACAGCTCCTGCAGTCGCTTTAAATCCGGTTGCTTCTTCCATGCGGCCCAATCAAGATCGGCTCCGAAAAGCGCGGGTGCGGGCTGTTGCTGTGCCGGCCCTCGCGCTGCGTCCACCGCCAATAGCGTCAGCTCTGCGCTGTCACTCAGAGGCACGTTCCAGGCGATGGCGTCGGCCAAATCCCGGCGCAAAGCAGGATCCGTTAAGGACGCTTGTTCGAGAGCCGTCGCCTGAACATTTGTATCCGCGTTCCAGAAGAGCTGCCTCGCCCAGGTCTCGACGACTGGCTGCATTGCCTGCAGATTATTGCCCTGGTTCCGTTGTTCGATCGCTTGACTGGAAATGTCCTCCGCGATGAGCATGGCTGCACCTCCATAGTGAACTGGATAACCGCCGGCGGCTCTTATTGCGCTCAATCAAAGTTACTTGAAACGGGCAAAATAGTAAGTCCGGTTCGTGTTTGGCATTAATGGAAAAAGGAGCCGCGGCGGCCGCGATGAAATTCTGGGCCCCATTGAAAGATGCTTTTAAAAAGCTGCCGCGTAGACTAACACACCCGCAAGCTGTGCGGCAGCCCGCGCGTTGATCAACGCATTAACAAATGTGGTTACCCAGGAAATGCATGAATAAATTTAACGCCGGCACTGTAACGGATGGGTGTTTTCCGTCACTACCATTCGAGATTGGAGATCCATCATGGCAAGCAAGACGCACGTTCTGTTACCGGGCAGTAAGCGAGGAAAAGACCCACTCGCCACTCGGGTTGGCGCTGTGGATCCCAAAGAGAAGGTTGTGGTCACGATTGGACTTGCCGGCCCGAAGCTGCCCGGCGCGGACGAATTCGTCGGCCAAACGCTGACACCGGCGCAGTTCTCCAAAGAATTCGGCGCCAGCCAAGCCGATGCCGAGAAGGTAAAGAAATCGCTGAAGAAGTACGGCCTTAAAGTGGAAGCCATTTCGCTGGAAACGCGCAGCATGCGGGTGAGCGGAACCGCCAGGGCCATGGAGGCAGCGTTCAAGCCGGACATGGTGATGATGCGGTCCGCTCGCGACGGCGAGTATCGAGGACGGCAGGGGTCGATCCAGATTCCGGCTGAGCTCAAGGGGATCGTGACCGGAGTCTTTGGTCTGGATCAGAGACGGATGGCGCGCCGCAAGGCGAGCGCAGCCAAGCCTGCCGGCCATGCCGCGCTCTCGCCCCTGGGGCCGGCCGATCTCGAGCAACGTTACAATTTCCCGCCGGGCGGCGGCGCGGGCCAGAGCATTGCCATTGCGGAGTTTGGCGGCGGCTATTTTGCCGACGACGTTGCGGCCTACTGCAGCAAGTTTCAACGGGCGGCGCCCAATGTGCAGGCAGTATCGGCCGGCGCGCCGGCTTATACATTGCAGCAAACCATGGCGCTCCCTCCGTCCCAGCGGAGGGAGGTGCTGGGTGACAGCGTGGAAGTAATGATGGATGTAGAAATTATCGCGGGTCTGTGCCCGCAAGCGTCGATCACTGTCTACTTCGCCTCGTTCGATCAGCAGGGGTGGGTCGAACTTCTCAACCAGATCATCTTGGCTAGGCCGGTTGCGCTTTCGTGCAGTTGGGGCTTGGCTGAGGATGATCCGAGTTGGTCATCCAATGCGATTACAGCCATCAATGATCGTCTGAATGCAGCTCGGTTGCTGGGTATCACGACCTGCGTTTCTTCAGGAGACGATGGCTCAGGGGATCAGGTCGATGACGGCAAGGCCCATATCGACTTTCCAAGCTCAAGTCCAAACACCCTGGGCGTGGGCGGAACGATGTTGACCAAGTCCGGGTCAAAGATCAACGAGGTTACGTGGTGGCAATCGCCAGGACAAAGGGCCGGAGGCGGAGGGGCGTCCGGTGGTGGTGTGAGCGTCGTATTCCCTCGTCCCGCCTGGCAGACGGTGCGGGTAACCTCGCTCAACAAGGGAAGTATCGACGGGCGCGTTGCACCCGACATTGCTGCTCTTTCAGGGCCGCCGTATTACGATCTTATTTTCCTGGGCAAGGATGCGCCGAATGGTGGCACCAGTGCGTCGGCCCCGCTCTGGGCCGCTCTCATCGCTCGCGTCAGCGCTAAACTTCCTGCCGCCAAGCAGCAGCGATTTCTGACGCCGCTGTTGTATCGGAATGGAGGCAGCGGAGGGCAGCCAGTCGGAAAGGCCTCTTCGCGGGATATTACCGCCGGCAACAATACTTCCAAGCCCGATCCCGGCAAAGGCTATAAGGCAGGTCCGGGATTTGACGCGGTTACCGGCTGGGGAGTTCCCGATGGGGTGAAGTTGATGAATTCTTTGACCTCGATTTGATCTGCGCCGGTCTTGCACGGCGAACAGCGGGTCGTTCCACGGGGCACTGCCAGGAAAGGTGTATCCATGCCATCGGAAGTTTTCAGGACAGGCACGTTCAAGGGCGTCGACATCAACGATTCCTTCGCGGTTGCTGCCAGCCAGCAGCAACCTGTGATTGTTAAGCTGGCGGCAATTCCGTGGCCTGCGAACCTGGCGCCCGAGCCCGTTCCTCTCGGCCAATATAAGCCAGGAGAGAAAATCACTTCGGCGCTACAGGTAAAGGCAGACGTCCTCATCATTCTCTACACCGAGCCGGAAACTAGCGCACTGCTGGATGTTTTTACCAACAACAATGAGTGGTCACCAGCACGGAAGAAGCAGTGGTGTGGGTATGCCCATAATTTTGCCACATTCAAGCCTATTATTAGTGGCATAGAAGGCGATACCGCTCTCGAGCAAGGCATGTTCGGCTATCTTTCCAGCGTAAGAATAGGGACAAAAACGGTTGTTCTTTATAAGTCGGAACTCCATCCCAAGCAGAACGGCGACCTGCTTCCATTCGTCCCGGTTATGCAGCAGCTGATCCGGGAACTGAAGCCATCCCTGGTCATAAGCACGGGGACAGCCGGCGCCGTCGGCAGCAAAGTGAACTGTGGAGATGTTGCGGTCACCAGCGCGGCGCGATTTCATTGCCAGGTGCAGTATCCAAAAGAACCCGATATCGACACCATGAGCGCAGACCAGAAGGAGCTGACAAACAACGTAACGCTGAATACGCAATATCTCAATTATGCCGCGGCTAACCTGACCAAGCTCTCGCTTGCGGGATTGTCGAAGTGCTACGACAAATTGCAAAACCTGCCTGGGTACTCCTTCGTAAAGAGCGCGACCGGGGCCCCGGCGATCTACATCACAAGTAAGAACCCGGTACCTGGTCCTCAACCCATGGTGATCGTATCGGCGGACTATCTGACAGTCGACGACAACCTTAACTCGGAAGGCCTGCAATCGCTGGGGATCATGAATGATACGGACGACGCATTCCTGTTTTACGCGATTAGTAAGCTTACCGGCACGAAACCCGGTTGGCTTTCCATCCGGAATGCCTCTGAGCCGCAGATCGTTGCCCAACCCTTTCCTCCCGGCACCTCAGAGCAGCAGATCATCGACGAGCTGAAAAGCCTTGCTGGAACCATCTATGGGATCTACCAGTATTGCACTACGCTGAACAGCGCGTTTGCGTGCTGGGGGATTGTGGCCGGCATGTGAGGGCGTTGGACGGGCATTCTATAATGTAGAACGCATTTCCAATATCTTGACAGCAGATTTCCTCTTGCTGGATGATTCCTCTGGATAACGAAGCCAAACTT
This sequence comes from uncultured Acidobacteriaceae bacterium, assembly GCA_963847685.1. Lineage (GTDB taxonomy): Bacteria > Acidobacteriota > Terriglobia > Terriglobales > Acidobacteriaceae > PALSA-350. Next base: position 266,822 of record CAWKAU010000015.1, on the reverse strand, counting down.
GAGGAATCTATGAGCAAAAGTCCAATCACCGGCGTCGTCGTGCCTGTCGTCACCCCCGTAGATGCACAAGACCGCGTCGATGAAGAGGCATACCGGGGGTTACTTCGCTTTTTGATTCGATCTGGAGTTCACGGAATTTTTGTCGGGGGCACCGCCGGCGAGGGCCCGTTGTTCACGCTCGACGAGTGGGAACGGATGTCCGTGATTGCGTTTGAAGAATGTCACGGAAAGGTTCACCTGTTAGGTGGAACACTCGACACCTCGACCAGGAGAGTGATTGAGAAAGCCAGGATTCTGGAGACAATCGGCTATGAGAATTATGTGGTCTTGCCCACTTTTTATCTCAAGCTAAAGTTGCCGGACGAGCATCTGCGCCTGTTCGGGGAATGCAAACAAGCAGTGAGCGACCTGAACATGGTCGTCTACAATCTTCCGTCCATTGCCGGATCTTCGATTCCGGTAGAAGTAATGTGCGAGATGACCCGGCGCGGCTGGATTACCTGTTGTAAAGACACCTCCGAAGATATGGAGTATTTCGGCCGGCTGCTCTCCGAAGCAGGACCTCTCGGACTGGGAGTGCTGATCGGCTCCGAACGGCACTCGGCGGAAGCGCTGCTGTTGGGAGCGCAGGGCCTGGTTCCGGTGAGCGCAAACTTTGAGCCGGCCACGTATATCGCGGCGTATGAAGCGCGCAAAGACCCGGAAAAGATGAAAAAGATCCATGCGCGCATCTCAAGCGTCGTCGAAAACGTGCTTCTTCAGCCGAGGTCATGGCTATCCGCCGCGAAATACGCATCGTCCTCTCTGGGCTTCGGCTCCGGAAAGCCGATATCTCCGACTGAGCCGCTCAACGCAGCGGAGCGACGTCAGATCGATCAGTTTCTCGCGCCATCACGAGCTGCGTCTCGCGTAGAAGTGTAGTGCTGGAGGATATAGTTTCAAGATGAAGCTTCTCTCGGTGGTCACTTCCAAGGGTGCGCGCCTCGCGGCAAGGTTGCCTTCAGGCATTTTGGTGTTTTCTGAGGCGGGCGAGCTGTTCTCCGGAAACGCTTCTTCGGTGCCCTTTACTCTTCGTGCGGCGATCACCGCACGGGGCGGCCTGGAGAAGCTTTTGCCAATTTTGCAATCGGCAGTCGATCATCCCGATGCGGGCAAGTTCACTGCGCCAGAAGACAGTGTGAAGGTCGCGATGCCATTTGCCCCGGAGAACGTGTTCTGTGTCGGCCTCAATTACCGCGACCACGCCGCGGAGAGCAACGCTCCCATCCCGCAACAGCCGGTGCTTTTCGCCAAGTGGACCAGCGCGATGATTGGGCCCGGGCAACCCATCGTTCTGCCGCCGGACACGCAGGAGGTGGATTACGAGGCCGAACTTGGCGTAGTCATCGGGAAGAAGTGCCGCGGTGTTTCCGCAGATCACGCTCTGGATTACGTTGCGGGATACGTATGCGTGAACGACATCAGCGCACGCGATTTTCAACGTATGGATGGTCAATGGGTAAGAGCCAAGAGCCAGGATAGCTTCGGCCCCATCGGTCCCTGGTTGGTGACGCGGGATGAGCTGGCAGATCCTCAGGCGCTTGGCATTCGGTGTTCGGTGAATGGACGCATGTTGCAAAACTCAAATACGCGCGAGATGATTTTCGGCGTTCGCGAATTGATTGCGTTTATCAGCCGCGGTATTACCCTCCATCCTGGTGATCTGATCAGCACCGGCACTCCGCCCGGCGTTGGCTTCGCCCAAAAGCCTCCGGTTTTTCTGCATGCGGGAGACGAGGTGGCGGTCGAGATCGATGGGATTGGCCGTTTATCCAATCCCGTGAAGGGCGAGTGACGACGCGGCGAGCGCGGCTGCACCGATAAGGCCGGAGTCATGGTCCAACCCGGCGCGAACTACCGGGACGTCTTTAAACGGCTGCATGGCGTCTCGCCGGATCACTGTGTGTATGTCGTGCTCCAATAAGTCGAACGCATCGGAAACACCACCCCCCATAATGATGCGCTCCGGGCTGTACAGGTGGATGAGCCCGGTGAAGCCAGCACCGAGCAAGGCTGCTTCTTCCTGCAACAATCCAACACAAACGGGGTCTCCACGGCGAGCGCCAGCGACCACGTGACGCGCATCCACGGTTTCCGGAGTGGCTAGTTGTGCGAGTAAACCCTTCGGATGTTGACGGGCTGCATCGCGCGCCCGCTTGCCCAGAGCGGTGCCCGCGGCGAAGGCCTCGAAGCAGCCGGTTGCCCCGCAGGAGCAGAGGGGCCCATCGAAGGCCATCCTGAAATGCCCGACATGGCTGGCCATGCCGCGGTGTCCATGCATCAGCTTGCCATCAACGACCACTCCTCCGCCGATGCCGGTGCTCACCGTAACGTAGACAAGATGGCGTAAGCCCTTGCCCGCGCCGTACTGCCACTCGCCGTAGGCCGCCGCAATGCCGTCGTTCTCTACCAGGACGGGAAGGCCAAAATCGGATGTCAAAGCCTGCTTCAAAGGGAAGTCTTCCCAGCCACGCAGCGTGGGGATGTGGAGGATGGTGCCCGTCTCGCTATCGAGCGGTCCAGGGGCGGCGACGCCGATACCGCCTATTTGCTTCCATCCTTCCGGGCTGCAAATCTCACCAACCAACTGTTTGAACTGTCGCAGAACCGCCTGTGGACCGCCACTGACATCGGTGCAGGCTGTGGCACGACGCAGAAGCTGCCCGCCTGCCACCAGGGCTGCGCGCACGTGCGTGCCTCCGAGATCGATCCCGATGAAGCACTGTTTGGTCATCGCTTCACGTCCCGCTTTGCTGCAGGTCTTTGAGAAATGCCGCCAGCGCTTCCCTGAAGTCGTCGCGGTATCGTTCGAGGTTGTCTGCCTTGGCTGCGATTTCGACCAGGTTAGCGTGGGGAATCAACGTTGCCAGAGCCTGCGCCATGGAGAGAGGATGCACGAAATCGCGAGCGTGCCCGATGATCAGCGTCGGCACCGCAATCGATCTGACCTGGTTGCCTGAAACCCCTGGACCATCCGCGGAGATCCTGCAGAGCAGCTCGCGCGTAATTGAAATGGGCTGGCGTGAGAAGAAGCCGCGAAGTGAGGCGAGGTTGTCCGGGGCTTCCACCCCCAATTGGCGCGCCAGGTCCGAAGCTTCGAAGCGGGCGCGCGCTTCGTCCGGCGGAAAACGGCGGAGCAACTCTCCGACGATCGCGTTGGGCTGTATGTTCGGTGGCGCGGCCTCATAAATCCACGCCGGGCGAGCCAACACCAGGGCACCGACAAGATCGGGCCGCAGCACCGCCAGGCGTAGGGCGATGGCCGCCCCCATAGAGATGCCCCCAATCACAACGGGAGCCAATGCGCGGGCCTCGATCAGCGATGCGACGTCCGCGGCGAAGGTTGCGATGGAGAAACTCTCCGGCGATCCGGCCTCCGAGCCCCCATGTCCACGGCATTCAAGCGTGATGCAACGCCAACCGCCGACGCGGGGAAAAACATCAGCCGGTTGCGCCGCGTCCCCGCATAGGCCGTGCTGGAAAATCATCGGCCGTCCGTCGCCTGTCTCGAAAACGGTGAATCGGAGACCGGCGTTCTGGTGGAGGAGGGATGTCACGCGCTTATCTCGACAGCTGCAAGTTCGGCCTTCAGAAAGCCGGCAACCGTATCGGCCTCGTTTGCCGTGAGGCTATGAGTAATCAAAGGGCCGTCGAACCCAGCCCGCTGCAGCACCGTAAGGAAATGGTGATAGTCGAGCACGCCGGTGCCTGCCGTCGCGAAGTGGCCATCGGCGAGGCGATCCTTGGCGTGGGCAAGGGCAATCCGATCTCCAAGCAACGCCACGGCGCTTTCAACGAGCATCTTTTGCCGCTCCGGACTTACAACTTCGAAGAGATTTGCCGCATCGAGGACGATCCGAATTCGTTCATTGCCGAAGAAGTCGATCAGCTCGCGAGCCCGTTGCGCGGAACTGACAACATTTGCGAGCTCCGGCTCTACGCCGAGCATCACGTCATACCTTTCAGCAATGGCAAGCAAAAGCTCGAACTCTCTGCACATCTCCCGCCATGCGTCGGCGCTTGAGTTATCCGGATGGTAGCGCCATTGGTCATGAGGATCGCAACTGCCGGTGCATACTGTGAGGAGGCTGGAGCCCATGCGGTGCGCGGATGCGGCAATGGCTGCGAAGCTGCGACGGCCTTCTTCGCGCTTGCCCAGGTTTGGATCGATCATGTTATAGGTAGCGGATAGGGCAGCGATGGCCACGCCCGTCTCGATCGACGCCAGGTGCACTGCGGCAGCGGTCTCGTCACTGATCTCCAGCGGCAGCGGGGAAAGGCCAGAGCAGGCCATGTTGTATTGAACAGTTTCGTAGCCGGCCCGGCGCGCCGACGAGAGAACTTCCAAGGGTGTCGATCCTGCGAAGGTTCTGGCAAATATTCCCAGCTTCATCGCAGGCCGCCCTGCACTTCAGCCAAGCGAACCGGCTGGCCGGTTCTGACCGATTCGGAGATTGCCACCATGCCGCGAACGGATGCGAGCCCGTCTTCGATATCTGCGCCGGTCATCGGTGCATGGTCAAGGATCGCCTTGGCAAAGCCCTCCAGCTGTCGTCGATAGAAATGGCCGTCTGCGCCGAGCACGCGCGTTGTGGTTCCATTGGATTCGTGAAAAATGTCGACGTCGCTGGTCTTGAAGAGCCACGGGTTGTAGGTCTTGCCGACGACACTGCCGTGCTCGCCGTAGATTTGGAAGCCTTCGTGCCAATCCATGCGGACTGCCACCGTCAGGTCGAGGTGGCCGATCGCGCCGCTGGCGAAGGCGACATCCACAAACCAGCAGTAAGCTCCGAAGCGTTGCCGCAAGCGCGCATCGACTTCGACGATCGCCCCACCCAGGTAGCGCGCGGTGTCGAGCAGATGGCAGCCATGGGCCAACATGTAGTAGCGCTCGCGATTGGCCTTGGGATCGGCCGACGGGCGTTTTGCATGGGCGCTCGTGACGATAAGAGGCTGCACCGCGTCGGTCAGCTGGTAACGATGTGTGGAATCGCAATACCAGGCCTTCAACGCCAGCATTTCGCCCATCTCCCCAGCGACGAAGGCCTTTGCGCTCTGTAGCCCGGCATCAAAGCGCTTCATGTGGCCGACTTGAAGCAGCTTGCCGGATTGCTGAATCTCTCGCTTCAGCGCTTCCACTTCTTCAACCATTATGCCAACCGGTTTCTCGCAGAGAACATGCTTACCCGCCCGGAGCGCCGCAGTCGCCGCAGGCACGTGGAAGGCATCGGCGGTGGCGATGATGACGGCGTCAAGGGCCGGATCGGCAAGCATCTCGCCGTAGTCACGAAAGGATTTTTCCGGTTTGTGCATGCACGCCATGCGCTCCCGCAGGTCGTCCGCCAAATCGCAGATCGCGTAGAGCTCAGCGTTGCGCGCCTTGGTGGCGCTTTCGAAGTGTGCCGCCTGGGCAATGGCGCCACAGCCAAGTATCCCGACCTTCAGGCGACGCTCATCTTTTGACATTATGCCGGTACCATTTCAAGGGCTTTCGCATGTTCGCACATTTTAGGCCACCCGCGCAGCCAGGATAAACCGGGGAAACATCAGGAAAGCCGCTGATATATTCGTCGATATGACCGCAGCGGAATCACGCCTGCAGACCCTTCCTTTGCATCGGCTCATCGCGGAGTTCTCTTTGTGGTCAGCCGATCTCTTGAATTTGCAAGCTGCCATCGAGCGAACGCAACACCTCGCGGACATGTATCACCTGGATGCGTGTGATGGACACGTCGCTCCCGCTTTCCTTTTGTTCCCCGACCTCGTGCGCGCCATGAGGCGTGTGACCGAGCTTCCATTCCATGTGCATCTGATGGCCGCGCAGCCGATTATCAACTCCCAGATCGAGCAATTTGCTGAGGCGGGTGCGGATCTTATCACCGTTCACATCGTAGACGGGATTGACATCGATGCTGCCCTGGATGAAGTACGGCGACATGGTTGCCGCGCAGGATTGGCCTTGCCGCTCGACGCGCCTGTGCGCACCGTTCAACCTTATCTTGATCGAGTTTTCATGGTCACGCTTCTGGGAACGGCCACCGGTTTAAAGGGGCAGAACCTTTCTCCATTGGCCTACGCTCGATTGGAAGAGATCCGCGGGATACTCAAGAAACAGGCTGCCGATAAGCGCGTATTGGTCGCTGCTGACGGCGGGGTGAGGCAGCAGACTGTGGCGGGGCTGCGGGCGCACGGGGCAGATGCAGTGGTGATGGGCTCACTCGCGTTCGCAAACGATAAGCTGGAGGAGACAATCCAGCATATCCGTGAACTTCCGGCGCCTTCCTGGTAGAAGGGTTATTTCGCTGCCCGGTATCCCAGCTGGTGCGAGATTTGATCGCTGCCTACCAACAAAGCATTGCGCATCGTCACACGGCGGGCGGGGGTGACTCTTGGTTTGGGCATGGCAAAACTAAGGCCAACAGCGGGCCCTCCGGGAAACAACCGGACCGGAACAGCAATGCAGTAAATCCCCGGCCCGCTTTCCTCATCGTCGTAGGCAAACCCTGCTTCGCGCACCGCTGACAATTCGTCGAATAACCTTGAGAACGTCTTGATGGTCTTCGGCCCTAGTGGAGTGAGCTTCACTCCCTTATACCGCCGGCGAATCTCTTCCGGGTCAAGAGTCGACAGACAGACTTTGCCCAGAGCTGTGGCGTGCGCGGGCGCACGCGATCCTAAGAGAAAATGGTTGCGCAAAGTCTCCCGGCTCTCTTCTCCCGCGATGTAAACGATCTCCGTTCCCTCGAGAACCGCCAGGTTGACTGTTTCATTGTGTTCCCGAGCCAGACGGCGGATGACAGGCACACCAAACGTGAGCAGCTGGTACTGGTCGGAAAGCTGTTGCCCTAACCTGGCGATTCTGCCGCCCAGAATATAGCGGGAGCCCGCCGGATGCATTACGACGTATCCCTCTTCTTTCAAAGTGGCCAGCAGGCGGTGGACGGTACTCTTGCCAATGTGCAGCGCCTCGCTCAGTTCCGTGATGCCAAAGCCCGCAGGCCTTTCGGCGAGCACATCCAGGATGCGCAGGGCCTTGACCAGCGATTTCACAGGGTATTTGTTTTTCGAGGTTGCGCGTCGCATTGATTCTCTCGCAAACCTGCCGGGCGAGTTGTGATTCTACCATGCAGAATCGTCTTGGTCGTCTTAGAGCGTCGTCCATGTACAGCCTGCTACCGCGGGATTGGCGACGATCGGCATCAGCGTAATGGCAGTTCCCGGGCTTATCGAAAGACTTTGATCGATGACGCCCAATATACTTTCCCCTGACATCGGCTGGACAGTGAGCGGGCGAGCGCTCGACGGAGGCGAGCTGTTGGATACGGTGTAGCGCATGCCAGTCTTTCCCAGGCAACTTGGCAGGGTTACTTTCGAAGCTCGTGGAGGGTCAGGCAGAACGATTAGCTCCTTGTCGCTTGCTTTCATCGAGTAGTCTGGCGTGGAAACGATGGTTGGGCCGCTGTTCAAGACATAATTTGCACTGTCCTCGACCATTTGGATGATCTTTCCCTGGCAAACGGGGCTGGGGTGGGTATGGTCAGGACCAAAACAAGCGCCCTGATTTGCCCCATCCGCGCCAAGACCGGGATAAGAGGCAAGATCGACAATTCCGTCAAAGACGCCGCGGTAGTTGCTTCGCGCGATGGCGTTGTAATTGTTCTTAAAAAGGGTTCCGCTTTCATTTGTCTGGGCGCAGCCCGCGTGGTTTACCAGGTCGATCATGGTGGTGAACAGAGTGCGCACACCAAGCCTGTGCATGGAACGAGACCACTGAACGGCGCGCTGCCAAAGCTGGTCTTCTGTGAACTGGTTGCGGCATCCATCGTTCGGACCAAAATAGAACTGGGCGATGTTAAAGGCCGCGTTTGGATCGAAGAGGGTTTCTTCCCGCCACGGTGAAGTGATTGCATCGAATTGGCCGCTCAGCCCACCTATCGCGACGGGCACGGTAACGACCGCCGGGTTTTGCAAGTGAATGTTAAGCGCCCAGCATTGTTCGCGTGTTACAGTCGCCGGGCCCTGACACGCGGTAATGGAATCGCCGACGATGACGAAGCGGCTCTGCAGGTCGCTGGCGGGCGGAGGCACTTCTCCTGCTGCCGGCAGGCCTCTCTTCCGCAGTTGGTCGTTGGCCCAGGTCATCGCCTGGTTGACCGCAGTCTGGTTGTTAAGCGTCTCGGTGTCCCACAGGACCAGCAGGTGGAGTGTTCCGTGAAACCAATACTCGTGATCGGCGAGCCGCCCGCCGATCACGAGATGTCCCTTGCCGAGGCTCTCTGCGCCCGTGCTCGCGTCATATGAAGTGGCCATGCGCTTGCCATCGAGATAAAACTGGTCTCCTCCCGTGGCGACACGATTGAGGACCAGACAATGCGGACCGCCATTCGTGCCATCGCTCGTGGCCGCTATGTATTCGTTGGTGGAGCGGCCCTCGGTAAAGTACAGATATCCCAGATTTGCCACATTCCGGTGCTGCTGATGGCCGTCCTGGCCCTCGAGAAAGATTGCATTGCCGTCGGTTCCATCGGTCGTCAGCAGGGAAGGAAACTTTTCGAATAGCTTGGTCACATCGCCCGGGTAACGGGTTCCGCCAAACTCGTGGGTAAAACAGGCGAGGACGCTCCTGGGCATGACGGTCGCGTTGGTCTTGATCTGGGAGCCGCCCGCATCCCAGGCGACGCCCTGCGGTGACAAAGAATAATGGTTGCCAGAGATAACCCCGTCTCCGCGGCCGCAAGTATCTTTGATCACAGAGCCGCTGGTCTGATTCATCAGATAACATTCGCTCGGCGCACCAGGGAGCGAGTAAGTGGCCTGCGTGGCATCGGCGTTTGTTTGCTGCGATCCAGACCCAGTGCCGACCATCGCGATGGCTGCGATCAGACCTCGGATAGCAAACTTCCGGAATTTTCTATGCACGACCCACTCCTTTCGGAAAAGCTCACTTGTGGCCTCATACCGAAGATTCTGCAATACAGAAAGATACATGCGTTATACAGAACGTGGATGATAGCATGTTCGAATTCGCTCGCAAGACCGTCTGGAGATTATTTTGCAGACTATGAAGCTCCGATCGCTCTTTCCGAAATTCGCTTTAACTCTTCTTGTGTTCGGCGCTGTAGGCGGGTTGAGTCAGACGCCGAGCCTAACCTCCCCGGATTTGTGGAAGGCGAAGAACGTTCCTTTTTTCTTCCAGTACGATGGCAAGGAATCGACGCAGCTTCTGTCCACCTGGCAGACCTCGCACGAGTTGATGGCGGAGGGAACCGTACGCTACTCCTATGTGGATCCAAAGACCAAGCTCAGAGTCACCGCGGAGGTCCGCCATTACCCGGATTATCCCGGGGTGGTTGATTGGGTGATCAGGTTTCGCAACGATGGCAGTTCGGACACGCCGATTCTCGAGAACATTCTGCCGCTGCACTGGACCATCGCTGCCTCACCCGGGGATTGCATCATTCGCCATGCTCGCGGCAGCGATGCGACTGCGCAGGATTACAAACCCCTGGAGGAGCACTTCGGTCCGACCGCTAGCGATCACTTGGAATCCCCAGGTGGCGATCCCTCGAGCCGGAATACGTTGCCGTTCTTTAATCTGCAAACCGGCGACCACGGGTTGATCGGAGCCATTGGCTGGACCGGCGGCTGGAAGGCTGATTTCGCGTATGCCGGTGATGGAAAAGCCATCTCGATGTCGGCCGGGATGAAGAAGACGCACCTGATACTTCATCCCGGGGAAGAGATTCGCACGCCACGCATCGTGCTGATGAATTGGAGCGGCGGCAACTGGCAGGATTCGCAAAACATCTGGCGGCGTCTTCTGCTCGCGCACTACACCCCCCACGACAATGGCAAGCCGATGATCGGGCCGATCATGTTCGGCAGTTGGGGATCGGAGGAGATCGACCACAAGATCGCATATATCCAGTGGGTTCACGACCATCAGATCCCGGTTGAACTTTATGCGGTGGATGCCGGCTGGTACGGCGATTCGTTCGGGGCCGAGACCGATCCAACCAACCCATGGTGGAAGAATCGCGGCGACTGGTTTCCCAGCCCCAGGTACTATCCCCATGGCATCAAGCCGCTCGGCGAAGCGCTGAAAGCCGCCGGCTTCGGATTTTCTCTGTGGATTGAACCGGAAACGACGATGCCGAACAGGAAGATCATCAAAGATCATCCGGATTGGTATCTGCATACCGATCATCCGGTGAATCCCGGCGTGGCGCTGGCGAACCTGGGCAATCCCGTTGTGCGCAAGGGTCTTACCGACATGGTTTCCGGCTTCATTACGGATTTCGGAATGACCTGGTACCGGCAGGATTTCAACATCCCGCCGGAACGCTATTGGGAGCTTGCTGACACGCCGGACCGCATCGGGATGACTGAGATCGGCCACGTCGAGGGTCTCTACAAGATGTGGGACGATCTGCTGGCAGGGCATCCTGGCCTGCATATTGACAACTGCGCAAGCGGTGGCCGGCGCATCGATATCGAGATGATGTCCCGCAGCTTCGTGGTGTGGCGAACCGATCACGGATTCGTCGATACGTTGGCCGAGCAGGCGCAGACCCAGGCTCTGGCTCCATGGGTGCCAGAGAACATGGCATTCGAGAGCTATACCCAATCCAAACCCTGGAAGAAGTTCGGTCCGTACAGCACGCCGGAGAATTTGTATCTGATGCGACTCGGCTACGGTGCGGGCTACGGTACGAACCCCGGCGATGCGGGCGTCGACAACCGGGATTGGGTCGCATGGTTTAACCAGGCTGTCGGCGAGTACAAAGACGTGCGGCCCTATTTCTACGGCGACTTCTATCCTTTGGTGCCTTACACCCTTGGTGCGGATGGCATGGACAGCCTGGCAGTGGGACAGGCCGGAAAGCAAAGACGGTCTGGTGATCGCCCTGCGCCGGCCCAAAAACGCAGTCGCGACCATGGAATTAAATCTTCAACACCTGAAGCTTGATGCGTTGTACGAGGTTGAGATCCGGAGCACGTACGACAAGGGCCCGGTCAAAGAAATGAAAGGAAGCGATCTCGCCCGTCTGCAGATTCAGCTGGCGGACGCGCCCAGCTCCGCGCTGGTTTTCTATCGCGAAAAATAGTCAGCGCTGGTAGTAATTGGCAGTTCCAATGGCGATCACCGCTACGACCAGGAGAAAGATTCCCAGGTAGAACGAGCGGTAGATGGCGCGCTGCATCATGCGCCATTCGCCGGTGAACACCGCGGCCATCTGGCCGCAGATGATCATGGTGATGGTGAACATGGCGAAGCCAATCGAAACCCCCAGGGTTCCGAGGAAGGTGGTCGAGCTGCTGTAAAGGGCGATACCGCCCATCCACATGAGCGCCATCATGGCCGGGTAGGCAACCTCGCCGAATTTCTTGCCGAAGTAGCCCCAGGTCTTATTCTTCGCCAGCAAGTAGATGCTGTACGCAATGTTCACCACGGACCCGCCCAACAACGCGATAGGCCAAATGGCAAAAGGAGCCCATGCCGGGCGGCCGCCTTGAGCCACTACTTTCCCCAGGATTCCTGTGCTGTAGGCTAACGCGATGTTGAGCAAAGAGGAGAGCACACCGGAGATCACGGCGATGGCAAGGTAGAGAATGTATTGGCCCGGAGTAGAGCCGGATTGCGCCATGGCGCTTTCGCTGGAGGAGAATCCTGCTCCGCGTCCCTGGCTTTTGGCTTCACTTTCGCGCCGGTAGCCGCTCCATCCGCAAAGCGCAACACCGGCTACGGTGACGGCGGTTCCAAAGAGGATGTATAAGCCGCTCTTCTCGAAAAGCACACTCGAATGCAACAGGAAGAGTGGAATCAGGGTGCCGACAGCAACGCCTACTCCATTAAGCACGGCGCCCGATACAGCAAGACCGAGCCGGTATAAGGTAACGCCGGCGCCCAGCTGGGCAAAGCCCCAAAGCAAGCCGAAGCCGAACGGGAGCATAAATTCGCCGGCCGTTAGTGAGGCGTACACGCTGTTAAGGTGCGGCAGCAACACATAAGCCAGAGCTGTGGGAGCGAGAATCAACGAGACGATGGCATACACAAGCCAGAAGTTCTCCCACTTCCAAACTCGCACCAGCTTGATTGCCCAGCCTGATAAGCCCATGGTTACGCCGGCGAGCAAAGCGAGAACAAAACCCGTGATTAGAGGCATCGTTGTTGGTTTCTCTTTTCGAAGGCGCTCATCTTAACCCTCCGTTCCCGCGACAGTCAATGCAAGTAGAAATGCGTTCCGCATTTCAGAAACATGCGCGCTGTAGAATGCTTGGTGAGTCTACTCTGTAGCCAGATGCCCGGTTCATTCTCCCGCTGTCGCAGCTTCGCAGTTCTGCCGCTCGTTCTTGTTGGCCTCGCGGCACCTGGTCAAAGTACTCCAGCGCCATCCGCGGCAAGCTACGCATCGGTAAAATTCGTGGATGTGACGGCAGCCAGCGGGGTTAAGTTTCAGTACAAAGCCTCGCACACTTCAAGAAAATATCTACTCGAGACGATGGGGCCCGGTGTGGCGCTGCTTGATTACGACAATGACGGCCGTCTCGACATCTTTCTGGTGAATGGCACTCCGCTGAGTGACCCCACTGCCAAGGGGACTATCCCGCAAAAGACCGGACCGGAATATTGGAACCGGCTCTACCACCAAAAGAAAGACGGGACCTTTGAAGATGTGACGGAGCGAGCGGGACTGCAAGGTGTGGGCTACGGTATGGGGATCGCCGTTGGGGATTATGACAACGATGGATTCGAAGACCTCTACGTTACCGCCTACGGAGGCAACAAGCTCTACCACAACCGTGGAGACGGCACCTTTGCCGATGTGACAGAGAAGGCGGGCGTAGGCGGCAGCGGGTGGTCCACCAGCGCTGCCTGGGTCGATCTGGATGGAGATGGCCTGCTTGACCTGGTGGTGCTGCGCTATCTGAAGTGGGACTTCGACGACATCTGGTGCGGCGAGCACCGTGAGAATTATCGCGCATACTGTCACCCCGACATCTTTCCAGCAATCACCCCGCTCGTCTTCCACAACGACGGGGCGGGTCACTTTACCGAAGTGTCCGCAAAGGTTGGCATCAATCAGCCAGGGAAGGGGCTCGGCATTGCCCTGGCTGACTATGACCGCGATGGCCACACCGATATCTTCGTCGCCAACGATTCCATGTTCGAGTTTCTTTACCGTAACAAGGGGAATGGAACGTTTGAAGAGAATGGCCTATTGGCCGCCACCGCGGTGGACGGCAACGGCCGCACCTACGCCGGGATGGGAGCTGACTTTCAGGACTACGACAACGATGGCCTGCCCGACCTGTTCGTCACCGACCTTGCCAATCAGAAATACGCGCTCTACAAGAACAGCGGCGATGGCAGCTTTATCTATGCGACCGACACCTCGGGCGTAGCAGGCGAAACCATGCTGCATTCCGGCTGGGGAGTACGCTTTTTTGACGATGACAACAGCGGGCTGAAAGATCTGATCATCGCGCAAGGCCACGATATCGACAACATTGAGCTGAATTATCCGCAGCTTCGCTACCGCGAGCCGCTCTTGCTTCTGCAGAATACCGGCCATGGCAACTTCCTCGACATATCCCAGCACGCCGGAGATGTTTTTCAAGCAGCCATGGGTTGGCCGCGGGCTGGCCGTCGGCGATCTGGACAACGACGGCCGCGAGGATCTGGTCGTCGCCACGAATGACGGGCCGGCTTATGTTCTGCGCAACGAAACAACTTCGGCCAACCACTGGCTCACGCTCGACCTGGTCGGCCACCAGAGCAACCGCGATGCCATTGGTGCGGAGGTAAAGGTGGTAACGGCCAGGCGGACCCCAATGGCTGACCGTTTCCCCTGCGGGCAGTTATCTCTCCTCGAGTGACAAGCGAGCTCATTTCGGGCTGGGTGCGGCCACGGAGGCAACGGTGCAAATTCATTGGCCAAGTGGAGTCGATCAGGAGCTCAAGAACGTGAAGGCAAATCAAATTCTGAAGATCGATGAGCCTGGTCCTGCGAAGCGGAGTTCAGCCAATTGAACGCCCTCTCTGGGGGGCCTGCACATTTGCCATACTCAACAGTTACTGTCGTTTTGGGTGCCGCAATGAAGTCGATTCGCATGCTTCTCGTATGGCCCTGTCTGTTGACGGGGATTTGTCACGCAGCGGCAACCAGTGACAGTGCGACTGCGGCTCAACGCTGGGTTGCCGCCAAGTTTCTCGGAGTCAACCAGCCGCCTCCTTCAGGAAAATCATTTTTAGAGGCGCACCTCAAGCCGAATGCGCTGGTGCGCGATCGCATTGAGGGGCACCCGCTGCTCATCGTCGACCAGAAATTCGACAACGGGATCGCCATGCGCTCACCGGGGGAGATCGTTGTTCACTTGTCCTCGGACGCGAGCAGCTTCCAGGGTGTGCTTGGAGTCGACAGCAACGATCTCGGTTACTACGCCAACACGGGCCGGGGAAGCGTGGTGGCCTCGATTGAGGCGGGAGGACGGCAACTCTTCGAGTCGCCGGTACTGCATGAAGGTATCAAGGGCATTCCTTTCCGGGTCGAGCTCGCAGGCGCGCGCGAGATCACGCTGCGGCTGAAAGCGGTAGGCGAGCGGCCGCCTACGTACCAGGCAGAGTGGGATCAAGCGGATTGGGGAGATGCCACCGTAACCCTCACCGACGGCAGCAAGCTGCTGCTGTCCTCTCTTCCCACCGGGACCGTTGGCGCAGGATTATTCACTCAACCCACCCTTCTCCTTTCAGTTCGGCGATCAGTTATCGGCCGACCTTTTGAAGAAGTGGCCGGTCGATCGCAGCACCCGCCAGCTGGACGAGCAAAGAACGGAATACACCGTCGATCTACCAGGATCCGGCGACTCACCTGGTTGTGCGCTGCGTGGCGGTTGCCTATCAGTGATTTTCCCATCGTCGAATGGACGGTCTACTTCAAGAATGGCGGATCGGAGCGAACACCGATTCTGCAGGATATCAAAGCTCTCGACACCGAGTTTGAAGGCGATGCGCAGGGCACGATGCTGCTTCATCACTCGCGGGGAAGCAGCGACGCGGCCAACTGACTATGAGCCGCTGGAGACCGCGCTGCCGGCCGGGCGCACAGGAACACTTTGCTTCAGTAGGCGGCCGCGGGACGGATGGCGAGATGCCCTATTTCAACCTCGCCTCGCCTGGACGGGGAGTGATCTTTGCCCTTGGCTGGCCCGGGCAATGGTCGCTCGATCTCTCCCGCGATCAGTCGGCGCAGGTACACGTCAAAGGGCGGCCAGGAGTTGACTCACTTTTGGCTGGCGCCCGGGGAAGAGGTACGCACGCCGCTCGCCGTGGTCCAGTTTTGGGATGGCGATTGGATCGATGGCCAGAATGTTTGGCGGCGATGGATGATCGCTCACAATCTGCCCCGGCCCGGCGGTAAGCTGCCTGCTGCCTTTGTCTCCGGAGGCAGCGGCCGCTACACCATCGAAATGCAGTTTGCGACCGAGGAGAATCAGAAAAAATATATCGATCAGACCCTGCAGGATGGCATCCCCATCGACCACTGGTGGATGGACGCCGGCTGGTACCCCTTCACCGTGGGTTGGTGGAAGACGGGGACCTGGGATCCGGATCCGAAGAGGTTCCCTAACGGGCTCAAAGCAGTTGCCGACTACGCACATGCAAAGAACCTGAAAGTGATTCTCTGGTTTGAACCGGAGCGAGTGACCCAGGGCTCGTGGCTCGACCAACATCATCCGGAGTGGCTGCTGGGCCCGGATGGAAAAGACAAGCTGCTTGACCTGGGAAATCCCGAAGCGTGGCATTGGTTAGTCGACCATGTAAGTGGAATGATTGCCGACATTGGCCTCGACGTGTATCGCCAGGATTTCAATTTTCCTCCGCTGCCGATATGGCGCGCCCACGATGCTCCCGATCGCCAGGGCATTACCGAGATCAAACATATCGAAGGCTATCTGGCCTACTACGATGAGCTACGGCGGCGTTTTCCCAATCTGCTGATTGACACCTGTGCTTCCGGCGGCCGACGCAACGATCTGGAAACTCTGCGCCGCGCCGTGCCGCTGTGGCGCAGCGACTATCCGTATAAGCCGATATCGCAGCAGGGCGAGACCTACGGCCTTTCGCTTTGGATCCCCTACTACGGAACGGCGATCAATTCGCTTGACCCGTATATCTTCCGCAGCCAGATGACTCCTGCGGTTGGTTTTGGTTTAGACCACAAGCAAATCGAGGGTCAGCATCCGGTTGCCATCCATCTGCTTAAGCAGTGGCGCGAGGTGGTGGACTACTTCTATGCCGACTTCACTCCGCTAACCCCTTACAGCCTGGACAGCAACAGCTGGATGGCCTGGCAGTGGAACCGGCACGATGAAGGAAGCGGCGTGATTGAGGCCTTTCGCCGCGAGAGCAGCCCATTTCCCACCGCGCAGTTTAAGCTACGCGGCCTGGATCCTTCCGCGCACTACAGCGTAACGAATCTGGATTCCTCGCAGTCGACGGAGTTCACCGGCAAGGTGCTGATGGAAGAAGGTATCCCCGTCACGCTTCAGAGCTCAACCCGCTTCCGCACTTCTCATGTATAGAAAGAACGCTCATCCATGATCAGCATCAGCAGGAGAAATTTTCTTTCAGCCATGGCCATCGCCGGCATTGGTCGAGCAGCGATAACCGGATGGCCGGCATATGCGGAGGGCCGCTTCTTTCGCATGCGGATCAGGTGTTTCTCGGCGATCAGGCGCGCGCCATCCTCGATACCGCCCGGCTGATGCCCGGGCAAGCGAATGGAAAGTATCGCAACCTCACACCCTATGAAGTCCACGTGCCCGGCGGCAACATGGGCTATCCGGCCTTCTGGGTTCGCGATGCCGTGATGATGCTGGAGAGTGATTTTATTGAGCTGGCAGAGCTCGAAGGGTGGATTCGCCTGATGTCGTCGGTGTTGCGCGATCAGGATTGGAATGTGCGGCCAGGCGTGGTGGTGCCGGCGTTTGCTGTTCCCGACCACATCAATTTCGATGGCAAGCCCACCTTCTACCCGGGCAATTACGAGACGGGCACCAAGCAGGGCGGCAACCCATTTGGTAAGTATCCGCCGCTGGATGACCATTTCTATTACATCTTTGCCGTCTACTACCAGTGGAAGAAGTCTGGCAGCACTGCTTTCTTTCGTGCCCCAATCAAAACCGCATTTGGCGAGATGTCGCTGGCCGAGCTTTGCCAACGAGTCTATCGCGTGGCGCCAAGCGATCCCGCCACGGCGCTGTGCACTGCGGGCGATGTCGATACCGAGAACGCCAAGGATTTCGGCTTTTGTGACAGTGTGTCGAAGAGCGGGAAGCTGTTATTTGCCTCGGTGCTGAAGTATGTCGCTGCGCTGCGGCTTGCCGAGTTGCTGACCGCCGCCGGCATTTCAGGAAAAGCGGAAGCGCTGCGCAGCGATGCGCGCAAGATCAAGGCCGCGATTCCCACGACCTTCTTGCATCCGTCAGCCGACGGAAAAGAAGCGTGGCTCGATTCGGCAACCGAAGTCGGCCATCAACCCGATGTTTGGGGCAGCGCCTACGCGGTCTACAGCGACGCCGTGGATCCGGCGACCGCGGCCAAAATTGGCCGCGCACTTGTCCGCGCGTACCGCGAAAAGACGGCGGTGCGCGAGGGCTGTGTAAGCAATGTATTGTCGAATGACGCTGCCAACCCCAACGGGTGGCAGAAGACGGTCTCTCCGCCGGGTGTATACCAGAACGGCGGATATTGGGGAACGCCGGTCGGGTGGTACCTGGTGGCGATGCACAAGCACGATCCAGCTGCGGCCGCGGAGATGGCGCGTGACTACATCGGATTCCTGCGCAACCACCGTCGCCCGGATGGACTCGCCCAGTCCTGGGAGTGGTTCAACCCGGGCACGGGCAGAACTGCAAATCCCCTTTATGTCGCAACCATTGATCTTCCTTATGGGTGTCTGTGTGAGGCCGGCTTGATCGATCGCAAGAAGTAGTCGCCATGGTAAATTGGCGTGTGATTCGATTTCTGATTCTGTTTCTTCCCTTGGCAGTTGCGCAGGCTCAGAACGCTGCCGTGAGTCCGGCGGTCGAGCAACTGGTTGCCGAAGCGCACCAGGCGCAGTCGCAGGGAGACCTTGCGACTGCAGTTGCGAAGTATCAGAAGATCCTGCAGCTCGCTCCGCGTCTCGCTGCGGCTTATAACAATCTCGGCATGCTGTATCTACAGCAGCATGATCTTCCGCAGGCGGTCGCCGTGCTGGAGAAGGGATTGAAGATCGACCCCAGCGCCGTAGCCACCTCGGCGTTGCTTGGGTCGGCCCAATTTTCGATGGGGCAGTACAAGGAAGCGCGTCCGCATCTGGAAGCGGCTGTACGCGGGAACCCCAAGGACGATTATGCCCGCAGGTTGCTAGCCCGCGACCTGATCAGCCTGAAGGATTACGAAGGTGCGGTGGTCCAGCTTCGTACAATTGTGGCCCACGAGCCCAAGGACCAGGATGCCTGGTATCTGTTGGGCAAGACTTATCTGCAGCTCTCCGAGTCCGCCCTGGGCAAAGTGAACGAGATCGATCCCAACTCGGCCTTGTCGCAGGAAATGGCGGGCGAGGTGATGCAGAGCATGGGCAACAGCGATGGGGCACTGGGGGCATACAAGAAGGCGGTGGAGATTGCTCCACAGCAGCCCGGCACGCATGAGCACCTGGCGGATGAATATTGGACTCTGGGAAAATGGGAATCGGCGCGAGACGAGTTTCAAGCTGAGCTTGCCAACGACCCGAATAATTGCCAGGCCCGTTGGAAGATGGCCAACTCCCTGCTTAGCATGCATGGGTCGCCTGACGAGGCGTTGAAGGAACTCAGCGCAGCCATTGAGCAATGCGCCGACCTGATGCAAGCGCGCGTCGATCGCGGCCGGGCTTTGATCGCGCTGGGGAAACCTGCGGATGCATTGCCGGATTTGCTGCTGGCGGAAAAGGCAAACCCAGACGAGCCCACCATCCATTTCTATCTAGCCAATGCTTACCGTGCACAGGGACGCGCCGATGACGCACACAACGAAATGGAGACGTACAGGAAGCTGATGGATAGCGCGACCGAGTCAGATTCGAAGCGGGCGGCTGAAGAACAGAAAATTATCAACGACGCCCACTAGCGTGGAGTTACGACGGGAATTCAACCTGCTGTTGAAGGTTGTCCCCCAGATTGATTTCACAACCAGTCAAGCTACTGCGGCTTAGCGCGTCCTGACCCTTCGCGCAAAGTGACCAGCCGATCGGCATCGCCCCCATCAAACAGTTCGGTCCGCCCGGTGGGCCAGCGAACCTCGATCCAGTCCACCTTCGACTTTTGGCCCAGGCCAAAATGCAAGCGGAGATCGTTGTTTGAATCATAGCTGGAGCCACTGCGCACCTCGTCTACCCAGGTGCGTTCTGCAGCGTGCACTTTCACTCGTGCGCCAATGCCATCGCGATTCGACTGCACCCCAACCAGGCGCACCCCCAGCCAATGGTTTCCGTTCTTTGCCAGGTTGACCAGGAGCATGGGATGGTCATTCATATTGTTGACCACGGCCTCCAGCCGGCCATCATTCCAGAGGTCGCCGATCGCGAGCCCGCGGCTCGGTTCCGCCAATGTAATGCCGGGGCCAGCAGTCTTGGAGATATCTTGAAACTTTCCATTGCCGAGGTTGTGATAAACAATGCGCGGCTCTCGATAAGTGGAGCCGAGCTTCCCATTATCAACCTCGGGATAAACATGCCCGTTCACCACCAGCAGATCCGGCCAACCGTCATTATCGATATCCATGAACATCGTTCCCCAACCCAGATCCTGAGGGTTGATGCCGACGCCGCTCTGAAATGTCCGGTCTGAGAAAGTGCCGTCGCCATTGTTGCGATACAAGGTAGAGGTGTCATCGGAAAAGTTTGTCTTGAAGATATCGAGCTTGCCATCGCCATCGTAGTCGCCAATGGTTGAGCCCATGCCCGCCTGCTCCCGGCCTTCTTCATCGAAAGCGACACCGGCATCCGCCGCCGTATCGGTAAATGTGCCGTTATGGTTGTTGTGATAGAGCTCGGCGGGTGTGGAGTCGCACGCAACATAGATATCCGGCCATCCATCGTCGTCGTAATCGAGCGTGGACACGCTAAAACAGTGATGCCCGGTCGTGTGCTGAATGCCGCTGCTCTTGCTTACATCGTCAAACTTGCCGTTCCCCAGGTTGTGATACAGCGTGTTGGGTGCGCTGGGCAGGCCGCGGGGCCCGCAGAAGGTCGCCACCCCTTTCCAGATGCAATAGCTTGCCTGGCCGGGAGCGGGCGTGTCTGCCAGGTTGAAGTGGACGTAGTTGGCAACCATCAGGTCCAGCTTGCCGTCGCGGTCGTAGTCGACAAATGCGCACCCGGTGCCCCATTCTTTGCCGGTTCCGGCCACTCCCGCAACCTGCGCAACTTCCTTGAAGGTTCCATCGCCCTGGTTACGATAGAGCCGATTCTTGCCGTAGCCGGTTACATAGAGATCGTCATATCCATCATTGTCGTAGTCGCCGGCGCAGACACCCTGCCCCCACGCCGTGCCCAGCAAGCCTGCGTGTTCCGTCACATCGGTAAAGGTGCCATCGTGATTGTTATGGAAAAGGTGGCTGGTCGGCTTCGGCGAGATCCCAGAGTCGTCCAGCGCTGTGCCGTTCGCAAAAAAAATATCCTGCCAGCCATCGTTGTCGTAGTCAACAATAGCTACCCCGCTGCCCGTGGACTCGATGATGTAACGCTTCGATTTCACACCGCCGTTTACATCGAGCATCGCGATGCCCGCGGTATCGGCCACGTCGACAAACCATGCTGGGGGCTCATGATCCTTGCTGGCGGGATAGATGCCGCCTACGGGGGCGATCGATGGAGAAGAAAACAGAAGGAAGGTACACAAGATCCAGCGGGCAAGCGAGTCCACGATTCCTAGAAATGACTGGTATGGAAGCCCGGCAAGCATCGGTCCTGATCGTACCGCAAAGTTAGTCTATTCGCTTAGAGTTCACGGCAGTTGATACTATCGACCGTCAAGTTTGGGAGGTCTGGGATGGGTTTCCGTGTCGTCATTCTGTGTGCTCTCTTGATTGCCCTGGTTAGCAGCGCTGCATCGCAAACCCCGGAGCCATCGAATCAACCTACTCTCTATGTGATCCCCCACACCCACTGGGAGGGCGCGGTCTTCGAAACGCGCGAAGAATATCTCCGGGACGGCTTGCCCAATATTGCGCAGGCACTGCATCTTCTGCGCACCTTTCCTGACTACCGCTTTGTTCTGGACCAGGCCGCCTACGTGAAGCCTTTTTTGGAGAGGTATCCCCAGGATGCGGCCGAGTTTCGCCGCTACGTCGCGCAAGGCAGACTGCAGATCGTCGGCGGCACCGACGTGATGCTCGATGTAAATATTCCCAGCGGCGAGTCCTGGATTCGGCAGGTGTTGTACGGAAAGGACTACTTTCGCAAGGCGCTCAACGTTGACGTGACCACGGGGTGGGCGATCGATACCTTCGGCCATCACGCGCAAATGCCGCAGCTGCTTAACCTGGCCGGTTTCAAATCCTACTGGTTTCAACGCGGACCTCACAATGATGCGCCATCTGAGTTTCTGTGGGCCGGCCTGGACGGAACCAGGATCCCTGCCTTCTGGCTGCCAACCAGCTACGGAATGTTCTATCCAGCGCCAAAGAATCTCTTTGAATTTTCCCGTTATTCAAGGGAAACGTGGGGAAGCCTTGGGAAGTATTCGCACTTTAACGATCGTGTGGCGGTGGCTGGAGCGGACGTCATTTCACCAGAGCAGGAACTGCCGGAGATGGTGCACGCGTGGAACGCCCAGGGCAACACGCCTTTCGCGGAACGATTCGCGGTGCCGGCCGACTTCGAGAAGTTAGTGGCCCAACGCACCGATCGTCCCGTAATCGAGGGGGAGTTGAATCCGGTTTTCCAGGGAACCTATAGCAACCGTGTGGAGCTCAAGCAATGGATGCGCGAAGACGAGCAGATCCTGAGCAGCGCAGAGAAGTTGGCTGCCGTGGCCGAGTTCTTTGGCGCGACGCCCGATGAAGCGCGTAGCCTGCAGGCGTGGGAGCCGGTCCTCTTTAACCAGGCACACGATCTCACGTCCGGCACCATGGTCGACAAGGTCTACCAGGACACGATCCGGGGGTACGAGTTTTCCCGCGATCTGGGCGAGGGGTTGGTGCAAAGCAGCCTGGATGCCATTGCATCCGGGATCGACACCACCAGCGATAAGAAGGGCGCCGTTCCGATCCTGGTCTTCAATACCCTTGGTTGGGCCCGCACGGATATTGCTCAGGCGGACGTGAGCTTTCCTGGTCCAGGGGTCAAAGATGTCGAGCTTCGTGGCCCCGATGGCGGCTTGGTGCCGGTCCAGATACTCAAGGCTGAGCGGGATGCGGATGGTGGCATTCGAAACGCCACGGTTGCTTTTATCGCTCGCGATGTTCCTGCGATGGGCTGGGCGATGCACTCAGTCGCTCCCGTCGCAGGCTGGCGTTGAAAATTCTGATCCCGCAGTCGAAGCCTCCACGAATGCACGTCGATACGGGGACGATCGAGAATCAGTTCTATCGAGCGGCCTTCGATCTGTGGACCGGGGCAATGACAACCCTGGAGCTAAAGTCCGCTTCGGAGCCGTGGCGGGTATTGGCCGATCGGCCGGGCAACATCGTGGCTTGCGAACAGGATGGCGGCGACCCATGGGAACTCTACGGAACACTGAATGGCGCCAGGCTTACCGCCATGACTCGCCCTACCGGCCTGCCGGAGCGTGACCGCGCGCATTTCAGCAACGAATGGGTGGGCGGGAGCGGGAAGACAACCGCGGGGGCGGTCTTTTCCGAGTTCAGCATTCACCACTTGTTTGGCGATGATAGCTTTTCCACCAGGGTCCGCGTCTACTCGGGTGTCCGGCGCATCGATATCGAGACTACGATCCTCAACAACGACAAGTTTGTGCGTTACCGAATGGTTCTTCCCACTTCCATCCAAAGCGGACGCCGCTTCGACGAGATTCCCTTTGGCGCCATCGAGCGGCCGGAGAAGCACGAGCTCCCCGCACAGAATTGGATGGATTGGAGCGATGGCAAACATGGCCTTAGCCTGCTCAACGTCGGGCTGCCGGGTGGCAATGTAACGGACGGGACGATGCTGCTGTCGCTGATGCGATCAACGCACATCAACGATTACGTGCTTTCGCTCGGCCAACCCGCTACGTCTGACCTGGGTCTGGAGCTGGGGCAAGAGCGCACGTTTCACTACGCGCTGGTGCCTCACCAGGGTAACTGGCAGGATGCTCTGAGCTTTCGAGCAGGACTTGAATTCAACAATCCGCTGTTAGTCCGCCCGCTCGATCAGCATCCCGGAAAGGTACCGAAAAAGTTCGGCCTGCTCGAGATCTCTTCGCCCAACGTAGTTTTGAGCGCGCTCAAGCCCGCTGAAGATGGGAGCGGCGTGATCGCCCGGGTGTACGAGGCATCAGGCCGCGCGGCCAGGGATGTCACCATCCACTTCGCTGCCGGCGTTCAGGGCGCATCGGAGGTGAACCTGATGGAAGACACGCTGCGGTCGATCGCGGTCGAGAACAATTCCATCCATTTCGATCTTCGGCCCTTCGAGATCAAGACGTTTCGTCTGCAATTACCTGCTCCGAAGAATTGAATGGCGAGGAAGTAAGAGAAACAGCAGGTCCCTCCACTCCGCAACCTCCGGTCGGGATGACAAAGGGGAGAGGGGCGCGCTTCCATGGAGGGCGGTTGCCGGACAGAACGAGTTTTTCATCACCTTGAGTGGACCGCAGGTCCATAACCACTCCGGTCGGGATGACAATTCCAGTTGTCAAATAAATTTGTCATCCCGACCGGAGCGTAGCGCAGTGGAGGGACCTGCTGTTCCGCTCAAAGGCGTAGCAGCGTTGTTCCGAGAACCTTTTAGCTTTCAAAAACGTGCTCCCTCGATTCATTGCGCGGAACACGCCTGCTGGCCGTTTTGTATCGCTTGCAGTCTCCTCTGGGCCGTGGGGCTATCCGGACCGTAGATCAGCACCCGCTGTAATACTTGCACTGCTTTCTCCTTCTGTCCGAGCCTGCATTCCACCAAAGCTAAATTCATGCCGAGCGACTCGATATCCTCATTGCGGTCAAATGCGCTCTGCCATAAAGGCGCCGCTTCGCTCAGTTGACCGGCCCTGGCCAGCAGCGTCGCAAGATTATTTGCGGCCAGCAGATTCAGCGGATCCAGCTTGAGAGCCTCGCGATAATAATCCGCGGCTTGCGCGGCGGTCATTCCCATCGAGGGAGCTAGAAATCCCAGCGCCGTTAGAACCGCCGCGTCGGGAGGCTCGGACTTTTGCACGGCAAGCAGCATCGGCCCGGCTCTTGCCGCCTGAGAGATTTTTCCCTTTGCCGTCAGGTCGTAGTAAGCAAGCGCCAAATCGCGTGCCGGCGCATCGTGGCCGAGAACGGAAACCAACTCTGGGTTCGTGGGCGCCCCTTCCAGGCTTTCTAGCTGTGCCGGGTGTTGCCGGATGCGGTGGTCGGTCCAGGCCACGTGCGGTATGTTTTGCGCCTTGCTGGTTGGCATGTGGCAGCTAGTGCAGTCGGGAGTATCCGGGTAGTGCTTGGTCGCAAATTTTGTCTCCGTATGGCACGCCAGACACTTGTTCCGATAGAAACCGGTGCGCTCCCCGGCAGCAGGTGAATAGTGCGGATCGTGACAGCTCATGCACGACATGCGGTCGCCGCTGACGCGTTTACACTGGCTCAGGCTCAACTGTTCAATCTCGCTGACGCCCCGGTCGGTGGTGTTGGTGCTGGCATAGACGAAGTAGGAGACGTAGTCCTCAATTCGTTCCCCCGGCTTGTAGTCGGCAATCGACCGTCCGCGATGCTCGACACTGGCATCGCCTTCCAGGTGGCAGCTGATGCAGATGGAATCTCGCCGGTCGGCATCGAGCTTAACCGGGTTGATCACGGCCGCTTTTCCCGCCGTGCGGACATGCTCCCGCGTATCCCCATGGCAGCTCTCGCAGGTAATGCCTCCGTGCAGAAACGGCAAGCCCTGGTAGTGGTTGTTGGTTCCAGGATCTGCGCTTTGCACGCTGCTCATATGGCAGCGCGTGCATCCGGGGGACATAGGCAGAGCCTCGGGCAACCTGGTGGAGCTCGCCATCCCTGGCTTCATGTCGTAGGCTTTGAGGTTTGCGTAGTAGGCAACCGGAGATTCCAGCAGATACCCGTTGACGGTGTACAGATAAGTCACGCCAAGATGCCCGGAGCCCATAAAGTAATCAAGCTTCTGCCGTGTCTGGGGCCCCGATCGCGCATAGCTGAGCCAGAATGAGTTGTCGTTGGCAAAAAAGCGGTAGGTGATTTTGGAAGGCGCGTGATAAAAGCTTCCCGGAATGGCATGGTCCAAAGCGCGTCCGCTGGCATTCGCCATCGGCGTATCCAGGTATTTGCGGAAGATCTCCTTGTGGCATTGCCCGCATGCCGCATCTGCTACCGCCACCGGCGTGACCGAGGCCGGCGCAGGCTGCTGGGCCCAGCCAGGGGACGACATTAAAACTGCGAGTC
Organism: uncultured Acidobacteriaceae bacterium; assembly: GCA_963847685.1. Taxonomy (GTDB): domain Bacteria; phylum Acidobacteriota; class Terriglobia; order Terriglobales; family Acidobacteriaceae; genus PALSA-350. The sequence goes on along the minus strand of CAWKAU010000015.1, from coordinate 241,159 downwards.
CTATTGCTACCAGGTACATCTTCATCGAGCCGCCGCTCCTTGCCCATGTTCCGCTCGGCATGCTAATAATACTGGCATCATAGGTTGACACCTCGAAAGGGTGTGAGGGAACGAAATGAATCGCAGAGACATGATGAAGCTTGCGGCTACCCAGACGGCCATGGTTGCGTTGCCCGCCGTCATAGTAGCGCCTTCTGCACGTGCCGAGTCAAAGAGTGCTCCTACCAAGCTGAAGAACGCTCAATTTGAATTGTCGCTTACGCCCGGGCGCCGGGCTTCAATGCAAACTGGTCCATCTGCCCACCGGCACGGTTCTTGCCGACGGCTACTCGTACTCCTTCGGAACGCCGGTTTTCTCTGAGGCGAAAAAGGATGGTTCGTCGATCGTGCTTCATGGAAAGACGGATCTGGGCCTGGGCATCCAGCACCGTTTCACTGTCGATCCAGGGTCCCCTTGGATCGAAGAAGAGATTGACGTTTACGAATACCGGTTCAATACCGCTCGATCTTCACAACGCGCGCAGTGGGTTTGTGCTCCCGCTGCACGCTCGAGGGCGAGAAGTGTGGATGCAGCCTGGGCGAAGCATAAGCTCACCGCGATCCCGTTCCGGCGGGAACCCAATGGCCACCGGCTTGCAGTATGCGGACTATTCGCTGCATCAGATTCTTACCGGACCGTACTCTTCCGAGCTGTGGACGATGAACACGACGGTGACGCCCGGCTTTGCTTCCGAAGGGTGGGCATGGACCGATGGCAAGCAAGGCTATCCTGATCTCAAAATTCAGCCCGGGCGGTTTGGAGTTTGCCGTCCTGGATCGCGTCGCTCTGCCGCAAAACAAAGTGGGTTTCCGCTGGGGAGGCATCGGCATTTACCGCGGCAGCCCCGAGCACGGAGCGTGGCTCAGCCTGGGGAGACACATCAGTTTGGGGTGACGCGGATCACCGCCTATTCCGGCGATTGGCTGCAGGGGTTCTATACCTTTCGCAGCGAGATGGAGAAGCGCGGGCAGGGAGTTCCCGATGGATTCAATCCGCCGGTTCACTGGAACGAGCTTTATGACAACAAGCTGTGGTGGCTTCCCGGCGACGAGCAAGACAATCCTGCGATGCGGAAAAAGTACTACACCCTGGAGAGCATGAAGGAAGAGGCCGCCAAAGCAAAAGCTATCGGCTGCGAAGCCCTTTACCATGGATCCCGGTTGGGACACCAGCTTTGCTTCGAAGATCTGGGATGAGGAGAGGCTTGGGTCGTACAAGGCATTCACCACCATGCTGGCGACGGAGTACGGGTTGAAGTCCTCTCTCCATACTCCCTTGTCCGGTTGGTGCGACCCGACCGAATACCCGTTGGAAGCGCACCGGCTCGACCGTTTCGGAGCAGCGCGCCATGTGGGATCGCTCCGCGCGGGTTTTCGGAATCTGTGCTCTGCGGCGCATCGCAGCAATACCTCACGGTCACCATCGAACGGCTTCAAGACCCTATGCCAGGACGGGGCGGCATTCTTCATGTTCGATGGAACCGCATACCACGAGGAATGCTGGGATCCGAATCACGGGCACCAGGTGCCGTCGAGGCTGGAAGAGCATTGCCAGGCCACTTGCCGCCTGGCGCGCATGGTCCACGCCGACTTTCCCGAAGGTATTGATCGAGATGCACGATCCCGCCCTCGGCGGGGCGCCGATGCGTGCGTGCCCGATCTACTACGGCTACGGAAAGTGCCCTGAAGGCGAGAGGTATGCCAGGCGCTGGGCTTTGATACGGTGTGGGCGTTTGAATTGATGTGGAAGCCGATGGAAGATCTCACCAGCGGCCGCAGCATCGCGCTGTATTACTACAACCTCGCCTACAGCCTGCCGCTCTACATTCATATCGATCTGAGAACCGACAACCAGAATGCGGTGGTGTTTTGGTGGAACGCCTCCACCAACCGGCACCTGGGCATAGGCGGCACGCATCCCGATGCCGCTGTCCGCCAGGCACAGAAGGAAGGCATGGCCAATTATCGGCGGCTCAAGCCCTATTTTGCCGTCGGAGCGTTTTATGGGATTGATGAGCAGACGCACGTCCACTCCTGACCGGGAGGGAAAGACCGCGGTCATGAACTGCTTCAATCTGGATGAGCACGCCGGTGGAGCGGGAGATTCGATTTGAACCGGCGAAGCTAGGCCTTTCGCCGGGCAAGACCTATCAATTTTCCGGCGCTACTTTCAGCCGCTCCGGAGATGCCTACGTGGGCAAAGTGAGCATCCCCGCACTGGGGCATACGCTCGTCGAGGTAACGTAGACTTCTTCACGACTAGAGCGAGGCTCAAGAGAATGGATCTCAGCAATAAAGTAGCGATCGTGACCGGCGGGGCCAAAGGCATCGGCCTGGCCAGCGCGGAGTGCCTGATTCGTCAGGGTGCGGACGTCATGATCGTGGATTGGAGCGAAGATGCGGCCTCCGCTGCAGCTAAGAGCTTGACCGCTCATCTCCAAGGGCGTCGATTCTGTCGTCGCCGATATTTCCAAAGTGGCTGACGCTGAGAAGGCAATCCGAGCCACGGTCGATCGTTTTGGCGGAGTTGATGTCCTGGTGAACAACGCGGGTATTCAGACCTTTGGCGATCCGGTTACGACCACCGAAGAGGTCTGGGACAAAACCATGAACGTCAACCTCAAAGGGCACTGGCTGATGTCGAAGTATGCCATTCCGGAGATGTTGAAGCGCGGCAAGGGTTCGATTGTGAATGTCTCCAGCGTGCAGGGGCTGGCCTCCCAGCGGAATGTCGTCGCCTATTCCACCAGCAAACACGCGATGATCGGCCTGACGCGATCGATGGCGGTCGACATGGCATCGCGCAATGTTCGCGTGAACTGTGTCTGTCCCGGCACGGTCAACACGCCCATGATCCAAAGCATCATCGAACTGGACGCCGACCCGGACAGACTGAAAAGGATCCTGGACAAGATGCACCCTCTCGGGACGCATGGCGCAACCATCGGAGATAGGGGAAGTGATCGCGTTTCTCGCGAGTGACCGGGCCAGCTTTATGACGGGTTCCATCGTTGTCGTGGATGGCGGTCTTATCGTCCCTCTCGCCGGCTCACCGAATGAGATAGGCGATTTGAGGAGACGTATCGGCGCGTCGAGAGGAATCGAATTGAATCTGAGTCCCAGGATATCGGCGTCGTCGCGGGCTTTTTGCTGGTCTTGCTGGCGGCGGTCATGAATGGCGCCTACGCCATACCCATGAGGTTCATGTCCCGCTGGAAATGGGAGAATATCTGGCTCTTGTGGACGGTCTTGAGTTTGTGGGCTATTCCAATCGCCATGACGTGGGCCGCGGTGCCTCATCCCATCGATGCTTATCAGCAAACATCGTTAGCGGCTCTGTTACGCATGGGCCTGATGGGCCTGTTGTGGGGAGCCGGTGTTCTGCTCCTGGGTATGTCCTTTCCCTTCGTCGGGGTTGCGGTAGGCGCCGCTGTTGGCCTGGGGTGTGCGGCTGCCATGGGCACCCTTTTGCCTATCCTCTACACCGGCACAACGATGCTGCAGGCATCGACCGGCGTACTGGTTACGTTGGGTGTTGTCATGGTACTGATCGGTGTAGGCGTGTGCGGCTTCGCCGGGCGGGCGCGCGAGCAGCATCAGGGAACTGGAACCATGGTAGCGGGCCAGTCATTGCGAGGCTTTTTATATGCCGGGGTGGGCGGTACGCTCACGGCCGCTCTCAACCTGGCCCTCGCAGCCGGAGCCACCATTACTGCCTCCGTCGCCCAACAACATCCTTCCTCGTCCGCGGCGAGTATTGCTGTGTGGCTTCCGGTTCTTCTAGCCGGCGGCATTCCAGGAGTGGTCTATACCCTCACGCTTCTCGGCCGCAATCGAACCTTCGGTCTTTTTGGTGCCGGCGGAACGGCCGGCTACTGGCCATTGGTGCTGATGATGGGCTTGCTGTGGCTGGGGAGCATCGTGGTCTACGGAAACGGGGTGACAAAGATTGGCGCACTCGGCCTGGTGGTTGGATGGCCGGTGTTTATGTCCGGCGCGGTGATCGCCAGCGCGGCGTGGGGCTCGCTCTTCGGAGAATGGAAGAATTCGGGCAAGACCGCGAAGCTGTCGATGGCTGGGGGTGTTCTCTGTTTGATGATCGCCATTACGATCCTTAGCAGAGCGGGCCACTAAACCGCCGCTGCTATAGTCGTTTCGAGGTCGATTTTTGGTGTGGTGTCGATTCAGTAAAAGTCGACGGGTCAGGCGCGTCTGCCTGGTGGTTTGTATTCTGTCGCAGATCTCCTTGAGCGACGTCCGGGCTCAAACCCAACCGAAGCAAGCCTCGTCCGCTGCCTTGGCCCCCGAGCGGCCACAGCAGATCGTGCCGCCTTTATCGCCGGAGACGCAGGATCCTCTGCTACTCCGCGCCCATCAAGCGGCGGAAGAGGGATCGTTTGCCAGCGGAGAAGCTGCGGTTCGAGAATTTCTCACCCAACACCCGGCTTCAGCGGACGCACACTACCTTCTGGGCTACATTCTCTACCGCGAAATTCATCCGCAAGAATCCCTGACCGAGTACACGCTTGCCGCGCAACAACGAAAGCCCACTGCGATGGAGCTCGAGATCGTCGCTCTCGACTATGTACTGCTCGGGGACTTCATCGACGCCGACCGTTGGTTGACCAAGTCGCTTTCCTGGGAGCCGGCAAATGCGCTGGGCTGGTATTATCTCGGCCGCGCCAAGTACAACGAGAATCGCTTCGCCGAGGCCATCGATGCTTTTAACAGTTGCCTGAAGCTCGAACCGCACAATGTAAAAGCGGAAGACAACATCGGGCTCTCTCAGGAAGGCCTCAATCACCCCGAAGAAGCGGCGAAGGCATTTCAACTCGCCATCAGCTGGCAAGAGGGAGCGAGCGAGAAGAATGCGCAACCCTTTCTTAACCTTGGCAGTCTTCTGGCGGATCAGGGCAAAGCCGATGCCGGCCTGCCTTACCTGTTGAAAGCAACAGAGCTGGCTCCCAAAAACGCGAAGTGCCACGAGGAGTTGGGGCGTGCCTACGTGAAGCTGAAGCAGCTGAAGAATGCCGAGGCTGAATTGCAGCAGGCAGTACAACTCGCGCCCAATAGCTCCAGCCTGCATTTCGAGTTGGGCATGACCTATCGCGACCAGGGATTGAAGGAGCAAGCGAAACAGGAGTTTGATCGTTGTGCCGCTCTCAACTCGACGCACTCATCGGTTGAGACGCCGAATCAATAGCCGATGAATGAGTTGACGATCTTGTTTTTGCGGTGCTATGGTTCATCGACTGTACCAATTTGTAAATCTCGAAAGACCAGGTGGAGGCATCTGGATGTCCGCAGCAACCGTAACGCAGTCGTTGGGCAAGTCAGCCAAAGAAGGCTCTCTCGATCCGCTGCCCGCAGGCATTGTCGCTTCGTCCATAACCCCGTTTTCAAGCGAGGGAGAGATTGATCTTAAGCTGTTGGCGCCGCACATCGACTGGTTGATCGCCGAAGGCGTGAACGGTCTTTCTCCGCTGGGAAGTTCCGGCGAGTTTTGCGCCCTTGAGATCGAAGATCGCAAGCGTGTTCTTGAGAAAACGATCGAGCTGAACAATGGCCGAGTACCCCTGTGGGCCGGCACACACCACTACAGCACGCGGTCGACGATTGAATTGTCAAAACACGCCGCGGCGGCCGGAGCGGATGCTCTGTTGATCGTGCCGCCATACTATATGGCGCCGACCACAGAGCAAACCATGGACCATTACCGGCACATCGCAAGTGCGGTCGATCTGCCGATCATTCTCTACCTCAACATTCCGTTGACCTGCATCGACTTCAGGACCGATCAGCTGTTGGCGCTCTACCAGGAGGGAGTGATCGCCGCGGTCAAGATGTCGAACCCTGAACCGGATCGCATCTGCCAACTTTTGCAGGAGTCCGACGGGTTGCGCGTCTACTGCGGCATCGACAGCGTCGCCTTCGAGGGACTTTGCCACGGTGCCCACGGATGGATCTCGGGCATCCCCAGCATCGTGCCGCGCGCGGCCCGTGCGCTCTATGAAGCGATTGCCGTGCGCGGCGATCTTCAGGCGGCCCGTGAACAGTGGCGCTTGTTGTCCCAGTTGATGCGCCTGGAATTTTCAGCGTTTTCCAATCGGGGTCAGGGTCCACAGTGGTTCAGCGTGATGAAGACGACATTGAACCTGATTGGGCCGCCGGTGGGCGATCCCCAGCTTCCGGTGCAGCCGATGCAGGCGGACCGGATGGATGAGCTGATCGGGATTTTAAAAGGGTTGGGCTATCAGGTGCACGGCAAAGCCTAGGGTCATTCAGGGGTTGGGGGAGACAATGCAGACTGCAGTGAGCAGACCAGGGACGAGCAATGGGGTAGCGCACGGTACCGGCGAAAGCCAACGCTTCAGACTACCTTCGGTCGATCGGGCGATGAATCTCCTGGAACTCCTCGCGAGTTCCAGGAGCGGCTTGACGCTCTCGGAGCTAAGCCGAAAGCTCACTATCCCCAAGAGCACCACCTACTACCTGGTCTATACACTGGTCACCCGTGGCTATGTGCAGCGAACCAGCAGCGGACATTACTCGCTTGGATTTCGCTTTGCCGATGTTGCCAGTGCCAGCACAGCAGGGCTAAATCTGAGCACGTTGGCCAAACCCCACCTGCGGCAAATCGCCGCCAGGCTGAACCTCACCGCTCTGCTGGCGGTGCTGGGAGGGGCCGAGGCCGTCATCATCGGCAAGGTGACGTGGGCGAGGGATGGAGATGGAGGCGGGGGAGCGTGGGTTGGCCGTCACCTCGATCTGCATTGCACGGCGCAAGGCAAGGCCTTGATCGCCAACTTGCCGGATGACGAATTAGACAAGCTGTTGACCGGCCGTGAGCTGGCCGGTTTTACCAACAAGACCATCCTCTCGCTGCCCGCGCTCAAGGCGCATCTGGCCGAAGTAAGAGCCAATGGCTACGCGGTGAACGATGAGGAGCATGCGCTGGGGGTGAGGGCAGTCGCGGCTCCGGTTGTCGATTCCTGGGGTGTGGTGATTGCCGCAATCTCCGTCCGCGGCTCGACCCATCAGATTCCAAGCTCCCGGCTGCGAGAGCTTGGTGGGGAGATGGTTCGCGCGGCGAGAGATATGAGCCTGCAATTGTCGGGTGACTGACCCGGCAGGGCTTGATCCTCAAGTTCACAGGGCCACGCCGTAGCGCTCTCTCAGCGCGGTGGCTGCCTTTGCAACCGAGGTCTTTTCCCTGAATGCCTTGGCCAGCAGGAGCAGGCCGAAGAGCGCGTCCTCCTCTACCGGGCAGAGCCGCGACTCCGTTTGGAACCGGTCCTGAATAATTTGCCGCAGTTGCGGTAGCTTGAACGCCAGGCCACCGGAGAAGACAATCCCGCGCCACGAACGATCGGGCCATATGCGCGAAGCAGCCGCGTAGTAGTTTTCCGCCATGTTCTCAAAAGCTGCGCGAAACAACGTGCCCACGCTCAGGGTCTTCTCACTGATGTTTGTGATGGCGCCACGCTCTCCGCATGGTCCCGGGTAGAAACTCAGGTTTACTTCCAGGTCCGTGCGATCGACGGCCGCCGCGGCCGCGGCGATGTACGGCCATGGCTCAGCCGGGTTCGCGCCCTGCTCTCTGGCGATCTCTGTGAGTAGATCGACCAGGATGTTAAGCGAGCGGCCCGCAGGCAAATGAGAGATGGTGTTGGCAAACTTCCCGTCAAAGAAGGGGCGAGTCTGGTAGTCGCCGGGCGCAAGACCAGGCGCGATGCGGCTGACTTGCGAGCCGGTGGAGATGTTGAGCGATAGCTCATCCTCGGAAAGCAATGCTCCCAACAAAGCACAATGATAGTCGCCCACGGCAGCGAAGCATGGAATGCTCTCCGCCCCGATCTTCAAGGTCCCGGCAGGCTCCCCTTGTTTGCGCAAGGGTGGCCAGCGGAGGGCAGAGAGACCCAGTTGCCGGATCACATCGAGGTGCCATTGCGAGGTGGTCAGATTGAGCAATTCGTAAGTCATTGCGGTCGTGATGTCTACCGAAGGTGGTTCGTGACAGAGAGAGCTCAGCACAAAATCGCCCAACGATACGGGGATGAGACCCGGCTCGAGCTTTCCCTGTTCCGCGAGCCAGAAGAGGAAGGTGGCCGGTGAGCCGACTGGCAGCTCATTGCCGAGTTCGCGGCGATGCTGCTCGCCGATTCTTTGCTGGAGAACTTTGTAGTACGATCCTCCGCCGGAAGGATGCTGTTCCAGGACGCGCTGGTCGCGCCACCCGAAAAAGTTAGAGGCCGTCTGGCCCTGGCTGCTCATCAGCACCATGGAGCCCAACTGCGTAGACATAACCAGGCCCTCGCACTCCGGCGCCAGGCTGGCAAGTTCCTCGATCAGCGCTCGGGTAGCTGTGAGCACTTGCTCTGGCGCAAACTCGCAGTACAGGGGATCCAGACCGGCGAGCGGCTCCGGGAAGGGAATCCGGCGAATATGCTCGACGCGGCAGCTCTCGGTTTCTAATACCGCGCCTTTGATAAAAGAAGTACCTAAATCGATCCCTATAAAAGACAAGTAATCTCCTTCGAGCCGCGTCTCATCTCAATGTTATGGCAGGAAATCCGAGTGCGCTCTGTCGAAAACATTTCCAGTACACCCTCTCCCCACCAACAAAAGTTTGGGTGGCCCATTCAAGCCTTCCTTTGGCTTGAGTGGGGTTGTTGCTGACCCAACCCTCTGCTTGTGTCATTGGGAGCGTAGCCGATCCTGTCAGCGGAAACCCGGGCTAATCGCGCGCCCTGCGGTTTCGTTCAAGGTATTGAACTTGCTTGACACCCCTGTCGTTGAATCTCTACAAGAAGACGGTTACGCGTGGGTCGCGGTGTGGGGAGAGTTGAAATGTGGCGCCTCCGGGCGATTCCAGGAATCATATTGGCAGGGGCACTGATCGTTCTGGCAACCTACACCGCGGCCTCCGCCAGGATGGACGCAGGCACTCGCCCGGCTTCATCATCCTCGGTACAAGACCGCCTGACGAAAGCAGCGAATGCCAACCTGAAGGCGAACCACTTTCTTTTTACCGATTCGACCGACGGTTGGACGGCTTCTCCCGGACTATACGACTACTCGTTTGCGGCGGATACAGGAATAACGATGTTGAACTATCCCAGCTACTTCACCCCCGCGCAAATCCTGAACATCGCTGAGAAGTTTATCGCCGCGAAAAATGCCGCCGGTGAGTTTCCCATCTGCCTGCAGAAGACAGGAGCCGCCGAGGTCTACTACTCGGCGTGGGATCTGCTGCATCATCATGCCACCGGGGATGGCGCTTTCTACGTACCGCAGATAGAGTACCTCTACTACCAGAAAACAGGAGACAAGGCTGCATTCTTGAAAGACGCTGCCGCAATGAAGACCGCCCTGCTGGCCATTCCTGTGAATCGCGCCAATGGACTGGTCCAGGTGTTGCCCGATGATCAATGGGTTCCCTGGGGCTTTCAGGATATGGTGCGAAAAACGGGCGACGATCTCATGGGTTCCGTGCTGTACTACCAGGCTGCGGCCGACATGGTTCTTCTCTACAAGGCCGTGGATGACAAGCCGGACGCCGCGCTGTTTGCCGCGCATGCCGGCAAGATTCGCGCCAGCCTTTCCGAGCTTTGGGATTCAGGCACGGGAATGTTTTACGCGGCGACCGGTCAAAATAAGCAGGTTGATATTGAGGGTTCGGCCTACGCGGTCTACGTTGGCGCAGCCACTGCCTTGGAAATAACTGCGATCAGCACCTACCTGGTAAACAACTACGACAAGTTGACGACCAAGGGCTATATGCGGGAAAGCCCGACAGATTGGGCCCAGTGTTATTACATCCACGGCGGCGCGTGTTCTTTTGGTCCAGGCCAATACGACAACGGCGCATGGTCGGTCGCGAACGGATGGATCGGCTACACCTTGGCAAAGACCAAGCCTTCTCTCGCGGTGAAGTTCATCACTGATTTTTCAAACAGCACGGATCCCACACAGGAATACTGGGCCTGGGCCGGGGCCAAGCCGCCTCTTTCCGGGCAAACAACCAACCTCGAGTCGCCTTCTGGAGCTTTGAACTACGCCACTGAAAACCCTCGGCTCTTCAGTTCTTCAACTACTAGCGTGGAGCATCGTTGACCGGGCCAGGAAGAGGACACCCTATGAATCGCAGACACTTTGCAATGCAGCCACCCGCCAGCCGGCGCGCCGCCACTTTCCCCGACATCCCGATCGGAGACAGAGAGAGCCGGAAGAGGTTCTTTGATGCGCGCAGACTGGTTGAAGCGGCGATGGCGAGGCAGGCCGCCAGGAGCATAGACGATGCTCACCTGGCCAAATTGAAAGATGCGCTCGAGGCGAATCGCCAGGCCATTGGTGATCACCACCTATTCATGCAGACTGATGTCGAGTTCCATCGGATTCTGTTTCAAATCTCCGGCAACCCGATATTCGGTTCCGTCTATGCGGTCGTCGTGAACTGGCTCATGAAATGTTGGAGAGAGATCGAGCGTGACGAGGTCACCGAGCAGCTCGCATTTCTAGGCCATGCGAAGGTCTCCGATGCTGTAGCCCAGGGTGATCCGGACGCCGCGGAATTGGCGATGAATCAGCACCTGTCTGCGTCCTGGTCCATCTGGGCGCGGCAATTTCAGCGGCATTAAGGCGAGAACGCAACGGCCGAAGCCCCCTGGATGCCAGGGAACTCGCTTGTCTCGACCTCAGCAATCCGTAATCTCAGGCGGAAATGCCGTCCCCGGCTTGGTCCCTGCCGCGGGACCGCTTTGACCAATGCGCTGCATTTGTACTAGGCTTTTGGCGTGTCAACCTATTATGCCAGTATTATGGATGGCTGAGCGGCCGGACAAGGATGGGGCATGAGCTTCGAGACGGCGAAGGGCGAGCAAGACATAGGCACCAGGCCGAAGCGGGCGCCCTCGGATAGGATTGAGGAGTTTGCCGCTGCGGTGCTGGTTGCCGCTGGAACCGATCCCGCTGCAGCGCGCTCGGTCGCTGACGCGCTTACCGAGACTTCGTTGCGGGGCGTGGATAGCCACGGAATCCGCTTGCTGGTGCATTACGCCAAAGTGGTTCAGGCGGGCCGCATCAATCCCCGGCCCCAGCTCACATTTACCCGCACCGATCGCAGTACAGGCATCGTCGATGCCGATAACGGCTTCGGCCATCACGCGAGCTTCTTTGCCATCGATCACGCGGTCGCACTGGCTCAGGAGTCCGGCATCGCCGCTGTTTCTGTCATCAACTCTTCGCACTTTGGATCGGCAGGATGTTACGTGCTGCAGGCTGCCCAGCAGGGATTTGTCGCGCTCGGGGTGTGTAATTCGGATTCGTTCGTGCTTGCCCACGACGCGGTCAAGCCGTTTCACGGAACCAACCCGCTGGCCTTTGCTGCTCCGGTCTCTGGTGCGCGGCCCTTCCTGATGGACATGGCGACTAGCGTTATTCCCTGGAACCGCGTGCAGGACCTGATGAACGAAGGGCTCCCGCTTCCCGCGGATGTAGCAGTCGACAGCGATGGAGCGCCTACTCAGGTTCCCGCGCGTTCGGCGGCTCTGCTGCCGCTGGGTGGAATCAACTACGGTTACAAAGGCGCTGCCCTGGCCAGCATGGTCGAAGTGTTGAGCGCCGTCATGACCGGCATGCCTCATTGCAGCCGGCTGCTGGGCATGGCGGGGCCGGATTTCGTTACCCACCGCCATCTTGGACACTTCTTCATCGTCCTCGATCCCAACCGCTTCGTTTCTCCAGAGGCGTATAGCCAGGGGATGGAGGCTTATCTCGGCGATCTGAGGGCCCTCCCCGGGCGGAAAGACATGAAAGTGATGGCTCCAGGGGACCGGGAATGGGCGGTCGAGGAGGATCGGCAGTTGCACGGGATTCCCGTCGCCGACCAGCTGAGGATTGACCTGGACGAGCTTGCGGACAGCCTGGGCATTGGGCGGCTGGAGTATCTCTAGCGGTTTGTGCACGGGGTGGGCGGAGGGGACTGCCATGGCCCAAAAAGAAGTTTACTACTTTCTGGCATAACAGGTTGACACCTCAAAAGCCTGTGTGGCACTATTGGTCCGCGAAATCAATGGATGTTTGCATCGCTGCCAGGTTGCATGCAGAACCTGCGGCGAGAAGAGAAACAAGGCAAACAGCTTGTCCATGCGCAGATCTATTTTGTTTTGTTTGGAGGATGGTGCGATGCGGGGATCGAATTTGTCTATGCGTTGCCGGCAGCAGGTGGTTGTTGTATTAGCAGTCCTCACCTTTTGCGCGGCCGCTTTGCTGTCGAGCGTTCGGCTCCACGCCCAGGTGGAATCCGGGATCAACGGCACCGTCGCCGACGCCACGGGGGCCAGTCTTCCTGGCGCCGCGGTCTCGGTTGAAAATCCTGCGACCGGCTTTACCGTCGGTACTACGGCCAACTCCAGCGGCGACTTCACCCTCCCCGGATTGAATCCCGGACACTACACCATCACCGCGACCGCGGCGGGCTTTAAGAAGCAGGTGCAGACGGATGTCCTGGTCGAAGTCGGCAAGATGACACCGGTCAGCCTGCAAATGACCCCCGGCGAAACCAGCGAGACCGTGAACGTCGAAGCGCAGGCGCTTTCCATCAGCACTGCTGCGCCAGAGCTGGGCACAACCCTGGAGCCCGCGCTGGTCAGCCAGCTGCCCATTGAAATCAACGGCGGCGCCCGTCAGATCGATGCCTTTGTCTTCCTCGCGCCCGGCGTGCAGGGCAACGCATTTGATAAGACCATCAATGGCGGAGTCAATTTCGAAAGCGAAGTGGAGTTCAACGGAATTCCCGCAGTTCAGGCGGAAACCCCAGGCTTCCAAACCCTGCTCAACCCGCCGTTTGAAATGATCAATGAGTTCCGCGTCGTCAGCTCTGCGTTCTCCGCACAGTATGGCCTTGCGAAGGGCGCCGTAACCTACCAGACCGCTTCCGGCACCAATCGCCTCCACGGCGACGCCTACGACATCATTCGCAACCAGCTCTTTGATTCCGACGGTTTTTTCCCCACTGCTTTCGGCCCCAATGGCAGCCCCCGGCCGCCGGTCAACCAGCAGAACAACTATGGCTTTACCGTCAGCGGGCCCGTCTGGATACCTAAGGTCTACAAAGGCTTGAACCGGACATTCTTCCTGTTCACGGATGACTGGTACCGGGAGAATCTTGCTCAGAAGCAAGTAGGAACGGTCCCGACGGCCGCGATGAAGCAAGGCGACTTTAGCGGCTTTGTCGATGCCACAGGTAAAGTGATCCCCATCTACGATCCGACTACCGGTCAGCCTTTTCCGGGAAACGTCATCCCGCAATCCCGCTTCAGCCCGTTGTCTCAATCGATTCTGAAGGACATCCCCGATCCCAATCGTACCGGCCTCAACGGCGGCAATCTCTCGAATATAGGTCCGCAAATTCCCGCATTGAGCATTAAACAGAACCTGTGGGGATACACCATCGACCATAAGATTACCGATTCCCAAACCATCCGCTTTTCCGAATGGCGAGCCCCGCTCAATTCCGCAACTCTTTCCTCGGCCAACGTTGCGCCCGCGACCAGCCCCATCTCCAGCTTAAACATTGAGCCCAGTCTTGGATCAGGTTGGCTGCTGAACTACGTCAAGACCTTTAGCCCCAACTTTGTGATGACGTTGGGAGCGTCGGTCATTGGAGCGATCAACTCGCAGCACAACGGTCTGCAAAATGTCAGCTTCCCAGCCGTCGCCGATAGCGTGATTTTTCCGAACGTCACCTTCGATGGGCAGAACGCCTCCTCAACCTGGGGGCAGGGTCTGATCAACCTGGTCAACCGCAAATTAGGGATTGCGGTGGTGAATAACTATCTTTGGACCAAAGGCCGGAACACCTTTAATATCGGGCTCGAATACCGCAAGGTCATCATGGACGACAACGAGTGCCTGGTGGCATGCGGCGGCGTCTTTAACTTCAGCCAGCGAACTACATCCGTTCCCGATGTAAACGATCCTAATTTTGGGTCGTACGGAAGTTCATTTGCCAGCTTCCTCTTGGGCCAGGCAGATGCGGCCAGCCGGCAATCCAATAATGCGCTCGCCATGCGTAGCTATAGCTGGTCGCCTTATATCGAAGACGACTTCAAGGTGAACGACCGGTTGACGGTTAACATGGGCCTCCGCTGGGACATTCTGGTTCCGCTGACTGAGGACATCGATAACCGCGTGACGTACTTCGATCCCAGCATTCCCAACCCGGGAGCTGACGGTCTGCTTGGCGCGGCATCAAAACTCGGTACGTGCACCGGCTGCGCCGGCGTGCGACGCGCGAATATCCACTGGCCGGCCTTCGGACCCAGGCTTGGCTTCTCGTACAAGATTAACGACAAGACAGTGGTCCGCAGCGGATTCTTCCTCTCCATCCTGGATGGAGGCGCGTATGCGCCAGGAGACAACCGTGTCGGCCAGGACTACGACATCATTCTGAACGGCACCTTCTTCCGCAACTCCAACGGTACCAGTGTTCCCGCTTTCGGGAGCTGGGATGCGAATAGCCTGCCTCCCACAAACCCTGTTCCGTTCAGCCCTTCTGTCGGCAACGGATCGGTTCTTTATGGTTTCGATGTCAAGAAATCAGGTTTGTGGCCATATAACGAAGCGTGGAACGTAAGCGTCGAGAGAAACCTTGCCTGGAATATGTTCCTTACCGCCGCCTATGTCGGCAACCGGGATGTACACCTTCCTTCTCAGTTGAATCCCTACGACCAGTTAGATCCAGCTGATCTTTCCTACGGCGGCCTGCTGGGCGCGCTTGCTACATCGCCTCAAGCTGTGGCAGCGGGGATCAAGGTTCCCTATACGAACTTCGTATCGGATTTCGGTTCCTCAGCGACTGTCTTACAGGCGCTGATACCGTACCCGCAGTATGCCGGGCTGCAGAACAACTTCGATTACCACGGCAGTGCTCTTTATAACGCGTTGCAGCTACAGGCCGAGAAGCGCTTCTCCAACGGCTTAAGCTTCCTGGTGGCCTTCACTCTGTCGAAGAATCTTTCGAATGTGAATTCGGGGTTTGCAGCGTTCGCGGCCAAACCGTTGAATAAGTTCGATCAAAAACTTGAATGGGCGCCCTCGATCCTGGATCAAACCTATTCGAATAAATACGTGGCCACGTATGAGCTGCCTATCGGCCCAGGCAAGAAGTTTCTCAATGCAAACAATGTCGTGAACCGGCTCGCCGGGGGCTGGCAGGTAAGCACGATTCTGGACTACGAGGGCGGCATGCCATTTGGCCCAACCGAAACATTCAATCCCGTTAATAACGGATTCGACAGGCCGAACCTGGTCAACGGGGTTGGCATACAGACCTTCAGCTATAGCCGCACCAAGAGCTATCTAACCGGGAAGTCTGCGACCGCCCCGACCCAGTTCTCGACCAATGCGTTTGCGCTCACCAATCCATTTGCACTGGGCAACACCTATCAAACGTACGGTGCTTTGCGCACACCTCCGCTGAGGATCGAGTCGTTCAGCGCAGTCAAACGCTTCCCGATTGCCGAAGGATTTTCGGCTAGCCTGCGCGTCGACTACTTCAACGCTTTCAATCGAACGCAGCTGCAAGCCCCCGACGAAAGCGTCAACGATACGACATTTGGGCAGGTCACCAACTTATCCTCGCAAATCTCGAATCGACAAGGGCAGGCAACGTTCCGATTAGAATTCTAAAAGGCAAACGGCGGCAGACGGGGTGGCATAGTACCGCCCCGTCTGTCCGTTTTTGCTCCCGGACCGCAAATTCTTAAACCAGCTGCATGCGCGAAGGCTGTTTCCCGCCGGACTCTGTTGAAAGCCGGAGTGGGCTTGGCTGCGGCTGCGGCGTTCCATCAGGACGAAGCACACGCGCAGCCTAAGAGTGCTGCTTCGAATACCAATCCCTATAAGCACATCCGCGGTTTCAATTACCAGCCAAGCTGGAGCTCGAGCGGGCTTGTCATCTGGCGGCAGTTCAAGCCCGAGCTCTTTCACCTGGAACTGGGACAGGGGAAAAGATACTTTCCCGGCATCAATACCATCCGGCTCTGGCTCTCCTTCGATGCCTATGCCGGCGGCGATGCCGCGGAGCAGAAGTTAGTCGCTGGAAATTTCGAGACTGCGCTGCAAATAGCAAGCAGCTATCACCTGAAGGTGATCCCGGTTCTGTTCAACAACTGGCATAGCGTGCCTGATTTTGGCGGCATCGCCAACGAGATGCTCGAGTACTGGATGAACGAACATGATCGGAATCACACCATTCCGGTCAATGTATTCATGTCGTATCTTGAGGCGTTTGTGGGCGCCCATGCGAGCGACGGCCGTATTTTGATTTGGGACTTATGCAACGAGCCCTTCAACAGCGGGGTCACACCGGCGCTCTCGGTGTGGCTTGCATCCCTCTACCGCAAGTGCAAGGAACTCAAAGTCCGCGCTCCCCTCGGGGTGGGCATGGCGCCCAGCGTAGATAGTTTGCGGCTGCTCGAGCCGGTAAGCGATGTCTTGACCATCCATCCTTATGGAAATCAAAAATTCCTGGACGCTGCCGTCGCTTACGGAGACAAGGTGGGAAAGCCGGTTCTGGCAACCGAATCGTGCTGGGGATCCCTGGACGATGCCGAGAGGGCAAAAATCGTAACAACGGAGTTGAGCCAACTACAAGAACATAACCTCGGATTTCTTGCTCACGTGCTGCACCATAGCCTGGTGGCCGACTGCCACCGTCCGCAGTACGGGCCGGTCAGCGGCGCCGGATACATGGCCTTCGTCGAGGCGGACGGATCGTTGCGGCCGCATCACGAAATCTTCAACAGATTTGTATGACGGGTAGCCGTCCCTCAATGCCGTTCCAGCTGCTTCGCCCAGACCGACCACGACGCGGATAGATGCTTGTTCATCGCTTTTTCGGCAGCGTCCGGATCGCCTTTGCTGACGGCGTTGGAGATTTGCACGTGGCCCTGGTAGGCGAGTTTTTCCGTCGTCTCGTTCCGTTCGATCTTGCTCCACCGTTCCATCAGCCAGTTCACTACGGCGGTATGCACTGCGTCGAAGACCGGGTTGTCGCAAACCCGAAAGAGAATGCGGTGAAACTCGATATCCGTCTCCATAAACCGGCTGCGATTGCCAATCGCCTGCCGGTTGTCTTCGAGGGCCTCTCGCAACTCGGCCAGATGAACCTTGTCGATGACCATGGCTGCTTGCCTCGACATGGCTGCCTCAATGAATCTACGGGCATCAAACAGATTCTTGAGACTTTCCCGTTTGCTGATCATCATGCCGACAACGCTGTCCAGGGTGGTAAAGATGTTGTCGACGCTGGGCACCGTAACGCGTGCTCGCCGGCCTGACTCAGTGGTGATGAAACCCTTGCTCTGCAGAGAAAGGAAGGCCTCTCGCACGGCCGGCCGCCCAATACCATAGGCAGCCATGATGTCGCGCTCCGAAGGCAGCCGGTCGCCAGGTTTCAGTTCGCCCGACCGGATCATGTCTTCGAGCTTTTGCGAAACCAGTTCGTGGAGTTTGGAGCGCCGGATGGGGCTTGGCTCGAGGATCAAATCACGCGTCCCGTCTGGGCACATTTGAGAACTTCCTCCGAACAGTCGACCAACCGCAATCATATATATATCTGTCGTTCTAAGCCTGGCCTGGCAAGAGACTTCGCATCGAGAGTATTTCCTCGACGGCGGAATGTCTTGATCGTCAATTTCCCTTAGGGTGTCCCCGTGTTAACCTGTGATGCCAGTATTATAATCGCTACCCGAGGCGGAGCAAGCTGAACTCACCGCGAGTTTCATCGTTTTTTTAAAGCAGCTTTGCCCGAGAATAAAGGATTGCTGACTGTGCCACATAACTGCGCGGTAACGGGAAGGTGAATCCTCCCGTCACTGTATTCGTTTTCTTGTGGTTGTTCGATAGGGGATTGCACTATGGGGCTGACTTCACGAGAGCAAGCTGGTTCTCAATCCATTCACTGGAATAACCGCGAGGCTACGCGGTTGGCGAACGGCGTGATCGAACTGGTCGCTCTGACCAGCGGCGGCCATCTCGCCGACTTCCGTCTCCTGCAGCATAACGGGGGGGTGTCGCCGAACACTTTTTGGGAGGCTCCGTGGGTTACCCTGGATCCGGGAGAAAGGACCGCGGACGACCTGCCGGAAAGCTACGGACCGGTAGAGGTGCGCAGGTTTCTTTCGAGCTATACCGGGCATTGCCTGTGTTTGGATTACTTTGGCGGACCATCAACCGAGCAGGCTGCAGCTGCTCTCAGTCTGCATGGTGAGGCTCCCAACCTACAGTGGAATCTACTCTCGACGGCTGCGCCTGGCGATGCCCTCGCTCGATGGAAGGTCCAGCTTCCCTTCGCGCACCTTGCCTTCGAGCGGGAGATTCGTCTGGGTGTGGGTGAGAGCGTAGCCTACGTGCGCGAGACCGTCAGCAACGAAAGCGGCGTGGAGCACGCCTTCGATTGGGTGCAACATGTCACCTTCGGCCCGCCTCTGTTAAAGCAGGGTGAAAGTACGTTGTCCGCCTCCGGAAACCGTGGGATAACCTGGCCGGTCGACTACGACGGGGGTTCCATGCTCGCGAACAATCGCGAGTTCATCTGGCCGCACGCGCCGCTCGCGAGTGGGAAGGGATTTGCCGATTTGCGACAGCCCTTCGCTGAAAGAGGGTTTCGGCTTTATCGCCGGCGTGCAGCTTGATCCTCGGCGCGAGCAGGAATACGTGCTGGCGGTGAACTGGAAACGAGCGTCTGGGCGTAGGCTACTGTTTCCGCCGGGCTGATTTCCCCTGGATGGCCGTCTGGGAGGAGAACCACTCGCGGCTGGACACTCCCTGGAACGGAAGAGCACAGGCGCGCGGGATGGAATTTGGCACAACGCCGCTCCCGCTGGGCCGCGAAGAGACCGCTCGCCGCGGACCCGTATTCGACACTCCCCATCAGTGTGTGATCCCCGCGGGCGGAAAGAAGACAGCGCAGTATCTGATCTTTCTCTGCGAGCTCCCAGGCGGGGTCGACTCGATTGAAAACGTCGAAGCTGCGGGTGACGCGATCGTTCTCTACGACCAGAGTAGGCGTCCATCGTTGTCCATTCCGGCTGCCGGGTGTGGAGACTTTTTAGCCTGATCGGCGGCGAGCAGAGACTACTTATACCCGATCTCTCCCAGCCGGGTGGCAAAATCCGTGGGCAGCGTGACCGCGGGACCCTGGATGGAAGTAGCAGCGTATTGCACGAGGTTGAGAAGCAGACGGTCCGCCGCCGGATGGGTGTCGATGTTCTCCAGGATGGGAAATGTGTTCACGAAAAACTGGCCGGCGCCAAATTTATAGGATCCAAGCAAGACGCCGGACGCGTAGCCTCCGGGAGTGGAGTAGCCCGCCGCAAAAGCCGCCGCGATCACTTCGGCGGGAGTATCCTGGCCATCCAATAGATAGTGGGGCAGAACCGGCCCGTAGTAATCCCAGTCGAGGATGCCGCTCCCTTGCAGCCCGGCGAAGGCGGGGTGCGGCTTGGCAACACATTCCTTGTGATAGAGCCAGTCATTGAACTCATAAACGCGCCCTTTTTTCGCCAGCGGCAGCCACGCCGCAGCATTCTTGTCACGCTGGAACGCCAGGGGCGATAGGAATACGACCGTGCTTCCGGTCGCCATGCGCGCCGCGAGGTTCTGCCATTCACCGGCTGTCGCCGGCTGTTTTGAAACGTCGCCCACCAGAATCAATTGCCGCCCCTCGGCAGGCGCGTCCGCGAGCGGCGTAGCGTGAACTCCGTGAGCGTTCAGCCAGGACTCAACATTCTGCGGCATGTGCCAACTGCTCACCTGCTGGTTGACCTTGGGAAGCGATTGCGGGTCGGACAAATAAAACTTCCAGCGAGTCTCTGGCGGCGCAGCGCGCTCGATGGAGGGGACCAGCTCGTACATACCCGCCGGTCCCTTGCAGCACAACTTCTTCCTTCAACACCGGCACGGCCAGAGGCGCATTGGTCTCCGGAATAGAGACAGAAGACTCCCGCTGCCATGCACTTCCGTTTGGACCCAGCACCCGGAATTGAACAGGGTATGTTCCCGGGTGTAGTGTATCCTCGTTCGCCAACACCGCTTCGAGGGAGACAGGGCGCCCCAGGTAGGTATGCCCGGGCTCAGCAAACAAGCACCATCGCACCGGCGCCCATCCATCGCATACAGCATCGAAGACGCCAGGTTTCCAGTCGCGCCAGAATCGCCACAGTCCTTCCCCGGTCAAGGCGTGATCGAGCATTCCGGTCAGGTTGTAGCCGCATAATTTAGGATTGGAACGAATGAGATTGAAGCCCAGCAGGCGATGGTGCGCCATGCTGCGCTGGCTCATCTCGAGCAGAGTTTCAGGATATGGATAAGCCGTCTCCATGGCGAAGCGCGACCAATCCGCTGCAAAGCGATCGGCCATGGAGCGCATCAGAACAAAGTCCTCAGCATCTTCCCGTATCCCGGCTTGCTGATACATGCGGGCTTCGTGGATGACGTTCATCATGCTGCCGATGCCGTATTCAGAGAGGAAGACAGGCTTGCTGTTCTGGCCCAGGGTGCGCATCATGTGGTTGACTTCCGGTGTTTGCGGAACCTTTGGATATAAATGGAAGTCCCCGCTACCGACTCCGGAAGGGTATTTCATCTCCACGATGGGCGCTCCCGGCGCTTCCTCACCCCAGGTGGGCTCCCACGCTGAAGAGCCCGGATTGCTCACCGACCCAATATCGAGGTGTCCATCGAACCGGCCGCTCGAGAGCAGCACCAGCCTGGTCTCGTCGAGCGATCGCACCAGGGCCAAAGCGGATACCGCCTCGCGGAATACCGGGCCGTCCTTGGTCTCGTTCAGCATTCCCCAGATCGCCACGCTAGGGTGATTGCGATCGCGCAGAATCATCTCTCGCACGCAGCTTTCGAAGCGTTCCTTCATCTTCGGCGAATCTCCGAGCAGCCACGCGGCCAGTGTTTCCTCGTAGACCAGCAATCCCAATTCGTCGCACATGCTCAGCTCGTCGGGATAGGCAAGCCCGGAGATATAGCGGACCATATTGAAACCTGAGGCCTTGGCATACAACAGATCGCGCCGAAGCAGATCAGGATATCCGGGAATCGGAACCACCTGGCCGAAGGGCACATGGTTGCCGGTGTGCGTGCTTTTCAAAAAAATGCGCCGGCCATTTAGATGAAAGTATCCGTCGACCACGCGAAAATCGCGGAATCCGAAGCAGCTCGATGTTTCGTGGATTTCTTCTCCATCCGTAGTTTGGAGACGCGCCTGCAAGCGATAAAGACAAGGGTCATCGAGCTGCCACAGCTGGTAGTCCTCGATCTGCATTTCGTGGTGCACCGTGCTGTCACCGGCCGGCACGGTGAAGCTCGCGGCATCCGTCAGCAGGGGCGCATCTCTGGTCGTGCGAGCGATGGAGAAGCTTACCTGGGCAGTGTGCGTTCGTGGGGAGGTGTTGTTGAGCTCGCAATCGATCTTTACCCGGCCGGTCTTCCAATCGGGACGAATGTGCAGGCTCGCAATTCTGACGGCAGGGGTCAGCAAAAGCTCAACGGGCAGCAGGATTCCACCGTAGTCAAAGGAGCTGCCGTTCCCAAAGCGCACCACCTTGTTGCGATGCCCTGTCTCGGCCAGCACGATTCCGTCGATCGGCTGATTATCCGGGTTTAAGACGCGCAGCGAGAGCGTGTTGTCGGTTCCGGGTCGAATCAGATCCGTTGCGTCCAGCACGAACGGTGTCTCGCTACCCTCATGACTGCCAAGGTGGACCGAGTTCAGCCAGACATCCGCCAGGTAATCCACGGAGTTGAAGCGAAGCAGATATCTCCCATTCGCGAACGGCTGCGGCTGAGGTTTGAATTGCAGCCAATACCAGGCGAGGCCATGATAAGCGGGAAAGGTCTCCTGCAGGACAGATGGGACGCGCGTTGCTTTCGCCCCAGGTTGGGGAGCGCGGAACCAGGACTGATCGCGGCCAACATTGTCGGGATCGGTCGTGATGAGCCATCCGCTATCCAGGGTGACCGACAGTGTGTGTGGGCCCTCGGCCGTCTTCTTCCTCGGCGCGAGGGAATGAAGACGAGGCGCAGCCACACCGAGAAACGCGCCCAGGCGGCTGGCAAGCTGCAAAAAACGGCGACGCTGCATCACTCTCCTACTTCTTCTGTCTCCAGCAGGGCGGTATCTAAGCCCAGATCCCCGGCGGCGCCCTGAAGGGAAGCAAGCACGAGTGCAGGCAAGGGGATTCCGTTTTTGAGCGCATCCTCTCTGTGCTCCCATTCAATCTCGCCGGGCAGGTAGATGCGCTGAGAATTTTTCGCCTTGGGCGAGCCGCGCAGCGTGCGGATCATGGTATCCACCCGATGCTTGAAATTCGCGATAGGCAACATGTTACCCGGGTTGATGACGATGAAGGCCTGCCCCAGGGAGCCCTCCGCTGTCGGATTCAAAATCCAGCTCTTCACCTCATCGAGTACCCCGGCGCCGGGCAGAAGGCCGGCCATGGTCTCGATCAGCAATGCGATGCCATATCCCTTATGACCGGCCATCGGGACCATCGATCCGGTCGCCGGCCAATCGCCAACTTCGTCCACCGGCATCCCCTCCGCGTCCGTGAGCCATGTGGATGGGATGGGCTGCCCAAGCTCTTTCATGGCGATAATCTTTCCGGCGGCCACCGCGCTGAGCGCGATATCCAGCAGAATCGGATACTCCTCGCCTGCCGGCACTGCATACGCCAGTGGATTGTTGCCGATGATGCGTCCGCGGGCGCCCGGGACCACCATGTTTGGATCGGCGTTGCTCATGGCGATGCCCAGCATGTCATGCTGTACTGCCATGTTGGCGTAATATCCCGCGGCGCCAAAATGGCTGCTGTTACGCACGCCTGCCCAGGCAATCGCGTGGGTGCGGGCCTTCTCGATGGCCAGGTTCATAGCCATGCGGCAACCCAACATCCCCATTCCGGAGTGCCCGTCCACAACGGCCCATGTATCGCCTTCGGCAACCACTTCGGGCTTGCTGCGGGGATTCATGCCGCCTGCGCGCAGGGAGTTCAGATAGTTTCGCAGCGCCCCGGTGCCGTGGGAGAAGGTTCCCCAGGTGTCGGTCATGACGAGCACCTCGGCCACGGTGGCGGCGTCGTCAGAACTCAGGCCGGCCTTTTCCAGTGCTTCGATGCAGAATGCTCGCAGCTTCTCCGCTGACAAACGTTTGGCCATGGTTGGTTCTACCTTCGCCCGATCAGGTCGATCTCTTCGCCGATGGCCGGAATCAGTGCCTTTCCCGCCCCACCGAGCCGGCTGTAGGTGCTGACGAAGAGTTCGGGGTTGAGTGTCTCCTCCTCGGTTCCGGTCGTGACCGCCCACAGGTAATGATGGATGGGCACCACCACGCCCGCGCCCAAATGCCAGGCCATCAAGGCAGCTTCATGGGCGTCCATGTTTCCCGTGATCCCGTTGATACAGAGCAGAGCAACGTCAGGGTGGCGGGTCTTGAGCCGGCGCAGGCGGACGTCGTATTCCGTGTCGCCGCAGTGATAGATCGTCAGCCCATCGACGCTGAGCAGAACCCCCATCGCGTCGGGAACTTCCCATCCAGGGATATTCGCTTCGTGGCGTGCCGGCGTTGCCTCGATGGTCACGTCTGCAACCTGCACCGTCTTGCCCCACGGCAACGGGGCAATCTGGGTACGAGTGACTCCCCAGCTCACGGCGTGCGCCGTCGCGCTGGGAGGCATAATGAACTTCGCATCGGGGTTGTTCCGCGCAGCGATGGGAATCAAACCCGGGTCCAGGTGATCTTCGTGCCAGTGTGTGGCAATGAAGGCGTCGGCCCGGGCGTCCTGTGGATCGATCGGCGCTGCAAACGCGCGATCCGCGCCAAAGATCCCCTTGACTGCATCGGAAAGGTAAGCGTCAAGATAAACGACAGTCCCTTTCGATGTTTTGAAGACGAAGCCCGACCCGCCCAACCACCAACACGAGACATGTCCTGGAGCAACCCTGGCGGCTGCAACGCGTTGTGACAAGTTATTCATTCTCGTTCCAACTCTCTCGGCTAAATGACCGAAGCTGGAATACTACTCTTTCGAGTAGCGAAGAAGATGGGGTGTTCCTTTCACTGAACACCTTTCCCCAATTCCCACCCTCTGTGCTGTTACTGGGACAAATCCCAAAACCATGTCGTTACCGGCGGGGCGAAACTACCTGCAGTTCCATCCCGGTCTCGCGGTCGCTGTAAGCCTTGCTCAGTGTCAGGTGGGCCAGCATCTCTTTCCTCGCGGTTTCGGGGTCATGAGCTTCAATTGCGGCGAGAATCGCTTCGTGCTCGGCGATCGAGGCTTGCATCTGCTCAGAGCGCGCATGGATCAATTGACCCTTGGCCAAAACCTTCTGCAGCAGATCAATAAACCAGATAAAAACGCTATTTCCGGAAGCGATGGCGATGTGGTGGTGAAAGGCGTTGTCGTGAATTACGAACTTACGAATATCTGTTCCGATCGCGTGCATGGATCGGATTTCGGCATGCATCTTCTGCACATCCTGGTCGCTGGCCCGCAGGGCCGCGCAGGCCGAAGACTCCGCCTCCATAGCACGCCGCGCCTCATACATTTCAGCGAAGGAGTGGCCCCGCAGCGGAACCAATAGCTCCTCCGGGTCGCGCAGGATCACCGCGGCTCGATCAGCCAGATAAGCTCCTGAACCCTGGACCACATGCAGCACTCCCATTACCTCCAGCGCCTTAAGCGCCTGGCGCAGCGATCCGCGGGATATCTTGAGCAGCGCAGCCAACTCGCGCTCGGGCGGGAGCCGTTCTCCAGGAGTAATGATCCTTCTGCGGATACAATCCTTCAGCTGTCGAACCACATTCTCGGTTAAGCCTTCGGTGCGAATGGGCCCCATCACCTTGGCGAGCCTCACCAGGGCAGCAGACTGCTTGGTTTCGTGGTGTTGGTTCATCCCGTGTTTACCTGTGCAGGTTGTATTTTTAATCCCGGGCAATGCGAAGGGCAAACTCCGTTCAATAGGCTGAAATGCGTTGACACCTTGCGCCGCCGCTCTTTAGAACTGAAAAGCGTTCACCGGTTCAGTAACAGAAGCACGCGCGTCTGCCGGGCGACTGGCTGCCATGAACAATCTAGTTGGGTTCCTGCTTACCTTCGTAGCAGGCGCGAGTGTCGGCATCAGCATGTGGCCTCTGAAATGGGTCAGGGGATTGAAATGGGAGAATTTTTGGCTGCTTTATTCCATCTTCTCCCTGATTGTCGTCCCCTTCGGCCTGGCATTTGCGGTATTACCGCATCTGACCGCAGTCTATGCATCGCTCCCACCCCGCCAGATATTGCAGCCATTTCTCATGGGCCTGTTATGGGGCGTCGCACAGTTGGGCGCGGGGCTCTGCGTCCACAAACTCGGCCTGGCGGTCGCCGGCGCGGTGATGAATGGAACCGCCGGCGCATTTGGAACCGTCATCCCGCTCATCTCCCTGCACAGCAGAAGTACGCTTTCCGCAACCGGCCTGTGGATTCTGGCCGGCACGGCGCTGATGCTCGGCGGCGGCGCCTTCTGCGGTTGGAGCGGTTACCTGCGCGAGGTGGAAGCCAGGGAGCGCGACGAGACTGCCGGCTTTGGCCAGGAGCAAACTGCGATGCGGCAAGCACCCTACGCCAAGTCGGCCTATCTGCTGACGCTGGGGCTTGCGGTTGCTTCGGGCATCCTCGGTTCGCTGCTCAACATAGCCCTGGCCTACGGAGGCGGCATCCTGAAAGCGGCGCAGGATCAAGGCGCTCAGAGCTCCAGGGCTCCTTTCGCAGTGTGGCCGATCGCTCTGCTGGGGGGATCCGTCGCTAACATTATCTACAGCCTGTATCTTCTGCAAAAAAATCACACCTGGGGATGGTTCAAAAACCTCTCGGTAAGAGAGACCCTGATCCCTTTCCTGGCCGCCTGTTTATGGATGGCCGGCATCGCACTTTATAGCAGCGGGACCACTTTTCTTGGTAGCTTGGGAATCTCCATTGGATATGCAGCCTTCATGATCACTATGATCATCAGCGGCCAGTTTGCAGGGCTAATGACCGGAGAATGGCACGCGATGAGCCCAAGAACCCTTCGATCCTTCTCCCTGGGAGTCGGCCTGCTGGTCGCGGCGGTATTGGCGATAGGGACTTCCAAATACCTGGAGGGACAATAGACCGTGACACCCACAAAGAAACCTAAGTTGGATCGAGACTTGATCGTGTCGCTCTATCGCAACATGATCTTGATTCGAGAATTTGAGCTTAAGGCACGCGAAGTCTTCCGCACCGGAAGAATGCCCGGGTTCATCCACGTGTACATCGGCGAAGAAGCAGTAGCGACTGGGGTTTGCGCCCAATTGAGGATTGATGACTATGTTGCCAGCACGCATCGCGGGCATGGGCATGCCCTGGCCAAAGGCGTCACCCCGCGTGCAGCTATGGCGGAGCTTCTGGGCGCGGTGACCGGTTGTTCCGGCGGCCGCGGCGGCACCATGCACCTTTATGATCCGACGGTTGGTTTCCTGGGATCGAATGGTGTTGTGCCTCCGGGTATCCTGATCGCCTCCGGCGCGGGACTGAGCGCCAAGCTGAGAGGTACCGACCAGGTTGCTGTCGCCTTCTTCGGCGACGGGGGATCGAACAACGGCGCCTTCCACGAAGGTCTGAACATGGCCGCGGCCTGGGATATTCCGGTGGTCTTTGTCTGCGAGAACAATCTCTATGCGACCGAGATGCCCTTCTCCAAGGCGACGAAAAACACCAATGTAGCCAGCCGCGCCGCGGCTTATGGGATGCCCGGTTTCCAGGTGGACGGCAACAACGTGCTTGAGGTGTACGAGAAGGCAGGGGAAGCCATCGACCGCGCTCGCAGCGGCGGCGGCCCAACGTTGTTGGAATGCCTGACGTACCGTTGGTACGGCCATCACGAGGGCGACCCCGGCGTGGCTTATCGAACGCGAGAAGAGATCGCGGCCTGGAGGGAACGGGATCCGGTCAAGAGACTGAAAGACGATGCCATCGCCGCCGGGACGCTCACCGCTGAGGACTTCGATAAAGTCGATGCCGAGGTTGCGGCAGTACTGGAAGATGCGGCGCAGTTTGCCCTGGCCAGTGCACTGGAAGACGAAAGCACAGCCTTACGCCACGTGTTCGCTGAGTAAGGCGAGAGGGAGACCATGTCTGAAACCAACGTAGCAGTTACTTCCGCGGTCGAGCCTTCGACGGAAAGCCAGCGCGTCCTCACCTATGCTCAGGCCGGTGTGGAAGGCGTTCGTGAAGAGATGCGGCGCAATCCGGACATCTTCTATATAGGGCAGGGCATTGGGCCGCGCGGCGGCAACTTCCAGCAGAGCCGCGGCCTCTGGGAGGAATTCGGCGAAGCGCGAGTCCGCGACACACCCATCGCGGAGCGCGCGCAGACGGGCTTCGGCATTGGAGCGGCCTTAGCGGGTAGTCATCCCTTCGTGGACATCGTTTTCATGGATTTCACGTTGGAGGCGATGGGAGAGATTGTGCAGCAAGCCTCCACCATCCACTACATCTCGAACGGCAGGTTCAAAGTACCCTTCATGCTGCGGGCCGCGGGTGGCGGTGTGCGCAGCACCGGCCCGCATCATTCCCACACCTTCTGGTCGTTCTTTGCTCATATCCCCGGGCCTGAAGGTAGCTCGTTCCTTCCACGCCCTATGACGTGAAGGGGCTGATCAAGACCGGGCTGCGGGACGAGAACCCCGTGATCTTCCTCGAGCACAAGGGGCTCTACAACACCAAAGGCCACGTTCCTGAAGAGGAGTATCTGATCCCCTTTGGCCAGGCGAGGGTCTTTCGCCCGGGCAAGGACGTAACGCTGGTCGCGATGGGCAAGATGGTCGACCGCGCCCTGCAGGCTGCCGAGAAGCTGCAGGAGCAAGGGATCTCAGCGGAGGTCATCGATCCGCGAACCCTGGTCCCCCTGGACAAGGCGACCATTCTCAAGTCGCTGGCCAAGACCGGCCGGCTGGCAATTGTGGACGAGGCCTATGCCACCTGCGGCATGGCCGCCGAGATAGCAGCGATCGCCGCTTGCGAAGCGCTGGATGAGCTCGATGCACCCATACTCCGGATCTGCGCACTTCCGGCTCCCCATACCTTCAGCCCGACGGTGGACGCTTACCTCGTTCCTTCGGTCGAACGTATCGTTCAGGAGATTGAGAGCATGATGGGTAAGGCGCTATGACGGTTACAATCGCCATGCCGCAGTTGGGCCTGACCATGACCGAGGCCACGGTCGGCATTTGGCTCAAGAAGCCCGGAGACGCGGTCAGGAAAGATGAGCCCCTGCTGTCCATCTCGACCGATAAGGTCGACATGGATATCGAGTCCAACGTAGATGGCGTTTTGCGGGATATCCTGGTCGAAGAAGGCAAGACGGTGCCGGTGGGAACTCCGTTGGCGCTGCTCGACGCCGTCGGGAAAGCCTCTTCCACACCTGCACCCGCTCCTGCTCCCTGCTGCCGTTCCCGGCGCGCCGGTAAATACGGCTCCGATAGACAGGGCGCTCGAAAAAGATGATGCAAGCGAGACCTTCCGCTCGTCTCATCGGTCCTCGCCGCGTGCCCGGCGAGAAGCCAGACGACTTGGCATCGACATCGCGACCGTAAAAGGAAGTGGACCGGAAGGCCGCGTCGTTGAGAAGGATCTGCTGAATCTCGCTCCCTCGGCTCCTGCGCCGCCGCCCACCGCGACTGTCGCCGCCTCGGCGGATTCGAAACGGCGGCAGTTGATCGCCGAGAGCATGACGGAAAGCGTGCGGACAATACCGGCCTTCTCCGTGTCGCTTGAGGTGAATGCGCAAAAGCTTGTTTCCCTCTATCACGACCTCAGCGAGCCGATCAGCCGGAGCGCCGGTGCGAAGCTCACTTACACCGACCTGCTGTTCCGCGCGCTGGCACTCGCCCTGGCCGGCATGCCGGCCATGAATGCAGTGTGGGAGGGTGAGGTACGCCAACGCAGCCAGATCATCCTTGGACTCGCCGTGGCCACCGATCGCGGCGTGGTAGCGCCGGTTATTTCAGACGTCGACCGGCTGCCTTTGACCCAACTGATCACGCGCCGCGCCGCGATCACCGAGAAGGCGCGGCAGAGCCGTTTGTCTTTCGCTGATCTGGAAGGCGGCGTAGGAACCCTCAGCAACCTCGGCATGTACCGCGTCGATCGTTTTGAAGGGATCATTACCCCGGGGCAGAGCTTTATCCTTGCCGCCGGAAAATTCGCGAGCGGCCCTGGGTCGAAGAGAAGTCGCTGGTCGTTCGGCCAACCGTCATCCTCAACCTGTCAGTGGATCACCGCGTTGCCGACGGTGCCATCGCAGCGGCCTTTCTCGAGCGGATCGCCGAGGTCATTGAAAATCCCTATCGAGTGCTCTGGAATGAGTAGTACGAAGCTGGTGGCAACTCTGGCCTCCGCCGATAAGCCCACCGAGACCTGGACCAGCCCCGACGGCAGCTCCGCGCTGGTGTTGCCGTATGGTGGACGCATCCTGGGTCTGTTCGCGCCAGAGTCGGAGCAGAATTTTTTCTGGACCCATCCTGCGCTCGACGCGGCAGAAACCGCGCGCGACTTCTACAAGAGCGCGCAATGGCACAACTCCGGCGGCGATCGTACATGGCTCGCACCGGAAGTGGACTTCTTCTTCCCCAACTTTCCTAATCTCGACCCCTACTGGCAACCGCGCGAGTTTGATCCTGGCAACTACCAGCTAACGACATCGAAGGGCAGTATGGTGTTGACCAATCGATTTACGTATAAGCTCTCTCGTTCCCAGCAAACCGTCGATCTTGAGGTAAGCAAGCGATTAACGCCCGCGGCCAACCCTTTGCGCAACTTCGACCTGCAGGACGTTGAGTTATGCGGGCTATACGCTGCACACCAGCCTGGCTTTTGCCGACGGCAAGGCCGGCTCCGGCGCAGGTGGGTCTTTGGAGCCTGCTTCAACTGCCCCACCGTGGGGAGATGTTCTTTCCGACGTTTTCGAGAGCCACGGTCACGACCTTCTTTGGGAATGTCGATGCCGGCGATCTTTCGATCGCGCCGCATATGGTGCGCTACAACATGCGGGCGCAGGGAGAGCATAAGTTGGGCCTGCAGGCACGGGCAGTGATTGGACGTGCGGGGTATCTCCACGCAGAAGGAGACGAGTGGTGCTTAGTGGTACGAAATTTCTCGGTCAACCCTTCCGGAGAGTATGTGGACGTTCCGTGGAAAGAGCCCGGCGACCGCCGGCTTTGCGATTGAGGCCTGCAATGTTAACAGCCACCTGGGCAGCTTCTCTGAGCTGGAGTACCATGTACCGGCCATTGGCGGACTCGGCGGGCGAGCGCGCTTGTGAGGATGCATCCCAGGTGTGGGCCTTTCGCGGCCGCAAAGAGGACATCCTCGAGGCTGCCCGCACTGCTGATCTCTTCCGACATCTAAAGCCCACGATTCTTTTTGAAAAGGCAGGTCATTTTATGTTGAAGGCCGTCGTCAGCGACAATACGTTCCCGTCGCTTGATTTGCAGAGAAGAGTTATCGAGGCGGCTGGGTTTGAGCTCCGCGAGGTGCAGCCGAACTGTGTTACCGAAGACGATGTCATTGCGCGATGTGGAGATGCCGACGCGTTGCTGGTGCAGTGGGCTCCGATCACACACCGGGTGATGAAAGCCCTGCCGAAATTGAAGGGCGTGGTTCGCTACGGCGTTGGGGTCGATAACATCGATCTGGATGCTGCCCGGGAACTGCGCATCGGGGTTGCCAACGTGCCGACGTATTGCCTGGAAGAAGTTTCCAATCATGCCATGGCGATGATGTTGAGTCTTGCGCGGCGCATCCCTCAGGATCATGCAGGGATCGTCAACGGGGGTTGGGGTGTCGGACCCTACCTGCCCATCCCGGCCTTCCTCGATATGACGCTGGGCCTGGTTTCGTTCGGAGCGATTGCGCGGCGTGTAGCGCGGAAGGCTAAGGCTTTTGGCTTCCGCATCGTCGCCGCGGATCCGTTTTTGGATGACTCCGTTTTTGCGCAAGAGGGAGTGGAGCGGGTTGATA
Organism: uncultured Acidobacteriaceae bacterium; assembly: GCA_963847685.1. Lineage (GTDB taxonomy): Bacteria > Acidobacteriota > Terriglobia > Terriglobales > Acidobacteriaceae > PALSA-350. Next base: position 210,020 of record CAWKAU010000015.1, on the reverse strand, counting down.
TGGAAACGCTGTTCAAGACGGCCGATATCATTTCGCTCCACTGCCCGCTGGTTCCCGCGACCACTCATCTCATCCGGCGGGAGACGATTGCCACCATGAAGCCCGGCGTGCTGATCATCAACACCTCGCGCGGCCCGGTGATCCGCGAGTCCGACCTGGTGGAGGCGCTCGCCAATGGCAAGGTATTAGCCGCCGGCCTGGATGTTTTTGAACGGGAGCCCTTGCCGGTGGATAGCCCGCTGCGTACGATGCGCAATGTGCTTTTGACCAGCCACGCTGCCTCCGTCTCGCTGCGCGCTGTGGAAGCGTTACAGGTCAACGCGGCTGAGTCGGCTCGCGATTTTCTTGAGGGGAAGCGTCCCGAGGGCGCATTGGTTTGGCCTTCGGCCGCGAAGTAAGGAGCAACTATGAAAGTCGATTTGAAAGATCGGATTGCCGTGGTGACCGGCGCGGCCGGAGCGATCGGCCATTCCACGGCGCTGATGCTGGCGGAAAATGGGGCAACGGTCGCGGTTAACGATTTGCATGACCCGGAAGCGACCTGCGCCGCGATTCGTGAGCGTGGCGGTAAAGCCCGGGGATACGCCGCGGATGTATCGGATGTTTCGTCGGTCAACAACATGATCTCTGCCATTGAGTCGGATCTGGGCCCGATCGACATCATGGTGAACAACGCCGGCATCAACGTGGGCAAGAACCGGGGCCCCATTTCTGAATTCCTTGATGCCGACTGGCACAAGATTATCCGCGTCGACCTCGATGGTGTCTTCTTCTGCTCCCGCGCTGTGTCTCACGGCATGATCGCCCGGCGAAAGGGCACCATCATTAACATCACTTCGGTCTTCGGGATTGTGCCGGCGCGGCTGCAGTGCGCCTACACGGCGGCCAAAGCGGGCGTGGCAAATTTTACCCGGTCGCATGCGCTGGAAGTAGGCCAATACGGGATACGCGTGAATGGGGTCGCTCCCGGGTCCATCCTCACCGAAGGAACACGATCGATGTTCTACAGCCCGGAGAACAAGCAGACGGACAGCATGCTGAGCCATATCCCGCTGGGCGCGCCGGGCGAGACCGAGGACATCGCGGCGGCCGTGCTCTTCCTTGCCTCCGACGATGCGAAGTATGTCACCGGCCATATCCTGGTGGTCGATGGTGGCTGGACTGCCGGTTATCATCGCGACTGGTGAAGCGAGTAGGAGCAGCATGAGCGAAACAGGGAAGCTGGCAGGCAAACGAGCGCTGGTGACGGGCGCCGGCACGGGCATCGGGCTTGAAATCGCGCTGGAGTTTGGGCGGCAGGGCGCGGATGTTGTGCTCCACTACAGCCACGCGTCGGAAGCGGCTGAATCAGCGTCGCGCGAGATCCAAGGCATGGGACGGCGGGCAACCACCATCAAGGCCGATTTCACCGATGCGGCTGCATCGACTCGCCTGGCAGATGCGGCGTTGGATTTTCTGGGTGGAATCGATTGCCTGGTCAACAACGCCGGCATCACCTTCAACAGCCCATTCCTCAAGATTCAACCGCAGGAGTTGGACACGCTCTTCGACGTCAATTTCCGCACGCCGTTTCTGCTGACCCAACGGCTTTGCGAACCGATGGTGAAGCAAGGCAGCGGCTCGATCTGCAATCTGGCTTCGATTCACGGATTGCAGGGCGCACCGGAGCACTCCGTCTATGCGGCGACCAAAGGTGCGATCATTGCCTGTACACGAGTTCTCGCGGTCGAACTCGGATATCGTGGCATCCGGGTGAACGCAATTGCTCCGGGCTGGATCTCGGTCGAAGGCCATGCCGCGGCGATCCCTGGCTTCGACCTCAAGCAGGCCGCGGAAGACGCGCAAAGCAAGGTGCCGGCTGCTCGTTTCGGAGTTCCCCTCGATGTTGCCAGGCTCGCCACATTTCTTTGTTCCGATGACGCCGGGTTCATCACCGGGCAGACCATCGTCGTCGACGGAGGAACTACCTCGCTCATGTCGCTGATCTCAGATTTCCGAACGGAATCCACGGCTCGCTTCGGGCGCGATTATATGCCCGGACGCTAGTGGCGCGGGCTTTAGAATGTGCGTGACAATCTATCGTTGCTGAATTCTATCCTCACCACGGTCCAGAGGGTGCCCCATATCTCGCTCGTTTTTCGCGAGATGTGGGAGACCACGGCTGCCAATTTCCAGTTTTGGCCCTTTAGAGGTTGCCGATCGAGATCCGCGTATCCCACATCTCGCGAAAAACGAGCGAGATATGGGGCACTCTCTGGACCGTGCGAAGGAGAAATCCCAAGGCAGGCTGTTGAATGCCGTTCCCATGCAGACGCTTTAGGCCCGCCCACGCCTAAACAAGATTTATGTAGCCTTATGCCCACTCTGCGGCGCCATCGGGCAGAGCTAGTAAATCCAGAGAATCCCAGGTCAACCAGCCATCATTCGATACGCGTACCTCAAGAACATTGGTTCCGGCCTTCAGCGTGCCGGCGGCTAGCGTGAACTGAGCCGTGGCCGGGAAAGCGAGGTGTGCTGGGTCAGAGATCTGGATCCCCAGGCCGCCCTTCAAACTCTGTTCGAATTTCTTGCCGTTCAGGGTGATCTCAATGAGTGGGCCATGCGTGCTGTCCTGGTCGGCAGTATGAATCCTTAGCCGCGACTGACGAACGGACTTAGGGCGGCTTACATCGAAGGAAAAACGTATAACCTGAGGACCACGCAATAACCACGGCAGCAGAGAGCAATCAGGGCGATTACCCTTTAGCTCGACCGATTCCGAAGGGGTCGTTCGATACTCGCGGCACATCGCATCCCGGCGGCCGAGCGAAAGCAGAACGTCCTCGTTCGGCGGGATCGAGACATCCTCTGCATTCCAGCAAGTGAGGCGCCAGCCAATCTGAGCCAGCGACAGTCCTGGCCTATCCGGTGCGCGGAGTGTGATCGACCGCGTCTCGCCCGGTGGAACAAAAGCGTGGTTGTTGAGGATCGTGATGTCCGTTCGATATTCCAGCAGCGGATGGGGTTCGCAGAAGAGAGCTATCATCTTGCCTGTGTTCTTCACTTGAATATCGAGAGTCTCGTCGAAGCCCTCAATCCTGGTCGGCCCGGGATGCGCCTCTAGCGTTGTTCGCCGCACTGGCCGCACCAGTCGATTGCCTCTATCCGGCACACTGAATCCCGTTACCGCTTCATTGGAAGCTCCGGCCAGCCAGAAGAGCAGGCGAGCCATGAAAAACGGAAATCCACTCCAGGATTCCAGACTCCAGCCCCAGTCGATATTTTGACCTTCATAATCATCGACCATCGGATCATTGACCCAGCCATTGCTACCCACAATCCCCGATGTGTATGCGAGGACCCTTGCTTTTCCCTGGCTGCTCGCGACCAGGAGGCTATCTCCGCCGGCACTTTCAAGCACCACGTCACCTTTGTCTTTTGCCCTGACCAGGTTATAACCGCTCACTTTAGGAAATGAGACTCCCAGATCTCCAGATACGAGCGGATGCCCAGGGTTTGCAACTTTGACAGCACTCCGGCCGCGCCGCTCCGTGTTTCCAGAACCTGCAAACGTAACCGGCAGTGTGGCGGCTAGCGCAGTACCTTCCAGGCCCGCGTCCGCGTAACCTCCCCAGCCACCCTCCACACCAAGTCCCACGCCATCAGCAACCGCCTGGGCGAGGATGCCAAGACTCCTGGGGCCAAGCCTGGCGGCAAGCGACGTCGTCTTCTTGTAATCACCCTCGCCCAACCAGATGGCATCGTACTTTTCTGCCATCGCTTTTTCCACGGCCTCAGGGGTCGCGCGGATATGCGTCGAGTGGATGCCGAAGCGGCGCAGAGACCAGGCCACATCCTGGTATCGCTCTTCGTTGGCATCCTGAATCCAAAGAACCCGGATGGTGCGCGGCTTGGATGCCATCAAGCTTTGGTCATCGCTATCGGGGCCGCTATTTCGCAGTAGTCCGTCGAAAGGCCAAACGAAAGAATTGTCCGATCCAAAGATGTGAAGGCGCTCTGCGACCAATTTCCCGCTCTTATCCTTCACACTCAGCTCGACAAAGATCGGCCCCAGGGCGGTTTGCGCAGGCGGCTTGACGTTTACGTCTGCTAATTTAATTGCTTGCTGGGGGAGAATCGAAGACGTTCCGCTTGCCCGGGTAATCACATCTCCCCGGCGGTCGCGGGCCACCCACGCCCAGCTCAGGTCCGCCACCAGGGCAGGCGCGTCACCGGTCAACCACAGAGCGGCGTTCAGGCCGGCCGCGGGATCATAAAGTACGGAATCGTAACGCAGCGTCAAGCTGACCGGAGCAAGAGCCTGCCTCACGAAGTCGTACTTCATCACCGTACGGCCGTCGTAATCTACCAGGTAGCTTCCGGCACCGTTGGTCCACGGTTCGTTGAAGTCCCAGCTGGTGATGCCTCCAATCCGTTTCCCTTTGCGGCGCAATTCGTCATAGGCGTAACGCAGTCCCTCGGCTCCGATAAATTGGCCGGCCTCGACCAGTGTCGGCAGATCGTCCATTGGTCCGAAGAGCTGCTGAATCACCGGCTTCATCAGCCAATACAGAGGGGTAAAAGCGGCCTGGACAACATTCTTGCGAATCAACACCGGGTCGAGCAGATCATCCAACGGCCATTGCGAAGCCGGCGGAAAATCTCGCAGAAAGACCTCAAGATTGGCCGGGCTTTGCGTGCCAAACTCGCCATAGCGCATCGCATTCATGGTGTTGACGCCGAGGTCAGGATGCGCAACCGAGAGCGACTCCAACACCGCGTTGTAGTGCTGGTAGTGGCTCCGTGGCTCGTAATTCCACGGCCCGTGCAACGAACCCTGCATGGGGTCGGTCGCCCGGAAGATTCGTGAATCGCAATCTGCGCATACTTGCTCCAGCACATGGAGAGCGGGATGGTCGGTCCCTTGTTGCCAGGGCATCTCATTCCCGCCAACCCATTCGATGATGGAGGGATGATTGCGCAACTGTTTCACGATGCTGGTAGTTGTTTCCTTTAAATTGGCGAGAAAGACCGGCCCCGTCTCCGGCCACGAGTTCGCCATTGGAAATTCATGCGACAGCATGATGCCGAGCTCGTCGGCGCGGTCGTAGAACTGCGGAGGCAACGTGACTCCGCCGCCCCATATGCGCAAAGTATTCATCCCTGCTGCCTGGGCCAGTTCCACCAGACGTGGAGCGCGTTCGCCGTTGCGGCCAAAGAACAGATCGGGCGGAATGACATCCGACCCCATCATGCGAACCGGCCTGCCGTTCACTACCAGAGAGTAGGGATTGATAAAGTCGTGTGGCGCCCCTTCGGTCGGCTGCCAGCGCACCTCCCGAATACCGAATTTCAAGTACTTGAAGTCCACCTCGGCCCCGGACTTACTCTCATCCAGCAGCACTCGCAAGGCGTACAGCGGCTGTTCTCCCTGGCCATTCGGCCACCAAAGCGCAGGCGCAGGTACGGGGATCTGCGCCTCAATCAAATTGCTTCCTGCATGCAGTGCGCTTTCCACGGTCGCGGTAATGTCCGGACCGCTCCTCTCAATCCGAAATGAGGCCTTCACCTCGAGTGCGGCCTTGCTGTCGATCTCGAGACGTACCTTTACCGTTGCCTGCCGGTAGTTATCGGAGAGCTGCGTCTCGACCTGGACCCACCGGATCGCGCTCGATCCAGTGGCCTCAAGCCGCACATCCTGCCACAGGCCGAGGGTATAGACATTAAATCCCCAGTCGTAGGCGAAATTGGTGACGCTCTTCAGGCCTTGCAATACCTGCCGGGTATGAACGTAACAATCGATGAAGTTATTCGGTGTATCTGCGCCGCTCAAAGCCCCATCAGACACCGCGAGGCAGTGGCCAATCTCCTCCGGCATGCGGGTGATTTTCACTGCGAGCTTGTTCTTCTCAGGCTTGATTAAATCGGCAACATCAAATTCGAAGCGACGGAACTGTCCTGCGCGGGTGCCGAGAAGCTGGTCATTGAGCCAGATCTCCGCCTCGAAATCGATACCATCGAAGATCAGCCGCAAGCGCTTGTTTTGCAGCCGTCGGGGTAGGTCAAACTCCTTGCGATACCACCAGTCCTTCTTGGCGACGTCGGCCAGGCGTGGATCGCCGGCTCCGTACCAGAGAGGTGTGAGCAGGTGAGCCCTTTCAATGTCTGCCTGAATGTTTCCCGGTACTTGCGCAGGTATTTGGCTCTCGTTTGAGGCGGCGGCCTGGATCCACCAGTCCGATCCGCTCAGGGACATAACGAGTTCAAGCAACCGCGGGTCGACGTGACTGCCGTTCTGCTCAGAAAGCGAGCTTGCTCCGGAAGAGAGGCCGCCTACCGAAGCCAGGACGAGGGTCGCCGTCGAAGACGCAAGAAACTCACGCCGCGACATCTCGATCGAAGTTTTTCGGCGGTCCGTCACGCGCTCACTAAGTGACCTCTATCAGCACGTGAGCTTCCGCGGGAATGCTCACCTTGCCCACGTACACATCTCCAGATCGATGAAGGCTTGCGCCGGAGAATTGATAGCTCTTGCCAGGCGAAAGACCCAGCTGCGACGGGTCGAAGCGGATCTCCTTGGCAACCGCGACGTTGCTGAGGTTGAAGCAATTCACCACGGCGGTGTTTGTCTTCCCGTCGGTGTGAACATGCGTCTGCTCATCGATTCCGTAAAATGTGCCCGCGGCAAAATAGGGCTTGAGCCGCCGATAAGTGGTCATGCCGTCCTTTTGTGCTTTGCGAACGACCGGATCCGGATGAGTGCCGCCGATCCCCAGGTGGCGACAGGTAGAAGCATTCCACCAGAAGACCAGGGCATTTTGATTATCTGTCCTGAGATCGATGTGCAGATAGATGGGTAGGCTGTAGGCCAGGTTGTAGTAATAGAGCGCGATGCTATGCCCGCTGAGAAGATCTTGCATCGGCTGCCACATCAATTCGAAACCCCAGATGCTGTCAAAGCCCGCAGCCTGACAGGCGCCTTCGCCCTCGGGACAGTGACCATGCCCATAGTAGATGGGAGTGGGATTGTGCATCTCAATCAGCACGTTGGGATATTCCTCGTGGACCATGCGCGCCAGGCGGCTCCGGGCCTGGTCGTGCTCTTCGCGGCGAGCCGGCACCCGGTGCCCGTGATTGGGATCCCAGCATTCTTCGTGGTAGTTGGTGCCGTCGAACATAAAGAAGGCCGCACCACCCTTCGACAGCGTCTTCAGGCGATCGGCAGTGGTGTTGATGTATTGGTCAGATGACCCGCAGAGTGGTGAGTCGAGGAACCCCTTTTCACGTATCCACATGCGGCGTCTTCCAAACCGGTCGACTCGATTTGCCGAGATGGGATAAGAGCTAGGATCACACCACCCGGAAAGCGGCGTGTGCAGCGACGACTTCAACCCGTAATCCCGCTGCAGCATGGTAGTGAACGACTCGTATGTGCCCAGGCGGGGTTCGTCCCAGATCTTGGAGCTGAAGCTGGTGTCCCAGCCAGGGTCCATATACAAGGCTTCACAGCCAATGTCTTTGGCCTTCGCGGCTTCTTCTTTCATGCTCTCGAGGGTGTAGTACTTCTTGCGCATCTCGGGATCGTCCTGCTCGTCGCCCGGCAGCCACCACAGCTTGTTGTCGTAGAGCTCGTTCCAGTGAACCGGTGCGTTGAATCCCGGCGGGCATCCATGGCCGCGCTGCTCCATCTCCGCGCGAAAGGTATAAAAGCCCTGCTGCCAATCCCCTGCATAGGCCGTCACGCGCGTCGCCCCAAATCGGTGGGAATCTCCGGGACGCAGCCACGCTCCGTGCTCCGGGTTGTTGCGGTAGATGCCGATGCCTCCCCAACGCAAGCCAAGGTTTCCTGGGGAGAGCACTACGCGATCCAGGGTGGCCCACTCCAATCCGCCAGGACTGTACTTGGTGATGAGAAAGCCCTGCTTGCCGTCGGTCCATGCCCACCCCTCAGAAGCATAGGCAGGGGTCACCGAGGTCTCTTCCGACCAGAGCTCGGAAGAATACTGCTCGGTGAGAAGCTGGCTCAAAGTGAAATCTGCATACTGTCCATCGTGGCCCGCTGGTTCTCTCCGGAACGGCACTGCGGTGAACTTATACTCTGCCCACGCCGCCGGCACCTGCTTTCCCTGCAATGCGAGAGGGAAGACGAAGCCGGCCCGCGCGTTGTGAAGATCGAGCGGGATGTCACCATGGTTGATGAACTCCAGCTGTTCCTCAATCCAGGGGCTTGCCGGGTCCGCCGTAAATCGCTGCTGAATGGCCATGCCGGTGCCCGGGATGCTGCCTTGCAGCAAAAGCGAGTTCCCGTCTTTCTGCACCTGGGAAAACACCGGAGTTCCGAAAGAATAGGAGTAGACGCCCTCCGCCAGCACCTTGCCTGTAGGCCGATGGACCAGCCGGCACTGCAGCTCCGCACCGGGGGTGATGGATAGCTCAAATTGCGCGTTGCTCAGGGTTGAGGTTTTCGCATTGCCGGAAGAACTGCGCGCAGCCCGCGCAACCATTCCACCGGGAACAGCAACGACTAGCCGCCTGCGCGGCGCCGAGCTTCACGAGTTCTCTGCGATTCATCTTGTCTCCTCTTCCATTCAACCCGCGAAGGGCACTTCCGGCAGGCCGGGCACATCCGTGGAAAGGGCGAAGAGCGAGCCGGCCAGCGGTCCGTTCTTCAGCGCATTCCAACCGAGTTCTACGCAAGCTGAGGTGATATACAGCGTCTTAAGGTCGGGGCCGCCGAACATGCAGCTACTGGGCCTCTGTACCGGCATGCGGATGGTGCGCTCGATGGTGCCGTCAGGCGCGAAAGCGGAGCACGCGCCAACCATCCCAGACAGCAGACCAGACAAAGCCCTCGCTATCCACGGTCATTCCATCCGGGAATCCGTCATCCTCCGCCAGGGTAGCGAAGACACGGCGATCCCCCAGCGCACCTGTCGCCGGATCGAACTCGTAGGTCCAGATGGTCCGGACCATGGAATCCGTGAAATACATGGTGCGATTGTCCGGGCTCCAACCTAATCCGTTGGAGCATACGAAACCGGTGGCCATACGCTTGATGGAGCCGTCGGATCAAGCCGGTAGAGGCTGCCTGTGGCCTCGGGCCCATGCTCGTTCATGGTGCCGGCCCAGACGCGGCCGCTGCGGTCAACCTTTCCGTCGTTAAAGCGGTTCTTGGGAAGATGGTTTTCGGGATCGCCAATGCGGGTGACCTCTCCCGTCGTGAGATCGAGAAAGCCCAACCCGTCGGAATCCCCAAAGACCATACGCCCCGCTTGCGCCGGGGAAGCAAACCCAACCGGTCGAGGCATCGGCCACAGGCCGGTCTGGCCGCGCACGGGATCCCAACGAAAAATGGCGGGCCGCTTGATGTCTACCCAATAGAGGACGCCTTCCGCGCTGTTCCATGAAGGGCCCTCGCCCAGGAGAGCATTTGCCTGCTGCACGCATTCCACTTCGCCCATCCACGTCCTCCTGTCCATTTTCCCGTCGAGCAATATTCTACATATGCTTTGGGTGTGTCAACCTATCATGCCAAATTTACCCAGAGGGCGGCATCCACGGCGACGTCCTGAGCTAAGTTCAGGTTTACTTACCCGAATTAGGGTTTTAACAGAGACGGAGGATGAACCGGGATTATTTTGGGCGCGGGAATCGCTTCAACCGCAGGTCCCGCCACTTCGCTCCCGCTTCGGTCAAGATGACAATTCATTTTCAAATCGAACGATTCATCCCAACAGCCCCTATTTTTGCAACAGAATTGTCATCCCGACCGAAGCGTAGCGTAGTGGAGGGACCTGCTGTGAATGCTTGGTTTTTCCAATTCGTCCAACGCAGGCAACCCGATCAGATTTTGCGGCCGATCCACAGCGTTGGCAGCTATTGCCAGCTGTAAATGGTCATCTTATGAATATATGAAGTGATCGAGCCGCTACCCGCATTTTCCCCATCAAGCTGGAAGTTGACAAGCAGGTCGCCCAGGGCCCAACCGAGTTTTTGGGCCGCGCCGCCGGTCGCATTGCTGAATGTGCTTTGCGCTCCATCCAGCGTTACCCAGTCATGCGTCACCACCCCGTTGCTGTCACGATGAAAGGCAATCTGCACGTGGTGCCACGAGTTGGCCGTCCATGCCCTCGGATCACAATGGATATTCGAGGGGTTCCAGTGATCGTCGCCATTCTTGATGGTTACGTACTCCCAGGTGTTGGAGGCACTCGAGCACTGGGTGCCATAGATCACCGTCTCGCCGTTCGCCATCACCTGGTTCAAGTCCATCTCAATGTTCTGCACCTGGGATGGATCCACCAGGTAGATGTACGTGTCGTAGACAAAATGGGTGGCGGTGGGATTGATGCCAAACGAGAGGTGGAAACGCTCGCCGCCTCGGTCGGAGTACGTCATGTAGAACTTGCGGGCATCGTCATACGAGGGGGTGGTGGCCGGATACACAGTGGATCCCCTCGATTCTCCCGGCGTGCCGGAATCGTGTTCGTACTCCCATCCGGCCGCCCCATCCAGATCACCCGACGCAACCGCATAGGAGGGGATCGAGCCGGTCGGCGCGCCCCCGGGTGCAGTGCCGCCGCTCACGGTAAAGGTACTGTTGACGACCGGGCAGATCCCGCTGCTCGTCCACGATTTGAAATGTACAGTGTGGCTTCCCGCGGTAATAGCGAGTTTAAGAACGTCGATATCGTAGGCCGTAATCCCCATGGTAAGCGTGCTGCTGTTGTCGACGGAGAAGCCGAAAGCGGTAGGCGGAAGACCATTGCAGCCGATGTTGTGAGCGCGCACCCAAATGGGCGAAGCAACGCTGGTCCCGCTCACCGGGCTGGCGACGGTAATGTTCGAAGCCAGAGCCTGCCGAGAGAGCAGCAGCGTAGAGAACGCCGCAAGAACCAACAAAGCCAGGCGGAACTTCGATGCCTGCCCGCAATCTCTCAACAACAACATGATCCTTCTCCTACATCTCTTTGCTTGCTGGGGGCTGGCCTATCGGCACGACGCTGGTTGGCTTACAAGCCGGATCATACACAGTATTCAAAGCAATAAAGCCATTGTTCTCAATTATTTCAACAAAGAGAGAAGGTCTCATGAGAAGGGGAAGATTCTGCGTGTACCGGGTAAAAACGCACTACTCGAGGTGGGTTAATTACACGCAAGAAACCTCTCGGAGATCGAAAAAAGTGATGGTTACCTTTGGGTCTGTTACTCTTCCTGCGCGGCGAAGAGATCAACCGGAGTCATCATGGACCAGGATCTTGTGTCCGTATGGATGGAAGCATTCTACAAGGGCGAGCTCAAGGCTTGCCTGAATAGCCAGGCTGATCAAATCACTCCAGCCCTCGCCGAGCGAGCGCGCAACATTTATGAGAATGCTTATTTTGGAACACCCCAGGATGAGCCCAAGGCAATTGCGGCGATTCTGGTAGCGGTCGCGCTCTACGAACGGCTGGGCCAGCATCGGAACCAGATCGCCAGCCAAATCGATTCCCTGCAGATTTTTTATATGCGGGCAAAGGTGCCTGACGATTACAAGTTTGTGCGCGACCAGATATTTCCCTTGCAGGGCTACTCCGACAGCATGGGAGAGCTTGACCTGTCTTTTCAGCTACAAGTGCTTGCGGCAAATTGCTCGTTCTTCGCCTTCAAGGCCAATGACTTTGATTTGACCTGGCTAAAGACAGCGCTCATCGACATACTCGCAGCGTGTCAGCGTGCGCCCGGCTTCGAGAAAACGGACGCATTTGCCAACCTCGTCGATCTGGTCGCAAACGCTGCCAAGCGGGCAATTACGCGGGTGATGCCGGATGAAGATCGCAAGCAAGCGAACGAGTCGCTGCGTGCACTGGCCGCCGCAGTCAACAAGCTTGTGCCGGTTGATTTTGTATACCGCAACGATGCCGAGCAGACCTCACGCATCAACTACTGGCTTGACCAATTGAATCAAGGTTATGGGCACGCCTAGTCGCAATTTCTCACCAGGAGATTTCGGTCGAAGCTTTCTCCGCGTAAGGGTACCCAGGGTTCCATTAGGTATGCAGAGGTTACGACCCAGCGATGGCTGGAGTGTGAGAAATGCAGGCTAGTCCGGATATCGGCGCGGCACGGCTCGCCTTCGCCATGGAAAATGCGGCTCGAGCGGGCGACATGGGCGCCTGGCTGATTGCGGCCGGTGCTCTGTACGATCGGGCGAAAAACAGCGGCCAGAGCGAAGCACAACTGCGCGCATCGCGTGGACTGATCCTCGACAAAATGGAGTCGCTCCGCGCCGGGTTTCGCTCGCGCGTGGGCAGGCTGTGGGCCGCGCAGCAGGTGCAGTTGCGACAAGGGGACTCGTTTCGCGATGAAGCAGCGTGCCAGGCTCCCGATTTGCCGGCGCTCTATCGGTTGATTGAGGCAGGTAAGTCGAGGACCCTGCTGGACCATCTCGGATCGCAATACAGCGAGTTGCCCGACAGCGCTGAGGCGCAGGAGATCCGCGAGCTGGAGAAGCATATCCTCAGCTTTCCCGAAGCGCCCGCAGCAGACTGGGTAGCGCGCGAGATTCTTCTGCCCAGTGGGCTGCCGATCCTTGAACAGTGGGGAGCGCGCAACGTGCAGCCATCGATCCGGATGGTAGAAGCTGCCTATGCGCGTGCCAACGCGGGCTTCCATGCAGTCGAGCCGGTGTCGGAGCTGGAGCAGGTTCAGCTCAGCCTGCAGCCGGAAGAAGTGTTGATGGATTACTACATTCCTCCTCATCCCACGCACCCGGCAATCGCCGTGCACGTGTTGGTGGTGAGCCGGGACAATGTTCAGCACTATGCCGTCGATCTGCGAACGACGCTTGCCGATCTGGGCGGCTTTGCCGGCAGCCTCACCTTCAACGGGAGGGCTCCGCTGGAGGAAAGCCCGCTTGCTGCTCTGCTTTTTGCCTGCCGCACAGAGATAGAAGCGGGCGACGACGCCGCGGCTGAAGTGAGATTAAAGCGGCTGGCCGGACTGTTGATAGAGCCAGCATTGCTAGGCGGCCTGGATGCGAAACGGAAGAACCGATGGATCATCTCTCCCCATCACATGCTCCACGCGGTGCCGTGGAACGCGGTGGTGGGCAACACCGTGTCGCTTGACGAAGTCGCGATCACCCTGGCGCCGAGCGCCTCGGTCTGGCAAAAGCTTCGCGCGGTCAGAAGAGATGCGCCGGCCAGCTTTCTTGCTTTCGGCAATCCGAGGCCTCTGCCCGATCCGACGCTGAAAAGCCTGCCACAGGCTGAAGCAGAGGTCAGCCTGCTGTCATCCATAGTTACGGAACGGTTGGACTGCACGGTACTGATCAACCAGGAAGCCAGCGAAGCGGCCCTCCGCCGTGATGTGGGCAAGGCCGGCGTGGTGCACTTTGCCACGCATGGAGCGTTTCCCGAGCAGGATGCTATGGACTTCCATCAACTCCTGCTGGCTGCGGGTGACGGCTCTGATGGGCGCGTTCTCGCGGAAGAACTTCGCCGCATGTGTTTTCGGAGTGCTTCGCTGGTAGTCCTCAGCATCTGCAATGGCGGCCTTTATCGTTTTGGCCCGGGAGACGAACCCTATGGCCTGGTTCCCGCCATACTTGCCGCAGGCGCGCTGAACGTGGTGGGACCTTTATGGAGCATCGCGGATAACAAGGCAAGGCAATTCATGACCACCTTCTACGCGCACCTCTTTGAAAGCGGGCCGCCCGAGGCATTGCGGCAGACATGCCGGGAGCTTGCCCAGCAGGGTTGGCCGATCCGTGACTGGGCTGGATTTTTGCTGACCGGCACCGGGAGAGGACTTCATCCTGCTGATGTATAGTGTCATCGCTGTAGATTCCCATCGCTTCCCAAGGGGTTCTCCATGGCTCGATTGAAAGACGTCGTCGTACTTCTCCCCGGCATTATGGGCAGCGTTCTCGAGCGCAACGGAAAGGATGTGTGGGCGGCTTCCGCCGGCGGCATTCTCAATGCCGTGAGCAGCCGGTTGAACGATATTCAATCCCTCCGCCTGGACAAGGATCCAGCAGACCAGCAGGATCTCGGCGACGGGGTGAAGGCGACGCGGGTCATGCCCTTCGCGCAGATTATTCCCGGCCTGTGGAAGGTCGACGGCTACTCGCTGACCAGCGAAGCCATCGAAGGCTTTTTCGAGAACGTTCAACCGGGCCGCAACTACTTCGAGTTCCCGTATGACTGGCGGCGGGATAACCGCGTGGCCGCGAAGCGTTTGCAGGCGGAAAGCGAAAAGTGGTTGAAGAACTGGCGGAGTGCGAGCGACGGCGATCCCACCGCAAAGCTGATCCTGGTGGCGCACTCCATGGGAGGCCTGGTATCGCGTTACTTTCTTGAGGTGCTTGGCGGCTGGCGATCCACCCGCGCGCTCATCACCTTTGGCACGCCGTACAGCGGGTCGCTGAATGCGTTGAACTTTCTCGCCAATGGCTACAAGAAGGCCTTCAACCTGATTGATCTATCGGAGATGCTGCGTTCCTTCACCTCCATCTATCAATTGCTGCCCACTTACAAATGCTGCGATTACGGCGATGGGCAACTCTTGCGCGTTGACAATCCGCGCGGCATTCCGAACGTGGACCCGACGCGAGTGGCGGCGGCTTTCGCCTTCCACCAGGAAATAGCCGACAGCCAGGCCGCCAACAGCTTGCTCCCGGAATACGCAAGGGATGGCTATCGCATTTATCCGGTGGTAGGAACCCACCAGCCGACGCTGCAATCGGCGCGCATCGTGCAGGCAGGCTCCGGAGAGGTCCGCCTGATCTCCGACTATCTCGGCCAGGATTATAGCGGCGACGGGACTGTGCCTCGTGTGTCGGCGACTCCCCTGGAATGGAAGGATTTCAGCCTGGGGATGTTTGTCGCGGACCGGCATGCCTCGCTGCAATATTCCAACCCGGTGCTGGAATACCTCGATGGTGTGCTCACCGGGCTCTACATGCAGTCGGCGATCCAGCGTGAGGTAAACGAGGTCGGGCCGGCCGATGCCATGCGGAGCACAGTCGAGAGCGTTGTGCAGCGCTCCGCTGCGCTGGTGCGCCTGGGCCTGGCGATCGATGACGCGTTTGAAGTGGATGAACCCATCCTGCTGCGCGTGCAGGCGGACCATGCCACCGCAATGCTCAAGGCGGTCGTTCAGACCGCAAATGAGGGCACATTCGTTGATGAAAAGGAGCTCAACCTCAAGAACGGAACCTACAGCGTCGAGCTGCCTTCGCTCCCCGCGGGTGTTTATCGCGTTACGATCCAGGGCGACCAGAATGTGCTGCCCGTAACCGACCTGTTTGAGGTGTACTCGAGCAGCGGACAAGCCCAACGCTCGCTGCCTGAGTCAGTTTTGCAGCTTGACTCGGTGCGGCGGTTGAATGCCAGCCGCATCCGCTGGACGGAGAATATTGTAACCGTCTCAGGTGCGCAAGCGGGAAGCTCGCTGCGCCCGCTCCTCGAGGGATCGCCGGAATACGTGGTGATCACGCATCCCGAGGGCTGGCAGGTGGCGCTCAAGCCCTCTGAGATCGACGCACGGGTGCTCGCTTGCACCAGGCTGGCGGATTGGCTGCATCTGGACGAGGAGAGCCCAAGCGTCTACAGCAAAGAGTGGGCGCCCATGAAGCCCCAGGGCAAAGTAAGCGTATCGACACTGCGTGTCGTGCTGATCAACGAGCATGGCCAGCCGCTTGCAGTGGGCGCTTATCGCAGCGGGGGCTTGCAATACATTTCACCGATTAGCTCCAGCGATTACACGGCGTACTTGCCGCCGGATTCACCCATGCGCGACGCCGGCGGTGTTGGGGCGCCCCCTCCTGAGCCTCCGCAACCAGACAACGAGGGCCATGCGCCGGAGAGCACAGTTGTCACCCGCTATCCATCAATCGACATGACCGGGCAGCTTCGCCCCGGTGGCGAGGTGCTGGTCACCGTCGACCTGGCACTGGTCCGCGATCTCCTCACCCAGACCACCGGGATCAACCTCAACCTTCCCAAGGACTGGGCCGAGGTTGCGATCCAGGCCAGCCTGATCGCGCCGCTCCTGAAGCTCTCTGCCGCCGATGGCGCCATCGTCATCAGGAACGGCGAAGCATCGCTGCCCTGGAAGCTGAAGACTACCGTAGCTGCCGATCTCGCGGGCGCCGACCGCGTGAGCATCCGCGTCTCCTTCGCTTACAACGGGCGGAACATTGGCAGCGCGCGTCGCGCCTTCCTGCTGGAAGGGGTAGCAGCGCAAGCAACCGCAGCGGTCACGGTCCCAGTCCCACCGAAAGAAATGGCGACTGACTTTGCCGCGCCCGTCGTTCCGCGCGAGCTCCCCAGGGAAGCGCCAATCGCCACCACCGCTGGCACGTTTTCCCTGAATACCTCCGTTGCCCCTCCGAAGATGACACTCGAGATCTACTCGTTGGGAGCAGGCCAGATGATGTGGCATATCAGAGTCCCCGATGAGGTTCTGGAGCTGTGCACGAATCTTCCGCCGAACCTGCGCGGAACCGTCAACCTGCAGGACGGCAACAACCCGGTGAAAGATCCGCCGGCCTACGTGAACGCCCTTTTCAAAGCGGCCGGATCGCTGGCGGCGCCCGGGCACAAGACGTTCTTCAAGGGGCTTGGGGAACGCTTGTTTGAATCGACCCCGCGTTGTTTCCAGGACGCGTATTGGGAATTGATCCGGGTGTACGGACTCGGATTTCCGATTCAGATCATGTCCAATGACCCATATATCCCGTGGGAATTGATGCGCCCCTACGACGCGACCCATCCGCCGTACTATCTCGGCGTTGGCCATCCTGTGGCGCGATGGTTCATGGACTACGAAGGGGACCGGCATGTGAAGATCCCGCGCGGGCGGGTAGCCACCACTGCGCCGGACTACAAGAAGCGCCCGCCGATGAGAATTCTGCCCGCCGCGCAGCGAGAGTCGCAGGCGATCCTGAGCAAACTGCCCGGTGTCGCGATAGCGGTCCGCGCCGATACAAGCAGCTTCGTGACCATGTTTGAGGACCCCGGCAAGCAGGACATTGCGCTGATCCATTATGCCGGGCACGGCTCCTGCAATTCAGACCAGACGGATATGGCCTTCCTGGTACTGGAGAACGGAGACGTCTTCGCACTCAGCTTACGCAACCATGACATCGCCCTGGGCGCGAACCGTCATTCCGTGGTCTTCCTGAATGCGTGCCAGGTGGGCCAATCGGGGTTGAACCTGGGCGTGATTGGAGGCTTCGCGGATGCGTTGATGAGCCGGCACTTTGGCGGCCTGGTAGCGCCGCTCTGGTCTGTCTATGACGATCCCGCAGCGGCTTGCAGCACCACATTTATTGAGGACGTGCTGCTCCATGGCAGCACGTTCGCCGAGGCCTTGCGCAAAATCCGTGACCAGTTCGGCGACAGTTCTCCCACATTCCTTTCGTATCTCTACTATGGAGATGTGATGGCTGCTTACAGCTGATAAAAGACGGTATAAATTGTTTTTCGCTCGACCAATCTGGGCTATCCGGGCGGGGAAACTTACAGCAGCCACGGAGCGTCAACCTAACCAGGCTGCCGAATGCGGCGCCGGTGGCCTGAACCAGAGGAAACATCCTCGCTCCGCGCGCACATAATGAAATATTTAGCGTACTTGCTGGTCCTGATTACCGTCCTGTTGGGCTGCCTCGCACCCCCTGTCATGGTGCTCGCTCAGGGGGCCTCAGGCACGCTGCAGGGGAGGGTATTGGATCCCTCCGGCGCGGTCATCCCCCAGGCGCAGGTCACCGTCACCTCGGCCTCGGGAAAGAGCGCCAACGCGGTTTCAGATGCCGCGGGCGCTTACCAGGTCCGCGGCCTGGCCGCCGGCGATTACACCGTCAATGCCACTTCCACCGGGTTTGCTCCCTTCACCTCCACCGTCACGCTTGCTGCCGGGCAGACAAAGTCACTGAACATCGCAATGCAAATCCAGGTACAGCAGCAGCAGGTACAAGTGGAGGCGGATACGCCGACCGTCGATACCAGCCCGGATCAAAATGCCAACGCGGTGGTGCTCAAAGGAAAAGATCTCGATGCACTTTCCGACGATCCCGATGAATTAGAGAGCCAGCTGCAGGCGCTGGCCGGCCCGGCTGCCGGGCCGAACGGGGGCGAAATCTACATTGATGGATTTACCGGCGGGCAGATGCCGCCCAAGTCTTCCATTCGTGAGATTCGGGTCAACCAGAATCCATTTTCCGCCGAGTTTGATCGCCTCGGTTATGGCCGGATAGAGATCCTCACCAAGCCGGGCACGGATAAGCTGCACGGTCAGATCCAGGCGCGAGGCAACGACTCCTCCTTTAACTCGCGCAACCCTATCCTGCAGACACCCGAACCCTCCTACTACTCGTATAACGTGCAAGGCAGCGTAGGCGGTCCCATCTCAAAAAATGCCTCCTATTATGTCAGCGCCTTCGGGCGGAACAACCAGAATGTAAGTGTGATCGATGCCATCGACCCCACCAGCGTTACCCCGGAAGATCCGAGCGGCGTTCACCTGAATGAGGCCTACCCCAACCCGAGTTCGCGCATCGACATTAGCCCGCGGCTTGACCTGCAGCTGGGGCAATCGAATACCCTGACGCTGCGTTACGACTTCTTCCGCGCGGTCACCACCAACGGCGGAGTCGGTCCCCTGGCTCTTCCCAGCCAGGCCATCGACACACAAAGCATGGAGAATACGCTGCAGGTAAGCGACAGCCTGGTGCTGAGCAAGAACATCGTCGACGACATTCGCTTCCAATACCGCCGCTTCCGCTATCAGAACATCGCGCAAAACGATTCGCCAACCATCACCGTGCAGGGCTCTTTTGTCGATGGCGGCAACAACGGCGGAATCGTGCGCGACAACCAGGACATATATGAATTGCAGAACTACTTCGCGGCCGCCGAGGGCAACCACTCGCTTGAACTTTGGCGCGCGCCTGCGTGCCTATCGCGACGCCAACTTCACCAATGGGGGCACGAACGGCCAGTACACTTTTCAATCCTTGACCGCAGTATCTGAACAAGACGCCGCAGACCTACCAGGTAACGCGAGTCAATCAATACACCGCGCGCGCCATTCTCTTCGATGCCGCGCTTTTCTACCAGGACGACTGGAAGGTAAACCAGCGCTTTACCTTTAGCTACGGATTACGCTGGGAGACGCAAAACCGCATCCACGATAAGAGTGACTGGGCGCCGCGGCTCTCGTTTGCCTATGCGCTCGGCCACGGCAATCGAAGAAGCCGCCGAAGACGGTGCTGCGCGGGGGGTATGGCTGGTTCTACCAACGGTTTCACTGTGCCCAATAGTTTCGGCTCCAATGCGGGCACGCCTTATGTGATCCAGGCCATTCATCAGAACGGAATCAACCAGACGGTTTCAACCATCACCGATCCCACGTTTCCCGGTGACCCCGGCCGCGGTAGCGGATGCGAATACGGCACAAACCCTGTACACCATCGACCCCCATTTCCATGCCGCCACCGACATGCAGGCGGCGGTGGGGATCGATCGCCAGTTAGCCAAACGGATTACCGGGAACGTGACTTATCTATACGGCCGGGGTGTACATCAATACCTCACCAACAACATCGGAGCTCCGGATTTTGCCACCGCGGACCAGGGGATCTACCCCGATGCCCCGCTCCCGCCCGCGCAGGAGAACAATCTGCAATACCAATCCGGAGGCGTTTACCGGCAAAATCAGATCATTGTTTCCGGCAGGGCCAGTTATCCCAGATTCAGCTTCTTTAGCTTCTATACTTATAACGCCGCGAAAGCGGATACGAATGGGGTCACCTACACCCCTTCGGTTGCGCAGAATCCAGGGCTCGACTATGGACGATCGAGCTTCGATGTTCACGACCGCTTCCTGATCCTGGGGAACTTCTCTGCGCCGTATGCGATCTCGCTGACGCCTTTCTTCGCCGACAACTCGGGCACGCCTTATAACGTCACCATCGGCAGCGATCTCACGCGGAACAACCAGTTCAATGCACGGCCCACCTTTGCCGCGAGCTGCAGTGAGGCAAGCGTCGTCGACACAAAATATGGCTGCCTTAACACCAACCCCTTCGGCACCAACGAAAAAATCATCCCTTTGGTATCGGCACCGGCCCCTCGAATGTCAGCTTGAACATGCGGGTGAGCAAGGTGATTGGGATTGGTCCGAAGGTGGAAGGCGGCGGGCCGCAAGTAGTGGAGGCGGCGGCGGAGGTCGCGGCGGCGGTGGGTCGAACATGGGTGGGTTGAGCGGGAACCGCGGTGGCCCTGGCCGTCTGGACCAGAGTACGTCCCGCAGATACAACCTGAACCTCAACGCCTATGCGACGAACGTGTTCAACCATCAGAACCTGGGAAATCCCAATGGCACGTTGCTGTCACCCTTCTTCGGAGAATCGCAATCCCTGGCCGGCGGTGGATTCTTTGGCGCATCGACCGCGGGCAACCGCAGCATCTTCCTAACCGCCGTCTTCAACTTTTAGATTGTTGCGAAGTGCGGCTCTTATGGCGCGAAGGGCACGGCTTCGGCCGTGCCGCACAGAGGCGCACCACTGACCGCTTTACACGCTTCGGAAAAATGCTTTGTACGATGGGCACGGCTTTAGCCGTGCCGCACGGAGCCGCAGCACTGACGGCTTTACACGGTGCGGAAACATGCGTTGTACGAAGGGCACGGCATTTAGCGGCGCCGCACAGAGCCGCACCACTGACGGCTTTACACGCTTCGGAAAAATGTTGTGTACGATGGGCACGGCTTTAGCCGTGCCGCACGGAGCCGCACGACTGACCGCTTTACACGCTTCGGAAAAATGCTTTGTACGAAGGGCACGGCTTTAGCCGTGCCGCACGGAGCCGCACCACTGACCGCTTTCCACGCTTCGGAAAAATGCTTTGTAACGAAGGGCACGGCTTTAGCCGTGCCGCACGGAGCCGCACCACTGACCGCTTTCCACGCTTCGGAAAAATGCTTTGTACGAAGGGCACGGCTTTAGCCGTGCCACACGGAGCCGCACCACTGACCGCTTTCCACGCTTCGGAAAAATCCTTTGTACGAAGGGCACGGCTTTAGCCGTGCCGCACGGAGCCGCACCACTGACCGCTTTCCACGCTTCGGAAAAATGCTTTGTAACGAAGGGCACGGCTTTAGCCGTGCCACCGAGCCTTGGCTATCGAGGGCTTTAGCCCCTGAGGTACGCTTTTCCGAGCTTGTACTCGCCCAGAACCGTAGTGAAAAAGCGTGCCCCAGCCGTTTAAGCCGATCCGCGCGCAGTAGATTTAAGCACGGCTGAAGCCCTGCCCTTCGTTGAAGGTTTTTCTCAAGACTCTGAAGCTGCACCCCTTGTCCGCCGTCTACAGCATGGTGATCTTTCCCGTGCCGACATCGTAGAATGCGGCTCCAATCGCCACCTTCTTCTGTTTACCAGGTCGGCCAGAGCGGGGGAAATCAGCCGTCCATCATCGATTGCCGAACGTCCAGCTAAGTCCTGAACTCGTCCCGTAGTCGCTCTTGGGCAGGTTTGCAGGAGGGCGGCTGTCCCAGCTTCCGTAGAACGAAAAGTTCCACGAGAGATCGCTAACAACCTTGATGTAATAGACCGCGTTCGTATTGAAGTGAAGACGGCCGGCTTCTGTGATCGCCGGCAGCAGAGAAGCCGAGACATCCAGGTTCGTCTTTTTGAATTTGAAGAGTTTGACTTGGCTGGCGACGAAACCAACCGCGGTGTTCTGTGACCCCTGATCAACGGCGTTCTGCCCGTAGCGAACATTTTGCCACCCTAGTCCCCCAATCACGTAGATACTCGATCGGTTGGTATTTTTTAAGTAGCGTCCGACCCCGCCACCAAGCGTCGTTTGCAGATTGATCTCCTGCACCGAGCTTTGCAGAAAAGACGCTGTGCCCGCATAAAACCAGTTGTTCCAGCGCAGAAGCCTCAACGTGTTCAGGTCGGTCTGGTTTCGGGTGGTCAGAGTCGAACCGGTATTGGACGCTAACGATGAATTGAAGAGCAGCTCGCTTGACCAGCGTTCTCTGTTGTAAGCCGCCTGAGAACTTATGTTGTACTGCGTCGACTCGTTGCCTTTCGAATAAAGCAGCCCCGTGTTGACCGCGCCAACAAATCGCTGCCAAAAACCATCAGAAGTCTGGTTCAGTTTGATGACCTCATGCTGTGCAACCTCCACTTCTTTTCCTGGTGTCTCGGCGATTTCAATTCTTATCGGGGGGTCATTGGAGGCCCCGCTGGTCGAGATTTTTCCGGTGTATGCTGCGCCACTCTCGGTGTGCACCAGGAACAGCCGGTTGCTCTCCAGGTGAGCTACCTGCGACCAGTCCACCGCCATGTCGCCATCCACGTACTTAACTTTCACCGAAAGTACTCCGGCGCTGAGGCCTTTGATCTCGCAAGTAAAACGGTCGCCATTTTTCATCACGATTACGTCAGTGTTTTCCTTCGCCAGCAGAGGCAAGGTAAAGAGAAGGGTGGAGCAGAGAATGAAGGCTCGGATGGTCATAGCGTGCCTCGAAATTTTGTCGAATCTGGCATGTCAGGCCATATCGTACGCGATCAGTTGAGGCTGCGGATTTGCCAAAAGTTAAGACCGATGCCTATCTGACAGGCGGCCTGGAGCGTTTACTCTGGGGCTATTTACGGCATGAAAGCCCGAACTGCTGATTCTGCTCTAGGTTAATCTTGAGCACGGGTCCCGTTTGTCTCCCGCGCGACGTCATGAATAGCTTTGCCATTCAACTCGCAGCAATTTCCTTGCTCGCCTGCACTTTTGTTTTTGGCAGGTATCTGCGGAGTCCACTTTCGGGTGCCCCCCGGCGGGTGTTATCAGCAGCCGCCGGCGTTTCGGTAGCTTATGTTTTTATCCGGGCTCTCCCGGAACTGAGCGAGGCGCAGGATGTTTTCACACGGGTAACTCTTGAGCGCGGACTACCATTCCCGGAACATCGCGTCTACACGGCCGCGCTGTTCGGGTTCCTGCTCTTCTATGGTTTGGAGAACATGGTTTCGCGCTCTGGGGTACACGGCGGCGAACAAGGAGAGCCGGCTGCTGGATTGACGTACAAACTTCAACTGGGCGGGTTTGCTGCCTATTGCGGCCTGGTCGGTTACTTGATGGTTCATCAACGCAGCCTACCCACGCTGCTCTATCTGATCGCAATGACATTGCACTTTCTAGCCGTGAACCACTCCTTCGAACTTGAGTACGGTTCCACTTACGACCACGGCGGACGATGGATTCTGGCAGCCGCCGTAGTGGTTGGGGGGGCTGCCGGAATCATCACCTCCATGTCTGAGGAACTGCTGGCGACACTACTGGGCTTTAACTCTGGGGGCGTGGTCATCAACAGCATGATTATGGAGCTACCAACCGAAAAACAGGGTCGCTTCTGGTGGTTCTGCCTGGGGGCGGTCGGGTATTCTCTTCTTCTGCTGCTGATCTAGACGATGGCTGCCTATTCCGTTGCGACTCCGGGCAGGTAAAGCTACGATTGGGAAACTTCGTCCATCGGACATTTGTGGTTGTTGTTTTCCGCTCTCCGGGTGTAGTTTGACAGGACGCTTTTTCCAGGCGAACGAAAGTGAAGGTCAATGATGGCTACACCTACACCCTTGCAGGAACCACCAATTCTCTCTCTCATTGAGGGGCCGCTTCATCGGATGCTCCGGCGGGCCCATTTGTCAGGTTCCGCTCCCCAGTTGCTGAGTAGTCTGGCCGCAACGTCTATTCTCTTATGCTGGGTGCCGTTGGCTGTTCTGTCCCTGGTGCAAGCTCACCTCCTCGCAGGAATAAAGCTTTCTTTCGTTCGCGATATCGAGACGCATGTGCGGTTTCTGGTTTCCTTGCCGTTGCTGATCTTGACGGAGATGCTTGTTCGTCAGCGCATGCGGGATGTTGCAAGAAATTTTGTCGAACGCAAGGTTGTCACCCCGGAAGAGCTCCCGAAGTTTTACGCTTTGCAGAACTCCGCCGCGCGTATCCACAACTCAATCGTCACCGAGATTGTGCTTCTTGTTTTTGTGTTCACTGCGGGCACGTGGGTCTGGCGGCAACAGCTTGCACCGGATCTCATCAGCTGGTATGCCTCGTTCCAGGGAGGGCGCTTGCACTTGACGATGGCCGGATATTGGCTTGCGTATGTGAGCGTGCCGGTCTTCCAGTTCATCCTGTTGCGTTGGTACTTGCAGTGGGTGATCTGCTTTTGGTTTCTATTTCGAGTGTCGCGTCTCAAGCTGTATTTGCCGGCCCTACATCCCGATCGGGCCGCCGGGATCGGTTTCGTGGCCAGAGCCAGCCTGGCCTTCGCTCCGTTGTTGTTCGCGCAGAGCGCAGTCTTCGCGGCCCAGATCGCCAGCCGCATTTTATACAACGGGGAATCCCTGTTTGCTTTCGAGCTGACGATTGTTGGTTTCGTCATCTTCCCGGTCGCCGGGGTGCTGGCTCCACTACTCTCGTTCACCGTACAGCTGATGCGGGCCAAGCGTCAGGGCCTCGGGAAATACGGCGCCTTCGCTTCTTCCTATGTCATGGATTTTGGTGACAAATGGCTGGAACGCAGACCCAACGACGAAGCGGCGATGGGCAGCGGAGACATACAGTCCTTGGCCGATCTGGGCAATAGCTTTTCGGTTGCTCGCGAGATGCGCCCGCTGCCCATCGGCACCGACGATATAATTCTGCTCCTGGTGGTAACGATAGTACCCTTTGTTCCCTTGTTGCTGACGATCATGCCCCTCGAGAAATTGGTAGAGCAGGCTATCAAACTTGTCTTCTGAGTTTTCTCACAGGCCAATATTTGCTCTTGCGCCTCGGTCGGGAACAATCTCACTTCCAATTCATTATTTTCGAGGTTAGGTTGATCGAATCGACCCGAAATTGGATCTAATTGAGTGTGACCAGAAACCCACTCGTTTTCCCAACAACGCGGACCCTTATCACGCATATCACGCACAAATGTGACGTTTCCCGCGCCCATGGGGGACTTAGTTCGCATACTTCGCTTACTTCGCACCCTCCTCACGGAAAAAGCGGAGACTTATCCCGCTTATCCCGCATTTCCCTCATGCGCGCGCACACAGCAGCAGGAAGAACGCCTCAACAAAGTGGCCCGGCAGGAGTGCGGATGGAACCCGAGATGAACCTTCATGGAGAAGCTGTGCCCTTCGCGCGAGGATCTAGAGCACAGTGATTTTTCCGCTGCCGACATCGTAGAGCGCAGCGCCGATTGCCAGCTTCTTCTGCTTTACCAGATCGGCCAAAACAGGGGAAGCATCACGTAACACCGACGCTTGCAGACTAGCATTTTGCCGGCAGGCCGTGGTCAGGTCGCCGCCCGCTCCGGCGATCGCTGGATGGATGTATTGGTACAAGCGTGCTGATCTGCCCAGGCACCGCCTTGCCCGCGATGGTGGCCTTCACTGCGCCGCAATTGGTGTGCCCAAGCACGAGAAGCGCCTTCACCCCCAGCACCGCCGCTCCATATTCGAGGCTGCCGATGGTATCGGGCGTGGCAATATTGCCGGCCACACGAACCACAAAGATGTGACCAATGCTCTGATCGAAGACCAGCTCGACCGGCACACGGGAGTCGGCGCAGGAAAGCACGGCGGCAAATGGTTCCTGGTGTTCTTCTGTATGCGCTTTGAGAATGTCCAGATCTTCCTTGAACGAGATGCAGCTTCTGAGCCACGAAGCGCTGGTTGCCCTTGACCAAAAGATCCATGGCCTGCTGCGGCGTCCCCGGCCGCTGAATTGGTTCGCGCTGCGCCTGGTACATCCCTCGGGCGGAAGCGGTGGTCAAGCCGGCAACGCCCAACGCCGCAAGCTTAAGAAAATCTCTACGCCTGTTCTCTGTTTCCCTAGACCATTCGTTCCTCCGGCAATTTCGAATCTGGATAAGAGTATCGCGTGTCCAGGGCAATGGGCACGGCGAGTTTTCCTCCAGCGGCAAAATTCTCTGAGTTCTTCCTGAGTTTCTTCCATTGATCGCGGTGATGCCTCGGTGCCCTATTCGGGTTACGAAAGACCCGAAGTATCCCACCGAACGGTGTAGTTTTCTCGCATCACTTCGATCTAGAATTTCTTTCAGGACAGCAACGTCGGTCACCTCAAACGGCGCGGAACCCAAGCGGTTAGGGGAAGGTCTGCAAAGCCTTTTTAGGCTGGTTCGATTCCAGCCCGCGCCTCCATCCTCCTAAAGATGACTCTTCTCCTGTTACGGTATTCTTTCCGAGCGGCGGTGAATGCGGCCTTTCGAGCTCAATGCTCGTGGGCTACTGAGCCTGGGGGAAGAACGTGGAGAAGAGGTTGTTAGTACGTCGGCAGCATCAACATAGATCTGGTGGCGTGCGCGAATCGTCTTCCCGGTCCCCGGGCGAAACGATCCTCGGGCGCAGCTTCGATGTGTTCAACGGCGGCAAAGGCGCCAACCAGGCGGTGGCCGTCGCCAAGCTGGGTGCACCACGTCGAGATGATTGGGTCGCTGGGCACCGACCTTTTCACCGAGAGGCTGCTCTCCGGACTGCAGGCCGCCGGCGTGGATACCCACGCGGTACAGATGGTAGCCGGCCCCTGCGGCGTCGCACACATCTCCAGAGCAGACAACGGAGAAAACTCCATCATCGTGGTCTCGGGGGCCAATGGCGAGGTTACCGCGGGCTATATCGATTCCCACATCGACGCAGTACGGGGGGCGGCCATGGTTCTGGTGCAACTGGAGACTCCCCTCGAGGCGGTGATTCGGCTGGCCGAACATGCCGCGGAGGCCAAGACGCCCTTGATGTTCGATCCCGCCCCCGCCATGCCCCTGCCGGAAAACCTGTTGAGCCGCACTACCTGGCTCACGCCCAACGAAACCGAGGCGCAAATCCTGCTGGGCCGGGTCAACCTCGATCCCCCAGCCGCTGCTGAAAAACTGCTGGCGATGGGGGTGCGGAACGTGGCGCTCAAGCTTGGCTCCCAGGGGGTTTTCCTCGCCGGCCGGGATTGCCCCGCGGAACAGATTCCTGCGTTCAACGTGAAAGCCGTGGATACCACTGCCGCCGGGGACTGCTTCAACGCGGCCTTTGCGGTTGCGCTCACCCGGGGAAAAACGCCTGCACTCGCGGCTCGTTACGCGGCTGCTGCGGCGGCAATCTCGGTTACCCGCGCCGGTGCTCAGCCTTCATTGCCTACTGCGGCAGAGGTCGAGGCGTTTCTCTCCAGGGAGAGCTGATTCATTCAGGGAGCGCCGCGGGCATGGCGGGGCAGGCCTGCCTGGAAGACCACAAGGTCATCCGCCTGAGTCTCGAGCACAAATTGTGTGCCGCAAGGCGCGAAGGCAATCGATCCCCGGCGGAGCGATGTCTGCTTGCCGGCCGCGGTGAGCGTGGCCGAGCCCTGCAACACCAGCAGCGCCTTTGGACCGTAGGCCGCCTCTCCTGCATAGCGGCTGTGCTGCGCGAGCGAGATCCGGGTCAACTCAAACTCCTCGGCCGGGGTTCGATACACCCGCTCCTGGCCGCCGCTCATCAAAGTTCCGTCGAAAACCTCGGGAGTGCCGCCTTCGAAGGTGAGGATCCGCAGCAGTTCCGGCACGTTGACGTGTTTCGTGGTCAAGCCGCCTCGCAGCACGTTGTCGGAGTTCGCCATCAACTCGACATTCACTCCTTCAAGATAGGCGTGGAGAACTCCGGCAGGCTGGAAGGTGGCCTGGCCCGGGTGCAGATGCACCAGGTTCAGCAGGTAGATGCTGAAGATGCCGCGATCGCGGTGCCCCCCGGGCAGGGGAAAGTTCTCGGCCGCGCGCACCGCCCAGTAATCCGCGCTGTCCTTATCGGTAGTGGGCTTGGCTCGCAGCCGTGAGAGCAGGGAATTGAGCACCGAGTCCACCTGCTCCTGGGGCAGCGTCATCACGTTGCTGTAGAGTTCGCGAAGCAGGGCGCGGCGGGCGGCATGATCGTGCCCCGCAGCCGCAAGCCTCGGGGGAAAGCCAGGCATCAACGAACTCAGCTCGGGTGTCCGGGCAAAGCTTTCGGCAATCTGATCCAGCGGCCGAAAGCCGTGGAGCATCCAGAACTCCGTCAGCGCCACGCCGATTTCCGGCTTGTGATTGTCGTCCTTGTAATTTCTGGAGCCCGCCTCCAGGGGAATGCCCTCGGCGTTCTCGCGCGCGAAGCCTTCCTTGGCCTGGGCAAGCGTAGGGTGCGCCTGAATGGAGAGCATCTTGGCCACGTCAAGAATTTTGAACAGGTAGGGCAGCCGGCCCGCGAACCGTGCATTCGCGGCCTGCCCCAGGATGGCGCCGGGCTCCTCGGCAATCAATTTATCTAGCGGTTCCTGATGACCGGCAACCTCCACCAGGGATGGGGCCTTGGCATGGGCGCCGATCCACAGCTCGGCAAAGGGTTTGCGCTCCGGGTTGCTCACACCCAGTAGCTCGGGGATGAAGGTCATGGCCGCCCCAGTCATAGTGCTGGACGATTCCGTGCAGGGTCAGTACGCCCTCTTCAAGCATCGACAGCTTTCTCCATCTGGCGCAGGATACCCGCCGGTTCCTCCACCCCCATGGCGGTGATCGCGTCAGCGCGGCTCTGGGTATCGGCGACGGCGTAAATCCGCAACTCATCCGCGTTGCCGGAGGGTCGCACATGCGCCACCTCGCCGTTGGCAAACAGGACGCGCACGCCGTCCGTGTAGTCCACGCGAGCGATGCTGGCAAAACCCAGCGCGGGGGTAAAGAACCGCGCCAGATCGTTTCGGATACTTGCCTCGTCCTTCGGGCGGCGAGAACCGGGCCACGATTTTCAGCGCGGTCGCGCGAGGGAAATGCTTCAGCAGAGCGGCGCGGCTGAAGCGTTTGGGTAGGCGGGCGAAGAGATCGATCAGCGAGAGCCCATGATGCTCTGCGGCGAAAAGCACTCCCAGGATAGGCAAACCGGCGTCGCGGGTGAGAAGCGGCTGCAGGCTGGCGCCGTTGCGCGCGATGGGTGAGCCGGTAAGGAAGCCGCCGTTGGGCTCCCATCCACAGACACGCTGTTTTCCTTTCGCCAGCGCGGCTTCCATGCCGGCGATCACGAAGGGTGAGCCGATGCGCGTTTTCTGTTCTACCACGGAGGCAAGCGGGCCGCGGTCGATGGCGTCATTGCAACTGATGGGAACCACCACCGCGTCGGCCTGCAGATACTCCGCCACCACCATGCCTACCAGGTCGCCGCCGAAGAAATGAACGCGGGCGGTCGCCGGATCCACACCGAGAACCAGGGGACGATCGCTGTCGCCATCGGTAGAGACGACCGCGTCGAGAACGCCGCCGGCCTCATCGGCCAGATGCTGGATGACGGCAAGCTGCGCGGCATCGATATTTTCTGTGTCGATGGGGACGAAGGTGTCGCTGCGTCCGCCTTTCACCACTTGCGCGCCCAGGCGCTCGAGAATTTCGACCAGCAGATCTCGCCCCACGGCTGAGTGTTGGTAGACAAGGATCCGCTTGCCGTTGAGGCTGCTGCCCGCAAAAAAGCCGGTGAACCTCTCGATATACGCGGCGCGCGCCTCTCCCTTCTCCGGCGGAAGAGCCTGGGAGCCGCTCTTGAGCATGCCGCGCAGATCAAACAACGATTGATCCCAGGGCTGCTCATAAAGTTTCTTGCGCACCCGCTTCACGTGCTCATTGATCGGCGCTTCCTGCTCTTTGAGGAGTTCGCCGCGGCTGCTATTGGTCTTGTAGCCATTGCGATCGAAGGGAATGTGGCTGCCGGTCACCATGATGCTGCCGCGATGCTGCGACAAAGCGAAATTGGCCAACGCGGGCGTGGGTATGCGTCCCAGGTTTACGGCTTGCATGCCGGCGTCGCGGATGGCCGCGACGATAGCCTGGGCGATCTGCCCCCGGCCCTGCTCTTCGGGGACAAACTCGCTGGAGCTGGGGCGCAGGTCATAGGCGAAATAGAATGGGTCGCCCGGCGTGATGCCGCCTTGGGGCGGCGCCAGGGACTGGAGGTATTCGACCTCCGCCAGCGCGTTGAGATAGACCTCCAGCTGCGTCAGGTCCACTACTTTGCCGCGGCGGCCGCTGGTTCCGAAGCCTAGCTCCTGGGGCTCGTAGGTCAGCCGCGATCGAAGCGATTCCATTTTCGTGGCTACGCTCATGCTCCCCATCTTAGCTGGTGGGTTCCCTCTTCGAAATGACCTAAGCGTCGTATGCGCACTGCTTGCTGCCGTTTTTCTTGCCCAGAACGGCGTCGCCTCATAGACTCGCGCCATGAAGCCAGAAATTCTCATAGGGGCGCCGCTTGTCCTGGGCGTTGCCGCTGCCGCCGCGCAGCAACCTGCGGGAGCGCGCCAGGTATTCGATGGCGCGATGCTGCCCGGAGTCGAGGTCGTCACCTTCGAGCACAGCGACACCCTCTTTCCCGTTCGTCCAGTTCCGCGCAAAGGACCGGCCAGTCCCTTCCCGCGAGCAGCGGCTCAGCTGAAAAATGTTCACTTCCAGTCGCGGGGCACGGCGTATGACCTCTTCGACTACCTGGCCGACAATCGCGTTGCCGGCTTACTGGTTCTCAAAGATGGCGCGGTGGCCTTTGAGGATTATGAACTCGGCGCCGGGCCGAACACCCGGTGGATTTCGTTTTCCATGGCAAAGTCTGTAGCGTCGACGCTGGTGGGCGTCGCCCTGCAGCAGGGCCTTATCGCCGGCCTGGATGATCCTCTGACGCGCTACCTGCCACAGCTCAAGGGAGGCGCCTACGATGACGTGAGCCTTCGCAACGTGCTGCAAATGGCCTCCGGAGTGAAGTGGAACGAGACCTACACCGACCCCCATTCCGACCGCAGGAGGTTGCTGGACATCCAGCTGGAGCAGAAGCCCGGCGGTATCGTGGCCTATATGAATGCGCTGGGTAAGGCCGGCGCCCCTGGTTCGATCTGGAATTACAACACCGGGGAAACTTTCCTGGTGGGAGCCTTGCTGGAAGCCGCGACCCGTACGCCGCTGGCGACGTATCTTTCCGAGACGCTTTGGTCGCGGCTGGGCATGGAGCAGGATGCTACCTGGTGGGTGGAGTCCCCCGGGGGTACGGGTTTCGCCGGCAGCGGCATAGGCGCCACCCTGCGAGATTATGGACGCTTCGGTCTGCTGGTTCAGGGGGATGGGGTCATCGACGGGCAACGGCTCGTGCCCGTGGGATGGTTCCAGCAGGCCGGGAGCGCCCACGTGATCGGAGGAAAATCTGTGGACTATGGCTATCTCTGGTGGCCGGTTCCGACGGGGGATCCGATTCATCGCGGCGCCTTTGAGGCGAAAGGAATCTTCGGCCAGCATCTGTACATAAACCAAAAAGAGAAGCTGGTGATCGTGGTGCTGAGCGCCCGGCCCAAACCGGACTCTGCGCTGAGCGTGTTGGACGATCTGCCCTTTTTCGCGGCTGTGGCCAGAGCCCTGCACTAGGCGGCCATCCCTGAAGAAAGCCGGGCTTCAGACTTTGTGACGGGGACTACGATTCGAGTCGGCGGCGGTGATGCAATCCGCTGACCTCAACGCCTTTTCGCAAGGCGGTCCTTTAGGTAGTCAAGCATCTTCATTTCAACATCCAGGCGGCCCATCGGCTCACAATGCCAGTCGGCGCCGTCCTCACGGGAGAAGTGGACGATCTCACGTTCGCCCTTGAGCTGCCCGTACATCTGCGCCGATTGGCCTGGCCAGAATGACTCCTCGTCCGGGTCAGTAATCAGCATGGGCGTCTTGACGTCGCCGATAACATCGCGCAGGTTGTATTCGAGTGCCGCGGCGAAGGTGTCGTACACGGTTGGCTTGGCGAACGGACGTCCTCGGGCCGCGAGCACCTGCGCCATCTTCGGATTTTTCACCGCTTCAGCCATGGCCGTGTTGAACACATCTTTCTTGCCGGCCTTCAATACCGCAACCAGTTGAGGCGGTAACGCTGATAGCCATGGGGTTGATACGTCCATTACGCCGGGATCAACCACCGCGGCCACAAAGCGATGCTCGAAGGCGAGAGCCCGCGTCACCCAGTAGCCTGCCTGACTGCAGCCGTAGGCAAAGAGGGCTGCACTCTCCACGTCGCCGCGCTTCACCAGGCTATCGACGACGGGTGTGAGAACAGCTTCCCAGTCAGGGCGGAAGGGGTGGCCGTTGTCGAACAGCATGGTTTGCTGACCGGGGCCGTCATAGATAAATGCATTCCATCCTCGGGCCAGCGTCGAAGTAACACCCCAGGCCCAAAGCCCTGACTTCGAGCCTTCGCTGCCGTTGGTCATGACCAGCGTGGGCCTCTTGCCGCCGGGGGCGTCGGGGCGGAAGAGGAAGCCGGGCAGCGAGGTCTGCTCGTAAGGCACGGCAACGCGCTCGATGCGACCAGCCGATGTGTCGATGAACGCTTCCCAACATTCGCTCTGCAGGGCAAAGGTGGGCGCAAAGGTGGTGGCGTCCGTCTGCCCGTCAGCCACGGCGACCGCCTGCGCGTAACCTTCAGAAGCGGCCAGGAATTGTCGGTGGGCGGTTTCAGTATGCCCCGCAGCGAGGCTTGCCTTGGCCTGAACATGAAGCTTCTCAGCCGTCGCTCGCCACGCGGCATACCAGCTATCCGCGTCCCCATCCTTGATGCGGGCAATCGTAGCGAAGACCTGCCCGACGTCCATGACGCCTTGCGCGGCATAGCCGATCATCGACCGGGTGAGGAAGTCGAAGCCCCCATCGGCAAAAAAACCGTTGACGCTGATCGCGTTCGGCGCCGGGGTCTGGGATGTTTGGTCAATCATCGCTGGTCTCTCAATTCGATCGCTGCCCCTGGAATGATCCGGTGCCACCGCGATCGTGGAAGGTGCCATTGAAGGTATTGCCCTGTACCACCCCCTCAACGCGGGGTCCATCCACCCTTCCGCGAAACGTCAGGACATTGCGCGTCTTGGTTCGCACCACCAGGTGTTGTTCGTTGATGGTGCCTTCCACCCCGCCCGACTGGTTGGGCCCTTTGAAATGACCGGTGATCACGGAGCCCTTCTGTTGAAGGTCCAGGTACTTTGCAGAGGTCGATCCGTTCGGGTCCTTGCAGTACAACGTCCAGTTGCCGGCAACATTCGCGGGCAGCTGTTGTGGAGGAGGCTGCTGGGCGAACGCCGCAGTCCCCGCCGAGAGCATCAAGCCAAAGCAAAGCAGAAAAATCCCGTCACAATACCTCTTCACGCGTCCTCCGATCCCACCGCTCCATTGCAAAAATCTACAGCAATCCGCGAACTCTTTCAGCTTTCCTCGTGAAAAGATAAAATCCACACGCTCGAGGCAAACTCCTCGCGACTGAGCAAAGGAAACACCGCGCCTATGCCTACCCGCTCCCTTACGCGCCGTTCGCTCCTCGAAAGCCTGTTCACCTTTGCCGCTGCCGCCGGTATACCGCTCTCCCACCTTCGAAGCCCTCGCGCAAGGCCAATACGGCGGCTCGAACGGCCAGCAGCGGGGCGAGATGGGCCGCATTGCCGCAGCCTTTCGCCAGCAGTTCTCTGTTCCTGCCAGCTCCATCGCCATCACCCGCAACGGCCGATTCGTTTACGACCAGGCCGTTGGCATGGGGGACCATCAGCATCTGACGCAGGTCCAGCAATCCAGCCTTTTCCGCATCGCCGCGGTTACCATGCCCATCACGTCGGTCACGATCTTCTCACTCATGGAACAAGGCAAGATCAACCTTGCTGACAAAGTCTTCGGTCCCTCCAGTATCCTGGGCACGAAATACGGCAAGCCGCCCTACAAGCAGTACGTCACCGACATCACCGTCGACCATCTGTTGACCCACACAGCCGGCGGCTGGCCCGGCGACTCCACCGACCCGATGATGCACAACCTTTCCTGGGACCAGACCAAACTCATCACCGAGACCATCGCCAACATACCCCTCACCAACCCACCGGGCAGCAACTGGGCTTTCTCTAACTTCGGGTACTGCGTGCTGGGCCGCGTGATCGAGCAGGTGACAGGCCAGCCCTACTCCGCATATGTGCAGGCTAATATCCTCGCGCCCTGCGGCATTTCCACTATGCAGATCGCGGCCAACAAGGAGAGCCAGCGCGCCCCCAACGAGGTGGTCTACTACGGCCAGTACAGCGAAGAGCCCTACAAGATCAATATCACCCGCATGGATTCGGATGGTGGATGGATCGCTTCGTCGACCGAGCTGGTGCAGTTCCTCAATCACGTTGCCGGCGCGCCCGGCATCCCCGCCCTGCTGAAGCCTGCAACCATCCAGACCATGACCACTCCCGCGTCCGCGTACCCGCAAGGCCCGGCGCGGTACGCCCGAGGCTGGATGGTGAGCGGCAACGGGGCCGGGAACTGGTGGCATAACGGCAGCCTGCCGGGTACGACCACGATGATGCTGCGCACGGCAACGGGCATGTGTTGGGCCGCGCTCACCAACACCCGCACCCAACCCTCCAACGAAATCGACGCCGCCATCAACCAAATGATGTGGGATATGGTCCGGACGGTCCCAGCCTGGGGCGCCTGACGATTTGCTATTTGCTTGCGGTTGGAGTGCTTGTGGAGGGAGGCCAAGTCAAAGTCGAAACATCAATTTTTGAGCGTCAGGACGATGTCACCCCCGCTGGTGGCGTCCGTCGCGAAGTCTACTTCGAGGACTTCGTACCAGAGGGCCTCTTCGCCTTCTACCCTGGAAAATTTGATGAACTCACCTTTAGCCGGTACTTCTTTGAAATCTCGTCGACCGAGTCCTTGAATCCTGCCGTCCTTCAACTCGAGTACCATGAACGCCGTCATTTACATCCTCTCGATTCATGCTGGGGAACCGCGACCAACCGCCCCAGTGCGGATTGCTCATGCGCTGTGACTGTGGTCACTGCAGGGCGAGGGCGAAAGACGGAAAGACCAGCGGAACGTTATGCTTATCCAGCTCTGGACGGCTGATCCAGACCAGGTATCCCTTATCGCTCATTTTCTTAAAGTCGCTCCATGGCGGCGTTGGCTCTTCGCGTTAGATTCCTCGCGAGGCCATCTCCCCTGAAGCTAGACGACTTGTGGTGAACTGTGGGTCTGCGACGGATGTCTTTCTGCCATATCTTCCGATATGGACTCACTTGCGGTAACAGATTTTCGGGGAGATCAAACTGCGGGGACGATTCTTCCAGCTAACGAAAAACCGGAGCTCGGCGGGCGCCGGCTCGTGCTGCGATGGTCAAAATTCCTGTCGTTGCATGAGCCGGCAAGATATGGCAAGCAAAAGAACCGCGAGCAGGATGTAAATTGCTGTCTGCAGCCAGGGTATCGGCCCGGCAAGGAGATTCGGTTGCCTGTTTAAGTATTCCGAGCCGGTCATGAACGCCCACGGGTTGTAGCGACGCATGCCGGCGCTGCTGAGCCCGACCGCGATAACGATGACTGCACCAAAACTAACAATCGGGGCCGTGTACTCACCACTTATCAGAGAAGAGACCAGGACAGCTATCGCAAAAAAGAGCACTCCCCCTCCCAGCAATAAGACGAGGTAGAAGGCGGCCTGGGAGATGGAATGCGTCTTGCCAAATATGCTGCCGATGCAGAACATCGCCATCCACGGGAGAACGGCCAGCGCCACGGCCTGAATCAGGCCGTGGCAAATTCGAACCATCATCAGGCGTGTTCTGCTAACCGGAAGCGCCAGGGTGAAAGTGGACGCCCCGGTCGCCCGCTCACGCAGCAGGCCGCCCATCATTGTCAGAGTGACAGCCAGAAGCCACATCACGACTAATATCGAGTTGCCTACGAAGAGCACGTAACTGTAGTAGTCAGGTTTTACGTCGTAGATTGCCGCCCGATCTGCATGAAAGACGAAAACCGAGCAGAGAACAACGATTCCGACAAGAGAGATCAGGAACCGCGATCTGGTTTCCAACCACGCCTTATACCAAAGCATCGGTCAATTCTCCTTTACCTTTTCCAGAAAGATGTCTCGCAGCTCAACGGGAGCCACGTCGATCGAGTCAGCATGAAAGTCCTGTGCGCGGGCGACGACAGCTTCGGCGTTCCTGCTTGCCAGCACACTCATCTGATGGCCGCGGGTTCTGACGTCGCGGACACCAGCGATTCGAAAGTGATGTTCCGCAGGAATCGAGGGAAAGACGAGATTAATTCGCCGATACGACTGACGCAGATCGTCTACTGAGGAATCGAGTACCAGGCGTCCCGCGTGCAGGATGCAAATCCGGTCCGCAATGCGCTCTACTTCGGCGATCTGATGGGAAGAAAAGAAGATGGCGGTGCCCTCGCTACACCGGGTTACGAGAATCTCCAGGAGTTCCTCAATTCCAACCGGATCGAGTCCCTCGCTTGGCTCGTCCAGGATTAACAACTCGGGCCGCCGTGCGAACGCCATGAGTAGTCCGAGCTTGGTTCGCATCCCTTTGGAAAGCGATTTAACTTTCCGATCGAGGGGCAGGCGATACTGGCGCAGCAGCTTCTGCTCCTCGTCCGGACGCCAGTCCGGGTAGAACGCGCGGGTGAAGCGAAGCATCTGGTCTACGGTCATGTAATCGTAGAGCCGTTTATTCTCGCTGACGTAAGCGACTTGCGTGCGCAGACGGACACTCTCGATCGGGTCGCTGATCCGCTGGCCTAAGACAGTGCCGCTTCCGCTGCTCGGCCGAATCATACCCAGCAGCATCTTGATTGTGGTGCTTTTGCCCGCCCCGTTTAAGCCAAGAAATGCGGTAATGCAGTGAGGCCGGATCGATAGATCGAGTTCCTTGACCGCTTCGAGCCTTCCATATGACTTGGCAAGCCTCTCGGTTTGAATCACTAGTCCATTGTTCATCGTTTCCTCGCCATCTCAGGCTGATGAAGCAGAGCAGCCTCGAACATCCTGCGGATCTCTTCATCGCGAAAATCTCGTTCACGGAGCTCTTCGATCAGGTCGGCGACGCTTCGAGTTGCGGCTTGAATGTGGTTGGATAGCGACCGGGCGCGACGACTTACGGATACGAATGCTCCCGAACCCTGACGCAGCTCCAGCAGACCCTCGTGTTCGAGTTCGGAATACGCTTTTGCGATGGTGTTTGGGCTTACAACCAGTTCCTGCGCTAATGTCCGAATACCGGGGAGCTGATCGCCCTCCCGAAGGGCGCCGCTCTCGACGGCGTGGCGGATTTGCTGCATCAACTGCAGATAAAGGGACTGCCCCGACGTGGGTGTTATTTTGAAAAACATATGAACTTTACTGTAGCACTATAAGGATACACCAATACAGCAAAAGTGCGACCGGCAGACTGCTTCTACCCGTCTGTCGGGGATCGTCCAACCTCGAAGAGAAGCCAACGAGTTTGTAGACGAACCGTAGCAAGACGTATCCGGGGTCGTCGAAACGGTCAAAGAAGGTAAGTCTGTTTATAAACGCCCAGCCTAGCCAAAAAATTGCATGGTCCGATCATAATGAGATGAGTGAGTGAGCCCACTGCGCACTCGCTTCTGAGGGCATCTCGTGATGAATCGTCGACGCTTTCTATGCGACGCAGCTGTTGCCACGGCGTCGATTGCCGCCACGGGCGCACTCGCCGGTTGCCTCCCCCGCTCGAGTAAGCCCATGGGGGTTGCGGCCGCCTCGCTGGCTCCCAATCTTCCCACTCCCAATCTTCCGGACGACGCGTGCCACCTGGCGCCAGTCCACGTCTCGCCGGATCGCGTCATTCGCAGCGTTGTCGGCCTTCGCCCGTACCGTCCCTCCGGCTTCCGCGTCGAGCGCGATCGGCTTGGAGACACCACTGTGATCCACAACTACGGCCATGGTGGTGGTGGCATCACTCTATGCTGGGGCACCGCCAAGCTGGCGCTCGATCTCGGCGTTCCCGGCTACACCGGCCCGGTCGCTGTTCTCGGCTCCGGTGTCGCCGGTCTCACAACTGCACGCCTCCTGCAGGACGCCGGCTTCGCGTGTCACCATCTACACCAAGGCTCTCCCGCCCAACACCACTTCCAACATTGCCGGCGGACAGTGGGCTCCTGCCACCGTCTATGGCGACCCAGACTCCCTCTCGCAGACCTTCACCGAGCAGTACATCTTCGCCTGCCGGTTCGCCTACGAGCGCTACCAGATTCTCACTCCGGCACGCTACGGCGTTCGCTGGATGCGCAACTATGTCCTTAGCCGCACTCCGCCAGAGCCGCCGGAGCCAACACCGCCCTCTCCAACCGGCAAGCTCACCGTCCGCTCCGCCACCCATCCTTTCAGGCCCGAGACGAAGGTTATCCCGCAAGGCCAACATGCCTTTGGCGACCTTTACTGCGAGCAGTTCGACGGCATGCTCATCGAGCCGCCGCTCTTCCTCGACGCGCTCACCACTGACTTTCGTGTCGCCGGCGGCAGGTTCGTCGTGGGCGAGATCCACACCCCCAACGAGATACAAGCCTTATCTCAAAAGCTGGTCTTCAACTGCACCGGCCTCGGCGCCAAGGCGCTGTTCAATGACGCCGAGCTGATCCCTGTCCGGGGCCAGCTCACCTTTCTTGTTCCCCAGCCCGAGGTCACCTACGCGACCATCTTTGAGGACACCTACATGTTCTCCCGCCGCGACGGCGTTCTTCTGGGCGGCACCCACGACGAAGGCAACTGGTCTCTTGAAGTCGACCCGGGAACGGTCACGCAAAAGCTCGCTGCACAAGCTGAACTCTTCAGCCACATGCGTTCCTGCTCGGTTCGCCGCACCGCATCTTCGTGAACGTTCGCAGGCGAAAATCACGGACGAGTCCCCCAAACGGCGCACGGCTGTGTGGCGGAAAATGGGCATCTTTGCGACTGTTTTGCTGCAAAGTCCCCAGACGGTAACACGGTCTGTATTACGTCGGCGTCGTATTTTTTCTGCAGCTAAAACCAGGCGGAATAAGGGAACCGTATCGTAGGCATAGATGAATATTTGCTGTGCTGGAGGAACCCCCTATGCCTTGTACAGAAATGCAGGAACTGGAAGCAAGCAACAGGAAATACAACGAGCTCAGTCACATCACGATGGCGTTATTGTCGGCGGGACGTGGTGAGTTTTCTAAGTGGCACCGCGCCGGCAGGGCCAGGATCGCCTACAACATGCAGATGCACCGGCAAAGCTGTAATGTATGCCGCCATCATAGTTGACTCGTTGTGCACCGCTCCCGACGACATGTTGGAGTCGAGCAGTGCGAGTTAGTTTGAAGCCGCGCTTACCCAGATAGCTCGTTGTGGCTGCAGCCATGCTCCGCCTGCGCGTTGAAAATCAGCTTGCTTTTGATTTGCAACCGTGGCAAGCTTTCTGGAGTATAGGAGTCGCCCGTGAAATACATAACGCAAATCTCGATGCGTTGGCTATCGTTGCTAGGTAATGGCTGCGATCGTCGCCGGGCGTACTTTCTCTATTTTCAATAGCGTTTTCGCGCCATCCTACGCACATCGCATCTATCTCTGAAGCTCACTGAGTGGCGAAGAGTACAGTTTCCTCGACTGTAAATCGACAAAAAAAAGCTGTGCTCGGTTGATCCCTCAGTGAAGTAGCTCGCCCATGCGACGTAGCATCACCACAAATCAACTTTAGCCGGTGGCGTAGACAGCAGTTACTTCGCCCAGGAGCGGGTGACGCAGGTTCGACTCCTGCCGCAGCCAATGCCGCGTAGCTCAATGGTAGAGCACCCCTAAAGCTCTGTTGTCGTTTGTTCCCCGGCTATTTACCTCCGGCTTCTATAGCCGGATAGAAAGTAAGGCTTGCCATGGGCAAGATGAATATAAAGGGTGGAACTCCGTTCGGATGGGTGTCGTTGTGTGGTACCTGTAACTGGGCGCACATCGTGACTGGATATCGTGAATCGGAGCTCGTCGTCATTTGTGCCGACGTCAATCCAAACGTTCCCGTGCCCTTCAAGGTGCGAGACTGTACTGGCTATCTGGACAGGAATCGTCCAGATTACGACCAGATGAAGAAGCTGGCGATCGAAGTTCTGCCTTGCACTTCTGCCAAGCGAGTTGGCTTTCGGGCAAGAGTAGCAAGGGCGCCAGAAGGGAACGTCGAGAGCGCACGAAATAATGAGGCTCCGCCGGTGGCGTAGATCACAGATACTTCGGATGGTGAGCACCGCTCGATAGCGGAGGCGCGGGTTCGATCCCCGCCGTGGGCGCAAGCCCGCGTAGCTCATCTGTGATCGCTTGTTCCCCGGCGAATTTTTACAAGAAAGCAGGCTGTCAATGGCGAAGTTGAATATCTTGAGGTTGAGTCATCTCAGGCCGGTGAAGACGCATGAGGGTGCGCCGGCGCGGAGCATCGATGCGGAGTTGGCATTACGGCGCAGTGTGCTCGCGTCTCTACTGTGGGAAGACCAGTTTTACGAAGACGGCGTAGAAATTGCCGGGCGGATTCGGGAATTGGTGCCGAAGGTCGAGGCTGGCAAAGTTGCTGCGCTCGCGATCGAAGCACGCGAAGCGATGAAGCTTCGCCACGTGCCTCTGCTGGTGGTTCGCGAGATGGCGCGGCATTCCAGCCATCGTGGGCTGGTGGCCCAGACGCTGGCTCGCGTCATCCAGCGCGCGGATGAACTGGCGGAATTCGTGGCGATCTACTGGGCTGAGGGGCGAGCTCCGTTGTCGGGGCAGGTGAAGAAGGGCCTGGCTGCGGCGTTCTGCAAGTTCGACGAGTACGCGCTGGCCAAGTACGATCGGGCCGGTGTCGTCCGCCTGCGCGATGTACTGTTCCTCTGCCACGCCAAGCCGAACGATGCGGCGCAGGCTGCGATGTGGAAGCGGCTGATCGATGGCCGGCTTTCCACTCCAGACACCTGGGAGGTGGCGCTCTCGGCGGGTGGAGACAAGCGTGCGAACTGGGAGCGGCTGCTTGCCGAGCGCAAGCTGGGCGCGCTCGCATTGTTGCGCAACCTTCGCAATATGAAGGACGCAAACGTGAGCGAGGACGCCGTTCTCGGCGCGTTGGCTGCGATGAAGACGGAGCGAGTGTTGCCGTTTCGCTTTCTTGCCGCTGCCCGGTATGCTCCGCAGTGGGAAGAACCGCTGGAACTGGCCATGTACCGTTCTGTCGCCGGGCGGGAGAAGCTGGCTGGCCGCACGGTGCTGCTGGTCGACGTCTCCGGCAGCATGAGCGCACCGTTATCGCGCCGGGCAGAAATGCTGCGTACCGACGCCGCTTACGGTCTGGCCGTGCTGTTGCGTGAAATCGCGGAGAAGGTGAGCATCTACACTTTTTCTGACAATCTCAAGCAGGTCCCGAGTCGTCGCGGCTTCGCACTGCGCGACGCGCTCGATACCAGCCAGGCTCACGGCGGCACGAACCTTGGGCTGGCGCTCGATCGGATTGACGAGCGCTACGACCGCATCATCGTGATCAGCGATGAGCAGTCGCACGACCGCGTCGCTGCGCCGCGCGGAAGGGGCTACATGATCAATGTGGCCAGCTACCAGAACGGCGTCGGCTATGGAAAGTGGATCCACATCGATGGCTGGAGCGAGGCGGTCATCGACTACATCCGCGAACTGGAGCGAGCAGGTGCAGAGTGAACTGCGATCATGAGGGATCGCCCAGGCCTAACCGCTTGGGCGATCTCTCATGAATCGCGGCGTGGAACTCCGACCACGCCGCCCACTTTCCAAAACTTCTCCCAATTCCATAGCTCAGAGGTTACCCGGTTGGGCAACCGGAATCCGAGCTGATGCGCGAGCATACACACTTGCCCACGATGGTGGGCTTCGTGAGAAAGCATGTAGCACAGCATTTCCATGCCCACCGGCCAAGGCTGAGCCCAGCCATCCCTGTGAAACGTCTGCACCCGGCCTCCACCGCCGAGCGCGTCCGCGAGCATCTCCGTGCAGCGCGCGGCGCTCTCGGCTAATCCCGCACGGGCTTGCTGCGGCGTGCAGCGCGCACGGTTGAGTGGCAGTGGAACCTTCAAGTGCGGAGCGGTAAGCCTGATCCACTTGCGGCGGACATTGTGGACATGGGTGAAGATCGCCGCAATGGTGCGCACGTTGCCGGGTGGCTTGGCTCTCCAGGCGGCAGGATCAAGATGTTCGATAAGCGCCTGGTTCAGACGATCATTGACGGCGAAGATCTGGACTGCGGTAGGGCCGAGTTGAGTATCAACCTTGCCCTGACGGGTAGTCACGGCTCTCTACTCCTTGAGCCATCTTCCTGGACTCTGCAAGCTCATGATCTTTGCCATCACCACGATGGTAGGGACTACGTCTGTGATCCACAGAAGCGCGGAAGCGGGTAGAAGGCGACTCGCATACAAAGCGGCTTCACCGATGGTTAAGACAGCGTAGAGAATTACGCTGGTTCGACGCAGCTTGAAGATGGTTGCCAAACAGACGCATCCGCAAAAATCCCCCAGGAATATGGTGCCGGCCCAGGGCCCTAAATACGTTGTTGCAATGACCTCAAGCCCAGTCGGGAGGGCGTAAAAAGCTAATATTACGGCCACGAACAAGAGAGCGAAGTGCGTTTCCTTGGCTGTAGCGACGAACCGTAAGCTTCGAGCCGGTTGCGAAGACAACTCTCCTGGAATTGCCTCAGGATGATCGCCTGACGGCGCTGGGGCGACGCTCGCGGAATTTGCTTTCGGACAAATATGTTGGGCCTCCAACATCCGTGCGACCGCATGCCCAGCTGCGAGGCCGACTGTAAGAAAGCAGCGTGTGCAGATGATCTCGTAGCTGCCGTCTTCTTTATATCGATGGTGATAGTCCATCGCGTTTCCTCTCGCGAGTGCAAATATAAGCGATGATCAACAAAATGCCAGCCTCTCTTGAAGGAGCTGGGGCCGGCCTGGAAATGAGGCTACGGGGTCGCCCGCTCGATCAGGAACTGGTGGGCAGCGATGCTGGCGGCTCCTCGCACCATGAAGTCCTTCTCCACCGAGCGGAATTCCAGGCGCGTGGTCGACAGCAGATGGGGCATGATGTTGTTCTCGATGGCCTGCCGGGCGCTGGTGGTGAAAACACCATTGCCGAAGCCGACTAAATCGGCAAAGAGCACCAGCTCAGGGTTATTAATCTGGATGGAATTTGCCACCGCGATGCCTAGCGCGGATCCGGCGTGGCGGAGCAGTTCGATGGCTTTCATCACGCCCTTTGAGGCGAGCGCTTCCAGCTGGCCGATCTCCGTTGCCGGAAGATGAAGCTCCGCGGCCCGCCTGAGAAGGGCCAGGCTGGTGGCAAAAACCTCCAAGCAGCCTTCTTTTCCGCATTCGCAACGGGGTCCGCCGGGGGCTACCGTGCAATGGCCGATCTCGCCCGCGGCCCCGGTGTTTCCGCGAAACAGGCGTCCTTGCATGTAGCTGCCGGCGCCGATCTTCTTGCCCAGCATGATCACCATGAAGCTCTTGAGCTCCCGGGCCTGCCCGAAGAGCTTCTGCCCCAGGGCCACGGCGTGGGCATCGTTATCGATATAAGTGGGCATCTGGGTCACGCGCTCGACGATTTTGGCAATCGGCACATCGTGCCACCCCAACAGGTTCGAATGCAGACACATCCCCTGAGCATGGTTGACGTGCCCGGAGAGCGCGACCCCGATGCCCAGCACCTTCTCCCGGGAGATGTTCGAGGCCCGGGTCAGATGAGGGATGCCTCGCGCGATGGCCGCGGCTACGGCTTCCGGCTCCATGGCCATGCCGATCTGGTGCTCAGCCAGCACGTTGCCATGGCAATCCGTCAGCGCCATCAGGGGAGGGTCTTCGGTGAGGCCTACGCCCACAAAGTACCCATACCGGGCGTTCAGGGAGAGCATGATGGAGGGTCTGCCCTTCCGCTGCTTGTCGCTCACGGAGGGAGATTCCTCGACAAATTGATGCTCAATCAGGACCCGGCTCATCTCGGTCAAGGCCGATCGGCTGAGGCCGGTCGAGGTGGCCAGCTCAGAACGCGACATGGAGCCGTTTTCGAGCAGCGCTTCGATAATGTTCACGTAGGAAGAGGTTGCCACGGCAACCGGCCGCCCTCCGTTGCCATGCGTTGAGCGCGATGACCCCGCAGACTCTGGCCTTGAAGACCTGGGCTCGCGCCTGCCACTCTGCCTGATTGTCCTCATTAAACAAAACACTAGCATGTCTTGGCTGGTTAGACATGTACCGCTGGCAGGTCAGCGGCGATCCGATCCTTGACGATGAACCAGTACGAGAGAGCCCCAAGTGTGGTGGCCAGAGAGCAGATCATCAACGCAATATGGAAGGAATGGGTGTAGTCGAGCAGAAACCCGGTGATCAGCGGCGCCAGCGAGGCGCAGACAAAGCTGCCGAAGTTTTGTATGGCGCTGACCGAGGCGACCATGTGGACCGGCGACAAAGCCTGGGCCAGCCCCCAGCCTGAGTTGCCGGCAAAGTAGATGAAGAAAATTGCCAGGCTGACGCAGGCCGACCGCTCCTGTGGCCGTGGGCGCAAAGGCCACGCCGAGGGTGCTGAGCGCGGAACAAAACATGCCGCCGATGATGAGAATCTTGCAGGCGCGAATGGGCGCGGTACCGCGGCGGATCAACCGGTTGGCCGCCCCTCCGCTGACCAG
Source organism: uncultured Acidobacteriaceae bacterium (assembly GCA_963847685.1). Taxonomy (GTDB): domain Bacteria; phylum Acidobacteriota; class Terriglobia; order Terriglobales; family Acidobacteriaceae; genus PALSA-350. Next base: position 165,537 of record CAWKAU010000015.1, on the reverse strand, counting down.
GGAGCCGATGGTGCCGCAGAGGTAGGGAATGACCGCCACCCAGCCGGTCCTGGCGATAGTCAGGTGCCTTTCCGCCTGCAGGTAGCCGGGCAGCCAGGAAAGGTAGAGCCAGGTGGTGTAGTTCACTCCGCCGAAACCCAGCATCATGCCCCAAATCGTGCGCAGGCGAAACAAACGCCTCCATTGGCGCAGAGACATCTCGGTCCTGGTCCGTTCGACTTCCAGGCCCATGGAGTCGGCCTCGGCGCTGGGTCAACGCCACCTGGTCCCGATCGCGGTAGAGCGGATACCAAGCCAGGGAAAGAAGCACCCCGAAGAGTCCCGACACTCACGAACATGGCCCGCCAGCCAAAGGAGAGCATGATCACGGTCAGTATCGGCGGGGACAGGGTTACCCCCAGGGTGTTCGAAGCCGTCATGCAGCCCGGTGGGCAGACCGCGATCGCGGGCACTGAACCAGTCGTTCATCACCTTCACGCCGCACGGCATCATGGGCGCTTCCCCCGCGCCGAGGCTGATGCGGGTCGCCATGAAGCCGCCAAAACTGCTGACCAGGCCGGTGGCCATCTGCGCCAGGGACCAGACAAACATGCCCACCGCCAGAATCACCCGCGGGCCGATGCGGTCGAGCATCAGGCCGATGGGCAGCTGGGCGACTCCATAAGCCAGGGAAAAGGCGGAAAGCAGTGCTCCCATCCTGGTGCCGGAGAGGCCCAGGTCGGCACGGATGCTGGTGTTGGCGATGGAGAAGGAGGTGCGGTCGAGATAGTTGACGATGCCCGCGACAAACAGGAAGGAAACCGAAAAAAACCGCATCCGGCGGACACGGAGCGGCTTGAGGTGCGCAACTTCAGAAGCCATTGTCTGCCCGCGTCCCCCAGCCAGTTATGATCGCAGACGGAGAGCGGGATGGTCTATGGGATCACGACGTTGATCTTGATCATGGCGGTGGTGGCCTTCTTCTGGTGGGGGCAGCGCGGGCTGCGTTCGTTCGGCTGGATGCAGTGGGTCCTGCGGTTGGTGGTGGCGCTGCCCCTGCTGGTCTCAGGCATTGGGCACTTTACCCGGACCGCGATGTTTGCGACCATTGTCCCTCCTTTCTTCCCCTATCGTCCCCAGCTAGTTTTGTTCAGCGGAGCGATGGAACTGGCCGGCGGCGTCGGCCTGCTGCTGCCGGCGTTCACCCGTGCGGCCTCTGTTTGCCTTGCGGCGTTGATGATTGCTATTTTCCCCGCCAATGTTTATGCCGCCGGCGAGGTAGTCGGCGGTTTGCCTATGCCCAGCGTGCCGGTTCGGTTGGCGATGCAGGTGATTTATATTGTGCTGCTGCTGATGGCCGGTTGGGGAGTGCGTGGCAAGACGGTTTAGTCCTCGGGTGGGGAAGTACCGGAGGGACCTGCGGTTACAGAATTACTTGCCAGGCATGAATTGCATGGTGTAGGCGATCGCGGGATCGAAGGGCTTTTGGATTACCTTCAACTCCAGCAGTTGCTGGTACATGCTTGTCCAACGCGCGGGATCGAAGCGGCCCAGATCCGAGGCGTTTGGGGCATCGCCGGTGATGAAGTGCTGGTCCCGCAAACCCTCGTAACTGAATTGCATCTGCGGCACGCTCATTGCGGGGTTGAGTTTGGAAATCGCCGCATTGATGTCATCCGGGTGAACCAGGTAATCGCGCCAGCCCCGCAGCGAGGCGCGCACGAACTTAGCCACGATCTCCGGATGCTGCTGCAGATAAGGACGCGAAGTCAGGAAGACACGGTAAGGGTCGTAACCCGTTTCGCTGATCAGCAAGGTGCGTACCGGCACGCCAGCCTGGCGCGCAAAGAAAGGCTCGGAGGTTACAAAGATCTGCTGGATATAGCCGGATCCTGCAGGAAATTGGCGACGCTGTAGGTCGCCGGAATCTCCCGCACATTCTTGAATTGATACCGCTTGACCAGATAGTCGAACCATGTCGACGCTCCCAGCCTGATGGCGATCGCGTGGCCATCCAGATCCTCGAAGCGATGAACGGGCGAATCCTGATGCACCATCAAGGCCTGTGGATCATGTTGCATGGTCGCAGCGACCGCTACCAACGGCAGCCCGTTGCCGACCACCTGCAGCATATGATCCGAGGAGCCCATGGCGAACTGCGCCGCGCCCAACGAAACCTGCTGATCTGCGTTGACATAAGGTCCGCCCGGCGCGATGGTTACATCCAGACCCTCGTCTTTGTAGTAGCCGCGAATTTGGGCGTCGTAGAAGCCACCGTGCTCCGGCTGGGGATACCAGTCGGTTTGCAGCACGACCGGCGTAAGCCCGCCGGCGGCTTGCTGCTTTCTGCAGCCCGCCGGAACATAAGGCACATGCCCAGCAAGCACGACCGGCCCAAAAAGAGAGCCTCATGCTTTGGCAGCCTAGCATAGCTGAGAATGGCTAAGCAGCTTGGCGTCTGCGCCTCGTGCCGCAACCAACTGCACTCCGCCGCCGCTTGCCGCCAGCGTGACCACGGGCGTACCCGCCAGGCTGGCCGGCGTGGTGTATCGCAGGATTTTCTGGCGCGTGGCGGAGTGATCGACGCCCGCCGGCAGCGCGCTCATGGGAGCACAGGGCAGAATGAGAAAGTCATGCTGCTCGAGCAACTGGTCCATCCGCCGGCGAAATGCAGCGTGGCGTTCGCGCAAATCCTCGACGACAGCAGCGGAGAGCGAAGCGCCCCAGGCGAGCCGCTCCGCGATCGGCCGCTCAAAATGTTCGAAGTTCCCCCGGTGCAGCGCGGACGCCTCATGTCCCTGGATGCCGAGAAAAATCTCCCGCGTGTCCTCCCAGAAATCAGGCTCGAATATCTCCAGCTTTGCTCCAGTCCGGCGCAGCTCTTCCTGCCAGCCGCGGTACATCTCCAGCACCGCGGGCTCACAGTCGTGCAGAAAGGACCCTCCCACGGCGGCGATGGTTACGTCTCTGCGGGGCATGCGGCGGGTTCAAGGCCGAACAACGCAGCCGCTGAGCGCAGGTCCATCGCGCAAATCGCGAAAGAGCCATCCGAGGGTGTCGAAGGAAACAGCGAGGTGCGTGCCGCCCTCCCATGCTTGGGCGCCGCCGAGGCCGAGGGAGGAGCGATAGCCGGCCAACCCGCAGAGCGCCGCCGGCACGCGGATGGAGCCGCCGGTATCGGTGCCGATCGCGGCCACCGACGAGCCCTCCTGCACGCTGGCCGCGCTGCCGCTGGACGAGCCTCCGGTGAGCCACTGCGCATTGCGCGGGCTGGAGGCAATCGCCGTAGTCGCTGTTCTCGCCGGTGATGCCGTAGGCCAGCTGATGCAGGTGGGTCTTGCCCATGATCACGGCGCCGGCTTGCCGTAAGCCGCGCCGCCACGGTGGAATCGGTGCGCGCAATGCCGTTTTTCTCCGCATAAAAGCGCGAGCCGCAGGTAGTGGGATAGCCCGCCACGTCGAAGCAATCCTTGACGGCAACAGGAACGCCGAAAAGGACTGGCCGTTGCTTCGGGTCGGGAAAGCGGGCGTTGAGCGCCTTCCGCTTCCGCCAGGGTGCGTTGCTGGTCCATGGCCAGAAACACGTTTTTGCCGGCATTGCTGTTGGCGCGGGCAAACGCTTCCTGCGCCAGCTCAACCGGCGTACGCGTGGATAGAGTTTTTTATTTCCGTCAAAGCAGACATATCGGTTCGTGTATACCACGCATGGCGAGCCGCGATCGGCGAGAAAATGATTTAAACTGCCGCATGAACGTTGCGCAAGCGGATGAAGCCCACCTCAGAGCGCTGGTCAAATTTACCGCGCTTAGTTTCCGCACTCCACGCCCGGTGCCTTTCGGCGCCCTGATCGTCGATAGCAAAGCGGAGAAACGCTCATGCGCGGCCGGAACGCGGTGGCCGTCGAAAACGACCCCTCCGTCGCACGCAGAGCTCCGCACCGTCCGCCTGGCATGCAAAAAACGCAAGAGTTACTCGCTCCGTGGATATACACTTTATTCCACCTGCGAACCTTGTCCCATGTGCATGGCCAACGCCCTTTGGGCAGGGCTCGACCGGGTCGTCTACGGGGCAACCATCGAGGATGCGAACCGATATTGCCGCCAGATCCAGATTCCGGCCGCCGAGCTTGCCCGGCGAAGCGACATGCAAACGCGTGGTAACCGGGCCCGTCCTGCGTGAACTCTGCAACACCCTGTTTACCGACCCGCGGATGCAGGACGCCTTCGCCACCTGGGCCACCCGCAAGGAATAAGAGAGGAGCAGCCATACTGCATGACAACCCCGCTTGAAGTGTCCCTGGCCGCGATCGTGGGCGATCCTGCACGGGTTTCGACCGCTCCCCAGGTGGTCAACCGCCTGTCGCGCGACTTCTACTGGTACTCGCCGGTGCTTGCGCAAGCAACTCGATGGCAAGGTCGCCGACGTGGTGGTTCATCCGCTGACGGTCAAGGAGATTCAGGATGTGCTGGGCTATTGCTATGTGCACGATATTCCCGTTACGCCGCGAGGCGCCGGAACCGGGAACTACGGGCAGGCGGTGCCGTTGCACGGGGGCGTGCTGCTCGACCTCTCGCGTATGGACCAGATTGAATCCATCGGCGCCGATGGGGTCGCGGTTTGCCAGCCGGGGGTGCGCCTGGGCGTGCTGGAAGCGGAAGCCCGCAAAGTGGGATGGGAGCTTCGCTGCTATCCGTCGACGGTCGCCAAGGCGTCGGTGGGAGGCTTTCTCGGCGGTGGCTCGGGAGGCATCGGGTCAGTGGCGCATGGCGGCCTGCGCGACTTTGCCACGGTGCGCGCTATCGATGTGGTCACCATGGAAGACCCGCCGCGGGTCGTCCATCATGAGGGCGAAGCCGTGCACGAGATTCTGCACGCGTGGGGCACCAACGGGATCATTACCCGCATCTGGCTGGCGCTCACCCCCAGCGTGGAGTGGGCGCAATGTTCCGTCGCCTTCGATATCCTTCGACAGGCCTTCGACTTCAGCGAGCGCATCGCGACCGGTGCGGAATGGACCAAGCGTCTGGTGACTCCCTTTGAGTGGCCCATCCCTTCCTTCTTCAGCCCGGTGCGCAAGTTGGCGCCCGAGGGCAAGGCGCTGATATTTTTCATGATCGCCGAGGCGCAACGGGAGCAGCTGGAAGCGGCCGCCCGGGAGGCAGGAGGGGCTGTGACTTTTTCCGCGCCTTATGCCGGGCTGCGCAGTGTGCCGCTGCTCTCCGACTACACCTGGAACCACACCACTCTGTGGGCCATGAAGGTCGATCCTGAGTACACCTACCTGCAATGCGGCTTCGACGCGGTGAATGTGCGCAGCCAGTTTGCCCGGCTGAAGCAGCGCTTCGGCGACGAATTTCTCTTGCACATCGAGTTCATCAAGAACGCCCAGGGTGTGGTGCTTCCCGGGTCAATCCCCGTGGTCCGGTTTACTACCGAGAAACGGTTGAACGAGATGATCGATTACTGCCGCGAGATCGGGGTAAGCGTCGCCAATCCCCACGTGAACAATGTCGAGGGCGGCGGCCGCTATCGCAGCGACAATGTGCAACTGCTGGCCAAGCATAAGTACGACACCAAGGGGCTGCTGAATCCGGGCAAGATGGTGACTTTCGAGCGGCACCCGGCCGAGGCGCCCACCGCATGAAGAGCTGGATTCCTGACAGCCGCAACTTTGCCTACCTCACCTGGAAGCAGGTGGACGCTCTTCCCCGGGAGACGACGGTTCTGGTGCTGCCCACGGCGGCCATCGAGCAGCATGGCCAGCATCTGCCGCTGGCTACCGACACGCTGATCAACAGCATCCTGCTGGGCGCCGCGCTGGCCCGCCTGCCGCAGGAGGTCCCGGTCTACGCGCTGCCCGCGGTTTGTTATGGCAAGAGCAACGAGCATATCGGTTTTCCGGGAACGCTCTCCGTATCTGCTTCGACCTTCATGGCCGTGCTGCGCGATCTGGGCGCGAGCATTGCCGCTTCCGGTTTCAAGAAGCTGGTGCTGTACAACACCCATGGGGGCAACTCGTTCGCTGGTGGATGTGATGGCGCGCGATCTGCGGGCGGAGTTCGGGCTGCGGGTTTTCTCGCTGTTTGGCTCCGGGGGTGCGGCCTTTACCGGGCTCGGCGAACAGGAGCGTACGTATGGCTTCCACGCGGGCGAGGTTGAAACCTCATTTCTGCTCAGCGCCATACCGGAGCTGGTTCACACCGCCGAGTACACCGTGAACTACATTGCGGATATTGCCAAGCCGGAGTTGTTGCGTCCGGAGAATGCTCCCGCAACCTTTGCCTGGCTTACCAGGGACATCGCGCCCAGCGGAGTGATGGGCGATCCCAACCCAGCGACTGCGGAGAAGGGCACGCTCTGGATTGAGGAGGCGGCGAAGAAGGTCGCTGCAGCCTTGACGGCCATGGCCGCTTACGAGAACTGGCATAAACCTTGAGGGGTAAAAATCTTTCCAGGAATGGCCCGCATAACTGCAGATCCCGAGCGAAGCCAAGGGATCTGCAGTTCTTTCGATTTGCAACCTTGATCGAATTTCCTGAGGGGCTGTAAGCGTGATGGGTACGGAACAACTCGACTGCGGCTCCGGCGTTCGTCTTGAACGCGCTGTGCGCTGCACCATGCCGGACGGCGTCGCCCTGGTCTCCGATCACTACTACCCTCCTGCGCCTGGACCGCACCCGACCCTGCTGATGCGCCAACCCTACGGCCGGGATATTGCGTCGACCGTGGTCTACGCGCACCCCGTCTGGTTTGCCGCTCATGGCTACAACGTCGTCATCCAGGATGTGCGCGGGCGCGGCGACTCCGAAGGCGACTTCTATCCCTTTCGCAACGAGGGGGCCGACGGAGCCGAAACGATCCGCTGGCTGCGCACGCGCAGCGAGTCGAACGGCAGGATAGGCATGTATGGATTCTCCTACCAGGGACTGACACAGCTTCTGGCCGCGGCCGAGCAGCCGGAAGGCCTGGTCTGCATTGCGCCCGCACAGACCGCATGCGATCTCTACCACGGTTGGTTCTATCGCCAGGGCGCGCTGCGGCTGGCGTCGAGCCTGGGCTGGGGTTTGCAAATGCTGAAAGCGGATGCCCGGCGCCTTAAGCTGCGCGCGGCGAGCGATGGCCTGGAGAAGGCCTGGGCCGATCTGCGCAGCCAGTCCCTTGTCACCCCCTACGGATTGCATCCGCAGCTCCAGCATGAGGGACTGCCGTCCTACGTGCACGACTGGTTCACTCACGATCTGCCCGGCCCTTACTGGTCGGCGCTGGATGTAAGCGAATCGCTGAAGAGGATTAGCGTGCCCGCCCTGCACATCTCGGGCTGGTTCGATACTTTCCTCTCTGGCAGCGTGGCCGGCTATCTTGCCATGTCTGAACATGCAGAGAACCAATATCTCGTTGCCGGTCCCTGGGTCCATATCCCCTGGGGCGAGCTGGTCGGCGAGCAGAATCTTGGCCCCGAAGCATTGCTCGATACCGATTCGCTGCTGTTGCGCTGGTTCAACCATTGGCTGAAGGGAAGCGGCGAGTTTGCCGGCGAGCCGCGCATCCGCCACTTTGCTTTGGGCGCAAACCGCTGGTTCGATGCGGAGAGCTTCCCCGCAGAGACCCTCTCCCTCTATCTCCATAGCGGAGGCCGCGCCGATTCGCGCAAAGGCAACGGTTGGCTCTCAACCGCGCCGCCCAGCGCAGTCGAGCCGCGCGATATTTTTGTCTACGATCCGGAGACGCCGGTCCACGCGCCGGGCGGCACCGGCGGCCCTCAGCGGCCCGATCAACCAGGCACAGCTCGAAACTGGGCAACAACCTGCTGGTCTATACCGGCGCTCCCCTCGTTGCCCCGCTGCACATTTATTCGGATCGCCGAAGCTCACGGTCTACTGTGTTACTTCCGCGGCGCACGCCGACTTCACCGGCAAGCTGGTGCGGCTGCGCCCCAGCGGGCAGGCCGAGTTTGTGTGCATCGGCATCGCACGCTCATCGTATCTTTTTCGCGAGTCCGGCTATCACGCGGATGCCATTCAGTGCTGGCAATTCGAGCTCGAGCCCACCTCGTGCGTCTTCGCTGCCGGCGATGCGATCCGGCTGGAAGTGGCCAGCAGCGCCTTCCCCTTGTACGACCGGAATCCATCCACCGCAGTACCAGCCGTGGCTGGCGGATTCCTGGAACTGGCAGCGCTCGACCCAGATGCTGCTGCACGACGCGGAGCATCCTTCCCGGCTGGAACTGCCATTGGTGAACTCGCTGATGGTGACAATCTCCAACCTGAGCAAACGCTACGGGAGCAACCCTCCGGTGCTGCAGCAGATCGATCTCGCCATCGAGAAAGGCGAGTTCATCAGCCTGATCGGCCCTTCCGGGCTGCGGCAAGTCCACCCTGCTCAAGCTGATCTCCGGCCTCACCAGCGCCAGCTCGGGTAGCATCCTGGTCGACGGCGTGACGCCGGTGAATGCGCGCAAGACCATCTCCTACATCTTTCAGGACGCGACGCTGCTGCCCTGGCGCACCGTCACCCGCAATGTCGGCCTGGGGCTGGAGCTGGAGCACGTAAGCCGCGAAGCCAGGAAAGCAGAAGGTGCAGTCGCTGCTGGAGCTGGTTGGGCTCACCCACGTGGCGCAGCGCCTACCCGCGGCAGCTCTCAGGCGGCATGAAGATGCGCGTTTCCGTGGCTCGCGCGCTGGCCACGACACCGCGGCTGTTGCTGATGGACGAGCCCTTCGGCGCGCTTGACGAGATGACCCGCGATCGCCTGAACGAGGAGCTGCTCCGGCTGCGGGCAGAACAGAACTGGACCGCGGTATTTGTCACCCACTCGGTTGCCGAAGCGGTTTTTCTCTCCACTCGCATTATTGTCCTGGCGCCTTCCCCCGGCCGCATTGCTCAGCAAATCGACGATTGATCTACCTTTTCCCCGGACCAATCTCACGCGCGAGAGTCCAGCAGTTCGAATCGTATGTGACCGAGGTTTCGCGGGCCCTTCGCGGAGTGCATAGCGCATGAAAAAGTATGCCGTCACACTGCTCAACGCGCTGGCCGTCTTCGCCGCGCTGCTGCTGTTGTGGCAGGGGCTCGATGCTGCTGCTTGCATCTGCCACCCTACATGCTGCCCCCGCCTCTTGCCGTGGGCCGGGCAGTCGTCGACCGCTTTCCATCGCTGGTCGCCTCGCTCGCGATCACCTCGGAAGAGGCGGCGGGCGGGCTGGCAGCCAGTATCGTGGTCGGCGTGTTGATTGCGTTGGTCTTCGCGCAGTCCCGCTGGATGCGGCGCATGCTCTACCCCTACACCATCATGCTGCAGACCGTTCCTATTGTCGCCGTGGCGCCGCTGATCCTGATGTGGGTTGGACCGGGGACCTTGTCGGTTACCATGGTGGCCTTCATCATCTGCCTGGCGCCGATCATCGCCAATACCACCCAGGGACTGATCAGCGTGGAGCCGAATCTGATCCATCTCTTCCTGATGCACAATGCCTCCCGGCTACAGATCCTCACCCGGCTTCGCCTTCCCCATGCCGTGCCTTCGCTTTTTGTCGGCATCCGCATTGCCGGCGGCATCTCAGTGATCGGCGCGATTACCGGGGAGCTTTTTGCCGGTTCCAGCAGGGTGGGCGAAGGGGGTCTGGGATACTCCATCCTGTACGCCAGCACGCAACTGCAAACCGATTACCTGTTCGCGCTGGTGCTGGCCGCGACTGTGCTGGGTTTTGCTTTCTTCTTTCTCGTCATGTTTCTGGAGTGGTATTTCCTGCACAACTGGCATGAGTCGGCGCGGGCAGCGACGGATGAATGACCGATGAATAGAGGACGCAACAATGCTTCGTCTGGAATCTGAAACCGGGTGGTGGTTGGTGACGCATGTGGACCATGCGCAACTGGCGGGAGCTTTCGCGGCCCAATGGGGTAATGATTTATTCCTCGCGCCTGAGCCGCGCGCCCGGGTGCTGCGCGGCATTGCCACCCATGACAACGGTTGGGCAGCGCGCGATCAGCAACCGCAGATCACCAGGCAAGGAAAGCCCAGCGCTTTTTCAGTTGAGCTGGTCGGTAAATACTCTGCCTTTGAAGAGATCGACCTGGCCGACTATCTCGCCGTGCGGGAACGGGCCGCGCGCCTAGTGGCCGAGGAAGATGCCTATGCCGCCCTGCTGGTTTCCATGCATACCTACAATCTACTGACGGCGCACGCCGATCGCACCACCATCCATCCCGATCAGTTGCCGCTGCTCGATGCCTTTCTCGATCGCCAGTTGAAGTTTCAGGAGGAATTGAAGAGCAGGCTGGCTGCGGATGAGGAGCTCTCTCGGGAAGAAATCTCTCCGGCGCGGATTGAGAATCACTTTCGTCTGCTGCAGGCGGCGGACAACCTGTCGCTGCTGAGTTGTGTCGACTATGCGGAAGCCCGGCGACCTGCTGCACGCTTTGCCTTTACGTGCGGGCGGCGAGAAGCGCGTTGTCGTGGAGTCGCTGGGAGAGCGGCATTTCCGGCTCGATCCTTATCCTTTTGCTGCGTCGCCGCTGGTATTCAATCTGCCGGCGCGCCACGTGGAAGGCAAGCTCTTTGGCAGTGCCGAGGAACTGGGTAAAGAATTTCATCAAGCCGCAACCGTGCTGTTACCGGTCACGGTTCAGGGAGAAAAATGAATCGTACAAACCGCATTTTCTTGGCAGCCATCCTTTTGTCTTCCGCGTTGGCCGGGACGGCCCAACAGAGCTCAGCGCGAGCGCTGGTGGAGCGCCAGGCCCGCGCCTGGGAGAAGGAGGATTTCACCATTGCCGCCTCTGACTGGCTGCCCACCGCGGTGCTGGCCTCGCCTGAAGGAAACACCGCCGCTCCCGATATGCCGGCCTCGATGAAGGACTACTTCAAGGACTTCAGCGATTTGCATGTCACGATCAAGAATGTCTTTGCGTCGCCCGATGGCAAGAAGGTGGCCATCGAGTGGGATTGGGCGATCACCCGAAGGCGAGACGGCAACCATGCAGTTTCCCACGATGCAATCATGGTCGATCTGAAGGACGGCAAGATCGCCTCATGGCGTGAATACTACGATCCCGCCGCTTCGGGTGAAGCGAAGCCGTAGCGCGTAGAGCCCCATCGATGTGGTTGGGTTATGGACGGGCTGATGTGTCCGCGTTAGAACCGCGTTGCGTTTGTAATCCGGACTACGCCACAGTCCGACTTACAGGCTCCTGACAGTAAGGACCGTGATGTCATCTTCCTGGCCCCACTTCTGGGCAGCGTTCGCGACCTCCGCTGCAGGTTTGGTGGTTAGTGCGGCCATGCGCTCGAAGCCTAGCAATTCGCCCTTTGCATTGCGGGCCTCCAGCACGCCGTCGGAGAGCAGCGTAACGGCCTTTCCGCGCAACAGGAATGAAGACTTGAGATAGGAAGCGTCAGAGACAATCCCCAGCGGCAAGCAGTTCTCGACCGCCAGCTCAACGCCATCGACGTACGGCGCGATGTGGCCGGCGTTGGCCACTTTCAATTCTCCACCAGCATCGAACAGCGCACAGAGGCAGGTCACAAATCCACCCGAATGTGCCTGCAGAACCACCTGGTTAAGCCTTGAAAGCACCACGCCCGGATCGCCCGCGTCTTCATTTCGCAAAGCCCCGACAAGATTCGAGGCCAGCATGGCAGCTCGCAAGCCCTTGCCGCTGACATCGCCGATGACCACTAGTTGTCCGGAACCGGCGCGGCGGCAAAAGTAGAAATCTCCGCCGACTTCCTTCGCCGGTAAATAGGCTGCTTCGACCTGGATCCACGGTTGCAAATCCAGCGCGGCCGGCATCAGTAACTGCTGCATCTCTTGCGCAGACCGCATCTCCGCCTGCAGCTCACTCCGCTCTTCGCCCATCCGCTTCTGCCTCCGCGCCAGCAAAAAAAACATAGCCAACATCACCGGCGCAGCCACCAGAGCTCGATATTCGCGGACAGAACCCGTGGGATCGAGTGTGCTAAACCACGGCAAATGTACCGCTGCGTTTGCCGTTTCGCCAGTTGCCCAGATCATGCTCACCCAAAAGATCGGCCGTAAGGCAGGCGGTATCTTCCAGACCGGCCAGAACGCCGCGACCGGTGAGGTACTTGAAATAAACCCAAGCACTCCCACCACAGTGAGCATCCACGGTGACCAGTAACTCCACCACCAAAGCACCTGATCCATGCGCGGCCCCCATACAAAGGAAAGTACCGCTGGTGCAATCAGGATGGGCGTCGCTGCCGCAACGATCAGGTAAAACCGGGGTACTCTGCGCCCGGTCAGTGAAAAGAAGAAGTATACGTAAGGAACGAACAGCCACTGCCCAACCCAAAGGCACGCCAACTGTAGCCAATGCGGATACGGCGTCAAGAGCACCTGGGCCAACTCGTTGGTCCTCAGGTCCAGGGTGCCTAAAGCAAGCATACCCAGCCAGAAGAGATCCTTCCTGCTGCGATCTACGCTGGACAAAATGAGCAGGAATATACCTCCAATTGCGAAAAACCCATAGCAGATGAATTGGACCCGTCGACGGGCAAACCCTTCCAGAACTGCAAGGGAGGTTTGGTCTATCAGCGTCTGTTGCGATCCAGCGCTTATCGGTGCGACCATGGCCGCGTAGCGGAGGGGAGGCAATCCCCGCTGGATTTCGAGCAATGCGACTAATACTACGCCGCGCTCTGAACTCGATTGGGGAAGCGGAAACCGTTGCACGAGATTCATGGAATATCGGCCCGTCTCCAGGTTGCCGAAGGAGCCCACTTCTGTGCCATCCACGAAAAGTTGCCACGCGGAAAACTGCTCGACCTGCACGAACACCGGCCCCGTCTGCACGAGAGGCACGAAGATCGAGCTGGCAGCGAGTCCACTGATAAGGGCCAGGAGGGAGGTAGCTGTCTGCGGCGGGAAGGGAACCCGGCCATCCCGAATCGTCAAATCCCGGCTGCCCCCAGCCTGGTCCAGCTGCCTCGGGGTTGGGGCTGATCTTGTACTTACAATGAGCCGGGGTGACGCTCAGGACCTTTTGCGCAAACCCTTCACCTGGCCAACAGGCCAGCGTGAGGATCATGAACAGGGCCGTCTTCCGCGAGGACAAAAGATCAGCTACAAACCGCCTCAGGGCAGCTCTTACATGCAGCGGCATCAGGAAAGCCTCAGGGAATCAATGGCTAGAGGATAGCAGCCGAGGCATCCCTCAGATTCCATGCAAGATGGCTTCTGCCTGATCTCATTGGCAAGCGCCTGAAACAGCGGATCGATGCGTACGGTGCCGGTAAACTATTCAGCCGGCCCTTTGGCGGATGCCGTGGCCAGATCCACAAGCTCCTTTTTGACGTGAGTCCATGGGACCCGGAGCCTACTCCGTATGGAGGATGGCAACTAAATCTGTTCTGGCCGCCTTCGTCGCGGCCACCGTGCTTGCAAGCAGGGCAACTGTCGTCATAAGTACCCAGGCAAGGGTAAAAGTTGTCGCATCGCGGGGTGTGACCCCAACCAGCAAGCTGGACAGGAGTCTGCTCACGACGAGGGCCATACCAACTCCGAAAATGCCACCCAGTGCGATTAGCCGGCCAGCTTCGGTCACGACCAGCCGGAGCAATCCCATTCGCGAGGCGCCAAGAGCCAAACGTATACCCATCTCGTGCATGCGCTGGGTAACAGAGTAGGAGAAGACTCCATAGACTCCCACCGTGCACAGAACGACGGCAAGCAACGCAAAACAGGTGCTCAAGAGCATAATCAATCGTCGCTGGGCAAGGGTCTCTGACACTCGCTGATCCATGGTTTCAATATCAAAGACGGGCTGATCGGAGTCGATCGCGGTCACCACCCCACGCAGCGCATTGGCAAGCGACGAGGGATTATTTGCGGTGCGTACGACAATGCCAATTGAGTTCTGCGGCCATTGAGTCTCGGGGAGATACATCTCGGGCTGTGCGTCCTGCTCCAGCCGGCCGCGCCTGACGTCGTCGGCGACTCCCACAACCGTCACTGCTGCATGTTCCGGGCCCCAGGCCATCGAGTGGAAGCGTTTACCCAATGCATCTCCGGCAAAAAAGCGATCGGCGAACTCACGATTGACGATGGTGACGGGAATAGACTGAGCGGTGTCCGATGGATTGAATGCGCGCCCCTGGAAGATCGGTGTGCCTACGGCTCGGAAGTAGTCCGGCGTGACGCTCACAACGGAAACGACCGGCCGCATTCCCGCGGGAGGAGCTGGAACCCCTTCAAATGTGATCCCGCCGGGCATACTGTTTGCCTGGAGAGGGAGCAGGCTGGTTGCCGCCACCGCGGTTACGTTCGGAAGCCCTGACAGTCTCGGCAACAGCTGATCGACAAACGTCTTGATGCTATTGTCTGACGGGTACCGGGACGAGCTTAGAAGCGTAACTCCGGTGAGCGTGTTATGCGGGTCGAAGCCTGAATCGTAATGGAGTAGGTTGACGAAGCTTCGCACCAGCAGGCCGGCAGAGGCGAGCAGGACAACTGCCAGCCCCACCTCCGCCAACAGCAAAGAGTGGCGCAGAAGACGCTGTTCTCGTCCCGCTGTGGTGCGCAGAGGGGCGGCCTGTAAGGCGGTCCTCAGGTCGGCGCGGCTCCCCCCGATCGCCGGCACGAGCCCAGACAGCACAGTCGTCAAGAGCGCAACTCCCACGGTGAACCCGAGCACCCAACCATCGATTGCAATAGCGGCACTTAGTTTGCCAAACGGCAAACGCAGCATTTGTGCCATCTGGGCAGAGCGGCCGCTCTCGGACGCTTCGGGTATCTGCAGATGTTGGATCACGATGGAGATAGCAACCGAGATCAGCATTCCCAAAGCCGCGGAGAAAAGCGAGAGGATCAAGCTTTCCACCAGAAATTGTCGTACGATGCGCATACGCGAAGCGCCCAGAGCACCACGAATGGCCGTCTCATGCTGCCTTGACGCCGCGCGCGCAAGCTGTAGATTGGAGACATTGGCACAAGCTATCAGAAGCACCAGCCCCACCGAGGCGAGCAGGATCAGCAGCGGCTTACGATTGTCGCCCACGATATGCCGGTGCAGCGGTTCGACAGTTACCTCTTGCCCTTCCGCCATATGCGCAAAGCCCGCGGGATAGTTCTTCGTGCGCGCGAGAAGGAACGTCAGCATCTCGAGCTGCGCCTGTTGCGGGCTGCTCCCTGGCCGCAGCCGGCCAATCACAGACAGGAGAGAAACTCGTTTGTCGTTAGCGCTCCTGGCAGGATTCAGTCCAAGTGGCGTATAAACATCCGGTTCCAGTTGCACGTCGGGAAAACGAAAGTGCGGAGGCAACACCCCAATCACTGTCTGCTCCACGCCATCCAACTTCACCGGCTTGCCCAGCATATTCGGATTTGCATTGAACTGACGGCGCCATAAGTGATCGCTTAACAGCACCACGTTCGACCCGTCTCCCTTGTCTTCGTCGTTAGAAAATGTCCGGCCTAGCTGCGCTTCCGCTCCCAACAGGGGCAGAAAGTTGGCCGTCACGTTCGCGCGTGTTATGCGGATCGGATCCGCTCCTCCGGTAAGATTAGCGTCGGCATACGTGTAGGCGGCAAGCTCTGCAAAAGACCTGGTCTCGGACCGCGCGGCAATGAAGTTTGGGGACATCACTCTGTCCAAATGAAGTTTTGGCCAGTAGTTCGATACCCACATAAGAGTGTCTGGGTCGTGATATGGCAGGGGTCTTAACAGCAGAGAATTCACCGCGGAGAAAATGGTCGAGGTCGCGCCAATGCCGAGCCCAAGTGTGATCACCGCTGTCAGCGTAAATCCGCGATTCTGACGCAATTGGCGAAGTCCGTACCGCACGTCGTGGCTAAGTAGATCCAACCACATGCCAGGGCGCCCTTCACGAACCGCCTGCTTCACCTGCTCGACGCCCCCGAAGTCAGCCAGAGCGGTGCGATGAGCCTCTGCGGCCGGCATCCCTGCCGCGATCCTTTCATCGGCAACTATATCGACATAAGCACGAATCTCTTCGTCCAGCTGGCTCTCGATCTGCCGTTTGCGGAAGAGTGTTCGCAGACAACCCTTAATCCGCGAGGTAAATCCCATCGTTCCTCCTCAGATTGCTTTTAGGGCGTTCGTCATGAGCAAGTCGAGCGTGCCTTGCAGGAGATTCATTTGCTTAGAACTCACGGTCGCCTCATATCGAATGGCTATAGGGATACACCTGGCTCCTATAGAAAGTCAATAGGAGGTGTCAGTCTTCGCAGGATATTGGGGGACGAAACTCCAGAGGAGCCGGCTAACGAATGGCCGGCAGAGCCGGGGCATGAGCCGGGAAGGGCTAAGCAAGTCTTTTTCGGCGGAGCGCAAGTATCAGTCTATGGATTGAACTTTCGCCATTTTTCGCTCAGGTTCCTGTCGGCAAGCGCCTTGATGAAGACACCACCCACCACCGAGCGAGCCTGGAAATGGAGCATTGCGCCCGTCTTGCTGTCGTACCAGTCGGTCAGCGGCACGCGAGAAGGAGTCTCGTTGAGCCACTTACCGATGGGATCCATCAAAGCGGTGAACTGAGATGGGTCTTCCGTAAGAGTCGCCGTCCATAACTCCCAGTCGAGCTTGGTGTAGTCTGCACGGTTATCAAGCGGCAGTCCATATTGGTTGAGGTGCTGGAGATAAAATGCTATCTCGGTCTTGCGAATGGACGGCGGAAAGAGATCCAGGTCGAGCAGCTTGTCCCAAACCAGGTTGTATTTCTGGCTCCATGTACCAGGCTTATCGAAAGCGAGCTTGTAATGATCGCCCTCCAGAGCCATGCTTTGCCATTGCCCGGCCATCTGCTTGGCTGCGCCGGCATATTGCTCCGCGACCTTCGTGTTACCCAGCTGTCTCGCCATCTGCGAGTAAGCGGCGAGTCCTTCGATAGCCTTGATGGATAGGTTGGCGTTATGCGCAAGATGACCGGCAAAATCGTCGGTGCTGAGTTGATTTTCAGGGTCGAGGCCTTTCGCGTTCAGATAGTCTGCCCATTTGGTCAACTGCGGCCAATACTTCTCAGCGAGATGCCAGTTACCTTGCGCACGACCCAGCGCATCCACCAGGATCAGCATGTTCGCGCTTTCCTCAACCGGCATCTGATTTTCTTCACTAAGTTCCCCGCCGCCATACACCTGTCCATCCGCCAGCGGATAGGTACCCAGATCATGCGGGGCGAAGGGCCACTTCCATCGTGCAAGCGCGGAGTATTCGAGGACTGGCTTGAGCTGGGCCTCGAGTAATGCGGGGTTGAAGAACAAGAAAAACGGCGCCGACGGATACAAGACATCTACGGTCGAGATACAGCCATTGCTAAAGTTTTCCTTGGGGAAAAGCAGGGGTGTGCCGTCAATGTCCGCTGCGAACCCATGCGCGGCGAGTGTCTGCCGGTATGCTAACGTCCCCAACTCCGCATAGAACTTCCCGCCGGCATGTTCCAGGTCGCTGGTGAGTTCCTCATCAAAGCGCTTGCCGCGCTCTTCAAGGCGGGCGTACTGAGCCTCCGATTCAGCTAGCATGGCGGCGGCCGTCTGACCGTTTCTGCGCCAATACGGGCGTAATTTGCGATCCAGGTATTCAATGGAATAGCTCTCGTCAAAGACGAGCAGCACGTGCCGGCTTGCCGGCTTCGCCGCGGTCACGTCGGTGCGCAACCTGATCGCCAGGTGCGCCGCGCCATTGCGGGGCTGCCGTGGCATCTCCATATCATCAGATTGCGGCAGATCGCCTGAGGCCGCGAAGCTTGCCATTGCATTGCTTGCCGTAACCAGCGTTGCCTCCTCCTGGTCCGGTACGGCGAGATAGAAATATCCCCAGTCGATTCTCAGGTTATCGCCCCCGCGATGCAGCACGCGCTGATCGCGTGACCCAACCTGCAGCACCTCCATTCCGGGCAGCTTTGATCGTCCCCACGTCACTTCCTCATCCTCTGCATTCACCGCCACAAGCGGACTCACATCCACCAGCAGGCTGACGGAATGGGGTTGACCATCGCTGGAACTGACGTTCCACGTGAGGTAGTCGACAGGGCGCGATAATGCTTCAAGATCGTGCGGGAGAGCCGCGGTAAAGAACCTGACCTCCAATTGCACTCCGGCGGCCTCGAAGGTGTAAACCGTATGCAATGGTGTCACTCGAAGCGACACCTGTGGCATCGCTGGAACCTGCCGGGGATCGGCACCCATAAACCGGTAAGTGCTCGCATCGATGCGCACCAGCCCGCTCAAGGGTTGATCCACGCCAGTCCAGTGGCGTGTATTTACGTCCGTCAATCGGTCGGCCATTGACCAGATGCTGAAATAGGGATCGTGGGTTACCAGCGGCACCGCCGGCGGCCGCTGCGCATTGACCACACTTGCGCTGGACAAACAGACGATCACCCAACACAAGGCCGCAACCCAGCGAGGCAAATTAGGTAAAGCCAGCTTCAGTGCTTCTTTCACAGATTTCCTTTCGTAACGACGATAAATGCCCAACCCATGGTGGGTCTTAAGCCGGAGCCAACTTGAGTGTCAGCACCGTGATGTCGTCTTCCTGGCCGAAGCGCTGGGCGATGTCAGCGATGCTCTGGGCGGATTGTGAGGCGATGGCGGCGGTGCGCTCAAAGCCGAAAAGCTCGCCGGTTGGCGATTGGGCTTCGACCACTCCGTCGGAGAAAAAGGTGAAGGTGTCGCCGGGGGCAAGCCGGAGAGGGGTTTCTGTGTATTCGGCATCGGCGATGATGCCGAGAGGCAGGCTGGGCGGCAACGGAATTTCCTCGCCGTTTCGATACGGCGCCAGATGGCCGGCGTTGGCGAGGGCGACGGTGCCATCCAAGTGAACGCGTGCCGCCAGGCACGTGACGAAGCCGCCATGCAGGTTGCCGGTTAGGGATCGGTTGAGCTCGCCAATGATCTCGACCGGGGTGCGCGTCGGGAGCATGCGCAATGACCCCACGATGGCGGAGACGGTCATGGCGGCGCGGAGCCCTTTGCCGCTCACGTCGCCAACCACCACCAGCACTTCGCCGTTCTCACCGGGCACGACACGATAGAAGTCTCCGCCCACCTGCGTGGCTGGTCTGTATTCGGCCTCGATGCGGAACCCGGGGATGGCCGGGGGAGCAGTGACGAGTTGCTGCTGGACTTCACGGGCGGCCTCGAACTCGGCGCGCAACGAGCTGCTCTCTTTCCATGCCTTCCATGCCCGCCGGAAGAGCATGGCGGCGATTGCCAGATCCAGGAGCGTGATGGTCAGTTGGAACAGATCCAGCGGGAAGGTTCCGCGTGTGATGCGAACCGAGTAACCCAGGACCCCCAGCAGGATGATCACCTCCATGAGACTCTGGGCGGCGGCGATGGCGCGATTCCCGCCGGGGCGAAAGATCTCGCGAATGCAGACAGGGAAGAGGATGCAGTCAAAGGCTGAAATGCCGGCGACGATAACGATTTGGCAGAGATGCTGGAACGCCGGTGACTGCAGGAAGTATGCTTCGGCAACCTCGGCCAGGATGAGGGCAACCCATATGGCGTGCCAGAGAATGTGGATCCAGCGGGAACGCAGCTGAAAGAGCGTCCACATGAACTCGATCTCAGCCATCAGCCCGGCGCTGTAGACCACGGCGAGGGCCAGAGTCTGCGCGTGGAACGAGAGACGCGCGGTAACCAGGCTCGAAGACAAGATGGCAGTGGCCAGAGGCGACAGAAGCATGATCGCGGCCCACAGGTACTCGCGGCCACGCGAGGAGCGCCAGAAGACGAGCAGCGCAATGCCGACGATGGCCAGCACAGAGCTGATGGCATACTCCGGTCCGTTGGCAATCAGGGCTTCGGCAGCGCCGGCCCGGACGGCCAGGCGCAGCACATCGGCCTCGTCGATGACGGCGGTTGGGTGGCTGGGGCCGTTGGATTCAAAGAAAGAGGGGGCATGCCACTCGCGCAGCGCAACCAGAGCCACGGAGCCCGGCGGAGCGAGCGAAGAAGGCAGAGTCATCACCGGAGAAACCGGCGGATCGGCCGGATCGGCATGGGGCGGGAAAGCTCCCTGGCCGCCGAAGGGTCGGCCGTTGACGAAGACCTGCCACGCCATTGGCTGGACGCCCAAATCGTCGAGATGCAGAGCCACTGGGCTGTTCAGGTTGCCTGGGGCGGGGACGCGGATGCGCACCCAGAGGAAACGGTCTGAATCGCGAGAGCGGGAGGGAACCAGGCCATTCTGCGCGACCGGCCAGGAGCTGTCGTCGAAGGAGGGATCGGCCCAACGCAAATTGTCACCGAAGTGGTATCGAACGGTAGGCTGCGGCGATGCGGGAGTCTGGCCGTGTGTGGTGAGGGTCAAGCAACAAAGGACCAGCAGAACGAGCTTACGCATGGACACTTCCGACCCTGGATGGCATCTGTCCCTTAATAAGAATGGGCATCGCCAGTATAGTCGGTAGTTTTGGACTCCCTACAGATGTCCGCTACTGGACATCTGTTCTCGGCAATGAACACCGGTTCTTTCACTGTTGGATGGTTGTGTTGATAACACGCTCCTTCCGACCTTGAGGAATGGAACTGAGATTGCCAGTTGTTACAGTACCGAGGTGCGAAATGGGAATATTGGCGCAAAACATGAAATTTGCCATCAGGCTGTTGCGTAAGAGTCCCGGCTTCGCCTGTGTTGCCGTCGCCATCATGGCCCTCGGAATCGGAGCGAATACCGCCATCTTCAGCGTCGTTCATGCCGTTCTGTTGGAGCCGTTGCCATTTCGCGATGCCGATCGCCTGGTGCAGATCTGGCATGTTCCTCCACAGGCCAGTTTCCCTGGAATGACGTGGTTCTCCGTTTCGGCAGCAAACTTCCTCGATTGGCAAAAGCAGAACAACGTCTTCGAGCAAATGGCGCTCTATGGTGGTGCGGGGTATGACATTACCGGGGCCGACAAGCCCGAGTCGATCGCCGCGGCCACGGTAAGCTCCAACTTTTTCTCCGTACTGGATGTTCAGCCGCTCCACGGACGTGTCTTCACGCCCGAGGAAGACCGCCCCGGCAGCAATCGTGAGGTGATCCTCAGCTACAAGTTATGGCAGGCGCGCTACGCCTCAGATCCCAATGTGCTTGGCAAGTCCATCAACCTCGACGGGGATCCCTATGTGATCGTCGGCGTAATGGGCCCGAAAATGGTCAAGCCGGATTTCGCTCAGCTGTGGACCCCGCTTGGTCTTACCGCCAGGGAGGCGGCCGTTCGTAGTGAGCACCACTTCCTCTCCATTGGCCGCCTGAAACCGGGCGTGACTCTGGGGCAAGCACAGACAGAGATGAACACCATATCGCAACGCCTGGAGAAGGCGTATCCCGAGGACGACAAAGGGTGGGGTGCAATGGTTCGTTCCATGCGCGAAGAGACGGTCGGAAGCGTCCGTCCGGCTTTGCTCATGATGCTCGGGGCCGTGGCTTTCGTGCTTCTGATCGCCTGCGCGAATGTTGCCAACCTTATCCTGGCGCGCACCTTCGCGCGTCGAAAAGAGATCGCCATCCGCTCGGCAATGGGTGCAAGCCGCGCTCGGGTCATCCAGCAACTGCTCGGCGAATCCATGATTCTCTCCCTTTGCGGAGGGGCCCTCGGTCTCGTGTGCGCTCGCTTCGGCATAGAACTCCTGCTCAAGTTTTTCGCCGATAAGTTACCACGCATGGGTGAGATCGGTCTCAACGGTCCGGTACTCGCCTTCACCTTCGCGCTCTCCGTCGCGACCGGCATTCTCTCCGGTCTGGTCCCCGCCTGGGGCATGACGAAAGGAGACGTGAACAACGCCCTGAAACAAGGCCTGGGCCGCACCGACACGGATGGTGGAAGCAGCAGGACCCGCTCCGCCCTTGTGGTCATCGAGGTCGCGCTCTCTCTGGTACTGCTGATCGGGGCCGGACTCATGCTCCGCAGCCTTTGGAAGCTGCAAACCATTGATCCTGGCTTTGACCAACACAACGTCCTTACTCTTGCCGTGATGGTGCCCAAGCATCAATTCAGCGAACCTGCACAGGAATCGCAGTTCTTCGACCAAGTGCTCGAGCGCGTGCGCGCACTTCCCGGTGTGGCATCCGCGGGAGGCGTAGACAATCTGCCTCTGCTCGGCGGCTCCAATCAACCTGTTGCCGCAGAAGGGCATCCCGTGGTCGCACTGTCAGAACAACCAGAGGTGTCGGTCCGCATCGCGACACCCGGTTATATCCAGGCCATGCACATCCCTCTCCTGCAGGGGCGAAACATCAGCGCCAATGACACAGCCGATGCAGCGCCCGTCGTAGTCATCAGCGAATCCATGGCAAAACAACTGTGGCCGAACCAAAGTCCTATCGGGCGACATCTCAAGCTCTCGTTCTATCCAGACAAAGACCGTGAGGTCGTCGGCGTCATAGGCGATGTGAAGCAGACCGGCCTGGACAGCTCCGCTGGCATTGCTACGCTTTATTGGCCACTTGCGCAGGTCACGGGCTCCGAGTCCCCCTGGCGTGCAACTCCCCTGTCTCTTGCTGTCCGCACCACAATCCCACCTCAATCTCTCGCCGCAGCGGTGACTGGCGCCGTCAACCAGGTGAACAAAGAAATCCCGGTAGACAACGTCATGACCCTGGAGGACTTTGTCGGCGAGACCCTGACGCAGCACAGCTTCAACATGCAGCTGCTCGCGATCTTCGGCCTGCTCGCTCTTGTCCTCTGCGCGACGGGCATCTACAGCGTACTTGCCTATTCAGTGAAGCGCAGCATGAGGGAGATCGGCTTGCGCATAGCTCTTGGAGCTTCGCTGCGCGATGTCGGGCGCGTGGTTATCGTTCAAGGAATGAAGCCCGCGCTGGCCGGCATCGGCATCGGGCTCCTCGCGGCCCTCGCCCTCGGCCGTGTTGCCACCAGCCTTATCTACGGAGTAAGCTCTCGTGACCTCGTCACTTTCCTGGCTGTGACGATGCTCCTTATTCTTGTATCGTTCGGGGCGAGCCTGGTTCCCGCACTCCGAGCCACCCGCGTTGATCCCCTTGCCGTTCTTCGCGACGAATAATTGCCTGCTTCAATGATTGCCTGGCTATGAATCGCCGTTCACTTTCAACCAGGCCACCATCCGATGCGGAGGCTTAGGGAGCATAACGCGCACAGATGCACGCTTTCCCCCTGCGGACGAGGACTTAACTCGCACCTTCCTCACAAGTCGAGGCTCTCGGTTTTCAACCACAGATCGCAATTTGGCGGCAGGAATCTCTTATTGTGCAGCGGAGACAAAGAAAGGGCCGGATGAGCAATTACCTCATCCGGCCCTTCTTCTGGGTTAGGTGAAAAGTTCTAGAAGGTTAGCTGCAGCGACATCTGGATCTGCCGCGGGCTGCCGATGGTGTGGCTCACATAACCCAGGCCGCTGGGGCAGTTGTAGAAGCTGGTGTTGCTCTGGCTGCCGTCGGGCTCGCAACCGGTAGGAGAAGCACGGCCTCCGCCGACGCTTGGGAACTGGTCGTAATACTGGTTCTGAAAGACCTCATTGCCAGGAATGTCGAGGCTGGCGGTGTTCGTCAGGTTGTAGACGTCGAAGGTGTACTTCAGGTTGACGCGTTCGGTGATGTTGGTCATCTTCACCATCGATATGTCGGCCCGCTTCTGCGGACTCTGGCGAAAGATATTGCGCTGACCGGAGGTGAAGTCCGTCTCGAAGGTATCTCCCGTGGGGACGGCGGAAAACTTGGGGCTGGATCGAAGTGACAACAGGAGTATAGAAGCATGTTGGGTTGAGGGCTGGAGGCATTGTTGATGCCGAACGCGCCCGAATGACCAGTCTCGGCTTTCTTGGGGGAACAGGCTGCATAGTTCAGCGGCACGATGGGGTTGGTGATGCCGTCGTAAACGCTGTAGTAGAGACTGCCGACAGCGCCGGTGTAGTCAACCACGCTGTAGGGTTGTCCGCTTTGCAGAACGGTCAAGCCGACCAGCGACCATCCGTCTGTGAAGCGGCCGGCAAGTGTGGACTTGCCATAGAAGTCGGGCAGGCGGTACACGTAATTGAAGTTGACGACGTGCGTGCGGTCGAAGTCAGAGGAGGCGTAGCCGTCGCGCAGATTGAGCGGGTTGTTGCCGTTGTAGAACAGGCCCAGTGCGCTCTGCTCGTCCAGGGCATGGGAGTAGGTGTACGACAAGCCCACCTGGAGGCCGTGGCTCATGCGCTTCTCGACGTGAGCCTGCAGGGCATTGTAGGCAGCTATCGCCGGCCGCTTTGTAGTCGATAGACTCGGCAGCGTAACCGATATAGGGAACGCGAAGGTCGATATTGCCGCCTTCGTAGTTGATCAGCGCGGTCGTGCCGTCTCGCAGCTGAAGGTAGCTGCCATCGGCATTCACCGGCGTGTAGCCGTAGGAGTAATTCTGCGAGTGGATCTGGCGCCGAGGGCGAAGCGATGTTGGGCTGGTTGAACGGGACGGGAATTACCTGGTGACGTCCGACCTTGCCTACGTAGCCAACCTCGATGGCCAGGTCGTTGCGCGGCTGCCACTGAAGATCGAGAGTGTAGTTGATCGAGTAAGGTAGTTTGTTCCTTCTGTCGTAGACGCCGAGGGAGACGGGCTGGGAGCCGTTAATAATCGCGGCGGAGTTGGGAAGGTAAGCCGCGAAATCCGAAGCTTTGGGGTTGGTGGGCGGCGGGTTCTGAACGTTGGTGTAAGGAAATTCCAGGGAGCCTGCCGTGCCGCCGGCACAAGTGGGAATGTAATCGTTCGTAGTAAGCTTGTCGGTCGGGCAGCTCTGGGCCGTGACGAAGGGAACCTGTTGATTGGCGCCGAATGGGCCTCGCCGTGACCTTGCCCGATGGCATAGCCAGGCGAGAAGTAGCTGAAGAGCTCTCCGCGGTCGTAGTAAATGCCCGTGCCGGCACGGACAACGACCTTGTTGTTGAACATTGCAGGCTCCCACGCGCGCGCCGACACGCGGAGCGATACCCCACTGACGGCCGGTGAGCGTGGTGTTGCTCACGCCCGCAGTTCCATTCTTGTTGTTGCCGGCGATGATAAAGCCGCTCTGCGTTAGGTCCGAGGACTTCCGGGTGTCTCGCCCGACCGGCAGCGAGCCGGTGGCCGAGATGTAGGAGTAAAGCGAGGGATCGAAGTTAAAAATGCGGCCGTACTTCTCGGTGAGGCCGCCGTCCCAGTCGTAGCGGATGCCGGCGGTAAAGGTGAGGTTCGGCTTCACCTGGAACTTGTCCTGCAGGATAAAGGCCGAGCTGGTTGGCCCGGAAGTAGCGATTGGCATCGCCCTGCAGGAAAGTGGTGACGTTGAAGTCGTCATTGGTGGTGACCAATCCCTGCATGAACTGGCTAAGATCCGCGGTCGCAATACTAGCCCGTGTTGGTGCGGCGATCCATGGTGTTGAGCTGGGTGAAGCTATAGCTGCCGCCGAAGCTGACGGTATGTTTGCCCTTGGTCCAGATCGCGTTGCCCGAGGGCTGCAGGCGGTTCTGAAACATGCCGGTATTCGATCCTTGCGAGGTCAGCGTTGGGACCAATGTTCAGCGAGTCCCCAACGCCCGCGACCTTATCGATCGCCCAGCACATGCACAATCGAACCCCAGGAAAATAGGTGGAGCCGAAGGTATCGATCGAAGCCGATGGGTAGGCGCCCCCAGGAATGTTGGACGGGCCGAAGGCCTGCTCGTTGGTGCTATAAATTTTTTCCCTGAGGAAACCCAGGGTCTCCTGCGTGCTGAGGTTGGACCTGACCAGATACGTGTTGTTGATGGAGAAGACCTGCGCGCCGGCGTCGAGATGCTGGGTGAAGCCGGGAACGTTGGAGAATGCATAAGGAGCGATCGTGGGATCGTGCTGATAGTAGTACTTGAGGGCCAGCGTGTCTTTGCTGGTGGCGTTGTAGTCGAGGTTGGCCACCGCCTGGTCGGCGATGAAGTAGGCGGCCCCGGGAATAAATGCGTTAAACGTATGGGTAGGAGTCAACGTCGATGTTCTGCGCATTCGGGATGAGCCACTTGCCGGGCTCGCCCTTGACCGCGGGCGAATTGAACAAGGCGAGCGCGACCGGGTCGATGCCTCCGGAATCGGAAGCCCAGGCGTCTCGGCATTGGTGATCGCGGCCAGGGTTTGCGGGCTGCGATCGTCGGTCAGGCCCACCGGCACGTCGAGAAACGAGTCGCCAATCTCGGCATCGCTGACATGCAGGTGTTGATAGGCCAGAAAGCCAAAGAGCTTGTCTTTGATGATGGGGCCGCCCACGGTTCCTCCGAGCGATGTAGCGGTGCAGCTGCGGAACCTTGTCGTCTGCCGGCACGGCATCGTCCTGCTTGAAGAAGAAAGGTGCGGCGTTGAGCCAGTTGGTGCCGCGATGCAAATATAGGTTTCCGTGATATTCGTTGGTGCCGGAGCTGGTGCTGAGGTCGATGTGCGCGCCGCTGGTGGCGCCCTGCTGGGCATCGTACATCGATGCGTTGACGCGGATCTCCTGGATGGTTTCCGGGGCCGGACGTGGGCAGCGCGTTGCCGATGGAGAGATAGACCGAAGAACTCGACTGAATCACGCCGCCGGCGCCGCTGTTGCCCTCGCCGGTGCTGCTGACCACGCGCCCGGAAGCGACCTGGCTGGTGCTCTTGCCATTGAACAGGTTGCTGGCGTCAACGCCGTTCAGCAGAAAGCTGTTGCTGGTATCGCGCTCGCCGTTGGCCCAGATGGGCGCATTGCCCAGAGCCGGAGTTGACGCCTGTCCCGCCGGGCAACTCGGCATTGACGCCGGGGGTAAGAATGGCGACACCGGTGAAGCTGCCGGTAGGTAACGGGATCGCTTCGATCTGCGCCTTATCGAGGACATAGCCGTTGGTGGTGTCGACGGCATTGAGCAGCGGGTTCACATCGACTTCAACGGAGTCGGTCACAGTGCCCACGGCAAGCTGCCCCGGAAGCGAGACGGTGCGGTCGGCCTGCACCAGGATGCCGGGCACCCGCTCGGTCGAGAAGCCCTGCAGCGTAAACGTTACGGTGTATTTGCCGATCGGCAGGTCGTTGAGTGCGTAGGTGCCCTGAGCGTTGCTCTGCGCGCTGCGCTCCAGCTTGGTATCTTCCGATGTGGCCCTCACCGCGACCCCGGGAATTGCGCTTCCTGAAGGGTCGACCACTGTGCCTGTGATGCCGCCCAGGGTTTGTTGTGCCTGCAGCGCCTGCGGCTGCAACAGCACGAGTGAGAACAGCACGGGTAAGAGAGAGAAAAGCCTTCTGGTATTCAGATACATCTTGGATATGCCTCGCGTGAAAGAGAAGCTGGGACCTGACTTTGAATTTTTGCTTTATGCGACTACGCGGTCGGTGCAACCAGAAAGGTCACGACAAGGTGACGGCCCAAAACTACAACCGGGGTCGATTTCGAGGAGCTGTGTTGAGAGAATAGAACAAAGTCCGATTGCTGAGCCAAGCAAAATTGCTTTTGCGCTTGCACCGCAAGAGGTGCAAGACAAAGTGATCAAGACAGTTTCAGACCACGCCGGATTAGATGATCAGGCCAACATCGACACGTGGGCAAAGACGATGCGCCATCCTTCAGGAAGGCGAACCCAGGTCTGGCTCTGGCGCCCGCGTGTGACCCGGCCTTCGATTTCCCGCTCGAATGCCAGCGTGATGCTGGCGAAGTCTTTGCCGAAGGCGACGATGTCGAGCCGCTTGATGGTGCGCGCCAGGTTGGCGGGGGAACGCCCCTTGCGAAAGGCTTCAATCTCGTCGATGCCGTAGAGACTCTCGCGTGGGGCCAAAGCGCGCGACATAGGGTGAGGCCCAGAACATGGTTACCAGGGTGTCGACGTCGTTCGAGACCAGCGCCTGCTCGTAGCGGGGATAAAGTTCGTGCAACTCGGCGACGGTGGCGGGGTCGTTGATCAGCATCGCGGTCAAAACATCTTTCTCGCGGGCAGCACGCATTTGGGCATGGCCGCGCTCACCGTAATCATGGGCTCGTTGACTACCTGGCTGATCCGCAGCTTCATGGCAACGCTGCACAGCAGATAAGCGTGGACGGGGACAAACGACCAGCGGGCGATCAGCAGCTCCACCATGCGCAGGGTGGCGGCGCGCGCGGCCTGCAATGCGTCTGTGTCGGACTCGACCACGATCCAGGCATCGGAAGGCGCGTCGGGAGAGCGCGATTCAGCCGACTCGACCAACGGTCCGGAGAGGCGCTGCTGGCGGTGAACGCGGAAGCGCAGCGAGACCTCCGCCGGGCACTCGATGCCGTTGATGCAGACTTCGCCGTCGCCCTGGGCAGCGTGCGCGTCTCCGGCGGAAAACAATGCGCCCGGGTTCAGGACCGGCAGATAAAGCCTGGCGCCGGTGCAAAGCTCGCGCACGTCCATGTTGCCGCCGAAGGGGCCCGGGGGACGAGTCCTGAACTCGCCGTCCTCCGCCGGGGCGACGCCCATCACGCCGCAGAAGGGGCGAAGCGGGACGATCGCGGGGCCCAGCGAGAGGCTCACCTCGGGGTCCAGCGCCCAGTGAAAGAGATATGGCTCGTTGAACTGCTCCTTCAGGAAACCGAGCCCGGGGATCACGCTCGACCAGCCCCAGCCGCGATGCTCCACCTGCAGCACTTCAATCTCCAGCACATCGCCAGGCTCGGCTCCGTCGATCCGGATGGGGCCGGTCAGCGCATGAATCCTGCCCCGGTCGATGGCGAGAAAATCTTCCACGCTGGCGCCCGGGGTTACCTGGCCGCCGCTGGAGTCGAGGCAGCTCATGTGCACCGTGTCTCCGGATGAGATCGTCAGCCGCGGGGCGAGCGCGCGGTTCCAGCGCGAATGGGTGGGCTCAGCAGTCAAGCGGTGTTCGGCCATGCGACTCCTTATATCGCCACGATCATCTGCACTTCAACCAGCGCGTTGCGCGGCAAGGCGCTCACGCCGATGGCGGCGCGCACATGGCGGCCGGCGTCTCCGAACACCGCCACCAACAGATCGGAGGCTCCGTTGATGACTGCGGGCGAATCGGGAAAACCCGCAACGGCGTTTACGTATCCATTCACGCTGACAATTTCGCGTACCTTGTCCAGCGAGCCTAGCGTGTGCTTCAGCACGGCGAGCTGGGTCAAGGCACAAGCCCGGGCCGCGGCGTAGCCCTCCGCAACGGTTCGATCGGATCCGGCGGTGCCGGTGATCACTCCGTCCGCGTTTCTGGAGATCACGCCGGCGAGATAAACCAGATTTCCCACGGTCTTCGCGGAAAGGTAGTTGCCGCCGGGCCCGGATTCATCCGGCAAGACAATCCCGAGCTCCTGCAGACGTATTCTCAGCACTCATGTGTTCGTAATCTATATCACTTCGCAGGGTAGAGCGTGCGATCGGGCGGTCTCGCAGCGTTCTCTTCACTTTTTAGTCTTTTCCATGGAGAATGGAACTCCCAATCCCCGAGGAGCCTATGAAGCCTTTCATTACCCGCGATACTCCCGTGACCCAGGAGGTTCTGAACACGATTGCTCATCTGCCCACCAGGAGCCTGGGCACGATTGTCGAAGACGAATTCTTCAAGAAACTTACCGACAAGGACTTCATGCGGATCGGAGTCCTGCTGGCGTTGAAGGGGTATTTAGAAGGCGGCTGCCCGATTGGCGGCGTGATCATTGATGACGAAACGCGCAGGATCGTAGGCAAGGGGCATAACACATTGGTTCAGGAAAACCATCCCTATAACCACGGCGAGACTTCTGCTCTGCGCGATGCCGGGCGTCTGGACTTCGGAAAGACGACGATATTCACCACGCTTACCCCTTGTGAAGTCTGTGCGACCCTGACTTACATGCGTCAGTTCAGGAGAGTGGTCATCGGCGACGTCACCAACGCCTCCGGGACCGAGCAGATGATGCGGGACAAGGGCGTCCAGGTGGATATTCTTGAGGACCCCGAAGGCATTGCGCTCTACGCCAAATACCGGAAAGAAAAACCGAACCAGGACCTGGAGGACTGGAAAGGGATCGCCGCCGTGCGTAAAGGAAATGCTTTAGCATAGGCCAATGAAACGAGTGCTTGCCGCTCTTATGGTCACGGGCACTTTGTTAACCACCCGCGTGGCCCCCACTGATTTGGAAATTGGCCTGACTGCCGGCGCTACGCAGTTCGTCAGCTATGAGGATCTGCTGCGCTTACCCCAGATAAGCTTTGCGGCCTCCAATGATTCGAATTTTCCCGTGCCGGCGCGCCTCAGCGGCGTGGCGCTCGAGGAGTTGAAGCGCTCACTCGGCTCCCACGCGGATATGGTCGTGGCCATCTGCGAAGACGGCTATCGCAGCAACTACCCGGCCTCCTATATCGCGGCGCATCATCCGGTGCTGGTGCTGAAGGTAGACGGCAAGGCGCAGAAGGATTGGCCGAAGACCCACGAAGGCGGCGAGCTGGGACCTTATGTGATATCGAACCCTGACTTTAAGCCATCGTTCAAGGTGCTTTCGCATAGCGACGAGGCGCAGATTCCTTTCCGGGTTGTGCGGCTGGACTTTCGCAGCGAGAGCCAGGTTTTCGGCGCGATTGCGCCGCAGGGCGAGTTCGCCCCCGGCTCGCCGGTGATGGACGGCTACAGGATCGCGGAACAGAATTGCTATCGCTGTCACAACATGGGCGCGGAGGGCGGCCACATGGCGTCGATCCCCTGGCCGGTGCTCGGGGCTTTCGCCAAAGGGAGCCCGGAGTTTTTCGCCAAGTATGTGCGTCATCCGGAGGCGGTGAATCCAAAAAGTAGAATGGCCGCCAGCCCCGAGTATGATGACCAGACCATCGCTGCACTTCAGGCTTATTTCTCTACTTTTGCTGCAGGAGCACAAAAATGACGATCCGTGCCTCAAAGGCGCTGCTTCTCTTCGCCCTGGGTTTCTATTACACGCTGGTGGTGTTTAACAACACCAACGACTACAACTCCAACCTGACCTTCGTTCGCCACGTTCTGCTGATGGATACCACCTACCCGGGAAACCACGGTATGTGGCGCGCCATTCATGCGCCGGCGGTTCCCTGGCTTTTCTTTGGTTCCATCGTAATTTGGGAGATTATTACAGGGACACTTCTCTGGTGGGCGGGGATTCGCTTGATGCGTAACCTGCACTCCAGCGCGGCTACGTTTAATGCGGCGAAGAAGCTGGGCGTGATTGGGCTGACGTTGAGTTTGCTGATGTGGCTAACGGCGTTTTTAAGTGTGGGGAATGAGTGGTTCCTGATGTGGCAATCGAAGGAATGGAGCGGGGAGTCGGGCGCCGATCACATGTTCGTAATCGCGGGAATTATCCTGTTGTACCTTGTCACGCCGGATGTGGAAGGGCAGGCCTAGCGGGCGTGGGTTTGAATTTGGTCTTCATTTTTGGGTGAGAGAACAGCAGGTCCCTCTATGTGGCAACTAATCCAAATGAAGGCGCCCCCATCCCCTTTGTCATCCCGGGGCAGCCGAGGGATCTGCAGTTCCGTTCTACCCCAACGAGAGCGTGGCCAAGGTGCAGGCCAGAACCTTCACGCCATTCTCAATCTCCTGGGGCGCGGAGTACTCATCCGGCCGGTGGCTGACCCCACCGCGGCACGGGATGAAAACCATCCCCAACGGGCGCGATCCGCGCCATGAAGAGCGAGTCGTGATAGGCGCGGCTGACCATCTTCCGGTAGCTGAGCCCATTCTCAGCAGCAGCCTCCACCATGGCCTCGACGATGCGCGGTGCACTCGCCGCCGGAGCGTCGGCGTTGATCGGAGTAACCTTCACCGCCACCTTTCGCTTAGCCGCCACGCGCGCACAGGCCTCCTCGATCTCGCGCAATACCTGGTTTCTCCGCTGCTCATCGATGTCGCGAATATCGGCTTCCATCTCCACCCGGCTGGGAATACTGTTCACCGCTCCGGGATAGACATGGCACTTGCCCACCGTGCCGCAGGTGTCTACGGAACCAGTCGCAAGCGCCCGCTCCTCGACGGCCAGAACAATCTCCGCAGCGGCGCAAAAGGCGTCCTTGCGGTCGTGCATCATCACTCCTCCGGCATGGCCTCCCTCGCCCTCCACCACAATGCGCAAAGCCGCGGGCGCAGCGATGCCGGTCACAATGCCTATGGCCAAACCTTCCTTCTCCAGCAGCGGACCCTGCTCGATGTGCAATTCCACAAAGCCGGCATAGTAGCCATCCGGCAGCTTCACTTCGTCAAGTGAGGCCATGAAAGCCGGCGGCCGCGCGCAGTTGGGCCAGCGTGCTGCCTTCAGGATCTTTCAGCTGCGCATCGGCGGCGCCGCCCAGGCCGCCGATCAACATGCGGCTGCCCAGGCATCCCAGGCCAAAGCGGGTCGGCTCCTCGGCGGTAAAGAGCAACAGCTCGATGGAACGCTGCGGCTTGGAAGCCACTCTGCTGCAAGGCGCGAATCGCCTCCAGGCCGCCCAGCACACCCACCGTCCCGTCAAATTTTCCGGAGTGAGGCACAGCGTCGATGTGCGAGCCAGTGCCAATTGCCCCAAGCTCGGGCCGCGCGCCAACCCAGCGGGCAAACATGTTGCCGACGGCGTCTTCGCGCACCGCCAATCCGGCCTCTCGGCACTGCGACTTGAGCCAGGTACGTGCCTGCTGGTCCGCGGCGGAAAAAACCAGGCGCGTGATCCCCGGCGGCGTGTCGCCGGAGAATGAGGCGAGCGTCTCGATGTCGGCCAGCAGCCGATCGCGATCGATGTGAAGTTCCGTGGTATGCAGTGGCATCGTTTTACCGTCCAGGAAGCGGGTGGCGATTCCAGTCTTTGTAGATCAGGTACTTGGCCGGGGTCTTGCCCAAGGCGCCAAACCATTGCGGGCAGTAGGGCGCCATCCAGATAAAATCGCCGGTCTGCACGGGATACCAGGAATTGCCCAGGCGGTAGATGCCGCCGCCTTCGAGCATCAGCAGGCCGTGCTCCATCACATGAATTTCGACCAGCGACAGCGCGGCGCCGGGCTCGTAGCGCATGGTATTCACAGCGTAGTCGAAGCCGGGCGTGGTGGGCAGCAACTGTTTTACCTGCAGCGCGTCGTCTCCGGCCAGAGGCTGCCCAACGACAGCGTCTTCCGTGCCGAAGAGAGCCGGCGCGGGGACAACACCTTCAAGAAAGATCGCCGGTTTCTCAATGACGGCGACGCGGCTTTTCGTGTTGGCCTTGACTGTGTGCTGCTGGTTGGGCGGCAGGTGGGCGTATCCGTTCGCGGCAAGCTCGTGTGTCTTGCCGCCTGCGGTCACTCCGATGGCGCCTTCGAGGACATAGAGAAAACGCTGCCCGTGCGCCGGCCCCAGCGAGCCGCCCGGCTCGAACTCCGCGGTGTATTGCGTGAAGGCCGCGCCAATCGCGGGTGCCGCATGCACGATCACGTTGACCGCATCGAAGCCGGGCAGTGGCATGCCCACAAAAGTATCCGGCGTTTGCAACAGGTGTGTGAGCTGGCGATCACTGCGGGTAAGTCCCAGGTTATGCATGCGGCGTGCTCTGTTCCTTGGCTATATCGTGGGTCACGAAGAGGCGGAGAAATTTGAGGCCGGCGGCCAGCGCATGCTCCACATCCTGGGGTTGAACAGACTCGTCAGGATGATGGCTGACGCCTCCGGGGCTGCGCAGAAAGATCATCGTACTGGGCACTCGCTCGGCCAGAATCATGGCGTCATGGCCCGCGCCGCTGACCATGGCGAGCGGCGCGATTCCAATACTACGAATCGCCTCGGTGGCAACCGCAGACAAACGGGCGTCCATGGTCACCGCGGGCTGGTCCATCAGCATTCTACTGGCAACCGTGAGGCCGCGCCGCTGAGCGATGGACGCTGCCAGCGCGAACAGCTCGTCCACGGCGTGGTGGCGCACTGCATCCTCCCCATGGCGCACATCGAGGCTGGCGCGCAACTGCCCCGCCACCACATTGCCCGCTCCGGGGTGGGTGCGCAGGTCGCCGACGGTGGCCACCAGGCCCACAGTGCGCAAAGCGAGCCGCTCCACTTCCCCTACCCATTCCGCCGCGCCGGCCACCGCATCGTTGCGCAGCCGCATCGGCGTGGTGCCGGCATGACGAGCGCGGCCGGTAAAGGTAATCTCCGCGCGGCTCTGGCCGGCAATCGCGTGCACTACGCCCAGCGACCGGTCTTCGCTCTCCAGCAATACACCTTGCTCGATGTGGAACTCGAGAAAGGCGGCCACATCCTCGCGCAACGCAGCGTCGCCAATTCTCGATGGATCGAGCCCGAACGACGACAGGGCGCGTGCAATGGAAATTCCATCGCGGTCCTCGGTCGCAAGCGCCGCGGCATCCATGCGTCCTACCACCGCCCGGCTGCCGATGAAGGGGAAGCCGAAACGGACACCCTCTTCCTCAGAGAAGCCGACCAACTCGATGGCAAATGGCAGCCGTTCTCCGTCCAGGGCCTCAACCAGGGCCAGGCCCAGCACCACGCCCAGGATGCCGTCGAAGGCTCCGCTGTTTGGCACCGAGTCGAGATGCGAGCCCATCATCAAGCAGGGACTCGAAGATTGAGCGGCAGCATATCGTCCGCGCAGATTGCCGGCCGCATCGGTTGTTACCTGCATTCCCGCGGCTTCCATCCACCCCTGCACCGCCTGCATGCAATCGCGCATGGCAGGGGAGAGGAAGGTGCGCTTGATCTGGCCCGGCTCTTCGCTGAATTGGGCGAGGTAGCGGCAGCGGGCAATCACTTTGTCCGCCTGCTCTCGCAGGTTATTCTGCGTCACTTAGGAACCCTTGGTTTCTCTGCATATACGAGCCACGATGTTGCCGTAGGGCTCGTCGGTAGGCACGAAGATCTCGTTCGGATTTGTCTGTCCGAAACGGGAGAGGTCGATCAGCAGACAGTGTTTGTTGGGCATTGCCAGCTCCACGTCCATGATATCGGGTACGGCTTCGAGCGCCGCCTGGGCCATGGCATACAGTGTATGCTGCACCGACTTGCTATCGTGCTGGGCAAAGGCATCAATCAGGGCCGTGCGCAGCTTGCTGCGCAACTGGTCGAAGGGAAGCGCCGCGGATGTGTACTTCCATTGGGCCCGCATCGCAGTCCCGAAGAGCCGGTCTGCCGTTTCCGGCAGCGTGGTGAGCGAGTCGTGGATAAACCCCTCAAAACCGGAACCGGCGGTCTTCAGCAGCACCAGGTTGTCCAGCCCCGAGGTGACCGAGACGCTCTCCCGCGAATATGTAACCGCTGTGGTTTTGGTTTCCCCGGTGCCGCGCACAAAGGTAGAAGGATGTGGCTTGCCCTGGGACACCACATGCTCCCAGGGGGAGCTGGCGATGTTGATGTTGACCCGCTCCACCTGCGGATTGCGGCCGAGAAAAAACTCAGCCAGTTCCCGCGCAAAATCTTCAATACACTCAGCCGAGCTCTCGCGCGCTCGCGAGTAGACGGTGTTCTTCATCGTGTCGGTGGGCAATATCTCGCTGTTATCGCCGACGGTGAAGCAGGTTTCGAAGTCGCCAAAGAGCAGCACCTCTACTTTCCACTCCTTCAGCGTATGCAGCGGGCCATCGCGCTTGACCTTGACCACGCGCACGCTGGATTTTCCATAGGAATTCTCGGCCAGACTTCCGCTCATGTTCGCCTCAAGCTGTTGCAGTGGATGCGTGGATTTCTTTGCATGATAGTTTGTGGCTCAGGCAGTCGGGGTCCTCAACCACGAAGCACATGCAGTGAAGACAGTCGCCGCCACAATCAGAGCCGCACGAATCCGGCTCGGTGGTCAAGGTTCTGCCGCAAATGCCGCACGTATTCGAAGTTGTTTGGGTCGACTGCACCGGCTAGCTCCCCCTGTATGTGGTATAGCCATTGGGGCTCAAAAGTAGCGGGATGTGCAAGTGTGTATCGCCCGGTCGCACGGTCACAATGATCTCAACGGTGAGGTATAGCCCTTTGACCGATTGCGCCGCGTGATAAGTTCCGGTTTCGAAGCGCAACCGGTATTGTCCGGGCTGCAAAACCGGATCGCCATTATGCGGCAGAAGGTTTGCGCATCGGCCATCCGCGTCGGTTTGGCACGCCGCGAGCGCTTTCCATTCACCTGCGGGCTCGGCGAATTCGAGGTGCACCATCATGCCGGCCGCCGGGCGGCCGAGCGCGGTGTCGAGTACATGGGTAGAGAGGCGGCTCATGCCCCCGCCGCCAGCCACTTGCGCAGTCGAAGTTGCATGATCTGGCGCTGTTGCTCGGCCGATTCCAGCAACTCCTCCGCCGGATCGTTTGTCAGGCGCCGCTCCAGTATCTCCAGCATCTCCGCGGGCTGCTTGCCGCTGGCGCAGACGATAAAGATGCGCCCAAAGCGTTCTTCGTAACCACGGTGACCCTCTTGCATCCGCAGTAGGATAGCAGCATCGGCATCCTTCATCTGGCTCTGCTCCCCGCTCGACCAGGCGGCAGAGGTAGCGGTTGTTTTGGCCTGCGCATGCTTCTCTCCGATACGCGGATGGCTGCGGAATGCCTCCAGCCAGTCAGCCTCGGGGAGATGCTGCCAGCAGCGGTCAGCCGCGGCGAAGAGGGTTTGTTCGTCCGCAACGGGGCGCATCGCCGCCATCTGCGCGGCCCAGGCATGAGAGCCGCAACAGGAAAGAATCTCCGTCGCTGCCTCTCCATCCGGCAGTGCGTTCCAACGGGCTAGTAATTCGTTCACGCGAACAAGCCCTCGAGAAACTCGTGCAGTAGATTGCCGGCGACATGCAGCCGGTAGGCTGCGCTGGAACGAATGTCGTCGATGGGTGCAACCTCGGCTTCCATTGCCCGCCGGGCTTCGCCGGCAAGCGCCGGAGTCCACTCCCGGCCGAGCAACGTCTCTTCGGTGCGCCGCAGGCGCAACGGAGTGACGGCCATGCTTCCGATGGCCAGCCGCACGTCTTCGATCTTATTGTCTGCACGCTTACCGAGGCCGGCCAGGCAGAGCTTGGCAATGGCCTGCGCATTGCGGGTGCCCACCTTGCGGGAGTAGGCGTAGTAGCTTGTGAACTGTGGCCGCAGAGCGATGGCGGCGATGATTTCATCCACCGCTAGCCGGGTCTGCTTGTAGCCGGTATGAAAGTCGACATACGGAACGCGCCGCTTGCCAGTGTCGGAAACGAGCAGGAGTTCGGCTTCGTAGACCATGAGTGCGGGCAGGGAATCGGCGGCCGGCGATGCGTTTACGATGTTGCCGCCGAGCGTGCCGCGATTCTGGTTGGCGATGCTGCCGGTCCACGACGCCGCGCGGGCGAGCAGGGGAAACTCCTGTGCCACCAGCGGATGATTTCTCAGGTCGGTGTAGGTGCATCCGGCGCCGATGAGCAGATCATCCTCGGCGCGCTCGATGCGGCGCAACTCCGGCAGCCCCCAAAGGCTCACCAGCTTGCGCGCGCCCAGCCTTCCCGCGCCGTACTGCACCATTAACTCCGTGCCACCGGCAATGGGCAGCCACGCCCCCGGCTCACCCGCCATCAGTTTGAGCACCGCTGCCAGCTTGCCGGGCGCCGCCAACTCGTATTCCGCGGGATGGGATCTCATGGCTCAGAACCTGGCTGTGGCTGCGCTGCCTCCATAACGGCATTGAAGATGCGCGTGTAGCCGGTGCAGCGGCAGAGATTGCCGCCCAGCCCTTCGCGTATCTGCTCCAGGGTTGGCGTAGGATTGCGGCGCAGCAGGTGAACCGTGGCCATGACCATGCCCGGCGTGCAGATGCCGCATTGCGCGCCACCACACTTGAGAAATGCCTGCTGGATCGGATGCAGACGGCCATCCGCTGCAACCCCCTCGATGGTGCAGAGCGTTGCCCCCTGGGCCTGCAGCACGGGAACCAGGCAGCTGTTCACCAATTGACCATTCATCAGCACGGAGCAGGAACCGCACTCGCCCTCGCCGCAGCCCTCCTTGGCGCCGGTCAGGCCGAGTGGGTTGCGCAAGACGTCGAGCAGGCGCTCCATGGGATATACCGAGACGGTTCGCTCCTCGCCATTCACGGTGAAGGAAACCTCGCAGCGGCCGGCGCTCATTGGCTGCCCTCCGCGGCCAGAGTGGAAACGAGGGACTCCGGCTGGCGCTCCGGCTCCGCCGTGAGCCCGCGAAAGATGTCTTCGGGCAGCAGTGGAATCGAGTTGAAGTTGACGCCCGTCGCCTGCACCACCGCGTTGATGATTGCCGGCGCAGGGCCGTCCATGGGCAGCTCGCCGATGCCTTTGGCGCCGTACGGCCCATACTGGTAGGGCACTTCCTCGAAGAAGACGCGAATGGGCGGGATGTCTTCGGCGGTGGGCATGATGTAGTTGGTCATCTGGTTGTTGATCATCCGCCCGTCTTTCCACACCACCTTCTCGTACAGTGCATAGCCGATGCCCTGGGCTACACCGCCTTCAATTTGTCCGGCAGCGAGGATGGGATGCAGCACCTTGCCAATCTCCTGCAGGGCAACGAAATCATCGATGGTGACGCCGTAGGTGGTGGTGTCTACGGTGACCTCGGCAACGTACACTGCCCAGGCATAGGCTGGGTAGGCCTCGCCTCGATAGAGCTCATCGTTCCAGAAGATATTCGGCGCAGCCTCATAGCGGCTGAAGGCCTGCAGCTCACCAAAACGCTGGCGGTAGGTTTGGCACGCGGCCAGGAACGCTTCGCGGCCGGCGGAAGCTTCCAGTAGCCGGCTATCAAGCAGCGTTTGCCGCAGCTTCAACGCCGCGGTCTGCACGATTTTGCCAATGATCATCGCCGTGCGCGAAGCCACGGTGGGCCCGCTGTTGGGGCTGACGCTGGTGTCGACCGGGGCGACGCTCACGTCTTCGTATTCGAGGCCCAGCGTCTCTGCGGCAATCTGGCTGAGAATGGTGTTGGTCCCCTGGCCGAACTCAGTGCTTGAAACCAGCACTCGCAGGCCTCCCGCAGCCGCTGCTTCCACCCCCACCACAGCATTGAGATAGCGTTCGCCCGAGCCGGTAAAGCCGGCTCCATGCAGAAAGGCGGCCATGCCGATGCCTTTTTTCTGCGTGCTGGTGCGGTTGTGCTCGGCAAAACGGGCCACTTTAGCGTGGTAGCTGGAGAGCTCGAGTGCGCGCTCGAGCAGATGATGCATCACGATCGGATCATGGATGACCTGATCGGTGGCGGTGGTCATCCCCTGGCGCAGCAGGTTGCGCCGGCGGAACTCATCGGGAGGCAAGCCGATGGTGTTGGCCACATGATCCATATGGCGCTCCAGCGCAAACAGGCTCTGCGGTGCGCCGAAGCCGCGAAACGCTCCATGCGGTGGCGTGTTGGTCGCATATGCTTTGGAGCGGACGCGGATGTTGGGCCAGTAATACGGGCCGCCTGCGTGGATGGTGCCGCGCGAAAGTACCGTCGAAGACAAGGTCGCATACGCGCCGCCATCGGTGACGAACTCGATCTCAGCGGCCAGAAGTTTGCCGTCGGCGCTGACCGCGGTGCGGTGCCGGGTGCGCGAAGGATGCCGCTTGGTGGTGGCGGCCATGTCTTCCATGCGGTCGTAGATGAGCTTCACCGGGCGCTTCGATTTCATAGCCAGCAGTGCGGCGTGGCCGGCGATCATGGAGGGATATTCCTCCTTTCCGCCGAAGGCTCCGCCGGTCTCGACCTGGATCACGCGAACATTCTCGGTGGGCAACCCGGTGAGCGCCACCAGAGCTTTGTGCATGTAGAACGGGCATTGCATGGAGCCCCAAACCGTCAGGCTTCCGCTGTCGCCGGCCTGCGCAATCACCCCGTTAGGCTCGATGTAGAGCTGCTCTTGCGCCCCGGTGCTGTACTCCCCTTCGACGATCCAGGCAGCATCTTTCCACGTCTGGTCCACATCTCCCTTTTCGATCAGGAAGCTTTTGAAGATATTGTCTTTGCCCCAGATGATCAGTTCGCGGCGCTCGCTCTCTTCGATGGTGTGCAGCGAGGGCGCAGGCCTATAGCAGACGTTCACTGCCGCTACCGCGCGCGCCAGGGCGTGGCGGTCGGGGTGGGCCAGCAGCAAGATCGGCTCCTCCGGGTGATTGACCACACCATCGGCAAGGCAGGGTTGATCGTCCACGATCAGCGAGACCACGTTGCGGCCGGGAATGTCTTTGGCGGTGACGATGGTGAACTCGTGCCAGGGAACGCCTTCGCCGAATTTGATCTCCTCAATTGCCCCGCGGGCGATGCTGCTGCGCACGGTGGCGCCAAAGATCATGCCCGGAAACGAGAGATCGTCGATATAACGGGCCTGCCCGGTCAGCTTGGCTGCGCCCTCTTTGCGGGGAACGGAAGTGCCCACGATGCGGGTTTGCAATTGGCGCCTCCCTTTGCTTCGATTCTCAACCGCTGCTCTGGCTTGCGGCAAGTTTTTCCTGCCGGCGTTGCTCTCTGCCGAAGGGTAGGTCAGCGAACCAGCCATCTTTGAAAACGGCAGTGCCCCGGACGAATGTAGCCAGCACCCGGCCATGTAACTTCTCGCCCAGGTAGGGAGATACAGGATGCCGGTAATGCAGATCCGGCCCGGCTTAAAGTGAACTCCGCATCAGGATCGAAGACCACCAGGTCCGCATCGCATCCTGCGGCGATGGCTCCTTTGCGTTCCTCCATGCCGGCAAGTTTGGCTGGTTGCGCCGACATCCAGCGCACCAGATCCTCGAGCGGAAGACCACGCTTGCGCATCTCTGTCCAAATCACCGAAAGCGCGACCGAGAGGCTGGAGATTCCTCCCCATGCCTGGCGGAAGTCTCCTTCCTTCATGGATGGCGGGCAAGGGGAGTGATCGGTCACGATCATATCGATGATGCCATCGCGTAGCCCTTGCCACAGCGCTTCCCGGTTAGCGCGCGAGCGGATGGGCGGCGCGCACTTGAAGAGCGTGGCGCCGGCGGGAATCTCTTCGGCCACAAAGTGCAGGTAGTGAGGGCATGTCTCCACGGTAATCGGCAGGCCTTCGGCGCGAGCCAGGGCCAGAGACTCAAGCGCCAGCGCGGTGGACAAATGCACAATGTGCAGGCGAAAGCGATATTTGCGGCAAAGCCCGATCAGCATGCGGATGGCGGCCAACTCCGACTCATCGGGACGCGAGCGCAGCCAGGTGCAGTAGTTGCGCCAGTCGTCCGCATCGCCGCCCGTGTAGAGATGCTCCGCCAACTCCGCGTGCACCAGCAGAGGCAGGCCGGTGCGCGCCAGCGTAGGCAGCGCGGCCTCCAGTTCCTGCGCGCTCGACCATGACTAACCCGGCAATGCCGGGATCAACCAGGAAGCATTTGAAGCCTGCCACGCCTGCGGCAGCCAAGGGAGCGAGGTGGTGCGTGTTCTGCCCCGTCAAGCCGCCCCATGGCGCCCAGTCTACGTAGCATTGGCCGGCCGCCGCCTCACGCTTGGCTTCGAGTGCAGCGACCGTCGTTGTTTCCGGCAGGCAATTGAGCGGCATATCGACCAGCGTGGTATAGCCGCCCGCCGCCGCAGCGCGGGTGGCGGTGGCGAAGCCTTCCCATTCGGTTCTGCCCGGTTCGTTCACGTGCACATGCGAATCCACCAGGCCGGGCAGCAACACGCGATCGCCGAATTGGTGCACTTCGGCGGTGCGCGGCACGGCTCCGGGGTCGCGCACTTCCTGGATGCGTCCTTGGTCGACGATGACCGCTGCCGGCCGCACTCCCTCAGGCGTGACCACGCGGCTGGAGATAAACGCCTGTGTCATACTTCGGATATTCGAGCAGCCCCCTGGAGAGTGCAAGCGAAATCGCCGACGAGGGACGAAGATGCAGAGTGAAAATGATTTCATGCAACTGGCCATCCGGCTGGCCACCGAAAACGTGCGTAGCGGAGCGGGCGGGCCCTTTGGAGCGGTGGTTGCCAGGAATGGAGAGATCGTCGCCACCGGCGTTAACCGGGTGACCACGGACAATGATCCCACGGCCCACGCCGAGGTGAATGCCATCCGCGAGGCATGTAAGGCGCTGGGAAGCTTTCAGTTGCCGGGTTGCGTGCTTTATACCAGTTGCGAACCATGTCCCATGTGTCTGGGCGCTATCTATTGGGTTCGGCTGGACTCGGTGTATTTTGGCAACACCTGTCACGACGCTGCCCAGGCTGGCTTTGACGACTCGCTTATCTACGAGGAAATGAAGGTGCCACGCCAGCGAGCGCAAGGTGCCGATGCTGCGCTTGTTGCCGGATCACGCCATCGAGAGCTTTCGCCTTTGGGTGGAACACCAGACCAAGATCGCTTACTAGGGTAGAAAACAGCAGGTCCCTCCACTTCGGTCGGGATGGCAATTTTGTTATGCAATTGCCCCCTCTTCCTTGGAATCAACGGCTGCTTCCTTCAAACAAAATTGTCATCCCGACCGAAGTGGAGGGACCTGCTGTTTCTTTTCTTCACTCACCAGCGCGGTACTTTTTCTGTTGGTCCCTGAGCCCTGTTCCGTCTATGCTCCCGTATGAGCACTCGATTGCTGGCCCTGCTTTGTTGCTTCTTGACTGCGGCCAGCACCCTCGTGGCCGCTCCGGTTCCCGT
The DNA here is from genome assembly GCA_963847685.1 of uncultured Acidobacteriaceae bacterium. Classification (GTDB taxonomy): domain Bacteria; phylum Acidobacteriota; class Terriglobia; order Terriglobales; family Acidobacteriaceae; genus PALSA-350. The sequence goes on along the minus strand of CAWKAU010000015.1, from coordinate 123,145 downwards.
TAAGGTTGTGGTGATCGCCCTTTATGAACCCGGAGGCGACCAGGGCGACGCCCCCGGCGAGTACCAGTATTGGGTCGAACGCGAACACCTCGAACCACGTCTATCCCTTTCCACAAGGCTTTCATGACCTGCGCATGAACGATCAAGGCGTGCTGGGAGTGCTTGCGGGGGTAGGCACGGCAAAAGCGGCCGCATCGATCATGGCCCTCGGCCTCGATCCCCGCTTCGATCTCAGCAAGGCATATTGGTTGGTCGCTGGCATCGCCGGGGCCGATCCCGACGATGCTTCATTGGGCTCCGCCGCCTGGGCAGAATGGGTCGTGGATGGCGATCTGGCCTACGAGATCGACGGCCGGGAGATTCCGCCTGAATGGACGACCGGTTATGTGCCGCTGAATAAGACAGTCCCCTACGAACAACCGCGCGCCGGGGAGAACGCCTCCGTCTTTCATCTCAATCCCAAACTCACGGATTGGGCTTACCAGCAGACGAAAGCGGTAAAGCTCGATGATTCACCGCGGCTGGCAGCCGCGCGCGCGCACTTTGCCGGAACCAGTGCGCGCCGTCCGCCCTTCGTCCTCAAGGGCGATACGCTTTCCGCGTCCACCTTCTGGCATGGCAAACTGCTCGATCAGTGGGCCAAGAACTGGGTCCGCTATCAGACCGACGGGCAGGGCAATTACGTTACCTCCGCGATGGAAGACACCGGCATTCTGCAATCGCTCACTTTCCTTCATCACGCCGGGCGCGTCGATCTGGACCGGGTAATGGTGCTGCGCACGGTCAGCAACTTTGACCAGCCGCCTATCGGGCTGAGCGCCGCAGAAAGTCTGAAGGCCAATGCCGGTGCACCGCTACAGCGCGTATCATGCCGGCGCTCGAGGCTGCCTACCGGGTGGGAAATGTTGTCGTCTCCGAGATTGTTACAAATTGGGATCGCTACCAGGACCACATACCGGGCAGGTAATCGAAGCGAGGAGAAAGCCACACCACGATGTTGAGTTTCCTTGAGCGGACATTCCACATACAGGAACGGGGATCGACGTGGCGCACCGAGGTTCTTGCCGGGTTGACCACGTTTCTCACCATGGCGTACATCGTCTTCGTGAACCCGGCCATCCTGAGCGAAACCGGCATGCCCGTGCCTGCGGTCGCCGCCGCAACCTGCCTGTCCGCAGCCATCGGCTGCATCCTGATGGGCATCATTGCCAACTATCCCATCGCCCTGGCGCCCGGCATGGGGCTCAACGCGTACTTTGCCTACACGGTGGTCAAAGGGATGGGCGTTCCCTGGCAGACGGCGCTCGGCTGCGTCTTTCTTTCCGGCTGCGTCTTTCTGCTGCTGACGGCGGCTGGGATTCGCCAGTTGATCGTCAACGCCATTCCACGGGAACTCTTCGCCTCAGTGGCGGCCGGCGTTGGGCTGTTCGTCGCCTTTGTCGGCCTGCGCGATGCCGGCATTATTGTGTCCAGCAGCGCTACTACCGTTGCCATGGGCAACCTACGCTCACCGCAGACTGCGCTGGCGTGTATCGGGCTGCTGTTCATCGCCGTGCTGCAGGCATGGCGCGTGCGCACCGCGATGCTGGTGGGCATTGTGGGCACAACGGTCGCCGGCTTCGCGTTGGGGATCGTGAAGTGGCATCCGGTGAGCTATCGCCTCGCAGACATGACGGCGACCGCGTTCCATCTCGATATCCGCGCGGCCCTGCACCTGGGCGGAACCTTCGGCGCGGGCCTGCTGGAAATTGTTTTCGTCTTCCTCTTCGTCGATCTCTTCGATAACGTCGGCACCCTGGTGGCGGTTACCAAAAAGGCCGGACTGGTGAACGCTGACGGCGAAATTCCGCGTTTGAATCGGATTCTCTTTGCGGATGCTACGGCGACGGTAGCCGGGTCCATGCTCGGTACCAGCACGGTGGTCAGCTATATCGAGAGCGCGGCGGGCGTGGCTGTCGGTGGCAGAACCGGCTTTGCGTCGATTGTCACCGGCCTGCTGTTCCTGGTTGCACTTTTCGTGGCGCCGCTGGTGGCCAGCATTCCGGCCGCGGCCACCGCGCCCGCGTTGATCCTGGTAGGCGCGTTGATGATCTCCGCGGTTACTGAGATCGAATGGGCAGACCCGATGGTGGCCGTGCCGGCATTCCTTACCCTCATCACCATTCCGCTGACGTTTTCCATCGCCAACGGTTTGGCCTTTGGCATTGTGTCCTTTGCGGTGTTGCGTCTGTTTACCGGAAAGGCCAAGTTGCAGGACTGGATGCTCTTCCTGCTGGCCGCACTTTTCGTCCTGCGCTTTATCTACATGGCGAAGGGCAGCTAGACCGACGAACCGTCAGTAGCGTTGCGAACACCCGATGTTTTTCTGCCGGGAAAGAAAAAGAATGGATCAGTGGATCGTGCGCATCTTGCGCGACATGTAATCCATCAGCAGGTACTCGCCCAGGGTGTCCGGGGTGGTGAAGTAGGCCTTGCCGCGGCACATCTTGGTCATCTTTTGCACGAACTGCACCAGGCCCAGGTCGGAGGCCAGCATGAAGGTGTTGATCATGATGTTAGAGCGCTTGCAGCGCGCCACTTCTTCCAGCGTCTCACTCACGACCAGCGGATCGAGTCCGAAGGCGTTCTTGTAAATACGCCCATCCGGCAGGGTAAGCGCGGAAGGCTTGCCGTCGGTGATCATCACGATCTGCTTCATGTCTTTACGCTGGCGTTCGAGGATTCGCTGCGCTACGCGCAGCCCCTCCCGGGTGTTGGTGTAGTGCGGCCCAACCTTGACGCGGGCGATCTGGGAGATCGGCACTTCCTCAGCCGAATCGTGAAACAGCACCAGCGAGAGGGAATCGCCGGGATACTGGGTGCGAATCAGGTGCGAGAGCGCCATCGCGACCTTCTTGGCCGGAGTAAACCGGTCCTCACCATAAAGAATCATGGAGTGAGAGCAATCCAGCATCACCACCGTCGCACAGGAGCTCTGATACTCGCACTGGTGAACCTGCAGATCGGAATACTCCAGGTTGAGCGGCATGGTGATGCCCTCGCGGGCGATGGCCGCGCTCAGCGTAGCTGTGGTGTCCAGGTTGAGCGTGTCGCCGAATTCGTAGGCTTTGGAGGCGCCGCTGGCTTCAATGCCGGTGGCAAAATGCCGGGTATCGTGGCGTCCAAAGCTGGATTTGCCCAGCGAGCCAAGCAGATCGCGCAGGGTCTTGAAGCCCAGAAAATCCAAGCTCTTGTCGGTCACTTCGAAGCGCACCTGGCCTTCGGCCATGCCGGCCTGGCCGCCTGCCGATTGCGGTGTAGGCATCCTGCCGCCCCTGGATGGAGATGTAGTTCTCCTGCTCCATGCGCTCGATGAGCTTCTCGATCAGCTCGTCGAGTTCGCCGTTCTCGGCCATCTGCTCGATGCGCTGCTGCATCTCGCCGTCGAATAGGTCGCCTGCTTCGAGGGCCTGGCGCAAGGCTTCGCGCAGGTTGTCCATGGTGTGCTCGCCATCGAGCTCGGCAAAGCGCGACCAGGGATCCTGAAAGCCGGAGTCGAGCAGATATTCCGACAACGCCTTGAGCATGTCTTCCATGCTCATCTCCGAGGCCGGGTCGCCGGTGTACTTGGTGTAGCGAATTCGTTTCATCGATTAGATCCTCGAGCTTCTCTAGTTGAATCCGCGGCGGCTTCGCCGCTGCTCCTGGAATTCGTCGTAGTCGCGTTCCTCCGCGCGCTCCTGCTTGCGCGCGGTCTTCTCCTGCGCGCTGAATCCGCGCTCTTCACTGCGGCTCAGCCGTTTGTGGGCATACATGCCTTCGAGCAGAAACTCCGCGCCGGCTACTGCGTTCTCCGGCGCGTCGGAGACCTTGACCGACAGCGGCGACAGCTGGGCAAACAGACCCTGAATCTGCTTCAGCTCTTCGAGAATCGCGTGCGGACGGCTGATCGTCGTCGATGCGGACAGTGCCTCCGAGGTTGAACCATTGCTCGATCTGCTGCGTATTGGTGCCGGAAAAATACTTGTCGAAAATCTTGCCGATCGCGGTGCGAATCAGCTCGCGCACCACCACATCGGCGCCGCGCATCTCGCCTTCATACTCCAGTTCAAGTTTTCCGGTGATGCCGGGCAGCGCGGCGTAAAGGTCGCTCACCCGCGGCACCACCAGCTTCTCCCCGTGCAGCAGCGCGCGCCGCTCGGCATTCGAAACCACCAGCTCCATGGTGGAGATGGGCAGACGCTGGCTGACGCCGCTGCGCTTATCCACCTTCTTGTCTTCGCGCGCGGAGAAAGCCACTTGCTCGATGACCTCGCGCAGGTAGTGCGGTATAGCGATCTTGGTCGCGCCCGCGATCGCTCCAGGCCTCCTGCGCGGTGATGGCCATGCCTTCTTCGATCGTCTCAGGATAGTGGGTGCGGATCTCCGATCCGATGCGGTCTTTCAGCGGAGTGACGATTTTGCCGCGCGCCGTGTAATCCTCGGGGTTGGCGCTGAAGGCGAGAACAACGTCCAGTTCCAGGCGCACCGGATATCCCTTAATCTGCACATCGCCTTCCTGCATGATGTTGAACAGCGCCACCTGGATCTTTCCCGCTAGATCGGGAAGCTCGTTGATGGCAAAGATCCCGCGGTTGGCCCGGGGCAGCAGGCCGTAGTGCATGGTCAGCTCGCTGGACAGGTCCTGGCCGGCGCGCGCCGCTTTGATGGGATCAAGATCGCCCACCAGGTCGGCGACCGTTACATCGGGGGTCGCCAGCTTCTCGACGTAGCGGTCCTTGCGGGGCGAGGAAGGCGATGGGCGTTTCCGCACCCTTGGCGGCAACCAGGTCGCGGCAGCGCCGGCACAGCGGGTGGTAGGGGTTGTCGCGGATCTCGCAGCCGGCGATGTACGGCATCTGCTCGTCGAGCAACTCCGTCAGCCCGCGCAGGATGCGGCTCTTGGCCTGCCCGCGCAGGCCGAGCAGAATGAAGTTCTGTTTCGACAGCACTGCGTTCACGATCTGCGGAACAACCGTATCTTCGTAGCCGACGATGCCGGGGAAGATCGGCTGCTTCGTCTTCAGCCGGGCGATCAGATTCTCGCGCAGCTCGTCTTTCACGCTGCGCTTCTTCAGGCGTGCTTCGTAGAATTCTTTGCTGGTTTGGAGCTCGCCCAGAGTTTGGGGAAGACGGTTCGACGAAGCCATTGGTTGCTCCTTCAACTGCTTACTTCTAACGAGAGTATCTCAGAGCGTGGCCCTACATGACATGTCCATTGCGGCCGGCGGTCGCGCTGGCCTGCACTCCGCGGCGCAATTTGGGCAACATGGCGGTGTAGAAAGCGATCAATCGCTCCGTGCGCTCGGCATCCGATCGCGAGGCCAGCAATTCGATGCGGAAACCGAGATCGGTGGGTGAGGCCCACGCCAGGCGAAAGGCAATCGGTTCATTCAGATCGAAAGCCCGATGCGATCTTTCCCCACCCATCAACTCCAGCACTTCAAAATGCAGTGCTGTGCACTCCTCGCGCATCGCACGGGTGGCGGGCATGCCCTCGTCCTCGAAGAAATCGACCTCCGCTTGCAAAAAGCTGCGGGAGTTATCCAGGTTCTCAATCTCGAAACGCTTTGTCCCTGGCACAGAATGTCCAGCCGGCCGTCGGGATAGGTTTCCAGAACGCGCACGATCTCGGCGGTGCAGCCCACCACCGCCAGGCCTTCACGCTGGGCACAGACCACGCCAAAGGCAATTTTCTCCGAGAGGCAAACGCCGATCATCTCCTTATACCGATCTTCGAAAATGTGCAGCGGTAGCGCTGCTTCGGGAAACAGCACTACCTCCAGCGGAAACAAGGGGATCTTCATGCTTTAGCTATTATGCTCGTGTTTTAAGCGCTGCGGCCCACTGTCAATAGGCTGGTTTTGATCCCCCGCGATAGGGCGTTGGCTATTTCAATGGGATGAGGTTCGGTTACTCGAGTTCCAGCAGCATGGCCTGCATTTCGCTCAGCGCGTGTTGGTTGCCGGTCCGCTGCGCGCTGGCGATTCCCTGCGCCAGCCGCGCCTTGGCCTCGTCGCTGCGTCCGGCCTTCACTAATGTTTGCGCCGCCATAAAATATCCGGCGGTGTAATCCGGGTGAGTCGCGAGCAGCCGGTCGAATTCGGCCAAAGCTGCATCGGTCTGGCCCTGGTTGGCATGCTCCATCGCCAGCCCATAGCGCGCAAAGGCGTCTCCGGGGTTCTGTGTCAGGATCTCTGTAAGCATTGCAATCTTGTCCATGCTTTCTTTCTACAGCAAGCGGCCTGTCGTGCGCGAGATTTGCATTCATCGGCGCAATTGTCCACACTTGAGCCAGGCACTTCTATGGAAACTGGCGATCCTCTGCTTCCGGCCCGCAAGGTCGCGGACTCACGCTCGGAGATGACCGAACTGATCCTGCCCAACGACGCCAACACCCTGGGCAACCTGCTGGGCGGCCGGCTCATGCACTATATCGACCTGGTCGGAGCGATGGCCGCTTACCGGCACGCTCGGTCGTATGTGGTCACCGCTTCGATGGACCATATCGACTTTATCGCGCCGGTTCATGTGGGCGATCTGCTGATTCTGAAATCCAGCCTCAATCGCGCTTTCCGAACTTCGATGGAAGTGGGGGTCAAGGTGTGGGTGGAGCATACGATTAACGGCACCTTGCGTCATGTCGCGTCGGCGTATCTTACCTTCGTCGCGGTGGACCAGCAGGGCGGGCGGGTGCGGGTGCCGCCCCTGGCGCCGGAGACGGAAGAAGAACAACGCCGCTACCATGACGCAGGGCGCCGCCGCGAGCAGGGCGAACGCGAGCGCGAACGCAAGAACAATGCGCGACGCGCTAACAACCAATCAGTAAAGAGAGGTTCACGAATGGCACACACGCAAACACCGCCCGGGCCGCAGACTCTGCCCGGCGTATCGAATATCATCGCCGTCGGTTCCGGCAAAGGCGGAGTGGGCAAAACCACGCTCGCCGTGAACCTGGCTACAGCAATGGCCAAGATGGGTTTTCGCGTCGGCCTCATCGACGCTGACATCTACGGGCCCAATGTTCCGCTCATGATGGGCATCGGCAGGCAGCCGCGGGTGCTCGAGAACAACCAGATCGAGCCGCTGGTCGCGCATGGCGTCAAACTCATCTCGGTCGGCTTTATCTCGCCCGGCGACAAGCCGCTGGTGATGCGCGGCCCGATGTTGCACCAGATCATTCGCCAGTTCCTGCAGCAGGTGCAGTGGGGAGAATTGGATTTTCTGCTGGTCGACCTTCCGCCGGGCACCGGGGATGTGGTGATCTCACTGGTGCAGACGGTTCCGCTCACCGGAGCGGTGATCATTTCCACGCCCTCGGATGTTTCGCTCCAGGACGCGCGCAAGGCCCTGGAGATGTTCCATCAGGTCAATGTCGAAGTGCTGGGCCTGGTAGAGAACATGAGCCATGTTCACTTGCCCGCATTGCCACGAGGTCATCGATATTTTTTCCCGGGGAGGCGCGGAGCGCCTGGCCAAGCAAAGCAATCTGGCGTTCCTGGGGTCGATTGAGCTCGACCCGGAGATACGCCACGGAGGCGACCATGGATTGCCCATCGTGCTTGCCGGAGAGGGGAACCAGCACGCCCGGCAGTTCTTCGAGATAGCGCGCAAGCTTGCGGAACGGGCGCATCGCGCAGTCGGCGAAAGACGAGAATATTCTTCGAGATAAGTTAGAGGGTTGGAACGCGTGGACTGTTTCCTGCTTCTTGCCGCACCGGGTCGCGATCTTGACAGTGCGACACTCAAGCTTCTAAAATCTAGTCTGGCAAGTTTGCACTGCGGAGATATAAAGCAGTGTGGAATGAGCGCCTTAGGGCAGGTGGACAATGTCTCCCGACCTTCGGATCAGCCCGCGTGATCGGCTGGTCCTCAACGCGATCATCGAAATTTATATTGCGACCGGGGAGCCTGTCGCCTCCCAGACCGTGGCGCGCCAATTAGACAGCAAAGATGGGATGAGCGCTGCGACTATTCGCAACGTGATGGCCGCACTGGGCGAAGCAGGGCTTTTGGAACAACCGCATACTTCGGCCGGCCGCTGTCCAACGGCTGCCGCCTTCCGCTTGTATGTCGAGCAGCTCCACGGGAGCGCGAAGCCCATCGCGCTCACCCAAGAGCGGAGGGACCAGATAGAGGATAGCTTTGCCGGGGTAAGCAGCCGGCAGCAGTTTCTGGAAAGAACCTCGCACGTGCTGGCACTGATTTCGAGTGGCGTAGGCGTAGCGATGGCCGCCCAGCCGGAGACCTACTGGTTGGACCATATCCATTTTTCAAGGATCTCGACCGGGCGTGTCCTTGCCGTGGTGGTCAGCAAATCGGGAGTGGTTTTCGATCGAGTGCTGACGCTGGACCGTGACCTCTCGCTGGCGGAGCTCGAGGTGGCCGCGGCATTTCTCAACCAGAACTTCCGCGGTTGGTCGATTGCGCGTATCCGCACCGAGCTGGCCCGCCGGCTAGAGCAGGAGCGCAGTGAATACGATCAGCTTATGCGTTCGCTCGATGAACTCTGCCGCAAAGGCGCACTGGAACAGGGAAACGCGATGCAGCCTATTTTTATCGTGGGGGTCGCTAACCTGGTTGCCGGCGAAGCCGACGGAGAGCGGCTGCGCCAATTGCTCAGCGCGCTTGAAACCAAACAGAGGTTGATCGAGCTGCTCGATGCGTATGTGGATGCTCGCCAGCAATCGGTGCGCGTAGTGGTTGGTTTGGAGGAAACAATTCCTGAAATGCGTAATTTGGTTCTGATCGGTGCGCCGGCGCGGCTGGGCACGCAAAGCCTGGGAACGTTGGCGGTGATTGGTTCCACCCGCATCGCGTATCAGGATACGATCAATGCAGTGTCTTTCATTGCCCAGCTTTCGGACCGGATACTACCGACACAATAGAAAATCTCTGTAGTTGTGGAGTTGGCAGCGGCGCTGCACCGTGGGTGGTCACTCTAACCACACGCTCAGGCTCCTAGCGGAGCACTCTGCATCGCTGCATCGTTCCTAACGATCCAGCATCAAGATATGCGAAAGGTTCTACAATGAGTCGTAAAGTCACCGACCCTATCAACGAAGAGCAACTGGAGAGCGATCTGGTTGCAGATCCGACGGATTCCGCCGCCGGCGGATTGGACAGCCACGCGCAGACCAACGCAGAAATCGCGCAGTTGCAGAGCGAAGTCGATCGCTTCAAAGGCGAGCGCGACCAATTGCTGGACCGCCTCGCACGTTTGCAGGCCGAATTTGAGAATGCCCGGAAGCGAGAGGCGCGCGAACGGGCCGACTTCCGCGATTTCGCGATCTCCGGCGCGGTCGAGCAGTTTCTGCCCGTCCTGGACAACTTTCAACTCGCACTCGGATCTTCCGGCTCAGTAGAACAGTTGCGAACCGGTGTCGAACTGATCGTGAAGCAGATGGAAGATGTGCTGCGCTCGCTCAACGTGCAGCCAGTGGAGTCCGTGGGGGCACGATTCGATCCTCGGGTGCACGAGGCGCTGGAGAGCGTCGAACGGAATGACTTGCCCGACCACCAGGTGCTGGAAGAGGTGCGGCGCGGATATCGTATCCGTGAACGGCTGCTTCGTCCCGCACTGGTCCGTATCGTTAACAATCCGCAACAGAAAGAAGCATGAGTCCAACATCCAACGTGACCAAAGTCGAATACTACGAATATCTGGGCGTCTCCCGCGACTGCAACGATCAGGAGCTCAAGACTGCTTACCGCCGCCTGGCGATGCAGTATCATCCCGACCGCAATCCCGATAATCCGGAAGCGGAAGAGAAGTTCAAGCAGGCCAGCGAAGCGTATCAGGTCCTCTCCGACCCGCAAAAGCGCGCTGCCTACGATCGCTTCGGACACGCCGGTGTGAGCGGCACGGGCGGATCGGGCTTCGAAGGTTTTGCCGGCACGGATGTGGGCGATATCTTCGGCGACTTTTTCGGCGAGATGTTCAACATGGGCGGAGGCCGCCGCAACGGACGCGGACAGCGCGGCCGCGACATCCGCTACGATCTTTCGCTGGAGTTCGAAGAGGCGGTTTTCGGCAAGCAGGCAGAAGTCCAGTTCCGCCGCTCTGAAGTCTGTATCGACTGCCGGGGCAGCGGAGCACCTCCGGGCCGCGGCCCGGAAACCTGCAAACAATGTGCCGGCCGTGGACAGGTTCGTTACCAGCAGGGTTTCTTTTCCATTGCCCGCACCTGCCCCATCTGCAACGGGGCCGGCCAGGTAATCACCGATCCCTGTCATCAGTGCAACGGCACCGGTTTGACCGACCGCCGCCACGGCATCAGTGTCAGCGTACCGGCCGGAGTGGAAGATGGAACGCGCATTCGTTACCAGGGCGAAGGCGACGCCGGACGTTCCGGTGGACCTAAGGGCGATCTCTACGTCGTGCTGTCGGTCAAGCAGCACGAGTTCTTTGAGCGCGATGGCAACGATCTTCATTGCGTCATCTTCGTGTCCTTCCCCCAGGTTGCGTTGGGCGATGAGATTCATGTGCCGACGCTCGAAGGAGACACCCTGTTGCGAATTCCTGAGGGCACCCAGTCGGGCAAGGAGTTCCATTTGCGAGGCAAAGGGGTGCCGCATCTCAACGAGCATGGCCGGGGAGACCTGGTGGTGCAGATCGTAGTGCAGACGCCCAGGAAGCTCACAAAAGCGCAGCGCGATCTGCTGCGTCAGTTGGGTGACAGCATGCACATCGAGAACAAACCCACCTCGCGGAGTTTGCTGGGGAAAATGAAAGATCTTTTCAGCTGAAGGTGGCGCGTCCCGGCGGGGTACGCCCTATCGAAAAACATTTCCAAGAGTGGTCCGCGGAAATGCAGATCCCTTGGCTTCGCTTGACGGGATACACAGAGCCAGGGTTGGGTCCGTCACAATCCCACTCAAGCCAAAAGAAGGCAAGCTTTTCTTGTGGGGGAGGGACCTGCTGTTCACCTGTAGGGTTCAACCAAGCATCGCTGCGACTACGGCCATGGCGGTGATGCCGGCAGTCTCGGCGCGCAGAATTCGCGGCCCCAGACTTACCGGCTGCCAGCTCTCCGATACGAAGAGAGCTTCTTCTTCCGCGGTCCATCCTCCCTCCGGCCCCACTGCGAAATAAACTGCCGGCTTTTCCACAGAGGGTTCCTGCAGCGCCGATTGCATCACTGCATACAAGGTGGTCGAACGCTCCTGCTCGGCAAGCAGCAGACTTAATCCGGGCGGAGCAGGCCTGATGTGCACCGCCGCCTTCAACGACACCAGATCTTCGATCACCGGTACATCCGATCGGCGCGACTGCTTCGCTGCCTCGCGCGCCACCCGCCGCCAGCGCTCCACGCGCGCCGCTGCGGCTTGCACTAGATGCTTCTCACTGCGTCGAGCAGTCATAGGGATGAAACGCTCCGCGCCCAGTTCCGTTGCTTTCTCGATGATCCACTCCATGCGGTCGAACTTGAAGACCGAGAGCAGAAGCGTTACCGGCAGCGCCGGCTCGGCGACTACTTCGGAGAGCAGAGAGAATCGCACCGCGTCTCCGCTGACACCGGAAATGACAGCCCGCCAGACTCGGTCGCCGGCAACCATGTCGCACTCCATCCCGGTTTGCGCGCGCAACACCCGGATCAAATGAGCCGCCTGCTCACCCCGGAGCGAAGCGCTGGTTTCGTCCCAGTCATCGGCAATCCACCGTCTGCGCGTCATAGCGTCACGTCCTCTGAAGGTGTCATGGGGGAATACCACTTTGGTAAGGATATGCCCTTCCGGCTCCCGTGCGGAGGGGCAGCGCCGGTCGCTCCGGGGTCCGCCCTCTTCCAACCAAAGCGGGAACAATCTGTCGGGGAAATTTCACCACGAACGAAGATGGCAACTCGACGGAGGGCCATGGCAGAGAGCATACCGGCTGGGGGTGATGGCCGCCGGAGCCGCATGAACACTAGCGATTCAGCTGTGCCCAACAACACATCGGGGGACGCTTTTGGCGTCCCCCGATTGTGTTGCCTGTTACGTTGACTGCTTACTTCTTTTTTGCTGTTTTCTTAGCTGCCTTCTTCGCTGGCTTCTTTGCTGCTGCTTTCTTGGTTGCCATTGTTTCTATTCTCCCTTTGTCGAGTCGACATCGAACCTGCAAGAGATACTTTGCAGTTAACGAATGTATAGAATCCAACAAAAACAGTGTCAAGAAAAAAATTGCATTTTGTGAAGATCAATTGACTGATTGGAATCGCTAAAGCCAACCATCAACTTCTCACCGTGCTCACTTTCCTGCGACGTGGACACCATAATGTCGCAACAAAACCAACGCGAGACCGCTGATGGAATCATGCCAGGCGTGCGCGATCATTCCTGTCCGCAGTCCTCTCCGCAACAGCGCGAGCACGCCAAACATCGCGCCATACGCGGCGATCAGCAATACTCCCGCGACTCCTTCATATCCATGAGCGCCGCCAAACACCAGAGCGGAGAGCGTGACGCCAACCCAGATCCTGCGCCCCATGCGAGCAAACTGCTGCTGCAAGTAACCGCGGAAGACCAATTCCTCGCAGATGCCGGCGGAGATGCTCAGCACCAGGAAGAGCAACATCTCGAATCCCGTGACCGGGGCGAGTTTCTGGGTCACGTTCGCGATCTTCTGCGGATCGATGTGCGATCCGGAGACTTTCACCAGGACGCTGCTCAGCACCGCAAGCACGCAGACCGCAACCGTCCAGTAGCCGAGCGCCACACCGATATCCGCCAGCCAACCGCGCGCACCCGGGCGTTGCTCACCGAGAAGTTGGCGCAGCGGAACCTTGCGCATGTGGATGCCCCACACCGCCAGCCCGGCAAGAATCCATTCATACGCGATGGTCAGAATGTAGTTGGCGGTCAGATGCAAGGGTTGGTTACCAAAGCTGCGTAGTTGTCTCACTCCGGCCACAGAGAGCCCGATGATCAGCGCCACCATCAGGGCGGTGTGCCACCAGGGAGCCACCAGCCCACCCGGCTTATAGGTTTCCGCTTGCGGCGGTTCGGTTGTCGTCATGGCCTCAGTGCCTTTCATCACGCTGACATTGCCTGCGAAGGGTTGCTCTTGCTATCGTGTTCCGTTGCCTGGCATCTAAAAAGTGAGGCCGCCCATTATGGAAGATGTAGTCATTGTCGCCGGAGTACGCACGCCGGTCGGAAAATTTCAGGGTTCGCTCTCGGATTTTTCTGCTGTGCAACTGGGTTCACTGGTGGTGCGCGAAGTCCTGAACCGTGCGCGGCTCGATCCCGACCAGGTAGACGAATGCATCATGGGCAATGTCGTCTCCGCGGGCCTGGGACAGAATCCAGCGCGCCAGGCTGCGATCCATGGCGGTCTTTCTCCCTCGGTCAGCGCCATGACCATTAACAAGGTCTGCGGCTCCGGCCTGAAAGCGGTTGGCCTGGCGGTGCAGGCCATCCAAACGGGAAACGCGGAGATCGTCATCGCCGGCGGAATGGAATCGATGACCAACGCGCCCTATCTTCTGCCGCAGGGGCGAAGCGGCTTCCGCATGGGCAATGCAACCGTGGTCGATTCGATGATTCATGACGGGCTGTGGGAGATCTATAACGACTACCACATGGGCGTGACCGGTGAGCATGTCGCCGAGAAGCACGGCATCACGCGCGAGGAGCAGGATGAGTACGCGCTCAACTCGCATCGCAAGGCGGCCGCCGCGTGGCGCGAGGGCTATCTGCAATCGCAGGTGCTGCCCATCGAGATCCCGGCAAAGAAGAAGGGCCAGCCGCCGACCACCTTCGATCGTGACGAATCGGTGCGCGAGGACACTTCGCTCGAGGCGCTGCGCGCACTGAAGCCCGCTTTCAAGAAAGACGGAACCGTTACGGCCGGCAATGCGCCCGGGGTCAATGACGGCGCCGCCGCGGTGGTGGTGATGTCCGCCGCCAAAGCAGCATCGCTGGGGCTCGCGCCGATGGTCCATATACGCGCCCAGGCAACCAGCGGCATCGATCCGAAATGGGTGATGCTCGCCCCCGTGCTGGGGATTCAACGTGTGCTGGCCAAGGCGGGCTGGTCCAAGGATGACCCGGACCTTTACGAATTGAACGAGGCATTTGCTGTGCAGGCGTTGGGTGTCATGAAGGAGGTTGGTCTCAACCCGGCCAAGGTGAACGTGAATGGTGGAGCGGTTGCCATCGGACATCCCATCGGCGCCAGCGGCGCCCGCGTTCTGGTCGCGCTGATCTATGAGATGATTCGCCGCGACGTGCATCGCGGAGTCGCCGCGCTTTGCCTCGGCGGCGGTAATTCTGTTGCCATGGCGGTCGAACGTTAACTCGAACCGCTAACGAGCATTAAAAAAGTTTTAGGCAATGGCTTAGCTCCAGTCGATCGACACTCCGCTGCTATACTCGCCGCACCGATCAACTGGAGCCGCCCATGCACTTCAAGGCACTCAGTGCGGCGGTCTATGGCATCGACGCTCACATCATCGATGTGGAAGTGGACTACTCCGGCATCAGGATGCCGGAAGATCACTTTCACACCGTAGGCTTGCCGGATGCAGCGGTGCGGGAGAGCCGCGACCGGGTGCGAGCCGCGATCAAGAACTCCGGCTTCGCCATTCCGCCGACGCAAATCACCATCAACCTGGCTCCCGCCGATCTGAAGAAAGAGGGATCGGGTTTTGATCTACCCGATGGCCATCGGGATTCTGGGCGCATACGGCGCTCTGCAGTTAAAAGATCTCGGCCAGTTTCTGCTGGTGGGCGAACTCGGATTGGATGGGACGCTGCGCGGGATTCCTGGCGTGCTGCCCATTGCTGTGGCTGCGCGCGCGCGGGGAATCACCAACCTGATCCTTCCCGAGCGGAACGCGGCCGAGGCTGCGGTGGTTGAGGGTGTGAACGTCTACCCGGTGCGTACTCTGATCCAGGTGCACGCGTTGCTCAACGCCGCCGCCAATGGTGGCATTCATGTCGAGCCATTTCGCACCACGTCGCAGAGTCTTCTCGGAGAGGAGCATAATTTCGCGCTCGACTTCAAAGATGTGCGCGGCCAGCAGACCGCCAAGCGTGCTCTGGAAGTTTCTGCCGCCGGCGGCCACAACATTCTGATGATCGGTCCGCCTGGCTCGGGGAAAACCATGTTGGCCAAGCGGCTGCCCTCGATCCTGGCGCCGCTGCGCTTGGAAGAGGCGCTCGAGACCACCAAGATTCACTCCGTCGCCGGCGTGCTCGATGCGGAGGCGGGATTGGTCACGCAGCGTCCTTTTCGCTCACCGCACCACTCCATCTCCGACGCGGGGCTGATCGGCGGCGGCAGTATTCCACGTCCCGGTGAAGTTTCGCTGGCGCATAATGGCGTGCTGTTTTTGGATGAGCTGCCGGAGTTTCCCCGGAATGTGCTGGAGGTGATGCGCCAACCTCTGGAGGATGGCAGTGTCACCATCTCCCGCGCCGCCATGTCGCTTAAGCTTTCCCGCGCGCTTCATGCTTGCGGCGGCGATGAATCCCTGCCCATGTGGCTATTTCAACGACAAGTCGCGCGAGTGTTTGTGTACCCCGCCGATGATGCAGCGTTACATCTCAAAAATCTCCGGCCCGCTGCTGGATCGCATCGACATCCACATTGAAGTTCCGGCGGTGCAGTACCGGGAGCTTCGTTCGGGCGCCTTGGGTGAAGGCTCTGCGGAGATCCGCGCGCGTGTTTTGGCGGCGCGGCAGCGGCAGGACCAGCGTTTCGCCTCCGACCGCATTTATACCAATGCGCAGATGCATACCCGCCAGATCCGCACCCACTGTGAGCTCTCACCGGAAGCCGAACGTCTGTTAGAGAGAGCCATGCAACAGCAGGGTCTGAGTGCGCGCGCGCACGACCGGATATTGAAGGTTGCTCGTACCATCGCAGACCTTGATGCTCAGCCCGGTATCACGGTGGGGCATATAGCAGAGGCCATCCAGTACCGCACGCTCGATCGGAACTACTGGAGCTGATGGAGCCAGAATCGGATCTTGGGTAAGAGAACAGCAGGTCCCTCCACTTCGCTACGCTTCGGTCGGGATGACAATATTGTCGCGGAGCAGGGCTGTCCTGGGAGTTTCTCGGATCGAAAGTGAATTGTCATCCCGACCGAAGCGGAGGGACCTGCTGTTTTTCAACGCTACTCCCGAGTCAGCTCTTCGATGAGGCGCCGATGCTGTCGGATAAGCATGCGCAAGCTCGCTGCGCACGGCCAACTCGAAATCCGCAAAGTCAAAGCCGGGCGCAACAGTGCACCCCACTAACGCAAACGATGCTCCATCTTTCAGGCGAGACGCGAACCAACAACCCGCCCTCACCACGGCTTGAAAAACTTCGCCGGCATCTACATCATTTCCCAGATGCAGCTCGGAGCAGCTTCCATCCGGCTCGATCACGTAAACGACCAACCCACTCCCCGCATAAAAGTGCCACAGCTCGTCGGAAGCTATGCGATGGAATGCGGAAAAGTCTCTTCCCTGCAGCAGAAAATAAATCGCAGTCGACGCGGCCCGGTCTCCCTGCCTCGGTGGCAACATGGTCAAGTCCGACTTGTATGTGACACGGTAGTAGCCACCCTCAGGGTGAGGGCTCAAACCCAAATGATCGATCCAGTACTGCCCATCCCGCGTCAAAGAATTAACCCTGCGGGGCAGCCGCTTCGGCCTGTTGCCGCAAAGCGTGGACCACCACGCGCAGCATCTCTTCCTCTGGAGCACGTTTGCCGGTCCAAATCTCAAACTGGCGCGCGCCCTGCTGCACGAACATCTCAACCCCGGTCACAACGGCGATTCCTTTTTGCCGAGCCATGCGCAGCAACGGCGTATCCACCGGGTTGTAGACCAGATCGAAGACCAAACGCGCGTTGATCTCCTTCGCTTCCAGAATGTGCTGCGGCTTGATGCCATGCATACCAACCGCAGTTGCATTCACGATCACGTCGAAGCTGGTCTTGGCCACCTGCTCGCGGCGAATCGTTTTGGCTTTGGCTTCGCGCGCCAGCTTCTGGGCGGTCTGCGGTGTCCGGTTCAGGATCAGAACCTCAGCCCCCTTATCCACCAGGCCAAAGACCGCAGCCCTGGCTGCGCCGCCCGCCCCCAGCACCAGGATCTTCGCACCCTTCAGCGAAAGCCGCTTCTCCAGTGGGCGCACGATGCCGCCAACATCGGTATTGAAACCGTAAAGCTTTCCATCGTGCGCGCGAACGATGGTGTTGCAGGCGCCGATCTTGGCCGAGATCGGGTCCATGTTTTCCAGATGCTTGAGCACTTCCTGCTTGAGCGGCATGGTGACGCTTAAGCCGGAGAGCGGCACCTCGCGAACCAGGGTAAGCAGGTCGCTGAGTTTGCTGGTCTGCAAAGCAAGGTAGACCCCGTTCACTGTTTCCCGGTGGAAGGCCGTATTCATCATCAACGGAGAGAGCGAATGCTTGATCGGGTTGCCCGCAACGCCGTACACCCGCGTCGCGGCATCGATCTGGCCGATGCGGTAGGTATCGGTAAGAGTGCGCGCGGCAATCTGGCCGGGAGCTGTCTCTTCTCCCTGGGTAGCGGCGGCAAACGTAAATACGCTGCCTGCGCGAATGGCCAAGCACTCGGCTGATCAGGCCCTGGTCGCCCATGCACAGGCCGACCATGTTGGCCATGTCCCCGGTGCGCTCGAGAAAGTGCATCATCACCACGTTGTCGGCGAGAGACTGGGCGGTGGAGACGATCTTGATGAACTCCGGCTCGTAAGGCCGGATACGTTCGAAGATTCCCTCCAGATCCTTGGTCGTCTGAAAATCGTGGTAGGAGACGATCAGAGCCGCGCCTCGGGCGCGCAGTTTGTCCAGTTCGGATGCCTTGATGGCTTCGGCCGTCTGCAACTCCAGATCCACCAGGTGAAAGCCTGAGGCGCAGGCTTTCTGCAGACACCTCCAACTCAGCCGCGACCGTGCCCTTGAACTTTCCCCCGTTGGCGGCGCGGCGGCACGTGGCGACCGCGGTGACCGACGCTATTTTCCGCCAGGAATTGCTTCAACTTGGGAGCGCAGCCAGAGGCTTTTCCAGGTAATCCAGGCGGAATTCCAAAAAAGTGCTGTCGCGCAGGGCCTCGCTGGCGCGATCGACCATTTCGGCGGCCGTGGAGCCGATGATCGCCACGCATACTTTGCCGATGCGCGAGCGCAAGTATTGCTGCGAGAGAGATGGAGCAGCAGAATTCATGGTTACAATCTGGGCATCTTACCGGCCATACCCGCCTGGATGCAACACCCGTCATTCTAAGCCTGGAATATAGCTCTGACGGCTGGGATACCCTTTAGACGGAGCAAGGAGCGCCCTTGAATCATTTATCGGCTAGAGGAAAGTGACAGGTCTGCATCCCTGGAGTGAAGTGAGCCCACAAAGGGATTTGTCGACGCGGCAGGACTGGAACACTGGGTTCGTGGGCCGCCTGGCTTGGCAGCAACAGCAAATTGACACCCTTTTGGCTGTTGCCGGCGAGAAAACCCTGGAAAATACCCTTCGTCCCTATGACGACGCCGTGGCCACCCTAAGCGCGGCGGGCTCCCTGGCGTCACTGCTGGATAGCGTCCACCCGGACAAAGCGGTGCGCGACAAGGCCCGGGAGTTGACCCAAACAGTGGCCGAAGCGGCAACCGCCCTGTCGCTCAATCAGGGCGTCTACCGCGCGCTGGCAGCCATCGACATGGCCTCGGCCGACCCGGCGACCGCCCACTATGTGAGCCAGACGCTGCTGAACTACCGGCTGGCCGGCGTAGATAAAGATGATGCCACCCGCGCCCACCTGCGCGAGCTCTCCGACAAGGCGACGGAGCTGTCACTCACCTTTGCCAAGAATGTGCAGGAGAACGTAAACCGGGTCGAGCTACCGGGAATGCCGCCGAACTGGATGGCCTGCCGGAGGATTACATCCGCAACCATCCGCCGGATGCCGAGGGCGTCATCACCCTCACCACCGATTACCCTGACATGCAGCCGGTGATGACCTTTGCCCGCAGCGCGGAGTTGCGCCTGCGCATGTTCCGCGCCTACAACACGCGCGCTTACCCGGCAACCGCCAGCTGTTGCTCGACCTGCTCGCGGTGCGGCAGGAGATCGCCACGATCCTCGGCTTTGCCTCCTGGGCCGACCTGGCCACCGCCAACCAGATGATGGGGTCGGCGGCCAACCTGAAGAAGTTTATCGGCGAACTGGAGCTGGCCTCCCGCGCCGGCGCCGAGCGGGAATACGCCATGGTGCTGGCCTTTGCCCGCAAGCAACAGCCTGGGCTGGCAGCGCTCAAGAGCAGCGACCGCGGCTATTGGTATGAGCAGTACCGCCGCGAAGCCTTCGATTTCGACTCGCAATCCGTCCGCCCCTACTTTCCTTATCGAAGCCGTGGAGAAAGGCATACTCGATACCGCGGCCCGGCTCTTCCACGTCAGCTTCCAGCGCAACCACGAGGCCGGCGTCTGGCATCCCCAGGTAAGCGCCTGGGATGTCTACGACCGCGGACAGCTCTGTGGCCGTTTCTACCTGGACATGCATCCCCGCGAAGGCAAAGACAAGTGGTTCAGCGCGGCGCCGCTGATCCCTGGAATCGAGGGCCGTCAGCTTCCCGAGGCAGCGCTGATCTGCAACTTCCCCGGCGGCAAACCCGATGATCCGGGCCTGATGCAGTACAGCGATGTGGTCACCTTCTTCCACGAGTTTGGGCACCTGATGCATGCCATCCTCGGTGGCCGGCAGCCCTGGGCGGGCGTAAGCGGCATCGCCACCGAAGGTGACTTTGTTGAAGTGCCCTCGCAGATGCTGGAAGAGTTCTTCCACGACGCCAGGCTGCTGGCGTCGTTTGCCCGCCATTACCAGACGGGCGAACCCATTCCGCGAGGCGCTGGTGGAACGGATGAACCGGGCGAGCGCCTTTGGCAGGGCGGATGGGGTGCGCACCCAGCTCTTCTACACCAGCTACTCGCTCGACGTGCACAACCAGCCGCCGCAGGACCTGGATCCCGATGCCTTGCTGGAGGAAGGCTACAAGCGCATGCTGCCCTATGAGTGGGTCGACGGCAATCGCATGTATGCGAGCTTCACCCACCTGATCGGCTACTCGTCGAACTACTACACCTACATGTTCGACAAGGTCATTGCGCTGGATTTCTTTGGCCAGTTCGATCGCGCGAACCTGCTCGAGGGCCCTACCGCGATGCGCTACCGGCAGGCCATTCTCGAGCCCGGCGGATCGAAGCCGGGCACGCGGCTGATCGAGGACTTTCTCGGCCGCCAACAAAAGATGGATGCGTTTGCCGAGTGGGTGGGCGAAGAATTCGCCGGCTCCTCGGCCAAGCACTAAGTAAGGGAAACGATGGCATCGGCGATTCTACGTAAGGCATGGCAGGGCAAGTGGGCATTGGTTACCGGCGCCAGCGCCGGCATTGGCGAAGCGATCGCGGTCGAACTGGCAGAGGCCGGGGTGAACCTGGTGCTGACCGCCCGGCGGCGCGAGCGGCTCGATGTACTGGCGGAGCGGCTAAGCAACAGCATTCCATTGAGGCCAAGGTGATTGTTGCCGACCTTAACCAACCCCAGGCGCCGCAACAGATCTTCGATGCCACCGAGGGAGCCGGCCTGCCGGTGGATGTGCTGGTCAACAACGCCGGCTTCGGGGAGTACGGCGAGTTTCTCCGCTCCAGCCTGGAGATGCAGGTGGATATGGTCCAGGTGAATTGCACCGCCGTGGTTCATCTCACCCGGCTATTTCTCCCCAGAATGGTCGAGCGCCGGCGAGGCGGCGTTTTGATTGTGGCCTCGACGGCCTCGTACCAGCCGTTCCGTACCTGTCCACGTATGCGGCTACCAAGGCCTTCGATCGCATGCTCGCCGAAGCTCTTGCCGAGGAAGTAAAACGCTACGGCGTCCACGTGAGTGCCCTATGCCCCGGCCCCACGAATCGGAGTTCGGCCAGGTAGCCGGGCAGCCCCCGGGCGAAGGTGACCTACGGAAGGCGCAATCTGCGGCGGAGGTGGCGCGGTTGGGGCTGGAAGGCCTGGCAGCCGGCAAGCATTGGGTCATTCCGTACCTGTGCCGGCCGGGTGGTGGTTTTCGCCCAGCGATTCGTTCCCCGGCGAGTAGTGAGTCGCGCGGTCGAGCGGATGTTCCGGCCGCCGACTGCCCGGCTAGAAAATTATTTTTTGCAGCAGAACAACTTTGAGCGGGAAATCGCATCTGAACGAGATAACGAACAGAGGCTACTTCAAACTTTTCCAACCTAGGTACTTGTTTATCCCAACGAAGCTCTGCCTCGGCGAGCTCTCCTCAGAATCTTTCCTGAAAGCCCCTCCCCAATATGCCTCTTGAGCAGGCCCGCCGGAAGGCGGGCCTATCTGCTCACCCGACCCCAGAAGAGCTTTCCGGTAGTCACCGCACTCGTGCCCTGATACAAAGCATGAACGCGGTGAGGACCGGAAAACTCGCGCGTCGCTCAAGTTTTCGATAAATCCAGCCTTTGATATCTGCATCCCCCGCCTTGACACGGCGATAAGATAGCCAGGATGACATCTTCGCTGCAGGTCGTTCCGCGTGCCGGACTGGTCGGGAAGTGGCAAGCCGGCATTGCCGTGGCTCATCCATGGCTTCAGTACCCGCATCGCCGGAAAAACTACCGTGTACCAGAGCAGGGCATCCGATCTAAACCTTGGTTTTACCGCCTCAGATGATCCCAAGATCGTGGCCACAAACCGCAAGCTGTTTGTCGGCGCGGTGACCGAAGACAAAGCCATCCTTGGGATGGTTACCCTGCGTCAGATCCATTCCTCCTTGATTCATCGCGTCGGCGCCAGGGACGTGCACGGCGCTGGGTAAGCCGGCTCTGCTGAAGGGCGATGGTCTGATGACCGACGAGCCGGGGGTATTGCTGGGAATCCAGACAGCGGATTGCATCCCTGTGCTGGTGGCGGACCGGAAGAACCGTGCGGTTGCGGCCTTTCATGCGGGGTGGCGCGGCACCCTGGCCCGCATCGTGGAAAACGGCGTGGGACGCATGCGGCTGGAGTTTGGCTCCAGGCCGGAGCACCTGATCGCCTCCATCGGCCCGGGAATTGGGCAGTGCTGCTATTCCGTCGGGGACGAGGTGCGGGAGCAATTCGAATCCCAATTCATCTATGCGCCGGCGCTCTTCCGCGAGGTCTACGACTCCGATCCGGTCAAAGAGAAGTATCCCATGCTCTTTCTTACTGCCCGTGCGCCCGGGCATAGCGACCTCGGGCCCCGCATGCACCTGGACCTGGCAGAGGCCAACCGGCGGCAGTTGCTCGCCGCGGGGCTCAAGAAATGCATCTTTCTTGACCGGGCAGTGCACCGGTTGCCACACGGATCGCTTCTTCTCTCACCGCATCGAACGGGGATTTACCGGAAGGATGATGAGCGTGATCGGCGTCGCCCTTGCCTGCGCGGGTAGGCAGGCGTAGGCGGCCGAATGTCCTTCCCCACTGGCGCTTGACTTGGCTTCCCCCGGCGCCAGTCTCTTTGGGGTTGACCAGGTCGCGCAGTTCCTTGCTGGGCTTGAAATAGGGCACACGCTTGGCGGGGACGTCCACTTTGGCCCCGGTTTTGGGGTTCCGCCCGGTTCTGGGCTTGCGCTGACGAATGCGGAAGCTGCCAAAGCCGCGAATCTCGATCTTGTCACCGGTACGCAGCGCGTGAATTACGGAATCGAAAATGGTATCCACGATCATCTCCCCATCCCGGCGCGTCAGATCGCCCAGTTGGGTCACTTCCTCAACGAGGTCTGCTTTGGTCATGGTCCTATCTTCTCCAAAGTCTAAGGTAACCCGTGTCACTACAGTAGATGCAGCAATTCGATGGTACATCGAAATAAATTGCAGCTACGGCGTCCCTGTGGATCGGATGCACCGGGATAACCAAATTGTCCCCTTTTTACGTCCATTAAAGGGTTAACCGCACAATACACCGGTTTGCAGCAGAGTAGCGTAGAATCTACGTCGTATCAATGGAAGAGCGCTTGGAACGTCCACTAATCAGCATCGTTATACCCGCCTACAACGAGAGCGCCCGCATCGGCAACGCCCTGAGGGAAGTGCTGCGTTGTGTTCACGAACGTGGTTGGCACGCCGAAATCCTGGCGGTCAACGACGGCTCGACGGACCGCACTGCCTCCATCGTAGAGGAATTCGCCCGGGCACACCCTGAGATACGCCTGCTGAACAATGACCGCAACCGGGGCAAAGGATTCAGCGTGCGCCAAGGGGTTCTGCATGCTGTCGGCGAAATCGTAATGTTCAC
The DNA here is from genome assembly GCA_963847685.1 of uncultured Acidobacteriaceae bacterium. GTDB lineage: Bacteria > Acidobacteriota > Terriglobia > Terriglobales > Acidobacteriaceae > PALSA-350. The sequence continues at coordinate 99,877 of CAWKAU010000015.1, read as the reverse complement.
CGATGCCGACCTCTCAGCGCCTATGGAAGAGGCCGAGCTGCTCTTTGCAGCGCTCGACCAGGGTGCGGACATCGCCATCGGTTCCCGCTGGCTCGAGCGCAACCGCCAAACCCTAAGCAGCCCCTCTACCGCCAGTTTTTTGGGCGTTGCTTTAATGCCATCACTCGCCTGGTAATGGGACTCCCCTTTGCCGACACGCAATGCGGCTTCAAGGCCTTCCGCCGCCCGGTGGCGCAGACCATCTTCCAGTTACAACGCATCGAGCGCTGGGGATTTGACCCTGAGCTGCTATTCATCGCACTAAAACGAGGTTACAAAATTCAAGAAGTGCCGGTCACCTGGGGTCACGATGAGCGCTCGCGGCTCAGCTACCTGAAAGACGGCCTCAAGATGCTGGAGGACATTGCCTATATTCGTTGGGAAGCGTTCGCCGGAGCCTATGACCGAAATGTCGTTGAGTTCACGCCGGAGTGGCCGGTGGTAAAAGGTTAGAACCTCAGAGAGCAAGTGTTCCAGGCAGCATCTCCGCTTTGCCGGCGTCCACTTTGCGTAATTTCACTGCGACCCGGATGTGCATTTCGTCGATCTGCTCCATCAACATCGTTTCTGAGCAGGGGCCGCAAAGCCAGAAGTGCTGCAGACGGCGCGACCGTCCTCCAGGGGCAGGGACGGGGACATCCGGATCGGGCAGGTCAAATACAAAGATTCGCCCCTCGCGCAGGTAATGGAGGGGCTTGCCGCAACTTGGATTAGCGCATTGGTTGACCATCAGTATCCCCACGAAAGAGCAGGCTGCCGCCAGTGATCAGCGCCTACCTCTTATACTCTCTGCACATTAAGAGCAGAAAAACGACGAAAGGGTTTTCTCCGTCCCCAAGCAGTCCATGCCTATATTGCGCTCAGTTCTGATTGCGCTTTCCCGGAATTCGTCACTGCGCCATTTTGCCGAGGATTCCAGTCTCGGGGGGCGGATGTCTTCTCGCTTCGTAGCCGGCACGAGCATCGAGGACGTGCTGACCGCGGCCGCGGCCGTCAACAGTCACGGTATGGCAACCACGCTCGATAGTTTGGGCGAGAATGTTCATTCTCCTGAGGAGGCACAACAGGCGGCCGATGTGTACCATCGCCTGCTGGACGCTATCGAGCAGCGCCGGCTGGATGCCAACGTAAGCGTGAAGCTTACCCAGATGGGCATGGACCTTGACCCCGAACTGGCGCAAACGATCGTGACCGGCCTGGTGGAACATGCGGTCGCGGCCAACACCTTCGTGCGCATCGACATGGAAGGGTCCGGTTACACCCAGGCCACCATCGAACTGGTGAGCCGGTTGCACGCAATCCTGGGAAACCGGGGTCACGTGGGGGTAGTGGTCCAGGCTTATCTGCGGCGCAGCGCAGCAGACATCGACCGTTTGCTGACGGAGGGAATTCGCATACGGCTGTGCAAGGGGGCCTATCAGGAGCCGGCCAACCTGGCCTTTCCCGACAAGGCGGAGGTCGATCGCAACTTTATCCGGCTGATGCAGGTTCTGCTGCCCAGCGGCATGTACCACGGCATCGCCACCCACGACGAAAAGATGATCGAGGCTACTTGCCACTTCGCCAGGGAACGCGGCATCCAGCCCGATCAGTTTGAGTTTCAGATGCTCTATGGGGTGCGGCGCGACCTGCAGAAATCGCTGGTGGCTGCGGGTTACCGGGTCCGTGTTTACATTCCTTTCGGAACGGAGTGGTATCCCTACTTCATGAGGCGGCTGGCGGAACGGCCGGCCAACCTCATATTCATTGCCCGAAATTTCTTCCGAAAATAAGGAGATCGACGTGAAAACCAAAAATGCCCTGAAACAGGCCGAGCTGATTCTCAAGCTATATGAAATTCGCCGTGAGACGGGGCTGCGCACCGCGCGCGATTACGTCGGGGGCGAGTTCAAGCCCAAGTCGGTGGACGAGTTTGTGAGCCTGGTGAAGGAAGGCGGTAAGCAGAGTGGGCACGTGCTGCAAGTCTACGGCTATTGGGACATGGTCGCTGCGTTCGTGGTCCATGGTGCGCTCGATGAATCCCTGATCTTCGATACCTGCCAGGAGATGTACTTCCAGTTCGAGAAGATCCAGCCATACCTGGCCGGCTTCCGCGAAAAAATGAACCTGCCGGAATTTCTCAAGAGCATGGAGAGTGTGGTTGGAGGCTCTCAGCAGAGACGGACCCGTGTCGCCGCCAAGCCAAAGAAGGTACGTCCGCAGGCGACTGCACCGGAGGATCCAGCTGTACAAGACGTCAGTGCCGGATGACGGAGTTTCGGAGAAGGTGGATCCGAGTTTGCCGCTCCTCACCGCGGTATTGCTTTGTATCGCGGCTCCCGCGGGTAGCAAAGTCTGTTTATCCCTCGGTATCCGCGTGTATCAGGTCACGACTTTAGAGGTTGCGGAAAAACTTATGCTTTGTATCAGGGCACGACTTTAGTCGGGCCTTAAACCGATTGAAAATACGTCGGGCTACCTCGCCGCAGCGAGCATTAGCCCCTGAGCTACGTCTTTCTTGCCCGATCGGGAGTTTTTTCCGCAGCCTCTATAGTCGGGCCGTTGAGGCCAACGCAGATCCGGGCTTTTGGAGGGTGTATGAGAACTCGGACTATCCAGCCCCGAAGGGGCGTCCTGAACTTAGCCCAGGACGGAGTCCTGGGTTGGGGATTGAGAGATGAATAGTCCCGCAGGGACGGCTGAAACGGGCGGGAGTGGATTCAGCCGGGACTAGCCCATTGTTTCGACGCGTTCCCAGGACTACCGTCCTGGGCTAAGCTCAGGACGCCCCTTTCGGGGCTGGATTTGTAAATCCGCGTTCTCACATCTAAAGCCCACAATGATTTCATGACGTTTGTTCCGGGGGATAAGCCCCCGGCCTGCCCGGCTCGCACCTGAAACTCCTGGCGCAAGCTTAATTTGTCTCAGTGACTGTTTTCCAGGGCTAACACGGCAAAGCCGGTCGCGGCATCGCTCATGAAACGCCCGATATCCGAAGCCGGATCGCGTTTCAGGTTCACCGACCACGCGGGCCACTTGCCGTCGTTGGGGCTCTGATTTTGCGCCAGCCACGCCAAGCCCTGCTTCGCCTGCGGCAGGTTGCGCGCCAGCCCGGATTGCTCCAGCGCCACCATGGTGAGGCCGGTGGCATAGCCGTCGCTCTTGGTTTCCAGAGGCGTATGATCCTGCCGTTTCCAGGTGCCCAGGTCGGTCAGGCTCCAGCCGCCGTCAGGCTGCTGCTTGGAAAGGATGTTGGCCAGCAGAACGGTGCGCTCGCTGCTGGTCAAGAGCCCTGGCACTTTGGCCGAGGCCCATAGCAGATAGACCTTATTGATGAGTGGCTGGCTCGAGTATTCCCGCCGCAGGTAGCCGCGCAGCAGCTGCAGGTTCCCCTGGATTTTCGGGTCGTCACGGTAATTGTCCGGTGCTCTGCCCACGGCGATGGCCGCCAGCGCTGCGCCATAGTATTGCGACTCGTTCGATTCCCACGGAGCAAATTGGAAGTTCAGCCAGTCCCAGGCGCCCACCTGGTCACCGGTCTTGATCTGCAAGGCCCAGGCGTCGTCAAAGGCGCTGCGTGCGATGTCGGTCAGGTGGTTCTTGGGTATGTCGTAGGTAGCCAGGATAAGGGCGTTCAGCACGGACTCTGTGCCGCGCGACTCCGGGGTCTTGGTCGGGCCGGATTTGCCGTTGGCGTAAAAGGGCTCCACCTGGTTCCACATCGTGACCCGCCGGAGCACGTTGTTGAGCATCACGGACTCGGGAGCGGAGAGCGCCTGTTCGCCCAGTGGCGTGTGCAGGCTGGAGCGGGCAAGCGCATAGGGCAGCACGGTGTGGCACGAAACACATACCGTTTTATGGTCCCGCTGCGATACGTCCCAACCCTGCCACCACACCTGGCGGCTATCGAGGTAATGGGCGGCTGCCACCTGGTTCCACGAGCTGGGCGCGGCGTTGTCACCGCTGCCGGCCGGCGCGGCATAGCTTGCTGCGGCTAGAAAAGGAGCGGCGAGAAGCAGCAGGAGGGCGGGTTTCATGCGAGCACGTCTCCTTCGAACGAAACTTGAATGCGCGGCATCTCCCCTGTCAATTAAAGAGAAAACGCACCGAAAGAGGTTTGAAAGAGGGGAAAGACTCTGTCGGTAGCCTACCATAAGCCCTTCTTAGCCCTCGGTCGGCGAGCGCCGGGATTCGATCTCTTCCATCAGCTCGGCAACCTGTGTCTTGCGTTCGCTCCCGAGCCCGCGCAATCCCTCGATCACGCCCATCCTGTCTACCAACGAACGGTTCTGGTTGAACTTCTGTTTGCCTTCCAGCCTTAGGATCTCAAATTCAAAACCTACGATCGCTTTGAGCTGGGAGTCGATATAGACGGCGGGTGCATCCGTGACTTTCCAGGGAGCAGGGAACGAGGCCTCGTGTTTCGTGGTCAGCTCGGTGACCACGGTCCTCAGTCGCTCGGTGTCTTCAAAGAAGGTCAAGCGGCCGTAGGCGTGAATGGCGGCGTAGTTCCAGGTAGGCACGACACGGCCGGTCTCCTGTTTGGCGGGGTACCAGTTTGGGGAAACATACGTGTCGAGCCCCAGAAAGATGATCAGCGCCTCGGCCTCAGGATCGGTTTCTCGCCATTGTGCGTTGGCGCGCGACACATGCCCGGTCAAGGTTCCGTACGGGCCCTTGCTCTCATCCAGCAGCAGCGGGAGGTGGGTGGCTACCAGCCCGTGAGTGGTGGTGGTGACCAGCGTCGCCAGCTCGCTCTGCCGGATGGCCGCATGCAGGATGGCGAGGTCTTCCACTTCAAACGCCTTCGGTGTGTACACGCATGCCTCCCGTCCGCCCTTTGCTTGTCTTATACCATTTAGACTTCCTCAGAGGGCCTGCCATGTCTACGCCGCCGAATAGAAAGCACGCCGGTACAGCAGCGGTGGAAGCGCCCGTGCCCGAGCCTTCCTTTGCCGAGCGTGCGCGTACCTTGTTGCATTTGAACCGGGTGGGCAGCCTTTCTACGCTTTCACGCAAGCGGCCGGGCTTTCCCTTCGGATCCGTCATGCCCTACGTCTTAGACGATGCGGGACGGCCGGTCTTCCTGATCAGCACCATGGCCATGCACACCCAAAACCTGCAGCAGGATCCACGCGCCAGCCTGCTGGTGATCCAGGCGGACACCGGCGGCGACGTACTCGGGGCCGCCCGCGTGACGGTGGTGGGTAACGCCTCCGTGATCGTGGAGCCTGAAGTGGCGGAAGCCCGGCGTCTCTACCTGGAGCTTCACCCCAACAGCAAGTACTGGGTTGACTTCGACGATTTCTCCTTTTTCAGGATGGATGTAGTCGATGTGTATTACGTAGGCGGCTTCGGAGTGATGGGCTGGATTGCTGCCGCCGAGTTTGGCGAGGCGCACGCCGACCCACTGGCTGATGCCGCCGCCGGCATCCTGCAGCACATGAATGCCGATCATCAGGATGCGCTTATCCTGCTGGCGCGGGTTCTCGCCGGGATCGACGCGCAAGAGGCGGTGATGACTGCCGTGGATCGCCTCGGCTTCCATGTGCGCTTGAAGACCGAAGAGGGCATGCGCGGCGTCCGGCTGGCGTTCCCGCGTGAAGTAAGAAATCCGGGGGAAACCAGGAAGGTCCTGGTGGAAATGGTGCAGCAGGCTCGCCGCTCGTGACCACACTCTATCGCCCAGATCTGCTCTATGCTCGGGGAGGCTTCACTGGAGGCGCTGGCCTCCTGGTGAGCCAGGGCGTGGTGGTGGCTGGTAATGACCCGTCTGCTGAGACAGTTTCTTTGCCGGGTAAGGCGCTGCTGCCGGGTTTCGTCAATGCCCACTCTCATTCGTTTCAGCGGCTGATCCGGGGCAAGTCGGAATCCAGGGTGACCAGTGGGCTCGATTTCTGGTCGTGGCGGGGCACCATGTACCACGCTGCGGCACAGCTCGATCCGCAAGACGTCTACGACGTGGCGCGCATGGCGTTTTTGGAGATGCTGCTTGCCGGGACCACGACCGTGGGAGAGTTCCACTATCTGCACCATGTCCCGGGTGGGCGCCCGTACGACGACCCAAACCTGCTCAGCAAGCAGGTCATCGCGGCCGCCCAGTCTGTTGGGATACGGATCGTGTTACTGCGGTCGGCATACCTGCGATCGGGATACGAGTTGCCTCCCGATCCGGGGCAAATCCGGTTCTATGAATCTTCCCGCCAGTTTCTCGACAACATGGCGGCGTTGCTAAAAGCATATCCTGCCGATTCAACCGAGGTGCGATTTGGGGTTGCTCCGCACAGCCTTCGTGCGGTTCCTCTGCGCGAACTCAAAGAAATTGCTTCGTGGTGCCGGGAGCACAAGCTGCCCCTGCATATGCATGTGGCCGAGCAGGTGGCGGAGAACGAGGCCTGTCTACGGGAATACGGGATGACTCCAGTGGAGCTGCTCGCCAGGGAGAATCTGCTTGGCCCCGACTTCACCGCGGTGCACGCGATTCATATCACAGGCGAGGAGATTGCGGGGCTTGCCGGCGCCAACGCGACCATATGCTCGTGCCCCACCACCGAGCGCAACCTGGGGGACGGCGTGATCGTCGCCGACCAGGTGATGCGTGCGGGTATCCGCATTGCCTTGGGGTCGGACAGCCAGGCGCAGATCGATCCGCTGGAGGATGCCCGCCAGCTCGACTACCACTTGAGGCTCGATCGGCAACAACGCGCCATCCTCGACCAGATTGGAGAGCAGACGCTGGCTTCGCGCCTCTTTGACTGCGCCACTGTCAATGGGGCCCGCGCGTTGGGTGTATCTGCGGGTGCGTTCATGCCGGGCGCGTTCGCTGACTTCATTACCGTGGATCTGGATGATGTGTCGATCGCCGGGAATTCCGGTGAAGATCTACTGCCCCTGGCCGTCTTCTCCCTTAGCCGCTCCGCCATTCGCGATGTCGTGGTCAACGGCTGCTGGGTTGTCCGCGATCAGCGGCACCCGTTGCAGGAGGAGATTGTCGGCCGGTTTAAGCAGCTGCACCGCAAGCTTTGGGGAGGTGCGGCAGTCCCATCGACGACCCATGCAGACGAGTGAACGCTGGCTCCATTCGATCCTGCTCTCTGTCGCGCTGCTGCTCTGCCTGCTGCGCTTCGCTTTCTTGCGGGCGGATTTTCCTAACCACTCGCCCTGGATATTAGATCAGGCCAAGTTCACGGACGAGGGTTGGTGGTCCAGCGCAGCGGTGCGGCATTTTCTTATCGGGCACTGGGAAGTCGAGGGAGACTATAACCCCGCGGCCGCGGTGCCGGCGTGGCCTGTTCTGCTGATCATGGTCTTCCATTTCACTGGGGTCAGCATCGTGGCGGCACGAGCTGTGAGTGTGGCATTCTCCATCGGGACGGTCGGCCTGGTTTACCTGCTGGTGCGGCGATATGGTGGGCCCGCTGCCGAGAAGGCGGCGGCACTTGCCGCGCTCCTGTTAGCGGCAAGCCCCTTTGCCTTCGCGTTCAGCAGGCTAGTAACGCTGGATACCCTGGTCGCCTTCGAGTTTTGCCTGCTGCTGTGGGTCGCTGGGTACGCCGAGCAAAGACGCGTCTGGCCTTTGATCACTCTTGGCCTGCTCATCCCCGTGATGTTGTTGACCAAGACTACCGCCGCCGCTTTGCTACCGGCCGTCGTGTGGTTGCTCTGGTCGGCCACAAGGAAAGGGCATTTCCTCAAAGCGTTGCTGGTCGTGGTCGCTTTGGCTGGGGGAGGCATTGGAGCGTATCTGTTCCTCGTCCTGCGATCCCGATACGCCGCGGACTTCCACTATTTCTATGACATCAATGCACTGGCGAATGTTGAGTGGAGGCGCACCGCTTCTTTCCTCCTGCAGTTGCTGCACCATGGCTTGTGGATCGATCGCGTCTTGTATCCGGCTGGGATGGCAGTGCTGGCGCTTTCCCTGGTCTGGTTGCGGCAGTTATGGCGAAACCCTCTCTTTGTTGCGTCCTGGCTTGAATTCGCAGGGCAAGCGGCCTATATACTTCGCCGTCAGGACGATTATGCTCCTCGATATTTCCTCGCCATGCTGGTGCCGGTGATCCTGGCACTGGTGCTTGCTCTGCAGGAACTGAGAACCCGCAATCGCGCGGTGGCCTCGATTCTGGCAGCCACGCTCGTGGCCGCCCTGGTGCTCGATATGGCGCAAGTCGTGGGATTTGTGAGGCACCGCCAATACCAGTTCTACAACGCGGCCCAATCTATCCGGGACATCGTGGATGCAGACCGGAAAGCGAATCCGCTTCTGCTGGGCTCGAGCGGCGACCAGTTGTCGCTGATGACGAGGGTGGGCTCAATCAATGACGGATACAGTAGCGAGGATCTGGACAAGAAAGCGGCGTCATATCGTCCCGGTTGGTATGTAGCGTGGAACGATCTCGACCAGGATATCCTGGATGACCTCTCGGCTTATCGCATGGACAAGGTTGCTACCTTCCGCGTTTTTGACAATGATCAAAGAAACTTGTTGACGCTCTATCGCATGGTCGTGGTGAAGGAGACTCCTCGATGATCAAGATTTTTCTCGCGTTCCTGCTTATCCTGGCGATCGCTCTTCCAGCTTCGGCGGCGAAACCCCCTGAGACGCCGCTCGATGTGATCTTTGACACCGATATGGGGAACGACGTCGACGATGCCCTGGCTCTGGCGATGCTGCATGCGTTTGCCTCCAGGGGCGAAGTGAAACTGCTGGCCGTGACCGTGAGCAAAGACAATCCCTGGGCCGCGGAATATGTTCGCCTGGTGGATGAGTACTACGGCCGGGGCACGATTCCCGTGGGCATCGTTCATGACGGCAAGACCAGGGAAGACGGTTTGTATGTAAGGCAGGTATGCGAGCTGCATGGCCGCCATCCTGCTGGCACCGAGGACGCGGTGCCGTTGCTGAGAAAGACATTGGCTGCTGAACCCGATGGCGCAGTCACCTTGATCCAGGTGGGTTTCTCGACCAACCTGGCGCGGTTGATGGAGTCGGCTCCCGACCAGTTCAGCGACCTCAGCGGGATGGAGCTGGTAAAAAGAAAAGTGCGTCTGTTGACGGTCATGGCCGGGAATTTTGCCGCCCCCAAACCGGAATACAACGTAGCGACCGATGTACCCGCCGCATCCAAACTCTTTACGTCCTGGCCCACCGATATTTACTTCAGCGGCTTCGAAATCGGAGAGGCGATCCTGTTTCCCGCTGCCAGCATCGAGCACGATTTTCCTGTGGGCAATCCGGTCGCGGAGGCGTACCGGGCGTACGCCAAGATGCCATATGACCGCCCCAGCTGGGACCTCACTACCGTCCTCTATGACTTGCGGCCCGATGGTGGATACTTCGATATATCGCCACCGGGCAACGTGCTTGTCTCGCCGGATGGTGTAACCAGATTCCAGCCCGCTGCGCAGGGAAAGCGGTACTTCTTAAAAGTCGATCCAGTGCAGGCCGCAAGGGTTCGAGAAGCCTGCGTGTGGCTCGCTTCGCAGCCTAAGTAAGTGGACAGCACGAAATCCGCGTACGCTCCTGTCGGGATGACAATTCTGTCGCAAAAACCGAAATTTATTGCGGAGAATCATCGCCTTCAAATTAATTTGTCATCTCGACCGGAGCATACCCGGATTTCCTGCCACGCAGCGCTGGACGAAGCCGCGCGTGCGCCTTTCCGTGAAGAAAGGCGCATGAAGTACGCCAACGCCACCAAATTCCACAGGAAATTCGGGGGAGCGTAGTGGAGGGACCTGCTGTTGCTTCTCCATGCTCGCTCAAAAAAATCTGTCTAACTGAAAGAAGATCTTCCTATGGTCTGTGCCATTGCCGGCGGCTCCAGCAATCTCAAAGGGGCCAATCGCTGTCTTCACCACGATGCCCACGACTCCGTCCATGGGCACGCTCGGCTCGTTGGGCAGGAAGAAGGTCTTCCCGGCCTCATAGGTGGTCACCAGCGAGATAGTGTCTCCCAGGAACGGCGGCAGCCTGCCAAGCCGGCGAATGTAGCCCGTCTGAAACAAGTAATACTGGTTGGTGAGTAGCTCGTTCTCACCAAAAGCAGAGAGCTGGAGTCCGCCCCCCAAAGAGAACGGAGGGATCCCGGTGTTCTCATAACCAAGTGTCGACCCCCCCGACACGGCCAGATACGCAGAAGACTTTGTGTTCAAGGGAAAAAGAAAGTGGGTCCGAAGTTCGGTAACAGGAAACGGCTTCGTGGTTCCTGTGTTGGCGTCCCACCACTCGCCGCGAAGCGTCGCCGACATTCCCCTCATCGGCAAAACCGGATCATCCGTCACGTCGAGGTTGTAGTGGAATTGGGTAATTCCGATACGTCCCGATTGGATGGGATATACAACCGTATCTCCAATGACCGGAGAGTATCTCTGATAGGCCGATTTATACCCTAGGCGAGCCTCTGCCTTGTTGGTGAAGGTGTAGCCAAAATCGAGCGCTCCGCCGAACTGGCGCTTGCGGTACTGCGAGTCGATATGGTTGTCGTAGTAAAAATAGAACTTGTTGCTGTCGAGATCGAGTTGCGGAGCGACGAACCAGCGGGTGGAAGGAGTGAAGGGGTGATAGTACTCCGACCTCAACTCGTAGATGGAGCCCAGGATCACGTCATTGCGCAGTTCTGACCCAAAGCTGCCGTAGTCCAGGAAGGTAATGCGCGCGCCCGCGCTGAACAGCACTTGGTTATAGTTTGTGCCGTCGATGATGATCAATGGACGAACGATAGGCGGAGAATACGACTTCTCTTCCGCAGAAACCAGCAGACCCGGTTTGCCATCCTTGTCCGTCATGCTGTAGCCCAGCGTGGACCAGCGTCCTGTGCCTGCGATCCGGGTGAACTGCTGCTCCAGGTTGACGGTATTCACCGGCTTGCCCACGTCCGGGCCTAGTCGTTTCTCAATCTTTTTCGCCAGCTGTGGCGTCGTGCCTGTCACCTCGATGAATTGAGGAACGGGAGTCTCTAAAGTCCGGCTCTCGCGCTGGGCAAGGTATTGCTTCCATGCCTCATCATCGACGGCAAGTTTACCGAGGATCGCCTGTTTGCTCTCGGCCGCTTCATAACCCAGCCGGATGAGTTCCGGAGCCTTGTCATAATCGAGGGTTGTGTACTTGTTCAGCGGGACCGTAACCAGAACATCGGCCATCTGCATGCTCTTGAGCTCGTTGGCGGCGATCATCACGCTCAGTGACTGTCCCAGAACAGAAAAACTGGAGAGCGGCTGTTGCGCATTGAACGAGTCCGTTTGCAGATAGATCGCGACCGTGAGCTGCGCGCCCATGTTCTGCGCCACGTCCACCGGCAGATTATTGAGCAGGCCGCCATCCGCGTAAAGATTGTTGCCGGAGTGTACCGGACTAAAGATCCCGGGCAGTGACATCGTGGACCGCAGTGCCAGCGAGAGCGATCCATCATGAAAGACGTGCTGCTTGCCGGTATTGAGCTCGGTTGCCACGCAGGCAAAAGGCGTGGGCAGATCATTGAAGCTCTTCACCTGGGAGTAGGGAAGCGCTACGTGATCGAGAATGAAGTTTACCTGTTGTCCGGCGTTGAAGCCTTCGGGAAGCTGAACGCCGTGCCGCAGCCCAAATTCGAGGCGCGTGGGAAATTCAACTGCATCTTCTTTGCGGCGGTAGGAAAGGTCTCGAAACGGTAATTCGCCGCTGAGTGCCTGGTCCCAGTCCACGTGCTGAATCATCTGCTGGATCTGGTCCGGAGAGCGCCCCGTCGCGTAGATACCGCCGACCAGGCCCCCCATGCTGGTGCCGGCAACCAGGTCGACCGGCACATGGTGCTCGTAAAGCCACTGCAGCACGCCAATGTGCGCCAGGCCCGAGCGCGCCGCCCCCTTCGAGCACCAGGCCAATCTTCTGCCGGGGTTTGAGGTCGGTTTGCGGAAGAACCTGGCTCTGCAGGACAGAAGTGGAAAAAAGCAAAAGCATCAGGATCACTGCGGGCGTTGTCCGGCCACGTTGCACGGAGCGGCTTCTCTCATCAGCATGACCGCAAGATGCCTGATTCATGGAAGGTCCATCATCGCGCACAAGTTGCTGCGCGGGAAAGTACCATTCTTGGACCTCATTCCGATAAACAACGGCGCCGGGTGGCCCATTCAAGCCTTCTTTTGCCCGCCCCGGCGTGCCGTGGGGCTTGAGTAGGGTTGTACTCAGTCGAAGACCACCGTCTTGTTCCCGTAGCAGAGGATGCGCTGTTCCAGATGCCAGCGCACGGCGCGTGAAAGAACAATGCGTTCCAGGTCGCGGCCCTTTCCGATCAGATCGTCGAGCCGGTCGCGATGCGAAACCCGGATCACATCCTGCTCAATAATCGGCCCCTCGTCGAGTACCTGGGTTACATAGTGGCTGGTGGCGCCGATGAGTTTTACGCCGCGCTCGAAGGCCGCATGGTAGGGCTTGGCGCCGACAAAGGCGGGCAGAAACGAGTGATGAACATTGATGATCTTTTGCGGATAACGGGCCACGAACTCGGATGAGAGAACCTGCATATAGCGGGCCAGCACGATCAGTTCAATCTCGTTTTCCTGGAGCAGCGCGAGCTGCTTTTTTTCAGCAGCCGCCTTATCAGCCGCGTGACCGGAATGTAGTGAAAGGGCACGTTGTAAAAATGGGCCAGGTCACGCGCATCCTGGTGATTGCTGATCACCAGCGCTATATGCAGGGCAACTCCCCGATCTGATGGCGATAGAGCAGGTCGATAAGGCAATGCTGATAATGGGAAACAAAGATCGCGACGGCAGGCCGCCTCTGGCCCATCACGACCTGCCAGGTGAATCCATACTCTGCGGCCAGCGGGGCGAAGGCAGCGGCGAACGTCTCCTGGTCAAGATCGAAGCCGGCCAGCGACCACTGGATGCGCATGAAAAAGAGTCCCAGCGTCGCGTCCTGGTGCTGATCCGCATGCAGAATGTTCCCGCCATGCTCCAGGATGAACCGCGCAATGGCAAAGACCAGACCCTTGCGGTCCTCGCAATACAGCAACAGGGTGGCGATGTTTTCCATGACTCTCTGCTCCGGGCGTGCTCTGGTATACTGGATGGATACGAGAAGTATCTTAGAAGCGGAAAGCCCCTCATGTGTGGAATCTTAGGCTATTTCCGAAAAAACGGCGCCATCGACCCAACACCTGGGCGCCACCATGCTCAACATGCTGCAGGCACTGGGCCGTCGCGGTCCTGATTCCGCCGGCGTGGCCATGGTAGGCCCGGCGTACCAGCGCCGCCTATATCGTGCGCCTGCAAGCCGGCGATGAGCTGGAGATGAGCAAGCAGGCCATCGAGGCCAACCGGGAGGCGATGCGGATATTCGCCGCCGCGCTCGATGGCGCTTCCGATCTCTCGTCGCAGTGGCGTCTATGTGCGCTTTGTGCTCGCAGGCGAATTGACCTGCCTGCGCTGACCCGTGCGATCGAGTCTCTCGGCGAGGGCTCGAGGTGCTCAGCATCGGCCACGCGATGGAGCTCTCCAAGGAAGTGGGAACGCCGCATCTGCTCGAGGCGATGCACCATATCTCGGCATTTGCCGGCACCCACGGCATTGGACACACCCGCTTATGTACCGAGTCGATGGTCGATCTCAGCCACTCTCAACCCTTCTGGGGGCGGGGAGCGGCGGATGTCGCCATCGTCCACAACGGGCACATCACCAACTATCACCAGTTGCGGCGCAAGTATGAGCAGCGCGGTGTGGGCTTTGTTACAGAAAATGATTCCGAAGTGCTGGCGGTTTACCTGGCGGAGTCTCTCAACCGGGGCAACACGCTGCGCCAGGGCCTCGACGGAGTGCTGCGGGATATGGACGGCGCCTTCTGCTGCCTGGCCGTGACCGCGACGGAGATGGGCTTCGTCAAGGATCCCTACGCCTTTAAGCCGCTGGTGATGGCCGAGACCGATGATTTCGTAGCCGTCGCGACCGAGGAGATTGCCATCCGCTCGGCCATCCCGGGAGATTACAAAGTCTCCGAAGCCCAGGTGGAGGAGGTGCGGGTTTGGTCGAGATAGCAGCGGTGTCGATCGATGCCGGAGCCCTCTCCGTCCGCGAAGTGAACACGCTGATCCGGGCTCGGCTGGAGAGCGGGGCGGCAGAGATTTGCGTGGAAAACCCCAATGCGCGGCACAACCTCGCGGTTGCGCTGCTGCAACCGGGACGAGTGCGCTTTTTGGGCAGCGTGGGCTACTACTGCGGCGGCCTGATGGATGGCGCGGAGATCCACGTGGAAGGCAGTGCGGGCTGGGGCCTGGCGGAATCGATGAACAATGGCCACGTGGTGGTTCATGGAGGCGCCGGCAATGGCGCCGCCGCGGCCATCCGCGGCGGCACGGTGGTGATCCACGGCGATGCGGCAGCGCGGCTTGGAGTCTCCATGAAGGGCGGCCTGGTATTGGTGGGCGGCGACTGCGGCTACATGGCAGGCTTCATGGGGCAGAAGGGAACCATTGGTGGTTTGCGGCAACACCGGGCATGCCTTTGCTGACTCAATGTACGCGACGGTCTGCTACGTCGGCGGCAGCATCGGCCAGCTGGGCACGGATGCGGTGACCGAGCCGCTCTCGCCGGAAGAGGCGGAGCAGCTCGACGGTCTGCTTGCCCAACACCTTCCCCCGGCCCTGCGCGCGCAAAAGCCGGCCGGCCGCGACTTCACCAAGGTAGTTGCCGGACGCAAGCTATGGAACTTTGACAAGCACAATTGGAAAGCCTGGCAGGATGCCCTTTGATGAGTGACCCACTTACTCGCCGCTTCTCAAGACCAGCGGCACCTATACCGCCGAGGTAATGCAGGGCATCCACGCCAAGGCGGAGACCGGCATCTACGAAATTCGCGGCTACGGCACGCTGCGCCAGCGGCGTTGGGCTACCTTCGACGACCTGACCTTCCTGCCCTGCGGGCTCACCCGTATCCCGCTCGAAGGCTATCGCGAAAAATGCTCTACCAAAACAGTGCTCGGCGGGCGTTTCGCCAAGCGGCCCCTGGAGCTGGAAATCCCCATCATGATTACCGGCATGAGTTGGGGAGCGCTCTCCTACAACGCCAAAGCCGCATTGGCCAAGGCCGCGGCGAGGGTGGGCACATCGAACACCACCGGCGATGGCGGTCTCTCTCCGGCGGAGCGTGAGTTTGCCAAGGACTATGTGTACGAAGTGCTTCCCTCGCGCTATGGAATCGATGTGCATGATTTGCGCGGGGCCAGCGCGATCGAGTTGACCATTGGGCAAGGCGCAAAACCGGGCACAGGCGGCCTGCTTGTTGGGTTCCAAAATCTCCGAGACCATCGCCCATCAGCGCGATCTGCCTGTAGGCGTCGACCAGCGCAGCCCGGCGAGGCATCCTGACATGCTCGGCCCCGATGACATGGTGATCAAGATCGAAGAGCTGCGCGAGGCGACCGATGGGCAGGTGCCCATCTTCGTCAAGCTGGGCGCGAGCCGCACCTTCGATGATGTCAAGCTTGCGGCCAAGGCCGGCGCCGACGTGGTGGTGGTCGACGGCATGGAGGGGGGGACCGGCGCATCGCCCGCCATTCTGCAGGAACACACCGGCATCCCCACGCTGGCGGCGGTATGCGAGGCGCGCGCGGCGCTGGAAGATTGCGGCCTGTATGGCGAGGTGCAGTTGATCATCGCTGGCGGCATCCGCGATGGCGTCGACGCCGCGAAGGCCATGGCCCTGGGCGCCGACGCGGTCTACATCGGCACCGCCGCGCTGATCAGCCTGAACTGCAACAAGCCCCTCTACGTGGAGGACTACCGCGCCCTGGGCACGGAGCCCTATCATTGCCATCATTGCCACACCGGCCGCTGCCCGGTAGGCATCACCACCCAGGATCCGGAGCTGATGAAGCGGCTCGATATCGAGCAGGGAGCCGAGCGCGCGTTGAACCTGCTGCGCGCCATGACGCTGGAGATCCAGATGCTGGCCCGCGCCTGCGGCAAGTCGGACGTGCATCACCTGGAGCCGGAAGACATGGCGGCATTGACCATGGAAGCGTCGATCATCTGTGGCGTTCCCCTGGCCGGCACGCGCAAGGTCTTCGGACGATAAGCAAGATGTCTTTCCTGCTAAAGTGCCCCAACTGCGGCGAGCGAAGCGTCTACGAGTTTCGCTTTGGCGGAGAAGTGCGGCAAAGACCTGCGCCCGATGCCGGGTATGAGGCCTTTATCACCTACGCGCTTTATAAGCGCAACGTCGCCGGAGTGCAGTGGGAGTGGTGGTACCACCGCGGTGGTTGCGGTGAGTGGTTCAAGGCAACCGCAATACGCTGACCAATGAGGTGCACCAAACAGTGCTGCCGCAGGATGAGGATCATGGCTGAGATCCTCTTTCAGTGGAACGGCAGCACGGTGGCCGCAAAGCCCGGCGATACCATCGCGTCCGCTTTGTATCGCTCCGGGGTCGCACCTTCACCCACAGCTACCAGCACGGCCGTCCGCGCGGGCTGCTCTGCCTCACCGGAAGCTGCCCCAATTGCATGGTGAACGTGGACGGCGTTCCCAACGTGCGCAGCTGCACGATTCCGGCGCGCAGCGGGCTGACGGTTTTGTCGCAGAACCAGAATGTCTACCGCGGCTTCGATTCGCCTGCGGTCAAACGCTTTCCGGCTGCGCCGCCACTTGCCGAGTCGGAGCACCATTACGAGCACGTATATCTGCAATTCGATGTGGTCGTGATCGGCGGCGGTCAGAGCGGTTTAGAGGCTGCCCTGGCCTCCGCTTCCGAAGGCAAGCAGGTGGCTTTGCTGGAGAAGGAGCCTGTGCTGGGCGGCGAAGAGGTGCTTCCCACCCGCTGATCACAACCTTTTTGAACTGCAGTTGTTTTGGCTTGTATGAAGGCAATCTGGTGGGCGCAGTGCAAATCGATTATTCGCCAGCCCAATGCGGAGACGCTGCTGCATCTGCGTGCCGGCACCGTGGTTGTCGCCACCGGCGCCTATGAGACCCAGTTTCTGTTTGCCAGCAACGATCTGCCTGGCGTGATGCTTTCGACGGCAGTCCTTCGGCTGATCCATCGGCATGGGATCGTGCCCGGCAAGCGGGCAGTCTGATCGGCGACGCGGCAAGGTGCGCAGAGATGGAGGCCGCTCTCAATGCGGCAGGCGTTGAAGTGGTGGCGACTGTGCCCATCGAATCCGTGGTCAGTGCCAGCGGAAAAGATCATGTCACCGGATTGGTAACTGAGACAGCTACCTATGAAGCGGACTTGGTAGTGATGTGCGGGCCACTGGTTCCCGGCGTGGGTTGCACGGCAGGCGTATCTCCCTCCGCCGTCGGCGCAATCCACGGATGCGATCGCGTGCCTCTGCATGGATGTCTCGGGCCACGATGTGAAGGAGACCATCGAGGCCGGCATGGGCCACATCGAGTTGATCAAGAGGTTCACCAAGCTGGGAAAGAGCGCCTGCCAGGGCCGCATGTGCCAGACTGGCTGCGTCCATCTTTGCGCCCAGATCAGCGGGCAAACCATCGCGCAGGTGGGGACGACGGTCGCTCGGCCTCCTGCTCCTCCGGTGACCCTGGGTGTGCTCGCCGGCATGAGACATCATCCGGTGCGCCGCACGCCGATGCACGATCAACACGACCGCCTGGGCGCTGTCTGGATGGACATGAGCGATTGGAAGCGGCCGCGCTATTACGACGCTGCCGGCAATCAAACGCAGCAAGCCTGCGTCGAGCAGGAGTACCGCGCGGTGCGGGAACGCGCCGGCCTGATCGACGTCAGCACGCTGGGCAAGATCGAGGTCAAGGGAAGCGACGCCGGCCGCCTGCTCGACCTGGTCTTTACTCACAAATTCTCCACGCTGCCCATCGGCCGTGTGCGCTACTCCGTGCTCTGCGATGAGCTGGGAACGATCGTCGACGATGGCACCATCTCGCGCATGGACGAGCAGCGCTACTTTCTTACCACCACCACCGGCAACGTGGACTTTGTGCATCAATGGCTGGAGTGGTGGGCAGCCGCGGCGGGCTGGAAGGTTAACATCATCAACCTGACGGCGGGCCTTGCCTCCATGAACCTGGCGGGTCCCCTGGCGCGCGGCGTACTGGCGAAGCTGACCGAGTGCGACCTTTCCTCCGCGGCCTTTCCTTACATGGATTGGCGGCAGGCGTCCGTGGCCGGTGTGCCGGCCACCATGATGCGCATTGGTTTTGTCGGCGAGATGGGCTGGGAGATTGTGGTCGCGGCTGAGTACGGAAGCTATCTCTGGGAGCAGGTGCTGCAGGCGGGCGCCGCGGTCGACCTCCGGCCCTTTGGGGTGGAGACGCAACGCGTGCTGCGCCTGGAAAAGAAGCACATCATCGTAGGCGTGGATACCGATGCTCTGAGCAACCCTTATGAAGCGGGTATGGCCTGGGTGGCCAAACTCGACAAGGCGGATTTCATTGGCCGGGCGGCGCTGGCCCGCGTCAAGCAGAACCCGCTGGAGCGCATGCTCGTCGGGTTTGAATTGGAGGGAACCACCGCGCCGCCCGACGGCTCCCCGGTATTGGTCGAGGGCAAGCCGGTTGGTTATGCCACCAGCGTCCGCTACTCATGGGAAAAGGAGAAGGTGATCGGGATGGCCTTGGTCACGCCTGCGGAAGCGAAGCCCGGCACGCGTATCACCCTGCGCTCCGAGGCGGTGGACTACGGCGCCAACGTAGTTGAGGAAGTCTTTTACGACCCTGCGGGAGATCGGTTGAAGATGTGATGGAAAGGCAATCGGCATTGCATCGCTGTCATCTCCAGGCGCAGGCCCAGCTGAAGACCTTTTCGGGTTGGCAGCTTCCCGCCTGGTACACAGACCCGTCGCAGTGAACTCGAGCAGGTGCGTGCGTCCGTTGGCATTTCGGATGCGAGTTATCTCTCCAAGCTCGATCTGCGCGGGCCGGCCGGCGAGTTTCCTCCCCCAGCCCGGGTCTGGAAGCTTTCCCCCGCGCATGCGCTGGTTATCTCTCCGCTGCCGATCGGACTGGCTCTCTTCTCCGTCAGTCACTGACGTCACGTCGATCTACAGCGCAATTCTGCTGGCCGGTCCAAGCTCACGGGAAGTGCTGCAGAAGCTGACCACGCTGAACGTGCGCGACTCCGCGATGCCCGAAGGCGCTGCCCGCCAGACACGCCTGGCTCATGTCAACGCCACCATCCTGCGCAGCGATTGCGCAGGCTTTCTCATCCTGAACACCCGCGATGTGGCGGAGCACGTGTGGGAAGCATTGCTGCACGCCGGCGCGCAGCCCTTTGGGATGCTGGCCCAGCAGCAGTGGATGGGGTTCGGTCAATGAAGACGCATAAGCCCGAACCGGTAATGTGGGGCCGGCATGAGCTCAAGCCTACCTACGATGTGGCCATCATCGGCGCCGGGGTGCATGGGCTGGCGGCGGCTTACTACCTGGGCAAGATCCACGGCATTCGCAAAGTAGCGCTGCTCGAGAAGGGCTATATCGGCTGCGGGAACAGCACCCGCAACACGGCGATTTTGCGCTCGAACTACCGCACTTTTCCCGGCATCGCTTTCTACGACGCGTCGCTTCGCCTCTACGAAGGCCTCGCCGAGGAACTGGACTGGGAGCTCGATTTCAACCAGAGCGGGCATTTCACTCTGGCGCACAATGACTCCTCGATTACCGGCCTGCGAATACGCGCAGAGAACAATCGGCTGATGGGGGTCGACAGCCGCATGGTCGGCCGGGATGAACTACGGCGCATGGTGCCTGCGATGGATATGTCTGACCGCCCGCACCTCCCCATCCTCGCGGCGCTCTACCATCCTCCCGGCGGAACCATCGGGCACGATGAAGTGGTGCAGGGTTACGGCCACGCCTGCGATGCCATGGGCATCGAGGTGCACCAGTTTACGGCCGTCACCGGGCTTGACGGTTGCGGGGAGCAAGATCAGCACTCTTCAGCACGACCAAGGGCGACTTATCAGCGGGCGCGGTTCTGAATGCCACGGCCGGATGGGCCACCACCATCTCCGACATGGCGGGCGTGCCTCTTCCCATCGTGAGCCAGCCTCTCCAGGCCTGCGTCACTGAACTGATCGAACCCTTTCTGGATTACGTGATCGTTTCTTCGAACCTGCATGTGTACGTCAGCCAGACGGCGAAGGGCGAGCTGGTGATCGGCTCCGAGGTGGACCCTTACCAGACCTACTGCACCCGATCCACGCTGCCCACGCTGGAGCAGATGGCCACCTATACCCTGGAACTGTTTCCCCAGCTCCACGGCGTGAAAATTCTCCGCCAATGGGCGGGGGTGTGCGACATGACGCCGGATTATGCTCCTATCATGGGTGCGGCGACATCGCTGGATAACTTCTTCATGGATGTGGGCTGGGGCACCTGGGGCTTCAAGGCCGGGCCCATCGCCGGCAAGTGCCTGGCGGAAACCATCGCCACCGGCAAGGCCGCAGTCCTGATGGAGCCATTTGCGCCCAGCCGATTTGAGAGCGGTAAGCTGCTGGGGGAAAAGGCTGCGGCTTCAGTCTCGCAGTAGACAACGGAGAAGACAAAATTGGCAAACGATCTGAAGGCGCTGGTGAAGGAAAAAGGCATCGAGTACTTTCTGTGCTCTTTCGTTGAAATGAGTGGGATTCCCAAAGCCAAGCTCGTCCCCGTCAGCGCGCTGGACGAAATGGTGACCGAAGGCGCTGGGTTTGCCGGCTTTGCGGCGGGCAATGTCGGCCAGGGTCCGCATGATCCGGACCTGGTGTCTGTGCCGGATATGCAAGCGATGATCGTGCTGCCCTGGCGAAAGAACATCGCGTGGGTTCCGGGGATGCTGCAGGTAGAGAATCAACCGACGAAGTATTGCCCGCGCAGAATTCTGGCCCGCCAATTGGAGATTGGGCGCCAACGCGGTTACGAATTGATGGTGGGCACGGAGCCTGAGTTCATGCTGCTCAAGCGGGCCCAGGATGGCTCCTGCGCACCCTGGGACGCTTTGGATAACGCGGCCAAGCCCTGTTACGACATGCGCGCGCTGCATCGCAACCTCGATCTTCTGACCAGGCTGCTCGGCTATATGCAGGAGTTGGGATGGGAGCCGTACGCAGCCGACCACGAGGATGCAAACTGCCAGTTTGAGATCAACTGGAAGTATGCCGATGCGCTCACTACCTGCGACCGGCTGATCTTTTACAAATGGATGGTCAAGATTCTCGCCGAGGAGCAGGGGCTGATGGCGACCTTCATGCCCAAGCCCTTTGCCAACCTTACGGGCAACGGTTCCCATTGCCATCTGAGCCTTGCCGATCCGTCGTCTAAAAAGAACTTGTTTTTGAGCGCAGACGATGCTCTTGGCCTCTCCGCTGAGGGCCGCTGGTTCATGGGCGGAATACTGAAGCATGCGCCTGCGTTGAGTGCCATTCTGGCCCCGACGGTGAATAGCTACAAGCGTCTCATCCGGGGAAGGCCGCGTTCCGGCGCGACCTGGGCGCCGGTGTACATCACCTATGGCAGCGCGAACCGGACGCAGATGATCCGCGTGCCCGGCCCTGGGCGGATTGAAAACCGCATGGTGGATGCAGCGGCGAATCCTTACCTGGCCTGCGCGGCGATGTTAGCGGCCGGCCTGGACGGCATCGATCACCGGATCGATCCCGGCGTGCCCAGCCACGACAACCTGTACGAGATGCCATGGGAGGAATTGCACGCGCGAGGGATTGGTCATCTTCCGTCGACGCTCCACGCGGCAGTGGAAGCCTTATCGCAGGATGAGGTGGTGCGGACCTCGCTGGGTGCCGAGTACGCGGAGTACTACATCCAGGTGAAGTCAGAGGAGTGGGAGAGCTACCACAACAGCGTCAGCCAATGGGAGCTGGATCACTATCTGAATGTTCACTGAGCGGGAAAAGTGACTGCAGATCCCTCGGCTGCGCTCGGGATGACAAAGGGTAAGGTGGCGCTTTCATTTGCAGTGGTTGCCACACAGATGGAAAAGCAGGTCCCTCCATTGCGCTGGGCTCCGGTCGGGATAACAATTCATTTGATGGTACTTATATTCCATATAATCAACCTTCGCGTGGTTATTTCTCCTTCAACTTGTCGCACGCAAGTTAGCTCCGGTCAGGCAACCACTGCAAATGAAAGCGCCTTACCCTTACTTTTCCTCCGCAACCAACACTTCCGCCGGAGCCGGCCAGAAATAGCGCTCCTTCTTCACCGCTTCAATGTACGCTGCGCGCGCCGCCTGCACCGCCGGGCTCTCCGACACCTCGGCAATCGGCACATCCCACCAGGAGTTATACCCCGGCACGCGGTCGTTATAATCCGTCTCAATCACCACTACAGAAGTACGCGTCTGCTTTCTCGCCTCGGCCAAAGCCGCGGCCAGTTCATCATAACTACGCGCAGTCACCGTGTAAGCGCCCAGGCTAGCCGCATTGGCGGCAAAATCCGTAGGAATAATCGCCCCGGTCAGCCCCTCTTCGCGATAACGATACTCCGTGCCAAATCCTCCGCTGCCGCAAGCGCGGCTCAAACCTCCAATACTCGAAAACCCATGGTTGTCGAACAACACAATATTGAGTTTGATCTTTTCCTGCAGGCTGGTGACGATCTCCTGGGCCATCATGAGATACGACCCATCCCCGATCAGCACGTAAACCTCGCGGCTGGGATCCGCCATTTTGACGCCCAACCCCCCGCCAACTTCGTAGCCCATGCAGGAATACCCATAATCCATGTGGTATCCCTTGGGATCGCGCGTCCGCCAGAGCTTGTGCAGATCTCCCGGCAAGCTCCCCGCTGCGTTGACAATAATGTCCCGCGGCTCCAGGGTTGCGTTGAGCAGTCCGACCACCTCGCCCTGGCTGAGTGGCGGCCCGTGCCGGCGAGCGAAGATCCTATCCACTTCCTGATCCCACGCCGCGCGAAGCCGGGCGACCTCGCATTGGTAGCTTTCGGGAACATGCCACGATGACAGCACGGCGCCCAACTCCTCCAGCGTTGGCAGAGCATCCGCGGTCAGCGGCAGCGCAGCATGCTTGAACGCATCGAACTCGGCGACGTTGATATTCACAAACCGCACAGCCGGGTTCTGGAAGGCGGTTTTAGAAGCCGTGGTAAAGTCGCCCAGCCGGGTCCCAATGGCGATGATCAGGTCCGCGTCCACCGCCAGAAGATTCGCCGCGGAGGTGCCGGTGGCTCCGATAGCGCCGGCCAATTGCGGATGATCGGCGTGTAGAGCACCCTTGCCCGCTTGCGTCTCGACCACCGGAATCCCGGTGCGGCTGGCGAAGCGGGATAATTCGCCCGTCGCCTCGCCATAGATCACGCCGCCGCCGGCAATGATCAGCGGCCGTTGCGAAGAGCGAATCCACTCCGCTGCCTGCTTCAGCAAACCGCTGTCAGCGCGAGGGCGGGCGATCGTCCAAACGCGGCTCTCGAAAAACTCTTCCGGATAATCGTAAGCCTCGGTCTGCACGTCCTGCGGCAGAGCCAGCGTCACCGCGCCGGTCTCCGCCGGCGAGGTCAGCACGCGCATCGCCTCCGGCAGGGCAGTGAGAATCTGTTCCGGCCGCTGGATGCGATCCCAGTAGCGGGAGACGGGACGAAAACAATCATTCACCGAGACATCCTGGCTTTGCGGTGACTCCAGCTGCTGCAACACCGGCGCGACATTGCGCCGGGCAAAAATATCGCCGGGCAACAGCAGGACAGGAATCCGGTTGATCGTCGCCAGGGCCGCGCCGGTGATCATGTTGGTCGCCCCCGGCCCGATGGACGAGGTGCAGACCAGGGTGCGCAGGCGGTTGCTCATTTTGGCAAAGCCGGTGGCGGCGTGAACCATGCCCTGCTCATTGCGAAAAAGGTAGTAGGGAAAATCAGGATTCTGCTGCAGCGCCTGCCCGATGCCGGCAACATTGCCGTGACCAAAAATGCCCAGGCAACCGCCAAAGAAGGTTTGCTCTCTGCCGTCGCGTGCGACGGATTGCACTTTAAGAAACTGAATGATGGCTTGCGCCATGGTCAGCCTGAGCGTCATATCGTACCCCCTGTTTTTGATCCCTACCATCCTACTTCAGAATAAGCGCTTATAGCAGTTTCCCAAATTGGTCCAGACCGAACCCGGATTTCCTGTGGAGCTTCGTGGGGCCACCGACTGCATGCAGCTTTCCGCAAAGAAAGCCGCACATCGCTTCCCTCGGCTAGTGCCGTACTGCAGGAAAGCCGGGGAGCGATAGGCCTCTTCGTGGTTTTCTCCCGAGGAAAACCACACCTCGCGATCCTTAAAAGGCCACAGTAATTGCGAAACTGCTTTAGCCAACGGCCATCGCGGCTTACCCGCGGAGTGCCTGGTCCAGGTCCGCGATCAGGTCTTCGGCGCCTTCCAGGCCGACCGAAAGCCGCAGCAGCGACTCGGGCGAGCGCGAGAAAACGCCCTCGATCGAAGCGCGATGTTCAATCAGGGAATGGGTGCCGCCCAGGCTGGTCGCGCGCACGATCAGCTTCAGCCGGGAAGCGACGGCAAAGGCCTCATCCCGTCCGCCGCGCACTTCGAACGAGAGCATCCCGCCGAAGTCGCGCATCTGCCGCCTGGCAATCGCATGGCCGGGATCGCTGGCCAGGCCAGGATAGTGAACCACCGCGACGGCGGGATGGGTGGATAGATACTCCGCAATTCTGCCGGCATTTTCGCAGTGCAGGCGCATGCGCGGCACGAGCGTCTGCAGTCCGCGCAAGATGAGCCAGCAATCAAACGGGGAAAGGACCGCGCCGCCCACCCGCTGGAAATCCTTAATGCGCGCTGCCAGCTCGGATTTCTGCCCGAAGATCACGGCTCCGCCCAGGGCATCGCAGTGTCCGGAAAGATATTTGGTCAGGGCATGGATCACCAGGTCCGCTCCCAGCTCCAGCGGACGTTGCAGCACCGGGGTGGCAAAGGTATTTTCGCAGGCCAGAGGCACCTGCAAGCTGCGCGCGCACTCGGCTACGGGGCGTATGTCGACCACTTCAATCAGCGGGTTGGTTGGGGTCTCCAGCCAGAAGAGCTTGGTTTCCGGGCGGCAGGCGTTGCGCACCTCTTCGATATTCCGCATGTCCACAAAGCGTGTGCTTGCAGCCCCCACCGGGCGAAGATTCCGGTGATGAGCTCGCGGACGCCGAAGTATAAATCCCGGTGCAGAACGACATGGTCGCCCGGCGCCAGCGCCTGAAACACCGCCAGGCTGGCCGCCATGCCCGAGCTGAAGGCAACCGCCTCGACGCCACCCTCCAGATCGGCCAGGCATTGTTCCAGCGAATTGCGATTCGGATTGTCGATCCGGGTATAGAAGTAATGCCGTGAGAACTCGCCATCAGGATCGCGCTCAAAGGTGGTGGAAGTGTAGAGAGGCGTTGTGACCGCGCCAGTAGCCGGGTCAACATGCCGGCCGGAGTGGATGCTGAACGTTTGCAGCTTCTGGTTCGGATCGGGCATCGATGTCATTCCCTGAGTTTATTACGCAGCCGCTCCTGCCCGGAGGAGCCGGCTGGCGCAATATGACGCAAACGAGCAGGCAAACCTTCCGGCCGAAAGGTGACATCTTACATATGTCGGCGCGCAATCCCGGACACGTACAGTGGATCGCACTGCAACGATGATCAAGCTTGCTGTAACCGCTGATGTAGAGGCTTGCTTGATCCTATCCATGTAATCCTGATCGTCGATCTATGCCGGGGTTCCGCCTTATCTGGCGCGCGGGTGCGTGCCAGATAGGGCTAAGACGATTGGGCTTCGACCCTACCTTGCCGCGCCTGCCTTCCTGGCTCCTTCCACTTCATTCAACTTGCCGGTATTTACGTCATACACGTAGCCATAGATGGGAATGGATCTCGGAATGAGCGGATGGTTGCGAAGCCGGGCCACGTCGTCGACGACAGCCTGCTGCGGGTCGGCAATGGTGAGCCATTCGATGAACTCCCCGGCGCGAGATCCGGGACCTTTGCCGACGTCGCGGAAACCGGTGGGTGTCAGGTCGGCGGTTTCAAGGCTGTGGTCGAGCAGTCCGCGGATGACCTCGTTGGTAAAGAATTCCATGCCGCAGTTGGTGTGATGGATGACGAAAAACTCTCGCGTGCCCAGCAGCTTGTAGCTGATCACCAGGGAACGGACCGCATCGTCGCTGGCGCGGCCGCCGGCATTGCGGATAACGTGCGCATCCCCTTCGGCAAGGCCGGCGAACTTGGCGGGATCCATGCGCGCATCCATGCAGGTGAGCACGGCGAAGCGGCGCGCCGGCGGAAGGGCGAGCTTGCCCTTGTCACCGAAATCACGCTGTACCGCTTATTGGCTTCCAGGACTTCGTTCAGAACAGTGCTCATGATTGTGCTCGTGGTCTCCTCAGGTTTGGGTCACGGCGTCACTTTGGGTAGGAACATGCGAAAGGTCGGCAACTGAGGGATTTATCGGGACGACGCGAAATAAACGTAGCAACGAGAAATCAACGCGTCGCTGACAACCTGCGAAGTGCGCGCCCGCGCGAGTTGCGCATGCAGAAAATCAAAAACCGGCTGCATCCCCAGCCCAGTCTTGGCGGAGACTTCAAAGACCTGCATCCCGGGCGAACACTTTCTATATTGCGGCGAGCGGCCGGCAGGTCAAACTCCGCCGCCTCCGCCAGGTCCATCTTGGTGATGATGGCAACGTCGGAGCTGTTGAAGATGGTGGGATACTTGAGCGGCTTGTCTTCGCCTTCGGTGGCGGAGAGCAGAACAAAGCGCAACTCTTCTCCCAAATCGTAGCTGGAAGGGCAAACCAGGTTCCCCACATTTTCAATGAAAAGAAAATCGATCCGGTCCAGCCGCCACGATTCAAGCGCCTTCTCCACCATCTGCGCATCGAGGTGGCAGATGGTTCCCGTGGTGATCTGCTTTACGTTGGGCGTCGCCCGCTTCAGGCGCGCCGCATCGTTTTCTGTCGCCAGATCTCCAACCAGGGCAGCGACACGGGAGTCGCGCGCAAGCCCGCCGAGCAGCTTCTCCAGAAACGCTGTCTTTCCCGAGCCGGGACTCGAAACCAGGCCTACGACACATGTGCCCTCTCTGCGAAACCGCTCGCGCAGGGCCGCGGGCGAGCAGATCGTTCTGCTTGAGGACCTTGGCCCTGACCTCCACCATGCGTGTGCTCATGCCGCAACCTCCAGCGATGCAACTTCAATCTCACGGCCGGAGACGATTTTCTGGCCCGGCGTTCCACACTCCGGACAACTGAGTTCGATAGACCGACGGCGGGGTCCGGTCTTTCTGGCAGGCAGCGCAGTAAATGACCAGCGGAATGGTCTCGATCACCAGCCGCGACCCTTCCAGCACGGACCCTTCGCAGGCAAGCTCGTAAGCGAACAGCAGCGCATCTTTGTCCACACCGGAGAAGATACCCAGCTTCAGGTGCACGGCCTCGATATCGAGCCCACCCCGGCTCTGCGCCTCTTCGGTGATCTGGTCGATCATGCTGATGGCGATCGAGAGTTCGTGCATACCTCTCCGCTGGTTACATCGATCGGATCTTGAGGTAGCGTTGCAGGTCTGGAGCAACCGTAACCGCCAGACCGATCAAAATCAACCCGAGTGCACCAAGAATCAGTTTTCCGCTCATGCTGTCACCTCTCCACTGTTTCTAACTTCGAATTCGTTTTTGTTGAAACGATGCGAGCGGCCAGCTGCATAACCATGTTGCAGGCCTCTTCCACCGCAGCTTGTACTGGCGATGATAGTCCCATTCGTCCTTCCAGCTCATCCCCAAAGTCCTGCGGTTCGCAGCCCAGCGACCAGCACCTGTGCGGAAATGGTGCCCTGCGAAGCAGCCAGGCTCAGCACACTCACCGGGTCCATGCCGTGCGGATTCAGCTCCGTGTCCGCCGAGAAGCCAGCCAGGTCCGGCTCCACTACGTAGAGTGTTCCGGCTGCTTTGCCGTGCGGCATCGCATCCACCATGATGACCGCATCCCACGGCTCGAGCAGCGCGTAAGCCAGATCGAAGCCCCGGATGCCAAAATCCTTGACCGCCATGTACTCGGGGAGTGGCCGCTTGCTGAGCGCACGGGCCACCTCCACCCCGAAGCCGTCATCCCCGAGGAAGATATTGCCGATGCACGCAACCAGAATCGTGGCGCTCATGCCGGCTCCCTTCAGCACCGGCTCCACCTCTTCGGGAGAAAAGAAGAAGCGATGGCCCGGCTGGCGCATCATGCCGAACTCGCGGCCTGGGTCGTCGTCCAGCACCACGGCAAACTGTATCTGGTTTTCGAAGTCCTGCTCAATGGCTTCGATGACGGCGATCTTGCCGGCCAGGGCCATGTCCATGATGTCGGCCTGCTTGGTCGGACAAAGGCGGACGCGGTCGCCGACCCGCAGCTCGACGCCGAAGACGCGCACGCTCTCCGGCGCTGCCTTGGTCTCTTCGAAAGGATTCCAATCCTCGATCACGATGCATTCTCCTCGAATCTCACGCAGTCCGCGGATGACGCCGTGCGCCTTGAGCATGGCATCATCCGTGAGGCTCTCTGTGCGTTCCAGAATCTTGCGCGCACGCGGATCGCCGCTGCGCATCTCCTGTTTCTCGGCGTCGGTCAGGGTAAGCACGCGCAGGGTCAGCATCTCGTCCATCTCCGTGCCATCGAAGAAGTCGCCGGCGCTCTCAGGCGCGACCTTCGGATAGTCGTACAAGATGATGGGCGAGCAAAGCATCATGCTTCGATCCGGCTCCTCACCGGCCAGCACCGGGAAAACGCCCGCTATTGGAACAAGCCGCGGCGGACGCGCGATACGCCTCTGCTGGATCGAGCAGCGAGACAAACTCTCCATCCGTGATGCCGAGCACCAGGTGCGCGGAGACCAACGATAAGGGAAGCGCTTCCTCTCGTTTTGCCTCGGCGCCGCTGGGCAGCGGAGTTGTGTTTTGCACTTCGATGCGAAGCCTGCATGCTCCGTCCTCAAGCATTTGCGCGCCGATGGTCAGCGCAATCTGCAAGTCTTGGTGAACCGCAGGTCCCTCCACTACGCTATGCTCCGGTCGGGATGACAAATTTCCTTGTACAACGCCAACCAGAGATGGGGTGCCCCATTCAAGCCCGGTTTTGGCTTGAGTGGGATAACCGGAGCGTAGCGTAGTGGAGGGACCAGCTGTTTCCATCTTCACCGTCAGCGAAAGTGGAGAAGTGAGTAAGATCCTTGAACCGAAGCCGGAATGCTCTGAAGCGCGTTCGACCGCTTCATCCCATGCGAGCGAAGGGTCAGTGAGCTTATCCTCAGCTTCCTTTTGGCTGCATCAGCTGAAGAAAGCTAAGCCTGACGTCGAGGCTGGCCTCGCCATCCGCCACCACCAGGCATTCGGCAATCAAGCGGAACGGCTCCTCGGGACGCTGCGCCTCAGCGTAGATGCGCGGGTAGAGTGTTCCAAAATTCCAGCGCTGGCGGTTTTTGATCGCGGTCGCCCTGTACGGATACAGGATGTACCCCTCGTAAAGAATCGCAGCCGCAATTTTTTCCACGCCCTCGAAGTTCATGCCTCCACCTTGTCCGTCGCCAGCGCCCGGCTGATGGCCTCTTCCCAGGTAGGAATCCCGTGGCGCATCTTGTACTCGTAGAGCTGGTCAAACACATCGCGCCGCAGGCACAGCCACGAGGTGTTTGGATGAGTGCATCTCCATCATCTCTTTCCAGACCGAAACGGGCAGGCGGAAATTGGCCTCGCGATCCCATGGCACTTGCGCCACCTGCAGAGCCTCATCCTCCCCTTGATAAAAAACCGTCCCGCTGAACATCACGCACATGGGAATATCGCCCGCATCGAGCGCGTGAAAATATTTGGTCGCTGCAACATTGAAGTCGAAGGTGCACGGCAGTTGCAGATCGACCAGCACATTGTCGGTAAAGCCCGGGACAGCCACCGTGGTATTCATCCACAGCAGAGGTCTCACGGTACGGCTCCAACGCTCGGGCGTGCCGAACAGGTCGAGCAGCTTTTCTTGTTCGCCGGGAACATAGCGCCGTTTGGCCGGCTCGATCTGCACCTGGCAGCGCAGCGTAAGCGTGTGGATGGCCTCGGATGCCGGCAGGTTGGTAATCCGCAGCTTCAACGCGATCAGAGGAGCGGCCGCATGGGCCACCGCCTCGGCAGCTTCGATCTTGAAATGCAGTTCAGGCATGGGCGGTTTCTCGTACTTCCACGCTTCTGGTCTTCAGGTCGGCAAAGAACTGGTGGATCTCTTTCCACACTTCCGTCCCGCCGGAGAGCCCGCGCCAGTGCATACGGATCAAGCCAACCAGCCGGTAGCACTCATCGACCGGGACAATGTAATACTGCCCCGGCGTGCCCACGCGGTTGACCAGAAAGGTCTCAACATCCGGCTCCATCTTCTGCAATGCCGGATGCTCGGCGGCAATCTCTGACCACGATTCGAGGCTAAGCAGCGATTCGATAGCGCCTGCAGGGCTGGGATACATCGCCCTTACCCTGTTTTCTGCGCTGTCGCGATAGAAAAACGCCAGGCTGATGGGGATCATCAGCGATTCCCACTGCATGTCTGGCATTTGGAAATCGACAAGCTGGCGAATGCGCCGCGGCACGCGCAGGTAGTGCGCTCCTGCCTGGCCGCAGAAGAGAACGGCGCACCCATCGCAGGAGCAAAGAATCTGGCGTGTTTTTGGATCGAGCAAATGCTGATGAACAGGCCCCAGCCCCACGCTGCAGAGCTCGCATCGTTCCGCCGTTGCGGCCTTGCGCGTGAACTGCCGCAGAAACGGCAGTTGCGCCATCCTATCTGGTCCGTCGCTCATGAGCCCCTCTCAGCCAGCAGCCATTCTCCCACCCTTTCCCGCAAACGAGAAGAGCGGCTACGCGGGCGGCATGTGTGGCATGCGTGAATCAATGGGCTTGCGTTGGTCGACATTGATTCCCGTAGCATCGTCTTCAAAACGATCGACTGATTTGCGAAGAGCCTCACCCGGGTTATAGGGGAGCTTAGCGCGGGGTGTCTCCTGATAGGCCATCGTGTCTCTCCTTCAATTGCGCAACTACTTTAGAACAACCAGGTTGCTGGCGGAGGAATGCTCCGCCGGCGCATTCTCCGCAACAATTTCCAGGATGTCGGGAGCGGCCTCGTAAAGCGCCTCTTCCACTGCAGTTTTCAGGGTGAGGGAAGACGACGGGCAGCTGCCGCAGGTGCCGTGCAGTTTGAGGCGAACGATGCCGTCGCGCACGCTGACCAGCTCGCAGTCTCCGCCATGTGACTTGAGATAAGGCCTGACCGCCTCGAGCCCGCGCATCAACCCTGGTTTCGATATCGTCCGGGTGCAGGGAGTGCAGCAGGAACATGCCGGCGACAAGATTATCCTCGAGCGCCGCTGCCAATACCCGTTCGCCGTCCGCTGTTTCCAGGCACATGTCGATCAGCCGTTGCAGCGCGGCGCCATGCAGCTCAACCACAGACTGGACCAGCTCCAGGGCAGCAGCCCGGACTTCCGGGTCGCCGCCCTGGTCGAGCTTGGCTGCCAGTTTTTCTACGTGTTCACTTTGGGTGCGGAACTCTCCGCGCCTCGGTGCAGTGATCGGTTGTTCCGCGCGGGCCGCCATTATTCCGGCCCCGCCGCCCCGAACATGGGTGAGTGTTTTACTTCGATCACCTTGCCATCCCCCACGTACATGTGTACGCCACAGGGCAGGCAGGGGTCGAAGCTGCGAACCGTGCGCATGATGTCGATGCCCTTGAAGTTTTCCGGGCCGTTGTCTTCAAAGATGGGCGTGTTCTGCACCGCATCTTCATAAGGACCAGGAGTTCCGTAGATATCGCGCGGGTTTGCGTTCCACGGCGTTGGCGGGTAGGGATGGTAGTTGGCGATCTTGCCTTCGCGGATCACTACGTGGTGGGACAACACTCCGCGAACCGCCTCGTGGAAGCCGCAGCCGATCGCTTCCTCCGGGACCTTGAAGTCGGTCCAGGTGGAAGTGCGGCCGGCATTCAACTCGGCCAGCGCCTTTTCTACAAAGTAAAGGGCGGTTGCTGCCGCGTAAGCCTGGAAGTAAGTCCGCGCCCGATCCCGCTCCAGCGTGTTGCTCCACTGCGGAATCTTCCACTCGAACTCGACTTCCGGTTTCAGCGCCGTCTTGGGCAGATTGATCTTGACGCTGTGGCCGGTGGCCTTCACGTACCCAATGTCGACCAGGCCGGAAAGCGCCGTGGACCACAGCCGCGCAATCGGGCCGCCGCCGGTGTCGAGAGCCAGATGGTCGCCGGTGCGCTGGTCATACCAGCGTGGAGACATAACCCAGGTGTAGTTGCCGCCGAAATTACGCTTCTGCGGACGGGGAATCGTCGTCTGATTCCACGGGATGGTTCTTGTCGACAGGATTGCCCAGCGGATCTCTGGCGACGAAGGTCTCCTGCGCCCTGCCAGTCATCGTAGTAGGAGCTGCCCAGCAGGATCCTGATGTTCAGGTTGATGTCGACCAGGCTGTTGGTGACCAGCTTTCCGTCAACCACGATGCCCGGGGTGACGAACATCTTCCGCCCCCACTCCGCCATGTTCTTGTAGGTGTAGTCGCAGCTATCAGGATCGTTATACGAACCCCAACAAGCGAGCAATGTCCGCCGCAAACCGACTTTCTCGTACCCGGGCATCGCCTCGTAGAAGAAGTCGAAGAGGTCATCGTGCAGCGGCACGACCTTTTTCATGAACTCGACATACTTCATCAGCCGCACCAGGTAATCGGTAAACAGCTGGATGGTCGCCACTGTGCCCACTCCGCCGGGGTAAAGCGTAGAGGGATGCACGTGCCGGCCTTCCATCAGGCAGAACATCTCGCGCGTCATGCGGCTCATGGCCAGCGTCTCACGATAGAACTCGCCGGTGAAGGGATTGAGCGCGGTCATGATGTCCGCGATGGTGGAGTAACCGTGCTTGTCCGAGTTGGGGCACTTCGTGGATTGCGCCTTGGTCCAGACGCCGGGATTGGTCTCCTTGACCATTTGCTCGCAGAAGTCCACTCCAACCAGGTTGTCCTGGAAGATGTTGTGATCGAACATGTACTCGGCGGCCTCGCCGAGGTTGATGATCCACTCCGCCAGGGGTGGCGGCTTTACCCCGAACGCCATATTCTGCGCGTACACCGCGCAGGTAGCGTGGTTGTCTCCGCAGATGCCGCAGATGCGGCTGGTAATGAAATGGGCATCGCGCGGGTCTTTGCCCTTCATGAAAATGCTGTAGCCGCGAAAGATAGAGGATGTGCTGTAGCACTCGGCGACCTCGCGATTCGCGAAGTCAATCTTGGTGAAGATGCCGAGGCTACCCACGATGCGTGTGATCGGATCCCAGTTCATCTCGACCAGCTTGCGCTTACTCTTGTCGATCCCTGGTATCGTCTCCGGATAAGTCGCCATGGATGTGTTCCTTTCGGTTACTGTCGTTCGCCGCGGTTGAATTTGGCTGTCTGACCGTTCCTAGTAGCTTGTCGGTTGGTAGCCGGTGGTAAGCGCACGCCCGCGGTGCCGCCATTTTGGTTCCTTGTTCACAGTGGTGTTGGTGATGCTGCGCATAGTGCGGATGAAGCGGCCATAGGTGCCAATGATGTTGGAGGAAAGTTTCGCGCCCGGTGGTTCATCCATAAAGGGCATGAACTTGTCGGGAAAGCCTGGCATGGTGCAACCGATGCAAATGCCGCCCACGTTGGGGCAGCCGCCGATCCCGCGCATCCAGCCGCGCTTGGTTACGTTGCAGTCGACCACCGGACCCCAGCAGCCCAACTTCACCAGGCACTTCGACGATCCGTAATGCGTCGCGAAATCGCCTTGCTCGTAATACGAGCCACGGTCGCAGCCCTCGTGCACCGTCTTGCCGAAGAGCCAGGTGGGTCGAAGTTGCTTGTCCAAAGGAATCATCGGAGCCAGGCCGGCCACCTGGTACAGCAGGTAGAGGACGGTTTCCATGAAGTTGTCCGGCTGCACTGGGCATCCAGGGACATTCACAATCGGCAAGCCAGCTTTCGACCGCCAGTCCCACCCCAGGTAATCGGCCAGACCCATGGCTCCGGTCGGGTTGCCGGCCATGGCGTGGATGCCGCCATAGGTCGCGCACGTGCCCGCGCCGATGATAGCCAGGGCCTTGGGCGCCAGGCGATCGATCCATTCGCAGGTCGTAATCGGCTGGCCGGTGTCGGGGTTGGTGCCCATGCGCCGCCCAGTAGCCTTCTTTCTTGATCTACTCGTTGGGAATGGAGCCTTCCACCACCAGCACGAAGGGATCGAGCAGCCCTTTCTCCGCCTCATAAAAAAATTTCATGAATTCATCGCCGTTTTCGTAAGCGAGCACGGGATTGTGCAGGTGGACCTTGGGCAGACCCCGGAATCGCGCCCAGCAGAACGTCCTCGATACTTGGCTGTTCCGCCGCGGTTACGGAAACGCTGTCGCCATCGCAACTGAGCCCGGCGGTGATCCAGAGAATGTGAACGTCAGAGACGGCGGGAGCTTTGGTGATGCTGCTTACTTTTTCAGCCATGAAATTCTCCTTGAGCCGGTGGCTTACGAAACGAAGCGGTGCATGGAAAGTCCATAATCACTGGACGCGAGAAACCCGGATAATGGTTGCAATGGGAAGGTCGACGAATCGAGGGATAGGCGGATGCCGGGATAAACAGACATTGCTACCCGCGGGACCCGCGATAGAGTCAGGACCAAGCCTGTCACCTGAAGAGGCTAAGTTCGAACCGCGAAAATTTACGCGTCCAAAATTCGTGCCTCACTGCGAACCAGAGGAAGCTACGCCCGGCGGCTTAGGCTGTCAAACGCGCAAATCGATTCCATTCACGCGCTGAAGAGAACCATTCATGCGATCATCGCCAAAGACCGCACCGTATTTGAACGCTTCGGAATGTGCGACTTTTTCCAGGTAATCACGGAGCTAATGCCCTGTATCAGGGCACGACTTTAGTCGGGCCGTTGGAGACCCAACAAGGATCTGGGCTTTAGCCCCTGGGTTTTTTCTTGACCCGGTAAGAGTGGCAGGGGCTGAAGCCCAAATTGTTTTCATTCCTTTATGGCCCGATTAAAGAGGCTGCGGAAAAACTCATGCTTTGTATCAGGGCACGACTTTAGTCAGGCCATAACCGATTGAAAATACGTCGGGCTTTAGCCCCTGAGGTACGTCTTTCTTGCCTGATCGGGAGTTTTTTCCGCAGCCCCTAAAGCCGTGCCCCGATACAAAGACTTGGCCGCTTCTCTGGTCTCCGATACCCTGAGGCGAAATTCAGGTCGCCCCCGAGGCTATTTTCAGGTTATCCCTGATGCTGATTTCGGGTTGTCCCGTTCGCCGACGAGATCAACAAATACGAGGCAACTGCTCGCCGAACATCACATCCAGCACTCTGGTTCCGCCGATCTGCGTCTTCATCAGCACCATGCCCGGATGTTCCGCAACTACTTCTCCGATGATGGCGGCATCGTGGCCGAGCGCATGCTGTTGCATCTTGCTCAGCACAGCCTTCGCCATCTCCGGCGCAACAATGGCCAACAGCTTGCCTTCATTTGCGACATAGAGAGGATCCAGCCCCAGCACCTCGCACGCGCCCTTTACCGTGTCGCGCACGGGAATCGATTGTTCTCGCAAAATCATGCCCACCTTGGCGTGCTTGGCGATTTCGTTCAGCGTGGTAGCGACCCCTCCGCGAGTTGGGTCGCGCAGGCAATGGAGAAAGTCTCCCGCCGGCGAAGTAGCAAGCATGGCCGCCACCAGGCCATGCAACGAGGCACAATCGCTGCAGATAGCGCCTTCGAATTCAAGGTTTTCCCGCTGCGACATAATGGCCATGCCGTGATCGCCGATATAGCCGCTGAGAATAATCTGGTCGCCCGGCCGGGCGCGTTCTGCCGAGATGCTTACGCCGCCCTCGATCACGCCAATGCCGGTGGTGGTGATAAAGATCTGGTCGCCCTTGCCGCGATTCACCACCTTGGTGTCGCCGGTTACGAACGCTACGCCCGCCTCCGCAGCGGCGGCGCGCATCGACTCCACCACCCGGCGCAAATCGGCGACGGAGCAGTCCTTCCTCCAGGATGAACGCAGCGGAGAGATACAGCGGCCGAGCCCCGCTCATTGCCAGATCGTTCACCGTGCCGTGCACCGCCAGCCGCCCGATATCGCCGCCGGGAAAAAAGATGGGCGTCACCACGAACGAGTCCGTGGTAAATGCCAGGCGCGCGCCGCCGATGGTAAGCACCGCCTGGTCGTCGAGTTTGTCGAGCACCGGGTTAGTGAACGCAGGCAAAAATATATTTTCGATCAGATCGGCGGTAAGTTTGCCGCCGCTGCCATGGCCCAGCACGATTTGCGGATGATCGAAGATCGGCACAGGGCAAGACCCAAACCCGGCAGAGACCGTCTTCTCTTCGTCCTGCGCGGAAACGTCAGTGAACGCCATTGGCCGTAACTCCCTGCGGGCGGCCCGACGCGAGCGCGCCTATCTGGTGAAGCGCGCCAACCCCTTGCGGTTTCAGATGCCGTCCGTAAGCATAGTAGGCCGCGCAGGCGCCTTCGGCCGACACCATGGTCGCCCCCAGCGGACGTTGCGGCGTACACAGCGTGCCGAACGCCGGGCAATCGTGCGGCTTCTTGATGCCCCGCAGGATCTGGCCGCTGATGCATATCTCCGGTTCGAGCGTGGCAATCTCCGCCACATCGAACAGCTTCTCCGCGTCCTGCGCGGCAAACTCGTCGCGCAGATGGTAGCCGCTCATGGGGATGGTGCCAATGCCGCGCCACTTGCGGTCGCCCACCCCAAAGACACGATGGACCAGCTTCTGCGCCGCGCTGTTGCCGTCACGGCCTAAAACGCGGGAGTACTGGTTCTCCACCACCGCCCGGCCTTCTTCCAGTTGCCGCACCGTCATCAACGTGCCGTGAAGAATATCGATGGGCTCAAAACCTGTAACCACGATAGGCACGTGGTAGCGAGCGCTGATCGGAACGTATTCCGTGTACCCCATCACCGCGCACACGTGGCCCGGGCCGAGAAAGCCCTGTACCCGGTTATCGGGCGCTTGCAGAATGGCCTCGAGTGCCGGAGGAACCAGCACGTGAGAAACCAGCAGCGATACGTTGTCCACCTGCTCCGCGCGCGCGCGCCACGCCAGCATCGCGTTGGCCGGGGCCGTGGTCTCGAAACCGATGGCAAAGAACACCACTTGCTTGGTGGGGTTGGCTCGCGCGATCTTCATGCAGTCCAGCGGTGAGTAAACCACACGCACGTCGCCGCCCATCGATTTAATCGTGAACAGGTCGCCATCCGAGCCGGGCACCCGCAGCATGTCGCCGAAGGAGCAGAAGATCACGTTCGGTTGACGCGCAATGGCATGGGCCTTGTCGATCATCTCCAGCGGCGTTACGCAGACCGGGCATCCGGGCCCGTGTACCAGCTCTACACCTGGCGGCAGCAGATGATCGATCCCGTTCTTGACAATGGAGTGGGTCTGCCCGCCGCAGACCTCCATCAGCACCCATGGACGTGTTTGAATCCGGCGCATTTCGCTCACTATTTTTTGCGCCACGTCACCATCACGGTACTCATCCAGATATTTCATTGGCGGTGCCTCCCGGGCTCAGCCTCTTCCACCTCTTCGACCACCGGCGATTCCAGTTCGGTGAGCTGGTCCAGATCGCGCAGCGCCTGGTAGGTGCGCTCAGCCTCCGCTTCATCGATACGGCTGATGGCAAACCCCACGTGCACTAGAACATACTCGCCAACCTGCGTCTCCGGCACGTATTCCAGGCAAGCCTCGCGGACGATCCCGCCGAACTGTACCTTGGCCATCCGCATACCGCGCTGGTCGAACGTCTCTACTACTTTGCCGGGGATAGCCAGGCACATGTCATTCTCCTCCGCGGAAATGCTGGTTCGCGATCATGGCCTGCCCCAGCGAAAGGCCGCCGTCGTTAGCCGGAACTTGCGCGTGCAGAAACACGCTCGAAACCACGACGCCGCAACTCTACCACCGTGCGGCCCAGAAGGTATAGGTTCTGAAAGCTGCCGCCGCTCAGGCAAACCCTCCCATCGGTCACCCCGATACGGCTGCACATCTCCCCGATGGCGGTACTCAACGTGTTGTGAAAACACGCGGAAATCTCTCCCACTCGCCGGCCCCGGGCAATATCGGCCACGATGGCTACGATGACCGGCCGGAAGTCGAGGATGCTCGGCTCGCCCTGCTCAATCTCGAAGTCGTAGCGCCGGTCGATTCCCGTTTCCGCCACCGCTTCCAGCGCAATGGCCGCCTGGCCCTCGAAGCTCACCTCCGATGCCAGCCCCAACAGCGCCGCTACCGCATCGAACAGCCGCCCGCACGACGAGGTCTCCACCGTCTGGATGCGGCGGGCGAGCATGGCGTCGACCAGGGCAACGTGCTTTCCCTCAAAGCACTTGAGGTTCTGGGGCAACTGGGATCCGAAAGCGTCGCGCAGGTAGCTTAGCGCCATCCGCCACGGCTGCCGCACCGCCGCATCCCCGCCCGGCAGCAGCACGTTGCGCAGGTGCGCCCGCCGGGCGAAGCCGGCGAAATCGGCAACCAGAAATTCTCCGCCCCACACTTTGCCGTCCGTGCCAAAGCCGGTGCCGTCCATGGCCACCCCGAGAACCTTGCCGCGCAAATGGTTCTCTGCCATGCAACTGGCGATGTGCGCATGGTGATGCTGCACCCCGATCTTGCGCTCGATGCCTGAAGCGATGGCCATGCGCGTGCTCATGTATCCAGGGTGAAGGTCGTACGCGACGGCGCTTGGCTTAACCTTAAATACGTGTTTGAGGTTGGCTAAGGTCTCTTCGAAAAAGCGCATGGTTTCGTAGTTTTCGAGATCGCCAATATGCTGGCTCAGAATGGCGTAACGGCCTTTCGTCAGGCAGAAAGTGTTTTTCAGCTCCCCACCAAAGGCCAATACCTCTTCCATCTCCACCCCTAGGTCGATGGTCTGAGGAACAAACCCGCGGGCACGGCGCAGTACGCGTTCGCGGCCCTCAAAGGTCCGCGTGACCGAATCGTCAACCCGGGTCGCGATATCGCGGTTGTGCAGCAGGAACCAATCCGCGACCCGCCCAAGCTGTTGCATCGCCTCGCGATTCTCAATCACGATTGGTTCCTCGCTAAGATTGCCGCTGGTCATCACCAACGCAACAAACTCCGGCTCACTCTGCGGTGAGTCGCTGAATAAGAGGTAGTGCAGCGGCGTATAAGGCAGCATCACGCCCAGGGTGCTATCCCCCGGAGCAAGACCAACCGGGAGCACTGTGCCAGGCCGGCGAGTCAGAATGACGATGGGCCTCCGTGGAGACAACAGCGCGGCTTCGTCCTCCGCCGACACCTCGCACAACTTCCTGACCGATGCAAGGTCGCGCACCATCAGCGCGAAGGGCTTGTGCGGACGCCTCTTGCGTCCGTCGCAACTCGGCGATCGCGGAATCGTTGGTTGCGTCGCACGCCAGCAGGAATCCGCCCAGTCCTTTCACCGCAACGATCTTTCCCGCCCGCAGCAGTGCTCGTGTCTGGCGGATGATGCGGCAGGGAGTCACCGAGTTCGGTGAACGAGAAAGGCTCGGCCGGCCTCTATCCAGGGTTAACGATGGTCCGCACACCGGGCAGGCGTTGGGTTGAGCGTGGAAGCGCCGGTCGGCGGGATCTTCGTATTCCGCTTGGCACTCGCCACACATGGGAAAGAAGCCATGGTGGTGGTCGCACGGTCATACGGTATATCGCGGATGATGGTGTACCGCGGACCGCAATGAGTGCAATTGGTAAATGGATAGCCGAAGCGCCGGTTCGCCGGGTCCCCAAAATCACGCCAGCAGGCGTCGCACGTGCCCGCGTCGGGAGAGATCAAGGCGAACTCACCCGCCTCTTCCCGGCTGCTCAGGATAGAAAAGCCGGTGCTTCCTTGAGCTTCCATATCCGAAACGGTGATCTGGACGATCTCCGCAAGCTGCGGAGGATCCTCCTTGAGCGTCCTGAGAAATTCGTCGAGCTCAGATCCGCCGCCTTCGATCTCGATCGTTACGCCGGCAGATGAATTGAAGACATAGCCGGTCAACCCGAGCGAGTGGGCCAGCTTGTAGACGAACGGACGAAACCCCACGCCCTGCACGATCCCTCGCACCTGGACGTGCTTTCGGTGGTCCAGCTGATCCGTCATCACAATCCCCCCGACAGAGCTTGATCTTCGCCCCGCTTTGGGTGTTGCCAATAGAACAGGCGCAGTGCATTCTGGGTCTACGCCGCAATCGGCCCCAACCCTCTAGGCCCCTATCAAGTTGTTGCTAAGATCCCAGCTCTGAAAGGAACTACCAATGATCCTGGGCATGACGTTATCGACATTTACTCCTTCCACGTTGTCATAAGCCTGGTGGGCATCGCAACCGGATTGATCGTAGCCTACGGGCTGTTGGCCGGGAAACGCTTCGACAGCTGGACCGCGATCTTTCTGCTATTTACCGTGTTGACCAGCGTGACCGGGTTTCTCTTTCCGATCACGCATCTCACGCCCGGTCTCGTGGTCGGCGTCATCTCCCTGGTGGTGCTCGCAATTAGCATCCTCGCGCGCTACTCCTTGCACCTGAACGGTATCTGGCGGCTGGTCTACGTGATCTCGGCCATGGTTGCCCTCTACCTCAATGTTTTCGTCTTGATAGCCCAGCTCTTCCTCAAGGTGCCGGCTCTGAAGGCATTGGCTCCCACCGGCACAGAGCCGCCCTTCCTCATCGCCCAGCTGACGGTGATGGCGATCTTTGTGGTGCTGACCGTTCTCGCCGCCAGGCGGTTCCACGTTCAACCCGTAGTGCGGACCGCCTGATCCGATGACTGCACCCACGGGCCAGAGGGCAAAGATGTTGGCGGGCGAATTGTATCTGGCCACCGACCCCGAGCTGGTGGCTGCGGACCTCCGCGCCCAGAATCTGCTCTTTCGCTTCAACATGACGCCGCCGGACGCACGCGACGCGCGGCGTGCCTTGCTTGTGGAGCTATTCGGCAGTTTTGGTGCCGGGGCGGTAGTCCGGCCGTCGTTCCGCTGTGATTACGGCAGCAACATAACCATCGGTGAGGGCAGTTTCATCAACTACGACTGCGTCTTCCTCGATTGCAATCGCATCGCCATTGGGCGCGAGGTGCAGATCGCGCCACGCGTCCAGATCTATACGGCTA
This sequence comes from uncultured Acidobacteriaceae bacterium, assembly GCA_963847685.1. Taxonomy (GTDB): domain Bacteria; phylum Acidobacteriota; class Terriglobia; order Terriglobales; family Acidobacteriaceae; genus PALSA-350. Next base: position 58,720 of record CAWKAU010000015.1, on the reverse strand, counting down.
CCCATCCGCTCGACGCAGCGACCCGCCGATCGAGCCTGGAGTTCGCTCTTCCGGTAACGATCAACGACGGCGTTTGGCTTGGTGGAGGGGTCATCGTATGCCCCGGCGTCACCATCGGGGAAAATACCGTAGTCGGCGCCGGCAGCGTCGTCACCCGCGACCTGCCCGCCGGAGTGCTGGCGGTGGGCAACCCCTGTAGGGTCCTCAGGACTATCCCCTCATCTCTGTAGATGAGTGTACACTCATGATTAATGGCAAGAGCAAAGAGCGAGGATAAGCGCAACGCGATCCTGGTTGCCGCGACGGAAGTGTTCGCGGAGCGAGGGTTGGCCGCTGCCACCTCGGCCATATCGCACGCCGCCGGCGTGGCCGAGGGTACTCTATTCACCTACTTCCATACCAAAGATGAGCTGATCAACGCCTTATACCGCGCCATCAAGATGGAGTTGGCGGATGCGATGATGTCCGATTTTCCCCGCCGGGCCAGCCTGCGCACCCGCCTGCAGCACGTATGGGATCGCTACGCCGGGTGGGGAGTCGCGAATCCCCTTGAACATAAGGTTCTGCAGCAAATTACGGCCTGGAGCGGCCTGACCGAAGAGTCAAAGTGCGCCGGTACTGCGCCTTTTCTGGAGATCGAAAAAATGGCGCAGGACGCGGTAGCCCAGCACCTCTTTCTGGACCGGCCGCTGGAGTTCATTGCTGCCACCCTGAGCGCCATGGCCGACACCACCGTCGAGTTTATGCGGCGCAGCCCCAGGCAGGCGGATTTGTATCGTAATTCCGGTTTCGAGATGCTGTGGGCCGCGATCACCCGCAAGAAATAAATCATTTTTTCGTGAATCAAAATGAGCGTGCAATCACTCATATAAGCCAGCCAAAGGAGGCGGATACATGAACTCATGGTCGGTCGCAGATATCCCACCGCAGCAGGGAAAGCTTGTCGTCGTAACTGGAGCTACCGGAGGACTTGGATACGAGACAGCCCTCGCGCTGGCCGGGGCAGGGGCCGAAGTGCTGGTCACTGGTAGAAACGCGGAGAAGGGAAGCGTGGCCATTGCGGGCATCCGGCGCGCCGTCCCTTCCGCAAAGGTGCGGTTCGAGATGCTCGATTTGGCGAGCCTCGCCTCGGTGCGCGCATTTGCCGCAAAGATGGTTGCAAACGGCCGGCCGTTGGATCTGCTCATCAACAATGCAGGCGTGATGGACCTGCCCACCCGGCGGCTCACCGAAGACGGTTTTGAGATGCAGTTCGGGACCAACCATCTCGGTCACTTTGCGCTCACCGGTTTGCTGCTGCCGTCACTGCGCAAAGCCGAAGCGCCGCGGGTCGTAAACGTGAGCAGCATCGCGCATCGCGGAGGCAAGATCGATTTCGCCAACCTGCAGGCCGAGCGTAAATACCTGTCCTGGCCTGCCTACCAGCAATCCAAGCTGGCCAATCTGCTCTTTACCTTTGAACTGCAGCGGCGCAGCGATGCATACGGCTGGGGCCTGATGGCCAACGCTGCGCATCCAGGCTTCGCCCGCACGGAACTGATCCCGAATGGGCCGGGCGCCAAGGGCATGATGGGAATCATGTCGAAGACGGTCGGCCGTTTCATGAGCCACTCCGCCGCGGCCGGAGCATTGCCGATCCTCTTCGCCGCAACCTCTCTCGAGGGGGTGCCTATGGGCTACTACGGACCGAACGGCTTCTACGAGCTGAAGGGTCCGGTGGCGCCGGCTAAGGTCTTTCCCCAGGCCACGGATGAGGCCGTCGCGACCAGGCTTTGGGAGGTCTCCGAGCGGCTGACCGGGGTGCAATGGCCAGAAACTGAAGTGGTTTCCATCTCCATCAAGAAGGAAGCATAAGCAATGAACGTTCTGCTCTTTGGCGCGACCGGCATGGTGGGGCAGGGAGTCTTGCGCGAGTGTCTCCTGGATCTCGATGTCCAACGGGTCGTGACCATCGGGCGAACCCCCACCGGCGCCCGCCGCCCCAAGCTGCATGAGATCGTGCATCGCGATCTATCGCACTACGCTGGCGTTGAGCAGGATCTTTCTGGCTTTGACGCCTGCTTTTTCTGTCTCGGGGTGTCTTCCGCGGGAATGAAAGAAGAGGAGTACGCCCGCATTACCTACGGCATGACCGTGGCTGCGGCCGAGACGCTAAGCCGGCTGAACCCGCAGATGACCTTTATCTACGTCTCGGGCGCGGGCACCGACAGCACCGAGAAGGGCAGAAGCATGTGGGCGCGCGTCAAAGGAAAAACGGAGAACGCGCTCCTCCGCTTACCCTTTGCTGGTGCGTACATGTTCCGGCCCGGCATGATCCAGCCGCTGCACGGCATCAAGCCGAAGACCACCTGGTATCGGGTTATCTACGATGTTCTCGGGCCGCTGCTGCCCTTGCTGCGGCGCGCCTTTCCCAACCAGGTGCTGACCACGGAAGAAATTGGCCACGCAATGTTGATCGTCGCCCGGCGCGGTTACCCAAAACCAATTCTCGAGATCAGGGACATCCGCGCCGTCCTGCAGCCCACCTAAGAATTAAGCCGCGATCCGGGTGCTTTAGCGGAGGAGCACTTCGCGACATCGAAGTACTGGCTCGAATATCCAGCCCCGCAGGGGCGACTTGAAAGTAGCCCAGGACGCAGTCCTGGGTTTGGATGTGAGAGAGTTGACAAGTCCCGCCAGGGACGGCTGGGTCACGCGATGGATTCAGTCGTCCCTGACGAGACTACGTCGTTGTGTCGAGGAGACCAGGACTGCGTCCTCGGCTACTTTCAAGTCGCCCCTGCGCCCCACCGACTAAAGCAAACTGCTGATCGAAGCGGGATCCATGTCCGCATAGTCCTGGTTCTCTCCGCCCATCCCCCAACAGAAGCTATACGCCTGCGTGCCCACGCCTGCGTGAATCGACCATCCCGGGGAAACCACTGCCTGCAAATCTTTCATCAGGATATGGCGTGTCTCCTGCGGCGGCCCCATCAGGTGAAATGCCACCGCGTTCTGCGCAAGATTGAAATAAAGGTAGACCTCCGAACGCCGCATATGCGTGTGCGGAGGCATCGTATTCCAAACACTCCCGGCGTGCAGATGCGTAACCCCCATCACCAGCTGGCAGCTCTTGGCGCCGCCAAGATAGATATACTTACAAATCGTGCGCAGGTTGCAGGTCTCGGCGCTCCCGATTGTCGTTGGATTCGCTTCTTCTTTTCGTACCAGCGTAACCGGGTAGGCGGTATGCGCCGGATAGCTGAGCAGATAGAAGACAGCCGGCGATGCTGGATTTTCAGATTCGAAACCGACCTGTGCGTTCCCCCTGCCGATATACAGGCAGTCCAGGTTTTCGAGCGTGTGACGTTTGCCGTTCACCGTGATCGAGCCGCTTCCTCCCACGTTCAAGGCCCCCAGCTCCCGCCGCTCCGTAAAGTACTGGGCACGCAGATCGGCGTCCGCGGGCAAGGCCAACGGGTTCGTCGTGGGCGCGGCGATGCCCACGATCGTCCGATCAAGATCGATATACACCAGGTTGAGCTCCCCGGGCTGGTACAACGAGTCAATCAGAAATGTTTCGCGAAGCTGATCTGTGGTCATCTGCGGATAGCGCACCGGGTCGGCTAACAGATAGGTCTTCATTTCTCTCCTTTACTCACCAGCCAATGCACCAGCTCAACGGCTCCAGCGAGGTTGTCATATTCAGGTGGAAGGTTCTTCCCATCGGTGTATTCGTTGTAGATCCAGGGATCGGCCACCGCAAAAACCGTGCCTGCACCGTATTTCGCCGTGGCCATCAAGATATCCCCTCGATCCTGCAACAAGGAGGTAGCGGGTGGCTTCAACGAAATAGTGCAAGTGTCCTTCATGAAGAACGTATGCGGATAGTGAAACAGCGGACCATCGCCGGCCACGGGGATCCGCCCCGGGTCATGGTTGTCCCCCACCACCTGGTGGCTGAGCACCGGGTTGAAATGAATGCCGAAGAGGTCCGCCAGCAGATCCAGGTGTTCGATCTCTCCGTTGGCGGGATCGTTGGCCATCAGCACCAGAACTCCCCCCTGCTTCACCCATTGCGCTACTTGCCGGGCATCCTCCGGTTGCAGATAGTGAGGGTGCGGATTTTTCACCGGGATATCAGGCGACACAATAATGTAGAACTGCGCGCCCTTCAGGTTGCTCACCGTAGGTGCGCTGTAAAGCGTATCCGTGCTGACGCCAAAACCGCGGAAGATCTGCCCGAACAGAAAAAAACCGCTGTTGCTCACATCGCTCCATTTGTAGTGGAAATACTCCAATTGCCCGGCCGCGTTGGTCCGCTGCTGGCTGTTAAACCAGGCGTCCACCAGCACTTTTTCGCTGCCGGCCTGGCTTTGTCCCAGCAGCGTGGTGCTCCCTAAGATCGAGACCAGGGCCAACGCGCGTCGAAACCGAACCCAAGCGAAACTCTGCACTCGTTCCTCTTCCTTAGCTTCGAGCCGATTCTAAGCCATTGCCAGGTGGGTGCTAAAGTACTGTGAGATTCCATATGCCCATAGCCGAAGATCTCGCGCGCATCGCACTTCAGGAGCAGGAGCTGCAGTTCGCCGCATTTAACGAGGAAACAGCATGGAAGCTGGGCTCCCAACTGCGCTCGCTCGCCGTTGCCCGCAATCTGATCCTGGTAGTGGACGTAAGGCGCATCGGGCAGCCGCTTTTCTACACCGCGCTGCCGGGTACCACCCCGGACAATGTCGAGTGGGTGCGCCGCAAGGGCAATGTCACGGCTCGCTTTCATCGCAGCTCCTATGCCATCGGGCGTGAGATGGAGCTGAAAAAATCTACCCTCCTCGATCGCTATGGGCTGCCGCTCAGCGACTATGCCGGCCACGGCGGAAGCTTTCCCATTCGCGTGATCGGCGCGGGCGTTATTGGTTCGGTCACCGTCTCCGGCCTGCCGGAACGCGAAGATCATCAGCTGGCGGTGGAAGCTCTTTGCCTGGAGTTGGGCCGTTCCTTCGAAACCTTGCGCCTCGAATAGACATCCAACCAACAGCAGGGAGGAAAACAACATGGCAAAGCTCAATGAAGCCGCTCGCGACCGCATACCGGCGACCAAATTCGCATTTCCCAAGCAGCGCAAAGAGCCGCTGGAGAATGCCTCTCATGTACGCAACGCGGCGGCACGATTCAATCAGGTGGAGGGTGTCACTGAGGCAGAGCGCCGCGCCGCATGGAAGCGGATCGAGACAGCCGCTAAGAAATTCAAAGTGGAGCTGCTCTCCGCATCGGCAACAAAACCCTGAGAGTGGCCCATTCAAGCCCTCTTTTGGCTTGAGTGGGTTGTTGGAACCAGCTATCGGCAACCGAGCGACTGCAGTTCTGTGAACCCTCCTGGAAATGTGTTCTAGTGGGGCATGGCTAAAGTCTCGCAGGCAATTGCACCGGTTATCGCCGTCGACAGGAAAGCCGCGGACCCGCTTCATAAGCAGGTCTACGACGGGTTTCGCATGGCGATTGTCCGCGGTAATCTGCGTCCCGGGCAGCGTGTTCCCTCGTCCCGCCTGCTCAGCGTGGAACTCGGAATATCCCGCATCCCCGTCCTCAATGCCTTCGCCCAGCTATTGGCCGAAGGATACTTCGAGAGCCGGAGAGGCGCGGGAACATTTGTATCGGATTCGCTACCGGAAGGCCTCACAACTTGCCAGGACCGGCGTCCCCAGGCCGTACAAACTGGTTCGGGACCCCGCCCGGTTGCGCGCCGTTCTTTGCTGCTATCGGACTATGCGCGCCCGGCCTGGGCGAGAGGATGGGGAGCCTTCGGCGTGCATCAGCCCGCGTTTGATCGCTTTCCATTCCCCATATGGTCAAGCCTCGTCATGCGCCACTCTCGAAGCCCGAGCATGGCTGTCATTCACAATATCGATCCTCTCGGTTCTGCAACTCTTCGACAGGCCATTTGCGAATACCTTCGCACTGCGCGCGCGGTGCAGTGCGAGCCCAGCCAGGTGATGGTGGTTGCTGGATCGCAGCAGGCTTTGGACGTCGCAGCGCGTGTTTTGCTGGGATCCGGCAGTTCCGTTTGGTTCGAAGAACCCGGTTACCGCCTCGCCAGGAATGTCTTTGCGGGCGCCGGCTGCCGCCTGGTTCCTGTCCCCGTCGACCACGACGGCATGATCGTGTCCGACGGAATCAAGCGATCGCCCAAGGCGCGAGCCGCCTATGTCACGCCGTCCCATCAGTACCCGCTCGGCGCAACCATGAGCGCCGCTCGCCGCATGCAACTGCTGAACTGGGCACAAGCCGCGGGCTCCTGGATCATCGAGGACGATTACGACAGCGAGTATCGCTTCGAGAGCGCGCCCATCTCCTCAATGCAAGGCCTGGACCGCAATGCTCGCGTAATTTATATCGGAACCTTCAGCAAGGTTCTTTTTCCATCCTTGCGCCTCGGCTATATCGTGATTCCCCATGACCTGGTGCACCATTTCATTGCGGTTCGCGCTGCCATGGACATCTTTCCCCCGTACCTCTCCCAGGAGGTAATCACCGACTTCATGCGAGAAGGACACTTCGCCCGCCACATCCGCAGGATGCGGCTGCTTTACGGGGAGCGAAGAACGGCACTGGTCGAAAGCATCCGCGAGCAGTTCGGGGCAAAGTTGGAAATCCACGGCACGCAAGCCGGCATGCATCTCGCAGTGACGCTCCCAAAGGGTCTTAACGATCGGGAGATCGCGAGCAATGCTGCGCGCCAGGGTCTGTGGTTGTGGCCTCTTTCGCCGTCATACCTGGGCGTCAAGCGCCGCCAGGGCTTCGTGCTGGGATTCGGCAACACCCCCGTGGAAGAGATGCCTCATGCTGTCAGCCAGTTGCGGGCACAGCTGACAGGGTAATTTTTATCATCGAAAAATTACGAATTCTTCTGTGCCGTGCCGTCATCTACTCCACAGGTACAGGAGAAAAGGGATCAATGGCACAGGATAAGAAAGTAGCACTGGTAACCGGGGCGAACCGCGGGATCGGCTTTGAGACTGCCAAACAGTTGGGCGAGAAGGGTATCACCGTGATTGTCGGCGCACGCAAGCTGGCCGACGCCACTAAGACAGCGGAGAAGCTAAAGGCAGAAGGCATCGAAGCCTACGGTGTGCAGCTGGATGTCACCAGCGCGAAAGATCGATCGGCTGCTGCGACAGTTTGTGGCTGAAAAATTTGGCAAGCTCGACATCCTGGTCAACAACGCCGGTATCGCATCCTCTGACGGAATGGCCAGCCGCACTAGCGACGTTCCCTTGGAAGCTCTGCAAAATGTCTATGATACGAATCTCTTCGCCGTGGTCGCGGTGACCCATGAGTTTTTGCCGTTGCTGAAGAAGAGCGCCGCCGGGCGGATTGTGAACCTGTCCAGCATTCTCGGTTCGCTCACCTTGCATGCGGATCCCAAAAGTCCGATTGCCGGGTTCAAGAACTTTGCCTATAACTCCTCAAAATCTGCGCTCAATGCTTACACCATTCACCTCGCAGCGGAGTTGAAGGGAACACACATCAAAGTGAACTCCGCCCATCCTGGCTGGGTAAAGACCGAGCTGGGCACGGATGCGGCGCCTTTGGAAGTTCCCGAAGGGGCGAAGACCAGCGTCGACCTGGCGCTCATTGGACCGGAAGGTCCGAGCGGACATTTCATCCACCTGGGGCAAGACCTCCCCTGGTAGCTCCCTAACAACTGCGACTCGCTCTTAGGGTACGCCGGGGATACCTCGCCGCAGCGAGCATTATCGCCGGTATAACCATCATCAAATCAATGTGGGCTTTAGAAGCCCCTGAGGTATGCTTTTCCCCCGATTCTGAATTTTTCCGCAGCCTGTTTAGTCGGGCCGCACAATGATTGAGAATATGTCGGGCTTGTAGAGTCTGCGTGAGAACTCGAATTATCCAGCCCCGAAAGGGGCGGCCTGAACTTAGCCCAGGACGCAGTCCGAAGGACGGAGTCCTGGGTTAGGCAAGGAGAGATGAGTAGTTCCGCAGGGACGGCTGAAACGAGGGCACCCTTTCAGCCGTGCCATAGATGAAAATACACCGCGATCTCAACTTTCGCCGCAGAATGCTTAACGCCTAACCCACAAAAGAGATACTCTGCGATGTGCGAGTAGCGATCGACACTGGCGGCACGTTCACCGATTGCGTCCATCTCTCCGCTGGAGAGCTTCGTGTCCTAAAGATATTTTCTACTCCCGCCGATCCGGCACAAGCGGTGCTCAACGGCCTGGCGCAGATTGGGGCGGGACAAGTCCTCGACGTGCGCCACGGCACCACCGTGGGAACCAACACCATGTTGGAGCGCAAAGGCGCGCGCGTCGCCTTTGTGACCACGGCCGGCTTCGAAGACACCATTGCCATCGGGCGCCAGACACGAAGCAAGCTCTACGACTGGTTTGTGCCTTTGCCGGTATGCCTGGTGCCCCGTCCTCTGCGTTTCGGCGTGCCGGAGCGGGTGAGCGCAGAAGGGGAGATCCTTCGTGCTCCAACCGAAGCGGAGCTGGAACTCCTGGTCGACCAGGTGCGCGGCAGCGGAGCAGAGGCAGTAGCCATCTCGCTGTTGTTTTCCTTTGCCAACCCGGAGACGGAGCGTCGCGTTGAAGTCGGCACTTAGCAGCCTCGGTCTGCCCATCTCCACCTCGCACCGCATACTTCCTGAGTTTCGTGAGTATGAGCGAGCGTCGACCACCGTCGTCAACGCCTATCTCGCGCCCCGCATGCAGAACTACCTGCTGCATCTAGAGCACAGCGTTGCGACTCGCCACAGCGGTGGGCGCGTGGATGTAATGCAGTCTTCGGGCGGCATCATCTCCGCACGCAGCGCGGCGCCGGAGCCGGTGCGCACCGTGTTGTCCGGGCCGGCGGGCGGCGTGATCGGCGCTTGCAAAGTGGCCCGCTGGGCGGGCTTCGAGCGCATCATCGGCTTTGATATGGGCGGCACGTCGACCGATGTTTTCCTGGCCGATGCCGCGGGCGCACCGCTCACGCGCGAATCCATAGTGGCCGGCGTGCCGGTAAGCATGCCCATGCTTGACATTCATACCGCCGGAGCAGGCGGCGGATCGATCGCCCGCTTCGATGCCGGCGGAATGCTGCGCGTGGGGCCTGAGTCCGCGGGCGCCGAGCCGGGCCCGATCTGCTTTGGCCGCGGAACGATGCCAACCGTCACCGATGCGAACCTCTTGCTTGGACGCCTGGACCAGGACAGCTTTTTGGGCGGCGGAGTCCAGCTCGATCGCCAGCGAACCGAGCAAATCATGCACCAGCAGAAGGGTCCACTGGCCAGCGCCGAAGAGTTCGCCGCTGGCATACTCCGCGTGGTGGAAACGCAGATGGAGAAAGCCATCCGCGTGATCTCCGTCGAGCGCGGGCACGACCCGCGCCAATTCACCCTGGTCGCCTTCGGCGGCGGAGGGCCGCTGCATGCCTGCTCCCTGGCCCGAGCCCTGCGTATTCCCACCGTGCTGGTTCCCGCTATGCCGGGCGCATTGTCCGCGGTGGGTATTCTGCTCGCCGATGCGGTGCGCGATTACTCGCGCACCGTGATGCTGCCGGGCAACGCCGTAGAGAGTCTCGACGAATACTTTGTTCCACTGCAGCAGCGCGGCGTGGCAGAGTTTGCCGCGGAAGGTTTGCAGGGTGTGGCCCAGCGCACCATTGATATCCGCTATCGCCGCCAGGGATATGAGCTCAATGTCCCTTACGAGGGAGGATCTCTCCGAACAGCCATGGATGCCTTTCATCGGCTGCACCTGCAGCGCTACGGATTCTGCGACGTACGCAAACCGGTCGAGGTGGTGAACCTGCGGCTGCGCATGGTCGCCGCCGGCGAACCTTACATGCCTGCCTACCGTGATCCCGTGCCAGGAGATGGATTCGCCGCATGTTATGCGGAGCGCCCACTGCACTTCGCGGGTAGATCCATACTCGCGCGCCACTACCGGCGAGAAGGCCTTGTGCCGGGAGATGCGATCGAAGGGCCGGCGATGATTACCGAGTACACTTCGGCGACAGTGTTGCCGCCTGGTTGTTGTGCGCAGGTGGATGGCTTTCTGAACCTCGTCATCTCAGTCGGGGAGCCCGCATGACGTTTGCCGCTGCCGATCCCGTAGAACTGGCAATCTTTCAAAGCGCGGTGCACTCCATCGCCGAGGAGATGGGCGCCGCGCTGCGTCGCACGGCTCTCTCGCCTAATATCAAGGAGCGGCGCGACTACTCCTGCGCCATCTTCGACAGCCAGGCCAGGGTCATCGCCATGGGCGATCACATGCCGGTCCATCTTGGTTCCATGCCCATGTCGGTGCAGGCGGCGGTCGAAGCGATTGCGTTTGCCCCGGGCGACATCGCCATCCTCAACGACCCCTTCGCCGGTGGAACCCATCTTCCGGATATCACCATGGTGCTGCCGGTCTTTCTGCCCGGGCACGATCGCGCCGCTTTCTATGTTTCCAACCGCGCTCACCATGCGGATGTGGGAGGTACCTTTGCAGGATCGATGGGGCCGGCGAACGAGATCTTCCAGGAGGGCATTCGCATTCCTCCGGTGCGGATCGTGCGCGGCGGCCAACTCGACCGCGAGATGCTGCGCCTGATCCTGCTGAACGTGCGCACCCCAAAAGAACGTGAAGGCGACCTGGATTCGCAAATTGGCGCCTGCCGCGTCGGCGAGCAGCGGGTGCTCCAACTGGTGGAGAAATACGGCGAATCGAAGCTGCACGCGCTGATCGAAGAGCTGCTCGATTACTCCGAGCGGCTGGTGCGCGCGGAGTTGCGCGCTATGCCTGCCGGCGACTTCAGCGCGGAGGACTGGCTGGACGACGATGGCGTAACCGATGATCTGCGCAGGATCGCGGTGCGCCTGCGCTTCACCCCGCAGGAGGGCTCGTTAGAGGTGGACTTCGCCGGCTCTTCCGCGCAGGTTGCGGGCAGTGTGAACGCGGTGCGTGCCATCACGCTCTCCGCCTGCTTCTACATGCTGCGTTGCCTGCTGGCCGCGGACGCGCCGGCCACGGCGGGGATTCTGCGCCCACTCACCCTGCATACTCCGAGCGGAAGCATTGTGGATGCCCTGCCGCCCGCTCCCGTCGCCGGTGGCAACGTGGAAACCTCGCAGCGCATTGTGGACGTGCTGCTGCGCGCCCTGGCGCAGGCGGTTCCCGCGCGTGTGCCCGCGGCCAGCGCCGGCACCATGAGCAACCTGACCATTGGCGGCATCGATCCGCGCACCGGCGAGCCGTTCACCTACTACGAGACGGCAGCCGGAGGCATGGGCGCGCGTCCCGGCCTGGATGGTATCTCCGGGGTGCAAACGCACATGACCAACTCTTTGAACACGCCCATCGAAGCACTGGAGTATGCCTATCCCTTCCGCGTGCGCCGTTACGCATACCGTGATGGATCGGGGGGCGCGGGGCAATATCGCGGAGGCGATGGGCTGATCCGCGAAGTCGAGTTGCTGGCCGATGCCCAGGTGACTCTGCTGGCGGATCGCAGAAAGCTGCGGCCCTATGGTCTGCAGGGAGGAGAGGAAGGCGCTGCTGGTCGCGCATCCCTCGCTCGCGCAGGCAGCGCTGAGACGGAAGAGCTGCCGGGCAAGTGCAGTCAACGGCTGCACAAAGGAGACGTCCTGCACCTCGAAACGCCCGGCGGCGGCGGCTGGGGCAAGGACTGAACCAACGGAAATGTCATCCCGACCGCAGGAATCGTGGGCCTGCGGCCCACCCAAGGCTAACGAAAACACCCTTTGCTCAGCAACCGCTCTCAACGGAAGTTGAGGGAAAAATGACACCCTCTCTCCACCAACAAAAGTTTGGGTGGCCCATTCAAGCCGTCTTTTGGCTTGAGTGGGGTTGTTGCGGACCCAACCCTCCGCTCCTGTCATTAGCAGCGAAGCCGATCTGAGTAAGGCGCAATCGTTCGACAATTAATTTTCACCCCGGTGATCCGCCGCCTCCCCAACTGGCGTTGTACCCAGTGGACGGGCAAAGCCCGCGCCCAGTTAGAAGTTGGAGGAATTGTCATGAAGCTAAAGAATCTCGTCGTCTCGTCATTGGTGCTGGCTGTTAGCACCTTCTCCGCCCACGCACAGACCAGGAATTTCCGCTCCGGTGTTACCACGGTGCATCTCTCGGAAGGCTTTGTCTCCGCCCTGGGTAGCCTGCATGTAACGCCAAGCCCGCTCGGCAATTCCGAGCTTCGCGACGGCGCAATCGATTTCCCGATTCTTGAGGGGGAGTTCGATCCCACCGATTTGAAGGCGGAGATTATCCACAGCGGTGGCCTGCGCTTGGCTGCCGGCGGCACGACGGTCGACCTGCGCCACTTTATTATCGACACCACCGGGTCTAAGCCGGTGATTACAGGCTTAGTTGTTCTGGACGGCAAGGTGGTTGCGCGCTTGACCCTATTTGACCTGCAGATCAAGGCCAGCGATCTGGGCTGGGAATCGAAGTCTGTACTGGTGCTTAAGAACGTGGGAGTGACACTGGATAGTGGCGCTGCGCAGACCTTGAACACCGTCTTTCATATTTCGGCCCTTGCGGGAGGACTGGACATCGGGCTCGCCGATTTAGTAGGCGTACTTACAAAATAAACAACCCACAAGGAGAGCATTGCTGGTACAGGAACACGAGAGGGACGCCCCTCTCGTGTCCTTTGCCACGTTGCTACAAGGGCTGCGCAATTGTTGGAGACCGAAGCCAAAAAGCTTTTCGTGGTTTCTCCCAGGGAAAACCGCTCCTCGCGAACCATAACAGGCCACTAGTAATTTCGAAAACCGCTTTAGAATGGCAGCCATGAGAACGGCTGATAGATTCAGATATTTCTTCGCTCTGTCCGCGATCGTCGCTTGCACGTCTTCCCCGGCTCGTGCGCAAAGTGATGCCGAACGCATACGCGCCCTGGAAGAGCGGGTGGCGCAACTAGAGCGCATGGTGGACAGCCTTGCGCAGGCTCGCGATGAGGCCCAGGGAGAAGCAGCAAGGCAGCTGACTGCGTCGGTGGCCGCATTGGAGACCAGAGATGCCCCCATTCCCACCACAACTATGTTCGCTGCCGCCCAGGCGAGCAAGCCATTGCCGCAGGAGCTCCTGCCGAACCTGGGCAAGATCGGCGCGTCTGCTTTCCTCGATGCAGGCCTCAATAGCGGTCCTTTTTCCATTGGGCGGGGAAGCTTCTTCGGCGGTGGGCTCAGCCTTCCTCTGTCGCTGGTGCCCGGAGGGCGGCTGCAGTATGAAGTGACGGTTGCCTTGTCACAGAACAGCCGTGAGCTGCCGGTTACTTCCAACGTCGCTCAGTTGATCAACCTGAGCGTGCTGAACGCGCTCTACCCCATGGGCGGTGCCGCCAACATCGAGCAGGCCTTCAGCGGAACCGGCGCTGCTCCCTTTTCTGTAACCGTGCCTGCTAATTGGCGCGTACAGACGCTCCAGGTTGTTCCCCTGGCTCTTCGTTATGAGCTTACCCGCTGGGACCGCCACCGGCTGCGGCCTTATGCCGTGTTGGGCCTGGGCACTTATGTGACCATCAGCAACCAGGTGACGACCGACGGGATTCGCCAGAATGCGGATCTACCGGCGCCCACGCTTGCCCTGCTGGAGACGCTGTTTGCCGGCAACTCGCCCCTATCGGGCGCGCTGGTAGGAGGGCAAATTGCAACCGCGGCTGAGCTCAAGCAGCGCGGCATCCCGGCCGGGCAAGGTGGCATCGACGTTGGGCTGCAGATCGGGGGTGGCTTGGAATGGCGCCTCGGCGCCGGACTTTCCACCGCGATCGACAGCCGTTACAATTACGCTCCCGGGGGCACGTCGTATAACCAGACGATCTCCCGCATTGGCTGGCATTTTTGAAATCACCCAACAAGAAATTATGGGGTGGCCCATTCAAGCCTTCTTTTGGCTTGAGTGGGGCTATTTCTCGACGGCGGCCTTAATTCAGAGCGCCAAAGAGAAGCTTGTGGCCCTTGGCGGATACGCTGCCCCCTTTGGGTTCATCGGTGATGGCCAGCGCGGTTAATTGCCGCAGGCTTTGCGATGGCGGCGCGTAGAGGAAACCGGCTCCGGATGCATCGGTCTTTAATAGACCCGCACTCAGAATGGCCGGGCCCGCCTTGTGAAGGGACCAGAGCTGATAACACTTTTCTCCCGGGAGCGTCGGCAGCGAACGCGCCAGCACGATCAAACCGCGGTCTGGAGCATAGAAGGCGACCGCGGTGGCCTCGCCGGCGCCGGCATCTACCTTCCGCAACTCTATCTGGTGGGATTCTCCCGCCTGCAGAAAGCCAACCACCTGTGCATTCCATGACGCGTTAACCTTCTGTTCAGCAACGGTGTTGTTGGCAATTTCGAGCTGCCGGGTAAGCGACGCGATTTGCCCCTCGGCCAAATGCGCGTCGGCTGTGTGTACCTCGACGGTGTGCAGCTGTTGCTGCGCATCGGCGAGCCGTGCCTGTAAGATGTTCCGCTCCTCGATGGAACGCGCCAGATCGTTCCTGGTTTGGCTAAGTTGCGCCATAGCCGCGTCTCTTTCCGCCTGCAGACTGGCAAGTTCAGCACCCAATGCGCGTAGCTTCGCGCGCTCAGCAGCCTCACTGGCCGGGTTGGCGGAGAAATCGCGCGGCTCAGGGGCCACCTGGCTCGGCTGGGTCTCGATGGGCGCCGTTACCGAGGGCTGTTGATGCGCGGGTGGTTGGGACGTGGCCTGCAGGCGGCGGAGCTGTTGCGATGTGCGATCGAGCCTTGCCCCCAACCACAACGCCAGCAGAGCACAGGCAGCGGCTGCCAACCACGGCAGCCAGGGTGTGCGCCGCCTATTGGGTGGAGTTATGGGAACAACCGATGGCGAGGCCGAGCTGAGGCGGGCGCGGAGGGCCTCCGCAATGTGAGCGGAAGGCTCCGCGGAGGGCGCCGCGGAGGCCAGGGCGTCCATCACCAAAATAGCTTCCTGGTAGCTGCGGGCACAGCTGCGGCATTGGGTGAGCAGATGCGCCTGCATCTCCCGCTGGGTGCGCTCATCGAGCGCGCCCATGGCGAACAGATCCCAGTCAGCGTTCTGCCACTTATCCGTCATAAGGTATTAACCCGCTTCAAATCGCCAAGAATCGTGCGAAGCCTCTTGAGGCCCAGGCGGATACGCGACTTGACAGTGCCCAGCGATTCGCCCGTTTGCTCGGCCAATTCACTTTGCGTCAGACCTCCGAAGTACGCCAGCTCGATTGCCTGTCTCTGCGCCCCGGGCAGAGCCGCCAACGCATTCCGCACCGCGTAGGCGGTCTCAACGCTTAAGACGTTCTCCCGAAGTTCATCGAGAGAATCATCCTCTATGAAAACAACGTCAGAATGGCCGCGTCTGGATTCTTTTCGGAGAAAATCAAGTGCGCAATTACGCCCGACCCGGAAGAGCCAGGACAGCAAGGCGCCCTTTTCCGCATCGTAGTGCTCAAATCGATCCCATAGGCGCAAGAAAGTGTCTTGCAGGATCTCTTCCGCGGCCTCGCGGTTATCGACGATGCGATAGATCAGGGAAAAGACTCGCTTGCCATAAAGGGCGTAGGCATCGATCAGCGCCTGCGGATCACGGCTGCGAATGCGCGCGATGAGCAGCACATCTTGTCCTGGACCACTCGCTCCATCTGCCATCCGCGTACCTAGCCCGACCTTGTTACTTGAACGTGTCTTACAGGCAGGGGATATTCAGTCCTGTGACAGGATGACAGTATACCTTTCGACGGCTCCCGCTGGCATCAAGTTCGCCAAAGCCGCCGGGCTCAACAGGAAATCCGGGGAAGCCTCCCCGATCGTAGCCGGCGACGCTTATTATGTCTTTCTGTTAATCCGCGGCGAATCATGGAAAGACATACTTCTTCGGAAAGTGGAATCGCTGTACTTTCAAGATGGGAGGGGAGTGCAACGTGAGTTCGCTCATCTCGGTGAATGTGGGTCTTCCGCGCGATGTCGCGTGGCAAGGCAAGGTAGTGCGTACTGCGATCTGGAAAAAGCCCATAACCGGCAGGGTGATGGCGCGGCGCCTGAACCTGGATGGCGATGGACAAGGAGATCTTGCGGGACACGGTGGGGAGCACCGCGCCGTAATGGTCTATCAGCTCGATTCCTACCGTTACTGGCAGCAGCAACTGGAGCGCAAGGAGTTTGAGTATGGCCAGTTCGGGGAGAACCTGACCGTCGATGGTCTGGCCGACAACCAGGTCTGCATCGGCGACCGGTACCGGATCGGCGGTGCGCTTTTCGAGGTCACGCAGCCGCGGGTCACGTGCTATCGGGTCGGCATCCGCATGGGCAATCCGCAGATGCCGTCCCTGCTCGTCTCCCATAAGCGGCCCGGCTTTTACTTTCGTGTCATTGAGGAAGGGGAGATTGGCGCAGGAGACGAGATTGTAAAGGTAGTGGACGGACCTGAACAGGTAACTGTGGCTGAGATCGACGGGTTGCTTTACCTGCCTGGCCATCCCCGCGAACAGTTGCAGCGCGCATTGCTTATTCCAGCACTGAGTGCGGGCTGGAAGAGCTCGCTCGAAGCCTTGGCATCCGCGGAAGAACAGGGTGGGAATGCCGGCCTCGCCCCAGCCGCGCCACCTCCGGCATGGCGTGGTTTCCGGCCGCTCCGGGTTGCCGCCGTGCAGCAGGAGTGCGTAGACGTGCACTCTTTTGTCTTCGAGTCAGAGGATCGCTCCCCTCTGCCGGAGCCGTTGTGCGGCCAGTTTCTGGTCCTGAAGCTCGATCTGGATAACCACCCGGCTCCCGTCATGCGCAGTTATTCGATATCCGGCCCACAGGACGCAGGTACGTACCGCATCAGCGTGAAGCGTGCCGGCGGCGAAGGCAGCCGCTATCTCAACGATTGCATCCAGGCCGGCGGAATACTGCAGGTGAGCGCACCCCGTGGCAGCTTTACGCTGGTTGAAGGTGACGATCCGGTTGTCTTGCTCAGCGCGGGTATAGGTGCCACGCCGGTACTCTCCATGCTGTATGCCCTGGCGGCGGATCCCACCAACCGCATGCGCGAGGTCTGGTGGTGCTATGGTGCGCGCAATGGCAGGGAACATCCGTTTGCGGCAGAGGCCCGGGGACTGCTCAGCAAGCTTCCCCGGAGCCGGTCGTTCATTGCCTATAGCCAACCGGAGGAGGGAGATCAGCAGGGCAGGGAATATGACGCGCCGGGCCACCTGAACCTTTTGTCATTACAACAGCGGCAACTGCCGCAGACCGGGGACTTCTATCTTTGCGGTCCCCCTGGCTTTCTTACTGAGATGACCGCTTCGCTCACGTCCTGGGGCGTCCCCTATTCACACATCCATGCAGAGACCTTCGGAACGGAATCCGCCGTGACCCCAGGCATCGCGAGTTCAGCAGCGAAGACACCGCACCCGCCTGTTGGAACTCCGGGAACTGGCCCGAAGGTATCGTTTACCCGAAGTGGTTTGTCGGTGCCCTGGGACGCGCGCTTTCAGAGTCTCCTCGAATTCGCGGAAGCCTGTGATGTTCCTGTGAGGTGGTCTTGTCGGGTGGGGGTCTGTCACATGTGTGAATCCGGCCTGATCGACGGGGATGTTCGCTATGCCCCCGAGCCGCTCGACCGTCCTGCCGAGGGAAACCTCCTGCTCTGTTGTTCGGCCCCAACGGCGGCCGTTGAATTGGATCTCTGACCTGAAGACCGCATGCAAGGTCGGATGCTGCCTGGGAGCAACAAATGTTTGCGTGGCCCATTCAAGCCTTCTTTTGGCTTGAGTGGGGTTGTTGCGGACCCAACCCCCCTCTTGTTTCATTAGAGCTCCGCGGACCATTCCCGGAAATGTTTTTCGACAGAGCGACAGCGAGTCCGGGGAAGCGTAGTGGAAGCTGCTGTTCTTCTTTCTGGGCGGGCGGATGCACCTTCTCTTGCCTCAGCCTTCAACCTGGAGTGACTGCCCACGTAAAACCACGTCTCCGAAGCAATAAAAAAATTCCTCTTTCCGCACTCTAAACCACCCAGAATCGAATCTATATAGATAGCTCCACCCGGGAAAAGGTATCCGCCTGTCGAGGAGAACCCATAAGTGACGCTTGATCCACCGCGCCCTGGCATTTCCATCCTTATCGGTATCGGTTGCTCCATCCGGCCACAGCCGGACTCCCGTCCTCCTTCCATGGGCGTCCGCACCCGGCGGGGGGAATTACTTCGCATACTTCGCTTACTTCGCACCTTCCTCACGGAGAAAGCGGAGACGTAAGACGCTTAAAACGTTCAACCGCACCGTCTCCGCACACAGGGAGCCCGGAAAAAGGAGGAGATAAGGGGGCATAAGGTGCCTAACGGTCACACTTCCCCTCCGGAAGGGGGGGATTAACTCGCATAACTCGCTTATCTCGCACCTTCCGCAGAGAAATTTGGATCCGCTGGGCACGGTTTTCCGGCCCCGGCAAGGCAAGCAAGACCGAGCCGCACTAAAGCCCCAGCTCGCTCAATCCCTGGTGGTCATCCGGACGTCTTCCGCTTGGCCAGTGAAACTTCCGCTCCGGCTCTTGGATAGGCAGGTCATTAATGCTGGCATGCCGCGCGTACATCAGGCCCTGGGGATCAAACTCCCAATTCTCATTGCCGTAGGCGCGAAACCAATTTCCGAAGCCATCGTGATATTCGTAGGCAAAACGCACCGCGATACGGTTACCCGTGAATGCCCACAACTCCTTGATAAGCCGGTAATCCAGCTCCCTGTTCCATTTCCTGGTGAGGAACGAAACGATCTGCTCCCGCCCGGCGATAAACTCCGCGCGGTTCCGCCAGCGCGAATCGACGGTGTAGGCCAGCGAGACCTTTTCCGGGTCGCGCGTATTCCAGCCATCTTCCGCCAGACGCACTTTTTCGACGGCGGTTTCGTGGGTGAACGGCGGCAAGGGCGGACGCGAGCTCATCGTCATTGCTCCTTATGTCTTCGACCCCGAGCGTGCTTCGGCGAGCTCTTTGCGCAGCGCTTTGTTTTCCTGCTCCAGGCCCTGTATCCGCTTTTCCACGTCTTTCATTCCCTCGCGCAGTTCTTCCACCGAGTAGCGGGGCGTGATGTGTTGCGGACAGTTCCAGTCGTACGCTTCGACGTGGATAACAAACACCCGCTCGATCGGCGTCTTCTCTCCCGGCATACGAACCCGTTCGAGCCAGCCCTCGGCTTTCTCGCCCTCGAAGATATCCACCCGTCCAAGTATCTTCAGACGGGCCTGCCGCGGGTAGTCGACCATGATGATGGCGACCCGGCTGTCGGTTTGCAAATTTCCTGTGCTGATGTATTGTTTGTTTCCTCGAAAATCCGCGAACGCCAGCGTGTGATCGTCGATCACCTTGAGAAAACCCTTAGGGCCGCCGCGATGCTGCACATAAGGCCATCCGGTCGCCCCGGTCGTTGCCCAGTAAAAGCTGTCTCGCTCGGCCAGAAACTGTATCTCGAACTCGGTGAAGCGATCCTGCGATCCCCCGGAATTCTCCATGCGCTCGTACTGCCGCCGGCTGCCGTAGCGCTCCTGCAGCTTCTTGACCAGGGGTGTGAAGACGAGCGAACCAAAGCTCATGCAGACCTCTCTTCACCGTGAGTTTACGCTGGAGGTATCGGCTTGTCCCAATCCACATCGCCCTCCGCCGTGCTGCGGCTGCCGACCAGCATGGTTGCGCCCCGCTGCAGCGCTCCGGGATGGCGCATCTCATTCCACTGCATATAAGCAAAGCCTGCGATCAACGAGACCACGAAAAAGATAAGGCGCGATGCTGTACGGCCAGGCCGGCACCGGGTAGATGGTGACAAAGAGCACTGGCAGCAGCGCCAAAGTCCCAATCCAGGGGGACACGACGTGATGCCAAATGCTGAAATTGTCGCGATGCTCCCGGCGGATGTAAGACGTCAACGCCAGGTTCGCCACGCAGTAGATGACGATGACCGCCAGCGTGGCAATGGTCTCCAACAGGCCGAAGATATATTCGGGCCGCAACAACACCCCGACCAGCAGAACCGCCACAATCCCGATGATCTGCACGCAGGCGATGGCGAACGTAGGAGTCTGGTGGACGGGATGGACTCGGCCGAAACTCGTCGGCAGCGTCCCCGCCCGGCCCATGGTGTACATCACCCGCGACGCGGAGTTGGTGGTGGCAAGACCAACGGCAATCGCGCTGTTGATCAGGGCGAACACCACCAACCACCATCCCGCTCCCCACAGCGCGTGGCCCAGAGCATAGTACGGATTGGGGTGCGCGGCGAAGGCAGCCATGTCACCCGTGCCCCAGCCGATCGCGCTGGCATAAGAAGTAAAAACGTAGAAAACCCCGGTAGCTACCAGCGACAGGATGACCGCTTGGCCGACAAACGTGCTGGCGCGGCGGGATTCCTGGGCCAGCGGCGCCGAACCCTCGAACCCGCTGAGCGCCAGGATAGAGAAGACCATCCCCGCCAGGATGCCCCCATAGTGATGCGGCGATAGCTTGGGATCCAGGGGCGCAAGGTAGGTGGAACCTGGGCCTGGATGGATGAGAAAGGTGACGGCGAGCGACAGCATGATCAGCAACTCGAGCCCGCCCAGAAGCGTGGTAATCGCGATCGGAGAGCCTCACCCCGTGATGAGTGAGCACCCAGATCACGACAAAATGTAACCAACGCGATCAGCCACCAGGGAACGTTCACGTGGAAGCCGGTGCGCAGCATGTCTGAGATCAGGTAGCCAAGAAAACCCGAGGATCCTGCGCCGCCCAGCAGTTCATACACCAGGTAGCTCCAGGTGGCCATGAAGCCGATGTGGGTCCCCAGCCCGCGCGTGGCAAAGGAGTAGTAGCCGCCGCTCGATGGCATATACCGGGAAAACTGCGCCACGGTGCTGCCAATGAAGTAGCAGATAATGGTGGAAAGCAGGAATGAAAGCGGCATATCCGGCCCGGCCTTGAGGGCTATGATCGGAAACGTAAATACCATGTTGGTCGCCGGCGCGATGTGCGTAACGCCCTGGAAAATGAGCTCCGGAAGGCCGAGAGAATTCCGTCTCAGCTGAGGGTCGATGGACTCAGTCGTCACCCGGGGGAGATCTCCTTCTGTTCAGGATGAACGACAAGCTACGCTGTGGGTGTCTTTAGAGTTACCACAAATCTGCGGCGAATCATACTGGCGTCAAAACCGGATCGGGCATACGATGCATGACGTACTCCACCTGATGATTGAGAGAAGCAGGATGGCTATGAAGAGAGTTTTCTGGTTGCTGTTATTAGCGTCACTTCCCGCCCTTGCGGATGACGTTTCCGGGGTTTGGAAGGTGAATGGCTCGGTCGCCGACCATCCGATTGATGCGACATGTACCCTGAAACAGACCGGCACGCACATCTCCGGCAACTGCAAAGTAGATGCGGAGCACACCCTGAATACCAAGGGCGAAGTGACGGATAAGCAAGTGAAATGGCAGTACGATCAGGAGTACGAGGGCACGGTTTATACCCTGAACTACACCGGAACGCTGGACTCGGCTTCCTCCATCAAGGGTTCGATCGACGTAGACCCCTCTGACTCGCAAGGAGATTTCACGGCCCAGCGGCAGTAATCTCTCACCGGTTGAAACCGGGGATCAAGGCATACCATGCATGACCTACTCCAGGCCGAGCCCGCAACGGCAGCGGCTGTAAAAACCGCCACCATCCCCCCGTCTTTGCCTACGGCGCGTAACCTGGCGGTGGACGCCTATCGTGGCCTGGTCATGCTGCTGATGATGGGCGAAGTGCTCCAGTTCTCCAAAGTCTCCGCGTATTTCAGCCACAGCCTCTTCTGGAAAATTCTTGCCTGGAACCAGACCCACACGCAGTGGTTCGGTTGCTCCCTGCACGACATGATCCAGCCCTCCTTTTCCTTCCTGGTTGGCGTAGCGCTGCCTTATTCGATCAGGAGCCGCCAACGCAAGGGAGCTCTATTTCCCAAAATGCTGGCTCATACCATTTGGAGATCGCTGCTGCTGATCGCTGTTGGGCATCTTCCTCCGCTCCCTCTACAGCAGCCAGACCTACTTCACCTTTGAAGACACGCTCACCCAAATCGGCCTGGGGTACACCTTCCTGTTTTTGCTGGCCTTCCGCCCGGCGCGCGAGCAGTGGATCGCGTTGGGCGCCATCCTTTTTGGATACTGGCTGGCCTGGGCGCTCTATCCGCTGCCCGGCCCGGACTTCAACTACGCCGCGGTTGGAGTCCCCGCGGATTGGCATCATCTTTACACCGGCTTTCGCGCCCACTGGAACAAGAACAGCAACCTCGGCCAGGCCTTCGATGTTTGGTTCCTGAACCTGTTCCCGCGCGAGCACCCGTTCGTGTTCAACGAGGGCGGCTACTTGACGCTGAGCTTCATCCCCACGCTGGGCACCATGATCCTGGGCCTCTTCGCCGGGCAATGGTTCATGGCTTCGGCGCCCCGGCAGCCCATCCGCCGCTTCCTCACGGCGGGCGTGATTCTTATTGCGCTGGGGCTGCTCTTTCACGTCACCGGCGATTTGCCCCATCGTCAAGCGCATCTGGACTCCCAGCTGGACCTTGTTCAGCGGCGGGATCTGCTTCCTCTTCTTGTCCGTCTTCAGCTGGATCATCGATGTGAAGCAGTGGCGGGGCTGGGCCTACCCGCTGGTCGTGGTCGGAACCAATTCCATTGCCGCTTACCTGATCGCCCACCTGTGGGAGGATTTCCTTCACCGCAATCTCATCATCAATCTGGGTGAAAAGCCGTTTCTTATTCTTGGCCCGGGACTGCAGCCTTTGCTCCTCGGGGCTTCGATTCTGCTGATTGACTGGCTCTTTCTTTACTGGATGTACCGTCGCAAAATCTTCCTGCGTATATGAGGACACGAACTGTGAAAGATGACCTGACACCTACCCGGCGGCAGTTCCTGCAGCTGGGCGCCATGGCGACCGCTGCCTTCCAACTCGACAACAACGTGCTGGCCGACCAGGTTCACCCGTCGCCTTCGCATTCGATGATTGATACCCCGTTCGCCGCGACCAAAGATCCGCGTATCGGCTTCATCGGGGTGGGTGGAAGAGGCACCGGCCTGCTGGGCTGGTTCCTCGCTCAGAATGCGCAGGTAGTGGCCGTCTGCGACGTTGTGCCGGAGAAGGCGGCCAACGCCAGCGACCTGGTGGTGAAGGCCGGGCAGAAGGCGCCGCAGCTCTACACCAAGGGTCCGCATGACTACGAGTCGCTGACGGCCAGAAACGATCTCGACCTGGTGGTGATCGCGACGCCGTGGGACTGGCATACCCCGATGGCCCTTTCCAGCATGGAAAACGGCAAGCACGCCGCCGTCGAGGTACCGCTGGCCTACACCACGGAAGACTTGTGGAAGCTGGTCGACACTTCAGAGGCGAAGCGCCGGCACTGCATCATGCTGGAGGAATGTTGCTACGGATACACCGAGACGCTGGTGCTGAACATGGTGCGCCGGGGCATGTTGGGCAACCTGCTCTATGGAGAGGCCGCCTACCTCCACGACCTGCGGGAAGAGATGTTCTCCGCAAAGGGTGAGGGCTTATGGCGCCGGGCCTTCCATACCCTCAGCGATGGCAACCTCTACCCCACGCATGGCCTGGGGCCAGTGGCGAACTACATGAGCATCAACCGCGGCGACCGCTTCGACTACATGGTCTCCATGAGCACTCCGGCGCTGGGCCTGGCTGCCTATCGCGAGGCGAACACGGCGAAGGACGATCCCAAGTGGAAAGAGAAGTACATCACCGGGGATATGAACACTTCGCTGATCAAGACTGCCGCCGGCCTGACCATCACGCTCAAGCACGATACTTCCAATCCTCGGCCCTATGACCGAATCAACATGATCGGCGGCACGAAGGGCGTCTTTACCGACTACCCGCCGCGGATCTACCTCGACGGGCAAGCCGGGTGGCGAAGAGTGGGGAACTCTCGACCAATATAAGAAGGACTACGAGAGTCCTCTGTGGGCAAAGGAAGGCGCCATGGCCAGCACCTCCGGCGGCCATGGCGGTATGGACTTCATCATGATTTACCGCTTGTTGCAGTGCATGCGCGAAGGCCTGCCGCCGGATATGGACGTGTATGACGGCGCATCCTGGTCGGTGCCCACTCCGCTCAGCAAAACCTCGTTGGCGCAGGGAAGCGCGCCGGTTAAATTCCCCGACTTCACCCGGGGCCTATGGAATAAGCGCAATGGCTGTTCCATTTAGGCAGGTTGGAATGGGCCTGCGGCCAACCTCAAATTGAAGCTCTTGTCTTGCATCAGGGCACGACTTTACAGGTTGCGGAAACGCTCTTGTTTTGTATCAGGGCACGCCTTTAGTCGGGCCGCACAATGGCAGAGAGAGTTGGGCTTTAGCCCCTGGGCACCACTGAATGAGCTGTTACAGCCCACTAGTTCTCAGGGGCGCGGTGGTGATTATGCGTGACCTCGGCGCCGTTCCCACTGCTGGCGCCATTCGGCGGCGGGACCACGATGGGTCCCGGTGAAGGTCTGTCCCCATCTTGGTTGGACACTGAATTGCCGCTGGTCAGCAATCGATTCAGAATCGGGAAGCCGTGGCGCTGTGTCTCCACGAAGTCCACTCCGTCGACCAGCAATGCTATTTCCGCGTTATCCGCGCGGGTAATGTAGCCCTTGCGCTGCAGATACCAGAGTGTGAAATCCAGATATTCGCGGGGGAAACCCATACGGTCTTCAATCTCGAACAGCGAGACCGTCGGTGCGTCGGGTGTGCTGCGGCGGCGAAGATAGAGCAGTGCCAGTACCGCGAGCCGCCGGTTCAACTCGCCCGCCGTGTTATCCATGAAATCGACCGACGATGAGAGCGGGGTGAGGCTTGTCCCCAGCCAGCCCACGTGCTGCGTCGTATTCCGCGCGCCGGGCCTCGTCGGACAATACTTCATAGGCTTGCTGCAAGCAAGTGAAACTTATCCGGGTCGCAGGTCTCCGGGTTATCCGGGTGAAAGCGCAATGCAAGAAACCGGTAAACACGATGGATGGTGTCGAACTCGGCATTCGGGCTGATTTGGAGAAACTCGTAGTAATCGGGAAGATTCATGCTTACTCGAAGAGGAGCTTCCTTTGTAAGAGGCGAGTGGCAGGAATTATATACCGCTTCGGTGTTATGCAGGGAAGGTCCGGAGCCAGTTTCGACTCCGGACCTTCATTGGCCGCTTATTGTTGTGGTTGCTGCACCTCCTCCATCACAAGCATCCCAAGCTGCTGTCCATCGACTTCAATCGCCAGGACGCGCTGGTCGTCGATCGGGTAATAGCCGAAGCCGTCGCTCATGCTCTGCGAGGCCACATTCAATCCGGAGATAGTGAATAGTCCCTGGGTGGTGTCCTCGGTGCCGCTGAGCGGCACGCCCGACGTCGGTATCGAGGCTGTGTTTTGGGCATTCTGAACGCTGTAGTCGGTGAAGCCGCTGATATTGCCGGAGGAGATGGTGACAGGTCCCGCAGCCGACCAGAACGGAGCGCTCTCGACAGTTGCGAAGCCCTGCGCGGCGAGGGCGAAGTTGCCCTCGTAATCATCGGAGCCGGCGGTCTGAGCATAAGAGGCGCCGAATGTTACCTGGTTCTGATCCACTCCTATTTCCAGCGCATTGTTATTGCCATCGATGTAAAGCTGGAAGCTCAGCACCGCGTTTGAGTTGCTAAAGGACAAGTTGCTGATGGTGACGCGTCCGGTTGGATCCACCGTGTAGGTTCCCCCCGAGACCTGAAGGGCGCCAAAGTTAGTGATGTCGTTGAACGCGATGGTTCCGCTCATGGTGCCATCCGCATTGAAGCCGAACCCGCCTCCGTAGTTGGCCAATCCGTAGACGTCTCCGCCAGATGCGGCAAAGGCGTAGGAACTGCCGGCGACGCTGCTCTGGTTGAACGTGCCGGTGTACGAGCCCTGACCCAGGGCAGCTCCACCCACGTCGCCGTTGAGGGGATCATTCTGTGTCTCGACCAGCTCGATCCGGTTGGTCCCGACGATGTATCCCGCGAGGTTGAAGCCGGGGAGACCCGATCCAATCGCAGTATTCAGCGTGAGGGTGACGCGCCCGAAGGAATCTGGAGCCGTGACGGTGCCGGATGCGAAGGTCTTCGCCTGGCCGATGGATTCGAGCCCGTCGTTGTAATCGAAGACGCTGTTGCTAATGTCGATGGCGCCGTTGTTGATGCGCAGCACGCCGCCAATCGCCAGCACGGAAGGCTGGGCTGCACCGTCCTGACCTCCCAGGGTGAACGCGTAGCCTCCGGAGGGCGCGGCAGCGCTGGTCTGCGAGTCCAGCGATCCGGTGCCAGAGCCAAAGGTGTCGAACTGGGTGATGAGAAGCCGCTGCTCAGAAACCTGCGTGCCGCGCAGCGTCTCGATCCCGTTGGTGCCGAGATTTGGGTTCTGAGTGTTCAGCACGATCTGGATGTTTCCGTTGGCCAGCGACAGGCCGGATCCGGACGCGACGATGGTGTCGTTGCTGCTGCTGCCGTCCATCAGATCCTGCTCGCCACCGGAGATGACGCCGCTGTGCACGGTGAATGCGCCGGCGACAAAGTAGGGACCATTTCCATCCTCACCTGCGAAGTGGTAGACGTAGCTGCCGTCGGCCAGAACCGGCGGCGGTGCCGTGATGGAGATGGAAGCCGACGCGGACTTGGTCGTGTCGGAGACGGATGTAGCCGTCACCGTCACAGTTGCCGGCGTTGGGGGCGCCGCAGGCGCGGTATAGCTAGTAGCGGTACCGCTGGGCGTTGCCGAGGGAGAGAAGCTTCCGCATTGGGCGCTGCCGCATGTCACTGCCCAGGTCACCCCTGCGTTGGCGCTGTCATTGGCGACAACGGCGGTGAGGTTCGCACTGGTTCCTCCGGCCAGAGAAGCGGGCGGAGCCGGGTTGAGCGATACGGTGATGGGCGCTGTAGGTGCCGAGATGGTGATGGTTGCGATCGCGCTCTTAGTCGAATCGGTAACCGAGGACGCGGTGATCGTCACCGAGGCCGGAGTGGGAACGCTTGGCGGCGCCGTGTAGATAGTGGCCGCGCCGCTGGAGGTTGTGGACGCAGAGAAGCTGCCGCACTGCGTACCGCCGCACGTGACGCTCCACTTAATGCCGGCATTCGCGCTGTCATTGCTCACGATCGCCGTGAGGTTGGTGGTTTTTCCGGCATCGATCGAGGCCGGGGGCTGGGGGCTCAAACTGACGGCGATGGTCGCGGGGGGCGGTGGTGGGGTTGAGCCGCCACCGCCGCCGCAGCCGGAGATTCCTGCGGCGACCGCAAGCATGGAGATGAGGTATAGGGTTCCGCGCCGGTTCATCGCGTGCCTCCATTCACTACAGCCTGGCTGCTGGACGGATTGGAGAGGGGGGTAGCGTGCGTGCGCACAGGCAGCCCCTGCTGATTGCGAACCATGACCTGACGGCCGCCAACCGTTAGCTGGCGGACCAGCAGGGTGCTCGTGCCATGAATGTCCTCCATCAGTCCGACCAGCTCGACGCTTTCTCCGCTGGAAAGGCTTGAGGCGACGTCATGCGAGAGGAAGGGACCGAAACTGGCATCGACAGGACCCTGCGCGCTTGCAACCTGGTAGTGAAGGCCGGCAGGAACGCCTGCTGAGTGGGGGACTGACTTCTCTCCGAGAACTCCGGAGAGAGTGACCTCCTGGCTCTTATTCCAGTGAGGAAATGAGGCGACGGTGGAAGGCGACGCTGCCATCTGTGCCGAAACCAATTGGGCCGGCAACGAGAGGCAACACAGACCGAGGATGATCTTGAACGGGACCATTCCCTGCGGTACTCGTGACTGTGTCATAAAAGCGATCTCCCTTTTCGAAATCTCTGAAATCCGGTTTCGGAGCAAATTGTGTGGCTCATGCGGGCGTGAATATTCGCGCCGAACGGGCGCGCTGATGTTCAAAATGTGAACTTCAGGGCGCCGCAATTGGAGAGTAGGAGAAACAGGAGGGGAAAAGAATAGCGGTTGCTACATGATCGGCCATGTGGTTCCACACGGCGGCCGGGTCAGTCTATCGAAGATCGCTTTTGTGCTGAACGGCGAAACGAAGCAGTGCGTTTGCGCCTTCGATCCCCAGCTTGCGGCAGATATTGGTGCGGTGATTTTCGATTGTGCGGTAATGAACCGAGAGCGTCGCACCGATTTCCTTGCTCGACAAGCCGTCCGCGATGAGCAGCAAGATGCGACGTTCCGACGGCGTAAGGTCTCGGGTGAGTGAATTCTCGTCGTCGCGCTTCGCCCCGTCGCCGCCCTGCAGCAATTGAAGAGCGATGGCGGAACTGACGTATACCTGCCCACTCATCACCGTCTGCACTGCGGCCACGATCTCTTGCATCGCGCTATCCTTCAGTAGATAGCCGTTGCCGCCGGCATCCAGCGCGGCGCGAACCATCTGCTCATCCTTGTGGAAGGATAAAAAGATGACCTTGGTATTCAGCTTGAGGCGCTTGATTTCGGCGGCTACCTGAAGGCCGGTCGATTTTGGCATGTCAATATCCAGGATGGCGAGATGCGGGCGAAGTTTTTGGATGAGAGCGAGGGCGGCCTCGCCATCGCCTGCTTCGGCCACCACCTTAAAGCCTTCGCCCTCCTCAACGCAGAGTTTCAGCCCTTTGCGCACGACTGGGTGATCATCGGCCAGGAGAATCCGCACTTCGTCAGCCATGGCTGTTTCCACCAAGAGGAATTTGGACCGTGATTACAGTACCATTTCCCGGCGCCGAGTCCACCTTCCAAGCTCCGCCGAGCAGGCTGGCGCGTTCCACCATCCCGGTCATTCCGAAGCCACTACCCTGGGGCTTTTCGGGCGATCGGGAAGAAGGAACGAAGCCGCGCCCGTTATCCTGCATGGTGAGCACGACCTGGTCGGCCTGGCGAATGACCCGTACTCTTGCCTCAGTTGCCTGCGAATGCCTCATGATGTTGTTCAGGCCTTCCTGCACAATTCGATAAAAATTGATCCTCGTCTCCTCTGGAAATGCGTCATCCACGTTTGCCAGCTCCTGGACGAAGCGGATCCCGGAAGATTTGGAGGCTGTTCGCATGAGGGCTTCAATCGATTTGGTCAGTCCCAGGCGGTCCAGTTGAAACGGCCGCAGGTTGTAGGAGATGCTCCGCGTCTCCTCCATCGCCAGCGAGGCTTCCGCGCTGATCTCTTCGATGGATTCTAATTCAACGTCGCCGCCGGGACGCTGCCGATGGGCCTTGAGAAAGAAGAGAGCAAGATTGTTAATGACCACCAGCCGCTGCCCCAGACTGTCATGCAGCTCCGCTGCGATGCGCTTGCGTTCGCCCTCCTGGGAGGCGATCAGCTGCTGGGAGAATGCCTGCTGTGCGTCTTTGGCACGCCGCAGTTGGGCAATGCGGCGGTTGGAGAAGATCAACAGCAATGCCGCACTGCAAAGCAAAAGAAGTGTGGAGAACCAAGTCGTTTTATAGAAGGGGGCCGCGACCGAAACGGCTAGGGATTTGCCTTCCGTGTTCCAAATGCCGCTGCTGTTCTCCGCGATTACCCTGAACGTGTAATCCCCAGGTGGAATATGCGAGTAATATGCGGTGCGGCGCGATCCAGCATCGACCCAATCTGACTGCAGGCCTTGCAGCTTGTATCGAAAACGGATCTGGTCCGCCTTGATAAAACTTGGTGCGGTGTATTGGATCTCCAGATTGTCGTGGCCGGGTGCGATGTGCAGCGTGGCGGTGACAGGCAATGGAACCCGATCCAGCAAGACTGACTCGACGATGACGGGAGGCGGTTCGGGGTCACTGATGACCTTTCCGGGATCGATAACCGCCACTCCGTCTTGTGTCGGAAACCAGAGCTTGCCATCGCGGGCTTTTATGCCCGCTGGCCAAATTCCCCCGTTGGCTTCCGGGTCAAACATCCCATCCGTCTTGCCATATGCTGTGGAATGAACCGAAGTGAGAGCGCCCGCTGCCATCCCATTCAGTTCACGCTTGCTCACACGGTAGATGCCGCGATTGCAACTTATCCATAAGTTGCTGTCTGCATCCTCAAGAATCTGGAACACGCCGTTGTTGAAAAGGCCTTCCCGTTCCGTAAAACTTGTGAACCGGCCGTTCTGCAATCGGCTCAGGCCCTGGCTATAGGTCCCGATCCAGATGACACCGTCGTGATCCTCGTAGATGGACCATATATTATTGCCGGGCAGGCCATCCCGTTTGCTCCAACGAGTGACATGACCGTCGTGAAAACGCGTGAGTCCTCCAAATCCTCCGATCCACAGATCTCCCGTGTGGTCCTCGATAATAACGTGGATGTCGTCTCCTGCGATGCCGCCGCGAGCGGTGAAGAGTGTCGACTCACCATGCTGATACCGCACCAGGCCGCGATTTGTCCCGAACCACAAGGCGCCGGAGCGGTCCTGGTGGATCGCCTGGACCACGGAGCGATCTGGAAGTGTGGGCCCATCCGGTTTGCGAAAGCGGCCATGATCGAAGACCACAAGTCCACCATGTGTGCCCACCCACAAATGCCCGTCACGATCTTCCTCCAACGCAGTTACCAGCAATGCGGGGAGACCATCGGCGACGGTGTATGTGGTGAACTTGCCGTCCTTGAACCGGCTAAGACCGGTGTGCCACGCACCTATCCAGATTGCGTCCGTGGTGTCCTGGTAGATCGCATATACGTCGCGGTCCGCCAATCCCTGTTCCCGGGAGTAGACCCTGATGGATTGCCGTTGCAGCCGATACAGACCCTGGCCTTCGGTGCCTAACCACAGATCAGCCTGCCGGTCTTCGAAGAAATGGGTTATGGGGATGGACTGCTGTTTGCCGGAGGACAGCACATCCAACGAGCGGCTCAGGCGATGACCGACGCGCATCTGCCACGGGTGTCTGTCGCTGCCAAAATATGTAACGGTCGAGGGCGCGGCCGCGAAGTTGGGCGGCCCTGCTTCGGTCGTATCGACCGTCATTTGCCTTCCATCGAGAGTTTCCACCCAGAGCGTACCCTGTTGATCAAGCGCGACCCCCCAGATTGTGCTGCGCAGCAGTTGGGGCGGCAGCGGATAGGTGAGAAAGCGGCCCCGAATAAAGAAATGGAGGCTAGTTGTGTCCCGCCCCCAAAAACCTCCGCTCTGCCAGGCGGTCGGTATGTAGTGGAGGTTCGGTTGCGCCGGCGCAATCTCGGCGAAGCGCCCATGCGCAGCGTCCCAGCGGGCGATGCGATCCGCTGAAAGAATCCAGATATCGCCCTCCTGATCGCCCGTTATGCCATCCACGAGTTCGCCGGGCACTCCGTCGCTGACACCGTAAGTGCGGAACGATCCGTCGCGATACCGGGTCAGGCCGCCGATCTCATTCACCATCCACAGATCGGCGTCCTTGCCCTGATAGAGAGACGCGAATCGATTGGAGGTGATACCAGGGGTGTTGCTCTGGCCGAAGGTGGTAAATCGGATCCCATCAAAGCGAACTAACCCGTCAAGCGTGGCAATCCAGAGATATCCATCCGGGCTTTGTGCGAGGCCACGAACCAGATTTTGCGGAAGTCCCTGGTCAACTGTCCAAACATCGACTCCGTATTGCGCTTGTGCGCCTGCATAGCGGCCAGATGCCGCCAGAATTGAGAGGCAGATCAAGGACCGGAAGATCGAGGTTGCTATGGTCGCGATACGATCCTGCAAACGTCCGTGTGGAAACGCACGGCGCTCCGTGTAGGGCCACATAGTTTTTGTGTAGCGACCTGCATTTGCCTTGCCGGGCATTTCTCTTACCTTGGAACTGTGGCGGCGAGTGATCGGATATTTGCACGATAGATCTTCGTTGATCATTGTCGACTGGGCGGCAATGCCCTTGCAAGTCCTATCGAACTTGGATCGCCGTCGGCAATGGGACGTGATCGATCGCCGGAGGTTCTGAAAGTGTGTGAGCAATGACCATTCTGATCGTCGACGATAGCGGCAGCATACGACGCATCCTGGTGAGAGCCGTGCGCAAGGTTGCCGAGCGGGTATGGGAATGCGCCGATGGTGCGGAGGCGCTTGCGGCTTACATCGCTCATTCACCCGATGTCGTCTTGATGGACGTGCACATGCCGCAACTGGACGGGCTCGCGGCAACCAGGCAGATCATTCAATTCGATCCAGCCGCAAGGATTGTGATGGTAACGGACTACGACGATGAAGAGTTGCGCATCGCGGCCCGTAGGGCAGGCGCATCCGGATACGTTCTGAAACAAGACTTGAGCGATCTGGACGCCATTCTGACTCTTTAGGTGAAACCTACGCTGACCTTATCGGGAGGTCAGTTTGGCCTCACGAAGATGCCACTCGTGCGCGATCGATTCGACCCTGACGGGAATTGGTAACCGGAACCAGCGTTACGTTAAGGCACCACCTTTTTCGGTTCGCTTCTAGTGTCTTGAGGGGATATCAATGGTCCGGTACCGCGCCTATGATCATTTTCTTGTCGAATGCTTAAGCACGCCCGATTGGCCGCCGCCGGCCTTTCCGAAGAAGGAGAAATATGGCCACATCAACTTCCGTTTCAGCCGAGAAGACGCGAGCGATTGATCCCGACAAACTGAACGCGCTGCTGGCCCAGGCGGTCCAGGACATGGGCGCTGCCCTGCACGCGCCGCTCATCGTTATCGGAGACAAGCTGGGACTTTACCGGGCCATGGGAAATGGCGTACCGGTGACCGCCGCGCAGCTTGCCGCGCGCACTGGTACAGCGGAGCGTTACATACGCGAGTGGTTGAACGCCAATGCGGCCGGTCACTTTGTGGAGTATGACGCTGAAAGCGATATGTACTTCATGACGCCGGAACAAGCCCTGGCGCTGGCACAAGACGATGCCCCGATCCACCTACCGGGTTTCTATCACATGCTGGCTTCGCTGATGAAAGACGAGGAGAAGATCACCCAGATTTACCGCACGGGCAAGGGAATGGGTTGGCATGAGCACGAGAAGGGCTTGTTTGAAGGCTGCGAGCGATTCTTCCGGCCGACGTATCTGGTGAACCTGGTCTCAACCTGGATTCCGGCGCTGGATGGAGTCGAGGCAAAGCTAAAGGCCGGCGCCCTGGTGGCTGACATTGGGTGCGGGCACGGTGCGTCCACCCTGTTAATGGCGAAATCCTATCCCAAGTCGCGTTTCTTCGGTTTTGACTACCATGCGCCATCCATCGAAACCGCGCGCAAGAAGGCGTCGGAGGCTGGCGTGAGCGACCGGGTGAACTTCCAGGTTGCGTCATCCAAGATGTTTCCCGGGTCTGGCTACGATCTGGTGGCGTTCTTCGACTGCCTGCACGACATGGGCGACCCGGCGGGCGCGGCACGGCACGTCCGCGAGGCGCTCGCGCCCGGAGGTACGTGGATGATTGTAGAGCCGTTCGCGCATGACGACATCGCCGCAAATCTCAACCCGGTGGGGCGCATCATGTACTCGGCGTCGGCATCGATTTGCGTGCCGTGTTCCCTCTCCCAGGAAGTGGCGCTCGGCCTGGGCGCACAAGCCGGTCCCGCAAATATTGAGAAGGTGGTGCGCAGGGGCGGATTTACGCGTTTCCACAAGGCAAGCGAGACACCGTTCAACATGGTATTTGAGGCGCGCGCCTGATGTGCTTTCGTTTTGCGATCCATCGCTTGCGGGCTCCGCAATGACGTTGGTGCGTGTTACTGGCAGCGGACGCGCTGGCCTATCGGCAAACCGGTAAACCGCACAACAAGGGGCGATTCTCCACGGACCCACTCATCGTTTCTTTCGGGGGAAGGTTCGATGAATTGGAAACGGGGAGAATCGCCGCTCTTACTCGCGTACCCGCGTTGAGTGTTCTCGGTTCCGAGCAATGTGCGGCTACAAAATGCCGGCCCGTTCTCCGGATTGCCGGGCTCCGGAAAGCTTTGGCTTCTCGCCATGGCCGCTGGCCGGCCGGCGGGGTAAAAAAGCCAGCAGCGCAGGAAAGAACGGGCTCACGACCTCCAGTTGCTCTTCCGCCCGGGAGACAAAGGCGCAGAATCGCTTTTTGAATTCCTCTGGCGTGCCTTGCGCCTTTTGCATCGAGGCCACCCTCTCAAGCAACTCCGCAAGCAGAGCACTGCTCGATACTTCGCTTGCGAGCTTCTCTCGCAATGCGCCAAAGACGGCAACCCGGGTGGCCGTTGAGGAGTGGAGTCGATAGGGGGAGCCAGTATGCATGCAAACAATTCCTTTGTCCAAGCAGGGTTTGATCTCTCTGGTATTACTGTGGGTTTAGTTGCCAAAACGTTACTGAGAACATCGATCGGGAAGTCTGGAAAGGTCAATGCCCTCCCGGTAATGACCCGATCAAAAGGCTACGCTCGCGAACTGGCAATTGCTATAGAGCATTCAGGGTAGTGATTGATCGTGTTCGTGCACCGTGGCGCGCGCGGTGGCGAATCGTAGATCGATAGTAGTAATGTTGTCCTATGCGCGCGCGAGTCTGGCCTGCTGTAGCTGTATCCTTTGGCGCTCTGCTCCTGTTCTCTACACTTCTGGCGTGGCTCGTCTCACACGAGGCCGCCCGGATTCACGAGCACACCCGGACAGCACACCAGGTTTACCAGAAAGCGGATGACGCGATCTCGGATATACAGGCAAATATCAACAAGGGCGCCCTGATCGAACAGAGCGGTTTCAGTGACCCGGATAGTGTTGAGGCCAGGAACCGAATCGCTGATCTGCACCTGATTACACAAAATGACTGTGCCACGCTGATCGACCTGATCGGTGCCAGCCAAAGACCCCAGATCCTTGCCCTGGAGCAGGGTCTGAATGAGTACTGGGGCTCCATTCAGCAGAGCCTCACCATCGCGAGGACGCAGCATGGGCAACAAATCCTTTTCAGTGAGCTGGAGAACCAGCCGGAAGAGTGCTCGATCTCGCCGGCCGCATCGATGCGCTCAACCAGGGCAGGCTGGCCCGCGAGGAGCAGGAGATCGAGAGCCAGCAAATCAAGCTGCGCCATTACGCCATCGCCGCAACACTGCTGCTTCTGCTGCTGGAGTGCGCGATTGCCGTATTCAGTACCGCATATATGTACCGCCTGGATAAGATCTCTGAGGCAGAAAGGAAGCGCGCAGAGAAGGCGGAACAAGAGCTCCGCCGTCTATCCAACCAGCTGGTGCGGGTGCAGGAGGAGGAGAGAAAAACCATCTCTCGCGAACTTCACGACGAGGTGGGGCAGATCCTGACCGGCTTGCGCATGGAATTGGGAACATTGTCGCATTACGAACCGGATGAGGAATTTCGCGCAGCGGCTGGAAAGCGTAAAGCGATTGGCCGAAGAAGCCCTTCGTTCCGTGAGGAACCTCGCATTGTTAGTGCGCCCTTCCATGCTTGATGATCTGGGACTGGAACCGGCGTTGCACTGGCAGGCGAAAGAGTTCTCGCGCCGATGTGGCGTACCCGTCTCGGTAAATATTGAAGGCAATCTCGATCACCTGCCGGAGCCACTTCGATTGTGTTTGTACCGGGCGATTCAAGAGGCTATGACCAACTGCGGCAAGCATGCCGACGCCAGCCGCATCACGGTCATCGTCAAACAGGACGAGACGCGGGTGACCGCTTCAGTGCAGGACGATGGCCGGGGATTCGATTCACTTCTCACCACCCGCGGTTTGGGATTGATGGGGATGACGGAGCGGGTGCGTGCCCTGCAAGGGCGTATGTTCGTGGCGTCGGAGCCCGGCAGCGGAACATTGATCAGCCTCGAATTGCCGGCAAGGCTCGATCCGAGCGTATCCTGATGGCCGCGCTGCCCCAATCCTGTATTCGCCTCCTGTCATTTAGGCCGCTCAGTAGTGTCTCCAGGGGATTTGTTTCCGGCCTCTCTTCCGTCTACTTTCTTCTTACACGATGGTTTTTATTCGAAGGCGGCGGAACCGAATGGTAAATCTCTTGCAGGGCGTGCAGGACAACGAGTCTAAAGTTCGAAAAACCGATGGCTTACAGAAAGCTAAGGAAAGCATGAGATTCAAGGTGCTCATCGCCGACGACCACGGGGTCGTGCGTAAGGGCCTGCGGCTCCTTCTGGAGCAGTATCCCGAGCTCGAGGTCATCGGGGAGGCGGCGAATGGCCGCGACGCAGTGACCATGGCCGCGACCCTCTCGCCGCAAATCGTCGTCATGGATGTCGCGATGCCGATACTGAATGGCATCGAGGCGGCCGAACAGATCCTCAACGCGAATAGCAAAATCGGCATCATTATTCTCACCATGCATGCCGATGAGAGCTATCTGTTGCGCGCACTCA
The DNA here is from genome assembly GCA_963847685.1 of uncultured Acidobacteriaceae bacterium. Classification (GTDB taxonomy): domain Bacteria; phylum Acidobacteriota; class Terriglobia; order Terriglobales; family Acidobacteriaceae; genus PALSA-350. The sequence continues at coordinate 22,492 of CAWKAU010000015.1, read as the reverse complement.
ATGTAGGGATCAAAGGCTACCTGCTAAAGGAATCCGCCGAAGAAGACCTGCTGCTGGCGATAAGCTCGGTGGCGCGTGGGAAGCCGTTTTTCAGCCGGGCGATCAATGAGACTCTGCTCGAGGATTACATGCGAGTGCTCAAGCAGCAGGGGCTCTCCGACACATTTCACCTTCTCACCGCCCGGGAAAAAGAAGTGCTCCAACTACTTGCCGAAGGAAAAACAAACAAAGAAGTGGCCACGCTGCTGGATTTAAGCCCATACACAGTGGAGAGCCACCGGACCAACCTGATGCAGAAACTCAATGTCCACAATACCGCTGAGATCGTTCTGTACGCGGTCCGTAAGCGGCTGGTTAGCTGATCCTGGTTTTCTGATCCCGGTTCTCAATGGGCCCCGGGTGTCCATTCAACTCTCCATAACCCAAACCGGATGGGCCCTGGTTTTCACCAGGGGCGCACTCGTCAGGTGCGCCCCGAGGGACAAGTATGTTCAGACGAGGCGATGTGTTCGATAATCCGATAACCGGCGAACGAGCTACCATCCGACTTGGTACCCGCGAGACTATGGGCGAGCGGCTGGTGGTCGATGTAGATCTGCGCGGAACCGGCTTCGGATCTGCTCTCCACTTCCACCCATCGATTCACGAGCGGCTGACGGTGGTCAGCGGCCACGTCGGCATCAGTGTCGATGGTGTCACTTCGATCATCAAATTGGGCAAGACGATTGATATACCCGCCGGGGTACGTCATCGATTCTGGAATGCCGGAATCTACGATGCGAAGCTCACCATTGATATTCGACCCGCGAATCGATTCGTAGTCTATAAATTCGAAGCCTTCATGCGCAATATGATCGGCCTGGCCCAGGATGGCAAGACCGATGCAAAGGGAATACCGAATCTCCTGCAGCGCGCTCTGATGGCGACTGAATTCGGGGATGCTATTCGCTTCTCGAGTCCTCCCAGGTTTGTGCAGGCAATACTCTTTCCGATGCTTGCGCCGATCGCGCGATGGAAAGGCTACAGGTCCTCTTATAACGAGTATGTCTTTCGGTCGCCTTCGGAACGGCTTCCAAGTGAAGCGACGATGCCCATTCTTAAGCATTCGTAGGGAGGCGGGTCAAAGCAATCTATGTCTCCCCTTAAAGAGACTCAAAGTTGGTTCGGTTCTCGTACGTTTCTTGACGCGCGCATCGTTATTTCGGCGCTGCTCGTCGGACTCCTGCTTGGCGTGTGTGGCGTTGGGCTGGATCGTCTGGTCCATCACGCAAGCAGGATCTATGCGTCCGACCTGTATACGTGTGTCGTCGCTTCTGTGCTGTCGTATCTGCTCATGACCTACGAGAAGCGGAGGCGCATGATCCTGGCGCGCAGGATGGCGATTGCGGCAGAAGTGAATCACCACATTCGAAATGCGCTCACGGCAATTGTGTATTCAGCGTCTGTCAGGCGTGATCAGGCACTCCAGGCGACTCTCAGAGAGGCGACTGACCGCATCGACTGGGTGCTGACAACCGTATTGCCCGACGGAGAGAAGCGGCTGAAGTGGCCGGTGCAGGCCCCGGAATGGCACCCGGCCGCTTGGCGCGGAGTGGATCGGGTTCACTCTCCCATGAAATAGGCAGGCAGGTGCAAGAGGCGCGTAGGGCTGATTGTGGGCTGCTCACCTATTTTGTTTGGTAGCAGCCCACGTCAATGTTTCCGGATCTGACCCGCGGTGAGCCTTCAAGATCCACTTCTCCCACGGGCACTCCCTCAGTCGTGCCGGCAGCAATTGCTGGAGAGTCCGATCGTAGATGGAAATCTTTGGGGGCATCAACAAAATGCGGATCCAGGAAACGGGAATGACGGTCATTTTCCGTTCACTGAACATAGTTGTCGAATCCTGTCATCGGGCCGGAAGACGCTCCCCAGGCGCTCGCCTTTGATCCCGAGGCGCAGTAATAAAGGTTGTGATCGATAGTGACAGGTGGCGGGTTGGTCTCGAACCGGGATTTGTTCACCGACATAAGGCAACGGGACCCAGCGTAAACGATGTTGTTCTCAAAAGCATCGTCCTCCATGTTCCACTGCATCTGGAACTCACCCGACCCTGTTCCCGATGTGTCGTTATCGTAGAGCGTGTTGTTGACCACGGTGGAGTGCTCGGTGTGTCCCCGTTCAGGCGCATACCCCCCGATGGAAACACCCGCGGTATGACAGCGATAGATAAGGTTGTTTCGTGCCGTGATGTAACTGGTGGCGCGGTCCTTGTGCTCGCTGGCCAGCTCGATTCCGAAGTCCACATCGTGAATGATGTTCTGCTCGATCAGGATTCTGGCGCCGCCGTCCACGTAAATGCCATCGGAATTTTCGTCGTTGCCGTAGGCGGGATTGCCGCGCGATGTAATGTTGTAAACCAGATTGCCGCTCACAACCCCGTCGCGAGCCTGGTCAACGGCAGGATCCGGCGCAGTGCGCTCGAAACCGATTACGTCGATTCCAATATTGTTGTTGTCGTGGACAACATTGTGAGTAATGCGGAAGTTGGTAACGTTCCCGTTCACTACCAGCGATTCGCTTGAGCCGGTTTTGAGATGATGCACTTCATTGCCGTCAATAACCAGTTCACTGATAGGAGTTTTGGCGTCGGTACCGTATACAGCAATGCCAAACCCGTTGGCGCCTCGTCCCGGAGCATCACGCCCATTAAACGTCTGCTCAATATGATGGACGTTGTTCTTCAGCAGTTCGATATGGGAGCCGGCACCCATCACACTGATGCCCAACGGAGTCAGCCGACGGTTTGCGGTGCGATAGTTGCGAATTTCAAAGCCTTCGATCCTGATGTAGCTCTTGTTCTGAATCGTCAGTAGGCCGCTTCTGCCATCGGGAGCAAGATGCTCTGCGTCGAGAATAGCCGTCTCGCCAGGATAGCTGCGAAACGTAATGTATCCTTCCGTCGCGTTGCCGGATGCCTTGATGTTTACGCGCTCTTCGTAGATTCCGCCGCGCACATTGACGGTACTACCCGCACGCACGACATCCGCGGCATGTTGAATGGTGCGCCAAGGCGCCGTTTGTGTGCCGGGATTCGAATCATCGCCTGCCTTCGACACGTAGAAGGAGGAGTTGGACTGGCCAAAGGGCCCCGCGAGGCACACCAATAACATAGATAGACGAAAGAAATCTCAAGCTCGTGCCCCCAGGAAAACACAACGCTGGCTTGTTACCCCGATCATTGCGGCTGCGCTTCTACAAGCAGATTTCCGGTGAATTCAATCGGCAGATGCGCATTGTGCCCGCCCACCATCCCCAGGTTTTTTCCGGTGACGTAGTCCACGACACTGTAGTTGCGGTCTTCCAGGCCGCGCAGTTCGACAGACCCCTTCCACTGCTTTGCAAAAAAGGCGTAGTACATGGTCTGGTCTTTGCGGATCGCATGTGTCTCCGGCATATCGAAGCCGATATCGTAGAGCTGCCCAAGATATTGTCCTCTCGATAACATCTTCTCGCGATAGATGCCAAGCCACTTTTCAAATACCTTCTCGCGTGCGGGAGTCAGGTCCGATTTACTCCTCTTCTCCACCAGAGACGGAAGAACAAACTGTGTTCCCACGACGCCTCCGACCCCCACTGTGGACGCAAAGTCGTTGCCGCCATCACTTAATTCGACATGATCGCCGAAGAACGGAACGTTGTCTCCCATCAGGGCCTTTAAGGTTTTTGCCTTGGAGCGAACTTGAAACGAACTTTCCGGGTCGGAAGCCACCGACATATTGAAGTGCGGCATGGTGAAAAAGGAAAACCCGGTGCCGCAAGGGCAGAACTCCACCAGTGCTCCCGGCTTTACCGCCTGTGCGGTTTCGTAAATCGCGCGGAAGAAATCGGGCAGAGCTTCGACCGAATCCTCCGGCTGGGCATGATGGTGGGCACGGTTGTAGCAGGCCGGAACCCCGTTCATGTCCTGCCCATCGAGCTTCAGCCCGTCAAAACCCCAATCAACCAGGATCTTCCGCACCAGTGCCTTGTGGTACTCCACAACGCGGCGGTCCGCTGGGCACAAATAGTAGGAGTTCCACCACGAAACTTTTCTCCTGGAGCCGTCACGGTTCAGCAACTCGTAGTCGGCATGATCCCGCAGCAGTTCCGAGTCTGGCACGGCGCTGAGCGGCGACCACCAGAGCTGGGCCTTGAATCCCTCCTGGTGAATGCGGTCGACCAGGGCCTTCATGTCAGCGTCTCCGTGGGGGAATTTCCTGGGATCCAGTGCCCAATCGCCCACATTGTTCTGCCAGCCGTCGTCGAGTGTGACCCACTTGAATCCCAATCGTTTTACTGTTGGAAGCGTGTCATACACCTGCTTAGGTTGCACCGATCGGCCATATCCCCACGCACACCAAATTGCTCCGAAGCCGTCCTCGGGGGCAGCGGCCATTTGGAAACCTTGCTTGATCATGAAGCGGCGGTAATCGACGAGTGCGCGGAAGTAGTCTCCCTGGTGGACGGCGACGAAGGTGCGAAACGTATGAAAAGTGTCACCGGGGCCTAATGAAATAGCTTTGTTGAAACGTACCGCGATCTTGGCGTTGCGCGGCATCGGGCATAGATACCGGCAGGGAAACAAGCTTCGGCCGCGGCTCGACGTGGCCCACAGCCATCCCAACGTCACGCCGCCAGACATCGACAATCGGCGTGCCGCCGCCATAATCGCTGGCATTCATGCCTTGATAATTTTCCTGCTGGAAATTGGGGTATAGCGGGAGCACCCAGTTGGGGCGTTTCTCATAGGAACCACTCTGGTAAGACCAGAAAGCCGGCGCGCCTACTCCGCTTTGAGCGCTCATTGTGTATGCGTTGTTGGTCCAACTCTTGATCGCGAGTCTCGATGTTCCGGTATTGGTGTACTGGACATCAAAGAACGCCATCGCGGGAAAGTCGTCGTATACCGTGACGGAAACCGTCTTCTTGAGCGTTCCCGACTTTCCTTCCACCGTGAGCCGCTCACCTTCACCGAACCTGTCTTTTGTGCGCTCGTGTCTTTGCGAAGTCAGGAGGAATCCGGTCCAGAGCCTGTCGGCGGTCGTCACAGTCTCGGAGGCAGTGAACGGCCCCAGAACGGTCTCCCTCTTGTCGAAACAGGCAACGACCCGGCTTCGCATGTGGTTATCAAACTCAATGCGGATCATGCCGCCCTGAATCCGAGGATTGCCGCTGGGAACGTCTGCGGCCACCGCGAATGAACCAGCCGCAAGCGCAACGGTGAAAATAATGCGAAGCATGGCTGCAGTCGCGGCTCTCAGCCTTCGGAATGGGTCATTTGTCAGATTGCAGACTCGCTCTTTTCGTGGAAAGCACGGGATGTTCTTGATCACGGAAGCAACAGCCTAAAGAAAAATTTAACGAAATAAAGCGTAAACACTCGTAATACAAGTAACGACGTGCAATGTCAATGAGTTTGGCGCGTCAGGGGGGCCGGGCCCGTCCTGTTCTGCCCGGATTTCTCGCGCTTCTCGCCATTTTCGCATTTGCGCGCTGGTTGTTAGAAAGCAGCTTTGCCTGAAAAGCCATCGAAATATTTGACATGTCTACTGGACAAACGAAAATAAAACGATATGAATAGTAATCTTCCGATAGTTGCTGAATGCGAATTGAAGTTTGAGCTCCAGAAAGTTCGGCCGAACCTAATCGAACCGTAAGTGAGGAAATCGCCCCTAATGCAACGTAGAGACTTTCTGAAGAGCAGCGTCGCTGCTGCCGTAGCAGCAGAGCTTGGAATGGGTAAAGCGCGCGCCAAGGTGCCCGCTCACAATTGGGGAAACTTCGACTACGGCTCCGGCCCTCAGGTGACCGACCGGCTCAACCAGGGACCGTTCCCGCAATATCCACCGGATGCGGTTATTCCCACTGACGATGTAGTCATGACCACTACGCCCTCGGAAGACGCCGTGCCGAGCTATGGCAAGGGACTGGTCACCTATATCACAGCTGACAGTGGCACCGGGGAAATCAAGTCAGACAATATTCCGCAGGCGATCGAGGATTTAGCTCGTTTTCCGTTGGGCCAGCAGCTTTACATCCGCCCTACTTGGAGAGAGGTACAGCCGAGGCCCGGGCGCCTGGATTTGCCTGACTATGTGAAGCTGGTTTTCGAATTGGCGAAGAAGAACAACAAGCGAGTCGGATTGCGCATCCAGATGTGCGCGCCTGACTATAAGCACGAACCAGCCTTGCCAGATTTTGTCCTCGAGAAAGTGCCCAAAGTGGATCTCATTCTTGGCGATCAAGCAGAAAGCGCCTCAGCAAAGAGATTTTTGGAGAATCCGCATTCGCGTTATCAGCCCCGGTACGACCATCCTTTTTTTCAGCAAGCATTCAAAGAACTGGTTGCGCTCCTGGCAGCGGAATTCAATGGCAACCCGCTCGTCGAGTATATCGACACCTTTATGTACGGTTTCTGGGGTGAAGGGCACACTTGGCCGTTCGCCAACAATCCCTTCCCTAACTACCAGACAGCAGAGCGGACCTGGATGAATATGCTCGAAGTCCAGCTTGAACATTTTTCGAAGACTCCTCTACTCACCAATACGCAGCCGGATTTTAGCCGGGTTGGTAATTCGGAGCTGTTGGACCGCACGGTCCGCAGCAACAATTGGATTCGCAGCGACACCATCTTTATCGAGAACGAGCAAATTGAGGCGCTCAGCAACCGGCCCCCCTGGATCGCCGCATTGCTCGAGCAAGGTCTTCCTGGAAAGCTTCCCGATCCGGGCGCTGCTGAGGAAGGGATATCTCCGGCGGAGAACATGATCGCTCATGTGATCGATGTCGGGGCGAATTATTTTTCGCTCTGGAACTTTCACCAGATCAGCGCGAAAACCCTGATGAGCTACTACCAGGCTTATCCGGCAGCATTCGACCGGATCAGTCGCCGAATTGGGTATCGTGTGAGGCCGTCTTTCATCTGGAGTTATCAGGACGACGGTAATCAAGGCCTGATAGTCGGCTTCGCCAACGACGGCATCGCGGGTGTACCAGGCGTATTGCGGGTGACCGTGGAGAGCCAGGACGGAAACGTGCTCAAGAGCGGTTGTCTGGACGCCGGCTACCCATTACCGGGCAAGATTCGGCAGGCACAGTTCGTGCTTCCGAACGTCACAGACTGGAAAGGATTGAAACTTAGAGCTGAGATTGAGGTAAAGGGAATGCGCTATCCCGTGCGGTGGGCTTGTCACCAGAAGCTGAACGATGACGGTTCGCTCACACTACGTCCCAACCTTCGTCAGCAAGTCTAGGCTGCGGTTGTTCCGCGGGGGGCGGTATGGGTTTTGTTGCCCCCAACGCAGTTGATCACTCGCTCCGGCCTCGAATTCCTGGTGGACAATGGTAGACATGGATCGACGAGCTTTTCTGCAAAGCGCCGCGGCCGCGGCCCTCACCGCAACGGCCGCTCAGCCGGCAACGGCGTTCGCGACAACGACAAAGGCGATGATCGGCGTTCAGGTCGGTGCTGTCTCCTTTGCCGATGAGGGGACGGAGAAAGTGCTGGATGAGTTTCAGCAGGACGCTTTGATCAATACGCTTTTTCTGGCGACCTTCACCTATGGGCGCGGCATCGCCGGGCGACAGTTATCCGGTCAGCCGCTGCCGGATCACGGCAAACAACAATACGACACGGGCACATTCTACGGTGGAAATTACGCCACGATTCACCCGCAGTATTACAGGAACACTGTCTTCAAGGGCACTCGTGCGCCCGACCTTGGTGACTATGATGTGCTCAATGCGGTCCTCCCCTCCACCAGGAAGCGCGGTATAAAAACCATATGCTGGTTTGAGGATGCGTTCCGCGAGGACCTCCCGGGCATCGACCAGCTCCAGGAGAAAGATCTATTAGGCAGGAATGCGACAACCCTCTGCTTCAACAATCCGAATTACCGGAATTTTCTCCTGGGTATCGTGGAGGATTGGGCCCGCTCCTATGACATAGACGGCATTATGTGGTGCTCGGAGCGGCAGGGTGCATTTTCCGAGGCACTCGGTGCGAGCCAGGAGGGGGGATCGTCGGACCCCCGCCAGGTGTGCTGCTTTTGCCATTATTGCGAGACAAAGGCTAGACAGCGCGGCATCAGCCCTGACCGTGCCAGGCAAGCGTTTCTCGCATTGGCCAAGTTCGTGGATTCAGGCCGTAAAGGGCAAAGGCCAGTCGACGGTTACTACGTCGAACTTTGGCGGCTCATGTTGCGTTACCCCGAACTTCTGGCATGGGAAATGCTCTGGACGGACAGTCTTCGCGAGACCTATGCGGCCATCTACAAACACATCAAGGATGTGAATCCGTCTCTCGGTGTAGGGTGGCATATTTGTTCGACCAATTCTTTTAACCCGATTTATCGCGCGGAGCAAGATCTGGCTGCGATTGCGCCAGTATCCGACTTTTTAAAGATCGTGATGTATCACAACTGCGCCGGCGAACGGATGGCGGGTTACATCGACAGTGTCCATCAGACACTTTACGGAGACGTGCCAAAGCAGGAGCTATTGGAATTCCACTACCGCGTGTTGGGCTACCAGGAAAAAAGTTTGGCCGAGATTCCATTCACCGGTCTGTCGGCGGATTACGTATATCGCGAGACCAAACGTTCACGCGCAGGACTCAAGGGAACCAAGACCCAGTTGTGGCCAGGCATTGACATCGACATTCCTACAGAACCTGGTCACAGTAAGTGCACTCCTGACGGCACCAGGGATGCGGTTATTGCAGCTTTCCGCGGGGGCGCCGACGGGGTCATTCTCTCAAGGAAGTACTCCGAGATGAAGCTAGCCAATCTGAAGGGAACTCGCCTGGCATTGCAAGACCTTGGTATGGTCTGAACGATAACTTAAGACAAATCGAAACGGATGCAGTGCTACACAAGGATCAGGTTGCAGCCCAACGAGCGCAGCTTGACCTGCACCTCCTCGCGCAGACCAGTGTCGCTGATGACGGTATCGATCTCTGAGAACGGCGCGATGCGAGACATGCTGCGCTTGGAAAACTTGCTGGCGTCAGCGACCAGAATAATCTCCCTCGAAATTCGCAGCATGGCCCGATTCACCATTATTTCTTCAAGGTTTGCGCCGCTCACGCCGAAATCCGGTTCGCACCCCGCCCCACTGAGGAACAACTTGTCTGCTGAAAACTCATCCAACATCTCCTCCGTGGAACGGCCGATGATCGATGCTGAGTCGCCGCGCACCGTGCCTCCCACGATGAAAGTCTTTACACTTCGGGCGTCCAGCAACTCGGCGGCGATGTTGACGCCGTTGGTGATGATTTGCAGCCCCTGCTTGTTCTTGATCTGGCGCGCAATCTCCAGGGTAGTTGTGCCTGAATCGAGAATGATGGTCTCACCATCGTTGATCAGCGTGGCCGCCATCGCGCCGATGCGGCGCTTTTCGTCCGCATGTGCCTTCAGTCGCTCGTGAACTGGCGACTCACGCAGGATGGTGTCCGGGATCACCGCGCCCCCGTGCGAGCGAAGCACCAGGCCGCGTTGGTGCAGTTCATTCAGATCGTTGCGCACGGTGACGGCCGAAGTTCCGAAGCGATGGGCAAGATCGTTGACCCGCACACGGCCTTCGCCGCGCACGATCTGCATGATCTGCGTGCGCCGCTCCTCGGCCATCAAGCCGTCCATCGCGGGTTCCACCGTCACAGCATCCTTGCCAGGGGGATGCCTGGAAACAACCGCGCCTCGGTCGCGGCGGGTATTTCCGAGCCCGGTAACGGTCGATCGACCCTTAGCCATACACGACCATCTCCCTTTCGCTGCCTTGCGAAGCCTCTACAGTCTACCCCTTCGGAATGTGGGAGGTTGGCCCGCTGCTTTCAAACCCTTGTCGACGGTGAAGCAAATCGAAAGAATGCATTGAAAAAACGAAAGCAAACGGTTAAGGTTGCTGACACATAGTTCCATGTATCAGCAACCTCACCTCTCGCACCCCTGGCTTCCCGGAATTGTACGAGAAGCAACAAACGCGACTTCTCTCAAAAAGTGGTCGATCACCGCGATGGCGCACACGCCGGGATACGGTAACAGGGTTTACGGGTCCGTGCCGTGTTCGTGACGCTGAGGTTTTGCTGCAAATAGGAAGGGGAATTGAATGCCGCCTGAGCGTGAGCTTCAAGAAGGCAGGAACGACCGCCGATCTTTTATCAAATTATTGGCGGCAGCGCCTCTGTTTGCCACCATCGGTTCTCGCAATTTGGCGAGCACGCTTGCTGCCTCAACAGGAAGATCTTCTTCTGCGGATGTATATACCCGTCTTGGGGTTCGACCTTTCATCAATGCACGGGGAACGTGGACCTATTTGAGTGGTTCGCTGGAACTACCTGAGGTACAGCGAGCGGTCGATGATGCGTCGCAACACTTTGTCGACATGTTCGAGCTACAGCGCGGCGTTGGGAAACGTCTTGCGGAGCTTTCAGGAGCCGAGTCTGGAATGGTGACCTCCGGCTCAGCGGGGGCGATGGCGGTCGCCACGGCAGGCTGCATCGCCGGAACCGATGCTAACAATATTTGGCAATTGCCAGACACAACTGGCCTGAAAAGTGAAGTCGTTATGCTCGGGGGCCGAAGTGCTTTCGACAGCGCTATCCGGCTGGCCGGTGGCAAATTGGTGCTCGTTCATGGAATGGAGGGGCTCCACTCGGCCATCACTTCGCAGACCGCAATGGTCTATACCACCTGGCGCGACGAGCGCCTCGCCCAGGCGCTGACGATCACGCGGAACGCAGGGGTTCCCTTGCTCCTGGACGATGCCGCGGGCATTCCACCATTTGAGAATCTGAAGCGTTACGCAACCATGGGGGTCGATCTCTATTGTTTCAGCGGCGGAAAAGGTCTGCGCGGGCCGCAATGTTCCGGCATCCTGCTGGGCCGAAAGCATCTTATCGAGGCAGCACTCGCCAACAACAATCCCTGGGAAGGCTCCGTGTGCCGCGCCATGAAGGTAGGCAAAGAAGAGATTATCGGCATCCTCGCGGCAGTGGAGTATTGGTCGCACGCGGATCTCGACGCGCTGAACAAGGAATGGAGAAGCCGGGTCGAACGTATCGCGAAGTTAGTTGAAACGGTACCCGGAGTTACATCCAACATCCATATCCCAAAAGGGGGCAATAGCTACCCGACCTTGACCGTAATGTGGGACGAAAAGCGATTCGGCTTGACCGTGGCTCAATGCGACCAACAGCTACGGGCGGGGGAGCCCCGGATCGAGGTGCTGACAGATTCCAATCCGAGCCTGGTTCCGGTCGTCCGCGAAGGCGATGATCCAAAGGGCAAACAAGAAGCGCGTCCGAATCAACTGCAAATTATCTCCATGACACTACGAGCGGGCGAGGATCTCACGGTCGGCAATCGCCTGCGCCAGATTCTTGCCGCCGCGCGCAAATAGGCCGTCTAGGCAAATCTTCTGAAGGGAACCAATTCATGAAGCACGTCCTCGCGGGATTCATGCTGGCCTGCCAAGTGGCGCTCTTGAGCACTCAGGTTCGTCCAGCCGCGGCACAGAATGCCCCGTTGCCGCAGGGGCCGAACACACCCGGCGTATTCGCTGGAGACTATCTCTACCTTTCCGGTAACGCAGGTGAAAACCCCGGCGGAAGTGCACCCGCAACGTTTGATGAACAAGCGGAGCGGGCTTTCGCGAACCTGAAGTCCGTCGTCGAACGAGCCGGCCTGACCATGGACAACGTCGTGTATACGCAGGTTTATCTCGACGATATGCAGAACTTCGCGGCCATGAATCGGGCATATGCCAAATACTTTCCGAAAGCGCCTCCAGCGCGAGCCTGTGTGGGCGTCGCGGCGCTTCAGGGGGGGTCCATCGTAGTGAGTGCGGTGGCGGTTCGTGACCTGAGCCAGAAAAAGGTGGTCGTGGTGCCGGGCTACAAACTGGACGAGCCCATCTCCGCGGGGATTCTGACGCGCGATCGTTTGTTCATCTCCGCTGTGCGAGGCCGTAGTCCATCCACGGGCAACGTTCCGGCAGACGCCGCGGCTGAAGTAGATCTTGCGCTCGACGGAATGAAGGCTGTAGTCGAAGCCGCAGGGCTTGATATGCGCCATGTGGTGTTCGTGAATCCCTACCTGACAAAAGCCATCCCAGGCAAAACGATGAATAAACTTTATGCTGCGCGTTTTGAGTTTGGGAATACGCCGGCCCGGGCGACGATCCAGGTAAGCAGTCTGCCTGGCGGAGCCCAGATCGAGTACACCGGCGTGGCAGTCGTCAAACTATCAGACCGGCAGGCGATCCGCCCCAGGAACATGCCTCCCAGCCCAACGGCCAGCCCCTGCGTATTTGCTGGGGACACTCTTTATTGCTCCGCAAAGAGCGGCTTTATTCCCGGCCCGAATGAAGGAATTTATGTGGCTCAAGTGGATCAACAACTACGCCAGACCATGCGCAACCTGCTCGATAACCTGGAAGAGGCCGGAATGGATTTTACCTCCGTGGTAAGTACCCAGGTCTACCTGGACAATCTCGCCGATCTTCCCGCAGTGGACAAGCTTTATCAAACCTATTTCAAGGGAGTCGCGCCGCCACGCACGGCCGTTCAGCAGCTAGCACCGGTAGAGAGAAAGCCAAACGAAGACGGCCAGTACCCGACTCTCGAACAAATCTCTCTCGTCGCGATACGGAGAAGATGAAAAAGGTGAAGATGCCAACGGCTCCGGGACGACTGCCGCCAATCTCCTTCCGTTTTCGTTTTGGATCAAGAACGACGGGTTTACGAAACCTTTTTTCTTGACACGCAAGCTAAAAGCAACTAAACACTAATTTACGAAACGTCAGAACGTAAAATCGGAAACCCCAAGCGGGAGGTACACTGTGAGATCTTTTCCTGGGTTCCGAATCCTTGCCCTCATTCTCGGTCTTTGCTGGTTTTCCAACTTCTCCAACGCGCAGTCGAGCGACCAGGCGCAAATGCGTGGCACCGTCTCCGATTCCACCGGGGCCGTTATCCCTCACGCCAGCGTTACCTTGACGGATACCGGCACCAACATCTCGCAAAAGACCGTATCCAACGATCACGGACTCTATGTCTTTACGGCGCTGCCCGCGTCCAATTACCGCATGCTGATTGAAGCACCTGGCTTTGGGCCGGTGGAGAAACCCGGAATCGTTCTCGTGGTCAATCAACAGACGACGTTGAACGTGACCCTGGCGCCTGCCGGCGCCAACGCCAGTGTCACCGTGGAGTCGGTGCCGGTGCTGCTTGACGCCGACAATGCCACCCTGGGAACAGACATCGGCGAAAAGTATCTGACCCAGATACCGCTGGAAAACCGCGATCCCTTCGGACTCGTCTTCCTCGCCGCCGGCGTCACCGAAAGCGCCGGCTCCGGTATCAACGACTCGTATCCAGCGGGAACAAATTTCGTTTCCAACGGGCAAAGAAATTCCACTGCCGAAATTCGCCTCGACGGTACGCTCACCACCGCGCCGGAGCAGGGAGAAGGCGGTACCTCAAATATCTACTACCAGGCCACGGTCGAGGCTCTGCAGGAAGTCAAGGTCCAGAACAACAGCTTTTCCGCGGAGTACGGCAACAACGGCGGCACCGTGATCGATGAGGTCATGAAGTCGGGAACCAACTCCCTGCACGGCAGCGCGTATGAGTTCAACCAGAACTCCATTTTCGATGCGCGCGACTACTTCAACAGCGGCCCGAAACCGGGCCACTCGCAGAATCAGTTCGGCGCTTCGATCGGCGGCCCAATCTTCAAAAACAAAACGTTCTTTTTCGCCGATTTTGAGACGGTCATCTCCAGCAACCCGGTAAATATCGTTGCCACCGTTCCAACCGCTGCCCAGATCAACGGTGACTTTTCCCAGGCCATGACCTACGACCCGAACGGCAACGCCGTTCTGAATCAAATCTTCGATCCCTTTCAGATCGACCCGGTCGCTTATTCTCGTCCCGCGTATGCAAACAACATCATTCCCAGCGGCGAAATAGATCCGGTTGGGCAGGCAATTCTCAAGCTATATCCCCAGCCCAACACCGCCGGCGATGCCGTCTCGGGAGCCAACAACTATAGAAGGGTCATCCTGTCGGCGACGACCGGAACGCAATTCGATGTCAAGATCGACCAGCACTTTAGCGATAAGTCCACGCTTTCGGGCCGCTATAGCAACGTCTTCGGGAACGGTTCCACGCCTACGGTATTTGGCGACTACGAGTTCAACGACGGTCTCGCGTACACTACCCGCGTCTTCAATGACGGCGTGATCTATTCCTATACGCCGACCGCGCATACCCTGTGGACGGTAACGGCGGGGCTTGATCGCGTCTCCCAGCCCAGCCATACGAATTACCCAAGTCCCACCTCGGTCGGGTTTCCCAGCTACCTGGAACAGAATGGCGTGGTGCGCATGCCCTCTATCATCATGCCGGAATCACCCTGGACATCGATTTACGATCAGTGTTGTGTCGACACGCACTTCGCCCACACCTTGGCCAATTATTCTTCCGCCTTTTCCTGGACAAAGGGGCAACAGACGCTCAAATTCGGCGGGGAGCAGCGGCTCTTCTATAACAACTTCTTCCAGCCCGATTATCCCAACGGATACTTCAGCTTCGATCAAGACGTCACGGCGCAGGTTCCGTACGATACGGATAACGGTATCCAGGGAAACTCCTTCGCCGGCCTGCTGCTGGGCTACGGAGATTCAGGAGGTATCAACGTTGCGCAATCTGTGGCCGACAAATCCAAAGAGACCGGCTTCTACTTCCAGGATGACTGGCGCGTCAGTCAGAAACTGACTCTCAACCTGGGGTTGCGCTACGAGTGGAGCACCCCGTACAACGAGCGCCACAACAATTCACAGTTCAGCGACTTCACCGGCTCGAGCGGCATTGCCGTTGCCGGGATCAGCGGCAATCTACTAGGCACGACCATCTTTGCCACCAGCCAAAAGCGAAGCGTGCCAACGGATTGGAACAACGTCGCTCCGCGTTTCGGGTTTGCCTATCTTGCGAATGACAAGCTCGCAATACGCGGAGGCGTCGGCGTCTACTACGGCATGAGTGTCGCGACCAACTACCAATATCCCGGCACTGCCTTTACCGCGAGTCCGGCTGTCTTCTTTACCAAAGACGGCTATCTAACGCAGTCGGCCACACTCGAGAATCCTTTCCCCACTGGTATCGAGCAACCGCAAGGTACCAAATATGGAAAGCTCGCTGAGTGGGGACTTTCGAATGGCAATAATCTGGATACTGGCACCGCCAGGAACGCTGAGATCTACCAGTGGAATTTAGGCATTCAGCAGGCGTTCCCGGGCAATGTCGTGATCGGCATCAACTACTCGGCGAATCACAGCACCCACCTTCCCTGGGGCGGCTACAGCAGCACCAGCAATCGCAACTTCATTCCTTCCGCGGTCCGGGAGCAATACAACAGTGAGGACCTCGCCAACCTGGTGAACAATCCGTTTCAGAGTCTCTTTAGCGGGCCAGGCGCCATCTTCAACGAGCCGGAATCGCGCTACGGCGATCCCCAACTGCCGCTGCTCAATCTTCTGCGTCCGTATCCGCAATTCGACGGTTCCTTTCAGGGACTGGCGCGGCTGATCGCGCAATCGTGGTACAACGCCTTGCAGGTTGTCTTCCAAAAACGCGCAGGGCGCTATCTCAATCTTGAGGGCAACTACACCTGGTCGAAGAATACTGACAACTCGTCCACCGGGTTTAATGCGTTCGTCGGCACCTTGAACAACGGCAATCCGCAGGAACTGGATAATCTCAAGGCCGAATGGTCGGTGAGCGCGAATGATGCGACCAATCGCTTTGTGCTGGCCGCCGTGCTGCAACTGCCGATTGGCCGCGGCTCCCTGATCGGCGCGAACATGAATCGCGCGCTGAATACCCTCGTGGGTGGGTGGCAACTTACGACACTCACTACCTTTCAAACCGGACAGCCGCTCGACATCGCGATGAGCAATAACCGCATCGCCGATGGCAACCAGCGGCCGAATCTTACTTGTCCTGTCAATCAGTCGCTGACCACCGGCATGAGTATTCATCAGGCTGCGGAGTATGGCGCGCCTTACATCAACGCCAACTGTTTCGCTGACCCCGGTGACCAGCAGCCAGGCAGCGCTCCCCGCTATTTCTCTCAGCTCCGCAGCGACGGCATCCACAACACCGATGTGAGCGTAGAACGAATTTACAAGCTCGGCGATCGAGGCGGTCAACTGGAGCTTCACGGAGAATGCCTGAACTGCCTGAATACGGAACGCTTCGGGCTCCCCGACTACGGTTATGGGGACTCAACCTTCGGCATTATCTCCAGTACTGCCGGCGGAGCGCTCCCCAGGAACATGCAACTGGGCGCCCGGTACGAATTCTAATTACGCCTTTGTTGCCCCATTTGGAAAGGGATGTGATCCCCAATGATTCACCGCGCGAGCAAGAAAGCGCCGCTCTTCCTACTGCTCTGCGTCACCGCCCTTTTGCCGAAACCCAGATCGCTCTCGGCTCAGCAGCCCGATCGCACCTGGCTGCATAAGGTGCGCATTGCTGCGTACGGGTTGACCCCTTCCAATGCCGAACAGATTGTCCAGCAGGCACAGGCCAGCGGGGTCTACGGCATCGAAGTGGACAACGACATCCCTGGCCGGTATGAGAGCCTTTGGAATCCCAGCGAAAAGCTGGAGGCTATTCGGCTGGTTGCTGCTGCAGCTCATCGGGTCAACAACAAGGCGTTCGTTTACATCGCGGGGTTCGAATGTATCTCCGCCCATGGGGACAGCCCGCATACCCTGGCCAAGGAGCATCCGCAGTGGTTGCAGCGCAAGCTCTCCGGCGAGCCGGCCGTCTTCGATACCAAGGCCGCTTTTTGGATAGCCAAGGGGGAAGAGGACGTGTGGGTCAGTCCTTATGCAGCGGATTGGCGGAAGATCTACATGGAGCGCATCCGCCAGATCGCAGCTACCGGCATCGATGGCATTTACGTCGACATCCCCTACTGGATGACCCACTTCACTGGATGGGAAGATAGCTGGGCCAGCTTTGATGACAACACCGTCGCGGCGTTCAAGGCACAAACCGGCCTCGATGCGCGCAAGGACGTAAAGCTGGGGGACGCGGCTGATCCAGGCTTTCGAAAGTGGGTCGAGTTCCGCATTCAGACCATCACCGACTTTCTCGCGGAGATCCGCAGCAACGCCGTCGCTGTCAACCCGTCGATATCGCTTATCCCCGAGATCTATCCCGGTATCGAAGCGGAGGCGCCGCGGGTTGGCGCGGATGTCTACCAACTCTATCCGCAGGTCGACGCGATTGCCCATGAATACGAATTCGGCGAGGGTGAAGATCACACCGCAGCCTCGCGCACACCGCTGGATTGGTTTCAGTATCAGGTGGGCATTCGTAGCTTTCGTGCTTTTGCCGGCGACAAGCCGACATGGATTCTCAACTACTCCTGGGATGGCGCGCCGCATGTGGCGCCCCGGGATGCCATGCTCAATCTGGCCATGTCGGAGTTAATGGCCGGTGCGAATTTCTGGGATGCGAAGGGACACGTCATGTCCGGCTCGAACGACATGGCGACCCGCGTCCAGATATTCAAGTGGGTCGCTGCTCATGAGGATATTTTCGGTGCACACCGCGAACCCACCGGTGAGGTCGGCGTGTACTTCTCCGACACCACGCGCAACTTCTATCCTCGTGACTTTGTTGCGTCGTATCGAGGTGTGCTGCTGCTTTTGCTGCGGAATCACATCCAATTCAGGATTGTCACCCCGCGAACCGTGAATAGCTTTGATCGACAGGTGCTCATTCTCCCCGACGTCCGCGTCATGAGCGATGGTGAATCAAGCTCCATACACCGGTTTTCCAAGCAGGGAGGCCAAGTGATCTTGACTGGGCAATCGGACACAAAGGTGAGCGATCTCAGCAACGCCGTTCGCTATCCTGATGCGCCGGAGCGTGCTTACCTAAAGAGTGCAGAGACGGACTTCAACAGCCCCGATTCCTCATGGGCGACCGATCTCCTCCGTTCGCTCCATCTCTCCGAGAAGGTCGAAGTCACGGCATCACGAAACGTTGTAGCCCACGTGGCAACCATCGGCACACGCCAGTTCATATTCCTTGCGAACTTCGATGGCCTGAAGGCCGGCGAGGTAGCGTACGCCGCGCACCCAACACGATATTCAGATCACGTTGCAAGCGCCCGCGGGCACGCAACTCCACATCCTTCCATTCCTGGGTGTGGAGTCGATAATCTCGGGAAAGCAACAGGCCGGCCAGATGCGATTCACGCTTCCGTCCGTCGAACGAGGAGCGGTCGCTTGGATCAACTAATTGGATTGATTGCTAGTTAGTCAATTGATCCACCACCGCTTTCATGTCCCATTGCATCCAGTGCTCCGCGATAAGGCCTTCATGGATGCGGTAGAAGAGCATCAGGTCACCCGAGACTTTCTTCCCGGTGGGTGCGATGCCGGCGAATTCTCCCTTGTGCACTCCATAAAAGGTTCCACGGATCGCTACGATGTCGCCCTCGGCGACGATCTGATGTGCGACCAGCTCATAACGTGGGAAAGCTGCTTCAGCCTCGCGGATGTGTTCCCTCAGGCTGGGGTCGCTTACATATTGGTTGATGAGCTCTTCGGTCTTCGGTTTGGCGGTGATTGCGCCGAGGTAATCTTGAATCAATTGCTTGCCGTCGATGGTTACGCTGGCCATGGTGTTCTCCTCCGGTCTTGATATGATTCGCAACTGGTAGAGAATCTTAGGCTTGATTGGCAGCAGGCGGTTCCAAAGAAGATGCAGGAAAAATGAAAGGAAAATCAAACCATGGAAGACGACACGTATCGTTTTGGTGAGTTTTCCATGTCGCCCCGGGAACGGCGGCTTTTTCGTAACGGCGAATCCGTGCTCCTGCCGCCAAAGGCTTTCGACGCCATGTATCTGCTCATCCGGAGCCACGGAAACCTGGTATCGCGCGCTGAGATTTTCTCGACACTGTGGCCCGGCGTCCACGTAGAGGAAGCCAATCTCACCAACATCGTCGTGCAGCTGCGCAAGGTGTTGGGCCGCGAAGCGATTCAAACTGTCTCCAAATTCGGATATCGATTTACTCTGCCCGTGACCGGGGAGCCGGGGATTAATCAGGCTGCGTATGCATGTTTTGTCCGCGGCAAAGAGCTGCTTTCGGAACGGTCGCTTGACTCGATCAAGAGGGCACGCGATTTGTTCTGGTTCTGCATCGCCGACGATCCACAGTTCGCGCCCGCTTGGGCATGGCTTGGGCGAACCTGCCGGCTGTTGGACAAATTCAACGGCGAACCCGGCATTCCTGACATAGCAGAAGCGGCTTTTCAGCGCGCCTTTTTCATCGATCCCGACCTGGCCTGCGCTCACCATTTCTATACCCACCAGCAGGTCGATCTGGGGCGTGCTTCGGACGCCATGGTTCGGCTGGCGGGTAGACTCACGCGGCGTGGAGAAGATCCGGAAACACTGGCGGCCCTGGTGCAGGTATTGCGCTGTTGCGGCCTGCTCGAGGATTCCGTTGCCGCGCATAAACGGGCCATCGCTCTGGATCCGACGGTCAAGACAAGCGTCGCTCATACCCATTTTCTGATGGGAGAGTTTAGCCAGGTCTTCGAGACCTATAACTCCGGCGCAGGCTATTACCTGGACGCAGCAGCATGGGCAGCTCTGGGCGCGGTCGATCGCGCTGTCGATCTCTTGCGAACCCGCCTTTCTCAGTTCCAGCCGGGGCCGTCCATGTCGAGCCTTATGGTCTCGCTACTCGCTGTCCTTGAGGGCCGAGGAGAGGACGCCGTCGCGCTCATGGAGAGTGAGAACATCATCCGCGAGCCCGAAGGACTTTTTTACCTTGCGCGCCACTGTGGCATGCTGAACGCCGGAGGACCCGCCATTCATCTCGTGCGGCGGGCGCGCCTGGGGGGCTTCTGGTCGTCCTGCACCCTGGAGCGAGACCCCGCTTTTGCCGGGATACGAAACGGCCGGGAGTTCGATGAGGAATTGCGAGAGGCGCGGCAGCTTGAGCGGCATGCCGGGCAGGCGTTCCGGCAGACTCTCGGTCATGCATTTGTGCCACAGGGCGCCTGGGCCGGCGTCCGGGAATAGAGTGGTTGGTTGGTGGAGGCGGCGGGAGTCGAACCCGCGCAGACTATTGAAAACACTCAAATTGTCGATTTCAAGACCGCCTAGAAGGGCGAGAAAGGCCAGAAAGGCAAATCGACTGTACAAAAGTTGTACAAAACTGCTTTTTCACGACCGCCCAAGCCACAGACCTAGTACCACCAAGTATCCTCCCCATGAGGTTGCTGTCTGAAGCCCATTTTTGGTTTTATCCGCTTAGTTGATGGAAGTCACCTGTCCGGGAAGCCGACTACTCGGCCAAGTGGAAAGATCCCTCTTGGGTGAGCGGACAAGCTCCAGCCCTTTTGTAAGGGGTCATGCCTGTCTGTCACCGCTCGGGATCCACGACGATGAGGATGTTGTAGCCGGAGATCGGGACGCGGATGGAGACATCGACCTGACGCCCGATGTGCGAATCCCCGCCAATCATCAGATCGTCGTATCTGACTATGGCGTTCGTCGGAGCGAACTGTTCATGAATCTGGTGTATCGCTCGTTCGAAGCGTTTCCATTTCGGATCTGGTTTTTCTGGCGAGGCCACGCCTTTATTCTCGCACTAGGTGACGTTCGCAGGAACCCCCGTAGCTGACTCTAGGGGTTACTCCGTCCGGAAGGTGTGAAGAAATCGACCAGGGGTGCCGATCCAAGAACTATTTTCGGTGCAGGTTTTTGCCTAGACTAGAGTCGTGGACACGACACAGTCACTGCCCCGCTTAGCTTCGATTGATCGTTCACAACTTATTCTGCACACAGTCGATTTAGAAAATCTGATTGAGCAAGACCATAGTGCTCGAGCCATATGGGAGTTGATCGGGCGTTTGGACCTCAATCTCTACTATGCTGAGATCGCGGCGGTGGAAGGCGAACCCGGCCGCGATCACACAGCACCCCAGCTATTGATCAGTTTGTGGCTTTACGCCTATAGCCGAGGGATCAGCTCGGCGCGGGAAGTGGCACGGCAGTGTGGGTTCGAGCCAGGCTTCGCATGGCTTTGCGGATTGCGGCCGATTTCTCATCGGACGCTGGCCGGATTTCGCTCTGCTCACCGGGAGGCGGTGGACGACTTATTCGTGCAGGTTGTAGGTATGCTCAGCGCCGAAGGGCTCATCACCATGGAGCGCTTCACGTTAGATGGGACCAAGATCAAGGCCAATGCGAGTGGAAATACATTTCGTCGCAAGGAAAAGATCGAAGAGCATTTAGCTTTGGCACGAGAGCAGGCGCAGAAGATGAATGAGCAGGCGGCGGAGGAAGAGAAAATGTCCGCGCGCAAGGCTGCCGCACAACGACGTGCAGCCCGACAACGCCTCAGCCGACTAGAAGCAGCGTTGCAGGAAGTGGAGCGGTTGCAGCAAGGCAAACGCCATAGCCGTGGGAAGTCAACTGCGCGTGCTTCCACCACCGATCCCGAAGCCCATGTCATGCGTAACGGTGACGGAGGCACGGTCCCCAGTTACAACGTGCAATTACTGACGGATACCACCCACGGTTTTGTGGTGAACACAGAAGCGACGACGGATGCCATCGACTACCGCCAGGCGGACGCAGCTCTGAAGCGCTGTCAGGAGAAGCTGGGGGTTCTGCCGAGGCAACTGGTAGCCGATGGCGACTACACCAATCACGCTTCCTTACAGGCAACAGCCGCAGTTGGTGTGGACTTTTACGGCTCGTGGGTGGACACCTGGAAGCCGACCGAGCAGGACGCGCACGGTCGTAGCGGCAACTTCATGAGCTCTGCCTTTCCCTATGATGCGACTCGCGACGTCTATTCGTGTCCGGCGGGCAAGGCACTCACCCTGTACACGATTAAAGAACAAGGACACGGAGTGAGGACGCGTATCTATCGCGCATCGAAGGCAGACTGTCGCCGCTGCGCGATGCGCGACCAGTGCGGACCGAAGAAGGCAAAAGCCGATTGGCGACGGTCGATAGCCCGCAGTGAAGAATCCAGCGTCAGCGCCGCCTTCAAAACCAAAATGGCCACCGAGAAAGCCAAGCTAATTTATCGCCAACGCTCCCAGATAGCTGAGTTCCCTCACGCGTGGATCAAGGAACGTTGCGGGTTGAGGCAGTTCCGTTGCCGTGGACAAGAGAAGACTACGATAGAAGCCATCTGGGCCTGCCTGAGCTACAACCTTACCCGATGGTTCAGCATACGTCGCCGGTTCAAAGCTACGGTGGCCGCTTGGGCGTAAAACAGTTACGGGCAGCAAACAAAGCTCCCTAAACGATCCCAGGCATCTCTTATCCGATGAGCAGCCTTACCACCATCTATCGCTCAAATCGGGATAAACTGCCGTCGGCGGGCCCCCACAGGACCCAAGAGCGATTTCTTCACAG
>CAWKAU010000014.1:0-615661 GCA_963847685.1 uncultured Acidobacteriaceae bacterium | reverse complement strand
ATCGCTGCTGCAACGCGACGACCTGTCGTTTAGTAAAAGATGCTCAATGCGGCGCCGGCGACTGTTGCGATTTGTCGACGTGCAAAATGCGGCCGCCGCGGTCGCTTTGCCGCGACGCCGTCGGCGATTGCGATTTGGCCGAATTTTGTGACGGCGAAAAAACCGATTGCCCGGCCGACGTCTACAAACAGAATGGGCTTTCCTGCAAAGACGGTCAGGTACGGCAGAATAAACTACTTTTGCTTGTGCGCAGGGTTAGGGCCGTTAGGGTTTGTGTGAACGGCCCATGACCATGGCCCATGACCCGTATTTAGAGGCATTCCTAGGGGATTCAGGGGTATTTAGAGCCATTCCTCGCATACAGTAGCTAAAATGGGCAAAATCGTGGGCAAAATGAACGTCACACGTGTAATTTCTTGTACAATAGGCCTACTGCTATGACGGCCAATGCCAAACGCGAGACGATCAATGCCGCTTAGTTTGGGGACCTAGCGGACAGAATGCAGAAAAGGCTGCTACTTTAATTTGAATCGCCAAAGTACCGCCTATGGGAATTGCGGTTTCGATCCGATGACCGAAGAATACAAGGCTTGTGATTCGAAGTATGCCATCGGGTTCTTTTGATTGATTTTTATTTTTTCCACACTTGGGGCTTGGGAGTGGGATGAATGGGGGGGGGGGGTAAAGGGTTCTAGGGGGAGGGGGGGGTTTACCCCAATACGTTTTTGATACGTCGTAGCGTTTGTTTTTTTGCAGCGATGTGGAATGCGGTCTGCTGCATTGTACCCATCAGAACGAGAAAACGGAATTCGGCGACAAAGCGGTCGTCAGGACGGCGCATACGTTTCTGAAAGGCGTCAGTTCGACCACTTCGGTGACCGTTTGTCGAAATGCGCAAATCGACGTTGGCCTGTCGCGACCGGACCCTGGCCAAGTGCCGGATGGAGCGAAATGCGGAACCGAAGGGGTAATTTTTTTTTCCGTAATTTCTTTGATTTTTACTTGACTAAAAAATGAAGGCAGCAAAGCAAACAATAATGATGAAATGATGTTTTTTTAATTTTAGCTAAGTTCTGTTCTGTTAAGCTAAGTTCTGTCTCTGTTCTCTGTTCTCCTGTATTACTGTATTAGCTAAGTGGAAGGCGTAACCTGAATTAAAATTTCTAGCCTTAAAAAATTGAAAATTCTTTTGCCATCCGTATAAATCAGGAAAAAATGTAGAAAAGAAATGAAGATACAGGTTGTCAAGCAAGTTTTTTTTGTTCGATAGTATTTTGCAGGTTCTGTCAACCAACTATATGTATATATGTATATATGTGACCGCCAAACGATACAATACATACGAGGCAAAGCCTAAGCCAAAGCCTAAAACAAACCTTTATAAATATATGTACGGAACCGTTTTTCCGGTAACATAAACGATACATAGTTAGTTTTTTGGTTAGTTTTTTGGTTAGTTTAGTTACATAATTGGTTGGTTTGTTTAGTTACAAACATTTGTTTGGTTTGGTTACTGGTAACATATACATACATATATATATATATATAGTTGGTTTACATAGCCTGCAGAACGCTAGCTATCGAACAAAAATGATGCTTGACACCCTATCTATTATTTGACACACCCTAGCATATTCTTCGACACCCTATGCATATATTATTTGGCACACCCTAGTATATTATACTCGAAACCCTATACATATATATTATTTGACACACCCTAGTATATTATTCGACACCCTATATATTATTTTTTTGGCGCTGCGCTTAAAATAATTTTACTTTTTTTGGCCACCGTTCGGATTTTTTCGAATAAACCAAAGAATGTTATAAATATTAGAATGAATGAAATCTTATGAATATTTTTAGAATAAAAAGAATTTAATGAATATATTTAGAACTAAAAGAATCTTATGAATAATATATTTAGATGTGCGTGAAAAAAAAATGTGTCGCAGCTTCGGAAATTCTTCGTCAGACCGCCTGCGACCCGTGCAATGCGCGAGGAATTTGCAACACGCGCGGTCATTGCCATTGCGATCCGGGATTCGCGCCGCCGTTTTGCATTTCGTCGGGCACCGGCGGCAGCGTCGACAGCGGCCCGATGGCCCCAATGCGTAAGCGAGTCTTTAACATTTTAAAAGTTTTTTTAAAGTTAAAATTTTTTCTAAGTTTTATTCGAAATGATTGCTAAAAATGAGCGCAAAATCGGAGGTCAGATTCTGGAATTCCGAAACAAAATTTTTGTTGACTTTCTTTTAGTGATGCCGAATTCGGATATGTCGAAGCAAATGTGGTTTGAAAATTTTTCGTTGAAATTTTAGACAATGTCATCAACGTGTGGGTTGCGGTGGCGATTTTCGTTTTGGTTGTCATGCCGTTGTTAACGCTATGCATCACTATTGGATATCGCCGAAGGATTCAGCTACGGCGCTTCATGGAGCAATTGTAAGACGTGCTTTTGAATTTTTATTCGGTTCGAACGCTGGGGGGGGAGCGGGGCTGGGGCAGGGCTTACTTGGACAAGATGGGATCGGGGGGGGGGCGGGGACCGGGGCTTACTTGGGCAAGATGGGATCGGGGGGGGGGGACCGGTAGCTAGCCATATGTAGCTAGGAGTTAATTTGGGGGAATTTTACGCGATTGCTAAATTCCCTTTGCGTTGGAAACCTGTTTCCGAATAAGTACGAAGTGCCCTGAGGGCTTGAAAATGCCGAAGTGACGTAACGGATTCTTTTTAGGCCATTTAAAATCTGCAAAGAAACTACATCCTCCCGAAGATCCCATACGGCGTACATGCCGTCGAACGTTTCGTCGCCAAGAAGCATTTCGCCGGGCGGCCAACGGACGGTCAAATTGGAAGTGATGGCCGATGCGAATTCGGCCTGGACGGCGGTCGCGCCGCCGCCGCCGCTGACCGAATGGGGCGACAGCGGTCTTTCGCCGGTCTACGTGGACACGACTGTCGGCGCGATTCCGGGCACTCATGGCGCCGGCACCGGCGCCGCCTCCGCCGGCGCTTATTCGATGCAGCGATCGACTTTGAGCCGAAACAGTATGAATCGGCCGACGAAGCCGGCGCCGCCGCGGCCCAAAAGGCCCAGTTCCGATGCTTTGGGTAAAATTCCGAACGATGGGTCGCCGCCGCCCGAAGAACCGACGGCGAATTCGTCGCGTCGAATACATATGTTAATTCGCCAATTGGAGCAGTTCCGTTGATTAAACCTCAAAGGAAGGCGCCGGCGCCGCCTGACCCAGGCCCTAGCGAACCGCAAAGTTCAGGGCAAGTCGCGCCTTCAGCAGCGGCGGCTGCAGCAGCGGCGGTCGTTAACGTCAAAGAACGAGCGAAAAAAATTGATGTTGTTCCTGCCGTCGGCGCGGCGGTTCATCGTCCGAATCCGAATTCTAATGGCGTCAGAAGCCGAATTTTTCGTCGAATTCTCACATTGAAAAGCCGACTGATAAGCGAGGACCAAAGGCAACCGCCGGCAAGGCGCAAGTTGCCGCTAAAAATGCGCCAAAAGTTGGAGCAGGAGCGATTCGGCCGCCGCCGGCGGTTCCCGAAGCGGCGAAGGTTCAACGCAGCACCAGCAGTACAAGTTCTAGCGGCGGTAAAGCGCCGAGACCGCTTTCAAGGCCTCCGCAGCCGCCGGCAAAGCCGGCCAATCTAAAGGAAAAGCTGACCGATTCGACGCCCAATTCGACTGCGATTTCGAATTCGAGTGGGGCTCCAAGTCCAAAACGACGCCGAATTTGGCGGCCGTTGATGATGATGAAGATTATTACGATGTGATCGCGGACGATTCGTATGGCAAAATCGACGGCGGACGGCGCAAAGGCGAGCGGTAATAAGCCGGCGCCTCCTTTGCCGAAAAAACCGCCGAAAGATGCGAAGAAAAATTTGGAAAAATCCAATGCGGAATCCGGTGCGAAAGAAGAGGAAAAGCCACCAGCGTCTGTCTCGAATTTGCGGTCGAAATTTGAGAAGCCCGATCGAAGTTCGGTGGTCTAATCCATCTGCCCATGGATCTCATCAAAGAAAGATTTTTTTTTTGCTCGCTGCGTTTTTTATCTTGCCCGAGAGCTCTTTTATTAGTATTTTTGTTCTTTTTATTTCTATTTTAAATATCCCACTTAATTTTTTTTGTAAATTTTTTTGTCAAAATTTTTCCGTCCGGCGTTTGATATTTAATTTTGAATTTAATTTGATTTTGATTTTGATTTGTCTGAAATTTTGATTTTGATTTTTTTTGCTTTTGCTTTTGAAATTTTTTTGAATCAGTATTTATTTTTGTGATTAAAACAATTAAAATGAAATTTTTTTGATTAAAATTATCACTGCATTTGCATTGACGAATAAAAAATCTGCTAAAATTGTAAAAATTGAAGAAAATTCGATAAACTTTCGGTGACAAAATTTGGGACCAAATCGTGCAGGCCCTGTTCAAAATTTCGTTTCGCATCTTCTTCGTTATTGCTTCCGGTTTCGACGAGCAAAGTTTTCATTCCAAAATTTCGACCGAATTTTATATCCGACGCAATTCTGAACAGAAAATTATGCGTATTTATATATTATATTTATTTACAATTCAGAATTTATTCACAAACTGTGGATGCCCGACTACTGTGGATACCCCCGAACTGTGGATGCGTTGGATGAATTTGCAACTTCCTATCCCTATGTAGAACATGATGGACGCCTGTGCGCCCTAACTTTTCAGGTGTGAAGGTGGTGAGCGTGGAAGTGAAGCAGGTCGACCTGCCGGAGCAGATGCTGCGCGCCATGGCCAAGCAGGCGGAGGCGGAGCGCGAAAAACGGTCGAAGATCATCCACGCCGAGGGCGAGTTCAACGCCGCGCAAAAGCTGGTGGACGCTGCCGCGTTGCTGGCGACCGGCCCATGACGCTGCAGTTGCGCTACCTGCAAACGCTCACCGAGATCGGCGTGGATCTGGTTTTCCAGGTCGCCGCGAGCGCGGTTTCTGCAAGCGACGACAAGTCGGTGCAGGACCAGTTGATGCGCATCATCCAGCCCATTTCGGGCACGGTTTCGATGATCAGTTACGCCGCCGTTTCCGACCGCAAAGGTACGGTGCAAAGCTACCGGGTGGTTGCGCAACGGAAGTAGCGGTCGCAGTAATCAGTCAGAAAGTTTTCATGAAACGTCTTGCGCTGTTCCTTCCGATCGCGTTTCTGCTGGGGCTGCTGCCTACGGCAGGCAGAGCAACTCCAAAACCAGCCGATCCTGTGAGTCTCGATTCCGTCTTGAAAAAGATGGACGCCGTCTCCGCCAACTTCCACACCACACAAGCCGAGTTCGAGTGGGACATCTATCAGAAAGTCATCGACGAGGTCGACGACGTCGAAACCGGCACCATCTACTATCGTCACAACGGTAAAGACGTCGAGATGATGGCCCAGGTCAAACAGGCCGGAAGCAGCAAATCAAGCCTGAAGCCCGAGCCGAAATTTGTGCTGCTCAGCGGCGGCAAGGTGCGGCTTTACCAGCCGAAACTCGATCAGGTCACCGAAATAGATTTAGGCAAGAACCAGTCGGACTACCAGAGCTATCTGGTGCTCGGTTTCGGCGGCAGCGGGCAGGACCTGCAAAAGACTTTCGACGTGACTTACGTCGGGCCGGAAACCGTCGCTGGAGTTTCTACCGCGAAACTGCAACTGATTCCGAAATCCGAGAAAATAAAGAACACCTACAGCCAGATTTTCCTGTGGATCGATCTGGCCCGGCGGCATCTCGCTGAAGCAACAGTTTTTTCAGCCGCAGGGCGATTACCGGCTCGCCACTTACTCCGATATTCAGGTAAACGGGAAGAAAATCCCCGACGATGTCTTCAGGCTCAAGACCACGAGCAAGACGCAGACGGTTTCTCCCAAGAGTTAAGTCTGTTGACAATAAAAGACAAGAAATCTCTCTGAGATTTTCACGTCGGACGATATACTGAGCGCATCTTAGTGTCGGGCTCATTTCTCGGGATCATTCATGGCCAAGGTTTTTACGATTACAGTACCTCCCCGACTGGGCAATAAGCGCCGGGAGCGCACTTCCGATCCTCGCTACGTCGATGGACAACGCCTGCTGGTCGAGGCCATGAAGTATCTGGCGCAGGAAGATCCACTCACCAACCGCCCTGCGATCGAACTCCTTTCTGAACACGTGCGGACAAGGTTCCGCATGAGCGACTCGCCGCTGTCGTAAGGTCTCTCCAAATATTTCTGCTTATAGAATGGGAAGCCTCTGCATGCGGTGCGGGCTAGCCGTCTGCGCGGCGGCCCGGCGGCCCTACTGAAGTTCGGGAAAGAAAAAGGGACGGCTTGCGGGCCGTCCCTTTTGTTGCGGAGCCTGGTTTCGACTAGAACGCGAGACGCAGAGAGAACTGCATCACGCGCGGGCTGGTGAGTTCCTGGTTGAATTTTCCGAAGCTCGTGTTGTCCACCAGGTCCTCATTGGGCAAGGAACCACCGGCGTCGAAGCGAACGGAGTTGGTTACGTTAAATACTTCCCAAGAGAACTTGAGCAATTTGTTTTCGCTGAAATTCCATGATTTAGCCAATCCGCCGTCGATGCCAAAATAGCCCGGTCCGCGGAAGTTGTTGCGCTGTCCGGCCTCGCCGGCGTAGGTTGCGCGGAAGTTCGTGTTCGACCCATCGCCCGCGAAACAGGTACAGGTCAGATTGATCGCGTTCTGGAACACGTTTGGATCGCCGTCCTGATCGCGGAAGACGCCTGTCTTCGGTTTCGCTCCCTGGACGAACGAGGTGCCTTCGAGTTCGAAGTCGGTGGCCCAACCGTTGCCGGCAAGCACCGAGAATGGGAAGCCGCTGGTCCAGCGGAACAGGCCGCTGACCGTCCATCCGCCAAGGATGCCATTGACGATGCCGTTCGATCCGCCTCCAAAGTGGCGTCCTCGACCAAAAGGTACGTCCCATATCCAGTTCGCGTTCAACTGATGGGTGGTGTCGAAGTCAGAAACAGCGCGCCACAGATTCGGCGAGAACGCATTGATCACCTGGCTGTTGAAGGCAATGCCGCCCGACTCGAAACCGTTCACACGTTCAGCGTTGGAGCCGACATCGATTGCCTTGGAGAATGTGTAATTGAAGTCAAACTGTAGCCCGGCAGCCATGGCGTGCCGCATAGTCAACTGCAAGCCGTTGTAGTTGCTATTGCCACGAGTTTGCCAGCCATAGAGCGAGGAGAACTGATCCTGGTAATACTGGAAGAGATTTGAGCCGGTCGGTTCAGCGCAAGCGGGGAAGCAAAAGGCGTCCGCAATTTCCAGTGAGAGCGTTTCGTTGCCGGGGAAACAATAGTAGAGATCGTACATGTTCTGTGCCGCAGTTGGGTTTGACGGAGTGTTGGGAGCACAACCTGAGATACCTCCCGGTCCTCCGGCTGTTGGAAAAAGATTATTGAAGTAGGGAAGGTTGATGCTGGGATCGTCCTCTCCCACACCCGAGTAAATGGCCTTGTCGAAGGTCTGAACCGCTCCGAAGTAGTCCGTCTTGCTCGCGGGATCGACCAGATCAAGAGGCTGGGCCAAGTCGATTTCCTGGAGGAGATGGCGCGCGAAGCGTCCCGTATAGGTTGCTTCCACGACGAAGTTATGACCCAACTCGCGGGTGAAAGAGAAATCGACAACGTGCGAGTAAGGGGTTCTGAGGTTGTCGTCAATTCCCCACGCGATGGCGAGGCCATAAGTATCCGGGTTGCCGGAAGGAGTGTAGGGAAAGCCGTGAGGAATCGGCGCGCCCGGACTCGGCGGGAGAACGTTCAATCCCTGGAAGCGCGGAGACGTGTCCACGGTGTTCACGCCGGCGGGATTGCTGATCGTGGTCGTCAGTCCCCATGAGCCCTGGCGATCGAAGGTGTTCACAACGCCTTCGCCGAAGTGATCGAAATATAACCCGTATCCGGCGCGGATGGAACTCTTGCCGGCGTCGCCAAACAGAGCGTGCATGAAGCCATTTGCGGCGTGTGGAGAATACGCGACGGCAAACCGCGGAGCGAGATTGCGGTAGTCCCATGCCCAGTAGGGTTTCTTCCCGTTGGCCTGTCCGGAAAGGTCGAATGTCAGGTCGGGCTGGTTGACTGTGCCTGTCAGCATGTCTTTCCAGCGATTGGTGAACCACTGGTGCATGTTGATCGTGGGCGAGACTTCGTTGCCGGCAGATTCGTAGGGCGGCTGCAATAGCGAATAGCGTAAGCCATACGTGAAGGTCAGGTTGGGAGTTACATTCCATTTGTCCTGAAGGTACAACTCGCCCTCAAAG
The DNA here is from genome assembly GCA_963847685.1 of uncultured Acidobacteriaceae bacterium. Taxonomy (GTDB): domain Bacteria; phylum Acidobacteriota; class Terriglobia; order Terriglobales; family Acidobacteriaceae; genus PALSA-350. Next base: position 607,373 of record CAWKAU010000014.1, on the reverse strand, counting down.
TTGCGGAAGTGCCGATTCACCAGCGCGCCGCTGGGGACGACGTTCGCATTCTTGTCCTGATTGACGGTCGTATAAATCTGGCTCATGATCCCCATCTGCTGCATGGCCGCGAACGAGTAGGACGTGCCAAAGGAATCGTCGACCAGCGGGTAGCCGCAAGGTGGTGGATTCGACGCACAATCACCCGAAGCTATCGAGGGATCGAGACTTGTCCCCTCGCCCGCGATGAACGAAGGATTCATCCAGTAAAGGTTCGAATAGCCTTCCGACAAATTCTGGGCATTCGATTGACGGTTGTTGTGAATGAGGCGCCAGTTGGTCCCGAACTCAACAGTGTGCTTGCCCTTTGTCCAGGACATATCGTCAATGAAGTTATGCACAGGAACGTTGGTCAGGATGGTTGGGGTCAGGCCGACGGTGTCACTCAATCCGCGGAGGCGATTGAATGGCTGGTCGTTGAGTCCCGTGCTGCCGACGCCCTGGCGAATAAAGGCGTAACGGAAATTATTGATCAGGTTGGGACGGAGCAATGCTGTATATCCAGCCGCAATGCCCTTGCTGTTGTTTGTGTTGAAAACGTTCGAAGGCAGCCCGGGATATTGCGGCGGGGTCGATTCGTGATCGTTCTGGAGATTGCCGCGGAGGAAGAGAGCGTGGTTGCCATTGGACGTGATCTTGTAATCGAGTTTCACGATGTACGTATCGTGTTTGACCGGATCGTTGCCGGCAAAGGTGAAGCAGCCGGAATTCAGGCCGTCTCCACCACAATTGGTTCCGTTCGGCATGGGTAAAGTCGGAGTATTCCACATCGACAGGACGTTCGGGTTGGGCGCCGCAGGGCGGGCATCCGCCACTACTCACACAGCCGGTATCTATGTTCGTCACCCCTGCCGTAGTCAGCGTAGCTACCAGAAATGGGGCATAGGTGGGATTGCTTTCGACAGAAAAATTGGTACTGCTGTTAGTGACAGAGCAATTCGGATCATCGGTGTTGCACAAATACTTCAACTCTCCGGCCCGCATACTCGCGCTGGGCACGACGCGTCCGACCTGGACTTGATCTGCGGTTCGCTGGCCCTCATACGCGCCAAAGAAGAACAGGCGATCTTTCTTGATGGGCCCACCAATCGTCCCGCCAAACGTGTTGCGCAGGATGTGCTGGGGGATGTTGGGGAGCCCGCTCTTCATTTCCGCTTGCTTGTTGAACCAGTCGTTGGCTACGCCAATCGTTGGCCGGTGATATTCATAGACCGAACCATGAAAATTGTTGGTGCCGCTCTTGGTGACGAGCTTGACCTGCGCGCCTGAAGACCGGCCCGAGGAAGCGTCGTAATTGCTGGTGGTCACGCGGAATTCCTGCAACGAATCGAGCGTCGCGCGCATCGCGCCCTGAAATGCGTAGCCGTTGAGCTGGTCGTTGTCGTCAAGTCCGTCGAGCGTGACGTTGGTCTGGTCGCTGCGCGCGCCGTTGACGGAGCCGCCGCGGCTGTCGTCATTCTGATCGACCTGGTTGCCAAGATAGACGACGCCGGGTTGCAAGCTAAGAATCGCAACCGGGTCGCGGCCCTCGGAAGGCAGATCGGTCAACTGCCGGGCGCTGAAGTTATTCCCCAGCGTTGCGTCCGTTGTGTTCACCATTGGCGCTTCGCCGGTCACGTCGATGATCACCGAGCTCGCCTGCACCTGGAGCTGTAGGTTTACCGTCGCGGGGCTGCTCACCTGAAGAACCACGTTCTCGCGCCGCGTGGTGGCAAATCCTGACGAGGTCACGGTCATTACATAGGTGGCCGGAGGGATTTCGAGAAACTGATATGTCCCCTGGTCATCTGTTTTGGCGGTGCGGGAAAATCCTGTCGCCTTGTTGTCGAGCGTGACGGCAGCGCCGGACACGACCGCTCCCTTGGAATCTGTGATGGTGCCGCGCACCGAGGTTGTGGCGGACTGGGTGAAGGCGAGGCTAGCCAACGCGAGGAAAGTGCCGATCAGGACTGCCGCTTGCAGCGAGCGAGAACGCATAGGAAACTCCCTTCGCCTACGGTGAGGCGCGTCGAATTCCAACTACGTCATGCCCAGGTTAGAGACCGCAGAGACCCTGGGGAGCTTGATGGGGCGCTATTGTGCAACTACGGGGCCAAGATGTTCAAGCGAAATTTGCAGGGATTTACAGGGGATGAAACGTTTCACGTACAAGCTTTCACACACCTGCCTTCCAAAAGCTGGATATTTATGCAGCCCGATGGAAGAGAGCCGACGCAAGAATGATAACCACGGGATAGCATTCCAGCGTGTAGCGGGGCTCGGGATTTTCCAGGCTGCCGAGGAAGAAAGATCGCAACGCTAGAAATAAAACGAATAGTCCGATGCCAAAAAATTTGCGGCTGCGAATCCATCCGCCCATCGCCATCGCAACGTAGAGCAGATTTATCAGGCCGAATCCGAGGCTGACCGCAAGCCAGCGCCCATCGTCGTTGAATTCCCACCAGCGCGGATCGGAGGGGAAAAGCTCTGGTCCGTGGGCGCAGCCACATATCGGCAATGCGCAGCGCAGGCAGCCACATGTAATAGCGCAGCGGCGCAGCGTGAATGCGCGCGGCGGCCAGCGCGGCGAACCGCTGATCCACGGCGGACGTGATGTCGTGGTCAACGTTGTAATCGGCGAAGAGCTGCGTCGTTTCGGACTGCTGTTGTTCCGAATCAAAGGCCCGCCGCGGCAGCCGCGTGACGTCGATATCTTCTCCGGGAATGTTCCAGTAAATCTCCTGCACAGAGACGTAGTCCGCGATCCAGGTCTTGGTCCAGCGGTTGAAGCCGGCCATCGGCGCTTCGTCGGAGTCATTGGCATAACGCGGAGCCAGCGGCTGGAAGCGGTGCAGCGTATGCAGATTGCGCACGGTCCACGGGACTAGCGTCGCAATCACACAAACGCCAATCAGCACGCCCGCAGTAATGATGGATCGAGGGCTTAGTTGAGATGACATGGGTAGGCGTGCCTGCAAGCTCCGCGCGAGCAGCCAGAGCAAGTACCCACCGATGGCGGCCAGCAGGATGCCCCCGTCGGGTCGCAACAGGATGGCGCCGCCGACGGCCAATCCGCATCCGATCCAGATTCGATTCGATGCCCGTGTTGAATCCGCTTTGACCTCCCCTATGGCGAGGCCGCGAAGCGCCAGATCAAAAGCAAGCGCAGTGAACAAAATCTCCAGAGTCTCGGTCAGGGCGGCCGCGGCGTAATTCGCCAGAAACGGGCAGAGGGCCGCCAGCAGAAACGCCGCCTTGGCTGCGGGCTCGGAAAAAAGCCGCCGCGCCATGTCGGCAATAAGGAAGCACGTCCCGAGATCGAAGAGGACTTGCACCAGCAGCACGGCGTGAAAGTTATCTTTTCCGAAGATGGCGAAGATCACCGCCAGAAACGCAGGATATCCGGGTAGCCGCGAAAGCGTCGGCATGATGACGCCGGAGTTCGTGATGCCGAAGATGCCATGCGTGAGCCAGTTTTTGGCGATGTCGGCATAGAGGCGGGAGTCGTCGACGACGGCGGGGAAACGCGCGACCAGCAACACACGCAGCGCCAGCGCCGCCAGGGTTGTCCACACCACGAACCGCGCGTTCTTTCTTACGAAACTCCCTGAGAAACCTGACCGCGGCAATTCCTTCACGCCGCGAATGATAACGGCAATCCGAGGCCTGCGAAAGTGCATCGCCAGAGCCGCAGGCGAGGTACGCCGGTGAACCACTGAGAATTGACCATGGGCCACCTGGGGCCATACGATTGAAGATCGCCCTTCATCCTCATGGCTGAACCTGTCTTTTATGATCCCCGCCGCGCCCGCTGGAAGCGCCTGCGGCGCACGCTCGACGTGACCGGAGTCCTGGTTTCGGCGCTGATCATTGTTTTTGTCTATACCGCTTTGCGCGATGAACCACTGCCAGAACTTCTTTTCTTTCCGCAGAAGCGGGCGATCAAGGCGCTGAAAGAAAGTGAAAAAGAAAAAGCCCGCGACCGGCAAAAGAAGGCGCTTGCGCGGTCGCACCGGAAGTCGAAACTCGCCGCCTCGCAAGTCACACTGAACCAATCGGAAGGCATTCGCGCCGCGTTTTACGTTCCCTGGGATGCGGCCAGCTTCTCGTCGCTGCGCGCTTACGCCCACCAGATCGACATTCTGTACCCCGATTGGCTGCACGTGCTCACGGCCGACGGACGTCTTCAGGGCGTCGACGACCAGACCAACAAATATTTTGACGTGGTACAGGGCAAGACCGTGATCCCGGTCGACGACCGCGTGATGCCGTTTCTGAAGACGGAAGATCCCGGCATGGAAGTGTTCCCGGTGGTGAACAACTCCGACGGCGCGAACTGGATTGCCGGCATTAGCGAATTTCTCAATAATCCGGACGCGCGTTCCACCTTCCGGAGCCAAGCCACGCAGTTTCTGTCCACGCGCCGCTATCACGGCCTGCTCATCGACTTCGAAGCCTTTCCGCCGGAAGCGCAGAAGGGGTACGTCGCCTTATTACAGGAAGTTTCGTCAGACCTGCACGCCCACGGCATGAAGCTTTACGTGGCGGTGCCGCCGCACAGCAATGAATATGACTATCCTGCGATTGCCGCGGCGGCCGACGGCGTCGTGCTCATGAATTATGATGAGCACTATCCCGGCGCTGAGTCGGGGCCGGTCGCATCGCAGGACTGGTTCGAATTGGAGCCGGAGATTGTTCCGCAATCCTTCCAGCCCATCCGCGCGCACGAGACGCTCACCGCAGCGGCATCACGAACCCGAAGCCGGGAATCTATATCTATGACTTTCGCCAGAACCTGGCTGGAGTGCCGCGGATACGGGTGCGTGGCCCGGCAGGCACAGATGTTCAACTGCGCTTCGGGGAGGTGCTGAATCCTGACGGCACCATGTATGTCGAGAACCTGCGACAGCCAAAGCGACCGACCACTACATTCTTTCCGGCAAAGGCGAGGAGGAATTTCAGCCCGACTTTACCTTTCATGGCTTCCGCTATGTTGAGATAACCGGCCTGCCGTATAAGCCGGACCTGACCACCGTAAAGGCAGTAGCCGCTTATACGGATGCGCCCATGACGGTACAGCTGCATTCCGGCAGCCCGATGATCAACCAGTTGTGGAGCAACATTCTCTGGGGGCAGCGCTCCAACTTTGTCGGCGTGCCCACGGATTGCCCGCAGCGTGATGAACGTCTGGGCTGGACCGCCGATGCACAAGTCTTCTGGCGGACCGCGTCTTACAACATGGACCTGACGCATTCTCCAAGAAATTTGCCGGCGATATAAGAGGAACGCAGGTGGGCACGCCGATGTACGGCATCTTTGCGCCCGGACGGATACGCCCAATGCCGGCTTCGGCGCCGGCTGGAGCGACGCGGGCGTCATCATCCCCTGGACGGCGTGGCTGCAATCGGGGGACACGCGCGTAGTGGACAGAACTGGGATGCGATGGAGAAGTATCTGGCGGCGATCCAAGCCGCCAATCCCACTTATCTATGGAAGAAAGGCTACGGCACCCCTTTCGGCGATTGGCTCTCGCCCGAAGGCCCCACGCTCGAGCCGCTGGTTGCCACTGCTTATTGGGCTTACGATGTGACGCTCATGCAGCAGATGGCGCATGCCCTGGGCAAGACAGAGGAGGAAGCCAAGTATGCCGCCCTCTTCGGCAAGATCAAGACAGCCTTTGCCAACGAGTTCATTCACAGCCGATGGATTCATTGCGGCGGCCGACAATGGTCCTTCGCCCTTCGGACAGATCAACAATCCCGAAGCCAAAGCAAAGGGCGGCGATACCCAAACCGGGTATGTGCTGGCGCTGAATATGAAGCTGGTGCCCGATTCGCTGCGCGCCGCCGCGGCCGACAAACTCGTCGCCAAAATTGAGGCCAACCATGGGCGCCTGTCAACCGGATTTCTGGGCACACCCTATCTGCTGGCGGTGCTGGTCGATACCGGGCACAGCGATGTTGCCTACCGCCTGCTGCTCAATACCGAGTATCCCTCATGGGGATACCTGGTGGACCATGGCGCCACCACCATGTGGGAGCGCTGGAACGGCGACCAGATGCGCGGCGATCCCAGCATGAATTCCTACAACCACTATGCCTACGGCGCAGTAGCCGATTGGATCTATCGCTATGCGGCGGGTATCGATGCGCTGCCTACGGACGCGGGCTTCCACACGATCTATCTCCATCCCAATTTCGATGCCCGTCTGGGAAGTCTCGATTTTCGCTACCAGTCGTCGTATGGCGAGATACGATCTTCCTGGTCGATGAAGGGAACGGCCGTTACCTGGCTGGTCACGGTCCCCCCGAACACGACCGCCCACCTACCGCTGCCGGCAAGCCCAGCAGGATAAGTTCACACTGGACGGAGATGCCCTCAACAGCAGCAAGAAGCTCCGTTTGATAAGTAGTGCAGAGGGGAACTCCACTTATGAGCTGCCCGCGGGGACTTATTCGTTCCGGGTTGACCACGCAGTAGGGCTGTCTAAGGGCGCCCTCCTAATGACACTGAGGGGGTGAGTCCGCAAACAGCCCCACTCAAGCCAAAAGAGCTTGAATGGGCCACCCAAACCTTTTGTTGGTGGGGAGAGATGACCAAGCAAAGCTTGGGGACCCAAATCCTATTCCGCGGACCATCCCTGGAACGCTTTCGATCTGCGGTTGCAATGATTTGTGAGCCGGAGTCGGGATGGACAAACCCTGCTCTGGAGCCGGGATGAGCAAATTGGGCACGGTTTTCCTATTGAACCTTGGTGAGCCTAGACAAGCATTGACAGACGCGAATTTAGGATGGAAACTGTTACCCTATTGCAATCGCCTCCCCACCCTGTCGTGCAGTCCGGATGACAGCCTGGCGAATGGATTTCGCGGATAGAGGGGCCTATGGCACAGGACGTGGAAGGTTCCGTTTGGCGGGCGCTCGACCATCTCAAAATTGAATTGCCTTCCTGGGGTTTTGCCAATACCGGGACCCGCTTCGGCAAATTCATGCAGCCGGCGGCCGCAACCAACCTGGCAGAGAAATTCAGCGACGCCGGCATGGTCAACCAGCTGACCGGAGCGTGCCCTACCGTCGCCCTTCATGTTCTTTGGGACCTGCCGAATGGGCTGAAAGATGTGCCCCACGTAAAAGAGCTCTCAAGTAAATGCGGAGTGGCCGCAGGGTCGATCAACCCCAACTTCTTTCAGGAACCAGGAATACAAATTTGGCGCTGTGGGCAATCCTGATCCGGCGGTGCGCAAGCAGGCGCTTGATCATATGCTGGAGTGCGTAGCGATCGCGGACAAACTCAATTCACGCGATATAGCGCCATGGTTCCCTGACGGCTCCAGCTATCCCGGCTCGCAAAGCATGCGGCACCGCATCGGCTGGTTTGAGGAGACGCTCAAAAAGGTGCACGATGCGCTGACCCCAGCACAAAGGCTGCTGGTCGAATACAAGCCCTTCGAGCCTTTCTTCTATCACACCGACGTTGCCGACTGGGGTATGGCGCTCATGCTGGCGAGGACGGCCGGACCACAGGCATTGGTGCTGGTCGATACAGGCCATCACTACCAGGCGCAGAATATAGAGCAGATCGTCGCCTGGCTGCTGCACGCCAAGATGCTGGGCGGTTTCCACTTCAACGATCGGCGTTATGCTGACGATGATCTCACCCTGGGATCGATCGATCCTTACCAGGTCTTTCGTATCTTTCATGAGATTCGCAACTACGAATGGGAAACCGGCGCAGACGTAGACGTGGCCTACATGATCGACCAGAGCCACAATCTAAAAGGCAAAATGGAAGCCATGGTGCAGACCGTTTGCACCGCACAGGAGATTTACGCCAAGGCGGCGCTGGTCGATCACGCGCGGCTCTCGGTACTGCAGACTGAATGCAAGCTGGTTGAGGCCGAAGAGTGCTTTCGTACCGCTTTCTGGCAGGATGTCCGGCCAATCGTCAAGAGCTGGAGGCGATCGAAAGGGCTTGTGGAAGATCCGCTGTCAGCGCTTCGTGAGAGCGGCTATATCGAGCAGATAACACGGGAACGTGCCGCGGCGAACCAGGGCGCAATTGCCAGTTACGCATAGTATCTAGCGGACTTTCAGATAATTTCCATAGCCCACCACCACGGTGGATCCGACCAGCAGAAACAGTCCAAGCGTGACCAGCCCTCTCGTGCGAAGGCTGGTTCCCTTCCATTCGTGCAGCACTACACCCCACAGCGTGGCAAAGATAATGATGCTCGCCATGTGCAGTGTCCAACTGGAAAAATCGTACTTGCCCATCTTGGTCTGTCCCATCGAGTAGAAGAAGAATTGGAAATACCAGATCACGCCCGCCAGGGCAGCGAGGATGTAATTCTTCAGCAGTGTCTGGCCGGTGAGGCGGCGTGTCAGGTCTACCTCATCTTGTTCGGCAGCGACCGTGGTCGCGCCCATGGGGTTGATGCCCGGCGCTCCAGCGAACTGGGCAAAGGAGCGATTCTTGATGATGAGAAAAAGCGACCAAAGGAAATTAGTGACAAAGCCACCCCAGAGAACGACGATCAGCACCGGAAGGTTCTGCCAAAGATCAAGGCGATGCTGGGCAATCAGCTCAACCCGCGCTATTTCGGCGATGGGTTTGCCGGCTGCCAGCCCGTAGGCGAAGCACGAGCTCATGATCCCTGCGAAGATAGCCACCGCCAGGCCCTTGCCGAAGGAGAAGTCGCGCTCTCCGGCTTCTGCCCGGTCTTCCGTCGAAATTTCATGCTCTTTGGAATAGCCGGCGAGACCGCTGACCGCAATGGCCACCATGCACACCGCCACTCCGGCGAGTATCACCTGCCCGGAGGCTTCATGCAGGATGGATGACATCTGGCCGCTGAAGATCGGCGGCATCAGGGTTCCGAAGGCGGTACAAAAGCCGAGCGCGATGGCGTATCCGAGAGCAATACCGAGATAGCGAATCGAGAGACCGAAGGTGAGCCCGCCGATCCCCCACATTACTCCCCAGAAGCATGCGTAGCCCATACTGGCGAGTGGCGCGGCATGCAGCACCCGGAAAAGATTCGGCACCAGCAAGAGCGCCAGCGTCATGGGTGCGATGAGCCAGGCGGCAATGCCCTGGATGATCCAGAAAATCTCCCACGACCAACGCTTGATCCCTCGAAATGGAACGAAATTTGTCGCGGAAGCGAGGCCGCCAATCCAGTGATAGACAACTCCAATAAAGGGGTTAGGACCCACAACCACCTCGGGCGCTTGAAGCCAAATGCAGCTATCCTACTTTAACCACGTACACATAGCGAAATACTTTGTCTATTGAATTAGATTTCGCTGATGTGTAAGGTGAACTCGCACCAGAAGGAGACCAAGTATGCCCCTGAAGTATCTCGCCGATCTTTGGGATGAGAACCATGCCAAAACCCTCGATCCTCCGGCCCTTTTACGGTACCGCTCCAACTTGTTGGGGTCTGATCTGCGGATCACCAACTTCGGCGGCGGCAACACCAGCTCCAAACTCGAGGGGACAGATCCGCTGGACGGGCAGAAGAAAACCGTGCTCTGGGTGAAGGGCAGCGGGGGCGACCTGGGCAGTATTAAAGTCGATGGCTTTGCCACTTTGTACCAGGAGAAAGTGCTGGCGCTGGCAGGGATTTATCGTGGGGTGGAGCTGGAAGACGAGATTGTCGGCTTGTACCCACTCTGCACCTTTGGCAACAATCCCGCACCCGCCTCCATCGATACGCCGTTGCATGCCTTTCTTCCCTTCGCGCACGTAGACCATCTTCATCCCGACTGGGGAATCGCGCTCGCCGCCTCGGCCAACGGCAAAGAGAAAATGGATGAGTTCAACCAGAAGTTCGGTCACAAGATGGTTTGGGTCCCGTGGCAGCGGCCGGGTTTTGAGCTGGCCATGATGATCGATAGCGCAGTCAAACAGGTGCCAGGGTGCGACGGTGTCGTCCTCGGCGGACATGGTCTCTTCACCTGGGGCGGCACTCAGCGGGAGTCCTATGTGAATACCATCACCATCATCGACCAGATCGGCCAGTTCATCGAGAGCCATCGCGCCAAGAAGAACAGCAAGTCTTTCGGTGGCGCAAAGTACAAGCCACATGAACAGCGCCAGGCCATCGCAGTGAAGCTGATGCCTTTCTTACGCGGCAGCGTCTCCACCGGGCAGCGCATGATTGGCAGCTTTACCGATATTCCTGAAGTGCTGGAGTTTATCAATTCGCACTCTGCGAAGGAGCTGGCGTATCTGGGCACCAGCTGCCCCGATCACTTCATCCGGACCAAGATCCGCCCGCTATTTGTGGACTGGGATCAGAATGGCGATGCATCGCAAATTGAGTCGGTTGCCAAAGCTGCGATGGAGACCTACCGCGCCGAGTACGCGAGTTACTATCAGCAGCACGCGTTAAAAGATTCGCCGGCCATGCGTCATGCGAATCCGACGGTGGTGCTGGTTCCCGGTGTCGGGATGTTCAGCTTCGGCAAGAACAAGGCGGAGGCGCGCATCACAGGTGAGTTCTATGTCAATGCTATCCATGTGATGGAAGGCGCGGGACACCTTGACGAGGGCAAGTGTCCTCCGATATTGCCACAGTCTGGGCCTGCGGCAGATACCAGCGCCTTCAAAGTCCATTCGAACTATGTGGCGTTGCCGGCTTCAGAAGCGTTTCGTATCGAGTACTGGGCACTGGAAGAAGCGAAGATACGCCGGCAGCCTGCCCCTAAGGAATTGAGTGGCCGGATCGTTTTGGTGGTCGGCGGCGCCAGCGGCATTGGCCGGGAGGTCGTGTTGATGGCAGCAAGCAGGGGCGCGCACATCGTGGTTGCCGATCGCGAGCAGGATGCAGCCACCAAGGTTGCGGTCGAAGCCCAGGCGATCGCCGGCCGTGAAGCGGTGGTAGCCACCAGGATCGATATTCGCGACCGAGCCGCCATCCGGTCGGCGCTCGACGCCACCATCGCGGCCTATGGGGGTATCGACATCCTGATCAACACGGCTGCGCTGTTCCCGTCCTCTCCTGACGGTGTCGTCAGCGATGCGCAGTGGGGGTTGACGCTTGAGGTCAACGTCACCGCTAACTACCTGCTTGCCGACGAAGCAGCCAAGGTCTTCAATGCCCAGGGAATTGACACCAGCATTGTGTTGACCAGCTCGGCGAACGCAGTCGTGGCCAAGCGCGGCAGCGAAGCGTACGACGTCAGCAAGGCGGCACTCAGTCACCTGGTTCGCGAGCTCGCCGTCACCTTGTCGCCTAAAGTGCGCGTCAACGGGATCAGTCCCGCGACCGTGGTGAAAGGGTCGACCATGTTTCCCCGCGATCGAGTGAAAGCGTCGCTAACGAAGTACAACATCCCCTTCGATGAATCTTCTTCTGACGATGAGCTGCGCAATAAGCTGGCGCAGTTCTACGCCAAGAGGACCTTGACCCATCAGCCAATCGATCCGAAGGACTGTGCCGCGGCCATCCTCTTCCTAGCGGGTCCGCAGGCGCCCTGCACCACGGGTCATCTCATTCCCGTCGATGGAGGCTTGACCGAGGCTTATCTCAGATGAGCGAGCCTCCATCCGGCGGTCCCAAAGACCGGCGGGCGATGATTGCGATCGATCTCGGCGCGGAGAGCTGTCGCGTTTCGTTGCTGCGCTGGCTTGACGGCTCGCCACACATTGAGCTGGTTCATCGCCACCCCAATGCTCCGGTGAGCCACGATGGCGAGTTGCGATGGGACCTGGGCCAGATCACGCAACAAATGGACGCCGGACTGCGCAAGTGTGCGGAGATTGCCACGGAAGGCGTGCGGTCCATTGCCGCCGATGGCTGGGCGGTTGACTATGTGCGCCTGGATGCAAATGGCCAGGCTATCGCCGATCCTTTCTGTTATCGCGATGAGCGGACGATTCATTCGCGGGCAGCGGTTTTCGAGCGCATCTCCGCGGCTCGCCTTCGTGCCATCACCGGCATCGAGATGAGCCGCATCAACACGCTCTACCAGCTCTTTGCCGATCCGGGTCAGCTACAGGGAAAACCATGGCTGACTCTGCCGGAGTACATACTGCATCGCCTGGGCGGGCGAGCGGTCGGTGAATATACCAACGCGACGCACACCCAGCTGGTCGATGCGGAGAAGCGCAGCTGGTCCCCAGAGATTTTCGAGGCGACAGGCTTGGTTCAGGTAGCGGCTCCTCCCATTGTTCGGCCGGGCACCGTGATCGGCAAATTGACTGGCGAGCAGCTGGATTTGCGGGCTCTGGCAGGGACTGCGTTGATTGCGCCCGCGTGCCACGACACGGCGTCGGCGATCGCGGGTATTCCCGACGGCGGGGACGATTGGGCTTACATCAGCTCCGGTACCTGGTCGCTGGTTGGAACCGTGCTCCGTGAACCCATCAACGGGGAAGAGGCGCAGGCTGCGGACTTCACCAATCTGGGCGCGGTTGGCGGCCGCATTTGCTTTCACAAGAACGTAAATGGCATGTGGCTGCTGCGCCAATGCATGACGGAGTGGGCCGCGGAGATTGACTGGACGATACCCGAGCTCATTGCGGCGGCTGAGAATTTTCCGCAGCCGGACTCGGTACTGGATGTGGACGAACCAGACTTGCTGCTGCCCGGCGGAATGCCTGCGCGCATCAATCGGCAGCTTAAGCGGCGCGGATTGCAGCCACTGGCTGAGGGTGCCGAAGCTGCGCCGCAGATGACGAGCCTCATCCTCCATAGCCTGGCCGCCAGGTATCGAGAGATTGTGAGCAGCCTCGCGCATATCACGGGTAAGAAATTGCGGCGGATTTATATCGTTGGGGGCGGTAGCCGCAACACTCTTCTGAACCGCCTGACGGCGGAGTCGACCGGCCTCGAAGTGCGCTGTGGCGCGGTAGAAAGCGCGACCATTGGCAACTTCGCGGTGCAATTGGCGGCTCTCGAAGATTCGCAATCAGAGGGCGTCGAAGCTGGCACTACGGCTCATTGGGCGCAGCAACTTTCGTCGGCCCTCTTCTAATGGATGAAAACAGTTCCGCGGCCCGCTAACAAACGCACACAGACCGCAGCCCCAGCAAAGCTGCAACCTTCTCGATCTGTGTTGCGGCATGCCCTACTCCGATAGCGCAGTGATGTGCCGGACCGTTTGAATTCCAGGCCTCTACAAATTTGCGTGCACCCAGCGGAAAACGATAGCGGCTATTCGTATTGCCGATTTCCAAAATGGCTCCAGGCACACTTTCCCCTTCTGCGATCAAAAGGGCGAAGCCCTTCTCTTTATCCTCAATGACGGAAAGAAGCGTGATGGGGCCATGCTTCACTGACATCTCGACCGAGAGGCCCGCACCCACCTTACCGTGATAGACAACCAGCGGACGTACCTTGATGCGGTCTTGCGCGATGCTGATGTGACCCGGACCGTCGTGGCCCATGAGCACCAAGTCCTGCGCAAAATCCATCGCGTAATACTCAGTAAAGGATCCGCCAATTCCCAGCAGGTCCATGATCTTCATGGCGATCACGTTCTTCACCTCGTACTCGCCGGCTACCGGCACGCCACGCCCGGTCAGCATCGATGTGCCGAGGATGATCGAGCTCATGGTGTCTTCATTTGCGGGTACACCACTTCCCATGTAGTAGTAAGCAAGCAGGTCCAGGTCTTTTTGCTTGACCAGCTGATCGAGCGCGACGGCCGTGCGGGCTGCGCGCAGAAGTTCCGCCTGCGAACAATCTTTGCCTACTTCGAAGAAGGCGCGAAACTCCGCGATCCTGCTTTGCGCGTCCTCTTCGCCGACCATGTTGCGCAACGCGGTCAGCTCATCCACTTCGAGCATCTCGATGTGCAAGTCGAACCGGCCGCTCACCTGGGCCAGGTCGGTAGCGATGTCGAGCATGCCTCCATAGTAATGGCCCATCAACCCAAGGCGGCTATGCCCAAGCCTATGCACCACTTCGGCGGCCCGCAGCCACCCTTCCAATTCCTCCCAACAGGCCGGATCGTCGTGGAGCATGCCAGTGACCTGGTGAAACGGAATGTCCAGCCGGCGGAGAACGTTCGCGATCTCAGGAACAGGGCAGGCACTGCAATACGCGAGCCACTCACCCGTCATCGCAGTTCTGTCTTCCATCGCGTTGAAGCGCTCGTACTCGATGGCCGAGGCAGGCTGCAGGTTTAGCAGAATAACCGGAACCTTGGCCCGTTTGATCAGCGGTAGCACCGCCGCCGAGAGGGCGTACGTCGTGACGTACACCATTAGGATCTCGACGTCTTCGCGCCGGGATATATGCCCTGCCTCCAGCGCCTTCTCCGGCGTGTCCACCAGGCCAAGGTTCACCACCGTTCGGGAATCGCTGGAAATCTTCTTCTGGACCTCGTTGAGGTAGCCCTTGAGTCTCTCTTCCAGACCTGCGAACTGGCTCCAATAGGCCTCAAGCCCCAGCCCCGCCAGGCCGATGCGTAAATGCCGATACCTACTCTGCATCAGCGTTCTCCATGATCGAAACTGAAATTGTTCCCCAATTGGTTCTCAATGCGCGCCCAAATATAGCACGGCCACCTCAGGACGGGCGACCGGCAGGGCGAGCATCCAACTGATTTCTGACGTTTCCGTATTGAATTTGAGCTAGAATGGTGCCGACTCAAAAGGTGAGGCTTGGCTAAGTCCGGGTTAAAGCGTCTCTACCACATACCGATCCTGTCGAAAGCGCTGGACATCCTGGAACTGTTGCAAGCCGAGGATGAGCCGCTCGCTCTCGAGGCTCTTTATCAGCGAACCAGGATTTCAAAAACCTCTGTCTATCGAATCCTGAAGACCTTTGCCCATCGAGGTTATGTCGCGCAAACCGAGAATGGCCTTTACCGGTTGGCGACGCGTCCGCGAAAGATTCGTTTTGGATTTGGCGGGCAGTCGGAGGACATGCCCTTTTCGCAGGCGGTCACCGAGAGCCTCAGGGTGGCCGCGGCTTCTTCCGGCGTGGATCTGATGATCCTCGACAACCACTACGATGCCGCTACGGCGATCCGCAATGCGGAGCAGTTTGTCGCCGCCCGGGTTGATCTGGTCATCGAGTTTCAGATTGAGCAACAGGTTGCTCCGATCGTTGCCGACAAGATCGCGGATGCAGGTATTCCTCTGATCGCGGTCGAGATCCCGCATCCCCACGCCATCTTCTTCGGCGTCAATAACTACCGGGCCGGCTTTGAGGCGGGCGAGTATCTTGCCATTCATGCGCGGCAGCATTGGGGCAGCAAGGCATCGTGGGTGATCGGCCTGGACATTGAAGAAGCGGGCCCATTGGTGCAGAGCCGCATCACCGGGGCATTCGAAGGTGTGCGTTCCGTGTTGCCCGATCTCCCGATCGAAGCATTTGTGCGCATGGATGGGCGCGGACTTGCCGACAGGAGCTACAAGCTCATGGCTGACTTTCTACGCCGTCATCCCAGGGAACGCGGTTTGCTGATAGCCGCTACGACTGATACCAGCGCCCTAGGGGCACTGCAGGCAATTCGCGAAGCGAAGCGGGAAAAACACGTTGCCATCGTTGGGCAGGACTGCATTCCTGAAGCTCTGGAAGAGATGGTGAAGCCCAACTCGCCGCTTATCGGATCGGTCTCGCACGAAGTTAACACCTACGGTGGGCGGCTGATCCATCTCGGGCTGGCGATGATCAAGGGCGATCGCATTCCTCCCTACAACTACGTCAATCACAAGCTCGTCACGACAAAAAGCATGCTGGAGTTGGTGTAAGCTCTCGCGCTTCTACTCTAGATGAAGCCGGCAGACGGCACGCACGGCTCAGAGAAGAGGCTACCCCAAGAAGGATCGAGGTAGAGCCAGCGCTGTGTGCCGAACCAGCTGGTTGGAAGCTCCGGAATATGGAGCAAGCCGTGGCCGCCGGCACAGATCAGCTCGGTGCCGTTCCACGCCAGAAAGTTTCTCGAAGCCTGTCCAACGCGGGCGGGGTTGGAGAGCACGCGCAGACATAACGGGCAGCGTTTTCGTTGATCCTGCAGTATCCATCGAAAGGCAAACAGAAGCCCGAAAAAAGAGATCGCCAGCTGAATATATTGGGCTGCAGTGGGCCCTAGGGATGAAACGCCATAAGCGACGTCAATCGAAGTGAGAAAGACCAGCGGCACTATCAGCAAGAACTTACTGGACAGAAAGATCCATCGTCTCGCTTTGCCTGCCCACGGGAGATGCCCGGTATGACGCGGATACTCGCCGAGCGGCAACGCCGTGGTCGCTGGCAAAGTAATCAAAGCTGCGGCGAGGGTGAACAGAAAGAGGGTGATGGGAAGTTGGGACTGCTGCGCGAGCGATATGCAATCGAAGAGATCGCTACCTCTGTTCTCCCTGGGTACAGTCATGGAACGCCATCCGCCCATCTGAGATAGCTCGCCGCGGAGGTGGGCAAGGACGAATCCCCTGGACGTTGGCGGCAGCATATCCAGATGCCGCTCGTCCTCAAGCAACCAAGCATCCACCTGTCCCGGCAAATGGATTGAGTCACGAGAGAGAACGCCCGCGATGAGGACACGCTGCCCTGCTATCTCGGTGACGCTGCCAATCACGCCAGGATCGCCGCCAAACAACCCTCGCCAAATCTTCTGGTCCAAAAAGAGTCTCGCGCCGTACTGACCGTTGGGGAGACCGCCTGGGTTTGCAGAGACTGGCAGACTAAGCAGTTTGAAAAGATTTTCGCTAGCCCGGCCAACGGAAAGGTCGGCGCTTCGATGTTTCGCAATATGGATTCTCTTATGTACGGCTTGATAGAAGGCGACGTCAGTAAACAGGTGGCGAGTGCTGGTTTTCCAAGACTGATAATCGCCAAACTCGATGGTCGGGGACTGGGTTCCGGAATAGCCGCCCCGCGAAATCGTCACCAGGCCGCCGGCATCTGGATAGTGCGATGGCTGGATCGCCATCCTGGCCCCTGGAAGATACAAACAAATCGAGAGGCTGATTGCCGTCAACAGAGCTAAGGAGAGGGAACAACGGGATGCAGAACCAATACGGAAGACCCGACGGGGGAGCGACCGCGGATTGTTCCTTCTAAGCCAAAAGGCATCGCGGAAGGCGCCAAAGCAGAATGCGGTCACAGCCTGGCCGCCGTGGAAGGGACCCCATGATTTCCGGCTGTAGGTGTGCCATACATGCCAAAGCTCGGCCTGCCATTCCGCCAGCCACTCGGCTCGTTCTCCGCCGGGCACCAGCAACGCGGCTACCTGGAGAATGAAACGGCATGCCGGCAACGAGCGGAGATTCATGCGTTTTTGACCTCAGAGTCAGAGACCATCTTTTGCAGGAGCGGATAGCGCTTGAGCATGACCTGAAGTGTCGCTGCGCCCGCCCGCGTCAACTTGTAGTACTTCCGCAACGGCCGCTGCTCCGCATCAGCAATTGATTGCTGTTCCCATTTCGACATGATGAGACCATCGCGCTCCAGGCGCCGCATGGCCGGGTACACCGTCCCGCTGGGTAAACCCGTCGCTTCCATCACGCTGAAGCCATAGATCTGGCCGGCATGAATCGTTTGCAGAATCATGGCGGCGGTGTGGGAGAGTTTTGGCTCAGTGGCCATGATGAACATTGTAGCTATGTAGCATACTATTTGACTAGTCGAAAGTAGTATGCTACATAGGGTACAGGCGGCGAGGTCCAGACCAGTGCTTGAACTACAGAACCTTTCTAAAAACTATCGCGGTATACCGGCGATCTCGAACGTCAATTTCCAGGTCAACGCCGGTGAGGTTGTCGGTTATCTGGGCGCGAACGGCTCCGGAAAATCGACCACCGTCAAGATCATTACCGGGCTTCTGCAGCCGAGTGAGGGCCGCGTGCTCTTTGAGGGGAGGAATATCCGGGACGATCTGGCGAGTTTTCGCGCAGCCCTGGGCTACGTGCCGGAAGAAGCCCATCTTTACACCTACTTATCGGGATTCGAATACCTGCAGCTGGTTGGCCGGCTTCGTGGACTGGGGGAACGGACAGATTCAAATCAAGTCCACCAGGCTACTGCAGCTCCTTGGCCTGGAGTCCTGGCGGTATTCGCCAATCTCGATGTATTCCAAGGGGATGAAGCAGCGCGTGCTGATTGCTGCGGCGCTCATGCATGACCCTAAGCTGCTGATTTTCGACGAGCCGCTCTCCGGACTGGATGTTCTTTCCTCACGCCTGTTCAAGGACTTGCTGCTGGAACTTACGGCGGCAGGGAAGGCCGTTCTCTACATCTCGCATGTTCTCGAGGTGGTGGAGCAGATCTGTAGTCGAGTGGTGGTTATCGCGCGGGGGAAGATTCTGGCCGACGCCAGCCCTGCCGAATTGACAGGGACTGACGGAACTGGCGAACCTCGAAAGCGTATTCGCGCAACTGGTCCAGCAGGAAGACACGAAATCACTGGCCCGCGAACTGGTAGAAGCGCAATCAGGGTGGCAACAATGTTTAGAACGACGGTCTCGCCCGCATGCCTCTGCACCCGCCGCCGGAATTTCCCGTTCTGTCGCTCGAAGTGCAAGCGCACATGCCCACGGTGCAGCCGCGGGAACGAAGCCAATTCAATCTTCTTGTTCGCCTCTTTCTGGAGCGATTTTCCAATAACGATATGGTATCGGCGGAAGGTGAGGCGAAGGCGCAGCTTCTCCAGGCTATACACGCGATCGCTCTTCCAGGAATGATCGTTGCGCTCTTTTTGTTCCCCCTTTACCATCAACCGGTCGTCCGCCCGTTCTGGGCCCAGGTGAGCGATCATTATTTTTATCTGTTGTATTCATTTGTGGCGGTGGGCGCGGTAACCATTTTTGCCTGGGATCTATTCTTTCCCGACTTGCTCGATGTTTTTGTGGTCACACCACTGCCCATCGTGGGCCGACGGTTCTTCCGGGCCAGAATCGCGGCGGTTTGCCTTTTTCTTGGATTGTTTCTGATCGGCGTCAATGCGCTTGGGGCTATATTCTTTCCGGTGCTCGCGGAGCCACCCGGATTTGTACAACACGCGGTTGCACATCTGCTGGCTGTGTTGGCGAGCGGTCTGTTTGCCGGGGCCTTCTTCCTGAGCTTACAGGCAGGCTTGGTCGCGGTCATCGGGGAACGTTTCTTCCGTAGCATCGCGCCTTTTCTGCAGGGCATCTCGATGATGCTGCTGGTGACCATACTCCTGCTCTTCCCAGTCGCGTCCCAATTCCTGAAGGTGCTGATCAATACATCGGCCGCCCGTTACTTTCCACCCTTCTGGTTTCTGGGAATATATGAGTACCTTCTCGCCGGGTCTTCCTCTCTGCCGGTTTTCACCGAGCTTGCGAAAACGGGTTGCCTGGCAACCGCCGCAGTGCTTGGCCTGACAATCGTCTCGTATCCGCTAGCCTATCGACGGAAAATGCGTTACCTGGTCGAAGGCTCCACTGCCTTCGATACCAGGAACCTGGCCGCCGCACCGGTCAATCATCTGCTTCACTCGACTTTGTTACGAAATGCGGTGCAGCGCGGCATTTATCACTTCATCAGTTGCTCTTTGCTGCGGACGCAGCGGCATCGCGTGTATATGGCAATGTATGGCGGGCTCGGCCTGGCCCTGTTGATAGCCAGCGCATTGCTGCTGAAGCTTTCGCACGATCATCTCGGCTTCGCGCTCTCGCCCGATGGCTTGCGAGCTGCAGTCCCGATCGCAGCCTTCTGGATCATTGCCGGATTGCGCACCGCATTTCTGTCTCCTGCGGATCGGAGAGGTGGTTGGATCTTTCGCGTGATCCTGGGCAGGCCAGGAACAGAACAACTCAACACCACACCGTTATGGATACTGCCGTGCGCATTGCTTCTGACCCTGGGGATCGTAGCGCTGATTAGCCTGCTCGCGCCCCCCGAATTGCGAGGCTGGAGGCCGTTTACCAGCCAGGCGTTGGTGGCGATTGGCCTGTGCCTGCTGCTGACCGATGCCTTGTTCCTAAAGGTCGTGAGCATACCCTTTACCGGCGAAGGAAGGGCGCCGACGAACAACCTCGCGATCACACTGCTCCAGTATTTTGGATTTTTCCCGGCCTTGGTATTGCTGATGGTCGGCCTCGGGCCGTGGTTAGAAGCCAGTCTGTGGCACGTGGGCTTCACGGTCGCAATCATCGTGTGGGCGCATCTCGCAATGCGCAGAATTCACAGAAAGAACGCCGAGTATTACGCGAACCTGATTGACCTTGATGACGACGAGGAAGAATTTCCCCAGAGGCTCGGGCTTCGCTATTAGGCGTGAAGGCCGTAGGCACAAGAAGGACGCTTTCCATGATGAATGTCTTGACCGGTCGCTTATTTCTTAAGAAAGCTGTATTGGTTCTGCTTGTCCTCGCGTTGGCTTTTCCGTCGATGCTGGTCGCCCAGTCCGGAGGAAGTCTTCGAGGCCAGGTATCGGATCCCAGTGGCGCCGTAGTTCCGGGAGCAGCCGTTACGCTTACTCAAGGATCTATCGTTTTAAACGGCCAGTCCGGCAATGACGGAGTCTACCTCTTCAAGGCAGTTCCCTCCGGCTCATACAGCCTTACTGTGCAGGCGGAGGGCTTCGCAACCTTCTCCAAACCGGGCATTGTGATCAGCGGCCGGACAGGCTCGCCAACTGAATGTTGCTCTTGCCATCGCCGTGCAACAGCAGGACGTCACGGTCAATGATCAAAACGCAGGCGCGAGTGTAAATCCGGACGAAAATTCGAGCGCGCTGGTGGTGAAGGGAAGCGATCTCGATGCTCTCTCCGACGATCCTGACGAATTGCAGAACGAACTCCAGGCACTCGCGGGGCCGTCAGCAGGGCCGAGCGGTGGTCAAATCTACATCGATGGTTTCACCGGGGGCCAAATCCCTCCCAAGTCTTCCATCCGCGAGATTCGTGTGAACCAAAATCCGTTTTCAGCGGAGTTCGACAAGATCGGATACGGCAGAATCGAAATTCTCACCAAGCCTGGGTCCGACAAATTTTCCGGGCACGTCACCTCGTTGGGGAATGACTCGGCGTGGAACACGGCAAACCCGCTCGTCCAGCAGCAGCCAAGCTACTATCTCTACTTCATTCAGGCGGATGTCAATGGGCCTCTAACCAAGAACGCCTCGTATTTCTTCAGCCTCTTTCGCATTGACCGTCAGGACCAAAGCATTATCGATGCGGTGAACCCCGAAGACCCGAGCACCTCCTTCAATGAAGCCCTGCCCAACCCATCGTCTTTCCTGATGGCCAATCCTCGCATAGATTTTCAGCTCGGCAAGAGCAACACGCTGTCGGTTCGCGACGAATATTCTCGTTCCGTCGCAACCGCGAATGGTCCTGGCCAGCTCAACCTGGCTGAACAGGCATTCAACCTGAACAATCAGGAAAATGCCATTCAGGTGAGCGACACGGTGGTGGTGAACCCGCGCATACTGAACGAAACCCATTTTCAATGGCGCCGAGTCCGGAACGATCAGGCGGCCTCGTACTTTACCCCCACGGTTACGGTTCAAGGAGCCTTTACCACCGGAGGAAGCAACTCCGGGGTTGCGCAGGATCACCAGGATATCTTCGAACTGCAGAATTATTTCACTGCAACCGCGGGTAGCCACACCATACGATTTGGAACTCGTCTGCGTTCCTATCGAGACGCCAACTACTCGACCGCCGGATCGAACGGCAATTATCTATTCACTTCCGTCGACCAATACCTGGCGCAGATGCCCGCGCAATATCAGGTCACCTTGATCCGCAATCCGCTGGCGCGTGCGCTTTTGTTCGATGGAGCTCTCTTTTGTCAGGACGACTGGCGCACCAGACCTAACCTGACCCTGAGCTACGGGTTGCGTTTTGAGACCCAGAACCGTATTCATGACCACGCGGATTTTGGCCCTCGATTTTCGTTGGCCTGGGCGCCTGGCCATTTCGGCAAGACTCCTCCCAAGACCGTTGTGCGCGGAGGCTACGGATGGTTTTACGATCGGTTCACGGTGCCTAACTCCTTCAGTTCTTCTAACGGGTCGCCCTATATCGTGCAGGCGATCCACCAGAATGGAATCAATCAACAAAGCTATGTGATTAACAATCCCGGCTTCTATGACCCGAATACCGCGGCGCCGCCGAGTACTCTGGCGGAAGCCGCAACGTCGATTCCATCCTTCTACAATGTCGATCCCCACTTTCACGCGGCGCTCAGCATGCAGGGCGGGGCCGGCGTCGACCAGCAGGTCGGCAAGAAGGTCATGTTCAACGTGACCTATCTGTTTACTCGGGGCGTACATCAGTACCTTACGAACAACATAACCGCTCCGGAGTTCGATCCAGCCACGTACACCGTGGTCGGGCCGCTACCCGCTGCCTATAACTATCAGTTCCAGTCCGGCGGCATTTACAAACAGCATCAGATAATCGTTTCGGCCAACGCTCAGTTGCGCCACCTGTCGCTGCATGGTTCCTATACCTTCAACGAGGCCAGGAGCGATACGCAGGGGGTCAACTACGTTCCCTCGGTTGCACAAGATCCTGGTCTCGATTACGGCCGCGCCGGCTTTGGCATCAGAAACCGCCTGTTCCTGCTCGGAACCTACTCCGCGCCTCAGGGAATCATCTTTGCTCCGCTGATGGCGGCGCAGTCGGGTACGCCCTACAACCTGGTGACCGGTAGCGACCTCACCGCGAATAACCAGTTCAATGCGCGACCCACGTATGGCGTGTGTGGGGCCGCAAATGTGGTTTCCACGCCCTACGGCTGTCTGGATACCGACCCGGTGGGCAAGGCGGAGAAGATTGTCCCCTATGGCGCGGGTATTGGCCCGGCGAATTTCGTGCTTCACGTGCGGGTGAGCAAAGTGATCGGGATCGGCCCTCGGATCGAGGGATCCAAGGGCGCGGGGGGTATGCAGGGAGATGGCAGTGTCGATGGCCGAGGGCTCAGTGGTGGTGGGGCGCAACCGAAGCTGGATGCTACGGTTCCCCGCAGGTACAGTCTGACCCTGGTGGGGGGGGCCCTCAACATCCTCAACATCGTGAATCTGGGCACGCCGAACGGCACTCTCAGCTCACCGCTCTTTGGCAAGACGCAAACTCTCGCCGGCGGCCCTTTCGGATCACCGACTCCTGGCAACCGGGCAATCTTTCTTCAAGCCATCTTTACTTTTTAGAAGGCAGAGGATGGTGCTATTGGGGTTCTGCGGGATGGACAGGCTGTTCGATCGAGGTGCCACGGCCGGGCGAGTGATAGATCCAGACGGCCACCGCCACCACCAACGTCACCACAATAACGACGCTGAGTAGCAGTCGGACTATGTTTGAAGCA
The DNA here is from genome assembly GCA_963847685.1 of uncultured Acidobacteriaceae bacterium. GTDB lineage: Bacteria > Acidobacteriota > Terriglobia > Terriglobales > Acidobacteriaceae > PALSA-350. The sequence continues at coordinate 584,115 of CAWKAU010000014.1, read as the reverse complement.
CAAAACTCTCCGACACGCGGCATAGGATGATTATATCCGCCACGCCGCCTTTCGTCTGAAACAGTCCAGTCAACGCGGCCTCCTCAAAAAGTGGAATCATTGAGCCATGGATGGCCTCGTCCCCCTTCCCACCCTGCTGTCGCACGCGCTGGTCGCTTTTACGATCGAGTTCGACAACGAATTCGAGCACCAGGTGCCCCATCGCACCACGAACCACGGTTCGACCGCCGGAGCGAGCCGTGCTCCCTGGCTGGTTTCGAGCGTGATGTGGTCGAACTTCATGCGATTCATCCCCGAAGAGGGAACGACGCTCGGGGAACTGAAGAGCCTGCTAAAAACGCCTGATAAGAATATGCGCATGTGGGTGACCCGCATGAGCGAGTGGTGGGGCTATATCGTCGTTGAGCCTAAGGCGGCAGGCAATTCATCCCGGCGGACCCCTTCCGATGCTTTGGTTCGTCCCACTGCTGGAGGCCGAAAGGCCATCGAGGTCTGGAGAACGTTGGATCGAGTCATTGAAAATCGTTGGCGAGAACGCTCTGGTGATGACGTAATCAACCATCTTCGGGAAGCCCTGTCCGCGATCGTCTGCCAGATAGACGTTGAGTTGCCCCACGGCCTGCCGATCCTGGGTTACGGGCTCTACAGCCATTTGCCGGAAAGCACGCAGCCTTCACCTGGCAAGTCTGCGATCACTAAACTCCCTCTGGCGTCACTCCTCTCTCAGGTGTTGCTATGGTTTGCGGTTGAATTCGAGCGAGAGTCGCCGGTGTCCCTCGCCATCACCGCGAACGTCCTGCGGCTGTTGAGCGATGAAGGAGCGCGCGCGAGTGATCTACCGCGCTTGGCCTCGGTGTCGAAGGAGGCCATCGCGACATCGCTGAGCTTTCTCACCAAGCGCGGATATGCAGGGATGAAATCGACCACTTCCGGCAGCCGGATCAGGGTAATCGCGCTGACTCCGAAAGGCCGCGTCGCGCAAGCTAAATACTGGGAGTTGGTATGGGCCATAGAGGAGCGTTGGCAGTCTCGCTTTGGTGGGAAGGCGGTCCTCAGTCTGCGCGAGTCGCTTGAGCGATTGGCCAACGAGCCTTTCGGGCAGACCTCGCCGCTATTCCGCGGGTTGGAACCCTATCCCGACGGTTGGCGTTCCTCCGCCCCCAAGCTCGACGGCCTTCCGCACTACCCGATGGTCCTGCACCGCGGTGGCTTCCCAGACGGTAGTTGAGCGGAGATGCCTGTGCACTCCCTACAGAGTTCGATGTTTAGCGCGCATCTCTCACCAAGAGCTTTCGGTCGAAGCTTCCTGCGCGTAATGCAATCCCGGGTGCCCGGGGTTCCGTTAGGTATGGAGAGGTTACGACCCAGCGGCGGCTGGAGTGTGAGAAATGCGAGATAGACGAGGCTACGCTCTCAGCGTAAAGCAGCGACACGCCGGTTCACTTCACTCCGCACTTTCACAATGTCCTGCTTCAGGAACGCTCCATTCTGCACCAGCAAATCCCCGCCCAGATAAACGCGTTCCAGGTCGCGTTCCCCAGCGACGAAAACCAGCGAAGCGTAAGGGTCGAAAACCGTCCGGAAGCGGGTTGGATCGACCACCAGGAAGTCGGCGAACTTGCCTGGCTCCAGGGTGCCCAGCCGGTCGGCTACGCCGAGCACATCCGCGCTGCCCACGGTGTGCAGCCGCAACACGTCGTACGGGCTCATGATCGTCGCATTCTCGTATTTGTCTCGGATCGCGTAGAGCCCGGTGCGCATGTTTTCAAACGGATCCGCCACGTCGGCGCTGGCTTCCCCGTCGACGCCCATTCCCACCCTGATCCCGGCCTTCAGGTAAGCGGGAATGTCGGCCACCCCCGACGCGAGCCTGCCATTCGACAGCGGGTTCCAGCACATTGCAACTCCCGCCTTGCCACTCTCCGCCACAATGAAGCTGTTGGTGTGGATGAAGTGCCCGAAGATCAGCTGCCTGGAAAGTAAGCCGCTGTCCATGAACCAGCGGAACTTGCTCTGCTGCTCATACTGTGTTTCCGGGGGCTCCAGGTAATGGGTCTCATTGCCAAGATGAAATTCGTCGCCGAGTTGCTTCTCCATCAGGGTCTGTTGATAGGTGTTGTTGAAGGCCGTGCCGCCGCTGATCATCACGGAAAGAAAATTGTCCGACCTGGGCTGCTTGCTGGTCCAGTCCAGAAAGGCCTTCAACGGTACGCGCGCCTGCTCATAGCCATAACTGGGCTGCACACCCAAAGCAGTAGCCCGGCCCACGGACATGCTGTGGACAAAACGAATCCCGGAGTCCATCTCCGCGCGAAATCCGTTCTGGTCGTATACATCCGCGGCTACCATGTTCCGCCCCCGGGTCCTCGCTTCGAAGTTGAAGTTATAGGCTCCGGTGATGCCATGCTGCAGATGGTCGAGCGCGCCATCGAGCGTGAACCAGTACATGTCCTCCGGGCTGGCTTTGACTGCGGGCGCGTAGAGTGCATCGATCCACCCCAACAGAGTCTGGTCCGAGCCCAAACCGCGGAAGGCGCTCTGCCACAAGTGGCTGTGGGCGGAGATAAATCCAGGGATAACCCAGTGGCCAGCCGCATCCCAGATCTCCTTGGCTTGCATGCCGGTGGGCGGATCGCCTGCTGCGACCGCCAGCAGCCGGCCATCCTCTCCAACTTCCAAGTAGCCCTTGATTGGCTCTCGCTGGCCGCTCGCCATGGTGAGGATAAACGCGTTCTTGACGACCAGCTTTGCCGAAGGGGATTGCGCGACAATCATCGGCGCGCTCGCCAGCGTAGCCAGCAAACAGAAAAGCTTACCCACGGTTTTCAGAGCCATTAGCCAGTACTAAACGAGAGTGCGTTGCGGAACAACAAAAAAAACCACCTAACTTTACTCAGGCTATGATGTAACCTCCAATGACCGCCGATGCGAACGTCAACATGGGGCCCCGCAACCCCGTGCACGGGTCTGCCGTCATGGCGGACGCGCTCGACCCAATCGATGAGAAAGAGGGGCTTCCGCGGTTGCTCCTTTTTGGGCTTCAGCATGTGCTGGTGATGTACGCCGGCACGGTTGCGGTGCCGCTGATACTAGGCAGCGCGCTTCACTTCACGCCAAGGCAGGTAATTGCGCTCATCAGCGCTGATTTGTTTACGTCTGGTTTGGCGACTCTTCTACAAACCCTGGGCTGGTGGAAATTTGGGGCGCGCCTTCCCCTGATCCAGGGCTGCTCCTTCATTTGCGTTGCGCCCATGATTCTCATCGGCGGCCATTATGGCATTCCAACCTTGTATGGGTCGGTGATCAGCTGCGGGCTATTCACCATGCTGGTGGGGCCGTGGTTCAGCCGGATGCTGCGCTTCTTTCCTCCAGTCGTGATTGGCTCGGTGATCACGGTGATCGGCTTGTCGCTGCTGCCCGTGGCTGGCGGGTGGCTCGGCGGTGGCGACACCGCATCGGCCGACTTCGGCAGTTTCGTGCATCTCGGCCTGGGCCTAGCCACTATCGTGCTCATCGTCGCGATCCAGCGCTTCGGCCGCGGCATGGTCGCCAATCTCAGCGTGCTGCTGGGGCTGATAGGCGGCACCGCCCTGGCTGCCCTGGTTGGGCGGGCCAGTTTCCGCCAGGTATCGGCGACACCCTGGTTTGCCATGGCGCATCCGCTGTTGTTCGGGCCGCCGCATTTCGCAGTGCTGCCCGCCCTGGTAATGAGCCTTTCCATGCTGGTGGTGATGACCGAGACCACCGGAAACTGCTTGGCGATCGGTGAGATCACCGGCCGCCCCATCGGTCAAGATACTTTGACGGCGGCTTTCCGCGCAGACGGCTTGTCGACCGTACTGGGCGGAGTGTTCAATAGCTTTCCTTACAACGTGTATTCGCAAAACACCGGGCTGCTGGCGCTTTCGAAGATCAAGAGCCGCTATGCGGTTGCGGCCGGGGGCGGACTGCTGGTGCTGCTTGGATTCCTGCCCAAACTGGCTGCCATCATCGCCGCTATCCCGCGTCCGGTCTTGGGTGGGGCGTCGATCGTAATGTTCGGCATGACCATGATGGCCGGCATTGAAGAACTGGCCCGGGTCCGCTACCAGGGCACCAACAATGCGATCATCGTCGCTGTCTCCGTGAGCATGGGCGTGCTGCCCATTGCTTCGCCTCAGCTTTTCCTGCACGCTCCGGATGCGGCACGGCTATTTTTGAACAGTGGCATTTTCCTGACCGCCGCAACCGCGGTCCTTCTCAACCTTTTCTTTTCCTCGAAGGCGGAGGCCTGAAGAGCATGCAAGACGTATCCGAACAGGACCTGGCTTTCTTAAGGCAGGCGATTGAGCTGGCTCGAGAAGCGCGACAAGATGGGCGCCACCCCTTTGGCGCTCTGATCATCAACGAACGGGGCGAAACGGTGGTTGCCGCGCGCAACAACGCTGTTCGACCCAAAGGTGACCCGACACAACATGCCGAGATGGTGGCGTGTGGTGAGGCTGCCCGTTTGCTGAGCGACGCCGAACTGGCCCGGTGCACGCTGTACACCAGCACTGAGCCCTGCGCCATGTGCGCCGGCGCGATTTATTGGACGGGGGTTGGACGCGTGGTCTTTGCCCTCGCGGAGACTGGCTTGCTGCGTTACACCGGCAGCCACGAAGAAAATCCTACCCTCGATCTGCCGTGCCGCGAAGTCTTTGCGCGCGGCCAGAAGAAAATCGTTGTTGCCGGCCCACTACTGGAAGAGGAAGCCGGCAAGGTTCACGAAGGTTTTTGGACCCGCTAAGAGGCGTAGGAGGCCAGGTTGAGTGCCGCGCCTACGGCGCTCGGATCATCCTCCGGGCCTTGCACCCATGGCGATTTTTGGGGTGTCGTTCCTCCCTGACTTGCCGCAGGGTAAGTCGGCTGCTCCTAATGACCCGGAGCGGAGGGTGGGAACAGGCTTTCGTTGCCGGTGCAGGGAGAGCGCATCAGACCTGCAGGACGTCTCCATCGCGGGCGACCATCTCGTACAGCACGGGATTGACGAAGAACCCAAGAAAGAGGCGCGAGATCAGGCCGGCAACAATCACGATGGCAAAAGGCCTTTGCGTATCAGAACCGATGCCGGTGGAGAGCGCCGCCGGCAATAATCCCAGGCAGGCGACCATGGCAGTCATCACAATAGGCCGCAGCCGCAGCAGGGAGGCCTCGCGGGTTGCCGTGCGAATGTCCCGATTCTCCAGCCGCAGCTTGTTGATGTAGGAGACAAGGATAACGGCGGTTTCGACCGAAACACCCATAAGCGCCAGCAAGCCAAGCGCAGACGAGACGCTGAAGGGCGTGTGGGTCAGCTTGAGGGCAATCAGGGCGCCCACCGGTTCGGTCAGAATAACCCCGAGAGCGATGGTCACGGGAAATTTGAAGTTACCGTAAAGCGCGAACAGGATCATGAAAATGATAAGCAGTGCGAGCGGGCCGATAAATTCAATCTGATGCTTGGCCTCAAGAAACTCGCCATACTCCCCGCCCCACTCGAGGCGATAGCCGGGGGGAAGCGATTTTTCAAGATCGGCGGTCGACCGCTGTCCCGCAAGCACGGCGCTCTGCAGATCGCGCCCCTCAATGCTGTACTGCACGCCAATATAGCGGGAGTTGTTTTCACGATAGATGAAGGACGCGCCCCCGGCTTCGTGGATATTCGCGAGCTGGGTCAGCGGAATCTGCTGGCCCGCGGGCGTGCCCACCAGCAGGTTGCCGATCTGCTGCGCATTCTCACGGAATTCGGGCTTCATGCGCACCACCAGATCGAACAACTTTTCACCCTGAATAACCTGGGTAGCCGCCTGGCCGCCCACCGCCGCTTGTACCACCGCCTCCACGTCGGCAACGTTGATGCCGTAGCGAGCGATCTTGTCGCGATCCACATCGATCAGCAAGCTGGGCTGGCCGAGTTCGCGGACCACGGTCAGCTCAGTAAATCCCGGCACTTGCGCCAGCCGGCGCTTGATCTCAAGCGCCTTGCTTTGCAGCACGTTCAGGTCAGGCCCATAAATCTTTACCGCCAGCGCACTCTTGAGCCCGGTCAGCGCTTCGTCGACGGCGTCTTCGGCGGGCTGCGTGTAATTGAAGATGACTCCGGGAAACGCGCTCAGCTGCTTTTGAATGTCCTCGGTCAACTCGGCCTTGTTGTGGATGGCTCCACTCTTCCAGGAAGCGTCGCCGTAAGCCTTCAGGCCAACGTAGAACTCGTCGTTGAAAAATCCAGTCGGATCGGTGCCATCGTCCGGACGGCCGAGCTCGGAACCAACATCCGTAACCATCGGATATTTCATCAGGAGATTGCGAACCTGGGGGGAAAACCTGCTCGCTTCCTCAAACGAAACGGTATACGGCATAGTCGCTCGCACCCATAGTGCGCCCTCGTCGAGGTGAGGCATAAACTCCCCGCCGATAAAGGGGACGAGCAGGAGCGTGGCGGCAAAAATCAAGCTGGCCACGAGCATGGTTATTTTGGGGTGGTCGAGGCACCAGTCGAGCTGGACCGCATATTTCCTGCGCACCCATTCAAACGGCTTGTTGACGGGCTCGTGGACTCCCCTTTTAAACCAGTAGGCGCACATGACGGGAACGAAGGTGAGGGTCAGGATAAGGGCGCCGACCAGGGCGATCGACACCGTGTCTGCCATTGGCTTAAACAATTTGCCCGATGGCCCGGCGAGTGCGTAGATGGGCAGATATCCCGCGATAATCACCGCGACGGAATAGAAGATGGGACGATCCACATCCTTAGCTGCCGCCAGGATCACTTCGTGCAGATCGTAGCTCTGGCCCTCACGCGCGCCGAGCTCGCGGAAAATGTTCTCCACCATCACCAGGGTTCCATCGATGAGGATTCCAAAATCGATTGCCCCAATCGAGAGCAGGTTAGCAGCGACGCCTCGCGCATGCAGAAAAATGAACGAAAACAGTAGGGCCAGGGGAATGGTGAGGGCGACGATCACCGCAGCACGAACGCTCACCAAAAAAGCCATCAGTACGATGAGCACCAGGGCCATCCCCACCACCATGTTGTGCTCCACGGTGTCGATGGTCAGTTGAACCAGGTCGCTGCGATCGTAGTATGGCCGCACCTTCACATCGGCCGGCAGAATATGCTCATTCAGTTGCTGTGTCTTTGCTTCGACGCCCTTCAACACGTTCTGTGTTTGCTCGCCGCGGCGCATCATGATGACGCCCTCGACGGCATCGTCTTTCTTATTGAAGCCAAATTCGCCCAGGCGCGGAGCGTTGCCGATGGTAACTTCGCCGATGTCGCGGATGCGCGTCGGCACCCCATTCAGCGCTCCCACAATCACATCGCCTATGTCTCTGGTATCGCGTACCAGGCCCAGGCCGCGAACATAATAGAATTGGCCGCCCTGAGAATAGAACCCGCCGCCGGCATTGGAATTGTTGACCGCAAGCTGCTGCAGTACGGTGGGCACCGTCACGTGGTACGCGTAGAGCCTGGCCGGATCGAGAAGCACCTGGTACTGCATTACGGTGCCCCCGAAACCAGAATCGTCCGCGACACCGGGAACCTGCTTGTATTCGCGCTCGATCACCCAGTCTTCGTATACTTTCAGCTCTTGCGGGGTACGGTCGGGGCTCTCAATAACATATCGATAGACAAGCCCTGACGGGCTTGCGAGCGGGGCCAGCGTGGGCGTTACACCAGTGGGGTAAGTCACCTCGCTTAAGCGTTGGAAAACTACCTGGCGGGCAAAATAATCGTCGGTGCCTTCTTCAAAAGTCAGGATGACGTCGGAAAGTCCGTACAGCGAAATGGACCGCATCACGGCCATCTTCGGTACGCCATTCATTTCGACTTCCGTCGGCACCGTCACGAGACGTTCGATTTCTTCGGCGGCATGTCCGGGCCACTGGGTGATGATTTCGACCATCGGTGGAGAAAGATCGGGGTAGGCGTCCACCGGCATGTGCTGGAACGAGATCATTCCACCGACGGCGATGAACGCTACCACCAGCAGGACCAGGAGCCGTTGCCGCAGCGCGAACTGAACGATGTGATGAATCATTGGGTAGCCGCCTCTTCAGTGTTGCAGCGAGTTAGCAAACTGAAGAAACAAGCTGCCATCGCCCACAACCCTCTCTCCGGGGGAAAGGCCCCTTAGAATTTGCGTCTTCCCATCCAGGCTTTGGCCGATCTCCACGTCGCGTCTGCCGAATTGATTCGCGCCGTTGGCCAGATACACGAACGGTTGGTTGTTGTCGTCGCGCAAGACCGAAGAGTCGGGCACCGCGATCGCATCGGGAATGGATCCGGCCGTCACGGTGACCGTGCAATACATATCCCTTTTCAATTTCTCGCCTGGGTTGTCCACTACGATGCGCGCTTGAAGAGTTCTGGTGTTTGGGTCCAGGGCCGGCGAGACATAGGAAATCCTTCCGTGGAAACTGCCGGGATAGGCATCTGTTTCGACCACCACGTCGTCGCCGGCGCGAACGGCGGCAAGGTCCGCCTGGTACACATTTGCCAGAACCCATACCGTGCTGAGGTCCGAGATGGTGAAGGCTTGTGTTTGACCTGCTTGTACCACCTGGCCCGGGGAGACGAGACGCTCAACGACTTCGCCGCCGATGGGAGCAAGCACAGGAATGAGCGCAGAGCTCGGGGCCTTTGCCAGGTCGCTCGGATTCTTGATGCCGAGGATTTTCATCCCCTGGTCAGCCGCGTTCAGGTCCGCCTGCGCCTGGTTGCGGTCTGATTCGGCCTGCTCCAGATCGCGCTGGGCGATGGCGTGGTGGGCATACAAGTCCTGTGCGCGGACCCAATTCTTGTCGGTGAGCCGGAAGGAATCCGCTGCCTTTAAATAAGCGTCCAGCAATTGCGAATAGTCAGGGCTGCTCACGTCGAGCATTGGCTGGCCGGTCTTGACGTGCTGCCCGGGTACTACCAGAATCCGGCTGACCGGCCCCCCAACCTGGGTGATGACCGGGGTTGTGTTAAAGGCGTTGTAGGCCACCGCACCGGTGAGCCGAAGCGTGCGGGTCAATTTGGTGGGCTGAACGGTCACCACCTGGACGTGCGACATCTGGTCCTGGGGGAGAGTAAAAAGCTGGGCGGTCGCAGAGATCGAAGTGCCCGCCGAAAAGGATGTCATTTCGCCTGCCCCCTTGCGATCGTTCGAGCTGCAGGCCGTGAGCGTCAATGTCAAGGCAAGCGCCATCGTAGTTTGCAACCCTCGGTTGCGGTGCTTTTCGAATGTGGTCGAAGTCGTCAGAACGATCATGGCAAGCTCCTGGTTCCTACCGCTTCGCGAAGCTGTTCGGTTGCGAGCAGATACGAGGCGAGCGCCTGGCGGTAAGCCAGTTGAGTGGCCCGATAACTTCGCTCCGCGTCGAGAAAGTCAAGCAGGCTGGCCGCGCCGTGCCGATATGCATATTCGCTGATATCGCGAGACTGCTGAGCCTCATCCAGATAACCCGAGCGGTAGAGCCCGATGATCTGGTCATTGGTGCGCAAGTTTTCAAAGGCGTCTCGCACATCCGTGAGCACCTGTCCGTTGGCGAACCTCTCCTGCTCTTGCGCTTGCGTCATGGCGAATGCGGTGCGCGCAATCTCCCCCTGGTTGCGATCAAAGATCGGCATCTGCATCTGCCCGAACAGGGAAACGTCGTTCAAGTAGCCAATATGCGTGTAGTTGATTTCACCCGTGATGTCTCTCTTGCCGATCGCCTGTTGTAACGCATGTTGGCTGTCCGCGGCAGTGACTCCTTGCTGCGCCGCCCGTAAGTCTGGCCTGTTCTGCAAGGCTCTCGCCTGAAAGTCGTCCAGGTTGCCCTTGACTGGCTGGTAATCGAATGCGCCAGCTACGTCATAGTCCGGCGCGATGGATTCGTAGCCTAGCAGTTGCCTCAGGTCTGAGAGCCCTTGAACCCTCGCCAGTTGCGCCGCGGAGACGTCAGTTTGGAACTGGAGCATCTGCAGCTTGATCTTGAGCAAATCGTCCTCGCCGATGTCGCCGGCTTTGTAACGCGCTTCGCCGATATCTACCGTGTTCTGGAAGCTCTTAAGATCCTGGGTAGCCAGCTCAAGCGTGGACTCGGCGAGTTCCACATTGATGAAGTCCGTGGCTACGCTAAAGCCCAGGCTGCGTTCATTGTCCGCGACTTGCGACCGCGTCATCGCCGTTATGTCCCTGGCCGCCCGCAGGCGGTGCTGCCGCTTCCTTCCCCGCTCAAACAGGTAGCTGATGCCGAGATCGAACTGCGCGGTGTTGTCGAGATAATCCGCGCTGAATTCACTTGGCTGGAAAATCGGCAAAAACTGCCAATCGCTCAAAATCACGGGATTGGGGCGCAGATTGGCAGTGGTCTCTTCCGCTTCGCTCTGCTGGATCGTGGTACGCGCGGCCATTAGGTTGTGATTGTGCCGAAGCGCCATCTGTATGGCGTCGTCCAGCGAAATGGTCACCGACCCCGGATTTTGGGCCAGCGTCTGCGCTGGGGGTGACGGCGCCTGGGTGGGCGGGGATTGGGCCCCGGCAGCACACGAAACGACTACTGTGACGATAAAGAACGGAACACGCAAACGCATGGGCAATCAGCCTTCTTAAAGGGGCGGTACACAGATTGACGTGCCGAGTCCGGCACTCAAAAAAAGGAGACTGATTATGCTGGAGGTGCGCGAGCGGGGAGGCGCCGGGTGGCCCGACTAGGAGCGAAGTTATCTCGTTGGGGCTCCGGCTGCGGCCCCTTGGGCGCGGAAATACAGACACAAATGCCTGCCGGGGGGGGTTCGATGGCTTGATGGCTCAGATGGCAAATGGGGCAGTTGTCAGCCGGAGAGTTCGCATGATGGTGCCAGATTCCCCCGAGCGTGGTTCCTATCACCAGCGCAACGATCACGACCGGCAGCACAAGGCGCCAAGTTAGCGTTTTAGCGGACACGTTTTGGGTACATTCAAAGAACCTAAACAAGCGTCTGACCAGTGTAGCCCGGAATAGTCATTCTTAGGCGTTCCGGCGTTGTTGCCGGCTTCCAGTCGATAACTGCCATGGCCGGTTTACGGACATGCTTGCTATTGGACGGCCTAAAAGCGCCTTCGGCCGGTGCGATCGTAAAAATGCTCCGGTAGAACACCACGGGGTGCTCCGAAGGTCCCTCAGCGACTGCGCTCCCTATGAACAACAACGGGGCTCCCAGTCAAGTTGGGTGCTGGTCGAGTGCACCGCACGTCCCTCCACTGCGCTCACCCGGATTGCCGGGTTCGCTCCGGTCGGGATGGCAATTCATTCGTGGCACTTACATCTGCCCACAATCAACCTTCGCGATGTTCATTCAAGCCGTAACTCGACGCGGACGAGTCGGGCTGCTCCTAATGACACGGACCGCATGGGTGGGTCCGCAACAACCCCACTCAAGCCCCACGGCACGCCGGGGCGGGCAAAAGAAGGCTTGAATGGGGCACCCTCAGGTTTTTGTTCCCGGTTGCGGAGAGCAGAGTCCATTTACACTGGCAAGATGACGAAACCGTCCAAGGTTGACCTCGTCGGCGTGGGCCTGAATGCGACTGACACGCTCATCGCTCTCGCAGATTACCCGGCACGTGGTTCCAAAATTCAATATAGTTCTGCGACGGTGTTGCCTGGAGGTCAGGTTGCCACCGCAGTGGTGGCATGTCAACGCTGGGGCATGTCGACCCGATATGTGGGAATCCTTGGCGACGACGCCGCCGCGACTCTTCATCGAGAAGCGTTTACCCGCGCAGGCGTGGAGGCGCAGATCATTACAGTTGCCGGAGGCACAAGTCCCCAGTCTCTGATACTCGTCGACGGCGGCGGCGAGCGGACCGTCCTCTGCCGGCGGGATGAGCGGGTTACTCTGAAGCCCGGCGATCTGGATCGCCAATGGATCGTGAACGCGCGAGCCCTGCACGTCGATGGTTTCGACACCGAGGCAGCAACCGCAGCGGCAGGATGGGCCCGCGATGCCGGCATACCCGTGATCGCCGATCTGGATGAGCTCTATCCAGGAGTGGAGAAGCTTCTGGAGAACGTGGACTATCTGATTGTGAGCAGAGATATTCCAGGCCGGTTGACGGGAGAGCCCGACTTGGAAATGGCCCTGCGCCAGATGCAACGCCGCTATGGATGCCGTCTGACCGCGGCGACGTTGGGGGAAAACGGCGTGCTGGCGTGGGATGGGAAGCAGTTACACCACAGCCCTGCCTATGATGTTCCGGTGGTCGATACCACCGGCGCCGGAGATATCTTCCATGCCGGGTTTATCTATGGCCTGCTGCAGAATTGGCCGCTCGAACGGCAACTGGATTTCGGTTGCGCCGCGGCCGCATTGAATTGCACCGCGGCGGGAGCCAGGGGCGGTATTCAATCCGTCGAGATGCATTGAAGAGCTCATGGCCACAGGCATTCGGCGTCATACCCCTCATTACGTCTCACGGTGATTGCGAAACCGCGCTAAGGGGCGTCTGCATGCACCGGTACTTCTTGCTTTGCCTTGCGCTTGTTGTTTCCTGCCGCAGCCTCCGCGAACGCCCAGGCCTTTGCCAGCCTGGTGCTGGTGCATGGTCATATCTGGACCGAGAACCCCGCCCAGCCAGAGGCCGAAGCCATCGCCATCGACGGCAATCGCATCCTTCAGGTTGGAAGCTCCGCTGACATCCTTCGCCTCGCCGGCCCCACACGCGGGTCATCGACCTTCATGGGCGGCGCGTGGTTCCCGGCTTTAACGATGCGCATGTTCACTTTGTCGACGGTGGCCAGGGTCTTGCCGGAGTGCAGCTCCGCACCGCAGCGTCCCAAGCCGAATTCCGCCGGCGCATGGCCAGCTTTGCCAGTCGCAACCCGAGGGCGCGTGGATCGTCGACGGGGAATGGGACCACGAACGCTGGACACCCGCCGTGCTCCCGACCCACCAACTGATCGATGACGTGACCCGGCATAACCCGGTCTTCGTCGAGCGTCTCGACGGCCACATGGGCCTGGCCAACGCGCTTGCCATGAAGATCGCCGGTGTCGATCGCAATACGCCGGAGATCCCCGGCGGCGTGATTGTCCGCGATGACGCCGGCAACCCCACCGGCATGTTCAAGGACGCGGCCATGACGCTCATTACCCGCGTCATTCCGCCCGCTTTCATTGGAGCAGACCGAGGCAGCGGCCATTGCCGCCCAGCAGGAAGCGGCCCGTCACGGCGTCACCAGCGTGCAGGAAATGGCCGACACGAACGACGACACGTTCTGGGCCCAACCGGCTGCGCGCCTACCAATCCCTTGCGCGCCAGGGCCGCCTCAACATTCGCATCTCTGAGAACTTGCGCCTGCTGGATTGGAAGCTCCTCGCCGGCACCGGTATTCAGGCCGGCTTCCATGACAATCTCATCCAAGTTGGCGGGCTCAAGGCATTTGCCGATGGCGGACTCGGCGCCTCTACCGCCTGGCTATTCGCGCCCTACGACGATTCGCCGACAAACAGCGGTCTCGCCAGCGATGAGCTGCAGAAGCCAGAGCAGATGTATGCCGACATCCAAGGCGCGGACCAGGCCGGCCTGCAGATTGCGATCCACGCTATCGGCGATCGGGCCAACCACACCATCCTCGACTTCTACCAGCGGGTAGAGCAGGAAAACGGTCCCCGCGACCGCCGCTTCCGCATCGAGCATGCGCAGCACCTCGCCGCCAATGACATCCCTCGCTTTGCCCAGCTCCACGTCATCGCTTCCATGCAGCCTTACCATGCCATTGACGACGGTCGCTGGGCGCAGAAACGTCTCGGTGCCGAGCGAATGCACGATAGCTATGTCTTTCGTTCGTTGCTTGACTCCGGCGCGACCCTCGCCTTCGGCTCCGATTGGCCGGTTGCCCCCATGGACCCGATCATGGGCATCTATGCCGCTGTCACCCGCCGCACCCTTGACGACCGCAACCCGGGCGGTTGGATTCCCGAGCAGAAGATCTCAGTCGCCGAAGCCGTCCACGCGTATACAGTGGGTTCCGCTTATGCCCAGTTCGACGAGAAGATCAAGGGTTCCCTCGAACCGGGCAAACTGGCCGACCTGGTCGTGCTTTCCCGCGACATCTTCCACATCGATCCCGGTCGAGATCCAAAACACAGCCGTCGACCTCACCATCTGCGATGGCCGCGTCGTGTATGACTCCTCCGCCCCAGCACGGTAACTCTAGCGCAGATCTTTTCTCCCGCGCGCTACTCTAATGAGTCATGAGCCCTGTAAGACGCCGAGCGGTTCTGAGCCTGTTCTTCATTGCGCTTGCATGTCATTCCCAAAACCCGCCCGCTGAGGCGGTTGCCGGACAGCTGCGCACGATCGCTGCCGCGGGAACTCTCAGCGATCTGGCAGCGCCGAATTTTCCGGACTACCGCCAGCAGGTTCAAGCGCTGTATCAAGCCGCGAACTATACACCTGTCTGGATCCACGACGGACAACCGACGCCCCAGGCGCTGGCCGTCATCGCTGCGCTCGAAGCCAGCCGGCAAAAGGGGCTTACCCCGGACGACTACGATGCATCGCGCTGGCCCCAGCGCATTATTGGGCTCAAGAACACGCCTGGCGATGCAGCCCGGGTCGCGCATTTCGATGCGGCCCTTACCGTGTGCGCGATGCGCTATATCTCCGACTTGCACATCGGACGGGTTAATCCTAAGCACTTCAAACTGGGTTTCGACGTGGCGCAAAAGAGCTACGACCTGCCACAGTTTCTGCTACAGAAATTGCTGCCGGCCAGCGATGTGGCACAGGTTTTGCACGATGTAGAGCCGCCATATTTCTTCTACCAGCGCACCGAGGCTGCCCTCGATCACTATCTGGTCCTGGCAGAGAAGGAGAATCGCGTGCCCTTGCCTGAAGTGCAAAAGACCCTGGCTCCCGGCGATGCCTATCCGGGCGCCGAGGCATTGGCACAGCGTCTGCAGTTGCTGGGTGATCTGCCCACCGGTTCCGTCAACGCCACGCCAGGGATCTACGGGGGTCCGATGGTCGATGGGGTGAAGCATTTTCAGGGCCGGCATGGATTGACACCGGACGGGCAGCTCGGCAAAGATACGCTCCGCCAACTGAACGTGCCTCTGAGCTCTCGCATCCAGCAGCTGGACGATGCTTTAGAGAGGTGGAGGTGGCTGCCGGTGAACTTTTCGCCGCTTCCGGTCGCGGTGAACATCCCTGAGTTTGTCTTGCGAGTTTTTAACCCCGATCACAGCATTGCCATGCGAATGGATGTCATCGTGGGCAAAGCACTGCGCCATGCCACTCCTGTTTTTGCCCAGGACATGAAGTACATTGTCTTTCGCCCTTACTGGAATGTTCCCTACAGCATCACCCGAGCTGAGATCATTCCCTCCCTGGAGAAGGACAGCGGGTACCTGGCGCGCAAGAATTTTGAAATTACCGACCAGAGCGGCAACATCGTGACCAGCGGAACTGTCAGTGCCGACCAACTTGCACAGCTGCGGTCGGGGAAGCTGCTGGTTCGCCAAAAGCCCGGGTCGACGAATTCACTGGGGTTGATCAAGTTCCTGTTTCCCAATGAGTACAACGTCTACCTGCACAGCACGCCTGCTCAGCAACTCTTTGCCCAATCGCGGCGCGACTTCAGCCACGGATGCATACGCGTCGAAGACCCTGCGGCGCTCGCGGCATGGTTGCTGCGTGACCAACCCAAGTGGACGCTTGATGCCGTAAAGGCAGCCATGCAATCCGGCCCGGATAATCAACAGGTGAACCTTACGCCGCCTGTGCCGGTGGTGATTATCTATCTAACCGCGGTGGTTGAAGAAGACGGTGAGGTTTATTTCTTTGACGATATCTACGGCCACGACCGCGAGCTCAACGCGGTGCTGGCCAAGGGCCCGCCTTATCCGTGATAGTTGCTACCAGCGGCGTACCCGGCCCACGTCCACATGAACAAAATCGGATTGGGCATAATAGCCCACGCCCCCACGGCCCATCGACAACGCCGCATCGCGGACCGTTGCACTGGAAACACCGGGAATGCGAATGTCGATGGCCTTGGCTTCCATGTGCTGGCTATGCTCGGCTACCCCATGGCCGTGCTCCCGCAGGTAATTGTTGCTCCAAGGAGTGCGGTATCCGCAGACGATGTCGATTTCGCCGTCCGGACGGCCTAGCTTGACCAGCAGATCGTGCAGCAGGTCGAACTCCTTCAGGTCATACTCCTTCACATCGCCGGTGCGGTGGTCGCGGAGAAAATGGTCCAGCTCCGCTACGCGATCGGGCAGGTACTGATCGCCGATCCGGTAAACCACATCGATATGTTCGCCGGTATGCAGGTGATAGAGGCGGAGGCGGTAGGACGCAGGACTGTCATTCACTGCGCTGCACGGGAGTACACCCAGGAGTGTGAAGAAAACAAACAGCTTAGCGATCACGGAGCCCGTATTCCTCATGGTCTTTTTATTATAAATGGAGGGCTACGGCTCTACCTTAACCACCGAGATCGCGGTAAGGTTTCGCACCCAGCGAGCCGGCCGGCGTTCTTCGCTTGAAACCATCTTGAACGCGCCATCTTTGCCCAGTTTTTGACCGTCGAGTGTGTCGGCCACGATGACGTCGCCGGTGTGTATGGCCGGATCTACTTCAGCGAGTGAGTATAAAACGCTGTAGTGGTCCATGCCTTCCGCAACGACTCCGATCATAAAGAGCTTGCCGCGCACGTTTTCACCCAGTGGGACACCGGCTTTGCCCAAAAGATCGGCGAGCAGCACACCCGAGTAGCTCTCATTGGCCTTGCTGTGGGCATTAAAGACAGCAACCGTCTTGTGCGGAAGAGCGGCCAGTTCCTCGGGGCTGAAAGTCAGGGTTTTGCCCTCGTAGGTCTTAATGGTCAGGCGAGTGGACGGAATGGAGGGAGCGGAGTGCTCCATCTGCTGGGCCACGACAGCCGGGCCGCCGCCGGGCATCAGAGCGAGAACCGGAAAGCAAAACGCTGTAAGAAGAAGAAAGGGTTTATGGATCACGGCAGTATTCTAAAGGACCGGGGCCGACCTTTCTATGATCCCGCAGTCTGGGCGGAGTATTCTTAGCTGCGAGGCGGTCAACTTGCCGGATAGGTTGAACTTACGTTCTCAAATACCGCGTCGGCGTAAGTCTGTGTTTGGGCAGCTCATCCGCCTGGTCTTGGTTTTCGCTCTGGCCGGCGCCTTCATGCTCCTGGTAACAGCGGTGTTCGCGCCCTGGGGCTATTACTTAGGCGGGCATTTTCATCCGCTTCCTTACTGGCAGGGTTGGGGCCGGGCGCAGGTTGCGAGTGCCGGCGGCGATTACATTTTATTTGCGCGCATTGAGCCGTCTTCAAAAAGCAGCAAGATGTACCTGAGCACATCCGTAGGCGGTGTCGCTTATCTCTGCACGCCGAAGGGCGAGCGCTATCGCCTCAAGCTTGGCGGTAGCATGCCTAAGCATCTTCCGGTGGATACGACAGGGCAACCGGTTTACCTCTACATGCACAAGGTGCCGCTATGGGCCTTCTCGGGGAACGAAGCTCGGAGGCCATCCATCAACTTTTACGGAAACTGGGGTGACCACGAGCTGCCGTTGGATGATCACAAGTCGATATCCTCCGCGTTTCTGCCCGACGGCACACTGTTTCAGGGGTCAGCTCATCCCCCCGGCAAAGAGGTCGCGCACGTTACCCTCAAGGAAGGTAGCTACGCAGAGTTTGAGGCTGCCTGCCGGTCGCAGGGGGGATGAGGCCGGAGGATATTCACCCCATCAAGGTTCTTGTTATTCGCTGTAACTTCGGTATCGTATTGTCGTCTCATTACCGGGTGAATTTGTCAGGAGATTCGTATGATCCGTCCCTTCGTCGTGCGTGACACAGTCGTTGCTCTCGCGATTGCTTTTGCTTCTTGTGCCGGGTGTACCGCGGCTGCCAAGCAGCCGATTCCAGCTCCAACAAACGATGTCGCTCTTGCCCAGACGCCAGGAAAGCAGACCGCCGTGTTTGCCGGTGGTTGCTTCTGGGGAACACAATCGGTGTTTGAGCGTGTCAAGGGAGTGCTTGAGACGACCGCTGGTTACTCGGGTGGCTCTCGCTATACCGCGACCTATGACCAGGTTAATCAAGAGAACACCGGACACGCGGAATCAGTGAAGGTGGTCTTCGACCCATCGAAAATCACTTATGGCCAGCTGCTATGGGTCTTCTTTTCTGTTGTTCATGACCCTACCCAGCGCAATCGGCAGGGACCGGACGTGGGCGAGTCTTACCGTTCCGTTATCTTCTACGCCAGCGAAGAGCAGCAAAAGATCAGCAACGACTACATTGCGCAGCTCGACGCGGCCAAGGTGTTTCCCAAGAAGATCGTGACCCAGGTGGTGCCGCTGAAGGGTTTTTACGATGCGGAGTCCTATCATCAGGACTACGCCTTGCACAACCCCAATAATCCCTACATCATGGTCTGCGACCGGCCGAAGATCGAAGCCCTCAAGGAGCAATTCCCGCAGCTGTTCCAGGATTACAAAGGGAAGTGATGCTTTAAGTGCCCCTTTTTCTCTGCGGAGGGTGCGCAATAAGCGCAATAAGCGCGGTAATTCCCCCCGCAGGGGTGGAATTGTTCTTTTTTGAGCGCACTATGCCCCGTGGGAACCGGAAATTGGGGTCCCTCTGCATGACCCCCAGGTCTCAAAAGCGAGACCTGGGCCACCCATCCCCGCTCGTGGTTGTGTAGTCCCCGCAGAACAGGGAAGCGCCCTGAGGCGCCAAGTCACTCATATAGATGTGAATTGGGCATGGCCAGTTTCGGCCCCAACGTAAATCTATTGGTCTTTGCTCAGGCGGCGGTAGTAATCGGCAACGGCTTCTTCATACCCCGGCGGGACGGAAGCTTCTTTGGTCGCACGTACTTGACCCTGAGCGTCTGTGTCATGACGCAGCTGGAGCTCCAGCTTGTCCACCCCGCTAAGTACTTCGGTATGGAGTTGCTCCACTAAGGCCGGATTGCCGGGGAAGCGGCGCGGATCGAGGCGTTGCATCGCACGCGCCAAATCCTGAATTTCCTTGAGCGCCGCTGGATCGTTCTGCGCCAGATGGTGAAGCTGGTTCAACTCCGCCAAGCCTTGTCGGTAGGTAACCTCAGGGTCAGCCGGCACGGGTGAATTGTCCGGGGCGCCAAGACCACCCGATCGATCAAAGTGGTTGTTGCCAGTGTTGATGTTGTTGTAGGCGGTGCCAACCGCTCCGCCCCCCGGACGCCGGTTGCCAACGTCGCCACTCACGCCATCCTGCGTCACCTGGTTTCCTGCTCGCTGATTGGGACCGCCGTTTTGGCCGGGCTGGCCAGTCTGTCCCCGGTTTGCTCCTTGGCCGGGCCGCATCTCCTGACCAGCCTGAGCCTGTCCCTGTTGTCCGCGACCGAGCTGACTCTGTTCACGAGCAGCCAGCGACTCGACCTGATCACGAAAGCGTTCGACGTGGTCGAGCGCCGCCGTCTGCGCGCCCTGTCCCTGCTGGCTTGGTGATGGTTTGCCCGTCCCTAGCTCTTGTTGTGCCTGATGTACTTGTTGGCTCAGTTGCTCAAGGCCTTTGCTGATGCCCTCTTCCGTTCCGTTCGAATTGGGATTGACTCCCCGGCGCAACCAGTCGGCGGTTCTCTGGACGCGGTTCGTTAGGTCGCTCTGGTCCATGCCCCCCAGGGCATCGCGCAACTTGGAAGATGTCTCCGGCTGCGTTGGTGCGAGCTCACGCGCAGTGTTCCGCAAATTCTTTTCCAGCTGCGACAAATCGTCAGAGAGCTGCTGACGATCCTCTGCCAGCTTGTTACGCTGCTGCAGTCTGGCGGCATACTGCTCCTGACTGCCCGCGCCTGATTGTCCGGCGAGACTGCGAACGCGATCCGCCTGGGCTTGCTCTTCTTTGTTGAGGCGATCGGTTTCCCTGGAGAGCGAATCGAGTTTGCCGCCGGCCTGCTGTTGCTGCGCATCGCTCATGAGGCCTTCAGCCTGGCGGAGTTGTTCCGCAGCCTGCTTCGCCGCCTCTGCACTTTGCTGCTGCCCGGCGCTGTGCTTCATCGTTTCATCGGCCTGCCGCAACCGGTTCAGCGCCTGGGTCACACGAGGGTCCGCTCCAGCTTGGGCTTGCGAGGACTGCGACTGGCCATTCTGTCCGCTTGATGAGGCGCTGGAAGATGAGCTGCCTGCACTCTGTTGGCCCTGCGAACCCTTTTGCCCTTGCTGTCCTTGCTGATTGTTCTGGGCCAGCTGCTCCATCTGATGCTGAAGCTGCTCGGCTTCACGGCGAAGCATCTCCTGCTGCCAGCGCTCCTGCATGGTTTGCCGGCTATTGCGCTGCCCCTGCGCCAGCTCTTCCTGGCGACGTGCCAGAGCATCGAGTTTCTGCAAAGCATCATCCACTGCTTTGGCCCGCTGGTCTGCCGCAGAGCCGGTCTGCGCCGTCTCATATTGATTTTTCTCTGTGTCCAGTTCCAGGTCAAAGAGGCTGGCAAGGTCACGCCCCGCGCCGCCTCCATTGCCCCCACCGCCGCCGCGTTGCTGGCCGAAGGCTACCTCGATCTTGCGGAAGGTCGCCTCCGCCCGCAGCAGGTATTGCAGGGCTTTCTGTTCCGCTGGGATTGCGTCGTGCCATTGCATCTGCTTCAGCCTGTCGGCCGAAGGGGTCATGGCCGCGGCTGCCGATTGCATATCTTTCCCAAAGCTGTTGAATTCCTCGTTGGCGGAAGACAAATCGCGGCTATCCATGCGCGCGGCCAGAGCCAGAGACTGTTCCTGCAGCTTGGTCTGCACCTCGGAAAGGAACTTGCCCGCTTCCGCTGCGTCTCTTTGCGTAGCCGCCTTGTCGTTCTGCCGCTTCCAGGTCGCGGCAGATCAGCTCTTTCTCGCGCTTCGAGATGTCGGTCTGGTCTCCCTGCCCGCCTCCACCTCCGCCACCTCCACCCATCTGCTGCGATTGCGAGAACTCACGCTCAAATGGCTCAGCCTGGATGAAAGCCATGTCGGTTCGCGCCTCAGAATGCCCATCCTTAGCGGTAGCGTAGAGGCTCACCAGGTCCCCTGGAACCAGCTTGAAATCCTCCAGGCTTAGCGTGGTTGTGCCGCTCGCACTCTTGGCGCCCGGTTGTTGCAACAGATCGACACTCTTTTCCGGTCCGCCGTTGACCGAATAGTGAAGGCTCATCTTGTTCAGGCCGAATTCATCCGACGCCTTCACCCCGATCTTTACTTCTTCGATGGGACTGGCGCGATAATCACCGGTTGGCCGGTCGATAGCGATTTCTGGCGGATTCGCTTTGTCGGTGGCAATGAAGTAGTCCTCCGACAGACGCACCTGCTGTCCCTGGTCGAGCGCGGCAACATGGTAGGCGCCATCTTTTTGCATGAGTATGGAACCCTTGTACACATTGCCCTCGCCGCCGCTGAGTGTAATCTCTTTCCCATCATCGAGAGTGAGTTGGCCGCTGCGCAGGGGCCGATCCATCTGAACCGTCAACTCGGCCTCCGTACCTTCAATCGCGCGCAGGTCGCCGCCGTGCTCCTCCGTGGCTCGCGGCATGCCGGTCCATTTCGGGTAGTGGTAGGTCACCCGCATCTGTTTGACCGCGGGCAAGTCAACCACGCGGACCTTGAAATGACGGGAGGTGAGCGGTCCGGCCTGCACGTAGTAGTCGACATCTTCGGGGAGCCCGGCAAAGAGGAACTGGAAGTTCGAAGCTCCCACGTGAGCGGGGGAGGCATCGGATTGAGGCTCCATCGCCACCGGCTCCCAAGCCCGCCCTCCACTCTTGTAGTGTGCAAACAGCTGCACCTTTTCTGGCTTGAGACCGATCACCTGGGCGGTGATCAGTTGATCGCTGTTGCGCCGCACAGCTACGTCGCCCGGTGTAACCCGGATGTCATAGAGGGGCACAGCCTTCGGTCCGGTCCACAGCAGGGACGCCCCATAGCCCATGTAGCCCGGCCCCGCAGCAACCAACCAAACCAGCATGCCCATGCAGGCAACACCCGCGCCCGCAAGGAAATAGAGCTTGTTATTGGGCACCAGGCTTGCCGGTTGCGCATCCCGCGCAACGGAAAGTGTGTCCGCGGCCAGCAACTCCAGGAAAGGATCATTTCCTTTTTTTTCCCGGTCGTCGAAGGTAAGCAGCCGCTGCTGAAATTCCGGGTAAGCCGATTCGGCCACCTCTGTGGCCCGGCCGCGCGTTAGGCGCCGCAAGGGAAGCGCAAGAGCAAAGGCTACCGCCAGCCCAAGAATCACCAGCAGCAGGGAGCGCGCGCCGGTAACCCCATGCACGGGAAAGGCGAACGCGTTCAGAATCAGAACACCCAGAATAGTGGTGATCAGCGCCGTGGCGGTGAGGATGGCTGCGCCACGCAGCGATACACCCAGGCGCAACCGCTGGTGCAATTGCCGGATATAGAGGTTGAGCTTGTCCTGATTGCTCATGCCTCCTCCCTCTGGGTGCCGAGGTAGCGGCTTGCAATGATGGACTCGGCAACCGCCGCCACCAATACTAAAAGCATAACGTACCACCAGATGCTGCGCGCGCTATTTTTCTCCTGCGCGGAATCAGTGGGTGCTGTTTCCGATGAAGGCGTTGCAGAGTGAGCGCCCCACAGCTGCAGAAATTCATTGGGAATGGGCTGCAGGTCAGACTCGCGCCGGTCTGGGTTGACGCCAATCAACGCGGTCCTGCCATTGGCGAAGCGGATCTGGTAGAAGCCGGCTCGCGTCAACTGGAACGACTGCGCCGCGGCGGCTTCGGCCAGCGACAAGGCCCGGTGACCATCCGGGCCAATGATCTCCACGCCCGCGGTGCCGGTTTGTGGTGTAGCGGTTCGTAACGGGACGAACGAATCGACCAGCCTGCTGCCGCCGAAGCTGCCACTCCCCGAGAAGTAACGTGCAGTCCGATCGACAAACGGCACAAACGCCGGGCGAACCGGGAGGTCGTTCGTCAGGTTGTCCAGTCCGGAGGCAAAGAGAAGCACGCGACCCTCGCCAATTTGTTTTTCCATCAGCAGTGGCGTGCGGTCTGAGAGACGCGTGATCACCCGTGCCTGGTCCTCGTTCACGGCCGCAGCATAATAGATTTTCAGATCGGACCATCCACTCGCGTCGTTCATAACGGGCTGGGTCAGGTCGCTCTCCCCGACCGTTGCGTAACCATCGCGTGAATAGGTGTGTGCATCAGCGGAGCTCCCGCCAAAGATGGGAATGTGCGCATGATGCGCGGCCGAGGTTCCGGCAGCGATCAACACGCTACCGCCTCTGCGGACATACTGTTGTAAGGCATTTTCGAAGATCGAAGGAAGCGCGAGTGTGTCAGACAGAACTACAAACGCGTATTTGGAGGGATCGACGTCGGCGGATCTGTCGCTCTCGATTGACTGCAAAATAAAAGTCGCCTGGTTCGCCGCGGCCAGCGCGGCTCCAAAATAGATTGGGGAGCGTGTATCTCTGGCCTGGTGCACAAACAAGACGCGCTCCGGGTCAGAACGCTTGACCGCAAAGACGCTAACGTCGTCCGCGGGAAAGCCATCGGCGGAGTCGATTCTCACCTCGCAGTGGTTGAGGCCGTAAGGCACATCGAGGGGTTGAAACTCTACCGTGGCCCGGCCATCCTGGGGAATCTGCACTTTGCGGGTGGCGATGGTGTTGCCGTTGACCACCAGCGACACGGTCTTTGAAGTAGCTGGAGTTCCATATCCGGCGATCACTGCCTGCACCCGCGATTTCTTTGGGTCTTTCGGGTCGGCAAGCTGTGCTGGGGCGGTGACGCTTTCGACTGTCCAGTTAGGAGTGGCCGTGGCTTCCACCGGGTGCAGCACGACCGAAACATTTGCGGGGAGCTCCATGTCGGTAAAGTTCGCCGGCATGCCGGTCTTCTGCATATCGCTGAAGAGGTGCAGCTCGATCGGAGTGTGCACCGTCTCGGCCAGGGCACGCACCCCGTGTGCCAACTCGCCCAGGTTCGCCCGCGAGTCACCAGGCTGGATACTTTCGACTGCGGAACGCAGAGCTCCCGCATCCTGGATCGGCTGTGTCAACACAGCAAGCCTGCCGCCCAGGGACATTACTTCGGCACGCTGCGATTTGGGCCTTGTTGCCAGCAATTGCAACGCCGCCTGCTTCGCATCGGCCAAGCGCGAGGCGGCCTTCATGCTGAAGGACTGATCGACCACCACCAACAACAGTTTGTTATTCACGTCGCCGCCGGCGCGACGGATAAAGGGATTGGCAAACGCCAACACCAGCAGCAGAAGAAGTGCGGTGCGCAGCGAAAAGAGCAGCAGGTAGCGCAGTCGCCGGTGGCGCGTGGAGCTTTGTTGACCCCGCTCGAAGAACATCAACGAACTGAAGGGCAGAGGCTTGGTAACGTGGCGGCGCAGCAGATGTATGTAGACGGGCAGGCCTATCGCCGCCAGGCCAAGCAAGAACCATGGATTGAGAAATCCCATCAGCGCTCTCCCTGGCGGATTGCAAGGTACTCGCGCAGCGTCGTGTCGAGTGGCTGATCCGTCACCAGCAGGTGATAATCCATGCCGGCTCCGCGAGTGCGATCGCGTAGTTGCTCGATGTGTTTGTCGATCTTCCTGATGTACTCGGTGCGGGCGTACTCCGGGATCACTTCAAGGCGCTGGGCGGTTTCCAGGTCGACCAGGATGGCAGGCCCATGCAGCTCCGGCCGAATCTCTTTGGGGTCGAGCACATGGAATAAAACCACCTCGTTGCCGTGGTAGCGCAGCGGCTCGATGGTACGCACAATGGCGGCGGGGTCTTCATAGAAATCGGAGAACATGATGACGATGCCGCGCCGATGGAGAAGTTCCTGGAAGTGGAGCAAAGGCTTGGTGAAGTCGGTCCGGGCACGCGGCTCGGCCTGCTCCAGCCCGGCTAGCAGCCGGTGCAACTGGCCCTGACGCGTAGAGGGCCGGATGTAGTTGCGCACCTCATCGTCAAAGACGATGAGCCCGGCTGCATCTCGCTGGTTGTGAATGGCGAGGTAGAAGAGCGAGGCGGCGGCAAAGCGGGTGTAGTCCATCTTGCTGGGCCGCGCGGGGCTGGAGGTGTAATCCATGGAATTGCTGGCATCAAGCAGGATGGTGAGCTGGCTGTTGGTATCGCCGCGATAGCGCTTGAGGTAGCAGCGCTCGGTGCGTGCAAAGAGATTCCAATCCACATGGCGCAGATCATCTCCAGGCGCATAGGCGCGATACTCGGCAAACTCCTGGCTGAAGCCAAAATCGGGAGAGCGATGCAGGCCGGCGACAAAGCCATCGACCACGGTCCTGGCGAGCAGATCCAGACTGCTAATGCTGGCAAGTACACCGGGATCGAGAAAGCGCTGCAACATGGGGCTAGGCCTCCTTAGGCGGCGGCATGTGTTCGATCAGGCGGCGCAGAATCTCATCCGCATCCACCCGTTCCGATTCGGCGTGAAAGTTGAGCAGGATGCGATGCCGCAGCACTGGGATGGCAAGCGAGATAACGTCGTCGTAGGTGACATGGTACCGACGGCGAGAAAGGGCGCGGGCCTTCGCCGCCAGCACGATAAACTGTGCCGCACGAATGCTGCCGCCGTAGTTGACGTATTTCTTTACGAAATCCGGCGCGTTGTCGTTCTTGTAGCGCGTCGCGCGCACCAGGTTGACGACGTACTTAGCGATCGGTTCGCCGATCGGCACCATGCGGACCAGTTGCTGGAAGTCGAGCAGCTCATCCGCTGTAGTGACGGCTTCCACCTTGGCCACTCGCGTGGTGGTGGTCAGGTCCACTACTTTCAATTCGTCGCTGGCGCTCAGGTAGTCGAGGATGGTGTTGAAGAGAAAGCGGTCAAGCTGCGCCTCGGGCAGCGGGTAGGTGCCTTCGAGCTCAATCGGGTTCTGCGTAGCCAACACGAAAAAAGGCGCCGGCAGGGTGTAGACGTGACCTCGGACGGTGCAGGATCTTTCCTGCATGGCCTCGAGCAACGCTGCTTGGGTCTTGGGCGGCGTGCGGTTGATCTCGTCGGCAAGCACGACGTTGCCAAAAATCGGGCCCTGCACGAAGGTCCACTTACGATGACCGGTGGTCATATCTTCTTCAATGATGTCGGTGCCGGTTATGTCAGAGGGCATCAGGTCAGGCGTGAACTGGATGCGCCGGAAGCTCAGGCCAAGCGTCTCTGCAATGGTGCGCACCATCAGCGTCTTGGCCGTGCCGGGCAGGCCGGTAATCAGGCAATGCCCGCCGACAAAAAGCGCGATGAGGATCTGGTCCAGAACATCGTCCTGGCCGACGATCACCTGGCGAACCTGGGTAAGGATGCCATCGCGGACTGCATGGAACCGGTCGATGCGCCGCTGCAATTGGGCTGCGTCCTGGCTAAGTTCAGGGGTAGTAACCATCAGCGATTTTCCTTCCTCTCAAGTACGCGGTTTCTAAAAAGTGGCCCGACTTACACTCGTGGAATCCCACATCTCGCGAAAAACGAGCGAGATATGGGGCACCCAGTTTCTGTGGCCTGGAAAGAACGACATCCCGTATCTTCTTCCCTCTCGGGCGGAAGGATTTTGGAAAGTTGGGACTGCACAAAAATCCGGGGTGCCCCACATCCCCGATTTCCTGTCGAGCTTGCGACGTGCAGGAAATTCGGGGCATCTCGCTCGTTTTTCGCGAGATGTGGGATACCGCGGCTGTCCGCTCCTGAGACCCTGGAATCCATGTTCCGTCCGTTCGGCTTAATTCGTTTTGGGTGAGTCTTTCTGGTCCGGGTGTTCGATCTCCAAGAGCAATTTCTGCGCCGGGCGATACCCGGGCGCGGCTTCCAGCGCCGCGAGCACGCTCTCTTCGGCTTTGTCACGCTGGCCTGATGCGTAGTATGCCTGCGCAAGGTTAAACTGCGCGCCGGCCTTGTCTAATGGGTTGAGCGCTATGACTGCAGTGTACTCGCGGATCGCGCCCGCGTAGTTTGCTTGGGCAAACCACAGATCGCCAAGATGCCGGTGTAAACCCTCATCATGGACCGGGTAGATATAGTTGATGCGGTCCAGGGTCGCGGCAGCTTCCTTGGGTTGGCCCAGCTCTTCTTCCAGCGATGCGAGCTTCTTAAGCGTGGCGGGTCGTCTCCGCCGATCTTTTCATACGCAGTGAGCACGGCGGCCGCGGCCTTCTTATCGCCCTTCGCCAGATCGGCGGTCGCAATAAATTCATAGGGGTTGGCGGCCCCGATGTACTCGGGATACATGCGACGGACGGCTTCGCCTTCCTGGATGACAGCGTCATACTGGTTCTGCTTCGCTGCCTCTACCAGGTGCTCCAGCGCCTTGCGCGACTGGTCAAAGTTAGCTGCCTGCGCCCCGTAGCTCTTGTCTATCCATTGCCAGGTATTGTTTGTCGAACTCCTCCGGTGAAACACCAAGATCTTCTTGAATCACTTCGGGAGTGGTTTTGCGCTGCGCGTAGGAATGGACGATATCGAGCAACTTATCCTCGCTCCAGTGGCTCTTGATGTAGTCGCAAATGCTGCCCGCCTCGAAATAGGAGACAAGGACCTGCGCAGGATACTGCGGGAAGATGAAGCCTCGATCCAGCTGCGCGACCGGCAGCAACTTCTTGTCCCGGATAGCAACCAGGATCTCCGGCGACACGCGGTCACCCCACTCCGGCGAAACCTGTGTTTCTTCATGCACAGCAAGGCCTTCGGTGAACCAGCGGGGCACGCGATGGTTGGTGGCCGAAAGAATATAGACATGGCTCATCTCATGCCAGAGCGTGCTGCCCCAGTTGAAGTCCCCAGGCTTGCGTGCTGAGGGGCTGTCCATTGCCACGACCTGCCCGAAGGTAACTCCCAGCGCACCGAGCCCAGGCATTCCCATGGTGCGTACGGCAAAGTCTTCATGGTCGGGATAAACCTCAACCTGTACTGGTCCGGTGAGCTTCATCTTGTACTTCTTGTCGTAGGTAGCAAGAATGCGCTGCAGCTCAGCCTCAAAGTAAGGATGCAGCAGATCCGCTTCACTCTTGTGCAGCCGCAGGATGGTTCCGTTTTCTTTGTAGGTGACGAAGTTCTTGTAGCTATCCAGCAGGCGCAAGCTGTTCACGGTCGCGTTGTCGCGGTAACCGTTGTTGTAGCACATCTCCAGTTGCTGGAAGGGCTCATCTTCCTGGCCCAGGCGCATCAGGCCGATGCCCAGATTGGAACGCGCGGACCAAAGGCGGGGATCGACCTCAATCGCCTTGCGATAGTAGACGATGGCATCTTCAAACCGGTAGTTGAGTTCCAGGTAATGCGCGACGCGCGCGTAGGCCTCGCCGTAACCCGGGTTCACTTTGCGTACCTTGTCCAGCCAGGCATCCGGGGAGCGATCTGCCAGCAGTTCGACCGCGGCGTGGATCGCCATTGCGCCCAGAGCGTCAGAGGATAAACCGAGCGCCTGATCGGCCTGGGCAATCGCATGTTCCGTATCCGCGTTTTCGAGCGCGAGATTGGCCGCGAACTCATGGGCTTCCACCAGCTTGGGGTCAAGCTCCAGTGCCCTGCCGGCATAGTCTGTGGCCTTGCCGTCAAAGCCGTCGGCACTGACGATCGCCAGGCCCAGATAGGCCTGGGCATTCTTGGGATCTTTCTTGAGCGCCTCCTGAAACAGATCCACTGCGTCCTTGTTATTGAATCGCTCGTGCAGCAGCATCCCCCAGCGCACCTTGTAAAGGGCATCGCTGTCTGGCGGCGCGGTCGCGATGCGAAACTGCTCGTTCGCCTGATCCCATTCTTCCAGTCCCCAGTAGCCTTCTGCCCGGTAGTAGGCCGAGTTACTGCGCACCAGCGACTCATAGCAGGCTTTTGCTTCCGTCTGCTGGCCATGCTTGCGCAGGGTGTGGCATGCGTCCGGCGAGTTCGCGCATAGCATAGCTCACACTTGCGAGAGCCATCGCCAGCAAAGCAGCGGATTTTAGTAGCCAGTTCATTTATCCAGTTCCTGTTGCACCTGCGCCAGCGCCACCAGCGCCGCCGTGAGCTGTTGCTTGTAGTCAGCGGGATCCATGGCGGCCTTCTGATATTTGAGCGCATCGATCTTCTGTTCCAGATCCTCTTTTTTGGCCAGCAGGCTTTGCTTGGCGGGATCATTGGCTTGCTTCTGAGCAGCGCCGATGCGCAGCACGGGGAAGCTTGCCAGCAAGCATCCCCTCACTCCTTGAGGGCTCGCGAACTGGTTCGTTCCTGCCTGTATCCTCAAAGACGGCGTGCTCGGTAGCCAGCCGCTTTTGCGATTCGTAGAAGGCGGCGGTCTTACGCTGAGCGTATTCGAACGCCTCCATGGCGCTGATCGAGTCGCTCTTGTCCAGATCGGCGGTAGGATCCTGCAGCGCCTCAACCCAGTAACGGGCAAAGACGGTAGCGTTTTTTTCCGTGCCGCTCTTGGTGGCAGCGATGACTCCTCGTCCCGGTTTTTCCAGAGCGGCCACCGATCCGCCGCTGGAGCTGGTGGCGTTGACAATCAGCTGTCGCTTTGTGGGGATACGATCGCACAGCGCAGCCAGCTCTGCTGCTGTAATGTCCGGGCCCACCAGGTTGAACTTGTATTCCTCACCGTCGAACGATCCGTGCCCGATCATGATGAGCACGAAATCATCTTCGGGTCTTGCATCATGGGCGATCGAGGCGAGTGTCTCAGTAAGATGCGCCTTGCGTCGCGTCGCCCCCGGTCAAGGTAGTTACATGCACGCCGTTGCCGGAAGCCTTGAAGAGTTTGTCCAGATCCTTCGCGTTCGCCGTAAACCGCTGTTCGTAGTCAGGTTCGCCACCAAGTCCCGCGATGGTGACGTAGTAGACGCTGGCGCGAGCAAGAGGCGTGGCGATCGAGCACAAAGACACAGCAGGATGAGCCTCATACCACACCCCACTTGCGCCGTAGCAGCCATTCCGCAGCCATCAAGAGCAGCAGCCAGAGGAACACCGCCGGCATGTTCCATAATTCCTTGATATCTCGCGTCGAGATCCCAGCATCCGAATAGGAAATTTCCTCTGGCAGCCGTGTCAGTTCATCTGCCTTCCAATAACGGCCGCCGGTTTCGGCCGACAATTTTTCCAGCAGTTCGCGGTTCTGCACGGTGTGGAAGTGTTCCGCAACTCCATCAATCCGCTCGAAAGGGAAGACATTGCTACCCATTTGTTCCGATCCCCGCAGTGCGGTGACCTCGGCCAAGTAAGAGCCAGGTTTTTCCGCAGTCCACGTCGGCCTGGAAGACGCCGGGGTTGTCCGTGGCGGGCGCCATATCGACCAGCGCGGAGATGCCATCAGGGCCGATGAAATGCGCAGTTACCTTGGCGTCGGGAGCGGGCATATACTCTTTATCGCGCACACTGGCCGAAAGCTCAATGTGTCCGTCATCCATAAGAGTTTGGGTGGGCGAGGTTGCCGCCACTTGTCCGGGCGAATCGAGCACCAGCCAGCGGAGCAGTTGCTGCCAGAAGAGATCGTGCGACGGGTCGCCCAGCGGCTGGCTCATCTGCCATCGCCATGTACCCGACGTGGCCATGATTGCGGTGCGGCCGCGACCGTAATTCTGCGTGACCAGCAGCGGCAGTTTGCGCGAACCGGCGTTCAGCTGGGCTAACACGGTCGCTCCAGGTTTAGGTGTGCCCACTTCCTGGTAGTCCATCAGGTAAGTCAGCTTCTTCCAGCGCTCGATGTTGTTTGCCGGGTCATCCATCAGACGCGTGATGGGACTATCCGAGCCTGCGGCCGTAAGTTCTGACGTCGCCGGGTCGCGGTGGAAGGTAGTCCGGCTATTGGGCAGGATGGTCGGCAGCAGATCATGCAGGCTGGAACCGCCCCATCCTCCATCTCCAAGGGCAAACCGCCCACCGAGGAAGAGCAACCCACCGCCTCGGCGGTCCACGAACTCGCGCAGCAACTCCTGTTGCAACGGCGTGAAGTAGCCGGCCTCCACCGAGCCCAGGATGATGCCCTGGTAGCCAAACAGATCTTCAGGGCGCACCGGGAAGCCATTCTCCAGTTCCTTCGGATCGCTGATTCCCTGGCGATAGATCTTGTTCTCTGTAGTGCGCAGCATAGAGGCGACCTGAACGATCTGGTCGTCGTCTTCGGCTCGGCGGATGAACTTGTATTCCCAGCGCGGTTCGCCCTCCACATAAAGAATGCGGCGCTTGTCGTCGGTCACGCTCAACAGGCGGGTGATTGCATTGTTAGCCGCATTCTCTTCGCCGGCGAGCGGGCCGAGCGAGAAGCGCAACGTCCTGGCTCCAGCTTCGCCCGGACTAAAAAAGACCGGTTCCACCTGGGTGACGCCATCGGCGGCAAGCGTCACCTCGCGAGAGCCGACGGTTTTATCTCCATCGCGAACCACCAGCAGCGCCTTGCTTCCAGCGTATCCTCTTTGCCGAAAACTAACGGTAGCCGGTATGCGGGAGTTAGCCATGGCGCGGAATGCTACCCTTACGTCGTTCAATTCCACGTCGTGCACGGCCTGCTCCTTGCCGAAGCCAACGGTATGAACGGGTATACGGCGATTGCGCAGCGCATTGATAGTTTGGAGGGAAAGATCCCCGGAACCGTCGGTGGAGTTTTCTGAACCATCGCTGAGCAGCACGACCGCTCCAACCGGCAAATCGGATGTCTCGCTTGCCAGCTGCCTCAGGCTGTCGTTGATGTGGGTCGCAGCGGCTGCGGGCTGAATCTCCGTCAGCGCCGCAGCCCGGGCCACCCGGCTGTCAAACCGGTAAAGTCGGACCTGAAACTTCTTTTGCAAACCAGCCAGCACACCATCCTCAAGCGCTTTTTCGGCTGCGGCTTCTCGCGTTAGCTTGCCGTCGCTGCCACTATCGGCAATCGCCATGCTGCGTGAGTCATCGAGCACAACAGCGATTACGTTCTGTTGCGACGCCAGCTCCGCCACCGTGATCGCAGGCTGCCACAGCAGTACCAGAACGGTGGCGATGAGTAAAGATTGCAATAGCCAGACCGCACCGGCCCGCCACTTGCCAATGTTCTGGGCCGCGTGCGGCAACCGCGACCAGATCAGCAGTGCCAGGCCCGCCGTGCACGCGAAAATAAGCAGCAACAGCACCCAGCCAGGCCATGTGCCCAGAAGGACAAACTGGCCTTTGGAAAACACCGGGATCGGGTACTTGAACAAGAATGGAAACATGGGTCAAACATGGATCTGGAGTCTTCCGTGCCGATTGTCTCTCGAACTAGTGGCCCGTAACAGCTGATTTGATAGAGCGCAGGGGCTAAAGCCCGACGTATTTTCGATCGTTTATGGCCCGACTAAAGTCGTGCCCTGATACAAAGCATGAGAGTCGCGCTTTTTCGCAGATATAGGTTTACTCCCGAGTCGACTGTTACAGTCCACTAGTGCGTCATGCCGTAAACGATGTAGTTCAACGCAACCCGGAAAGCCATGGAGGCGAAGGGTTCCGGGTAATCCGGATCGTCCGCCCATTCCCAGGCATCGCCGAGGTGCATATTGTGACAAATGGCGACCATGATGCGGCCTTTGTCATCACGAATGGCGCGCCATTTCGGCACGTAACCATCCTTTTCGTAGGTCCTGCCCGTCCGGATGTATTGCTCCCCGGGTATCTGCATGCGCTCATTCACGTCGTACAACACGTGGAAGATCTCGTCCTGGTTCTCCAGGTCTTCGATCGGCCGGTCGGGAAGAACCTCACGCATGCCGTTCATAAACTGCTCCCAGTCCGCGGTACCGTGAAAGTCGTCCACCATCAGGAAACCGCCTTTCAGCAGGTACTCGCGTAGGCGCTTGGCTTCTTCGTCGGTAAAGGACCAGGTCTGTACCTGCACGGCATAGATCCAGGGATAGTTGAAAATATCGTCGGAGTCGAGGCTCACGACCTGCTCTGTCGAGCGGCCCTGAATCCGCGTAAGGCGTTTCATCGCAAGCAGAACCTGGCGATCGGCCTTGGGGTAGTCGCGTGACCAGGTGCGGCCCCAGCCATATCCCCCGAAACCACCATAGCCTCCGTAACCCCCCGCAAAACTGCTGCCCACGCTGGAGGTATAACTGAGCCGCGACCAGTAAAATTCTGCCCGGTCGTTTGGCATCGTCGCCGAAGCCGAAGTCTGCCGTCCGCTGGTAGGCAAACAGCGCGGAGCACAACGCCATCCCGGCGAGTAGCGCCGAGCTGGCTTGCAGGAGCTTCATGGAACCTCCCATTTCACCGCGCTTGCCTTGAGACTACCAGAATGCCACCGGCTCTCGTCTGATAGACGAAGCCTGATAGCGAGTAGTTTGTTGCCCCATGCAAATGTTTGCCGGGCCGCTCTGCTTGCGCGCCATCTTTCTGCGTGAGACGATTTCTTCAGGTCAGGCCGAGGGGGCAGTCTTTTGAAGCGGCGCGACTTCTTGAAGATTGGCGGCGCCGCCTTAGCGCAAGCGGGAACCGCCATTATGCTGCCGGCGCAGACGGGCCAGATGCAAGCGGGGCCCCCGCCAACGACACAACGAAAGCCGACTACACCCTGCGCATCGCTCCCGTTACCGTGGAGCTCGCCCCCGACCACATCCTGAGCACCATCGGATACAACGACACCTCTCCGGGGCCGGTGCTGCGCATGCGCGAGGGCAAAACCGTCAGTGTGGATGTAATCAACGATACCGATGTGCCGGAGCTAGTGCATTGGCACGGCATGTTGATTCCCTCGGAGGTCGATGGAGTAGAGGAGCAGGGCACGCCGCCTGTGCCTGCCCGTGGCCGCCGCCGCTATCAGCTCACGCCGCGTCCGGCCGGCTCTCGCTGGTACCATTCGCACGCCATGGCCGAAGCCGATCTGCATCGTGGAAGCTACACTGGCCAGTTCGGCTTTGTTTACGTCGACGGGGGGAATGACCCTGGGCGATACGATCAGGAGATCTTTCTCTCCCTGCGTGACTGGGAACCTTTTTTCACCAGCAATATGGATGACGACGATGATGACGGCCATACCGGACCGCAGCCAGAGAAGCCCGCGATTCTGAATACCGATCCAAACGGGCTTGAAGTCAACTCGATGACGTACTCCATCAACGACAAGGCTCTGGGTGCGGGGGAGCCGATTCGGGTGAAGCAGGGCCAGCGGGTGTTGATGCATTTGCTCAACGCGAGCGCGATTGAGAACCGGCGGATTGCCCTGGCAGGACATCAATTTCAGGTGATTGCGCTCGATGGCAACCCGGTGCCGGTGCCGCAGAAGGTTGATGGAATCCTCATCGGCGCGGGCGAGCGGGTCGATGCGATTGTAGAAATGAATCAGCCGGGTGTATGGATCCTGGGCGCTACCGAAGAGAGGATTCGCAACACCGGCCTGGGCATTATCGTGGAATATGAAAACCAGCATCACCAGCCCCAGTGGGTTGCGCCGTCGCGGGCCGCGTGGGACTACACGGTTTTCGGCAAGATCAGCAATACTCCTGTTCCGCCCGATCAAACGATCGAGATGGTTTTCGAAAAAATCCCCGGCGGGTCGGGCAAGTTCAACAGCTGGCTGGTGAACGGAAAGCAATATCCGCACGAAAGGGAGTTCGTGCTGAAGCAGGGAACTCGTTACCGGCTGGTCTTTCGCAACCGCACGGATGATGCGCACCCGCTCCATCTGCACCGTCATCAGTTCGAGCT
This sequence comes from uncultured Acidobacteriaceae bacterium, assembly GCA_963847685.1. Taxonomy (GTDB): domain Bacteria; phylum Acidobacteriota; class Terriglobia; order Terriglobales; family Acidobacteriaceae; genus PALSA-350. The sequence continues at coordinate 549,516 of CAWKAU010000014.1, read as the reverse complement.
GGTGGATATGAACGGCACCAAAACCGGGGGCATCATAAAAGACACGGTGGTAGTTCCGTATTACGGTCGCGCCGTGGTGGACTTTGTCGCCGATCAGCCAGGTTTATCTCTGTTCCATTGCCATATTCAGCAGCACATGGATTACGGTTTCAAGGCACTTTTTCGCTACGCGTAGGGTTTTCCGCCGGTGCATAGTCATAGTGCTTTTGAGAAGAGCTCGTCGCCACACTACACGAAGGGCACGGCTTCTGCCGTGCCGTAAATACATTGCGCCGGGGGGCGGCTTTAGCCGCTGGGGTACGGTTGTCAAAGGGTGGTTCCGTGCAGGTCGAAGCATGGAAACCCATACCTCAGGGGCTGAAGCCCTCGTTGGCTGCGGCTCTGTGCGGCACGGCTGAAGCCATGCCCTTCGTACAGAGATATGCAACCCTCCCCGCACTGCCCTTTCGGGCGTCGAATCGCCCGTTTACTTTGCTTTTTGAGTTAGCGGCAGATACTCATCCCGAAGCTGTGTCTGCCGGCTGGTCATCGGAATGGCGACCCCGCCGATAAAGACCTGCTGCACCGACGTGCGCACATCCAACGGGTCGCCGTTCGCGATCACCACATTGGCAACTTTGCCTACGTCCAGAGAGCCTAGTTGGTCGCCGACCCCGAACATCTCCGCCGGGTTGAGGGTGATGGCCTTCATCGCCTCATCGTAGGGCAAGCCGTAGGCGACTGCGTAACCTGCGGCATAGGGTAGATTGCGGCTGTCAGCCGACGGACCGTCGCTGAGAACAGACGAAATAGCAATCTTGACGCCGCGTTTCTGCAACTCCGCGGGAAGAGAAAATACCGCATCATAGCGTTCGTTAGCGTCGGGTGGGTCATAAATGGATCCGACAATAACCGGCACTTTGTAGGAGGCGATGGTGTCGAGCACATCCTGCGAATGGGTCACGTGGTTCAAGATCACTTTGAGATGAAACTCCTGCGCGATGCCCATCGCAACTTCCACCTCGTACCCTTGATAGGCGCCGAACACCACGGGCTTCTCGCCTTTCAAGTAAGGAATCAACGCTTCATATTTAAGGTCCTTCTTGGTTGGGGCGCCTTTGAAATCAGGCTTGGCCTCTGCCGCCTTCTCGGCCATGTAGTTTTGGGTATCCAGAAAAGTCTGCCGGAGTTGCGAGGCCAGGCCCATGCGTGTGGAGGGGAATTTGGAGCTGGCAAGCGTACTCCCTCTGCGCCGGACGTCCCCCTCGAAGTTCATGGCCAGCGCAATATCCGGGCTGAGAATCATGGCATTGCGGTCCTTGCCGTAAAGCTGGATCAGCGCGTCCTGGCCGGCCACCGAATCCTCTGAGGCAGGCGCAACGATAGCATTGGTAACCCCATTAATACGCTCCACGGGAATGCGGACTGTCTCAGCATGGAATGCATCCACCACGCGCATCTGGGGAAAGATTTCATCGCTCTTCTCGACCAGGTCGCTGCTGTTTTGGTCCGACCCAACCTCGACCAGCCCAAGCTGGGTCTCGGCGTCGAACAGGCCGGGATATACCGTCATCCCTTTCGCGTTGTAGATTTGCGCGTCCTTCGGCACTTTGACGGAGGCAGCGGGGCCGACAGCGGTAATTTTGCCGTTTTCAAGAAGCACAGTCCCATTCTCGAGCGTCCCATGCGTGATCGTGAGCAGCTTCCCACCGACGATTGCCACCACGCTAGGTGGAGCAATCGTAGTGTTATTAGGACCGGCTGGAGCCGGAGCAGCTTTGGCGTGACCCGTGCTTTGTGCGTACGCCCGCGGGATGCCGATGCAAGCACTTAGCAATGCACAGGCCAAAATCCGTCGTTCAACGCTGCGAGTGATCACAGGCCGTCTCCATCCTCGTCGTCTGCGCCCTCAAACCCGCTGCTATGCATCACTCCGTGGAACTGAGTCGTACCGAAACCAGGGAGGCTGCTATCGAAAAAGAGTTCACCATCGATATATACCTTTTCCGCGCGCGCGTACGTGGTAAGAGGATTCACGTTCCAAAGCACCAGGTCAGCATCTTTGCCCACGTCGATCGAGCCCACTCGGTCGTCCACCCCGATGATCCAGGCGGGATTGAGCGTGATCATCTGCAGTGCTTCTTCCTCGCTGGCGCCGCCGTAATGAATCATCTTTCCCGCTTCCTGGTTGAGGCGGCGCACATAGTCGTTGGAGTCGCTCTTTAGCGCTACCCGCACGCCCTCTCGCATGCTCATGGTGGCGTTCCACGGAATGGCGTCCCAGGCTTCGTCCTTGTATCCCCACCAGTCGGCAAAGGTGGCGATTGCCGTGCCTGTGGGTGCAATCTGATCGCCTACCTTGTACATCTCCAGAGCATGGTGGAAGGCGCGAATTTTGTAGCCGTATTCCCTGGCGATCGCCTCTTCGGTAAGAAACTCGTCGGCCCGGTAGCAATGGATCTGGACCAGAAGCTTACCCCGGAGTATGTCAGCCAGTGCTTCGAGCTTCAGGTCGCGCTTGGGAGCGACTGCGTCTTTATCGTTCCTGGCCACCTTAGCGTTGTACGCGTCCCAGCTTGCCATATAGGCTTTCGCATCTTCAAAAGATTGACGCATGATTTCAAAATTTCCCATGCGCGTAGAGGGCATTTCATTGCGCTGGCCGTATACGCGCTTGGGATTCTCACCGCTGGCGAACTTGATGGAGCGCGGCGCGCCGGGAAAAAGCATCTGATCGCGCGAAAGTCCAAATTTGTTCTTGATCACCACCGCCTGTCCGCCGATTACGTTGGCCGACCCGTGCAGCAGCAGCTCGGTGGTCACTCCGCCCGCCAATGCCCGGTAGAGCGCACTGTCCGTGTTGTCGAAGGCATCGATCATCATCATGGAAGGGGTGACCGGGCTGGTCGCTTCATTCACATCATTGCCAAGCGCGGAGTGGGAGTGCGGGTCGATGATGCCGGGCGTGAGGAATTTGCCTGTAGCATCGATGACCGTGGCATCCGCCGGAGCACTCACCGTCGCCCCGGCCCCCGCAATCTTTCCCTGGTGAACCCAAACGCTTCCCCGCTCAATGGTGCCGTGCGACGCAGTCATCACGGTCGCGTTCTTGATGACGAAATCCGCCGGGGCAGCGGGCGTCTGAGCAGGCAGGCCTGAGGGGGCAGCGAGCACAGACATCAAAAGACTCACCTGCAGCTGCCGGCTACTGAAGAACGAACTTGGGGACAATGATGGAACTCCCGGATGAGGATCAAAAGTGCTTCGACTAGTCGCGGCCCGAGGCTCCAGAATATACCCCGGCGGCTCATCTTCTCGCCCACAAGCGCGATTTACCAGGAGATCGGCGGGCTGGTTTGCTGATCCACCACCTGGTAGCCTTCCGGAACCTTAAAGAGCTGCGGATCAGGCTCTGCCACGTCCAATTCCGTCACCGTGAACGTCTGTGTGCCGATGCGTGGATCGGAGCGGCTCGACAGCAGATTGAACCCCAACCTGGGCGAGTGCCAATACTCCAACAGAATCTGGATGGGTCGATCGTTTCCAATTATGCCGGTCTTGATGGTCGTAGTCTGCCGGGTCCCAACCGTATCCACGCCTAGCAGTATCTTCATGCCTAGATTCTCGATGGTTTGGGAGCCGTCTTTACTTTTAAACGGCTGTGCTCCCGATTCCTCTCCTTCGAACATCTCGGACTGCGACGGCTGATATCTCGTAAGGTCGCAGATTTTTCTGAAGGTGCTGCAGGTGTAGAGAGTGTGATTGATCGGGTCCGCAATCTGAATGAAGTTCATCGCCGATTTCACATCGCTTCCTTTCGGAACCAAAAGCCAGCGCTCCTCATAAACACGCCCGGCGCTGTCGCGTGCGATGTGGCGTTTATTGGTAAGCGTGTAGGTACCGCCCTCGGCCATAGGGCGCGCCCACTCCGTCTCCAGGGTGGTGTAAAACGGCGCGTTGGGCAGCGGGGGAACGACGATGCTTTCTAAAACCTCGCGCGTGCCTCCATCCTGAGGCCGCGACGGCCGTGTCGGCGGCTGAACCTGCTGCTGGGCCACGGCGATGGAAACAACGCCGGCCAGGACAGCGAGTGGAGTGATCCTCACTTGAGTCGCTCCGCCAACAGGTGGTCTGCGATGCGAATCGCATTCGCGATGATGGTCAGCGAGGGGTTCACCGCGCTTGCCGAAACAAAGCAGGAAGCATCCACAACATATAGGTTGTCCAGATCGTGAGTTTTGCAGTGCGGGTCGAGCACACTTGTCGTGGGGTCGGTTCCCATGCGGCAGGTGCCGTTTTGGTGGCCTACACCCTCCAGCGGAATGCGCTTTTTGAAATACGCGTGCAGCGGGACTGAGGTGGTCGCGTGCCCGGCCTTCTTGAGGACGTCAACCCAACGATCCTTGAGGCGATTGAACGATTCCACATTGTTGGGCGTGTACGACAGCTGGATTCTCATGGGCGCGGAATCGGTGACGAGTTCGGATTCATTGGTGTGGCCCGTGTCTCCCGAGGGATGGGGGCCGTCCACACCGGGCTGCCGGTTCTCGACGGAAAGCGGAGTCGCGTTGTGCAGGGTCACCCGATTCTGCGGGTCGGGCAGGTCTTCCGTCGTTAGCCACCATGGCACGGAGTGGTGCTTCATTCCCTCCAAAACAAAGTCCGGGGTGAGCGGCGGCGCATCCCCCTTCATCATCTCAAAATGGAAGCTGCCAACCGGCTGCACCTGGCCCAGGGGAAAGGGATAACCAGGGTCTGGATCCCTGAAGTAAAAGTCGTTTGTGCCCCATGTCTTGGTATAGCTGTCCTCGTTGCGCTCGGTGCCAATCGCCAACAAAGCGTCGGCCTGGTGATACATGAAGTTCCGCCCCACCTGGTCGGAGCGATTGGCCAGCCCGTTGGGATGTTTATCGTTCGCGGACGCCAGAAGAATCACCGCGGAGTTAATAGCGCCGGCGCAGACCGCGAAGAACCCAGCCCGATAGGTCGCCGCGACACCGTCTTTGGATGCAGGTGGCGCATAAGTCTTGCCCGGCCCCGCATGGATCACCTCGACCGCGGTGACCGCGGTGCCGCTGCTGTTCGTGAGCAGGCGTGTCACCCGGGAGTTTGTCATCAGGGTTACGTTGGGCAAGTGCATGATCTGGCGAATGCAATTGATGTCCGCATCCGACTTGGCGTGCACCAGGCATGGGTATCCGTCGCAGGTATCGCAGCGCACGCACTTCGACGCCAGCGGATCGGCGGCATCCTGCTTGAGCCCAAGGGGAATAGGGAACGTGTGGATGCCGAGCTTGCGCACGTCGTCCTCGATGGTCTGCATGCGCGGCTCATTGCTGAATGAGGGGTAAGGGTACTTGATGGAGTGGAAGGGCTCCGTGGGATCAAAGGAGGAGCCATATCCACCGGGGACCAAGGGCGCAGTGCCGAGGTCGCCGTGGACGTGGAAAAGCTCTTCCGCCCGGCTATAGAAAGGCTCCATATCGGCGTAAGTAATAGGCCACGCAGGAGAGATGCCCCCCTGGTGCCGAATCACCCCGAAATCTTCGGCCCGCATCCGGAACATCGCAGCCCCATAGACCTTGGTCTGTCCACCTACGAAATACGCCTGCTGCGGGTGGAGTGGCTTGCCATCTTTGTCTTGCCAGGTCTCTTTGGTGTGGTAGCGGTTGTCGAGAAAGACCGCGGATGTGTCCCAGTTGAGCTTTTCTTGCGGCAGAAACGGGCCCCGTTCGAGAATAAGGATGTTCTTACCCGCCTGCGCCAAGTGCAGAGCCAAGGTTCCGCCGCCCGCGCCCGTGCCAATCACAATCGCGTCGTATTCGCCTTGCGTGTTCACTAGAGCACGGTATCAGGTTTACCTGCTCGAAAATACGAATTCATTGTCCCTGGATTCTGCCTGTATGTACGAAAAGCGAACGATTTTAGTGCCTTGCGGAAACTAAATTCGGCAAAATGGCATCGACTGTACAGGGATTCATCTTGAGCACGGTCAAGAACAACATAAAGCAAGACCAAACGACGCAAAAGCCGGGAGAGCACAAGCGCTTGCGGTGGGTCATCTGGGTCGGTCTCATTGCAGTGTTCACGCTGCTGCTGGTTGGCGAAATCATGCTCAAAAGAGCCGAACCGATCCTCAAGGGGCGGGTCATCGAAACCCTCAGCACACGCTTCGACAGCCATGTTGAGCTGGATGACCTGCAGGTCTCCCTTATCAAGGGGTTGGCGATCTCGGGAAAGGGTCTGCGCATCTTCTCCCCGGATGATGTGGTGGCCGCCGGTGCGAAGGATCCTCTCATTGCAATTCAGCAATTCGAATTTCATGCCGGGTTGATCGGCTTGTTTCTCAAACCCACCCACGTGGGCACGGTGCATGTGCAGGGGTTGGCCATCAATATCCCGCCGAAGTCCATGCGGCAACAGGGCGCTTCGAAGTCGCGGTACCACGGCAAGCTGAAGATCGTTGTCGATGAAATCGTTTTCGACGATTCGAAGCTGGTGATTGGCACGGACAAGCCGGACAAGGATCCAAAGACGTTCGACCTTAAGCATATTGTGTTGCACGAAGTGGGATCCCACTCTGCCTCACCCTATGAAGCATGGCTGACCAACGCCATCCCGAAAGGGGAGATCCACGCCGTCGGCACCTTTGGTCCGTGGGATACGGAAGCTCCGGGCGACTCAACCGTGACCGGCAAGTACACCTTCGAGCACGCTGACTTGAACACCATCAAGGGAATTGGCGGCATCCTGCACTCCGTCGGTGAGTTCACGGGCCGGCTCGACCGGATCGAAGTACATGGAACAGCGGATGTCCCGGATTTCTCCCTGGACACGGCCAACCATCCCGTGCCGCTGGAGACGCGATTTTCGGCGATTGTCGATGGAACGTCCGGCGACACCTATCTGCAACCGGTGGATGCGAAGCTGGGCGAGTCGGAGTTTTCCTGCAGCGGTGCCGTGGTCAACCACAAGGGGCAGGGGCACTCCATCGACCTTGACGTGAATGTACCGGCCGGCCGTATCCAAGACTTCTTGAAGCTGGCGGTGAAGACGCAGCCGGTGGTGATGACTGGTGTCCTGGGTATGAAAACCAGCCTCCATATTCGCCCAGGCAAGGAGAGCGTAACCCAAAAACTGGAGCTGAAGGGCGATTTCACGCTACAGCAGATGCACTTTACCAACGCGGACGTGCAGGACAAGGTGGACATGCTGAGCCTGCGCGCGGAAGGGCTCCCCAAGCAAGCCAAGCCCGGAGCAGCGGATGTGGCCTCCCGCATGACCGGGAAATTCCAAATGGCCGACGGGAAGTTGAATTTGCAGGATCTGAACTACGCCATGCCGGGAGCAACCGTGCGGCTGGCCGGAGTCTACACGTTAGACGGCAAGAAGTTCGATTTTACGGGCAAGGTCAGAACCCAGGCCAAGCTATCGCAGATGGTGGCTACCAGGTGGAAGAGCTGGATGTTGAAGGTGGCGGATCCTTTCTTCCACAAGAATGGCGCCGGAGCAGAGATACCGGTAAAGATTACGGGAACGAATACTGCTCCCAAGTTCGGCCTGGATATTGGCCACTAAGCTGAGTCTTTGCTATCCGCACCAAGAGCTCCGTGAACTGCTACCACCAGCACAGCGGTCCCGGGCAGCGCGCCCACCGCTAGCGGCAGATGCCGGAAGAGCCATCCCGTGAGCACAGCGGAGAGAAAGTATACCGATAAGACAGCGGCCTGCATCCGCAGCCGATGCTCAAATTCGAAAAACTGCGGTGGCGACTGCTGTCGTTTCTGTCTCACCAAACCCACCAGGCCAGCCAGCAAAGTAGTCCAGGTTCCGGTGATGTAAGTCGTCACAATGCCGGGAACATTCAACTGCACCATGGCGCCGCTTTGTATGCCGATGGCCAGTGCCACTACGCCTAGCAGCAGGTTGAGATTTGGCCAGCCGTTGGTGTGGTGGGTTATCCAACCTGCCTCAGCCCCGGCCAGCAAGAGGCCCTCCAGCATCAGGGTCCAGGAAATGGTCTTCGACCAGTAGGTTCCCGGGCGTACGTTTCGGGTCAGGAAAGAGCCGAGCACGGCGCCAGCGCCATAGCATAGGAGAGAGAGCGCAGGATGAAGCAGATCTCCGTGATCCTGGAAAACGGCAATCCCCAGCAACACCGTGTTGCCGGTCATATTTGCGACAAAGGCGTGACCGAGCCCGAAATAGCTCCACCCGTCAGAGCATCCCGCACAAGCAGCGAGCATGAGCAGACGCACGTCTCGTTCGAGGGAGCGCACTGGTTCACTCCACGTTTATCCGGATAAGGAAATATCTGCTACCGGCCGAATGAATACGTCACTTTTACCACACCGGAATCAATTCCCGGATTGACGTCGCCCCTGCCACCGTTGGAGAGATGATGGTAACGATACTCCAGCCGGCATGAGCGCGAGTGGGTCCGAAACATCTCCACCCCTGCTCCGAATTCAAACGTAAAGTTGAACGCGGCGCTGTTGAAAACCGGGATGTCTCTGGGAGCCACGACAAAGCCGCCCAGGGCGGTTACGAAGGGCTGTATGCGCCTGCGCGGCAATACACTCAGCTTATATCCCAACGGGCTGAATCCGCTTACATAGGTCGATCGCATTCCGCCGATGTAGGTTGCGGTCCCCGCGTAGGTCGCGTTCGAGGTTACCAGAATTACGTCTAAGGGAGCTTTGCTTACCGGGCTGATCTACGGGAATCGGGGCGCTGAAATTTACAATCCCGGAATAGGCGGGCTGTTGCGGAAACTGTAACGCGAAGCCTTTGAGCACCGGATCGCTCACGGTCATCAGGGGACGCACTTCAGCAATAAAGGCGCCCGATAGGCTGTTGTTCACGAAACTCCGTCTTTCCAGGCTGGCTCCCACTGCGCTTATCTTTCGTCCATCGGCGTAGCCAATCAGCATGTGACTGGAATCGTTGGAATACTCCACGAATCCACTCAGCGCAGTGCGATTGGAATAATATCCGCCCACATCCTGTGCCCAGGCCATGGTGCAGGTAATTGATCCGGTCAGCAGGCAGAGGCCTGCTTTCCTTATCCAACGTTGAAAGCCCCTGGTTTGCAGCATCCCGATTCATCCCTCGTGCGGCGAGCACGCCGCTGTGCGTAGATATTCGTGGTTCCGAACTTCTGCGACGGCGGGGGGACCGGGCATTCTTCTGTATTGATCCGTTCAGAAGGGGACGGTGTCTTTCGAAATATCTCGATCAAGGGCCCGGGGGATGGGAACTTGCAGCGAGAGAATGTTTACACTTACCGCCAGGAGTACGAATCGGTTCTGTCCAGCATCTCTTTTGAAAGCTGCGCCGATTTCAACTCGATTACGATGCAAGGCAATCGTAGCATCGAGGTCATGTCCTTCCGTTTCCCAATCGCTCGTCCGCCGGGCAATGGTCACCTGGACTTTTAAACTTTCGTGTCAAATATTCGCCGCACGATAGATCGCACACATCTCTGCCCGGGTGGGAAACGCCCACGCCGAATAATCCTCTTCGCTCATGGTGAACTCGTCCCTCCAAAGTGGAATCAGCCAGGGAAGCTCAGCCAGCATCGACTCCAACTCTGGATGTATGTACACCAGGTACAATTCCCGCGGCTGTTCTGCCAACGAGGCTTTCAGGTTGTGAAACATCTGCTCCATCACCGGCCTGGTAAAGGCATTCCACATGTAGACCACCAACGGTCCGGATGGCCAGAGAAACTCGGTCGCATCCCCCTGTATGCAGACAGCCGGCGGTCGATGCGTGGCCGCCGCGTAGCGCGCGATGTTGGCTCGAGCGAGGCGGTCTAACTCCGGGGAAAGCTCGACCCCAATAATCTCGCGAAACGAATAGTCTGACGCCAGCAGCAAGGCGCGTCCCTTGCCCGACCCCACATCTACAAAGCAGAAACGCCGGAAGTCCAGTTCCAGCTGCTGCGCCATTGCGTCCATGATCGCGTGAAACACTGACGGGGCCACGGCAAAGTATCCGTTGTTGTAGACGTCGTGTTGGTGGCCGGAGCGCAGGTCATAGATGAGCCCGCTGGTCTCGACTCCAAAGCGCTCATCGAACGGATGGACTGCGCGATAGCTGCGGTATTGGCTCTGCTCCATCCGCGGCCAATCGGTGTGCCCTCTTCGCCGGAGCTTACGCCACAACCGCCCGATCTCGTCTCTCATCGCGTATCTCGCGGCGTGGCGGAGAACTAATCCAAACCCAGTTTTTTCCAGATCTCATCCACGTGAGCCCGGGTGACCGCGTCCATGGCGATCATTGGCGGCCACGGCCGGGTAAAACCTTCCGCACTCCATTTTCGAGTGGCATCGATGCCCATTTTGCTGCCGTAGTTGGGCAGACGGGAGGCGTGATCGAGCGAGTCGATAGGACCCAGCGTGAACTGGATGTCCCGTTCCGGGTCAATATTGTTGGTCACCCGCAGCGTCACTTCACCCACATCCTGTACATCGCAGTCCTCGTCGACCACAATGATGCACTTGGTAAACATGGCCTGGCCCAGCGACCAGATGCCATGCATGACCTTGCGCGCCTGCCCGGCATAGCTCTTGCGGATGGAGACGATCATCAGATTGTGGAATACGCCTTCCACCGGCAGATTCACGTCGACGATTTCGGGTATGGTCAGGCGCATGAGCGGCAGAAAAATGCGCTCCACCGCTTTGCCCATCCAGGCATCTTCCATCGGCGGCTTGCCCACGATGGTCGCGGCATAGATGGGATCCCGGCGATGTGTAATGCAGGTGATATGAAAGACGGGGTACTCCTCTTCCATGGTGTAGAAACCGGTGTGATCGCCAAAGGGTCCTTCCGTGCGCAGTTCGTCCAGCTCCACGTATCCCTCGAGTACGATCTCGGCGTGGGCCGGGACTTCCAGATCCACGGTTTCGCATTTGACCAGCTCGACCGCCGCCTGGCGCAGAAAGCCCGCGATGACAAACTCCTCGACCTCGGGAGGAGCGGGCACAATGGCAGAGAAAGTGGTGGCGGGATCGGTGCCGATGGCCACAGCCACTTCCAGCCGGCGTTCTTTGACTTGGGCCGCGGCGATCGCGGGCAAGGGGGCATCCGGCCGCCGGGTGGTTCCTCCAGCCGTCTCCGCCATCACCCGCACTCGGGCGGCACGTGCATCTCCCGAGGCGTCTGCCACGGCCGCTGCCCGTAACCGCTCACGCAGGTGCTCGGCAGCGACCTTTTGCCGTTGCCAGTGCATGCCCGTGGTTTGTCCGTCATAGACCTGCATGCGGTACATGCCGACGTTGCGTTTTCCGCTTTTGGGGTCGCGGGTCATCACGCAGGGAAGGGTAATGAAGCGGCCACCGTCCAGCGGCCAGCACTGGAGCACGGGAAAGTCCAGCACGTTGAAGCTATCCCGCAGGATTACTTGCTTGCAAGCCGCGTCTTTGGACGCGATGGTGCGGGGGAAAAACCGGCCCACTTCAGCCAGCATGGGCAGCATCTTCAACTTTTCCACAAAGCCTTCCGGCCTTTTGATCGCCATCAGGCTCTCGATGCGGCCTGCAATCTCATCGAGGCTATCTACATTGAGCGCCAGCTTCATCCGCTGTTCGCTGCCGAACTGGTTCATCAGGACCCGGGCGCCGGGATATCCCTTTACATTCTCAAACAGCAGCGCAGGTCCGCCGGGGGCGCTCCTTGATTTGGACACTCTGTCAGTAATTTCAGCAATCTCGAGGATGGGATCCACCGGCTCGTGGATATGCTTCAGCTCGCCCGCCTTCTCCAGCGCCTTGATCCAACCCCTCAGGTCGTCGTATGCCAATCCGTTAGCCTCCACACCATACTATCCGTGACTTCTATCGAGGGGTCATGGGCCTGCGGTTCACCTTATGAGGTCGGTTGGAAAGGACCGGCGTTGAAGAATTCTGTGTGCGAACTTGGACTTGCGAATCCAGCCCCGAAAGGGCGACCTGAGCTTTAGCCCAGGACGCCAGTCCTGGGCTAAGCCACCCGAGCCACCCGCTCCAGGAAGTCCGTGAGGGACGGCTGAATCCATTCCCAGCCGTTTCAGCCGTCCCTGCGGGACTATGCATCTCTTACCGCCCAACCCAGGACTTCCGTCCTGGCTAGGTTCAGGCCGCCCCTTCGGGGCTGGATAATCCGAGTTCTCACGCACCTATCGCAGCGCTTGAGAATCCAGAATGGGTTCCCTCCGCATGACCCCCAGGTCTCAAAGGCGAGACCTGGGCCAGCCACTCATGGTTTTGGGTTATGGATTTTGTCGGGAGCTACTCGCCCCGCATCCACCGGTCCATCAGCGTTTGGGCGCAACGCGCCCCACACAGATGTCGCACATTGGCTGCGTGTGAAAGCATGACATTCCACGGAGTCAACCTCAGCATCGGCTGCTCGGGGGCTTTAGGAATCAGCGATGCCGGCTCGGTCAAAGCCAACCACCAGTCCTCCGCCTCTCCCCTTGGATTTCCACACACATCGCAGTGGTAGGTCTCGGTGTACGCCATACAAAAATCTCCCATGGAGCAAAGGCAAAGCTAGCACGTGGATTGCCCGCCGGCCAAACCCCCAGAAGTTGTGTCTTGCGATCAGGCGATATTCGCCGGCTGTTCCTCGTACTGTTCCAGAGGGAAGCCCAGCTTTTTCCACTGATCGAAGCCTCCGAGCAGGGGACGAACCCGGTAAATTCCATTTTGCCGAAGCTTCATCGCCATCTTGGCTGCCGTTGCTTCACTGGGGCAGGTGCAATAGAGAATAACGTCGCGATCGCGCGGAATCTCCCCGCTGCGTTGCATCAGGGTTTCGGGTGAGAGCCGAATCGCGCCAGGCAGTACCCGAGGGTCGGGCAAATAGTCCAGCGGATGACGCAAATCGACGATAAAAGGGTTCTGTCCGGTGTCCAGCATGCGCTTGAGTTCTTCTGGGTCCAGCCGTGAGGTCCGAACCTGCTTCAGGAAAGCCTGCTGCTTCCACACCCGATACCCCAGCAAGCCCAGGATGGCAAGCACGACCAACGCGCCCGCGAAATGGCCCACCCACGAGAGGGCTTCAGGATGGGTCTTCAGCACATCCCCGAAAAAGCGCCCGATCAGGGTAACCGTTCCAGCCCAGAACAGGGCGCCGGCCAAGTCGTAAGCCAGAAACACGCGGTACCGCATCCCGGTTTGTCCGGCAATGGGGGCCGCGACCGTCCCCAGGCCCGGCACAAACTTGGCTACCAACAACGCCTGCTCGCCATATTTGGTGAAGTAGTCTTCTGTCTTGCGAACGCAGGTGGACCGCTCAAACGAAAGCTTGCAAACCAGTTTCACCATGGTGCTACCAAAACGCTTGCCCAACATGTACCAGAGTGAATCGCTGACAAAGCAGCCGGCCACAACAGCAAACAGCACCAGGGGGAGCGATAGTTTGTGGGTCGCGGTCAAGGTCCCTGCCGCGAGCAGCAGGGGGATGCTGGGCACCGGCGCGCCAAGCTGCTCCCCCATCACCCACAGGAAAAGGATGATGTACGCGTAGTGCAGGAAAAAACTAAACCCTAACCCCATAACGCAGCTGCCTCTGTGTGTGTCTCCCCTTAGATGATCGCGCAACGGGAAACGGTGCGATGGCTGGCGCTACCGGGTAGTTTATCCGGATTTCTCAGGGCAGGCGCCTGTTAATCCCAGCTCAATCTTTGACCCGAACCGTAGGTTCAACCGACAGGCCCGGACGCAATAGGTGGTCCTGGTCCTCATTGCGGTCGGTCAGGTCGATGCGGACCGGAATACGCTGCACCACCTTGACGTAATTGCCGGTGGCGTTTTCCGGTGGGAAAAGGCTCAGCATCGACCCAGTCGCCCCTCCAATCTGCGTCACCTTGCCGTCGTAGTCACGCCCGTAGGCGTCCACGTGGATCTTGACCTTCTGTCCGGGGCGCATCAGACGCAGCTGGGTCTCTTTGAAGTTCGCCGTGATCCAGATATCGTCCAGCGACACCAGGGTCATGAGGTTTTGACCCACGCTGACGTTCTGCATTACCTCGAGGCTCTTCTTGGTGATGATGCCGTTGACCGGGGCAACAATCCTGCAGTAGCTCAGGTTTAATTTGGCCTGCGCGAGCTGGGCGCGTGCCTGCTCCACTTGCGCTGCGGCCTGGTCTGCCTTGGCCTTCTGAATCTTCACCTGGTCCGGCGCTGTTTGCGCAGTCTTAAGCTCAGCTTGCGATTGCACCACCCGGTCACGAGCGATGCGCACCGCATCTTCTGCGGCAATCTCGTTGGCCTTGGCTCCCAGCAATGCCGCGCGGGCGGCATCCGCGGTGGCGACGGTGGCATCGAACTGCTGCTTGGAGATAACGTCCTTTTCCACCAGCGGCGTGTAACGCTTGAGGTCAAGCTGGGCTTTGGTGTTGTTCGCTTCCGCTTGCGACACCTGGGCCTGCGCTGCTTCCAACTGGCGCTGCGACTGCTGCACTGTCGCATCAGAGGAGCGCACGCCCGAAGAGGCCGACGCCAGGCTGCTGCTAGTGTTGATTCCGATTATGGGTACGTTGACCCTCACTGCTTCATAGTTGGCCTCGGCGCTCTCCAGGCTAGCCTCATCCTGCTGCACTGCCACCTCAAAATCTTTGGGGTCGATCTCAGCAATCGAGGTGCCGGCCTGCACGTATTGGTTCTGATCCACGTTGACCTTGATGACCTGACCGGCAACCCGGGCGCTGATCTGGATCAGGTGACCATCTACCTGCGCGTCATCGGTGTCTTCGTAATACGTGGAGTGCCACCAGAAGAGCAGTGCGCCCACAATAAGGACTGCGACCACGCCGATGACGATAAACCGGCGCCGCCCCTTTTTTCGGGGAGGGCTATCCAGGTCCTGCTGATCATTCTCGCCAGCCTGGGGACCCTCTTCGACGGCACTTGCACTTGCACGGCCTGATTCCGGATTCTGTTCCGCCACCGTTACTTTCCTCCCACGTAATCCTTGTAATTCGTTTGCGCGATGCCCAATGCCCGCGCCAGCGACAGTTTGGCTACGTTGTGCTGGTACAGGCTGGAGACATACTGGTCATCCGCCTGGGCCATCGACGCCTGGGCCTGCGATACCGCAAGATTGTCGGCAACGCCTGCCGCGTAGCGCTGCTGCGCCTCGCTCAAAGCTTCGGTCGCCAATTCTACGTTGCTGCGCGCCACCGCGACCTGCTTGGCGGCTGCCTGGATATCGAGAATGCTGTCGCGCACGTCGGCGCTGATCTGGCCGCGCAGGTCATTCAGCTGCGCCTGTTTCTGCTCCAGCTGCGCTTGCGCATCCCGCGCGTCTCCGCGCAGCTTCGCTTCTTCGAAGAGCGGTACGCTGGCCGTCCCCACTGCATCGAAAGTCCCGTGGGAATGGCCCAGGGTCGGCCCGATCACCCCGTAATCGCCTGAAAACGCTATCGTGGGGTAGCGTTCTGCTGTTGCCGCGGAGCGAGACGCCCGGGCACTCTCCACCTGCTGCTGCAACGCCTGCAAGTCATGACGGTGCGCCAGAGCCTGCTCCACGCCGGCGTTAGGGTCCAGGTCGTCCAGGGCCTTGAACGGCGCCGGGTCGGTCAAGGCAAAGCTTTGTTCCAGGGGAAGTCCAATGGCGCGCGCCAACGCAATCTTGTCTTTCTCATACTGGTTTTGCGCCGTGATCAAAGTCTGCTGTTGCGTCTGGTAGTCCACCCGGGCGCGTAGCTCATCCAGCAGCGGAGCTGTCCCCGCCTGATGGTTAGCCACTGCCTGGTCGAGCGAAACCTTCGAGGTGCTCACCTGGGCTTGCGCCGACTCTACTCGTGACGCGTCCGCAATGCATAGCAGATAGGCATTCCCCACGGTAAGCACCACCAGATCCTTGGCGTCCTCGAGCGAAAGCTTGGAGCCCTGGAAGTTATGCTTCGAGGCCAGATAATTATCGAGCGACGACAAATTCAACAGCGACCATTGCACGGAACCCCGGATGTCGGTGTACCCATAAGGCCCGATCACTGCCGGGAATCCCGGAATCTTCAACCCTTCGGCCTGCAGATTCGTTTGTTGCACAGATTCCTTGGCCGTAGCGTTCACTGTGGGAAGCAGTGCCTGCAGCTGCTGCAGCCGCTGTGCGCCTGCTATTCCCGTGTTTACGCCCGAGAGCACCAGGCCCAGGTTGTATTGCAAACCCATCCGGATCGCCTGGTCGAGCGGCAAGGGAAGAACACCCGGCACCGGCGCCTGCTTTACGATGCTGCCCTGGTAGGTGCTGCTGTTCACCTGCGACGGCGTCGCCTGAACCGCCACCCCGCTGGTGCTATTTGCCGTCGATCCACCCGGAGCACCCTGCCCTGGCGAAGCAAGCGGGGTAAAAATCAAGCAGAGAAGCAAACCCAGGATCCCCATCCCGTGCCCCACAATTCACCCGGCTTACGTCTCATCCTTGAATCAACCTCGGCAAAGAAACCTCTGGCCCCTCAAAAAACAGCAGCACCCACTTCGATGCCAATTGCCATGTGAACTATTCAAAAAGAAGGCCTGCCGGCGATTCTGAACGCCGGGTTTGTGCGGTTAGGCACAAGGAACCGGGTGGCCCATTCAAGCCTTCTTTTGGCTTGAGTGGGGTTGTTGCCGAACGCCTTGGGACTTTTCGGGCTCGGACTTCAGGCCGGCAGGAGCGAGGCCTGCGCGCTCATCAGGCAGGTGGCCAGCGAGCATAGAGCCTGGCGATAGGCGTTCCCAACCTGGTCTCGCCGCCACGCCTGTGCGCCGATCGCTCCACTCTGGCGAAGGCTCTCGGCGGTCTGCTCACCGTCTTGTCCGGCGACCGCGCGCAACACAAAAATTGCCCGCAGGGCCGGCGCCAGCCGTTCCAGCCATTCCCGCATTCCTGCCCGGCCGGCGCCCGAAACCAGGGCGCCGAACTGCTCACCGGTTAACCCCGCCGCCCCGAGGTCGTCGGTTTCAATGCAGGCGGCATCGGCCGGCTGCGCAGCCGGCACGGCAAACGCTTCCGGGTAAAGCCCGGCCATCCGCTGCACCGCGGTATGAACCAGCAGCGTGCGCGCCTCGGCATAGGCCAGCGTCCCCTCGGCGCAGGGGTCGGTTTCTACCTTGGCCACGCTTTCCTCGACCAGGGAAACTGCCTCCTGCTCGTCGCCCAGCATCAGCGCCGCGATCTGAAAAAGCTGCAAAGCCGTATCCTCGGCCATGAGTTGGCTGGCCTGCTGGTGCGTGGCCCAAACCCTGCTCGTTCATGCTGCTTCTCCTTGGACCTTCGGTAGCCCATACCATTATCTTCCATCCTCCCGCAACCTCTCTCCGGGCGTCAAATCCGCGTAAGAGCTTTTCGTTTCCATGTCACTTTCATTGCAGATTCATCTTGCCTGCGCTTTAGTAAGGTAGACACAGACAGATAGGTGTCACCAACCCTCCTCTATGGACAACGAGAGCAAGGATCCGCAAAGTCTCTTTATCGGCCGCGATGAATCGTGGCTGAGCTTCAACCGGCGTGTCCTCGAAGAAGCCCAGGATAAGGACAATCCCGCTGCTGGAACGGGTTAAGTTTCTGGCCATCACCGCCAGCAATCTGGATGAGTTTGTCGAGATTCGCGTCGCCGGCATCATGCAACGCATTGAAGACGGGTACACCGAGCCAGGCTTCGATGGCCTGACTCCCGCGCCAGACCCTGGACGTCGTGGTCCAGGATATGCACAATTTTGTGCGCGACCAGTACCGCTGCTGGACAGAAGACCTTCGCCCCGCGCTCTATGAGAATGGAGTTCGCGTGCTGGAGTGGGACGAAGTCGACGAGGCGGCCCGCGCTCATGCTCTCGATTACTATCAGCGCGAAGTCGACCCGCTGTTGACCCCCATCACCATCGACCCGGCGCACCCTTTCCCCGGGTCCTGAACAAGGCTCTCTGCCTGGCCCTGCTGTTGCGCCGTAAACGCAAGGGTGCTTCGGGGGCGTTGCTCGGTGTGCTCACCGTTCCCCGGGCGCTGCCCCGCCTTGTGCCCTTGCCATCCAGTTCCGGAACCCACGATTTCGTCTTTCTCCACGACCTGATTGAGCACAACGCCGTGGGCATGTACCGCGGCTATGAAATCCTTTCCACCGCCGCCTTTCGCGTCACCCGCAACAGCAACCTGTATTTCCAGGAAGAAGAATCGCGCAGCCTGCTAGACAGCGTGCGCTCCGAGCTGCACAACCGCCGCAAAGGCGACGCCGTACGTCTGGAAATCGAAGAAGGCGCGGATGCCGAGGTCGTGGACCGCCTGCGCATGAATTTCGAGCTGGAGGATACGCAGGTCTTCCCTACCGACGGGCCGGTCAACCTGTCGCGCCTGATGAATCTGTACACCGACACTCCCCGCCCCGATCTGAAATTCAAAGATTTTCTCCCCCGGGAACTGCGCCTGAATCGCCGTTCGGAAGACCTTTTCGACGAGCTCCGGCATCATGACCTGCTGCTGCATCACCCCTTCGATTCCTACGACGCCGTGGTCAATTTCGTGCAATTGGGCTCGCAGGATCCACGGGTCGTCTCCATGAAGCAGACGCTCTACCGCACCAGTTCCGACTCGCCCATGTTCCACGCGCTCACCGAGGCTGCCCAAACCAAGGAGGTGACGGTGGTGGTGGAGCTGATGGCTCGCTTCGATGAGGCATCGAACATCCGCTGGGCGCGCGATCTTGAAGATGCCGGGGTGCAGGTCTTTCATGGCATCGTCGGGCTCAAGACGCACTGCAAGCTGGCCATGCTCATACGCCACGATCCGGACGGCGTGACCCGCCGCTATGCGCACCTCGGCACGGGCAACTACAACCCGAACACGGCCCGCTTCTACACCGACATCAGCCTGCTGACGGCGGACCCGGAGATCACCGCCAGCGTGCATAGCGTCTTCAATTACCTCACCGCGCACTCTGAATCGGATGACTACGCTCCTTTGCTGGTGGCGCCTCTTACCCTGGCGGAGAGCACCATCCGCATGATCCATCGCGAAGGGGAACATGCCGCGGCGGGCCGCCCGGCGCACATTATCGCCAAAATGAATTCGCTGCTCGAGCAGGCGGTCATTGAGGCGCTCTACGAAGCCTCGAAGGCCGGCGTGCAAATCGACCTGATCGTGCGCGGAATCAGTTCCATTCGTCCGGGGATTCCCGGGGTCAGCGAGAATATTCGCGTGCGCTCGGTGGTCGGCCGCTTCCTTGAGCACAGCCGCATCTTTTACTTCGCCAACGGCGGCGAAGACGAGATTTACTGCGGCAGCGCCGACTGGATGCCGCGCAACCTCTTTGAGCGGTGTGAGGTTGTGTTTCCCATACGGGATGCCCAGATTCGCCATCGCATCCGCAATGAGATTCTGGCGGCTTACCTTGCCGATACGGCGAAGTCGCGCATGGAAACCGCCAGTGGCGCCTATCCGCGCGTCCGCGCACCGGATGGCAAGCGTTTCAGCGCGCAGGACTTTTTTATCCGCGTGGCCGAAGGGCGAGACAGCGCGGACAGTATTCCTGAACCCGCGTCGGAGCCGGAGCCGAGCCGATAGAGGTTTCGGCAGTCCCTGCAGTAAGCGAAGCCTCGCCCAAGCCGCGCGGCGCAGAGCGGCGCGGAAGCAAGCTCGATCGCCCTCGAGCTAGCCAGGGGTGACCCAGCTCTGCGCCCGACAACGAAGTTGGTGGCCCATTCAAGCCCGCTTTTGGCTTGAGTGGGCTTGCAGGCCCAATCTCCGCGCGTGATCCAGTAGCTCAATTTGGTCACTGCGTCCCCCGTCCCAAGCGCTCAGCATCGCCGCAGTAAACTGAATCTTGGCCCGGCGCCTCTACAATCTTGCGGAATGGTGGCATCTGCTTAGCCTGGATGCGCCTACAGTCGCCGCTCTCTGGTCGTGGTTCTTCGCCCGCGCCATGCATCTTCGCCTGCCACTTCTACGCGGCACTGCTTCTTGCCCTTGGCACCTGGCTGCTCTATGTCGCCGACCGCATTCTCGATGGACTCCGCGCAGGGCGAGCCGCTGCGGGAACGGCATCATTTTCACGCCCGCCATCGCACCGCCTTTCTGTCGGCCGCCTGCTTTCTGGCTGTGCTGCTAGCCTGGTCCGTCCTTACCCGCATGCGCCCGGAGGCGTTCCGCGATGACTCGTGGATTGGGGTTTTTGCGCTTCTTTACCTCTTCGCTGTTCACCGCAGGCAGTCCGCATGCCCAGTTCGGGCCTCGTCCCAAGGAGCTTGCCGTGGCCATCCTCTTTGCCGCCGCCACCGCCGTCCCCGCCTGGTCTCGCCTCGGAGCCGGTAACGGGTCGGGAAAGAGCAGCTGGCGCCTGCTGTCGTCTTCTTCGCCGGCTTTGCTGGATCAATTGTGTGGGCATCGAGAAGTGGGAGGCCGGCGGTTCGTCGACGGCGGGCGTCATTGCTCACCCCACTACCCGCTGGGCCAGCCTGCATTTGCGCCCCATCGTAACCATGATTGCGCTGTTTTCGCTGGCTGCGGCCCTGCTTGCGCCTTCACCGTGGGCTGATGGCCGTTTATCTTGCGGCTCTTCTCAGCAGCGGACTGCTGTTTGTGCTCGACGCCCGCAGCTCACACCTTTCGCCCCTGCACCTGCGCATCGCCGCCGATGCAGCCCTGCTGACGCCGTTGGCCTTCTTCCCATTCTGCCCGGTGACTAACTTCGATCGCGTTGCCCGTCCTTATCGATGGCTGGAATATATGAGCTTCGGCCCCTGGCTCGAGCGCTGCCGCAACGCCCAACTTGCCCATCTGACCGGCGCGCGCCACGCGTTGCTTTTAGGCGATGGGGACGGACGCTTTCTGGCGCGCCTGCTGGCAGGCAAATCCTACCCTTACCGCGGATGTCGTCGACTCCAGCCAGGCCATGCTCAGGATTCTCGACCGTCGCATTCGCCGCTGCGGCCCACAAGCCCGCCAGCGCATTTGCCTGCATCATGCCGATGCTCTGCAGTGGAAGCCCAGCGGAAGCTACGATCTGATCGTTTCTCACTTCTTCCTCGACTGCTTTTTCCCTCAGCAACTGGAGCAACTCTTCGCCGGTCGTTCTTCCCCATGCTCTCCCGGCGCGCAATGGGTCATCTCGGAGTTCGCCATTCCCCGGAATGCCTTCGCTGCTTATCTGCGCGCGGGATCGTCGGTTCGTCTCTATCGAGCGTTTGGCCTGCTTACCGGGCTTCCCGTTCGCGCCCTGCCGGATTACGCAACCTCTCTGCTGCGCCGCGGCCTGGCGCCCAGCCACGACCGCCGTTACCTGGCCGGGTTGTTGTGCTCCCAGATCTGGACGAAACGGCAGCGCATGGCTCGCGAAAATGATTTAAAATGCCGCATGCCCTCCCCGCAATTGCGCTTGCTGCCGCTCTCCTGGTTGCTGCTTGCTGCTGTCCGCATGGGGCACAGGTGTCGGCGGTGAATTCTCCTGACGGCAAGCCGCTCTCGCAGCGGATCGCTGCCTACTGGATCGATGCCACGGCTCAATACCGATGCAAAGACGCTGGACGCGACCGAGATACTCGAATATCGCAATCCCTCCGGCCAGCCTGTTTCGACCATTCCCTTTCATCTCTACCTCAACGCTTTCCGCCCCCAATCCACTTTTTCCGCGGAGTCGCACCGGAACGGCATAGATATCCCCTACGCGCACGGGGAGCAAGGCGCCATCGACATCAAGAGCATCTCCGCCGAGGGCTATGGAGATCTCTCGCAGAACATGCAATTCACTGCGCCCGACGATGGCAATCGAGACGACCATACGGTGATGGAAGTCACTCTCCCCAAACCGCTCTGCCGCCGGGCGAGGTGATTCGCTTCCATCTCTCCTTTCACGACAAGTTTCCCCTCTCCGTTGCCAGGAACGGATACAAGCGAGACTTCATCATGGGTGCCCAGTGGTTTCCCAAGGTCGGCGTCCTTTGGCACGGCGCATGGAACTGCCATCAGTACCACGCGATACCGAGTTCTTTGCCGACTTTGGCACCTACAACGTGAATCTCACGCTACCGCAGCGTTATATCGTTGGCGCCGTCGGCATCCAGACGGGCGAGCAAGTCAACTCCGACGGCACCAAGACCCTCAGCTTTCGCGGTGAAGATATTCATGATTTCGCCTGGGCAGCCTCACCGCACTTTCAGACCGCCGACGATACCTTCTTCAACAGTCTTGGCTCGGTCAAGCTGCACGCGCTGATCCTGGCATCCCATGCTGACCAGCGTGATCGCTATCTCTCCATCCTGAAACAGAGCATGCAGAAGTTCGATGACTGGTATGGACCCTATCCCTACAAGCAAATCACGCTGATCGATCCCGAGCCAGACTCGGCGATCGGCCGAAATGGAATACCCGACGCTGATCATCGGCGGCATGTACTGGTGGGAGCCTTCGTGGAGCCACTACGGCATGGAAACAACCATCGCCCACGAGTTTGGCCACCAGTATTGGTACGGCATGGTCGCCACCAATGAATTTGAAGAGCCATGGCTCGACGAAGGGATCAACAGCTACAGCGAAGACAAGGTGATGGGCTCGATCTTCGGTCGAAATACTTCCGAGGTGAATGCGCGCACTCTGTACGGCAGCGACGTCGAGCTACGCACGGTATTTCTATCTCTCCCATCCCGACCTGGACCCGATCGCGCGCCTGGGTTGGAAATTTTCGAGTGACGCGCAGTTACGGTTCCATCGTCTATGGCAAAACCGCCACCATGCTCAACACCCTGGAGGCGGTCCTCGGCGAGGCCACCGTACAACAAGCCTTACGCGTCTATTTCACGCGCTACCGCTTTGCCCATCCCACCGGAGCCGATTTTCTGCGCACCATCGAAGAGGTATCCGGCCGCAAGGATCTGGAGCCTTACTTTGCCCAGGCTATCGACGGCACCGAGATGCTCGACTACTCCGTCGAATCTTTGACCTCCGGTCCGAGCGAGTGGTGGAAAGGCGAAAAGGCAGGCGGCCTTTACCAAACCAGTGTCGTGGTGCGGCGCAAAGGCACCTTCGTCTTCCCGGTGAAAGTCGAGGTGGGGTTTGCCGACGGCTCGAAGGAGCAAGCCACCTGGGATGGAAAAGATCGCTGGACCCGTTTCTCCTGGGACAAACCCTCGCGTCCGGTTTACGCCCGGGTGGATCCCGACCAGATCGTCCCGCTGGACGTCAATTCGTTCAATAATAGTTACACCCTGCGGGCAGACAGCACCGCTCGTTTGAAACTGGCCAACTACTGGGTCTTCGCCCAGCAGCTTCTGGTGCAATGGCTATCTTTCCTGGTCTGAGATGATTGGAGCAGCAACTCCGGATGAACCGCCCGCTACCCAGCCTTCTAGTCCAAGGATTTCGGCTCACGCTGCGCAACTGGCCTTTTGTGGTTTGGGCCTACGCCGTCAATCTGGTTTTTGGCCTGCTTGCCGGCATCCCATTCGCGACCGGGCTCGCGCCTTACCTGGACCACAGCCTTGCCGCGCAAAAAATTGCCGGCACCATCGACCTGGCCTATCTCGGGGAGTTGGCGATCCATCTCCGCGCCACCAATTTCTTCCCCATCGCAATCCGCACCGCCGGCTACCTTAACCTGCTGCAATTCCTGGTGCTCTTCGTTCTTTTTGCAGGAACCATCTTTGTCTATGTCTCCGCCGAACCGGCGCGGCTTTCCGTGCTGTTGCGCGGTGGAGTCGCATATTTCTGGCGTTTTGTGCGCGCGGCAATCATTGCCGGGTGCGTTGCCATTCTGATCCTGGGTGTCCTGCTGGGGGTTCGGGCTGCGGCTGCTGGCTCGGCTAAGCGAAGGTCACTTCGATCGGCAAATGTTCGTTTACTGGGCCATCAGCGGCGCTGCGGTTCTGCTTGCCGCACTGCTTGTGCGTCTGTGGTGGGACCTGGTTGAGGTCTACATCGTGCGCAACGCCATGGACGGTGAACTCCGGGTCCGCCAGGCGCTACTGCCGGCGTTCCGGCTTCTGCTGTCGGCATTTTTTCCGCGCCGCAGGCTGCTTCCTTCTGGTTGGTGCGGCGGGCGTGGGCGCATTCGCCTTCTGCCTCTATCTCTGGAAAGCATCTCCCCGCACATCAGGTCTGGATCGCTTGTCTGCTGGCGCAGCTTGGGCTCTTTTTCTTGCTGGCGAGCCGCTTCTGGCAGCGCGGGATCGAGGCGGCCCTGGTCATGTCTGCCGATCCACCGATGGTAGCCGCGGAAGAGATTGCAGCCATGGTTGAGGAGGATGAGCCCAACCCAGCTGAGATCGACGCTTTGGCGGAGATGTCCGAACCCACACTGCGGGACCTGGTGCTGAAGCTGCGGACGGAGCCACTGGCTAGTCCCGAGGTCCGTACTGCCCCCGCCGCCCCCTTCGCTCGAACTGCCGCTGGACAACCAGCCTCAGGAATCGCGGCTCGACCTGCACGAAAAGAAGTTTCCCCTGGGCGGCTTTGCCCCTTCGAAAAGCCGGGGCCCATCGAGAAATCGAAGATCTCCGACCCCGAAAAACCTGCCCCTGAGAAAAAACCGTAGCGCGCTCCCACATGGATTGAAGGGTGGGTGGCCCAAGGTCTCGCTTTTGAGAACTGGGAGTCATGCAGAGGACCCTCCCGATTCTCATGCAGGGGCTTTAAAAGCCCCGCCAGGCAACCGTCCCTCCTTGGCGCCGCCTCCAACTGGAATGACCTCTTCGCTCGCTTCCTCCGGTCCGGATCCCGATGTCTTCCCCCTGCCGGGCCCCGACCCCGACCCCGACTCTGTTCCTGATCCCGATCCGGCCCCCTTACCCCTTCCACCGTCAAATCCAGGACTACCAGCGGATCCACTGCCAACCCCCGCGCCGGTCTACTGACGGAACCAGATCGTTTCTTAAATGGCGCGGAATTGTTACAATCCTATGAATTAGCTGACTTCGTTACCCAGACTTCCGCTCCTTTTAATCTGATTCGCAGCCATGGCCCCCGGCGGCTGCCGCACGATGAGAAGAGAACTCCCAACCCGATGAACCTTTACATCCTTCGCCACGCAAGCGCCGGCGTCCGCCGTGCCAGCCCCGTTGTTGATGCCAAGCGCCCTCTCGACAAGGAAGGCAAGGAGCAGTGTCTGCTGGTTGCCAGATACCTGAACGCCTTGCGCATCCAGTTCGACCTGATCCTTTCCAGCCCACTCAAGCGGGCACTGCAAACCGCCTCGCTGGTGGGCACGGAGGTGGCTTATGACAGCAAAATCCAGATCACGGACGCAGTCTCGCCTTCCGGTACCGTGGCCGGCTTCCAGGCGTTGGTCGGAACGCTCTCAGCCTATGACAACGTTTTAGTGGTGGGCCACAACCCTAATCTGCCCGCAGTTTCTGGGCTCGCTCATCTGTGCGCCGAGGCCGGCCAGCATACGGATGCGCAAAGGGGCGATCGCGCGCGTCGACTGCACCCAACGGCCAGGACAATTGATCTCGCTGTTGGACCCGCGGATGCTGCGGCAGATTTATGCCAGTGCGGCGAAAAGTTCGCGGCGAAACACTTCACGGAAATAATCGGCTTCTTTGCGCAGTGACCAGAGTTCGAGCTCAGCGCCTGTTCGCCCTGGGCTCAACTCCATCAACACGCGCTTGGGATATACGTGCAAGCTGACTTTGAGCACGTCGCTCGCCCGGTCCTGGTTCAGCGCGACCGCCAGCCGCAGTAGCACCACCGCCCGATGCACGTGCGTGGATTCCTCCGGCGGAATCGATGCGCATGGCGCGATCCGCGGGGTCTGGACGAGACTTGCCCAGGTAGCGCGCGATCGCCGACATAATCGCTCGCTGCAGCGGGGTAAACCCGAATAGCTCAGAGTTGGCGATGATGTACTGCGCATGACGATGGTGCCCCTGGTAGTTCATGAACTTGCCCACGTCTCGCATCATCGCTGCCGCTTGCAGCCAGGCGCTGTATTCCGGGGGCAACTCGTGTACGGCCTGCAGGTCGCGGAATAGCTGGAGCGCATGTTGGCGCACCGGGTCGGCTTGCCTGGGATCGACTCCATAGCGCTTGCAGGTAGCCAGCACCCCCTGCCAGCGTTCCCGTTCGAACTCCTGGTGGGCTGTGGTCTTGGCATCCTGTTCCGCCAGCATCTGGGCCAGGATGCCGTCGCGCAACCCCAGATCCGAGTAGACAAAGCCGGGCAACGCGAAGCGCTCCAGCAGTTCGGAATAAACATGCGCGCCCGCCACCACAATCTCCGTTCGTCTCGGGCCAATACCCGGGATACTGCTGCGCTGGCACGCTGTTCATTTTGGTCAGCTTGCTGGTCAGCAGGCGCACATTCCGTGTCTCCGCCAGCGGCTTGCCTTGCGGCGTGCGCGGCCTTTGCCCGGCGGCTTGCCCTTGCGCATCGACTGACTGGCCTGCGCCAGCGCCGCCGCCGTGCCTGAGGTGGCGATCACCAGCGAGACGCGCAATGCGCCAAAACGCCGCTCCGCCTTGCGCAGCTCGCGCGCGATAAATTGCTTCATGCGCGCCAGCTCCTCTTCCGAAGGAGGATCGCTGGGAAGAAATTCCTTGGTCAGGCGGACCGCGCCCAGCGGCAAGCTCACCGTCTCCTGGATGCGCTTCCGCTCGGAGAGCGTGATCTCGCAACTGCCGCCGCCGACATCGATCAGAAGACATCTGCCCTGGGTGCCCGGTTCTCCCATCACCCCGCGATGAATCAGGCGCGCCTCTTCCAGGCCGGAGATGACCTCCACTTCCCAACCTGTTTCCGATTTCACCCAGGCAAGAAAAGCCTGCGCATTGCGCGCGTCGCGCAAGGCTGAGGTGGCGACCGCCCGCACCTGGTCGGCGCTGTGCAGCTTGACCGCTCGATAAAATCGCTTCAGCGCCAGCAATGTGCTGGCCATGGCTTCAGGAGAGACCACGCCGCTTTCAAAGACGCTCGCTCCCAGCCGAGTGACCTCGCGATCTTCGTGCAGCACTTTGAGCTGGTGTTGCTGGACTCGCGCGATCTTCAATCGGCAGGAGTTGGAACCAATGTCAATCGCCGCGTACGTTTGCATCTTGGGGGAGTTTTACCTGGTACGAGGATGATGCTGTCTGCAATGCAAGATACACCACTAATTGCTAAACCGCTTTAAAAGCCAGAGACCGCGCGGGCACGATCGATGGCCACCTCTGCCGGTTGCCGCTTGCCGGGTGTTCGGTTCATCGCCATCCACTCTCCCAGAAGCCGGCCGCGCATGTTGACGGTGGTCTTGATAGCCGCGGCAAAATGGCGCTCCACCTCGCGCTCCAAAGCAGCAGTCAGCTCCGGCGCATCCTGGCCCAGCGCCGTCTTTGCCTCTTCCGCCAGGCATAGCCAGTCGTGCCACTCGCCGATCGCGTCTTGTATGCGCTTGAGCGCCTTGGCCACGCTGCTGTGACTCTGCCCCTGTGCGCCCGATTCGGCGACATAGCGCGCCTTCTTGGTCGCTTTGCGAAAGTCGTGCAGGTTCTCTGCGTCCAGCATGCGGCATCGCGTCGGCCGCACGCACAAAGTCCTCCAGAGCCACGGCATCGGCCGCACGCGGCGTCCTTTGGTGCCTCTGCGGTATCTGCCCGATCGCAGCCGAAAAAGTGTTCCGCCGTTCCGGCAGTCCCTGCAGTCGCTTCCTGATCTGCTTCTGCATGCCGTGCGCCAGGTGCTTACGCTCGCCTTTGAGCCAGGTGTCGAGCTTCGCTGCCTGTGCGCGGAGCACATTCGCATCGTTGCCCAGGGCCGGGGAATCATGGCCGTCGTCTTGCTTAGGCTCTCCTCGCCAAACCAGTTTTCCAGCAGCTTGCGATGCACGTCCAGATCACGCACCGGCCCGGCAGCCCGGCGAATCTGCTTCAGCGGCCGCAACATCGCCCGGGCGGGCTGCTCTAGCTTGGCGGCGGACCAGCGGCGGGGGCCTCGCGCAGCATGGCCTCGAGTGTTGCCTGCAGCCGGCGCGAGCCGGTTCTCACGCGATGCACCGCATCCGGAGTCTGCATCCTGAACGCACTGAGCTGCGGCGGCACCAAAGTCGTCAGACCGGATTGGAGCTAATCGCGTCCAGGCGGTCCAGGGCGGTCTTTACCGGCGGCCTGGCTGGTATCCTGCTGCTTACGTATCGCGCGTTTAGGCAACCATGTCGAATCACTTCGCTCTTTCCCTCGAGGCGCCCCCCGAGAATACCTTTAGCCTCTCCCCAGTGCGAGCCTGGACGCTGCTGCTGCTGGTTTTCGCAGCAGTGCATGTGGCCGCGCTATTTGCGCCCCCGTTGCTGGATGACGCCGATGCCACCCATGCCACCGCCGCCCAGCACATGGCGCACAGCGGCGACTGGGTCACGCTGAAAGTAGATGGCATCCGCTACCTGGAAAAGCCACCTCTGCCTTATTGGCTGGCCGCCGCCGATTATCACCTCTTCGGCTACAACGTCTTTGCCACCCATCTGCCGCTGAGCCTGGGCGTGCTGGGCCTGGCCATTCTGGCCTG
The DNA here is from genome assembly GCA_963847685.1 of uncultured Acidobacteriaceae bacterium. Lineage (GTDB taxonomy): Bacteria > Acidobacteriota > Terriglobia > Terriglobales > Acidobacteriaceae > PALSA-350. The sequence goes on along the minus strand of CAWKAU010000014.1, from coordinate 521,108 downwards.
GGTATGGGGCCGCCGCGCCTACGGCGAGCGCGCCGCGTTCTATGCCGCCCTCAGCATTCTCACCAGCGTGGGAGTTTTTCTCTTCACCCGTATCTTCATTCCCGAAGTCCTGCTCACCTTGCTGCTGGCCTTTGCCCTCTACAATTTTCTCATCGGCACTCGAAGATGAGAAACCCCGCCGCTTTTACCTGACCTGGGCTGCGCTGGCGCTGGCCATGCTGGCCAAGGGCCTGGTCGCTCCGGTATTTTTCTTCTTGGCCGCCGTGCCCTATCTGCTGCTCACCGGCGATTGGCGCCGCTGGCGTCAATTCCGCCTGCCCTCCGGCATTCTGCTCTTTCTGGCTATTGCAGCGCCATGGCACATCCTCGCCGGGACTGCGCAATCCAGGCGCAGGTCACCCTCTCGGGAACATTCCGTCCCCGGGCAACGTCCATGGCTTCTTCTATTTCTACTTCATCAACGAGCAGGTCCTTCGCTTCCTGGGCAAGCGCTATCCGGTCGACTACAACAAGCTTCCTTTTCTTCTTTACTGGAGCCTGCACCTGGTCTGGCTTTTTCCCTGGAGTCTCTTCCTGCCGGTTGTTCTCAGGCAGGCGTGGACGCCGAACCCGATAGACGCATGGCCACGCACGCAGCTCGTGGCTTCTTCCGGGGCAGAACTACCTGGCTGCTCGCGATCTACGCGGCGGTCATCCTGATCTTCTTCTCCCTCTCCACCAACCAGGAGTACTACACCTATCCGGCCTACTTTCCGCTGCTGCTGCTCACTGCCGGCTGTCTGGCACGCGAGGAAGCGAGCGAGCACCGCTCATAGGAACAGTGAGCAAATGGCTCACCGGAGCCCAGGCAACGTTCGCCGTGATCGGCATCATTGCCGCGATCGCCCTTGGATACGGCTTGTGGTCCTCACGCGCCATCCCCTCCGGCAGCGATATTGGTGCGCTGCTCGCCCACCGCGACGTGGCTGGCTACACGCTCTCCATGTCTCACTTATTCGATCTCACTGGACCATCCTTTGCCGCGCTGCGCTTGCCCGCGGGGCTGGCCGCCGCCGGGCTTCTGCTTGGTCCCGTGGTGGCCTGGGTACTGCGCCGGCAGCGCCATCATTTCGAAGCCACGGCCAGCGTCGCCTTTACCTCTGCTGTATTTCTCATCGCGGCACACATTGCGCTGGGGCGCTTTGAGCCGATGCTCTCGTCGCGTGCCATGGCCGATACCATCAACCACATTTGCCCCGCGTGGCACGGGTGCCACGCTGATCCTCTATGGCGATGTAGCGGACGGTTCTTCGCTTCTCTTCTATACCCAGCGGCAAGCCTTGCTGGTCAATGGACGGGTCAGTTCTGTGCTGTGGGGTTCGAACTATCCGGATGCTCCGCGGGTACTCATCAGTGACGCTGATCTGCTTGCGTTGTGGGGCAACGGTCCGCGCAGATTTCTCTTCGTGCCGGGCGACGCTCGGGCCCACGTCGCGCAATTGCTGGGAACACGCGCCCATCTGCTGCAGGAGCTGTCGGACAAAGGGCTTTACACTGATCGCCCGCTCTAGTCTGCGAAGAGATATCTGGCTCTCAGGACGGCTGAAACGGGCGGGAGGGATTCTGCGCGAAAATTACGCGGTAAGAATAGCTTCGGGCTCGCGTTCGGAGGAGCGGGAGTCATTTCTCATGAACCCATCCTGCAGCAGGTTATAGACCTCTCCCCGCCACCGCACCTGGTTGCTCACGTAACTCGCCACCCAATAAGCAAAGCCCAACAGGTCGCGCAGCGGATAGAGCAGCGCGTTGCGCATGAGTTGGGGCTCTCCGACCACCATACCGCCTACCAAGGCTCCCATCGCCACCCGTGAGGCCCAAGTCCAGGCCAGAAGCGCAGCGCCCAGCAGCGGACGATGAAAGGCCATCGCCACCCCTGCCGCCAGCAGCCCGTAGGGCACGCTGAAGGTTAGCGCAGTTCCAAAATGCCCCTTGGGCCGGGAAAACCGCGTGCTTTTCATCCAACGGATCTGGTGCCGCACGGAGGCAAGAAATGAGGAATTCAGTACATGGTGCTCGATGGTGTGCGTGGACAGGACGACCCGGTGTCCGCCGGCTGAGATCAGGTTCCCCAGCATAAAGTCGTCCGCGTGGTAAGGTCCTAGCGCCCGGAACCCCCCTGCTTTCTCCAGGGAGTCGCGTCGCACGACCATGGTCGGGCCCAAGGCAAACTTCATGCCTTCGAGCATCTCCGCTACCAGTACCCCCGCCGACATCTCCACCGACATGCCGACTGCTTCCAGCTTCGACCAGAAACTGTCCCCGGCGACGCCCCGGTACAGACAGGTAACCATGCCTACGTGCTCATCGGCGAACGGCGCCATTACGGCGCGCAGGTAATCAGGCTTCACCGAGACATCGCTGTCGCTCACCACCAGGAAACGGTGGGTCGCAGCGCTCTGCATCCTCTCCAGCGACCAAACCTTGGCATTGGCGTACGGGGCATTGCCGCTGCACAGGAACGTCGACCGAATCGCCGGATAACGCGCCGCTACACGCCTGGCGATCTCCAGCCCCGGATCCTGGTCACTGCGCGCGCAAAAAATGATCTCGAACTCGGGATAGTCCTGCTCAAAAAAGCTCTGCAGGTGGGATTCGAGGTCGGGTTCCGATCCGTGCAACGGCTTCAGCAAGCTTGACTGGCGGGGTGAACGCGGCGGGGAGCGACCTGCGTCGGCGGACGGCCAGACGCACCGCGCCGGCGACTACCAGCAGGGCATACATCGTCGAGGTGATGATGCCAGTAATACTCAGTACGAGCAGAAGATTCATCATGCTTGCAAAGGGCTGGAGTGAGCCTCTCACCTGCCCCCTTTAGAGTACACTTTGGCCGATAAAGCGTCTTAAAATTAGCAGCTTCAGCGCTTGCGGGTCGCCACCGGGACGACCACCGGCCGGCGCAGGGCGACGATGGCGCCTTCGCTGGCCGGCATGCCGTGCTGCATCTTGGTCAGCATCTCCGTGCGCACGTAGTCGACGAAATCCTGCATCTGGCGATTCATCTCCTCCATCCGCTCCCGCATCTGCAGAATGATGGCGATGCCCGCGATGTTGACCCCCAGCTCGCGCGCCAGGTTGAGAATAAACTCCAGCCGCTCCAGGTCTTCGTCGGTGTATAGACGGGTGTTTCCCACCGTTCGCGAGGGCTGCAAGAGCCCTTCACGTTCATACAGCCGCAGGGTCTGCGGGTGAATCTCGTACATCTCGGCCACCGCCGAGATCATGTAAGCGCCTTTGGATTTACGTTTCGTAGGCATTTTGGTTCTCGCATCTCACAGGCTCGTCATACTCCGGCGAAAGTCGCCTCTCTCGGGTCTTCGGGATTCAATTTGGCAAACTCCCGCAAAATCTCCTTCGAGCGCTCGTCCCGCAGTTGCGGCACAACCATCTCTACGGTGACAATCTGGTCGCCTCGAACTCCCTCGTGGGTCGCCGAAGGAACGCCCTTGCCGCGCATGCGCAGCTTCTGACCGCTCTGTGTTCCCGGCGGGATCTTCAACTGGGCGCGGCCGTCGATGGTCGGCACCTCAATCTTGGCGCCCAGAGCCGCCTCCGGCACAGTCACCGGGATCACCACCTGAATATCGTCTCCCGACCGGGTGAATACCGGGTGGCTATCGATTTTGATGATGAGATAGAGATCGCCGGCAGGGGCCGCCATTGATGCCGGCGTTGCCCTTGCCTGCCAATCGTATCCGCTGGCCATCGCGGGTTCCGGGTTTGATGCGCACCTCAACCGTCTCGGTCCGGCTTACCGTTCCCTCGCCATGGCAGGTCGCACATTCATTCTCCAGCTTGCCCGTGCCTTCACAACGCGGGCAGGCGATGTTGAATTTCATGCGTCCACCCATTTGCGTCACTTGGCCAGTGCCCTTGACACTCCGGGCATGTACCTCCGCCGGAGCTCGGCTTGCCTTTACAAGTGGGGCAGACTTCCTGCCGCGTCACCTGGATCCGGGCGACTCCGCCGCGGATCGCGGTCCAGAAATCGACCGTGACCTGGTATTCCAGGTCGGTGCCCGCCTGCGGCCCTTGCTGTTTCTGCCCATGGTTGAATACGCCGGAAAATATGTCCCGGAAGCTGCCCCAGTTCGAACCTGAGCCCGATCCTGTTTCGCCAGGACGGTCGGCTAGCGTAGTCAGAGAAGTCAAAACCGCCAAAGTCGATGGGCACACCACGGCCCCCACCCTGCTGTCCCGCCGGAGGCCCCGCCGGGAAAACCACCGTAGCCCCCACGGGCCGCCGCCTCCGCCGTCGCTGGATCGATTTGGTCGGAGTAGTACCCCAACGCGTCGTAAACCTTGCGCTTCTTCTCGTCGCTCAGAACATCGTTGGCTTCCGAGATTGCCTTGAACCGCTCTTCTGCCTTCTTGTCGCCGGGATTCACGTCCGGATGGTGCTTGCGGGCGAGCTTGCGGAAGGCCTTGCGGATCTCGTCCGCCGTTGCCGTCTTCTTGACCCCTAGAAGTCCGTAATAGTCTTTGGTCTGTGTCGTCGCCATGTTTGGTTATCAAGTACAACTGTTACAAATACAACGGGTCGCCTTGGCGACCCGCATTTCTTCAGTTCCACCACAACCGGGCTTCTACCGGCTCGATTCGCCAGAACAGATCGGGTTCCACCCGGGTCATCTGCGCGGCGAAGCTCTCTGCTTCTTCACGCGTATTGAACATGACCTGGTTGTAGATCTTTCCTGCCCGAAGTTGTTCGTATTTCCACATCGTCTCAGTCATTTCTTGTCCTGCCTTCCGCTTGTTCTCGAGCTCCACGTTCGCTTCATACTTGAAAAACACAGGGCGCCCCTAGCAATTCGAGCGCCCTGTACCACGTCTGACTGAGAGCGGCAGCCTTACTTCTTGTCCGCGACGTCCACGTACTCGGCGTCGATTACGCCTTCTTCCTTCTTTTCTCCGGCGTTGCCAGTGCCGGCCGTGTCACCCGAAGCCGTAGCTCCAGAAGAGTTAGCCTTGTACATGGCTTCGGCCAGCTTATGCGAAACCGCGGTCACTTTCTCCCGCGCCGCATTCAGCTCGGCCGCGCTTGAGCTGGCCTGCAGCACAGTCCGGGCCTCGCTTAAAGCTGCCTCAACGTCGCTCTTCTCGCTGCCGGAAACCTTGTCGCCGTTGTCCTTCAGCATCTTCTCGACGTTGTACACCATGTTATCGAGCGAGTTCCGAGCCTCGACCTCTTCCCGCTTTTGCTGGTCCTCGGAGGCGTGCGCATCGGCTTCTTTCGCCATGCGGTCGACCTCTTCCTTGCTTAGACCCGAAGAAGAAGTGATAGTGATCTTCTGGTCCTTGCCCGTGGCGTTGTCTTTCGCCGTCACGTTCAGGATGCCGTTGGCATCGATGTCGAAGGTCACTTCAACCTGCGGCACCCCGCGAGGAGCCGGCGGAATCCCGCTCAGCTTGAACTTGCCCAAGGTACGGTTCTGCGCGGCCATCGGGCGCTCGCCCTGCAGTACGTGTACTTCCACTTCCGTCTGGTTGTCGGCCGCAGTCGAAAACGTCTCCGACTTCTTGGTCGGGATGGTCGTATTGCGTCCGATCATCTTGGTCGCTACCCCGCCCAACGTTTCGATCGCCAGCGTCAGCGGCGTCACATCCAGCAGTAAGAGATCAGTCACTTCCCCTGCCAGCACGCCAGCCTGCACGGCCGCGCCGATGGCTACAACCTCATCCGGGTTTACGCCCTTATGGGGCTCCTTGCCGAACAGGTCCTTCACCAGTTGCTGGATCCGCGGCATGCGCGTCTGTCCGCCTACCAGCACTACTTCGTCGATCTTGCTGGAGTCGATCTGCGCGTCGGCCAGAGCCTTCTTGCAGGGCTCGATTGAACGCTGTAGCAGGTCTTCCACCAGTTGCTCAAGCTTGGCCCGGGTCAGCTTCTTGACCAGGTGCTTCGGTCCGGTCGCATCCGCCGTGATGAAGGGCAGGTTGATCTCGGTCTCGACGGTTGTCGAGAGCTCGATCTTGGCCTTTTCCGCCGCATCCTTCAGGCGTTGCAATGCCATCTCGTTGCCTTTGGCCCGCAGGTCCAGTTGCTCATCCTTCTTGAACTCGTCGATCAACCAGTCCACGATGCGCTGGTCGAGGTTGTCGCCGCCCAGGTGGGTATCGCCATTGGTCGATTTCACCTCGATCACGCCTTCGCCTACTTCGAGCACGGAGACGTCGAAAGTTCCGCCGCCGAAGTCATAGACGATGATCGTTTCGTCTTTCTTCTTATCCAGCCCGTAGGCCAACGCTGCCGCCGTGGGCTCGTTGACGATGCGCTTTACGTCGAGACCGGCAATCTTGCCCGCGTCTTTGGTCGCCTGGCGCTGAGCATCGTTGAAGTACGCCGGTACGGTAATGACTGCCTCTGTGACCGTCGTGCCGAGATAGTCTTCTGCCGCCTTTTTCAGCTTCTGCAGAATCATCGCCGAGACCTCGGGCGGGGTGTATTCCTTCCCCTGGGCCACAACGACTACGTGGTCGCCCTGTTGCTTCACCTTGTAGGGCACCATCTTCATTTCGTCGGTCACTTCATTGGCACGGCGGCCCATGAAGCGCTTGATCGAATAAATTGTGTTCTCCGGGTTGGTAATTGCCTGGCGCTTCGCCACCTGGCCGACCAGCCGTTCACCACTCTTGGTAAAGCCGACGACGGAAGGGGTCGTCCGGCCACCCTCCTCGTTGGGTATAACCTTGGGCTCGCCGCCCTCCATCACCGCCACCACCGAGTTTGTAGTGCCTAAATCGATACCGATAATCTTTGCCATCGCTTCGTTGCTCCTCCGCACAGTCCGTGTGCGAGTTTGTGGTTTTAAGACTCGCACTTGAGTCTATTGTTGTCAAGCTATCTGATGCTCGGATTCACCAAATGGATTCACGACTAGATCCCAGGGATGGAGTGAAGGGGACGGGACTCTACAGGCCGCGGAAGAACTCTTGTTCTGTATCAGGGCACGACTTTAGTCTGGCCGTAAATGATTGAAAATACGTCGGGCTTAGCCCGAGGTAGCGATTTTCGAGCGAGACTCGGTTTTTAGACGCCGAAGTTCCGCAGCGCGGTGCAAGCCCTGTCCAGCTCAGCGGACTGCTTGGCGAAGCAGAAGCGGAGCATATTTTCTCCCCGGCCGGCGCCGTAGAACGCCGACCCGGCGACTGCCCCCACCCCGGTGGCGCGAAGCAGGTTACGGGCCTTGACGCTGGCCCGCTCCCCTTCAATCCTGCTGGCATCCGCCAGCACATAGTAGGCGCCGGCCGGGACCGCGGGGGTAAGGCCGGCTGCCGTGAGGGCATCGCAGATCTGGTCCCGCTTCTCCTGGTACTCGGTTGCCAGCTCCTGGTAGAAGCTGTCCGGCAAAGCCCGCAGGCCGGCGGCCGCGGCGTATTGGAAAGGCGAGGGGCTGCAGACGTATCCCAGATCGTGGAAGTAGCCGATGGCGGGGATCCATTTGCTGCTGGCGGAAAGGTAGCCCACCCGCCAGCCGGTCATGCTGAACGTCTTGGAGAAGCCGGAAATCGTGATCGTCCGTTCCGCCATGCCGGGAATCGTCGCCGGGCTGACATGGGACTGACCGTCGTAGACAAAGTACTCATAGATCTCGTCCGTCAGCACGAACAGGTCGTGTTCGATGGCCAGCGCGGCAATGCCTTCAAGTTCGGCACGGGTAAACACCTTGCCGCAGGGATTGCCGGGGCTATTGATGACCAGCCCGCGGGTTCGGGGAGTGATGGCCGCGCGAAGACGATCGAAATCGATCTCCCAGGTGGCGGGTTCAAGCGGCACCAACACCGGCTCGACTCGAATGGAAAGCAGGGTGCTGTAGTGGTATCCGTAAAACGGCTCGAAGAGAATCACCTGGTCGCCGGGATCGAACAGGGCCAGGCAAGTGGAGTACATGGCCCCGGTAGCTCCCGAAGTGACCAGGATCTCCTTGTCCGGATCGGCGATCAAGGCCATTGTGCCGCTCCAGTTTCTCGGCAATTGCCTGGCGAAGCACGGCTACCCCGTCCAGGCGGGTGTAGATGTTGTAGCCATCGTGGATCGCTTGTATGGCGGCCTCGACGACCGATTCGGGCAACGGGGTGTCGCACACCCCCTGGGCCAGGTTCACGCCCCCGACGGCGTCGCACTCCACCGTCATGGAGCGAATTTCGGATTGGATGATCCGGGGAGCGATTTCGCTCAGGTGCAGGTGCTTCTCCGTAGCGGCAGGCATGGATGCATGTCTACCACGACAACGGGGGACCCTGTAAAGGGGGAAGCGCATAATGGCTGCTCCACTTCCGTTGACGTCACCCCCAAAAGTCCGATTCCTCCGGGAGTCAAGCTGGAGCTACCATGGGTTAGCAAGTCACGGCGAGGTACACGCGCAAGCGTAACTTTTGCCGCAGAACAGGGTTAGCACCTGTGACGGACTGTGTCTTTCACCGTCTATGCAGTGTGTCCTGGCGGACGGATCGGGCGTCCTGCCTGGGCAAGGGGGTTTGAGGATGTACATCAACAGAAATCGTTTGCAATGGGTTCTTTCAGGGTGCGTTGAGCGCAAGCCTGGCGTTCGCTCCGGGGGCGTCCGCGCAGACGCAAGCCGCGGGGCAACAGGCCCCGACGCCGGGCCAGCAGGGTGATTGGGGCCCCGCGGGGCCGCCGCCCGATGCGCAGAATGGACAGGTCCCTCCGCCAGATAGTGCAGCGCAGGATCAGAGCCAGCCCGCGGACCAGGGTCCAAGCCAATATCCAGGCCAGCAGAATCCGAATCCAGACCCGAACCAGCCGGCCGCCCCGGCCGCCCAATATCCCAACCAGGCTCCGGCTCCCAACGGTCCGGGAGTGGGCTACGGACAGCCGGCGCGCCCTCCTTACCAGCCCGGCCAGAACCCGCCGGATGCCTATCAGGGCGGGCGTCAAGGGGCTCAGATGGCTCCGCCGTCCGGCCCGGTCACGTTGGCTGCCGGAGTGCTCCTGCCGGTTCGCACCAGCGAGCCGCTGGACTCCAAGAAGGTCAAGCCGGGAGACCTATTTCCAGGGAACCGTAGCCCAGAACGTTTATGTCGGCAATGTGCTGGCGATTCCGCGGGGGGCTCAGGTAACCGGCAAGATCGTCGACGTCAAGAAGCCGGGCGAGTTGAAGGGTGGAGCAAGTATCGCGCTGCAACTGACTACCCTGAATCTGGGCGGCAATTCCTACTCGCTGGCGACCGATACGTTTGATACCAACAGCCCGGGCAAGGGCGGTTACACGGCGGGCAATACGGTCGGCGCAGCGGCATTAGGCGCGGTCATCGGCGCCATCGCCGGGGGTGGTCCTGGCGCCGCCATCGGCGCGGTTGCCGGCACCGGTGTGGGATTAGGCGCTTCGGCGGCGACACCGGGACCGCGCAGCGTGGTTCCGGCTGAAGCCGTGCTCACCTTCCATCTGACCGCTCCGGCAACGGTGCAGCCTGTCTCTTACCAGGAGGCTGCCCGCCTCGAGCCGAGTTCCGCACCGGCTGGCGGCCGCTATCCGCCGCCACCCTACGGTTATGGCCCAGGGTACGGACCGGGACCGGCGGCTTATGCGCCGCCGCCTCCGGGCTATGCGCCTTATCCATATGCCTACGGCTACCCCTATCCCTACGCCTATGCTTACCCGCGCCCTTATGTGTACGGCTATCCGTACTACTACCGCCGCTGGAGATAACTCCGGGCGCCATCGTCGCGGCTCCCATTTCTGATCTCAGAGCTGAGAGCCTACGAGTCGTCGAGCGACGCCGTGCACACCAGCAGGGGCGTTCGCATAAGCTGCCCGACTCACAACCCGCTAAGAGTCCCGGAGTGTTGCCGGGACGGCTGAATTCAGCCCAGGACGGCAGGTCCTGGGTGGTTGATCAATGCTGGAAATGTCGCCGCGAGAGACAGCTGACGGCTCTGTAACCCCGTACGGATGTCCACGCCGGAAATCCCGTCACGCAAGATCCAGCTATACTTGATCTGTTCCCGCAGAGCGAGCAAGTCTCTGCAATTCGCTCTAAAGGTCGCCACTCACCCATGATCCGTTTTCTGCAAAAAGACAATCGCGTCGTCAAGATCATCTTCATCGTCATCATTGCGGTCGCCGTAGGCACCATGGTCATTACGCTGGTGCCGGGCATTTTTGCCGACACCGAGACCTCCTCCGACAATTACGCCACCGTGCACACCGGCGGCTTCATGGGCCGCTACTTCGGCACCACCACCGCCATCACCACCCCCGAGGTGCAGCAGGTTGCGGAAAGAATGCTGCAGCAACAGCACTACCCGGATATGCTGCTGCCCTACCTCATGCCGCAGAGCGGCGCAGGCGCTGATCCAGCGCGAGGTGCTGGTGCAGGAAGCCAACCGTCTGGGACTCCAGGTCGGGGATGCCGATCTGCGCCGGGCCATGCAAACCGGGCCTTTCGCCCAGGCGCTTTTCCCCAATGGACAGTTCATCGGCGAGGACCGCTACGCGGATTTCGTGCAAACTACTTTCATACCTCGATCCAGGATTTTGAAACCCAGGTCAAGAAAGAGATCGAGATCAATCGCCTGCAAGCTATGGTGACTGGCGGCATCACGGTTTCCGACCAGGATGTGCGCGACTATTATCGCCAGCAGGGAACCAAGATCAAGTTTGACTACGCGGTGATCAACGCCGAAGACCTGCGCAAGCAGATCAATCCCACGGACGCCGAGCTGCAGGCATTCTTCAAGCAGAATGCGGCGCGGTACAAAGATGCGATTCCTGAGACGCGCAAGCTGGCATACATTCCCCTGCGCCAGACCGACGTGCCGGGCGGCGCGCCGCCTGTAACCAACCAGCAGGTGGAGGCGTACTACCAGCAGCATCAAAAGGATTTTCAGGTGCCCGAGGAAGTAAAGGTGCGGCACATCCTGATCAAGGTGGACGAAAGGCGCGGACGCTAAAACCGACGCTGCGGCCAAAGCAAAAGGCGGAGGACCTGCTGAAGCAGATCAAGGGCGGCGCTGATTTTGCCGCGCTGGCCAAGGCCAACTCCGATGATCCGGGCAGCAAGGAGCAGGGCGGTGAGTTGGGAATGATTCAGCGCGGGGTGACCGTGCCGCCTTTTGAGAAGGCAGCCTTCGCTCTGCAGCCAGGGCAGATCTCCGATGTGGTCAAGACGCGATTTCGGCTATCACATCATCAAGGTCGAAGAGAAGGAAACGGCGCACCTGAAACCTCTGGACGAGGTGAAAGCCCAGATTCTGGCTACGCTGACCCGCCAGCAGGAAGCGGACCAGCAGGCCAGCCTATGCCCAGCAGCTGGCCACCGAAGCAGCCAAGTCCGGCCTGGCAAAAACTGCGGAGGCGCACCACCTGCAGGTGGTGACGACCGATTACGTGGCGCAGAACGCGGTGCTCTCCGGGTTAGCCGGACGGAGCCAAAATGCTGACCCTCGGCCTTCAGCGCCAAGCCGGGAGCTGCTCCGCAGGTGAGCTCGACCGGCGACGGGTTCGCTGTCTTCCAGGTGGAAGACGTCAAGCCTGCGCACGCCCCGACGTTCGAGGAATACAAGTCGCACCTGGCGGACGATTTCCGCGAGCAGCAGTTGCCCCAGCTTCTGGCGCGCAAGACCAATGAACTGGCCGACAAGGCGCATGCGGAAAACAATCTGGCCCAGGCCGCCAAGGAGCTGGGCGCAACGATCAAGACCAGCGATCTGGTGGGACAAACCGGGCAGGTGCCGGATATCGGGGAGTTGTCCACTGCGGCCCCCGATCTTTTCGACCTGAAGGTTGGACAGATCAGCAAGCCGATCAACACCGGCCACAGCGGCATTGTGGCCAAGATCGATGACAAGCAGGAGCCGACACCGGAGGAGACAGCCAAGAACTTCGATGCCACACGCGAGCAGCTGCTCACCGAAAAGCGGGAGCAGATGTTTGAGGTCTTCGTGACTGACCTGACCGATCGCTATCGAAAAGCAGGGAGGCATTCGCATGAACAAGCGTGCGCAGACCGGCCTGCCTCAGGGCATGCAGAGCTAACCTCCGATCGGGCAAGGCACGACTGGTGTAAGGCGGAGGCTGCTTTGGAATCGTTCTTCCAACGAAGGCCATTGTTTTCTCGCCTGACCGTACAGGTAACTGAATGGCCCTCGAACGATCGTCGGGACTTCTCCTTCATATCTCCTCTTTGCCTTCTTACGGCGGCATCGGAGACTTCGGTCCCGCCGCGTATGCTTTTGCCGACTTTCTGGCGGCTGCCAAGCAGCGGCTGTGGCAGGTTCTTCCGTTAAGCCCTACCGGCTATGGCAATTCACCCTATGCGGCCCTTTCCGCCTTTGCCGGCAATCCATTCGCTGATCAGCCTGGAGAAACTGGTGGAAGCTGGGTGGATCGCGGGCGAGCGCATCGCCGGCCTGCCGGGCCATGCGGGCAATGTGCGCTTCGAGGAAGTAGAGAAGCACAAGTGGCCGCTGCTGGTGGAGGCCGCAAGAAACTTTCTATCGCACCACGACGATCAGCAGTGGGTCCGCTTCCAGCGCTTTCGCGAAGAGAATGCCTTCTGGCTGCTGGATTACGCTCGCTACATCGTGCTGCGGCAGAGATTCTCATTGGGCGCCTGGTCGTCCTGGCCGAAGCAGTATCGCACACCGCGACCCGGATGCGCTGCTCCAGCTGCAGCAGGAGAGCCGGGACGATCTTGAGGTCCAGCAGGCCATCCAATTCGCCTTCGATGAGCAGTGGAAGGCTCTGCGCGCCTACTGTGCCGAGCGCGGACATACGCTTTATCGGCGATGTCGCGATCTTTGTCAGCTACGACAGTGCCGACGTGTGGACCCATCCTGAATTATTTGAGCTGCATGAAGACCTCTCGCCCATTCGCGTCGCCGGTGTGCCGCCGGATTATTTCAGCGCGACCGGGCAGCGCTGGGGCAATCCCATCTACAAGTGGGACGTTCTGGAAGAGCGGGGCTTCGACTGGTGGGTAGACCGCATGCGCCGGGCCCATGTGCTTTACGACATCATCCGCCTCGATCATTTTCGCGGCTTTGAAGCCTTCTGGGCGATCCCCGCCGAGGATGAGACCGCCATCCATGGGGAGTGGGTCAAGGCCCCGGGCGCCGCTCTCTTTAATGCGCTACGCGATCGGTTGGGAGATTTGCCGTTGATTGCCGAGGATCTGGGCTTGATCACCCGCGAAGTAGATGCGCTGCGCGAGCAGTTCGATCTGCCCGGCATGCGCGTGCTGCAATTTGGCTTCAGCGACCGTGCCGCGCACAATTACCTGCCCCACCGTTATGTACCCAACACTGTTGTATATACGGGAACGCATGATAACGACACCACGCTGGGCTGGTGGCAGCACGGCATTACGGAGAGCGAGAGGAACGCCGTCTATCTTTATCTCAACCCGGCTGCCAACGATGTGGTCTGGACTTTGATTCGCGCGGCCTCGACCTCGGTTGCCGATGTTTGCATTTTTCCCGTGCAGGACATTCTGGTCCTCGGCTCGGAAGCTCGCATGAACACGCCTGCTATCCCCGAGAACAACTGGACGTGGCGCATGGCGCCCGACGCGCTCAAAGCGGACCAGGCCTATGGCTTGGCGCAGCTCGCTGAGCTAACCGATCGCGACGGCTGGGTAGAACCAACAAAAGCGTGACCTCAAACGGAGCGCAGCGCAGTGGAGGGACCGCTGTTTCGTTTCTTGTCCGCTCGCTCTTCGCTGATCAAGAGCCCCACCGGGTAGCTGGCAAGCAATGTGCTCAGCGGCAGGCTTTGCTGTTCCGGTACGCTCACCACTTCGCCCGTGAACACATTTGTAAAACGCGTCCCCGGCGACACCGGGATCTTCAACTGATCCTTGCCCCAGGCTTCCCCGAGAGGCAGTTCCGGTTTGCCTCTCATCAGCGTGCAGGCGAAACGCGGCATCACCGCCAGAACGCTTCGCTCGCTCGCCGCATCCCGGCGTAAGAACGCAATTACGTTTTCCTGCCGTTCGCCGGTGACCTCAAGCGCAACGTACTCACCCCGGCGGAAGAGAGCATGTTCTCGCGTACGCAATTGCAACCCGCGATGCGTGGTCCAAAGCTTCGCCCTGCCATCCGCGAGGTTGCCCAGCACGTCACGGCACACCGCGAGAGGGCCCTCCCGCTCTGCCAGCGCGTGCAGCGCATCCAGATAGCCGGCGCGCTGACGGTAATCCACCGGCCGCCGGTTGTCAGGGTCGACCAGGTTTAGCTCCCACAGCTCATTTCCCTGGTAAAAATCAGGTATTCCGGGAACCGCGATCTTTAACACCACCTGCGCCACGGAATTGACTGCCCCAAACAGCTTGAGCTGCGGCAACAGTCCCTTGAGCGAGGCGACAAATGGAGTTTCTTTCCCCCGAGGACCCGGCGTCAGGATGGCGCTGATAAACGCGTGCACCGCCTTCATGTACTCAGGGTCAGGATTGATCCAGCTCAGGTTGACTTTGGCTTCGCTCAGGGCCTTGAACGCGTACTGCTTAATCCGCTCCACGTAGTTCTCGCGATCCTGTTGGCTTTCCATTTGCCATGGCCATGCGCCCAGGATCGTTTGATAAAGCAGGTACTCCTCGTTGTTGTCTGGCGCCACTCGGCCGTCTTCCATGCGCCGCTTGAACTTGGAATTCATCCGCTGCCAACGGTGCACGGATGACGACCAAAGCTGGGGAAGCTCAGAGAGCACGTTCAGCCGGTTACGCACGTCTTCGCTGCGCTTCGTGTCATGAGTCGACGTAGCCAGCATCGTGTCCGGCGAGTGTCTCAGGCGCTCATGGTTGCTCTGGTGCAGAGTTTCGAGCGAAACTCCAAAGGATTTCACCGAACCGCCGACCTCGTTGGACGAAAGGAAGCGAGTATAGACATAAAACGTCGTGTCCTCAACCCCCTTGGCCATAACCGGTCCGGTCAGTTGCTGGAATTTCAGAGCGAAATAAAGGATTTGCGGATCTGGCTTCTGTTTTACCGCCGGAGAACTGTTTTGCAGCAGCAGTGTCTCCCGCAGGAAGTCGAATGCCGAGGCATCGATATCCGGATTCAGGCGTTTGGCCCGGGCAATCGCAGATCGCAAGAATGCCACGTCGCGCTCACCATACTCACCCCGGTCGTCAATGTAGGTGCGATAGACGGGGAAAGCGGCGATAGTGTGGCGCAAGACCGTCTCCAGAATATTATCGGTGAAGTCGCGCGCCCTCCGATTGGAAGCGGCAATCTTGCTGAGCAGGTTAGTCAGCGCATACACCTCACTGGCCAGGGCCGTCTGCATCACCTGCAGCTTGGAGCGGTAAATAATTTCGTCCGGGTCAGCCGGGTGCCCAAGCACCTGCGCATAGAGAACGTTGAACCGCTTCTCGTTGGCGCTTTGAATAAAGATGCTGTTGGCCAGGTAAACGAAGTCATATCCTGAGGTCCCGCGAACCGGCCACTCGGGCGGCAGATATTCGTGCGGCTCCAGTATCTTCTCCACCACGGTGTAGAGCGGACCCTGGCTCTGCGACCAGTCGTATCCGCGAACCGGATCGAGGATGCTGCGCTCGATGCCGTTCGCGGCGGTCTCCTGCCGCGGTGATGCGCCCGCGCATTGGCTGGCCAGGTACAACAGCTGCAGCCGGATCAGATACTGGCGGGGATTGAACATACCATCGCAGTGGTCGATGCGCAGCCCGGTCACCTTGTGGGAGGCAATCAGCGACCGAATCAGGCAATGCGTCGCAGCGAAGACCGCGGGATTCTCCATACGCAGGCCGACAAGGTCGTTGATATCGAAGAAACGCCGGTAGTTGATCTCCTCGGCGGAAGTGCGCCAGGAGGCTAACCGGTAGGGTTGTGCATCCAGCAGAGTGTGCAGGCGGTCGAAGCTGCGCGGATCTCCTTCGATGCCATTGATGATTTGCAATGCATGTTGGATTACCGGCTGCAGTGGGGCGGAGCGGAGCATCTCCCGCAGCCTCGGCAGCAACTCCGCCAATTGTCCCCGTCGCTGCTCGCGAAGATCGTCGTTGCTGGTCTCATGGGGCGGAAGCTGGTCGATCTGTTGCAACAACTCTCGAAACGGCTGCGGTAGTTGACCGCCCTCCGCGTTAAAAATCAGGTGCACGGTCCGGGGCGCCACGGGCATGGTGTGATCGTAGTAGTGAACCAGCGCCCGCCCATCTTCAATCGACACCTGGATATGCTTGCTCTCCAACTCGGAGCCATACTGATCGCCCAGGATGGGCTGAAGGAGCTTGTTGCGCAGGGCCGGCTTCAGCGGCTTCCAGTCGATGTCGAAGAATTCAGAGTACTGCGAGGCGTGGCCGTTCTCGAGTACGTCCTGCCACCAGATAGAGTCGTTGCCTACTCCCATATGGTTGGGAACAATGTCCAGCAGAAGGCCTAGGCCTTGGCGTTGCAGCTCCGCCGAGAAGTTCTCAAAGCCCTCGTTTCCCCCGATCTCAGGGTTCAGGCGGTCGTGACGCGTAACATCGTACCCGTGCATGCTGTTAGGGCGGGCTTCGAAGATAGGCGAGGAGTAAAAATCCCCGATGCCGAGCTGCTTGAGGTAGCCAACAATGGCTTGTGCGTCAGCAAAATTGAAGTCTTTGTTCATTTGCACCCGATAGGTTGAGACCGCCACCCGGGCGTCAGTGTGCAGCACCCGCTCTACGCATTCCCTCATCTCGTTGGAGGCTTCCTGGCGCGGGTTGGCCTTTACCGCCGGCCGTTCAGGCAAGGCGGCCTCGCTCGACGAAGGATGGCTGGTAGCTGACATTGTCTCTTTGGATGCGCTCCCGGGGGTCAAGGATCAGCGATCGGCCAACCCAAATTCGCCCGGTCGCTTTACGAATCCGCGCCCAGCACGGAAAATGGAGATGGTTAGTTAATTGTATAGAGGAAGAACCCAATGCCACTTTCCGGCGAAGCCATACGAATGATGAACTACATCGACGACATCTCCACCACGCTGCGGCGTATTCTCGCCCTCGCTCCCACGCTTTCCGCCGAGGAGCGCAAGCGCGTCGGGGAGTATCTCAAGGTCAGCTCGCCCAGCGCCGATGAAGCCATGGCGGCCCTGAACCTCAAATAACAGCCTTTATTGGAACAAGCACACTGCCGGACCCGTACTAGAAGGTGACAGCAATGCAATCTCCGGCTGACATCTTCGGCGAGGTCTTTCGAGCCATCTGGGCCCACAAGCTGCGCGCTTTCCTGACCATGTTCGGCATCGCATGGGGAGTGGGCTCGATGCTCTTGCTGATTGGCTTCGGCGAGGGCTTCCGTTCCGGGCAGCGGCGTCAAATGGCTTCGCTGGGCAACAATGTCATCATGATGTGGGGCGGCAACATCCCCGCCGTCCCCAGCCAACATACCGGCATGCGGCCGTATAAGCTGACCGTCTCCGACGAGGCGGCCATACGAGCCGGCGCGCCGCAAGTGCACGGCATCACCGCCATGCTGGAAAACTCGACCATCAAGGAAGTAAGCGATGAGTCGAGCAGCAGCGGAGAGGTGACGGGGGTCGAGCCCAACTACAGCGACATTCGCTTTCTGCCCGTCGCTTCGGGTCGTTTTCTGCGCTCCGACGATCTGGAGCAGCGACGCCGCGTGGTGGTGCTGGGCAAGAAGACCGCGGCGCTGCTCTTTCCCGGCCGGCCGGCGCTCAGTGAATGGATACTCCTGAATGGAATCCGCTTCCAGGTCATCGGGGTGGCGGGCAGCATTGCTCGCGGCAACAATGACAGTGACAATCAACGGGTCTACATTCCGTTAACCACCATGCTGGAGCTCTTCCCATTGACCGGGCAGAATGTGCCCCAGGACGCGGTGAGCTCGCTGCAATACCAGCCCACCGTCAAGGATGACAACCTGCCCGCGATTGCCGAAGTGCACGCCATTGTTGCCCGGCAGCATGGTTTTGATGCCCACGCATCGGACGCTTTCGAGGAGTGGGACTCCATCAATTCGCAGCGCATGGTGGGCAAGATCTTCGACGCTATGGACTTGTTTCTGGGTGGGGTGGGCATTGTGACCCTGTGCCTGGGAGCCCTGGGCGTGGTGAACATCATGCTCGTCTCGGTTGCCGAGCGCACCAGGGAGATTGGTCTGCGCAAGGCCTTGGGTGCCACCAGACGGAACATCATGATGCAATTTCTGCTGGAAGGTATGTTTTTGACCGGCATCAGCGGCGCCGTGGGCATCGCCGTGGCTGCCTCGCTCATGTTTGCGCTGAATGCGGCGGTGGGCACCAGTCTGCAGGGGTTCGATGCGCCACGGTTGGTGCCGTGGTCGGCGGCCCTCGCCTTATGCGCGCTCTGCCTGAGCGGCATTGTCGCCGGAGTCTATCCCGCCGGTCAGGCTGCCAACCTCGACCCAGTGGAAGCACTGCGCCGGGAATAGGGACAAACATGCTACACGACGTGCTCTCTCAAGCTTACGAGGCCATGCTGCACAACCGCCGGCGCACGCTGATCACCATGATCGGGATGGCCTGGGGCATTGCCACGGTGGTTCTGCTTATGGCATATGGAGCGGGTTTCGGCCGTGCCATTGAAGCCATCTTTGCTCAGTTTGGCACCAACATTATGGGTGTCTTCCCGGGGACCACGAGCCAACAGGCTGGGGGCAAGAAGGCTGGTGTGCAGGTGAGATTCCAGATCGCTGATGTCGATCTCATCGCCGGCAGTGTCCCTGGACTCATACACATTTCGCCCGAGGTCTCCAAGGACGTCACCGTCCAGAACGATACTCACAGCTACACATGGTCGGTGAGCGGGTCGTATCCGGCCATCGCCGACGTCCATAAGCTGGCCCTCGACTATGGCCGCTTCTTCACCGACAAAGACCTGGAGCAGCGCAACCACCTTGCCGTGATCGGTTCCGAAGCCAAGACTAAGCTCTATTCCGGGCTCTATCCGATTGGGCAGCGGATTCGCATCAATGGTGTGAGCTTCACGGTAGTCGGCGTATTACAGGCCAAGATGCAGGAGGGCGACGACAACATCAATCGGGTGGTCTACATACCCTTTACCACCATGAGCGATGTGAAGGATACGAAGTATCTGGACGCGATCTGGTTCAATTACCAGGGCAATTACGTAACCACGGAAGCGGCATTGCGGGGAACCCTGGGCGCAGCTCATCAATTTCGGCCATCCGACCGCAATGCGGTCTTTGTCGCCAACCTGATGGAGCAACTCTCTCAATTCCGTATCATCACCGCCGGTCTGCAGGTTCTGATGGCGTTCATCGGCACCTTGACCCTGGGCATTGCGGGCATCGGGTTGATGAACATCATGTTGGTGGCGGTACAGCAGCGCACGCGTGAGATCGGCATAGAAAAGGCGCTGGGTGCGCGTAGGCGTCACATCCTTGTCCAGTTTCTTACCGAAGCGCTGGCAATTACGGGCGTAGGAGGCATTTGCGGCATTGGGCTTGCCTATCTGGTTTCGATCGTGGTGGGCCGCATCACCTTGTATAGTGCGATTGCCAAGAATGGCGAAGCCGCGGACATCCGCTTGCTGATTTCCCCCGGCACTGTTCTCGTGGCCACGGTGATCCTGGTCGTAGTTGGTCTGGTAAGCGGGATGGTCCCCGCCATCCGGGCCGCCAGCCTGGACCCCGTAGAAGCTCTTCGCTACGAGTAAGGAACAGAAGCGCTCCTCGGCCTTTGGGCGATGTAGGTGTCACAACAGAATTGTCATCCTGTCGCATCACAACTTGCCTGCGGCAAGTTGTGGGCGGAATGATCGACGCCAGGGTTGATTATGGGGAATGTAAGTATCACGAATGAATTGTCATCCCGACCGGAGCGAACCCGGAAATCCCGGTGAGCGCAGTGGAGGGACCTGCTGTTCTCTCAACCTCCAACGAATGCTACTCCGTATCCGGCCGTTTATAAGGTCCTTCCAAATACTTGCGCGCTTCATTGACGGCGCCCTGGGTGTTGTCGTTGGTCTGCACTGCCTGCCGATATTCGTTCACCGCCCGATCCCGCTGCCCGGTAACGTCGAATATCTTCCCCAGCGCGATGTGACTCCACACTTCGGTCCACTTCGGCTCGTCGTCA
Organism: uncultured Acidobacteriaceae bacterium; assembly: GCA_963847685.1. Taxonomy (GTDB): domain Bacteria; phylum Acidobacteriota; class Terriglobia; order Terriglobales; family Acidobacteriaceae; genus PALSA-350. The sequence goes on along the minus strand of CAWKAU010000014.1, from coordinate 501,045 downwards.
CCGCGGAGCGCATCGCGATAAGCATTCGCGGCCGCCTGGTAATTGCGTTGGTTGAATAGCACTTCGCCGATGCGGTAGCTGGCCAGCGAGCTGTTGGGGTTAGCAGTGAGAGCTTTTTGATACTCAGCCAACGCGCCCGGTGTGTCGCCCTCCGCCACCAGCTGTTGGCCACGTAAAATCGAGATTCTCACCTGCAAATCCGGAGTATTCTTCAGCACCCAATTATCCGGATCGATCGCAATATGACGTGGGCGTCCAAAGGTATCCACGACGTATTGCGACTCGGTACCCACTACATCCACGCGTTTGATTTCTGTCTTACCTTCCGTCTCTACCCGCAGCTCGACGGGCATATTGAACAGATCGAGATCCTGCCCGATCTCACCGATGGTGCGGAAGCCCTTGTTATTGCCCAGGCGGTAGACGGTGTACTTATCGAGGAACTGAGGCGCCCCGGTTCCATCCAGCCATTGCGCGAAGAATGCGGTGAGCTGCTGTTGAGACTGCTCTTCGGCGACCTTTTCCACGTCCCGGGTGCGCGTTGGCTTTTCCGAATACTGCGAGATCAAAGCCCGCAGCGTCTTGAGGAAATTGTCTTCCCCCATCTCCCACCGAAGCATATGGAAGACCATGGCGCCCTTCTCCAGGGTCATGGATTGGAATTGAGGGGAAAACGGATCCAGGCGTCCGGCCGAGGTGAGCGGGATGGTGTCGTACGCCAGGGCGCCAGCAGAAATATCCAGCACGGCGGCCTGCAATGCCGTCTGCCCGGAAATCCTCTCCACGTACATCAGCTCGCCATACCGCGACATACCGTTGGTGATCCAGGCGTCACCAAGCGTCGCCGGCGTCACCATACAACCCCACCACTGGTGAGCCATGGTGTTGGCGAGAAGGCGAAAGTGGTTGCGGTCGGCAATGCGGGCGCCGGCGATCGCGGCGATCTCCGGAGCCCAGTAGGCTGGCAAGGTGTCGTCAGGCAGTTCGACGACATTGAGCAGACGGGTCGAGGGCTGCCCGAAGGTCTCACCAAAGAACTCGAACTCCTTGTTGGCCGTCTGGGCATACTCCGGGCCGCTCTGCTTGTGCGCATCGGTCAGGTACACGCGCACATTAGGGAACCCCGCAACCGACACCGGCTCATTGAATTTGCCGGCGAGGATCGTGCCCGGGAAGCTGGACCTGGTCCAATTGAACTCGTATTCCTGCATGCCCCCCACCTCGCGGGGGGTGCCGGTGCTTCCGCTGCCAATGACCCGGTAGCCGGCGGGTATCTGTACATGGATATCCGCGGTAAACCTGTCTGTCAGGTAGCCAACCATGGGGAACCAGCGGCTCGCATACAACAGATAACTGATCGGATCGCCGATCGACGCGACCTTCAGCCCCTCCACCGGGCTCTCCTCGCTGCCGCTGAGCGTGCCATCGTAGACAAAGGTAAAGGTAGCGCTCGCACCCTTGCTCATGGGGTTTGCCAGGGCGATGCTGATGGTGGCGTTAGGGCCGCGCTCCCCGCTCAGCACGTGGTTCTGTCCGTCTTTTACGCTTTCCACTTTGAGCGCGTTGTGCAGTTCAAAAACCGCGGCGCTGATGTTGTCAGTCGCTGTAAAGGTGACCTTCGCGGTGGCTTTCAGCGTGTGTCCCGCAGGGTCCAGCTGGGCGTCGATCACGTATCCGGTAATGTTGATCGTGGATCGTTCGGCGGCGAACAGATGGGGGCCAACAAATGTGGCCAGCACCGACAGGATCAGCAGCTTTGTCGAAGCGCGTGCATGAAGAAAACAGAGGGTCATTGGAGTCATTCAACGGGCCATCATGACAGAAAAGCAGATTGCAACCGCCGCTCCCGCGCCGGCCGGGATCAACTGCAACGCAATACTGGCAGCACGCGCAATCGCGGTCTGGCCCTCGCTACTGACACGGAGAGCATCCCCTACCGCGCGCAGCTCTGACTGCATTGTTGCACGACGCTGCTCATTTTCGAGTAGAGGGCGCAGCTCCTCAACCACCTTCGATGCGGTGAAATCATGTTGGATCAACTCCGGCACAATGCGGCGACCGGCGATCAGATTCACCATGGCCACATGGGCCACCCGGATCACCGTCTGCGCCACGGCATAGCTGGTCCGCGAAAGCCGGTAAACCACCACGAATGGATTGCCGATCAGGGCCGCCTCAACCGTCGCCGTGCCGCTGGCTACAATGCTGGCCCGGGCGTGCTGCAACACCGCGCGGGCGTCGTGGACCACCCGGACGCCAACCCCTTTTGCTTGCCCTGCCATGGCCTTCACCTGCGACTCCTTCAGCGTGGGGGCCACGGGCAAGAGGAACTCGTACTTCTGGCCCAGCATTCGAGCGGCTTCTAGCATCGGCGGCAAATTGGCGTGCAACTCTTTGGTGCGGCTTCCAGGCAGCAAGCCAACCCAAAATTTTGACGCATCCAGGCCATTTTCGCTAGCAAACCTCTCCCGGGTCACTGTGGGCGGATCAAGATCCGCCAGCGGGTGGCCCACAAACTCCGCGGCTACCCCTTGGGCACGGTAGAACGCCTCTTCAAAGGGGAAGATCACCAGCATCCGGCTCACATTGCGCCTTACGCCTTTTACTCTCCACTTTTTCCATGCCCAGAGCTGAGGGCTTACAAAATACACAACGGGTATCTTCAGCCGACGGAGCTCAGCGGCCAGACGCAGGTTAACGTCTGGGAAGTCGATCAGGATGGCGAGGTCGGGCTGTTCCACCCGCAGGCTGGCCTTCAGCTTCCGATATTCGCTGTAGATGTGCGGCATGTGCAGAATCACTTCCGTGATGCCCATCACTGCCACATCTTCGGCGCGCACCACCTGGCGTAGTCCCAGGTTTGCCATACGCGCGCCTCCCAGTCCAAAAAACTCGGCCTGAGGCGATCGGCGGCGTATCTCCGACATCAGCAGAGCGCCGTAGTGTTCCCCGCTGGCTTCGCCCGCAGAGAGAAAGATCTTGGGCATGTCCTAGTCGGTGCCTACCGCCAGGCTGGCATCGAGAAAGCCGCTGGGCGCGCGCCTGCACTTCCTGGTCTTTATATTGCAGCTGGTAAAGCTTCCAGTAGATGCCGCGCAGCCCCAGCAACTCCTGATGGGTGCCCATCTCCCGCAGCTGGCCCTTGTGCATCACCAGAATTCTGTCCGCCTGCTGCACCGTGGACAGGCGATGCGCAATGATGACCGAGGTCCGCCCCTGGACCATGCGCTCCAGGGCGGAACGCACCCGCATTTCAGTATCGGTATCCACGCTCGAGGTGGCCTCATCGAGCACCAGGATGCGCGGATCGTGCGCCAGCGCGCGAGCGAAATTGATCAGCTGTTTCTGCCCCGTGGAAAGACTATTGCCCCGTTCCCGCAGCGGCTCGTCGAACCCTTGCGGCAGCCCGCGGATAAAGTCGCCCACGTTCACTTCGTCCGCCGCGGCCTTCATCCGTCGTCCGTAATCCAATCTGAGCCCAGGCGAATGTTCTCCGCGATGGTCCCGGTAAACAGGAATGGGTCCTGCAGCACGACACCGAAATTGCGTCGCAGCTCCGTGACATCCTGTTCGCGTACGTCCACTCCATTGACCAAAACGCTCCCGCTCTGAATTTCGTAGAAGCGCATCATCAGCCCGATGATGGTGGTCTTGCCGGCGCCGGTATGGCCCACGATAGCCGCTGTCTGATCGGGCTCGATCACAAACGACACGTCTTTCAGAATCCACTCCACATCCTGAGAAGCTTCGGTGATCTGTTCCGCGCTTTGCGCCTTTTGAATGCGCGCCACTTGCCCTGAGTCCAGCGTTTGGTACGTGAACCAGACATGGCGGAACTCGATGCTGCCGGAGCCGTCGCAGGCATGCGGCACGGCCGGGCTTTGCAGTTCAGGCGTTGTATCCAGCAGTTTGAAGACGCGTTCGCTGGCCGCCATTGCCGCTTGCAGGATGTTGTATTTTTCGCTCAGATCCTGGATCGGGCGGAAGAAGCGCTGGGAATACTGGATAAACGCCACCAGCACGCCGATCGACACAGCGTTGCGAAGCACCCCATTGCCGCCCAGCCAGATCACCAGCGCAATGGCTACAGAACTCAGCAACTCCACTGCCGGGTAGTAGAGCGCATAGGCCATTATGGCGTCTTTGAAGGCGACCATGTGTTGCTTGTTGACCGCCTCGAACTCCTCGTAGGAGCGCTGTTCCCGGTTGAACAGCTGCACGACGCTCATTCCGCTCACATGCTCCTGGGTGGAGGCGTTGATGCGTGCGATCGCCGACCGGATGCGCCGGTAGGAGTCGCGCACGTGTTTGCGAAAGACCCGGGTCACCCCCAGGATCAGGGGCAGCACGGCAAAGGCGATCAGGGCCAGCCACCAGTTCATGCGCAGCATGATGATCACGATCAGCGCCAGGACGAACACGTCCTCGAAGATGGCAAAGACGCCTGAGGTAAACATCTCATTCAGTGCGTCCACATCGCTGGTGAGCCGGGTGACCAGTCGACCCACCGGATGGCGATCGAAGAAGCTGACGTGCATGCGCTGGATGTGCCGGAAAATCTGGCTGCGCATGTCGAACATCACTTTCTGTCCGGTCCACTGCATCAGGTAGGTCTGCACGAACTCCAGCAGGTAGCTGAGCACCAGTGTGCCCAGGTAGATGCAGGCGATCTGGGTGACGCCAACCATGGCGTTGGGACTGAGCCAACGGGTCAGGGCAGCTTGATGGGGAGCCGGCCGCGCCGTCATGTAGCAATCGACGGCGACTTTCGTCAGATATGGTCCGAGCACATCGGAGCCGGCCTTGAGCAGGATCGCCGCCAGCGAGATAGCGGCCTGCAGCTTGTAAGGCCGCAGGTAGGTAATCAATCGACGCATCAGGCGGCTGTCATAAGCCTTGCCGACGACATCGTCATCCTGCTGCTGGGGTTTTTGCTCGGCCATAAGGCTTCTCTTCACATTCTACCGGGAGGATGCCGCCTCTCTCCGCACATCAAGAAGAGCCAGCAAGAACAGACTGGGTGCCCCATTCAAGCCGTGTTTTGGCTTGCGTGGGGTAGTGCGCTGCTCCACCCGGGCAGCCGTGCCGGGATAAATGGGACAATAGGACCAGATGGAGTCCCTCGGCATTTACATCTCGGTCCCTTTTTGCCGTGCCAAATGCACCTACTGCAACTTCGCCTCGGGCGTCTCGTCGATCGGCGCTCACCAGCAATATGTAGAGCACGTGTGTGCTGAAATCCGTAGCGTGCGGCAGCGCCTGGGAGGGTGGGACGCCGTTATTCCCGAGCAGGTGGATAGCATCTACCTGGGCGGAGGCACGCCTGGTGTCCTTTCCCCGGCCCTGGTCCAACAGCTAGCCCACGCCCTGCGCCAGGAGTTCGCCATTGCGCCCGGCGCAGAGATCACCCTTGAGTCGGCTCCGGGGCAGCTGGACGACTCGGCATTGGCCGCCATGCTAGCCTTCGGTGTCAATCGGATCAGCTTCGGCGTACAGTCTCTCGTGGATCGCGAGGCCACCGCCACAGGAAGATCGCATACGCGAGACGTGGTCTTGCGAGACATAGAACGGGTCCGCGCCGCCGGACTGCAGAATCTTAGTATCGACCTGATAGCTGGGCTACCACACCAGACCCAGGCGAGCTGGCAGGAGTCGCTGGAGGTCTTGGCTGCGACCAGCGTGAACCACGCCAGCATCTACATGCTGGAGATCGACGAGGATTCGCGGCTGGGCCGAGAACTGCTGGCCGGAGGCTCGCGCTATCACGCCGGCACCGTCCCCAGCGAAGAGCTAACGGCTGATCTCTACGAAACCGCAATTGTTTCTCTTCGAGCTCACGGCTTGCAGCAATATGAGATTTCAAACTTCGCGCGCTCCGAACATCAGTCCAAGCACAATTTGAAGTATTGGCAACGCAGGCCCTACCTCGGTTTTGGTCTGGACGCACACTCCATGATCCGCACTCGTCACGGCTCCGCGCTGCGCTTCTGTAACCCCGCGGAGCTAGCCGAATACCAAAGCGGGGAACAAGAAGATGCGCGGCAGCTTAGCCTATCCGAAGAACTGGAAGAGGCCTGGTTCCTCGGCCTGCGGTTGAATGAGGGAGTCGCGTGGCAGGCTTTGGTCGGGGAATTTGGCCGTGAACAGGTTGCAGCCTTTGACGGCCGGGTCAGCGAACTGTGCGAGCTAGGCCTGCTTCACGACCAGGATGGCGTAGTGGGTCTCACCCCGCGTGGCGTCCTCTTTTCGAACGATGTTTTTGCCCGCTTCCTTGCTGAGCAAGAAGAGTTGATCGAGATTCAGTAGTCCTGGAGAAGACTGTGTCCACAGAGACGTTGTCCTGGCCGCAAACCAGCACCCCACAATCAACCGCGACCATCGACCTGCGCAGCGATACCGTCACCCGTCCCACGCCCGCGATGCGGGCCGCCATGGCCGCGGCTGAGGTAGGGGACGACGTCTATGGCGAAGACCCCACGGTAAACCGCCTGGAGGCGCGAGCGGCCGAGATCTTTGGCCGTGAGGCCGGGTTGTTTGTTCCTACCGGGACCATGGGCAACCAGATCGCCATCCGCATGCACACCGAGCATGGCCAGGAGGTCATCTGCGAAGCTCGCGGCCACTTGGTGGATTGGGAGATGTCGATGGTCTCGGCCTTCTCCGGATGCCAGCTGCGCACCGTGGCGGCCGATCGAGGCATCCTCACCTGGCCGCTGATCCAGAAGCTTGTCTCCTCCGGCCTTCACTATCGCTCGCGGACCGGGCTGATCTCGCTGGAGAACACCCACAACCTGGCCGGCGGCACGGTGATGCCCCTCGAAGTGACCCAGGAAATCTGGCTCGGGGCAGCAGACGCCGGGCTGCCGGTGCATCTGGATGGCGCGCGGATCTTCAATGCTGCCATCGCGTTGGGGACTCCGGTCGATCGCCTGACCAGCGGCTTTGCTTCGGTGATGTTCTGCCTCTCCAAGGGATTGTGTGCTCCGGTCGGTTCCATGCTGGTGAGCAGCCGGCGCAACATCGAGCGGGCGCGCAATTTTCGTAAAGCGCTCGGTGGAGGGATGCGCCAGGTCGGTGTCCTGGCCGCCGCCGGGCTGGTCGCTCTGAACGAGATGACAGGCCGGCTGCAGGAAGACCATGACAATGCCAAGCTCCTCGCCGAGGTCCTGAGCCAGCTTCCTCAGGTCGTGCTCGATCCCCCGAAAGTCGAGACCAACATCCTCATCTTCAGTCTCCGCGGCGACGGGGATGTGGAGGCGCTGGTCAGCGCCCTCGCCAGGCGTGGTGTCCTTGCCGGAACAGTGGGCCTCCGCTCCGTACGCCTGGTCACTCACCACGATGTGGACCGATCTGCGTGCGAGCGGGCCGGCGAGATTCTGGTAGAGGAGATACACAAGACTTTGTCTCGATAGGAAAAAGCGCGAAAACCGATCCAGCCGTGGCTTGGTTCGGATTTATACTGTCTAGATGCCGAAATATTCGATTGTCGTGCCCTTCCATAACGAGGAAGAGAACGTTACGGCTCTGTACGATCGCCTCAAGGCGGTAATGGAGCAGATTGGCGACAGCTTCGAACTGGTACTTGTGGACGACGGCTCAAGCGACCGAACCTACAAGCTGCTGGAAGAGATTGCAGCCGTGGACAGCCGGGTTCTGGTGGTCAAGCTGCGACGCAATTTCGGCCAGACCTCCGCGCTTGCCGCGGGATTCGATCACTCCCAGGGCGACTACATCCTCGCCATGGATGGCGACCTCCAGCACGACCCCTCAGAGATTCCCGAGTTTGTCGCCAAGCTGGAAGAAGGTTATGACGTGGTCAGCGGGTGGCGTAAGGAGCGCATCGACAATTTCGTCATGCGCCGCATCCCTTCACGTTGCGCCAACTGGCTAATGGCCAAGCTTTCCGGTGTTGACATTCACGACTTTGGCACCACCTTCAAGGCGTATCGCCGTGAAGTCATTCACAACATTCCGCTTTATGGCGAGATGCATCGTTTCATCCCAGCGCTCGCCTCCTGGTATGGCGCCAGCATCTGTGAGATTCCAATCCGGAATGTGAATCGCGAGCGGGGCAAGTCCCACTACGGCATCTCGCGCACCGTGCGCGTCTTCTTCGACCTGCTAACTATTCGGTTCCTCTTGAAGTACATGACGCGCCCGTTGCATTTCTTTGGCACCTTTGGCGCGCTCAGCATTTTCCTCGGCGGCGGAATTTCGATGATGCTCGCGGGCCTCAAGATCTTTACTCGTCAAGCGGTGATGGACACGCATGGTCCGCTTTTCGTGGTCGCCGGCGTGTTGATTCTGGCGGGCATTCAGATGCTTGCCATTGGCCTGTTGGGCGAACTACAAGTCCGGCATTATCACACCTCCTCGCATCGAGCGCCCTACGCCATTGATCGTCTGGTCCGGCTGCGCGCCCCTGAGGAACCGAGCATGCTGCAGGAAGGCTAGCTTCCCCATCCCCGGCTTACCCTGAAACAGGGTTTTTCCGCCGCCAGGCCTCTAACGCACCTCAGAAGGATCTGCCGAAGTCGACATATTCAGGTCGACGAATGTCTGCGCGTTGTGTGGCACACCCGGCGCGTAGCAATTGTTATCCGTGGCGTAATCGGCACACTGCCGGGCAAATTCCGTACGGGGAGACCGCGCGAACTGCCAAACCAGTGCCTGCGGAATTCCGCTCAAATCAGATTTGCCGGATACTCTGCAGCCCGGAGCGGGTGGGCACTTGTCGTTGAACACCCAGAGCGCCACCGGCCGTTTGCCCTCGTGACTCAGAATTTGCTCCGCAGTGGTGATCCTCGTTGCGCCCTCAGAGACGGGAATACCCGAGCAGTAGACGCCCGGGCGATACCGCGACCCGCGTATTGCCTCAATCCAGGCGAAAAGATATGCGCTCTGTTCGGGTAGCAGGCGGCCGCCCTCTTCCTGATCGAGAAATATGATCGCGCCCGGAGCAAATCCCTCCGCCTTCGCCGCGGAGACGGCGGCTGCAGCGTCTGAACGGCCGAGTGCTGCCGCATCCTTGCCGGTAAGCTGCGCATCCAGCCGCCCGTTGTACAGGAGCATGAAACCAAAACCGTTGGCTTGCAGTGTGGCGCGCTTGCCAACCCAGGTGTTGTGGCCGTCTCCAGGGGGATTGCTGAGCCAATACCCCGCATACGAAAAGCTGCGATGCAGAGCAGGTAGCAGCTCGTCCCCGGGATACTCGTTCTTGTCGAAGCCGAAGTAGGTTTGACCGAAAACCGTGGGAGCGCAGAACAGAATCGCCAGGCAGAACCACAGCAGCTGTGTGGCTCGGGAGAAGCGCGTCTTTACTCGGCGCCGCCGCTGGCGATGGTAGGCGTGGGCGTGGATGGGGTGCTCGCTAGTTGCCGTGGGGCGGCATGCAGATACTTATACGGGATTGACCGGGGTGTCGTGGATACGGACCTCGTAATGCAGGTGCGGGCCGGTACTGTGCCCCGAAGAACCCACATAGCCCAGGATGTCTCCGCGGTGGACGTCTTGCCCCGCAATGACTGCGAATCCGGAAAGATGGGCGTACAGGGTCTCAATGCCATGGCCGTGATCGATGATCACTTCGCGCCCGTACCCGGTACCGAAGCCGGCCTTAACGATGGTTCCATCCGCCGGTGCGCGCACCGCGTCTCCCCGGCTGGTGGCAATGTCAATGCCGGTATGGAACGCGCCTTCCCCGTTAAACGGGTCCAGGCGGGCGCCAAAGGAACTGGTTACGATCCCCTGCACCGGCCATTGCGATGGCGCGTCGGCAAGATTCACCATCCCGCTGAAAACCGCTGGGAATCGCCGCGAGAAGTCGAGCCCGTGCGTGATCTCTCCCGACATCGCCCCCGACATCGCCGACGACCGCAGGGCTAAAAGCTGATCGAGCGATTGAGCGTACTGTTGATCGCTGATGCCGTCCGACGCCACCGGGATAACTTCCGTCGTCGCGCGACGCGCCTTGCTCAACCGGTTTTGCTGTAAACCGTAAAGAGCGCTTACCTCGTTAGCCAGCGAACCTAGCGACGCCGCCTGCACATCTTTCTCGTGGGCGACCTGCTCCATTTGCAGATAGTCGTGCCGAATGGTCTCACGCTCGGTGCGAATCTGATTGAAGCGGGCTGTTTTCAGCAACATGCGGCTGTAGGAGCCGGCCAACCCGGTGATGGTAAAAAGACCGATAACCGCGGCTGCGACAAAAACGTAGGCGTAGTGGAGGGGTATTGGGATCTTGCGCAAATCGCCGTCCTCTTGCCGGGCGACGAAAATAATGTAGTAGCGTTTGCGCACGCAATCACTCTGCCAGGGGGATGTGGTTTTGCACTCATTGCGGTAAACAGGCCAAACGTCTCGGCTGCCCGGTACCTGCTTTGTGTCAAACCCGAACCTTGACCCTAACAGAGTGAATCTATTGGGTCAAACGCAGAAAGCGACATAAACTACTCCACGGTCACCATCGTCCGTCCTGGGCTGTGACACACCTCGGCAGGGTATGCTGGCGCCATGGCCCAAGTAAGCGCACCAGGAATCGACCAAAACCACCGGGCGAACGTGAGCTGATTGCGGCCATTCGACTTCGGGCAGACCAGCTGCCGGCAAGTGGGCGCCAGAGACGGAATTCTGACCTTGGGCATTGGTGACGACTGCGCCGTGTTGCGCCCGCGGCGGGGCGACGAGCTAGTCGTTACCACCGACCTCTCGCTCGAAAATGTCCACTTTCGCCGGGATTGGCACCCACCGCAGAGTGTAGGCCATCGCTGCCTGGCGCGGGGTCTGAGCGACCTGGCGGCCATGGGGGCTCGCCCGGAAGCCGCCTTTCTTTCGCTCGCCCTGCCGTCGGAACTGACCGGATCCTGGCTACAAGGGTTTCTGGATGGCTTTATGGCGCTGGCCGAGCGCCACCGAGTACCCCTGGCGGGCGGGGACACGGCAAAGTCGCCGTCCGGAGCGCTCAAAGTGGGCGGCCTGGTGGTGGCCGACATCGTGTTGCTCGGAAGCATGCCCAGGGGCAAATCGCTCCTGCGTTCCGGCGCCCTCCCGGGGGATGTGATTTATGTAACTGGCTCTCTGGGGGGATCGGCGGCCGAGCTGCGCGAACTGGAGCGCCAGCCGGCCCGCTATCGGGGCGTTGCCACCGCCGGGCATCCGCACTTGTATCCGGATCCGAGGCTGGCTGCCGGTCGCGAGCTGATGCGGCGCGGTCTGGCGACAGCAGCCATCGACCTAAGCGACGGTCTATCGACCGATCTCGCGCACCTGTGTCAAGAGAGCGATGTCTCTGCGGAAATCGATGCCGAAGCCCTGCCCGTCGACGCCCGTGCCAGCCGTGCAGCAAGCGCTGCACGGCGGAGAAGACTACGAGTTGTTATTCACGGCCCGGCGGAAGACAGTAGTCCCTCGCCAGTTAGGAGGAGTGATGGTGCATGCCATTGGCCGCATCAAGAAGCAGGGAAGAAAGCCCCTGGTCGAGATTTCGCGCGAGGGCAAGCGCACCGCGCTCGCAGCCGGCGGATGGGAACACTTCAGCGAGACAGCTTGATAGCATCAGAGCAGACCTATGCCAACTCCCCGGGTACGCTTTGCCCCCTCTCCTACCGGACTCTTGCACGTGGGCAATGCCCGCACCGCGCTCTACAACTGGCTCTTTGCCCGTCACACCGGGGGAGACTTCCTGCTGCGCATCGAAGACACGGATGTGGAGCGAAGTGAGGTGCGCTTTGAAGCCCAGCTGATCGAGGATCTGCGCTGGCTCGGCTTGGACTGGACTGAGGGCCCGCAGATTGGCGGTCCCTACGCACCTTACCGGCAAAGCGAGCGCATGGAGATTTACCAGCAGCATACCGAGCAGCTGTTGATGGAAGGCAAAGCCTACCGCTGTTTTTGCACCACTGAGGAGTTGGAGCAGGAGCGGCAGCTCGCTCTCCAGCAGCATCGGACGCAGGTGTACTCCGGCAAATGCAGAAAACTGACATCGAGCGAAGCCGCCAGCCGGGTTGCAGCAGGCGAGACCTTCGCTGTGCGGCTGGCTGTCCCCGGCGCCCCGCTGCGCTTCCACGATATTGTGCGCGGCGATGTGGAATTTGCCAGCGAGGCGGTCGGCGACTTTATCCTGGTCCGCTCCTCCGGCATCCCGGTTTACAACTACGTGGTCACGGTCGACGACGCCCTCATGCGGATCACCCACGTCATCCGCGGCGATGACCACATCTCCAACACGCCCCGGCAGGTTGCCATCTATCAGGCCTTCGGCTGGAGCCTGCCGGAGTTCGCCCACCTTTCCACCATCCTGGGCAGCGATCGTGAGCGGCTGTCCAAGCGCCACGGAGCCACTTCGGTAGCCAGCTTCCGCGAAATGGGAATTCTTCCCCAAGCGCTAACCAACTATCTTGCCCTGCTCGGCTGGGGCGCTGAGGGGGGAACCCGCGAGACCTTCACCATGGATGAGCTGATTGCGGAGTTTAAGTTGGAGCGGGTGACCCCCTCACCCGCGGTCTTCGATTGGGATAAGCTGCATTGGCTTAATCGGCACGCCATCAAGCAGACCCCATTGCCGGAGATCAGAGCCCTCGCCTGGCCCTACTTCGCTGCTCTGCGCTGGCTGCCGCCTACCGAAAACAGCCCCATCGTGCCGTGGTTCGACCGCGTGCTGGAACTCTTTCTGCCCGCCGTCGACCAGCTGCAACAGCTGCCGGAAAAGGCAGCCACTCTGTGGCGTAAGCCTCAGCCGTCCGAGGAAGATGCCGCTATCCTCTCGTCGGACGCGGGTCAGCGCGTGACGCGCGCCTTTACCGAAAAAGTCGGGCAGGAAGCGGGCCCAATGACGCCGCCACGCTTCAAGGAGTTGATGAACGAGGTCAAAGCAGAGACTGGCGCGAAGGGCAAGGATCTCTTCCACCCCGTACGGATCATCCTCACCGGAGCGCACTCCGGTCCGGAGTTTGACAAGCTCATTCCCCTCCTGGAAGAGGGCAGTCTGCTTGATCTCCCGGCCCATGTGTTGAGCGTCCGGGAGCGGGTCGAAGCTTTTTCGGCAAATGATTGACCTGACCTTTGCCCCGGAGTGGCGGGCCGAGATCCTCCCCGCCCGGCCGTTGATCCTGCCCTCACGCCAATTTGTCTACCCGCTGCAAGTGGAGGAAGTGGAGCGGGGAGCCCTGGAGATTATGATCCGGCCGGCCGGCGATCTCCCATTCCTGGCCACCTGCGCCCTCGGTTTTTCCAACACCGGCGTTCCCACAGGAGCATGGGCCTGTCCCGATCCAGCCTGGATCTGCGCATTAGCGGGCGGCTACGCTTATCTCATCGACACTCGGGAGCCCACGCTCTGGGAGCAGCTGGAGTATCGCCCCGTAACCGAGGTACGCGCCTTACCGCAACAGGAGCTGTTGCTTTTTTCGAGCTTCCATTCGTTGCTGGCCTGGGGCCGGGAAGGGAAGATGTGGCAGACCGGCCGCCTGAGTTGGGACGGAGTGCGCATTACAGAGGTTTGCGGCGACACGCTCCTGGGGTTGGGCTGGGAGATGAGCACCGACCGGGAGTTGGAGTTCGCGGTCGACCTGAAAACCGGTGAGCACCGCGGCGGCGGCTACCTCAGCTTGTAGAAGCTCAATCCGGCGTCGCCCTGCTCGAGCACGCGGTAGCGCTCCAACGGGCCGTAGCTTGCTTCCAGCGGAATTTTGCGGTTGTGTTCAGCGATTACGATGCCGTCGGGTGTAAGCAGGGAATCCGCCAGCTGGCCTATAGAGGTAAGGGTGCGGGCGTAGTCTTCGTTGGCTGCATACGGTGGATCCAGAAAAACGATGCCGCAGCGTTCGGGCGAATCGGATAACCGGCGCAACGCTGAGGAGACGCTGTTGGACTCGATCCGAAAGCCGGAACGGATCCCCAGCGTAGCGAGATTGTCGCGAATTGCGACGACCGCTGTCGCTGCGTGATCCACGAAATAGACCAGGGAAGCGCCGCGGCTGAGAGCCTCGATCCCCACCGCTCCCGAGCCAGCGAAGAGATCGGCGAACACAACCCCTTCGATCCGGGGCGCCAGGACATTGAAAAGAGTCTCTCGCAGACGATCGCTGGTGGGCCGGGTGGCGAGCCCGCGGGGCGTGATCAGGCGCCGCGAACGGTATGTGCCGCCGATCACCCGCATCGGCTTTGATGGTAAATGAATGGTTTGCTGGCAGATCAATCCTCAGCTTGGCAATCGGAAGAAAGCTCTACAATGCAGGAAGCAGCAAAAGAAGGACGGCTGTAATGCGTGGATGGTCATTCCCTTTGGGGCGATGGATGGGTGTCGAAATACGCATTCACACGTTCTTCGTCCTGCTTCTGGGTATTTGCATGGCCTACACCGAGAGTGTCCATCTCTCCATGTTCCGCGGCGTGGGCTTGTGGCTGGTATTGCTGGGTACGGTGGCCGTGCGCGAAGTGGCGCGCATGATCGTGGCCGCTTATCACGGTCTGCAGCTGAGAAATATCCTGCTGCTGCCGATTGGCGGTCTGGTTGCCTATGCGAATGCGGAGAGTGCGGAAAACGCAGGTGTCCGCAAAGTGCAATGGCGGATGGCAGTTACCGGACCGGCGGCTAACCTGAGTTTTGCCGCGGTCGTTGCCATGTTGGTGATCGGCATGTCGCCTACGATGAACCTTCTGCAACAGCCCTGGATCACCCCCGCCCACTTGATCCGCAGCATCGTGTGGCTGAACGTCTTCCTCGCCGTTCTAAATCTGTTGCCCGCCTATCCGCTGGACGGAGGCAGGGTGGTACGGGGAGGAGTGGCCCGGGCGCAAGGCAGGGCCCAGGGTTCGCGCGTAGCCACCGGGCTTGGCCAGGTCCTCGCAATGGCTGCCATCATCGCCGGGCTGGTGCTGATGAACGCCTGGTTGCTGATGGCGGGATGTTTTATCTTGATCGGCGCCCAGCTGGAAGATCAGGGCGTCCTCTTCCAGAGCGTAGTGGATACGGTCAACATGCAGGACATTATGCTGACCGAGTTTTCCATGCTGGCTCCCTCAGACACGCTGGAAGATGCCTTGCATAAGTCGATTCACAGCCTGCAGGACGATTTTCCGGTAGTGCGCGGCGACAGTCTGGTCGGCATTATCTCCCGCCAGAGCATCCTCTCGGCGCTGCGCAGTGAGGGCAACGGCTATGTGCAGGCGGTGATGTCCCGCAGCTTTCATGTGGCCCAACCGGAAGACTCGCTGGGAACCACAATCAGCCGCTTTGCCGGCCGCGGGCTCTCGCTCGTCCCTGTGACCGAAGGGGAACGCATCGTCGGCATCGTAACCCTCCAGAACCTGATGCATTCCATGAGCCTGCTGGCAGAGAGCCGGAAACTGCGTCGCCAGAGCCAGGAATAATCGTTGCAGGAGCTGCTCGATCCCGGGCTGTATCTGGTCGCGACGCCGATCGGCAATCTCGAGGACGTCACACTCCGTGCGTTGCGCGTGCTGAAAGGCGTCGACCGCATCGCCTGCGAGGACACTCGACAGACCCAGAAGCTTCTCAACCACTTTGAGATCTCCACTTCGACCGTTAGTTACCACCAGCACAACGAACAGGCCCGAACGGCGGAGCTGCTGGCGTTTCTGCAGCAGGGTGGCCGGGTTGCCGTTGTGAGCGATGCGGGTACGCCGGCGTTTTCCGATCCCGGGTTGGAGTTGGTGCGGGCCGCCGTGGCTGTTGGGGTGCGCGTCATCCCTATCCCTGGGGCGAATGCCGCGCTCAGTGCGCTCACCGCATCTGGGTTGGATACGGATCGATTTCTTTACCTGGGTTTTCTGCCTTCTAAGCCAGGTGCGCGAAGGGCGGAGCTGGAGGCCGTGGCGCAGAATGTCTCGGAACCTCTCACCGTCGTCATCTACGAAGCTCCCCATCGCATTCTGGAGACGCTGGTCGATCTGGAAGCGGTTTGGGGAGGATCGGTACCCGTGGTCGTAGCTCGCGAACTGACCAAGCTTCATGAGGAGTTCCTGCGCGGCACGGCCGAGCAGGTTCGGCAAGAGCTAGCGAGCCGGGAACGGGTACGGGGCGAGATCGTTCTCCTGGTGGAGGCCCCTCCGCCAACACGGGAGGCCAAAGCGGGCGCGACCATAGGCCAGCAGGTCTCGGAGCTCATGGCATCGGGAGGTCTGGACGAGAAGGACGCGCTCAAGCGAGTCGCGCGTGAGCGAGGCGTCTCCAAAAGCGACGTCTATCGCGAACTACAGCGCGAGCGCGCCAGAAAATAGAAGAAACAGCGTTCCACAGCGCTACGCTCCGGTCGGGATGACAAAGGGGAGGGGACGCCTCGATGGAAAGCAGTTGTCGCACACAAGGCGATCGGCTCTCTCACTAGCAACAAAGGATAGGGTGGCCCATTCAAGCCTTCTTTTGGCTTGAGTTGGGTTAATCCGGGGAAGCCGAGGGATCTGCAGTTCAATCCTTCGGATTGACCCTAGCTCTTCGTGGGCAACTGCCAGGCCGGCACAGGCCGCTCGGCCAGAGGCAACTCGCGGCCTTTGAGCCGGTCGTACAGGTAGCTGTCGCTGGTGGTGCCCAGGGACTCGTTATACAGGCTCGGCTCCCCGACCACCTCGCGCAACTCCTCGGCGAACCGGTGCACGGCTTGCAGCGACTCCGCCGTTGCCGGAACTTCTAAGCTGCCGGCCTTCCAGAATTTCTGGAATCCCCGATCCAGCAGAGTGGCCACTTCTCCGCGCACCAGGTAACCCGGACGTTCTTTCCAGGTCACAGCAATGTGGGGAAGCTTCTTTTCCGCCCGGGCGGGTTCCGCAGCTTGCGCCAGGATCGCTCCAGCGCCGTATTTGCGCACCAGGATCTGGTTTGCGACCCCAGGCACCTGCGCCACATCAAATCCTAATGTGCGTAGGGCGCTCAATACTTCGTCGAAGTTCAAAAAGTGTACTTTTGTGCGCATAGCTTGCGACCGACTGTGGGGGTTGGCCCGGTTTTCCAGAGAACGTTACACTGTAGGATGTTGCACGTTAACTTTCGCACACCAGCGCTCATGGCTGCAACGAGCCCGAGTGAAACAGGGATCCATGCAAACCGAAGTACAAACTGAACTGAGGTCGACACCGCAGGCCCTGGGCAGCAGCATCCTGGAACGGATTGGCAATACTCCGCTCCTGCGACTCGGCCGCTTGACGGCGCATCTTGCCAGGGTCGTTTTGCTGGGCAAGGCCGAGTGGGCAAACCCGGGCGGCTCGGTCAAGGACCGGGCGGCTTCCGCGATTGTGGCTGCCGCGGAACGCGAGGGATTGCTGGCGGGAAGGCACTTGCTGGATGCGACCAGCGGCAACACCGGCATAGCGTATGCCATGCTCGGGGCGGCAGCAGGCTTTCCAGTTACCCTGTGCATGCCGTCGAATGTCTCGCCCGAACGGAAGCGGATACTCAGTGCCTATGGGGCGAACATTGTCTGGACGGATCCGGCCGATGGCTCCGACGGCGCTATCATGAAGGCGCGCGAGCTGGCGCAGGACAAGAGCCGCTATTATTACGCAGATCAGTACGGCAACGAGGCCAATTGGAAGGCCCATTACCACACCACGGCGAACGAGATCTGGCGGCAGACAGAAGGGCAAATTACGCATTTCCTGGCCGGCCTGGGCACCAGCGGCACCTTTATGGGAACCACCCGCCGCCTCAAGGAGCTGAACCCAGCCATCGAGTGCATTGCCATGCAGCCCGATTCCCCTTTTAATGGGCTGGAAGGGTTGAAGTATATGGCGACCGCGATCGTACCTCCGATCTACGATGCCCGCGTGGCCGACCGTCAGGTGGAGCAATCGACCGAGGAAGCCTACGAGATGGCCAAGCACGTGGCGCGGACCGAGGGATTGTTGTTAGGTATCTCGGCAGCGGCGGCGGTAGCGGCAAGTCTCAGGGTTGCGGAAGAAGAACACCAGGCAGGCAGAAGCGCTGTGATCGTCACCATCCTGTGTGACTCGGCCGACAAGTATCTGAGTGAGCGGTTTTGGGAGCAATAATGGGCAGCACCGGCACCGAACAGAAACTGATGCTGAAGATCGCCGAGCCTGTCTATAGCCAAGTCCGCAAACATGGCGAGGAGACCTATCCCCATGAGTGCTGCGGCGTCCTGCTCGGTAAGGCCCTCGAAGCGGGCAACGAAGTTGAGGAAGCCATTCGCGCCGGCAATACCCGGACCGATTCGGCCCACAACCGGTATCACATCGCCCCCCAGGAGCTGATCAGCATCCAACGCCAAGCCCGGGAGCGCGATCTGGATATCGTGGGCTTTTATCACTCCCATCCGGACCACCCGGCGCGCTGGTCGCCCACCGATTTCAACGAAGCCCATTGGCTGGGCTGCTCTTACGTGATCACCAGCGTCGAAGCAGGCGTCGCCGCACAGACCAACGCGTTTTTTCTCGCCGGCACCGGCGAAGAAGACAAGCGGTTTGAAGACCAGGCAATCCACGTGCGGCCCGAGCGTTGTTGACCGCCGGCCCCCTGCGCCCCCAGCCCCATCCAAATGAACCGATGCGAAAGAGAGAGATGCACGCATGAAGATTCACATTCCTACGCCGCTTCGTCAGTTCGCCGCCAAGCAGGCTACGGTAACCGTAGCGGCGTCGACCGTGGCCCAGGCGCTCGATGAACTCACCAGCACTCATCCGGAGCTGAAGAAGCACCTCTATTCGGAGGAAGGCAAACTGCGCGCTTTTGTGAACGTTTATCTCAACGATGAAGACATTCGCTACCTGAGCGACAAAGAAAACACAGCGGTTAAGGATAGTGACAGCCTGTCGATTATCCCTTCCATCGCCGGCGGAAAAGAGGACGAAACATGGCGACTTTGACTGAAGTACCGGCGGTGGCATTGCCCTCGCTCAACAACGAAGAAATTGCGCGCTACTCCCGCCACCTGATCTTGCCCGAGGTTGGCATGGAAGGGCAGCAGAAGCTGAAAGCTGCCCGGGTGCTTTGCGTGGGCACAGGCGGCCTGGGTTCGCCCCTGGCCTATTACCTCGCTGCGGCAGGCGTCGGCACGCTGGGGCTGGTCGACTTCGATGTGGTGGACTCGAGCAATCTGCAGCGCCAGATTATTCACAGCACCAACGACATCGGCCGGCTGAAGCTCGACTCTGCCGAAGAGAAGCTGAAGGCCCTGAACCCCTTCATGAAGATCGTCAAGTTCAACACCATGTTATTGAGCTCCAATGCTATGGAGATCTTCAAGGATTTCGATATCGTGGCCGACGGCACCGATAACTTTCCCACCCGCTATCTGGTCAACGACGCCTGCGTCTTGAGCGGCAAGCCTAATGTCTACGGCTCGATTTTCCGCTTTGAAGGCCAGGCCAGCGTCTTTGCCACGGAGCAGGGACCCTGCTACAGGTGTCTCTACCCAGAGCCGCCGCCACCGGGCCTGGTCCCTTCCTGCGCCGAAGGCGGAGTGCTTGGTATCCTGCCCGGATTGGTTGGCGTGATCCAGGCGACCGAGGTCATCAAGCTGATTTTGGGTCAGGGCGATCCCTTGATCGGGCGCCTGCTGCTGGTGGATTCGTTGGGTATGCGTTTCCGCGAGCTGAAGCTGCGCAAGAACCCCGACTGCCCGGTGTGCGGCACCCATCCCACGGTGACCAAGCTCATCGACTATGAGCAGTTTTGTGGCATTCAGCCGGCGCCTGCGGCCGATGCGCCGCTGGTCAACGGCGTTCGCCAGATCGCGGTGACCGAGTTCAAGCAGCAAAGGGATGCGGGCAAGGATTTCTTTCTACTCGATGTGCGCGAGCCTCATGAATTCAAAATCGCAGAGATCGGTGGCTACTTGATTCCTCTCGGTGACCTGCAAAAGCGAGTCGGCGAGTTGGATAAAAGCCGCGAAATAGTCGTGCAATGCAAGTCGGGAGGCCGAAGCCAGAAGGCGGCGGAGTTCCTGCAACAGGCGGGCTTCAAAGTAAGCAATCTGGCTGGAGGGATTCTGGCCTGGAGCGAGAAGATCGATCCCAAGGTGCCCAAGTACTAGAATCTGATGAAGTATGACCTTGAGCTCTTCACCGCCAGAAAATGCGTGGCCCATTCAAGCCTTGTTTTGGCTTGAATGGGGTTGTTGCGGACCCCGACCCTCCCTCTGGAAAATCGCCATCGGTGCAAGCCAAGCGCCGTAGGTGCGGCACTGTCTGTCATTAGGCCGCCAGCGCTGCTTCGGGATTCTTTTTGCCCGGAGGCCCAGGCCGTCGGTATACTCCGGTGGCAGCAGGCAGGGAGGCTCATGGATCTCGTTGTAATTCGCGTTCTCTTTGTCGTCGTGCTGACAGCTGCCTGCTATTTTCTCCAGCCCTTCGCGCTGCAGCCGTGGACCGCGGCTTCTCTTGGGGCGGCCGCTGCTGCCGCCGTGATCATTTTTGAGTTGCGTGTTCGCGCCTTGAGCATCAAGCGGCTTCTGGGCGCGGTCCTGGGCAGCGTGTTGGGTATCGCGGGCGCGGCACTGTTCGGCATGGTGCTGAGCGGCAGCCTGCCCCCTGGGGGTACGCGCGCCCTGCTGCAGCTCTTCGTGCTGATGCTCATGTCTTACATCGGGCTGATGGTGGGGGCCAGCAAGGGCGACCTGTTGAACTTCACCGGGGGGTTGGCCGAGCTCTTTGCCGGCGAACGCGGGGGCAAGCTCAGCCTCAAAATCCTCGATACCAGTGTCATCATCGACGGCCGCATTGCCGACGTGGTCGACACCGGCTTCCTGGAAGGAACCCTGCTGGTGCCGGAGTTCGTGTTGCGCGAACTGCAGATCGTAGCCGATTCCTCTGACAGCTCCAGGCGGCAACGCGGCCGCCGCGGACTGGATATCCTGCAGAAGATGCAGGCCAACCCGGCGTTCGCCGTCCGCATCGTTGAGGATGACTTTCCCCAGCTCCGCGAGGTGGATCTCAAACTGATCGAGCTGGCCAAGAAAATGGGTGCGCCCATCGTAACCAACGATTTCAACCTGAGCAAGGTGGCCCGGCTGCACCAGGTGCGTGTGCTCAATCTGAACGACTTGGCTAATTCATTAAAGCCGCTGGTGTTGCCCGGCGAAAAGATGAACGTTGTGGTTCTGAAAGAGGGTAAAGAATACAACCAGGGTGTAGGCTACCTGGACGACGGGACCATGGTAGTTGTCGACCATGCTCGGCGCATGATTGGCCGCGCCGTGGAGATCACGGTAACCAGCGTCTTGCAGACCGCCTCGGGCAAAATGATCTTTGGCAAGCTGGAGGAACCCGCCCTCAAGCCGGAGCAAGTGCGCGCCATCAGCGAGCTATAGCGGGCCGCGGAAAACTCTTGTTTGAAAGGTAGGCTGGGGATTTATCCCCGGCACAAATTGCAGTCCGATCGTGGAGCTTTAGCCCCTGAGGGTACGTCCTTCCGACCCGATGGCGAGTTTTCCTGAGCCTGCTAGCGAACCCACCCGGGTCTTCAGTTTCCATGAAATTCCGAAAACCGGCGCCGAAAGAACAGAAACAGATTTGACAGGCGGAATCCGCCGGGTACAATCTTGCCGAGAAGAACACGTTGCTCACTCAACTCTCCCAATGGACACCGCCTGCAAACACCCTAAAGTACGCGTAGTAGCGCGTGAAGAGGACGTCGAATACGTCGAATGTCTGGATTGTGGCCAGGTATTCGACTCCAACGAGTTCCGAGACATGGAAATCGAAGAAGAAGTGGAGCGAGAGCCGGAAGAAGACATTAAATAGCGCGAACCCGACTGCGTTCGACGGTGCGGCGTGGCCAGGCGGGTCAAGGCCCGTAAATATTTGTGTCCATGAAACGATTGCGGAATTTTCCGTGTGGATCATAGTGTGCCAGCAACCCTTGGTAGCTGGACATTTCGGCGTAGAGGGGCTTTATCCGTGAGGGCGCCATCGTAAACAGCTTGCCCCAGTGGGGGCGAGCATCGAACGGCGCCAACTTCTCTTCGATCATCGGCAGCACGCTCTTCACCGCCGGCCATTCCGGCTTCCAGGTAAAGTGGATCGCCATGGAAGGTCGTTGGTAAGCGGTGCTCATCCAGAGATCGTCGGCTTCAATCGTCCGCAACTCCGAGATAAACAGATGCGGAGTTACCTGGTCTCGCAGCGTTTCAATCGCCAGGATGGCTTCGTATCCCCGCTCCCGGGGAATCAGATACTCCGACTGCAACTCCGCCCCGCTGCTGGGGGTAAAGTTTATGCGGAAGTGGGGCAGCCGCTCATACCAGGGACCGGGGATACCCAGCTGTTCTGTGCAACTCTCTGCCGAATGTCCTGCGAGCGGGTGGAGTCTCCTGGTCGCCGGCTTGGCCCCCAGTAAGTCGGGGGCAAACTCCGGTGTGCTCCCCTTTTCCACTTTGCGCTTCACCCAAACCTGGGTGATACGGTGATTCTGCCAGTCGGTGAAGAGACTGACGCTGTAGCCGCTGGCAAAGATCTCGTCCAGGTGCCGCTTTAGCTGGTCCATGGCCAGGTTCTCGTAAACCACCTGGCTCACTTGGAAAGTGGGTTGCACATCCAGTGTGACCTTGGTGACTACGCCCAGCCCGCCCAGGTTCACCACTGCCCCATGGAATCGCTCCCCATCCCGCTTGCGCGAGAGAACCACCACCTCGCCATCGGCCGTGACCACCTCCAGGGCCGAGACTGCGGTGGCCAGATTGCCATTTTTGTTGCCAGATCCGTGGGTGGCGGTGGCAATAGCTCCTGCGATCGAAATGTGAGGTAACGAGGCCAGGTTGTGCAATGCGTAACCATTACTGTCAAGATACGGAGCCAGCTGGCTATAGGTGACGCCGCCGCCTACCGTGACAGTGCTTGCCTCGCGGTCCAGAACCATCTCGCTTAGGTGGGTCAACGAGATCTGGTTCTGCGTGCTGTCGGCGATCCCATTGAAGGAGTGGCGAGCGCCCAGTGCCCTTAGCTTGCTGCAGCTCTTTACCACCTGCCGCACCTGTTCCATGGTCTCGGGCTGGTACAAGTGGTCGGTGCTGTAGGTGTAATTACCAGACCAATTGGTTCGTGTGGAGCCAGGCTGCTCGCCCGGCGCGAGCGGAGACAGCATCGTGCCGGCAAGGAAAGCACCGGATGTCTTAAGGAATTCTCTCTTATCCATACCTGGGGAAGAATACAGCAGCAGGAGAAATAACGGCATTTTCTGTCGCAAGTTCTTCTGCTTCTGCCATCAGGCCTCCCGCGGAACAGCTCCAACTCTGGAACCTAGTCCCTAATAACCCATAAGAGTCATAACAATGTACCAAAACGGACGGTATCCTCCAGCAGTTGGTGCAAGCTGATGCGGAGTAATTACCTCAGTGCGCCAACCGGATAACTGCGATGAATCACTGCCTTCTGTGCCAGGCGTTCGTTTCCCACAGATCAACGCTTGCCAAATAACCGTATCAACCGGAGCTTTGAACCAATGACGCACTCAACCCCCGTTGCTGTTAAGCGCCATCTGATTTCCCGACAGGTATCTCTTGGTCGATTGATGCCACTGTTGTTGAGCGCTTTTGCATTGGTTGCTGCTGTACCCGGCCGCATGGGCGTCCAACGCCACCACTACATCTTTATTCGTGACCCCTGACACTCCGTCGAGCGGGACTGTCATGACCATGACAGCGCAGGTATCGTCCAGCGAAGTTACCGTTGCGGGCGGTACTGTGACATTCGTTGATACTTATAACGGCGTGAGCGAAACCCTGGGTACCGTCCAGGTTCAATCCACCAACGGGATTCCGGGGGTTGCGATCCTGGAGACCGAAGTAGGTGGAGTGGGAAGCCATCAGTTCGTTGCAACCTATAACGGCACATCTACCTTTGGGACCAGCGCGTCCACAGCCCAGGCGGTTAACTTTCTGGCGCCTTACTTGTCGGCAACGGCGCTCGCATACACGGGCTCAGCTCCCAACTATACGTTTACCGCCACCGTCTCCGCGTTTGGTCCGTTGGCGCCCACCGGAAATGTCACATTCACAGACACAACTTCGAGCGTGACCCTCGGTACCGCCCCGCTCAACGCTGGAACACTGTTGACCGGTTTTGCTCCCTATCAGTCCTATCCCATCGCGAATATGAACAATGGTCAAACGGGCAGCACCAACGGGCCCGCGGTCGGCGATTTCAACAACGACGGCCGCCCCGACTATGCCGTGCCCACCAATGGCGGTCCCGTCGTCATCCTGATAGGCAAGGGCGATGGCACCTTTACCACCGGCACGCCCATTAACACCACGAGCTTCACGCCGACCTCAGTGGTCGTGAGCGATTTCAACGGAGACGGAAACCAGGATCTGGCCGTTCTCGGCGCCGCGGGCACCGGCTCCGTCAACATCTATCTGGGTAATGGAGACGGAACCTTTCAGGCGGCGAAGAACTACCCGGTAGCTACAGCCACTTCAGCGTCAAGGCTCCTCGCAGTAGGGGACTTCAATCGCGACGGTATCCCGGATCTGGTCGCCACCAATTCTGGTCTGGCCCAGGTCGCCATCCTCCTGGGGAACGGCGACGGTTCGTTTCAAGCGCCGGTACCTTACGGAGTTGGCGGTGGACCGTGGAATGTTGTCGTGGGCGATATCAACCAGGATGGGTTCCTGGATCTGGCGGTGGCTTCCGATGGCAGCAGCAATGTCACTCTCCTTCTGGGCAACGGCGACGGCACCTTCCAGCCGGCTACTTTCGTCAACACCGGAGCCAGCCAGGTAGGGTCGGTCGCAATCGGTGATTTCAATGCGGACGGATACCCGGATCTCGCAACCACCAGTGCTCCTGATAACTCCATCTATGTCCTGATTAACAAAGGCACCTCGACGCCCAGTTTCCAGGCGCCCGTGCCCTATAACATGCCGAACACCGGGCCCTACTACCTGACCATCGGCGACTTCAATCGCGACGGCAAGCTCGACATCATCTCCGCCAACAATGGCAATAACACGGTGGGCGTTCTTCTGGGCACCGGCACCGGAACTTTTGGTACACCAGCTTACTATCAGGTAGGCGGCGGCGCCATCTTCGCCAACGCAGGAGACATCAATGGCGATGATCAAGTCGATCTGACCACCGTAACCGGGACCGGCCTTAGTGTTCTGCTTTCCGGCGAGTCGGAGATGGCTTCGATCTCGAACATTGCCATCAACGGATGCAGCACACAATCTGTGACCGCCACCTACAACGGTGATGGGAACTATGGATTAAGCACTTCTGCGCCGGTGAGCCTGGCTGCCTCCAAGCAGACCACTGCTTTGACGCTCGTCGCCAACCCGACGGCAATCAACCAAGGCCAGCAGACCACCTTGACCGCTACCCTCTCTCCATACAGCTACGGTTCGACCACAACCAACGGAGAAAAGGTCACCTTTACAAACAATGGAGCCACCATCGGTCAAGGAACATTAGCGAACGGTGTCGCGGTTCTGGTTTGGACTCCTCCGTCAACGGGTGCTTACTCCATCCAGGCAACCTACACAACTGACTGCGCTTTTGCTGGCAGCAGCAGCAACCTGATCACTGGCACTATCTTGCTATCACCCGGCCTCTCCTGGGCGACACCCGCGGCGATCAACTACGGTACCCCGCTGGGCGCCACGCAATTGGACGCAACCGCAATTACTCCCGGAACCTTCGTCTATTCGCCGGCGGCGCCTGCAATCCTTCCCGCCGGAACCAGTACTCTTTCCGTAACCTTCACCCCGACCAGTTCGGCCTACGGGCCGGCGACGGCGACCGTACAAATCGTGGTGAACCAGGATCCAACGGTTATTACCTGGCCGACACCCACACCGATCAGCTATGGCACGCCGTTGAGCGGCTTCCAGCTGGATGCCACAGCTTCGGGCGGCGTCGTATCCGTGCCCCTCTCTAGCTACTTCAACGTCTACGGCATCTATACCCCAGGTACCAAGTACAACAGTCCCGTGACGGGCGGTTTTGATAACGACGGGTACTCCTATTCCACCAGTACTCTCGGCTCAACCATTAATTGGAACGGCATGATCTTCAACATTGGTCCAGCCAACGCCAAAGACGCCGTGGACAACCAGACCATTACCCTGCCGGCCGGCAAGTATACGAACCTCTACATGCTGGGGGCGATGGTGAATAACATCCAACCATCGGGAGTTTATTACACGGAGCCCTTTACGGTGACTTACACCGATGGTTCGACCACCGTGTTGAATCAGACTCTCAGCGACTGGGTTTATGCTGCTGGCTGGCCGGGCGAATCCGTTATTAATTGCAGTGAGGATCGAAACTTCCAGGACGGTACAACACAGGCAGACTCAGTCTGCGTCTACGGATATCAAATCGTTCTTGACCCCACCAAGACAGTGAGTACCATCCAGCTGCCCGCTACCCGGAACATTGTGATGCTGGCCATGGACCTTACTACCCCAACTATACCGGGTACGTTTGTCTACACTCCACCCGCAGGTACGATCGAACCGGTTGGGACAAATACGCTCTCGGTCACGTTCACTCCTACCGACACAACGGATTACAAGCCGTCCAGTGCGACGGTAAAACTCGTGGTAGGAAATCCTGTCACGCCTATTGTCACGCCAACCATCTCGTGGCCCACGCCGGCAAATATCACCTATGGCACGGCGCTGGGCGCAACCCAACTCGACGCGGTAGCTATGGGCGCGCCTCGGCCCACGCCGGTTACCCCCAACAGCCAATTGTCCGTACTTGCCATGTCCAATGACAATACGGCCTACCTCCTGTCGGGCTTCGATGGGTCGGGCGGAACCTATTCTTACAAGCAATTAAACAACGGCTCGGTCAACTACGCGGGCGCTACCTTTACCCTGGGGCAGCCAACTGTTCCCGACGCCATCACCAATGGAGCGGTCTACACACTCCCTACGCCGGGCGACTTTTCCTCTGTCTACCTGATTGGGGCTGCGAACAAAACCCTGCAAACCAACGTACCCTTCATCTTGACCTATAGCGACGGCACGACTTCGACCCAGACCCTCGCAGGCATGAGCTCATGGGCGTCGAGTGCGGGCTATGCTGGCGAATCCATTGTCGCGACTACCACGTACAAGAACACGCAGAGCGGAGCGCAAGTATCGGGAACCTATGATCTCTACGGGTATCAGCTTACCGCTGACTCCACCAGACAGCTGGTAAGCGTCACTCTTCCCAATATGAAGACCGTGGTGATCCTGGCGCTTGGCTTCGGCACCAACACTCAAGTCGTCGTACCGGGCACCTATGCGTACTCGTACACGATTGCACCCAATCCACCAGTCACTCCGGCGTCAGGCGCTGTATTGCCAGTCGGAACCTGGCCGCTGGCGGTAGCGTTTACTCCGACCAATACCGCCGCCTATGCCGGCGCAAATGGAAGCACAACCATTACTGTGACCAAGGCGACGCCGGTCATCACCTGGCCGACACCGGCAGCCATTACTGTGGGCACGGCGCTCAGCAGCACCCAACTCGATGCCGTCGCGTCATTCCAGGGCGTTTCTCTGCCCGGGACGCTCACCTATACCCCGGGAACCGGTACGGTTCTTACCGCAGGCACGCACACCCTGAGTGTGTTGTTCACGCCTACCGATATGACCGACTTCACCACCGCGACCGCAACAGTACAGATCGTGGTCGGTAACACGGGTTCCTCTGGCGTAAGCGGAGCGCCCGTGTACTCCAGCGGCGACTGCTGCTTCTTTAGCCAGCCAACACCGTACGCCGTTACCGTTTCAGGTTCTACCGTGGCTCCCACGGGAACCGTGAATGTGGTCTTTGGTGCTCAGACGGTCGGCACCGGCACGCTCACACCCGGACCAGGTACGAGTTCGTCCGTCACCTTGTTGGTGACTAGCAGCTACTTCGTCCCGGGCAATAACACCGTAACGTTGAATTACCTCGGAGACTCGAACTATGTCCCCAACAGCAACACGGCAATCATTCCTTTGCGCAATCCGGCAATCGGGGCGAATCCCGCGGCTGTGACTGGGGGCGTATCAACCATCGTGGTTCCCTACACGTACGTTGTGGCAGGGTCCATGACCTTTGACTTCACCCCGAATGGCAGCGCCGCCTCAGACTTCACCAAGGCCGCGGCGACCACTTGCTCGTCGGGTACCGCGGAACCCGCAGGCTTCGTTTGCACCTTTGAAATTTCCTTTAAGCCAGCCTTACCCGGGGTGCGCAAGGGAGCAGTTGAAGTCGACTTTACTTCCTCGGCCAATCAGGCCGAACCGAAGCTCTACTTGTTCCTTTCCGGGTTGGGCAGTGCGGCCCAAATTGCTCTCAGCAACGCGACGCAAGCGACGCTCAACTCCACCTTGAACCAGCCTCAGAGTCTGACCTTTGCACCGACGGATACCGCCAACGCCACCCTGTACGTGGCCAATAGCGGCGCGGCACGGATCGATACACTTTCTTCCACCGGCGGTGGGTTGACGCACTGGAACAGAACCCACACCGGAAACCTGGTCTATCCCAGCGACGTCAGCTTTGATTCCTTGGGCGATCTGGTGGTGTCGGACGCCACCGCCGCTAAGGTTTTCAGCTTCAACCCCGCATTGGCCGAAAGCACGGTGAATACGGGCAGCTTCACTCTCGGAATGCCTACTGCGGCCCGAATTGACTTTGGCGGCAACATCTACATCGCTGATGGCGGCGGTACCCCGCGCATCATCGAGATTCCCGGGGAAACGTTCGCATCGTATACCCCAAGCGTTTTGAACACCGGCAGCCAGAGCGTGAGCTTCCCGCAGGCCCTCGCTGTCGATAACACCGGCGCCAACCTTTACGTCGGCGACGGAAACCTCAACGAGATCCTCGAGGTCGCTCTCAACGGCTCGGGCAGTACCGTATTCTCCCTTGCCCCGTGCGACTCCACGACCGTAACCACATGCGTGCTCAACTCGCCTGCGGGCTTTGCTTTCGATCCCAACGGAGATATGTTCATCACCGACAGCAACCAAAGGGTCCTGATGGTGCCGAGCAACCATTCTTCGGGCGGTCTCACTGAGCAATTGCCGCTAACCGGGCTGCTCAACCCAACAGGCATCACTCTGGACGGTTCTGGCAACGTCTACGTGACTGATCTGAACGGTACCGTCATGAAGCTGCTGGAGACAACAGGAACGCTTCCGAAATTTACGACCGTCGGAGCCTCGCAGGTAACCACGGTTACAAATACCGGCAACCTGCCGTTGACTATCACCGGCGCAACATTCTCCGTAACCGGCACGTTTACAGAAAGTGATACGTGCCAAAACATTCCAGGTGGAGGCACCTGTAAGATCACCATCAAGTATGCCAGCAACACCGGGGCGGCGAGCCAGACCGTTACCATCAATAGCAACGCATTCGCGCCTGGGGGCGTTAAGATTGCCCTCAGCCACTAGACAACATCAATATGTGGTGCGCGCAAAGCGCACCACATATTTCGCCGTCTCAACCAAGTACTGAACAGAACAGAAATCACGGCAGTAGAAATTGATTCTCGGCCACACCCGTTACATTGGTTTCCATGGCGAACAGGCCGCCACCAAAGCGCTCCCAATGCCCGGCTTCGGGCGAAGCCGAAGTAACGTAGAGTACGTTGCCATGTTGGCCGCCGAAGGTGCAGTTGGTGGGCCTGCTCACCGGCATCTCGATCACCCGATCAACTTTTCCGTTCGGGGCTACGCGCACGATGCAGCTCCCGCCGTAACGGCAATTCCAAATGAAGCCTTCTGCATCAATGGCGGACCCGTCTGGCAGGCCGCGGTCGAAGCCCTGGAAGAAAGGCTGCTCCCCGCGAATGGATCGGGCGCCTGCGTCGTATTCATAAGACCAGATGCAGTTTTGCAAGGTGTCGCCAAAATAGAATCTAGACCGGTCCGGGCTCCAAAGCAGCGTATTCGAAATCCCCACGTCGCGGCGCCATTCCGATGCCGCACCCGTCCCTTCTACCCGGTAGAGCACGCCATCCGTGCCGCCCGCCGTTCCGGCGTCGCCGTTCTCTTTGACGTTGTTGCGCATGGACCCTACCCAAAGCGCGCCGCCTGGGTCTACCGCCGCATCGTTGCAGCGCACAAAGGGCCAGCCTGGGAAGAGCAAACAAGGGTTTAGGCGGCTCATCGCTCCCCGGTTTCCAAAGGACGATGCCTGAGCCAAGAGACAGGGCCAGGGTATCCTGGCGGCTGGTCAGCATAACGCAGGTTACGGGCTCAGTGAAGAACCAGGTCTTAACGGCGCCGTCTTTCAACGAGTAGCGATGGACGAGAAAGCGGTTGATATCCGTCCAATAGATGCACTGTGTATCCCGATCCCACAGCACTCCTTCGCCGCAGAAATCTCCGCTGGGGTCGATACAAGTCGGTTCTTCGATCTCGAGTTTGTTTGGCATGCGCGGATAATGGTAGGCAATTAAGAATTACTTTGCAAAGTCGACCGGAACGATAGCGGCGGCTACAACTACCGGGGTCTACCCTCGAACGTGCGGTAACCTGCCAGAATTGGCCATGGTAACCAATCTGGCCGTCAGCCCAACCAACACTGCTCTGCAGCGCATGCTGGGCAGGGCCAGGTTTTTGTCTCTGCTGGTCCTCCTCGGCCGTGCTCGTCCTGTGCCTCGCGTTTTCCTGGACCACGCGCGACGCGATGGTCCATCTGCCCTTCCTCAAGGGTCAAAATCGGCCCTCTCTTGCCGCTTCCAGCCAGACCACGATCGTCGATTTGCACCCCTGGCAAATTGCTCAGGCGCTCACCCCGCTTGCCGTCAGCCGGGAGGAGGTAGAGTACGCGCACGAGGCGGAACGCCTTGCCGACCACGAGGTAAACCAGGCCTTCGCCACATCGTTGCGGCAGGCCGGCGCACAGCATCTTGCCCCACCGGCGAAGCGATCGAGCTCTCCAAAACAGTCGCGCAACTGCAGCAGACAACCAAAGAGGACCAGGCGCGGGTGCGTAGTCTTACGCCCGCGCCGGGCGGCTCTGCAACCGCTGGCGATGGTGACGACCTGAAAATCGCCCAGGCGCAGTTGGATCTTGATGTGGATGAGCTGAATGATGCCCAGCACGATCTTGCCCGGGCATCGGGCGACGTGCGCACCAGGATCCAGCAGGAACTTGCCGCGCACGAAGCGGCGATGAGCAAGATGAATGCCCAGTCTGGCAGCGACAGCCAGATGGCTGTTCTCTCCACCCGCCAATATGGCACGCTGGCCGGCCGCATCGAAGCATGGTTCAACCAACGCAGCCGTTACCAGTTGATCCAGCAGGCCAGGGAGCAAGCGCAGGCGGATGCAGCCAGCTTGACCAGGCAGCACAACGTGCTTGAAGCCCAGGCGAATGCCGGCTCCGTAGCCGCGTCTGCCGGTCCATCGCGGCCCAGCGCCGCCACCCTCGCCAGCCTGCAGCAGAGAAGGGAAGAGCGCCAGCTTCTCACCATCTATGACGACCGTATCCAGACCCAGCAGCAGCTTGCAGGCGTCTACGGCAAGTGGGCGGACCAGGTGCTTTTGCAGCACCGCATCGTGATGCACCTGGGTCTCCGCTCGCTGGCGCTGGTTGCTTTCATTTTGATTTGCGCCATTCTTTGCGAGTCGGTAGGCACGCGGTTGCTGGAACGGCATGCATTTGACCGCCGGCGCATGCAAACGCTGCGCACCATCCTGCGGCTCAGTGTGCAGCTGGTTGGCGTGGTGTGTGTGCTGCTGGTCACCTTCGGCGTACCCAGCCAGATCTCCACCATCCTGGGCCTGGCCACCGCGGGTCTCACCGTCGCTTTGCAAAGCTTCATCCTCGCCTTCTTCGGCTGGTTCATTCTCATGGGCAAGAACGGAATACGCGTCGGCGACTGGGTAGAGATCAATGGCGTCGCAGGAGAAGTGGTAGAGATCAACCTCTTTCGCACCACGATCCTGGAGACCAGGAACTGGGCTGAGAAGGGGCATCCGACTGGGCGCCGTGCAACCTTCATCAACAACTTCGCCGTCACCGGACAGTTCTTCAATTTCTCGACGGTTGGCCAATGGATGTGGGACGAAATTTCGCGTGAACGTTCCTGCCTCATCCGAGACCTTTGCCAAGGTGGCGCGCATTCAGAAAGCAGTTCTGGAAGAGACGCAGCAGGATGCCGAGCTTGCCGAACAGGAATGGAAGCGTGTCCCGCGGAAGCTTGGCTTAAGCCACGTCAGTGCCAGCCTCTGCAGTGAATATGCGTCCTGCCGCCTCTGGAATGGACATCCTGATTCGTTACGTCACCCGGGCATCGGAGCGCCTCGACGTGCGCAACCGGTTGTACGAGCGCGTGATCGAAGTGCTCCGCAAGCCCGAAGCGGTTATCTCTACGCCGCCACCGTCGAAGTTGACGGCTGCCGTGTTGGCTGCAGGCGACCCGTCGGAGAACGATCCAACAGACAAGCGCGCGAGCATGTACACCTAAGCTTCGTTTTGCGGCTACCTGGCGGTCCAGCCACCGTCGATCACCAGGTCGGACCCGGTCATGAACCCGGAGAGCTCCCAGCAGAGATAGCAAGCCAGCGCGCCAATCTCTTCGATCTTTCCCCAACGTCCAACCGGCAAACTCGCGAGGAACTGCGCATTGGCCTCAGGGTTATCTCGGATCAGCGCGTTCATATCCGTTCCAAAGGGTCCCGGGCTGATGCTGTTGACGGTAATTCCTTCTGCGGCAAGTTCCAGCGCAAGGGACCGCGTAAGGCCGAGCAGAGCCGCCTTGGCCGAGGAATAGGGAGTACGTCCAGGAAGCGAGACGTGGCCCATGGTGGAGGCCATATTGATCACGCGGCCGTAGCCCGTGCCCTTCATGCCTGGAACGAACGCGCGGCACATGAGAAAAGTAGAGATCAGGCTCGAATCCACGACGCCTCGAAACTCCTCCAGCGAAAAATCGACCAGCGGCTTTCGCAGATTCGATCCGGCATTGTTGATCAAAATCTGCGGATGGCCAAAGCGCTCATTCACGGCGCGCGCGATCGCGGCCACATCCTCTTCACGGGTAACGTCGCCGACGAATGCGGCCGCCGTCCCGCCCTGCTCCGCAATCGCATCGCGCACCGTTTCCAGTCGCTTTACATCGCGGGCTACCAGCGCCACTTGGGCCCCTGACTCCGCAAGCGCCTTCGCCATGGCCTCGCCCAGGCCCCGGCTTCCTCCTGTGATTACCGCCGTCCTGCCGGAAAGATCGATCTTCATCTCCACCTTCCATCCTTTGCCCGTTTATTAGAGCACGCCAGCCCAAGAACGTCCCCCTCGCTCTGCATGGTTGGTTGCTGGTAACCTGACCGGGCGGAATTTGTCACCGCGAGATGGGGTCTGCACATGAAGGCGAGTCGAACGCGCTACAGCATTGTCGTCCTGGCAATCGGTCTCGCAATCCTCTCCTATGTGCAACGCGTTGCTATGTCCCAGGCAGCGGGGCCCATCTCTCACGATCTCCATCTCAGCAAGTCACAGATGGGCCTGATTTTCGGCGCCTTCGGTCTCTCTTACGCTTTGTTTGAAATCCCCATCGGCTTTCTCGGCGATCGCATCGGCGTTCGCCGGGTCTTGCTGCAGATCGTGCTGGGCTGGTCGGCCTTCACTGCCCTGACCGGGGCGGCCTGGAACGCCGCATCGCTGTGGGTCATTCGCTTCCTCTTCGGCGCCGGCGAGGCAGGGTGTTTCCCTATCCTCACGCGCATGCTCAGTATGTGGCTGCCGGCGCGCGAACGAGTGACCGCGCAAGCCTTGTTGTGGGCATTTGCTCGCTGGGGCGGGGCACTCACGCCGCCGCTGGTGCTGGCTTGCATTGGGTTGTTCGGCTGGAGATGGTCGTTTGTAGCCTTCGCATCCCTGGGCCTGGTGTGGTGCGCCATCTTCTGGTTTTGGTTCAAAGACAATCCCACGCAGCACACTTCGGTCAACGACGCTGAAAGGGAACTGCTCGAAAACTCACGCGTCTTGATGACGCATCATGCCGGGCAGAAGTCCTGGTTGTCGTTGCTGCTCACGCCTGAGGTGCTGGTCCTCTGCCTGCAATACTTTTGTGTGTCGTTTACCTGGTACTTCTACATCACCTGGCTGCCTACTTACTTGCGTGAAGGGCGTGGGCAGACAGCGGGACATGCGGCGGCCTTGTCTGTGCTGCCCCTTCTCTTCGGCGGCTTCGGTGCGCTGCTCACCGGGTTGGCGCCTGTTCGATTGCCGCGACGCAGGATCGCGCTATTCGGCCTGCTCGCTACCGCGCTGCTGCTGTTTGCCTTCCTGCGCACGCGGGCGGTCTTGCCCGCCATGCTGTGCATGGGCATGGCCAGCTTCTGCAGCGACCTGACGATGCCCATCTCGTGGAATGCTTGCGTTGAGATCGGCGGTTCCTACACCGCCACAGTAGCGGCAACCATGAACATGCTGGGCAATTTCGCCGGCTTTGTCATGCCGGTCGTGGGTGGGGTGATCCTGCAGAAGACCGGCGGCGATTGGACGCCTCTGATCTATCTGATGATTCTCGCCGATGTGCTTGCCGGGCTAAGCTGGCTTTACCTCGACCCCGAAGGTGCCGGCCGCCAACGGGAGCGGGAGCGCGGTCTCGAGCGGCTGAATGCCAGGCTGAATGCCGAAGGTGCGTCGCTTTGAAGAGGAAACCCGCAGCCGCTTGCGGGCGCGGCATCGTTGGTCTTTTCCTGCTGCTGCCGTTGCTCACCTTCGCCGGGCAACAAGCGGAGGCGCCGGGGAACTGGCCTATGCCGGGCCGTGACCCGGCGGGTACGCGCTACTCTCCGCTAACCCAGATTACGCCGGCTAACGTGAGCCAGCTCAAGGTGGCCTGGGTCTATCACATGAAGCCGCCTTCGGCGGCCGGCGTACCCGGCAGCAAAGGCTTTCACGGATCAGAGGATCAGCCGCTGGTAGTGGGTTCCACCATGTACGTGGTTACCCCGTATAGCCGGGTGGTCGCCCTGGACGCCGCCACCGGCCGCGAACTATGGGTGTTTCAAATTCCCGATAACGATCAGGCCTCGGTTCGGGGAGCAGCATACTGGCCCGGCGGTGAGGGCGCCGGCGCCGCCATCATCTTCGGCACCCGCCGCGGCCGCATGTACTCCGTCAGCGCGGCCACCGGCCAGCCTAACGTAGAGTTCGGCGACCACGGGATGGTCGATCTGAAGACGCAGGAGGTGATGGTCACCGGCAAAGATAAACTCTATATCCTGCCCTCTCCGCCCACTATCTACAAGAACCTCGTCATCACCGGCGCCGGCCCGGGTGAAGGCCCCGGCGGTCTGGGCGGTGGGCTTGGTCCGGCCGGTGATACCCGCGCCTGGGATGCGCGCACCGGCAAGCTGGTCTGGACGTTTCATTCTGTGCCTCGCCCCGGCGAGGCGGGCCACGACACCTGGGCCGGCGACAGTTGGATCAATCGTTCGGGCGTGAATGTGTGGGGCTACATGACCGTCGATGTCGCGCGCGGCATCCTCTACATGCCCTTTGGGGCTCCTAACAACGACCGCGTCGGCATCGATCGCCCTGGCAATAACCTCTTCGGCTCTTCCCTGGTGGCGGTCAAGGCAGACACCGGCAAACTGCTGTGGTACTTCCAGGTAGTGCACCACGATATTTGGGACCTTGACGTGGAAACGCCACCGACATTGTTCGAAGTAAAACACGGTGGCAAGAGGATACCGGCAGTGGCTACGGTCAACAAGAATGGACTGATGTTCATTTTGAACCGGGTTACCGGCAAACCCATCTATGATGTCGAAGAACGGCCTGTTCCCGGCAGCAACGTTCCCGGAGAGCAGACCTCACCCACCCAGCCGTTTCCGGTCGTGCCTGAGCCGCTCTCGCAAAACACCCTCAACCGCAGCAACCTCTACAAAGACACGCCGGAACACAAGGCTTGGTGCGAGCAATACGTCGACAGCAACAACATGCTGCTGGGCGAAGTGCCCTATACGCCAACCGCACTCGACCGCTACACGGTCACGCTTCCCGGTACCCAGGGTGGGGTCAACTATTATGGCGGGGCCTTCGATCCCAGGCTTGGCCTGTTCGTCGTGAATGTGAACAACCTGGGCCAACCCATGCGGATAATTCGTAACCATGAAGGTAGCTATTCCAACTCAGGCCCCCTCGCCGGAATCGTTCGCTTCTGGAACCCCAGCAACCATCTGCCCTGCACGCCAACACCGTGGGGTCAGTTGGTCGCCGTAGACGTGAACACCGGGAAGATCGCCTGGCGCACGACGCTGGGAGTGACCGACAGGCTCCCTGCCGGCAAACAGAACACCGGGCGGCCCGGTCTTGGCGGCGCCATCGTCACCGCCAGTGGATTAGCTTTTATCGGCGCCACCGACGATGCTCGCTTCCGCGCCTTCGATACGAGAACAGGCGCAGAACTATGGACAGTCAAGCTTCCCGCTTCTGCAGAGTCCACTCCCATCGCGTACGCTGACGCGAAGGGCCAGCAGTACATCGCGGTGGTCGCTACCGGCGGTCTCGGGATAGGTGCTGCGCTTTCGAGCGACTCGCTCGTGGTCTTCAGCTTGACAGGTGCGAGCACAGACACGTTAAGCCAGGCACTGGAAAAAATAGCAGGTGTTGCGCCCGCAAACCTCTCTGCGTCTTCCGCTGCCACTGTGGGTGGAGATGTTCTACCACCCGGGCCAGGTCATGATGTAACAGTCAGAGTTTGTTCCGGCTGTCACGCAGCAGAGATCGTCGCAGGCCAACACTTGAGCCCACAAGAATGGAATAGCCTGGTGGAAACCATGTCTGCCCGCGGGGCCAGCGCCACCGACGAAGAGCTCAATCAGATCACTGAGTACCTCGCCCGATCTTTTCCCAGCAGCGCCCCACCTGCGCGATAAGATACCCCAAATCCCAGCAACCAAGACCGCGCGTACCACCGCTCGCGTTTTAGCAGATTTTATTGGAGTTGGTCACCTAATAGTAAACAAATATAAAAATAACCTAATGAATTCAATACTCCGCAAAAACATCTTGACAATGTATTTGTGGCGGGGATAGATTGGTGACGGGCACCTTTAACTTGGAGAACCGATATCATGCGTAATATAACAGTGGCCATACTCTCTCTGTCCTCTCTTATGCTTCACGCTCAGGCAAGTACGCCTGCACAAACCCAGGTCGCCGGTAACGGGCCTGCGCAAGTCAAGCGCGTTTCGACTGGAGTAATCGCTCCAAAGTTGATCTACAAAGTTGATGTCAACGCAGATTTAACCGTACCTGCGCGTGAGACCACGGTCGTTGTGGGAATGATTGTCGATAAGACTGGTAAGCCGTCCGATCTGAAAATCGTCAAGTCGGCTGATCCCGGTGTTAGACCAGAACGTTCTTGCGGCCGTAAGTCAGTACCGCTTCACTCCTGGCACGGTGAGCAACGAGCCCGTCGCTATCCCGGTCAACCTGGAAGTAGTGATTTCTAATTCGTATCGGTAATCGCTTCCTTTACCGCATGCGAAAAAACGGGCGGACCAAAAAATTCCGCCCGTTTGCATCAGACATCTTGCGCAAAAACGCTCGGATGATGGGCAAGGCCCTTCTGTGTGAGCACCGCATTTGGCTAGGCGCAAGTGCGCGGCCATTCTTGCAACGACACTTTGTTTGAGATCCCTTCCTTGCCACGGACCAAAGGGTGGCCCATATCTCGCTCGTTTTTCGCGAGATGTGGGAGACTACGGCGCTCAACCGTCATCTTTAATCGATCCAGCCTCCGTAAATCCAAAACCATGAGCGGGTGGGCCAGGTCTCGCTTTTGAGACCTGGGGGACTTGCCTCCCCCAGAAAAAAGCGGAATGCTATCATCCGTTTGCCCTGTCGGATTTTCCTCCTGGCTATGCAAGACCGTCGCCTGCGGTATACATCTATAGGAAATCCACTCTACGGGTGTGCGGCAAGTTGCATCGGGAATGAAGCGATCTCTTACCAACTCGGTCACCATGCTCGGGCTGTTGTTTGCCGCAGGAATTACGTATGCCCAAAGAGCGCCGTCCTCTCCCAGCCAACCCTGGCAAGGGACCATGCAGGCACCGCCGCTCACGCGCAGCGCCCCTGCGGTCGCCCCTGACCCGAGCAAGACCTACACCCTGCCGGAGCTCGTCAACCTGGCGGAGCAGAACAACCCGGAAACCCGCGTAGCCTGGGAAAACGCCAAAGCGCGCGCTGCCGACCTGGGAATCAGCAAAGCCAGTCTCTACCCGACCGTGGCCGCGGCTCGCGCTCGCGCAGAGCGCGCGTAACAATCTGTTCTTCGCGCCAAATTACTATCGGCAGACGGTGGAGACGTTTTCTCCCGCACTGGAGCTGGACTACACCATCTTCGATTTCGGCAGGCGGTCGCAGGAGATTGCCATCAGCAGAAACAATCTGCTGGCCGCCAACTTCCTTTTCAACGACACCCATCGCAAGATCATCTTCCAGGTCATGGCAGCCTACTATCGGGTGCTGAACGCCAAGGGGCAGGAAGATGCGGCGGAAGCCAACCTCAAGAATGCGCAGACCGTGCAGCAGGCTGCGGAGGCGCGCCTTGAACTCGGCCTGGCGACGCTGCCCGATGTGCTCGAGGCACGCAGCGCGGCTGCCCAGGCAGACTACGATCTGCAAGCCGCGATTGGGGCGTCGGAGATCGCGCACGGCGACCTCGCCACCGCTCTTGGCATCTCCCCGACCAGCCAGTTGCAGGTAGAAAGCATTCAGTCGTTGACCATTCCGCAGGACTTGACGGTCACGGTCGAGACATCCATTGACCGGGCGCTTGCCCAACGGCCCGACCTTATGCAGCGAGTCGCGGAACTGCGCGCGGCTCGCGCCGAAGTGAAAGCAGCAAAGACCGCCTATCTGCCGACCTTAAGATTGAGCGGCGGGGCCGGATTGGCCAAGAACTTCTCTGAGCAGGATCAGGCGGCCGGCGTATATTCCGCCAACCAGGAATTCTGGAATGCGAAACTGAGCCTCACCTGGGATATGTTTGATGGTTGGGCGCGCGAGAACCGGGTGGCGCGCGCCAAAGCCGACCAAAAGCAGGCCGCCGCCGAAGTCGACGCGATCCGCGACCAGGTGGAGAACGAAGTGTGGTCGGCGTATTCCACTGCGCGCACCGCGCTCCGCCAACAGAAAGCCGCAGCCGCACTGCTGGAGGCGGCGTCCTCTTCCTACAACGCCGCACTGCAGTCCTACAACTACGGAGTGCGCAGCCAGATCGATGTGGTCTCGGCACAGCGCGCTCTCGCTGCTGCGCGCACGGCCGATGTAAGCGCGCGCACGCAACTGTTGACCGGGATCGCTGCGTTGGCCTTCCAGACCGGCGACCTGCTTCATGCGAAAGGGCCGTAAAACAATGCCCCCAAAAATCACCGGAAATTGACCGGAAAATCTCGATCGCCGACTGGCTGCGACATACCTCGCGCCATTGCGGCCGGAGCGTCATTCGCTCCTGCTGCTGCTGGCTGCCGGATGCTCCCGCGCGCCCACGTTCAATATCCTGGGATCGTTTTTCCCCGCATGGATCGTCTGCGGCGTGATCGGCATCCTGCTCACCGTTGCCGTCCGCTTGTTTTTTGTGCGCATCAAGCTTGAGGACAATCTCGTGTCCCCGCTCATCGTGGTGTATCCGTGCTTGACGGCGTTCTTTACTTTTACCCTTGGCTTCTGTTCTTCAGTTAATCCGGAAGGAGATGCGATGCCCGAAAACGACACAGATGCGCAGCGCCAGCGTCTCGGCAGGATCGTCAGCATTGCCATCGTTGCCGCCGCCTTGATCACGGGTGCGCTGGTGATAACCCGCACCAACCAACTATCCGCGCACCGATGATGCGGAGGTATTTGCCAACTTCATCGGCATCGCTCCCCAGGTCGACGGCCCCATCACGCAGCTTGCCGTGCAGGACAACCAATTTCGCAAGCAGGGGGAGCTGCTGTTTCAGATCGATCCGCGGCCATACGAATATGCGCTGGAAAAGGCAAGGTCCGATCTGGCAACACGCTGGAGGGCCAGATTATCGACCAGCGAAGGACGATCGCCTCCCAGGTGAGCGCTGTAGGTGCTGCCCGGGCCAATACCGACAGCGCTGCCGCCAACGTCGATCGCGCCGCTGCCGCAGTGAATGAAGCCAAGGCAAATGTTGCCAGCGCGCAGGCGGCGCTCGACAGCGCCAACGCCGAACTGGCCTACCAGACCAACAACTTTCATCGCATTGAGCCGCTGCTGGCCAAGCAATTCGTCACCGTGGACCAGGTGGACCAGGCCAGAACCGCGGTGACCGCCAGGCAACAGACGGTGCAGCAGCTGCGCTCGCAGCTGCTGTCTAGCGCAGGCCCAGGTGGTATCCGCGCAGGCCCAATACGAGCAGACAAAGGCCGCGCATGGAGCAAAGCCATGCGCAACTCGACCAATCGCAACACAGCGTGCTGACGCATCGATCCGCTCACCGCCCAGCGCGAAGGCCGAGCCTCGGCCATTCAGCACCGCCGAGTACAACCTGAACAACTGCAAGGTCTATGCGCCCTTTGATGCGCGAGTGACCAATCTCGACCATCTCCCAGGGCGCGTATGCCCACACCGGCCAGCAGGTTTTTACCCTGATCGATACCCGCATCTGGTGGGCGGTCGCGAACTTCCGCGAGACGCAACTGCATCACATCATCGCCCGGCATGCATGCCGATGTCTACGTTCTCTCCCGGCCCTCGGTGAGATATGACGGCATCGTCGACAGCGTCGGCTTCGGCGTTCGGCCTGACTCCACGCTGGTGGGCACCTTCTACGTCCACCGGGTTGCCGGATGTGCAGCGCTCGTTGAACTGGGTGCATCTGGCGACCCGCTTTCCCGTGCGCGTTCGCATCAATGCGCCGGAGACGGAGCCATTCCGCCTGAGCGAGTCTGCGGTGGTCGTGATCCGCGGAGCGAAATAGCCATGGCGGCCGCAAGGCAAAGCGTTGCCGGCATTCGCAGCCGAACGCCATCGACGAGGCGGGGAAATGGTTTTGGAATTTCCTTAAGAATGAGCTCACGCCCTATCCGGGAAGGGCCTGGGTCGTAGCCCGCGTCACGATCTCCGCGACCATCGTCATGCTGCTGGTCATGACGTTCCAGATTCCCGGCGGCTTTCTGGGCGCAATCTTTACCCTGTTCCTGAGCCGGGAAAATCCCACGGCCACCTTCGTCGCCGGGCTGAAGACGATTGCGGCTTTCCTGGTGGCCACGGCCTATACCTTGATCGGCGTCGCCATGTTCGTCGACGATCCGCTGACCCACTTCCTGGGGGTTGGCGTCAGCCTCTTCGTCTCCTTTTTTCTGATAGGCA
Organism: uncultured Acidobacteriaceae bacterium; assembly: GCA_963847685.1. GTDB lineage: Bacteria > Acidobacteriota > Terriglobia > Terriglobales > Acidobacteriaceae > PALSA-350. The sequence goes on along the minus strand of CAWKAU010000014.1, from coordinate 459,785 downwards.
TCATTAACGATTACGGGACGGCGGTGGCCTTTGGTTTCACCATTGCCGGCGCCGTTCCCCTTTGGGATCGAAACACTCTCAACGTAAACGACCGCGTGGCAGACACGCTCTGGCTGGCGCGGTGTGGTCGCCATCGGTGTCGTCGTGACGATCGTCGTTGAGTATGTTTTCCGCAGGGTTCATCCCACCACTGACCTCACCGAAGGAATCGAGGCCCGCCTGCAGACGGTGGAGAATGTCTTGCGCTCCGCGGCCGCGGAGCGGCCTCTCGACAGCGTGTCGGAGAAAAGGCTTTCGCTTTATGCGAGCGTCGGTACGTCGAGGCTGCGAAGGCTCATCCTTCGATCGCAATACAGCGCGCACTTCAAGGCGCAATTGGGCACGGCGATCGCCCTGGTGGGGCAATTGGTAGACGTAGCCGCCAATTTCCAGCTCGCTCTCACCGAACGCGCAAAGCCGATGGAAGGTCTCGCACCGCACATCGACGCGGCCGACAAGGCACGTTGCCAGCGGCTGGCGGACGAGATTGAAAAACTCGGCAAAGATCTGGTGTTGCGGCGACTGCCTGGAAAAATCCAGCGGCCTTCGCCAGAAGAGCCTTCGACGCTGCCCTTCTTGTCGTCGATGGAAAGGACTGTGGCGCTCATTCCGGAGGCATTTTCGGGGTCTACCACGATGGGGGAGTTCGTTACAGCGCCTTTGGACGAAGAGGCAGCCACACGCTTTTTTCGCTGCCGATGCATTTTCCAACCCCGCCCATGTGCAATTCGCCTTGCGCGGCACCCTCGCGTCCATGGCCAGTTACATCATCTACACGGCGCTCGACTGGCCGGGGCTCAGTACTTCGATTGCCACTTGTATCATCACCGCGCTTTCCACCATCGGCTCATCCCGGCAGAAGCAAATCCTCCGGCTCGGCGGGGCCTTCATTGGCGGCATCATCTTCGGCATGGGAGCGCAGGTTTTTGTGCTGCCGTACCTCGACTCGATTACCGGCTTCACTCTCTTGTTTATGTTCGTCACCGCAATCTCCTCCTGGATCGCGACCGCTTCCCCCAGGCTTTCCTATCTTGGAGTGCAGCTCGCCCTGGCTTTTTACCTGATCAATCTGCAGGAGTTCACCATCCAGACTTCGCTCTCCATTGCCCGCGACCGTGTCTTCGGGGTTCTGCTGGGCTTGATGTCGATGTGGCTCATCTACGATCGCTTGTGGGTGAAGAATGCCCTGGATGAAATGCAGACGGTCTTTGCCCGCAATCTCGAGATGTTTGCGGAGCTCACCGAGCAGTTGCTGGAGAAGGACCAGATCAAAGCAATCAGGCGGATTCGTCAGCTGCGCGATCAGCTCAACGCCGGCTTTCAGGCGGTGACGGCACAAGCCGACGCGGTCCTGTTCGAGTTTGGCCCCTCGCGTCAGCGAAAGCTGCAGATCCGCGAAGACATCCGGCGATGGCAGCCTTCGATCCGCACGCTGCTGCAGGTGCAAGTCACCTCTGCGCAATACCTTGCGCAAAAACCGCTCAGCAATTTACCCGAGCCCATCGCCCAGGCCGGCGTTGCGTTCGAAAAGGACATTGCCCAGGTGATGCACGCCATGGCGAATGAGGTGAGCGGGAAGCCTGTCGGTGCGGCGCCAGATATCCGCATCTCGGCCGCGCGGATGCAGGAGGCAGTTCGCAAGCTACTACCAGGACATCGGCGTTCCGGTCACCGCCCAGGCATCCGATGTATTGGGCCTCGCGGAGAGTCTGGCCACGATTCTTGCGCCGCTCTACGACGACATCCGTGCCACCTTCGCAGCCCATAACCAGGGCATCGGTCCGCATATTCAGCTACAGCACGGAGAAGCCTGATCCTAGGTTTTAGGTGCAAAGGGATTGAGCACTTTCGAGACAAGGGGCCGGAAGTCACGAACATTCCGTGTGACTACGATAAGCCCACGCACCCGTGCTGTAGCGGCAATCATAGCGTCTTCAAGCAGCTCATCAGATCTTCCGTCCATAAGGCGTGCCCATTCGCGAAACATACTTCCGTCCATAGGGACAACCTCGTAGGATTCGGAAAGCCGGTCGATCCATGCTTCGATCGACGCCGCCTTCTCTGGATCTTGTTGCCGCGTACGCTCGGCCCCCGCTTGCAACTCTCCTAAGGTCAGAGCCGAAATGAAAAGTTCATTGTCCGGTACGCTCTGAATCCATGCGATTACTGCGCCATGTGGTCTCGGCTTGCGGAGCTCTGACACGACATTCGTGTCCAACAGGTACATTTATGCAAACTCACGAGGTTGCCGGCGACGTAAACCGCCGCGTTGAGGAATCGAAATCTCAAAGCGAGCTTCTGGAGCTAGCAGAAGCTCTTTGAGCGTCGGACGAGCCGCATGCTTCAGGCGGCGCCACTCCTCGATCGGCACCAATACGGCGGCTTCTACGCCGCGCCGGGTCACTACTTGCGGTCCGTCCCGCAAGCTGGCATCCAGAAACTCGCTGAATCTCGCTTTCGCATCCTGAACTTGCCATACCATGGAAAAAACCTCCTAACGACTAGTCATATCACTAGTCAGATGTGAAATCCAGTTGGGCGATCTATAACGAGTTAGGGCGTTGCAGGCGCATATTGAGCTTCGCCGTTGCCGAAAGACCAGTTTTCCTTCTGCACTTCGACCAGGCTGATAAAAACATCCTCTCTGCGCAGCTTCAGGCTCTCGTGCAGACCGTCGGCCACGGCTTTATAGAAGCGCTGTTTCATCTCTACCGTTCGACCAGCGTTCAATGTGATCTGCACAAAGATGCAGTCGTCTGAGCGATGGACGCCGAGAAAATCCCGATCAAACTGCAAGCCGGACTGGGGATGCTCGGTAATGATCTGGAAGAGATCCCCTTGCGGAGCCTTCATCACATCGGTTAGTGCCTGGTAAACGATCTGGCCTACTTGTATGCCGTATTCCGGTGCTTTACCTTCAGCAAGATCGATTCGAACGAGGGGCATTATTTCTCCTTTGGTACCCGCGGGCTTTGAATAAGCTTATCGAATCCCTGGATTCCGGGAAAACTGGAGGATCGGGGTGGTTCTGAACCGGACGACCTTACCTTGGTACCCGATAAAGATAACGTCTATTGCGGCAAAAGCTGCATCCACGCTCCGATCTATCTCTCTCGGATAGCCAATTGGTTTTCGTGAGGTGATTACCATGAGTGCTTACGGTAACCCCCGGGGCGGTCACGAAAAGGTCAACTCGGAAGTTGTATTGCCTTTCTTTCCGCGGGCGCTCTGGCTATGATTCGGTCAGTGAAGAACTGAAACAACAAGTACCCCTGACGTTTTACTTGTTTCATTTTTGAAAGCCTTGAGGGTCGCCAATGTCATCGCATAATCCAATCGTCAGCATTATCATTCCCTGCTACAACGAAGAGGAAGTGCTGCTCGCTTGCCACTCCCGGCTGATGCAGGTATTTGAAGCCTATGATGATACCCAGTTCGAGCTGATCTACGTCAATGACGGCTCGAGCGATCGCACCGAGGAGCTTCTCCGTTACCTCCACGACGCTTACTCGCAGACGCGGGTTGTGATGCTGTCGCGGAATTTTGGCCACCAGGCCGCCGTGACCGCAGGCCTTACCGCCGCCAGTGGCCAGTGTGTGGTCATTATCGACGCCGACCTGCAAGATCCTCCCGAAGTGATCCTGCAAATGATCGAACGGTGGCAGGCGGGATACGAAGTCGTCTACGGCATCCGCGAAACGCGTGCCGGTGAGAGCGGTTTCAAGCTACGCAGCGCTAAGCTTTTCTACCGCTTGATCAACAAGCTGTCCGACGTAGAGATTCCTTTAGACAGTGGCGATTTTCGTCTTCTTGACCGGCGAGCCGTGAATACCATCCTGGCCATGCCGGAGCGGCACCGCCTGTTGCGCGGCATGTCCAGCTGGATCGGTTTCCGCCAGTTTGGCTTGAAGTATGATCGCGCCGCTCGGTTCGCAGGCACCACCAAGTACCCGCTGCGTAAGATGCTCAACCTGGCGCTGGACGGTATCTTCTCCTTCTCAACCGTTCCTTTGCGCTCCGTCACGGTTCTCGGCGCTCTGACCGCGGCTGCGGCTTCGGCCGGTATGCTCTACTCCCTGGTGATGCGTCTATTCACCGCGAACTGGGTGGCGGGCTGGACAACACTGATCTTTGCGATCCTGCTTGCCAGCGGTGTGGAGATGTTCTGCTTCGGCATTCTCGGAGAGTACATTGGCCGGATCTACACCGAGATCAAGCAGCGCCCACTGTTCGTGGTCAGAGAGATGCTGGAAGTCGGTGTCCGCTCGGAAGAGATGAAAAAGCCACCGATGGCTCTGCATACGATCGCCCGCAGCGAACTCTTCACTCGTACTGGATGACAAGCCTGGGTACCCTTGGATGTGCCGTCCTGGCACATCCAAGGGGTAGTGCCGGCCCGCTATAGCGGTTTCGCAATTAATGTAGACCCCAACCCGGATTTCCTGTGGGGCTTAGTTGCTGCCATCGAACCTTTCGTGGTTTTCTCCCAAGGAAAACCACTCCTCGCGATCCTCATGAAACCATAGTAGTTGCGAAACCGCTCTATTGATCGCTTACGCAGCGAAATCCTACTGTCCCGGAGCGATCATAGCTGGGCGCCATGAGAAGAAGCTTGCCGTGTTGATCGTTGCGGTATGCCTGGGGAAAATACCAGATCGAACCCTGCGGCTGGTAGTAGCTTCCGCCTCTTAGTATGCCTGCCCGTGTGTGGTCGTCAAGAAATTCATCTGTCCATTGCCACACGTTGCCCACCAGATCCATCACTCCGAACGGGCTCGCTCCGGCCGAGTGAGCATCGACGTTATCCGGGGCAGTCAACGATCGTCCTTTTACCGGAACAGGAACCGCGCTCGCCTCCCAGGCGTCGCCCCAAGGGTAAACGCGAGCTGAGTTGCCGCCTTGGGCCGCATACTGCCATTCCCATTCGTGAGGCAGGCGCTTGCCGGCCCACTTCGCGTAAGTACGTGCATCTTCAAGCGAAACCCAGGTTACCGGCTTGTTAGCCCATCCCTGGGGATAAACTCCATTCTTCCAATCGCGCAGAAAATTCAGGCTATCCGCGGGCTGGTAATGCGCCGCATCCAGGAATTTCTTGAACTCGGCATTGGTTACCGGGTACTTGTCCATGTAAATGGGATGGATCGTCATCCGGTGCTCATGGAAACGCCGGGCCATGTCCTCCCATGGATATTGAACGTCGACACCAACATCGTTAGAGCCTTCAATTTCGATTCCCTGAACTTTGAAAACATAGTCGCCCGCAGGAATCGCAACCATGCCCTCGGGAGCAGCCCCAGGCGCCTTGACCGGTGGAATCGTAGCCAATTGCTGCGGTATCGTCTTCCACTGGTCTGAGTAGGACGACTGCGGCATTACCGTCGCTGTCTGCATGCGCGCCATCAGATCCTTTATCTTGGCGTCAGGAACTCCGGGGGTAGCAAGTACAGCCCCGAAGCCATGTGCTTCCATGTGGAAGACCAGCACTGCTTCGTTCCCTTCGCGTTCCGGCGTCAGCTCTACGCCGTGATACAGGTCAAAGTAGTGAACGCCCTGTTCCGCGGGAACAGACATCTGCCGTCCCGTCACTTCGTACTCGTTGCGGTTGACCAGCGTCCACACTGTCTGCCCGTTCAGCGGCCAGCGGCTGGCATACACGCCGTAGTGATGGGTTGGATAGTAAGGCTCCCAGCCCGGGCTGGTAAGAAAGCCCGCTACGCCGCGCTCGATCATCGCCATTCGTCGCGTCGCCTCCGCGTCGCGCGGGGTAATGCCGTTCCAGATTCCCCAGATGTTCTCCCAACTCTCCCATCCCACGCCGTTAAAGAACGCAAATTGCAGGTCGTCTGTTTTATTCCGCGCCCATCGATCGGAAATGTTTACCATGTGGCGCGTCTCCAGCCACTTGAACTTGTCGACCAGGGGCACAGAATCAAATTTGTATTGACCCCAGGTCATAACATTCCAGGCAAGGCCTTCATCCGAGGGGCCGTCCTCCGGTTCAAAGGCCAGGGTGTGGCCGACGCGATCCGAGGCCAGCGAAAATGCTAGCGGCACGCCATCCTGGGTATCGCCGTTGATTCCGTCTGCATCGATCTCCTTCATCGTTTCCGCGATTGCCTGTGGCCAGGGCTTGCCGGGATCGCGGGTTCCTTGATCCCACATCATCATGGGGAATAGGACCCTCACGCCGCGGCGATGAAAGTCTTCCACCATCTGGTGGACGCCTTCGAGTCCGCCCGGCATAGAGCGGATCATGTCGTGCTGATTTCGGTCATCGATTCCCATGTTGGGATAAGTCGGCCAGATCAGCACGGCATCGATGCCGCCATAGCGTTTCTGCAGGTCATCGAGATAGCGATCCACTGTGTACTTGCCTGCGACGGGATCGTAGAAGTACCGGTCCTGCACCATCATCTGCGGCTGAATGAAACTGGATTGCGTCCACGCGAGCGCGGGCATCTGGTAACGAGCGTCGTCATAACCGGTACGGATGCGGCGCTCCGTCCGCCAATGATTCAGGTCTTTCAGCCAAAGCTGATGGGCAGCATCGTTGCATGGCGTCGTTTCCCAGATGTCTTGCACGGTCAGGCATTCTGGAGAAGGAATCTGTTGCCCAACTGGCCTGTACTTTGTGTCTTGCGCAGCAGCGTATCCTGCCAGGCCGATTGCGCATGCCGCGCCTAGAACGGCGGCATATCCCCGTCTGACCATTATGTTTTCCCCTGACGTTTTATGACTCTCAAAATACAGGAGCCAGAGCCACCAGGCTCAGCCCGGCTAAGAACAGCACAAACATCCAGAACAGCCACATCTTCGCTCGGGAGGGAGCCGACGAAAACTCCCGCCACACAAAAACTCCCCAGCAGGCAGAGATCATCGTCGCCCCTTGTCCTATGGAGTAAGAGACGGCCGGACCGACTACGTGTGCCCGCGATGCCACGAAGTTTGCAATTCCGCCTGTGCACCAGATAGCTCCGCCGATCACTCCCCACAGGTGCCATCGAGCGGGCGCGGCATAGAAGCCCTCCATCCTGACCGGCTGCTGGGCATCAAGCGGTTTGCGCATCAGAAAATAATTGAAAGGAACGGCACAGAGAGCTATTCCCACCACAAAGTAGAACGAGACCGCATACGGGCCGGCAGCGCCGGGTCCGCTCATGGCGCGCGAGACAAAAGGATAGAAACTCCCCATCAGCAGGCCTGCGATGAGACTGAGCCCCAGGCCTCGTCTTGTCATCGCCTGTGCGTGCTGCTCGCGAAGCCGGTAGGCCGTCGCGTCACAGACGATCGCCGCTACTACCAGGGCAATGCCCCCAAAAAGCATCCAGGGATTACCCTGCGGCGACAGCAGATAGCTGCTCACCGCGCCTACTACCAGGGCGAGTCCGATTCCCACCGGAAACGCTACCGCCAACCCGGCGATCTCGATCGCCGCCACCAGCAGCAGATTGGCGGCATTGAAGATGATGCCGCCCACCAGCGCCCAGCCGATACTGTCTATGCCTGTCCCGGCGACGTCCTGTAGGAATGGCCGTCCTGAAGTGCCCAGACTGCCCAGCGTCAAGCCCCAGAGAACCACCCCCACGAACAGGCCGATCACGTAGTCCCAATAGAAAAGTTGAAACCGGTAGCCGGGGCAAAGTTTGACCGTATTGGCCCACGACCCCCAACAAAGCATGCTCAATACCATGAGCGAGAGAGCAAGCGTATATGTCTGCGGCTGAAACAATCAAAACTCCTTTGGAAGTAGACCGCGCTCGGAAGACCAGCTTGAGCCCAACCTGAAGGATACGTGCTTCTGTGGCTCCCGCTACCTCTTCAAACGGAATATTTTGACAGATTCCTATGGCCGATGGGGTCTCCGCGCAAAGTTAATCATGAGCGTCACAGAGCAGCAGACAGGCTTTATCCGATCGCGTTCTCTCAATTGCGAGAGCCAGTCCAGTGCCTCGCTGCTTCCGGTGGCGACCGCCAGCCGCGAGGCACTCTGCGTAATATCGAAAACAATGTCCGAGCTTGCCAAGGACGAGGTAGATAGGCGTACTTCCTGTACCCGTATATCCTCGAAGCCAGTCTCATCGAGATGCGTGCGTAGCTCCAGCCCGATCCTGGGATTTCGGAAATCCTCCAGCCAGAATTCGGCGATCTGCCGAGCCACCGCATTGTCATCCTCGATGACAAACGTTCCCCAGTCCGGCTCGGCGCAGACTACCGGCCCACCCGGACAGACCGTTCGGAACATTTCGTTCACCACTGCTGCCGGACGCTCCACGTGTTGCAGCGTTCGATCTACCTTGCACGAATGGAGCAGGCCATTTGCGAAAGGCAGATGCTGGATATCCGCTTGAATGAATTCGACAGCAGAAAAACCATCGCTCGCGGAGCGTGCGGTTTCAATCAGCGCCAGGCTTGAATCCACCCCGATTGCCCGCCCTTCCGGTCCGACCATTCTAGAGAGCCGCCGCACATCGAAACCCAATCCACAACCTAGGTCTGCAACGATTGATCCGGGGCGAAGGCTTATCCCTTCTAACATCCAGGTCTTGTATTGCTGGAACTGGGGAAGGGAATCCATGAACGTCAGGCATCTAGCCATCTTGCCTACGGCCGCCGCATCCACATCGCGAAAGCCGCGCGGCAAGTAATCCTCGGCTTCTGGATTGGCAAGCGGCATGGGCAGGAACCTGTTATTCATCCTTCACTTCAGTGGCGCGCATAAGCCATTGCAGGCGCGCAGTACTTATATACTGCATTTGCAGTACAATTCAACTGCAATGATTTCTCTCCGATCTGAACTGAGACGCAAGCTGCTGACCTATTTCTACTTGAACCGGTCAGCCCGAGTATATGTGCGACAACTTGCAACCGCACTGGATGTAGATTCCACTAACCTGTCACGAGAACTTGGCCGCCTCGAAAGGGAAGGTCTGCTGCGGTCTGAGACTGAGGGCCGCCAGCGCTACTACAGCATCAATCCCCAATATGCTCACTTGAAAGCGGTTCTTTCCCTCTTACAGGGAACAGTAGGAATCGTGCCGACCTTGAGAGGTGCCCTGCGTCGCGTCGAGGGTATCGAACAGGCCTACCTCTACGGCTCGTTCGCCAAGAATCAGGAGGACGCAGCGAGCGATATCGACCTGCTGATCATAGGAAAACCTGATGCTGCCACCTTGGCGTTAGATGTAGCCAGTCTGGAAATGACGCTCAATCGTGACGTAAGCTACACCGTTCTCAGGAGCCAGGAACTAAAGAAAAAGCTCTCTTCGGGCGACCCATTTTTCTCCGACATCTGGCACGGCAAGCGAGTCGAACTAATCGGCAATGAACAAATCCAAGCCGCAGCGAGTTAACGCGAGTCAGGTAGAACATTTTCTTGCTGACGCTAGAAAGCGGGCGATCGCTGCGAAGAAGAACCTCGCAATCGACGCTGGAGCCGCTTATCAGCTGGCGTATGAGGCAATGATCAAGGGCTCTCTCGCATTTATGCTTAGCCACGGTCAAAGACCCCGCAAGCAGGTAGGACACCACATCGTGATCATTGAGTTTGCAAAGAAGAATCTGGCCGGTGGGTCGCCCGGAATTTTCGCTCTGTTTGACCGTATGCGCCGTAAACGCAACGAAGCGTTTTATGACATCGCTTTCATAAGCGATACGGAAGCGAAGGAAGCTGTTGCCACTGCCGAGTCATTTTTGCGTCTCTTAACGGAGGATATTAAGGCCAGAGTCCCGTGAGTGCAGGCTTGGCCAATCTCACCGGACCGCGGATCCGACGGCAGCAGCAATCGGGTTGAGCAAGAGGTTCGGTAAGCAGCCCAGGACCACTACCAGCGCTGCGCTAGCCCAAACTGCGAGGCGACTGGCTAAAGCTACGCGGATAGCCGGTGCCCCAACCACAGCTTCAGAGACATAAGCCTGCTTGAGCACTCGGAGATAGTAGTAAAACGAAACCACGCTCATGGCCAGCGCCAGCAAAACCAGCCACAGCAAACCAGAGTAGTTCGGGCCCTCCAACGCAGACGTGAACACATAGAACTTGCCGAAGAAACCTGCCAGCGGAGGAACGCCGGCCAGCGACAGCAAAAAGATCAATAGGCAAAATGCGAGGTCAGGAGCGCGCTTACCTAGTCCACGGAAATCCGCGATGGCGTCCAAACCCTCACCTTCCAAAGCAGAGAGCACCGCAAAAGCGCCGACGGTCGCCAATGCATACGTGATCACGTAGTACACCAGCGCGGTCAAACTCTGCCGGCTATGAACCACCAGTGCGATCAACATATACCCCGCATGGCCAATCGCGGAGTAGGCTAGCAGCCGTCTGAAGCTGGTTTGTGCAATCGCCGCCAGGTTGCCCCAAAGCATCGATACAGCGGCCAGGATCGCGATCAGCGATGCCCACCCCGCCGAATATATCCCCCACGCAGCGCTTCCTGCGGCACCCCTTAACCCCAGGTTGAAAGCCAGGAACAAAGCGAAGAAGCTGGCGACCTTGGAACTGGACGCGACCAGGGCGGCGCTCGCCGTGGGGGCTCCCTGGTACACCTCCGGCGCCCACATGTGGAAGGGTGCGGCAGCAATCTTGAATCCGAACCCCGCCACTACCATGACCATGGCGAGGATCAACATAGGGTCCGCCGGCGATTGGCTCACTGCGGCGCCAATGGTTTCGAGCGCGAGCGATCCGGAGATGCCGTAGAGCAGGCTCATGCCAAACAGCAGGATCCCGGCCGACATGCCGCCAAAGAGGAAATACTTGAGCGCGGCTTCCGCCGACTGCGCACTGTCCTTGTCGAACCCGGTCATGATGTAGAGCGAAAGACTGAGAAATTCAATGCTGATGATGAGGACCAGGAGGTTCTGTGTGCTCACCAGCAGCATCATCGCGGTGGTGGCGAACAGTATCAGCGCGCAATACTCGCCCACGTGGGTGGTAAAGCGCGCGGAGTTCACCAGGAGAAGAACCAGGATCGCAAGCGCCAATAGGGCTATCTGCACCAGCTGGGTCAGCGGATTCGCCACGACCATGCCCGCCGGTAGGGCGCCTTGTGTGGGGAATTTCTCCAGCACAACCCATGCGATCATGCATGCGACACAGCCGGCAATTGTCGCTGAACGGAATCGAACAGCAAGTGTTGCCCGGCGCAGCAGGCTAAGGTCGAGCACCAGCACCAACAAACCCGCGAGCCCCACAATGATCTCGGGTGTAGTCAAGCGCAACAGTTCCAGGTAGCTCGTGCCGGTCATCTCCATGCACCCCGGCGAAGCTGCTCAAATAGCGGGGAGTTCAAAGCAGGCAGAATCAAACTCATCAAAAGCCGGGGATAAAGACCGAGCACAATCGTGGTTGCCAACAGCAGGCAGGCTCCAAGCCGCTCTGGCACGGTGATGGGCGGTATCGGGTGCCCCGGCTCGGCCGTCGTCACAGCTTCGCCAAAGAAAGTGGTTTGCAGCGCCCGCCACGAAAATGCGATGCCGATCAGGATCCCCAATCCCGCAATCCAGCTAAGCCAGGGAAATGCGCGCCAACCTCCGATCAGCACCTGCAGCTCGGCAATAAAGCCGCTAAATCCTGGAAGCCCGATCGAGGCCATCCATGCCAGCACAAAAGTCACTGCCGCGAAGGGAATCAGCCGGCCCAGTTGGAGACGCGACAGCGCACCCAGGTCGCGGGTGTGCGTGCGGTCGTAGACCATGCGGCCCACCACCGCAAACAACAATCCAGCGATGATGCCGTGCGAGAACATCTGGTAAACAGCGCCCGACAGGCCAATCCGGTTCAGGGTCATCAGGCCCAGCAACACGAAACCCATGTGGCTTACGCTCGAGTAGCCGACCACAAACTTGAGGTCCTTCTGCACCAGCGCGACACTTGCGCCATACACGATGCCGATCACCGCGAGCACGGCAAAGACCTGCTGCCACGATCCCATGCCGAGCACGCGAAACCCCCATGGGTCGAGCCCACGGGGAAACAGCATCATCGCCACCCGCAGGCATCCGTAGGCTCCCAGCTTCATCACCACTCCGGCCAGCAACATCGAGGCGGCGGTAGGGGCGGCGGCATGGCCGGTAGGCGCCCATGTATGGAAGGGCCACATGCCGGCCAGAACGGCAAAGCCCATGAAAACCATCGGGAAGGCCCACATCTGAAAGTGTGCTGGGAAAGAGAACTGCGCTAGTGCATCGAGGCTCAACGTGTGCTGGCCGGAGACGCAGTATGCGGCGACCATACCGGCCAGCACCAGGGCGCTTCCCGCAAAGGAGTAGAGCACCAGCTTCATGGCCGCATACTCGCGGCCCTTCGATCCCCAGATCGCAATTAGAAAGTACTTGGGAATAATCGCGATCTCGTAAAAAACAAAGAGCAGGAAAAGATCAAAGCTGAGAAAAACGCCGTACACTGCGCCAATCAAAACCAGGTAAAGCGCGAAAAAGTCTTTTACACGGCGTTCAATGTTCCAGGAAAAAAGTATGCCTGCGACCGCTGCAATCCCGGTCAACAGAACCAGCGTCAGGCTGATGCCGTCCGCCGCCAGGTAGTACTCAATCCCCAGCCGCGATATCCAAGGAGTTCTCACGACCGTGACCAGCTGTCCCGATCCGTTTAGGACTGCGGCAATGCCGATCCCCAGCCCGGCCAACGCGCTCAGCAACGCGGTAACGCGAGCAAAAAGCGGGCGTCCAGAAGGGGTTAGTGTAACCGCAACTGCCCCAATAAAGGATAGATAGATCGTCCAGGCGAGCATCGTCAATACCTCACCTGGCCAACAAATTGCATCACCGTGTTTTGCAGGACTCCGGCGATCAGCTGCGGATAGAGCCCAACTGCGAACATGAGGGCGATGGCGGGAGCGAGCATGCACCGCTCGGCCAGCGTCAGGTCCGGCATATCCTTCCAACGCTTACCCAATGCTCCGGAGAAAACACGCTGCAGAATCAGGAGCAGGAAAACTGCGGTTATCAGCAGACCGAGCACCGCCAGTGAAGCCGCCCACCATGCCAGTGGAAATACTCCCTTGAAGATGAGGAATTCTCCGGGGAAGCCGATCAGCCCCGGCAAACCCAGCGACGCGAAGAGGGCAATCCCCATGAGCCCACTGAATACCGGCATGGCTTTCCGCAGCCCACCGAAATCGTTCAGGCCCAGCAGGCCGCCGCTGCGCCTTTCCAGCAGCGCCAAGAACCAGAACAGGGTTGCGGCGGTAATGCCGTGACTGAAAAGCTGAAGCATCACCCCGGTAAGCGCTGCCGCCTTCTCATTGACCAGGCTTGCGTTCGCCCCCACAGACCCGGCTACGGTAGCGATGCCCAGGATGCAATATCCCAGGTGATTGATGGAGGAGTATGCAAACATCCTCTTCAAATCGGTTTGCGCCCATGCCGTGAATGCGGGTAGTACGATGCTGGCGATCGCCAGCCAAAGAAGAATGGTTTTGGCGCGCCACATCTGCTCGGGGAAAATGGGCAGCAAGATCCTGAAGAACCCGTAGACGCCCATTTTAGAGAGAGCTCCGGTCAGCACCATGGTCGTCTCCGGCGCAGCTTCCGCGTACGCGGAACTCAGCCAACCGTGAAACGGAACCACCGGCGTTTTAACCGCGAATCCCAGGAATGCTGCGCAAAATAACCACATCGTGATGTGGCCGCTATCCCACTGGTGCCAGTGCAGGTTTTGTCCAATCGCAGCGCTGAGTTGGCCGATCTGCGCCATCTCGGTCAGCTCCATAAAGTCGAAGCTGCCGGCAGCTAGATAGAGACCAAGGAAGGCCAACAGCAAAGCGATGCTTCCCACCATGGTGTAGACGAAAAACCGTGTAGCCGCGCGCGCTCGTCCTGCGCCGCCCCAGATGCGAATGAGGAAAAACGCCGGAACCAGGCTCAGCTCCCAGTACAGGAACCAGTGAAGAAAATTCAACGCCGTGTATGTGCCGAATAGGCCAGTTTCCAGGAAGAGCAGCAAAGCAAAATAAGCCGGACCTTGCTTCGTATTCTTCCAGGAAGCGGCGATGGACATGAGAACGACGAGCGAGGAGACAGCCAGCATCACCAGGCTCAGGCCGTCGGCGCCGACATGGTACTGAAGGCCAATGGACGGCTCCCACGGATGCCATTCCTGAAACTGTATGACTGCCAACGCAGGTTCGAAACGGGACCAAAGCATCGCGGTATACGCAACCGCGGAGGTGGCAAACGCAATGGCCGTTAGTCGAGCGGCCGAGCGTCCCGCACGTCCCAGCAGCAAAACCAGGACTCCTCCGGCAAACGGAAGCAAGGTCAGCCCACTGATGTACGGAAAGTGGCTCATCCCCTGTGCCCCAGCAGAAGGAAGAGGGCCAGCGCCGCCACCGCGGCTCCCACCCACCGCAGATAGTGCTGGATGCGCCCATCCTGCAATCTCGCGAGCAAACGGCCGCCGTCCGCTACGCCGTTACATCCTTCCTCAAATCCTTTATTCACCACCCAGCGGTCCACGGAGAAGTCAATCCATCCGATGCCCTTCGTCACAGCCGAAACAGCCCAGGGCACACCGCCCCAAATCCATCGTTCCAGCCAGTTCGAGGCAATCGCGGTGAACCAGGCGAGCCACTGGATCGTCAGCGCATAAAGCTGGTCAACGTACAGACCTTGGTGGAGCGCGCGGAAGACCGCTGGCTGCATCCGCTCCAACGCGTCCGCGTCGGCGGCGTGCCTGATCGGGCGGCGTCCGTAGATCCACCAGCCCAGCCCCAGCCCGGCGAAGACGAGCAGCGACGAAGCCACCATCAGTTGCGGGAGCCCGGCTTCCATCAGCTGCCCGAAGTCCAGGCTGGCTGGCCGCATCTCCAGAAAGGACTGCAACCACGGCCATGCCGGGGTTCCGGCAAAACCCAGCGCGACCGCCATCACAGCCAGCAGCACCAGCGGAGCCGTCATGGCAACCGGGCTCTCATGGGCAGCGTCGTGCGGGTCCGACACCGCAGCTTCCGACGGTGGAATCGGCTCCGGCGCCGGGTCTTTGCGCCGCTTGCCGAAAAAGACATAGCAGACCTGGCGAGTCATGTAGAACGCCGTGAGCAGCGCACCAATCGCGCCGAAATAAAACGGTACCCGTGAGATGTTCCACCCGTAAGCGGCATGCAGGATCGCGTCTTTGCTCCAGAATCCGGAGAAGAATAGAGGGAACCCGCTTAGCGCTAGCATGCCCACCGCGTAGGTGGCAAAGGTGATGGGCATCCACTTACGCAGCCCGCCCATTTCGCGAATATCCTGTTCTCCCATGCAACCGTGAATCACCGAGCCGGCGCCAAGAAACAGCAGCGCTTTGAAAAATGCATGCGCGATCAGGTGGAAGATGCCCACCGCCACGCTGCCCACCCCCAGGCCGATCATCATGTAACCAAGCTGCGAAACCGTGGAGTAAGCCAGGATGCGTTTGATGTCGTCTTGCGCGACCGCGACCAGCGCGGCAAAAAGGGCCGTAGCCGCACCAACCCAGGCGACCACCTGCAGCGCTCCGCCACCGGACGCGCTCATGAGTGGATACACCCTGGCCACCAGGTAGACGCCTGCTGCGACCATGGTTGCGGCGTGGATCAGGGCGCTCACCGGGGTGGGGCCTTCCATCGCATCGGGCAACCAGACATGCAACGGCAACTGGCCGGATTTCCCCACAGCACCACAGAAGATCAAGAGCGCAATGCCCGTCGAGGCCGCCATCCCGAAACCAACCATGTGAGTGGCCAACCCGGAAAGCGCCGCTTGCTCAATGCACCCCGCGCCGTGGTCGTAAAACAGCAGCGTCCCGGTTTGCCCGTAGAGCCACACCATGCCCAGCAGCAGACCGAGGTCCCCAATCCGCGTGGTGATGAACGCTTTCTTGGCGGCGGCCGCGGCGGCAGGCCGCTCAAACCAGAAGCCGATCAGCAGGTACGACGTGAGCCCGACCACCTCCCAGCACATGAACAGCAATAGCAGGCTGTTCGCAATCAACAGGCCCAGCATGGCTGCGGCAAAAAGAGAAAGGAAGCAGAAGAACCGGGCGAAGTTTTCGTCGTGGTGCATGTACGCCACGCTGTAAACGAAAACCAGCAGCGCCACGAAGGTCACCATCACCAGCATCACGGCAGCCAGTGGGTCCAGCATCCACCCAAGCATTACCCATTGCGATCCGAATTGTAGCCACGGGAAGTTGAAGAACAGCCGCTGAGGATTGAGCAGAAGATGGGCAAAGGCGATGATGGCCAGCACAAAAGAGAGACCGATGGACACGATCGCGATGGTCGCGGCAAATCTTCGCTGACTCTGCTTGAGGAGCGCGCCAATCCCCGCGGCCAGCAGCGGAAGGACGGGGATGAGCCACAGGTAGCGAACGATAGGGGCCATCGGGGGGGCCATAGGCAGACTTACGGTCGCCTCCCGGTGAGCTGGCTCAGATCCGTGGTTTTCGTGTGCCGGTAGACCGCCAGAATCAGTGCGAGGCCGACGGCCGCTTCCGCGGCCGCGACGCCGATCGAAAACAGTACGAAAATCATGCCGGTCGGCGCGCCGGAGTGGGGTCCGTAGCGCCAAAACGCAACGAAGTTAAGGTTTGCCGCATTCAGCATCAGCTCAATGCCAACCAACACCAGGATAGTGTTCCTGCGCGTCAATGCGCCCGCCAGGCCAATCGCAAACAGCATGGAAGAAACAAGCAAACATCCCGCCAGAGGAGTCATTGCGGTTTCTCCTTCATGGCGACGATCACGGCTCCGATGAGCGCCGCCGTCAGCATCAACCCAATCACTTCCAGCGGGAGCACGTACCCTTCCATCAAAGCGTCGCCCAACTGCCGGATGGTGGTTTGCGGAGCAGGCTGTCCGGAGGAACGGATCGCACCGCTATGAACGATGGCCCATCCAAGGATGACAAATACAGCCGTCGCGACCACGATACCTGCAACCGGCCGAGCCGCCGGAGACAACGGCTCGCTGTCAGTGCCGCGGGTGAGCAGGATCACGAAAACGATCAACACGGCGATCGCCCCGACATAAACCAGCAACTGCGCAAGACCCAGGAACTGGGCGCCGAGGTTGAGGTAAAGCGCCCCGATCCCGGCAAACGCAATTGCCAACGCCAGCGCGCAATGCACCAGGCCGCGGAACATCATCGCGGCGCACGCACCCACCAGTGTTACTGCGGCAAGAATCAGAAACGGCGTGCTCATCAGCCTCATTCAGCAAAACGATAGGTTCGTTTCGCGATCTTGTTTCTGGTCTCCACGCCGCGGGCCAACAGCAGATAGGCAAGCGCGAGAAACACAATGCTCACCATCCACCGCATTGCACCTTGGGGGAGAAAACGCCACGCCCCTGCCGACACCACTACCACCAGCGCCATGGGCAACATAAACTTCCACGCAAAGTTCATCAGCTGATCCATGCGCAGGCGGGGCAGCGTGCCACGCACCCAGATGAAGCCGATGATCAGCCCCAGCAGCTTCGAAAAAAACCATATCCACGAGGGAACCCAGGTCAAAAACGGCAACGGCGCTGTCCATCCGCCCAGAAATAGTGTGATGCCCAGGCCGCTGATGGCAAACATGCCCAGGTATTCCCCCAGGAAGAACAGCGCGAATTTAAAGCCGGAGTATTCAATGTAATACCCGGCAATAATTTCAGACTCGCCCTCCGGCAAGTCGAAGGGAGAACGGTTGGTCTCCGCGGTGGCCGCGATCATAAACAGGATAAAGCCCACGAAGCCCCACGGCGTCAGTACATACCAGTGGGGGAATATCCCGCTAAAGCCCGCTTGCTTCTCCACAATCTCCACCGTCGACAGGGAGCCGGCCGCCATGATCACCGCAATCGAAGAGAGCAGCAGCGGCACCTCATAGCTGATCATCTGGGCCACCGCCCGCATCGCGCCCAGCAGGGAGTACTTGTTGCGGCTCGACCATCCCGCCATGAAAACCGACAGCTCTGAAATCGCACCAATGGCGAAGAAAAACAGCACACCCGTGTCGAGGTTGGCGGCCACCATGTTTCGCCCCATCGGCAAAACGGCGTACGGCAGGAAGGCGACCGCCAGCAAAACCAGCGGCGCTAAGAAATGCACCGTACGGTCCGCCGCAGCCGGAACAATATCTTCTTTGGTCAGCGACTTCAACCCATCTGCCATGGGCTGCAGGATGCCGCAGAACCCCACCCGATTCGGACCGTACCGATTCTGTATTCTGCCCAGCCCTTTGCGCTCCAGAACCGTGGTCAATGCAAACAACACCGGGAAGACGAGAAGGATGGGAAGGATGGTCAACAGAATCGACGCGGCAGGCTCGATCGCCGCCGGTGAGTAGCCCAGAAGCCAGTACTTGAGCGAGACAAAAATCTGGTCCAGCATTATTTCGTCACCGGGGTTTGCTGCTTCTTGGCCTCGGCCTGGGCTTTTTCTTCCGCCCGCCTGGCCTCCACCTCAGCGGCTTCCGTCGGGTGGATCGCCAGGTAGTGCTCATTGGGCCGCGCCAATTTTTCCTTGGTCCACAGCAGGCCGCCGAAGCGATCGTCCGTGCTTAACTCGAATTCGTTGTCCATGCGGATGGCGTCGAAGGGGCAAACCTCAACACAAATCTGGCAGCTCATGCACACCGATACATCGATATCGAAGACCGCAGGATAAAACTGTGGCTTCCCGACAAAGTCGGGCTTCTTGTCTTTGCTCTTTTCGATGGTGATGCATCGTGGCGGGCATTCTTTCTCGCAAATCTGGCACGCCACACAGCGCAGGCCCCCTTCCGGGTCCACGCCATCGTAAATGAGAAAAGGGAAGTTGCGGGCCGCCTCCGCCACCGGTAGCCGCTCCTCTGGATACTGCACAGTTACCATCCGGTCTTTGTCCACAAAACTGCCCAGAAAGTTCCGTGCTGTTTCCGCTAACCCTTTGACAATACCCTCGCCAAACATCTTGTCTGCCCCTCGCTCTGAGTACATAAGGCACCTGCTTCCCCGCAGGGTCTATAGCGTGCGAAAACCTAACGGTCTACTTCGCCCATAACAATATCAATGCTCCCCAGGATCACCACCACATCGGCAATGTTCTGCCCAACACACATATCCTCGAGCACCGTAAGGTTGATCAGGCTCGGCGGCCGCACCCGGTACCGGTATGGGTTGGGCGAACCGTCGCTGATCAAATAGAACCCCAGCTCCCCCTTCGGCGATTCAATCCGCCCATAGGCTTCACCCACCTTGGGGCGCAAGCCGCGCAGCCTGGCCTTGGGATCCATCACCGGCCCCGAAGGAATATCGCGCAGAGCCTGCTCCAGAATCTTGAGCGACTCACGCATCTCAAGCACACGCATCATGTACCGGTCGAAGACGTCTCCGTGCTCGCCCAGCGGTACCCGGAACTGGAAGCGGTCGTACACGCCGTAGCGATCCACCTTGCGCACGTCATAGTTCACTCCGCAGGCGCGCAAACCCGGGCCGGTAACGCCGGCGTTGATCGCCAGCTCGCGCGGCAACACACCCACCCCCTGGGTTCGCGCCATCAGGATCTCGTTCCCCGTCAGCAACTGCTCGAACTCATCCAGAAAGCCGCCAAAATTAGCCACCAGCTTCGCCGCCTGGCCAAGCCACTCCGCCGAGCAATCCACCCGCACGCCACCGAACCGCATGTAGTTGCACATCATGCGTGCGCCGCTCAGGGCTTCGAACAGATCCAGAACCCGCTCCCGCTCGCGGAAGGCATACATCAGCGGTGTGCCGCTGGCCCCCATATCCTGCAGCAGAAACCCCGCCATGCCGGCGTGATTCTGCAGCCGGGTCAACTCGGCGACGATCACTCGGATATACTCCGCGCGCTCCGGCACAGCCAGCCCCGCCAGCTTCTCCACCGCCAGGGCGTATCCCCAGTTGTTGGTCATGGAGCAGAGGTAGTCCAGCCGGTCGGTGTATGGGATAGCGGCTAGATAACTGGCCGCTTCGGCGATCTTTTCGTGGTTGCGGTGCAGGTAGCCGAAGACCGGCTTCAACCGCACCACTCGCTCCCCATCCAGGCACACATCCATGCGGAATACACCGTGGGTCGATGGGTGCTGCGGCCCCATCGAAATCTCCATCAGTTCAGAGGGCGCCACCTGCGTCATCTCTCCCCCAGCAATTCCAGGTCATCGTCCGGCGGCGGAACATAATCCCTGCGCATGGGGTGGTCCGTAAAACCCTCCCACATCAGGATGCGCCGCAAGTCCGGATGCCCTTCAAACACAACGCCGAACAGATCGAACGCTTCTCGCTCCTGAAACTCCGCGCTTCTCCAAACCGGGGTCAGCGACGGCAGGGTCACGTCGTCTGTGCGGTTGGCCGTGCGCATACGTATCACCACAGGTCCATGTTTTTTCTCAATGGAAAAGAGGTGATACACCACTTCCAGGTAGCCCGGAATCCTGGTCTTCTTTGTTTCCTCTACTTCTTTCTCCACTCCATCAACCATTTGCCGGGTCTTTGTTTTCTCTGTCTTTTCGTGGTCCGGCCAATCCACCGCGGTCACGTTGGAGCAATAATCCAGTTCGAGATGGTCGCGCATCAGCATGGCCGCTGCGAAGCCGTGTTCGCGATCGATCAGCAGCGAGTTCTGCGCGGATGGGCTGCCATTCACCACCAAATCCACCTGGCAACCTGGTACCCCCGCTTGCAACCGGCTGCTGATCTCTTCCAATGTCATCCCTGCAGCACCTTAAGTGGGTTGCGGAAAACTTCGTCGTTCTGTGCAGGTTCCAATCCGTGCTCGCCAAACTCCGGCACCGGGAACTCGCTGGGGAGCTCTCGTTGCAGATGCCGTGGTCTTGATTCTCCCGTAAGATGCTGCCGGCTGATCTTCTCCTGCAGGGTCATGAAAGCGTGGATGAGCGCTTCAGGCCGAGGCGGACATCCGGGAATGTGCACGTCCACAGGGATGTAGCGGTCGATGCCTTTCAGCACGTTATAGCCATCGCGAAAGGGCCCGCCGGAGATAGCGCACGCGCCCATGGCAATCACGTATTTCGGTTCCGGCATCTGGTTGTACAGCCGAACCACCTGGGGAGCCATTTTCTTGGTGACCGTTCCGGAAACGATCATGAGATCGGCCTGCCGGGGCGACGGGCGAAAGACCTCGGCGCCAAAGCGGGCCAGGTCGTAGCGGGCCATCGTGGTCGCGATCATCTCTATGGCGCAGCAGGCGAGCCCGAAGGTCAGCGGCCAGACGGAATTCTTGCGGCCCCAGTTGTACAGCTCTTCAAAACTGGTGGCAAAGATGCCGTGCTTGCTTAACTCGGTTTTTAAGTCCTGGTCCATCGAAACCTCATCACGCCCACGTCAACACTCCCTTTTGGCAGGCCCAGACCAGGCCTTCCACCAGCAAAAGCAGGAACACCAGCATAGCCAGACAAGCTGCCATCGAAAGACCCGAGAAGGCTGCGGCAAACGGCAGCAGGAAAACCGCTTCTACGTCGAAGATTAGAAAAACAATGGCGTACAGATAATAGGAAACGTTCAGCTGGACCCAGGCCTCGCCCTTCGATTCCAGTCCGCACTCATAGGTGGCGTTCTTCTGTATCCCAGGCTTGGCCGGTGAGTAAACTCTTGCCCACAACCACGCCAGCGACAGCGGGATTAATCCAAAGACAATGGCCGCAGCCAGAAGCACGACGATGGTGGCCCAGGGATGCTCGACCGTAGCTATCGGAAAACTTTTACCCATTCCTCACCACTGTCCGTCCTGCCGTGCCGTCAAACCTGCGGTAAGCCAAGCCACCACCGTGGTTTACCGCTACTTCATGAGACGAGGGCCCCGCCAGAATATTCTCGCAAATTTCTCTGGTTCGGGGCATGTCGGCTTGCGATGTTGCCAAAAATTGCAATCGATATTGAACTCTTCAGCTTACGCCTCTCCGCGTCCGGCTGCATCCGGTCATCCGCGGGCGAACCACGTTGTCAACCGGAGCAGGGCGTCGATCCTGCCTGAAATCATGAGATTGGGTCCAGCTACAGCTTTCTGGTCATGCCCACCGCGCAGCGAAAACATAGGGGCTGCCAGACAAAGGGCACTAGGTGTATTCTTATCCCCGTTCAAGATAGCCCCATAAAAAGTGTCTTGATTTTGTCCGACAGAATGAGATCTGGAGGCCCGCCGGAAGCATGTCCAGCGCAATTGGAAGCGCACAGGGTTGTGTGGCAGGCGCCTCTCGTAGCCTGGAGATGAATCGATGAAGGAATCCTTCGCTATTGGTATCGGAGGCGCGGCCGGGCAGGGCGTAGCCACCCCGGGTGACATTTTCGCGAAAATCTTCAGCCGTCGCGGGCTGCACCTGAACGTTTACAACGCCTACCAATCCATCATTCGCGGCGGCCATACCTTTCTTACCATCCGCACCGGCCCGGACAAGATCACCAACATGGGTGATCGGATCGATCTTTTGATCCCTCTCAATCAGGACACCATGGACCGGCACCTGAGCCTGCTGAGCAGTGGCGGCGCGTGTATCTACAACTCCGACACCATCAAGCCGGGCCAACCGGCGGAGGGTGTCCAGTTGTGCCCCCTCCCGGTTTCCAAACTGGCCGACATCAGCCGCAACAAGATAGCCCAGAACACCCTGGCCATCGGCGCGGCCCTCAGCATGACCGGCGTCGGCTTTCAGGCGCTGGAGAGCGTCCTGGCCGAGCAATTCCGCAAGAAAGAAAAGGCCGTCATCGACGAGAACGTGAACCTGGCGCGCACCGGTTATGACTACGCCACGCAAAACTTCAAAGCCTTCCCCAATCCGCTACCCATGAGGGATACCCGCTACGCCGTGCTGGGTGGCAATGCCGCCATGGCCATGGGCGGAGCCGCGGCCGGGGTCAAGTTCTACTGCGCCTATCCCATGAGCCCATCGACCGGCGTTTTGCATTGGATGGCCGAGCACGCCCGCAAAGCCAAGATCATGGTCCGCCAGGTGGAA
Source organism: uncultured Acidobacteriaceae bacterium (assembly GCA_963847685.1). GTDB lineage: Bacteria > Acidobacteriota > Terriglobia > Terriglobales > Acidobacteriaceae > PALSA-350. Next base: position 436,816 of record CAWKAU010000014.1, on the reverse strand, counting down.
GACGAGATCGGCGTGATTAACATGGCGATCGGCGCGGCCCATGCCGGCGTTCGCGCCATGTGCGCCACCTCCGGCGGAGGCTTTGCTCTTATGAGCGAGGCGCTCGGCCTATCCGCCCAGGCGGAGATTCCCGTGGTGGTGATCGACTGCCAGCGCGCGGGTCCGTCCACCGGGGTGCCCACCAAGACCGAGCAGGGCGACCTCTGGCAGATGCTGGGCGCGGCCTTCGGCGATTACCCCAGGGTGATCGCCGCCCCGCTTGATATTGGCGACTGCTTCACCCTCATCCCTGAGATTTTCAACATCGCCGAGCGCTTCCAGTGTCCCGGCATCGTGCTTTGCGATCTGCTGTTGGCGGAAGGCCGCCTGAGCGTCGACCCCAAGATTCTGGACTTCAACCCTGAGGTCGATCGCGGCGAGATGATCACCTCCGCCAACGGTAACGGCAATGGCCACGGATCGTACAAGCGCTACCTGATTACCGAGAGCGGAGTTTCTCCCCGCGCCGTTCCCGGGCTCCCCGGCCACACCCACGTGGTCTCCAGCGACGAGCACGATGAAGATGGCGTGCTCATCAGCGACGAATACACCAACACCGATCAAGCGCCGCGCCATGATGGAAAAGCGCATGCGCAAGGTCGCGGGGATTGAAGCCTCGGTTCAGCCGCCCAAGATGCAGGGCCCGGCAGATGCCGACGTGACCCTGATCGGCTGGGGATCGACCCAGGGCGTGATCGAGGAAGCGCGCGAGCTGCTGGCCGAGCAGGGGATTACCGCCAATCAGCTGCAAATCCGCTGGCTTGTTCCGCTGCATGGCGACGCCATTGTCGACCTGCTGAAGGGCTCGCGCCACACCATCATTATCGAGAACAACTACAGTGGCCAGTTCGCCCGCTACCTGCGCAGCGAAACCAGTTTCGTGGCCAACGGGCACATCCGCAAATACGATGGCGAACCCTTTATGCCGCACCACATTGTAGAGGCGGTAAAAGAGCAGCTGAGTGGAAGCACCACCCTTTCCGTTCCGACCCACGAGATCATGGTCTAAGGAGAAAAAACGATGGCGACAGAGACAGCGGCTCCAAAACTGACCACGATGGCAGATTTCAAGGGCAAGGTCGATCCCGACTGGTGCCCTGGTTGCGGCGATTTCGGCGTGCTGGCCGCGGTGCAGAAGGCGTTGGTCGAATTGCAGATTCCCAACCATGAGGTTGCCACCATCAGCGGTATCGGGTGCTCCTCAAATTTCCCCGGCTTCATCAACACCTACGGCATGCACACCCTGCACGGGCGCTCGCTGGCTGTGGCCACCGGCTTCAAGATGGCGAACCACGGCATGACCGTGCTCGTCACCGGGGGCGATGGGGACGGCTTCGGCATCGGCGGCAATCATTTCATGCACACCATGCGCCGCAACGTCGATCTGCTCTACATCGTCATGGATAACCAGATCTACGGCCTAACCACCGGGCAAACCTCGCCCACCAGCCGCTTGGGCATGAAGACCAAGAGCATGCCCTTTGGCAGCGTCGAAGGGCCGATCAATCCCATTTCGCTCGCGCTCTCGGCGGGCGCCACGTTTATCGCCCGCGGCTTCAGCGCGGAGCAGAAGCACCTTACCGAGCTGATCAAGCAGGGAATCCAGCACAAGGGCTTCTCCTTCATCGATGTCTTCAGCCCATGCGTGACCTACAACCACGACAACACCTTCCAGTGGTTCCGGCCGCGGGTGAAAAAGCTCGAAGACAATCCTTCGTATGACTCGACCAACTGGATGGCCGCGATGGAGAAATCGCTGCTGTGGGGCGACGAAATTCCCATTGGCAAATTCTTCGAACGCACCGACGTGCCCACCCTGCACGAATCGGAGCCGGTGCTGAACACGGAACCGCTGGTCAAGCAGAGCTCGCGTATTCCTCCCGATGTGGCGCGAGCATTCGTAGAAGAGTTGATGTAGGGACTGGTGTAGTCGGTCGTGGCACTCCGCGGTGTAGCCCCGGACCTTTAGTCCGGGGAGCGGGTTTTCAAACCCGCGAGAACGCTCCTGACATACGCTTCAGGGCTTTAGCCCTGGTGGCGGGCGTCCAATTCCATTCTCTTAGGGTCTTTTCAGACAGTCCGCCTCGAAGGAGTTCTCATGTTTTTCTTGATCGCACTATTGCTTGGAATCGTGGCGGGGCTGAGAGCCATGACCGCGCCCGCAGCCGCGAGTTGGGCAGCTCGCCTGGGTATATTCGCTGTGGCCGGCACGCCGATGGCGTTTATGGGCTTCAAGTACACGCCCATCATCTTCACCGTTTTCGCCATTGGGGAACTGATCAATGACAAGCTGCCCAAGACTCCCAGCCGCAAGACGCCGCCTCAATTTATAACCCGCATTGTGACTGGAGCTCTGGTAGGTGCGACGGTGGGAGCCGCATACCACTCGCTCGTCGTCGGGTTGATTCTGGGGGCCATCGGGGCGGTTCTGGGCACCTACGGAGGTGCGGCGGCACGTGGCGGTTTGGCCAAAGCCTTTGGCAAGGATTTGCCGGCAGCGTTGATCGAAGATGCCGCCGCGATCCTGCTGTCGCTTCTCGCCGTCGTGGGGCTATAAGTGGAACGCTCCCTCGTCAAAGGCTGGCCGGTACTTAAGTAATCCCACCCGGTAGCAGCCGGAAAACCAAGGATTGCGCAGGAATCTCACATCAAATGACCAAGTTCGCGGCCAGGCCGTATAATTCTCTGCAAGGAAAGAGCAAACCGCTTTGGCCCGCTGAAATTTCATCATGAAACAGGAGACTGCCGTGAAAAAGGTCTGGACCCGCCCTGAATTGAAAGAAGTTAGCCTCGGATGCGAGATTAACTGCTACGCCCCCGCGGAAATCTAAAGGATGTTGAATTTCAGGCTGCTGGGGACTGCCGCCGGTGGTGGCATCCCCCAGTGGAACTGCGCCTGCAAATTGTGTGACTTTGCCGGCAGGAACCCTCAACTCCTGGCGCCGCGTTTCCAACTTCAGGCGGCCGTCTGGAGTGACCAGGGCGAGTGGTTCCTTTTGAACGCTTGCCCCGACCTGCGATTCCAAATTGAAGCCAACCCGGAGCTTCATCCCAACAGCAGACTTGGCAACCGAAATACTCCTATCCAGGGCATTGTTCTTACCACTGCCGATCTCGATCAGACGCTAGGACTGCTCCTGCTCAGGGAATTTCAACCGCTGACGGTCTACGCGACGGCTCATTGTTCGTCAGGCACTCGAGTCCAACAGCTTTTTCAGGATGCTCGAGCGGGTTCCCAACCAGCTCACCTGGGTTGAGATCCAGGCAGGTGTGCCCTTTTCCCTGGGTAGCAGCGGCATTGTTTGTACCCCGATCCCACTGGCCGGCGAAATGCCCTTCTACGCCCGCGAACTTGGGCCCTTGTGAGCCAGGCCAGGCCAGCCTTGGATTGCTGCTTGAGGCCGACGGCCAACGCCTGGCCTATACGCCTTCCGTCCCGGAGATCACGGACGACCTTCGCTCCGTTTACAGCGCTTGCGACGCTATACTCGTGGACGGTACGTTCTGGAGTGATACGGAGCTGAGCAACACGCATTCCGGAACGCCGCTGGCTCGTTCCATCGGTCACATTCCGATGAGCGGAGAAGGCAGCACCATCGCGCTGCTGTCAGACCTGGACGTTCCACACAAGATTTTTGTACATCTGAACAACACCAACCCGGTGCTCGATCCGCGCGGCGAAGAGTATCGGGCAGTCATCGATGCGGGGTGGCAGATAGGGCATGACGGATGGCAACTGGCACTGTGACGACGACCGAGCGCATCGGAGCTTTTATCCCGGGAGGAGCTGCACGATCGGCTGCTCGCGGTGGGTGAGAGCCGCTACCATCACCGCCATCCCTTCCATCTCCGCATGCATGAGGGCGCAGCTGACTCGAGGCCAGATTCAGGCGTGGGCGCTGAATCGCTACTATTACCAGAGCCGCATTCCCATCAAGGACGCACTGGTGCTGGCCAAGAGCGACGATCCAGCCTTCCGGCGCGCATGGAGAAAGCGAATCCTCGACCACGATGGCGATCAGGATGGCTATGGCGGCATCGAGAAGTGGATTCGGCTCGCCGAAGCTTCAGGTTTATCGCGGGAGCAGGTCTTGCCCTGCACCGGAGTTCTGCCGGGTGTTCGCTACGCGGTGGATGCTTATCTCGCGCTGGTCCGTGACAGTTCGCTGCTGGTTGCTGTGGCGTCGTCGCTCACCGAGCTGTTTTCCCGCAATCTGATCTCTCTCCGCATGGATAAGATGAAGGTGCATTATCCCTACCTGGTGCCGGGACTGGCCTACTTTGTCGGGCGGCTCACGCAGGCTCCGGAAGATGCTGACTTTGCCCTCGACTTTGTCTCCACCCATGCGAGCACGCGCGCGGAGCAGGAGCAGGTGATCCATGCTCTTGAACAGAAGTGCGCGATCCTGTGGGCGCAACTGGACGCCATCGACTACGCGTACGTTGTCCCCGGTAATATACCGCCGGGATGTTTTGTTCCAGCTGTGACTGAGCTGCTTTCCCATCGCGGATTGATTGGACATCCGCTCCATTCCGTCGTTCGCTCCCGGCTGCCGGCTTCATCCAACGCAGGATGTGCTGCTGGTTCCGGAGGGAACCCTGGAGCTCGGCGGCCCTTCGCGTGATGTGCTCACCCGCGTGGACGGAAAAAACAGCGTAGCGGCCATTGTGGACGAGTTGCTGCTGGAGTACGAAGGAGCCGACGAGCCTGAATCCGAGCAGACGTCCTCGCCTTGCTCACAACCCTGGAGCAGCGTGGCGTTGTGCGGGCCCGCACGATGACGAACGCAGCCGTCCCCACCTTCTCGCTGATCGCTGAGCTCACGCACCGCTGCCCGCTGCACTGTCTCTACTGTTCCAATCCGCTCGCGCTTGCAGGGCTCTGAAAACGAGCTATCCACGGAAGACTGGAAGCGAGTCTTCCGGCAGGCCGGGCAATTGGGTGTGCTGCATCTTCATCTCACGGGAGGCGAGCCGCTGGTTCGCACGGATCTGGTTGAACTGATCGCGGCGGCCCGCGACGCCGGGCTTTACGTCAACATGATTACCTCGGGCGTCGGGCTGAAGGAAGATCGTCTTGCCGCTCTGGTCGAGGCCGGGCTCGAACATCTCCAGCTCAGTTTTCAGGATGAGGATGCAGCCACTGCCAACCACATAGCCGGCGCGCGCGCACACGCTCTCAAGCTGGCCCTGGTTCCCGTGATCAGGAAATTTCCGCTCGCCTTCACCGTCAATCTTGTCGTTCATCGCATGAACCTCGATCGCCTGGAAGAGTTCATCGCCATGGCGGAGGAGCTTGCCCCGGATCGGCTTGAAATTGCCCACGTGCAGTACTACGGCTGGGCCTTGAAGAACCGCAGCCTGCTGATGCCGAGCGAAGATCAGGTGCATCGCTCGCTCGCGATTGTCGAGGCCGCGAAAGCAGCGCTTGAAGGGCAGGATCCATCTGGAAAGCGTAGTTCCTGACTACTTCGGGAGCTTCCCCAAGGCTTGTGTCGGAGGGTGGGGACGGCAGACGATTCTGATCGACCCGCTAGGGCAGGCGCTTCCATGCCACGCGGCAGCCGTGATCCCCAACCTCACCTTCGACAATGTTCGCGAACATGACCTCGCCTGGATCTGGCGAGAATCGCCGGCCTTTCAGCGCTTCCGCGGTGATGCCTGGATGTCTGAGACCTGTAAGGCATGTCCTCGAAAAGAAGTCGATTTCGGCGGCTGCCGCTGCCAGGCATTTCTGTTGACCGGCGATGCCGAAGCGATCGACCCGGTCTGCATCTACAGCCCTCATCATTCGCTGCTCGAAACACTGCGGACGCAATCAGCAGAGCTTCTACCCATCTGGAGGGGTTAGAGGTTTGCTGAACCTTTTCAGCTCTCTATAGAATGGCGGTTCCGAGAAGAACAACGTACCTCATCGGGTTCTCACGCAGACTCTTTAGCCCCTGAGGTACGTCTATTCCTTAGCGATTTGTGCACCATGGCCAGGATTAGGAGCGCTCATATGCGGCCATTCGTCGCGCCACGTACGACTCTCCTGATCGCTGCCCTGCTAGCGGCTTCTCCATCAATATTTGCCCAAGCGGGTGCCCAGGCCCCCGCCAATCAAACCCCATACCACCTTAAAGTCACCAGCAACCTGGTCGTAGTACGCGTCGTCGTACGCGACGCACAAAACAAGCCTGTAGAAAACCTAAAGAAGGAGGACTTCAAGCTTTTCGACCGGGGCAAGCCGCAATCCATTACCCAGTTCGCGCTGGAGATGCCGGCGGCTCAACCCACCGGTTCGGCCGTATCAGTCAAACCGGGCCAGCCCCCGCTCTCAACCCTGCCACAGCGCTTCCTGGCCCTCTATTTCGACGATCTGAATGTGTCCGATGCGGACCTCATACAGGCGCGTGATGCAGCCGATCATTACCTCGCAACCAACCTTCAGCCAACCGACCGGGTTGCCATATTTACCCCGGCGGGCAGTCTGACGGATTTTATCAGCGATCCGAAGCAGATCCATGATGCTCTATTCAAGCTCCATACCAGCCCTCTGGATCTGACGAAAACCCATAACTGCCCGGACATATCCGATTATCAGGCGCAGCAGATTACAGAGTCTGACGACGAAAACATCGATGCCTGGCAGGTAGCGCTGGAGCAAGCACTGAATGATTATCGATGTACTCAGGTGCCCAAGAACCAACCCGGGGAACCACAAAGGTATATCGCAGTGCTGGCAAGACAAGTCATGGAGCAAGCTCAGGGGCAGGCCCGGGCCGATCTGCAAGAACTGGACAAGGTGGTGAACTACGTCGCGCGGATGCCCGGTCAACGCACGGTCGTTCTCGTTTCCCCTGGTTTTTTGTCGCGCAGCGAACAACCTGATTTGGACCTAATTATGGACCGCGCGCTGCGTGCGCAGGTGGTCATCAGTTCGTTGGATCCCAGGGGTATGGCGACCACCATGCGCCAGGGCGATATAGCCCATCGTTACATGTCCTCGGGCCCGGGAGCCGCGGCCCTGCAACGCCTGGATGAGGCCAGAGAGTCAGATGCCCGCGACGTGCTGCAAGAGGTTGCCCAAGGTACCGGCGGTCAATTCATTCACAACAACAACGACCTTCAGGCCGGGTTCGGCGTGCTGGCGGCGGTTCCGTCCTACTACGTGGGCTTCTCTCCCGCAGATATGAAGCTCGACGGCAAATTCCACGACTTGAAAGTGGAGTTGGCGGAGAAGCACGCGGGGTTCACCATTGAGGCGCGGCGTGGCTATTTTGCACCCAGGAATGAGGCTGAGGCTGCGGCAAGGGCTGAACCAGGTGGACCCGTCGATCCGGACGCCCAGGTAAAAGAGCAGGTCCGCGAAGCGGTTTATTCCAGGGCCGATGTGCAGCAACTACCCGTCACGATGGATGTGAAGGTCTTCTCCACGAAAACCGAAGACCGAGAGCTTGTACTGTCGAGCCGCCTCGACACCAAGGCACTCCACCTTCGCAAGGACGGCCAGCACAACCTGAACAACGTCACCTTTGTCTCTGCCGTCTTCGATCAGAAGGACAATCTCGTTCAGCTGCAGCGCGGCCAGGCTAAGTTGGAGGCGCCAAACGCACAGCTGCAGCAGGTTCTGAGTGCGGGCCTGAAGATGGATTCGACCTTCGAGCTGAAGCCAGGCACCTACCGCGTCCGCGAGGTGGTTACCGATTCAGAAGAGCATCAAATCACGGCCCTATCCCGTAATGTGAATGTTACCGCCGAGTGCTGCGCTTCTCGCGAGGTGGCCGGCATCCAGCCGAGCCCTGCACCCCAGCCCAACTTGCCCCATGAGCCGGCAGGGCACCCGCTCAGCCCACCCGTTGGCGTTCAGCCAACCTACGTTGATTTTCCGCTGCAGAAACTCCGGGCAGCGGTTCCTGCCCTGAACGGGATAAAACCTGATCCCAGCCAGGATCAGTTGGCTGCGATCCTCTCCCGGGCGGGTGCGGCAACGCTCAAGTCGTTGTCCACGGTGCCTAACTTAAGTTCCCTCGAAGATGTGTACTCCTCCGTTGTGTCCCGCGCCGGAGGGCCCAGCAACAACATTATCGGAATGGAGGAAGCACCGGCGTTGCCGGATCTGGAAAATCAGCTACGCCAGTCACGGAGCCTCGAATTCAATTACCTGCTGCTGTTTGATCATCACCCTGACGGTGCGACCACTATTCAAGAGCTGCGGACAGATTTCAAGAATCGCGAGGTCGGCTCACCCCTGGATCGCGTAACCCCGCATGGTTTTGGATTCGCCTATCAGTGGTTGCTATTGTCGCCTGCGAATCAATCTGAGTTACGCTTCCGCTATCTCGGGCAGCAGAACCTTGACGATCACAAGACCTTCGTCCTCGGTTTTGTGCAGATCCCAAATCAGGTCAAGCTGCCCGGAAAGTTCGAGTGGGCCGGAAAAGAAGTTCCATTTTTCTTCCAGGGAATTGTGTGGATCGATCAGTCTACGTTTGATGTCGTTCGGCTGCAGACCGATCTTCTGTCGCCCGTCCCGAGCGTGAACCTGCTGCGGATGACCACGGAGCTCCGTTTCCGTTCCGTGCGCATTCACGGTTACGATGCCGCCTTCTGGCTGCCTTTCGAAGTGCTCATCCGCACGGAACAAACCGAAACCATTGTGGATGAACTCCACCACTATTCCGGGTACAAGTTCTTCCACGCCCAGAGCAGGCTCCTGCCGTGAGGCGCACTCATCTCGTTTCGCATTGCGGATCGCCGATCAGCCGCGGTCCAAGCCCAGAGGCATCCATCAGCAATTGAACCAGGCGCCATATGCCGGGAATTCTCAAGGCCGCGCCCGCGATCGCCCAGCCAAGAGACAGATGCTCGAGCGCTCTGCCCATGGCCCTTACTCCATCGACCGGCGGCGCGTCGTTGGGCTCATAACGCATTCTCCGGATGGAACCCGCGGGCAAACTCTCGGCATCGAGAATTTTCAGGCCCAGTGGCTTTCTCGCCTGGAGCCACGCGCCTATCTGGCTGCACGGTTCACAGCTTCTCGCTATGTAAAGTACAGCGGGCGGACCGGTATGGTATGGCCTCCATCGAGGAAACCAGTTGTGCACAGCCGAGCGATAATCCGACCACTCCTGGCCAAAGCGTCGCCGTAGGTCGTCCTGTTCATCCCAACTAGCAATGCCAGCACTATAGGCAACGGACAACAACGCCGGCACAACCAGCCAGCCATTGCGCACCATACCCGCCCAGGCCACCATCACCACGGCGGACGAAACCTGCATCGGGTTCGCAATGTAGCGGTAAATCCCGCTGGTGACCAGCCGGAGCGGTGGATCATACGGAATCGGCGTCCCCTGTCCCCGTTCGGCAAATTCCATCACTGCGCCGAGGCCAGGAATAGCCATCAGGAGTATCGCCTGTATTCCGAGCTGACGCGCCCAGCTTGGCAACTGCAACAACGGTGTCCATCCCGCCCCGGGCCGAATGGCAAAGCAGACCTCCGGCACGAAGAACAGGAACAGCATCCCAGCCGTAATCACCTGCAGCGCGGCCCGCGCCTTCAAACGGCGATTGCGCAGTGTCCACTGTGCGAGGCACAAGCCAGGCGCCAGCACCAGCCCAATAGCGACGGCCTCTCCCCAAAGCCACCTGGACCCCAAATGAACAGACGCCGTGAACAGCGGCATCAGGAGGCAATCAATCGCCGCCATGACAGTTGCAGAAACAACGATGTTGAGATCGGGAAAGACCAGTTGAGGCGCAAGGCCCCACAAGAAGCTCCAGCCGAGGAGCAGCTCAAGAGGCATCCCTCGAAGGCCGACGGCGGAGTCTGAGAAGCTCCACCAATGCCCGACTGCATTGAGCCTCTGCAAAGCGAGCAGCGCAGGAAGGACCCACAGCATGCTCAGCAGGCAGGCAGCAAACTGGCGCGGCCGCCTTCCTCGTAACAGCCTCGCCAGCAGCGCGATCGCCAAAGGCATGTAGATCGCAGCAGCTCGCTCCCAGTCGCCCCGGTCCACTAACGCGCCTCCACTGGCGTAGCATTCGCCTCGATCAACCAACGCGCAGCTTCACTCACAACAATTCTCTCCCAGGGAGTGAAATACCAGGCCGGGTCGAGCTCGCGATCGAAGCGAATACGCCACGTCACCTGCGTTTGTCCCTTACCCATTGGTTGCCATTCCACCTCTGAGCTCTTCCACTGCAGCCACTGCGTCAGCTTGCTGCCGTCTGAAACAGTCTCGAACCGTGCGTATCCCGGCCTGCGCTCCGCCACCCGCATCACCAAGTCTCCCGGAGGATCTCCTTCTGCTCCGGCGAAGTGAATCGTGCGCGTCGCTCCCACCGCGAGCCCATCGCCGTAAGCCTGCAAGGGCTCCGGGAACCCGACGCGAAACGGGAGCGGTATCGGGGTATCGATTCTTGGGCTCTGCGCCAGGCTCTCCTCCACCAGCGTGCTTGGTGCGTTGACCATCCTGCTCGCCTGCACGGACTGGGCTCGATCAAAGGTCAACTTCGGAACCACGCCTTCCATGCACAGCGGCACCAGCAGCAGCGTGACACAGCTGAGGGTTGTGCTCCGCCTCTGGCGGGATCCATCGATGAGCACGCCGACCAACGCACCCACACCGAAGAAAAGCGGCGAGGCCATGAGAATGCAGAGGTATCCTTCGCCCAGCAGAGGAGCGATGATCAGCAGGAAGAGCGCGATGCCCTTCAATATAGCGCCGGTCACGCTTTTTGCTTTGGGAGTGAGCGCAAGCAGGATTGCCAAAACCGCGGGTATGCCCAAAAACATTGCGGAGCTGTTGCCCAGCCGCTCATGTTTGAGCAGCCGGTACATTACCGCCCCTGCGGTGAGCGCAACTACCAATACGATAACGCCCCACTGTGCTGCTGATACTCGTGTTTTTCGCTCTTCGCTTTCGTTCATCGTGATTCCGCCTTTTCCGGCAGCAACTCTGCCTCAACCAGCAGAGCCAGTATCCGCGTGCGCACCGGCTTCAACACCGGCAGCTTTGCCAGCCCCAACAATTTAAGTGTCAGATCAAGCGCGCCATTGGCCAGTCTCCGGGTGCGGCGCTGCTCTTCCGATGAGTCGTAAAGAAACATCACCAGCAACCCCATCTGCAGCGCCCAGAGCGCCATCGGCAGCAGCAACTGTAAGTCCTTAGGCATTTTCTCTTTGGCAATGGCGTCGCGAAAGATCTGGGTAGCGCGCCGCCGCATCTCGGCGGTGCCTTCACCCAGGCAGGAGAGCGGATGGCTTGGCTCGCCGGTGTAGCGGAACACCACGCCCAGCAGCTTGCGATCATCCTTCGCCAGGTCGAACTTCGACTGCATTGCGATGGAGAGCCGAGCCTTCAACGAAGCGCTGTCCGCGAACGCTTCGTTGCATATACGCTCCTGCTCCGCCTGGATGGTTTCGTAATACGCCTGGATGATGGCCTCTTTGCCAGGGAAGTAGTAGTAGGCCGCGCCTTTGGCAACACCCGACCGCAGGGCGATCTCCTGCATCGTGGTCGCATCGAAGCCCTGCTCTCGGAAGAGTTCAAGAGCAGTGCGCAAGATGTGTTGCCTGGTTTGTTCACCCTTGTCGGTGGAAGGATCAGATTTGACCATGGTCAAATATTTAGACCATGCAAGTTCCCTTTGTCAAACAATTTCTGAACGCGGTCAAAAAAGAGGTTGCTGAACGATCGACTTCCGCTGGGCTGGGTATCGAGGGCGATCATCGCTCGCGTCATTCGACTGGCGGAATGAGACGAGGGGAGGGTTGGGAACTACCCCACTCAAGCCAAAAGAAGGCTTGAATGGGAAACCTTTTGTTGGAGGGGAGAGGGTGGCATTTTGCCCTCAACTTGCCTGCAGCAGGTTTGCGTCCTTCCCAAGGGCTTGGGGCTCTCGGGAAATGGCTAAAAAGTGCGTATTAAGCGTATTAAGTCGCCTGCTGAAGGATTCTTCGGGTTCGGCGGTCTCTTCTTTCGTCAGCTCTGTGTATTTCGCGATCGCTGGCGGATCGGAGGGCGGCCGGGGTTCTCGGGAAATGGCTAAAAAGTGCGCATTAGCGCACTAATTCGGTCTTCAGTGGCGCTGTACCTCGCGTAGAGGCGAGGGCGGAGGCCGATTGGCGGCCGTCAGCCCCGGGCTCCAGAGCGGATGGAGGAAACACCGCTGAAAACCTCCTCTTGAATTTTCAAACATCCAGGTGGCTTAGCCCTGAGGCTGATCACCGCGAAGCGGCCTCTGAAGATGATGCGAAATAAGCGAATTTGCAAACTAAGTCGCTTGTGGTTACCACGGCCTCCCATGAAAGCGGACCCGCTTGATCATCGTGAGAGATTGTCTGCTTCTATAGATACAATTCGGGGCGGTCCAGATCATGAGAGGTGACTTTTATTTACAGCTATCACTTGTGGGCGATCGAGCTCAGCTCGCAAATCGTATGGCCGATCTCTTCATCCGATGTGTAGAAGTGCGGAGCGATGCGGATGCCCGCGCCTGGACGAAAATCAACGAGAATATGCCTGCGCCCTAATTCCGCTGTCACTTCAAAACCATTGGGCACATCCAGGGTAATCGTGCCTCCGCGCGCGTCGGGGTCTTGCGGGCTGCGGACGGTGAGACCGGCCTCCTCCGCGAGATGAATCAGCCTTTGCGTCTGCCGCTTGGATTTCGCGCGTATGGCCGCAACCCCAATTTCATTGACGATCTCATACCCGGATCGCGCCGAGTACATCGCCGGAACATTCGGCGTGCCGTTCAGAAACCGGCGGATATCCGGCGCATAGTCGATCGGACCATTCTTGAACTGGAAGGGATGCGCATGTGCCGCCCACCCCGTGGCGCCTGGGGTGAGCGCCAGGTCGAGATCCGGACGAACATACAGGTAGCCCGCGCCCGGGCCGCCGAGCAACCACTTCACCGATCCGCCGGTAGCAAAATCAAGGTTGAGGGCAGTCACGTCAACCGGCACGATCCCCGCGGACTGGTAAAGATCCGCAACAATCAAGGCTCCAACCTCATGAGCACGCCTGGTAATCGCACCGAGGTCCTGCAGGTAGGAGCTGCGAAAGGCCACATGCGAGATGCTGACCAGCTGCGTGCGTTCGTCGATCGCTTCCAGAAGGCGCTCCAGGGGAATCGTCATTCCGTCCTGCGAAGCCACCGATACGATCTGTGCCCCCTGTCGTTCCAGCCCGTGGTAGATGTAATCGTTCGAAGGAAAATTCAAGCCATCGGTGACCAGCTTGTTGCGCTTTCCGTTCCAGTCGAAACATGAGGTGACGATGGTCTGGCAGATGGAAACATTCTGGTGCATCACCACGCGGCCTTTGGGCGCGCCAATGATGGAGGCGATCAGGTTGCCGCAGGTGATGGGCATGACCCACCAGCCCTCTTCCCAGGCGCGAATGCCGCGCGTAGCCCATATATCCGCGAATTCCTGCAGAGCAGTCTGCGCGCGGCGGGGCATGGCCCCAAGGGAGTGGCTGATCATGTAGGTGGTCTCTTCCAGGATCGGAAACTCCTTGCGCCACCCCAGCAGCGGGTCAACGGAGGATGGAGAGGCGAGGCCTGGGGACGAGAGGCTCATGGCAGTTGGGTTCCCTCGGCGGTGACGGTCGCGATCAACGCCGGCTTGCTTCGCCGCAGCATGTATGCCAGCGTGAGCACCAGTAAGAAGGGAATTCCGTAAACCAGAGTAGGCAAAAAAGCCTTGGTAAAGAGCGTGGTCGCCAGCACGGCCGACATCAATGCGGCGCCCAGAAGGCTCGTATAGGGAAAGCCCCACATGCGAAATCGCAGGTTTCCTGGCATGGTGCGTCGCCGGAACCTAAGGTGGGTGAAGAAGATCATCTGCCAGGTGAAGAGCGGGCCGAACATCGAGATCGCAAGCATCAGCAGAAAAGATCGATCGTGGTAGAACACGTTGAGCACGGCTGCGAGAACGATGCCAACGCTGGAGGCGAGAAGTGCCCGGACGGGTGTTCCGTGACGGGTCAGCACGCCCAGTCCGCTCGGTGCGAGGCCGGCCCGCGCGAGAGAAAAGAGCATCCGGGTACAGATGTAGAGCTGGCTGTTCATCGCGGAAAGGGCAGCCACCAGGATCACGAAGTTGATAACGCCGGCGGCCCCTGCGATATGCGTCCGCGTCATCACCGTGACAAAGGGTGACTGGGTTGCGCCGGAGGCAGTGAGGGTCCAGGGCACGATGGCCAGCACCAGCGCCAGGGTAAGGAGGTAGAAGAGGACCAGCCTGAGGATGGTGGCGCGAAAGGCGCTGGTGATGGCGCGCTGCGGATCCACAGCTTCGCCGGAGGCGACCGCGATCGACTCCAGCCCAAAGTAGCTGAAGAGCGCCACCAGTACAGCAACCCACATGCCCCAGGCCCCTTTAGGGAAGAAGCCGCCGTAGGCCAGGTAATTGCGGAACCCGATAGGTGTGTCCTGCGGCGCCAGGACCTTCCCACTCGCGGAGAACACCACCCACGCACCCAGGATCACGAAAGCGATGATGGCCGTGACCTTGAGGGCTGAAAAGCTGTATTCGACTGCCCCGAAGAGCTGCACATTGAACGCGTTTACCAGGATCAGGATCGAGGTAAAGCTGCAAATCCAAAGCCAGCCGGGGACTGAAGGGAACCAGTAGCGCATGTAGACGGCAACGGCGGTAATCTCTGTGCCGAGAGCAAAGACGACGCCGGCCCAATAGGCGAAGCGGACAAGAAAACCGGCAAGTGGAGAGATATAGAACTCGGCCCATGCGCCGAATGATCCCGATGTTGGGTGGGCGACGGTCATCTCCGCCATGCAACCCATGAGAAGGAGCGCGATGAGTGCGCCGATCAGGTAGCTGAGCAGCACCGCCGGGCCGGCAAAGCCGATAGCAAAGCTCGAGCCAAGGAAAAGCCCGGTCCCGATCGCGCCGCCGATGGCGATCATGGAAAGCTGCCGTGATGAAAGCGCCCGGTGAAGGCCCTTCTCCCGCTCGGTAATGGCGTCAAAGCCGGTGGCTTCGCCAGGGATCATGCAGCAACTATAAACGCAGGGGAACCCGGATTTCCTGCCGCCCAGCGCTGGACAAGGACGCGCGCGCGCCTTTCAGTGAGGAAAGGCGCATGAAGTCTGCCAAAGCCACCAGCTTCGACAGGAAATCAGGGGACGGGGCCGGGATGGCAAACGGGGTTTGATTCGTGTGGTGGGCCCACCAGGACTTGAACCTGGAACCAACGGATTATGAGTCCGCTGCTCTAACCATTGAGCTATAGGCCCTTCAACAACTTGAGGGCGAAGGAGACTCGCCTGTAGTGACCTCAACCTCCCTCACCCGCTTGCGAGTTGAGCTCTTCGAGTCCCCGGAATGCAAGTATCGCGGGCTTGTAGTGGCGTTTCCGGCGATCTGCAATCTCTAATGATTGTAAATGCGTCCGATTCAGCTTCGCGCAGCCCGAGGCACGCCGTCGGTCGCGATGTCTGAACTACGAAACCATGAGACCGAGGATACACTGCTTACGTGGTGTCGGGTCGCCACCAAGGAGTGTTATGGCTCACGGAATTAGTCGCCGCTTTTTTGTGCTCTGCCTGGCAGCAATGATGCTTGCGGTTTCCGCTCCCGCACAAGACTACAAGCCCTTGATCGGTACCTGGAACATGACGTCGGAAACATCTGACGGGGACCCCATCCAATGGACCTTGACCCTCAAGGAAACCGAGGGAAAATTGACCGCTGCCATGGGCACCGACGAAGGGGAACAACTCGCGAAAGACTTTACCTTCGCCGACGGCGTTCTGAAATTCAAGGCGCCGTACCAGGGCGTTGATTACGACATCGAGCTGAAAGCAACGGCGGACAAGCTGGATGGCAAATGGAGCGGCCAAGGAGACTCAGGTAAAACGTCGGGCACAAAGATCTGACAGAATCACCGGACTTTGTCGTTTTTCATAGACCATGAGCGCATCGCACTGGTCTCGCCGATTCTGGCTGATGGCCGGGGAGTGCTGCATCCCGAATACGCCATCGACCTTCGATCAGCACGGTGACGGCCATCACAGACTCACCACCCCATCCGCCTCCAGGATAGTGGTGGGAGATTACCGTAATGCCCTACGCGTGCCTTGAGAAGCAGTCGCTCTACCGGTCCCTGGAGAGTGCGTGCCAGAAGTGCAATTCGCAACATCCCTGCCCACCCCTGATTGTGATTGCCATGCGTTACTCGAAAGAGATTGTGGCGCCGCCGGTATCCGGAAAATGAATACGGTCACGGCGACACCACCGGCTCGAGCGACCCGAAGGCAAGTATTCGGATCGCGGCGTAAGACACGCGTGTGATCTTCATCACAGAATCCGCTGGCTCATCGGCGATACGCTGCGTGAAGAGGGAACTTCGATGAATACCACAATGGATCAGGTCGCAACCAACGAGAAGCTGAGGACCGCCGTTCTGAGCGAGATTGAATGGCGCCCGGATATCCAGTCACGGGATATCAACGTCAAGGTCTCTGGGGCTACGGTTACCCTTACAGGCTTTGTTCACACGTTTGCGGAGAAAGAACGCGCGGAGAGAGCGGCGAAGACAGTTCGCGGCGTCGTCTCGATCGCCAACGACATCGAGGTCAGGCCCAGCACGCGAACCGATCCGGAGATTGCGCGCGATGTCCAGCACGTTCTTAGTTCCCATGTCATGATTCCGGATGCAAAGGTCACGGCAACCGTGCATGAGGGATTCGTCACGCTGGAGGGTACGGTCGAGTGGAACTATCAGAAGGCCTCCGCGGTAGACGCCGCCCAAAGTGTGCGTGGCGTGCGGGGAGTCATCAACCTGATAGCCGTCAAGGCACGGGTCTCGCCGGCTTCCGTCAAGGGTGCAATTGAAGCGGCGCTCCGCCGTAGCGTTGAGCTCGATGCCAGGAGCATCCAGGTCTCCGCTCATGACAGCACAGTGGAATTGACCGGCAAGGTGCGTTCTTTTGCGGAACGCGAAGAAGCCGAACGTGCAGCCTGGGCTGCTCCAGGGATCGAGTCCGTGGTAAACCGCATTCTGGTCACTTATTGAACAACCGTGTGATGGAAGCGCAGGGTGCTGCGCGTAAAGGGGCCACGCCGGGAGGCCAGCGATCCCAACCCTCAAGCCGGCGTGGCCCGAGACTACCGCGAAAGAGACTCACATGATGGGGCATTGCTTCAATCCGAAGTGCAACCAGGAACTCCACTACCTCCAGGGATCTGTCTATCAATGGGAGACCGGAGTCGAAGGGGAGTTCCAGTCGGAATTCTTCTGGCTATGCCCCGCTTGCTCTTCAACATTTGAGCTAGCCGCCGGCGAAAGCGGAAGGCCATTGCTCTCGCCGTGCGGTTCCAGGACAGAGTGCGCTCAGAGATGCTCGCGCATCAGGAGAGTGCTCAAAGGCGTAGCTGGGTCGCCCGGTGAGGCCGGCCTCCGGGCCGTGGCACACAGCAGGAGAGCGTCATGACACCAGCAAGTCCAGCTAATTCGCGTACTCCGGTTGAAAAAATGGCAAAGGATACCGCGCTTTCCTCTTATGCGGAGTCGACCCACTACGATCTGAAGGACCTGCTCGTAGCTTACGATTTCTCTGAGGCGGCAGACTCCGCGCTGAAGTATGCCAAGTTGTTGGCCCAGAGGTTTGGCTCCTTCGTTCATCTCATAGGCGTGCAAAGTCCCGCCGAATATGCCAGCGCTCTGGAAGCAGGGCCGCTCGCAATGGAGTTGGCCCAACGGGACCTTCAATTCGGGCTCAAGCTCCTGGAAGAGCACCTCCGGACTGAGGGCATATGGAGCGATTCTCTCCGGCGGGTCGGCAACATCTCAGACACGATTGAAGGAGCGATCCTCGAGCGCCCTCCCGATCTTCTTTTGCTCGGCGCCTTTGGCTACGGCCCAATCGACCGGCCACGTCTCGGTTCCACGGCCGAGCATCTATTGCGGGTCGTTCGCTGTCCGGTGCTCGTTGTAGGGCCCAATGCACTTCTTCACGGTCGGGAAGCTCCTCCTGTTCGAAGAATTCTCTGTGCCATGACTACGGTAGAGCCGCCGGACAACACGCTCTCCTTTGCCGGCCACTTCGCTGCGCAGATGGGAGCGTCCCTCGAGATCGTCCATACCGTGGATCCGACCTATAAGTATGTTCCGCGCAAAGAGAGTGAGCGGCGGTGCGAGGCATGGGCTGCCAAATTACGCGAGCGAGGCATTCCCGTCGCGTGGACGGTTCTCCATGGCCAAGCTGACCGGGCGATTGCCGCACACGCGGCCACGTCGAAGCCCTCTCTCATCCTCTTTGGCTTGCACCGCATCGGTAACAAGGCCGTCGATTGTTCCGACGGCGTGGTGAGTGCCACGATTCGTGAAGCGCGCTGTCCAGTGATGACGGTGCCTTCCAACCTCTCTCTCTGACGCCGGCCCCAATGTTTCGTTTCGCAGCGTTGAACCCGGCATCACAGAAGCTCTGCTTCTCTTCGGAAAGCCAGTATTAAGCGGAGGTTCCCAATGGCCATTGTCGGAAATCAGATCGCGGTGAACCTCGACAATATCTTGTTCGCCACAGACTTTTCACCCAGCGCAGAGACTGCAAAGCTTTACGTGCAGGCTCTTGTTCATCGATACCAATCCAGGCTTCGCCTGCTGCACGTGGTGGATCTTGGCGCGGCCTTCAAGAGTCCGGATGCCGGCATCACCATCGACATCTTTCGCCGGTTCGGCGAAGAATCCCTGACAAGGCTGCGCAGCGAACTCGCGGCGCCGCAAGTATCTGTCGAGACTATGCTGTGCGAAGGTACCGACCCAGCAATGGAGATTCTGCAGGCAGCCCAGGACAAATCCACCAACCTGCTGGTGATCGGCACCCGGGGACACAAGGGCCTGGCCAGGCTGGTTCTTGGATCAACCGCGGAGGAGCTGATTCATCAAGCCCAATGCCCGATCCTGACTATCGGACCCGCGGTGCCGGCGCCAAAGCCGCCCGTCAATTTTCAGAGGATCGTCTACGCTACGGATTTTTCTCCGGAGGCAGCCAAAGCCTGCGTGTTCGCCCTGTCGTTTGCTCAGGACTTCGGCGCCCACCTCTACCTCTGTCATGTCCTGCCGCACCAGGACGCGCTCGATCCAATGAACGATCAGGAGCTGAACGAGAGGTTTATGGGCGCACTCCAGCGTTTGATTCCCGACGTTGCCAGGGAATGGTGCGAGCCGGAATGTGTATCTAGAGCAGGGATTTGCCGCTGATGGCATTCTGCTGCTCGCGCAGCGTGTGCAAGCCGATCTCATTGTGCTGGGGACTCGGAGAGCTTCCCATTGGTACGACAATTTCAAAACCGGTGTGGCCTTCCAGGTGATCAGCGCCAGCGCTTGCCCGGTTCTCACCATCCGAGAGTGAGCTTGCGGAAGCGAGCGCTAAGTGTAGTCGCTCCCGCTCGATGCCCAGCTTTCTGAGTTTAGAGTTCAATGTCGTCCGTTTCAGTCCAAGCTTCTCCGCCGCGCCACCGCTCCCGCCGATCATTCCCTTTGTCTCCCTCAGCACACGCAGGATGTGTTCCCGCTCCGCGGCATGGAGATGCCGGTCGGAGTCGTCGGAGTTTCGTCCTCCACCTTTTCCAGTTCGGCTAAAGGAGCACGCAGAGTTGATCCGGGGGTAAGAATCACGGCGCGCTCAATGAAGTTCTCCAACTCTCTTACATTGCCGGGCCATGCCAGGCAACCAGGGCGGCCATGGTTTGCTCCGGAATCTCGCTGATCGGCTTGTTCATCCGCCTGGCGTGCTTGTTGACGAAGTAGTTGACGAGCAGCGGGATGTCGGAGGCCCTTCCCGCAAAGGCGGAACGGAGATGGGAAAACCCTGAGACGATAGTAAAGATCGCTACGGAACTCTCCAGTCTTGACCATTCCAGCGAGGTCACGATTGGTGGCGGCGATGAGGCGAACATCGACGGCGATTGTTCTTCGCCCGCCAAGCCGTTCGATCTCCTTTTCCTGCAGAGCACGCAAAAGCTTGGGCTGCAGTTCCAAAGGAAGATCCCCAATCTCGTCCAGGAACAGCGTGCCCATATGAGCCAGTTCCAATCGTCCGATCCGCTGCGAGATCGCGCCGGTGAAGGCGCCCTTTTCATGCCCGAAGAGCTCGCTTTCCAACAATCCAAAGGGAATTGCCGAGCAATTCAACTTGACGAAACGTCTGATCACGGCGCGGACTGATGGTATGAATCGACCTCGCGATCAGCTCCTTCCCGGTCCCAGTCTCACCAAGAATGAGCACGGTTGCGGCAGTCGGAGCGACCGTTTCCACTTGCTTCAACACCGTCTTCAGGCCTTTGCTTTCGCCGACAATTTCCTCGAAGTTGTACTCCGTGCGCAGTTCCTCCTCGAGATAGCGTTTTTCCTCTTTCAGCTTGCTGCTGAGCTGCACGATTCGGCGAAAGCCATGGTCGATCTTGATGGTCGCGGCGATCTGGCTGGCCGCCAACAAAAGCGTCTCGGCC
This sequence comes from uncultured Acidobacteriaceae bacterium, assembly GCA_963847685.1. Classification (GTDB taxonomy): domain Bacteria; phylum Acidobacteriota; class Terriglobia; order Terriglobales; family Acidobacteriaceae; genus PALSA-350. Next base: position 416,304 of record CAWKAU010000014.1, on the reverse strand, counting down.
TGGCGTGGGTCGAACGGCACATCATGCCGGCTGCCGACGAACAGAGTGCCGATCACTTCACCTCGGCAGTTCAGAGGAACCCAGCAACCCGATTTGATTCCCGCCTTAAGTTGGTAAGCAGGTTGACCCACTCTCTTGCCGGCGAGTTGGCTCATCAGAAGTGGTTCCTGGTTGACGAAGACCCAGCCCTCCGGCGTTCCTTCGATGGGGACCCTATCTTCCTCGGGCGTGGACGGTTCGCTCGCGGAAGGCAGTGCCTGCACGTGCAGCTGTCGGCCGTGCTGCCATCATGAAGCGCAATCGCCGCGTAATCGTGGGGAATCAACCGCTGGATACTTCGCCTCGATGGCAACTAATATCTGCCGGATGTCGGGGTTGGCCAGTACCGCCTTGCTGAGTTCAAGCACCAGCGACTCTTCGGCGCGCTTGCGCTCTGTGAAATCGCGGGTGACTTTTGAAAACCCTATCAGCCGACCGTCTTTCCCTCGTAAAGCGGTGATGATTACATTGGCCCAGAAGCGAGACCCGTCCTTACGAATCCTCCAGCCTTCGTCTTCAAATCTGCCTTCGGCGGCGGCGACCTCTAGCTCGTGCTGTGGCTTTCCACGTTCAAGGCTTTCCTGCGGGTAGAACTTCGAGAAGTGCTGGCCGAGGATCTCGTCCGCGCGGTATCCCTTGATTCGCTCCGCGCCGGAATTCCATGTCGCGACTTTTCCTTCCGGATCGAGCATAAAGATTGCGTAGTCCCTGGCGCCTTCCACCAGCAGACGAAATCGCTCCTCGCTTTGGCGAAGAGCCGTCTCCGCCTGTTTGCGCGCCGTGATGTCGCGCACCACGGTCAAGATGGAATGTTCGCCCTGGTCTCGACCGGGCTGAGCATGATGTCGACGGGAAATTCAGTTCCATCTTTCCGCCGCCCATAAAGTTCGAGGCCGCTCCCCATGGGGCGTGGCCGGGTGCGGCAGCATAGCCGCTCGCGGAACTGAGGATGATGTGCGCGAAACCTTTCCGGTATCAGAATCTCTACGAGATTCCCTATCAGCTCGGTCTCAGAGTAGCCGAAGAGCTGTTCCGTAGCAGGATTGGCCGCGGAGATACGGCCATCGAGTGGCGGTTACAACGATTGCATCCGGGGAAGCGAGAAAAAGCTCCTTGAACAGCGCCTGCGCATGGTCCGAAGCATCTTTGTGGGTCACGTTCCTACCCATCAGCCTCCGCCGTGGCGCGATGGGAGCGCCTGCCAGCGATTTCTGATCCTGGATTCGATGGTGATCGACCTATACTTCCTGCTCTGATACAAGGGCGGTAATAGAAACATCATTGTAAACACCCGATTGGATCCTGAAAATGGGTAAGAATCGAGAGTCACTCTTCCTGGCGAACGCGATCAGATTCAGACCAGTGGCGCTGAATCACTCTCCGCTCATCGCCACCAGAGCGGAGCGATCGGAGATCATGACAGTCGTTCCTTTCAGCGTGACGAGATGCTTATTCTTGAAATCGCTGAGTGTACGAGTGACTGTCTCGCGTGTCGACCTAAGCACGCGGCAATCTGTTCATGGGTTAAGGGAACCTTGATCTGGTTTGTTTCCGGGTGACGCTTTTCGTTGGAAGGCCAATGTAAAAAGAGGCGGGCCAGTTTTTCATGGGCGGTGGTCGACAGGCCAATCGTGCGCAGCTGTTCGCAAGCGCGCGCATACTGCAAATTCAGCTGCTGGATCACCGCGCCGTATGCCTCTGGAAACCGGTGGATGAAGCGCAGAAAATCTTCTCGCGAGATGAACACGACCTTGCGGGATGAAGAGTTTCTGCCGTCACCTCGTAGGGAGCGCCGGACATTGAAGCGCTGAGACCGATCACCTCGCCAGGTTGTACGATTTGAAGGATCAGATTCTTGCCGGCCCTTGAGCTTACCGAAAGCTTGACCTTTCCAGAGCAGACGAGAAACATTCCTCGAGCACGTTCGTTCTCAAGAAACAAGATCGATCCCTCAGGGTAGACGGTATGACATCTTGATCGACTCAAATTCCTTCGCTGCCATAGGCGACAGATGGCAGAGGAAGTCCGTTCTGCTTCAGCGTGCAGGTTTCACAGCTTGAGTGTGTGTTGTGCTGATTTGCGTTCATCATTTCGTCTCCTCTTGCATCTTTCTTTGTGTGACTCGATTGGCGTACTCCTGGGTTAAAGGAGAATCGGCGAATATTTCCGCGCCGGTCGCCTCGACAATTTCCTTGAGAATGCGAGTTCCGCTGGCATCGACAAAGGTGACCCCCCGCAGGTCCAAACGCAGCCGCCTTTGTCCCCAGCGGTGCGCACAGTGCGTGCCACGTCTTACCTAATTCCGTTGCCCAGGGGCCCACCAACTTGCCTTCAACCGTCAGCGTCGCTATCGGCTTTTGATCGTTCATCGAGATTCTGAGCATTGTGTTTCCTTTCGCTGTCCTGCTTTAAAGCACATGGGTCACCAAAGTGCTAAAATGCCGCGCGATTATGAGCGGCCCATCAAAACAAATAAGTTAGAGGCTCACGATTCGGTTCGTATGGGCAGGGATCGGGGAAGGCTGTGACGACGGTGGAGACGATATTTCGTCTCGAAGACGAGTGAGTCGTCTTGAGACGCGTCCAACGGGACGACAGTACGGCCAAAAGCTGTTGTTGAAATAGCTACGAGAGTGGCGGTGATCCCAGAGTACAAGACTGAATTCCGGCATTGACCGGACCTAAATGCCCGTGTGACTGCTGTCACAGCCAAAAGAGTCGTAACCCACTAACTTACCTGCAGAGCCGGTTAATGGATCCGCACCGGCTCGACTGTCTCAGCTCGAGGAGATTTATGGCCACCTTAAATAGCGTCGCCGCTACGTTCGAACGAATCCTGGTCCCGACAGATTTTTCTGAGATGTCGGACCACGCGTTAGAGTATGCAAAAGCCATTGCAGGGCAGGATAATTCGCAGTTACTGCTTGTTCACGTAAACCCACCGGTCAACCTGGTCACTCCTCCGGAGGGTGCCTGGATCGATGAAGCAGAAATCCAGGCGGCCCAGGCAGAACGTTTGGAACAGACAGGCGCCACGCTACGTTCCGAAGGGTTTCGAGCGCAGGCCATTTCACTCACCGGCCCGCTTTACGATGAGCTGCTTTCCGCGATCAAACAGAATGAGGCGGACTTAGTCGTCGTGGGAACCCACGGCAGAAAGGGTTACGAGCGCCTGCTGCTTGGTTCGGATGCGGAAGCGATCTTGCGGCACGCACATTGCCCCGTGCTGCTGGTGGGGCCTAAAGCGCCCGCGCTCCAGGACAAGGCCTGGCGCTGCGCGAGGTTATTTGTGCCACGACCCTCGATCCGCGTTCGGCTCATGTCGCCGCGTTTGCGCACAATCTCGCCGCCCGCACGGAGCAGAATTGGTTCTCTTTCACGCGCAGGATCCGGAGAGTTCGGAAGACCCGGACTGGGCGTCGTTTGAAGACGCTTTCCATCGCTATGTTTCTGAGGATCTGGGAAGCTGCTCGTGGTTGCGCACTCGGCTTGCCACCACGGCTCCTGGAACCAGCATCGTTGACCTCGCCCAACAACGAGGTTCCGATCTTATCGTGATGGGCGCACACCCGGCATCCTCAATGGTGACACATCTGGCGCCAGGAACTGCAGCAAAGGTCTTGATCGAAGCTCCCTGCCCAGTGATGACCCTGCTGGAGTTCTGAACATCACGCAGCTTGCAACCCGAAACTGTGACACAGTCTCGCTTCGAGGCGAGAATCGCGCGACCGATGTCAGGGCGGACAAACTCTTTTCCGGAAGGCTGCCTAGGGCTTGTGGCGATTCCTGCCTACTTAAGCTTGGATGGTGGTCTCGTCGGAGCTGCGGGCTTGCTGGTTCAGGAAGTACATCGTCAGCAACATCTGAAGTCCCATGAACACTGAATAGACAGCAACAACGGCCAGAGCCTCCCGGTCGTCCTTGCCGGCAACTGCCAGCAAAGCGCCGGAGAATGTAAGCCCGACGCCGGCCAGGATATACATCGGTTCGTTTTCTCCACTCTGGCGCCGTTCCACGATTTGGCCAGCGCGAATTTGCCGACGCTGAGCAAGAACGCGTAAGCCGCGATTACGTAACACAGCATCTGTACCGTTGCGCCGGGGTAGAGAATCAACAGGAGACTCGAGACCGCTACGGCTGTGCTGACAAAGAGAAAACCTCGCAATCTGCTTACCTGGTGGCAACCCAGGCCTACAGCGCATATCCAATCGACACCCGCGATTAAAAGAAGAGAAGCGGCCACGAGCAACATTGCCAACGCGCCTCCGACAACATAGAAGAAGAGGTTGGTCATCGTCGCACGAATGTAGAACAGCGCCAGGCCCAGCGCCACCATTGCCAGCCCGTGAGTCAACATCAGTCTCTCGCGCGTGTCTTCTTTCATCCGAATCATAGGTTTCACCTTTGGCCTAAAGCGTGACAGCGATTCCCGCCATAGCGCTGTGATCTCCGTCACCGTGGACGGTTAGCTCGCGCAATATTCAGAACATCAGGAGCAGCTACGAAATACTCTGCACCACTGATTGTTTGCGGCTATCGCTGCCATGCTTCTGTTTAGATTCGTTCCGCAGAGTGAAGGTGGGGCAGGGAGCCTGAGCGATCACTTTGTAGGCAACGCCGGTGCGCAAGTTTGCAGCCATGGCCGATGCTGAAACCGCACCCAGTACCAGCAAATCGGCCTTTAAGGCCGCACACTCTGCAACAATCTCTTCCGCGGGTTCCCCGTAGCGAATCCGAATCTGGGGAAGGATGTCCATTTCCTGCGCGCTCTTCAAAAGTTCATCGATCTTAGACATGACGCGCAGATCGACGCCATCGTCCTGGTAATCCTGCTCCATGACGTGAAGTACCGTGAGATCGCCCGGCAAGACGACTACCAGGTCAGCTGCGAACTGGAAACTCCTTCCCACTTCATGGCGTAGAGACGTGGCATAGATAATTTGACGGGGGGTCCCTTGGGGCACACGTGTGAAATGTGGACCGACTGTGCAAACGGGAATATCCAGGCTGCGTATCAACTCCTCCGCCACAGATCCAATCAGAAGCTTGCCTAACTTCCCCTTGCTGGCGGTCCCAATAATCAAGCGTCTGATCTGGCGTTCGTGAATGAACTCCTTGATCCGTTCCACGGGGTACCAGCGACGAACCTCATAGGCGCAAGGCACATCGATCGTCTTTAACTCGAATGCCACTTTTGCGAGCGCTGCCTCCGCCTCGCGAAACGCTCTCTGCTGAAGCAGAGGAAAGACACCCGTGGTCGTGGAAAGATGCGCTTCTGGAGGAATTACATGCAGTAGCCACAGCATCGCCCCCGTTGTTCTGGCCTGGTCAACCGCCACGGGAATGAGATAGTCAAGGTCGGTCAAATCTGTTGCTACCAATATGAACTTTGGCCGGCTAACCGCGGACAGATGTATCGAATGCATAGCGCGCTCCCGTCCTTTTCTAATCGGGCTGCCTGGGAACTACGAGTACGGGGCAACGGGCTCCACGAATAATTGCCGAAAGTTTGGTCCGCGGTGCGTGGTCTGCCAGGGGAGGCCGGTGACGGGCGCCCAGGACAATCAAACTAGCCTTGTTTTGCTGAGCCGTCTCGAGGATAGTAGTTGCGATATCGCCGGTCTTCACCTCGTATTGCAACGTGCACCATTCTTCGCATTCACTGGGCACGAGGTGTCGAAGTCCTGCCATTGCGTTCTGCTCGGCGTTGGCTTGTTCCTCCTCCGTCTTGGCCTTCGGGAGCACATTCATTACGGTCAGCCGGCCGTTATAGTCCTGGGCGATGGAGGTGGCATAATGCGCCGATCGCGGGGACCCTTGCGAAAGGTCTGTGGCCAGCAAGATGGACCTGATCGGACGTAAGGTCTTATCGCAAGAGGGGCCAGCCACCAGGACGGGAAAGGAGAGGCGGCGGATCGCCCACTCGGCCACCGACCCCAGGGTCAGCTTTGCGAGCCCTTGCCGGCCATGGGAACCAAGCACCAGCAAGTCTATGCCGTTGGCCTGACCCGCGGATTGGATCGCGTCACTCGGTGAACCAAGAAAAACTATCTCTTTATGTTTGACGCTCCGCAGTTCGGAGATGTGCTCACCATATTGGTGGAGGTGCGTGCGTGCATTCTGCAGATCCATCAGTGCGAGTTCGGGAACGGGTCCCGCCACGCCGACGCAATAGAGCTCCGGTACGACAGCATGGAGCACGAAAAGCCGGGCGTGGAACTCCTTAGCCAGTCGCGCAGCCAGCTTAACCGCGGTCGCACTTGCCGGGGAGCAGTCAATCGCAACCAGAATGGATCGGAACCTAAGACCCACGGGCCCCGGATGGTGACTCCCGTCCTTCTTGGAAAGTGAGCTGCTGGAAGCAGTGATCATGACATACCTCTTCTTACATCGAGTGCTGTCAGGATGACCGTTGTGTCAACTTAGCGTCTGTGATTCCCATCACAGGCGATGCGGCGAATCCTGTGACCTGCATCACGGCGCGTCTCCGTCGTTTGGCGAATACTCAAGCTTTGGAGAAGGATGCCATGCAGACCGATAATGCAAGCAAGCTGAGATTCAAAACGATCGCCGTAGCCACCGACCTGAGCGACTCCTCGTCCACCGCGCTCCGCTATGCCCGGGCGATGGCCCACATGTATCAATCGACGCTGGTTGTGGTGCATGTGATCGATCCCCTCGCGTATGCATTTCCCAAGGGAGCTCCCTCTCTCTTGACCGCCAACGCCGCGGCGGCGGCCGAGCTGAAGAAGATAGAAGAAGAGACAAGTGAAATGGGCATTCCGGTTCACTCTGTCATCGAGAGTGGAATAGTCTGCGATCGCATTCTGGATGCAGTCAAGGATCATCATGCAGACCTGCTCGTATTGGGAACGCGAGCGAAGACAGAGGCCGGGCGAGTTGCCTTGGGTACTGTTGCCCGGCAGCTACTGGCCAAATCACACTGCCCAATTCTTACTGTGTCGCCGGATGCAATTGACTCTTTACCCCAGGCCGGGTGTTGGCGGCGGGTTCTTGCGGCTACCGACTTTTCGCCCGCTTCGATCAGGGCGCTGCACTGCGCGCATCAGGCTGCATTGCGCCAAATGATCCTGGTGCACGTTTCGGAGACTCCAGTCACCAACGAATCCCCCCATTTCCTCGAGAGGTTGTGGTTTCTGGCGCCTTTTAACGAATCGCACACCGTCCCGGTCGAACATATTGTCACGATGGGAACGCCCGGGCCGTTAATCGCCGAATATGCTGAGAAGTTTGGGACCGACCTGGTCGTCCTCGGCTCGCCTGAAAACGAGCTTACCGAGCAGGACTTTGCCACCAGCACAGTATTGCAAGTGGTCTCCAGGGTGAAGTGCCCGGTCCTGTGCCTGCCTAATTTAAAGGTTTCCTCTCCCGCTGAAATGCTCCAGGAGGTTGCCGGGCTCTAACTATCCAGTCCGCCTACAACCTGTTGCAGATATCGCAGGCTTGCGGCGATGCTTTCTACCGGCGGCAAGATGGTCGCGCCGAACTTCACATCCTGTTCCACGACCATCCAACCTGAATACCCGTTCTTCTGCAACACTCGAAAAAATTGCGGAAAGTCAATCGATCCCTGGCCGATGATTGTGAATGCATTGGCCTCGATCGCCTGCTCGAAATTCATCTCTGTGCGGCGCACCTCGGCGATGACTTTCTCATCCACGTCCTTGATGTGAACGAACCTGAGAATGTCGCGATACTTTTCTGCCTCCTCGGCCGAATCGTCTCCCGCGTAGGCACAGTGTCCCGTATCCAGGCAGAGCCCTATACCGGTAGCGGACGTGACATCGTAGAACTGTTCTGTCTCCTTCGCCGTTTCGACATAGGTCGATATATGAGGATGGAAAACCAGGTCGAGACCAAAATCCTGCGTTACTTTGGCGGCTTCTGCCACTACGCGTCCCACCTGCTTCCACTGCTCTGCATTCCAGCCCTTGCTGCCGTCAGCGGGAACGCGCCCCGCAATCCTGTCCCGCTCCTCGGACTGGGCGTCGGCCAGGACCAGGAAGGGGGCCCCCAAGGCGGCAAGGAGTCCCCCAACTTTGCGGATGTGCTCCACCACCACTTTGGTCGAAGCCGGATCGCTCAGGACGGCCGGAACGAATGACCCTAACAGCTTCAACTTCCGCTGGGTGAGTTCAGGTTCGAGCACCTGGGGATCAGTAGGGTAGAAGCCGTAAGGGCCCAGTTCGGTTCCCGTGTAGCCGGCCACAACCATCTCGTCCAGCATTTTCTGGTAGCTCTGTTCCCAGGAGGGGCCAGGGTAATCCAATACACCCCAGCTGTCAGGGGCGGAGGCAAAGTTGAAACGAGACGATTGCTGTGTCATCGAGGAACCTTTCTGAAGAAGTCACACATATGCTAAGCGCTTATCTAGCTCAGGGCAAGTTTGTCCCGTAAGGCGATTCTGGGTTGGCTATGCATGCTTTTGGCCGGTCCACACGTACCAATAGGCTCCCGGGGACGGCAGGCATGCCAGGCAGGCGTCAACGGCCGGTTGTCCGAAATATACGCTTAATTTACGATCGGTCGCATCTCGTATCTTTAGATGAGTGACTGCAAAGCGATTTGGCGCGGTCCTTTCGCGCAGGAGTCAAAGCGGCATGGCCCGACCAGTCAGCATGGCTCTTTCCTGCATCGTCGGCGTCGTCGTATGCCTTGCCGTAAACGCGGCTAGCCAGCAATTGCCCACTGCGCCGCAGCCTCTGCCGAAGTTGAACCAAGAGGGCCCCCCCAGGCCGAAGCGGGTTGGGGATCAGGCCTGCCTGCCTTGCCATGAGCCGCGCAGCACCTCATACCTGCACACATCCCACCATCTCACCTCCCAGTTGGCGAGTGGGAATGCCATCCTTGGTTCTTTCAGCGGTAGCGAGAGTAATCTCAAGATCCTCGATCCCATACCTTCCAGTTCCGCCCCCGGTCTGTCCTTTCGCATGGATGTAAAAGGTGGCGGCTATTATGAGACGGCGATCGCCGGCATCCCGGGTCACGAGCAATCGCATAGCGAGCGCATCGACGTCGTTACCGGCTCCGGCGCCAGGGGACAAACTTATCTCTATTGGCTCGGTGACCAACTCTTTGAGCTGCCCTTGAGCTACTGGACCGACGGGCACCAGTGGATCAATAGTCCCGGCTACAAAGACAAGACCGCAAATTTTTCCCGGCCAATCTACCCGCGATGCCTGGAATGCCACGCCACAAGCATTGTGCCCGCGTCGTCCGATCCGCTGACGAATCACTACGACCGGGCATCGCTGGTGACCGGCATCTCCTGCGAGACCTGCCACGGCGGGGGCGCGGACCATGTAACCGCTCACACGGCGACCGCGGCGAGCCCCTCATCGACAGCCGACACGACCATTCTCAATCCAGCCAGATTTGTCCGCGACAGGCAGGTGGATTTGTGCGCGCTTTGCCACAGTGGGGGAAAACGCGCAGAGCTGGCGCCCGCATTCTCCTACCTTCCCGGCCAGCCACTGGACGACTATCTGCAGCCGCTGCCGGCGGACCCGGCCACCCAACCGGAGGTGCACGGAAACCAGGTTGGTCTACTCAAAAGGAGCCGCTGCTATTTGTCCTCGCCCACGATGAGTTGCTCAACCTGTCACGACGTCCACGCGCCCGAACGCCCGGCGGCTGCATATTCTGACCGGTGCTTGAGCTGCCATCGGGTCCAAAGTTGTAAGATGTCGCAAGCGATAGGCCCGAAGATTGCAGACAACTGCATTGACTGCCACATGCCGAAGCAGCCGACGAACGCCATCATTTCAACGACAGCGGGGAACGTGGTGCGCGCAACCATGCGGACCCATTGGATTCGCATCTACCCTGGAGTTACCCAGCCGTAGCCGGGCACAGAGAACCGGTTCATCGCAGAATTGTCCGTGGCTCTCAGCTCTTGACGGTAGAGGACTCCCGCGTATTATATTCACTATAAGCGCTTAGCCAAGTCTTTTTCCGCCCGGCCGCGAAATTCATCTTGCTCATCGGGAGCGTGCTCGGAGATGCTCGTCAACCGCACCCCCACAACGCTTCTCCTCGCCCTTTTCGGTCTTGCCTGCCCGTGGATACATGCGCAGGCTGTCGATGCTCAGGGGCATCCGTGGTGGAAGCATGCCGTCTTCTACGAACTCTATCCCCGCAGCTTCGCCGACAGCGACAATAACGGCACCGGCGATCTCCCAGGGATCGCGTCCAAACTCGATTACCTGAAAGGGCTCGGCGTCGACGCCATCTGGATTACGCCGTTCTACCCCTCACCCCAGGTAGATTTTGGCTACGATGTTTCGGATTTCGAGAATATAGATCCGATGTATGGGACGATGGCCGACTTCGATCATTTGCAAACCCGGGCGAACCAGCAGGGAATTCGCATCATCCTGGATTTGGTTATCAATCACACCTCCAACCAACACGCATGGTTCCTCGATTCTTCATCGTCGCCAACCTCCGCCCATCGAGACTGGTACATATGGCGCAATGGAAGAAGTCCGGGGAACGCGCCCAACAATTGGCGTTCCGATTTCGGCGGGCCGGCGTGGACGCTCGATCCCGCGTCGGGGCAATACTATTACCACAACTTCGCCCCCGAGCAGCCAGACCTGAATTGGCGCAACCCGGCGGTTGAAGCTGCCATGTTCGACGTAACCCGCTTCTGGTACAAGCGCGGAGTATCCGGCTTCCGCCTGGATGCAGTCGACTACCTGTTTGAGGATCCCGACCTGCATGACAATCCCATTCTTCCTGGGAAGAATGAACGGGGCGAGCCCAACATGCAGGACAAATACAACAGCAAGCTCCCCGAAGTCCACGACCTGCTGCGCAGGTTGAGGGGTGTTGCCGACCAATCCAGCGCGGTGCTGGTGGGTGAGACCTACACCGACGACGCCACTGAGCTGAAAAAGTACTATGGCGCGCACGATGATGAGATTCAACTGCCGATGAATTTCGTCTTCTGTACCATCGACAAGCTCTCTGCCCCTGAGTTTCGCAAACAGATTGCCGCCGCCGAATCCACTGGCGAATGGCCTGTTTATGTGATCGGCAATCACGACATGCCTCGCTCCTATGTGCGCTACGGAGACGGGAAGCACAACGACCAGATTGCCAAACTGATGGCGGCGCTCTACCTCACCCTTCGAGGCACGGCGGTGATGTATTACGGCGAAGAGTTGGGGATGGAGAACAACGACCCCAAGCGGCTGGAGGACGTAAAGGATCCGGCAGGGAAGACGGGCGGTTGGCCGGAAAACAAGGGCCGGGACGGCGAGCGCACTCCGATGCAATGGAACGACTCACTCGAACGCCGGCTTTACCCAGGGTACCCCCTGGCTTCCTGTTCCCCCCAGTTACAAAACTCACAATGTGGCCACCGAATCCGCAGATCCGAACTCCATCCTGCAGTTCTATCGCCATCTGCTTGCTCTTCGCCACCAGGATCCAGCGCTGCTGGAGGGCGACTATGTCGATCTGAGTCCCAAGAATGACGCGGTGCTCTCCTATCTTCGAAGGTCCGGTGACGAAGCCGTCCTGGTACTTCTCAACATGTCGTCCAGCCCGCAAACGTTGAGCCTGGATGTGGCAGCCCAGGGATTTTCTGCAGCGCATAGGACCACGCTGCTCTCCACGCCCAACGCGCGCCGTCGCGCGCGGGGCTTCGGCAATTCACACTGCAACCGTTTGCGGTCTATATCGCAAGACTTTCAAGGTAGTCGGCGCGGGAGGCACGGTGCTCAAGCAAGCAGGAACACGACGCAATTTCATCAAGGTCGCAGGTGCGGCGCTCGCAGGGGGCGTGGTCGTCGGAGTCGAGAGCGGCGCCTCCGCTCAAACCGGGAAGCCGCCCTCCCAAAACTATGACGTAACCGCGTTCGGCGCCAAAGCCGATGGCACCACGATAGACTCTCTGGCCATCAACAAGGCGATTGACGCCGCCGCGAACGGCGGTGGGGGAACCGTTGTCTTTCCTGCGGGAACCTACCTTTGCTATTCGATTCATCTCAAGAGCCATGTTTCGCTCTTCCTGTCCGACGGTTGCACCATACTCGCGGCCGATACGCCAGAGGATGGAGCATCGGCCTTCGACCTGGCCGAGCCCAACGTGCAATGGGAAAAATACCAGGATTACGGCCACGGTCATTGGCATAACAGCTTGATCTGGGGCGAGAACCTCAACAACCTGTCTATCTATGGACCAGGGCTGATTTGGGGCAAGGGATTGAGCCGGGGAGAAGCCTGGGGTCCGGTCGCCGAGAAGCCCGGAGTTGCCAACAAGGCCATCGCGCTCAAGAACTGTCACAACGTTCTATTCCGCGATTTCTCTGTTTTGCATGGCGGCCATTTTGCCATCCTCGCCACCGGGGTCGATAACCTCACCATCGACAACCTCACCATCGATACCCAGCGCGATGGCATCGATGTCGATTGCTGCAGAAATGTCCGCATCTCGAACTGCAGCGTCAACTCCCCCTGGGACGACGCGATCTGCCTGAAAAGCTCGTTTGCCCTTGGCTACGCTCGGTCGACGGAAAGCGTCACCATCAGCGATTGTTACGTGACTGGGATCTACGAGGAAGGCAGCCTGATCGATGCCACCTACAAGCGCTTCCCTGACAGCGCCCAGGTGGACCGCAATGGCCGCATCAAGTTCGGCACCGAGTCCAACGGCGGGTTCAAGAATATTGCCATCTCGAATTGTGTCTTCGACGGATGCTTTGGATTGGCCATCATCTCTGTAGATGGCGCTTTGATCGAGGATGTGACTATCTCGAATATCGCGATGCGCGGTATTATCGGCGCCCCGGTCTTTATCCGCTTGGGGTCCCGCATGCGAGCGCCCGAGGGAACCCCGGTGGGAACAATCCGGCGGCTCAACATCAGCAATATCGTCTGCTCAGAGACAAGCTCGCAAGCATGCTCACTGATTGTAGGGGTTCCTGGCCATGCCATCGAAGACGTCAAGCTGAGCAACTTTGTGGTCCTCCATCCCGGAGGTGGCACTCCGCGCGATGCGGCAATTCAGCTCCCGGAGAAAGAGAAGGAATACCCGGAACCCATCATGTTCGGCGAGACGCCCGCCCACGGCTTCTTCATTCGCCATGCAGCGGGGGTTGAGATGAACGACATCAAGGTGAAGCTCGAGAAGCCAGACGGCCGCCCGTGTTTCTTTTTAGAGGATGTGCACGACGCCACTTTTGTTCAGATGAAACTGCCGAAGGATTCGGCCAAGCCCGTCTTTGTGCTCAAAGATGTCAGTGACATCGCCATCTTGCGCTCGAAGCCGGTAGCGGATATCGAGATCGAGCACGCGGACCACAGGGAGCTGTAGTCCCACTATTGAGCCTTGGGCGCAACCAGGGTAGCCTTCTGCCCCATTTCTATCTTCGTAGGGGCGGCCACGGCTTCGAGGCGGTCGATATCGAAGTACTTGTAAAGATCGAGACAGAACAGATCGGGGGTAGTGCGGAAGACAAGTGGTCCGTCTAGCAAATCTCCCAGGCTTTCCAGCACATCATTGCTCGCGATCTCGCTGAAGAGCTCAGGCTCGAGCGCCGCGGCCATGAGCCCTACCATCTGGCTGCGGATGCCCTCCGTCTCCAGACGAATCGTTTTCTGGCCGCTGGTCTTCTGCAGCCACCTGGCAGTCGCCAGCAATTGCCCGACCTCCAGTCCCAGGGGACGATTGCCGGTCGTGACCAGCATCATCGGCCAGACGGACCCGTTTGACTCCAGTGGCATCGTAGCCCCGTTCAAGATGGTGTCTAAGGCCAATACCTGTTCTCCACGGTTCACGCGCTCGGTGACCACGCTCTCGGAGGCCTTGTAGCCGTTATCGTTGAGCACGATCGTGGCCGGCGCATCGGGCTGCGACGAGATAGCTGCAAGCCAGATGCCGGTTGCGCTCAGCTCATTGTCGAAATCGAAGCGATACGACAGGGTATGCAGTCCCAGGTGTTTCGTGTTGGACATCCTCCACGAATGTTCTACGGAGACCGGACTAAATCGGATGACAGATTTCAACTGCGCCCTTTGCGCTTGAGCCCACGAAGCGCGTTCACTTTGGCCGGCCGGAATGGCTGGCCGCACAACCCGGCTGCTGAGTAGTCTCGCCAGGCCTGCGACCGTCAGGTTATTGGCAGGCAAGCCAACCGCGAGCTGTTGCGGGCTTCTTATCTCAGCATCGCTTGCGATCTCGTCCGGGGTCACAGGCAAGTGGAAGTTCTGGGTAAAGAACCGGTACGCCTGTTCCCGGTTGTCGAGTTGATAGTTGTGCGTGCCGGGATCGCGATTTTCGTGCCAGGCCAGGGCAGACTCGTCCCCGTAAAGTTTGAAGAACGGTTTCACCTGTTCGTAGATGTACGGCTTAACCAGATCCGCCCGAAAGCAGCAGTCATCTTCTGCGTTGTGGATCAGTAGCGTCGGCCTCGGGGCACGCAAGGCCACCAGAAACGGGTAATCCTCGTTCACCGTAAAGTCCGTCGGACTCTCCTCTACCTCGTTGGTATCCTCCGGACGGGTGAGGTTGGATTGCTGCGATCCAATGCCTGCCACTTCTACCGCGACTGCGACCCGATCGTCCAAAGCGCTAAGAAAAACCGTCTGCCAGCCGCCTCCGGAGAGACCTGTGACCCCCAACCGGGCTGGATCGGCCTGCGGCGACGAAGCCAGGAAATCTAAACCACGCCGCATGGAAAGATAAAACAACCCCACTGCGCTTGAACCCACCAGGTCGAGTCGCGCGGTGTTATCGTGGCCATTCTCGGTTTGGGCCATCTCCCCAAACCCGATCCAACTCAGGCTCAGCGCCAGAATCCCCCGCTTGGCAAAATTAATACAACGCTTCTGCTCATATTCCACGGCATTGCCACGGGGCTCATGGCCGATCACATTCAAGATCGCAGGAACTCGTCCCTTAATCGTTTCCGGCTCGTACAAGATCGCCGTGGATGTAAAGCCTGGGACGATCTCATAGCGGAACTTTCGCAGCCGGTAACCGTTGCCTGTTTCAATCACATCGACCTGCTCGAAATGAGGTGCGGATTCAACCCAGTCCTGCGGCCAGCCGTGGTAAACGATGTCTTCAAGAATGTGCTTGCGCAACCTCTGCTCTTCCCTTGTCCATTCCTCCGGGCGCGCGGGAACCTGCGGAGTGGGGATGCGCTTCATCAAAAATCTCTGCAACTGGAAATAGGTCACGTCCGGGGATTGAACGGGCGCCTGGAGAGCACTCGCCACGGGTGTCAGATCCTCGGCGGCGGTTGAAAGCGTGGTGAACAAAATTCCACTCCAGAGCGCAAATCGTGCAGCAGCTCGAATCATCCGGAAGCTCCTTGATTGAATCTGAAGCCCAAGCATAGTGGGAAAAGGCGATTTGCCGCTAACCTCTTTGGGATTTCTCCTGACTCAGCTGCACAAATCGCATTAAACCGCAGGTCCCTCCACTACGCTACGCTTCGGTCGGGATGACAAATTTTTGACAATTGGGAGTTGTCGTAAGAAACCATCGATTTCAAGATGAATTGTCATCCCGACCGAAGCGTAGCGTAGTGGAGGGACCTGCGGTTAAGCCATTTGTGCGCTTGAATCAAAGGACGCTACTTTGTGGGCTTTTTTGCGGGCGGAAACTGCATCGTGCGAACAATGCCTTCGCCTTCTTTCACATAGACAGCTTGGTTCGCCTTGACGTCTTTGATCTTGTCCACTTGCCCACTGGGCCAGCGGATTTCCAGCAACTCTACCTTCTCCGCTTTGCCGAGACCGAAGTGAACGCGCAGGTCGTTTTGTGAGAAAAATCCACCGCCGCTGCGGACCTCGTCGATCTGCTGGTGAGGCTTTGCTTCACCAGGGACGTGGGTTACGCACTTCAGGCGAGCGCCGATGCCGCTGCGATTTGATTTCACGCCGATGGTGCGAACCTTGATCCAGTTGTTTCCCGTCTGTGAATCGCAGCGCAAAAGCTGAGGATAGTCGTTGACAGTATTGACGACCATATCGAGATCGCCGTCGTTGTCGAAATCTCCGAAGGCGCAGCCCCGCGCGGCCCTGGGATCGGAAATGCCCGGTCCGCCTTGCATCGATACATCTTCGAACCGCCCGTTGCGCAGGTTGCGATAGAGAAGTTTGCGCTGGGCGTATCCGGCTTCGGTTTTCAACTGCTCGACCTCCGGATAGACATGGCCGTTGCAGATCAGAATGTCGGGCCAACCGTCGTTGTCGAAATCGAAAAACCCGCAGCCCCAGCCGAGATACTTGGTGTAGAGGCCGAGTCCGGCGGCGAAGGTAGCATCGTCGAAAGTGGCGCCACCGAGATTATGATAGAGCGAAGGCGTGTCGCCGGCGAAGTTTGTCTTCAACAGATCGAGATTGCCGTCGAGATCATAGTCACCGGCGGAGATTCCCATACCGGCCTGCGGCTTACCGTCGGCGCTCAGGGCACAGTTGGATTCGAGCGCGATGTCCACGAACTTACCATTTCTCTTGTTCTGGTAAAGTGCGCTGGCGGTGGAGTCATTGGCGACATAGATGTCGGGCCAGCCATCGTTGTCGAGATCGGCGGTAAGCACGCCGAGACCGTACGTGCCGTTGGTGCTGAGAATACCAGCGCTCTCCGAAACGTCGGTAAACGTGCCGTCGCCGTTGTTGTGATAGAGCAGGTTTTTGCCCCCATTCAATCCTGGCGGGCCGCACGCCACCATCACGCCTTTGTAGAGACATGGTCCCGACTCTGGCACGGGAGCCGTCGCCAGGTCCATCTCAATATAGTTAGCAACGAACAGATCGAGCCGCCCGTCGCAGTCATAGTCGACAAAGGCACAGCCCGTGTTCCAGCGCTTTCCACTGCCCGCGACTCCGGCCTTGGCGCTGACGTCAGTAAAGGTGCCGTCGCCGTTGTTGTGATAGAGCACGTTCTTGCCGAAGTAGGTCACGAACAGATCGTCGTTGCCGTCGTTGTCGTAATCGCCGACGCAGACGCCCTGTCCCCATCCGGAGTGCGCGACGCCCGCTTTGAGTGTCACGTCGGTGAACGTGCCGTCGCGATTATTCCTGAAGAGGCGGGAGATGGGCTCTTGCCCGGCGGGAAATCCTTCGAGTCGCGTGCCGTTGACGAGAAAAATGTCGAGCCAGCCGTCGTTGTCGTAGTCATAGAACGCGACTCCGCAGCCGGTGGTTTCGAGCAAGTATTTGTTCTTGTGTTCACCGCCGAAGATGGTCTTGACGTTGAGGCCTGATTCGCGCCCGACATCGAGGAAACTTACTCCGAGCGTGCCCGGTTTCGGTGGTTCAACCGGTAGCTGTGCTGGGGCGGCGGATTGCGACCAAAGGGGACGCGCCAATGCCAGCACACTTTCAAGCGAGAAAACCGCCGCCGATCGGCTGAGTGACTTCAGAACCGCGCGGCGTGAACAAGCAAGAAGTGTCATCTGGCCATAGAGCCCGTGCTAGAATTCACCCCTGATTCCTTATAAGCGGTTCGTGAAGCCTTTGCAAGCCAACGTCACGAACATATCTGAGCGAGAATAATCAAGGCCGCGTGGGTTAATGTCCAACATGCGTTTTTTGCGCTCTGCTTTCTTCATTCTGTTTGTGCGGGCGCCGGGCTTGGATTCGCCCAGGAATCTGCACCGCCGCCGAAATCTCCAGTCGACCAGGCAGAAGCACTGCTGGACCAAGGTAAACCTCGTGAAGCTCTGTCGTTGTTGACCCCAATATCAGAGAAAGATCCCAAAGCACCAGGGCTTGAAGCAGAATTGGGGGACGCATTCTTTCAGTTGCGGCAATTTTCCCAGGCCACGCCGCACTTGAAGACGGCTCTGCAGCAAAATCCGGACGATCTGAAGTCTACTCAACTGCTTGCCCTCAGTCTCTATTCCGCGGGCAACTACCGCGAGGCTCTACCGCTCCTGGAAAAACTTGGTCCGCGCCTTCCTAAGAACATACCCGATGCTCCTTATCTGCTCGGTATCTGTTATGTCATGACGCAGCAGTTGGATAGCGCCCGCAAGGTTCTGGCGCAGATGTTTTATGTGCCACCCGGCAGCGCGATGGCTTACCTGATGCTAGGGAAGTTGATGGTGCGCCAGCAGATGGTGGAAGCCGCCGTTCCCCAGATCGAAACGGCGCTGCAACTGGATCCCCGCCTTACCATGGCGCATTTCCTGCTCGGAGAAATCGACCTCTACCAGTCAAACCCCCAAGGGGCTATTGCCGAATTTCAGAAAGAGTTAGCCGTCAACCCAACGGTATGGCTTGTCTACTGGAGATTGGGGGAAGCCTACATGCGATTGGCAAAGTACGATGACGCGGAAACGGTTCTGAAGAAAGCCATCTGGCTGAATGAGGCTTCCCCCGGCGCTTTTATCCTGCTGGGCGAGATCGCCCTCAAGAGGAATGATCCCTCATTGGCGTCTGGATTCCTTGAACGCGCTCTCGCGCTCGACCCGCAGAGCTTCGATGCTCATTACGCGTTAGCGACGGCCTACAAGGCTCTGGGGCGCGAGACAGAGGCGAATCAACACTTTGAAATATCCAAGACACTACGCAACGAAAAACACGACACCGAAAAAGACAGCCTGTTGCCGGCCCCTTAGGCGAACCAGTCGCCTGGAGGTAAGATAGGCGCAATGTTTCTTGGCGATCAAACTACCTCGCGGTCGCCTGGGCGAATGAGTCTGGTCTCCAAATTGTTCACTAGCTGTGTATTTTGTGGGATGTTCTGTGCGGGTGCATCCGCGCAAACCAATCCCGCGGTCGATTCGTGGGAGTCCGATTATCAACACGGGATCGCCGCTCTGCAGCGCGGCGATTTGATCGCGGCGCGCGCAGGATTCGATAAGGCAGTGCAAGCCAATCCCAGGAGCGCCGAGGCGCAAAGCATGCTGGCGCAGGTGCTGCTGCGCCAGGGACAAGTCGAGGAGGCGATCGTCCATTTCCGCAAGGTCATCGAGCTTCGTCCTCAACTGGCAGTGGCCCATACCCAACTGGGAGAAGCCTACGAAGCGCAAGGCAACTTCGCGTCGGCGGAGGAAGAGTTTCGCCATTCCATCAAACTGGTTCCCACCGAGGCAGAGCCCCATCGCGAGCTAGGGCGGGCACTGTCTGCAACAAAAGAAAACCGCCGAGGCCGTTTCTGAGCTCAGTGCGGCGGTGCGCCTGGCGCCCAGCCGGGCGGATTTGCACGACGAGTTAGGCTCAGTGCTGGCACAGCAGTCACAATACAGCGATGCCGGCCGGGAATTCCGCGAAGCGATTCGTCTCAACCCGCAATATGAGCCGGCTTATTTGCACCTAGGCGTTACTCTTCTCGCCAGCGGCGATATCAACAACGCGCTGCCCGAACTCGACCATGCCGTGCAACTCGATCCCCGGGACGCCAGAGCATGGTTTTATCGCGGCAGCGCTCAAGAATCTCTTGGCAACCGCGAAGAAGCCCTGCGTTCCTTCGAGCGGGCAGAGGAAATCGCGCCGTCGATGCGAGATTTGCAGCGGCGCATCGGGATTCTCTGCCAGAAACTCGGCGACCTCGACCGGGCAGAGGCAGCATACACCAAGGCATTGCAGCAGACGCCGGATGACCCGGAAATCCACAACAGCCTTGCCTTGACGCTGCTTGACCGGGGCGACGCCGATGCAGCCATCAAAGAGTTTCAGCGCGCCATCCAGCTTCGCCCCAGCGATCCTTCGTTCCAGGGAAATCTGGGCATCGCCTATCTGCAGAAGGCGGATTTCGATACAGCCATAACCCAGTTCCGGGCCGCGTTGAAGCTTGCCCCTGACACTGCGAGTTTCCACTACGACCTCGCTCTTGCCCTGAAGCTGAAGGACGATCTTCCGGCAGCGATTGCGGAGTGGAAAGAATCGATTCGACTCGATCCCAATCTCGCCGATGCACACTACAGCCTGGGGGTGACGCTCTGGCAGTCGGGTGATTTCCCGGGCGCCGCGGAACAATTGCAGGCGGTGATAGGGATTCAACCCGACTACGCAGAGGCGTATTACACTCTGGGCACCGTGTACAAGCAGATGAAGAAGTATCAGGAATCCGCCGAGGCGCTGCGTAAAGCGATCGAACTCCAACCCGGCCTCGCCGGAGCCCACGTCACGTTAGCTTCGGTGCTGCGTCAATTGGGCGACACCGACGGCGCGGAAAGAGAAGCCAAGGCCGGTGCCCAACTCGGCCAGGAGAAGACCAGTCTGCAGGCAGCAACGTTTGCTACGAATTCCGGAAAGAGGCTCCTGGCAAACGGCGATCTGGACGGCGCCATCTCGCAATTCCGTGCTGCCATCCACTCCGTGCCCACCTACGCCATGGCCCATTATCAATTGGCCGTAGCCCTCGCGCAAAAAGGCCAGAAAGACGAGTCAGGCAGTGAATTTCAAAAGGCTTCAGAACTGGATTCTCGCCTCGTGGCGCCACACTAATTCTATGAAGCCGCATTCATGGGAGATGCTGTTACCTGGTCGCACGATTTGCTTGATTTCTCTTGCCGTTCTCGCTCTGGGGTTCGCGGAGCAACTCCTTGGCCAGGGAATGAGCCAGGGACCGCCACCTCCGGCTACGGCGAAAACCATAAAATGCAAAGGCCGGCCCGTTCCACAACTCGAAGACATTACACATCAGGCGGGGATCCGCTTCGAGCACGACTTTTCCCCGGAAGCACATTCCATCCTCGAATCCATGGCTGGGGGAGTGTTGCTGCTGGACTACGACCGTGACGGATGGTTGGATATTTACTTTACGAATGCGCCGACCGTTGAGGAAGCGTTGCAGGGCAAAAAAGCGCGCGGTGCGCTCTACCACAACAACCATGACGGAACGTTTACCGATCGTAACCGAGAAAGCCGGCGTCGGCAAGCCGTGTTTTGCGATGGGGGGAGCGGCCGGCGATTACAACAACGACGGCTGGCCCGACATTTACGTGACGTGTTACGGCGGCAACGTGCTCTATCGAAACAACGGCGATGGCACGCTTCACCGACGTGACCAAGCAGGCCGGCGTGGCGGATGGGCGCTGGTCGACGGGCGCGGCCTTTGCCGATTACGACGGCGACGGCTTCCTCGACCTGATGGTCACCAACTATGTAGATCTCGACCTGCAGCACCTTCCCGCGTTTGGCAGCGCCATGACTTGCCGCTTCATGGGAATTAACGTGCAATGCGGCCCGCGCGGCCTCAAGGGCTCGGGTGATTCGTTGTTTCACAATAACGGGGACGGAACCTTCAGCGATGTTTCCAAGAAAGCCGGCGTGGATGATCCGAACGGTTATTTCGGGCTGGGGGTCCTCTGGGCAGACTTCAACAACACCGGCCGGCCGGATATCTACGTGGCCAATGATTCCACCGCCGGTTATTTGTACCGCAACGAAGGAAACGGGAAGTTCACAGAGATTGGCATGGAGTCCGGTACGGCGCTGGGCGAAGATGGCCACGAACAGGCCGGCATGGGAGTCTCGACCGGCGATTACCTGCACACCGGGCGGCCGTCGCTGGTGGTGACCAACTTCGCGCTGGATAACACGCCCGTTGTATCGCAATGGCGGCAATTGGGATTTTCAGGAAGTCTCCTACGCCGCCGGTGTCGGGTTGCCTTCCTTGCCTTGGGTAAAGTGGGGTATCGCTTTTGTGGACCTGGACAACGATGGGTGGTTGGACCTGGTGACGGCGAATGGGCACGTGTATCCCCAGGCCGATCAGCTTCCGTCCAGTGCGAAATACCGTGAGCCGAAGTTGGTGCAACTCAATCAAGGGGACGGCACGTTTTGTGACGCAAGCGACCAATCGGGTCCGGCAGTCCTGGAGCCCCGCGTGTCCCGTGGACTCGCGGTCGGCGACTTGTTTAACGACGGGAACATGGACCTGGTCGTCGAAGACCTGGTCGGCAAACCGATGGTGCTGCGGAACCACGGAATTCCGGGGCGTCATTGGGCGGGCTTTGAACTCGCGGGCCAGAAGAGCAACCGCATGGCGATCGGGGCGCGACTCAAGCTGGTCGCCGGCGGAATGACGCAGACTGAGGAAATCCAAAGCGGAGGAAGTTACTTGTCTCAGAGCGACACGCGCGTGCATTTCGGACTTGGGAAGGCGACCAGCATTGACAGTCTCGAGATTCGCTGGCCATCGGGGAAAGTGGAAACATTCAAAGCCCTGAGCGCGGACAAGTTTTACAGCGTTCTCGAAGGGCAGGGAATTGTGCCCGTCGAAGCAATACGGCCGAAAGGGTTGCCCGCCGCAGTGGTACAACAAAAGCGATAACGACGAGTCCAGGCCTGATGCCTGCATGGTCTCGCGTGCTAGGCTCGATTGATTCCCTGGGAAACCTGCGCCAAACAATGATCAACGGAAAAAGCCTGGGTGTGACCCGGCGAAGCCTGCTTCGGCAATCGCTGCTGTGCGGAAGCGCCTGGATGTACGGCCTCAACAGCCTCCGATTATCCGGGTCTCCCCTTCATCGAACCTCTAACGGGCCAGACGGTGGTTCCGTGCTCGGGTTGCTGCCATTTTCCGGGGAAGGCCGCCCCCCGATGGGCGAACCTATCGGGACCGAACTGGATGGACGGCTGTTCACCGACCTTTCCACCTTGACGCCCGAAAATCCCGTTACCCCACTTGATAACTTTTTTATCAGAACGCGCGCCTCCAGGCTGTTGGGCACATCGAGCCCGTGGATGATTCACGTGGATGGCCTGGTTGAGAAACCGATCGCCGTGTCCGCTGCGGCGTTGGCAAAGAAGGCTCGTCCCATGGGCGTCCATTTGATGGAGTGCTCGGGAAATACGCGGAGTGCGCATTTCGGCATGATGAGCATCGCCGCGTGGGATGGCGTGCCTTTACAAGAGGTTCTTCAAATGGCGAAGCCGCGGAGGTCAGGCGTCCGCGTGTTGGTGTCGGGCTTCGATCGCTACCAGGAGGAATCGATGACTTCCGAAGCGGGCGCCAGCTGGATATTCACGCCGGACCAACTGTTTTCGTCCAAGGCATTCCTCGCCACAAAGATGAATGGCCAGCCCCTCCGCCCCGATCATGGAGCGCCCGTCCGCTTGGTGGTTCCGGGATGGTACGGTTGCGTTTGTGTTAAATGGGTCAACCAGATTGATTTTGTTTCGGATGATGCTCCAGCCACTTCCCAGATGCAGGAGTACGCCGGCCGCACGTTGCAAATGGGTGTTCCTTCGCTGGCACGTGACTACCAGCCTGCAATGGTCGATATCGCGGCTATGCCGACTCGGATCGAGAGATGGCTCGTGGGCGGGAAGATCCGGTACCGCGTCACGGGGATTCAATGGGGTGGCTTGGCGCCGAGCCAGGGAATGGAAGTACGATTCGATCCAGAGGAGAAATCTGTGCCTGTGGAAATCGTTCCCTCCTCCCATGGCAAGAACTGGTGCTTCTGGAGTTACCAGTGGAATCCGCCGAGAATCGGAAAGTTCACGATCCGTTTACGCCTGAACGCGGCAAACATCGCTGCCAGAAAGTTAAATTCAGGCTACTACGATCGCTCCGTGGACATTGCTGAGATTTGAAGTAATCCCACTGCGATCGCGCAAGCCGGGAGCTTTGCTCTGTTGAGCCATTGTGTGAATTCTTTCCGCCATAGGAGTCATGCTGAACGGCGCATTTCACCCTCTCCGTTCATCATCGAAATAAGCGCCTAGCATCGGCTGTTGGAGATTTGGTAGAAATACATGCTGGACAAAGCGCTTAGATGGCCTGTAGAAACATGCTTGACAAAGCGCTTAGAAGACTGTAGAAAATGAATCACTCCATCGAAAGTTGTACAGGGCCAGTCAAGTTGTTGGGGCGTTAGATCTGAATGGATCTGGGGTTTTTGTCGAGCCGGGGGAACCGAACGTAGGAAATCCAACGGAGGTAAGGGCAATGCCTAGCCTTTCGCACGCAAGCTGGCAAGAAACTTCACGAGAGATCCGGCAACGCTTTTTAGCTGTCACGCTCAGCGTTCGCTGGAGCACGGTTCTGGCAGCGGCCTGCCTGAGCTTCGTGCTTTCGACCATAACTGTTCCCGCGGCCAAAGCCCAAGCGGTGTATGGCAGCATTGGCGGGACGGCGGTTGACTCGTCGGGTAGCACCGTCGCCAACGCCAAAGTGACGATCACCGACACGGCGCGCCAAGTCGTCTTCACGACGCAAACGGACAGTGCCGGGCGCTACGACGAAAAGCATCTGATCACCGGGAATTACCAGGTCAAGATCGAGGCGGTGGGATTCAAGAGCGAAGTTTCTTCAGTCGATGTCTCGGTCGATTCCGTCACGACGTTTGACGCCACCCTGCAGCCGGGCGCGGTCTCGGAGACAGTCAATGTCGTGGACGCGGCCCCCCTTCTGAAATCGGAACGTACCGACGTGTCCACGGTTCTCAGCACCCAGCAAGTCAATGAGTTGCCCACGTTTGGCAGGAACTTTTCGCAACTGCTGTTGGTTACTCCTGGAACGGTCCAGTTCTGTTGGGGCGACACTTCCACCGAAAATCCGCAAAGCGGCCTTGCCGTCAACGTAAACGGTCAGATGTTCGTCGGTGTGAATACCATCCTTGATGGCACCGACAATCGCGATTTTCTCTATGGAAACATGCTGATCGTGCCAACCCTGGATTCGATCGCTGAGATCGAAAGTGACCACGTCCAGCTACGATGCCGAGTTCGGGCAGATTAGCGCAGCTCTGGTCACGGTTTCCACCAAGTCAGGGACAGACCAGTTCCATGGCAGCGGCTTCTATTACCGTCGCTCCGGCGCGACCTTCGCGCGCGATCCTTTTGCCCAAGCCTCCCCGGACCCGGTCACCGGCCGGTTCATTCCGCCCACCCTTTGGAACCAGTTTGGCGGGTCGATCGGCGGCCCGATCGTCAAGAACAAGCTGTTTATTTTCGGCGACTACCAGGGCACGCGCGCCCACAACGGAGGATCTGCACAGGCTGAGGTTCCGACCCAGGCGGAACGGAACGGCGACTTCAGCCGGTGGTCCAATAACCCGATTTTCAACCCTTATAGCGGTTGCCCGAGCAGTCCGACATGCGTGAACGGCATTCAGGACGATCTGACCCAGCGCACCCAGTTTCAATACAACGGTCAACCCAATGTCATCCCTCCGAGCATGATCTCCCCGGTGTCTACGGCCCTTCTGAAGTATATTCCGCTGCCGCTTCCCCAGTTCGAGAACAATCCGGTGGGCACGTATAATTATGCGGCCAGCGGGGAGGAGATCTACCATGGGGATGCCGTCGACGTGAGGGCGGACTACTTCTCCAGCGACAAGCTGCGGTTGTTTGACCGCTATACTTTCACGCAGTTCCACAAGGAAGCTCCGGGGTTGTTTGGCGGATCGGTGGGTGGACCGCAGCTCAACCAAATCGGTTACACCGGGGTGGGCGACACGCGGCCGCAAAGCAACTCGTTTGGCGTCTCCTACGCGACAGGGCCAAGCCTGCTGTGGATTTCCGCTTTGGCTGGTACAAGCAGCGCATCAATGTGGATCCTCTCGTCAATGGGGATTTTGCTACCCAGGCGGGCGCGCCCGGATTGAATATTCCCAACGATCCCACGACCAATAACATGCCCCACTTCTCGATCTCGGAGGGCCCGGGGGAATTGGACTTCGGGAATGGCCTTTACAATAACTGCAACTGCCCGCTGATTGAGCGGATGCAGCAATTCCAGGAAATCGGCAATGTGACCTGGACCAAGGGTAAACATACATTCAAGTTCGGCCCCGACTTTCACCGCTTGCAGAATTTGCGCGTGCCCAGCGACCAGCACCGCTCCGGCGAGATGTATACCACAAACGCCCTTACGCAAGGTCCAGTTGAACCCGGCGTGGGAATGGCCGGCTTTCTACTCGGGGAGACTTCACAGTTCGACCGCTACATCTCCAAGGATGAGACTGCCGGCGAACGGCAGTGGCGGTTCTTCTTCTACGGACAAGACACCTGGCACATCACCAACAAGCTAACCTTCAATTATGGGTTGCGGTGGGAGATCTACCGGCCGCAGTCCGTGACCGGAAAGGATCAAGGCGGGTGGTTCAACCTTAATAACGGTGAGATCGACGTTGCCGGGGAAAATGGCGTCCCGCTGAGTGGCCCGCTTGTCACCAACCTGAAAAATTTTGCCCCCCGCGCCGGCCTCGCCTACGAGGTCAATCCCAAGACAGTGGTCCGCCTGGGTTATGGCCGATCTTTTGATGTGGGTATGTTCGGCACCATTTTCGGCCATACCGTGACCCAGAATCTTCCGGTGCTGGGTACCCAGCAGATCAACCCCCTCCCGAACCAATGGGATGGGGCCTTCGCCCTGGCGACGGGGCCACCGTTGCTCGATCCGGCCACCGTGCTGGATAGTCAGCCTGTCGGGCCGGATGGGAATCACATCTATCCCGACGGATTCCGTGCCTGGGTCATGCCCTTCCATACGCATGATGCCAACCGTGGACTCCTGGAACGCCACGGTACAGCGCCAGATTACGCCGAACTTTTCGCTGCAAGCCGCCTACGTCGGCAACAAGGGCTCGCACATTTTCGTCGGCGAGAATAACTGGATTAACCTCAACACGCAAACGGAGGCGGGTTTCTGCCAGCCTGGGGTAACAAGCTCAGTCTGCCTGAGTCAGCAGCAGCGGCTGCCTTACTACCAATCGCCGCATCCTTTTAACTTGACTGCTGGGCTGCAATGCATGTGCAACCCGGGCGACGACCACTACAACTCGCTCCAGGTTCAGGCAGACAAACGCATGTCGAATGGTCTGAACGTGCTGGGGAACTACACCTATTCGCACTCCAAGAACCATGACACGCCGGACTTTCTCTACGACAAATCCCTCCTTTACGGCCGGCCGTCATGGCAGCGAAACCAGGTCATTACAGTGTCCACTATCTACGAACTGCCATTCGGCAAGGGGAAGATGCTGGCCGGCAATGCCCCCTACCGCAGTCAACTACATCATCGGCGGATGGCAGCTGGTGAATGTGACCACGATCATGAGCGGCGCCGGCGTCAACCCGTCTTATGGTGAGTGCAGCAACGACAATGATGCTGGCGTTTGCTTCCCCAACGTGGCAAGTAGCTTTCATTGTCCAATCGAAACAAGAATCAATGGTTTGCCCAGACGCGTCGATGCTCGGACGGTATCCCTACGGCCTTGAGTGCAAATGGACAAACCAGCGGACCGTGGCAGCGTCCGGCGGCGCCCGCTCCCGGCTCCCCCAGCTTTGGCAACGCGCAACGCAACATGATCATCGGGCCCGAGTGGTTTGACAGCGACTTGTCGGCTATTAAGATCGTTCCCATCGGTGAGAGAATCAGGGCTCAGTTCCGCGCTGAGACCTTTAACGTGTTTAATCACCCGAACCTGGGCAATCCCGGCGGTTGTGTCGACTGTGGCGGAGGAGCAACGATCCAAAACCTGGCGAACAACGCGATCATGCGGAGGATGCAGTTTGGCCTGCGGTTCGACTTCTAGTCGTACGACTTGGGCGCGTTCTCAGTGGAGAACTTTGCTGCAACTTTTGTCTGACTGTACATTCACGCGCGGAGGAAGGATAAACTTCCTCCGCGCTTTATGATTTTCGCCCGGTTGCTCTGCCTCTTACCTCTTTCGATCGCTGTCGGGTTTGCTCAGAATCCTCCTCCGGCCTTGACCTGATCCGCGGATGGCGAGTGCTGACGAGCTTCTGCGCACAGGCAAGCCCCAGGATGCGCTGGTTCTTTTGAACGAACTCGCCGCAGCGGCGCCGGCCACACCTCACATTGAAGCCAAAATCGGCAAAGCATATTTCCAGTCCAACCAATTTCAGAAAGCGGTTCCCCATCTCAAGCTCGCTTTGCAGCAGAATGATTCCGATGCTGAATCTACCCAGCTCCTAGCCCTCAGCTACTTTGCGGTGGCTGAGTACGCTCAAGCCATCCCTCTGTTGGAAAAGCTGGTCCCTCAGCTCCCCAAGAGCAGCATGGATGGCCCGTATCTGCTCGCCAGTTGCTACGTCATGACGCAGCGCTGGGATGACGCTCGCAAGACATTTGCGAATGTGTTCTCTGTGCCCCCCGAAAGCGCCATTGCCTACTTAATGTTTGGAAAGTTTCTTATCCAGCAGCGGTTGGAAGACCGTGCCGTACCAGAAATCCAGGCTGCTCTGCAACGGGACCCTCGGCTTGCCATGGCCCACTTCCTTCTGGGCGAGATCGATCTCTACAAAGGAGATGCCTCGGCTGCCGCCGAGGAGCTCAACAAAGAGCTAGCAATTAACCCAACGGTCTGGCTGGTCTACTGGCGCTTGGGCGACGCCTACGTGCGACTTGAGAAGTACGAGGAGGCTGAAAAGGTACTGAAAGAGGCAATTTGGCTCAACGAGACCTCCTCCGGCGCCTACATCCTGCTAGGTCAAGTCGCCCTGAAGCGCGACGATGCGAGTACGGCTGCCGGAGTCCTCGAGCGTGCCGTCAAACTGGATCCGCAAAACGACTACGTCCACTATTTCCTCGCCAAGGCTTATCAGGGTCTGGGCCGCACTGCGGAGGCGAATCAGCACTTCGCAATCGCCAAACAATTGCGAAATAACAAGCGTGCGGACGAAAGGGCCACTTTCCAACAGGGTCCGTGAGACGCGTATTCCAAAGAGGCCATGCAACCCACCGATATCTCCAGACGTGATCACCTTAAGACCATGCTTGCTGCCGCCCTTCTGGCCGGAACCGGGGGAGCGCATGCCGTGGCGTCTTCGAGCGTTCCCGCTACCGCTCCGCCCGACCATGAACGAAGGATCCAATGGTGGAGAGAAGCAAAGTTCGGCATGTTCATCCATTGGGGTCTTTATAGCCTGCTCTGCAGGGACGCTTGGGCCATGGGGGACGAAGATATCCCGTTGAACGAGTACGAGGAGCTCGCCAAAAGGTTTCATCCTCAGCCCAATGCAGCCCGCCAGTGGGCCGCGCTCGCCCGCAAAAGCGGGATGAAGTACATGGTGATGACGGCCAAGCACCACGAGGGGTTTTGTCTCTTCAACTCGCAGCTCACCGATTATTGCGCGCCTAAACAAGGGCCTGGCCGCGACCTGGTAAAGGAGTTCGTCGAGGCTGCTCGCGAAGAAGGCATGCGCGTCGGTTTGTATTATTCGCTCATGGATTGGCATCATCCCGACTGGCGGCTTGTGAAGGACGATGAAGCTGCCCGAAAGCGATTTATTCAGTACACCCATGGCCAGATTCGCGAGCTGCTCACCAACTACGGCAAGATCGACGTGCTTTGGTACGACATGGCTGTGCCCCTGGATGCCAAGGGATGGGAATCTGAAAAGATGAACAGGATGGTTCTGGAGCTGCAGCCTGAGATCATCGTGAACAACCGAAACCTGGTGCCGGGAGACTTCTCAACCCCTGAGCAGAGTACCCAGGCCACCAAAGGTGATTGGGAATCCTGCATGACCATGAATGACAGTTGGGGTTACGTCACCGGTGATAACAACTGGAAATCGCCAAATAAGCTCGTCCAGAATCTGGTCGAGTGCTCGAGAGACGGCGGCAACTACCTGCTTAACATCGGGCCCAAAGCGGATGGCTCAGTACCCGAGCCCAGCGTCCGTATTCTGGGGGAAATAGGACAATGGTTAGACAAGAATGGGGCGGCCATCTATAGCGCCGACAAGTGCCTCTTTCTGCACGGGGACATCTGCGGCTTTACGCGCAAGAAGAATACCTTGTTCACGCACGTCTATTTTTGGCCGGGAGAAACCGTCACTGTCGGCGGAGTGACGGCCAGGGTACGAACTGCAAAGTTGTTGGCCACCGGCCGGGATGTTCCCTTCACGCAGAAGGGCCGTCAACTGATCTTCTCCCAGCTACCGGCACAGGCGCCGGATTCTCCGGTTACGGTAATTGCGGCTGAGTGCGAATCAGAACCAGTCCAGCATGCACTTTCTTCGCGTGTCGATATAACTTAGGCATCGACCGATAGACCGCCGTCCTCTTTGCCCCGCCGTCTCTGATCAGGTATCATCGCCCCTCGTAGCCGGGAAAATGCAAAGGGGAATCACAACATGGCGGAAGCGAATTGCGACATCGGATTAATTGGATTGGCAGTGATGGGACAGAACCTGGTGTTGAACATGAACGACCACGGGTACAAGGTCGCTGTGTTCAACCGTACCGTCTCGAAGGTGGATGATTTCCTGGCCAATGAGGCGAAGGGCACGCAAGTGGTGGGGGCGCACTCCGTCGAGGAAATGTGCGCAAACCTGAAGACGCCGCGACGCGTGATGATCATGGTCAAGGCCGGAGATGTGGTCGATCAAACCATCGAACAGGTGCTTCCGTATCTTGAAAAGGGCGATATCCTCATCGACGGTGGCAACTCCTTGTACACCGACTCCAATCGGAGAACCCGGGATCTGGCAGCGAAAGGCATTCTCTTTATCGGCACGGGAGTTTCCGGCGGCGAAGAGGGCGCACGTTTCGGTCCTTCGATTATGCCGGGAGGAAATAAAGAAGCATGGCCGCACGTAAAAGATATCTTCCAGGCCATTGCGGCGAAGGTTGAGGATGGGACTCCCTGCTGCGACTGGGTCGGCGAAGAGGGCGCGGG
Organism: uncultured Acidobacteriaceae bacterium; assembly: GCA_963847685.1. GTDB lineage: Bacteria > Acidobacteriota > Terriglobia > Terriglobales > Acidobacteriaceae > PALSA-350. The sequence continues at coordinate 385,669 of CAWKAU010000014.1, read as the reverse complement.
GCACTACGTCAAGATGGTGCATAACGGGATCGAGTACGGCGACATGCAATTGATTGGCGAAGCCTACCAGTTGATGAAAGATGGTCTCGGGCTCACCGCGGATGAGCTTGCCGAGGTATTTGCGGAATGGAACAAGGGTGAGTTGGATAGCTTCCTGATCGATATCTCCGCCACCATCTTCGCCAAGAAAGATGAAGACGGAGCGCCGATGGTCGACAAGATTCTCGACGCCGCCGGGCAGAAGGGCACGGGTAAGTGGACGGCGATCTCGGCCCTTGACCTGGGGCAGCCGGTGACCTTGATCGGAGAGAGTGTGTTTGCCCGATGCCTGTCGGCGTTAAAGAGTGAGCGAGTCGCAGCCGCCAAAGTTCTGAAAGGTCCGCGCAAGCGGAAGGTAGAGAAGAAAAACGAATTTATCGAGGAAGTGCGCGTGGCTCTCTACTGCTCCAAGATGGTGAGCTACGCGCAGGGATACATGTTGCTGCGAGCGGCAGAAAAAGAGCAGGGCTGGAATCTGAATATGGGCGGTGTGGCGCTTATGTGGCGTGGCGGCTGCATCATTCGCAGCATTTTCCTGGGCGATATCAAGGCGGCATTCGACCGCAACCCAAAGCTGCAGAATCTGCTGCTCGATCAGTTCTTCTCGAGCGCGATGGACAAGTATCACCCGTCCTGGCGCAGGGCAATCATTCAGGGCATCCGGCTGGGTGTGCCCATGCCTGCGTTTTCAACCGCGCTGGCGTTCTATGACGGCTACCGGACAGCGCGCCTACCCGCGAATCTATTGCAGGCGCAGAGAGATTTCTTCGGCGCCCACACCTATGAACGTGTCGACAAGCCGCGCGGCGAATTCTTCCATACCAATTGGACAGGTAGAGGTGGCCGCGTCTCCTCTTCTACCTATAACGCGTAGGAAAGCGCAAAGAAATCCAAGATCAATGTGGCGCAGTCGCAGCCGGCGGATTCCCCTGCGGCTGCTGTCCGCTTGATGGCTGGCCGTTCGCCGGAGGCTGTCCCGAATTGTTGGTTACATCCTGTCCCTGGAAGATCAACTTGACCGTCGAACGGAATTGCTTGTAATCGGTATAGTGCACAATCTGCCGGATACGCACATCCTCGCTCATGGACCCGTTGCCGCCGGAGAAATGCAGTTCGGCGTCAGCTTTGGTATAAACCGGAAACCAATACTTCCCGTCCACCTGCTCGCGGTAAGTGGTAAACGGAGGCGATAGATCCTCGTGTCCCTTGCGCATGTCGTCGGGCACATTCTTGGCGCTGGTGATCACAATCTGCAGATCCTTCTGGTCGACCCAGATGCGGCCTTTTAAATACCGTTTGCCCTTTTCCATCACCTTGGGCGCAACGTCGAAAACGTAGCAATCAACCTCGTCCACTTTCTGCCGCCCTACGTAGGTCAGGTTGTATTGCCCCACATCCTCGGTAGTCAGAACAAAAGGGAGGCGCTGCTCGATATCAGAAACATCCGCCGGGCTCATGATGATGCGCTCCAGCGTATTCTGCGGAGCGAAGGTTACATGCTCCGATTTGCGCCCCTGGCTGTCGAAGGTGATTGACACCACCTGCCGGTACTCGCCATCCACTTTGCCGTCGTCATCGATGGTTTGTATGCGCACATCGCGTTGGTAGGTGTAGTTGTCCAGGGCTCGGCGGAATTCGCTTTCCTTCGCCGCAAACTGCTGCACGATCTGCGCCGGCGGCGTGGCCGGAGCGCTGGTGTCGATCGGCCCGAAGCCCTGATCAGGCCGGTCTGTACTCTGGGCCAGCAATGCGGGAAGCGGCACAAGGCCCAGCAAAATCAGCCACTTCGCCCAATCTATACGCACGGCCTGCCTCCCCCACGTCCCCAACGCATAACGTTATTATGCGCCGTCACTGAATAGACTTGCCAGCAGGCGGCAGGAAAGCGGCCTCATCCCTCGCCCAGGGCCGAACGCAATCGCCCATGAGCCGCAGCCAAGCGTTGCAGGGCCAACTCGCGCGTGATTCCCAGCTTCTGCATAATGATCGCTACCGGCACTTCGCCGGTCTCGGCCAACAGCGTAGCCGCCCGGGTTTCGTCGACTCCGGTTGCGGCGGCGATGATCCGGGTGGCACGGTCCTTCAACTTTTCATTGGTCGGCTGCACGTTCACCATCAGGTTGCCGTAGACCATACCGGTACGGATCATCGCGCCTGTGCTCAACATATTCAGCACCAGCTTGGTCGCTGTTCCCGCGCGCAGCCGCGTCGACCCCGTGATCACTTCAGGTCCTACCGCCGGGGTGATCGCGATCTTCGCCTGGCACTCCACCGCCGATCCCGGGACGCAGCTCAGCCCTACGGTGAGCGCGCCCAGTTGGTTGGCGTAAGCCATGCCCCCCAACACATAGGGGGTGCGCCCGCTGGCGGCGATCCCTACCAGCGTGTCAACAGCCTGCAAGCCGTGTTTTTTCAGATCCTCTGCGCCCAGCAGAGCATCGTCTTCCGCGCCCTCGATCGAATGCCTTAGAGCGTAGTCGCCTCCGGCAATCAGGCCCACCACCAGGCCGGGATCCACATTAAAGGTCGGCGGACACTCCGATGCATCCAACACGCCCAGCCGCCCTGACGTGCCGGCGCCCGTGTAGAAAAGGCGGCCGCCCTGTTCCAGGCGTTCCGCGATTCCGTCAACGGCCTGTGCAATCCTGCCCAACTCTGCGTGGACCGCATCGGCTACCGACCGGTCGGCTGCGTTGATTACCTCCAGCATCTCTCGTGTCGAGAGCTGGTCAATGCGGGCCGTGTCAGGATGCCTTGTCTCCGTTAACAGTTGTTCAAATTTCATCATTGCCAACCATACCAAAGACCGGGGCCTGCTTTGCTGATGGCCACGCGAGCTGCCTTTTCACCGCACGATTCATGCTTCCTTAGGTAGCGCCTCAGGGATGCTACGCTGTTGCCCTACAGCGGTTTCGCAATTGGTGTAGAAAGCCGTCGTGAACGGGAGAAGCTTTGGATACTGACACGCAAGCCGCAGCACCCTTGCCCCGTCACCCGCGCCTGCCCCAGATTCTGGAAGAGAACTGGCAGGCGGAGATGCGCGGCCACTACACCTATCGGACGCTCGCCGAGCGGGAATCGGACCCAGGGCGCAAGCAGACACTCGAGCACATGGCCTCGGCGGAAAGGGAGCACGCCGCCCTATGGGCCGGCCGCTTGCGCGAACTGGGAGAGCAGGAGCCAGTCTACCGGGGTAAGACCAGCGGTGACGCCGATAGCCTCAAGAACCGGGTGGGTGGTGACGATTTGGCCTTGCGGCGCCTTGAGATCGACGAAAGCCGTGATATTGCCAGGTACAGCCAACAGCTCAAAGCGCTCGGCGATGAAGCCAGCCTCGTCATTCTGAAGCAGGTAATCGAAGATGAACAGGAACACTACCGCGAGTTGAGCGGCCTGATCCGGCGGCAGAAGCCCCGCATTGGGGTGCGTCCGCCCCTGACCGATCCAAAGGAGCTCCTCGAGCAGTTGCTGAGCAAGCGGAACCAGGGCCGCTCGCACACTGCCGGATGGATCGGGGACGCCATCTACGGGGTTAACGATGGGCTAGGTTCCATCTTCGGCATTGTTTCCGGCGTCTCAGGCGCGACTCTGGGCAACAGCAAGTGGGTCCTGCTCTCCGGCCTGGCCGGTATGATCGCCAGCGCGCTTTCCATGGGCTCGGGCGCCTACCTCGCGGCCAAGAGCGAACGCGAAATCTACCAGGCAGAGCTGGCCCGCGAGCGTGAAGCCATTGCCACGAACGGTCCCGAGGCCCATGAGCTGCTGTCGCTTTACTTCCAGGTCAAAGGCCTTCCTGAAGAGGATGCCGACCACATGGTGGATCACATCGCCAAAGACCCGGAGCAGCTGCTGCGCGCGCTGGCGGCTGAACGGCTCAACTCAACGGAAGAAGCGCTGAGCAATCCCCTTACTTCCGCTGTATCCGGCGCGCTCTCCACTGCGGCCGGAGCCTTTATCCCGGTGGTACCGTTCTTCTTCCTGAACGGTTACACCGCAGTCATTGTTTCCGCGGTGGTCTCGCTGCTGGCGCATTTCGCTGTCGGCGCCGCCAAGTCGCTAGTCACGGTGCGTTCCTGGTGGAGCAGCGGTTTCGAGATGACGCTGGTAGGGGCGGTCGAAGGTGTCGTGACTTATGTCATCGGCCTGGGTCTAGGCCGCCTCGGGACTTAAGAGGCTGCGATCTCAAACCCGAAAGTAGTCGGGCCGCCATGACTCAATAGAGGTCTTTATCTGCTTGCTGGTCAGGCCCTCGTTGAGCGCGCGCACGGCCAGGGCCGGCAGCTCCGAGTCCGAGGCGAAACGCAGCGCCACCAACTGCGACTCCGTCAACTCCCCGATCCGTGCCCTGGCTGCTTCGGGCAGAAGCATGGCCAGGCGCAGCCGCTCCTCCAGCCGGATTAACCGGTCCTGTACTTTGAGCGCATAGCTCCTGGCTTTGAATGCGGTTATGAGAAGTCCTATGGCCAGCAGGACCCACAGTATGGAAGCCATACGTTGGTGTCGCGTCAGGAGAATGATGCTCAGGATGACGGCCGCAAGAGCTAACGGCAACAGAAAAAAGTGAAAGGGTGGGTCGCGCCTGGTGTGGTTCGCATAAGACTGCGCAGTAGTACTTGCCATGGTTAAGCCTCTTTGGAGAATCAATCCATCATGCTTGTTCCCGGGCCTTTCGCGCCAGTGGCTGTGAAATGATTAAGAGATGAAGAAAACCGCTGTGGGCCTCCTTTGCATCACCCTGTCCCTTTTGCCTGCCTGCCGTTCGACCGCTCAGTCTCAAGATTCGCCGATCATGTTGCATGTAGATCTCACCGATGCGCCGCGCCGCCTGATTCACGCGCAGCTGCAGATACCGGTAAGCGCCGGTCCGCTTACGCTCGAATATCCGCAATGGATTCCCGGCGACCATCGCCCCACCGGGCCTATCGACAATCTTGCCGGCCTGTTCGTTCGCGCCAACGGCCAGGATCTTCCCTGGCGTCGTGACGACGTGGATATGTATGGGATCCACGTGGACGTGCCGCCCGGTGTCAGCCGGCTGGAGGTATCGCTCGACTTCCTCGCCACCCCGGGCGACACCGGGTCCGACATGGATGGCGCCACCAGCGTCAATATGACGGTACTGGAGTGGAATGCCCTCATCCTCTATCCCGCGAACATCCCGGTGGCCCAGATTCCCATCGCCGCTTCTCTCACCATACCGGCGGACTGGAAGTTTGGCACCGCGCTGAGCGTCGCATCGCAGGCAGGCGCGGAGGTTTCCTTTGCGCCCGTTTCTGTCGAACGCTTAGTGGATTCCCCGGTGATCACGGGCAGATATTTCCGCGAATTCCCCTTGGCCCCGGACGTGACCCCGAAGCATTATCTCGACGTCGCCGGCGACGACGCTCAAGACGTCGATCTAAAGCCGGAGTTTCTCGCTTCGATGACCCAGCTGGTGCGGGAGGCGCGAGCGCTCTACGGTTCGCGGCATTATGAGACCTACCATTTTCTACTCAGCCTGAGTGACATTGTGCGTGAGGAGGGGCTTGAGCACCACCAGTCCAGCGACAACGGCGTCCGCGAGCAAGGCTTCTCCGACCCCAGACTGGCTATGCTGAATGCCCAATTGCTGCCGCACGAGTTTACCCACTCCTGGAATGGCAAATACCGTCGTCCCGCAGGGTTGGCTACTCCGGATTACGCCACCCCGATGAAGGGCGATCTGCTTTGGGTCTATGAAGGCATGACGCAATACTGGGGAAATATCCTGGCGGCGCGCTCCGCCTTGTGGACCCCCGAAAGCTATCGAGAGGCGCTGGCCTGGAGCGCAGCCCGCCTCGATCAGAAACCCGGGCGCAGCTGGCGCAACCTGCAAGATACCGCCATCTCCTCCCAGAGTCTCCGTGAGAGACACGATTACTGGGCCAACTGGAGGCGCGCGCAAGACTACTACCAGGAAGGAGAGCTGCTCTGGCTCGACGCAGACACCACCATTCGCCAGTTAACCCACGACAAGAAGTCATTGAACGACTTTTGCGTCAAATTTCTGGCTGCGGGCGGCGACACCGGCCCTGAGGTCGTGCCCTACAACTTTGATGAGATCGTCTCCGATCTGAACGCCGTCGCACCCTTCGACTGGCGCGCCTTTCTGACTGAGCGCCTGCAGTCGCACGCAGACCACGCGCCGCTCGGAGGAATCGAGCACGGGGGTTACCGCCTCATCTATACCGCCGAACCCACCCCGTTTGAGCAAGCCTCGCTGGATAACGAAAAGAAGATCGACGCGTGGTTTTCGCTTGGTGTCATGGCCTTCACCACTGGCCAGATTGACGACGTCAGAATGGGTTCTCCCGCCTTCCAGGCAGGCCTCGGGCCGGGCACGAAGCTGGTTGCCGTCAACGGGCACGCCTTTACGAGTGAAGTGCTGAAGCGGGCGATCCGGGAGGCAAAAACCAGCCCTATCGAGTTCATCGTCTCCAATGACAACGAGTTCCGTACCGTCCGGTTGGATTACCATGAGGGCGAGAAATACCCGCGGCTGGAGCGCGTGCAGGGGACGCCCGATCTGCTCGACGAAATCCTCAAGCCTCTGGCTACCGGCAAGGGAAGTGGCCTATAGTGATCTGCATGTTTAAAGCACTGCGCCCCCTGCTGCTTGTTGCCCTCCTGACGCCTTCCTCGCTACCCGCCCAGACTCTGGCCGCGACCCCGCCGATGGGCTGGAACAGCTGGAACCTCTTCGCCGGCAAGGTTGACGATAAGGATGTTCGTGCCGCGGCAGACGCCATGGTCTCTTCGGGCATGAAGGACGCCGGCTATCTCTACATCAATATTGACGACACCTGGGAGGGCGAGCGCGACGCCCAGGGCAACATCCAGACCAACAGCAAATTTCCCGACATGAAGGCGCTGGCCGACTATGTTCACTCCAAGGGCCTGAAGATCGGCATTTACTCTTCGCCCGGTCCAAAGACCTGTGCCAAGTACGAAGGCAGCTATCAGCACGAAGCGCAGGACGCGAAGACTTATGCGGCCTGGGGCATCGACTATCTCAAATACGACCTTTGCAGCTTTCACCAGATCATGATGCAGCAGGCGCCGAACGATCCGCAGAAGGCCACGCAGATGATGAAGGATGCCTACGAGAAGATGCACCAGGCGCTGCTCGCGACCGGGCGCCCGATCGTCTACAGCTTCTGCCAGTACGGTTGGGACGCGGTCTGGGAATGGGGACCTTCGCTTGGAGCCAACCTATGGCGGACGACCGGTGATATCAATCCCACCTACGACCGCATGACGCTGATCGGCTTCTCTCAGGCTGGTCTGTCGAAGTATGCCGGTCCCGGGCACTGGAATGATCCTGACATGTTGGAAGTAGGCAACGGCAAGCTCACGCTGGACGAGAACCGCACGCACATGAGCCTTTGGGCTCTGCTGGCCGCGCCGTTGTTAGCGGGCAATGATCTTTCCCACATGGCGCCGGAGACGCTTGCCATTCTTACCAATCGCGAAGTGATTGCCATTGATCAGGATCCGCTGGGCAAGCAGGGGATCGTGTCTCCGCGGTGGGTCCGGTTGAAGTCTGGGCCAAGCCGCTGCAGGGCGGAGCGAAAGCGGTAGGCCTATTCAACCGTGACGACTCCCCGCTGCCGGTCACCGTGAACTTGAGCGAACTGGGTTTTCCCGCCGGCGCGAAGGCGCGCGATATCTGGCAGGCAAAAGATCTGGGAAAACTTCAGGGCACCTACACGGTAAGCGTGCCGCGTCACGGAGTGGTTCTGCTCCGCCTGACGAAGTGACGAGGAGAAAGTTCCTCCCTCTGATATGAATTGTCATTTGATGCTGGGCAACTGAAACTGCAGATCCCGAGCAACTAACTCGCCTGCAGCAAGTTGAGGGAGCAAGACCCTGTTCTCTGCAACGCCAACAAAGGCCTGAGGGTAGTTCCAAACCCTCCGCTCTGTGTCATTAGGAACGAAGCCGAGGGATCTGCAGTTGCATTCAACCACAAAACAACTCTGACGGAAATTAGCTCGTGGCCGCCAGATACACCGTGAACCACCGATTGGCGTCGCTCCATTGCTCGCCGCAGCCTGAACCCAGCCCGCGTAAGCAAACTCAATACCCGCTGGTCCGTGAACTTATAACTGTTCTCGGTGTGGATCGTCTCTCCCGGTGAGAAACGCACCTCCATATCCAGCGCGCGAACCGACACCCGCTGCGGCAGCAGACTCTCCAGGTGCATCTCTATCCGCGAGTGCTGCTTCATTCCACCGCGCCTGGTGGCGAAAGAACTGAGGATTGAAATTGCCATCCAGTTCGCGATTGATGCGGACCAGCAAATTCTTATTGAACTTCGCCGTAACGCCTGCCGCATCGTCATAAGCCGCGAGCAGCATGTCGGTGTCCTTCACCATGTCGGCGCCCAGCAACAGGCAATCCCCGGGCGCTAATTGTGCGCGCACGCCGCGAAGCACCTCGATCGCGTCCGCCGGCGAAAAGTTGCCAATGCTCGAGCCGATGTACAACACCAGCCGTCTCCCCGCAGCGGACAGCCGCGTTGTTCTGCCGCATGCCTTCGGTGTAGTCCGCGACGATGGGTTCGACCGTCACCTCCGGCAGCTCCGCCTCCAGCCTGGTCCGCGCTTCTTCGAGCGCCGTCTCCGACACATCGATCGGGTAATACGTTACGCTTCCCTGCATGCGGACCACGGCGTCCAGCAGCAGGCCCGTTTTTGTTGCCGTCCCGGCTCCCAGCTCAATCAGCGATAGGTCGCGCCCGCCCGCCGCCGCCACAGATGATTTCATCCGCGTGCTCGGCCAGGATCTGTCTTTCCGTGCGGGTGACGTAATACTCCGGCAGCTCTGTAATTGCCTCAAAGAGGCGAGAACCCGCCTCGTCGTAAAACAGCCACGGTGACAGACTCTTGGGCTGCTCAGAGAGCCCGTTAAGAACTTCAACTGCGATCGGGCTCGACGCAATTGCCGGCAACTTGGGTAGCGATATAGCAGACATGAGAATCTCCGCGAGCTTCCGGTTATAGCAAAGAGTTAAAGATTCGCCAAACGAATGCCGGAAAACTGCCAGCGCGTCGCAGGAGAGAAAAAATTACGGTAGGTAGCGCGGATATGCGAGGCCGGAGTCACGACTGACCCGCCGCGCAGCACCATCTGGTTGCACATGAACTTCCCGTTGTACTCGCCCAGAGCACCCGGTACCGCGCGAAACCCCGGGTAACCGAGGTAAGGACTCTGCAGTCCACTCCCATACATCCCCAAACATCTGCGCCGGCCCGTTCGCAGCGGCTTCACCCAGCGCTAGCGGATGCATCGGCCCCCCCAGCAGATTTCCCGTCACGGGCAGTCCCTGCGCTGCGATCTCCCACTCCGCTTCCGTGGGGAGCCGCTTACCCGCCCAATTGGCAAATGCATCGGCTTCGAAGTAGCTCACGTGGCACACCGGTGTTTGGAGTAATCCCTGCAGCGGCTGTTCACCGTGCATCGTGTACACCTGCCATGCATCGTCTTGCTGGCGCCAATAAAGCGGGGCCTTCCAGCCCTCGGCCTTGACTGTGTCCCAACCTGCGGCGAGCCAAAGCTCCGGGCGGCGATAGCCGTCGTCGCCGATGAACGCAAGATACTCAGCGCAGGAAACCAACCTTGACGCCAGCTCGAAGGGACGCTGATAAACAGGATGGCGAGGCAGCTCGTTATCGAAGGCAAAGCCGTCGCCGCCGAATCCTATGTCGAAGAGGCCGCCCTCGTACCCAACCCATTCTGCTGTCCCGGCAGTGGGCGCAGTGAAGTCGACTGTTTCGTCGACGTAGGCCGGGCGCAGCGGGTTGGTCCACAACGCGTGCTTGATATCGGTGGCCAGCAGCTCCTGATGCTGCTGCTCGTGGTTCACTCCCAGCACGATCCTCCGCGCAGCTTCCTCCGGCGGGTTGGAGACCAACAATCGCTGAATCCCCTCCTCCACGTGCCGCCGATACTTGAGGATCGTTTCCACGGGGGGCCGTGAAAAGGAGGCGCGCAGCTTCTTCTCTGGCTGGTCGGAGACCGAATTGTAGTAGCTGTTAAAGAGCCAGAGGAAGTCAGGATTGAATTCGCGGTAGCCGGCAAGGAATTCGCGCAGCAGGAAGGTCTCAAAAAACCACGTGGTATGGGCCAGATGCCACTTGGCCGGGCTGGCCTCAGCGCAGGACTGGACCATCATGTCTTCGGGCGTAAGGGGTCGACAAAGCTCCTCGCTCTGGCGCCGAACCTGCAAAAACTCTTCCAAGAGACCGGCAGGGCTTTCCGTCGTTGCGATCGCTGGCGTCATGTCTTCTCCCTCTACTTAGAGACCTCAAGCGGCTGGATGTTGCCTATATTTTTTCCTGCCGGTTTGCTGGCGCTTCAATGGGCGCTGAGCAGCCGGGCCAGAGTGTAAGCCGCGCCGGCGGCCAAACCACCAATCAGCACGGTCTGGCCCGCGCTGCGTGCGGTGCCGGCCCCGGTAAGCTTGCCTTTGACCCCACCAAAAACCAGCAGCGCCACCAGGGTGATCGCCACCGAGGCGGTGAGGGCGGAGGTCAAACTGCGGCCCACCATGTACGGAACCAGGGGAACCAGGCCCCCCACCACGTAGGAAAGCGCGATGGTGATGGCGCTTCGGCTGGCCCGGTTACGTTGCGGCTCCTCCAAACCCAGCTCAAAGCGCATCATAAAGTCCACCCACGCCTGGGGCCGGCGCTTCAGCGCTTCCAGTACCGGCATGCTTTCGCTTCGATCCACCCCATACTGCTCGAAGATTTCGTAGATTTCTTCTTCCTCGTCCCGGGTGCGCTCGACGATCTCCCGCTCTTCGCGCTGCCGTTCGCTGGCATAGTGCTCGGAGTCACCCTGGGCGGCCAGAAACCCGCCCAGTCCCATGGCAATGGAGCCGGCGGCAATCTCTGCCAACCCGGCCAGGACCACCACGTGCGAGGAGTTCACCGCGCCGGAGAGTCCAGCCGCCAGAGCGAAGGGAACGGTCAATCCGTCCGACATGCCGATGACCACATCGCGCACCAGCGCCGTCGACCCAAAATGCCCCTCCACGTGGGCTGGGGAAGCGGGTGGTGTAGGGGTCGCGACGGAGTCGGACAGCATCCCGGCAGTGTACCTCAGAGAATGACCAAGCCCGTCCCTTTCATCCAAACAGTTTCAGCCGCTGCCGTATCACGACAACGGTTAGCTGGCCGCCTGCGTCCATACCTTTGCAGGCGTCGTCTAAATGTGCGTTGGGCAGGGCCTGCCGATGGCTTAGGCTTTAACCATGAAACGCACTGCAAGATTGGTCATTGTGGGTCTGTGGATGATGGCGACGGCGGCACCGCTTTGCCTCGCCCAGGACAGTGATGCCATGGGTCCCCCGGGCGGAGGCGACGGCATGGGTCGAGCCTTCGGCAGAGGCAACGGAGTGCGCGGAACGGTCACCGCTGCCGGCCCAGGTAGCTTCACCATCCGCACCGAAGAAGGGGACACTTACCAGGTGCTGTACAGCGCGAATTCCCACCTCATGAAGGACCGGCAGCCGATCGCGGCCGCCGATATTCACGTGGGAGACATGTTGATGGCCGGCGGCGTAGTCGATGCCAAAGCCAAGACCGTGGGCGCTGTTTTCGTGGTTGACATCGATGCCAACGAGGTCCGTCAAGCCCGCGCCGACTTTGGCAAAACCTGGGTGATGGGCAAAGTAACCGCTATTCATGAGCTCAAGAATCACCATTGAGCGGGCCAATGACAAGCAGTCGCAGACAGTGGCGGTGGACGAAAACACCTCCTTCCGCAAGCGTAGGGAAGACGTCACCCTGGCCGATGTGAAGGTAGGAGACTTTATCAGCGCCCAGGGGGCGCTTGCAGGCGGACACCTTTCTGGCCACAACCTTGCGCATCATGACGCCAGGAACCGGAGGACCCGGCGGAGGACCGGGAACCGGAGGACCGGGAGCAAGGCCTTCGCACGGCGGCGAGGCGCAGCCCGGAGGAACGGCCCCATCCGGCGCGCCATCAGGTCCGCCACCAGGTCCCTGAATTGTTTCGTCGGCAGGAAGGTCTAAGTTGTGTGGATACATATAGGGTTCCCGCGCTAATGCGACGCATCCCCCTGCTCCTGTTAGGGGGCTGTCTCGTCACGTCTGCCGGAGCCCAATCCCCCTCCCCCGCTGCAGCCTCCGCCGGCCGCGGTCGCCAGTGTGGCTGGCGGCCTGGTGCACGGCACAGTAAAGGCCGGCAATGTTCCGCTACCTGGCGTGAGCATCGTCGCCGCCAACACGCTCACCGGCCAGCGTTACGCCACCATTACGGACATCAACGGCAACTACTCGATGACCATCCCTACCAGTGGCCGTTACGTGATCAAGACCGAGCTTGCGGCCTTTGCCCCAGAGACCAAAGTCGCGCTTCTCAAACCCGCGGCTGGTTCGCCTGCTAACCAGCAGGCCGATTTCGCCTTGACCCTGGCTTCGCGGGTCGCGCCCGATACCTCACCGGAGAACACGGCAGGAACTGCAGGTCAAAGTGGCCGTCAGCAGTCAACAGTACGGCGCAACGCGGGTGCCGGGGCACAAAATCTGGCTTTGCTCGCCGCTCTGGCGGGCACAGCGGACGCAGGCATCAACAGCGGAGCTACCGGAGCGGCGTTACCTTCATTGGCGAACAACTCGGACTTCTCCACCGACTCCGTTGCCGTGACCGGACAGGCAGGCACCACAAATCCCTTTGCCGGCGTGGATATGGAGCAGCTTCGCCAGAACGCGGAGCTCGATCAGTCCCTCTCCGGCGGTGGAGGCCCGGGTGGCCAAGGTGGTCAGGCGGAGGCCGCGGACAGGGCGGAGGACCTGGCGGAGGTGGGCCGGGGGGAGGAGACGGTGGTGGTTTTGGCGGAGGGGGTGGCGGCTTCGGAGGGGGCGGGGCTTTGGAGGAGGAGGAGGCCGTGGCGGTCGCGGAGGAGGCGGCGGCTTCGGCAATTTCCGCAACTTTAAGCCCAACCAACCCCACGGCGCCTTCTACTGGACGGGGGGAAATAGCGCGTTGAATGCCACGCCTTTCCCCATAAGAGCCCAAACGGAGCCGCAGCCCAGCTACGCGCAAAACCAGTTCGGTCTCACCTTTATGGGCGCGCCCTACATTCCTCACCTGATCGAGCACGACACCAAAGACGTGATCTTCTTCAACCTGACGGGGCAACGTTCTTCCTCCCCGCTCAGCGAGTATGGCAGCGTGCCCACCGCGTTGAGCGTAAAGGTAATTTAGCCGGCCTTACCACCCAGGAAGGCGCGCCCATAACCATCTACGACCCGATCACCAAGGCCCCGTTCCCCAATAACATGATCCCGGCGGACCGGATCGTGCCCCAGGCCACCGCGCTGTTGAATTACATTCCACTGCCCAGCCTGCCGGGGCAGTTCCAGAACTACCAGCGCCTTACCTCCTCTGAATCCAACACCACCCGCATCGGTGTGCGCTTCCTGCATAGCTTTGGCGCCAGTTCGGGAGGCTCCCCCATTGGCGGCTTGATCCGCCAATACACCGGGCAGGGCGGCCCTGGCATACGCCAGAGCATGAATGTGAATTTCAACTACAGCCACGCGGCGGCCGACGAAGTGAATCTCTTCCCCGACCTGGGCGGCAAGCAACAAACCCACCAGTATTCTCTGGCCCTGGGCTACTCGCTTGGCAAAGGCAGGCTGACCACCAATCCGAGTCTCAACTGGAACCGCAGCGACACCCAGCTCAAGAACGAATTCACCGGCGTCACCGATATCGCCAGCCAGCTGGGTCTCGCTGGGCTACCCGAAGATCCGCTGCTCTACGGTCTGCCCAACCTGACCCTGAACCAGTTCACCAGCGTCAACGAGCAGCAGCCGAATTTTCAGATCCAACCAGACGATTGCTGCTTCCGACTCCACCTCGTGGATTCACAAGAAGCACAACATCCGCTTCGGCGGAGACTTCCGCCGCGTCCACAACGACCTCTTCGGCAATACCGGCGATGTCACTGGCACCTATACGTTCACCGGCTACTTCACTCAAGCGCCCGGCTCCAGTGGCAGCAGCGGCGACACTTCACAGGCTCTTCGCTTGCTGACCTGCTGCTTGGTTTGCCGCAGCAGACTGCGCTGCAGGCCCCCTATCAAAAATCCTATTTGCGGGAGAACGCCTGGGATGCCTTATGGCCAGGACAGTTGGCGAGCCTTCGCCAACCTGACCCTGCTCTTCGGCCTGCGCTACGAATATTATTCGCCCTACTCGGAGAAGTACGACCGGCTTTCCACCCTGGATACGGGCAATGACTTCAATTCGGTGGCCACGGTTCTTTCCGGGGGCATCGGTCCTTATACGGGCAAGTATCCGCGCGATCTGGTCTACCCTGAGCGCAACAACTTTTCTCCGCGCATTGGCATTGCCGTGCGCGCCGCGAAGGACACGGTGGTGCGCGCAGGCTACGGCATTAATTACGCCGTCGGCCAGTATGCGAAATTCATCCAGGAATTCGCCTTCCAGCCGCCCTACGCCGACGTCCAGACCAATGAAACAACGGCCGGAGCGCAGATCAGTTTGGCCAACGGGTTCCCCTCGCCCCAGGACGATGGAAACTACGCGGTCAATAAGTACTACCGGCTTCCCTACGTGCAGGTGTGGAACATCAACCTGCAGCGCACCCTGCCTCTGGGAATTGTGCTCAACCTCGGCTACAACGGTTCGAAGGGAACCCGCCTGGACATCGTCGATGCGCCCGGCCGCACTGCCAATTCGTCGGTCAGCGGGGTCTTTTATGACTATGAGGATTCCGTTGCGTTCTCAAATTACAACGCGATGACTCTGAGTCTCCGCAAGCGCCTGCAGCGGGGAATCGGCCTGGGGGCGACCTATACCTATGGCCACTCCATCGACAATGCCAGCTCGATTGGCGGCAACGGAGGCACGGCGACGGTGGTGGCGCAGAATTGGCAGAACCTGCTGGCGGAAGAATCGAATTCGAGCTTCGATATACGCCACCAGGTGACCGGCAACTTTCTTTACGAATTACCCTTTGGTCCCGACGAGCACTTCATCACTACCGGGTGGCTGGCGCATTCGCTCAGCGGCATATCCCTTTCCGGCACCTTTGATTTCGCCACCGGCGAAGCTCTGACGCCTCACTATGAGGCCACCGTAGACGAGGTAGCCCGCGGCACTACGGCATCCCTACGGCCGGACCGGGTTCCCGGGGTCTCGCTCACTGCTGGAGGCGGCTCGCTCGACAACTGGTTCAACAAGAGCGCCTTTGCCGCGCCCGCGGCCACGTATGGAACTGCGTCGCGTTACTTGATTCCCGGGCCGGGCACGGTTTCTGTGAATGCCTCGCTCTCCAAAACGGTTCGCTTTTCGGAAACGCGTACCTTCGAGATGCGCGCCACCGCCAGTAACGTCTTCAACACCGTCCAATACTCAGGAGTCGACACGACCCTGGGATCGGGAACCTACGGCCAGGTAACTTCAGCCGCCGGCATGCGTCAATTCACCTTTAACGCCCGCTACCGGTTCTAGGAGCAATGACCATGCTTTCCGAACCAGAAAAAAAGCCCGGGGGTGCCCCATTCAAGCCTTCTTTGGGCTTGAGTGGGCCGCCGGCCCCAATCGCTGCACTGTGTCATAGAGAGGCACTATGAACTTCACTGGTCATCTACGCAGACTCGCCGCCATCGCCCTCGTCGGCTTGATGCCCGCGATGCCAGTCTTGCTGCGCAGGACCAGACCCAGGTCCGACGCCGCCGGATACGCAAACCGCCTATACCCTTAAGGTCGACAGCGACCTGGTGCTCACCAACGTCGTGGTCCGCGATAAAAAGACGGGAGAAGTGGTCCGCGGTCTCACCGCCAACGACTTCCAGATCCAGGAGAATGGCAAGCCGCAAAAGATCATCAGCTTCGACTTCCAGAGCGTCGATCAGGCCGCGCCTCTCAACGAGGCCACGGTGAACGGCAAGGCGGCCAACACCATCATGGGCAGCATGAACCGCAGCGCCACGTCGACCGAGTTGCGCAACCATCGCCTGATCGTGATGTTCTTCGACATCACCTCCATGCAGCCGGAAGACCTGGAGCGGGCGCAGGACGCGGCCCGCAATTACATTAACCGGCAGATGCAGCCGGCAGACCTGGTCGCTGTCGTCTCGCTGGATCAATCGCTGTCGCTTGATCGCGACTTCACCGCCAATAAGCAACTGCTGCTGAACGCGGTCAACGCCTACTCCGGAACCCAGGGCGCCGGGTTTCAATCGGGAGCGACCAGCACCACCAACCAGGTGGAAGACACCACCGTCCTTTACCGCCGATGAGCAGGAGTACAACGACGTGAATACCGACCGCGAGCTCTTCGCCTTCGCCGATATTGCCCACTCGCTGGCCTACATCAACGAGAAAAAATCCCTGCTTTATTTCTCCGGCGGCATCCAGCGCGACGGCATTGAGAACCAGGCCTCGCTGCACGCCGCCATCAATGCCTCGGTGCGCGCGAACATGTCGATCTATTCCGTGGATGCGCGCGGCCTCGAGGCCATCTCTCCGCTGGGCGACGCCTCAACCGGAAGCCTGCGCGGCACCAGCGGCTACAACGGCGCGGCCCTGCAAAACAATCTCGACTCCAACTTCAACACCCAGGAAGTGATGGCCACGCTTTCCAGCGATACCGGCGGCAAAGCTTTCTTCGATTCGAACGACTTCTCGCCTGCCTTCCAGCGCATCCAGCAGGACACTTCCGCCTACTACGTCATCGGTTTCCGCTCCACCGATACGCAGAAGTGACGGCCGCTACCGCAAGCTCACCATCAAGATCAATCGTCCCAACGTAAAGCTCGAATACCGCCCCGGCTACTATGCTCCCGCCGACTATCCGTCATGCCAACAAGGATGAGCGCGAGCGCCAGCTACAGGAGCAGCTGGCCAGCGACCTGCCCGCCACCGACGTCGAGGTCTATCTGCAGGCTTATTACTTCCGCAGTGATACGGGTCGGGCAACGCCCCGCTTTTACGTGCCCGTATCTTTGATCGTGCCTGGCTCGCAGATACCGTTTGTGAAAGGCGGAGACCGCAGCAAGGCTACGCTCGATATCATCGGCGAGCTCAAGAACACCGCCGGGCAGGACATGGCTGAGATCCGCCAGACGGTCAAGCTGGCGATCGATGACTCGCAGCAGGTGTCGCGCAAGAACATCCAATACACCACTGGCTTCAGCCTGCCTTTGGGCAAGTACCATCTGAAGTTTGTGGTCCGCGAAAATCAAACCGGCCGCATGGGCTCCTTTGAAACCGATATCAATCTGCCGGACCTGAAGAAGTTTCCGCTCAAGCTCAGCTCCGTCGTGCTTTCCAGCCAGCGCTCCGCCTCAAGCAAGAGCGACCAGAATAATCCGCTCAGCAACGGCGGCTTCACCTGGGTGCCGAATGTGGCCCATGTCTTCCGCACCGATCAGCACTTGTATCTGCTCTATGAGGTCTATGATCCTGCGTCGGCGCAGGCCAATGCCGCGGCCAAGGCGAAGTCCGGCATGAAAGTGCTCACCAGCATTGAGTTTTTGCAGGGCACCACCAAAGTCTTTGAAACGCCGCTGGTTGAGGCGAACAGCCGTGAACGTGCCCGGTCGCGACGCCGTCGCTTTTGCCTTCGACATTCCGCTCGACCGGCTCACCGCCGGGCTCTACATCTGCCAGGTCAACGTGATCGACGATACTGGCGGCAGCTTCAGCTTCCCCCGCCAGGCGTTGCTGGTCCGCGCCGCCGCGGTTGCGCCGCCTGCAACCCCCGCTCCATCCGCGACCCCCGCCCCGCCTCCCTCCGCGGGCAGCCCAGCTCCGTCCATGTGAGCGGTCGATGGCTACTTCGGGCTTTCGCCGTCTTTCTGTCCGCTGGCTGAGCTGCGGTATGGGCAGTGTCTGCACCCCGAGTTACAGCATGTCCCCCGCTTCAAGTGGTATTGCGCGGTAAAGACCATATATGGCCCGTCGTAGTAGTAATCTTCTCCCGGCTGCAGCTTGGCCAATTCATCCTGCATACGCCTATTCTCGCAGGCTTCGCCACCAGGAAATAGTATCTAGCCGAAGGGACGCATTGGGATCACTCGTGACCCCGGGGCACAAATCGCATCAACAGCAGGTCCCTCCACTTCGCTTCGCTTCGGTCGGGATGACAATTCTTTCGCAAAGACAGAGATTTCCTGGAGAACCCTCGATGGCAAAACAAGCTTGTCATCCCGACCGAAGCGAAGCGAAGTGGAGGGACCTGCTGTTAATGCGATTTCGGATGCTGAACCAATATTTTGTCCAAATCTAATTTGGACAAGTCTGACATTCAGGCGTCTCTGCGGGACTGATAGCTCTAAATTCCGGTTCTCGCGCAGGGTCTTAAGACTTCCATAACCAAACAAGCACTCTCATCGAGACTGTGCCTGTTTGATCGCGCTCACCAGTTCGTTGAGCCGGGCTGGATCCACGTCACTGACCGCGATGCCATCAAGATCACCCGTACTGAAGTCCGTCACGTGAAACCCTGAGTGCTCTGTCACTAAATCACTCGCGCTGGTTGCTCCATGTCTTTGCCGGACGAACACAGAGACGCGATGCTTCCCAACGCTGTAGAGCAATTGGGCAACGGGCTGGTTGTGCAAGTAGGTCAGGTTTGCCCCATCGAGGGTAGTATCACCAGGCAGATTCTGAGGCAAATTAAAGCTGAACGGTATCTTTCCCTTGAAACCATGGCTTTACCGTGTGCCTGTCGGTAGAAATCACCTGCGGCGGCAAGTTCCCAGCGAGCATAGCGATGTGTTGATCGAACACCTCTGTCACCAGCGCAGCATGCTCAGCGGACGCAATCTCCACCTTGCGGGTGTGGCGCTGCGAAAGCGTCATGCTGCTGAAGACAAGTAGAAGCGCTGCCGCGGTGATCCATCCCGGTGACCAAATTCCCGACTTTGAACGCGCGGTGGCAGGCGTCTCTGACTGGGATGCCAAACGCTCTCCCAGCTCTGGGGGCATCTCGTATCGCTGCCCGGCCCTCGCCGTGGCGGATTTGAGCAGGCTCTGTTGCAGGGCGCTCGCGGTGCACGAGGAGCAGCCGGCGAGATGCTCGTTTGCCGTGGCGAGCTGATCCGCGGAAAGCTCACCATCGGCAACGGCGTTCAGCGTGGCAGGAGAAAGATGGTCGGTCATACGCGGAACTCCCTCGGCGCAACATTAGCCTGCAGCGCTCCGCGCAGCGCAGCGCGCGCACGTGCAATACGCGACATGACCGTGCCGATCGGAATCTCCAGGACGGTGGCGATCTCCCGGTATTTCATCTCTTCGACGTCGCAAAGCAGAATCACTTCCAGCAGTGGCGGAGGCAGCTTTTCCATCGCCGCCTGCAGCGCAGCGCAGTCGCTCAGGCGGATTAAGTTGATCTCCGGAGTTTCCCGATCGATCGCGCCTTCTGGATAAATTGCGCCTCTCGAGTCAGTTCCGTCGCCCATCTCGTCCTCGAGTGCAACCGTGCGCATAGCCGCCAGCCCAGTGCGGGAGGTGAGGTAAGTGTTTCGGAGAATGCGGAAGATCCATGCCTTGAAATTGCTCCCTGGCTCGAATGTCGCGAAGCCCCGGAGGGCTTTCAGATAGGTTTCCTGCACCAGGTCCTCTGCATCCGCGGCGTTGCGGGAGAGCCAGAAGGCAACGTTGTAAAGCGATGGAAGCAGCGGCAACGCCAGGTCCGCAAAAGCAGTCGGCTGCGAGCCTGTATCATTCACCGTGCGCTTCCATGGCAACAGCGTCATCTCATGTCCAATATCTCGTCTCTCCTGAGAGGAGAACCGGTGATTCGCGAATTTATTCCCGGGAAAACAACGCGCACCCTCTAGGTGCCCGTGTCGAGGTGAAAGGTCTTATCGTAAGGCACGACTGGGTAGCCCTTCGCCTTCCACGCGGCCAATCCGCCTTTAAGAAACTTGACCCGGTTTATATCTATCTCCGGCGCCAGGTAATGAGCCTTGAGGGCGATGGCGCGGCTGGTCTTGTCGCTGGGGCAGGTGCAGTACACAACCAGCTCTTTATCGGTTGGGATAAGAGCCGGATTTGTGGTCGCATCTTCGGGAGAAATCCTGCGTGCTCCCTCGATGATCTCCGAATCCGCCAACAGGTCCAGCGGCTGGCGAACGTCCAGGATCACGATGTCGTGTTGGCCAACGATGAGCTCATGAAGTGCTTCCGGCGTGATGCTGATCCGCTCGAACTCGCGGCGCGCCTTGATTCTTCTTATCCATATCACCGCTAACCAGGCCCAGATAACGATTGCAACGACGGTGAGTACCAGGTTCATCTCCGGTCTCCTTCGATTGGCTCTAGGCCTGTTAGATTAGCAACCCCGGGGAAATGATTCGAGAGTGTTCTCACAAAGCGGCTGCGGCCAGTTCTTCCACCCGCACCGCTCCAGCGAGAAAAGTGACTGTTTTTCCGGGAACAGCAGCTGGCCGTTCTCCAGGAACCACAATCCCAGCCAGGTTGAGCGGGTCGGCCGCAGCCACGGTAATCGCCTCATCCACTCGTCCTGCACTGTGCAGGCGCATCTCGCGCAGCCCGGCTACCGCTTCTGGCACGGCGAACTGCTCCCCACCGAACCCGTTGACAAACCGGCCTCCGCGCACGCTTCCCCGGGCCTCGAGCCGGCGGAACATGCCCAGCAGTTCTCGCCAGCGGGGTATGGTGGTCTCCCGCTCCAGCACATCGCGGAAGACCACGCCGTAGCGCCGCAACAGTATCCAGCAGGCGGACTCCACTTCGGCCTCGCGCCGCTCCGCCTGGCTGCCCGGGCTCTCCACCGCGCCGGCGGCAGGGTTGAGCGAGCTCCATCGTCCCACGGTGTTGCGCGGCCGCCGCAACGGTCCCTGGGCGATGGCCTTGCGCCGTGGGTCGATCAGCACGCGCAGGCTGTCGAAGCCGTCGGCGGTAACCAGCCCCGCCGCCACCAGTTCCCACAGCGCACGGCTTACCTGCTCGGCCGGGGCACCCAGCCCACGAACCAGGTCGCCGGCGAAAACCGCCCCATATTGCGCCAGGTGGCAGCGCGTCTGCCAGGCCAATTCGCTCAGGCATCCCTGCAAGGCGGGCTCGGGAATCGCGCGATCCGCCAGGCAGCGGTCCATCCACTGCGCCTCCTCGCGCAGAAAGAAGGTGACCGGGGCCATGCTGGTAGGCACCACCCGCTTGGGGGCGGAAAAGTCGCTGCCATGGGTAGCGAACGCGGGGTGTGGGGAGATCCGTCCCCATCCCACCACCCCTTCCAGGCACAGCGCATCCAGCCATCGCGGATCGTACCCGGGAACCCGCTGCGGCAGCAGCGTCCGCTCCCATTCGATGGCCGGCGCTTCGAAGCCTTCGAGCAGGCGCAGCGCCTCCAGCACTCCCGCCTCTCCGCTCAGCTGCGTGCGCGGCGCCACCCGCTGCCAACGCAGCAGCCACTGCATATACACCGCCGGCGTAACCGGCTCGATCTGCTTGCGCAGCCCGGCCAGGGTTCGTTTATGGATGCGCTGCAGCAGCCGGCGCTCGCACCACTCCACATCCTCGTCGGCGGCAGCTTTGCCGGCGCCCTCAAATACTCCGCGCAGGATGGTGCCCTGCATCTCCATCACCAGCATCGCTGCCCAGATGGCCGCCGGCTCAATCCCCAGTCTCGCGCCCAGCGATCGCGAAGTGACCGGGCCGAGCAGCGCCATCCATCCCTGCACGCACCTGCGAACCACCTCGCTCGCCGACAATTCCTTTGCTTCCGCGGGGCAGGCAACTGGGCGATCGAAGACGACCTCCGGCCACAGCAGGCGAAGATGCGCCACCCGTTCCGCCGCCACCAGGTACCGCCGTCCTGCATGTTCCGCCAGCGTGGCCCGGCCCTGCGCCTCGAGGCGCTCGAAAAACACCGGCCAGTGGGTCGCTCCATCGTGGACCTCAATCTCCACCGGCACCACGGTCAGCGAACACAGCAGAGTCATGCAGCTCGTGCTCATCGCGCACATCGGGCCAGCACTCTTCGCGCAGCTCGGCGATCGCGGCAGGATCGAGCCGCCCCGCTTCGCCCAGCATCTTTTCCGGAACCATGCCGCGCATGCTCACCGCGCGGGCGCGGCGCTCCTCCAGCGGCGCATCGTCGAGGAAGGCATACGGGTTGGCGTTCAGCAGCTCATGGGCGAACGCGGAGGGGGTCGTGCTATCGACCGCCAGACAGCGAATCGCGCCGGTTCGGATGCCCGCGAGCAAAGCCGATCAATCCCTCCAGATCCATCGCCTCTGTCAGGACGTCTTTCATCACTTCCTGAATCAGAGGGTGCGAGGGTATCTGGATATCGCCTTCGATATTCTCCTGGCAGGCCGCCACCTGGGGAAAGACGCTGGCCAGCAGATCGTCGGATCGGGTACGCTGCACCTGGGGCGCGATGCGCTTGCCGTTATAAAACCGTAGCAGTTGCAAACTCCGCCCTGCATCCCAGCGCCAGCGCGCGCGGAAGATAGGCGAGTCGAGCGAGGCCTGCTCCAGCAGCCCGGTAACCGTCTGCTCGGTAAGAAAATCGAATACGTCGCTCAGCGGGAAGCTGTGCTGCTCGGCCAGCGAAATGTTCAGCCCGTTGTCGGTCGCTGCCGCCTGCAACTCAAAATTGAAACCGCGGCAGAAGCGCTTTCTCAGCGCCAGCCCCCATGCCTTATTGATCCGGCCGCCAAAGGGCGCGTGCAGAATCAGTTGCATCCCGCCGCCCTCATCGAAGAAGCGCTCGGCGATGATGGTGTCGAGCGCGGGCACCGCTCCCAGCACTGCGCGGCCGGCGACGATATAGCCGATCATCTGCTCTGCGCCCGCATCATCCACGCAACATTCCTGCTTGAGCCAGGCCACGGTCTCCGCCACCTGCGGGTTCGACTGGCTGATGTATCCCGGCATCACATCACCGGTCCGCGCGCTGATCTCCTGCCGCAGGCTGGAAACGAACCGCGACAGCTCCAGCGTGCGTTGCGGAGCCTCGCCCTCGCCAGAAGGGCACATTGGGTGGTTGGCCGTGCGCATCCTCCACCAGAACCCGGCCGGCGCTTTCCACCCGCTGGATGCGCCAGCTGGTATTGCCCAGCAGAATCACGTCTCCGGCGGATGAGTCGATGGCAAAGTCTTCGTCCAGGGTGGCGATCTGCACCCCTTCCGGCTGCACGATCACAGAGTAGAGTGCAGTGTCGGGAATGGTGCCGCCATTTGAAACCGCGATGGTCCGCGCGCCCCGCCGGGACTGCATCCGGCCATGCACCCGGTCGCGCAGCAGATACGACCCGTAACGGCCCCTGCTGGCTTCGATTCCTTCTGCCAGCAGGCAGAGAATCTCGTCATATTCCTTGCGCGTGAGCTCCTGGTAAGGATGGGCGCGGCGCAACACCTCGAACAGCGCGTCTTCCTCCCAGGGCTCCGCTGCGCAGGCCGCGACAATCTGCTGCATCAGCACATCGATCGGGCAATGGGGAATCTCCAGCCGGTCCAGCACCCCCGCCCGCATGGCACGGATCAGCGCCGCGGACTCCACCAGATCGTCGCGCGTGGTCACGAAGAAGCGTCCTTTGGGAATCGCTCCGCGCCAATGGCCGGCACGTCCCACGCGCTGCATCGCCGCGGCGATTGCCCGCGGAGAGTTCACCTGGCACACCAGGTCGATGCTGCCGATATCGATGCCCAGCTCCAGCGAGGCGGTGGCGACCAGTAACTTGATCTCGCCGTTCTTGAGTTTGCGCTCTGCCTCGAAGCGCAGTTTCCGGGAGAGGCTGCCGTGGTGGGCGGCTACGTTTTCCTGCCCCAGCCTCTCGCCCAGGCAAAAGGCCAGCCGCTCCGCCATGCGTCCGCGTATTCACAAAGACCAGCGTCGACCGGTGCTGCAACGCCAGTTCTGCCAGGCGTTCGTAGATGTCGTCCCAGATCGCATTGGTGGCTACCGATCCCAGTTCCTCCCCTGGCACCTCGATGCCCAGGTCGAGCGCGCGGTGTTGGCCCACCTGCACGATGGCCACCTCGGGTCCGCGCCGTCCTCCCAGAAAGCTGGCGACCAGCTCGATCGGGTTCTGGGTCGCGGAAAGGCCGATGCGCAGCGGCGGCTGGGATCTCCCCCTGATCAAGGCCCCCGGGCTCAGCCTGTTTTCTCCGCAGACCAGCGCATCCAGCCGCTCCAGTGTCAGCGTCAGGTGGGCGCCCGCGCTTGTCGTCCGCAACCGCGTGGATCTCGTCCACAATCACGGTCTCCACCGCGCAAAGATTGTTCCGGCTCTTCTCCGCGGTCAGCAGGATGTAGAGCGACTCCGGGGTAGTGACGAGAATGTGCGGCGGCCGCTTCAGCATGGCCCGCCGCTCCGCGGGCAGGGTATCGCCGGTGCGCACCGCGGTGCGGATGGGGGGGCACAAGTAGCCGCGCTCCAGGGCCAGCTGCTGAATCTCCCGCAGCGGCTGCTCCAGGTTCTTCTGCACGTCGTTGCTGAGGGCTTTGAGCGGGGAAACGTAAACCACCGCGGTGGCCGCCGGCAGCGACCCGTCGATCGCTTTGCGGATCAGGGTGTCGATACAGATTAAGAAGGCTGCCAGCGTCTTGCCCGAGCCGGTGGGGGCGGAGATCAGCGTCGGTCTGCCGTCGAGGATGGGTGGCCAGCCCAGTTCCTGGGGAGACGTAGGGGTGCCGAATTTGCCGACAAACCACTCCCGCACCACTGGATGCGCCCAGGACAGCGCATCGCAGTTTTCCACTTCAGGGCTGCTGGAGAGCGGGGAGACCATGCGTCCATCTTAGAGCCAGAGACGGAGAGGAACATTTCCAGGAATGGTCCGCGGAACTGTAGAAGGCTTGAATGGGCTATCCCAAAGTTCTCTTAAGGGAGGACAGCCGGGTCTTTTCATTGAATGGCAGCAATAACAGCGGACTTTCTGCACTCGCCAAGAAGGACTGGGTGGCCCATTCAAGCCTTCTTTCGGCTTGAGTGGGGTTGTTGCGAGGCCCAAACCCTCTCCTTTACCCAGTAACGGCAAGCCGGCCCATGCCACTACCCTCACAAACTCACAGGAAGCCGTGCTTCTTGTTGGCGTGCCAGTTCGACTCTTCCTTCTTGAGCGCAGGAGGCGTCGTTTTTCCCCAAAGCGTGTGGTTCCAGGTCACCGCCTGCAGTCCATCGTGGCTGGGCTGAAAGACCATCGGTGGATCGGCAGGCTTGCCATCCATGGCGTCAAACTTGACCGTGATCTGGCTGCCGGCGTCGGTCCAATGTCCGAAGGTGGTGACCGCGCCTTTGCCCAGATCCTGGGTCACTGTAGCGGTACCGTCCGGACCCAGGCTAACGCTGAATGCGGGGCCGGCAGGGCCGGCTCGCGTCGGTGGTATCCGGCGCTTCGGAGCTGTAGATCCCGGCATATTTCGAAACGGAGGCGAAAACGGGGGCTGCGACCAGCGCCAGAACAACCACGGCGCCGGCGATAAAACGAGATGCGGATGAAACAGTTTGGTAGTTCTCATAGCGCTTCCATGATTGCGCTAGCCAGATGTCATGACAAGATGCAGTGAGAAAACGAAAGTTGTATCAGCAGCGCAACCGTCACTCGTCGATGGCCACTGCGTCCGCCGATTCCTTAGAATGGTTCTATGGATTTCTCTGCCGCTGAGCGCGCCCGCCGTATCCGCCTGATACTTTTCGACGTCGATGGCGTCCTCACCGACGGCAAGATATGGATTCTCCCCCTGCGACGCCGGCCCGGCCGAGAAGACCTTCGAGGCCAAAGGATTCCATGCCCATGACGGCATTGGCATTTCGCTGGCCCGGATCGGGGGCATCCATACCGGCATCATCACCAAGCGCAGCTCTGAAACCGTTGCCCAGCGCGCCCGCGCCCTGCGCATGGACTATGTCTACATGGGCCAGGACTACAAGATACAAGCCGTGCGCGAGATCATGCAGCGAGGCTCGTTCACCCTCGACCAGATCGCCTACGTGGGCGACGACGTGATCGACCTGCCGGTGATGCGCGTTTGCGGACTGGCCATCGCGGCCGCCAACGCCCGCGACCAGGTGAAAGCCGCGGCCCACTACGTCACCCCAAATCCGGCGGCCAGGGAGCCGGGCGTGACGCCATCGATTTCATCCTGCAGGCTCATGGGATCCTCGATCAGTGCATCGAGGAATACCTGATGAACGCAATGCCGGGCAGCCCCCGCCGCCGCCGCTCTGCACCCGGCCCGAGCACTGACGGCGCTGGCGTATGCTATCTCTTTGGGTTGAAAGATGATGTCCCAGCCATTTCCATCCCTTTCATGCGCAGGAGCGTGGGCAAACTGATGTTCATTCAATCCCGGTCCCTTTCTTTTCTCCTTCTACTTTTCCTTCTGACCTCATCTCGCCTGGCTAGGCAACCGGGCGTCGGCCCAGACCCTCAAGAACCTTGAAGGTGCGGTCAACATCTTTGGGCAATTCTCTCAGTCACTCCAATGGCAACGGCGTCCAGGACAGTCCAACCGACTCCCTGGGGGTGCTGGCCACGGTCCGGCAGTCGTTCCATCCCTGGCTGGGCTATGAGATCAACTACAGCTACACCCGCTTTACCGAGAGGTACTCCACCATTCCCTTCGGCGTGCAGAACAATGTGCACGAGGTTTCGGGCGCCTATCTGGTGCAAGGGCCGAACCTTCCCGATTCTCGGCTTGCAGCCTTTTGGCGCGGTGGGCGTGGGCGGCCTGCTCTTTCTGCCGACGACCGTTGGCGGGCAAAAATACAACCAGCAGTGGCGCGTACCGCTGCTTTATGAATTCGGCGTCAACTACCCGATCCTCACCTCGCACCTCGGGCTCCGGCTGCAGTATCGTGGGCTGATTTACAAAACGCCGGATTTCAACTCGGCGCAACTGACCACCAACACCAGGCGGCAAACCTCGGAACCGAGTGTGGGAGCCTACCTCCGGTTCTGATTTCCCGCCCGCAGGAGATATCCCTAAATGAGCAATCCGCGCAATCGCATACGGCCATCAGGACGTGATCGTGGCGCTCGAGCGCCCTGCTGTGGGTCGCAGCCGCTGCTGGCTAAATCGAACGCAGCCAGTGGGTCGGCACCTGGGCGTCTGCTCCGCTGCTGGATGCTCACGCCAAGCACGCGGAGGAACTCGTAGCGCCAGGCGCGCAACGGGCGCTCACTCTGCGTGAGAGTCGTCCATGTGAGCATGGGCGGGGAGACGGTCACGGGTGCGCTTTTCTAACCTCTACGGCACCAGTCCGCTGGTGATTGGCGCGGCGGAGATCGCGCAGACTCGGCAAGGGCTGCCGCGATCGTTGCCGGAACGGCCAAGCCGCTCAGCTTTCACGGCGCAGCCGTCGGTCTCCATTCCTCCCGGCGCTTTGGCCGTAAGCGATCCCGTGGCGTTCAAGTTTGCTCCTCTCTCCGACCTCACCGTCAGCTTCTATCTGCCCAGCCCCTCGGGTCCCATCACGGAGCATCAACTGGGCAACGCAACCAGCTATCACGCGCCCGGCAATGTTGTGTCCAGCGCCACTCTGGATTCACCCACCACGCTGACCAGCTGGGAATACCTCAACGGCATCGATACCCTCGCGCCCGCCAACGCGGCGGCGGTCATCACCGTAGGCGACTCGATCACCGATGGTGCGAAATCCACCCTCGACACCAACCAGCGTTGGCCGGATGAGCTGGCGCGGCGCCTGCAGGCCGACCCGAAGTATCGCAAGCTTTCCGTGTTGAATGAGGCCATCAGCGGGAACCAGATTCTGCGCGATGGCGCCGGCCCCAGCGCGCTGGCGCGTTTCGATCGCGATGTGCTCGCGCAGAGCGGAGCAAAGTATCTGCTCATCCTCGAGGGCATCAATGACATTGGCCGCCTGCACTCCGTTCCCGACAGCACCACTGCGGCGGAGCTGATCTTCGCCCTTGATCAGATGATCGTGCGTGCCCACGCCCATGGCATCGCGGTCATCGGCTGTACGCTGACGCCGTATCATGGCGCCGGCTACTCCACCGAAAACGGCGAAGCAATCCGCAAGGCCGTGAATGACTGGATTCGCACCGGTGGCGCCTTCGATGGCTTCGTCGACCTGGAGGCCGCGGTCCGCGATCCAAATCATCCCGACACCTTCCTGCCCGCCGATGACCCCGGCGATCACCTGCACCCCAACGACGCAGGTTACAAAGCGATGGGCGACGCCATCGACCTGAAGCTCTTCACGCTCAAGCCAAAGCAGCCATGACGAGTCTCGGCGGCATCCCGCAAAAATGATGCCGCCCGCGATAGCATTTCTTCCCGCCTCGTTATCAATTCATGACCTCTTTTCCTCACACATATTTTCTTTCTCGACGGCCACAGCCTTCATGGGTGGTAATTTTGTAATAACTGTTTGCCCACAAAAACGCATCTTAGCCAGTGGGAGAGTTTATGACCGCCTATTGTGTGATCCTTCGCCGCCAGCCTTCCGTCAACACAACATCGCATGCGCGCAGCAAACGCTTTTACCTCACGGCCCCCACTGCCGATCGCGCGATGCGGCTCGCGGTGGACGAAAACCCTCATTTCCTTGCTATCGGAATCGAGCCGGGCGAACTATCTTCCCGCACCACGCCAACCGTTTCGGAAGCTGCTTGAATCTCTGACTCGGTTGGAGAATTGGGCTTCACAGGCTGCGGAAAAACTCTTGTTTTGCATCAGGGCACGACTTTAGTCGGGCCATAAAAGGATTGAAAATCCGTCGGCCTTTAGCCTCTTCAGCCTCGCCTTGAGTGCGTTTTCAACTTTCCGGTTCGGCGTAAAGAAATTTCCGTAGGTTTTGCGATTCGGCTTCGAAGGCGCGGTGAAAGATCTTCTCCGCAGGCCGCTTCCCCCTGACGTATCCCGCTTCGATCATGACGTCGTTGCCGCGCTTTGCGGCGTTCACCCAGCCAATGACCTCCGCTCTCCAGAGCAAGGGCAAGGCGTAGTAGCCAAGCTTCCGCTTGGCGGGCGGAGTATAGGCTTCGAAGCGATAAGGCCATCCCCAGAAATGCTCGAAGCGGCGCCGGTCCCATACCAGCGGATCAAAGGGAGCGAGAAAGCGAACCCGGTCCTCTGGCGCTCTGCGTACCAGGCGGCCCGCAGGCCACAGATAACGGACTCCGTCCACCTCCCCACTCTCCAGCTCGCCAGACTTCAGCAGGGCGGCGACGATGTTCTTTCTTCCCGGCAAGTCCGGAGCGGTATAACGCAGCCGCTGCACAACGGCAGTCAGGCTGCTCTGCGGCGCCGGCGCGAGGATACCGGCGATCAGCAGCGCCAGCCGTCGCAGCCGCTCTTCCGGGGCAATCACTTCCTGCTTGAGCGCTGTTGGTTGGTAGAGCTTGATCCCCTTGTCTCGCCCGGCAATGCGTATCAGGCCGAGGTAGTGCAGCTCTTCGAGAACGCGCGTGGTCGATTTTGAGTAGCCGCCCCAGGCATTGGTCTCCCGCTCTCTTGCCCAGGCTGGCTTCCAGGTCTCTCGGGTGTAGGTGCCTGCTGCGGGATACGATGGCGAGCACCCTCTGCTCGGCAACGGATAGCGCCCGCTGCTCTCTTGGGTGGAGAAGCCGCCACGTCTCGAAAGGCATGAAGCCATAGGCATACAGGATGTCTTCTTCCAGTTTGAGAGCGCGGTACTTTCGATCGAGGTCGTCGGCGCGATAGTCCGTCACGCGCTGCCGCAGGATCAGGTCCTGTGCGCGGGCGGGAGAGCGGATGGGGTCAGCCTGCACGAAGCCGAGCTTGCTTACGGCCCGCCCCAGGCTCGTCGCGGGAAAAAGAGAGGAGGCAATGGCGTGGTGTTTCAGATCGCGCAACGTGAGCATCAGTGCCTCATGGTATTCGCTGCGGGGCTAGGCTGCTAAATTGATCTCGTGAGTCATCGGCGACAAATGCTCGCAGCGGCGTTCCTCGCTTTGGTGGCGGCGCACGGCGGCTGGGCGCAATCCGAGCCCCCGACAATCCATGTCGATACCCGGTTCGTCCTGCTGGATGCTTTGGTCGAGAACAAGAAGACCGGAGCCACGGTGGATACGCTGGCGGCCAAAGATTTTCAGCTCTCCGAAGACGGTGTGCCGCAGACCATCAGCTACTTCAGCCATGACCAGCTTCCGCTTTCCGTGGTGCTGCTCTTCGATATGACAGAAACGGTCCACACCGCGCTTGGGCCCCTGGCGCAGGCAGCCCTGCAGATCCTTGGCCACCTGAAGCGGGAAGATGAGGTGGCGGTGATGACCTTTTCTTCGCGCACCGACATGATGCAAGGCTTCACCACCAACCGGCCATTGGCGGCTCAGGCGATCAAGACCGCCTCGTGGATGGCCGATGTGGAAGGTACCTTCCTCGATGAGGACATGTATGAAGCGGTGGAGCAGGTGATGAAGGCGAAGGCGGGGAGCCGTCGCGTGCTGGTGTGGCTCACCGACGGGACGGCAAACCAGGAAAACAGTTCTACTCAGGCCGTCATTGGTCAGCACTCTCCAGCACATCTCCACTCGCAGAAGGAAGCCATGACCAGGTTGCTGCAGTCGGGAGCGGTCGTTTCACTTCTCATCGAGCGGACGGCGGAGACTAACCGCGCGATCATGTCGTCGGGGTTCGGCGGAACCCGGATTGGGGATTTCGATGAGTATGCCAAGGCCACCGGCGGCCCGGTGCTGAACGCCGGCACCAGGGACGCTCCCGAGCGTCTTGCCCTGCTGCTGGATGAAATTCGCGCCCGCTACACGCTGGGATATAAGCCCACTCAGGTTGATCCCCCGGGCAAGTTCTGCAAGCTCAGCCTCCGGCTTAGCCCAGAGGTTGCAGACGAGCATCCTGAACTGCACAAGGCGGCCCTTCTGGTCAGCACCCGGTCCGGCTATTACCGCTAGACAAACACGGTAAGGTAACCGCGGCAGTATAGAGTGGGCGTTTCGGACGAGGAGAGCACCGTGATGTCGTCTTCTTGGTCAAACAGCCTGGCTGCCTCGGCAATGGCTTGCGCCGGTTGGTTGCTGATGGCCTGGGTGCGGGCAAAACCGTACAGCTCGCCGCTAGGTTGGTGGCCTCGACCACGCCGTCGGAGACGAATGTGAGGCGGTCGCCGGCAGCAAGCGGGTAGCGCGTTTCGACATGCCCGAACGGCAGATCCTTGCGTGCAAAATATACGATGCTATCGTATATTTTGCATATGTGGATTGCACGCGCCGTCGAGCCCCGGTTGCTACGCTCCGCCAAAACGCGGCCTGTCATCGTGCTCACCGGCGCCAGACAAACCGGCAAGACATCCACGTTTCTGCGTCTGTTCCCTCATCATTCCTTTGTTTCGCTCGATCTCCCCACGGAGGCTGAGCAAGCGGAGAAAGAGCCGCGCGCCTTCCTGCAGCGTCATCCTCCGCCGGT
Source organism: uncultured Acidobacteriaceae bacterium (assembly GCA_963847685.1). Taxonomy (GTDB): domain Bacteria; phylum Acidobacteriota; class Terriglobia; order Terriglobales; family Acidobacteriaceae; genus PALSA-350. Next base: position 354,212 of record CAWKAU010000014.1, on the reverse strand, counting down.
CATCATCGACGAGGTCCAATATGGCCCAGGCCTCTTCCGTCACCTTAAGGCGGAGGTGGACGCCAAGCGGGCGAGCAACGGGCAATTCCTGCTCACCGGTTCGCAGAAGTTTGCCCTGATGAAAAACGTTTCTGAATCGTTGGCCGGGCGAGCCGATGTCGTGGAACTGGAAACGCTTTCCCTGGCCGAGATTCGTGGAGCTTTGCCGGAGACCAGAGTGGAAACCGCCATGGTGCGCGGCGGCTTTCCGGAGCTCTATGCCAATCCAGACATCGATCTGATCGCTTTCTACAACTCCTACCTGGTTACGTATCTTGAGCGCGATGTGCGTTCGCTCACGAATGTCGGCAGCCTTCGAGACTTCGAGAGGTTTATACGCGCCTGCGCGCTCCGCTCGGCGAATCTGTTGAACAAGGCTGACCTCGCGCGCGATGTGGGCATTTCCCCTTCGACAGCGAACCATTGGCTATCGATGCTGGAGGCCTCGGGACAGATCGTCTTGCTGGAGCCATGGTTCTCGAACCGCACCAAGTCCATCGTCAAGAGCCCGAAACTTTACTTTGCCGACACCGGCCTGCTCTGCGCATTGCTGAACATCCGTTCCGAAGAAGATCTCCGGCAGTCGCCTGCGGTCGGCGTGATATGGGAGACGTTTATCTTTGCCCAACTGCGCGACCGCGAGCGCCGCGCCGGCCGCGCCGGCGGACTATTTTTCTGGCGCGACCGAACCCGCGAGGTGGACTTCGTCGTGGATGCAGGAGGACGCTTGGAGCTCTTCGAAGCTAAGTGGACTGAACTACCTGATGCCCGCGATACCGTGAACTTGGAATTTGTGCGCGACGCGGTGGGCAAATCGAAAGTGGCCGCCGGCGCAATCGTCTCGCGTACACCGAACAGCTTTCCGCTTTCGACCGGATTCCGGGCAATATCAGCGACCGACCTTGGATGATCTTTGGCGTTCCGCATCCAGGCTGCTACACCTTCATGGCTATCACATGCTTCCACCTATTTCTATAAGTGTGGCGCAGCCAGGCCGATGAATTCCCGAGAGGTGATGATTTTGGTCCCTTTTCCAGAAAGCCGGGAAATGCCTGCGATTTCCTGTGATCAGGGCAGAGTATTGTCAGTCAATCGAAGATGATGGGGCGCCGTAGGCGCGGCGCCAAACCTTTAGCCGCCGCGTGGCTGCGTGTCGGCGCCCAGCTCGTGGGCCGCAAAGCTCAACCAGCCCAGATTTGCTCCCACGGGGCATAGTGACCGACGGCGGTGAGAAACGCACGAACGCCGATTGCGACCGATAGGGCAACCAGAGCCAGCAGGCAAATGGACACGAGAAAAGCAGTGAAGACTCTCCCTCGGCCATTGGCAACTGTCAGCATGGTGGTCACAGCGTACTTGCAGCCCGAACGCCGCGAAACATCACCGAAGTGGGTTACGGCTGGGCGGACGTTTACCCTAAAGTGTGGAATCGCTGCAGGGCCATAGCGGGTCTAGCTCTCTTGCATCTCGCCTATTTTACCTATTTCCAAAATAGGTATCTCGGGAATAGAATCGTCCTCATCGTGACGAAGAGCCCCGAATACCGCGATCTTTTCCCCGGCGCGTTGGAGATGATGATCCTGCAGTCCCTTCGCTTGAAGCCCATGCATGGATACGCCTTGGTCAAGCACATCAAGCAGGTCTCCGACAATCTGCTGCAAATCGAAGAGGGCTCACTCTATCCAGCCCTGCAGCGAATGCTGAAGGAAGGGTGGTTGGAGTCGAAAGAAGGCATCTCCGCCAAGGGCCGCCCTACCAGGATTTATCGGCTGACGAATGCGGGCCGGCGCCGCCTGGAGCAGGAAATCGCTAGCTTCGAAAAGATGTTTGCCGGCATCACCCGCGTCCTCGCGGTTTCTAAGGCCTAAGGAGACCGCGATGCTGCGCTTCCGACAGTTCTTCTCTCGCCGCCGCCGGTATAGCGATCTAGCCGTCTCGATGCGAGAGCACCTGGAAGAGAAGATCGACGAGCTGATGGAAGAAGGTATGTCCCGAGAGGACGCGACATTCGCCGCTCGGCGCGAATTCGGGAACGTGGCGCTGATCGAGCAGCGAAGCCGCGAGGTCTGGCAGCAGCCCTTTCTCCAATACCTTCTGGCGGACCTGAAATTTGCCTGGAGGCAAGCGGTACGGTTGCCGCGCTTTACCATCGCGGCGATTCTGACGCTCGCCATCGGCATCGCGGCGCAGACAACGATCTACAGCGTCGTGCACGCGGTACTCATCGACCCCTATCCTTATCGCGGCGCGATGCGCATGGTGCATCTGCACCTCTACGATAAGGAGCCGGTTCCCGACGACCTTGGGCTCACCGGACCACAGTTCGCCGAGTTTCAAAAGTTGCCTGTGCTGGACGGGGCAATCGCCGACGACATGTACTGGCGGGCGCTCGGCGGCCAGGAATTGCCGCAGCAGGTGCAGGCTGCTCGCATCTCACCCAACGCCTTCGAGTATTTCGGCGTGCCCGCACTGCTGGGGCGGGAGTTCGGACCTTCCGACAACCCGCATGTGGCTGTGCTGAGCTATCACTTCTGGAAGTCGCACTACGATGGGCGCCGCGACATTGTTGGTCAGACCCTCGAGATGGAAGACGAAGTGTTCACCATCGTCGGCGTGTTGCCGCAGCGCTTTGCCTGGTATGGCAGTGACCTGTACACCCCGCTCGAGTACTCGGCGGATCCGCATCGCATGGCCAACGTGTTTGCGCGTCTAAAGCCAGGGGTGAGTGACGGTGCGGCCGAGCAGCAAATCGAGCCGCTGCTCGAGAGATTTCAGCACGAGACGCCCGACAACTTTCCTCAGATATTCAAGGTGCACCTGGTGCACATCAATGAGCTGGAGATTGGGCGTTTCCGCGGCGCGCTGATCATTTTGTTCATCTCCGTCTCCTTTCTGCTGATGCTGGCCTGCGTGAACGTCGCGATTCTGCTGCTGGCCCGGGGAGAGGCGCGGCAAACGGAGATCGCGTTGCGCAAGGCGCTGGGCGCGGGCCGGCGGCGGATCGTTGGACAATTGCTGACGGAGTCGCTGGTGCTCTCACTGGCGGGCGGAACCTGCGGGGTACTGCTGGCGCTTGCAGGGATACGGCTCGTTCGTCACTTCATCGTGATTTTGCCCACACTGTTTCCCCAGGAAGCAGAGATCGCACTCAACGTGCCGGTCCTGCTGTTCAGCATCGGGGTATCAGTGGCGACCGGCGTGATCTGCGGATTATGGCCGGCGCTGCGCGCCTCGCACGTCGATATGCGGCAAGCGGCGGATGCCGGATCGCACAAGTTGGCCGGCAGAACGGGCACTCGTAACAGCCACATGGCTTTACTGGCCGGCCAGGCGGCGATTACCGTGCTCCTGCTCGCGTGCTCGGGAGCCACGGTGCAGAGGCTATCGCGGCTGATGCGCGCCGACCTGGGATACGATCCACGCCATCTGTTTTCCGTTGGCCTGACAATACGCGAGGGCGCTCACCCCACGTGGAGCGATCGGATCGCATACTACGAGCAGATTCGCAGGACCGTTGAGGGTGACCCGGACATATTGTCTGCGGCAATTTCGGAGGGCGCTTTGCCGCCTACGGATTTCGTATCGACGCCGGTGTCGATTCCGGGCATGGATACAGCGGGCAGAGAGGTGGAGCCGCAGCGCGTAAGCGCGGAGTATTTTCGGACGCTGCGCATTCCCTTGCTCCATGGGCGCGCATGGAGCGCATCGGAGGTGGCACACGCCGCGCATCTGGCCCTGATCAACCAGGCGATGCAACGTCGTTACTGGCCGAATAGGGATCCAGTCGGAGAAACCATTGTGCTGAATCACGGCGTAACGGCGCAGAACGTGTGGACGCTGGTGGCACCGGGAAACAATCAGCGATTTCAGATTATCGGTGTCGTGGGGGACACGCCGAATCGCAGTCTGGAAGAGCAGGTAGCCCCGGCCGTCTATACGCCGTACACGGGGATTATCCATGACTGGTTCAACCTGGTCCTGCGAACCCGCGGAAGCCCTACGGCTGGATTGCTGCACCGGATCAAGCAGCAGGTCCATGCGATCGATGCCTGGCAGTCGGTCGGCGATATGGTGACGGCGGAGGACCTGCTGCAGGGCGACATGGGTCGAGACCGCTTCGTTGCCAGCCTGTTCACCGCGTTCGCATTCCTGGGATTGGCATTCGCGGTAAGCGGCCTGTACTGCATACAATCCTTCCTGGTGACGCAAAGGACGCGTGAATTCGGCGTTCGGATAGCGCTGGGAGCGCCGCGAGAACACATCGTGAGCCTGGTGACGCGGTCCTCATTCGTAGCGGTGCTTGCCGGGACCGGGATTGGCCTTGCTTTGGACATAGCGCTCAGCCAGATTTTTTCCCACTGGACGAGTGGGAACTCGCGCGACCCGGAAATGCTGGCTTTAGTGGTCGCCGTGCTGCTGATCGCTGCCGCGCTGGCCTCTATCGCACCGGCGCGCCTGGCGGCGTCGATCGAGCCCATGGATGCTCTTCGGGCTGAATAGCCGGCCGATCCTGACTGGTCCGAGGACGGGACACGGTTCGTCTGATACCGCTTTTCCAGCTTCCAGAATCTATACCCCGCAGACCCTACAGCTGTAATCATCCACAAACCGCTACAACAAAAACTCCAGCCCGGCGCCCTTTTCGACATTCGTCGAAAGCCGCCCGGCACGAATGGCCGCTTTAAAGGTCGCGAAGTCACGTTCCGCCTGATCCGCGTAGGCCTCCGAATAGCGCGCCAACGAGTTATCGAACTGGTCGGTCGTTCCCAGGTATCCGGAGATCATCGCCGCATCCCCAGCCTTGGCATGCGCCCGCGCCAATGCCCAGCCGCATAAGGTGGCGTACCCAACCAGGGTGGAAGGCTTGAAGGTCTCGATCTCCGCGGAGACCTTCATATCACGAAACTGACGCAGGTAGTAATCGTGGTTCCGCGTGCGAGCCGAGCCGAGAAAGATGTCGCTCGCGCCTTGCATCAGACGCTGGCCCTCCACCACCCGTACACCCTGATGAGCGTATCGGCTTTTTCCGCGAGGCGACTCCAGCACCGACCTGCGCGCTTCCTTGACTTGAAGAAACAGCGGATCGCCTTCATCGGCCAAAAGGAGCGCGAGATAACAGCGCGTCCCGACACTCCCCACTCCGACAACCTTGATCGCGCTGTCCTGCAGGCGGTAGTGCTGGAACAACTCTCGTCGATCCGGCTGGAGCGAGCTCGTGTATTCTGCGATGAACTTCGCGTGCCCCTTTTCAACATTTTTCGCGTATTCGTCGAAATGGTAGATAACCGGAGGACTGTCCTTGAACATCAGGCGTCCGTTCACGACCTCTGTCAGCTTGGGAAGAACAGCCTCGGAGTTCTGCGAACGGGCCTGCTTCTGCTTCCTGGCCAACCGCGATGAGATGTCCTTATCCTTCCGGAAATATTCTTTGACCTGTTCCGCGTTGACCGTCGCATACCAGGCCTCCAGCACCGTCATTTCAGCGTACTCAGACAAGCGAGTACGATAGGAGGCCGCCGCCGCTTGCACCGCCTGATTGGCCACGGTTTTGGAGAAAGTCTGGTCCCTCGCCGCTAGTACGAGGCTGGCTCCCAGTCGCTTGACGTCCCACTCCCACGCACCAGGGAAGGTCTCGTCGAAGTCGTTGATGTCGAAAACCAACACTCGTTCGGGAGAGGCGAAGCCGCCAAAGTTCGCCAGGTGGCAATCGCCGCACGCCTGAACCGTGATCCCGGAAACAGCCGCATTTGCCAGGTCTCGCGCCTGAATGATGGCCGCGCCCCGAAAGAAGGTGAACGGCGACACGGCCATCCGCTGGTACTTAACCGGGAGCAGACCCTTGATTCGGCCGATGTCCGACTCCTCGAGCAGCTCGACGATATCGTGAGACTTTGCGCGCGGTTTCCACTCGCCCTGGGCGGTGCGGGGAAGCTTTGCGCGCAGCGCTTTTCCTTGCTTGCGCCTTTCAACTTTGGATGGTGCGATAGCAGATTCCATCGTGCCCTCTTCTCTTCCAATCATGCAGGAGCGGTGGCCTTCAATCGGACGCACCGTACGCAATGAAACAGAGTATCAGGTGCCGTGAGGGTCCGGTAACTGTCCAAAGTGACAGTTCGCACGCAGAAACGTAGCTGCTTTCACGGACTGTATGGCGAGGAGAAAGATGCGAACCCGGTGTTGACGGGGTCAGCGAACATCCGCGTCGAAAACGCCCGTCTCAACCGTGTTCGCATGCTTCATCTGGATGAAGATCCGGTAGCGCCCGGGCGACGGAAACCCATAAGGGAACTCAACCACCGGCGGAATGTGTTCCGCCGCGGCCGTTCCAGCACTTGCTGCGTCCATGCCGCCCATCGAGCCAGTGTCCGCCATCTCCCCGGAACTGCCAGTGGCCAGCATCATCGCCTGCATCGCGGCGGAGCCCTCGGGGTGCGTGTGGGCAAAGACCGTCCCATCCGTCTTGACGAAGGCGGCGTGTCCCGCCATCCCGAGGTATGGCCGGTCATCGCCGGCCGGCTGTGCCGGCGGCGTCGAGCAGCCGGAAGCGAAAGGCATAAGCCGTATTCGCGCTGAGCTCGGCAGGGCGATCCCAAACCATGGTGTAACCGTCGGGAAGCTTGTAGCTAGTCCCCAACTCGCCTTGAGACAACGCGGGCGGGGCGGCTGAGGCGTCCTCCGCCGCGAGCGGAGCCGCTGGCAGGTTCGGTGGAACCACCAGATCGGCGGTCAGCGTTTCAGGGAAGCCGTTGGCGTGGACTATATCCGCATAGAGCCGGTAGGTGCCCGGAGGCATCGCGGGCAACGCCATTTGCAGATCGCCGGCAGAGACGACCGCAGGGTGCAGGTGGTAGACCGCGTCCATCTCCGGCTGGCGAATGGCGTAGAGATGCATCACGTGGCCATGATCGGGCAACAGGTCGTTGTTGGAGCGCGCCCGGAAGATACGCCGCGCGTCGGTGTCGTAGCGGCCGATCTTCAGGTCAAGCGTGTCGCCGGAGAGCGTCGGGCTCAGGCTGAGCGGATGGTAAATATCCGCGGCGTACGCTGCCGCTTCGCCGTTCCACCATTTGTAACCGCCATAGACAATCAGCGACGTGACGGCCAGGGTCGCGAGACCAGCGAACATCGCCCGTCGGCGTTGCCCGGGGCCGGGCGCCACGCCGGGGTCAACGCGCGCCTGGCCGACGGCGGCGGCCACGATGCCCGAGATCCCGATCACCAGCACAATTCCAAGCAGGGCGAGCATCGTGCCCATCGAGCGCTGCATGGGGAGAATGGAAAGGGGCATCGCCGGCACCGGGACTCCCGTGCTGAACTTGCCCGCGGCGCCGTCCAGATCGAAGTGCACCTGCCAGGAGCCCGAAGCCATCAACCAAAGCGAACCGGTAAAGAAGGCCGGGTCGGCGGCTGAGGGCGCCATGGCATCCGAGCTGGGCGGATGCTTCGAGGCTTCGCCCGTCAGCGGAATCGGCGTGATGCGTATCGAGCTAACCGGGGCGCCCGAACTGCGCACCTCAACCGTCGCGACTCCCGGAATAACGCTGGGCGTGCGGATGGTGACAAAGAGTTTGTACGGCCCGGCACCTACCTGCTCGAAGACGTCCTTGTTCCCGATGTGGGCATAGGCCGGAAGGGTAACCGCAAGCGAGAGCAGAAACGCAAACAGGGGGCGCGCTACGCCTCATCGTTGCACGCCGCGCATCCAGCGCCCAAAGAGCAGCCCCAGCCAGGTGGAGATACTGGCGTAGATGGCCGCGCGCATCAGCCCTAGGTAGAGCACAGCGCCCGAATCGGGGAAAAACCACTGCCGCATGCGATCAAAGCCGTTCGAGCGGGAGTTGTAGTCGAAGTAAATGGTGCCGAAGAAGCGGTTCTCGCTGGCTTTGGAAAGCAGGAAAGTCGGCAAAAGGCCATTCGACTAGCAGGAGGACAGCCATGAACAGCACGCCCGAGACCAGGGCAATCTGCCACGGTTTCCAGTTCTTTACCCGCTGCCACAGCAGATCGAGAGCCAGAGCCGGAACCAGGATGAGGATCGGGAACTTGGCCGGGATCATGTGGGTGACCGGGTTGAAAACCGGGCCGAGTTTGGGCTGGGCAGGGAAGAGGGGAAGAATGAGGATCTCGGCTATGACGAATAGGGTATAGACGCTGGCCGTAAAGGTGGCCGCCCAGCGAGCGCGCGATGCCTGGGAAAAGGCAGCGAAGAAGAACGGAAGGCCGATCCCCATGGCGATGTAGGCAGCCGCTTGGTGGAGCTTGACGTCCCAGGTGTACTCCTGCAGAAAGAACATCTGGCCAATGATGGTCAGGCCACCGGCGTAGAGAAGAAGCAGCTGCAGGCGGCGGAAGAGGCCCGTATCCGACTGCGCGGCCCGGTTCATGGCGGCCAGGATGAGGAACATGACCCCGGTCGAGATACCACGCAGCCCGAGAATCAGCAGGGCGTGGGGCGGGCTCACGATCTTTACGTCGAGACCGTAGGCGTTGTGCCACCAATTATCAAAGGGAGCCGAGGTCATCATGGCGACGCCTCCCCACCCCGCGAGGAAAACACCCAGGGGAGCGCGCAGCCCGAAAACATTCACCGAGGCGGCCGTAAGCTCAGGGTCGTGAAGAAATGTGGTTTTGACAATGAGCCAGCTGCAGATGATGCCGGCGAGCACGCCGCAGGCGTAAATTGCCATGTGGGCGGGGGTCCAGAACGTGTCGCGGCCAATCGTCCGGTGCCAGGAGACATCCCACGCGCCGCCGATCGATGACGAGCTGATGGCCAGCACGCCGGTCCATATATACCAGGGGATCCGAGCAGCGCGAGCCCGAATCTCAGCGCCGGCGGAAGAGCCGAAAACGCCCGGATGATTGACGGCAGTCGACATGCCTTCCTCCCATCAAAGTGCCTGCAGTCATGATACGACGACGGGTCAGCAAGTTCGTGAAACAGGACTTAGCCGCCACCAAGGATGAGGGTGCCCCATGCAAGCCTGGGGCTTGAGTGTTGAGCGTGGCCCATTCAAGCCTTCTTTTGGCTTGAGTGGGGCCGTTGGCAAAGTATTCCGCGGAGCCGCCACAGCGTCCCCGCGCATGCAGTCAGCCCCGCCGCCCACACAGCAAACACAACATGCACTACCCAGGAAGGCGCCACCCCGACCCGCTGCAGCAGGAACGGGAGGAAATTCCAGGTGGTGATGTGCTGGTAGTCCCACGGGTCTTCTTTCATCGCGGGCGTGTCCAGCCCCCACGCCGTCATCTTGCCCAGGGTGAAGGCAACGATGTTCTTGAAGCGCAGGGCAATCACCAACATCGGATGGCCGAGGTTGTCCATCTGGTAAAGCTCAAGCGGTAACCAGAAAGCAAGGGAGGCCAACTGGATCACCGTGCTGATCGCCCAAATCACCAAACCCAGGTCCCAAACTCCCGTCCCTAGTTGGCGGCGATGGCGCAGCAGCAGTGGGACCGCCAGCAATACCGCCAGTTCAACGGTGGTCGAAACATAGCGGTCGCCCCACGCGGAGTCGCCACTCCAAAACGCAACCCGGGCGTAAAAACTGATGTACGCCAGCAGCAGCACCCCGCTCATCACGGAATAAGCCTTGACCACGGGACTAAATCGCTTCCATGCAAGCACGCAGAGCAGAAGCATGAGCAGCAGTAACGGATCGAAGAGAAAGATTGACTTCTCCGGCGAAAAGAACGGTCCGAAAAACCCGGTGTGGAAAGGCGTGTTAAACGGGAAGCCGGCAGGGAGAGAGGGATCCCGCTCTCTCTGCTCCCGTGCAGCCACCGCCATATAGGTGTTGAAGAACGACCCAAAACGCGCGTACTGGTACAGACGATCGAGGAACACAAACGACAAGTAAACCGGAACAGCGGTTGCGACGTAAGTCACACCACGCGGCCCAAGGGGTCGCATCTTTCCCAGCCAAGCGGCCAGCAGCAGGAAGAGAGCGCCGGCTAACAGATCCATGCCGGTGGTAAGGCGGGTCAGCAGGTTGAGCCCGAAGGCACACGAACCAAGCAGCAGAGCGCGCCGGCTGCCGCTGCCCAGCCACCCGTATTGAAAGGAGAAGCCAGTCAGCGTCAGCAGAAAAATGTAGTTGTTCTCCATCATGTTCTGCGTGTAATGCAGATGCGTGGTTGAGAGCAGCAGGGCCAAAACACCCACCACTGCCTGCCTGACGTCGAACTCCAACTGCCGCAGAAAGCGGAAGCACACCAGCGCCGTTAACACGGTCAAGAGAATGTTTGTGCTGTAGCTGACGAGGATGGCGCGCACCGTGGGGTCGGTATCGTCGTACGCCGCGAATTTGGGCAGCTGCGCGACGCAGGTTCCCATCACATCCGCCGGCAGCATCAGCAGCGACTGCCCGATACCGTACCAACTTTGCAGTTTGCCGCCGCGGCCATGCACGCCGAACTCGGGATACTCCTGGGGAAAGACAGCCGGCTCCGCGGTCCACCAGGAATGTGTGGTTTGCAGCCGATGCTGGGTGTCGGAGGTGCCCAGCTCTCCCGACTGCACCACGAATGCGATCAGCCCGGCAGCAAGCGCGAGCAGAAAAAGTGGATCACGGAACCAGCGGCGGAGGTCGATTCCAATCATTCGGCGAGCCTATAGCAGTTTCGCAATTGGTGTAGACCGAAGTGATAGACCTTTTCGTGGTTTTCTCCCGAAGGAAAACCACACGTCGCGATCTTTAAAAGGCCACAGTAATTGCGAAACTGCTTTAATGCGCCTGCTTGTTGGCCAGGTCGGTAATCAGCACTACATCGGAGCTCCTGCGCAGCTGCAGCACCCCCATCTTGCTTGCCGAGGGCGACCACGCAACGGAGGTTTGTGTCTCGTGCGTTGGCTCGGTGACGAGATGCGGCGGCGAGCCGTCGACCGGCTGATATTGCAGAGCATAGCTGCCCTGGGAGGAAACCGACCCGAGAATCCCTTTACCGTCGGGAGTGAAAAACGGGAACAAACCCGAGAGGTTACTTACATTCCAGGGAAGCTCTTTCACCATCTGATGCTTGGCAAGGTCCCAGATCTGGAGAAAATACATAAGGTTTCTGTTGTTGAATCCCAGGGCGTACTTGGTATCGCGTGTGAGCACCAGGTTGTTGAAGCTGACAGCATCCATTTCTTTCTGCGGGGTTCCTCCGGCAAGCGGAATCGACCATAAGCTGAGCGTAGGCTCGGTCGACTTGGGCCGGATGGTGTAGTAGACCTTCTGGCTATCCAGAGTGCAGAAGGGGCCACGGGTGATCCCGGTGGTGGTGAGCTGGGTAATCCCGGTGCCGTCTGCCTCCATGCGGAAGAGGCGAGTCTCTCCGCCGCCCTTGGGGATAGCGAGAAATAGAACATGTCCATCCGGGCAGGTGTTGATGGTGCCACCGATCTCCAGGTCGCCGGTATCGATGGGCTGAAGCGTTCCCGTTGCGCGCTCCAGTTTGCTGATGCCTGCGCCGCGGGTAATCAGCCACACGTGGTCCTCATCGGCCCAAGCCAGCGAACTCGGAGTGACCCGCAGCGGCGTGCTGGAGATCAGCGCTCCCCCGTCTCCCTTGTAGTAGGCGAGGCTCGAATCCAGGTTGGTCAACACGGTCGCCAACGTCCTTCCGTCGGCGGAGATGGACAGCTGGCCATAGGAATTCAGATCGTTGGTCAAGGTATGGAAGCCGCCGCCGGCGACACTTACAACGCCGATTTGCCGGCGGTCGGAGTGTTCCTTGGAATAAAGAACCAGAATATGGTTGCCGTCCGGCAACCATGCCAGGTCGGAAAAGCCTCCGAAGGAAGGGTCGAAGATAATGCCGCTAGGCGGCTCGATGGTTACGGTTTTCTTCGAAACGATATCGAAGACCTTGATGAGAGTGGCAGTGGGCGTAACTAATTCGACCCACGCGATCTGGTTGCCCAGCGGCGACCAAACCGGTGGCTGTGCCTGGTTGAGCGAGGTGTAGACAACATGGTCGTCACCGGCCTCCTTGTCGGCGATGTGAATCTCCGTAAATTTGTCCTTGCGGTCCGGGGTCCAGCGAAGGAAAACGATGCGGGTTCCGTCGGGTGAGGGAGAGGCCGCGCTGTCCACATCGTGGATCAGCTGTCGCGGCGTGCCACCAAAGACGGGCATCACAAACAGCGAGTGTAGGGCCGCGTTGTCGGGCGTCCCCCGGGTGAAGTAGATGTAGTTCGCGTCCGCGGAGAAATTCAGCCCCACATACTCATTGGCAAACGGGGTCAGGATCTGGGTGTCGGTGTTAGTTGCGATGTTGCGGATCCACAGGGTTCGTTGGCCGCCGTCGTTCTTGACCTCAGCGAGAAATTTGCCATCACCGGATAACGCGATGCGCTCTAGCGTTCCAGTGTTGGTGATCTGGCTGAGGGCGACCGTAGTGAAGGGCACGGGGCGAGGCCACATTCGCCAGGCGACAAAACCGGCGACCGCCAGCAGCGCCAGCGCAATCACCGTGATCGGCAGGGCTCGCGATTTCTTTGCCTCCGCGGGCGCAATGCCGGTCGCCGAACTCGGCGCTGCTGGTCCCGACCCGGAAGGCACAGGAGTAACGGGTCCGGACGGAGGCGGTGGGCTGCCCGCTCCGCTCGGAGTTACAGCCGAGCCGGATCCGCTGGAAGGGGAGCGGGAGGCTGATCCGCCGCTGCTCTTGCGCTGCAGTCGTTTTAGCTCGGCGCGAAGCTCGGCAGCCGACTGCAGGCGCAGGTCGCGGTCCTTTTCCAGAGTTTTGTTGAGCGTCTCTTCCAGATCCGGAGGCAGGTCAGGGTTGAGGGTAATCGGCGCGGTCGGCGCGTGGTTCAAAATCCGATCGAAAGTGACTGCGGTGGTCGATCCGCTAAAAGGATGTTGCCCGGTCGCCAGCTCGTATAGCACCACGCCCAGGGAGAACACATCGCTACGCGCGTCGAGCGTTTCGCCCCGTGCCTGCTCCGGGGACATATAAGCAATGGTGCCGACGGCCGAGCCCGGACTGGTAAGCAGATCGTTGCCAAACGGGGCCCCCAAGGTGGCGTTCCCGTTGTCTGCGCTCCCCGGCGTGGCGTAGCCTTCTTCAATCTTGGCCAGGCCGAAGTCCAGAATCTTGACCTGCCCGCTGGGCGACAGGAAGATGTTGGCCGGCTTGATATCGCGGTGCAGGATGCCTTTGCGGTGCGCCGCATCCAGCGCATCGGCTGCCTGCACTCCCAGGTCCAGCAGCTTGGGGTAGGGCATGGCGCGATGGTAGTAGAGCTTGTCGAGGCTCTGCCCTTCCAGCAGCTCCATCACGATAAACGGCTGGTCGCCGCTTTCGTTCAGTTCGTGGATGGTGCAGATGCCCGGGTGGTTCAGCGAGGAGGCGGTGCGAGCTTCCCGCCAGAAGCGCTCCAGCGCGGCGGGGTCCTGGCGTGTCGCCTCGGGCAGCAGCTTGATGGCGACCGAGCGCCCCAACTTGAGGTCTTCCGCCTCGTAGACCACACCCATTCCGCCCTGCCCCAGGGGGCGGATGATCTTGTAGTGGCCCCGCAATGTACCGGCAGCAAGTTCTTGCACGACAACTATCATGCAGCCCCGGAGGCGACCCCGCAAGGAAGAAACGCACACCGGATCGGGGCTGTCAGGCTTAACTCTTCGGGGTTAAGTAGGCTGCGGAAAACCACTGTTTTAGGGTAGGCCGGGGATTTATCCCCGGCACAAATGCAGTCCAATCACGGGGCCTTTAGGCCCTGAGGGCCGCTTTTGAGATATTTGCGGGCGCAATTCAATCGCTTTTGCAACGAAAGAATGAAAAGACGTACCTCAGTGGCTTCTATGAGTCTGCGTGACAGCCACCTCTATAAATCCAAAACCATGAGCGGGCGGCCCACATCTCGCTTTTGAGACCTGGGGGTCATGCAGAGGAACCCAATCCCGGATTAGTGACCTTGGCTCCCGGCGAGGTCTTTAATCAGAACTACATCGGAGCTCTTGCGCAGCTGCAGGACGGCGAGCAGCTTTCCCGAAGGCGACCAGCTGAAATCGGTGAGATCCTCGTGCGTGGGGGCAAGCAACAGGTGGGTCGGCGAGCCATCGACCGGCTGGTACTGTAACGAGTTGCCGCCGTTCAGCACGACGGTGCGCACGATGCCTTTGCTATCCCCCGCAAAGGTCATAGCGCCAAGCGAAGTCATGTCCAGTGAGAGCTCGCGAACGGCCTGCCCGGTGTGGACATCGACAATCGAACCCATGACCCGATCCAGGCCGCGCTCGTTCACTACTAGAGCAAGCTTTGCGTCTGGAGAAAGGATAATGAAATACGGGGTGCTTATTCCGGTTAGCTCCTGGTGGGGTATTCCGCCCGCGACCGGCACGGACCAAAAAGTGGTGGACCCAGACCCCGCCGCACGATCACGCAGGTTGAAGTAGGCGGTCTGGTTATCCGGCGAGCAAAAAGGTATGCGAGCAATGCCGCTGTTGGTGAGCTGGGTGACTCCGCTTCCGTCGCCGTTCACGCGAAAGAGGCGCGTCTCGCCTCCACCCTTGGGAATTCCGGTAAAGAGGATAGTGCCATTGGGGCAGGTGTTCACGTATATGCCCGTATCTATGTCGCCGGTGTCCACGGGTTGCACTGTTCCCGACGCGCGATCCACCCTGCTGATGCCGGCGCCGCGAGTGGTCAACACCAGGTGGTCCTCACCGATCCAGGACACTTCATAGGGCGAGACGCGCAGAGGTGTGCTGGAGATCATCGCGCCGCCATCCCCCTTGTAGTAAGCGAGACTCGAGTCTTGGTTCGTGAGCACAGTGGCCAGTGTCTTGCCATCGGCGGATAGGGCAAGCTGGCTATAAGCGTTCACATCGTTGGTCAGCGGATGGAAGTCTCCGGCCGCCAGGCCCACAATTCCGATTTGTCCGCGATCGCTGTGCCGCTTGTAATAAAGGACGGCCAGATGTTTGCCGTCGGGCAACCATGCCAGGTCGGAGCCTGAACGAGTGGGATCGTACACCGCACCCTCGGGCTGCGGGATGGAGCTCTTCGCCTTCGACTCGATGTCGTATACATTGATGACCGACGAAGTCGGTGCCGATAGCTCGATCCAGGCAATCTGGTTTGGCCGCGACGACCAGGCCGGCGGCGCAGCGGCGTTCAGACTGGTATAAACCACCCTGTCATTGGAGCCGTCTTTATCGGCGACGTGGATTTCTGAGAAGTGGTCCTTGTGGCCGGGTGTCCAACGCAGGTAGACAAAGCGGGAGCCGTCGGGCGACAGGCTGACCGCGCTGTCGATATCGCGGATGAGCTGGCGCGGTGTCCCGCCAAAGACCGGCATCAGGAAAAGAGAACTTACCGCGATGTTCTCGGGAGTTGGCCGGGTGAAGTAGAGATAGTTACCATCCGAGGAGAAAGTCAGGCCGAGGTAACGGTTGGGTACCGCTGTCAGGATCTGCGTGTCGGTGTTGGTGGCGATATTGCGGATCCACAGCGTTCGCTGCCCGTTATCGTTTTTTACCTCGGCGAGAAATTTCCCGTCTCCGGAAAGCGCAACGTTCTCCAGCGTTCCTGTATTCGTAATCTGGCTGAGAGCGATGGAAGAGAACGGCACGGGCCGCGGCCACAACCGCCAGGCGGCGTATCCTGCGATTGCAAGCAGCACTAGCGCCACAGCGGCGATCGGGAGCGCGCTCGACTTCTTTGCCGGCGTGGCGACAATCGCGGAACCAGACGGCGGGGCATCCGCCGGAACTGCAGCCGCACCACTGGGCGGAGCGAAGGGCGGCGGCACGCTTCCACTGGTTGCGCCACTGGGGTTGGAACCGGTGCCGGAGCCGCTGCCAGGGGAACCAACCGCGGTTCCCGCAGGCATAGTCAGTGGCCGTGGTGAGGATCCGCCGCTGCTCTTGCGCTGCAATCGCTTCAAGTCGGCGCGTAACTCGGCGGCCGATTGGCAGCGCAGGTCGCGATCCTTTTCCAGTGTCTTGTTGAGCGTCTCTTCCAACTCCACGGGCAGCTCGGGATTGAGCGAGATCGGCGCAGTCGGCGCATAGTTCAAAATTCGATCGAAGGTGACCGCGGCGGTCGAGCCGCTGAAGGGATGCTGTGCGGTCGCCAACTCATACAGCACCACGCCCAGGGAAAAAACATCGCTGCGTGCATCCAGGGTTTCGCCGCGCGCCTGTTCCGGAGACATGTACGCAATGGTGCCCACTGCGGAGCCTGGGCTGGTAAGCATATCCTGCGGCCCAGCCAGGGTGGCGTTCGCCTTGGTGCCATTTGCCCCGTTGCGGCTGCCGTAGCCTTCTTCTATCTTGGCCAGGCCGAAGTCCAGAATCTTTACGTGGCCGCTTGGCGACAGAAAGATATTGCCCGGCTTGATGTCGCGGTGCAGTATGCCCTTTCTGTGGGCTGCGTCCAGCGCGTCCGCCACCTGCACCCCGAAGTCCAGCAGCTTGGGATACGGCATTGGGCGGCGGAAATTCGCTCGGTCGAGGCTGTGGCCTTCGAGCAATTCCATCACGATGAAGGGTTGGTCGCCGCTTTCGTTCAGCTCGTAGATGGTGCAGATGCCGGCATGGTTCAGCGAAGAGGCGGTACGCGCTTCGCGCCAGAAACGCTCCAGGGCGGCCGGGTCCTGGCGCGTGGCCTCGGGCAACAGCTTGATAGCGACGGACCGGCCCAGCTTCTGGTCTTCAGCCTCGTAGACTACCCCCATTCCACCCTGGCCCAAGGCGGCGGACGACCCGGTAGTGGCCGAGCAGCGTACCTGTACTTAGTTCTTGCACAGCAACCATGATGCAGCCCCGGACGGAACGCGGCAAGCGGGAAACGCTTGGGTATTCGTTCGAGGCCGTGCAGAACCCGGATTTCCTGACAAGCAACACCGGACAGCGACGTGTGTGCGCTTTTCAGTAAGGAAAGGTGGATGAGGTCGGTCAAAGCCACCAGGTTCAACAGGAAATCCGGGGAAACGCCCTCACTACTGTTTCTCGAACACCTCCGTAGTCGGAGGGTCCGTCGTGCCCACCACACGAGTGACAACGCTCAGTGTCTTCCCGTCGGGCGACACCGTCCAGGTGGACATGTCCCACACCTTGCCATCTTGCGTCCGCGTCATCTTAAAGCTGCGCGGGCCGGTTTTCGTCAAAACAAATGAGGCGCCCGGAGGAATCGTTGGACCTTCGACCGTGCCTGGCTTACCGTCGAACTTTCCATTCGCCTTTAGCTTGAAATCAGGCTCATCGAAGGCCAAGCCATTCTCAGCGTCGCTCAGTGTGATAGAACTCGGCGCACTCCCTTGAAGTCCTTGTCCTTCCATGTTCCCGCGAAACCCTTGCGTCCCGGCGATGCGCGCATAAGTAATCGTGTCATCGAAGCTTCCTCCTCCAGGTTTGTCTCCGGTTATGTGCTGGGTTAGCGTCTTTCCGTCCGCGGAAAGAGTCCAGGTCGCCTTTGACTCGACGTTCCCTTTTACTTTGTCTACCTCTTCCAGGGTGTTGTCATCAATTTTCTTCCACGACGCGGTTCCGAATCGTGTCTTGGTATCACTGCCATCCACCTTGAACTCATAGGAATCGCCGTTGCCGGTAATTCGCATAAGTTCACCTGTTGGGCTGAATTTAACCGTATCGCCGGTAAGTTTGCTTTTATCAAGGTTCAATTTCCAGGTACCGGCGAAGGGTGTGTCTGCCGCGAACGCAAGGCTCGCAGCGCCAATCACAGCTGTCAGACAAATTGCTTTCGATAACAATTTCATGGGATCTCTCCTGAATCGATTGAGAAGCTGAGGTAAGTTCCGGTTATTTATGTGCGAAAGGAGACGCGACCGCTTTATATCCTCCCGGTATCTGGAAACCACTGGTGTCGACAGCCGCGGCAGAAAATCCGGATAAGCTCTGTCTGGCTTTCCAGAAGAACTCCGGCGTTGGCTGCATTGACCCCACTGCCACCGGCTGCCTGGCCAGAGGGCGATCCGGTCGACGGAGCATGATGCATCAGGGCGCTCATGCTGGAGCCGGAGAGAGCGCGTCCAAAGGTGCCTAAGCGGCCCATCTGGCTGCCTGCTTCCTGGGTGGCCGTGCCGGCAGCGACCTCTTCCGTCACTGAGCCCGCGGTGGAACTGGCCTTCTGGCTTGGCGCAAGCGGCGCCGTGGAAGGAGCGGGAAGCGGCTGACCGTCTGTCGTCATCCCGACCCTTGTTACTTGAAGCACCGGAATGCCGCTCATCTTGGCGGACTCCTTCTTTAGTTCTTCAAGGGCTTGTGCTCCCCCGGGTTGGGCAGCCAGAAGAGACGTCATGCCCCCGGAATCCAGGTTCACCGCTAGTTCTTTGGCCATGCGTTCATTGAATTGCCGCATCTCGGCGAGACCAGGTGCGTCTTTGATCAGCCACATTTCGCTGGTCGCGGCCATTCCTGCCTTCTGGCTATTATCGGAGGAATTCGCCGTCATGGTGATGGTAAGCAGTGACTCCTTGGCCGTTTGTCCATCGAGCTGGCGAGTCGCCCCGTTGCTGGAAATGTGCGCATCGAAGTTCATCTGCGGGCCGTCTGCGCTGGAGGTCTTCGCGCCCTTGGTCTTGGCCGCGGCATCTGCCATCTGCTGCTGCAGGTCCCGGAACGTAACCAGCGAGTATGTGCGCTTGTCATGATCGATGAAGGTGATCATCTGCGATCGAGGTCGATGATCTCGGTCGTATGCGGATTGGAGCGGACCATGCGGCCGCCATGAATCATCACGGTTGAGGTGACAGGCGCGGCGGCCTGCCTGGCCTGCGAGCTAAGGGCGCCGGCCATCTTGAGCATCCCCATCATGGAGCCGCCGGTGACTTGTGTGGTTTCCTGATAGCTGACATCGGCGAAGGCGAAGGAATGCATCAGCACGCCCCCCGCGAGGAGGGCGATCCATGTTGCTTTCATTGTTATCTCCTTATGTAACGGTTAGTGTGTCATTCGCGTGTGAGCTCCACGCGGCGATTGCGTGCACGGCCGGCGAGCGTGTCATTGGTATCGACAGGACGGGAGGCGCCGAAGCCATCGGTCGAAAGACGCTCCGGCGCTACGTGATATTGGGTAACCAGCGCTTGCTTCACCGCGGCGGCGCGGCGTTTTGACAGGTCAAGGTTGTAGGGATCGCCGCCGACATTATCCGTGTGGCCGCTCACCGTGAGCTTCCAGTCGGGGTTGTCTTTAAGCACGCCGGCAATCTCCTCCAGCACCGGCGTCGATTCCGGTTTGAGCCGGTCACTGGCAAAGTCAAAGTAGATGCCGTAGATGTCGACTTTCTTTTTCTCTTTCAGCTGCTGCTCAATGGGATTCGGCGGAGGTGCCTGTGCCGTCTTCGGGGCCGGCGGGTAAGTGATCTTGATCACCTGCAGCTGCCCTCCCGATCCCAGCTTCCACGAGAGCATCAGCGGATAATCCGGCTGATCGAGAATGTAGAAGTCCGCGGGACCGTCATCCGTCATGCAGCGGGCGCGCAGAGCAGGGAGCGTCACCGGTTGCGCATTCAAGAGAACAGGAAAGGCGAACAATCCATTCCCGTCTCTATGCAGCGTGCATTGCTCCTTCGACAGCTTTTCCAGAGACACGCCGCCCACGTTCTTGGTGTCAACCCCCGCGATGGCAGAGAAGGTATTCACCAGCGAGCCGAGTGCCCCTTTAACCCCGTCCGGACGAAAGCTGAAGTCCGCGGTGCCGTTCTGCTTAAGTTGGGCAAACACCTCTTGCGACGCGCTGATCGCCGTGGTGCCTGGATACGATTCAGGGTCGTTGGAGCCGAAGACTTCCGCATAGTCGTGGGCGCTCTTCAGGTCCTGCGCCAGTACCTTGCGCCGGGTCGAAGTCTCGCCTGGCTGCCGGAGGCGCCTGGTGCACTCGTCCCCGCCTTTGGCCCTTCCGAGTGATAGGTGAGGGTTGCTCCCGAGGCGTCGATGCTGACGATCTGCTTCATCGATTCGTAGTCGCCGCGGAAGTCGGCGATCGCGGTGACGACCAGCATGCCCTCCTTGAGCGGAGCGAGGTCTTGAGTGTCCGGCGCTGCGGAAGAAGCCAATGCGGGAAAGGAAGCCGGTGATGGCGTGAGCGGCGCGTTGCTTTGAGAAGAATCACCCGGCACTAAACCGCTTAGCGGACCGGCGTTGCCCGATGGTGCGCCGGCACTGGATGCAGCAGAGGGCGCGATGCTATGAATGATTGCCTCCGCCTTCTGTTTGGCCGTACGCACGGCGTAGTAAGTAGCGGCAATGCCAAGCCCTATCACGACGAACAGGAGGACAAGCGCAACAATCAGGAACGTGCGCAGGCCGCTACCCTTGCCAGGGGCAACCGGAGGTGCGGGAGGGGGAACGGGGGGCATGGCAGCCGCCGGCTGGGGCGCAGCGGTCAGCGGCGGCTGGGCCGCGCCGCAAACCCGGCAGAAGGCGGCTCCAGCCACCCGCGGAGATCCACATTGTGTGCAAAAGCTCATTCGTCCACTCTCCAGGGCCATCGACGGTGGTGCCGCCGAAGCCATGGTCAACATTAGACTCCTGCTTGCTTTGCGGCAAGTGCGCCAATCACCGGCAGTCTTGTCATCTTGCCCTGGTAGGCGCTGTACATAAGAAAGGCCCACAAGCAAAATCCGCCGACCATGAGCACCAGGTCGATGGGCACCTGGAGAAAGAAGAAGAGACCTTTGGTAATCGCGCCCAGCACCAGGCCGACGATCATCCAGGCGATCCACAGGGCGATCCAGGCCACATTAAAGAAGATGGACTGGAAGGCGTGGAAGCGCACAAAGCGATCGCTCTTGTACGGATCGATTACCAGGAAAAGAATTCCAGTGACGATGCCGGCGAGATAAGCTAACGCGCCCGCGGCGTTCACTCCAAGACCGGAACCGGCAGCGACCGGCGAGGCGGTCGGTTGCGGTGCTCCGGAGCACGTTGGGCAATAGGTGGTTCCTGCTGCAAAGGCGCTTCCGCACGACTGACAAAAGCTCATAATCTAGTCCTTTCTGTGGTTGGTTGAGACCTTATAAGCGGCTGGCGGCCAGCTTGGCCAGTGGCTTGATGTTGTCCGTGTTGCATGGGCACTGGATGTAAGTAAAGCGAGCCATGGTATTGCCCTTGCGAAACATGAGCATGCCTCCGCCGGCCAGGTAGGCCTCATCGCCGATACCATCCAGGTCGCCGCTCCCGCTGCTGGCTGCGGTGCCCGCACCCGCCGGTAACGTGCTGAAACGCGGCACGGTTCATCTTCATTTCCATCTCGGCGTTGCCCGACGTGAACATGACTCCCAGTACCGCTATCTCGCCCTTAGCTGCTTGCGCCGCGAGGTCTTTGTCGCCTGCTTCCTGCTGCGCAAAATACCGCCGGCGATTTTCTGGATAGTCTTCTGCGTGTTGGCATCTGCGCCCATGCCGCCGATCATCGAGGCCATATGCTTCGAGGTTGCGTCCGCCGGATCACCTTTGGCGATGTAGCTGCAGCCATTGTCGCTGCCGTCGGTGCGGATTATTTGTACGCCGACCGCC
Organism: uncultured Acidobacteriaceae bacterium; assembly: GCA_963847685.1. Lineage (GTDB taxonomy): Bacteria > Acidobacteriota > Terriglobia > Terriglobales > Acidobacteriaceae > PALSA-350. The sequence goes on along the minus strand of CAWKAU010000014.1, from coordinate 332,701 downwards.
TGGCTGACTTCCGCTTTGCTCAGGAAGCGGCAGGGATCTCCCTTAAATCCCCCGGGGCTGTCGCTACTGCCGTCGCTGCCGGCAGCGCTGCTGAGCAGGCCGCCCAGAGCGCCCGTGGCCGGACTGCCGCCCAGCGCATGCGCTGCGGCGGCGTGAGCCTTGGCGTTTATCTTTTGCGCGGCGTACCAAAGTCCGGCGAGCGCCAGGGCTCCTCCCACAAAAAGGAACACCACCAGGACCACCACAACCTTCAGCAGCGTGTTCGACTTCTTTGTTGCAGGGGCCGGGTAGGCATTGCCTGGCGTATAGGCCGCAGGCGCCGGTGCGTAGGTTGGTGGCGTCGGGTTAGAAGCTGCGGGTGGCGCCGCATAGGTCGCAGCCGCCGGCGCCCAGGGAGCCGGATCTGGTGCCGCCTGTGGTGCTGGCGCATTCGCTGCAGGTGTCGGCGCCCACGGAACCGGATCTGGTGCCGCTTGTGGTGATGCTGTATTTGTAGCAGGCGCCCACGGAGCCGGATCTGTCACCTGTGGCGACGGTGTATTCGTCGCAGATGCCGGGACCCAGGGAGCCGGATCCGGAGCTGCATGTTGGACCGGCGCCGCCGGTGTTGTAAAGACCTGCGGCGGCGCAGCCTCAGCTGCGCGGGAGGCAGGAACCTTCGCCCCGCAACTGCCGCAGAAGATCGCTATGTCCTTTAAAGGTGAACCGCAGTTACCACAAAATTTTGCCATCGTATATCTCCTCGTTGCTGAACATATTGCTACCTATTCCCGGGTAAGTTCAACGCGCCGGTTGCGTGCGCGGCCTTCCAGCGTGTCGTTGGTTTCTATCGGATGAGAGGCGCCAAAGCCATTGGTAGAGAGGCGGTCCGCCGCGATGTGGTACCGGGTAACCAGGGTCTCTTTGACCGCCGCAGCCCGCCGTTTCGAGAGGTCGAGGTTATAGGCGTCGCCGCCTATGTTGTCGGTGTTGCCTTCTACCGTCAACTTCCAGTCTGGGTTATCGGTCATCGCCTGCACGATCTCTTTCAGCACAGGTTCAGACTCTGGCTTGATCGTGTCTTTATTGAAGTCGAAATAGATCCCGTACGTGACCGCACGTTTCTGTTCGGTGAGCTGCTTCTCTACGAGATTGACCGGTTTTGCAACCTTGTATTCGATCTTAACGACTTCGATTCGGAACTTGCCGTCATGTAGGACTGGATCCTTCAGCCTGAGCATCAGAACCAGCGGGTCCAAGGGATCGTCGATCACGTACACATCTGCTTCAGTGTGGATCGGACGATCTTTCTTCGGCGTGGGATCTTTTCCAACGGATGCCATGATTCCCGTGAGATGGATGGCTGGCAGGTTGACGCGTTCATCGTTCACGATCATGGGATAGGCGACATCCTCCAGGCTCGACCCGAGTAAGGAGACCGCCTTCATGCGTGGGTTTTGCGGTGTCGCCGTTAGGGATAATGTCCCAATAAATCAGGTTGGTCTGGCCTGAAGACTTTACTTCCTGGAAGGACTTGTCTGACAACCTGAGCCGCGTCAGCCCATGAACGATCTGCGGAAAGTTGACACCGGTGACAGTGGCGTAATTGTTTGCCGATGCAAAGTCTTCGTTGCAGACGGTATGCAAAGAGCCGGAGCCCTTCCAATCGTGGCCGAGATCGTCCTTGTATTCGCCGGTGCTCGCTGAGAGAGTAACAGAGCTTGGGTCGGTGGAAGCGACCGACATCCGGCTCTCTACATCACCGTTCTTTATCCCCCAGGCAGTCGTGACGATGGTGCCCACCAGCAAAGGAATCCGCGCCGCGTTCTGCGCAGGAAAAGGAGCTGTGGCGCAGGGCGTTACCGGGTCCTTGGCCGAGATGCTTTCGACCGGATCGCCGTCATCCGTCCCCCCGCCGAGCATGTTGCCGAGGTTGCCTAATATCGCGGATACGTCCTTGTTGTCACTCTCCGCGGGGGAAGCTTCTTTGTTCTCGCCTGGCGTGGGCGCAGGATGCGTAACCTGCTGCGCGACGCTGGTTACCTTCTGCTTGACCTTGTAGCCGACATACACCAGTCCTCCGATGCCGACTACGGCGATCAGTCCCAGAACGCCAAGAAAGATAAGCAGCAGCGCCAAGCCGCTGCGCTTCTTAGCCGGCGCGTACGCTTGCGGAGCCGCAAGGGGCGGTGCCACTGTGGCGGCTGGCGCCGCCGGCTGGGCGCGGCGCATCGACAGCAGCTCCGCACTTCGGGCAGAACTTCGCGCCGGGTGCAAGTTGATTTCCGCATTTCGTGCAATAAACTCACAAATTCCTTCTTACTCGCGGCTGAGCTCGACGCGGCGGTTGCGCGCACGGCCCTCAAGCGTGTCGTTGGTTTCTATCGGATGCGAGGCGCCGAAGCCATTGGTAGAGAGGCGATCCGGCGCGATGTGGTATTGGGTGACCAAAGTCTCTTTGACCGCTGCGGCTCGGCGCTTGGATAGGTCGAGGTTATAAGCGTCGCCGCCTATGTTGTCGGTGTTGCCTTCCACCGTCAACTTCCAGTCCGGGTTATCCGTCAGCGCCTGCACGATCTCTTTCAGCACCGGCTCCGATTCCGGTTTGATCGTGTCTTTGTTGAAGTCGAAGTAGATGCCGTAAGTCACCGCGCGCTTCTGCTCGGTAAGTTGCTTCTCCACCAGGTTCACCGGCTGCGCAGTCTTGTAGTTGATCCGGATGACTTCGATCTTGAACTTGCCCTGGGACCATTGTTGATCCTTGATCTTGAGCAACAGAACGAGAGGATCCAGAGGATCGTCAATCACATAAACGTCCGCCTGGCTGTGCGCGGGGCGCTCCTTCTTCGGAAAAGGGCTTTTCCCAACCACCTCCATGATCCCCGCGAGATGAATCGCGGGAAGGTCGACCCGCTGATCATTCACAATCATGGGATAGGGAACATCCTGCGGCTCGACCCGGGTGAGCGCACCACCGACATAGGCGGGCTTCTCGGTCTCAGCTTGAGAGTCGAGCCGATCGTAGAAGTAACGGAAAGAGGTCTTGCCCTGCGACTTGATCTCCTCAAAGCTCTTATCGGAAAGCCTGAGCCGGATCACGCCGTGAAGGATGCTCGGTATGATACTTCCGCCCACCGTGGCATAGGTATCAGAGGTCTGGAGATCTTCATTGCACGTGCTGTGTTTGGAGCCATGAGATTGCGTTTTCTGACCATAGTCATTCGTCCACTTGAGATCGTTGTCCTTCTCATCTAATGAAGCGGGGCCTGCGGAAGTGACCGTATTGGTGGCCTCTATATCGCCCGCTAGGATTCCCCAGGCCGTGGTGATGACCGTTCCCTCCTGCAAGGGAATCTTTGCCGCCGTCTGTGCAGGGTAAGGAGCGGTGGAGCAAGGCGCAACCGGATCCTTCGCCGAGATGCTTTCGACCGGGTCGCCATCATCGTCGCCTCCACCCAGCATGGCGGAGAGATTGCCCAGGATCGAGGATGCGCCACCATCGCTTCCTGCAGTTGCGCCGTCTTTATTGGTAGTTGGCGATGGCGCGGCCTGCTTGACAGCCTGCGCCACGCTGGTCACCTTTTGCTTCACCTCGTAGCCGACATACACCACGCCTCCGATGCCGGCCACCACGATCAACCCGAGAACGGCAAGAATGATGAGGAGCACGGGCAAGCCGCTGCGCTTTTGCGGCGGCGCATACGCTTGCGGAGGAGGGACCGTCGGGGGCACGGCGGCAGCCGGCGCTACGGGCTGGGGCGGCACATCGACAGCCGCGCCGCACTTGGGGCAGAACCTGGCTCCCGGTGCTGGTTGGTTCCCGCATTTGGTGCAATAAGTCATCGCTTCGCTCCCCACGACCCCTGGTTCATGTCTATTCGGAAACCTTGCAGAGGCCCCCGCCCGGTGGGCTGACGCGCTCGATTTTTTTCTCCCCAATCCGTTTCGACAGAGATCCAGCGGGAACGCCCAGGGCCTGCGCCGAAGCGCCAACGGTTGCCATAAAATCCCAGGTTTCGCGCCGGCAGGGGAACATGGTGGCCGAGCCGCCATTCATGGAGGTGGAGGTGGTAAGGATTTGCAGATAGACCAGGGCTCCGGTATTCGCTACCGCGGTGATGGCCTGATTAATCAGCTCGGTAGAGTCCTTCCACACCTTATAGGCGTCTGGCGATAGATATTTCTGGGCTACCTTGTCCGCCCACTTGTCAACTGTGTCGGAAGCCTCCTGGAGCCCCTTGACGTGGAAGACATCCAGGGCTGGGCCGCCAAAGTTGAACTGCACCTTGGGCGCGGCCAGAGCGACCACCATCGCGGTTGGGGCGAGGGTAATTGCCCGGGCATCCCCGGGGTTGAAGTCCAGGCTCATCGGACCATCGGCATCTATCGCGTTCTTCTGCAGCTTGAAGTTTTGATAGCCGTCGTAGGTAAGGTGGTAGGCCCCACTGGCAAATTCATTGCCACCGGTAGTGACCGGGTTGACGATCATGGCGCCGCTGACTCCAAGGTTGATCGGCAGACCATCGAGCAGTGGGGCGAGTGAAACGTTGACGATAGAGGGAAAATCTATCCGAACCGAGCCGCCGTTTGTTCCCGGTTTCTTCTGGCCGATGGACCATTTAAGGTCCATGGAACCATTGATGTTCTTGAAAGCGCCTTCCATTTGGCTGACCGAACCACCGTTGACAGCGGTGTCGAGCATGGTGTCGAAGTCCTGCAGGTAGCCATCGCCATCGATTTCCGAGATACGGTTTCCAGGTTGCGGGTGAGCTTGAGGGTGAGGTGCAGCTTGCCATTCTCAGGGGTGGCGTCAAAGTCCGTGTCCCAGTCGTCCACCAGGGTGTGGAAGGCCTTAATCGTAGTGTTCAAGCCCTTTTTGCTGGAGGCGATGCCCGCGTCGATGCTGGCGTCATCCTGCTGCGCCTGAGTTTGCGCATAGACCTGGGGCGACAGGGCGCCCAGGAACCGGGTGCTCCACGGCGCGGTAGAGGGCAAAGAATCCGGTCTGGACTGAGCCATGCTGTTGGCAAAGTGCAAGGGCTGACGCAGAGAGATTTTGCCGTCGCCGACCACCTCGGGAAGCCCTGCCAGGCGCGTCAGAACAATGGTTTCGTTACCCTGGCGATCCACCGCCAGCACCTTGCGCGCCATGCGGTTCTTCACCAGCAGTACGTCGCCCTGCTTCAGGCCGGCGATCTTGCTGTTGCCGGAATCGAAGACGAAGGCCATGCCATTGCTGCTAACCCCGCGCAGGGCCTGGACGGCGTCCTGCTCCTCAAGGGCTGCGACCTCAGGCCGGTAAGTAACGTGGGCCGAGCCTTCGGGCTTGCCGGCCACGTGCAAGGAGGGCGTCCCGGGCGAGACTGAACGGGCAACGTCTCCCGCCGTGTTGCAGCCGGAACAGCCCGCTAGAGAGCCAAGGCAAAGAAACAGCGCTGTCCATGCTAACGCGGGGAACAGCGTGCAGCGATCGAGAGAAGTTTTCGAACCTTGTGTCTTCATTTCCTCGCGACTTTGCGGGAAAACGATGAGCCGGTCAATAGAACTGGCGCTTAAGTGTGCATTAACAGAAAACTTGTTTCCCTACAGTCACTTGCAACCCGGCATTAACTCACTACAATGGCCTTGGCTATGCTAAGGCCTGGGGCTTGGGTTGGATATGGCGGAGACGTCCCAAAAAGTGGCTTGCTATCGCTTCGGCCCATTTGAGCTGGACCCGGGAGAAGCCACGCTTTCGCGCAGCGGGATGCGCGTACGCCTCCAGGACCTTCCTTACAGGCTGCTTCTCATGCTGGTGGAGAGGGCCGGGGAAATTGTCACCAGGGAAGAGCTCCGGCAACATTTGTGGCCGGAAAACACCTTTGTTGAATTTGACAACAGCCTCGGGGTCGCCATCCGCAAAGTGCGTGAGTCGCTCAACGATAACGCCGACGCCCCGCAATATGTAGCGACCCTACCGCGCCGGGGATACCGGTTCCTGGCTCCTGTTACGGTTCAAATGCGGGACGAAGCTTCCAAGCTGCCTGTGGAAGAGCATGGGGCTCGACCGGATATTCCGCTCAGCAGCCTACCGGCCCGGCCAAAACCCGCCTTTCGTCCACGCAACATCTATTGGGCGGCAGCAGGTTTGGGAATGTTGCTGCTGACAGCCGGCGCTTTCTTGCGATTCCGTTCCAGGCCATCTATGTCGCCCAAGCCTGATGCCCAGGTAGCCGCCCAGGTACGTTTGCGGCGTTCCGTAGCGGTGCTCGGATTCCGCAACTTACCGGGCCGTCATGAGGACGATTGGCTCTCACCCGTCTTCTCGGAAATGTTGGACACGGAATTGGGCACCCGCGGCGACCTGCGCATGGTTTCCGCCGAAGACATCGCCAGGATCAAACGTGATTTGCCGCCCAACGAAGGGGTTAGCCTGGCCAAGGCGACTCTCGAACGCTTAAGAGAGAACCCGGGAGCGGACATGGTGGTGCTTGGCTCCTACACACCGATGCCAGGCAAGAATGAAACGAGAATACGCCTCGATCTACGCGTCCAGGATACGGCCGATGGAGAGACCATTGCCGAAGAGGCGATTACTGGTGAGCAGAACAATCTGTTCGACTTGGCTGCCCGGGCCGGCGCCCGTCTGCGGCAGAGAATGGGACTAGTCGCCAATTCAGTGGGCGATGCGAACGAAGCACGGGTCGCACTTCCCTCCGATCAACGGACCGCCCGGCTGTATGTCGAAGGCCGTGCCAAGCTCTGGGCTTTTGACTTTCAGGGTGCGCGGGATCTGTTGCTGGAAGCGGTGGCCATCGACCCCAAATTCCCCCTGGCGCATTCCGCTTTGTCTGAGGCATGGTGGCACCTGGGCTACCAGAATAAGGCCCAGGCCGAGGCCCAGCGGGCACGGGAGCTCTCTCACGACCTGATGCAGGAAGACCGTTTGCTGATTGAGGGCCAATATTGGCGGGCAATGAACGACTCGCCGAAGGCCGTGCAGGCTTACACCAATCTTTTCCATCTGTACCCCGACAATCTGGATTATGGTCTCTTGCTGGCGACGGCCCAGATCGGCGCCCAGCCTTACGCAGCTCTGCAGACGCTTGCCGCCCTTCGCCGGCTGCCCGCCCCGCTGGGAGACGACGCCCGCATCGACATGACCGAGGCATCGGCGTGGATTGGCCGGGATCTGGTCAAAGCGCGCGCCGCCGCAAAGGCCGCGATCGCCAAAGGGCGTGCTCAGGGGCGCCCCGTCCTGGTGGCGCGGACCTATGGGTTCCTATGCCAGCTGAATGTGGGTGTGGGCGCGTCCACGCAGGATAAGCTCGGCGACTGTGAAAGCGCTCGAGAGGCCGCGGTTGCCACCGGAGACCGGAATGGCGAGGCGATGACGTTGACCGACATGGCTGGGCTCTATTTCCAACAAGGCGACGTCGCGCGCGCAGAAGAAATGTTTCTAAGGTCCATCAAGCGTTTCCGTGAAGTAGGTAACGTGCAGGGTATTGCTACCACCATGGCCGACCTGGGCGCTGTGCGGCTCGCCCAGGGAGACATCAATGAGGCGAGGAAGTTGTTGGAGGGCTCACTCCCCAATTACCGGGCCGTCGAGGATAAGGAGGGCGTCGCGCTCACCCTCAACAACCTGGGAGATTTGTCGAGGCAAAGCGGCAATCTCCGGGCTGCGGAAACAAACTACCGCCAGGCGAAGGAAGCTGCGGACGAGATCGAAAACACCAGTGCGCAGGCTTACATATTAAGCGGCCTGGGAGATGTCTTCACCGACCGAGGGGACCTGGCGCAGGCTCGCAAATCGTATGAAGCCTCGTTGGCGCTACGCCAGCAGGTGGGTGAGAAACAGACTGTAGGAGAGACGCAGATTGCCCTGGCACGACTCGCCATTGAGGAGGGGCACCCTGCGGATGGCGAGACCACGCTGCGGCAATGGAAAGAGCAGTTCCACCTGGAGCAGCAAGTAGACGATGAATTGGCGGCCAGTGTTGTGCTGGCCGAAGCACTGCTGGCGCAGCACAAGCAGGCTGAGGCGCAGAAAGAGATCGAAGCATCGCAAAGTCTCGCGGCCACAAGTCAAGACATGTTGGGCCGGCTACAGTATGACCTCACCTCTGCCCGCGTAATGCTGGCGTCGGATCATCCCGCAATGTGCAAGCCGCGATTGGAAAAGGTGATGAGGGAAGCTCGCTCGCACGGCTACGGAGGTCTCGAACTGAAAGCCATGTTGGCTGCAGCGGATCTCGAAAAACGATCCGGGCACACCGCCCTCGCGCAAGGGCAGTTGGCTTCGCTGGAGCGTATAGCCCGGGACAAAGGCTTCGGCCTGGTGGCTCGAAGTGCAGCCGCCGCGCGGGTCTAACGTTGTTTGAACCGAGTTCCGATCCGAAACTGGATAAACAGGGGATGGTGGTCCTTTTGGTTCTGGATTCGAAGCTGGTTGAGTGCATCCGCCTCTAATGTCCAGTCCCGCAGGGATGACCTGAACTTAGCCCAGGACGCAGTCCTGGGTACTCCTCGACAAAACGGTGTAGTCCCGTCAGGGACGGCTGAATCTCGATGCGACGTTCAGCCGTCCCTCCAGGACTGTTCTCAGGTGTGTTTTCATACCCAGGACTGCGTCCTGGGCTAAGTTCAGGTCGTCGCTGCGGGGCTGGACAAGCAACAGCGGGTGGTTCTAACGTTCTCTCACTCATTTTGGAAAGAAAGGGTTTTGATTACCTGTTCTTAGGTCAACAGAGAGTCTGAACCCTACGATGGTTACATCGCTCTATGGAGGCACCATGACGTTGACTCGGCGGACGCTGCTTTCTCTTCCTGTGGCTGTTCCTTTTCTCAAACTGGACGCGCGTACCGCTGCGGGCGCTGTTGCGGAGAACGACCTCTACTTTCCGCCTCCGGATGCGCAGGGTGGCTGGCGGACGTTAACCCAACCTGCTGAAATTCGCGCGCTCACCGGCATCGACAAGAACAGGCTCGATGAGGCTTTTCAATATACGCAGACCACGAGCCAGCACGGTGGCTTGCTGGTTGTTCGCCACGGACACCTCGTCTACGAGAAGTACTTCGGCAGGGCCAACCGGGAAGCTAACCCGAACATGTACTCCATCGGCAAGATGTTTACCAGCGTCTCGTGCGGCATCATGCTGGCGGAGCAGACCACCCGCTTCACTGACGGGCTGTCGCAAAAGGTCTTCACCCAAGAATATCTGCCTGAGGCCTTTCCACTGAGTTACCCGGAGATGGCGGATATCAAGCTGGGCAACCTGCTCACCATGACCTCGGGCATACAGCAGTCGCACGCTGCTCCGCCGCCGGGAATTCCCGATGCCGGGTACCAGATCGGAATCGTCCACGGCGAAAATGTGAACTTGCCTTACTGGACCTCACCGGACCCGGTGCTCGGCCAGGATGGCAGCGCACTCCATGGAAAGATGTGGGCGGCGCCCGGCGCGGGATATCTCTACGGGCAGGATCCGCACATCGCTTCCATCGTGCTGCGCGGCGTCGTGGGCATGGAGCTGCAGGAATACATCAAGCAGAAGCTGGCGGAACCGATGGGTTGGGGCCGGTGGGGATATGCGATTCATCATGCCGGCATGACCCTGCCGCACACCCCCGGCGCGGGAGGCATCGCTCTCCACTCCACGGATGCGCTGCGTTTTGCATATCTGCTGCTGCAGAAGGGCAAATGGAAGAACCAGCAGCTAGTGCCGCGGGAGTATGTGGAATTGCTCAGCAGGCCCTCTCCCTTCAATCCACATTCGCCTTTCAGCCTGCAACATGAGGTGAACGCAGATGGCCACGTCGCCGGTGCACCTCGCGACGCCTTTTTCAAATCGGGCGCGGGCGGCTTTGGACTCTATGTCATTCCTTCGCTGGATATGGTGATTTACAAGATGTCCAGTCTGAATGCAGAGACCTATGATCCCACCGCCACCGGCCTGCCGCTGACCTATACCCCGGACACCTCGCGCGACGATTGGAAGCCGCATCCATTCAATCAATTTGTAGATGGTCCGGTTGAGGGAGATAGCGGCGTGCGCAGAGCGCTCGAGATGGTAGTGGCCGCGGTGGTAGCGTGAATCGCCGGGATTTTCAGATCTCTCTTATCAAGCTTTCTGCCGGTGCGCTCCTGGCACCCCGCCTGTTCGCGAGCGCTGCTGCGGATATCAGCCCGCTTTACCGTCGCGCGATTGTGGTCGATACCCTGTGCTCGCCTTTTCTCGACTCGGTGAAAGAGCCATACCCGGCTCTGGTTGCCATCGTTCGACGATCGGGAATTACAGCCGTAAATTGCACCGTCTCTGAGATGACCTTCGAGGGCACTGTCAGCACGCTTGCATGGCTGGACGCGCTGGTAGAGAAGTATCCGGACGCATTCCTGATCGTTCGCAAGCATTCCGATATTGCCCGGGCCAAGCAGGAGAACAAGCTGGGCATCATCCCCGGTTTCCAGTACACCGCTTTTCTGGAGGAAGACCCTGAGCGCATCGTGATCTTCCGCGATCTCGGCGTGCGCATCATGCAGCTCACCTATAACGTGCGCACAGCTTTTGGAGACGGATCTCTCGAGCCAGGCAATGCCGGGCTGAGCAACGCCGGGGTCGCTGCTGTCAAAAAGATGAATGAGATCGGAGTTGCCGTTGACCTGAGCCATAGCGGATATCGAACCACCTCCGAAGCGATTGCCCTCTCCTCTAAGCCGGTGCTGATCTCGCACTCCGGGTGCGCCGCCGTTTATGCGCATCCTCGAAGTAAGCCCGACGATATTCTCAAAGCCCTGGCTGATCGCGGCGGCTACTTCGGCGTTTACCTCATGCCCTACCTGGTTGCTTCTCCTACGGTGCCCACCCGGCAGCATGTGCTCGACCACCTGGTGCACGCCATCAACGTCTGTGGTGCAGACCATGTCGGCATCGGCTCGGATGGCTCGATTCAGGCAACCGTGCTAACCGCGGAGCAAAAGGCCGAATTCGACGCCGACATCGCTCATCGCAAAAAGCTTGGCATCGGGGCGCCCGGGGAGGACCGCTATCCTTATGTGCCCGATCTTGATGGGCCGGATCACATGGAGATCATCGCCACGGAATTAGCCCGGCGAGGGCAGCCCTCATCTGTGATTGAAAAAGTGCTGGGCGCGAATTTCCAGAGAGTGATAGGGGAAATATGGGGAATTGCATAGAAGTAAGAGAACGGGCAACTGCCGTGCATACCTTCGTGCGCGTCACGATCGTAAGCCTGTTGCTGCTGCTTGACTGCCGGGCGCAGACGCCCAGCGCTGTGCCCCCGCTGCCGGCCGAAGTCCCGGCCTCGGCGGTTCGCTACTCCGTGCTGATGATGGGAAACCTCGCGGGGCAACAGGCGGTTTGGACCACGCCGGACCGACAGGTCCATATGTTCTTCCAATTTAACGACCGTGGTCGCGGACCCCAAACCACCAGCGTCCTTAAGCTGGATGCAAAGGGTATTCCAGTGGCGGAGACCGTCACCGGGATCGATTACCTGAAATCGCCCGTACAGGAAAGCTATGCGCTCGAGCCCGGTAGCGCACGCTGGAGGAGCAACGTCGAGCAAGGCGAGACAAAGCTGACCACGCCGGCGGTGTATGACTCAATCAACGGCGCGCCTGCGGAGTTGGCTATCCTGGCGCAAGTGGCGCTTGACCATGGGGGAAAGATCGCTCTGCTGCCGGAAGGGGAAGCAACCATCGAGCGGGTTGGCGGGTTGAGCCTCGAATCATCCGGCCAGAAAAAGAATGTCACCCTGTACGCCATCGGCGGACTCGACTTCTCTCCGGCATATGTCTGGCTCGATGAACAGCGTAACTTTTTTGCCCAGGCGGACCCGTGGCAGAGCGTGATCCCGGAGGGATGGGAAGCCACCATCAACCAGTTGCAGGCCGCTCAGGATAAAGCCGCGGACGCCCGCGCAGCGGAGCTCGCGAGCAAGCTGGCGCACCCGGCTCCGAACGGCATCGTGTTTGTCCACGTCAACGTCTTCAACGCTCAGTCGGCGGAGATTCTGAAAGACCGCACTGTCGTGGTCGCCGGCAACCGCATCCGTAGCGTGGGGCCCTCTGATCAGGTGACGCCGCCCGCCGGAGCGCTGCTTATCGATGGCGTGGGCGAGACTTTGTTGCCGGGCCTGTGGGACATGCATGCCCATGTTGGCAGTAACGATGGCCTGCTGAATCTTGCAGCCGGCGTTACCACGGTGCGCGATCTGGGGAATGATATCGACACGCTGCTGGCCCGCCGCAAGCGCATCGAAGAAGGCAAAGAGATCGGGACGCGCATTGTTCTCGCCGGCATCATGGATGGCCCTGGACCGTACCAGGGGCCTACCAAGGTCCTGGTTTCCACGGAAAGCGAGGCGCGCGCTGCCGTGGATAATTACGTGCGCCTGGGCTATGTACAGATCAAAATTTACAGCTCGGTCAAGCCCGAGCTGGTGCCGGCGATCATCGATGAGGCGCATATACGGGGCGTGCGCGTGAGCGGACATATTCCGGCGGGGATGACCGCTGCGCAATGCGTCGAACTGGGCTACGACGAAATTCAGCACGTCAATTTCCTGATGTTGAACTTCATGCCCGACGTGAAAAATACCAACACATCTACTCGTCTGACTGCGGTCGCCCAGCGGGGCGCCGATCTCGACCTCAATTCGCCCCAAGTGCAATCCTTCATCAAGCTGTTGAAGGACCATCACACGGTGATTGACCCTACGCTGAGCATCTTTGAAGAGATGCTGACAGCGCCCCCGGGCAAGCTGTCGCCAGGGGACGCCATCATTGCCAATCGGCTTCCGCCGCAGGTGCGGCGCAGCCTTTTGTCAGAGGGGCTGACGCCGCCGGCTGGCATGGGGGAGCACTACCAGCAGTCGTTTGCCAGAATGATGGAGATGATCGGGTTGATGTATCGCGCCGGGATCCCGATCGAAGATGGTACCGATTCGATGGCCGGTTTCACCCTGCAACGCGAATTGGAACTCGATGTGCAGGCTGGCATCCCCGCCAATAGAGTCTTGCAGGATGCCACGTTTAACGCTGCGCGCATCATGAAGCTCGATGGCGACCTGGGTTCGATCGATCCTGGCAAACTCGCCGACCTTACGCTGGTGAATGGCGACCCCACGGACAAGATCAGCGACCTGCGGAAGACGGCTTTGGTAGTGAAGGATGGCGTCGTCTATAAGCCGGAGGAGTTGTATTCCGCGATCGGTGTGCTGCCGTAAGCGGAATATACTGTTTGCGCAGGGGGTGATTGTGAAACTGTTGAAGACTGTGGCTTGGGCGCTGTGTCTCTTCGGGGCTTGTGTGGTGTCAACTTACGGGCAACAACCGGCGGAACAGCACCCGGAACTGCCGGCAGGCCCGGGGAAGGATACCCTCATACGGGTTTGCAGCAGCTGTCATTCTCCGGACAACGTGATCGCCAATGGCCAGGACCGCGACGGCTGGGAAGCGACCATAACCAAGATGGCAGGATTCGGCGCGCAGGGCACTGACGACGACTACACTGCGATTCTGGAGTACCTGGTCAAGAACTTTCCAGCAAACCCGCCGGTGAATGTGAACAAGGCGACCGCCGCGCAACTGCAAAGCGGATTAGGGTTCACCACTGCGGAATCAGAGGCCGTCATTACCTATCGGGATAAAAACGGCGACTTTAAAACTTTGGATGACCTCAAGAAAGTTCCTGACCTCGATGCCAAGAAGGTCGATGCCAAGAAAGCTCGCATCACTTTTTAGGAAGCGAACCGCAGTGAACCCGACTAACATCAAACGCGAACGGAAGTATCCCTCCCCTTGCAAAAGAATTGTCATCCCGACCGGAGCGTACCCGGATTTCCTGCCACGCAGCACTGGACAGGGCCGAGTGTGCGCCTTTCAGAAAGGCGCATGGAGTTCGCCGAAGCCACCTACCTCCACAGGAAATCCGGGGTAGCGTAGTGGAGGGACCTGCTGTTCGCTTCCGGGTGCAGCTAAGGCAAAGTTTTTAGCCAGACGTTGCGGTGGGAGATCTTCACCACCCCAGGGCCTTCGATCTCGAAGCCGATCAACCCTTTTGACTGGCTATAGGTTGGGTCGTTGTCGACCAGGATCGCCATCACATGGCCATTGACAATATGAATCAGCGTGTTTCCGTCGGCGATCACTTCGAACTGATTCCAATCGCCAATCTTGATATAAGACTTCAGCTCGTCGGAACTCCCTAGCGACGCCAGCAGCCGCTGCTTCTTGCCTTGATCGGTTTGCACCATCTGGCCTCGCCAGGCGATGATCCCGCGTGGGCTGCTTTGCTCGTAAAGCTGGCCAGTGTACTCATTGCCGTAGTCGAAATCGGCCTGATAGCCCATCATGTTCCACTTGGCAAATTTCTCCGCCAGCGGCGACACCGGCGGGGTCGGGCGGAACGTTCTGGCTGCGATACTGGATGCCGCCATTGGCGCCCGTGCCCTCAAGCTTCATCTCCACTTTCAACTCGAAGTTGGCCGGCTCGCCGCCTGCGCCAGATGATATTGGTCGTGCCCGAAGGATGCTCCGGGCTCGATTCCGCGACCAGGGCGCCATCCTCAACGTGCCAGACCTCTGAGGACCCATCCCAGCCCTGCATCGTCTTTCCGTCGAAAATCTGCGTCCAGCCCTGTGTGATCGTTGAAGTCGATAGGATCAGGCTGGGTGAAGCCGGGAAAACGATGATGCGCGCCGGGACGCCGCCTGGTAGCCATGGGATGGATTGATCACGAACAGACAGATCACCGCGATGAAAAGTACCGTCTCACGAAGTTCGGCGCCATTATTCCTCCTTCATCGCGGCAGAGACTTTCTCCCATTGCCTGGTCTTTGCCGATTTCAAAACTGCGTCAGTTACATACTCCGTAGCCAGGCCATCCGCGAACGTGGGCGCTGCCTGTTCTTTCTTGCCGACTGCCTGCAGAAAGTCCGCCACCTGGTGAATGAAGGTGTGCTCGTAGCCAATTTGCAGGCCCGGGAACCCACCAGTTCTTCATGTAGGGGTGATCGCCATCGGTGATGTGCACGCTCTTCCATCCACGCAGCCGGCTTTCATCGCGATGATCGAAATACTCCAGGCGGTGCAGGTCATGCAGATCCCACGCGGCAGAAGATTGCTCGCCGTTCACCTCCAGGGTGAAGAGCGCCTTGTGCCCGCGCGCATAACGGGTCGCCTCGAAGGTGGCCAGCGATCCGTTGGCGAAGCGGCACAAAAACAAAGACGCATCATCGATGCCCACCGGCTCTACCTTGCCGGTCAGCGTGTGCTTGCGCTCTTTTATGAACGTCTCGGTCATCGCCGTGACCTCGGTGATGGGCCCGTTCAGCCACAACGCCATATCGATATTGTGGGCGAGCAAGTCGCCCGTGACACCGCTGCCCGCCACCGAGACATCCAAACGCCACAAGCCCCTGACCGCCCTGCGGCAAATCCTCGGAGATAGTCCAATCCTGCAGGAACTGCGAGCGGTAATGAAAGATACGGCCGAAACGTCCTTCGTCCAACAATTGCTTGAGCAGGACGACAGCGGGCACGCGGCGGTAGTTATACCAAACCATGTTGGGCACGTTGGCCGCTTTCACCGCATCTGTCATGGTCTTTGCTTCCGCGGCCGTGCGCCCCAGCGGCTTTTCGCAAAGCACCATCTTCCCCGCCTTGGCGGCGGCAATGGCAATCTCCGCGTGGGTATCGTTAGGGCTGGCGATATCAATCAGGTCGATATCTTTGCGCGCCACTAGCGCACGCCAATCGGTCTCTACCGATTGGTAACCCCAGTTCTCGGCGAAACCTTTCACCCGCTCCGCGCTGCGCGCACAAACGGCTTTGAGCACCGGCTGGTAAGGCAGGTCAAAAAAGCGGGGAGCCTGCAGGAACGCATTGGAATGGGTGCGGCCCATGAAGCCGTACCCAACCAGGCCAACATTCAGATTCGTTCGCGCCATAATCTTCGGTTAATCCCATCCGTGGGCATTGCGCACTGCGAGCAACGTACCCAGTACATCGTTCCAGGTCTTCGCCGCCAGCATGGTTGAGTTGGGAAACATGCAGCCATCCCAACAGATATGCTCATACGCACGCGTCGGCGCGCCGCTTTCATCGCGCATCCACAGACCAGCCACCGCGACGATATCCATCTTGCCGTTCGGATCGCCAACAACACAGTGGCGCCCGGTTTTGTCGTGCGAACCTGAGCCGCGCACCGTGCCGTCGTTCTGGGCCACGTGGAAGTCGATGGTCCAGGGGCGCAGAGCGTTTGTGACCTTGCGCAGGGCATCCATCAGCACACCCTGCTGCGACCAGTCGAAATCCTCCGGCAGCAGGCGGTCTTCCGCGGCGTTGTATCCCAGCGTGTACAAGAGAGAATGCGCCATGTCGGCCTGGAAGCCAACGGTCTTGGGTCGATTCACCATTTCGAGCAGCTCCACCATGCGCTTCCAGCTGTGCATGCCGCCCCAGCAGATCTCACCCTCGGCGGCAAGGCGCTCTCCGTAGTCTTCGGCGATCGTAGCCGCCTCACGAAAGGTCTGTGCGATGCGCTTGGTGTTGGCTGCGGGATCGTTGGCCCAGGCGGCTGGAGAATCCGCGGAATCAATACGTATCACTCCATAGTGGCGAATGCCTAAAACGCGCAGCTTCCTGCCGATGGCACAAGCCTTTTCCACCTGGGTTAGAAAAGCTTTGCCTCTCCGCGTCCGAGCCCATGGCGGAGCCGCCGCCGGTGGGAGGCCACACGGGGGCAACCAGGGACCCGACTACCAGCCCGCGGCGGGCAATGCTGTCGGTGAGCTTTTTCAGCTCATCATCGGTTGAGTCGATGCTGGTGTGGGGCAAGGACAAGAACAGATCGACCCCATCAAACTTCACGCCGTCGACCTCGGCCTGAGCCGTCAGGTCCAGCATGGTTTCGAGCTCGATGAACGGCTCCGAGTCTGGTCCCTTGCCGACGAGCCCGGGCCACATCGCGTTGTGGATTGCCGGGTGCTTGTGCTGATTGGCTGTGCTCACGTTTCCTCGGTTTATTTCCGCAACAGCGGTTGTGCGTCGGGATTACCGGGCCCGAAGTGCTTGAGCAGGACGAGCGGGTCAGAGGCGCTGTGGTTCTCGATACGCACCCCCGCTTTTGCCACGTCCGCAGTGACGAATATTTCATCCTCGGTCATCTCCCCGAAGCGAATCATGGAGGGAGTCGAAACCGCCTGCTTGCCTATGGTGCCGTAGCCCTGGGTCACGATCACGCCATAGGCCGCGCTGTCCTTGATGGTCACGGTCCGCTTGGGCAACACCGTGAGCTCCTTAGCGGAGTAGTAGGGCGTGCCGTAGGTGATCCATTTCTCCCCGTAACCCTGCCGCCGCCATCTCCTCGGCTGACTTCACCGGGCGTGGGAAAGTCTTATTGGTCTGGGCAAAGTTGGGATTGATGTTGGCTTCCCAGTCGAGCATGCTGATCAGAAAGTCGAGGTCGTGCTTGTGTTCCTCAGGCACATCCTTGGTGAGCAGATCCCAACCGACGATGCGTCCTTCCACTTCCGACTGGAACATGGCAAAGACATCGCTGTTCACCTGCGGCTCGTACGTGACCAGCGAGCCCGGAGCATGCAGGATCCCGGGATCGATCTGCCATCCCGCGCCCGGCTCCAGCCGATAGGCGCGTGCGTGAAAGAGGATTCCGTTGTCCCCTTGGTTCCATTTCTCCAGGCACGTCCGGATGTCGCCTTTGGTGGTGCCGGGTTCCAGGCCCATGTAGGTGTGGGGAAAATTGTTCTGGATCTGGTTGTATTGGGGAGGGAAGTAATAGGCTTCCGGCTTTCCCTTCTGTCCCACCAGCTTGGCGAAAGCATCGCTCTGGTGCATGTGGTGAGGAATGGGCCCCATGTTGTCAAAGAACTTGCACAGCAGATTCCATCCGCCTTCGCGCTCCATTACGTCGGCGCCAAGCAACAGGTCTCCCGCAGTTTCGACCGCTTCTTTCAGCAGGAATTTTCCGCCGCTGCTGGGCCGGACGTAGCTCAGCCCCTCATCGGGCAGAGTGTCGGGGCCGTTCGAAGCCTTGGTGGTCGAGGAGAACCAGCGCTCGTTGATGCCGCCGCGATGGCCGCCAAAGGCGTAAAGATCGTCCGGGTGGAGTTTTAACCTGCGGCCGGGAATCATGAACGATCGCGGAACCCAACATGGTTCCAACCGGAGGATTCCCCCGCCTGCGTCGATTACTTCTTTAACCTGGGATCTACTGAGCATTTGCTTGCTGTACCTTTGCGCCGAAGCGAGTTTTATAATTCATCGAAGATAGTACGTGTGTCAGAACCGGGACCCGCAAATTCAGTCCCGTAGGGACGTCTGAGAGTAGCCCAGGACGCAAGTCCTGGGTCAATCAACACAACATCCAGCCGTCCCTTGCGGGACTAGTCGTTCTTTCAAACCCTACCCAGGACTATCGTCCTGGGCTACTCTCAGACGTCCCTACGGGACTTGATTAGCAAGCGCCGCTTTGTGCCGGAGATAACCCTGACGTCCAGTCTCCTTCAAAGCCGTACCGTTCCTGCTAGTGCTCCAACGGAATTCCGAAAGAGTAAAGCGTGTTGTCGTGCGTGGTAAAGAACACGTGGCCGTCACCGACCGAAATTCCCGCCAGATGAGTGTACGTCCCGATTGCGTCGCCGCTCGAGTAGAGTTGTTTGCCGGTAGCGGCATCGAGAGCATACAGGGTGGCATGGGTGGAATCATTGCCGCCATCGAGCGCAAAGACGACTCCGTTGGCGATCGCCGGCGGCGCGGGATCAATAAGGTCACGAGAGCTCCAAACCGGGGTCAGCACGGTGTGCCCGTCCTTATCCTCCAGCTTGAACGCAACGATGCTGCCGTGCGGCGCGGGGCCGTTGGCGCCGGCAAATTTTACGTCGGCTTCGAGCGGCCCGGAGATGGAAGCCAGCACCCAGGCAGTGCCGGACTTATCCTGCCATGTGGCGAGCCCCTCCCAGCCACCGTGCTTCGCGCCTTTTGACAACTTATCCGTTTGGGCCAGGGACGTCTGGTGATCGGCGCCGCCTAGAGATTTGCTGTCCAACAAAACCAGGCTGCCGTCCTTGCCGGGGGCCGCGACCACTTCCTTATCTTTATAGGTGAACACCACCGGCCCGGCATCGAGAGTCTTTCCGGCCCCGGCAGGGGTATACCAGTCCTTCACCTTCAGGTCCTTCGCGGTGAGCGCCACCACGCTGTTGGCGTGTTCGGCGGCCGGCCCATTGCCAGTGACGATGTAGACAGTGCCATCTGTTCCGATGGCTGGCCCGGTCAGGCCGGCCAGAGTTAGCTTCTGGGCTTGATAGCTGCTTACCGTGTAGGCCGGAGTACTAAGGTCGATCGACCAGATCGCGCTCGGTTCATTGTGGCAACCGGATTCTGCCAGCGTATAAGCGACCTTGTCATTGATGTTCAGGGCGAAGGAGCTCCCCTTCGCCTCCGGGAGAAACTTGACTGCCGGGGCGTAATCAAGACCGGTGGCCATGATCTGCTCGTGAAGAAGACCATCGCTGGTCAGAACGTACACACCCTTCAGGCCAAAGTATCCGCCTCCGGCAGAGCCGCCCACGCGACGCGCGGAGGGGGCGACCGGCGCCTCAGGAGGAGGTCGGGGAGCGCCCGGCTTGCGCGCACCGAAATGAATCACCTGCGGCGGCTCCGCCAACACCTGCAGGTTTCCGCACGCCTTGTTTGCGCCCGGCGGGAAATCTTTTTGCCAAACCATCTGTCCCAGCTCGGAATCGACCGCATACAACGTGTGCGAGTCCGCCACAAACGCCAGGTCTTTGAACCCGCGGCCGGTGATCAGGCCAGGGAACAGCAACGGTTCGCTGAAAGATGAGTCAGCGGGCGCGCCGCCGAGCTTGATTTTCCATAGAAACTTGAAATCGGCGGCAACCGATTTCGTCGTGATGTCGGTTTCGGCCTTCTGCCAGCGGTTATGAGCCGGAGTGCTGTCGGCTACCGGCCAAAACCCACGCGGGGGGCCTTGCGCGCGCGCGACTCCGGAAGCAAGCAACGCGCTCAGCAAACCGAGCGCCATTGGCCGGGCAAATCTTCGCGTCGATAAACTTTCCCAGATCAATTGCTCTCCGAGTTTCAATGCGTTTACTCCAGCCCGAAGCAGTAGATAGTTCCATCGAAGGTGCCGAAGATCACACGCCCATCCGCAACCGCGACGCCGGCCTGGTGCAGGAACGAACTGATCTGGTCTCCACTGGAGTAGAGCTCCTTCCCGGTAATGGCATCGAGCGCGTAAAGTTTGGCCGGGATGGAACGCTTTACTCTTTCCTGCCAGCTAAAAAGTCCGCCCTCGACGTCGTTGGCCTGGGCGGTAAATTCGCCGGCGGCGAGCACGAAGACAACTCCATTGGCGACCACTGGGGGCTCAGCCGACATCATGTCGCGTGACAGCCAGGCTGGGACTAGCTCCATCTTGCCGCCCGTGTCCTTTAACTTAAGGGCGATCACGCCGCCATTCGGCGTAGGTCCGTAGCTGACGGGGAAATCCACGGCCACCGGGCCACCAATGGGCGCCAGCACCCATCGCGTGCCGTCTTTGCTTTCCCAGCTGGCGAAACTACCCCAGGTGCCTTCGGTCTGGAAATTCACGTTCTTATTCGAAACCAGGGGACTGCGATACAGGGGAGTCAGGTGGTCTGCTCCGCCCATGGACTTGCTGTCCACCAGAAAATAGCGGCCCTCCTTGCCTGATCCAACCAGCAGATCCCTCCCCTGGTAAGGGAACACGACCGGCGTGGTGTTCATATCCAGGTCTCGCTTGGTCAGCCACGCGTGGTTGCTCGGCGTGTAGTAGTCCTTGAGCGTCAGGGTGTCGTTGGAGGAAGTGAAGGCCAGGAAACTTGTCGACAACTTTCCATTAGAAGGATCGTAGACACCATCCCCCGTTTCAACGTAGATCGTTCCATCGCCGCCGATCGCTGGGCCGGCTGTGCCGAAGATGCCTCCCTGCCCCGGAGAGGATGCGAAGGCCTTCCGACTGGCCAGATCGACCGCGTACACCTCATTCGGAACACCATGGCAGCCTTGCCCGGTCGCGGTGTAGATCACGTTGTTGACCAGGTTCAGGCCGTATCCTTTGCCGTAAGGCGCCGGAATCATTTGGATGGGCGCGTCTTTCTCCTCGCCGGTTTCGAGCGTGAGGGTGTGCAAGTAACCGTCGCTCGCGAGCGCATAAACAAAGCGCTGCGCGGCGCCTGCCGGCGTCACCACAGGGGTTGCGGTCAGCGCGTTGTTGCAAATAAAGCCGGCTCCTTCACCGGGCTCTTGCGGCGTGCTCGACGACCATTTCAGGTGCTTCTGCCATACGAGAGAGCCAGCCTGGGCATCGACCGCGTAAATGTCGTCTGAGCTGCCGCCCAAAATTGCCAGCGTTTTGCCGCCACCGGCGGTTGCCACGCCGGCAACAATAAGGGGCTCGCGGAACGACTGCATCCCCATCGTCTTGTTGTCGGTCTTCAGCTTCCACAGCAGACGGAGGTTCTTGACGTTATCGACGCTGAGTTTGGTTTCGTTTCTCTGCCAGGCGTCGCGCTGCTGGTTGAAGCTGCCGGTTGGCCACTCCGCGGCCGCTGTTGATTGGCCCAGCGCCGGGTGCAGCCCAGAGGCTGCAAAACTGAGGCCAACGAAGGCCACAAAGGTGCGCACATTCACGATAGGAACACTACCAATACGGAAACCCTGTGTCAAAACGTGGGGCGCGGCGCACAGCCTGCCAAGAAACGATCTGATCACTTCGCTCACTTTGTTAGCAAAGATTAGAAGGATTTCCCAGTAAAACGTGTGTCCGGTGAAAACCCGTATCAGCGTATTTGCTCAATATGTGCAATTTTTATGGACATAACGATCATTTCTGGCTTATCGTTGGAGCAACTTGCAAGACATCACCCGGTACGTGGTCAGGCGCAGGTAAGGGTTCGAAGAAGACCCGGGAATTACCCCGCAACTAGGGCGGAACTTTTGAGGCTCAACGAAACGAGGACGCAATCGAGATGAAAACTCTCCGGATATGGATAGGGTTTGTGGCGGCGCTGGTCATGTGCGCGAACGCGGGATACGCGCAGACGGTTACCGGCACGATCACGGGAACGGTCACCGACCAGAGCGGGGCAGTGATTGCCGGCGCGAATGTGGTCGCCCTTAACGTCGACACCGGGGTGGCGTCGAGCGCAACTCTCGGATGGGGCCGGCGTTTACCGGGTAAGCTTTTTGCCCATCGGGCGCTACCAGCTCACGGTGGAGGCGAACGGATTCGGCACCCAGACGGTGCCGCCCTTCCAACTGGAGGCGGTGCAGACGGCGACTTTCAATGTGAAGCTGGCTGTGGGGAGCGCTGCGCAGACAGTCACGGTGTCCGATTCGAATGCGCCTATCCTCAATGCCAGTAACCCGACGCTGAGCGGCACCTTTACCGCGAACACCATCCAAAACTTCCCCCTGAACGGGCTGGATTTTTCGGCCTTGACCCTCTATCTGCCAGGCGCGGTGAGCACGGCGGGCACGGCGGGCACCACCAGCATTGAGCGCAGCACTTACTACACCGATTCCGTAAACCTGAACGGCAACCGCGCGCAGGCGAACAACTACACCCTGGACGGCATCGACATCAACGAGACTTTCAATAACCTGATCTCGTACAGCCCTGCACCTGAGTCGTTGCAAGAGGTAAAGGTACTGACGGCGAACTCGCCTGCCGACTACGGCAACGTGAACGGCGGCGGAGTGGTGAGCGTACTCAAGAGCGGTACCAACCAATTCCATGGCTCGGCCTACGGCTATATCCAGGATTACCGGATGAACGCGAACTCGTGGAACAACAACCATGCGGTGCCGATCGTTCCGGTGAACCCTTATTCCCAGGCGCAGTTCGGCGGCGCCTTCGGCGGCCCGATCAAGCGCGACAAGCTCTTCTTCTTCGTCGACTACCTGGGGTCGCGGTATCACAAAGGCGGCACAGCACAGGCCAGCGTCTTTACCCAGGCGATGCGGAACGGAGATTTTTCGGCACTGCTTGACGGGCAGTAACCCCATCCAGCTGTACGATCCGCTCAACGGCTTCGCGCCCTATCCCAACAACAAGGGTGTGCCGATCGTGAACCCGGTAGCGAAGTTTCTTTTTGCCAACCCCAAGCTGTATCCGCTGCCCAACGCAACGCCTTCCGACGGCATCGTGAACAACGATCTGCAAGGTCCGCAGCGCAGATTCGAAGCGAACAACCAGGGCGACATCAAGATCGAGTACGATCCGCGCAACTCGGATAAGATCACTGGCTTCTTACTCCATGTCGACCGCGTACGATGGGCAGACCCCGTTGTTGGCGATCACTTTTCCCGGGGTAAATCTATTATCCGACCAAGGTCATGGGCGCGAACTGGGTCCACATCTTCTCCCCGTCCATCGTGAACTCTGCGCGTATCGGCTTTACCCGCACCGACTGGACGCAGGGCTTTCCCGAGGACCCAACGGGAGAGTTCGGGACGTCGGGCAACGCCAAGGTGGGCATTACCTTTAACGATCAGAGATTCAATGGATTTTCGTACCAGAGCATCGGCGGCGGCATCAGCGGCGTGGGCACGCCGGCCTTCGATGGCGGCATCATCGACAACACCTACAGCTACATCGACAACGTGACCTGGCAGCGGGGCAAACACACGCTCAGCCTTGGCGTGCAGGCGCTGCGCTACCAAAACAACTATCCCACCAGCAACAATAACGGTTACCTTGGCTCGCTGACCTACAACGGCGCAATTCACCAGCAATCCTTCGCTGAGCAACGCGGGCGGATATGGCGGGGCAGATTTTCTGCTGGACCGGGTAAGCTCGGCAGCGGCAACGCTTTCCAGCGTGAACGTCGGACAGCGGCAATGGCGGACGGCGTTTTTCGTCAACGACGATTTCAAAGTCATGCCCAACCTGACGCTCAACTTCGGCGTGCGTTAGGAGTATGACGAGCCGTGGGTAGAAGAGAACAACAAGACCGGCAATATCGATATCGCCACCGGGCAGGTGATTTATGCCCACGCAGTCCCCACCGGCGCGCCTGCAGGCTCAGGGGTGTGCAGCGATCGCGGCTTGCTACCAGGGCAACTTCAAGCAGATCATGCCGCGGCTGGGCTTTGCCTACCAGGCGAACGATCGCTTTGTGGTGCGCGGCGGCTATGGCGCGACCAGCTTTTACGAGGGCAACTCCTCCAACCAGCGCCTAACCTCGATCACTCCGTTTATCCAGGCGGTGAATGTAACCACGGTTGCACCCACGCCAGGCAATCCGGGCGCTCCGCGGACGGCGGAGCAGGGCTTTACCGGCGGCTCGGTGAGCTACGGCGGCACCTTCAACGTGTATCCGCAGAATATTCAACCGGCCTACGTGCAGGAATGGAACCTGACCCTGGAGTATGCGGTGACGCACAGCATGTCGTTCCAGGTAGGCTACCTGGGCGAGCAAGGCCAGCACATTGAAGATTACGGCAACCTGAACCAATACCTGGTGAATGGCGATCCCACTTCGGCTCCCTACTACAACAACCAGTACCTGGGCGTCAACGCCATCGATCCTTCGGTGAGCATCGGATCGAACTCGTTGCTGATTACCGAGTCGCGCGCCGCCATGAACTACCAGGCGCTGCAGGCAGTGTTGCGCGAGCGGCTGAGCCATGGCCTGGAGTTCACCGTGAACTATACCTACGGCAAGGCGCTGACCAACAGCCTGGGCAACTACGCACTGAACGTGAACGGCTACTCCGGAGCCTTCCAGAACTACTACGACAGCGCGGCGGATTGGGGTCCCGCGGGTTATGACATCAAGCACAACGTCAGCGGGACCGCGGTGTATGCGCTGCCCATAGGCCGGGGTCAGCCGTATCTCTCCGGCGTGAACCGGGTGGTGGATGAGGCGATCAGCGGATGGAAGCTCTCGACCGCGGTGGTTGGCTACACCGGCTTTCCGGAAACCATTACCGGGCCGGGGAACAACTCCAACAGCTACGGCAACTCGCGGCCGAACCAATATCGCAAGCTGAAGATCGTGAACCGCACTCTGGAGAACTGGTACGGCACCGATCCTTCCGCTACGCCGTGCACCACCGCGGGTGTAGACAACGGCCAGTGTGCCTTCGGCGCCCCGGCACCGAACACCTTCGGCACGGGACGGAACGGCAACGTACGCGGTCCGGGCTACTTCAACGTGGATCTCTCCGCGTTTCAAAGACTTCCATATCGTGCGCGAGCAGACGGTGGGCTTCCGTTTCGATGCGTTCAATGCGTTTAACATTGTGAGCTACGGGAACCCGGACATAGGGATCACCGACAGCAACTTCGGCAACGTTTCGAACCATGAACGTGCGGTCATCGGAACGGCATCTGCAGTTCTCGGCGAATTACCGGTTCTAGGAGAGACTCCGGTTATTGCGTGTATGGGCGGCTGCCAATTCGGCAGCCGTACCTTTGTAAGCAAGCGACGAGGCGCAGCAAGACGGATCATGGGTCTGGAAATTTGTGTGGATTCGGTGCAATCGGCGGCGGCCGCCGAGGCCGGCGGAGCGCAACGCGTGGAGCTGTGCAGCGCTCTCATTGAAGGAGGGCTGACGCCGAGCCTGGGATTGATACGGGCAGTGTGCTCGCGGATCGACATCGGCGTGCATGTGATGATCCGTCCGCGCGGCGGCGACTTCCTCTACTCCGAGGAGGAGCTGGCGGTGATGCGCGCAGACATCGAGGAGGCGGCACGCTGCGGAGCTGACGGCGTGGTGTTGGGACTGCTCACCGCAGAGGGAGAGGTAGACGTGGAGCGGACGCGGGCGCTGGTGGAGCTGGCGCGGCCGATGGAAGTGACCTTTCATCGCGCGATCGACATGACCCGCGATCTGGAGCGATCGCTGGAAGACGTGATCTGCACCGGCGCCGTGCGGGTGTTGACTGCTGGGGGAGAGCAGACGGCGATGTTGGGCCGGGCGCGCATCCGGGCGATGGTGCGCAGGCGGCCGGCAGGATCTGGCGTGATGGCCGGCGGCGGCGTGCGCGCGGCGAATGTGCAGGAGATTATGCAGGCTACGGGAGCGACCGAATTTCACGCGGCGCTTGCGCACCGCGCTGCCGAGTCGCGATGAAGTTTCAGGGACACAATGTGCGGTTGGGCGATCCCGGGGTGGATGGCTATGCGCGCAAGGGTGTGCGCAGCAGCGATGTAAATATGCTGCGGCAGCGATGGAGGAAGCCCTAAGCAGGAACGGTCGACGGGGTTTAGTCGGTACGCATGTCTTCAAAGACAGACAAACGCGCGAAGGAGATCCTGCGGCTGTTGCTGAGCCATGGCAAGACATCGGTGGAGGAGTTGACCGGGCTTGTTTGACGACCTCGCCCGCGAGCGTGAGGCGCGATCTGGTGCGTCTGGAGGAGCGAGGCCTGGTGCATCGCACGCACGGCGGAGCGATGCTGGCCGGGCAGGTCTACGAGCCGTTCCGATTCGATGCGTCCTTCCATGATGCGTGAGGAACGCTTTGCGCATGAGAAGCAGCGGATCGCGATGGCAGCCGCCGATCTGGTGCAGCAGAACGAGACCATCGGTTTGACTGCCGGCACGACGACGACTCAGGTGGCGCGCGGGTTGCGGTTGCGCAAGGGACTGCACATTATTACCAATGCGGTGAACATCGGCATGGAGCTGAACTCCAGCAGGCTTGGAGACCACGCTTACCGGCGGCTGCATGCGCTGGCCGGGGGCTTTCTCGCTGATCGGCCCTACGGCGATCGAGTCGCTGCAAACGGTGCTGATGGACAAGGTTTTTATCGGCGTGTTGCCGGCATCGACCCGGAGCGCGGAGCGACCACCATTCAGCCGACGAGGCGGCGGTGTTTCGGGAGATGTGCCGGCGGGCCAAGCAAGTAGTGATCGTCGCCGATTCGAGCAAAGTGGGCATGACCAGTCCCGCGGTCATCTGTCCCATAACAGACATCGATATCCTGATTACCGATGACGGCATTTCCGACGAGGCTGTCAAAGCCTTCAAACGCCGTGATGTAGAAGTAATGGTCGTTTGACTGCGCGACAGAGGAATCATCGGCCTTTGGCCAGGCCCCTGGGACCATCCAAGGGGACGAAAAGTGCTTTGTATCCAGCAACCACTCTCCATGGAAATGTTGCCCTCCCCTTTGCCATCCCGAGCGCAGCCGAGCGATCTGCAGTTCCCTCCATCGGCAACAAATAATAGGGCGCCCCATTCAAGCCGTGTTTTGGCTTGAGTGGGCTTTGGCGTCGATGTTTGACATAACCCGCCTCGTCGCTTAGGTTTTTCCTTGATGGAAACGCTAAACGGACGAACTGCCCTGGTCACCGGCGCCTCGCGCGGGCTGGGCGCCGCAATCGCGCTGGAGCTGGCCGCAAGAGGCGCCAATGTTGCTGTGAATTACTTTGCCAATCGCGATCGTGCCGAGCAACTGTGCGAAGTTATCAAGCAACAGGGCGGAGAAGCCGCGCCCTTCTATGCCGATGTGCGCCGGGAAGCAGATGTTGCGCACATGATCCAGGCGGTCAATGAAACGTATCAGCACGTTGATATCGCGGTGATCAATGCCACCGGTCCGCAACCGTTTTTCACCATCGAAGAGCAGACCTGGGAACGATACCTCGACCAATTGGAATTTTTTGTGAAATCGCCGCTGCTCATCCTGCAGCAGGTGGTTGCCGGCATGAAGAGCCGCGGCTACGGACGGATTATTCAAATCGGGAGCGAAGTCTTCGAGTTGGGCAACCCGATGTTTGCCAATTACGTTGCGGCCAAGGGCGCGCAGTTGGGCCAAACCCGCTCCTGGGCCCGCGAACTGGGCACCACCGGCATCACCGTGAACCTGGTCGCTCCGGGCTGGATTCCCACCGAGCGCCACATCGGCTCCACCCAGGCGGAGATGGACGCCTACACGGAAAGAGTTCCCATGAAGCACATGGGTTCTGCTGAAGATATCGCGAATACCGTCGCATTTCTGGCCAGCGACGCGGGCAGATTCATCACCGGGCAGAAGATCTCAGTCAACGGCGGCAATACCCTCGAGTAACTTCAGCTCATGGTGTGCAGGGTGGGGCTCACGATCAACGGAGCCTCGGTCACTGCCTGCACTTCGGCAACGGAAAGACCGGGGGCGATCTCTTCAAGGACCAACCCTTCGGGCGTTACGCTGATCCAGGCCAACTCCGTCGCGATGGCATCCACCACGCCCACCCCGGTCAACGGCAATCTGCAGGCGTTCAGAATTTTCGGGCGGCCATCGCGCGTGGTGTGCTCCATGGCCACGATGACGCGTTGCGCGCTGGCCACCAGGTCCATCGCGCCGCCCATGCCCTTGACCATCTTGCCGGGAATGATCCAGTTCGCCAGGCTTCCCTTGGCATCGACCTCCATGGCGCCCAGGATGCTGAGGTCGATGTGACCGCCGCGGATCATGGCGAAGGCATCGGCACTGGAAAAGAACGACGTCCCGGGCAGCACGGAGACCGTCTCCTTGCCGGCGTTGATCAGGTCGGCGTCTACCTCCTCTTCCAGAGGATAGGGCCCGATCCCCAGCATGCCGTTCTCCGATTGCAGCACCACCTCGACGCCCGGCGGAACATGGTTGGCGACCAGCGTCGGCATGCCGATGCCAAGGTTGACGTAGTAGCCGTCGCGCAGCTCCTGCGCCACCCGCTGGACGATGCGGTTGCGCTTCTCAATCTCCTGCATCTGGCTCATGCCTTCCTCACTGTGCGGCGTTCGATGCGCTTCTCGCTGGACGCGCTCTGAAAGATTCGTTTGACATAGATTCCCGGGGTCACAATCGCGTCGGGATCAAGTTCGCCCGGCTCCACCAGTTGTTCCACCTCGGCGATGGTGATGCGCGCGGCGGTGGCCATCATGGGGTTGAAATTGCGCGCCGTGCGGCGGTAGATCAGGTTGCCGTGGCGGTCTCCCTTCCACGCCTTCACCAGCGCGAAGTCCGCTTTGAGCGCCTTCTCCAGCACATACTCACGTCCATCGAAGGTGCGCTGTTCTTTGCCCTCGGCGGCCAGGGTGCCCACGCCGGTGGGGGTGTAGAAGGCGGGAATGCCTGCGCCGCCCGGCGCGGATCCGCTCCGCCAGCGTGCCCTGGGGAACCAGCGACACCTTGAGCGTGCCGGCGATCACCTGCTTTTCCAGCAGCATGTTTTCGCCCACGTAGCTGCCGGTATGGGAAGCAATCATGCCCGCCTCCAGCAGCAGGCCGAGGCCGAAGCCATCCACGCCCATGTTGTTGGAGATGGTGTGCAGGCCGGTGACCCCGCGGCGCACCAGCGCGGCAATCAGATTCTCGGGAATGCCGCAAAGCCCGAAGCCGCCAAGCATCAGGGTCGCCCCCGGAGGGATATCGGCAACCGCCGCGTCGGGGGTGGAGAAATACTTTATTCATAGCAAGCCGAGTCTACTCACTCCGGCACACCAAAGCCAAGCCATGCCGCGACCATTTAGGATTTAGGTCAGAAGGGAACCACGTGGGCACTGAAAGTCGTTTAAAGCTCCGGTCCGCTCAAGCAGGAGCAGCCCTTGCAGGTGATCGGCGCCATCAACGCCTACACGGCGCGCATGGCGCAGGCCACCGGCTTTCGCGCGCTCTACCTCTCCGGCGGCGGAGTGGCCGCCAACTCGCTTGGCATGCCCGATCTGGGCATCAGCACCATGGAAGATGTGCTGGTCGACGTGCGCCGCATCACCGATGTGACCACCCTTCCGCTGCTGGTGGATATCGACACCGGGTGGGGAAGCGCCTTCAATATCGCCCGCACCATCCGCTCCATGCAGAAGCGCCGGGGCGGCCGCCGTGCACATGGAAGACCAGGTAGGCAGCAAACGCTGCGGCCACCGGCCGGGCAAGGAGCTAGTGCCTGCCGCAGGAGATGGTCGATCGCATCAAGGCCGCGGTGGACGCGCGCACCGATCCGGAGTTCGTCATCATGGCCCGCACCGACGCCCTGGCCGGCGAAGGGCTGGCTGCCGCGCTCGATCGCAGCGCCGCTTATGTTGCCGCCGGCGCCGACATGATCTTCGCCGAGGCGGTTACCGATCTTGCCATGTACACCCGCTTCAAAGAGACGGTGAGACGTGCCCATCCTGGCCAACATCACCGAGTTTGGGCAAACACCGCTCTATACCGCGCAGGAGCTGGCCGCCGCCGGGGTGGACATCGTGCTCTACTGCTGCGCGGCCTACCGCGCGATGAATGCCGCGGCCCTCAAGGTGTACCATGCCATCCGGACCGAAGGCACGCAGAGCAATGTGCTCAACCTGATGCAGACCCGCGCCGAACTTTACGAATTCCTTGGCTACCAGGCTTATGAGCAGAAGCTCGACGAGCTTTTCGCGGCCGCCAAACGCAGCTGATTTCTCTGGGAGAAATACCGATCATGGCCACTACGATCGAACCCGCAGCAAGCCCCCTTTAAACCGAAAAAGTCGGTTGCACTTTCGGGAACGCCGGCGGGCAATACGGCCCTGTGCACCGTGGGCCGAACCGGCAACGACCTGCACTATCGCGGCTATGACATCGCCGATCTGGCCGCGCACTGCGAGTTTGAAGAAGTGGCCTACCTGTTGCTGCGGGGCAAGCTGCCGAACGCCACGGAGCTGGCGGCCTACAAGCAAAAACTCACCCGCCTGCGCGGCCTGCCGGCGAACGTGTACTCAGTGCTGGAGGAGTTGCCCGCCGCCACTCATCCCATGGATGTGCTGCGCACTGGGGTCTCTGCCCTGGGCTGCACGCTGCCGGAAAAGGATGACCATAATCCGGCGGGAGCGATTGAATGCGCCGATGTGCTGCTGGCCACCGTCGGTTCCATGCTGCTCTATTGGCACCACTACAGCCGCAATGGGCAAAGCATCGACGTGGAATCGGGAGAGGACACGCTGGCCGGTCACTTTCTGTCGCTGCTGCACGGGGAGCCGCCCAGCAAGGAGTGGGTTCGCGCCATGCAGGTTTCGCTGGTGCTTTACGCCGAGCATGAGTTTAACGCGTCCACCTTTACCGCGCGCGTGATCGCCGGCACAGGCTCAGACATTTACTCCTGCATTACCGGCGCGATCGGCGCGCTGCGGGGCCCGAAACATGGCGGAGCCAACGAGGTGGCGCTGGAGATTCAGCAGCGCTACGGGTCGCCCGACGAGGCGGAGCGCGACATTCGCGCGCGCCTGGAGAAGAAAGAGGTAGTCATCGGCTTCGGTCATCCGGTCTACACGGTCAGCGACCCGCGCAACGCGATCATCAAGAAGGTCGCGTACGAGCTGGCCGAATCCTCCGGAGACTTCGCCATGTACCGCATTGCTGAGCGGTTGGAGACGGTGATGTGGGAGGCCAAGCGGATGTTCCCCAACCTCGACTGGTTCAGCGCCGTCTCCTATCACCTGATGGGCATACCGACGGCGATGTTTACCCCGCTGTTTGTTCTGGCCCGTACCTCCGGGTGGAGCGCCCACGTGCTGGAGCAGCGGGCCGACGGCAAGATCATTCGTCCGGCTGCGAACTACACCGGGCCCGACGATCTGCCGTTCATCCCCCTTGCCGAGCGTGCCTGAGAATGCCTGTGCCCCGCACCGTGCCCTATGACCAGGTTCTTGTCGACATTGCCGATTATGTCTGCAACTACACCATCGAGAGCGAGCTCGCGTATACCACGGCGCGCAACTGCCTGATCGATACTCTCGGCTGCGGTCTTGAGGCGCTGGAGTATCCCGCCTGCACCAAGCTGCTCGGCCCGGTGGTCGCGGGAACCATTGTGCCCAACGGCGCCAAGGTGCCGGGTACGGCTTTTCAGCTTGACCCGGTGCAGGCCGCCTTCAACCTCGGCGCCATGATCCGCTGGCTCGACTTCAACGACACCTGGCTGGCCGCCGAATGGGGCCACCCGTCAGACAACCTGGGCGGCATTCTCGCCGTGGCTGACTGGCTCTCGCGCACTGCTGTTGCCGCTGGCCTGCCGCCGCTCACCATGCGCGCGGTGCTGACGGCCATGATCAAAGCGCACGAGATCCAGGGATGCCTGGCACTGGAGAACTCCTTCAACAAGGTTGGCCTGGATCACGTGGTGCTGGTGAAGGTAGCCACCACCGCTGTCGTGGCGCAGATGCTCGGCCTTACGCATGGGCAGATCCTCGATGCGCTCTCGCTGGCCTGGGTCGACGGGCAGAGCCTGCGAACATACCGCCATGCGCCCAACACCGGCTCCCGCAAGAGCTGGGCAGCGGGCGATGCAACCAGCCGCGGGGTTCGTCTCGCGTTGATGGTCCGGGCCGGAGAGATGGGTTATCCCTCCGTGCTCACGGCAAAGGTTTGGGGATTTTACGATGTGCTGTTTCGCGGGAAGCCGTTCAACTTCCAGCGGCCTTACGGCTCCTATGTGATGGAGAATGTTCTGTTCAAGATCAGTTATCCGGCTGAGTTCCACGCGCAGACCGCGGTTGAAGCGGCCATGACGCTGCGCGCAAAGCTGGTTGCCGCGGGCAAGTCCGCGCAGGATATTGTCTCTGCGCAGCTGCGCACCCACGAAGCCTGTCTGCGCATCATCGACAAGAAGGGGCCGCTCAACAATCCAGCCGACCGCGACCACTGTGTGCAGTACATGGTTGCTGTGCCGTTGATCTTCGGCCATCTGACCGCGTCTGACTACGAGGACTCCTTCGCTGCGGACCCTCGCATCGATGCACTCAGGGAGAAGATGCACTGCATCGAAGAGCCCGCTTTCAGCGCGGATTATCACGATCCCGAGAAGCGCTCCATTGCCAATTCACTTACCCTTTTGCTGGCCGATGGCAGCACGCTCAGCGAAACGGTTGAGTATCCTCTTGGCCATCGCCGCCGCAGAAGCGAAGGCATTCCGCTGCTGGAAGAAAAGTTTCGCACCAACCTGGGCCGGCGTTTCGCTCCGCAACGGCAGCAGGCGATCCTGGAGCCCTCTCTTGATCAGCAAGCACTCGAGCGAATGCCGGTGCATGAGTATGTCGACTTGTATGCGGTGTGAGCGATGCGGAGAAAAGCCCAACCCTCCCGACGGGTACCCCACGTTCGCCAAAGCGTACGTGGGACGAAAACGACGGGGCGAAGCCCCTTCGAACGCTCTTCTTCCCCATTACCGGCAAATTTCCGGCGACAGCGGGTAGACCCCTATAATCCCGCCATGTCTCTAAGCCGAAGAGCTTTCGTTTCTGGAATGCTGGCCACTCCATTGGCAGCGGCGTATTCGACCTATGCCGCAACCATGACGCCAATGAAGATCACGCGGGTTGAGACCGTCTACTGGAAGTCGCGCGACGACGCTCCCTTCTGGCCCCATTGGACCTGGCTCAAGATCGACACCGACGCGGGCATCTCCGGCATCGGGGAAACCTATCCGCGCAATCCAGTCGAGGCGGCGATGGTCCACAATGTGGCTCCTTCGCTCATCGGCCGCGACCCTCGCGATATTGAGCGAATCTGGGCCGACCTTTACCGCACCTTTGATTTCCAGATTGCCGGCGGAACGGAGATGCGGGTGCTGAGCGCACTCGACCTCGCCCTCTGGGATCTGCTGGGCAAGTCCCTGAATGCGCCGGTCTACCGGCTGATCGGCGGCAAAGCCAACCCGCAGGTTCGCTTGTATAACACCTGCTTCGAGTACAAGTACGATTTCAATCGCGAGCCGGAAAAGATCATGCGCGAGCTGATCGATACCCGGGGCATCAAAGCCATCAAGATATGGCCCTTTGACGGCGCCGCCCAGCGCAACAAGAACGAATACATCACGTGGCAAGATATCGAGGAGGCGCTGGTCCCGGTAAAGAAGCTGCGTGATGACTTCGGCAATGAGATCGAGATCGCCATCGAGTTTCATGCCCAGTGGAATCTCACCTCGGCCATCCGCATCGCCCATGCTCTCGAACCCTATAAGCCGATGTGGCTGGAAGATATGCTGATGCCGGGCAACTTCAACCAGTACCACGAGCTCGCCACAGCCACATCGTTGCCGCTCACCGTCGGGGAACGCATGGCCGGCAAGATGCAGTTTGAGCGTCTGCTGGAATCGCGGACACCGAAGTACGTGATGTTCGATGTGACCTGGTGTGGCGGCCTGACCGAAGCGCGGAAGATCGCAGCACTTGCCGACGCCCAGGAACTGCCGATTGCGCCGCATACCGCAGGGGGGCCGCTGTTGTTCTACGCCTCCACCCATCTCACGACGGCCTCGCCCAACGTATGGATCCAGGAAAGCTGCCAGAGGTTCTACGAACACGACTGGCCCCTGATGCTGGAAAATCCGATCGCTCCGAAAGACGGTTTCATTCAGGTTCCGGAGGAGAGCGGCTTTGGCATGCGGATCAAACCGGAAGCGTGGAACCACCCGGCATCGATCCACGCAGTCACAGAGCACTCATAACCGCTGAGGCTATGCGGTCTGGATATGAATTCGCTCGGGGCTTATATTAATGAATCAGCGCAGCTTTGCGGCAAGTGGAACGAGTCCCGCAGCGAGGAAAATGTCGCATGGGTCGTCAACGGCACATAACGTAAGGATATTGCTGATCGGATGATGCTGCTCGCTCATCGAGCTTCGCTGTGCCAGGCACAAACGGCAGTCCATTATGAGCCCACTCTTGAGTCGCTCAACAGCCACCCGCTGCCGCAGTGGTATGCCGATGCCAAGCTGGGCATCTTTGTCCACTGGGGCCTGTATTCCGTGCCCGGGTGGGCTCCCTTATCGCACCCCGAACACGACTTTCGCAACATCGACTACATCAAGAACAACCCTTACGCGGAGTGGTACTACAACGTGATGCGCATTGATGGCTCACCCACCCAGGCCTACCATCGCGAACACTACGGCGCCAGCTACAACTATTACAACTTCGCTCCGATCTTCGACCAGGAGAGCATGAAGTGGAAGCCGGAACAATGGGCCAGCATCTTCCACGATGCGGGCGCCCGGTACGTGGTGCTTACCACCAAGCATCACGAAGGATTTACTTTGTGGCCCAGCTCCATAGCCAACCCGACTCTGCCCAAGGATCGGCAGCATGCCACCCGGGACATTGTGGGCGACCTTACCACCGCGGTTCGCAACCAGGGCATGCGGATGGGGCTTTACTATTCGGGCGGCTATGATTGGACGTTTGTCCCTGGCCCCATCCGCGTGCCGGCTGACTACCAGTCAGTGAAGCCGCAGAGCGAGGCCTATGGCAAATATGCCGATGCGCAGATTCTGGAGCTGATTGCGCGCTATCATCCCGCGGTCTTGTGGAACGACATTGACTGGCCAAAATCAGGCCACCCGCTGAAGATCATGGCCGATTACTACAACACCGTGCCTGACGGCGTAATCGACGACCGTTTCGGCGTAAAGCATGCCGACTTCACTTCGCCGGAGTACGAGAAAGTAGACGAAATCAGAAAGACAAAGTGGGAAGAGTGCCGTGGCCTTGGCCGCTCCTTTGGCTACAATCGCGCCGAAGGGGAAGCAGAAACCATTGCTCCGGATGCATTGATCTACCTGCTGACCGATATTGTGAGCAAGAACGGCAATTTGCTTCTCGACGTGGGCCCTGAGGCGGATGGAACCATTCCACCGGTACAGATGGACCGGCTGCGCGCGCTGGGCGCGTGGCTGCAGCAGAACGGCGAGGCTATCTACGATACTCAGCCATGGACGCGGGCAACCGGGAAGAGCGCAGAAGGTATCGACGTACGCTTCACGCAAAAAAGCGGCAATCTCTATGCCATCCTTCTGGGCAAACCCGAAGCATCCCGAAGTTACCCTGCTGGGAGTGAAGGCCAGGCCGGGCACGAACTGCATCTGCTGGGCTATGCCCAACCGCTCAAGTGGAGCGCGCAGGGTCAGAATCTCAAAGTCGAACTACCCCAATCTCTTCCCGGAAAATATGCTTACGCGCTACGGCTTGAGCGGGCAGCGGCGCAATAACTTTTGGAGCGAACCCAGGTAAAACATGTCAGTTTCCATTCAAGATCAAACAGTTTTGATTGTCGGTGCTTCCAGCGGCATAGGCCGCGCGGCAGCGGTGCTCTTTGCGCGCGAAGGGGCGAGAGTTGTGGCCGCGGCGCGCCGCGAAGATCGTTTGCAATCGCTTAAGAATCAGCTGGCGAAGGAACAGCGCGATATCACGGTACGAGTTGCGGATGCCTCGAAGCCCGAGGATATGCAGCATCTGGCGAAAACCATTGGGAAAATCGACATCCTGGTGTTTGCCGCAGGCACGAACACTCCGGATCGCTCCATGGAGCGCCTGACCCCTGAAATTTGGAACTCGATGGTTGAGGTGAACCTTAACGGAGCTTATTACGCCACCCACGCTGTTTTGCCCTCCATGCGCAGCGCCGGCTCAGGCCATCTGATCTACATTTCGTCCATATCCGGATTGGTACCCGATGTATCGGGCGCCTGCCTATCAAGCAGCCAAGCGCGGGGTTGTCGGCCTGGCCCATGCGATTCGCCTGGAGGAGAAACAAAATGGCATCAGAACCTGTGTGATCTGTCCTGGCCTTGTCGATACCGAACTCTTGGAAAAAAGACCGGTGAAACCAGCCCCCGAGGTTCTGGCCAAGGCACTGCAGCCAGAAGACGTTGCGGAGACAGTTTTGTTCGTAGCGAAATTGCCGCCCCGGGCTGTAATACCAGAACTGCAGCTAATGCCCACCTTCCAGTAGGGAACAGGCACGAATGGATCTGAAAGGAAAAGTCTGCCTGGTAACCGGCGGCACCAGCGGCATTGGGGCCGCCACCGCTCTCACCCTTGCACGGAAGGGCGGACACGTCGCCATCGCCGCAAGAAGAACCGCAGAGATACCAAACCGTCTTCTCTCTGCCACCGAGGCTCGTGGAACGACGGCGCGCTTTGTACAAGCCGACGTAGCCGACCCGGCGGATTGCCGCAGGTGTGTGGATCAGGTAGTCAAGGACT
Organism: uncultured Acidobacteriaceae bacterium; assembly: GCA_963847685.1. Lineage (GTDB taxonomy): Bacteria > Acidobacteriota > Terriglobia > Terriglobales > Acidobacteriaceae > PALSA-350. Next base: position 295,733 of record CAWKAU010000014.1, on the reverse strand, counting down.
TTGGCCGCCTCGATGTTCTTGTGCACTCGGCGGGAGGAGCCGTGCCCGGCAGCATCTATGCCGTCACGGAAGAGAGCTGGATGAACGCCTTCGCGGTGCATGTGCACTCAATCTTTCACCTCACCCGGGCCGCGGCGCCGCATATGGCGCAGCAGGGCGAGGGCGCGATCATCCTGCTGGGATCGGCGGCCGGCCTACGCGGCTGTCTCGGCGCGGTTGCCTACGGTGTTGTGAAAGGCGCGTTGCCGCAGTTTGCCCGCGTCCTCGCCCGCGAACTTGCCGAGCAGCGCATCCGGGTCAACTGCGTTTCCCCCGGAGTAATCCGAACCCCCTTGCAGGATTTTCTTACTCCTGAGCAGGTTAAGAACAATATTGAAAACCGCATTCCGCTACACGCGGAAGGCAAGCCTGAAGATGTTGCCGCGCTGATCGTAAGCCTGATCGAGAATGACTTCATTACCGGAGAGAACTTTGTGATCGACGGCGGAATGACCATGCGGATTGTGTAAATAGACTGGCAGAGGGAAATCGATGACAGGCGAGCAAGACAAATTCAGAGCCATGGTGACGGCGACCGCCGAGGTCGATCTCAAGCTCACCGACTTCCATCCCCGCAGCATGCTGGTGACCGCCGAGCATATCGTGGAGCGGCCCATCGTCCCGGCCATCGACTACCACAACCACCTCGACTCTTGTGATCCCCGCGAAGTGCTCACCATCATGGATGCATGTGGAATCGAGCGCATCGTAAACATCACCATGCAGACCGGCGACGCGGCGTTGGCGGTCCTTCACCGCTATCACGACGCCGCGCCGGAACGCTTCAGCACCATGGGCTGGATGGATTGGAGCGGGATCGAGCAGCCGGACTTTTTTCGTAAAAGCGTAGACCGTCTGGAGCAGCTCGTCGAACACGGCGCATGCGGGCTGAAGATGTGGAAGGATCTTGGTCTCACGGTGCGCGATGCTTCTGGGCAATTATTGCGCATTGATGACGAGCGGCTGGCGCCCATCTTTGAGAAGGCCGCGGAGCTGGATGTTCCGGTGATGTTCCACACCGCCGACCCGGATGCCTTTTTTGTGCCCATCGATCAGTACAACGAGCGATACGAGGAGCTGGCGGCCCACCCCGATTGGAGTTTCTACGGCTCTCAATATGCAAAGCAAGAGCTGCTGGCGCAACGCAATCGCGTCTTCGCCCGCCATCCCCACACAACCTTTGTCGCGGCCCATATGGGCGAGTCGGCGGAGTGCCTGAGCCGCGTCGCGGAGGTGCTCGACACCTGCCCGAATGTCTCTGTAGACATGAGCGCCCGGGTGGCGGAGCTGGGGCGCCAGCCCTATACTGCCCGCGATTTTTTCCTTCGCTACTCGGACCGCATCCTCTTTGGCACGGACCTGCTACCCGATGTTGCGATGTACCGTCTCAACTATCGTTTCCTTGAGACAGCGGACGAATATTTTGACTATCCGTCACACGCATCCAGGCAGGGCCGCTGGCACATCCATGGCTTGTATCTGCCACTGGATGTGTTACAGAAGATCTACCGTGACAACGCCTTGGCGCTGTTTCGCTGAGCATAAGAGCTCAGAGGATTCATGGGTCCTCGGCCGGGCCTGCGGCCCCATATCCCCAAGAAAATTTGGGGTGGCCCATTCAAGCCTTGTTTTGGCTTGAGTGGGGTTGTTACGAACCCCAACTCAACTCCGTGTCATTAGGAGCGCAGCCGAGGGATCTGCAGCTCTGGATCCGGCAAGCTGCAATAGTTTGGTTCACGAAAAGCGGGGAGACCGTGCTGCCCACCCGTGAAGTAACGAAAGTTTCCCTGGAAAGCGGCTTACGTGGGTACTATCTTGGGGTCTTTTACACGCAGGACCCTCACTTCACGGCTCTTTGGGCGTCGAATGGGTGTAAAGGACCGCGAGCGGGAGCCACTCGGGTATATTGGCTTCGAGCCGAAAGGCAAGACGGAAGTTCCGGCGAAACCCCTTCTAAGATCGCCGAGTCCGGATTGCTAGTCACGCGCGGACCCCGGCGGGTGCGGCAGAAGCGATTAAAGAGCACGGATGAGACCCCATCAAGCGGTTCCAGGGTCGATGGGAATGTATGAGGACAGTCTTCGCGTTACGTCGATGGTTTCTGCCGCTGGCCCTGACCCTGCTTGCTGGCTGCGGCGGCTCCTCAAGTTCCACCGGTCCGGCTCCTCCAAAACAAGTTTCCGTGCCCAATGTCGCGGGCGAGACGCAAGCGGCGGCGTCGACCGCCCTCACCAATGCAGGCCTGGTGTTGGGGACGGCAACCACCCAGTCCAGTAGCACAGTGCCTGCCGGCGACGTGATCAGCGAAAACCCCGCAGCTGGGACCCAGGTGAACGCCGGATCGGCCGTCAACGTCGTTATCTCCACGGGCCCGGCACAGGTGGCTGTTCCCAACGTTGTTGGAGAAACGCAGGCTGCGGCGACGGCAGGCCTAACGAGTGCGGGCTTGGTGGTAGGGACGGTGACCACGCAATCCAGCAGCACCGTACCTTCTGGAAGCGTGGTGAGCGAGAACCCGGCAGCCGGGACGCTGGCCAATGTCGGATCGGCCGTCAACCTCGTTGTCTCCTCGGGCCCAGCGCAAGTGGCGGTGCCCAACGTTGTTGGAGAGACGCAGGCCGCAGCCACGGCGGCCCTGACAAGTGCGGGTTTGCTGTTGGGGACGGTGACTGCTCAATCCAGCAGCACGGTGCCTTCCGGAAGCGTGATCAGCGAGAACCCGGCAGCCGGGACGAGAGTGAATGCCGGATCGGCCGTCAAAGTAGTTGTCTCCTCGGGCCCGGCGCAAGTGGCGGTGCCCAACGTAGTTGGAGATCCCCAGGCAACAGCGGCATCGGCCCTCACCAGTGCGGGTCTGGTGTTGGGCACGGTCACTACGCAGGCCAGCAGCACCGTTCCCTCCGGCAGCGTGATCAGCGAGAACCCGGCGGCCGGTACGCAGGTGAATGCCGAATCGGCAGTGAACCTGGTTGTCTCCTCCGGCGTGGGGCAAGTGGCCGTGCCCAACGTGGTGGGAGAGACGCAGGCGACCGCGACAGCGGCCCTCACGAGCGCGGGTCTGGTGTTGGGCACGGTCACCACGCAGGCCAGCAGCACCGTTCCCTCCGGCAGCGTGATTAGCGAGAGCCCTGCAGCCGGGACGCAAGTGAATAGCGGATCGGCAGTGAACCTGGTTGTCTCCTCCGGCACGACACAAGTGGCTGTGCCCAACGTTGTGGGCGAGACGCAAGCGGCAGCGACGACCACCATTACGACGGCAGGTTTAGTGGTAGGCACGGTGACCACGCAATCCAGCAGCAGCGTTCCCTCCGGCAGCGTGATCGGCGAGAACCCAACGGCCGGCACCCAGGTGAATGGTGGATCGGCAGTGAACCTGGTTGTCTCCTCTGGTCCTCTTCCGTTGAGTGCCTCGAACCTTAACCTGATCTTCGTAGTGAGCGCAGATCTGGCCTACCAGGCTGCCGGAGACGTTAATCCGCAAACGGCAAACCTGACCAACCAGGGCTTGAATCGTTCGCTGCTCATGGCCACGTATCTGCAACAGAACGTGCTGGGGTCCGACAACGTGACCGGCATCTACGCGCTCGAACCGATGACCCATTTGCAAACCACCAGCAACTACCCTGACATGGCAGGCCTTGAGACCATTCAGCAGTTTGCGCTGCTCAACCACATCACGATCTCCAGTGCCCCGAACGGGGCGACTCCTTTGCCCGGCAACAGCTTCCCGCTGAATGCATCCTATGCGCCGGCCCCGGTGACTCCACCCAGCGGAGTGGCTACGCCGCTGATCGCTTGCCCCAGTTGCCAGGGCATCGACTTCAACGACCAGGGAGGCGACAATGAAACCCTGGTAAAAAATCTCGTTACCGCCAACGCACCCGGTTTTTATGTATTCTCGGCGCCTTGGGAAACCATCAGCGCCCTGTTGACAAATATCAATAACAGTTACTCTTACGGCCTCACTGTTCCGGCGAGCTACGCGGGCCCCAACTATATCTACGCGATCTCGATCGATCCGTCCGGCAGTGCAAGCCTGCTCACCTACAACAGCGATGTGAACCCACCCTCCACCTACCCCACGCTGTCCTCGCCGCCTTCGCTCGGCAATGCGTGCACAGCGAAGCCTTTCAACATCGCCGTCACCGGCGGAGTTGGCGGCGCTGTAATTCCCGCGGGGGTCAATACCAACGAAACCCTTTACATCATCCGCCACGCTGAGGCCCATCCGGAGGCAAATTGGGATGACGGCAACTATATCTGCGCGGGGCAATGGCGGGCGCTGGAACTTCCCAACGCGCTCCGCGGCAAGATCAGCCCGCAACAGGTTTATGCGAGTGACCCCGCCCAGGCCTTTGCTGGCTCAGTGAGCGCCTCAGGGGAGTCCGACTGGTCGTATGTCAGACCCGCATTGACCGTCGAACCTTACGCCATCGCCAATAACCTCCCCTACAAGCTGGCCGCGAGCTTCGACTTCCAGGCTCAGAATCCGCCCCAGTTGGCCACACAGGCCAGCAACTTTTTCTTTACCGGCGGTGAATTCTCCACCCAGACGGTGCTGCTGTCATGGGAGCACGCGCACATCCCGACGACTGTGAGCGCATTGCTCGCGAGCTACTATCCAAACGGCGGCGCTCCCACCGCACCCGACTGGGGCGGCAACGACTACGACAGCATTTGGACGGTGACGCTGGATGCCAAGGGAAACCTGACGGTGAACAACAATATGTGCGAAGGCATCGTTTCGGCAAGCCTGCCTGCCACCTGTCCTGCATTCTGAGAGCAAGCGCAGACTCTGCCGAACCTCCGGTCTTCTCCCAATATCATGATGGCCGGTCTGAGCTTGTGTTCAACCACTGTGTTATATTCCCCGGCAAGGTTCTTATTCCCGATAGCTCCATTCTCAGTAGCAAGGGGCACCCATGGGCAAGATCGGCGTCTGGCTGGCAGGAATTCTCGCGACAATAATCGGCGGCTACGCCGTTTGGTATTTCACAAGGGCGCCGGCAACCACAACATTCGAGGGCATGGTCTACTCGGCGAGTGCCCCTGTGTCCAAGGCAATGGTTTCACTCGAACTATCCGGAAGTGGGGCTAACAACGGGTCGTTTCACAATGTGACCGACGAAAACGGCTCCTATCGCTTTGACTTTACAGGGCTGCCGAAAACCGCAGACGCGATCCTGAGCGCGGCTGCCACCGGATTTCAGCAATCCCAGCCCAAGCAGCTTCCAAACCCGCTGGGCCCGGACACTCACTTGGATTTTCCGTTGACCCCGCTGACGGTGCCGCAGAATCCCGGTGTCGCCGCCGCACCTCGTCCGCCAGTCCTCGATCACAAACCACTGTACGTGAGAAAAGCCCTGGAGCAGGCGACCCAAGTCCGGATTAAACCCTAGCCTTGACCCCGGATAGCTCAGGGTTTAAGGGGCTCCTTGTCCACATTGCGGTCGCTTGACATCAACTTCGCTATGTTGATATCAACGTATCTAGAGCTGGCCCGGCGCCCACCAAAACCCAGGACCGAGCTACCATGTAATTCCCCAGGGCAGAAACATTCAGAAGCGGTTGGAGGACCCTATGTCATTCCTTCACGACTTGAAGATCGCGGTGCGATCGCTGTGGCGCGTGCGTGCGCTGTGGTTCACTGTCGCACTGACACTGGCTTTGGGTATCGGCGCCAACGCCGCCATCTTCAGCGTGGTTCGTGCTGTGCTGCTTCGGCCCTTGGCCAACCGGGACGAAGCTCGCTTGCTCTACGTCCGCCAGAGTGCTCCGGGACTCGGCGTCGACAATACCGCATTCTCCGTGCCCGAGATCGATGACCTCTCCAAAGGTCTCAAGACCATCACGGAACTCGGAACGTTTTCGGCCATCCCCTTCACCATCGTGGGACTGGGCACGCCGCGCGAGGTTCCCGCGGGAGTGGTGGACGGCCATTACTTCGAGGTGATGGGGCTACGGCCGGTGCTGGGCCGGCTGCTGACGACCTCCGACGATGGGCCCAACGCGGCCGGGGCGATCGTGCTGACCTATCGATTCTGGACCGCGGCGCTGCACTCCGATCCCAGCGTGATTGGCAAGACGGTACGGCTGGAGAGCACCAGCGGGTCGCGCTCGGCGACCATCGTGGGGGTCCTGGAACCGTCGGTGCCCTATCCGGTGGCGACCGAGATCATTGGCAACGTGGTGACCAGCCCGCACCATCTGTCAGCCACCATGGTGACCGGCCGTGAACACCGCATGACGGAGGTTTTCGCCCGGCTTGCCCCAGGTGCCACACTCGAGGGCGCACGATCGGAGCTGGGCACACGGTACGCCGCGATCATGGCCGCGCACCCTGACACGTACAAGCCCGAGGACCACTACAGGATCAGTGTGACGCGGATGCATCAGCAGATCAATGCGCGCGCCAATACGGTTTTGTGGGTTCTCTTTGCGGCTTCCGCGCTGCTCTTTGTGATTGCCTGCTCGAATGTGGCTAACCTGGTTTTGGCGCGTACGGTTCGACGCGAATCGGAGCTGGCCGTGCGCTCGGCGTTGGGAGCCGGCGTTGCGGCGTTGCGCCGCTCGCTACTGGCGGAAAGCCTGGTGCTGTGCGGCAGCGGAGTGCTGGCCGCGCTGCTTCTCGCGTGGCCCATGGTGGCCGTGCTGCAGCGTTATGCGGCGCGGTTCTCGGTGCGCGCCGAGGGGCTGTCGCTCGACTCCACCCTGGTGTGGTTTGGCATTGCGCTGGCGCTCACGGCGGCGGTGTTCCTGGCTTTCGTTCCCCGGCTGCCCTCGGGGAGTGCACCGCTCGGCGGGGGCCTTACGCCCAGCGGACCGCGGATCGCTGGTGGCGGCCAGCGGCTGCGCATTTTCGCCATCGTGCAGATCACAGCCTCGTTCCTGTTGCTGACCGGGGCGGCTGTGCTGATGCGAACGCTGTATGTGCTGGAGACCACACCGCCGCCATTCGACCCGGCGCGCGTGCTGGCGGTGAATCTGCCGGTAATGTCGTATGGGCGCACGCCCGAGCAGGTGCAGGACTTTTATCGTGAAGTGCAGCGCCGGGTGAGCGCGATACCCGGAGTGTCCCACGCATCGACCGGCTTCAGCGTGCCGTGGCGCGACGCCCAGGGGCTGAATATCAGCCTTGCGTTTGCCGCGCAGGGAGCGAAACCCAGGAACGGGGTGGACGACTGGCGGGCCAGGTTCCGGTCGATCTCCTCTGGGTACTTCGCAACGCTGGGCATGCCCATCCTAGAGGGCCGCGATTTCAGAGACTCCGACAAGCAGGGCTCGGAACGGGTGGTGATGGTAAGCCAGAGCCTGGCGCAGGCTCTGTTTCCCGGGCAGGACGCGGTGAATCGTGAGTTGCACTGGACCGACCCGGTAACGAAGTTTATCGGCATCAGTATGGAGCCGCGCCGGATCGTCGGGGTGGTGCCCGATCTGGACGACGAGAACATCATCCCTTCTCCGGCCATGATGGTGTATCAGCCGACCGATCAGGAGGGATGGGCCGGGCGCCTTCTGGTGCGGACAGATCAGGATCCTTATGCCTTGGCGCCGGTCATCACCCGCACCATTCGCGAGATCGCGCCGGAGCAGCCAGTGGAACGGGAAAGCACGCTCAGTGACATACGCGCGGAAGTGCTGACGCCCGACCGGCTGAACGCGGTTGTATTCGGTGGATTCGCGGCGGTCGCGCTCCTCATCTCCGTGGTGGGTGTCGCGGGCGTGCTTGCGTTTTCGGTCAGCAGCCGCACCCGCGAGTTCGGTATCCGCATGGCGATGGGGGCGCAGCCGCGGGACATTCTGACCGATGTGTTGTTGCAGGGGCTGAGAATTGCCGGAATCGGCGTGGCTGCGGGCGTGCTCTTCGGCATTGTGTTTGCGAGCGGCATCGGCAGGTACGTAGCGGACGTACATCTACCGGGAATCCCGACTTTTATTGCGTCCGCCTTGGTAATTCTGGCGGCAGCGGTGATCGCCTCCGCTTGGCCCGCAGCGCGTGCGGCACGGGTCAACGCAGTAGAAGCACTGCGCTCGGAATGAACGAAAGCACTTTCATTTGCCCTTCCAACTCACCGGCAAAAAACGTCAGAGCCTGTGACTTTTTCGATCTTTCGTCTTTTCTGCACAACTAACCGGATGTTTCTGGCCCCCCCACAAAGCCGTCATCCTGAGCGAAGCGCCTCGCAGGTTCGTCGCATAAAGAAGGTTTACGGCGCGGAGTCGAAGGACCCCGGCGATACTTGTTGGCAGATGCTCTTCTAGGCTTTCCGGCCACTGCAATCGTCCCTTTTCACCCACGGCTTGGTCGCTGCACCTTGCGCCGGGAAGGTGGCACATAGTGAAAGCGGACTAAATAAATGTTTTCGCCTCCGCCGTGTTTGGCCGTCTTGAGCAGGTCCAGAACACCGAGAAACCCCGACGTGCGTGCCAATTCTGGAGTAATGTCCGGAAACCCAATCGTTTCGATCGAGTCCACCTCAATCTCGCCTTCCTCCATGCGGTAGCGGCCGCCCACCCTTACATGGGGACGCATCCAGATCCGCACGCTGCACGTGATCTCCCCACGACGAACTCCCTCGCGGAGCCGCTTAGCGAACATCATGCCGAGAGTCTACTTATGGAAGTTGCCGACACCCATCCGTGAATAAGAACCAATAATTTCACCAAGAGCCTTCGGTCGAGCTTCCTACGGGTAATGGAACCCCGTCCTGTGAAGCTGGTTGGCTTCCAGGAACTCCATGCGGCTTTCCTTAATGAAAGCCCCACACGTGGCACTTTTTGGTACCGCGTAAATGCCGACTGCGCGATGAACAGCACGACCCATGCCGAGAAGACGGCGCAGTGAAACCACAGCAGGGCTGGTTTTGGCGGGCTGGCATGCAGCAGGTTGCCATCCGCAGTAGGGCTGAAACCCCAGACCACAAATCCGGCCATCACCAGGGGCATGCCGAGGTTGAATCTCGGTAGCGGAGGTTTGGTGCCCCTGCTACTACGACCCGGCATGTCGATTACAAGCAATCCTCGACCTCCTTCCGTAACACCCGCCAGATTACCTACCCTGCATCCACATCTTTCTTTCTCGAAACCGTAGCGGTTTCAGGCCATTTCGGTAACCATACACGCGAAGGCTGCCTCCGCAACTCCGGCTCGCCACCGCTGGTTGCCGGCGCCGCCACTTCGCAAAGGGAATCGTCGAATCATGCTGCAAAACACAAGCACCGCGAATCGCCCCCATATACCCACCCGCGCCGAAATCGAACAACGCAGCGCCGAACTGCTCCGGCTCGCGGGTCGGGCCCAACCCAAATCGCTTGTTCAACCTCCTGAACCACCGCCTCAACCGAAGATCGATCCTATCTCCGCCAGGCAATCGCGCCAGGCGACCCCGCCCCCGCAATGCCTGCAACCTGTGCTGGCCGAAGCCGCGCTGCATGGCCTCGCCGGACTCGTCGTCGGCACCATCGCCCCTCACACCGAGGCTCATCCCGCCGCCATCCTCCTCCAGTTCCTCGCCGCCTACGGCAACCTGGTCGGGCGCGGACCCCACTGCATGGTCGACGCCACCCGTCACGGCCTCAACCTTTTCGTCGTGCTCGTCGGTGATTCCAGCAAAGCCCGCAAGGGAACCAGTTGGAACCAGATCGCCCGCCTCTTTGCCGAGGTCGACGCCCCTTGGCTTTCCTCCCGCGTCACCACCGCTCGCCTCACCGCCGCCGGCCTTGTCTATGCTCTGCGCGATCAGCAGCCGCCTGCAGATCGTCGCCTCCTCGCTCTCTCCGAGGAGTTCGCCTCCGTCCTCTATAGGCTCAAGCGCGGCGGCGGAAACCTGTCGCCCCTGCTCCGCTGTGCCTGGGATCACGGCAACCTCCCCGCCCTCGATGCGCAGCAGCACATGACCGCTACCGGAGCCCACACCAGCCTCATCGCCCACATCACCCAGCGCGAGCTCGCTCACAATCTTCCCCGTACCGAGGCGCACAACGGCTTTGCTAACCGCTGTCTCTGGACCTGGGTAGAGCGCAGCAAGTGCCTTCCCGACGGCGGAAAGCTCACCCAGGAAGACCTATCCGTCCTCGCCGGCGAGCTCCGCGGCGCGATAGACTGGGCAACCGCCACTCCCGAAATCCTCTTCCACCGCGACGCACCGGCGGGCGAACTCTGGCGGCATCGCTATCCCACCCTCAGCCAGCTCCGCGCAGGCATGCGGGGCGCTGCCACCAGCCGGGCCGAGGCCCAGGTTCTCCGTCTCAGCGCCATCTACGCCGCCCTCGACTCCACCTCCGTCATCGCTCCGCCTCATCTCCAGGCTGCCCTCGCCGTCTGGGATTACTGTTACGACAGTGCCGTCCTCCTCTTCGGCATGTCCACCGGCGATCCTGTCGCCGATCGCATACGCGAGGCCATCGAGTCATCCCCCGATGGCCGCATGTCGAAGAATCAGATCAGAGGCCTCTTCCACGGCCACCTCGAAGCCAGCCGTATCGACGAGGCCCTCGAGAAACTCACGGCCCTCAGAGCACTCTCCGCCACTAGTCAGCCCACGACAGGCCGATCCTCGACTCTCTGGTCCGCCTCGCAAGAGAATCACCGCATGGAAATGGAAGAATTGCCGCTGGACGACGAACCGGCAGAAGACGATTAGGGGGCTTATCGCGCTTATCGCGCTTTTCGCGCATCATTTTTTGGACAAGACCCCGAGTTAAGCGAAAAATGACACCCTCTCCCCACCAACAAAGTTCTCCCCAACAACAAACGTTTGGGGTTGTTGCGGACCCAACCCTCCGCTCGTGTCATCCCGAGCGTACCCGGATTTCTCGCCCGCGATGCCACCAACATCGATAGGAAATCCGGGGCAGCCGAGCGACCTGCTGTTCACACGACCAGCACCCAACTCAACCGGAAACCCTCGTTGTTCATTTGGAGCGAATCAGACCGGAATCCTCATCGTGGCGGCCCCGGCAGCCTGTTCAGCTGTGGCTGGGATACCCCATGCCCGCCAGAACGCCCCGCATATACGCGAAGCTGGCGATGACCCCAGGCATCGGATCGTCGCCGTGAACTTCATACTCCAGATCGACAAAGCCGTTGTATTTCATGGCAATCAGCGTCTCAAAGATCCGCCGCACAGGCATCATGCCGTCGCCGACCGCGACCTGGCTCTCTTTGGATTGGAAGTCGGTAAGGTCCTTGATGTGGATGTCGAAGAGCCGCGGGCCCACCTGCTGGATCGCCTCAATCACATCGGTGCCGGCGCGCACCGTATGCCCCACATCGATGCAGCATCCCATGCGCGGGTCCATATTCCCCACCGCCTTCAGAACATCGAGCGGCGAATGCCACAGCTTATCCTCCGGCCCGTGATTGTGAATGGCGAAGCGTATGTCATATTCCTTGACAAACCTCTCGATGCGCGGAAGCGTGCCCGGCGCCGGATCTCCAGCGACAATCACCCCGATGCCCGCCCGCTTGCAGTATTCGAACTTATTGCGGATGTCGGCGTCTTCATCCTTGTCGAAGTAGATCGTTCCCGCGGCATGCAGCTGAATACCCGCTGCATGGTAGTCTTCGATCGCTTTCGCCTCCTCCGTGGGATCCATGGGCAGATGATCCTTGACGTCCTTGGCATTCAACGCGAGCACGTTAAGCTGCTTCATATAGCCAATCAACTGGGCGCGATTGAAATTGCGAAAGGTATAGCTTGCCACGCCCAGGTGGACCGGAGCGGTGCCGGCGGATGGCGACGCCTGCCCGGCTGCGGGCACAGCACTCGCGGAAGCATAAGCAGCCCCAGCCAACACACTGGAGCGGACGAAATCGCGACGCGATAAAAACTTTTCCATAAGTGGTTACCTAGATGTGCGGAGCCCAGCCCTTCTCATACTCGCGGCCCCACATCTTCATCGCCGCGGCATCGCCCTGAATCTTCCCATCCTTGGTGTCGAGCTGTAACTCGCGGTTTACTTCCCAGGCGATGTTGGAAAGTTGCAGCATGGTCACCGAGACGTTTCCTACCGCAATCGGGGCATTCAGTTTTTCACCGGTGCGGATCGCCGCAATGAAGTTTGCGAAATGAGCATCCGTCATCGAATCGCGGCCGACCAGGTCGGAAGATCCTGTCGCCTTTCCCGTCTTGAATTCGCTCGTCTTTTTTCCGTTGAGGTCGTAGATTTCGTAACCGTCGCGATCCACAATCACCGTGCCCGTGGTCCCCATGATCGCCGCCCCACGGTCACGGTTGTAGAACTTCATGCCACTGGCAGCTCTTGCCCTCCCACGAGATCATCTTGTCCGGGTAGTCGAAGCTCGTCACCAGGGTGTCATAGAACTGCCAATCGTCCTTGAACTGATATCTACCCCCGGTAGAGGTAACCCGCTGGGGATAATCGACGTCGAGCGCCCAACGGCAGACATCGACTTCGTGGGTTCCATTGTTGAGCGCTTCCCCCGTGCCATAGGTGCGGAACCAGTGCCAGTTATACGGCTGAATGTTGTCGGTATAGGGCCTGCGCGGCGCCGGGCCCTGCCACAGCTCCCAGTCCAGCTGCGCCGGAACCGGCGCAGGCTTGCCGAACCCAATCGATTTTCTGGTGTTGCTGTACCAGGCCTTGGCGTAATAGGCCCGGCCAATCAGTCCACCATGAATCTTGTCGACGATCTCGATGGTGTGGGGTGAGGAGCGCTGTTGGGTGCCCATTTGCACCACCTTGCCATATTTCTTTTGTGCCTCCACCAGCAGCGCGCCCTCGGCAGGGTTGTGGCTGCATGGCTTTTCTACGTACACATGCTTGCCTGCCTGTAGCCCGGCGATGGCCATCGGAGTATGCCAGTGGTCGGGGCTGGCGATGCTGATCGCATCCACATTTTTTTGTTCGAGTATCTTGCGAAAATCCTTCTCCGCGGTGGGAGCGGTTCCCATCTCCTGCTGGGTCGCGGCAGCAAACTTTTTAAGGATATTGCTGTCTACGTCGCATACGTAGGAGATGCAGGCGCTCTGCTTGTTCGCCTTGAGCGAAGACAGGTGCGCATAGCCACGGCTGTTGAGCCCGATCACGGCAAAGTTAAGCCGGCTGTTGGCGCCCAGAATCTGGCCATAACTCCTGGCGTTGGACCGGATCGCCAGCCCTGCCGCTCCTACCGCAAGCACATCGAGAAACTCACGCCGATTTACCATGGTTCATCCTCATCCCTGGTAGAGCACAGCACGGGCCCGCCGGAATCGGCGGTCTGGAACAATATACTAACCCCGCCGCCAAAGTAACTCACTAGCAATGGCTTAGCATGAGACGTGTGAGCCGCGTTGGCAGTTTCCAAAAGCGAAGAATCGCGCTGGTCTGGGTCGCCTCCTTTCTGCTGAGCGTGGCTTTGCTGTTTCTGCCTTTCGTTTTCAGGCTGGACGGAAAGGCGCATGCGGACTGGCAGCAGTTCCTGGGACGCTTCCACCCTTTTGTGGTGCATCTCCCCGTCGGCTTGATTCTGCTCGTTCCCGTGCTGGAGCTCGCCGGCAGAACCCGCCCGGCCTTGCGAGAGGCGGCGATGTTCGTGCTTTGGTTCAGCGTCTTCAGCTGTCTGCTCGCGTTGACGTTGGGGTATTTGCTGGCCTACGGCAGTGGGGACGCGGGCGCCGGTGTGTCACGCCACATGTGGAGCGGCATCGCGCTCACCATCGTGGTTATGGGCTGCACTTTGGTCCGCGGTTCATCCGGCGGATTGCGTGGGTTTTATCCTTATCTTCTGGCTTGCGCGTTGCTCCTGCTCGCATGGACCGCTCACCAGGGTGGCTCCCTTACCCACGGCGATAAATACCTGTCGGAGTACCTGCCCGCACCCCTGAAGCGCTTAGCAGTGGGCGGAAGGCTGCCGCCGAGGCCCCCCGAGTTTCCTGATTCGTTTTATGCCCGTCATATCTTTCCCGTCCTCGATGCTAAGTGCGTCGTCTGCCATGGAGAGCAGAAGGTGAAAGGTGGGCTCCGGGTTGACTCCTACGACTTGTTGATGCGGGGCGGGACATCGGGGGCGGTCATTATCCCGGGAAAGCCGGAGCGGAGCATCCTGCTGGATCGCATCACGCTGCCCCCGGACCACAAAAAGTTCATGCCGGGAGAAGGCAAGCCGCCCTTGAAGCCGGAGCAGATCGCATGGATTCGAGCCTGGATCGCCCAGGGGGCTTCCCCCGAAATCAAATCTTTGCAAGGCGTCGTCGTGCCGTAGCAGGGGTTACACTTGTGCCGGTATCGAGGAACCTGGGAGAAAGCACCATGAAGATGCTCAACCGCCGTGATTTTTGTGCGATAACAGGAGTTGCCGCGATGGGGAGCCTGCTGGGCCGCAAGGCACAGGCAGATACGGGATCGGAGGAACGCTCTTTGGACTCATCACAACTGCAGACTGGGAATGGCGAATGGACCTATCGTGTGGTAACGAACTGGGGACAACTGCCCGAGGGTAAAGCGTTCGGCGGCACCCACGGTGGCATCGCCACCGATAAGGCCGGGCTTCTCTACGTCAGCACGCAGAGCACCACCGGCGTGCTGGTTTACGACCGCGATGGAAAGCTGCTGAAGACGATTGCCAATGAGTATCCGGAGATCCATTCCCTGGTATACGCAAACGAAAACAATGATGAGTACTTTTACGTCACGGTGCAGAAGGGGACGCCCAAAGAGAACTGGCTTTTTGTCAAGATGAAGACGGACGGAACCGTGGTGCAGAAGATTACGGCTCCGAGTGAAGCAGGCTTTCATACCCCGAATGAATGGCGCCTGACAGCTGCTGTGCCAGGGCCGGACGGTTCCATCTACATTGCCAATGGATACGGCGATTCGCGCATCTTCAAGTTTGACAAGGCTGGCAATTACCAGGCGGCTTACACGGGCAAGGGAAAGACGGATGGCCTGTGTGATTGCAGCCACGGGATGGCGGTGGACACGCGATATGATCAGCCGCTCCTGCTGGTGTGCGACCGTGAGAACCGGCGTCTTAGCCATTACGACCTGGATGGCAAGTTTGTGAGCAATCTCACGCTTCACCTGCGTCGTCCTTGCCAGGTGAGTTTCTGGGGCGACTACGTCATTATTTCGGAGCTGGAAGGACGAGTCACGGTTCTCGACAAAGACAATGTGCCGGTAGCCTTCCTGGGTGACAATCCGCACAAGGACCAGTGGGCAAACTACAAATTACGTCCTGTTGACATAGCGCTCACCAACTTCAGCGCGGCGCATGGCTGCCACATCGACAAGGACGCCAACATCTATGTGTCGGACTGGAATCAATCCGGGCGAGTGACCAAGCTGGAGAGGGTCAAAGCTTAGGCTGTTCCGACAGCCGCCCTCCCATTTGTCATCCCGAGCGTAGCCGATCTGCAGTTCCACGGCCCACTCCTGGAAATGTTTTAGACGGAGCGAAGCGCATGGACCAGCGGTTGAATCAGTTGTGCGCCTGAGTCCCGAGTCACCCAGCCCAGGCAACTCCTTAATTATTCGGCGATCCGTAAACTCGAAAACGCGTCCAATAGGTTCCGTTATCCCAGTTGATGCGGTTGCCGTTGGAGGTGACCGTTCCCCCGATACTGGTCCCGTTCCAGTTGGTCGACAGTTGCCGTTTCCCGGTCATCTGGCCGTTGGCTGTGGCGCCGGATTCGTTGCTAAGCTGCAGAAATTTGCCATGCTGCCGGATCGAGCAGGACTGCGAGCGGTTCCCCTGGGCATACCATGTGCCGGTTAGATTCAGCCGGTTATTGCCGCCTCCTCCCGAATTACACCGCGCCCAGAACGTACCGTTTGACCAGTTGATCTGGCTGCCGTCCGGGCTGAGGGTGCCGCTGACGAATTGCCATCCCGGCGCGACAATGCCGGTTTGCCCCTGGTATTGCCCGGTCGACGTATCGCCATTTTCATTCGTCAATGTAAGAAAAGCCCCGTTGTCGCTGATCGAGGCATGTTTGGTGGGATCACCCTGGGCGCACCACGCGCCGGTAAATGCGGCGGATTGCGGGTTTGGCGGAAACTGGGCAGCGGCTTCCTTCACGCTGAACGCGAGGCTGATTGCGCAAGCTGCCGCAAACAAAATCCGGATGGCACGTTTTGCATGCATCACAGGCCTTCTCTTTCTCCAGGTGTGAAATTTGTTTTCATCAAATAACAGCTGTGGATGCAGCACTAGTTTACGCGCCGGCGGGAGACAATCGAAGAGTGCCGAGAATCTTCCCGGTTGGCTGGTTTGCGATGAGTACCCGGCAGCTTTTGCCGCGAGCAGCCTGTGCGCTGGGAATCGCCGCAACTTTGCTGGGCGTCCTGTACGCCCAGCGTCCCTTCCGCGAATATCCTTCCGTCGAATATGGCGAATCCCTGCCGCTCCCCGCGGACTGGCGCCGGCCGGCCGAGTGGGCCTTCGCCCGCTTGATGTATCCCCCGGGTCCCCTGGATGGCTACCGGGGAAGATTTGATGGCGACTGGCGGCGGGGTCTCTCCCTGTGGACGCAGGACTATCCGCGTGCAGATCGGGCGTTCTCACAGGCGGTGCGGCGTTTGACCCGGGTGGATGCCCGTTCCGTCGAGCAAGCCGTGAACCTGGACGATGGCGACGAGATCTACAACTGGCCCTGGCTCTATGCCGTTCAGGTAGGCGAGTGGGGCCTGACCGAGGCGCAGGCAAAGAAGCTGCGCGACTATCTTCTCCGCGGCGGCTTCTTCATGGCGGACGATTTTCACGGATCCGAGGAACAGGCTTATTTCGAACAGACCATGAAAATGGTTTTTCCAGACCGCCCCATCGTGGACATCCCCAACAACGACCCCATCTTCCACACCGTCTTTGACCTGGACGATCGCTACCGGATCACGGGTGCTGAGCACCTCGACAGAGGCTACAAAAAGGATGGAATAGTCGCCCGCTGGCAGGGGATCTACGACGATAAGGGCCGAGTGATGGTGGCAATCTCGTTAAATTCCGACATTGGCGATTCCTGGGAATGGTCAGACAATCCCGAGTATCCGCTCAAGTTTTCCGACCTTGGAATGCGCCTTGGCGTGAACTACGTTGTATACGCCATGACCCATTGAAATGACCCATTGAAACGGATGTGTCGACCGCGCTGGCAGGTTTGCACCATTACCACATCGAGTTACTACAATTAACCATTCTGTTACTCAAGAACAGTAGCTAATTCCCCAGGAACCGCTATGCTCTTTTCAAGCGGTGATTCTCCGCGGAACACTTCAGCGATTCTTTCGGGGGAGGGATTCGATGAAGTGCAACGAGGAGAGTCACCGTTCGTACTTTCCGCAGTCATGCAATGCCTGCCTACCTCTGGCTTAGCTCTCCTGCAGCAACCCGCTGATTAAAGTCTACAGACCGATTTTTCGGCACGCTCAGCGATTGCCAACGGTCCCCTGCGAAATGTTTGGCCAGCAGCACGATCTGCCCCACGTGAAGCCCATAATGCGCTACTTGGCGGTTGATCGCCTGCATGACGGAGTGCGCTTCGCCTCGAATGGTCACCGTGCGTCCCAGGTCCGTATCCGATAACGATGCAAGCGTCTGGAACAGCCGCGCCCAGCCGACTTCCCACGCATCCAGCACAGCCTTGCGCGTCGCCGGTGGATCCACAAACTCTGAGTCGCGGTCACGATCCGGCTTTTCCCCATCCGAAGTAAGAAAATCAGTCCAGCGGGAGCGCATATTGCCCGACATATGCTTGGCGATGATCGCGATCGAATTGGCTTCGGGATCGATCGCGGCAAACAGCTGTTCGTCCGAAACCTGCTCCATCGCTCGATCGGCAAGCCTCTTGTATTGGCGGAATAATGCCAGGGAATCTTCGACGTATGAGGTGGTGAAGTTCAGCGCCATCTATCCAGTTTAGCCCGTCACATCACGCCGGCATCTGAGGCTTGATCCCGGCGGCCGGAAAGAAGAGGGACATCACTGTGCCGTGCAATCGGGCATCGTCGCTGCTGTGAAGCAGGAGCCGAGCCTGGTGCTTGCGGATAATGCCGGCGCTCACCCAGAGCCCAAGTCCCAGCCCGGTATCGCTCTTGGTGGAGACAAACGGCTCGAAGATACTCGTGCGCATCTCCTTGGAGATGCCGCTGCCGGTGTCCGCCACAGTGACCCGAACTCCGGGGGCTTTGTCGGTGGCGGTAGCAATGGTCTTGCGAATGCGGACCCGCAGGCGGCCGCCGTCCGCGGTTGCGTCGAGCGAATTGCTCACCAGGTTGGCGAAGACCTGCCGGAGTTCGTCTTCGAAGCAGTGAATCCTGGCGCCAGCCTCGAGCTCGCGTTGGATCAGAATATGCCGGGCCTGCAGGCGCGGCCCAAAGAGCATCAGGACCGACTCCATGATGTCGGAGAGGTCGGCGTCGGACGAGGATTTTGATTGCTTGTGGAAACGCAATGTCTGGGTGGTGATCTGGGCGACCCGCGAGAGCTCCTGTTCGGCGATCTGGAGAAAGTTTCGTGTATCCCCGGCAAGCGCCGGGTCACGTAATGCGAGGTAAAGAGAGTTGGTCACCGCTTCAAGCGGGTTGTTAATCTCGTGGGCGATGCTGGCGGCCAGTCGTCCGGTGGCGGCCAGCTTCTCCGAGCGTCGCAGGGCCTCCTGGGCGAGTTTCCGATCGTGGATGTCGGTACAACTGCCGACCCAGTGCTCCACTTCGCCTGCCTCATTGCGCATAGCCAACGCGCTTGAGAGAAAGTAGCGGTAGGTTCCGTCCGCGCGGCGCAGGCGAAGCTCGTTGGCGTAAACCTCGCCGGTCTCGACGCTGCGGCTCCATCGCTCCATGGTCTGCGCATAGTCCTCAGGGTGAACGATGGAAGGCCAGTTGAAGCCCAGCGTCGACGCAGATGGGACGCCCGAATACTCGACGAAGCGCTGGTTCAGATAAGTGGGCGTCCCGGCCGCGTCCGTGAGCCAGACCAGCTGCGGTATTCCTTCGGCCAGGAGCCGAAACCGCGACTCACTGGCGCGCAGTGCCTGCTCGGTCTGCTTGCGCTCGGTAATGTCGCGGAAGTAGACGGTAAGCCGGTCACGGGAAGGGTAGCAGTGAGATTCGAACCACTTGTTGAGTGGATCGCCGTAGAACTCTTCGAAGTGGACCGGGTTACCGCTTTCGATCGCCTGGCGATAATTGCGACCGAAGGCATTGGTCCGGCCGTCCGGGTAGATGTCGCCCAGTCGCTTGCCAATCACGTCTGCCGACCGCACCCCTGAGATGCGCGCTCCATTTTCGTTGAAGTAAACGTAGCGCCAATCGCGATCGAGCACGCAAAGCCCGTCGGTGATGCTGTCGAGCACATTTTGCAGTTGTTCGTGTGCCCGGCGCACCTCTTCCTGAGCGATGGCCTGGTCAGTGATGTCGGTATGCGTGCCCACCCACTCTACGATGCTGCCGGTTTTATCGCGCACAGGCACCGCGCGCACGGCCATCATGCGGTACATGCCATCATGCCGTCGCAGGCGCTGGCTAAACTCCAGGTTGGTTTGGGTGCGGACACCTTCCTGCCATACCCTAAGGGCCTCCTCGCGGTCTTCCGGGTGGATTGCGTCCGCCCATCCGGAGCCACTCGCCTCCTCGGCGGTCTGGCCGGTAAAAGCCTGCCACCCGGGCGAGTTCTCCATTTGCAGGCCGTCCACGCTGCCGACCCAGACGATCTGCGCGGAAGCGTGCACCAGGGAGCGATAGCGATTTTCGCTGAGGGCAAGCTGCTGCTCGTACCGCTTTCGCTCGGTGATCTCGTGGATGGTTCCCCGCAGGCTCGCAACCTGGCCGTTCTCCCATGCCTCCACTTCGCCGCGGACCGCGATCCAGCGGGTTGACCCGTCCGGACGTGCGATCTCGATATCCGTGGCGAATGGCTCGCCGAATTTTTCGGCGCGTTCAAAGGCCTGCACAAAGAGCTTCTGCGTCGGACCCGCGTCCTTCTTGTCGCGAATCCCTCCATAGCCCAGTGGCTTGTACGTTTTATCGACCCCGTAGATGCGGTAAATCTCGTCAGACCAGGTGACCGTGTCGGTGGCGCGCAGCCAGCGCCAGGTTCCGATGCCGGCTATGCGATGGGCTTCGATAAGGTCGCGCTCGCGCTCGCGAAGAGCATCCATCAATTGCTTGCGCTCACGCATATCGCGCGAGATGCCAACCAACCCGATGACCTGCCCTGCGCGGTCGTGACAGACAGTCTTGATGGTATGGACCTGGTTTGGGCCGCCCGGCCCAGGCAGCTCTTGTTCGAAGCCAAGCGAACCACCGCTCGCGAAGACTTCGCGGTCCTCCTCGACTAGCCGCTGCGCAACCGCCTGGGGAAACAGCTCAAAGTCGTTCTTGCCGATCACCTCGGAGACTTCCTTGCCGAAGAAGCCGGCGGTCGCGGGATTGAGAGCGATGTAGCGGCCGTCGCGATCCTTCATGAACGCGTAATCGCTAATGCCATCGATGAGGCAGGCGAGCAGGGCCTCGCGCCTCGACGCATGTTCGGCGAATTCGCGGGCCCGCTCTTCGGCCAGGCGAAGTTCGTGGAAGCGCAGCCGGGTCTCGGTGAGATCGGTATCGATGATGAGCCGGCCGATGGAGGCGCCGGCGCTGTCCCGCAGGATGGCCCAGCGGCTGAGTACGTCGATCGGTTCGCCCGCCCGGCTCGAACGGGTCAGTTCCCCTTGCCAGCGGCCGTCGCGCAGCAGCGAGTCGACCATTGCTTCCAGCGCCCGGGCGGAGTCTGCGGGAGCGACGAAGCGGGTCCTCAGCAGATCGTTTGCAGCTTGTCCAAGTGCTTCCCGTGAAGTCCAGCCATAAAGCTTTTCGGCGCCCTCGTTCCAGAAGAGCACACGTCCATCCAGGTCGATGGCGATGACGGCATCGGTCAGATGGGCCAGGACGTCGAGGGACGACAACAAATTGTTCATCGCATCAGCTCACCGCGGATCTGTGGCCCGATGTCGCGATTTTACCTTTGTCTGCTAACCAATCGCACGCCTTAGAATCACGGTATGCGGCCTCCTACAAAGCACTGTGCCGGATGAACCTGCCGGCGATAGAGTCTGATCGACGGATGTGGTTGCAAGCCCCCCTCGTGTCTACGCTGCTGGCGACCTTGCTGGCCGGGGTCGTCCTTCTCCCATTGCTGGGGCACAAGCTGCTTACCAACTGGGACGAGGGGATCTACGCGGAAGTTTCGCGTGAGATGCTTTCCGGCGGCTGGCTCGTCCCTTTCTGGAATCATCAACCATGGTTTGAAAAGCCTCCATTGATGCTCTGGACCACTGCGGCGTTCTTCAAGGTTTTCGGTGTAAACGAGTTTTGTGCGCGGGCGGGCTCGGCGTTTTCCGGGATAGCCATCGTCGCTCTGTTGCATGGCTGGCTGGTCTACAAGCGAGAGACCGTGGCCGCCTGGCTGAGTACCGTGATGCTGTTGGCCACCTTTGGCTTCCTCCATGTATGCCGCGTGGGCGAGATGGATGTACTGCTTTCGCTCGGGTGTTGTGTCGCGTTGTGCGGGCTTTCGGCAGTCCAGGAGCGCAAGCTCCGGGGATGGTATCTGTTCTGGGGCGGCTTCGCGATCGCCGCGATGACCAAGGGCGGAGCCAGCATCGTTCTGCTCTTTACCGTGCTTCTCTTAGCACTGATCGAACGCTGGGACGTCCGCCGGTTTGGCAAACATGGCTGCTGGGGATTCCTGCTTTTTCTGTTGCTGGTTCTCCCCTGGCATCTGTACATGGTGGCGCGCTTCGGCCAGGGTTTTCTCAGAGAGTATGTAGGGTTTCATGTGCTGGCGCGGGCGAGTGCCCCGGTCGAAGGGCATATCACCCATGGCTGGTACTACCTTTGGGTACTTCTGGTCTCTGCACCGCCGTTTGTTCTTCTGTATCCGTTTGCGCTTGCCGCTGCCGTGCGCAGGGCGGAGTTGCGCGTCTGGGCAGTGTTCGCGCTGGTCGTGGTCGCCTTTTTCACCTTGGTGCAGACCCGGCTCCCGCACTACATCGCGCCCTCTTATCCGGCGTTCGCCGTGCTGGCGGGACTCTATTTGGCGCATGCAAACGGCGCGTGGCTAACCAGGCGGCACTCCCTACGGGCCTGGATGGTGTTGGCCGGGATGGTCATCTCGCTGTATGTCGGGGGCGTGCTGCTAACCGGCGGAGGCCGGAAGCGGCTGCATAGCCCCCTGGAAGCGAATGGAAAGCTAGTCCCCGACGGTCGAGAGCCGGCCACGCTATTGCGAGGGATCTTCCACGGAGGGGCAGGGCCGCCCGGGCCGGTGCTCACCTGGTGGGAGGGGACTGACCGGTCCATTGCCACCAGTGTGTTCTATTCCGGCCGGCAGGTGCAACAGGTTTTACCCGGCGCGCCTCCCTGGGGTGCACCCATCGATCGATATACCTTTGCTCCCGTGGCGCTGGATACGGAGGTAGTCTCTGAACCGCGCATCATTTTGCTGGATAGAAGCCTGGTGGAGCAGATCCCAGATGGATTCGTGTATCAGCGGATCGTAACCGGCCGGGAGATGGAAGCCGGCTGGATCCGCCGGAGACCGTAGATCATCACGTCCAGCCAGTACGTTGGCCAACCAATCTTCTGATCCAGTCTTGGATCTGCCGGGTTTTAAGTATTTTGGTTTGGCCCTTTCAAGACGCGCCGCAGAACCTTGCCCGTTGCCGTTTTTGGAATCTCCGTCACGAACTCGACCACGCGCGGGCACTTATAGGTTGCCAACCGCTCTTTGCAGAAAGCGATCATCTGCTCCGCATTGGCGATGCCTTCGAATTCGTGGCGTAGGGCGATCACCGCTTTGACTGTTTCGCCGCGATACGAATCGGGAACTCCGACAACAGCCGCCTCCCGCACAGCCGGGTGTTCATACAGCACTTCCTCGACCTCGCGCGGCCAGACCTTGAAGCCGGAGGCATTGATCATGTCCTTCTTACGATCGATGATGTAGAACCAGCCCTGTTCGTCCATGATCGCGACGTCTCCCGTAAGAAAGAATCCGTCGTGAAAGGCGGCCGCTGTCGCTTCCGGCTTATTCCAATAGCGCGGGAATATCATCGGTCCCTTGATGGCGAGCTCACCCGATTCGCCCACCGGCGATGCGCGCGAGGGATCTGCGAGATCGACAATTTTTGCTTCGCATCCCGGCACTGGAACTCCGATTGATAGGGCTCCGCTGGATGGGTCGGTTGGAGCACGGGTTCCAAGCGGCACAGCGAGGCTCGGAGAATTGCTTTCGGTCAGACCGTAAACATTATGGAGAGCGACGCCGAAGCGTTTTGAGATTTCATCGGCAATTGCGACCGGGACTGGCGCTCCTCCGCACAATGCTTTTGCCGGAAAGCGGCCCGCCGGGCTTGGAGCATTCATGAGCGCAATATATGCGGTAGTGGACGCCAACGAAAAAGTGGCGTTCCACTTTGCTGAGTACTCGAATGCCCGAGTTGTGTCGAAGCGATGAAAGAGGATTAATGGAGCTCCGGTCAAGAGCGAGAGAGCTAGTTGCGCAACCAGGCCCGTGACGTGGAACAGGGGCGCCATTCCAAGGATCACGTCCTGCGGCCCAATCTCCGCCCACGCGCGATAGACCTCGGCACTGAACATGACATTCCGGTGCAGGCAGATGACACCCTTCGGCTCACCGGTCGTTCCGGAGGTGTAGACGAGGTAAGCCGCATGCTCAGGTGAAACATCAACACGAACCGGCTCATCCGGCTCGAAAAGCTCAAGCGCGTGTGTCATCTCCGGATCGTCGATGCTTACCGCAAAGCGGTGCACGGCTGACCTCGTACCGCGCTCGAGTGTATCCAGTCCCACCCAGAGGCGAGCGCCGGAATCGGCGAGATAGATGTCGACCTCCCTTTGCGTGTACATCGGATTGAGGGGCACGACGATTGCGCCGCGCTTCCAGGCTCCAAGCTGCGCAATAGCGAATTGCGGATCATTCTGGAATGCCACCGCGACGCGGTCGCCGGAACCGATTCCCTTGTGGGATAGCATGGCCGCGAAGCGGTTTGCCTGTTCGTTCAACCGCCCGAAACAAATGATGCGGTCGAAATAGTAGATCGCCGGCGCCGATGGATTGCGCTTTACGCTCTTCTCGAATGCATCGATCAGGCTATCGCCAGGAATCGGAAGCTCGGCAGGAATTTTATAATGCGCGAGCCAGGGTTTAGTCGCGTAGACCGAGTCTGCTTTCATCTGGTTCCCCTGTGATGCTACGCAAATACGTCACTGAAAACAGTCCGCCGCTTAATGTTGCCTTGCGCCACTTGGTTGAACGAAGCCGAGCTCGAACCAATGTAGGCCGCAAGCATCACCTAAACTCCTCTGAAATTTGCTGTTCGTTTCTCGAAATAGGCGGCGAGCCCCTCGCGGCATTCGGCTGACGCGCCCGCGGCACTGATCGCCCTTGTTTCCTGCTCGAATTGCTTCTCCAGGCCGGTTGAGTAACTTTCCAGGAGCAACGCTCGAGTGGCCCCGATCGCCTGCGTTGCTGAATCGGCGAGCAGCTTCGCGGTCCGACGCCCCTCTTCCGCCAGGCGGTCATCTTCGACCAACCGGGTGATCATGCCGATGGCCTCAGCTTCGTCCGCCCTGACCCGGCGGTTCGTCAGGATGATTTCTTGCGCCTTGCGTAATCCCACGAGCCGCGGCAGCAGCCAACTCATCCCGCCGTCTGGCGTAAGCCCAAGAGCCCCGTAGGCCGCCGTGAAGTGCGCAGACCGTGCGCCAAGAACCACATCGCCTGAGAGGGCCAGGCTAAGCCCCGCACCGGCGGCCGGCCCGTTTACCAGCACCAGGAGCGGCTTCGGCATCCGCGCAAGCCGGGCGAGCGCCATGTGGAACGTGCTCGCCAGCTCATTCAGGAACGCCGGCAAATGGTCACCCGATGCCGCCAGGGCGCCCACGTCGCCGCCCGCGCAGAAAAGGCGGCCTGCTCCTGTCACCACCACGCACCGGATCGTGGGATCGGACTGGCAGCGGACGGAGGCGCCGGCCAGCGCGTGTGCCATCGCCATGTCGATGGCGTTGCCTGCCTCGGGCCGGTTGAGCGTCAAACGAGCGACACCGTCCTCGATGTCCAATAGCAGGGGAGTCTCGGTCACTGACATGCCTCAATGCTTCGGCGGGCAAGCGCTACGAGCTTGGGAAAGCTGGCGGCACGGTCCCTTGCATGGGCGGATGCTGCCGTGCCGCGAATCACTCGGCCTTTGATGCCGTGGAAGATCGCTGCCAGCCGGAAGAAGTTGAACGCAATGTAGAACGCGTACTCATTGTCCGGGATGCGTGGGCGGCCCGTCCGCCGGCAATATGCTCCGACATAATCGGATTCCGAGGGGATACCGAGCGCCGCGAGATCGGCGCCATCAAGCCCGGCAACGATATCAGGCGGCGTCCGGAACATCATCGAGTGATAGGCGAAATCAGCCAGCGGATGACCAAGCGTCGAGAGTTCCCAGTCCAGGACTGCGAGTACGCGCGGTTCGGTCGGATGGAAAATCATGTTATCGCAGCGGAAATCACCGTGGACGATGCTCGATTCGTCCCCGGCCGGGATGTGTGCCGGAAGCCACTCAACCAGCCAGTCCATATCGGGATCGCGCCCCGCGTTGGTGTCTCCGAGATACTGCTTCGACCAGCGGGCAATCTGGCGCTCGAAATAATTGCCAGGGCGACCATAATCGCCGAGCCCGATTGCCCCCGGATCGATTTGATGCAGCGCCGCAATGGTCTCGTTCATCGCATCGAAATAGGCTGCGCGCTCGTCCCGAAATACATCCGGCAAGGTCGCATCCCAGAAGATGCGGCCTTCGACCATTTCCATCACGTAGAACCAGCTCCCGATAACACTATCGTCAGTGCACAGCCCATAGACGCGGGCGACGGGAAAGTTCCTGCGACCCAGTGCCGTCAGCACCCGGGCCTCGCGCTCAACGGCGTGCGCTCCAGGCAGAAGCGGACCCGGCGGCTTGCGTCGAAGCACGTAGGAGCACGAAGGTGTTTTCAGCTTATAGGTGAGATTGGATTGGCCACCCTTGAACTGCTCAATCTCAAGCGGGCCGGCAAATCCACCGACATGGGTTTCCATCCAGTCCCGAATCTTTGCCTTGTCGAAGCGATGAGCATTGCGAACCGCCATGGTGCCGGCATTGGCTGCGGCATCTACCGTCACGGCTGGTTCTCCTTCCAATCGCGCTTAATCTTCTTCGCCAGGCTCCATTTGTGGACTTCGGTCGGGCCGTCGTAGATACGGAAGGCACGGACCTCGCGGAATACCTGTTCCACGATGGTATGGCTCGAGACGCCCGTTCCGCCCATGACCTGGACGCACCGATCGGCGACGCGCATCAGCGCTTCCGACACGGCAACTTTGGCCATCGAGCTTTCGGTGACTCCAGGTTCACCGCTGTCAAGCACACCGGCGCACCAATCGATCATGAGCTCGGCCTGGCGCAGGTCGATCATGTTCTCCGCCAGCATGAAGCCGACACCCTCATGATCGATCAGAGTCTTCCCGAAGGCGTAGCGGCGACAGGCATAGTCGGTCGCGATCTCGTTCGCTCGAACGCACGCACCCAGCCAACGCATGCAATGTGACAGCCGCGCTGGCGCGAGCCGGATCTGCGCATATCGAAAACCTTCGCCCGCCTGGCCGAGCATTTGATTGGCTGGTACCCGTAGATTGTCAATCGTCACCAGCGCATGTCCGCCAATCATCGAGGAATCAATGGTATTCGGCACGTGATCGATCCGAATCGCGGGATCCGGCAGATCAACAAGGAACATGCAGGCTCCGTCTTCCGACTTCGCCATAACGATGCCGATCTGCGCGCCATCGGCTCCTGTGATGAATGCCTTGCGGCCATGGATTACCCAGTGTTCGCCTTCGAGGCGGCAAGTGGTGAGCATCATGGAAGGGTCTGATCCGGCCCCGTTCTCGGATGCTGGCTCAGTCATGAAGAACGCCGACCGCGCGATTCCCTCGACCAGCGGCCGCAGGAACCGGGCCTTGATCTCGGCATTCGCAATTTTTCCAAGAAGAAACATGTTCCCTTCGTCCGGCGCCGCGGTGTTCAGCGCGAGTGGCCCGAGGGGGGATAGGCCGCTGGCTTTCAGCACGATTGCTGTTTCGCGCTGCGAAAGATGACGCCCGTCCGCCAGAATGTGGGGAGTCAGGACTCCCGCCTTGCGCGCCTTCTCCTTCAGCTCCGCGACCAGCTCCTCTGTTGGGCAATCATGGTGATCGCGGCGGGGATCCGTCTCATAGGGGACGACCACCTGGCGGACGAAGGCCTCAACCTTCGCCGCGATCGCCGACGTCTGTTCGGGTCCCGCACCGGCGTGATGGGAGGGGGCGCTCACTTCGGCGCGATGCGGACGAAGGTTCATGTCGTTTGGTCCTTCCCCTCGATTCGAAAGCCACGTTGTTTACCGCGCCGGCCGCTTGAGCGGGCTCACATATGTCCACCAGTGCCAGGCTGGTTGCAACAATCTTATCCTCCGCGCAGCCAAGCCTCCGGCGAGACCCGACCACTTGAAATGTGAGGTGGTTAGCCGCGTCGTCGGAGGGGTGTAGAGTCTGCGTGAGAACCCGGTTTTGTATCAGGGCACGACTTTAGTCGGGCCGTAAAGGATTGAAAATACGATGGGCTTTAGCCCCTGTGGCCGCTTTTCGAGTTCTCACACACTCTCGTGAGTGGTTGTCCCGCGGATGAGACGCAGACCTGACCCGGTCACGCGCCGGCAGAGCCGGAAGCGCTTGTAAACCCTGAATCTGAAGCTCTTAGATTAGATTGGTGGACCTGATCGGGATCGAACCGATGACCTCTTCCATGCCATGGAAGCGCGCTCCCAGCTGCGCCACAGGCCCACAAAGGGAAGAACATCCTTTATTCTGCTGGAGCATGCCTAATCCGTCAAACGCTCCACACGTGGCGACTCCTCCACCGATCTTATCGGGAGAAAGAATGCCCCCCTACTCCGCCAAACTTGTTTTTGTCGCCCTGACGTTACTCGCAGCGGCGTGGCCTGCCACAGCCCAGGGTAATCAAGCCCCAGCTGCCGTTCCCCCGGCTACCCCCGCAGCGGCGCCGGCACCGGGCGGATTTGCGTTCGCGAACTTGCGCCCCGCACTGGCCAATGTCCAGACCGCGATCTCGGGTCTTAGCATTTCCCACTGGAAGGCCCCCAGCGCGACCCGGGCTGCCACGCAGCAGGATGTCGCCTCCATGCAGCGCGACCTCAGCACCACCCTGCCTGGGCTCATGACGCAGGCAGAAGGGGCAAGCGGTTCGGGCGCACTCTCCCCATCGTTTGCCGTTTTCCGCAATCTCGATGCCCTGTATGACGTGCTGCTCCGGGTCACGGAGACAGCCGCGCTCGCCGGCCCCGAGTCCGACGCAAGCGCCCTGGAAGAGGCCCGGGCCGGGCTGGAGGACGGCCGGGCCAAACTTGGCGCATGGCTGCTCCAGTCCATTAGCGCCCAGGACGCCCAGGTTGCCCACCTGCAGGCGCCGGCGCCTCATGCCGCGGCGGCTCCCGCGGCGCCCACCAAAATTGTGGTTAACGACGGCCCCGACACCACGAAACCGCGCAAAAAGAAGACAACCCCGCCAACCCAGGCACCACAGTAACCTCTTTTCCGGAGCCGCTTGTCCTTCCGGCGGTGTCTAAAGTAAAGAGAAAGCCTCCGGTTCCTCGCCGGTCGCAGGCGCTATTGGGAGACGCAAGTGGCCGCTTCCTGTTATGTTATGGACAACTTTCGCGTGCAGGCGGGCATTGCCTTGGGAAATATTGCGAGCGTCCTTAGCGTACCCTCAGAAGAAGCCGGAATTGTCGCTGAACTGAAAGCCGGTTCGGAAGAGGCGTTCGCCTGGTTGATCGCCAAGTATCACCAGCCCATCTACAGCCTGATCGCGCGCACCATTCCCGACCCCGCGGACGCGGCCGACCTTACCCAGGATGTCTTCATCAAGATTTACCGCGGCATCGGCAGCTTCAATGGCGATTCCAGCCTGCGCACCTGGATCTACCGCATCGCGCTGCGCGAGGCCAGCAACCAGCGCCGTTGGTGGGGGCGACACAAGCGGCAGGAAGTCACCATAGAAACCGAATTTGGCGAGACCAACGACGGCCAGCCTGTCTGCCTCAAAGACACCCTGGTCGATGGGCATGAATCGCCCTTCGACCGGGCCGCGCAGGAAGAGGTGCGGGCCAGGGTCGAGGAGGAGTTGCGTCACATTCCCGAGCCGTTCCATGCCGTTGTCGTTCTGCGCGATATCGAAGGCTTCTCCTACGAAGAGGTGGCGGAGATTCTCGGGGTGAATCTGGGCACCGTCAAGTCGCGTCTAATGCGTGGGCGCGCTCATCTGAAAGCTCGGCTGGCGGAATTTGCCGAGGCGGCGGCAAAACGCCCAAGCTCTGCCTTTCAGACGATGGAAGCGCTCTGAGCGCCAAGGGGGCCAAGTGAACAAATGCGTTCATTTTCGCGAGCAATTCTCTGCATATCTTGATGGCGCCGTGACCGGCACAGCCATGCATGAGATTGCCGCGCACCTTGAAGTTTGCTCCGGCTGTGCGGCTGAATTTGCGCAATGGCGGATCGCGCAATCGTTGATCAGTTCCATTGGGCCGGCGAAAGCTCCGGCCAACCTTGGTCTTCGCCTTCGTGTTGCTTTGTCGCAGCAATCCGCCAACACCGCCCAGGAGAAATTCGCCCGCGGGTGGGTTCGCTGGCAAAATACGTTTCGCCCCTTGGTGTGGCAGATTACGGCTGGCTTCGCCAGCACCGTTGCTCTGATAGGTGGGGTTGCCCTGCTGATCGGCATGTTTGCCTCCCGGAGCCGCTACTGGCGCGTGACGAACCTCTGGGCATGGCCACGAGCCCGCGTTTCCTGTACACCTCGCTGGAGCCGGCCGGAGCGGTTGGGGATGGTGAGACCCCGGTCGTCGTTCAGGCTTTCGTAAACGGAGAAGGCCGGGTATACGACTACACCATCGTCTCCGGAAACGCGGATCAGAAGACGCGTGCCCAACTGGAAGATACCCTGCTCTTCAGTGTTTTTGCCCCGGCGCAGGTCTTTGGACAGCCGGTACGCGGCACCGTAGTCCTCTCCTTTTCCGGCGTTCGGTTCCCGGCTAGCACCTCATTGAATCCAAACACGAGTGTGTGGCCCAGGATTTGATTCGCGCCTCGCCACGGACTAGAAGGTGCCCCATATCTCGCTCGTTTTTCGCGAGATGTGCGATACCGCGAACCTTTGAGGTCTGTTGCCGACAGCGCATTAAAAATGGCGGTTGAGCGCCCTGGTCTCCGACATCTCGCGAAAAACGAGCGAGATATGGGGCACCTTTTGAGTCTGCGATGAGGAGAAACCCCACAGCAGGTTTGCTCAATCGCATAACCCATCTCAGCAGGCCCGGTTTGACCCTGCCTTGCGCGAGTGCATAGACTTGGTGCAGGGGCTTTCCCCCCGATCTATGCAGTTTCACGGCCAGCAGTCCGCTAAATCGCACCGGGTTCTCTCCGCGCTCCTGACGCTTGCCCCGCTTGCTCTGTTGATTTCGTTGGGTGTGCCTGACCGTCCGCGCGCAAGCCCCCTCCGATTCGCAGGCCGCCGCCGGCGGAGCAACCCCGGTTAAAGCACCGGCTTTGCTGAACACCCCGGCCCCGACATCACCCTGCAGAATAGCGAGGCGCTGTTCGACATTGCGGTCGCGTTGAATGCGTGCGGCTATGATCAGGGACTTGCCGCCTCCGACCCGGTGCGCCAGGAGGTTCGCGAGCAGGTCAACCAGGCGCTGCAGGCTTCCTCGGACGCCCGGGATGCGCGCGATCAGTTGTGCACCTTCATCGAGCAACATCGGCTTTCCGATAGCGGGGCCGACCTGGCGCAGTATATTTCCCTTGCCCTCTTCATCTCGCCCCCGCCTGAGCTTGAGCCCGAGCGCCGAAGGCGCCGACCTGCCTCCCGACGCCAGCGGCGTGGAGAACATGTTGCCTTAGCTGCGCCGCTTTAGCCAGCTTATCGACCTGCATGTGATCTGGCTCCATGTTCGCCCGCAATACGACAAGCAGCTGGCCCAGCTGCACGATTCCCTGACCAAGATGATCGAACGATACCGGCATCTATCTCAAGACGGCTGCCGGCTCCTCGGCCGGCCGGCGCTTTCTGGTGGTGGTCGAACCCCTGCTCGACCCGAGCAAACCAATGCCCGGGTCTATGGAGCCGATTACGTGGTGGTGGCTTCCCCCGTCAATGGAGACTATCCATATGGAGAAGGTTCGGCACGCTTACCTTCATTTCACCAGATCGAGCCGCTGCTCTATGCTCGCGCCGCGGAGCTGGATAGGTTCTTGCCCTTTCTCAAAACCGTTCGCGATGCGCCCCTCGATTACACCTATCGCAGCGACATCGTGGCCCTGGTGGTGGAGTGCATGATTCGGGCGATTGAGGCCCGCACCATGGATACCGGTGTCGCGATCTATAAAATCCCCGCCGACATCCGGCGCAGCGATCTCGAAGAGGCCACCCGTCAGCACAATGCGTCGGTCGAGGCGGCCGAGACCGTTCGCCGCCGCGCTGTCCATCAGTCCATGGTCGAAGGCTATGTACTTACGGAGTACTTCTATTACGCCTTCGCTGCGTTTGAGAAGGCGCCCCAGAGCTTCAAGGAAAGTATCGGCGAGATGGTCTATGGAATGGACGTGAGCTCGCAACTGAATCATGTGAAGGGGATCACCTTCAACCAGCAAAGCTCCTCCGACATCGTGCATCGCACACCCAAGGAGCTGAGAGGCCTTGATCTGGCAGAGGTGAAACTGATGAAAGGCGACACCGATGGCGCTGGCGCCCTGGCGCAACAGTCGGTTGCCGATAAATCCGGCGATCCGGCAAGAGCGAACTTCATCCTGGCCAGGGTGGCCATTATGCATCGCGATGTCCCGGGCGGCCGAGCACGATTTTGAAGAGACGATCCGGCTCTCCAAAGACCCCCGCATGCTGGCTTGGTCGCACATTTACCTGGGACGGATTTACGACATCCAGGATCAGCGTGACCAGGCGGTCAGCGAGTACCGGGCCGCGCTTGACCGTGCGCGATGGCCAGTCCGATACCAGGCTGGCGGCGGAAAAAGGCCTGAAGCAGCCGTACGCTGTGCCCAAACAGGAGCACACCGAGCCGTCCGGCGATGACGATGCCGCGCCAGACCCGCCGCCGCATGCAGGCACCCCGAATTAAGGATGAGGCTGGCAAGACTGAGCTCCGCCTGCTCCATATTCCCTTGTGACGCCGGCTACCGCAATAGTGTTATCGGCCCGCGATCTCTCTCGCTATGCAATAGAGTAGGAGAAAGGGCACCAAAATTTCGTATGGCACAGCCGGCTCCCAACACGCTCCAGGCAGCGCTGGGTCACACCTTCCGCGAGCAGCAACTGCTGGTGAAGGCGCTGACCCATAGTTCGCTGGCGTACGAGCAGACCCTCGAAGGCCGCCAGGCCGAGGGAAAGCCTCGCGCGAAGAAGATAATGAGCAACTGGAGTTTCTGGGAGACGCGGTTCTGGGCCTGGTGGTGGCGGAGATCCTCTTCCGTCGTTTTCCCGATCTGCATGAAGGCGAGTGGACCCGCCTGCGCGCCAGCCTGGTCAGCCGGCGCCATTTAGCGCAGGTGGCCTCGGCGCTTGACCTGGGAAGTTATCTGCGCCTGGGCCGGGGAGAAGAACGGGGCGGCGGGCGGAAGAAGTCTACCCTGCTGGCGAACTGCGTCGAAGCCATTATCGCCGCGCTTTACCTGGACGGCGGCCTTGCTCCGGTCGAGGCCTTTGTCAACGAGCACGTGGTCGCTCCCTACGTGAATGACTTACGCCAGGCGCTTGATCGGGGCGTCTCCCTGGGTGACCACAAGACTGCATTGCAAGAGCTGCTGCAGGCGCAAGAAGACCGGGCCGCCGGATTATGTGCTGAAGGCGGAGAGCGGGCCCGACCACCGCAAGCGCTTCCTGGTGGAGGTGAGGATTGCCGAGGGAAAGGGCTTGGCCAAGGCGCTGGCGCGGGGCGTAGGCACCACCAAGAAACGGGCAGAGCAGGAGGCGGCGCGGCGGGCCTTTGAAAAGCTCCGAAAACAGGCCCGGGAACCGCTGGCGGAAGGTAACGGTTCTTGACCGGGCAACCACCAGCAGAGTTCTTCCGCGTGACCACGGAAGAACCGCGGTCGTTACCGCCGCAGTTGCCGCGCCCGCGATCGCGCGCGGGGCCGCGCATCACACCCACCTGGTCTTTCCCAACCTGCTCGATACCTTTCGTTCTCTGCTGTCCATCATCGTCATGGCGCTCTTTGTGCTCACCTTTGTGGTGCAGCCCTTTCGCATTCCCTCCGAATCCATGGAGCGGACTCTGCTGGTGGGCGACTTCCTGCTGGTCAACAAGTCTGTCTACGGCACGCCGGGAGCCTGGCATTGGCTGCTGCCCTATGAGCCGGTGCGGCGGGGCGACGTGATCGTCTTCCACTTCCCGCTGGATCCATCGGATCACGTGGTCAAGCGAGTCGTGGGTATTCCTGGCGACCGAATCCGTCTGCAGAACGGAGTGGTCTGCATCAACGGGCAGAAGCAGAATGAGCCTTACGCAATTTTCGAAGGCGCGTATCAGGATAGCTTCCGCGATCAGTTTCCAGCCAAGCTCTACACCGACCCGGGAGTAGATACGCACTGGTGGATGCAGATGCGCCACGATGTCCAGAACGGCGAATTGGTCGTGCCCCCGGGCCTGTATTTCGTGCTCGGCGACAACCGCAATCACAGCCGCGATAGCCGCTACTGGGGTTTTGTTCCCCGCGCCAATGTTGTCGGTTTGCCCTTCGTCATTTACTTCTCCCTGCACGAGCCTTCGGCCACCGATGCCAACACGCTTGCCGGATGATAGACTCGGACACGAGAAGAGCCCGCTCGACACCGTCATGGACTTCGCACGATGGAGCCGCATGTTCCGGGTCATTCACTAAAGACTTTCCCACTAATCATGGAAGCCACGGAAACCGAGATCAAAAGCGAGCAGGCAAGGGAAGAGACGCCACTGGAAGCATTTGCTTCCATCTGTACGGTGCTCGTCATTGGGCTCTTTGCCCTGACCTTCATCTTTCAGAACTTCGAGATTCCTTCCTCCTCCATGGAGAAGACGCTGCTGGTCGGCGACCATGTGCTGGTGGACCGGATCACCCTGGCGCCTCGCACCGCATGGGCTCCCTTCGTCTACTACCGCAATGTCCGCCGCGGCGACATCATCGTCTTCTTCAAGCCCGGCGAGCCTGACCTGTACCTGGTGAAGCGTGTCATCGGCGTCCCTGGCGACCGTATCCACCTGCGCAACGGCGTGGTCTTTCTCAATGGACAGCCGCAACATGAACCGCAGGCGGCCATGCCTGACTACGGCAACTACTTTCCCTACCGGGATGATTTTCCCGCAGTGCCTCCCTCGCAAAGCGGGGACGTGACGCCAACCTGGGCGCTCGAACTTCCCAATTACATCCAGGGGCAGGACCTGGTGGTTCCCGAAGGCCGCTACTTTGCCATGGGAGATAACCGCACCGTCAGCCTCGATGGCCGCTACTGGGGCTTTGTGCCCCGCGCCAACATTGTGGGCCGCCCGCTTTTCGTTTATTGGTCTTTCATCGAGCCGGACAATCAGTATGAAAAAGAGGGAGTGGGAGACAAGATTCCAGTTCTATACCCACGTGATCCTTCACTTCTTCGACCAGACCCGCTGGCGCCGAACGTTTCATTTGGTGCGTTAGGATGGGTGGCGAGGCGAACCGTCCTTCGCCCAGGCGCTGGATTCTGCTGGCAGCCGTCGTCTTGCCGGTGGTGGCTTTTGTGTTGCCGCCGCTGGTCAACATCAGCCGGTATCAACACAGGATTGCGGACAGCATCAGCCGCAGCATCGGCCGGCAAGTCCATATGTCTTCGGTCAAGCTGCGGCTGCTGCCCCTGCCCGGCTTTGAGTTCTCCGATTTTTCCGTAGAAGAAAATCCTCAGTTCGGCTCCGAGCCCATCCTTCACTCCAATAGCGTCGTTGCCTATCTGCGGCTCTTGTCGTTGTGGCGGGGCAAGCTTGAAGTCTCCCGCATCCAGTTCGACGAGGCCAGTTTGAACCTTGTTCGCGACCCGAGATGGGGGCTGGAACTTCGCTTCGATTCTGGTGCAGGCAGCGCACATCCCAAATGCGCCCACCGGCCAGCGCTTTGCCGGCAGTGCTCCGCGCTTTCCCTATATCGAAGCGGAAAACTCGCGCATCAATTTCAAGGAAGGCAACGAGAAGAAGCCGCTCTCGTTCCTGAATTCCGACCTTTCCATCTCGCTGGCTCCTGGCGATGAGTGGGAGCTGCACTTTCGGGCGCAACCGGTGCGTACCGATCTCGATCTCGATCTTGCCGACACCGGTGTGTTGCGCATCGACGGCACGCTGCATCGGGCCGCGATGCTGGGCCAGATGCCATTGAATCTCAAGGTGGAGTGGAGCGGTGTGCCGCTGGGCCAGTTGAGCCGGCTCACCCTGGGCCGACGATATCAGGCTGGCGCGGCGGTCTTGAAGTGGAGGCCCAGGTAGGCGGTACCGCTGAGTTGGCGCAGATCAACACCAGGCTGAAGGTCGCTGGGCTCCACCGCTCCGAATTTACGCCGGCCCGCCCGTTGGATCTTGCCGCCACTTGCCGGGCCTCGTTCCGCAAAGAAGCCAGATCGCTGGAAGACATTTCCTGCGCCTCCCCTGTAGGCGATGGAAGGCTCTGCTCACCGGCTCGATCCAGGAGGCGCAAACGGCCAGCTGGCCAACTCAGGCTGGAGATCGATCGCGTTCCCGCCTCGGCCGTGCTGGCCGGCCTGCAGGAAGTACGCAGCGGCCTGGGCGCCGGAGTTCAGGCCGCGGGAGACCTTGACGGGCATTTCGACTACTCAACCCAGAGGGACCGCGCGCCGTTGATCACGGGCGAAATGGCGCGTCGATTCGCTGAGCCTTACCCCTCCCAGTGGCGGCAAGCCGTTCCTTTTCGCCCCGGTGCGGGTGCGCTGCGAGAGCCGGGATCGCCCGCCGCTGTTGCTGCAGCCGGTGCGGCTGGCGATGGGTGCTCCCGTTCCTGTGACGGTGGACGGCCGATTCACGCCTGCCGGTTTCGACCTCCACTTGAGCGGCGCCACCAGCCTGGCCCGGCTGCAGGCCTTCAGCAAGGGCTTGGGATTGCTCGGCGCACATCCGGCGGTGCTCGGCGGTGCGGGAGCCGCGACCCTCGACCTGGACGTGCGCGGTAAGTGGTTGCTCCCCGTGCCCGACTCAGAGCATCCCGTTGCCTCATCGACCGCCGAAGGCAGCATCGCCATCAGGAATGCCGAACTTACTACGTCGTATTTGTCCCAGCCCCTCAAGATTGCTTCCGCCCAGGGAATCCTTAGCCCCACCCAGATTGCATGGACGAATGCGTCGATTAGTTACGGCAAGCTGGAGGCGCAGGGAACGCTCGAATACCCGACGCTGTGCACTGGGAAGCACGCTCTGCACGGGGCACTTCGCGCTCAATTCCCCGGCCCTTGACCTTGCCGCGCTTCAATCCACATTGCTGGGCGCCGGCGAAGGGGGCGAGCTTCTGCGCCAGATTCTGGCTCGTATCGATCGTCATTCCGCGCAGTGGCCCGATCTCTCTGGTACCGTCCAGATCGGCGCGCTGTCGACCGGGAAGCTGGTGGTGCATGACGCTATCGGCGCGATCGATATCAGCGGAAACCTGATCAAAATCCGTTCGCTGAACGGCCACCTGGCGAACGGAACCATGCACCTGGCCGGCGCGGTGGACGCATCCGGTGACCAGCCTGAGTACCAGATCGATGTGCAGGTCACGAACGCCGCACCCAGCGCGCTGGCCAGTATTTTCGATGAGCGCTGGGGCGGCGGCCTGGCCAATTTTTCCGCCCAGCTCAGGATGTCCGGCTTTGACGCGCAGGATCTGGCCCGCTCGCCACGGGTACTTTGCGCTGGGACTGGACCAAGGGCGGCCTGGCCGCGGACGACCCTTTGCCCGTCGCCGCGCAGCCCTTTGCCCACTTCGATCAATGGAGCGCCGATGCCACCATCGCGGACAGCACCATCAAAATCACTCATAGCCTGCTGGCCCGCGGCGAGGAGGCGATCCCGCTCTCCGGCACAATCTCCTTCGACCGTGAGATCGACATGACCGGCGGCCCGGCGGCCCACAGCCTTCACCGTAACCGGCACATTGCAACATCCCGAAGTGAAAGCGAGCGCGGAGCAAGTAGAAAACTGAACCCAGGTTGAAGGGACCTGCTGTTCGGTCAATCTGGCAACCGACTTAAATGGAAGCGGCTCTCTCCCCTTTGTCATCCTGAGAAATGAACAAGAAAAGTTTGGGTGGCCCATGCGAGCCTTGTTTTGGCTTGAGTGGGGTTGTTGCCCACTACTCCGGGGTTGACGGCACAGCCACCGTCTGCCGGTGGACGCTGGCCTCTACTTCGGGAACCGTTCCGTCGTTCACCGCGACCTCCGCCGGCCGGCCCTGCAGCAGAAAGCGATGGCTTATCCTCGATTTTGCCGGGATTCGCAGCCTTTCCGTAACCGTAGTTGTATCGGAGGAAACAGACACGGGAATCTCCGCCTCGGCGGTTCCGCTATTGGCTACATCCACTGCGACAATATAGGAACCCGGCACGCTGGCTTTGTTGGGGTAGACGCCGGCAATCGAAAAGTCGGGAAGACCGCGATCGTGGTTGACCCAGTTCTCAAAGAACCATTTCAGGTCTTTGCCGCCTCTCGCTCAAGTACCTGCTCAAAGCCGGTTCCACTGGTGTCTGACCCTGGCTGATATGCCCGCAGGGCTCGTCCAAGAGCGGCATCCCCGGCCAGGTCGCGCAACATCCAGAGGACGTAAGTTGCCTTGGTGCGGTAGTACACCGGGTCTCTCGCCATGAGCAAAGCCTGCTGGTCACTGCCGGCAACATCGCCTGGCTCGGCGAGCGAGAGCGCGCCCGCGGGTATTGTCCAACTGCTGAATGGCAACCTCGCGCCCGTGATTTTTCTCCAGCCACAATGACCCCATGAAGGAAGGCACACCCTCCTGCAGCCAGGGATAAGGCGAGCGGAAGTAAAGTGGGTCAGCGAATGGACGAGAACATCGGTCAGCTTCTCCGGCTCGGTGCTCCGCACATCGGTAAAGAGCACAGTGCCATCTTCAAAAGGAGCGTCATTCGCCTCCGGCAGATCGACGATGTTCAGCGTGCCCTTGGGCTCCGAGCCCAGCCAGAGATGGATTAGCGGCGTGACCATCGCAGCGGCGCTGATGTAGGCCTGCGCATTCCCGGCATCTTCGGTGCGTGCGAAGACGGTAACGCCATTCCCCTCCAGCGGAGAGCGGGTGAGCAGAAACAGGCTGGGGGAAGCAAAGCCCAGCCGGGTGGGCGGCAGTTCACAGGTCACGATTCCCGGCACACCCAGGCGGTCCGTAGGCAGGGAAGAGGGAGTCAGCGTGATGGTTTCTCCATCCAAGAACCGCCAGGTTGGGCGCCTCGCCAAAAAACTCCTCGGTCACCCTCATGCTCACCGTGGCCTGGCTCTGGCGTTGCCGTTCCGCTGCCGCTTCAGTGAAAAACTTGGCTCCGTCTCCCAACCTACCGGGACTGAAGCCACGGGGTACCAAGCCACGTTGCCGAAGCCTCTCAGCCCGATGAACTCTTCGGAAACTCGATCCCAGTCGGATGCTTCCGCCACATCCGCCGGGGTACCGATCTGCTCCAACCGGGCAGCGGAAAGCGCGACGGGCCCTTCGTAGCTGAGGTCGAGGGCAAGGCTCTGCTGGGGAGCAAGCGGTTGCGTCAGCGGGATGAGCGCCTCCCGCAGCGCTCCGGTGTGGTCAATATCGCTGTCCACCAGTTGCTGGGAGAAAGCAGCCGGCACATCGGCAACCCGAACGCCCGTCCACTGCAAGGTAGAAGAGATCTGCAAGGGGAGACGGAGAAGTGGGCGGTCCGAGTCATTGCGCACCTGGACGCGGGCGCGCACTGCCATGTTGTGCTCTCGCGGGTGCAAGTGAACCTCGAGATCGTAGGCCAGGAAAGTGATCGCCTGCCGTTTCGGCGTCGGTCGCAGTATCTGCCGCTTTTGCCGCCGGCGCCGTCGTCACTGGCCCGCTGCCGCTGTCTTCGATGGAGCGCGAAAGGATCACCTTGCCGGGATGCTCGGCAGGCTCCGCGGCTGGCGCGGGAGTTTGTTGTGCCCCAGCGAGAGGAGCCGGGGATGCCAGAACGGCAGCCACGGCGGCAAACCACAAAGCCCTCATGAACCCAAACCCTTCTGCTTTTTCACCTTTGCCGGCGCGTGCGGGGCAACCTCCCCCTGCGCGGCCCTGCGCCGTTGCCGCGCCGCCTCGTAAAGCACCACTGCCCCCGCGGCGCTTACATTGAGCGAGTGCACCCGGCCGGCCATGGGGATACGCAGCAGGTGATCGCAGGTACGCCGCACCAGGTCATGCAGCCCGGCGCCTTCGCGGCCCAGCACCAGCACGCAGCCCACCGAAAAATCGAACTGGTCATAGTCCATGGTGCCGCGCTCGTCCAGCCCGATGCACCACAGGTCGCGTTGCTTTAGCTCTTCCAGGGTGCGCACCAGGTTCACCACCCGGGCGATTTTTATGTGTTCGGCGGCGCCGGCGGAGGCCTTCACGGCCACCGGACTGAGCGGCGCCGACCTCCGCTCAGTCACCACCACCCCATCCACCCCCGCCCCTTCAGCGGTACGCAGCAGCGCACCCAGATTTTGCGGGTCTTCTACCCCGTCCAGCGCCAGTAACATCCGGTTTCGGCTGGCGCCCTGGAGCAGGTCATCCAACTCCAGGAACTGCCGAGCGCGTACGATGGCCACCACGCCCTGGTGGGCCTCGGTCCGAGCCAGCTTGGTGAGTTGGTCGCGGGTGTCGATGCGCAGCCTTACACCAGCGTCACGGCAGGCCTGAATCAGCTTTTCGAGCCGAGCATCCTGCCGTTCCCGGGCGATGCAAATGTGGTCAAACTTTCGCGTCCCGGAGCGCAAAGCCTCCTCCACGGGATGGAGGCCAAACAAAATTTCCATATTCTCAAGTTTAGACGCTTTAGGCGTCGAATACGGGGCGTCTAAACGGCTGAGGAACGCAAGATCACCCGCTCGCTTGAACTCCAGTCCCGAACCCGGATTTCCTGCCACACAGTGCTGGAAGAGGGCGCGTGTGCGCCTTTCGGTAAGGAAAGGCGCATAAAGTTCGCCGACGCCACCAAGTTCCACGGGAAATCCGGGGCTGGACACAAGCCGGACAAGCCAAGATAGCGTACGGGAGCTGTTTTCTTATATCCTTGCAAGCAAGCGGGTTGGCCTGGCAAAGGAGCCGTCATATGTCCTCGCCGGTCAACTCTAAAAGTAGTTGCAAACGGGGTCTTTGGGCAGCCCGTCCACGTCTTAGAGGAACATATGCGCGCCACGTCGCTTACCCTCACGGATCAGTCAAGCAACGAGAACACCATCGTTGCCCAAGGATTGAAACGGCATGATCCGGAGCTGCTCGACCAGCTGATCGTGCAGTACCAACACCGGCTGCTGCGCTACCTGCTCTACCTCACGGGGAACCGCGAAACCGCCGAAGATATCTTTCAGGAAACCTGGATGCGTGTGCTCAAGCGCGGTGACCAGTTCAACGGTAAGTCCCGTTTCGATACCTGGTTGTTTACCATCGCCCGCAACCTGGTCATCGATGTCCGGCGCAAGCGAACCATGAGCAGCCTGGAGGCGATGCGCGAAGCTGGAGAAGATGGCCGCGCATTCGATGTGGCCTGCGATGGGCCCTCTCCCTTCGATTCGTATCAGACCAGCGAGAGCGGGCAGCGGGTCTCGGAGGCTTTGTTGACCTTGGAGCCGCTCCATCGTGAGGTCCTCGTCCTCCGCTTCCACGAGGAACTTTCTTTGGAAGAGATCGCGCAGGTTACGCATTCTCCGCTTTCCACGGTGAAGTCCCGGCTATATCGCGGTCTTTCTGCACTCAAGCCTCGCATCGTCGCAGCCGAAGCTGTGGGGGAGGGAGGGGCGCGATGAGTGGAACGCAATCAAGGGGACCCGCCGATGCCGCTCGCTCCATTGCTTGGATGGACTCCGATGCCACCCTGGTGGTGGCGCAGAAGACCCGCCGTGCGGTGCGCGACGCGGTCATCTCCACCCAGGAACGGCGCGCGCGTCAACGCCGCAGCCTCGGCCTCGCCATCATCGGTTTTGTCTTCCTGCTGGTAATGCTTGGGCCTGCCCTCTGGAATGGCATGGAAGATCTTCTGGCCGGAGAACGTCTCTTCGATCTGCCGACCCTGCTGGCCTTTTCCGCCCTGATGCTTTTTCTAGCGATGCTGGCTGCTTTGATCGCGGTATGGAAAAGTCAGCGTGACGTGGAGCAGGACAGGGGCGGCTTTGAAATCTTTCGTCCGATAGAAAAATGATGACTCCTTCCCACAACGCGGAAAAGACCTCTTCGCTCACCGACGAGGTAAAACTGATTCCGTCCTGGTCGATCGCCGCGGCTGCGTTGGCGTTCGTGTTCATGCAGTATCTTTCCTGGGTTATCCTGCCCGGCCCATCGCTTAAAGCCGTCCACCGCGCCCTTTGGCCTGCGCTTTTACTTCGCGCTCTCCTGGAGCACCCTGGCGGCGATGTATATGCTCATGGCCGGCTACGTGAGCCGCGATGCGCCGCGCCGCAGCATGAGCACGCGCATGTGGGTGGTGATCTGCCTGGCCATGCCGGGCGGCATCGGTTCGGTGCTTTACTTTCTGCTCCGCCAACCGGTGGTTGCGCGCTGCCCCTCGTGCGGCACCAGCATTCACACGGAGTTCCATTTCTGCCCGCAGTGCGCCTACCAGGTCTCCGCGTCCTGCGGCAATTGCTACCGTGGCGTGCGCATAACCGACACTTATTGCGTCTATTGCGGCCACGGCCTGGCCGAGGACAATATGCCCGCCCGCCTGCGTGCCTTTCAATCCTGAGTCCCCCCTGAAGACTCGCCGCACACAGTAGTTCTGAAAGTGCTCTAATAAGCCATGCCCATGACTGCGCTCATCGTCGATGATGAACGGCTCGCGCGCGAAGAACTCAAATACCTTCTGGATTCGGCGGGAGGGGTTGAGGTGATCGCCCAGGGGCAGAATGGCATCGAGGCGGTGGACCTGATTCGTACCCACCATCCGGATGTAGTGTTTCTGGACGTTCAGATGCCAGGCCTGGACGGCTTCGCCGTGCTGAAGAAGCTGCTGGAGCGTGACCACGCCGATCGCATGCCCCAGATTATCTTCGCCACCGCCTTCGATCAGTATGCGGTGCGCGCGTTCGACGTAAACGCCATCGATTATCTGCTCAAGCCGTTTGACCGCGCCCGGGTGTTGCAGGCCCTGGAGCGAGCCCGGCAGCGCTTGCATGAGGCGCATCCTCTCGACTCTGAACCCGCGCCGGAAAACGGCGCCGACCTAAGGCCATCGGACGCGCGTCTGGATGCCTTGCTTCGCCTGATGGAACAGCAGCAGGCCGGAGTTCGCCCGCGCAGCGGAAAGATTATTCTGCAGGCTCATAACCGGCTCTTTCTGGCCGACCAGAAGGATATCTGCTTTGCCGCCATCGAAGAGGGCATCATCTCGGTGGTGACGCCAACCCTCGAAGGTCACTCCAAGTGCCGGACGATTGAAGAGCTGCTGGATCTGCTCGATCCGTCGGTGTTTTGGAGAGCCCACCGCTCCTACGTGGTGAACATCAACCACATCAAGGAAGTGGTGCCCTGGTTCAAGAGCAGCTACCAGCTGCGCATGGATGATCGCAAGCAGACCGAGATACCGGTCAGCCGGGCGCAAACCCGCCGCCTCCGCGAGCTTTTCAAGCTGTAACCAGGCCAGAGAGACACTCACCAGCCATGAATGCACGGCGAAGGCTCACGAGCTGGCTAGCGATCCCGCCCATCGCGTTCGCGATCCTGGTGGCATACGGCCTTCCGGCCTTCGCCCATACTCCCGGCGAAGCTTCGAGTGCCACCCACCGTGATAGCCCAGGTGCAGCTTTAGTTCAGCCCTCCGAGGTAGACGCCACCCGCATGGGCGAGCCGGTCGCTCTTGATCAGGGCTGGCGCTTCCACACCGGCGATGATCCCCAATGGTCCAGCCCCGCGTACGACGACTCCGCCTGGCGGCCATTCGATCCGCAGAAGGGTATCGACGATCCGAGCTTCGCTGAGTCTCAAGGTTTCGTGTGGCTGCGGGTTCATTTGCGCCTTCCTTCGCCCCACAGTTCACTCAGCTTGCTGCTGGACCAGGTGGGGAACACGTACCAGGTTTTCGTCAACGGGCAGTCGATCGGTAACTACGGAAGTTTCACTTCCCTTTACGGCTATCGGGTGCCCGCGCCGGTGGTGTTTCCACTCGGCGGCACAGCGACTGGAAACGTGGCCGTGCTCGCCATTCGCTTCTGGGCCCCAAAACATCGCTCGATTGCCATGATCCGGCCACGTAGTTCGTGGATTGGGCCATCAGCCGCGATCGATTCTCTGCATGCGGCGATTCGAAGCAAGCAGGTAATCTACCAGTTCGACGATATCGTGGTTGCGTTGCTGGGTCTGCTGATCGGCTGCGGACTTATCTGCCTCTTCCTTGCGGAACGCCCACACCGGGAGTATCTGTGGGCTGGCATCAGCCTGGCGTTGATTGGCCTCTACTATGCCGACGGTGTTCTCGGCACGCTCGCCGAACTCCCCGTGCGCTCCTTTGAAATAAGCTACATCGCTTTGGGTTACGCCAGTATCTTGGCCGGGATCGAATTCCTTTACCGCTTCATCGGTCAGCGGCCGGGAACAATCGTGCGTATCTACCAGGCGGCGCTGCTGGCATGCGCCGGCCTGGGAGTGCTCGCCTACTATGGGCTGGTCAATGGAGTCGCACTCAATTCAACAGCAGGGGTGGTGACATTCTCCTATGCCGTTCTTTCCTTTGTGTTGTTGGTGGTCTGGTATCTGCGCGGCAAGCGGGAAGCTGCCATCCTGCTGCCGCCCGTGGTCTTCTTCGGCCTTGCCTTGCCGTTGGATTTCTTTTCCTACGTAGTCTATGTGATGGGATGGACAAAAACCCCCAATAGCCTCATCCCGGACCTGCATTTGGGGCCGGTGCACTTCGTCTTTTCCAGCATCGCGATCTGTTTTTACATGCTGAGCTTTCCCGTGATCCTGGGCTTCCGCTTCCTTTCCAGCAATCGGGAGCAGGAGCGCTCCGCAGCAGAACTAGCGGCGGCCCATCGTGTACAGAGCCGCCTGGTGCCGGTAGTGTTTCCCCCGCTCGGCCGGTTTTCCATAGAGGCGGCGTATATCGCGGCCGCGGAGGTGGGTGGCGATTTCTACCAGGCTTTTCCCGAGCCC
Source organism: uncultured Acidobacteriaceae bacterium (assembly GCA_963847685.1). GTDB lineage: Bacteria > Acidobacteriota > Terriglobia > Terriglobales > Acidobacteriaceae > PALSA-350. The sequence continues at coordinate 251,273 of CAWKAU010000014.1, read as the reverse complement.
GGCGGAGGCTTGCTTTTCTATATTGGAGATGTGAGCGGCAAAGGGTTGAGCGCAGCCATGATCGGCACGCTGATTGTAGGTGCCATCCGGGCATTCGCGGCTCAACGTCTATCGCCGGCCCACTCGCTCTCGCTGCTGAACCAGCAGCTCATTGGGCAAACGGACGGAGGCTTTGTGACCTGTCTCTGCGCCCGCATTACCGCGGCCGGAACCATGACCATCTCCAACGCAGGTCATCTCGCGCCCTACCTCGACGGCGCTGAGGTGAACCTGGCAAATGGTCTTCCGCTGGGCATCAGCAGCGTGGCGGACTACACCGAACAGGCTGTGGAGCTGCCTGAATCGGCGCGGCTCACCTTTGTTTCTGACGGAGTGGTGGAAGCAACAAATGCGCAACGCCAACTTCTGGGTTTCGCGCGCACCCAAGAGCTGTCGGTCTTGCCGGCCGCCGCCATCGCTCAGGCCGCGCAGGCTTACGGGCAGTCGGACGACATCACCGTAGTAACGATCCAGCTGGCGCCCGTCGCCGTCCTACACCAGGGCTAGCAGCTTACGCCAGGCAGAACCAGCCGAGCTCTGATGCGTGCGCAAAGTAATCCTGAATCCTTGCGGCTTGCTCGTCCGCACTCAGCTTGCTGCCTTCAAATGCACGCTCGATCGCGGTTGCGATCGAATCGCCATCCCGAAGATCGGCGAGCAGCAGAAATTCCTCGCGCTCGATCCGGCGATAGTAAACGGAGTTCTCGAAGCGATGAACGGCCAGGTAGACGCTCGATGGGCTCGCTTCGGGTAATGTCACTTCCGAACGCTGCCGGCGCTCCGAAGCTGCGTTGCTCACGATGTCCATCCCCGGGGTGCCTCTATGGACAGCGAGGACTACTTCGTCTACCGGATACTGAAGTCCAGTAACTGCAGGTGCGGCTGCAGGCGCAAGGTGGAGTCTTTCCCCAAGCCGGCGAAATCCTGCCAACCCAGGGGCATAAGGCTTGCTCCGTCGAACGCCTCGATATAAGCCCATTCCAATCGGGCAACGTCCACCGCCAGCGCGTGTTGGGGTCCAGCAAGCTCAGGGTAGGAAGCAAGCCAGGCCGGCAACCTGGCTCCGAGATCGCGCAGCGAAAACGAAGTAGACGGATTTTTCGCGCAGATACGCCAGCACCAGCGAGTCGAATCTCTCCTGGCCGAGAACCGCATTGAGAGCCGGAAAATCTTCTGACACCGCGGCGATCACGCGAAACCAATATTGCCGGTTGTAGATCTCAAGCCGCTCAAATGAAGTAAGCAACGGGCTTGGGTTTTATGTAGCCGAGCGGCGATCTCATGCCATTGGCAACCTTTGTTCGGTCGTGGCTCGCATCTCGAAATCCGGTGTCAGGGGACGCATCACGTCCTGGGACATACGGCGTTGGAGTTCCAGGAGGTTCATGCGGGCACCTCGTCGCAACGTTTGGGGCTCAAGTGATTGGCCGGCAAGTAGCGGTTTGCTTTGAGCGCTTCCTCATGAACTTCGGCGAAGGTAGGGATATTGTCGTCCCACTCCAGCAGCGTCGCCGTGGGCCCTATGCGCTCGATCGCACGAGCATACATCTTCCAGACTGGATCGAGTACCGGATGGTCATGCGTGTCGAGAGTGTACTTCTCGAATTTGGAGTGGCCGGCGATATGAATCTGGGCTACGCGATCGGCGTCGACGTTGTTCACATACTCCATTGGATCGAATCCATGATTCTGCGACGAGACATAGATATTGTTGACGTCGAGCAGGATGCCGCAGTCGGCAGCATGGACCACCTCGTTCAGAAACTCCCACTCCGTCATCTGAGACTCATGAAACTCGGCAATAGCTGCTCACGTTTTCTACCGCAATGGGGATCTCGAGAAAGTCCTGTACCTGCCGAATGTGTTCCGCAGTTGTGCGCACGGCTTCAAAAGTATAGGGAAGCGGGAGCAGATCGTGGGTGTATCGTCCGTCCACGCTACCCCAGCAAAGGTGGTCTGAGAGCCAGGGCGTCTTGGTGCGCCGGGTCAATTGCTTGAGACGTGAGAGGTGCTCGCGATTAAGTGGCTGGGCAGACCCGAAATACATCGAGACGCCATGCTGCACGACCCTGTATTGCTCAAGAATCTGATCGAGCATCTTCAGCGGCCGGCCGCCATCGACCATGTAATTTTCCGAGATGATCTCGAACCAGTCGACGACCGGCTTCTCGGAGAGGATGTGGCCGTAGTGTGGGACCCGCAGTCCAATACCGACGCCATACTCGGTAAATGCGTTGAATCGGTTGGCTGGCATCGCAAGCTCCTGCTTTCTATGAAAGAGCGGAGTTGGAGGCCTGCGCGACCGACAAGCCCCCAACTCGTCTCGGATTAGCTCTTCGGAGGCGTGGAGCCGTCGGTAGCGCAGTCCCCCTTGCCTTTGCAGCTGTTCTTGCCCGCGTCTTTGCCGCCGCCCTGGCCTTTGCAATCGTTCTTGCCTTTGCAGGAGTGCTTGGTTGTATCGGGGTGGGTTGTTCTGCGCGACCAGCATTACGCCCGGGTTAGGCGATGCACTTGTCGTGGGGTGCTGCTTGCGGGGCGGGGTGTGCGTTCAAGCGAGCAGTCGTTCCGCCGAGCAGACCTGCAAATGCAGCGGCGAGCGCGAGGGTATTTGCGGAATGGTTCTTCATGGATGAATACCTTTCTGTGTAGGCCGCGCACCGGGTGCGCCGGACGTTGTGAAGTTACAAGTAATCGTGGATGAGACAAATTTGTTCGCAGATCGGCGAAACGGCGAAGAAGAACCTCTCTTCACGCCTACCATCTCCCACCTGCTTTCGTAATGCCTGTCTGACGTGCCGTGAGGCCGCAGGTTACAGATTTTTGAGGTTGTAACTATTTAGCGGTCGCCGCGCTCTAACGCTGCGAGAGAAAACAATGAAACACTTTCTTCATTACTATTCCATCGCATCCGAGAAGTTCTCTAGTCTCAAGTCGCCGTTTCTGCTCGCGGTGCGGCTGTACTGGGGCTGGCAGTTCGTCCAGACCGGCTGGGGCAAGATGCATCACATCGGGAAAATCGCCGGGTTCTTCGCCAGCCTGAATATCCCGTTCCCCACGTTTAACGCCTACTTCGTCTCCGGGTTGGAATTTTTCGGCGGCATCCTGCTCATCGTGGGCTTTGCATCCCGCTTCACCGGGCTGCTGCTGGCATTTAATATGCTCGTCGCCTATTGGACCGCAGATCACGAAGCCCTGGTCTCGATATTCTCCGACCCGGGAAAGTTCTACGTGGCCGATCCGTACACCTTCCTCTTCGCGTCCCTGATGGTGCTGATCCTAGGCGCAGGTTTGTTCTCAGTCGATGCGCTGGTCGCAAAGCGTCTGCAAGTGCAGGTCTGAACTTGCCCTTACTGCTTGATCACAGTGCCGTCGCGCTTCCGCACTTCTCCCCATCCACCGTTCAGGTTGTTTTGTCCGGGAGTAAACGGCGCCTTGGCCGCTGCCTTCTCGTCGATCTCGATTCCCCAGCCCGGTGTTTCGTTTACCCACATGTATCCGTCCTTCATCACCGGGCAGCCGTGAAAAATCTCCTGGGTCCGCTCGTTGAAGGGTGAGTATTCCTGAATGCCGAAGTTATAGCTGACAATATCCAGGGTCACGTTGGCCATATGGCCTACCGGCGAAACATCCCCCGGACCATGCCATGCGGTCTTGACGCCGTACTGTTCCGCCAGGATCGCGATCTTACGTGAAGGCGTGAAGCCGCCGGCCTGCGAAACATGTACCCGGATGTAATCGATAAGCCGCCCCTCGATGAGCGGCTGCCATTCGTGTGGGTTGTTAAAGAGTTCACCCATGGCGATGGGCGTGGCGCAGTTCTGGCGAATCTGCTGGAAGTAGGCCAGATCTTCGGGCGACAGCGGATCTTCAAGAAAGAACATGTGGAACTTTTCCGCCTCTTTGCAGAACTGCACCGCCTGGTTGGGTGTGAGCCGCTCATGCATATCGTGCAGCAACTCGACCTCCTCACCTAGCTCCTGGCGGCAGACTTCGAGCAGCTTCAGGGAGCGGCGGAAATCGTAGGCCGGCTCGAAGAGTGGTTTATCGTGCAGCGCCTTCAGCGTCGTGCTGCCGCCTCGCCTCGAGCCATAACCCGCCATGCCGGGAATGCCAACCTGCACCCGAACGTTGCGGAATCCCTGGGCGATGAAACCCTTTGCGCTCTCGACCACGGCCTGAAAGTCAGGGCCATCCGCGTGCGTGTAGGCATCGACGGCTTCCCGGCATTTGCCGCCGGCCAGCTGATAGACGGGCATGCCCGCCTGCCGGCCCTTGATATCCCACAGCGCCTGATCGACGCCGCTGATCGCGTTGTTCAGCACCGGCCCGTTCTTCCAATAAGAGCTGTCATAACACGATTGCCAGATATCCTCGATCCGGTCGGTAGTCTTGTTCAGCAGGAACGGTTTCAGATATTTTTCTACCGCCGGTTTGACCAGGTCGGCGCGCTGGGTGAAGGTGGCGCAGCCGTAGCCATACAGGCCATCCTGGTCGGTCGTGATTTTCACTACGGTAAGCCGCGTCCCAGCGGGCTCGCACTCAATCACGCTAATATCCTTGATGCGCGGAGTAGCCATGCCCCGGGTGGCGCGGGCAACCTGCTCCTGCGATCGCAAAAGAGGCGAAGCCAGACCGCACAGGCCCACACCTCCGATGGACTTCAATAGTTCACGACGTTTCACGGACCCTCTTCTTAGCCATGATGGCGATGAATGCTCTCGAAGAAGGGTACACCTGCCGAAGAGTTCTTGTGTTGCATCGCCCGGGTGCCATAGTATTCGCGTGGCCTGAATGATTGGGGGAGTGGCTGGTGAAGAAGACTGGAAAAGCAACGTTCCTTATACCGGTATCTGTTTTGCTGGCGGCGGTCACCATCACCATCGCGGCGCAGCCGGCGAAACCGAAGCGCATCAACCAGGCCATCGAGCTGCTGGCACAAGGCCAGCCAATCTACTACGCCGGATCGCATTCGGGAACCTCCGGCACCTACGAGCAGGGAGTCAAGGACGCGCAAACCTACGCGGACTACATAAGCTACGACATGGAGCACGCGCCTTTCGACGTCAAGGGACTGCAGGAGTATATGCGCGGGCTGGTGGCCGGCGGTCCTGACCGCAGTGGCCATCGTACTCCGGCGGTGATTGTCAACGTGCCGGTGAATGGTCTGGACGCCGCCGCTGTGCATGCCAATGCCTGGATGTTCAGCCAGGTGCTGGCGACCGGCGTGCACGGCATTATGCTTACCCATGCCGACGACCCGGGTGCGATCCGCGCCTTTGTGGAAGCGGTGCGCTTTCCAATTCATCACCAGGGCGTAGGTGAAGATGGGCTTCCGGAAGGGCGCCGGGGTGTGCACGGCGTTCCCACCGCGGCGCAAATCTGGGGAGTCTCGGAGCAGGAATACGAGGAGAAGGCGGATCCCTGGCCGTTGAATCCGAATGGCGAACTGCTGCTCGGCGTCAAGGAGGAAGACAAGTACGCGCTTGCCAACGTCGACGAGAACCTGAAAGTGCCCGGCATCGGCATGGCCGAGTGGGGGCCCGGAGATATGGCGATGTCGTTGGAGGTGTCTGCGCGCGGTGAGGCGGCAATGCAGGATCCCAGGATGGTTGCCGCCCGCAGCAAGGTCTTTGCCGCCTGCAAAAAGAACCACATATTTTTCCTTAATTCATTCACTGCCAAAGACGTAATTTCCCTGATCCAGGAAGGCGTGATGGTGGGGCCAGCCAGCCCCGAGACGGCGGCGATTGGCCGCAAGTACACCAACCGGCCGCCACCGTACTAGTCTTGCGTTTGCCGCGAATTTCGCCGCAATGATATGGTGTTCGAGGCAGGAGACTCCCATGAAAAAATTGATTGTAGCGGTTGCGATTGCCTGGAGTTTGTTAGGAGCTTCGGCTGCCTTTTCTCAGGTAAAGATGACCAAAGAACAGATGATGTTCTATACGTCGGACTGGAAAGGCGAACGCTTCCCTGACGGACGGCCCAAGGTTCCCGACGATCTGATCAAGCGTGCTCTGGATGTGTCGATCGAAGACGTGTGGGATTATCTGCGCGCGCATGGCTATGCCAACCAGTTTGAAGGGAATTGGGAGGCACTGCACATTGAAAAGCCATTTGCCGGCCGGGCGCTCACCGCCCAATACATGCCGGTGAGGGCGGATATGGCCAAGGCCATCGCCGCCGAGGGAAAGGCTGAAGGCCGGGTCAGTGGGAACAATAGCTGGCCCATCAATGAACTGCAGCTGAACGATGTGTATGTTGCCGACGGCTTTGGCAAGATCATTGAAGGCACGTTAATCGGTTCCAACCTGGGCAACGGCATTGCCGCACACACCCATACAGGGTTTGTGTTCTATGCGGGCATACGTGATCAGGAAGAGAACCGCGAGATCCCCAACTTCAACGGATTCTATAAAGGCTACGATCCCTCCGCCTGGGCACAAATGACCCTGACGGCCATCAATTCCCCTATCCGCATAGGGCGCGCGACCGTGTTGCCCGGGGACCTGGTCTTAGCCAAGACCGACGGAGTCATCTTCATTCCTGCGATTCTTGCCGAATCCGCAATCAGCAAGGCGGAGTTCACCAACCTGATGGATGACTACAACTTCGAATTGAACCGGGAAGGCAAGAACGGGGCCGAGTTCGAAGGTGGATGGACGCCGGCTAAGTTTCAAGGGCTCGGCAAATACATCGATGCCCATCCTGAGAAGCTGAAGATGCCGCGTTCTGAATTCGATGCGCTGCTGGCGGATGCGATCAAGCCGCACCCGCATACGCCTCCTCCGCCTGCCGACGAACCATAGTTGCCGTTGGTGTGCAGATGGTGGTTTGTCGCATCTGTTTACTTCCACGGGGCTTGCTGAATATCTCTGCCCTTCGTGACAGGCCTGGAAATCAGAACTCCTTCCACTCGGTGCCTTGTTCCAGCATGATTGCGGCCTGGAACATCGCCCGAGCATAGGCGATATCGAAGACCATCCCCGTGTATCCGCCGCCGCCAGGATATTGGTTGTGGATGCCGACCGCGCGATCATAATCCAATGCGCGCTCGTGCTCGGGATAGATCAGCCGTGTGTACTTCACCTTGATCAGCTCGCGCATCACGGCCAGCATATTGTTTTCGCCCTGGTCGATAAAGGTCTCGGTGTAGTCGTTATGCGGAGTCCGCACAACTGGATTGCGGTAGTGCACGTGGTTGATGCGGTCGCGCGTGCCAAAGTACTTGCAAACCTCCACCGGATCGACCTCCATCTCGCGTGATACGCCGCATTCGTAAGTGATGCCGTTGGCTGGGCTGTTCACAACCGTGATCAATTTCTTCCAACCATCGAGAGAAGCCATGATCTGTCCTGATCCGCGGGTTGTCGCGATCGGGGGGTCATTCGGATGCAGCGCCAGACGCACGTTCGACTGCTCGCATGTGGGAATGACCGCCTGCAAAAAGTACGTGATGTTCCTCCACAGTTCCTCGTTGGAAGTCACTCCCTCCTCGGGAACTGTAGGCAGGTTCTCCACCTTGTTGATGTTGAACCCGGTCAGCCCTGCCCCGCCGCGCCCCTCTTCCAGGTAGTAGCCCTCGATGGCCCGGTGGGCATACCAGTTGTACTCGACCACCGGCAGGCCGACCTTGCCTGCGGCGCGGACTGAGCTTTTGAAGTCTTCAATCTCCTTGATCGCGCCCGGCGCCCGGCCGCCCATAAATGCAGTTGGGAAATCCGGAGATCATCATGTTGCCCAGGGTCAGACCGCCGCCCTTGAGCTTGTCCACCGTGGCCTGCAGGTCCGCCTCTTGCCAAGGCATCTGCGGACCGCCCATCAGCACGTTGTTGACGCCGAGTTGCTTGACCTGCCGCATCTGCGGATCGTTGATCGGGCCGCCGAGCGGCGCGCAAAGCTTGGGCGTGTTGGGCCCTTCCTGCGGCATCCCCGGACCGTGTGGGCCTTTGTATCCGCCATCCGCAGCGGCAGCGGGTAACACCGCGGCAGCGGGCAATGCAGCCGACAACGCAGCAGTCGAGCAAATCCCCTTCATCAAGTTCCTTCTCGAAAAATCCGTAGTCATCCTCTCTCCTTCCGACCGGCACGCATCCACTTTACTCCAGGCATACAATGGTCACGGCGCTTTGGAGGAGATGCAGCGTGGGCAATCAAGAACCTGATCGGAGAGAATTCTTCAAGCTCGCTGTGGGCGGCGCCCTGGGGGCGCGTGCCTTCCTGGCATCGGACCGTACAGCCTCGGCAGCCGTGCACAAGAACGCACCGGGCATCAAGCTCTGCGCCCAGAGCTCGGCCAAACCCACCGACGACGAGCTCCTGTTCCTCAAGCAGATTGGCGCCGAGTATGTCAGCGTGGGCTCCACTCCCGACCTGAGAACCGCGGAAGGCTTTCTGCAGATCAAGAAGCGCTATGCTGATGCCGGCATCACGGTGTGGAACATCGGCAACACCAGCGTGCACAACATGCCCGAGGTAACCCTGAACCTGCCGGGCCGCGATCAGAAGATCGAGGAATACAAGCAGTACCTTCGCAATCTCGGGCAGGCAGGGATCTACTACACCACCTACGCGCACATGGGCAACGGAATCTGGAGCAGCGGCAGAGCCGTGATCCGAGGAGCCTCCGCCCGCGAATTCGATATGGCGAGCCCCAACAAAGTGGGCAGCTGGGATGGCAAGTTGTTTTACGAGCCGCTCTCCCACGGCCGCAAATTTTCGAAAGAAGAGATTTGGGAGAACTACACCTACTTCATCAAGCAGGTGGCGCCGGTCGCGGAAGAGGCCAATGTCCGCATCGGCATCCACCCGGATGATCCTCCGGAACCTGAGCTGGCCGGCGTTCCGCGCTGCATCTTCGCCAACTATGAGGGCTACAAGCGTGCGATGGAGATCGCCAACAGCCCCAACGTCGGCATATGTCTCTGCTGCGGATGCTGGAACGAAGGCGGCCCGCAGCTCACGCACAAGGATCCGGCGGAGATGATTCGAGCCTTTGGCCCGGAGAAAATCTGGAAGATCCATTTCCGCAATGTAAGCGCGCCGCTGCCGCACTTCGTCGAGACGTTCATGGATAACGGCTACTACGACATGTACAAAATCATGGAAGCCCTGCACGAGGTCAACTTCGACGGCATCGTCATCCTGGACCACACGCCTTCGCTCGAAGGCGGGCCACAACGCCGAACAGGCCTATGGCTTCGCCTACATGAAGGCGTTGCTCAATCGAGCCAATGCTCAAGTGAAAGCGTAATTGGGGTTGAGGGGGCGAATGGGGCGGGGGCGAATGGGGAAGGTTCAGGGTAGCGGCACTGGTTTTGTTGGTTCTCGGGTCACTCACGGCATACGGCACCGGGCCTTCACGAGAAGACGCAACGCAGGATTGGCCGGCCTACGGCGGCCACGACGGAACCCACTACTCCACCCTGTCGCAGATCAATCGCGACAACGTGAAGAATCTCAAGGTGGCGTGGACGTACGACACCGGAGAAAAGGGCGGCCTCGAAGCGAATCCCATTATCGTCGGCAAGGTTCTTGTACACCTGCACCCCGGGCCGCAGTGTGATCGCGCTCGATGCGGCACCGGCAAGCTGATTTGGCGGTTCCAGCCGGACGTGCCGGGGAGGGTGCTGTCCCGCGGGGTTTCCTACTGGACCGATGGCCATCAAAGCCGCATCTTTGCCGGCGCTCGCAACTATCTCTACGCGCTCGACGCGGCCACGGGCAAAGCGATTCCCGGCTTTGGAGAGAACGGAAGAGTCGACTTACGCAAGGGCTTGCGCGAGCCCTATCAGGCACAGTCCAGTCGCGCTCACCTCGCCGGGCAGCATCTACAAGGATCTGATCATCGTCGGCGGCTCCAATCCTGAAACCCATCCGGCGCCCCCGGGAGACATTCGCGCCTTCGATGTACGCACCGGCGCCTTGCGCTGGACCTTCCACACCATTCCGCGTCCTGGAGAGTTCGGCTATGACACCTGGCCCAAAGACGCGTGGAAGAATGCCGGCGCCGCCAACAACTGGGCCGGGATGACGGTCGATACCAGGCGCGGCATCGTCTATGTGCCGACCGGTTCCGCGGTCTTCGACTTCTATGGCGGCGATCGCATTGGCAACGATTTGTTTGCTGATTCGCTGATTGCGCTCGATGCGGAGACGGGCAAGCGCATCTGGCATTTCCAGGGCGTGCATCACGATCTTTGGGACCGCGATTTTCCCGCGCCTCCCGCGCTGGTGACGGTCACGCGCGACGGCCAGCGGGTGGACGCCGTCGCGCAGACGACCAAGTCCGGCTTCCTTTACGTCTTTGACCGCACCACTGGGAAGCCGCTTTTCCCGATCGTGGAATCGGCCTATCCGGCCAGCAACGTTCCGGGTGAAGTCGCTTCGCCCACCCAGCCGCTGCCCACTGCGCCCGCGCCTTACACCCAGCAGAGCACCACGGAAGATACCCTGACCAACCGCACGCCCGAAGCGCATGCGTGGGCAGTGAAGCAATTCAAGACCATGATCGGCGGCGGCCAGTTCATTCCGCCCAGTGTGGACAAGCTCACCATCGACATGCCGGGTTTTGCCGGCGGCGGAGAGTGGGGTGGCACCGCGGTTGACCCGACCACCGGGGTGCTGTACGTTAACGCCAATGACACCGCATGGCTGGTTGGCTTGACAGTTCCGCCGCCGCCGGGAAGTTTGGGCGAGCGTGTTTACCAGAACCAATGCAGCGGTTGCCACGGCATCAACCGGGCCGGCTCTCCGCCGGCGATTCCCGCTCTTGTGGGGCATCGAGGGCATTCTTACCGAGCAGGAGATCGCAGGCATCATCCGCCAGGGAAGGGGCCGCATGCCTCCCTTCAACAGCCTGAGCGACGCTGAGGTGCAAGCCGTGGTGCGCTACCTGACCAAGGCGCCACAACAAGCAGCAGCCACCAGCGCGGCCAATCCCAAGGCAGCGGCGGCCAGACCGGTGGCGGCCGAGGGCGCCGGCGGGCAATGCGAACGACGACATGCCCTACAAGACCATCGGCTTTCGCCGCTTCACCGATCCCGAGGGTTATCCCGCCACCGCGCCGCCCTGGGGCACGCTCAGCGCGATTGACCTGAACACCGGAAAGTATCTGTGGAAGATTCCGTTCGGAGAATATCCGGAGCTGGTCGCCAAAGGCATGGCTGACACGGGGTCGGATAATTATGGCGGCCCGGTGGTCACGGATGGAGGACTGCTCTTTATCGGCGCCAGCGTTTTCGACGAAAAGTTCCACGCCTATGACAAGACCACCGGCAAGCTGCTCTGGGAAACGCAGTTGCCCTTCGCCGGTCTGGCAACGCCGTCGACCTACATGGTGAACGGAAAGCAATATGTAGTGATCGCCGCCGGCGGAGGGCAATCGAGCAGGAAGCCCTCGGGCGGTCTATACGTCGCCTTTGCGCTGCCGTAGGACTCCAAGTCAAAACTCTCCACCTTGCAACAGACCCGGGGCCCGTTGGTAAGGACAGCTATCAATCGTAGCGTTCGAAGATGATCTGCTTTCTCTCCCAGCCCAGGCCCTTCAGGCGTCCCGGTTAGCCGTGACCATTTCGTTCAATCCGCAAATATAGGCGTGGATGTTATAGAGGGCCCCCTCTACCAGCTGCGGACGCTCCACGTTCTCGCGCGCATGCTCCGCGGCGATCTGCCCCACTAATTCCTGCACATAGCCGCGCGTGCCTTCCCACTCCTCGTGGGCCCGGCTCAGCGTCTTGTGGTAGATGAAATTTGGCCGGCTGGCAGCGACCTTCTCGAAATAGTCCTCGTAGTAAAGCTCGGATGCGTACCGCGTTCCATAGACCAGCCAGAATCTTTCGCCCCTGGCTGCGGTCCTCGCCATCCTCCGGGAAGAGGTGTTCGACAAAGCCCCGCATGGGCGCGATGCCGGTGCCGGTGGCGATGAAGATGCTGTCGGTCAGCGGCGCGCGCAGCAGGAACAAGCCCATGCGGCCCGTGGAACGGCAGGGTCTGCCCCACCTCGAGATCGCACAGCAAATTGGAGAAGAACCCACCCTCCACCCGGTTGACGCATACGTCGAACTGGTTGGCGCGGGGCGCCGAGGCGATGGAGTAGGCTCGGGTCTGTTGCTTTCCCTGCGTCGTCATGGGCGACGAAGGAGACAAACTGCCCAGGTTCGAAATCGAACTTCTCCAGCTCCGTCTACGGTGAATTCAAGATGGAAACATGCGGCCCGTTCCGAAAGCAGAAGCCTGCGCGTAAGCCGCGCAGTATAAAGTTGACGTCCCAATAGCCCTCACCTCAGTGGAATAGAACTTGCCTTGTCTACCATTATATTTGCAGGCCATAGCATCTATTCGACAGTGACTGACTTGGCCAGGTTTCGCGGCTGATCCACATCGCAGCCTCGCCGCACCGCAATGTAGTAAGCCAGCAACTGCAGGGGAACCACCTCGAGCAGCGGCAGCAGCAGTTCGGGCGCATGGGGCACGTAGATCACATGCTCCACCAGCTCGCGAATCTGCTGGTTGCCCTCGGTAGCCACCGCGATCACGCGGCCCGAGCGCGCCGTTACTTCCTGGATATTGGAAAGCGTCTTCTCGTAGCGCAGCATCGACTCCGGGCTGGTTTCGTCGCTGGTCGCCAGCACCACCACCGGCAAAGCCTCGTCGATCAGCGCATTCGGGCCGTGCTTCATCTCGCCTGCGGGATAGCCCTCCGCATGGATGTAGGAAATCTCCTTGAGCTTCAACGCCCCCTCGAGCGCCATCGGAAAGTGAATGCCCCGGCCCAGGATAGAGAAAGTTCGACGCGGAGGCAAACACCTTGGCCAGTTGCCGGCAGGTGCCATCGCGCTGCCGCAGCACCTCTTCGATCTTTCCCGGGATGCGGCTGAGCTCGTCCACCAGCGCGGCGCTTTCGGCGGCCGCAATCGTCCCCCGCTTCTGCGCCAGGTGCAGCGCAAAGAGAAACAGCGCCGTCAATTGGGCGGTGAATGCCTTGGTCGAGGCCACACCGATCTCGGGCCCGGCGTGGGTGTAGATGGTGCCGTGCGCCTCGCGCGCGACCATCGAGCCAACCACGTTGCAGATGGCGATGGTCATCGATCCCTTGGCGATCATCTCCCGCTGCGCGGCCAGCGTATCCGCGGTCTCGCCGGATTGGGTAATCAGCATGCCCAGCGCGTGGGGATCGGCAATCGGGTCGCGATAGCGGTATTCGCTGGCGTAGTCCACTTCCACCGGAATGCGCGCCAGCCGCTCGATCATGTACTTGCCGGCCAGGGCGGAATGCCAGCTGGTGCCGCAGGCCGCGATATTCACCTGCGTGGCCGCGCGGAAATGATCGTCGGTGATCTTCATCTCGCCCAGGAAAACCTCGCCCGTCTCCAGCGAGATGCGGCCCAGCGTGGTGTCGCGTACGGCCCGCGGCTGCTCGAAAATCTCCTTCAGCATGAAGTGCTTGTAGCCGCCCTTTTCCGCCTGGATCGGGTCCCAGAGAATCTTCTCCACCTTGCGCTCGACCGGAGCGCCTTCCAGGTTGGTGAACCTCACGCCCTGCGGCGTGAGGACGGCCACATCGCCATCGGCCAGGAAATACATCATGCGGGTGTGGTGCAGGATGCCGGGCACATCCGAGGCGACGAACGATTCGCCTTCGCCCACGCCGATCACCGCCGGCGGCCCGTTGCGCGCGGTAACGATGGTGTCGGGCGCGTCGGCGGAGATCACGCTGATGGCATAAGCGCCGGTCAACCTGCGCGCCGCCCGGCGCACTGCTTCTTCCAGCAGCATGGTTTTGCCGGAACTCTCGGCGGAGCGCAGCTCCTGCTCGATCAGGTGGGCGATGACCTCGGTATCGGTCTCGGTGACGAAGGCGTGGCCTTCCGCCGCCAGCTCACGCTTCAGTTCCAGGTAGTTTTCGACGATGCCGTTATGCACCACCACAATGCGCCCGGTGCAGTCCCGATGGGGATGAGCGTTTTCTTCGGTTGGCCGGCCATGCGTCGCCCAGCGGGTGTGGCCGATGCCGTAGGTGCCCTGCAGCGGGTGCTGCCGGATCACTTCTTCCAGGTTGCGCAGCTTGCCCGGCGCGCGGCGCAGTTCCAGCCCATGTCCGGCGCTCCCCACGGCAATGCCGGCCGAGTCATATCCCCGGTACTCCAGCCGCCTCAAACCTTCCAGAATTACAGAGACTACGTCCTTCGGGCCCACGTACCCCACGATTCCGCACATAGACTTCATTGTACGGGTGCTGGCTGGCTGGTTACTCTTCGAGGCGGTAGGTGAACTCTTCGATGACCGGATTGGTTAGCACCTCGCGGGCGATGCGTTCCACTTCGCTCCGCGCATCGGCCGTCTCCATGGCGCGCAGGGTGAGTTGAAAGTATTTTCCCTGGCGCACTTCCTCTACGCCGGTGTACTGCATGCGTTTGAGGGCGCCGTGGATGGTTTGCCCCTGGGGGTCGAGGACGGTGCGCTTCAGCGTGACATAAACATGCGCCTTCATGGTGGCTGATTATAAATTGCCCGCCATGGCTCTCTGCACCGCCAGAAAAAGCCTGGGTGGCCCATTCAAGCCAGGGTTTGGCTTAAGTGGGGTTCCGCGGCCTCAAACCCGCAGTCTAAATCCGGTCAAGCAGCTGGCTGGCGGCGCGCTGTCCTTCAGCAACCGCCGTGTGGTGCCCGGGATCACCGGAAAGATCTGTATTGGCGAAAGCAATCCGCCCGAAGGGCGCACGCCGCAGAATCTCGCGCGGCGCCGGCTTTCCATCCTTCCCGAAGAAGAAGCCCGGCTGCGGGCTGCAATAAGCGTGCCCCCAGCGATTGAGAACGATCCCGGCGATATCCCGCCTGGCGTCAAACCCCGAAGACGCGAACATCTCGGTAAGCTGCTCCCGCACCCGTCGCTCGTAGTCGCGGAAGGAAGTCGACAGCAGCTCCGCACGGCCGGCGTTCTGCTGTTCCTGCATAGGCAGTCCGGGGCGGCAGAAGAGCACCTTGATGGTCATCACCACCGGCGAATCCGGTCCGATGGTTTTGTCTTTAGTGGAGAAGGTAGGAGACTTGCGGACCGAGCCGTAGATGCCCAGGCCGCCGTACCAGAACGCTCCGGAGATACCGCGCTTGTAAAGGAAGCGCCAGTTGCGCAAGGCAACATTCACCAGCATGCAGGGCGAGCGAAAGAACTGCGCGTAGGCTTCGCGCTGTTCCGCGGGCAGGTCAGTCACGACGTGTTTTGTGGTCCAGCTCCCCCCTGCCATGATCGCCGCCCGGGCTTTCAGCCGGTAGGCTTTGCCGTTGCGGGTATAGGTGATCCGGACAAACTCGCTCTGCTGCAGCAGGACCCTCGTGTTCCACCCGCACCACGGTCGAACCCAGGCGAATGCGGGTGTGCGCGCCGGGCTGGTCAAGAGCGTCGAAATTCACCCGGCCGCGGCAGACCGCCTCCAGCGTTCGCGGCCCCGGTATGGCCGCGGGGAGCAGCGTCTTTACCATGTGGCGCGCAAAGCCGCCGTTGCCCCCGGCAAAGGATTGCAGCGCAGTCTCCTCCCCGTAATTCATAGGATCGCCGCCGAAGCCGAAGGCATAGGCCGAGAGCACGTCCGGGCCAATGCCGAAGCCATCGGCCGGGCCCAGGCATGAGAAATTTGCGGATCGTCTCCTGGCTCAGCCCGAACTTCTGCATCATGAACTCTTCCATGGTGAGGGCATCCAGTTGGCGGGGGTTCTCCTCGCCGGCGGAAGCCGCGCCGAGTTGCCGGTACTTCAGAATCTCGGCTCGCATCGCCGCCGGTATTGGTGCGCCCTCGAGCTTCTTCGCCCAGGGATCTACCACCCACTTGCCGGGCTTGGCCGAAGTTGGCCCCGAAATAGATGCCGTAGGGCGATTGAATGTGCTCGAAGCTCCGGCCCACCGGGATCTCCGGCGAGGGGCTTTGCCAGGATTGATACTCGAATTTGCGGGCATCCACGCCGATCGATTCATAGAAGGCGGCCATGCGGGCTGCCCGGCTGCGGGATATCGAAATGGTCGGAGCCCTGCGGCGCAATCAGCCGGTGACCATCCACCATGAACTCGTTCCGTTTTGCCTCGCCGCCGAAGATGGGATGGTTTTCCAGCACCAGGCACTTCGCCTGGGGAGCGTGTTGTTGCAGGTAAAGTGCGGCTGCCAGGCCGCTGAGGCCGCCGCCGGCAATCACGCAATCCAACACCTCACCCGTCTCCTCCGCCTCCTGGGGTGGATCGGCGAAGACATGATCCCGGATCTGATGACCGGCCGTCATCACCTCGAAGGTATTGCCGTTCGATTCGGCGTAATCGCCGACGCCTCCGTAGCCCGTCCATTTATCTTTGCCCATCTGGGCCAATAACTGGTGCGGTGTCAGCCCGCCGAGCAGCGCGCCGCCGGAAGCAAGCAGAGTGGCATTCATGAAGTCGCGGCGGGATATATCTTGCTTCATTCCCAGGGCAGTGGATTCCTTGCTGGTATCGTCCGGCATGCGGGCCTTTCTGTTTGGGGGCGCGAAGCTGGCGCCTGACTAGTTAATTACCACGACGCACGCGTACTACTGTTCCCGTTAGGGACTTTTTCCAAGGCTGAAACGACACGCAGGCGAGGGTGGTTTCGCACTATTTCGCTTGTGGGATTGTTAAATATCGGTATCGTCGTAAAAACAGCCAAATTGCAGCATTTTTTTGGAGGCGTGTCACTATGGACTTTCGTCGTTGTCGTTACTTTTTTCTCTGTTTGATCGTGCTGCTCGGCACCCTGCACCTTCGGGCAGACGTGACCGGATCGATTGGCGGCTACGTTCGAGACAGCTCCGGAGCTGTGCTACCGAACGCGACCTTGACCATCATTCAGACCTCCACCGGCTATAGCCGTACGGCCACAACGGATGCGTCCGGCCATTACAACATTCTTGCTTTGCCTCCCGGAAGCTATCGCCTTACCGCTTCCAATCCCGGCTTCGAGAATGGAGTCGTTGACAATATCGATCTCAACGTCAACGACGCGTTGAACTTTGATTTTGCGCTGAAAGTCGGCAATGTAAGCCAGACCGTCTCCGTTGACGCCGGACACTCTGCAGGTTGAGACCGCAAGTACGTCGATGGGCACCACGATCACCTCTTCGCAGATTCTGGCCATGCCTCTGAACGGCCGTTCCTACCTCGATCTGCTCTCGCTGCAGCCGGGTGTCGCGCCTGCGAATACGAACGGCGGTTACAACGATCGCTCGCCCGCTTCCGGCCTCTACAGCTCGTCGGGCAATGTCTCCACCGACGGTATGCCTGAGTTTGCCAACGCCTTCCTGGTGAACGGCGCGGATGTGAGCGAAACCAAGAACATGGGCGCCGGCCTGATTCCAGACGCTGACTCGGTCGCTGAGTTTCGCCTCATCACCAATAGCTTCAGCGCGGAGTACGGCAAGTTCACAGGTTCCGTCATGAACACCGTGACCAAGTCCGGAACCAACAGCTTCCATGGAACTCTCTTCGAGTTCTACCGCAACCAGAAGATGGACGCGATCAACTACTTCGACAGCACCAAGGCCGAGTTGAAGCGTCATCAATACGGCGGCGTCGTGGGTGGCCCGATCTTGAAAGACAAGCTCTTCACCTTCACCGACTTTCAACAAACCCGCCAGGTAGCCGGGCCAAAGCACGGGAGTGGTGCAGGTTCTCAGTAATGACGAACGGAACGGTATCTTTTCCGATTCCATCCTCGATAGCCCTGTTCAGGGTGATAACTGGGCCGCCATCCTCGAATCTCGGGGCGGCGGAACGATCAACGGTGCGGGCGGGGTTTGCCAGCCTCCAGCTTGCACGCCTACCTTGTACAACCAGCTCGGCACAGCGGTCATGACCACAGACAGCAATGGCAATCAAGTGCCGGGTCACAACATCTCCGCTTATATTGATCCCGTGTCCAAGTTGACCTTGCCGCTTATTCCGGTCTCCAATCAGGCTGGCGGCTTCAACTACGACGACTCAAGCCACAAGGGAAACCTGACCGACACCAACATGGCTGAGCGGATCGATTTCGTCAATCACAAGACCGGGGATTGGGCGTTCTACTATCACTACGACGATGCGACCGCGCTGAATTCCATCTACAACCAGCAATACTTTGGCCAGGAAAATATGCCGGGCTTTCCCGTCACTGTGCCGTCACGCAACCAGCTCTTCATGGGGAGCAACACCAAGACGATCGGTGCCACCGCAGTGAATACCGCGCGCATCTCGTTTTTCCGTACGGCCGTTCACACCGCACAGCCATCTTCGAGCTCGACGATCTCCTCTTACGCTCAATATGGATTTAACACCGATCCCGCGAACGGTGGGCTCGTCAACACCGGCCCTCCAGGATACCCATCGTCGGTGCCAAGCCTGTTCTTCAACAGCTTTACCATCGGCAACAACTGGTTGAATCTCTATCAGCCTGATACCACCTATACCGTAGGCGACACCGTCAGCAAGACGGTCGGCACTCACTCGCTCAGCTTTGGTGCCGAGGTCCGGTACTACCAGCTGAATGCTCGAAACACCTGCGGACCGAACGGATATTTCGCCTTTAGCGGGCAAGAGACGGGTGCGGATGTCTCCGATTACTTTATCGGTGCTCCCGGCCAATTCGTCCAATGCTCGATCCAGCTTCTGGATAACCGGTCTCGATACTTTGGCTTCTTCGGCCAGGACTCCTGGAAGGCAACTCCCCAGTTGACCATTAACTACGGCCTCCGTTGGGATATCGCCAGGCCGTGGAGCGATGTCTATGGCCGTTTGACCACCCCCGTTCCGGGAGTGCAATCCGTCAAGTTCCCCAACTCCCCGCTGGGCAACCTCGTTCCGGGAGATCCGACCGTTCCCAGCACGATCTCCCCGATCCGGTATAGGAACTTCGGACCTCGTTTTGGTGTCGCCTATGCGCCCGCCGGAGGCATCTGGGGTGCGGCCGGCAAGACCAGCATTCGTGCAGCCTACGGTATCTACTACCTGGGCGCCGCGGATAACGGCAACTTCGGCATTCTTGGGGATGCTCCCTGGGGCTTGTACTGGTCATCGCCGCAACAGACGGAGTTCGGAAGCCCCTACATCGACCCGCTCCAACGGAGTCACCCAGGGACAGCACTTCCCCTTTACCTTCCCTTCGGGCCCAGGCCCGTTTCCGAACTTCCAGTTCGGAAACCTCATGCCTCTTTATGTGCCGGGCTACTACAACAAAAACAAGACCATGGGTGCGCAGCACTTTAACCTCTCCATCCAGCGGCAACTCGACAAATCCACTGTCCTGACCGTCGCGTACGTGGGGACCCTTGCCCACCACGTCGAGCACGGCGTCAACATACTCTACGGCGATTCCGCACTCTGCCAGTCGCTTGCAGGTTGCGGTCCGGGTGGTGAGGGTGGCGTCTACCAGCAAAATGGCCAAACCGTTTACGGTACTCTTGTCGGGGCGATTGACAACCAGACCATCAGCCCGAACTACCACAACTCCGCCGGAGGTCCGGTTGTGGCCTTCGCTGAAGCGAATTACGACCAAAACTCGGGAAACTCTAACTACAACTCACTGCAGATCTCGGCGGAGCGGCGCGCTCGCGACATCACCTACCTGCTCTCGTATACCTACGCCAAGTCGCTTGATACCTACTCTGCCGCGTTTGACCCTCGGTCACCGGGTAGCAACTACGGCCAATCCGGGTTTGACTTGCGGCATAACTTTGTAGCCAGCTACAACTGGAATCTACCGTTTTACAAGTTTCTTGGCGCCCATCGATATAGCGAGGGATGGCAGATCACGGGAATCAGCCGCTTCAACACTGGTACGCCGGTGAACCTGCAAAGCGGCGGAGACTTTGCTCTGACCAACATCGGGCTGGACTATCCCAACCAGGTAAGCTCCATTAAGAAACTCAATCCGCACGCCCCGGCACATACTTACTTTGATACCTCATCCTTTGCCAGCAATCTCAGTTGCGGCTACGAAGTGTGTGGTGAGACCGGCACCGCGAAGCAGTACCTGTTCCACGGTCCGGGAACGATCAACACTGATGCTGGTGTGGGAAAAGATACGAAGCTCACTGAGAGAATGCAGCTCAACTTTCGTCTCGAGATGTTCAACGTCTTCAACCATGCCAACTTCCTCACCAATGCAACGGTGGGCAATGCTAACAGCGGCCAGTTCGGCCAGGTCACCAACACTGCGCCAGCTCGTGTCGGCCAGATAAGCGGCAAATTTATTTTCTAATCTGGCGCCGCGGTGAATCTTTGAGGGGATGCGAGCAATCGCATCCCCTCTCTGCTTGCAGCCGTAAACTTCAAGTGAGCGAGGGGCAAGCTTGCACAGCGAAGCAGAACGCCAACCTGCTTCGCGCCCGGCGCGGTTCGCACTATTTCGCTTGTGGGATTGTTAAATATCGGTATCGTCGTTAAACAGCGGAAATCGCAACATCCTTGGGGAGGCGTATCACCATGGACTTTCGTCGTTATCGCTACTTCTCTCTCTGCTTGATGGTGCTGCTCGGCACCCTGCAATCGCGGGCAGACGTGACCGGATCCATTATTGGTTATGTTCGTGACGGCTCCGGCGGTGTGCTGCCCAATGCGACGTTAACCGTGGTGCAGACCTCCACGGGTTACACCCGTACGGTCACTACCGATGGCTCCGGCCAGTACAGCATCCTTGCTTTGCCTCCTGGTAGTTACCGCCTCACTGCCTCGGTGGCCGGTTTCGAGAACGGCGTAGTTGACAACATCAATCTCAATGTCAACGATGCACTTAAATTCGATTTCACACTTAAGGTAGGCAACGTAAGCCAGACGGTTTCCGTCGACGCCAGCACCGTGCAGGTTGATACTGCAACCACCTCGATGGGCACCACCATCACGTCTTCTCAGATTCTGTCGATGCCGCTGAATGGCCGCTCCTACCTCGATCTGCTCTCGCTGCAACCCGGCGTTGCTCCTGCGAATACCAATGGCAACTACAACGATCGCTCGCCGGCTTCCGGCCTGTATGGATCGTCGGGTAACGTGTCCACAGACGGACAGCCGGAATGGGCAAATGCCTTCCTGGTGAATGGCGCTGAGGTCAACGAGACAAAGAACATGGGTGCCGGGATGATCCCGGATGCTGACTCGGTCGCTGAGTTTCGCCTGATCACCAATAGCTACAGCGCGGAGTTTGGCAAGTTCACCGGCGCCGTCATGAACACCGTGACTAAGTCTGGAACCAACAGCTTCCATGGAACTCTCTTTGAGTTCTACCGCAACCAGAAGCTGGACGCGACTAACTACTTCGACAGCTCCAAGGCTGAGCTGAAGCGCCATCAGTACGGCGGCGTGCTGGGCGGACCTATCTGGAAGGACAGGCTCTTTACCTTCACCGACTACCAGCAAACGCGCCAGGTGGCCGGCGTAAGCACGGGCGTCGTGCA
Organism: uncultured Acidobacteriaceae bacterium; assembly: GCA_963847685.1. Lineage (GTDB taxonomy): Bacteria > Acidobacteriota > Terriglobia > Terriglobales > Acidobacteriaceae > PALSA-350. Next base: position 229,810 of record CAWKAU010000014.1, on the reverse strand, counting down.
AGTGCTAAGTGCCGACGAACGCAACGGCATCTTCGCGGATAGCCTCCTCGATACTCCTGTTCAGGGTGACGCCTGGGCCGCAACCCTGATGGCTCGTGGCGGCGGAGTCATTAACGGTTCGGGAGGCGTATGCCAGCCTCCGGCTTGCACTCCCACCCTGTACAACCAACTCGGTACTCCCACGACGACCGCCGACCCGAGCGGCAATCAAGTCCCGGCCCACAACATCTCCGCCTACATCGACCCTGTCTCTTCATTGACGCTGCCCGCCATCCCGCTGTCCAATCAACCGGGCGGTTTCAACTTCGATGACGCCAGCCACAAAGGATCCATCGTCGATACCAACATGGCCGAACGGATCGACTTCGTCAATCATAAGACGGGTGACTGGTCGTTCTATTATCACTATGACGATGCCACCGCAATCCAGCCGGTTTATGGCGACAACGGTGTACCCACTTTGCCTGGCTATCCGGTCACCCAGCCCTCGCGCAACCAGCTGTTCGTGATGAGCAATACCAAAACCATCGGCGCGAGTGCCGTCAATGTCGCGCGCATCCAGTTCTTCCGCAACGCCGTTCACACCGCCCAACCGGCTTCCAGCTCGACCATCACTTCTTACTCGAAGTATGGCTTCAACACCGATCCGACAACGGGTGGGCTAGTCAACAGCGGACCTCCCGGATACCCATCGTCTCTGCCCACCCTGTTCTTCAATAGCTTCGCGGTCGGCACCAACTGGTTGAATCTTTATCAGCCTGAAACCAACTATGGTGTGGGCGACACGGTCAGCAAAACAATTGCCAACCATTCCGTCAGTTTTGGCGGAGACTTCCGCTACTACCAACTGAATGCCCGTAACACCTGCGGACCCAACGGATATTTCCAATTCAACGGGATCGAAACGGGCGCGGATGTTTCGGATTACTTCATCGGCGCACCAGGAACGTTCGTGCAATGTTCCATCCAGCTGCTCGATAACCGCAGCCGGTATGGTGGGCTTTTTGTCCAGGACTCCTGGAAGGCAACTCCGAACCTTGTGCTTAACTACGGTCTCCGCTGGGATGTCCCCAGGCCATGGAGCGATGTCTATGGCCGCCTGACCACGCCCGTTCCCGGAGAGCAGTCCGTCAAGTTCCCTGACTCACCTCCCGGCAACCTCGTTCCAGGAGATCCGGGAGTTCCGAGCACCATATCTCCCATCCGCTGGGACAATCTTGCCCCTCGAGTTGGTATCGCTTACGCGCCTTCAGGCGGGATTTGGGGTGAGGCGGGCAAAACCAGTATCCGTGCAGCCTGGGGGCTTTACTACCTGGGCGTCGCGGATAATGGAAACTTCGGCATCCTCGGCGATGCGCCTTGGGGCCTCTACTGGGCATCGCCGCAGCCTACCTTATTCGGAAGCCCATATATTACACGCGCAACCGGCGTATCCCAGGGACAGAAATTTCCCTTTGTCTTCCCCTCGGGTCCCGGTCCCTTCCCCAACTTCATGTTTGGCAACCTTATGCCTCTTTATGTGCCCGGCTACTACAACCACAACAAGACCATGGGTAGCCAGCACTACAACCTCTCTATCCAGCGGCAGCTCGATAAGTCCACCGTTCTGACCGTGGCCTATGTGGCAACCCAGGGCCGTCACATTGAGCACGGCGAAGATCTGATCTGGGGTTCAGCGTCGCTGTGCCAGTCCCTTCCAGGTTGCGGGCCGTATGGCGAGGGTGGCGTATACCAGTTGGGCGGCCAGAACTACTACGGCAGCTTTACCGGGTCAATCGACAACCAGACCATCAGCCAGAACTACACCAACTCCAGCGGAGGCCCGGTTGTGGCCTTCGCTTCGGCAACCTACCTGCAGAACTCGGGCAACTCGAGCTACAACTCACTGCAGATTTCCGCCGAACGTCGTGCTTCCAATATCACCTACCTGCTCGCCTACACTTACGCCAAGTCCTTGGATGACATCGCCGCCAAGTGGGATCCTCGTGATCCGAATCGTGCCTATGGCCTCTCCTCATGGGACATGCGGCATAACTTTGTGGCCAGCTATAACTGGAATCTTCCATTCGACCGGTTTCTGGGCGCCCACCGCTATTCCCAGGGATGGCATATCACGGGTATCAGCCGATTCAACACCGGCTTTCCGGTCAGCATGAAGAGCGGCGGCGACATTGCTTTGACCAACATCGGCCTCGACTATCCCAACCAGTTGGGGTCAATCCAGAAGTTGAATCCCCACGCCCCGGCTCACACCTACTTCAATACTGCAGCCTTTGCCAATAACCTCAGCTGCGGTTACGAAACCTGCGGCGTGACCGGCACTGCAAAGCAGTACCTCTTCGCCGGCCCGGGGATCATCAACACCGACGCCGGGGTGGAGAAAGACACCAAGATTACCGAAAGAATGCAACTCAACTTCCGCCTCGAGATGTTCAACCTCTTCAACCATGCCAACTTCACCAATGTGATTGGCGATGCTAACCAGGGCCAATTCGGTCAGGCAACCAACACCCTACCCGGCCGTATAGGCCAGATAAGCGGCAAGTTTATCTTCTAATCCAACGCGCAGCCTAACCTCCGCCTTAAGCTTCGAGGGGATGCGAGCCATCGCGTCCCCTCTCTGCGTGCAGTTGTAGAATTCAAGTGAGTAACCACATTGGCGATTCTTGTAACTCGCGATGATCCGCGCTTCGACAATCTGAAAAGGCCCAGGAATGGGCGCTGGCCGGCAGACCCCGCGGATGGGGTCGGCCGTGTGGCCCTTTGTCTGAGCGCGGAGGATACCGCAGAGGCGCTGCAGCGCGTGGTGAGCGCAGGGCAGCGGCCGACCATCCGTTCCGGCGGCCATTGCTACGAGGATTTCTACGCTAACAACCCCAACGGCACGCTGATTGACATGTCCATGATGAACCACGTGGGCGACCGATCTCATGATGCGGGCTACCGCGTGGCGGCGGGCGCGACGTTGGGAACGGCCTATCAGGAACTTTATAAGCTGGACAACGTAACCCTGCCTGGCGGCACCTGCCCTTCTGTGGGTGCGGGTGGGCATATCACCGGTGGCGGCTATGGGCTTGTTTCCCGGTTGTATGGAACCACCGCGGACTGGGTGAGCGGAGTGGACATTCTTACTGTGGATGCAAAGGGCAAGGTTGCGCTTCGCAGCTGTACGGCGAAACAGGATGCCGACTTGCTTCGCGCCTGCCGCGGTGGCGGCGGTGGAAACTTTGGCGTGATCGTCGACTATCTCTTTGACCATCTGCCGCCCGCACCGCAGGAGGTGATCTCCGCGAACATGAACTTCCCCTGGGCTGAGATGAGCGAGGAGAAGTTTGCCCGGATCTTTGATATCTTCGGCAACTACTTTGCCACCCGCGGCAAGGATCCTGAGACCTGGGGATTGTTCTCCATCATCGAGGCAAATCACCAGGCGAGAGGCTATATGAGGATCTCGGTGCAGTTCTGCAATCCGGACGGCACCTGCAGGAATACGAAGGTGCTCGACGAGTTTCTCGCCCTGTTCGATGCCTGTAAACCCGTGGTTGACTCGCCTGCTCCGCCTGTCCCTGCCGTGCAGGGTTTTGGACCGCATATGATGACGCGCGTCTCCTGGGCTGACACGCAAGCTGCGGGAGGCGCGCGCCGCGGTTCCACTCGGGCCAAGTACAAGTCCGCCTACATGAAGGCCAACTATACGGCGCGCGAGATCTCGGTTCTTTACAAGCATCTCACTCGCGTGATGCCTGGCGTCGACCTTTCCCATTCGGTGTTGGAGGTCGACTCCTACGGAGGCGCGATCAATCGCAAAGAGATGCTGGACCAGACCGTGGCCTTCCAGCGATCGAGCATCATGAAGATGCAATTCCAGACCTACTGGTCGAACCCAGCAGAGGACGAGGGACACATCAGCTGGATACGGGACTTTTATAAGGAGCTGTACTCCAGCGCTGAAGTAGATGCGGCTCACCAGGGAACGCCTTTTCCGGGCGCCCGCTATGAGGGCTGCTATATCAACTATCCCGACGCAGACATGCTTGCGCACGGATATTGGCCCGAGCTTTACTACGGGCCGAACTACGAGTTTCTGCAGCAGGTGAAGAAGAAGTATGATCCGAATAACGTGTTCCATCATGCGATGTCGATTCGAGCTTGAGGAGAGGCTGAGATGAACCGCAGACGTTTTCTGCAGCTCGTGGGTAGCACTTCCTTGTCGGGGGCTGTGCGGCCTGGCTGGGCAGCGCTGATTGCCGCCCCGCGCCGATCGAGGTTTGTCTACATCGGGGCAGCGGATGGGATCCATGCGTTCTCGATCGCCGCGGATGGGCGCTTCGTCCACGAGCAGACGATTGTCAGCGCGCATCCTGTGGCCATGGCAAGCAGCGGTGGACATTTGTATGTGGCCAACGGCCTCTCCGAGTACGGTAATCTCCCGCGTGGCACCGTGGAGGCCTATGCGATGGACGATGCAACCGGCCGCCTGGAGTTCAGGAACCGCGTGCCCCTGTCGCTTTCGGGGATCCTGCCGCGAGACCTCGCGATTGCTCCGGATGGCCGTAGCGTTGTGGTGGCGGTCCATGGTGGTGGCGCGTACAACGTGCTGTCAATCCACGAGGACGGGCACCTGGGAAGAGTGTCGGGCATCTTCAAGGAAACGGGTTCGGGTCCGCATGCGTTGCAGTTGGCCGCGCATCCTTCCGCCGTGATGTTTGATGCAGCGGGTCGTGTGTTGGCGGCGGATGAGGGCAGCGACAAGCTCACCGTGTTTTCGCTCAGTGACGGCCAGCTTACGGCAGTCGGGCGCCGGGAACTGTCTGCGGGCAGTGGGCCGAGCCGCATCGCGATGCATCCTGACGGCAACCGGCTCTACGTAGCGAACGCATTGAACGGGACGCTGTCTAGCTATGACGGGGCCACACTGGCTCACCTGGGAACCATTTCCGTTGGAAGTGAGGTGGCCGCGCTGGCGATGCATCCTTCGGGCGAGACACTCTACAGCGCGCACGGCGATGGCCTGCGAGTGTGGAAGATTGCGTCGGACGGTGGGATGGAAGCACTGCCGGGAGTAGAAGGCATTTACATAAGCCAGCTGCACGTAATGCCGGATGGCAGAAGTTTATTGGCCTTAAGCCACGATGCAGTGCTGGGTATGGAGATCGATAGGTCCGGCCGCGTGCTAAGCAGGCCGGTCACGCTCGCGTCAGTTCCCAAGCCAATCAGCATCGCAACTACATAGGCGCATCACTCGCGCTGTTCCTACAAAGGGAGAACGCTTCACGAAGGGCACGGCTAGCCGTGCCGTAAACCGCACAACGGACGGCTTTAGCCGCTGGGGTACGGTTCTTTACAATCGTTCCACTCAGGTACAAACGTGGAAAAGCGTACCTCAGGGGCTAAAGAGTCTGCGTGAGAACTCGGATTGACCAGCCCCGAAAGGGGCGGCCTGAACTTAGCCCAGGACGGAGTCTTGGGTTGGGGAGGGAGAGATGAATAGTCCCGCAGGGACGGCTGAAACGGGCGGGAATGGATTTAGCCGTGGCCTTCGTACGAGGTTTTTTGCGCAGCTTGCTTCGACTCCGAAGGAATGTGGGTGAAGAAACGGTAGTGAATGCTCCACTTCTGAGTTTCGCCAGGCATGACGTGAATGCCAATGAAGCCCTCGGGGCATACGGTCTTCGGAGTCGACCAGAAGAACAGCTTCACCATCGGCGAATCGGAGGTCTCTTCGACACCCAGGTCATGCGCGGTATCTTCAAAAGTGAAGTCGAAGTCGGAAGCTTTATCTGAGAAGCCCGTCATCTCGCCGCTGGGAGCGTGGTGCGGTTCCATCTGCGCCACCCATTTAAGAGTTGTGCCATCGATCTGCACCGACTCGGGGAGCGGCCTGGCCGGCACCGGAACAAAGGGAAAATGAACCTGCATGCCCGGTCCGGTCGGAAGGTTATCCAGTATGTAGAAGTCGTGGTCGTAGACGGTGGTATTGAGCGGCTTGGTTCCAATGTTCTTTAAGCTATGGGTTAGTTGCAAACCATTCGTCTTCTTATCCAGCGAGAGCGTCTTCTCGTAGAGGTAGGCATAGCCGATGGTGGAGTGAAGTTCGTGGCGGAAAGTGATCGAGTCTTTATGAATCTTTACGGTCCACTTTCCGTGGTCCAGAATCGGGTAGGCTCCCCCGATGGTGTAGGGCTGGTCGTCGATCCGCTTCAGCACGCCGGCTCCAATCTTGACAAACGGATCTCCGGTTTTCGCATCGTCGTAGCCGATCGGTTCGCGAAACTCTTCGGCCGGTCCGGTCACGGCATCATTGATCAGCGGATCATAACGATTGAACCATTCGCCGAAGAAAGTGTGCCCGTTGAGCGAAACGCAGGCCACCAGACCCGACCAGTCGAAGCGTGCTCCACGGTAGTAGCCCTTCTCCACATCCGGGAGAAACACCACGGCATTCATTCGCCCGTTGGTGAGGCGCGCGCGCGGATGGTCGGCGTGGGGCACATTCTCGCAGGTCGGCGAAGCGGGTGGCGGCAAGGGCGGCGGTGGTGTCGGCTCCGTCTGAGCGAAAGCACTCCCGCTTATGAGGACGATTGCAAAGATAGGTGCAACAATATGCCTGATCATGGTTTTTTATGTTGTTCCTGCGCAGAATGGTGGAAAACCGAATCTATACAAGTGTGCCCCTGAATTCATTTTTTGCAAACAAGAGCATCACCAGTCAGTAATCTCAATGTAACAGCAAAGGTAACTAAAGGTAATTTAGCGCTTTACCGCGTATTTTTTGACACACTTATCTCCAGCGGCTAAATGCGGGGTAAGACGTTCAGGTTTCTTGGAGGTCGTTCTTGGCTCTTCGTTCGCTGTGTATCGCACTCGTTCTTCTGCCCCCATCGATAGCCTTTGCCCAGGATAGCGCCCCGGCAACAATCTCCCTGCCCACGTTTACCCGCAACTATAACGCCGCAGGAAAAGACTACTCCTACACCGTGATTGGCGGCGACCCCGCCAAGGGCGGCGCCACGACCATCCCGACGGTGCTGGTGCCGATTACGCTGACCATCGAAGCGCCCATGGACGCGGCCGGCAAAAAGGCAGTCCTGGATGCAAGCACGGATGTGGCCAGTGTGGTGCGTTCGCCGATCTTCGCAAAGTACGCCTTCCCATCGGGGAAGACCCAGTACACCGACGCAATAATGCGCACGGATTTCTCCAAAGAAGCGGCGAAAGACTGGCATACCCTTCTCGGCAAACCGAAGGTGGTGTCGCTGAAGATCGATGTGCCGGTGGGCAAAGGGTATGTGCTGACATCGAAGAAAACCGGCCGGATGCTGGCCATGGTGGATGTGGTCTTTATGCAGCAGGAGATGTTCAAGCAGCTGTCTAAGGAAGACATAGGCCCTGGCAAGCTGGTGATAGCGATGACCAGGAACGTGACCTATTACACCAGCGAGGACGCGACCGAGTGCTGCTCCTGGGGAACGCATGGGGTGGATACAACCCTGGGTTCACGTCAGCCGTTTGTCCTGGGAACCTATCTTGAGCCCGGCACGGTCGAGGAGAGCGATGTGCAGCCGCTGACCCAGCAGCTGGCCCAGTTTTTCCGCGATCCACTGCACGATCCGGTGCTGCGCGTCCGGCGGGGCATGGTTCCACCGGGGAATATCTTTCCCAGCTGGCTGCGCGTGCCGCCCCCGAGCGCGACCGAGTTGCCAAGAGACAACAGCAGCTGTGGCGGGACAGGGGTGGCAGTCGACCTGTTTTTGAACGACCCCACAGACATGAACTGGAAGAACCGGGTCCCGGAGTCGAAGGCGTACCTCGCGAATATGGGAGGGACGCAGTATCACCTGCAGAACGTGGCCTTGCTCTCGTGGTACGCCGGCTCGACTCCGCCATACAGCTTTCCTGATGCGAAGGCGCTGAGCGAGCCCGCAAAGCCCTGCCCGGTGCGCGATCATCACGGGCCATTTGGCGCGGTGACCGATACGCCTCTGGCCAACATCGCGCCCGTTGCGCTGACCGGCGGTCCAAACGGGCACTGGCTGATCGGATACTGGAGCGGCCTGGGGCCGATTCGCGATGTCTCGCCGCAATGGGATGTGATTATCGTCGCCTTTGCCACGCCTGTGCCGGGAGCTCCAGAGGGAACCATGCACTACCCGGTGCGGGGAGATATCACACCCGAGCAGTTCAAAGCCGACATCAAGTTGAAGCAGAGCCAGGGTAAGAAGGTGATGATCTCGCTGGGTGGAGGCGGCCAGCACTTTGCCCTGCTGACCCAGGAGGGCACGCAGAACTTCATCCGCACGGTGGAGGACATCTGCACGGAATTTGGCTTCGACGGCATCGACATCGATTTTGAAACCTCTTCGCTCGAGCTCGACCCGGGTGATACCGACTTCAAGCATCCGACCACCCCCTCGACCGTTAATCTAATAGCGGCGATGCGCGCGATTCACGACCACTTCGGCAAAGACTTCATGCTCAGCCTGGTGCCGGAAGGAACCCAGATTCCCGCGGCCTATCCGGGCTACGGCGGCCAATTCGGCTCGTATATTCCCATCGTTCAAGGTATTCGCGACATTCTGGCCTTTGTGGATACGCAGGACTACAACTGCCCCCCGATCGAAGGATTGGATGGCGAGTTCTACATGCCGGGCTCGGTGGCTTACCATGCGGCAGCGACGGAGTTGATGCTGCACGGCTTCGACGTAGGCCGCGATCCGAAACACCACTTCGACCCGCTGCCGGCTGATAAGGTCGCGATCGGCTACCTGAACAGCGATACCACGCCCCAGATTGTCTTGGACACGATGCGTTATATGATCACCGGCAAGTCCAGCACGCCGGTGCAATACAAGCTGCTGCAGCCGGATGGATACCCCGCCTTCCTCGGTGCGATGTTCTGGACGATCGATGACGACCGCCTGGAAGATTTCCGCTACTCAAATTCCGTGGGCCCGCTGCTGCACAGCTATCCCCCTGCCCGGTAGTTACGAGGAGAACCGTTTGAGACATTGCATGGTGTGGGCCACGATCGCAGCTCTTGGTTGCTCGCTCCCGGTTGCGGCACAGTCTGATTGGACGACCTACGGACACGATGGTGGACAGACCAAGTATTCGCCGCTGGACCAGATCAATACCAGCAACGTCGATCAGCTGAAGCAGGCATGGGTTTATCACATGAAGCCCGCCGAGGGGGATAGCAACCGGCGCCTGCTTACATCCCCAGCCACTCCGCTGGTGGTGGACGGCATGATGTATCTGGCCACACCGTACAGTTCGGTGATCGCCCTCAAGCCCGAGACCGGCGAGCTTATCTGGACCTACAAGCTGATGCAGTCCCGTTTCATGGGGCGCTCCGCCACCTACTGGCCGGGAGACAAGACCACGCCCGCCTCCCTCTTCTTCGGCACCGCCGATGGCCGCCTGATTTCCTTGAACGCAAAGACCGGGCAGCCCACTGCTCAGTTTGGCGAAAATGGATTCATCAATCTCAAGGCCGGGATGACCGACGAGCCGAATCGGGATGGCCGCTACTCGATGACCTCTGCGGCTTCGATTTATAAGAACCTCATCATCACCGGCGCGGACTTGCCGGAGTCTCCAGCGAAAGGTCCTTCCGGTGATATACGCGCGTGGGACGTGCACACCGGCAGGATGGTGTGGCGTTTCCACTCCATCCCGCACCCAGGTGAGCCCGGTCACGACACGTGGGCCGACGATTCCGGAGCCGGCCGCTCAGGAACCAATGTCTGGGGCTTCTCGTCCGTCGATGCTGAACGTGGCCTGGTCTTCCTGCCCTTCGGCTCGCCTACTTCCGATTTCTACGGCGGCGATCGTGTTGGTAATGGTTTGTTCGGCAACACCCTGGTGGTTCTGCACGCGGATACGGGCAAGCTCGCCTGGTATTTCCAGGCGGTTCATCACGACATCAACGACTACGATCTCGAATCTGCCCCGGTGATGATCGACGTTCGCCGCCGCGGCAAGACAATTCCGGCGGTTGCCCTGGTCAGCAAAACGGGCCTGATGTTCATCCTCGACCGCCTCAATGGCAAGCCGATCTATGGGGTGGAAGAGCGTCCCGTTCCGCAGAGCACAATCCCGGGCGAGCATTCTTCTCCTACCCAGCCCTTTCCGGTCAAGCCGGCTCCGTTGGGTCGCAACGGCTTTACCCCCGCGGATCTCTCCACCGTGACTCCCGAGCATCATGCGTTGTGTGAAGCGATGCTGGCCACGGAGGGCGGCATGCAGAGCGGGCCGTTGTTTACCCCTTATGGTCCGAAGCTGACCATCGTATTTCCAGGTACCGTTGGCGTGGTGAACTGGCACGGCATGTCCTATAACCCAAAGTTGGGCTACCTGTTCGTCAACACCATGGATCTAGCCGGAGTGGGCAAGGTTGCGCTGACCAAGCCCGACGCCGCGCCTCCGTATGACCGCACCAGCCCCTGGGGCCTGTATGCGCTGTTTTGGGACCGGGACAAATTCTGGCCTTGCCAGCAGCCACCGTGGGGCCAGCTCTGGGCGATCGATGTCAACACCGGCGACGTCGCCTGGAAGGTGCCATTTGGAACCGTGCCTGAGCTCGATGCCAAAGGCGTCCACAATACCGGCTCGTTGAGCTATGGGGGAAGCATCTCCACCGGCGGCGGCCTGGTCTTTATTGCCGCGTCCACCGATCAGCACTTCCGCGCCTATGCGGCGGCTACAGGCAAAATCCTCTGGGATATCAAGATGGACACCGGGGCCTACGTAACGCCGTCGACCTTTATGGGCAAGGACGGCAAGCAGTACGTGGTGATCGTAGATACAGGAGGCAGCTTCTTTGATCGCACCTACGGCGATTCGATCCTCGCCTTCGCACTCCCTGCAAAGTAGATTGGATCGAAAATGAGCCTGGAAAAGCGCGCCATTTTGCTTGTTGTCGCTGTTGAGTTTTGTCATCCCATTGCACGGTCAGGCCGACAAGCTTGTACTTGCCGATGGATGGAGAATCCAGCCATCGCGGGATGTTGCCGAAAAGGGAAGCGTTCTCTCCACAGCCGGCTACCAGCCGCAACAGTGGTACCGGGCCTCGATGCCGTCCACGGTCGTGGCGGCGTTGGCAGACGACCGAGTGTATGCCGACCCCTACTTCGGCATGAATCTCCGATCAATTCCCGGAACAACCTACACCATCGGAACAACCTTTTCTTCTATTCCGATGCCGCCGGGCAGTCCGTTCCGTTCGTCGTGGTGGTATCGGACGCAGTTCACCGTTCCGGCCGGCTATCGCGGCAAAAGGGTCCAACTCCACTTCGATGGCATTAATTTCCGCGCGAACGTGTGGCTGAATGGACGGCTGGTCGCCGATTCGAAAACCATGGCCGGCACCTGGAGGCTCTTCGAATTCGACGTGACCGATCTTGTCGTTCCAGGAAGCGTGAATGCTCTCGCGGTTGAAGTCTTTCCGCAAACGCCCGAAGACCTTGGCCTCAGTTGGGTGGACTGGAACCCCACGCCGCCGGATAAGAATCTGGGTATCTGGCGCCCCGTTTACCTGACGACCAGCGGTCCGGTGATCATCCGCTTCCCCCAGGTAATGACCAAGCTGAATCTTCCGGCAGCGGACAAAGCCCGCCTGACGGTCACCGCCGAAGCAAGCAACCCAACCAACCACGCGGTGAAGGGAGTCTTGCAGGGGCAGATCGAAGGCATCCGATTTTCGCAACCGGTGACTCTTGGTGGCAAGCAAACGAAAGTCGTGGTCTTTTCGCCGGATCAATTTGCCGCATTGAATCTGGCGAATCCGCGTTTATGGTGGCCGAGCCAGGTGGGACCGCAGAATCTATACAAGTTAAAGTTGCAGTTCCAGATCGGCGGATCCAATTCGGACGAGAGCGAAACGAATTTTGGCATTCGGGAAGTAACCAGTGAGGTAGAAAAGCCCGCACATCCATCGCAGGTGTTCAGCGGCCACGACGAGGGTTACACCGAGACGCATCGCGTCTTCAGTATCAACGGAAAGAGAATTCTCATTCGCGGCGCCGGGTATACGCCAGACATGTTGCTTCGCGAGTCGCCGCTCAGAGAAGAACAGGAGCTGAAGTACGTCAAAGACATGAACCTGAACGCGGTGCGGCTGGAAGGCAAGATCGTGAGCGATCACTTCCTTGATCTCGCCGACCAGCAGGGCATCCTTATCATGGCGGGCTGGACCTGCTGCAGCCACTGGGAACAGTGGGAGAAATGGGACGACGAGGATCACGTGATCTCGGCGGAATCGCTGAAAGATCAGATACGGCGGCTAAGGAGCCATCCGGCAGTCTTCAATTGGATGAACGGAAGTGATGGTCCACCTCCACCCGACGTAGAGCAGCGATACATCGACATTTTGAAGCAGCTGAACTGGCCCAACCCTTATGAGTCGTCCGCCATGGCGAAGCCGACGACGGTGACGGGGGACACCGGGGTAAAGATGACCGGGCCCTACGAATATGTAGCGCCCTCCTACTGGCTGCTCGATACGCAATACGGCGGCGCGCACGGCTTCAACACCGAAACCAGCCCGGGTCCGGCCGTTCCTCCTGTCGACAGCCTGGTTCGCATGCTGCCCCCCGACCATCTATGGCCGATGGACTCCTTTTGGGATTACCACGCCGGCGGCAGCGCATTCAGAAATCTCAATGTCTTCACCGAAGCGATGAGCCGCCGCTACGGGCCGGCGGCCAACGTACAGGATTATGCGATGAAGGCGCAAGTGATGGCGTACGAGGGTGAACGGGCTATGTTCGAGGCGTTCGGCCGCAACAAGTACACGTCCACCGGGGTGATTCAATGGATGCTCAACAATGCATGGCCTTCGACCATCTGGCATTTGTACGATTACTATCTGCGTCCCGGCGGCGGGTATTTTGGGGCAAAGAAGGGTTGTGAGCCGCTGCACATTCAGTACTCCTACGACGATCATTCGATCGCCATCGTGAATTCCTACTACACCGACTACAAAGGTCTGAAGGCAACCGCCAAGGTCTATAACCTGGACCTGACGGTGAAAAACTCTCAGGAGGCGACCGTAGATATTTCCGCCGACGGGGTGCAGAAGATCTTCACCGTTCCCGAGATCGACGGCCTCTCGTCGACGTACTTTGTGGACCTGTTGCTGCAGGATGTCGCAGGTAAGACGATAAGCTCGAATTTTTACTGGCTCTCGACCAAACCGGACGTCCTCGACTGGGACAAGTCGACCTGGTATACCACGCCCACAAAGTCCTTTTCCGATCTGACAGCGCTCAGCAGCCTGCCCAAGGTCAAGCTGAACGTCACCAGCGAATCTGAGATCGACGGCGACTATGGCACGACACGGGTCACGGTTGAAAATCCTGGAAAAACTCTGGCCTTTGCGGTTCATCTGAAGGTGATGAAGCCCTCGCGTTTCAGTGACCCTGAATCCGACAACAACGAGCTGGAAATTCTTCCGGTGATCTGGCAGGACAACTACTTCCCGCTGATGCCGGGCGAAAAAAGAGAGATCACGGCAACGTATCGTAAGGCTGATCTGCAGCTGGAAAGCCGATCGGGCGATACGCCAAGCTGGGCGAACGGGCAGGGCAAGCCGACGGTGGATGTGGACGGCTGGAATGTACTTCCCTAAGCGGATTTCGCACTACTTCGCTTGCCAAAGCCAGACAAAGGCGTTAAATGTTGTGGACGAATCACAAGGAGAATCTATGACAGGCAAGATGCTGCTGGCCGCTCTGCTTGGGGTGACCGCGCTTTCGCCTCTGGGGTACGCGCAAGAACTGCAGGTAGGCAGCAACGCCTATGTCGACATGTATTTTTCTGACTGGCACGCATCGAAGGGTCAAACCACGGGTCCGGTAACGGAGTACACCGTCTTCACCAAGGGCGACCCGATCAAGCCCACCACCAAGGGCGCCATCCTCCGTTATGTTGACTCCTATGTCTACGCGACGTTGGCTCCGGGTGCTTCCTCGCCATCTGGTTACTCTCTCCGGGAAGCAGCGGGTGTATTACTTTACTTCCGGCACCGGCGTGATCGCGGCCGCTGGTGATTCGGTTCCGGTTGGCGTGAATATCGCGGTGCTGGTTCCGGCCAATCTGGCGTTCACCATCAAGAACAACGGGACGGTCCCTCTCGGCGCCTACATCATTACCGAGCCCACGCCCAGCGGTTTTCAGCCGGGCGCCAAGCTCGTAGTTAAGGATGAGAAGGTCACGCCCATCAGCACGGCGGAGCAGGAGTGGTCTCGCTTGGTGCGGCCGCTCTTCACTGCGAGCGACGGTCTGGCGACGATCACTAGTGTCGAGACGGTGACCCTCGATAACCTGACGATCACCCGCCCGTTCCTGGGCACCAAGCCAAACACCGAGCATTTGTGGATGGAGCTCTCCGGCACCAGCATCGCGTTCATCGGGCCCTACCTTCGCCGTCAGCCCCCTGGCATGGCCTACGAGCATCCGCCGGATAATCTAGCTCCCACCTCCAACGTCAACTACTCAGAAGACAGCCAGGTTAAGTTCCTTCTCGTAGCCACCGAGGACAAGTGATACGAAAAGGAAGGTAACCGCTCTCCATGGAATCGTCGCCCTCTCCTTTGTCATCCCAGCAGCTAACTTGCCTGCGGCAAGTTGAGGCAGAAATGACAGTACTATCTTCACCAGCAAGAAAGTCTGGGTGCCCCATTCAAGCCTTCCCTTCTTTTGGCTTGAGTGGGGTTGTTGCCCGTCAACTCCTCATTAGTGCGGCGTCGTAGAAACATGATTGCTCGTGCTGAACCAAAGGAATTTGATCGGCGCCTCCCCGGGTTCTTCAAAATTGATATTGGAATGCGTTGTGAGGTTATCCGGACGCAACATATAGGCCTCGCCGGGATGCTGCATGCGCAGCTGCGACCCATAAAAGGCGAGGCTCTTGCCCTCCACTTCGCACCAGATCTCTTCATGACCAGGAAAATGCGGGTGTGGCTCACCCAGCTGCAATGGCAGGATCTGCACGGTGATGATGGCTCCCACCGTAGCGAGGCCGTTCTTGTTGTTGTAGAAACCGTGGGTGATATGAGCCCAGTGACCACCCGCTCCAGGGTTGGTAAAGGGTGACTCTTCGGCCGGCTTGCTGTGCGGTAGTTTGTCTTCGTCCTTTACCTGGAAGGAAGTAAGCGGCGTGAATCCGGGAAAGGTGGGATCACCGACCATGTAGGCCTCGAGCTGGGTCTCGCCCGTATTGTGCAGCGTGAATTCCAGGCCCTTCAGGTATGAGGAGTGCGCTCCCTTTGTGGATCGGCTCAGTCTTGCCGCCGCCCGACACCTCGCCCTCGCCCTCACTCACGTAGAAAAATACCTGCAGCCCTTTCGAGCGTGGAGGGAACCGTCCGTGCCCCCGGCTCAAGCTTGCCGAGGGATAGAAACTTTGCACGCTCAAGTACCGCACCGGGATAGGGCGGGCTAAGGTTGTCCCCTGGAGTCAGAATGTCGCGAACTACCAGCGATCCGAACATGACGTGTGGCTCAGAGTTGCGCCAGTCGCCGAAGTACATGTTCACCCGGGTATCTTCCAGCGGACGCGTGGGCAGATAGACCACATCCTTCGGCCCCTCGAAGCTGTTGCCGCCAATGTGAGGCGCCTTTCCCGGTGGGACGATAGCCCCGGGCGTCGCAGCAGGTGGTCTGCGCAGAGACCAGTTGAGCGGCCGCAACGCGAGAACAATGCGATCGCAACGGTCGAGAGCATCATTCTGTTATTAGCTTTGCTCAAGGGAGTCCCTCCAACAGCTTCATTAGATATCTTAGTGCGCAGTTATTCCCGGTAGTTCGAGATATTCAGGATGTACGGTGAGATGCTCGTTCTTCTCGTTCTCGAGTATCTCCGCAAACATGGCATCCGTGTCTTTCTGGGGTGGCCGCAATGCATTCCTGTCCCTGACGGCCCGATCGTCGCGCGGCTGATGAGCAAAGGTGATGATCTTTGGCCAATCGGCGGGGGAAGGAAAGGTGTACGGCCCAGGCGAGTCACCCGCCATCTTCTTATAGGGCCAGATCATCCAGCCGATGTTGTATTTCTCGGCCAGATTGACGTGAGCCGTTAACCACTCCGGCGTGCGCTCCGCGTAGATCTCAGAATAGAAGATCGGCACCTGATACTTAGTGCGGAAGTCCAGGTACTGCTGCAGGAACTCAACCCGCGGCGTAGCGCTGTAGCTGTGGAAGCTGTAAGCAGTGTTGTTGTCGAAGGGTTTGCCGAACGCGCTGAAGCGCCCCAGAGGAGGCTGCAGAATGATCATGTGATGGGTGTCGACCTTACGGATGGCCTCCGTCAAACGACGGTACTCCGGCTCGATGAGAGGCTCCATATCGAGATACCCGGACCATAGCAACGGCTCGTTGAGAAGATCGTAGCCCAGGATCGTGGGATCGTCTTTATAGTGGTTCGCGATCCGCTGCCAGGCTTCGCGAGACGTAATTCTGCATGCCGGCATCCTTCAGCAGCCACGGATACCCGGGACCGTCGTCACTCGCCTCGCCGGTAAAGCCGCCGATGCCGGACTCCAGCATCAGGATGATGTAGATATGTTCCTGGCTGCACCACTTAGACAGTTGATCGATGAGTTGGAAGCCCTCATCGTCATCGGTCTTGAAATACTTGCTGTGCAGCGGGATGCGGATGGTGTTGAATCCGTCCTGCTTGATGCGATGAACGTCCGCCTCAGACATGAAGTTCTGGCGCCAGTTGTAGAGGAACTCCTGCGCGTGCGTAGGTCCCAGCAGATCGGTAAAGACCAGCTCAACTTCCGTCTGCGCCTGGCTCAGGCCGCCGAAGCGCCAGAAGTAGCCTTCGAGCACAAACCAATTGCCAATGCTGATCCCGCGGATCAGGAGCGGCTTGCCGGAGCCGTCCACGATCTCAGTGCCTTGCGTGTGCACGAACTGCGCATGGGCCGCAGTAGTCATCAACAGGAACAAAACGGAACAAAGGACAGCCAGGCGTCGAAGCAACACAACGCTCCTCTCTTGTCTTACTCTTTCACGGCAAAAACTGCGTCCAGTGGCGCGCCAGTAACGTGACCGCGTACTATCGGTAAAGCCGGCAGACTCCAGAAGCGCACGAAATTCACCCAGGGTTCGCTCCCTGCCCTCAGTGCAAACCAGCATGTTCAACGACTGCAGTTGGGCTGATACCGGGCCCGTCTTGTCTTCCTGCAACAGCTTCTCTGCCAGAAGGATTCCCCCGCCGGGAGACAAGCGCTGGTGGATGGATCGCAGCAGGCCGCTGACCTTATCGTCCGGCCAGTCGTGCAGGATTCTTCCCAGGCCGAACAAATCACCCTGGGGAAGCTCTTCCGGGCGGAAGAAGTCGCCTCTCTGGAGCTCGATGCGCGAGGCGACGGAGGATAGGGAGATGCGGGGACCGACGGCATCGATGACGCGCGGAAGATCAAAGAGGATCGCCGTCATCTCGGGATATCGCTCGCAGGCGGCGATCGCTAAATGACCGGTGGCGCCGCCAAGATCTACGAACCTCTTAAAACGCGATAGATCGAAGGCACATACCACGACCGGGGAGAACTCAACTTCCCGAAACCATCCATGCCCTGAAGAAAATCCTGCATGGCCTCTTCGGTGCGGAAGAAGTGGTCGAAGATGCCACCGTCTTGATGGAAGGCCTGCTTCCATTGCGGGCCGCCATGTCGAATCGCATTTTCCAGGTGGGCCCAGAGCTGAAAGAGGACTCGATCGGAGTAGAGAATGTAGCCGGCGACGGTGTTCGGCGTGCCGCGGCATAGATACGTGCTGGCCACTGGCTGGTTCTTGTAGATGCCATCGTGCTTCTGCAGAAGCCCGAGCCCAACGCATGTATCCAACAGCCGTTCCAGAGGTTCGCATTGCACCGGAAGCTCGGCCGCGAGCCTCTCCGCAGACACCGGCTCTCGTTCGAGCGAATCGAATACGCCGAGCGAAACAGCGACGAACATTGCTTTCGACGAACGAAACGCGTCGATGAGCGCAAGCACCGGAGCGGGATCGGGGAGGGCGTTGGTGTTCATGAGGTGACCGCGATTTCCGTCAAGACAGCGTGGGAAGGATCAATGCCGAAGCAGAAGAAGATAGCTACGATGCACAGGATGGAGGAGACGACAAACGGCACGTTCCAGCCGTATGAGCCCAGCAGATAGCCTAATAAGACGGGCGAAATGGCGCCCCCCAGATTGCCAAAGGTGTTCATGATCGAAGCGATGGAACCGGCAAAGTCCCCACCGATATCGAGCGGAATGGCCCACGATACGCCCACGGTCAGTTCCAGCCCGAAGACCGAGACGCACGAAAAGAGCACGGAAGCTGTCGTGTGGCTGGTAAACGTAGCCGGCAGGATCGATGCTGCCGCAATCACAAACCCAATCACCGCAATCACGCGGCGAGCGGTTCTAAGGTTGCCGGTGCGCGCGGCCCACAGGTCCGAAAGCCAACCACCTAACAAATTGCCCGCAGCACCGGCAATAAAGGGAAGGCTGGCATAGAAGCCCATCTGCTTCAGATTCACCCCGCGCGAATCGTAGAGATACTTAGGGAACCAGTCGAGATAGATATCGATACTGTATCCGTAGCAGAAATACATCATGGCCAGCATCCAGACCGTGCGGTTTCTCAGGATTGTCCGCCACGGTACGGAACGCAGGGAATCTTTGGCGGAAGCTTCCGGCTGGTGGATCACCGCAAGTTCCGCGGCATTAACGCTGCGATGGTCAGCCGGCCGATCGCGATAGTACCAATACCATGTCGCCGCCCAGGCGAGGCCAAGCAATCCAAAAAGAAAAAACGGCATGCGCCAGCCGAAGTGGATCATGATGAGGACAACCAGTGGCGGAGTCAGTGCGGCGCCTAAGCGAGAAGCAGCGTGGGGTAATCCCTGCGAGAAGCCGCGCTCCTCCGGAGGCATCCAGCGGGAGAGAGAACGGGTGGCAATGGGAAAGGCTCCCGCCTCGCCCACGCCGAAGAGAAATCTGCAGGCGCCAAGCGAAGCGGCGCTCCAGCAAACTGCGGTCAATGAGGTGAAGAGCGACCACCAGCACACGATGCAGGCGAGGGCTCGCCGTGGTCCAACCTTGTCGCCAAACCAACCGCCTGGTATTTGAAAGAGGGCGTATCCCCAGCGAAACGAGCTGAAGATCCATCCCACCGTGATCGCCGAAAGCCCAAGGTCACGCTGGATCACCGGCATCGCCGACGAGATATTGACCCGGTCCATGTAAGTGATGATGTAAGCGGCAACGATCAGCGCAAGAACAACGTGGCGGGCGCGCGTAGGTGGGAGAGGAGTAGCCGCGCGGTCTGGAGTCTGCATGAGACTAGCCTTTGCTCTAGCGATGGTCCGGTAGTGAGATCTCTATCCGTAACAAATGACGGCACCCGTCATTCGTTACGGACCCGGCGTGTGAAAGTCGGGCTAGAAGCTGATGCGCTTCTGCATTCCCTCTACTTTGGCCGCCGACATTCCAGGGACGGCAGCAACGTCGTGCCAGGTTTTGAAGTTGCCATTCTGCTCGCGATATTTCACTACGGCTTCCGCCTCAGACTTTTCAAGACCAAGAGAAGATTCCAGTTCCTGCGCACTGGCCTTGTTCACATTTACTGGGGTTGCGTCGGCGGCCGGCGGAGCGGCTGTATCGGAAGAAGAAGCATCCGTCGATGGCGTTGCCTTCTGATCGAGAGGCCCATAGTTTTTCGCGAGATACTCGATCACCGTATCGATCTCGTCGTCGGTAAGATCCGCCCCGCGCGAGACCATCTGGTTTACGACTTGATCCCATTCCTTCTGGGAGGCGTGTTTCGAAGTGACAACGCTGATCGCGTGGCATGCGCTGCAGGCTCGTTGCACGATCGGTTTGCCTGCGCCATCCGGCATGCGCAGTGGCGGGGGGAGCCGTCTGTGCGGACGCGCTGCCCAATGCCACTGCCAGGAAAACTGCAAACATCTTCATCATTCGACCCCCTTTACGGCAGCGCATAGGCGAATACAGAATCGCCGGCAGTGGTGTCAAAAAAACTGCCGCCGGTGGCGACTGTGACCACGTACTGTTTGCCGTTCTTGCCCAGATAAGTCATGGGTGTGGTGTAAGACCCGGACTCCATCGTCGTCTGCCACAGCAGCTTGCCCGTTTTGGCATCGTACGCGTGGAAGAGATGATCGGTGGTTGCCGCGATAAGCAGCAATCCACCCGCGGTTGAAATCGGGCCGCCGAAGTTCAAGCTGCCTGTGTCGTGAACGCCCTTCGCATCAAGCTCAGGGATGGTTCCAAAAGGAATCTTCCAGGCAACATCGCCGGTGTTGGCATTGATTGCCCAAAGCTGTCCCCAGGGTGGTTGCTGGCAGGGCCAGAATTTGTCGTTATTCCAGAAACGGGCATAGTCGCCCCAGGGGCTTTTCCGCTCGTACAGAGGATCGGTCCCGTCGGGATTCTTGATGAGCTTTCCAACGTCGGCCAGGTTGTTGGTGTTGACAAAAAGATATCCCAGCTTGGGATCGTAGGACATTCCCGGCCAGTTGGCAGCCCCAATGGTGCCCGGGAACTGAATGGTCATTTTCAATCCGAACGGAGTATAGGCCCCGTAGTTCTCCATGCCACCGTCGGTGGCGTACAAATCTTCGCAGACTTTCTTCTGCTCCGGGGTTACGGTCGCGATCTCATCCGGAGTGAAGCTCATCCGCCCCAGAGGAGGAGGCTTCAAAGGGAAGGGCTGGGTTGGCCACGCCGCCTCGTCGGGCGCCTTGCTCGCAGGCACCGGCCGTTCTTCCACGCCAAAGACAGGGGTGCCGTCGCGGCGATCCAGAATAAAGAGGAGGCCGTTCTTTCCCAGGACAGCTACCGCGGGAATCTTCGCTCCCCCCTTCTTAACGTCAATCAAGACCGGGGCCGATTCCAGATCGTAGTCAAAAATGTCGTGGTGGACGGTCTGGTAATACCACACCAGTTTGCCCGTGTCCGCATTGAGCGCGACGATGGCATTGCCGAAGAGACCTGTGCCTTTTCGGTCGGGAGCGTAGAAATCGTAGCTCGGCGAGCCGAAAGGAAGAAACACCAGGCCCTGACTTACGATCCACGCTCATCAAGCCCCATACGTTCGTTCCCGAGCGCTTCTTCCAGCTGTCGCCGGGCCAGGTATCGTGGCCTGTTTCTCCGGGGAGCGGTACAGAATGAAAGCGCCAGACTAACTTGCCGGTGTGCAGGTCCCATGCGCGAACGTCACCCGAAGCGCCCGGGCCCAGGGGATTCCTGAACTTCGGCTCCTGTAATCACCAGGTCTTTGTAGACCGCTGGTGGCGAGTTCACATTGTATTGAGCGTGCGGGAATCCGTTGTTCGGCGCCGGCCTTCAAATCCACGAAACCGTCGGTGCCGAAGCCCGCCGTAGGCTTTCCCGTCTTCGCATCGAGAGAAAGAAGTCTTCCGTCGCCCGTTCCGCACAAGATAGAGGCAGGCGTTACCTTATCTCCCGGCCAGTAAGAGACGCCGCGTGGTGCGGGACGACCTTTGTCGAACTTATAGGTCCATATCTCTTCGCCGGTTTCGGGGTTGAGCGCGACGATGGTGCTATAAGGAGTTGGCATATACAACGTATCGTTCACCACGATCGGCGTCGCCTCTGACAATCGCCTGCCGCCGCCCCTGCTGGCGGGCCCGCTCTTCTGCGGCCGTGGCCCGGTCCTTTTCAGATGGTAGGTCCACGCCAGTTTCAGGTTCTGGACGTTGGTAGTGTTCACCTGCTTCAACGGCGAATATCGCGTGCTGGCCTCATCGTGGCCGTACATCGGCCAATCTGACTGGCACCAGGCCGGTGATATGGTAAGGAGAACTACACCGGCAACCGCGACCGCGATGATAAAGACCCGAGGTTTCAAAATACTGATGCCCCTTTGCTGTAGCCCCGATCATATTATGCTCGCAGGCACACATACAATTTCTCTTCACCCTGTCTACCGGCAATTTCGCAGTATTTCGCACCATCGCCGGCTCATGAATGCGTCGCTTCGAAGGAGGCCAGCACAATGTCTATCCTCTGCAGGAAAATCATTGCGCAATCTCAACGAATCGCGAGAGGTTTTCCGGCGCGCGTTTTCTTCCGGCAGTGCTGCTTGGGGTCTCCTGCATGAGCTTTGCTGAAACCCACGACGTGCAAATCACCAACGGCATTATCCAGGCGACGATTCATCCTCCAGACCCGATGAGCGGCTTCTATCAGGGAACGCGCTTTGATTGGTCCGGCGTTATCGGGAGCCTGAAGTATGCCGGTCATAATTACTACGGTCCGTGGTTTACGAAGACGGATCCGACCGTCGATGGACTATATCTACCAGGGCGACGATATCGTCGCGGGTCCTTGCAGCGCGATTACCGGACCAGTGGAGGAATTCTCTACCAACGGGGAAGGGCTCGGCTTCAGTGAGGCGAAGCCTGGTGGGACGTTTCTCAAAATTGGTGTAGGCGTTCTGCGCAAGCCCGACGATGAGAAATACAACATGTTCCGCCTCTACGACATTGTCGATCACGGCGAATGGTCGGTTCAGGCAAAGCCGGACTCGGTCGAGTTCTCGCAGAGAGTCACTGATCCCTCCTCCGGCTATGGCTATCTTTATCGAAAAAACCGTTCGCCTGGTTGCCGGCAAGCCACAGATGGTGATCGAGCATCGCCTGACCAATATTGGCAAGCGGCCGATCGTGAGCAGCGTTTACGACCACAACTTCCTGGTTCTCGATAATCAGGGGATCGGGCCCGACTTCACCATTACGCTGCCCTTTGAGATTCGCCCAGCCAAACCGGTGAATCCAGCACTCGGGGCCGTGAATGGAAAGACTATTTCTTACCTGAAGAAACTGGAGGGCCACGACCAGTTCGCAATGGGCATTGAAGGATTCGGCAAGACCTCTGCAGACTACCAGATCACGATCGAGAACAAGCACGTCGGCGCCGGAATGAAGATCACCGGCGATCGGCCTCTCGAAAGCGAAGAGCTTTGGTCCATTCGATCCATTCTTGCCATGGAGCCCTTTATCCACATGTCGATTGAGCCCGGGAAAGACTTTACCTGGAAATACACTTACGATTACTACACCATCGGAAGTGAGCGTTGTCACTTTGCTTTTGCCCAGCCATGCCATCCGCGCCGGGGCCCACGTCGATAAGGTCCTTAACCGTCCAATCGGAAAGGTTGATGACCGCAACCTTGCGGCTCTTGTCGCACGAGGCATAGGCCACCTGGTTGTTCGGGTTCACCAGGATCGCCTGCGGCCTGACGGGCACATCGATGATGTGCTCAACCTTCATGGTGCTGAGGTTCAGTGCAGATACTTTGTGGATCAATGGGTTCGCGATGATCAGCCACTTGCCGTCAGGGGTGACCGCTGTTCCGTATCCAAGGTCCGGTAGGGGCACCCACTGGGCCACTTTATTGGTGGCGGTATCGATCACCGCCAACTGCGGTTTTGTCTGGTCTGAGGTGAACACCTTGCTGCCGTCCACGGACATTGCGATGCGCTGAACCTGGCCAGAGACAGGGATGACGGCGATTGTCTTGCGCGCATCCAGGTCCAGAACAGAGACGGTCCCAGGTCCAACATTGGCTGTATATCCGCGGTGCCCATCGCGTGAAATCACCAGCATGTGCGACTGGTCCTGATCGGTGGGAACCGAGCCGATGATGCGCAAAGTCTTAGGGTCGATGATGCTGACCGAGCGATTCAGCTCCGTAGTGACATAAAGCAGGCCATCCTTCGGGCCGAAAACGGGGCAGTGCGGCCGTACCCCTTTACCGAAATCGACGTTGCCAATCACCTTGCGGGAGGCAATGATCGATCACCACCATATTGCGTCCGTCCGTTCCCGGTTCGCCGACACCGGAGTTCCCGTAGATCGGCACGTAAGCGGTTCGGCCATCCGGCGAAACCGTAAGCTCATGCCCGGTGACACCACCCTCCGGGACCTCGGCCAGCTTCTGGTTAGTCGTGGAGTCCACGATGCCAACGCTCTGGTCTCCTTTGACGGCAACCAGCAGGAGCCCGGGGCGCGCAGCGGTGCGTGCCCACAGGAAACAGGAGAGAACCATCAGTGAAGATAAGGTCAGAGCGGCCTGCCAGCGTCGCATATCAAACTCCGTTCGTAGATCTCGAGTGAAACAGCTACTCCATTTTTGTTCTTGCCTGCTCTAGAATGCGCTGCGCACGGACCGGATTGAACACGCCGCAAGAGCAGAACCGCGTCATGTAGGTGACCGCTTCTTCCGGAGTTCGGCGGCCCTCCTTTACCCAGTCGATCATCTTTTTCGCTAGGCTGCTGGAGATCATCCCGTGGCCACACATGGTGGAAAGGGCGAGCGCTTGCGAATTGGGCAGCTTTTCTGTCGCCCCCTCGAAGCCGAGAGAGTAGCCGACGCTGTGCCGGGTGATCCCGGCGAACTTGCAGCACTCGATTGCGCCTTCCACGGAGGCCGACATGTTGACCGAAAGGCCAAGGTCGGCCTCGGCCGCAACTTTGAGGAACTGCTCCGCCGCGGCCTGATTATCGAAGATGGCCACAACCGATGCCGGTTCGTCGAGCCCGTCAATCACCGCCTGGAAATTGGGTGTGATATCGCGCTTCCAGTTGGCCGCCGTATGGAGGTCCTTTTCGGGGCGTAACGAACCGCCGTGAACTGGGTCGCCGATATTGACCGGGTGGAACGGGAGGGCCAGCTCAAGAAACTTCTTCAGCTTGGGCAGACTGTCGATCTCGTTCTTCCCATTGCTGGGGGTCGCGAAAACAATATAGTCGTCTGCGAAGCTTTCGGCGGTGCCGTAGCGATGGAGGGTATTGGTCATTGGGGCTGACTCACCGGCTCGGTTTTGGGCTCGGCTGCATTGGTAGTTGGGTTGGTGATTCTTCCTAACCCCATGTTCGTCTTCGCACGCTCTATTTTGTAACCCAGCCGCTCCAGGATAGGGGCCACGATCTTCTCGTCGCCGTTTTCGTCGCAGCGTGTGCCCACACCCAAAGAGATTACTGTATCTACCTCTGTTTCGACCTTGTGCACCAGATGAATGATCTCCTCGGTTCTTTCCACCCCGACCTTGATCTCGACGATCGCCGACATCACTTTTTCGTTGAGGACATCGGCGCGCAAAGTTCCGGTGGCGACGTCGGTCATCAGCAGGGTAAATGGATTCCTTTTCTCAAAGGCGACCCCCGCCTCGGCCAGGGCCCAGGTCATCTTCTGGATGTCGCGCAGCCAAACGCCGACGCCGGGTCTGCCGAACTCTATAGTGAAGCCGACTTCACCTTGTTGCACGCGATGGGTGACGTCGTTGGTCTTTACTTCTTCAGTGCCGCGCCCCTGGACGCCGGTCGATTCGTGGGTGGCGCGCGGGTCGGAGAAGGCGCGGCGTACCACGCGTGGCCATTGCAGTTCGTCCGGCTCGAAGGCCGCAGTGGGGCAGACATCGGGCTCCGGATCGAACCGCAGCCTGCCGAACTGGAAAAACTTTCGAATGGTACGGACCACGGAAGGGCTCAGATGCTCCGTACTTAACCCGTTATAGCAGGCATAACACTCCACGCACTCGTCGTGGTTGATGGTGGCGCGCTTGATCACCGGGTCAACGTAGATTGCCCCCATAGGGCAAACGTAGGTGCAATTCCCGCAGGCCACGCATTTGTCAGGATTGATTTTCATCTTTAGTGCGCCTGCACAATGCCGGGAAATGCATCCGCGCCGGCTTGCGCCACTTTCCCATCTTCCTGCGGACTTCCACCGCTCACTCCAATCGCGCCCACGATGTGGCCGTCGACCACCAGAGGAATGCCGCCCTCAATCGGCATCGCCCCCGGAACTTTGAGCACCGGCGTGTAACCGTTCTTGACCACGGCGTCCTCAAACATCTTGGTCGGTCTTTTGAAGAAGACAGCGCTGTGCGCCTTGGCCATGGCTACTTCGAAGCTGCCCAGCTGCGCATCATCCATGCGCTCCAAGTACATCAGGTTGCCGCCGTCATCCACGATCAGCACGAACATATGGAAATGGTTGGCCGTGGCCGTTTGTTCGGCAGCGGCGGCCACCTGCTTGGCAATCTGCAAAGTAAGCGCCTTTTTGTCGGCAAGTTGCGCCTGCGAGAGTCGCGGCCACCAGCGCGAGAGCGGTCCAACAGGCCGCCTGTTTCAGCAAATTCATTTTTGTCTCCCTCCGCGCTCTTTTTCCCGGTAAGTGATGCGCCAAATCGAGCCGGAGCCGTCGTCGCTTACCAGCAGAGAACCATCGGGAGCAGTGGCCACGCCGACCGGCCGGCCCCACACGCTTTTATCATCCACGACGAAGCCGGTGAGAAAATCCTCGTAATCGCCGCTTGCATGTCCAGTGTGGTGGAGCGGCACACGAATCACCTCATACCCAGTCCTGGGGAGCGATTCCACGAACCGTGCTCGGCCGCGAAAATGTCGCCTTCATACGCCGCTGGAAATTGCTTGCCGTCGTAAAACGTCATCTCCAGCGAGGCGTTGTGCGGCTGCAGGATCACATCCGGCGTAATGACTTTGCTCTTCAGGTCAGGGCGTTGGCCGGCAAGGCGAGGATCCTGGTGCGGGCCCATGTACCACCACGGCCATCCATAGAAACCACCGGGCTGCACGTGCGTGATGTAATCGGGGACGAGGTTGTTGCCCAGCTCGTCGCGCTCGTTGGTGGAACACCACAGCTCGCCGGTTTTGGGATTAATCGCGATGCCGACCGGATTGCGAATCCCATAGGCGAAGACGCGCTTGCCCGAACCGTCAGGATTGAATGCCAGGATGTCGGCCCGGTCTTTTTCCACGGGTGAATCGTCGACGTTCTCCTGCGAGCCCACCGAGACGAACATCGTCTTACCGTCGGGGGAGAACTGAATATCTCTCGAACGGTGGTGGCCCCCGCTGGGCAGATCGTCGAGATGCTCGCGCCGGGCCCGTGGCTTCGAGATCTCCGCTGTGATAAGAAAAGCGCACCACGGAATTCATGTTGGCGACATAGACCCATTGCGGGTTTGCGCCTAGTGGATAGAACGCGATGCCGAAGGGGGTGTTCAGGCCGGTGGCGAAGACGTGCACCTGCTCCGGCTTGCCCTCCTTGGTCATACCCGCGGAACACCTTGATGTCGCCGGCGGTTGTCTCCGCCAGGAACATATCGCCGTTGGGCGCCCTACGCAGGATTCGCGGATTGGTCAGCCCAGTTGCATATAGGCCAACCTTGAAACCCTTCGGCGCCTTGGGCCAAGCGTTCTCCGGGCGGGCAACGATCGTTGGGCCGCCTATAGCAGATTTTGAGGCGTAAGGCGGGGGAAGGTCGGCGAGCGTGATGTGGCGGATGGTTCCGGGCTTTTCAAAACGGTAGTCGGTAAAAGGAGGCTCAGGCGGCGGAGCGGTGGAGATCTCGCTTGTGGCTGGTGCGGCCGCGGCTGGTGCGGCGGATGACGTCGAAGCACTCGCGGATTTTATGAAGGTGACCAACTGCCAGCGTTCCTCCGCGGGCAGAGCAGCCCACGAAGGCATTCCATTTTCCAGTCCACCCTTGGTGATGTACCAGAAGATCGCGCCATCCGGCACGCCCTGCAATGCTCCGTGAGCGAGCGGCGGAACATTTCCCGTGCCTTCTCCGGAAACTCCATGGCAGGCTGCGCAATGGCCGGCATAGCTCGTTTTGCCGGCAGACACCGCGGACGCCTGTCCGGCATAAGGATTTTTCTCGGCTGCCGCGCTCGCTGGAGCGCCGTGAAACGACGTGCTCTGGCAATACAGAAAACCCGGGGAGGCCACGATGAGAAAGGAAAAAAGCAGGGGGGTGCTACGCATGACCGTCGCCATAAAGCAGCTTTCTTTGCCGCACTCCTACCTAAACAAGGATTTCCCGTCCCAACAAGCGAAATAGTACGAAACGGGTTTGTCGGCGGCCGCGAACCAGCGGAGAATGACGTGATATGAAGACGAAGTATAAAACGAGAAGGACAGAGGGAGGGGCTCTCGTCCTGTTATTTGCCGCGGCGATTTTTTGCGCCACTCTTTGCCCGGCGCAGACTACGGGCGACCGCATCAGCCTCTACTTTGGCGATTGGCACACTGCGGCGCCGCATATCATCCGCGGATCGCTGGAAGAGAGAGAAATCCTTAGCCGCGGAGATGGCCTCAATCCAACCCGCGCCGGCGCTGTTTTCCGGTTCATCAACTCTTACTCCTACGCCACCCTGGCGCCGGGCGCATCCACCAAGCCGGCGCGCCTCGACGGGCAGCAGGAGATCTATTTCGTCGAGTCGGGCCAGGGCACAGTGACAGCGGGCGGCCAAACCGCCGATTTGTACCGGAATGTGGCCGTGCTGATGCCGGCCAATCTGGAGTTCACGCTCAAGAGCACCGGCGATGCTCCGCTGGCGATGTATGTCATCAACGAGCCGATTCCTCCCGGATTCCGGCCAAACGCGAACATGCTTGTCCGGGACGAAAATACGGTCCCCATCGTGTCGAGCAATGGTTTTTGGGCGCACATCGCAAAGCCGCTGTTTACCACTGCGGACGGCCTGGGCACGCTAGAGAGCGTGGTGACGGTTACGCTCGATCCTCTCACCATTGGCAAGCCGCATCCTGCGCCCAACGAGGATACCAGCGACATTGAAGAAGTGTGGACGGCGCTCTACGGCAACAGCCTGGCGCTGGTAGGCAACCAACTGCATGAGCAGACGCCGGGGATGGCGTACTACCACATTCCTGACAATCTCACTCCTCATACCAACATCAACCCAAGCGGCGAATCTCAGGCGAAGTTTCTTTACTTTGCCCGATACCGGCCCCACGAAACCAGGAAGTAAGTCTGCCCCAGCCGGCAGACGAGGAAGGCCGTACTATGCGCGGTGTGATCGCGGGGTTCTTACCGGTGGGGCTGCTGGTGTTGGCTTCGATGGCGCAGGCGCAAACCGGGCCGAAGGTCGATCTTTACTTTGGAGACTGGCATGCGTCAGCACCAAGCACGCTGCGGGGTTCGCTCGAGGAGCGGCCGATTCTCATCCATGGCGACGGGGTGAACCCGACACAAAAGGGCGCAGTGCTCCGCTTTCTTAATTCCTACACCTACGCCACTCTCGCGCCCAAAGCGTCGACCCAAACAACGCATCTCGACGGGCAACAAGAGATCTACTTCATCGTCTCGGGCCAGGGTACGGTCTCCGCCCGAGGACAAAGCGCTGAGCTGTACCGCAACATCGCTGTCCTGATGCCGGCCAACCTGGAGTTCACGTTGAAGAACACGTCCGACGAGCCGCTGGCAATGTATATCGTCAACGAGCCCATACCTGCGGGATTTCGTCCGAACACCGCCATGCTGGTTCGTGATGAAAACGCGCTGCCCATCACCTCGAGCGACGAGTTCTGGACCCACATTGTGAAGACGATCTTTGTGACGGCAGACGGCCTCGCCACTTTGCAGGCCGTGTTGACGGTGACGCTCGATCCGCTTACCATCGCGCGCCCCCATCTCCACCTGGTGGACTATACCGACACAGAAGAGGTGTGGTCGGCCCTGGATGGCGCGAGCCTGGCCTTTGTCGGCAATCAGCTCATCCCGCAAACCCCCGGGATGGCCTTCTACCACATCCCTGACGACAAGACCCCCCACACTAACCTCAACCCAAGCCAGGACTCCCAGGCCAGGTTTTTCTATTTTGCGCGGTATCATCCGCACGAGGCGAGAAAGTAGCTGCCTCCGTTTCGCACTATTTCGCTTGTTTGCCACGGGAAAACTTGTTTACGTAGCATGGTCAGCAAAACGCAGACTTCTGCCGGGCCGGCAAGATCGAGGAATAGGGAGACTATCGATGGTAAGGAGGATTCTCGCATCCCTGGCTCTAAGCGCCCTGCTGGCGCCGCTCGCCGTGGCGCAGATAACCGGTGACAAGATCGATCTCTACTTTGGGGACTGGCACAACGCAACGCCACGCACGGTGCGCGGATCGCTTGAGGAGCGTGACATTCTTACCCGCGGGGACGCGGCGAATCCCACGCAAAAGGGCGCCGTTCTCCGCTATATGAACTCCTACACCTACGATACGCTGGCGCCGCAGGCATCGACCAAGCCCACCCGGCTGGATGGCCAGCAGGAGATTTATTTTGTCGAGTCGGGCCAGGGCACGATGACCGCCGGCGGCCAGACCGCCGACCTGTATAGGAATATCGCGGTGCTGATGCCGGCCAACCTGGAGTTCACCATCAAGAGCACCGGCGACCAGCCGCTTGCCATGTACGTGATCAATGAGCCGACACCTCCGGGCTTCCGGCCGAATGACGCCATGTTGGTCAGGGACGAGAACAAGCTCCCGGTCACCTCGACGACCGGTTTGTGGTGCCACATTGTCAAGACGCTATTTGTAACCTCGGATGGCCTGGGGACTCTGCAAAGCGTGCTGACAGTTACGCTTGACCCGCTGACCATCGGCAAACCGCACGTGGTGGACCATACAGACATCGAAGAGGTGTGGACCGCGCTCTATGGAACAAGCCTGGCATTCGTCAGCAACGCGCTGCGCAAGCAGACACCCGGAATGGCTTTCTATCATGTTCCGGACAATCTGACGCCCCACACCAACGTGAACCAGAACGAAGACTCACAGGTCAAGTTCCTCTACTTCGGCCGCTATCATCCGCATGAAACCAGGAAGTAGCATGCGAAAGGAGACCGTCCCTATGCGGCGCGTTGCAACGGCGATTGGTGCTTTATCCGGGCTGTCGCTCGCCCTGGGTTCTCTGATGGTGGCGCAGACCGTGCCGCAAACCAGCGGGACGGCGAACGCCATTAACGGCATCAACTCCTACCCCGGACCCGGCCTGGTCAAGTATCAGAGCACTCCAGACCCGTTGAATCGCCGCATCGACATGTTCATTAGCGATTGGCAGGGTTCCATGCCGCGGGTCGAACATGGCTCGCTGATTCTGCGCGACATCCTTACCAAGGGCGATCACTTCGATCCGGCAGAAAAGGGCGCCGTCCTGCACTACACCAATTTTTTCGCGTACGGCAGGCTTGCCCCAGGCGCCTGGACAACCCCATCGAAGCTTGAAGGCCAGCAGGAGATTTACTACATTCTGGGCGGCGAGGGCGAAATCACAGCTGGGGGCGACACGGCCAAACTGCACAAGAGTATCGCCGTGCTCATGCCCGTCGGGCTTGAATTTGTCATGCATTCGATCGGCGACGAGCCGCTCACCATGTATGTCATCAATGAGCCGCTGCCCGACGATAACGGAATCGTGGGAAACGCGGGCCGCATCGCCTTCCATCCGAAAACCAAGATGGTGGTGAAAGATGAGGCAGCAGCGCGCCAGAGAACTCCCGCAGGCGGCGATCCGTTTATTGTCGGGGGCGCCTCTGGCCACTGGGCGCACATCGTCAGAGAGCTATTTTCTCCGGCAGATGGGCTGGCAACGGAGCAGAGTGTGATCACGGTCGACATCAACCCCAAGACGATGGGGGAGCCGCATCCCCATAGGCCGGGGCAGGAGGAAGTGTGGGCTGCCATCGATGGCAGTAGTCTGGTGCTCCTCGGTACGGAGCTGCGAGTCCAGAAGCCGGGGATGGCTTACATGCTGCGGCCCGATGGGATCACGGTTCACTCCAACATCAACGATGGCGACGCGCCGGTTAAATTTCTGTACTTCGCGCGATTCCCCCAGGGCGACAACTGGACCCACGCGGTGACCGCCAAAAAGTGATGTATTTTTCCTCCGCTTCGCTAGCCTTGGCGCTCGGGTTGGTTTTTTGCAGCACCCACCCGGCTGCGGCAGAGGCGCAGGAGTATCTGCTGTACTCCGGGACTTACACCGGGTTCAAATACATTCTGCACGGTAATCCGGCAGGCGAGAGTCACAGCCAGGGGATCTATGTCAGCCGGTTTCGTCCGGCAACCGGGGATCTTACCGAGCCCAGGCTGGCCGCTAAGATCAGCAATCCTTCTTTTCTGGCCATCTCTCCCGATCATCGATTTCTCTATGCGGCCAGTGAGGACCCACTTTCCGTTGGGCCCGCGCGCGACCACGAGTCTTATATCAGCGCTTACGCGATCGATACCAAAACGGGTCAGCTGCGGTGGCTAAACACAGTGCCGAGCGGCGGCACAAGCACTTGCTATCTATCCGTCGATAAGACAGGGAAGTACGTGCTTACCGCCAGTTACGGCAGCGGGAGTATTTCTGTCCTGAGAGTCAGGCAAGATGGTGGCCTTGGGGAAGAAACCGCCTTTATGCAACACATCGGGCATAGCGGCACGCAAACCCAGGCGCACCCCAGTGCCATCGATGTCTCGCCCGACAACCGGTTTGCAGTAGTGCCCGATCTCGGGCTCGACAGGGCGCTGATCTATCACTTCGACCCCAATACCGGCGCGCTCTCACCGCCCGATCCATCTTTTGCCGCGGTCCCGGCCGGAAGTGGCCCGCGGCACTTTGTCTTCGACTCCGCCGGGAGATTCGGCTACCTGATGAATGAGCTGACAGGAGTGGTGAGTGTGTTTGCCTGGGATCCGGCACGGGCCACCCTGACCAGTGTCCAGGACGTCTCGACACAGGTGCCCAATTTTGCCGGCAGCAACCACACTGCGGAAATCCAGATCGCGCCGAACGGAAGGTTCTTGTACCAATCCAACCGTCGTCTCAGCAGCGACAATGTACGCGGGCCCGACACCATCGGCGTATTCGCGATCGATCCGTCGAATGGCACTCTCACTTTCGTGGAGCAGACACCCACCGGCGGGATCATGCCGCGCAGCTTCGCCATCGATCCCACGGGCAGCTACCTGCTGGCGGCTAACGAATTGACCAACAACATCGTGGTTTTTCGTATCGACCCAATCACAGGCAAGCTGGCGAAGACCGGCAAGGAGATAATGGTGGATACCCCGGTCTGTCTTCAGTTCGCACCTCTGCAGTAAGGAGATCAAGCTCTTGAAAGGGAACCGCCGCCGCACATTCTGCTTGCTCTTTGTCGGTGTGTTCGCCACCCTGGCGTGCCACGCAGAAGACTTCTACATGTACTTCGGCACTTACACGGGCTTCAAGTTCGTGGCCCACAGCGCAACCCTGGGCGTTGGCGAGAGCCATAGCAAAGGGATCTATGTCAGCCGCTTCCACGCGGCAACCGGCGAGATGGACGAGCCAGAGCTGGCCGCTGAGATTGTAAATTCCTCCTTTTTGACCGTTGATCCGAATCATCGATTTTTGTACGCAGTCTCGGAAGATCCGCTCTCCCTGGGACCGCCGCTCGATCACGCATCCTACGTAAGCGCCTTTGCCATCGACCACGCGACGGGCAAGCTGCGGCTGCTCAATACCATCCCCACCGGCGGAACCAGCACCTGCCACATTTCCATGGACAAGACAGGCAAGTTTGTCCTGTTGGCTAATTTCGGAAGCGGCAGCATTTCGGTGGTGCGGGTCAAGGACGACGGGTCGCTGGGAGAGCAAACTGCGTTTGTGCAGCATCTGGGGCACGGGCGCGCAGATCTGCCGGTTCAATCGGCGCCACATCCGCACACCATCGTGGTGTCACCCGATAACCGGTATGTCATCGTCTCCGATCTAGGAGTCGACAAGGTATTCATCTATCACTTCGACGCCAACACAGGACGGCTTTCCCCTCTCGATCCTCCATTTGCGGCCGTCGAGCCAGGCGGCGGTCCGCGCCGCTTTCTCTTCGATCCCACGGGCGGGTTTGGCTATCAGCTCAACGAGATGGGAAGCACCCTGATCACTTTTGCATGGGACCCCGCTCAGGGCAGTTTGACCCGGCTTCAGGAGATCTCAATCACCCCGCCCGGCTTTAGAAACGCCGGCGCCGAGATGCAGATCAACGGCGGATTTCTCTACGCATCGAATCGGCTTAGCCGCTTTAATGCGCAGGATCCAACCAAGATCGACCGGCTTCCCGGTACCATTGCTGTGTTTGCCATCGACCCACAGAGGCACACGCTGTCTGAAATCCAGCAGGTTCCTTCGGGGGGAATCATGCCACGCCACTTTGGCATCGATCCCACGGGTCGCTACCTGTTCGCCCTGAACCAGCTGTCTAATAACGTCGTGCAATTCAAGGTTGATCCGGCGACGGGAATGCTGTCGAGCACCGGCCGCGAAATCAAGGTCGACACGCCCGCCTGCCTGCAGTTTGTGCCGGTGGTATAACGTTAATTCTGGCCAAGGAGGCTCGAACCTCAGTGCAACAACTCCGGCATTCGTTCTGCTTTATTTTCATCTGTGTGCTGGCGCTCCTCGCCGTCCGCACAGCCTCAGCTCAGGCCAAGGATTACTTTGTCTACTTTGGCACCTATACCGGCTTCCGCTTTGTACGCCATAGCAAGACGATAGGTGTGGGAGAGAGCCGTAGCAAAGGAATCTACGTCAGCCGCTTCAACGCCGCGACCGGCACTCTCAGCGAGCCGGAGCTGGCCGCCGAGATCATTAATCCATCGTTTATTACGGTCTCTCCCGACAATCGCTTCCTCTATGCGGTCACGGAGGATCCGCTCTCGGTCGGGCCGCCGCTCGATCATGTCTCGTTCGTGAGCGCCTTTGCTATAGATGGGTCGACTGGGAAGCTGCGCCTGCTGAATACTCTTCCCAGCGGGGGAACCAGCACTTGCTTCATCTCCATGGATAAGACCGGCAAGTATGTGCTGATGGCTCATTTCGGGACCGGAAGCGTCTCGGTCATCCGAGTCAAAGAGGATGGCTCCCTGGGAGAACTTACTTCCTTTATCCAAAACATCGGGCACAGCGTGAACCCTGCAATCCAGACCGGACCGCATGCCCATTCCATCCTGGTCTCGCCCGACAATAAATATGTCATCGTCTCCGACCTCGGGTTGGATAAGGTCCTCATCTTTCATTTCGATGAAAAGACTGGAGAGCTCTCGCCGCCCGATCCACCCTTTGCGACCGTGCACCCGGGCGGTGGTCCGCGGCACTTCGCCTTCAGTCCCTCGGGCAAGTTCGGTTACCAGTTGAACGAGATGAGTGGGGCGGTCGATGCTTTCGCCTGGGACCCAACCCACGGAACCTTGACCAACCTGCAGACTGTCGAGACAACACCGCACGATTTCGCTGGAGAAAACCACAGCGCGGAGATCACGGTCAGCCCGGATGGAAAGTTCCTCTATGAGTCCAATCGACGCAATACAGGTGATGAGTGGGGTCCCGATACGATTGGCATATTTGCCATCGATCCCGAGAAGGGCACTCTAACCCTGGTTGATCAAACGCTCTCGGGCGCAATCATGCCGCGTAACTTCGCCATCGACCCGACTGGCTCCTATATGCTGATTGCCCACCAGTATTCGAACAACGTCATTGTGTTCAAGATTGACAACGCCACCGGCCGCCTGACGAAGACCGGAAACCAGATCGAGCTCCAGGTACCGGTCTGCATCCAGTTTGTTCCGCTCCATTCTTAGGGAGGCTTTCGTACAATTTCGCTTGTTCCGGGTAGGGAACGGGCTTAACGTTTGGCTTCTAGGCTTAAATCCGACTGCTGTGAACGGGGAACAGGAAGTAATGATCTCGCCATCCAGAAAGCGTCTCGGTTTGTTGGCGTTGTCTCTCTTCGGCGTCGTGCTCTCTCCCGCAAATGCGCAGGTCGTTGCCAAGCCTTCGGTGAAGACGCCGGCGTCGGGCGGGAACAGCTTCCCCGGGCCGAATGCCATCCGCTATGAGGATGGCACCGACCAGCAGCCCAGGCTGATCGACAAATTCATGGGCGATTGGCACGACTCGATGCCTCGCCATGAACATGGCTCCCTGGTTCTGCGGGACATTCTGACCCACGGCAATAACCTGAACCCGCCGCAACCGGGCGCTGTGCTGCAAGCGACCAACTTCGTGGCCTACGGGCGTCTGCAGCCGCGTGATGTGACCACCCCTGAAAAGCTCGAGGATCAGCAGGAGATCTACTACATCGACGGGGGTACGGGAGAGATCACCGCCGGCGGAAAGACTGCCCAGCTGCACAAAGACATCGCTGTCTTCATCCCCGAAGGGCTGGAATTCACGATGAAGAATACCGGCAGCGAAGACCTTACGATGTATGTGGTGAATGAGCCCGTACCTAAGGGCTTCACTCCTCGTAAAGACATGCTGGTGGCAGACGAGAGGACGGTTCCCGTAAGGACGCCGATGGAGGCTTCGCCTTATACGCTCCCTGGCGCTTCCGGGCACTGGGCGCACGTTGTCCGGGATCTGTTTTCGCGGACCGACGGTCTGGCGACGCTGGGTGACATTATTACCGTCACCATCAATCCTATGCAGATGGGCGAGCCCCACCCGCATAACCTCGGGCAGGAAGAGATTTGGGTCGCGATGGACGGCACGAGCCTGGCCTTCATCGGCACCCAGTTGCGGGTGCAGCCGCCGGGCATGGGCTACATGATCAGGCCGGATATGAGCATGACCCATTCCAACATCAATTCCGGCGACACCCCGGTCAAATTCCTCTGGTTTGCCGGCTCTTCCATGCCTAAATGAAGTCGCTGAGCAGAAACGTCGCGCTGCTCCTGCTGGTCCTGTTACAGGTGGGCTGCAACAAGACTCAACCTCCGCTGACCATCCGGTTGGCCGGTGATGAGTGGTTCCTGAAAAGCCTGGTGAAAACCGGGATGATCGCGGCATACGAGCAGAAAACGGGCGTGCATGTCGAAGTACTAGACCGGAATGACCGCACGATCATGAAAGATCTGGACCAGGGCAAACCCGGATATGACGTGGTGGTGATGCGGCACAGGCTGTTGGGCGCGCTGATCCAGAAGCACCAGGTGCAGCCCATCGATCCTTTGCTGGCAGATCCAGCAGCCCACGATGCAAGCTTTCAACCTCAAAAAGAGCTCTTTCCCAACTGGTGGCGGGAGCTGAGCTGGTACGGCGACAAGGTTTACGGTTACCCCTACACCGGCCTGACTGCTTATCTGTGCTACCGCAAAGATCTTCTGGACGACGCGGAGAACAGGCGCAAGTTCAAAGCCCGCTATCACCGTGAGATTGCGGTTCCTGCCAATTGGAAGGAATATGTGCAGTTAGCCGAGTTCTTCACTCGCCCTGACGAACACTTCTACGGAACTTATATTTCCGGCAAGCAGGGGCCGGCGCTTTGGTACGAGTGGCTAAACTTTGTGTACTCCTTCGGAGGAGACATCCTTGACACGCAACATGGTTGGGAGTACGGCGACATCGTTGTCAACTCTCCGCAAAACGTCGCAGCTACGGAGCAATATCGCAAGCTGATTCCGCTCAGTCCACCCGATACGCTCACGTATGGTTGGAATGAGGCGCAGGCCGCGCTGCAACAAGGGAAGTCCTTTATGGGGCTGCTGTGGAGCGATCAGGCTTACCTTCTGGAAGATCAGGCAACCTCGAAAGTGGCGGGCAAGATCGGCTACAGCCTGATTCCATCGAACACTTCGCATCAATCCAGCCAGCTGGAAGGTTTGACATACCTGGTCCCCACAGCATCGCAGCATCCGAAGGAGGCATACAGGTTCATCGAGTGGGCCATGTCTGCCCAGGTACAGACGCAACAGACGCTCGATGGTAGCACTTCGATACGGCAATCGGTATATGACGATTCCAGTGTTAAGCAGCAACCTTATACACCGGCCTTTCTGGCAAGCGTTCCCATCGCCAGAGAGAAGCCGACTATTCCTGAGGCTTCACAGATGACCGACGCAGCGGAACGCCGTCTTTCTGAGATCTTGCTGGGCAAGGAGTCCGCGAAGAGCGGTCTGGACAAGCTGGCACTCGATCTCAAAACCATTTTAGGAAGCAAGGTAAAACTACGTTATCCAGTTCCGGAGGAAAAATAATGAAACTCTATCGCTGTGCCGCTTCGCTGCTTCTGTTCGCGGCCCCACTGTTCGCAGTTGCGCAGGACATGCCCGCCGGCGCATGGGCTGGTACCTGGGTGGCGAGCAACACGAAGTCCAAGTTTCCCGGGCCACCACCCACGTTGGATCAAGTCACCATCCAGCCCGATGGGACGGTCGCCGTCCATGTTGTGAGCGCGGACGGAAAGACAAGCGACTGGTCTTACAAACCGCAACTTGGGAAAGCCGTTCCGATCCAGGGGAGAGACAACACGACCGTAGAGGTCGTGAAAGTGAACGACTACCAGAACAACCAGATCTGGAGCCATGAGGGAAAAATCACTCATACCCATTCCACGTTGTCGAAGGACGGAAAGGTTCAGACTTTCTACGGGGCGCCTGGAACCTATCGTGCTCCTGGAGCAACGACGGCCAAGCCGTTTAGCGAAGTCGTGGTGTACGAAAAGCAGTAAAAGGAGCAATCAAATGAAATCAGGCGTGATGAAGGCGGCGTTTTCACTCTTGGCAATGCCGCTCTTATTGCTGGCTATCCCGTTTCAGGTCCACGCACAAGACTCGCCCGCCGGCGCCTGGGCTGGGACCTGGAAGTTCAATCTGGAAAAGTCGAAGTTTCCCGGAAATCCGCCCCAGGCGGACCAGGTCACGATCGATCCGGATGGAACCATTACGGTCCAGGAGACAGGCTCGACCGGCAAGCAGAGCAGCTGGTCGTATAAGCCCGTGCAAGGTAAGGCCGTGCCGGTCGTCGGCCGCGGAGAGAACGTAACGGTCATTGCGACCAAGGTAAATCCCTGGAAGACGACACAAGAGTGGAATTATAACGGGAGAGCCGCCAAGAGCTATGCCACGCTTTCCAAGGATGGCAAGGTCCAGACGTTCCATATGTCAGGCACAGACAAGGACGGCAAACCCTTCACGGAGCTGGTTGTTTTCGAGAAGCAATAGCCGAATTCCCAGGAATGGTCCGCAGAACTGCAGATCCCGAGCGTAGCCGAGGGATTTGCAGTTCGCTTAACTTGCAGCGAGAGCAAACGGCAGCGTATCTACTCGAGTTTGCCCGCGTTAACGCGGTCGCGCTGCAGACGCAATCGAAAAAGGAAGTACACCGGAACGCCGATCAGGACGATCAAGACGCCGGGAAAGGTTGTTGCCGGGCGGTAGGCAAACAGAATCAGCAGAATCACGCTAGCGCAAATAATGTATAGCGCGGGAACCAGCGGATACCCGAAAGCGCGGTAGGGCCGCTCCGCATCGGGACGGCGTTTGCGCAGGCGAAATACGCCGGCGATGGTGAGAATGTAGAAGATGAGTGCGGCGGAGATAACGTAATCCAGCAGATTGCTGTAAAGGTTTCCGTAGGCTTTGGTCGCTGGCTGGTAAGTTCGGATCAACACCAGGATGGCTGACCAGACACCCTGCATGACCAAGGCCGAACTGGGCACATTTGCTCGATTGAGAGTGGCGGCCTTCTTGAAGAAAAGCCCGTCGAGCGCCATCGCGTAGTAGGCTCGAGCCCCGGTGAGGATTAACGAATTCATACAGCCAAAGGCTGAGATCACAATGGCAACCGCGATCAGCTCCGCACCGGCTGTGGGAAAGACAGCCTGCATCATGGTCGCGGCCACGCGATCGGAAGGTGCGTGCTGGATGGCGCTGAAGGGCAAAACGACCATGTACGCGAAGTTTGCCGCCAGGTAAAGGCCGATCACGATGAATGTTCCGAGAGCCAGAGACAAGGGTACGTTTCGGGCCGGGTTTCTGACTTCTCCGGCGCTAAAGGTGATGTTGTTCCATGCATCGGCCGCAAACAGAGAACCTATTTGTGCGACACAAAGCGCAACCAGCATGCCGAAAGCCGTCAGCGGGGAAGGGGTATAACCGCTCAAGGTGAAGCCGTGAGGGGTCCACGCGTCGCCGAAATTTGCTTTGACCACGGAAGCTTTCCAACCGATGAGTAATCCAATACCAATCACGGCAAGCAGCGAGCCGAGCTTCATGGTAGTAAAGACGTTCTGCACGCCCTTGCCGTATTTGAGGCCGTTGGTGTTGGTCCAGGTGAGAAACGCGATCACCAACAGGGCCACGACCTGCGCAGTCGAAAGGGAGACCGCATACGTGGGCAAGATGTGAATCGGCGGGATGATGTAGTTGTTCTCTGCAATGCGCGGCCATAACACGCCGATGTAGCGCGAGAAGCCAATCGACGAAGCAGCAATGGTGCCGGTTTGGATGACAAGAAAAAGGGTCCAGCCGTAGAGAAATCCCCAAAGTGGAGAATAGGCTTCACGCAGGTAAACATACTGCCCGCCTGCGTGCGGCATCATGGCTGCCAGCTCGCCGTAGGAAAGCGCGGCAGCAAGCGTAAGGACGCCCGCGATGACCCACGCCACCAACAGCCAGCCGGCACTGCCGATCTCCCGCGCCATCTCGGCGGCAACGATGAAAATTCCCGAGCCGATCA
Source organism: uncultured Acidobacteriaceae bacterium (assembly GCA_963847685.1). Taxonomy (GTDB): domain Bacteria; phylum Acidobacteriota; class Terriglobia; order Terriglobales; family Acidobacteriaceae; genus PALSA-350. The sequence goes on along the minus strand of CAWKAU010000014.1, from coordinate 189,466 downwards.
TCGAGCCGGCGACAATCATCGTCGAGTCAAAGAGACCGAGGCTGCGGTTCAGGTGGCGGTGTTCCGCGGCCTGGATTGTGCTGTCGTTTGGGAGGCTCAAGCGATTACCATATGGGAATTCGCAGGGAATATCTACTGCTCTTGCAGGAAGGCCAAGGCCAGTTGGTTGAACTCCGCTGCATATTTCGCGTGGATTTTGTGCCTGCCTTCAGGAAACACATGCAGCGTTGATCCGCGAATGCCTTCATGAATGATCCTTGGATGGAAGGATGGCACGAGCGGGTCCTTTTCCCCGTGCAGTATGAATGTGGGACACTTCACCTGGCTGAGCCGAGTGCGGTAGAGGTCGCCCCCCGCCGCATAGAGGTTCTCCAATCCCACAACATAACGCTCCCACAAAGCGTCAAGCGATTCCCCGTAGGTTTGGCGCATCGCATCCGCCTCTCTTGGCGACCACGACGAGATCGAACGCATGGCCTGGAAGGCGGCGATCTCTTCCGCGCTGAGGTAGGAGTTTCCGCCCCATACGACGAGCCGCTGAATGCGCTGCGGAGAGCTCGCAGCCATAATGGTGCCGATGTTCGCTCCATCACTCCAGCCAAAGACGGTGAACTCATAGTGGCCCAGCTCCGTCATCAAGGTGAGAACATCCCTGGCATCCCTCTGATAGAAGTCGAGAGGGTAGTTGCGCTCTGGCGGCCGTGATTCGCCATAACCTCTTGGGTCGAGAGTGATGACCTGGTGGGTCTGGCTAAACCATGAGATCTGGTGCTCGAAATCCGTCCTTCCGGTGCCGAGAGCGCCGGGTATAAAGACGATGGGGTGCCCGGCTCCATAACTCTCGTAGTACATCGAAAAGTCATGAAGAGCGAGCTTCGGCATAGCGCTCTAGGAATACTGGCTGGGCTTGCTGCAGAGGCCAAGGATGGAACGGGCCTGCGCGGGCGTGGCCACGGCCCGGTTCAGCTCATGGGCGATGCGCACCGTGCGCTGCACCAGCTGCGCATTGCTGATGGCTTTCTGCCCGCGAGCATAGTAGACATTGTCTTCCAGGCCAACCCGCACATGGCCGCCCATCAGGGTGGCGAGCGTGGTCAGCGGGAGCTGAAATGGACCGATGGCTGAGCATAGCCACAGCGCATCCTCAGGGAAATCCTTCAGCAAATGCAGAACGTTCTCCACTGTCGGGTAGCTTCCGGTCTGATACCCCATCACGGTCTGAATCCAATAGGGCCTTTGCACTAAACCATTGTCAATCAGGTATTGCACTACCCACGCACAACCTGGATGGTACATCTCCAGCTCGGGTTTGACTTTGTGCAGCTTCATCATCTCAGCGAACTGCTGAATCTGGCCGTAGGTGAAGGATATGCATTCATCGATATCCAGAGCCGGCCGTGGGTTGGGCAACGGCGCGCGGCGTTCCTTCAAGTGGAAGCGGCTCATATCCGGGGCAAGGTTCAGCGATGCAACTTCGGGCCCTGCCTGGAGCGAGGAGGCGCGCTCCTCCATGGTCATCCCCGGACCACCTCCGGTGGTTGCGTTGATGATGATCTCGGGGCACCGCTCCCGTACTTTGCGCAGGACTTCCCGCCAGGGAGCAGCATTGCGTGCGCCCCGGGTAAGATCTTCGGGATCACGGGCATGGATGTGAACCATGGCCGCACCGGCGTCATAGGCGGCTCCCACGGACTCGGCAATTTCGTCGGCTGTTTCGGGGATGACCTCGTTGGCTTCTTTTCCCTGGATGCCGCCATTGCAAGCGACGCAAATGATCAGGGGAGGCATCCCCGCGCGGACTCTTTCCATGAAGTCATGGCTATCGGTGTAGTCAAACGAAGCCGGTAGCGGCGACTGCTCTGAACGCTGTTCCTGAGGCACGTCTGTCCTTTTCTGACCGCGAAGCCCATATAGAAAAACAAGTTTTTGCAGACCCAACAAGCGAAATAGTACGAAACATTGTGCATGCGGCTGCGACGCTCCGGAAGCCGAAGGGAGGCCTCTGGAACAGCTGCAATTGCGGGCAGATTTCCATTCCTCAGCCTGAAGAAAAAAACGCTTTTCGCCGCATGGAGGGGACTTTGTAATGAAAGTTCTTGTACGAAAGCTCAAGGGAGTGTAATCTCCCCGTAACAGCTCTATGGCACGTAGCGTTCTGGCCCCACGATTCCTCGGGCGGCTGTAGCCTGTTCGGTTTGGTGTGTTGCACGGCCGCCTCCTGAAAAGCTTCGGCTTTTATGTTCAATTGAGATTCCGCTGACCTTTATGAGTAAAGAGTTGGTGTCGACATCCTCGAACATGCCTCAACCCAACGGGTTGAGGAGCGATAGTGGCCGTTTGGATTCCTGGAAGGAAATTGCGAACTATTTTCGGCGAGAGGTTCGCACTGTTCAATTGTGGGAAAAGCGGGAGGGTCTTCCCGTTCATCGCCACTTTCACCGGCAGCTGGGGAGCGTCTTCGCCTTCCGTTCGGAACTGGACGCTTGGAACGAACAGGTCTCCCTCAGGGCGGGCTGGGACCTGAGGCCGGCGAAGCAATCCCAAGGATCAGATGAGGGATTGGCCGAGCGACCGGCGCAGGGCCGCATCACCATTTGTGTGGAACCGCTGCATAACCAGACCCCTGGGGAGCAAACCCTTTGCGACGCAATCGCCGCTAAGACGATTGCTGTTCTGGGTCAATTGAACCCGGCGCAGTTGCATGTTGAGATAGCACAGGCCGGGAAGGATTCCCAGGCCGACTACCGATTGAAGTGGGGTATTCAGGATCACTGCGGTGGCCTGCGCGTGAATGCGGAGCTTTTGCTGGTTGCAAGCAAGACTGTAGTTTGGTCGCAGGTCTATCAATATCGCCGCAGCGATAGCGATGCCATGCCCGGCTATCTGGCGGACCAGATCGTGCTGTGTGTCTGGTTGAAGGTTATTTCTTCGCCGGCATCGGATCGCGTCCTCCAGGCGCACCGAGAAGCGGGGCGCCCGGGAGGCCTATTTAAAGGGCCGGTACTTCTTGAAACAACGAAACGAAGAAGGGATGCGCAAGGCCATCCAATGTTTCGAAACAGCGATCCGGGAAGACCCCGATTTCGCCTTGCCCTACTCCGGCCTTGCGGATTCCCTGACTTTGCTCTCGTTTTATGAGATTGTGACTCCTGCTCAGGCGATGCCGGCGGCGCGCCGGGCAGCGCTTAAGGCGATCGAGCTCGATCCTGATCTGGCCGAGGCTCATGCGTCGCTGGCCGATATCCAATTTCACTTCGATCGCGACTGGCATGGGGCCGATCTGGAGTATCGGCGCGCGATTGAATGCAATCCGGGCTACGCGCTCAGTTATCACTGGTATGCCAATCTTTTAGCGGCCAAGGGACAGCACGAAGCTGCGCATATCGCCATCATGCATGCGCTTGAGATCGATCCCGTCTCTTTGATTACCCTGGTCTGGGCAGGCGTCACATCCCATTTGGCTCATCGTTTCGATGACGCGATTAAGCACTACAAGAGCGCCCTCGAGTTAGATCCATATTTTGTGTGGACCCATATGTACCTGGCGCAGGCATTGGAGCAGAAGGGCGATTACAAGGAAGCGGTGCGCGAGTTTGAGAACACCATCAAGCTTGCCGGGGGCAGTAACTGCGTGATGGCTATGAAGGCTCATACCCACGCCAAAGCAGGGGATAAAACCGCCGCCCGGCAGATCCTGCATGGGCTGAAGAGCTCTGGCAATCGCAAATGCATGCCCTCCTATGACATTGCCGCGACCCACGCGGCGCTTGGAGAATCCAAGCAGATGGGTTTCTGGCTGAATCGCGCCTGCAATGAGCGAAACATGAAGGTCTTCACCTTGATGCACGATCCGCGCTTCGATTCGCTTCGCCATCACTCCGAGTTCAAAGAAGTGGTGGATCACGTGGGGCTGCCGCGATACAGCCCAAACCGCGTCGCTCTCAGCTAGTTTTTCGTTTGACAATGCACCTTATGTCCAGCCCCGAAGGGGCGACGCTATTGGAATCTTTTTGCGTCCCTTACGGCAACGCAAAGGCAACGTAGGCGCCTGGGATAGGAGTCTTCAAAGCCGGGTGCCCCGGCAAATCGTGAGTGCGGGTTGTGGCCTGTGCCGCCGCACAGAAGACAACATACTCGCGCCCATCTACTTCATAGACAGCCGGCATCCCTTCCAGCGCCGCATCGAGCGTAGTCTCCCAAATCACTTTGCCCGTTTGTGAGTCGATGGCGCGCACCTTTCGATCGCGCGTTCCGGTAAAAATCAACCCTCCGGCGGTTGCCACTGGGCCGGTTTTGGGAAAGTGGGAGCCGGTGTCGTGAAAGCCCTGAGCCGCCAACTCTGGAACCTCGCCGAGAGGGATTTGCCAGCGAACGGTTCCCGAGTTCAGATCGTATGCGGTCAGCGAGGTCCAGGGGGGCGCTATAGCAGGTAGCCCGCTGTTGGTAAACATGAAGCCAAAACCGCTTTTGTATCGGCTATTGGCCGTGGCCGCTGGGGTGCTTTTGGTCTCCGGCCCTGCGGAGCCGGGGTTGGCGAGATAGGCCAGCAGGGCATCCAGCGATGCGTCTGAGAGCTTTGAAAAAGCAGGCATAAGACCGTTTCCCTGAGTCACAATCGAGCGGATCTCTTTCGGGGAGATGCGCGACCCTATACCGGCCAACGAGGGAACCGCGGGCGGTTGTCCTTTCAGGTCCTCGCCGTGGCACACACGGCAATTTCCAGCATAGACTGCGCGCCCACGATGCTCGGGTGGGCCGTCTGTCGAAGTCTCCTCCGCTTGATCCAATTCCAGTTTGAGCATGGCGGGCAGATCCTTGGAAACCACGTATAAAAATCCGTGCGCGGGATCCGCGGCCACACCGCCAAAGTTGGCGCCGCCGTTATTTCCCGGCATCTCCACGGTATTCTGGGTGCTCGGTGGCGTGAACAATCCCTGGTTGCGCGCGCCTTCCATCTCTTTGCGAAATTGTTCCCGCTCCTCGGATGGCATGAAGGGGCTGAGGTCTTTTGCGGTGAAGCTCTGACGGGCGAAGGGAGGGGGCTTGCTGGGAAAAGGCTGTGTGGGCCACGTTTCCTCCCCCGGCATGTCGGAACGCGGCACCGGGCGCTCTTCAATTGGCCATAAAGGCTCTCCGGTTTCGCGGTTGAAGACCCACACAAAGCCCTCCTTGCCGGCTTCCGCGACCACGTCGACCATCTTGCCATTGTGGCGAACGGTTAATAGCTGCGGCGCGGTGGAGTTGTCGTAGTCCCAGATGTCGTGGTGCACCATCTGGAAATGCCAGATAAGCTTTCCTGTCCGGGCATCGATGGCGAGCAGGCAGTCGCCATAGAGATTTGCGCCGGATCGATCCGCCCCGTAGAAGTTATATTTTGGGCTGGCTGTCGGCACGTAGACGATGCCGCGCTTTTCGTCCAGCGACAAACCACTCCAGGCGTTAGCGCCACCGACCGTCTTCCATGCGTCCTTCGGCCAGGTTTCGTATCCGGGTTCCCCAGGATGAGGAATGACATGGAATGTCCAGACCAACTGTCCGGTAAGGACGTCGTATGCCCGAATGTCGCCAGGCCCCGATTCGTATTCCTCGTTGGTTGCTGAGCCCAGGATGATCAGGTTTTCAAAAATAGAGCCGGGTGTACCCGACTGCACCAACCTCAGGCTTTTGGGATCGCGTCCCAGGCCGGCCCGCAGATCCACCAGGCCATCGGCGCCAAAGTGTGAAATCGACTTACCTGTCCGCGCATCGATCTCCTGCAGGTAGTTGTTGGCCGCGAATAGTAGGCGCCGATCCGATCGATCCACGCTTTCCCAGTAGTTAATACCGCGGGAGGTGATCAACCTGGATTGTGGATCTGTCGGGTGTATCCACAACTCGCGTCCCGTCGCGGCATCGAGAGCCACGATGGAGTTGTGCTTCGCCAGAACGTACATCACGCCATCGACGACAATCGGGTTAAATAGATATTTGTTCCCATCGGCGGTGTCATATTTCCACGCGACCCGTAGCCGGCTCACGTTGGCACGGGTGATCTGACTTAGCGCAGAATATTGCGATGAGTCACGAGCTCCTGCGTAGTTGTGCCAGGTGGTGTGTGTAGTCTGGCTTTGCGCCGGCGAGCAAGCGAACAATGCCAGGATGCATCCAGTAAGTGAGAAGAGAAAACTTATCTTAGCCAGCAGACTGCCTTCTGTGATGCAGACTTAATGAGTGGGGCCAGTTTATACTCATCGTGCTGCTCGCGAAAATCGCAAACATACATGCTGACATCTCTCCAGGGGCGTTCGGTCATCGTAACCGGCGGAAGCAAGGGAATCGGGAGAGGCATGGCCCGCGTGTTCGCGAGCAAGGGGGCCAGCGTCCTCATCACCGCGAGGGACCTGACGCAGGCAGAGGCCGCCGCCCTTGAGATCCGGTCCAGTGGAGGGATCGCGAGCGCGGTGGCAGCCGATGTTTCTACCGTAGAAGGCAATGCGGTGATGGCCGAGGCGGCGATCGCGCGACATGGGGGCATCGACATACTTTGTTGCAACGCCGGGGTTTTCCCCGAGGCCAAACTCACCGAGATGAGCGTGGCCGGTTGGGACCAGGTGATGGACATTAATCTCAAGGGGACTTTTCTTTCAGTCCACGCCTGTTTGCCTGCACTGAAGGCCTGCGGTAAGGGGCGCATCGTGCTGACCTCTTCGATCACCGGCCCCATCACCGGCAGTCCAGGCTGGAGCCACTACGGGGCCAGCAAGGCTGGACAGCTTGGTTTCATGCGCACCGCGGCCATTGAGCTGGCGCCCTTCAAGATTACGGTGAACGCCATACTTCCCGGGAACATTCTGACTGAAGGAGTGGAGCAGTTGGGCAGCGAATACATTGCCAGCATGAAATCCGCGATCCCGGCGGGCCGTCTGGGTTCGGTGGAAGATGTCGCCTATGCCGCGCTGTTTCTGGCTAGCGAGGAAGCGGCTTTCATCTCCGGACAAACAATCGTTGTCGATGGCGGGCAGGTGCTGCCTGAGTCCCGCATGGCGCTGCAATAGACCAGTATTTTGAGGATGAACATGGCACACGCAACCGGCGTTACTCAACCGCCCCTTTCGCAGAATGGAACGACCCCGGCGGCCAGCCATCCGTTGGACCCGCTAACCGGCGCGGAGCTTGGCCAGGCCGTGCAAATTCTCAATGAGAGCGGTCGTCTTGGCGAGGGAGTTCGCATTGCATCCATCAACCTGATCGAACCGGAAAAGCATGCAGTCGAGGCGCTGCAACCCGGCGATCAGCTGGAGCGGAAGGCGCTTGCGGTGTTGGTGGATCGGTCGAGCCAAGCGGCCTTCGAAGTGGTGGTCGACCTTATGCGCCACTCCGTGGTGTCGTCTACCAGGCTGCCCAGCGGCATCCAGCCTTCCATCATGCTGGACGAGTTTGCGGAGTGCGAACAGGCCGTGCGGCGTTCGCCGATTTTTCAGGCGGCGCTCGCCAAGCGCGGAGTAACCGAGATTGACCTGGTGATGGTTGAGCCCTGGTCCGCCGGCATGTACGGCAGCGAATTAGCCGAAGATAGCGGGCTGCGGCGGATGCGGGCGTTGTGCTTTGTCCGCTCCGAGGCTAAAGACAACGGCTACGCCCGGCCGCTCGACAGCCTGGTGGTGGTGGTGGATCTCTACAAAATGGAGGTTATCCGGATTGAGGAGTATCCCATCAACCCGCTGCCGCCGGAGAGCAGCAACTGGGCGCGTGAATACATTCCCAATATGCGAACGGATCTCAAGCCGGTAGAGATCATCCAGACGGAAGGCCCTAGTTTTACCGTGGATGGCAACCATGTCAGTTGGCAGAAATGGAAGTTCCGGGTAGGTTTCACGGCTCGCGAGGGCCTGGTGCTGCACACCATCAGCTATACCGAGGACGGCCTGGAGCGGCCTATTCTTTATCGAGCGTCCATCTCCGAGATGGTGGTTCCTTATGGGGATCCGCGTGAGCAGTACTACCGCAAGAACGCATTCGATATCGGGGAATACGGCCTGGGAACGCTGGCCAACTCGCTCACCCTGGGCTGCGATTGCCTGGGGGTGATTCACTATTTCGATTTTCCCCTGGTCGATAGCCATGGTCGAGTTACACCGCTGAACAACGTGGTGTGCCTGCACGAGGAGGACTACGGGATCCTTTGGAAGCACACCGATTGGCGAACCGGCCAGTCGGAGGTGAGACGATCGCGGCGGCTGTCCGTTTCTTTTATCGCCACCGTGGGGAACTATGAGTACGGGTTCTATTGGTACTTCTACCAGGACGGATCGATCCAATGCGAGATCAAGCTGACCGGCATACTGAACACCACGTCCCTCGCCGCCGGTGAGGTTCCGAAATATGGTGTGGAGATCGCTCCGCAGTTGAACGCGCCGCTACACCAGCACATCTTTGCGGCGCGGCTGGTCACGACCGTGGACGGTAATAACAACTCCGTATACGAGGTAGACACACTGGGCGTTCCCACCGGCCCCGAAAATCCTCATGGAAATGCTTTTGTGGCGCAGGAGACACTGCTGGCGACAGAGAAGGAAGCGCAGCGGAAGGTAAATTCATCCTCCGCGCGCTTCTGGCGGGTCATCAACCCAAGCAAAAAGAATCGCCTGGGGCGGCCTGTGGGGTACCGGCTGGTCCCGGGGGAAAACAGCGCGCCCATGGTGCAACCCGATGCCGCAGTGATGCGGCGGGCAGGATTCATCTCCAACCATCTTTGGGTCACGCCCTACAGCGCGCAGGAGCGCTATGCGGCGGGTGAATATCCCAATCAGCACCCAACGGGAGATGGGCTTCCGCTTTGGACGAAGGCCAACCGGAATGTGGAGAATGCGGAGCTTACTCTTTGGTACGTCTTCGCCCACAACCATGTGCCGCGCATGGAAGACTGGCCGGTAATGCCCGCGCCATGATCGGGTTCCAGTTCCGGCCGGATGGCTTCTTCGAGCGCAGTCCAGCCATGGATGTGCCTCCGCCCCCAGCCAAAAGTTGCTGCCATTGAGCATCGTTGGTTTCGATATAGGCGAAGCGCACTGGAGGGACCTACGGTTCTGCTCAATTATCAACGGCTGCTAAATGGAAGCGCCGCCCTCCCCTTTGTCCGCGAGCAGCTAACCTGCCTCCGGCAAGTTGAGGGAGAAATGACACCGCAAGGATCGCCATGGATACAAGGCCGGACCCGGATTTCCTGCCACGCAGCACTGGAGAGAACCGCGTGTGCGCCTTTCCATGAAGAAAGGCGCATGAGGTTCACCGAAGCCACCGAGTTCCACAGGAAATCCGGGGGAAGGCCGGCCGCCAAACGTCAGCCCAGCCCGGAAGGGCTGGGAATTCGATCCGAGATAATCCGAGCGCCGTAGGCGCGGCACTAAATCCCGCCCTGTGTCATTCGGAGCGAAGCCGAGTCTTCAGTTCCGCGCTCAGCCCGCAACCGGATTTTCGCACTTATTCGCATCCCCAACTTTTCCCGGCGCATTACAATCTGACCACCGCTGAATGCCTTTCGAGGAGCCCCCAGGATGCAAATCCGTCTCTCCCGCCTTGTCGTTTGTTTACCGGCACTGTACGCTGCTCTCCTTCAGGCTCAATCACCAGTGCCGCAGCATCCATTGGACGGGCTTACCAGCTCAGAGTACTGGGCAGTCCACGACATTCTGCACAAGAGCGGCCACATGACGCCGGATACGGGTGTCTCCACCCTGGTACTGCACGAGCCGCTCAAGAGCACGGTGCTGGCCTGGAAGCCCGGCGATCCCATCGAACGCGAAGCCGACGTGATCCTGGAGGACAAAGGCCAGACGATCGAGGCCCGTGTAGATCTCACTGCGGGAAAGCTTGAGTCGTGGAACGTGATCCCCGGCGTGCAGGCGCCCTTTACCACCACGGAATTGCACGCCTTCAGCGACATGATCAAGAGTGACCCACGCGTACAGGCAGCCTTCAAGAAGCGCGGCTTAACCGATATGACCACCATTCACTGCGGCGCCGGTCCCCTTGCCCTTAGAGTCTTTCCCGAGCAGGAGCACATGCGGATTGGCTACGGCGGATGCACCGACGCCGACGGCCAGTACCACACCTGGGGTCGAAACATTGAAGGCCTATGGGTGGTAGTGGATATCACGGGAAAGAAGGTTCTCCAGGTCATCGACACGGGCGTCATTCCCACCGCGAAGTATGTTGGCGATTTTGAAGAGGCGGCGGAGGTACCGCGCGAGGGCACCAAGCCGATCGTGGTGAGCCAGCCGCTCGGCCCCTCGTTCAAGATCGATAAAGGCGAAATCATCTGGCAGAACTGGCACTTCCGCCTCAGGCTGGATTCGCGCGTGGGACCGGTCCTGAACCTGGTCAGCTATCAGGACGGTTCGCGGCTGCGCTCCATTCTCTACGAAGGATCTTTCTCCGAGATGTACGTGCCCTACATGGACACGGACGAGGGATGGAATTCACGTTCGTTTCTGGATGCGGGGGAGTTTACCCGCGACGGCCTGCTGCGGGAGATCGATACCGACGATTGCCCGGCCAACGCGCACTTCATCTCCGGGCTATCGACCACGGACACGGGGACGCCCCTGTTCCGGCAAAAAGAGGCATGCCTGTTTGAGCGGGCTATCGGCGATCCGGCATGGCGGCACAATGAGAACAACATCCTGGCCGGCCGGCCGAGCCGTGAGCTGGTGTTGCGCACCGCCGCCGCGATCGGCAACTACGACTACATGATGGACTGGATCTTTCAGCAGGATGGGACCATCCGCGTTCGCGTGGGCGCCACCGGGATAGTGGAGGTAAAGGGCAGCAAAGATGTGGTCGCTCCGGAGCCAACCATGACCGACGGCAAGCCCGCTCTGGAACACGGGACGCTGGTCGCCCCCAACACGGTGGCCGTCTACCATGACCACTATCTCAGCTTCAGGCTGGATATGGACGTCGATGGCCAAAACAACACCTTCATGGTGGATCGTTTGGTCCCCGAAAAGATCAGCGCCCGTACCCGAACCAGTATCTGGGGCGTAGAATCGACGCCTGCCAAAACCGAGAGCCAGGCCATCATGGATATTGATCCGCGTAAGCCGGCTATGTGGCACTTTGTCAGCGGCACGGAGCGCGGCCCTCTGGGTTACCCAACAGGTTTTGAGATCATGCCGGAGGCGACGGCGGTTGATTTTCTCTCCCCCGACGATCCGTCATTGAAGGTGGGCGCATTTGCGGAACATCAGCTTTGGGTTACTCCCTATAAGCCGGATGAACGCTATGCCGCCGGCGTTTACGTAACTAACAGCAAGGGTGGCGAAGGCCTGCCGGCATGGACCAAGGCCGACCGGCCTATTGAAAACACCGACATCGTGGCCTGGTACACGTTGGGCTTCCACCATGTCGTGCGCATTGAGGATTGGCCTGTGATGCCGACCTTATGGCATGAGTTCATGATCCGTCCGATAAACTTCTTCTCTGAAAATCCTGTCATGACGCTGCCTCACGAGCCCTGAGACCGTTGTCCGCTTCAGCGCAAAAGAGAATGGCGATGGCTGGTTGGCCATCGCCATTCTCTTGTTACTTCTGCGAGACGACTTGTTGTTTTCGTCTAGAAGGCCGATCCTTCGTCGGTCACGATGAAGGATTTGCTGTTGAAGAGTGATGGTACTGAGATCTTCTTGTTATTGTTGTCCAGCATAATGGCCGCTTTGGAGTTGCCCGGATCAAACTTCTTGTCTTTCTCTGTGTAGGCAACGCCGTTCCAGTAAATATCGGCGATGTAGTTGGTCAAGGTTGCAAGTGAACCGCCCACGCTCGGGCGTTCCGTAATCCACTCCGCGCTGTTCCCAATCAACGTGGTTCCTCTAGGAGCGGTGAAGCTTACTTCTACCGCTTGATTTGTATTGAAATTAACCAGGTAAGCAAGGCCTTGCGTGGCCGACGTGTGCCAGACTTCGACAAAGTAGTCGTCGCCCGGTGCGATGGGTAGGTTCGTGATGCGAACCTCCCCAAAGGGGAACCACTCGTACCACGGCGAGTAGTAGGCGTATGCGGTGCCGCCGCTGCAGTATGCATCGAACTCGATGCCGGCTTGCAGAACGTCGTTGGATTGGTATCCGTCGATGCCTACCCAGGAGGAACCGTAATCCCAAGTGCCTGTGCATGCGCCGAATGCCTGGCGCGCGACGGGAACTACGTAGTCGGACTCGACGTAGTAGAAGGATGAGGACCCGTAGTTTTTTGCGCCACTGAGACCTATGTAGCCGCTCCAGTTGTAGAACTCGAGCGTGTTCTCCTCGCTGGATGCGCTTTCCGCCTTGACTCGGGCAGGGCCATGAAAGATGTTAGTTTGCTCCAGCTTGGGAACGATGCGGGTCTTCGAAGCAAGCATCGCCTTCGCCCAGGATGCGTATTCGTCAGGTGAAGAGGCCTGGTCCGGGCGCGGAGGAAAACCGTAATCGGCGAGTCGGTCGTCCGAAGCTGTTAGTACGTCGAAATCTGCGGGAGGAGCGGCAATGGTGGTCGCACCCGCAAGATTGGTAGGAATTTCATTTGGATTCTGGCTTTGTGCCTTGCTCTTCAAGGGTGCGGCAAGCACAAGCAACACGGCAATAGTCGACGACAGATTTTTCATGATGGTTTAGCCTTTCCATCCTTGAAAGAAGAATCTCTCAAGGTCATCACAGTGCTAGGGCCAAGGGTGTGGGGGAGGACGGAGCGTCGGCAACCTGGTAACCGGGGCTATTAACCCACGCATAAATAGTGCGGAGATCGTTCGAAGTGTTACAGAATTTAATCCAGGGTGTGCCATCTCCGAAACGGTGGGCCCGCACCCGCGCGCTGGGCCAGATATTTAATTGTGTGGATGAGTGCGGGTAAGTTACGACTTGCGACCCTGCAGCGGATGGAGCCCCGCCGTGTTATGCCGATAGGAACCCACCGTCGACCGCCAAGGTATGACCGGTGACCATACTGGAACTTGCGGCCGCCAGAAAAATAGCCGCTCCAACGATCTCTTCCGCATGTCCCCGCCTGCCCATCGGCGTACGGTCCATAAAATATCGTTGGGATTCAGAATCGGCACGACTGCCGGCCATCATCGGCGTCTCGAAGAGAGAGGGTGCGATCGCATTGACCTGAACATTGAAAGGCGCCAGCTCAACTGCGAAACCTTTGGTCAGCTGGACCACGCCTCCCTTGCTGGCCAGATAGGCGATGCTGCCGGGATACGCGATAAAGCCACCGATCGACGCCAGGTTAATAATCTTTCCTGTCTTTCGCTCCGCCATATGTCTGCCGGCAACCTGGCAACATAGGAACGTTCCTTTGAGGTTCACGTTGATGATCGTGTCCCAGTCTTGTTCAGAGTAGTCGAGAGCCGTGCCACGAATCGCTCGACCCGCGCTGTTAACGAGTATGTCAAGCGCGCCCCATTTTCGAATGGTTCGATCGACAACGGCTTCGACATCCGCCTTCTGGGTGACATCGAGCTGCTCGGCTTCCGCTTCTCCACCCGCCTCCTTGACCAGGCTGACGGTGTGCTGCGCGTTCACCAGGGAGATATCGGCCGCTACCACACGCGCGCCGGCATCCGAAAGACCGCAGCAAATGGCACGCCCAAGCCCGCTTCCACCGCCAGTCACCAGAGCTGTCTTGCCGGTTAATTGAAATAGTTCTGATCGCATGGTTTCCGTCAACCTTGCAGGATTTCCAGCACCTCTTTATCCGGTCCCAGGAAGTAACAGAAACGCACGCCGGCGAAATAAGGATGCTCAGAAGAGATAGTCACCGGTGTCGTGAGAAACTTGACGCCTTTGCCCTCTAATTCCTTCTTTGTCTTTTCAATGTCGTTCACCAGGAAACAGATATGTTGCCATCCGCCATCGTTAGCCTTGGCTGTTGAAGGTACTGCCCGGCCTGGCGGATCTACATATTGAAAAGTCTCGATCAATCCGGAGTTTTCCGGCAACTTGAAGAAGGTGGCCAATACTTTGGTATTAGGAAGGCCGACACCCCGCGAAAACTCAGCATCTTCGATGGTTGTTTCAAGGGCAATTTCCAGCCCCAGGACGCCGTTGTAAAACGCCTTGGTCTTTTCTTTATCCGAGACGATCAGGTTGAAATGGTGCAAACCGGCAAACATCGGCATTTGGTTTTCTCCCTTTATGATTTCCCGCAGCCCAGTCGCTACGGAAGGCTGCAATTGCGCACCACCACTATATTCATTTTGTTTGCACCCGACATTGGGCTACCTCTTCTGGTTTGCCAGCGGTTGGCCCTTGATGCCGAGTTTCGTGCGGTTTATGTGCCAGCGGCCCAGGTTTGCCACGTATAGTTGATCGTTCTGTGGTCCGCCAAAGGCAATATTCGTAGGGCGCGCCAGGGTTGTGCCGTCGCGGTCATAGGCCAAGAGTTCAACCTTGCGTTCGGGCGAGACGCAATAAATGTTGTCCGATGCGTAGCAGCTCACGTATAGATTGCCCGCGACATCGAATGCCAGACCGTCGGGAACCCTTTCCAATCCGGCTGCATACACTTCCCGATCCCCAGCCGACCCGTCTTGCAGGATTTCGACCTGCAACACATCATCCGTGTGACTCTGTGCAATAAAAAGAAAACGCTCATCGGCGCTAAGCGCCAATCCGTTGGGAAAGGGCTGTGGGCTATCCAGAAATACCCGACCTCGACCCCGGCTATCGAACCGCACAATACAGCCGCTGCTCTGGGACCAGTCTCCAGAGTCGGAGACGAAAAAATTGCCGGAAGAGTCGAAAACCCCGTAATTAGGCAGCCTCAGCCTGTAGGCCTGAGCCGAATCGGCAAATAAGCTAGCCTTGCCATCTTTTTGGACTTTTATGACACTCGCCAGCTTTGCATTACAGATGTAGAGTTCGTCCGCTGCTGAGAACGCGAGTCCGAGGCAAAAGCCTCCGATGTTAGTAACTTCTTCGACCCGCCCTTCTTCGGGGATGCGGTAGACCTGCCCTATCTCTCCACCCGCCCAAAGAATTCCTTCGTTATCGAAAGCCAGATCCTCCGCATGATCCAGACCGTCCGCGTAGGTCTCAAACTGATCGACAGGAATTCGCACCTTGACACTCCAATAGGACTAGACCACCGGCAATTGCGCTAATAAACCGCCATCAACCACCATTGCTACACCCGAAACGTAGGACGCCAGATCCGAGGCCAGAAAGAGCACAACTTGCGCGATCTCCTGGGGCTTTCCCAGGCGGCGCAAGGGAATCGCGGACTCCATCTTGGTCTTTGCAGAATCAGGGTTCGAACCACGCCTGAGAGACCGATCCATCATCGGCGTTTCGATGCACCCTGGGCAGATTGCGTTGACTCGAATATTGTGTAGGCCTAGGTCTCGCGCCATGTCACGAGTAAGACCCAGTACGCCGGCCTTGGCGGCCGCGTAGGGCGCGGTCTGCCCCGTTGTCGCAAACGCCTGCACGGAGGCGGTGTTGATAATGCAGCCCCGCCGTCTCTGAATCATGGCGGGTACGACGCTTGAGCAGCACAGAAAAACGCTCCTCAGGTTGACCGCGATCTGCCGCTCCCAATCCGGAACGGTTACGTCGACAAATTCCCTGTAAAACTCCACACCTACGTTGTTCACCAGCACATCGATGGCGGGGAACTCGCGGTTGATTTCGCGGAAGGCCTTGGCCACGTCCTCCGCAGAACTCACATCGGCAAGAATCGGGTGGAAGCATCCTCCCGCCTTGGTGATCCTTGTCGCCGAACTATCAAGTTTCTCGGCGTCGCGTTCCAAGCCAACTACCGTGGCCCCGCAAGCAGCAAAGCAATCCGCGATGGCGGCACCGATGCCGGATCCGACTCCAGTGACGGCTGCTACTCTGCCTTCAAAGTTGAGTCGTTCTGCGCCTGCCATCATGCCTCGCTCGCCAGGCCGTAGAGCTTATTAAGTGCAGCAATGTGTGAATCCCAGGTTGGTTCATTCGGAAGATATCCGTCCGGGTAGGTCTCGACGACCACGTAGACCAGATCGCCGTCGCCCAAATTCCGCACGCAGTGATCGGTAAGACGGGGAATATAGACAACATCGTCCTTGATAATTCTTTGCACCTGGCCGGCCACTGTAACTTCACCCTCGCCTTCAAGCACGAGGTATGTCTGCTCGCACTCTTTGTGCTGGTGAATGGGAAAGGCCAGGCCCTTCGGAAAGCGCTCCAGCAGAATTTCCACGCACTCACTTTTTTCCCGTGGCAACAACACGGAATACTTGACTCCGAGAAAATGCGTTACCTGGGATTTCTGCGTGGAGCTGATCATTGGGGTCTTCTTTTTAGGTGTCGACATGAGCCGGTGAATCCCTTCTTTATGCGATAAGTTCCGGCAAGCCCACCAGAACGCGATGAGCAACGTTCACGGAGGACGTACCATGAACGCTGCTCATGCTCTTATGGACAGGTATTGATTGTCAAGTTGGGATTCGGCGCCTATGTCGTCTGCTACGCTGCCAGGTTATGAGGCTCGCTGCACAGACCGCATTGTTTCTGTCTCTCGTGCAAGAGAGGTGTGCGCCGCGCTGAGTTGTGCGACCGGGAGTCTAGCCGGGGAACAGGAAACGTAGTCTATACCGATCTCCTCAAAGAATGCGATGGATGCCGGATCTCCGCCGTGTTCGCCACATACCCCGAGCTTGATCTTCGGGTTGGCGGTTGTAGCTTTGCAGATTGCCATCTGGAGCAGCGAGCCAACGCCTTCGCGGTCGATGGTAAGGAATGGATTCTGCTTGAGAATCCCAAGCTCCAGGTAAGCGTCGAGGTATTTATGAGAGTCGTCGCGCGAGAAGCCGAAGGTCATTTGTGTCAGGTCATTCGTGCCGAATGAGATAAAGTCCACTTCCTGCGCAATCTCGCCGGCACAGACCGCCGCGCGCGGTAACTCAATCATGGTTCCCACGCGGTAGGCGATCCGGCGACCCCCCTGACGGAAGACATCTGCGGCAGTGTTCTCGATGAGCTTACGCAGGTGGCGAACTTCCTCGACGCAGGCAATCAGAGGAACCATGATTTCCGGCAGAACCACGATGCCTTCCGCCTTCACCTGCAGCGCGGCCTGGAGAATCGCCTTGACCTGCATGACGAGAATCTCCGGATGAATAATGCCCAGACGGCACCCGCGCAACCCCATCATGGGGTTGGACTCGCTCAACTGCTGCACCCTTGCCAGGACTTCCTCTAGCCGGGGTACACTCTGCGGCTCGTGCGTCCGCGCTCGATCCAACTCGTCCCTGGCAGCCAACTCGCGGGGTAGGAATTCGTGCAGCGGCGGGTCAATCAGCCGGATGGTGACGGGTAGACCAGCCATGGCACGGAACAGCTCTTCGAAGTCTGCCTGCTGCATGGGAAGAAGAGCTGCGAGAGCGCGCTCCCGGTCCGCTAACGTCGAGGCAAGAATCATGGAGCGCACCTGGGTGAGCCGATCCTTGGCAAAGAACATATGCTCCGTACGGCACAGGCCAATGCCCACGGCGCCTGCATCGCGGGCGCGTTCTGCGTCCTGCGGGGTGTCCGCATTGGCCCGCACACCGGTGATACTGGATTCCCTTGCCCAGGAGAGCAATTTCGCCAGATACGGATTGTCGAAGGCTTGGCTCGTGCGCAGGGGCAGCTGCCCCAGGAATACACGTCCCGTAGCGCCATCGAGCGAAAGCCAGTCGCCCTCGCTGAGGGTATGTGCGCCAATTGTCAGAACACCCGCGGTCTCATCGGCCAGGATCCCGCTGGCGCCTGTGATGCAGCACTTGCCCATGCCCCGGGCGACAACCGCAGCGTGGCTGGTCGCACCACCGTGCGCAGTGAGAAAGCCAACCGCGGCGTCCATGCCGTGGATATCGTCGGCGGTTGTTTCCTGCCGCACGAGGATCACCGGCGATTGCTTATCTTTGCCGGCCATCTCGACGGCACGCGCAGCAGTCAAGGCCAACTGCCCAACCGCGGATCCGGGGGATGCGGCCAGGCCTTTGGCGATGGGCTGCAAGCCGGGACTACTCAGATCCAGCTGTTGCGATAGGACCTCTTCGATATCAGCAGGGCTGACCCGCAGAAGAGCTTCGGTTTGCGAGATCAGGTCTTCCTCCGCCATCTCGACCGCGGTGCGAAGCCTGGCCAGCGCGCTTCGTTTCGCGCATCTGGTCTGTAGGAGGAATAGCTCTCCGCTTTGCACCGTGAACTCAAAATCCTGCACCTCGCGGTAGTGTGCTTCGAGCTTACGGGTCACGGACTCGAGCCTCTGATAAACCTCGGGCATGGTCCGCTCCAGTTCGGCGATTGGCATGGGGGTGCGAATCCCAGCCACAATGTCCTCACCCTGCGCGTTGGGCAGGAACTCAGCAAACATCTCATTTGCACCGGTCGAAGGATTGCGTGTGAACCCAACTCCGGTACCGCTGTTAAGCCCATAGTTTCCAAAGACCATCGCCTGCACGGTGACTGCTGTGCCGGAATTCTCCGCGGTCTTGTGGATGCGGCGATAGTGCCGGGCGCGCTCATTATTCCAGGACTGGAATACGGCTTCCACCGCCCGCCGCAACTGGACACGAGGGTCCATAGGAAACGGGCTGCCGGAGACCTGCTCGATGACCTGCTGGAAAGAATTGATGGCGCGTCGGATGGTCGCTTCCTTTGAATCCATTGAGGTAACTTCAGCAGGGCACTCAAATGCCTGCTTCGGTATCTGGAGAACGACCGAGCCGAACATCTGTAAGAGGCGCCGATACGAATCGAGAGCAAACTCCGCATTGTCATGTTTGGCGGCCAGGCCGGCGATGTTTGCGTCGTTAATGCCCACATTGAGGATCGTGTCCATCATCCCGGGCATTGAAATGTGTGCGCCGGAGCGGACGCTGAGCAGCAGGGGATCCTTCTCGCAGCCTAGGCGCTGCGCCCGTTCAATCTCCAGCCATCCGAGAGCGCTCTCCAACTCCGCATCAAGCGACTCCGGTATCGCGCCATGCTCGAGATAGTACCTGCACGCACTGGTGGAAATGGTGAACCCCGGTGGCACGGGAAGTCCAAGCCTGGTCATCTCGGCCAAAGCGGCTCCTTTGCCTCCAAGCTCTTCCCGCATCGACCCATCGCCTTCGGCTTGCCCTTGTCCAAAGCGGTAAATGTAACGAGATTTCGGCTTTCTCAGATCCACGTTTTTCTCCTTTGGAGGACTCAGCTTGTGTTGTCAAGCTGATGTAGTGAGTAGAATACGTAACCGAATCGGGTACAAGTGCCGGAGTGCGAAGTGGGCGCTGGTCCGATTCGTCCTACAGGCGCCTGAACAAGCATCGAGAGTCGGGAGGGATCTGCCGCCGGCGGAGAGATCCCTCGACAGAGAACAAAAGAATCAGCAGAGATGCGCGTATGCGCGAAGAGGAAGAGAAGAGTCGCTACCGTCAGTGCAGGAACTAAGAAGAAGTTCCGCGGCCGTGAAAAACTTCGAAGCGGCAAACTCCGCCTCTCCAATGCGGAGCTCCGTGCTAGCGAGCGAGTCGCGGATGAGGCATTCAACTACGTACCGGCTGACCCGCCGCCCGCAGCTGAGACGAGCAGAATGGCGAATCCATTGCCACAGCTGGGCGCGGCACAACTCGGCCGAAGCCATATTCCTGATTCCACTCGCCAGGCGCGCAGATCCATGGCCGGCGAGCCACCCCTCAAGATACTCGAGGGCCGACTCTACGTTTTCCTTTAGGGCGATCATGGTGATTCTTCCGAACGAGGGCGAGATCAAGTCTCGAGACGTTATGTAACATTGCCCCGCGGCCGCCATAATCGGAGAGCGTCTCTTTCTGGTTTGTTCGAACGCCGAAAGCGCGACAGAAACAAGGCCGGCATCAGTGACACAGATTCCGTCGAATCCCAGCTCAATCTCGTGTCTTATGTCGAGAGACTCCCTACCGTGCTGCCGCTTCGCTTCCCCCAGGTCCTCTCGGACCAGTTGCAGACTGGAGCTGATCGCACGGACCTGATGCTTCAGGCAGGTGTGTACCAGCAATTCCTGATAAGCCTGCAAGAATGGTTGATTCAGGTTGATGTCGCTGCGTTGCGGCAACAGAGATTCGCGATGAACGCGAAAGCTCCTCACAAAACTGGAAAGATAGCTGAGCGGGGAACATTCCAGGGCGGTAGCGAATTCCCGGAGTTCAAAGAGGATTTCGTCCATTTCGGACGCGGCAGAAACGGTATCGATGGTGACCATCGTGCGAATGGAACCCTTCGGGATGCTTAGATACTGTTCGCTAAAACGGAAAATCTCGGCCCACATGCGGGCTTCCCGATGGCTCTCAAGCTTGGAGAGCGAGAAATGAGCCGCCACCCGGCCCTCCGGCAAGGTGCGGGCGATATAAAAGATAGACAAGCCAAAATCAAAGAGTGCGGCAGAAATCGGTCTTCCATCTACCAGGAAGTGCTTCTCCTCGAGGCTCCAGTTACGCGGCCGAACTGAGACGGCAGCGAGCTCTCCCGCCAGGTCTTTCAGCGCAAGAGTGTCGTACGCCGCGCGCAAGCTGGTATGGCTTTCCAGGCAATTTTCCCAGGTGGGGGACAAGCAGTCATCGAAGTCCGCGATGAACAAGCTAGCGCCTGAGACTAAGCCTCGTGAGAGAACCTCATGCTCCGGTGGACCGGCAAGCATCACCTGGCCGAACCGGAGATCCGAACGAAGCGGCCTGGTTGCCCGGTCGATTTCTGTGCCGCGACCCGCTCCACGAAGAGAATCGGGAATATTACCCAGGTCAAATTCCCGCTGGCGGTGATAGCGCTCCGTTAAGAGCTGCTCGCGGTATGAGGAGAAGCGGCGCTGCAATGCGTACAGGAAATCGACTACCTCCTCGGACAGGATGCTCTCTTCCGTGGATAGCCGAGCTGCTTCGGCGCCGTGACGCATCATCAGGCAAATCTCCTTAGAGCAGTTTCGCAATTACCGTGGCGTGGTAAAGATCGCGAGGTGTGGTTTTCCTTAGGAGAAAACCACGAAAGAGCTGTCGCTTCGGTCAACACCAATTGACAAACTGCTGGCCGAGGAAACGGCTACTAGGACCAAAGCTAGTGAAATGCTGATGTTGGCGCAATGAAGGACCGTCCGAATCGGGCGAGCGTCCGATCCCACCTTGCGTCGGCGGGGTACGCTTGGGAGGAAAGCTAAGTGTTAGAGCCTATTTTATTGCAAATGTTGCCTTTTCCCTGTCTACATTTCTTTGTAGAAGTCTGAGAATGCGCTCGACCGTTTCGGATCATCCGCCTAGAATCGGTCCATGATCCTGTCTCTGCATTTCCTGGAGCAGCTGGACGAAGCACTCAAAGAACGTCGCATCGGTGAGGGCATCGGCTTGCTGGAGCACGCGGGGGTCGACTGGACGAGTCCCGATATTGAGCGCGGCGGCGCCGCCATCGCTCTTCGTGCTGCGCAGTGGTGGGATGTCGGGCATCGCGACAGAAGGAGCGTGGAAACGCTGCTCGCTCGGTTCACGCCCACGATGCGAGCCAGGATGCCGTTCCGCGATTACCTCGAGCTCCGGCTGGCCGAGGCATTTCGCGCCTTGATGACGGAGGACTCCGATGCCGCGATTGAAATGCTGGAGTTCGTTCTCAAGGCAGAAAGAGAATTGGGGGATGAAAACCTGATCATCCTGGCAAATTTCTGGAAAGGGCGAGCCCATCGTAAGAAAGGTGAGTACGCGAGAGCCTTCGAGCATGTCGTGGAAGCGCGCCGCCGGGCTGAAACGATGCGCGCCGAAAAGCTGGCCGCTGTGATCGCAGTGCAGGAGGCCTGGCTCATTTTTCAAAAGGGGGATGCCAAGAAGGCTTTGGATCTGCTGAACCATTCCGAGCAAAAGCTCAAGGATACGGACGATGCCATATCGCTGGGCAACATTGAGTCGGCACGTGGTCGCATCATACGCAGAACCGGTGAATACAGCCTGGCCCTGGAGCACTATGAGCGTGCGATCGCCATCTATGCCCGCCGTGATGTGAACCACCGCAATCTGGCACGAACCCTGGTCAATGCAGCTTATGTAAAGCGGCTGCTGGCGCTGCACTTGCGCAAACGAATTGAATCCAAGCACACACGCTCGAGCGTGGAGTCGTCCGGCAAAGGGAACAGAGCGGCCGAACTACCATGCGCGCTACGCGTCGATATGCCGCGATGCGCTGGCCCAACTTGACCGCGCCGGTGAGATCTACCGTCTCCATGAGCATCATGGTGGAGCAGGTTCGGTCCTGGTGAACGCAGGACAGCTGCATCTGGATATGGGAGAAATCGACCGGGCTCTTGCCGAGGCGTTGAAGGCCTATACGCTGGGCAGGGATAAGCATGATCAGATCCTGATGGCGCGTTCGCGCATTCTCGAAGCATTCGCCGAAAATGCGCGAGTGGATGAACAGCTGGGCGAGGATGGAGACACGGCGGTCTATGCGAATGCGGCCCAACGCTATGCGGAAGAGGCCGTTTCGCTGGCCAAACACACGCAAAACCGTCGTTTATTGGCCGGCGCCTACATCGTGCGCGGATTGACCGCCGCCAACGATTTCTTTCAGGAGTGGGATGAGGCGAAGGAGTGCGCGTCCAAGGCAGCCGCACTGCTGCGTTCCGATGATCGGGATCATCTGTGGGAAGAGCTCATCACGTTGAAGTCGCATATATTGCGGGCTTCTGGCATTAACGAGACGCTTCGCGCCTGGTCGGAAGGAATGATAGGGGACAAAACCTTTCAGCAGGTCGCCGAAGAGTTTGCGGAGATTGTGATCCCTAAGGTTTGGGCGAGAGAAGGGAAGAAGGTCTCCCGGGTTGCGGACCGGCTGTCGATTTCACCCAAGAAGGTGCGGCGTATTCTGCGCAACGCCGGTCTGTTAGACCAAAGCCAGTGAACCTTGGTGTGAACGTCCCATGCGTGGATGCTGTCGGATACGTATGAAAGCCGGACGCTGTAGGCACCACAGGACGCCGCACCAAGCAATACAGGCAGGATTCAAACAAAGTCACACCTCCGGGTCATGGCGTGTGACGCGCCGGTCAAGTATTCATCCCTGAGAGTGGCGCCAGGGAGTGACATTGGAATTTCGGGTGATATGGGAGATCGAGATTCACGCCGCCAGCCCGGAGGAGGCAGCCCGGGAAGCACGCGCGGTCCAGCTGAGATCGGATATTTCAGCCACTGTCTTTGGCGTTTGGGAGCACGCGACTGAGAAGATGCACAGGATTGACCTTGAGCGGCACGCCGGGAAATTGGATCCTGCCGAGATGATTACCGCCAGGGCAAGCCTGCGATCGCTGCAGTGTGTTTCGGGGGTACAGGACAATATCAAGAACCTGGTGTCGGCGATGCTCATTTTTCTTGATCGCGAAGATGCAATGTTCAAGAGGGTTGGGCTCTCGCGGTAAACGAAGCGCCCGTAGTCATTCGCATAGGCCAGATTGTTTTTCTGAGATACTGTTTGCTGCTGCGCGCGACTAGGCTCAGCGAGGTCGTAGAGCTGAGGCGACGATGACGGTCGGCGGATATAGAAAATGGGCTGTCGTCGGGCTCCTCTGGGTTGTGACGTGTCTGAACTATATGGACCGCATGACCCTCTTTGCTATCTTCCCACTCCTTCATCGGCAAATGCATTTATCAAACGTAGCTTTGGCTATGCTTGGTTCCGTGTTCCTGTGGGCCTATGGCCTCTGTTCTCCGATCGGGGGATATCTGGGCGACCGCTTCAACCGTAAGTCGGTTATCCTGGCCAGCCTGGTAATCTTCAGCGTAGTAACATTCGCGACAGGCTGGGCCCAGAACCAGTCGCAACTGCTGACTCTGCGCGTCTTTCTCGGGGTCTCTGAAGCTCTCTATCTGCCCGCTGCACTCGCTCATATAGCCTCCTTTCACTCCAATGCAACGCGGTCCCTGGCGAACGCTTTGGCTCTCACGGCGTTGCCTGCGGGAGCCGGGTTGGGCGGATTCTATGGTGGGTTTATGGCAGAGCACTATTCGTGGAGGATCGGTTTTTATTTGTTGGGCGCATTCGGCTTGTTGCTGTGCATAGTTCTCGTCGCGCTGCTTCCGAATGAAGGCCCGGAGACCAAACAGTTGCGCACAGGCGAGCTCGCTGCCGGCGTTCGAGAGCCAGTCGGCAGCAAGATACTTGGGGTTCTCAGCAATAGAACCAGCCTTTGCCTGATATTTCTGGCGGCCGCGTTGTCGCTGACAAGTTGGCCGATTGGATCATGGATGCCGACCTACTACTATGAGAGATTCGGTATGAGTCTGACCCGAGCCGGGTTCATCCTTGGGCTCGTTACCTACACACCTGCTTTGGTAGGCTCCCTTGCCGGAGGGCTATGGGCCGATCGTTGGGCCAAAACAAATGGGAAAGGCCGAATCTGGGTTCAGGTAATCGCACTCTGTCTTATGTCTCCCACGATGTTGGCGGTCGGCTTCATCCCCACCGTCGGAGAGATGAGCCTCAACCTGCTCATTTATTCACTGGCGAGAGGCACGTTGGAAGTGAACTCGATGCCTATCTTCAGCAACGTAATGTCCTCTGGAAGATGGGCCACAGCCTATGGTCTCTACAATCTGGCCGGCACGCTGGCGGGGAGTCTCGGCATCCTCTTTGTCGGGGTAATGAAAGAATCCTGGGGCATCGGGCGTAGCCTGTCGCTGATGTCGGCGCTTCTTTTTAGCGCAATCATTGTTATGGCACTCACCCCTTCGCGTGCAGCAATCACCCCCGCCGAAATGAGAGGGTGACCATGCGTCTATTCAAGGTATTTTTCACTGGAGACTACCTGGACGAAGCAGGAAACGTATGCGGCCGGGATATTGGATTAGATTCTCTGCATGCAACCGGCTTCATCGAGACAGGCTTCCTGCTCGATCAGGCGCCGGGGGGAGCGGATGCGTCTTCCCCCAATCGTCTTTATTCGCTTGAGATAACTCCAGAACAAATTGCGAATGCCAACGGAATCGTGATCTTTCGTCCGTGGTTGAAGTCGTCGGCCTTCGCCAAGGGCGCGGAGACGCTCGTCGTCATCGCGCGGGCGGGAGCCGGTTACGACAAGATTGATCTTGAAGCATGTACCGCGAATCATGTCGTCGTATTCAATGCCCCGGACAGCCTGACACATTCGACGGCATCCGCAGCGCTGACATTGCTCCTTGCCCTTGCCAAGAAATTACCGCAGCAGCAGAAGCTGGTGAGGACAGGCAAGTGGAACCTTCAGCCCGATGTGCTTGGTGATGACCTGATCGGCAAGACGCTGGGCATCATCGGATTAGGTAAGACCGGGACAGAGCTAGCACGTCTGGTGGCGCCGTTTCAGATGCGGATCCTGGCCTACTCTCCGCGTGCGGATAGATTTGCCGCGGAGTCAGCAGGTGTTGAACTGGTTCCCGATCTCGACACGCTGTTAACTGCGGCTGATTTCGTCAGCCTGCACAGTCGGCTTGAGCAGCACAATCGAGGCATGCTGGGCTCGCGCGAGCTAAAGCTCCTGAAGCCGACCGCTTACCTGATCAATGTTGCTCGCGGGGAGCTCATCCAAACGGATGCCCTGGTTGAAATGCTGCAGGAAGGCAAGATAGCGGGCGCTGCATTGGACGTTTACGACGCGGAGCCGCTTCCCCTGACAAGTCCTCTTCTAAGGCTGGAGAATGTTATTTTGACGCCGCACTGGCTGCCCAGTACCCATCGCGCAGCCGATGCGGTTCGCGAGACGATCGTTCGCAATTTGATCCAGGTTGCCAAGGGGCTTTTGCCGGACAGCATACTTAACCCGCAAGTGCTGGGGCACGCGGAATTTCTGAGCAAGCTTTCCCTTTTTGCTGAAAATCGTGTGCGATCAGCATGCCGATGATCGGCCCAGGTAAATAGCAGCGGTGTCTTTGCTCACTCCGTCAAATGACCGGAGTAACTGCTGGCCGGTGGAGATTTGCCGATGGAAGAAGATGGCGGCCCTTCTTGGGAACAACAAGCGCGCTGAGGGCCGGCGGACGGATAGCGGGCAGCAGGGCACTCGCCTACTCTCCTGCACCGCCAGCACATGCCTCTATCCGGCAAAGACTCTTATCCCGGAAGTCTTAGGTATGCGAAATACGTTCAGCATTCCGTCCCAAGTCGCGTAGAGAACCGCTAACCGTATCCCCGCCCCTTGATTAAAAAGACTTACATGTCGATATCACGAGCATGAGCTCTTACCACCCAGCCATGGTAATGTCCTATAACTACTATCTGGTTGCTCTCTCGGTCGCCATCTCGACCTTGGCATCTTATGCGGCGCTGGACCTCGCGGGCCGAGTGACAGCGGCTCGCGGCCTCATTCGCCTGGCGTGGTTGAGCGGCGGAGCCTGTGCCATGGGGATGGGCATCTGGGCCATGCACTACATCGGCATGCTTGCCTGCGAACTTCCAGTGCCCGTTGGCTACGATTGGCCGACGGTGGCTCAGTCCTTGCTGTGTGCCATTCTTGCCTCCTGTGCCGCCCTGTTCGTGGTGAGCCGTCAGCGGATGACACCGTCTCACTTGATTCTCGGCAGTCTAGTGATGGGGGGTGGAATCGCTGCCATGCACTACATTGGGATGGCTGCGATGCGGCTGTCTGCGATGCGCAGCTATTCTGTCCCCCTGGTGACCCTTTCCGTCGCATTAGCCGTGCTCATTTCGCTGGTCGCTCTGTGGCTCGCCTTCACCCTCCGTGAGGACCGGCGGAATCGTGGCCAGAAAAAGATCGCCGGCGCCCTGCTGATGGGTGCTGCCATCCCGGTCATGCACTACACCGGCATGGCAGCAGTCACTTTCGTCCCCGCACGTACATTTCCCGGCCTGACCCATGCCGTTAACATTTCGTCGCTGGGGCTCAGCTGCATAACCCTGGTAACCCTATTCGTACTGGGCATGACTCTGCTGACGGCATTGGTTGACCGGCGCTTCGCGGAGCAGACGCTGAAGTTGGAGTCCGGCGAGCGGCGGTATCGGCAGCTGGTTGATTCTGCTCAGGTGATTTTGTGGCGGCGTGATCCGCGCTCCTCCAAATTCAATTTTGTGAACTCCGAAGCGGAGTGTCTCTTCGGCTACCCGGTGAAAGACTGGCTGACCCAGCCAACATTCTGGACCGATCATGTTCACGCCGAAGACCGGGCGAGGGTGGAATCTTGTTGCGCACAGGCTGCCCTGGACGGGCAACCGCAACAGTTCGAACACAGAATGACTGCGCTCACCGGACGGATCCTCTGGCTGAGAACCTCTGTCCGCGTGGTCGACGGAGCCGAAGGTGAACGGGAACTCTTCGGGGTCATGGTTGACATTAGCGCTCGCAAACAAGCGCAAGAAGCCGCCGAGGGTGCCAACCGCGCCAAGAGTGAGTTTCTGGCTAACATGAGTCATGAGATCCGCACGCCGATGAATGGCATTCTGGGCATGACCGAGCTCGCTCTGGAAACGGACTTATCGCCCATCCAGCGCGATTATCTGTCCGTGGTGAAATCCTGTGCAGACGGCCTGCTCTCCCTGGTCAACGACATTCTGGATTTTTCAAAAATTGAAGCCGGCAAGCTCACCCTGGATTCCCGCGTCTTTGATCTTCACAAAATGGTAGCCGATTGCATGAAGGGGCTCTCACTTCGCGCGCATCAAAAAGGCCTGGAATTAGCCTTTGAGGTCGCCGCCGACATCCCGGAGCAAATGGCTGGAGATCCCGGTAGGCTCCGCCAAATCCTCGTGAACCTGGCCGGCAACGCGATCAAGTTCACCGAGCACGGAGAAGTCGTTGTGAGTGTCATCCGGGAGCCACAGGCCGACGGATTGGTTCTTCGCTTTACGGTGCGGGATAGTGGAATCGGCATTCCAGCCGACAAGCTGGGGAGAATATTCGGGGCCTTTGAACAGGCCGACTCCTCCACCACACGCGTCTACGGGGGAACCGGGCTGGGATTGAGCATTTCCAGCCGGCTCGTGGAACTTATGCACGGACGAATCTGGGTGGACAGCGAGGTCGGGGTAGGAAGCCGCTTTTGCTTTACCGCGCAATTTGCTCCCACTACTGAGAGCATTGAGGAGGAATTGCCCGTCAGCGCTGAAATCCTTCGCGGCTTGCGCGTCATGGTGGTAGACGATAACTTTACCAACCGTCGCATTCTCGAGACAATGCTGAACGCCTGGGGGATGATCGTTGACCTGGCCGCGAGCGGAGCAGAGGCGCTGGAACTTCTCTACAAAAATGTAAACACGGAGGTGTCTTATCCCGTGATCATCGTAGACGGCCAAATGCCGCGGATGGACGGTTTCTCCCTTCTGGGACACATTCGGGAGGCCAAGGAACTGAAAGTTGGCAAGGCACTGATGCTGTCTTCAGCCGAACAAATGGAAGCGCCCGACCGTTGCCGTGAGTTACGTATCTCGGAGTACGTCCTGAAGCCGGTTGCCCGCGACGACCTGCTTCACTTGCTGCTGAAGATCCTGGCGGACGTCCCCGTGCCGGGCAGGGATCCTCGTGGAGCAACCTTAGCCCACCCGATTCCCGTTCGCCCCCTCCGCATATTGTTGGCCGAAGACAACGTGTTTAACCAGAAGGTCGCCGTTGCCATGTTCGAAATGGATCACCACGCCGTCACGGTTGCGTGCAACGGACGGGAGGCGGTGGAAGCCTTTGCCAGGCAACCCTTCGACCTGGTCTTCATGGACGTGCAAATGCCGGAGATGGATGGCAAGCAGGCAACCCAGATAATTCGCCGCCTGCGGGAGAGTGCCGGCAATCGAGTACCCATCGTTGCAATGACTGCACACGCCATGACTGGCGATCGGGAGATGTGCCTGGCCGCCGGAATGGATGACTACATTTCCAAGCCCATCGATCGCAACGAATTGTCTGCGGTGATCGCCCGCAACGCTGATCCGGTCCACCGGGACCACGCAACAACGTCAATCCGTGACCGATAAATCGTAGCTGACCTGAAAAGCGCGCGGTATCTGCAAGGGGCGTGCAATCATACTGCTTCAAAGATGAGCAGCTCTGAGGTAAGGGCGCCTTCCAGGCGCACTGGGATGCCCTGTTCCGCCAACATGAAGCCATCGACAATTGTTGCCTGACCGAGGTTGTCAAAGGTCACCTTGTAGCGTCTTGAGACATCAAGGCCCCGGGGGCGAAGTCGATATTCCGGCTGGGTTGGCGCGGAAAGCTGAAACAGTCCACAGATTCCTCGAGTTCGGTCTTCCGCTGCCAGCTCCAATACGCCCCATCCATGAGGCTCAGGCCCGGTTACCACCGGCGTGTGGTGATAGATACGGCTGGTGCCGATGAAGGGGCGAACAAAGTTCTTGTATTGCGCTACCCAATGTTTGGTTCTCCGCATAAACAGCGGATTGGGCTGCGCGCCGACGGGATAGAGAAACCCGAATTTCGGCTCCATGAAAAGCAGCAGGCGAGACTGGAAATCAAAATCCGCTGCGCTTTGTCCGTCTTGTCCGCCGAGCAGCCGATCCACCGTTTCCGGCGGCAGCGCCATGGTCATTCCGTTGGTGATCATGAACGAGCGGGGAGCAATCTGCCAGTCGGTAACGTCGGTGTGATTGAAACGCCGCACCATGCCGATATCTGTGCGCGCGCCGCCTCCGGCACAATTTTCAAAGATCACTTTGGGGAACCGGGCCCGCAATCGGTCATAGATGCCATAAACTGCTTCGTAATATCGCCAATATCCATTTTCGATGAAACCATCCTTGACCGTCCTTATTCCACGGCCAGGATCTGTGTTGTAATCCAAACGGAAAAAATCTAATTCGTTCTCCTCGATGACACGGATGATCTGCCCTTCCATCCATTTCGCGGCATCAGGATTTGTCAGGTCGAGCAATCCCCCTATCTCTCTTTTGCCTTCGTAGTTCATGGCCAGCCAATCTGGATGCTCTTTGGCGACGTGGCTTTCGTTGCCCACTCGCTCCGCATCCATCCACAATCCCCAAAGCAGGCCTGCCGCGTGGAGGCGGTCGCGAAAGGGTTTCAGACCATCCGGGAAGCGCTGACGACTGACGCTCCAGTCTCCCACGGTCTTCCACCAATCGCCTGCCGGGGCTGCATACCAGCTTGCATCGATGAAAAAGACTTCCGCTCCCACTTCGATCGCGGCATCAATTGCATGGATTACCTGTTCTGCTGTGATCTCTAACTCCGGGCCGATCCCTGATTCGATCCACCCTCTCTGGCCGCGCGCCGGTGGCATGAAGACGCTTTGCCGCAAATGCGTATGCATGGATTGAACCGCCGTATCCAGGTCGCCGTACAGCAGTCCCAGGTGCACTTCCGGGGTAGAGACTGTTTCATTGGGGGCGATCACTCGCATCGGAGCCGGGCTGTCGGGACCTGCACTGAAAGTCAAAGCCGCGGCAGACCCGTCCTTGCCGATCTCGGTGTTGAGGTCGAAGTTGAAGCTGTATCCGCCGGTCCAGGCCAGTTGCCCAATAAAGAATTCGCCGGTCGCATTATTGCGAAGCATAAACATTGGGTGCCGATGCTGCTCGCGCAGGTACCTGCCGTCGATGCTGTAGCCCGCGGCAGGCATATCGTGCCACTGAAAATTCCCCTCCTCTCCCCATCTGGCATTCTCGAAGTAGCCGACCGAGTACAGCGGTAGATTTGTCCCGTTCAGGCTCGCCTGCCACCGATCGTTTTTGCGCAGCACTCCGCTCCACGAGCTCACAGAAGCTAATGCAGCCGGCTGTTGGCCCGTATTCGTGATCTCGAGCCAGCGTGTCAGGATTGCCGTTCCATCCAGCCGGGTATGTACCTTGACGGTGACCGGACGAATCGCATGGTTCAAGGTGACAACCGCATGGCTGTTGCCGTTGGCGGAGGCGGTTTTTTCCAGCCCTCCCCACTTCCAATCCGTAGCCAGCGATTGACCGTCAATTTCCAGCCGGAATGCCTCCGGCGCGCGATACTCTGCTGGATTCAGCCGGCCGTCGTAAAAGTTGATGAAGCCTGCACCATTCCACCCTCTTCCAATCAGCTGGCCGTTCATGAATGACTCTTCATAGACGACCCAGTTCGTTCGATAGCTGACCGTGGGCTCCGCTTCTTTACCCAGAAGCACATCCGACCAACTGGAATCAGTGGGGATATGTCCAGTGTTGGTTGTGGAAGGAGTTTTGTCTTTAGCCTCTTGCAGCAGCGCCTGGCGGGCGGTCGAATGAATCGTGGACGCAACGGCCCCGCCATCCAGTAACAAACCCGTATAGCTTGCGAGCAGAATCTTTCCCGCATCCCGACGTGAGAGCTTACTCATAAGCTGATGTCCTGGCGTTCTGGATAGGGCGCAGTCCGTTGTGGCGATCTCACGCCCACCGCAGTGTGAATGCGCAGACGTTCGATCGTCAACGGATCGTTCAGCCTATGGAACGGCGGAATCCCGCTGCCTGAATCTGAACAGCGAGACTGGCCGCTGACGGGTCGGCCTGATCGATTCAAGTATTTTGATGAGGGTTTGCTGGCGGAGAGAGGGGGATTCGAACCCCCGGTAGAGGTGTTAGCCCCTACAACGGTTTAGCAAACCGCCGCCTTCAGCCACTCGGCCATCTCTCCAGGCTTCGCTGCAGGGATTATATCTGAAGCCGCGGGCCCCAGCGGTTTTCGCAATTGGTGTAGACCGTAGCAACCGGCCCTTCCGTGGTTTTCTCTCCAGGAAAACCACACCTCGCGATCGTTAACAGGCAGCAATAATTGTGAAAACTGCTCCTAGCGGTTTCCGCTAACCCCGGAGGAGACCTTGTTGTCTTTAAAGCGATTCACTGCTTCAACCACCTTATCGCGTGCGTAGGCCGCGTCGTGCCAGCCTTTCACTTCCACCCGCTTCCCTTCAAGGTCCTTGTAGATGGCAAAAAAGTGAGTCATTTCTTTCAGCATGTGCGGGTAAATTTCCGAGTAGTTCCACACATCGGCGTACCGCGGGTTGTTCTTGCCTACCGCCAGAACCTTCTCATCGGGGACCCCTTGGTCGAGCATTTCAAGCAGGCCGATCGGCCTCACCTGCATCACGCAGCCAGGGAAGCTGGGCGCGTCCACCAGCACCAGCACATCCAACGGATCGCCATCCTCACTTAGCGTGGAGGGAATAAAACCGTAGTCCCCGGGATAATGCACCGGCGAATAGAGGTTGCGGTCGAGCCGGAAGACGTGCAGCGTCTTGTCGTACTCGTATTTGTTGATGCCCTCGGCGGGAATCTCAATGACCGCGTGAATGACCTCGGGGCACTTCTCCCCAACCGGAAGTTCAAGATAGTTGACCATGAATCTCTGTCCTCATGAGCGCTGCGCGACAGGCGGGAGTCCGGCAACGGCTTCGCAGCCGCTTTATCATAACCTAGATGGCAGAATTTACAGACGGGTCAAGCAGTTCACGATGGGTCCAGCAGGTGATTGGAGCGGACAGCTTAAGACGTGAAACCGCTTTCTAAAGCGTAAGCTTGGCGATCCGCAAGCTGAGCTGGACAGGCTCGGTCCACAAGAGAGACACGATTTGCTCGTGGTAGCCGGCAAGCGCCAGTTTGCTCCGTGCGGTCGATCGGAGCGCGGTTTTGAAGTTAGAGTATTTCAAGCAGTTTCTCGATCAGTTGCGGATATCCGGTCGAGGCGATGACAGCGTCCACCCCATTGCGAAATTGCACCAGGCCAACCCCGCGCTGGTAGTCCATCGACAGGCTGACGATTCGCTCCAGGGCCGTAGCCCGGGCATCGTCCAGCGTGACCTCGACGCTGGTGGAAATGTATTCGCGGTGATTCGTAGCCGGCTGCTTCAATTGAATCCCTCCCCCGAAGAATCAACAAGCAGTCGTCCAGAACCACCGCTTGAGACAAAGCATAGCTGCTCACGCGCTCCTGGCTACAACTTTTGGGTAACAATGCGCGGGATAAAAGTACTCCCGTCCGGTAATGGACGAATGGCTTGCAGGCTTTCCCAAGCCGGTCTACGGAGCCCGGACGGGAGCAGTTCACGGCCTTAGCCCAAATGTTGCAGGGGACGCTTTTCACCCTTTGAATCAGGACTTTAGGGCAATTTATCCGTAACTGTATCTTGCTCTGCCGTAACGCCGAAGAGATAAATGCTTTAGTATCCTTTACGGTTCGAAGACGCGGCTCGCGTCGCTCGGCTGCGGGCGCGGGAAGAGATGCAAGGAGTCTGTTGATGGCCAATCGCTCGATGCGAATCAATGCCCTTAGCTGTATTTGTCTGTTTTTAACCCTGGTGCCGCTGGCATCGCATCTGGAGGCGAAGGTGACCAAGTCCGTATTCGGCGAATATGCCTGATGGAACCAAGGTGGAGATTTACACCCTCGAAGAGGGCGGTATTAAGGCGCGCATTATGACCTACGGCGCCCGGCTGGTGTCTCTCGAAGTGCCCGACCGCAGCGGCAAGGTCGCCGACATCGTGCTTGGGTATGATGACCTGGCGGGCTACACCGCCGACGGCAAGAGCTACTTCGGGCCGATCGTCGGGCGCTACGGCAACCGCATCGCCCATGCCACCTTCAGCCTGGACGGCAAGCGCTACCAACTGCCGCGCGAACGACGGCGTCAACACCCTGCACGGGGGGATCATTGGCTTCGACAAACTCGTCTGGCAAGGACATGAGATTCCCCATGGGGTGGAGCTCACCCTGGTCAGCAAGGATGGCGATCAGGGCTTTCCCGGTACCCTGACGGCGCGCGTCCGCTATACCCTGGAGGCGCACGCGCTCAAGATCGAGTATTTTGCCACCACCGATAAAGACACAGTCCTGAATCTGACCAATCACAGTTACTTCAACCTCGCCGGCGAGGGCCAAGGAGACATTCTCAACCACCTGGTCATGATTCCCGCAGACCGCTACACGCCCGTCGATTCGGGTCTGATTCCTACCGGAGAGCTGGCTCCCGTTGCCGGAACGCCGCTGGACTTCCGTAAGGCAACGGCCATCGGGGCGCGGATCAACGACGATAACGAGCAGCTGAAGCTGGGCCGAGGGTACGATCACAACTACGTCCTCAATGAAAAGATCGGAACACTGCAGGAGGCTGCGCGGGTGACGGAACCAACCAGCGGGCGGGTCCTGACGGTGGAGACAACGCAGCCCGGCGTGCAGTTCTATTCCGGCAATTTTCTGGATGGAACGCTGCACGGCAAACAAGGCCACGTCTATGCCAAACGCACCGGCTTCTGCCTGGAAACACAGCACTTTCCCGATTCCCCGAATCACCCCAAATTTCCCACCACGCGAGCTCAAGCCGGGGCAAACCTACCATGAAGTAACCGTGTTCAATTTCTCCACCGTGGTCTCTGATCCTCGTGCCGGCCCATAATGGCGCATGTAGCGTTCTTCATCGCGAGAAAATCGAACATGCGGCCCGCCGCCCGAGTAGGCGCCACACGGGATGCTACCCTTCAAATTGAAGGCCAGCATGTCAGAAGAAACCGTATTGCAAGTCTCGCCTCGCCGGAACGTATCGAGCTTGCCAGCCTGGACTAAGCGCCGCCTTACCAGCGGCAGCCGCTTCTTGCGAGCCTGCCTGCGCCAGCCGGTGGACCAGACGCCGGTGTGGTTCCTGCGCCAGGCCGGCCGCTATATGCCGGAGTACCAGGCGGTCCGCCGCCACCACTCCCTGCTGGAGATCTGCAAGAACCCTGAGCTGGCCGCCGAGGTGACCATCACCGCCGCGGAAAAGCTCGACGTGGATGCCGCCATCATCTTCGCCGACCTGCTTTTGCCGCTGGAAGGCATGGGGCTCGATTTTGAGTTCCTGGCCGGCGAAGGGCCGGTGATCCATCACCCGGTGCGCACCGCCGAGCGATGTGGAGAATTTGCGCACCGACCGCGCCCAGGAACTGGGCTACGTAGCCGAGGCCATACGCAAAGTCGTCGCCCACTTTAACGATCGCATCGGCATCGTCGGATTCTGCGGAGCTCCCTTCACGCTTGCCAGCTACATGATCGAAGGCGGCGGTTCCCGCAATTACATTTGCACCAAGACCACTGATGTATCGCGAGCCTTCCGTCTGGCAGCTTCTGCTGGAAAAGCTGGCTTCGGTGCTGGCCGAGTATGCCGCGCAGCAGGTAGAGGCGGGCGCCGACGTCATCCAGATTTTCGATAGCTGGGCCGGCGCCCTCAGCCCTGCCGATTACCGCGACTTCGTCCTGCCTGTCACCACCCGTCTAGTGCGCCAGGTGCAGGCGCTGGGCGTGCCGGTCATCTACTTCGGCGTGGATACCGCGACCCTGCTGCCCGCCATGCGCGAAACCGGAGCCGACGTGATCGGCCTCGATTGGCGCGTGCCTCTGGACCAGGGCTGGTCCGCTCTCGGCCACGCCGTTGCGGTGCAAGGCAACCTCGACCCCATCCTGCTCTTCGCCGACGAAGACCTGCTGCGCCAACGGGTGCGCCAGATCCTGATCCAGGCCGGCGGGCCGTCCCGGACACATCTTCAATCTCGGGCACGGCATCGTTCCCGGGTACGCCGGTGGAAAATGTGCAGAGGGTGGTGCAGTATGTGCGCGAGTTCAGCGGAGGGCCATTCCCGTGCCTGAGCTCGCACCGCAGCGTCAGGCCGTTCTGTTGCTTGCCCACGGAACGCCCGAGTCGCTCGATCAGATCCCCGAGTACCTGCGCAATGTCACCGGCGGCCGGCCCATGCCCGAATCGGTCATCGAAGAGATTCGTCACCGTTACAGTCTCATTGGCTCGAGCCCGCTGACGGAGCTCACCCTGGAGCAGGGGCGGCTGCTTTCCCAGGCGCTTGACCTGCCGGTGTATGTCGGCATGCGCAACTGGAAGCCGTATATCGCCGATGTGGTGCGCCAGATGCGTGCGGATGGCATTACCTCGGCAGTGGTGATCTGTCTTGCGCCGCAGAACTCCCGCACCAGCGTGGGACTCTACCGCCGCGCCGCCTTTGCCGAGGCAGCGGGCGCTATCGAAATGGACTTCATCGATGGCTGGGCCGACCATCCCCTGCTCGCCCAGGCCTTCGCCGAACGGCTGCAGCCGGTGTGGCAAAATCTCTCGGCGCGCATCGGCTCCATGGCGCCGGTGCTCTTTACCGCCCACAGCGTCCCCTGCAGAACCATCCAGGGCAGCTCTGCGGAGAACCGGGCCCGCCTGAGCCCGACCCCTACCCGGTGGAGGCCAAGCGCACTGCAGCCAATGTGGCCGCGCTGCTGGCGCCCTTGGGCCTTACCGCCGCCGACTGGTTTTTTGCCTTCCAGAGCCAGGGCATGTCCGGCGCCACCTGGATCGGTCCCACCGTTGAGGACACCCTCACCGCGCTGCGCCAGGAAGGCCACCCCGCGGTCGTGATCCAGCCCATCGGCTTCCTCTGCGACCATGTCGAAATCCTTTACGACATCGATATCGGCTTTCGCGACTTCGCGGCCGGAATCGGCCTGGAGGTCGTGCGCCCGCAGTCGCTCAACGACTCTGCGCTGCTTACCGCGGCGCTCGAGGATCTGGCCCGGCAAGGCTTCGCGCGTCTCGCCGCGAAAGCCGCCCTCTCGCCGACCCCCGTAGCTGCTCTATGAGCGGTGCGGCGCTCCAGCGCATTGCCATCGTAGGCGGCGGCATCAGTGGCCTGGCGACGGCTTATCAACTTGCCTGTGACGGAGTGGAGTTTGTCCTTTTTGAGGCCTCGGAGCGCCTCGGCGGCATCGTAGAGACCGTTCATCGCCAGGGTTTCGTCATCGAGTGCGGCCCTGACTCCTGGGTGACGGAAAAGCCCTGGGCCGCGCGAACTGGCGGTAGAGCTTGGCCTCGCAGACCAGATCATCCCCTCCAACGATCAATGGCGGCGCACCTACGTGCAGGTGGGCGGCGAACGCCTCGCTCAGCTCGTCCCTATTCCTGACGGCATGCGCATGATGGTCCCGGCCAAATGGGGTCCGCTGCTGGAATCGCCACTCTTCAGCTGGCAGGCCCGCCTTGCCTACCTGCGCGAGCCCAAGCGCGCCGCGGAGCTCAAGGCATCCGCGCCTGCCCATGACGAATCGGTGGCCGACTTTGTGCGCCGCCATTTTGGGGAGGAAGTCGCCGGCACCATCGCCGGACCGCTACTGGCCGCGGTCTTCGGAGGAGACATTGCCCAGCTCAGTGTTCGTGCCGTCATGCCCGCTTTCGTCCGCATGGAAGCCGAGGAGGGCAGTCTTATCCAGGCCGTGCAACGGCGCGCGCAGCAGTCTCCCTCAGCCATCTTTACCAGTCTCGCCGGCGGGCTGCAGACCCTGATCGATCGCATGGTTCTGAGCTTGCCGCCCGCTTCTGTGCGTAGTGCATGAGCCGGTGCTCCAGATCGAGGCTGATGGTGGAGGCTGGCGGCTCACCACTGCTGCCGGCACGGATCGTTTTGACGCGGTGGTCCTGGCTACCCCGCCGCACGTTACCCGCGCCTTGCTGCAGCCGCTCAGCAACGGCGCCGCATGGCCGGCTTGCTGCCCCAGCAGGCCACGTCGGCCATCGTAGTGGCCCTGGCCTTCTCTGCCGAGCAAGCGGCTCGCTTGCGCATCCCACGCGGCTTTGGCTTTGTCGTTCCCCCGGTCTACGGCAAGCGACTCGAGGGGCACCCGCTGCTGGCCTGCACCTTTGTGCATCAAAAGTTTCCCGGCCGCGTCGCCGGAAGGGGCAGTGCTGCTCCGCGCTTTCTTCGGCGGCCACGCCGGCGAAGCGCTGCTGGGCGAAGCGGACGATAAGCTCATCGAGCGCGCCCGCCTGCAACTGAGCCGCGTTCTGGGCCCCCTGCCGGCAGCCGCGGAAACGGTAGTGCGCCGCTGGCCACAGTCATTGCCACAATATGCTGTTGGCCATCTGGAACGTATGGCGGAGCTCGAATCGATCTTGACGAACCATGCCCGGTCTCCATCTGGTGGGCAGCGCCTACTACGGGGTGGGCTTGCCCGACCTCATCCGTCAGGGTCGCGCCACGGCTCGATCGCTCGCCGGGCGAGCATTCGCAATTTCGCAAGCTGTCGGATAACTTTGGCAGGAGCAAAAAGAAACTCCTGCAATTCCCCACGGCTGGAATCGGTTGGCATTTCCCAGTAGCGCGATGGTGTTCACTTATGAAAAATTAAGACATAGGCGTTAAGTTGCCGATAGCTTAAAGGGCTAACCTCTATTTCTGATCGACGTTGTATTCCCATCGAAATCCGAATGATTAAGCCAACGCAGAAAGTCAGTCATTGTCGGGGCCGGTCCGGGCGGCCTGGCCGCTGCTATTTTGTTGGCGCGGTCGGGCGTCGACGTCACCGTTGTGGAACGGCGGGATGTTGTCGGTGGCCGCACCTCCACCATGGAGCGAAACGGCTTCAAATTCGATACCGGCCCAACCTTCTTTCTCTACCCCAGAGTTCTGCGCGAGATCTTTGCTGCCGCCGGGAGGGACCTCGATGAAGAGATCCCCATGTATCGGCTCGATCCCCAGTACCGCCTGGTCTTCGGCTCTGGCGGAGAGCTGCTGGCCACGCCAGACCTGGAGCGGATGGAGCGCGCGATCGCTCAGCTCAGCCCGGACGACGCGCGCGGCTTCCACCGTTTCTTTTGCGACAACCGCAACAAGCTTGGAGCGCTTTACGCCTTTTCTGGAGTCGCCCTTCGAGAGCTGGAGAGACCTGGCCAAGCTTGACATGCTCAAGCTGCTGCCGCTCTTGCGGCCGTGGCGCTCGCTCGACTCCGACCTGCGAAGCTATTTCAAAGATGAGCGCATTCGCCTCGGCTTCAGCTTCCAGTCCAAGTATCTGGGCATGTCGCCGTTCACCTGCCCCAGTTTGTTCAGCATTCTTTCGTTCCTCGAATACGAGCACGGCGTCTTTCATCCGCGTGGGTGGTTGCGGCGCGGTCACCAGGGCCATGGCCCGGCATTGCCGAGGATCTGGGCGCTCACGTGCTGCTCAACGAGCCGGTGGAAGAGATGATTTTTGAAGGCCGCAAGTGCACCGCGGTGCGCACCGTCGAGCCGCACTCTGGCCGCCGATGCCGTGGTGGTCAACGCAGACTTCGCCCAGGCGATGCAACGCATGGTGCCAGACAGCATCCGGCGCCGCTGGACCGACAGCAGGATCGAGAAGAAGCGCTTCTCCTGCTCCACCTTCATGCTCTACCTGGGCATTGAAGGACGTTATGACGAGGTCTCGCACCACACCATTTACCTCGCAGCCGATTACCGCCAGAACCTGCGCGATATTGAGCAACTGCACCAGCTCTCGGACGATCCGTCCTTCTACGTGCAGAATGCCTGCGTCACCGACTCCACGCTGGCGCCGAAGAAGATGAGTACCCTCTACGTGCTGCTACCGGTCACCCACGAGCATCGCAACGTCAACTGGGATGTGGAACGAGCGCGCTTTCGAGTCGCTGGCCCTGCGCCAGCTGGAAAAAATCGGCATTAAAGATGTAGAGCGCCGAATTCGCTTCGAGAAAGTGGTCACCCCGGCGGAATGGCGCACAGAATTACGCGCTGCACAAAGGCTCCACCTTCAGCATGGCGCACAATCTGAGGCAGATGCTCCACCTGCGGCCGCACAACCGGTTTGAAGATCTCGACAGCGTGTACCTGGTGGGCGGCGGCACTCATCCCGGCAGCGGCTTGCCGGTAATCTTCGAGTCCGCCCGCATTACCGCGCGGCTGCTGCTCGAAGACCTGAAGCTGGAGCCCCAGTGGGATACCGCCCCGGTGCTGGAACGCAACGAAGCCGCTCCTGTACAGGAAGCCGCCTCGTAGAATGGTCTTAAGGGTGCACAATCAACAGTATGCCGCTTAGCAGCAGGTCTCTCAGCTCCGTGCCTGTCCGTGTTGAGCCGTCCCTGGGGCAGGCGCGAGCGGCACAGCAAATCTGGGCGCGGACAGGCCTTGCGGGCGCGCCTTGCCATCCTGCGCCGGGCTCGCCATCGCATCGCCGCAAGCTGCGGTCGAAATAGCGCAGAGTGTTCCCTGCGAGCAGCCCGGCGCTTTGCATCGCAGCGTGGCCGATACCCTGGTCTCTGAGGTGTTGCCCCTGGTCGAGGCCTGCCGCTTTCTCGAGCGCGAGGCGCGCTGGATTCTTGCTCCCCAGCGGCTCAGCGCTCACGCCCGCCCTTTCTGGCTTCGCCGGGTCACTGCGGAAACCACCCGCGAGCCGCTTGGTGTCGTGCTCATCATTGCGCCCGCGAACTATCCGCTGTTCCTGCCCGGGGTGCAGGCATTGCAAGCGCTGGCGGCCGGCAATGCCGTTCTCTGGAAACCGGCGGCCGGCGGCACGGCGGCGGCGGAGGCGCTGCGTGAGGTGCTGGTGCAAGTGCGGCCTCGATCCCGCTTTGCTGCAACTGCTGGACGAATCGCCCCACGCTGCCGTCGATGCCATCGCTGCGGGCGTCGACAAGGTCTTCCTCACCGGTTCCGCCGCCACGGGCAGGGCGGTCCTAAGCCAGCTGGCGCCGCATCTGACGCCCGCCGTCATGGAGCTCTCCGGCTGCGATGCTGTCTTCGTGCTGCCCGGCGCAGCGATGGATCGTGCGATTGCCGCGCTGGCCTTCGGGCTGCGGCTCAACGGCTCAGCCACCTGCATGGCGCCGCGCCGTCTCTTCCTGGTGGGCAGCCATCCTGAGATGGTGCCGGCACTGCTCGATCAGTTGCAAGAGTCTCTCCTGCCGTGCCGCTGCCTGCCGGCACCCAGGCCCAACTTGCTGACCTTCTCGGAGATGCCCGGCGACTGGGCGGCTTGGTGCTGATGGATGGCTCCATCGAGCAATTGCGCTACGTCGTCATCAGCCGGGCCACCGCCAGAAATGCGCATCGCGAAGAGCGATATCTTTGCGCCCGGTGCTTTGCATTTTCGATGTGCCTGACGCGGAGGCCGCGATCGCCGCGCACGCGCCCTGCCCCTATGCGCTCACCGCGGCTATCTTCGGACCCGAGCCTGAAGCGCGCGCCCTGGCCTCGCGGCTCACGGTCGGCACTGTGCTGATCAACGACCTGATCGTCGCCACCGCCGATCCGCGTGTCGCTTTCGGCGGGCGCAAATCCAGCGGCTTCGGCGTCACCCGGGGCCGCGAAGGCTTGCTGGAGATGACAGCGCTCAAGACGGTGATCACGCAACGCAGCCGTGACCTTCGCGCCTATCAGCCCACAACGCCCGGTCATCAGCCATTCTTTGCCGCCTATCTTGAGGCGGTTCATGGCGGTAACTGGCTTGCTCGCTGGAAGGGCTTTCTGCCGGTTTCTGCGCGCGGCCACCCGGCTCGATCGAGATTGAGGAGAAACTCCAACATGCGTGTTGCCGTGATCGGTTCAGGATTAGGAGGCCTCTCTGCCGCTTGCACGCTGGCCGCGCGCGGCTACGAGGTCGAGGTCTTCGAGAAGAACCCATGGCTTGGGGGCAAGGCTGCCGTGCTCGAGGAGCAGGGTTTCCGCTTCGATATGGGCCCCACCATCCTGATTCAGCCCTCGGTGCTTGCGGCGTATCTTCTGCGAAGCCGGGCGCAACATGAGCGACTATCTCGACATGGTCCGTCTCGACCCGCAGTGGCGCTGCTTTTTCGATGACGGCACAGTCTTAGATCTGAAAGACGATGTCCGCGAGATGGCCGCATCGCTCGAGGGCAGGGAACCGGGGCTGGGCACCCGCTTTACCGACGTTCATGGCGCTTTCAGAAAAACTGCACACCATCTCTGACAAGTTCTTCTTCTGGAAGTCTGTCGGCTCGATGCGCGACACCTTCGATATCGGCGGAAGCTTCCAGCTCTCCGTGCTTAAGGATGTTCTGAGCATGCGCCTGGGGCAGAGCGTATCCGGAACCATTCGCGAGTTCATCAAAGATCCCCGCGTAGCCCAGATGCTCGACCACTATGTGCAGTACGTGGGCTCGGCGCCCGATAATTCTCCCGCGATCCTTTGTTCTATCGGCCACATGCAGGCGGAACAAGGTATCTGGTATCCCAAGGGA
This sequence comes from uncultured Acidobacteriaceae bacterium, assembly GCA_963847685.1. Taxonomy (GTDB): domain Bacteria; phylum Acidobacteriota; class Terriglobia; order Terriglobales; family Acidobacteriaceae; genus PALSA-350. Next base: position 147,546 of record CAWKAU010000014.1, on the reverse strand, counting down.
GGAACCCGCGCCGTTCCGCAGGCGCTGGTCCGCCTGGGGAGCGAACTGGGCGTGCGCTACCACACCTCGATCGAGATTCGCCGCCTGCTCACCGAAGGCGCGGCCATTGCCGGCCTTGAAACCGGCGACGGAGAAATGCATCGCTTTGACGCCGTAGTTTCCAATGAAGATGCGGTGCGCACTTATCGCGAGTTGCTGGGCGGCTCCGTCGCCCAGCGCTTCGACAAACGGAGAGAGTATGAGCCCGCCTGTTCCGGAGTGGTGCTCTACCTCGGTCTCAAGCAGCGCTACGAGCATCTGGCGCACCACGACTTTGTTTTTTCGCGCGATCCGCACGAGGAGTTTCACCACATTTACGATCTGGCGGAGCCCGCTCCAGACCCGACCTGCTATCTCGCTTCCACCGCGGCCACCGATCCAACCACCGCGCCCGCGGGCGGCGACGCGCTGTATGTGCTGGTGCACACGCCGTTTCTGCGCCCCAGGCACGACTGGACGAAGATGTTCCCCGCCTATCGCCAGGTGATTCTGAACAAGCTGAAGCGCACTGCGGGTCTTACGGATATTGAAGAGCGCATTGTCTTTGAGCGCGCGCTCACGCCGGTCGATATTCACAATCGTTACCGCGTGCTGAATGGAGCGATCTACGGCATCTCGAGCCACGGCCGCTGGAACGGCGCCTTCAAACCGGCCAATGCCAGCCCAGATGTTGAGGGACTGTACCTGGCGGGAGGGGCAGCCCATCCTGGCCCGGGGATGCCGATGGTGATGATGAGCGGCTGGATCGCCGCCGATGCACTGGATCAGCACTATCGCGGGGCGGACGCTGCCGTTGCCGCGCGCAGGCAGGCAGAGCAGTTGCTGGCTCATGCCTGAGGCAAGGAACGGGGAAAAGAGGCATGCCGACGCGGGGTAAATCTGCACTGGTTCAGCCGTCGCCTGGTTTGCTTTCCCTCTTCGCCAATTATCTCCACTGGTATATCGGCCGCCATTTTCACGCCATGCGCCTGGCGAACGCCCGCCGCTTCCCCAGCACCGCCGGCCCGCTGATCGTCTATGCCAACCATGCGTCGTGGTGGGATCCGCTTGCTTTCATCGTGATTTCGCGCTACTTTCTCCCCACCGCCTGCCACTATGCGCCCATGGACGCCGTTGCCTTGAAGCACTATGGATTTCTCCGCAAGCTGGGACTGTTTGGCATCGAAGCCGGAACCCCGCGCGGCGCCGCCCAGTTTCTGCGCGCTGCGCGCGAGATCCTCTCCACGCCGAACTCGGTACTCTGGGTCACTCCTGAGGGTCGCTTCACCGACATGCGCACCCGTCCGGCAATCTTCCGCCCCGGGCTGGCAGCGCTGGTTGCGCGGCTCGGTCCATGCACGCTTGTGCCGCTGGCCTTCGAGTACACCTTCTGGGATGAGCGCCTGCCGGAGATTCTGATGTCCTGCGGCCAGCCGATTGAGGTTACGGATGGGCGGCCTGCATAGCACTGAGGAGTGGAGCGACCAGCTGGCCTCCGCCCTGGCCGCCACCCAGGATGAGCTCGCGGCGCTGGCCAAGCTTCGCGATCCCGCGCACTTCACAACCATCCTTTCGGGCCGGGTGGGCGTGAGTGGCGTCTATGAGGCCTGGAAGCGGCTCGTTGCATCTGCTGAGCGGCCGCGTCTATCAGGGCAGCCATGGGAGCATTCGCCGCCTATGAGTACCGTTGCTCATTGGACTCGCCTTTGGCTGCGCCACCGTCCCCGCCCTGCTTTGGGTCTGGAACATGCTGCTTTATCGCGAGCCGACTGCCGGCAGCTGTACGGAGATGGGCCACTGCGTTCTGCCGGATGCTGTCTCGGTGCTTATCCCAGCTCGCAATGAGGAGCGGGTCATCGCCGAATCCCTTACCAGCCTGCTCGCTTCGCGCGGAGTGGCCATCGAAATCATTGTGCTCGATGACGCCTCCACCGATCGAACCGCGGAAATCGTTCTCGGCTTTGCCGCCCGTGATCCGCGCGTGCGCCTGGAGTCTGCGCCTTCGTTGCCCGGTGGTTGGAACGGCAAGCAGCATGCGTGCTATGCCCTTGCCGGCATGGCTCGCTCGAGCATCCTCTGCTTTCTGGATGCAGATGTACGTCTCGCACCGGAAGCGCTCGCCTCCATGTCTGTGTTCCTGGCACGAACGGGCTCCGATCTGGTGAGCGGTTTTCCCCGTCAGGAAACGGAAACTCCTCTGGAGTGGCTACTGCTGCCACTGATCCACTTCGTGCTGCTTTCGTATCTGCCGCTGGCCGGCATGCGTGCCTTGCCCGCGCCCGCCTTTGCCGTGGGCTGCGGTCAGTTCCTTATGGTGCGCCGCGAGGCGTACCGCAAGACCGGCGGCCACGCGCAGATCCGCACCACGATGCATGACGGGTTGTTGCTACCCCAGCTCTTCCGGCGTCACGGCCTGCGCACCGATATTGCCGACCTGACCCATCTTGCCACTTGCCGCATGTATCACAATGCATCTGAGGTCTGGCGAGGTCTGTCCAAGAATGCTACGGAAGGCATGGCTGCGCCGGCGCGCATTCTGCCTTTCACTTTCCTGCTCTTTTGCGGCCAGATACTTCCCCTTTTGCTGACCCTCTCGCTACTCGTAGCGCCGGCATCGTACGGCCGGTATGGACGCTCGTTCATCCTTGCCGCATTGGCAGCGTCGTTTCTGCCCCGTCTGCTTTCCGTCTGGAAATATCGTCAGCCTCTGCTCAGCGCCTTGCTGCATCCGCTTGGCGTGACCATATTGCTTGCTCTTCAGTGGTCCGCCCTGCTGCGTAAGATCGCAGGCCAGCAGGTCACCTGGAAAGAGCGTGCTTATCGCGTTGGGTGATGCAACCGTTCCGGCCGGCCAAGCATTTCAATTCTTATGGATAAGTTAGGGATTCTCCTCGCCATGAGCCTGACCTTCACCGCCGGCTTCCAGCAGCGGCTGGCGGAAGCGCGCGCGCAATATTTCGCTGACCTTCAAGGGGATCGCGCCGCAGCCTCCAAGGCCCGTGCGAGCTTCGCGGCGCTAGCGAAAGACTTCCCGGGAAACCCAGTAGTCGATGCTTACAGCGGCAGCCTGGAACTTCTGGACGCAGCCCGTACCTGGGCGATATGGGATAAGCGCCGGTTGGCCAATGAGGGCCTGGCGAAAATGGACCAGGCGGTCAATCGCGCGCCCGGCGATCTTGAAGCGCGCTTTATTCGCGCCGCCTCCACCTGGCATCTGCCCTTTTTCTACAAGCGTCGGGAGCAGGCTGCGAGCGACTTTACTTTTATCGCTCCCCGGGCCGAGGCCGCGGTGGCGAAGGGAACGCTGCCCCCGGAACTGGCGGCCGCCGCCCTCGACTATTACGGCCAGGTCCTGATTGACCGCAGCGACAGTCACGGTGCCAAACAAGCCTTTGAAGCAGCGGTGCGCATCGACGGTTCGAGTCCCGGCGGCCGCGACGCCATGAAGCGCCTCCGCACCGAATAGCGATGGAGGGTGTGGATGGACCTGGCTTATTCACCGCCGCTGAGGTTCTGGACGGTGCCCCATGTTCGCCCCAGCGTACATGGGCCGAAAATGATGTCTTCGAATGCTTTTACCTTCGTTCGGACTGCTTTCTCGAGGAATAAGTATCATGCGCGTCTAGCGAAAAGCGTTCGAAGGGCTTCGACCCATCGTTTTCGTCCCACGTACGCTGGGGCGAACGTGGGGCGCCCATCTGGAGGGCTGGGCTTCGCTTCATTTATCATCTCCCGTCGCGACTCCAGACGGTCTCGATTCTTCCGGCCAGCCACTAGGATTTAAGCGGCTTGCGGGCGAAGTAATAAAGCGAACCCGCCAGCAGCAGGAACATCAACACCGAAACCCAGTCGTGGTGCAGGGGATTGGTGGCCGGCAACAGCAGCACATCCTGCTTGCCGACAGCGGTTTCATAAAGCTTCAGCGCGACCCCCATCAACCCCACGATCCCCCCGGCCGCAATCAGTCCGCTGGCATAGAGCGAACCCGGGCTGATCTCGCTCTCACCTTCGGCTTCGCCCGCTTTCTCGACCGCGCGATCGATCATCCACCGCACCACGCCACCGGCAAAGATCGCCAGCGTGGTCGCGATGGAAAGATACGCGCCCACGGCGAAAGAGAGTGAGCGAACCCCCAGCAGCTCCACCGCAATGACCAGAAAGACGCCCAGCAGCACCAGGCCCCAGGGCAGCTTGCGGCCCAGGATCCCGTTGACCACCGTGGCCATCAGCCGTGCCTGCGGCGCCGCCGCCTTTTCGCTTCCGATTCCCTGGATCCACTGCACCTCAATCTGCTGGGTCTGCGGATTGTAGAGATACTTGCCGTCCGCCAGCTCAGGCGAATTGAGCGCGTTCAGCAACACATATTGATCGCCGGCACGCGTATCGACTGTCTTGTCGGAGTTGATGACCCGAATCTGCGCCTGGTGAAAGTGTGGCTCCTCCACCTGCACGCCGCTGTGAGCCACTGCCATATCCCACGGCCTCGCGGTCTGCCGGAACTCCGCCAGTCCCTGGTTCATCAGCTGCAGCGTAGCCCCAATGGCCAGCGTCGATACGAAGGCGCCGACCACCAACGCGATCTGCTGCTTGCGCGGAGTGGCGCCGATCAGGTAACCGGTCTTGAGATCCTGCGACGTATCGCCCGCATTCGCCGCCGCGATGCAGACCACGCCGCCGATGGTGATAGCCAGCGCGCCGAAGGCAGGAGCGGTCCAGCCTTTCACCAGAAAGATCGCGGACGTTGCCATCAGCGTCGCGATGGTCATACCGGAAACAGGGTTTGAAGAGCTTCCAATCAGCCCCACGATGCGGGAGGAGACAGTAACAAACAGAAATCCGAAGAAAGCCACCAGCAGCGCGGCGGAGAGGTTGGCAAGCAAACTCACTTGGGCGCCGGGCACTGGTTTGAAAGTAAGAAAAAAGAACATCATCAAAACCAGAACCACCGACCCTCCGACCACCACGCTGAAGGGAAGATCATCGTCGGTGCGCAGTGGAACGCTCTTGATTCCGCCGGCCTGGCGCAGGTTGCCGGCCGCCGAGCGCAAGGCGCCGATGATCGTGGGCATGGTCTTGAGCAAGGTGATCAGCCCGGATGCCGCAACTGCGCCGGCGCCCATGGGGCGGATATAAGAGGCCCACAGATCGCTGGGAGACATCTGCGCGATGGGCTTGGTTCCGGGATAAATCGCTTGGGGATAGTGAGAGCCAAAAAAATAAATCGCTGGCATCAGCACCAGCCAGGAGAAGACCCCACCGGCGAAAAGCAACCCGGCAATCCTGGGTCCTATGATGTAACCGACACCCAGATATTCAGGAGTGACGTCGGCGCGGATCGCAGAACCTTTCAACCACTGTGGCTGATAGTCCGGAGTGCCCGGCCAAACTCCGAACAGGTTGTCATTCTGGAACAAGGTATAGATCCCGCCCAAGCCAAGCCCTAGAAATACGCGCCCGGCAAAGGAGCCGCCGCGCTCGCCGGCCAGCAGGACATCGGCGCACGCCGTACCTTCAGGGTAGGTGAGCCGGCCATGCTCCTCGACGATCAATTGTCGCCGTAGCGGGATCATGAAGAGCACGCCCAACAATCCACCCAGCAGAGCCAGTATAAAAATGCGCGAGTACTCCAGGTTAAAACCGAGAAAGATCAATGCCGGCAAGGTAAAAATCACTCCCGATGCAATCGACTGTCCGGAATTGCCGGTAGTCTGAACGATGTTGTTTTCCAGAATCGACGCCCGCCCGAACACCCGCAGGATGCTAATGGAAAGCACGGCAATCGGGATCGACGCCCCTACGGTCAGTCCTGCACGTAACCCTACATAGACGGTCACCGCGCCAAACAACAGCCCAAAAATACAGCCCAGCACCAGCGCGCGGACCGTCAGTTCGGGGCGGTTTTGGGTAGCTGCGACGTAGGGCTCAAAAGCTTGTGGAGTTTCTTGCAATGGTGTTCCCTCGCGAAAGCATTTTCACTTCTGGTATCAACAAAGCAACCGCTCCCGACGCGGGTTTTCCTCAAGACAAGCCGCACCTAACCGAAACCGACTGCGCAGAGTAGAAGTGGAAATGCTCCTCAAACACTCTAATCTATAAGTCGAAGTGCTCAACTCACCTATGGCAATTCGCAAGCTTCTTGCCTACGCCGCAATCTACGTCCTGTGGGGCGCATCCTTCCTGGCCATCCGGCAGGTGGTTGCGGTGGCTCCGCCCTTCTTTTCTGCATCTTTCCGCTTCCTGTGCGCCGGAGCAATTCTCTACGCTTACAGCTGTTGGCGAGGAATCCCGCAGCCCAACAAACGGCAATTGACCGGTACGGCCGTGCTGGGCCTGGTCATGTTTGCCGGCCGACTACGGTTGCCTCTTCTGGGCGGAGAAGGAAGTCCCTTCCGGTTTGGCGGCGGTGATCGCCGCCACCATTCCCGTGTGGGTCATGGTTGCGGAGTGGATCGTCTCCAGCTCGCAGCGGCCCAGCGCAAAGGCCCTGGCCGGCATTGCCCTGGGGATAGCGGGGGTTATCTTGCTGATGCTTCCCGCGGGACTTCATCACAGCCGCTTTCAGCATCTCGGCGTTGGTCCTGCTGCTGGGCACGTTCTTTTGGGCAGGTGGGACGGTTGCCAGCCGCCATCTCGACCTGCCGCGGCAACTCAGCATGAGCTCAGGCCTGCAGATGTGCCTGGGGAGGTTTGTTTCTGTCTCCTGCTCTCCGCGGCTTCGGGTGAACTGGGCACGTTGCCGGCTCTTTCCCATCAATGGAACTGGCAGATTGCATTCGCCATGGCCTATCTCATCCTGTTCGCCTCCATCATCGCGTTTACTGCCTATGTCTGGCTCATTGCCCGGGATCCGACCACCCGGGTTGCGAGCTATGCCTATGTAAACCCGCTGATCGCCCTGTTGCTCGGCTCGCTCCTGGCCCACGAGCGGCCTACGCCTGTGCAGTACGCGGGAGCCGCCCTGGTGGTGGCCGGGGTGGCATCGACCATCGCCGGCAAGCGTGTTGCACGGCGTGAACAAGCCGAGAAAGTGGCCTAAACACGGGCTGGCATTCAGGCTGAACTTACCCGTATACTCTCCTCATCGGCGGCAAGGCAGCTGCGGAGCCTCGCCGGCCGGCTGTGAGGTGCGTCTTTTCTGGTCAGACTTTACCCCTGACTCTCGACGTCCCGCTGTCGCAAACTTCGGTTTGGCGGGCTGTTGTCCGCGTGCTTCGAAGTCCAGCGGATAGCCTTTCCTGTGCCTTGTTCCCCTGCTCCTGTGTCCTTTGTGGCGGCTCCCTCCTGCGTTTGACCCGTGTCCCAATCTGCGATTTCTGCTGTGCGCAACTTCCTCCGCAAACCGGCGTCCTCTGCGCTTGTTGCGGGGAAGACCTCGGCATCGCCAATCTCTCCCCGTTGCCTGATGACAATTCTGCGCCCCTCTGCCAACCCTGCCGCCTGGCCCCTCCGGCTTTCGTGAAAGCCGTGGCCTATGGCAGCTACCAGGGGCAGCTTCGCTAGCTGGTTCATCTGCTCAAGTACGACGGCATGCAGCCGGTGGCCGGCCGACTTGGGTACTCTCCTGGCCGACAGCCTCGAATCTTTTGCTCTCCGGCCCGCAGCGCAGATGTTGGTGATCCCGGTGCCGATGCACCCCAGCAAGCAGCGCCAGCGTGGCTTCAACCATGCAGAGCTGCTGGCCCGCGCAGCCATGGTCGGAGATGCGCCGGCGCCATCCCCAATGGGGGCTGCAGCTGGAAACGAGTTTGTTGAAACGCGTAAGAATTACGGTGAGTCAGGCAGGCCTGACCACCCACCAGCGCCGGCAGAATCTGCGTGGCGCTTTTTTTGCGCCTCGGCCCGCCCGTCTGGCTGGACGGCATGTCTTGCTGATCGACGACATTTACACCACGGGGGCTACGGCCCGCGCCTGCAGCCGGGTACTGAGGAATGCCGGCGCCGCGTCGGTTCGGGTGGCGACCGTGGCCCGCGCGCAGCGCGAGGGAGTTGCTTTCTGGGATCCAGGTTTTCTGCGAACCACGCAGAGAGTGAACTGAGACGGAACGGGATCAAGATGTCTTTGGGGAAAGTCCATGATCCACGCACGCAAGCCGAAAGCAACCGCACAGCGGGTGCCGCACGAACCCTCTGAGCCGCATGAAGGGTGGCCAGGCCAGCGGGTCTCCTCTGCCTATACCATGCAAAAGCCGGTGCTGGTGTTGAACGCGTCTTACGAACCGATCAATATTTGTGGCGCTCGCCGGGCGTTGATCCTGGTTCTGAAGGGCGTGGCCAAGACGGAAGAAGAGCAAGGCGCCATTTTGCATGCGGCCTTACTGCGCATCCCCATGCCTTCGGTCATTCGCCTGTTGGAGTACCGCCGCATCCCGCATCAGACCCGTGCCCTTTCTCGCAAGAACATCCTGCTGCGCGACCGCAACAGCTGCCAGTACTGCGGAGTTGTTTTGCCCGCGGGAGAACTTACGCTCGACCACGTTTTACCCCGTTCGCGCGGCGGCCTTTCCACCTGGGAAAACCTGGTCGCCTGCTGCCACGCCTGCAATCGCAAGAAAAGGCAATCATCTGCTCAGTGAGATAAACGACATCAAGCTCTTGCGCGAGCCGCGTCCTTTCTCCCTGCATACCAGTCGTCACATCATGCGCATGATCGGCCACTCCGACCAGAAGTGGCGCAAATACCTTTATTACTGAAGGCTCTGCGCGAGTTTCCCTTCAATGGGGCTGCCCGTCCCACCACACCAGCCTGGTCAACAGCGGATAGTAGAGCGCCAGGCGTAACGGCAAGTTTCCCCATGAACCTTGCGCATGACCTCGGCATAAGCCTCCAGTTGCTGCGAGTACTTTTCCTTCTCATCCGCAAGAAACGCATCCATGCCCGAAGTGCCGTGCCGCGCTGTCTTGTAGTCCACGATCCACAGATGCGTCTCCTCGGACTGAGCCGGGCTCTGCGCCAGCGCGAAAGATGCGATCGCCGCGCAGCGTCCGCACTACTCCGCCAGTTCCCTCCGGCCGCTGACCAGCTTGACCAGGAGATCTCGCGTTTGCGCATCCGCCCGCGCGCCCAGAATCCAGCGCCCTTTTGGATCCTGGAGCACTCCGATGCAGCGCCCGCACCACCTCTGCTGACTTGTGGTTCAGCCTCCGCCCGGGGCTAGCCCAGCCGAGCGCAGCATAGCCAAGGCACGAGCGCGCCACCCGCGTAATCTCGATCTAGCATCGATTGCCCGGAGGCGGGCAAGGTCCTCCAGCAACGCGTGTACCACGGTGCCGAAAGCACGCGCCGCCAGCGAGCCACGTGGCCGCTCAATCGTCTCTGCGCGCGCTCGCGGCTATCTGGCTCGTCAACGGTTACATCACCGGGTGGCTTCCAGTCAGCCGGCAGGCGACGCAATGGGATCGTGCTCTGGTGGCGGAAGGGAGCTCGTCTGTTGCGGGGTCGCGGCCGGCGGTTCCTCTGTTCCTCCCGCTGCTGTTCAAATTCGCCGGCCAGCGCCGGCCATGCAATCCCCAGCAGGCTTCGGCTTGAACCCTGGGTTAACTCTTGGCTGTCCTTCTTGATGTTCGCGGTTCCCAGCAGGTGGAGTTCCTTGCGGGCACGCGTGGCCGCCACGTAGAGCAGGCGCTTGGCCTCTTCATCTTCCCGCTCGCTCTGTTGCTCGCCGATCCATTGATATATGCCGCCCGGCTGGCCGTTGCGGCCGATCGGAGCCACTACGAACTCCCGCTCCTCCTGCTCCGACTGGCCCACCAGCCTTGTCTGCTCCATCCAGCGAAGCATCGGTTGCTGGATCCGGCCGCGTCACTCGCTTCCAGCCCGGGGACGATCACCACGTCAAAGCCTAGTCCCTTGGCCTTGTGGATTGTCATCAACTGCACCCCGCAGCGTTCGTTTGCGCGCGGATCGGGTTGCGCGCAAAGCTCGGCAATTCGCTCCTCCAGGCCGGCCGCTTCCGGGCCCAGATCCTCGAGCATGGCAAAAAAGGCGCGCACGTTCTCGTAGCCGGCGCTGTCTACGCACGCTCGCCCGCCGAGTGTCATCCAGGTGCGTTCCACCCATTGTGCCAGCGAAACCTGGCGATGTTTGCCGCGCAGCGCGTTTCGAGCACCCTATGCACGCGCCTAGCTCTGTCTTGCCCGTCGCTCGCTAAGCAAAGACATCCGCTCGCGCAGCAGACGAGCACCGGCCTTGCCGGCAAACTCCTTAACATCGCTTCCCGCAGAGCGTGTGCAGGTCCCTGAGAGTGAGGCCACACCAGGGTGCACGAAGCACCGTGAGCCATGCGATGCGATCCATGGGATGCAGCAGTGCGCGCGTCAGCGCGGTCAGGTCCCTCACCTCCTGGCGCTCGCCCAGTTGCTCGATCTCCACCGCGCGGAAGGGGATCTCCGCCTCGCGCAGTTTACGCGCAATCAGCAGCAAGGTGTGGCCTGGCGCGAACCAGCACGGCAATCTGGATACTCGCCTCCGTCTTTCCGCTGCGCTGCTTCCACCTGGGCCTGTGACCCTGGATGATGCTGATCACCTGCCTGGCCTCCACTTCCGCACCGCGCGCTTGCTCCTCCGGGCTGGCTTTGGACTCGCGAAAGAAAGGCCAGATGTGCACCGCTTGGCCGCCCGGTGGCGCGGCCTCATGTGCCGAGGAAGGCGCAAAAGTGAACCTGGTAGTCATCGTCGTTCTCGCTCGGACTTGGCGCGAAGATGCTGCTGGAAGATCCCATTCAGGCGGTCCACCAGTCCGGCATGGGAGCGAAAGTTTATCTGCAACTGCAACGGTGCCAATTTGCACCGCGGCCGTTCCCTCGCCCAGGCCGTAACGCCGGGTTCGTTCAAAAAGCTCGACCTCGGCCTGGCGAAACATATAGATCGATTGCATCGGATCGCCCACCAGGAAGCAGGTGCCTCGGCCCGCAGACTCCCACCCTCCCGGCAAGCAGCGTAAGCAGCTCGTACTGGCTGCGCGAAGTATCCTGAAATTCGTCCACCAGCAGATGCCGCCATCGCCCGGCGACATCGGCTGCCAATTCGCTGAGCTCGCCCTCCTCGTCGCAGCAAACCTGCCGCGCGGCGAGGCCCAACTCGACAAAGTCCACCATGCCGCGCTCGGCGAAGACAACGCGCAGCTCGGCGATGGCGTAGCGCAGGATGACCAGCATGTGCTGCAGCATCTGCCATTCTTCTTCGGTGTAATGCTGCGGTGGAAGCGCACGCAGCTCGCGCAGCATCGGCGAGCAGTTCAGGCTCTTTGCCGAAGGACTCCATGAGAGAAAGAAACCGGTCCTTTGCCGCCTTGCCGCCGTTGCCGGAACTGAAGCCGCTATTAGGCGGCGCGCTCTTGCGCCACGTGTCTGTCTTTTGTCAGCAGGAAATCGCACAGGCAGCTCCATTGCCTGGTGATCGGTCAGATCGCGAATATGCGGCGACATGCTCCAGCGCAAGCAGCTCCGAGCCAGGATCCAGCGTTGCCGCATGCATCGCCCAGGACTTCCACCAGCTCCTGCGCCAGCCCGGGTGGAGCGAAACAACGACTGTGCTTTTTCGAGCGCCTCCTGATGGATTCGCCGCAGTGGCTCTTCCAGCGTGTCGCGGACCCGCGGCCAATCGTCCGACCGGCCGAAGCAGTACGCGTCCCCACTGGTCCCGCTTGTCCAGCATGTCGGCGATCAGGTTCTCGCAATCGCCCAGGCTGGTTGCGCGTAGCTGCAACAGGGCGCGCAGCGCGTCGGAGAGCACCGGGTCACCACCCAGTCGCGCAAGTGTTCGCCGTGCCGCAGTGCTGTACAGCGGCTGTGGTTTATCAGTCGGGGTAAGGGATCCGCCCAGCCGCGAGAGCAGGGGAGTCTCGTGAGCAATTGCCAGGCAAACAGAATCGATGGTCTGAATATTCAGTCGCTGTGGCTGTTGCAGTAGATTCCATCCGTGTGCCCTGTCGTTGGTCAGCGCAGCCCGGGCCAGGCTGAACCTCCTCGCGTTCGTCATCGGGATTTGCTGCTGCCTGCTCGAGCGCCGTCAACACCCTCGCCCGCATCTCGGCGGTGGCTGCGAGGGTGAAAGTGATCGCCAGAATCTGTTCCGGCTCGTCCACCTCGGCCAGTAGCTTGAGCAAACGGCGAGTCAGCAGCTCCGTCTTGCCCGACCCGGCCGGTGCCTGGACGAGAAATGAGCGGCTTGTATCCAGCGTCAGCGCGCGATCCTTTTGATCGATCGGTGGAGCGCCATGCTCAATCGTCGGCATCGTCCGCATCCTCGCCTGCATTGGCGCGGTCGCTCTCGGCAATCCGGCACAGCCCGGGCAACTTGCAATACTCGCACGTCTTGGGATACTGCTTAGGATCTACCTGCGCTTCGCCGTTGAGAAACTGTTGGCCTAAGTCGAGCAAGATTTTGTACCACTGCTGCAGCATTTTCGCGCTCAGAGGCGGCTTTGACAATTTCGTGTTCCCTGGCATCACAGTGTTGCCATGCTCCACCCGGCCGATGAATTTGACCTCGCCGGCGCGCACCTGTCCCAGCAAAAGCCCCTGCAGTTCTTCGACCTGCCCGGCATAGAGCAGAAGCTGTGGCTCGTCCGGCCGCGTGCCCTCCCACGCATCCTTCTTCACTTTGCCTGTCTTGTAATCGATGATTACGCGCCCGCCACCTACCCGATCGATGCGGTCTACTCGAACCTGCAGCTTCAGCTCTCCCACCGAAGCGGGGAGCTTCATTTCGCCAGCTTCAAAAGTCAAACGGAGCACGCTTCTCTTCGTACGCCAGCCACTCCTCGATGAGGGAAGCGATGCGCTCCTCTTCTGCATCGAGATAGGCGCGGCTCCAGCCCTGCTTTCGCGCATCGATCTGCTTGCCGTAGCTCTGCAATGCGGCCTTCACCTGCTCGCTCGATCATCGCCGGCAGTCGATCTTCTTTGCGAGCCGTGATCAGCCCGTCGAGGCTCTTCAACTCGTCCCACAGCCCCTGCAGAATCCTGTGCACTGCTGTAGCCGCGTTCGCGCGGTTCGAGTCCCCAGTCGGTCTCGTCCATCGGCCTGGCAGCCAGTCGCCTGGTGGCAAAGCACTGAAATGGACAAGCGGCCTGCATCTTGAGTATTTCCGAGCCTCCGGCCTCTTGTTCAACCGGCCAGGGAATCACCGCTGCCTGCTCCTCATCCGTGATCAGGATCGGAGGCCTCGTCCTCCAGCCGATTCATCACGAGCCAATCGATTTGCGCAGCGCCTTGGCCTTAACTCTTCGCGTCTGTCGGACGTCACCAGCGTCGAGGGCCGGCAAACACCCTCGGCATTCTGTGACGGATAGCTGAAGACGCACTTGGCCGCGCTTCTCTCCAGCCGCAGGGTCACCTGCTGCGCGAGCTCCCAATCCACCGTGCTATCGCCGTGTGGCATCCGATGGTTGCGCTGCAGCGACCGGGTGAGAAACGCATGTGGCCGTGCCGCCGCCGGCCAGCTAGCGTCATCCGCGCCGAGAAACCACAGCGCATCGAAGGTGAGCCCCGCCGCTTCCAGCGGTCCCAGGATCTGCACCGGCGCATCCCGCGACTCCGGCGCGAAGATCATCTGTCCCGGCGTGCCGCTGCATCACTTCGAGAAACTCGGCGATAGTCGACCTTGCGTCCGTCAAAGGAAAGCGTAGCCACGCTGTCGAGCAACTGCGACCACCTCGCCTGCACCTGAAAATCTTCACTCTGCAGCAAATGAGCTCCGGGCCAATGGACCCTCTCAAGTATTCGTTCGGCCAGAGCCACCCATTCCGCGAAGCTCAGCGAATCCACTCTGCGGTAGCAGGTTGCGGGCCTCCTGCAGCCTCCACCGAAGCTTGTGCAACGGCATTGCCTCTCGCCAGCTTTCGCTTAGAAACTGTACGAACAGTGTCCAGTTCCTTCTCCGGCTGTCTCATCGCCTGTCGACGCAGCCTGGCATCAAACGCCGCGATCAATAGCAGTTCGTCTTCGTGCTCACAAAGGAAGCCGGAGAGAATCAGCCAGCTCAGATCGTCCTGGGCAAGCGCCTGGTGCATCCAGCGCAACAGCAACAGCGCGGCCCGCGCCATAGGCATGTTGACCAGGGGAACCCCAAGAGTGAACTCGAAGGGAAGCGGCAGCTCGTGCGCTCCAATCGTAACCGTCTCGGGTGCGAGTATCTGGCGAAATATCCCCTCGATCTCCGGGCGCACGTTGGAGACATTGGGCACCACGACGGCGATGCGTGGCGTGATTGCCGTTTGCGCCGCAAGCTGCCGTTGCACCCACCGCGCGCAGGTAGCGATCTCGTCGCGCTTATCGACCGCTTCCACCAGCAAAACTGTCTCCGCCGCGGGGACCTCGCCGGCTCCGGCCATTTCGACCTCATGGCCCATTTCACGGAAGGCTTCGATCAGGTGTTGTTGTGCCGGCGTAGTGCGATCGAATCCGGTCAGCACCAGCCGGGCGGTTTCCACCTGGCCTTCCAGCACGCATCGCGTATCACCAGCGGCAGCATGCTCCGGCTTAGCCACTCCTCTTTGTGGCATACGCGTACGAAATCACGAGCCCATTCGCGAAAGCTCTCCACATCCGGGCCGCCCAGTCTTTCTCCTCGCAGAAAATCGAGCGCGCCATAGGTGCAGAGCAGGGCGTAGGCTTGCTGCGCCAGCTCGGCAACACCGGGCACGGAGATGAGGCGCCTCCCCTCGATCCTGGGCCTTACCAGCCTCACCCAGACCTGTTGTTCCTGCAGAGCGGTGAGCAAGAGGCGTGTTTCGCTCGCCCGAGCGCAGTCGCTTCTGCCACAAGCGGTTCAGCCAGCTATCCCAGTCCAAAATATCCGGCGACTGCCAGGCTTCCAGCCCCTGTTCGCGTTGTGCTTCGCCATGCAGCCGCCGCAGGGCGCGGGCGGCGCGTGCACTCGAGGCGATCACGGTATCGCCGGCCTGGATTGCTGCCGCGATTACCGGGGGGAGTGGCATCCTTGTTTTATACCGCAAAGACTGCGGCCGCCGCAGGCTCTAGGATAGACAGGAGAGGGGAACATGCAGCTTTCTTTTGCCCGGGGTCGCCGGGGCCTGGTTTGGCACTCCACGATTCTTTTCCTTTGCGGTCTGGGCGCGTTGCAGGGCTGCCACAGCGGGGATTCCACTTCCGATGAGCGCCCGGCTTCCATGGCCAGCCCAACCGCGACCTACCAGCTCAAGGGAATCGTGGTTTCCTCCGACCCGGCAAAAGGAGTAGTCTCGGTCGACGCGGAAGCCATTCCCGGTCTGATGGGCGCCATGACCATGCCCTACAAGCTTTCCCAGCCGGGTGTTGCTGCCGAGCTTCACC
The DNA here is from genome assembly GCA_963847685.1 of uncultured Acidobacteriaceae bacterium. Classification (GTDB taxonomy): domain Bacteria; phylum Acidobacteriota; class Terriglobia; order Terriglobales; family Acidobacteriaceae; genus PALSA-350. The sequence goes on along the minus strand of CAWKAU010000014.1, from coordinate 132,233 downwards.
CCGGAGACCACATTACCGCCAGGCTGCAGATCTCAGACGCCTCCAGCGTGCTGGATCAGATCGACGTGATCCAGCAGGCCCGGCCCGACTACAAGCCGGCTAAGGTCTATAACGTTCCCGAAGCCGGGCAGCAGGTGCCCGACTTCAAGTTTCTCAATCAGAATGGCAAGACCATTGCGATCGACCAGTTTCGAGGTAAGGTTCTGCTGATCACCTTCATCTACACCCGTTGCCCGCTGCCGGATTACTGCATACGCATGAGCCGCAACTTCGCCGACATCCAGCGCCAGCTTGCTGCCGATCCTCAGCTCTATAACAAGACCCATCTGCTGAGTGTCAGCTTCGATCCTGCTTATGACACCCCGCAGGTGCTGCGCAGTTACGGCGCCGCCTACACCGGGGAACACGGCAACGAGGCCTTTTCCCACTGGGACTTTGCCGTGCCGTCCTCCTCTCAGCTGGATGCGGTGGACCAGTTTTTTGATGTAGGCGTGAGCGCGCGGCAGCAACAACACCCTGACCCACTCTCTTTCCACCGCTGTCATTGCGCCCAACGGCACGATCTTTCGCTGGTATCCCAGCAACGAGTGGACCCCCTCCGCGGTTGTTGATGACGTAAAGCACGTCTTGGCCCAGGATAGTTCTCATCCGGGCTGATCCAACTCCGATTGCATTTGCCGTGCGCCTGTTCACAAGGTAGATTTTGACCTAGCCATTCCAGCAAAGGTAGGGGCAAAAGTAGCTATGATTCTTGTGCTCATGGGAGTAACCGGTTCCGGTAAAACCACCGTCGGCAAATTGCTGGCTGCGGAGACGGGCTGGCAGTTTGCCGATGCGGATGACTTTCATTCCCCAGCCAACAAGAAAAAAATGCACGACAACATTCCCCTGACCGATGAGGACCGCATGCCCTGGCTGGCCAGCCTTCATCAACTCCTGCTGGGCTGGTACGAGGGGGGTACAAGTGGGATTCTGGGCTGCTCCGCGCTGCGCAAGAGCTACCGGGACCTGCTTCTGGATCAGATTCCTCCGGTCAACATCCTGTTCATCCTGCTCGAGGTTCGCGCCCCAGGAGCTTGCGCAGCGTCTTGCAGGACCGCAAGAACCACTACATGAATCCAGGGTTGCTGCAGAGCCAGCTCGACACCCTGGAAATCACGCCCGACCTCATGCGCGTGCCTGCGAATGGGCCGCCGGAGCAGATCGTGCAACAGATCCTCGACAAGCTCCTGGTCGTGGAAGGCAAGACCGAAGTCTAGAACCGCGAATCTGGCCCGCCATCCGATCAAAGAGGTAACATTGAGGCTGTGAGCACTCTTCTTCCGGTCAGCGCAGAAACGATGCCCCGCAGCATGGTCCTGGATCCTCCCTTGACCGATGCTGAGTTCGAGGCCCTCTGCGCCGCCAACGACATCATTCACTTCGAACGCACGCGAGAAGGAGAGATTCTGATGCACCCACCCGCTGGCGGATTTACCAGCGACGGAAACGCAGAGATCATTTCCCAGCTTCGCTTCTGGTGGAAGACTCACCGGCGGGGAAGAGTGTACGATTCGAGCGGTGGCTTCTTCCTTCCCGATGGTTCGATGCTGAGTCCGGATGCCGCTTACGTCTTGCCAAAGAAGCTGAAAGGATTAACCAAGGATGACCTGACCGGCTTCCCGCGCCTTTGCCCCGATTTTGTTGTTGAGTTGTTTTCGAAATCCGACAGTCTTCCCGAAGCCAAAGTACAAGATGGAGCGCTGGATTGAGAACGGCGCAGCGCTGGGCTGGCTGATCGATCCTTATCAGCAGAAGGTCTACGTCTACGAACCTGGCCGCAAGGCCTCGGCCGTTTCGGGAAAGATCATCCACGGCAAGGGTCCTGTTGAAGGCTTCACCCTGGACCTCGATGAGGTTTGGCGGTGCTATGAGATTTGAGCTTCGCCGCAGGAGGCGTCTCGTCCTAATGGCGAAAATCACAGTTCTCTTTGGTGTTCTTCTCATTCTTCTCGGCGCGGCCAGCTTCATTCTTACCGGCCACAAATTTCCCACGTCGCTCATTCCCGTCGCCTTCGGCATTCTTCTGGTTACCTTTGGCGGCATGGCCGAAACCCCGGAGACGCGGCGCCGCATGCTGTTCATGCATATCGCGGTAACGGTTGGCCTGCTGGGCTTCCTCGCCACCGCTCCCGCCCTGGTCTCTGCCGTGCAGCTCTTCAAGGGCAAGCTCTTCCCCTACCCTGCGGCCATTGAAGAAAAAGCAGCGATGTCGGTGCTCCTGCTCATCTATGTAGTACTCTGCGTCCGCTCGTTTATTGCCGCGCGCCGCTCCAGAGTCTAGGAGTTTCTCAAAGTGAGTTTGCGATCCAGCGCCGGAGCAGGGATGTCCATCCGCGCCGAACGAACCACCCGTGCCCGCTCCGGGACAGCCGCCGATACCGCCGAAGCAAGCGCAAGAGGCCGCCCCTACGCAAGGTGCTGCCCGAAATCTGGACCCTCATCAAGCCGCGCAGATGGCTTTTGGCCTTTGGCTTCGTGCTGATGGTCATCAATCGCGTCTCCGGCCTGGTTCTTCCCGCGTCCACCAAGTTTCTGGTCGACAACGTCCTGGTAAAAAAACAAGCCGACAAACTGCCATGGATCGTCGGCGCGGTTCTGCTGGCAACCGCCATCCAGGCGATCACCTCGTTTTCCCTGACCCAGCTGCTCTCCAAGGCTGCCCAGCGGCTCATCGCGGACCTGCGCATGCAGGTGCAGCAGCACATCGGCCGTCTCTCCGTCAGCTTCTACGACGCCACCCGCACCGGTGTCCTGGTCTCCCGCATCATGACGGATGTGGAAGGCGTGCGTAACCTGATCGGCACCGGCCTGGTCGACTTTGTCGGAGGCCTGCTTACCGCCGTCCTCGCCTTCTTCATCCTCATGCGCATCAGCGCCAAGATCACCCTCATCTCGTTCGCGTTCGTGCTGACCTTCGTCTTCATCCTGCGCAAGGCATTCGGCGTGATCCGCCCTATCTTCCGCGAGCGCGGAAAAATCAACGCCGAAGTTACCGGGCGGCTGACCGAGTCGCTGGGCGGAGTCCGCGTGGTCAAGGGCTACCACGCCGAAGAGCGCGAAGCCGGTGTCTTTGCCACCGGAGTGGAACGGCTTTACCAGAACGTCGTCCGCTCCCTTACCGCCACGTCTTTGCTTTCGCTGGCCGCGACCGCCATTCTGGGCATCGTCGGCGCCGTCGTCATGTGGCTTGGCGCCCGGCAGGAGATGGCCCACAAGATCACCCTGGGCGACTACTTCACCTACACCATGTTTTTGGCCTTCATGGTTGCCCCCGTCTTTCAGGTGGTGAACGTCGGCACGCAATTGACTGAGGCCATTGCCGGCCTTGACCGAACCAGCGAGATCCTCGCGGAAAAAGAAGAAGACGACTGAGCCCGACCGCACCGTCAGCCTGGGACCGATTGACGGCGATGTCCGCTTCGAAGACGTACACTTTGCCTACGAACCCGACAAGCCCGTCCTCCACGGCATTTCGTTTCATGCCCGCCCCGGCACGGTGACTGCGCTGGTAGGCTCTTCGGGATCTGGCAAATCCACCATCATCAGCCTGATTTGCGCCTTCCATAAGCCCACATCCGGCCAGGTGCTGGTCGACGGCACCGATCTTTCCACCGTGCGCCTCAACAGCTATCGCAGCCAGCTTGGGGTGGTTCTGCAGGAATCGTTCCTCTTCGATGGCACCATCCGGGAGAATGTAGTCTTCTCTCGCCCCAATGCGACGGAAGAGCAATTTCTCAATGCCTGCGCCATTGCCCGCGTCGACGAGTTCGCCCAGCGCTTTCCTGATGGCTATGACACCGTGGTTGGCGAGCGCGGAGTCAAGTTATCCGGTGGCCAGCGCCAGCGCCTCTCCATCGCGCGCGCAATCCTGGCTGACCCGCGCATTCTTATCCTCGATGAAGCCACTTCTTCGCTCGACTCCGAATCTGAAGCCATGATTCAGAACGGTCTCAGTTACCTGATGCAGGGGCGCACCACTTTCGTGATTGCCCACCGCCTGTCGACCATTCGCAGGGCCGATCAGATCCTGGTGGTGGAGGGTGGCCTCATTCTGGAGCGCGGCACGCACAGCAGCTCTCTATGCCCTCGAAGGCCGCTATCACGACCTCTACACCCGCCAGCACGGGCTCGAGGCCAATCGCTTTCTCGCGCCGGGCGAAGGCGAAAAGCTCTTTGAAGAGCTGAAGTAAGCTTTCAGCGATCTACCAGCGCGGCCAGTCTCTTTGGCGCAACCTGGAGGTAGCTGCCGTGGATCAATTCTTTGACTTCGGTCCAATTCAGCGCCGCACGATCCATGCGCAGACCGATCCACCCTCTCGGCCCGATGTATGCCGGTAGATAAAATCGGCGAGGATCCGATTCCACAAGCAACCGGTGCTCACCCGGCAAAACCTTACAGCAAATGCTGATGATGCCGTCATCGTGATGATTGTCCAGGTAATAAGCGAAGATCTTCTTGCCGACCAGAAAGGCTGAGTGGGACCCCTTCTCTTCACGGCTTGTCTGCGGCAGCGCAAGACAAATCTTTATCAGCGCGTCCAGGCGTTCCTGCTTGCTTAACTTCCGGACCATAGCAAACAACCCGGCAAAATAATAAACCCTGTGGTTCCGATCAGAAATTGCTAATCAGGCGAAGGCCCGCCGTGGCCGCAGCCAAGCTTCTGTTCAACCTCCGACGGCGGTTATATTGGTTCTGAGGATTCGGCTTTCTACGTGTCCGATATTTTTCTCAGCCTTGGCAGCCGCAACCGCTCCCTGATCCTCTTAGCGTTGCTTCTCTTCCTGCCGTTCCTGCCGACCCGGGCGCAGCAGCCGTCCGGCACAGCAGCGGGCGCCATCTCCGGCACCATCGTCGATGCGCGCAACCAGCCCGTCGCCGGGGCGCAGATCATCGACACTGCGGGGCAGTTGCTCGCCACCACCACGGCCGACGGCAGTTTCACCGTGCCTGCGGGAACCAACCGGGTGCAGATCATCGCTCCTCATTTTGAATCCACATCGGTGAACCTGGAAGGCCCTTCCCCGGTACAAGTCTTGCTGGAGCATCCGTTGGAGAGCGTCGTGGTCACCGCCTACCGGTCGCCCCTCGCCTCGGGAGACAGTCCCGCCAGCACGCGCATTCTCACCACTGCAGCATTTGCGCCAGGCCGCCGGGATCTCCCTCGATGACAAGTTGCGCCAGGTCCCCGGCTTCGAGCTCTTCCGCCGCACCAGCTCCCTGGTCGCAAACCCCACCACTGAAGGAGTGTCCTTGCGCGGACTTGGATCGACCGCGGCCAGCCGGTCGCTGGTAGTATTCGACGAGATTCCGATCGACGATCCTTTCGGAGGCTGGATCCACTGGGAGGAACTGCCCGCGCTGTCCATCCATTCCGTGGAGCTGGTGCGTGGAGGCGCTTCGGATCTCTACGGCTCCAGCGCCATCGGCGGCGTCATCAGCATCGTCCCGGTTCAAGCCCGATAGCAACCGGCTTCAGCTCTCCACCAGCTACGGTTCTGAGGCGACTACCGACAACTCCCTGTTGGGAATCTTTGAAGCTGGGCAAGTGGTCCGGCCTGGCCAGCGCACAGCTCATCGCCACCGATGGCTACATCCTCGTCGCCCCCGATTTTCGCGGCCCCATCGATCAGCCGTCGAATGTGCATGCGCAAAATGCGCTTGACCGAGTTCGACCACGGCCTGACCCATTCTGGCCGGATCTTTCTCCGCGGCAGCGTGCTCAATGAAGATCGCCACAATGGCACGCCGATCCAGATCAACAGCACCCGTCTCTGGCGCTATGCCGGGGGCGCCGATTGGAGCAATCTGGTTGTCCGCCTCTATCGGCGACAGCGAGCACTACTCGCAGACCTTCTCAACCATCGCCGCCTCGCGCGAATCGGAGGCTTTGACCCGGATCGGAAAAGACCCGGCGGATGAGTTGGGAGCCGCCGGACACTGGCATCAGCCGGTGGGCACGCATCTGCTTCTGTTGGCCGGCGCCGACATCCATGATGTGCGTGCCGCCGATTACGAAACCCTCTATCCCGCAGCCAAGGGCTACCTCGACACCACCGCCCGGCAGCGTCAGAGCGGCGTCTATGGCGAAGTCCTTTTTACTCCGCAGGCAGTGGACCGTCAGCGCTTCGGGGCGGGTGGATCATTTCTCCAATTTCGATGCCAGCCAGTACAAGACGGCCACCGCCCCGGTTCAGTTGCCGGACTTGAACGAGACGGTCTTCGATCCTCGTATTGGCATCACGCGGCGTCTCACCACGGTGCTGGCCATCAATGCCTCCGCGTTTCGCGCCTACCGCGCGCCAACCGAGAATGAGCTCTACCGCACCGGGCAGGTGGGCTCGCAAACCACGCTGCCCAATCCGAATCTGCTCTCCGAGCGCGCGACCGGGTGGGAGACGGGAGTCCATGCGGATCTGCCGGCGATCGGTACGGTCCGGGTCAGCTACTTCTGGACCCAGATCAACCGGCCCATCACCGCTCTGACCTTGAGTACCACGCCCACCAGCGAGCTGCTCAAGCGCGAGAACCTGGGCCAGATCGAGAGCCGCGGGGTGTCGCTCGACTTCGCGTCCCGGCCGGCGAGCTGGGTTGGTATCGAAGGCGGCTATCAATACGCGGATGCCACCGTCACCAGCTAACGCTCAGGAGCCGAGCCTGGTGGGTAACTGGATTCCCCAGGTAGCCCGCAACATGGCGACCGCCCAGCTCCGCTTTTCGCAACGGCGCCTGGGCCTGCTAAGCCTGCAGGGACGCATCAGTGGACACCAGTTTGACGATGATGCCAATCAGTATCTGTTGCACAGCTACTTCCGTTTCGGCGCCTACGCTTCCCATGATTTCGGTCGCCATCTCGTAGCCTTCGCGGCTGGCGACAATCTCTTCGATCGCGCCATTGAAGCCGGCAAGACGCCCACCCTTACCTTAGCGTCGCCGCGCGTCGCCCGGTTCGGCCTGCGCATCAACTTCGGTGATTAAGAGCGGACCTCGCGGTTCTCGTTTTCCCGCCCACCAATCTACCTGCTATGCCACTTGAGCAGCGGAAAAACGCTGCTGTAATTGTCCGTCCATAGTCTTACGTCACGCGCGCAACGGCGTCGGGAAGGCCGTATTGACAACCTCCGGTTGCGCCAGAAAGCCCTGGTTCGCGGTCACCAGAATCCAATCCGCGTAGTACAGGCCATTCTGGTCATCGCCGTGGGAGTGCACCGAAAGGGCCCGCAGCCCCGCATCGCGGGCGATTCCAGCGATCACCGGTTCCAGATCGATGTACTGGTTGGATACGTGGAACGCAACAATTCCTCCGGCTGCAAATGCCGCCGGTAGAGCGCCAGCGCTTCCCGGGTCAATAGATGCACCGGGATGGCATCCCCGGAAAAAGCATCAATGACGATTACATTGAAATGTTGCGGCGTCTCCGCCGCGAGAGACAAGCGTGCGTCGCCGAGCACCACGTCTACCTGGCGCGGGGCTGTCGTGCAGGAAGGTGAACCAATGCCGCGCCAGCCTTTCCACCGGCGGATTGATCTCGTAGAACCGGATCACGTCACCGGCATTGCCATAGGCCGCGACCGTACCCGTTCCCAGCCCAATCACCCCCACGCGTTTGGGGCCCGACCCGCAACACAACCGCATGGCCAAGCCCAGTCCGGAGTTGTCGGCGTAATAAGTCAATGGCTGCCCACGAAACTGCGGAGCGAACCACTCCGCGCCGTGCTCGATGGTCCCGTTTAAAAGCTGCCGGTCGGTATCGGACTGCGGCGGCAGGTGCGACTCCCTCACCCGCAGCGTTCCGTAGAAGTTGCGCATCAGGGCGACGGCGTCGTCATCGTATTGCCGCACCTGGTTGCTCACCACCACGATCGCGGCAGTCACCCCCGCGATCCAGAGCATGCGCAGGCCCCAGCCGTCGTGCCACGTCGCCGCCAGGGCGATCAACGCGACCACCACCAGGGTGCAGGCCAGGTCATAGTTCGCGCGCAGCACCAGTGGAGCGATCACCCCTACCAGCAAGGTTCCCGCAGCGCTGCCTGCCGCGGCAACCAGATAAAACCGGGTCAGACCCGCGGTCCCGGGGCGTCGCGCATAGAGTTCGCCATGGAGAAAAAAGCAGGTGATGAACAGCCCGATCAGGAACAGCGGCACGCTTACGGCAATCGGAAACTGGGTGCGAATATCCCGCAGGACATAAGCCATGGAGGCCACCGCCACCAGCACCAGCCGCAGCATCGACTGGCGTAGAGGCTGCCACGCCCCCTGAAAAGCCAGGATGAACGACAGCAGATACAACGCCAACGGCGGCAGCCAGAGCAGGGGAATGGCGGCGATGTTCGCGCTCATGTGGTTGGTCACCGCCGTCAGCATCATGCCGCCGCCCATGGCCAGTGACAAACCACGGAACCATTGCGGGCCCTGTCGACTGCCGTCACGGCAACCTCGGATTCGGTTCGCTGCAGGGATGCGCCTGCGGCCCTGCCAGGCGATCGCCCCGCAGATCACGGCGAAAACCAGGAATCCCGCCGCTCCACCAAGCCGTCTGCCGGTTCATGGTCAGCCGCGGCTCGATCAGCACCGGATAGCTGCACAGGGCGAGCAGGGAAGCAAGGTTCGAAAGCGCAAAGAGCCTGTATGGTGCCGGCCTTCGAAGCTGGCTGCATACCAGCCCGTCAACAACGGCGTAGTAGCCGAGAGCGCCAGGTACGGCAAACCAATCACGGTTGCCAATACCCGGAATACCGTCAGCGCCGGATGATAGGTCACCGCCGCTGGATTCGGCCGGATATGAATGCCCAGTACCAACAGCGCCACCGTCAGCAGCAGAATATGGATCACCGCCTGGCGCGCCGGGGTGAATCGCACCGAGATCCAGTGCGCATAGAGGTAGCCCAGCAGCAGCACCACGGAAAAAAAGACCAGGCATGTCGTCCATACCGCGGACGATCCGCCCAGTGTGGGCAGCAATTGCTTTGCCGCCATCGGTTCCACGACAAAAAGCAGAAACGCGCTGAGGAAAATCGTGACCGCGTATAGGGAGCGGAGAAGCTTCATGGCAGTTGGTGAACGGCGGGGAGGCCCTCTGCGGCCACCACAAGGATGTATCACACAACTGCGAATGTGGGCACGCTGCCGCGGCACGCGGCAGGGTAATCGACCCCGGAGTCACCGTTAGGTGTAACTGGCGTGATGTAGCCAACCCGCGCCACGTGTCGCTATTGTCATCTTCGAGGATCAGTTCTGGGGGAGGGCTGCTCTTCGCGCGCCCGTGAGCAAACTGCTCACGGGCGTTTGCCTTTTTCGGACAATATAGAATTGAACTCCTTCGGCAAAGCGGCCGACAGCAGGAGATTCTTTCGACTATGCCCGAACCGATGCTGATCGCTCAGAGCAAAACCCCCCTCTATCTGCTCCCGGCAATGTCGAATCGTCATGGTCTGGTTGCCGGAGCGACCGGGACCGGCAAAACGGTGACCTTGCAGGTCATGGCCGAGGCTTTCAGCCGCATCGGTGTCCCGGTCTTCGCCGCTGATGTCAAGGGCGATCTCTCGGGCATCAGCCAACCGGGCGTAGAAAACCCGAAAATCGCCGACCGCGTAAAGAAGCTCAACCTGACTGATTTCTCCTTCGCCGGGTGCCCGGTAACCTTTTGGGACGTCTTCGGAGAAGAGGGACATCCGGTTCGGGCTACGGTTTCGGAAATGGGCCCCTTGCTCTTTAGCCGATTGCTGAACCTGAATGAGACGCAAGCCGGCGTGCTGACGGCCGTCTTCAAGATCGCCGATGACCAGGGTCTGCTGCTGCTCGACCTCAAAGACCTGCAGGCGATGCTGCAGTACGCGGCGGAGAATGCCAAACAGTTCCAAACTCAATACGGCAATATCTCGGCAGCCAGCGTCGGCGCCATGCAGCGCGGCCTGCTTGCCCTGGAACAACAGGGCGGAGACAAGTTCTTAGGTGAGCCGGCCCTCAACCTCGACGACCTTATCCAGACCGATGCCCAGGGTCATGGTGTGGTCAATATCCTGGCCGCCGACAAACTGATCAATTCGCCCAAACTCTACGCCACTTTCCTGTTGTGGCTGCTCAGCGAGCTCTTTGAAAAGCTGCCGGAGGTGGGCGACCCGGAAAAGCCCAAGCTGGTCTTCTTCTTCGACGAGGCGCACCTCCTCTTCTCCGATCTGCCCAAGGTGATCGAAGACAAGGTCCACCAGGTAGTGCGCCTCGTCCGGTCGAAGGGTGTTGGCGTCTTCTTCGTGACTCAGAACCCGATTGATGTCCCGGATGGGATCCTTGGCCAGCTCGGCAACCGCGTCCAGCATGCAGTGCGCGCGTTCACTCCGAAAGATCAAAAGGCGGTCAAAGCCGCGGCGCAAACCTTTCGCGCCAACCCGGAGATCAATGTCGAGCAGGTCATTCTGGAATTGGGGGTGGGCGAGGCGCTGGTCTCGTTTTTAGATGAAAAAGGAACTCCAGCTGTAGTCGAACGGGCCCTGGTCTGCCCGCCGCGCAGCCAGATCGGGCCTATTACCCCCGAGCAACGCCAGCAGATCATCCGCGACTCTGTTGTGGCCGGGGTCTATGAAAAAGTAGTCGATCGCGAGTCGGCTTATGAGCGCTTGAAGGTTCGGGCGGCGCAACCCGTCCCTGATCAACAGCCTGCGCCGAAGCCCACCGGGTGGCTGGACAGCCTTACTTCCCTCGGCTCGGGCTCCTCCGGTGGGCGGCGTGGAGACAGCCTGGTCGAAACCGCTGCCAAAAGCGCTGCCCGCACGCTTGGCAGTACCGTAGGGCGGCAGCTCGTGCGCGGCGTGCTCGGTTCGCTCCTCGGCGGCAACAGCCGCCGCTAGACCGCCTACATCTCCAACTTGCTTGCTCCGAACGTGGGATAGCCACGTACATCCTTCGTCGATACCCTCAGCACGGTGGATTGTTACCCGTCCGGTTACCTCTCAGCAACATATTGCCGGGCGCCGCGTTAGTACAGAGCGAGCCGGTCTTCCGCCGGCTCTCTAACGCCCCGGTCGATCCTACGCCGGGGAGGAGCAAGGAGCATCCCAATGCGTGCTATCCGAGCGATGCGTACTCTCTTTCTCGCATTTCTGGTATCTCTAATGCCCGCCTCTTCCTTCGCGGGCGTTTTCCTTTCCATAACCGTTGCACCGCCCATATTGCCGGTGTATGCGCAGCCTGTTTGCCCCGGGGACGGCTATCTATGGACCCCTGGGTATTGGGCGTATGGTGAAGCCGGCTACTTCTGGGTGCCCGGAACCTGGGTCATGGCGCCGCGGCCCGGCTTTCTCTGGACTCCCGGCTACTGGGGCTGGGGCGGCGGCTTCTATGCCTGGCATGCCGGTTACTGGGGTCCCCACGTCGGCTTTTATGGCGGGGTCAACTACGGCTACGGATACGGCGGCTCAGGTTTCTATGGCGGACGCTGGGAGGGCGAACACTTCGCCTATAACACCGCTGTGTTGCACGTGAACACGACGGTGGTCCACAACACCTACATCGACAACACCGTGATCCATAACACCACGGTCATCAACCGCACCAGCTTCAATGGCCCTGGCGGCATCAATGCCAGACCGAGCCCGCAGGAGCAGGCGGCCATGCGCGAACAGCATGTCCAGCCGACCTCCGAGCAGATGTCCCATGAAAACTTTGCAGGCACCAACCGGGCCAACTTCGCCTCTGTCAACGGCGGAAGGCCGGCCACGGCGGCTGTAAGCCGCCCCATGACCGCCGCGAACCCCGGCGTTCACAATACGGCTTACAACAACAACCGGCCGGCCTATAACAGCACCAACAATTCGTTATAAGGCGCCGGTCAACGAACGAAGCGCATTACCCAGACGGCGCCACACAACAGCGAGCCGACAAAGTACATCGCAACCGGCCCACCAGGGTGGCGGCCAATGCCGCACAACCGAACCCCACGGCGGCGGAGGAGGGCACGAACACCGCTAACCAGCAAGATCGTCCCCGCAACTGGCCCGCAGCATCTGCTGCGGGCCATTCTTTTGTGGCGGAAAACTCGCACTTCCGGACGAAGGCGACCGCTGAGCAGCTTGCGGAAAAACCCTGGTTTTGTATCAGGGCACGACTTTTAGTCGGGCCGTAAACGATTGAGAATATATCGGGCTTTAGCCCCTGAGTATTCTTTTCCCTCGATCCAGAGTTTTCTCCACCCTCTTTGACCGCGCTCTACGCAAGAGTGGCTTTCGTCTCTGAAGTATCCCCGCCCTCGCCCAGCTCCTGCATCAGGAATGCATAGTCCAGGGCAATCTCCTTCAGATAGTCATACCGGCCGGAAGCCCCTCCATGTCCCGCGCTCATGTTGGTCTCCAGCAGCAGCAAGTTGCCGTCCGTCTTCAGTCTTCGCAGCTTCGCGACATACTTGGCCGGCTCCCAATACATCACCTGGCTGTCATGCAATGAGGTCTTCACCAGCATCGCCGGGTAAGCCTTATGCTCCAGGTTGTCGTAGGGCGAGTACTGCAGCATGTAGGCGAACGCCTCCGGCTGGTTTGGATCTCCCCATTCCTCGTACTCGGCGATGGTCAGGGGCAGCGTGGGATCGAGCATGGTGTTCATCACGTCCACGAAGGGCACGTGGGAAAGAACGGCACGGTAAAGGTCGGGACGCATGTTGGCCACCGCGCCCATCAGCAGCCCACCAGCGCTGCCGCCTTCCATGGCGACTCGGCGCGGGTCTCCATAGCCATGGGCTATCAGGTATTCCGTGACCGCGATGAAATCCGTGAAGGTGTTCATCTTCTGCATCAGCCGCCCGGCATCGTGCCATGGCTTGCCCATATCTCCTCCGCCGCGAATGTGCGCGTACGCCAGCACAAATCCCCGGTCGAGCAAGCTCAGGCGGTTCGAGTTGAAGCCCACGGGAAGGGAATACCCGTAAGACCCGTAGCCATAGACATAGAGAGGGTTCGTCCCGTCGCCCTTCTTGTCGCTGCGGTAGACGAGGGAGACGGGAATTCGTGTCCCGTCAGGCGCGGTGGCGAACAGCCGCTCCGAGCGATATCGCGAGCGATCGAATCCGCCCGGCACCTCCAGCTCCTTGAGCAGCGTCGATTGGCTCGTCTGCACATCGTATTCATACACCGAAGTAGGCGAAACCAGTGACTGGTACCCATAACGAAATTTGTCGGTTACGAATTCGCGGTTCACGTGCGGATGCGCCGAATACGTAGGCTCAGGAAATGCGATCTGCCGGGAGATTCTCGGCAAACGCGCCCTGCTCGTTCAAAGGACATCACGCGCATTTGCGGCAGCCCGTTCGAGCGTTCCACAACCACGGCGAAGGACTGAAAAATCTCCAGATCCTCCAGCATCACGTCCTCGCGGTGGGCCATCAACTCGCGCCAGTGGGCGCGCCCGGGAGTGGCAACCGGGGCGGTGACCAGGCGGAAAGTTCTTGCCGTGTCGTTCACGCGGAGATACCAAAGCCCATCCCGGTGGTCCGCGTAGTACTCGATGTTGTCGCGCCGTGGTTCGATCAGCGTCCAGTGTCCTTCCGGATCATCGGCGCGCAGAAACTGCTCTTCGCTGGCGGTATGGCTGGCGCTCTCCAGAATGATGTATTTGTCATCGCGCGTGCGGCCGGCGCCGATATTGAAGCGTTCGTCGCCTTCCTCGTATACCAGCACGTCCTCGGCCTGTGGCTCTCCCACGATGTGGCGGAAGAGCTGGAACTGCCGTTTGGTAGCCTCATCCTCAACCGTGTAGAAAAGCGTGCGATTGTCGGCCGCCCAGACGACGGAGCCCACCCGCTCCGCCTGATCGCTCAGCACTTCACCCGTTCGCAGATCCTTGATGTGCAGGGTGTATTGCCGGAAACCCGTGGTATCGGTCGAATAGGCAAGAAGATTGCCGTCATCGGAGACGGTGAAGGCTCCCAGCGCCAGGAAGCCGGCGGCCATCTGGTTCATATCCAGAATGATCTCTTCGCTCGCCTCCAGCGAGCCGTGCTTGCGGCAGTAGATGGGATACTGCGCCCCCTGCTCCGTCCGCGTGTAGTAGAAGTAATCCCCGTCTCGAAATGGCACCGAGACGTCATCCTCCTTGATGTGGCTAATCATTTCGGCGTACAGGCGTGGCCTGCAGCTCGGCCGTCGGCTTCATCACGGCGGCGGTGTAGGCATTCTCCTGTTCCAGAAATGCAATCACTTCAGGGCTAGTCTTTTCGCGCAGCCACCCGTAGTCGTCGGTCAACCGGCGTCCATGGATCGTGGTTACGGTTTCCTGGCGGCGGGCGATGGGCGGCTGAACCAACAACGGGCTGGGTAGAAGTCATATATGAATCAAGGATATCCGATTCCAGCTGACACGCTCCCGGTATCAGGCATCCTATATCAGAGAGGAGTAAAGCCTAATGAATCAATCTAATTTACTCGAAGACGGTGGCCCTTGCCAGTGCATTTCTGCTTTGCGGAAGCATGGGCTTGGCCCAGAGTGCGCTACTTCCGGCAGTCCCGATGTCCCAGCCCCCGGGGCAAAACCCAAGTATGGATCCCCGGATGAACAGTGCGCAGGCAACGGCCTCAATGCAAGACCGGGTGTTCGTGAAGAGCGCGATGCAGGGCGGTGTGGCTGAAGTTCAACTCGGCCAGCTCACGCTGCAGAAAAGCAATAACGACCAGGTGAAGCAGTTTGCTCAACGGATGATCGACGATCATACCAAGCTGAATGACGAGATGAAGCCGGTTGCCCAGCAGCTGGGCGTGGATGTACCGACTCAGGTTTCGAAGAAAGACCGCAAGCGTCATGGACAAGCTGCAGGCGCTCTCCGGACCCGCCTACGATCAGGCCTACATCAAAGACATGGTCAAGGATCACAAAAGCGATCTGAGTGAGTTTCAAGCAGAAGCTTCTTCCGGTCAGGACCAGACGGTCAAGGATGCGGCCGCCCAGGGCAGCAAAGTGATTGCGCAGCATCTGCAGATGGCGCAGCAGCTGGCCAAAGACCAGAACGTGACCGCTCCCGGGCAGTAAGGAGATGCCTCGACTGACATTTCCCCTAGCGTGCCCGCTCGTCCGGCCGATTACGGCCGGGCAGCGGGCGCAACTGTGTCTGGGTACAATGGGGCCATGCGTAAACGTCTGCTCTGGGTTCTTCCTGCTTCTGTTCGCCTGCTCCAGCCTGGTGCTGGCCGAGCGAGTGCAGGACTTGCCCAAGCCCACGAATTACGTCAGTGATTTCGCCGGCGTTTTGTCCCCTGAAACCCAAACGTCCCTGAACGCGCTGTGCCGGCAGGTAGACCTCCAGGCCCATGCGCAGATTGCCGTCGTCACCATCAAGTCGCTTGAGGGTGAACCGATCGAGAACTTCGCCACCGCGCTGGAAGACAAGTGGAAGGTAGGCAAGAAGGGCACCGACCGCGGCCTGCTTCTGATATTTGCCACCAGCGATCGCCAGTACCGCATCGAGGTGGGCTATGGCCTCGAGGGCATTCTGCCCGATGGCAGAGTAGGCGATATCGGCAGGCAGATCGTGCCCTATCTGCGCCAGAACAACTATGACGCGGCCGTCACCATGGCCGTGCAGCAAATCGCCGGCGTGATCGCGGCCGATGCCGGTGTGACGCTCAATACCGGGCCTCGTCCGGGACCGGCCGACACAAGCGCTGCCCAGCCGCAGCCGCTTACCCTGGGCGAAGTGGTGGTGTTGGGCCTGCATCCTGCTGGCGGTTATCTTTTTCCTGGCGCGTTTCGGTGGTTCCGGGCTGCTCGGCTTCCTGATTGGCATGTTCATGGGTGGTGGCGGAGGAGGCGGCTGGAGCGGCGGGGCGGCGGCGGGCGGCGGGGGTGACGGCGGCGGGTTTGGCGGGTTCGGCGGCGGAAGCTCCGGCGGCGGCGGCGCCTCCGGAAGTTGGTAGGCTACTTCATACATGAGTAAGAGAAGGAGAACGTTGGCATGAGACGCGGGCTTTGGGTAGCAATCGCGGCATTGGTCGTAATTTTCCTGGCGGTGCTGCTGGTTTTCGGCAGCTATGTAAGCGCAAAAAATCAGATGGTCACCAAGCGGGAGGCGGTGACCGCCTCCTGGGGTGAAGTCAATAATCAACTGCAGCGGCGTGCCGATCTGATCCCCAACCTGGTGGAGACGGTGAAGGGGTATGCCAAGCAGGAGACAACCGTATTCGGCGATATCGCCAACGCACGGGCGGGTCTACTCAACGCGCATGGCGATCCGCATGCCACCATCCAGGCCAACGGGGCAGCTCGATGGGGCTCTGGGACGGCTCTTGGCCTTGACGGAAAATTATCCCGACCTCAAGTCCAATGGCAACTTCCAGCGTCTGTCCGATGAGCTGGCGGGCACGGAAAACCGCATCAGCGTAGCCAGAATGCGCTACAACCAGAACATTCAGGACTACAACACCTTTATCGGGCAGTTTCCCAACAGCATTTGGGCGGGGATCGGCGGTTTCCAACGGAACAACGACTACTTCCAGGCGAGTCCCGGGGCTCAGACGGTGCCCAAGGTCAACTTCCAGTAGAGCGTTGGGCGGCCCATGCACAACGGCGGATGCCCCACCTTCGGTTTGCGCGCGAAGAGTGGAGTACCCGCCGTCGTTGGATTCACAAACGAAGTAACGCCTTAGGCTCGAGCGAAGGAAGCCACAGCGCTGGCTTCGTCGTCCTTGACGTCGAAAACAGTGTACAGCTTGGTGATTTGCAGCAGGTCGTGGACCTTCTTGGTGAGATTCAGGAGCTTCAGATCTCCGCCCTGGTTGCGGACGGTGGTAAATGCGCTCACCAGTTCGCCAATCCCCGAGCTGTCGATATAGGTTACGTCACCCAGATTGAGCAGAATCTGTTTGGAGCCTTTGCTGAGCAGATCCCGCACGGCATCGCGCAGTTGCACGCTGCCTTCTCCCAGGGTAATCCGGCCACTGCAATCCATTATTGTGATCCCGTCCACCTGGCGGGACTTGATTTTCATGCTCACGAAAGTTCTCCTTAAATTGTCGAACGGGCGGTTCCTAAATGTTTGATGAGGGTAAGTTCGGTGCCGGGTTGCAATTGTCGAAAGTGTACCTCATCCATGAACGAGCGGATCAGAAAGATGCCGCGTCCTGATCCCCGCAACAGGTTCTCCGGCGCCAGCGGGTCGGGCAGCGTATCCGGGTTTAGCCCTTTTCCCTGGTCGGCGATGCGAAACAACAGCGATTCTGGTGTCGACTCAAAGTAAACCGTAATACGCTTCTCAGGATCGTAGGAATTGCCATGGAGCACGGCATTGACTGCGGCTTCGCGGACCGCCATAGCCACCCTGTAGATTTCCTCTTCTTCCAGTCCGGCCTTTCTGGCCATTTCTTCCGCCGTCGCTTCTACGCGATTGACGCTGTCGAGCGAGGACTCAAGTGTGTAGGTTATCTTGCTAGCCTGTGATCCACCCAATTGCCTGACCTCGTGTGACGCGCTGGGCTTTACCGACCAAAGGCCCTTGAGCGCAAGTTTGCTTGGCCTGCAGCCTCATGTCAAGGCACATTCAGAGCCTGGCCCGGCCGCAACCCCAGCAAATCACCCCTGAAGCAGTTTCGCAATAGGTGTACACCGAAGGGGATAGGCCTTTTCGTGGTTTTCCCCCAGTGAAAACCGCACCTCGCGATTTCTATCAGGCCTCAGCAATTGCGAAACTGCTTTATATCAACTCGTATCCGGCAAAGAAGTAACCAATTTCGAAGGCCGCGGTATCCTCGGCGTCCGAGCCGTGGATGGCATTCTCTTCGATGGAATCGGCGAACTGCTTGCGGATGGTGCCCGCTTCCGCGTTGGCCGGATTGGTGGCGCCCATCAGCTTGCGCAGGTCGGCAATGGCGTCCTCTTTCTCCAGAACCATGGCGATGATGGAGCCGGAGGACATAAAGCTGGTAAGCGAATCGAAGAATGGCCGCTTGGAGTGGACCGCGTAAAAGCCCTCGGCTTGCGTCTTCGACAGGAACAACTTCTTGATGGCCACGATCTTGAAGCCTGCCTTTTCGAGCTCCGCCAGAATCGCGGCGGAGTACCCTTTGCGGACCGCGTCGGGCTTGATGATGCTGAATGTTCGTTGCATGCCTAACCTATTTCCCAATGACCTTGGCTAATGTTTCGCCGATAGCGGCGGGGGACTGCACTACGTGGATACCTGCGGCGGTAAGCGCCTTCATTTTGTCGGCGGCCGTGCCCTGGCCCCCGGAGATGATGGCTCCGGCATGTCCCATGCGGCGCCCGGGCGGCGCGGTTTGCCCGGCGATGAAGCCTACGACCGGCTTCTTGACGTGCGCTTTGACATAGGCGGCCGCGGCCTCTTCCGCCGTGCCTCCGATTTCGCCGATCAGGATGATGGACTCTGTCTGCGGATCCTCGTTGAGCAGCTTGAGCGCGTCCACGTGGGTGGTGCCGATGATGGGGTCGCCACCGATGCCGATCGCCGTAGACTGCCCAATCCCTCGTTGGGTCAGCTGATACACCGCTTCATAGGTCAGGGTGCCGGAGCGGGAAACAATGCCGACACTACCCTGCTTGTGGATACGGCCCGGCATGATTCCAACCTTGGCCTTGCCCGGAGAGATCACGCCCGGGCAGTTCGGACCGATCAGGCGCGATTTGGAGCCTTTGATCACGCTCCACACCTTGACCATGTCATTGGTGGGGATTCCCTCGGTGATGCAGATAATGAGCGGCAGCCCCGCATCTTCGGCTTCCAGGATGGCGTCCGCGGCGAACGGCGGCGGCACGAAGATCACGGTAACATTGGCGCCAGTCTTCGCCACGGCCTCGGAAACCGTGTCGAAAACCGGCCAGCCCTCGTGCACCGTGCCTCCCTTGCCCGGCGTCACTCCGCCCACTACTTTGGTCCCATACTCGGCGCAGCCCTTGGCATGGAAGGTGCCTTCCTTGCCGGTGATGCCCTGCACGATCAGCCGCGTATTTTCGTCCACTAACACCGACATAAATTGCTCCAGACTTTACTTTTTCGTTGCGGCTTTCTCTTTGGCCGCCTTGACCACCTTGGCCGCAGCGTCCTGCATGGTCTCGCCGATAATGAAGTTGAGGCCCGAGTTCTTCAGGATCTCTCGTCCCTGCTCCACGTTGGTGCCCTCCAGGCGAAGAACCACCGGAACCTGAACGTTGGTCTTCCTGGCCGCTTCCACCACCCCATGCGCCAGCGTGTCCACCCGCAGGATGCCGCCGAAAATGTTGATGAAGACGGCCTGCACGTTCTGATCCGAGAGCAGGATCTCAAAGGCGTGCTCAATCTGTTGCTGGTTGGCGCCGCCCCCCACGTCCAGAAAGTTGGCCGGTGAGCCGCCCGCATATTGGATGATGTCCATCGTGGCCATTGCCAACCCCGCGCCATTGACCATGCAGGCGATATTGCCGTCCAGCTTGATGTAATTGAGCGCGTACTTCGAGGCTTCCACTTCCAACGGATCTTCCTCGGCCGTGTCGCGCAATTCCTTCAATTCCTTGTGGCGGAAGATCGCATTGTCGTCGAAGTTGATCTTGCAATCGAGTGCCAGCAGCCGGTCGTCGGTGGTGGTGATGAAGGGGTTGATCTCCAGCAGGGAAGCGTCCGTTTCCAGAAATACCTTGTAGAGGCCCGTCATGAACTTGACTGCATCGTTGATCTGCGTCGGCTTAAGGCCCAGCGCGAAGGCCAGTTTGCGGGCCTGGTAGGGTTGGAAGCCGACCGCGGGATCGATGTAGGCCTTGAAAATCGCGTCGGGATCCTTGGCGGCCACTTCTTCAATCTCCATGCCGCCTGCCTGGGATGCCATAAAGACCAGCTTGGCGGTGGCGCGGTCGAGCACGATGCCCGAGGTAGAGCTCGCGGGCGATGGGCGCCGTTTCTTCGATCAGCAGGCGCTGCACCTTCTGCCCCTGGGGTCCAGTCTGGTGGGTCACCAGCTGCATGCCGAGGATCTTCTTGGTGTATTCCTCCGCCTCTTCCAGGGTCTTGGCCACCTTGACGCCGCCGCCCTTGCCCCGGCCGCCGGCATGGATCTGCGCTTTGACCACCACACCCTTGGCGCCCCCGCTGAAGAGCCGTTTGGCCACGTCCAGCGCTTCTTCCAGCGTATTGGCCACTTCACCCTTGGGGACAGCGACGCCGTATCTCTCCAGGATGTCTTTTGCCTGATACTCGTGAATTTTCATACGTTTGGTCTTCGGACAGAACCTCCATACTAAAGGGGATTGGCCCGCAGGGCAAAGCTGCGTGGCCCAGCTCTCGCCTTTGAGGCCGGGTTTATCCAGACCGGCGAGAAAAGCTTGAATGGGGTACCGCAATCCCAAAGCGCCCGCGGTCGACGCCTAACAAGATTGCCATTCCACCGATGGGACGGGTGCCCCATGTTCGCCCGAGCGTACATGGGCCGAAAACGATGTTTTCGAATGCTTTCACCGTAGTTCGGACTGCTCTCTCGGGAACAATATCTTGCGCTTGCAGCGAAAAGTCTTCGAAGGGGCTTCACCCCACCGTTTTCGTCCCACGTACGCTGGTGCGAACGTGGGGCATCCGGTCCGGAGGGCTGGGCTTTGTTTCACGACCCGATGCTCTAGGATTGTCCGAGGAAGGAAACACGCATGTCCCATCTATCCGGCCTGCTCCAACATGTGGCCGAAGACCGAGGCACCCTCACCCAGCAGCAGGCCCACTCAGCCCTCCGGGAGATGCTCGAGGGCGATGCCACCGATGTGGAGATCGCCTCGTTGTTGACCGCGATCGCCACCCGCGGCGCTACGGTGGATGAGCTACTAGGTTTTGTCCAGGCCATGCGGGTCAAGAGCCTGCCGGTTCCCTTGACCGAGCAGGAACGGGAACAGCTGGTTGACACCTGCGGTACGGGTGGCGATGGCCGGGGAACCTTTAATATCTCCAGCGCTGCCGCCCTGGTCGCAGCTGCCGCAGGAGCCAGGATAGCCAAACACGGCAATCGGGGTGTCACCTCCAAGTGCGGATCGGCCGACGTGCTGCAGGCGCTTGGCATTCCGGTCGAGTTAGAACCCGAAATGGCGGTGGCGTGCCTGCGCCAGACCGGCTTTATGTTTCTCTATGCTCCGGCGCTGCACCCGGCCATGAAGCGGGTGCAACCCGTGCGCCGCGCCCTGGGCTTTCGCACTGTCTTTAATCTTGCCGGTCCGCTTACCAATCCCGCAGGAGCCAGGGCCCAGGTGATCGGGGTCTTCGCTCCCCTGGCGGTTAGTCTGGTAGCGGAAACCTTGGCTCGGCTGGATGTGAGGCACGCATTCGTGGTCCATGGAAGAGACGGCCTGGACGAGCTCACCCTGAACGGCCTAAGCGATGTAGCTGAAGTGCGCGGGCGGACAGTGCGCGACTTTACTTTGGAACCAGTTGAGTTTGGCCTCCCTGCCGCCCCGCTGCATTCGCTTGCTGGCGGCGACGCGCGGGAGAATGCCCGCCACATCGAATCGATTCTGCGCGGCGAGCCTGGGCCCAGGCGGGACGTGGTGTTGTTGAATGCCGCGGCGGCCCTGGTGATTGCTGGTATCGCCGTCGATTTTGGCGGCGGTGTGCGCTGTGCCGCCAACGCGATAGACTCAGGTGCTGGCCTGGAACTGCTGGCCCAGTTGCGCAAATTCGCCGGCAACAAGAGTTCCTCGCAGCAGAAAACCTGATCCGTAAGGGAGTTTGCACCATGCCCATGCAAAAGCAGCCTATTGCCGCTTGCTGCGCCGCGTTGGTTCTCGCCGCGGTTGCGCTACCCGGTCACGCTCAGCAGATCGTCGTCAACAAAGACAACCGGACCATCGCGGTTACCACCAGCGCGGACTCCACCGCCGATGCGGATACGGTCACCGTGCAGATTGGCTTCCTCGTCTACGGGGAAGACCAGGATTCAGCCTATGCCCTGGGTTCGAAGACATCGAATGCCATTGCCGCGGCGCTGAAGGCCGCCTCCATACCGCCGGATGCGATTCAGAGCGAGTCGCAGAGCATCGGCCCAGTGCAGCAGTTTGGCAATCAGGATTGGACGCCGGCCGAAAAAGCCGAGCGCAAGTTCCAGGTGCAGCAAAGCTGGAACGTGAAAACCGCGGCCGCAAATGGCGCCAAGGTCCTGGACATCGCGGTCAAGGCGGGCGCCAACCAGAGCGGGCAGATGACCTGGAGCGTGGCCGACCAGGACGGTCTGCAGGCCAAAGCCGCCAAACTGGCGCTCGAGCGCGCCCGGCAGATCGCGCAGCAGATGGCCGGGGGCTTGAACGCCACGTTGGGCCCGTTGGTGTATGCCAGCAATGAAGCGCCGGCACGGGAACCGGGGCCTGTCATGATGAGGCCCCAGGCTATGGCGATGTCGGCGTCACCGAAAGAGGTAGCACCGCTGAGCGTCAGCGCGCAAAAGGTCTCGGCTTCCGCTACCGTCTACGCCGTGTTCAGTATTCAGTAGCGGCGTCGTATGCTGAGATGAAGGGGATGTTAACCCATGGCGAGATACCAATATCGTGAGTTGAAACCGACAGTCGAAGCCGAAGAGATCTATCGTCGCTGGCTGTGCCATTTGGATGAGGAATTCACCCGTCACAAGGAATCTCGCCTGCGGGGTGAGATCGTGCGCGACGCGCTGCACCAGATTTATCTCGGCCGCCCTCATGGCGGCAAGCTCAACACCTCGCTGATCTCAGAATTGCCTGGCAATGTTCTGCAATTCAACTTCGACCCCGCCAACGTAACCCTCGAGCCGGAGTACTACGGCGACGTGAACGTGGAGAAGTATTGCGAGCGCAAACCGTTGATCTTTTTTTGGCAGATGTTCGACCGGTCGCCCCTGGGATTGAACCACTGGCTCGGCTTTCGTTTCCGCAAGATGCTGGCCAAGCACATCTTCAAGCACGTGGGCAAGAACGTGAAGATCTTCCACGGGGTGGAGTTCAGTTTCGGGTACAACCTGACCGTGGAAGACGACTGCACCATCCATAAATACGTGATGCTGGATGACCGCGGCGAGCTCATCATCCGCAAAGGAACGTCCATCTCAGACTATGCGGCGTTGTACTCCCACTGGCATGACACGACGGATTCTCACGACATCGAGAACCGAATCACCGAAGTAGGTCCCGGCGCGCGCCTTACTTATCACACGTCCGTGATGGCCGGTGTCAAGGTGGGTGAAGACGCCATGCTGGGAGCCATGGGGGTCGCCACCCATAACATCCCCCCGCACGAGATCTGGGGAGGCGTGCCGGCCCGGGAGATCAGGCGAAAAGAATAGCCTTCGCCATAATCTTGGGTGCCCCATTCAAGCCTTCTTTTTGCCCGCCCCGGCTTGCCGTGGGGCTTGAGTGGGCTAACCGCCGCCGGGTCTTCCGGCGAGGGTGGATCACCCCGAATCTGCTACCATCAGGCTTCCGATGCGAACTCCCGACCTTGTCCTGGGGATCTTTCAATTTGTCGTGTTGCTGTTCGCGCTTAGCCTGCATGAGTCGGCCCACGGATGGATGGCTTCGCGGCTGGGTGACCAGACAGCCCGCATGCTGGGGCGTATAACCCTGAACCCGATCAAGCATATTGATCCTGTGGGCACAGTGTTGCTTCCCCTGGTGGCGCTGGTCAGCCACATCCCTTTGATTGGCTGGGCCAAACCAACCCCGGTAAACTCGCGCAACTTCAAGAATTTCGTGCGCGACGATATCCTTACCACCCTGGCCGGCCCGGTCAGCAATGTGCTGGGATCGGTGGTCTCGCTGCTGGTGTTGATCGTCATCGCCAAGACTTCGCCGGTCGGCCTGGCCTCGGTACGCTCCGTTGCTCTTCGCGGCTACAGTGGGCTTGATCCGGGGCTCATGGCAGCCAGCCCGGTCGCCTACCCGCTGGCCATGATCTTCTACTTTGGCATGCTGCTCAATCTGTTTCTGGCTGCCTTCAACCTGCTTCCCCTGCCGCCGCTCGACGGAAGCCACATCTTCCGCCACATGCTGCCCAATCGCTGGCTGCCGATTTACGACCGCCTGGGGATCATCAGTCTCTTTCTCATGTTGCTATTTGGCGGCGGCGTCACCATGGCCATGATTAATCCCGTGCTTGGCTTCTTCCGCGTTTTGCTGCTCTCCATGTGACTGTTTTCCGTACAATCGATCCAGTGACCGAACACCCTCCCCAACTGAAACGCGTGCTCAGCGGCATGCGCCCCACCGGCAAACTGCATCTGGGCAATTACATGGGCGCCCTTTACAACTGGGTGCGCCTGCAGCACGAATACAACTGTTACTTTTTCATCGCCGACTGGCATGCCCTCACGACCGACTATGCCGACACCACGAACCTGCGGCAAAACACGGTAGATGTCGCCCTCGATTGGCTAGCGGCCGGGTTGGACCCGGAGCGCTGTGTCCTCTTTGTGCAGTCCCTGGTGCCCCAGCACGCTGAGTTGCACCTGCTGCTCTCCATGATCATGCCCCTCGGCTGGCTGGAACGGGTGCCCACCTACAAAGAGCAACAGCAGCAGATCGCGGAGAAGGATCTGACTACCTACGGCTTTCTGGGCTATCCCCTGCTGATGGCAACGGATATTCTGATCTACCAGGCGGACTTTGTGCCCGTGGGGCAGGACCAGGTGGCGCATGTAGAAGTAACCCGGGAAGTGGCCAGGCGCTTCAACCATTTCTATCCCGGGTCGGGCGCGCCCATACTGCCCGAACCCCAGGTGCTGTTGACGCCCTCTCCCAAGTTGCCGGGCACCGATGGGCGAAAGATGTCGAAGAGCTATGGCAACACCATCCTGCTCACCGATCCGGAGCCGGTGGTGCGGCAGAAGCTGAAGACCATGGTGACCGATCCGGCGCGGGTCCGCCGCACCGATCCTGGCGACCCGGATGTATGCCCGGTGGGCGACCTGCACAAGGTCTTTTCCACCTCGGCAGTCCTGGAGGAGGTCTACGCCGGGTGCCGCTCGGCGGGCATCGGTTGTATCCAGTGCAAGGGCTGGGCTGCGGACGCGATTGTGGCCGCACTGCTGCCCATGCAGCAGCGACGCCGCCAATATGAAGACCAGCCCCGCCTGGTCCATGACATTCTGCACAGTGGCTCAGAGTTGGCCCGGGCCCGGGCGGAGGAGACCATGGAGCAGGTAAGGGAAGCCATGCACCTGGTGCACCCGGAGCAGGGAGAGCGCGCACTATGACCGACGAACCGCGCAGCGAAACCGACCAGCAGGCGAAGAAGCGGGAAGCGGCGGAGAGCGCCTCCCCGTACAGCATCAGCGTGGGCCAGGTCTACGACGGACCCCTGGACCTGCTGCTCGACCTGATCCGCAAGCAGGACATCGATATCTATGACATTCCCATCGGCAGGATTACGGCCCAATTTCTCGCCTATGTCGAGGGTCTGAAGCAGACGGAGGTTGATGCAGCCGCCGACTTCATCTATGTAGCGTCGCTCCTGATCCACATCAAGAGCCGCATGCTTCTACCCCGGACTGGGGCCGAGGGAGCTGAAGGAGAGCAGGAGGATCCCCGGCGGGAGCTGGTGGAGCGGCTGCTGGAGCATGAGCGCTTCAAGAATGCAGCCCAGATGCTGCTGCAGAAGCAGCAGATCGAAGCTGCGACCTGGACCAATCCGGCGATCCGCCAGTTTCGCAACGAGCAGGACACCGAGCCCGAGATCGCGGCCGACACGGTGGACCTGGTGCGGGTCTTCCGCGAAATTCTCGACCGGGCGCGGCAGAGGCCGATGCTGCAGGTCGATGAGGAGGCCGTCACCGTCTCCCAGATGCTCGACTATGTTCGGCGCCGTCTGATCATGGAAGACCGGCCGGTATCCTTGAGTAGCCTGCTCAAAAATACCCGCTCGGAGCGGGCGCTTATCTGCATGTTTCTGGCGCTCCTCGAGCTGGTCCGTTTGCAGGCGGTCTTGTTGAGGCAGGACAACAACTTCAGCGAGGTTTACATCAAGAAGCATCCATCCTTCGAGTCAGTATTGAACCAGGGCATGATCCAGGCCACGGACGACTGGCGCTGACTACCATTGGTCGTGTTCTCTCAATCAAGCACCTGAACTAAATGGGAGCACCGCCCTCCCCTTTGTCATGCCGAGCGTACCCGGATTTCCTGCTCGCGGCACTGGAGAGGGCAGCGTGTGCGGTTTTCTGTAAGGAAAACCGCATGAAGATAGCGGCGTCACTAACATCGACAGGAAATCCGGGGCAGCCGAGCGATCTGCAGTTCGTTAAACCGGTATCAAACGCTAACTGCGAAGCACCCCATCCCGCTCAAATTCGCAGAACTTTAACATTCCAAAACACCTCAATTCATCATCTGAGTCGTCCGCCTTTGGTACCGTGCGAACACCTGTAGTGTGGAGTGTGCGCGCGTGACTGAAGGATCCTCTGCGGTTTTGACCGCCCCTGGTAAGAATTCTCTTATCGAACAGAAAATGAACCGAAAACAGGGCAAGATCCCGATGATCATCTTCGGGCTTGTTCTCGTCGGCGGTATAGGCTGGGCCGCCTCACAGCTTCTCGGAGACTTGTTCGCCGCCGGAAGCCATGCCTCGGCAATGGCCTATTTCCTGCTCGCTGTTGCCTTGTTGATCGCGCTGGGGTTTGAATTCGTGAACGGCTTTCACGACACCGCCAATGCGGTGGCGACGGTGATCTACACCCACTCCCTTGAACCGCATATTGCCGTGATGTGGTCCGGCACGTGGAACCTTATCGGAGTGTTGCTGTCCTCGGGCGCGGTGGCCTTCGCCGTGGTCTCGTTGTTGCCTGTGGAGCTAATCCTCAAAGTTGGATCGGGCGCTGGTTTTGCCATGGTCTTTGCCTTGCTGGTTTCGGCCATCCTCTGGAACCTGAGCACCTGGTGGTACGGCTTGCCGGCCTCCAGCTCCCACACCCTCATCGGTTCCATCATTGGCGTCGGCATCGCCAACCAATTGATGGCAGGCTCGGGCGGCACTACCGGTGTTGATTGGACGCAGGTAGGCAACGTCTTCCGGGCGCTCCTGATTTCCCCCGTGGTCGGCTTTGTCTGTGCTGCTCTGCTACTG
Organism: uncultured Acidobacteriaceae bacterium; assembly: GCA_963847685.1. Classification (GTDB taxonomy): domain Bacteria; phylum Acidobacteriota; class Terriglobia; order Terriglobales; family Acidobacteriaceae; genus PALSA-350. The sequence goes on along the minus strand of CAWKAU010000014.1, from coordinate 105,183 downwards.
CTGCTGATCAAGGTTGTGATTAAAGACCCGCGGCTCTTCGAGGCTCCCAAGGGAGACGCGCCTCCGCCATTCTGGATTCGCGGCTTGCTGGTGCTGACCTGCACAGGTGTGAGCTTTGCCCATGGCTCCAACGACGGGCAAAAGGGCATGGGCCTCATCATGCTAATCCTCATCGGCACGGTGCCGACTGCATACGCTCTGAACCACGCGGTAGGCTATTCCCAGGTGCAGGACTTCGTCGCTGTATCGGAACAGGCCGCGAAGATCATGACTGAGCATGTGGACGCGAATGCGGTCATCGACGATCCCCGCAAAGACCTCACCGAATACCTCCAGACCAAAAAGCAGACACCGACCACCATCCTCGCGGAACGGCAAATGATCGTCGAGATCGAGCATGAGATTGCCTATTACAAGACGCTGAAGGGTGTCCCCTCAAACCAGCAATCCAACGTACGCAACGACATGTACATCTCCAGCGAAACTCTTCGCCTTATGGCCAAGTCCAAGAAACCGGCCTTTACGGCGGAGGAAACGGCCGTCTTGGCGAATTACAAGAAGAAGCTCGACCTTGCCACCAAATTCATCCCCATCTGGGTCAAGGTCGCGGTTGCGATCGCCCTCGGGTTGGGCACCATGGTTGGCTGGAAGCGCATTGTCGTCACCGTAGGCGAGAAGATCGGGAAAACTCACCTGACCTATGCCCAGGGCGCTTCTGCCGAACTGGTTGCGATGTGCACGATTCTTGCTGCGGACATGTATGGTCTCCCCGTCAGTACTACGCACGTGCTCTCTTCCGGGGTCGCTGGCACCATGATGGCGAACAAGAGCGGGCTCCAGTGGTCGACCATTCGCAACATCGCGGCGGCGTGGGTCTTCACCTTGCCGGTGGCGGCTCTTATGGCAGCCGGCCTGTTCTGGATCTTTGTGCAGTTTGCTCCCAAGGGCTAAGCAGGCTACGGAACAAAATCAGGCGCTTCGATACCACAAATCGAAGCGCCTCTTCTTTTGCCTCCCACGCTGCGCCACGGTCGATTTCAAAACGAATTTGTCATCCCAAGCAGCGGACTTGCCTGCGGCAAGTTGAGGGAGAAATGACGCTGCTCTCTGCACCGGCAACAAAAAGCTGAGGTGGTTCCTAAACGCTCCCTGTCATTAGGAGAGCCTGTGACTTTCTCGATCCTTCGTGCTTCTGCACAACTAACCAAATGTTTCTTGAAACCTCCACAAAGCCGTCATCCCGAGCACCTCAACTCGCCTGCGGCAACTTGAGAGAGAATGACACGGCAGAATCGCCACTGAGCCGAGGCCCGGAGGGCCGGCAACCAAACGTCAGCCCAGCCCGGAAGGGCTGGGAAGTCAATCTTTTTCATTTTTTTCGCATTTTCTTGAACATGTAACCTGATGTTTCCAACCCCGCAAAAAAAAAATGGTCATCCTGAGAGCCTTTGTACTCTCCCCTGAGCCGCTTGCAAAAAAAATTAGAAATCGATGACCCGCATTCCAGAGCAACGTCGCGCTACTTAGTGAAGGCTGATTTCAAGGTCAGCCTATCGAACGATCAAGCCCAGCGATGGGAATCAAATGGAGGATTGACAATGAACTCGATGCGGACTCACCTCAACCTGCGTACCCTGGCTTCGGCTCGGATCGCACGCACCAACGGATTCCTAACCAGCATCTTCGCCATGGCGCTCGGTGCAACAGTGATAGCCGGCTCTACCCCAGCTCTTGCCGCAGCGCAGAATGACGATCCTGCGGTTGCGAGCAAACCCGCTCCCACCATCTCGCTCGAAGAAGCCACAGCCCGGCACCAGACGATCAAGTTCGTCGCACTGGTCCCCGAAGAGGAGTCGGAGACGCCCGCCCCTTCAACCGAGGGCGATCTGCCCTTCCCTTCGTTGACGCCCAAGGGCAGCTCTGCATACACGCCGCTGGCGGCCGACCCGGATGACGAAACGAAGTCCTACTACGGCACCTGGACTACCTATCCCTACGTACAGAAGTTCCTGGTCTCGTTTGTGGCCTACAACGATTACTGCGAAGAGATCACCCCAGGATCCTGGTATGAGGGCAGCGTCGCTCCGAAGTATGGAATCGTTACTCAGAAACATGTCAAAGGCAAGCTCAGCAATGGCGATTGCTCGGACTATATCTTCACCGGAGCCGGCATCTTCTATCAGTGGGTCGACAAGACGAGTTCCAGCCGCAGCGATGAGTTCAAAGCGTACTGGAAGGGCGCGGGTTTGGAAAACAAGGTGACTTTTTACATCAAAGACAAGAAGTAGTGATCCGCGAAAAGGAGCTTAGGGGCCGGGCTATGAGGCTGTTACGAGCTCTTGAAAAAATTGGATTGGGTTGAGAAGATGCCCTCGCGGGAGCGGGGGCATTCTTCTTTTACGGGTTTTATTCACGGCTAAGGCCGGAGACAAGACACGCTCTTCCGTCATCCTGAGACCCTATGACTTAATTGAAGGGGACGGCCTTCAGGCCGTCCATCACCATTAGCATCACTGTGGCTTTAGCCACTGAGGGCAGCCCCATAGCGCTAGCCTACTTGGGATGTTTTTGTCCACCCCCCCCACAAAGTCGTCATCCCGAGCACCTCAACTTGCCTGCGCCAACTTGAGAGAGAAATGACACGGCAGAATCGGCACTGGGCTGAGGCCCGGAGGGCCGGCAACCAAACGTCAGCCCAGCCCGGAAGGGCTGGGAAATTAATCTTAAGATGCCGAATGCAATCGAGGTCAGCCAGGCGTTGCGAGTTGCGTTGCCCTGGAGAAGAATTCGGAGGCTATTTCGTCTTTCCCGTGTCTCCGAGGCAAACGCACTGTTACGCCAGGAATATCGATCGCCTTACACGCGTCCCGAAGCCTAGGACGAACTTGCAATCGCGGTTTATAGAAGTTTCGGGGATAGATAGCTCAACCCTCTTCCGAACCTCCGTTCGCCGCAGTTGTCCCTGTTTCCCTGCATCTCAGTGTCTCAAATTTGGGGCCCACACCACGTCCTCATTCGTCGTCCCCTCATTCGTCGTCCCTCCTTCGCTGAAGCTCTCAAGCCTCGGGGCCCGTTTCGCCTTACACGCGAGCTCAGGAATTGTCTTTTGTCTTTTCCTGGCCCAGCGTGACATCAATTTGACAATGTAGCCACAAGAGGCTACATTGTGGCTGTGAAGACCGTCGGGATCAGGGAATTGAAGAATCGCTTGAGTGAGCACCTACGCGAAGTGCGGCGGGGGGAACACCTGCTCATCACGGATCGAGGCGAGGTCATTGGTGAGCTGTTGCCGCCCGGGCAAAGTATCGCGGAAACGTCTGTTCCGATCGGCGTTCTCGCACTTGCCCGGCGCGGAATGCTTACGCTTGGCAATCCGGGTGAACGCAGCCCCTATCCGGCTCTGCCGCGCTTAAAACGAGGCAAGCACGATGCCGCATCGATGCTCGACGCCGAACGCGGCCGGCGGTGAACCTGTATGCAGAGTCAAGCGCGGTGCTGGCTTGGCTTCTCGATGAAGCAGCGGCGCCTGAAGTCCGACAACTACTAAGCGGCGCCGCCGTCATCGTAGCCTCTGATCTGACGTTGATTGAATGCGATCGCGTGCTGCAAAGGGCGATTGCACTCGGCGAACTCAACGCAGCCGAGGCTGCCGACCGGCACGCTTACCTGGTCGCTGCCGCTTCACAATGGCAGATCCTTCATCTCGCTGGAGAAGTCATCGATCGTGCGCGACAGCCGTTTCCTGCGGAACCGATTCGAACTCTGGATGCCATTCATCTCGCGTCGGCTTTGACAGCGCGCTCGGCTTTGCCGGGTCTCCGCCTTCTAAGCCTGGATGACCGTGTGCGCGCCGCAGCGAAAAAACTCGGCTTCGAGTTACTGCCCACCTAGAAATTCCGGACGCGATCCGGGACGAACGAAATATCGAAATATCCCCGAAGAACGTCCTCTGCGGAGTCCGATGACTATTTTTTGTCTGACCTCAATCTCCGTGACCCCAATCTCTCGTCCGAGAGTGGTGGGAAGATCGACATTATCGATTTCAAGTGGACGAAAACCAGCTTTGCGGAGATGTGGCAGACGGCTAAATCGGAGACGGATCCGCAGACTGGCAGGTGTACGAAATGCCGACCACTCGGCCAGGTGACGACGACGGCGTCCCGGTACTGATCTGGAGCGAGCATCCCTCAGCGGACTACTACGTACGTGAGCAGGACAGCTGCGGTGGCGAGAGCGGCTATGCGCACTCGATGTCTCCGGTCCCAAATCCGATGTATCCGCTGCCAATCAGCAGCACCTTCCGCCACGCGAATAGCGAGTGGAACCAAGACAAAGATCGATGCCACCGAAATAAGAACCCAGATCGCATCCGCTGTAAGCAGGATTGCGCGCCCAGGCGTGTGCCAACAGAGCCAAGTCTGGATACCGAGAAACAGGGTACAGACCGAGTACCAGACCGGCATCACCTTTCCAAGCACGAGAGCAGAACGGCTTAGCATCTTCAATTGCGATTCGGGTTCGAGCCGCGACGCGGCGGGGTTCACGAATGCAGATACAGAAAACTCGACGCCTACCAGAGTAAGAACGATGAACAGGGTCGCCATGTTGAACAAGTGCATAAGGGGCTCCTATTGACTCTTCGCTAAAGACGCTTTCGAATGGAGCACTGATGCAAAAAGCAGCACTGACAAAATTGTCAGTTGGAGTAATCTATGGGCGTCTCAAAGAAAGAGATCTCACCATGTCCCATCGATGTGACCCTAAGCGTCATCGACGGGCGATGGAAGGGCACAATCCTCTGGCGACTGTTGGACGGGCCGATGAGGACGAACGAATTGCGGAAGAGTATTCCTGAAATTACAGAGAGGATGCTTCTCCGTCATCTGCGGGATATGACAGGGGCTGGGATTCTGGAACGTCATCAGGAGCAAGGCTTGCCCCTGCGAGTGCGGTACTCGCTAACGCCGTACGGACGGACGTTGGTCCCGGTATTGGATGTTCTCTGTTCGTGGGGCAGAGAACATTTGAAACGCGATCCCTCTACCTGATCCTTGCTGAGAGTTGTTCACTCTTCCTGCGGCAACGAGGCGCTACTGCTGTCGGCCCTGTTCGCAGGCAAGTATCGAGACGGCCAGTGTTTACAAATCCCGTTCACTTGGCCGAATAACCAGCTTCTCGGAAAGATGACCTCCCCCGATGGGCTGATTACGGCTTTCTCGGCGAGTCCGTCAGGTGCTGCGGACCAGCGCTGGCCGACGCCGCGAATCAGAGAGCCAGTCACCGGACGCCCCTTTGTGCTGCCCGGGTAGGTCTGCTCAATTGCCCGCACGATCAGTGAGCGGACGGAAGCGCCGGAACGTTCCACACGGTCGTAGGCGGTCATGCTGCGGCCCAAACAACCACATTACCTACGCCGCCAGAAAATGCAGGGTAGTTAACCCCCCGCTTATCCTCATCTTTTTTCTCCTTGTCTCTGGACGGCCAAACCAACCCATACTACCGTCGATCTAAGAAACCTCGTCCAGGCTCAACGCAAGAACATCGTCGTGAGGACGGAGACCTGCGATCAGCGAAAGGCAACTGCCCCGCTTACAAAATCGCATCGACGAACGGCTCCATCCCCCGTGACGGCATCGGCATCACGACCCTGCGCCGTGCCAAATTTGATCTGGGCGTCGTGAGTATCAAGGAGAGCGTCTCCGGCTACTGGGTTTGGGGCCCTACTCGAAGACGAGGAGTTGGGCAGATCCCTCGCCCCCCTAAATGCCCCCTAAATGATTGATGGGGGCGGGAAAATCAAAAGATTTGACCATCTTGATAAAACAAAAGACTTAGCCGCAACCAGGACGGGAACAACGGGTTCCCGAGACCCAACCCCAACCAGGGCTCCCGCCCCCATGGCACGCTCCAAGGAGCCGACAAACGGATCTTTCTCATCACGGCGTTTGCCTCCCACTGAAAATGCTTGACGCGTCCTGGGACTTGTGGTCTGTTATTGTTTAACACCGGCCATGAGAATTTTGAACATACGCCAAGCCCCCCGTTCCTCCGAGGAACGGCAAGGCGAAATTCTCTTGCATATCAAAGAGAAGGGGTCGGCAACCATCGGGGAAATTGCAGAGCGATTCTCCGTATCGGAGATGACCGTGCGCCGCGTGCTCTACAAGCTCAGCGACGCGGGCCTCATTATCAGAACTCCAGGAGGCGCCATGGTGGCTCCTTCTGGATCGATGGAAAGGACATTTCTCGAGCGCGCGGAGAAGATGTCCGGGGCCAAGGACGCACTAGGCCGTGCCGCTGCGGCGCTGGTGCAGAACGGGGAAACAGTGGTGCTCGATTCGGGCACCACGACGCAGTACATCGCGAGGCATCTCGTAGCGCGGCGCGATGTTGTGGTGATGACGGCCTCATTGGCGGTGTTGGAAGAACTGGCAGGCAGCACCGGAGTGCAAGTCCGTTTGACGGGCGGCGTCTATCGCCGCATGGGCCACGACCTCTGCGGGGACAGCGTGGACGAGGCGTTGGGCAATATCTATGCGGACCGGGTCTTCTTCGGGGCCGCAGCCCTGTCCTTTCAAAGGGGAGCGATGAATTACGACCAGGAGATGCCCAAGGCCATCCTGCAGGCCGGCAAGCAAAGAATCCTGGTGATTGACAGCAGCAAGGTAGGCATCGAAGCGGTTTACCGATTTTGCCCCATCGAGCAATGCGACCTGGTTATTACCGACCAGGGCGTCAAGGCCCCGGATATCAAAAGGCTCCGCAAACTAACCAACGTGATCATCGCGGAATAAACTCCACCCCGAGAAGGTGGCCGCGGAAAACCTTAAGGAGGATTGTCTTTATGCGACGGAATGGCCTGTTGTTCGCAATCATGCTTCTAGTGTGTTCCGTGAGCGGGTTGGCTCAAATCAATACCGGGAAGATTTCAGGCTTTGTCAGCGGATTCGAGCGGCGCCGTCATCACAGGTGTGCCTGTGACGGCGACAAATGACGGAACGGGTGTGATATCAAAAACAGAAACCTCAGACACCGGGGAATACCTGCTTAATTTTCTCGTGCCCGGCACTTACCGCGTCGAAGTGGAGAAGCAAGGCTTTCAAAAAGCGGTACAAACGAGCGTAATCGTGGATGCAGGCGGTACCAGCCGCGTCGATTTTGCTCTGCAGGTGGGCAATACAGCGCAAACCATCGAGGTTCAGGCCAATCCCATCAACGTCGCGACCGAAACCTCAGAGCTGTCGCAGAACTTCTCCCACCAGGAACTCGATTCGCTGCCTAACCTGGACCGTAACCCGCTGTACCAGATGAATCTGATTCCCGGGGCGAACAACGACGTAGGCAGCGGCAACTATGGAACCAACGGGGGCGAGAATGGCTCCGCGGTCGGCCAGACGCGTCCTCAGCTTGCCTCCATTGGCGGTGTCGATGCCAACGCGAACTCGATCTACATCGATGGCGTTCCCAATCGAGAGCCGCAGAACGCGTACATAAGCCTCACCCCGGCGATCGAAGGAATGCAGGAGGTTGAGGTATACACCGGCAAATACAACGCGGAGTTTGGTTTCTCCGGCAGCGCCGTGGTGAACATCACCACCCGCTCCGGCAGCAATCAGTTCCATGGCGCCGTCTTTGAGTTTCTGCGCAATGAAGACACCGACGCGCTCAACTATTTTGCCGGCGGCCAGCCCAAGACGCCCTTTCGCAGGAATCAGTTCGGCGGCGCGATTGGCGGCCCCATCATGAAAGACAAGCTGTTCTTCTTCGCCGACTATCAGGGCGCCATCGTTCACACCAGCTCACCTTCCTTCACCACCGCGCCTACCGCCAACATGCTGACGGGAGATTTCACGGATTTGTATGTGCCCGGATCGATTGATGATGCGGGCAACACCTATGGGCAGATATACGATCCCGCTACACGCGTCTTCGACGCCAATGGAAACGTCATCAGCGCCACTCCTTTTGCCGGCAATATCATTCCTCAATCGCGCTGGGACACTTCGGCCGCGGCCATGAACAGCGCGAAAATCTTTGGCGTTGCCAACCTGCCCGGCATCAGCAATAACCTGCAATATCTCTACATCAACGATCAGACGGCGCACCAGGGGACGGGCGTATTGACTTACGATCGGACCGCCGCTGACCGCATTTTCTTCCGCTATTCCGTGCTCGATGCCGTCAACGACAATGCCTCAACGTGAACCAGTTCTTCCAAAACGGAAATGCGGACTCGAAGACCCTTGACCAAAACTTGCTGGTCTCCGATTTCCATAATTTTGGCATTGCCAAGATGAACGAAGTCCGTTTGGCCTATAACCGCTCCAACGTCAAGACCAGCAATAAAACCTTGTTTCAGGATTGGAACAATCAGTTCGGGATTCCGAACGGCAATCTGGCCAGCGACCCGGCGACCAAGGGTCTGGCCGAGTTCATTATGAACGGCGTGCCCTCGATCGCCGAGCCGGATTGGGTCGGTTACATCTTGAGCAATACGATCTCTGCGACCGACAATTTCACTGGCACCAAGGCGCGGCACACCAGTCAAGGTGGGCGCCAACTTCAACCATGTCGTGGACGTTTCGGCGGACACCATCGGAGGGGATGACCCCCGTGGCACTTTGACCTTCAACGAAGCGATGACCTCCTATGATGGCGTCGGCTATAACGGCGGCGCCAATCCCGCAAACGCTCTGGCCGTGCAGCCCATCGGTTACCCCAGCTTTCTGCTGGGAAACATGGTCTCCAGCGCCCGCGCACACTTCATCAAGGGCGCCCCTTATCAAAGCTACTGGCAGAACGCCTGGTATGCGCAGGATGATTTCAAGGTTCTGCCCTCATTCACTCTTAACCTCGGTCTCCGCTACGAACTCACTACTCGTCCCGTCGCCCGCTACAACCGCGAGTCCAACTGGGATATCCGCACCAACCAGCTCGTACTTGCCACGTCAGGCGATCGCAGCCCCTCTCTGAATCTTGATAAGAACGATTGGGGACCCCGCGTCGGTTTTGCCTGGAGCCCCGACCATGGCAAGACAAGCATCCGTAGCGGTTACGGAATCTCTTACTGGATGGCCTATTGGTCCGGCCCGCTCACCATCCTGGGTTTGACCTACCCCAATTACGCCAAAGAAGCTGCCCTTACGCCCAACAACCTTACTCCCTCTCTGCAGCTTTCCACCGACGGCCTACCTCTGGCCCAACCGGAATACGATGCCAACGGGAATCTCCTGATTCCCGCCAACGCCTTGATTCGTGGGGCAGCCTACAACTGGAAAAATCAAAGAGTCGATCAGGCCACCCTGAACGTGGAGCGCGAAATTCGCCCCGGAATGATTGTCGATATTGGCTATCTCGATGTTCGCGGTATACATAACAATCACTCCCGTAATATCAATCAAGCTCCGCCCACCCCACCAGGGACCGATTACAACACCCAGCGCCCCCTTTATTCCCAATACCCGCAGCTAGGGGATCTTCCCATATCCGAATCCGCTGGCGGCAGCTGGTACGACGCTTTGACCGTGAGATTTGCCGCCAATATTCGCAAGTCGACGTTCGTGAATGCGAGTTATGCCCACGGTCGTAATTTCGAAAACGGCAACAACGGCAACATCAACAACCTCGATGAATCGAACATCAATCAGTACTACGGCCCCACCCAGCAGGACATCGCTCATATTTTCAATGCCCAGGCTCGGACCGTCCTGCCGTTCGGCAAGGGCCAGAGATTCCTCGGCAATGCGAATCGCGTGGTGGATGCCTTCCTCGGAGGTTGGGAATACTCCGCCCTTTTGCATATCCGGAGCGGAACCCGCTTCGACGTGACAGACAACGATACGACTTCTCTGAACAATGGACAAACCAATCGTCCGGACCGTGTCGGCAACGGGAAGCTGAGCAATCCAACGGTGGCAAAGTGGTTTGACACCAGTGCCTTCGTGGTTCACACCACCCCTCTGACCTACGGCACTTCCGGGGCCAACCCTCTGCACGCCGACGGCCAGCAGCAACTCGACTCGTCCCTCTCCAAGACCTTTCATCTGACGGAACGGCAGCAACTTCTGTTCCGCGCAGATGTTTTTAATACGTTCAATCACCCCAATTTCTCTGCCCCGGATTCCATCGTCGGAGACGGCGCGGAGGGTCAAGTAACTTCCACGTCCATTGACAACCGGCGGATGCAGCTCGCGCTTAGATATTCCTTCTAAGCCGCCAGAGAGACGGCTCGCGATCGGGACCGAGCCGTCTCAGATTTTTATCCGAGGAGGAACCCGTGAGAACTGGACTTTGCAAATCCAGCCCCGTACCCGGATTTCCTGCTACGCAGCATTGGATGAGGCGGCGTTTGCGCCTTTAAGTGAGGAAAGGCGCATGAAGTTTGCCAAAGCCACCAAGTTCCACAGGAAATCCGGGGTAGGGGCGACCCGAAAGTAGCCCAGGACGCAGTCCTGGGTTATTTCAGGGAGAGAAATCTAGTCCCGCAGGGACGGCTGAGACTTTTCCGCGGCCAGTGCGGCACGATGCGACGCGAATAAGGGCAATGATCTTGGGTTTTGGGACATCGGACTGCATGGACAGGCAAAGAATTCTCGTTGTAGGCGCCAAAGGCTTCCTCGGCATGTACGCGGTGCAGTCAGCGGTGGCTGCCGATGAATTCGATGTCATCCGGGCAGATCGCAGCGGCACGGGTGAACCCGGAAGCATTGAGCTGGATATCACGGACGCCTTCACCGTGGACCGTGCTTTCCGCCTCATAGAACCGGATTTCGTGCTGCTGCTCGCGGCCATGTCCGATATCGATCGCTGTGAGCGAATGCCGGAGCAGGCGTTTGCCGCAAATGCCCAGGGAGCTGAAAATATCGCGAACGCATGTGCGCGAACGGGAGCTCGACTGCTCTTCTCCTCGACAGCCGCCGTTTTCGACGGCCGCAAGCATGGCTATCGTGAGGAGGATGCGGCCACTCCATTGAGCGTCTACGGAAAAACCAAGGCCTGGGCAGAGAATGCGGTCATGACTCTGACGCCGTCCGCTGTCGTTCTTCGCTTTGCGCTGGTGTTGGGCTTTGCCCGGAAAAGTGGCACGAACGCCATGCTGGATAGCGTCATCGGAAAATGGAAAGCCGGTGAGCCGGTCTCCTTTTCCACCGGGGAGACGCGAAATCCCGATCGATGCAGCATCGCTCGCCGGTCTCATGATTAGCATGCTCGCGGATGCCGGAGTGAGCGGCGTGTATCACGCCGGCGCGTCCGATAGCATCTCCCGCTACGAATTGGGCAAGCGGCTGGCGAGGCGCGCCGGCGTATCCCCGGACCTGGTCCAGCCTCAGGCAGCTCCACCTCCGGGGCGCGCACCGCGGGGAGACGACCATTTTTTGCTGACAGAGAAGATTCAGCGTGCTTTCAACTGGAAGGTTGAATCGTGTGATCAGGTGATTGAAAGGTGCTTTTCATGACGCTAACGCTACCGAAGGCAATTCACGAATTAGAGTTTGGCCACGGATCCTGCTACGGAAAGGAAGAGCAGGAGGCCGTGTTGGAAGTCATGCGTGCTGGCGCACCTTCCTGCGGGCCATGGGTAAAGCGTTTTGAAGACGAGTTTGCCAGCTACTGCGGCGCTGAATACGGGCTGGCGGTGACCTCCGGGACCACTGGCCTGCAGTTGGCGATGATTGCCGCCGGCGTGGGGCCGGGAGACGAGGTGATCACCACCCCGCTCAGCTGGATCGCCACCGCGAATGCAGCCGCGGCTTTGGGAGCAGACGTAGTCTTCGCCGACGTGGATGAGCGCACGCTGAACCTCGATCCCGCTTCGGTCGAGAAAAAGATCACACCGCGCACCAAGGCGATTCTGCCCGTACATCTCTATGGACAATGCAGCGACATGGATGCCCTGAATGATCTGGCGCGTCCGCGCAACATTCGCGTTGTCGAAGACGCCGCCCATGCCGCCGGCGCGGAATACAAGGGCCGGAAGGCCGGCTCGCTGGGCGACATCGCTGTCTTCAGCTTTCACCAGCAGAAAAACATGGTCACGCTCGGTGAGGGCGGCTTGATCACTACCAGCGACAAGTCCCTTTATCAGCGCATGCTCTCTCACCGCTCGCTCTGCTGCCTCACCTATGATCCGAAAGGGCAAATACCTGCCGCTCGATGAATCCATTCATCCGATGGGCAAGCGATATTGGTTTCTCGATTTCGAAGAGATTGGATTTAACTACCGCATGACCGATGTGCAGGCAGCCGTGGGCCTGGTGCAGCTTCGCAAGCTGGATTCCCTGAACCAGCGGCGCATGCAAATCGCGGCAGCGTATTCCGAGGGCCTGAAGAATGTTCGTGGGCTGACGCTTCCCTTTATCGCTCCCGGGAACAAGCATGTATTCCACATCTACTGCGTGCTGCTCGAAGATACATTTTCCCGCAGCAAGGAAGATTTCATGTGGGAGCTCTACACCGAGAAAAAGATCAAGGCCTGGTCGCACTACATGCCGATCCATCTCACGACGGTGTACCGGCAGATGGGGCACGGTCCGGGCGAATGCCCGGTTGCCGAGAGACTCTTTCAGAAATATGTGAGCATTCCCATCCACCCGCGGATGACCGATGAGGTGGTGCAGTACGTGATCGACAGTATCGAGGAACTGTCGTGAATGCTTTCGAACTATCGGTTTCCAGGATTCGCGGCGAGGGCCTGTTCTTCTCTTCAGAGGCGCCGGTGTATATCAGCCGGGCTCCCGGCCGCCTCGACCTGATGGGCGGCAACGTGGACTATACCGGCGGGCTGGTATTTCAAAGCACGATTCGTGAAGCAACCTGGGCCGCGGCACAACGGCGCAGCGATCGGCGGATTGTTTTCCTGAACCCCCAGATGAAGGAAGAAGGCTGGCAGGAACAGGTGGAGTTCGATCTGCAGGACCTTTCGAGCGAACAGGCAGTAAGGGTCTGGTCAACGCCAGCCCTGGCGTTCGCTGGACGGCTTATGTTCTGGGCGCATTCCTGCTCTTTCGCAATCGCTATCCGGAACAGGTCAAAGTCGGGGCCTCCGTTTACATTGAATCCGAAGTGCCTCGCAACAAAGGCGTCAGCTCTTCGGCGGCCGTGGAAGTGGCGGTGATGAAGGCCGCGGCCGCTTGCTATGGCATCGCTCTCGATGGCATTGCACTGGCCGAAGCCTGCCAGTGGGTGGAGAACGTTATCGCGGAGTCGGCCTGCGGCATCATGGATCAGGCAGCCTCGGTCCTGGGCGACGAGGGCCATGTCTTGCCGCTGCTGTGCCAGCCCTGCTTGCCGCGGCCCCTGGTGAAGCTGCGGGAGGGGCTGCGATGTTGGGCCATTGATTCCGGCGTTCGCCACGCAGGTAACGGGCATCGAATACGAAGCCGCAAGGGCAGCCGCATTCATCGGCTACCGAATGATCTGCGAATGGGAAAAACTGCCCATAGCGAAAGACGAAAGCGGGCCCATTCCGCGCTTACGGATCCGCGATGGCAGGGCTTCCTCTCCAACGTGGCTCCCTCTGTCTTCCGCTCAAAATATGAGCATCGCTTGCCGGAGCTGATTTCAGGAGCGGAGATTCTGTCCCTGGGAAGCGTTCATCCCGACCCGTTCACCACTGTTCGTCCGGAAGTAAAGTACCGCGTGCGGGCGTGCACCCGCTACGCCATTGAAGAAAATCAGCGTATCGAACTGTTCATCGAGTTGGCGCGAGGCCACGCGCAGCAGCCATCGCTGGCAGCGTTTCCGCCAGATGGGGGAGCTGATGTTTCAGTCGCACTGGTCCTACACCGAATGCGGGCTGGGATGTGAAGCGACCGACCAGCTCATCGAGCTTGTGCGCCAGCATGCGGGCAAAGACCTGCTCTTTGGCGCCAAGATCACCGGTGGTGGCGCGGGAGGAACGGTTGCCGTGCTGGGATCGGCGAAGGAGCGGATGCCTTTCAACGAGTGGTCGCGGACTACGCGCAGGCGCATGCCTTCGAGCCGTATGTTTTTGAGGGGAGTTCCATCGGGGCCGATCGGTTTCGGCATTCGCGAATTGCGTGAGAGCGCATGAGCACCGTCCGCCGTGGTCAAGTCCGGTAAGCCTCAAACCGCCTGGTACTTCCTTCTTCTGGCGCTGGCCTCCCTCATCTGGTCAGGCCAGGGCATTGCGGTCAAGGTGCTGGACCCGCATCTGGGCCCGATCGCCATCACCTTTTTGCCGTTCTACGTCACCACCCTGTTGTTCGTGCCGCTTCTGCTGCGGCTGCGGCGGCAAAACCCGGATCAGCTCGCGCCCACCGCGAGAGACTGGGTCAGCTTCACCATCGCGGGCGTCGGCGGGCAGATGCTGGCGCAACTGGGAATGACCTGGGGCATCAGCAAGTCCCTGGCATCGAATGGCGCAATTTTAAATCTTCTCATCCCCGTGATCAGCGCGGTTCTGGCCTCCTTCATGCTGAAGGAGCGGCTCACGCTGTTACGCATTGGTGTCTCTGGCTATCGGGTTGGTCGGCGTTGTCTTTCTCTCCGTGGGAGATCTCCGCCAGGCATCGTTTGGTTCGATGAAATACCTCACCGGCAATCTCCTCATCTTTGGCGGATGCTTCGGGTCTTCTTTCTACAACGTCTACTGCAAGGGATTGATGCAGAAGTTTCAGGAAATAGAGATCCTGATCTTCAGCTATGTAACCGCGTCCGTTGCCAGTATTCCCCTCCTCATCTGGGCAGAGCCTTTCCATTTCCGCAGTCTCCTTGCCCTGGATGGCGAAGGGCATTGCCGCTTTCCTGTTCCTGGCGCTCTTCATGTATGGCGCGTCCATGCTTCTCTTCTTCAAGGCCTTGCAGCATCTTGATGTAACCACGGCTTCCACCTCTCTCTATCTGGTTCCGGTCTTCGGAGTCTTGCTGGCGGCCCTTTTGCTGGGCGAGAGATTGAACCCCGCGGCCTTGGCCGGAGCTGCGATCGTACTTATTTCGACAATTCTGGTGGTGCGGTATGACACGAGCTACTGAATTAGCAAGAGTATTGGTTGCATTTCTCCTATGCGCAACCATGGCTGCCGGGCAGCAGCCTTTTCACAGCCGTCTCCACCGTGAACGACCCCTCCATCGCCGGCCGGCCGGTCGCGCTGGATAGCCAGGGAAAGCTGCTGCCCTGGCCCATGCCCGACAACACGGGATACTCCTACTCCGGCTATTTCCTCTCGCAATGGACCATCGTCTGGGACCAGTACAACCGCCAGCGGCTGCCTTACTTTTTCTGCTGTTTCGATTTTGACCGCACCACCTTTGAGATGTTTCCCGACTGGCACTGGGCCAACTCGACCGGCTATCTGCGGGCCATGATGCAGGGGTTCATGGAGCGTCTTTACCCCTACACGGGCGACGCGCGCACCCTCGAATTCCTGACGAACTTTGTCGACTACGAACTGGAAAATGGCTTAACCCCCGAGGGCTATGCCTGGGCGCAGGTGCCCTATCCTTCGGCGAACCCGGGCAGCCGCCGCTATACCGGCTGGAGTCAGCACGGAGAAGATTTCGTCGAGCCCCATGTGGTCGGGGAAGACGGCTACGGCTATCTCCGCCTCTACGAGATGACCGGAAACACCAAGTATCTGCGCGCCGCGATTCGCTGCGCGGAAGCGCTGGTGAAAAACTTCAAGCCCGGCGACGAACACGTTTCGCCCTGGCCCTACCGCTGTTTCGCGCGCGACGGCAGCGTCGTGGGCGGCAAGGGAATGTTCCCCTACTCCGCCAACGTCGTCGAGCCGATCATGCTGTTCGACGAATTGATTCGCCTCGATCAGGGCGACACCGCCTCCTACAAGACGAGTTCGCGAGGGCGCATGGGCCTGGCTGATGAAATACCCGATGCAGAACAATGTGTGGGTCGGGTATTTCGAAGATGTGCAGGCCACGCATGGAAAACATGAACCAGGTGATTCCGCTGGAGTTTGCCCGTTACGTGCTTCTGCATCCGGAGAAAGATCCTGAGTGGCGCGAGCACTCGCGAAAGCTGATCGATTGGGTGAAGACCACTCCGAAGTGGCCCAAGTACATCGTGCACGGCGCCACTCATCACCACCGAGCAGGGAGACGGCAAGGATTTCTGCTGCAATCCTCCCAACCAATGCTGCGACAGCCATAGCTCCAGGCTCGCTGCCGTGGAGGCGCTGTATTACGCCAAGACGGGAGATGTGGCTTACAAAGAGGCGGCATACCGTACCTACAACTGGGTGACGTATTTCCAGGGACTCCCCGCGGGAGCGCACGCTCCCTTCAGCACCCAGTGGTGGTTTACCGACGAATTTGCCGACGGACCGCGCAGGATGATGGACGCATTCTGGGCGGTGCCGGAGTGGGCTCCCGCCGATGAGTCACATCTGTTGGGTTCGCTCTCCGTGGTCACAAAAATCGCGTATGCCGCCGGATCGGTGACGTATTCCACCTTCGACCCGGAATCGACGGATGTGCTGCGCCTGAACTTCACTCCCGAATCCATAACGGTTGGCGGCAAAGCCATCAGCCGCCGCAAGGACCTGAGCCAGGAGGGATATACCTTTGACGACAAGACGCACGCGCTTTCCATCCTCCACACCAGTTCCAGAGACGTAGACATCCAGGGAAAGAGCGAGGCAGACGTGCCTTCCTACGTCACCTTCGACGATCCGCATCTTCCCGCGGGAACGCCTCTGGTTGGCGGATATCCTTCGGGCGTCATCGATTGGGGCGAGGGAGACTGGCAGATCGGCACGCCCTACGGGAAATTCGGGACCTTTACGCTTGCCCTTGCGGATCCGAAGGAGCAACAGGCGGAATTCAATTTTGGAGCCCGCGCATCTTCGCCGGTGTGGATGTCTACAACGGCGGAGAGGCGGATGCCACCGTCACGGTGCGGTCGCCCGAGACGCGGGAGATATCCTTCACCATCAAGCCCAAAGAACTCCGGCGGTTAAGGACCGGGTGGCGGGACGCGAGTTCCGGGGTATCTTTCAACGTCACCGGGGGAGAAATGCTCCGCTTTGACAACCTGGCCTACGTTCACCGTGATTTGGGAAGGGATAAGGCCAGACATTCCGGCAGGAGCCGGTGATGATTGATTGAAACGGCAGAGTACTCTTTGACGTCGCAGGGCAATCTGGACGAGCGGAAAAGGCAGGCGCTTCGATACTATGAATCGAGGCGCCTTTTTTTGTTCCGGCGCATTGATCCCCCATGAGTCTGAAAGCCAAATTAGAAGCAGTCGTCTATGCAGCGGAGGAGCCAGTGACCCTGGCCCAGCTGGCTGCCATTTTTGCTGAAGAAGTTTTGCAGGAGATTGAAGGCAGAGTCCCAGGTCGCCGGAGGAGGAGCAAATTGCGCTGGCCGGACTGCCCCTCGGAAGCTCAGCCTGATCTTACCGCTGAGCCCGACGCCCCCGTACCCGGAAGAGCGCCCTTGGCAGAGCAGCCCGCCGGCGAAGCCGCTTCGGCTGACAGTGGAAAGCCGGCGAGGACGAACGAAAAGAAGTTGGCACGCCAGCGTGACCGCCGGGTCCGGCAGTTTTTGCAGCAGGTGCTCGACGAACTAATCGCCGACTATGCCAACAGCGAGCGAGGCATGGAGATCCGCGAGATCGCCGGCGGCTACCGCATGGCCACCAAGCCGGAATACCATGACGCAGTTCGCGGCTTTGTGAAGAGCCTGAAGCCGCCCATGAAGCTCTCCTTGCAGGCCCTGGAAACGCTGGCGGTGATCGCCTACAAGCAGCCGGTGACGGCGCCCGAGGTGAGCGAGATAAGTGGAGTCGACTCCGGCGGCGTTCTGGGTGGACTGGTCAGCCGCAAACTGATCACCACCGCCGGAAGGAAGCCGGTGATTGGCCGGCCCATCCTTTACAAGACCACCAAGGAATTTCTGCTTCGCTTCGGGCTGAAAGACGTGAACGATCTGCCCAGCATGGAGGAGTTTGAAAAGATGGCCGGCGAACTGGCCGAATCCGAAGCCGAGGGCGAAGCTCAGGACGTAGTCAATTTATCGTCTGAGCAGGCATCTTCCCCCACTACGGAGTCTGCTGCGGAGGCCGTTGCGGACGCCCACCCTGAGGCCCAGGCAGCGGAAGAGCAGGCATCGGAAGCGTCGGAGTCGCAAGAGTTGACCTCCCCGGGCATCGAAGGCAAGTCGTGAGCGAAACGCCGGAGCGCGGGGGAGAGGGCAACCAGCAGCGCTTGCAAAAGATTCTTGCTGCGGCCGGCATCGCCTCGCGGCGCAAGGCGGAAGAGCTGATTACTTCCGGCCGGGTCCAGGTGAATGGCCAGACGGTGACCGAGCTGGGCTCCAAGGCCGACGCGGAGCGCGACCATATCCGCGTTGACGGCAAGCTGCTCAAGAAGCCACAGCAGTTTCGCTACTTCATGCTGAACAAGCCGCGGGGCGTCGTCACCACGGTCTCCGACCCGGAGGGACGCCCGACGGTGATGAAGTTTTTCTCCCGGGCCGCCACCCGCGTCTTTCCCGTTGGCCGCTTGGATTACCAGAGCGAAGGCTTGCTGCTGATGACCAACGACGGCGACCTGGCCAACATCCTCACCAGTGCAGCCTCGCAGGTGGAAAAGACCTACCTGGTGAAAGTGAGCGGCAAGCCCACGGAGAAGGAGCTGGAGCAGCTGCGCCGCGGGGTGATGATCGAACGCGGCCGGCGCGGAGAACGCGAAGGCCGTGTGATGACGCAACCGGCCAGAATCACCCTGATCCGCGATACCGACAATCCCTGGTACGAAGTGGTGTTGACCGAAGGCAAGAATCGGGAGATTCGCAAGATGTTCGAAGAGGTGGGCCATTTTGTCGAGAAGGTCAGGCGGGTTGGCTTTGGACCCCTGGTTCTCGATGTGCCACCAGGAAAGATGCGTGAGCTCGATGAAGAAGAAGTAGAACCAACTGAAGCGGGCGTCGCGCCGCAAGGCCACGTCGAGCGACCAGCTGCGCAAGCCCGCGCGGCGGCCGCGATCCGGACCGGCCACCCTGCCCAGGCCGGCCCGTAAGCGCCTCTCGGCCGAAGACGTCCATAGTTGGTAAGGATCAACCCCACCTTTCCATCATCGAATGAGCATAAAGTTTGTACGGAGCGGCGCGGGCCGCAAGAAAATGTGTGGCCCATTCAAGCCTTCTTTTGGCTTGAGTGGGGTTGTTGGAACCAAACCATCGGGGAGGCTTTATGGAGAAAGCAACATTTGGCGCAGGATGCTTCTGGGGAGTCGAGGCTCGCTTTCAGCAATTGCCGGGTGTGATTGAGACGGCGGTAGGCTACGAAGGCGGCAAGCTCGACAACCCCACCTACAAAGACGTGTGCACCGATCGCACCGGGCACGCAGAAGTAGTGGAAGTGAAGTTCGATCCGGCGAAGAGTAAGCTACCAGCGGCTTCTGGACCTGTTTTTCGAGCTGCACGATCCCACCCAGGTCAACCGGCAGGGCCCGGACTGGGGAGCGCAATACCGCAGCGTGATATTTTTCCATTCCCCCCATCAGGAAGAAGCAGCCAAAGCGGCCATTGCCCGGCTGACCGAGCAGAAAGCCTTCAAGAAACCGATCGTGACCCAGGTAGTGCCGGCGCAAACCTTCTGGCGCGCGGAGGAATACCACCAGAAGTACCTGGAGAAGCGCGGCGCGGTCTCTGCCATATCTGATAGCAGCAGAGTTGACGACAGCCCCGCCTGCCGCTTCGCCCTATGATGTTTTGATCGTGGGCGCCGGCGCAGCGGGGCTTTTCTGCGCCATCCATGCGGGCCGCGGCGGCCGCCGTGTCCTCTTGCTTGACCATGCCGGCCGCATCGGCAAAAAGATCCTGATCTCCGGTGGGGGGCGCTGCAACTTCACCAACCTGCACACCACCGCCGGAAAACTTCCTCTCCGCCAATCCGCACTTTGCCAAGTCCGCGCTGGCTCGCTACACGCCGGCGGATTTTCTCGAGCTGGTAGAGCAGCACAAAATCCCCTGGCATGAGAAGACGCTGGGACAGCTATTTTGCGATCGCGCCGCCACCGACATCGTGAACATGCTCGAGCAGGAGTGCACCGCAGCGGGAGTCACCATCCAGGTTGCCACCGCCGTTCGCGAAGTACGCCACAGCGACGGTTTCCATTTAAGCACCGATCGTGGCGTCTTCTGCGGCGAAATCTCTGGTCATCGCCACCGGAGGCCTATCGATTCCCAAGATGGGCGCGACACCCTTTGGCTACGAGGTCGCGCACCAATTTGGCTTGAAGTTGCAGCCTTGCCGCCCTGCGCTTGTCCCGCTCACCTTTGATCCGCGAAAATCTCACGCGTTATGCCGGCCTGGCGGGAATTTCCAGCGAAGTCGTCGCCTCCGCCGGGGCCGGGCGATTTCGCGAGAAGCTGCTCTTCACCCATCGCGGCCTCAGCGGTCCGGCCGTGCTGCAAGTCTCTTCTTACTGGCAGCCTGGCAGCCCCGTCGTGATCGATCTTGCGCCGGACCGTCTCTGGACCACCGGGCTCCGCGCCCAGCCATCGCAGCGCGATCTGTCCAGTGCCCGAGCCGCCCTCCACGGCGTTCTTCCCCATCGCCTTGCCGACCGCTGGCTGGCGCTGCATCCGCCTTCCGCCTGGACCAACCAGGGTCTCGACGAAGCCGAGAGCGCTCTTCACCACTGGACCGTCTATCCTGCCGGAACCGAGGGCTACGAAAAGGCCGAGGTCACCGCAGGCGGAGTGGACACTGCGGAGCTGAGCGCCCGGACCATGGAGAGCCGCAAGGTTCCGGGACTCTACTTCATCGGAGAAGTGGTCGACGTGACCGGGCATCTTGGCGGCTTCAACTTCCAGTGGGCCTGGGCCTCGGGCGCCGCCGCGGGCCGCGCCCTGGCCGGCCTCTGAATCTCGGTCTCACCGCGTCATCTGCGGGACCGGGCGGTACAACGCTTCGGGAATCTCCGCCAGGGTCGATTGCCATACTCTTTCGCCGAGCCCGTAAAACTGGCAAAAGCTCATGATCAGAGGTCGCCATTTATCGGGATCGATGCGATCGCTCGAACCCGGCCATAAGTATGGATTCGTCAATGTGCGTCTGCACGATCCTCACTTCGAATGCCAACGCGGTGCTGGCCTTATCGGGCCGGGTGCCGAATGGGTGGGTGCTCTCAAGCACAGCTTCAAGCTGAACCGGGCACTCGGAAATGCGCGGCGCACCTACCAGCCTCGAAGGACTGGTGCTCAGGCCAGCCGCCCCGAGCTTGTCCTTTTCGTGCCGGTATCCCATCGCTTGTTTATGCGGTGGCACGGGATCCGATCCAGTCAGGCGCGCCAGCCGATTCACTGCGGCTACAGTGTCAACCGAAGGCAGATTCAGCACGCATTCTTTCTCTCGTAAAAGGTTTTGCGCGGTATGGGATTTGCCTCCCAGCCCGAGCATGCAGTTCCAACCCAGCCACCATGCCGACGACATAGGCGCGACGTTGGTAGTTCCGTCGTGGTTCTTTGTGCTTATCAGGACAACGGGAGTGCCGAAATAGAGGATCGAGGGTTCTACGTTGATGTGCATGATTCAGCTTCGATCCCGCATGCCCCGTCAAGCTATCCGGTTCTTGCTCTTACATCGGGAATGGGATTGGCTCTAGCGTGGCTCCGTGCGCCAGAGGCAGGCAGACCACCAAAGCAAGACCAAAAGGTAGACAACGATCCTGAAGTACGAGAAGAAAACGTAATCGCGCATCTCGCGGCCGGTGGTGAAATACCCGCCGCCGGCCAGCAGGGCTGCGGAGTAGACTCCGAATCCGAAACTGATGGCAGCGACATGGCTACGCCAGGAAAGCCGCAACGGGCGCAGCAAAAAGGCCAGCACGATCGCCCACTCCACCATCAGCACCGACATGAGGAAGTGCATCAGGATCAGAATCGTCCGAAGCAAAAGAGGGCCTGGGGGCGCCAGGCGCAGCACGATCAGTACCCCGCTCGCCGCCAACAGCAACGGCAGGGTGAAACGGCGGACGCCGCCGAGTGGCCGCAACGCGATCCAGGCGAGTTCCGCCAGCACCGCGCACTGCAGCAGGATGTCGGTGAGGTCGATGATCATCGTTGCCCGCAGAGCGGCGGGATGACCGGTGAGGTGCAAAGCCGCGACCAGCCCCACGGAGCGCACCAGGTAAAAGAGGATGAGCAGCGTAAACCATGGAAACCGGGTGGCGCGCCTGCGCACGAAAAGCACGGTGAGAAGAAGTAAATGCCCGAGGAGCCCAGCGGCCCAGATGAGATGGTTTATCAATGAGTGGTCTCTAGCAGGTTCCGCAAGCTGTTTGGTCGTGGCGTAAACGTTGAGAATACGTCGGGCTGCCTCGCCGCAGCGAGCTTTAAAGTCTGCGTGAGAACCACCTCCATAAACCCCAAACTGGGGGTCATGCAGAGGGGACCCAGATCACCCACCCAGTCTAAATCGCCGCTACAGGCTAGACTTGTTTCATCAGGCCCCCAAAAAAGATAAGGCAGTCGCTCTCGCATGCAGACAGAGACCAACCCCATCGCGACCCCGACTTTCTGGCAATCCGTTCGAGAAGCCTTGCGCGGCAGCCACCAGGACTACACCGCGGGCAGTCTGAACCGGTCGATTCTGCTGCTCGCCATTCCCATGGTGCTGGAGATGGTGCTCGAATCTCTCTTTGCGGTGGTTGACGTCTTCTGGGTCAGCCGCCTGGGCGCGAACGCCATCGCCACCGTCGGTCTGACCGAGTCGGTGCTGACCCTGGTCTTTGCTGTCGGCATGGGGCTTGGTATGTCGACCACCGCGATGGTCGCGCGGCGCATCGGAGAGAAGGACCCGGATGGCGCTGCGATTTCCGCTGTCCAGGCGGTCTTCCTCGGGCTCATCGCCTCGGTGGCGCTCGGTCTTCCATTTTTTCTGTTGGCGCCGCATCTGTTGAGAGCCATGGGCGCTTCCCCCGCGATCATCGCCACCGGCGCAAATTACACGCGCATCGCTCTTGGCGGCTCAGGCGTTGTTCTGCTGCTCTTTCTCAACAACGCGATCTTCCGCGGCGCCGGCGATGCCGCCATTGCCATGCGCCTGCTCTGGGTCTCGAACATCCTCAACCTGATCCTCGATCCCTGTCTGATCTTCGGCCTCGGCCCATTCCCCAAACTGGGGGTCACCGGCGCGGCGCTCGCCACTTTCTCCGGGCGCGGTATCGGTGTCCTCTACCAGTTCTACCGCCTGGGCAAGGGCACCGAACGCATCCGTATACTTCGCCGCCACCTGCGCCTGCAGGGCGACGTTCTCTGGCGTCTGGTCCGGGTCTCCATCACCGGAATTCTGCAGTTCCTGATCGGCCAGGCGAGCTGGATCGGCCTGGTCCGCATCGTCAGCCTCTTCGGCGCGCCCGCCCTGGCCGCCTACACCATCGGCATTCGCATCGTCATCTTTGCCATCCTGCCTTCCTGGGGTTTGAGCAACGCCGCCGCAACCCTGGTCGGCCAAAACCTGGGTGCGGGCCATCCCGACCGCGCCCGCAATGCCGTCTGGCGAACCGGACTGTGGAACATGGCTTTTCTCGGCTCGGTCGGGATTGTCTTTATCGTCTTTGCGCCCTCCATCATCGGGCTCTTCACCCAGGACCCCGCCGTGGTGCCCACCGCCATCGATTGTCTCCGCATCTTTAGCTGCGGCAACGTTGCCTTCGCCTACGGCATGGTCTTGCTGCAGGCTTTTAATGGGGCCGGTGACACCCTCACCCCCACCTACGTGAACCTCTTCGGCTTCTGGATCCTGGAGATCCCGCTGGCCTGGTGGCTGGCCATCCACACCTTTATGCGTGTCAACGGGGTTTTCGTTTCGGTTGTCGTTGCCCAGGCAGTGATCGTGCTCATCAGCCTCGTGCTCTTCCGCCAGGGCCGCTGGGCGAAGCAGCGCATTTAGCAGTTTCGCAATTCGTGTAAACCGAAGCCGGATTTCCTTTCGGGGTTTTCTCCCAGGGAAAACCACACCTCCCGATTCTTGCGAGGCCACGGTAATTGCGACACTGCGTTAAAGCTCTGGTATTGTCTCCCTTATGCACAAAGTTGCAAACACCCCCCAGCCGGGCCTAACTACGCCTGGTTTGGATCCCGTCGACTGGTCCCGAATCGATGGGGTGGACGTGTATGCCCGGCACCACTCGGAATGTCGCGGTGGCGACTTCTTTGACGGGCTGGCGATAGGCCCCCGGGTGCTATTTCTGTTGACCGATATTGCCGGCCCGCGGCTTGAAGTCCAAGGCCTGGCGCTGCAAGTCCAGGATGCCTTCCGGCAAAAAGCGCAGGCCCTTTTCACAGGTTCAGACGTAAACGAATCGGACGCCATGGCCGCGCTGGCCCATGAGGTCAATCTCGCGCTGAGCGAAACCGCCCGGCACGCCCGCATGGCTCCCACATTCCTGGGTTGCTTTAACGTCATGCTGGGCATCCTCACCTATTGCAACGCAGGCAGTCTGCTCGCCGTGCTGCGCGATGGGGCCAACGTGCGGGTGCTGGAGTCCGGCGGAATGCCCTTGGGGCTCTTCACCCACACCACCTTTGAAGCTGTTGTCCTCGCCCTTCAGGAAGGGGACGCTTTGCTCACGGTCACCAAAGGCGTGACTGAGAGCAGGCGCGGAACCACCGAGTTTGGCGTCGAGCGAGTCGAACAGCTGCTCAAGAAATGCAGCGCCGATTCAGCCTCTGAGATCTGCGCCGCCGTCCTACAGGCAGCATTTGACCACGCCAATCATCCATGGTCGCGCGTCCTTGGACTTCTCCAGTCGGGGCAGCGCCGGCAAGAGGATTTAACCGCGCTGGCTCTCGTGCGCCGCCAACCGCCCTCATTGCCCTGACTGCGGGGAAAACGATTCCAGGTAAATCTTCTGGATTTCCTCGGCGGTGGGAATGCGGGGATTATTCTGCGGCGAACCCGAGGCCAGGGCCTGCTCCGCCATCGTGGGAATCAGTTCCATGTATCGCTCTTCGACTACGCCGAACTGCTTTGGCGAGGGTACCTGCAGTTCAGCATTCCGCCTATACAGACCGCGGATCAGCTGATCGACGGCCAACTGGTCCGTGTCATGGGCTTCCGCCACCCCCATGGTGCGTGCACATTCCGCGTAGCGGCCCAGGGCGGCCTCGACTGAGAAAGCGGTTACCGCCGGCAGCAGCATGGCGTTCGACAGTCCATGCGGAATATGAAAATGTGCCCCCAGCGGCCGGCTCATTCCGTGCACCAGGGCGACGCTCGCGTTGGAGAATGCAATGCCGGCCTGGGTGGCTGCCAGCATCATTGCTTCACGTGCTAGCACGTTGCCGGGCTCGCGCACACTGGTTGGCAGCTCTCTCCAGATAGTCTTCATGGCCGACAACGCGAGCCCGTCGCTGAACGGATTCGCTTTGCGGCTGACGAACGCCTCAATCGCGTGGGTCAGCGAGTCGGTTCCGGTATCCGCGGTTAGCCTGGCGGGCATGGTCAACGTCAGCTCATAATCCACCACTGCTGCTGCCGGCAAAAGCGAATCGCCGGCGAGCAGCATCTTCTCCCCGGTCTCAGCGTCCGTGATGACCGTGAACCGCGTGACCTCTGACCCTGTACCGGCCGTGGTCGGGATCGCGATATGAGCCGGACCCGCTAGCGGAATCGGGCGCGGCACCTTGTAGTCCCGGACCTTGCCCCCGTTGGCAGCCAGCATGCCGATGGCTTTCGCCGTATCGATCGGGCTACCGCCCCCCAGGCTTACCAGGCTGTCGTGGCCGCCTTTTACAAACGCTCGAACACCCTCCTCCACGACCGCCGTGGTCGGATCTGCCACGGTCTCATGGAAGATGTCACAGCGCAGGCCCGCCTCTTGTATCTGCGCGCCCAATCGTTCGGCGAGCTGATTCTTCATCAGAAAAGGATCTGTAACAATCAAAGGTCGCTTGCATTGCAGGCGCACCAAGAGCGACGCCACCTCGGCGAACGACCCACCCCCGATCCTGAGAATGGGTGGAATTTTGATCTCGGCTATCATCGGCTGCCTCTTCCCCCAAAACCCTGACTCTACATCAAACACTTTTTGCTTCTGCCGTCAACCTGGAGCAATCACACAGTTGGTGTATTGTTCCAGGGGAAATTGGACCGCCTAATTACAGTAGTACCGTGCCGTTAACTGGCGACGGCTATTGCCACCGGTGTGCGGAAGGAAATAATGGCTTCTGCTCTGACAACGATCGGCAACCGCTCTCCAGGAGTGAAAGCCACCACGCCGTGCCCGGTGAACCTGACGAGGCTGACAGGGCTGGACATCAGCGCCCGCTACCACTCGGACCGTCGTGGCGGCGACTTCTTCGATGGGCTGGCGATTGGCTCCCGCCTGGTATTCCTGTTGACGGATATTGCCGGGCCTCGATCCGAGGCGCATGTGATTGCCGCCGAGGCGCAATTTGCCTTCCGCCAGCGAGCTCGCGAGCTATTCAGGACGCCCGGCGCAAATGAGTCCGACGCCATTGCAACCTTGGCGCACGATGTGAATCGGTCGTTGATGGAGGCAGCAAACGGCGTTCGCTTTGCTCCTACTTTTTTAGCTTGTTTCAACGCCAACCTTGGCATTCTGACGTATTGCAACGCCGGCCGCGTGCTCGCCATCTTTCATGATGCGAAGAGCGTACGTGTCTTAGAGCGTGGCGGAGTTCCCCTGGGACTTTTCACGCACGTCACCTATGAGCCGGCGGTCCTGGCGTTTGAGCCGCAAGACAAGCTGTTGCTGGTGACCAAGGGGGTCATCGAGAATCGGCGGGGAGCCGCCGAATTTGGAGCGAAGCGCATCCAGCGCGTGCTTGAGCACTCCAACGGAAATTCCGCGTCTGAGCTCTGCGATAAGGTGCTCCGCGAAGCCTACGATTTCGGCAATCATCCCTGGTCGCGCATCTACAACTTTGTGTATTCGCGGCAGCGCAGCAACGAAGACCTGACCGCAGTAGCCCTGGTGCGCAGCTAGCCGCCAGGGGCGGTTACAGCACCTTCTACTTATCCAGGACAATCATGCTCGATGATTCTGGGATCGAATACGGGGATCCTGTGGCTTGCTTCACGCCCGTGGAGCTGGTGTTGTACACGTACAGCGCGTTTGCGGCGGACACATAAAGGTGGCCGCTCTTATCCCAGGCAAACCCATTAACATCTCCATTGGTGCTGATCTTCCCGGTCAACTTTGTGATTGGGCCGCTACCGTCGAAACGAAATACCTGAAATCCTCCGTTCCCACTCACCGCGACTAGCTTGTCCGAAGGGGAGATGCTTATGGCGCCGATATAGTCTTCGAAACTCGTCGATGGCATGTTCTTGTATGTACTCTTGGTGGTCAGGTTGCCTTTCGAGTCGGCTGTGTAGCTGGCGAGCAACCAGTTTCCTGTAGAACTGCTTTGATCGGAAGATACCTCTTGAAGAGAGACGACCAGGTGGTCGGACGCATCGGGCGCGCTTGTCCCAAACAGATACTCGTCGTCAGGGTTCTTTGGGTTGGGAACCTCCTCATCGAAGCTGAAAGTCTCCAACGTACCGGTGCTCGTTCGTTTGTAGCCTACGATGGAAGCACCGCCATCACCGTCGTCGTCGGCGAAACCCGTTTGGTAGGCGAACTTGTTATTTCCCAGAAAGCTGATTGGGGTCAAGATGAAAACGTCGGAGGGAACTCCGCTAAATGTCGTTTTGAGGTACTGAAGGTCACCATTGCTCTCGATCTTGTATGCCTGATAGCTCACACCATCCTGGCAATCGGGCCCAACCATGTTGTACAGAGTTGCGCCGCTGTGATCGAGCTGTATTGGGCCCAGATCCGTGCAGGAGTCAGGGGTAAAGCTCTGGGCGTTGACAGCCGTGAGATATTCGATCGCACCGTTCGACCCGATCTTGAAGGTGTCGATGTCCTGACCGTTGTCATCCATCCCAAAAAGATACTTCTTGGTAACTGACATGTGGGAGACGCCGTTCGTGATCGGCGAACCGATGAGCGAGAGCTTGCCGTTAGAGGCAGCTGCGAAGGCATCGATATGCGTTGGCCTCGATACGTAGACGTAGGCAACGGGCGTGCTCTTTGAGTCGGATTCAGGTTCGCTCTGAGCCGCGGCAATATTAGTCGACATCGCGGCCAGGCAGGTGAAAAGAATCAGGTGGCGTGCCATGACAAGTCTCCTTCGTGGTCGGCTCTATTCTCCACGTTTCACTTAAATAAGACAAAGAAAGAGAAACATTTCATGGTTCCTGAAACCCAGGATTCGTGGGACCGAAGACTGCGAGAAATCTTGCGGCAAAGCCCGCCCCACCGGGTGCAGACCCTACAGCCAGCAATGGCGGCAGCTGGTTTGCTGTCGCCACTCTTCTGTAACTACTGCTCGATGACTAAGAGTTGGTTTTCCTTAGAAGGCCGATCCCTCATCCTCCACAAGCAAGGCATTATTTCCCAGGTGCGTCGGAACCGAGATCTCTTTGCCGTTGTTGTCCAGCATGATAACCGCCTTCGAAGAGGAGCTACCCGGATAATACTTTTTATTTTTCTCCGTGTAGGCGGTCGCATTGAAATAGGTATCAGCGATGTAGTTGGTTAATGTTGTAATTCCACCGATCGACCCTGGGCGCTCGGTAATCCATTCTGCCGAGTTCCCAACCAGTTTAGTGCCGGCTGGAGCCGTGAAATTGACCGACAAGAATTGACTGGTATTCATGTTCACCATGTAGGCTGTGCCTTGAGTGGCAGACGTGTTATAGACCACGACATAAAAGTCGTCACCCGGAGAGGTCGGCATGTTGGTGATGCGAACTTCGGTGTCGGGATACCATTCGTACCATGGGTAATAGTAGGCTTGAGTATTGCCGACGACGCAGTATGCGTCGAACTCGACCCCAGCCTGCAGTACGTCCTGCGACACGTCTCCGTCGATCCCTACCCACGACGAACCGAAGTCATAGTCTCCTGTACATTTGCCGAAAGCCTGTCGTGCGACTGGAACAACGACGTCGGTCGTAATCAGGTGGAAGGACTCGCTTCCGTACGTCTCGCGCCGCTGAAAGCTACAAAACCGCTCCAGTTGATCGTCTTGATCGAACCCTCGTCGATGGATTCACTATCCTTCACCTTTCTCGCCGGGCCATGAAAAATGCTGGTCTGCTGCAGCTTGGGAATGATGCGCGTCTTCGAGGCTGCCATTGCCCGCGCCCACCTGGCGTACTCGTCGCTTCCTTGCTCAGGCCGCGGAGGAAAGCCGTAATCAGCGAGTGCTTCATCGGAAGCAGTAAGTGGGTCGAACCCCTCAGGAGGAGCGGCGAAGGTCGTAGTCCCCGGAAGGTTGGTCGGCAGTTCGTTTGGATTTTCGCTTTGTGCTTTGGTTACCACGGTCGAGGTAAGCAACAGCATCCCGGCAAGAGCGAGTAGCAGGGTTTTCATCAGCGTTTCATCCTTCCAAATTCTGCTTAGAGGCTCGCGAGGACGGATTAGCTTGCCGCTGTCCGCTTCCACGCTCCACTCACTTAAGACAAACCGGGGAAAAGCATTTCATGACGCCACTCTTTCCCTGTGCCTTCAGGGCGTTTTCACGATAGTCGCGCGCGGCGACCGTCCTTCGGGCGGCTTTTCCCCAGAAAGAGGCCCCTTTCCCGGAGGGCCGGCCGCCGGACGCCCGGAACCAGCCGGCACCGTATTAGCTTCGCCATCCGCGGTCCCGGGCGCTAAAATCGCAAGCGTGCGGTACAAGAAAGACTGGTCGCCGACAGCCGGGGCATTCCGCCAGTTTTTGAGCTGGCTCGATGAAGGTACGGATTCCGCCGGCGAGAAATACCTCGAGATGCGCCGCAGACTGGTCGCTTATTTTGACCGGAAGAACTGCGTCGCGCCCGACGACCTCGCGGATGAGACTCTGAACCGGGTCGCTCGCAGGCTTGAGGAAGAGGGGGCCATTCTCGACACTCCTCCCGCGCGCTATTGCTACATAACCGCCAAGTTTGTCTTTCTGGAGTACCTCCGCGGCGACAAACATTCCGAAACAAGTTTCGCGGAGATGCCGCCGCAGGCTATCGATTCGGTACTGAGCACCCCTCCTCCGGAGACTGGCGCCCTGGCCGGCAAGGAGCAGGTCTTTGGCTGCCTGGAAGAATGTCTGGCGAAGCTGGAGTCCGTAGACCGTAACCTGATTCTCGGTTACTACCAAGGGGAACAGCGAACCAAGATTGACGGCCGGCGGGGGCTGGCGGCAAGCCTGAACGTTACCGTAAATGCCCTCAGCATAAGGGCTTGCCGTATTCGCAATAAGCTCGAGCTATGTGTCCGAAAATGTGCGAACGAAATTTGAAATGTTTCCCGTTTTTCTTCTTATGGGAATAGAGATGCTTTTTTCACGCCAGCAGCGAACCGACGACAAGAACCTGAGGGGGTATCTCCTTGGCGCGCTGCCATCGGATGAGACCGAGCGTCTGGACGAGCTAAGTGTTGTGGATGACGACTTTGCAGCTCGCCTGGATGCGGTCGAGAACGATCTGGTAGACGCCTACGTGCGGGGAGAGCTCTCCGGTGACACTTTGGAGAAGTTTCAAACTCGCTACCTGTCTTCGCTGAAACGCCGCGAAAAAGTGAAGTTTGCTGAGAGCCTGTGTTCGTGGGCAGACGGTGCCTCGCCAACAGCCAGCCGGGCTCCCGCGACGCCGGTATCCAACAGGACGGCCGGTTCCTTATGGTCAGCCTTACTCCCGTCCCCCCGTTGGGCTTTTGCCGGCGCGTTGGCCATGCTCCTGGTCACCACGTTTCTCCTGGTCGATAACCTGGCGCTTCGCCGCCAGACCAGCCAGGCGGTGGCAGACCGCACGCTGCTGCAGCAGCGTGAGCATGATCTTCAGGCCAGACTGGATCAGGAGCACGCACTCGATGCGAGTACTGCAAATGAGTTGGAACAAGTCCGAAAGTCTCTGGCGCAACTCCAACAAAACTCCGCCGCCACGCACGCAGGATCGGTCTTATCATCTCTTCCGGTAAGTGTCGCTGCTTTCATGCTGGCTCCACAGGTGCGGGGCGCGGCGCAGATGGCCGACTTGACGCTGCCTAAGGGGACAACCCGGGTAGACCTCGGGCTTGAGCTCGAATCCAACGATTTCCCTCAATACCGAGTGACCCTCAAGAGCCTAAAGACGGATCAGACCGTGTGGCAGGGTGACGGGCTGAAGGCTCACACGAAAGGCCAGGAGAGTACATTATCGGTACGCGTTCCAGCGAACATACTGCAACACGAGGCATACCTTTTGGAGGTCGCAGGGACCCGTCCGCACGCCGAGGCCGAGTTCGTCAGCAGCTATGTCTTTAGGGTTGGGAGCAAGTAGAGATTGGGGCGAATCGATGCCGCGGCCGACCACGGGGGGCATTCGTTCTCACTGCGCCGGTCTTGTTGCGCTTGTTGTCCTCATCGTGGTTGCCGCTCCTGTCGTGCCGGCAGCGGCCATGCCCGCCGATTCTCAGCCAACTCCTCCCGCCAAGGGAACACCTCTCCTACCCGGTAAAATCGTCGATCGTGCACTGGCTGGCGGACAAAGCCATACTTACGAGATTGCACTTTCTGCCGGGCAATATGCCACTCTGACCGTCGAGCAAAAGGGCCTTGACGTGGTCGTGCAAATTATGGACCCCGCCTCCAATCCACTGGCCGATTTCGATTTCGAAACCCGCCCGCTGGGCGAGGAGCAGGTCGGGTTTGTCGCGGAATCCACGGGCGCCTACCGCGTGCTGGTCAAAGCCAAATACTCCAAGGACCCAGCCGCTGGCTATTCCGTCTCCCGGTTAGAGATCCGTCCGGCAACCCAACCGGATCAGCTTCTCTCCAGAGCCAGAAAACTCAGCGCGCAATCTCAGACTGAGAGCGATGCCGGGAATTACGCTAAGGCGCTCGATCTTGCCCAGGAGTCATTAGCTCTGGGAGAGCAGGCTCTGGGGCCCAACAATCCATACATTGCCTGGCTCGCTACCAGGCTCGGCTCCGAACAGTTCACCGAGGGAGAACGTGAACAGGCCGCTGCGTCCTTTCGCCGTGCCATTCGCATCGATGAAACGGCGCAAGGCGGGAACGCTCAGCAGCTGGCCCTCGCCCTTCAGGGATTGGGCAATGTGTACGTTTATTCCAACGACTACCCCAAGGCGCAGGAAGCGCTGCAGCGCGCCCTCGAAATCTCTGAGAAGACACTGGGCAGCGAAAGCCCGGGAGTCGCCAACTGCCTGGTGGTGATCTCTCTTCTGCATCAGCGCCGAGGAGACTTCCCTCGCGCCCTGACGGACCTTCAACGTGCCCTCGCCATCGACCGGCAGCGCTTGGAACCGGACGACCCGGCGATCATCCACGCAATGGACAGCCTAGGAGATCTCTACTTCGAAATCGATGACTACGACCGGGCGGTGCCGGTTTTGCAACAAACCATGAGCCTGGCGGAACAGAAGCTCGGCCCAAACAGTCCCTTGGTCGCGCACCCCTTGCAAAATCTCGGCATCATCGCCCGGGAACGAGGGCAGTATGCCCTTGCTCTTGAGTACCTTTGGCGCGCCGAAAAGATTCGTGAACAGACCCTGGGTAACCAGCACGCAACCACCGGGGGGTTGCTGGTCAACATCGGGAATGTATACAACTCGCAGGGTGATTTTCCCCGCGCCATCGAAACTTATTTGCGCGCGCTTGCGATTTTGCAGAAGGCCGCGGGTCCCTATAACGAGTGGACGCTGATGACTCTCGGCAACCTTTCCCGCGCTCACGCGGCGGAGGGTGACTCCGCGGAAGCGGTTAAATATATGGCTCGCCTGGACGAGGCAGCGGAGAACAATCTTTCTCTGAATCTTGCCATCGGTTCCGAGCGCGACCGGCTGGCGTATGCCGACAAGTTTGCCTCCCAGACCGCCCGCACCATCTCGTTGAATGTCTCTGAAGCGCCCAACGACCCTTCTGCGGCTGACCTTGCCGCGCAGATGATCCTGCAGCGCAAGGGGCGGGTGCTCGATGCCGTTGCGGACAGCATGACTTCGCTTCGCAGGACATTAGAGCCAGAAGACCAGAAGCTGCTCAATGAGCTCAACAGCACAGTCGCAGAATTGGCCAAGGCCGCTCTGCAAGCCCCGGGACAAACAGCGCCGGAGCAATATCAGGCCCAACTCGACGCCCTGCAAAGCAGGAAGGAGAGGCTCGAAACAGAAATCAGCCGTCACAGTGCCGGTTACTATCAACGAACCGATGCGGTCACCCTTGAGTCAGTTCGAAACGCAATTCCCGCCGGCTGTGTCCTGGTTGAATTCGCGATCTATGAGCCTTACGATGTCCGGCAAATCAAGCTCAAAGAGTACCAAGCCCCGCGGTACGTCGTTTACGCCATTCCACGTCAGGGTAACGTCCGATGGAAGGACCTCGGCGCGGCAAGAGAAATTGATGACGAAATCGATGCTTACCGCCAGGCTCTGCGCGATCCCAAAAGGAGCGATGTCCGGCAGCTCGCGCGTGAGCTCGATAGAGAAATAATGCAGCCGGTCCGCTCGATGGGGATGGAAGGCAGCCACTTCATCATTTCGCCGGACGGTCAGTTGAACCTCCTGCCTTTTGAGGCTCTGCTGGATGAACAGGGCCATTACCTGATCGAGAACTACCTGATCAGTTATGTCACGGCAGGCCGCGACTTGTTGCGCATGCAGGTGCCGCGTCCGGGCAAGAGCGAACCCGAAGTCTTCGCCAATCCGGCATTCGGAGAGCCGCAGGCCGCGCAGTTGGCCGTCTCCCATCCTTTGAAGCTGAAACCCGTCACCCCTGTTTCCGCGCATCGCGACGTAACCACAAGCGAGGACATGGCCGGCGTTTACTTTGCGCCTCTTGCGGGCACGGCTCAGGAAGCGCGTGTACTCAAATCGATGTTTCCTGACGCGAAAATACTCAGCGGCTCGCAGGCCAGCAAGGCCGAGCTGGAGCGGGTCGAAGCGCCAACCATCCTCCACATAGCAACCCACGGATTTTTCCTCGAAGACGCCGCGCAACATTCGCGGGACGAGCACACGGTTGGTAAGGGGCGAGCTCGGCGCACCTTTGCCGCCACCAGGACAGAAAACCCCCTGCTGCGATCGGGCCTGGCCTTGGCCGGGGCAAACCTGGGCAAGGATTCCAATGGGATACTTACCGCGCTCGAAGCCTCCAACCTGAACCTCTGGGGAACGAAGTTGGTGACACTCTCCGCCTGTGACACGGGTGTCGGTGAGGTTGAGAATGGTGAAGGAGTTTTCGGGCTGCGCCGCGCCTTCGTCATTGCCGGCGCGGAGACCGTGGTGATGAGCCTGTGGCCCATCAGCGATGCCGTCACCAGGGACTTGATGACTTCCTATTACGGCGGCCTCAAAGCGGGGCCTGGGCCGGGGAGATGCTCTGCGCCAGGCCCAGCTCGCCATACTAAATCGGAAAGGACACGAGCATCCGTTCTTCTGGGCGAGCTTCATCCAGGTGGGAGAGTGGGCTAACCTCGACGGGAAGCGCTGAGAGCTAAGAGAGATGCTGCAACATCCGATCCCTCATAAACAGGGCGATCACTGTGGCGAGGGTGACCAGGTGAAACAGTGTATGTAAGGTATCTGGGGCCATCCCATTGCGCCTTGGCAGAAAGGTGTGAGTATTGGCGAAAATGATCTGGTAACGCGCCGCCCGCGCCGGGTCGGGTATAACAAGGTAGGGTATCCACCAGGCCCGAAGCAAGCCGACGACCAGCACGCCATAGGTAATCCACAGCAACATCTCCAGCCAGTCCGGATAAGCTCGCCCGAAATGTTTTGCGCTGTAGAACAGGCCGATGGCGGTCGGGAGCAGCCGGCAGAAAGGTCACAAACATGCGGCGCAGCAGCGAGTCCTCGCCATGGATCGCGGTGATGTTGCTCAACCGGCCGAGCGGAATCCAGTCGTGCAATAAGAGAAAAACCACAACCAGAGTTTGCAACGCCAGGAAGGTTATCTCGAACGCATGGCTGACGGGTTGCATCGTGGACTCTCGTCCAACTGTAGCCGCATTCACCCGTTTCTGAAAAGAACAGGCTGGAAATGCGTGGCCCATTCAAGCCTTCTTTTGGCTTGAGTAGGGTTGTTGCGTCCGTGACCTCATCGGCCTTTGGGTTTCCCCAGCTTCTCTCGCCGTGCCGACCACTCCTCCGTGGAGAAAAGCCCCGGCCCTATCTCGATCAACCGCGGAAGCATCTTGAAGACCGAAACCTGGTTCCACAACTTCCCATCGCGGGTTCGAAATCCCTTCTCGTTCAGATCGCTGGCTATGCTTGAGAAGGGGAAATCCTGAACCACCAGGTCCATCATCTGGGTAAGCACCATGCGCTCGCGAGGATCGAACTCCAGCCGCTGGCAATCGTCGGAGATACGTAGGCCATAGGGGATGTCTTCGTTGAAAGCATGCTCACTCGGCCCTTCCTCCCCTGGCAGTTCGCGCCGCCACTCGATCGACACCAGTTGCCACCCGGCGGCTTCACGCTGCTGCATAAGGGACGGGCTAAAAGGCCCGGAAACCAAATCTCGTATCCGCTCAAAGTGCGCCATGCGTACCCCCTCGAGTGTGACTTGCTTGCGCTAATTTGCAATCGAAGCACCAAGCTACACTCGGCAGCTCTTTGATGCAGCTTGCTTTCAGCGGCTTACACGCGCCGAATATCATCCTCTGCTCAGGTCGATGTTCGAAATCGTGAATGGGTGTTCGACTATGGACACAGCATCTGCATTGTGGAGCCAGCTCTTAGCTGTGTAACTTTACGATGCGATGGTATTTTCCGATCTCGATCTTTCGCGGCGGCTCGAGCGCGCCGAAGGCCAGGCCTGCCGGCAGTTTGCTGAAGCCCGCCGCCGCCTGTATCCCGATAGCGGAGCCGACTGGATAGAGTGCGCCGGCGCCTACGCCGTCTTCGACGGAGTTGACTCGCCGGTGACGCAAAGCTTCGGCCTGGGGCTCTTTGAGCCGTTGACCCCATCCGCGTTGGATACGATTGAGGCCTTTTTCCTGGATCGCGGAGCGGTCGTTGTTCATGAAGTGAGTCCCCTGGCCGGCATCGCGACGCTCGACTTGCTGTGCGCTCGCGGTTACCGCCCCATCGAAATAAGCAGCGTGCTGCACCAGCCGGTGGAGCGACCCGCCACCAAAGACGCTGGGGCAGCAACGGTACGAGTGGCTGCGGATAACGACGCTGCCCTATGGGCTGACGTCAGCGCACGCGGATGGGGCCACGACAATCCGGAGCTCTTTGGCTTCCTCGAACAATTCGGCGCACTTGCATTTGCCCGCCTGGGCAGTGTGAACTTTATCGCCGCGCTGGATGGTATACCCGGAGCCGCGGGTGCGCTCTGTCTCCATGATGGGGTGGCGCTCTTCGCCGGCGCATCGACTATCCCGGAGATGCGCCGGCGCGGACTTCAGGCAGCTCTCCTCGAAGCGCGCATGCGCTACGCCTTCGAGCACGGCTATGAACTGGCGATGATGGTGACAGAAGCAGGCAGCCAGTCGCAACGCAACGCGGAACGCCAGGGCTTTCGCATCGCCTACACACGCACTAAATGGCGTCTGCCAAATTAGGGGCCCGGATCGGCCATGCGGCCCATAAACAGGATGCCGTCCGAGTGGTTGTCGCGGATCAGTAAGATAAAGGGATGGTCCGCCAGGAAAGTAATGGGAGGATGTTCCGGCACGCGCATCGCCATGGCCCGCATGGTCACCGCGGTCGCTGCCGCTGCTTCGGTTCCTTCCTCGTTGACGTCGACATAAGCCTTATGAATGACCGCCGAGATAGCGAAGTCGCTTTTGCCCGTCATTCCTGAAAAATCCGCGCGCGAGCTAAACGCCTGCGGCATTCCCATTCTGCCAAGTACGGCGCTCAACTCAAACTCTTGCGTCATTTTGAACTTGGGCATCGTCACGATGACTTTGGAGGCCGGCGCTAACTGACGCAGCCACTGTTTCGTATTCGCGGCAGTCAGAGATTTTTCCAGTGCCGGCAGGCCGCTTCGATCGTTGGGCAGAAACACGATCATCGAGAGTTCCTTGCTCCTATAAGGAATCTCCAATACCTGGAATGTTCCGCCGTCGAAGTAGTTGAAGCCGCCTTCGCGGTGCATCATCGGCGCCTTCACTGTCTTTGCCGGGGTCAGATAAAAATCCCCATCCTTGGTCAGCGTTTTATCGAATGGAGTCTCCCAGTCGCCCTTGAAATAGATAGCGTTGGTCAGCACCAGCCTGGTGTCAGCTCTCAGTGCGCCTGCTTGCAAAAGATCTTTGATCTTATCCTGCGTCTTCTGCTCCACCCATTGATTGATGGTCACGCGTGCCGCTTCGGCCGCGCCTCTGAAATCCACCTGCATGAGGCCGGCGCCATAATCATTCTTGAGCAGCGTCAGGAAGTCATCGAGGAAGGTGTAGCCGTGTTGCGCCCAGAGGGCATTGGCCACGCTAAGCTGGTATCCCGGGTGCGTCGCATTCAGAGCGCTGAGCACTGCGCCCATGGCGGGGTGCAGCCGCTCGGGTGGCAGCGTGAAGTGCAGCGTTTTCGCCATCTCTGAGGCGGTCTCGCCGCGTGCTCCCGCGTAGGCCATGGCCAGGGCAGTCGAGATGCTCTCCGGCGAGAAGAAGAGATTGCCGCTTTGATTGTGTACTTGGCCATAGAGCGCAATGCTAAAGGCATTGTCGCCCTCGACCACTGCCGCGCGATCAGCCGCGGCCACGGGTGTTATCCCCGCCGCAGGTACGCGTGCCGGCAAAATCAAGCAGGCAGTGAGCAGAGCGAGTAGGCTTTTCCGCTTCATGCACGCTAGCGCCAGTAGCCGGCGATCCAGACATAGCCCCCACTCCGGGGAACCCATCGCCCGGGAATCCATACGGCGCGAGGCCGAGGCGGGTTTGCCCAGTATCCGCTCACCCAGACATATCGCCGCCCGTTCCACCGGTAATAGCCGGGCACCCACACCCAACCAGCGTGAAGCGGTGGTCCCGGACGCTCGACAACAACCGCCGGTGGCGGGCCCGCATGAATAACGACTTGCGCGTTTGCGGCGCCCGCGGCTAAGGCGATCCCGCATAGTGCGATGAATAGCCGTTCTTTCACTCTCATGAGAATCTCCGCGACACCTTCGACAACAGCTTATACGATATGGCTGCTCCCGAGCAGCTGACTTGCCTGCGGCAAGTTGAGAGAGAAATGACCAGCTGCCCCTACCCGCAAGAAATGCGTGGCCCATTCAAGCCTTCTTTTGGCTTGAGTGGGGTTCTTACGGCCCCAAACCCTCCGCTCTGTACTAACAGGGAGCCAAAGAGAGAAATAGATGATTTTCGAGCTCGCCCAAGTACGCCGCTTCGCCGCACGCTATACCGCGGCGTGGTGCAGTCAGGACGCCGCCAGCGTAGCGGCCTTCTACTCGCCCCACGGCTCGCTCACTGTAAATAGCGGGAATCCCGCGATAGGTCGAAAGGCCATTACCGAGACCGCGCAGGGATTCATGTCGTCGTTTCCAGACCTGCAGGTGCTTCTCGACGACGTCCTCCAGCAGGGCGACAGCGCCGTCTATCACTGGACATTGATTGGCACCAACACCGGCCCCGGTGGAACCGGGCAAGCTGTTCGCATCAGCGGCTTCGAGGTGTGGACTATTGGTGAGGATGGGCTCATTGCGGAGTCGCAGGGTCACTTCGATAGCGCAGCCTGGCAGCAGCAGCTAGAGCATGGGTCAAGCAAGGGATAACTCAAGCCAAATCGGCCGGTTGATAACTCCTCTATTCCGGATAGATAACAAATAATTGACCGCCCGCCACTGCAAGGGCTAGGATGCCCACCAAGGCCCCTCCCCTACTTGCTTCTACCCGTCGGCTTAGAGCCCTTGAGGAGGTCTTGTGCGCTCAAGATTCCTGCTAGCTATCGGTTGCGGACTAATTCTGGTGCTCGTCGGTGGGGCACTCCTTCTCTCTCCTATCTTCAAACGATCGATTCATGCGGAGCGTGCCGACTTACTCGCGGCCGCCGCACGTTATCCCAAATTTACCCTGCAGCAGCGCATGTCGGTCTCGCGTGCCCGGCAGTTTGAGCTTCATCCCACCTGGAGAGATCTGTCGCTCGGCCAGGCGGCTGAGCGCCTGATCAGGCTCGCTACTCGCGTGGCATCGTCAACCCAGCCTCTGATAGCCAACTTCCTGGGCAACACCACATCCATCAACAGCCCGTCTGGAACCGCGCTGGCTCTCGTTCGGCAGAGCAACTGCTCACTCACTCTTTTGTCAGGACCGTACACCCTCAGCTTTACCAGCCCCGCCTTCGACTTCGCAAATCCAACGCCGGGCTATGAGCAGGTTCTTCATGCCGGCGCCTACCTCACCACCACGGCCGATCAGTTCTCCGGCGGCTGCCCGGATCCGACAGGCCAGTCCGCCCGCAGAACGGTTTATGTGGGGAAAACCTCGACCGGGTTGTACGTCTTCGGCGCCTATGCCTACAACGCCGCGGCCAACGCCACTCAGGTCTACAGTGTTATCGCCGATAGCTCCTATGCTTACCAATCGTCGACCAACCTGGCGACCGGAGGATCACCGATCGCGGTGGCTACCGCCGATTTCAATAAAGACGGTACCGGCGACCTGGTCTCGCTCAATAATCCTCTGGCCTTGAGCGGCTCGGTCGCCTTAAGTGTCTTCCTGGGCAATCCGGATGGGTCGTTCAAGCGCGCGACCGAACTCCCGCTGACGGGAAACAATGCCCTCAGCGCCGTCATCGATGACTTCAACAACGACGGCCTAAGCGACATCGTCGTCTCGACCGAGACCCTGGCTAACAACGGAGACACTACCGCCTACCAGATCAGCTTTCTTGCCGGCAACGGTGACGGAACTTTCCAGGCCGCAAAATCCGTTACAGTCGTTCCCCCTGTGGGCGCGAACAATCCCTACGCAGGCTTGACCAGCGGTAGTGTCCGCGGCAACGGCAACAAAGACCTCATCTTTCCTTCGGGCATCCTGCTGTTCGGTAATGGCGACGGAACATTTACTCAGTCCGCTACGCTGGCATTCCCCAGCACGATGGGTACGTCATCCTTTGGCCCGA
Source organism: uncultured Acidobacteriaceae bacterium (assembly GCA_963847685.1). Taxonomy (GTDB): domain Bacteria; phylum Acidobacteriota; class Terriglobia; order Terriglobales; family Acidobacteriaceae; genus PALSA-350. The sequence continues at coordinate 65,128 of CAWKAU010000014.1, read as the reverse complement.
ACGTCGCCCTCGCCGATTTCAACAAAGACGGCAAGCTGGATGTGGCCCTCGGCGACGGGCAAAACATCAGCATCTTCAATGGAAATGGAGATGGAACCTTTACCCTTGGATCGGCGTATGCCTCGATCAACAACGTCGGCTACCTGTCCGCCACCGATCTGGATGGCGATGGCAACATCGACATCTACAACGGGTCCGCGAACGGCGGCATGTTCGGTGGCGACCAGTTTGAGCTCAGCCAGACGTACGCACTCATGGGCAACGGCGATGGCACCTTCCAGGGTGCTCCGGCGACGCCCTTCGTCTTTACCGGAACCAACCTCGCCGATCTGAATGGAGACGGCAAGCTCGACGGCGTGGGTGTCAACGCAGCGCTCAATAGCGCCAACGTTTCGTTTACGTCGTACCTCGGCAATGGCGGCGGCGGATTCACCAACCAATCGACTCTGGCGGTTTCGCCGGTCACCTTTCAGGGTAATGTCTACACCTTGTCCGGCATCGATTCGTTCGGTCTTGGCGACTTCAATGGCGACGGACACGCCGACCTTATCTACTTCCCTCAGGGGCTGGTCGCACCCATGGGCAAGACCGGCTACTTCCTCGCCGAGGGGGACGGCACCGGCGCCTTCCAGGCGCCGGCCTTCATCGTGGCTCCCAGCTTTGTGCCGGCGGGCGATTACGATTACGGCGAGTCGATTAGCAATGTTCTGATCGCAGACGTCAACCGCGATGGCAAGCCGGATATCCTCTACAGCTACAGTGACGAAGGCTACAAATCGCAAACTTACTATCAGGGAATCGCTGTACAGCTCGGCAATGGCGATGGCACTTTTCAAGCGCCGCAAACCATCCAGACCTACTCCGGTACTACCTCTCCTGGCGGGGCCACCTCGCCCGTGGTGCAAATCGGAGATGCCAATCAGGATGGCATACCGGATATCTTCGTCATGATGATCAACAACGCGTTGGGCGTCTTCACCACCAAGCTGCAGTTGTACCTGGGCAAAGGAGACGGTACGTTTGGCGCTCCTTCCACTCCGGCGGTAGCCGACCAGATCAACCCGCCCAGCTTCGACTCACAGCTCGCCCAGATTGTGCTGGCCGACGTCAACGGCGATGGCCACCCGGACCTGGTCACGTTAGGCACCTCCAGCGCGAACCAGGCCGAGCTTGCGGTTTCGCTGGGCAATGGAGACGGTACCTTTGCCGCTCCTAAAATTCTTGCTTTCGGCGGGGGCAGCTCCGAGGGTTACGGGCTCGCCGTCGCAGACTTTGATGGCGACGGCAAGCTTGATGTATTTGTCGGCGGCTTTAACCCGCCCATTGATACTGGCATTTTTCTGGGCAACGGGGACGGCACATTCCAAAGCTTTGCCGACAGCACTGGCGTGGTCCAGCCGCTGCAATCCGTCGATTTGCTGGTGTGGGGCCCTGCGTTCGCGGCCGACTTCAACGGCGACGGAAAACCGGATGTGCTGGCCGGCGACTCGGTGCTGCTCAATGAGGGTGTGGCCGTGGCCACACTGCCGGCCACGACAACCGCCCTCACCGCTTCTCCGGCAACGGCGGTGGTGGGCGCCACCATCAACCTCGCGGCCACGGTAACCGGAGCTTCACCGACAGGCACAGTTACGTTTATCGACGGCACGACGAACCTGGGAACGGCCACGCTCTCTGCGGGCTCAGCCGCCTACTCGACCACCACCCTGAGTACCGGTGCTCACTCCATCACCGCGAGTTATGGGGGAGACGCAAACAACGCGCCATCCGTTTCGTCCGCTGCCACGGTGACCATCACTGCGCCGGCGCCGAGCTTCGCCCTGTCGCTCACTCCGGCGAGCGGCAGCGTTGCGGCCAGTGGCACCACGACGGCCGCGCTGACGGTTACGCCGGCAAATGGCTTTGCCCAGGCGGTCTCGTTTGCCTGCAGTGGTTTGCCGGCGGAGGCCACCTGCGCCTTCTCACCTGCCAGCGTGACGCCCAGCAGCGCTCCAGTGATGACAACCATGACCATCACCACGGGGGCCGTTGCCTCGCTCGGCGACGGAAAGTTGCCCTTCGCGTTCGCCGGCAGTGTGTTCGGTCTGGCATTGCTGGGCAGCCGCCGGCGCGTACGCTCCAGGCTGCTGAGCTGCATCGCTGTCTCCGCCCTCGGACTCGTGATCCTGGGCCTAGGAAGCTGTGGCGGCGGCTCCAGCGGTGGTGGTTCAACCGGTACCACCGGAACCCCGGCCGGCGCCAGTACGGTCACCATTACCGCGACCAGCGGCTCGCTATCGCAATCATCCACATTCGCGCTCACCGTTCAGTAGCCTGACTTCCAATACAATGAACCTATGAGCACTCCTATTCAGAAAATTCCTGTGCGCCGCATCACCGGCGAAGACACCAACCTTGGCGAGTACAGCGGAAAAGTCCTTCTCGTCGTCAACGTCGCTTCCAAATGCGGCCTGACGAAGCAGTACGAATCCCTGGAAAAGCTCTATCGCCAGTACCGCGATCGCGGTTTGGTGGTCGCTGGTTTCCCTGCCAACGATTTCAAAGGCCAGGAGCCCGGCACCAACGCCGAAATCGAGAGCTTTTGCACCAGCAACTTTGGCGTCGACTTCCCGTTGTTCGAAAAGATCACCGTCGTTGGGGAAGGGAAACACCCGCTCTACAAGGAGCTGATTGCAGCCCAGCCCAAGGCCATCAGTACCTCCGAGGTCCATTTCAGTGAGAACTTGAAGGGCTACGGGATTCAGACCAATCCAGAGCCGGAAATTCTCTGGAATTTCGAGAAGTTCGTGGTCGCGCGCGACGGCAAAGTAACTGCCCGCTTTTCTCCGAATACGACCCCGGACGATCCGGCGCTATTGCAGGCGCTCGAAGCCGAGCTGGCGAAGTAGGGCATACTGGCTAAAGGACGGCCTGCCTCGCCGTCCATGCTTTGTAACAGGGCACGACTTTAGAGGCTGCGGAAGAACTCATGCCTTGTATCAGGGCACGACTTTGGAGGCTGCGGAAAAACTCATGCCTTGTATCAGGGCACGACTTTAGTCGGGCCATAAACGACTGAAAATACATCGGGCTTTAGCCCCTGAGGTATTTCTTTCTTCCCCCGGTTCCGAGGTCTCATACATACTCGACGGTCCTGGGTTTCGTCTCAAACCCGTTGGAAAAGTCCCGAAAGGGACGGCTGTACCCATCTCCGCTACGGAACCGTAATCACGACCTTGCCCACCTGCACATTCGACTCGAGGTATTGATAAGCCTCTACCGTTTGCGCAAAGGGGAATGTCTTCGCAATCTTCGGGTGAAAGCGTCCATCCTCCAACCTATCCCAGACATACTTTTTTGCGACCGCGAGCTTTTCGTGCGAGGTAGTAATTTCCATGAGCATATACCCACGAACGGTAAGTGCTTTGGCGATCGCGGGAACCACAGGGAACGGGGTCGCCTGTCCGGAAAGCAGGCCGTACTCAATAATAATTCCGTAGCGTGCCGCGGCCTCAGCTAGGGTGTTCACGAAAGGTCCCGCGACCGGATCGAAGATAATCCTTGCCCCGTTTCCTCCTGTTATCTCGTGCACCCGCGCGACCAGGTCCTCTTCTTCGCTGGCAATTACGTGGTCCGCGCCCAGTGCGTACAGTTCTTTCTTCTTGCTGCTTGTGCGCGTGGTTGCGATGGAAATAGCACCCTCGGCCTTTGCCATCTCAATTGCCGCAATCCCCACGCTGCTCGACGCTGCGGTAATGACGATGAAATCACCTTTTGTCAGACGGCCGATTTCTATCAGTGCGCCGTAGGCGGTTAAGAACTGCATCCATATCGCTGCGCCTTCCGCTGGCGAGAGCTTAGCCGGATATTCTCCCAGCGCCGAGACGGGAGCAACCACCTGTTCTCCCACCATGCCATAGGTATTCATAGAAAATGCTGGAACAGTCGCGACCTGTTTGCCCAGCCAACCCTTGTCGACGTCAGGCCCAACGGCTTCGACGATACCAGCTGCCTCGTAGCCGAGGCGCGAAGGAAGCTTCGGCTGCTCCAGGTATTGATTATGGAAAAACATCGACTCTGCGCGATTCAGGCCAATTGCCTGCACTTGCAGCCGAACCTCGCCCTTGCCGGGCTGCTGTGCGGGCGCCTCTTCTATCTTCAGAACTTCGGGTCCGCCGTATTCATAAAAGCGCACAATTTTTGCCATCTCGGTCTCCTGGTGCTTAGATTGACAGGCTCCCTCAAAGATTCTCCTTCTGACAGAACGTCGCCACAGATCGTTGACCCAGACAGCCTACGCCAATTTAATGGGCTCAGGTTTGCAGCGAGTTGTACGCGACAATACTAGAACCGGAGGGACGGAATGAGCAGGAGAGTGGCGCGTTGGGTGGGAGTGCTGGTAGCGATTCGCATGGGCCTCGCCTCGCCTGGTGGAGCGGCGGCCGCGCCGGCGCCGCTGGAGATCCGTGTCGTGGTCGTGACCACCTTCGAGGTCGGCAACGATACCGGCGACCGGCCGGGTGAGTTCCAGAACTGGGTTGAGCATTATCCGCTGTCCGAGATCCTGCCGTTTCCGCAGGGCTTCCACCCCCTGCGCTACAACCCAACGGACCACGTCCTCGGCATTGTCACGGGGGTCGGTAAGTCTCAGGCGGCTGCCTCGATCATGGCGCTTGGTCTGGATCCGCGCTTCGACCTCAGGCATGCCTACTGGATCCTCGCAGGCATCGCAGGCATCAACCCGGACCGAGCCTCGGTCGGCTCGGCCGCGTGGGCGAGCCATGTCGTTGACGGTGATCTGGCCTATGAAATCGATGCTCGCGAGATTCCAGCCGACTGGTCAACCGGCATCGTGCCCTACGACCGGTCGACGCCGTTCGAGCAGCCTGCGCCGCCGGCCTTGTCCATCAACGGCCTTTTGGCTCATGACCTGAATGACGGGCTCGCAACCTGGGCCTTTGCTCTGACGCGCAACCTCGTCCTGCGCGACGATGACAAGCTCAGGGCGGCCCGGGCCGGCTATCCTGATCTGCCCAACGCGCAGCGGCCGCCGTTCGTCTTGAAGGGCGATTCATTAACCGCAGACCGCTTCTGGATCGGCGCCAGGATGACCGATTGGGCGGAAAAATGGGTGCCCTACTGGACCAGGGGCGAGGGCCGCTTCACTACCTCGGCGGAGGAAGACGCCGCCTATCTGCAAGCCCTCACGTTCCTGGCGCATGCCGGGCGGGTTGATCTTGCGCGTGCGCTTGATCTCAGGACTGGCAGCGATTTTTCTACGCCGCCCAAGGGCATCTCGGCCGCTGATTTTCTAAAAAGCGAGGCAACGGGCAACTATAGCGCCAATGCTGAGGCGATTGAGAACGCCTACCTGGTAGGCAGCCCTGTCGTACGCGAGCTGGCGCAGCATTGGCCCCGCTATCGCCAGACCGTGCCCGCGGAGAAGCCTTGAAATCAGCCAGGTTTGGCCGCGGCGCATCCAGTCATCCTGTGCAGCATTTTGTTCGATCGCCTATTGCATCTGGAAAACGTGAACCCACTGGACATTCATCGACATCGTGTTCGCACTGACTCCCTGCATGTTGCCATAGCTCCCGTTGGCTCCCTCCTGCATTCCAAGAATGAGAAAGTAGTCCTGCTCATCGAAGATAGGGTAGGTCGGGGCTGTCAACACTTCCTTGTTGTCGAAATACCATGTCACGCTTCCAGGAACCCACAATACGCCGTAGGTGTGGAAATTCGTAAAGTTGGTGTAACTCGGAAGAATGTAGGAATTATTGTTTCCGTTGTTGGTATCCACCCCAGTCGCCGACCAATCGTGAATTGTGCCGTAGAAGATGTCTGGTGTAGCTCCTTGGCCCTCGTATATATCAAGCTCTCCAGCTTCTATGCCAGGGCTCTCGGTATATTGAATCGGGCGCATCCAGATCGCCGGCCATGCTCCCGCAACCGGATCCCAAGCCATCCTGACTTCAAAGTAGCCGTATCTCCATGCCCGATAGTAGGAGGCATCCTCTGCCGCCGTAGAGATAGATGTCCAGGGGTTAGCCTGCCCTTGGGTCCATTCCAAAGTGAGACCAGAATTACTGGTCGATATGTTTGCCGAAGGCGCGGGAGTATTGCCCATGAACGATGCGCCGCCCGGGTTGTACCAAATGTAATCCCCCACGTTGTTAGGGCTAAGGCCAAGCGGGTTGAAGTTGGTGGAAGCCACCAGGGTGTAACCTCTCGCCTGTGGAGGCGGATTCTGCCCTGATGCCGTCAGCCCGAATAGCATCAGAAACAGAATGATTTTCATGCGACCCAGTCCAATCCTTTGCGCGCCCAACCCACCAGCGCCGCCGTCCCCGTGGCAGCCACTCGTGAAATAAGCCGAAAACCTGCACCTGCATTCATGAACCCGAGCCGCGAATCTCGGCCCTTCTTCGGTCATCCTCATGTTTGCACCCACCCTCGACGCGTGAGTGTAGAACGCCAGGGCCTGATACCAGAATGGGCCGAAAGTACTGGTGAGCCCTCAGCGGTTTCAATGAACGGCTGGGTGCGCGCCTGGGGCCGCGGCGAGTGACCAGGGCCAAGGAACCTGGAAGCACAGAGGCCGCAACTCTCTGACAGTCCAGAAAGTGAATGGATACAACAAAATAGATGAAAAACAAGCAGTAATCGCAAGGGCCGCGAAGACACCATCAGAGGTTCGATTCTGAAACGAAGGTGTCGATCGCCACGACGACCATCATGTTGATCGTATCGAACGTCGCTTGGAAGCTGCGAAAAGCAGCGGTTTCTGCGGTGGAGTCCGTCGAACCCTCAATCGCGACGCGGACAAGGGGCGATCCATCCGCGATGGCGTTCTCGCTTGAGGCAGACGAATCGCTTGTAATTCCATTCCAGGGGTATCCAGCCTCCAGGCAGTATCGAATTGGCGCGCAGCGGCTGGATACGCCCTAAAGATATAGCCGGAAGATCGATCGGCGCTGCTCCTCGAGACTTACACTTTCACCAACCAGTGGGGGAGGCTGCATTTTCATGCGCCCCGCGGCAGGAGAAACAATATTCACGACCAGAAAGCATGGACCCTCGCCCTCGCACAATTCCACGCGCTCCGGTCCAACCTGCTTTACCCAATCACTGAAGCCTGCGTGGCAGAGTACCACGGCATCCTCAACTCTCTGGAATCTGCATCGGGCGAAGATTTCTCCGATTTCTATATTTCCCCATCTCACATGCAGCGAGAACCATCGGGTATCACGCCGTCACCCGGATATGCAGGCAAGATTACCTACAGCAAAGAGCTTTACTGCGATGAGGGGATCTTCAACTGCCAGATGGACGGCTCGTGTTTCTATATAAAGAGTATCGAAGCCTCCCTGAGAGAAATCGGCTTGACTAGCTCGCTCGGATCGGGCTACTTGGGGCAAATCGCACAACGCAAGAAGTGAGCCTTTCCCCGCCCAATAGCGATCCGTACAAGAGCGACAGCGACAGACCAGACGTGCCCATGAAAATCTACTCTGAGGCTCCGCGTGGGAGTTGATAAGGCGATGAATCAACCATCGCGTGCGCCCCTGGACCGGGCCAATTCAAGGACACAATACCTATCACCCGCGAAAAGAAGCAAGAGCGCAAAAACCAACAACGACATGGATCGACCGTACACGTAAGATTCGGGTTCGCGAAGCACTCAGAAATAATTTCCTCTTTCCGCGCTCTAAGCCACTCAGAATTGAATCTATTCAATTAGCCAAATCTGGAAACGGCATCCGCCCCTCGGGAGCAACTCGTAGATGAGCTCGATCCGCTGCGCCACCACACTTCCATCTTCACCGGTTCCCCTGTCAGGCCACCAGGCGGAGACCTTTCCCTTCAGTTGGCATCCGAGTGAACCCTGCTTTGGGGGTATTAGTGCGCTAGTGCGCACAATTGTGACACTTCCCGCCGTTTTTGGGAGGCATATCCCGCTTATCCCGCTATATCCCGCTATATCCCGCATATCCCGCAGTCCTCTCGGCAAACAAACGGCCTGGGTTTCACCCTCTGGGGGGAATTAGTGCGCTTAATGCGCTTATCGCGCACCCTCCGCAGAGAAAAAACCGGGACTTGACACGCTTAAACGTTAAGGCGCACCCTCTCTGCACCCAGGGAGCACAGAAACGGATGAGAAACGGGGACACGACCTTGGCAAGGCGCCTACGTTAGGCCACCAAAACCCGTAGGTGGGAATCAGTCGCCGGCCGAAGCCGACGAAGCGAGCGGTGCCTCGGGCCGGGAGCGTCTGAAGTGATTGCTGATGCGGTCGAAGTAGAGATAAATGATAGGCGTCGTATAAAGCGTAAGCACCTGGCTGAATATCAGGCCGCCCGCGATGGCCACGCCCAGCGGCCTGCGCAGCTCGGAACCGGTGCCGGTGCCGAAAGCTAGGGGCAGTGCCCCGAACAACGCTGCCATAGTGGTCATGAGAATAGGACGGAAGCGCAGCATGCACGCCTCGAAGATGGCATCCCGGGTGCTCTTGCCGTGTTCCCGTTCGGCGATCAGCGCGAAGTCGATCATCATGATGGCGTTCTTCTTCACGATGCCGATAAGCAGAAAAATACCGATGATGGAGATGACATCCAGCTCGCTATGAAAAAGGATCAGCGCGATGATCGCCCCGACGCTGGCCGAAGGCAGCGTGGTGAGAATGGTGATGGGATGTACCAGGCTCTCGTACAACATGCCGAGCACGATGTAGATGGCCAGCAGCGCGGTGATGATCAGCAGTGGCTCAGTCGAAAGCGATTTCTGAAACGCCTCAGCGGTGCCGGCGAATGTACCGCGCACCGACGCGGGAACACCGATACGCCGTTCCATCTGGTCGATCAACAGCGTCGCCTGTCCCAGCGAGACCCCAGGCGCGAGATTGAAGGCGACGGTTACCGAGGGGAAGAAGGAAGAGTGATTCACGCCCAGCGGCGAAGTGGAAGCGGTGGCATGGGTAAAGGCGTTGAGCGGAACCACGCCGCCAGTGCTGGAGTGTACATACGTAGACTTGAGCGTGCGCGGGCTGAGCAGAAACTGCGGAGCAGCCTGCAACACCACGTAATACTGGTTGAGCGAGGTGTAGATGGTGGAAACCTGCGACTCGCCAAAACCGAAGTACAGCGAATTATCAATCAGCTGCGGAGTAATCCCGAAGCGCGCCGCCGAAGGGCGATCGTAATTCAGCATCATCTGCAGGCCCCGGTTCTGCTGGTCGGTGGTCACGTCCTTCAGCTCCGGGATCTTGCGCATCTCGTCGTAGAGGCGCGGGCCCCAGACGGCGAGGTCCTCCACCGTGTCGGCCGAGAGCTGGTACTGGTACGCGGCGTTGCTCTGGCGGCCGCCAACCGAGAGATCCTGAGACGCCTGTAGAAAGGTGGAGGCCCCGGTCAGCTTCTCCAGTTTGGGCCGCAGACGATCGACCACCGCGGCCGAACTGATGCCGCGATCAGCCAGCGGCTTCAGGTGGACAAAGACGAACCCGTTGTTGATCGCACCCCCGCCGGGCCCGCCTTGGCCCCCGGTAAAACCAACCACGTTGTCCACCGATGGATCGGCCAGGATCACCTTTTCCACATCCAGAACAGAATTGCTCATCGACTGAAAGGAGGCATCCTGCGAGCCCTGCAACCCACCCTGGATGCCGCCAGTGTCCTGCAGCGGGAAGAAGCCCTTGGGCACGCGCCCGATCAGCACGACGTTCAGGGCCAATGTCGCAAATAAGGTTACGATTACCAGCACCGGATGTTCCAGTGACAGGATCAGGGTGCGGCGATAGCCCGCGAGCACCAGATCAAAGGCGCGTTCGCTGGCACGGTAGATGCGATTATGAGCTTCGGCGCCAATCGGCTTCAGTAGCCGGGAGCACATCATCGGCGTCACGGTGAGCGAAATCAGCATCGATACCGCAATTGAAGTAGTCAGCACAAAGGCAAACTCGTGAAAGATGCGGCCGACGATGCCGCCCATAAAGAGGATGGGGACAAAGACGGCGATCAGCGAAAGGCTCATGGAGAGGACGGTGAAGCCCACCTCCTGCGCACCCTGCAGCGACGCTTGCATCGGGGGCATGCCTTGTTCGATCAGGCGGGTGATGTTTTCCATCACCACGATCGCGTCATCCACCACGAAGCCGGTCGAGATGGTAAGCGCCATCAGCGACAGGTTGTCCACGCTGTAGCCGACCAGGTACATCACGCCGAAAGTACCGATCAGCGAGACCGTGACCGCGACCCCGGGAATCAAAGTCCCGCGCGGGCTGCGCAGGAAGGCGAAGACCACGGCAATCACCAGGATGATGGAGATGATCAGGGTTCGCTCCACGTCGCGAACCGAGGCGCGAATGGTGGTAGTAAGGTCGATCAGGACGTTGAGGTTGTCGCCGGCGGGAATCGAGGCGCGCACCGAAGGTAGCGTGGCCTTGATACGATCGACGGTTTGGATTACGTTGGCGCCGGGAAGGCGGAAGACCAGCAGAATAATGGCCGGCTCTTGATTGACGTAGCCGGCGGAGCGCAGCGTCTGCACCGAGTCGTAGACGTTGGCCACATCGCGCATCCGCACCACGCCCCCCTGTCCGTTCGAGCCCACGACCAGTGGAGCGTAATCTTTGGCCTTCGAGATCTGGTCGTTGGCGCCGATGTCCACGGTGGTGAAGTCGTCGGAGAGCTGGCCCTTGGGACGGTTGGAGTTCTGCTGGCTGATCACCCGCGCCAGGTCCTGCAGGCCGAGGCCATAGCTGTTGAGCTGCTGCGGGTTGGCGTCGATGCGGACCGCGGGCAGGGAACTGCCGGCAACCTGCACCTGGCCCACCCCTGGGACCTGCGACAGCTTCTGCGCAATGATGGAGGACGCCGTGTCATAAAGGTCGCCCCTTCCGCGAATCGAAGAGGTTAGGTCGAGCACCATCACCGGGGCCAGCGAGGAGTTGATTTTTCGATAGACCGGGTTGCTCGGCAGGTTGGCGGGCAGGTAAGTGCGGGCGGCGTTGATGGCGGCTTCCACATCGCGGGCGGCGCCGTCGACATCCCGGCTCAGGTCGAATTGCAGGGTCACGGAGCAGACGCCGAGCGTGCTCGACGAGGTCATTTGCGAAACCCCGGCGATGTGGCCAAATTGGCGCTCCAGCGGCGTGGCTACCGAGGAGGCCATCACCTCCGGGCTAGCCCCGGGGAGCGTAGTCGCCACCGTGATCGTTGCAAAATCGATCTGCGGCAAGGAAGAAACGGGCAGGTTAAAAAACGCCAGCATGCCCGCGAGCGCGATGGCGAAGGTGAGCAGCGTGGTGGCTACCGGCCGTCGGATGAAAGGAGCGGAGATGTTCATGCGCCGCGTAGCTCCGGAACCCGCCTCTGGGGTGGCAATAGTAGCGTGCGGACGGCGTGAAAAGCGGGTGGCGATCCGGTCGAAGAAGATGTAGATCACCGGCGTGGTGTAGAGCGTAAGTACCTGGCTGACCAGCAGCCCGCCCACCATGGCGATGCCCAGCGGGCGCCGCAGTTCCGAGCCGATGCCGCTGCCGAAGGCCAACGGAATGCCGGCGAACAGCGCGGCCAGGGTCGTCATGAGGATCGGCCGGAAACGAAGCAGCGAAGCTTCAAAGATGGCTTCGACCGAGCTTTTGCCGTAGGTGCGTTCCGCTTCCAGGGCGAAGTCGACAATCATGATGCCGTTCTTCTTCACGATGCCGATCAGCAGGATGATGCCAATCACCGCGATGATGTCCAGCGACTGGCCGAACAGCCGCAGGGCGAGCAGCGCACCGACCCCGGCGGAGGGCAGCGTGGAGAGGATGGTGAGCGGGTGGATGAAGCTCTCGTAAAGCACCCCGAGCACGATGTACACGGCGAGCAGCGCCGCCAGAATCAGCAGCGCCTCGTTGCCGCCGATGGCCGTGTAGGCGGCAGCGGTTCCCTGGAAGCCGACGATCACGCTGGCCGGCATATTCAGGTGCGCTTGCGCACGCTTGACCGCGTCGACCGCCTGGCCGAGCGACGAGCCTTCTGCAACGTTAAAGGATACCGTTACCACCGGGAACTGGCCCTGGTGGGCGATGGTGAGCGGCGAGGGCTGCATCTCGAAATGGGTGAAGGCGGAGAGCGGCACGGGAGTAGGCATCGTGCTGCTGGAGGCGGCGCCGCCGGCTGACGCCTGCCCCGAGGTTTGACTGCTGGAAGCGGTCGACGATCCACTTGAAGAGGAGGAGGACGAAGACAGCGCATTCGTCGGCGTGCCGGTCGACAGATTGGAGCCGGTGGGCGACGCGTTGCTCGATGCATTGCCGACCGTGTTGTTCTGCGCGGTGAGCGAAGAAGAGGAGCCGTTGCTCGCGGCGGAAGAAAGCTGTGTGCCCTGGGTAGTTGAGGAGTTTGCCGTGGAGGATGCGGTGAGCGTCGTAACCGAGCTGGCGGCGGCAGTATTTCGGCCGGAGGTAGAGGCGGCTGCGGCCGCACTCGTGGTGTTTGCAGATCCCTGCACGTAGAGGTCGTCGAGCTTCTTCGGGTCTCGCTGAAACTCGGGCAGGTTTCCAGGATCACGTGGTACTGGTTCGACTGGGTGTAAAGGGTGCTGATCTGGCGCTGGCCGAACGCATCGTACAGGGTGGAGTCGATGGTATCGGCGGTGATGTTCATGCGCGATGCGGTGGCGCGGTCGATGGCGAGCTGGGCGGTCACGCCATTGGGCTGATCGTCGGTGGCCACGTCGCGCAGCTGCGGCAGCTGGCGCATGGCGTCAACCAGCTTGCCGGTCCAGAGTAGCGAGTTCGGCCGGGTCGGGATCTTCCAGGGTGTACTGGTATTCGGTGCGGCTGGCGCGGTCGTCCACGGTAAGGTCTTGCACCGGCTGCATGTAAAGCTGAATGCCCGGCACACTCCTGAGACTTCGGTCGAGCCGGCGGATCACCTCGGCTTGCGTCGAGGCCGCGGATGGCGGGATCTTTGAGATTGATCTGGATGCGGCCGCTGTTGAGCGTGGTGTTGACCCCGTCGGCTCCGATAAACGAAGACAGGCTTTCGACCGCCGGATCCTTCAGAATCTCATGGGCCAGTTGTTGCTGCTTCCTCGACATGGCGGTGAAAGAGATGGACTCGGGCGCCTGCGAAATGCCTTGAATGATGCCCGTGTCCTGCGTAGGGAAGAAGCCCTTGGGGATCTCGATGTACAGAACGACGGTCAACACCAGCATGGCCGCCGCCACCAGCAGCATCGCCGTTTGGTAGCGCAGGACCCAGCGCAGGCTGCGCCCGTACGCGGCGATGATGCGCCTGAAGAGGCCTTCGGTGTAGTGGTAGAAGCGGGTCTGCTCGGCCTCCGGGGTGTGGCGCAGGATGCGCGCCGCCATCATCGGCGTCAGCGTGAGCGAGACAAAGGCTGAGATCAGAATGGTGACGCTGAGGGTGACGGCGAACTCGCGAAACAGGCGCCCGACAATGTCGCCCATAAAGAGCAGCGGGATCAGCACGGCGATCAGCGAGACCGTGAGCGAGATGATGGTGAAGCCGATCTGCTGTGCACCCCGCAGCGCGGCCTCCATCGGCCGCAAGCCGTCTTCGAGGTAGCGTGAGATGTTCTCGATCATCACGATGGCGTCATCGACCACGAAGCCGGTGGAGATGGTAAAGGCCATCAGCGTGAGATTGTTGAGGCTGTAGCCCAGCGCCTGCATCACCACGAAGGTGCCGATCAGCGAGAGCGGCACGGCGACGCTGGGGATGATGGTCGCGGAAAGGCTGCGCAGAAAGAGAAAGATCACCATCACCACCAGCGCGATGGTGAGCATCAGCTCGAACTCCACGTCGCGGACTGAGGCGCGGATGGTGTTGGTTCGGTCGGTGAGGACAGTGAGCTTGATCGAAGCGGGCAGCGTGGACTGCAGCTTGGGCAGCAGCTCTTCGATGGCCGTGACCACCTGGATAGTATTGGCGCCGGGCTGGCGCTGGATGTTGACGATCACCGCCGGGGTTTCGTTCATCCATGCGGCCAGCTTGGTGTTCTCGATACCGTCGCTGACCTTGGCCACGTCGGTCAGCATGACGGGCGCGCCGTTCTTGTAGGCGACGACGAGATCACGATAGCCGGCGCTCGAGAGCAGCTGGTCGTCCGCATTGATCTGGAAATTCTGCGCCGGACCGTCGAAGCTGCCTTTGGCGGAGTTCACGCTTTGCGCGGCGAGCGCATTGCGCAGGTCTTCAAGGTTGAGGCCGTAGGACAGCGAGGGCCGTGGGGTTCACCTGCACCCGGACCGCAGGCTTCTGCCCGCCGCTGATGGTGACCAGGCCAACACCGCTGAGCTGCGAAATCTTCGGAGCCAGGCGCGTGTCGACCAGGTCTTCCACCCGCGAGAGCGGCATGGTGTTGGAAGTGAGCGCGAGGGTCAGTACCGGCGCATCCGCCGGATTCGATTTGCTGTAGACCGGCGGCACCGGGAGGTCGTTGGGCAGGTATCCTTGCGCGGCGTTGATGGCCGCCTGCACTTCCTGCTCCGCGACGTCGATATTCAGGCTAAGCGCAAACTGCAGCACGATGACCGAGCTGCCGTCCGAGCTGGTGGAGGTCATCTGCGAGAGCCCGGCGACCTGGCCGAACTGGCGCTCGAGCGGCGCGGTGACGGCCGACGACATCACCTGCGGGCTGGCGCCGGGATAGAAGGTCTGCACCTGGATCGTGGGGTAGTCGGCTTCCGGCAGCGCAGAAACGGGCAGGGTGGTGTAGGAGGCGAGCCCGATGACCAGGATCGCGACCATCAGAAGTGAGGTTGCGACCGGCCGAAGTACGAAGCTGCGCGACGGATTCAACGTGTTTGCCCGGCGGCACGCTTTCCGGCCAGAGTGCCTGCGGCATCGCCATTGCCGGTGACAGCAGCTTGAGAAGATTGTTCGATTTCAACCTTGGTGCCGTCCTGCAGTTTGTCAAACCCGGTGAGAGAGACGGTGTCGCCCGCGTTCAGGCCTTCGACCGCGGAGATGTTGCCGTCGGTGGTCTTCTCCACAATATTCTGGATAGAGACGGTGTTGTTGCTGTTCACCTTGTAGACAAAGGCTTGCACCCCATTGCGCTGAACCGCCGCGCTGGGAATGAGCATGGCGTTATGCAGCGTGTTCACCAGCAAGCGGGCGTTGACGAACTGGTTGGGATAGAGCGCCAGATCGTGGTTGTCGAACTCGGCGCGAAAACGGATGGTGCCGGTCGTGGTATCAACCTGGTTGTCGATGGTGAGCAGATGGCCGGTGGCGATCTTGTTCATTTGCGAGCGGTCGAAGGCGTCGACCGGCAAGCCCGTGCGGTGAAGAATCTGCGACCGCACCTGCGAAAGATTGTCTTCCGCTACGTTAAAGACCACGGTGATTGGCTGCAGTTGTGTAACCACGACGAGTGCATTCGAGTTGCCCGCGAAGATGGTGTTGCCGGGATCGACCAGGCGTAAGCCCACCCGGCCGGATGCAGGTGCCAGCAGATGGCAATAGCTGAGTTGGACCTTTTGGTAGTCGACCTGCCCCTCATCGTTTTTCACCGTCCCCTTGTATTGCTCGACAATCTGCTCCTGATCGTCGAGCGTCTGGTGGGCGATGGCGTTCAGTGCGACAGCTCTCTGGTAGCGGGCCAGGTCGATCTCTGCCTGCTTGAGCAGGCCCTGGTCGTGCTGTAGGGTGCCCTCGACCTGTTTGAGCTGGGCTTCGTAGGGCCGGGGGTCAATTTCGATCAGCGACTGGCCTTTGCGCACCATCTGTCCTTCGCGATAGTTAACCGCGATGACCTTCCCGGTGACCTGGCTATATAGGCTGACGGTGGAGATCGGCGTGACCGTCCCAAGCGCGTCGACATGGATGCCGATGTCGCCCTCGCGGACAGTAGCAGCCTTGATGGTGACGACAGCGGGCTGGTTGAGCGCGCTCTCGTCGGGTTCGGGCTTGGGTTTGTGGGTAACCAGCAGCACCACGACGACGACCAGCAGCACGATCAGGAGGATGCCAAGCCAGGGGCGGTGTTTTTTCGGGGCGGCCGAAGCGTCGGTAAAGGGATCAGGACGCAAGCTCGCTTCAGGACTCTCCATGGGTGCTGGGCTCCGGCGGATGACGTGGCTTTGTGATGCAGCCTTACCAGTACTTTACCAGCCGGCCGGGTCGATGATGGAGGGCTCGCGGTGATTGATTGCAGTGGAGCGGTTATGTTTCCAGGCCGGCGGCCATTCCCAGCATGCAGATGGCGCTAAAGCCAAAGTAGGAGCCAAGCCAGAGCAGTGTTTGACCGGGCGAGGTGGGGTCCAGTGTCATCCATCGCAGCACAAAAGCAAGAAACCACGTGGCAAACCCAGCCAGGACGATCCCGGCCATGCCAGGAAGCCATTTGCGGGTTAGCCGCGGTCCTGAGGCTGCCAATTCATGAGCGGCAAGACTCACTGCCATTACAATCATCAAGAGAGCGATGGTGCGAAAAGCGATGGTTGTCACGAAAGTCAGGATTAGGCCGAGGGCGCTACATGCAGCACCATTCAGAACAAGAAGCCAGCGTTTGCCCTCTGCGAAGCGTAGAATTCCGGCGGCGATGGTGCAAACGCCTGCCGCCAGGGTGAGCTCACCCACTGGCACAATCTCCCTCCTGTTGACGTGTTGGCCTGCATAATTGAAGTAGAGGATGGCAATCACCGCCTCAAGGGCGACACATAAACCCAGTAACCACCAGTTCTTGACCAGACGCTGAATCATACAAGAGCCTCCCGGATCGTGATGCAAACCTGACTGGCCTCTAATCATAACGCCGCGTCAAGCTTCGCGCTTACCCGATCGGGATCCGCAGCAAATCCCAAAGGCGGATCTTGCCTTCCAGCGTAACTCGCACGGCACGGCTGCCGCTCACGGGGGCCAGCCACTTGAGCTCCTGCAAGCGCCGGTACATGGCGCAACCGAGAGTCCCGGCCAAATGGTGCCTTCGTTCCGTCCAGTCCAGGCAGCGAAGAGCGAGCCTCCTGGGCGCCACATCATAGGTCTCTATGCCGAGTGATTGGAACCAGGCACGCCCAGTGGCCGTGACCGTGTAGGTCTTTGGGCCTGAGGGCCGGAGCAATCCCCGGCGTTCCAGTTCCTGGGCAATCTGAACACCGAGCCAGCCGGCAAGATGCGCGTAGCAGGTGCGTGCATGGGCCAGAGTCCCGGCGGTCACTTTGTGGGCCGCCTTTTCTCCGGAGCCGGGCCGCGCAGTCAACACCAGGAGAGCCTCAATCGCATCGGCGACCTCGGAGCCGGACAAGCGGTAATACCGATGCCGCCCTTGACGCTCCATGCTGAGCAGGCCTCCGTCCATCAGCATGGCAAGATGGCCGCTGGCTGTTTGTGGCGCGACGTTCGCGATCGAGGCGAGCTCTCCCGCAGGCAGGGCTAAGCCATCCATCAGGCTCAGCAGGATCGCGGCCCTACCCGGGTCGCCCAGAAGATTCGCGGTCAGCGACAGCTCTCGATTCATAGAGTCATTGTTCCACCAAACAAAGATGAAATGCTACGGCGTACGCCGAACTATTTCGCCAGGTTGGTGATCTAGGATTCGTCTGGAGGCAGTTCATGATCACGCTTCATCTTCGCTACACCATCGATCCCAACAAGCTCGCCGACATTAGAACCTATGTCGAAGCGGAGTTGAAACCCATTCGCGAGTGCGGAGGCAATGTTGTCGGGTATTTTCTTCCTACCGACTTCGCCGGCGCCACCAATGAGGCCTTCGGGATCATCGATTTTCCATCTCTTGCCGAATACGAGATCTACCGCGCCAAGCTGGCCGCAAATCCGCTGCACCAACAATATGTCGAGGCCCTGGAAAGCTCAGGCGCGTTGCTGTCGATTCAACGGTCGCTGATCCAGCGGGTTGAAGCGAAAGAAGCCTCATGACCGGCGCGGGTATACCGGGCTACGCCTTCGCCTCTGCCGAGGGGGCACAATCGCCGCTGTCGATGGAAGATCTGTCGCACCTCGAACAGGCGGTGGGGTGGACGAGCGAGGATGAGCAGGGATTGCGGAAGCATGCCGAGCTTTTTCGCTCCCAGGCTGAGCAAATGGTCGACTCCTGGCGTGCGGTGATCGCAAGACAGCCGCACCTTTCGCAGTGGTTCGCTGGCCCGGATGGCAAGCCCGACGAAGAATATAAGGCGCGGGTAAAGCGCCGCTTTGTGCAATGGGTGGTCGACGTGGCGATACGTCCCCACGACCGGGCCTGGCTTAACTACCAGGAAGAAATCGGACTTCGTCACACGCCGGCGAAGAAGAACAAGGCCGACGGCGGTCGCACGCCGGCCTTGGTTCCACTGCGCTATCTGCTCGGCTTTGTTCCGGTGGTTGCCGATGTCCGGCGGTTTCTCGAGGCTGCGATCACCGATCCTGCGGAAGTCGCAGCGGTTGAGCAAGCGTGGACGAAAGCTGTGCATCTCCACATCGCCCTATGGTCTCGACCCTATACGCGCGAGGGGCTCTGGTAGCAGCTATTCGTTCCGCAATGTGATCGACGGATCGACCTGCGCCGCACGCCACGCGGGCGCCCAGCAAGCAATGCCCGACACGGTTGCCAGCAGCGCGATCACACCGGCGTAGGTAAGTGCGTCAAACTGCGAAATGCCGTACAGCATCGAAATGATGGCCTGGCTTGCAGCGATTGCTGCCCCCAATCCGATCGCGACACCGATGGTGGTGAGCGTCATCCCCTGGCGCATGACAAGCGCGAGGATGTTGCCGCGCGATGCGCCAAGGGCAGCCCGCACCCCGATCTCACGCATTCGTGCGGTGACGCTGCCGGAAAGCACACCGTAGACGCCCACCGCGGCCAGCACGAGAGCTACAAAGCCGAATGCTTCGAACACGACCAGCGCAAAGTGCCGTTGGGCCTCCGACTCGGCGAGCAGGTCATCCATGGTCGCGACCCGCATAATCGGCTGATCCTTATCCACAGACCAGATCGCCGTTTTGATGGCAGGGGCCAGCGCTGCCGGGTTACCGTGCGTGCGCACTACCAGCGATTGCGCGTCGGCCACCCAGGGCCACTGTGTGGTCGAAGTATAGAAATCGCCGGCATCGGTCATCGCCAGCGACCCTTGCTTCACGTCTCCCACGATGCCAACAACGGTGGACCAAGGCCGATCCGCGTGTCCTGCATCGGGGCCAAGACGAACACGCTGCCCGATCGGGTCTTGACCCGAGAACTTGTTCTTCGCGAACGATTCGCTCACCAGAACTGCGCCGGGTGCTCCTGCGCGGTCGCGTTCGTCGAGCAAGCGACCGCGTCGGAGCGGAATTCTCATGGTCGCGAAGTAGTCCGGGCTCACGGCGTAGCGCAGTCCACCCTCGGCCGTATCGTTTGGATGTGCCTCGAACTGCACACCATACACCTCAAAATCCCCGCTCAGCGGTAGTTGACTGGTGAACGCGCACGCGATAACCCCGGGAACCTGTCGCGCCGCTTCAAGGGCCTGGTTAAAGAAAATCGCGCGAGCACTATCGGTGTCGAATTTGTGACCGGACTCTTGTACCTGCATGGTCAGCAGATGGGATGCATCGAAACCGGGGTTAACCGCGAATAAACGATCCAGGCTGTGCAGTAGCAATCCCGCGTTCACCAGCAGCACAAAAGCAAGGGCCACCTCTGCGATAACTAACACACGGCGCGTCCATTGGAACTCTCCGGTAGTTGTCCTCGAGCCTTGCAGCGAGGAGCCTTGCAAATTGTTTCGCGACGCGTAGAGCGCCGGGATCAGGCCCACAACCAAACCGACCACCGTCGTTATGGCCAGCCCGAACGCAAAGACAGCGCCGTCGATCCTGATCGCGCCCACTCGGGGGAGCCCAGGTGGACTAAGCGCGACCAACGCGCGCACGCCGATTTCTGCGACGGCCATGCCGAGCGTAGCGCTGATCGCGGCCAGTAGCAGGCTCTCCGCGACCAATTGCCTGATCATGCGCATGCGCCCGGCGCCCAGCGCAGCGCGCATCGTGAACTCGCTGCGCCGCCGCGCCCCATGCGCAAGTAGCAGGTTGGTCATGTTCACGCACACGATCAGAAGCACTAATGCCACGGCGCCCAGAATGGCCAGCAGCGCCGGCCTTACGTCCGCTGTGAGGTCATCCTGAAGGCGATTCACCACCATGCCGGCCGGTGCGCCACCAGAGGTGTCGTATCCCTTGGCGTACATCTGGGCCAGAGCATGCAGGGCCACAGAGAGTTCATTGCGGGCTTGATCCCTGCTGATGCCGGGCGAGAGCCTCCCCACCATGCGCAGGTGATGACCCCAGTCCCGGCTGTCTGCGGGGAGCGTCGGGTCATATTGCAAGGGCGCCCATAGCTCGGCCGAGGAATTCAGTACATTCTCGAATGAGGCCGGCATCACGCCGATAACAGTAAAGAGGTTGTCGTCAAGCTTAAGCTGTCGACCGATGATTGCGCGATCCCCGGCAAAGTGTCGCTGCCAAAATCGCTGGCTGACGATGACAACGTTGGGGCCATTGAACTGGTCATCGGATGCCTGGAAGTCTCGTCCAAGCTGCGGTGGCACGTCCAACGTACGAAAGTAGTCCGCGCTCACTCGCTGGCCATCGAATCGTTCCGGAAAATCGCTTCCGACCATGGTAGGTTGCCAGGGCTTCATCACTGCCATCGCCGCAAAGGAGTGGCTGCGCTGTGCGAGGCCATAGAAGGTACCGAAGGTTACAGGTTGGGGTGATCCGTCTGTTCTCATCTCCCAGATCATCATCAACCGGCTGGCACGGGGGTAGGGAAGCGGTTTGAACAGAATGGGATTCACCGCACTGAAGATCGCCGTGCTCGCTCCAATACCGAGCGCCAAGGTAGCCGTGCTGACGATGGCGAAGCCCGGATTGCGCACCAGTTGCCGCATCGCAAAACGCAGATCGCTGAGAAACGTCCCTAGCCCGTTCTCCCATCCGGACGAGCGCACATGGTCACGCACAACGGCAGGACTGCCAAGTTCCAGACGCGCTGTTCTCCTTGCATCTTCCGCGGAGAGCCCGCTTGCCATCAATCCTGCGGTTGCCTGTTCGAGATAGTGCTCTACCTCGTCGGTGACATCCTGATGGGCGACTTTTGGGTGCGCGAGGACGTTCAGGCCGCGGGTGAGTTGACGCCAGAGAGACACCGGGCTAGCCCTCCGCCTTCAAAAGCCGTGCGATCGCTGATGACCGGCGAGACCAGTCGGCCGTCTCGAACTCAAGTTGTTTCTTCCCGGTACGAGTGAGCGTGTAGAACTTGGCACGGCGCGAGTTCTCGGTTTGCCGCCACTCCGAGTCCAACCATCCTGCGCGCTCCAGCCGTTGCAAGGCGGTGAGCAGGGAACCGGGGTTCACTTTGAAGACCCCGCGCGAAACCTGCTCCACCCGCCGGGCTATGCCGAAGCCGTGCATGGGCTCCAGGCTCAAGGTCTTGAGAATCAGCATATCCAGTGTGCCCTGGATCACGTCGGTATTCGGGTCGTCCACACTTGCTCCTATCTATTGAGGGACCAAGGTAGCACTTACTCATCTTGACAGTCAAGATATGATCGTCAGCCCCGCGCTACGGCTTTCTTCAAGAGCGCCGTTCTCCGCCACCGGCGCGCCAAACTTCAATTTTGGCATCCTGATCATTTTTCTCTTGACTTGTATTAGTACACTAGTACATTATTCAACTGGATGAAGAATTCAGTCCCAATCCGGCGTCCCTTTGCCTTCCGGCTCGACATGCAGAGCGGTGTCCCCCTCTACCGCCAGCTCATCGACCAGGTCCAGGCTGCTATTGCGATGGGCGTCCTTGTCCCCGGCGACCAGCTGCCTACCGTCCGCCAGGTTGCCGTGGATCTCGAAATCAATCCCAACACCGTGATGCGTGCCTATCGCGAAATGGAAATCCGCGGCATCCTCGACACGCAGCAGGGTACGGGCACCTTTGTTTCCCAGCAAAAAATCGAACGCGATGCCATCGAGCGCACCCGCGGCCTGGAGCAGCTGGTCGAAGAGTTTGCCGCCAAGGCCGGCGCGAGCGGCTTCAATCTGGAAGAACTGATGATGGCTCTGCGCGATCGCTGGGATGAAGGAAAACAGGGAAGAGCCGTAAAGCCAAAAGGAGACAGGCGATGAGCAGCATGACGAGAACCTCAGAGGTAGACATTAGCGCGCCAGGAATCGCAGCCTTACTGGCGTGTATCGCCGCCGGCGTTGTAGCCGGTCGGGTCGTTCACTCGCCGGCAGCGCTCATCGCCGGTATCGTCGTTGGCCTCTACCTGTTGTTCTCGATCAAGGTGGTGCAGCAGTGGCAGCGCGTCGCGATCCTGCGTTTTGGGCGGTACCGCGGCCTGCGCGGTCCCGGCCTCTTTCTTATTGTGCCCGTGGTCGATACACTTAGCCGATTTGTCGATCAGCGGGTTCGGGTCGCTACGGTCACCGCCGAATCCACGCTTACCCGCGATACGGTACCGGTCAACGTAGACGCGATTGTCTTCTGGCTGGTATGGAATGCGGAGAAATCCATTCTCGAAGTCGAGAACTTTACGGATGCGGTCAACATGAGCGCGCAGACCGCACTCCGTGAATCCATCGGCCGCCATGAGCTGGCGCAGATGATCACCGAGCGCGAAAGCATGGGCCAGCAACTGCAACTGATTCTGGACGCCAAGACCAACCCCTGGGGCATCACCATCCAATCGGTGGAGATTCGCGACGTCCGCATCCCCCAGGCTCTGGAAAACGCCATGTCCCAACAGGCCCAGGCGGAACGCGAGCGCCAGGCACGGCTGATCCTCGGGGACGCCGAGACCCAGGTCGCCGTCAAGTTTGCCGAAGCCGCACGGACCTATGGGGACAACCCCGGCGCCCTGCACTTACGCGCGATGAACATGCTCTACGAAGCGATGAAAGAGAAGGGGGCGATGGTCATTGTGCCCTCAACCGCCGTAGAAACCATGGGTCTTGGCGGAACGCTCGCTACTGCGGCCATCGGCCGCGAGCGCTAAGCCCCCAACCAGAAATGGAGATAACTCACATGACAAGCCTCGCGAAAAACGTCGTCATCGCCTGCATCCTGGCTGCCTCGATGGCCGCCTATGCACAAGGTACTCTGGCAGGCAAGTGGCATGGTGCAGAGAACAACCTTCCTATCATTGATCTCACCATCGAAGAGAACGCAGGCCAGGCGAGCGGAAGCGCGTCGTTCTACCTGATCAAGCACAACGCTGACGGTAGCAATCCTCATGTCGATGGCCAGGCCGCCGGCCCTATGGAAAACCTGAACTACCAACCAGACAAGCTGACCTTCGATATGCACCGCCCGGACGGTTCGGTGGTCAGCTTCCGCGTAGAGCTAAGCGACGCGGACCACGCGAGGCTGTTCCGCACCAGTGACAATGAGCCGGGAGGTTCCGGTTTCCCGCTTGTTCGGGTGAAGCCTTAGTTCCAGGCTTGACGGCTTGATGCGCGGCGATCCGGTGCCGGGGTGAAAGGAGAGTATTCTGTTTCCCAAAGCAGAATACTCGGCCTTTGGAGGTGGTTCATGCCCGGGCCCCGCGCTCACGGACTCCCCAGTCCCACGGTTTGCGCCTGGATCATTGTTGCCATGCTGGCGATGATCGTGATGCCTGCAGTCATCACTCTCGAGACTGTCCATCAACCGGCCCCGCTCATGCCCGTCAACCAGAAGTCGACACCTCATGGGTACACCTTCAGCCTTCTTCTCTTTATCATTCCCGCGGGTCTTATCGGCGGATGGTTTCTACCCAGCGAGGGATTGCATATCCCGCGCCGTGCTTTCTATTGGACCCTCGCTATGCTTGTCCCGCTGGGCTTTGTACTCGATTTTGTTTTTGCTCAATGGTTCTTTGACTATCCCAACCGCGGCGCGACCCTGGGCATTCTTGCTCCCGCGCTTGGCCGCTGGGTTCCGCTGGAAGAGTATGTTTTCTATTTCACTGGCTTTCTCGCTGTCCTCCTTCTGTATGTTTGGCTTGGAGAGTTCTGGATGGCGGCCTACAACGTGATTGATTACCCTGACGAAGCCAGGAAAGTGGGTCGCTTGTTGCAATTTCATCCCACGTCGTTGATTTTGGCAGCGGTTCTGATTGGGGTCGCGTGGTTTTACAAGAAACACCTGGCACTTCCCGTCGACCGCGCCGGTTTTCCCGGGTACTTCACGTTCCTTGTCGGGGGAGCGCTGTTGCCGGCGGTGACTTTCTACCCCATCGCGCGGCGGTTCATCAATTGGCGTGCCCTGAGCCTTACGCTTTTCTTTATGCTGCTGGTTAGCCTGCTCTGGGAGGCAACCCTGGCTGTTCCCTACAACTGGTGGAACTTTCAGCATCGCCAGATGATGGGTGTTTTTATCGGCGCCTGGTCCTACCTTCCCATCGAAGAGGTGTTCGTATGGATTGCTGTTACCTACGCCACCGCAATTCTCTTTGAAGTGGTTAAGGTGTGGCTGGCGTCGGAACGCTCCGTGCGTGACGCTCTGTTGGGCACGCAACGTGCCTCATAGACAACAACGGAAGCTCCTCTATAACCGCTGACATTTGCGCTTGGATTTTAGGGACGCTAGGCGCGGAACAATTGAAGCAACGATTTACTGGCATCGAGGGCATCACGGCTTTTGAAGTCCGCAGCTAGTTGCAGCGAAGCGGCTTTGGGCGCCAACGCTCTCAGCGATCTCAAGACCGATTCGTTGCAGAGTTGGGGGCTATCCGGACCAACAAGAATGTAGTCCACCTTGTCCACCTGCAACAGGATCCTGGCATCGTGAACGTAGCTTGCCGACCTCACATCGAAGCCATGTTGCACCAATACGGTCTTAACAAAGGTGCACAGGTCAGCCGATTGATCCAGAACCAGCACGCGAGGACCTGGCTTCCCGTGGGCTTTCTCGGCCGGTGCTTGTCTTAGGAAAGAAAGAATGGCCTCCTCTTCCGTCGCATGAACCTGCAGTACGCCGGAGAGCATCGTCAACTTCAGCAGGTCCAGAACGAACATCGGTGCGGCAGCCAACCGGAGGTCGCCACCGCGTTTACGCAACCGCGAAGCGTATCGCACCAGCAACCCGATTCCGGTGCTGTCCACACGATCAAGCTCGCTCAAGCAGAGCACTAGCCGCGAAACTTCCCGCGCGCCCAGATCGAGCGCCGTCTCCAGAGACTTGGTCTCGTCGCCGACCACGATGCGGCCCTGGCAGTGAATGACGTAGACGTCCCCACAAAAGCGCGGAACCAGACTCAATGACATAGCTGCCTCGTAAGTATCGATTCGCCATGTTACAGGACCAAAAGCCAAAAGATAACAGCAAAGTGCCGGCTGGTTCTTATATCAACCTGTGCCAATCTGCTCCAGAAATGAGACGTTCAGTTAGTAGCGGGACCAGGCCATTGACTGGATCTGCCAGGTAAGTGTACCTTTCCGTTTGTCTGAGCCCAGCGGCTCGGACAAACTCTAGCCAGGAGGCGCCTATGTCTGCCACTTCCATCCGGAAGAATAGGCCTGTCTCCGCCTCACCCCGCTAGAGACGCGCATTTCCTGCGCGACCGAGTAGCGCCAACGCTGAGTTCCAGCCTTCTTCCTTTCCCATGTGCGCAAACGGCCGTCGTGTGTCCACGATGACTGCAGCCTCTCATTGCAGAAGAACGGCGAGCTGGCCGGCGAAGTGTCAGGCTCACGTGGAAGGAACACTCCATGCTTTTCAATAGTCTTGAGCTCAAGGACTTAGGGTGGAACTCGTTTTTCGAGGGTTATTTCTCAGATCTCGGGCAAGCTGCGCTGGTCCCAGCACGGGTGGTGGAGGAGCTCAAGGGTTTCCATCGGGTGCGCTCCGAGAACGGAGAGTATCTGGCCGAGATTGCAGGAAGGGTCCGTTACCAGGCAGAGGACCGGGAAGATCTTCCGGCGGTTGGGGACTGGGTGGCTTTGGCGCCGCGTCCAGAAGAGGGGCGGGCGCGCATCGATTGCATTTTGCCTTGAAGAACCAAGCTCTCCCGCAAGGTCGCAGGCCGCGCGCGGGGTGAACAGATTGTGGCCACGAACCTGGATGTCGTGTTCATCGTGAGCTCGCTCAACCGCGAGTTAAACCTGCGGCGTATCGAGCGGTATCTCACGTTGGCCTGGAACAGCGGTGCGCGGCCAGTTGTGTTGCTCAATAAGGCGGATCTGTGCCTTGATGCCGATGCGCGCGCCGCCGGCGTCGAGAACGTTGCCTTGGGCGCGCCCGTCCATTTGTTCAGCGCGAGGGAGGGAAGAGGTCTTGAAGCCCTGGGAAGGTATTTCGCGCACGGAGAAACGGCAGCATTCATAGGCTCTTCAGGGGTGGGGAAATCCTCGATCATCAACGCGCTCGCCCGAAGACAGGCACTTCGCGTGCAGCCGGTGCGCGAGGGCGACGATCGCGGGCGGCATACGACCACTTCCCGCCAGATGATCATGCTTCCCGGGGGCGGCGTGGTGATTGACGCTCCAGGAATGCGCGAGCTTCAGCTTTGGGACGGCGACCAGGGCATGGAGCAGGCATTTGAGGACATCGAGACACTCGCGCAGCAGTGCAGGTTCCGTGACTGTAGTCATCGCGGCGAGCCTGGATGTGAGGTTGAGGCGGCAATTGCGAACGGCCTGCTCGACCGGGAACGACTGGAAAACCGCAGGAAGCTGAAGGCAGAGCTGCGCTTTCAGGAACGCAAGCAGGATCCGCGGTTGGCGCGCGAGATCAAGGAGGAATGGAAGCGAATCCACAAGGCAATGCGGCACAGCAAACCGGGCCGTCCCTGACGAGCTATAGCTGCATTGACCGGTTGGTGTGGCCATCGATGACCGTTACCTTGCTGCCGAGCCGGTTCGCCACGTAGATCCTGTTGGTTATTGTGTTGACTGCGATGGAATAGGGTCCCGGCCCTGTCTCCACAACCGCGACCACGGAATTGGTCTTACCATCGATAATCGTCACGTTGTGGCTGTGTGTATTGGCGACATAGATAGTATTTGTCTTCGGGTTGATGGCAATCGATTGGGGCCGTTTCCCGGTGGGGACGGTTGCGGTAACTAAATTCCTGGCAGCATCCATCACTGTCACACTATCGCTGCCGTAGTTCAAGACATACGCCATGTTGGTTTTGCCATTCAACGCAACTCCACAGGGAATTTTTCCCGCAGCTACCGTTGTCGTCGAGTTGTCCTGCGTATCGATAACAGTCACGCTGGCGTCCCCTGAGTTTGGCAGGTAGACCTTATTGCTCACCGCATCGACTGCGATCTCCCAGAGGTGTGTCCCTGTCGGCAGCTTGCTGGCGAGGTTGGTTGCTCCATCCACCACCGTCACGCTTTGGTCTTCATAGCCGACCAGATAAATCTTGTCGGTCTTCGAGTTGACCGCGATTGCATTTGCCTCCACGCCAACCTTGACGGAGCTCGGCGTGTTGGTCGCACCATCCACGACGGTTATATAGCCGTTGCCGTAGCTTCGGGCGACGTAGATCTTGTTGGTCACCGGGTTCAACGCAATCACGCTCGGCAGAGCCCCGACATCGACCGTCGCGGTGACCGTGCTCTTTGCTCCATCAATCACCGACATGGTCCCGCTGTCGGCGTTAATGACATATACCTGGTTGTCTACCGGGTTGATCGCCAGCGCTTTGGGCCCGCTTCCTACCTTGATTGCAGTGACCGCATTGGTCGCGCCATCGATTGCCGTAACCGTGTCACTGGAAGCGGTGATGGCGTAGACCATGTCGGTATACGGATTCACCACGATACCGCGTGGTCCGCTCTCCGTGGCCGCCTGCGCCCTGACGGGAGGATCCGACGTGGTGAATGGCGCCACAATCAGCAAAAGGCCTAGCGGTAAGGTGAGGCTATGCAGGCGCATGGTGAACCTCTCGTTGGCAGAAGATTGAAACTTGCCAATCATCATAGTAATGTTTCATTAAAATGTCTCTCCAGCCGTTGAGGGCGGCCGGCTCATGACGAAATATATATTCGCCCTGGTTGTCTGTATCGCGGCCATGCTTTCCCTTGCAGTCGCTCATGCCGCTTCGGACGAGCCTAAGGTCGTGGCTTTTTATGCGGTAGACGTCGAACCCGATCATAGCCATTTCGCCCAGGACGCACTGAAGTTTTTGGCTGCGATCGCAGTGAAAGACAAGTTCAACTTCGTAGCGACCACCCATTGGGAAGATTCGAATGACTCGTATCTGCAAAATTGCAAGCTCGTCATCTGGTTGAATGACGAGCCACACACACCGGAACAGGAACAAGCATTTCAGAAATACATGACCAAAGGCGGGGCGTGGCTTGGCTTCCACGCGGTTGGCTATACCGAGAAAAAAACCCGCTGGCCCTGGTATCAGAGCTTTCTCGGTGGCATCTTTGACAACAACAGCTGGCCCCCAATACCGGCCGAGCTGCTGGTGACCGATCGCAATCATCCGGTGACCAAGAACTTGCCGGAATCATTCGAATCGCCTTCGAACGAGTGGTATTCGTGGGACCCAAATCCGGCCCTCAATAAGGATGTAAAGGTTCTGGTCAAATTGGCGCCTGAAAATTTTCCCCTCGGGATCAAGGATGTTTTGAGAGGTGGCAACATTCCGGTAGTGTGGACCAACACGAAATACAAGATGCTTTATATCAATATGGGCCACGGGGATAAGATCTTTACCAGTCCAATCCAAAACACCCTCATTGAGAATGCGGTGCTGTGGCTGGCACAGGCTCAGTAGGTGGCGAGCGAAACCCGCAACACCTCGGGTTCTGAGGAGAAATTGAGTCCCCAGTCGGTCTGGTCGCCATTCAGGATGCGCATGAGCTTGAAAATGCCGTTTTCGTAGGCGCCTTCTTCCACGCGCAGGAACTGCCGATGTTTGTTGCTCTCCGTGGGACGAAAGTCGACGCGAGAGAGCATCCCAGTCACTAGAAACTGATTATCTTTCAGTTGCGCCACCAGGGCCCGGCCCAGGGGATCGGGATTTCCCTTGGCGGGTCTATTCTGCATAGCTCCGTAGGAGATCACGGCGTCCCAGGTTCCGAAATGCAGTGTCTGCGTGACCTCGCCTTCCTCTTCCGCAACTGACTGCAGTTTTCCCTGGAAATTCAGGCGAGCAATGTCGCGCATCATGGGGCCGATCAGGCGGTAGTTCTGCGCCGTCGGCTCGAGAAAGCTATTCTCGGCGCCCGGCGTTTTCTGCGGATGAACTCCTGTGTAGTCGAGGCCGAAGGGCGAGTAGCCAATGGCCTGCAGTCCCAGCGCGGAGAAAAAGAAGCGGGCTATGTTTGCCGAACCGTTGGTCTCCGGGACGAACAAGGCATTGTCTGGCCGGTGATAGAGCTGCAGAACCTTCAGGTAGCTTGCGGTGTCGAGCAGGTAGATATCCGGCGCAAGAATATCGATCGCGGGCGCCGCGGCCTTCCAGATGGAAAGCACGTTGTCGGTGGGACCTCCGCTCTCGTAGCTGCCAGGTGAGCCCTTGAACGGATCGCGCAACGCGGCGTTGACGTACAGCGGCAACCCGTAGACTGACTTGCCTGCCGCGGCAACCTTGCCCACATAAGTGGCGACAGCCCAGGCATGGAAGCATACGTCGGCTTCCGCGCCGAAGGCGTCCTGCCAGTTGGCGGAGGAGGTTGGCTTATTCATCGCTTTCAAGACGGTGGCAGGCACCGGTCCGGCGAAGAGTTTTTCCGCCGCCGGCGAGTAATCGCGCACACTCCCCCATGTCCCGGTTTCGTTTTCCACCTGTACCATCAGCACGGTCCGCTGCGGGTCGGCGGCCTTGAGATGGCGCATGAACTCGGTGAATGCGTGGATATCCGCATCGAGCGATTCCGTAGCAAACGGCGAGGGTGAGTCGACCGCCTCTCCATTCTTATTGACCACGTGGAAGTAGCGCTCCGGCTGCAGCTTCATCCACTCCGGCATGTAGTGCTGGCTGCCGTTCTTCCATGTCCCGAACCACAGCAGCACAAGATGGAGATGATGCTCGCGGGCCTGGGCGAGTACCGCGTCCATTGCGGTGTAGTCGAATTTCCCCTGCAGCGGCTCGAACTGTTCCCAATAGATAGGAATCTCCAGGGTGTTGGCATGCAGATATTCCATGGCGGACCACACCTTCGGAAGCGTGGCCGGCCAGTCGCTTGAGTTGTGTGCCTGCGCGCCCAGGATGAGATACGGCGCCCCGTCGACCATCAGGGCGAAGCGGCCGTCTTGCTGCACCAGCCGGGGGATCGGGTGTTCTTTCACCTGGCTCTGCAACGCCAAACCGGATGCCGCCAGAATGCCCGCGATGAGGAAGGTTTTCATTTTGGTCAACGGTATCACGCGGTTCGCGGCTGCGGAAAACTCGGGATGAAGGGCGTGGGGGATGGGTCTGCGACAACCCCACTCAAGCCAACAGAAGGCTTGAATGGGCCACCCAGGCCTTTGTTGCGTGATTCGTGGAAGGGTGGTTTTTCCGCGAGCGATTTGACCGTGCCCTTCGTGAACCCAGGTTCCCTCACACCTTCCCCGTGTCTCGCTATAATGAGAGTGGAGTATTGCGACCAAACATGCTCCAGGCCATCAGGGAAGACATGACGAAAACTCACCAACATCCTCTGGAAAAGATTCTCGAGAGCCGAATTGCCATCATTGACGGCGCGATGGGCACCACCATCCGCACCTATGGGATGAAGGAAGCAGACATCCGTGGCCAGCGCTTCAAAGACTCGAAGAAGGATCTGCTGAACAACGGCGACCTCTTCTCCCTGACCCAGCCCAAGATGATCGGCGACATCCATCGCCGGTTCCTCGAGGCGGGCGCGGACATCATCGAGACCAACACCTTCGGCGCCACCAGCATCACCCAGAGCGAGTTCTTTGTTGACGATCCCCGGGAGCATGGCGGCCGCAAGGATCCCGAGTTCTACCAGAAGGTCATCGACGACAAGTTCCTGGCTGACTTGGCCTGGGAAATCAACGAGCAATCGGCGCGGCAGTGCCGGGAGTGGGCCGATCGCTTGGGCAACGCAGACCTCGCGTCAACGGTTTGTTGCGGGAGCGATTGGACCGCTGACCGTGTCTCTTTCCAACTCGCCCGATGCCGATGATCCCGGCTTCCGGGTAGTCACCTTCGACCAGGTTAAAACCGCATACGCGCAACAGGTGCGGGCTCTCATCGCCGGCGGCTCTGACCTGCTGCTGGTCGAGACCATTTTCGATTCGCTCAACGCCAAGGCTGCGCTTGTCGCCATCCGGGAAGTTTTCGATCAGGATGGCAAGCAACTGCCGGTCATGATCTCAGCGGCGGTCGGGCGTGGGGGCGAGACGCTCATCTCCGCGCAGACTACCGAGGCATTCTGGAACGCGGTGAAGCACGTGAAGCCGCTGTCCGTGGGGCTCAACTGCTCGCTCGGTCCTGACCTGATGTATCCCTTTCTCGAAGAGCTCTCGGATAAGGCGGATGTGGCCATCTCGTGCTACCCCAATGCCGGTTTGCCAAACCCGCTTTCGGAGACCGGGTTCGATCTGGGGCCAAACGACATGGCCCGTTACCTGGGCGACTTCGCCCGCGGAGGGCTGATTAATATCGCCGGCGGCTGCTGCGGCAACACCCCCGAGCACATCGCGGCCATCGCCAAAGCGCTCGAAGGCCAGCCTCCCCAGAGTCCCTGGACGCCTACACCCGTGAGAGCGCAGCATGAGCGTGGCCGAGGCCACGGAGACGTCAAGCCGCTCCGTCTATCAGGATCACAGCCATTCACCCAGCAGCCTGGCGTCTTCATCATGATCGGCGAGCGGACCAATGTGGCGGGCTCGCCCAGGTTCGCCAAGCTGGTCAAGGAAGGCAAATTCGAAGAAGCGGTCAGCGTAGCCCGGCAGCAAGTTGAGAATGGCGCCAACGTCCTCGACATCTGCATGGATGAGGGCATGATCGACGGCGTCGCGGCCATGACACGCTACCTGCAGTTGCTGGCCAGCGAGCCTGAGGTCGCGAAGTTGCCCTTCATGGTGGACTCCTCCAAGTGGGAGGTCATCGAGGCCGGGCTCAAGTGCCTGCAGGGCAAGGGCATCGTGAACTCCATCTCGCTCAAAGAAGGCGAAGAGAAGTTTCGCCACAACGCGGCCACGGTGCTGAAGTACGGCGCGGCAGCGGTGGTGATGGCCTTCGACGAGCAGGGCCAGGCCGCAACCTACGAAGACAAGATCCGCATCTGCGAGCGCGCCTACCGCATCCTGGTCGATGAAGTAGGGTTTCCGCCCGAAGACATCATCTTCGATCCCAACATCCTCACCGTGGCCACGGGCATGGAGGAGCACAACAACTACGCGGTCGACTTTATCAACGCCACGCGTTGGATCAAGGCCAACCTGCCGCACGCCAAGGTGAGCGGTGGCGTCTCCAACATCTCCTTCAGCTTTCGCGGCAACAACAAAGTTCGCGAGGCCATGCACTCCGCGTTTCTGTATCACGCGATCGCGGCGGGTTTGGACATGGGCATCGTGAATGCCGGCATGCTCGAGGTGTACGAAGAGATTGATCCTGAGCTGAAGGTGCTGGTCGAGGACGTGCTGCTCAACCGCCGGCCTGACGCCACCGAGCGGCTGGTGGAGTACGGCGAGACGCTGAAGGGCGCCGGCGCGGCCGTGAGCGAAAAAAAGACCGAAGAATGGCGCAACGGAACGCGTCGAGGAGCGTCTGTCGCACGCCCTGGTCAAGGGGATCGACACCTACATCGAGCTCGACGCCGAGGAAGCCCGGGTCAAGCTGGGCCGGCCTCTGCTGGTGATCGAAGGTCCGCTGATGGCGGGCATGAGCGTGGTGGGCGATCTGTTCGGAGCGGGCAAGATGTTCCTGCCCCAGGTGGTCAAATCCGCCCGGGTGATGAAGAAAGCGGTGGCCCACCTTACTCCTTTCATGGAGGCAGAGAAGGCGACCATGGCTGCGGCGGGCCAGGTGGTCAAGGCGCAGGGAAAAATTGTGCTCGCCACGGTCAAGGGAGACGTGCACGACATTGGCAAGAACATCGTCGGCGTCGTGCTCGCCTGCAATAACTACGAGGTCATCGACCTGGGGGTGATGGTTCCCAGCGAAAAAATTCTGGAACGCGCCAAGGCGGAGAACGCGGACATGATCGGCCTCAGCGGCCTGATCACGCCATCTCTTGACGAGATGGTGCACGTGGCACGCGAGATGGAGCGCCAAGGCTTCAAGTTGCCGCTGCTCATTGGCGGAGCCACTACCAGCCGGGCGCACACGGCGATCAAAATTGCGCCCGCACTACAGCGAGCCCGTGGTCCACGTGCTCGATGCCAGCCGCGCGGTGCCGGTGACAACCAGTCTTCTGAGTGACGAGAACAAGCCGGCTTTTGTGGCGCAGCATCGCGCCGACTACGAGGCGCTGCGCAAGTCCCACTCGGCGCCGCGGCAGAAGCTCGTCGGGCTTGAGACCGCGCGCAAGAGGCGGACCCCCATTGAGTGGCGCGCCGAAGACCTGGCGACTCCTTCGTTTACCGGAGTGCGCGTGCTGGATAACTTTCCTCTGGCTACGCTGCGCGACTTTATTGATTGGTCACCTTTCTTTCACACCTGGGAGTTGAAAGGCATTTATCCTCGCATCTTCGAGCATCCGGATTACGGTGCGCAGGCGCGGCAGATCTTCACTGAAGCCAATGCCTTGCTCGACGTCATCATCGAGAAGAAGCTGATCACGGCGCGTGGCGTCTATGGTTTTTTTCCCGCCAATGCCGTAGGCGACGATGTCGAGCTATATACCGACGGTGGCGGTGGTGCTGGAGCGTTTCCACTTTCTCCGCCAGCAAGCGAACCGGGAAGGCAGCGAGCCCTGCCGCTCGCTCGCCGACTTTATCGCGCCCAGGGAAACAGGGCTGTCCGACTACATCGGCGCGTTCGCGGTCACCAGCGGCATCGGTCTCAAGGAACTGTGCGACGGCTTCCGCACCAAGCACGACGATTACAATGCGATCATGGCAGAGGCCGTTGCCGACCGCCTGGCGGAAGCCTTCGCCGAATGCCTGCACAAACGGGTGCGGTGTGAATGGGGCTACGGTTGCGGAGAAGGCCTGAGCAATGCGGAACTCATCCAGGAGAAGTATCGCGGCATCCGCCCGGCGCCGGGTTACCCGGCCTGCCCGGATCACACGGAGAAGGGCCCGCTCTGGCAGTTACTCAATGTGCAGGCGAATACGGGCATGCTGATTACGGAGTCGTTTGCGATGTGGCCGGGCTCGAGCGTAAGCGGCCTCTACTTCGCCCACCCGGAATCACGCTATTTCGCCCTGGGCAAGATCGGCCGCGATCAAGTGGAGGACTACGCGGAACGCAAGGCGATGACTGTTGCGGAAGTCGAGCGCTGGCTCGGTCCTAACCTGAACTACGACCCTGCGGTGTAGCATCGCTTTCGATAATGCTAAGGCCGACTCGTTCCTCTCAATAAATGTGTCAGATAGTCGGCCGGCGACAGTACTGTTACCCCTTCTCTGATTTCCCCCGGGTAGTGTCTAAGATTGCCCGTCACGAGCCATGCGCCGGCGGTGTGTGCCAGTGCGAGGAAAGGCAAGTCTTTCGGGTCTGGCCCGAGATGAGGCCAACCCCCGGGATCGGGTAGGCGCATGCCCTCTTCGATCAGAAACTCCAACCAATGCGGAGGAAAGCCAAAACGGCGAAATTTGGGACGTTGTACGATCGTGCGGTATTCATCAACGATCAAAGGGCTGGTGACCACCTGCACCTGTCCGTCCAGAACCCAATCCATGATGAGCTTCGCAGGCGCGCCTTCAGGCCTTATGCCCGCGGAGACGATTATGTTTGTATCC
This sequence comes from uncultured Acidobacteriaceae bacterium, assembly GCA_963847685.1. Classification (GTDB taxonomy): domain Bacteria; phylum Acidobacteriota; class Terriglobia; order Terriglobales; family Acidobacteriaceae; genus PALSA-350. Next base: position 30,346 of record CAWKAU010000014.1, on the reverse strand, counting down.
AGGACAACAAGCCTCACTTGGTCTTCCGGCGTTTCGAAACCTTGCGGACCTGCTTGATCTCGTGATCGATCTCCTCTTCGCTCATCTGGTCCAAGCCAGACGCCCTGGCATGGACCCAACTTTCACGCAGGCTGGCCTTCGCCATGGCACGGCGCAGTTCCCGGTCTTCCATCGCGACGTCTCCAAGCACCGGTACCAGGAAATAAGCTGGTCCCTGCTGACCGGATAGCAATACGGTCTCTCCTTGCGGGACCGCCGCGAGCGCCTTCGAACCACGAGTCCTGAACTCTCGAAGTGAAATTTGACGCATGGTTTCCTCTGGAGAACAGTGTAGCCGAAACGGCTACGGTATAGGAAATCGGCCGCAGCACTTGCTGCGGCCGTGACCACCACTGATCTGACTACTTCAATGCTTCCGGGGCAAGATAGAAATCGTGCCCCGGAAAGCGTGCCCCCGGTGACTAGAATATTGCCTCAATAGCCATCCTGGTTGATGTCGAAGGGCCGGATGAGCCAGGGGATAAAGGCTATGCCAGGGCCAACTGCAGAGCTGCAGTGGGAGGATGGGCCTGTAATACAGCCCCACCAGTTTTCGGTAGCGTCGATGTGCCCGCTGCCGAGGTTGTCGATGCCGATGGCGTGGCTGCCGAAGTCGTTAAAGTGGGCCGTGAGCCAGCCACTAGGGGCCTTGAATGCAATGTCGATCGATTCGTCGGAGAAGGTATTCTGCGCGATTACCGTGCCGGTTATTGGCGCCGCAGAATAGACGTTGATGCCTGTGGGTCCGGAAGTCGCTGCGTCTTCCGTGTCGGCTGCATTCCCGTAAATGTGGTTGCCGACAATAATGTTGTCATTGAGATTGACGCCGGGGGCCGGGGAGGGGGCGTAGCCGTGGTTATGCATGGTCACGCCGGGCAGGCCGTTGCCGTACAGCTCGTTGCCGGCGATTACATTGGCCGTGTTGGTTGTGCCGGGACCGGGGGCGAAGATGCCGACGCCAGCTCCGGCGCCGGGCAGGCCCAGGCCGTTGTGATGAGATTCATTGTGCGAGATGACGTTGTGCATGATGCCATAAGAGGGAGCCATGATGGGTCCGGTGGCGTTGGCTGCAGGATGGCCGGCCATGGTGATTCCGCAGGCATAGGCGTTGTCATGCACATTGTTGCCCTTGATTAGATTGTTCGTGCTGGGTCCGGTTTCATCGGTGATGAGGATGCCGCCGGAGTTGTTCTCGACCAGGTTGCGTATGACGGAGGAGTGATCCGCCGCAATTAGGTGGATGCCTTCGCCGCAGTCCATCTGTTCGTTGGTCTCGAAGCCGGGGATGCCAGGACACATACCCTTGGAAGGTTCCAGGGCCTTGTCGTTATCGAGCACATGATTGTCAAGGATGGTAACGTTCGACGCGTTCGCGACCAGGATGCCTTCGAAGTTTGCGCCGCGAACGGTGAAGCCGGAGATGACGACGTTGGCGACGCCGGGGTTAGGGGTGGCGACCACGCCGTCGATGAAGATGCCGTTCCATTTTCCTTTGGCGTTGATGACGGGCTGGGCATAGGGCGCGGCGACCAGCGAGAGAGACTGCGTAATGGTGACCTGTTCGTTATACGTGCCCTGGGCCACCACAATCGTGTCGCCTGCGGAAGCGGCTGCTACAGCGGCAGAGATTGTGGATTTGCATCCGAACTTGCCATTTGGGTTGACGCAGAGGATCGCGGCAGAGGCGACGCTCGTGCCGGCGAGAGAGAGCGCGGCGAGGATCAACAGGGAACCGCGGCTGCCGGACATGATGGTCTGACGAACGTTAAGCTTCGAGAGCATAAGCTGACTCCTGGATGACGGTTTAGGTGGAGGGCCGATCGGCAATCGTTGCGGGGGAAGCAACTGGAAGGGAAATCGAAACCCGGGCAATTGTAGGCCGGGAAGTATCTTCTGGCAACGGGAATCCCATTAGCAGAAGGCTAAAATTGGAAACGGTTGGCCTGCTTTGGGGGAGAGCATCGATGGACGAGCAAAAGTTTGACACGCGGTTTCCACGGCCGTTTGTTCGAGACGACGCGATGCAGGCGGATGCCCGGACGCGCCGCTGCGCGGCACTCGCTGTTGCACTGTGGGGCAAGTCCGACTATCTGGAACGTCAACTGCTCGCGCAACATCCTGAAATTCCTTCAGGCTTCGATCTGGCGGATTTTCGAGAGCTTCAACAGCGCGTTCAGGTAGTCCTTTTCTTTTCGGCAAACCGCGATCTCATTCGCCGGCGTTTCCCGATGTTCGACGGTACTCAACATCCCCAGCTCTGGGAAGCCCGTCGCGAAGTCCTCCGCTGTGCGATCGAGTATTTAGAAAACCACTGAGGGAATCTAGCGGCTAGAAGTCGCTGCCTTTGAGGAAGTCCTGCGTGGGAACGATCTGGTACCGGTCGGGGTTGGCCTTGACCAGAGCGTCCGCGAGGGAATTGGGGACGGCGCCGCGGGCGTTCAGGTTGTTGTCCTGCAGCTCAGTCTGATCGAGCTGATAATTTTGGAAGCTCTTGCTGAATCGGTCGATATTGTCCATGTGGGCCTGGAAAGCGGCACTCCGCGCATCTTCGGTGGCGTGGGCCTGGTTGGCCGCGATACGGGCGTTGTTGCCGGCGGCGCGGCTGCGGGCCTGGTCGGCGGCGAATTCGCTGCTCACGACCTGGTTGTTCATAGTGTAACTGTCATAGATTGCTTTGAGCGTGGGTTGCTCCTGCGCGGCCAAGGCCGGGGGGGCGCAGGTGCCGTTGATGCCCAGGGTGCGATCGCCCGTCTGGCTAATGGCAGTGATGCTGAGGCCGAGTTCGCACAACTGTGGGCCCTTGCCGTCATGGCGATCGATATCCGCATCGATGAGAACCGCCTGCACGGCGCGCCGCTGCGGCGGGATGGCACGGGAGTTTTTCAGCTGAAAGCTGACCTGCGGAGCGACGTGGCGCAGGGCGCAAAGATAGGTGTCAAGTGGGTCGCTGGTAGCGCAGAAAAAGAGGTGGTTGCTGGGATTGGCGTAACGCATCCGCGATTGAACGTAGGGACTCCTGGGGTCGTAGATGGGGCCAACCGTGTTGCTGAGCAGAACGGCCTCCCCCCGCGGGCCGTCGATTTTGGCCGAGCCATGCGAGGCAAAGGAGACGCGCCATCCAGGGGGTAGATTCACCGAGCCGCTGCCGTCGGGAAACCGGGTGGGCGTAAGGGGCGGGACGTTCCCGGGGGCCACTGCATTGGCGGAGGCGGGCTGGGTGGCGTCCCTCTTCCAGGCCTCGGTGAGCTTGCGGAAGAGGACGGGCTCGGTCTTCGCGAAGCGGTTGGAGTCGTCGTAAAGAATTGCGGCCGCGGGCTCCGCGCCGCGGGGCATGGAGACAAGCACGAGGCCGGCCAGGGGCTTATTGCCCTGGGATTTCGCGTTCACGAGAAAGAAAGCGCCGAAGCTCTGGCCGTCGCGGGCCTGAAAGATTTTGCCCACCTGGGGACGGTCGCCGAAGTGGGTGTGGAGGTAACGCAGCACCGCGATCATGGCTCCCTGCGGCGTGGTCTGGTTGACCACCGGACCATAGATGACCTGGCCTCCGCCCGGGTTGTCGATCACCTTGAGTCCGTCTTCCGCGTGGGCAGAACAGAGACAAGCAGCCATGCACAGAAGGATCGAGGCACAGTTTGCAAGACAAGCGTTTTGGAACCTGATCATAGGAACTCCATTGAGGTCCTGCAAGATTAGGGGGAAGGCTGCTGTGGGGTAAGAAGCTATGAGGCAAGATAGTCCCGCGGTCGCATTGTGTCAAAGGATGAGCGCCTGGATCTCTTTGAATTCGTTGTCGCTAATCGTGGAATCCTGTAGCCTTCTCGAAGGCCAAGATTAATCTCGGCAATGCCTGGTGCAAGCGGGAGAGAACGATGGCACAATCCCTTTCACACGCGGAAGATTTACGCCTCAACTACAACCCCCGGCAACCCCAGGAGAGATTTCTGGCAGATCTCTCTCCTGCAGCGAGGGCCAGCACGAGTGAGCGCGTGGCCAAAAGTGTTCCGTGGCCGGCAGCGTCCGCACCAACACCCAGTCCTCTGAATCCACCTGCCAACGAGACGGATGACCTGTCGAGATTCGCGGACTACGACGTTATTTTGATGACTTATACTTCGGCGGAAGCAGACACATTAGCGACGCTCTTTACGCCAGGGCATCCACTTTCGAGCTGGTATGAGTATCGCCACAATATCGCGGAATATATCCCTTTGGTGACTGGAAAGAAGGCGCCGTTTAATTCAACCGATCCGGCAGACGCACGCTATTATCACAGCCTCGGTCTCTATTTTCCCTGCACAGTCGGAACGAAACGGGTCTTGTTAGTGAAATCGGGCCTGCATCTGGACCATGACCTTGAAGCCGTTGTCCCCGGGCAAGTAATTCCTTTTGCCAAAATGGTCACTGAGATGATTCAGACGGTGAATCCAAAAGCGTTTATCACTACTGGAACTGGGGGCGGTATCGGCAGCAACGTAAAGCTCGGAGATGTCGTGATCGCCGGGAAGACTGTGTTTGATTGCCGTCATCAATTCAAGGATGAGTCCTGGCACAATACGCCCTACACGACCACACCGCTATCCAACAAAGCTCTGGTACAGATGACCCCCGATCTGCTCAAGGTCAACGCCGCTGCGGTTGCGGCGGCAACCCCCATACCGGGGCTCGCTGAGCCGAAGATATGGAGCGGCCCGACGGCGACGATTGTCACAACCGATGTCTTCGCCTACGACACAGCCAACAACCAGCCTTATCAACTGCGTGGATTAGGGCAGGCATGCGATATGGGCGACGCAATGGTTGGACAGGTGATGCAAGGGTTCGACAAAAAATCGTGGTATGCCGTGCGCAATGCATCGGACCCGCAAATGCCAGTGCCGGCCGATCATGGTTTCAAGGATCCGGATTCCGAATCGAACTATATCTATGTCAATTACGGTGCGATCACCAGTGCGGCAAGCGTAATCGCATGCTGGGCGATCATCTCGAGTTAGAATTCGCACGCCTTCGGCCTGCGGGGGCATGAAGACACCCAGCTTCAGATAGCACGCTCCTGCACCAGCATCGGCGACGGCGTCTGTTGCAGCCTGGCTTTCACGACATTCAGGAATGCCTGCATGCCCGGTGAAAGCCACTTGTCTTTGTGCCAGACGATATGGGTTGCGATGCTCATCTTTGCGCCGTGCCAGTTCATCACCGCGAACTGTTTCTTTCTCAGTTCGCATGCGATCACCACCTCCGGCAAAAGACCGATCCCCATTCCTGCGAGCACACACTGTTTAATGGCTTCTACGCTGGAGAACTCCGTAATGTGTTGCGGCCTCATATTGGCCGCGGCCAGCTGCATATCCAGCTTCTTGCGATATCCGCAGCCAGCCTCAGTCAACAGCAACGTCTGGTCTATAAGATCCTTCGGATACACCTTCTTCGCACAGCAAAGCGGATGATCCGGAGTACAGAAGAGATAGATGTCTTCTGAGCGCATGCGCATGGAACTTAGTTGCTCGCCATTGACCGAGTCTGACATGCTGATGGCCAGGTCCACTCTGCCGCTCTCCAGTTCGTCCGCCATTCTGTTGTCAGAATCGGGGCGGAAGATAAGTTCCACCTGCGGATATCGCTTTCTGAAGAGCTTCAGCACTTCGGGCAGGCGATAGGTGAGCACGCTCTCAGGCGCGCCAATATGCAAAGGTCCGGCGGGCTCGGTATCAAACTTCACCGCACGATAACCCTGCTCCATCGCGGCGAGCGCCTTCTCTGCAAACGGAAGGAAACGCTGACCGGCTTCCGTCAACACCACACGTTTCGCCAGCCGGTCAAAGAGCGGAGATCCCAGTTCTGCTTCGAGGGATTTGATCTGTGACGTCACATTCGATTGCACGGTGTGCACTCGTTCCGCGGTGCGCGTGAAATTCAGCTCTTCCGCAAGAGCACAGAATGTCTGCAGCTGCCGGACCTCCATTGTGCCATCTCCTTTTGAGATCGTCTTGATGCTAACAATCTATTGGACGCATGTCGAGCACGGGCGGAAACTCATCATATGAACTTGCCCTGGTTTCCGCATCGCCAATCCCGCGCAACGATTCTTGGCCTTCCCTTGCTGCTGGTCTGGACCTGGGCGGTTGCGTTGTACGCACAGCAATCAGGTACGGCGATCGTCTTTTATGCGCAACCGCAGGTGAGCGAGGATATGTGGCCGCCATTGTTCCAAATAGTGCGCGCCGATCTGGCCGGCGGTGAGGGCGAATTGTCGAATGGCGCCGCGCTGGATAGAGACCCCATCCTGGTTCGTGGAAACGAAGAACTTCGGGGGGCCACCTTCTCCCATATCATCTCGGTCAAGCTACTGGGGAGCTGCGACGTGCTCCCGCAGTCGGATCGCCGCGAAGTGACCGGTCCGCTTGGCTGGGTGCTGTTGGTCTCCGGGAAAATTCAGCCCTATGTCTCCATCGATTGCACTCGTCTCGCCCAGGTACTCCGCCCGACGCTCGCCGGCCTGAACAAACAGGACCGCCGGTACGCGATGCTACAGGCGATTGCGCATGTCCTCATCCATGAGTGGATCCATATCGACACGCAAAGCGACCTGCACGGGCGGCGGGGCATCATGCAGGCGTATCTCTCGGCGAACCAATTGATCGCCGGCCCCAAAACCGGCGATTTGCCTATGGCGCAACGCTAGCTTTCCGCATCCGATCAAACCGTCATCCCACGATGGCGCCCACCACGCGGCGGCTTTGGCCGTTTCTGGGATAAACTGCGACCAAGGGCTTGGTCCGGTTCCGGCGGGTGCGTGATTAACTTTTATTGTTGTTGTGTGCGCGTTATTTTATGAGCGAACGCCCCAAAGGTGCTTCGCAACCAGAGGGCGGCGCCACTCTTCCGGTGAGCGCACCTTTTCCATTCTTAGCGCGCATCTTCAGAGCTTTTCGCTATCGTGATTTCCGCCTCATGTGGATGGGGGCATGCGCCTCCACCATCGGCACCTTCGTGCAACAATTCGCCCAAAGCTGGCTGGTCTACGATCTCACCAAAGATCCTTTCTATCTGGGTTTGGATCTCTTCCTCGGACAGCTTCCCATCATTCTGTTTTCCCTGTTCGGCGGGGTCTTCGCGGATCGCCTGGACAGGCGAAAGATGTTGCTTACCTCGCAGTACATCCAGATGGCCTGCGCTTTCCTGCTGGCGCTCTTGTTCTTTACCCATGTCGTGCAGGTCTGGCACATTCTGGCTCTCTCGTTCATCGTGGGACTTGGGCAGTCCTTTGGTGGTCCAGCCTATTCCGCGCTGCTGCCTACGCTGGTTGGTCCGGAAGACCTGGCCAATGCCATCGCCATGAACTCGATCCAGTTCAACCTGGCGCGCATCCTCGGCCCGACTATCGGAGGCTTTACCTACACTCTCTTCGGTGCAACCTGGTGCTTCACCTTGAATGGGATTTCCTATCTCGCGGTGATCGTTTCGCTCTTCATGATTCACGTTAAGTTTGTGCCGCCGAAATCGCGCGAGACGGTGATGACCAGCATGGGGGAGGGAATTCGGTTCATAAGGCGCCGCTCCGGCATGAGCGCGCTGGTGGTATTGGCGTTCTGCACGACCTTATTCGGATTTTCGCTCACCGCATTCTTGCCCGTATTCGTAAAGACCATCTTCCACAAAGGCCCCGAAACCTACACCTTGCTCCTGGTGTTTTCGGGGGCGGGCTCGATCTGTGGCGCGCTCATCGTGGCAGCTATGGAAAAGTGGAAGGGGCAGCAGCGCCTCACTGTGCTGATTCTGGCCTTTCTGGGATTCGTCACCGCGGCCTTCGCTCTTTCCAAGTGGCTTCCTCTCTCCTGCCTGCTGATTTTTCTGGGGGGCGTGGCCGTCATGGCCTCGGCTTCGCTCATGCTCTCGCTGGTGCAGCTCATAGCGACCGACGCGATGCGAGGACGGGTGATGAGTGTCTACAACCTGGCGTTTCGCGCGGGGATTCCGTTGGGCAGCCTGGCCCTCGGCAAGCTCATCCCCATCTTCGGAGTTTCGACAGCTCTAGCAGGCTCAGGATTCGTGCTGGTGGCCGTGTCCGTCTATTTCCTGATGGTCAGGGGCGAGATCACTTAATCGTTGCTCTCTTCAGCGCGAGCAACGGCAAATCGGGGCGAGGGCGGGCGGGATGACACGAGACGAGGGTTGGGAACTACCTCACATTTTATAAAATTCGATCGTTTTGGACCTTGGGAGCTCTAGAGCGCGTGCAGGGTCTTTGTTGTTTTCAGAAGGTCAGCGGCGGCGGCCAAAGCGGTTCTTTTGGATAGACAAGGGGACCCTGGTGTCTGGAGCAAAACCGGCGTCAGGCACCCATTGCTGTGTTTTGGCTTTGTATCAGGGCCCGACTTTTAGTCGGGCCATAAACGGCTGAAATAGAATTGGGCTTCAGCCCCTGCCTCCTCTTTCCGGGCAACGCAAAAAGAACAGGGGCTAAAGAGAGCGTGTGAGAACTCGAAAAAGAAGCCCTCAGGGGCCAAAGCCCGACGTATTTTCAATCGTTTACGGCCTGACTAAAGTCGTGCCCTGATACGCGGATACCGAGGGATAGACAGACGTTGCTACCCGCGGGAGCTCGGATACAAAGCATTAACGTGGTGAGAACCGGAAAACTCGCGCGTACCCAGGACGGACCATTCGTGGGCATGACTTAAGGCTTAAGAACCAGCAAGTACCGGCGAGCTCAGCAGCGTTACGGATTTCTCACCAGCCGCCAAGCGTGTGAGTGTCAGCACCGTGATGTCATCCTCTTGCCCGAAGGCCACCGCCTCCTGGGACGCCTCGGATGCGCTGGGTCGGGCGCCGAACAACACCTCCAGCCGCTCGAAGCCGTAAAGTTCGCCAGAAGGTTTGCGCGCTTCCAGCAGGCCGTCGGTATAAAGCGAAAAATAATCGCCCTCGTGCAACTGCACCTCAACCTGCTGATAGACGGTATGCGAATCGATGCCGAGTGGGAGCGCTCCAGCAAGGTCCAGCTCGCGCCGGTTCAGAAATGGGGCTGGATGGCCCGCACTGGAGACGATACAGCTGCCATCCGGATGGAGCAGCAACACGACGCAGGTAGCGAAGCCATCCTGCAGCCGGCCGTGCAGCCGGTGATTGATCTCGCCCAGCATCTGGGCCGGCTGGGGCGCAAATTTTGCCAGGGTGCGGATGGCGCCGACGATGAGCGAAACCGTCATCGCCGCCTTGAGTCCTTTGCCGCTTACGTCGCCCAGCACAATCAGCGTTGAGCCTTCCTGAGGGCCCTCGAGCGGGATGATTTGAAAGAAGTCGCCGCCGACTTCCTGGGCTGGGCGATAGGCGCTGGTGAGAGTGAATCCAGGGATGGACGGCAACGTCTCGGGAACAAGAATCTGTTGTAGCTCGCGGGCGTTCTGCAGTTCCCGCGCCAGGTCAGTCTGCCGTCGCTGGTATCCGATGGTGTAACGGACGACGGCATAAACAATGGAGAGGAAGAGAAGGGTTCTCAGTAGGGTCTGGACGTCGAAACTATTGCCGAACAACTTGAACAGCGGCGACTGCATTTTTGCGCCGATGGTCCAGTGGGTGAAACGAACACCCTGGTCGACGATGTTGCCAAAGGAGTACCAGGTGCCGCTCATGAGGGCGAGAACGGCTACCAGCCAACGCGCCGAATCCAGCCGTTGACGCCGGACAATGGCATAGACCACCAGGACGATCGGAACCAGTTCCAGCGGAAGAATGATGGCCGTAAGCAGGGCATCCGCGATCTGCACCGAGGTTGACGGAATTCCTACGCGGAGAGCGAACCCCAGGGCGCCGTCGACAAATGCGGTGAACACGCCCAGCCAGGCGCCGATCCTGACCAGGCGCATCAGCCTTGGGTAGGCATCGAGCTGCAGTAGATAGATCAGCAGAAACCACTGGCAGATTTCTCGCACGGCGATCGAAGTCTGGATGATCCAGGTCAGCCAAATGGCGGAGACCGGCAGGCCGATGTCCCCTAGTATCAGCTCCAGGACCGGCATCAGTGTGTAGGCAGCCATCCAGAATAGGAGGCGTTGTTTGCGGTCTCGCAGCCAGGCAATGAAGCTGAGCAGGGAGGCTAATGCGTAGAGCGAGGTGAGTGCGAAAGAGAACTGGTGCCCGCTCAGCCAACGGGCGAAGCCGGCAGATTCTTGAGTATCGATTCCTTCCGGGCTGCCAACGAAAGGCATTGCTTCGAAGCCACCCGCGCTCCCGTCATCGGTTGAGACCAGCGGGACCTTATAAACGCGCACGGCGAGGACTCCGCTGCGGGCCGGCCCAAGGTTGTAGATTTGCGGCGGTATTCCATTAAGCCAATCCAAATGGGGCGGAAAACTGCCGAGATGGCCGACCGGGACCCCGTTCCAGTAGATCTCATAGACGTCATCGATCGCCCGGATGAGAATTTTCACGTCCGGGGACACTCCCGGGGCAGGAGTAATGTTCAGCCGGCGGCGATACCATGCGTAGCCGGCGTAGCTGGGGTGACCCTGCGTCCCCCAAGTGGCGGCGGCGGTAATCGGCTCCCAGCCATCGTGGCCGGTAGTGTCGTCGACGCCGGGCGCGGCCCAGGCTGGGTTATCCCCCAGATGAAATTGCCAGGGGCCGTCGAGGGGAGCGGTCCCTTTTCCCAGGCCATCGATGGTGAGTGTTGCCGCACCGGCAGACGAAGCAGGAAGGACCGCAGCCTGGATCTGCGATGGAAGAGCGAGAAATGTGGCAACACCAATCGGTGCCAGCGCTCTCAGCCGGGAGAGCAACGTTCGTCCCAAAGACATGAGCTGAAGTTTACTCTGCAGCCCTTGTCCGTCGACAGCACAAAACTGATGTTTGTAAGTTCCGAGAAGAAGGGCTGATAGAATTCCCCCCAATATGCCTTTCCCCGTCCCTCGCAATTCGCCTGCGTTCCGTATAGGTCTTGTAGTCCTGGCCGTGATCCTTGTCTCTGGTGTCGTCGCTGGTCAGCAAAAGGTGCAGCTGCCTGGCGAAGACTGGATCCAACTCTTCAACGGCGCCGACCTGAGCGGCTGGACAAAAATCGGCAAAGAAAGCTGGACAGTCGAGGAAGGCCTGATCCACGGGAAGGGCCTTACCCAGGACTACGGTTATCTGCAAACCGAAAAGGACTACAAGGATTTCCAGCTGTCGCTACGCTTCAAGTGCGTGGGTGACGGCAATAGCGGAGTCTTCTTCCATTCCGCATTCAAGCCGGGAACCGCGGAGGTGACCCAGGGTATGCAGTTTGAGATCGACTGCAAAATGATGCACCACACGGCCGGCGTATACGCGGAGGATGGGCGGGGGTGGGTGGTTTGGCCGGCGCCGGAAAATGAGGGCGTGGTCCGGATGGGCGAGTGGAACGACTATCTCGTCGAGGTCGACGGAAACCGCTACAGGTCGCGCCTGAATGGTGTGCCCATGGTGGACTTCACCGATCCCAAACCGACTTCTTTCGACGGCAAGATCGCCTTGCAACTGCACGCCGGCGGTCACGGCAACATGGAATTCACTGACATCTGGATTCGAGATCTTTCGCGCCGCTAGCTGATTCCATAAGAGGCCTTTCCCGGCTGGGACATGTCCTGGAAGGTAGGATGGTATCTGTTTAAGAACAAACCATTTAGATCGTCATGCCCGGGAATTTAGAAGTCACGATCAAGTCCGTCTCAGGCCATTTTGATCCCCTGATATTCAGCGCAGTTTCGGTGCATGTCAAACCGAAGCTGCTCGATTCTGATTCTTTTCCTGGCCTTGGCCGGGAACGCCCAAACCCTCACAGCCCAGTCCTCCGCCGTCCAGGTGAAGGTCTACGATTACGCTGATTTGAAACCGGAATCTTTGCACAAGGTGATGGCGCTTACCCAGCAGATCCTGGCCGGCGCCGGTCTCTCAGTCCAGCTAGAACTTTGCCGTGGAAGTCTCTCAGTGTCCTGCGACGGTCAAGGCGGACTTATCCGGAACCTCGTGGTCCGGGTGGTTGCCGGGGGATCAAAAACTAAGGATAGCGTGCTTCGCGCGCCCCTCGGCCAGTCCATGGCTGACCACCAGGGCGGAACCTACGCGTCTATCTTTATGGAGCGGATCCAGGACGCGGCTGCCGAGGCAGGCGTTCCCCGGGATACCGTTCTGGCTTTCGCCATCGCCCATGAGGTTGGACATCTGCTTCTGGGATCTGACGCACATACCCCCCAGGGGGTGATGAAAGGGAATTGGGACCGGAAGGACTACGAAGCAATGAACCAGAACCAATTCCACTTCATCGCGGGGCAGGCCCACCAATTCGCAAGCCGTTTTGGCGGTTCATCCTTTGCGGGTGTGCCGTCGGCACAGGTTGTACCTGGCCAATAATCGATGGCTACTCTATCTGCGTCATCCAGATTTCGCCCCCGAATTGGGGACGGTTGACCATCATCTTGTCGCGGGCGACGGTGAGATTCGACTGAAATAGGATTTGTCCGTAAGGATTGAGATTTCGCTGCGTCAAGCTGTGGAAGTGCTCATAGCCGATGGGGACGCCCACCGGCCGCTTGGTTACTGGATCCAACCTTTGGGACCAGATGCAGAGATAGCCATCGCGAGCGGCGGAAAGGAAATACACCGTGTTGCCGTCCGGAGAAAACTGGGGTTTGTCGTCGTCGTACTGTCCATCTGTGACTGCGATCCACTCTGCTTCCTTGCCGGCAACGCCGTCCCGTACTGGCGCGATCATGATTTGACTCTTTATTGAATCGAGAATTTTCTTGAACACCACCCAGCGGTCGTCCCAGGAAAAGTAAGCGTGATACACCGCCCCATCGGGGGCAGCCAGAAATCCCTTCTTGGTTTTCGACTTAAGGTCGATCGCGGCAATCGAGTTTAGCAGTTGGTTGCTGTTGCGGTTGTATTGTTGGATCAGAACGACAGCGCCATCGGATGAAAATCCCCGCGGGGTACAGAATTCGCAAACCTGCTCCGGTACTCCACCCACGGCCGGAATTATGAAGGTGCAAGGGAGGGGTGCCCCATCGTCAGCCCACTTGCCGCTCTTGCAATCACGCTCAAAACCAACTTTCGATCCGTCGGGTGAGATCGTGGTTTCTCCGGCTACGCCAGATTGACGCCCCCTATCGTCGAGAAGCCGGTCCGCCCCGCTGACTAAGTCTCTCAGCCGGATGGAGTTAGATTCGCCCGTAACGCGTGCGTCGTACACTAGCCACCTTCCGTCCCGGGAAAGCGAAGGAGAACGGTAGTCAACTCCTTCGAGAAGCGGGAGTTGAACAGTGGGGCCTGATTTCTGTCCCCGGCTGTCAATCGGAATCTCGTAGATCGACTCTGTGAAACTTCGGATTGCGTAGACGAGCTTTCCGTCGTCCGAAACTGAAAGGCCGTTGCCAAGGCGGCCTGTACCGGAAGTGACCAATTCCGATTTCCCGGAAATCTGGCCCTGGCTGGAAACGCGAAGACGGAACAGCTGCCAAAGCTCGCCGTGCGCCACCGAGTAGATGATCCACTCCGCTCCATCCTTGCCGCGGATCCACGCGCGCACGGAATCCCCCGAGACGCCTTGTTCCTCACCAGGCAGGCGTACGGAGGTGGGTGCGCCACCCGTCAGTGGAGCTGCCCACCACTCATCCGGCTTGTCTGGCTCGTTTTTGCGGACACCATAAAAGATGATTGCATCCCCATCTGGTGACCAAAGCGGCCGGAAGTGCACCAGGAAGTCGCGATTTACGTTCAGGGAGGTTGGCTCGCCGCCGTCGACGGGAACGGTCATGGCTTTGTTCTCGGTTATGGTACTGTTGTCTTCCCAATAGAGGATCTTCTCGCCATTCGGCGAGAAAAAGGATAGCTGCCATGGACCTTAGCGATAAGCCTAGGCTCGCCGGAAAGAGCCGGTGCTACGTAAATGCTTCCGCTCCCGGAGACAAAAGTGATGTGGGTGCCGTCGGGAGAGAAATCCGGACCCAATTCCCCTTCAGAACCGCTGGTTATCTGGATCGCCTGGCCGCCTGCGGTTTGTTGCACCCAAATATGGACCACGCCACCGCCGGCGCCGGATACGTAAGCGAGCAGCTTGCCATCGCGCGAAAGCGTGGGGCAGCAGAATGCAGCCGAAGCCATGTGTTTGGTTTCCGCCGGCCGGGTCTTCTCCGGCCGTTTCCCCAAAAAGGTGGCGATCCCGAGAGCTACAGCCAAGAACGCAGCCAATGAGGCGATGAGGGCGATGCGCTTCCGGTGAAGTGCAGGCTTAACCGGCGCTGCCTCGGTGACCGAACTTTGCAACGCGGGTGGTCGTTCCGTCGGCAGTCCCGCCACGGGCGCAATAAACCGGTATCCCCGGCGTGGAACTGTTTCTACGTATCTAGGTTGGCCGGCTTCATCGTTGAGCGCCTCGCGCAGCTTGTTGACTGCCTTATTCAGCGACTGCTCGAAGTCGACAAACGTCTCTTTTCCCCAAATCCGCTCTTGCAGCTCCTCTCGCGTGATAATCTCGCCCGGCCGTTCCACCAAGACCGCCAGAACCCGGAGGGGCTGTTCCTGCAAACGGATCGGCACGCCATTTCTGCGCAACTCCATGGCGTCGCGGTCGAGTTCAAAGACTCCGAAGCGGAGTATGCCCGGCATTGGATCACTTCCGTGTCGGTTTACTCTAAATCAAGCGCGGGTTGACCGGGGTTTTCGGTTCGTCGTCGGATACGGCTTGGAAATTGCTTCGTTCTTCGCGGAGCATGAAAAGACAAGGATTGGCCAAGCGATGAGGGCGTTGGCGGAGACCGTGCGGCTTGCCAGGGAGATTCACTTCGGATCTTGACTATTCCCGCAGGGACGATCGAATCCATCGGAGGCCGAAGGATCGCGCTGACCTGAAACAAGACAGCGGTACTAGCAGCAGCGCCCTTTCACGGAATTCCTTTGCCTGGCCGATAAGTTAGAAGATCGCTCAATCAGCAACCGAGAGACGCGGCGCCTCTGGGAAGAGAAGCGCGATGCGATTCAAGTTCAATGGTCTAGTCCTCTAAGGCAACGCCTGAGCCCCCAGCGGTGAAGAAACCGCGGTGAACCGATGTCTGCGAAAGATAATCCACGGATCGCTCTCCGGAAAGGGATCATGCCGACAAGCGATTCTGTTGATGGCCCTGGCGAACTCCCGGGAGGCCCCGACGGGATTACCGAGTTTCGGCGTCAGGAAGCACTGCTCAAGACGGGCGCTTTGCAGGACGCCATCCTCAATAGCGCCTACTTCTCCAGTATCGCGACAGACGAAAAAGGTGTGATTCAGATTTTCAATGCCGGCGCCGAACGAATGCTCGGCTTCGCGGCACTGGATGTTGTAAATCAGGTCACGCCCGCCGACATCTCCGATCCGCAGGAATTGATCGCCCGGGCAGCAAGCCTGAGCCTGGAGCTGGATACTCCGATTACGCCGGGCTTTGAGGCTTTGGTGTTCAAGGCCTCGCGCGGCATCGAAGATATCTACGAGCTGACCTATATCCGCAAGGACGGCATCCGCGTGCCCGCGATCGTCTCCGTTACCGCACTGCGCGATGCGCACAAGAACATTATTGGCTATTTATTGATTGGGACGGATAACACGGCTCGCAAACAAGTCGAGGCGGTGCAGGCGTTGCTCGATCAACGGCTGCGCGACAGCAACGGACGGCTGCAGGCGATTCTCGACACCGTGGGCGACGGCGTGCTTACCATCGACGAGCACGGCAACATCGAGACACTCAACCCGGCCGGCGAGCGCATCTTCGGCTACGCAGCCGCCGAACTGGTAGGGCACAACATCAAGAGACTTCTGCCCGAGGCCTGCCACGCCGAACACGACGATTACCTCGAACATTGCCGCGTCACCGAGGCCAGCGTCATCGGCGTGCGGCGCGAAGTTCTGGGAAGGCGCAAGGGAGGCAGCACGTTTCCCCTGGAGCTTGCGCTGAACGAGATGAGGCTGGGCGGCGAACGCCGCTACACCGGCATCGCGCGCGACCTCAGCGAGCGCAAGCAGGCGGTGGAGCAGCTCAACCTGTTTTTTACACTCTCACTCGACATACTGGCTATCTGGACGTTGGACGGTTACTTCACACGCGTCAGTCCGGCGTTTTCGAAGACGGTGGGCTGGAGTGCAGAGGAGATACTGGCGCGGCCGATCCTTGAGTTCGTGCATCCCGACGACCGTGCCGCGACCCTCCGCGAGATAGAGAAGATGGCCAGCACGGGCGAAAACGTCTTGCAATTCGAAAACCGCTATCTGCACAAGGATGGCTCGGTCCGCGTGCTGTCGTGGAGATCCGTGGTCTATGAAGGAGGGGTCGTCTTCAGCAGTGCCCGCGACGTCACCGGTGTAAGGGAGGCGGAACAGGCGGTGGTGGCCACCAAGGACGCCTTTCTGGCCACCATGAGCCACGAAATCCGCACCCCGCTCAACGGTCTGCTGGGCATGCTGGAGCTGCTGTCACTCTGGCAGCTCGATGGCGAGCAGGGCGAAACTTTGGAGATCGCGCGGGATTCCGGGCGGAGCCTGGTCCGCATTATTGACGACATCCTTGATTTCGGCAAGATCGCAGCGGGCAAGCTCGAAATCCGGACAAGCCCCGTATCCATTCAGCAACTTCTGCGCCGGACCGTGAATACTTTCCATGCAGTGGCCAGCGCCAAGGATCTCACGCTGAAGCAGACGGTGGACCCGCGTATCAGTCCGTCGCTGCTGGCCGATCCGATGCGGGTGTCGCAAATACTCAACAACCTGGTGAGCAACGCCCTCAAATTCACCACCGAGGGACACGTGGACGTTCGGGCAGAGCTGGTTGGGCGGCAAGACGGCGCAGAAACCGTGCGCCTGTCGGTGAAGGATACCGGCATCGGCATGGAGCCGGAAGTGCAACAGCGACTGTTTCAACCGTTCGAGCAGGCAGGCGCGTTCACTGCGGGCCTGTATGGCGGCACCGGTCTCGGGCTATCGATCAGCCGCCGCCTAGCGGAGATGATGGGCAGCACCATCGAAGTGAAGAGCGCGCTCGGCGAAGGAGCCACCATGAGCGTGACCCTGACGTTGCCAATTTCTGAAACTGCGCCGCCCGAACTCGAGAGCAAGGCGATCAAAAGCCGTCTCCCCCATGATCGAGGCCTCCGCACCTGGTGCAGGCCCGCTGGTGCTGGCGGTGGACGACCACTCGACTAATCGGACCTTACTGGCACGCCAGATCGTGGCTCTGGGGCTTCGCGTCCAGACCGCGGTCGACGGCCGGGAGGCGCTTGCCATATGGCAGAGCAGTGAGCCCGGCGCCATCGCTCTGGTGGTCACTGACTGCAACATGCCGCAATTGGATGGCTATGCTTTGTCGCGGGCCATCCGCGAGATAGAGGTCACGGGAAGGGCGGCCACGGACGCCCGTCATTGCCTGGACCGCGAATGTGCTCCCCGCCGCGGTGGCGTTATGTCACGCCGCGGAGATGGACGATATTCTGACCAAGCCGGCCGGCCTGGCCGCATTGAAGAAGACCCTGTCCAAATGGCTGCCGTTCGCCGCGCCCGGACCGCCGGGACCTGACGGCGCTGTTGAGGCGGAAACGAGCGCGGCGCAGACCGCGCCCATCGACCTTGCGGAGCTGGATAAGATTGCCGACAACCGCCACCGACCGCGCGGAGATCCTGTTGGATTTCATGACCCAGACCCGCTCCGATCTCACCGCACTCCACTCGGCGGTGGCCATGGAGAACCTTCCCGCCCGCGTGCGCATCGCCCATCGTATGAAGGGCTCGAGCCGCATGGTGGGGGCGCGCGACCTGGCGGCGGCGTGTGAAGCAATGGAGCGCGCCGTCGGACGGAACAGCCCGGACGAAGCCTTGACGGCGATGGACCAGACCATGGCACGGCTTGAAACGCATATTGCCCAAACCACCCTCGCTCCTGAGGAGCAACCATGACAGTCGCCGACGGCTTGACCGTGTTGGTCGCCGAAGACGATGATTTCCAGCGCCGAACCGTGGCCCGCATGTTGCGCTCGATGGGTGCGCTGCAAGTGATGGAGGCCGGCGACGGCAAGCAGGCGTTGGCCGCACTTCAGGGGCCCGCGTGCGTCGACCTCGTGGTGTGCGACCTGGATATGCCGGAAATGGACGGCATGGAATTCCTGCGTCATTTGGGGCAGGCGCACAATAACGCTGCGGTCATCATCTGCAGCGCGCAAGAGCGGTCATTGCTGGTCTCGGTGGAGAAAATGGCCCACGCCTATGGGGTCCGGCTGCTGGGCGCAATCGAAAAGCCTGTCACGCGCAATCGGATCGAAGACCTGATCGCAGGTTATCAATCCATCTTGCCCTCGACGCGCGCCGCCACCGCCGTTACAAGCTTCACTCTCGACCAGGTTCTGTGCGGGCTTGAAAAGAAACAGTTCGAACCCTTCTTCCAGCCCAAAGTGAAGATGGCAACGGGCCAAACCATTGGCGCGGAGGCGCTCGTCCGCTGGCGTCATCCCAAGCATGGCCTGGTCGGCCCCAACGCGTTCATCAGCTTGCTCGAACAGAACGGAAAAATCGATGAGCTTACCTTCCCTATGCTGAAACAGTCAGTGAATGCCTGCCGCGCGTGGCGCGCACGCGGATTGGCGTTGACTGTGTCTGTCAATCTGTCGCTCGTCTCGCTGGCCGACACCGACGCTGGCCGACCGCCTCATGGAGCTGTAACTTCGTCGGGGCTTGACCCGGATCAGGTGATATTCGAAATTATGGAAACCGTGGCTATGACTGAAGTGGCGGCAGCCCTGGAAAATCTTACTCGTCTGCGCATGCGGGGTTTCGGGCTTTCGGTTGACGACTATGGGACCGGCTTTTCCAGTCTGCGGCAGTTGACCCGCGTGCCCTTCACCGAGCTCAAGATTGACCAGGAGTTTGTGCGGGGTTGTGCGACCAACCCATCTTCGCGCACCATCGTCGAGTCGAGTGTGGAAATGGCGCGTCGCCTGGGGATCACGAGCGTCGCTGAGGGCGTGGAAACGCAGCAGGACTGGGATGTGCTGAAGGCGGCGGGCTGTGACGTGGCGCAAGGATTTCTTGATTCCAAGCCGCTGGAAAACAATTCGTTCCTGGCATTCTGTGATGCCGGGTCTGCGCGTCTCTCGTAGGAAAGGAGGCGATTGCACTGCTCCGCCAAGTTTAAAGGATTCCTGGCGCGAGAGAAGGGTGGCTTCTCGCCCAAGCGAGATAATCCTGAACTGTGTAGAAGGTCCTGTATTGGACAAGCCGCTCACCATCCTCTACCGGTGCTGTCCAGTCCAGGCCCCAGGAATCACCCACGCGGCTCATCCAGTCCAGCAGCTTCTTATCCAGCTCTTGCAGTTCGGAGGAGTAGGCAGCGTCGTTGACCAGATTCTGTAATTCGTGGGGATCCTTCTGGAGGTCATAAAGAAGCCACGGACCCGACCTCCACCTGGCGTATAGGAAGCGCTCCGTTCTCACGCCGCGCCACGCTCCCTCTGTACCGTCCCCATGATAAGGACCAAAGATCTGGAAGAACACTGCGGCAGGACCCGCCTCCGCTTTGCCAACGACTACCGGGGATAAGTCGGCGCCCTGCATTTCCGCCGGAATGGGCAAGCCGCAGAGCGAAAGGAGGGTGGGGGCGAAATCCACATGGGAAAACAAGGCATCGGTTTTGCGCGCCGGAGAAATCACTCCCGGATAGCGCATGATTCCAGGGACCTGAATCGACTCTTCCCACGGCTTTCGCTTCAAGATTTTTCCCTGGGAGCCGAGCATATTTCCATGGTCGGAGGAGAAAAGCACGATCGTGTTTTCCTCAAGTCTTCAACTCGCGGAGTCTGCGCAGCAGCCTGCCTACCTGATCGTCAACTGCGGTAGCAGCCGCATAGTATCCTGCAATCTCCTTACGGCCGGCACCGGGTATTCCCTCCACCCAGTTAGGCTCCATGGTCAACTTTGTGGGCGTCATACAGATCGAGATATTTTTCCGGAGCCAGATACGGATCATGCGGGGCGCCCGGCGCAAGCATGAGGAAGAATGGCTTATCCTGCGAACCTTCAAGAAACTCGATGGCGAGGTCTGTCCAGAACTCCGGCTCATACTTCTCGCTCACAAGCGGAACATTCTCATCGCGGAAATACCAGTTATAGAAATAGTTATGGTTGCATTCGTTGGCTGCCCAGAATTGAAAGCCATGCCGTCGCGGGCCAGGCGGAACAAAACCCGGCAGCCTGGGTCCTCCGTCAAGATGCCACTTGCCGATGAACCCGGTGCGGTATCCAGCTCTGCTGGTAGACGTCGGCCACGGTGCCGAGAGTTTCCTTCAGCCGAAGATCGTTGGCGAGCATTCCATTGCGGCTGGTATAGGTGCCGGTGAGGATCGTGGCTCTCGCCGGGCAGCAGACCGGGGTATTGGCAAACGTCTGGCGGAAGAGAAGTCCGTCGGCGGCAAGCTGATCGAGGTTGGGCGTCTGAACGTCGGGATTTCCCATGCAGCCCAGCGCCTGACCTCTCCACTCGTCGGGCATGATGAACAGGACATTGGGCGGATGCTTTGCACTCTGCTTCCGCGTCGGCCGTGCTGTGCCGCAATCCCAGTTGTGCGACTGCCCCTGCCGCACCCTTGATAAAGTCGCGTCGATCCATACCTGTTGGTTCCTACCTGCGGGATTGCTCTCTACGACAGTTGTTCAGAAAAACTGCCGTTTGTCAGGTCTTTGCCGGACTCGATGTATTCATCGAGAATTCCCTGCAGTTCAGTCTGCACCGGGGCATGTTGGCCGGCAACACTCTTCAACTCGTCGGGATCATTCTTGAGATCATAAAGTTGAGGCGGGTAGTTTCCCTGGTACTTGTCTTTGTTCCACACGGTTGAGTAGTTCCACTCAGGCGTACGCACTGAGGCTATGTACCCGTAGGACGAGATCGCGACCTTGCGTTGATTCGTTCTTTCGCCCGTAATATAAGGCCACAAGTCTTCTCCGGTTGCTCGGGCCGGCGGGGCAATGCCAAGCCGCCCCAGGACAGTTGGCAGCACATCGGGTGTTTGCACAAAGCCCGGCACCCGCTTGCCCGCATATTGGTGTCCCGGCAGATGAACGATGAGGGGAACATGGGTTACTTGCTTACGCAGCCGCTCGGGACCTTTGGCCCACTGGCCCTGCTCGTTGAGAAGGACTCCGTGATCGGAGAGAAAAACGATCACTGAGTTCTCGTAGAGGCCCAAACTCTTGATCGTCTTCAGAACCTCCCCATACCAGTGGTCCACGTTCGACGCCTCGCCGGCATAGTTGGCCCGCAGCCGCTTCACTCCCTCCTCCGGCACCGTTACATTGCCGTAAGGCGGTTCGGGCCAACTATGTTGCGTAGGATTCTTTAAGTACTTTTCGAGGAAGTGTGGCGGCGGGTCCCAGGGCTCGTGGGGATCGAAGACTTCTACTTGCAGATAGAATGGACCCTGATCGTGATTGTGTTTGAGCCACTCGATAGCGCTGGACGCAGTTGCTTCGACGATCGAAGGCGCGCGCTTCAGCCATCGCTTGCGATTGGCGAGATACTGGTTCAAGAACGCAGGAAAGGGCTCCCCTCTCCCGCCCGGTTTGCCTTCCAAGAGCTTTAGATAGTCTTCGGGAAACAGACTACTGAAATCGGCGTTCGCGCGGGGCGCTTGCGCGTAGTAATCGATCTCCTGGCCGCGAACCCACTCGAAGTAGTTGAAGCCCCGTTGAAAGTTGCGGCCTGGTTTGAACAAGTGCGGTAGATCGGCGATCAATGCCGTTTGGTACCCTGCCGCAAGCAGCGTCTCCGAGAGAGTGACGTCTTCGATGAAGAGCTCATGCCATCCCGGCAGCTTGACCGAGTCCTGCTGGAAGTAAAGGTGAGTAGGGAAGATGCGGCGGCCCGTATAAAGCTGGCGCCGTAGGGGAATCGTAGGCAGGCCTTCCGGGTAGAAGCTGTCAAAGACGATCGATTCCTTGGCAAAGTCGTTGAGGCTTGGCGTCTCTACCCAATTGCCGCCGTAAACAGCCAGGTTATCGGCTCGAAAGGAATCAGAGACGAGCACAATCAGATTGAGATCGTTTCCCTTCTGCGCCGGAGGAGCTTGCCAGTGTGCCTGGGTTTGAGGTGTCTCGCTTTTCGCGCCAGTCTGGGGACTGTTAGGAGTCTGGCAAC
This sequence comes from uncultured Acidobacteriaceae bacterium, assembly GCA_963847685.1. Taxonomy (GTDB): domain Bacteria; phylum Acidobacteriota; class Terriglobia; order Terriglobales; family Acidobacteriaceae; genus PALSA-350. Next base: position 8,156 of record CAWKAU010000014.1, on the reverse strand, counting down.
CCACGATACCGGCGAGACCAGCCAACGCCCCACCCTTCAACAAATCTCGCCGCGTTGTGTTGCTCATTTCTTCTGCCTGCTTTCCGTCTCGCGTGGGGAACTGGTCTGGAACCGAATGTTAGCGTGTCTATCAATGCCTAGCTCAAAAGAAGCCGGAAAGGACCTGTCAAGCAGATCTAGCGCCACGCGACTTGATATCTGACTGGAAAGAGTTCAGGAGAAGATCAACAACAAGAGAAATTGGACGCCGGGTCGGAGGCATGCGTAGAAAACACGGCAAGATGAACAGAAGCTCGCATGATTGCCTTGATCGTAGTGTGAGCGAAAAGCTGTGTCAAGCAAGCGTAGATAGATTCCTCTGCACTTGCTTGAGAAATGCTTTATTCTTTTATCACCAACAGAAGAGGCCAGATGAATTACTTTGCGGCACAGCAATTCTCAATCGACGCGAAGCTTTGGATGCGCTCCTGTTGTTGCCTCCCCAGGTAAGGCCTCTCTTCCCCTTCAAGACTCCTATAAGAAGTGGCCTCTGCTGTTTGCAGGGTTAGGATCTTTTTTGCCGGATTACTTTTCAAACGAAGAAACGAGAGCTGAAGTCAGGCTTTGTCTGGAGCCACAGGTATGACACGATTTGCGTGGTGCGCTGCGATCGCTGTAGCGGGATGGTCACTTTTCCCTTTAGGTTGCTCGACGCAAAAGAGCCCATCGAGAACAAATTCGCAAGTCCTGCCTGTCCCCGACCCACAATTCCAGGGAGTAATCAGTACTGATCCGGCGAAAGCCAAGCCTGCGTGGCCGCAAGAAACCGTGCCCGCGAAGAGTGCACCCAACGTAGTTCTTATCCTGGTCGATGATGTCGGGTTTAGTGCGACCGCATCGTTCGGGGGTGTGATACAGACTCCGGAGTTTGCCAAGCTCACGGCCAGTGGGCTGCGGTACAACAACTTTCATGTGAACTCTCTCTGCTCGCCCACTCGGGCCGCGCTACTGACCGGACGAAACAATCATCAGGTAGGGTTCGGCAGTGTCGCCGAGGCGGCAACTGGTTTCCCGGGATACAACAGCCTGTGGCCGAAGAACACGGTGTCCATCGCAGAGGTACTGAAAGATAACGGCTACAGTACGGCTGCCTTCGGCAAGTGGCATAACACGCCAACATGGCAGGTAAGTCCGGCCGGACCTTATGATCGCTGGCCTACCGGTCTCGGGTTTCAGCATTTCTACGGCTTCCTGGCGGGCTATGACAATCAGTACTATCCACGGCTGTTTCGCGACACCGTCCCGGTCGAACCACCTCTCACTCCCAAGCAGGGCTACACACTTACGACCGATATGACGAACGAAGCCATTCGCTGGCTGCATCAACAGGAAGCTGTCGCGCCGGATCGGCCTTTTTTTCTTTACTACGCCCCAGGGGCAACACACACTCCGCACCAGGTTCTGGCGTCGTGGATCAAGAAATACCAAGGGAAATTCGACACCGGTTGGGACCAGATTCGTGCGGAAACGTTCGAACGGCAGAAGAAGCTTGGGGTTATCCCCGCGAATGCCGAACTGACGCCACGGCCCGCAGGCCTGCCGGCATGGGATTCACTGTCGCCGGATCAGAAGAAATTGCTGGCACACCAGGCCGAGGTGTATGCGGCGTTTACCGAGCAAACGGATTATGAGATCGGGCGGCTGTTGCAGGAGATCGACGATTCAGGCAAAGGCAACAATACGCTGGTAATCGAAATTTTCGGCGACAACGGGGCCAGCGCGGAAGGCGGTCCCGACGGATATGACGCCCGGGACGATCAAGGCAAGCCGCTGACGATCCAGCAACGGGTGGCAAAGATGAATGACGACGGTAGCGAACTCTATATGAACCACTTTGCGGCTGCCTGGGCCTGGGCTCTCAGCTCTCCATTCCAGGGCACTAAGATGGACGCTGCCCACCTTGGCGGCACCACCGATCCCATGGTCATCTCCTGGCCGGCCCGGATTCAACATGGTGGCGGCCTGCGAACGCAGTTCCAGCACGTGAACGACGTTGCCCCCACGATCTACGAGGCGGCAGGGGTGAAGTTTCCGGATATTGTGAACGGCGCAGCCCAGCTGCCGCTTGAAGGTTCGAGTTTTTTGTACACCTTCGATCATCCTGAGGAAGCCAGTCACCATCACGTGCAATATTTCGCTACGGTCGGCAACGTCGCGATCTATAAAGATGGGTGGTGGGCAGGGCGTCACTACTGGTCTCCCTGGGAGACTGGGTCGCCGTGGAACAGCGGAGCGAATGCGGGCGTCTCCGATCAGCATCCATGGGAGCTCTATAGCGTGGCTGACGACTATAGCCAGGCCCATGATGTGTCAGCAAAATATCCGGAAAAACTGAAAGAGCTGCAACAGTTGTTCGACGCAGAGGCGGCGCGGAATAATGTGTATCCAATATTTCAGTCCGGCGGCAATCAGCCGCCGCCCACCGTCAATAAGACAACCTTTGTTTATCGCGACGGGGTCGAACGTTTGCCGAATGCGGTTGTACCGCACATCGTTGGGCGTAAGCACACCATCACGGCAGATATCGAGGTACCGGCGCAAGGCGCAAGCGGGGTGATCATCGCGCAGGGCAGCCGTTATGGCGGCTTCACTCTCTTCGCCAAGAACCGGCATGTGATCTACGAGGTGAATGCGTTTGGCAATCGCACCGGCCAGCTTGTATCGCAGGGCGAACTGAAGCCAGGGAAAGCGCACATCGTGCTCGAAGTGGAGCCCGAGGTCTCAACCTCGAACCCTCGCAACCACAATTTATTAGTGCCGGCGCCGCCGAGACCGGGCAGCGCAGTTCTCACTATCAACGGAGTGGCGGAAGGCAAGGGCAGCTTTACAAATACCAACGGCGCCTCTTATACGGAGACACTCGATATTGGCAGCGACCTCGGCTCGCCGGTGGGTTCCGACTATCAAGTGCCTAATCGCTTCACGGGTAAGATCGATCAGGTGACCGTCCAGTTGCAATAGCGAACGCGGTATTTGGCCAGCACCAGTTGCCTCTACGAAACGGCATATTTCGCCGCGGCGCTCATTACGAGGGGCGTGCGGGGACCGGTGGTTCTTTCGGAGATATCCCATTGGGGTCATTTGCCACCGCCCCGGGAGGCGCGGCAACTGGGCCCTGCAGCAACGGGTCATTGGTGGAAACCATCCAGCTATGCAGCCGGGCACGCATGTCCTGAGCGGTGGCCGCGTGCGCGGGATCGTTGATCAGATTGGCATGCTCCGTGGGATCAAACAGCAGGTCATAGAGGCTTTCTGTATCCAAGATCTGTGATCCCCATCCAGCTTGCATCCACACGTCCTTGCTCGGACTGTCGTCGCAATTTGGCAGCACGGGTGTTCTCTTGTCTCCGAAGCGGCGAATGTACTTATAGCGGGAAGTCCGCACGGCTCGTTTTGGCTCGTAGGAGGCGTGGTAGTTTACCTCGGCGAAGATCTCTTCATGGATCTCCGGCAGTTGCCCGGAAAGCACGGGCAGGAAGGACTTACCCTGCAACCATGCGGGGCGCTCGATCCCTAAGTAGTCACAAAGAGTTGGAAAGACATCCACCTGCGAGATCAGCGCATCGCAAACGGCTGCGGAGGGAAGCTTCGGCCCGCGCAAGATCAGCGAAACTCCCCATCCATCGTCGGTGAGATTGCACTTCATACGCGGAAACGAGATTCCATGGTCCGTCGTGCTGATGATCAGCGTATTGTCACGGTAGCCGTTTCGATCAATTGCCTCGAGAACCTTTCCTACGCCTTGGTCCAAGACTCTGGCGCTGGCCCGGTAGCGGGCGAAGTCCCCTCTGGTGGCAGCGGTGTCCGGGATCGGTCTTGGTAGAGGCGAGTACTCGGCGTTATCTTCGGGCGCGGCCTGCGGGTACTCTCGATGCGTCTCAAAGAACCCAATATCGAGAAAGAATGGAAAGGTTGGCCGGGTATCCAGGAATCCTACGGCGGCGGGCGCCACATGCACCGCACTTGTATCCTCGTGCGGAAGCACTTTGTCGTATCCGATGGTGTCCGGCTCCTTTGCTACGTGCTGTAGCCCAGCGAGAACCGAAGTATAACCGGTTGACTTGAGGGTGTGTACGATGTGCTGCTGGTAGTTATTCAGCGAGAAGCCGCGATGAGCCAAACCCAGCATCCCGCTGCTGTGGGGGTAAAGCCCGGTCAGCAGGGCCGCCCGGCTGGGAGAACAAGTGGGCGCGGCACTAAAGGCCTTGCGAAAGAGAGTGCCTTCTTGCGCGAGGCGTTGAAGATTCGGGGTGGGTACTGACTGGCCATAGGGCGAAAGGTATCGTCCGGAGTCGTGAGAATGGATGTAAATAATATTAGGCCGGAAGTTAGTTTTCGAAGCTACTTCAGAGCCGGAGTTCTTTGTTTGCAAGGTAACGCCGGTTGCGACCATGCCGTGAAGAAACGTACGTCGCGACACGCCGGAATTCCCGATTGAGTCTACCGACATGATCGAAGCCAACTCCTATGTTGATGGATAAAACGCCTTACCTCTGCTGAGTGTGTTGAATTCCGGCTGAGGGCCGCGGTTGTGCCGGCCCTCAGCCTTCGCGGTTATTAGAACGCGAGATGGAGTGCCAGTTGGAGAATTCTCGACTGGTTGCCCGTTTGTAAGCCGGTGACCTGGCCAAAGGCGCCGTTACCAAATAGGGTGTTGGGGTTTGCCAGGTTGGCATGGTTAAACACATTCAGGGCTTCCGCCCGAAACTGTATCGTACTCACTTCAGCGATCTTGAAATCCTTCAAGAGAGATGCGTCCGTAGTTGCCAACGCCGGCCCTCGGCCAAAAGTACGGGGAGCGTTACCGAAGGTGAAAGGAGCGTTCTGGGCAAACGCGGAAGTGTCAAACCACTCATGTGTCCTCTGTGACCTCGGCCGTGAGCCACCGAGGTCATTCGGGTTGCCAACGAGGTTGGGCCGGACTCCATCGGAGTACGTTCCGGTGTTATTGGTGGAATCAAGTACACCGAGCGCGGTTCCTGAGTGGATCTCGGAGATCGCCCCCACTGTCCAGCCAGCAATGAGTTCGTTAACCAGGAAGGAATTGGGATGAATCCATTTTCCAGGACCGAAAGGAAGTTCATAGAGCGCACTTCCAATCACGCGATTACGAATATCATTTCCCGAAAGACCGAAGCGGTCCCGAGGATTGTAGTAATCGGTGAAGGCATCGTTCGTTCCGGAATATCCTGCGTTATAGTTTGCGAGCTCATTTCTCGACTCCTGGTTGTCGATGAACTTCGACCAGGTGTAGTTCAGCCCGTATTGGAAACCACCCGCGTAACGCTTCTTGATGCCTGCGTTGAACGCGTTATAGCCGGACTGCCCTTGATCCGCCGCGATGATACTCACGTTCCCGAATTGGGGGAAGGGGCGTAGCGTCTGCGTATTCTTAGTCGTAGGCAATAAATCCATCTGATCTGGCGCCACCTGGTTCGTGTTCTCCGCGTTCACCGCGGCCAAATGATGGCCGAATGTTCCCAGATAGCCCAGTGTCAGCAAGACCTGATTGCCTAGCTGCTGCTCGAGATTGAGGCTCGCCTGATACAGATAGCCGCTTACGCGATCCCGCTGAAAGTACTGCGGCGCCTGCACAACTTTCTGGCCCACAGGTACGGCGCCGTAACCAGGGGTCAATTGGGCGGGAGTCGGAACGGCGGCGGTGCCTGTGCCTTCGGTTCCGTTCTCCTTCAGCAGGAAGGCGGGCGTTCCTTTACCGGCATTCGGAGAGGAGAGAGAGATCTGTCGAGCGAATCCGGTATAGGCGACGATAGGCGTCGCCTGGTCATACTCGCCTGGGAAAAGAATTGCTCCGCCGCCGCGCAGCACGGTGGTTCGGTTGGCCGTCCATGCGAAGCCGACGTGGGGCCCGATGTTGTGGAAATCCCAGTTGTTGGCATACTTGCTGACGCCGTTTAATCCGGAGAAGGTGATAATTCCCGGAGTCCCCGAAACTGGGTTGATGGTCGTGGTATCAAAAGAATTCTGCCGATTATGTTCTTCCACGCGAGGCGCATCGAGATCGTACCGTAACCCGATGTTAAGGGTCAGATTGGGCTTGACTCGCCAATCGTCCTGGACAAACAATCCCCAGGAATACGCCGTAGTCAGCAAGGTTTCTGCCTGCTGCAAGGTGGCCGAATTGACTCTGCCAAGCAGAAGATTTGCCAAGCTGCCGAGAGCCGCGTTCGTGCTGACACCTGTATTGGTAAAGGCGAAGGAACCGCCGGCTGTCGGAAAGTAATTGTCAGTGTTGTTCGATGTGCGCAGCTCCACGCCGAATTTATACTGGTGATTACCTCTCTGCAGGGAAACGTTGTCCACGTACTGGTTGCTGTTGATCGGGGTTTGCAGCCTCTCCTGCTGGGTCGTATTGCCAAAGCCCGCAAGCCCGGACAGGGTAAATGTCGGGAAAAAGGATGCGTTGGTTCCCTGGATGCCGATTTCCGAGGCCAGATTCGTATTGGCCCCGGCGGAGATGCTTAAGGCCTGCCTGCGCGAGTAGGTGAAGCGGAATTCATTGATCAACGTAGGCGAAAAGTTGTGATACCAGGTGCCCGAAGGATTGTAATAGTAATTGTGCGCAAGCACGCCAAAATTGTCGGTTCCTGGCGTGGGATAAATGGAGGCGGTAGGCTCGTGGTCGGTCTGTGCCAGGAAACGGCCAAAGATGCGATCTTTTTCACCGAATACGTGATCCATCCGTGCAACGTAGACATCGTAGATCCCCTGTGTTGGATCATTCGCGCGAAAGTTGGAGATATTTGGCGCCGCGCCCGCTACGTTGGGCGCTGGATAGTACTGGACCAGCTTGATCGCAACCGGGTCAAGCCATCCGGTGGGAGAACATTCAACTTCCCGTTGTAGGCTGCCTGCTCCCCGGTATTGGGATCAATCACCGGTGTCGAGAAGGCGGAGAAATCGCCAGTGATCTCGGCGGGGGTAGGTACGTTGATGATCTGGGTTACGCTTACCGTTTGCCGGCGCCCTTCATAGTTGAAGAAAAACTGGGTTTTGTCTTTCTTGATGGGACCCCCGATGCTGGCGCCGAATAGGTTGTAGCGCAGTTCCGGGTTGGTCTTGGCAAAATAGGGTTTGGCTTGCAGGTCGTCGTTGCGGAAATATTCGTACGCTGCCCCGTGGAAGTGATTGGTTCCGGACTTGGTCGTCATCTGAACCACCGCTCCTCCGCTGCGCCCCAACTCCGCCGCGTAATCGCTGATGGAGAGATTGAACTCCTGCACCGACTCAATAGGTGGGTCAAACATGAGCGTCGGAACGCCGAGCAGGAGATTCTGGACGTTTCCGCCATCCACGAGGTAATTGGCATTATTTCCCCGACCTCCTCCCACGGCGAAGGTTGCGCTTGACCCGCTTCCGTTGCCGACGACAAAGCCGCTCAAACGCTGCAGCTGCGAAGATCGCCGGTCGATGAGGGGCATATTGGTGATGGTCTGGTTCTCAACCACGTCTTCCACTGCTGACGACTGTGTCTGCAAGAGTTGAACGGTAGCGTCCACGTCAATCGTCTGAGCGACCGCGCCGACTCCGAGAACAACGTTCACGGTGCTGACGGCGCCAGTCTCAACGAGGATTCCTTTCTGCTCCTGAGTTTCGTAGCCTACCTTCTCGATCTTCAGGTTGTAATGTCCAGGCAGAAGAAGCGGAAAGGAGTAATATCCCTCGCTTGTGGAGTGCTCCTGCCTGGTATCTCCGGTCTCCACGCGGACCAGAGTCAAGTCTGCAGCTGCCACCACGGCGTGACTCGCGTCCAGTACTTGTCCTGAGACTTGAGAGGTCTGGGCGAACGCACGAGGGGAAGCAAGCAGAACCGCAAACCCGCTGAAGAGAGAAAACCTGATAAGCGACAACGACTGCTTGCGCAAATGGCGAAGAGACATGGCTGTACCTTTCTTTCTCCTCAATAAGGAGGACAGGCACGGGAACCTCAGGTTCACGCCTGTGTTGGGTATCTCAGAGTGATCGCGGAGTGCGAGCCCGGACTGGTGCCAAAGGTCCGGCTAGCAATGCGCCGTAGCTGCCACGCGGGATGGGGCGCCCGGACAACAACATCGTGCTGCCTTGCGGGGCTGTGTTGCGGATTGTTGGATACGTTC
>CAWKAU010000013.1:0-15224 GCA_963847685.1 uncultured Acidobacteriaceae bacterium | reverse complement strand
ACTAGTTTACGCGCCGGCGGGAGACAATCGAAGAGTGCCGAGAATCTTCCCGGTTGGCTGGTTTGCGATGAGTACCCGGCAGCTTTTGCCGCGAGCAGCCTGTGCGCTGGGAATCGCCGCCACCTTGCTCGGCGTACTGTACGCACAGCGCCCTTTCCGTGAATACCCTTCTGTCGAATATGGCGAATCGATGCCGCTGCCCGCGGACTGGCGCCGGCCGGCAGAGTGGGCCTTTGCCCGCTTGATGTATCCCCCTGGCCCCCTGGACGGCTACCGCGGCAGATTTGATGGCGACTGGCGGCAAGGTCTCTCTCTTTGGACGCAGGACTATCCACGCGCCGATCGCTCGTTCGCACAGGCGGTCCGGCGGTTGACCCGTGTCGACGCTCGTTCTGTAGAGCAGGCGGTTAACCTGGACGATGGCGACGAGGTCTACAACTGGCCCTGGCTTTATGCCGTCCAGGTGGGCGAGTGGGGTTTGACTGAGGCCCAGGCAAAGAAGCTTCGCGACTATCTGCTCCGCGGCGGCTTTTTTATGGCCGACGATTTTCACGGATCAGAGGAACAAGCCTATTTTGAACAAACGATGAAAATGGTTTTCCCGACCGCCCCATCGTGGATATCCCGAACAACGACCCCATCTTCCACACTGTCTTCGACCTGGACGATCGCTACCGGATCACCGGCGCGGAGCACCTCGCTACCGGCTACAAGAAAGATGGAAAAGTTGCGCGCTGGCTGGGCATTTATGACGATAAAGGCCGTGTCATGGTGGCAATTTCGTTGAATTCGGATATCGGCGATTCCTGGGAATGGTCAGACACTCCGGAGTATCCTCTGAAGTTTTCCGACCTTGGCATTCGCCTTGGTGTGAATTACGTTGTCTACGCGATGACTCACTAGAGAAGCTGCCCAGCCACTTTCACCACATCACGGTATTTGTCAGAGCCATTTAAATCGCTGTGCGAGTTCGCGCCATTACCATATCGAGTTACTACAATTAACCATTCTGTTACTCAAGAACTCTGGCTTATTGCTCAGGAACCGCTATGCTCTTTTCAAGCGGTGATTCTCCGCGGAACCTTTCATCGATTCTTTCGGGGGAGGGACTCGATGAAGTGGAACGAGGAGAATCACCGTTTGTACTTTCTGCACTATGCACCCTCCTACCTCTGGCTTAGTTCTCCTGAAGCAACCCGGCGATTGAACTCCGCAGAGCGATTCTTGGGCACGCTCAGCGATTGCCAGCGATCCCCTGCGAAATGCTTGGCCAGCATCACGATCTGCCCCACGTGAAGCCCGTAATGAGCCACCTGCCGGTTGACAGCCTGCATGACCGAGTGTGCTTCGCCGCGGATGGTCACCGTGCGGCCAAGGTCCGCATCCGATAGCGGCTCGAGCGCATGGAACAGCCGGGCCCAACCATCTTCCCAGGCATCCAGCAGCGCTTTGCGCGTCGCCGGCGGCTCCACAAACTCGGAGTCGCGGTCACGATCCGGCTTCTCCCCGTCCGTGGTAAGAAAACCACTCCAGCGGGAGCGCATGTTGCCCGCCAAGTGCTTGACGATGATGGCGATCGAATTTGCTTCTGGATCAAGTAAAGCAAATAGCTGTTCGTCCGCGACCTGCTCCATAGCCCGTTCGGCCAGCTTCTTGTATTGCCGGAACAATCCCACGGAATCTTCGAGGTACGAGGTGGTGAACTGAAGCGCCATCGGTTCAGTTTAGCCCGTCACATCACGCCGGCATCTGAGGCTTGATCCCGGCGGCCGGAAAGAAGAGGGACATCACTGTGCCGTGCAATCGGGCATCGTCGCTGCTGTGAAGCAGGAGCCGAGCCTGGTGCTTGCGGATAATGCCGGCGCTCACCCAGAGCCCAAGTCCCAGCCCGGTATCGCTCTTGGTGGAGACAAACGGCTCGAAGATACTCGTGCGCATCTCCTTGGAGATGCCGCTGCCGGTGTCCGCCACAGTGACCCGAACTCCGGGGGCTTTGTCGGTGGCGGTAGCAATGGTCTTGCGAATGCGGACCCGCAGGCGGCCGCCGTCCGCGGTTGCGTCGAGCAAATTGCTCACCAGGTTGGCGAAGACCTGCCGGAGTTGGTCTTCGAAGCAGTGAATCCTGGCGCCAGCCTCGAGCTCGCGTTGGATCAGAATATGCCGGGCCTGCAGGCGCGGCCCAAAGAGCATCAGGACCGACTCCATGATGTCGGAGAGGTCGGCGTCGGACGAGGATTTTGATTGCTTGTGGAAACGCAATGTCTGGGTGGTGATCTGGGCGACCCGCGAGAGCTCCTGCTTGGCGATCTCGGAGAAAGTTTCGTGTATCCCCGGCAAGCGCCGGGTCACGTAATGCGAGGTAAAGAGAGTTGGTCACCGCTTCAAGCGGGTTGTTAATCTCGTGGGCGATGCTGGCGGCCAGTCGTCCCCCAGGTGGCGGCCAGCTTCTCCGAGCGTCGCAGGGCCTCCTGGGCGAGTTTCCGATCGTGGATGTCGGTACAACTGCCGACCCAGTGCTCCACTTCGCCTGCCTCATTGCGCATGGCCAACGCGCTTGAGAGAAAGTAGCGGTAGGTTCCGTCCGCGCGGCGCAGGCGAAGCTCGTTGGCGTAAACCTCGCCGGTCTCGACGCTGCGGCTCCATTCGCTCCATGGTCTGCGCATAGTCCTCAGGGTGAACGATGGAAGGCCAGTTGAAGCCCAGCGTCGACGCAGATGGGACGCCCGAATACTCGACGAAGCGCTTCGTTCGGATCAAGTGGGCGTCCCGGCCACGTCCGTGAGCCAGACCAGCTGCGGTATTCCTTCGGCCAGGAGCCGAAACCGCGACTCACTGGCGCGCAGTGCCTGCTCGGTCTGCTTGCGCTCGGTAATGTCGCGGAAGTAGACGGTAAGCCGGTCACGGGAAGGGTAGCAGTGAGATTCGAACCACTTGTTGAGTGGATCGCCGTAGAACTCTTCGAAGTGGACCGGGTTACCGCTTTCGATCGCCTGGCGATAATTGCGACCGAAGGCATTGGTCCGGCCGTCCGGGTAGATGTCGCCCAGTCGCTTGCCAATCACGTCTGCCGACCGCACCCCTGAGATGCGCGCTCCATTTTCGTTGAAGTAAACGTAGCGCCAATCGCGATCGAGCACGCAAAGCCCGTCGGTGATGCTGTCGAGCACATTTTGCAGTTGTTCGTGTGCCCGGCGCACCTCTTCCTGCGCGATGGCCTGGTCAGTGATGTCGGTATGCGTGCCCACCCACTCTACGATGCTGCCGGTTTTATCGCGCACAGGCACCGCGCGCACGGCCATCATGCGGTACATGCCATCATGCCGTCGCAGGCGCTGGCTAAACTCCAGGTTGGTTTGGGTGCGGACACCTTCCTGCCATACCCCTAAGGGCCTCCTCGCGGTCTTCCGGGTGGATTGCGTCCGCCCATCCGGAGCCACTCGCCTCCTCGGCGGTCTGGCCGGTAAAAGCCTGCCACCCGGGCGAGTTCTCCATTTGCAGGCCGTCCACGCTGCCAACCCAGACGATCTGCGCGGAAGCGTGCACCAGGGAGCGATAGCGATTTTCGCTGAGGGCAAGCTGCTGCTCGTACCGCTTTCGCTCGGTGATCTCGTGGATGGTTCCCCGCAGGCTCGCAACCTGGCCGTTCTCCCATGCCTCCACTTCGCCGCGGACCGCGATCCAGCGGGTTGACCCCGTCCGGACGTGCGATCTCGATATCCGTGGCGAATGGCTCGCCGAATTTTTCGGCGCGTTCAAAGGCCTGCACAAAGAGCTTCTGCGTCGGACCCGCGTCCTTCTTGTCGCGAATCCCTCCATAGCCCAGCGGCTTGTACGTTTTATCGACCCCGTAGATGCGGTAAATCTCGTCAGACCAGGTGACCGTGTCGGTGGCGCGCAGCCAGCGCCAGGTTCCGATGCCGGCTATGCGATGGGCTTCGATAAGGTCGCGCTCGCGCTCGCGAAGAGCATCCATCAATTGCTTGCGCTCACGCATATCGCGCGAGATGCCAACCAACCCGATGACCTGCCCTGCGCGGTCGTGACAGACAGTCTTGATGGTATGGACCTGGTTTGGGCCGCCCCGGCCCAGGCAGCTCTTGTTCGAAGCCAAGCGAACCACCGCTCGCGAAGACTTCGCGGTCCTCCTCGACTAGCCGCTGCGCAACCGCCTGGGGAAACAGCTCAAAGTCGTTCTTGCCGATCACCTCGGAGACTTCCTTGCCGAAGAAGCCGGCGGTCGCGGGATTGAGAGCGATGTAGCGGCCGTCGCGATCCTTCATGAACGCGTAATCGCTAATGCCATCGATGAGGCAGGCGAGCAGGGCCTCGCGCCTCGACGCATGTTCGGCGAATTCGCGGGCCCGCTCTTCGGCCAGGCGAAGTTCGTGGAAGCGCAGCCGGGTCTCGGTGAGATCGGTATCGATGATGAGCCGGCCGATGGAGGCGCCGGCGCTGTCCCGCAGAATGGCCCAGCGGCTGAGTACGTCGATCGGTTCGCCCGCCCGGCTCGAACGGGTCAACTCCCCTTGCCAGCGGCCGTCGCGCAGCAACGAGTCGACCATTGCTTCCAGCGCCCGGGCGGAGTCTGCGGGAGCGACGAAGCGGGTCCTCAGCAGATCGTTTGCAGCTTGTCCAAGTGCTTCCCGTGAAGTCCAGCCATAAAGCTTTTCGGCGCCCTCGTTCCAGAAGAGCACACGTCCATCCAGGTCGATGGCGATGACGGCATCGTTCAGATCAGCCAGACGTCAAGGACAACAACAAATTGTTCATCGCATCGCTCACCGCGGATCTGTCGCCCGATCGCGATTTTACCTTTGTTTTAACCGATCGCACGCCTTAAAATCACGGTATGCGGCCTCCTACAAAGCACTGTGCCGGATGGACTTTCCGGCGATGAGTCTGATCGACGGATGTCCTTGCAAGCCCCCCTCGTATTTTCGCTGCTGGCGACCTTGCGGCCGGGGTCTCCTTCTCCATTGCTGGGGCCACGTGCTTTCCAACTGGGACGAGGGGATCTACGCGGAAGTTTCGCGTCAGATGCTCCTCGGCGGCTGGCTCGTCCCTTTCTGGAATCATCAACCATGGTTTGAAAAGCCTCCATTGATGCTCTGGACCACTGCGGCGTTCTTCAAGGTCTTCGGTATAAACGAGTTTTTTGCGCGGGCGGCTCGGCGTTTTCCGGGATAGCCATCGTCGCTCTGTTGCATGGCTGGCTGGTCTACAAGCGAGAGACCGTGGCCGCCTGGCTGAGTACCGTGATGCTGTTGGCCGCCTTTGGGTTCCTCCATGTAGCCGCATGGGCGAGATGGATTGTTGCTTTCGCTCGGGTATTGTGTCGCGTTCTGCGGGCTTTCGGCAGTCCGGAGCGCAAGCTCCGGGGATGATATATGTTCTGGGGCGGCTTCCCGATGCCGCGATGACCAAGGGCGGAGCCAGCATCGTTCTGCTCTTTACCGTGCTTCTCTTAGCACTGATCGAACGCTGGGACGTCCGCCAGTTTGGCAAACATGGCTGCGGGGGATTCCTGCTTTTTCTGTTGCTGGTTCTCCCCTGGCATCTGTACATGGTGGCGCGCTTCAGCCAGGGTTTTCTCGAGAGTCTGTAGGGTTTCATGTGCTGCGCGGGCGAGTGCCCCGGTGAAGGGCATATCACCCATGGCTGGTACTACCTTTTGGTACTTCTGGTCTTGCACCGCCGTTTGTTCTTCTGTCTCCGTTTGCGCTTCACTCCGTGCGCAGGGCGGAGTTTCGCGTCTGGGCGGTGCCGCGCTGGTCGTGGTCGCCTTTTTCACCTTGGTGCAGCCGGTTCCCGCACTAGTCGCCGCTCTTTATCCGGCGTTCGCCGTGCTGGCGGGACTCTATCTGGCGCATGCAAACGGCGCATGGCCAACCGGCGGCACTCCCTACGGGCCTGGATGGTGTTGGCCGGGATGGTCATCTCGCTGTATGTGGGGGCGTGCTGCTAACCGGCGGAGGCCGGAAGCGGCTGCATAGCCCCCTGGAAGCGAATGGAAGGCTAGTCCCCGACGGTCGAGAGCCGGCCACGCTATTGCGAGGGATCTTCCCCGGAGGGGCAGGGCCGCCCGGGCCGGTGCTCACCTGGTGGGAGGGGACTGACCGGTCCATTGCCGCCGTGGTCTGTTCCGGCCGGCAGGTGCAGCAGGCTTTACCCGGCGCGCCTCCCCGGGATGCACCCATCGATCGATATCCTTTTGCTCCCGTGGCGCTGGATACGGAGGTAGTCTCTGAACCGCGCGTCGTTTGCTGGATAGAAGCCTGGTGGAGCAGATCCCAGATGGATTCGTTATCAGCGGTCGTAACCGGCCGGGAGATGGAAGCCGGCTGGATCCGCCGGAGACCGTAGATCATCACGTCCAGCCAGTACGTTGGCCAACCAATCTTCTGATCCAGTCTTGGATCTGCCGGTATTAAGTATTTTGATTTTGGCCCTTTCAAGCGCGCCGCAAAACTTGCTCCGTTGCCGTTTTTGGATGCTCGGTCACGAACTGACCACGCGCGGGCGCTTATAGGTTGCCAACCGCTCTTTGCAGAAAGCGATCATCTGCTCCGCATTGGCGGTCCCTTCGAATTCGTCACATCGGGCGATCACCGCTTTGACTGTTTGCGCGATACGAATCGGGAACTCCAGCAACAGCCGCCTCCCGCGAACCGGGTCTTGATTCAGCACTTCCTCGACCTCGCGCGGCCAGACCTTGAAGCCGGAGGCATTGATGATGTCCTTCTTACGATGGATGATGTGGAACCAGCCCTGTTGGTCCTGATGCGACGTCTCCCGTAAGAAAGAATCGGTCGTGAAAGGCGGCCGCTGTCGCTTGCGGCTTATTCCAATAGCGCGGAAATACTCGGTTCCTTGATGGCGGGCTCAGCCGATTCGCCCACCGGCGATGCGCGCGAGGGATCTGCGAGATCGACAATTTTTGTTTCGCGTCCCGGCACTGGAAATCCGATTGATAGGGTTGCGCTGGATGGGCCGGTTGGAGCGCGGGTTCCAAGCGGCACAGCGAGGCTCGGAAAATTGCTTTCGGTCAGACCGTAAACATTATGGAGAGCGACCCGAAGCCTTTTGAGATTTCATCGGCAATTGCGACCGGGACTGGCGCTCCTCCGCACAATGCTTTTGCCGGAAAGCAGCCGCCGGGGCTGGAGCTTTCGTCAGCGCGATATTTGCGGTAGTGGACGCCAACGAAAAAGTGGCGTTCCACTTTGCTGAGTACTCGAATGCCCGAGTTGTGTCGAAGCGATGAAAGAGGATTAATGGAGCTCCGGTCAAGAGCGAGAGAGCTAGTTGGCAACCAGGCCCGTGACCGTGGAACAGGGGCGCCTTCCAAGGATCACGTCCTGCGGCCCAATCTCCGCCCACGCGCGATAGACCTCGGCACTGAACATGACATTCCGGTGCAGGCAGATGACACCCTTCGGCTCACCGGTCGTTCCGGAGGTGTAGACGAGGTAAGCCGCATGCTCAGGTGAAACATCAACACGAACCGGCTCATCCGGCTCGAAAAGCTCAAGCGCGTGTGTCATCTCCGGATCGTCGATGCTTACCGCAAAGCGGTGCACGGCTGACCTCGTACCGCGCTCGAGTGTATCCAGTCCCACCCAGAGGCGAGCGCCGGAATCGGCGAGATAGATGTCGACCTCCCTTTGCGTGTACATCGGATTGAGGGGCACGACGATTGCGCCGCGCTTCCAGGCTCCAAGCTGCGCAATAGCGAATTGCGGATCATTCTGGAATGCCACCGCGACGCGGTCGCCGGAACCGATTCCCTTGTGGGATAGCATGGCCGCGAAGCGGTTTGCCTGTTCGTTCAACCGCCCGAAACAAATGATGCGGTCGAAATAGTAGATCGCCGGCGCCGATGGATTGCGCTTTACGCTCTTCTCGAATGCATCGATCAGGCTATCGCCAGGAATCGGAAGCTCGGCAGGAATTTTATAATGCGCGAGCCAGGGTTTAGTCGCGTAGACCGAGTCTGCTTTCATCTGGTTCCCCTGTGATGCTACGCAAATACGCCACTGAAAACAGTCCGCCGCTTAATGTTGCCTTGCGCCACTTGGTTGAACGAAGCCGAGCTCGAACCAATGTAGGCCGCAAGCATCACCTAAACTCCTCTGAAATTTGCTGTTCGTTTCTCGAAATAGGCGGCGAGCCCCTCGCGGCATTCGGCTGACGCGCCCGCGGCACTGATCGCCCTTGTTTCCTGCTCGAATTGCTTCTCCAGGCCGGTTGAGTAACTTTCCAGGAGCAACGCTCGAGTGGCCCCGATCGCCTGCGTTGCTGAATCGGCGAGCAGCTTCGCGGTCCGACGCCCCTCTTCCGCCAGGCGGTCATCTTCGACCAACCGGGTGATCATGCCGATGGCCTCAGCTTCGTCCGCCCTGACCCGGCGGTTCGTCAGGATGATTTCTTGCGCCTTGCGTAATCCCACGAGCCGCGGCAGCAGCCAACTCATCCCGCCGTCTGGCGTAAGCCCAAGAGCCCCGTAGGCCGCCGTGAAGTGCGCAGACCGTGCGCCAAGAACCACATCGCCTGAGAGGGCCAGGCTAAGCCCCGCACCGGCGGCCGGCCCGTTTACCAGCACCAGGAGCGGCTTCGGCATCCGCGCAAGCCGGGCGAGCGCCATGTGGAACGTGCTCGCCAGCTCATTCAGGAACGCCGGCAAATGGTCACCCGATGCCGCCAGGGCGCCCACGTCGCCGCCCGCGCAGAAAAGGCGGCCTGCTCCTGTCACCACCACGCACCGGATCGTGGGATCGGACTGGCAGCGGACGGAGGCGCCGGCCAGCGCGTGTGCCATCGCCATGTCGATGGCGTTGCCTGCCTCGGGCCGGTTGAGCGTCAAACGAGCGACACCGTCCTCGATGTCCAATAGCAGGGGAGTCTCGGTCACTGACATGCCTCAATGCTTCGGCGGGCAAGCGCTACGAGCTTGGGAAAGCTGGCGGCACGGTCCCTTGCATGGGCGGATGCTGCCGTGCCGCGAATCACTCGGCCTTTGATGCCGTGGAAGATCGCTGCCAGCCGGAAGAAGTTGAACGCAATGTAGAACGCGTACTCATTGTCCGGGATGCGTGGGCGGCCCGTCCGCCGGCAATATGCTCCGACATAATCGGATTCCGAGGGGATACCGAGCGCCGCGAGATCGGCGCCATCAAGCCCGGCAACGATATCAGGCGGCGTCCGGAACATCATCGAGTGATAGGCGAAATCAGCCAGCGGATGACCAAGCGTCGAGAGTTCCCAGTCCAGGACTGCGAGTACGCGCGGTTCGGTCGGATGGAAAATCATGTTATCGCAGCGGAAATCACCGTGGACGATGCTCGATTCGTCCCCGGCCGGGATGTGTGCCGGAAGCCACTCAACCAGCCAGTCCATATCGGGATCGCGCCCCGCGTTGGTGTCTCCGAGATACTGCTTCGACCAGCGGGCAATCTGGCGCTCGAAATAATTGCCAGGGCGACCATAATCGCCGAGCCCGATTGCCCCCGGATCGATTTGATGCAGCGCCGCAATGGTCTCGTTCATCGCATCGAAATAGGCTGCGCGCTCGTCCCGAAATACATCCGGCAAGGTCGCATCCCAGAAGATGCGGCCTTCGACCATTTCCATCACGTAGAACCAGCTCCCGATAACACTATCGTCAGTGCACAGCCCATAGACGCGGGCGACGGGAAAGTTCCTGCGACCCAGTGCCGTCAGCACCCGGGCCTCGCGCTCAACGGCGTGCGCTCCAGGCAGAAGCGGACCCGGCGGCTTGCGTCGAAGCACGTAGGAGCACGAAGGTGTTTTCAGCTTATAGGTGAGATTGGATTGGCCACCCTTGAACTGCTCAATCTCAAGCGGGCCGGCAAATCCACCGACATGGGTTTCCATCCAGTCCCGAATCTTTGCCTTGTCGAAGCGATGAGCATTGCGAACCGCCATGGTGCCGGCATTGGCTGCGGCATCTACCGTCACGGCTGGTTCTCCTTCCAATCGCGCTTAATCTTCTTCGCCAGGCTCCATTTGTGGACTTCGGTCGGGCCGTCGTAGATACGGAAGGCACGGACCTCGCGGAATACCTGTTCCACGATGGTATGGCTCGAGACGCCCGTTCCGCCCATGACCTGGACGCACCGATCGGCGACGCGCATCAGCGCTTCCGACACGGCAACTTTGGCCATCGAGCTTTCGGTGACTCCAGGTTCACCGCTGTCAAGCACACCGGCGCACCAATCGATCATGAGCTCGGCCTGGCGCAGGTCGATCATGTTCTCCGCCAGCATGAAGCCGACACCCTCATGATCGATCAGAGTCTTCCCGAAGGCGTAGCGGCGACAGGCATAGTCGGTCGCGATCTCGTTCGCTCGAACGCACGCACCCAGCCAACGCATGCAATGTGACAGCCGCGCTGGCGCGAGCCGGATCTGCGCATATCGAAAACCTTCGCCCGCCTGGCCGAGCATTTGATTGGCTGGTACCCGTAGATTGTCAATCGTCACCAGCGCATGTCCGCCAATCATCGAGGAATCAATGGTATTCGGCACGTGATCGATCCGAATCGCGGGATCCGGCAGATCAACAAGGAACATGCAGGCTCCGTCTTCCGACTTCGCCATAACGATGCCGATCTGCGCGCCATCGGCTCCTGTGATGAATGCCTTGCGGCCATGGATTACCCAGTGTTCGCCTTCGAGGCGGCAAGTGGTGAGCATCATGGAAGGGTCTGATCCGGCCCCGTTCTCGGATGCTGGCTCAGTCATGAAGAACGCCGACCGCGCGATTCCCTCGACCAGCGGCCGCAGGAACCGGGCCTTGATCTCGGCATTCGCAATTTTTCCAAGAAGAAACATGTTCCCTTCGTCCGGCGCCGCGGTGTTCAGCGCGAGTGGCCCGAGGGGGGATAGGCCGCTGGCTTTCAGCACGATTGCTGTTTCGCGCTGCGAAAGATGACGCCCGTCCGCCAGAATGTGGGGAGTCAGGACTCCCGCCTTGCGCGCCTTCTCCTTCAGCTCCGCGACCAGCTCCTCTGTTGGGCAATCATGGTGATCGCGGCGGGGATCCGTCTCATAGGGGACGACCACCTGGCGGACGAAGGCCTCAACCTTCGCCGCGATCGCCGACGTCTGTTCGGGTCCCGCACCGGCGTGATGGGAGGGGGCGCTCACTTCGGCGCGATGCGGACGAAGGTTCATGTCGTTTGGTCCTTCCCCTCGATTCGAAAGCCACGTTGTTTACCGCGCCGGCCGCTTGAGCGGGCTCACATATGTCCACCAGTGCCAGGCTGGTTGCAACAATCTTATCCTCCGCGCAGCCAAGCCTCCGGCGAGATCCGATCACTTGAAATGTGAGGTGGTTAGCCGCGTCGTCGGAGGGGTGTAGAGTCTGCGTGAGAACCCGGTTTCGTATCAGGGCACGACTTTAGTCGGGCCGTAAAGGATTGAAAATACGATGGGCTTTAGCCCCTGTGGCCGCTTTTCGAGTTCTCACACACTCTCGTGAGTGGTTGTCCCGGGGATGAGACGCAGACCTGACCCGGTCACGCGCCGGCAGAGCCGGAAGCGCTTGTAAACCCTGAATCTGAAGCTCTTAGATTAGATTGGTGGACCTGATCGGGATCGAACCGATGACCTCTTCCATGCCATGGAAGCGCGCTCCCAGCTGCGCCACAGGCCCACAAAGGGAAGAACATCCTTTATTCTGCTGGAGCATGCCTAATCCGTCAAACGCTCCACACGTGGCGACTCCTCCACCGATCTTACCGGGAGAAAGAATGCCCCCCTACTCCGCCAAACTTGTTTTTGTCGCCCTGACGTTACTCGCAGCGGCGTGGCCTGCCACAGCCCAGGGTAATCAAGCCCCAGCTGCCGTTCCCCCGGCTACCCCCGCAGCGGCGCCGGCACCGGGCGGATTTGCGTTCGCGAACTTGCGCCCCGCACTAGCCAATGTCCAGAACGCGATCTCGGGTCTTAGCATTTCCCACTGGAAGGCCCCCAGCGCGACCCGGTCTGCCACGCAGCAGGACGTCGCCTCCATGCAGCGCGACCTCAGCGCCACCCTGCCTGAGCTCATGACGCAGGCAGAAGGGGCAAGCGCTTCGGGCGCACTCTCCCCATCGTTTGCCGTTTTCCGCAACCTCGATGCCCTGTATGACGTGCTACTCCGGGTCACGGAGACAGCGGCGCTCGCCGGCCCCGAGTCGGACGCAAGCTCCCTGGAAGAGGCGCGGGCCGGGCTGGAAGACGGCCGGGCCAAACTTGGCGCATGGCTGCTCCAATCCATTGGCGCCCAGGACGCCCAGGTTGCCCACCTGCAGGCGCCGGCGCCTCATGTCGCGGCGGCTCCTGCGGCGCCCACCAAAATTGTGGTTAACGACGGCCCCGACACCACGAAACCGCGCAAAAAGAAGACAACTCCGCCAACCCAGGCACCACAGTAACCTCTTTTCCGGAGCCGCTTATCCTTCCGGCGGTGTCTAAAGTAAAGAGAAAGCCTCCGGTTCCTCGCCGGTCGCAGGTGCTATTGGGAGACGCAAGTGACCGCTTCCTGTTATGTTATGGACAACTTTCGCGTGCAGGCGGGCATTGTATTGGGAAATATTGCGAGCGTCCTTAACGTACCTTCGGAAGAAGCCGGAATTGTCGCTGAGCTCAAAGCCGGTTCGGAGGAGGCGTTTGCCTGGCTGATCGCCAAGTACCACCAGCCGATCTACAGCGTGATCGCCCGCACCATTCCCGATCCCGCGGACGCTGCCGACCTTACCCAGGACGTTTTTATCAAGATTTACCGTGGCATCGGCAGCTTCAACGGCGATGCCAGCCTGCGCACCTGGATCTACCGCATCGCGCTGCGCGAGGCCAGCAACCAGCGGCGCTGGTGGAGGCGCCACAAGCGGCAGGAAGTTACCATCGAGACCGAATTTGGCGAGGGCAACGACGGGCAGCCTCTCTGCCTCAAAGACACCCTGGTCGATGAGCATGAGTCGCCCTTTGACCTGGCTGCGCAGGAAGAGGTGCGGGCAAGGGTCGAGGAGGAGTTGCGTCACGTTCCGGAGCCATTTCATGCCGTTGTCGTGTTGCGTGATATCGAGGGCTTTTCCTACGAAGAGGTGGCGGAGATCCTCGGGGTGAATCTGGGCACGGTCAAGTCGCGTCTAATGCGTGGCCGTGCTCATCTGAAGGCGCGGCTAGCGGGATTTGCAGAGGCAGCGGCGAAACGCCCATGCTCTGCCATTCTTGCGATGGAAGCGCTGAGTGCCAAGGGGGCCAAGTGAGCACGTGCGTACATTTTCGCGATCAATTCTCTGAATATCTTGATGGCGCCTTAACCGGAACAGCCATGCATGAGATCGCCGCGCACCTTGAAGTTTGTACCGGCTGTGCGGCTGAGTTTTCGCAATGGCGGTCGGCGCAATCGCTGATTAGCTCCATTGGACCGGCGAAGGCGCCGGCCAACCTGGGGCTTCGCCTTCGTGTTGCGTTGTCGCAGCAATCGGCCAACACCGTCGAGCAGAAATTCGCGCGCGGGTGGGTTCGCTGGCAAAATACATTTCGCCCCCTGGTGTGGCAGATTACGGCTGGCTTCGCCAGTACCGTTGCACTGACAGGTGCGGCGGCACTCCTGATCGGCATGTTCGCCTCGCCGGAGCCGCTGCTGGCCCGTGACGAACCGTTAGGCATGGCCACGAGCCCGCGCTTTCTGTACACCTCGCTGGAACCGGCCGGAGCGGTTGGCGATGGTGAGACCCCGGTCATCGTGCAGGCTTTCGTCAACGGAGAAGGCCGGGTATATGACTACAACATCGTCTCCGGCAACGCCGATCAGAAGACGCGTGCCCAGGTGGAAGATACCCTGCTCTTCAGCGTTTTTGCCCCGGCGCAGGTCTTTGGAAAGCCGGTACCGGGCACCGTCGTGCTCTCCTTCTCCGGCGTATCGGTTCCCGGCTAGCACCTCAATAAATCCAAACCACGAGTGTGTGGCCCAGGATTTGATTCCCCCCTCGCCACGGACCAGAGGGTGCCCCATATCTCGCTCGTTTTTCGCGAGATGTGGGAGACCGCGAACCTTTGAGTTCTTTGCCGACAGCGCATTAAAAATGGCGGTTGAGCGCCGTGGTCTCCGACATCTCGCGAAAAACGAGCGAGATATGGGGCACCTTCTGGTCTGCGATGAGGAGAAACCCCAAAGCAGGTTTGCTCAATCGCATAACCCATCTCGCAGGCCCGTTTGACCCTGCCTTGCGCGAGTGCATAGACTTGTGCAGGGGTTTCCCCCCGATCTATGCAGTTTCAAGGCCAGCAGTCCACTAAATCGCACCGGCTTCTCTCCGCGCTCCTGACGCTTGCCCCGCTCGTTCTGTTGATTTCGTTGGGTGTGCCTGACCTCCGCGCGCAAGCCCCCGCCAACTCACAGGCTGCCGCCAGCGGAGCAACCCCGGTTAAGGCGCCGGCTTTGCTGAACAGCCACTGGCCCCGACATCACACTGCAGAACAGCGAGGCCCTGTTCGACGTTGCGGTCGCGTTGAATGCGTGCGGCTATGACCAGGGTCTTGCCGCCTCCGACCCGGTGCGCCTGGAGGTTCGCGGGCAGGTCAATCAGGCGCTGCAGGCCTCCCCGGATGCCCAGGACGCCCGCGAGCAGTTGTGCACCTTCATCCAGCAACATCGGCTTTCCGATAGCAGGGGCCGACCTCGCGCAGTACATCTCCCTTGCCCTTTCATCTCGCCCCCGCCTGATCTTGAGCCCGAGCGCCGAAGGTGCCGACCTGCCTCCCGACGCCAGCGCCGGTGGAAAATATTTTGCCCGAGCTGCGGCGGTTTAGCCAATTGGCCGACCTGCATGTGATCTGGCTCCGCGTTCGGCCGGAATACGACAAGCAGCTGGCCCAGCTGCACGATTCCCTGACCAAGATGATCAACGATACCGGCATCTATCTCAAGACGGCTGCCGGCTCCTCGCCTGGCCGGCGCTTTCTGGTGGTGGTCGAACCGCTACTGGACCCGTCGCAGACCAATGCCCGTGTTTATGGAGCCGATTACGTGGTGGTTGCGTCCCCCGTCAATGGAGATATCCATATGCGAGGAGGTGCGGCACGCTTTCTTCATTAAGATCGAGCCGCTGCTCTATGCTCGCGCCGGGGAGCTGGATAGGTTCTTACCTTTTCTCAAAACCGTCCGCGATGCGCCCCTCGACTACACCTATCGCAGCGACATCGTGGCCCTGG
>CAWKAU010000012.1:0-319357 GCA_963847685.1 uncultured Acidobacteriaceae bacterium | reverse complement strand
CCAGGCGGCAAAGGAGATCGAGAAAGCCGGCGTGGCGCCCGTCTCATGATCGACTGCAGCCACGCCAACAGCAACAAGGACCACACCCGTCAAAGCCTGGGTGCCGCAACGTCGCGGACAAATTGCGGCCGGCGACCGCGCATCCTGGGCGTGATGATCGAGAGCAACCTGGTGGCGGGCGCGCAGACGCTGGCCCCGGGCAAGCCACTGGTGTATGGGCAGAGCATCACGGATGCCTGTATCGATTGGAGCGAACCTCATGGGCTTCTCCGGGAGCTGGCCGAAGCGGTTCACTCGGCCCGGGGATGAAGCCCTCTGTATCCGAAACACTCACACTCGTCTTGACACCGCGATAGATACAAACCGCTCTTAATGTAGCAACTGCGGTGTCACATCGTCAGAGTGTTGCGCGTGGCACAGAAAGCGAGCGAGGTTTGGCCGGAGTCAGAAGAGTGGGATGGCTCTGCAGGCAGTCGTAGGCTGTCTGTTTGCGTATGCCATTTCCAGAGTGGCCAGGGCGTCGTTGAGGAGATCGCCGGTCGTCAACTCGAACGTGTGCCACTTTTCGTCCTGGGCGGCAAGAGGTCCGCCGTACCTCGAACAAAATCGCAGTGAAGCTATCCAGGCTGCGATTGCCAGGCAGTACGGCAAACATGACTTTGCGGTGATAAAAGGCGCACGTGCCAAAAACATTGCACATTTTTGCACTGGGCCAGCCCAACATCTCTTCGCACAGAATCGAGCACCAGCAACTGCATCTCGGGTGTGGTCGGCCGCGTGAGGTAGTTCATAGGCTGTTCTTCATGGTAAGGGCCGGGCACACGAATCCAACACAAGCCAAAACTGCACCGTTGGTTGTGCCAATAGAACGATCTAAATGGCATGGGACTTGTTCGGCCCCGCTTGTCATCAAATCATCCATCCACCGGAAACTGAGCTGGGGTAAAGAATGTGGTGGGGCCCTGAGGCGTCGCGAGCAACTTAACCGGGAATGCGACTGCCGATGAACTGCCGACCAACTGGCGAGCAACCATGATAGTTGCGTTTTAAAATGGCAACCTAAGAAAAAAGCGAGGAAGGGAAAAGGAGGACAGGCGGAGATGGATTGAATGGAAAAGTATCCCGGGGTGTATACTCCGGAGCGTTTCCTTTAGGGTCATTTCTGTCCGGTCAGCCTTTGCGAAAGGCCTGGATCCTGATGTGAGGCCAGTGCTGGTGCGAGCGATGCGTGAACGCCGGAATAGATTATGGATGAAAGGTCAGCCCGCGGCATGAACGACAAAATCACAGTTATCGGCGCCGGACGTATGGGATCGGCTCTTGCGAAGGTGTTGTTCCATAAGGGATTTGCCACGACGGTGTGGAACCGGACTGCTGCGAAGACGAACGAGCTATCAAGCCTCGGCATCAGAGTAGCCCAGAGCCTGGAGGAATCGCTTCGAGAAGCGGACATCGTAGTTGTCAGCCTCAGCGATTACAGCGCGACGCAACAGCTGTTGCAACAACCTGGCATGGAAAATGCCCTCCGCGGTAAGCTCGTCGTACAACTGAGCAGTGGCACGCCCAGGGAAGCCAGGGAAATGGATCTCTGGGCCCGCCGATTCGGAATATCGTATCTCGACGGCGCCATATTGGGCAGTCCGGATTGGATCGGAACATCAGCCTGCACGATCTTCTATTCCGGGCCGGCAGAGCTCTTCAACGGCGCCAGGCCCGTTCTGATGGTCTTTGGCGATCGGACGTTGTTTGTAGGGGTTGAGATCGGGCAGGCTTCGGCATTTGATGTTGCTGTTCTCACCTTCGGCGTAAGTGCGATGTTGGGTTTCCTCCAGGGGCAGGTCGTTTGGGAGCACGAAAACCTACCCGCGGGAGGGTTTCTCGAAACGATCAAGGGAATGATGCCAACAATGGAATCAGTCTTCACAGACATGTCGCGGAGAGTTTCGTCAAAAAATTACACCGGCGATCAAGCTTCGCTCGAAGCGTATTGTGTGGTCACCAGGCAGCTTGTAAGTTGGTGCCAGGATCGAGGTTCCGACCACACTATTCCGGACGCGTACGTTCGCCTCATGGAGCGAGCGATCCGGGCGGGCAAAAGTCAGGCTGATTTCGCATGCCTATTCGAGATTCTGTCCGACGCCACGAGCAAGCCCCTCTGATCTTTAAGGTTTCGAGGACAGGCCCGCCTGACAGTGCCGCTTCCGTCATGGATCTCGACGAGACCAGTGGGATCTATGCCTTCAATTCGCTCATCTTCTTACCCACCGCGCCGGGTCCGAAGTTGATATGAGCATCCTTAATCGAAAGTCCGACTACTTCGATACGCTTCAGGTCCCGCGTTCCGATCCCGGCTTCTTCCGCGAGACGCAGCGAGTTGTCGCCTCGGATGAACGGAGAAGTGCCACGCTCCGCATACGGATCGTAGCCCATCACCGCCATCCCGACAGCGTCCACGTTGACGGCGTTGCGGCCGGCAATGATCACGCCCGGTGTCATCTTTTCCAGGCCAGGGAGCCACGGACCTTCCCCTCCCCGCACCGTCTCGACTCCATCAATGATCGCGATGTCAATGGGCCGGATACCGTTCTGATCAACCAGAATGCGCGGAACCCGATAGCCTGGATCGCGCGGCGAATTAGGATGTAACTCGGCATCGACTCCAGAGGGCGCGGGCGTCGTTCCGTTATGCAACACCTCTCCGCGCTCCTTCGTCGGCCGCTCGTTCCCGCTAGCTCCGCAGTCCCCGCCATAAAGCGAGCAGGGCGTGTTGCCGAAGTTGTTCTTCATCGTCATAGTCACGCCGGCAATCCAATGGTTCTTCAGCTTTGCCATCGAAGCGTATACGTCGCACTGGTAGAACGCCGGGTTCAGGTGGTATGCCGGATAGGCGTACCCGCCCCAGGGCACCTTCATGCGCACATACTGCTTGTAGTTGCCCAGGTTCTGCACGTTTTCCCAAACCACCGGCACGCCCATGTTGTTAATCGCGTTTACGTCCAGGCCGTACCGCGCCCACAGCGAGAGATCCTGATCGGCCGGGAAGAAGCTTTCAATCAAGCGAACGCGGCGCGCACCCGCCCTGGCAAACAGATGTACGGTCGCGGCCACTGTCTGCGCATTCGTCCGATAAGGAAGCTCGGGCGTGAGCGGCCAGTTCTTCGGATTCCCCGTGAGGTTGAGCTTCAGGGCAACGGTCTTGCCACGTACCAGCTTGTCGAGGCCGCCGATCTGATCGAACGCGCTCGAGAGTTGCTGCCCATACTGCGCGTAATCGCGGCAACGCACGATCGCAACCTGGCTCGCTGGGGCCGAAGCCTTCATCAGCTTCGGCATGGCAAGTGCCGCAAGCGTCGCAGCACCCGTGGTGGCCAACATCTCCCGTCTGTTCATCTCTTCCTCTCCTCGACACCATGCTACTCGGGTATCATCGATTGCGCATGCCCTATTTGATATCCAGAAGATCATTTGGTAAGCTGCTCGCCGCAGCCCCGCTCGCCAGGGCTTTCGCCCCGCTCGCCCGAGCGTCCTCCGCAGAGCGCAACATGTGGCTCTCCTTGAACAGCGTCCTGTTGCAGGGTCGGGTCCACTGGCCTGACTTCGCCCGCCTCGCCGCGCAAATCGGCTTTCCCGGCACCGACATCATGTTGCGCCCGGCCATGCAAGCCGGTGTCAGCGCAACCAACGAGCTACTCGCCGGCCTTAAGATCAGGCCGGCTGTCATCGATTTTCCGGTCGAATTCCGGAAAGACGACGCAACCTTCAAGGCCTCGCTCAGCCCAGCTCGACGCGGCCGCCCGGTTCGCCGCCGCGATCCACTGCCCGCGCATGATCACGTACATCATGCCGTCGAGCGATACGCCAACAGACGAACTGCGCCAAACCTATAAGCAGCGGTTTACAGAAAGTGCCCGCATTCTGGCGCGCTCCAACGTCCGCCTCGGCCTCGAGTTTCTGGGTCCACTCGAATTCCGCAAAGCGCACAAATACGAGTTCATCTGGCGCATGAACGATATGCTCGCGTTTGCTAAGGAATGTGGTCCCAACGTCGGATTGCTGCTCGACTCCTGGCACTGGCACCACGCAGGAGCCACCACACAGGACATCATTGCCGCCGGCCGCGATCGCATCGTGCACGTCCATTTCAATGACTCGCCAAACTTGCCTCCGGAGCAGATCCACGACGATCAGCGTCTGCTGCCCGGCGAAGGGGTCATCAACTTGACCGGCTTCTTGCAGGCGCTCCAAAGCATCCACTACCACGATGCGCTCAGCGTAGAAGTCTTCGGGCGAACGAAAGACATGACACCGGAAGCAGCCGCGAAAGCCGGCCTCGACAGCTCACTCGCCGTCTTTCGTAAAGCCGGAGTTCCCGAAGGCTGAAATGGAACGGCCTTGGCCCATGCGCAAGGCTCGTCGGACGACTCGGTGAGACAGCGACGCATTGCAGCCTGGTCGAGCGCGAAGAAGGGATTAAGCACCAAGTGAAAATTGGCGCACTGACACCCCCAGTTGCCAGGTGCCGGTGCGCCAATTTACGTCGCGACTTCGTTTTTGCCTGGACAGTCGAGGAAACACCGCGATGTCTCTCTCATCGCAGCCCGCGGCCCCGCCTCTAGTTGCAACTGAAGGTAACTTGCGGAAAGACATTCGAAGCGTTTGTCCCCGTATGACTGAACTGCAGGGCCACCTGAGCGCCAGCCGGAATTGAGGCGGTGCCGCTCGCCGTGCAACTAAAGCCTAAGCCCGTTGCGAAGCCACTGGAACACGATAGGGTGACCACGCCGTTGACCATCAGATCGGTTTCTAAAGCGAATGGGTAGGTGAGGCTCTCATAGCCCAGATTTACGGCAAAATTCGACGCGGTGCAGGCCTTGGGAAATATCAGAGAGCTTCTGGATTGAGCGTAGTAATCGCTACCTGCGGCCCCGTTGGCCACACCCATCACAGATCCATATTGATCGACGTTGGTGGTAAAGGGTTGGAGCAGACTAGTCGACGTCCAGAAGGAGGCGCCTGAAGTTCCCGCCGGACCGGTCGGCCCCGTAGGTCCCGCCGGACCGGTTGGTCCCGGAGGTCCCTTGGTCCCGCTGGTCCCGGAGGTCCTTGCTTGCCGGTTGCGCCGGGGAAGGTCTGGCCAGTTGCGAAGGTAACCAGGCCGTCGAACTTCGCGGTTCCCTTTACTTCCAGTGTCGCCCCAGGGGTCTTGGTGCCCAGGCCGATCTTCGAGCTAGTCTGGTACAGCACAGAGTTACCGAGCGCGGAGGAGCTGGTCCACATGGGAATGTAATCTTTGGTGCCGGACCCGGTGGTGGATTTGCTGGTGGCATTGGCCGGGGAGGCGACCGAGGGTGTGGTCACCCGCGTGGCCTGCGCGGCCAGCGCCTGGGCCATGGCGGCAAACTGAGCCTGGGTGACAAAGCTCTGAACTCCGAGCCCGTTGAGCGTCTGCGCGTCGCCGGCCTTCATGGCATAAGGTGCCGAAGCAAGCAGAGAGCGTGTCCCCTCTTCGCCGCGCTCGACAGCTATGCCCAGCCAGCGGGCCTGGCCGCTTCCAAACACGGATTGCGGAAGGCCGCTGGTGTTGACCGCACCCAGAAAGACCGAGTAGGAACCATCCTGCGCGACCGATATCTTTTGCGTTTCAGTCCAGAGCGGCTCGCCACCCTCGACGTTCGAGTAAATGCGGAAGACAGCTTCTACCGTGTCACCGGCACGGTTGGGAAGCGTGCCGGAAAAGCGGACTTGTTGAGGAATCACTGGTTTAGAAAGGGCGGACTCGACCTGCGTCGGCTCCGTCGTTTCCTGTGCGTTCGCCGCAATGGAGAAAGGAGGAAGGCTTAAAAATGCGGTTGTAGCGCTGAGGCACACGCCGGCTATTAGAACCGAATTCAGCTTTGCACAATTCATACGGTCTCTTTCCTTTATCAGCCGGGGGAAGGCCAGACTCTACCACTCGAGTAGGTTTGTCACGAGGTGAAATTCACCAAACTATGGTCAACCGGAAGCCCGTTTAGCCTCTTGCCTGTGTAAGCGCAAAAGGAAAAAACATTTCAGGGGAAAGGGCAAAAAAAATGGAAGAAGGCCGGAATTCGTCGTAAAACCGATCTCTCTTCTTCGCCGGCCGGGGGTGGCCGGCGGCAATTCTAACACTCGATTAATCATGTCGACTACTTCTGCGAATCCGGCTAATCGAGGGACGACAAAGTTGCGCGGGAAACGCAGTACTTTGCGGATCCATTCGTGGCCCACGCATGGCGCGCTCAGTGGGTCGAACGGATCGACCCATAAGACACATAATCTGGAGGCACTGGAATTCGCGAACCGTACCGCCATTTGCGGACCCGCTAAGTCCGGATGTATGCATCGATGGAGGGATAAGAGGTGGATTGGAAACGGTTGGTCCAGTTTGCGTTGCTGGGTAGCAGCGATTGGGAACAATATGCCGTCCTGCTGGTACGCGTTTCGCTCGGGCTGTTCTTCGCCATCTCCGGGGCAAACAAATTGTTTGTTGCCGGCAGCACGCAAACCATGTACGAAACGCTCGTCAGTGCCAAAGTCCCGTTTCCCCGTCTGATGACGTATTTTGTATCGGGTGTCGAGTTCGTTGGTGGGTTCTTGCTGGCCGTGGGTTTTCTTTCGAGCCTGGCCTGCGTGGCTTTATTGGTCGATATGCTGGTCGCTATCCTCACCACCAAACTTTCCGCCATGCCTAAAGGACTTTCGCCGCTCAACTGGCTCGACGATTTCCTCTACCTGGCGGAAGTGCTGTACGTCCTCTTCTTTATCTGGCTGATCTGTTTTGGCCCGGGAAGGTTCAGTGTCGATTACTGGCTCGCCGGCAAGTTACGGAGCTGATGCGGCGGACGCATAAGTCGCCGCTCATCGTCGGCGTCGCATTTTATTTCACCAGGCTCTGATCTTTCTCCCTGCAAATCGCATCTATTTCGGCATGCTCGCTTGCGTTTGAAGAAAATCTCTCAAGGGTAGAGCGCCGGCGTGCATCCAGGCCCGAAGTTACTGGAGCGCCCAGAGACCCTCATCTCGTGGAGTGCACCCGGATGCAGGGTCGCGATACCAATACGGACTCTATGGAAGAAGCAAGTGTCGAGACCGAAGAATCGTGGGAGAATTTGAATTAGTGCGTTAATGCGTACTTTTTAGCCATTTCCCGAACCGGATTTCCCGCCACGCAGCGCTGGAAGAGGCTGCGCGTGCGCCTTTCAGTAAGGAAAGCCGCATGAAGTTTGCCAAAACCGGAGAAGAGAAAGCCCTGATTATCTGACAGGGTTATGACAAATACTCTTTCAGGAATGGGTCTTCACTGTGTACCAAGTCGTGGGTGGACCCATCGAAGACAATGTGCCCGTCGTGCAGCACAAGAAAATTCGTCTTAGGGTCCAGGCCCCCGTTGGGGATCGGAACCATGTGGTTCTGAGCCCGATCGAACGTGTGCGTGGCCAGGGTGAACGCATCCTGCAGGCGATGCGTCACCAGCAGGGAACTGGTGCGATACACATCGCGCTGCTTCATCACCAGCTCAACAATGGTCGTCGACGTGATCGGGTCCAGCCCGCCCGTAGGAGAGTCGTAGAGAATAAGATCAGGCCGGTTCACAATCGCCCGGGCAATCGCCACGCGGCGACGCATGCCGCCGGAAAGCTGGGAAGGATATTTGTCCAGCGTCTGCTCCAGCTCGACGAAGCGAAGCGCCTCCGTCACCCGCTGGGTCACCTCCGCCTCCGGCACCTTCTGCTCCATCAACCGGTAGGCCACGTTGTCGCGTACGGTGAGCGAATCGAAGAGCGCGCCCTCCTGAAAAACCATGCCAATACGCCCTCGCAACTCAAAGAGCTGCTTTTCCGGCATGGTGTTGATCTCTTCGCCGAAGACCGTAATGGTCCCCGAGTCGGGTCGCATCAGCCCATTCGCGAGCTTGAGCAGGACGCTCTTGCCGCTGCCGGCGGGCCCAAGCAGAATCCGCGTGTCGCCTGGCGATACCGTCAGCGAGATGTTCTGGAGAACCTGCTTGCCCTCAAAGCCAATCGAGACGTCATCGAAGACCACGACCGGGGCTGCCGGAACTTCCGGGGGCGCGGCGGGTGCTAGCTCGGGTGTCGTAACCATGCGCTCATCGGCCGAAAATATTGATCATGAACTGGCTGATTATGTAGTCGACCGCGATGATGAGCACGGAAGAAACGACGACCGCCTGAGTGGTGGAGCGGCCCACCCCCTGCGTGCCCCCGCGTGTGGTCATCCCGTAATAGCAGCCGATGCTGGCGATGATGAAGCCGAAGACGATGGGCTTGAACAAGCCCTGAAGAATATCCGGATAGCGGAGCGCCTGGTAGGCGGTATGAAAATACTGCGAACCGTCCTGTCCGAGCAGAGCAACCGACACCGCGGCTCCCCCCACCGTGCCCACGGTGTCGGAGATGATGGTGAGGAAAAACAACATGAAAATGGTGGCGAAGAGGCGCGGGGTGACCAGCTTCTTCATGGGATCGGTGCCCAGCGCGCGCATGGCGTCGATCTGCTCGGTCACCACCATGGAGCCGAGTTCGCTGGCCATGCCGGAAGCATTGCGACCAGAAACCATGAGACTGGTGAGAACCGGCCCCAGTTCTTTGATCATGGAGAGACTGACCAACTCCCCGGTGATCGCGGTGGCGCCAAACTGAGCAAGCGAGGACGCAGATTGCAGGGCGAGTACGCCGCCGGTGAAGAAGCCCGTCAGGATAACGATGGGCAGCGACCCTATCCCGATGGAATCCGCCTGGGTGATCAGGTCGGCGAAGTAGTGGGGACGTTGAAAGATGTTGCCGATAGCCTGTCCCGAAAGCAGGGCATAGTTCTGCACTGCGGAGACGCCCTTTTTGGCAATATTTTCAATCGAGTCGATGGGCATATTTCAAACTGACGCAAGCCGAGGGTACCACATGGCTGGTTGGCGGCCGAATAGGGCTAAGGCGAAACCTGGCCAGTCATCCACCCGTTGCGGGAACTCGGTTTTGGGGTAGGCCGGAGATTTATCCCCGGTACAAACCTCGTGTAATCATCGTGGGCTTTAGCCCCTGAGGGTTGCTTTTCGCCCTAAGACCGGGTTTTCCCCGAGGCTGCTTAGTCCTTCATCTTCTTCTTGATCTCGATCGAAAGCCGCTTGATTTTCTGGTTCAGGGTAGAAAGCGGGATGCGGAATTGCTCCGCCGCATCGGTCTGGTTCCACTTGCAGCGCTCCAGTTTATCGATGATGATGCGGCGCTCGATATCCTCGAGAATGTCGAACAAGGAAGCGTCGGGGTTGTGCTCGAGCAGGCTCGAGGAGTAGCTGCGGCCAGTGAGGTGGCCCGGCAAAAGGTCAAAGCCGATCGTGGGAGTGGAGGAGAGAACCACGCCGCGTTCGATTACGTTTTCCAGCTCGCGTACGTTGCCCGGCCAATCGTAGTCCATCAGCACCCGCATCGCTTCTGGCGCCAGCGTGCGCGGAGGCAAATCGTTTTCCTCGGCGTAGCGTTTGAGAAAGCTCGCCGCCAGCAACGGAATATCCTCTCGCCGGCTGCGCAGCGGGGGCAGGTCGATGGTGATGACGTTCAGGCGGTAGTACAGATCTTCGCGGAACTTGCCTTCGCGCACCGCCTGCCGCAGATCGACATTGGTGGCCGCCAGGATGCGCACATCCACCTGGATCTCGTGCACACCGCCGAGGTGCATGAAGCGGCGGTCCTGCAGCACGCGCAGGATCTTGGCCTGCGTGTCCATGCCCATGGTGCCGATCTCGTCCAGAAAAAGCGTGCCGAAATTGGCTACTTCAAAAAGCCCCTTCTTGGCGGCGACCGCAGACGTGAACGCGCCCTTCACATGGCCAAAAAGCGTCGATTCCAGTAGATCGCTGGGCATGGCGCCGGTATTAACGGGGACGAACGGCTTGTCGCGGCGGGGGGAATTGGCGTGCAGCGCCTTGGCGATCAGTTCCTTGCCGGTACCGCTTTCGCCCTGGATCAGGATGGTCGAGCGGGTGGGCGCCACCTGCGCCACCAGGTCGAAGATGCGCAGCATCGGCTCGCTCTTGCCGACGATATTTTCAAAGTTGTAGCGCTGCTTCAGCGCCCGCTTGAGCTGGACGTTCTCTTCTTCCGCGCGGTGCCGGGCGACCGAGGCGCGGATATCGGCCAGAAGCTTCTCGTTGTCCCAGGGCTTCTGGACGAAGTTCTGGGCGCCGGCATTCATGGCGTCGACTACATTGCCCACGGTTCCGTAGGCGGTGATCATGATGACCGGCAGATGGGGCTGGCGTTCCCGGATGCGGGCCAGAATCTCCAGGCCGTTTTGCCCGGGCAGCGCCAGGTCCAATAGGACCAGGTCGTAGGTCCGGGTATCGATGTATCTGAGGCCGGACTGACCCTCGGGGGCTGACTCCACCACATAGCCTTCGAGCAGCAGCAGGGTCTCGAGTGATTCCCGAATGGCTGCTTCGTCGTCGATGATGAGGATGCGGTGTCCTGTTTCCGGGGCCCCGGCGTTCACTTTGCCTTGCGAGGGGAGAAGGACTGCTTCAGACATGCGCGGGCTTCCTTACCATGGGAAATTCGAGATGGAAGGTGGTGCCGCTACCCAGCTGGCTTTCCACCTGGATCTTGCCGGCATGCTCCTGAATAATGCCGTAGCTCACGGCCAATCCAAGGCCCGTGCCACGGCGTTGACCCTCGCTCACCGTCGTCTTGGTGGTGAAGAACGGGTCGTAAATGCGCTGCATATGTTCGGTGGCGATGCCCGAGCCGGTGTCGGAGATGTCGACCGCGACCAGGCCGTTGGACTGAGTGGCCACGCGCAGGGTACCGCCCGCCGCCATCGCGTCCTTCGCGTTGAGAAACAGGTTAAGAAAGACCTGCTGCAATTTGCCGGAGTTGCCCAGGATGGGCGGCAGATTCGGCTCGAGCACAGCTTCCAGCTGAACCTGGGAGGCGCGGAATTGGTGTTCCAGCAACTTCAACGTGTCCTCGATGATGTGGTTCAAATCGAGAGCAGTAAACTCCGCTCGCGCTGGTGCGTGAAAAGTTGAGCAGGCCGTTGACGATCTCCGAGGCGCGGAAGGTCTGCGAAATAATCTTGTCGAGCACCGGAGCCACACGCTGGTCACCCCGCACCTGCTTGGCCAGCATCTGGGTGTACGAGGAGATCACCGCCAGTGGGGTATTGACCTCATGCGCCACGCCGGCAGCCAGCAGCCCGATGGAAGAGAGCTTGTCGGCCTGGGTGAGCTGCGCTTCCAGCTCCATCCGCTCGGTAATGTCATCCACAATAACGATGCGCCCGACCACCTCAAAGTTGCGCGAAACCAGGGGGGCGATCGCCACATTGGCGCAGCGCGTCTCGCCGCTGCGGGTCTGGAGTCGGAAGCGGTACAGGTTGTGTACTCCAGGCTCGTCCTTCAGGCGTAGGAATTCGTCGACAAATCCCAAAGGCAGGATGTCGCGCAGGTATCGGCCCACCGCCTCGTTGCGGGGCAGGGCGTACATCACTTCCATCTGCGCGTTCCAGCTTTCAACCCGCTCTTCCAGGTCGACCGCAAAGACGCCGACGTTGATCGATTCGACGATGTTTTCGTTGAACTCCTTAAGCCGCTCGTACTCGGAGATCTTCTGTTCCAGGCTGGCGTACAGGCGCGCGTTCTGGATGGCGATCCCGATGTAGCTGGCCATGGATTCCAGCAGCTCCACGTCTTCGCTGGAGAGGAAATCTCCGTTGGTGGTGCGGCCCAACCCGATCACCGCGATGGTCTTCTGCTGCAGCCGGCAGGGAAGGTAATAGTTAAGGTCGAGCGCGGCGGCCGCCTGCCGCTCCTCGCGATCGAAGTGAAGCACCTGCTGCGGGTTCTCAAGGAAGATGTGGGTGCCGGCGTCGGGCTGATCGAAGCTGAGAAAGTCGAGTCCGCTGATGCTTTCGGGAACGAGCAGGTTTGCCGGCAGGCCGTGGCTGGCCATCAGGGTGTAGCCCCCACCCTCCCGGGGAAAGAAGATGGCGACCCGGGCCACCAGCAGCGTCTCCGACAACCGGTCCACGATCGATTTGAGCAACCTGTCCAGGTCGGTCTGCGAGCTCAGGCCGCGGCCAAAGGTGATCAGCGTCTGGCGATAGTCATAGCGTTTGTGGTCGAAGACCCGGTCTACCCGGTCCTGAATAGCCTTCTTGAGCGGCTCGAAAAGCTGGGCGGTGATGATGATGGCGGCGATCAGGCCCCATGCGCCGGCGCTGGGCAGGCGGGTGTGCACCAATTCCGCGGCGACTGCCACCGCGGCGAAGTAGAGACCCACCAGCGCAGCCGTCGCCAGGGTATAGGTGACACCGCGCTTGAAGATCAGGTCGACGTCCATCAGGCGATAGCGGACGATGGCCCAACTGAACGTAAGCGGCAGAAAGATCAGGCAGATGCCCGCCAGCTTGAGCAGAATGCTGGGCATCGGAATGCCCCACAGGTAGGGGATGACATCCAGCACCGTCAAGGGAATGACGGTCATCAGGGTTCCCCGGGTCAGCCATTTCAACTGCTGGCGCCGCAGCGGGTTCTCCTGGCGGAGATAGTTGCGGAAGAAGACCAGCGCTGCCAGCACGTAATAGAGCGCCAGGTAGCCCATGGCGAGCTGGTTAAGGCGGGTATTGAGCAGCTCTGTCGGTTCCCAGCGCTGCACTGCCATCACCTGCAGCGCGATGACCGCCAGGCCGGGAAGGTAGATGAGCGAGTAGATCCAGTGGCGGCGCGAGGCCGGCCGCTCTTCCGGGAAGGCCAGGGCAAAGTGCAGAAAGAGAGCGGGTTGCAGGGCGCCCGCCAGGATCTTGCCCCAATAGATTGTCCAGTCGAAAGTGTTCAGCCGGCCGGTGAAATTGAAGGAGTACAGGACAAAGGAGGCCAGGCAGAAGACGTAAAAGTGGGTTGCGCGCGGCGCCGTCCACCGGCGGAACAGGACATAGAGCCCGATCGAAAGGTAAACCAGCGCAATCAGGCGCAGTCCCTGGTCCCGGCTGCGATCCACCGGCTCCAGGATCACTGACGCGTGGATCGGCACGCCGGAGCGAACCAAGAGGTAGTCCACTCGTCCGTAGATGCCGGCGGTCGCCCATTGCCGGGTGAGGAAAGAGATGCGGGGAGTGGGAGCGCTGTTCGCCGATATCAGCAGGTCCCCGGCCTTGATTCCGGCCCGCTCGCCGGGGCCGCTCTTCAGAACGCGAAGTGCCTTCAGGCCACCCGAGGCTTCCGACCAGTGAACCAAGTCAGTGGGCAGGGAATAGGAGCCCTCCTTGGCAAAATTCAGTGACGCAAGAACGGCAGCCGCCAGCGTGAAACCAGCGAGAAGAACCACGGCTACCCGTATTTGGAACGTCTTAAGCATCGCGTCCGTTATCGCGTTCGTGCGGGGAAAGGCAAGTGATCTTTAGTTACAAAGCACGCCGCGGACCAATAGAGAAGCTGGCTCTGCTTTCCCGGGCGCATTTGCAACCCCAGTATACCTTTGATTCAAGGAGACATATGGCCTTCACGATTGGTAGCCATGAGAAGCGCCTGCGGATTTCCACCAGTCAAATATGGCTTGACATAGGAGTAAATACTATTTTCGAAATAAGAGATGGGCTCTGATGGAGGTCAAACTGAAGGCCGTTTGTCCACCTAAAAGCCCAGGCGGCCCCGGTCTAGCTGTCTGAAACGCAAAAATCCGCTTCGAATACAACCGTGCCCCCAGATCCGCGAACCGCCAGATACCTATTTCGGCAGATGCGCGAGGAAGAAATCGGCCATGATCTGGTTAGCTTCGATTTACTCCGAGAAGTTGGGAGTGATGACGGAGGGCATGCGGAGGAGCGTCAGAAGACACCCACAGAAAATGCGTCGGCGCAGCCGGATAGCATCCGCTGGCGATGCCCACCCTGGAGGCTCGGAAGGATAGAAACTGAAGTGAAGCCGTGTTGTCGGCGCCAGCTATTCCGCGCTGCGCGCATAGGCTGAACACCCGAGGCAACCCACACGATTCGTGCTTGCTTCTATGAACCACCCCCCCGCTCACATCGTGAAGACATACGCACCCGTCTCGTTACCGGTGCTGCAGCCAGCAACACCGATCCCAATTCTTGGCGTGGCATTCCTATGAGTTCGAGGCACACCCTAGGAAGGCCCTCAAATAAGAGCTGTCTCTTCCTGACCGCCGGACATCCGGTTGGCCTCGCCGTCGCTGTGGTTCATATTCACCATGCGCCGAAGGGAATCGTGCTGGGCGGCGGTCGTGGTCTGGGCGATGCCCGGCTGATGGGCTTGAGGACGAGCTGAACGTTGTGCACCACGTTGCCGCCGGAGAAGGCGACGGATGACTGGTTGGGAGGCGTGTTTGCCGCGGTGGCAGTGGGCGAAGGAGTGGCGCCGGAAACCCGGCCAAACAGTAGAGTGGGCGTTGTCAGCGGATAATCACAGGCAAAAATAGTCGACGCTCTTCTCACACACTTACCTCCGCTCGCTGGTGATCGTGGCACGAGGAGTTCAGCGAGTGAGAAGGAAGGTAAGCGTGGCAGATAGCCTTCTACTAGAGTACGAAGGTGGGAATGACCGTGGAACGGTCGCTGTGGGTTAAAAGGTAAACACCAGAGATGGATGTTCTATGCGCCAACGCAACATCGCCTGGCCGGTTACCTGAGCTCCTGATCACGAAATCGCGACCCGGCAGGCCGCGGATCAAATTCAGGGAATCAGCAATCCAACCTTCAGCAGATTGTCGTCACCCATTGTGTTCTTACGTTATTTGAATAGAATGTGAATTTCCGGGTTCCTGGGTGAGAGGTCTCCATGGCATTGGCACGCTGGATGTTGGACTCTTTTGGCCGCGTCCAGATTGAGAAGCACTGGGTCGAGGTGGAGGGCCACCAGATGCACTGCCTCAAGTCGGGCGCCGGCCCAGACCTCGTCCTGCTGCATGGCCTCCTGGGCACCGCCTCTACCTGGGAGCTGACCATCCCCGGCCTCGCCGCTCATTCGACCGTCCACGCCGTGGATGCGCTGGGCATCGGTGAATCCGAACGTGTTCCGGGGATTGACGCGGGTCTGCGAGCCCAGGCGGACCGGGTGGTGGAGTTCATGGACAAATCGGGCGTCGGCTGCGCAGACTTCCTGGCAACCTCGCACGGCGGCGCCGTGGCCCTGATGCTGGCTGCCAACTACCCCAGCCGGGTACGAAACCTGGTGCTCCACGCTCCTGCCAATCCCTTCTCGCACATGGCGGATCCCCTTATCCGCTTCTACCTGTCGGGCCTTGGGACCTGGTTCGCCAACCACGTCGCCAGCTTGCCGGAGCCCATGCAAGCCCTCGCCCTGGGCCGGATGTACGGCGATCCCACCCGGTTACGGGAAGGTTCCCTGGGAAAGTACATAGGCTCCCTGCGGGTTCCGGGAACCGTGGCCTACGTGCTGAGTATGCTAGGCAGCTGGTTTGACGACATGAGCGGGCTGGAGATCGCGCTCAAGCATGTTTGCCAATTCCCGGCACTGTTGCTTTGGGGTGACCGCGACCGCGCGGTGGCCCTGGAGTCTGCCGAGCCGCTCAAGCGGTGCTTCTCGCAGGCGGAGTTCGCCGTGATACCGGGCGCAGGGCATTTGCCATATGAGGAATGTCCGGAGGCGCTTACCCTCTTGGCGAACTCCTTTTTGTTGCGCATGCGGGGGCAGAGCGAGGCCGGTCCCCAACTGGTGCCAAGCAGAGCATAGACCAGGCCACGGGGCAGCAGATCAGAAACCATCGCACGCAAAGACTTTTCGATGCCGTGGCGAATTTTCAGGCCGACCGCTAGCCAAAACGCGCATACTAGGTCTAACAGCCAGAGCGTGCCGCGCCTGGACTGCCAGTCGTTAGGCCAAGGGGTGTTCCGATGAGCAAAATGCTGCGCAAGAAGCTGATACCGGCGGAATTAATGTTTGCAAGTAGCTTGCTGTTGGCGCCTGGCCTGGCCGTAACCTGTTACGGACAGAACAGCCCACAGACTAGCCAGCAGACTCCGGCTTCGTCCGATGCTCCGGCTGCTTCTACCTCCGCTCCGGCCTCACCCGCTCCGGCGCCGCCTGTTCCCGGCTCCCCCCAAGCTTCCAGTGATCCGACCATGCCGGGGGTGAAACCAGGGAGCACCAACGACGTGAATGCTGTGGGCACCCGCGATATTGGCGGTCGTGGCATGGGCAACTGGTACTCCACCGAGACCGAAATTCGCATGGGCAAGTCCTATGCCATGCAGATGGAGAAGAGCGTCAAGTTCGTCAACGACCCGGTGGTGGTCGAGTATGTGAACCGGATAGCGCAGAACCTGGTCAAGAATTCTGACGCCAAGGTACCCTTCACCATCAAGGTGATCGATTCCGATGAGGTCAACGCCATGGCTTTGCCCGGCGGCTTCATGTATGTCAACAGCGGCCTGATTCTGACCGCGGACGATGAAGCTGAGATGGCGGGCGTGATTGCGCACGAGATCTCCCATGTGGCCGCGCACCACGCGGTGCGGGAACAGACGCGCATGAACTACGCCCAGCTGGGCACGATTCCGCTGATCTTTATCGGGGGATGGACCGGATACGGCATCTACGAGGCAGCGCAGATCGGCATTCCGCTGACCTTTTTGTCATTCTCCCGGGGCTTTGAGGCGCAGGCGGATTTTCTGGGTGTGCAGTACATGTACCGCGCGGGGTACGACCCTCAGGCGTTCGTAACCATCTTTGAGAAGCTGGAAAACCTGGAGAAGACCAAACCGCACCTGATCTCCAAGGCATTTTCCTCGCATCCGCAGACGCCGGACCGTATTGAGGCGACACAAAAGGAGATTGCCACTCTGCTGCCGCCGCGGGCAGAGTACGTGGTCACTACCTCGGAGTTCGACGACGTCAAGGCCCGGTTGGCCCGCATCGAGAACAAGCGTAAGCTGAATGACGGCGGCAAGGGCAACCAACCGACGTTGCGCCGGGCAAGCACCACGAACAACGATCCCAATGCGACCGACTCCTCACAGCCAGGCAACGATCGCCCGACGCTGCAACGCAGGGACGACAACAACTAGAGAGGTCCCCAGAATGCTCCGCAACAAGCTGATAGCAGCGGAATTGATCTTCGCGAGCAGCTTGCTGTTGGCGCCCGGCCTGACACCGAGCGGATTCGGCCAGAACACCCCCCCAGCTTCGGCGTCGGCTGCTTCGCCCTCTACTCCAGCCTCACCCGCCCCGGCTCCGCCTGCGTCCGGCTTGCCCCAGACTTCGACCGACGCGACCGTGCCCGGAGTAAAGCCCGGTAGTATCGACGACGTGAATGCCGTGGGCACCCGCGATATTGGCGGCCGCGGCATGGGCAATTGGTATTCCACCGAGAGCGAGATTGGGATGGGCAAGTCCTATTCCCTGCAACTGGAGAAGAGCGTCAAGTTCGTGAACGATCCGGTGGTGACTGAGTACGTGAACCGGATCGCGCAGAACCTGGTGAAGAATTCTGACGCCAAGGTGCCCTTCACCATCAAGGTGATCGATTCCGATGAGGTCAACGCCATGGCTTTGCCCGGCGGCTTCATGTATGTCAACAGCGGCTTGATTCTCACCGCCGACGATGAAGCCGAGATGGCAGGCGTGATCGCCCACGAGATCTCACACGTAGCGGCCCACCACGCAGTGCGTGAACAGACGCGGATGAACTACGCGCAGCTGGGCACAATTCCGCTGATCTTTATCGGTGGAATGGCCGGATACGGGATCTACGAGGCGGCGCAGATCGGCATTCCACTGACCTTTTTGGAGTTCTCCCGTAGCTTTGAGGCACAGGCGGATTTTCTGGGTGTGCAGTACATGTACCGGGCTGGCTACGACCCGCAGGCGTTTGTAACCATCTTTGAGAAGCTGGAAAACCTGGAGAAGACCAAGCCACACATGATTTCC
This sequence comes from uncultured Acidobacteriaceae bacterium, assembly GCA_963847685.1. Taxonomy (GTDB): domain Bacteria; phylum Acidobacteriota; class Terriglobia; order Terriglobales; family Acidobacteriaceae; genus PALSA-350. The sequence goes on along the minus strand of CAWKAU010000012.1, from coordinate 301,422 downwards.
AAGGCATTTTCCTCGCATCCGCAGACGCCGGACCGCATTGAGGCGACACAAAAGGAGATTGCCACGCTGCTGCCGCCGCGGGCGGAGTACGTGGTCACCACCTCGGAGTTTGACGACGTCAAGGCCCGCCTGGCGCGGATTGAGAACAAGCGCAAGCCGATCGATGGCGGCAAAGGCAACCAACCGACGTTGCGCCGCGCAAGCGGTCCGAGCAACGATCCCAACACGACCGACTCATCTCAGCCAGACCGTCCCACGCTGCAACGCAAAGACAACAACTAGCCAAGCTCGAAGGCAGAAAAGAGGCCACCCGATTGGGTGGCCTCTCCTGTTGGGTCTGAATTCTTCGGGGGGGTCAGCAACCCTTCTTGCACTTGGCCAGGATGGCAACCTGCAGGCGCTCGCGTAACCCGGCGGGCAGCTCATAGATTTCGTGGTTGCGGTAGATTTCGATGGTCTTGCGCGTGGTCTGCATGGTGATTACGCAGTGCTCGCACCCAGCAAGATGATCTTGCAAGTCGGCGACCAAGCCAGTGGTCACCTGGTTATCGAGAAAATCGCCGAGTTGCGCCAGAAATTCCGTGCAAGTCATTTGGTCCCATCCTCATTCTTGCGGAAGTAACGGCTCAACCGCTCCCGCAACTGCAGCCGCGCCCGAAGTAGCCGCGACTTGACCGCGGGAACACTCAGCCCAAGCGTTTCGGCGGTTTCTTCCGTCGAAAGTCCTTCCACATCGCGCAAGACGAACACCACCCGGAACCCAGGGGGCAAGCCCTGGATTGTCTTACGCAGAATCTCAGCCAGCTCCGACTGCCCGTACATCATCTCGGGGTCCGGCCTCCATTCGGCCAGATCGCGCGGCATGGAGCCTTCTTCGGTCTCCACATCCTCGTCGATCGACACCATGCGGCCGGTACGGCGCTTGCGCAGCCGCATCAGCGACTCGTTTACCGCGATGCGCACCAGCCAGGTGTAGAACTTGGAGTTGCCCTGGAACTGCTCCAGCTTCTCGTAGGCCTTTAAAAACGCATCCTGAACCACGTCCTCCGCATCTTCGCGGTTTTGGGTGATGTGCTGGGCGATGCGAAACACCTGGCGATCGTACTGCTTTACCAGCTGCTCGAAGGCCTGTACATCCCCTTGGCGGGCCCGGTTGACCAGCAAGATGTCAGGGTGAACTTCTTCGGTCCCTTGTGCTTGGATGATAGGCATGTCTGACGGGTTCAGAAATTCGACCTTTCCAGACCGTTCTCCCGCGCTGGCGGACGCGCGCTAAGGAGAAGGGCATGCTCGAGCGCTTTGGGCGGGCTGCGCTTTCTGACTCATACTAAATGGGCATGGCGGCGCAGGGCAAAATGCGTAGTCTGCGAAGTAGGCCCGATCTGCGCGGACATCGGCGGACAGCGGTGTTGGATCGGGTTCCCATAATGGGTTGTGATGGGAGGAAAGCCCGCGCGCAACCAAATTTTCCGCTTAGAGTCTTATAAGTGCAGATTTCCCATTGCTCATCCAGCAGGGTGATCTTGTCGATCCGCTGCAGCAGGAAAGCGAAGGGGAAGCGATCAATCGAATGACAACAGCGGACCTAAAAACCCTTCTGCCCTGGGTGTTGTTGTTTGCCGTGAGCGGGACGGCAGGCGCGGCGCAGGCCACGCCGGAGACACCGGCGCCGAAGCACGCCGCGACCCATCACGCAGCGCACACAACATCGACTGCGCATAGCAAGACGCCGGCAAATACACACGTTCGCCACGTCAAGACCCGGCGCAAGCCGCGCAGCGCCAGGAGCATTGCCCGCAGCCGCAAACTACAGCAGGCCTTTGTGGCGTCGTCGCAGCTGCGGCCCATGGCCCAGGAACTGACAGCGATGCGGTCGCCCGCGGCCTACGCCGGGGTCACCGCCTATGCGCACGCTCACACCGGAGAGGCGGCTTCGACGGCGTACCTGGCGCTGGGCCATGCCTACCTGTTGGATCATCGCTACCCCGACGCCGTCAGCAGCTTCCAGAAGGCGAATGTGGCGGGGAAGACCCTGGATGACTACGCCGACTTTCTGAGTGCCCAGGCGGAGATGGAGGCGGGCCGGCTGGCCGATGCCGAGGCGCTGTTGAAGGGCTTCGCCGCCAAGTACCCGGAAAGCATCTTTGTGCCTCGCCTGCCGGTGATGATTGCCAATCTCTCGTTGCAGCAGAACGACCCGCAGACGGCGCTGCGCGTGCTCCACGAACATGCCGGGGATGCGATCGCGGGTCACGCGGATTTCCAGTTGGCGCTGGCGCGCGCCAACCAGCTGACGGGGAGCGTTGACGAAGCCGCAAGGCTCTATCGCCACATCTTCCTCGCCTTTCCTCTGAGCAATGAAGCGCAGCAGGCCAAGGTGCAGTTGACTGTGGTGGGCTCTGCGGCGCCTCTGACGTTGCGTGAGCGCAGGGCGCATGCGGACGCTCTCTATGCCGGCGCCCACTACTCTGAGGCCGGCGAAGAGTATCGCGCGTTGGCCAATGACAGCGCAGAATCCAATTCCGAGGAAAAACATTCGCTGCTGGTGGCCGCGGCGGAGTGTGACCTGAAAGACAAACGCCTCAGCAAAGCGGAGGTCGATGCGCTGCCCGACACGCAGGATGAGAGCGGCGCGCGGCGGATGTACCTGGCGGTGGAACTGGCCCGCAACAAGGACGACAGCGACGCAGTGCAGACCATGGTGGGCCAGATGGAGCAACGCTTCCCGGCCAGCCCCTGGTTGGCCGAGGCGCTCTACACTTCGGGAAACATGTATCTGCTGCGCAAAGACTATCCGCAGGCGATCCAGTACTACGGTGAGCTGGCGACACGGTTTCCCAGCCACCGCTATGCGCCGAGCAGCCACTGGAAGGCGGCATGGCTGAATTATCGTCTGGGCAATTACTCCGAAGCGGCGCTGCGTTTCGACAAGCAGATTGCGCTGTATGCGGGCGGCAAAGAGATTCCGGCAGCGCTGTACTGGCGCGGCCGGCTGTATGCGGACGAGGAGCACCGGCCAACCATGGCAGCGGCCTACTACCAGACCCTCTCCCGCGTCTTTGAGCATTATTACTACGCGCAGATGGCGCGAGAGCGGCTGGCGGAGCTTGGCCAGGTGAAGGCCGACGATGTGGCGATGCTCAGCAATATTCAGCGTGAGGAGATTCCCGCATTGACCGATGACGTGCCGGAGGACGATGAGCATGTGATCAAGGCGCGCCTGCTGGCCAACGCTGGATTGAACGAGTACATTCCGGCGGAGATTCAGGCAGCCGACGGCAGCGAGCAGTGGGGAGCCTTTGCCGAGGCCGAGATTTACGCCTCGGACGGTGAGGCCTTCCGCGCCATGCGGGTGTTAAAGCGGGCTCTGCCGTTCTACACTTCGGCACCCATCGACACTATCCCCATGGGCTATTGGAAGATTCTTTTTCCGCAACAGTACTGGGGTGCAATTCAGCAGGAGTCTGCGAAGAATGGCCTGGACCCCTATATGGTGGCCTCGCTTATACGCCAGGAGTCAGAGTTCAACCCGGCGGCTATAAGCTCGGCTAATGCTTTCGGCTTGATGCAGTTGCTGCCCTCGGTTGGGCGCTCGATGGCCAGGGAAGAGGGTATTCATCACTTCAACGAGGTCGAGCTGCTCAATCCCGAGACCAATATCCGGCTGGGCACGCGCTACCTGAAACAGACACTGGATAAGTTTGAAGGCCAGGCGCCGTATGCTTTCGCCGCCTACAATGCCGGTGACAGTCGGGTGACGGATTGGCAGGGGATCGGCAAGTACCACGGCATGGATGAATTCGTGGAATCAATTCCGTTTACCGAGACGCGCGACTACGTGCAGGCGATCGTACGCAATGAGTCGATCTATCGGGAATTAATTGGGCGCGAATCGAGCGGAAGCACACCGCCGGCCCAGGCGAGCGCGATTCCCCAACAGAAGACTCTGGCCGCGCGACCATGAGCGGTTCCGCAATAGGTGAAGACCGAAGCGTGAGAGCTTTTCGTGACTTTCTGCCAAGGAAAGCCACTCCTCGCGAACCTTAGAGGACCACAGTAATTGTGAAACCGCTCTAGTGATTGCATCTTTGGTGCATAAGCCACGGGAATCGATCAAGGCGAACGAATCGTGGATTGACGAAAGCAAGAGTCGCGGAAAGAATGAGGTCAACCCGCCGCGGCGGAATGCGGAAATTCAACTTCACCTGGGTAGGTGACTCGGCCAATGGGTATACGTCCGCAGAACAGATCCCCAAGGCTTGCGGTTGTGGGGCCAACTGATAAGAAACCGCGCCGGCAGCCAGCTGGACAGCGGTGGTGGGGCCCGCCGCGCCGTCTTAACCTCGATCAAGCAATCCGGATATCATCCAAACCGCATCGGATGACTGTTATGCCTGCGCTGCCGCGTAGCATAAGCTTTATGGCGATCGCGTGGATGTGGAATTTTATTCGCGGATATTTTATTACCGAGACAGCGCACAAGCGTGGCGCTATCGTATTGTCTTTCCGTAGCCACGGAGCGCCGCCACGAGGCTTCCGCCATGCGATGGGGGAGAGCCTCCCGAATAGGAAAGTCAGTGGCAGCGTCCATTGGAAGAGCGCATGTGAGGTATCACCGCAGGAGGGAGGCAGAGGATAGAAGGGACGCAGGGCGAACCCTGCACGCTGCGAAAGTGTATTGGAGCACAGTAACAGGATCGCACAGGAGGAATTGCATGTTGACAGAGCTTGAATTGCTTGGAGAGTGGATTCCAGAGCAGATGGAACCTGGAACCCTGTTTGTGCTGGAGAACACGGGAGCGATGGGCGAGGCAAACAACCCGTATGTGGCCGTGTTGGCTTGTCCTCATTGCGGTGCGTTGGGTCTGATTACGAAGATGCAGTTTGCAGGTGTTGAGTCGATGATATGCGGTTCGGATTACTGCTCGTCGGAGTACTACCTGAAGGATGAAGGAATCGAATACCGAAAACCGCACTAGACCAGTTTCGCAATTACTGTGGCATGGTGAAGGTCGCGAGGTGTGGTTTTCCTTGGGAGAAAACCACGAAAAGGCCTATTGCTTCGGTCTACACCAATTGCGAAACTGCTGTGACGAAACACAAAGCCAGGGGAGGCCGCTCGCAGAGCGGCCTCCCCCTTTTATTGGATTCGATTCAGCGGTTAGAAAATGAAGCGGGGAAAAAGTGTACGCCACACGGTCGCCGGTCCGTGCTTGGACAACAGGCGGAAGGGACGCAGAAAGAGCATCCACCGGGGATCGATATTGTGATGTTCCGCCCAAAGGTGATCCTGTGCGGAGGGAAGGAATAAGCGTAGGCGCTGTGTCCAGCGGCTGCGAGCGTCCGGTTCCAGTTGGACGAAGACTGCCGCGCCTTGATGTAACGTTTGTGAGTTTGCCGGTCCCGCCAGAATCCGTTCCCACATCGCTCCCGCCTGGGTTGCGATCATGGGTTTGCGGGCGATTGCTGCGACGGCCTCGGCTGGCAGCTCAAGATTGAAGCCGCAACGCGCGAGTTCGCAGGTCGTGAGCAGAGCACCTTCCATGCCAATGGCATGAGCAATGCGCAGAGCTTCACCCATATCACCTTCATCAAGATCGGCCAAGGCGCGAACTGCATCGAGAACCCAGATCAGCCGCGCAAACTCATGTTTGATGCCATGGATGGTTAAGTAGACGAGCAGATCCGCTTTGGCAAAGGACCGGGTTCTTTGTCCGCGGAACTGCATAACTTGCGCACGCCGCCATGCGGCTTCGATGTTCATAGAGGGGCTGGACGGCGGAGCAACGGCAAAGTGGAGCTCGACCACTGTAGCGCCTCGACTGAACACTTGATGGTAATCGTCCACTACAGAAATGGGAGTAAAACCCAGATCGCTCAAGAGGGTTTGTGCGCTGGCAAAATCCTGGGGTTGAACCAGCAAGTCCAGATCGTCGGATGGTCTCAAGCCAAACTTGCCGTACAGGGCCTCCGCCATCACCGGTCCCTTGAGAGCCAACACTTCTATGCCGTGGAGGCAGAATTGCTGCAGGAGACCTTCCAACTCAGTTGCCAAGAAGGCGGCCATAGCCCATTGCGTATGGAGACGGTTCAGGATTGTCTCCGGCATTTCCCCTGGAAAGTCTCTGCAAAAGAGCGGCAATACGCCATGACTCTCGGCGAGATCGAGAAGAGCTTGCCAGTTGATCGACGGTGGAACAGAGGCGCCAGGACCGCGCAAGGTGGCCAGCAGTAGGTCTGATTCGGAGGTCATTGTGTCAGTCCGGGGAAGGCTGCAGGAGATCCGAAATTAGCGGCGATCCAGTCGACCACCTGTGACGCCTCACCCCGCACTCCGCGAACGATCAGAGCATTGGACACAACCTGCTTGAGGGTGCTCATGGCAACCGCCGGGGCCCTTCTGGCTGAGACGGTATTATCGAGGATTTTCAAAAGACCGACCCCCGGTGAGATTTGCCGGGGACGCCAATGCGCTTCCGGCTTGTACCGGCTTACGATGACCAAGCCTACAGGCATCGGTTCCTGTCCGGCAATACCACCGAAGTCCTCAACCGGCGTTGGGGTCTGCCGGAGAGAGCTGTCCCTGACCTGCAAAGGGCGTGCGTAGGGGTAGACCATGCCTTGCTTATCCACCACTGCGAACTCGTCGGAATAGTAGATCGCCCCGGCGCGCACGAGATCCGCAACCAGGGTCGTTTTACCGGAGAAGCTTCGGCCAGGAATCAGAATTGCGCGATCACCCCAACCGACGACGCCAGCGTGAATGAACGTGCGTTTGCGGCTTGCCTCCGCCACGTAGAGGGAGATGACCGAGCCGAAGCGATGGAGAAATTCCCCCCGGTCAACGGAACTGAAGAGCAGCCGGCCGCTGCGGTAGAGACGATAACTCGGCTGCGCCGTTCTGGAAGACCGGTCGCGCAGGATGAGAGAGTATTCGGGGCTGACCGAGGCGGAAAAGGATCTCTTGCACTCCATAGGGAGATGGAGCAAGGCGTCCCGTAGCAAGTCCACCTGGTTCGCGGATAGATCGAAGCGAACTCCGAAAGAGGTAAGACCCAGAGCGTTAGCCGGTTGCTGGTTTCTGGGTCTCATTCTTGCAGGTTGCGGAAAAGATGGAATAAGTCCCACGGTGTGGGAAACATTCACGCTTAGATCGTCAGACAAAGACACGTTACATGTCCTTCAGACACCGGTGTGAGGATTTAGATACTAGAGGGGAGGCAAAACGATTGCAAACTTTTCAGAGTTAGAGCATTTTGCTCGAGGGGGTCGAGAGCTCAGCTATAACCGTGGTCGGAAGACGTACTACCTTGGCTCCAGGTTCGATAACTCATTGAGGAATCGAATGCCTGAAGCCAAGACGCAAAGGGGAGGCCTTTTCCAGGGCAAAGCCAAATATTGCGGTAGCCCCTATTTAGTAACGGTGACCATTGCCAGGCCACCAACCGCCGCGGCCGTCCCTGCCGGAAGCATGGGCCTTGGGAGTGGCAACCAACAGCGCAGTCACCAGCGGCAGAGAAATGGCCGCTCGTACACCGATCTTCTGCATCATGTCGCGACGCGTCATACCCGCCGGGACCAAAGGAACGAAGGTGGAAGGCTCAAGCAAGCCATCTTGCGAAAGGCTCTGCAGAGCAAATTGGACCACTTTCTCATCGGCTGGCTCACCGAGTGTCTCTGCGAGCTTCGCGGCGATCTCTGTAACGGTTGTCTTGCCATCGCAGTGCTGCCAAACAAAGGCTGCTTTTTGATTGAGGCAAAATGCCTGATTACGCTTCTGATCATAGATCATCAGCTCAGTGCCCAGCTCTTCAACGACGAGCTGATCACGCTTTAAGCTCTTGGGTTTCGTTTCATTGTTAGTCAAGGCCATACCTCCAATACATCTGGCTTTCCCCTGGGATGCACTGAGTGTACTCAACAAATCGACGGAGGGATGAAATATTTTGCATGTTTTTTCGAGAATTCTTTCGAGTTTCCGACCAATAGCTGCTAATCCGCTCATCGGTAACTTACTTTTTTGTCAATCGATTACCGGGGTACATGAACAAGTGGTGGATTCGCTGGCTTAACGCCGGATAACTCTGTTAACGAGGCGGTTCCGAGATGCATCTCTGCAGAGTATCCGCCAGGATGCGGGAGTTCTTTTTAAGATCATAAAGCTCCTGCACACGACTGCGACCTGCTCGCGCGATCATCCGCCTGAAATCTGCATCGCGTATCAACCGCTCCAACGCTGCGGATAGAGACTGCTCCGAGGATGGAGGAACTAACAAACCATCGACACCGTCACGAATCAGTTCGGGAATGCCGGCCACGAAGGTGCTGACACAAGGAATTTCCATTGCCATGGCTTCCATCAATGCAATGGGTACTCCTTCGGCGAAGCTCGCGAGCACAAAAACATCCGCTTGCGCGAGCTTTTGCCTGGTTGTCTCGTGATTGAGCGCGCCTTCGAAAACGATCGAATCCCCGAGCGCCTCAGCGGCAACGAAGGCGTCTAAGGCGCAGCGCTCAGTGCCTTCTCCTATAAGCCGCAAACGCAGGTCGTGTCCGCGTCGTAGAAGATCTGCAAAAGCGCGCAAGAGGATGAGGTGGCCCTTGGCCGGCACCAGGCGGCCTACACAGATAATCTCTAGTGCGCCACGGCGGTCCGGCTGCGGAACGGGCTCGAAGACCTGCAGATCGACACCGAGCCGCACTACGTGAAGCTTCGCCCAATGTTTGGGGTCGCAGACCTTCATCACCTGGCTACGGCAATAATCGCTTATGCAGAGGACAAAGTCAGCCCCCTCGATTTTGTGCTTGAGGTAGAACCTTTCAACGTCATAGAACTCATCCGGGCCATGGAGCATCAGCGAATAGGAGAACTGCCACGCGATGGATGCCAGCATGCCAACCGTTGCAACTGGTCCCCCAAAGTGAATATGCAGGTGCTTGTGTTCGCGCCGGCGCAACCAGTCGCCCAATAGAAGGGCTTCCGCCAGGTAGAACAGGGCATAGCAACTCGCACGCAGATTCCAGCCGTCCAGGCGGAGCGCGGCGCGCAAGCCGCGCAGCAGGACGCGAGGATGCAGTAACAGAATCTTGAACAAGACAAAAAGAATGCGGGCCGGCTTCGTTGCTTTGACGTAGAAGGTTTCCTGCAACGCGAGGGTCTCTTCTGGGGATGGGGGGCCAGCCGTCCACAACGGTTTATTGATGGAAGCTGCGTCGATCTTGAAGCCCAGCTTCCTGAGCTCCACGATTTCGTTGAGAAGAAAGGTGTGGGAGATCGCAGGATAGTAACTTAAGAGATAGGCGAGATGGGGCGCCTGGCGCTGTTGTGAAGTCTCTTCGATTCGATTGCTCGACGCTGCCGTGGTCATCGTTTCCTCGCGACGGCGGCGTTCGCGAGGGAACGCCTGGTAAGAGAGGAACCCCGGCCCGTCTGGACGGCAGCAGCCATTTTGGGGAAGAACTGGCCTGATCGTACCACTCCCTCAGAAACAGCAGAAGTATGAGCACTCAATCCGCCAACCACGAGCAAGAGGGGGAGAATCATCGAGCCGTTCAGCAGATTGTCAATAGCCGACATGAGGATGGCCGCCGCCAGAGCGCCACGCAGCTCAAAGTGCGCAGCTCCGCCCCGACCAAATGGAGACCAAACGATGCGTGCTACCGGCAGGAGCTGCAGGCACTCCAGGGCGAGCAGTCCAGCGATGCCATACATCCCGAATGCGAGCAGCCATAGACCCCAGGGGCGCGATGCGCTGGCGCTCCACCAATCCCACCTGCCGGAGCCGAGGACGGGCCTTTGCAGCGCGGTGGCTACGTGTTTCTCATCCTCGGAAAGCCGCCATCCGAATGATCCGCGACCGATCTCCTTCAAAAAACCGGCGCCCGAACGGGCCACGGCGTTCTGCTTTACCAGTCCGCGCAGTGATACGACGTTTGCCAGGCGAAGAGCGATGAGGCCCAGGACACACAGCAGGACCAGCGCGATGATGGCGCGCGGCAGATAATTCTTGCGGACGAAGAGAAAGGGCAGGAGGCAAAGCAGAAGAACAATACTACCGGCAGACTGGCAGGCCAGGGTGACCACCAACAGAACCGCGCTAGCCCAACCGATGGGTATACGGAGAACACGCTCAACCAGGCGGCGTCTCCAGAGCCATATTGCGATCAGAGCCGAGGTGGCCATCCAGATGCCAAGCTGGTTTCCGTCTTCGAGCAAGCCGATAGGACGAAACCCGAGGTAACGATCAGCCCCTATCCAGCGATAGGGCTGATAGCCGTACAGAGCGGCGTAGATTTGCGGGCCGGTAAAGAGTTCGATCAGACAAATAGGAACATATGCCATGCCCGCAACGACGAAGGCTTTGGCGGCGAGTCGAAGAGACTCGGTATTCTCAAAATACAGACGCCCGAAAAAGTACGGTACGCCCCAGGCCAGGATTTGATAGAGTTCGCTACGAGCGGCGAGGGCAAGGCCCTGGCTGTTTGCGATCGCGGACAGCAGCGGAACGACGCACCATGCGAGCATGGGAAGGTCCCAAAAACTGAGCTGAAATCGGCGGAAGCTGGGCCGGTCAAAGAGCAAGACACCGATAAGGCAGGTGATCCCGGTCACGCTTGCCTTGGTGAAGAAGTGAATCGAGGGCAGGCATGTTCCCATGATCCAGTATGGAAACGAAACGGTGGTGGGTGTGAAGGCGGCTGATGGAAGCACCGCCCAACCCCCGATGAAGTTGATCAGCACAGCGACCCGGACAGGGTAGCGTCGAAAGAAATAGAGGCTGATCGGAACCCACGCAAGAAACGCTATCGACGGTGGAATCATTTGGCCTTCCTGGAACTTAGCGAGCGGACAGCGATAGCGAGGAATAACCGAAACACATGATAACAAGTGGAGACTGGCTTACCCCAACCCGCGCGACTGGAATGGCGGCATACACAATTGCGGCCGCTTGTTGCGGCCTTGCGTGGAGCAGGACGAAACGAAGGTCGAGGGCTTTGCCGCTTGCCATGATCCTGACGCTCATCGAGAGCTTGCTGCTGATGGATATGATCTTCAATTGGCGATGGATGCTGCATCAACTGTTTATGGACCTTGCCCAGAGCGCGAAAGAATATGATGTTCGCCGGATGCCGCAGGTGATTGTTGTCACTTTACTGGTGGGGCTGTTGCTAATAGGCTTGTTCGTCGCACGACGATTCTTTCGTGGCCGGGCCGCTGCCTCTCTCGCGGTTTCGGGAGCCCTGCTCTCGGTCATCTTGTGGTGCGTCGAAGTTGTCTCTCTGCACCAGGTCGACCACGTTCTGTACCATCAGTTGGGAAAATTGATGGCCGTGACGCTCCTGTGGGTTCTGGCATCTCTGATGACCTCGATTGGAATTTTGCTGGACTCATACGGGAACAGGCGGACGGTCAAAGGTAGTCAGGGGCGCTCGCCGGCCCGGCAGCACTAAGGCCGTAGCTTCGAGATAGGCGCTGCAGGGATGCCGACCACTGTTGTTCCCTCGGGTACGTCCCGGGTCACGACTGCGTTAGCGCCTACCGTCGCTGAATTACCAATCGTAACCCCACCCAGGACGGCCACACCGCGACCGATCCAAACATCACGGCCAATCGTGATTGGCTTGGCGCTATAACCGGAGTGGCGGATCGGCCGCTCGGGGTCCCGGAAGTGGTTGGCATCGCGAATGCTGGTGTATTCGCCGATCATGCAACCTTCGCCGATGGTTATTCCGGCCATGGCGACGATGTGCACGCCGCGGGAAATAACCACCTCTTCGCCCAGATCGATGCGAGCGTCGTCCTGCGTTTCCAGGTGCACGTCCGGGTATAAGAGCCCATTTTCGCCAATACGGACGCGACCGGTTCCGTAGATAGAGACCCTGCCCAACACGATGACCGAGGCAGGCAGATGCTCATTAAGGTGCGCAGCAAGGGATGCGTGCGCGTAGATGCGCGCCAGGCCCGCCGCGAGCGGGGTGGTGCTACGTATCAGCCCGGAGAGCAAGCTGCTGGTGAGAACCTTGATGCGACGCTTGATGAACATCCTCCTTTACTATGCTTGGGGGCGGTGAGACCCGTCCGCCCATCGTTCTTTGTATGCCAACTGCATCCGGTGTTGCGAGGTTCGATTGCGAGCGAATGAGTAACCAATCGAAATCTGGACATAAGCCGGGATGATACAATTTATCTTCCATCCCCCGTTTCGATTCACTGAGCCCGCACCATTCTGTGCTGGAGTATCTGCGACAGACCGGTGGTCACCCGAGTTATGCCAAATTCGTCCTTTGCAAGGTCCAGGGAATCTACGAGTCTCCAATGAATCGAACGTCGACTACGGCATCGATGCACAGGGACTCTCTTTCCGCTGAGTCAACTGCAACTTCACAGAACAACGTTCCAGCAGCCATCGATAGACCCTATCTGTTGGTGACTTTCATTCCCTGTTTCGTCGACGACAACGACGGGATATGGCTCGAGCAGGGTTGGCACCACGATCTGGTTGAGCACCTTCAATATCTCAAAGACTTCACCCTTTGTGCACCTAAATTGCGCAAGGGAGCCCAGCCGAACCTGGTTCCGATCACTGTCCCCGAAGGGGTTCGATTTCGCTATATAGAGTTACCGGATCAAACATCGGCCGGCAAAGCCCTGCTTGGGTTGCCAAGGACGGCGTTGGTACTTTGGGGCGCCATTGGGCGAACGGAAATAGTGCACTCCAGCGTAATCGGCTGGCCCTATCCCCTCGGCTGGATTGCCAATCCATTTGCTGTCATTCGCGGGAAAGCCCTCGTGATCGTCGTGGAAAGTTCGTGGCGCAGTGAACCTTTCCGAAGCCGGTCGTTGATAAGAAGACTGTGGGATACCGCTAAAGAGTTGGCGGCTCGCTGGTCGTGTCGCCATGCCGATGTCGCGCTGTTCACGCAATCGTTTTACCGCGACTCGTTGCACAGCGGAGCGCCTGAACGAGCATATGTGACCCCGGCGGTGTGGATCAATGAAGCCGATATATTGGACGAAGCAGAGGCACAGCGCGATTGGGATCGCAAGCTCGCAGAGCCTGTAAGGCTGCTCTTCGCGGGGCGCCTGGTGACGGGTAAGGGGGTTGGCATACTTTTGGAAGCGCTCCGGATTCTTGAAGGACGTGGAGTCGGGGCCAGAGTGGATATCATCGGGGAGGGCGGCCTTCGGCAAGATTGTGTAGACTCGGCTGCCGCCCTTTCCAGCGTGCAGGTGGCTGTGCTCGATCCGGTGCCCTATGGCGCGCCGTTCTTCGAACTGGTTCGCGGCTACCACGCACTCCTCATCCCCAGCCTGACGGACGAACAGCCCCGCGTGGTGTTCGACGCGAACGCCCAGGCCGTTCCGGTGATTGCCTCGGACACTCCCGGTTTACGGCCCCATGTTGAAGACGGCCGGACAGGCTGGCTGATCGATTCTGGCAAGCCAGAGATTCTCGCGGCAATCATCGAAGACGCGATGGCCGACCCTCAGAAGCTGCGAAGCATGGGTATGGCTTCCCTGGTGGCGACGCGTGGGCATACGCATGTTGCCATGCACCGCACTCGCTCACACATTTTGAAGAAGCACCTGGCCTGATGGCTTCGCGGTTGTCTCACCACGGGCGAGGAGGAGAAACCCTGCCGGCATCGGTTTCTTTCCATGCCAACCGCATCGAAGCTGCGAGATTCTGTGATCTGGCAGCCCGGCTGCTGGCCTTCGGCTGTGGGTCACTGCTGAATCGATTGCGCAAATAAGAGAACCGGTAGAGTGCGAGCTCGAGCCATTTCACCAGCCAAACCTTAGCTCCGTGATGCTTTCGCCAATAGAGGAGGGTACTGCGCATTCGCCAGAGAACAAGCTGGGTACTACCAGAAGACGAGAGTTCAAGGTCTTTGATCTGACGGGATGATTCGCCACCGATGTGCATGACCAGAATATCGGGCCAGTACCAGATCTCGTACCCGGCACTCTTGATGCGGCGGCAGAGGTCGACCTCTTCGCAGTACGAGAAAAAACCGTGGATCGAATAAGCCGACTTTTTCCAGAACCTCAGTGCGAACGATCGAGAACGCTCCCGGAACCCAATCGACCTGGGCAGCTTCGGACTGGTCAGCCCAAGTTCTGTCAAAATGTCCAAAAAGCCGGGACTTTGGGAACTTAGCCGCAAGGCCGGTAAGCACCAGGAATTCGCCCAGGACGCTGGGGAACATGCGCGCGGAGGGCTGCCAGGAGAAGTCGCGCCCCACAAGCCGCGCTCCGGCCAGTGCCGCCTGCGGATGCAGGTTCATGTGGTTGATGGCCAGCCTGAGTGAACCGGGGCATAAAAACGCGTCGGAATTAACCAGAATCAGGTAGCGCCCTCGGGCGGCCTGAATGGCAAGATTGTTCGCCGCGCCAAAGCCGAGATTTACCGTGCTCCGCAACACACGGACCCGGGGAAATTCCTTCTCGACCATTTCCGGCGAACCGTCGCCGGAGCGATTATCCACGACCAGAGTCTCGATCCGCAGACCATCCGATTCACGTTCCACCGACTGAAGGCATTCCCGCAATATGTCTTTAGTGTTGAAAGAGACGATAATGACGGATGCTTCGGGTGAACTGTTTTCAGCGGATGGCAAGGTCGAAAACACCAATCTTGAGGGAAAAAATTACCAGCTGTCTCGAGAAGGAGCCGGCTTAAATTTTGGACCACGGTCGTCTCGCTCAGTGTATTGCATTGTGCCGCGCCAACCCAGAAATCTAGCGGCCAAACCAGGGCTCAGGCAAACGAAAGAGTTGCGGAGAGGTTCCGTCGACAGCATCCGAGAGTGCCTTTGGTAACTCGGTTCGGCTCGGAGTTGAGATTACCGAAAGCGATGAAACAAACGACCGAAAACACGAAGGTTAATTACTCCTATTTCGCTCATTGGAGGCAAAGCAATCGGCTGTCAGCATCGGCGAATGCAACTTTGGTGCGCCATTTTACATAATTCGTTTATTCGATGCGGTACTTAGAGGCTCTATATTTAACCGATAGACGGCAAGTGTTAAGGCCTGGTGTTCCGGGCTGTGACCGTAGGGCGGTCGGAGTGACACTGGAGGGACCGCGCGCACGAAATCATTGATTGCAGCGAGCAAGCCTTCACCGTTACACCGCTTCCCATTCGCAACCCGTAGTATCAGATTGCAGCGCTGATTATTTGGGCAGGTCTCTTCCTTAGTTCTTTCAGACATGAGTGTTGTTGTGAGTAGAAGCCTCTGAAACTGAAGGAGCCTAGCTTAATGCGCAAGCCGGCGTGCCATTGCCGATCCTCCTCTCTCTCTCTGAGGTCGGTCGTTCGGTTTGCTTCCCTCTTCAGTAGACCGCTGGTGGTCCTCTCCCTTGTCGTGATGACCTTGGGTTTCCTGGGGCCCGCTGCAATTGCGCAGAATATTTTCAACTGCGGCGGTTGGACAACATCCAACGGGCCCTGCAGCATATCCTTCTCGGGTTCTAATCCTCTAAACTTCTTTGTCCCGACCCCCAACGGGCGTCTCTCGGGGACAGCAGTTAACATGGTCCCCGGAGGGTCAACGCACCTTGGATACTCAATGTTGTATGAAACGCCGGTAAACGATCAGGCGTTTACCACAACCTTTACCTTTGTTCCGAATGGTTTCAACTTCGCGTTTGTTGTGGAGAATGCAAACAACAACGGGCAGCCAGGGGGCTTCGCAGCAGGGGCCGGAGGAGAAGGAGGGTTCTCTCAATTCGCAGGCGGAAGCAACATTGCCCCGAATTATGTTTTTGCGCTCGAGTTCGATTCTGGGGGAATGAACTGCCAAACCTGCGGCTACACGAACGGCGGAGTGCAGTGGTATCAAACTTTACAGAATCCGGCTCTGCCCGGGGACGCCAACGCGGGTTATCTTCCCATTTACCCCACAAACAAGGTCAGTGTGTCTTCGCCATTCTCTTTCACGACGGGCACGCAGTACGTGCCAACAGGCCACACTTATGGAGCCACGGTCACCTACGACGGAAGCGACCTCACGCTGAACATGTGGGATGTTACGGCTGGTGGGTCATGCCCAGGCGCGAGTTGTTTCACCACCTCGTGGTCGGGCGTGTACATTCCCGCGATCGTAGGCGCGACTACAGCTCATGTTGGCTTCACGTCAGGAGTAGGACTGACGACAACCGACCCTCTATATGTCAATTCGTTCTCGTACACGGTGAACACACCTACTGAGCCCGGCAGCGCCAGTTTTACCCCGTGGAACGCGGGTTCAACTTATAACAACGGAACAGTCTCGGCATCCAGCCCAATTTTTTCTGTTGCCCCGGGATCATACACAGGCACTCAAAGTGTCAGTATGACGACCTCTTCAGGCGCGTATATCTGTTACCTCACGTCAACATCGATTCCTGCACTTTTGCCGATGACAGATAACAACGGTGGCTGTAGCGCGGGAACGTTATATAGCGGAGCCGTTTCGATAGCGTCTTCCACCACGCTTTACGCTATAGCCGGCTCCTCCAACGCTGCTTATCCAAGAGGGACACTGTCGCCGACTGGCTTAGGGCCGCCGAGCACGGTCGTTTCTGGAACTTATACAATCGGAGAGACTCCGCAGGCGTCTACCCCAACCTTCTCCCCTGCCGCTGGAACATATTCAGGACCGCAGAGCGTCGTCCTGTCGACCGCAACATCAGGAGCAGTCATTTGTTACAACACCACTGGAAGTCCGGCAACTAACGGCTCAACTGGTTGCTCGACCGGGACACTGTATGCGGGTCCAGTCACAGTCTCATCCAATGAGACTCTGTACGCGGTAGCAGGAGGAGCTGCGTATGAGAGTAGCTCCGTAGGCAGCGCCAGCTATATTATTCAGGCTTCGGTCGCAACCCCGACTTTTTCCCCAGCCGCTGGGACTTATAATTCGTCGCAGTCGGTGACCCTCTCCGATGCTACTCCCGACGCAACTATCTACTACACGACCGATGGAAGCATACCCACCACGTCCTCGACGGTGTACACCGGTCCTATGACAGTCGGTTCGACGGAAACGCTTAAGGCTATCGCGGCAGTTACAGGCGATAGCAACAGCGCGGTTGCGTCCGCGGCTTACACCATAACTCCACTTCCTTTCTTCACCCTTGCTGCGTCGCCGACGTCACTCACGGGCACATCCAGCGACCAGGGGGTAGTTACGGTGACGGTGACTCCGGAGAACGGGTTCGACTCAACCGTCACCTTTGCGTGCTCCGGACTGCCGGCCGGGGCCACATGTTCCTTCAGTCCGACAACAGTGACACCCTCGGGCTCACCGGCAACGACCCAACTGACCATCTCCGCCGCGCAATCTTCTGCGTTGCAGTCGGGGTCCCGGCCATTCCTCCCGTTGACGGCGCTGGCTATGATGGTCTGCCTCCTCGGAAGGAGAAGTCGAAGCCGTTGGCATCACTGGCTGTTGCTGGTTCTAATTTGCACCGGTCTGGGGGTCCTGTCTGGTTGCTCGGGGACCAGCGGGACCTTACCCACGCCCACCTCGCCCACCTCGCCTACCACGCCCACTCCGACGTCCACCACTTCCACGGTGACTGTAACCGCAGTCTCCGGAACGCTACAGGGCACGGCGACGATCAAGCTTACGATCAATTAAGACCGCGGGGAGAGATGCGATCCAGGCTCGCCGGGAATTTCGGTCGTGTCTCGCTGGTATCTGTGCAAAAAGTTCCCATTGAACGCGTAAATTTGAAGGATTGCGTTGCGATGTCAAAGATGCAATTATCGGTTTAGTTTTCTGCGAATTGCCGCGACAGTTGCCGCATTGCGGGATCGCTTGCCGCTGCTCTGGCTGAGATGACTGAAATTCGATCGCTCTCCAAACGGGTGATCGTCAAACAAAACTCAGGGGTTTAAGGGACAGCGGAACAGCCACCATTTATCAGGCGCAATTTTGATGAGAGACGGGCTGCAATTGGCCTGGTCAGGAAACGAAAGTTGACGTTCCTGAAGGATGAGATCCGTCTCCGTTTTGGTGATGGGGTTGTCGCGTCTGTCCACAGACTCTAAAACGGGAAAGATCTAATCGCTTTGTCTATTCCAGGCGCTCCGAGACACGTGCTTATTCCGGGGTACGTTCACTCGTGCTTAAGAGTCAGATCGAGAGGTGACGGTCCGTCGCTGGAACATGCAATTTCCTGAAACGGTTATCCGGGCGCGCGCAAGAGTTCCTATGCAACTTTTGTCGGATGCCTTTACATACATGGTTTATACCGACGTGTTAGTTGGGTCATATACTTCGAGTTGAAAGAGGCGCATCGGCGGGAAAGACAGGGAATCACTCGTGACCGATGGTCTTGCCCAGAAACTCCGGCCTCTGAGGCACGTGGATTGGTGAGTTACAAAACCTACGACCCTTAACGACCGATTGCAGTGCTGACTATCTGGGCATATCTCTCCCTTAGTTCTTCAGACATGAGTGTTGTCGTGAGTAGAAGCTCTAGAGCTGAAGGAGCCCGGCCCAATGTGTAATCCCCCGTTCAACTATCGATCCTCGTCTCTCTCTTTGAGGTCGGTGTTTCGGCTTGCTTCCCAGTTCTGTAGACCCCTGGTGGTCATCTCTCTTGGCATAGTGACGTTGGGTTTGCTCGGTCCCGCAGCGAATGCGCAGAACATCTTCGATTGTAGCGCCTGGACAACATCAACCGGGGCTTGTCAAGCGTTCTTTTCGGGTCAGTCTGCGACTTCAAACAGTTTTTTTGTGTCTACGGCCTCGCCTCCTTCTGGGATTGTAGGTGGAGCTATTGATTTGGTACCGGCGGGATCAACTCACTTAGGGTATTCGGTAATTTATCAAACAGCGGTGAACGTGCAAGCTTTCTCGACCACCTTCACGTTTGTCCCGAATGGTTACAATTTCGCATTTGTTGTGGAGAATGCAAATAACAACGGATCGCCAAGAGGATTTGCGGCGGGGGCCGGGGGAGAAGGCGGATTCTCCCAATTTGCTGGACCTCCTTCTAACATTGCGCCTAACTATGTCTTTGCACTTGAGTTCGATTCCGGGGGAATGAACTGCCAAACCTGTGGCTACACGAATGGCGGCGTGCAGTGGTACCAAACTTTACAGAATCCGGCTCTGCCGGGGGACGCCAATCCGGGTTACCTTCCTATCTACCCCACAAACAAGGTCAGTGTGTCTTCGCCGTTTTCTTTCACGACCGGCACTCAGTACATACCAACGGGCCACACCTATGGAGCCAAGGTTACCTATAACGGAAGCGACCTCACGCTGAACATGTGGGATGTTACGGCTGGGGGGTCGTGCCCCGGCGCCAGTTGCTTCACGACTTCATGGTCGGGCGTGTACATTCCTGCAATCGTAGGCGCGACTACGGCTTATGTCGGCTTCACCGCCGGAGTAGGGCTGACAACAAGCGACCCTCTCTATGCCAATTCGTTCTCGTACACGGTGAACACACCTACTGAACCCAGCGGCGCCAGTTTTGCTACATGGAACGCGGGTTCAACTTACAACAACGGGACAGTCTCGGCGTCCAGCCCTGTTTTCTCCGTGGCTCCGGGATCATACGCGGGCACTCAGAGTGTCAGCATGACGACCTCTTCCGGCGCATATATCTGTTACCTCACGTCAACATCGATTCCTGCACTTCTGCCGATGACAGATAACAACGGCGGCTGTAGCGCAGGAACCTTGTATACCGGTCCGGTCTCGATAGCCTCTTCCACAACGCTTTATGCTATAGCCGGCTCCTCAAACGCCGCTTATCCAAAAGGTACACTGTCGCCGGCTGGATTAGGACCACCGAGCACGGTTGTTTCTGGAACTTATACAATCGGCGGGGGAACTCCGCAGGCCTCTGCCCCAACTTTCTCGCCTGTTGCGGGCACCTATACTGGGGCGCAAAACGTCACTCTTTCGACTGCGTCATCCGGTGCGGTGATTTGCTATAACACCACCGGAAGTCCGGCGACCAATGGCTCTACGGGCTGCACCGCGGGAACTCTGTATTCTGGTCCGGTCTCGGTCTCTTCGAGCGAGACTCTGTACGCCGTGGCTGGAGGAACAGGGTATAACGATAGCTCTGTGGGTAACGCCGGCTATGTCATACAGGCTTCGGGTGCAACGCCGAGCTTCTCCCCGGGCGCCGGTACCTATAGCTCGGCGCAGTCGGTGACCCTCTCTGATGCCACTCCCGGCGCAACCATCTACTACACGACCAACGGAACTACGCCCACCACGTCCTCGACCGTGTACACCGGGCCCATTACGGTTAGCTCGACGGAGACGCTGAAGGCTATCGCGGTAGCCACGGGCGACACCAACAGCGCGGTTGCGTCCGCTACCTACACTATTAACGTGCCTGTAGTGGCGACGCCGGCCTTCTCGCCCGCCGCCGGTACCTATAGCTCGGCGCAGTCGGTGACCCTCTCCGATGCCACCTCCGGCGCAACCATCTACTACACGACCAACGGAACTACGCCCACCACATCCTCGACCCAGTACACCGGCCCGATTACGGTTAGCTCGACGGAGACGCTGCAGGCAATCGCGGCAGCCACCGGCGACACCAACAGTGCGGTTGCGTCCGCCACCTACACCATAAACGCGCCTGTTGTGGCAACGCCGACCTTCTCGCCCGCTGCGGGGACCTATAGCTCGGCGCAGTCGGTGACCCTCTCCGATGCGACCTCCGGCGCAACCATCTACTACACGACCAACGGAACTACGCCGACCACGTCTTCGACCAGGTACACCGGCCCCATTACGGTTAGCTCGACGGAGACGCTGCAGGCGATCGCGGCAGCCACGGGCGACACCAACAGCGCGGTCGCGTCGGCCACCTACACCATAACCGCGACCTGGTGGCAACGCCGACCTTCTCACCCGCCGCCGGGACCTATACCTCTGCGCAGTCGGTGACCCTCTCCGATGCGACCTCCGGCGCAACCATCTACTACACGACCAATGGAACCACGCCGACCACGTCTTCGACGCCAGTACACCGGCCCCATTACGGTCAGCTCGACGGAGACGCTGCAGGCGATCGCGGTAGCGTCCGGCGACACCAACAGCGCGGTCGCGTCGGCCGCCTATACCATAACCGCGATCGGTGGCAACGCCGGCCTTCTCACCCGCTGCCGGGACCTATACCTCGGCGCAGTCGGTGACCCTCTCCGATGCCACCTCCGGCGCAACCATCTACTACACGACCAATGGAACCACGCCGACCACGTCTTCGACCAGATACACCGGCCCCATCACGGTTAGCTCGACGGAGACGCTGCAGGCTATCGCGGCAGCCACAGGCGACACCAACAGCGCGGTCGCGTCCGCTACCTACACCATCAACGCGCCTGTTGTGGCAACGCCGACCTTCTCGCCCGCTGCCGGGACCTATACTTCGGCGCAGTCAGTGACCCTCTCCGATGCCACCTCCGGCGCAACCATCTACTACACGACCAATGGAACCACGCCGACCACGTCTTCGACCGTGTACACCGGCCCCATTACGGTTAGCTCGACGGAGACGCTGCAGGCTATCGCGGCAGCCACCGGCGACACCAACAGCGCGGTCGCGTCCGCTGCCTACACCATAACCGCGACGGTGGCGACGCCGACCTTCTCACTCGGCTCCGGGACCTATACCTCGGCGCAGTCCGTGACCCTCTCCGACGCCACCTCCGGCGCAACCATCTACTACACGACCAATGGAACCACGCCGACCACGTCTTCGACCAGGTACACCGGCCCCATCACGGTTAGCTCGACGGAGACGCTGCAGGCTATGGCAGCGGCCACTGGCGACACCAACAGCGCGGTCGCGTCCGCTACCTACACCATAACCGCGACGGCGGCGACGCCCGACCTTCTCACCCGCCGCCGGGACCTATACCTCGGCGCAGTCGGTGACCCTCTCCGATGCGACCTCCGGCGCAACCATCTACTACACGACCAACGGAACTACGCCGACCACGTCCTCGATCCAGTACACCGGCCCCATTACGGTTAGTGCGACGGAGACGCTGCAGGCGATCGCGGTAGCCACGGGCAGCAGCAACAGCGCAGTCGCGTCCGCCACCTACACCATAACCTCGACGGTGGCAACGCCGACCTTCTCACCCGCCGCCGGGACTTATACTTCCGCGCAGTCGGTGGCCATCTCCGACTGCTACCTCCGGGGCAACCATCTACTACACGACCAACGGAACGGCGCCTACCACATCTTCGACCCAGTACAGCGGCCCCATCACGGTTAGCGCGACGGAGACGCTCGAGGCTATCGCAGTAGCCGCGGGCGACACCAACAGCACAGTCGCGTCCGCGGCCTACACCATTGCCTCGTCACACTCGTCACAAGCGACAAATTTTGATATTGGGACAACCGTACAACAAACGCCGGTGAAGCATTTGGGCATCAACCTCGGCGGGCAGAACTACTACGATTCCGGCCAGATCTTGCGCAACCTGACAGTTCGCAATCCGGGATTCGAAGCCGAGATGTGGTCCTCCATTCTCAATTGCCAGGCGGCGACGGCAACCACTTGCACGGACTCTGACCCGAACCACAGTGTGGCCGGCAAATTTTCTCCAGGGAGCGACTTTTCAGTTCATCTACGGAGCAGCCAACGGGCAGACTGGCACAGTCACCGGCAATACCGTCAGCAGCTCGAGTACCGGGATCACGTTGACCTTCTCGGCGCCGCTTTCTCCCGCGCCTGCACCGGGAGACGTGGTTAAGGTTCAAATGCAGGTGCCGGGAAATCCGCAGGCCGGGTGGTGGGTGGCTTCTTCGGGAGGGGCGACGTTCTCAGCCGATACGGCGGATCTGTCGCCGGAAACACCTGGAAAGCAGGCCCTCTCGATCAATGCGGCGGCCAGCGGGCAGTCAGCCCAGGTGACATCCAATTTTGATTCGTTCAACGGACGTTCGTTCCTGCAGCTCAACGGGAGCTACACGCTGACTTTCCGGGCCAAGGCAGTCAGCGGCAGTAACCAGATGAATGTGTCCTTTGGGAGAACCGGGACATCGCACGGCAATGTGAGCTACCTCAACCAGAACGTGAGCTTGACCAACCAGTGGCAGGACTACAGCTACACCTTCACCGCTGCGGAGGATGGGACCTACGTCGGGACGGCTGGATTGACTTTCTCGATTAGCGGAGCGCAGGTTTATCTCGACGATGTAGCGCTTACCGAGCCGGCAGCGGCGAATAACCCGACAGCATTTCGTAATGCGGTGGTCGACACTCTGAAGTCTCTCCAGCCGGGTGTATTGCGCTTCATGGATGGTGGCGCGGACTTCGCCAGCACCACGGCCAATATGATCGCCGTGCCTTTCGCACGGATGCGCGCCGGCTTTGGCGAGGGACAGACGGAGCAAGACGATATTTCCATCGGGTTGCACGATTTTCTGGTGCTCTGCCAAACGGTTGGCGCCGAGCCCTGGTACACCGTGCCGGCGGGCATTTCGCCGGCTGATATGCAGGATCTGATTCAGTATCTAGGGGGAGATGCGTCGACTCCATACGGAGCCATACGAGCCTCCCTGGGCCAATCGGCCCCGTGGACCTCGGTTTTCAACACGATCCATCTCGAGTTGGGCAATGAGATGTGGAACAGTGCAGCGTTTCCCGGGGAAGCGATAGCCAATCCGGCGGCTTATGGCAACATTGCGGCAACTGCATTTGCAGCCGCGCGTGCCTCCTCCGCCTACGATGCCGCCAGCTTCGACCTGGTGATGGGCAGCTGGGCGGCGACTCCGTCGTGGACCGGTCAGGAATTAACGAATAGTTCCGGGTATGACTCCCTTGCTGTGGCGCCCTACCTGTTCAACAGCTTGAATGATTATGGTTCGAATGAGGCAATTTTTGGGCCGATGTTCGCGCAGCCGGAGCAGGTGGATTCGTCGCCGACAGCGACGGGTAACTACATGTACCAACAAGCGCAGGCAGCGGCCGCTGGAAGCCCTGCGGCGAAGTTGGCGGTTTCAGAAGTTAACCTCAACACGGTAACGGGAACCGCACCCCAGAATATTGTCAATCAAACGGCCGCGGGCCTGGGAGCCGGCATTGCCGTGGCCGATCATATGCTGCTGATGATGCGTGATCTGGGAATCACCACACAGAACATGTTTGCGCTTCCCGAATATATAAATGGTTTCAGCAATTCCGCCGTTCCCAATGAGACCGCTCCTCTGTCGGGCGCGGTCATCGATATGGATGGGGAGACCAACCTGAAGCGGCCGCAGTATTATGGGCTGCAGTTGGCCAACTCGGCTATCCTGCCGACGATGCTGGCGACAACCGTTTCAGGGGCCAACCCGACCTGGACCCAGCCTCCGAGCACCAATGACTCCATCCAACTTGCCAGTGCCCACTATTTACAGTCGTTTGCCTTTACCGATGGTACGCACCACAGCGTCGTCGTCTTCAATCTGAGCCGCAGCGGATCTCTGCCGGTGACCTTCTCTGGAGCCAATGCGCCCAGCGGTAGTGTGCTCATTAGCCAGTTGACCTCGACGAATCCTACGGACAATAACGAGGGCATCTTTACCAACAATCCGGTCGTCGCTGGTCCGACGCAGACCAGCGCCGGCAATTTCAATCCTGCGACGCCGTATTCCTTGCCACCCTACTCGATGACAGTGTTCGCTTGGCCGGCTCCGGCACTTCCGGCGAGCACAACTACGCTCCAGGCATCACCGACATCGGCCAACCCGGGACAAAACGTCACCCTCACGGCGACAGTCACCTCTCAGTCCGGCACCTTCACGCCGACCGGGACAGTCACCTTCTATAGCGGAACCACCAGCCTGGGCACCACCACTTTGGATGCCAGCGGCGTAGCCACGCTCAGCACCACCACCCTGCCCGCCGGATCGAATTCGATCACCGCTTCGTATGGCGGAGACAGCAAAGACAGCAGCTCGGTATCTCAGGCGGTAACTGTCCTGGTGGCTCAGAGCACCGCAGGCACAACGACCTCCCTTTCCGCTTCCGCGACCCAGCTGACGCCGGGACAGAGCGTGACCTTCACGGCCAAAGTTGCGCCCCAGTCCGGCAGCAATGTGCCCACCGGCACAATCACCTTTCTGGACGGAACGACGAGTCTGGGTACGGCGCAACTCAACGCGAGTGGGGTGGCGGCGTTTAGCAGCACCTCTCTGTCAGCGGGAACAAATTCGATCGTTGCCTCTTACGCAGGAGACAGCAAAGACGCCGGTTCTGCCTCATCCGCTGTGACTGTAACCGTAACTGCTGCGCAAGGCGGGGGACTGCCCACAACGACTACGCTGACCGCTTCCGGCACCCAGCTGACACCGGGACAGAGCGTGACCTTGACCGCAGCAGTAGCACCTCAGTCAGGCAGCAATCTGCCCACGGGCACAGTCACGTTCCTCGATGGATCAACCAGTCTCGGCACGGCGCAGCTGACCACAACCGGAGGGGCCACGTTGAATCTGGCCTCGTTGCCGGTAGGAACGAACTCCATCACTGCCGCCTACGGGGGCGATGCCAACGACTCCCCTTCGACCTCCGCGGTTCTGACCGTCACTGTGGCCGCGCCGGAGTATGCGATGGTGATTAGCAGCCCCAACTTAAACCTCACCCCCGGACAGCCATCGACTCTGACAGTAACCTTGATACCGGAAAATGGATTTAACCTGCCGATCACCCTGAGCTGTTCCGGATTGCCTCAAGGCACAACTTGCAGCTTCAGTCCCGCAACCGTCACGCCCAGCGGCGCGCCAGTCATGAGCACTGTATCTTTCATGGCTCCCGCTCAAATGGCGATCGCACCCAGGCAGGTTCCGCATGGTTTGCCGGGCGGAAGGCTCGCCTTCGGCTGGGTTATGCCCTGGGGATTCATCCCCCTATTGGGCTTGGCGAAAAAGCGCCGGCGGTCGCAACTCGCCCGGTGGTCCTTCCGGCTGGCGGTGGCTGCGGCATTAACCGCGGGGTCGTTGTGGGTTTCCGGGTGCGGGTATTCAGCGAGCGGTTCTGCATTTACTGTAACCATTACCGCTGCGGCATCGAATGCGCAAACTCACACTTCACAGGTCCAGGTAAATGTTCAGCAGTAATCCGATGTCCGGTAGAAGTGCAGGCTTCAACTGCAGGGTCCGACCCGATACCTGGAACAACACTGTGCCGGACCGGCGCCGGCACGGCATTCAATTTGGATTACCAGTCACTCGGAGCGTCTTGGTTCCTGCGTTTGCTCCAAAGAGTCCCGCCGCCAACCCGAGCATTTCTGCCTGTATGGAGTACTGATAGAAAAACCCGAAAAATGTGGGCTGATGTAGTAGACGACCGGATAGAAAAGCAGCACAGCAAACAGCAGGAGAGCAGAATGATTTCTCCTCCTGATAGCCTGCACCCCTCCCCAGAACGCAAGCAGGGTCAGCGCAAGCGGGGGAGTGTACTTAAGGAAGTTGACTGAGTGGAGCCTTTGCGATGTAACTGGCGTGCCGATCCAGTAGTATCTGATCCGCAAAAGGCAGTCGATAATAAACTCCGTGCGATTCGATCGGATGAACGCCATCGCCTGCTGGCCGGCCATTTGTATATAGTCTAGCTCTCCCATTTGTGCGAGCTTCCGGGCCTCGTTGATGTTGATATCCGGATGGGTATCACCATTCCAAATGGCAGCGCGTCCCGGCTGATTCCCTTGTCTGAGCTCCAGGCCGAGCCCATCGCGGATGAAAACCATGCGATGGAACACGAAATAATTCCGAATCATCCATGGAGTAATGAACAGGATCATGACCGCCACCGCGAGGAGCAAGTCGCGAACGCGGCCCTTCTGCCACACCCGCCATGCCAGGAAGAAGGGCAATACCGCGAGGATGGTCGGGTTCAGAAGAGCGGCTATCCCCCAGACAACACCATATGGTAGCCACCAGGACTGGCGCAGAGTCATCCAGATGAGGGATAAGATAGTTAATTCCGAGAACGTCGTATACCACACCATAATAGGCGTGATGAACATCCCCCGCTGATAGGCGCCAGCGACAACGTGGAAATAGAGGAGTGGCTGAAAGATCAGCGGAAAGGTAGCAAGTGCCGTCGAAGCATAAAGCGCGGAGCGATCCCCAAAAACGGCTTTGGTTATCCGATAGAGCAGAACGCAACTCAGGGCGTGAGCGAGGATATTCAGGGTAACGGCAATCCAATAGGAAGTGGGTGTAAATACTCCGAACAGGCGGAATATCCCCGCGAGGAGATACGGATAGAGGGGAGGCGCAAAAGCAGATGGCCCGGTCGGAATCATGAAGGGTGAACTAAACCCGCGCCCTTCGGCGACGGAAGCAGCGATCTGTGGTATTCTCCCCGAAATGTGCCCAATCCGGCTGACCCTCGGTCCAAGCCAGAACAGCACCACAGACAACGGCCAGCACAGCTACTATCGCGCTAGGCGAAGAGAGAATTCGGGCGGACACAGGAGAATAAGCGAGCCGTCCTGGAGAGTACTCGGAAGTGATAAAAGCTGTTCGATCCGTCATGAAGGACTCCTGTTCATGAAGCTCTGGCAAGGGGGCCGATCATTCGTAAAATTGTTTGCCGTGGAATAGTTTGCAAGTTAGAGCGCGCGACGGAGGCCCGGACATTCAGAGCGTTGGGCAAAAAGGGGGACGGCTGGTCTGTGACGCTAGCCAAGGGAACCCTTCCAGTGGCTTATGATGCTGAGGCTGGGCCCTGGTCATGCAGGAATAATTGGTGCACGACTCTGTGCGCACATTCGTACTACGTCGCTTGCACGGTCGAGGGATGAGGACGAGGTAATTTTGGGCTATTGGGAGTGCCAAGGGTGAGGGCCGAGGTGTGTAACCGCCCGCTGGTGACCATTATCGGTGAAGCCCGGTGCCCAAAGTAAGGGGGTCACGCCGGCGGATTCATTTCCCACCCATGGTGAGAGCGACCGTAAACCGTTTGCTGGCGAGGGTGCCTGATGGTTCCGGGAGACTCTCTGCTGTCTGGGACGGCCGGCGTAGGCGTGGGCTCGACTCATGCTGTAGACCCGCACCGGACCTGCGGCGCCGCGACGGATTCAATCGGTACTACCGGCCACTCGGAGCGTCTTGGTTCCTGCGTTTGCTCCAAAGAGTCCGGCCGCCAACCCGAGCATCTCCGCCTGGATTGAGTACTGATAGAAAAACCCGAAAAATGTGTGGCTGATGTAGTAGACGACCGGATAGAAAAGCAGCACAGCAAACAGTAGGAGGGCGGAATGATTTCTCCTCCTGATAGCCTGCACACCTCCCCAAAATGCAAGAAGGGTCAGCGCAAGCGGCGGTGTGTACTTAAGGAAGTTGACTGAGCGCAGCCTTTGCGATGTAACTGGCGTGCCGATCCAGTAGTACCTGATCCGCAAAAGGCAGTCGATAATAAACTCGCGTGGATTCGATCGGATGAACGCCATCGCCTGCTGGCCGGCCATTTGTATATAGTCTAGCTCTCCCATTTGTGCGAGCTTCCGGGCCTCGTTGATGTTGATATCCGGATGGGTATCACCATTCCAAATGGCAGCGCGTCCCGGCTGATTCCCTTGTCTGAGCTCCAGGCCGAGTCCATCGCGGATGAAAACAAGGCGATGGAACACGACATAATTCCGAATCATCCACGGAGTAATGAACAAGATCATGACCGCCACCGCGAGGAGCAACTCGCGAACGCGGTCCTTCTGCCACACCCGCCATGCCAGGAAGAAGGGCATTACTGCGAGGATCGTTGGGTTCAGTAGAGCGGCTATCCCCCAGAGAACACCATATGGTAGCCACCAGGACTGGCGCAGAGTCATCCAGATGAGGGACAAGATAGTCAATTCCGAGAACGTCGTATACCACACCATAATAGGCGTGATGAACATCCCCAGCTTATAGGCGCCAGCGACTATGTGGAAATAGAGAAGTGGCTGAAAGACCAGCGGAAAAGTCGCAAGTGCCGTCGAAGCATAAATTGCAGAGCGATCCCCAAAAACGGCTTTGGTTATCCGATAGAGCATAACGCAACTCAACGCGTGAGCGATGACATTCAGGGCAACGGCAACCCAATAGGAAGTCGGTGTGAATACTCCGAACAAGCGGAATATCCCTGCGAGGAGATACGGATAGAGAGGAGGCGCGAAAGCAGATGGCCCGGTAGGAATCATGAATGGCGAACTAAACCCGTGCCCTTGGGCCACGGAAGCAGCGAGCTGTGATTCCTCTCCGAAATGTGCCCAATCCGGCTGACCTTCGATCAAAGCCAGAACCGTGCCACAGAGAACGGCCAGCACAAATACTGCCGCTCCAGGCGAAGAGGGTATTCGGGCAGACCCAGGAGAATAATCAGAGGAAACAGTTTCATTTGTCGTCATTTAAGCTAACTGGCCTCCGATCAAGAAAATCGTACGATTGCCGGGGCAGCATCTACAGGCAGTAATAACTGCGAGATCTGCAAACCTGCCAGGATAATTGCAAGTTCCCGCCAAAAGCATTCCAAGAGGCTCTTTGTTGTCAGCCGTTCGAAAAAATCCATGAACATGATCAGGCCTGATACCCGTGAACGAGGCGGCGAGTAGTGCCCACATCAGCAGCACGGCGCTCATAGCCAAGGCTAGCCGCATAAGTTGGCATTTCTCGCTCATTCAGCTGCGATAGGCGGAGCGCGCCCGTATCGCAGCACCGAAGACCGGAACCGGTCATCTGCACTAGGTCAGCTCCCGCGAACTCAAGCCAATCCGACTTGGTTGCGCGGCGATAGTCGAAGTCAAACGCGACGCGTTATAAAAGCTATCCCCCAGGCTGCAAAATAAGTTGTATCGGAGAATGTAATAAAAGGCTGCAATTCCGTCCCATGCGGTAATTTTCTTACCCTCTTCATAGGTCCGGCCGTAGTAGCTGATAGGTGTCTCGTAAATAGCACAGTGCAATTTTGCTACCTTTGCCGTGACTTCAATCTCAAAACCGAATCCGCTTGAATTAATCTTCATTTCGCGGATAATCTCTCCGCGAAAGGCCTTATAACAAGTCTCGACGTCGGTGAGGTTGATGTTTGTGGCCAGGTTCGAGCAAAACGTAAGAGACTTGTTCGCCAGGTAATGATAGAAGTAGACCGCGCGAGCGGCCTTACGGACCAAAAAGCGTGAGCCAAACACAACATCTGCCTGTCCGGACTCGATGGGGGCGATGACATCAGGGATCTCGCTGGGATCATATTCGAGATCAGCATCCTGGACGATGACGATCTCACCCTGGGTGAGCCGAAACCCGGTCTTAAGTGCTTCGGTCTTGCCTCGATTTCTCTCGTGACGCACTGTTTTGATGTTGGGGTATTTGGCGCACAGATTGCGCAGCACCTCTGGCGTGTTGTCTGAGGAACAATCGTCGACAATCACAAGTTCCAGCAACTGGGGCACTTTACTGACCCGGTCGACAATCCGACTAAGCGTATGCTCCTCATTGTAGGCCGGAATGACAACAGATAAGCACTTCTCATTCATGAAACGTCTTCCTTTCGCCCTGTTCATAAAAGCTCTGGGAACGGGGACGATCATTCGTGAAATGGTTTGCAAGTTAGAGCGCGCGAACAGAGGCCCGGACCTTCAGAGCGTTGGGGGATAAGGGGACGGCTCGTCTGTGACTGTAACCAAGGGAAACCCTCCGGTGGGTTATTGAGCTGAGGCTGGGCCCTGGTCATGCGGGAACAAGTCGTGCACGGCTCTGTGCGCCTATCGTACTACGTCGCATGGGCGGTCGGGGGATAGGAAAGAGCTTATTTTTGGTTTTGGAAGTATTAAAGGGCGAGGGTCGAGGTCTGTAACCGCCCACTGATGAGCATTATCGGTGAACCCCGGCACCCGAGGTAAGGGGGTCACGCCAGCGGATTCATTTCTCGCCCATGGTGAGAGCGACCGTAAACGGTTCGCTGGCTAGGGTGACTGATGGTTCAAGGGGGGCTCTCCGCTGTCTGGAACCACGGCGGCCGGCGTCGCACGCTCGATTAACGCTACAGAAATGTGCCGGACCCGCGGCGCCGCGGTGAATTCAATTGGTGCTACCGGCCAGAATCCGATCGATCTTACCAGCCACTCGGAGCGCATTGGCTGCAATGGTAAGGGATGGGTTGGTTGCGGCGCTCGTAGGCATAAATGATGCATCCGTGATGAACAGATTGGCGATTCCATGCGCCCGGCAGTCTCGATCGACTACCCCTGTCGAAGGGTTATTGCTCATCACACAAGTGCCGCATGGATGGCCAAAGTTAAGCTCGACATCCCGGGAAAGAAAAATGAGCCGCCGCTCCTTGAGCCGTTCTGTCAAAAGCTTGCGAAAGCGAGCAGTCCGGTCCCGCAATTCCTGCTTGATTGTGTACTTGATAAGGACGCCATCGGCTTCGTTGTCGTCGATCACGACCCGATTTTCCGGGTAGGGCAGGTCCTCAATGATGCACACGAAGATCGTGCCAGGACCAACGATTCTGGTGGCCGCAGCGGCCGGTATCCGCAGCAACGGGCGGACAGGGCGGAGCCCTCTCAACCTCCCATGATCGAAGAGATCATAAAGATGCACCAACAACCCGCCGTACCCAAATTCAAATCCGGTTGATTGAACGGATCCGTAACGTTGACCGCCAACCTGATAGAAGTCGCGAAAGGAGATCGACTTGCGCGGACCTGTGCAGGCCAATTTCTTGTTAGGCCATAGCGCGAATGCTTGTGTCACATGGAACATAAGGTTACGGCCAACTAGGCCAGAACGATTTGCGAGACCTTCCGGCCAGTGATCATTCCGTGGATCGCAACAACAGTTTTGGGGAATGGATCGCACCGGCAGCCAATACAAAAATCCTGGCTTGAATCTCGATCTGCTGGTTATCCCGGAGCACAATCGCACGCGTCACCCGGTCTGGCAGGGCTTCAAGTTTTACAACTTCGCTGCGGGCCATTATGGTCGGCTTCTTAGACGACTCGGCGAGTACAGAACGCACGTCTGCCCGGCAGTTTTTGTAGCACAACCGCCCCAGACATTCATCGCACCCCGGCCGATAGCGGATGCCGACGTGGAGCCTGTAAGGATGGAGGCCGCTTCTCTCGAAGAACTTCACAAAGTGGGCATCACAGAGGCCGAGCGGCGGCGGTGGCTGAATATGGCTGCTTCGATCGGCGGCGAATGGGTCGTGCGTGCCGACAACATGAAGCATCCGCTCGGCCTTTTCGTAGTAAGGAAGAAGTTCGTCATAGCTGATAGGCCAGCCACCGGTAGGATGCTGCGCATCTGTTTGCAAGTCAACGTCAAGCCTGGCAAAGCGTTCCAGCGCGGCGGCGTATAAGTTGGTGCTGCCGCCGACGCCCGCGCCGAACGGCGGGTAGCTGCGATTGATAACTCCATCCACCTCGAAGGCGCTCATGGTAGGCCACTTGTTTTCAGATAGCCGAATCTCCTGTTCGCCTGAGAGGTCGGTGCTACCGTGAGACAAGATGTCTTCATTGCCATAATCGATGAGCAACACATCGTGTCCCGCTTCGGCGAGGGCGTGTGCAGCAAAGCCGCCTCCCATACCCGCGCCAATGATCGCGACGTCCCACAGCCGCTGTGCATTTTGCGAATTTGATGGCGGCAATCCAGACCTCTCTGGTCCGAAGCATAACATTGCCCGGGGCGCCACCAGCGAGTTGACTTATCGTCACCGGACCACAATGTGCAAGCCCACGGCTTCGAACACCGTCTAATTAAATGCCATTTTGAGGGATCATTTCCAACTGCTTAGAAACACTTTCGAGCTATTGCAGACCGGCGACTGCAATGGGCCATTACCGCATTAGCTGACGGCCGAGGACCATCGGTTCGGAGCTGCTCAGTTTGTGAACGAGGGAATGACGGTGCACTATAATGATTGGAGAGTAGCTATTGTCAGCGCCGTTACCTAGAGATCCGGGAGGTCGACATCTCGGTTACCTAAGTGTCAAGTTGGAAATGTGAACTGCCAAATTTTATGTTTCCGGATAGCCAGATGTCATGATCCGGCTTGGAGTGACCTAAGCGATGGCAATCAGCGCGGATAGTGAGGGGGTTCTGACCCAAGAGGCGAGTGACACTCGCCATCGGAGACTCGAGAAGCAGGCAATTAAAGGCACGGTTTACATCATCGCCTTTTATGGCATTTCGCTCGCGCTGCGTATGGTGAGCAGCGTGGTGTTGGCCCGGCTGTTCTCGCCTGAATTCTTCGGCGTAATGACCCTGCTGACGACCGTGCTGGTCGGACTCAATTTGTTCTCGCACATCGGTCTGGGGGATAGCGTCATTCAGAGCCCCCGAGGCGATGAACCTGTGTTTCTGAATACGGCCTGGACGCTGCTAGTGATCCGTGGCGGTGGGCTATGGGTTATGACCGCCCTGCTCGCATGGCCGGTCGCCCGTTTCTACCATGAGCCTCGAATGTTTGCGTTGTTCCCGGTCCTGGGGTTCGGATGCGTGATCTCCGGTTTTACTTCCACCAGTCTGCTTACCCTGGCGCGGCATATGGGCGTCGGCAAGACCTCGATGCTGGACCTCGTTTCGCAGGTTGTGTACTTCGTGGTTACTTTGGTCTGGGCTCTCATCGACCCTTCCTTGTGGGCGCTCGTCGGTGGCAGATTGGTCTCAGAGTTGACTCGAACGGTGGTCAGTTATTTCATCATTCCTGAACTTCGCCCACACTTTGTGTTGGACAAGGAGTGCCTTCGCTCGCTCCTTCATTTTGGTAAATGGATTCTAATAGGGACGACTCTCACCTTCCTGGCTACCCAGTCGGACCGGCTGATTCTGGGCAAACTCATTTCGATCGAAGCGCTGGGCGTGTATGGGGTGGCGTTTTCCCTCTCCGACATGCCACGACAGATTATTGCAATGTTTTGCGCGCGCGTGGGATATCCGTTCATCGCGCGGTTTGCCCAGCAACCGCGCCATGAATACCGCAGCATATTCTTAAAGTACCGGCTGCCGGTGCTCGCTGTTGGCGCGTTGGGGCTGGTATTCGTCGTTTGCACCGGCGATCAACTGGTTTTGCATCTTTACGACCATCGCTACCACGCGGCGGCCTGGATGGTTGGTGTGCTCGCTCTCGGGTTGTGGCATACGATGCTCTACAGCACGGTCGCGCCGGCCATTCTTGCGCTCTCCAAAGCACACTACAACGCTGCCGCGAATCTGGTCTATTGTATTTCTCTATTCGTCCTGATCCCACTGGGGTTCCACTTGTTCGGTATGCTGGGCGCGGTGGGAGCCGTTGCTGTTGGAGACCTGCCCGTCTACTTTGTTGTTCAGTACGCAGCTTATCGGGAAAGACTCGGAACGTTATTGCAGGATACGTGGATGACGGTCGCTTTTATATTGACGCTGATTTGTGGGCTGGCCTTGCGCTTTGCTTTGGGTTTTGGGCAGCCGTTTCAGG
This sequence comes from uncultured Acidobacteriaceae bacterium, assembly GCA_963847685.1. Classification (GTDB taxonomy): domain Bacteria; phylum Acidobacteriota; class Terriglobia; order Terriglobales; family Acidobacteriaceae; genus PALSA-350. The sequence continues at coordinate 267,012 of CAWKAU010000012.1, read as the reverse complement.
GCATTCACCGGTAAGCGTGGTTTAGCCTGTTTAGCCGGTGCCTCGTATTTCCCGGAACCTTGACACCGCGTCCTTGATTTTTGGGCGACCCACATTGAGCGATATATAGAATCACAACCCGTTCATCGCATCTGAGAGCTGTTGCCACAGTCGTCTTGCCGACAATGCCGGATCGTTATCGATCGACTGCGGCAGACGACATGCGAGGGGACAACGTCCGCCCGCCAGGGCGTCGAACATGGCCGCAAGACTGCCCTCTGAAGGGTCGACCGGAATTCCGACGCCGCCCGCCGCCTCAATCATTGAAGCGTGCGATCCATGGATGACCGGCGCCCCACAGAGTTGTGCCTCAACCAGTGGCATGCCGAAACCCTCATAGATCGAGGGCATCAGGAACACTTCGCAAGCGGCATATAGCGCGGGCAGATCCTCGCTGGATACAAAGCCCAGACGTCTAACCCAGCCGCTTTGCTCGGCATTTAAAACCTTCGTCTGGATGCTGCCGTCGCGCCAGCCATCTCCACCGACGAGCACCAAAAGTGGCAGCTTCACGCCGCTATTTCTTCGATCAATGTACGCGCCGATCAACGCGGCCAGATTTTTTCTTGGCTCCAGTGTTCCCACAGTTAAAAGGAAGCGTTCGGGCAATTGGTATTTTGCGACGGCTGCAGCGGATTCCACTCCGGTTATGACCCGAAAACGCGAGGAAAGCAGAGGGTGGATGACTGAATCGGCCTTTCGTCCGTACACGGTTTCAATGTCCGAGGCCGTTGCGCCCGAAACTGCGATCACGCGATCGGCCACCCGAACTGAGCGAGGCTGTAGAAAACGCCTGCCCCATCTCACCAGACGCGCCTGCGTATGGGGCACGAATACCTCTGCCAAGTCATGTACCGTGACTACGGTCGCAATTCCGCGGAGCCTGTATGGAGGAAGGTAGCCGTTGGTACCCCAAAACACTTGAACATTGCTTTTCGAGAGTAGGTAGCCCAGTTCGATCGTGTGCCAAAATGGCCCCCGCAGGCGTGAAGGCACCGACCTGACGGTCACGTTGGGCATTTTGGCAAAGTCAACCGAACCGTTGCCGAAAAGGGTGAATTCGACCTGCGGATTCTGTTCGCACATTGCGAGCAGAAGGGTCGAGACATAGTTGCCCACGCCGGTCCGGCCCGGCCCCAATGGGGACGCGTCCACGCCCACCCGCACCAAAGGCTCCCGCATTTGTCTGATCATGTCAAGACTGTCTTCCGCGAATGGCGGCTTTTCCTCGGTCGAATGCTCGACTATCGCACCGATCTCCGATCATTGTCTTCAAGAAGTCGCGAATAGTATGCGCGGCGCATTTCGCTACATTTGGCGCTAACTCTACGATTTGAAGGTTCCTTGGAGCCAACCGAGCGCTGCGTAGGGGCGAAGTCATCGATTCGATTCGCCCTATTCCATCGTCTTTCCCGTGAGAGCTGGGCGGCGCGCTATAGATAGCACGGTCCAAAATCCCTGGCTCATGATGAAAACTAGGCTCTTCCACTTTGAAATAGGTTCATTTGTCCAGCTTTCTAACGGAGACGCCAGAGCGCAAGCCAGTCTTTCGGACACGCAATTATCGCAGATCAGAAGGAACGCCGAGCCTTGTCTGCGGGCCTTGAGTGCGCAGAGAGCGGACTTGTCGGCGGCACCACCGGTGTACAATGAGGCATCTGCTCAGTCGATTTGAACGGCTGTGTGCGGGCGACCGCGATATCGACGAAACTGCCGCATGAGCCTGCTCGTCCTTGTACCGGGTTTAATCTCGATCTTCCTCGTTTTGCGAGGACGCATCGAGACCGCATTTCTGTCTGTCTACCTGCCGTGCCTCTTACTCGTCCCTGACGAGTACCGCGTTCGGATACCTCATTTGCCGCCCACGTCTGCGGCGGAGTTTGCTCTCCTCCCCCTCGGCCTTGTCGGAGTTTACCGGCTGATGCGAAGGCGATCCTTTGCCTTGATGGATATACTCGTCGTACTTTATTTCGCATCTGTCAGCCTGAGCGAGCTTCTTCACTCGCCCGTCCTCAACGACGCGATCTTTTCCACGGTCAGCGGTTTTATAACCACTGTTCTGGCGTACACGGCAGGGAGAGAGCTGATCGAACCTGGCCTCCGTCTCGCAGCGGTGCGGAGGTGGGTCATCCTGATACTCCTCAATGGCCCTACCGGTCTGTACGAATGGAGAATGGGGCAGAGTCTGTACGGAATGTTCGGAGTAAGAGTTCTGCAGCTGACGTCCATCGGCGAAGCCGTGCAGCTCAGGAGCGGGCATGGAAGAATGGGCGAGGTTTTCGGCGGCGGCGAATGCGGGGGAATCGCATTTGCCATGACCTTTTGCCTAAATGCATGGCTGGTTTACCTGAGGAGAGTCAAGGCCCCTGTCGATCTCGGGAAGACGCTGACATTGCTCGAGAAGTACCATGTACCCGGAATGCTCTTGCTCTTGTATTTGCTGTTGTCGCAATCGCGCGGACCAGAGATCGCCATGGGTGCCGGGTTGCTCATCCTTCAGATTCCGCGATTCAAGGACATCAGGCTGATGACGATTCTGGTTGCCGTTCTGCTTGTGGGGGGGTATATCGCAGCGACGGCGTATTTCTCCGCATATACGAGTGCCATCGACCCCACCACCCTCACCGAACAGCAAGGCAGCGCTCTGTACAGACGGCATATGAACGAGGCGTACGCTCCGATCGCGGAGGAGGGCGGATTGACGGGTTACGGCGTAATGGGCATTCCGCATGTTCAAGGAATGATGTCGATCGACAATCACTATCTGCTTATCCACCTTTCCTCGGGCTTGCTTGCTTACGCCCTATTTTTGCTGATCGCGTGGGAAAACATACGCGTCCTGGTGGTGCGTTCATGGCAGCTCCAAGCTTTGGAGGATCGTGCCTTCGTTTTTTCCATGATGGCCGCGATGGCGGTTCTCTGGATCACGCTTCTGACGGTATTCCTGGGCTCGCAGCTGCCGCAGCTCTCTTTTCTCCTGATCGGCTGGATACAATCGACCGGCCCCGGAAATCTAATTAAAGGGTCTTCTGTGGGCGCGGCAAGTCGACTGAAAGAGTTCTCCTTCCGGCGAGTCTTCAGTTAGCTTCGATCCGACGGTTTCGATCCAGATCAGGCGGCGCTTGTCCGGTCCGCATCCTAGGTTTTTACGCGTCAATTCCGGAGCCTTCGCTATAATCTGCGACGCCCCGATAGCGCTGGTAGCGCCAGACGCCGGCTCCGATCGCGACCTCTTTCCTCAGCGCGTCGCTTGCCGATCAAGAGGGAACTCGCCGTCGTTGGCCATAGCTCTGACATCTGGCACCGAAAGGCGATCGCGCCAGACAATCATCACCAAAGGGCTGCCGGGCTCGATGGGTACGTCGTGAATCAGCGGCGGGGGATATCGCCCTTGGTTATCCGGATTCTGAACGGCAGCAGCCCATGTCGCGGAGTGAGAACGGCCGGAAAGACTATACTGCTTCACCATGCACCCTATATCGCGACCAAAGAAGGACACCGCGCACCCCGCCGGATAATCGAGATGAATCTGCAAAGTTGCGGGAAGTCGCAGCAACCGAGTACCGACCGGACAGGCTGCAACCTCTCGCAGGGCATCGGTTGAAGACCCATTCATAATGGTCGGGAGGATTTCGAGCTGATCGCTCCTGAATCCGGCAAGGACCAGCATAGCCCGCGCCGACTCTATTCCCGCGTGGTCATTGACGAGGATCACTTGCGCGCCGGGATACTTTGACGCTGCTGCCTGCATACGATAAAAGGCTTCGCGATCTACGTCATTCCGGCGCTGCAGGACGGAGTGGCGCGTGAGAATGCTTGCGTTGTAACAGAAGATATTGAATGCGAGGAGCCCGAGCGCTGCCGCAGTTCCCGTAGTGACGGCGAGGCGATTAGCCGAAGCGATGCCGCCGGACAAAGCGCATACCAGCGCAATAATGCCCCAGGCGACCTCCATGTGCATGAAGCGCGGCTCTGCTGACGGAATGCCGATACTTCGGCCGACGGCAAACAGGATGAGGGCCCCCACGGGAATGATCTGCGCGGGAAACCGCTTGATGATTGCGATGCTTGCGATGAGAGTGAGTACAAAGATAATCGAGCCTGCGTGGGGATTCAGATCCGCCATGTTTTCGGTGCCGAGAGGAGTAAAAGCGGCCATGGCGCTGATCAGCGCGCTGAATATACGGAATATCAGCTTGATGGTTCCGACTATCAAGGAACTGTGAATACCGAGCGATGCCAGGCGTCTGGATTGAGTCAGCGAGCCCATAAAACCAGTCGTGACATAGCTGGTGCCGTACATTGGGTTCATCAACCGAAAGCAGCCCAACATCAGGAGCGACGGCGCGGCTATCGCCGCAACCGCAAGAGCGATTCGCCCCGTTCGCCATTTGCCCTCCGCTTTGAAACTGAGCCATGCGATACCTACAGCGAAGACGGGTAGACCTGTGAACCCCTGTTCATGGGCTCCGGCCGCAAGGGCGATAAGTAATCCCGCGAGCACCAATCGCGTCCAGGAGCGCACGGCGTCCTGCTTGAGCAGGACATAAGACGCGGCTAGTAAAAAGCACGCAGTCAGACCGTTATTCCTGAAAGAGGCGTGAATCAGAATGCGGTACCAGCAGGGCGAAAGCGCGTAAAGCAAAATCCCAAATGATGCAATCCAGCGCGAGGCTCCCAGACGACGGGCGATTCCATAGACGAACCATGCGGAGACAATCCAGCACAGGACGTTTGTCGTCAGTAATAGAGGCCCCTCCGCAGATCGATACAAGAGACTCTCGAGATAGAACGTCGCATTGGCCACTGGCCGATCGAAGCCGAAATACCGGGTGGCGCATTGTGGGTCATTGTTGAAGTACTCGGAGAAGCCTTTGGTGATCCACGTTACCGGCTTCGGCGAGTTCTGGACAGCGCTGTAACGGATCAGAGAAAAATCGTCCTCATACGGGAAATAATGGAGGGAATACGTCCCTAACGAGAGTGCGAAAATCACCAGCGCCGCCAGGATGCTGATGGCCGGCAGAGCAAATTTCGATAATCGAGACGAAACTTTCGGGTCGTTCAAGGCGGTTGGCATTCACTTCCTGCAGGGTAGGGTACAAATTCGGCCGACATCCGGGGAAAATAGAGTAAACAATACGTGCACCTGTTGTGCTGTTCGATTCAACTCATCGTGCCGGCCCGCTGGACAGAACGAACGACTTTGGTGAGCCTCGCCAACTCTGTCTCAAGCTGAAGCGGGTGCGCGCCTAACGCCTCGGCGATCGTTTTGAGTCGCAAACGCCAATCGAGGATTTCTAGGGATCTTACGTAATTAAGTCGAGCGCGGTCCGGCGTCCATGATCTCGCCATCGAACCAATCACCTCGAGCCCTTCGGTTTGGTTTACTGTCCCTATATCGAGCAATGCTTCCGGCCACAAGAGCGACTGCACAGACTCACTACGTGGGGGAACGCCGGCAACTGTAGCCCCAGAAGCTAACGAGTCAGTCCAGCGCCCAGTAATATATTCGCGCTTGGGATGGGTCTGAGTACCCGGGCTCACTCGATTCGAGAAGGCCAATGTGAACTTGGTTTGGCTCAAGGTTCCCATGAGCCCGCGTTCGTTGTCAGTCGCATCGCCGAAGGATTGGGGGCGGCCGTGAAAAGCTATTCCTGAAGATTGACAAAGTCGTGCATTTGCCAGGTCGTCGTCCCATTCTTTTGGCTGACGTCCAAATCGCAGCACGTCGATCGGCCGCGCAGGATTGGACGATCCAAGGTTCAGAACATCAGATCCCCAGGGAAGCCAATCCACTGGAGCATGTATCATCCTGCGCCAGGTATTCAGATCTTCCCGTTCCGTCACAAACACGTGGTCAAATATGCGCGACGCCCGCACCCACGGTGGAATCCAATCTGTCCAGAACGAGTCGAACACCCATGCAACGATTCGGCTAAAAGTTTTTCGCCAATTTTGAACAAGCAGAATCGAAGTAAGGTCAGCGGGCGAAGGGCATATCAGTAAACAGGAGGAGCGCAATCCTTTGCGCGGGAGCAGGATGCCGCCTAGTTTGTCAATCAGCGTCGGGTACCCCGGTGGAACCACGACCAATTGTCCGTTCAGGAGCTCGGCTGCGAGCCGCGCCATATGGAACACGCAGTGATATCCCTCGCCACCATGATCTATGTAAACGACCTGAATCGAAGACTCTGCCATTCGCGTCTCTCGCTAGCTCCCGTCTTTGCCGGAGAAAAATCAAGCGTCGCATCCAACGCGTGCACCATCGTGGGTAGCAGCGCTTTCGGGCCTCTCCCTGTCCGTTCGGATGGGAACGCTTCTCAAAGGATCGGTGCCTAGTCGACCAACTTCATTAGGCCTTCTGCCTGCCAGGTGTGCCCGAGCCCGCTCTTTCCTGGCCGCGGGCCACACCTGTGGGGAGGATGTGATTTTATGCCGTCGAAAAGAACATCCTGCGGTCTATCGATCGAAAAGACAGCAAGCCCAAGAGTTCGTTGCCCGCGGGAAAAACGCGGCGTTAGCCTCGTATCTTCCTATAGGCGTCCACCACAATTGGAGGGCAGACAGCACGGATAACCGTTTTGAGGAGGGCGGGCCTCTGCTCTACCTCGCCTGGGCGACGAACAAACAGTGTAGAGTGCGCCTCGCGGTGCTCTTCTTCGGGTCGACCGTTGGAATAATAGTACGTAGCCAGCGACTTGCGGGTTCGGCCAGGCGGGCAAGACAGGGGATTGGGATGGCCGTGATACGAAGTTGAAGTCGTCGAGAAAATAGCGCAACGATTGAAGAGCGGAAGGAGCTTTTGCTCAGCGGCTGTCATTTCTTTATTCCAGAGCTCGAAGTGTCCGCCGTACTCTTCTTTCCAATCCTTGTTAAGGTATATGAGAACGTTGATGCGACGCTCCAGATTGAGTCGCACATGATGGTTGAAATCAGCGTGAACAGCAAGTTTGCCGCCGGGCTTAATCTGGTGCAGTCCTCCACCGACGTAATAGGGATCGGGGATGACACCGTTGATACCGGTCAGAATCTCCAGGAATTCAAGCATCGGCCGACTATTCATAAAATAGAGAACGTCCCTCACGCCCACCGGGAGTCTCTCTACCACATCGAACGCCAGCTTTTTTTCCTGGGGACTATCGAATTCACTCCACTTGGCCTGCCGAGGCTCAGGAAAGTCGCGCAAGGCTGCCTCGGCTACCTGGGTCGGCAGGAAATCGTCGAAATAGATATGCGGGAACGGCTTGCCATTGGCATATCTTTCGGCGTTCGCTCTAGCCAGGTTCAAAAGGTGGCTCGCAAATTCGTCGCTCAGAAGTTCCTGCATTGCCAAACCCCCTGAAGATGGTTGCAAAACGGAAGCCATAGGTTATAAATCCTTATATAAGAAGTTTATAGTAATATCCGGTCATTGCTTAGGAAACCTGGAAATTCGTAACTGTCGCATTCCAGTGGTCATTAAAAAGTTGTTACTAAAGATGTGTCTCTGCTCTCTGCACCGTGAGGCATTGCTTTTTGAGCAGCAAGTATTGTGCCTAAGCGATAAGCCAACTCTCGGTATTGATTTTAGCAGCTCTCGTGGGCTTTCCTCGTCCTGGTTTAGGGCCGTGGATCGAGGCGTGTTCTAACCCCACGCTCTGGGAGTGGCCACGTTTTTTTACATCCGGCCGCTTAATCCTCTCTTCCACAATAACTCTGTAGCCGGCGAAACGAGATTCCGCAAAAGTCCCACGATTTCATGATGTCACCGAACCGCCCCGGCGTATCCAGTGATTGAAGGCAATCGAGTCACGCCACAGCAGCCGGTAGATCAATCGAGGCTTACTCTCCCGCTGCTGCATTGCTGCGCCGATTGCACTGCCACAAATCGTAATACGCACTCGCGCCAACCCTTCTATAAGTCGACAAAAAGGCGTCTCGAAAGGCGATGCTAAACATATGAGGGTCCGGGAAGCGTCCGGGTGCGTCCAGCGAATATTCGTTTATAGTGCCGAATGGCTCGCCGTCCGGAGGCAAGAGCCATAGCTGTGTCTTGCACATACGGATGTAGTCTATTGTGGAAGATGGGATGGAGAGCTGAGAAAGACCCATGTCTGCTAGTGCGGCCGCGTCGACGGTGAGCGGGTTGCCCGCGAACACTAGTTGTGAATGAAAGAACGTGAGCTCTGCGATTGGCTGGCCATCGGAAGTCTTATCGTAGCCCATTTCAATCGCCATACCCGGATGGTTACGCAGTATCGCGTTGATGTCGTCGGTAACTGCTAGAGCATGGGCACGCCGTTCCACACAAATTCCCCACATATCATGTAGCTGGCCGACCGCCGGAAGAACTAACAATAACGCGTATAAGGAGAACGCGTAGGGAAAAAGAACGGAGACTTGCCTTGCAGCGGGTTGCCGCCGCCCGGCACGCTCCGCTATTACCCAGAGTTTTGCGGCGAGAAAAGCTGCAATGAGGAAGGTCGGGTTCAAATGGTTACGACCGGCACCCAACTTACTCCCAGTCAACACAGTTCCACACAAGCTTACAACGAACAAAGCGATCAAGAGCCGATGGCTGCGAGCGGAGCGCAAGGCCAGATCTGGGTTCTCGCGGTAGAGCCGGACGAACATCAGCACCGGCGCCAACAGAAGGATGGTAGCCGCAACGACATTCATCGCCAACACTTTTAGAGACAAGGGATGATGAGCCGCTTGATGCAGCCAGCCCAGATAGTTATGGAGAGATATAGATGGAATGGTGAATGGAAGCAGCGCGAAGAAGGGCACGAGAAAGGCCGCAAGCAGGGCCGGCCGTGCCCCGCGGTGACGCCAAAGGAAATAGTATGGAACCAGGAAGTAGAAGGCAGCCGTAAACTTGATATCCATTGCGTATGCACAGCTTAGGCCGAAAAGCAGCACCGCCAGGACGGTTCGTCGCGCGAAGCATGCGAAAAGCCCTAGAGCGACCGCAAGCGCTAGCTGGACATCGCCCCGAATCTCGAAGGTCGACATGCCCTTCATCATGAATGCACATGCAATAAACGCCAATGCTACGAGCGTTTCTGTTCTTGCGAGAAAGCGCCGGAAGACGAACCACAGAGTCGAGAACACAAAGAAATTAAAGAGCAAGACCGCCAATTTGAGCGAGCTGATGGTGGGACCAAAGGACGCGAGGGCTTGCTCAAAAGGAAGGTAGCACAACGGCCCATATAGCAGTGAGTAGCGATCGGTTGCGGTTAGGCTTGTATAGAGCGGGTGTCCGTGCAGGGACAAGTAGGATACGGAAGCGATCGTCGCTTCTACAAAATCTATTGGCATTGGAAGATAAAGCGAGAAGGCGAGCGCGCTCGCATAGACGCCCAGCATGCAAATCGCAATGACGAGCCACAACGGTCTACCAAGCCTGGACGCCAGTCGCTGGCTAGCAGACGGTGACAGCCTATGAATTATGGAGAAACAAATGGCCAGCACCAAGATAGCAGGCAGGATTTGGTGGACCAACAAACGTAGCATTAGAGAAACTAACCTCCGTAGGCCAAAGACTGGCCTCCCATTCCAAAACGGTGCGCCACGGCACGTGCTGGGTGTCTTGTCGTTTTGCGCTCACACGCCTGCGCATCGTTAGCGCACCGTCGATCGGCGAGGCAGCCGCAACCTACGTAGCACAGCCTTGTCATTTTGGCCCCGTGCCAATCCGTCGATAGACCCTTAAGTCAATCCGTCGTTGCAGGAGGATGGCAAAGCCACTATTGGACAGAAGGTCATGTCCACTGTCTGTGATACCTTCCCCCGTATCCCGCCACTCGCCACCTATGATCGCGTGGGCATATGTATCAAAGTCGTTGGGAGAAACGACGAGTACGTTTATCTTGTCGTGGTACCGCGCAGGGATTAAAAACGGAATAAAGACATATGGAGTCATTTCGCGTACCGCGAAGTAGGCGCTATATTGTGTGTACACCCAATCGTCATGTTTAACCGTGTTGTGCACCAGGGTTTCGATCCTGGCGCAATCTCTGCCGTTCCAGTAGTAAACGGCGGATGCGATCTGCACCGGCAGGCCGACGGCGAAGACCAAAATTAGGCCGGCGAGGGTTAGGGCGGGGAGCGGGGAGCGATTGAACGGATGGTCTGAAATAGCCGACGAGACGCCCAGTGCGAGGGGAACATAGGCCATCCAGACGTAGTAGATTGGGAATTTTCCCAGGGCGAGCATCCCGACGGGTATCAACAAGCCGCAAGCGAGCGCGAAACCGAGGGGAGATCTCAGGCGAAATTCGCGGCGCGCATATTGCTGAATTACCAGCAGGATGCAAACCAACAACAGAATCAGGAAGCTGGGGTCTTTAGCGAGGTATTGAAAGCGACCACTTCGCTCTCCGAAGAGTGCCTGTCGGAAGTTGGACAAAGCGCCATTCTCATAGAAAAGAGCAAGTAGTGCACCCGCGCCCACAACGATACCGCCGCCTAACGCAATAGTTTCTAGAAGCACTCTGCTCCTTAGAAAGGCAAGCATCAGAGTGCAGAGAAGTGCGGAGAACAGGATTAGTTGAATCCCTGCCAGCGGCAATAGTGCTCCCAGCATGGCAATCACACCGAGACGCAATGGAGTGGACTGGAGAGAATACCCCAGCAGTACAAGAGAGCATAGCAGCAGCCCCAGGCAATCGTAGCGTGCACTTCGATATATGAACCCCATCCCATAACCAGTCATGAGCAAGCCCACGAAGAGAAGACGTTGCGGGGCTCGCTGGATGAGCGCTAGCCGACGAACGGTGTACCAAAGTGTAAATATGCAAATCGAGATCAGGAGGTAGTTGAGGGAGCGCACGGCGGGGATTGTGAAACCAAATACTTTGATCCATTGACCGAGGAGGAAGGGAAACATCGGCGCATTGCATGACCAGAACCGATTAATTGATGGTTCGCCACACATATTCACCGAGGAGATGAAGCCTCGGCCGGTTGCGAAATTCACAGCAACATCGGCAAACACATCTTCATCTTGCCAAGGCAACGGAAAGCGAGAGCTCGTCGCCAAATTCAGGGCGAAAAGCGTAGATATCATGAGCACGAGGAGTTGGAGTTCTTGCCAGGGCCCTATTATCCTTGCGTCCCTGTGTTTGGACATGGATATGCTTTGGACCGGGCTTTCGCACTGACTGGCTGTCTGTATCGGTGTATATTGATCATCCATCAGTCCCTCCCTGTGTCTCGTGCGCTTCGGTCTGCGTTAATCCTTGCCGTGATGGGAATATCACAAGAAGCTCTTATTTGAGCGTCCGTTTGCGTATACCCGATTCGGTAGTTCTCCAGGCTGTCGACAAGTCGCGCGTAGTGTCCAGCAACCCGAGCCGCCGTGAAAATAGCTTTATGGAAGAACTTGGCTTAGGGATGTGGATGTGCCGTGCCCCCACCGTGCCGTCGGGCCGAGATATCGAAAGTAGATACGAAGTATGTCGACAAAGGCTTTGAAAAAATCTGCGGGATGAACTTTGGAACCGGCGATATCGTTCCAGCGAGTGAGTGGGAACTCATAGATCGAGTCGTGAAGGTAAGAGGAATCACCTTGTCGAAGAGCGATGTATCTGGCCAGGATCTCAACGTCAAAGACCCAGCGCGAGAGAAATGCGTCGTTTAAGCTTTCAGCTAACTCTGGCGTTACACGAAAGATCTTCGCGCCGCACTGGGTGTCATAAATTGGGAGGCGCAAGACGATTGAGGCAACGGTGGCGAAGATGCGGCCCAGGTAATGCCGTATGGCGCGGCGGTGGACCTGCCGTCCAAGCAGGCGAATACGTGAACCGAAGACCATTTGCAGCTGTTCATTGCCAGCCAATAGGGCAATAAACTCCGGGAGCGCATCAAGAGGTGTGGCCAGGTCTGCATCCCAGAAGCCAACGTAGCTGACATCGCTCTGCTGCATTGCGGTTAGCATGCCAGCTCGGACCGCTTCAGCCTTGCCGGCGTTGTGTTTCATGTCAAGTATCTGGATGCGATCTTGGCACGCGTCTCGCATGCTTCCAAGTAGAGCTAGGGTGTTGTCCCGGCTGCCATCATTGACGAATAAAATACGTACTCCCGCAGTGTGGCGCAGAAAATCGAGGAATTGTGTGAGCTGCAAACGGGATTCCTCGTTGTAGCAAGGTACCACGATCAGACACCATGACTGTGTGCTACCTTTCATGGATGAACCTCCTGTTTCGCTTGTATGGCGCTTCGCGTCGTGGCTAGAATCCGAGGGGAGTCGCTGAGGGCACATCTCTGATCACAACCTGACCATGACCGTCTTCACTTCGGTATATTCCTGCAATCCGTATTCGCCGAGTTCACGTCCCATTCCCGATTGTTTGAAGCCGCCGAACGGCGCCCGGGTATCCAGCACGTGGTAACAGTTAACCCATACCGTGCCAGCCCGTACGCCATTCGCGACCGCATGTGCCTTCTTGATATCGCGAGTCCAGACCCCTGCTGCCAATCCGTAAGGGGTGCGGTTTGCCCGGCCGATGACCTCGTCGACATCTTTAAAAGAAATCACGCTCATCACCGGGCCGAAGATCTCTTCCTGGGCAATCTTCATATCGTCCTGAACGCCGGAGAAAACGGTTGGCTGCATGAAGTAGCCGCGATCCCCGACGCGCTCGCCACCACAGGCAAGCGTTGCCCCCTCACCCCGGCCTGACTCGATATACTCCATCACTCTGTCGAGCTGAGTCTGATCGACTTGCGGACCCTGGTCTGTCTTGGAATCGAACGGATCTCCGACTCGCCGTTTCCTTGCCCGGGCCACACTCTTCTCTACGAACTCGTCGTAGATCTTCTCTTCCACAAACACTCTTGAACCGGCGCAACAGGATTGACCCTGGTTCACAAAAAGTCCCAGGTGGGCGCCTTCTACGGCTTCATCCAGGTCTGTATCTTCGAAAATGATGTTCGGGCTTTTTCCCCCGAGCTCCAAAGTGATGCGCTTCAGGTTAGACTTTGCGGCAGCCTCCATGATCAGGCGTCCGACCTCTGTAGAGCCAGTGAATGCCACCTTATCTACATCCATATGACGCGCTAACGCCGCGCCGGCGGTGGGGCCAAATCCCGGCAACAGGTTCACAACGCCGTCCGGGAAACCTGCTTCCACGATCAACTCGCCGATGCGTAGTGCGGAGAGGGGTGTCTGCTCCGCGGGCTTCATCACAACCGTGTTGCCGGTCGCCAGAGCTGGGGCAAGCTTCCATGCCTGCATCAGCATGGGGTAGTTCCAGGGGATAATCTGGCCAACTACACCGATGGGCTCATGCCGCGTGTAGCAGAAGAAGTCCCCATCAATCGGGATCGTCTTTCCCTGAACCTTGTCTGCCCACCCTCCGAAATAGCGATAGCAGGCAACCGTCTTCGCCACATCCACGGCCTTAGCGATGGAAAGAGGCTTGCCGTTATCCAACGTTTCAAGCCGGGCGAGTTCGTCAGCGTGGCTTTCGATCAAGTCAGCGAGACGATGGAGCAGCCGTCCGCGCTCGGATGCGCGCATCTTGCGCCACGGTCCCTGTTCGAAGGCTGCACGGGCTGCCTTGACGGCTTTGTCCACATCCGCCGCGTCGGCTTCGGCCACCTGGCAGATCTCCTCGCCCGTCGATGGGTTGACAGTGGCGAAGGTCTTGCCTGATTCACTCGGAACCCAGCGATTATTGATCAGAAGCAAGGTTGCGGAAGGGGCAACATGCGTTTCCGTGGGCGATCGCAGGGCGGAAATCATATTTTGTGACTCCTTCTCATGAGACCTGCTCCAGGTCCGCGATTACACTGCTCCTCGCGGGTCGTTGCGCTTTCTTTGCACAGATATAACGCAGCCAGTTTCTGTAGATATTTGTCGCGCTCGCATGCCAGCTGTTTTCGATCCTCGCTTCTGCCAACGCGGCCGAGACCTCAGCAAATAATTCCCCACCCTCACCGCGGATCGCCTTCTCCTGTAGCAGAGTCAAAGCAGCCGTCATATCGCGGTCGAAATAGCTTTGTGGCATCGACGGGTAAAGAGGCGCCTCGCCTCGGAAGTAACGTCCCACGTCCCGCCGGTATTCGCGCAACAACGTATCCGATTCGTATTCCGGATGACCCTGGAAAAAGAGGAAGAGTTTCTCCTGATCCTTGATGAAGGTGTCGGCTCCCGTTTCCGTGGACCGTGTGAGCACTTTGTACGCGCAGTCGCTTAAGTCTTCTTCTGCCACCCCGTTCCAACGGGAGTGCGGCAGAGCGACACTCGAACCAGCCCCCGCCGTTAAAGGGTGATCGGCGACCCGCGCACATTCAAAGATACCGAAAAGCTTGTCCTCTCTCTTACGCCGGCGAATGCCATCCATTTGGAGAATTGCCGCGTGGGCCGCCAGGCAGGACCATACCGTGGAATGTGCATTCTCTTTAGCCCAGTCAACCAACCTGCTGAAGCTATCCCAGTACGGTTCGTCCATCAGGTTCGGCGAGAGCGGCTCTCTGCCCGTTACGATCAGCCCATCGAGTTGCCCGTTCCACAAATCTTCAATGTCCGAATAAGTGTTCCGGTAATTGTCCGGGTCCTTACGGGGAACGCCCGGCAACATGTAAAAGGACAAGTGGACTTGCATACCCCGGGACGCAGAGTCAAGCAGTGAAACAAACTGCCGTTCGGTTGCCTCGACCGCCTCGTCGGGCATATTGTTGACCAATCCGATCTTGACAAAGTCACGAGCGTGGGCGCGATGCTTCGAGTTTAAGAGAACGGGCATCTAGGGTTTCCCTCCAGGTGTCGTCAGTTTGGCTGCGTCGAGTGCTTGGTCCAGGTCGGCAATGATATCGTCAATGTGCTCGATCCCGATGCTCAACCGAATCATCTCCGGGCCAACGCCGGCGCTGCGCTGCTCTTCGGCCGACATCTGTCGATGTGTGGTTGATGCCGGATGGCAGGCCAGCGACTTGGCATCGCCCAGGTTCACCAGACGTGTCACCAGTTTGAGCGCATCGTGGAATTTGACGGCGGCCGCGAAGCCCCCTTTGATACCAACCGTCATGAGGGAGCAGGCGCGATCCCCCAGATATTTCCCGGCGAGCTCATGATAAGGGCTATCGGGGAATCCCGTGTATTTCACCCATTCGACCCTTGGATCGTCGCGCAGGAATTCGGCGACCTTCCGCCCGTTCTCCACATGGCGCTCCACTCGCAATGCCACCGTCTCGATTCCCTGCAGCAGCAGAAATGCGCTCAAGGGCGATAAGACGGCTCCTGTGGTCCGCTGATACACGCTGCGGCAGCGGCCGAGAAAAGCAGTTCTCCCATAGTGATCCGTGTAGACCAGGCCATGGTAAGACGGGTCAGGACGGCTGAATGCGGGAAACCGGTCAGCGTGTTCCTTCCAGGGAAAATTGCCGCTGTCGACGATGGCGCCCCCGAGCGTCGTGCCATGACCGCCCATGAATTTCGTAAGCGAATGCACCACAATGTCGGCACCATATTCGATCGGCCGCAGCAGGATGGGCGTAGCGACGGTATTATCCACAATCAACGGCACCCCGTGTTCATGGGCCACGCGCGCCAGTCCTTCTATGTCGCAAATGTTCCCGGCGGGGTTGCCAACGCTTTCGCAGAAGACAGCCCGCGTCTTGTGGTCGATCAGTTTGGCTACCGCCTCCAGACGGTCGTTCTCCGCGAATCGCACGGTAACCCCCTGGCTGGGCAAAAGGTATGCGAAGAGCGTGTGGGTAGTGCCGTAGAGCTGGGGAGTGGTCACAATATTACTTCCCAACTCGGTTACGTTTTGTACAGCATAGTGGACGGCTGCCTGGCCGCTGCTCACGCACTGCGCGTCCAGACCCCCCTCCAGAGCGGCGACGCGCCGTTCCAAGACGGCAGTCGTCGGGTTGCTGATACGGGTGTAACGGAAGCCTTCCGCTTCAAGGTTGAATAAAGCCGCGGCGTGCTCGGTGCTGTCGAACGCATACGCGACCGTTTGGTAAATTGGCACAGCGACAGCCTTCGTCGTTGGATCCACCTCGTAGCCGCTGTGAATGGCGATCGTTTCCCGTTTCATAGAGTCATCTGTTTCTGGTCGATGAGACCATTCATTTCGTTTACCACCCAGTGGATATCCGTCTCCGTCGTCCGATAGCTCGTGATGCACGCGCGTACCACAGGTGTGTCACCCAGGCGCGCCTCCGACATCCAGGCGATCTGGCGTTGATGTAGAGCCGCTAGAAACCTGCCGATCTCGAGTCCTTCCCGGGTAAAGCAAACAAGCGGCAGGGGAGTTGAATTAACGATCCGCCACCCCGAAGCGCTCAGCGATGCCCGGAGCACATCTCCCATCCGAGTCTGGTGCTCGATCATCTCCACATATCCGGATTCCCCTTGTTGCGCCAGCGCCATAAAGAGCTTCAAACCGATAAAACGTCGCGACCACTGTGCGGATGTCGTGTATGGGTCGAAAACAGGTCCGGTCCTCTTTCCCGGCATATAAGACACATCGGCGCGAAAGGCCTCGGCGACCGTAGCAGGATGGCGGCAGAAGAACATTCCGCAACCCATGGCAACCGAGAGCCACTTATGCGCGTCGCAGGTGATTGAATCCGCTGCCTCGATTCCGGCGAGATACTCTTTGAGGCGGGGAGAGATAATGGCGCTCCCGCCCCACGCCGCATCGACGTGGAACCACAGCCCCGCCTCCCTGCACCAATGCCCCAGCTCCGGCAACGGATCGATGACTCCCGCGGCCGTAGTGCCGGCATTCCCGACAACCATGAAGGGAGCGAAGCCATTTTTCCTGTCCTCGGCGACCTGTCTTTCCAGTTCTCCGAGATCCATTTTCAAATCGCCGCCGGTCCCTATCGTCCGCAGCGCCGTCCGCCCCAGCCCTGTCATGTGCGCGATCTTGTTAAACCCGTTATGGGCTTCTCGCGTCAGGTAGATCGAAGGTGTGGCATGCAGATGGCGAAGGCCGTGTTCGCCGTAGCCGGGGAACGCCCGGGTCAACGCGACAACCACCGCCGAGAGATTTGCCTCCATTCCGCCGCTGGTGAAAGTCGCCAGGGCATCAAGGGGGAATCCGAACTTCGCGGCGAGCCACCCGAGTGTGTGCCGTTCAATCTCGTTTGCTGCCGGCGATGTGCGCCAGTTGGCTAATTGTGGGTTATACATGGCCACAAGCGCGTCCGCAACAACGGATGCGATCGTCACACTCGGGTTGAAGAGCCCGAAGTAACGGGGATGGGTTACCTGTACCTGCCATGTCCGTAACATCTTCTCGACATCGGCGATAACTTCTTCAAGAGGAATGGTTTGCGCGAAGTCGTATCGGGACGCGAGGTAGCTTCGAATCTCCTCGGCGGTCACACTTGGCAGAATGGGGCCGTGCGCAATTTCGGACTGCAGCTTCTCGAAATTGCATCGGATTTCATCGATGACCATTCTTACCCTTCTCCCACAATCGGCAGTAAACGGTGAACCAGGGGGAACTGATTTCGTATGCACCCCGTGGAACTATAAGCGAACACTGCCAATTAGAATTCTGTTGTACATATCCGAATCGAGGCGAGTGAAGGTCTGCGCCTCCTGGTTGTCAAAATAGAGAGCATCGTTGCTGGCGAAGGGATCGAATCCCTGGCGAACCAGGTCGGTCTTCGAATACTTAAAAGTGCCTGTGACTGCAACGTCATTCTGGATGCGGAGGAATAGCGGACGCGCATAGGCGGGCAGTCGGCTCACGAGGTGCTTACGAAGCCCAGCCAAGTCGAGTTCATCTTCGGTGACGAGGGCAGCCATTCCCGCCCGCCCCTCGGCTGCCGGAACCTCCACCCCATATACGTTCGCATGCTTGATTCCCGGAAAGGCGCAAATCGCTTCTGAGACTTCGCAGGTTGCAACGTTTTCACCTTTCCAGCGAAAGGTATCTCCGATGCGATCGACAAAATAGAAATACCCCTGCTCATCCTTCCGCATCAGGTCCCCGGTGCGAACCCACACGTCTCCCGGCTCAAATACATCGCGAAGCATCTTGCTTTCTGACGCCTCCTGATTGGTATAGCCTTCGAACCGGCTGCCGATGCCCGCGGGATCGTCCACGACTTTGCCGATTGCTTCGCCAGCTTCATTGGGAGCGCACCGAATGCAGAATCCTTGCGGGTTGCGCACCGGCGAACCCTTCTCGACATCGAATCGCACCAAAGCCGGCGAAAATCGATGTACCAGATATCCCGGGACATGGCCGATAGCGCCGCGCTTGGCTTCGACGTTGAAGAGAGAGACGCCTCCTTCAGTGGACGCATAAAATTCCAGAATTTGCGGAATTTGAAACCGATCCTTAAAGCCGTCCCACACTTCGGACGCAAGCCCATTGCCGCAGGCCATCCGGATGCGATGCCGGGACTCGTTCGCACACGGCGCGGTGTGCAGCAGATAGCGGCAAAGCTCGCCGATGTATTGGAACATGGTGCAGTCCCAACGGATAATATCGTTCCAAAATTGCGTGGCCGAGAACTTTTCCCGGATGACGACTGCGCCGCCGGCAACCAGGATTGCACCGGGCACCAGTACGCCCCCGACGCTGTGGTACATGGGCAAGCAGCTATACATCCGGTCCGTCGGCTGCGCATCCATCATGCCGGCAAACCAGTGGCTCCATTGCATGATGCGTGCATGGCTCACCTTGGCCGCCTTGGGCAGTCCCGTGGTGCCGGAAGTATAGATATAGAGTGCGCGATCCTCAATCGAGGGCGACCGCCGCTCGTCTCTGCTTAGCGCCTGACCTGATTTCTGCTCGATCTCGAGATCAACACGCGGGAATGAGGCGTCTTCCTCGCCGTGAATCCAGACCGTCGGTGCTTCCGAAAGCAGTGGCAGCGTCACGTTTAACTGAGCGGCGAACTCCGCGGCAACGATGAGATGCTTAGGCAGAGCGACATTTACGCAATGGGCAAGCGAGGGGCCGGCCAGGTTGGTGTTCAACAGCGAAACCACACCGCCGACGCTGGTAATGCCAAGCCATACGGCGATGTATTCGGGCCGGTTGGTCATCAACAGGCATACCACTTCACCTTTCGCAATGCCCTCGTCGAGCGCCCATCGTGCGTACTGATTGGAACGCTCAAAGAGCTGCCGATAGCTGAGGCACTCCCGCTCCGACAGCAGCGACGGCGCGTCGCCAAATTGCGCGGCGAGCTCCTCGATCACTGTAGACATGATGCGATCGGGATTGCGGGCAATAGGTGCAGTCAGCTCCAGCGCGTGCAACCATGCCTGAGAGCTCTTGGTGTTGGTAGGTCTCATATCGTGAACTGTTCTCACGCGGTACTGCCGGCATCAACGGTTACTACTGTTCCGGTGATGTTCTTTGCTCGATCGCCAAGAAGAAACTCGACTGCATTGGCCACATCATCGATATCCGCCAGACGCCGGAGCGCGCTGCGGCGCATGATCTGCTGGCGATGCTCGTCTGTCAGCTCCCGGGTCATCTCGGTATCGACAAAGCCGGGAGCGACAGCATTTACGGTCACGCCTGTTCGTCCCACCTCTCTGGCCAGAGATTTGGTAAAGCCAATCAGTGATGCCTTGGTTGCGCTGTAAACGGATAGGCCGCTGTAGCCGGTGAAGGCAGTAATCGACGATACGTTCACCACGCGGCCGCCGCCGTCTGCCATCATGGAGCGCACCAGGTATTTCGTTAGCACGATCGGCGAAAGCGTGTTTAGGCGCAGAACCTGCTCGATCTGTGAATTGTGCATCAGTGCGAGCGTGCCATCGCCGCCTATACCCGCGTTGTTGACCAAGCCATAGACGGGGCCAAAGTCAATGCGCAGTCTCTTCGCCAGGTCGGCAATGCCGTCAATCTCCGCCAGATCGAAAGGAACAAATTGCAGCGCCCCCGGATTTGTGCCTTCGGTTTCTTCGATGGCAGAGGTCAGTTCGCTGCTTTCTTTCCGGGCAATGGCGATGGCCCGAAATCCTGCCTCGGTTAGCCTGCGCGCGATACCAAGGCCGATTCCCCTGCTCCCACCTGTAACGACTACGTTACGCATGACGGCGGAGAAGTTTCCCACTCTCGGCGACCGCCAGGGCAGCGACAAAGTTGATTGCCGCCGGGACCTTGTGGGATGGAAGTGCTTCCCGGCAAAGCCGCAGGATATCGTGGTGGAGCTTGCGCACGTCGTTGCCGGCGGCGCCTGACGGACTCTCCAAAACTACGTCCGCTACGACCAGCGCCCCCGTGATTGGATTCTTCCGGGTCGTAACCAGCGACATGCGGACCTGCGGATGCCGATTGATCACTTCCTCGACCTCCTCAGGATGGACCTTCAGGCCCCCGACGTTAATGACCCCATCCCGGCGCCCGGCAAAGTGGTAGCGGTCCCCCCGTAATTCAAGTATGTCGCCAGTGTCGACGAAGCCCTCCTCATCCTTGAGGGGAGCCGTTGCTTCACCCAGATAGCGGAGAGCGGTGCGATCAGAGCGGATACGAAGCGAGCCGTTCTGAAGCTTCATCTCGACCTGGGGGGTGCTGGAAATTACGCTCGGAGGAAGGCCCGTCAAGCCATCTCTCACATCGAACGCAACACCCGCCTCGGTGGAAGCAAACGCGTGCGAGATGCGCGCTTGCGGATAGAACGAGCGCAGTTGGTTCAAAATCGCCTGGTCAGCGATCTCTCCTGACAAACGCACATAGTCTGGCTTGATAAGCCGTGCCGCGGGGCTCATCAACACGCGCCGCCAATGGGAGGGCGTTCCTGAGATGTGGGTCACTCCATGCGCGGCCGCCCGCGCCAGGAAATCAGCGGTGGATTCCTCCGCGCTCGATAGCACCAGCGGTGTCCCGGTAAGAGCGGCGCGAAGAAATATCTGCAGCCCGCCATAGCGGCGGATGTCGTAGAAAGTGCTCCAAACGACTCGATCTGCCGCAGCGTTGTGCGCTTCGATTGCGCCAGTCAAGCTGGCAAAGGTGTGCACCACCAACTTTGGCTGGCCCGTCGTACCGGATGTGAGAAGAGACCACTCCGTTTCATTCGATGCGTCTCTAGTCACCTGTCCTCGCGTCGTCGTCAATGTGGACGGAGCGAGCCATGCAACGCCAGGCGTGTCGCGTTCGACCGTTGGCAGGTCGGAGACGATTGCGTCCACCGCTGCACAATCGGCTACGAACGGAAGATACTTCAGCGGTACATCGGGTGGAAAGAGAACGATTCGCTGGGCGAAGCCATCGAGTTCTGTCAATGCCGCAATAGTGGTGAGCTGGGTCTTCGTCGCGAGCAGGACGGATCGTCCGCAAAACTCACTGCTTTGCCCGCCGAGCACCGTTCCAGTATTTAAATCGCTCCACGTGATCCCCGCTTCCGCCCCAAAGACAAAGCGTGCCGACAGATCCCCTGCAGCGCTCAGGGCGTCCTTTAGGGAAGCCGTGCTATTTCGCGGCATTTTCATAGAAGCTGATAAAGTCGCCGAGCGTTACGGGAAAACGGGCGTCTTCTGAGGCGCTGAACGGGTCAATTCCCAGCTTGCCCTCAAGCCGCGTTACGATGAGCGCGAAACAGAGGGAATCCAGTCCTGAATTTAGCAGCTCTAAGCGGTCTGTCAGCGGCGCGAGCCGACGGTCTTGTTCTTGAGCGACCTGCCTGAACTGGGCCAGGATCTCCGATCGAACATTCATATTTGTGATCTTCAACTTTCCAGGGCAAGGAACTATCCGTGCAAGCAGTCCAATTGATACTTAGCGTAGCCTTTTTTGTTGTCGGTGTCCGTACACAAAACGTTCACTCCAACCTCCCCTTGCTTGGTCAAGGGGAAACTGTCGTTGAGCCAGCGCTCAGTATGCCGCCGAACCGAGGCTCGTCCGGCGCGGTTCGCGAACGAGTGATCGGCAGTTTCGATCAACTCCACCACAACCTGAGACTTGCGGCCCGCGATTTGCAACACGTGCTTCAGATAATCGAACTCTCCTACCCTGGGTTTGGTGCCAGGGGCCTTGCGGCCGGGAGCCTTGAGAAGGAGGATCGGCAGGCCGGTAGACGCCAGCCCCTTCCAACAGCTCAGGAGAGAAGAATTTGCGTTACCCGGGAGTGCATCTCCGCGGAGAACCAGGCTGATATCCCTGATCCGATCGTAGATATTGCTGACCACTGCGCCGATCCTGCTCTGCAGTGCCCAGTCGCTCAACCTCTGTCTTAACTTCGGCCGTACCGCCTGCGGAAGGTGGAAGTAAGGATCGAGCAGGATAAGCCCCTTACATTCTTCTCGGTTTGCCGCTGCCGCGTAGATTGCAGACACCGCACCTGCACAGTGCCCGAAGAGGATAACGCCCGACAGGCCAAAACGCTCAACCAGTTCCTTGACTTTGGCAGAGCCTACCGACCCGTAACCGCCCTCGTTGATGAAATTCAGCAGCTCTGTCGGAATACTCCCAGCGGTGTCCCCCAGCCCAGGCAGATCAAAGCGGAAAGTTGGATAGCCGCAACTTGCAAACGAATCGGCCCAATAGACAGCTGAGTCACCGGCTGCCGCTCTCGGAAGCGATAAGGAATTCAGAAGCACCAGGCCGACCCGGTTCCGGATAGCAGAGTCCGGTTCCGCATCAGGACCCTGAGCTTGTGGCCTATGAAATGTACCCCGAAGAAGGACGCCGTGACCATCCAGGGTAACCAACTCGCGGCCCTCAATCGCTTGGAACATTAGAATCTCCCTTTGTGGGTGGCGAGGCTGGCGGCGATCCAATCTGAATTCGGAGCAAACAACCAGTTAAAATCCTTAGCTTCGTCATACCCCACGAAGCCCCCTTTAACCAGCGGAGCGGCCTGTCTGTCGAGCTTAACCACGCGGACGGGCCTATCGTATGCCAAAGCCGCGGTCGTGTCATCGAGCATCGAAGCCGGGAGGGCTACCTCGAAGGAGTCCTGCCAAAGAGCACTCGACCATCGATATCCTTCCACTTCTATAAAAGAACCCTGCTCCAATTCCCGGATATATTCCGCTGCGGATTTCACGTCCTCACCAGACTTGTACAAGTGCTCCAGGCCGACCCAGCGCATGAGACTCGAGCGCAATGCCTGGTGAGCGTTTGCGGGCGGAGACCACAGCAAAACAGAGTCTCCTATGCCGTTGTCGAAAGCATTGGCGGCAAGGATCGCTCCAATCTCCAGGCCGTGGAGCACAAGTGGCACATCCGGTGACCGGGCCTTAAGCCACCCCGCGAGATGCAGGACATCTTCACTCCAATGTTCGAAGGACATTTCCTCGAAGGAGCCGGTACTTTCACCAACTCCGCGGTAGTCGTAGCGAAGAACCTCCATCCCCTTGGTTGCGAGATAGCGGGCCCACCGAACCCACGGAAGGTAGGAATTGTGGCGTTCCGAAGCAAATGGCCCGACCAGGAGTACACGGGCTATCGGATCCGCTACTTCATGGAGCACGGTGTAAAGATGCGCGCCGGAGACATTGAAGTATCCGGCGTGCTCCAATAAACCACCATCGCTATGGTGTTGAGTCTGCACTTTGCTATGCATGGCGAAACAATTAAGCCGCCAGGCTGTCTCCGCGTCCGTGAATGATGGTGTCGATCAAGGCGCGAAGCAGATCCACGCCTTCAACAGGTCGGCGGATGGATCAGGCGGATTGACCGCCATCTCGGCAGTGAGCGCGTGAAATAGTTCCTGCGTGTGAGCCACGTCGCAAACTCCATGGACGTCGGTGTATACCCGTTCACAGAACCCTGCGCTCCCGCAAGGTCCGCCAGATAGCTCATGAACCGCTGGATGAACCCTTCGAAGAACGCCATTGTGACAATATTCTGGACTCCCTGAAGCCGGCCCAGGAACAAGCGCACGTTGGTCAAATCCTCGTGGACCTCAAGCGAGTCTGCGTCCGTGGGGAAAGCGTGCGCGGCGATCGGTAAAATTGC
Organism: uncultured Acidobacteriaceae bacterium; assembly: GCA_963847685.1. Classification (GTDB taxonomy): domain Bacteria; phylum Acidobacteriota; class Terriglobia; order Terriglobales; family Acidobacteriaceae; genus PALSA-350. The sequence goes on along the minus strand of CAWKAU010000012.1, from coordinate 243,094 downwards.
GCAGCATCGCAGGATGGCAATCGCGCACTTCCTCCCGCAGATTGTCCAACAGCATAGGACGGGCTTCTTCCGACTGGGTGGAGAGGTAGGCAGCCGTCATCCAATAGATGAAATTGCCTTCGAGCACCGCGCTGTATCTGGCGATGATTCCCCGTCGTTGCTCAGCGGTCAGCTGGTTTCGGTCCGGCAGGGACGCAATGAGATCGTCAACGATGCTGTCGACCCGCTGTTTTACAGAGGCTACCAGCAGTTCGCTCTGGAGCGGAGGACTAACTAGTGATGTGGTCATACGTTCTCCTTCGTACAACATGAAATGTTAGGCGCCTGTTCAGAGCTCACCGTGTCGAAGACATTCCCGTTGGCAACTGCGTAGTGAAGGATGCCAAGGCTCAAAAAGACGGCAGTTGATACATAACCCGGTCCAGATGCGACACCCGCTAAACCTCTGGGCCGACTAAGCGATGCAACTATAAGAGGATGCGCGTTTTGGTGTGAAGCCAAATGAAGTCCAATAAACTCATTGAGAGGGCAGTCATCTTGCAGCCCAACCCACAAACCGCCCAGATTTTGCCGGGCGAAAAGTGACTGACCTACCGTGGAACATCGGCTAACCATCATAGTCCCAGTGGGTCGTTGGTAATCGTTCAGGTCTATCGGGGGGTAAGAAGAAGTCTACAATGGAGACGTCCAGATCGGTAGATGCTTGTAGTACCACTTACCAGAGTTTGTCATATGGTTACCCCCGAGGAGCTCGATTCAACCCTGAGCGGCGGTCCGGGTCCAACGTCTCCCGACAGCAAAATCCTTGAAACTTTTTGCGGCGGACAATCGTCGCGCCCGGCCCGCCTGGCCTCTCATGCTGAGAGCCGGCCGATGGCTGATTGATAAATCTGCAGAACGCGGTCAACCTTCTGTTCCCAATCGAAAGCTGCTTCGACTTTGCGCCGGGCCGCCGTACTCAGCGTGCGGCCAAGGTCGGGATCGTCGATCAGCTTCTGCATGGCCGTGGCGAACCGCTCTACCACCACCGTTTGGCTGGTAGGGGGGACAAGTATTCCGCAGCTCTCGTCGAGATAGTCTGCTGGGCCTCCCCAGCCGATGGCGATCACCGGGGTCCCGGTTGCCATCGCCTCCAGAACCACCGCGCCACCGCACTCGTAAATGCTGGGCAGAAGCAGCGCAGTTGCTGACTGCAGGCGTTGGGCGCACTCGGCTTGGGGTAGCCAGCCCAGGAAAGACACTCGGTCGCTCAAATTCAGACTTGCTGCGAGCTGCGTCCACTCGGCACGCATCGGTCCATCGCCGATCACTTCCAGGCGGCCTCGAGGCAAATTTGCCAGGGCGCAAATCGCAAGGTCCAGCCGCTTCCAATCAACCAGGCGACCGACGAAGAGAAAGCGGGGGACACGCTCAGTTGTGGATGTCTGGGGTTCGGCCGACCAGAGATTGAGATCTACGCCGTTTTCCGGAACTTCGATCACCTCTCCCTCGACACAAGAAGGCAGCGCCTGCCGGGTGCGTTCGTTTGCCACCAGGAGAATGCTCGCTAATCTCTTTCCCGGGATGAGTCGATTGATCAGGTTGGCGCCACGGCGTCCGAGTGAAACGGAGACGCGCGTAAGCCAGGATTCAACGTCGCGGAATGCTTGCGGGTAGTCCATTCCGCCGTTCATCGGCCCCATGACAACCGGCACGCCAAGCTTGCAGATGAAAGACGGTGCACGCGGAGACACCGGAATCGGTTGATGTACGACATTGATGTGCTCACCGGCGATCAGATCCAACACCATCTGCCGCTGAATGTACTGGTTTACCAGCACCATCAATGTACCGAATGTTGCGCCGGCGACGCGCCGCGGCAGGTACGCATTCAGCCGCCAAATCAGCTTGTGGAACCACCTGTCGGCAATGAATTGAATCCGGCCGTTCTCATCGGGAAAGAGCTGTTCCAGTTCCTCTCGCGTCCTTCCGTGGACAATGAGCCATGCTTCCACTCCACGGGCCCGAAGACGAGAGTAATAGTGCAGGGGAAGTGAGGCCTCACCCCCGAACCGGAAGGAAGCGTGTTCGGCCACAATACAAACTCGCAGTGGCTCCGAATGATTCACTCCGGTGTCGTCGACTGCAAAGCTCTACTGGCGAACAGGTTGTAGTAGCCAACCCTCCGCAGCGAGGACTTGATTGCCTGGTCTCTACGATAGGCGCCTGGCGTCAATTCAACAAACGGAAGAACCGCCCCAATTTTGTCCAGCGATTTGTCGGAATCCAGCCAGCCATGTGCTTTCGCTTCTTCCAACCAGTATTTTGCCTCCCCACCGGCATGGAAGCACTTCATGGTTGAAAAAGACTCGTGACGCAGTAGTTGAGGTCCAGGGACGTGCAGTCTGCGCAACAAGCGCACCCGCTGGCTGCGGCGCCAGCAGTGCCAATAATCAGGAGCGAGGTAACCACCCCCTACATGCATCGCGATCGCTGCCCAGACGATCGCCTCTATATGCATGATGAACTTCGCATTCGAGTAGTCCCCCACGCCGAGCCGCTCGAGGAGCCATTCCAACCATTCGAAGTCGACCTGGGCGCGCCAGTGGCCTACTCCGATATCCACATGGTGGGCAAGAGGTATCCCCTGGCGCATCGCTGCGTTTACGATCGCGGAGGGAAGCAGACAGTTGGGCCTCTGCCACATGAGTAGCAAGCCCTGGTCAGGAGTAGGCTCGAAAGCAAACTTATTGGGGAAGTAAAGATCCGGATCGAGGACGATAATCTCATCGTTGCCCTCACTCAGCAGGAGCGGATCGGTGATCTTTCTCCAGCAGGGGTGTCCATCCCGGAAGCGCCGAAGGTTAGGATACGCGCCAAACATCTCGGCGGCACGATCATCCAGATCGCTTTGGGCGAAGATCGTGCAACGATGAGAGTTGCTGTATTCATAATTCGCCGTCTCCTGGAGAAGCAGCTCTTTATCCGCCACCGAGTCGGTTACCAAGTGCAGATCGACCGGTTCCAGAACATTGCTCAGCAGGCTCTTAAGGGCATATTTCGCGTAGACCAGCGCCCGGGGCGAGAGGATCATGAAAAGCCGGCGCGGTCTTGGGAATTCTGTCCGGGAAGGAATCATGGTCATTTTCTCGCTGCCGTCTGGCCCTCTGGTAATGATTATGTCTCAGCTTTGCCGCTCTGCCCTGGAAAGAAGCCGAATCGCATCCCAGGATCACCGCTCATAAATTGCAGGGGAGGGGAGAGAAAACCGCGCCATGGAACACCTCGCAAGGGTCCCTCAAAGCATCTTACTCGAGCTACCAGAACGCACTCAGGCGTAAGTGGAGTTCTCCTTGGGGGTAGTTTCCGGCTCCTCGCGTTTGTCCTGGACGGCGGGGGCGGGTGGCCGGTTCCAGGATGCATTCCATCGGAGATTGGCCTTCTCCATACGGGCCTCGAACGCACTCAAGTCCTCACGCGTCGCTCGATTCGCTCGCCGGAAAGTCATCTTGTTAACGATGACGGCCATACCCGGAATCTGGAGCTTTTCCAGCAAGCGTGTCGCGCGAGCCAGCTGAGTCCTGGTGGTATGTTCCGCTTCCGCGACGAGGATGGTCACATCGGCAAAGCGGGCCAGATATTCAGTCTCCGCCGAAATCAGAATGGGTGTGGCGTCGATCAGAACGACGTCGTAATCGGTAGTCAGGTCTTTGAAGGCCTGGTCCATAAAGTTGGTCAGAGGCGTGAGCTTGTGAGAGAAGGGTTGCGCGATGATCGCGGTGGATTGAATGTCGACATCGGGCCTCACTGCAGGAAGCCCGCCCACTCCCCGATGGGCCGTCTGGTCCAGGTTGAGGTTTACGTAGGCCACCGGCGAGGTCATGCCTGAGGCATCGATGGTCAAGGTCTTGCGCCCCAGCTTTGCCAGCGTGCTGCCCAGGTTTTCAACAATGGAAGTCGTTCCGGCCCCTGCGTTGACGGACGTGAGCACGATGGTACGCACGCCCGACGTGCGGGCCGCTTGATCGATTCCCGCCGCCAGCCGTAGGGTGCACTCATCGAACACCTGCATGGTGACATCCTGGTCGTCGAAAAGTGTGCCAATCGGAGGAAAACCCAAAGTCAGCTCGATATCGGCGGCCGAATGGACGCGGCGGTCAAACAAATCGATGAGAACGACCGTCACGACGGCCAACAGCAGAGCTAACGGAACCATCACCGGAAGAATCAGTTTGCTCTTGCTGGGTAGCTGTTCAGCTGTCCGCGCCTCAGAAAACATGTGCACGGAACCTGGCGACTTACTTTCCAACTCGAGGTTCCGTGTGCGCTCATCCAGGGCGGCGTATCTGGCTTGCAGAGCAGTGATTTCGGCCTTGAGTACCAGGGCCCGTTGAAAACTCGGTGCCGCATGGGTCGCCTGGTGAGTATTCGACTGCAAATCCGATTGCAGTTGAGCCTCCACCGTGGTCGCGCGCTTAAGGTCGGTGCGCAACTTCTGTTGCAGGTTTGCTGCGGCATGGCTGCGCAGGTTTGCCTGCATCTGCTGCAAGGCGGATTCAATCTCTGCCAGCTGCGCCTCGGTTGATTTACGCATCGGATGACTGGCTGTCATCCCGGCCAGCTGATCTAGAAGCACAGCCCGCTTGGTACTGAGAGAAGACTTAAGAGCCAGCAGACTTGGATCGGAAGCGATGATCTCATCGGCCGCAGCATCGAGCGCCGCACTCGATCCTGCTTTGCCGCCATTCGCCAGCGCGGCAAGCGCTGCTTCAGCCTGAATCCGCTGTTCGTGAGCGGTCATAAGGTCGCCTCGCAGTTTGGCCACCTGCGTATCAAGCTGATCCCCGCCTTCTGTGGAAATGACGGCAACGCCAAGGGTTTGGCTTATCTGCGTTTGCTCTTTCAGCTTGGCAGCCAGATCACTTTCCACCCCCGCACGCTCTTTACGCAGGGAATCCAGGCGCTCATCGCGGCCGTAAAACTCTTCCCCTTTTACCCCCGCCAGGTAACTTTCGGTCAGGCCGTTGACAATCTCGGGAAGGTTCGTGGGGTCAGAGCCAAGCAGGGATATCCTCACCTGGAAGCTCTGGCCATCGCGCTTGGCTGTCACGGAATCTTGCAACCGTTCGACCGCGGAGTCCAGACTCTCTCCGGGAAACTGCCATACTCCTGGCTTAAGCCTCTTAATCGCGTCTGCCACTACGTTATAGCTCGTTACGGTGTGTACCTGCTCTTCGACAAAAGAGTCGTAGGGGTATTCCTGCTCCGCATTCGTGGCCAGGGTGGGATGGAAATTTGGCGATACATAGATAACGCTGACCGCCTCGTACAAAGGATGCCGGCTAAGCAACAGCGCAACCCCCACACCCATCGTCGAAAGCGCGATCACCGTCGCGAGCAATTTATGGACTCGCAGGCTTTGCAAAACGTCGATTCTTGAGAGCCATGTTGGCGGCCCGGTAGGCGACAGAGACGGCTCGATCTGGCTTAGCTGTTTAATAGGCATGGAATGAACCTTGGCAAAACACTTCCACAGCTTCGTCGGGGGAGGGTCTATTTACTGTAACTTCATTGTCAATCAAGTGGGAGAAACTTAAGTATAGTTTATCAGTTAATCAAGGGGCAACCGCTGCCGCTAAGCCCATGGTTGCAATCGGGCTTATCCGCTGGATGACATAGGTCGTCTTGAAAAAGGCGCTGGTCGGGACATAGATCACGTCTCCTGCGTGCAACTTGACTTCGTCAACTCCCTTGACGGTGAGCAGGCTCTTGAGCGAGACAGTCACCGTCTTCCCTGTTGACGGCTGAATTACCTGGATATTGGATGATTTCGCGCCCTCACCGAGACCCCCCGCCTGCGCCAGAATAGACGTCAAAGTCGATTGCGACGTAAGAGGAATGGCGCCAGGACGCATTACGGATCCCAGCACCGAGACAAAGACCTCCTGCTGGGCCGGAACGAAGACAATGTCGTTCCGCCGCAACCGCATATCGGCCATGGAGTTACCACTTTGTAACAACTGCCTGAGATCGACCCAAACCACCTGATCGTTGCCGCGGTAGATCGCGCAGCGTTCCGGAAGCCCATCTTTCTGGGACGATTCTTTGCCCGATCCTGCGGTCAATCCACCCCCGGAACCGGCCATCAGGCCGCTCCTGGCGATCACATCGAGCAAGGTTGGGGTGGTGTCGAAGTACAGCACGCCTGGATGCTGAACGCTGCCGATGACGATCACCCGGTTAGAGCCGTACTTATCGATGTTGACGGTAACCGTTAGATCCTTGTAGTAGAGCGAGAGAGCATCGACGACCAGCTTAGCCACTTCGGCACGATTCTTGTCTGCCACGTTGATCGGACCAGCCAGCGACACGGTGATTCGCCCATCCGGCCCAACTACCTTCTTACCGCTCAGCTCCGGCCTGCCAGGAAAATCCAGGGAAATCTCATCCCCCGGGCCCAACGTGTACTCTTCGTTCGCCTCCGGCTCAAACTTTTGCAAAGCCTTCGTCGGGCTCAGCTTTAGCTGAGGGTCGCTGCTTTGACCGTCGTTGGCCGTGCTTTCTTGTCCGAGGACCGCGTTCGCGCTAACGGCCACAAGTAGTCCTGCAAAGAGCAACCTTAACGGAAGGACTATCTGCTTCATGAGATCTCCATTGAACCACTGACCTGTAGTGCATGCTCCATGGCGTTGGGAGCCATGCTTTCGTCTACGGTTCCCAGCGTACCTTTCGGCAACGCCGGCTGACGTTCAGTTCGCACCCAAGCCGCGTCCGCACGGGAGCTGCGGAGAAGACTGGGAAGCATGAACAGTTTCCAAAGGATGTACCCCGGCACACGAGCCAATATGCGCATATCTGCGGCAAAATCAGGCCCCGACCATGCGGCGGCCAGGACATGACCTGCCAGCACTAATACTGCGAAGAGCACATAGATTCGCAGCCATTCCAATGGAAGACAAGCGGCGATAAACAACAGAAAAGAGGCATACCCGATAGGCAAAGATGCCAGGTCGATCACCGGCTCCAACATGCGCAGTCGCCCGCGCGTTACCTGCTTAAGAAGCTGCGGCAACCAGGTAGCGGCGGTATGGGCTCGTCCCCCCTCCCATCGCGAACGCTGGGTCACGTCGCCCTCCTTCGAAGACGGCATTCCCGATGAGACCCGTGCCTCGTCGAGAAACTGAACCTTCTTACCCGCCAGCACCAGCTTGATATGGAACTCAAGGTCTTCGACCACAGAAAGAGAATTGTAGGAGTTTTGCGCGAGCAGTGTTTGCCGCACGGCGAAGCCATTCCCCAGGATGCCGGCCGAAAGATCGAGCCGATCGCGCCCAGCCGGTCGAATGACATTAAAACCACGGAACGCCAGCGCGGTTAATCGGGTTGTCGGCCGTTTGGACGAGCTTTCCATCTCGTATCTGCATTGCACCGCTTCGGCGCCATTGGCCATTGCTTCGCGTACCACGCCGACTAGATTGCTGGAAACCGTCGAGTCCGCATCCACCACCAGAACTGCATCGGTGCCCTGGGAAACTGCATACTCGAACCCAAATGCTAACGCGCTGCCCTTGCCCCTGGCCTGAGAATTGTAGCGAACAACATCGGCTCCGGCTTCGGCCGCCCGCTCCGCCGTGCGATCGCTGCAGTTGTGGGCAACGGCAATAATCCGGGTCGAGGAGCCGGCCGCCGAAGTCCGCAGGCTCTCAACGCAGGACGCAATCAAGACCTCTTCATTATGCGCTGGGATGATCACAGACAAATGAATCGGTGAACGGTTTGCGGAATTCTCTAACCGGCGCTTAGGGAGTCGAGAAGCGAGTGTCAGAACCGCCAATTCCACAATCAACGGCAGTGTGAGCAGAACGAGAGCTCCGGCAATAGGTTCCGATATGTAAGACGTCATCAGCATAGTGTCAAAACCAACATCTGCAAAATTGGGGGCTCTAGCGTATTGCTTGAGTTCTTGTGCGGGGGCGGTCGGGGGAAAGCCTGGTATTTTGGCTGAGGGATATCATCCTTTTGCAAAAATCCTTCAGCATTTCGACCTGGACATGCAGGTCGCGCCCAGGTGCCATCGCCTGGTGCACCATAATCGCCTCGGAGGCCAGGCGATTCTCGGATTTATTAATCCGGTAAATCGCGTCACTTACGCTGGAAGTGCTCCCGAAGTAATGGTTCATGCGCGCCGCGCGAAACACCCTCAGGACGTGCGGAGGTATGCAGGTCAACCAGAGCTGGCGCCTGCAGCGTTTCAGTAACTTCGCCAAATGGACCAGGAAACCGACGGAATCCAGGCCCATATAGGCGGTATGAGCCAAATCCAGGACGATGTGGCAATCGTCCACAAAAGCACGGCCGAGATGCCCTTCGAAATCAGTCAGTAACGAAGCGGTCAAATCGCCGCTAACCGAAATGACCGCAACATTTCCTTGCCGGTGCGTTTGCACGGAAGAGTTCGTGGCTCTACGCGGCTGCATCGCATTGGCTGCTACCTGCGCCGGTAAATGTCGCGCCAGTCCACACGCATCACTGAAGTACCGTTGCAACAGGCGTCGCGGTTCCTGGGCGGCCCGGTAGAGCCATTCCAGCCCGGAAGTCTGCATCCAAACGGGGGCCCGTGAAACCGCACCCGCGATAAAGTCAAGCGAAGCGCCGACACCCATGCAGAGGGGAACTTTCAGCCGGTGGCGATGCATGGCAAGCCATTGCTCCTGCTTCGGGTGTCCCATCGCGACCAGCAGGATGTCCGGCTTCGCCAGCTCAATGCGGCGCAGAATCTCCCCGTGGTCCATGTCTGCCAGCCGCGAAACCGGCGGGGCATGGCGGCCAACGATGCGCAGCTCGGGAAAACGCTGCTGCAGGACTTCCGCTGCCCGGCCCGAGCTCTTCTCGCTCGCCCCCAGGAGATAAATTCCATAACCTCGCCTGGCCGACAGTTCCGCCAAACGGGGGACCAGATCTACACCCGAGACACGCTCCTTGAGCTTGGACCCCATCAGACGGGACGCCCACACGATCGGCATTCCATCGGGAACAATCAAATCGCAGGAGCAAAGCATCTCCTGTAGCGCCTGATCGTATAGCGCATGGACGACGAAATCCACGTTTGCGGTGGCCACCTGGTGGAAGCCCTGCTCGTCGATCTTTTCTTCAATCAGGTCCATGGCCTCGTGCATAGTCACGTTGTCGAAAGGCACGCCAAGTACCGCCACCGACCTGCGATTCCAATAAGACATCAAGCGCACTCCGCCATTACTCTTGAAGTATTGCCAGGGAGAAGACCACGCTTCTACGAAGCTTCGCCACAGTCAGTCACATTGAGACGTGGGCCGCCGCTGACTAAGCTTTCCGGATGGGGGTAGCCGGCTTTACCTTTGTGCAAACGGACAACATCGACGCAGGGTAAATTCGCAGTACCTGGACACGTGCCTGGCAGTTACTTTTCGTTCGCTCTACTGCGCGAACATCAGGGGGGATACTGCGGTTAGAGCAATTCGTGGGCCAAACCCACAACGCCTCAGAATGCGGTTATTTTCCTTAATTCCGTGCCGCGAAGAACTTCTCATCTGGTAATAGTCCGAAAATTGCGCAAGTGTTCCTACTCCGGATCGCGCTAAGCGCTCTTCGCGGCGGGTAGCTGCAGGTAACAGGCCGGGTAGCTGCCTAAGGTAACCTACGAAAAACTCTAGTAAGTCTCGAGCAGAATAGGTGAGGTCGTTTCAGGGTGTTGGGTATACCATCTGAGCAATCCAGGCCTAGTCGAGCTGAGAAACATCCCCCCGAATGTTGACGACGACCCGGGTGGCTTTACCGTTTGATTGAATTTTTCTGCCCGAAGTCTTGTTGTTGGAACTGCAATCTCATTTTGAGACAGTCACGCAGGGAGAGATCCAGCCTTTAGCCGCTGCTCTCTGCCGGGAGCAAAAATGATGCACGAAATTCTGTTTGTACATGAAACGCCAGAGGTGCATAGCCAGCTGGTGCGGATCCTGGGGGCGTCGGGTGTTCAGGTTGTTCCCCAGACGACTTTGCGGGCAGCCATCTCGCTGCTCCGCGACCCCGCACATGTCGTGCTGGCGATTGTCCTGGAAATGCCGTTGTTCTCGAAAAGCGATGTCGATTTGTTGGCCGATCTGAGTGTTCGGCATCCTCAGGTGAAAAAAGTCGTTTTTGCTCCGAATGAATCTCCGGCAGAAATGCTGGATCGGCTGCGGAGCTGCAGCGACATCCATCTCTTCAGGACGCCACTCCACGATCCGACTGCGGCGCGATCGATTTTGGACGCGATAACGGATGTGATAACGCCGGCGATCAAATCTCCCACGGCTCCGGGAGGAATGGCAAGATACAACCGTCCGGAGGAGTTCACGCGTCCCGACGCCGGCCGTCAGAAAGTACGCCCGAGCCGCATGGATGCAAACGAATCGCTCTATGTCGAGGAGTTTTTGCGGCGCGTGGGGCTGTCCGATGTCCCGGTCTTGCTGCATGGGGAAACCGGCGCCGGCAAGGAGGTAATGGCCAGAAGACTATGGACCTACTCGAACCGGGTCGGCAAACCGTTCCTTAAACTGAATTGTGCCGCCTTGCCCTCGGAGCTCATTGAAAGCGAGCTCTTTGGCTACGAGAAGGGCGCCTTCACCGGCGCGATGGTCGATAAGCCCGGCAAGTTTGAGCTGGCCCAGGATGGAACCATTCTGTTGGATGAAATCGGGGATATGGATACCCGGCTCCAGGCCAAACTCCTGCAGGTCTTGCAGGATGGTGAAATCCAGCCGCTCGGCAGCAGCCGGATCATCAATGTAAATGTCCGTATCATGGCGGCGACTCATCGTGATCTGCAGGCTGCCATCGCGCAGGGTACGTTTCGCGAAGATCTTTACTACCGGCTTAGCGTCATCAACATTACCATCCCGCCGCTGCGCGAGCGGCGCGACGAAATCATCCCGCTGGCCGAACAACTACTGTTGCGTCATGTAGGCCCAGGCGTCGAGGCGCCCCCAATACCGGAGCAGCTGCGGCGCGCGCTGTTGGCCCATCCCTGGCCCGGCAATGTTCGCGAACTCGAGAATGTCATGAGGCGCTATCTGGTTTATCAGGATGCGAACCTGCTCGCTGCGGAGCTGACCGATCCCTTCAACGCACCCAAGCCACGGCTGGCAGTGACAAGAACGCCGACTACCGCTCGTGCTCCGCTCAACCCCGGGCGGGTGAGCTTCGACCATTTCGCAGAAGCCTCGCGTACGGCGGAATCCAAGCTCCTGCTTGAAACCCTGGAATCGGTTCGCTGGAACAGACGCCAGGCGGCATTGCAGCTGAACATCGATTACAAGGCGCTCCTTTACAAGCTGCAAAAGCATGGAATCGTGGAAAGCAAAGCCAAGCGTAGAGAAGTGAGCGCATGATGATGGGCTCAAAGACGCGGCGCCGGACGCGCCAGCCTGGATCCTAGGACGAACCTGGGCTATGTTTGATAACCTCCGGGAAGATTGGCGGACCCACGACAAAAACCTATTCCGTCAGGGGCTGTGGGTGATGGCCGTCTATCGGTTCGGCCGATGGCGCTACAAGATTCGCTGGCGTTGGATAAGGCTGCCATTCTCAGTTGTCTACAAGTTTCTCAGGATGTTCTCCGAAATACTCACGGGCATCGAACTGCCATGTGAGGCCACTGTGGGGCGGCGCTTCCGCATCGATCATTTCGGAGGAATCATCATTAGCGGAGACGCAGTATTTGGGGAAGACTGCATCGTTCGCAATGGGGTGACCGTAGGCTTGCGTAATACTGGTAAGAGCGGTTCACCGATCATTGGCGACCGAGTCGACATTGGAGCAGGGGCGAAGTTGCTCGGGCCGATTCGAATAGGGGACGATGTGGCGATTGGCGCCAATGCAGTCGTGCTGACTGACGTGCCTTCCAATTCGATTGCCGTTGGGGTTCCCGCGCGTGTCATTCCCCGTAAAAGAGAGAATGGATCCACGCTCTCTGAAGCGGTAGGCACGGGAGCGGCTCAATGAGCGATTCACCGATCCGACCGGCAGAGCCGGCGCTCTCGGTCGTGATCATCGGTCGCAACGAGGGCGTTCGCCTGGCTCGCTGTCTGGAGTCCGTCGACCTCATCCGTGGTATCGAAGGTGACGTGGAAGTCCTGTATGTCGATTCCGCTTCGACCGACGGAAGCCCGCAGACTGCGCAGAGCTTGGGGGCCCAGGTCCTCGTTGTTCATGGTGGACGCCAGACCGCAGCGCGCGCCCGTAATGCGGGCTGGCAGCGGGCACGCGCACCTTTTATCTTGTTCCTCGACGGCGACACGATCCTCAACCAGGATTTTCCTCAGGTGGCTCTGACCGTTCTCCAATCGGCCCCAGACATCGCTGCGGTGTGGGGCCATCGCCGGGAGCTACATCCGGAACGGTCGATCTATAACCGGGTGCTGGATCTCGACTGGATTTACTCTCCGGCATTTACGGAGTTCTGCGGCGGCGATGTCGTCATGCGGCGGAGCGCTCTGGTTGAGGCCGGTGGATACGATCCTGAACTCATTGCCGGCGAAGAGCCGGAGCTCTGCCGCCGATTGCGCCAGCGCTCTTATCGCATTTCGCATATCGACTTCCCCATGACTGGGCACGATCTCAATATGACGCACTTTAGCCAATATTGGCGCCGCGCCGTCCGCGCCGGCTATGCCTACGCAGAGATTGCCACCCGCTACCGCGCAACCGAAGATCCAATGTGGCAGCAGGAATGCAAGAGGAATCTGGTCAGCGGAAGCTTCTGGATCGCCTGGTTGTCCCTTGGCCTCCCGCTCCTCGCGTTTGCCCCTTTCTGGATCATGCCCTGGCTTGCCGTGCCGGCCCTTTTATCGGCGCGGTCTGCCTGGAAAGCCCGCGCCAGGGCGCCAGGGCAGACGATGCTGCTCTTGTTCTACGGAGTTCACTCACATCTGCAACAGGTACCGATACTTGTGGGACAACTCAAGTATTATCGTGATCGGCACTTAGGCAAGCAGGCGAAACAGATCGAGTACAAGGAAAGCGCCAGCGCCTGACCTGTCTGAGGCCAGCGAGACTTGGTGGCTTTGGCAAACGTCATGCGCTTTTTCTTCAGTGAAAGGCGCACGCATGCCCTACTTTGTGCTGCGTGACAGCAAACCCGGGTACGCCCGGGATGAAACAGTGCCGCACCTGCGGCGTAGGATTGGCCTAAGAGCCAGTGCCTCGCAGAACCACCTCGGCGGTCTTAACCAATATCTTCAGGTCCAGCCAGAAGCTCCAATTTTCTACATACGCCAGGTCGAGTGCTACATAGCGAGTAAAGGATGGATCCTGCCGTGCCCGGACCTGCCAAAGGCCTGTGATGCCGGGCAAAACCTCGAGTCGGCGAAAATGCTCCAACTCATACTGTCCAACCTCTCTGGCCAGCGGCGGCCGCGGTCCAACCAGACTCATATCGCCGCCCAATACGTTGAACAATTGGGGTAACTCATCCAGGCTGAACTTTCGCAGGACGCGGCCAATATTGGTCGCGCGGGGATCCTTGGTGATCTTGAAGAGAATTCCGTCACGCTCATTGAGGGAGGCTAACGTGTGTGTCAGCGCATCCGCATTGACGACCATGGTCCGGAACTTATAGCAGGGGAATACGCGGCCTTTTTTCCCAATGCGATGAGAAATATAGAATACCGGCCCGGGCGAATCAAACTTGATCAAGAGCGCGATGATCAGCAATATAGGCAACAACCCCATGACCAGAAACAGCGACAGGCCGAAATCGCCAATTCTTTTCAATAGGTTTCCGATCACTTTACCGTTCCGGCGATGCAGTGCGATGACCGGTAGGTTGCCTAGGTACTCGACGGGTGCTTCAGGAGTGAGCTCATCATAGAATCCGGGGATGACGAGAACTTCGATATCGAGTTGTCGGGCAATCTCGATGACCTCGATCACCGCCGCCGTCGGACAGCGGTCCGCAATGATAATCTCGTCGACGAAATATTGCCTGGCAACCGAAGTTAGTTGTTTCAGATCCCCAAGCACGAACTCGTGAGATTCCGATGTAGAAATGCCCTCCGGGGCTTCCAGGAATCCTTTAAACACCCTACCCAGATGACCGCTTCTGCTTATCTGCCGGCGCACGGCATTGCCCATGTGGCTGGCGCCTATGATAAGTACGTTTCTGGTATCGACGCCTCGCTCATATTTTCGATACAGGGACCAACGCCAGAGGGCGCGCAGGACACAGAGAAAAAATGTCGTCAAAACGATTACATAAGCGACGAAGCCGCGGGAAATCGTGGTGTTGTGCATCACGTACAACCCACCGCACAGCAAGAGTCCGGTAGCAAAACAAGCCTGCACCGTCTTTCGCTGCTCGTGCAAAGCGCCTTTGGCCTGCAGCGGATCGTAGAGGCCATCCCGCCGGTTAATGATCAGAAGCGTAGCGGTGAAGAACAGCATATACCCGGGATGAATGGGGAAATCACGTCCGGTCAAGAGCCACGCATGCGCCTGGGCCCACTCGGCTGGAGACAGGTCGAAGCGAAAGACGGAGGCCAAGCAGAGCGCCAAAAGCACGGCCAGCAGATCTGTCACCATCATGATCCAGGCGTTCAATGCGTCCTGGCTGGGCGATCTGCGGCGTGCGGCGTGGGCGCTGAATTCCAGCGGTGGCCGGTACGCGGTTCTTATCGATTCAGAAACGGACTCCGATGCAGCCATAGGGATCTCTCTTAGGCAAGAATGCAGTGACGTTCTTACCCGTTGGGCGGAACGCTATTCGCTGTTGCAATGACCTGTTGCTGAACGTCGAAGACAGAGGAACTGGATTTCTCGTTTGTGCCGGTTTCAGTCTGGCTCACGCGTTGTGCAGCAGGTTGCATTTCGATCTGCAGCAGAAATTTCACTTGCGAAGACTTGACCTCGTTGGTTCACCCTTGGGGGAAAGGGCATACAGTCAAAGGAATCTCTGTGGGGGCCCAAATACCTAAACAGCGGGGGGATGGTTGGCAACCAGGAAGTGTATGAGTCCGCCGGAGTAGACTCTGAAAGAACCCGCTAAGTAACGCATCCAGTGTTAATCAATCTGTAACGAGACAGATACAGTTCAACGGCAAGAGGCTTTCAATCTGCGTGCTCCCGCCGGTATAGTCCATACCCAGCGACGGAGCGCGTTTGCGGGGGGATAATCGCCCTTTGCCAACACCCAGAGTCTACCGCCTATTTCGAGGAATACCAGCTTATTTTGGTAATCCCGCTGCTCAATAGTGACGAGTTACCTTGGAGTGTTTCATCTCGTGATAGCTTATGAGCAGGCAAGAGCGCGCGTGTCCTGCATAGTTGCATAAATGGAAACATTATTGCAAAAAAGGATAATGCGTCGAGCACCTCGGCTGGAAAATCGATGGAGTCTTTCTCGGGCCACGTAACGTCACAAGTCCATGTCTTCACTTGGCGGTGATAAGTGGGTACTGCGTGTGCCGAGCGGGAGTGGGCACGGCGGGGAATTTTTCACCAGAAGCGTCTGGCGGGCTCTGCAATTACGGTTTTGCTCGAGCGCCTTTCTTGTTCGAGCGTCCTTACTTCCCAGCATGCACCTCGTCCGATTGATGTGGTTGCTTCTTGATGTTGCTGCTTCACTTTTACTGTCCCCTGGCATCTTCGTCGGCTTGGAGTCGAGCGGATGAACTGGAACAACATCCTCGGCCAAGAATTCAAGGCTCTCTCCTGATCGTGGGTACTGGGTATCCGGTTTATCTCCATTAACGAAACGTACGATCATCACAGAATACCCCGTCGACGGTAGATTTCTTCCATGATGAATTCGCTCCGCACTGACCCCTTGGGGTCTGTCGATGTTTCCGACAACTCAGCGACAGCCGGCACACGCGGAGCGGTGGCGGAGGGCAGGGCAAGAGCACGCCAGGGCGCGGATTTGCTCGGCCACCTGCCTGTGGACCGCTTCTCCAGGGGAGTGTCCACCTCGCTGGCCGAGGCATCGTATGAACTTGCCAACGAGCAGCTGGATCGCGTTTCCCGGGCCTGTGCCGCCCTGCGAACAAGCCGGGATGCATTTCTTCTGACCGTCTTTGCCGCCTTGCTGGCACGTCTCGCCGGGCAGGAGGTTGTGACCCTTGGGAATATCGCAGCCGAACCAGAGGTGTTGACTTTTTCCTTCGACGATGGGGTGTCCTTCCGTTCGCTGCTTTCGACAGGGCTGAGTGTGTACGCCTCCTCCCTAGGTGATCCCTGCGCCGTGGAGTTTGTTTCCGCCACCACGCCGATCCCCTCGGTCGAGTTACCTGAACAATCCCTGCGCATGACGGTTAGCCTCTCCGACAGCGGCTACCAGATTCGTTTAGCGACTAGCACCGGTCTGTGGGATCAGTCGGTACTGAATCTCTGGCTGTATTACTTCGACAGCCTGTTGGCAGCCGCCGCGACCGCCCCGGATACTCCCTGGAAGACGTTGCCCCTGCTCGACCCGACCGACGCCTGGGAGCATTACAGGGCTCTCAACGATACGGCAGCCCCCTATCCAGCCGATGCATGCGTTCACGAGCTGGTGATGCAGCATGCCCAGCGGTCCCCTGAGGCTGTGGCGGTTGCTTCTGACCAGCATCAGTTGACCTATCGGCAGCTCGATCAACGCAGCAACGACATCGCACGACACTTGCGACAGCTCGGCGCCGGGCCAGACCGGTGCGTCGCGGTATGCATGGATCGCGCTGTCGATCTTCCGGTTGCTCTTCTGGGTGTCTTGAAGGCCGGAGCATCTTATGTTCCCCTCGATATTCAGGACTCGCGTCAGCGTCTGGCAACCATCCTGGACGAGTGTCGCCCCGCTGCCATCATCGCCGACCGTTCATTTTCCCCACTGCCCACCCAGGACGCGGTTGCGGTAGTGCATTTGGACGACGTCCCTGAGGTATCCACAGCCGACGATCCCAGGGGATCAGGTTTGACGCCCGACCATCTCGCATACATGATCTACACCTCGGGTACGACCGGTAAGCCGAAGGGAGTCGCAATTTCCCATCGAGGGCTGACCAACCTGCTGTATTCCATTGCACGGGAGCCTGGCTTCACCTCTCGGGATCGCGGGCTCGCGGTCGCACCTATCTCCTTCGATTTGGCCACCTTGGATATATTCCTACCGCTGGTCTGTGGAGGAACGCTGGTGATCGCCGATCGTTCTGCGGCTGCGGATCCACTCCGCTTATCGGAAATGCTCGAGAGGTTTGAGATCACCATGCTCTGGGCAACGCCGGTTACCTGGCGCCTGCTGGCGGCCTCCGGGTGGCAGGGTAAACGCGACCTCAAGATAATCTCCGGGGGAGAAGCGCTCCCTCGTGACCTCGCGAACCGGCTTTTGCTTCTGGGCGAAGAGCTTTGGAATGCTTACGGGCCCACGGAAACCACCATCTGCTCCGCAGTCTTGAGGATCCGATCCGAGTCTGGTGTAGTGGCTGTCGGACCGCCCATTGCTAATACCACCTTTTATGTACTCGATGAGACCGGGCGGTTGCTTCCGCCAGGTGTGCCCGGCGAGCTTTGCATCGGCGGAGTGGGTGTAAGCCCCGGATATGTAAATCGCCCCGAAATCACCCAGGAGCGCTTCGTCCCTGACCCTTACTCCCAGGTTCCTGGCGCCCGCATGTTCAAATCGGGCGACCTCGCCCGTCTTATCAACAAGCAGGAATTCGAGTTCTTCGGGCGTCTCGACCATCAGGTAAAGCTGCGAGGCTATCGCATCGAACTGGGCGAGATCGAAGCCGCCTTGCGCTCGTTTCCCGGGATTGAGAATGCCGCTGCGGCGTTGCGTAAAAACGACCTGGGAGAGCCGCATCTCGTGGCCTTCGTCACTGCCGCGAACGCGCAGCCTGACCTGCGCCGGCTGCGCGACCACCTCTCCCAGTTGCTTCCTTCCTACATGGTGCCCAGCCGCTTCGTGGTGTTGGAGACCATGCCCCTTACCAGTAGCGGCAAGGTAGACCGCAAGGCCCTGTTGGCATCCAACTCCCTTTCCGCGGGACTTGCCGCCTATCAGCAGTCCGAAGGCGTAGAGCCGCAGACAGCCTTGGAAGACAGACTGCTCGCCATATTCCGCGATGTTCTCAATACAGCTGAATTCGGCGTAACTGATAATTTCTTCGACTACGGTGGATATTCCCTGCTGACGGTCAAGCTGTTTACACGCATTTATCGTGCGCTGCACGTGAGTCTCCCCATCAGCCTTTTGTTTGACGCACCGACGGTTCGAGCGCTCGCAGAAATTATTGAACGGGCCGAGCCTCCGCCCATGATTGTGCCCATCCGTCCCCGGGGCAAATCTGCACCCTTGTTTGTCATCCATTCCTACCTTCTCTACGGAGTGCTGGCCCAGATTGTTGAGCCCGATCGCCCGGTTTACGGTGTGCGTGAATTACTCGATGTACCTCAGGAGCAAACGGTTGAGGATCGTGCAACGACCTACGTGAAGGAAATTCTTAAAATGTATCCCGACGGTCCGTTACTCCTTGCCGGGTGGTGCGCTGCCGGCTCATTGACCGTCGAAATTGCCCGACAGCTCCGCCAGGTTGATCGTCAAGTGGGTTTGGTCGCTCTTTTTGACGCCGAGCGTCCGGGATACCGCCCTGCCGCCCGCAGCAATCCGGCGACGCGGGTCATCTCCAGCTTGAGGTTTCATTCTCAGCGAATCCGAGCCGCCGCCGGCATGGAGAAGCTTGACTATGTTCGGGACGCGCTCCAGCGCATTCCTGACACGATGATGGAGTCGCTCTTCATCAAACATCGTGCTCGAGTAATGAACCTGCAGCGGCGAATTGGATTTGCCCTACCCGATGCCGTGTTCAACAACACCTGGTCTCGCGTGGCCGCGATTCAAAACCACGCGCCGGCCACTTATCCTGGAAGGGTCATTTTGTTCCGTGCCGCGGATGTTCCGCGGCTACCAGAGCCGGACGAGACCCTGGGCTGGAAGGACGTCGTGCAGCAACCTGTGGAAGTGGTCTTTGTGCCTGGTGACCACGAAAGTATGTTTCATGATCCGCACGTCGACTTCTTCAGCAGACGCCTGCGACAGGCATTTCAGGTAACCAACTGAGATCGCATCCAGCCAGGATGGCCACCCCCCTTGAAATCCACGGCACGGATTGAGAATGGACAGCACGCTGTAGCGCGCGGCCTATTTCACAGTAGGACGCCATTCCTGGACGGTCACCTCGGGAAAATCTTTGCTGTTCTGCGAAAGCAGCGGCGAGGGTTTGTCAAGCAATGTCTGCTGGAAGAAGGCCACAATATAGGTGTTAACAATATGCGCGACACGTTTTGGCGCCAACGAACCAGTGCCCGAGAACCGGCGCAGCGGAGACATGAAGATCTGGTCCATAAAATCGAAATGGCCCAATCCGTCGATGATAACTTGAACACCGCCGCATCTTTCTAACAACCTTGCTTTTGATTCAGCAATCGTGGTCCACAGTTGTGTCGTCTCAGCTTGATGAGTACTGTCGAGGCCCTTGGGTGACCAGATCTCGATGTACTGCGCAGGAGAAATCATCCACGGTGCGTCGATCATGAGTACTGGCTTGTCCACTCCATCGGAAGCTGCCGCTCCGTGGAGCACTCCATCCAATTCCGCCGCGGCTCGCACCCGGACGTCTTCCCGGGCGAACTCTACCGATACTCCTCCGCCAAAAGAGTAACCGTAGGCTCCGACGCGATCCGTGCAGAGGTGGGACTCGAGGGGATGACCAGGCGTCCGATCAAGCTTCTCCAATTCGTCCAGCACAAAGCGGCAGTCTGCGGTTTGAATGACAAGTTCGTCTTCAGCCAGGGCGAAGCGTTCCTGAATGGGGATGTAGCGAGCGAAGGAAAACCCGAGATCCTGAGAATAGTCCGGGTTTGCTACGCTGCCGTCCGCCAATTCAACCAGGCTGGAGTTATAGGGGTGAGAGAGGGCGGCGACAACAAAGCCGTGGCTAGCCAATTCCTGGATTGTGAAAGTGCTTCGATTACGAAAGCCCCACCATGCAGGATTGTGCACAATGACGGGAAAGCGTCCCATGGCCATCGGCGGGTCCTGGAGAGAGTGCGTCTTGAGAACCGCCTGATAGGAGGAGCGGAGGGTCGTTTCCTTCTTCCTTCGATACATGGCTCTTCGCCATTTAGCTGTCGCTGCCGGATACCACAACTGAACCACAACTTCGCGGTTGCCCGGCCTCGCCCACTCATGCATTTCCGAGCGGTTTAAATCGGTCAAGTAAAGCATGCACGTTCCCACTGGGAATTTCCCGGTTGGGGCGGGCAGCTTAAACATGGGCAAGACCCAGGATAGCGCGAGGCTTGCCGCTACCATGGCTCCAGCGATGATTGCGCAGGACAGTCTAAGCATGGGAGAGGTCAGTCCCGTGGCTCCGATACCTAGCGTCAGGAGCAGCGCCAGGTAGGTGGGAGCCATCTGCCAATGCACTCCCTCAAGCCAAGCGTGGAGCAACACCAGGAGGGCAGCGGCAACCCCAAGCCACAATATCGGTAATGGTGGTGGTGGTCGCAGGAGGCAGACTATTGCCATGAGTGAGGCAGCGACGATCAGCCACTCTAAGGGGCGCATGTTCAGCATCCGGATCCGTGATGACACCAGCTTAGCAGGGTTGATAAACGCAGCGGTTCGCGTTCCTGGTCACCTCACTTTGGTTGTGGCACCGATCGCAGGCTGGGGGGATCACAAGTCTCAGCCCCAGAAATCGCGCCCGTGCCGCGCGGCGCTGATAGATGTGGATTTATTGAGAAGATGAATCATGTAGACTCGCAGTTGTCTTTGTGGGCCCATTGACGCCTCGCTGGAGCGCCCATCATGCTCAATTATTCGGTGCGTGAGTTTCGAAGAGACTTAAGTCGATTCTTGAAGCAGGAGAAATGGACTCCTCCGCCCCCATACGTGCCCGATAACGACTGGGAACAGCGAATGCACGCGTCTCTCGGCGTACCATGGCCCTGCAATGCGGCTGCGGAGTTCTGGGCCTTATGGCCGGAAGTCATAAAAGAACTGGAAGCGAAAGGGATTCGACCGGGCCCGGAAAGCTTTCAAATTTGGAATGACGGGGATGCTGGATTCGTGCGGGCGGCATGGTGTCTGGTCCGGCATTCGAAGCCGAAAAAGGTAGTCGAGACCGGTGTGGCTCACGGCGTCACCTCGCGCTTTGTTCTGGAGGCGCTTCATGCGAACGAGCAGGGTCATCTCTGGAGCATTGACCTGCAACCAGATGATCCGTATTGGCGCGCGCAAGTCGGCGCCGCAGTTGGCGATGGCCACGGAGATCGATGGTCATACATCCACGGCTCGAGCCGGCAACGGCTCCCCCGGCTGCTTTCCCGGCAACACCAGATTGATCTTTTCATTCACGACAGCATGCACACCGATCGCAACGTACGATTTGAGTTGGATCGAGCATGGGCAGCCATGGGAGCAAATGGCGCATTGCTGGTTGATGATGTCGATGTCAATTGGGGTTTCCGGTCCTTTAGGCAGGACTTTCCAGGCCACCGCGCCATGATTGGCGAGGCCGAGCCGCTTCATCCTGATTTACGGCGTTTTAACAAGAAGGGGCTTTTCGGGGTCATTCTGAAGCAGCCTACGTCACATGCCTAGGTAGTCGTCCTAAGTCGTCAGAACAAATCTCCGAGCTATCAAGGCCGGCCGGCAGGCTGGATCGAGTCGCGGGGAGATGATGAGTTCGAGAGCTTCCGATACGATTCAACCAGCCTGCGCGAAGAGTACCACTTCCTTGGTGAAATATAGCTGTCAATACAGGCCTTCACCAGCGCGGGCTCTCCCCAGGGAACATCATGGTAGGCCGTAGTGAGGTATGCGCTGCTGGGATCACTCTGCCATTCCTGGGGGAACAATGCAATCACATCCCGATCGCTGACAGGCTTGGTCGGCGGAACAGGCTTGCCGCTCACCATTGCGGCGAGGGCTGCGGGCAGATCGTGGTGCGTTCCCATGGCCAGATGACAGGTTTGTGTGGCCCGTGCATTCATCTCTATCAGTGTCGCGTGATTATTCTGTTCGTCAACAATAAAGTCGAAGCCAAAGAACCCTGAAAGCCCAAGCCGTTTGACCATCTTCTCGGCACTCCGCGACATTTCTGGATGGTCGATCAGTCGCAAGACCGAAGAGGGACCGCCTAATGTTTGCGCCTTGATAACTTCAAAGGTGATGGATGCAACGACCTCACCCTCCCAACATGCAACTGAGATGGTTGCGTCTCTTCCGGGCAGAAGAACCTGAGCATTCACTACCGGCGAGTGCCGCTGTATGGACGGCTTAAGCAACGTGCGATCCTGATCGAAGAGCGCCCTTTTGATGGCGCGAGCGACGAGCGGTGGCGCACTGAGGTCGGCCAGCGCCTGCTCAGCCATGGCAATCGTGCGCACTACCTGCACTCCTCGGCCGCCCGCGGAGCCGTCGGCTTTAAGTACCGCTGGGAGACCATTCTGTGCCAACCATGCAGGCAGACTCTGCTTGGTGACGACCGCAGTTTCAGGGGTGCGCACTTCTTCCGACCGAGCCACAGCCATCAGGCTGGTTCTTGAGTCGATGGTAGGAAAAGAGGTGGGGGGGCCGAGGGCCCGTTGCAGGATACCCGCCGGGCGCACCTCACCTTTCTGCAATAGCTCGAGGCAAAGCCGATGAAGAAAAATTGTAGTGAGGTCGTCGCACGGGATGATAAGGTCGGGTTGCGCCCGGTGGATTGCCGCCAAAAATGAGGCGGTGGGCGCCATGCCGCGGAATCCGTACCTGCGCTGAAGAGCCTTGGTTTTGGTGGCCGGGTGACCCCGTGGACCTACCATCTCCACGGAACACCCGATCTCCGCAAAAGCCATTGCCAATCGGGCGGCAGAAAACCAGCGGCAGGTTGTGGCCAACAAAATCTTCGGTTTCATTCGATCCTGGTCGAAATTGGCAGCCCGATTGTACATTGAAAAGAAAAGGCTAAGGAAGGGAAGTAAATCTTAAAGCGGTTACCGGTGCGGCAAAACTTTGTTACCGAAATCGAGGGCGCGCGCTCGAGAGAACGTGACCTTTGGAATATCGCTGCAAGTCTCAGGATAACGTATACCTTATGGGTGCGCGTCGTTTGAGCGCCGTCCCCCGTTCCGTGTTTGACCATAAACATCCCGACGAGGAATCATGAGCGAAATGGTGGACGTTGCGATTGTGGGAGCGGGCCCGTACGGTCTATCCATTGCGGCGCATTTATACAGGACCAAGGTGAAGTTTCGCATCTTTGGTACTCCGATGCAGACATGGCGAGAGCATATGCCCGCAGGCATGCTGCTCAAATCCGACGGGTTTGCGTCGAGCCTGTCGGATCCGAAATCCGCGTTTACTCTCCGTCATTACTGCGCCGAGAATAACCTTCCCTACGCCGACGTTGGTATACCGGTGCCGCTTGCTACTTTCATCGCCTACGGACTGGAGTTCCAGAAGCGCTTTGTGCCTCAGCTGGAGCAGACCAACATCCGCTCAGTCCAGCGAATCGACGGAGGGTTTCAGTTGCGGACCACCCAGGGCGAGACCTTGCAGGCGCGCAAAGTCGTTATCGCCGTCGGCATCACCCACTTCGGTTACCTGCCGCCGTTTCTGGCGGATTTGTCGCCGCAGCAGGTAACTCATAGCCTCCAACACAGCGATCTCACTGGTTTTCGCGGCAAAAGGGTCACTGTCATTGGCGCCGGGGCTTCCGCCGTAGACATCGCTGCGCTTCTCAACGAAGTTGGAGCCGAGGTCTCGCTCATCGCTCGCCGTCAAGCGATCGCGTTTCAAACACTGGCGAAAGAGCCGCGGCCACTGCTGCAGAGGATCACGAAGCCACGCTCGGGGCTCGGCCCCGGCTGGAGATCGAGGCTAAGTACGGATGCGCCGCTCCTCTTCCGCCTTATGCCTCGCAAGTTCCGCTTCTTGGTAGTCCGGAAACACCTGGGACCCGCCCCGGGGTGGTTTGTTCGGGACAAAGTAGTCGATCGCTTTCCGCTCCATCTTGGCTCCACTCTCAAATCCGTCGAAGTGGAGAACGGGCATGTCAGGATAAGCTTTGCCAACGCGGACGGCGTCGACCAGCAGGTGCTCGCTGACCATGTAATTGGCGCAACCGGCTTCAAGGTCGCCATCTCGAAATTAGGCTTCCTCGATGAGAGTCTCCGGCAGCAAATCGTCGTCATAGAAGACACGCCGGTCTTGTCGAGCAACTTCGAGTCTTCTGTGCCTGGCCTCTATCTGGTGGGTATAGCATCGGCCAACACATTTGGTCCGTTGACCCGGTTCGCGTTCGGCGCAGGGTTCACCGCCAAACGCATTTCCTCTCATCTCTTGAGGTCGAGCTAGCGCTCGGCCGAGGGCCGACCCTTCGCGACGGTTGCGCGCGGCTCATTCCACTTCACTAGGCCGAACGCACGGGATCCCTTCAGCGTCTTATCCGGCGAGCATGGATGCTATCAGCAACCAAGGCGCAGCCAATGCTGCGAGGCGTCTTAAGATGAGGAATCTCCCCTGTTAGGTGATAGACGGGAACATCGGATTTTGAGCAGGTTGATTACCGATTTGCCTCTCTCTCTTCTGCATCAGGTCCCACAAGTAATCAGCGTTTTCGTCCGAGTCAGGGTACTTCCAGCTCGCATGGCGCAACGGTGTAAATCTTATTGCAAGAATTTTTCTGCATGCGTCAGGTGTGTAATTCTCACTTGACTTGTAGTGTGTTTTTTCTCGATGGATGAATATTCTGCACGGGCTTGAAAAAGATGCTTGCGGTCGCGATTAATTCCTTCAATAGCAGACAAAAATGGCTAACTCTTCGCGAAAGTTTATGTATGATTCAGCAAGACAAGACCGGTGGATCGCTGTCTGACAATCTCGAAATTGAGCACTGAGTGAGGATGTTAAGGAAGTTTAATAACAGGTTTATCTCGAGTGATACCTAAAGCTCTATAGTTAGCGAAACGGTTATCTCGCCAAGCGAATAAGTTGCCTAAGCTGCAATGCTCGATGAGCGGCGACAAAATTCCCTCAACGTGCCACCAAATGCCGTGGGATACAACTCCAACAACATCCTCCTCGTGAGGAAGTATTTTTCGTGGTTCGCGGCCTGCATTGTGTTGCTGTTTTTTTTGACCTAATAACTCCTTAGTTCCTGAGTGTGGGGGCTCGTGCAAGAGCACTTTGGAATTTAAGGAGCGTAGTCTAATGATGTACATCCCTCCCCCGATATATCGATCCTCCTCTCCCTCTTTACGGTCGATCTTTCGGCTCGCTTTCCTGTTCTGCAGGCCGCTGGTGATCCTGTCCGGTGCCGTGCTGGCGTTCAGTTTGCTGGGTCCCGCGGCACTAGCGCAGAAGATCTTTAGCTGCAGCGGTTGGACAACCTCTACTGGGGCGTGCCAGGTATTCTTTTTGGGCCAGTCTGCGACTTCCGGCAGCTTTTTCGAGACCAGCCCGAACGTCAGGAGTCTCTCGGGAACCTCGATAAATCTAGTGCCGGCTGGGTCTACCCACTTAGGATATTCGGTAATCTATCAGTCGGCGGTGAACGTTCAGGCGTTTACCACTACTTTCACCTTTGTCCCGAATGGCTACAACTTCGCACTCGTCGTGGAGAATGCAAACAACAATGGGTCCCCGAGGGGGTTTGCGGCTGGCGCGGGAGGAGAAGGCGGCTTCTCACAATTTGCCGGCGGAAGCAATATTGCGCCTAATCACGTTTTTGCACTTGAGTTCGATTCTGGGGGAAATAACTGCCAAACCTGTGGTTACACGAACGGCGGAGTGCAGTGGTACCAGACCTTGCAAAATCCGGCTCTGCCCGCGAACACTAATCCGGGTTATCTTCCTATTTATCCCACAAACAAGGTCAGCGTGTCTTCGCCGTTCTCTTTCACGACGGGCAGGCAGTACGTACCAACGGGTCACACTTACGGAGCCACGGTTACTTACCGTGGAAGTGAGTTGACATTACAGATGTGGGATGTGACCGCGGGTGGGTCGTGCCCTGGCTCTAGTTGCTTTACTCACAGCTGGCAGGGTGTGTATATCCCCGCAATCGTTGGGGCGACCACGGCCTACGTAGGCTTCACCTCTGGAGTGGGGCTGACGACAGCCTCGCCTCTATACGTAAAGTCCTTCTCCTACACGGTGCTCGCACCTACCGCGGGAACACAGCTCACCGCCTGGAACGCGAGTGCGACTACGAATACAGGGACTGCCTCAGCCGCTAGTCCTAAATACTCACTTGCGCCCGGAAGATATTCAGGCGCGCAGGAGGTTAGCCTTTCAACCTCTACCTCGCACGGTTATATCTGCTACCTTTTGGCGACTTCGATGCCCGCACTTACTCCACAACCCGACAACAAGGGCGGTTGTGTAGTTGGAACTCGCTACTCGGGGCCAGTCAAGGTTTCTTCTAGCCAAACCCTCTACTCAATGGCTGGCACTCCTTATCTTGGCCCGCCCAGCTCTTTAGCAGCGGCGGCCTACACCATGGGCGGCGCATCGTCCGCGTCTCCCCCTGCCTCGGCCCCGACCTTCTCCCCCGCCGCCGGGACGTACTCCTCGGCGCAGTCGGTGACCATCTCCGATGCTACCTCTGATGCAAGCATTTACTACACCACCAACGGAACCACGCCTACCACGTCGTCGGCTAGGTACACCGGCCCCATTACGGTTAGCTCGACGGAAACGCTGAAGGCCATCTCAGTGGCTGCGGGCGACGCCAACAGCGCGGTCGCGTCTGCGGAATACACGATAACCTCAATACCGGTGGCCTCAACAGAAGCCTACGTCTACGACACCGTAGCCGCAGGTACGTATGTCTACGACGCCTCCAGCTCCGGCAGGCTCACTCTGGTCAATGGGTCGCCCTTCGAAACCGAGGGTCAGATAGTCGGTAGCAATGGCAAGTTCTTTGTTACTCAAGGTTCAGGCTACTTGTTCTCCTATCCGGTTGAATCAAATGGTGGGATCGGCAAGCTGATCTCCAAAATCAACACGCAGCACTACAGTGGGTCTGAGTGCGGAGATAGTCCACAGGAAGCGGAATTCGACCGGACCGGCGCCTATGTGTATACACTGCTTGGTGGGAAATATTCCGCGAACAAGAAGACCTGCGCCGCTTTCCAGACTTTTGAGATCAGCAAGAGCGGGGAGCTGACTTTCAAAGGATCGACGAATGCCGGCGATGAAGCAACCGTCTTACCGGCGGTGATCGGTAACAGGAAGTTTGCCTTTAGTATTAGCTCGCGCGGGGGAGACTGCTGTCACTTCACCAGCTTCTCTCGCGAGAGCACGGGCGTGCTCAACGTCATGAACGCTCATGACGCCAATCCTGATGCCAAGCCGGGCAACGCGGCTTACTCCCCTATCAGCAATCCTGCCCCTGATACAACTGACCATTTTGCCTTAACGATGGAGCCGCAGGGTGGTGGACCACAGCAGCTTGCCAGCTACACCGTGGATAGCCAGGGCAATACGACGTCAACCAACACGTGGGAGAACATGCCTACAGTGTCGGGCGATATATATGCTATGGCGCTGAACCCAACTGGCAAGATATTGGCGATTGCAATCGGAAGTGGCGTACAGTTCTTCCACTTCAACGGGGCTGCGCCGATCAGTAAGTTCACAGGCATTCTCGAAACCTCTGGCCATTTCTCAGAGATTGCTTGGGACAATGACGGTCACTTGTACGCTCAGAACGCTTCCGGCGGGAACCTGCATGTATATGCAGTCACCACCACGAGCGCTAAGGAGCTGTCAGGCTCGCCGACCGTAATCCCGCAGGGCGCATTTGTAGTGCGGACAAAATAGCTACCGGCTGACGGTTGCTTTCATCCTGCTTGCGGACCAGCTTGCGAGCAGGATGCCGTGGGCGGCCGTCAGCCTGTACGACCTTAGCGGCCTAACCAGAAGCAAGTTCCGCTGTCCCTGATCGCACCGGGCCGTCCACGGCGGTCAACGGAGCACAAGATTATTCAGGTCACCACCGATACGATCATCTGGCTCCGGCACATCGATTGGAGGCAGTCCAGCGTCTATGCAATACTGGCTCTGCATCCCTCTTGAGCTGTTGAACAGCACTGGGGTCAGACCCAATTAAGTCCTGTTCCACCAGCTATCTAGACGAATATGCCCGGATGGCGAAATCGGCAGACGCAGCGGACTTAAAATCCGCAGGCCGCAAGGCCGTGGGGGTTCAAGTCCCCCTCCGGGCACCAATCGCTACCCTCAGTCCCAAATACTCTGCCTTTAGTCGTACGGAAGATCGTCGGGATGAACGCCAATATAGTCGGGCTCAGGATCTTGAACAAAGCGCACGGCCTCGATTTCGGATAATCCCAGCAAGAGCGCCTTACACACTCGATGCATCCCATCCATGACCCGTCCATCACGGGAAAGAATCACTGGGAAAGCGAGGTCACAATCGAGCATCAGGCCTGCGTGACCGACTACTTCACGGCAAGTCAGCCCCTTCTCGTTTGACCAGTATGCCTCGTCGAGTTCGCGGATCGCTGAGAGCGGCACCCGCTCTCGAGCAAAGCGAGAGGACTGTTCCACCAGACGATGGACATTCCACGCACATAGGCCCAGAGGAGATTGGCGAAAGTGATATTGAGCGCGCATTGTGCATCATCCCCACACGGACGCTGTCTGCCAGAATACCCCGCGACCGCCCAAACATTCCGAGGGACGAAGAAGAATCGCAATCCCGCTCGCTCCGGAGCAATTTGCTACTTTGATGCACAGGACCAAGTGCAGTTTTGCGACCGCGGAAAAACATAAAAAAAAGACCACCTAATCCAGCGACTAACTTCCACAGTAAGCACATTTTTTCCACAATAGAAAATGTTTTTGACCCTGTTCGTTCCGCGAAGTTCTGGACTAATATCTTTTTAACGGAAGAGCAATCTTCCAGCAGGAGAGAGTAACCCAGGACAATTCGAGAGAATCGGCAACGAGGATCGCGAATGGTAATGCGGAAGCTCTTACGACGAGTGGTACTGGAAGAGTGAAGAGAAACGCGGGCTCCGCTCGTGGGTCGCGAACGATTTCGGAATAGCTACGTTGTGGTCTGGAGGCCGGACCAGACCTTCAAAAAATCGGACTTGGGGCGATTTCTCGCAAGGGAAATCGCCCTTCGCTTTTGTCCGCCTAAGAGGCTCTCCGCTTTACGTCGGCTGCCGCCTTCTTCTCATCTTCCTTGCTCTTCTTGGCGGAATATTTCTCCTTCTCGGATTTTGGCTTTTTGTCTCCTTCTGGCTCGCTCGCCGATTCCTTCAAAATCGACTGCGCGGCTTCCAGAATCTTCTTCGACGCGGTCACTTCTTCGTTCAGGCTTTCCGTCAGCAGTTCAGCCACATCCGATAGGCCCAACACCTTTGCCATCGCGATGCTTGCCGTGTATCCGGCGATCTCGTAATGCTCGGTTCTGAGCGCCGCCCCCAGCAAGCCGGAGTCAAACGACGCACCCTCCTCGTCTTTTTCCAGGGCATCCGCGCCTTCTTCGATAACACCTTCCATCCCATTGCAATGTTCGCCCGTAGGTTTCTCCCCCAGAAGTTCAAAGACCTGCTTCAGGCGATCCACCTGCCCTTTGGTTTCATCCAGGTGGAGAGTAAAGAGGGACTTCAACTCTTCGCTATTTGCTCCTTCTGCCAACTTTGGGAGGGCCTTGACCAGCTGATTTTCGGCGCTGTACATATCCCGCAGTTCATCGACTAAAACCTCACTCAATGCCATAAAGCCTCTTCTTAAACGCTTGAATTTTGAAACTGCGCTCGTGCTGAGCTACCTATGTGAGGCGAAAGAAGGTCTGGGAGTTGCCGGAGATCCGCACATTGACGTGTGCCATTTCACAAGTGGCATACTTGGTCTGCAACACCGATGGCATCAAGAGGAGAGTCGTGTCCGTCCCCAATCGGCAACCTACGGTCTACGAAATCAATTCCTGGGTTTGGTTGTCTGGCCTCATCAAAAAAACAGGTGATGCGGTAGACCTGGGCTCTGTGCCCTCTGGGGAGTGGGACGCGATCGCGCGCTATGGCTTCGATGCGGTTTGGCTGATGGGTGTCTGGGAACGTAGTCCGGCCGGGATCGCGATCGCCAATGGCAATCCTGATTTAATGGCCGAGTTTCATCGTGCTCTCCCTGACTTTGTTTCTGAAGATAATGTCGGTTCCGCCTATTGTGTGCGAAGCTACGTGGTCGATCAACACCTGGGCGGCCCCAAAGGTCTTGCCATTGCCCGCCAGGAACTAGCCCGGCGCGGCATGAGCCTGTTGCTCGACTTTGTGCCTAACCATGTGGCGCCCGATTCTCCCCGGATCGACGAGCATCCCGAGTACTTTATGCAGGGAAGTGCCGCCGACCTGGAGAGAGATCCAGCCGGTTACCTAAAGATTGGAGAGAAGTTCTTTGCCCGCGGCCGGGACCCGTACTTCCCGCCCTGGTCAGACGTAGTGCAGGTGAACGCGTTCGCGCCGGGGTGCAGGCAGGCCGTCATCGAGCTGCTCCTGGGCATCGCGGAGCAATGCGATGGCATTCGATGCGACATGGCGATGCTCCTGATGAACAATGTGTTCGCGCAGACCTGGGCCGGGCGCGCAGGGCCTACCCCGGCAACCGACTATTGGCCCACCGTGATCGACGCGGTTAAGAAGGAACATCCGCGTTTTCTCTTCATTGCCGAAGCTTATTGGGATCTGGAGTGGGCGTTGCAGCAGCAGGGTTTCGACTTCTGTTACGACAAGAGGCTCTACGACCGCCTCACCCACGATCAGCCCGAGGGTATTCGTCTCCATCTCTGTGGCGATCTCCGGTACCAGGAGAAGCTCTTGCGCTTTATCGAGAACCACGACGAGCCTCGGGCAGCGGCCGCATTTCCCCCGGCCAAGGCGAAGGCCGCCGCTATCACCGTGGCAACCATTCCCGGCGCAAAGCTTTTTCACGAGGGACAGTTCGAAGGACGAAGAGTAAAGGTGCCTACGTTTTTGGGCCGCCGTCCGGAAGAGCCCGTTGACGCGGAGTGCCAGGGCTTTTACGAGAACCTGCTTGCCATCATCCATGCTCCGGTTTTTCGCGATGGGATATGGACGCTCTGCCCTTGCTCGGGCTGGCCAGACAACCAGAGTTG
Organism: uncultured Acidobacteriaceae bacterium; assembly: GCA_963847685.1. GTDB lineage: Bacteria > Acidobacteriota > Terriglobia > Terriglobales > Acidobacteriaceae > PALSA-350. The sequence goes on along the minus strand of CAWKAU010000012.1, from coordinate 211,937 downwards.
TCAAAAGCTCGAGGCATGGTGCTGGGCCCGCGACGAGGATCGACGACTGATCGTCGTCAACTTCAGCGACGGCGCCGTGCAAGCCCGGGTCCATGTGCCCTGGGACGATCTGCGGGGAAAGCTGTGGCGTCTCGAAGACGCTTTATCCGACTCCACCTTTGACCGGGAAGGAACCGAAATACAGAACGAGGGCCTTTACGTGGAGTTGGTGGCGTGGGCCGGCCAGATATTCGCATTGCGCGCCATCGGCGCCGGCAAGACTTGATAGCATGAACCAGCAATCGGGTGCTGCCGAAGCGAATCGAATGTCTGAGATTCAGGGACCGCATATCATCGGGATCGGGGAACTTCTCTGGGACAAGCTACCCACTGGGGCGAGGCTCGGCGGCGCGGTGGCTAACTTTGCTGTGATGTCTGCTCGATTGGGCGACCATACCTCGCTGGTCTCGAGCATCGGGGATGATTCGTATGGCAAAGCGGCAATGGATCTTCTCGCGCTGCCCAACCTCGATCTGAGCCAACTTCAGATAAGCGCGCCCCATCCGACCGGAACCGTTGAGGTAAGTTTTTCTTCCGGCAACCAACCGAGTTATGCCATCGCCACCGGCGTCGCGTGGGACTTCATCCGCCTGACGCCGCAACTGCTGCAGCACGCCTCGACCGCCGACGCTCTCTGTTTCGGCACACTCGGTCAACGTCACGAGGTCTCCCGCGCCACAATTCAGAGTCTTGTCCAGGCGGCGCTACCGCGCTGTGTCCGTGTATGCGATGTCAATTTGCGCATGCCTTTTTGTACTCCTGAAATACTGGCCTGGTCGATGGCCCACGCCACGGTCATCAAAGTCAGCGACGAGGAATTGCCCATGGTCTTATCGCTGCTGCAACGCGCGGGAATTGGACAAACCGATGTCTCTACCAATCTGTTCCGCGCTGCCGATTCACTGCTCGACTATTTCCCGCAGTGCGCAATGGTGGCCATGACTCTTGGTCCGCATGGATGCCGCCTGAGCACTCGTGGCGCGACCAGCGAACACCCGGGATTTCCTATCAAGCTGGTTGATACGGTGGGCGCCGGAGACGCCTTCACCGCCGGCCTGGTGCATGCTTACCTGCGCGGCGCAGCGCTCGAGCGAATCGCGAAGGTCGGGAACCTGTGCGGCAGCTTCGTTGCCTCGCAATCGGGGGCGACCCCGCCCTTGCCGCCCCAGTTGGTTCAGCAGATCGCAGGGTTGCTGGAGAAGAGCAGCTGAAGCTGTGCCCCTCGTCTGAGATTTACCAGCCCCCGCCCAGTGCCTGGTAGAGCTGCACGTAATTCTGCAGCTCGGTGTACCACGCCTGCGTTGTCTGCAGTTCAGAGGTGAAGTACTGCTGCTGTGTCGTCAAAACTTCGAGGAAGCTGGTGGCCCCTCCCTTGAAACGCAGGTTGGCTAGCCGCGATGTTTCCTCGTAGGTGTTGGTCTGCTCCTGCAGCTTGATGCGGTATTGCCGGGCTTGCCGATAGCCGATCAGGCTGTTGGAGACATCGGCAAACGCCTGCTGCACTATCTGTTTGTACGTGAGCTCAGCCTCGTCCCGCTGTGCCCAGGCCAGCCTGTACTGGCTCGTGATCCGTCCGCCCTGGTAGAGCGGCTGCGCGATCTGGCCGCCTAACGCCCAGAAGGTTGCGGGCCCCTGCAGAAAACTGGTCAAGGCTGTGCTCTGCGCTCCAAAGCTCGCGGTGAGCGGAATCTGCGGGAAGTACGCCGCCTTGGCAACGCCCACGTTGGCGTTGGCTGCCACCAGCGCTTCCTCTGCCTGGCGCACGTCGGGACGCCGCTCCAGGATGGCAGAAGGCAACCCGGCAGGCACTTCGCTGAGGTGCGGCTCATCCACCAGGGCGAAGCCCGCGCGCAATGGGCCCCGGGTTTCTGCCCAGAAGGATGCTGAGCTGGTTCTCAGTCTGCTCGATCGATTGCTGCACCGTGATTACCTCGAGCTGTGCCTGCTGCACCAGCAACTGTGACTGGTACACATCGGTAAGCGCATATTCGCCGCCCTTGAAGTTGATGGTGTTGATGCGCAGGCTCTCCTGGTCGGCCACCACACTCTCTTTGGAGAAATCAAGCTGCGAATCGAGCGAGCGGAGTTGAAAGTAGGCATTCGCGACGCCGGCAATCAGGGTGGTCTCCACCAGGTGCCGCGCGTACTCCGAAGCGACCAGGTTGGCGCGCGCCGCTTCCGTCGCCCGGCGGTACTGTCCCCAGAAATCCACGATGTAGCTCAACTGCAAGCCCGCAGTGTCGAAAGTAGGAGAGCCGGGAAACGCTGCCGAACGTTCGTTCTGTATACCGAAGCTGCCTGACAAGGCAGGCAGCTGGTTGGCGCGGGTCACGCCCAGGCTGGCCCCGGCCTCGAGAATGCGGGCGGCCGCAATCCGCATATCGTAGTTGTTGGCGAGCGCTTCCTTAATCAGGCCTTGCAGCACTTCATCGGGAAAAACCGCCTGCCACTTCATCTCCCCAAAAGGTTGGCCGCTCACGTCGGGCGCCATGCCGCGGTGCTGGCCGGGCACATCGATGGCCGGGCGCTTGTAGTTAGGCCCCACCTCGCAGCCGGACAGCGTCAGCGCCAGCACGGCGGCAATGGGGGCGCGCGCTCTCATGGCAGTGCCTCGGGAGGAGCTTCCGGTTTGCGCTCGCCACCGCTGAAGAAAGCGCTCATGCGCTCGACCACGTCGAAGGTAACCGGGATGAAGAAGATGGCGATGAGAGAGGCGGCCAGCATACCCCCGATCACCGCGGTGCCCAGCACCCGCCGGGAGACAGCGCCCGCGCCGTTGGCAATCCACAGCGGTACGCAGCCGAGAATGAAGGCAAAGGCGGTCATCAGGATGGGGCGCAGCCGCAGCCTCGCAGCCGCCAATGAAGCATCGAGCGCAGAGGCGCCTTTCTCGTACTCGTCCTTGGCGAACTCCACGATCAGAATCGCATTCTTGGCGGAGAGCCCGATCAGCATCACCAAGCCAATTTGGGCGTAAACGTCGTTGTCCAGGCCGCGGAAGTAAAGCGCCACAAAGGCGCCGAAGATCGCAATCGGCACACCCAGCAGAACGCTGAACGGCAGTGTCCAGCTGTTGTACTGCGCCGCCATGATCAGGAAGACCACCACAAACGAGAGTCCAAAGACCACGGCGGGGTTCACCCCTTGCGCAGCCTTCACTTCCTGGTACGACATGCCTGTCCAGTCGTAGCCCATCTGCACCGGCATAGTCTTTTTGAAAACATCCTCGAGTGCGGCGATGGCCTGCCCTGAGCTGTAGCCGGGAGCGGCCGCCCCATTGATCTGCACCGCCTGAAACTGGTTATAGCGCGTGATGTACTCCGGCCCGCTGCGGTTGTTGATCCCCGTCAGCGCGCTCAACGGCACCAGCCTGGCGTTCGCGTTGTTGACGTAAAACTTGCCCAGGTTGTCGGCAGAGGTGCGGTAGCTTCCTTCCGCCTGCACGTAGACCTGCCATTGACGTCCGAAGCGGGTGAAGTAGTTCACCAGCGCTCCGCCCATGAACGTCTGCAGGGTCTGGTAGACATCCCCCAGGCTCACTTGTTGGGTCAGCACCTTGGCGGTATCCACCGTGACGCCAACCTGGGGAACGCTCAGCAAGGAAGTGGTCATCACCCCGGCCAGCTCCGGCCGCTTTCTCGCCTCGGCCAGAAACGCCTCCTCATTCTGGGCAAGAAACTCGACGGTGCCCCCCGAGCGGTCCTCGAGCACAAAGGAAAATCCGCCCGACGTGCCGACACCGGGAATTGCCGGTGGAGGAAAGGAGAAAGCAATCCCCGAAGTAACTTTTGAAAGAGCCTGCTGCACGTGCGCCTTGATATGGGTGTAGCTCTCATCCGGACTGGTCCGCACCGCCCAGTCCTTTAGCGAGACGAAGAAGAAAGAGCTATAGGTGGTGCTTACCCCGCTCAGCAGGCTGTAGCCAACGACCGAGCTCACATACTGCACTCCTGGAGTTTGCAGAAGTATGTCCTCTACCTGTTTTGAAGCGGCGGAGGTGCGCTGCAGCGAAGACGCCGAAGGGAGCTGCAGCCCGACAAACAGAAATCCCTGGTCCTCATCCGGCAGAAAACTGCCGGGGACCTTGCCGCCGAAGAAGACCGCGCCGAGAATCAGCACGCCAAGCAGCAGAAACGCCAACCATGATTTGTGGATCAGGTAACGGCAGGCTCCCACATAGCCGTCGGTGGACTTGCCAAAGACGCGGTTGAAGCCGCGAAAGAAAGCTCCCAGCGGTCCGCGCATCTCCTTCCTGGGGCGCAACAGCATGGCCGCCAATGCCGGGCTGAGCGACAACGCGTTGAAGGCCGAGAGAGCCACCGAGACGGCAATGGTCACGGCAAATTGCTGGTACAGCCGGCCGGTGATGCCGGGGATAAACGCGGTGGGGATAAAGACGGCGGCCAGGATAAGCGCAATGGCGATCACTGGCCCCGATACCTCTTCCATTGCCTGCAAGGCCGCATCGCGCGGCGACTTGCCTTTCTCGATATGGTGCTCCACCGCCTCCACCACTACGATGGCGTCGTCCACCACCAGCCCGACGGCGAGCACCAGGCCAAAGAGCGAGAGGCTGTTAATGGAAAAGCCCAGCAGGGGAAAGAGAATGAAGGTTCCAATCAGCGAAACAGGAACGGCCAGCAAGGGGATCAACGTCGCGCGCGGTGCCCTGGAGAAAAAGGAATACCACCAGGGTGACCAGTACCAGCGCTTCCAGGATTGTATGCTCAATCTCCTTGATCCCCGAAGTCACGGCTAGTGTGGTGTCCAGCGCAACGACGTAATTCAGCCCGTTAGGAAACCTTGTCTTCGCTTCCTCCATGACTTTGCGAACCGCCGCCGCGGTCGCGACTGCATTGCTTCCCGGGGACTGGTAGACCGCGATCAGCGCTGCCGGCTGGCCGTTCAGGCGGCCGATGATGCTATAGTTCTGCGCTCCCAACTCGATCCTGGCTACGTCTTTGAGCCGCAGGATGCCGCCCCCGCTCTGCGCCCGCACGATGATCTCGCCAAACTCCTCTGCTGAAGGCAGCCGGCCCGGAGCGCGCACCGTGTAAGTGAACTGCTGACCCGGCGGAACCGGCTCGCCGCCGATCTGGCCTGCAGGATTCACGTTGTTCTGCGAGCGGATGGCATTGACGATCTCCGGCACCGTGATGCCAAGGTTCGCCAGCTTGTCAGGATTCACCCAGCAGCGCATGGCATACTCCCCGGCGCCGAAGATCGATACGGAAGCCACCCCGGGAACGCGGGTCAACTCATCGTTCAGATTGATGAACGCGTAGTTAGCCAGAAAGACGTTGTCAAAGGCGGTGTTGGTGGAAGAAAGATCGATCAGTAGCAGGGGTGAGGCGGTGGACTGCTGCACCGTCACGCCGTTGTTGAGCACCGCGGCAGGCAGCTGCGAGTTGGCCTGCAGCACACGCATTTGCGAGAGGATCTGATCCGTATTTGCCACCGTGTCGATGCCGAAATCGACGGTCAGGCTCATCTGCCCGTTGCTCGCATTCTGCGAGGACATGTAGTTCATGCCGTCCACGCCCGCCATCTGCTGCTCGATGGGGGTGGCGACCGACTGGGCGACCGTGGTCGCGTCCGCGCCGGTGAAGTTGGCCACCACCGAGATCTGCGGATCGGCGATCGCGGGGAACTGCGCGATGGGCAGGCGAAGCAGCGCAATCACGCCGCCGATGACCGTCAAAATGGCAATAACAATAGCGACAATAGGCCGGCGGATGAAGAACTTCGACATCGTTAGTTGCTCACCGCGGGAGCGGCCACATAAGGTTTGGGGTTAACGGGGGTGCCTTCGCGCAGCTTCATAAATCCCTGCACGATTACCTTGTCGCCGGGTTTCAAGCCGCTCTTGATGAGCCAATCCGTGCCCACCTTGTCGCCTACGGTGACCATGCGGAACGATGCCTTGTTACCCGGAGCGATGACGGCGACCTGGTAGACCGACTGGATTTCAATCACGGCCGCTTGCGGTATCAGCATCGCGTTTGGGCTGAAGCCGGTCTCGAACCGCACCCGGCCAAACCCGCCGGGACGCAGAATCGCGTCCGCATTGGGAAACTGCGCGGCCATCTGAATGGTGCCGGTCTGACTGACCACTTCGCGATTCACCAGCACAATGCGCCCTTTCTGTGGATAGGCGATGCCGTTGGCCTGGATGAACTCGATCACCGGGCTCGCGACATGTTTCCCGTTGATCACGTCGGAGATCATCGAGGCCCGGCTAAGATAGTCGCTCTCGCTGATGTTGAAGTAGGCCCACATCGGGTTCACTTGCGAGACCGTGGTCATGTTGGTGCTGGTGCCCACCAGGTTGCCGATCTGCGCGGTCGAGAGACCGGCGATGCCATCGATGGGCGAGTACACCTTGGTCCATGAAAGGTTCAGCTGTGCCTGGGCCAGTTCTGCCTTGGCCGCGTCCAGCTGTGCCTGGTTGGCCGCCTGGGTGGCAAGGTCGTTATCGAGTTGCTTTTGCGGGATGGCGTTCTGCGCCGCCAGCGGCTTGTCACGGGCTACATTCGTATCCGCGCCCGACAGATTCGCCACCGCCACGGCTACCTGCGCCTTAGCTTGTTCCACCGCGACCTCGAAGGCGTGAGGATCGATGGTGTAGAGAAGCTGGCCTTTCTTCACGAAGAAGCCGTCGATATAGTTCTGCTGCAGCAGGTATCCCTGCACCCGGGGGGTTATCTGCGCGTTGTAACGTCCGTTTAGCTGGGCGACCCATTCCTGGTAGGTTGGAACATCCCGCTGGACGACCTCGGTAAATTCGACATCGGGAGGGCTAGGCGGGGGAGCTTCTTCTTTGGCGCGGCATCCGCCCAGAAGGGCAGTCAGCGCTAGCGCGGCAACTACGGCTTGCCGTGGGACTTTTCGATTGGTTTGCACTCCCGCTCCTGGTCAACATGGTCGCCGCGCACAGTAGCCCTGGGCCCACGAACCCGCTCGTCGTCCTAAGCGGAAGTCTGATTGAATTTCGCCGTACCAATTTAACATCCGCCGCCCGGTTTGCGAACCTCATTTCGACAGCGCTCGAGCATTTGGGATTTCAGGGCAAATGATGATCCAGCGAGAGCAGCGTCTCCGCCAGGACCCGCGCACCGTTGGCACAGTCAACAGGTTCTGCCCATTCCTCCGGTGCGTGGCTTCGACCGTCGCGGCAGGGCACAAAGATCATGCCCATAGGCGCGATGGGGGCGACAAACACGCCGTCGTGGCCGGCGCCGCTCGGTAGCCGGGTGCTCATGAATCCCGCGGCCGTGGATGCTTCTTCGATCGCGTCCTGAATCGAGGGTGAACAAGCAGTGGGTGAGGTCTGGCTTAACTGCGTGACATGCAGGCGCAATCCGCGGTCGTGCAGTTCGCTCTCGGTCTGCTTCCACAGCGCTCGCTCAAATTGATCCAGCGCAGGCTCCTCGGTGCTGCGCGTCTCGAGGATCATGCGGACTACCCCGGGCACGGCATTGATCGCATTCGGTTCGACTGACAACTTGCCCACCGTAGCAACCAGGTAGGGATTCTCAGCCGGCCGGAACCGCGCCAGATGGTCGACCGCGCGGAGGAAATCCGCAGCCCCAACCAGCGCGTCGCGGCGAAGATGCATGGGGGTGGTCCCTGCGTGATCGGCGCGTCCTTCCACTGTGACTTCATAGCGCCTGATCCCGACAATCGCAGTTACGATACCGATTGCGGCCTTTCGCTCCGCGAGCACAAGCCCCTGTTCAATGTGTACCTCGACATATGCTGCAACAGAACGGCGGTCACGAATGGGTCGACCCAATTGACCGGCAGTGCCGCCCACGCTATCAATCGCAGCAGCAAGCGTGAGACCAGAAGGCAACTGGCGGGCGAGATCCGAAGCGGTCAACACGCCGGCCCAGCTTCGACTGCCAATGCAGGAGATGCCAAACTCGCTGGGCTCCTCGGCAAGAAAGTCTACGACTTCAAGAGGATGCAACAGCGAGAGTTTCTGTTCCTGAATGGACTGCACGGCTTCCAGCGCCGCGAGCACGCCGAGCACGCCATCGAAACGGCCGCCCGCCGGAACCGTATCTGAATGCGATCCCGCGACCAGTGCTCCCAACCCCTGCCCACTCCCGGGGGTGCGGCCAACCAGATTCCCACCCGCGTCGATGGCAACCGACAGGCCGGCCGCTTTGAACTCTGCTGCGAGCCACGTCCGGCCCCTCGAGAACTGGGCATCGAAGGAGCGTCGGGTCCAGGGCTTCGCCGGATCCGTCATGCGGCTGAGTGCCTCAATACGGCTCCACAATCGATTGGAGTTGATCTTGATCATCGGCTGGCTACCTGCAATCAAAGCTCGCGGCCTCGTCAGTACTGCCGGCTCCCTTGTACGCGGCAGTCTGTGGATAGGGGCAGAGCGGCCGCGTGCGATCGATTTTGCCGTTCACGCCATGCGACGCAATGATTTGATCAGGCGCTTTGCCATGCTCAACCCATTGCTCCATGGCGCTGATCTTATCGAAGGTATTGGGTCCCTCGCCGCCCCCGCAGTGCGCCATGCCCGGCGCCATGAACAAGCGCACCCACGACGATGCCTGCGCCGAACTACCGTTTGCCGCGGCGACTGACTTATAGAATTCGACGGTTGCGCCCGGCGCCACCTGTTGATCGGCCCAGCCATGATAGAGAAGCAGCTTGCCGCCATGCTTGGCAAATTGCTTGAGATCGGCATTGAGGGCAACCGTGCCCTCGCCGGCCTGGTTGGCCAGGGCAGAGTCGCGTTCCAGGTCGAACGTCCGCCAATCCCAGTCCGGATTTTTGAAGACTACGTACTTGAAGTAATCGAGAAAGAGGGCTGCGGGCTCAGGCCCTCCAGCCAGGCGAGCCCAGCGCAGCTCGGTGCCAGGTTCCAGGCGGGGAAAAATCTCCTGGCCACTGTGCGTTGTTGCCGGGCTCAGGATGGTACGCGCAGTTTGCACTTGTTGCGCGGTCAGGCAAGAAGGCTTGTCTTCGCCCGCGCACTGCAGCACTTTGGGATCGAAATGGCAGCGGGTTGGATCATCGATCAGCCCGTCTTTCAAGCCGTCGATCGCGTCGCAGGCATCGAGCACCGCCCGGTGGATCATCGGGTACTTAGCTCGGCGGAATATAGTCCGCCGGGTCTTTGAAACTTGCATTAGCCAGCCAGAGAGCCCACGCGTTCCGCCGGAAATCCGCGGGATCGCCGGCGATGATGCCGTCGAACTCATCAGGATAACGATATGCCTGCAGCAGGCCTTCCCGGCCGCCGCCTGAGCATCCATCCCAATAGGAGTACCGCGGATCCCGGCCATAGAAGGCGCGAACGATCGCCTTGGCCTTGACCGTCATTTCATGTTCTGAGCGATAGGCAAAATCGATCAGCTTTTCGGGGTGCCCATAAACAAACTCACCTCTCCCTCGCGTGGGGTTACCGTCGTCGGTTGCGGTGACGGCATAACCCCGGTGCAGGCCGTCGCTCATCGCCTCATAGTCCATCGGTCCGCCCCAGCCGCCGTTGCCCACTGCCAGCAGTTTGCCATTCCACCCGGCGATGGGTAACCAAACCTCGGTCTTTATGTCGGAGTCGCTCGACGGCTTCAGAGTGGCGGCCACCCGGCAAGATGCAGGCAAATTGGAGGACGCGCCTGCGCTGACAACCTGCGCTGACGTGATCGCTGCATTGGGCAATGCCAGCCGCACCAGGCCTTCACAGGGTTGCGCGGGATTCTCACCTGTTGCGACGGCCGGCGCAAGCGCGCCCGCTAATACCAGATTGACCGTGAGCAGAAATCGCATCAATGCTCCGAAAAAAGCGAATGCCCCACCCTTATGCAAGGATGGAGCACCCTGACTAGTGGACTGTAACAACTGATTCGGGAGTAGAACCAAATTTGCGCAAATGCGCGACTCTCCGGTGGGCGCCGCACTCATGTTTTGTATCAGGGCACGACTTTAAGTCGGGCCATAAACGATTGAAAGTACGTCGGGCTTTAGCCCCTGCGGCTCTATCAAATCGGTTGTTACGGTCCACTAGTAAACGGGCAAGCTGCTAGGCGAGCGCCAAATTCAGATTCTCAATCGCCTCGTCGATCTCGGCCGTGTTCTTGTAGCCAACCGTCACCGCATTCACACCTGCATTCCTGAAGGCGAACTTCATGGCGGCCTGGCGGTCGGCGCGCTGGGTAAACTGACCTTCGCCCACCAGCTTCATGCTGATCACGCCCATTCCTTCTTTCCGTGCACCTGCTTCACATGCGTAACCACTTCGCTTACATTTCCCAGTCCTGACGTGTTGTAGTCTTCCGCGTCCATCCTCACGCCTTTATGGTTCATCCGGATCATGGCAACGTCCAGCCACTTGGTGTCCGGCACCTGGCGCAGTGCGGGCAGCCCGTGCACCGACGCGCCGTGCGACAACACCGCCTGCTTCACCTGGGCTTCGGAAATTCCATCCTGCCACCTGAGGCTGTCGGTTGGCCATGTCGCTGTGTGCTGCCAATGCAACAGCACAATGTCGAAGTACTCGGTCTTCGCCATTTTGCGCAACTGATCGATCTTCTCCTGCGGGTTCACGCCGTCATGGGTCGTAACCTTGGTCATCAGCCGATAGCTGTCGCGCGGAACACCCTGCAGGGCTATGCCCAGCATCTCGTGCATTCCGCCATACGATTCCGCGGTCTCGAAGAAGCGAACGCCGCGCTCGTGGGCATGACGCACCAGCCGCGTAAACTGCTCCTGCCCCAGGTCACGCTGCACCTGTCCGGACATGCTCCCGGTACCGAAGGCGAGCCGGGTCACCTTTACGCCCGATTTCCCCAGACGTTACCCAATCGGTCGCGGTCTGGGGTTCCGCTTTCAGCGAGAGCCCGCCGGCGCTTGCCAGCGCTCCTGCGGCTAATCCGGTCTTCAGGAATTCACGTCTGGAGTAGTGGGCCATCGATATTCCTCCAATGCGCCGAATCTTACCATAGCTGGGATGCGCCCCAGCCGGTGGCTTAACGCTGTACATTGGCTGCATTATGAAAAAGTTTATAAATCGCCCGGAAGACGTGGTGGAAGAAATGCTGCAAGGCCTGGTTGTGCTGCACCCGGGCTCGGCCCGCTTGCCAGGGCACAAAGCCCTCGTCCGCGCGGATGCGGACCAGGCCCGTGACCGGCAGGTCGCGGTGCTTTCCGGCGGAGGCAGCGGCCATGAGCCGGCGCATGCAGGCTACATCGGTGCGGGCATGCTGAGCGCCGCGGTTGCCGGAGAAGTCTTCACCTCGCCCAGCAGCGACACCGTCTTCGCCGCCATCAAGGCGGTCGCGGGAAAGCCCGGCGCGTTGCTGGTGGTCAAGAACTACACCGGCGACCGGCTGAACTTCGGGCTTGGCGGCGGAGATGGCGCGTGCCGAAGGCATCCCGGTGGAAATGATCATCGTGGATGACGACGTTGCCCTGAAAGGAACAGCGCACGCCACCGGTGCGCGCGGATTAGCGGGGACGGTTTTCATTCACAAGCTGGTGGGGGCCGCCGCCGCCGAGGGCAGCAGCCTGGCCGCATTGGCGGCTATGGGCAAAGCGGCCATTGCATCGCTGGCCACCATGGGTGTGTCGTTTTCCGCCGGAACCTCGCCGGCAGTCGGCAGGCCAAGCTTTGAGCTGGGCGAACGGGAAATGGAGCTTGGCCTCGGCATTCACGGGGAACCCGGCGTGCAGCGCACACACTTGCAGCCGGCGAACCAACTGACGGAGACCTTGCTGGCAGAAATTCTGAAGCAGGGAAGTTTTGGCGATGAGAACGACGCGTGGCGGTCATGGTCAACAACCTGGGGGCAACCACCGAGATGGAGCTCGCGATCGTGGCTCGCCATGCGCTGAGCTTTCTCGCAGGCAAAGGGTTTACGGTGGAGCGAATCTACGCCGGAACCTTTCTCTCGTCGCTCGATATGGCGGGAATCTCCATCTCCGTTCTCGGCCTGAACGATGATCGGCTGCGCTTGCTCGACGCGCCGACCGCCGCGCCTGCGTGGCCCAACGTGATGAAACAACCTCCGGGCAAGGTAGCAGCGCAGATCGTGCCGGAGGCTCGTTGTGCAGGCCAGTTCCGGCGAGCGGGGCGCGCACCGAGGCGGGCAAGAAAACCAGGCAGGCGATTGAGGCTGCGTGCCGGGCTCTGCTGGCCGCCGAAGGCGAGCTTACCGAAATGGATAGGGTTACCGGCGACGGCGACCTGGGCGTCAGCATGGCGCGGGCGGCGCGGGCGGTGCAAGAGGCCAGTCGCTTCCTATCCTTTAGACGACGTGGCCGCCACGCTCAAAGCGCTTGGTCACACGTTGCGGCGTGAGCTGGGTGGCTCTTCAGGACCGCTTTACGGGGTGCTCTTTCTGCGCTGCGGCAGCGTGCTCGACAGCACCCGCGCGACCGGACTGGCCAAGTGGGCCGAAGCGCTCGATCAGGGCTGCCGAGCCATCAGCGAACTGGGCGGCGCCAAGCCCGGCGACCGCACCATGCTGGATGCGCTCGATCCGTTCGTGAAGACGTTGCACAAGGACATTTTAGGAGGGGCTCCGCGGCAAAGCGGTGTTGGCCGCGGTCGAAGCGGCGGAGCAGGGTGCCGAAGCCACCGCCCAAATGAAGCCCAGCCTGGGGAGGTCTAGTTATCTTGGAGATAGGGTGCTGGGGCATCCTGACCCGGGCGCAAAAGCCATCGCCATCTGGCTGCGCGCCGCCTGTGAGGCTCTTTTCCCAGGATGACCACGTTACCGTAGCGTAACCCCGTCGTGCCTGCCGGTAGCATGGCCGCCCTCTATAATGCTATCTATGGGTTCTTTTCAATTTTCCAGGTTGCGGCCCATCCTGGATTGGGTCCCGGCGGTGCTCAGCGTTCTGATGATCGCCCTTGAATCCACAGCCACCATGTCGTCGGATAACACCAGCCGATGGCTCTACCCTTTCTGGGCCCGGTTCCTTGGCCCGATGAGCGCCGCCCACTGGGACGAGCTGCATCACCTTATCCGCAAGACCGGCCACTTCGTCGGTTATGGGTTCGTCAGCGTCACCTTCTTCTATGGCTGGCGGCAGACCCTTCACCGGATGGCCGTCAAGCATTGGACGTTGTGGCGCAGAGCCTCGGTCGCGGCGGTCCTATGCACCCTGGTGATCGCGTCGCTCGATGAATACCACCAAAGCTTTATACCCAGCCGGACCAGCTCGCCGATCGACGTCGGTATTGATGTTTGCGGGGCCATGGCCGCGCAACTGATCCTGCTGCTGGTGGTACACCTGGTCTCTCGCCTTCCCCGGTTCCGCGCAGCCTAAGCAGGCATCATTCAACCCGTAAGGCTGCCATCGGGTCCAAACGGGAAGCCCGTGCGGCCGGCATCCAAACGGCCAGCAGCGCCACCGCCGACAGAATCGCGGGGACAGTCACAAATACCACCGGATCCCACGACTTCACCCCGAAGAGAAAGCTGGCGATCAGGCGCGTGAGCGCGAAGGATGCGCAGATTCCCAGGATCACTCCCGCGACTGCTAATTGCATGCCCTGCCAAACGACCATGTTGCGAATTTTTGTGCGGTCGGCTCCCAAAGCCATGCGGATGCCCATCTCCTGGGTGCGCTGCTGCACCGAGTAAGCCATGAGACCGTAAATGCCGATAGAAGCGAGTACCAACGCGGCAGCGGCAAAGATGGAGAGCAGCAGCATATTGAATGTCTCCCGCGCCGTGGATCCGCCTACGACCTCATCCATGGAGCGCACCCGGGCGATCGGAAAACCGCCGCTGGCCAGGCGCAATTGGTCGCTTACAGCGGAGAGGAACGAGTGCGGTTCGGTGTGCGTGCGTACCACCCATAACGCCGGACCCCTGCGTGCGAAGAACGCGGTCATGCCATCGGTGACCTGCGCCTGGGGGACTGTCATCTGCGGGAATGGCTCCTGGTCGAGGCCTTGATTGTGAATGTTGCCGACGATGCCGATGATCTGCCGCGGTGGTTCCTCGTACTCCGGCCCAACCCCCTGGCCGATGATGATCTGCTGGCCCACCGGGTCCTCATTGGGCCAGTATTTTTGGGCCATGCGTCTGGTTAATCAGCACCACGCCCGGCGCACCCGCCACATCGCGGTCAGTAAAGTCGCGGCCGCGCAGAATAGGAATCTTGAAAACATCGAAGTATCCGGGTGAGGCGCTCATCCAGGCAACGACGTTCTGCTGGGGTTTTGTTCGAGGGTCTCCCGGCAACCATAAAATTCATGCCACCCTCACACTCAATTGGCAGACAGGACGTAGAAGCCGAGGCTTCGACCCCGGGAATCGCATTCAGCCGCTCGCGGCCATCATGCACTAACTGCGCGACTCCGGCTGTCCTTTGAAAGCGGTCGCCGGTCAGCGACATTTCGACCGTCAAAACGTTGTGCGCGTCGAATCCGGGGTTCACTTGGTGTAATGCGAGGAAGGTGCGGATCAGAAGTGCCGCTCCGATCAGCAGCACCATCGCCAGCGACACCTCGCTGATTACCAGCATCGAGCTTGCTTTGCTTTGGTGAAATCCTGTGCCGCTGCGATTGCTGCTCTCCTTGAGCGTGGCGTTGAGGTCGGGACGCGAGGCGCCGATGGCGGGAAATAGCCCGAAAAGGATGCCGGTGAACAGGGAAACGGCAAGGGTGAAGGCCAGCACCCGCCAATCGATGTTGACCGCGGCGCCATGTTCGCCAATCCGCGGAATATCGCCGGGGCTCATCGCCAGCAGACCGCGCAGGCCAACGTAGCCGAGCACCAGGCCGAGGATGCCGCCAGTCACGGAAAGCAACACACTTTCCGTCAGTAACTGGGAGATGATGCGCGAGCGCCGGGCCCCGAGGGCAGCGCGTATGGCGAACTCCCGCTTGCGGCCGGTCGCGCGAATCAGGAGCAGATTGGCGACATTCGCGCAGGCAATCAATAGCACCAGGCTCACTGCGCCCAGCATCACCAGCAACGACTTGCGCGCGTCCCCGACCATACTGTCCTGCAGCGGCTCAACCCCAAATGAACTCGCCGGTCTAAGAAAAAGCGGGTGGCGGCGCCGGAACTGATCGGCCACAACCCTCAGCAGCGCATTGGCCTGGGCCACGGTCACGCCGGGTTTGAGCCGCGCGGCGGCAAAGAAGTAGTGGCCTTGATTGGTGCTATTGAGATCGAGCTGAAAGGGAAGCAAAACGTCTGCTTCCGGGTCGGAAACGAAAGATTTTCCCAGCACGCCGACGACCGTGTAGGGCTCATTGCCCAGAGACAGAGCAGTCCCAATGATGTTTGGGTTGCCGCCGAATTTGCGTTGCCACAGGCCATAGCTCAGCACCACAACTTTGCCCCCGTTGGGCGAGTCTTCCTGCGCCGTGAAAGATCGGCCCAGGATCACCGGCGCGCCGAAAAGACGGAAATAGCCTTGGGTGACGTGGATGCCGTGGACTTGCTCCGGCCGGTCGCCGGTCAGATTAAAGCCGGGACCGCCAAAGTCATAAGCGGCAACATCCTGAAAGACGCTGGTCTGTTGTTGGAAAGCCACAAAGTTGGGGATGGAGGCGCCGGCGCCGTTCCCCTCGGGCGTCATGATCAGGAACTGAACGATGCGATCCGCGTCAGGGTAGGTGAGCGGCTTGAGCAGAACCGCGTCCACAACCGTGAAAATGGCGGTGTTGATTCCAATGCCCAGGGCTAACGCAGAGATCGCGGCAAAGGTGAATCCAGGGTTCGCGCGGAACATGCGTAGCGCGTGTGTGAGGTTGTCCCAGAAAGCGCTCATGGAAAGTATTAGACCAGAATGGGGAAATCCGGGCCTCCTGCGTGCATACAGGTATAGGAGAGTCATCCGGAGTACTCTGTGCAGGAGGAAGCACGATGAGTTCCCGCATTGCGCGGCTGGTCTTCGGCCTGCCGCCCACACGGGCAGCGGAGTTCGGGGACGCTTGCGTTGTGGAGACCCCGCTTCCTCCCGTCAAAACCGGTGTCCTGGGCCCGCTGCGACAAAGGCTGCTCTCAGACGAAGCATTGGCCGAATATCTGCAAAACGGAAACGCAGATGCCCTGACCGTTCTCTTCGAACGGCACAGTCCACACCTTTACCGGATCGCGCGGCGCATCCTGCGTAATGCAGCCGATGCCGAAGACGCTGTCCAGCAGGTCTTTCTCGATGTCTTTCGATCCATCCAGCAGTTCGATCCGGCAAAAGGAGAATTTAAAACCTGGCTTCTGATGTTCGGCTACCAGCGGATTCTGAATTGTCGGCGCGCTCTCGTCTCTCATCGTTTTTTTGACACTGAGCCGTTGCACGAATTCCTGCCCGAGCTGCTTGTGGAGTCGCCGCGCGCTGAGATGCTCGTCCTGGTTGAGCAGGTATTGAGTCACCTGCAGCCTCGCCAGCGGCGGACGATCGAGCTTATTTATTACGAGGGTCTGACTGCCGAAGAGGTCGCGGCCCGCACCGGAGAGACCGTGCGGGTGGTGCGCCACAATCTGTATCGCGGTCTGGAAAAGCTCAGGAAGGCGCTTTGCGCTGGAGGCCCGAGATGACGACGGATCACGGCGATTTCGAAGTGGGGTGCGCGCTGGCAGCGAGCGGTCAGCTCACCAGGACAGAGTTGGCTGAGCTTAGCGAGCATGCGGCATACTGCGCTCTCTGTCAGGACCGGATGGTTGAGTTTCGCCGGGCCGGGATGCAATTGTTTCTCGTTGACGCGATGAGAAATTCTGGCGAGCGGTTGCCGAAAGGCATGCAGCAGCGCTTTGTGGAGCGTGCCATTCGCGAAGGAATTCCCTTGCGTTCTCCTTCCCAGGGTGTCGGCTTCAGTGCACTCGGCTCGGTGACCGTACTTCTTGTGACCTTATTGCTGGCGGTGGCGACTCTGAATAGTGGTGACACCCGTCTGGCCGATACTTCGCATGGCCCTGCACAGGAAATTCCTGCCCATGCCGTTACCACCAGACCTGTTTTCACTGGCAAGCTTCCGTTGCGCAGGAGCCGCGAAGCCACAAGGCGGCGTCAGGTCACTCCCTTGTTTGCTCCGAAACTCACGTTTGCAACAAACTCGGAGATTGTTAAACATAATGCCCCGCAGCTCCTCGCTGAGTGTGAGCAATGCCCTTTTGTTCCAGCGAGCTTTCAATCCAGGTTCGTCTTTCATGGCAGTCTCGATCCCGGCACTTTCCGCACAGGGTTGAAGCCAGACTTCAAAGCCAACGTAAGCCGTCTGGTATGGGTGGTTTCGCAATGAAGCGATTGGTGCCCGCGCTGTTTCTGTTCACCGTCACAGTCCTGGCTCAGCCGCCGGTCAGCCAGAAGATAGCTGTGCTAAGCTTCAACGCTGCAGTCCTGCAGACCGCGGAAGCGCAGAAGGATCTGGGTGCGCTCAAAGCCAAATTTGCTTCCCGGCAGGCACAGCTGCAGACGCTCAACGATGAGGTTGAAGCGTCGCGAAAGCAGTTAAGCGACCCCGCGAACAAGCTCAGCGACACGGAGATGACAAGCCGCCAGCGATCTCTTGAGAGCAAAGAGAAGCAGCTGCAGCGCCAGGCCGAAGACTTCAAGAATGATTCAGAGGGCGAGTCGCAGCAGGTATTTCAACGGGTCGCGCAGAAGGTCTACGCTTTTCTACAGACGTACGCCCAGCAGCATGGTTACTCAGCGGTGATCGAACGCGGTTCCGACGCCGCTCCAGTTGTCTGGTTTGCCGCAGCTGACATGGATATTACCGATCTGCTGATCAAGGCCTACAACGCGCAGTCCCCCGGAGTTTCCCGAAGTACGGCAAAGCCCGCGCTGCCAGACACTCCGTTGCCCCATCCGTAGGGAGAGGAATGACACCGGCAATCGCCACGGGTGCCGGGGATCGATCTACATTTCAGAGGAGGTGGATGGCTCGAGCGGGTTTGCAGACACAAGTCATCCGCTCTCTGTCATTAGGATCATCTCAACTTTCCTGCGGCAAGTTGAAGCAGAAATGACACGGTAAATACCGCTATGGATGCAAGGCCCGGGGGGCCGACCACTAAACGTCAGCCCAGCCCGGAAGGGCTGGGAAATCGGACCGGAAGAGGATCCGAGCGCCGTAGGCGCGGCGCTAAACCCATCGTCCGCCTCCCTTTGTCATTACGAGCAATCTGATTTTGCCTGCGGCAATTGAGTATGGGATGAATTGTCATCCCGACCGGAGCGCAGCGTAGTGGAGGGACCTGCGGTTACCTCGATCAGTGTAGGAACTGCATGGAGCGCCGCCCTCCCCTACTCGGTGCGCAAAGCTCGTGCCGGATCAATCGAGGCTGCGCGCCGAGCGGGAATCAGCCCCGCCAGAATCGCCACCAGGACGATGGTGGCAATCGCCACGCCGTAAACGTACACATCGGTCGACGAGACATTGAATAGCTGGCTGCGCAGCGCCCTCGTCATGGCCACCGATATTGGAACCGTCACGGCTACCGTGATGCCGACAAGATACAGGGTTTCGCGAAGGATAAGGTTGACCACAGCCCGCCGCTGCGACCCCAGCGCCATGCGTATCCCGATCTCACGCGTGCGCTGCGCGGTGGAGTAGGCCAGGATGCCGTACAGTCCAATCCCCGCAAGCAGCGTCGCCAGCAGGCCAAACGTCGCGGCCAGCAGTGCGATGGTGCGCTCGCTCGATAGCGTGTCGTCGATCTGGATATTCAAGGTGGTGAGGTCATTCGACGATGAGCTTGCTATCGATGTTGTTGATCGCCGCGCGAATGCCGGCTGCCGCTGCGTCTGGCGGCTGCCATGTGCGCACGTAGAAGTTGAGAGCCGCCGGTTTCTCGGCTTGCACAAAGGGTCGATACACGGTCGGGCTTGCGGGATCGCGGACCGAGGCGTGCTTGGCATCGCCCACAACGCCTACGATCATGGAGTCGGTTTCCGGGCGATCGGGCCGGCTGACGTGGCGGCCAAGGGCGTTTTGCGGAGTTCCGAAGTAGTGGCGCGCGAAGGCCTGGTTAACGATCACGACTTTGGTTGCCGTGGCGCTGTCCGAGGCGGAGAAATAACGTCCGGCGACCAGCGGAATGCCAAGAGTTTGCAGATAGCGATCGCTGACCCAGGGAAGCTCAACCTCGAAGTCTTCATCCGCTTTCTTGTTGTAGCCGGCAGCCTCTACGTCTCCGCGGATCTCTTCGCCGGCGAGGTCGGCGTCATTGGTGGCGCCGGCAGAGCGCACTCCGGGCAGAGCAGCCAGCGCTTCCAGGGCGCGCAGCTCCACCGGCGTGACCTGGCCGATTGGGTAGCCGGCGAACTCCGGGGCAAGCCCGAAGGTGAGCAGGTGATCGGTGGCGAAACCGGGATCGACGTTGCGCAGGTTTTGGATGGTGCGCATGAATAGCCCCGCGCCAACGATGAGCAGCAAGCTCAAGCTGATCTGCAGCGCCACGCAGGTGCGGCGAAACCTCAACGCCCCACCCGAGCCGGTTCCACCCTGCTGTTTGAGGGACTCGACAAGATGCGGGTTCCAGAACTGCAAAGCCGGCGCCAGGCTGAACAACAGGCTGGCCATGAGGGCGGCGGCTACGGTGAAGAGCAGGACGCGCCAATCGAGGGTGGCCGAGAAAGTTGAGTCTGGATTGCGCCCGCCCATCCATGCGATGAGAGAGCTGAGGGCTGGGCGCGCAATCAATAACCCGGCCACTGCGCTCGAGATGCCCAGCAGAAGGCCTTCGGCGAGAAGCTGGCGGAGGACCTGCCCGTTGGTTGCGCCCAGGGCAAAGCGCATGGAGAATTCGCGCACTCGGGTAGCGGCCCTTATCAGCAGCAGGCCCGCGACGTTGATCACCGCCATCGCCATCACCAGGGTCACCATGCCCATCATGATGAAGAGCGGCGTGCGAATATCGTCGCGATCGGGTGAGAAGCCCCTGGCGCCCGCGTCCAGGTTCAAACGGGAGCGGGAGATAAAGTTCTCGCGCGCCTTGGCGGATTGGTCGTGCAGTGCAGAAAATTCTCGGGTACGCAGCGACAGCCACAGCGCGTTAAGGCTGGCGCTCGCGTGCTGCGGCGTTTCGCCCGGGCCCAAACGGCCAACCATGGTCAGCCACGCTGAGCGGCGATCGCTGAGATAACTCCATTCCGGCTGGATGACCGGCTGCATGGTGATCGGCACGAAGAGATCGGGGCGTTGGCCCCAGACCATGCTGCGGAAGCCTGGCGCCGCGACTCCAGCGATGGTGAAGGGGTGGCCATTCACCAGCAGCGTCTGGCCCACCACTGGGGCTTCCGCAAGATGGCTCTTCCAGTAATCGAAAGAGAGCACAGCGACCGGGTTGGCGTTTTCGGAGCTTTCGTCACTGGGCAGAAGCAGCCGGCCTGCCGCAGGTTGTACGCCGAGCGTCTGAAAGTAGTTGCCGCTGACCAGTTCAACCGGGAGCTGCTCGGCGTGGTTGTTCCACGAGACGCCGGCAAAGCCCGGCGCGGCCGCGATGAGCCCGCTCAAGACAGTGTTGTTGTCTCGCAAATCCCGGTACATGGGATAAGAAAAATAATGATCGTGGTCCGGGCTATCGCCGCCTTCCGAGTGCTTATGTCCTTCGACACTGCCGGCGAAGCTCAGCACGACGAGCTGGTTTGGGTCCTTGACCGGCAGAGCACGCAGCAGTGCCTGGTTGAGCAGCGTAAAAATGGCGGTGTTCGCACCGATCGCCAGTGCAAGGGTGATGACGGCGATAACCGCGAAGCCCGGCGAGCGCATGATCTGGCGCAGGGCGAAACGTAGATCACTGGTAAGACGGGCCACGGACTACCTCTCCACTTATCTCAGCTTCAATAGGAGCACGCGGGGTTCCAATTGCGGCGGCAGTAAAGTGCTGACTTTGCAGGGGAACCCTCCGCCGAGCCTGTCCGGATTCGTCCAGTTACGTTCGGAACCGGACAGCTGGGTAAGGCATTGTTGATTATCTACAATCCCTTGTGTAGATAATCATAGTATGGGAAAACCAAGCGATCTGGTGCAAGGCACGCTCGATCTGCTGATACTCAAAACCGTCTCGCTCGAGCCCAAGCATGGCTGGGCCATCGCCAAGCGAATCCAGCAGATCTCGCATCAAGTTCTGCAAGTGCAGCAGGGCTCGCTCTATCCCGCGCTCCACCGGTTGGAGCAGCAAGGGTGGATTCGCGCCAAGTGGAACGAGAGCGAAACCGGCCGCCAGGCCAAATTTTATTCGCTCACCGCTGCCGGCCGCGCTCAGCTGGAACGGGAAAAAGAAAACTGGAACCGCCTCTCGAACGCCATCAACCTGGTGGTCGAGGGCGCGTAACCGCAGGAGGGCTCGATGCGCTGGTTCGAACGATTTCGCATAGCTATGCAGATGCTGGTTCGCCGACAATCCGAAGCAGCCCGTCTGGATGACGAACTGCAGTTTCATCTCGATCAGCAAGTCAATACGGGGTTCTCTCGTATCTGGTCGCTCAGCGCATCACGGAGATTGGTATCCGGGTCGCGTTGGGCGCGCAGAGGGGGCAGGTATTGCGTTTGGTGCTGCTCGACGGAATGGGTCCAGTCCTGGTCGGATTGGTCATCGGCCTGGCCGGCGGAGCGACGGCAGCGATGTTCATCCGCTCCATCCTGTACGGCACCAGCCCGTTCGATCCGATCGTCTTTGCCGTCATGGTGCTGAGTTTGCTGCTGACCGCGACGATCGCCTGTCTACTCCCAGCCCTTCGCGCCTCAAAGATCGAGCCCATGCAGGCCCTGCGGATGGATTGAACCGCGGAAATGACAAGGCAAAGATCGCCACAGATGCAAGGCCCGGAGGGCCGACCGCCAAACGTCAGCCCAGCCCGAAAGGGCTGGAAAATCTTGCTTGTCATGTGGGGGACAATAAACAATGCGAGTTGAGGTCTGCTCGATAAGGCACGCTTGCATGCCATCGAGGGGTTAAAACTGCTGAACGCGCGGGAAGCAATCCAATCTGAGCATCGAAGCGCCCCCATCTGCTAATAGGAGACGTACTCGTGAAAAGGAGACAGTTCATTGAATCCGTCGTAGCTTCAGCATTCGCCTTTGGTCCCTGCCCGCTCCTCGCAACCCCCGTTTTTGGAAGGAATATCTTTTTCCTCCGAACGGCTCGACCATAATGGCCAGAGAACCAATCCTGCAGAGACCGCACGCGAGTTCTTCTATCGCCCGGATGGCGCGTGGGCTGGGGATTTTATCCCGTACTACAGCGGAGACAAGTTCCATCTGTTCTTCCTCCTTGACTGGCGAGACAGAGCTGCGCATGGGGAAGGCACTCCCTGGTATCAGGTGACAACGAAAGACTTTGTTCACTTCGAAGAAATCGGTGAGATGTTGCCGCGGGGGACCAACAACGACCAGGACCTTTATGTTTTTACCGGCTCAGTGATACATGGCGAAGGCCAGCATCACATCTTTTATACCGGGCACAATCCTTATTTCCCAGCCCAGGGCAAGGCGGAACAAGGTGTCATGCACGCGGTGAGCTCGGATCTCATGCACTGGAAAAAGGTTCCGGAAGACACCTTTTATGCGCCCACCAACCAATATGAGGCGAATGACTGGCGAGATCCCTTTGTGTTCTGGAATGCAGAAGCAAATGAGTACTGGATGTTGCTCGCCGCGCGTTTAAAAACTGGCCCCAGCCGTCGACGCGGATGTACGGCGCTGTGCTCGTCGAAAGATCTCAAGACCTGGAAGGTGCACGATCCATTCTGGGCGCCTGGCCTCTTCTACACACATGAGTGTCCTGATCTATTTCGTATGGGAGAGTGGTGGTATCTGGTGTTTTCCGAGTTCACCGATTTAACGCGAACTCGCTACAGAATGAGCCGGTCTCTCCAGGGACCCTGGATCGCGCCAGAGTCGGACGATTTCGACGGCCGGGCGTTCTATGCCGCCAAGACCGCGTCAGATGGGAAACGCAGATTCCTGTTTGGATGGGTCCCGACGCGGGCGGAGAAACGTGACTACAACCGGTGGGACTGGGGTGGCAATCTTGCCGTTCATGAATTGCACCAGCAGAAGGACGGCCTTCTCGCGGTAAATGTTCCATCCACGATTGACACAGCCTGGAATCAATCCGTCGATGCAGAGTTTACTCTGCAAAAGGGCGCGCGTCTCAGTGGCAAGGACATCACCATTGACGCCACGGGCTCGTTTGGCTGGGCAGCCGCCGGCGCCATGCCGGAACGCTGCAAGATCGAAGCGCGCGTGCAGTTTGAGCCTGGTACGCGGCGCTGCGGCATCATGATGCGAACCAGTGACGATTTGGAGTCGTCATACTACGTACGCCTGGAGCCACAGAACCATCGTGTCGTCTTCGACTCTTGGCCGCGTGGATTGGGACCAGATCACCCCATCACAAGCATCGATGGTGGCTACATGGCGGGATTGGATCGATGGATGACATTAGCACCTGGGGACCCGATAGAACTAAAAGTCTTCGTAGACCGCACCATCGCAGTTATCTACGTCGGTGGTCGAGTCGCTATGTGTGCTCGTATGTATGACCTGCCCACTGGCGGATGGGGCCTTTTTGTCGAGCAGGGCAGCGCGCAATTTAGAAATATCAAGATCACGACGCTTTAATCTCCTTGTGAAAACGAATCTCAAGCACCTGCGCCAGAGTCCACCCTCGATCTGGATAGTCTATGTAACCACTTGAGATTACTGCCAGTTTTCCACAGCGCCTCTTGGCACGGGTTAAACGGCTATATGATCTGCCCATGTTGCATATATTTAAATTAGGACATAAGTCATTCATCGCACAGGTCACGCGATAATCCAACAGCCCCTTAACTACTCCGAGCATCGCAAAGAAATGCGGTCTGCTGTGACCGCCTGATTAACTAACTTAGTAACTCGCCAAAAAGATCAACCAGATCGAACAATATTTAGTCACGCCTTCCACGTGACTATTTAGTCTGGAAAAAATGCGCTTACCCCCTAACGCAAAACAAGAAACCGGACTAGTGTCGAATCATGGCACCCGCAAACAACACTCTCCGCCCTTCTATCCCCTCGCTCGCCGCTATCGAACAACGCCGCCGGGAACTGCTTGCCTGGCGAGCAACCCAAAAGGCGTTCCCCGCCGAAACCTCCGCTGGCCTCTTGGATGACCCGCCCGGCGACGAAAGCCCCTACGTGGACGAAGAACTCGCCCGTCTCGGCGAAAAAATCCAGGCCCTGCACGCGCCCGAGGATTTCCAGGAAAACCAAGCCCCGGAAACCAAAATCCAATCGCGCGCCGAACCCAATCCCGCCCAACACCTCATCCCATCTCCCGCCGCGTCGGGGCCTCCCCGCCCTGGCCAAGCCGGCTTTCTACGGCCTGGCCGGCCTCATCGTCCCCACTCTCGCTGCGCACACCGAGGCCGACCCCGCAGCCATCCTCCTGCAATTCCTCGCCGCCTTTGGCAACGTAGTCGGTCCCGGCCCTCACTGTATGGTCGGTGAAACCCGTCATGGCCTCAATCTCTTTGTCGTGCTGGTAGGTGAATCCAGCAAGGCCCGCAAGGGAACCAGCTGGAACCAGATCGCCCGCCTCTTCTCCGAAGTCGATCGCCCTTGGCTCGACACCCGCGTCACCACCGCACGCCTTACTCCGGGGGATCTGATCTATGCCTTGCGCGATCGGCAGGAGGCTAATGACCGCCCCAACGACCGCCGCCTCCTCGCGCTCTCCGAAGAGTTCGCCTCCGTCCTGCAATCCCTCAGGCGTTCCAAGGGCCAGCTCTCACCCCTGCTTCGCTGTGCCTGGGATAGCGGTCATCTCCGCACCCTCGATCGCCATCACCCCCTGCAGGCTACCGGCACTCATATCAGTCTCATCGCCCACATCACCCAGCGCGATCTCGAACAGCATCTCCCTCCCACGGAAGCCCACAACGGCTTTGCCAACCGTTGTCTCTGGACCCGCGTGCAGCGGAGCAAATGCCTCCCGGAAGGGAGCACCCTGGGCTCCGAGGAACTCTCCGGACTTGCCCTCGAACTCCGCCGTGCGCTCGATTGGGCGGGTAGCGAAAACGAAATCCTCTTCCGCCGCGACCAGGCCGCGCGCGAGCTTTGGAGCGACTGTTACCCCACCTTGAGTCAGGCTCGTCCCGGCCTTTATGGCGCCGCCACCAGCCGGGCCGAAGCCCAGGTCCTGCGCCTCAGCGCCATCTATGCTGCCCTCGATTGCAGTTCCGTCGTCGCCCTGCCCCATCTCCAGGCTGCGCTCGCCGTATGGGAGTACTGCTCCGCCGGCGCCCCGTTCCTCTTCGGCACTGCCACCGGAGACCACACCGCCGACCGCATTAAACAGGCCCTCGACGAAGCTCCCAAGGGATTATCCAGAACACAGATCAGCTGCCTCTTTCGCGGCCGTGTCGATCACGACACCATCGACGCTGCCCTCGAGCAGCTCCTGTCTCTCGGCGCGCTCAACCGTCAATCCGAACCCACCAGGGGTCGTCCCACCACCCTCTGGTCGGCAGTCGAAGGTGCGCAAGCGGCGCATGGCCAGAGAGAGCCCGCGGTACAGGAGTGGACTTAATTGGCTTAATTAGCTTAATTCGCACTTATTTCCAACCAGCGGCCCTTGGAACGCCCGCCTACTTCGAAGGCGGGTCCGCACTCTTAGGCTCTTCGACCGCTCCGGGGTAAAGACCCTTGAGCGGCTTGCTCTCTTTGTCGGCTTTTTCTGGATCTGGCAGCGGCTTACGAGGCAACATCTGGTCGCGCATCGCCGTGTTGTAGAGGAATATCGCCTCGACCACCGCCGCCTGCTTGAGATCGGTTGGCGATAACCGTTCGTAGACATCCTGGTTGCTGTGCAGGCTGCGCGTCTCGTAGTCGCGCGGGTCCTGGATGAATTGAAATCCCGGAATGCCCACCTGGTCAAACGATTCGTGGTCCGTGGAGCCGGTCTTGCGCATGCTGACGGTGGTGACGCCCAGGTCTTTCAGCGGCGCAATCCATTGGTTGAAGATGGGAACAATGGCGGCGTTGTTCTCCGCATAAATGCCCAGCACCTTTCCTCCGCCGTTGTCCAGATTGAAATAGCCGGAAATGAGCGCATGCTCGGGCTTGACGGTCAGCGGGCCAACCGGTTCCCGCATGAACTCAGGAACGGCAAGCTGTTCCGGCTTGGTCGACAAGCCGATGGTGGCGAAATGCTGGCGTACATAGCCAAGCGAGCCGAATTCGCCCTGCTCCTCGCCCGACCACAAAGCGATGCGGATCGTCCGCCGAGGCTGCACGTGCAGCGCGTTGAGGATGCGCATGGCTTCCATCGCGATAATCACGCCTGCGCCATCGTCGGTAGCTCCCGTGCCGGCGATCCAGCTGTCCAGATGGCCCCCCACCATGACCACCTGGTCTTTCAGTTTAGGATCGGCGCCGGGGATCTCCGCGATGGTGTTGTAGCCTTGCTCGTGGTCCCCCGTGAACTCAGTGTTGATCGCGACAGAAACAGTGACCGGCACGGAATGTTCAAGCAAGCGGCTAACCCGTCCAAAATTTTCACTGGAGAGAACAGCGGAGGGAATTGGCTGCTTATGATCGGGCAGATAGCTGATTTCGCCCATCATTCTCGCCGTTGTCGTCGCGGACGATCCCACCGTCGCCGCCCCAGCCGTTAACCAGCACCGCCGACGGCGTGTTGCTCGGCAAAGAATTTCGCCGACCCGCTCCTGGAAGTTGATCTTCTTGAAGGTGTCCTCCCAATATTTAGGTCCTTCGCGAATTGACATGCTGCTCTTCCATGTCGCCGTCCAGCGGATATTCGAAAATCTGCATCAGCTTGTTCTCGTCATAATGCTGAAGCAGCGGTTCGGGATCGGGATTGATCTGCGGCGGATCTCCATAGAGCACGATTTTGCCCGCCAGCTTACCCTTCCAGGCCTCGAAGTCCTTCTCCTCCTTGAGCTCCGGCACAGCAATGACTTCCGCGGTTACGGATCCATGGGTCGCGGGCGACCATGGCGTGGCCTGGGCGATAAAGACCGCCGTATCCGGCGTGACCATGTCGACCGAGGTGCTGATCTGCCGCCAGCCCATGCCAAAGTCGCCCCAGCTTTCCAGGTGCGCGTTGGCGCAGCCCATGGCGGTGAGCTGGTCGCGCGTCCACGCGTTTGCCCTGGCCAGGTTCGGCGAGCCGGTCAGCCGCGGGCCGATATCGTCAAACAACGCGCCCGCATATTCCATGATGTGCGAGTGAGTCAAACCCTCTTCCCGGATGCGCGCATACATGCCGAGGTCGAGTGACTCGGTGGCCGGCTGCGTCTCCGACGCGGCTGTAATCGTAGCCGCGAACCTCGGCTGGTTTGATTGGACGCTTGCCCCAGCGAGAAGCAACACTCAATATCATTCCGGCCGCGATCAAGGCCCATCGATCGTTCATTCTGTTATCCCTTTGTAAAGTGAGCCATGTGCTCGGGCCCTTCTATCTTTTACCTGCCAGAACCGATCGTGTCGACCCAGCCTCTATTGTCCGAAAACGGACAGTGGAGGCCAAAATTGAACAAACCGACGCCCTCTTGCGTAGGTAGGAATGATGGCAAAGCGGCACAAATCGTGGGAAAGCGCTGCTGTGTGGTTTTGGCCACCAGCATGCTTCAGGTAATTAGCGATGGATATCTCTCGCCCAGACCTGAAAGCCAAGAAGCGCCGCCGCCAGATATTGACGATCGGCGTCGGCGTCGTGGTTCTCGCCGCTGTTACTTTTCTCGTGATGCGGTTGAAGCCGGCCGCTCCCACCGTCGACCGTTCCATTGTCTGGACCGACACGGTGAAACGCGGGCCGATGGTCGTCCAGGTGCGCGGCCTCGGGACCCTGGTGCCCCGCGAAGACGCGATCCGCCAGATCCCGGCACAAACCGAAGCCACGGTGGTGCGCATCCGTACCCTGCCCGGCTCGATCGTCAAGCCCGATACCGTTCTTCTGGAGCTGAGCGACCCGCAGCTTAGCCAGGAGGCACTCGACGCCGAGCTTTCGCTCAAAGAGGCGCAAGCCGATCTCAAGCAACATACAAGTGAAGGTGCAGAGCGATCTGATGGCGCAAAAATCTGCCGCGGCCACGGTCAACGCAGACTACAACCAGGCGCAGCGGCAGGCGCAGACCGACAAGTCGCTCTACAGTCTCGGCGTTATTTCCGGTCTTGCCTACAACGGCTCGCAAGGCAAGGCGGATGAATTGACCACCCGCAATAAGCTCGAAGAGCAGACCGTCGACATCAATGAGAAGGCCATCGCAGTCCCAGCTTGCCGTGCAGCAGGCGAAGGTGGCGCAGGCGCAGGCCATTTATGAGCTGAAGAAGCAACAGTTGGACGCTCTCAACGTGCGCGCGGGTATATCCGGAGTGCTGACCGATCTGCCCGCTGGCCGTCGGTCAGCACGTGGCCATCGGCACCATGCTCGCCCAGGTGGTGCAGCCGAACCAGCTGAAGGCGCAATTGAAGATCGCTGAGACCCAGGCGCGCGACATTCAAATCGGGCAACCGGCGTCGATCGATACCCACAACGGCTTGGCCGATGGCACAGTGTCGAGAATCGATCCCGCGGTGCAGAATGGAACCGTCACGGTCGACGTAAAGCTGACTGGCGCTCTGCCCGATGGAGCGCGTAAGGACTTGAGCGTCGACGGCGTCATCGATCTGGATAGGCTGAGCAACGTGCTCTATGTGGGCCGGCCCGCTTTTGGCAATCCGAACAGCACCATTAGCCTCTTCCGCCTGGATCCGGATGGCAAAGGGGCCGTCCGCGTTCCGGTCAAGGTCGGACAAGCCTCGGTGAACGCGATCCAGGTGCTGGAAGGGCTGCACGAAGGGGACACGGTCATTTTGAGCGACATGTCGCGATAGGATACGACGGACCGAATTCGTCTGGATTAATTGATAAACGCACCAATGCACATCAATGCCAAATGAGAGAGACAGGAGCGAAAGCATGCAGCCATTGATACAGATTGAAGCAATGACCAAGATTTTCTACACCGAGGAGATCGAGACCCACGCGCTCTCCGGCGTGCACCTCTCCATCGGCCGCGGAGAATATGTGGCCATGTCCGGCCCTTCCGGTTGCGGAAAGTCGACTCTGCTCTCGATCATCGGCCTGCTGGATACGCCGACGGCGGGCAAGTACGAGCTGAACGGGCGCCCGGTAGAGAACCTGAAATTCGCCGAGCGCTCGCGCATTCGCAACCAGGAGATCGGCTTCATCTTTCAGAGCTTCAACCTGATCGGCGACCTCACGGTTGCCGAGAATGTGGAACTGCCGCTGACCTATCGCTCGGGAATGGCCTCGAGCGACCGCAAACAGCGGGTGCAGGAATCTCTCGAGCGCGTGGGCATGGCGCACCGCATGCGTCACTATCCGTCGCAGCTCTCCGGCGGCCAACAGCAGCGCGTCGCCGTCGCCCGCGCCCTGGCAGGCTCACCCTCCATCCTGCTGGCCGACGAGCCCACGGGAAACCTGGACTCGAAGAATGGTGAAGCGGTCATGGAGCTGCTGAAGAACCTGCATCGCGAAGGAGCGACCATCTGCATGGTGACGCACGATCCTCGCTTTGCCCGCCATGCGGACCGCAATATCCACCTCTTCGACGGAAAGATCGTCGCGGAAGGCGAAGCTCTCGATCAGGTCCTGGAATTCCAGTAAACGGAGTTCCAGTAAACGCGAATGGCATTGCAATTGTTGTGCCGTGGGATCTTTCCACGAAAGAGATTCTGGATGCCCCATGCAAGCCCTCTTTTGGCTTGAGTGGGCTAACCAACGAGGGCTGCAATGATCTCGCTCGAAAACATTGAACGAAGCTACAAAACCGGCGCCGGTCAAACCTGGGTGCTCAGGCGCATCCGCCTGAAGATCGAGGCCGGCGAATTTATCACCATCATGGGACCTTCGGGGGCAGGGAAGTCGTCACTGCTGAATGTATTGGCGCTGCTCGACGATCAGTGGGCGGGCGCGTACTGGTTCAACGGAGAGCCGGTCCACTCCATGAACCGCAAGCAGCGTTCCGACCTGGCCCGGCGCAACATCGGCATGGTTTTCCAGAGCTATCACCTGCTCGACGACCTCAACGTTGCCGAAAACCTCGACCTGCCGCTCTCCTACAAAAACATCTCTCGCTCGGAACGGCAGTCGATGGTTGCCGACGCGCTCGATCGCTTCAACATCGTGGGCAAGAAAGATCTCTATCCCAACCAGCTTTCCGGTGGCCAGCAGCAACTGGTCGGCATTGCCCGCGCGGTCATTCATCGCCCGGCTCTGCTGCTGGCCGATGAGCCGACCGGAAATCTTCACTCCTCCCAGGCGAAAGAGATCATGGAGCTCTTCCAGGATCTGAATCGCCAGGGAACCACCATCGTCCAGGTCACGCACTCAGAGGTAAACGCCTCCTATGGCAGTCGCGTGCTTGAAGTTCGCGATGGCTGGATGGTGCGGGACACAGCCAACCCCGGGCTCGGCGAGACTGCCGAGGTGAAAGCATGAGGGGTTTCTCCAGCGCGGGAATTTTTGCGCAAAAATCACTGGCTGTGGTTTGCACGACCGCGATTCTCGCTTCTACTACCTTTGCGCAAGCGAATTCCACCAATACCTTACCTCCAGCGCCTGTCGGTCCGCAGCAATCTCCGCCCCAGACCATCGCACAGCAGGCGCAAGCGGCGGCCCAGCCGCAGCCGGTTGTCTACCAGGGACCTTTCCACATTGAGCCGCCGCATTCACACAACCCCCTTGCGCCGTATATGCCCAGCACTGTGCCGGAACTCAACCTGCAAAACTCGCAGCGCCTCTTCAACCTCATACGCGACGGCAAGCTCTACATCTCCCTGCAGGACGCGATCGCTTTGGCCCTCGAAAATAATCTCACGCTCGCTTCCTTCCGCTACAACTTCCCCATCGCGCAAGCCGATCTTCAGCGCACCAAGGCGGGAGGCAACGCCAACGGCGTCAACACCGCCGTCGTCTCGACCACACCGAGCGGCTTTGGCGCCTCTGGGGGTGGTGGCTCCGCAGCCTCGAATGCGACCGCAGGCGCCGGCGGCCTCGTCACTTCCACGCTCGGCGCCGGCGCCGCCGTTCAATCGTGGGACCCCTACCTCATTTTCAGCGGCTATGTGCAACACACCGTCACCCCGGAGCCGAACGTTGCCACGGTCGGCACCGAACTCTTTAAGGTAAACAACATCGAGGTCCAATCGCAGTACCAACAGTACTTTCCGCTCGGCACCTACCTGCAGGTCAACTACACCGGCTTCCGCGCCGCCAACAACAGCCCTTATTACGCAATCAATCCCCAACTGAGTTCCAATTTCCAGGTTCTACTGAGCCAGCCGCTTCTGTACGGATTCGGCCTCGCCAGTAACGAGCGCTACATCCACATTGCCAAAAGAAACCTGCAGACCACCGATCTCGCCTTCCAGCAGCAGGTCATCGCCACCGTGACCGACATTGAAAACCTCTATTGGGATCTGGTCAACGCTTATCAGGACGTGCAGGTAAAGACCCGGTCATTGGAATATGCCAATCAGACCCTGACCGACGACCAGAAACAGTTGGAGCTGCAGAACATTCCTGCGATGCAGGTCATGAAAGACCAGTCTGCGGTTGCCACCAGCGAGGGTGACCTTACCATCGCCAAGGCTATACTGAGGCACAACGAGCTGGTCATTAAAAACGATCTCACCCGAACCGACGACCCGTCCATCGACGAAATTCCTGTCATTCCGCTCGACCTCCAGGGCGGTCCCGATCCCAACGAATCGAAATCCATCACCCAGCTGATCGACGAGGCCATGAAGAACCGGCCTGAAGTCGCGATCTTCCGTAATCAGGCGGAGGTTCTGCGCCAGAGCCTCAAGGACATCAACAGCGAGCTGCTGCCTCAACTTTATATGTACGGCTACTACGGCGGCACGGGTGCCGCCGGCCCCAAAAACCCGTATTGCAGTCTCGGCCCGCAGGAATGCGCCACCACCCTGCCCAGCGACTTCGCCAGCATGTTCGTAAACACCTTCAACTACTCGGCTCCCCAGTACGAGGTTGGCGTCAATCTTCAGATCAACCTCCGCAACCGTGTCGTCAAAGCCGACCAGTTCCGCGCCGTGCTCGCGTACCGCCAGAGCCAGATCGCCCAAGAGCAGCAGCAGAAGACCCTTCGCTTCGACATCCGCGACTCACAGTTCGCTCTCGTGCAGGCGCAAGCCCGCGTCGCGGCCGCGCAAAAAGCACGCGATCTTGCGCAGAACACCTTTGATATCGCCAAGAAGGAGCAAGACATAGGAGCGCTGTCCAGGTATGACACCCTGGTTGCAGAAGAAGGCCTCGCTGTCGCTGAATCCTCGTTTTTTACCGCCCAGACTGCCTATGAAAAGGCCAAGGCGGACATAGACCGCGCTACTGGGACGACGTTGGACCGCACGGGTGTCTCGATAGACGACGCAAGAAATGGCGTAGTCACCCGCATGCCCTAGCGGACAGCTAACCACTACACTTGATTTATCGTTTGAGGCAATGATGGCAACCTTACCGCAAGCTGCGAAAGAGAGCTGGACCCGAAGCCACGAGGCCCCGCGCATCCTTGCGGCCGACGATCAACCGCACATCCTGGACGCGATCGAGTTGTTGCTGGAACCGGAGGGTTACCGGGTAACGCGAGCGCGCTCTCCTCGCGAAGTACTGGACCGGATTGCCAGTGAGAGCTTCGATGCGTTGCTCATCGACCTCAATTACACCCGCGACACTACATCCGGCGCAGAAGGCCTGGAACTGCTGGCCCAGCTGAGCGCTCATGACAGCCGGCTGCGCATTATCGTGATGACCGCCTGGGCTAATGTCGATCTTGCGGTTGAGTCCATGCGCCGCGGGGCGTGCGACTTTATCCAAAAGCCCTGGGAGAATGCCCGGCTTATCTCTATTCTGCGCACCCAGATCGAGCTTCGCCGCGCGGTGCAACGGGCTGAAATGCTGGAGGCGGAAAACCGTCTGCTCCGCGTCGAAGGACGGCCTGAGCTGATTGCTACCGCTGCTTCCATGCAACCCGTGCTTGAGTTGCTAGCACGCATCGGCCCCTCGGACGCCAACGTGATGATTACCGGCGAGCACGGAACGGGCAAAGAAGTGATCGCGCAGACTCTGCATGCGCTCTCTTCCCGGGCGGCTCGTTCACTGGTAGCGGTGAATACCGGCGCGCTGGCCGAGGGAACCTTCGAGAGCGAGCTCTTCGGCCATGTCAAAGGAGCGTTCACGGATGCGCGGACCGATCGCATCGGGCGCTTTGAGCTGGCCGATCGGGGAACCCTCTTCCTGGACGAGATAGCCAACGTGCCCATGCGCCAGCAGGCCAAGCTGCTGCGGGTGCTGGAAACGGGCGATCTGGAACGAGTGGGCTCGTCGCAAACCAGGCGGGTGAATGTTCGGCTGCTTTCGGCTACCAATGCCGACCTGCATGAGGAGTGTGCGACGGGGCGCTTTCGCGAAGATTTGCTCTTTCGTCTCAACACGGTGGAGATTCATCTTCCGCCGCTGCGCGATCGCCGCGAAGATATTCCTGCGCTTGCCGGGCACTTTCTCGCCCGCTATACCGGGCGCTATCGCAAATCAGTGACCGGCTTCGAGCCCAGCGCCCTTGATGCGTTGTTACAGCACGGCTGGCCAGGCAACGTGCGGGAACTGGATCACTCGATTGAGCGCGCCGTGCTGATGGCGCGTGGTCCGCGCATTCAGAACGCCGACCTTGGCTTGGGCCACGTCCGCTCATCGAGCCAAAGCCTGGATGATCTCAGCCTCGAAGCGGTGGAGAGTATTCTTATCCGTAAGGCTTTGGCGCGTTCTGCCGGCAACGTAAGCCATGCGGCGGAGGCGCTGGGACTAAGCCGCGGAGCGCTCTATCGCCGGATGGAAAAGTATGGAATCTGATCCCACTTCGGGCTACAGAAGTGATTCAGCTCCACGAAACCATAAACGCGCTGACCACACCCCTCCCTTCGAGCGCCGCATCCGTGTTCTGTGCCTCTTCATTGCGGCGCCCGCGTTTGTCCTTGCCGCGATCCTGATGTGGCAGGCAGATTTTTCTGCCTCGACAATTGCAACCCTTCTCGGTGGCGCCGCTCTTCTTTCTCTGATCGCTGCCGGCCTGCTGATGGAGCAGATCATCCGCCCGCTTCAGACCCTGGCGAACGTGGTCTCTGCGCTGCGCGAATCCGATTACTCCTTTCGCGCCCGCGGCAGCCGGCAGCTTGACGCCATGGGAGAGCTGGCGACCGAGATCAATGAATTTGCCGATATGCTGCAGAGCCAGCGCCTGGGTGAGTTGGAGGCGACCGCGTTATTGCGCTGCGTCATCTCTTCCATGGACGCGCCGGTGCTTGCCTTTGATCCCGATCATCGGCTGCGGCTTATCAATCCCGCGGCGGAGCGCATCTTCCATCTCACCGCGGAGCGAGCCCAGGGACGCACCGCCGATGAGCTGCAGTTGGCTGAACTGCTCGATCAACCCGATCAGGGAATCATGGTTCTTGCCGGCAAGGGCAATCCCGTCCACTGGATGGTGAGACGCTCCACCTTTCGCCAGCGCGGTATCCCGCACACGCTTCTGGTGCTCTCTGACGTGAGCATCTGCCCTGCGCGAGCAGGAGCGCGAGGCATGGCAGCGGCTGATCCGGGTGATTGGTCACGAAATCAATAACTCGCTCACCCCGATCAAGTCGATTGCCGGCAGCCTTCGTTCGTGGATCCATGGGAAGCCCGCGCCCAGTACCAATGAGGATGTATTCAGCTTTGAACGGGGTCTATCGATCATTGAGAACCGCGCAGAATCGCTCAACCGTTTCATCCAGGCCTACCGGCATCTTGCGCAGTTACCGCCCCCTGCATTGCAACCGATTTCGTTGAATTCGCTGATTGAGCGTGCGGTGGATCTTGAAACCAGAGTGCCTGTCCAGTTCAGGCCGGGCCCTGATATCACGTTGCAACTCGATCCGGATCAGATCGAGCAGTTGATCATCAACCTGCTGCGCAACGCGGCGGAAGCGGCGTTGGCACGCTTTCCCGAGACATCCTCGAACGGTAGCGTTTCGCATGAGGTTCCCGAAGTATCCGTTACCTGGCGAGCCGTTCCGCAAGCCGTTGTCATTCTCATTCGGGACAATGGAATCGGGCTGACAAATCCGTCGAATTTATTTGTTCCCTTCTACACCACGAAGCCCGGGGGCAGCGGCATCGGTCTCGCGCTTGCTCGGCAGATCTGCGAGGGCCACGGCGGCGTTCTTGAGGTTGCCAACCGGCTCGACGGCCCCGGTTGCGGCGCGGAAATACGTTTGCCACTCCGGCAATCGCAAGATTCCCTCACCCTCAACCCCGATCACGAAGCAGTGGGATAGCCTTCACGGCAATTGTTCTTTTGTGAACTGGCGATCCGCCTCTAGAATGACCATCATGCTGCAAAGGGATTTACGCCAGGCACTTCGGCAACTCCACAAAACTCCTGGATTTGCTGTAACCGTCGTGCTCACATTAGCGATCGGCGTTGGCGCGAATCTCGCCGTCTTCCGGCTGCTGCACGCGGTTCTCTTTGCTCAACTGCCCGTCACGCGGCCCTCGGAGCTCTATTCTCTACAGGCAGTGAAATCACCTTTTGATGCCCAGTGGTTCTACTCCTATCCGGCGTATGAACGACTGAGAAGGGTAACGGGGGCATCTGTAATTGCGCGGTCGGGGATCGGCGGCGGAGTGCTTCAGGCGCCGAATGGATTTTCTCAGGAAGCGAGCTTCCAGCTGGTCTCTGACAACTTCTTTAGTGTCCTCGGACTTGCCCCAAGCGCCGGCAGGTTGTTTGCAGCCAGTGACGACACACCGGGACAGTCTGAAGTGCCGGTTGTTCTGCGCTACGGCTTTGCCAGAGAGCACTTCAATGCCGGTCAAGCCGTCGTTGGCATGAAGGCGGTTCTCAACGGCGTTGCGATTAGAATCGTCGGGGTTGGGCCTGAGCATTTCTTCGGCGTGGTCCAGGGCACCGCGCCCGATCTGTGGATGCCGCTTGCGGCACAATCGTCCGGCCGCTTTGGGACATGGTTTGATTCGCTCGGCCCTGGATACGCTTACGATCTGAATCAGCCATATAGAGGTCAGGATGGCATCTTCTGGCTTTGGGTTCTCGGGCGTATATCCGATGCCGAAAGGGATTCGGCCGCAAACCGCTGGACACAGGCTCTTCAGCCCGATCTTCGACTGATCGCCAGTGCGACTAAAGATCCCAAAGAGCGCGAGCAAATTCGCGGCGCCCACGTTCAACTGATGGCAGCGGCCGGAGGAGAGGGTTCCCTTCGCGCGACCTACGGGCGGCCTCTGTTTCTGCTGATGGGCATGGCAGCGCTGCTCTTCCTGGTTGGTTGCATCAACCTTGCCAATTTGCAACTTGCCCGGCTCGCCGGCCGGCAAAGGGAGATTGCGGTTCGCATCGCGCTGGGCGCGAGCCGCTGGCGGGTTCTACGCCAGTTGTTGGTGGAAGACGCCTTCCTCGTGGCCATCGGAGGAACACTGGCGTTGGCGACCTGCGGCCTCATGAGTTCGCTGCTGCTTCACTGGGCCTCGGGAAGAGAGCATGCTCTGCCCATCGATCTCAGGTTTGGGCCGGAAGATTTCCTGCTTGGCGCTGCTCTTCTCCTGATTGCTCTCATCGGCTTCGACCTGTTGCCGGCCTGGCGGGTGACACGCGGCAACATGGGTGCGACGGTGGGATCGAACCTGGGCGGCAGAGCTGTGCTTGGAAGCGCGAGTCGCCTATGGTCCGGCCTGCTGCTCGCCGGCCAGGTCAGCCTCTCGTTGTTGCTCCTGAGCCTCGCGACCTTGTTTGCACGAAGCCTGCTCAACCTTAGCGCGCTCGATGCAGGGCTCGATCGTGAGCATGTCCTCACGGTGCATCTGGATCTTGGAAGTGGGTATCTTGATGGGCAGGACCCGGCCGTTTTCAACCAGCGAATTCTGGATGCTTTGAAGGCGTTGCCCATGGTGCGCGATGTATCGATGCAAATGTGTCGCATCCCAGGCTGCATATGGAATACGGCGATCCACGTTTCCGGGCACCCGGAACTTGCGGAAGCGCGGATACACGGCGAGGAAAACCGTGTGAGCGAGGGATTTTTCCGCACTCTCGGAATTCCACTGCTGCAGGGAAGAGTCTTTGACGACGGAGACCAGAAAGGTTCACAACCAGTGGCTGTGCTCAACCACGCCTTTGCCGTAAAGCTGTTTGGCGGCGAGAGCCCGGTAGGTCACTCCATCGGCTACAAACCTGCTCCAGACGACCATAAGTACCTGGTCATTGGGGAAGTTGGCGATGCGCGGGTGGATGGCCTGCGCGCTGCCGCGCCACCGGTTGCCTATTTCTCGATCGATCAAGGCGGCGAGCCGGCAGGAACCATCGAGGTGCGTGCGGCCGGAGATCCGGCGAATATTGCAGCGGATATCCGTCTCCGTCTGCAGTCTGTCGATCCTGCTCTTCCCATTTCAGAGATCGTCCCGCTCAATACAGAGTTTGAGGACGGGCTTTCCACCGAGAAACTGCTCGCACGCCTTACCGCGATATTCGCAGGGCTGACACTTGCCCTGGCCGCGATCGGCTTCTATGGGCTGCTTTCCTTCCATGTAACCCGTCGGACCTCGGAGATCGGGGTGCGCATGGCAGTGGGGGCGACGCGAGGGCAGGTCCATGGGCTCTTCCTCCGCCAGACGCTGGTTATCCTGATCGCGGGCTTCGTCCCCGGGATCGTGCTGACGGAGATGGTAGGGCGCACTGCAAGGAACCTGCTCTATGGGATACAGGAGACGGACCCCTGGGCTTTACTGCTGGCCGTGTGCGTTCTCGGCATTACGGGTCTGCTGGCGACACTCCTACCTGCCCAGCGGGCGGCGTCGCTTGACCCTGTCAAGGCGCTGCGTTCCGAATGATGCTCGGTCGGCCGAATCGACAAATCATTTTCGCTTCATCGTCTCCAGTTCATCCAGGGTACGGGGCCAGTCGGATTTCAGGAGCCGGGAAAGGCTGCGATCTGCCAGAAGCCTGCCGCCCGTCTGGCAGCGCGCGCAGTAGTTGGTTTCGTTGTCTGCGTAGCGAATTCGTTGAATGGGTTCGCCGCACCTGGGGCAAGGCTGACCGTAGCGGCCATGCACCGCCATATCTTTGCGAAAGGCGGTCACCTTTTCCGGGAATCCGGTTTTCGCCTCATCGCCCAGCCGCTCGATCCAAAGCTCGAGCGTCTTGAGGGTCGCGCTGTAAAGCCGCTCCCATTCGTCAGGCTGAAGCTTGTGGGTGAGCGCGATGGGGGACAGTTGCGCCGCATGCAGAATCTCGTCCGAGTAAGCATTGCCGATACCGCTTAAGATGCGCGGGTCGGTTAGAGCCCTCTTGAGCGTGCGATTCTCGACCGTGAGCGCGATGCGAAAAGAATTAAGGTCGCTGGAAAGGACATCGATGCCACCAGGGTCGATGGAACGCAGCGCGTCCTCACTCTCGAACAAGTGCAACGAAGCGCGGCGCTTGCTGCCCGCTTCGGTGAGCACCAGGGAACCGTTGGGGAAGTCGAAGGCAGCCAGACTGTTGCGGCCTGCCAGCTTCGCCCCCGGCGGCCGCCAGTGCAGCCGGCCCGCGATCATCAGGTGGAGCACCAGCCAGAGATCGCCCTCCACACCAATGGCGATGCGCTTGCCGATGCGGCGCAGTTCGCGCACGATGCGGCCTTCCACACTGGCGACAGGCGGCCGGGCGGTCCGCAGCAGAAAGGCGCTCGCCACGCGCACGTGTTCGAGCGGCTGGCCCACGATGCGAGGCTGCAGCGCCCTAATGTAGGCGGTGATGTCCGGCAGTTCCGGCATGCCTATCATGCTTGCAGGTTGACCGGATTTTTTGCAACTTTCTGTGTGCACCCCTTCTTTGGGAGGATGCGGAAGGCTCATTGCGTCGCATAGAGTGGTTTCCGCCATTCTCCTGGAGGGGTTCTTTGCCGAATGCGCTGCGCGTCCTGCCGATTTTGTTCGTATGCCTGCTGCAGCCCGCCCACGCCAGCAACTCGATCGATTTAGATCGGGATTGGCAGTTCCGCACCGATCCGCAACAGCAGGGGGAGACTCTGGGATGGGCCAGCGCCGTGCCCTCGGGCACACAATCGGTGCGCGTGCCTCACACCTGGAACATCGGCCCGCACGACGATTTTGAAGGGGTGGCATGGTACTTTCGCCGCTACGTTCCATCGCCCGGCCTCAAAGGGCAGCACATCGTTCTGCACTTCGGGGCAACGTTCGACCAGAGCAAGGTCTGGCTGAACGGCAGCCTCTTGGGAACCCACAATGGGGGATTTACCGAGTACTGGTTCGATGTCTCTTCCCGGCTGAAGCCAGGGGAGAACTTGCTTGTGGTCGAACTCGACAACCGGCCCACGGCGCAGACCATTCCGGGCATCGCTTTGCGCGGCGGCCATGCTTGGTATGACTGGTCCCCCTACGGCGGCATCGTGCGCGACGTGTGGCTATCCATCAGCGGAGAAGCGCTCATTCGCGGCCAGAAGATTACCAGCACCCTCTCGCCGGATAGCGCCGCCGTCGTCAGCCAGGTGGTCGCCGAGAATCATCATCCATCAGCCAGCAAGCTCTCGCTGCAACTGGCGGCTTACGCTCCGGATGGATCGCTGAGCGGGCGCTCGAAGACGGTAGTGATCAACCTGGCCGCGGGCGAGTCGCAAACTGTGCCTCTGACAGTTGAGATAACCAAGCCCCAGCTTTGGGGAATCGACCATCCGCGCGTCTATCGCATGGTTGCCAACCTGACCGATGGCTCCGGCGAGCTTATCGACACCAAGACAGATACGTTCGGCTTGCGAACGGTCACCATCAAAGATCGGCATCTGTATTTGAATGGGGAGCGGGTGCGCTTGACCGGCATGTCGCGCCACGAGGAATCGCCGTGGGAAGGGCTGGCGGAAACGACTGGAACGATCAAGCACGATTATGATGAGTTGAAGCAACTGCACGTTACCTTCACCCGCCCGGTCCACTATCCGCAGAATCAGCAGGTGCTGGACTACGCCGATGAACACGGAATTCTGCTCATCCCTGAAATTCCGATCTGGCAGTTCGGGCCGGAGCAGCTGGGTGATCCCAAGGTCATCGCGCTGGCGCAGCAGATGATGAAGGAGATGATCGACCAGGATCAGAATCACCCCAGCATCTGGGCCTGGAGCCTATGCAATGAGAGCGCCGTGGCCAGCCCCCAGGGACACGCCTATGTGAAGCTGATGAAGCAGTGGGTGAATCGTTTGGATCCGGGACGGTATGTAAGCTATGCCAGCGACGCGATGGCCATTGCGCCCGACACCGGTGGTGAGGCGACGGATGATATCGACTTCATCATGCTCAACGACTATTGGGGTACCTTCCACGGTCCCGAATCGAAGGTTGCGCCGGCGCTGGACACGATCGGACGCAACAACCCGACCAAGATGGTCGTGATATCGGAGTTCGGCGCACCAGGAAACTTTGCCGGGAACACCATCGAAGGTGACGAGCTGCGCGTCCACATCATGAAGTCGCAGATGAAAGAGTTTGCCAGCAGAGATTGGATCGGCGGCGCGATCTTCTGGTCGTACGCAGACTACAAATCTCATCGCGGAATCTGGCCGGGTTATACCGAGGGCTATGACGACATTGGGGTAGAAGATGAGAACCGCCAGCGCCGGCCCTCATTCTTTGTCTGGCAAAAGCTGAACGAACCGGTGCTGATGGAGGCATCCTGGAAGAAGAACGATGCGCAGGATCCCATCGGCTTTGAACTTCACGTCTGTCGCAAGCCTCTGGAATTGCTGCCCTCGTATCCATTGCGTGATTATCTGGCGGTGTGGGAGTTTCGCGACCGCGATGGAAAACTGCTCAAGCAGGGCCAACAACCATTGCCGGATCTGGAGCAGGCGCAGCGCATCTCTGCTGAGTGGACCGCACCAGCGGATTTCGTAAAGGGCACGCTCATGGTGAAGATACTTGACCCGCAGGGCGAGGTCGCAGCCCAGCTGAGCATGGATGTGGTGAAGGGAGCTTTTGGCGGAGAGCCGGTGCCCGAGTATCGCTAGTCTCCCGTGCCGGCGCGTGTGATACACTCCGCCCGATGAATCGACGCGATTTTCTTGCCCAGGCCGGGATGGCCTCCTTGCTGCTAAAAGCGCGTGCCTTCACCGCTGAAGGCGGGGAAGCGGCGCTTCGAGAAAAGCTGATGCACGATCCGCTGCGGCCGCAGTTCCATCTGCTGCCCCGAGCGAACTGGATGAACGATCCCTGCGCGCCGCGGTTCTTCGGCGGCCAGTACCATATGTTCTTCCAATACAATCCTGGCGCAGCAGTGTGGGGAGACATGCACTGGGCGCACGCCGTCAGCCCCGATCTCATCCATTGGAAACATATGCCGGTTGCCCTCTCGCCTACCCCCGGCGGGTCTGACGCATATGGTTGTTTCACCGGCAGTGTGCTGCCCGGCGCCGAAGTCCCGACCATTCTGTATACCGGCGTTACCAAGACTTCACCAGATCGCGAGACCATTCGCGGCGAAGGAATACGCGAGGTGCAATGCCTCGCGACCTCGACCGACCCTGACCTGCGCACCTGGACGAAACTCGATAAGCCAGTGTTGGATGGCCCGCCCCCCGGTTTGCACGTCACGGGTTTTCGCGATCCCTGCCCATGGAAGGATGGGGACACGTGGTATCTGGGTGTCGGTTCAGGCTTCGACAGGGTTGGCGGCGCAGTGCTGCTGTATACCTCTGCGGACGGCCGCAACTGGAGCTATCTGCATCCGCTCGCGCAGGGCAAGTGGAATCAGAGTGCTGAAAGCAACCCTGTATTCTCCGGCGAAATGTGGGAATGCCCCGACTTCTTTCCGCTGGGAGATAAGCATGTGCTTCTCTATTCTTCGGAGCGCAATGTTCATTGGGAAGTGGGCAGCTTTGACAAGCGCGAGCTCCGCTTCCACTCCGAGAGCCGGGGTTTGCTCGACCACGGATCGTATTACGCAATGAAGAGCATGGTCGACTCGCAGGGCCGGCGCATTTTGTGGGGATGGGTGCAAGAGACCCGCAGCCCGGAGGAGTGTAGAGCGGCCGGATGGGCAGGCGCCATGGCGCTGCCCCGCGTGCTCTCGATCGGCTCAGATAATCAACTGCGCATGGACGTGCCGCCGGAGTTTGCCTCGCTGCGCAACAATACGCAAACGCTCAACGCGCCGCAAGGCTCGGCGATCATCAAGAATCGCGCCGGCGAGATCGTTTGCAGCTTCAAAACGGCGCAGGGCGCGTGCGGCCTGCAGTTGATGGCCGGCATGGTGCAGTTATTTGCCATTCACGTGGACGGCAGCAAACCCTCGGCAACCGTGGGCAGCAAGACCGTGGCGCTCACACCCGATCGTGACGGAGTTTCGACTGTTCGTCTCTGGATCGACGGTTCGATCATCGAGACACTGGTCGACAGCAGGGAAGCGGTGACAACACGGTGCTACACACCATCGCCGGACGGCATTCGGATCAAGGGTACAGGCGCACCGGGTGTTATCCAGAGCCTCACGGTATCGGGCGTTACGGCGATTTCCGACGACCGTCTGACTGGTTAGCCGCGCTGTCGATCGTGTATCGTTTCACTCATGTTCCGTACTGTATTGGCTTTGATTTGCCTGGGCATTCTTCCCTACTCTGCCGTGGCAGAGACGTTTCGTTGCAGCGTTGCACACGAGTCATT
The DNA here is from genome assembly GCA_963847685.1 of uncultured Acidobacteriaceae bacterium. Taxonomy (GTDB): domain Bacteria; phylum Acidobacteriota; class Terriglobia; order Terriglobales; family Acidobacteriaceae; genus PALSA-350. Next base: position 169,178 of record CAWKAU010000012.1, on the reverse strand, counting down.
TCTCGACCAGGCGAATCGCTTCATCCTCGCCGGTCTTCGCTACCAACCGGTGGAAGCGACGCAGGCTGGATATCACGGCGACGCGAACCATCCGCTTGATGACCAGCTCGATGACTCGAGCCCGGCGACCATTGCCGCCGAGCACGAGCTGCTGGTTACCGGCAAACAATGTTTTGCCGCGGCAAAGGCGAATGCGCCTGAGGATGTGGCGGATCTTGCGCTGCTGCGGGACAACATCGAGTCCAGCCTTTTTCAACTGGATGTGCTGCAGAGCTACCGTTATCCGGCCGCAGGACTACGTGGAGATGATCGGCTCCGGCCTGTTCTTTCCGCTTACCTCGACCGATGGCACCGAGCAGTCGCGGCTCACCTCCGTGGTCGCGCGCATGGAACAGATTCCGCGCATCCTGGAAGAAGCCCGCAACAATATCAAAGAGGCTGATCCGGTCTTCATCGATACGGCCCTGGATGAGAACTCCGGGAACACCGAGGTGATCGAGCAGATCGGGGGCATGATCGCCGCCGGGTCGCCGTTGCGCGGGCGTTACGACGCGGCAGCGAAGGCCGCAAAGGCGGCGCTCGACAGCTACGGGGCGTGGCTCAAGGACGATCTGGCGCACCGGCCACACACCGTCACCTGGCGTACCGGACCTGCTGCCTATGCGAAGATCTTCGCCTTCGCGCTCGGCCCCGGCACTCATGAAACTCCGGACTCTGTGCTCGCTTCGGCCGAGCACGATCTGCTGCGGGTACGCGCGGAGATGTACTGCACTGGCCCGGCCGCTACACCAGCAATGGTTTCCCGGGCACGGCAACCATAGCGAGCTGAGTGGCGATGCCCTGCAGAACAAGGTCATCACCGAGGTCATCGACCGCATCAACCAGGACCACGTAGAGCCGGGCCAATTGCTGGAGAAGGTAAAGGCCGATGCCGGCGGTATCCGCGCTTTCATCGTGCAGAAGGATCTGCTGACCCTGAGCGACCGTGACAACATGCGCATCGTGCCCACCCCGGTTTTTCTGCGCGGGATATTTTCGGTCGCCGGATTTCATGGCGCGCCGGCGCTGGAACCAAAGGAGGAAGCGGAATACTGGGTAACCCCCATTGATCCCAAGATGCCCAAGGAGCAGGCCGAATCGAAGCTGCGCGAGTACAACAACTGGATGCTGCTGTATCTCACCATGCACGAAGCGTTGCCCGGGCACTACACCCAGTTCGAGCATGCCAATAACCTGCGGCCATCGTCACGCCGCGTGCTGCGCGTGCTTCTCGGCAATGGTCCCTACGTGGAAGGGTGGGGCGAATACGGCGTAAAGGAAATGGAGGACGCCGGATACGCCAACCATGATCCGCGGTTTGTCATGATGGTCGCAGAAGATCCGCCTGCGCGTGATCGCCAATGCCATTCTCGACATCCGCATGCAGAGCCGCAACATGACCGACCAGGAAGCGCTGGACCTGATGGAGAAGAAGGCGTTTCAGACCGAGGCCGAAGCTAAGGGAAAGCTGCGGCGGGCCAAGCTGACCGCCGGCCAGCTGGCCACTTACTATGTGGGCTTCCACCAGTGGATCGATCTGCGCGACCTTATCCAGCAGAAGCAGGGAAGCGCCTTCGCGCTCAAGCGTTTCAACGATACGGCTCTGGATGAAGGGCCGCTTCCGATTCCGCATTCTGCAACCATTACTGATTGATAAGCTGGTTGGGCATTGAGGGACAACCCCGGGTGCGGAGTATGGACTGATTTGCTTCAGGCGTGCATGCGCTGCATGTACTTTGCGTCGACGGCCAGCGCTTCCATGATTGGACCTTGAAATTCTTCCTGCTCGACGAAGGCGTGGCGTATGTGGCCGCCCGCTGCCGCGGCGGCGAAGATGGGCGCGTAGTCGATCGAGCCGGTGCCCAGTTCGACTGAGGGCGCCTTGTTATCTTTGAAGTCCTTTACGTGCAGCATCACGATGCGCGTTGGATATTGCTTCAGGTACTTCACCGGGTCCTGGCCGCCGACGACCACCCAGCCGCAGTCCAGCTCAAAGCTGACCTTTGCCGGATCAGTGTGCTTCAGCAGCTCGTCGAAGGGCAGGATGCCATCGATCGCGCCGAACTCCTCGTAGTGGTTGTGGTAGGCAAAACGCATGCCCGCGGCTCTCTACCTTGGCCGGCCATCTGGTTGAACTGGTCGGCGTTCCAGCGCCAGTCGTCCAGCGTGAGCGGCCCCTTTGCGCCTGGCTTGCTGATGCATAGGCGAGGAGCAGACCACGTATTCGCACACCGAGCGACTTGCAGAACGGCAGAATTTCGTCCAGATGTTGCTTGAGCAGCCCCAGGCCGTAGTGCGCGCTGACGCAGCGCAAGCCCGCAGCCTGCATGGCCGCCTTCACCTGCTCGACAGGAAGATTGAAGAAGCCGGCCGCCTCCACCTCCTTGTAGCCCAGGGCGCCGAGCTGCTTGAGGGTTCCGGCGTAATCCGTGGGCAGCAGGGTACGCACGGAGTAGAGCTGCAGGCCGATGGGGAGCCCCAGAGATGCGGCGCGGCCCACACCGGTAGCGAGCAGGGCGGCGGCTGCGGAGCTGGAACTTATGAAGCTGCGTCGGGACATCAACATAGGGTTTCTCCCTGAAACAGCTTACTCCATAAACGAACCATGGCCCACGATGATCGACTGCCCGGTCAGCACCAGCGTCTTCTGTTCGGCCAGGAAGACGGCGGTGTCCGCAATTTCGTCGGTGGTGGTGAACTGCTTATCGAGGGTGTCGCCGAGCATTACTTTCTCGACTACGTCGCGAGCATCCATATTGAGGATGACGGCCTGCTCGGGGATCTGCTTTTCCACGAGTGGGGTAAGCACGTAGCCGGGACAAATTACGTTAGCGCGCACACTGTAGGGAGCTCCTTCTTTGGCCACCGTGCGGCAGAGCCCGAGAAGCCCGTGCTTGGCGGTGATGTACGGCGCCTTCAGCACCGAGGCACGCTTGGAATGGACGGACCCCGTATAGATGATGGAGCCACCCTGGCCTGAGCGGTACATGTGCCGCAGACAGGCGCGCGTGGTGAGAAAGGCTCCGTCGAGATGGACGGCCAGCACTTTCTTCCAATCGCTGTAGGCGAGCTCGTGGATGCCGCCAATGATCTGAATGCCGGCATTGCTGCAGAGAATGTGGAGTCCGCCGAATTCGTTGATGGCTTTTGCGACTGCCTGCTCCACCGCGTCTTCGTTGGTTACGTCCATGGCGAGGCCGATCGCGTGGCCGCCGGTGGTTGCGGCGATTTCGGCGGCTGCGGATTCGGACTGCGCCTGATCAAGATCGGCGATGACCACGCGGGCGCCCTCCGCGGCAAAGCGTTGGGCAATGCCGCGGCCTATTCCTGAGGCGGCGCCGGTCACGAGAGCTACTTTTCCTGCTAAGCGCATTTCTATTTCACCGTGCACGCGAAGCTTGACGCATCGTTGGTGCTGCCCGATCCCTGGTAACGAGCGACCTGAGGATACGGGCAGAGGGGGCGCTGGATATTTTCTGCAGCGGCAGCTTCGGCAGGCGGCAACTTGGCGGCGATGATTTTATCGGGCGCGACGCCGTGCTCCACCCAGTCGACCACAGAGCCCAAGGCATCGAAGTGCGTCTCGCCGGGGCCGCCGCTGCAGTGCGACATGCCGGGCACCATGAACAAGCGGAGCGATGCATCGACGGGTTCCTTACTCCGCGCGGAGACAGCGTTGTAGTAATTGATGGATTCTTCCGGAGGCACTAACCAGTCGCTCCAGCCGTGATACATGAGCAGCTTGTGACCATGGGCGCGAAAGGTATCGATGTCAGGGTTGGTGGCATTGACCATGGGTGCGAGCTTTTGAGTGTAGACAGTGTTCTGGCGGTCGAAGTCGAATTGCCGCCAGTCCCAGTTCAAGCCGAAGACCCATTGAAAGATGGGCGCGAAGGGAGGGATGGCGGTTGGGCCGGGGGTGCGGTCCAGGCCCTCCCAGGCAAACTCGCTGCCCCTGGGCAGGCCGGGATAGAGACTTTGCCCGGTTCGCGGATTCACTGGGCCGGTGTAGAGCTGGTTGACCGTCTGGACTTGCGCGGGGGTAAGGCAATCCTGCTGGCTCGCCGGCTTTGCATTGCAGAGAGGCCGGGTCGAAATGACATTTTGTTGGGTCGGTGATGACTCCGTCGACCACGCCGTCGAGGGCGTCGCAGGCATTTACCACGGCGTGGGCGAGCAGGGTTCGCGCGGCTTCGGGCAGGTAGGATGCGGGGCTTCTTTCGTTGACCGCAAAGTTCCACAGGCTGCTGACGTGGACGCCGGTGCGGTTGTGGGCTGGGGCTCCACCTACGATTCCTTCGTAGTCATCGGGGTAGCGTTGCGACTCCATCAAGGCTTGCTCGCCGCCGGTGGAGCAACCCACGAAGTAGGTATGTTTGGCATCCCGCGCGTAGTAGGCGTGGACCACCTGCTTCGCGGCCAGGGTCATCTCGTGGGTGGCGCGGTAGCCCCAGTCGATCCAGCGCTCGGGACGATTGATGAAGATGCCGGCGGTTTCTCCTGGAGGCGTGGCCATGCCCATATCGGTGTTGGCCACGGCGTAGCCGCGCCGCAAGCCTTCGGCCAGAGCGTTGTAGCTGATGTTGCCGGCAAAGCCGCCATTCCCGGTGCCTTCGAAACGCTCGTTCCAGCCTGATTGGGGCATCCAGATTTCGATCCGGATATCGGAGTCCGCGGTGGGCTTTAGGGTGGCGGTGACCCGGCAGAATGCGGGCAGGTCAGCGAGCGGCTTGCCTACGGCGGGCGTGAACGTGCCCGCGGTCACGACCTCTGCCCGGGTGATGGTGGTATGCGGCAGGCTCAGCGCGGCCAGGCCTTCGCAGCTATTGGCGAAAGCGGGCACAGCACCCAACGCCAGCGCGGTGAAGGTCAAGAGGTGCAAGCCTGGTCGATCCATCTTCACTCCCTGGGACAAACGCAAAGTGTACTAAGAAGGGGCGGAGCTCGCAATCGGGCCGGTGGGGCGGTGGGGCGTGTATCGTTTATTGAGCAAAGAAAGCAAGGGAGCCAGGCCATGCCGTCGAATCACTTTCCGAAGATGCTTGAAATGGTGCAGAGCTATCCGCCGTCGCCGAAGCTGGATTTTTCCAGCGTTATTGCGGAGCAGTTCTCGCAAAGCGGGGTGCGCGCCAAGATTACGCCGGGCATGAGCATTGCCCTGGGCGTGGGCAGCCGGGGCATCACCAACCTGAAAGAAATTGTGAAGGCGGCGCTGGGCGTGCTGATCGACGCCGGAGCGAAGCCGTTTATCGTGCCTGCGATGGGGAGCCATGGCGGAGCCACTTCGGCCGGCCAGCTGGAGATGCTGGCGGAGTACGGGATTACTCCGCAGAGCATGGGTGTACCGATCGAAGCCAGCATGGAGGTAAGAAAGATCGGCACGGCGCTGGATGGGCGGGATGTGGTCTTCAGTGTTCCGGCGCTGGAGGCGGACGGCATCGTGGTGCTGAACCGGGTTAAGCCGCACACCGACTTCCGCGGGACGATGGGCAGCGGCATCCAGAAGATGCTGGTGATCGGATTCGGCAAGCAGGTGGGCGCGAACAACGCGCATTGTGCGGCGGCGCATTTGGGCTACGAGGTGGTGTTTCGCGGGTTTGCGAAAACGATTCTTGGCGCGGTGCCGGTTTTGTGCGGCATTGCGCTGCTGGAGGATCAGCATCATCAGACGGCGGAGATCGCGGTGCTGCCCAAGGAGAGTATCGTCCGCGAAGAGGACCGGCTGTTTCAGAAGGCGACGTCGCTGCTGGCGCGGTTGCCGTTCGAGGAGATCGATCTGCTGATTGTTGACCGGATGGGGAAAGACATCAGCGGCTCGGGTATGGACACCAACGTGATTGGCCGCGACATTGCGGGGTACATCTCGTCGATTCGCTCGGAGAACCCGGTCACTCCGCGGGTGGCCAGAATCTTTGTGCGCGATCTGACGCCGGCCAGCAATGGCAACGGGGTGGGGATCGGCATGGCGGACTTTACCACGGCGCGTTTGGTGAAGACGCTGAACCTGCAATACACGTATATGAACGCGCTGACCTCGCTGGGCCTGCAGCCGGCGAAGATTCCTATTTACTTCGATAACGATCGCGAGGCGATCCAGGCGGCGTTGGCGTCGCTGGCGGAGCCGGATGCGGAGAAATTGCGCGTGGTGCGGATTGCCGACACGCTGAATGTCGAACGCTTCCTGGCGTCGGAGGCGTGCGTGCGGGGGCTGAACGGCCGGGCAGCGGGGACGTCCGTGGGCAAGGCCCGCGATATGGAATTTGACGCAGCTGCGAATTTGCTGCCGCTTTGAGGGGCAGCTTGGCCGGTCGGCGCGGGTTTTTCCGTGAAGAGGTGCGAAGTATGCGGAAGTATGCGAAGTAAGTCCTCCAGCGGCGCCCGGGAAATGGCTAAAAAGTACGCGTTAACGCGGTAAGTCCTCCAGCGGCGTTCGGGAAATGGCTAAAAAGTGCGCACTAGCGCACTAATTCCCCTACTTAGAGCCTGAAACATAGAGAGCCCTGTAACACTGTAGATATAGATGCGAATTGGGGTGGATAAGATCAGGCTTGCGCGACTAAATCCGCCGAGCGCAGTAAGTTTCCCGCCCGGGAAAGCAGAATCACACGAGTAACGGTGCAATCGCGTTTGATGGCAGAGTCCTGCCATAGACCACGCAGTTGTATATCGGCTACGCTCGCGCTAGTTGTAAAAGCCTGAACCCACTCAGCCTTTCAACGCGAACTCCCGCTGCAGGTTGCGGGACGCCGCCAAGGTTAGCCAAGAAGAAACACCCCCACGCCAGTCTGTTCCGAGACTCGTTGAACTGCATAGAGGTGATTCTCCCTTGACAAACTTTCGCCGCCAACTCCTTGTCAAGACGTTCATGCTGGTTGATCTCGGGATACTTAGCTTTTCCTATGTGGCAGCTCGATCCAGGTTTGGCATCTGACCGCCTCCAATTCCTTCGCCGCCTTATTTCTCGATGCGGGTCAAGGTGCTGAACATTTTCCTGGTGCTGGGTCTTTTGTACTTCTGGCATCTCATTTTCTCGCGTGTGCGGCCTGTACGGGTCGAGGCGGCTGGGCGATCGAAAGCAAGAAATTGTCGATGTTCTCAAGGCTGCTTCGGTGGCAGTGGTGGTGCTCGCCGTGGCTGCGCGCGGTTTTCCGGGTGCGACATGATCACGCCTGCTTCCTCGTGGTGTTCTGGGCCTTATCGAGTGTGAGTTTGATCCTGTTGCCGCTTGCTGATGCGAATGTTTCTCGCCTCGGTGCGGATGTACGGCCACAACCTGCGCCACGTGCTGATCGTCGGCACGAACCCGCGCGCGGAGGCAGTTTGCCCGCATCCTCGAGGGCAGGCCGGAACTGGGTTATCAGCTTATCGGCTTTGCGGATGAAGCGTGGGCAGGTAACCGGGATTTTGGAGAGAACGGCAAGTCGATCGTCACTGGCCTGGACGGTTTCTCCGATTTTCTGCGAAAGCACATCGTCGATGAGGTGGTGATTGCGCTCCCCATGAAGTCGTTATTACTCGCAGGCGGCTCGCATCGTGGGCGAGTGCCAGGAGCAAGGGGTGATCGTGCGCGGCCTCACCAGTCTTTTCGACTTCCAGCGAGGACGCGGGTATCGAACGAACTCGACATCACCCATGTGTCGACATACACGACCAATCTGTTTGAAGGTGCCGCCATCGGCTCTTCAAGCGCTTGCTGGACATCCTGGGTGCCTCCGCCTTGCTGATCCTTCTTGCGCCATTCCTTCTGATCGTCGCGCTGCTGGTCAAATTGGATTCGCCCGGGCCGGCATTGTTCGTTCAAGAGCGCGTGGGCCTGAACAAGAGAAAATTTCGCATGTATAAATTTCGAACCATGGTCGCGAATGCCGAGAAGCAGCAGTTGGCTCTGGAAAAGTTGAATGAAGCCGATGGTCCGGTGTTCAAGATCAAACATGATCCTCGGATCACGCGCCTGGGCAAATATCTTCGCAAAGCCAGTATCGACGAGTTGCCCCAGCTGCTGAATGTTTTGAAGGGCGACATGAGCCTGGTTGGGCCGCGGCCTCTTCCGATCCGCGACTATCAGGGGTTTGACGAGGACTGGTTGCATCGGCGGTTCAGTGTCCGTCCCGGTCTTACTTGCCTATGGCAGGTGCAGGGCAGGAGCTCAACGACCTTCGGGCGATGGATGGAACTGGATATGCAGTACATCGATAACTGGTCTTTTGGCTGGATTTGAAGATTCTGGCTAAGACCTTACCGGCGGTTGTCGCCGGCAGGGGCGCCGCATAAGTGCACTGGCTTTGGAACACTTTTGTTTGAGAGTTAGCCGCACAATATTGCAGTTAGAGAACCCAAGTTACGTCTTTCGATTTGCAGTTTCTATGGCAGGATTCTGCCATAGTCCGGCCCTAGCAATTCCCATAGGCTGTTGTTAGTCGTGTTGGATCAACGTGACCGATCCTCAATTCTAGGTTTTAGATAGAGAGTGTTGGGCCTCAACGTTGAGGAATCACACCAAGCTAAGAGAGAAGCAAAATGCCCGCATCATGTCAGCACCCTCGTTGTGACTGAAAGGGCGGAGCTACATCCCAGCACCGGAACCAACAGGTCAGAGGCCTAAAGAATGGACACAGCTACTTCCCACGGCGAAGCGCTCTGGTATGCGGTCTCAACCCGCTCGCGCCAGGAAAAGATTGCAGCATCCATGTTGGAGAATTTGGAAGTTGCTCATTTTCTCCCACTCATCGAGGAAGAGCGGCAATGGAGCGACCGGAAGCAGAAGGTCACACTGCCGCTGTTTCCCGGCTACTTGTTCGTCCAGATCGCCCGATCGAACGAGCTTCAGCTGCGTGTGCTGAAGGTTCCTGGGGTTGTCGACTTTGTGGGCAATCGCAACGGTCCCCTGGCAATTCCGAAGACCGAAATAGAAAGCATTCGAGCGGTGGTCTTACGTGGCGTCTCTTATTCTCCCTGCCCATTTCTCACGAGCCGGAGACCGGGTGCGAGTGGTGCGAGGTGCCCTCGCCGGAATCGAGGGTACCTTAGCTCGATGCGGGTGCAGGTCTCAAGCTTGTTATTTCGGTGGAGATGATCCAGCGGTCGGTGTCTGTCAGTGTCGCTGTATCCGACGTCGAGATTGTCTATGGTGTGCCAACACAGAATGCGCGATCTTTCCTAGCCACCACCCGCCGCGGCGGCGCAGGTGTAGCTCAAAGGCCGGCGAGTAACTAGCCGTGATTCCTGAGTGGTAGCAGTATTGATCTTTCCAAAACAACCGATCGACCTAACGTGTGGAGGGTGTAGCGATGACCAACGAATTAACTATCCAGGGTGTCATCGCCGATCCGTGAAGGAGGTCAGCCGCAAACACGAATTCGATTGAACCTTCGTCTGGGCAGTGTCGATCTGCCTCCTTCTTGGCGTAGTTCGCCTCCATCTTCATGAAACCTCGTTATCGTGCCGTGGGGGAGATAGAGGTCCAGAAATCTCCGACCGACGGCCTGGGTTTACAGAATCTAGCCAGCCCCGCGGATGCGGAATCCGATGCGCTGGATGCGAACATCACCCTGCAGACACAAGCGAAAATCCTCCAGTCCGACAGTTTAGCCCTCAAGGTGATTGAGGATCTGAATCTCGAGAACACGGAAGACTTTAAGCCAACGTTCAATCCGGTTGGATGGGCTTATTGGGCTTTTTACTGCCTAGTGGAGCGAAGGACCCCAAAGCGTCGCGCTGGAGGATGCTCCGCACCGGAGGGACCACGCTGTCAAGGTGTTCCAGAAACACCTGAAGATTGAATCCAGTGGCCGGGACCCGTCTCATCGACATTAAATACACAAGCTCTGACCCGAAGATCGCCGCCGCGGCCGTGAACGATGTGGCGAAGTCGCTGGTGGACTACACCCTGCAGAACCGCTATGCGGCCACGATCAGGTCTCCGGTTGGTTGTGCAGCCAACTTGGGGACATCAAGAAGGAAGCCGAAACAGCTTCAGGGCAAGGTCGAGCAGCTGCAGCGCGAGTCGGGCATATACAGTTTAGGGACTTCGGACGCGCAGGGTAAGGAAATTGCTTACAGCTCCACCCTGGACCGCTTGCAACAAGCAACACTGAGGTTATCGACGGCCACGTCGAGCCGGATACTGAAGGGCGCCTTTACAAGACAGTCGAGAATGGCGACCCGGAGTTGATTTCAGGTTTGGCCGGCTCAGCGCTTGCCGGCGCTTCCCCGGCGGTGAACAATTCTTTTCTGCTTCTGCAGAATCTGCGCACGCAACAGGCGGTGCTCGCGAGCCAGGTTGCTGCTGAACACGTCCAAATATGGATCGGCGAATCCCAAGTTAAGCGACGATCAAGCCAGCCTTGACTCCGTCAACGCCCAGATCAAATCCGAGGTAAAGCGCATCGGAGAGCGCGCAGCGAATGACTATAAGGCGTCTGAGCTGGTGGAGGACAACATGCGCGCTGTTTACGAACAGGAGCGTAAATCCGCCGACAATCTGAACAATAAGGCGATCGAGCTTCTAATCGCGCGGCAAGAAGCCACAGATGCTCGAACGCTTTACCAAACGCTGTTCTCCCATTTAAAAGAAGCGGGAGTCATCGAGGGGCTACGGTCGTCGAATATATCGGTTGTCGATGCTGGGAAAACTCCGTCGAAGCCGCTTCCTGATGTCCTGATCGTGCTAGCACTATCGCTGGTCCTTGGCTGTTTCGTCGGGGTTGCGGGCGCGATGTTCGCCGAGGCGACGAGCGACCGAGTCGAAGGTATCGCCACGATTGAGAACGCGCTTCGCACCAAGATCCTTGCCGTTCTGCCTAGGGTGCAGCCAGCTGTGATGCGCCGGAGGCTGGCAAGCGGCGGTCAGGAATCTGGAGTGGCGAAGTTAGCCCTCCTGGATGGTCCGAACACGGCGTATATAGAAGCGATACGCGGACTGCGCACGTCCTTGCTGCTCTCGCGCGACGGCCCGTCTGCGAAGACGATCCTGATCACGAGCGCGGCGGAAAAGGAGGGCAAGAGCACGCTGAGCCTGAACCTTGCAGCAGTCCTCGCGTTGAACGGGTCGCGGGTTCTGCTGGTAGATGCGGACCTTCGTAGCGCAGGCCTATCGGGCTACATGGGCTTTGCACGGCAGACGAGCGGCTTGATTGAAAATGCCCCCGAAGGCTTGAGCGAGGCGCTTTCCGGTTCGGAGGAACCGTCAGTTATCACGCCGTTTAGCGACTTTCCCAAGCTTTCGGTGCTGCCTGCGGGATCAACCCCGACCTATCCTTCCGAACTGCTTGGGACAGAGCGAATGCGAGTGCTCGCCAGAGCGTGGGCTAACAACTACGATTACGTACTGATCGATAGCCCACCGGTGCTTGCGGTAACCGATGCGCTTATCCTGGGGCGCCTTGCCGATACAACACTGCTAGTCGCCCGGCATGAGCAGAGCACGCAAAAGAGTGTGGAGCGCGCCTATGAAATATTGCATGACATCGAAGGCAGGAATGTCGGCATCGTGGTGAATGGCGTGGAGCGGAGTTCTGTATCGTTCAACGAATTCTATGGTTATGCAGGCACGAGATACTACAGCGAGGCATGAGAGTGAAAACCCTATCGAGTTACGCTATTGCTTTGTTCGTGGGCATCGCCTGGCCGGCTATGGCCCAGTCTCCTTCCAACAACAGCCTGCTGATCAGCGCGGGCGACACTCTCCATATTTCGGTGCTGGAAATGCCGGAAATGGACCAGCATGTGCGCGTGACGGATGCGGGAGAGGTTCCGCTCCAAGGGGTCGGCGACATCCGGGTGGGGGGTATGACTCCCTCGCAGGCAGCGATCGCCATCCATGATCGCTTCGTGAGCGCTCACTACCTGAACCATCCTGAGGTATCGGTGGTGGTTGAGCAATACGCCACTCAAAATGTGACGATCATTGGAGAGGTTCGAGCCCCTGGAGCCTATCCGATCTCGACCCCACGGCAAATCCTCGACGTGATTGCGCTCGGCGGTGGCCTGAATCCCGTCGCCGATCGAAGCATCGTTATCGAACGCCACGGGGACCAGAGCCACCCGGTCCACTACAACCTGGCTAATGATGCGGAACAAGCGATCAAAGAGCAGGTTCTTGTCAATCCAGGAGACACGGTTGTGGTGCCGAAGGCCGGGATTGTTTACGTTTTGGGCGATGTGAACCGCCCCGGCGGTTACACGATGAGCAATAATGCTTCACAGCTCTCGATGCTCGAAGCGTTGTCAATGGCCGGTGGCGCAGCGAAAACCGCGAAACTGGGCCATGTGCGCTTGCTTCGCAAGGCTGACCACAGCGACACTCAAATATCACTCGGAGAAGTTCAGAAGGGTAAGCAGCCCGATTTCGCGATGGCGCCGGGAGACATTCTTTACGTGCCATTCAGTTATGCGAAGAATTTGTTCATCAGCAGCTCCGGCGGCATTGCGGGCGCCGCATCGGCGGCTGCAATTTATGCGGCGCAGTAGAGTCACTCGCTGACAATACCGTTGCTTGCTTTCACGAGGCGCCTCGCCGAGACAACGCTCTCGCGCCGGGCGAAGTGCATATCGCCTCTATTTGCAGACTCATCGCTCGGGGGGCACCCGACTGAGAGCGGCAGACGACCCATGAGTAAGGCCGGCTCACGCGTCCTGCTCCCTGGAGCCGGCGCTTGAGTGGAGAGGAACCTGGGAGATTATGAACGTCTATTCGCCGGTGGCTGATGCATGGGTTCCAACCTACGATGTGCTTGGCTGCAAGATTCACGGCGTGACCGCTTCCGATCTCACGGACCTGGTCGAGGACGCAGTTAATTCACGCCAGCAGTGCATCGTCGCCAATCAGAATCTTCACAGTCTCTATCTTTATCAGCGGGACCCGAAGGTCAGAGAGCTGTTTGACAAGGCCAAGTGGATACATGCGGACGGTATGGGAATCGTTGTGCTCGGCAGGGCAATTGGAGCGCGCTTGCAGCGATCGGTGAGAGTGACGTACGTGGACTGGCTTCCGCTGTTGCTCAAACGCGCCGCGGATCGCGACTGGAGAATTTTCTATCTCGGATCGAAGCCAGGCGTGGCAGAGAAGGGCGCCGAAATCCTACGAGGGACGTTCCCTGGAGTGAAGATAAATACCGCTCACGGATACTTCGATCCAGCAGGTGAAGAGAACGAGGGAGTTCTTGAGGAGATACGTATTTCCCGGCCAGACGTGCTCATGATCGGGATGGGTATGCCTCGCCAGGAACACTGGATCGTAAACAACTTGAGTCGGCTTGGCCAAGTGGTCTTACTGCCGTGCGGGGCGGCAATTGACTATGTAGCGGGCGAAATTCCGACGCCTCCCAGATGGGCCGGGCGTTGGGGCCTCGAGTGGCTCTATCGCCTCATGGCGGAGCCGGGGCGGCTGTGGAAGCGGTACCTGGTAGAGCCATGGTTCCTCTTTCTTCTAATTGGGACCCGCCGGCTTCGATCCAGGTCGTAGGCACGCGGCAATTTTTCTCCAAGATCCCCTCGCCAATGAAACTAGCAGGAACCCAATCGCAGATTATTACCTCAGCCGAATAAGGAACCTATGAACGGAACCATGGAGAATCTACAAGAGGTAATGAGCGCGTGTTCTCATATCCGCATAGGGCGGCGCCTTCGTGAAAGTGCGCCTGCTGAGGCGTGCTCTGCAGGTTGCATGTGGGCTGAGGATGCGGTGGTCTCCGTCATCATCCCCACGCGTCGCCGCACCGACTTGTTGAAGCGCGCTGTCACCAGTGCGCTACGACAAAGTTATAAGGGCATCGAGCTAATCATTGTGGTAGACGGGCCGGATCCGGCGACCGAATCCTACCTTCTCTCGCTGAATGATTCCAGAGTTCGCTATATCCTGCTTGCTGCGCAGGTAGGCGGATCAGAAGCCCGGAATGTCGGTGTACGCTCTGCCATTGGCCACTGGGTCGCGTTCCTCGATGACGACGATGCCTGGTTGCCTACGAAGCTGGAGAAGCAAATGGCTCTGGCGCGTGCCAGTGCAATTCCCCATGCTGTCATCGCCTGCAAAGTGGTTGGGCGGTATCCACAGAATGAGTACATTTGGCCAACTCGATTCCCGGCAACTGGAGAGCCAATATGCGAGTACCTCTTTAACCGCAAATCATGGTTTCGCGGTGAAGGTCAGATCACAACCTCCAGTTTGTTTGCGTCGCGTGACCTTATGCTGTCGGTTCCGTTTACGGCTGGGCTGCCCAAGCATCAGGACACTGATTGGTATATTCGTGCTGCCAAAGAGGGTTCTACAGAGTTTTTGTTCGTCGAAGAGCCTCTCGTCATATGGTATCTTGGCGAACCGCGTGACACCATCGTGCGCCATTACGACTGGCAACGATCATGGAGCTGGCTTCTCAGTGTTCGCGGGGTCCTCACCAGGCGGAGCTTTGCCGGTTTTATAGCGACTCAGTTGGCAGGTGAAGCTGCAGCTCAGGGAGCAGCATGGTACGCGGCTCCTTTTTTACTCAGGCAGATGTTCGTTTGTGGCAGCCCTCGGTTTATGGATATTGTCCTTTTCGCCGGTAACTGCATCCTTACACCCAAGATTCGCAACGGACTGAGGGGCGTACTCAGCCGCAGCAGGATGACGAGACAATCGGTAAGCAACTCCAGTCCTGACGCATCGTCGCTAGGTCGACAGCTGGAATTTTAGTCAACGTCAGGAGGAGAGGGTGGGACGATCGCCGATACCGTGGCAACGGTAAATAGTGCAGGCGCTACGAGTCCATGGATACTTCCAACCGGCTCCAGGTTTTGTCGCGAGCCGGACCGACCTGAGCGGTTCCGTCCCTGTGACTTTGAAGCAAAGTTCGATGCGCAGACAATTTTCTACGATTGTTTTCGGTTATCAGACGAGCAAGCAATGTTGATTGGTCCGCCCTTACTAAAATTCAAGGGGGTCCTAGATTCACTTGTGATTAGGTCACTCCCCTCAGGAAATGAGTGCCGGTTCACGGTTCGCCATCAGTTTAGACAATGCCGGATCACGGCGGACGTCGGGCAGAGTGACTCGTCCCTGCTGGTCTGCTGCGCCGCAGGTGAAGCAATAATGGCTGTCCAGCCAAACGGTTGCGAGCCGTTTCGGGGAAGGCGCGTATTGTTTACGCTCAGCAGGGACAATCATCCGCAATGGATATGCGACTGGATGCGGTTCTACCGGGACGTTCACGGTGCAGATGCCGTTTTGCTTTATGACAATGGCTCTGCTTCCTACCCTGTTGAACTACTGCTGGAAGCAATGAGGAAAGTTCGCGGGTTTAAGACGACAGCGATCGTAGTATGGCCGTATAAGTACGGTCCGCAGGGGTTCAATGGATCGCACTGGGACTCGAACTTCTGCCAGGATGGGGCTTTGGAGGATGCGCGGTGGCG
Organism: uncultured Acidobacteriaceae bacterium; assembly: GCA_963847685.1. Classification (GTDB taxonomy): domain Bacteria; phylum Acidobacteriota; class Terriglobia; order Terriglobales; family Acidobacteriaceae; genus PALSA-350. The sequence goes on along the minus strand of CAWKAU010000012.1, from coordinate 153,752 downwards.
CTATCTGGCTGGCGCCGATGGGGTTCTCACGCCGACATAGACGAGTTGGTCGTCTCCGATCAAGGGAACATATTTGAAAAGGCCGCTCGCTCTAAGCACGGCTACGTGCGATTCCGTGGACGCTGGGTTATTACCTCGGGGACCAGCCTTCGCTTGAGACCAGCGGGGTAGGTCCGGATAGGGATGTCCCGCGACATAAGGAAAGTAGTTATCAGGTTCGTTCCCAGTGGCGATGGGGAAACTCCGTCTCCAGGACAAAAATCTATGCCCCACAAAATGGGCCGTTGTCCCGAGACGATGCCCTGTGGATGCCCAGTGGAGCGTTCACGTGATCCTGGGAATTCGCGGTCAGATCCTTTTCCTCAGAGATGCGGCCTATCGACACTTCCGCCAGATCACCACCAACTGGAAATATCGCCGCAGCGATACAGGGGCGGTCGAACCGCTCCGGACCAAAAAGGATAAGAGCCTTGAGGATGCATTCGCGCGAGTCGACTGGGATGCGTGAAGAGCCTGATTCGAGTGCACAACGAGGCAGATCGTCGCAAGGAGGGCCACAATTAGTATGCAAAACAGCGAAGCGATGAACGGCGAGTGGCTACTGTCCTCATCCCCTGGACATATGGTAACTCGCAAACCAGTTGACCCTCGGAGGATCGGCATAATGCCTGCAGGCGCGCCAACGGCTCGGCTCAATTTATTCAGCCAGTCAAAGACGTGGGTGTTGTGCTTCGTCCTGCTTGTGTTTGCATCTACGTATGGATTTTCCTTTGAGCGGGGCAACCAGAACACCGTGGCAGGCTCCAGGGATCAAGGTGTGTCGGCGAGTGATTCCGCGGAACATGTCATCGTCCGCGTACAGAATGCCGGAACCTATCTTCTATGCGGGTTGCTCATGTTGCCGCTGATAAGTTTAGTTGGAGTTGAGTTTCGGCGAAACATCCTCATCTCCAGCCTGGTTCTTTGGGCGTTCGTCTCATGCTTTTGGTCCAATGACGCGGGTACCTCCATCATCAATGGAGTACGAATCATTTTAAGTGTCGCTCTCGCGTTTTACTTGTTCAAACGCTACGAACCCAACGACCTGTTGAAGCTGCTGCTGCTGGTTGGATCGATCGCCGCCGCGAGTAGCATCCTTCTCGTTCTTGTCTTTCCGCAATACGGCCTGCAGGGCCGAGATCTGAGCTATGCACTTGGCGCATGGCAGGGGATCTTTGGACACAAGAACATTTGCGGAAGGATGATGACGCTGCTCCTCTTGCCTGCATTCTTTGTGCGACTCGAGGGCCGCTGGGCGACGCCCTTCCGACTTCGTACGTGATGGTACTGCTCCTCATTATCGGAATGACACGTTCCGCAGGTTCCTGGTTTCTCTGCGGGGCTTGTCTGGCGTTCGTCGCGTCAATCCACCTTGTGCGCAAGATGAAAGGGATTGACGCGCTAACCGTGGGAATGGTTATGTTTGGAATCGCGGCGGTAGTGACCGTGGCTGCAGTGGCCAATGCCGACGCCCTGTTGTGGATGATGGGCAAGGACCCCACAATGACGGGACGTACTGTGCTTTGGTCGAGTCTAATGGTTTCGGTTCTGAAGCATCCCTTTAGGCTATGGTTATATGGCATTTTGGGAGGGTCTTAACGGAGAGTCCGCGAACTCCATATTGCGATTGAATTGGCCTGGAATGGCCTACGAGAAATGGCGTCCTTAACTGTGGCTCGAGTTAGGTGCGGTTGCCGTTCTCCTCTACGCATTGGTGTTCTGCAGAGCTGTTAAGCACGCTATCTATTGCTTGCGGCGAGATCCATCGACAAGCACGATGTGGTATATATCCGTGGTCTTTTATGTGGCGGTGGCCAATCTCTGGGCCGGTAACCTGCTTACGCCATCCACTCTGGAGTGCGTCCTGCCATTCATTGCCTATGTGGGGCTAAGAAACGCTTCACGTCGAGTTCACGGCCTCCAGGCTGTATGAATGTAATTCTGACAGAGGTCCGGACGCTCCGCAGCAGTATTCTAGCCCGCAATTTCGGATGGATGCTCGTAGGGCAGGGTGTCACTCTCTTGCTCCAGGCTGCCTACTTCGCAGTCTTGGGCATGTTGTTGGGAGCCGGGGAATATGGCATTTACGTCGGGGCGTTTGCGCTAACCTCCATACTGGCATCGTTCAGTGCAATGGGCTCGGGAACCCTTTTAGTTCGCTATGTAGGGGCTGACTATAAGCGGTTCTCGACCTATTGGGGCAACGTTTTGTTGCTGACTTGCACGTTCGGCGCGATTCTCATTTCGGGAGCACACTTTGCCGCACCGCATCTGCTGAATCCCGCTAGTGCTGCTTTGGTTGTACTTGCCGGCCTTGGAAACTGTTTCTGCAACGAGTTATCGCGCAATGCGGCGATGGTGTTCCAGACATTCGAAAGGATGAAGATCACCGCGTTGCTGAACTTAAGTGCCAATCTGGCGAAGGTTTGTGTCGCCACGTGGATGCTTGCACAACTTCACCGCGCAACTGCCTTTCAATGGGCTATCGCGTCATTGGGAGTGTCCGCCCTGGCAGCACTTGCCGCTGTGGTTGTGGTGACGGTTTCGTATGGATGGCCGAGCTTTTCGGCTCGCCTTGCGCTTGGGGGAATCCCTGAAGGCTTCGGCTACTCGTTCGCAGGTTCGGCGTCTTCAATCTATAACGATATCGATAAGACGATGCTCAGCCACTATGGGATGAACCACGCGAACGGCATATATGCACTCGCATACCGCGTCATAGACGTGGCCACAACTCCGATCGCTGCTTTGCGAGATGCGGCGGTTCCGAGAATGTTTCGCGAGGGAAACAATGATCCCCAAGCACTGAAAAAGTTAACGGAGCGCTTGACCAGGCGAGCCATGATTCTGATGTTCTCGGTCGCAGGTGTGCTCTACATGTCCGCTCCTCTGGTTCCAAGGTTGCTCGGAGCCAGCTTTGCGGAGTCGGTTCAAGCCATCCGATGGCTTTGCCTGATACCGGACTGCGCGTCATTCACCAACTTTGGGGATGTGGTGTGATGGCACTTGGCAAGCAGAGCTATCGAACCGCAGTCAATTGATCGTGGCGGTATTCAATTTCTCGTTGAACTTGTTTTGGATACCGGCTTACGGCTGGAGAGGCGCGGCTGGATCCAGCCTGCTTTCCGATGGGCTGCTCGCGATCCTCAGCTCGGGGCTTCTCGTGTTTTTCGTGCCGGAACACCGGAACCGGTCTCTTAGCGGTATCCGCTTATTGCCCAAAATGCAATTGTCTGGGGTTCATGAGGATCAGGAACGATTCTTTGGATTGTCGGAGGAGGACCACGTGAACGACGCCCCTTTGGTCAGCATCCTTATCAATAACTACAATTACGCGAGGTTCCTGGATGAGGCTATTGCAAGTGCGCTGAACCAGACATACGGTGCGGTCGAAGTGATCGTGGTCGACGATGGTTCGACCGATAATTCACGGAGCGTTGTCGCGTCCTACGGCAACCGCGTAAGGTTGATTGCGAAGGGAAACGGCGGCCAAGCGTCAGCTTTTAACTCCGGGTTTGCGGCAAGCAGCGGTGACGTTATATGTTTTTTTGGATTCAGACGATCTGTTCTTACCCAATAAGCTCAACCATGTCTTAGACGTATTCAAAGAAAACCCTGGCATCGGCTGGTGCTTTGATACGCCGGAATGGTTTGGGGCTTCGGCTGGAGGCCGGTATGTGGGTGCAGATGTTTGCAACGCCGGTAAGGTGGACGCGCGTGAGATGCTCTCTCACGGCCGTGCACCCTATATTCCATCAGCGACCTCCGGCCTCTCCTTCCGCCGAGAGCTTCTCGAGCGGATACTCCCAATGCCGGAAGTCATCCGAATCACAAGCGACAATTATATAAAGTTTGCTGCTTTTTCTATCGCGGAAGGCTGGCTAAGCTCTGAAACAGTTTCCATGCAGAGAATTCATAGCGATAATGCATACACGAGTTATAAGACCAGCAAGAGACGTCTGGATGGCCGCTTGGATGTGCTGACCGGAATCTGCCTGGACCAGAGATTCCCTGCATTGCGTCTTTTCGGATTGAAGGCAGTTTGTCGTGGGGTGACCTTGCTTTTGGCAACCGGGGGTATCGAGTTAGAACTTAGACAGCAGATATCATCCTATCTGCGTTCGGTCGGACCTCTAACCTGGTCGGGAGCTTTTGTGAGGGCAGCGGGCATGAGTGCTTTAGGGAAGTTGAGGCGGTCACGACTTCGCACCACCGGCTCCGAAGGGATGAACCACTCCCGTCCAGGGCGCCTAGCAGGCTCCCTGGCCCCTGCACGAAAAAGCGGGCCTTTCCCAAATTGCCCCCGACGAAGGGTTATCAGGTACGGGTTGGCCAGCTCGACCGCTCTGCATACATCAAATCATTGGAGTAATTCCCACGATGGCTGCTCGCTCGCGTAACCGAATGGACGTTGGATATTTATGGGGGCGTCTCACACGAGTTCCTTTTTATGCGGCCCGTAAGATTGATGTACATGTTCGCCTCGCCTGGTTGCACTGCGCTAATAGGTACGGGCGGTCTCCTATCACGAATCCGGGCGGCCCGGTCGTGTCGCTCACTTCGTATGGCAGGAGAGCCCGGAGCGTTCACTTTGCGCTTGAATCCATCGCTCGGGGAAGGATGCGTCCCTCGCGTCTCATTTTGTGGCTTGACGATCCGGCTATCCTCGATGATCTTCCAATCGGCATTCGCAGACTGCAGAAACGGGGCCTGGAGGTCAAAAGTTGCGAGAATTACGGGCCGCACAAAAAGTATTATCCGTACTTGGAGTCATTGCAGGAGATCGAGGTTCCTATGGTGACAGCAGACGACGATGTTCTCTATCCGAGGTATTGGCTAAAAGATCTGGTTGAAGCGTTCCGGCGATTTCCCAATGTCGTCAACTGCCACAGGGCTCGTTTGGTGGAATTGGATCAGGAGCGGATCGCAGAGTATAGAAGTTGGGAGTTCGCCGACTCAACGAAGCCGAGCTTTCGACATTTTGCCGTCGGGGTCGGGGGGGTGCTCTATCCACCATCCCTGCAGCAAAAGCTGAAGCGGGAAGGCGCGGCCTTTAAGAACTGTTGCCCAAAGGCGGACGATATATGGCTGCACCTTCAGGCCACACGCGCTGGATACAAAGTGCGGCAGGTCGGTAACAAGGCGTTTCGCCTGGTGTATATTCCCGGAACACAGAAGAACGCTCTGTACCATAACAATCTGGTTGGCGGAGAGAACGACCGTCAGATCGAGACCACATATGGAGCGTCGGATATAGACCGTCTACGCAGATGCGAATCGAGCCCAGCGTGAAGGCTCGATTTATTCGGGACTCATTCACGGCGCGAGGTCGGAGCTAGATGAAGGTTGATCAGGGGCGAAAGTATGCGATTTCCATTTCTAACTTGTCTCGGAGGGGATTCCTCAAACGGCTGACGGCGGGGGCTGCGACGATTTGCTGGCCGAACCATCTACGGGCCCAGGGGCGTCCCGCAACTCTTCATATAAGCGACGCGAGCAGTGGAAGGATGGCGGAGGATTTTACCGGCCTTAGCTACGAATCCTCACAGCTCGCTGACCCCTCTTTCTTCTCGACGGATAATGGCACTCTGATTAATTTGTTTCGAACACTCGGAGCCCACAGCGTTCTTCGCCTGGGCGGCAATACCAGCGAATTTACCTCCTGGGAGGCGGCAGGGATCAAAGGTCCACGCATGTCGGCCGGTCCAGTCATAGCACAGAGTGGGGGTTCCGGCCGCAGGTTTCCGATCACGCCCAAGGCGATCGAGAACCTTGCCGGCTTTCTAAAGGCTGTCGACTGGAAACTCATCTACGGTCTTAACCTTGCCGCTGGAGACGCCGGCAGCGCAGTGGAGGAAGCGGCCTATGTATCGAGGACCGTTGGTGAACGGCTGATTGCCTTTCAACTTGGGAATGAGCCTGACATGCTCGCTCACGACGGCGATAGTAGTCGTCGCTGGACCTATGAAGAGTTTATGGCGATGTGGAACCTATACTACGCGGCGATTCATGCCCGTCTTCCAGCCGCCAATATCGCGGGCCCCGACACCGCCTACAAGCACGACTGGGTCGCCCGCTTTGCATCCGATACGAGGGGCAAAATCACGCTGCTGACGACGCATTACTATGCCGAGGGACCGCCTTCGGATCCCCGAATGACAATCGACTACCTGTTGCACACATCCAGGCATTTCGACGATCAGGTTCTGGCCGATATCCGTGCCGCGCGGCAGAGCCATCTACCGTACCGGATGTCGGAGGGTAACACTTGTTATTCTGGGGGTAAAGCAGGTGTCAGCGATACCTTCGCGTCGGCACTTTGGGTTGTGGATTTCATGCTGTCGGTGGCAGCAGCAGGTGGCTCTGGTGTCAACGTGCACGGCGGGGGGGGCGGGTTGTATACCCCGATCGCCGGTTCCATCGCACACGGCTTTAGCGCCCGGCCTATCTATTATGGAATGCTTCTCGCAGGACAATTTCTCAACAGTAACCTCCTCACAACGGACCTCGATTCAGGGGGAAGAGACTTGAATGCCTATGCTTCCTCGTCGCCCAGTGGATTGCGAGTTGTCATTATTAATCGTGAGGTCACGGCAGTAGAGGTCCAATTGAGAGTCGAAAGGCTGCGAGGTAGAAGCGCCGGTAGCGTCTGGCGACTTCAGGCCCCATCCCGATCGAGCAAGACGGGGGTGACGGTTGCAAATGCAAGCGTCACCGCCGAGGGCCTTTTCACGCCATCGGGAAGGCAAGCTGTAACATTTCGCGAAGGTGAGGGTTCCGTGCAACTCGACCCATACAGCGTAGCACTCGTTGAAGTGAGCGAGGCTGCTTAATTTCTGGCGATTTCTCCGTAGCACCCGTGTGATGCCGCAGCCTCAGGCGCCGTTGTAACAGCTGATTTGAAATAGCCGCCGGGGCTTTGAGAACGCGGGGGAGGGACCTGTTGTTTTCTCGGGCTGATTGGGATTTGGCTGGAGATCATTTTGTGACAGCTTCTTGTTGTTCACCGGGCTGCTTTCCCAGCCTGGTTTCTAACCAACCCTGTTCAGCGTCACCCTGGCCAGCACGGCGCTTTCGGCGGGAACGTAGCCGCTGATGGCGTCGTCAGATATGGAAAGCCCATAAGCCGCTTGAGGAGAATACGAACCGTCGGAATTTACCGGGCTTCCCTGGATGGTGACGCCGGAGACGGTTGCGAGCGATGGACCGATCATCTCAATGAGGGTGGCTAACGCTATCTTGCCGGGGCACGTGGCAGTGAAGCGTAAATTTTGCGTCGCATCTTTGTTCACGATGATAAGGCTCAGCCCGGTCGGTGACGTCTGGACGGTGTAGGCGGTCGCATTCAGAGAGTCGGCGTCGATCGTGGTAGCAAGCAAAGGCCCGTTTCCGGCCAGCGCGCAGAGCAAGGCTCCGTAGTATTCCGGCCGAGCTCCAACGGCCACGCCGTTGTTGTCGGCGATCGGAGTGTAACCGTTGCTGTTTCCGCCGCCGTGCAGATTTATGCCGGCACATCCTGCCTGAGCGATCGTGAACAGGTGATCGATGACCCACAGAGCCGAAGCATAGGTGTCACTCACGTTCGCCGCGCCGCCATTGTAAAAAGAGTTGGTTTCAGCGATGCGGTAAGGGACGCCGACATTACTTGCCGCAGACCCGAGTACAGACAGGTACTTCTGCAAATTCGTGTCGGGATAGCTGATCAACTCTTGAATGGTTGACGACGAGAGCTTGCCGTTTCCCCGGTAGTAATGGGCAGTCAACAGAACGATGTTTTTGGATTCAGACGTGGCGAAAGAGTTGAACCAACTCGTGTTGTATGCGATTGCAGGACCGGTGAGTGCAACTCCGGGCGTCTGGGAGGAAACTGCTGAGGCAAAGCTTTGCCACGCCGCAAGATAGTTGGAAACCCCCCACGGCAATTTGTCGTAGTAGTTACCCGCAAAGCCGTAATTATCGACTTCGTTTCCGATTTCTATGCCCAGAAGTTTGGACCCGAGGGCTTTGGCCGCGTAAGCGGCCTCCGATGCGGCTATCGCCGGTGTAGATTGCGCGAAGTTCACGCCGTAAAGAACGGACCAGCCTGTAGCCGACAAGAACGCGGCCAATGCGTCGAGATCGCTGGGCGCAGTTTGACCGCTGATTTGTCCGGGGCCCGTTGGATTCCAAGTTGTTGCATCCACGCTATCTCCTCCGATACGGAGGACGCCTGTTCCAAGCCTCTTAAACAGGCCGATGAGATTGGCATTGCTACCGGAAAAAATCGGAGCCGAGAGGCTGGCTTTTTCGTAGCTCAGTCCGACGAATTGCGGGGACATGGCACCGCTTTGCGTGGTCGAAATTGTCAGGCTGGCCGGTGTGACAGGACCCGTGGGAATAGGTTGTGCCGGGCCCGGCAGGAAGTAATTCAGGTGGGAGCAACCAAGCAACACAGAACCAGCCGCCACCGTGCCGACCCCGGCGAAAAAGTCACGACGAGACAGTCCAGAAACGGGAAGGCATTGCCTTGAGCACGATTTGTTTGACTGATTCATGGTTCAACCCTCGGTTGTAACAGGGAACGTGCGCGGCGCAAAGGATTAACAGGACCGCGAGACGATCGCACCGACCGTCCATTATCTAAGCGGCCGTACAAGAGTCACGGTACGCATCGCACACAGGTTCTGTGTTACCAGAGGTTTGTTGAATATTACTAGCTTGTTGCCGGAGGTTGAGGAAAAAATGTTGCTAATTAATGGTTTGCGACAAGTTCTTGATAAAGGCGCCGACTCCTCCAGGCCCACATACGGGAGACTCCTTAAATGCGGACATTGAAATTGGAAGGTCAACCTATTCCTGTGCAGACATCGGAGGTATGGGACAACTACCCGCATTCGATCGCTCTTAGCGACGGCAACCGGAATCTGAGCTACAAAGAGCTTGATCGCAGGGCAGATCAGTTTGCTGGATACTTAGCGCAGTTGGCGTCGTGTCCGGCGGTACTGTGGCCATCTGCATGGAACGGTCCTTCGACTGGATCGTCGCTGCGCTCGGCATTATGCGTGCCGGCGCCGCGTATGTGCCTTTGGATGCCGCGTGGCCGGATTCACGTTTGCGCTTTGCTGTACAGGACTCCGGCGCAACCGTCGTCGTGGCCCGGGCAACGCTTCTTGATCGCCTCCGGGTCAATGCTCGCGGCGTAGATCCTCGCCGTGACGCGGAAGCCATCGCCGCCGCTGCGGCAATGCCGTGCGAAGTGATTCACCCGGATAGCCTTGCCTATGTGATCTACACTTCAGGATCGACCGGAGTCCCCAAAGGAGTGGAGATTACACACGCGAATCTCGCGCACCTCGTCCACTGGCACCGAAACGCCTTTAACGTCACACGACGAGATCGTGTGAGTCATCTGCTGGGACTAGGATTTGACGCGGCGGTCCTGGAAATCTGGCCGCATCTCTGTGCCGGGGCGACGTTGTGCCTTGCCGATGACGAATCGCGGTCATCGCCGGAGCTGATCCAGCAGTGGATGGTGCGCGAACGGGTGACGGTTGGCATCGTTCCGGCGGTTCTTGGCGCGCGCTTGATTGCAATGGCATGGCCTGCAACAACCGCGCTGCGTCTCCTGATCACCGGTGGAGATGTGTTGCACCACGGCCCGGCCGCTCATTTACCTTTCGAAGTTGTCAACAATTATGGACCCACGGAATGCACCGTGGTTTCCACATGGGCGTTGCTCAGGCCTGGGGCGGAGGGAGCGCCACCGATCGGTCTCCCCATTGCCGGCGCCAGTATTTATCTGCTGAACGAGGACGGCGAACAGGTTCCCGATGGTGAAACTGGTGAGATCTATATTGGCGGCAGCGGGGTTGGGCGCGGATATCGCAACTTACCCGATCTTACCGAGCGCGGCTTTCTGCCCGACCCTTTTGTGGCAGGACCAGGCGCGCGCATGTATCGCACGGGTGACCGAGGTGTGCGCCGGCGGGATGGCAACATCGAATTTCGCGGTCGCCTCGACCGGCAGGCCAAGATCCGCGGGCATCGCGTCGAACTGGATGAGATCGGCAGCGTTCTCGATCGGCACCCGAGCGTCGATTTTGCCACGGCGATCGCCTCCGTTTCGGAGGCCGGAGAAAACCAGCTTGTTGCATATGTTCTGCCTAAGACGGATGTGGAGGTTCCCACTGCGCTCGAACTCCAGACGTATTTATTGCGCAGCCTGCCGGATTGCATGGTCCCCGCCATCGTTGTGCGATTGGATGAGATTCCGCTATCGGTGAACGGGAAGATCGATTTGAATATGCTCCCCAGGCCAACGGCCGCGAACTTGCTAAAGAAAGCGGCTGGGAAGGCGCTTGCATCCCATGTTGAGGAGAAGGTACTGACTATCGTTCGTGAGCTTCTTGAACGCGACACAATTGCCCTCGAAGACAACTTCTTCCTGGCAGGGGGACACTCGCTGCTCGGCATGCAGTTGCTGATGCGCCTACGCAAGGAATTTGGTGTCGATCTTTCGTTGCGGCAGTTGTTTGAGGCGCCTACGGTGGAGGGCCTTGCTTCGTCGGTGGAGCTGATTCTTGGGCGCGAGTGGCTGGTTGGAGTCTGGGCGGAGCTGCTCGGCCGAAATAATATTCAACTGGATGACAGCTTCTTCACTCTCGGCGGGAAGATGGAGCTGTTCGTTTCGATACAGCGACGCATCGCCGTTGAGTTCGGCCGGCAGATTCCAATTGATCAATTGGTGGAGAATCCTACAATTCGCCGGCAGTCAGAACTAATGCGGAACCTATGGGGAGCTCAACCGGTGTTGCCTCCGGGTGTACTCGCCCTTCAGCCGAAGGGGACGCGAAACAGGATCTATTGGATACATTATTTGAGCAGCAGCCTGGCTAAGCTGATAGGAGATGATCAACCATTTCTCGCGGTGCGACTTATGGAGGAGGACTTTGCGTCTCTGGGCGAAAGACCGACGCTCGAAAGCATTGCCGCGTGCCATGTGCACAAGATTGTTTCGACGCAGCCGCTCGGGCCCTACACCATTGGCGGTTTCAGCCTCGCCGGGATCCTCGCCTTCGAAATTGCCCAACAATTGCAGGCTGCCGGACATGAAGTGTCGCTGCTTATCATGTTGGACCCGCCGAGCCCCTTCTACTCAGAGTCTCTTCGCCAATTGACCCCTAAGTTAAGCCAACCTGGATACCTGCTGAAGAGGGTCGCCCGGCTGGGCCTGAAGAGAAGCTTGTTCAGGCTTCGGAAGCATGTGTATCAACGCATCACTCCCCTGTTGGAAGGTTCCCAGAGAACAGAGGTTGAGATAGGCCAAGGGATCATTGGCACCGGGGTGTCTGAGTACACGCCCACGAAGTACGACGGACGAGTGCTTTTGCTGTTGGCTTCTGAACGTCCTCCGGATATTGACGTCCTGCCAGGGTGGCAGGCACTGGTACCCAGTGGCTTGCAGACCCAGTATCTCGATGGGTATCACGAGGAATTGACAAAAGGACCTAGCGCCCAGCGTGTTGTGGATGCTATTTCCTCGCACCTCGTACCGGCAACCGAGCATGAGCCGGTATTTGACTTCTTTCCTGGATGGGAGGCCGAGTCCCAAATGACCTAAATTGTGTATGGGGGCAGGAAGCGCGCCGTAGGTTCAGGCGCGTAAGCTTGTCTGTAGAGATGGATGACGAGAACCTGAGCCTGCTCCAGTTGATGAACCAGGATGTTCTGGCCGACCCACATTCTCTTTACAGGAAACTGCGCGAGCGGGACCCGGTTTATTGGGATCCCTACATGCATACCTGGGTGGTGACCAGCTATCCAGAAGTGGTGAGCGTGCTCATGACCGGCCTGGCTGACCGCACGGTTTCGCCCGCTTATCTTGACCAATTGGGTCTCTCGTTCATGAAGCCATTTGCGGAGGTTATGCCTAAGCAGATTATGTTCAACGACGGGGCCAGTCATGTTCGCCTGCGAGGTCTGTGTATGGCTGCCTTTACGCCGAGCAGGGTCGAGCGGCTGCGCACGGTGATCGACTCCGTTGCGAACGAGCTGCTGGACAAGGTTATGGCCGCCGGAGAGATGGACCTGATCGCGGATTTTGCCGGTCCCCTGCCAGCCATCGTGACGGCCAAGCTGCTGGGCGTGCCGGTCGAGGATCACGCGCGGCTCCATGCCTGGGTGCTCGACCTTGCCGAGGTGCTGGGCAATTTCCAGCATCATCCTGATCGCATGGCTGAAATCGTGCAAAGCCTTCAGCTGCTAAAAGCTTATGTCTCCGCCCAGATCGAGGAGCAGCGTAACCAGCCGAATGAAGGTCTTATCCACGCGCTGCTGACTGCCGAAGTCGATGGTCAGCATCTTACCGATGACGAGGTGATCGCCAACACCATCATTATTCTGATTGGGGGGCACGAAACAACGACCAGCCTGATCGCGGGTGGATTTCTTACTTTGCTGCAAAGACCCGAGGCCTACGAGCAACTGCGCACTCATCCCGAGATCATCGTCTCGGCGGTCGAGGAGCTGCTTCGATTCGAATCTCCTTCGCAAAACACCGCCCGCATTGCACCGGCGGATATGCAGCTCGGAGGCAAGAGCATCAAGAAGGGAGCGCGCATTGTTGCGGGTCTGGCCGCCGCGAACCGCGATCCTAACCGATTTCCCGATCCGGACAGGCTTGACCTGGAACGTGGCGATAACCGGCATGTTGCTTTCGGCTGGGCGGCTCATTTCTGTTTTGGCGCTCCCCTCGCGCGCAGCGAAGGCCAGATCGCATTCAATAAGCTTCTCGGTCGACTTTCACGACCAAAGCTGCTGGAAGAAAACCTCGCGTGGCGTACTAATGTGGGTTTCCGCAGCTTAACGTCGCTGCGGATCAGCTTCGATCCAGATTTGCCTTCAACGCGGGAGTTATAACGGACCGCCAGGGACGTGGGCGCTTGGCGTGGTCTTGACCGCAGGCTTGTGCTTGCCATCGCGCTGATCGACATGCAGGCGGCGCCATCCTGTCTTTCATGTGGAAAGCTCTCAAGCAAATGAAAAAGCCTAAGAGCCGCAACCGCTTCTGGTTACTATTGATTGCCCCCAAGAGGGACTAAATCCCTTACAGAGAGTTAGATACCCGTGATAGCGTCATCGCACGGGATGATCACGAGCGAGCTTCGGCTGTTTTTTATTTTTGTTATGGTCGCGCTCGTCTGTGGCGGAACGTCTTACGCGCAGCAAACCTCCTGGAAGGATTATCTCGGGGGTCCGGATAGCTCGCACTATTCGGCCTCTGAAGCAGATCAATACCAGCAATGTGAACAAACTCCAGGTCGCCTGGAGTTATCCGACCGGGGATGACGTGAGCTACACGTTCAGTCCGCTGGTGGTCGATAACATCGCTTATTTCGCGGCCAAACAGGGTTCGCTGGTGGCGGTGGATGCGGCGACGGGCAAGGAACTGTGGGTGCATTCTTTTGACACGCGGGGGCGCTAGCAGCCTCCCGTTCGAGCGGGATCGCTGGCCAGCGCGGCGGGAACTATTGGGAGAGCAAGGATCGAACGGATCGCCGCATGCTGGTGTCTGCCGGGCGGTTTCGTGCAGGCCATCGATGCGCGGACAGGCAAGCTGGTGGATTCCTTCGCTGATCACGGGAAACTTGACCTGAAGATTGGCCTGGACCGCGGCAACCGGCCGCTGGCATCGAGAACTCCAGGCCGCATCTTTGAGAACATTCTGATCCTTGGCAGCGCGACGGGAGAGGGATACCTGCGCTCCTCCTGGCGATATTCGCGCCTTCGATGTGGTCACCGGCAAGCTTCTGTGGGTGTTCCATACGATCCCGCGTCCGGGCGAGTTCGGATACGATACCTGGCCCAAAGATGCCTACAAATACATGGGCGGCGTGGATGTGTGGGGCGAAATCACGGTCGATGAGAAGCGCGGCATTGTTTACTTCCCGGTGCGTCGGCCAAGTACGAGCTTTATGGCGGAGACCGGCCAGGCAACAATCTTTACGCCGATTGTCTGCTCGCGCTGGACGCCCGCACGGGTAAGCAGCTCTGGCATTACCAGACGGTTCACCACGATGTCTGGGATTACGATCCAGATTCCGCCCCGCAGCTGGTAACCGTGAAGCACGACGGTAAGACAGTGGATGCGGTGGCGCTGGCCTCGAAAAATGGCTTCCTCTATGTATTCGACCGGGTCACGGGAAAGCCGCTTGGCCCATCGAGGAGCGTCCCGTGCCGGCGAGCGACGTGCCGGGTGAAGTGACCTCGAAGACGCAGCCTTTTCCGACCGTCGTGCCCCCGTTCGCGCGCCAGGGGATGACCGTGAAGGACATGTACGCCGGCTTCATGAAGCCGGACGAAAAGGCGTGGTGGATAGACCGTCTGACGAAAGCGAGAACCGGTTTCTATACGCCGCCGGCGGTCGGGGTAGATACGATTAACATTCCGAGCGTGAACGGCGGCGCATTGTTCTTCGGCACCGGCGCGGATCCGACGAACGGCACGGTTTACGTCCTCTCGAAAGACATGCCGTCGATCGTCAAGCTGGTGCCGGCCGGAGAATCCACCGCCGCGAATGCGGGCGGATTGATTCCGAGTCGCCCGCACAATTCCGCGGTACTGAGGCAGAGCCGGCATTCCGACAACCGAGCAGATGGGGCGCGCCGTGTATGAACAGAATTGCCAGTTTGCCACGGCCCCGAACTGAAGGGTGATCGCGGACCTGAAATCGACACGGTCGTGAGCCGACTGGGCGCGGATGGGAGCCGCAACGTAATCACGAACGGCAGAGGGGGCATGCCGCCGTTTTCTTCGCTGCCGGCACAATCGATGAACGATCTGATGGCGTTTCTGACGCAGCCCGATCTGGCGCCCCCGGGTTCGGCGCCTGCCAGATGCGTCTGGTTTGCGCGCACGGTCGAACCCTGCACATTCATGGCTCGAAGACCTGATCCTGCGATGAAGCCTGGAGCTCGTATGAGCCCTTACCCGGAGGGTGTCGAGGCGCCTCCATCCCGTTACAAGACCGGTTACGGAAACGAACTCTATGTGATTAACCCGCCGTGGAGCACCATCACCGCCTACGATCTGAATACCGGCAAGATCAAATGGCAGACGCCTTATGGCGACCTTCCGCAAGCGGGCCCAAGCGACAAGCTGCGGGGAAATGCATATCCGAAGAGCGGGTTTGTGATCACCGCCGGAGGACTGGTGTTGTTTGCCGGCAACGACTCAAAGCTTTACGCGTTGAACAGCAGCCACCGGCAAGCTGATCTTCAGCAAAGATCTGCCGAAGGATCGCAGGGCGTGCCCGCGGTGTATGAAGTGAACGGACGGGAATATATTCTGCTCGCCGTTAGCGGCGGGGCCTCCGCCGTACCCGGAAGGAGCCTACCTGCCGCCCGGCGGCGTGATGCCTCCGGCGACCTCGAAGGGTTATATCGCGTTTGCGCTTCCGGTGAGCAGGTGAGTAAACGTCGGCCTGCGCAGTCTAACTGAGGTGGGCATCGGTTTTGCCTTCGTTCTGCCTTCAAAGCCGGAGTTATCACGGTGGGCGAGGAATACAGTGATGACGCGCAAGCATAATTGAGGTGGTATCTCATTCGCTCCACCTTAGTAACCAATTGGTTAACAGGTAACCGCATACTTAGTTGACCGAATTATGATGCAATTTGTGCAGCTTAGGTTGCTCATGCGCGCCGATCTTGCTGTGTGAATAAGTGGAAGATTCGGGGGCCTAATTACTAAAAGTTTGTTGAATTGTTACCGGCGCTCTCGGTATTCTGTGAAAGTAATCTTGATGACATTGCAAGATTACTGCTCGCAGTCGCAGGTTTTCCCGATCCCGCTACGCGCTGTTAAGTTGTCGCCAGTTACCCAGGCCTAAGAGTGGCTTTGCACGTCCTTTCACCTACCCCCGAGGACATAGCATGGGCTTTCAAGACTCGCCCCTTTCCTTTCCTCAATCGGCTTCGCGCACTCGCGTGATTATTGCGGACCCTTATCCGGTTATCGTGCATGGGGTGCGGAAGATGGTGGAAGATGACCCGCGGTTCCAAGTGGTCGCGGACGCCTCGACCATGCAGGCTTTCCAGAAAAAGGTTCTCGCCAAGCAGCCCGATGTTGCGCTGGTGGATTGGTCGATGGCATCGCAAGACCTGGCGGGCACCACCGCCCTGCTGCAGTCTGGACCCCATGCGCCTTCCATCATCTTTCTTTCGGTCTCGGAGAACTCGCCGCATAAGCGGGAGATGATCCGGTTGGGCGCTCGGGGATTTCTGAGCAAATGGAGCTCCGCACGCAAGCTGCAGAAGGCGGTTCACGAAGCATACAAGGATCGTCCGCAGCGTGAGGGTCCAATGGCGGAGGCTGGGGTTGCCCACAGCACTCCACCGCTTTCCAGCACAGACTCGGAACCGGAACGCATCAAGAATCTGACTTATCGCGAACGGCAACTGCTTCCGCTGGTGTGCGGCGGCCTGCGCAACAAGGAGATTGCTCAGCAGCTGGGGATCTCTGAGAGCACAGTGTGGCACCACATGACGGCTATCTTTACCAAGCTGAAAGTGGAGGACCGACTGGCGCTGGTCGCCTTTGTGTACCGCCACCACCTGATACAGCACGACGGGTTGGCTACCGATCCTATTCGGCTGATCCACCCGGTGGGGTACATCGCACAGAGCCGGCCAGATGTATCTCCTACTCGCGAGCCATCAAGTACGCGCGGGCGGCGGGTGGAACGACAGCGGAGATTCCAACGCGCAGCGGAACAGGACTTGCCTCAGCTCAGGGCGTATCTTGCGGGTCGTCCTTAAAAAGAGTGAAAGAGAGTTGGGCTTCTGGGGCTGGGGAAAGCGTACCTCAGCGGCTAAAGCCGTTCTCTGCGGAGTGGGTTTATGGCACGGCTAGCCGTGCCCTACGTACAAAACTCGTGGACCAGGGCGTATACTGCGGTTCGTCTGCAGAGGCCCGCTTCCATGAAGTTTCGCTATACCCGGCGCCAATTTATTTCCACCGCTGCTGCGGCAACCGCGGCCGCCGCCCTGCCCACCAGCACCTTCGCCGATGCCGCTCCCGCGGCGGCCAGGCTCGATCCCGATTGGGCAAACGCCGGCATTATCGCCACAAACAAATCTCCCTACGCCAAGCTGAAGAGCGTGCCCGTCCGCGCGGTCACCATCAATACCGGCTTCTGGTCGAAACGCCGGCAGACCAATGTCGACTCCAGCATTCCCAGCATGCGCGTGGAGTTGCTGGAACACGGCCGCATGGATAACTTTCTTCGCCTGGAGGGAAAGTCGAGCGCGCCGCAACGTGGTCCGCTGTACTCCGACTCCGACATTTACAAGTGGATGGAAGCGGTTGGATTTGCGCTGCAGTCGGGGCCGCTGCCCACATTGCGTCCACAAACGGAAGAGATGATTCGCCAGGTGGTGGCGGCGCAGGAACCAGGCGGATATCTGAACACCTACTTCGTCGAGAGCCGGCAAGCCGACCGCATGCTGCCCAAGACGCAGACCGGCGGACATGAGCTTTACTGCATCGGCCATCTGCTGCAGGGCGGCATCGCGTGGTATCGCGCCACGGGCGATCCAACGCTGTTGGAGGCGGGACTGCGTTTTGTGGATAACTTCCTGCTGCCGGGGTATGGCCCCGCGGCTAACCAGGGGCCCATCGTGGCCGGGCATCCTGAGATCGAGATGTCGCTGATTGAGCTCTATCGCACCACGGGCAACCGGCGGTATCTGGAGCTGGCGGGGTACATTCTGCAGGGAGACCCGCGGGTTCCACTCAAGGAACAGCAGATTACCTACATGTTCTGCGGAATTCCGTTTACCTCCCGAACCAAGCTGGAAGGGCACGCGGTGCGCGCGATGTATGCCTGCTGCGGGGCTACAGATTATTACCTGGAAACGGGTGACCCGGCTTATTGGAAGACGCTCAATTTGTTGTGGGATGACCTGGCGGAACATCAGCTTTATGTGACGGGAGGCGTGGGGGCGCGCAGCGAGGGCGAGGCATTCGGCAATGCCTATGAGCTGCCCAACGAACGCGCCTACGGCGAGAGCTGCGCCGCGATCGGCAACATGATGTGGAACTGGCGCATGCTGTCGGCCAGCGGCGATGCGAAGTTTACCGATGTGATGGAGCGGGCGCTCTATAACGGCATCAACTCCGGCATGTCTCTGGATGGGAAGCTTTATTGCTATCGCAACCCGCTGGCGTTCGATCCTTCGAGCGGAGATAAGATCCGCAATCCGTGGTACGACACCACCTGCTGCCCACCGAACCTGGAGCGCACGTTTGCGGCGCTGCCTGGGTATTTTTACAGCACTTCGCCGGATGGGGTCTATGTGCACTTCTATGACAATTCTGAATTGCATTGGCAGCTGGAGAACGGCGCGCAGCTGGCGATCAAGCAGACGACCCAATATCCATGGGAGGGCACGGTGCACCTTACCGTCACGCCGGCTACTCCGCAGGAGTTTAGTTTGTTTGTGCGGATTCCGGGGTGGTCCAAGCAGAATGCGGTTGCGGTCAATGGCAGCCCGGTCGCCGGCGCCGTTCCGGGGAAATATCTGGCGATCAAGCGACGCTGGTCCGCGGGCGATACGGTGGAATTGAGCTTCGATATGCAGCCGCAGGCGGTGCACGCGAATCTTGCGGTGGCCGACGATCGCGGGCGGATCGCGTTCCAGCGTGGGCCCATCGTGTATTGCATGGAACAGCTTGACCAGGCCGTGGGGGCGGCGGATGCCGAGGGCTTTCCTCGCTACACGGCGCAGCTTACCGAGACGACGGCGACGGCCTTCCGGCCTGAGCTGTTGGATGGAGTGGTTGTGCTGGAGCACCCAGGCCAGTGGCTTCCGGCGGAGCCAGACAGCCTGTACCAGGCTGCTTTACCTAATCGGGAGCCGGTTCACCCGACGACGCTGCGGCTGATTCCTTACTACGCCTGGTCGAATCGCCAACTCTCGGCCATGCAGGTGTGGATTCCTTACCGGCAGGCCTGACGCGCGACGGATGCCGGTGGCTGATATAAGATGTTGGCTGGTCGCGAGCGCGCTCTGGCAGTGCTCTCAAATACCACAAATCAAAGCGATTGCAGGAGACGCACGAATGTCCCTCAGGATTAATGACACAGCTCCCGACTTTACTGCCGAGACCACAGAAGGCACGATTCACTTCCACGAATGGATCGGTGATGGTTGGGCAATTTTGTTTTCTCACCCCAAAGACTTTACGCCGGTGTGCACCACAGAGCTGGGCAGCGTGGCCGGCCTGCAGCCCGAATTTGCCAAGCGCAACACCAAGGTGATTGGGTTGAGCGTCGATCCGGTGACCAACCATGGAAAATGGGCGATCGATATCGAAGAGACCAGCGGCCACAAAGTGAACTATCCGATGATTGGCGACACCGAGCTGAAGGTGGCCAAACTGTACGATATGCTGCCCGCGGATTCAGGGGAGACCTCCGAAGGGCGTACGGCCGCGAACAATGCTACGGTGCGCACGGTGTTCATCATTGGGCCGGACAAGAAGATCAAGCTGCATTTGAGCTATCCCATGACGACGGGGCGCAATTTTCCTGAGCTGTTGCGGGTGATCGATTCGATGCAGCTGACGGCCAAGCACAAGGTTGCCACCCCGGCAAACTGGGAGCTGGGAGAGGATGTCATCATCCTGCCCTCGGTTACCGATGAGGAAGCCAAGCTGAAGTATGCCGACGGCTGGAAGTCGCCGAAGCCGTATCTTCGCCTGGTTCCCCAGCCGAAATAGCTGCGCAGCTTACTTATGCAAAGAGTTGCATTTTTGCTGCGATTGCGTCCGGGGACCGAAGAGGCGTACGACAAGGCTCATGCCGAGGTATGGCCGGAGATGCTGGCGCTGCTGAAACGCGCCGGCATCTCGGAGTACTCCATATTCCGGCGCGATCAGCTGCTTTTTCTGACGATGCATGTTGAGGATTTCGACGCGGTGTGGGCGCGCATCGAAGCCGATCCCGTCAATACTCGATGGCAACAGGCCATGGCGCCGTATTTTGCGCCGCTCGATCCGCTGCGCGCGGGCGAGCGCTTTCCGATGATGCGCGAAGTTTTCTATATGCCGTAGGAGGCGATGCCCTTCGGGTCAACGGCTACGTGGCCCACTGGGTTGATCCAGGCGTGGTAACCAGCGCTTTTTAGGACGGAGACTGCCCGCTCCGTGAAACCTTCCTGCGCCAACTTCTGTTGCATGGCGAGGTAGGCCGGCGCCCACTCCGAGGAGGATACCTGGTCAGGGGGCGCGGTCAGGGAGCCATCTTCATGGCGGATCCAAATCCTGTTCTCGGCAAAGAGCTCGTCGACCCGGCGGTCGTAGCCGGTGCGGAATTCCTCGTCGGAACGGAGAACGCCGACGAGTCTGGCAAGCGCAAAGGTCTCCTTCTCTTCGTCGTGCAGGCAGAACAGGGGCATTATCGAAGGAGGTCGAACGTTGTCGAGGCTGAACGCGAATTCCTTGGGAACCAGCTGCCCATTCTCGTTGCGGTAGACGGAATAACGTGCTTCGAGGGTCGGGGCGTTATCGGCTCCGCAAAGAAACAGGCCTTCTGGCCGAAGCGTGCGTAGCGCCCATTGCTCGGCGCGGATGCGAAAGGGCGCGTCAAAATAAAAGAGCACATTGAATACGCGAACGATATCCGCCTGCGGCGTTTCCGCGCCCAGCCCTGCTTGTATCAACTTTAGATTCGGACGCTCATAGGTTTTGATCGGGTTGTGCAGGAGCCGTGCGCCCTCATGCTCGACGGATACGCATTCACCGTGATGGGCGACGGCCAGCTTTTCACGGAGCACCGCAAACATCGCGCGGAAGCGTTGGAAGGTGGAAGAGGTGTCGTTGTAAAGCGATTGAAAGGCCGCGCCATTGAACGTGCCGGGATGAAAATAGCGGACGCCGCCTTCGGCATCCATGCAGGCGTAGTTTCCTTCGGAATCGTAGAGAACGTAGGGGTCGAATTGCAGGTCGGCGCCAATCACCTGCCAATGAGGGAAGTCGCGCGCGGCATCGAGGGCGGTTTGCGGTGGAAATCCGCAGCCCATTTCCAGGAGAACGGTACCTTCCGGAAATTGGCCCCAGGGATTTGCGTTGAGGTAGGCATTGATGAGCTTATGGCGGTCCTCCGCGGTAAAGGGGGGAACGATATTCCCCCACGCTCCAGGGAGGAGCCGGGGAATCATGACGCCGAGGATCCAGGCGAGGCCGGGAGTCATATGCGCCGGTGCTAGGTTCGAGATCGCCATGAGGCGAAAGGCGCGCTCGATGAATTCCTTCACTTCGGACCGCTCGTTTTCGGCCTTCTTGAGCATTGCCACATGATGCGGGGATGGGCGACTGCCTAGGGTCCGGTCAAAAAGGTCTTCGATTGTCCAAGCGGTGTCTTCTGCGGAGGATGTCATGCTCTCTGCGCCTCGATCTGGTTCCGATGCAGTTCCGCGGGGATACGTGGGACTGCGTTTTGCGATGGAGTTAGCAGCCTTTATACACGGAGAGAGGCGTGTGTTGAATTAAATCGTTGTCGGGTTGATCTGGTTTCGAATTGGTCGGGCAGTCGATTGCACAACCTGATAGCGTGTCGTTAGAAAGTCTGGCTGCATGGGTTTTGCCGACGGCGGTTGCCGTGTTCGCGGTCGGCGGCAGGTGAAGCTATTTATCTAACGATAAGAAAGGCATTGCATGAACTCAGATTCACTCTTTCGGCTCTGCAACAGCACGGCGCTGGCCGGGTGGCTGCTGCTCTTGGTTACGGGATGGTCGCCGCGCGCATCGCGGGTGATCTCGTCGCTCATTACAGGCTTGCTGGTGCCCGGACTTCTGTGTGCCCTCTACCTGGCACTGGTCGCCTCCCACTGGGGCGGGCATAAGGGTGGATTCAATACTCTGAGCAACGTCATGCTGCTTTTTACCGACCGCTGGATGGTGCTGGCCGGGTGGGTCCACTATCTGGCTTTCGATCTTTTTATCGGCAGCTGGCAGGTGCGCGATGCACGGCGCAACCACGTGCCTTTTGCGCTGGTTGCCCCATGCCTGGTAGTGACGTTTTTCTTTGGGCCGATTGGGCTGTTGATGTATTTGATTTTGGCAGTGATCGCGTCGCGCGGCAAAGCATGGCCGGGGCATCCGGCGGTGGTGACGTAGCTATTCGGGAGTTATGGACAACCCCACTCAAGCCAAAAGAAGGCGCTCCCTCAGCCTGCGGTGATTTTCAGGTCGTGGACGGCGCGGTGGGCCTGGTTGATTGCGCAGTCTGTGTAGGCATAGGCGTCGGCATCCGAATTAGCGATGGCAATGCGGCCAAATGGTTTCCGTGCCTCTACGCAAGGCAGCGGACCACCTTCCAACCAGAAGGGATCCCACAGGGAGTTGTATTGGTAAGCGTAGCCGTGCGGCCAGCGGTTAACTGTAATCGCGGTGATGTCACGGGCGGGATCGAAGCCGCCGGCACCGAGGCTGCGGGCAAGCAGCTCTCTGATATTTCTTTCGAAGGTCTCGAATGACGTGCCATAGAGATCGTAGCGTCCGGCAACATGCTGTTTCCGCGCGGGCAGTCCGGGCGAACAGGGATAGCGTTCCATGGTGAGCACGATTGGCTCCTCCGGCCGCGTGGTGCAACGGTAATCGCCAATGCTCACGCGACGATCAAGAGCGAAGTCAGTGAAATAGCACCCAGGTGCAGTGACACTTCGCGTCTGCAAGCGAACGAAGCTCTCCCAATTTCTTAGAGCCACGTTGGTGTAGACGATCGGTATCTTCTCCGCCGATCGCAACGCCGCCACTTGCGGCGGCGGCAGCTCGCTTGTGAGCAAGGGAATGACCTGGTGCCAGCAGGCCAGAATGCAGTGAGCGGCCTTTACCGTATACAGCTTGCCCTGCTGCACATAGGTGACTTCCACCTCTTTCGCGGTCGCAGGGTCGCCGTCGTGGCGCACGCGGACGACCGTGCTGTTTAAGCGGATGCGGGTCGCGCTGCCCGACTGATCGAGCTGATCATAGCGAACCTGAGATGAGACGATGTCGTCCGCTGTGTGGCCGGGTACAGCCTGGGGAATCAGGGAACGGACCATCAGCCGCGCGATGGATGAGTTTCCGTCGGGGAAATGGAAGAAATATTTCTCGGCTTCTTCGTTGGGGATGGAATCCCGGCCCATCCCTGGACCCGGACCGGGTTCAAGTTTCAGGCCTTCGAAGCCGGGCATATCCAGACCCCACGCGTCCTGAGCGGAGATGGCATCAATGCCTAAACCATAAAGCGATTTCTGTTCCGGATCGAGCAGGGTCACAACCTGGGGGTCGACCTTGACGAGTTTGGTCAGGTAGTCGGCGTAGCTCATGCGCGCGAGCTTCGCCTTTTTCTGCGCCGAGGTGAGGCCCGGCAGCAGATCCTCATCCAGAGCATGGAGGCGCTTCAAATCCGCTTTGGCTTTGTCTGTCATGGGCGCCTGCGCCGCAAACTCGTTCCACATCTTCTCGTCCTGCCAGGACGAAGGGTGGGTGACGAGGCGATCGGCGCCGAAGGTTTCGCGGTCGAAAAAATACTTCCTCTTCAGTCCGAGAGAAGGGTAGAGCTGACTATCTAAATGCTTCGAGTACGAGGAAACATCGATGCCCAGATCGCGAATGACGGCCTTCGCCACTGGGCTATAAGGAGCAGGACTCTCGATCGAAAAGGTGCCCCCGAATCCCAGCATGAAGGTCTTGTCCACGTCAAACTCGTTGCGTTTGGCGTGCCCTCCAAAGTCATCGTGGTTCTCGAGGATGAGCACTCGCGCGGACTTGCCGGCTGCCTGGTGAAAGAAACGCGCAGAGGCGAGGCCGCTGATGCCCCCACCCACCACGACCAGGTCGTAGCTCTCACCGTTGTTTTCAGGCTGCCCAGCGCTGGCCCAGAATTTGCCGTCCCGAAGCTGGTGCGCCACCTCAAAAGCGCCTGGATGGCTGCCCCGCATACCGTGCGCCGCGGGAGGGTCATATCCAGGACGACTTTGCGGTCCTGGTACTTGCTGGGCCAGGAGAGACGACGGGGGAGCGATCGATGCGGCAATCGCCATCGCCGCTCCGTTCATGAAATCACGGCGTGTAATGCGGCGATCCATGCCCAGCTCTTTATCTGTCCAACTCATCGTTCTTGTGTTCCCTCGGCACCACCGCGCGTCATCAGCCACTGTGACAGAAAGATGGTGATGACCGAAAACAGAAAGATCAAGGAGGCAATCGCGTTCATCTCCGGGGTCGCGCCGCGCCGCAGACGTGACCAGATCTCGAGGGGCAGCGTGTTCTCTCTGCCGATCAGAAAAAAGGTGACGGCGATTTCATCCATAGATAGCGTAAACACCAGCAGGGCGGTGCCCAGCAACGAGGTCCGCAAGCCCGGCAAGACAACCCGCACCAAGGTCTGCAGGCGGTTTGCTCCAAGGTCGGCGGAGGCCTCCTCGAGCGCGCGATCCAGCTTGGCCAACCCGGCGAAGATCTCAGTCGCAGCGACCGCTGTCAAGGCCGTCGAGTGGCCGAGAATTACGGTCACAAGACTTAGATGGAAGCCGCTGCTTACGGTTAGCAACAGCAGAGAAATGCCGGTGATGACGCCGGGCACGATCAGCGGCAACAGGACCAGGCGTTGAAACGCCGCTTTACCGGGGAACGAATAACGGTCGAGAGCATACGCCGCGGGAAAACCAATCAACATCGACAACACGACGGTCGAGAGGGCGACGATGGCGCTATTGCCCACCGCGTTCCACATGGCGGCGTCGGCGAAGAGGGTACGGTACCAATCGAGCGTCCAATGTTGCGGCGGAAATCCGCCTACGCCATCACGGTTGAAGGAGTAGATGACCAGCACGACGATGGGCAAGTAGAGAAAGGCATAGGCCGCGCCGGCGTAAGCGGCCGAAATTGCCGGCAGCGTTCGGGCTCTCACGCCACTCTCCAGCGGCGCTCCAGCCGTTGGGTGACGGTGAGAATAACCAACACCATCACCAGGATGAGCACGGCGACGGCTGCCCCGAGAGGCCAGTTGTAATCCGCGCCGAAGAGGTTGGCCACAATATTGGCGATCATCACGCTGCTAGGGCCACCCAGTAGCAAAGGCGCCAGAAAGTCACCGAAGCTGAGCAGGAAGGCGAAGGTGGCGCCGGAGAGAACGCCGGGCAGTGAAAGGGGAAGTATCACGTGAGTGAAGGTCTGCCATGTCGTGGCTCCCAGGTCGCTCGAAGACTCCAGCAGCTCGGGCGGGATCTTTTCGAGCGAGGCGACTACGGGAAGCACCACGAAGGGCACGTAGATGTGGGTGAGGGTGACGATCACAGCGAAGGGGCTGTACAGGAGGAAGCCGAGAGGATGCCGGGTTGCGTGGCACCACAGCAACAGGGTATTCATCACGCCCTCGTTGCCGAAAATCACCTTCCAGGCATAGGCGCGTACGAGGTAGCTGATCCATAGCGGGATGATTACAGCCTGGTAGAGAATTCGCCGGTACTTGCCGGCCTGAAAGACGAGGAAGCAGGCCAGGGGATAGCCGATAAGCAGGGAGAGCAGGACCACCGAAAGGGCGATGCGCATGGAGCGGAAAATCACTGTGGTATAGAGCGGATTGTCGTGCAGGTGCAGGTAGTTTGTGAGCGTTGCATGATGTAGGACTTGCTGATTGGCATCCAGGCTCCAGAAGCTGTAACAGAAGAGGAGGCAGTAGGGCGTGAACAGGAAGAGCGCAATCCAGGCGAAGGGCGGAAGGGTGACCAGCCATGCAGTGAGGCGTCCACGCGCTGCCATCTACTCCTGCTCCAGCGGCACGAGGTTTTGGGCCTGAAAGGCAAAGCCGCCGTTACCACGGGGTCCGGCGACCCGCGCCGAGAGCTCCATGCCGCCGGCGCAGCGCAGGGTCAACAGGGAGTCCGCTCCGTGAAACTGTTCTGCAACCACCTCTGCGGCAAATTGCACCAGCCCCTCGCCACTGGCTTCAGAAGCAGGCATGATGCACTCCGGGCGCAGAGAAAAGGTGACTGGGCCATCCGCCAGCTTGACGGGCACGGCGAATGCTCCGCAGTCCGCTACACCCTGTTTCACTGTCGCCGCGACCAGGTTGCTGTTGCCCAGAAACGAGGCGGCGTACGCAGTGCGCGGCGTGGTGTAGATGGCGCGCGGCGTTCCGCATTGCTCCACTTTGCCGTGGCGCAGCAACACGACGCGATCTGAAATGGCCAGGGCCTCGCTCTGATCGTGAGTGACAAAGATAAAGGTGATGCCAACCTCGCGCTGCAGCAGCTTCAGCTCACGCTGCATCTCGAGGCGCAGATTTGCATCCAGGGCAGACAAGGGTTCATCGAGCAAGAGCAGCCTGGGCCGGTTGACCAGCGCCCGGGCCAGCGCCACGCGCTGCTTTTGCCCTCCGCTTATTTGCCTGGGGAAGTGTTTGGCAAAGCGCTCCATGTGGACCTTTGTGAGCGCCTCCTCCACCCTAGGGGTTATTTCCGCGCGGGCACAACCGCGCACCCGCAGGCCGTACGCCACGTTATCGAAGACACTCATGTGCGGGAAGAGAGCGTAGCTTTGAAAGACGGTATGGATCGGGCGCCGATGAGGCGGCATGGCATCGAGCCGCTGGTCCTCGAGAAGTATGAGCCCGGCGGTCGCTTCCTCAAAGCCGGCGAGGATACGTAGCAAGGTCGTCTTGCCCGAGCCGCTCTCACCCAGCAGGGTGAGAAATTCTCCACGTTCCACGTCCAGCGAAATGGATTCGAGCACGGTGTGCTCACCAAAGCGTTTGCCCACGCTCTGCAGGCGCAGAAACACTGTGCTCCCGGCCGCGCTCTCGGGCTCGCAAGCCAGTGCCGGGCTGCTCATCACTGGCTGGCCTTTACTTCGTTCCATATCTCGGTATATTTGGCGCGGCGCGGCACGTCTTGCCAGAAGACAATCTGTTTCTGGTAGCCATAGATGTCGTCCAGATGGAGGCTATAGCGCTCCTCCACCGTCATCAAGGCGGCGGCTTGCGGGTTGGCCGGAATATAGCCGGTAACATCACTCAGCTGTTTCTGCGCCGGGGCGGAGATCAGGTAATTCAGAAGCTGATAGGCAAGTTCTTTGTTGTCGCTGGAGGAGGTAATCATCAGGTGATCGATCCACCCGGTGGTGCCTTCGGCGGGAATCTCTTCCTGGATGGGCAGGTGGCTCTTGTGCAGTTGGTTCGTCACCAATGGCCAACCCATGGCCGCGATCACTTCGTGGTTTTGAAAGAGGTTGGTCAGCTCCCCACCGGTGGTCCAGAGCTTTCGGATATTAGGCTTGAGGGCGATGAGCTTTTGCTTCACCTGCTGTAGTTGGGCATCGTTCAGGTTGTAGATGGCCGCGGGGTCCGGCCTGCCCATGCCCAGCACTTCCGCCGCCATATACATGGTGGAGAGATCGTCCCAGAACGACAACTTGTTGGCGAACTTCGGATCCCATAGCTCAGCCCAGGTGGCGGGCGGCCTGGGGAAGGCGGTGGTGTCGTAAAGCAGCGGATTGGGCCCCCAGGTGAGAGGCACTCCGTAGACCTTGCCGTCTTGCTTGACCAGCGGCCTGGAGGTGAGGCTGGGCGAAAGCTGCGCGTAATTTGGGATCTTGGACAGGTCAAGCGGCGCTACCAGGCCAGAACGGGTGAGGCTGGTGGCTACGTCGCTGGAGGGCGAGATCACATCGTAGTTGGAAGCGGCGCCTCCGCGTAACTTTGCCACCAGCTCGTCGCTCGAGCCCATGTAGGCGGCCGTTACTTTGCACTGGCATTTCGCTTCAAAGCCCTGGATGAAGGAGGGGTCGGCATATCCTTCCCACACCAGCAGGCTTAATGTGGGTGGCGCCTTCTTGCAGCCGCAAAGGGCGGCTAGCGCGGCCACGCCGGTCAGCAGGAGTGCTCTTTTTATCTTCGCGCTTACGGTGAACAAATGATGCTCCCTATGGACAACAACAGGGCTTCCGGTTGAAATAGGCGCTGGTCGAGTCAACAGCAGGTCCCTCCACTACGCTACCCCGGATTTCCTGTGGAGGTTGGTGACGCCGCGAACTCACACGCTGCTCTCGCCAGTGCCGCGAACAGGAAATCCGGGTTCGCTCCTAATGACGCGGAGGGCAGGGTTGGAGACCGCGACAACCCCACTCAAGCCAAAAGAAGGCTTGAATGGGCCACCCCAAGCTTTTCTTGTTCATTTCTCTCCCTCAACTTGCCGCAGGCAAGTTAGTTGACGGGATGACAAAGGGGAAGGTGACCCTTCCATTTGTTGCGGTGGTCGTAATGGCAACCTCGCAGACCTTCGTTCATTCCTCTCACAACTCGAGATCAGGACTTTCAGCCTTCCCTACGGGACTTGGTCCCTTTTCAGACCTACCCCAGCACTGCGTGCTGGACTACTTTCGGCCGTCCGCCTTCGGCGGACTCTTGTGATCTCTTCACGAGATCTGGTGATGAGGGCCGAAAGCTGAAGAGTGTAAGCGCCGTGGAATCCCACATCTCGCGAAAAACGAGCGAGATATGGGGCACCCAGGGGTTTGTGGTACGGACGGCTCTTAACACCGGAAGCGTTGCGCAAAGCTGGATCGACTGGTTTCCAAAAATTACTACAAGGGTTTGGCTGTGGCAACGTCTTTCCTGAGAGAGTTATTAGTCATATAATCAGCGCAGGCGTCGCTTGTCTTCTCTTTTCCATTCCGCATCACCCCGAATCAACGGCACTTTTTGCCGGATGCGGTGGTTTCTCCGCTATGCGCGCGGCGAAGCCCGGCTGTGCCAACGGCCCACCCCCGTCTCTCTCGGACTCTAAAGCATTCCCATGCAGGCCGTTCCCGGCCCTTCGTACGATTGACCGCCCTCTGGGCAAAGGATGATCCCCATGTACCACCTTCTCGAGAAAGAACTTGCGAGCTTTGAAGCACGTACCCCCGGTTCGAAGGCAGCGCTGAAGCGCGCCGAACCGCGCATGCCGCTGGGCGTAGCCAGCAACTTCCGCAGTTACGAGCCCTGGCCCCTGTTTGTGAAAGACGCCAAAGGAAGCCACATTCACGATCTCGATGGCAACGAGTACATCGATTTCAATCTTTGTTTCGGCGCACTGATGGCCGGGCACTGCCACCCGGCGGTGGTTGCCGCGGTGCAGGAGCGGCTGGTTACCGGAACCATGTACGGCATGCCGCACACCCTGGAGTACGACCTGGCCGACGAGATCTGCCAGCGCTTTCCGGTGGAGCAGGTGCGTTTCGGCAGCAGCGGAACCGAAGTGACCATGCACGCCATCCGCATCGCCCGCGGCTATACCGGGCGCGACAAGATCATCAAGATGGAGGGCGCTTACCACGGCGTGCACGACTCCGTGCTGGTGAGCATGAAGCCCAAGCTGGAACTTTGTGGTGATCCCGATCGGCCCAACCAGGTTCCCGCCTCCGGTGGAGTACCCGCCGATACGGTGAAGAATACGCTGGTTGCGCAGTTCAACGATCTGAAGGCGGTGGCCGGCCTCTTCGCGGAAAATCCCCGCCAGATTGCCGCCGTGATCGTGGAACCCATCATGATGAACATCGGCATCTGCATGCCGGAGCCGGGCTACCTGGAAGGACTGCGCGAGATCTGCACCCGTGAGGGCGCGCTGCTCATTTTCGACGAGGTGAAGACCGGCGCCAAGCTGGGCCGCGGCGGGGCCTGCGAGTACTTCAACATCAAGGCGGACATGGTGACATTGGCCAAGTCCATCGGCGGTGGTTTCCCTCTGGCTGCTTTTGCCGCGAGCAAGCAGGTGATGGACGTGATCGCGCAGCAGAAGGTTTTTCATGCGGGCACCTACGCCACCAACCCGCTGGTGATGGCGGCGGGCCTGGCGACGCTGCGCGAAGTGCTCACGCCCGCGGGCTACACGCACATCGGCAAAGTAAGCGATGCGCTGGTCTCCGGTTACAAGCAGATAGTGCAGAAGACCGGCCTCGAAGCTTATGTGGAGAGCGCCGGTGCCAATGGCGCCATGCTGCTCTATCGCAACAAGATTCGTAACTACCGCGACTGGCTCAAGGTGGATACGGACCTGTGGAGGCTCTACTGGTTCGGTATGTTGAACCGTGGGGTCATGGCGCAACCCTACTGGTGGGATGAGCAATGGACCATCTCCGTCGCGCACTCCATGGCGGATGTGGACAAGCATCTTTCGGCTTTTGAGCAAGTAGCGCCGGCCCTGGCCCAGGCACAGCAGGAGACCATGGTGCAGGCAACTCGGTAGTGGTGGTGAGGGGCGGCCGCAATATACGGCCGCCCGCACACGAAAGGATTGACGATGGCTGTCTCGCAGACCAGTTGTGAATCAATGCTGATCAACGGGGAATGGACGGAAGGTTCTTCCGGCAAGCGCATTCCTGTGTACGACCCTTCAACCGAAGAGGTCATCGCCGAAATTCCCGACGCCAGTGCAGCCGATATCGATGCTGCTGTCGCCGCGGCGCGCTATGCCTTTGACGAAGGCGGATGGCCGCAAACAACCGCGCAGGATCGGGGCCGGATCCTGTTTCGCATCGCGGCCAAGCTGCGCGAAGAAGCCCCGGGGCTTGCGGAACTGGAATCGCGCAACTGCGGCAAACCGATTGTCGAATCGGAGTACGACATCGCCGATGCGGCAACCTGCTTTGAATACTATGGCGGGCTGGCGAACAAGGTCTCCGGCCTGGTGAATCCCGTCCCCGACAATGCGCTCAGCCTCTCGTTGAAAGAGCCGGTTGGGGTTGCGGGGCAGATCATTCCCTGGAACTATCCCATCGGCATGGCTGCGTGGAAGCTGGCTCCCGCGCTGGCCGCAGGCTGCACGTGCGTGCTGAAGCCGGCGGAGCAGACGCCGCTGACCATGTTGAAGCTGGCGGGCTGGCTGGCGGAGGCGGGCGTGCCTCCCGGGGTGGTGAATGTTGTGACCGGACTCGGAGAGACGGCCGGCGCGGCTATCGTGGCTCATCCCGGGGTGGACAAGATTGCTTTCACCGGATCGGCTTCGGTGGGCAAGATCATCATGAAGTCGGCTGCCGACACACTGAAGCGGGTCACACTTGAGTTGGGGGGTAAGTCGCCCAACATCTTCTTTGCCGACGCGGATTTTGAGGCTGCCATCGATGGCGCGCTCTTCGGGATTTTCATTAACCAGGGCGAGGTCTGCTCGGCGGGCAGCCGGGTGCTGGTGCAGCGGTCGATTTACAAGAAGTTTCTCGAAGCCATGACGGAGAAGGCGCGCACTATCAAGCTGGGGCCGCCTCTGGATCGCTCCACCAAGATGGGACCGCTGGTCAGCAAGGAGCAGTACGATCGGGTCTCTGCCTATCAGCAACTGGGCAAGACCGAAGCCAAGCTGGCGCTGGGCGGCGGGCGGCCTGCTTCGATGAGCCGGGGCTACTATGTGGAGCCGACCATCTTTTACGACGTTGACAACTCATCGCGCATTGCGCGGGAAGAGATTTTCGGACCTGTGGCTTCTGTGATCCCGTTCGAGGACGAGCGCGAGGCGCTGCGCATCGCGAACGATACCTCGTTCGGGCTGGCCGCGGCGGTGTGGACGCGCGATATCTATCGCGCCTTGCGCATGGTCAAGGCGATCCGCGCGGGCATTGTGTGGGTTAATCACATGCAGCCCACTTACGTGGAAGCGCCCTGGGGCGGTTTCAAACAATCCGGATTCGGCAGGGAACTGGGTCTCCATGGCATCGACGAATATCTCGAGACTAAGCAGGTGCATATCAATCTGAATGAAGGTCCGATTGGATGGTACTGAACCATGTCTAACATTCGACTGAAGACAGAGATTCCGGGACCCAATTCGCGCGCTTTGATGGCCCGGAGGATGCAGGCCGTCCCGCGCGGGGTCTATGCTTCCACCCCGTTATACGTCCGCCGCGCCGAGGGCGCGATTCTCGAAGACGTGGACGGGAACCGCTTCATCGACATGGGCGGCGGCATCGGCTGCGCCAATGTGGGCCATCGTAATCCGCGGGTGTTGAGCGCGCTGCGCACCCAGCTCGACGCCTTCCTCCATCTCTGCTTCCAGGTGACCGGCTACGAGGGGTATGTTGCGTTGGCGGAGAAGCTTAACCAGGTCACGCCGGGCAAGTTCGCCAAGAAGACGTTCTTTGTGAACAGCGGCGCGGAGGCGGTAGAGAACGCGGTGAAGATTGCGCGGGCCTATACCGGCCGCTCCGCGGTGCTCTCGGTGGAAGACGGCTTTCACGGCCGCACCATGATGGGGATGTCGCTCACCAGCAAGACTCATCCCTACAAAGAAGGCTTCGGCCCGTTCCTGCCGGACGTCTATCGGATTCCTTTCGGCGTGCCTGCGCCCGAACGGCTGACGAACCGGGGACCGATGACCAAGGGGCAGGTCAATGAGTTGCTCGATCAGACCTTCCGGCGTTTGGTGGCCGCCGAATCAGTGGCCGCCATTGTGGTTGAGCCAGTGCTGGGCGAAGGCGGGTTTGTTGTTCCTCCGGCTGGATTTTTGCCGGCGCTGGTGGAGATCTGCCGCGAGCGTGGCATCGTGTTTGTTGCCGACGAGGTGCAGACTGGCTTCGGCCGCACGGGCGAGCTTTTTGCCAGCACGCATTTTGGCATCGAGCCCGATCTCATCATCACGGCGAAGTCCCTCGGCGGTGGTATGCCGCTGGCGGCGATCACAGGACGCGCGGAGATCATGGATGCTCCCGGGCCCGGCGGCGTGGGCGGTACCTTCGGTGGCAGCCCGGCTTGCTGCGCGGCGGGGTTGGCGGTGCTGGAAGAGTTGGCCGATGGGGAGCTGTTGGCCCGTGCCCGAGCACTGGGCGATCAGTTTCAACGACGGGCCGGCGCGTGGCAACGGCAGCATTCGTTTATCGCCGACGTCCGCGGGGTGGGCGCGATGCAGGCGATGGAGTTTGTCGACGCCCATGGAGCGGCTTGTGGCCCGGCAGTAAAAAAACTGATACAGCATTGCCTGCACCATGGCGTGCTGGTCTTGAACGCAGGCACCTATGACAACGTGATCCGCCTGCTGATGCCGCTGACCATCAGCGATGAGGACTACGCCCAGGCTCTGCAGGTAATGGAAGAAGGCTTGAGCGTGGTCGCAGCCGAGTTGGGAGAACTTGCCGGCGCGGCGCACTAGTGCAGGGCGGCACACAGACAGTTCCGCCAAACTACCCCACTCAAGCCAAAAGAGGGCTTGAATGGGCCACCCTCAGGCTTTTGTTGGTGATGAAGAGCTTTTGTTGCTGATGAAGAGCTTTTGTTGGTGCTGAAGAGCTTTTGTTGGTGCTGAAGAGCTTTTGTTGCGTGCGTGACGGGCTCTTGTTGGTGTTGCTGTTGTCGGTGATGAAGATCTTTTGTTGGTGAAAGGGCTTTTGTTGCTGATGAAGGGCTTTTGTTGGTGATGAAGAAATGACCGCCCTGCAACAAAAGCCTGAGGGTGCCCAGTCAAGCCTTCTTTTGGCTTGAGTGGGGTAGTTCAACCGGTTACATGACTCTACCAGTGACGCACTACACTAACCCCATGGCGTGGCGGATTGAAGCGGCGTCTGCCGCGGATGTGAACGAGCTGGTCCGGCTGTACGTCGCCTACCGTGTTTTCTACGGCGAAGACCCCGCGCAGGAGATTGCCGGCGACTTTATTCGCGATCGCGTCACGCAATCGTCGGGGCGGTATTTCCTGGCCTGGAACGAGGATTGCGCCATCGGCTTTATGCACCTGATGCCTTCTACCAACACGCTGGCGATGCGGCCCATCTGGTTTCTAGAAGATCTCTACGTGGATGTTTCCGCCCGCGGGCAGGGGGTCGCTACGGCGCTCCTAAGCTATGCGGAAGCGTTCGCCCGCGGCACCGGCGCCGAGCGTCTGACCCTGGCGACCGCCCACGATAACCTGGCGGCGCAGCACATCTATAAAAAGCTCGGTTATGTGCGCGAAGAGCATTTTTGGTACTTCCATCGTTTGCTGCCGTGACGGACTACAGATGCGCGGTAAAGTAGCTAGAGAAGGGGAAAACTAAATGAGCGATACGGTAGCTTCTCCCGACGTCACGATGACCAGCCAGGAAGTGGTCGAATGGACCAAGAAGCTGAATTACGGCACCTGGCGTTACCAGAAGAGCTGGAATCCGCTGCATATTGTCGACGCAGAGGGATGCTACTTCACCGATGGGAATGGTAAGCGCTATCTCGACTTTTCCTCACAGTTGATGTGCTGCAACCTGGGCCACAAGAATCAAGCCGTGATTCAGGCGATCGAAGAGCAGGCGCGGAAGCTGGCCTACATCATGCCGTCGTACGCGACCGACACTCGGGTGGAGTTGAGCCGTCTTCTGCTTGAGGTGTTGCCTGAGGGGCTGACCAAGTTCTTCTTCACCACCTCCGGCACGGAGGCGAATGAGGCCGCGTTCAAGATCGCCCGCATGTATACCGGCAAGACCAAGATCATTGCGCGCTACCGCTCGTATCATGGGTCGACGATGGCCTCTATCGCCGCCACGGGCGATCCTCGCCGTTGGGCCATGGAGCCGGGCGGCAAGGGCGGGGGCTTTTTATTTGCGCCGGAAGTTAACTGTTACAAATGCCCGATCAAGCACACGTATCCTGAGTGCGGCATTGCCTGTGCGGATTACCTGGAGCACATGATTGGGAATGAAAGCGATGTTGCCGCAGTTATTGTTGAGCCAGTGGTCGGGACGAATGGCGTGCTGGTGCCTCCGCGGGAATATATGCCGAAGCTGCGGGAGATATGCGACCGCCATGGTGTCTTGTTGATCGCAGACGAGGTCATGTCGGGTTGGGGCCGCACCGGGGAGTGGTTTGCGGTGGATCATTGGGGGGTAAAGCCAGACATCCTGGTTACGGCTAAGGGGATTACGTCGGCGTATGTTCCGCTTGGGCTTTGCGCCACCACGGGCAAGATTGCCGAGTTCTTCGATGACCACTTCTTCGCGCATGGCCATACTTATGAGGCGCACCCGATTACCCTGGCGCCCGCCGTGGCGGCGATCAAAGAGCTGCAGCGGCTCGACCTGATTAACCGCGCGCGCGAGATGGGTAAGTACATGGGCGAAAAGCTGCATGCGCTCAAGCCTAAGCATCCTTCGATTGGGGAAGTGCGTGGGTTGGGGCTGTTCTGGGCGCTGGAAATGGTTAAAGACCAGGTTAAGAAGACGCCCTTCAATACCAACCAGGACAAGGTGGATGGGAAGGTGACAGTGGTTGATAAGGTTGCCGCGGAGATGATGAAGAGAGGCGTTTCCATGCAGGCCTGGATCAGCCACTTCGTGATTGCTCCTCCGTTGATTATTGAGAAAGATCAGGTTGATTTCGCGGTGGATCAGCTGGATCAATCGCTGTCGATTGCGGATGCGGCTCTAGGGCAGTAGAAGAGCAATGGTTGGGGCTTCGCCCCGTCTTTTCCGGCCCACGTACGCTGGGGCGAACGTGGGGCACCCTCAGGTTTTTTGTTGCCGTTGCAGAGGAAAGCGATCTGCAGTTCGCTCTACAGGTTGCGCTTGAGATCGTGGGCTAGAAGACGGTGAAAGAGGTGTTCGCCGGTCTCTCGGCGCACCGAGAGACGGCCCGCGCCGTAGGCTCGGGAGTGCAGTCCACGCTGCACTGACTCACAGATATCGACATCTTCCGCTTGCACGCGGTCGCTGACCGCAACGCTCTCCGCGTTGTGCTCCGGGCTGGTGCTTCCGAAGTAGAAATCAAACACCACAATGCACTTCTCCTCCCCCAACGGAAGCACCAGGTTGGTATCCATGACTCCCTCATAGAGGTTGATCATGAAGTTGGGATAGAGCCAGTAGTAGTACGCTCGCTCGCCGGTTCGCGTGCGCGCGACGGAAGTCTCTTGAGAAGCCACCATGGGGCTCGACTGAAGCGAATAGTGCACTCCGTTCTCAATGGTGTATTCCGTGTAATCGAGCACGCTGTTAAGGCCTTTGTGCAGATGCGGAATGTGGTATCCGCCGTCGAGGTAATTGTCGACGTAGACCTTCCAGTTGCAGGCCAGCGTATAGCTCTTGCGGGTAAAGAACGAAAGCCCGGAGATGCTAAGCGGCGCCAGCCGTTCTGGTAGATCACCCAAAAAATCCTGCAAGGCGGGCGATTCCTCGGCGAGGTTGACGAAAACAAAGCTCTCCCATGCCTCCACGCGGACCGGAACCAGGCCGTTATCGGCACGATCAAAGTTGCAGACGCCGGCGAACTCAGGCGTGCCCTTGAGCGAACCATCCAGGCCGTAAGTCCAACCGTGATAAGGACAGCGTAAATGCTGCGCTACTCCGCAAGGCGCGGTAGCCACGGCAGCCGCGTGGTGGCGGCAGACATTGTAAAAGGCGCGGAGTTTGTTGTCTGCCCCGCGAATCACAATGAGCGGCTCACCCGCCAGATCGATGGTGAAGAATTGACCCGCGGTGGCGACTTGATCCGTGCGCCCCACGGCAATCCAGTTGTTGCCGAAAACCTGCTCGCGTTCCAGCCGTCCAATGCGCTCATCCACGTACCATGGAGCTGGGATGGTGTACGCCTGTTCGAGCGGCGCCTCCTGATCGTAGAGGGCCAGGAGATTGGAGAGAGAGTCGTTCATAGCGCGAGCCTTTCACGCAGAGCAGCGATCGAGCGTTGTCCGCGCCGGTACACCGCGAAGCCAGCGAGCAGCAGCACCGCCGTCATGACCACGATCTTGAAAAAAGCGGTGACCGGATTAGGTTCCTCCTCCGCGGGAAACAGGGAGAAGATGATGGCGGCGGTGGTAGAGAAAAATCCCATGCAGGCGAGCGGGATGGCAACGCGTTTGCCCCCCGGCAGCCGAAGCGCTCCAGGCGGCGCCGGGCGTGACTGCAGGCGGATCAGTGCCGCAAAAACGAAGAGATAAGGAATGAAGTAAGCGACCAAGCTCATGGTGACCAGCATGTCGTAGGCGCCCCTGACGCTGGTCCCCGCCTGGCTGAGCAGGCCGAAGAGAATCCCCGCGAGCCCGTAGGCGGTGATGGCGACATAGGGAGTCTTCCAGCGCGGATGGATGCGGCCAAAGACAGAAGGCAGGTAGTGGTTGATGCCGACCACGAAGGGCAGCCGCGCCGTCGATGAAAGATAAGCCGCGGCCGCGCCTACATTGCTGATGCCCACCAGGATAGCGACAGGCGCAATCAGCCCGGCGATTCCCAGCCGGCGGCAGAGAAAGTCGATGACGGTCATGAAGCCGCCCAGGCCGCTGATGCTGCTCGAAGGCAGCGCGACCAGCATGGCAAGCGTGCCGGCGATGTAAAAAATGGTGATAATGAGCCCGGCGACCACCAGCGCTCGGGGGATGATGCGGCGCGCGTCTTTGATCTCATCCCCCATGAACGAAGCACATTCGCAGCCGCTGAAAGCAAAAAAGATGGTCGACCAGAAGATGAGGTCCTTCACGTGCGCGTGAGGAATGGCGCCCGCCACGGTAAACCGCGTGGCGGCCCCGAAGTGCGCAAACGATAGACACCCAAGGGCGATAAGAATCAATATGGGCAGGACCATGCCCACTGCGCCAAGATTGTTGAGCCACTTGCCCACGCCCAGCCCGACTACGTTCAGCACGGTAATCAGCGCCAGCATGCTCATAGTGAAGAGCAGGTAGTAGCTGTTGGTATCAGCCAGATGTTGGGCGCGCGGAGTGGCGAAAAGCAAGCTGCTGGCGGCGAAGTAGAGCACAGCCGCGAAGTAGGGAAGGTTGCTCATCCAATAGGTCCACGCTGCCATAAAGCCGGCAAATTCGCCGTAAGCTTCGCGGGTCCACACATAGAGGCCGCCCTCCTGCGGATAGCGGGACGAGAGCTCGAGTACACTCCCGGCGAGAGGAAGGAAGAAACAACAGAAGGCCATGAGCCATACCACGATGGCCGATAGGCCCGCCGCCGCCGCCGTCGCCATCCAGCGCAGGCTGAGACCGCTGACGATATAAAAAAGAACCACATCGCGGAAACCGAGCTCTCGCTTCAGCTTCTCTGACGCCATCACCCACCTCGCTGCATATCTTTGAGCACAGCCATGGCGGCGTTACGGCCGTTCATGGCGATAACACTTCCACCGGGGTGAGTGCAGGCGCCGCAAAGGTAGACGCCGGGCATGGAGGTACGCGCAGCGAAGCGCCGGCTCCACATGTTTCCTGGCAGGCACTCGCCCTGAAAGATGTGGCCGCCGGTGAGCCCGACCTTTTCCTCGATGTCCGGCGGTCCCATCACCTGCGCTTCCAACACCGCATCGGGGATGTTGGAACAGAAGCGGCCGATGGAATCGAAAGCAAGCTTGCGCACCTGCGCGCGATGGTCATCCCAGGAGCCGGAGGCAAAGGTGTGGGGCACATACTGGGCGAAGACGCTCATGGTGTGTTGGCCCGCGGGAACCACGCTCGCGTCATGCACGCTTTGGAAATAAACTTCGCACCAGAGGTGTTCAGGGAGCTCGCCTTT
Organism: uncultured Acidobacteriaceae bacterium; assembly: GCA_963847685.1. GTDB lineage: Bacteria > Acidobacteriota > Terriglobia > Terriglobales > Acidobacteriaceae > PALSA-350. The sequence continues at coordinate 115,256 of CAWKAU010000012.1, read as the reverse complement.
GCGGCTGGCGGCGAAGCCGGCTTTCCATTCCGCGTGGGTGAGCGGCGCGTTGATCTGGCCATAGTGGTGGGGCTGCGCCTGGCCGGGACGAGCGATAAAGTCAGGCAGTTCGCGCAGCAACACATTCAGCTTGACGGTGCAGCCCGTGATCGACAGCCCCTCGACCTTTGAGCGGAAGTCGGATGCGGCATGCTCGCCCAGCAGGCGGAGCGTAACGACCGGGTCGGCATTCGAGATCACCACCGGAGCGGAGATGCGCTCGCCCCCTGCAAGCAGGACACCTTCGCCGGGCAGGATCTCGGCCACCGCAATCCCAGCTGCCACCGTGGCCCCGGCCTCGCGCGCCGCGTCGCAGAAGTAGAAGGAGACCATGCCCATGCCACCCTTGACGTAGCCCCACATGCCGGGAATGCCGCCGAGGCGCCCGGAAGAGTGGTGATAGCGAATGGAGGCTGTGCCGGGATCGAAGGGGCTGGCGTTGGTGCCGATGACTCCCTGGCCCAGGTAGGCATATTGCAATCGCTCGTCATCGAGATAATGGGCGACGAACTCCGCCATCGACCAATGGAAGAGCACGCGGCGCGCTTCCTCGTCATTGCCCAGGCGAGCATCGAGCTCTTCCTGCGAGGGCGCATCGCCGATCCAAAAATCGCGCTCGCCCGCAGGGCGCAACGCATCGCGCAGGCGGCGGATCACGGCGTTCATGGCCTTCCAGCCATTGACATCGCGAGGAGCGAAACGCCGGATCTCCGCTTCGCAGGCGTCATCGTCATCCCAGAGTTGTATGCTGGAGCCGTCGAGAAAGGGCACAAAGAGGCCGTTGGCTGCGGGCGTCCAGTGGAAACCGCGCTGCACCAGGCCCAGCTCCTCGACAACCAGCGGATGAAGAAGTCCGGCCAGGTACGCGCAGGGCGACATCAGCACGCCGGGGAAGGGTTCTTCGATGGTGCAAGCGCCGCCGACACGTGCGCGGCTTTCCAGCACCAGCACTCGTTTGCCGGCGCGTGCCAGGTAGGCGGCGCAGGTGAGACCGTTATGGCCCGCACCGACGATGATGGCGTCCCAAACTCGGGAAGCGAGCTGAGCAATGGGCTCCGGAAGGCCGATCTCGCCTAAGACGGCGGCTGTGGGAGAGGCTTCCTGCAAAGGCAACATTCTTGGCGAACGGTAACATTCCGTTCGCGGCGGCGCAATGAGGATTTTCCGCGCTACGCTCTGCCCCGCAGTCGGTCGAGCACACGGCGGTTGCGTTTGGATGGCTTGCCGGATCCCGGCATTTCGAAACGTGGCATCGCTTTCCGCTCTTCTGCCAGTCGCAGGCGCATTGTTCGGCTGGCCTCAGTCTCGCGGTAGAGCGTCTGCGCCACTGCCGCCGGCCCGCGCATTTCGCTGAGAAGCAGGACCTCCACGTGAAATTCGCCGGCCTCATTCTTTACCTGCAGCGTGTCGCCCACACGCACCGGGCGGGCGCTCTTGGACAGTTGCCCGTTAGAAATAATCCTGCCCAGCTCACAAGCCTTGGCTGCCAGAGCGCGGGTCTTGAAGAACCTTGCCGCCCAGAGCCACTTGTCCATGCGCACTTCGGCCATCCCTTATTGTCGTACATTGCGGCGGCTCCAACCTGCTATGCTTTAAGACCAGTACCCCTCTCCCGGAACTTAGGGGTTGCCAATGAATCAACAAGACAAAGTCGAACGCGTGTCGAGGGCGCTGGACTCTCTTCGGATCGAAATACCGTCCTGGGGATTTGCCAACACCGGGACGCGGTTTGGCAAGTTCATACAAAATGGGGCGGCGACCACGATTGAAGAGAAGTTCGCCGATGCCGCACAGATCAATCAGCTGACGGGTGTTACTCCGACCATGGGGCTGCACGTCGAGTGGGATCTTCCCCAGGGTGCGGCGAGTGTTCCCGTGATTCGATCGCTGGTAAAGAAGTACGGGATACGGGCGGGATCGATCAACCCCAATCTCTTCCAGGCGCAGGAATACAAGTACGGATCGATCTGCAATCCCGATCCTGAGGTGCGGCAGAAGGCGCTCAACCATCATCTTGACTGCGTGGAGATTGCCCGCCAACTTGGGTCGCAGGATATTTCCCCCTGGGTTTCCGATGGATCGAACTATCCGGGAACGCAGAGCATGCGCAAACGTATCGGCTGGATGGAAGAGATCTTCAGCCAGGTCCACGCGGCGTTGGGCCCCAATCAGCGGCTGCTGATTGAGTACAAGCCATTCGAGCCGGCTTTTTATCACACCGACATTGCCGATTGGGGCATGGCGCTGGAGCTGGCGCGATTGGCAGGGCCGCAAGCGAAAGTATTGGTTGATACCGGGCATCACTACCAGGCGCAAAATGTCGAACAGATCGTTGCGTGGCTGCTGCACATGGAGATGCTGGGTGGTTTCCACCTGAACGACAGAAGGTATGCCGACGACGACCTGACACTTGGGTCCATCGATCCGTACCAGGTCTTCCGCATCTTCCACGAGCTTTTGAGCTATGACGCGGAGCCCGGCAACCGGAGCCAGACCGCGGTCATGATCGATCAGAGCCACAATCTGAAAGGCAAAGTCGAGGCCATGGTGCAGACCGTGGCTACGGCCCAGGAGCTTTACGCCAAGGCGGCCCTGGTGGACCTGGAACGGTTGGATACGCTACAGGAACGATGCAAGCTGGTCGAAGCGGAAGAGCTGTTCCGCTCCGCGTTCTGGGAGGATGTACGTCCTTTGGTGGCCGCCTGGCGCCGGGGACGGGGTTTGGCGGAAGATCCCCTGCAGGCGCTTCGTGAGAGCGGATATGTGGAACGGATCTCGCGGGAGCGCGCGGCGAGGAACGCAGCTACTTCGGCCACGTATGCGTAGAGAAAACTAAGGATTAACCGCAGGTTCCTACGCTCTGTCGAAAACATTTCCAGGAATGGTCCGCGGAGCTGCAGATCCGTCGGCTCCTAATGACCCGGAGCGGAGGGTTTGGGAACTACCCCACTCAAGCCAAAAGAAGGCTTGAATGGGCACCCTCAGGTTTTTGTTGGCGGTGCAGAGAAGCCGGGGTCATGCAGTCACAACGTCATAGGGCCGCATCATCTCGTTGTCTTCGTGCTCCAGGATGTGGCAATGCCAGACGTAGCGGCCGGTGAATCCTTCGAACGGGATAATGATGCGGGTGATGACCCCGGGCTCCGCGCGCACCGTGTCTTTCCAACCGCTCTCTGTAGGTGACGGAGGAACCGCGGGCCCAGTGAAGCGGACGTTCCCCTTATCCTGAAATTCAAATGTGTCGAAGGGCCGGCGGTCGAGTATCTGGAACCTGACCAGATGCAGATGGATCGGATGGGCATCGTCCGTCAGGTTGACCAGCTCCCATATCTCCGTCGTGTTGAGCACCGGCTTCTCAGTAACCGGCATGTGCCACGGAGTGTTGTTCAGCAGCATGCCCATGGACTGCTGCACCAGATCCATGCGCTCATCGAGCGTGAGGCGCCGCGTCTTGACGGCGCGGCTTTCAGGAATTCGCTCAAAGGTCCGCAGGGCCGGCGGCAAAGAAGAGGTATCGGGTGCTCCCTTGGACGCGACCCGGAACTGCATGATCTCGAGTGTGTCACTGCGCAGAAGAATCGTCTCTCCCGCGTGGGCGCTGAAATCGAAGACGAAATCAACACGCTCCGCCGGCGCCAGCAAAAAACGCTGGGCCGGGACGGGCGCGGCAAAAAGCCCTTGTTCCGTGCCGATCTGTTGCAAGGTGAGAAGCTTGCCCAGCGAAAAACGGTAGAAGCGCCCGTTGGAGCCATTCATCACACGGAAGCGATATTTCCGCGGTTCGACATCCAGGTAAGGGAAGAGCTTGCCGTTGACCAGGATCGCATTGCCGAAGACCTCGGGAACCCATGGCGATTCCGGCTTAGAAGAGACGGGGTACTGGAGCTGGCCGTCGGGTAGAAGAAAGCGATCGTAGATCAGAAGTGGAATCTCGTATTTACCCTGCGGTAGATTCAGCGCGTCTTCGGCTTCATCGCGGATGAAGTACATGCCTTGCAGCCCGGCATAAATATTCAGACGATTGATGCCCATGGTGTGGTCGTGGTAGAAGAGCATCGCCGCATCCTGGCGGTTGGGATAATAGTAGGTGGCCGACTTGCCCGGGACGTACCAGTGCTCGGGGTAGCCATCGCTTTCGGGGGGCGTCTTACCGCCGTGCAAGTGAATGACGCTGCGGACTGCCGGCAGGGTGGCCTCGGCGCCGTGCAGGGTGTGGTCGATGGGCAGAAAGTGGCGCGGTGGCAGCTCGTTTACCCATTCCACGAGCAATCCATGGTTGCTGCGGGCTTCGAAGGTTGGCCCGGGTGAAGACGATGCAAAGCCCCACATGCGGGTGGCTGGCAAATCCCTGTGGATTTTCGATTCGACCGGCCGCATCGCCATGCGGTAGTAAGGGATTTGAAGGCTGCGATTCTCCGGGCTGGGGCGGATTCCGCTGGGCTGTGCGATCTGGGGAATGGGGAGTGGATCGACGTAGGGAGTCAGTTTTCCAGGATCCAGAGTCGGCTCTTCCTGGGTCGACGGCAAATTGCCGAGAGAAATTCCTGCGGCCAAAACCCCGGTTCCTCCGAGGAACCTGCGACGCGTAATCAAATCGAAGCCTCACTTAAACATAAACCAAACAGGGCAGGGGACAAACGTCCCGCTGCCCTGTTTGCATTGACGCGATGGTATTGCTGTTGATGAAGCCTTACTTGGGTTCTCCGGTGGTTGTGCTGAGGATGTAGGGACTGGTGTCAGGCGAAGCTTTGAAGTTGAACATGGGGTCCAGCTTGCCGGCGAGCGCATCGAACGATCCCGCTATGCGTTGGCTATCCAACCAGTTGTCTTCGATGAAACGCAGGATCGAAGTCTGGTCGGTGACGGTGTGGTCGACGTAGTTGTGCCTGGCATAAGGAGAAATCACCAGGAGGGGAAGGCGTGGACCATATCCGCAGCGTCCCTGGGCATGGGCAACGCTCACACCGGGCAATGCGTTCAGCCCTGTGCCGCACAGGCCGGGACCGGTGAGAGCATCCATGGCGCTGGCGGATTGGTTCACGATCGGACCCATCTGGTGGTCATACCATCCGTCGGAATCGTCGTAGGCGATTACGACCGCGGTGTTCTCCCAGTCTTTGTGCTTCTGCAGGAAATTGATAACGGTGGTTACGAACGTCTGCTCATCCAATGGATCGGAGTAGCCCGCGTGGCCGTCCTGATAACCGGGCGCCTTGAGGAAGCTGACGGTGGGGAAGTTGCCGGCACTGACAGCGTCGTAGAAGTCGTGCATGTCGTACTGGTGATTTGCGGGGTCACCATCGACGCCCACGGTGCTGGGCGAGGTAGGGCGGGTGTGCAGCGGGTTCGCGGTCGAAACATAGTACTGGAAGGGCTGATGATGCGGAATGTAATCCAACTTCTTGACCGCGGTAACCGCCGATGTGGTGCTGCGCATGCAGCCTGTGGTTCCGTTCGCATTGGTCAGCGTCAGGTCGAAGCCGCCTTCGAAGAAGCCCCAGGTGATTCCCTTGCTGTTGAGCAGGTCGCCAATATTCTGTCCGCTGAATTGAACCAGCGCTCCGGTCGTGGTGGAGCAGGTGTCTCCAATCGGGTCGGCATCACTGATCAGGGTGTAGCCGCCGCCGCCGTCGGGCACCACGTCGGAGGTGGCGTTGACCTGGTCACTGACGCCATTCAGCTGGCCGGAGATCAGGTTGACCGCTCCATCTGTTGAAGGACCAAAGTTGGTGCCGTAGGAGTTGTCGCTCATGGCGAAACGCTGGGCGTAGTTCCACAAGGCGGTGACGGTGTTGCCGTCGTAGTAGCCCATCACCAGGCCGCCGGTCGTCTGCCCCGCCGGCGGAGGGCCGGGGGTTCCGGTGAACTTGGGGAAGGAGTCCATCATCCCGGCGTTGAAGGCCTGTTGCTCATTCAGGTAATCATGATCCTGATCCGCGGTCGCGGCTTCGGAGCGGTCGAGGCGGAAGGGATTGGCTGCGCCCGCTGCGTTGACTTGGGTGTTGAGGAAATTGGGATTGTTGAAGAGGAGCCCGTCGGTGAAGCCATTCACGGCCGGGGTGCCGGATGCAGCCTTGAAGGCCGGCTCGTGGGGCGGATTCAGAGCATTCGGATAAGTTCCGAAATAGTGATCGAACGAGACGTTTTCCTGAAAGATGACGACCAGGTGCTTGATCGGAGTGGCCGTGCGGGTTTGCGCCTCCGCGATCATTGGATTGGATAGCGTCCCGGCAAACATCAACGAGGCTAAGGATGTGGCGACGAGCTTCTGCATCAAGTGCTCCCTTCAAGGGCCGGCTGCGCGACCGCCATCCAGCATTAATTTCGACGTGTTAACGCGCGGTGATCGAGGAGTGACAAGACGGTAAATTTGCTTTTTGGGAAGCGTATCGAGCAAGTTACCAGGCGGTGAGCGGCAGGGAGAGCATGCGATCGGTCAGACAAAAGAACGTAGCGGGAAGAACGGCGTAGCTATAGACGTTATAAGGAATCTCACGCCCCAGCGTGGCGTAGGCCGAGAGACCCAAGCCAAGCAGGAAGAGCGGAAGGAGCTCGCGCATAAAGATGCGCCAAGCGCGGGGATGCCAATACACGTAACCGATCACCGCAGAGGTAAATACCGCTTCGCAGATGAGCAGGAGCCCGCGTTTGGTTAAAAGCATCTGGCCAGGATCTCTGTTGGCCTTACGAGCAATCTGGTAGGCCATGTGCTGATGCAACGTGGGCAGATGGTGCAGCAGGTAAACTGCCTCGATCGCGAGCGCGCTCACGACCGCGGAGACGATCACAATCGTGAGCATTTGCCCTTTAATCGCCGTCCGCGGTGTGCTGAGGGGCATGGGAACAACGACCTCTGCGCAGAAGATGCCAATGGCATAAAGCGCCGCTCCGAGCACGAGGGCAGGGTGCACCACCACGGCGAGGACGAAGACAGCAGCGGCTGCCAGGCGGCGCTGATAGCTGTGCAGCAGCAGGCCGGTGGCCAGCAGCAACAGCATCAGCGATTCCATACGGACCGTGTTGGCGGCGAAGATCACGCCCGGCGAAACCAGCAGCAGACCGCAGAGCAGAGCATAGCCGCGGGATTGGCAAATACGCGCATACGCCACGATGAACAGCACGGCGGCGGCGGCGGTGGTCAGCTGGCACACCGTGCGCGCCACCTCTACGGTGGGGGCGAAGGCGCGAAGAAAGAGAGAGAGCCAGAGGTAGAAACCGTGGGGGACCCAGAATATGCCGTCAGGCGCGTTGAGCACGGGAACGCGCAATGTGCCGTGGACAGCGAGGTTCCATGCAGGGAAGAAGAAGCTGGCGTCATCCTCATTGGGCAGGGGAAAGGTTGGGACATTGGCGCGGGCCAGCGCCAGGATGGCAAAGAAGATCGAAGACAACAGCAGGACAAAGATGGCCGGATTGGAGATCCACGAGGTGCGACTGACGAGACTGGGCGAATCGTTGGATTGCGTGGTGCGGATGTGCATCACCTCTCCGCAGTATTGCCGGCCTGCTGACAACCACGCGCCTGCAGGAGCTGAAAGCCAAATTGCCTGGTCTCTGACTCCCACTCGCTGACCTGCACCAGCTTTTGCTCCATGGGACCGAGCATCTCCCAATGGCGCACCGGGTTCCAGGCATCGGGGAGGCTTTCGTCAACGATCACCGCCGAGCACGCCAGTTCCCGGGCCGGCTCAACCGGCGTGACATCGGTTGGCCGGTGGAGTTGGCAGCCGGGAGGAGCCTGGTTGACGAAGTAGGGAGAGGCGACATCGGCCGCGGAGAAAAAAACATCGTGAACGCCGTGCTGCGTGCACTGGGAGACGATCTGCTGGCGCAGGGCCACGTGCATGTCGAGGAATTCCTGCTGCAGCTGTCGATGTTGGGAGCTGAAGATCGATGTGCTGCCAGGGTGCCGGCCGACAACCCATTGGACCGGGATGTAGAGCAGCAGGAAAAAGCAAAGTAAGCGCAAGGACAAACGCGGAGCAACGGGCTCAGCTTTGGTTGAGGGTTCTGGCTTCGTACCATCTAGAACGGCCATTGCGAGCATTTCTCCAGTGCCGGTTTCTGTTCAAGGCGATTCAAACGAGTTCTCTACAAAATGGAAATTGCTCTCCGCATTGTTTGCGCAGAGATGTTTCAGCTCAAAAGCCTTTCAAGCCGGTAAGCTGCAGGAAGGTCAACCACGTGAATCTTGGATTGTTGACCAGGTAGCGGCGCCACAGGCGCTTCGGTTCCTTGACCAGCCGGAATATCCACTGCAAGCCCGCCTTCTTCATCCAATCGGGCGCTTCGCTGAGATTTCCGCTCAGCAGGTCGAAGGCGGCGCCGACGCCGACCATCAGTTTGACCGGCAAGCGGTGGCTATAGGCGGACATAAACCTTTCCTGCTTGGGCGTGCTCAAGCCGCACCACAATATATCGGCCTGCGACGATTCCAGCTGTGCACAGAGTTCGTCCTCTTCGCCGCGGTTGAGCGGGCGGAAGGGCGGCGTATAGGTACCCACAATTCTGAGCCCGGGGACACGGCGGATGAGCTCTGCGCGCAGTTTCTCGGCAACTCCGGGCTTACCGCCGTAAAGAAAATGTTTGTAGCCCAGTGCTACGGAACGCTTGCAGAGCGCGAGCATGAAATCCGGACCGTAGACCCGAGCCATTTGCTTGAAGCCGTAAATGTGGCCGAGCCAGACTGTGGGCATGCCATCTGGCGTAGTAAGAAAGGAGCGGTTGAGAATCTCACAAAACGTCCTGTCCGATTGCGCTTCCATGATTCCATGCACGCCGGTCACGCACACGTAACCTTGTCCTGCGCGGTTGACCAACGACTCCGTCTCGCGCAGCGCGGTCTCCATATTGAGCGCACTCACACCGACGCCAAGAATGTTGACCCGCGGCTGCTGGGAAGACACGACTTCTTCGCTCAGGTCGGTTACTAAGTGCAAGCGGGGGCCTCGCCTTGTAGAGTGGGTCGAAGCCCAACTATAGCTGGGGATAAACGCAAGATTGGTGGCCGTAACGAAAAGTTGTAGTTACTGCAAAGCCGGTTTTGGGTCACTTCGGTAATTTGCCCAAAATGGTCAGTGACGCATCCCACTATAGTTTTGCTTGGCCGTCGAGTAAGATCGCCGCCCGTTGATCGGGTCGTCGACATTGCCGGCGATATCGAAGTCCTGTCGCGCGGGATCGACATTGGGAGCGATGGGGCCAGTGGGCCCGATTCCATGGGTGGTGGAGACGCTTCGTCCGCCGCATACCGACAGCATGCCGACCGCATCTATCACTGTGGCAGTGACGCTATGAGAGCCGGTGGGCAGCGCGGCCGCTCCATAGTTCAGGGTGTAAGGCCCGGGGCCCATCACCGCGCTCACGTAGCGGCCATCCATCGAGAAGACGACCCCCTGTATCCCGTACTCCACGGTGGTGACGGTAGCCGCGGCGGTCAGCCTTCCTGAAGTGTTGGTTACCGCCCCTAATGAGATCGATAAGGAAACAAGTCCCGGGGGGCAGGTCCCGGCGTTTTGGTTTCGCCGGTAGAGGACGGTGGTTTTGCCATTGGCGTCCCCGAAGTAGGTGTTGCCGGCGTGCGACGGGGCGAGGATGCATCCATAGTTGTCTTGCATGAAGCCGCCGGCGGTGCCGCCGAATCCATATCCGGCGGTCGGCCACTGTGCCATGACCGTGTTGTGATAGATGTTCATGTTTTCGGCGCCAACTTCGAGGCCGATGCCGACGAACTGGTTGTTGTTGACGACTCCCTTGAGCAGGTTGTTGTACCAGACCACGCCGCTCATTGGGATGGGCGTGTTGACGGTGCTGCCTGGCTGCATGGCGAGCGCGAATGGCGCGGAGAAGCCAAAGGTGTTGGCTGCAGGGTGAGCGCCGCCGGCGTTGAGATCGTAGTTATCGTAGATCTGAAAGTTGGCAATCCCGGCGTTGTACATGGGGTTGCCGCATCCGCTGCCGGTGTTGATCTCGAGGAACATGCGGTGATGGGAGTCGGAGTAGTTGTGGTGAACGAGTATGTTCTCTGCCTGGAACTGCTGGCCCTGGCAGGCCTTGATGTTCTGGTAATCGTGCAGGAATGTGTTGTGGTCGATGGAGTAGTTGGAGCCGCCATAAAACCAGATGGCCGCGCGCGCGGCGTCGCCGTCCGGGTCGTATTGCTCCCCGTAGTTTGCGCCGGCAGCGTTGTAACCGTCATCGTACGGCGTGATGTTGGAGAAGGTGTTGTGGCGGATGACGACGTGGTTGGAACCGCCCCCGATAAAGATTCCCCCATTGCTGCGAAAGTTGTTGGGGCCGTGGGTCATGTTCTCAAAGGTGTTGTAGGTGAAGGTCAGATTGGTAATTGCCTGGCTGAGCGTCTGGCCTCCATCGCCGCCTTTCCCATAGGCCTGAATGCCACCTCCATTAAAGATGCAGCCGGTTGTGGCCGAGCCGCCGATGGCTGTATTCGACTGGAGATTGGCGAAGATGTCGGTGCCGTTGTTCGGGCCTGCGAGGGTGACTTCGGGTTGGCAGGTAACCCTTATTCCGCCGGCAGAGAAAAGCACAGTCGATGCCAGGTAATAGGTTCCGGGAGAAGGAAAGACAACAGTATCTCCGTCAGCCATGGCTGCGAAGCCGCGCTGGACCGCGGGGGAATCGTTGGTCTTTCCGTTACCCGCCGCGCCCCAGTCTGTCCTGGCATTCCAGGTGCGAGCGGAGGCGGGCAGGGAAAGAATTACAAGAAGAATTGCCAGGACGGCTTTCGGCATTTCTTTCCTTTGCCAGGGTATCCGCCTTCATCTTGTCATCGCAAACGTCGTGGGAAGGCGGGAGACGAAGATCAATTGTTCGTTGGTGTTCGAATTGGGAAGCGCATGCTCCAGATTTCCTGGTGAGCCACCGGGCGTTGAGCAACCTGCTTTGGGATTTCTCCTCACCACGGACCTTTGGTCCGTGGTGAGGAGAAAATTCAGCAACGATGGGTTATTGCGGCTAAGGGCCGGCGGTGCGCTGCCCGAGGAGAGCAGCGCATAGCCGGATGGTTCTAGAGCACAGGGATGGTGATTTGCTGGCCGACCTGGATCTTATTGGGATCGGAGATATTGCTTGCACTGGCAATGTTGGTGTAGTGGTTGGGCGAACCGTAAAAACGGTTGCTGATCTTGGAGAGGTTGTCTCCGCTCTTGACGGTGTAGCTCTGATTGGGTCCACCGGTGGTGGCGATCTCATGGTGCAGGTCGGAGAATTGCGGGTCGACCTGTTTAATTACATCCCACACGCGATTCGCGATCACCTGGGAGGGCACAGAGCCCTTCAGGTAAAGTTTGTCGCCATCCAGGCTTACGGAGTCGAGCGTCGCGCCGAGGTCGCTGAAGCTCTGAATCGTCTCGATCACCGGCGCATACTTCTGCTTCAATTGGTCTAAATCTGCCATAACATTTTCTCCTTAATTGCTTGACTAGGTTATATGAAAAGGGGCGATCCGCTGCTTTAAGTGGCATGCTGGGAACGGATCCCGAAATGGGCGAAATGCCCGAAGCCTACGACTCGATGAATGTCTCACGTGGGCGTTGCCGCTGTCCATCGCAAGCAGAACAAAAGACTTGGTGCGGCAGGTTTGTTGAGGATGCGAACAATCGTTGTGGGCATGCGATTCTTCCTGCAACGGTGACGACGCGGGTTGGTATTCCCGTAACCGTCCGCAATCATAAAACTTCAGACCGGCGCGACTCAATTGACAGGAAGTCTGCCGATAGGACATGTGATGGGCGAGGCGCCGTCCGGCGTTGTGACTGAGATGGCGAAGCTGCGTACCTAGCGCTGAGATTGGAGGCCAGGCGATGCGCACCACCGAACTGGAACCGGAAGGTTTTCGCAGCCTGGGATAACTGGTCGAAATGGGTGCTGTTTTTGCTGGTTGGTTTTGCCCTGACGGGACGCAGCTTCGCCTACCTCGGCATTCCCCCGGCCAAGCTGTTCATCAGCGATCTGACGCTGGCCGCGTTTGTCTTCCTTCGCCCGCGCAAGTTGTTCGATCCCTGGATTCAGGCGCTCACCCGGGGTGGTCCCCTGGGGCCGTTTGCCTGGGTACTGCTGGCATCCGTCGCCTACGGCGTTTTTGAAGTCATCCGCGGCGTGTTGGCCGGGTTCTCTCCTATCGTCGCCCTGGAAAATCTGGTCTTCAATATCTATCCCATTTACCTGTTTCTCGGGATATGGGTGGGCACTCGCCGTCCGGAGCTTCTGCTCAGATACGTCCAGGTGTTTGCTGTCTGTTTCTGCGTGTATGCGCCGGCCTATCTTCTGTTCCTGCACAACGTGAAACTGGCCATGCCGGGATCGGATGGAGTTACGGTTTTCGGACAGGCGGGCAACGGCGGATTCATCGTACTTGGCTGCTTTGCCTCGATCCCAAACCCAGCCGCTTCTGGCTTCCCATGTCGATGGGCGCGATTGTATTCCTAGCCGGCCAGGTGCGCGCAGAGTGGGTGGGCATGGCCCTCGCGCTGCTCATCTGGGGCATCTTGTCGCGCAAGATGACCAAGGTTGTCGCGTTCGGCGCGGCCATCGCGGCGCTTCTGATCATCGGTTTCGCTGCTGGATGTCAACATCCCTTCGCCTGCAGAGCGCGGGGGCGCCATATCGTCCACCGAAATTGTTGCTCGGGGCATTTCCGCGGTCAGCCCCGATCTTGCCAAGGACCTCACCGGCTCTGAAAATACCGGCTTCTATCGCGGCACCGTTACCTGGAGAGAGAGATGGTGGAGTGCCATCTGGGCCAACTCCCAGGAAAACTACACCAATCTGCTCATCGGTCCCGGCTACGGTTTCATGCTGAGAGACCTGGTGAATTACCTCAAGGATTCGGGCGCTATCCGCACCCCGCACAGCGTCTTCTTCTATGCGCTTGGGTTACGGCGGCTGGATCGGCGTGTCCTCTTCGTGGGGCTACAGGCGGCTTGCGGAGCATTGATGTGGCGCGCCTATCGGCTAACCGGCCAATCGTTTGGCATCGCGGCGTGGGCCTTCACGCTGCTCGGCGCATTTTTCGGAAATGTGTTGGAGACGCCTTCGGGGGCGATTCCGTTCTACCTGACGCTGGGCCTGGTGATTGGACCCACTCTCTCCGGGTTTGTTCTCCGGCCCGCGAGGAGCTGTATCGCCCACTTCGTCCATCGCCGATAGCTTCGACGCCTATCACCCGGATGGGGTAATCCAGGCAAAGGGCTCTGACGCCTTAGTAACACAGTAACTGTTTCGTGGTAATTGCAGGTAACGCACTTCGGCGTGAGCGGCAACATGGGGGGGTATTGACTCCCCCGGAGGGCGCCACTAGTTTAAGGGAGTAGCTGCTAGCCGCGAGGAAAGCAGCGAGAGAGAAGATTGCTGAAGTATTTTTCCTGTATTGGTACAACTTAGGCCGAGTTCGACACAGATCAGTCAACATCACAAATAGACACAATTATCGTCGATGGATTTCGTTGACACGCTCGCAGTGTTATTGCACGATTTAAAGCAGAACGGCAAGGCTTGCTGACCGGCGGCAAGAAGAATTTGATTTGGGCCATGTGACTGAGATGGCGGAAGCACGTTTCACTTAGAGACTTGAAGAGTTGAGATGCCCGACGGAATTCCGGGAGCAGCAAGCTCACATCTGTAACGGAGATATCCATGTATTGCATTCCGGGACCCAGCGAGTCGAACGAGTGGTTTGCCTTCCGGGTTCGGCCGCGGCACGAGAAGCAGGTATCGATCGCCCTTCGGCAGAAGGGCTTGGCTGAGTTCCTGCCGCTCTATAAGTCCAGGAGGCAATGGGCTGATCGAATCCAGGTAGTGGAGATGCCGCTCTTTCCGGGTTACATCTTTTGCTCCACGGCGCGATCTTCGATTGCGCCGGTTCTGATGACCAGCGGTGTGATCGACGTGGTGCGTGCGGGCAACCATGCTCTGGCTGCGGATAAGGCAGAAATCGAGGCGCTGCAAAAGACGGTCGGTGTCGAATGTGCCGCTGGAAGCGTGGCCTTACACCGAAGCCGGCCCTTCGAGTCCGGTTTCCATTTTGCGCGGTCCCTTAGCCGGTCTCACCGGCATCCTGGTCGAGGTTCGGCATTCCCATCGGTTGATCCTTTCGGTCAATCTTCTTCGCCGCTCGGTTCTGGTCGAGGTGCATCCTGATTGGGTTTCGCCCTGTGCCCCAGCGGCTGGCGAACGCATGCTGGCCTAGATTCCACTTCTCGTAGCTTTGATTCCTGGATCTCCGCATCGCCTTCCCCGCCGCAGGTTTGTCTCGGCGAGATTCTTAACCACCCACAGTGAGTGGATGTATGCATAAGTTTCCAGCCAGATTGGTGCTTGCTTTCCTTGGCCTTCAAGGCCTGGGGCTTATTCCCGCTTTAGCCCAGGGAGGGAGCGCCACGGCGGCTTCGCTGTCGACTTCTGCGCCCGCTCCGGCCGGCGCTTCCGATGCGACGAACTACATTCTGGGAGCGGAGGATCAGATCACGGTTCGCGTCTTTGCCGCTGAAGATATTCCCGATAAGCCGGCGCAGATCGCCAACGACGGCACGGTGAACCTGCCCATGGTGGGTGAAGTGCATGCGGCCGGCTTGACCGTCGAGCAACTGCAGGCCAGCCTGGTGACCGCGTACCGGAAGTACTTCAAGGATCCTCAAGTCACCGTGCAGGTTACCGATTTCCGCAGCCAACCGGTTTCGGTCGCCGGCAATGTGAACACACCGGGCGTGGTGCAATTGCGGGGAACGCGCAATCTTATGGAAGTGATCGGCATGGCCGGCGGTTTGAAGGCCGATGCCGGCGACAGCGTGCTGATCACGCGCACCCTTGACCAGGGCTCGATCCCTGTGGCCGGCGCCTTCGCCGATGCGACGGGCAAATACAGTGTGGCGCATGTGAATATCCGGGCGGTCATGGAAGGCGAGCGTCCCCAGGGCAACATCCTGATCAAACCGCACGATGTGATCACGGTTCCGCGTGCGCGCATGGTTTACGTTCTGGGCAACGTGGGCAAGCCGGGCGGGTATGTGCTTACAGACAACGAGACGCATGTCGATCACCCAGGCGATTGCCTTGGCCGGCGGATGGGACAAAACGGCGGCGCTCGGCGGGCGAGAATTCTGCGGGCCGAAGGTGGAGCCGAGCGGGAACAGATTCCCGCGAACCTGAAAAAGATCATGGAGAATAAGGCACCGGATCTGCAGCTGCGCCCTGACGACATTCTGTATGTGCCCAACAGCATGGGCAAGGTGATCAGCGCCGCGGAGTGGAAACAGCCATCGGCCTCGGCACCGGTATCGCCATCTGGCGCTAAAGCAATTGTTTGCTCAGCGAATCGAAGTAATCCGAAAGGATTTGGCAAGATGACCCCCAGCCAGCAGATCATTCCTGCGCCCCGCCGCCGGAGGGCGGGCACGCCGGGCGCGCTTCTATCCAGATTGCGCATCCGTCTTTTGCAGGAAATCAGCGCGAGGCCTCGGTGAACTACACCGCGCTGCTTCGCCGCCATCGCACCGCGCTGGGGATCATCTTTGCGGGCACGCTGGTGCTCAGCTTGCTGTACACGCTGCTTGGGCAACAAGGTCTACCAGTCGGAAGCCATTCTGGAAGTAACCGGCATCAACCAGGATTTCATGGACACCAAGGGCGTCGACCCTACGGCGAACCAGCTCACCGGGGACGCCTACATCGAGACCCAAACCAAACTCCTGACCAGTCCGCCCGTCGTGCAACGAACGGCGCAGCTGCTGGGTCCAAAGGTTCCTCCGGCCATCGCTGCCCGGCGGAGCCTCATCGGCCTGCTGAGTGGAGGGTTGGGCCAGTCTGCCGCGAATCAATCCGGCGCAGGGCGAAGCAGTGGTGCTAAGCGATGCTGGCCGACGCCAAGGTAAAGGTCGACGGAACATCTGATCTGATCACTCGTGACGGTGTTTGGTCCTGATCCTCAATTGACGGCGGACGCTGCCAATATGTTGACCGCGCAATATATCGAGCTGTCTCAGCAATCCCGGGGTCACTCCGCCGGAGAGCACCAACCGATTCCTTATGGCACAGCTCGCGGACGCGCGGCAAAATCTGCGGGGCTCGGAAAACGAATTGCAGGAGTATGCCCGCCAGGCTGGGATCGTGATTCCCAGCGCGTCGCAGGAGAGCGTGGCCGCAGATAAGCTGCGGCAGATTCAATCCGACCTGGCCAAGGCAGAGGCCGAAGAGGCCGAGACCAGGTCACAGGTGGAGAGTTCGCACGATAATCCGGCAGAAACCATGCCTCAGGTTCTGGACGATCCGACGCTTCGGGATAATCGGGCCAGGCTGGCTGAACTCCGCCGCCAGCTTGCCGACCTGAGTGTGACGCTGACCCCGGCCAACTACAAGATTCAGCAGTTGCTGGCGCAGATTGCCGATCTGGAGCAGCAATCGGCGCACCAGCGTGCCAACATCATCCGCCGCCTTGGGGTGCAGAACGCTGAGACGGCGCGGCGCAAGCAGTTGTTGACCCAGGCGTACCAGCAGCAGCTGAGCGTGGTTTCCGATCAGTCTTCGAAAGAGGTTCGTTACGACAGCCTGAAGAAGGAAGTGGATGCCAACCGCGACATCTACCAATCCATGTTGCAACGGGTAAAACAGGCCGGCATCGTTGCCGCTCTGAAGTCGAGCGACGTTCGCGTGGTCAGCCCGGCGACCGCTCCGGCATCGCCCTACCGGCCGAGTTTGCCGTTGAACCTGGCATTGGGATCGCTGTTTGGGATTGCCTTCTCGACTGGTTACATCCTGCTGCGCGAGCGCAATGACGCCAGCCTGCGCATCCCGGGCCAGAGTGTCCGCCAACTCAACCTGCCGGAGCTGGCGGTCGTTCCGTCGGCGCGCATCCGCAGCAGCGAGCGCATTCCGCTCACCCTGCGCAACTTGAAAGCGCCGGAGGTCGAGGTCCCGGAGAAGGAGATTTTTTGCGCAACCGGTCGGCAATCGTAGACAAGGACCTGGTGCAATGGTGCCAGGAGGAGACGATGATGGCGGATGCTTACCGCTCCGCGATCACCTCCATTCTTCTCAGCCGGGTCAATGGGGTAGCTCCGCGAGTTTTGCTGGTGACCAGCCCTCGCCCCAAGGCAGGAAAAACAACCACGGTGGCGAATCTTGGCATCAGCCTGGCGGAAATAGGACGGCGGGTGTTGCTGATCGATGGCGACCTCAGGCGTCCGCGGCTGGGCAGGCTCTTCGGCCTGCAGTTCGCCAGTCGGCCTGAGCGATGTGCTTGCTGGATGGGGGCAGCGGGACAATGACGCTCGACTCAGTGGTTCGCCCCAGCACCGTGCCCGGGCTGTACGTGCTGCCCGGCGGATCGGAGCCCGGCAACATCTCCAAGCTGCTCCACTCCGCTTACCTGGACAGCCTGGTCGAAAGCGCGCGATCGGAGTATGACTTTGTCCTGATTGACACCCCGCCGATGGTGGGCATGGCCGACGCACGGTTGCTGAGCCGTGTCGCCGATGGGGTGATCCTGATCAGCCGCGCCGGCGAAACCAGCCCCGAGCAATTAGGAGAGGCCAGACAGCGGTTGGTGGATGACGGCACTCCGGTGATCGGCACCATCCTCAACGGCTGCGATCTTCGTACGGAAGATCCGGCATACGTCAACAGCTACAACAGCTATGCCGGCAGGCCACGCGACTAAATCCCTCGGCGCCTTCGAGCTCATTATGGCCGTTGCGGAGTGTGACATCATTACTGGGCTGCATCCCATCGAGCTAAGCCCTTTACCGGCGAAGCCGCTGGTTTCGATTCTGATCTCGAACTACAACTACGCTCGCTACATTGGGGAATCCATCCAGAGCGTGCTCGACCAGACGTATCCAATATGGAACTCATCATTTGCGACGACGGGTCGACGGATGAATCGGCCCGCGTGATTGAGCAGTACCAGCGAAAGGACCCGCGGGTACGCATGATCCGCAAGGCGAACGGCGGGCAGGCGTCGGGCTTGAATGCCGCGTTTGCCGCCAGCCGGGGCGCAATTCTTTCGCTGCTTGATTCCGACGATCTTTTCCTGCCCCACAAGATCGAGCGGATTGTGGCTGATTTTCAGGCCCGCCCTGACGCGGTTTTGGCGTGCATCGGGTGATCCGGATCAGCGCGAACCATCGCCGGCAGGGCGTGTGGCCCATGTCCGCACCCTTGCCCATGCGGATGGTATGGCTCGCGGCTGCTGAAAGATGGCGGCATATTGCCCTTCATGCCTCCGACCTCGGGGTTGAGCCTGCGTCGGGATGTGGCCGAGAGGATTTTTCCACTGCCCCTCGAAGCGCCTCTGGTAAGCTGCCCCGATCAATTGATTACCCGGCTGGCGCCCTTGCTGACCAACGTGACCAGGGAAGAGCAAGCCTTGTCCGAGTACCGCTTGCATGGCGGAAACAATTACGGGCCCGACCGCGTGACCGCGGCTTCGTTCAAGCGTGAGTTGGAGTACTGCGAGGCGCTGTGGTGGGCTCAGCGGCGTTTCCTGGAAACATCGACACGCAGGCTTGCCGAGGATTTCCAGCCGCTAAGCCTGCACCCCTATATCGTGCTATACGAGCTTACCTCCACGCTCGTCTCGCCAGGGACCCTGATGTGCGCAGCCATTATGATCGCTACATGGCCTGCACCAGCCGGGGCACGAGATTGGCATGGTTTTGGAAGCTCTCGATTTACCTGCCTTACGCAGTCTTCGATTTCGCCGTCAATCTCCTGGTTCGGCAGAGCCGGCTCAAGCAGATGATCGCGCACTTCAAAAAAATGTTGTAAGCGCAGGGGTGGAGGCTGCGTTCGGCTGCGAACGGTAGAGTGCATGCTAGACTACTGCTCACTAACCGGGGATCTGAGCGTTTGCTCAAGACGTGGGAAGGTCATCATGATGAGCCCAGGGAGCATCGATCGCCATCGCGTCCCTGGCATCGGAATCGGGACATGAAGCCACCGGGCGCGCCGGGAGACGCCTCTTCGCTGAACCTGAATCCCAGAAAGCTCCTGCGCAGCGGCGTCGTACACAATGTAATCGCGCTCTATGGAGTGCAGGCATGTACCTACGCGCTCCCTCTGCTTACGTTTCCCTATCTGGCGCGCGTGCTTGGCCCTTCGGGATGGGGAGTCGTGGTTTTTGCGCAAGCGATTGGAGATGTGATCGCGAGCGTAGTGGAGTATGGTTTCGACATCTCGGCATCGCGTGAGACTTCGCGCCACCGGCACGAGCCCGAACGTCTCTCCGCGCTGATCTCCGGAGTGTTGGGCGCCAAATTTCTGCTGGCTGTTGTATGTATCGCGGGAGCGGTCTTCTCCCGGCGCTTTACCCATCATGTCGCTCCATCGCTGGCGCTGTTTTGGGCCAGCACCATCTGGGGCGTCTGCCAGGGCATCAATATGCTCTGGTATTTCCAGGGCCTGGAGCGTATGCGCCTGGCCAGCATTCTGGAAATAGGCGGAAAGGTTCTTGCCACCCTGAGCATCTTCGTGCTGGTCCATAAGCCCTCCGATGGATGGAAGGTCATGGCGGCCCAGTGTGTTGGCTGCGTGGTGGCTCATGGAGTGACGGTGGTTCTGGCCTATAGCGAAGTGGGTTTTCAGTGGCCTACTCCTGCATCGGTGTGGGATGCGCTGCGGCTGGGCAGCTCGATGTTCCTATTTCGCGCGGTGCAGGGCATCTCCGGTTCGGTCAACCGGCTGGTTCTTGGTTCGGTCGCGCCGGTAGCCGCGCTGGGTGAGTATCGCCGGCGCCGAGCGGATTACCCGGGTCTTTCAGCAAGGGTTGTGGCCGGTGAATCAGGCCCTTTACCCGAAATTGACCAAGCAGATGCAGGATAATCCCAGGCACGCCATGAAGACGGTGAAGTTCAGCCTGCTTCTTCTGGGCGGCCTGGGCTTGGTCTTCGGCCTGGCTATGTATCTGGGAGCTCCATTTCTGGTGCGTTTTGTCCTCGGACCGGCTTTTCAGGATTCCGTGCCGGTGTTGCGCGTATTTTCGCTTGTATATCCCGTTGATTGCCCTTTCGACCGTGATCATCTTCCAGGTGCTGCTGCCCAATCAGCTGGACAATCAATTCAACTTCGTAAATTCCACCGCCGGCGTGCTCGGCATTGTGGCCGCTTTCCTGCTTGCTCCCAGGTTTCAAGGCGGTCGGCATCGCCTGGTCGGCGGTTGGCGCCCAGGTCTATGCCCTGCTCGCCTTTACCTTCGTGTTAAGGCGAGCCGGGTTGAATCCCTTTGCGCTTGCCGCCACGGCGCCGGCTCGGGCGCCAAGCGTGAGCGATCTGGCCGCGGTCTCGGGGCTGGACCACCAGGAAGTGCCGGTGGAATTCCTGGTATCTGAGCCCGAGTCCGTGGTGCAGAAACCGTTTGTCGAAAATGGAGGAAGTTACAGCTAAAATCGTCATTCACCTCCCCTTTCACTGGGCCCATCCCCTGGGGTTCGCTCCCTCTGATTTCAATCCAGCCCTGCCGGCAAAAGACTGGCAGAGGCTTCTAGAAGGCAACGTATGTACGATTTCGCAATTATTGGTGGGGGAATTGTTGGACTTGCGACCGGCGCCGCTCTTGGCCGCCGCTATCCTTTTGCGCGAATTCTTCTGGTGGAAAAGGAAATTGGCTTTGCCCAGCACCAGACAGGGCGCAACAGCGGCGTGATTCATTCCGGCATTTTCAACAAACCGGGAAGCCTGAAAGCGGAGATGGCGCAGGCCGGCAACCAGTCGATGCGGGCCTTTTGCTATGAATATGGCGTGCCGTTCGACGTTTGCGGCAAGCTGATCGTGGCCACCCGGCCGGAAGAGATTCCTCAGCTCGAAGTCATCTTCGCGCAGGCTCTGAAGAACGGTGTTCCGGCGATGCGACATGCGGCCGGAAGAGGTAGCGGAAGTGGAACCGCATGTTGCCTGCGTTGCGGCCATTCGCGTTCCCACCACTTCCATTGTCGATTATCGGCAGGTATGCCACGCGCTGGTGCACGAGATACAGCAGCAAGGCGGAGATCTGAAGGTAGGCACGGAGATTCTGCAGGTTGTTCCCACCCAACTTGGCTATGTTCTGGAGACTACCTGGGGTTCACTCGAAACCCATTTCCTGATCAACTGCGCCGGCCTGCAGAGCGACCGGGTGGCGCGGCTGAGCGGCATGGCGCCGAAGGCCATGATCGTTCCCTTCCGGGGTGAGTATTTCGAGCTCAAGCCCGAGCGCCGCCATCTGGTGAGCCATCTGGTTTACCCCGTGCCCGATCCCGCGTTGCCCTTCCTCGGGGTGCACTTGACGCGGACGATGGATGGACGCATTCACGCCGGGCCCAACGCCGTGCTCAGCTTCAAGCGTGAGGGATATCACAAGCACGACTTCAGCTGGCGCGATCTCTATGAAGTGATGACGTATCCCGGTCCTGGAAGCTCTTTTCGCGCTATTACCGGGAGGGAGGCCGGGAGATGTTTCGCTCCTGGAGCAAGGCCGCCTTTACCCGGAGCCTGCAGCGGCTGGTGCCGGAGATTCAAGCCGACGACCTGATGCCGGGCAAGAGCGGGGTGCGGGCCCAGGCTCTGCTGCGGGATGGAAGCCTGGTTGACGACTTCCTGCTGCTGGAAGGAAATAAGGCTCTCCATGTGTGCAATGCTCCTTCTCCCGCGGCCACCGCTTCGCTGGAGATTGCCAAAAGGATTGTCAGCAAGGTGCCCCGCCCTGGCCGGCTGTCCCTGGTGAAGATGGCCTAGCTCCCACGGCCTGAGGATCTCTGCGCTTTTCTGGACGAAGGGCAATAGACTGGCCTTTCGAAAACCCTAAGCACGGCATCAACGCGCTGTCTGTCTGATGCTCGGTAACAGACGAATCCGGGGAGCATGGCGCACTCGTCCGGGACCTTCAGGACCGACGCTCAGTAAGCGAATCTTCCTCAATTCGTCCTCGCGCAATCCAACCTCAGACCCCATATCTGGCGGTTCGATGCTGTAAAGGAAACTCTGCGTGCGCATCGCGATTTTTGACTACCGAATTACTCCCAACAATCCAATTGGCAGCTGCCATCTGGCCATGCTTCGTGCGCTGGCGGCAGAGCACGAGTTTACTGTCTTCGCCGTCGAGTTCGAAAATCCGTGTCCGCAGAAGATACGCTGGGTGCGGGTGCCTTCGCCCTTGCGCCCCATGGCCTTGCTCTTTGTTGTCTATCACTTCATGGCGCCACTCTGCTATCTCCTCTACCGGTTGCGCGGCGGCGCGAAGTTCGACCTGGTGCAGGCCCTCGAAAGCAATCTGCTGTTTGGCGATCTTCTGTACTCCCACTTTTGTCATCGCATGTACCTCAAGCACCATTGGACAAGCTCCGGCGCCACGGGGCTGCGCGGTTGGTTGCGATGGCTTGACCACAAGCTTCACGCATGGATGGAAAGCTTCACCTATCCTCGAGCCAAGCAGGTAGTGGTTCCATCCGCGGGCCTCGCCAGGGAGCTCAGAGCGGCGTTCCCTTTCATCGAAAAAAGCTGACCGTGCTGCCCAATCCCATCAGCCTGGAGCGCCTGCAAATGCCCGGCGATTTTGATCGCCGCGCGTTTCGTCACAGCCTGGGCATCGACGAGCAGGATGTCGTCGCATCTATTCGTGGCCCTGGGACAGTTTGAGCGCAAGGGATTGCCCCTTTTGTTGCAGGCGTTGGCCGCGCACCGAGCAGCTCAAGCTGATCGTCGTCGGGGGTGAAGCGGACTTGATCGCCCGCTATCGCCAGGAGGCTGCCAAATATCAGCTGGGTAACCGGGTGAAATTTGTCGGCATGCAATCCGATGTTCGACCCTACCTCTGGAGTTCTGACGTCTTCGTCTTCCCGTCGCTCTACGAGACTTTTTCCCTGGTCACGTATGAGGCGGCGGCCTCCGGGCTTCCCATTGTGGCTTCCCACCTTTACGGAGTGGAGGATCTGCTCAAAGACGGAGACAACGGATTTCTGATTGAAACTACGGTTGGCGGGGTTACGCGAGGGGCTGGAGCGTGTCCTGAGCCTGAGCCCGGACGCCCGCCACGCCATGGGCCAACGAGCCCGGCTGGCAGCTTCCGCCTGCTCCGAAGAGCACTTTGTCGATGCCTGGCGGGCCTTTTACTCCCAGCACACGGCGGCCTGATCTATAAAGTATCCTTGACGGTATCTTTTTGTGTTAGAACTGGCAGCGTACGGGGAATCGCCGCATGGTGCTTGAAACTGGATTGCGTAACGGCACGCGGCCATGGCTGGGCTGAGCCATCTCGCACCCGCTGCCTTGAAGAGTCCTCTCCGCAGAAGCCATCCGTTTCCGTTCTGATCACTTGTTTCAACTACGGGGCTTATGTTGGTCAAGCCATTGAGAGTGTGCTGGCACAGACCTACCCTCCAGCGGAAATCATCGTCAGCGATGATGCCTCGCAGGACAATTCCTGCGAAGTAGTTGAGTCCTATATCAGCCGTGGTTACGGAATACGGCTGCTGCGCAATCCTCATGGCGGCATGGCGGCCAACCTGAATGCCGCGTACCGAAAGCTCTTCGGAGGATTTGATCTGCCTGCTCGATGCGGATGATACCTTCCTGCCAGGCAAGATTGAAGCCGTGGTGAACGCATTTCGTTGCCCATCCGGACGCGGGCTTCGCCATCCATCGCGCCAACCTGGTGGACCATCAGAAGCGGGCGCGCGGTGTTTACCCGTTGTTGAGCGCCCTTCCGTCGGGCGACTGCGCCCGGAGCACCTACGACAACGCAGGCATATTGATGGGCTTGCCGCCCACCACCAATCTGGC
This sequence comes from uncultured Acidobacteriaceae bacterium, assembly GCA_963847685.1. GTDB lineage: Bacteria > Acidobacteriota > Terriglobia > Terriglobales > Acidobacteriaceae > PALSA-350. The sequence goes on along the minus strand of CAWKAU010000012.1, from coordinate 91,451 downwards.
GCTCCGTCGAGAAGTTGCTGACCGCATCTTTCCCATCCCGGTGGAATACACCGGCTATGCCGAGCAGATGATCCATCGCATGGCCCCGCTGATGACAGAACTGTGTGCGATCGATGCTCCGCTGGCGGAATGGCGATTGCACGGCCAGAACGACCAGAACTCCACCCGCATCACGCCGCGCCGCCTGGAGCGTGAGCTCCAAATCATGCATTCTCTTTGGCTGGAGCAGAAGCACTACTTCGAAGACATCGATGCGGAGCTTGGCGCCTCATTCCCCACCATCGAGCGCAATCCGCTCTATCTCAAGATGAACTACATTCGCCATCGCTTGAACAACGATCCGGCGATGCACCAGGCGTACAGCGATCTGTGCCGCTATGGCCTGCGCGCGGGCTCCAAGGTGGACCGCTTCTGGCGATACTCAAACCACTTGCCGCGGCCGCTCTTTCAAAGAGCGGTCGATCTGCTTCTGACCCAGAGTGTGTGGAAAGAGATGGTCACGCGGGCCATCGGCCGCCGGCACAACGCTCCATGAGAGATTCTCTCCGTGCACAATGCATACCAGCAGCCGGGAGGCGAGGACCAGGTCTTCGCCCAGGAAGCCGGCTTGCTGCGTTCGCATGGTCACCATGTGGTCCTATATCAGGCCAGCAACGACCAGGTGAACGAGCATCAACCCTCTGGTCTTGCTGGGCAATACTATCTGGAACCGGCGGACCCACCAGGAGCTGCGGGCGCTGATGCAGCGGGAACGGCCGGATATCGTGCACGTCCACAATACCTTTCCGGTGATCTCTCCCGCCGTCTACTACGCGGCCGGGGAGGAGGGAATTCCGGTCGTACAAACCCTGCACAATTACCGCCTGCTCTGTCCCACAGCGACTCTTTTCCGCGCACGGGCACGTATGTGAAGACTGCGTGGGCAGAGCGATCCCCTGGCCAGGCGTGGTGCATGGGTGTTATCGCGGCAGCAGAGCCGGCAACCGCGGCTGCGGCGGCGATGCTGGCGACCCACAACTACAAGCAGACGTGGAGCGAGGCCGTCTCGGCCTATATCGCCCTCAGCGATTTCGCGCGGGACAAGTTCATCCAGGGCGGCCTTCCGGCGGAAAAAATCTTTGTCAAACCTAATTTTCTTAGAAGCCGATCCGGGAATGGGAGAGGCGAGGGGGAACTATGCCTTGTTTGCCGGACGACTGACGCCGGAGAAGGGAATCAGCACGCTGCTCGAAGCCTGGCGGGAACTGGGGGGTGAGCTGCCTCTGCAGATTGCCGGCGACGGTCCGATGGCGCCGGAGGTGGAACGAGCCGCCGGTGAAAGCGGGCATGTGCGCTGGCTGAAGTGGCTGCCCAGAGCGGAGATCCTGCAGAGGATGAAGGACGCATCGTTGCTGGTACTGCCCTCGACCTGGTATGAGGGCTTCCCAATGATTCTTGCGGAGGCCTTTGCCGTTGGGCTGCCGGTAATTGCCAGCGATCTGGGAAGCATGTCGTCCATCGTCGATCATCGGCGCACCGGCCTGCTTTTTGAGGCCGGCAACTCCAGCGAGCTGGTGGCTCACGTGCGATGGTTGCGTGCACACCCGGCCGAGGCGGCTCTTATGCGGACACGAGCGCGACAGGAATATCAAAGCAAATACACCGGTGAAACCAACTATGCCCAGCTGATCGACATCTATGAGTCGGCCGGCGCTCGTATGGATCAGCTGATATCGGTCAGCTGATCGAGTACCATGCTTGAGATGGGACTGATCGAGTTTACCGGAGCGGTGCTGTTAACCTCTGTTCTCGCTGGGCTGCTCGGATCGCTCACCGGCCTGGGCGGCGGCGTGGTGATTGTGCCCGCGCTGGTATTGCTCTTCCACGTTGACCTTCGCTACGCCATTGGCGCCTCTCTGATCTCGGTGATCGCCACTTCTTCGGGAGCGGCCGTGTCTTATGTCCGCGAAGGCTTCTCCAATGTGCGGATCGGTATGTTTCTCGAGGTAGCCACGACGCTAGGCGCCCTGGGAGGTGCTTACCTTACGGCGCGTGTCTCCACGCGCGCCATCGGCGTTATCTTCGGCATTACGCTGCTGTACTCCGCCTGGAGTTCATTCCGCGCCACGCACGATCAGGTGCGGCACCCTCCGAATGCGCTGGCCGAAAAGCTCGAGTTGAGGGGAGATTATCCGACACCAAACGGACGCGAAACCTATATTGCGCAGAACGTGCCGGCGGGGTTTGGCATTATGTTTATCGCCGGAGTTCTTTCCGGCCTGCTCGGCATCGGTTCCGGCGCGGTCAAGGTCCTGGCCATGGACCACGCGATGAAGCTTCCCTTCAAAGTCTCCACCACCACCAGCAATTTCATGATTGGCGTTACCGCTGCGGCGAGCGCCGGTATCTATCTCAGCCGGGGATACATTGCGGCGGGATTGGTGGCGCCGGTTATGCTGGGGGTTTTGGCTGGCTCGGTCGCGGGGGCGCGCATGTTGGTCAGGATCCGTGTACCTGTTCTCAGGGTGATTTTCGCTCTGGTCATTGTCGCGCTGGGCGTGGAGATGATCTACAGCGGCGCCACGGGAGGGCTGTGATGGCGTCCGAAGCCGATCTGAAGATGGAAATGTCCATTAGCCTTATGCTGCGTACAGGGGTGAGCCTGGCTGCGATCGTCGTGTTGGCAGGGTGCTTTCTCTATCTTTTCGGTGCCCATGGAGTGCTGCCGGATTATCATCATTTTCACGGCGTACGCGGGCCCGCAGACCGGATCGCGCCGATGCTGGTCGATCATCGCCTGGACAGCCGTAGTCTTATACGCTTAGGCATTCTGATTCTGATTGCTACCCCGATCATGAGAGTCGCCTTCTGTGTTTATAGTTTTGCCGCACAGAGGGACAAGATCTACGTGGTGGTGAGCGGCATCGTGCTCGCCGTGTTGCTGTACAGCTTCTTTCGTCCGTAGCGAAAACATTTCCAGGAATGATCTGCGGTTCTCTCAAGTAGCAACCAATCCATCAGCAACGAGAGAGGGCGATGCGCATCGCCAGGCTTTTGACATTGAGTCCGTGGGTATAAGTCCGGACCAGCGACTTGCGCAGGAACGGCAGCCGCATCGCGCGGAACCCGCGAGCAGGATTCGCATAGAACGCCCTTGCTGCGCGCGAAGAAAAGCGCAGCGTCTGACGATAGCCGCTGAGATAATCGGCGAATACTTGCGCTGCCTGCCCCTCGCCTCGCGTCTCTGCGAGAATCGCGCTGGCTGCCGCCTGCCCACTGTGCAGCGCGCCGTAAATGCCTTCACCGGTCAGGGCATCGGCGAAGCCCCCGGCATCTCCTACCAATAAGACCCTATCCCGCAAATCCGGCTGCACGAATTCGCCTGCACCCAGCCCAAGATACTGCCCCGTAACATGATCGGCTCGGTCCGTTGCCAGATTGTCTTGTACATAGCTGAGAAGCTGGTTTCGGGTGACGCCCGGCACGTACGAGTAAACACCGACATTCAGATGGTCGCCCTTGGGGAAAATCCATGCATATCCATGGCTGACGGCTGCGAAATCAAAGGTGAGGTCGAGATCTTTCTTCGGCGCCGCGGTTTGCACCTCGAGAGCGAAGCCCTGGGAAAACCAGGAGCCATCCGCGCACAGACGCCTTACCTGGCCGCTCGCTCCATCGGCGCCGACAAGAAAACGCGCTCGATAGCTCTCGCCGGCGGTGCTGAGAACCACCGTAGTGCCCGACCGCATAATCTCCCGCACACTCTGAATCCTGCGGAAGCAGGCGCCGGCCGCGACTGTCTTGCGCAGGCAGAATTCGTCCAATTCAGCCCGCACCGTCATCACGCAGATGGGTTCACGGCTCTTCAGCAAGACATCCGGGTCGGTGGCAGACGCCAGCCGGACGCGGTTCACCACCTGCCGCACTACCGGCTCAATCGAATATCTGAGGGCCTGAACGGCCTTGATCGTCAATCCGCCGGCACAGGCTTTCTGCCTTGGGAACTCCTTCTTATCGACCAGCAGCACGGACTGACCCGCGGAGGCAAGGTCGTAAGCGGCCGCGCAGCCCGCCGGCCCCGCTCCCACCACAATCGCATCCCAAAGCTGACCGACGGCATCCACAGCAAGCTCCCTTTTAGGTAGGATTCGTCAGCCACTCCTCCGAGTGCTTCTCCAGGGCAATGCGCACCAGTTGGCTGCGTGTACGCACACCGGTCTTCTCGAAGAGCTGCTGCAGCACCGCTTTCACCGAGCTTTCGGAGATAGACAGCCGCGCGCCGATCTCCTTGTTGGTCAGCCCTTCGAATACGCCCTTGAGCACAGCCTGTTCGCGTTGCGTCAACCCTTGCGCCCGCGGTATAGCGGTGTTGCCGGTGGCCGCGGCGATGATGGAACGGGTGACCGCAGGGTCGAGCCAGACTTCTCCGGCAACGACCTTTCGGATGGCCTCGACCAGGCGGCTCGGGGGGACTGTGCTTGAGAAAGACGCCGGAGGAACCGTTTTCCAGAGCGCGCAGCATCACCGCGTCGCTCATGCCGGCGGTTACCAGGAGAATATGGCCGGGGAAGCCGCTGCTGCGTGCCCGGTCGATAAACTGCGTTCCCTGCTCGTGGCCGAGATCGTAATCCAGCAGAACGACGTCGATCTCCGCCAGATGCGGCAGGGCGAGCGCTTCGGTCGCGGAGGCGCAGGTGGCCACGATCTGGAAGTCAGACTCGGTCTGAAGAAGCCGGCTGAGGCTCTCGCGGAACAGGCTGTGATCGTCGATCAGCATTATCCGAATCTCGCTGCTCATAGTTATCATTCTTGCTCTCGCGCAGCGCGGGTGACAACTCCACGACGAACGTCGAGCCCCCGGTCTCCGGTTCGTAGTGCAAGTCGCCTTTGAAACTGCGCATGAAGGCGCGCGACAGATAAAGACCCAGCCCGGTCGACTGAGCATCCGCCTGGAAGGGGTGAAAGAGCCGTTCCGGGTGTGCGACTCCGCTCCCGGTATCACGGAAGCGGATGGCCACCCCCAGGCCTTCGCGCCGGGCGCTCACGGTCAGTTCCTTGCGCTCTTGTTCCTCCATGGCGCGCTCGCTGTTTTTGGTCAGGTTGAGGAAGACCTGCATCAGGCTCTGGCGGTCTGCCCACACGGCAGGCAGATCGTCTTCTACCTCCCAGCGGATCGTAATTCCGGCGTCCCGCAGAGAAGACTCGATCACGATACGCAGCTCATCCAGCAGGGGCTGAACTTCCACCCCCGCCGCCTGGCTCGCAGTTTGCCGCAGGTCCATCGCGGCAATGCGTTCCAGCGCCAGAACCAGAGTACCCAGGGTCTCAAAGTCCTTATTTTCCCCAAGTTTGCCGCTGCGGGCCAGATTTTCATGGACTAACGCAATGGCCCCGCAGACGTTGCGCACTTCATGGGAAACCGCGGCCACCATAATGCGCGAGCTGGCCAGCATTTGATGAAAACTCGATTCCTCGTGTGTCCTCAGATCTTCCGACGTGTCCAGCACCATGGCCGCCAACCGTGGTCCGGCACTGGTGACGTAGGTAGAGAACCAAACGTCGGCCTGAAAGACCTCCCCGTCCGCCCTGCGGCCGCGGCACTGCATCGCCGTGCGAAAAGCCTGGCGGTTGCTGTCGAGCGCAGGCACGTTGATCAGCGACGGCAGGTAATTGCGGATAGGCTGGCCGGGAAGGGCGCCGGGTTGGAGACCGAAAAGCCGATGCGCCGCATCGTTGGCGAGCAGGATGCAGCCGTTGGAACTGGTGGTAATGATGGCAGCGGGGCTGCTCTCCACCAGCACCTTCAGTTGCTCCTCGGCATCCCTTCGCGCCGTCATCTCGCCTTCCAGCTGCCGCATGTGCTGCAGAGAAAGTTTGCGGCTGCGTGTGACCTCGTGCATAAACAGGCCCATGCACAAAAACGCTGCGAAATAGAGAAGGTCGCGTGGTAACCCGGTATTCGGGCCCCAGGGAAACTCATCGAATGCCTCCGCCAACCAGGCGCAGATGCACGCGACCGCGCCGATCTCCCAGCGCTTAAAGGAGGCGCCGACCACCAGCATGGGGGCCAGATAGAGAAAGCCAAGCGGGATATCCGCAGCCACATGCGCGTCGATCAGCGCGATCAACGCGATCATCAGCGCGGCGATCAGCAACGCCGTCCTGCGTGAACCCCACACGAACATGGAAAAGAATGGCATTTCTTCGGTGCTTCGGGATGGTTTGGGTGCTGTCTTCATTCTACTTGCCTGGTGCTTCCGGAGCGCTTCCGATTTGTGACGAGTGCTTGAGATGAGCGCGCCCCAGCACGGGTGAAGACTCTACTCAAAAATCGGACTATGGGCAAGTTACGCCGGTCTTAGTTGCTTTTTGCGCGCCGAAATGCCAGAGATAAGTGCGATCAGGTGTACGCCCATGTTCCTGCTTATGAATTCCTAACGAAACTTTTATGCTGCATTTGCAACTTACCCGTTAGGCTCAAAGATCGAAAGATAGGGCGGATCGACACCATTTGGGCCATCTGTCTGAAGTAACATTTATTAGGCTTCCGGATTCCGATCCGGCCGGACAGAGGCGTAGGAAGCAACGGACCATAACCCGGGCCCGCGATCTTATGTATATGGTGAAATTCGAGGTTCTCGACAGGGTGGTTCATGGTTTGGGCAACGCGAGGCTTCCTTGAGGGTGGCCGTTTGACTTCTGCTCCATCCAATTGCTCTACACAACATGCGAACAACTCATCTCGGGTACTTCGCCCCCGGGAAGGATGGGAGTTTTGCATTGGGTCGTGAGGTCTATTCATGAAGCACACCGTGGTCATCGCGGCGGCCCTCATCCTCGGGATATTGGGTGGTTGCGGCGGCGAGAAGCACGATAAGGCAGCCGAGGCGCCGCCTCGCCGCGCAGGTGGAGAGTGAGGGCGGCGTCAGCCTGATCACCGTCGATCACCCAGACCGCTTTCCGGTCACGACGGCCACGCAATATGCCTCGACTTCTACGCTGAATGTAACCGGGACAGTCAACCCCGACGTCTCGCGCACCATCCCGGTTATTTCGATCGCCTCCGGCCGGGTGGTTGCCATCCACACCCAACTCGGCGCCTTCGTCAAGAAGGGCCAATTGCTCATGGAGGTGCAGAGCACGGACATCTCCAATGCCTTCGATCAGTACCTGAAGGCGGTCAACGACGAGCGACTCGCGCGTACCCAGGATGAGCGAGCGAAAATTCTTTACGATAAGGGCGCGATTGCCAAGAGCCAACTGGAGATCGCGGACGACGGCGAGCAAGACGCCAAGACCGATCTGACAGCGGCGGAGCAGCAGTTGCATTTTCTGGGTGTCGACCCGGCCCATCCCGTCGTTAACCGCCAAGGTTTATGCTCCGGCAACTGGTGTCGTCATCGCGCAGAATGTCACCAACGCCGCCGCAACCGGGGTCACGTTTGCGGGATCGGCCACCGCCTTCACCATCGCCGATCTCTCCCAGGTGTGGATCATCTGCGATGTTTATGAGAACGATCTGCCCATGGTTCACGTGGGCCAGACTGCGGATATTCGGCTCAACTCCTATCCTGACCGGGTTGTTACCGGCACCATCAGCGAGATCGACGCCGTTCTGGACCCCAGTATCCGCACCGCCAAGGTCCGTATTCAGGTGCCCAACCCCGACCACCTCATGCGCATAGGCATGTTCGCCACCGCGACCTTCCATGGCCGCAGGCTGCAGGACCACACCTCGGTACCGGCCGCCGCAATTCTCCACCTGCACGATCGGGACTGGGTCTACGTGCCGGCGGGAAATGGAAAATTCAAGCGGGTCGGTGTGGTGGGTGGCGCCATGCTTCCCGGCGGGATGCAGGAGGTCATCTCCGGCCTTACTGCCGGCCAGCAGGTCGTAAGCCGCGCGCTTGAACTTGAGAATACGGTGGACCAGTAATGATTCGTGGTCTGGTTGATTTTGCACTGAACAACCGGTTCATGATCCTGGCGATTGCCATCCTGCTCTTCGTGTGGGGCGCCATCTCTTTCCACAATCTGCCGGTGGAGGCCTATCCCGACGTAGCCAACAACTACGTCGAAGTGATTACCCAGTGGCCTGGTCGCGCGGCGGAAGAGGTAGAGCAGCAAGTCACCATCCCCATTGAAATCGCGATGGCCGGCATTCCCCACATGGATCATCTGCGTTCGTTTTCCCTGGCCGGCCTTTCCGACGTCAAGATGATCTTCGACGACGCATCCATTAACGATTGGAATCGTGAGAAGGTTCTCGAACGGCTTTCGCAGGTCAACCTTCCGGCCAACCTGCAGCCGCAGATCGGCAGCGACTGGAGCCCGGTTGGCCAGATCTACTGGTACACGCTGCACAGCACCAATCCCGAGTACGACAACATGGAGTTGAAGTCGATCGAAGACTGGAAGCTGGAGAAGCAGTTCAAGTCTGTCCCCGGCGTGGTGGATGTATCCAGCTTCGGAGGCATCACCCGCGAGTACCAGGTGCGCGTCGACCCCAGCAAGCTGATCGCTTATGGTCTGTCGATCGGCCAGGTAGAGCAGCAACTGGCCAACAACAATATCAATGCCGGCGGCAGCTTTATCGAGCAGGGGCAGCAGCAGATCAACGTGCGTGAGGTGGGGCTGTATCGCAATGTCAAGGACATCCAGGAGACCCTCCTCAAAACGTCAAACGGAACCGCACTGCGGGTGAAGGATATTGCCGAGGTGGTGCAGGGGCCGAAGATCCGCCTGGGCCAGATCGGCAAGGCTATTCATCGAGTCGACGGAAAGATTATCGACGACGGCGACGTGGTCGAGGGCATCGTGCTGTTGCAGAAGGGCGACGATTCTGACTCGACCCTGGTGGGCATCCATGCCAAAGTCGATGAGCTGAATAATCTGATCCTGCCCAAGGGGGTCAAGGTCGTTCCTTTCCTTGATCGCAGCGACCTGCTGCATTACACCACGCACACCGTTCTACACAATCTGACCGAGGGCATCATCCTGGTGGTGATCATTCTCTTTCTCTTCCTGGGGAATGTTCGCGGCGCTCTTATCGTTTCGCTCACCATTCCTTTCTCCCTGCTCTTTGCCTCCATCTGCCTGGATCTGCGTCACATTCCGGCCAACCTGCTGTCGCTGGGTGCGCTTGACTTCGGCATGGTGGTGGATGGCGCGGTGGTGATGGTTGAGAACATTGTTCGCCATCTCGGCCGCCGCCGCGCCGACAGCAGCAGCCCCTGCCGAGCAGATTCGCGAGGCCGCCCACGAGGTACAGCGCCCGGTCTTTTACGCTATCGGCATCATCGTTACCGCGTACCTCCCGATCTTTACTTTGCAGGCGGTTGAGGGGCGGTTGTTCAAGCCGATGGCCTGGACGGTGGCGTTTGCCCTGCTGGGTGCGTTGATCTTCTCCATGTTGATTGCGCCCGTGCTCTCGAGTTTTCTCTTTTATAAGGGTGCGCGCGAATGGCAGCAACCCGGTGATGATTTGGATCACCGATCGCTATCGCCACGCTGCGACCTGGGCCATTGAGCATCGTTACGTGACCGTTGGCGTCGCTGTTGGCGCGCTGCTTCTGGCCGGATTTCTGGGCTTCAGCGGGGTGATTGGGTCGGAGTTCCTGCCCCACCTGGATGAAGGCGCGATCTGGGTACGCGGCACGCTTGCGCCGAGCGCCGGCCCGACGACGGGCGTGGACACGATGGATAAGGCGCGCGTCCTGCTGGCCTCATTTCCCGAGGTGACCGACGTGGTCAGCCAGGTGGGCCGCCCCGACGACGGTACCGATACCACAGGCTTTTTCAACACCGAATATTTCGTCGACCTGCTTCCCAAAAATAAGTGGCGCCCGGCCTTCCACGAGAACAAGGAAGAGTTGATTAGCGCGATGGATCGCGAGCTGGAGAAGATGCCGGGGGTGTTATGGAACTTCTCCCAGCCCATCTCGGACAACGTCGAAGAGGCGGTCAGCGGCGTCAAGGGTGAGCTGGCGGTGAAGCTGTATGGGGATGATCTGAAAACGCTGGAGGAAAAGAGCGACCAGATTGAAGCCATCATGAGCCGGATCCAGGGCGTCCAGGACCTTGGAGTCTTTCGTATCATCGGCCAACCCAACCTGAACTACATAGTCGACCGGACAGCCGCGGCGCGCTATCGGCATCAATGTGGCCGACGTGCAGGATGCCATTCAGACGGCGGTTGGCGGGGGGGCGGTCAGCCAGGTGCTGCAGGGCGAGGCGCGCTACGACCTGGTCGTTCGCTATCAGAAGCCCTACCGTGACACGCAGCAGGCGATCGAAGACATTCGCCTGTTGTCCCCTTCGGGAGAACGCGTTTCGTTGGCCCAGTTGACCCAGGCAAAGGTGGAGGATGGCGCCGAGGAGATCTATCGCGAAGCCAACCAGCGCTATATCGCAATCAAATACAGCGTCCGCGGACGCGATCTGGGCAGCACGGTGGAAGAAGCCATCGCCAAGGTCAACGCCCAGGTAAAGCTGCCACCGGGCTACCATCTCGATTGGGCGGGCGAATACCAGAGCCAGAAGAGAGCGAATAAGCGTCTGATGCTGGTGTTGCCCATTACCATCACCATCATCTTCATCATCCTCTACACCATGTTCCGTTCGGCGAAATGGGCGCTGCTCATTCTCTGCAACGTAGCCATGGCACCGGTCGGTGGCATGCTGGCGCTGTTGTTCACGCACACCAACTTCAGCGTTTCTTCCGGTGTTGGTTTTCTTGCGCTCTTCGGTGTCTCGGTGCAGACCGGCGTCATCATGCTGGAGTACATCAACCAGCTGCGGGTGCGCGGGCACTCCATTGAAGAATCCGCGGTCGAAGGCGCCGTGCTGCGACTCCGCCCCATCATGATGACCATGCTGGTGGCCACGCTGGGGCTTTTGCCGGCGGCCACGTCGCATGGCATCGGCTCGGACTCGCAGCGTCCTTTCGCCATCGTCATCGTCGGCGGCCTGATCGCCGCGTTGCTGATGAGCGTCTTTTTGCTGCCGACCCTGTACGTGTGGATCGCGGGCGATCGCGATGTGCTGCCAACGCCGGAAACGGAGTTTGAGAATTGAACTCCTGCAGACGAATCACGTGCGCGTTATTGTTCTGCTTGTCGTTTGCAGCCAGGCGGTCGATGGATGCGCAGGCGTTGCCGCCTCCGGCTGCTTCTCCTGCCACGCCTGTCACCATGCAGCAGGCGGTGGAGTTCAGACGCTGGCGCACAATCCGGCGCTGCTTTCGGCACAACAGAATCTGCTCTCCATGAAGGGGCAGGAGGTGGAGGCGGGACTGCGCGCCAACCCGGATTTCGCTTTCTCCGGCAGCGATGTCTCGCTTTCGACCACCAACCCCGCGAGTCCGTATTTCTACAGCGCGTCGCTTTCGCGCTTATTCGAGCGGGGCCAAAAGCGGCGTTGGCGGCTGGATAGCGCACGTGCGTCGACCGCGCAGACCGAGGCGCAATATCACGACCAGATCCGGCAGACCACTTTGCAGGTGAAGCAGAACTTCACCAATCTGCTGCTGGCCAAAGCGACATTGAAACTGGCACAAGACAATCTGAGCAGTTTCAGTCACGAGTTGCAGATCAACCACGATCGTTACGATGCGGGCGACATTGGGAAGCTGGATTACGAGCGGCTTGATCTGCAGTTGGCGCAGTTCGAGTCGGATGAATCGAATGCGGAGATGAACCTGGTGCAGGCCAGCGATCAATTGCAAACCTTGATGGGGATTGTGCAGCCGAGCCGCACCTTCGATATCGCCGGAGATCTTGTCCCCCGGCGCTTTCGGCAACCCTGACCGATCTGGAGCAAAAGGCGCTGGCAGCCAGGCCGGACTACCAGGCAGCCCAGGCGGCAGTGCGCGTAGCGGATGCGAATGTGAAGCTGGCCTATGCCAACGGAACCACCGATCCAACGCTTGAGGGCGAATACGACCGCAGTGGCGACTATAACTCGGCCGGATTCAGCGTCAATATTCCGCTCCGCATTTTCGATCGCAATCAGGGCAACAAAGACACCAGCAAATACCTGGCGCAGGCCAGCCGCTTCGGCCAGGTCGCGGCACAGAACCAGGTCTACTCCGATGTGGATCAGGCATGGATCTCGATACACCACTTCCAAGGTGCTATCGGACCGCTACAACGGCCACTATCTCGCCGAATCAAAAGATGTTTTATCGATCGCGCAATTCGCCTACGAGCACGGCGGGATCGCACTGCTGGATTATCTGAGTGCGCTGCAGGATGACCGGACCACCAGCCTGAACGCGTTGAATTCCTACGCCCAGACCTGGATGGCGATTCACCAGTTGAGCTTTGCCAGCGCGACCGAAGTAATTCCCTAGGGTAGGCAGGGGATTCATCCCCTGCACAAATGTCACGAAATAATCGTGGGCTTAGCGCCTGAGGTGCATCCTTTCCATTCTTCCGCCGCAAAAGCGATTCATCGCTTCCGAAATGTCTCGAAAGCGTACCTCAGGGCCTAAAGGCCCCTTGATTGGACTGCATTTGTGCCGGGGATAAATCCCCGGCCTACCCTAAACGGCTTGTTCATTGTTCTTGGCCTCGAGTTCCGCCCAACGCGCGTATAGCTCATCGAGCATGCTCTGCGCCTGCTCCATGGCGTGCAGCGCTGCCTGCAGGCGCACCGCGTCGGTAGCCACCGCGGGGTCTTCGACCACCTCGCGCTCTCGCGCAACCTGCTCCTCCGCTGCCGTCACTCGATCTTCAATGCCTGCAAACTCCCGCGCTTCGAGGTACGACAGCTTCTTTTTGGAAGACGTGGTTCGCTTCTCCTGCGGGGCAGACGACCTGGTTTCCTGCTGGGGCAGGACGTTGCCACGCGTCCCATTGCGAGTAATCAGCGAAGCGCTCCGCGCCGCCGCGCCCGTCCAGCCCCAATACGCTGGTGCAGACCCGATCGAGCATGTAGCGGTCGTGGGTGACCAGCACCAGCGCTCCGCGAAATTCCAGCAGGCTCTCTTCCAGAATTTCCAGCGTCGGGATGTCGAGGTCGTTGGTTGGCTCGTCGAGCAGCAGCAGGTCAGCCGGTTCCAACATCAGTCGCGCAATCAGCACCCGTGCCCGCTCGCCCCCGGATAGCCGCCCGACAGGTTGGTTGAGCTGATCGCCGGTAAATAGAAATCTTGCCGCCCAGGAAGCGACGTGAATTACCCGATCCTGATAGATCACCGAATCGCTATCGGGCGCCAACGCCCGCCGTAGCGTTACGTCTGGTTCGAGAATGCGATTCTGGTCGAAGTAAACCGTGCGCAGCGCGGTCGCTCGCTTGATGGAACCGTCGAGCGGTTCGATCTCGCCCCGCAGCAAGCGGAGCAGGGTCGTCTTCCCGCTGCCATTGGGGCCCACCAGGCCAATGCGCATCCCCGCGGTAAGAACAAAATTAAGGCCGCGAAAAAGCGTGCGTCCGCCAAAGCCGTATTGCAGGTCTTCCAGCTCCACCAGTCGCTTGGTCTGCCGGTCGGTTGCCGAGAACTCGATGGAGGCTGTCGCTGTGCGGTTCCGTCCGGAAACCTCCGCCAGCTCGCCGATCAGTTCGTGCGCCCGGTCGATCCTGGCCTTGGACTTGGTCGTGCGCGCTTTCGGTCCGCGGCGCAACCATTCAATTTCTGTGCGCACGCGGTTGGCCAGCGCATCCTGATGCTTGACCTGTGCCTCGAGGAAGGCTTCTTTCTTCACCAGAAAAGTGCTGTAGTTTCCGTTTACGCGGAGCAGGCCATCGGGATAAGCGCGGTTCAGCTCCACCGTCTCCGTGGCCACATTCTCCAGGAAATACCGATCGTGGCTAACGACGATGCAGGCGAACAAGGAGGTATTGAGCAAGCCCTCAAGCCACTCGATTCCACTTAGATCCAGATGGTTGGTTGGCTCGTCCAGCAGCAGCACATCGGGCTGTTGCACCAGGGCCTCGGCAATTGCCAGGCGCTTGCGCCAGCCGCCGGAAAGCCGAGATGCATCGGCGGCGAAGTCTTCAAAGCCTGTCCGTCCGAGCGTTTCGCCGATGCGTCCTTCCCACTCCGCGGCCGGAGCGGCGATGCGCTTGAGCGAGGCTTCCAGAACAGCGCGCACTGTTGTCCCTTGGGCAAACTCGGATTGCTGCGCAACATAGCTCAGCCGCGTGCGTTTGCGGGTCGCGACCTCGCCGCTATCGGGCTCGATCTCCCCAGCGAGAATGCCCAGCAGCGTCGACTTACCCGAGCCATTGGGTCCAATCAAACCGATGCGGGCGCGCTCTTCCACCGTGAAGTTGACATCGCGCAGCAGCGGGTCAGCGCCGAACGATTTCGAGATTCCCTGCGCATTGAGGATAGGAGGCAAATTCGTCCTTTATTTCGTGTTAAGCAACCAGCAGCAAAGCCGGATTGGAAACCAAGCGTCGCCCTACCCGGAGGTTCAGTCCCGAAGGGACGACTTGAACGTAGCCCAGGATGTAGTCCTGGGTACTCGTCGAAAAAGTTTTGTAGTCCCGGTAGGGACGGCTGAAAATTCTTGGTCCGCTTTCAGCCGTCCCTACGGAACTGTTCTCACCTGCGCTGTATACCCAGGACTGCGTCCTGGGCTACGTTCAGGTCGTCCCTTCGGGACTGGTTTAGAGGGTGGCTGGAAGGCCCACTCTTCCCCTTGCCATCCCGCCTGCCCTGGAGTGCTGTGGGATCGAACCGAAGCGTAAGGGACCTGCGGTTCTTCTCAACTTACCGCCGTGCCGCGGCGGTGGCGTTCATGTATTCCTCGTAGGGTCCCTTGAAGTCTTCGATCGCACCCTGATCGAAGTGCCAGATCCGGGTGGCTACCTCGTCAATCAGATCGTGATCGTGCGTCACCAGCAGCACCGTGCCTTCATAGCGCTGGATGGCGACATTCAGCGCGTTGATGGCTTCCAGGTCGAGGTGGTTCGTCGGCTCGTCGAGAATCAGGATGTTTGGCTTCTGCAGCATAAGGCGGCAGAAGATCAGGCGCGCCGCTTCTCCCCCGGAGAGAGCCTCAGTCTTCTTCAATCCTTCTTCGCCGCTGAACAGCATCTGCCCCAACAAGCCGCGGATATCTTCCTTGGTCACCCTCGGATCGAACTGATGCAGCCAATCGGAGACGGTCATACCTTTCTCAATGGAACCGGTATGGTCCTGGGGGAAGTAGCCGATCTGCGCTTCGTGTCCCCACTTGACCGTCCCCTGGTCAAGCGTGAAACCAGGGTCGGCCTGCTCCATTTTTACCAACAGGGATTTCAGCAGTGTGGTCTTTCCCAGGCCGTTGCGGCCCATCAGGCAGACCTTCTCGCCGCGCATCACGGCCCCGCTGAAGTCCTGAATTACCGGCTGATCTCCGTATGACTTGCCCAGGTGCTCGAACTCCAGGATGTGCTTGCCGGAAGGACGCAACAGATCGAAGCGAATATAAGGGCGTTGGATATTGGAGCGCGCCAGCTCAGTGGTTTGCAGCCGCTCTACTTCCTTCTTGCGCGACGTGACCTGGCTGGAACGAGTACCCGCCGAAAATCGGGCGATAAACTCGTTCAGCTGTGCGATCTTCTTTTCCCGCTGGGCATTTTGCGATTCCAGCCGGGAGCGGATCTGGGTCTTGGCCAGCACCATATCGTCGTAGCCGCCGCTGTAGGTAATGATGGTCTCGTAATCGATATCCGCGATATGCGTACAGACGCTGTTTAAGAAGTGCCGGTCGTGGGAGATCGTAATAAGCGTGCCTTCGAACTCCTGCAAGAAGTTCTGCAGCCAGTGCACCGAGTCAAGATCGAGCGAGTTGGTAGGTTCGTCCAACAGCAGAGCTTGCGGCTTGCCGAAAAGCGCCTGGGCGAGCAGCACGCGGACCTTTTGGCCGCCCTGCAGTTCGCTCATTTTGCGTTCATGCATGTCGTCAGGTATATCCAGCCCTTGCAGCAGGATGGCGGCATCGGTTTCGGCGGTGTAGCCGTCTTCTTCGCCCACGATCCCTTCCAGTTCGCCCAGCCGCATGCCATCTTCATCGGTCAGCTCTGCCTTCTCGTAGATCGCATCCCGTTCCGCAAGCGCCTTCCACAGGCCTTTGTTGCCCATGATGACGGTATCGATCACGCGAAAGGCGTCGAACGCGTACTGGTCCTGGCGCAGGACGCCGACCTTCCTGGGCCGCACCACCGTCCCTTTTTGCGCATCCAGTTCACCCGACAGGATCTTCATGAAGGTGGATTTGCCCGCACCATTCGGCCCGGTCAAGCCATAACGGCGACCGGCAATAAATTGCACCGAAACCTCTTCGAACAGGAGCTTGGCTCCATAACGCATAGTTACATCGCTGACAGAAATCATGATTCAATTCTCTTGTTTTCTTAGATTCACTTCTATTTTCGCAGGTTTAATGCAGAAACCCAGCTGGGAATACGTCAGAAGATGCGCGACAGTATTTGGTTTGCCGCTAGTGCCGCAACGTAGGCCAATCCGGTCATGTAGAAAAACTGCACAGCCGGCCACTTCCAGCTATTCGTTTCCCGCCGGACTACGGCCAGCGTGGAGGTGCACTGCATGGCGAAGGCGAAGAAAACCACCAGCGCAATCGCGCCGCCGATCGTCATGTCATGCCGCAATGCCGCCTGCAGCCCGACGGATTGAGTAGCGGGGTCGGCGCCATACAAGCGTCCCCAGGGTGCCGACGATCACTTCCCGGGCGATGATCGAGGTGAGAAGCCCGATGCCGATCTTCCAGTTGAAGCCTAGCGGGTGCAGCACCGGTTCGATCCAATGGCCCAGCCTGCCGATCACGCTCTGGGTCAGGGGGGAAGCGGCGCCGGCATGGAAGGGGACAATGCTGAGCAGCCAAAGGCCAAAGGTAACAGCCAGGATTACTGTCCCGGTCTGCTCCACGAAAACCCGGCCGCGATCCAGCAGCCGCAACCCGATCGACCGCAACGTCGGCCACCGATACTGTGGCAATTCCAGAATAAACGGTGCTGAGTTGGCTTTCAGAATCGAGGACTTGAGCATCCGGGCCGTTCCCAGTGCGGCCAGAAAGCCCAGTACGTACAGGCTCAACATCACCGCCGCGCGCAGGCCAAAAAAGTCGCCCAGAATGGGCCGGTTGGGAATAAACGCGGCAATGATCAGGGTGTAAATAGGCAGCCGGGCCGCACAGGTCATGAACGGGGCCACGAGGATCGTCGCCAGCCGGTCACGCTTGTTCTCGATCGTCCGCGTCGCCATGATCGCCGGCACGGCGCAGGCGTAGGCCGACAGCAGCGGAATGAAGGCTTTGCCGTTCAAGCCGATGGAGCGCATCACGCGATCGGCGATCAGGGCCGCACGCGCCAGGTAGCCGGAGTCTTCGAGCACCCCGATGACCAGGAAGAGCAGCAGGATCTGCGGCAGGAAAACCAGTACCGCCTGCACTCCGTTCCATAAACCATCGCGCAGCAGCAGCTGCAGCCAGGGCCAGGGCACAAGGTGAACCGCCGCCGCGCCTGCCTTGGTAAAGATCACGGTGAGCCAATCGCTCAGCGGAAGGCCAGCCGCAAACACCACCTGAAAGACGCCGATCACCACTGCCAGAAAAATAACCGGGCCCCAGATCTTGTGCAGCAGCACGCTATCGAGCCGGCGTGTCCAAACCCCCGAGAGCGGCGCCTTGTACTTGGTGCGCGAGCTTACCTGGGTTGCCCATTGATGGCAGGAGGCGGCATTTTGCAGTACCGGCAGCTGCATCGGCTGCAGCTGAGCATGTGCCGGATCTGAGAGCCGGGTGACGAAGCGGCTGATAGCGTCGAAGCCGGTGCCCTTGCTTGCGCTGATCATCGCCACGGGTGCTCCCAATTCGCGGGCCAATGCGAGGGGATCGATCTCTCCTCCACGCGATGTCATCAGGTCAGACATGTTCAGCAGCACCAGCGTCGGCAGGCCCATCGCCAATACAGGGGCGGCCAACATGAGCTGGCGGTTCAACTGCAGTGCATCCAGCACCAACAGAACCGCATCCGGCGCCGGGGTGCCGGGCATGTTGCCTTGCAGCACATCGACTGCCACCCGGGCGTCTTCTGAATAGGATTGCAGGCTGTAAATGCCGGGCAGGTCGATCAGGGTCAACTCGCGATGGCCTATTCCGGCCATGCGGGCGGAGTGTTGTTCCACGGTCACGCCGGGATAGTTGGCCACTTTTTGCCGCAACCCGGTAAGGCGATTGAAAAGCGTCGACTTGCCTGAATTGGGCGGCCCGATGAGCGCCACCGTGCTGATCTTGCCGGTGATTCTGGGACGGGTAGGCTCGACGGCCACGCCGCCGCCGGGGCTGCAATGGCTCATCGCGCGGCCTTTCGCTCCGGTTTGCAAACACTGTGGACTGAGATATATTGAGCCGTCTCCTTGCGCAGCGCCACCTCCGCGCCATCCACGCAGTACACGGTCGGGTCGCCGGCCGGCGCGCGGCGGAGCGCCAGCACCCGGCTTTCCGGCACAAAACCCAGGTGCATTAACTGCCCCTGAATCTCCTCCGGCAGCTCCAGCGAAGCCAGGGTCGCGCAGGATCCAATACTGAGGTCGCTCAGCGCTGTCGATGTTAAGGTGCCGGGCATAAAGGTAAGGAGTCGGCCTCAAATGCGACCGTTGAGGTCGCATATCTAACTATACGACCCCGATGCCCCCTATGACAATGCAGGAATCTACCCTTGGCGGTGCAGGAGCACGGTTGTAATCTGGCGCCATTCCTCATCGAGCGCTGTTTCCGGATGGGGTTGATGGGCACGCTTGTACCAGTACCCGGCATTCTCCGCATCCCCTTCCCGGCGATGCAGATAGGCATGGACCCAAGCCGCTTCCTGCCCGGACGTGTCGTCCTGGGCAATGTCGTGAGCGCGATCGAAATTCCCCTTGGCATCCCACCAAAGAGCCTTCAACAGGGGGCTTAGGCCTGCCGGCGGCACTCCCTCGCGCAGAGAAGTCCGGAATTCTTCGATGGTCATGGTCGGATTCTACGCTCCGGCGAAGACAATTGAAGTCGAGAAGTAAATCATCTAATCTTTACTGTAAGGAAGAGAGGTAAAGATGCCTCCGAGCAGCACCATTAGCAGCAAAGGCCAAATCACGGTGCCGCTTGAGATTCGTCGCCGCCTCGGCCTGAAGGAAGGCGATCGTGTGGAATTTGTTGTGGAAGGTGAGAAGACCGTCATTCGTCCTGCTCGACCACCTAGAAAATCCTTTTGAGAAATACGCCGGGGCGCTTCCTGCCTTTCACTCTCAGGACGAAATCGATGCCTGGGTGAGCAGCCTGCGCGATGAAAAAACGGCAAAGGAGTGAGAACCGCGATCGATACAAATATCCTGTCTGCCCTGTGGTCAAGCGAGCCTGCGGCCAGCAAACTCGCTCAGCAGCTTGGCAGTGCGAGACACGATGGAGCTTTGTTGATTTCCCCAGTCGTCTACGCTGAGTTACTCGCCTACCCAAAGGCGAGCGAATCGTTCGTCAACGGTTTTTTGTCCGACACCGGCATCACTGTGGATTTTGATATCGAGAGCGCGGTGTGGGTGGACGCCGGCAGGCGCTTCGCCCAATATGCAATCCAGCGCCGCAAAGAGGGGCATGGGGACCCCAAACGCTTGCTGGCGGATTTTCTTGTCGGTTCTCATGCGCTGTTGCAAGCCGATCGGCTGATGTCTCTCGAGGCGACCCGGTACAAAAAGTATTTTCCGGAATTAAAGCTGGTCTAGCCCCGGGCGGGAACAAGTCGCCATATGAGATATGGCAGCACGGTGAGCGAGAGAATCACAAGGAAGTGAAATAGGTTGTTGTTAATGTCCTGCGAAGAGGGCCCTAGGGCGAAGTGCATGCTGATATGCCCGAGGCCGCCGTGGACCGTTATGCGGTTCGCTTCGATCCGGGCTGCACCACCCATCCACGCGATCAGGACCAAACCGATCATAGGCCAAAGCATCTTCACCCTTTGCCGGATGGCGATGAGTCCGATTGCCCAGCCCACCAGCAGCGGCGCAGCGAAATAGTAGAACTTGCCGGCCTGAAAATAAATATTCTCAAACCCATAGACTGGCCCGCTTGGGCGACCGCCGAACGGCGTATCGGCACCCGGCAGAAAGATCTGCCACCCTGACCACAAATAGCAACAGGCGACCAGGTAAGCCCCGGCAAGAAGAAAAAGCGGGGCCAACCCGAACATCGCCCACGGCGCTCGCAAGCACCAGGATTGGAACTGACTACGGCTCTCCCTGAGCCCTGGAGTGGGAGAGAGGCGCTCCTGCAGCGCCGACCAGAAGATGTTCGCTACGGTTCGAAGGCCTCCGCGGCCGCTGGCAAGAAGTACCTCAAACTCCGCTCCGTACCGCGCTCTCCAGGCAGGTGGATACAAGCGCGTAAGCAACGAGGCGAGGCGGCGATTCATAAGGCTTCCAGCCTTCTTAGTCCGGCCTTGGCGAACTGTTGCAAGGTGGTGAGCTTTGCCCGCAGAACACCAAGACCCTCAGCGGTGATGCGATAAGGTTGGCGCCGCTCCTCAGCGGGCAGAGGCTCGATCCACCCCTGCTGCTCGAGACGGGCAATCGCTCCATACAGCGTTCCCGGGCCCAGGTGGGTTCCGCAAAGCCCTGCAATATCTTCGATCATCGCGTGTCCGTGCTTCGGCCCGTTCGCCAAGCTGGCAAGCACCAGCAGCGGGGGGTTGGAATAGTGCCCCTTCCCGTCACTCTGATCCGTATCAACTACGTGTCGCGTACTACGCATGACGTAGTTATCGCACAACTCGCTTCGTGGGTGCAAGAGAATTGTCGACTCCCGGAAAAGGGTGGCGACTGCGTGTGCCTTAGAATCGCGGAACGTCGGCGAGACGGTTCACATTCTGGAAGGGAATCATCCAGCCTGGATACTCCGGCGGCAGGGCGCTTACCTCATCCAGTTGCTTGATCTCCTCTTCGGCCAGTTGGACGTCGACGGCGGCCAGGTTTTCCTGGAGTTGGTCGACGCGCTTGGCGCCGATGATTACCGAGGTCACGAACGGCTTGGCCAGCACCCAGGCCAAGGCGATGGTAGCGACGCTGGTGTTGTGGCTCTTGGCGATAGGGCGCAGCACATCCAGAATGCGCCAGGTGCGCTCCTTGTCCACGATGGGAAAGTCAAAGGAGGATCGGCGTGAGTCCGCAGGCTTCTGGTTCTCACGTGAGTACTTACCGGAGAGAAGGCCTCCGGCCAGCGGGCTCCAGACAAGCAGGCCAGTGCCCTGGTCTTTAAGCAAAGGAACGACCTCCCGTTCGAGATCGCGGCCTGCGATCGAGTAATAGGCCTGAAGGGTATCGAGCTTGGCCAGGTTTTTCGCCTCGGAGATGCCCAGCGCTTTCATGAGCTGCCACGCGGCCCAGTTTGAGCAGCCGACGTACCGTACCTTGCCTTGCGAAACCAGCGTATCGAGAGCTCGCAGCGTCTCTTCTACCGGGGTTAGCGTGTCGGCGGCGTGAATTTGGTAAAGATCGATGTAGTCGGTCTGCAGACGCTTGAGCGACTGCTCGACTCCATCCATGATGTGTCCGCGGGAGGCGCCCACGTCGTTCCGGCCCTTGCCGGTTCGGCCAAAAACCTTGGTCGCGATCACCAGGTCTTTGCGAGGGATGCCAACGTTGCTGATAGCGTTCGCCAGAGTCTTCTCGGACTCACCGTTGGTGTAAACATCCGCGGTATCGACGAAGTTCACGCCGGCGTCGAAGGAGCGCTTGAGGATTTCGTCGGCCAAGTTCTGGTCGACGCCTGAAATGACCTTCCACATCCCTTCGCCGGCAGCGAAGGTCATGGTGCCCAGGCAAATCTCCGATACGAGCAGGCCTGTGGGGCCTAGCGTGTTGTATTTCATTGGGGGACCTTTGCGGGTTGAGATTGGAACTACCCGCAGCTTGGATGTGGCTACGCGGACTGACGATTCGCGGAATCCGGCTGGGGTGTTGGAAACCTGGCGGTGCATCCAGCCTTCCAGCTAGCGCCGGCAATCTGAGCTGGACTTGCCCGAGGGCTTGAGGGCGCAGACTCTGGGAACCATCCTCTTGGCCTTTGCGTAACCAAGGCAGCGGGGTTTGCGCGATGGCCGGTTTCCGGCGAGATTTGCAGCACACATTCCGGCGTCTTTCCAGATCGCCCGGCATCGTGCTGGCTGTCGTTGTCTCCATCGGCCTTGGGATCGCTGGAAATGCCACGATTTTTTCCGTGGTCAGCACCTTCCTTCTCCGTTCCGCGCCGGTGGGTGATCCGCCCACGCTGATGGGCCTGTACACCACGCAAAACAACTCCTGCTGTGGAAACAATGTGTCATGGCAGATCTATGCCGACCTGCGCGAACAGGCCAAGTCATTCTCCGGTACTGCGGCATATTACCCGATGATGCCCGCGTCGATCGGCGGCTACGGGGAGCCGGAACGCGTGTGGGGCGAACTGGCAACGGCTAATTTTTTTGAGGTCGCGCAGATACATATGACACTCGGCCGCGGCTTTGCTCCCGACGAAGAGCACCTTCCCGTCGTGGTTCTAAGTCACCGCCTCTGGCAGCGCCGCTTTGCTGCAGACCCTGCCATCGTGGGCAAGGGCGTCACCTTATCTGGGCGAACGTTTACGGTGGTTGGCGTGGCTCCGGCATCCTTCCGCGGGCTCGATATTCTTGGCTCTGACCTTTGGGTTCCGCTCGGCAACCACGAGCGTCTTATGCCCAAGGTGGGCGACCATTCGCGCACCAACACCTGGCTTGAAGTTGTCGCGCGACTAAAACCTGGTGTTACGCGCTCGCAGGCGGCGGCAGAGCTCAACGGGCTGGCGCAGCGGTTTGCCAAGAGCTACCCGGAAGCACACAACGGCCTTGGCTTCCGTCTGGAACAAGCCGGTGCCTTGCCGCCGGATCAAAAGCAGGCCATAACCGCTTTTCTTACCGCTCTTTCGGTGGTGGTGCTTCTGGTTCTGGGCATCGCCTGCGCCAATATCGTCAATCTTCTTTTGGCAAAGGCCTCGAGCCGCCAGCGGGAGATGGCCATATGCCTTGCCCTTGGCGCAACCCGTGCCCAATTGCAACTCCAGATGGTGATGGAAAGTTTGCTGCTGGCCATCGGCGGTGGCCTATTCGGCTTTCTGCTTTCTCTATGGGCCACGTCAGCCCTCTCTGCGTTCCATCTTCCCATCCCCGTGCCCATTGATTTGACGGTGGGCGTCGATTGGAAAGTCTTGCTCTATACCTTTGTCCTCAGCATCCTTACCGGGCTGCTGTTCGGGGTCCCACCGGCGTGGGTAGCCTCGCGTCCGGCTCTCGCCAAGGCACTTAAGGGAGAAGAAGTTCTGGCCGGCTCGGCGAGGCGCTGGAACTTGCGAAGCCTCCTGATCGTCGCGCAGATTACTACGTCGCTGGTCCTGCTATGCGCAACCGGGCTCTTTCTGCGCAGCCTGGAGAGCGCTTCGAACATCGACATTGGCTTCCGTTCGCGCGGCATCCTGATCATGAACATCGATCCGCAACTCCACGGCTACACGACCGAGCGCACCTCTCAATTCCTGGGCGAGCTGCGCCGGCGCGTGCAGGCCATACCTGGTGTAGCGTCCGTAGCGGTCGCGGACCCGGTGCCATTATCCATGGACGGCAGATGGGATGACTTCCACGCTGAGGGACGGCCACAATCCAACGACCCAAGCACCGTGGTCGATCTCTACATGGTCACGCCTGGATATTTTCAAACCATGGGGATCGCCCGTGTCGCCGGCCGCGATTTTGCCGACGAAAATCCTCATAGCACGAGAGGCGCATTGGTAAACGAAGCCTTCGCCCAGCATCTATTCAAGGGCGGAAACCCCATCGGGCAGCGGGTTACCGGCGCCGGCGCCACGTACGAAATTATCGGGGTGGTGAAAAACATCAAGTCCCGCACTTTGGGCGAATCGCTCAGGCCTGTACTTTATCGCTCGCTCGCGCAAGACATAGGGCGGGATCCTGACTTTAGAGGAGTTTCGCTGCTCGTCCACTCTGAGACCAACCCCGCCGTGCTGGAGCGCGAGGTACACGATGTAGTTCGCTCGCTTGATCCGGCGATGGCCATCTTCAATGTTGAAACCATGGAGGAGCATCTCCGCGACGCCCTCTTTCTTCCTCGCCTCGCCGGCACGTTGTTCGGCATTTTCGGTTTTACCGGCCTGGCGCTGGCAGTTGTCGGACTCTATGGCGTGATGAGCTACTCGGTCAGTCGTCGTACGCGAGAGATCGGGATTCGCCTGGCGCTTGGGGCTCAACTCGGTGCGGTTCAGCGGCTCATTATCGGGCAGGGAATGCAGCTCGCATGCATTGCCCTGGCCATTGGCCTGCCGATCGCATTCGCTCTGGCAAAGTTCTCTACCAGCATTCTGTTTGGGGTTCACCCCCACGATACGGTGACGTTTACGATTGTGCCTCTATTCCTCGCGGCTACCGCGTTTCTGGCATGCTGGATTCCGGCAAGGCGTGCGGCTGGGATCGACCCTCAGGCCGCACTCCGATGCGAGTAGAGTTGTCGAACCAATCTAGATCGAAAGGCTCAGAGATGCGGTTGAGCCGCTGCACGAAGATGGCCGGATCCTGCAGCGGCACGCCCTCCATGAGCAGAGCCTGATCGAAGAGCAGCCACGCCGCATCCTCGGCGACGGCATCGTCGGAACGCGCGAGCAGCTTCTTTACGATCTCGTGGTCGGGATTGATCTCCAGCGTAGGTTTGAGCGCGGGCAGGTCTTTCTGCCCCATGGCGCGCATCATCTGCTGCATCTTCATCGAGGGCTCGTCTTCATCGGAGACGATGCACGACGGGCTGTCCGCCAGCCGCACCGAAGCGCGCACATCTTTCACCCGGTCGCCCAGCGTGGCCTTCAGCTTCTCGATCAAGGGCTTCAGCGCTTCACCCTTGTCCGGCTCGGCCTCATCCTTCAGGTCTTCGCTGGTCGAGGCTTTATTCACCGCCTTGAGATCGATATCGCCGTACTTCTCGATGCCGGAGAAGACGATCTCGTCGATCTCGTCATCGAGGATCAGAACTTCGAGATCCTTCTTCTTGTAAATCTCCAGAAGAGGCGATGTGCGGAGCAGGGAATCGGCGCCGCCGGTGAGGTAATAGATGCTCTTCTGTCCGGGTTTCATGCGCGACTTAACGTCGGCGAGGCTGGTCAGGCCCTCCACTTTGGTCGATTTGAAGCGGACCAGGTCGAGCAGCGTCTCGCGATTCGCGTAGTCGCCGTACAGACCTTCCTTGAGCGGGCGGTTGTACTCGGTGATGAACTTCAGATACAGCTCGGGCTGGGTGGCCGCGATGTTCTTCAGCTCGGAGAGGATCTTCTTGACGCTCGCCGTCCGGATACTGGTGAGGATGCGGTTCTGCTGCAGAATCTCGCGGCTCACATTCAGCGGAAGATCTTCGCTGTCGATGATGCCGCGCACGAAGCGCAGGTATGCGGGCAGAAGCTCCTTGGCGTCTTCCATGATGAAGACGCGCTTCACGTAGAGCTTTACGCCCGTCTTGTACTCCGCCTGGTACAGATCGAGCGGGGCCTTCGACGGTATGTAGAAGAGCGTGGTGTATTCCAGACTTCCTTCCGCCTTGGTGTGGAACCAGAAGAGTGGATCTTCCCAGTCGCCCGTGATCGACTTGTAGAGCTCCTTGTAGTCCTCGTCTTTGAGCTCGCTCTTGGGGCGGCGCCACAGAGCGCTGGCGGCGTTGACCTGTTCGGTGGTCCGATGTCTTGACCGACTTCTTTTCCGCCTCGTCCCACTCGCTCTTGTCGTAGGTGAGAAAGATGGGGAATGCAATGTGGTTGGAGTACTTCTTGACCATCTCCTGCAGGCGCCAGCTGTTGGCGTATTGCTGGCCTTCCTCGTTGAGGTGGAGAAGCACGGTTGTGCCGGCGACGGAGCGCTCCGCCGGCTCGATCTCGAAGCCGGTCTGGCCATCGCTGACCCAGCGCCAGGCTTGCTCTTCGCCGGCCTTGCGCGAGACCACCTCCACCCGGTCCGCCACCATGAAGGCGCTGTAGAAACCCACGCCAAACTGGCCGATGAGGTTGGAGTCCTTCCTGGCATCGCCGGAGAGCTGGGAGAGAAAGTTTTTTGTGCCCGAGCGGGCGATGGTGCCCAGGTTCGAGATCAGATCCTCCTCATTCATGCCGATGCCGGTGTCGGCGACGGTGAGTGTCTTTTTCTCCTCATCGAGCTCCAGATCGATGCGCGGATCGAAGGGAAGGTTCTTATACGCATCATCGACAAGCGTCAGGTGGCGCAGTTTGTCGAGCGCGTCGGAGGAGTTGGAAATGAGCTCGCGCAGAAAGATCTCGGGATGGGAGTAGAGGGAGTGGACGATCAGCTGCAGCAGCTGACTGACTTCGGTCTGAAATTCACGCTTCGACATAGATCTTCATTATCAACAAAAACCGGGATCGCGCGAATGCCAGCGTCAGCGCTGTCAGAAAATCAGCTTGACCGAGAATTGGGTTGACCGAGGTCCGCCTTGTTGGTATAGCGCGCCTGACCCGCCAAAACTCTGGTTCAGCATCTTCGTTGCTTGTCCAAAGAGCGCGTCGCTTAAGTAGGGATCGATATATCCGAAATTAGGATGATTCAGGACGTTAAACATCTCAGCCGCAATCTGCATATTCAACCGGTCATAGAGATGGAATTCCCTCCGGGCAGCAAGGTTCGTTTGCACCAGGCCGAAGCCACGAAGAAGATTCCTCGGTGCGTTCCCTTGCTCCGCACCGTCGGGCAGACTAAAAGCCGGGTTGGAGCCGTTCGTGCCGCCGTTAAAGATGCGGTGCCCGGGATATCCAGGCCCACGCAAGTAAAGCGGCCGGTTCGGGATGAGGTCGACTCCGCTGTAGTAGGGGTTTCCTGTAACCGGATCAAAGAAGAAATTCCCGGCAAGGTTTACTGGAAAACTCGTCCTGGCAATCAGTCGTCCGTCTACTGTCCAGTTTCCCTTGAGAAACCTGATCAGGGGGCCTCCTCCGGGTTTTGGCAGAGTCCATGAGGCGGCTGCTTCGAGATTCTGGCGTACATCCAGATCGGATGTACCGTAAACCAGCGGAAAGGCGGGGTCGGTCGATCCAAAATCGGACGAATGCGCCCAGGTGTAGGAGGCGAGTGCCTCTACGCCATGCGCGAGCGAACGCTGGAACTTGATCTGCATCGCCTGGTAGTTTGAGGTCAACCCGCCAGGAAAGTAAGACACATCTCCAAAAACGGGGTTTGCGTCCGCAACATTTCTCCTCTGTTCCTGCAACAACCTGCGCCCATCTGCACCCACGTAAGAAATAGTGAATGATTGACTCTTGCCCAACGCCTTTTCCAGTCCGATGTTCCATTGAAGGTTGTAAGGAAGCTGAAGATGGGTGGGAAATGCGAACAGCGTTGTGTTGCCGTAGGGCGGCGCGATCGCGTTCGAGAAGTTGAGCTGCGATGGAAGCACCGGCATCGGCACGTTGCTGAATGACTGAGAGGCCGTGAAGCCAAGCCCGTGGAAGGCCCTCAGGGCTGGTTGATCTCCGGTGTCGAAAAAAACTCCTCCACCTGCTCGGACAATTAATTCTCTACCTGGCTGAGCATCTGCGACCCAAGCGGCCCCAAGCCGGGGCGCAAGGTTGAACCGGGCGGTGTGCCAGAGGGATGTGCCGCGGGGCGCTACCTCGAGCGTGGTGGGAGCAGAAACGTCACCCAGCACGGTGAATGCGTCCGCCCCATCTTTTCCTTTTGGCGGCGGATTGACCTCCCAGCGTAACCCGAGAGAAAGGTTCAAGGACCTGGAGACCTTCCACTCATCCGCAGCGAATGCGGAAAACTGATTCAGAGCCGGGCTTGCAGCGCTACTTCTGGTGACCACAAGATCTGTAGCCAGGTTGGCAGCCAAGGACTGCCGGTCAAAAAAATCTGCCTGCACGGAGAGGGCAGCAGGGGTGACTGTGGCGATGATATGACGCTCATCCAGGCCAAAGTTGAACAGGTGATTACCGGCCCGAAGGCTGAAGGTGTCTCGAACGTTCCACTGGCGTAAAGAGCCCGTGGCCTGATCGGTATCGCTCTCGGTATCGCCGGCGCCCTCTACATGGATGTAGGCTTGCGCGCGCACAGAAGGGTAAGAAGTTGGTATACCAAGCGCGGTATTCAAATCCGGTGGGAACTCGAAATCCGCCAAGAGGGGCACGATGCTCGTGTCCAGGCTCGAACTGGTCCCGGCATAGCCCAGCCTGAATTCATTGCTCCTGGCCGCCGGCAATTGGCTGCTGACACCTAACGTGAACGTGCGGTTATTGACCTGGTTCGCGGTGAGAGACCAGAGTTGCCTGGTTTGGCTGTAGCTTGGCGTGTCTCCATAACGGAAAAACATGGCGAGCTTGGAAGAGAATGTGTGATCTAAACGAACACTCGTCGCGTCCACATGACTGGGTAGCGCATAGTCGGGAAAGAAGAGGTAGGCCAACCCTGTGGGCTTGCCCATGGCATCCACGACCTCGCTGCCTGCAGGTGGAAACGTAGTCAGCATAGGCTGAAGCGCCGCCGGAGCTTCCTGCTGTATCTCGAACGAAGGAGCATACTGGAAAGTCTGTGGTGTGGGCTGATCCAGATAGAGACCTTCATACGACAGGAAGAAGAAGGTCTGGTCGGGACGTTTTTGGATGTGCGGCAAAATGATCGGCCCTCCTAAAGTTCCTCCGAAATCATACTGATTGAACTCCGTCGCCGGTCCTCCGCCCGCCCGAAACCAGTCTTCAGCGTCGAGAACGCTATTCCGAAAGTAGGTAAAGAGGCTTCCGTGCAAAGCGCTCGTTCCCGACCGGGTCAAAAAAGTAAACTGGCCGCCCGGCGTTCTGCCGTACTCAGCCGAATAGGTAGAACTTAAAACTCGAAACTCCTGCAGAGCGTCCACCGATACCAGGCTCTGGGTGGTCCCGAGGGCTGTCGTACCCGCAATGGAGCCTGTGCTCGCAATGCGGGAGTTACCGGAGGTCAGCCCTGAATTGACATTCGCGGAAACACCATCGACGAAAAATGAATTGGATTCCGGCTGCTGACCATTCACACTGAATTCCCCGATTGTGTTGGTGCCCTGGCCCGCTGCCTGCGGGCTTTGTGTCACGATCCCCGGCGTAAGGGAGATCAGGTCCTGAAAGCTTCGTCCATTCAGGGGAACATTCGTGACGAATTTCTGATCGACCACGGTGCTGACCGATGCGTCCGTCGTGTTGAGCGTGAGGCCGCTTGCGTCTACGATGACTGACTCAGCGACTGAACCCACCTTCATGCGGATCAGCAGATTCCTGGTGTCGCCAAGGTTGAGAGTGATCCCATTCACCTGTGTGGTTGCAAAGCCGTCGCGTTCAATCTGCAGGTTGTAGGTTCCCGGGATTACCCCGGGCAGCAGGAATCCACCCTGGTTGTTGGTCGTGGAGTCGTTTTCCGTTCCCGTCTGTGTGTTGATGAGTTTGAGCCTGGCATCGGGGATGCTTGCTCTGGAGGAGTCCTGCACTACACCCGTAAGGGTGGCGGTGCTGAACTGCGCGAGCGCCCGGAAGGCGAAACAGAGAACGAGCAGGAAGAAAGACTTGGCCTTGGGTATTCGCTGGTAGAGAACCATGGTCCTGCAACTCACTGGGTTTGGGCCGCGATCCTCTTGCTATCTTCTGAGCTATCCAATCGTACAGCAAAGCGGGCAACTTCCTCGGCCTGCCGCAACGGAATAGTATCCATGATTGTTGTTAGCTCCACATTAAGGTTCTTCTGGTCTTCGGGAGTACCGCCCGAAGCGAACAGTGCTCCAATCTTCTGGTTTATCTCCCTGACCTGTCGCAAGAGCAGTCCGGCTGTCTTGTCAAACTGCGCAGGATCGTCGATTCTCACGTGCCCCGTGTCGATGGCGGCTGACTCCGCAGCCACAGGCAAGATCTCAGCTAATTGACCATGCAGGGCGCGCAATTCGGTTTCCAAGTCGGACGCATGATTGTCCACCATCTCCGTCCATTGTCGTTGCGCAGCAATGCTGACCGACCGAAGCTCGTCAGCCGAAAGCCCACTGCCGAGCCGATCCACTGCGTAGGCATGTTGCAGTGCCCGCTGGGCATGCTGGAGCGCCTCTCGGGAGAATTGCGCCACCGCCTGATCCAGGCGGTCTCCGGAAAGACCTTTGCTCTGCAAATAGCCACGGATGGTCGCATCCGCCGCGGGTTTTGTCTCGTTCAACTCGTAGACGCTTGTGCCAACCGCGGCTGACCGGCGGGAGCCGGAGGCCGGAATACGTACGTCCCGAGGTGAGACAATCTTCAGATCAAGAAGCTGGTGGTCTGCGAGTCCTCGCAAATGCCCGTTGATGGCTTGCTTGAGCATCTCTGACGGAACCGCGCCTGAAACCCGTACATGGCCTTCCGGTGTTCTGACTACCTCGATCGGTACGCCGGTGTCGGCCCCGAGAGCATGTAGTTGATGCAAGACAGCGATTTGCAGCTCAGCCAACTGGACAGCACCATCCACCACAAGATTGTGTGGGCGAGCCAGCCCGGAGTGCCGATCCGCCCCATGGGACGGTAGCTCGTCGCTATCGGGGTTGAAGATTCCATCGGGAACCGATCGAGCCGGCTTGCGCCCGTAATTTGCCTGCACAAACCGGAGTTCATGCGTCTCGCCGTCAGTTCGGACCCGAATGATCTGGCGAACTGGTTGAAGATGGCGATCGAGCACCAGCGTTGCCGACACCAATTGGGGGTACGCCGGTGTTGAGCCTAGCCTTGTCAACTCATACCCGCCGTCGATAGAACGAAGCTGCGGCGAGATGTTGCCCATAGCAGCAAATGCCTGGGCAGAAAGGTCCTGATCCCAAAGCAGATTGATCGCAGAACCTTGCATACCCGATGATCCGCGGCCACGCCCGGTGCTACGCCGCCCCGCTTTGCCATCTTTACCTCGCCACTCGACCGAGATCATGCGGTGTTGCGCGTCATAGAGCCGCCGGATATATCTGCTCCCATTCCCGTCTTTCCACAACTCAACTACGCCTTGCTGCAGAATGCGGCCGTCCGCGGAGCTCTCCTCCAGATGCAATACCTGGTGCTCCGTTTGTCCCTGCAACTCCGCACTTTCTATTGTGAGGGATTGGTGCAGAATCTCCGCGGCATCCATCGGCAGGTGCGTCCGGCGATAGGCGAAGTAGCTCGCACCGCCAATCAGGATGACGAGGCCTAGCGCCCACGCCATGGCGGAAGAGGGAACCAGATGACGGTCGAATGTCGTACGGGCTTTCCCAAGCGCGCGCAGGAAGCGGGCGAAGGCCCCTTGTCCAGGTGCCGTCGTCTCTAAGACAAGCGGCGCCTCTTCCTCGTCCTCTTCTGCAGCCACAATCGCCAACGCCGGATCGAAGTAGGCAACCTCGCTGTGCAGGCCCAGCCCGTCGAAGGTAAGGCTCAACTCCAACCATCGCGCGTCACTGAGCCCGACCCGTTGCGTCTGCGCCGCGGGACCTTCGGGCGGAGCTTCCCCGACAGCAAGAAGCGCCAGGCGCACCTGTTGTTCGCTGAAGACTTCGACGAACTGAGCCTTTTCCGGGTGGTCTAGCCGTGCGGAGAGGTTATTGTGTTCCGCGCGAACGTCATGATAGGCGACGACCTGCCCGTTGACGGCAATGGACAGGGTTTGCGGGCGATGCTCGCGGATGCGGGCCCACTTCTTGTGGACCGATCGCAGCATGGCCTCAGCGTCCGCGCCAACGGAAGTGGTGGCATCGTCGCTGCCATTGGATGAAAAGCCAAGCGCATCCAACGGTTCGCGATCTTTAAGAGTCGGCCGCCGCAGATGACGATCAACCACGGAAAGGCACCGCTCACAGCTCACGATGTGAGCCAGCAAGGAGCACGAGATCGGCCCCGCCGCAGGGGAGCGATAGTGTGCGAGCAGCGAGTCTTCCGGCAGACAATCCGAATGCCGTGCGCTCAGAATTGCCTGGCGCAGTTCCTTGAAAAGCTCCGCCGGAGACAACAGGCTCCAGGAGAGAGCTGGTTCGGGCGGCGGGTTACGGTTTAGCACGCGAAGTTTGCCCGGATCTTTCAGGTGCGATCTGACTTCGGTGCGCGCCGCCTTCAGCTTGTTGTAGATCGCGGAGATGGGCAACCGCGCGAGCTCAGCAATCTCCAGCCGTCCATACCCATGAAAGAAATGAAGGATAAAGTAGCTGGCGCTCTTGGATGACTCTTTGCGCCATACAGCATAGGCGCAAATGCGGCGAAGGTCGTTTTGCCGCTGCAGTGGATCACCTTGAACGCTGGCCGAGACGGCAAACGCAAAAGAGTCGAAGTCCTCAATGCTGACAAAATGCAAGGCCTCACGCGATGCGCGGGCGAGACTCGATAAATAAATGTGACGGAGGCAGGTATACAAATATCCGTCGAGGTTTGCTACACCACTCAGATCTGGCTTAGCCAGGGTGATGTAGAGGCAGAATTCCTGCACAATCTCTTCGGCCTTGCCCGTATCTCCGCGGGTGAGTGCCGTAGCCCATTGCATGAGCCGCCCGTAACGGCTGGCCAAGAACTGGTCAGACTGGAACGTCTCCGCCGGTCCCCGCCATTTTAGATTGCGCTGCTCCATTTACCTCTCAAGAGAAGATTCCCTTGCAAATCTACCCTGGCGCCACGATTTTTTTTCCGATCTCCGACCGTGCCCGGCCGCCGGCCGACCCATCCTGCCTGAACGTTCGTACCAGTATCTCCTATGGCATGCTCATCCCGGGCAAGATGCGCTGTTGAGCAAATCTCCCCTCCAAATGTCCACTGCGGGGGTAGATTGAACCGGATATTTCCTCCTTAGTAGTGAACCTTCCGCATGAGGAGAATTTCTCTTGGTCCTGATACATGATCGCTGCCGCGGCTGCGGTGAAAGAGGAAAACAAACGTACTTCGATGCAGAACCAGACCCGCAAGGCGGGAATTGCATGGGAGACGTGAACAGGCTATGTGAACGGTGCAAATGTGTGGTCGAACAATTGAAACGCGACGCCAGGGTCACCGCGGTGTTCATCTTCAGCCTGGGCAAGAAGACAAAATATTACGTGGAATTGAAGAGTTCGGCTTCGTAGAGCCGCTGCCTGTCTCCGGAGTTGCCCATGAATTGCAAAAAGTTTCGATCGCTTCTTCTAATGAGTGCCGCGATGGCATCGATCACCCAGGCTCAACAGGCTTCGCAGCCTCAATCAGCTCCGTCTCGGATAGATCTCTTCGCCGGGTATTCGTATTGGCAGGCCAACGGCTCTGCCGGCGGTGTGGCCTTCTCCAACGCCAACCATGGTGTTCTGGTCAGCGGCGCGTATTACCTGGATCGTACCGTTGGCGTCGAACTCGTCGGCGACTACCACTTTACCGGTGGTAACGATAGCATGCGCTCCCTATCCATCGGACCGATCCTGCGTGGCCAACCGTATCACGGCTTTACACCCTTTGTTCATGCATTGGCCGGGGCCACCAATATGCTCGGGCCGGGTGCGTTCTATAACAACCACGACGCACCACAATCGGCCACGTGGGGGCGGCAGCTTACCTTGGGGGCCGGCCTGGACTACGCGCTGCCCTACTTCCATCATCACCTTGGCCTCCGCCTATTCGAGGCTGACTACGTCATCGAGCATGTCGACTTCGGCGCCGGCGGGCTCGCTGACTTTAATTCAGGCCGATTCAGCACTGGTCTCCTGTGGCGGTCAGGTTCCGTGCCGCCTCCGCCGCCTGTTACATTAGCGTGCACTGCCACTCCACAATCTATCTTTGCCAGCGATCCGCTCAGCGTGATTGGTGTTGCCACCAACCTGGATCCGCACAAGAAAGCAACTTTCCGCTGGATTGGTCACGGCGTGAGCATGAACGCATCGGGGCCTATCGCGGAGATCGACACTGCCGGGCTGAATCCAGGCGCCTACAAAATAACCGGCCACGTGAGTGAAGGGAATCATCCCGGACAATCCGCAGATTGCACCGCGGAGTACACCGTGATGCCGAGGGCCATGATCGGAAAAATGAGCACGCGAGCGGCGAGATAAAAAAAGTATCCGGGTGAGGGTAGATTCGCCAGAGCAACCACTCTCTATAGTTGAGCGCATTTGTTGAGGAGGGTCGCTTTTGGCAACAGTCCAGGCTGGTCTGCGCCGATGGGATTGGCTTTACTCGAGCATAGAGGAGTGGCCTTTCAGGCGCTGGCCACGTCGAAGCCGCATTCGCCTCGTCCTCATCACCACCCTCGCCGCCATCATTGTTCTGTCTCTCACACCACAAACGATATTGGGGGCAAGCTACCACGATTTTGCAGACAAGCGGAGGCTGATCGGGGTCGCCAACTGCCTGAACGTTCTTTCCAATATCCCGTTCATCATTGTTGGATTGTGGGGTGTCTGGTGGCTTCGCCCCGGATCAACGATTCAGTCATTTGCTCAACCAGTCGAGCGAGTTCCGTATCTGGTCTTTTTTGTGGGGGTTTTTCTCACCGGGGCCGGCTCGTTCTGGTACCACCTGTCTCCGGCAAACTCTCGGCTCCCATGGGATCTGTTGCCGATGACGAGCTCCTACATGTCCATGACCGCCGCTGTGATCGTGGAACGGATCGACACAAAGGCCGGGTTGTGGCTATTGGGTCCCTTGGTCGCTATTGGAGCCGCCAGTGTGGCGCTCTGGTATCTCGGAGACATGTACGGTCAAGGTGACTACGGCTTCTACCTGTTTGTTCAGTTTTTTCCGCCGGTTCTGCTCGTCCTGGTTGTTGCGCTCTTCCCGCCGCGTTACACGCGGACCGATCTTCTTATCGCCGCCTTCGCACTGTTTGTACTGGCGAAGACCTTCGAATTGTTCGACGCAAGAATATACGCCTTCACGGGCATGATAAGCGGCCATTCTCTCAAACACGTAACCGCCGCGATCTCCTGCTACTGGATTCTGAAAATGCTGAAGCAGCGGCGCGCCTGCACCAGCAACCGCGCCTGCTTTGTGAACTATGCACATCACGGTGCCTGAAGACTTTACCCGGGCATTCCACCGAGGAGGTTTTTGTGAAAGAGGAGCTGCTGTCGCTTTTGTCCTGTCCTGAATGCCGGTACTGCCTTGAAATCCATTCGGACTTTGATGAAGGAGCTGAAATCATCGAAGGAAGTCTCATTTGCTCCGGGTGCCGCGCCAGCTATCCCATCACCCGGGGTATTCCGCGCTTCCTGCCGAAGTCATTGAGTGCGGCCGAGCGGGCTACGGCGGACGCGTTCGGATACGAGTGGACCCACTACTCCAGGCTCACAGAAGCAGATCGACGTGAGTTCCTCGCCTGGATCTCCCCCTTGGTTCCGGCTGATTTTCAGGATCGGGTTGTGCTCGACGCGGGTTGCGGCAAGGGACGGCACATTTTCCTGGCAGCCCAATTCAATGCTCGAACGGTGGTAGGGGTCGACCTATCGAATGCCGTCGAGGCGGCATATCAGAATACGCGTGACCTTCCGAACGTCCATGTCGTACAGGCAGACATAAGCTGCCTTCCGTTTGCGAACCCTTTTGATTTGGTCTACAGCATCGGCGTGCTTCATCACTTGCCAGTTCCTGGAGATGGTTTCAGCGCGCTTACGAAACATGTTCGTCCAGGGGGAAGAATTTCTACATGGGTCTACGGGAAAGAGGGTAATCAGTGGATCGAAAAGATGGTCGACCCTGTTCGCAAAAATATAACATCGCGGCTGCCCAGGCCCGTCACTCGTGTCCTCTCGTTTTTCCCGGCACTTTGTCTCTATGGGGCGCTAAAGCTTGTCTACCGTCCTGCCAAACATGCGCCATGGCTGAAACGCCTCTTGCCCTATTCCGACTATCTTTGCTCCATCTCTGATTACACCTTCGCAGAGAATTTCTGGAATGTCTTCGACCAGCTCGTGGCGCCCACCGCTTTCTATCACAGCCGGGCCGAACTCGCCGGATGGTTCGAAGGGGCAAGCGCGCAGGATGTCTTGATCGAGCGTCATAACGGCAACAGTTGGCGTGGCACTGCGCTGGTTCCGGAGAGCACCGAGACCCCCAAGGCTAAAGATGCATTGCAGTTAGAGGAATGCAGCGCGGCTTTTACCCGGTAATGAAACCAGTGGGAAACGTTGCTACTTCTGCGCTGGAGCTGTCGCTTCCTTCAAATATGCCGCAGAGAGAGTGCCCTTGCTGTTGGCGATTGGCAACAGGGTGGGATAGAACTGGACGAACGTAGTATCCACCGCCGCGTGGTCGGCGTGGCAGCTATAGCAGTCCTCCGACACCGGGCGCATCTTGGCGGTCTTGCCCTGGTCGAAGCCAAAGAAAGCCCACTTGCCAGGAAAGCGCGCTTCGTCTCTTACATGCACCTCGAGTCCCATGACGTCGCCGCCCTGGTAGTTGCCGTGCTGGTTGATCGAGCCCTTCCCCTGAGCCCCGCGAACCTCCAGCACAAGCATCGTCTTGTCCGGCCATGTGCCTGTTTTCAGAAATGCCTGGTAGGCAACGGGATTAACAAAAACGTTGTCGAACATGTGATGGCCGCCCATCTGCATCGCCGGGTTGTAACTCATATCGAAGCCTGTGGTCAGGTAGATCCAGTCGCGATAATGCTCCGGGAGCCGAAGCTGGGCATCGCTGGTATATTCGGGCGTCTGGCCCGGCGTTCCCGCTTCTTGCACCAGGGCGGTGAGGGAAAAGGACAGGGTTCCGAGCAACAGGGCGATCTTCACTGTGGTGACCATACAGGCAGTATCCTCGCGATGGGCCATTAAGGTCCAGACCGCCGGCTGCACGTTTCCGGTGATTCACTGCATCGGCGCTGCTTCGCAACCGCCGTGGAATACGATGTAGCCATGGACATAAGGCCAACGCCGGAGCATCGATGGTTATGGATCGCATCTATCTGGTCCGGCTTTGGGCTCATCTACGCAACGCAAACCGTGTTCGTCATGCGGTCAGAGGGCATGCACCATGCCTGGGCGCGACTGTTTCTCACCTCGCTCCTTTCCTTTCTGCCCTGGGCTCTCGCCACCGGGTTCGTGATGAGTCTGGGAATTCGCTTTCCTCCGGTGAAATCAAAATCCTTTGCTACCTGGTTCGTCCATCTCGTGTCCTGCACGGCCATCGGTTTGCTCTCTGCGGCATGGTCGGTATGGCTGGATGTGGCGCTGAACCCATACGGAAACGGTTTCCCCACGGGCCCATTCGTGCACGCATGGCTCGACCGGTTCTATAACGGAATTCTTTCGACGCTGGTACTCTACGCCACTATTCTCGCCGTCAACTATGTGCTCGATTCCAAGGCGCGATTAGCCCATCAACAGACCGAGACCGCGCGGCTGAACGAGCAGCTCTCCAGGGCGCAACTGGATGCCCTGCGGCGGCAGATCGAGCCGCACTTTCTGTTCAACACGCTCAATGCCATCTCCGGGTTGGTGCGTGAGAGACGGAACGATGACGCGGTGAGCATGATTGCCGGTCTGAGCGACTTTCTCCGCCGGCTCTTTGAGGTGTCGACGCGCCAGCAAGTGCCGCTGGGAGAGGAAGTGGAGTTCGCACAAAAGTATCTTGACATCCAGAAAGTCCGCTTCGTGGAGCGACTTCAGTTCACTGTGGATGTTCCCGGGGAGTTGCTGCTCGCCCAGGTTCCCACCTTGATTCTGCAGCTCATGGTGGAAAACGCGATCAAGCACGGCATCGCGCAGCGGGCGCAGGGCGGCGCTATCCGCATCGCAGCCTCTCGCTCCGATGACCAGCTTAGGGTTAGTGTTTACAACGATGGCCCCGCTCTCCGCTGGGACAAAGCGCATTCCGGGATCGGCATGTCAAACATGCGAACCCGTTTGCAGAGCCTCTATGGCGATGCCTTCGAACTCAGCATGCAAAACCGCGACCCCAGTGGGGTAGAAGTAACCGTCTCTGTGCCTTTCAAGGAGTGATGTGCCGATACCTCTCAGGAAAATCCGAACCGTCATTGTCGACGATGAGCCGCTGGCGCGGAGCAATCTGTCCGTTCTCCTGCGGCTGGACCCGGAGATCGAGATCGTGAGCGAATGCGGTTCCGGGGTGGACGCACCGGGCGAAATCCGCAGGACAAAGCCAGACCTCCTCTTCCTTGACGTGCAGATGCCTGAGTGTGACGGCTTCGACGTGCTGGAACTGTTGGGCAAAGACGTGCCCTCGGCCCTCGTTTTTGTGACCGCCTACGATCAGTATGCGCTGCGAGCCTTCGAGGCAGGCGCACTCGATTACCTCTTGAAGCCCTTCGACAATACCCGCTTCGAACGAGTTCTTGACCGCGCCAAGCAAAGGATTGCACGCGACGTGGATCGTCCGGCAAAGTTGGAGTTCGTGACCATCAAGAGCGCCGGCCACGTGGCCTTCGTGAGCCTGGCGGAGATCGATTGGATTGAGGCGGCCGACTACTACGCGGCCCTGCACGTCGGATCGAAGACTCACCTCTTGCGGCGAAGCATGTCTGAACTCGAGCAGGACCTGGATCCGGGGGTATTTTGCCGCATTCATCGTTCGACCATCGTCAACCTTAAACGTGTACGGGGTCTCAGGCTGAACGAGGATGGCGACTACACGGTGCTGCTCGAAGACGCAACCAGCCTTCGCATGAGCCGGCGCTATCGCAAGCAACTGCAATCCCGTCTGGACGTGGCTGAGATGTCCGGACGAAGGGAACGGCTTTAGCCTCAAGTCGCCTGTTTTGGACCCCACCGAAAACCAAGCGCTAACAGCAGGTCCCTCCACTGCGCTACGCTCCGGTCGGGATGACAATCTTGTTTGCGATGTTCAGAATGAATTGTCATTCCGACCGGGGCGAACCCGGATTTCCTGCCACTTCGCATTGGACGAGGCAGCATGTGCGCTTTTCCATTGAAACTTCACATTTAGCCCCCGCTTCCCAGGAGATCATGTTCATCATACGATTCAGTTGAGGGTGGAGAACAAAATGCAAATGAATGGAAACACGATTCTGATTACGGGCGGGGGTTCCGGCATCGGGCGGGCGCTTGCGGAGGCCTTTCACGCGCTCGGCAATAAGGTGGTCATCGCCGGCCGCCGCAAGCAATTGCTTGATGAAGCCGTCGCTGCCAATCCCGGAATGAAGTCCGCAGTCTTTGACATCGAGAGCTCAGATGCGATCCGCAGCTTTGCATCGCAGCTAATCAAGGACTACCCGGACCTCAACGCCGTTATTCATAACGCCGGCATCATGCGCATGGAGGATCTCAAGGGCGGCGCAGTCGCCGACGCGGAAGCGGTGATCACCACGAATCTGCTTGGCCCGATCCGGCTGACAGCGGCGTTGCTCCCACAGTTGTTATCACAGCCGCGGGCTACGATCATAACCGTCTCGTCAGGCCTGGCATTTGTGCCCATGACAATTACACCAACCTACTGCGCCACCAAGGCAGCCATTCACTCGTACTCGCAATCGCTTCGCTATCAACTCAAGGGGACGTCCGTGCAGGTTCTTGAGCTGATCCCTCCTTACGTGCAAACCCAGTTGATGGGAGACAGGCAGGCGAGCGATCCCAGGGCCATGCCTCTGGATGCGTTCATAGCCGAGACGATGAGCATCTTGAAGAACTCGCCGGACGCGATCGAGATATGTGTGGAACGGGTTAACCCGCTGCGTTTCGCCGAGCGCAATGGCGGTTACGAGTCCTTTTTTACCCGTTTCAACGATGCCATGGCATCGGCGGCGCACTAGCGTGAGTCTTTGAGCCAGTACTCCGGGTGCAGGGCACCCGAAGTACTGGTCGGCCGCACGAGTTTCCTAGTGGTGCTGACCACCACCACCGCCGTGGCTTCCTGGTCCGGGTGCGTGCTCGTTGGCCCCATCATGGCCGGCGTTCCCTACGTGGCCTTGTGCGTCGTGTGCCTCGTTTGCATGGAAATTGTTGTAGGGCTTCGCGCCGCGTTCCGGGTACGGTCCGGCGTAGCCGTGATGAGGATCGTAGCGGTTATCGACGTGGCCATAAAATCCGTGGGGGCCGTGATACCAGGGCCCAGCCCCGATGAATATGCCTCCAACAAACCAATCCGGCCCATAGTAGCCGTACGGCGAACAGTTATAAGGGGAAAAGTCGTAGTAGCCATAAGGGCAAATCGGCGCCGCACCGATACTGATGGATACCTGCGCGGGCGCGCCAGAAAAACCGCTCAGCATGGTTGCAGCCAAAGCGAAAAACGCAAGTGCTTTCAACTTATTCATGTGTTCCTCCTGGACCCTACCTTAGAGGCCAATCCAGGGCGACAAGTTGTGCGAAACCACGAAAGTTATGTTGATCCCCTGTGTTCGAAGAGGGCGATGCTTATCGACAGGACGGGCCCGCTTGCTGAGAGCGGGCCCGGTGTTTGTCCGGAAGGTGTTCTCTAGTGCTGGTGGCCGCCGCCACCGCCGTGCTCCGCCCCCTGGGCTCCCGGGCTGTGTTCGTTGCCGCCATTATGGTTGGCAGTCCCTTCGTGGCCTTGTCCGTCCCGCGCCTCGTTTGCATGGAAATTGCTGTAAGCCTTCTCCCCGTGTTGGGGATACGGGCCGGCGTAGCCGTGGCGAGGATCGTAGCGGTTGTCGACATGCCCGTAAAATCCATGAGGGCCGTGATACCACGGGCCAGCCCCAATAAACACCCCGCTGCGGAACCAATCCTGCCCGTAGTAGCCATACGGCGCACAGTTGTATGGTTGAAAATCGTAGTAGCCATAGGGGCAACCCGGCGCTACGCCAATACTGACGGATATCTGCGCAGGCGCACCAGAAAAACCAATCAGCATGCCCGCGGCCAGACTGAACAACGTGGTTGATTTCAACCTACTCATGCATTTCCTCCTGGAACCACTCGCTTAGAGCCCGGCCCAGGTAGGAGAGTTGTGCATGATCGCAGGAGTGATCCCGAATAAGTCCTGGGATCACGTCGCACGCCGTATCAATCGGGAGCTAAGTTAGTACTTAAGGAAGAGCAGGCAGGCTTGTTGTCCGATATAGCGACGGCTCGAGTCCTCAGCCTTCCGGCGTTGGACTCATGATATTACCGATTGCCGCGACCATGGTCTCCCACTTGGAACGATCGCGAGCAAGTTGCTTCTTGCCCTCCGCGGTGATGCGGTAATACTTGGCTCTTTGATTCTGTTCGGTGTGGCCCCACTTGGAAGCAATCCAACCCTGCCGCTCCATCCGGTGCAACGCAGGATACAGTGAGCCCGTCTCGACCTGAAGAACTTCTCCGGACTGCGCACGAAGAGCTTGCCCGATGCCGTAGCCATGCTGGGCACCCCACTGCAGCGTCTGAAGAATGAGCATGTCGAGCGTTCCCTGCAAGAGCTCAACTCGATTTTTGTATGGATCACGTTCTGACGGCACAATGTAGACAATCTACAGCATCGAAGTCAGGGTGTCCAGCCAAGCTCACGTCGAGCCGGTGCACTACAATGGATAGCATGCGCGGTTCTATTGGGAATGCGTTTCATCAATTGCGGGCTTATGTGCATCCGCACGTCAAGCACGTCATTACGCAGACCCTTGAGCAAGAGCAAGCCGGCCCGAATCCCCGAGATCCGCAAGATGACCCCGTCGCCCATCTGCGCTGCCAGGCGGTAAGAATACAGAGGGGCGAAGAAGTGCCTCAGATAACGGCTTTACTTCCCGGCGAGCAGAGCCCTATCTAGGAACTGCCATTAAGCCGGAGTTTAGCTTATGACCTCAGCGGTGAGCACTGTCGACTGTTTTCAGGTTAGGCGCCTTGCCCTCATCCTGGTCATCATGACCTGTTTATCTCGCGCGGTTCTCCACGCACAAGTGCTTCCGGAAGGCGGCGCGCTTCTCGAATTTGTCGCTTCTGAGCGGCAGCAGTTTTCAGTGTTGACCTATATTCAATCCTACCTGGACGACGAACACGAAAGAGTTTCTTACACCGGCACCCTCTATGAGGGCATTCATTCTTTCAAGCTGAACGAATGCGAGGTGGTGGCTCAGGTCGATTGCCCTGCCTATGGCGTCCCCTGACTTCGCTGCAACCGCCGTGAAGCTCTTCAGCAGTGCGGCGCTTGCGTGTGCCGCGGCCAATTAGGTTCACAACGTGGGGGGACACCCATAAGCGCTAGCGTGGTCTGGCATGTTTTTCGTCCAAATAGAGACGCTGGGTTTTGCGTCTCCAACTCGCCACAAAATCGTCATCGCTGAGCGGAGCGGATGGCTGGGTCCGCAACAACCCCACTCAAGCCAAAAGAAGGCTTGAATGGGCCACCCAAGCCTTTTGTGGCTGATGCCGAGAGCCTGGGCTGCCGGCGAACCCGAACACTGAAAGACCCGTTTTCCACTTGAAGTAACCTTTTTGGCCCTGTCGCTCGTCTCATTGGTATAACGCATGATGCTGTTGCGGGTAGGGCGGTCTGGACGGCCAACAGCATTTGCACCGGCATCAAAACGGGCAGCAAGGAGATTACCTGATGAAGAACCATTTATGTTGTCTACTCAGTGGTGTTTTGGCCGCCGGCCTCATCGTTTGCGGCACGCAGGCGTTTGCCCAGGAACCCGGGGGAGCTCCTGAAACCCCGGCCCCGCCCTCGGCGCAAGGGCCAGGCGGCGGCCACCGCGGAATGATGGATCCGGATGAGCAGCTGGCGAGAATGACCAAGCGCTACAACCTGTCCGCCGATCAGCAGAGCCAGCTCAAGCCAATTCTGGTCTCCCAACAACAGCAAATGCAGGCGTTGCGGGGTGATTCGTCGATGTCGCGCGACGACCGGATGGCCAAGATGCAAAGCATCCGCGGCGACTCCACCACCAAGATTTCAGCGATCCTCAACGACACCCAGAAAAAGCAGTTCGCCGAGGACCAACAGCGCATGCAGGAGCGCATGCAGCAGAGGGGCCAGGGCGGTGGTCCTGGTGGTCCTGGTGGTCCGCCGCCACCGCCGCAGTGATAGGGCTTACTTCGACGTATCGGGGCGACTGCCGCTTTTCTCCGCCGGGAGTGGGGCGGCGGTCGCTTCTTCGTCCATCGCTTCGACGACGCTATCGTCGGTAGTGGGTCGGCCGTCGCGGACGCTTTGCGCCCCGAGAGAGTTTTTGCTGCCCGCCGGGGCTGTCCGATCGATCGTGTTGACGTGAGCTGCGTTTCCGCCCGGTTTTTGCGGTGTTTCTTCCGGAGTTATGGCCATGAGCATCTCCTCTTCCCAGGTAGGATGCTGTCCGCGCCGCACGCGTCCCCAATAAACCAAAGTGGGATTGTCTGCGATGCAGTCGCCCGTTACCGTTCGCCTATACCGGCCACGGTAGGGGGTAGCCAATGCAGGACATCACGCGGTTCTCCGGTTGCACAATAAAGTGTGCGGTGCTCGC
Organism: uncultured Acidobacteriaceae bacterium; assembly: GCA_963847685.1. Lineage (GTDB taxonomy): Bacteria > Acidobacteriota > Terriglobia > Terriglobales > Acidobacteriaceae > PALSA-350. Next base: position 48,131 of record CAWKAU010000012.1, on the reverse strand, counting down.
CCTGGCCGTCCTGGGCGCCAAAGCTGCTTGCGCTACACCAGCCGTTCAGCCTGAATTGCAGCCCAAAGTGGACTGCAAGCGGTACGACGTCCAGCAGCGGGCCAATCTGGATGCCCTGAAGCAATCCGATCCTGCCATCAGTGATGCCAGCCTCGACTCCGTCTTCTACAGCGCGAACCGGAATGCCTGTCTTGCGTCGGTGTTCTTCACCAAGGGCGTCGCCACCTATAGTGGCATCTTCGATATTTCCGCCGGCCGCATGCTCTGGGCAAAGAGTTACAGGGGTACAAGCTTCACCCCGGTCAACATCGTCGCAATGGACGAGACGATGGACGAAAAAGCCAAAGAGCTTGAATTCGCGCCGATAGCTAGCGACAATGCCCACTCCTTTGATTTCCTCCCGGACCTTCTCGACCGAACGAAGAACACTCTGCCTGCGATCAAGAACGTCCTGATGATGGTTCGGTAAGGCCGCGCCCGAAACAGCGCGTCAGCGGTATCATGGTTTCAAAATCCGTTGAGGGAAACCATGGCCGCATTGATTGACGCCATCGACGTCAAGCGCAAGATGTTTATCGAATTTGAAAACGTTCCCTTCTCTTGTCTGGAATCGGAAATTTCTACGCCTACTGCCCGGGGCGGCCAAACACTCGTCCGTTTGAAATTGCGTAACATGCTCACCCGCGCAGTTTTCGACAAGACATTCAAAGCCAGTGACAAGTTCAAGGAGCCGGACCTCGAGACCGTCGAGGCGTCGTATCTCTACAGCGACGGAGATGGTTCCTACTTCCTTGACCAGGAGAGCTTTGAGACGCTGTCGCTCGGCGAGCAGATGATCGGGGACGCGTTGGACCTTCTGGTGGAAGGGACCCTCATTCACATCGATAAGTTCAACGGCAACCCCATCGGGTTACAATTGCCGGCCCAGGTGGAACTAGCTGTTACCTATACCGAGCCCGGGGTCCGGGGCGACACGGCGAGCGGCAGCGTGACCAAACCCGCCAAGCTCGAGACGGGCGTGGAGATTCGTGTTCCTTTCTTTATCAAAGAAGGGGAGAAGGTCAAGGTGGATACGGAAACCCGGCAATTCGCCGGGCGCGCGTGAGGGGTCTGGCTATCCCAGCGCAGCGATGCTGGTAGAGCGGTCCGGATCACAGGGCAGAAAAGCGTCGGTCTTGGTCAACTTCAGCAGCGCCGAAACGCGATCATTCAAGCCACAAATGCGTAGAACTCCATTGCTGTTCTGCAGCAGACCCCAGGTGTATACCAGAACTCCGAGTCCGGAGCTATCCACGTAAGAGCAGCTGGTAAGGTCCAAAACCACCCGGCTAAAACCGTCGCAAACCAGCTGCTGCAGCTGCGAGTCGAGAACCTTCAGGTTGGTTCCCAGCGCCAGCGGACCGCTGATCGTAACGGCAGCGGTCTTCTGGTCGAGCTTTTCGATAGCAGCCTCGAGGGACATGGCCGCAAGTCTAACACAACGTTTCTCCCTCGACCGCCATCATTGAGAAGCGGATGTTGTCGTGACTTTGACCTGCGTGGTCACCACGATGCTACCCGACGTGCTGGTGAACGTGACGCTCTGGGCGGTGACGGTTGGCACAACTCCCTGGGGAGTGCTGCAACCGGTGAAACAGAGGGCCACTCCTGCGATGGCTATGAGCAAGAGCATCGAGCGCCGCCGTCTGTTGGCCAGCGGCAGCAGCAGCAGCGCGCCTAGGGGAAAGACCGCCGCGACTACGATGCGGGTCTGCATGCGGCCGGCTGAAGCAACCGTCGGAGTGCTGGCGGCTGCGGCGATGGTAGCCGTGATCATGCTGGGAGCGGTGCCGGCGATGACTGCAGGGGCCGGGACGCTGCAGGTAATCGATGCCACGGGGCTGGAGCAGGTGACCGTAACCTGGCCGGTAAAGCCCGCGACCGGGGTAATTGCCAGCGTGGCGGTTCCGCTGGAGCCGGCGGCGATCTGCAGGGAGGCGGGCGTCGCTGCAACCGTAAAGGTCGGGGTGCCCGTAGTCGGCGGAGCGGTGGTGCTTCCGGAAACGTTCAGCTTGACGCTGCCGAAGGAGAATGAGGAGTAATTGCTGTCGGATGGGTACTTCGCCGTGTAGGTGTGACTTCCGGAGGACAGGTTGGAAAGGGTCAGCGTGGCAAGTGTGCCGTTGCCGCCGATCGCTGCCGTCCCCACGGCGGTACTGCCGTCATAGAAGGTGATGGGGTTGCTAAGTGCCGGGTACTCGGCGGTTGCCGGTTGCACCACGGCACTCAGCGTAACCGTGTCGGAAGGATTGGCTGAGGCACTTTGCAGATTGGTGGCATTCGCCGTCGAGAGCAGCAGCTCTCCCGTGATCTGCTGAAAGTTGGAACTGGAGCATGGATAAGGGGCTTCGGTAGAAGCGGCGGCCGAGCCGGCGTAGCTAACGCCGGTGCCGCTAAGCTGCTGCAGGGATGTGCTGGGGTTCACCGGGCCGGCCAGGGTGATGGCAACGTCCTGCGGTTTGTTCGAGGAGAAGTCGGGTGTGCCCATCACATTGAGATTGTCGAGCCAGAGCGTGGTCATGTGGTTCGCATCGTAACCCTGGAAGACAAAGCGGCCCGAGCTTCCGGTGGAGTCGGCCAGCACGGTAACGTCGTGCACCTTGATGTTGGTGTACGTGGGGACGTTGGCGGTAGTGTTGGGGTTGGTGTAGTAGGGGTAGATGCGGATCGCGAAGCGCTCGTTCTGCATGGCAGATGTGCTGGTAGGTGACGTTGTTGACCACACCTCCGCGGTCAGACGAGGATTTGATCTTCAGCCCGGCGCTGCCCGTGTTGGGCAAATAGCCCGCCTGGTTCACGTTGTCGACCAGTACGTTGTTGATGCCGCCCTGGGTGCGGCTGCCGATGGAGATGCCAAAGCCGGAGTAGGTGTGCGTATTGGTAATAGAGACGTTTGAGACGGGATTGCCTTCCTCAGTGGAGCTGATGGCTACGTTATCGTCTCCATTGGAGATAAATGAATCTGTGATAGTGACGTTTTCGGAATTGTTGGTGGGATCGATGCCGTCCGTGTTGGAAATGTTGTTCGGGGAAATGATCTTGAGGCCCCAGATAGTAAGGCCGCTGGTCACCGAGCCGCCATTCTGGCCGTACCAGTGGATATTGAACTCGGGGGAGTTCTTCAAGGTGATCTTGTAGATCGTGAAGTCATTGGCCTGGCCGAGTTCAAGCATGTCGAAATTATTCTGGTTGAGCACCGGCCTGGGGATATAGGCTTTCTGGGTGTTGGAGTACCACGAGTAGCTCTGTACGGTGCCGTTGACAATCAGCTTATCCCAACCCCGCCCGTCGATGACGCCGTAGCCCATGATCCCGGAGCCGGTGGTTCGTTTGGAGGTGATAAGCGGTGTGCACCCGCCCCCGTTGGTGCTTACCTGACCGCACTGCGCTCCGTTGCCCTGCTGGTAATCGGCGGGATTACGCGAGGCGAATAACGTAACTCCGGCGTCGACCAACAGCGTAACCCCGCTGGGGATGCTAATGGGCTGAATGAGGAAGCCATAGTTATTATCGGAAGCAGCCAACTCCACGGCCTGGCCCGAGGCGCAGTTGTCGAGCGCGTCCTGGATGCGGGAGGTATCGAACTCCGTTTCGGACGAAGGTTCGCCGTTGCTGATAGAGAGCTTTGCTTGAAGCACGGTGCAGCTTGCCGGAAATTTCGGCTCGGAAACATTCCGCGTGTCTTGGGCACGCAGAAGTTGCGTGGATGCGAATAGAAGCGGGAGTGCGAGCGCCGCGGCTCGGGTGAAACGGTACATCTGGGGCATCAGCGGAGAGCTCCTCTTGGGGGGTAGAGTTTCTTGCTTGCCGCTAGACGAAGACTTGCCTCTGCGTGCGAAACGCGTTTCGCACCGCAAATCTTCTATATGTCAACGAACAGTTTGCTTATTGATCAGGGCTCGAGAACCATGACCAGCAGGTAGATGTATTCAACGCTTTTGGTGGTAGTTACTGAATAACACTTCTGCGGGTCTGACTTTAGTACTGGCCCGCGGCTAACACTTATGCGGGAGTACAGTAGCTCTGACGTAACTGGTGACGGAGGGCGCGAGAATGTCGACGAGTGGATTCATCAAAGTCGGTCTGCTGAAACAACACGAGCTTGCAGAAGCGGATCGTATTTTCCAGCTCGCATTTGCAACATTTTTAAGACTGCCCGATCCACGCGTATTCATGGGTGATCGCGATTTGATTGCGCCGCGCTGGCGTTCTTCCAATGTCAAAGTGCTCGCGGCTCGCGACGCTGGGCGCCTCGTCGGATCGAATGTCGTCACGTGTTGGGGATCGTTTGGGTTCTTCGGGCCTCTGACTGTGTTGCCCGAGTATTGGGACCGTGGTGTGGCCACGCGGCTACTCGAATCCACGATGAATATTTTCGACACGTGGAATCTTCGGCACACCGGGCTGTACACTTTTCCGCAAAGTGCCAAACACGTTGGCTTGTACCAGAAATTCGGCTATTGGCCACGCTATCTGACAGCGATCATGACGCGGACTCCAGAAGACTCCGATATGCCGGTGTTGCTATCGACCTTTAAAAAAGAGGAACGCGCATCGGCCGTAGAGGCTTGTGCAAGACTCACCGGCAAGATTGATAAAGGGCTCGATCTCACTGCCGAAATGCGAGCCGTACTTGTGCAGCGAATCGGGGATGTCGTGCTGACCGGTACGCGCGGCGCTCTCGATGGGTTTGCGGTGTGCATGAACGGAACCGGATCCGAGGGCGGGGAGAAGACTTGTTACGTCAAGTTCGCAGCTGCTCGCGGCGGCGCCGGCGCGGGTGACCGCTTCGATAAGTTATTGCGCGCTTGCGAGGCCTTTGCATTCTCGCGCGGAGCGTCTGTAGAAGCCGGCGTGAACCTGGCTCGCGAAGATGCCTTCAGGCGCATGCGTGCTCGCGGATATCAGGTGGCAATGCAGGGACTTGCCATGCAGCGTCCGCATGCGGAAGGGTTCAATCGGGCCGATGCCTACGTGATCGACGACTGGCGCTAGGGCACGGGCCGCAAGCGAAAATTTCTGCCCTTCTGTCATCCCTTCTCCCATGCTTGGAACTAGAATAGGTGGGCTATGAGAAAGACCTGTCTTCTGCTTGTCTGTGCCTCGATCCTGACGTGTCGTGCCTACGCCCAGTCCGCGCCACCCATGCCCGGGATGGAGCATCACCATCACCCGGACGCCCCCGATGCGAGCGAAAAGCTTGGGGAGGTATCGTTCCCGACGTCATGTGCCGCCCGGTCACAGGGGCCGATGGAGAGGGGCATCGCTTTATTGCATTCCTTCGGCTACACAGAAGCGCAGATACAGTTTTCCGCAATCGCCAAGGATGATCCCGCCTGCGCCATGGCTCATTGGGGCATTGCCATGACACAGTTTCAGGAGCTCTGGGGTCCTCCCGACGCAGCGGGTGTGACGCTGGGCGCCGCGGAGATGGCCAAGGCGCGCTCGCTGGCTGCCCCCCCTGCAACGATCACCCCGCGCGAGCAGGCGTACGTCGCTGCACTGAGCGCCTTCTTTGATCCTAAAGACGCCCCCTTTCAGCAGAGAGCCGACGCGTACGAGGCTAAGATGAACGCGCTTCATCGCGACTTTCCCGACGATGTAGAGGGGGCAGCCTTCGACGCTTTGGCGATCCTCGCTTCCGTGGCGCCCGACGATACTTCGCTGAGCCATCAGCACGAAGCGCTGGCGATTCTTGTGCCGCTGTACGCGGCTCACCCCGACCATCCCGGGCTGGCCCACTACATCATCCACACTTGCGACACCCCTGCGTTGGCCCAAGATGGCCTCGCGGCCGCGCGCGAGTATGCGAAGATTGCTCCCTCCTCGCCCCATGCGCTGCACATGCCCGGCCACATCTTCGCCCGCCTGGGCATGTGGCCTGAGGACATCGATTCCAACCTGGCGTCGGTAGCCGCCTCGGAGAAAGCCGAAGCCGCAGGGCTGCCCGGCAGCGCACACCAGATGCACGCGGACGAGTTCCTGATCTATGCCTATTTGCAGGTGGGTGAGGATGAAAAGGCGAGAGACCTGACCTATAAGATGCGATCGATCAGCGAACATATGAGCGCCATGCCGGGCATGGACGATATGAAGGACGACGGGCGTGGGTTCGACAATGAGCTAAGAACAATCTATGCCGCTGAGATGCACGATTGGAAGACACTTTCCACGCAGCAGCCGGCGCCTGGATCGAAACCTTATGAAGCGACCTTCACCTATTGGGGGCAGGGAATTGCCGCCGGCCATTTGCACGACGCGAAGCTGGCCGCCGCGGCCGTGGCCAACTTCGATAAAGACTTCGAGGCATTGAAGAAGTCTCCCTATGCGGTGTTTGCTGCTGCGATGGAGGTAAAAGGCGAGGAGATCGCAGCCTGGAAGGCTTACGCCGAAGATCATCCTGACGCCGCACTGGCGGCCATGCGCAAAGCTGCCGACCAACAGGACAAGCTGGGGCAGATGGAAGTGGATATCCCGGCGCGTGAAATGCTGGGAGATTTATTGCTGCTGCAACACAAGCCTGAGGAGGCGCTGACCGAGTATCGTGTTGCCCTCAAGCTGAGCCCCAACCGGCTGAACGGCTTGCTCAGCGCCGGCGAGGCCGCTACGCAGGCGAATAAGCCGGACGAGGCGCGGTCCTTCTACAAGGCAGCCGCGCAGCAAACTGATTCCGGCGCCCACAGCCAGCGGCCGGAGCTTGCGCACGCGGTACAGATCGTCGCTGCTATGTAGGCAGCGTCAACGCTCTCCACCCGCAAGAAAATCCCGGGTGCCCCATTCAAGCCTTCTTCTGGCTTGAGTGGGCTGACCGTACTATTTGGAGGAAGGCGTTCCCTCGGGCGCTTTCTGCGGCGGAGGTTGAATACCCTGCGCCTTGAGCGCCCGATCAATCGCCGGCCACAACTCCGAAATCCGCGGTGCGCCGCTGGGAAGCCGCTCTCCATCCACGAACACCTGGGGCGTCCCACTCAGTCCCAGCGAATTACCAAGCTTGAGCGATTGGTTCACGACTGACTCGTCCTGTTTGTTGAGGCACATCGCAAGTTCGGTCTGGTTCACCTTGTTCTGGGTGCCCATTGTCTGGGCGATATGGTCGAGATCCACGAACGACCTGGCGGCGTCAGGCTGGGCGCCGCTGATGTCGGATCCATGACTGTGCACGTAATCGACATAGGCCCAATAGGCCGAATCGCTGAGACTGGCAAGGCAGTTGGCATCGACTGCCGCGCGTGTGGCCCAGGGGTGCATTCTCAACGGGTAATCCTTATAAACAATCTTGATGTAGCCCTGGTAGCGGTTGAGGGTCTGGGGAAGGATTTCGCTGTTGAGCACTCCGCAATAGGGGCACTGGAGATCGTCGAAGTTGATGATTTCCACTTTGGCGGTGGGGGTTCCGCGGACCGGCCGTTTGTCTACATCAATCGAAAGGGCAGGGTTGGTGTTGAGGTTCAGCTTCTGAACCCGTTCGAGTGTGCTGCCATCCTTCGAGATAAGAAAGTTAACTGTGATCTTTTTATCTTCGTGGGTGAAGGTAACCGGCAGGTTGTCGTAGTCGGCGGTATCGCTTTTGGTCTTCTCTCCCAGAGTCATGTCGTACTCGGGCGGCACAGCAAACTGCGAGCGGATGAGCACTTCGATCCGGCGATCGAGAGAAGGGCCGGTTGCGGTGGTGGAGGCGGTGGGCGCCGGCACCTGGGCACGGCCCGCTGCGACGGTGATCAATATCAGGCACGACACAAACAGACGAATGGGTCTTTCCACCGCTTCACCCCCCAACCTTTGCAACCCTTGATTATCTCAAGACGGCAGCAAAGTTGCGTTCGGGGGGTAGATTCACACGCCGAGTTGGCGAGCGGCCAGCTCCGTGCCTTCAACCCTTGCCTGGATCTTGCGGAACGCTACGTCACGGGCCGTGGACGTGTCATCGGCGAACGGAGCGAAACCGCAGTCATCCGTGGTTCCGAGTTGCTGGAGGGGTAAAAAGGAAGCTGCTTCAAGAACGCGGTCACGCACCTGGGCGGCAGTCTCGACCACGGGATGAATAGGGTCGATGACGCCGATAAAGACCAGGTGACTCGGCCCCACCAGGCCGGCAACGATGCGCAGGATGCGCTTCCGATCCGGTTCGCTGGCCATCTGCAGATAAAAGCGGCCTACGTTCAGTTGAAAGAGATCGGGCAACAGCCCCGCGTAATCGATATCTGCGCTGTGCGTCGAGTCATGATCGCCTCCGGGGCAGACATGCACTCCGATGCGCACCCGCTCCTCAGGGGAAAAGCGGTCGAGAACCTGGTTGTTGATGGCAACGAAGCTGCGCAACAGGTTGCCCGAGGGATCGAGCTTGAGTGACAACCGGGCCTCGGTAAAGTCTATTTGGACATTGGCCGCGCCCGCATCGAGCGCTCCCCGAATATCAGCCTCGGCTTCGTCGATAAGGTTGGCCAGAAATGCCTGGCGCGGATAGCCCGCTATCTCCGTCGAAGGATAGAGCAGGCTCAAGGCGGAGGCCGAGATAACCGCCTGTTTTACCGGCAAGCGAGTATAGCGGCGGGCCGCTTCGAGGTAGCTGGCAGCGTGGACCCCGTAGCGGAAGGGTGCGCTGGTCAGACGGGGCAACTGGCGTACGTGTCCGTCCGCGAAGGGGATCGTCACTCCGTCGGGGGCGAGATTGGTGAGGCCGGCAAGGGGATAAGTAGCGAAGCTGGGCTTGGTTTGCTCGCCATCGCTGATGATCGGCGATCCTGTCTTCTCAAACCGCTCGATGGTGTCGCGAAGCGCGGTGGCGTATTCGTCTTCGAGCAAACTTCGGCTTAGTTTTCCCCTCTGAAACGCGGTTATCGCCTGAATCAGCTTAGCTGGACGGGGGATGCTGCCAATAGGTTCGGTTAAGATCGCCATGCCGGGGAGTGTACCGCGCGGCAGGGTTGCCGGCATCCACCAAAAGGTTGACCTCAAACATTACTCCATGTTGCCCTGCCGAGAATTATGGCTTCCCATAAGCACTAACTTGTTTTCGTACGTTTTTGTGGTGAGTTGGAAATCATTTTCCTGTTGCACCCGCATCGAACCAGTAACTCGTACGCGCCGTGACGCGCAGACTTTTCTGTCCGGCTATGCGAAACGTCAGAGTATGGAAGCCAGGCTCATGCGCGATGGGCTGGAAACTCAGCAGATACCGGTTGTGAATATCGCCCGCGATCGCCGCCAGTTGTCCTTCAAAATCCGGCTGATCGCGGAACTTCAGATCTTCGCCACCGGATAGCGCCGCGATCGTCTCCGCAGCATTGGTTTCCATAGCCTTCAAGGCTTGGCCTAGAGGCGTCGATATGTCGACCGCTCTATGCTCGCGGCCAGCGGATGCAGTCTGTCTCCGGTGAGGAGTGGCGGCCTGGGTCTTCGACCGGAATTGCGCCGCCGCTTTGCGGGGCAAAAACGTAAGGCAATAAACAGAAGTGCTGCTTTCCCCCAAATGCCGCACCACTTCTTCCGCGGAAGTCGTGCTCCCGTCATCCCTGGATTGACTGAGCAGAAGAACGATGCGTCGAAAATTCCCCGGCTCTTGTTGGAACAGGCCGATCACATAATTAGTCGCGTCCAGAACTGCTGCGCCATCGTCGCCGGCGATGGGATGGGTCAAGGCATAAGTCACGCCATCGGACCTGGGAGGGAAGCTCCAGGTTGCCCTGATTTTGCTGTCGAACGTCACCAGCATGATCTCGTGCACGGAATCGCCGATGATGGAATCCACCAACCTCGGGAGGTTGCGATAGGTCTCAAATTCTGTAGGAGCCTGGCCACCCGTCTGCATCAGGACGACCACTGCAATCGGCTGTTTGTCTGTTTTTTCCAGCGTCAACTTTTGCGGCGCGCCGTTATCGAAGAGCTGGAAACGATCCACATCCAGGTTTTTGACCAACTCCCCTGTAGGAAGTCGAACCAACGCCGGGACAGCCACCAAGGTTGAAGCGGATCTGAGGGTAAGGACGGCGGACTCCTGTCCTAAGCCCGCATACGCCAACAGAAACAATGCGGTTAGCGTGGTTGCGCGAGCCAAAAAAGTCTCTCCGCGTCTAGCATTAGGATTACTGTCGCGTATCGATAACAATGGTCTCGGCTAAACGATCTTGCGCGCACATGCGATTCTTATCCCAGAAGAATTGCGCGAAGCCCAGACCCCCTTCAAGGATCGCAGCGCCATAGCCGAGCACGCGCTCGACCGACTGCCAAACGCCCAGGCGCTCGCTGGTGAGCGAAACAGCGCGTGTCCGAGCCACCCATTTGCCCGGCGTCCGCCCGTTACCCAAATAATTGGCCGTCGCCCAATAAAGCACCATAACGACGATATTGCCCTTTTCGTGGAAATCCCATTTAAGGTCGATATGTTGTTCGTGCAGCACATAAAGCCGCCATAGACCCTCGATCGGAATCCAAATCACAACGGCAATGAAGAGATCGATAGAGTATCCAAGGAGCCGCTGCCACCATCGCGCCAGGGGCAGCCCGTTCAGAGCGTGCAACCGGGCGCTCTCGTGAGCACTGAAGCTACGCCTGCTACCCTGGTGTTTTTCGCTCATATCGAGATGATAAAGTACCCCACCTCAGCCCAGATACGTCGAACCCATTTTACCCCTTGACAGTCTAGGAGAGACTGCGGCACTCTCTCCTAGAGGGTCAAGGAGAGAGCGGCAACGATGGCAAAGCAAGTCGACCTCATGCAGGGAACGCTGGAAATGCTGATCCTGAAGGCAGTGTCGCTGGGCAAGCTGCACGGCTATGGAGTTCTGCTGCGGATTCAGCAGTTCAGTGGGGAGCAACTGGTTATTCAGCAAGGGTCGCTCTACCCGGCGCTCTATCGCCTGGAGCATGAAGGCGCGATCAAAAGCGAGTGGGGTGAAAGCGAAAATAACCGCCGCGCCAAGTACTACAGTCTTACGGCTGCGGGCCGCAAGCAGCTCGCGGATGAAACAGAGAAGTGGAACCGCATGGCCGGCATCATCGGCGCAATCCTGCGGCTCACCGCGGCGGAGAACAAGTCATGAAGTCGCCCTGGTCACGACTCAAGTCCTGGACGCGGTCCGTGTCGGGCCGGCAGCGTCTCGAAGCCGACATGGAGTCTGAAATTCGCTTCCACCTGGAGGCACGCGCGGCGGACCTGGTACGCGGAGGCCTGAGTCCCGCCGACGCTATGCGGCAGGCGAGGCTGGAATTCGGTACGGTCGCGGCCCACAAGGACGCGATGCGCCGTTCGTTGGGATTGCGCTGGTGGGACGAGTTATGGGAGGACCTGCGCTACGGCGTTAGGATCCTGCGCAAGAGCCCTGGCTTTACGTCGATTGCCGTGGCCTCCCTGGCGCTGGCTATCGGCGCCAATACAACCATCTTTTCCGTTGCCAACGAGATGTTGTTTGAACACCTCGGCGTACCGCATCCCGAGCAACTGAGATTGCTGGCGATGAGCGGGGACCCGAAGGTCATGATCCACATGATCTGGGGTAATGCCGATGAGCTTCCCGACCCCAACCACCAGAACCGTCTCGTGCGATACGACGGGTTCACTTATCCGATCTATCAGCAGATCCGCGCCAACAATCGGGTGCTCGAAGACCTCTTCGCTTTCAAGAACCTTGGACGCGTGAACGTCACCGTCGGTACGATCGCGGATGCTGCCAATGCTCAACTCATTTCCGGCAACTTCTATCAGCAGATGCAAGTGAAGCCGGTGCTGGGCCGGTCGATCCTTCCTTCGGATGATGGAGCACCCGGCACCGGTGCGGTAGCCGTGATCAGCGATGGGTTCTGGAGCCGGGCTTTCGGGCGCTCGCCCGCTGTTCTCGGCAAAGTGATTGATGTCAACATGACGCCCGTGACCATCGTCGGCGTCAATCCCAAGAACTTCACCGGGGCGGGGAGTGTTCAGGAATCACCCGACCTTTTTCTCCCACTCTCGATCATGCCTTTGTTCAGGGCGCCGTTCGGGGATTCAGGTCCGATCCTGGCCAGCACCAAACTTTACTGGTTGCAGCTGATGGCTCGAACCAAGCCAGGCGTATCCGGCGAGCAGGCGCGGGCCTCCCTTGACGTGGCCCTGAGCGCAGCCATACGGGCAACCACGGCGATCGAAAAAGGCCAGACCCTGCCGCACATCATGATCGACGATGGCAGCAAGGGATTGAATTACGCGGCGGGCCAATATGCCAGGCCTCTGTATGTATTGTTGGCCATGGTCGGCGCGGTCTTGCTGATGGCGTGTGCGAATATGGCCAGCCTGATGCTTGCGCGCGCCTCGGCCCGACAGCGGGAGATGAGTGTGAGGCTGGCGCTTGGAGCCGGCCGCTTGCGGATCCTGCGCCAGGTGTTGACCGAGAGCCTGCTGCTTTCGTTCACGGGTGGTATCTTCGGGCTTGTCTTCGGCTATTTGTGCCGGAGTGCACTGCCGCGCCTTATTGCCAACGCCTGGGATCAGTCCTCGATTGAGGTTCCTTTCAATTGGAAAGTATTTGCGTTCACCGCAACCATCACCATTGGTACTGGAATCCTGTTCGGCATCTTGCCGGCCTGGGCGGCGACGCGCGCCGAAATAAGTGCTGCGCTCAAGCAGGGCGCACAGACCGCAACCCGCCGTCGCCACGCCTGGAGCGGCAAGGTAATCGTTGCCTTTCAGATCGCAGTATCCACGCTGCTGGTCATCGCGGCGTGGCTCTTTCTTCGAACCCTCATCAACCTCAATAGGGTCGATCCAGGCTTTGTGGTCGATCATCTCGTCCTCTTCGAGATAGATGCGCCCAGCCTGCGCTATCCAGCCCCGAAAGACGTAGCTTTGCACGCGCGCCTGGAAGAGGCATTGCGCGCGGTCCCCGGGGTCGAGGGAGTGACCACATCCGACGCTCCTCTGCTGGTGGGCATGCAGATGATCACAGGCTTCCATGTCGAGGGGACGCCGGAGGCAGAACTCTCGCCCGAACAGATGAGCAAGCTGCCAAGAGCGGCGGACGTGGGAACGGATTTTATTTCCGTTATGAAGATTCCCATGATTGCCGGCAGGGCTTTCAACCGCCAGGATACCGAGACGTCACCCAAAGTGGCGATCATCAATCAAGCGCTGGCCGACCTCTTCTTTCCCCATCAGAACCCGGTGGGTAAACGCTTCAGCGCGGGACCCAACGAGAAGGATCGTAAGTGGATAGAGATTGTCGGCGTCTGTGCCAACACCCGTTACGACTCATTGCGAACCAATGCTGCCCCGCTGCATTTCGGTCTTTATCGTCAGCAGACGGAAATGGGTGGTCTGACCTACATCATCCGCACCCCGATGAAAGCGGAGGCGATTATTCCCTCCCTCCGCGCGGCAGTGCACCGCATCGATCGTGATCTGCCGCTGTTGGATATCCGCACTCAGCGGCAGCAGATTGATACCGACCTGCAACAGGAGAGAACATTTGCCAGTTTAAGCTCGGGCTTTGGTCTGCTTGCGCTCATGCTTGCCTGCGTCGGCATCTACGGCATCATGGCCTACACGGTTGCCCAGAGGACCAATGAAATCGGCATTCGCCTGGCCCTGGGCGCGAAGCGTAGGCAGGTACGCGGCATGGTGTTGCGCGAGTCGGGTTGGCTCGCATTCGCCGGGGTTGCCACCGGGATCGCGGTTGCCTTGGGATTGGGACGTTTGGTCGCGTCACTGCTCTATGGTGTAAAACCGGCCGACCCGTTATCCGTGCTGGGCGCTGCTTTATTGTTGCTCGTCGTGGCTCTCGGCTCCGGATGGATACCCGCGCGCCGCGCCTCTCGCCTGGAGCCTATGGATGCCCTGCGGCACGAGTGAGCGGGACCATCGGGAAGGAGCTTTCTGAAGTGATCGCCCAAAGCGTTATTAGCCAGCAAAGACTCTCCCGAGGGCTCTTACTTTTTGCTACGTGGTGGTGTACCTGTTTCGCCGTCGGTGGAGTGGCTCAGCTTGGAACGCCAATCGAAATGCCTCCGATACCTCCAATACCAGGGGAGGACCCCAAAGTTAACGTTCCTCCACTTGCCGTCGCCTCAATCAGGCAAGTTCCGCCTGCCGACCGCGATGCGATGATGATAGGTTTCTCAGATGATGGAGCTTCCTTCCGAGGTGTCGCGGTCGCGTGGATCGTTCAGCTGGCGTTCTCCGGGCCGTCCCTGTGGGTTCAAGAGGATGATCTTATCGTCGGCTTGCCAGGCTGGACAAAAACGGAACGATATGACATCCAAGCGAAGGTTGACGACGAGGACGTTGCTAAGTGGAAGCAGTTGTCTCCATCTCAACGGTGGTTAGCGGTGCAACCATTGCTTGTAGCGCGGTTCAATCTGCAATTCCATCACGAAACCCGGGAGCGCCCTACCTATTCGCTAGTTGTCGCGAAGAAGGGTCCGAAACTCTACAAAGTACAACCTCGCGAAACCTACCCTGTCAGCGCCAAGAGTCCCGATGGCACGGGTGGTGGTGACGAATCGACGGTGACACCGGGCAAGATCGTCCTTAAAGGTTCGAGCCTTGCAGCTCTAGCCAAGCTTCTTTCGTCGCAGGGACTGAGTCATCCCGTAGTTGATAAAACCGGGCTGACTGACATATATGACATCACGCTCAGGTGGTCACCGGATGACACCGGGTCGTCAGATTCTTCGTTGCCATCTCTTTTCACCGCACTCCAGGAACAGCTTGGGTTGAAATTGCAATACAACAAGAACCCGATCGACGTGATCGTGATTGACCGCTTCGAGAAGCCTTCGGCGAACTAAGCCACGAGCGATGCGGGACGCTAGTTTTCTGTCGGCTTTTCTTCGATGTGATCGATCACCAAAACAGACACGGGACGCTTCTGCTTTTCCAGCTTCAATCCGAGCTGTTTGCTGACCGCATCGAATAACGTAAGTGCACCATTGGGGTCCGCTGATTCAGATTTGCCTTCGTCCCCGCCGCCCTGAGTCAGATTGGCGGAGCTAAAGCTCAAAGTAAAGTCCCACGAGCCTTTGATTCCCGTGGCATCCACCACAGAGCTATAGACATATCCTGGTGCAACGTGTTGCAGCTCGTCGGCAATCTGCGCCATGGTCATGTTCTGGCAGGAAATCAATCGGTTGAACACCGGGTTTGCAATTCTTGGATCCTTTCCATCGGGGCCAGGACCTTCTTTGCATCGCGTACGGCTCAGCGGATCTGCCTTCCTGAGTTTCGGGTTCACCGCAATCAAGGTGTATGCGGAAATTGGCCGGTCTTCCACGTGGGCCTTCATTTTGAAGCGATCCGCCATCAGGGCTTGCAACATCGGTCGCAAGTCTTCCATGTCGAACCCGGGAGCGTTTGCAGCAGCGCTTGCCGCACCGTCGATCATCACTTTCGCCTGGATGTCGAAGTGGTCCACATCGAGCCATTTGGGGGCGCCGACCAGCATTTCCTTGTCGTTCGGGTTGAGATCCCAGGCAAAGGTGATCAGGAATCTGAGCGGAAA
Organism: uncultured Acidobacteriaceae bacterium; assembly: GCA_963847685.1. Taxonomy (GTDB): domain Bacteria; phylum Acidobacteriota; class Terriglobia; order Terriglobales; family Acidobacteriaceae; genus PALSA-350. The sequence continues at coordinate 32,625 of CAWKAU010000012.1, read as the reverse complement.
GTTCTTCACGTCGACTACGCCGCCGCTGATATTGCCGCGAGGCTCTTCGTCAGATTTGCTTGGCTTGATTACGGCGACATCAAACTGCGGAGGGGGTGGCGTGGGGAGAATTTTTTCGAGGCCGGGTAGATTGGCGGTCGGTTTCGATTCACGCTGTCGACAATGAGCACGGGCCTGGGAGCCGTTTGCAGTTCGAGCTTCAACCCAAGCTGTTTATCCACCGCGTCGAAGATTGAGATCGCGTCGGTGCCGGCTTTCGACACTGAGCGTTGCGGGGTCCACTTGATCTCAAAGTCATAGGATCCTTGCAAGCCGGTGGAATCCACCACAGGATTAATCAGGTCACCCCAATCCTGTAGATTCTTTGCCAGTACCTCCATGGTGTAGTGCCGGCACGAAAGTACAATCTGCCGCACCTCGTCTGGAGCAGGCTTGTGCGGCGGCTCCTCGTCCTTGCAATCGGGTTCGCCCGAGCCGTCCGACTCCTTTAGCTTGAGCTTGCCCTTGGGGGCGGTAAGCACGAAGGCTGGTAGAGGCTTGTCGCCCTTATGCACCACGAGCTTGAATCGATCTGCCAACAACGACTGAAGCATCAGCTTCACGGTTGCGGGCGGGGTTGTGGCCGGGGCCTTGGCAATAATGTCGAACCGGTCCATTTCCAGCCAGGTGGGCCCTCCCTGCACATAGCTCTGGTCCAATCCGTAGGCGGTGGCGATCAGGTCCACAATGGTGGCCTGCCGCACAATGTAGCGGTCGCTGCCAAAGAAGTTGGCGTCAAAATCTGGAAAGGTGCGAGTAGGGCTGGGGTGGACATCCGCGGCCTCAAATGCGGGAGGCGCATTCGTGGACTGTGCAAACGCGGCACAGGAGAGAAGTGTGATGAGGATCATTCCCGCAAATGGTCGCACCGGCAATCCACCTCTCTCGCAATTTACACTAACTGCGAGGACTGCTGATGAAGTGCCGCGTTCTCCTGGAGCTCGCCTGTTTGGTTGTCGCAATGGATGCCACGGCAGCGCTTGGCCAAGCCGCGCCTGGGCAAACTGAGGTCTTCTCCACGCAGGCTCCTCTGGTCATTGTCCCCGCGCTTGTTCGCACCAAAGCCGGCGATCTCTTGTTCACTCTTACCGCCAATGACTTTGAACTCACCGATGATGGAGTCCCGCAAAAACTGACGCTTGAAGAAGACACAGGCGGCGAGCCTCTGGCCTTAGTCGTGGTTGTGGAAACCGGCGGCGCCGGCGCTCGTGGGCTCGAGAAGCTCGGGCACCTGGGGCCGATGCTTGCAACCGTGGTGGGCGGGGTGCCGCACAAAATCGCGGTTGTGGCTTTTGACAGCCGGCCGTCCCTGATAGAGAACTTTACCACGCAAATCGACGCAGCCGCGAGCGCCATCGTCGCGCTCCGGCAGGGCGATAACGATGCGGCGATTCTTGATAGCCTGGGTTTCGCGGTTGACCTGCTGCGCGATCAGCCATCCGAATATCGGCGCGCCATTCTGCTGGTCAGCGAGACCCTCGACCGGGGTAGCCGCCTGACCCTGGAAGAAGCGGTGCGTGCGTTGAGCGACACCAACACCGCCATTTACAGCATCGGGTTCTCGACCGCCAAGTCAGAGGCCACACACTATGCTTACCACGAGCTGCCCATACAGCCGGGCTGGGTGTTTGCGAATAAGTATCCCAATCCTCCCCATGGCTGCATGGACAAGGACCCCGAGCGTGATCCAGACGGCACGCACCATAAGCTCGCGCAGGCATACGACTGCCTCGGTCAGCTTGCTCCTCCGCTGCTTCTTGCAAAGACCGCCGCGATTGCCGCGACCGATGGATTGCGCCGCAACGTTCCTGAGACGGTCGCTCACCTTACCGGAGGCGAATACTTCAAGCTCACCGACGAAAAAAGCCTCGATCGCAGCTTGCTGACGATTGCAAACCACGTGCCCAACCGCTATGTGTTGAGCTTCCAACCGCAAGCGCCGCATCCCGGTTTTCACGTAATTGCGTTGCGCGCCCCGGGTTATGCAAGCCTGGAAGTAACGGCCAGAAAGAGCTATTGGGCAAGCGCATCCCGCTAGCCTTTATTCGCCCAGGTTGAAGACCACGTTGACAGTAGTTTCTACTTCGACCGGCTCTCCGTTGAGAAGATAAGGCTTGTAGCGCCAGGAGCGGACTGCATCCACAGCTGCTTGCTGCAACAATGGAGGACCGCTGATGACCCTGAGGTTCTCAATCAAGCCAGCTTTGGATATCGTTGCCTGCATCACCACCGTTCCCTGGGTGCGGGTTGCCTTGGCGATCGCGGGGTATTGAGGCACAGTTTGTTCAAGCAAATTCCCGGCCATCACGCCGGACGAGATGGACACCTTTTTGGGCGGTGCGGCTCTGATTACGACGACCGGCCCGGTCCCGGTAGCTACCGATTACGCTGCTTATGCCGCCGGGCATACTGCTGTTGAGACCTTCCACGACACCTTCCATCGTTGGGGGAGCAGACGATTCCTGCACGATCCTAATCACTTTCGGGATCCTGCTCGGCGCCAGTAACTCCGTGCTCACCATTTCAGACTTGATGTGAGCCCTGGGCATCGCCGGCGGCGGCGTTGGAGTCGGCGGCGCTATCATAAGTGCGGCCATCATCTGTTTAGGTAAAGCCTCAGGATGTAACAGCGGCCACATGATCAGCGCGACCAATATTCCGCCATTGAGGAACAGGGCAACGATCGACCAGTACTTGCTTCTGGCTTTGATTCTGTGGTCGGACTCCATCAACGAATCTTCAAACATCGACTTACTCCGATTAGCCGACTTACACTTACTTAGACACCGCTCCGGTTATTTTGATCCAAGTTGGATTTTGCCGGCGGCGAGAGTAATATCCTGCAGCAAAATCGAAAACGGAGGGTTTCATGTCCGATACCGTCGCCAACGCCGAAGCATCCGCGCCGCTGAATCAATGGGAGCGGGTGGTCGATATCTTCATTGCTCCCTCGAAGACCTTCAACGACATTCTGAGGAGCTCGAACTGGTGGTTGCCCTGGCTGCTGGGAGTTCTGGTCACCCTGGGCTTTGGCTTGGCAATCCAGCAGAAGGTTGGATGGGACAAGACGTACGGCAATATTTTCTTGCAGAGCTCGCAGGCGCAGCAGGACAGGCTCGCGCAGCTTCCGGCGGATCAGCAGGCGAAGCAGAAAGCGATTGGGGCGTCGTTTGTGAAATACATTTTCTGGGCTACGCCGGTTCTGGCGCTGCTGTTTGCGGCGATCGCGGCGGGGTGCTGCTGGTGACCCTTAATTTCGGGCTGGGTGGCCATGCGACATTCGGTCAACTGTTCGCTGTCTGGATGTACGGAACCCTCCCTTCGCTGATTCAGGGCATTCTCGGCATCATTACACTCTTTGCCGGACTGGATCGCCGATTCGTTCAATCTGAAGAACCCGGTCGGCACGAACATCGGATATTACCTGCCACTCGATTCGCCGAAGTGGCTGCTTGCTCTCGGCGCCTCCATCGACGTTCTGACCATCTGGGTACTGATTCTGTTAACCATCGGATGCGCCACTGTGGCAAGAACGAAGCGAAGCACGGCAGCCGCGGCGGTGTGGGGTTGGTGGATCCTCATTACGTTGGTGAAGGTTGGTTGCAGCGGCGATTTTTTAGGTTGACGCACCAAGAGAAGAGTGACCCACCTTCTGCGCCCGCAAGAAAAGATTGGGTGGCCCATTCAAGCCTTGTGTTGGCTTGAGTGGGATAACATGGCCCCAATTGCCGCCCTTCAAGCCATCGTGCAAAGAGGATGGGCCGATTGACGCCGCGCGCTTCCGTTTTCGGTACCCTCTTGTCAATGACTGAGGGGAGCTGGTCTGTGACGCGATCCGATGAGCTGCTTCAAGGCACGCTCGACCTTCTCATCCTGAAGGTTCTCTCTCTTGAGCCGATGCATGGCTGGGCCATCGCGCAACGTATCCGCCAGCTCTCCGACGATGTCCTGCGCGTCAATCAGGGCGCTCTTTATCCGGCCCTTCATCGGCTGGAGCACCAGGCCTGGATCGAGTCATCCTGGGGTGAATCTGAGAACAATCGCCGCGCCAAATACTACGCTCTGACAAAAGCAGGAATCAAACGTCTGGGCGCAGAAGAAGAGTCATGGGATCGGCTCTCAACGGCTGTGCAAAGCGTGCTGAAGTTGTGTGAGTGAGGTGCGGATGCGTTCTCTTCAAAGTCTGCTCCGACGTTGGCGGTCGTTACGTGCAAAGGACGCGAGCAACCTCGCGCTCCGTGAAGAACTGCAATTCCATCTGGACCGCGAGATGGAAGAGAACATCGCCCGCGGAATGTCTCCCGAGCAGGCGAGAAATGCAGCCAAGGCGAGCTTCGGCAGTCTCACGCAGGCCACGGAGGAGAGTTACGCCGCGCGAGGCGTGGCCTGGATCGACGACCTGACGCAAGATCTTCGCTATGGACTACGCTCGCTGCGGCATGACCTGGCAGCAACCCTTACGGTCGTGCTGTTACTTTCCTTTGGGTCTAAGTGCGGCGACGCTGCTGCTGACTGCGTTGGATCGATGGGTGCTGCGTCCGTTGATGTTGGGCATCCCGAGACCCTGGTGCGGGCAGCTATCAAGCGGCCGTCGATCATCACGCGCACCAGTTTCTCCTACGAACATATCAATCAATCCGGCATATGAGCAGCTTGCACGATCTTGCCGCAGTGGCAGACTTCGACACGACGATCACCACCGGCGGTACTTCGGAGTTGGCCATTGCCAACATGGTCTCCGGTAATTACTTTCAGCTCCTCGGAGTTGCTCCGCAACTAGGCCGTGTCCTTGGGCCGGCAGATGAGCAACCCGCAGGCCCGGCGGTCGTGATCAGCCATCCAATGTGGATGAATCGATTCGGCGGCATCACCCTCGGCTGTAGGATCAGTCATCTCTTTGCAAGGTCAGCCTTTCGCGATTGTCGGCGTGCATGCCACGAGGTTTCTTTGGGACCTCCCTCGACTCGAGTCCCGATCTTTGGTTGCCGTTTTCCGCCCAGCCGCTGCTCTCGAGAACGCCGCTCGGCGGCCCGCGAGTCCGACCGCTATTTCGGGCTGATCGCCCGTCTGCCGAGCCGGCGTGATCGATAAGTCAAGCGGAGGCGGAGCTGGACGCGGCGCTATCAAGCTCAAGAGGCTGCGGATAAAGAAGTGAATTCCAGGGCGGGCGATCCTGGAGCCGATTGAGCAAGGCTCGTTTGCGTCTGCGCGATTCATTTCGATCTGCCCTGTCTTTGCTTTCGTGGGGATTAGGCAGCATTCCTGGGAATGATCTGTGCCAACGTCGCGGGCTTGCTGCTGGCCATGGCCATGCGGCACGAACGGGATACAGCACTGCGCGCAGCACTGGGCGCCAGCCGAGCCCACCTGGTCAGGCGCGCATTCACCGAATCGCTGAGTCTGGGCCTTGCGGGGGCTGCGGGGCCTATTGCTCTCGTATGCCTTTGCGCCTTTACTGCAAAGGCTATTGCCTGCCGGGCTCGCGCCCGTGTCGCTCACTCCCGGCTTCGTTACCTGCTGCCTCGCAGTCGCATTGGCGCTTGGTGTCAGTCTTGTCTTCGGTGCTCTCCCCGCGTGGGCGGGCTCACGCATTGCACCGGAGCAGGCCCTTCGCCGCGGCGCTTCTACCAGGCGGGCCGGACTCTCTCAGCAAGAGCCTGCTTATTCTGCAAATCAGCCTGACGTTTGTCCTTCTTGTCGGCCGGCGGTCTGCTGATTCATACCTACTATGCACTGCGCAATACCAGTCCCGGCTTTGATGTAGATCATCTCGTCGAATTTACCCTCAACGGTCAAGTGGCCGGAACTGCTGACAAGCTTTCGCCCACGCTGCCCTTTCAACTGGAAGAGCAGGTCCGACAATATCGCCGGAGTTCGCGGCGCAAGCCTTTCGAGTGGCGCCCTTATGAGAAGGATCGGCCTAAAAACTTCCGTAGCGGTTCCAGGCCAGAGAATCGGCCAGAGAGTCCTTCCTCAATACCACGATGAATCGAGTGTCGCGTTCGTATTTTGATACGCTGCGTATCCCGATCCTGGCCGGCCGCGTTTTCGATCCCCAGCAGGAAGCCAAATCAGGCTCATCGCCAATCCCAGTGGTGGTGAACGAAGCCTTTGCCCGAAGCATTTTTTACGGCCAGAACCCAATCGGCAAGAGCTTTGGCAATGCTCCTCCAGGCCAGGTCGCGACCGCAAAATATGTTGTGGTGGGCATTGCCGGCGATTCGAAGTACCGCTCTTTGCGAGAAGAGATGTTGCCTATCTTCTACGCGCCCCTGCTCCCCAGCCCGGATGGATCGTTCGTGTACCTGTTGTACGTAAGCACCCAGGCTTCTCCAGCCGCGATCATCGGCGCGGTCAAGCGAGCCCAGTCTGATCTGGATCCGCGACTGCCATTCTTTGATGTAGTCGCCATGCGCGATCGAGTTACTCAGTCGCTCTGGCAGGAACGGCTGCTGGCGACCCTCTCGCTGTTGTTTGCCTTGATTGCAGTATTCATAGCGGTCGTAGGATTACATGGACTGCTCTCGTACGACACCACGCAACGAACCAGGGAGTTTGGCATCCGCGCGGCGGTTGGAGCACAAAAACTCGACGTGGCCGAATTGCTGGTGCATGATTTACTTCGCATCGTGACCCCCGGTATAGCCGCAGGAGTTTTGGTCTGCCTGCTGTCCTCCCGCCTGCTTGGATCCGTACTTTATGGAGTCGGCCCGCTTGATCCCGCATCGTTCGCCGCCGCCCTGGCGATGGTGGTGTGTACGGTGGCAGTGGCGGCGTGGCAGCCACTGCGCCGGGCAATGGCAGTCGATCCCGCCATCGTCTTGCGAGAAGAAGTATGAGTGGATTACGTTTTCTGCATAGTCTGCTCCGACGCTGGCAGTCGCTGCGTGAAAGGGAAGTGGCCAATCTCGCACTGCGCGAAGAGCTGCAATTCCACCTGGAGCGCGAAACCGAGGAGAACATTGCACGCGGAATGACTCCCGAGCAGGCGCGAAGAGCAGCCAGGGCCGCATTCGGCAGCGTGAACGATGCTACCGAACAGAGTTACGCCGCGCGAGGCCTCGCCTGGCTCGACGATCTAAAACAGGATCTTCGCTACGGCCTTCGCACGCTGCGCAAGGATCTTTCCTTTTCCGTGGTGACCGTCTTAACCCTCGCCCTGGGAATCGGAGCTTGTACCGCAATCTTCAGCCTGGTGAATGCAGTGCTTCTGCGTTCCTTGCCCTATGGCAATTCGGAAAGACTGGTCTTGCTGTTCACGCCGAACCCGCGTTTCAATCTGCCCGCGGAGATCTTTGGGCCCAGCAATGCGGATTTCCTCGACCTCAAAGCGCAGAGCCATTCCTTTGCTGGGATGACCCACTTCAACCAGGCGATCTACAACCTGGCAGCAGATAATGATGTGGCCCGCGTGAGCGCTGCGAAGGTTGACGGCGACTTCTTCACTACGCTCGAAGCGTCTCCCGAAGTGGGCCGAACCATCGGCGCGCAAGACGAGCAACCAGGCAAGGATCGTGTCGTCGTCATCAGCGATGCGTTACGGCAGGAGATGTTCGCCGGTAGCAGCCGGGTCCTGGGCCGCACACTGCAGCTCGACGGAACATCCTACCAGATCATCGGCGTCATGCCGCCGGAGTTCGGCTTTCCTCACAAGAGCGATCTTGCTTACGGAAACGGACATATTGAAACCACACAGATATGGTTGCCTTCTTCGCTGACGCCGGCGGAGCAGGCTGATCGGGATGAGTCTAGCTCCTTTGCCATGGCACGCCTCAAGCCGGGCGTAACGTTGCGCCAGGCGCAGGCCGAAACCAGCTCCCTGATGCTGCGCCTCGACAGGCTGCACCGGGTGGACCTGCGGGGGACCACGGCGTTTCTGAAACCGTTCCGCGATTCCGCGCTCGGACCGGTGCGGCCGCTGATGTGGCTGCTGATGGGGTCGGTGGCTTTTGTCTTGCTGATTGCCTGCGGCAATGCGGCGAACCTGCTGCTCGCGCGCGCGGCCAGGCGCAGCCATGAATTAGGCATGCGGGCAACGCTGGGTGCGCGGCGAGGCCGGCTCTTCCGGCAGATGTTGACCGAATCGCTCATGCTCAGCGTAGCTGCCGGAACGTTGGGCATCGGGCTTGCGTTCTTGTTTCTGCACGCACTCCTCAGGCTGGACCCGGGGAACATCCCTCGCCTGCAGGAGTCAACGCTGGATCCCGGCGTCCTGGCCTTTGCCGTTGTTGTCTCCTTGCTGACCAGCGTTCTCTTCAGCACCCTGCCGGCCCTCTCGGCCTCACGCGTCCAGGTAGCAGAGTTCCTGAAAAACGCAGGCATGCGCGGCGTGACGGGCGGCCGAGGGCGACTGAGAAGCGGGCTGGTCGTAGCCCAGGTCGCGCTCGTCGTCATGCTGCTCACCGGCACCGGCCTGCTCTTGCGCAGCTACGAGAAGGTTCTCTGCGTGCCAACCGGCTTCTCCAGCTCAACGGTTACTGTAAGTATCCAACTTGGACCACAATTCGGCGATCTCAACCCACGCTATAAAAATGCAGCCAAGCAGCGAGCCTTCTTTCAGGAACTTCTCGATCGAATCGACCGCGTGCCCGCGGTGCAAGCGGCCGGTGTCGTGGACCATCTACCTCTGAGCAGCTCGGAAAGTCTCACCACCCTCGAAGTGGAGGGAAATGCCAATAGCAAGAATCAACTGATAGAACAGCGAAGAATCACGCCAGGCTACCTCTCCGCGATGCAGATTCCCATCCTCCAGGGCAGGGGCTTCGCCGCAGACGATGGCACAGGAGGTGCACCGGTCGCACTGGTTAACCCGGCCTTTGTGAAAAAGTATTTGGGAACCGGTGATCCGATGCTCCGGCGTATTCGCGGGAATGCCGGCGATCCATGGTCAACGATTGTCGGTGTGGTGGGAGATGTTCGCAACATGAGTCTGGAGGTTGCTGCTGCCCCGCAAATCTATGTCCCCTTCTGGCAGGGCGCTCCAGACGAAACGCCAATCAACGGAAGCTACATCGCCGTCCGTTCGTCTCTCCCGCCAGAGGCCATGGTCTCTGAGCTGCGCGCGGCTTTGCACAGTGTGGATCCTAACCTCGCGATCGCCGACATTCATACCATGGGCGACATGGAGACCAAGGCCTACGCGCGGCGCCGCTTCCAGACCATGCTGCTGACGATATTTTCCGCCGTCGCCATGTTTCTCGCGGTGGTGGGCGTCTATGGGCTGCTTGCCTATTCCGTCAGGCAAAGGACGGGGGAGATCGGCATTCGCATGGCGCTGGGATCATCCCGCAGCCGCGTCGTCCGCTTGGTTCTGCGCGAGGGTTTTGCATTGCTGGCGACAGGTCTCCTGATCGGGTTAGCGGCTTCACTGGCGGGCGCAAGGCTGCTGGCCGGCTTCGTCTACGATGTACCGCTGATCGATCCCGTCACCTTCTCGCTGGTTCCAGTGCTATTGTTTCTGGCCACATCGATCGCCTGCCTCGTTCCCAGCTGGAGAGCCGCCGCCGTCGATCCCATCGACGCCTTGCGCCACGAATGAGAAATGCATCGTAATACGATATAATGATGGAGTGAGGACCGAGAAACCAGTCGTATCGGCAGCCCAGGTAAGGATGCTTGCCGAGTTTCGCCATCGGCTCCGCCTGTTTCTGCAATTCAGCGAGAACGCCGCCCAGAAACTGGGACTGCAGCCACAACAGCATCAACTGCTGCTGCAGATTGCTGGAGCACCGGCCGGGTCGCCCACCACGATTGGGTATGCCGCTGAACGTCTGGGCCTGCGCCACAATACAGCCGTTGAGCTTTGCAACCGCTGCGAAGAGGCTGAGCTTATCAAGCGCAAAACCGGGGCCGCTGACCGCCGGTGTGTGCTTCTGGAAATCACGCCAAAGGGCAAGCGCCTTCTCGACTCTCTTTCCATCGACCATGCGTTCGAGCTTAACCAGATGGCTCCGCATCTGATCCAGACGCTGACAGAATTGCAGACTGATTCGGCCAAACCGGAGAAGCGGTCTCCCGGCGGCAAGCAATGAAATCGGAACCCTCTGTCCTGCGCGACTTCACCGTCGACCGAAGGGTGTGGCTGTTGTCCGCCGTCGCTCTGATCATCGGGATGGGGGCCACCCTCCTGGCGGTGGTGCTGCTCAAGTTGATCGCCATTGCAACCAATCTTTTCTACTACCACCGGCTCAGCGCTCTCGCGGTCACCCCCGCCGGCAGTCCTCTGGGCTACTGGATGGTTGATTGTTCCGGTGGTTGGAGGGCTATTGGTTGGATGCATGGCGCGTTTCGGTTCGGACAAGATCAGGGGCCATGGTATCCCCGAAGCCATAGAAGCTATTTTGTTGAACCGCGCGCGGGTCGATCCTAAGATCGCGATCCTTAAGCCCATCTCAGCCGCCATTGCGATTGGCTCCGGGGTCCCGTTTGGCGCAGAGGGTCCCATCATCATGACCGGGGGCGCCTTTGGCTCTCTTGTCGCCCAATGGATTAAGCTCACCGACGCGGAACGCACCACTCTTCTGGTGGCCGGAGCCGCGGCGGGCATGTCCGCTACCTTTGCCACTCCTGTTGCGGCCATCCTTCTTGCGGTCGAGCTTCTGCTCTTCGAGTTGAGGCCGCGAAGCCTTGTTCCGGTTGCCATCGCCAGTGCGACCGCCGCAATTCTGCGCGGATATCTTCTCGGCCCTGGCCCTCTCTTCCCAATGCCCGCCATCGGTGTCGTCGACCGCATTCCAATCGCCGCGGCTTGCTTACTGCTCGGCGGCTTGTCTTGGCCTTGTTCGCAGCAGGCATGAGCCGAATGATGTACGGCTTTGAAGACATGTTCGAGCGGCTGCCCTTGCACTGGATGTGGTGGCCCGCCCTGGGAGGGATTGGCATCGGTATCGGAGGCCTTATTTTCCCCCGTGGCCTGGGCGTCGGCTATGACAACATCGCCAAACTGGTTCGCGGCAATGCGACCCCTCGAGCTCATTCTCGGCATCATCCTGGTCAAATCGCTGATGTGGGCGTTCTCCCTGGGTTCTGGAACGTCTGGCGGAGTTCTGGCGCCCCTGCTGATGATTGGGGGAGCGGTCGGTGCGCTGGCTGCGCACCTCGGCCACGCTGCAATCGAAATGCAGGCATTCTGGGCTCTGATCGGCATGGGCGCGATGTTGGCCGGCTCGCTCGGTGTTCCTCTTGACGGCAATTCTCTTCAGCCTCGAGATAACCCACTGTCTGCCCGCGATGCTACCCCTCACGCTGGGTGCGTCTCTTCCTATCTCGTGACGGCGCTGCTGATGCCTCGTTCCATTCTTACCGAGAAGCTGAGCCGCCGCGGTTACCATCTCACTCGCGAGTACGGCATCGATCCCCTGGAAATTGTCATCATTCGAGATCTGATGTCTCCTCCATCCGGCAATAGTCCCCCCTGCTCTTCGCTACCCGAAGTCTTTGCGTACTCCGATATCACCTGCCGCAGCGCAGCGGAGCTGATGGCGACCGAAGGCATCGCCGTCCTTCCGGTGGTTGACCGCAAAACGACCGGATAAGCGGATCACATCACGCTGCAGGATCTACTGAAAGGTCGAAGCAAGGCGGTGGTGCGGGAACATGAGCGGCTAACTCTCATGACCCGTACCAAGTGACCGTGCTGTTCAATTCTGGACAGACAACCTCAGTTGTGGACATGCATCCGTCCACGCTGGAGAGCTAACTCACGCTTTTTCAAGCCGCCGCTTACTCTGGTTGCGGCATCCGGAATGCATGTCATCCATCGAGAGAGGGTGCTCCCCATATGCTCGCTGATCTGAAATTCGCCTGGAGGCGCTTGCTGAAATCACCCAGCTTCGCCCTCACCGCCATTCTTACCCTGGCGCTGGGAATCGGCGCCAACGCGGTGGTCTTCAGCATGTTAAACGCATTGGTCCTGCACACCCTCAATGTGCCCAACGCGCAGAATTTCTACTCCATTGAAGAGCGGGGCGAGTCCCTTAACTCCTATCCTGACTACCAGGACGTGCGCGACCGGAACCGCACGTTCGACGGCGTGCTCGCCTTCAACTTTGCCGAGGCAGGGCTGGACACGGGCGGCGAACCATCCACGATATGGCTCTATGAAGCCAGCGGAAACTACTTCGATACGCTTGGGTGTGAAGCCGTATCTGGGCCGCTTCTTTCACAGCTCCGATGAGCACGGCCCCAACAGCAGTCCCTACATTGTGCTCAGCTACGCGTATTGGCGCAGCCATTTCGCGGGCGATCCGGCGGTGGTCGGACATACCGTTCAATTGAATAAGCACCCCTTCACCATTCTCGGCGTGGCCGCGCCCGAGTTCCGCGGTACCGAGCTGTTCATGTCTCCGGCCCTATGGGCGCCGATGGTGGACCAGGAGCAGACTCGAGGGCTGGAACGCCCTCAACCTGCGTACGGGGCGCAGTCTCTGGCTCATCGGGAGGCTGAAGCCGGGCGTCACGGCAGAACAGGCTGCCGGCGATCTGCATGTCATCGCCACGTTTCTTAACAAGACATACCCCAAGGATGACGACGGGCTGACCTTCTCCCTGTCGCGTCCGGGGCTGCTGGGCAACTTGCTGGGCCGGCCGGTCCGCGCGTTTGTGGCGGGCCTGATGCTGTTGGCGGGGCTGATCCTGCTGGCGGCCTGCGCCAACCTGGGTAGCCTGTTTGCCGCGCGCGCCGCAGACCGCTCGCGGGAGATTGCTTTGCGCCTGGCGCTCGGCTCGAGCTCGCCGCCACATTCTGCGCCAGCTGCTCAGCGAGGCTATTCTGGTCGCCCTGGTTGGCGGCATCGCGGGGATTGCCGGCAGCGTGGTTCTGCTGCGCGGATTAAGCGCCTGGCAGCCGCTGCCGAATATCCCCATCAACCTGCCGGTCCGCCCCGACGCGATGACCTATGTTGTGGCGTTGCTGCTGGCGCTGGCCAGTGGCCTCCTTTTTGGCTTGGTTCCAGTGCGGCAGATCCTCCGCGCCGACCCTTGGCAAGTGGTCAAGACGGGCTCCACAGCCGCGACGGGTGGCCGGTGGTTGAGCACCCGCGATGTGCTGCTGGTGGTGCAGATTGCATTGTGCGCCGTGCTCATCACCGCTTCGCTGGTCGCCGTGCGCGGCCTGGTGCGGTCGCTGCACAGCAATCTGGGCTTCCAGCCAGAGAACGCGCTGCTGGTTAACACCGATCTCAACATGGCGGGCTACCGCGGCGACCAGCTACCGGTAATGCAGAGGCGCATGCTTGACGCGGTCACCAACATTCCAGGAGTCGCATCGGTAGGATTGATCGACTACGTGCCGCTGGGCCTGGGCTGGAACGACTCCGCGGTCTACGCCAACACCACCACCGACCTGCGGCAATCCAACGAGGTCGCAGAGGCTACCACCTATGTGGTTTCTCCCGGATACTTTCAAGCAGTGGGCACCACCCTGCTTGCGGGCAGGGTGACCAATTGGCGTGACGATAAAAGCGCGCCCAAGGTCGCGGTGGTGAACCGGGAATTTGCGCGCAGGATGTTTGGCTCGGTCGCCCAGGCCGTTGGCGGCCATTTCAAGAATAGCGAGGGTCAGCGGATCGAGGTCGCGGGAGTAGTAGAGGACGGAAAGTACAAGACGCTCACCGAAGACCCGCAGCCGGCTTGCTTTCTTCCCCTCCTGCAATCTCCTACCAGTGCGGTCTGGCTGGTAGTCAGGTCCAACGGCGATTCGCAGCAGCTAGCCGCGGCCCTGCACGACACCTTACGCGGGCTGGATGGCGGGCTGCCGCTCACTATTGTCACCTGGCAAAAGCAGTTGGACAGCGCGCTGTTTGCTGCGCGCACGGCAACCGTCTCTTTGGGCATTCTGGGCGTGCTCGGCGCCATGCTCGCGATTACCGGCATCTTCGGCATGGCCTCATACTCGGTGAGCAAGCGGCTGCGCGAGCTTGGCATCCGCGTTGCCTTGGGAGCGCAACGCAAGGAGGTATTGCAGGCCGCACTGGGCAGAACCTTCCGCCTGCTGGCAGCCGGTGCCGCGGCGGGTTTGCTGCTGGGCATGGCGGCCACGCGGGTGCTGTCCAATATTGTCTATCAGGCCACGCCACGGGATCCGGCGGTGTTTGCCGGGGTCATCCTGACCATGCTCCTGCTGGGCCTGCTGGCCGGCTATGTTCCAGCCCGGCGCGCCCTGGCCATCGACCCGGTGGTGCTGCTGCGTGAGCAGTAATGGCGCCGGCGGAAAGCTAATGTAACAACTGAAGTACGCGACCTTAAAAAGGTTGTGCCGCATGAGCAGGCGGTCGCTTGCGGGCAGCTGTATACATCCCATCCTGCGAATCCAGCATCCTATCGTCGATGCCTCCTATCAACCTACTCTTCGTAGATGACGACGCTGCACTGCGAACCGTGCTTGGAGAGGCATTAAGACGCCACGATTTCCTGCTCACCTCGGTCGGTAGTGTTCCCGAGGCTCTGGAACTGATCAGCACGCAGCAATTTGATGTTTTGCTGGCTGATTTGAATATCGGCGAACCGGGTGATGGGTTCACGGTTGTGAGCGCCATGCGGCGGGTACAGCCTGCTGCCTGCACCTTTATTTTGACCGGCTACCCCGACCTTGAGACTGCGATTCAGGCAGTTCGCAGCCAGGTTGATGATTACTTCTCGAAACCGCTGCGGGTGGAGCAGTTGGTGGAGGCAATCTCTGCTCTGCGAAGCGGTAAACGGCCCCTGGGAAAAGCGCTTCCTCTGCGCAAGGCTTCACAGATTTTGCGCGACCTGGTACCCACTATCTGCGAAATCTGGCTGCGTGAAGTGCTCAAAGATCCAGACCTCGCAGCGATTCCACTCACCACCGCTGAGCGAAGCGATCACGTTCCGGAGATGATGGAGGAGCTGATCAGGCGTCTGGAAGGACCGTTGGATGAGCTGAGCCCAATCGCTACCGAAGCGGCGCGAAAGCACGGTAGAACACGCTATCAGCAAGGCTACACGATCCCTCAGATCTTATTTGAGACTCGTATCCTGCAACAGGTGCTAAGCGCGACCTTCCAGGAAAACCTGTTAGGACTCGATTTGAGCACCCTGGTTCCCGATATTCTGCAGATAGGGGAGTCTCTGCAGGCCGAGGTCGAGGTATCGATTCGCGTTTACCAGGCGCAGATTCCACGCTCTTTGCAAACCTCCTTCTCCCTCTTGTACCAGTCTCCCTATCTGGGAGTGGCAATCGCCGATGAGGAGCGCATCGTCGATGCCAATGACGCCCTGCTGCGCCTGATCGGACATACCCGCGAGCAGCTGATGGCGGGCGGAATCGATTGGCGGGCAATGACCCCCGAGAAATTCCGCTCACTCGACACCAGTGCCATCGAGCAACTTCGCGAGTTTGGTACCTGCGTTCCCTTCGAGAAGGAATTCATCCTGCCCGATGGCTCTTCTCTGCCCTTTCTTTCCGGTGCGGTGCGTCTGGATGTCGCGCCGCTGCAGTGGTCAGCGTACATGGTCGATTTGACGGAGCAACGAAAGCTGCACGCTGTCGAGCAGCAGGTCAGGGCATGGGAAACAAGGTATGCCCTGATCAATGAGCTGGCGCACGAGTTGAATAACCCATTGGCCGCTCTGACCTTCTCACTTCACCTGCTTGCTACCCGTTCTGATTTGTCGGAAGAGACGCTGAAGCTAGTCAAGGACGCAAGAAACATGGTTGACCGGATCGCGACCACCGTACGGAGGGTTCTGGTGGAGGTCGGGCAATAAGGGCAGGTCTTGATGTCTGGCTCTCAGCAGAAAAAGCGCGTCTTGATTGTCGATGATGAGAGTGTCATTGCCGACAGTCTGGCGACTATTTTCTCCAATGAAGGATATGAGGCCCGAGCCGTCTACTCGGCCGAGCAAGCCCAACAGCTATTTGCAGAGTGGGTCGCCCATCTGGCGATTATCGACGTGCTTTTACCTGGAATGAACGGCATCGATCTCGCCATCCAGTGGAAAGAAAAGTATCCAGAGTGCAAAGTTGCATTGTTCGCAGGGCAAGCTGCCACCAGCGACTTGTTGGTAGCGGCCCGGGAGAGTGGCCATTTCCTCGACGTTCTGGAAAAGCCGATACATCCCACCACGCTTCTTACTCTTGCCTCTCGTCTGCTCAATCCCACGGAAGGATGACACAGTGGCGGGGCCTGGGCGCTTGCCCGCTAAGTTCTCCAGGAAATCCGTCGTGCGACCCAAGTGAAAGCATCGCTCTCGCAAAGCAGATCGTTGCCCTCCCGAATTGCTTACTGACTGGCAATGTAGCAAGCGGCGTTCACGCCGCTGCCTGTGCATGAAAACCCGACTACATTCGTGCCTCGGATAGGGTTATAAACCCCGACTGATCCTTGCTGAACGTACACGTTGCCCGCGGCGCTGGCTGGCTTGGGGCGGTCGAGCATAGAACCGAGAAGTACCCCCAACAGAACCGCCAGAAAAGTCTTGATTAACCTCATGGTGTTTAGCCTCCACGATGCTGTGACTTGCAAAATCGTATACCTACTGGGCATGCTATCGCTTTCCGTCGGTACAGTTCGGCGGATGCCGCGGGATACCGATCATCGCCAGAATGGCAAGAGCATTCGATTGTGACGAGATGCCGGCCTTCACCTTGTAGTCAAATTGCAAAGGATCCTCCGGATGCTCACTCTCCATGTGGTAATTCATCCCTCGCAATCCACCTATATCGGCTATTTCGGTAAGGGACAGGTCATGGGTCGAAAGCACGCCCACGGCGCCTCCGGCTATCAAAGCTCGTACGATTGACTCGCATGCCACGCGTCGATCGTGTGAGTTTGTGCCACTTAGGATTTCGTCTATCAGAAATATTGCGGGCTTGCGAACGGTCGAACACCGCACTGCCTCGCGCAACCGTTCTGCTTCGGCCATGAATTTGGATTTACCATCCAGCAGTGAGTCGGCAACAGAGTTGGAAGCACAAATTGCAAACGGGCTGAGCCGCGCCCGCGTGGCCCTGACCGGAGCCCCTGCCCGAGCGAGCACCGCGTTCATGCCAATCGCCTTGAGGAACGTGCTCTTGCCCGCCATATTGGAACCGCTCACGATATAGAACGAAACTGCGGCCTCATTTAGCGCCACATCATTGCCCACGCATGTGTCGGAGGGCAAGAGAGGATGGCCGAGGTTCTCTGCTTCAAACACCGCTGTCCCGTTAACGAACTTCGGAAAAACGTCCGCCGGATGTTCATACGCGTAGCAGGCAATTGAGCTTAACGCTTCAAACTCGGCCCAGCATTTAATCCACCGCGCGAGCTGTTTCTGATGCTGCCTACGCCAACTCTCTACCCCCAGGACCAACTGGGTGCCAACGCCGAGCAGTAGCGAGGGCACATAAAGCGCCTCCTTTTCTCGCTGCCTGACTGCCCAGAGCAGACGTCGAAGCTTGCGTAGGCGGTAAGCAGCGCGCTCCTCGTTTATCCCGTGCACCAGAGCTCTCAGCTTTGGCGAAGTGAAAGTCTGCCGTTGCAGCATTTCCAGGCCACTCTCCAAAACCGAGAACTCATTGGTCAGAACCCGAAGCCTCTTGAGATGAGGCCGCATGCGACGGAACAGGGTTAGACTTACAGCCGCTTGTGCGATGATGAGCGCGGCCGCAGCCGGTACGGCGTGAGTCCAGCTTAGCAATCCTGAAAACCATGCGATTGCCAGTAAGAGGGTCACGGAGCCGCAAACGAACAGTGCGCCCCGAACCACGGCATGAACTCTGAGCAGTGGCTCGCTAACCCAGTTCTCGATCGTATCCGAGTTACATTCCTGGAACTGATATTTGCCGAGCAGCATGATTTCCTCGCGCAATCCAGTCGCCCTGCGCAGCTCTTTGACTGACGCTTGTCTCGCCTCCGTCTCAGCAAGGTCTGCGGGATCGAGGAGATAGGACGCCAGGCACGCCGCGCCCGCCTGAGACCTGGTTGTACAAAGCAGGGAAAAGAGAGAGCCCTTTCCCAGGATCTGCAGATCAGATTGGTACAGATGACCGTCGCGCTCGAATTCCTCACCTGTGAACTCGGTTCTTTGCCAGGCGCCTCGCAACCGTGCCAATCCATCTTCGTAGAAACCAGATCGTCGCGCGAACTGCAGCGAGTTGGCGCGAGACCTCAAGTAGGCGCCCAGGGCGAAAGTAGCGCTCGCCAAGGGAAATGTCGCGATGGACGTGAAGTGTCCCCTCGATGCAACCAATAGGACGGCGATGATCATACTGAGGATCAAGCCGAACAGAGCGATCGACGCAGACCTTTGGGAAGCAGACACCCTCGCCCGTAATTGTGAAAGGCTCTGCTGGTATTCGGCTTCAATCGTGTCACCAGAAGCGTCGTTACAAATTGTTTCTCTCCTTGAGGTCATAAATAAGCCAATCCTCGGCTGGGGTGCAGCTGCTCTGGAGTGCACGCGCACGCATGGGCATCCAACGGATGCCTGCGCTTACGATGAATGGGTTGTTATGCTAACGAGGGCGGCGGACGCTGGAAAAGAGAGACGGGAGCTGGCTCGCCCGGAGTTATGAGATCGCCCTTTGGCGGCCACGCTTCTTCTGTGGGAATGAGCGAAGAGAAGAGTTGTGCCTGGCTCTGCAAAGCAGCCTTTGCCAGCTCACAAATTTCGTCACGATAGCCGACCAAAAGCATGAGCAATGCACAAATGCACGCACAGACGATCACTTGACCGATCGCTCCCAAGAACAGACCGGGATCATGCACTGCGGCGAAGATCAAACACGCATAGAAGAGAGACGACAGGAGCGCCGGATTGTAAAACTGTCGTTGCATGTTTCTACCTTACAATACTATCGCAGTTCGACCTGCCTTGCGTCTGTTGACGCGGTGACTCCCCATCGCCCGCTCACTTCTGCGAGGGGAAAGTTCTTGCCATCCACAGCGCCCTGCTTCTGTTTGGGCTTCCATCCCACCACTTCGATGCGGTACGAATGCCACCAGGGCTTCCATGAACCTTCCTGGTTTCCGATGGTCACGCTCACCGAGCCATCCGATGCCACGGCGCAGGTGAAATGGATGCGCGCGTACGCACCCTGCCGGAAAGCGAAGCTCTCGCCATCGTCGCTGTACACCTCTCCATCGCAGCCCTCTGCCACAAGCCCCCCAGCCGATGGATAGACGCGGAGGGTCAGCGGGCCTTTAGGTACTTCCACCGTGCTCTGTGTCAGGGGCGCGATCGGAAGAATGGTTCCCCCACGCACGTAGACGGGCATCTGGTCCAGCTTCGGGGTGACGCTGAGCTGTTTTTCCGCAACCACCAGGTCGCGCTGCTCCGCATCGAGCGAAGTGCCGGGGGCTGCCCTTACAAACTGCTCGCCGGTCCAGTAGTCGTACCAGGTTCCAGGGGGAAGACGCACGACGTAAGGCGCGACTTCCTCCGGTGAAGGATTGGGCGCAACCAGGATGCGGCTTCCCACAAGAAATTCTCCCCCGCCCGTGGTTAGGTCGAAGGGAGCACCGTCCTTAGTTGCATGGGGGAACTCGAGAAACAGCGGCCGGTTGATGGGGAGCCCGTCGCGCGATGTTTCCTCAGCCACCGTATATAGGTAGGGCATCAGCCGATAGCGCTCTTCAATGTAGCGCCGGCGGATCGCTTCCTGCTCCGGCCCGTCCACCCAGACCTCGTGCATGCGGGTGCCTTTTGCGGAGTGATCACGATCAATCGGTTGAAATGCCGACAGCTCAATCCACTTGGTCAGCAAATCGGGAGGTGGCGAACCCGCAAATCCACCCACGTCTGCCCCGGTTAGAGAAAAACCGCTGAGTCCCAGGTTCACTATCTGGGGCACGCTCATGCGCAGGTGATTCCAGGTGGAACTGTTGTCGCCGGTCCAGGTGGTGCTGTAGCGTTGACCTCCGGCGAAGCTCGCGCGAGACATCACAAAGGGCCGCTCATCCGGGCGAAGCGCGAGCAGGCCCTCATAGGTGCCGCGCGCGTTCTCCATGCCATACACGTTGTGGATCTCAAGATGAGGCGCGGTGCGCTTGCGGAAGCCGGGTTCGTCGATGCGATGCTGAATATCGTCGGGCATGGTCTTGGTGGGCGTCTCGAAGACAGCAGGCTCATTCATATCGTTCCAGAATCCGGCGACCCCTTCATCGACGAAGGTCTTATAGAGCGTCCCCCACCATTGCCGTGTTTGCGCCTGGGTAAAGTCCGGGAAGACAGCCGGGCCAGGCCATACCTTCCCCACGAAGGTTGAGCCGTCAGGGTTTTTGACAAAGTGGTCTCCAGCGGTTCCGGAATCATAGGGTGCATAGCCTTTGTTGGGCTGATTGCGCGACGTGCAGGTCGGTAATGACGACCACCTTGAACTGCTCCCGCGCCAGGTCCTTGACCATCCCGGCAAAGTTGGGGAACGCCTCTTCATTTACGGTGAAAGGCCAGTTTTCATGTTGAAAGTCGATGTCCAGCCAGAGAACGTCGGAGGGGATGTGATCTTTGCGCAGTCTCGTCGCAACTTCTCGAAGCTGCGACTCTGGAAAGTAGGTGTAGCGAGATTGCTGGAAACCGAGGGCCCACAGCGGGGGCAGCGGCGTGGTTCCAGTAAGCCACGACCAGCCGGAAACTACCGCCTTGGGCTCAGGGCCGTAAAGCAGGTAGTAATCGATCGGCCCGTTCAGCGCGCCAAAGGTGTAGCGATTCGGGTCGGCGTGGCCAAAGTCGAAATTCGTCCTCCAGGTGTTGTCAAGAAACACGCCCAGAGCCCGTCCATGGTTCATATCAATAAAGAAGGGAATGCTCTTGTAGATAGGATCGGTCGACTCCTGCCAACCGAAGGCGTCGGTATTCCAAAGGGTGAAGGTTTCCGCCTTTCGATCAAGCGGGCCGGGCTTATCGCCCAGGCCGAAGAAGTGATCGCTCCAGGTGCCCTGCTTGCTGACTTTGAATTGCGCTCCGTCCCACTGCACGGGCGCCGCATCTTTTTGAATGACGTTGCCGGCGAGGTCGGCGACGGTCAACAGCAGCTGGTCGTCGACTGTCACACGCAGCGTTTTGGTGGAGAACCCGTGCGGTTCCGCTACGACAGCAACCCTGCTGGAACGCGCCGCGGGCAGTACAGCCCAGGATGCATCCTCCGGCGCGGCGCTGCCCTTCCACTGGCGTACCCGAAGCACGTCGTCGCGCAGCGCGGTCACTTCAAAAGTCACATCGCTTGAGGTCGCAGTGATGCCGGCCGGCATCGGCGTAATCTGCTGGGCCCCTGCATTAGCAGCCAGCAACCCGGCAGCACACATCAAAGCGGCACAAGCCCAATTTCCTCTGGATACTCGCATCTCTTCTCCGAACCCTCTTCCCAGGCTACTTGCCCTCTGCCCGTAAGAATGCAAGCACAAATGTAGTGCTTAGGCGTGATCTTGAGAATACTTTTCCATGCTGTTGGCGGTTTGCGGGGGAACGGAGGGTTGGGAACAGCGCGAGGTATGCTTTCATGCCTATTTCGAGGTATGCTTTCACCTTGTTAGCAGGATGCTTGCCCCGGGCGTTGTGAGGTTGAATGCCGAACACGGTTTTTGATGTGTGCATTGTTGGCTCGGGCGCCGGTGGAGGCACCTTAGCTGCCCACCTGGCCCAACGCGGGGTTCAGGTTGCCGTGGTGGAGGGCGGGCCGCCCGTCAACACCCGCACCGACTTCAACACCCATGCCCTCCCGTTCAATTTTGCCAACCGGCATATCCCCACCATGAGAGCGGGCAAGTACGGCATGGCCTCGGAACGCGCGCGCGGCGTTGGGGGCAAGACGATGCTATGGAACGCCGTGGCGCTGCGTTTCAGCCATCGCGATTTCAAGGGCTACACCATCGACGGGGCGGGAGCAGATTGGCCGATCGACTATCCCGACATGGCTCCTTACTACGACCGGATTGAGAGGGAAGTCGGCGTCTGCGGAACTCGTGATGGCCTGGAAGATCTTCCCGACGGAATATACATGGATCCGCCGCCCCTGAAGCTCGGGAGACCTTCTGCTGCAGCGCGGCGCAAAGGAGCTAGGCATCCGCATTATCCAGACGCGCAAAGCGACCCTGACCAAGGCGACGCCAACGCGGCCGGCCTGCCACTACTGCGGAAACTGCATGGGGGGCTGCGATGTAGCGGCCAAGTACAACTCGGTTGACGCCCACATGGCGCCCGGCCATGAAGACCGGCCATCTCGCCATCTTCCCCAACTCGGTGGTGCGCGAGGTTGTGGTCTCGAATGAAAACCGTGCCACCGGAGTTCGTTTCATTCATCGGGAGACCGGCACGGAGGGTGAAGTCCACGCGCGTTGTGTCGCCGTTGCTTGCGCCTGCATTCAGAGCGTAGGGCTGCTGCTCATGTCTGTGTCCAGACTTTATCCGCAAGGCCTGGCAAACTCCAGCGGCCAACTGGGCCGCAACTTCATTCCCCACTTCAACTCCGGGGTGGAGGGTTTTTTGACGGAGATGATCGGCCGGCACGGTGGTGAATGACGAGGGTTACATCGATCATGCCTACCTGCCCTCGTACATGCACGCGCAAAAACGAGACTATGCGCGTAGCTTCGGGGTGCAGATCTACACCGGTATCCGCCGTACGGCCGGATGGGCGAGGGAAATCCCGGGCTTTGGCGCCGACTACAAGCATCGGGTCAAGCAGCGCTTTCCGGCTTACGCAAGTTTCCAATGCTTTGGTGAAATGATCCCCAATGCGCAGAGCTTTATTGAATTAAGCAAGACGGAGAAAGACGAGTTCGGGCTGTACAAGGTGAACGCGATCGCGGTTCAACAGGAAAACGAAAGAAAGATCTACGAGGCCATGAATAAGGCTTCGGTCGACATCCTGCAAAAGGCGGGCGGCGAAGTTCTCTCTGTTTCCAATTTTGACGAGCCCACCTTTAATCACCAGCTAGGCGGTTGCCGCATGGGCAGCGATCCGCGCACCTCGGTGCTGGATTCGTATTGCAGATCGCACGACGTGCCCAATCTTTATGTGGTGGATGGCAGCGTTTTCCCTTCCTCTTCGGAAAAGAATCCGACGTTGACCATCATGGCCCTGGCGGCGCGTACCGCCGATCACATCAGTGATCGTTTTCAAAAAGGAGAGATTTGATGCAGAGCCGGCGCGAAGCCCTCAAAATTATTGGAGCCGTCGGCGTGACCTGCGCGTTCCCCTTTTCGGCCAACGAACTTTACGGCCAGCACGTTCATCCACCGATGCAAGCAGCGCCGCAGGATGGCAAGCCCGGCACCCCGGTTGTCGCCGCAGTTCTTCACCCCGGCGCAGTTGCTGGTGGTCTCCCGCTTGACCGACCTCATCATTCCCCCGACCGATACACCGGGCGCAGTGGCGGCCGGCGTTCCGCAATATATCGATCTGGTGGTGAACGAAGATCCGAAGCTGCAAGCCACCTTTCGTGAGGGGCTACAAAGCTTAGACAAAACAAGCCAATCCAGGTTTGCCGGCACCGCCTTCCTGCAGTTGACGGAAGCGCAGCAGATCGAAATTCTTACCTCGTTGAGCGAAGCCGCGGAACAGACGGAAAGAAAACGCAGCCGAGGGCGATGCGAGTTTCTTTCACGCGATCAAGAACCTGACCGCCGATGGCTATTACACCTCCCGCATCGGCTTGATGCAAGAGCTTGGGTATAACGGCGATGCGGTGCTTGCGGCTTTTCCTGTATTCACCATTCCGGAACACTGAAAGGGTTTGCATGTTTCGTAGTTGGCATTCCGTGAGCAAAACGGCTGCTTTATGCGCCGTGATTTTTCTGCTGCAACAGCGCGCTCGGTCAGCCGCCCCGACGAGATCGCTTTCGAGAAACACACCATCGACCTCGGATCTGCGGAAACCGCGGTCTTTGCCGACATCAATCGCGACGGCAAGCTCGACCTGGTCTCCGGCGAGAACTGGTACGAGGCGCCGCATTGGACCAAGCACCGCTTCCGGGAGATTGATTACACCAACTACTACATCGACGATCTATCGACGCTGCCGCTTGATGTGGATGGCGACGGCTATGTGGACCTGGTGACCTCCGGATGGTTCAGCAAGAAACTGGCATGGTGGCGAAACCCCGGGAAAGCGGGCGGAATGTGGAAAGAGTATCCCATCGCCACTGGGTCGCCGATCGAGTTTTCTTTTCTGGTCGATCTCGATAACGACGGCACGGTCGACGAGATTCTGCCGCAATTCGGAGACGATATCGTCCGCTTGCCTGGTATGAGCGGGATAAACACGGCGGCATCGTGGAGCACATCGTCAGCGACCACAGCTATGGTCATGGCATAGGTGTGGGCGATGTAAACGGAGACGGCCGCAACGACATCCTCACCCCGAAGGGCTGGCTGGAGGCTCCGCCTGATCCGCGGCAGAAGAACTGGACGCTTTCATCCGGACTGGAATTTCGAGGACGCCCTCGGCTTTATGTACGTGCGCGACGTGAACGGGGATGGCCGGCCCGATATCGTGTCCTCGAATGCGCATGGGTATGGCATTTTCTGGCTTGAGAACACGAGTGATGGCAAGTGGGTCAAGCATGTGATTGATGACAGCTGGTCGCAGCCCCATGCCGTGACGATTGTAGATTTTCGCAAGACGGGAAATTTCGGCTTGTTGACCGGGAAGCGCTACATGGCGCATAACGGGCATGATCCGGGAGCGCGCGAGCCGCTGGGAGTGTATTGGTACGAGCGGATTCTCGATCCGGTTACCCACAATGTGGATTGGGCCAAGCATGTGATCGATTACGGCGGCCGCACCGGCGGCGGCATCGAGATCGCCGTCGCGGACTACGACGGAGACGGAGATCTCGATTTCGCGGTAGGCGGCAAGAGCGGACTGTTCCTGTTCGAGAACAAGACCGTGGCCAAGTAGCTCGCAAGGACTTTTACAGCGCCGCGCCCTAGCACTGGTCCGCGGCCATGCCCACGTCGCCTGAGGTTGCGAGATGTTGTGGAGTCCCGCACCATGCGCAAAATCGCTGCTGCAGCGAGATAGTCTGTCCGCAGTGCGTGCACGGCGAAGCGATGGGCTGTCGCAGAACGAAGTAAAGAAGAAATCCCAGCAGGTGGGGGAACAAGGCTGCCACCAGGACCCACAGCAATGGCCGCATAGCGCGGCGCCGAGCGTCAGCAAACACAAACCCAATACAGAGAAGCCAAGTAGCGAGTAAGATGCCGCCGAGTAAGGCCACGCCGCCACCGGCGGAAATTGTCCGCAACTCCGCGCCGTGCTTAGCGGTATGGTATCCGACGATCAACCCGATCGGTACCGCACAGCCCACGATGACTAGGGCCCAGCGCTTTACAGCCTGGGGAACAATACTCAAAAAATTGCGGATCTTCATAGATTCCTTTCTTTCCGGCTCGTGGCGGCTGCCGATAACAGGGGCAACATCGGAAACAGCAGTAAGAGACACAATGAGGGTACGATCCAGAAGGCGATCAGCCCCTGCTGCACTTGCATGCGCTGTAGGTCAAAGACAGAGGCGATCAAGCCGCTCAACCGCAGATCGAAGAGTGAACCAACGGCTGTGAGCATGAGGGCGAGAATGCAGCTCAACACCAATCGCCGTCGGCCGGGCTGCGTGGCCTTGATCTGCTGCGCCCGCGACGCGAGCGATGCCGAGACCTTCGCGTTGAGGCCTGGATCGACCTCGAACGAGAATCCGCCGAGGCCGGCGATGACCCGGTTGCTGGAAGCGAGATACTCCTGGCATGGAGCGCAAGACTGGAGATGCTCGCGCAGGGACCGGTCCTGCTGAACCGGGATCCCACCCGCCAGGGTCTCATCGATCATGTGCTGGAAACTTTCGTGACGGTCAGATCCCATGGTTCCCCCCTTCGAGCTGCGACCGCAGCGTTGCCAGGCCGCGATAAATCCTGGAAGCGATCGTGGAGACCGATGCTCCCACGACGACGGATATCTCCTGTAACGATAGATCCTCCTGAAAGCGAAGGACGAGTGCTTCGCGATAGGCGGGTTGGAGTGCTTGCAGCGAATGAGCAAGCGCCTCGGCATCTTCCGTCCGGGCTGCGAGTGTGAACGGAGAAGGAGCATCGGAAGCAGGCGCCGGACGAGCACCCTCCCACTCTTCGTCGTCGTTCGAGTCCAGACTGACAATTCGCTGCTTGCGCATGTGATCGATGGCGAGATTGCGTGCGATGGTGAAGAGCCATGGCTCAAAGCGAAAGCGGCTGTCGTAGGAAGAGCCGCGCTCCAGAACCCGCAGCCAGGTTTCCTGCACCAGGTCATCGACTCCGTCGCGCCTGCCCAGCAGGTAAATCAGATAGCGAACAAGCCGATACTGGTATTGCTCGACCAGCGCATCGAGGAGAACCAGATTTCGCTGGCGCAGCCCAAGGGCAATTTGCCGCGCGTCGCTGTTCATTCCCGCCGCCAGTGTCATGTCATGTTCGAACATACGCGGGGTATACGGATGGGGGGCGCAAAATTACGCAGCGCAACGATCCATCAGGGTCGATTTATCGCGAACTGGCGTGCCACGAGCGAGTTAGGGGGTGGAACGGGGCGGTTTCGGTCTCTTGCCGGCCGGGGCCATCTTTAAGCGGTTTTAGGTTCCAGCGCCGATATTGCGAATCGTCATACTCGGCGCTGGGTTCAAGGTACAGTGTTTGACGGCGTCCGGTTCGCTGTAGGTGGCCACCGTTTGACATGGAGTAGCTGATGGTCTTGGCGGCCTCTGCTCAAGGAAAATCCTAAGCAGCTCCGATCATGTACTTCTTCGCGATAATCTCAATTTCAGGTTCAGTAACCGCCGAAAGATCCGCGGTCTCGGTGGCCCTCACCCTTTGAGCGATCTCCGAATGATGGCTTCTCAGGTAATTCATCAAGACGTCGACCGCACTGCTCGTGCCCGTCCCATGGCCAATCAGCACGATCTCATCCGCGGACGCGAGATCCTTCGCAACCTCCTCGTAAAACGATGTCTCTTCAGGAACACGCTCACCGCGATAGTGGGCCTCTTTTCGATGGATGAGGTGGTGATGGAAATTAAACGGATCATACGGTCGAATCGTGACTCCATCGTCCGGACGGCTACCGTTGAGATCCGTGTAAAGGTGAGCGGCGTGGTGATCGATAACGACGATTACGCGGTGGGGCTGGGTTGGCTTGGCCGCGTCGACGTTGGGGCCGGCCTCTTTCAAGAACCTACGCAGGCGAGACACTTCGTCTACACCGAGTTCATGGTTGTGCGGGCGCTTGAAGAAAGCTCTTTGCGTGCCAACTACGAAGGCGAATTCATCGCCTCCATGCGGCTCCGCCGTGCCAAGGTGTCGAATCAGCTCAATCGCCTCATTCCAGCTCAGATTGCGTGGCAGCTTGCCGGCAAGCAGACTTTGGTGCAGTAGCTCAAGATCGTGGCGAACATGTTCAGTCATGTGGATACCTTTTCACGGGAATTTTACAAGGTCTGTTCGAATTTGCTCATTCAGCCGGCGTAGCAACCCTGCACAACTCGACCTAAGTCTTTGGATAAGCGCGGCTCCTTGTGTCAACACATCAATGATGCGCTGCGCCCCTTCGGCCCGTCAAACGGGCACTTCTCGATGATGACGTCCATGAACCATCAGATTAGAATCGTGATCCATGAAAATCTTTCTTCGCCTGCGCTGTGTTTTGTTCGTCGTCATAGCAACCACCTTTGGTTTCCTTACTGCATCCCTGCACGCCGCAACGTCGGAAGAGCAAGCCGTCCTTGCTCCGGTAAACGCGATGTTCGACGGCATGGCGAAGCGTGATGCGAAGGCAATGAAGCAACCGCTGCTGCCGGGTGGCACGATGGTGCTGATGCGCGACGGTAAGCCTACCCAGATGACCTTTGAAGCCTTTGCGGACCGGGTGGGAAGACCGGGTACGACGCACATCGAGGAGCGCATCCACGATCCGTTGGTGCGGATCGATCACGACCTGGCGATGGTTTGGGCAGGCTTCGAGTTTTTGGTGGATGGTAAGGTGGACCACTGCGGGACAGATCTTTTTAATCTGGTGCGCGAAGACGGGAAGTGGTTGATTGCGGCTATTGCAGACACAGGACGGAAAGATTGTTTGGTGAAGTAGCTGGGAACCTTGAGGAGACTCAGGATGCAAGGCAAACGAACGGCCACGCTGTCAATCATGATATTGGCCCTTACCAGCCTCGTCAGTCTGGTCAAGGCCGCCGATACGGATAGCAATATCCTGCAGAGCACTGGCGCTCTCGATCGGCTCTCCAGGCAGGCCGGTGTGTACCACGCATCGAGCACCGGCAAGACGCCGGGCTTCGTGGTAGATCCTGCATGGCCGCAGCCGCTGCCGAACAATTGGCTTCTCGGCCAGATAGGCGGCCTCTATGTCGACCGGCATGACCATATCTGGGTCTACAACCGGCCCCGCACCATGACGAATGAAGAGGCTGGGCTGGAAGGGCCGGTGCCGGGCGCCGTCGATCAAAAGGGTCAGCCGGTCGATGGACTTGGCCAGGTGCGCACCTATGGTTCCATCGCAGACTGCTGCAAAGCTGCTCCATCCGTGCTGGAGTTCGATGCCGCCGGAAAGCTGCTGCGTGCCTGGGGTGGTCCGGCCGACCCCGGGTTTATGGGCGGTAAATGTAAGGCGGAAGCGGGGTGCATCTGGCCCAGCAGTGAGCATGGGATTTATGTCGACCTGAACGACAACGTCTGGCTTTCGGGAAATTCCGCGGCAGCCGACCGGGGAGGCGCGCCCTGGGCTACGAACAAGCAAGGCGGCGACGGTTTCGTACTGAAGTTCGACATGGACGGCAATTTCAAGCTGAGGATCGGTGGAACCCAAACCGGACCAGACAGCAACGATACCAATAGCGGTATCCATGGCACGCCGCTGCTCTATCAGGCGGCGGATATGGTGGTCGACGCCGCAACCAATCGCCTCTATATTGCCGACGGCTACGGAAATCGCCGCGTCTTGATCGTTGACGCCAGCACCGGAAAATATATCGGTCACTTCGGCGCCTATGGAAACAATCCCGTCGACGACGCAACCGCCCGGGCTGCCGGGCCGTGGATCGAGGACTACACCAAAGGCAACCAAAAGCCCGCGTTCTTCCGCAACCCCGTGCACTGCGTGAAGATTGCCAATGACGGCAAACTTTATGTCTGCGACCGGGGAAACGATCGTATTCAAGTGTTTGACACGCACGATCCCGCGCTTGGCAAGCCGTGCAACAATCCGGCTGGCGTGGCCGGCAAATGTGGTTTCGTGGCCGAGCAATTTATCAGCGCGCACACCAACATCATTGGCACCGCCGTCTCTCTGAACTTCTCCACCGACAAGACGCAGAGCTGCCTTTATGTCGGAGATAACGCCAATATGACAATCTACATCCTGAACCGAAGCAACTTGCAGGAGTTGGGCCGGCTGGGGCGCAGTGGACGGATGCCGGGGGACTTCCACTGGCTACACCAGGTGAGCGTAGACAGCAAGGGCAACATCTATACCGGGGAAGTCGACACCGGGAAACGGGTCCAGAAGTTTCTGCGCTACGGCACAACCGGCTGCAGTGGAACCGGGCCGGCCATCGTGGGCGGAGCGTTGGCCGCGCAGTAGCCAAAGCCGTGAGGGAAGAAGGGCTGAGGGAGGAGCGATCCGTGTCGTCCATTCTGGTCCCGCGAATGCCACGCCGATGCTATGCGCGGAGGTATGGCCTCAAGTAAATGTCCAGATCGCGCTTGATCTCATCAGGGCTCGTGACCTCGCCGAGGTGAGGACCTGCTCCCGCCGCCGGTGGCACCACGCGCGTTGTTGTTCCTGGACGGAACACCCCCCGGGCAATCAATACGTTCACGTCGCTTTGAGGAAACATGGAGCTGGCCGCCTCGATGCGTCCGAATTGATCGAACGCATCGCGGGCCTTTCCCGCGTGAAACGAGTCATAGGCGGAGGCGTAAAGATCGGCAAGGCTAACGAATGGGCAATGGCCGACGAAGCCCCGTTCCATCTCCGTGATCATGGTGGTGACTCCCTTGCCGGAAAAGCACTTGAGTTGGTTGCTTGGTGCGCCTTCTGATCTCCGTCACCCGCTCGAGAGGATCGCCGGCTTCATCTTTCACGTATCGAAAGGTAGGAATGCTGTTGAACATCTCGACAACCAGAATCGACGCTGAAGTTCGCCTCCGGTTTGCGCAAACAGCGGCAACGATGTCACCTTCCCGAGCCGCTTATAGTAAGCGCAGCAACTCGGATGCATCCGTTACGCCGGGCGGGGCTATAGAGATGATGGCGTCCGCCCCGAGCTTCTCGGCTTGCTTGGCATAACGCTCGGTTTCCTTGAAGTCCGCCGTGCGGCTTTGCACGCCGATCACGATCGCGGTGGTACCGCCATGAGCTGCGGAGATGATGGTCTCCGCACCATGCATCCGTTCCTCTTCGGTCAACGTGGTCCATCCGCTGGCGATCTGTGGCCATGCCATGCCGTGCACACCGCCCCGCCGGCAAAATTGCACCTGCGCAGCCAGCCCGTCGAAATCGATTTGATTGTGAGCGTTGACCGGAGTAAAGCCAATGGGGAAAACGCCTGCCAGCCGCTTTGTCACCGTCTGCGCAGCACCAGCTGCGGAAGCACGAACGCGGCCGCTCCTAACGAGAGCGCCCCAAGAAATTGCCTTCGATTAAAACCGGAAGACTGCGTCATCCTTCCTCCCTCCCATGTGGATTCATTTGAAGAAAATCAACCGGGCCTTCGAGTCGATGGTCGACGCATCGACACCGGGAACGGACTTCAGGTCGGCCAGGCCGCTGAATTTCTGCGTGCTCGCGCCGCGCAATGATCGCCTGGGCTGCGGTTTCCGGCACATTCAGCACGATCTGCAATTCGTCCGCATCGGCGGTGTTCACGTTGATCGTGGTCATGGTTCGGTGGAGATAATCCATGATGTCCTCGAACTGCTGATCGGTGCCGCTGGCGCCTCGATCCATCATCGTCTGCACGGTATCGTGCCAGGCGTCATAGCTCATCGGCGTGTCCATCACGATTTGCAGATTGTGGCACTTGCCGCACAGACCACTTTGAGCGATTGGCTCTCTCGCGGCCAGGTCGGGAGCCGCAGGTGCGGCGATCGGCGCCCCAGCCCGCGACCGAGCAGGGCAACCAGTACGCCGCTTAAGGGAATCGTCAGACGGCAGCAATTACTCATGTGCGGCCTGGCATTCACTGCGTTCACGCCCGTCAATGTGATCGGCGCGCTGCCCGGCATCGGCGTTACGTGCGGACCGACGCCCAATTGTTCCGCGGTCTGGTAGTCGCCGAAGCCATTGGCGAACTGGTTGGAGACCCGCTGGGCGTGACCATTGTCGAAGGTGATGTCCAACAGCTTTTCGCTGTACATGGTGCGGCCGTATTCGTCCTTCATCTGGCCGACGATTTTGTGCGTCTTCACGTCGATGATGTCGCCCGAAGAGGCATAGGCATATTTGCCGTCCAGGCCGAAGGTGATCCAGTAAGTGCCCGCCGGAGTGTCGATCGTATCGATCTCCTTGGGATCCTCGGTATTGGAGAAGATGTGGATCTTCTTGAAGATGCCGTCGGCCAGCCAGATCTCCTTTTCATCCGCGGTCAACGCGATGCCGTGGCTCGGGCAACCGTGGGGCATGCGCGGACGCGGGCGTCACGTTCCATTTCGACTCTCCAGTCCACGCTGGTCACTTCGACCGTCTTGATGACCTTGCCCGGTCTCGACGTCGGCAATCAAGAAGCCCAGGAAATTATTGTTGTTGGCGTAGATCCTGGTGGAATCTTTGTTCAGCACGAAGACGCGCACATTGTCGGGAAAGGCGATCGTCTTGATGACCTTGCGCGAGCTCGACATCGGAGATCGTCATCACCTTGTTGTTGGGCGACATGAAGGCCGTCTTGCCGTCCGCGCTCAGGTTCAGATTGTGCGAATTCGGGCTTTCCGGCGCTTCGAGCTTGCCGATCAGCTTGCCGGTCCTGGCGTCGACTTCGTACCAGTAGTCCTGCAGGTCGCCGCCGACCACCACGATCTTGCCGTCCGGGGTCACCTGGGGGCGCTCGCAGCATTTACCGTCCAGCGTCACCGACCAGACCATCTTGTCGGTGCCCATGTCGATCGCGCCCAACCGGCCGCGCGCCGCGACGTAGATCAGGTTCGTGACCGGGCTGGCGGCCATTCCGGAGACCTGTTCCGGGCTCATGCTGGCGGCATATTCCCAGGTCGGGATGCGCTTCACGAAGCGATAATTGTCGTTAGCGTCGAGCACCACGATGCCCACGCCATTCGACCAGCCCGGCCGCTCGAGCGAACCCGGCAGCGCGACATAGATCAGATGCCGGCCGCGAGGACGGAAGCTGTCATTCACTTGGGCGTGAACCTTGCCCGGTGTGCCGGGACTGCCGGAAGCCGCGGCCATGGCAACAGCGGCAATTGCGCCGGCAAGCAGCGGGGCTAAGACATGCGATGTTGATTTGAAATTGATCTGGTTCCCCTGGACAAGACACTTTGCGGAAGCATCTTATCACGGACTTTGCCGGAGGCTCGTGGCCCTCTTATCCCCGGTTAGTAGCCTCCCCAGGCCGCCATCCGCAAAGTACATCTCATTGCGATGCAGGCGGCTTCTTCTT
>CAWKAU010000011.1:0-189062 GCA_963847685.1 uncultured Acidobacteriaceae bacterium | reverse complement strand
TCGCCGGCAGAACCTCGGACAGGGCCGGGCAATAGCCACCGGGGAAGATGTCTTTCCGAACCCACGGATTGGTCGTGCCGGGACCTTCCTGCCGGCCGATGGCATGGACGAGCGCCACGCCGTCGTCGGTCAGCAGATCGGCGATCTTGTTGAAATACTCGTCGTAATGGTTGACCCCGACATGCTCGAACATGCCGACCGAGACGATCCGGTCATAGCGGCCCTGGTCGAGTCGGTAGTCCTTGATCTGGAACCGCCGGGCTGCATGCGCCCTGGTGGCCAAACCACGACACCGGTCTCCTTTTCCGGTCGAGCAGACGCGACAAAGTCCCAGGGCACGGCAAAGATCGCTGGAGAGGATGGACCGTGGATCGCGTCCTGTCGCTACTGGTCACCAGCGCGTAAACACCCAGATTCTTCGCCGGCACCAAAAACTGCTACTGTCGATTTAGAGGTCAAAGCCAAGGATTTCGACATTGCCAGCACCGTGTCGGCCGAGCTTGACTCGAACGCCGATGACCGAATTCCTCACCTGCTTCTGTGCAGAAAGACGGGGGGAACCCCGTCGCAGGCGGGCAAAACTAATGTCGATATGCTGCGCTGGGGAATCCCGGATCCATTACCCGGTGGCCTGAAACCAGATATACGTCTAATCATCGCTGCTGTTCGCGACCCCATCCATTCCCACCTAGCTCTGGAGTTCGATCGCGATGTGGATGCGCTGGTCCGGCAGCGGGAGACAATAGTTACGTTCCTAGCTATTACTGGCTGCCATGGAAACTTCATACCGGACAATCCCGTGCCGATGAGGCGACCGGAGCGGAAAGTCCCGAGGATTCGAAAAGAGAACAACAGCCGGGCCTAATCATCTTCAAGTATGTTCCAGCCGGTCCGGACCCCAAGGGAAAGGAGGATCCCTATCCAAGGAACAGCTATTCGAAAGTGATCTATGTTTTCCTGGTTGCCGAGACACCTACGCTCGGCATGGATGGAAAGCAGCTAAAGAACGCGTTTCGCTACGAGGGCCAACTCGCGAAAAATGCCCGGAACTACAATGCTACCCATGAGGATCAGTACAACGTTTCCTTTTCCATGACGGGAGAAAATCGCATCGACGTGATTGGTCCGAATTCCTCGGGATCAGCTGCGTCGTTGAGAGAGGCGATCGAGCTTGGCCGCAAAGACATAGAGCGCCTTACAAACGAGCACCTGACAGATAAGGACCTCACACATAAAGACCTTACAAATAAGGGCCCTACCCAAGAGATGCTCAACGTAGAGGCGGCGGGAACTACATCCACTGGGCTGGCAAGCGATTTAATGAACAAACAGCTCGGCAGCGATCCTGCGCCGAACTATTACTCCTTCGAAGACGAGACAGCATTCGAGAATCGCCAGATCAAAGATCTTCTGACCAGTTCAGATTACAAAGTCCAAGAGGCAGCTATCCTTGTTGAAGATTCGACTACTTTTGGCGCCAACGAAAGTCGAGAGAAGGATGACTTCGTGCGCATCCGCTTTCCCCGCGAGATATCCCTTCTGAGAAATGCGCACACTGATGATGGTGGAGGCCGAGAGGCTCAATCTGACACCGTTGCAAGCCCATTTCTTCATCTTCTTCTGAAGGACCCTGGCGCTACGGACAGCGTTCCCCAATTCTCCCCAGAACATACCCCCCTTTCACAAGAAGCGCAGTTGATGGCGATTGGGCGACAATTGGTCAAGAACCGCATCAAGTTCATCGTTATCCTCTCTTCCAATGTTCTCGACCAACTGTTTTTGGCCCAGTTTCTGCACCGCGCCTGCCCGGATGCGCGCCTGGTGTTCCTGGGGGCTGACATGCTATTCGAACGGCAAAATGAAAACGCACCGTTCATTGGCACCATCACACTTACCCCTTACCACCTTCTCGGTCTGGTGCCTTCTCAAGGAAGCCGCAGAGCAGATAAAACAGACCGGGTCTTACTTGCGGAGCGAGGTTTCGCGGATTCAGGCACAGAGGCCTTTTACAATGCATCGAGTTTCATCCTTTGGGATGGGCAAGGCCTGCCTTTTTTAGCGGGTTACCGGAATCTGTTCGATTTCTCCAGCCCGCTGCGTGCTTCACTCTGGGCGACAGCGATTGGACGAGACGGCTACTACCCGCTTGCCATAGTGAACGACTCTGCAGCGATGTATCAAATCCCCAACTGTCCACCAGAAAAGCCGGGTATGGCTTGTCAGCCGGCTCATCCGTCAGACAATTCGGGCTTTTTCGGCAAGTTATTACAAATGGTCCCATTCTCAGGCAACTACAAAGATAGGCCATATCATTATCCAGCGCACAGTTGGTATGTGGTTTGCATCATGATCACGATGCTGTGCGTGGTGCATGCGTTCGCGGTCTCGTTTCCGAATTACTGGTCGAGTGCTACCCGGGACCTGGCTATCCCACAGGGCGACAAGCGCCATTTACGCGCCATGTATATTCACATCGGTTCTGTCATGCTTTTTTGCATGGCATTCGTCATAGCGTATCCGCTCTTCCCTGCGTTCCGAGTCATCCATCCTACGCCGTATACGACGATTTGCAGCCTGGTCACAATTTTCGCGGCAGGGACGGCCTTCGTCTTGACTCTTCGCAAGACCCGGCCCTTTCTGAAATGGCTTGACGTAACCGCACACACCAAGCGTAAGCCGTTCTTGCAGCAACTTCGCATCAATCTCGATAAAAACCTGCCATGGTTCTTCAACAAGTTGGCGTTTCTTGCACTCGGGGTAATTGTCATCGCGTGGATGTATATCTGCCACACCGAACATGTTAAGGGAGTCTCCAACTATGTTGGATTATTCTTCAGTTACCGGTGTCTGCATCCCGGAAGTGGAGTGTCTCCGTCGTCCCGATGCTTTTGGTTTTGCTGGGCTGGTACATTTGGGCGGTTTTCCAGACTCTGCGGTTGCGCTTCTCGACCAAGAATCGCCCCCAGCTTCCTGGACAAATTCAAGGAAGTGGCCCGTTTCCGATTTATGTCAGCGATTTAGATCTTGCACAAAGGTCAGGCAATACCGATCGATGTCTTTTTGACAACATCACGTGCCTCTTGATCACCCGAAACTGGTTCAACCGGCTCATCGAACGGTACGATGTGTGGCTGGCGCCGTGGCTCCTTCTGTTCTATCTTCTCGTCTATTGCCTGGTTGTCTTCTTCATCAGGGTTCAAAGCCTCGACCGGATTGTATGGAAGTCGGGCCCATGGCCGACGTGGTACGAATGGTTGCTCTCAACTTTGTTCTACCCGCTGATCATGGTCGCGGTGGCAGGATGGCTGCGGATCGTGTTGGTGTGGAGGGCTTTGAAGCGGGGATTGTTGCATAGGCTGGAACAATTTCCATTCGGTACGCATTCAATCGACTGAAGGGCACAAGCTGGATGGCAATGATGCGGCAAGGTGGATTGACCGAGCAGTGGCAGGATATGTCGCGCTCCACGGAGTCAATTCACCAGATGTGCAACGATACGAACCTCGAGAAGGTATGGGAACCCTATCAAAGCAGGATGCGTGAAATCAAAGAGAAGCTGGACGCCGAGATCAAGGCTCTTTTGGAGGGATTGCCGCCGGGGGAACGGCATTCCAGCCCCAGCAATCTATATTTCAAAGACGATCCATCGATTCCTCCCGCGAAGTACAAGGAATTAAGCGTCTTTTGGGCCGAAGGACGGATTGGTGCGCCCGATGAGACGAAGGCGGGGCCGGCCTCGGGACATACGAAAAAGGAGGACAACCCTCAAAGCGGCCTTGATCACATGTACAGCATCGAGAAATACTTCGCCGCTTTCTGCGATGCATTGTTAGGGGGCGTGCTCCTCAAATATTGGGAGAAGACTCGAACCGGCTTTGTGGCGGGCGACGAAATCGAAGCAATGGCGACCGAGGCTCATTTGCTTCCCGAGGTTGAGGTGAGGAAGCGCTCGCTCAATCCGCTGCAAGCCGGCTCGGCGGGCCAAGAGGAGAGGTTTATCCAGGTTGCGGAGGAGTTTCTTGCGATTCGCTATCTATCGCTGATCCGGGCGGTCTTGGTCAATGTCCGTTATCTCATCATGTTTGTTTCCGCTGTTTTTGTATTAACGATCGTGGCATGGAACTCTTATCCGTTCCAGCCAAGGCAATGGGGGAACGAAGCCTTTACCGGGCTGATCATCTTGTTGAGCACGGGTATCATTTGGGTCTTCGCTCAAATTCATCGGGATCCGATCCTGAACCGGATTACCAACACAAAAGCCAATGCGCTCGGTCTGGACTTCTTTCTTCGGGTAATTATGTTTGGAGCGGCGCCTGTTCTGACCTGGTTGGCCTATCAATTCCCCGAGGTGGGGGGCACCATCATAAGGTGGATCCAACCAAGCTTGGAGGTTTTGAAGTAATACCGTGTGTCTAAATATAACGTGGTGGATGTTTGGGTCGCGTCTTAGGGAACTCCATGTTAGGATGCGTTGTGAAGGGGCCGGGGGCATGCGGCGCAGCAA
Source organism: uncultured Acidobacteriaceae bacterium (assembly GCA_963847685.1). Classification (GTDB taxonomy): domain Bacteria; phylum Acidobacteriota; class Terriglobia; order Terriglobales; family Acidobacteriaceae; genus PALSA-350. The sequence goes on along the minus strand of CAWKAU010000011.1, from coordinate 184,558 downwards.
AGCCTAACCTTGCGCCAAAAGCCTGATCGCGAATCGTCTGATTCGACTCGACTGCCAAATTATTCTCATCCGCGGAACGTGGCGAATAGGGCATTTGGTTTGGGATCGGAGAAGCAGCCAACGTGATCTACTCCCGGGCAATTCACGATGAGCGCAAGTCCCGAACCCGTTGGGCAAACCGTTTCGCGTTATCGAATCCTGAACCGGATCGGCAGCGGCGGTATGGGCATCGTATATGAAGCTCTAGACCTCAGGCTTGGCCGGCGCGTCGCATTAAAGCTTCTTCACGATGAATTCGCCAGTGACCCGCAGTCTCTTAGCCGCTTCGAGCGGGAAGCGAAAGCCGCGTCATCGCTGAACCACCCCAATATCTGCACCGTCTACGAAATCGACGAATCGGCAGGCCGAACCTTTATCACCATGGAACTGCTGGAAGGCCAGACGCTCCGCCAGCGGATCGCAGGAAGGCCCATGGAGATAGACCATTTTCGGATGTGGGGATCCAGATCGCCGACGCTCTGGATGCCGCCCATACAAGGGGCATTGTTCACCGCGATATCAAGCCCGCCAACATTTTCGTCACCAATCGCGGCCAAGTAAAAATTCTCGATTTTGGGCTGGTGAAAGTTGCGCCTCAGGCGGATGGCTACGCCGCGACTGCGAATGCCAAGGAACCCCTCACCGCTTCCGGCTCGATATTCGGAACGGTGGCATATATGTCGCCAGAGCAGGTTCGCGGAAAGGAACTCGATGCTCGCTCGGACTTGTTTTCCTTTGGTGTCGTACTTTACGAAATGTCCACTGGAATCCAGCCATTTCAAGGAGAAACGCCCGGCGGCGTGTTCGATTCAATCCTGAATCGAAATCCAACTCCACCGACCCGCATAAACCCTCTCATCCCTCCTCCGTTGGAAGAAGTTACCCGCAAGACTCTGGAGAAGGAGCGCGAGCTCCGCGGTCAATCGGCTGCGGAGTTGCGGGCCGATTTGAAAAGAATCAAGCGTGATACCGAGTCCGGCCGCACGTTGACACCCATCAGCGTCGGATTGCTGTCACGCGCTGCAAAGCGCGAACGGCTTTGGACCATGATTGCTCTAGGCATGGCACTGGTTGCCATCGGCGTTTCGGGCTCGTTTTGGTATTTGCGGGATTATTTGCGCCCCTTGCAGATCTCGGCGTACACCAACGTTACAACGGACAATCAGCGGAAAACCTTTCTCGGAACGGACGGGAACAGGCTTTATTTCACTGAAACGTCGCCGATTTCGGTGAACCAGGTCTCGGTGCTCGGCGGAGGGATTGGCCCGATTTCAGTCGGCGTTCCGGGGGCACTGGAAGGTTTGTTCGGTGTCTCGCCCGACGGTGGGAACTTATTGGTCTCGTCGGCAGAGCATGCCTCGAGCACTCTCTGGAATTATTCGGTGATTGGCGGCTCGTATCGGCGCCTGGGAAACGCGGTGGGAGCCGCCTTCTCGTTCGACGGAAAATCGGTAGCGTTTCTGACGTCCGAGGGCGATCTATTCACGCTTCGAAGCGACGGGTCCGAACTGCAGAAGCTGGCCAATGTGGGGCCCAAATCTTTCCATCCCTCGTGGTCTCCCGACGGCAAGATAATCCGCTTCGACAAGGAGCATTCACTCTGTGAGATCGATTCCAGCGGCCTGAACCTGCATCCGTTGTTGCCGGGCTGGCATCCCGAATTCTCCCAGTGGTCCGGCAGTTGGACTCCTGATGGAAACTATTTCCTGTTTGTGGCGGGAGATTCGACCAAGGGAGGAGGACAAATCTGGGCGATAGATGAACGGCACGGCATATTTCGGCCGTCCGCTCGAGAGCCCATTCGCTTGACGTCTGGCCTCACTCGTTGGTTGTCGCCCATCGCCGCCAAAGACCAGAACGCTCTCTTTGCCTTGGGCACGGTGGAAAACGGCGAGCTCTTCCGATTCGATTCAAAGTCCAAGGTGCTGCAGCAGTTTCTAGGGGGTATTTCGGCGGAGGGCGTCTCGTTCGCGAAGGACGGGAAGTCTGTCGCCTACGTTTCTTTCCCTGAGGGTGTTCTATCGAGAGCCAATAGGGACGGGAGTTCCCCTGTCGCATTGACTGGGCCGCATCTCCATCCGGAGAACCCTCGTTGGTCGCCGGATGGCACTCAGATTGTGTTCATGGACGTGTCTTCGCAAGTGGAGGCCATTTACCTCGTCTCCTCGGAAGGAGGCAATCCTCAAAGAATCCTGCCCGACGACAAGGAACAAGAGAGCGATCCAAATTGGTCGGACGATGGAAGCAAAATCGTCTTTGCTTCGGGAATACCCAGAGATCCCAAAACCGTGCTTCGCATCTTCGAGCTGTCGAGTCACCATCTCTCCGTAGTTCCCGGATCGGAGGGGTTGTATTCTCCTCGGTGGTCTCCGGACGGTCGATATATCGTGGCAGAATCTCGGGAACCGCGCGGCCTGGGCGTGCTCGATTGGGAGAACGGGCAATGGAGGATGCTGCCGACGGGTTCTGAGAGTTTTCCCGCCTGGTCGAAGGATAGCGAACATGTCTACTATCTGGGCTCCGCCGGGGCAGGTCGCGGTGTCTTTCGCATCTCCGTCAAGGGCGGCTCTCCTGAACGGGTCATCGATTTAAAGACTGGCGTTCGGCCGGATGGTGGTCGTCTTGGATGGCTCTAGACCCAACCGACGCTCCCTTGCTGCTTCACGATATAGGTAAAAGCAATATTTATCGACTCACTCTGGACCGGAATTGAACTAATAGATCTCGCCAGGGAGGGGCTGTGAGTTAGTGCGATTGGTCGGGGCTGCGTCAAACTATCGCCAATGAAAAGAGCGCGGTAGGCGTTTGGCGGCATTGGACGATAGTTGAAATAGGTGAGGTTGTGGGTCGAATCAACGGAAGTAAAGGTTTGGGGAATTGCGCGTGATGCGATGGGGGAGAGGCTTATCAGGAGAAATCCGATGAAGGCTGTAGTCATTCTGCGCATATGGCCGTGTCGAAAAACATTTCCAGGGATAGGCCGCTGAACTGCAGATCCTCGGCTTCGCTTGACGGGATGACAAAGGGTAGGGTGGCGCTCCCATGGGGTAGCGGTTGCTAAATATCAAATATTTTTAGTCAGCTTGGGTATAGCGCAGCCCGATGGACCTATTTCGATACCGCCGCCGTTTCCAACCGCCCCCCGCGAATCCATTCCAGGATCGTCCGGTACTGCCAGCTATCCTCATTGCCGTGCCAGCGCTGGCCGCCGTTGTGGGTGGCCAGGTAGTCGCCGACGTTGCCGGCGCTGTCCGTGGGCCTCGTCGGCTTGATCAGGATCAGGCTCTTGGTTGGGTCGTTGATGTCCACCACGTGCATGGCGTACTTATAGTTTTCTTCGCTGTCCTGGTCGGAGTAGACGCCTGCATTGTTGGGGGGCGCTAACTTGAAGATCACATGGCTGGCATGGCAGAAGACGCAGGCCTTGCCGTCCGCGCCTTGCGTCGCCAGGATGGGCTCGATCTTGGCTACGAAGTAATTGAAGTCGAGCACCGAGCCGGGCTGCACGTCCTTCAACGCCTCGCTGAGCTTGTTGCCTTGCAGCACGCTGACGGCGATCAGCTTCAGACGCGGATTGTTGTCGTTCTGCAGCTGCTCCATGGCCTCGCGGAACTCCGGCCGCTGCTCCACGTTTTTCACCTTGCGCAGCGTGTCCAGGCCCGCCGCACGCACATTGTTGTCAGGGTTGTGCAGGCTGGCCAGCACCGTGCTCAGCACCAGCGGGTTGTCGAGCAGGTCCGTGGGACGCTTGATGGCTACCAGGCTCTTGTTCAGGAAATAGCCCTGGTCCTGCGAGATGGCGCCTCCCGAGACGCCCGCATGCCGGTTCATGAACTTCGGGTCACCCACTTCCTCCAACAAAATGCCGACCGCGGAGGGGTCCAGATGGGCAAAGGCCGTCTCTGACCAAGGGCTCGGTTTTCGGGTCGTAGAGGAAGTGCTCCAACGATACTCGTATCGGCGGCGCGCTGGACTTCAGGGTTGGGATCATTCAGGCCGGCCAGCACCTGCTGCTGCAGATCGGTCTCCCGCATCAGGATCTTGAAGGAGGAGGCCGCGTTCAATACCGCCGCGTAGTTCGCCGGGCGCGGTTGCTGCTCTAGCAGGGCTCGCAGGCCATCTAATACCTCCGGCTGCTGTCGCCCAGGGAGAGTCGCTGGGTAAGCGCGGCGAGCAAGGGAAGGACTACGGCTTGGCTATCGGGATTGCCGTGCTTGAGGATCTCTACGATCTTGCTTACTAATTGCGGATCGGGTTGGGGAATTGCTGGTGAGAGGACAGGAGCGGTTCCTGCGGATTGGGTGCTGATTCGGAGAACAGCAGGTCCCACGGCAGGCCGGGACGGGCGGGATGACAAATTTGTTGTGGACGTTGGACCCACAGCGGGTCGCGATGACAAATCATTTTTCGCGCTTACATCTTCCCCGCAATTTGCGGAAACTGCAGATCCCTCGGCTGCGCTCGGGATGACAAAGGGGAGGGCGACGCTTCCATGGAAAGTGGTTGCTAGATAGAGGGCGGTTCTCAGTACCGTGGGCTGGCTACAGGGCCTTGATTCCTTCGGTAATGACGAAGAGCGGAGGGGTGGGTCCGCAACAACCCCACTCAAGCCAAAAGAGGGCTTGAATGGGGCACCCAGGGTTTGATTGCTGATTCGGAGAACAGCAGGTCCCTCCACCGCGCTTCCACGGCGACGCCTGGGACAGGTCGCTCCGGTCGGGATGACAAATTTGTTGCGTCCGTCGCGGTCTGAGAGGAGGACAGATTTGTTGCGGGCTTTGCGTCCGCGGCAGGCCCGGACAGGTGGGATGACAGATTTAGTGAGGGCTCTGAGGGATCTAAATTCAGGGCTCCCCTTTGGCCGTCCTCGTAGACGTAGCGGACGGTCTGCCGTACTTCGGGGTTGGGGTCCTCCGATAGCTTGAGGGCCGCCAGGGTGAAGCGCTCGTCGCCGGCTCCGCTGAGGGTGCTGCCCGCCTTCAAGACCTCAATCTTCATGGTGTCATTCGGCGTCCTTGCAGGCAGGCAAGTAGCGCGTCTTCCAGCTCCGGGCCGGAACTCTTGAAGAAATGGATGAGGTCGCTGTCGTTGCCGATGCGGGTCTGGAAGAAGCCGTTGTGCACGTCGTACTTGAAGTCGACCGCTTCACGATAGGGCGAGTACTCATAGCCGGGACGATGCAGATCGGGCACGCCGGCGACGTACTTGGTGAGCACCGCGGGCAGGCCGATCGAGACGGTGTTCTCCTTGAGCGGCGGCAAGGCGTAGTGGCGGATGTGAAAATCCCACAGGGCGTTGAGGATGGCTTCGCGGCCCATCGGCGTGCCGTTCGCGCAGAACCTTGGCCAGGACTTGGGCCTGGTCATGCACGACGGCTTCGTAGCCGGCTCCGATTTTGTTCTTGTCTTCGTCGGTGGCGCTGGCGCGGACCCAGGCGGTGAGGTAGCCGGTGTTCTCGTCGAGCAGGTCGTAGATACTCTCCTGCAGGCCGCGGCGGACCATCGCGTCGGTCTCCACGTTGAGGCGGGTGGCCAGGGTTTCGAGGGTGCTGCGGCGCATCTCCGGCTGGTCGACCTGCCAGTAGTACCAGCGCCATAAGCCGGAGGCGGCTTCGAAGCGGACGAAGGGCACGGGGTCGTTGACGTCGCTTCTCCAGCGCGGCGAGCAGTTCGGGATCGCCGGTCAGATCTCTAAAGTGTTGGTTGAAGACGCGGGCGGCGCCCCAGCGGGTGCGCGGGTTGGGCGAGCCTAGGGCGGCGATCAGCAGCTTGCGGCCTTCGGGGGCAGCGTCCTGCCGGCGCGACAGGATCATGCGGACGGCGTAGGCGGCGCTGGATTGGACCATTTTCGTTTCGTCGCCCAGCGCCTGCATCAGGTCGGGCAGCGAGCCGGGGTCGGCCATGTGGCCGATGGCGCGGGCTGCGGCTTCGCGGGCCAGTGGCTGATCGCTCTTGAGCAGGACTTCGCGGATTTGCTTGAGGACGGGCTCGGGCGCGAGATCCCAATACTGGTCGAGCTGGGACAGCAGCAAGGGCAGGTTCTTGGTGGCTAGCTTGGTGGGGGGGCGGGGAAGCCGGCGTCCCAGTTTTTGGCTTCGGTGGTTCCCGGGTAGAGGGTGGAAAGCGCCATCACGGCAAATTGGGTGGCGCGGAAGGGGGTGTTGAAGCCCTGGTAGACAGGGTCGCCTTCCCAACTGCCCTCCTGCCGTTGGGCGGCGAGCATGGCTTTGACGGCGAGCGCCAGGTGCTCGTCGGTTTCAGGACGGCGGCCGGCCTGGGCCAGGGCGAGCACGGCGTTGTAGGAGACGAAGTCCGCGGGCTTGGCTTTTTTGTCGAAGGGGTACGGCCAGCCTCCCTGCGGGAGTTTCGTATTCGTAGAGCTGGTTGATGAGCTGGTCGATTTGCGGCTGGTATTTGGCGCGGTCGATGGCGACCAGCAGCATGATCTTCCAGTTCAGGTCGATCATGTTCTTGGGCACGTAGGCGATGGCGAGGTTTCTCGACGTGGTCGCGCTCGGCTAGCCACTGCGCGTCTTTGGTCTGCTTGTAGACCATGTCGAAGGTCTGCCAGCTTTGGGTGGCGATCTCGAAGGGGCTTACGTCGGGTTCGCATCCGTCGGCCTCGTCGCCGGGCATGACGGTGAGGCCCTTGTAGTGGATCTTGAGATATTCGGCGGAGGGCAGGTTGAATTTCTGGCGCGGCGCGTCGTGGGTTACGTTCTGCTCAAACTGATCGGCAATCAGAGGCAGGCGGCTGGAGACGGTGCGGGCGGTGTAGATGACGCGGACCCAGTTGGTGTTGGGCTCTCCGTAGAGGGGCCGCATGTTGTTGTAGATGCGGTCCATGATGAACTCGAGCGAGGGACGCTGGGTGGGGGCGTAGCCGTTGTGCACCGCGGTGAGATAGCCGCGGGTGGTGAACTGCGCCGGGATGGCAGGCGATGCAGAGCTGGGTTTCAGAATGCTGCATGGTGGTGCGGAGGGCGACGGCTCCGCGACGCGGGGTGTTGGAGAGCCAGGTGTCGCCCATGTTGATGAGGAAGTCCATGCCGGCGCGCACGGCGAGGTGCGGATCGGTGTAGGGCGGGACAGGGAAGTCCGAGGTGTGGAGCTGGTAGGCGGGATGGTCTCCGGCGATGCGGATGTAGTACTCCTGGCCGGGCTCAAGGATGCGGGTGCGGAATTTGTAGAGGCCGGGATAATTCTGGGTGGCTTCTACCTGGTAGACGAATTCTCCTTTGTTGAAGGGGACTACGTCGGATTTGTCCTTGGTTAGCCTGGAAGATGTCGACGTCGAGCGGGACGTCGCGGTCGGTTACGTTGAGGGTGAAGTAGACGAGGCGCGGGGTTTTTTCGTTGAAGGTGAATTTGAACCATTGGAAGCCTTTGATCATGGCGGAGTAGCCGTCTTCACTCTTCGAGGGAGCGTAGGGACGCTCGTCGTCGCTGCCGTAGATGGTCTGGCCGAACTGGAAGGGCTGGGCGGTTTGCCAGGTGCCGTTGGGGGCGGCGGCGATGACTCCGGTTTGTGACGTCTCCGCTGAGGGCGGGGACGTCGAGGATCTTGTGGAGCGAGGCGGCGATTTCGGGGACGACTGACGGTTGTGGGCGCGGAGAGGGTTACGGTGATGGGTCCGGCGGCGCGGGGACGGAGGGTGAGGTAGAAGTCGAGGTCGGCGGTGTGCAGCCACTTGGAGTCAATGGCGCCCTGGGCGTCTTTTACGGTGGCCAGGATGGCGTCGGTTCCCTGGAGCTTGGCGGGGTCTTTTACGGCTACGGTCATGGCATAGAGGGTTCCGGGACGGGCGTTGCCGAGTTTGAGGGTGCGGACGGTGGGGGGCGGGGCCTGGTCGGCGCGGACCAAGCGCTTGACGTGCAGGAGGGAGCCAATGATCAGTACGAGCGATCGCCAGGAGCGTGATTCCCCAGCGTAGTTTGGCCCGGTTTGCTGAAATTGAGCCCATGTTTCGAACCCTCCCCACCGACGTGTTAACACCCGACAGGACAACACTATATACCTATTGAGCGGGTTCCCGCCTTGAAATGGTTTAGGGGTGGGGTATGGTGCCCACTCAAGCCAAAAAACGGCTTGAATGGGCCACCCCGGGGTTTGTTATTGGGGCGGAGGAAAGGGGGATCTCGTCGGGATTTGATGCTGATGAAGAGAACAGCAGGTCCCTCCACTTCGCTTCGCTTCGGTCGGGATGACAATTTATATCAGGGGCGGAAGTTCAGCGGGAGATGGGGCGTGCGGCTTCGGTTTTGGAAGGCCGCACGCGGTCATTGCAACTAGAAGCGCTCGTCGGCAGAGGGACCGTAGATGGCCGGCACTTTCTTGTCCATCAGGCGGAGATAGACGGTCAATTGGCCTCGGTGGTGGGCCAGATGGGTCATCGCGCCGTCGGCGATCATGGCGTAGCGCGGACCTTCGCTGACTACCTTGCCGTTCAGGCGAAAACGCCACATGCCCAGCAGGTGATCTTCGGTCGTGTCCTCAAGCGCCTGACGCGACTTCGCCAGACCTTCGGCTAACATGTGGCACAACTCCGCGCGGGTCTTCACGGCCTTCGCGCGCATTACGTCGTTCGACGGGTCGGAAAAATCCACCTCACGACGGTTCACCATGATCTCAACCCAGCCAGGCATCGAGGCTACCAGGGCGGCCAGATAGCCGAGCTCCATGGAACGCTCGTGCGGCTTCCAAGCTGTTGCGCCCCTCGGGCACACGCTCGATCACTTTGCGCGATGTGGCAGCCTCATGCTCCAACTGCCATAGGAAAAACTCTCTCAGGCCCATAGGTTGTCTCCTTCCTCACACTGTTTCAAGGTAATGCGGCATATATGACAGACCATGTCATATATGAAGAAGAAACTTAATATTATGAAATCGGACCGGCTGCTTTCGACCCTGATGCTGCTGCAGGCGCACGGACGGCTCTCCACGCGGGAGCTGGCGGAGCGGCTGGAGATTTCGCAACGCACCGCGCATCGCGATATGGAGGCGCTGAGCGCGGCGGGGGTTCCTATTCTTGCGCTGCGCGGAGCGCAGGGCGGATGGGAGCTGGCCAAGGGCTGGCGCACCAAGGTTCCGGGTCTGGATGAGGCGGAGCTGCGCGCGCTGCTGATGTCGCAGCCGAGCGCGCTGGGGCATCCAGCATTGGCGGCGGCTTCGGAGCGGGCGTTTGGCAAGCTGCTGGCGGCGATGCCGCAGAAGATGCAGACGCAGGCTGCGTCGATCCGCGCGCGGCTGCATATTGATCCGGTGGGATGGCATCCTTCTTCCAACGACCTTTCCTTGCTGCCGGTTGTTCAGGACGCGATCGCGCGGGATTGCAAGCTGACGTTTCTTTACTCCCGCGCGGATGGCGAAAGCGGTGTGCGCACGGTGGATCCCTACGGCATCGTCAGCAAGCAGGCGACCTGGTACCTGGTGGCGCGTGCTCCGGCGGGGATGCGGACGTATCGGTATCTCGCGCATGCAGAATGCGGTGGTGCTGGCTACGACGTTCGAGCGGCCGGCGAACTTCGACCTGGCTGCGCATTGGAAGAGCGCAACCGCGCAATTGCAACAGAAACGGGAGCAGTTTACTGCCACGCTGGCGATCGCTCCCGATGCGGCTGTGCAACTCGGACGGTGGTGCCGAGTCTCACCTGCTGCGGAGGCGGCGGTGATTCCCGCGGGGTGGACGGTGCTGCGCGCTTTGTTCGAGAACAGGGAGGAGGCGCGATTCATCGCCCTGGGGTTTGGGGCGCGGGCGCAGGTTCTTGCCCCGGCGAGTTTGCGCGACGAAGTGATGGAACAGATGCAGACGGCGATCAAGCGTCAGGCAAATTGATTGAGATTCATTCCCAGCTTGTAGGTTTCACCGTGGGCTAGAAGCTCGTCCCAGGTCACTTCACGTCCTTGGTAGCCGGCCATGCGGCCGAGCATGCAGCTGAGCGCGGTCTCGACTCCGGCGGCGATCTGGTTGTGCGATTTGCCGGAGGTGATGCTGTCGATGAAGGTGCGCTCCTTATCGCGGTCGGCAAACTGGAGGTTGTCGCTGAAGCTGCCGTTGGCGGCGAACTTTACGGGGCCGGGAGTGGTGTTCATCGAATCCTGCCAGGCCCAGGGTTGGGCGCCGACAATCTGCACCGGACCGGAGTAGGGAACGGTCGCTGAGCCGTCGGCGCCGAAGAGCGTGAGCCCGGCGTTGAAGCCGACCGTCGCCGAATTGGGTGGAGGCGAAGGAGAGGTGGACGTCGGCGGGATAAGTGAAGTCCACCTGGTAGTTGTCCCAGCAGTCGCCGGCGTGGGTGAGGATGTTGCGGCCTCCGGTGGCTGTGGCTTTGAGGGGATGAGCGCCGAGCAGCCAGTTGCAGAGGTCGATGATGTGGATGTTCTGCTCGACCAGGATGTCTCCTGAGAGGGCGCGATACCAGAGCCAGTTGCGCAGGCGATACTCATCGGGCGAGGCCCCGGGAGAGACCTTTTCCTCGGAGGCGGGGGCGTAGTAGTTGCCGGAGACGGAGCCGATCTTGCCTAAGGCGCCGGCCTTGAATTTTCTGAGCGATGGCGGCGATGGGCGGCGCGCTGCGGCACTGGAAATCCAACGTCGACGCTTTGGGTGGGCTTGACGCGCTTGGCGATCTCCAATGCTTGCTTGGCCTGCTTGACGTCGACGCCGACGGGCTTTTCGCAGTAGACGTGTTTGCCTGAAGCGACCGCGGCTTCCAGATGCTGCACGTGGAAGAAGGGCGGGGTGGAGATCTGAATGAGGTCGACGTCTTTTGAGGCGGCCAGTTGTTCGAAGGCGTGGGGACCGTGAAAGAGCAGCTTGCTGTCGATGGGCTGGCGGCCGAGGCTCGCGTTGAGCTGGTCGAAGTGGGTGCGGCCGAGGGCCAACTTGTCGGGGAAGAGGTCGGCCAACGCGACCACCTGGGCGGTGGTGCTGTTGGAGAAGGAGGTGGCGACGGAGGTGCCGCGGTTGCCGCAGCCCAGCAGGCCGAGACGCACGGCGGAGTTGGCCTGATAGCTGAAGGCGGTGCGCGACTTCAACAGCAAGAGGCCGCAGGCGGTACCGGTCTGGAGAAATTGTCGTCTGTTCATGCAGTCACTTCGCGGATGACGCGTTCGAGGAAGATTTTTTCCTGTTTGAAGTCTTCGATCTGCTGCGCGCCGGAGGTTTCGCGCTCAATGGTGATGGCGCCGGTGTAGCCGAGACGATGAAGTTTGGTGAAGACCTGGTGGAAGTCGACCAGACCTTTGCCCATAAGAACCTCTTCGCCAAATTTGTAGGGGTCGGTGGGCCAGAGGCCGTCCTTGGCATGGACGCTGCGCACATGGGGACCGAGGATTTCCACCGCATCGACTGGGTTGGCTTTGCCGTACAGCAGAAGGTTGGCGGTGTCGAGGCCGACGCCCGAGGTTGGGCATGGCTACATCGTGAATGGCGCGGGACATGGTGGTTGGGGTCTCCTGGCCGGTTTCCATGAGGAAGTCCTGGCCGTTGGCCTGGCAGTGTTTCGCCACGGTGCGGATGGCTTCGACGGTTTGCGGGTAGAGCGGATCGCCGGGGTTTTCAGGGATGAAGCCGCAGTGGGTTTGCACCTGGGGGATGCCGACCTGCTTGGCGAAATCGGATACCTGGCGGAGGGCGTCGATGCGCGCGGCGCGGGTTTTGGGTGGCACCAGGCCGATGGTGGATGGCCCCTGCATGAAGTTCCATTCCAGAGGAGGCGGCCCGACGACTTCAACGGTGGTCGCCGTGAGCTGGTACTTGGCGAGCAGATCGCGATATTGGCTGGCCAGGGCTGGGGTGAAGTTGCCGATGTATTGGTCCAGCGATAGGAAGCAGGTGGGGAAGCCGAGCTGGTGGACCATCCGGAAGGTTTCCTCGGGGGCGCCGAAGGGCTTGACGACTACGCCGAGGGCCATGGGCTTGAGGAGGGACATCCCAGCGAGAGCCGGGGATGAGGCCCGGGCAAGTACCGCGGAGGCGGCAAGACTGACAAAGTGTCTTCGATTCATCCAGATCACTATAGGACAACGAGAGCGGAGCGGGCCAGAAAACGTGCGCCCGAAGGTTTCCGGCGAGCCAACAGATCGCTGCTCGCTACCTGGTACTGCTGTAGCCGGCCTGATGTTTTCCTCGAAAGTAGACGGTGCTGAGGGTTCCCATCAAGAGCAGCGCGGCAAAAATATACGGAAGGTAGCGCCAGGGCGCGTCAGGGATGGGGATCACGCTTAGAAGGACGACAGCTCCGATGGCCAGAAGCGTAACCACCGCCGTAGCTAGTTGCATGACGGTCAGCATGTGCCGGCGGGCGAGATAGAATGGCGCCGCCACGCAGACGGAAAAATAGCCTCCCAGAAATCCGAAGGAGGCGATTTGCATGAGGTAGTCCATCGCGTTGGCCATCGCCACCCCGCGCGTAATGAGCAGGGCGGGTACGATCAACGCAACCAAGCCGATCAGCAGAAGGGCATTGGAGGGAGTTCCGTTCCGGGGATGGATTCTGGCGAAAAAGGGCGCGAATGAATGTTTCCGCGCCATGGAGAAGATAACCCGCGCGCCGGCGTTCAAGCCTCCCAACGCACAGCCAAAGCAACTGAGCGCGACCCCCAGAGAACTAATCCAGCCGAGCACAGGCAGATCGATGGAGCGGGCAATCAGATCCAGGGGAGCGTTGGTTTGATCGAAAGCGATACTGCGATCATGGGAAAGCGCGGTGGTGGCATAGATGCTGGCCATGAAGAGCAGCCCCACGGGCAAGAGACAGAAGAACATGACGCGGGGAATGGTGCGGGTAGCGGATTGCGCCTCCTCGCCCAGGGTGGTGGCGCTTTCGAAGCCGGCCAGCATCATGAAGGCCAGCACAAAGCCCATCTTGAAATGGGGAAAGCCGGCGCCGGCAAGATGCAGCTGCGCCTGGTCGATGCGATGGGGAGTTCGCCACAGGGCGACCCCGAGAATCAATGCGATCACGCTGACGGAGATGGCCTCGGCGGCGAGCATGACCTTGGTGGAAAGCTTGATATCCCGATAGGCCGGCAGCCACGCGAGCATCAGCACCAGCAAGGTAAGCAGAAGGTAGGCCGGCTTGCCGATGGGGCGATGGGTGAAGTGGGCCATGGCGAGGCCGAGATAGTACGCGCTCGAAACAACGGAGCTGGTCACGATAAACGTCATGGCCACGATGTAGGACCAGCCGGTAAGAATGCCGGGCCATCCGCCAAGACCTTGCTCTACATAGCTGCTGAGCGAGCCCGCGGACACGAATCGGGAGGCAAAGACATTGATGTTGATGGAGATGAGGATGAAGACACCGAGGATCAGGAGAAACAAGAGCCAGGTGCCGTTTCCGGTTTTCGCGATGAGCAGAGGGATCACGGTTCCGAGAGTAGCGGCGGGGCCCATGGTGCCCACGGCCTGCGCTATATTTTCCAGCGCCGAAAGATAATTTCGCCGCAGGCCAGTGCGCCTGGGGACTGCCGGCGGCGCGGCGGGTGATGGATTCACGGCGGGCGTGGTCATGGTGTTTGTCCCATGAGAACACGGTTGCCAGGCGACACCGAGAAGTATTCCGCGAAAGTTAAAGCGAGCGCAGGGCGATGCGAAAGCCGGTCTCGTCGTTGCGGCTGTCGGGGAATTTAGGGTTTCGATTGGCCGATTGCAGGTAGGCGGGGCGATCGCTGCCCCAGGAGCCGCCTCGGATAATCCTGGCTATGCTTCCGGGACAATAGGCGTCCGCACACCATTCCCAGACGTTGCCGGAGAGGTCGTAGAATCCGCGCGCATTGGGGGCGAAGCTGCCCACGGGAGAGGTGCGGGGGAAGGGATCTACGTAGCCGCCGGGAGCGACGCCCCACCAGGAAGGCATATCGAGACGGGATTCCGCGCCGGCGTAGTTGCCGAAGTTCGCGGGCGGAGGCCAGGCAGGTCCCCACGGATAAGTGCCCTCGCTGTGGTAGAGACGTTCTTCGGGAGACGCGCCGTTTTCCTCGGCAAGTCCGACGGCGATGCTCCATTCAATATCGGTGGGGAGAGCGTAGCTTTGGCGGCCGTCGATTTTTCCGCAAGCGCGCTCGTGTGCGGTGAGCCAGGCGCAGAATGCGAGGGCGTCGTGAAAGCTGACGCCGACTACGGGATGATCCGGGGTCTGGGGAAATCCCGGCGACTCCCAGGTGTGCCCGTGGGGAAGCCAATCGACGTCCTCTTTGCCAAGGGTCAGCATGTTTCCCGTAGCGTTGTATCGCGTGGCCGCAACAAAAGCTGCGAAATCCTTCACGCGGGTTGGCCAGGCCGCGAGCCAGGTGCTTTGCGTGAGGAGGATGAGCGGGATTCCCAGGGTGTTGGTCATGTTGGCGTCACATCCCTGTTTAAACTCTCGCTCACCAGAAATTGCAAGACTCGCGCCCGGATCTCTTCGCGTGTTTGCCGAACGGCATCAATGCTTCTGCATCGAGGTAACGTCCCTTGTTTTGTCTCTGAACAGGTAGCCGGCATTAAACGTCCTGCTGCATAGGAGCCGACAATTGTCTAAACACCACCAAGTGACATAGAAGCGCCGCCGGGACGATGAATGCGGGTAACAGGACGAACGGGAAGTGAAGGATGGCGAGGGTCGGCTGGCCGAATGCAAACTGCTGAAAGCTGAATGGCGCGGAGAGCATTGCCCTGGTAAACGCATTCAGTACGCTGAGCAGGCCAAGGCTGTTCCAAATGAGCAAACCTTTCTTCCCAACCTTTCCACTCTTGAATGCCCACCAAATCACGGGAGCCGTGAGGCCCACCAGGATGTCGAGGTTGCCAGCCTCGAACGTCATCTGCGCGGGAACCTGCTTATAGAGGAAGAGCCAGTAGAGATTCAATTCGACAAAGATGCGAATGGAATGCAGGAGAACACACCATTTCAGGTCCATCTTGCCGAGGAACCGTCTTCCATCCGCGGTAAGGAACAAACCGGCTATGAGGAGAAGCGGAGGGGCCACTACCGCGATGAAGTGCGGCGGGAAAGTGTTTGAGATTAGATAGAAGCCCGATAGAGCAGCCGCCGACTGGAGACTCATCCAAAGAATCGCTACAGCGATTGCGGGTTTCGAACCACGAACAGCTTTGCTGAAGGCGAAGAGAGTTAACAGGGTTGTGAGTAGAAAGAAAGCGGTAATGGGCAACGGCAGGTAACTCATTTAAACCCCCTACGCCAGTGGTGGGCATGCGAAGATGCGTCTCATCGCGGAGCCAAAACAGAGTGGTTGTGAATTCCGCGAGCCCGTTTGTTAGTGAAATCGAGATTTGCAGATCTGGGCGCCTCTTATTTTCTGCGAGTGGCTCTATCGAGCATAAAGGAGTCGCACGGACAAAGGGGAGGGGCTTCGATTCGGATTTGTTGCTGGTTGTAGGGGAAACTGCAGATCCCCATTCGACGCAACAACCCCACTCAAGCCAAAAAGAAGGCTTGAATGGGCCACCAGACTTTTGTTGGTCGAGGGTGTTAAGTCAGCTGCTGGGAGTGAACCGCGGATCCCTACAGGCTTTCATCCCAGAGCTTGAGCTCAGCCGCTTGCGGCGCTTGCTCCACGCGGCTCTCTGCATTGGCATTTGTGCCCAAGATCATGGTTGACCGGGTTTGTTCGTTGTACTGTGGCCACACGGGGAGTCCGGGAGCCGCGGGGGTTTCGCCGCGGATGAAGGCAGACCAGGCCGTGTGCATCTGCTTGCCCAGAGCTGCTTCCGATGCAGCATCCGCGACCTGTTCGTGCGGACGACCCCAGACCATGCCGACTTCCAGGGAGTGGTAGGCGTTGCCGGCGAAGCGGCCGCTGGTCTCTGCGAATTCCAACTCGTAGACATACGCGCTACCGCCGCCGCCTTTCAGGTGGGCCTCAGCGACACGTGTGGAGGGGACCCAGTATTCCTCTGCCGTGACGGCGCGGATGCGGCGCTGCTCAACGCTGAGTTGCGGGTAAATATCCTGGTACCGCTGATAGACACTATCGAAGTTCGCAACGCTCATGTTGCCGAGTTGATTCGGAGTTGCGTCTTTCACAGGATGAGCTCCGATGAAGAAGGCACTCTCTTCGCGGTTGGTGCCGATAAGCAGCCTTTTGCCACGGGTCGAGCCGCCTGCGATCGTCTCGACAGGAAGACGCGGAATGAGGGTCCCGTCGATCTCAGCGCGCAGCGGAAAGTGTTGCGGCCAGGTTTCGATGAATCGTTGCTGAGCCTGGATTAATGCAGTCCCTGGCGCTGTTTTGATGCTGTCGATGGCGCTGCCCGATTGCTTCTGCCAAATCTCGGCGAAGCCTCTTGAGACGTTTGCGGCGGCGGTACGAGGCCAAACGCGCTCGGCTCCACCGCTTTCGGAGATCATTTGCTGAAAGAATGGCTGGGCTGAGGGAATGCCCATCAGAATGTCGGTCAGCTTCGCGCCCGCCGATTGACCACCAATGGTGACGCGAGCGGGATCGCCGCTGAAGGCGCCGACGTTTTGCTGTATCCAGGCGAGCGCAGTCAGCAGGTCGTACAGCCCATTGTTCGCGGTCCCTGCGTATCGCTCGCCCAGGAGAGGTTCGCAATCCAGAAAGCCAAAGACGCCGAGCCGATAGGCGACAGAGATACAGACAATGCCTTCGCGGGCGAATGCGGCGCCGTCATACGGCGGCTCGAAGGCGTAGCCTCCGGTGAAACCTCCTCCATGGATCCACACAAAGACAGGGAAGGGTCCGCTGCCTTCCGGCGCCCAGATGTTTAGGTAGAGGCAGTCTTCGCTGTGCGGCACTTCTAACTGCGTGGGTTGCATAGGCGCAGCGGAAAAACGGGTTGCGTCGCGTTCCCCTTTCCAGGGGTTTACTTTCTGTGCCGGCAGAAAGCGCAGTGGGCCCACTGGGGCCTGGGCGAAGGGAACGCCACGGAAGACGCGGACACCTTCCGCGCTTTCGCCGCGCACCGTTCCACTGGGTGCGCGGACGATGGCGGGCGTGGAGGCAGGAAACGCGAAGAGTGCGCGGGCCTGGAGAGCACATGCGGCGAGCCAGGTGTTTGCGAGCAAGCTTCGACGACTGATCATAGGGGTTGTTCTTCAGTGTAACCGCCTTACTCGAATGGATCGCAAACCCGCTGCGATCATTGCGCTTGAGCAACGATCAAATGAGCTCAAAGTGTGATCCTAAAAGACGTGATTCCGAAGGCAGAGAGAGAACTTGTCAAATACCCCGGTGATTCTTTGTGTCGATGATGAAGTGCCCGCGCTCGCACTTCGCCGTCTGGTTCTATCGAGCGCCGGCTACGAGGTTTTGACGGCGGCAGATGGCGCCGGCGCGCTGGAACTCTTCAGGTCAATCCTGGTTGACCTGGTCATCTTGGACCATTGGTTACCCGGCCTCACCGGAGTGGAGGTAGCCGCTGCCATGAAGCGGTTAAAGCCGTCCATCCCCGTAATTCTTTTTAGCGGAGAGGTTGAGGCACCGCCGGGGAGTGAGTTTGCAGATCTGGTTATCACCAAGGGTGTGCCGGTGGAGAGTCTCCTCAGTGAGATCGGCAAGCTCATTGCGAAGTGACGACCTTTGGTAGATGTGAATCGCGAGAGGAAGAATTGAGATGTACCACCACGTTTTCAGCATGCTTCTCTACGGAATGATCGGTTATGCCCTGCTGACGGTTAGCGTCATCGTTTTTTGGGGCATCCGGGCGTTTCGTATCCAACAGCACGAGGTAACCGCGGGCGACCTTGAGTCGACCGTTCGAGGGTGGCTCTACAATTCCGGCCTGAGCGCAAGACGCGTCTCCGATCCGGCCTGGAGCTTTGGACTGCTGACTACGTTGCCGGGTGGAGAGTCGATCTCCATCCTTCAGATGAAAGAGTCTCCCCGCTTACTCACCTTTGAGGCGAGTCTGGCGGTATCTCCAGAGCACCAATCAATTCTCAAGGCGGCGCCAAAGGCGCATCTGGAGAAGCTTATGCAAGAGATTGTCCTCAAGGCTTTCCTGGCTAGAATGGCGCTTACCGTTCGAATGCGGCTCAGCGATGTATCGTTCTTATCTCAGCTCGCGATCGCGCGCGGCTCAATGAAGGACGATTTCTTTGATCACCTTGACGACATGGGCAACGCAATCATCCTGGCTCGTGACGCCATTGCGCGTGTGGTGGAACCCGGACCGCGGTTGGTCGATCAAAGGTCATCGAAATCAGCGTCAAGATAACTTCATCTGAAAGCGTTCCAGCGCGCTGTCGAAAACACAGCTAGTGAAAGTTCTTCATGAGCATGATGTAAGACTCGTTGAGTTCGCTTTGCCCGAACAGAAGGGATTTGCCATCCGGAGAGAGTGCGAGACCACCATAGAGAGAAGCCGGCTTGTCGAGAGCGTAGATGGGCGTGGACTGGCCATTGGCAAAATCGAAGAATTCAATTCGGCCGTTCGGCGTAGATTTCGGGTTCAGGAAGTAGATCCCGCTGCCGGCAACATCCCAGTCAAACCAAGAAGCAGCTTCAATCGATAGGCGTGATTCCTGGCCACTTTCCAATGATTTTTGCCAGATCCCGGAGCCGCTAAACTTGGAGTAATAAAGAAACCGTCCGTCCTTCGACTCAATCCCATAAACACCCCCTTTCTCCGTCAGCCGGACGGGCGAGCCACCCTTCGCGGGCGTTTTCCATAGTTGGAAAGGTCCGTGAGCGTCGGAATAGAAGTAGATCGACTGGCCATCGCGGGACCAGTCAGGGGCGCCATTATTGGCGATGGGAACAGTCTTGAGCACGTAGGGAGTGCCGCCCGGTACTTCGACGAGGCCGACCTGGAAATAGTCCTGCGATATGGATTCAAAGACGACAGAGCGACCGTCGGGAGACCAGCGGGCAGTTCCAGTGGTTCCGTGGAGGTCGGTCAGCTGCGAGCAGTTGGATCCGTCGCTGTTGCACATCCAAATGTCTGAGTAACCCATGCGGTCAGATTCGAAGACGATCTTCTGGCCGTCAGGAGAATAGCTGGGCCGCCAGACCATCCCTCGGCCGGACAGGAGCCGGACAGGAGGAGCCAGGGCATGCCGCTCGTCCTTGAGGTCGAGCCGCCAGATGGTGTCCCAATGGCTCTCTACCTGATAAGCGAGTTGGTTTCCTTTGCGGGAGATGGAAGGCCCAATGGCATTTTCACCCGCTCCGGCAACGCGCTGTGGAGTGCCGCCGGAGGCGGGAATGCGCCATAGACTTGGAACCCCTTTCATGGGAGAAGCGAAGACGATCTCACTGCCGTCCTGGGTCCAGGCGGCATCGCCTCCGGAATTTCCGGTAGTCAGGCGCAGGGGTTGGCCGCCGGCAACTTTCACCAGAAACGAGTCGCTCACGGACGCTGCCATGGGCCCGCGTGTGAAGGCGACGGTGGCGCCGTCAGGGGAGAAGACCGGGTCACAATCCAGCTCCTTGGTGCGCGGAAAAGTGAGCGGGCGAGTCGTTGAGTCAGCAAGGGAGAGCAAAGTCAGCCGAGCTTTGGCGCCTTCATCCACGGATTCCGAAAATAGCAATGATCGGCCGTCGGGTGACCAGCTCATCTTGTTGCAGGGAAACCACTCCGGAAGCGCCGCGGCGTATACACGACGCTCCGAGCCGCCCAGAGCCGGAATCATGTACATATTTTTTTGCCTGTCTCCAACGCGGTAACGCGAAAAGGCGATTTGCCGGCCATCCGGCGACCAGGTGGGCTCGTGGTCGTTTTCATTCCCGGTGAGCTGCAAAGGCTTTTCGCCGCCAACCAAGGCGACATAGATGCCGGAGTGCGGTGCTCCCTCATATTCAAAAGCGACTTGGCTGCCGTCCGGAGAAACGGCAGGGGAAGTCTGCATGCCTGGCATAGCGACCAAGGGCATGATCTCGGTGGCAGCCGCGGGCTGCTTCGAGAGCGAGGAGTACACCCAGAAAAGGGTGACCGCGACCAGAAGAAGGAATGCCGAAGCGCCGACGATCAGCCAGAGCTTTCCTCGTGAAACCGTGGCGGGATTTTCCTGCGCAGGGGGTGGACCGGGTTGTTCCACCAGCGGCGGGGTGACAGAAGGAGGAGAGTCAGCTGTCTGTTCCTTGAGCGGTGCGATGAAGCGATAGCCACGGCGGGGCAGAGTTTCGATGAGATGGGGCACATCCGCGGAGTCGCCTAAGGTGGCCCGAAGCTTACCCATGGCCAGATTGATGGCATGGTCAAAATCTCCAAAGCTGTTCTCCGGCCAGATGAGCTGACGCAGCTCTTCCCGGGTGACGATCTGTCCGTGGCGTTCCAGTAAGGCGGCCAGAACCCTGAACGGCTGGTCCTGCAGCTTGAGACGCCTGCCCGCCTTCCACACTTCACCCGTTTCCAGGTGGACTTCGAAGTCTTCGAAGCGAACGACCGGCATCGAGTTGCCCATGGGCGACCCCCAACAACGTGTGAGACAGGTCCGGATCCCGGGAGAGCTGCGGAAGATGTTGAAGCTAAGTCGATTGTCATCACAGCATTAGGCGCAGACAAAGTCAATAGGACGAAGAGATTGATAGTGCATTGAGGCTGCTTGTTTTGAGCCGGAAGCTCGTTCTCACCGCTACTGCGGCCGAGGCGGATTTCCATGAATCGTTTGCTGCTTTCTCTGGCATGTCTGAGTCTTTTCTTCCCGGCTGCCGCGCGGGCAGACGACCAACCCAGAACTGCGGAAGGTGCGACCGGCAACGCACTGTCTTTCCGGCTCTCTTCCGGGTATCTCATCGAGGTCGAAGGCCGCATCGGAGACCAGACCCATCTGAAGTTCGTTCTGGACATTGGCGCGAGCATCAGCATCGTCGACCAAAGAATTGCCGCAGAAATTGAAGTTGAATTCAGGCGGGGCCAAGAGTTTCAACTTTGACAGAACTCTCAACTGGGAAAAGGCGACCGTTCCTGAAGTTCAGTTCGGTCCCATTCGTGCCGCCAACGTTGCCGTGCTGGTGGGCGAGGTGGCCCGCTATTCCGAATTCGCCAGGAAAGCCGATGCCATCATCGGCATGGACCTTCTCAAACTAAGCAACGTCACGATCGATTTCGACGCTGGGAATCTGGTCTTCGATTCCGGCGCGCCAAGGACCTATGTGGAGGGCGGCGATCCCATGGCTACGTGCCTGATTGTCGAGGTCCAGGTTCAGGATCGTCCGGTTCACCTGATTGTCGACACGGGCTCGCCAGGTATTCTTCTGTTCGAGGAGCGGCTGCGCAAGAGCGTGCCGGGATTACGCACGGCGGGCAGCATCAAAAACGCGACCATGGGCGGACGCGTCCCGGCAAAACAAGCCATTCTGCCCGATGTGGCCCTCGGCAAGAGGACCCGGGAAGTCCCGGTTGTGTTGCTGCCGTCACCGGCCCCGGAGATGCTTCCGGGAATCGACGGAATTATGGGCGTCGCCGCGCTTCAGGCGCACCGTGTTCATTTCGATTTTTCCAGGAAGACTACGTCCTGGGAGTAAATGAACGCTGAGTTGGCGGGCCACCGCAAGGGGATGGTGGTTGCTCCGTCCCTGAAGTGCGACTTGCCGGTTCTCTCAACTTGGAGAGTAAACAAACCGTACGAGCCGGTTCTTACCCCAGCATTCCTCGTTCAGGTCGGGGCAAGTTGGAAGCAACTGCCCCCACGGCACCGCCAGCACGATCCGATTCTCCGGAATGCCCTTGCTGATCAGAGCTTGTTTGACCCAGTCCGCCCGTTGCCTGGAGAGGGTGAGATTGTAGCCCAGGTCGCCTTCCGAGGAGGCGTAACCCTCAATGTAAAAGCGATCGTTCGCGTGATCCTTCAACCATTGGACATCGGCATCCAGGATGTTCGGGTCCACAGGACTGTCGAAGTTATTCCAAGGGAAGACGACATCGTGCACGTTGGTGTTGAAGGCTTCCTCACCGGGACCGAATAGAACCAGTCTTGGTTTCCCCCAGAAAGCAACCCAGAAGGCGACATCCGTTGGCGATTCGGCAAAGGCAACGTCCGTGGAGGCTGGCGCCCCTTGTTGGGCCAATATCTGGGTACTGGTTAAAAAGGCCATCGCCACCACGACGAAAGCAAGCCGGCATTTCATTGTGCCCAACCTAGGTTGAATGAGTGCGCAGTAGTTCATCGAAACACGCTCCGCTTGGCTTATTTTGATGGTCCACAACATGGCCGCAGTTCCTTGTCGCAGCAACGACCAGGATTCTACACGTTGCAGGTAACACGACCATCAATTTCATATTCCCAGACCCATCCCCAGGATGCTGGGTCGGTCTTTTCGAAGGCGAGGATATGGGTTTCAGGCCGGAGTGGGTTTCAAGAATCCCAGCAGGTTTTGCCCGATGGTCCCGCGTGCTAGATGTACGACCCGATGGTTCGGTTGAGCAAGGCGGCGAAGGCGTGCCAGGCGGGGGTCATTCCGATAGGGACGGCGAGGGCGACGGAGGCGAAGACCAACGGCGCCGCCCATGTGGTGGAGCGGTGGATGCGGTGGAGAGAGATGAGTTCGTAGACGATGAGGATGAGAAGCAGGATGCCAAGGCCGGTGGCAGCTCCAGCGGCGGGCGGCAGTCCGATGCGGGCCCAGGGAAAGCGGCCGAAGGCTGCGGCGACAAGACCCATGGTGGCGATCAAGATGAGACGCTTGTGCGCGTCGGGCCTGCGCCGGGCGCGCCAGGAAGCGTAGATGACGATGGCAAAGCCGACGATGCCAATGAGTGGGATGGCAGCGGAGACGGCAGGGTCGAGGGGGCCGATCCTGACTCCACGATGAAGGGCGTCGATGGCAGCCATCACCCCGAGCACGATCATGATCGGCGGAAGGCAGAAGGCGACGGTTCCGAAGGAACGATGCCATTTAACGCGGCGGGCGGAGATGAGGGCGGCCTGCGCGACGAACAGCAGCATCCAGAGGGTGAAGACCGCGCCGTGGACGTGAAGAATGGGGCTGGGAAGCGGCGCGCGCAGCATACCCGCCTGGAAGTAAGTTGGCGAGAAGCCTATGTAGACGCAGAGGCAGAGCAGGATCGCCATGCCGCTATAGAAGATCCGTTCGACCGTTCGATTGACATGTCTATACGCTGGCCGGCGGCCGGATGCAGCCGTAAAGATTGCGTCGGTTGCCATGGTCATCTCCATCTGTCGACGGACGAGTCTTGCGACGGCGCGAGACTCAAAACACCGTTCAAGAAGAAGTCGATCCCGGTGATGATACGCGCAATTTCGGCAGTGGGCTATCCCGTCGAGACACCAGAAACGTGCGGAAAGAACAGGATGCTCATTGCTTGTGAGGTGCACGCTGCCAGGGAGAATGGTCTCGACCACAGCGAGCCGGGGACGCCCGAGAACGTCGGCATGGACCAGCTGAGCAAAGCCAAGTCGTTTACGCTCGATTTCAAAGAGCGCGGGCGACACGGACGCGTGAGGGCAGGGAAGCGGGATCCGCTCGTTTCAGCCGTCCCTCCCCGGATTTCCTGTCGAACTGGGTGGCTTTGGCAAACTCCATGCGCCTCGTCCCGCCAAGTTCACAAACTCACTCAGCCTGTTAGTGTGCGGCGGCAGAGGCTTTTGTCTCGTCAGGGCTGGGCCTTCTCATAATGAAGGGCAGCGGGATCAGAAACATTACGAGAAAGCCCAAGAGCCAGAAGGAGTTTACGAAGCCGAGCACGTTGGCTTGCAGATCGACTTGCGCAGAGAGTTGGGCCAGGGCGCGATGGGAGGCCTCAGTGGCGCCGACGCCCATGGCGATGAAGTTCTGCGTCATGGCATTGAGTTGCCGCTCGAAGAATGGATTGGCATGATTGGTGTGCGCAGTGAGCGCCGTGCGGTGAGCCTGCCCCTGGCGGATGATGAAGTTGTTCAGCAACGAGACGCCGATGGCCCCGCCGATATTGCGCATGAAGTTGCTGATGCCGGAGACCTGGTTGAATTTCTTCTCGCGGTATGCCCACGTAGTTGAGCGTGCTGATGGGGATGAAGATGAGCGGGATGCCGATGACCTGAATGACGCGGTCCGCCACCATGGTGTTGAAGCTGACGCCGAGATAGATGTTGGTGACGTGGAAGAGCCCGAAGGAGGTTATCGCGAAGCCGATGGCGATGATGACCCGAGGATCGAACTTGCTGGCCAGGATGCCGGCAATGGGCATCATGAAGGCGAGCGCAATGCCGCCCGGCGATAGCGCCATGCCCGCCTGCTGCGCGGTGTAGCCAAGATCGTTTTGCAGGAACTGCGGCAACAGGATGGTGCTGCCGTTGAGCACCATGCCGAGAATGAAGCTGAAGGTGACGGCAGTGGCAAAATTCCGCTTGGCAAGCAGCCGCAGGTCCATGATCGGGTTCTTGTGCGTGACCTCGCGGATGACCAGCGCCAGCAGCGCGACGACGGCGATGATCAAGCTGACCAGAATCGCCCTGGAGGAGAACCAGTCGTTCTCTTCGCCTTTATCGAGCACATACTGCAGAAAGCCCACACCCACCACGATGAGGCTGATGCCGATATAGTCCACGCGGATATTGGACCTTACCATGTTCCTGAGATACGCGGGATCATGGACGAGGCGAGAGGTGAGCGTGAGCGAGAGGATGCCGATGGGCACGTTGATGAGGAATATCCAGTGCCAGCTGTAGTTGTCGGTAATCCAACCACCGAGCGTGGGACCTATGGCGGGAGCGACGACCACCGCCATTCCATAAATGGCAAAGGCCATGCCGCGCTGTTTCGCAGAGAACGTATCGGCCAGGATCGCCTGCTCGCTGGGCTGGAGGCCGCCGCCGCCCGCGCCCTGCAGGATGCGAAAGAAGATAAGCATGGGCAGAGTGGGAGCAAGCGCACAGAGAAACGAGCTGATGGTGAAGATGGCGACGCACGACATGTAGAAGCGCTTGCGGCCGATTACGTTGGAGAGCCAGCCGCTCATGGGCAGCACGATGGCGCTTGAGACCAGATAGCTGGTGATAACCCAGGTGCTCTCTTCGGAGCTGGCGCCGAGGGTGCCGGCAATGTGGGGCAGAGCGACGTTGGCGATCGAGGAGTCGAGCACCTCCATGAAGGTTGCCAGAGTCACCGTGATGGCCACCACCCACGGATTGATCAGTGGACGAGCCGGCGCGGTGCTGACGATCTGGTCGCTCTGGGCCATGGTTAGTCCAGATGCACCTTGGGCTCGACGGACATGCCGGGGCGAAGCTTGTCCAGGTCCTTCTGACCTTTGGTGAAGCGTATGCGCACGGGAAGCCGTTGGATGACCTTGACGTAGTTGCCGGTGGCGTTCTCCGGTGGCAGCACGCTGGTGCGGGAGCCGGTTACGGCGGGCATGCTCTCCACGGTTCCATCGAAGTTGTCACGCAGGGCATCGACATGGATGCGTACATGCTGGCCGGGGTGCATGCGGGCCAACTGGGTTTCCTTGAAGTTGGCGGTCACCCAAAGGTCACCGGTCTGCACGATCATGAAGAGCTGCTGGCCTTTGGAGATGCGCGCGCCGACCTCGGCGCTGCGCTGGGTAATGACTCCGGCGACTGGAGCGGCAATCCGGGTGTAGCCAAGGTTAAGACGGCTCTGGGCGAGAGCGGCCTGGGCGGCCTC
The DNA here is from genome assembly GCA_963847685.1 of uncultured Acidobacteriaceae bacterium. Classification (GTDB taxonomy): domain Bacteria; phylum Acidobacteriota; class Terriglobia; order Terriglobales; family Acidobacteriaceae; genus PALSA-350. The sequence continues at coordinate 158,983 of CAWKAU010000011.1, read as the reverse complement.
AGCGTTTGCCTGCTGGCTCTTGATATCCGCCTCGCGGATGGCCACCTGCAAAGGCGCGCTGCTTTGGGTCTGCTGCAGCTTGCTCTGTTGCTGCGCAAGCTGAGCCCTGCGCTGCTCCACCGTCTTCTGCGCGGAGGCGACGGCTGCCTGATTCGAGGCAACTGTCTGGGTTTGCGCGGCAGCGGTTGCTTTGTACTGGTCGTAGTCCGCTCGTGCGACCTCCTGCTTGTCGAAGAGGGTCTGATAGCGGGCAAAGTCTGCCTGGTTGCGCTCGTTGACGGCTTGCGACTCCTTTAGTTTGGCAACTGCGCTGTCGAAGTCGTGCTGGGCGGCGGCGAGTGTCGCTTCCGCGGCGACCACCTCGGACTGCTGCGAGGTGAGATCGTTCTGGTTGCTAAGGCGGGTGATGGGCAGGTTGGGATGCGAGGCACTGAGTTGAGCAACCGCCTGGTCGTACTGTGCCTGTGACTGTTGCAGAGCTACCTGGTCGTCGCTGGGATCAAGCTCAACCAGCAGCGCTCCCGCCTGAACGGCTTGATTATCGTCTGCATAGACGGCCTTGATGGTGCCGTCGATGCGCGAGGCAATCGGGTTCAGGTGGCCGTCCACCTGGGCGTCATCCGTATCCTCGTAGCCCTGGGCGTAGAGGTACCAGCCGATGCCAAGGGCCAGCAGCACAAACAGGATTCCGCCGATCACGAATGGATTACCCCGGCGCTGCTTGCGGGATGACGGAGCAGCGGTTTCAGTTGGCGGATTCAGGTTGCTCCGTTGGATTGGTCGACGGTTGCGTTTCCATCTCTGTGTCCACGCTCATTTAGTTGCTTCCTTTAAATAAGTTCGCAAAGTCTTTTTCAGCTTCACCGGTGGCGTGCGCGAGCGCGATGGTAGCCAGGTTCTGTGAAAAAAGGCTGCTGACGTAATCATGGTCGGCTGAGGCAAGCGCCTCCTGGGAATTGACCACCTCGACCGAGTCGGCTACGCCGACAGCGAAGCGGTCCTGCGATTGCTGCAAGGTGGCGAGTGCGAGCTTGCGGTTGCTCTCCGCGGTGCCCACCTGATCGCTGGCCACGCTCAGATCAATGTAGGCATTGCGGACATCCAGCTCGACCGCCCCACGCTGGTTGGAGAGCTCCGCCCTGCGTTGGGCAACGACCGCGTCGGCCTGCGTGGTATCCGCATGAATGCGGCCCCCATTGAAGATGGGAAGATTGAGCGCGGCCGTGGCTTGAAAGATGCCACTGCCGGTGTTGGGATTGACGCCCTCCATTCCGTAGAAACCGTTGACCGCGGCGGAAGGCAGGCGCTCGGCTCCAGCCGCCTTGCGGGCTTCTTCGGCGGCGCGTAGCTGGGCCTCCGCAGACTTCAGATCCTGGCGCAGGGCCCAGGAGCGCCGCACCAGTTCTTCCACCGGTGCGTTATCGGGAGGGAGGGTCTGCAGTTTCTCTGTGATCTGGATGTCCAGCGCCAAGGGCAGGCCGATCAATCGGGCCAGTGCATTCTTCTGCTTTTGCATGTCGCCACGCTGGGAGCGCAGGCGCTGCTGTTCGGTCTGCAGTTCGACCAGGCTGCGGTTGGCGTCAATGGGGGCCTTGGTACCCGCGTCGGTCTGCGCCTTCGCCTGGTTGTAGCTGGCCTCCGCGTACTCGACCTCGACCCGCTGTTCGTCGATCAGTGCCGCGGTCGCCATCAGCTGCAGATAAGTGCCGGTGACGGCGAGCACCACTTCTTCTCTGGCCTGGCGCGCGTCAAGATTGGCGGCATCGGCCGACTGCCGCGCGGAACGATAATTGTGGAGCGCGGTGAAGTCCATCAGGCTCTGCTGGAGCGATCCGCGGACATCGTAATAATGGAACGGCCCGACGGTGGTGGGAAAGTTGAAGCCCGATGTAATGCCGAAGGCGGCGGCGCTGAAGCCCTCGGCTGCGAGATTCAACTTGGCGGCGTTTTCCGAGGCGCTGGCGCTGATGTTGGGAAGCAGGGAACTGCGCGCGGAGAGACGTTGGGCCTCGGCTTGACGCGAGGCGGCGTCGGCGCCAATCTTGCCCAGGTTGAATTCCAGGCCGCGGCGCACGGCCTCGGCCAGTGTCAGCGTAATTGAGCCGGCCGGAGGATTCGGATCGAGCGCGCTGCCGGAGTAGGCGCCCTGGATATTCACCTGGGTGTTTAGAGTATTGACGCTCGACCCGGCCGATGGTGTCGCCGATTGCTGCACAGAGGCCCCGGTTTGCTCGCGGCCGGAGAGGGGAAGCTGGGTGGCACGGGTTGCCGAACTGGTCTGCGGACCCTGGGCCCAGCTTACGCCGGCAGAGATAAGCAGAGCCGAGACGGCAGCCAGCAGTCGAGTTCTATAAATTAAATACATGCGTGTATGTATTATAATCATCTTTCGCGGTAGAATTTGTCAAGAGCACGCATTCGTCAAGAGGACCAGAAATGCCCAAAGGAATCCGCCGGGAGAAGAACAAGCATCAGGTTCGGACCGAGGAGACGCAGGCAAAGATATTAGAGGCGGCCGAGGCGACGTTTTCGGAGCAGGGTTTTGAGAAGACTCAACTGGAAGAGGTGGCGGCGCGCGCCGGATATACGCGCGGAGCGATCTATGCGCACTACGCGAGCAAAGAGGACCTGTTTCTTGCGCTGATGGAGCACCGTGTGTTGAAAAAGTTCACCGCCATGCGCAAAGTGATTGAGGCTGAACCCGAGGTAGCCCGGCGGCCTGCGATTTTCAAGGAGTGGCTCGCGGCGCAACTCAACGATCGTGCCTGGGGCACGCTGATGCTGGAATTCAAGCTCTATGCGCTTCGCCGCCCGGCATCGCGGGAGAAGCTGCAGAATATGTACGACCTCTTATTCAAATCCTCGGGCAGGGATTTTATTGAGGCGCTCTTTGGTGAGAACCTGGATAAGGCTGCGCGCGCGGCAGTCGAGCGGCGGCTGGCAATTATGGGCGCGGTTTTGAGCGCGGTGATTCTGGAGAGTCATTTCCGGCCAAAGCTGCTTACCAAACAGCATATGCAGGGCCTGCTCCAGGAGTTGTACGACGCCTTGATCCGCGTTTGAGCCTTGCGTGGCGGAACGGCGATCATGAGAGTGAGGTTCCGGAACAAGGCGTGCCCACAATAGTATGTGCATAAGCGATACGCCTTTGGTGCCAAATCTGGCTCCGTAGTATAGAACTCTGAATAGCCCAGTGCATAATTTCGAGAAAACCCGAGCGGAATTTCAGGAGATACTCGCCAAGCCCATTCGCGAACTAGGGCTCAAGCTCGAGGGTTCTCCGCTGGAACGATTCGTGCAGCAGCTTTATCGCGAGCTGGAAGCCAAGGGCATCCACAAGTTCCGCCCGCTTTGCTATCTCACCGATGAATGGGGCTGTCCCTCCGGCGAGCCCGTCATTGGTATCCCGTTCTACCTGGCCAACCCGGACCTGGCGCAGCTTGAACGCGATATGAACGACCTGGAAGACGCTCGCGAGATCATGATGTACATGCGTCATGAGGCCGGGCACGCATTTAATTACGCGTATCAGCTCCACAAGTCGGCGGAGTGGCGCGATCTTTTCGGTCCGTTTCGCCGCGCCTATCGCGATAGCTACCGTCCGATACCGTTCTCGCAGAAGTTTGTTCGCCACATGGCAGGGTGGTACGCGCAGAAGCATCCGGATGAAGATTTTGCAGAGACGTTTGCGGTCTGGCTGACGCCCCGCTCGCAATGGCGGAAGCGCTACGAAGGTTGGGGCGCGCTGGCGAAGCTGCAATACGTCGATCACATCGCGCGAAAAGTCGGAGACGTGGAACCCATCCGGCGGCGCGGCCGCACCGACATCACGGTCGATGAGATGGAATCGACGGTCGGCGAGTTCTATCATCTCAGTGTGCCGGAGGAGGTTCCGGTGCAGGAGCTCACGCTGGATGCCGACCTGGCCGACATCTTCAATATCTCCCCCAAACGGCGTAAGGGCGTGCGGCCCGCCCAGGAGATGTTGCATCAGCATCGCAAGCCCATTGTGGACAAGGTCGCGTATTGGAGCGGCGTGCAACGTCCCATCGTCAAGCGGCTGGTGGAAACCATCTGCAAACGTGTTGAGGAGCTGGGTTTACGTGTGGACGTTCGGCGGGAGCCCGAGTACCTCACGGAGTTCACAGCATACATAACCGCACTCTCCATGAATTACCTGATCCGTGGAAAGTTTATTCATCCCTGAGGAGTGCCGTCACTCCGATTGGAGGTCACATGGGTGGAACCAAGTTGAAAATTACCGTGCTGTATGACTTGTGGGAAGAAGAACCTGCTGAAGTGCCGGAAGAAGTTCCTGCACCGCGCAAGGGCAAGGCGCCCAGGAAACGCGAGAAAAAGCCGGTCAAGCACGACCGCGAAGAGATCTTCGAGGCTTTGGGGAAGCTCGGTCATGAGCCGTCGTATCACATTCTCGACGGCCGCTCGCAATCACTGCTTGGGCTTGCGAAATGTGGCGCCGATCTGATTTTCAACCTCACGGAATCGTATGCGGGCGACAACACCAAGGAGATGCAAGTCACCGCATTCCTGGATATGCTCGATATCCCATACACCGGTGCGGGACCGCACGCGAACATTCTTGCGCAGGACAAAGCGATCGCCAAGAAGATGTTCGCTTTTCATGGAATTCAGTCGCCCTACTTCGCGACAGCCTATCGCGGCACCATCGACCACGCGCATGACATCTCGTTCCCGCTGATCGTGAAGCCCACTTCGGAAGATGGATCCATCGGCATCGATGCCGCTGCCGTAGTTACCAGCGTGAAGGAGTTGATGGAGCGCCTCTCTTATATACAGACGGAATTCGATTCTCCTGCGTTGATCGAGGAGTACATCGAAGGACGCGAGATCTACGCCGCCATCCTCGGCAGTTATGAGAATGCCTATGCACTTCCGCTGGTGGAGCTTGACCTTTCGAAGCTGCCAAAGGGCGTGCCCAGGATCGCCAGCCAGGAGGTGAAATTCGAGAAAGACACGGAGGCTTATAAGCTGACGAAATCGGCGATCGCCGAAGACCTCGATGAAGAGACTGTCACCAAGCTGAGCGAGATCGCGCTCAAGGCCTATCGTGCCGTCAAGCTTCGCGATTATGGGCGCATTGACATGCGGATATCGAGTAAGGGCGAGGTTTATGTGATCGAAGCGAACCCGAACCCATGGCTATCAAGCGGGCAGGAGTTTGCCATGGCGGCGAAGAAATCGGGGCTCTCGTATACCCAAATGATCGCGGAGATCGTGGACCTTGCGATGGCGCGTCATGCGTGATCTATACTCCTGTCACTGGACATTCGTCCGTGGAAGGAGGAGGTCATGATCAAGCCAATACCCGAGGGGTACAGCTCTATCACGCCGTATCTCATCTTCGAGGATGCCAAGGCCGCGATCGATTTCTACACGAAGGCATTCGGCGCACAGGAACTCTTTCGTATGCCTATGGGGGATCGGATCGGCCACGCCGAGATACAGATCGGCAACTCGCGGATTATGCTGGCCGATGAAGCCCCGCAGATGGATTTCTATGGCCCTAAGCATCATAGAGGATCGCCCGTGAGTCTGATGCTCTACGTCGAAGACGTCGACGCTTTCGCAAAAAGGGCAATTGCGGCGGGAACGAAGGTGCTGCGGCCGGTGAAGGATCAGTTCTATGGCGATCGTTCTGGAACTTTTCTCGATCCGATGGGCTACAAGTGGACGATCAGCACCCACGTTGAAGACGTTTCGCCAGAGGAGATGGAGAGGCGCATGGCGGACGAGACAGTGGGCTAGGGCTGCAACGATAGAACACGGAGATCCAGCTCCGAACGGGGGGCCTGAAGCCGTCCCCGCTTGTTTCAGCCGTCCCTCGCTACCCAACCCAAGACCCCGTCCCATAAGCGTTAACCTAAATTGGGATGTTTTCCGTGAAAACTCCGACGATTTTGTGGTAACTCGGAGATCAAAAAACCGGCGTCTTCTCAGTTGATTTTCGAGTATCAGCGGCCCGGCAAAATGGTTGGGCCTGATACGAAGCGGAGCGAGGCAGTGATTTTATTCCGGCAACGGGGGCTAGGGGTGCCGAGCTACCCAGGCAACCACCAGGTAAAAGCCCAGACCGAAGGCGACCGCAAGCAACGCAACAACCCACGGCAGCTGCGCCAGATATTGCCAACCTCCAGCGACAGCCACAGGTCCCTCGTATCCCAGATTTCTGAGGTTCCGGCTCAACCGGAGGTTGTAGTAGACGATGACGGCCATCCACATGATGATCGCGGAGATTAGTCCGCCGAGAAGCCCCTTGGGAAAGATGAGCAACGGCTTAAGGAGCTGCCAGAGCATAACCACCTCGATTCTGTAAGGCATTCTACTTCCGGTTACGCTCCCCCAATCGCGGACGGTGTCCTCTTTTGCTCCAAATGGAGGATGACTGGCGTGCTCCCTCGGACGCGCCGATAAGTCCGATATAAGGTCACAGACGTCTCTGAATCCGAGTACATCCTCAACCATCAGAACGCGCGAAGCGGCGTGCCTATCGTGGAGGCAGGCGTCCGGGCGAATTAGTGGTCCTTTCTTGTAATCAATGTGGCCGAGGGCTCCTGATGCACGGATTCTTGCGGGACATGCAGTGATGAAGCCGGGGCCGGGTGCGGCTCGCAGTCTCTTCGTGGCGGCCGCAATCCTGGTGCCCGCTCAAGTGGCCCTGATTGTCTTCGATCCGCGCGCGACACTCCAGTCCAACCTCTTCCTGCTTATGTATCCCCTCATGGGGGTTTCGGTGTGCCTGCTTGGCGCCAGGGAATCTGCAGAGGCCAGGCCATTGTGGCTCCTATTCGGGTGCGGTTTGCTGCTGGCAGCGGTTGGTCAGATTGGGTTGACGTACTACGAATTCGAGACGCAAAAGCACACGCAGACCCAGGCCCTCAACTCCGACTTCTTCTTTTTTGCATACGGAATTCCGGTCATGCTGGCGATCTGCTCCAGAAGCACGGATACCCGGCTGAAGATTTTTGCGTGGCTTGATGGGGCCCAAGCGCTTATTGCAGCGATGCTCGCATACTTGCAGCTCTTCTCGGTACTACCCTCGCACGCCCGTCCTGAGGGAATCTCCGCGGCAAATCTCATGTATTTGCTCAATGCGGAGAATTTGATTCTCGTCGGGGCCGTGACCTTGCGTTTCTTTTCCAGTCCGAGCCCGGCAAGAAGACGTTTTTATCGCGCCCTCTCCCTCTATCTGTGGGTCAATGGGACCGTGGCTCTTGTTCTGGGCTACCTTGAACTAAAGCGGGGCTGGCGTGACGGACCGCAAGACGCCGCATGGGCGATCCCTTACCTGGCTCTCCTGGGCTCGTTTGGCTTGCAAGGCAAGACCTATTTGGACAAGAGGGAACGAAGCAGCGGCCAGCGAACCGCGGGATTGCTGATTGACAACCTCAGCCCGCTCTTATTCACGCTGGCCATCACACTGATGGGAGTTGAGATTGCGCCGGACCACACATGGTTAGGATTCGTATGCATTTCGGCGGCAGTTGCCATTTATGGAGTACGAGCGGCGGTCCTGCAGGTGAGGTATGCCAGGTCACAAGCGGAGTTGACCAGGGCAATGATCGCAACCGAGGAGGCGAGCCGGGCCAAGAGCCAATTCCTGGCAAACATGAGCCACGAAATACGGACGCCGATGAATGGCATTCTGGGCATGACGGAACTTGCTCTGAGCACAACCTTGAGCGAAGAACAGCGCGAGTTTCTGCTGACGGTGAAGTCCTCGGCAGATCGTCTATTGATCATCATCAACGAAATTCTCGATTACTCGAAGATGGAAGCAGGCAAGACTGTTCTGGATTCGGTTGGCTTCCATTTACCCAGCGTGATCAACGATGTGTTGCGGAGCCTCGCCTTCCTGGCCCACCAAAAGGGCTTGGAACTCGCCGTAAGGATCGCGCCGGACGTGCCCGCTGACCTGACTGGTGACCCGGTGCGCCTGGGCCAGGTCCTGATCAATCTGGTTGGGAATGCGATTAAATTTACGGATCACGGGGAAGTCTGCATCGACGTATCGGTAAAGGTAGCTACGAGCAGCCACGCTTGCCTGCAGTTTTCCGTACGTGACACGGGAATCGGAATCGCACTGGACCAGCAGGGAGGACTTTTCGAGGAGTTCCAGCAAGCGCAAACTTCAGGCAAGCGGCTATACGGCGGTACCGGCCTGGGACTGGCCGTCTGCAGGAGCATTGTGACCTTGATGGGCGGTGAGATCGGCCTCAAGAGCATGCCGGGGGAGGGCACAACCATAACTTTTGATGCTCACTTTGAATTGTCGCCCGGATCCATTGGTCTTGCCGTCGGAGTGCATACGCCCGCGATCATGATCACTCAAGCCGCCGAGGGAATACCCGCTTCGTCGCTGTTACTCAAGATCCTGCTGGCGGAAGACAACCTGGTAAATCAAAAAGTCGCCATGAGTATGTTGGGCAAGATGGGACACCGGATCACGCTGGCAACGAATGGGCTGGAAGCACTGGAGCAATGGAGACAGAATGATTTCGATCTGATTCTGATGGATGTGCAGATGCCGGAGATGAACGGCTTGCAGGCTGCGGCACAGATCCGCCAGGAAGAGGTTGCCGGTGCTCACGTACCGATCGTTGCCATGACCGCATCAGCAATGAGCGAAGATCGGGAACGCTGCCTGGCGGCCGGCATGGATGATTTTATTTCCAAACCCGTGAGCTACCACGTCATCGAAGAGATGATCGCGGCTACATTTTCACCTCTAAAATAGATCTGCTTGTTTCAGTAGCTTTGGTTGGGGTCCACAACAACCCCACTCAAGCCAAAAGCGGGCTTGAATGGGGCGACCCAGGCTTTTGTTGCGGGAAAGAAAGCACTGCCATTTCTGCCTATGTTTGCTGCCCGGATGAGCTAAGGTGAACTCCTTGCGGGATCCCAAGTGATCTAATATGAGTGGTGCGATGAAGAATATTTATTCCAGTCTCTCGCGACGAGAATTTCTGACGACCGCCGCGCGCGCCGGTGGTGCAATGCTGCTCGGACCGGCATGGCTGAATGCGGCGGGCGATGGGATTGATCCACGCGTTGCGAAGGTCATGTCCAGGACGATCGGCATCGACATGCACAACCATGTTTATCCCGCGGGGACGGAACCGCATCCGCAGGGAGGTCAGCCGCCGCGGCAGGAGGAGCAACCGCAGGCTCCCGAGCTTTTTTTGGCAGAAGAGGTCAAACGGTCGGGACTTACCGCCGTTTGCGCGAGCTTCGTGCTGGATTTTGCGCCGTTCAAGAAGCCAGGCGATGCGCGAGACAACTACCTTCACTGGCTCACGGCGATCGACGCACAGTTGGAAAAGGGACACATTCGCCGCGCTCTGACCGTGAAAGACCTGGAGGCGGCACACCAGCATGGTCGACCAACGATCGTCCAGACGGTCGAAGGGTCGCAATTCATCGAGGGGCACCTGGACCGAGTGGAAGAGGTGTACAAACGCGGGGTGCGTAACCTTCAACTGCTTCACGAGCGAGACGACCTGGTGTCGCCGTTGGGCGACGTGATCACGGCCCCCGCTCACCTTGGTGGTTTGACGGCTTTTGGCGCAGAGGTGGTGAAGGAGTGTAACCGATTGGGGATTTTGGTGGACCTTGCTCACGCCAGTCCCGAGACGGTGCTGGGAGCGTTGAAGGTGGCCACGCAGCCGCTGATTGTGTCGCACACAGGCCTGGACAGCCGAACAGGCAGTGACCCCAGGATGGCGCAAATCATGAAGCCACACTTGATCAGCAAAGAACACGCGAAGGTTGTGGCGGACGCCGGCGGCGTGATCGGCGTGTGGACGAAACTGGCCGACTCGCAGAAAGAATTCGTGGAAAACATCAAGGCGATGGTGGACGCGGTGGGCGTCGACCACGTCGGCATCGGCACCGACACCGATCTGCTCTCCTCGCGGGTTGGCCAGGGCACCAACAAGGCGTGGCCGGGCCTGACTGGAGGATTTTTTCACCGCGGTTGTCGGCGAGATGCTGCTGCAGGGCTTCACGCCTGACGATATCGGCAAAGTGGGCGGGGGAAACTTCTGCCGCGTCTTTGGCAAGGTTACGGCCGGCCACGCCTGATGAAGGGTGGATGGGCGAGGAACGACAAGCATGAATCAGAATCGCAGCAGAACGAGGCAGGCCGGATGACGATGCTCGACGACCCGGATCAGGTTCCTCTTGCGCAACCGGTGCTCGCACCACTCACGCGCGCGGCGATTTTTCTGGTGGTCACCGTGAAGCCGGAGGCGGAGAGTTATGCCACCGTGCGCTCGTTTTGCGGCGACCTCGCCGGGCTGATTCGCGCGGTGGAGTTTCGCGACATCGATGCCGGCCTCACTTGTATCGCGGCTTTCGGATCGGATGCCTGGGACCGGCTCTTCGGCAAGCCCCGGCCGGCGGAACTGCATCCCTTTCGGGAGTTCCGGGCCGGCAACCGCCATGCTCCCGCCACTCCGGGCGACCTGCTGTTTCACATTCGCGCCCAACGAATGGACATCTGCTTCGAGTTGGCAACCCAGATCATGGAACGCATCGGAGACGCGGTTTCGGTTGCCGACGAGGTGCAGGGCTTTCGTTACTTCGAAGACCGCGACCTTATCGGTTTCGTCGACGGCACGGAGAATCCCAGAGGCGACGCTAGCCCTCGAGGCCGCGCTGGTGGGCGAAGAGGACGCTGCCTTTGCCGGCGGCAGCTATGTGCTGGTGCAGAAATACCTGCACGATATGAAGGCCTGGAATGCGCTCTCCACCGAGGCGCAGGAGCGCATTATCGGCCGCAAGAAGCTGTCGGATATCGAGCTGGAGGATGGGGTAAAGCCGACCTCGGCGCACAGCGCGCTGACGGTCATCGAGGAGAATGGGAAAGAGGTCAAGATCCTGCGGGACAACATGCCCTTTGGGCAACCGGGCCGCGGCGAATTTGGCACCTACTTCATCGGCTACTGCCGTACCCCGCGGATCACCGAGCTGATGCTGGAGAATATGTTTGTCGGCCGTCCGCCGGGCAACTACGACCGGCTGCTGGACTTTAGCCGGGCGGTTACCGGAGGCCTGTTCTTTGCGCCTTCGGCAACTTTTCTTGAGGGCGCCGGTGAGGCGGCAGCTCTCCCCGCGGCCATTGCCGCGCCGGCGGCGGCATCCGATGCGCCCGTCGCACCCGCTGTGCCGGACACATCACTTGGGATAGGATCGCTGAGAGGAGAACGAAATGAATAACCTCCATCGTGAGTTGGCCCCCATCTCTGACGCCGCGTGGGCGGAGATCGAGGAGGAAACGACTCGGACACTGAAGCGCTATCTCGCCGGCCGGCGGGTGGTCGATGTGCCGACTGCCGGTGGCGTTGGTTTGCCGGCTGTGGCCACAGGCCATTTGCTGCCGATCGCCGCTCCCGCGGAAGACATCCTCGCCAGGCAGCGTGAGGTGAAGGCCCTGGTGGAATTGCGGGTCCCCTTCGAGCTGACGCGCGCGGCGATCGACGATGTGGAGCGAGGCTCAGAGGATTCCGATTGGCAACCGGCCAAGGATGCAGCCAAGAAGATCGCCTTCGCGGAAGACCGGGCCATCTTCAATGGCTACGCTGCGGCGAATATCCAGGGCATCCGCGAAGGCACCAGCAACCCGATCATGACTCTTCCCGCCGATGTCCGGGACTATCCGGACGCTGTGGCGCAGGCGTTGAGTCAACTGCGGCTGGTCGGTGTGAACGGACCCTACTCGGTCTTACTTGGAGCCAAAGCTTATACGGAGCTGGCGGAGACCCGTGATCACGGATACCCGGTGCTGGAACACGTCAAGCGCATTGTCGACGGCAACATCATCTGGGCTCCGGCCATCGAGGGCGCGTTTGTCCTGAGCACGCGCGGGGGCGATTTCGAGCTCAACATCGGGCAGGATATCTCCATCGGTTATCTCACGCATACGGACGCAGTTGTTCGGCTTTACCTGCAGGAGTCCTTCACCTTTCGCGTGCTTACCAGCGAGGCGTCGGTGGTGCTTGCGTCGTCTGATAAGCCGGTGGCTTGAACGCGCTGCGGCGGTTGCTCACCCGCGCAGATATTTGTTGAACCAATCGGTGGTGCGCTGCCAGGCTAGATCGGCCGCGGCTTTGTTGTAGCGCTCCGGCGTCGCATCGCAATTGAAGCCATGAACGGCGCCAGGGTAAATGTAGCCTTCGTGCGTAACGTTCGCAGCCGTCAAGGCCTGGTCGTAGGGTGGCCATGATGCGGCACCCGCCTTGTCGAGCTCGCCGTTGTGTACCAGAATCGCTCCCTTGATCTTTGGTGTGTCCTCTGCGGCGGGAACTCTGCCATAGTACGGGACTGCCGCTAATAAATCGGCTCCCATCTGCACCGCGAGTGCATTGGCGACACCTCCGCCGTAACAGAAGCCCGTGGCGCCGATTTTTCCCGTGCAGTCAGAACGCGCTTTCAGCCACTGGGCTGCGGCCAGCATATCCTCGCTCATCTTGGCATGGTCGATCTTGTTAAACAGGAGGCCGCCTTTGTAGTCGTCACCGGGAAAGCCACCCAGCGAGGTGAGTCCGTCTGGCGCAAACGCCATGAAGTTGGCCAGGGCCAACCGCCGGGCGATGTCTTCGATGTGCGGGTTCAAGCCCCGATTCTCGTGGACAACGATAATGCCCGGCAATTTGGTCACCGTCTCAGACCGGGTGTCGGCGCTAATCGGGCGCACCAGGTAACCCTTGATGGTTCCATTTCCCTTGGGCGATGGGACGGTCTCATAGGACGTCTTGATACGGTCGTCGGTTTTGGACACTTGTTGTCCCAGGGCGTAATTGGGCATCAAGCGTTCGATGATCGTCGACGCCGCGAGACCGCCAATTGCTAAGCGCTGCACACCCTCGACAAAGGCGCGGCGGCTCATGCCGCCATGAATGAACTTGTTGTAGAGTTCTACGGCTTCGCTTGGCAGTTTGGGTTTTGCCGGCTCCATGGGTTCTCTCCCGACGGGGATAATACCATCTCTCCGGGAGCCTGGAACACGAACGAAGTGTACGGTTTCGAAAGGGAAGACTACTGTAGCTTCGCGTATTCGGCATTGGCTTGCTGTAGGACTGGAACGTCGGGATCGGCGTCCTTCCAGAGTGTGAGGAAGGCCTGGTAGGCCGCATTCGCTTTGCCATGGTCACCTTGCATGGCGTAAGCGCGAGCCAGTTTTAGTCGCGCCAGCGCTCCCCAAGGAAAGTTCACAACCAGCCCGCGGTGATCGATGAACTTTTGAAACTCCGTAGCGGCGGCCTTTCCATCCTTCAACCCGAGATAAGCTTCACCGCGCAGGTAGGCGGGGCACAGGTACACTGCGATTTGAGTCGGCTGACCAAGATCGATCGGTTTCGCCGACTGCAGTAAATCGATCGCGCGCTCCGGATCGTTGCGTTGCAAGGCGGCGGCAGCCCCGATGGTTGGCAGCCAATACTTCTGGACAATGCTGTCAAGCGGGAATCCCTTGTCCAATTCAGCCGCCAGCTTGTCCGACGCTGCGATGTCTCCCGCCCGCGCCAGGGCCAATGCCGCCATGCCTTGCACATCTCGATTCGACTCCAATTTCAAGGCGTCGTGGGCATCGGTACGGGCCCGCTCCCGGTTGCCCGATTCCACCTCGCGCAACGCGGCAGCCGCCTGGTAACTCGCGGCCGTTTCCTTGGCGTCGTTGGCAACCGCGGACTCGATCGCCCTGCGGGTGAACTCACTTGCGCTCTTCAGCCTCCCGTACCAACCTTCCGTATCTGCTTGCTCCGCCAACAGGAGGTCCTCAGTACCCGGTTTGCCCATGGCGGCGGCGGCCATCTTTGCCATGGTTGCCGAATCCCCCTTGAGGAAGGCTAACTGGTACCGGTACTCGAGCAGGCCCTCGCCCGCAAGCTGACGCCCCTCGGCCTGCTGGTACATCGCTTCCGCCTCATCAAACCGGTTCAGGCTGGCGTATGAATTGCCCGTGTTCAAGAGGTTAGTGACGTTGTTCGGTTCCAGCCGCAGTGCTTCGCGGTCCTGCTCCAAAGCCTTTTCGAGCAGGCCAAGAGTGGAATAAGTGAACGCGAGATCGCGATAAGGTATCTCGTCCGCAGGGTAAGTTTGCTGCCAGAGTTCGAAGGCCTGGACGGCCTTCTCCAGTTCACCCGTCGCACCCAGATAATAATTTGCCTCGATGTAGAATCGTTCCCGTTCGCTGACCTTCTCCCGCAGCTCATAGGCCTTTCGCGCATTCTCCTCCGAGCGTCCAATCTCATTGAGGTTGCTGTAGGAAACCGACATGGCAACATAAGCAACGGCGAAGTTCGGATCCAGTTCTACTGCCCGCTTGAAATAAGGTAAAGACGCGTTGTCTCCCTTCAAGGCATACATCTTTCTGCCTAGGCTGTAGGCTTTCAGCGCCTCGAGCGATGGGGTGGTTGCTTCTTCGACAGGCGTGGCGTATTTCTGCACCGAGCTGAGCGACTCACCCAATTTGCCCCGCAGGCTGACTGCAGCAGCGTCGAGAGCCTTGAGCACAGCTTCCTTGCCTCCCGCCTGCTCCTGCGCTTCGGCCAGCACGTCTCCCGTGTTGCAATTGATCGCCTTCAGCCCAATCACGTACTGGCTACCGAGCCCGGCAATCGAGCCCGTTAGCATGGCCTTGCTGCCGGTGCGCTGACAGACTTCGCGTGCGATCTCGGGGGTTAATCTGTCGCCCGCCGTGCGTCCCATGAGCTTCAAGGTCTCGTTCACTTTTCGATCGGATACCAGATCGAGAAAGGGGGATTGCTCAAGCTGCACAGAGAGGCCCTGCTTCAGCGTGTCGTCGAAGACACCATCGCCGGTCGTGTTGGTGAAGTCGGAGAGGACGATGCTGTCTTTGTTGGTGAGCAGCCTTGATTCGGACGAGGATCGCCCGTAATGCAACCCATAATAGATTCCTGCTGCGATCAGCAGGGCAACCGATACCACGGGAACGATAAACTTCCAGCTCTTGAAGGCCAGACTCGGCGTGGCCTGGAGCCCAGCCCCGCCCGAGGGCGCTTTCGTTGTCTGGCCAGTCTCCGAGTCGCGCCTCAGCCTTCTGAGGTCTAGGCGCATATCAGCCGCTTGCTGGTAACGCAGATTGCGATCCTTCTCCAGCGCCTTGCCAATAATTCGTTCCAACTCCGCAGGGATGTCGGGATTCAGCCGCACCGCGGGAGTGGGTACTCCCTCCAGAATGGCACTGGAAATAACGCCGGCACTCTCCCCGCGGAAAGGCAGTACACCCGTCGCCATTTCGTAAAGAACAACGCCAAAGGAGAAGAGGTCCGTCCGCCCATCCAGCTCTTTGGCGCGCACCTGTTCCGGTGACATGTAGGCCATGGTCCCGATCATGGATCCCGGGCTGGTCAGATGCGGTTCATCGACCGTATCCGCCAACCTGGCGGCCGCCGTTGTGTTTGAGGGGTTGCCCTTAGGGGAGAGCTTCGCCAGGCCAAAATCCAGGATCTTGGCGTGGCCGCGGCGCGTGACAAAGATATTTGTCGGCTTGATATCGCGGTGCACGATGCCTTCTGCGTGGGCGGCATCGAGTGCGTCGGCAATCTCGATCGCCAGGCCGAGCAGCACGTCGCTCTCGACGGGCCTTCCGTCAATGCGATGCTTGAGCGTCAGGCCATCCAGAAATTCCATCACGATGAAGGGCTTGCCGGCTTCGCGGCCGATTTCATAAATGGTGCAGATGTTGGGATGATTGAGCGCGGAGGCCGATTGCGCTTCTCTCTGAAAGCGCGCTAGTGCCTGGGGGTCGTTGGCTACTTCATCAGGCAGAAACTTGAGGGCGACGAAGCGTTGCAGGTTAACATCTTCTGCCTTATAGACGACACCCATGCCACCACCGCCTAACTTTTCAAGGATGCGGTAGTGGGAGACGACCTGGTCGATCATTGAAGGGTTGTCAGGTGAGTTAGGGGCTGCTGAATATCCGTAGTTGAATCCTAAGGATAGCGCCCCTCGCCGTCAACGAAGAACGGCGCTGCGCCCTCTCTGCTTGAGATTGGCCGGTGAAGTCGTCGTGACTAGCCAGCGAAGTCGCAGGTTTAGCCGCAAGCTAGAGAGTAGTCCCTTTTAAGTCCGTTTCTAGTTCATCGATGGGATAGTCATTGCCCAGAACCCTGCTAATGTCGGCGTGCCTGCTCCCTCAAAGTTTATTGGCAGTCTGCGATTGGGTGCAGGACAGCCACTGTGATCTCAATTGTGGCCTTCGCGCCATCCATAGCCTATCCGGCCGGCCCACGTGGGCGGCTCGGTCGCCGAATGCTTGCCGTGAATGAGGGATACCCGTCCCACGCGTTCTTCGGTTGCCGGCTGGAGGCTGCAGATGATTCTTCGCGATGTGACTTGGCAGATCTCCGCGACAGCAATTGTTTGTGGAGCGTTTCTATTTGGCGGGGAAGCGCGGGGCCAGACCGCTCCCGGGATGAGTCCCACGATTCCGCGGACGTGGGACGACAGGGCGATCGACGCGCTGGAAGTGCCGCTGGCCAATCCCGCAGGCTCACCGAAACACATTTCCGCAGATTACTACTACAAGATTCCTGTGCGGCCTATCTACAAACAATATCCGGTCTACGCTCCGGGCCGCGAGCCGGCCGGGTACACAGATTGGTTGAAGAAACAGGAACCGGTGATTGTGTGGGATGACTCCGGGCACAGCCCCCAGCTGGCGACCGAGGCGGATTGGATCAAGGCCGGGCAGATGGTATTCGAAGCGTACCTTTTTGCCGATCCGTCGGAGGGCGGCATTATCGGCCTGCGCGATGTCAGAAGCAGCGCATGGTATCAGAGTAACCAGATACCAGTGACTCGGGACGGGGTCTTGCCATTTCTGAGTTATGTTATCCGGGAAAAAGGAAAGATCGAACTTGGCTCTTTCTCTTGCGCGATGTGTCACACGCGGGTGCTGGCGGATAGCACAGTGTTGGAGGGGGCGCAGGGAAACTTTCCTTTGAATCGAGCGCTGGCGCACGCGCCTCTTTATGGAGTGCCAACGGACGCGGCGCGGTTGTTCAATCGGTCGCTGTTTGCCGCGCCGTGGCTAAAGCCCGATCCCATGGACCGGGAACAGAGCATGTCTCCCGAGCAGAGTATCGCCGTGCAACGGGCGGTTCCACCCGGGGTGCAGACGCGGCATCGATCAAGCCTGTTTTTTCCTGTCCAGGTTCCGGATCTGATCGGAGTGAAGGACAGAATTTATCTCGACCGCACCGGCCTTCAGCAACAACACTCAATCGTCGACTTGATGCGTTACGCCGCGCTGAACCAGGGTGCAGATGCGCTGGCAAGTTACGATGGGTTCATCCCGCTGGGCGGTCCCAATTTCGACAAGAGGCCCGCTCCGGAAGCACCGCAGACTGGAGGCCGGTACAGCGACGAGCAACTTTATGCGCTGGCACGCTACGTCTACTCGCTCCAGCCTCCGCAGAACCCTAACAAGATGGATGCGGCGGCGGTGCACGGGCAGAAAGTCTTCGAACGCGCAGGCTGCCCTCTCTGTCACACGCCGCCGCTCTACACAAGCAATAAGCTGACCCCTGCGTCGGGCTTTACACCTCCGCCCGGCGCTTCGCAAGAGTACGCCATTCTGCCCTTCTCAGTCGGCACCGACCCGGGTCTCACTTTAAAAACCCGCCGGGGAACCGGCTACTACAAGGTGCCTTCGCTCAAAGGTGTTTGGTACCGAAGCATGTTCGGTCACAGCGGTTGGTGCGCAACTCTCGAAGACTGGTTTGATCCAAGCCGCCAGACGGAGGGCTACGTACCCACAGGATACAAGCCGTTTGATGTCACGACCTACGCTGTCAAGGGCCACCCTTTTGGGCTGGATTTATCTGAGGATGATCGTAAAGCGCTTATCTCGTTTTTGAAGACCCTGTAATCGTTGCAAGATCCAGCGGCATGCAATACTTGCCTGCAGTGGCTATGAACGCCACGGTGAGTGATGGTTAGGGACGGCCTGATGCTCGCTGCGGCGATTAAGGCCGTCCATAACAACCCACTGACATTACCTTAAGTGGACCTTAGGCCATGACGACTCTGTTGCACTCCCATGGCCCGATTGGCCAGTCCGCACTGCGAAAAGCCCGCATCCGAATCCTCCCCTTGCTTGGTCTTGGCTATGGGGCGGCGTTCATCGACCGTGTGAACATCAGCTTCGCCTCGCTGCAGATGAACCGTGACCTCCACTTCAGCGCATCCATTTATGGGTTTGGGGCCGGCCTATTCTTCCTGGGCTATGCTACCTGCGAGATTCCTTCCAACCTATTACTTTACCGTTTCGGGGCGCGAAGATGGCTGGCCCGCATTATGTTGACGTGGGGTTTATTGGCGGTCGGCATGATGTTCGTCAAGACTCCAGTGCAGTTTTACGTTGTCCGATTCTTGCTCGGCATGGCAGAGGCCGGCTTTTTTCCCGGCGCGGTTTTCTATCTCGCACAGTGGTTTCCGTCCACCATGCAGGCCCGAGCCGTAAGCCGCCTTTATCTCGGACCTCCCCTCGGAGCGTTTGTTATGGGCTCTCTTGCCGGCGCACTTCTAAACCTTCAGGGAACCCTTGGACTTGCCGGTTGGCAATGGCTCTTTCTGGTCGAAGGATTATTACCAGTAGTTCTGAGTCTCATTTTCTTGATCTACCTGCCAGACACTCCAACTGAAGCAAGGTGGCTGAATTCGGAAGAACAGGCATGGCTTTTATCTCAGGCGAAACAACCTGCCACAGCAGGCCGTTCGAAAGATGGCCTACGGCAAGCTCTTGCTGATCCGCTGGTTTGGCTGCTCGGTCTCTCCGTTTCTTGCATGCTCATCTGCGCCTACGGCTACTCGTTCTCCGCGCCGGCAATCTTGCAGAACGTCACTCATCTCAGCGTCACCAAGGTCGGCTTCCTGGTGGCGTTTATGGGCCTGCTGAATGCTGTGGGCCTAGTCGTGAACGCCGGTCATTCTGACCATGCCGGAGAGAGATATTGGCACATCATCGTTCCGCTGTTGTTGATGGCAAGCGGCTATCTGATAGGTGGGTTATTCGTCAATCCGTTGTGGGTGGTCCCAGCACTTACGGTCTCGACGGTAAGCTTTTACTGCACCCAGGGAGTGTTCTTCGCCATTCCATCCAGCTTTCTCAAAGCCAAATCGGCCGCAGCCGGCATCGCGGCAATCACCACCATCGGAATCGCCGGTGGATTTATCGGGCCTTATTGGATGGGTCTGATGAAGGATCTGACAGGAAACTATCAACGTGGGTTGATCACGCTCGCAGTTCCAAGCCTGGTTGCTGCCGCTATCATGCTTGCCGTTCGACGCCGCGCTCAACGAAGAGAAGTCACCGCGATGACAAGCTGAGCAAACTGCATAACGCAACGAGAGATCAGTCGTCGTGCAATGCGCGCATCGGGTCTGTCCTCGATGCACGATATGCCGGCAGGAATGCGGCGAGGAAGGTCGCTACAACAAGTAAACTGAGGCTGGCGACGATGGGCGCAGGCTCCGCCACACTCGTCTCGTACAACAGGCTGCGAATAGCGCGGACGACTCCGACGGACAGCAGAGCGCCGACTACAAGGCCTGCGCTTACGGGCTTCGAGGCTTCCACCAGGACAAGGCGAATCAAAGAGAGCCGGCTCGACCCAACCGCAATCCGGATTCCGAACTCCGCTGTTCTGAGCGATACGGAGTAAGCCAGGACTCCATAGACTCCGAGGATTGCCAGCATCAACGCAGCGCCCCCGAATGCGCTCAAAACAACCGCTTGCAGCCGATCGGGCGCAACCGACTCCGCTATCTGCGTGTCAAGCGGCTTGATGACAGGAATTGCCGCTTCCGGATCGACATCCTAAATTTCCCGGCGTATCGCCGGCGCGAGGCTCTCAAAAGCCTGAGAACTTCGGACGAGAAAGAAGACGGTTGTGGATGGATCGTGCCAGTACGGCAAATAGACGACGGGAACATTCTCTTTAATGTTGGCGATGCGCGCATCGGCCGCGATCCCAATCACCGAATACACCCGGCCGTTGATTCTGAATTTCCTCCCCAGGGCCTGACCATCCGGCCATGTGAGTTGGGCAGCCCTTTGCGAGATGATCGCATCCACAGGGTGGTCGCGTTCGCTCTCGGTAAAGTTCACTCCCGCCACCTGCGGAGTTTGCATCGCCGCGAAGTAGCCAGGGCTCACGTTGCGCAGATTGGTCTGCGGCAACTCACTTTCCGGCAGCGGGTGGTCGGGGCGGTACATGCTGCTCGATTCGGGTCACATTGCCGAACTCACGTCTCGCAGCATGTTCCGCATCTGCCCGGCTCATGCCGCCGGCCATCCGCTCCTTCACCCTCTCCTCAAGGTGCTGCTTGATCTCCTCACGCAAATCGTTGTAGATCTCGCGGCGCTGGAAAAGCTGATGGAACCAATTCATCGTCGACTCCTAAGTTGCCTGGTCGAGAGCGTTAGGCATAGTTCGGTAACCCCTAGAATGAAATAGTATGTGGAGTCCCGTCAAGACAATTTGAAGGCTTGCGATTCCCGGCCGCTTAAGGGAAGGTAAGCACGGTTAATAAAGCCGTCCTGGTCGATCCTGCTCACGCTTTTCGAATCGCCTGCTCTCTCCGGCTTGTTATAAGCTTGGAACACTCCTTCGCCTTCGGATTCCGGTCTGCCGCATGTTGAACTCGCGTTTGCTCTTACGACTGTCCACCGACGGGCTCTTGTTGGTTCTGGCCGGGTGCCTGGCCTGGCCACTTGC
Source organism: uncultured Acidobacteriaceae bacterium (assembly GCA_963847685.1). Classification (GTDB taxonomy): domain Bacteria; phylum Acidobacteriota; class Terriglobia; order Terriglobales; family Acidobacteriaceae; genus PALSA-350. The sequence continues at coordinate 138,194 of CAWKAU010000011.1, read as the reverse complement.
GCTGAATGGCCAGGTGGACCCTACTCCACAGCTGGCTGATCAGGAGGCGAACCCCGCGCCTCGGAGCGGACAACTGCCGGCCGCGGCACAGGCGCAGTTGGACAAGCTCGAAGAGGCGCGGAAAGCGGCCCACGCATCCGGCGATGCAAAGGCTGAGGCCAAGAGCTTCAGCCAAATCGGCGATCTGTATTTTCGCGCCTTAGATTTTCAGAACGCGTTGGACAACTACAACCAGGCCCTGGCGGTGGCTCGCTCCGCGAACGACAACGCCGAGCAGACACCCGCGCTGATCGGCATCGCCCGTTGCTACCGCGGCCTGGCGCAGAACCAGAAGGCTCTGCAGAGCTTTCAGCAGGCGCTGGATGTGGCCACGGCTTCAGGAGACGAGCCTTACCAGGCCGCTGCGCTCATCGGGCTCGGCAATGTCCACAACTATCTTGGTGAGAAGGAGAAGGCGCTGGCGTCTTACAACCAGGCTCTGCCGATCGAGCGAAAAATGGGCAACCGTCTTGGCGAATCCTTGACGTTGAACAACATCGGCTCCGTCTACTCCGATCTTGGGGAGAGACGGAAGGCGCTCGAATATTACAACCAGGCGCTGCCGATTCGAAAGGAACTGGGCGCCCGCGGCGCCGAGGCGGTGACGTTGCTAAGTATCGGCACCGCCTATGCCGATCTTGGGGAGAAGCAGAAGGCGCTGGAGTATTTCAACCAGGCGCTGCCCATTCAACGCGAAATGAACGCCCCCGGCGACGAGGCCGCGACACTGAACGGCATGGGGCGAGTCTACCAGGACCTGGGAAAGAAGCAGGAGGCGCTGGAGTATTTCAACCAGGCACTCCCGCTTGAGCGCCAGGCGAAGAACCACGTCGGCGAAGCCAACCTGCTGATGAACATTGGCCTGGTCTACTACAACCTCGGGGAGAGCGAGAAGGCGCTGGAGTATTACAACCAGGCGCTGCCGATCTTTCGCGAAAGGGAATTCGCTCTCGGCCAGGCTAAGACGCTGAACAACATTGGCGCACTCTACGGCAGTCACCGGGAGTACCGGAAGGCGCTGGAGTATTACAACCAGGCACTGCCGATCTTTCGCCAAATGGATTACCGCCGGGGTGAGGCGAATACGCTGAGCAACATGGGCAACATGTACGGCTCGCTGGGGGATGAGCAAAACGCGCTGAACTGTTTCAGCCAGGCGCTGACGCTGGCCGCCATCGTCAGCGATCCACTGCTTGAGTCGCAAATCTTTATCCGTCTGCTGATGAATCAGAAGGCTTCGCAGCCGGGGCTTGCGATTTTCTACGGCAAGCAGGCGATCAACCTGCTGCAGCAGGTGAGAAGCAATATCCAGGGGCTGGACCAGGATCTGCAGAAGAGCTTCCTGGTCTCGAAGGTTGGTTATCTACCAGGCTCTGGCCGACCTGTTGATTGCGCAGGGGCGGCTTGCCGGAGGCGCAGCAGGTGCTCGACCTGCTCAAGCAGCAGGAGTACCAGGATTATGTGCGCGGGGAGACGGCGAACACGCTCAGCCCGTTGACGCTGACGCCCGCGGAGAAACAGGCAGAAGGGGATTACCAGAAGTCCACCGCGCAGCTTGTCTCGCTGGGAGAACAGTGGGCGCAGTTGAAGAAGAACACGGCGCGCACCGCCGAGCAGGAGAAGCAATACCAGCAGCTTTCTGACCAGCTGGACGCGGCCAGCAAAGGGTTAAACGACTACTACGCGCGCCTCTATGTGCTGTTTGGCAAAAACAGCGATGCGAACAAACAAGTGGCCGATGTGAAGGGTGAGGTGAGCGCGCTGAAGCAGACGATTGCCAGGACACCGCACACAGTGGCGCTCTACACGCTGGTGAGCAGCGACCGCTTCAGCATCATCGTGATTACCAGTTCGGCGACGGTGGCGCGGGAGTTTGCGATTTCAGAAAGCGACCTGAACAAGAAAGTTGCGGCGTTTGAGCAGGTGCTGCGCAACCCGGCGCAGGATCCGAAGCCGCTGGCGCAGGAGTTATACAAGATCCTGATTGCTCCGGTGAAGGCGGATCTGGAACAGGCAGAGGCGAGACGCTGGTGTGGTCTCTCGACGGAGTGCTGCGGTATGTGCCGATTGCGGCACTCTACGACGGGAAACAGTATGTCGTGGAGAAGTACAACACCGTGACGATTACTCCGGCCAGCATTCGTCACCTGAAGACAAGCCGGATATGAGCAACATGAGCATGGTGGCGATGGGAATCTCGCAGAAGTATGAGGATGGATTACCCGCGCTGCCGGCGGTGGCGGGCGAGCTGAACCACGTGGTCAAGGATCCGAAGGTGCAAGGGGCAGATGGCGTTTGCCGGGAACGATTCTGCTGGACGGCCAGTTTACCGAGAAGGCGAATGGAGAACCAACTGACGGGAAGCATACCGTGGTCCATATTGCCAGCCACTTTGTCTTCAAGCCGGGAGACGACAGCGACAGTCTATCTGCTGCTTTGCGGGCAAGGGCGAAGGCGGCGGGGGATTTCATCTGACGGTGGCCGACTTTCGCGACAACCAGAACCTGACCCTGGACATACCGACCTGTTGACGCTGTCGGCCTGCGAGACGGGGATGAGCGGAAGCGCCGGCAACGGACGCGAGGTGGACGGGCTGGGTACGACGGCGCAACTCAAGGGAGCGAAGGCGGTGATCTCGTCGCTGTGGTCGGTCAACGACGCCAGCACGGGCCAACTGATGGGCGACTTTTACAAGCGGTGGGCGGAGGGTGGGGGCAATGTGACCAAGGTGGAGGCGCTGCGGAAGGCGCAGCTTGATCTTCTGCTGGGACAGGTGAAGCCCGCGATCGGCGCAGGCGACAGGGGGTCTGACATGGAGACGGCAGCCCAGCGACGCCGCGGTCGCGGGCTATGCGCATCCGTATTACTGGGCGCCTTTTGTCTTGATGGGCAATTGGAGATAGCCCTTATTCTGTTCGCAACGCCTGCAACGGCTCAATGCGCGAGGCTCGCCGCGCCGGAACGTACGCAGCAACCAACGCGACGGCGCAGAGCAGCAAACCCACGCCCGAGAAGACCGCCGGGTTCGTCGGGTGTTGTGCCAAATAGCAGGGACTCGATCCACTTACTTAACGCGAAAGAGCCGAGCGTCCCCAGCGCCACCCCGGCGAGAGCGAGACCGCAGCGTCCTTGCGAGAACCCCTCGCCGCACCAGCCACGGAGCTCGCTCCCAACGCCATGCGTATACCAATTTCTTTGGTGCGCTGATTCACCGAATAGGAAATCAACGCGTAAATCCCGAGCGATGCCAGCAACAGTGCGAATCCCGCAAATCCTGACAGCAGCATGACCAGAAAACGCCGTGGCGACACCACTTTGTCGACCAACCCCTGAAGCGTTTGAAACTCGGTGACCGGGAGATTCGGATCGAGCGGCCGCAGCGCCATTCGGATACCTGCCGCCAGGCTATCGGGCGGAAGCGCGGTTCGCACCACCAGCCTCATCGCCGCGTAGTCCCCGGTTTGACGCATCGGCAGATACATTTCCGACCCGCCCGAATCTCTCGGGTCCTCCGTGATGGACATCGGCAACCACACCGACGACTCGCCGCCCTCCGTCCTGCGTCATCATCTGTCCGACCGCGTTCTGCCCGGGCCACAGAGTGCGGGCCAACGTCTCATTCACCATCACCACAGGTTCACTCGATGCTCGATCGCTCTCCGTGAATTCTCTCCCCGACTTCAACGCGGATTCCCAGGGCCTCGAAGTATCCATCGCTCACGACGCGAATAAATGCCTCGGGGTGATGGTCCTTGTCGTAAACCTGCCCTTTGCCCGAGACTTGCCAGCCCCTGTCCCCGTCGAGCGGCAGGACATCGCTGATCCCGGCTGCCGTGATGCCGGGGACTGACCGGGCGCGATGCAATGACATCGTCGATAAATGAGTTCTGTTGCGCCAGACTCGAGCATCCGAAAACCCGGGTCGATCCTCAACGCGGCTGCGCGCTCCGGTTGAAATCCCAGATTCACGTCCAGGACGCGCAGAAAACTTTGCATGAGCAGCGCCGCGCCCACCAGCAGCACGCAGGCGAGGGCGAACTGTGAGACCACCAGTCCGTCGCGGAACCAGCCATGCCGGCTGCCGCCACTCGATTCGCGGCCCGCATCTTGCAGTCCCTTCGCGGAGCTTGTACGCCGGGACCTGCAGCGCGGGAGCCAAGCCAAAGAGCACGCCCGAAGCGACCGCTGCCAACAAGGTGAAGGCAAGCGTGCTGCCATCGACCCGAACGCTTGCCAGAAGAGGAAGGTTGAACGCATTGAGATGCGCCAGCCCGCGCGTGCCGGCCACGGCCAGAAGCAGGCCCAGCGCGGCGCCGCAACAGGAGAGGATTACGCTCTCGGTGAGCACCTGCCGCAGCAGCCGAAAACGCCCCGCTCCCAAGGCCGCTCGTATCGCCATTTCCTTTTGTCGCGTCCCCATGCGCGCCATTTGCAGATGCGCAAGATTGGCGCAGACAATCAACATGACGACACCCACTGCGCACATCAGCACCACGAGCGCCGGACGCACCTGCCCGCTCACGTGCTGTTCCAGCGGAACCAGCCTGGGGAAGATCGGATTCCGATCCGGATGTTGGCTCACGAGTTGCTTCGCCAGCAGGGTGAACTCGGCCTGCGCACCATCGACGGTAGCGCCGGGCTTCAGCCTTCCGACGATATTCATGGTATTTCCGGCGGGTTTGGTGTTGTCCGTGAGCGGCCAGGGAATAAAGATATCGATCGGAGTGCCGGGGGCAAAGATGCTCGCGAAGTCGAACGACGCGGGCAGGATACCGACGACCGTCGCCGGCTGATTGTTCAACGTCAGCTTCTGCCCCACCACGTTCGGATCCGAGTGAAACCGCCTGCGCCAGAAGCTGTCACTCAACAGAACGGCAGGCGGAGCGGAATACTTGCCTTGGCTCTCCTCCGTGGTAAACGATCGTCCCAATGCGGGGTCCACTCCCAGCAAGGGAAAGAAATTCGCGGTTACCGGAACGCTGGTAAGGCGCTCTGGCTCGCCGGTCCCTGTCAATTCCTTATCGCCCGCGCTATAGGTTCCGGCCCAGCCCGCCAGATCGGAAAATGACTGGTTCTGGTCCCGGAGGTCTGAATAGTGTTCAGCCTGGGTGTTATAGTTTTCCGCGTTCGAAATCCATACCAACTGCCCCGGATGGCGGAAGGGAAGCGGACGCAACAGAAGCGCGTTGACCACGCTGAACACTGTCGAAGCGCCCCCAATACCGAGACCGACAATGAGAATCGCAAGTACAGTGGAACCCGCATTGCGCCGCATTCCGCGAATCCCGTACTTCCCATCGCTTGCCAGGGATTCGAGCCAGCTCCAGGACCAGGTTGCATGAGTTTGCTCGCGAATCAGCGTGGGATTGCCAAAAGCACGCAGAGCCGCATACCGCGCCTCTTCCGATGACAGCCCACGCTCCCGCTGTTCTTCTTCTTCCAATGCAAGATCAGATTGCAGCTCCCGCTCCAGATCCGTATTTCTTTTCGTGATCCGCCACCATTGCATCTCAGCTCTCCTCAGCGGCGGGCCACATCACGCGCGCTACCGCTTCGGCCATCTGCTTCCATTGTGATTCCTCGACCACGAGCTGCTTTCTGCCTTTCTCGGTCAGCCGGTAATACTTGAACTCCCGGTTGCGGTCGGGCGCCGTCTCCCACTTGGAGGCGACCCACCCTCTTTGCTCGAGCCGATGCAATGCCGGATAAAGTGAGCCGTGCTGCATTTGCAGAAAATCGTTTGTGGTCCGTTGAATGTGCTTGCCGATCTGATGACCATGAGCAGATCCATAAAGAAGCGTTCTCAAGATGAGCATGTCAAGCGTGCCCTGGAGAAGGTTCGCGCGTTGTGGTGCCTGTCGTTTCATGGAAGACATCCGACCCTCAATGGAACTTGATGGTAGACAATCGACCATCGCGTGTCAAGAGATGCCGTGGTCGATCAATTGGGATATTTTCCCAGCCGAACCGATGCGGATTCGCAACTAGAAAGGGCGGAGTTGCGACTAAGCGAAACTCGGCTTCTAAAAATGAATCTTCGCATCAAATTTTGATTGGATTGCTTGATCTGCGACTGAGGCGGTCGTATATTAAACCAGACCAAAGTGGTCGTAGATCGAGAAATACCCGAGTCCTCGCAAAATACTCTTGGCGGAGCGATACGAGGACCCGGGCCAACCCACGACTAGGCAGTCGCAGATTCCCCCTACTATAGGTCTCTGCACATGCCGCTTTCAACTCGGCAACTGGTTTAGGGCTTCGAAGCCCTTCGAGCCAGTTGTGCGAGGGAGACCAGCGGACAATGGACAAGAATCTCCCTAATACCCCTACGCAGCACACCGACCTTAGACGAAGCAACGGCCGAACCAGGAAAGCGTGGCTCACATGGGGCACGGTGGCGGCCTACGCCGCTGTTTCGGTCACAAAGACTTTGCCGGTCTGGGCGCAAAATGTTGCCCCAACCACGGCGACCGGGAAGCCACAAGAGCAGCAGAGCCTGACAGTGCGACGCCTGCAAATTCCCGCGGGACAACTCGACGCAACGATCCAAGCATATGAGGAGATTTCGGGGATCGAGATTTCGTTTTCGATTCCGGCTGAGACCGTCGCCGGTTTCAAGTCGCCGGGGGCGAATGGCCTCTACACCGAAGAGCAGGCCCTGCGGGCGTTGCTAGCGGGCACAGGGCTTTCGTACCAGATAGACAACACGGGCAGGGTCACCATCGCGGTGCGAGCGGGCGAATCGGTGATGGTCAATGACTCGACACCGCAGTTGAGCCTCGACCGGTATCCAGTGCCACTTCTGGATACGCCGCAATCGATCACCACGATTTCGCAGGCGACGATGCAGGAACAGGGCGCCACCACGTTGCGAGACACCTTGCGCAACGCTCCCGGGATCAGCCTGGCAGCGGGCGAAGGCGGCTCCCAGGGCGACAATCTGACACTCCGCGGATTCACAGCGCGTAATGACATCTTCCTTGACGGGATGCGCGACTTTGGCAGCTATTACCGTGACACCTTCAACTACCAGGAAGTGAATGTGTTGGAGGGGCCTTCGTCGGTGACGTTCGGCCGGGGCTCGACCGGCGGCGTGATCAACCAGGAAAGCAAAGTGCCGGTGAACCACCCCTTTATTGTGGCCGAGGGCGATTTCGGCACGGACATTACTCGCCGGTTCACCGCGGATATTAACCAGCCGATGGATAGCCTGGCCCATGGAGCGGCGGTGCGGTTGAATCTCATGGGCAATGAGTCCAATGTGGCGGACCGCGACGTAACCGAAAATCGTCGCTTTGGAGTGGCCCCGTCGTTGGCCCTGGGCCTGGGGACCTCCAACCGAGCCATCGCCAGCTACTTTCACTTTTCCGAAGATGATATTCCGGACTACGGCATTCCCTGGTACTTCAATCAGCCGGCACCGGTAGCACGCCACAACTACTATGGCTTTCGCGATGGCAACTACCTGCGGACGGATGTGGACATGGCGACGCTCAAAATGGAGCACGACGTTTCGGATTGGGCGATATTGCGCAACCGCTTTCGGTTTGCCAACAACCACCGCGACGCTCGTATTACCGAGCCACAGCTGAACACGGCAACCTCAGGTTCGATTACCCCTTCAACGCCGCTCGACCAGATCGCGGTGAACCGAAATCAAATTGCGACGGAGAGCAACGAGGGCCTGCTCTGGGACCAGCTGGACGCTACCGCGCACCTGAATATGTTGGGCGTGAGGCACGTGGCGGTGATCGGCGCCGAGGGTGGGCGGGAGTCTTCGGATCCGGTGCGTCCAACGTTCAATTTCGTCAACCCAGATGGGAAAACCATCAACACGGTGCCCACGGCCGGCCTGCTCAATCCCAATGAGAGCCAGAGTTTCAGCGGCAGCTCCGCGCCGGCTTCGAATGTTCATGTCACCTCTACCAGTTATGGCCTCTACCTGCTCGACACTATCCAGCTTGGAAGTCACTGGGAGTTGATCGGAGGCGCCCGATTCGACCGTTTTCTTACGGACGAAAAAAATATTGCCTACCCGACACCAAAGATGGCGGTACCCGGGGGACCGATTGTCCAGGGCCCGCCCACCATCACTTACCCCACGCGGCTCGACCGCAAGCCCAGTTGGCGTGCCGCAGCCGTCTTCAAACCGATCAGTTACGGTAGCATTTATTTCGATTATGGCACCTCCTTCAACCCCTCTGCCGAAGCTCTTTCGCTCACGGTAGGACCGGCCGGAACGGGCACGGCAAATCTTGCGCCTGAATTTAACCGGTCTTATGAGGTCGGCACCAAGTGGGATCTTAACAACGCGCGGTTCTCACTGCGCGCCGATCTCTTTCGCACCACTAAAGAGAATGCGCGTGAAGCCTCGCCCACTAATTCGCTGCTCTATGTGCTGGCGGGGACGCAGCGGGTTCAAGGTGCGGAGCTGGTACTGAATGGCCGCGTCAGCAATCGTTGGCAGGTGCTTTCCAGCTACACCTACATGCATAGCGAAGTGGTCAAGTCACAATACTATCCGCTTGCCGTGGGTTACCGGCTGGCAAATGTACCCGACAATCTCTTCAACTTGTGGACAACTTACCAACCGTTCCAACGGCTGACCATCGGGGGAGGCGGCAACTACGTTAGCAGCCGCAACGCCAGTTCGACGGTGCCGCTCGACCCCGTCACCGGCCTGGTGAAACAAGTGCCGGGGTATGTGGTCCTGAACGCCATGGGGCGCTACACGCTCACCGATAACTTGTCACTGCAAGTGAATGTTTTCAATGTTGCAAACCGGAACTACATCGACGAGATCCACCCTGCGCACATCGTGCCGGGAGCAGGAACGTCAGGTCTCTTTGGCCTCAACTTCAGGTTTTAGTAATCACTTCGAGCCTCGAAGGAGAGGCAGGACTCTATGCTACTTACAATTCCGAATGTCTTAACGAGTGCTCAGATCGAGCACGCAAGGAAAACCCTGTCTTCCGCGGAGTGGGTGGACGGCCGCGTAACCGCGGGACACCAATCAGCGCAGGCGAAGGATAATTTGCAGATCGCCGAGGGCAACCCGGCAGCCATGGAGATCGGCGAGATGATACTGAATGCGCTGGGCCAGAACCCGCTGTTCATCTCGGCGGCTCTCCCGATGAAGGTATTTCCACCGCTCTTCAACAGCTATGGAGGAGGACAGTCGTTCGGCACCCACGTGGACAATGCCATCCGCCATGTGAAGGGCAGCTCGCATCGTGTGCGCAGCGATCTCTCCGCGACGCTGTTTCTGACTCCGCCGGAAGACTACGACGGAGGCGAGCTGATTATCGAGGACACCTACGGCATTCACAGGGCCAAGCTGCCGCTGGGACACATGGTGGTCTATCCGTCGTCTAGCCTGCACCGGGTGGAGCCGGTGACCCGCGGCCGGCGTATCTCATCGTTCTTCTGGATCCAGAGCATGGTGCGCAGCGACGCTCAACGAACCCTGCTCTTCGATCTGGACAACGCCACACAGCTTGTGAACCGCGATATGCCAGCGAACCCGGCCGCAGTGCAGCTTACGGGTATTTATCACAACCTGCTACGGCAATGGGCGGAGGTGTAGAGCCTATGCGGCGGGTACTTTTCTGGATGCATCTCGGTAGCGGAGTGCTGATCAGCGTTCTGGTCATATTTTTTTCTGTCACGGGCGAGCTGTTGGCCTACGAGAGGCCGATTCTGCGGATTGCAGACGAGCGCTCTTATCGGGCCGATCCAAACTGGCAACAAACTGCCCGGCTGAATCTTGACGCGTTGGTGACGAGCGCCGCGGCCGCCGTTCCGGCGCCTATCGAGATGGTGACCACTCACCGGAATCCGCAGTTGCCGGTGGAGATACAAACCACTCGTCGCACTCTCTATCTCGCCGATCCTTACTCCGGAAAAATAACCGGGCCTGCATCTCCCAGGCTCCGTAGTTTTTTTGCGCAGGTTACGGGGCTGCATCGCTGGTTCGGTCTGAGCAACGCACACCATGCGATGGCGACGGCGTTCAAGGGAGCCGCGGCTTTGCTACTGCTCTTTATGCTCGTCTCCGGAGTTATTTTGTGGATGCCGCGGTATTGGACACGCGGTTCGCTGGGGAGCGCCGTCGTGCCCCAAATAGATTGGCACGGCCGCGCGCGGAACTTGAATTGGCACAAGGTCACGGGATTCTGGACCGGGCTCCCGCTCGCGATCGTGGTGCTGACCGGTGTGATCATGGCTTATCCCTGGGCCAATGTGGGGCTTTTTCGCCTCGCGGGCAGCCCGCTTCCGTCGAATAGCGCGATCGGGGACACCGCGCATCGACGCGCGGGCGAAGGCCACGGCCAGCATCTGCCCCGCGACCTCGACCAGGCTTTTGGGGTGGCCACGAGCAACGCGAACGACTGGCAGAGCGCAAGTCTACGCCTGCCCCCTGACGCGGCGGGCCTGCGCTTTGTGGTGGACCGGAGCGACGGTGGGCATCCTGAAAAACGTGAGCAGGTCCTGATCGATCCAGGCAGTCTGCGGGTATTACGCCGCGAGCCATTCGCGGCCTTGAACCGAGGCCAGCAATGGCGCAGTTGGGTTCGCTTCGTACACACCGGGGAAGCCGGGGGATGGTGGGGAGAGACGCTGGCTGCCTTCGCGGCGGGCGGGGCGATCGTACTCTCCGTCACTGGCGTTCTGCTGTTCTTTGATCGGCTACGGCGCCGACGGCGAATCGGCGCGCGGGCAGCAGCCTGTAAGAGTCTGGTTGGCCAAAAGAACACGACGACGGGAAAATACGATATATTTCGGGGCGTGGCGTCGTGAGCCAAGCCGGCAATTGGGAGAAAGCATGACGGACCGATCAGCCTGCTTGAAGCGATGGAGAGCGAGCACTGCGGAAGGCATCCTCATCATCGGCGCTGGCGCGGGGACTGGAATCTCTGCCAAGTGCGCCGAAGCTGCCGGAGCCGATCTCATCATCATCTATAACTCCGGCCGCTACCGCATGGCGGGACGAGGATCTTTGGCGGGTCTGATGCCGTATGGGGACGCGAATGCCATCGTGGTGGAAATGGCGCGCGAAGTACTGCCCATCGTTCGTGAGACACCGGTGCTGGCCGGCGTTTGTGGCACCGATCCTTTTCGCAGGATGGACCTGTTTCTTCGCGACCTCAAACAACTGGGGTTTGCCGGAGTGCAGAACTTCCCGACGGTGGGGTTGATCGATGGTCTCTTTCGCGAGAACCTCGAAGAAACCGGCATGGGCTACATCCAGGAGGTAGAGATGATTGCGCAGGCGCATGCGCTGGACCTGCTCACGTGTCCCTACGTTTTCAATGAAGAAGAGGCGAGAGCCATGGCAAGAGCGGGGGCAGATCTCTTGATTGCACACATGGGCTTGACCACGAAAGGAACTATCGGCGCCAAGACGGCGATCACGCTCGATCAAGCGGTCGCCCGCATTCAGGCAATCCGGGATGCAGCGGTCTCCACCCATCCAGAGATTCTGGTCCTCTGCCACGGCGGCCCGATCGCCGAGCCAGAGGACGTAGAGTACGTTCTCAGCCGAACCCAGGGTGTCTGCGGATTTTTTGGCGCCTCGAGCATCGAGCGTCTACCCACCGAGCGCGCCATCACTGAGCAGGTAAGGAAATTCAAAAACCTGAACATCGCGACGGAACGTAGCCCAAGGAGCAGGGATGTCTAAGCTTGCCGGTCGCCGATTCGTATCCCCCGCCGATGTCGAAACCCAGGTCTTTGACTGGGGAACGATCAAGTGGCTCAGTGAACCCCGCGTCACTGCGACGGAACGTTTCACCATGGGCGTGGTGCTCCTGCAGCCTGGAAAAGGCCACGTGCGGCACAATCACCCGGGAACGGAGGAGATCTTGTACGTAGTCTCGGGGGAAGGCAAACAGATGATCGATATCGACGGCGAGCGGTGGGAACCCATCAGCGCCGGAGACATGGTCCACATTCCGCCTGACATCTTTCATGCGACGGTAAACAGCGGTTGGGAACCGCTGAAATTGATTGCCGTGTATTCACCGCCGGGTCCCGAAGCGCTTTTGCGCGCGATGGCGGGGTGCCGGGTGCTTGCACCAGGCGAACTGCCCGAAACCTAGCGCTATGACTCCCAGGACCATTGCACTGATCGGCACATTCGACACCAAGGGCGAGGAGTTCTGTTTTCTCCGTGATCGCGTCGAGAGCGCGGGCATGCGAACGATCATGATCGACGTTGGTGTGCTCGGTACTCCACCGTTTGCGCCCGACATCTCGCAAGCTGATGTGGCGGCGGCGGCGAATGAGGATCTCGCCGCGCTGAGAAAGCAAAGAGACCGAGGTCGAAGCGTTGCCGCCATGGCGCTGGGGGCAACCGCAATTCTGGGGCGGCTCTTTGCGCAAGGAGCCATCCACGGTGTGGCTTCACTGGGCGGATCCGCTGGTACAACGATAGCGACGGCAGCCATGCGTGCGCTTCCCTATGGCTTCCCCAAGTTGATGGTTTCGACGCTGGCCGCCGGCGATACCAGGCCGTATCTGGGCACCAAAGACATTTGCATGATGCCTTCGGTGCTGGATATCTCGGGTTTGAATCACCTCTCCCGTCGAATACTCAGCAACGCCGCCGGAGCGATTTGCGGCATGGTTGCCGCGGAGCCGCCCAGCGGTCCTGACGAGAGGCCGGCTATTGCAGCGACCATGTTTGGCGTCACCACGCCTTGCGTCACCGCGGCCCGGCGCATTCTCGAGGAGCGAGGCTTCGAGGTTCTGGTCTTCCATGCTACGGGCGCCGGCGGCCAGGCGATGGAGCAGCTGATCGAAGACGGCGCAATCCAAGCCGTTCTCGACATAACGACCACGGAACTCGCAGACGAGCTGGCAGGCGGTGTCATGAGCGCGGGGCCCGGCCGGCTGGAAGCAGCCGGACGAAAGGGCATCCCCCAGCTGGTATGTCCGGGGGCCATCGACATGGTGAATTTCGGCCCTGCGGAAACGGTACCCATTGAGTTCCGAAGCCGGACGTTGTACGTTCACAACCCCACGGTCACGCTGATGCGGACTACGCCCGAAGAGTGTGCTGAAATCGGACGTATCACGGCCACCAAGCTCAACCGCGCGAGCGGGCCAGTGACTGTGCTGATTCCGCTGCAAGGTGTTTCCGCCATTGACAAACTGGGAGCTCCGTTCTATTCGCCGGAGGCGCTCGGCGCCTATTGCCGCGCATTGAAGGCGACACTTAGCTCCGCGATCAAGCTGGTTGAGCTTGACGCGCACATCAACGACGAGAGCTTTGCGCGTGCGGCCGCCGATCTGCTGATGGCATCGCTTGACCCCGCCAGGGGAACCAGGTCTGCCGCGGTTCTCTAAGCGCGAATGCAATGTCGATTGTTTACAATAGGCTATGACGCTGACCAGATGGACCTCAAGGGAACCAAAAGTCGCCACATCGCATCTATCTGGAATGAATACCTGCAAGCCACTCCTTGCATCAAAGACCCTTGAACGAGGGCGGGGGACGTATTTCCTGATCCTCGCCGCCTTTTGGTTCCTAATCTGCGATGGCGGTCTCGCGCAACAACCCCAGCCGGAGTCCGTGCCCGATGCGCCCGCGCAAAGTCAACCACCGCAGACGACGCCGGAACCGACCAATCCAATACAAAGCGGCGTCGTTCTCTTTAAGCTGCTGCAGGAGAAATCGCTGGTCTTTCCGGACCTCGCAACCAACCAAGGACGGTTGACCAGTTGGCAGAAGTTCAAGCTGGCTTCGAACAATAGCGTGGCATTATCGACGGTGGGGGCGGCGCTGATTGGCTCAGCGTACGGGCAGGCAACCAATAGTCCCTCTGGGTATCACCAGGGTTGGGAGGGATACGGAAAGCGTTTTGGGGCCGATATGGCTCGTGCCGCGTCGGATAACCTATTTGGGAATTTCATGTTGGCGTCTGTTTTGCATCAGGATCCGCGTTTTTTTGTGAAGAAGAACCTGTCGTTTGGCCAATCGGTCAAGTACGCCGCCGTCAGGCTGATCTTCACCAGGACAGATGCCGGCGAGAAGCAGTTCAACTACTCGGGTCTGATAGGCCCGGCGATGGGCGAAGGGCTTGCCAATGCCTACTATCCTGAAGAAAACCGGACGGCCGGCAGTAGCCTTACGCGCTATGCCTCCGACTTAGGGTGGAAATTCGGCGGGAATCTGCTGCGCCAGTACTGGCCGACTCTCAACAGAAAGTTACGCCTTGCACCCGAGGCTTCGTCGACCGGCGGGGCGACGGGCAACAGTCCGTAACGAGCTCTTCTCTTCGTTTCCCTGCGATTTTCCCTACAAAGCAACTTGCTATTAGCCTCGTCCCCAAACCTAACTCTAGCCGCTGCGTCAGAAGCCCGGTAGCATGAAGACCGGGCTCAAACGACTGCGGAGACTTGCTTGAAATCGGACCGAAGCGCGCCGCCGATCTGGATCATGGGGATATCGAATTCGTCGTTTGGCCTGTATGGCGGCCTGGCGTTTTTCGCGATCCCCCAGATGCTGGCCGCGCACCATGTTTCCGAGGCGAGGATTGCCGGGATTACGGCGGCGGCGCTGTCGCCTAATTTCTGGGCGGTGGTTTTTGGGCCGATGCTCGATGTGCGCTTCAGCCGCCGCTGGTACGCGACGCTCTTCGCTGCGCTGGCGGGCTTGCTCGCGGTGATCGCGGCCTTGAACCTCCAGCATCTGGTCATTCTCGAAATCGCCCTGGTTATCGGCTCGGCTGCCGCGATCCTTTCGACGACGGCGTTGGGCGGATGGCTTTCCACCGTCGTGCGCAAGGAGGACGAGAACAAGCTAAGCGCGTGGTATAACTTCGCGTACATCGCCTCGATGGGCTTGAGCATGGTGGTGGCGGGCGAGTTGATGCGCACCCTGCCGCCCTGGTTGGCGGCGGGTCTTGTGGGAGCGATGGTCTTTCTGCCGGCGACGATCTTCCTCTTTATTCCTGCTCCCGGGCCGGACCGGCGCTTGGCGGGCGAGAGCTTCGCCCAGTTCAGCCGCGAGATCCTGTTGCTTTTGCGCCGGCGCGAAGTGCTGATCACTCTGCTGCTTTTTCTTACTCCCTGCGGTTCCTTTGCGTTGACCAACATGCTGGGAGGACTGGGCAACGACTTCAGCGCGTCACCCAGGATGGTGAGCCTGGCTGGGGGAGTAGGTGCCATTGTTCCCAGCACGGTGGGGTGCCTGCTTTTTCCCTTCCTCGCCAAACGGATGCCGCTGCGACTTCTCTACCTGGCAAACGGGACATTGGGTGGCCTGTTCACTTTGAGCCTGCTGATGCTCCCGCACGCTCCATGGACCTTTGCGCTGGCTCTTCTGGGCCAATTTCTGTTTCAGGCGATCTCGTATACGGGCACTGTGGCGCTTTCGTTTGAGGCCATTGGGCAGAATAATCCGCTGGCTGCAACCACGTTTACGTTTCTTATCGCAGCCACCAACGTTCCGGTGGCGTACATGCTGTACCTGGACGGGCGGGCGTACTCCCATGGCGGAGTGCGCGGCAGCTTCGCAGCCGATGCACTTATCAGCATCGTGGTATGCGGGTTGATCGGCTGGCTCCTGTCCCGGCTTCCGGGCGAAGCCTTTGGCGCCGGCTTACCGTCTATCGACGGGCTGCAGACGCTGCCGCAGGATGAATGAATTCCTCTGGGGCTGCGTGGCCGTCTTGTTCACTATCGCGTCGTCAACCCTGAAGGATAAAATCCCTCATGGGTACGAATCCTGGATTCCTGCGAGCGCTCGGTGGTGAAGATGGCTGCAGACGGCTGTCGGCGGAATTTTATGCGCGTGTTGGCCAGGACCCAGTTCTTCGCCCCTTGTTCCCAGGCAAAAGCCTCCGCTGCGCCACAGAAGAGTTCGCCGCTTTCCTCATTCAGTTCCTGGGTGGCGATGAAGCGCAATCCCAGCATCGCTGGTGGCTGAGCTTACGCGAATCGCATGCGCGATTCCGCATTGGCCCCACAGAGCGGAGCGCCTGGTTGAAGCAGATGGGGGCAACCCTGGAAGCGGCATCGTTCGATGACGAGGCGCGGAAGGCACTTAATCAATTCTTCTTGCAGAGTTCTGCTTATGTCGTAGGAAACGTGGCTGCCGAGCCCGAGCATGAGGAGCTAGCCGCGCGTTGGGCGGCGCAGCGGGCCCTGGATGACACGATCAGCGCAATTGCCGTTGGCCATGATCAAGAAGCCATTGTCCTCGCAAAGCAGTTTGCTCTCCGTCCGTCGGTCTTCGTTGGACTGTTGGTGCGGATGGTTCGATCCGGCCACACCCCGCTGATTCGCTTCGTGATCGATGCCGTGGAGAGTGAGCCCTCGCTCGCGACGTGCCGTTTTGCCGGAGCGACACTCCTGCATTTTGCTTGCGGCGCAGGATGTGTCGAGGTGGCCGCGTTGTTGCTGCGACTCGGTACCGATCCGAATATAGAGGATCGCGGATCCCATACACCCCTCTACCGCGTAGCGAACGAATGTGGCTCGGAAACGGGCCCGGAGCTAGTCCGTGAATTGGTGCGAGCCGGCGCGGACGTTAACGCGTGCGGTGGCGTCACCCACGCGACTGCGTTGCACATGGCGGCAAGACGGGGCCACTTAAAGGTTGCCATCGCGTTGCTCGATTGTGGCGCAGCAATCGACGCAAAAGATAGCAAGGGCGATACGCCACTGCAGCG
This sequence comes from uncultured Acidobacteriaceae bacterium, assembly GCA_963847685.1. GTDB lineage: Bacteria > Acidobacteriota > Terriglobia > Terriglobales > Acidobacteriaceae > PALSA-350. Next base: position 121,476 of record CAWKAU010000011.1, on the reverse strand, counting down.
AGCAATCAATTGCCGCAGGGATATGGTCGTGCAATCGCTGTTGGAGCGTGGGGCCGGCAGGTCTGCGAAACCGAGAGGGTTCTGATAAGCGACCGTGCTACTTCTTCCCCGTGATCCGGGTGACAAATAGCCGCACAAACCGGTCGCTGTCGGATGCCACGCAAACCCGAGCATTCGGCTTCAGATCAACCACGCCTTCGATCTCATAGTGGTCCCCGTGCAGAACGTTGTTCTCATCGGAGCCCCGGCGATTGGCGACAGTTTCCCCGCGAGTGAACTCACCTTTGGTTTCCACGTCCACATGCATGCTCTGGAGCGTAACCAGCGTTGGATCAATCACTGTGCCCACCGCCAGCGGGTCGTACATCGCGGCTCCTTCGTAACCGCTCTTTTCCGAACGGGTGAGATAGAAATCGGCAAGCTTGCCGATGAAGTCGCTTTCCGGTGCATGGTTCGCTTGCAATTGGGTCACATACTTGCGCGTCATCAAGGTGCGTTCGCCGACGTCGGAGCCGATCATGGTGACGGTCCAGCCGGCATTGAAAACGATTTGTGCCGCCTCCGGATCGTTGTAGATATTCGCTTCTGCCGCTCCATCCACGTTGCCGCCGGTGATGGAACCTCCCATGATCACAATGTCTTTGACCAGAAATGCGATCCCGGGATCCTTGGAAACGGCCAGCGCTATATTGGTCAGCGGCCCGACAGGAATGAGCGTGATCTCATGCGGATATTTGTGGACCATCTCGATGATCAGGTCGGGTCCAAAGCGCGCATCGGGCTTGCATGTCGGAGCGGGCAATTCGACTCCGGCAAGACCGTTCTTGCCGTGCCAGAACTGAGCTGTGATCAGTTTTTGATTCAACGGATGCTGGGCTCCGGCCGCTACAGGCACATCACATCGCCCTGCCAGTGACAACAGCTTCAGGGCGTTCTGCAGACCTTGTGCCGCCTCAACGTTGCCCGGCACCACGGTCAGTGCCTCCACCTTGAGCTCGGGCGAGTTCAAGGCCAGCAGGATTGCCATGGCGTCGTCCACGCCCGGATCGGTGTCTATAATTACGCGCCGAGGAGCAGTCTGCGCGACGCTGTTCGTCAGCGTGACAAAAACAATCGACATCAGGATGGACGTGATGCGCAGTCGCTTCACTGGAGGAGTTCCTTTCTTGAAAGAGCGTCTTCTGTGTTTCCAGCCAGATGGCAGTGTAACCTGCGCGCCGATTACCGCGAGCGTATTTTGTCGTACCATCGTGAGCATGAAAAAGGCAGCTTCAGCGAATCGTACTCTAGCCAACAAGGCCTCGAGAGATGCTGTCGAAGGGTACATTGCCGCTGTACCCGAGCCTGCCCAAACCACCCTTCGTCAGCTTCGGGAGATCATCCTGGCTGATGTCCCCAAGGAAGCCATCGAGGTCATCTCCTACGGCATTCCCGCGTTTGCGTTGTCTAAGCCGTTTTTCGGATACGCCGCTTTTAAACGACATCTCAGCGTCTTGCCATTCAGCGGATCATTTTTCAACAGCTTCGAAGAAGAACTGAAGCCGTACGCTCGCACCAAGAGCAGCCTTCATCTGTCATACGACAAACCGCTGCCCGCTCAGCTCATCCGCAGGTTAGTCCGGGCTCGCGTAGCCACCATAGCATCGTCGACGCGGCGACGGGCCTGAGGTAAAAGAACATTTCCAGGAATTGTTCGCGGATTCTCTGCAGATCCCTAGCCGACTAGCTTTGTTCCAACAACCCCACTCAAGCCAAAAGAAGGCTTGAATGGGCCACCCTCAGCTTTTTGTTGCACGTCAGAGAGCAAGGTCATTGCTCCCTTAAGTTGCCGCAGGCAAGTTGAGGGGAGAAATGACCAAGAAAAGCTTGGGTGGCCCATTCTTACTGGGCGCTGCCGCTCACGGCTGCGAAGGTGGCGGCTCCGGCGCGGGCCATCGATAGAATCTTGCCGGGAAAAATGCCCAGGATGAAGGTCGCGGACACCGTGAGCAGCAGGGCGATGGTGAGTGAGCCCTTCAGCTTCGGCACTAACTGCACCGGCGCGTCGTCCGCGGGCTTGCCGTAAACCGACATGAGCAGGCGGAGATAGTAGTAGACCGCGATGCCGCTGTTCAGCAGACCGATGATCGCCAGCCATACTTCACCGGAATGCAGGGCGGCGGTAAATACGTAAAACTTGCCGAAGAAGCCGCCGGTGAAGGGAATGCCGATCAGCGACAGCAGGAAGAAGGCCAACGCACCGCCCAGCAAAGGAGAGCGGTAGGCCAGGCCACGGTAGTCCGCCACGGAGCGCAGCCTATCGTCGTACCCTCCAGCGTGGCTGACGATGGCAAAGGCGCCCACGTTCATCGCCGCGTACGCCGCGGTGTAGAACATGGCGGCAGCAATCCCTTCGCGGGAAAGCGCGGTGAAGGCGACCAGAGTGTAGCCGGCGTGGGCAATGGAAGAATAGGCCAGCAGGCGCTTCACATTGTGCTGGCGCAGCGCGCCCAGGTTGCCCACCGTCATGGAGAGGGCAGCCATGATCCAGATCAGCAACAGCCAATGAGCGTGCAACGCCGGATACGCGCCGTAGAGTGATGCGCAGCAGCACGGCAAAGGCGGCGACCTTGGGCGCAGTGGACATCAAGGCCACGACCGGGGAGGGCGCTCCCTCATAGACATCGGGGTCCAGACCTGAAAGGGCGCGGCAGAGACTTTAAAGCCAATGCCGATCAGAATCATGGCCACGGCAAGCGTGGCAAAGCCTGGCGTCGGGCTCTGGGGAAGAGCGGCGGCAATCTCGGCGATGTTGGTGGTTCCGGTTGCCCCGAAGGTCAGGGCGATGCCGTAGAGAAAGAAGGCAGTCGCGAATGAGCCCAGCAGAAAGTACTTGAGGCCAGCCTCGGGGCTCTTGCCGCTGCGCTTGCGAATAGCAGCCAGGATGTAGGTCGCGATGGAAGAGATTTCCAGGCTGATGAAGACCAGCAGCAGCTCGACCGCGCTGGTCATCAGGCACATGCCCACTGCGCCAAACAGCACCAACGCGTAATATTCGGCCGGCCTTTCCTTGGTGCCATCGAAGACGTCGAAGGCGATCAACAGCGCGACCAGGACAATGCTGCAGATCAGCACATGGAAAAAGACGCTGAAGGCGTCGGTCTGCACCGTGCCGTAATAACGCCGTTCCCGGCGGCAAGCGAGAGTTGCCAGACGCTGGCCACCAGGGCAGCGACTACACCCAGCAGCGCCAGCACGCCGATGGGCTTACGAGTCATGCCCGGCGGCATGATGGGCTCCATCAGCATGGCGAGAACGCCAGTGATGGTGAGCAGCAATTCGGGCAGTATGCGATAGACCTGCATCACGCTTCTCCGCCATGGCGGGCGTTGCCGGCGACGCCAGCTTGACCACCGCGCCATCGATGGCACGCATCCAGTATGGGGAGAACGACCCCCATCAGCAACATGAGAACGGCCATCGGCCAAACAGCGAGATGTTCGCGCAAGCCCATATCCGTCACGTTTAGATCTGTAACCATGCTGATTCGCTACCGTAGAAGACGCGCTGGATCATCCACAGCATGTACGACGGCGCTGAGGATGACGCCGACGGTGGCCGCCGAGACCCAGGCAACGTGCCCGGGGAAACTGCCGCTGAGGATAAGAAACTCGCCCACAAACCCATTCATCAGCGGCAGGCCGACCAGCGAGAGCGAGGTGATGACGAACAAGGTCGCCAGACGGGGCATGCGCTTGGCCAGGCCGCCGAAAGCGGCAATCTCGTAGGTTCCGTAACGTTCGTACATGAAGCCGAGCAGCAGAAACAGCGCGCCCGCGGAGATGCCCTCATTGACCGTCTGGTAGACGGCCCCGTCCACGCCGGAAACCGCAAAGCAGAAGATGCCCAGAATGCAGAAGCTGAGCTGGCTCACGGTAGAGAAGGCCACCAGCCGCTTCATATCCTTCTGCACAATCGCAATCAGCGCGCCGTAAAGAATGCCGATGACCGCCAGCGCGATCATCCACGGCGCCACCTGGCGGGCCTGGGCAGGGAAGAGACCGAGATTGAAGCGCAGGATGGAATAGAGGCCAAGCTTGCCCGCGACCACCATGACCATGGCGGTGGGGGCTTCGCTGAAGACGTCTCCCAGCCATCCATGCAGGGGAAACATTGGAACCTTGACGGCAAAGGCGACGAGAAATGCCAACGAAGCCCAGAAGAGCGCCTGGGGCGGGAAGGCCGCCCTGCGCCAGGATGGATTGCAGCCGGACAAAGTCAAAGGTGCCGGTCTTGGCGTAAAGCCAGACAATCGCGACCAGCAGCAGCGCCGAGGGCAGAAAGGTGTAGATGAAGAACTTGATGGCCGCTTCGGTGCCGCGATCGCGGCCGAACATGGAGATCAGGATCGCCATGGGCACCAGCGTCATCTCCCAGAAGGCGTAGTAGAGGAACAGATCGAGCGCGACAAAGACGCCGATCATCGCCGTCTGCTGCAGCAGGAAGAAGAAGTAAAACTCCTTGGTGCGGTGAGCGATGGTCTTCCATGAAGCCAGCACGCCAAGCGGCGCCAGAAAGCCGGTCAGCACGACCAGCCAGAGTGAGATGCCGTCCACGCCCAGGTGATAGCGGATGGCAGGGTTGGCGATCCAGGGGCAGGTCCACTTCAAATTGAAAGCCGGAGTGGCCGTAGAGGTAATGCGCCGGCAAATGGAGGGTCAGCCCGAAGGTGATCAGCGTGACCACCAGCGTGAACCACTGGATGATGCGGCCGCGGCGGGGAAGCAAAGCCACGACCACGGCGCCTGCAGCCGGCACGAAGGTGGTAAGCGTCAATATCGAATCGTTCAGCACAGATATTCGCTTTCTCGTTAGGGGTGCATGGAAAAGCCGAAATAAGTGATCAGGAGCAGGGCTGCGGCGCCAACCGCCAGCCACCCCGCGTAGGAACGGATGTTGCCCGACTGCACCCGCTGAACCAGCGCGCCCAGTCCGCGGGCGCTGCCCGAGGCCACAAAGCCTCCACCGTTGATGACTCCGCTATCCACGGCGCCCCACAACAGGTAACGGGTGATGAAGAGCAGGGGCCGAACGATGACAGCGCTGTAAATCTGGTCGATCCAATACTTGTGTTCGAGCAGCCTGTAGCCTCCGCCGGGCGCTCGGCGATGCGTGTCGGCCAGGCCGGGCTTGCGACGGTAAAGCAGGTCGGCAAAGAACCAGCCGATCACGGCCATGAATAGCGGAGAGCACGCTGAACAAGCGCTCACGATCCCCGCGGGCCTCAACCAACGGGTGCGCGGCGGCGGATCTAAAGCACGGGTTCAAGGAAATGGGCGAAATGATCGCCGCCGCCCAGCGCTTTGGGAATCCCGATCCAACCGTCCGCCGACTGAAAACACGGCCAGAATGACAAGGGGCGCCAGCATCGACCCAGGGGCTCTCGTGGGGGTGCACATCGTGCGCCCGGCTTTCGCCGAAGAAGGTCAGGTACCACAGACGGAACATGTAGAAGGCGGTGAGCAGGGCAGTCAAGAGGCCCACGAACCAGAGGATGGGGCCGCGCAGTCGGCGATAGAAAGGTCTGGTAGAGAATCTCGTCTTTGCTGAAGAAGCCGGAGAAGGGCGGCAATCCCGGAGATGGCGAAGACCCCGGCACTCATGGTCCAGAAGGTGATGGGCACGGCCTTGCGCAGGCCTCCCATGGCACGCATATCCTGCTGGCCGCCCAGACCGTGGATGACGGAGCCGGCGGCGAGGAAGAGCAAGCCCTTTGAAGAAGGCGTGGGTTACCAGGTGGAAGATGGCCGCACGAGTACGCAGCGGCGCCGCAGGCCAGGAACATGTAGCCAAGTTGAGAGATGGTGGAGTAGGCCAGCACGCGCTTGATATCCGTCTGGACCATGCCGACGGTGGCGGCGAACAATGCGGTGGCGGCTCCGATCATTGCGACCACGCCCAGAGCGAAGGGCGAACGGTCGAAGAGCACGTGCGAGCGCACGATCATGTAGACGCCGGCGGTCACCATGGTGGCGGCGTGGATCAGGGCCGAGACGGGCGTGGGGCCTTCCATCGCATCCGGCAGCCAGACGTAGAGCGGAATCTGCGCCGACTTGCCGGTAGCGCCGAGCAGCAGCAGCAGAGCGATGGCGGTGAGAAAGCCGCCTTGCATCTCAGGATGCTAGCGCGATGGCGCCGAAGACCTTGCTGTAGCTCAGCGAGCCGAAGTGGGCAATCATGAGGAACATGGCAAGCAGAAAGCCGAAATCGCCGACGCGATTCAGAATGAATGCCTTCTTGCCCGCGTCCGCGGCGGATTGGCGCAGGAAGTAGAAGCCGATCAACAGGTAGGAGGCGAGTCCCACTCCTTCCCAGCCGACGAACATCAGCAGGAAATTCTCCGCCAGCACCAGTGTCAGCATGAAGAACATGAACAGGTTGAGGTAGGCAAAGAAGCGCCAGTACCCCTCCTCGTGCGCCATGTAGCCGACGGAGTAGATATGGATCAGGAAGCCTACGCCGGTGACGACCAGCAACATGACCAGGGTCAAGGGGTCGAGCAGGAAGGCAAAATCGGCGCGGAAGGTCGAGGTCTGGATCCAGGGTATGGCCAGGCGCTCCACGTAAGGCAGAGTGAGGGTGCTGAAGCGGAAGGCGATGCCGGCCACCATGACCAGCGGAGCCGCGGTGAAGAGCAGGGCAATGCTGGTGACCACCGCCTTGGGCAGGCGGCGGCCCAGCAGCCCGTTGAGCAGAAAGCCCAGGAACGGCAACAGCGGGATCAACCATAGATGGAGAGAAGGATTTGCGTTCATAGTTTCATCAGGTTGATTTGGTCCACGTTGAGGGTGCTCCTCGAGCGGAAGATGGCGATGATGATGGCCAGGCCCACCGCGGCCTCAGCGGCGGCGACGACCATCACGAAGAAGACAAAGATCTGGCCCTGCAAGCGGTGCCACTGGTAGGCAAAAGCGACGAAGGTCAGGTTCACGGCATTGAGCATTAGCTCAATCGACATGAAGACGGTGATGATGTTGCGCTTGATCAGGAAGGCGCCGACGCCGATGGAAAAGAGGATCGCGCTGAGCACCAGGTAATAGGCAATGGGAATGGTCATCTTCAGTGCTCCTTGCTGGCCAGCGCAACGGCGCCGAGGATGGCAACCAGGATCAGAATCGAGGTCACCTCGAAGGGAAGCAGCAGATCGCGGAAGAGCACCTTGCTGAGGTCGCTGGTGGAGACCACGTAATCTCCCAGCCGGGCCTGAGGCAGGTGGCTGCGCGCGGAAATGAAAATGAATGACAGCAGGCTGACCAGGATCGCTACCCCGGGGATTCCCACGATGTAGGCAGCACTGCTGCCGTGCGTACGCTCTTCCTTGCCGGCATTGAGCAGCATGATGACGAAGGTGAACAGGACCATGATGGCGCCGGAATAGACAATGACCTGGGCGGCGGCGAGGAACTCCGCACCCAATAGCAGGTAGAGCACGGCCAGCGAACTCATCACCACTATCAGCGAAAGCGCGCTGTTGATGGGGTGGCGCTGGAATAACAGGTTCAATGCGCCTGCCACGCAGAGGCCGCCAAACACGATGAAGAGAACCAGATACATGCTAGTGCTTTTCTCCTGTTGCTCGATCAGGCCCGAAGGTGATTGTAGAACACTCGGTTCACAGGGTAGGCCGGGGATTTATCCCCGGCACAAACGCGATGAAATCGCCGTGGGCTTTAGCCCCTGAGGTACGTCTTTTCCATCGCTTCATCTACTAAAGAGGTTGAACAGCAGGTCCCTCCACTACGCTCCCCTGGATTTCCTGTTGAACTTCGTGACTTTGGCGAACTTCATGCGCATTTCTCTGCGGAAAGGCGCACACGCGGCCCTGTCCAGTGATGCGTGGCAGGAAATCCGGGTTCGCTCCGGTCGGGATGACAATTCTTAGTGTGGGTCGTTGGGGAGTTCCCAGCGAACGTTTGATGCTGGTCGAGTGAACTGCAGATCCCTCGGCTTCGCTCGGGATGACAAAGTGGAGAGTAACGCTTTCCACTGCATCCACGGGTTGTATCAGGCGCGGTAAGCCAGCCATAGACTGGTCGCGAGAATGTTGGCGATAGCGACGGGCATCAGGAACTTCCAACCGAAGCCCATCAATTGGTCGTAGCGAAAGCGGGGCAGCGTGCCCCGCACCCAGATATAGAGAAAGAGGAAACTGAAAACCTTCAAGACAAACCACAAGACCGGCAGGAGAGCCTGCACCACGACCCCGCCAAAGGCAGGGATCAGCGAGCCGAAGGGGCTGGTCCATCCGCCGAGGAAGAGCAGCGTCGCCACGCAGCCGACGGTGATCATATTGGCGTATTCAGCCATGAAGAACATGGCAAACTTCATCGAACTGTACTCCGTATGGTAGCCGGCCGTCAGCTCGGTTTCAGCCTCAGGCAGATCGAAGGGAGCACGGTTGGTCTCGGCATACGCCGCCATCAGATAAATGAAGAAAGCGACGAATTGAAATCCCCCAAAGACATTCCAGGAAAGCAGGCCGTGGGCCGATTGGCTGTCCACGATGGTGCGTAGATTGAGCGACCCGGCCCTCAACACCACGCCAACCAGGGAAAGCCCGAGAGCCAGCTCGTAGCTGATCAGCTGGGCACTGGAGCGCAGAGCGCCGAGCAGGGAATACTTATTGTTGGACGACCAGCCGGCCAGCGCTATGCCGTAAACGCCGATAGAAGTAACGCCAAGGATCACCAGCAACCCGATGTTCACATTGGCAATCTCGAACATGTCGACGCCGTGCCAGGTGATGTGCGCGCCAAAAGGCACGACGGAAATCGAGATCAATGCACACCCGAGCGCGATCATGGGCGCCAGAATGTAGAGCGGGCGATCGACGTTGGTGGGAAGAAGGTCTTCTTTAAGGAAGAGCTTGAGCCCATCGGCCATCGGCTGCCACAGGCCGAAGGGCCCCACACGGGTAGGTCCCCAGCGGTTCTGGATGCGCCCTACCAGCTTGCGCTCGAGCAGCACAGTGTAGGCTACGGCCCCGAGAAAGATCGCCAGTACTACGGCGATCTTCAAGCAACTCAGCAAGAAAAAGATCAGGAAGCTCACAAGTTTCTTTCGCTTTCTTTGCAGGGCCTCGGTGCTAACTACCCCACTCAAGCCAAAACAAGGCTTGAATGGGCCACCCCGGTATTGGTTAAGTCCTTCTACTAGTCCGCTGCGGTCTCTGTGGGTTTGGTGGTGTGCGACTCCATCACCTCATGGAGTTTTTTGCTGTAACGGCCCAGAGTGCCCGAGGTAAAGAGCGTGTCTTCAGCCGGCAAAATCAACGCGTGACGCTCCGGGCCCGCGTCGATTTGTACCAGCGGCGATTGCACATGGACATCGTTGCCGGCCAACAGCTCCATGCGAGAAACCTGGTAGCCGGGCACCAGCCGCTGAATCTCATCCAGAATGGCGAACGGATCAAAGGGACTGAGCTTCGGCTCCAGGTTCTGCGCCGCCAGCCACACGCTGTGTCGATCCGCTTCGCCAGACTGCGCACCGCGGGTCTGGCCCATGTCGGCATGAACTCCGCGACCGAAGGGAACCAGCTTCTTCGGGTCCGCCCCCATGCAATCGGCAAGCCGTACCATGAGTTCGAAGTCACTGCGAACACCGGCTTTATCGCCTGCCTTCTTCACCAGCTGCTGGTCGCCATAGGTGTTGGTGACGGTTCCGGCTTTCTCATAAAGGTTGCTGGTGGGCAATACGACGTCGGCCACCAGCGCCGTTTCGGTCAGGAACATATCCTGCACGATGAGGAAGGTGTTCTTGAGCACCGCGGGGTCAATCCCGTACCGGGAGAGGGGATTGGATCCAACGACATAGAGGGCGGCCAACTCACCGCGCTCCGCGGAGTCGAACATTTCTACCAGATCCAGGCCCGGAGCCGAGGGCAGCGTGTTGCCGTATTCCTCGGCAAAGGCGCCTGGAGAAGCTACCGGAAGATAGCCGGGCAGGAGGCCGGGCAGCAAACCCATGTCGGCGGCGCCGCGGGAGTTAACGTAGTCGCCGAGGCAGGCAAAGGTGGCATGGGGCAGCCCCAGACCAAAGTTCACTAACGCGTCGACGTCGCGGCCGCGGTACTCCGAACCAAAGATGATGAGCAGGCTAGGCTCGGCGCGCAGCGCCTCACGGAACTTCTTCGCCTCGTCACCCAATTGCGTACCGGGGAAGGCCGCATCCTCGCCGGCCAGGAAGCGCACTGCGCCGGCATAGCCGTCCTGAGGAATGATCAGCGTCTCGTGCGCTTGCCGCTCCAGCTTGATGCCGGCGTGGTTCACGATGTAGATGCGGGCATTGTTGTGGCGCAGATTGGTGCGCAGATTCCAGGCCAGCAGAGGATGCTGCTCGGTAGGATCGTTGCCCAGCAGCAGGATCGCCGGGGCCGTCATGCTCTCGCGCAGCGAAGCAGCGCGGTCTTTCTGCCCGGAGATGGCGCGGGCGAAGGCGGTGTAGTCCGCCGTGCGGTGATGATCGATATTGTTGGTGCCCAGAACCGTCCGGGCGAATTTCTGCAGCAGGTAGTTTTCTTCGTTGGTGGTTCGATTGGAGCCGATGACGCCAATGGAGCTGCCACCCCGGCTTTCGCGAATCTCGCGCAGCTTGGCCCCGGCGTGCTGCAGAGCCTGCTCCCAACTGACTGGGGCCAGGTTGCCGTCCGGCTGGCGCAGCAGCGGCTTGGTCAGGCGTTCGGCGTGGTTGGCGAAATCGAAGGCGTAGCGTCCCTTGATGCAGAGAAAGTCGCCGTTGATGCCGCTCTTGTCGCGGTTGTCGCCGCGCAGAATCTCCGAGCCGTCGTTCACGCTGCGTACGCCCAGGGTGGTCTTGCACCCGTCGGCGCAGTGGGTACAGACGGTGGAGACGTGGTTCATCTCCCAGGGGCGCGTCTTGTAACGATAGGTCCCGGAGGTGAGCGCTCCCACCGGGCAGGCGTCGATGCACATGCCGCACTCTTCGCAGTCCAGGTGATCGCCTTTGTTGGGGGCAATGGTGCTGGTGACCCCGCGGTTCTGCACACCCAGCGCCCAGACGTCCATGCCTTCGCCGCACATGCGCACGCAGCGGTAGCAGAGGATGCAGCGCGGCCGGTCGAAGAAGACGACTGGCGACCACTGCTGTTCTTCGCGGTGCTGCTTGGTCTCGGTGTAGAGCGACTCGGGCGGACCGTACTTGAAGGTCATGTCCTGCAATTCGCACTCGCCGCCGGCGTCGCATACCGGGCAATCAAGGGGATGATTGCCAAGCAGCAACTCGATGGTGGCTTTGCGCGCCTGGGTAATCTCGTCGCTCTCGGTAGTGACCACCATGCCTTCGGTCACCGGGGTGGTGCAGGCGGTCTGCAGCTTCGGCACCTTTTCCAGGCGCACCAGGCACATGCGGCAAGCCGCCTGGAGTGAGAGGCCGGGGTAATAACAGAACTGGGGAACCGCGATGCTCGCCGTCCGGCAGGCTTCGATCAGCAATGTGCCTGCGGGTGCGGTTAGCTTCTTGCCGTCGACGGTGAAGGTTACGTCAGCCATAGTTTCCTGTCTTGTTCTAAGCGGTGGCCAGTGCCGGTTGGTGCGCGTAGGGGCACGGTTTGCCGTCCAGGTGGTCTTCAAACTCCTGGCGAAACTTGTCTACGAACGCAATGGTGGGCATGGCCGCGGCATCGCCCAGCGGGCAGAAGGTGCGGCCCAGCATGTTCTGCGCCAGGTAGCGAATGTTGTCGATGTCTTTGGCGACCCCGCCCCCGGCGTGGAAGCGGGTAAGGGTCTTCTTTAGCCAGTCGGTGCCTTCGCGGCAGGGGATACACCAGCCACAGCTTTCGTGCTGATAGAACTTCATGGTGCGCAGGGCGAACTCCACCATGCAAACCTGGTCGTCCAGCACCACCACGCCACCCGAGCCGAGCATGCTGCCCGCCTTGCCCACCTGGTCGAAGTCCATGCCGATGTCAATTTCCGACGGCCTGAGCACGGGAGTCGACGACCCGCCGGGAACCACGGCTTTGAGCGTCCTGCCGCCGGCGATGCCGCCACCCACTTCGTAGATCATCTTCTTCAGGTTGTAGCCCATGGGCAGCTCGTAGACACCGGGCTTAGCCACGTTGCCGCTGAGACAGAAGAGGCGCGTGCCGCCGTTGCGCTCAGTGCCGATCTTGGCGTACTCCGGGCCGCCGATGCGGAAGATGTGGGGCACGGTGGCCAGCGTCTCGGCGTTGTTGATGATGGTGGGACCACCGTATAGGCCCACGACGGCGGGGAAGGGGGGCCGGATGCGGGGAATGCCGCGCTTGCCTTCGAGCGATTCCATCAAGGCCGACTCTTCGCCGACCTCGTAGGCGCCGGCGCCGGTGTGCGAGACGATGTCGAAGTCAAGGTCGCTGCCGAAGATTTTCTTGCCCAGAAAGCCCTTGGCATAGGCTTCATCGATGGCTTTCTCCATGATCTTCAGCAGGTAACGATACTCACCCCGCAGGTAGATGAAGCCCATTTTGGAGCCGATGGCCAAGCCGGCGATGATCACGCCTTCGATAACGGAGTGGGGATCGTGCTCGAAGATCAGGCGGTCCTTGCAGGTGCCGGGCTCGCTCTCATCTCCGTTGACCAGAACGTATTTTGGCTTTGGCGACTGCTTGGGAACAAACGACCACTTCATCCCGGTAGGGAAGCCGGCGCCCCCGCGCCCGCGCAGGTTCGAGGCCTTCATCTCCGCGATGATTCCTTCCGCGCCCAAGGCAATGGCCTTGCGGGCAGAGGCGTATCCATCCATCTCGAGATATTTGTCGATGGAGGTCGCGCCCTTGCCGAAGCGGTACGAGATCACCTTCACTTCATCTGGATGGGAGACGAGATAGGCCATGCTTTGCTCCGAATGTGCGTCGTGAAGTTCCGCTGCGAATGCGACGTTAGCTCTTTGAACGATAGTCTTCCAGAACCTTGTCCATCGAGTCCGGGGTTAAATTCTCGTGAAAGTCGTAATTCACCTGCACCGCGGGCGCCCAACTGCAGGCGCCGATGCACTCTACTTCTTCCAGGGAAAAAAGCTTATCGGGTGTGGTTTCCTTGTTGCCGATGCCTAACCGCTGCTTGCAATGAGCCAACAGCTCATTGCCTCCGCGCAGCATGCAACTGATGTTGGTACATACCTGTACATGATACTTGCCCGCCGGGGCTGGTGTGCAGCAGGGAGTAATAACTGATGACGTTGCGCACATCGAGCTCGGTAATTCCGACCCGCGCGGCCACTTCGCTGATGACCGCGTCGGAAAGATAGCCGATCTCATCCTGGGCATAGAGCAGCATGGGGATCAACGCCGACCGGCGCAGCGGGTAGAGCGTCACCAGGCGGTCGAAGCGCGCGGCCAGGGCGGGACTGAAGATGGTCTTGATCTGAGTGCTCATGATTTTGATTTTAAGAGATACCTAACGGATGGCCCAGATGCTCGTCGGCTGCCGGAGAGGCGGCGCGCACCAGGTGCTCTACCCAGTCGATCGCCGCCGTATCGAGTGGCTTGGGACCCGCAGGGAAGGTGAGCGTGCCGTCCTCTTCGATGCGGAACTCGCCCCAGGTTTCCTGTTCCGGTTGGGTCACCCGCCAGGTGGCCTCCCCGGTCTCAGGATCGGAAACAAAGGCCCAGCACGCAATCGTGGCACTTGACCCACGCTTCGTCCGAGATGCCGGTCACGACTAATTCCTTTCCATTGAGACTGGCGGCGTGAGCGTAGACCCGAAGCATGGAGACCAGAGACTCCCATACGTGTTGCCGCACCTCGATAGGGTAGGGAACACCGTCGGCAGCATGCTCGGTCGCGTCGCTCACCGGTCGATTTCTCCGAGGACGATATCGATCGACCCGATGACAGCGACAACGTCGGCCAGCAGGCGGCCCACGCACATGGTTTCCAGAGCCTGCAGGGAAGCAAAGGTTGGGTTGCGCATGTGTACACGATAGGGCTTGGCGGTGCCGTCGCTGACCACGAAATAGCCCATCTCCCCGCGCGGAGACTCGATGGCCTGGTAGACCTGGCCGGCCGGAACGGCAAATCCCTCGGTCACAATCTTAAAGTGATAGATGAGGGATTCCATTTCGGTCTTCATCTTCTCCCGGTCGGGCAACACAACCTTGGGCGCGTTGGCCTTCAATGGGCCCTGGGGCATGCCGTCGAGCGCCTGCTGGCAGATCTTGAGCGACTCGCGCATCTCTTCCACGCGCAAGCGGTAGCGGGTCCAGACATCGCCCACATCGGAGACCGGGACTTTGAATTGGAACTTCTCGTAGCCGGAGTAGGGCATATCGCGGCGCAGGTCCCAATCGACGCCACTGGCGCGCAATGGCGGCCCGGTCACCCCCAGGGCAATGGCATCGGCAGCGCTGAGGTAGCCCACACCCTGCAGACGCCGGACCCAGATAGGGTTGCCGTTGAGCAGGTTTTCGTACTCGTCGATCTTTTCCGGCATCATCTTGAGCAGGCTTTGCACACGCTGGTAGAAATCGACCGGCGGCTCGAGCGCGATGCCGCCTACGCGGAAGTAAGAGCCCATCATGCGCTGGCCGCTGACATGCTCAAAGATCTTCAGAATCTCTTCGCGCTCGCGGAAGGTATAGAGGAAGAGGGTGAGGGCGCCGATATCCATGGCATGGGTGCCCAGCCAGACCAGGTGCGACTGAATGCGGGTGAGCTCGTTGAGCAGCACGCGCAGAAACTGGGCCCGCGGGGGAATTTCCAGCTGCAACAGCTTTTCGACCGCGAGGCAATAACAGAGGTTGTTCGACATCGGGCTGAGATAGTCGATGCGGTCGGTCAGGGGAACCACCTGCTGATAGAACTTGGCTTCGCAGGTTTTCTCGATGCCGGTATGCAAAAAGCCGATGTCGGGCACGACGCGCAGCACGGTTTCGCCATCGATTTCCAAGCACCAGGCGGAGCACACCGTGGGTGGAGGGATGCTGCGGCCCCATATTCAGGACCATGGTGCGGTCCTTGTTGCCCTCTTCCACCCGAGGTTCGATCAGAGGCGCGATGGCGTAATCTGCGGCGTCCACTAGCGATAACCCTCCACCGGGTAATCCTTACGTAAAGGATGCCCTTCCCACTGGTCGGGCAACATGATGCGGCGCAGGTTGGGGTGACCGCCGAAGCGGACGCCGAAAAGGTCCCAGACCTCTCGCTCGTAGAAATTGGCGGAAGGCCATTCGGGAGTGATGCTGGCCACTTCCGGATCGAGGCTATCCACCAGGACACACAGCCGGAGGCGCTCTTTGAGGCTGTGGGACAGGATGTGGTAGGTCACCTGAAAGCGCGGCTCGCTGGGGTACCAGTCCACGCAGGTGACGTCCACCAGAAAGTTATAGCCGGCCTTCTGCAGGATTCGGCAGACCGGGCGGATGTCGTCACGCTCGATCCACAAGGTCAATTCGCCGCGGTCGAAGCGGGCATTGGTGATGCAGGAGGGCTTGGCGGCAAGCAGGGCGGCGATGGCGTGATTTTGCGCGTGCGCCTGGAGCACAGCGTCTTTCTCGTGCAAGGCGTCCATCACAGGTCCGCCTTATCGGCGGACCAGTCCAGAACTCCTTTTTTCAGAACGTAGAAGAACCCGACCAGGACAAACCCAAGGTAGACCACCATCTCCCAGAAGCCGAACATGCGGGACCCGACCAGCTTGGGCAGGTCGCGGTAGACCACGGCCCAGGGCAGCATGAAGACGACTTCCACGTCGAAGAGGATGAAGAGCATGGCAACCATGTAAAAGCGGACGGAGAAGCGCCCACGGGCATCGCCTTCGGCTTCGATGCCGCACTCGTAGGTTGCGAGCTTGACCTTGGAGTTGCGGTGCTTCCCGATGAACCAGGAAGCGGTGACGATTCCGGCTCCAAAGCCAGCGGCAACAAGGATTTGTAGCAGGAGCGGCAGGTAGTTCCAAAAGTAGTCGGGCGTCTGCATTTCAACTCGTGGGGCGTCGAGGATTCAAGCGCACTGTTTCGACTGTAAGTTTTCGCCCTTCTGGAGTCAAGCCACAGGGTTTACCAATGCCGGAGAAGAGTGGGGGATTACGCGCGAAGGAGGGAGATTGCTTTACCAGCCGTTTTTGCCCTGGCTTGAGCCAGTAAGGGCATATCCCGTGGAAGCCTGAGCGTGGGAGATCGCGACGACCGGCACCCACCGTTCGAGTTTGTGATGCCCGCTGGAGTGGAAGAGGTAGGCGACAAAGAGGTTCAAGCCCACACCTCCGCCGTAACGGTAAGCAGCACCCCATCCATATCCGTAGGACTCGAAATGCTTCTCAAAAGGGTCCAGGGTTCGACCGCGCGCCGCAAGAGCACCGGTACAAGGCGGCTCGGCGCACCGTGCCATCCCGCCTCCGTCGTCCTGGGACTGGATAGCGAGCAGAGCCATGGTCTCGGATAATACGTTCGTGCCCTGTAACCGGAGATTGGTCTGATCGAAGAAGTGGTGCTCCGGCTGAGCGGGCCTTTGTCCCTCTAAAAAGTCCGACCCAGGGGTCGCCTGGGCCGCCAGGACCAAGGGCGACACGATCAACAGTACAAGGATGCAACTTCGTAGTTTCATGAGGCCTTCTTGCTGAGCGGAGACTAGCAGCCGGGCGGCTCACGGCTACAACTCTCTGGTCACGCAGCGCCTCGAAGTGGTCATACACGCTGGTCATGTAGCGTCGCAAAAACAAGCATTGCAAAGCTCTTAGGCAGCCGGGGCCAATCCTTTGGGTAAGCGGGAAGACGCTCGCAGATAAGGAATCTCCGCTTTTGGCCGATATCTCCGCTATGAGGTGGAACCATGCTCAGGTTTCGTAGCGCCCCATCGGCGGAGAACAAAACACATTTGAGGTTGTTGAACCTGACGGGCTCGTCCGCCGAACCGCCGCCGCGCGTTCGCCGCCGGCTCTCGCCCGAGGGCGGCCGCGCCCTGGAGATCCTGGGGCACGCGATTGAGTATCTTGCCGATGAATACGCTGCGGACCTTAAAGACAAAGGACCCCTGGGAAACGCCGACCCGCGCATCGAAGCCATCCAGGTTCTCAAGGCGCTGAACCGCGCTGTGTATTTTTCCGGCAGCGAGATTGAACCGGTCTTCCGACGCATGCGACGGTGGTTGCTGGGCTCGCGGATGGGGAGTTCGCGAACTACCTGAGGCAAGGCGCCGGTGATACTCTCCGGTTATGCATTTTGTTCTCAACGGCCAATTGCGTGAGTTTCCGCAGTTGGCGCCCCCGGCGCATCTGCAGGACCTGATCGCGGCACTCGGCCTCAAGGGCGATCGTGTGGCGGTCGAGCATAACGGCAATATCGTTTCCCGCGCCGAGTGGGGTAGCACCGGGCTGGCTGAGGGGGACCGGCTGGAGATCGTCCATTTTGTCGGCGGTGGATACCGCTGATGGGTTGGCAGCGCAACGTGGTTTGTTTCGTGCTGGCGGCGGCCTGCCTGACCGCGCAGGGGCTGGGCCAAGACCCAAAGGCTGACGCAAACGACGACGGCGGCCCGACCTTTACTGTCTCCGATTTACCGGTTGGGCGGCCGCTCCGCATCGTAGTTTACGGGGACATGCGCTTTACCAATCCCAGCAACACCAGCGATACAACGCCAGGGGTGCGCAAATGGCTGGCGCAAAAAGTCGGTGAAGAGAAGCCGGACATCCTGCTGCTTACCGGGGATATGCCATTCCACGGCAGCGACCCGGCGGACTGGAAGGTCTACCACGAAGAGACTGCGGCATGGACCCAACAGCGGCTACGGGTTTATCCCACAGTCGGCAATCATGAACGGCTTCCGGACCCGCAGCACGGCATGGAGAACTACTTTGCGGCTTACCCGCAAATCGATCACCACGAGTGGTACTCGGTACAACTGGGGAATATCTATCTCATCACGCTCGATACCGCCAGCTTTCTGAACCGCGGCTGGGCACAGCGCATCTGGCTTGAATCACAGCTCGCGCATCTTCCCGCGTCGGCGGACTTTGTCTTTTTTCTGTTTCACGTTCCGCTGGTCTCTGATCTACAGACTGCTTTCATGCTGGGCATTCCCGACGCGTCTACGCTCGACCTGCGTCATGAGCTGGAGGCAAGCGCCGCCAGGTCGCACGCTAAATTCGTGATTTTCAATGGCCACATTCATAACTATGAGCGGTTTGACATGAACGGCATCATGCACGTGATCAGCGGAGGAGGGGGCGCCCGTCCTTATCCTATTTTTATTCGCGGCGACCAGGATTTGTATCATGCCCGTACTTATCCCAACTTCAACTATGTCATCATCACCCTTCAGGGCAAGCATGCCGACGCGAAGATGTACCGTGTGGTGGATCCTGATGCGGCGCAGAGGTCAGTTGAGTTGCAGGATAGCTTTACGCTGGACGCGAAATAGCTGGGGTATGCCCAACCAGCCCCGAAGGGGCGACCTGAACTTAGCCCAGGACGCAGTCCTGGGTGTAGGTGTAGAGAAATGACAAGTCCCGCCAGGGACGGCTGATTCATTCCTCGATCCCATGGACGGCAAGAAATTTCTTGAATTCGGCGGCGAAGCCAACCCTTTTATGATGCTGGGTTTGTCCGTAAGTTCAGGTCGCCTCTTCGAGATCAATGCCTCAATTTCATCTACTGGCCGGTGTTCTTCCTCAGGCTTCAACCAACTGGGGGTCGATGGAGGTCTCGGCAAAAGAGGGCAGGACGAGCGCGGGCAGGATGCTGGCGATCGCCGCGTAGACCAGAAGTCCGCCGTAGAGGGCAGGGCTGATGGAGAAGTTTTCCCGCAATATTTCCGCGATGACCAGGGTGAAGATCAGCGTAGGGGTGAGGGCAACGGCGACGCGGAAGCTGCCGCGATGCCCCCTATGCTGCATGAAACGCGATTGAAGCCAAACAACCCCGAGGCGCACGGGTATAACCAGCGCAGCAAGAGCAAACCCATACAGCAAAGAGCCTCTCACCAGCGCAGCACCCGGCACGCCCAGACCATTGTGAAAGAAATAGAACGGGATAAAGAACGAAGCGAAGAGCTGGATGGCTTCCAGATTCGTTGGAGAGGCAAGCGTGGTCAGGCGCTTGCTGAGCGAGCGAGCGACCAGCCCGGCAACGAACGCGCCCACCAGGTAGTAAACGCCCAGCATCTCGGTGATGATCGCGCAGATGAGCCCGACCATCAACAATAAGGAGAACTCAGAGCCCGGCGCGTAGGGAACTACGTAGCGTCCCAGAGCGAGAAAGACCAGGGGCATGAAGGCGATCAACAGGGCAATCGCACCGCCGGAGATGAGCAGCGTCTTGATCGATCCAGCCTGAGAGAAGACGAGAAAGAGAAAGACTGCCGTGACTTCACCCGCAACCGCGTGCAGAGCAACCTCGGACTGCTCAGTATGGTCAAGGCCGGAATGAGGCAGCATATCCAAAATAAATCCAGTCGATGGGGTCAGCAGCGCAAGCGCAATCATCCAGTCGACCTGCCAGCCAAGATGGAGATATTTTGCCGCGATGCGTGGCGCACCCCACGAGAACCAGGCCGCGCACCGCAAAGTGCCCAGCCAGCGACGGTAGCTGCCGCCGAAGCTCGGCCAGATCGACCTCAAGACCGGCGAAAAGAAAAAGCGAGGCGATGCCCAGCGTTGAAAGATAGGAGATGACGGTATCGTTCACCAGAGGCTTGAAAAAGCCGGCGACAATGATGCCGAAAGCAAAGCAGGTGAGCTGGGCGGGAAGACGGAAGCGCTGCAGGGCGCGCGGAATGACAAGCAGTCCGAAGACAACGGCCAGGTAAATGAACGTAGTGCGCGGGCCCTGCATAGCACTCCTCCGCGTTCAAAGCTCTTTAAGCAGCCATCGGATGGATCGCTTTTGTATCTCGATATATTGCGGAGCCCACATCGCGTGAATCGTATGCCCGACCGCGGTAAATACCACTCGTCCCTGGCCGAAGTCGTAAGCCCAGCCGGAAACCGACTTGGTGCCCAGATCCTCAAACTTCAGGCCATCGATATTTTCCGCTTCCAGGATCAGGTACTTCGGGTCCTTGTCGTAAGCGACGTAGTGCTGCTCATCGTTGACGATGAAATGAGCTCATGCCTTCGGTGATGGGATGTTTGTTCGCCGTGGCTCTTACCTGGAAAGGACGCAAGGGCGGATGACCAATGTAGGCTCCGCCCATAACCTCGCGATAGTTTTTCGAGCTGAGCGAGATGTGGCTGCAGTTATGCAGAGCATAGAAGCCGTTGCCGGCCGGCAACAAATTCTTTGATCGCCGCCCCCTGCTGCTCGGTGATCCAGGTTACCGGCGTTGGATCCGGAAATGTTTTGGGGGTTTCGAGATCCGCCTCGTAGGCCGCGTAAGCATCCGGGCCGAGGTAACCCTGCGGCCAGATCATGCCGTCGCGCAGGATCAGCAGCAATTGATAGTTCTTGAGCAGAGTGGCGGAGATCTGATCGTATTGGATGGTGTAGTCGATGGGAATGCCGAGGTCCTGGAAGACCTTATCCAGGCTCACGCGGATGTAATCGGGGTTGTGATAGCGGTCGCCGATGAGCGCCAGCGCACGCGGTTTGCCGCGTGCTCCGAGCAGGGGACTGCAGCTCGCAGCTGGCGCACCGGCTGCCGAGACCGAGCAGTCCCGCGCCGGCCACGATGCCGGCGTTCTGCACCAAAGCTCGTCGCGAAAGCCTGGTGGGGAAGATTTCATAAGGCTCCTATTCGGCCGGAACAAATAAGACACAGTCGGGCTCTTCAATATCCAGAACCTGCCCCGTTGGCTTGCAGCAGACCGCTGGTTGGATCCACGGCAAAGACGACCATCTGATTGGATTTCTGGTTCGCAGCCACCAGGTATTTACCGGTCGGGTCGAGGGCAAAGTTCCGGGGAATCTTGCCGTGCGTGGGCACGACCCGGACCTTGGTTAACGTTCCCTTGTCGGGATCGATGGCAAATACCGTGATGCTGTCATGCCCGCGGTTGGAAGCATAAAGAAAACGGCCTGACGGGCTGATGTCGATCTCAGACGAATTATCGATGCCCTTGAAATTGGCGGGCAAGGTGGAGATGGTCTGCACCGGCGTCAGCGATCCCTTCACCGGATCGTAAGCAAAGGCAACCACGCTCGACCCCATTTCGCACATTACATAAGCAAACTTGCCCCTCGCGCCGAAGACAAAATGCCGCGGCCCTAGGCCCGGCTTCACAGAAGCGAAGGACGGATTGTTCGGGGTGAAGGTACGTTTGGCGAAGTCGACCCTGTATATCTTGATCTGATCGGCGCCGAGATCGGGCACGAACAGGAAGCGATTGTCGGGCGAAAGCACCACCGCGTGCGCATGAGGCCCCTCTTGACGCTCGGCGTTTGGACCCTTACCGGTATGTTGATCGAAGCCGGTCTTTTGGCCGATGCTTCCGTCCGGTTTGAGAGCGAACGAAGCGACAGTTCCGTTTCCGTAGTTGGCGGCGAATAGGATTCTGCCGGTGTTGTCGACAACCAGGTGGCATGGGCCTCCATCCAAATCGGCCTTGTTGAGAAGCGTAAGGGCGCCGGTCTTGGAGTTGATGGAGTAGCTGCTGAGAAAGCCGGTCTTTTTCGGGTCCTGGTCCATGTCTGAGGCGACATACAGAAAACGATGGTGGGGATCTGTGGCCAGGAATCCAGGGCTCATGACGTCCGCCACCCGTCCTATCGCCGTCAACTTGCCGGGCTTGGCGTCGAAGCGATAGGCGTAGATTCCTCTACTCGGTCGATCGCTAGAGCTGGCGACATAGACGAAAGAAGAGCCGGCCGCCGAGCGCAGCTATGGCCCGCGAAACGATCGTCGAGGCGAGAATAAAAAAGGCAAAGATCGCCCATGCTACCCGTGTTCTCAGGCCCAGCTTGTGACTCATTTGTGCTCCTGCGTTCATAGCCCGGTTTTCCGCCTAGCGATAGCTCTTGTCGTCCAGCCGCCGGAAATCCACATCGTTCATCACGCCAATGGCGACAATGGCAAAGGTGAAGACCTCAGTGCCGGGCTCGAGATGCCCGGCGATAACCTTATCAGGAGTCGCCAGGGTGATGTGCGGATGGAGTTTGCCTTCGATCACGAAGCCATTCATGCTCACCAGGTCGGCTGCGCCGGTGGGATCCTTTTCGAAAGTGTCGTGAGAGGGAAGGGTCCGGTTGCTGACCTGATGAAGTTGATAGCTGCGAACCGATCCAACCGCCGAAAGAATGACTCCGTTGCGAATGTTTTCCTGCTTCACCATTTTCTGCAAGCCGGCAAGCAGGTCTGTCTGGTACTTGAACCGGAGCACCACCACCCGATCGAAGTGACCGGTGATGGCGTAGACGTCCGGAACCTGATCGCTATTCGCCTTTGCATCGTCGGCCGGATTCGGGGATGGGTTGACGTGCGACTGGCGCGTTTCCTGAGCGAAGATCGTGCTCGCCGTCAGCACCAACAGGATGAGCAGTCTCATAATATTCTCCATCTCAGCCGCGGAATATTATCCCGTCTCCGTGCGCGCACAAGCCCAGCGGCGACCCAGAGACGCGGATCGGCGCCAGGCTTAAAGCCACCCTTAGAAAACCGACTTGACGAAATGAGCTGTTTTG
This sequence comes from uncultured Acidobacteriaceae bacterium, assembly GCA_963847685.1. Lineage (GTDB taxonomy): Bacteria > Acidobacteriota > Terriglobia > Terriglobales > Acidobacteriaceae > PALSA-350. Next base: position 98,888 of record CAWKAU010000011.1, on the reverse strand, counting down.
ACGCCCGCTTTTTCGGTGTAGTAGACAGTCACTTTGGCCGACTTATCCGCGCCCTCGGCAACGTCCTTGCCGGTATCTTTCGCAGCCCGATCGGTCAAGTGAAAGGTCTGTTCGGTGCCATCCGCGGTCTTGACTGCTATGGTTTTTGCCCCTCTGTCGATATGGGTGACGGTGCCATCCGTTGTCTTCAGCCCGTCGTCACCGATCTTGTCGACCTCGTGCGCCGTCTCCTTCCGCCTTCGACCGTGTAATGCACGGCCACTTTGCTGCCTTCGGTTACTGCCGTGCGCGGCGTCCACTGCCCCCTTCTTCGTATCGCTGGCTCCATGGACGGTCACGTCGCTCGGCGTAGTGAAACGTGTGCTCGGTGCCGTCTTTGGTTTCGACAACGACGGTCTTGGTTCCGGCATCGAGTTTCTTTACTGTTCCGTCCACCGCATGGACCACGTCCTGGGCGGCCAGGCTGCAACGATGTGAATAGCGCCAACGTACCCGCCAAGGCTGCTGTTTTGATCATGACTTTCCTCTTTTCATCAGCAGCGCAATGTTGTACTCGGGCCCGGTTTTGATACGAACAACATCCCTTATATCACTTCCTAACCACGCCGGCGGTCATAGCAGGCTCCCCCCCGGGGCCAGACTGAGAAAACCTCTGAAACTTATAGGGTGTGGGGCTGGATGATCTCCAGGACTTCTTCGGTAGCTTCCAGGGGTTGCTCGGGTTGGGAATCTGGGCGCCGGCGGCGAGGAGATCCCGCGTAACGCGCAGGATAGTCGCCTTTGTCGCGATGCCAGCTATGCAGCGAACCGTGAAGCGCCCACGCGAGCGGATTGCCGCCGTGCTCGGTTTCAAAGACGTTGATCGGGGCGTTGTGGGCGATGAGGCCGCGGACCATATCGATATTGCCGTGCCAGGCGGCGAAGTGGAGCGGGGTGTGGCCCGTGTCCATGGCGGGGTGGCAGGCCAGCCCGCGTCAAGCAGAAGATGGAGGGCGCGGGTGTTGTTGCGTGTGGCCACGCCGATGATACGGCGGGCAGCATTGGCGGAAGCTTTTGGAACAGCTGCGGATGTTCGGCAACGATCCGCCGGAAGTAGCGCCTCATCGCCGGATTTCGGCAGCCTGCGCAGACGGAGCCACGGTGAGCTGCGCTGCATGAGCAGCGCGAAGACTTCAGGGTGTCCGAACTGGCGCGCAACCATGTGCGGCGACTTGGTCCAGCCGAAGCCGAAGATATAGATGCTGCCGCCGGATTCGGGGTCCCGCTTGGGAAAGTATTTCTCGCTGACCGTGGTGCGCACGATGTCGGGGTCGTGGTCGAGGATTGGCTCGACCGTCGCGCAGATCACCGATAGCGGCAGCCATGAGGATGTCGGTCTGCGCTCCGCGAGAGACCAGAAATCTGGCCACGTCGTGGCGATAGGGCCGGATCGATACCATATACTGCGCGGCGGTGGATTCGTGGTCGATGTCGCGGGCGTTGATATCGGCGCCGTCTTCAAGAAGGATGGCTGCAATTTCGACGTGGAGGCGAAATGAAGAGGAAACTGGCCGTCGCCGCCGCGGGCGTGGACAAGTTGCGCGGATCGCCAGGAGCAGCTCGCGGACGCGGTCCGGTCATCCCGAGGCGCGCGGCAGCGTGAATATCGACCGTGGCGCCTCGGGAGATGAGATAGGCCGCAAGTTCAGGGTTGGCGGAGTCGAGGACGCCGAAGCTGCCGGCCCACCAGCGAGTGCGCTCGTTGATATTGGCGCCGACCTCAAGCAGCGCATCGACCATTTCGCGGTTCTGTTTGATTCACCGCGGCGATGATCGCCGGCGCGTCGAAGCCGTAGTTTGGCAACGGCTCGTTGATGCGGGATTTCAGCGAAGGGTGGCGGGTCGAGCGCTTCGCGAACGAGATGGGGTCGTCTGGCTTTGATCGCTGCGATGAGGACTTCGACGGCATCCGCAGAGGACATCTCGATATGGAGCTTGAGTACAGGCCAGGTTTCGAAGCCGTACTCGCGAGCGATGACATGGAGGGCATCGGCGATCTTGGGCTTGTCCGTGTGATGTTGCAGATCAGAGAAGCGCGCTTGGGCGCTGACCTCGGACGCGAGAGCGTCGCGCAGCAGAGTACGAGCTTGTTTTTTGAGGTGTTCGAGATTGGGGTGCGCGGGAAGTTCGCGAATAGGCATAACTCACTCCTTCTTTAAAGCCCGCGATCCGCTTCGCCGGGCAAGAAGAGAGTGGGTTGTGGCGATGCCAGAAGTGCAAAGGTGGGATAATCCCTTTCCGCGGACGGGGTGCACCCTGGTGTGCGATTTGAGATTACCAGCTTGCCCGGGTTCCGGTCCAGGCCTACCCTGATGCGGAAAATATGGATACGGGCATTATTCGGCGGTAAGCGGGGGACCGAGGAACTCCACTCCCCACGGCGCGCCAAAGGCGTTCAGTGCGCTACGGTCATGATGGGGCGAAGCCAGGGTTGCGGCAAGCTCCAGGAAGAAGCGCTGGGCATCCATGGCAGGCAGCATCATCACCAACTGCCGCGAAGGCCGATCTGAAACATTGAGAAAGGTGTGGGCGGCGCCCCCGGGAACGCATACTACGTCCCCAGCCTGAGCGCGGAAGCGATTACCGTTGACCTCATATAAGTAGGCGCCCTCCATGACACGGAAGACCTCAGCCTCGCGGTGGCGATGCAGGGGTGGTCCGAAGCCGGCGGCGTTAACCGTCTCCATCAAGGTCATCGCCCCGCTCAAAAGCTCGGGCGGAATACGGACGGTCAGTTCAAGACCCAGCTCTGGAATTTTAATAGCCTTGGTGCTGTCCAGTGCGGAGTGGAATGGTTCGCTCTGCATCGAGTTACTCCTCTCTCATCATGCAGTAGTCGAGCAAGCTCTAGTCGGAATATCACGTGTCGAGTTTACCGCAGGGCGTCATTGCAATCTCGTCTGGTATTCCCATAGGACTCGCGGTACACTTGTCCTATTGTTTTCCAATAGAAGGCAGAAATGGGCGAAAAGACCGATGTTTGGCAGGGCACGCTGGCGCTGATGGTGCTGCGCACGCTGCAGGTGCTGGGACCGCTGCACGGCTACGGCTTGGCCCGGCGCATCGAGCAGACCAGCGGCGACCTGTTGCAGTTGAACTACGGCACACTCTATCCGGCGCTGCTCAAGCTGGAACAGGAGGGATTCATCCGCTCACGCTGGGGCACTTCGGAGAACAATCGCCGCGCCAAGTTCTACGAGCTGACCAAGGCCGGCCAGCGCCAGGTGAAGAAAGCCGCAGCCGAGTGGGAAGAAACCACCGCAATTCTCGCGCGTTTTCTGGCGCCAGCCGAGGAGAGGTGATGCGCAAGCTGAGGGCATTATGGATGCGCCTTTGTGGCCTGCTGCGTGAGCCGCAAGGGGACATTGATTTCGAGGCTGAGCTCGCCAGCCACCTGGCGATGCACGTCGACGACGGCATCCGCGCCGGTCTCAGTTCCGAGGAAGCCCGCCGCCAGGCACTGATTCGCCTCGGCGGCGCGGAGCAAACCCGGCAGGCTTATCGCGAGCGGCGCGGACTGCCGTGGCTGGAGGCGCTGGTGCGCGACCTTGCCTACAGTCTGCGCCGGCTTATCCGGCGCCCCGCGGTTACAGTCATCGCCGTGCTTTCGATCGGCCTGGGCATCGGCGCCAATGGGACCATCTTCTCCATGGTCAGCCGGTTTGTTCTGCGTCCCGCGTCGGTCGGCGATCCATCCACCCTGTTGGCCCTGCAAAGGCGCGACTCAAATGCGCTTTCCTGGCCAGTCTTTAACGATCTTCGCGAACAGGCGAAATCATTCTCCGGAGTTTCGGCCTACTTTCCGGCGGTGCCTGCCTCCATCGGCGGTCGCGGAGAACCGGAACGGGTGTGGGGCCAGGCGGTCACCGTAGACTTCTTCAATGTCGCTCAACTCCGCATGACGCGCGGTCGGGGCTTCATGAACAGCGACGAGAACCAGCCGGTGGTCGTGCTGGGCACTGACCTGTTGCATCGCCGCTTCCACGACGATCCCGCGATTGTGGGCAAGACAGTAACCCTGTCGGGCCGGAACTTTACCGTGGTGGGCGTCGCGCCGATCGCTTTCCACGGCATTGACTTGATTCTCGATGCCCAGTTCTGGGTGCCGCTCGCCAGCGCTGCCCAACTGGTTCCAAACCTCCCCAACACATCTGACCGCAACAATTCCTGGCTTTTCGTCGTTGGCCGGCTGCGGCCCGACGTGACACGTGCACAGGCTGCCGCCGAGTTGAATACGCTTGCCAGGCGTTTCGCCCTTACCTATCCAAAGACCGACAAGGACAAGACCTTTATCTTCGTGCAGGCGGGCTCGCCCCCACCGCAGGCGCAAAACATGGTGCTGATCTTTTTGACAGCGCTCTCTGTGGTGGCGCTGCTGGTGCTGGCCATTGCCGGCGCCAATGTAGCCAACCTCCTGTTTGCGCAGGCATCGGGCCGTCAGCGCGAGATGGCCGTGCGCCTGGCGTTGGGAGCCACCCACGGCCGCTTGCAGCGGCAGATGCTGGTAGAGAGTGTCTTGCTGGGATTGGGTGGGGGAGTGTTGGGTGTATTGCTGTCTTTGTGGGCTACGCAAGCGCTCTCCGCGCTCCGCCTCCCTGTGCCCGTTTCTCTCGACATGCGCATTGGCGTGGATTGGCGTGTGCTGCTGTTCACATTTGGGTTAAGCCTTCTCAGCGGATTGCTGCTTGGCGTGGCCCCAGCGTGGGCTGCCGCGCGGCCCCTGCTGGGCAACGCACTCAAGGGAGAGGATGCGCTGGCCCGCCCCGGGCGCCGCTGGTCTCTGCGTAATCTCCTGACGGTCGCACAGATCGCCATGTCAGTGATTCTGCTTTCGTTGACGGGTCTCTTCCTGCGCAGTCTGCAAAGCGCGGCGAGCATCGATATCGGTTTCCGCCCGCAGAACCTGCTGGTTGCATCTGTCGACCCGCGGCTTCACGGGTACACGCCGGAGCAGACGGTCGAGTTTCTCAGCCAGTTACGGGAGCGCGTAGCGGCTCTGCCCGGTGTGGTCTCGGCGGTGTGCACGGACTATGCGCCGCTCTCCATGGCCGGCACAAACGACACGTTCCAGGTGACCGGCCGGCCAAGCATTGGCAAAAGCACTCCCTCGGCTAATCTGATCATGGTGACATCGGGCTACTTCGAGGCCATGGGTATTCCGCGTATTGCAGGCCGCGATTTCGGCGGGGAAACCGCGACTGGTCCAAGGACTGCCGTCGTCAATCGGGCCTTCGCGGAGCGCGTCTTTAGCGGCGAAAATCCCGTCGGGCAGCACGTGACGGCCGGTGCCGGCGTAACCTACCAAATCATCGGCGTCGCAGGCAACGTCAAGACGATGAGCTTGGGCGAGGATCTTACACCGGTGCTCTACCGCTCGCTCCAGCAAAACATCGCGGCTGAGCCTCCCTTGCTGGGCTATACGCTGGTGGTCCACACAGCGGGCCATCCCGCGGCATTGAAGGAAGCGGTGCGGGGGCAGATCCACGCGCTTGATCGCAGCATGGCCGTATTCAACGAAGAGACCATGGAGGAACACGTCCGTTCTGCCTTCTTCCTGCCTCACCTGGCGGCCATGCTGTTTGGCGTCTTCGGCAGCATCGGGCTGGTGCTGGCCACGGTGGGTCTCTATGGCGTGATGAGTTACGCGGTCAGCCGCCGCACGCGCGAGATCGGCATTCGCATGGCGATGGGCGCACAGCCGGGCACGATCGAGCGCTTCGTCTTGCGCCAGGGCCTGGTGCTCACCCTGATCGCCGTGGCGCTCGGTTGGCCAGCCGCCTGGATGTTAGCCAAACTGTCGTCCAGCTTTCTCTACGGCATTCACCCGCATGACGCGCTGACCTTTGCGATCGTGCCGCCATTTCTAACCGCAATCGCCCTCGTGGCGTGTTGGATTCCGGCTCGGCGTGCCGCGTCTATCGACCCCATGCAGGCATTGCGAACAGAGTAGGAGCGATTGATGTGCTCCAACTCGGCATGCTGGCGCGGCCTATATAGAAGTCTGTGAGAGATCGAGGGTTGACCGCCCTGCGAGGGCTGCTTGTGAATTGTCCGGGGTGTCTAGCAGTGCGATGATTACCGCATGCGTTGGCAAGGTGAGTTGCTGAATATCCACGTCGCACTGAAAGCGTCGGCACCGATGGTCGCGCTCTCCGAGGTGCGCCTAGTCGCCGGTGTGGGGCTGGAAGGCGACCGTTACGCAACGAGGCTCGGGACCTACTCGAAGAACCACCACATCGATCGTCAGGCGACGTTGATTGAGGTCGAGGTGCTGGAAGCGCTTGCTCGCGACCGCGACATCGAGCTTGCGCCCAACGAGCATAGGCGAAACTTGACGACGCGCGATGTGCCGCTCAACCATCTCGTGGGGCAATACTTTCGGATCGGCGACTGCGTGTTGTACGGTGGGCGACTCAACGTGCCGTGCCTTTATCTCGAAAATCTTCTCGCCAAAAAGGTGTTCAAGGCGCTGCTGAACCGTTCGGGGCTCAACTGTAGAATCGTCGTCGGAGGAATCATCCGCACCCACGATCGCATCGACTGGTGCGATCCGGCCTCGCTCGATGTCTCTGTTCGTCTAGCGAACGAAGCAATTCCGCTCCAACGGCCGCCGGAAATGTGATCGGGAATTTGCGACGGCTCCGGCCCTAAGTTGCCAGTACGGAGCTTGCACCCCACCGCTTTATCTAGTCTGAATGTTGCGAAGTGAACGCCCCTCGATAAGAAACCGCATGGAACGTTGACCTCAAGACACACCGGACGGGAACCGGAAAGGAAGAATATGCGTACATCCTAGCGAAGAGCTTCGTCTGTTTCTTCCAGGAATGTGAAATGACAATGAATTGGCCGAATCTTGTCGTCGGGTCTGTTCTGGGCGGAATTCTGGGCGCGATCACCGATTGGCAGGTCGGCGCCAGATTCCGGAAGTGGTCCCAACTGCGGGCACTCACCAAAGAATATGGTTCTCTGGATGGCCATTACATGACTTTCCGCATCAGGGACGACGGAACGCATGAGCCGACGGGCGGGACAGTAGACATCGCTTGGCAGCCAAAGGACGGCTTACTCGAAGCGTCCGGCTTTGACGCAACAGGGAACCCGGAGTGGCATAGCTACATTCGAATGAACCCGGAATACGCGGGGACGGGCGTAGGTCACTACAATAACTCGAATTCCATTCACGGCGGAGTGCAACAGGTCATCTACTCGAAACAGACCGGCTCTTTCAACGTTATGGGAACCAGCCATACCCGGAGAGAGTTTGCCCATTGCTGGAAGTCCAAGAAATAGATTGGGTAAAAGAGGCTCTTACGCCGCGCCTTCGCTCGCTAATATGGTGTTGCGCGACATGGCCCATCGGCGCAAGAAGAAATAGATTGCGGCCAATGCAAGCGTCCCGGCAACCGCGCTGATCTCTCTCCGGGTTGAATGGCTGAGGAGCCAGAGCACCGTAGCTGCCCCCAGGATTCCCACCACCGGGCCGCCAGGCGCGCGGAACGACCCCGGTATCTGCTTGCGTGTGTAGCGCAGGCGCAGCGCTCCCAGGCAGACGGCCAGGTAGACACACAGAATGGAAGTGCTGGAGAGAACCGCGAGAGGCTTGAACTCGCCGCTGACCGCCAGCAGAATGATCAAGACCGCTACCGTTACAATTGCCACATGAGGCGTGCGAAATTTGGGATGTACCCTGGCTAGGGCCGCCGGGAGCATGCCGTCTTCCGCGGCCCGAAAGAAAGACCGAGGCGTCGCGGTCATGCTGCCGGAAATTGCGCCAAACATGGATACCGCGACCCCTATTAGCAGCAGCGTGCGGCCGGCGCCGCCGGCGAAGCGTTCCGCGACCGCCGCCAGGGGCGCTGTGGGCTCGTGGGCAAGGTTGCTGCCGAGAACACCCTGGCTCACGAGCTGTATCGCAACGAAAAGGAGAATCAGTGCGGTGATCGCGCCGAACATCGCGCGCGGTACAGTGCGCGCCGGGTCACGGATCTCCGCGCTGGGCATCAGAGCCTCTTCGGTGCCCTGGAATGCAAAGAACAGGATGAGCGATGCCTCGCCGAGTCTTGCAACAGGAGGCCATCCGGTCCATTGGAGTTCCCTCCAATGCATGATAAAAACTCCGCCGGTGATGACAAAAAGGAGCGGAAGAAGCTTGGCTATGGTCACGCTCACGGAGAAACGAACTCCCTTGCGCACCCCGGCGATATTCAGCACGGCAAGCCCGCCGAATAAAAGGACAATTGCCATCGCACGTGGCACGCCCCGTGCAAGGGTTGGAAAGACGAGAGCCGCTTCATTCATCAGTAGGCTGCCCAGTGCCGCATTGCAGACCACCTCGAAACCTAACGAGTAAAGGACCCAGGCAAAGAAGCCCATCATCGGCCCGAAAGCCTCTTCGATATAGGCAACTGCTCCGCCGGAACGCCGGACGAAGCTTCCAATCTCAATGAAGCAGGTCAGGACGAGGGCTACGGCAAGCCCACAGATGAGGTAAGCCAGGATTGCCGACGGCCCGAGGATGGCTGCGATCACCCCGGGCAGTACAAAGATTCCCGCGCCTATCGCGCTGTTCACGCTGGTCAGCCCGAGGCTCCATGGTCCAATCACCCGCCTGAGTTGCTCGTCGGCATGCGCGGGGCCGCCATCTTGCGCAGGGAGAACTTCATGCGAGCTCATTGCAGTAGAGTTCACGAAACGGAGCGCCGCCCAGGCTGTGATTGCAGCCAACGAATAACACGGCGGCGCGCAATAGGCTACTTATTTCTTTTCAGTCTCCTGCAGAAATTCGATCAAGTAATCCTTCCACACCGCAGCCGCGGTATGGGTACCGTGGCCGTGAGTGGCCTCGGAGATGGGAATAAGGATGAACTTTGCGTGGGGCATGCGGGTGACCAGCCTTTGGGCGATGCCAAGCTCCGGCGGATTAATAAAGTCATCGGCGGAGTTAATCCACAGCACCGGCGCGGTAATGCTACTGAGCCGGGGCTCAGGATTGTAGTTGCGCGAGGCATTCACGTAATAAAGCAGGTTATTGGCATCGGTGTGCGCAATCAGGCGGTCGAGCGTGCTGTCGACGTAGGCTTCAGCCGAGGAGCGAGTGGGGTAGTTTTTCTGCAGCAGCAGCGGCGCGGAGCCAGCAATGAATATAAGGCTGTTCGCGCCGCGCAGGCCCTCGACGGGCTCTGTGGTGTAGTCGCCGTTCTTCCAGGCGGGATCATCGCGGATAAGCTGCATAGTCATGTACCGCCACATGCGGTTGCGCCCGGCAATCTCCACCGGCAGGCAGGCAAAGGGAGCCAGCGCGTCAGAGAACTGCGGATAGGTCTCGCCCCACACGAAAGACTGCATGCATCCCATCGAGGTGCCAAGAATAAGCCGCAGGTGATCGACGTGGAGTCCATCGACCAGCATGGTGTGCTGGGAGCGAACCATGTCGTCATAATCGTATTGCGGGAAGTGCATGCGCAGACCGTCAGAGGGCTTGCTCGATTCACCCATCCCGATGTCGTCGGGCAGAACGATGTAGAACTTCGTAATATCGAGCGGCTGCCCGGGCCCGAAAAGAACGTCGGAGAAGACCGGGTTGAGCAGGGAATGGGCGTCGCCCCCGGTGCCGTGCAGCAGCAGGACCACGTTATCGGTGTGTCCGGCCGCATCGTGGTGCGGCTGGCCAAGCGTGAGGTAGTGCAGCTTAAGCTCGGGGAGAGATTCGCCGCTGCCGAAATGAAAGTCCTTGATGACGTAGTTGCCGTCCTGCACTGGCCATTGCCCAGGGACGTGGGTGGTCTGCGCAAGGGACGCGGCGGTTGCGAGCAGCGCGACTAGGAGGAGGCGGACGGTCAAAGTTAACTCCGATCACGATCAGGTTTTGCGGCGTCTATTAGGATAGCGGGAAGGCTGGCTATGTTCTCAATTTTGCGATACACGCTCCGGCAACTGAGAAAAAGCCCGGGCTTCGCGGTCACCGCCATACTGACCCTTGCCCTCGGCATCGGCGCTTCGACGGCCATATTCGCGGTTCTCGATGCGGTGCTGCTTGCTCCGCTGCCCTTTGCGCAGCCCGACCGGTTGGTTGCCATCGTAGCCCAGCCAGACCCCACTATTTCTATTCCGACCATGCAGGACTATCTATCCCGGTCGACCAGCTTTACCAGCCTGGCCGCGTATCGCCAATGGTCGCCGGCACAGAAGACCACAGACACCACACCGGCCCGTCGGATTTTAACCGTCAGCCAGGGCTTCTTCTCAACCTTGGGCACGCGCTTCGCAATGGGCACACGCTGGCCGGTCACGGGCAACGAGCAGGACTGTGCATCGCAAGCGATTGTGAGCGGTGGCTATTGGAAGCGTCTGGGCGGCGGTTCCAGCCTGGGGAACAGAATGCTGAACCTGGAGGGACGAGACTACCAGATCACCGGCGTGCTGCCCCTTGAGCAGGCGATTGAGGGACAATACGGGCTCAATCAGCCGGAGGTCTTTGTCCAGATCGGCTGCGACAGCCGGGCAAAGCCGAATAAGCGGGGGGATTTTGATTTTGCATTGATCGGAAGGCTGCGCCCCGGGGTGACGATAGGGCAGGCGAATGCCGACCTGGTGCGCGTCGATCGGACCCTCCAGAAAGACTATCCGAACTACTACGGTGGCGATAAAGCTGCCTACAGGAAACCGACCCTGGTGTTTCCTTATCTCGAGTTATTGGTAGGCACAGAAACCAAGCCTGCGCTCTTGATGGCGCTCGCTGCTTGCGGGTTGCTGCTGCTGATCGCCTGCACCAATCTTGCGAACCTGCTGCTCGCGCGCAATCTTCGCCGCCGCGGAGAGTTTGCCACGCGGGCGACCCTTGGAGCGACGCTTGGTCAACTGCTGAAGCAACTGTTGGTGGAGAGCGCTCTGCTCGTGACCCTCGGCACAGCAGGCGGCATCGCGCTTGCCCTCGTGGTGCTGGAAGTCTTAAAGGCTGCGACGGCCTTCCACTTGCCCCGGCTGGCTCATGCCTCACTGCGTCCCAGCGTCCTGGCCTTCACCATTGCCGTCTCTGCTGTCGTTACCTTCTTGCTGACACTTCTTCCGGCCTGGCGAATACTGCGGCCTGGGTTGCTCCAGGACATTCACGCTGCAGCTTCTTCTGGACGCAGCTTGCGCCTGGCGGGACGGTTGCTGGTCGTTGCGCAGCTCACGCTGACCGTGGTGCTGGTTGCTTGCGCGGGATGGATGATCGGCGGCGTGTATCTGCTGTTGCACCAGCCACTCGGCTTCTCGCCGGACCGCCTGCTTATGGTCCAGGTCCGGCTTGATTCTGGAGGCCCGGCTAAAGCAGATGTGAAGGACTCGGAGTTGAAGTTGCAGCAGATTGCCATGAGCTTGTCCCAACTGCCGGGCGTCTTATCTGTTGCCTTGACGGATCACCCGCCGCTGGGGCACGCGATCAACCGTTATGACTTCTGCTCCGATGCCCACCCGGATCAATGCAAGCAACAGGTCAATATAAATCCCAACTCGTATGCCGTGAGTCCCGGCTACTTTGCAACCATCGGACAGGCTCTGCTCAATGGGCGGGACTTCAACCCGGCAGATGACGGCCGCAACCACGTAGCGATCGTCAACCAGGCTTTGGCTGCCCGCGAATGGCCCGGCCAAAGCGCTTTGGGACATCGTGTGCTCACCGGAGAGATCTACACCGGAGAGGGCGAGACCTGGTCCACGGTGGTTGGCGTGGTCGGCAATGTGCACAATTACGATCTCGTCTCGGCGCCGGGTCCGGACGTTTATATCCCGCGTGCCGAAGATCCTGGCCGTTCCGCGAAGGTCATGCTACAGGTGAAGGGTGATCCGGCTTCTCTGAAGCATGCAGTGAGAGCAAAACTCAAATCGCGGTTTCCCGAGGTAACGGGTGCTGGAGACGACACGATGGCCGAAGAGATGGCGAGCGAAGTCTCGGAACGAGTCTTCCTGATGCAGGTCGCGATGGCGTTCGGCCTGGTCGCCCTTTTTCTCTCCATTCTGGGAACGTATGGCCTGCTGGCATACGAAGTATCGCTGCGCGAAAAAGAAATCGGCATACGCCTGGCGCTGGGGTCGTCGCGGGAACGGATAATCCGGTTGCTGCTTGGTGAGGAGGGCCGTTGGCTTGTGGTGGGGGTGCTGCTGGGGCTGTTCTGTGCTGCAGTGACCGGCTATGCGCTCCGTGCCCGCTTCTATGGCGTCCACTCCACTTCGGTGCTGGTGTTGTTTGGCTCGGCGTTGCTATTGCTGGCGCCGGCTTTATTGGCCATCGCACTCCCCGCACGCCGGGCTGCTTTTCAGGATCCAGCCCAGACACTCCGCCGGGAATAGCGAATCCTTTATTGGCCTCCGTAAGGGCTGGGCGTCGTGCGCACCGGAGGCTTGTAGTTCACCAGCTCATCCACGGGTCTCTTTCCCGCCCAGGCGATGCCACGCAGCAGCATGGTTTGAATCTGCGGGTTGGCGAAGTTGGCGTAGATGTGGCCCTGCATCCAGACAAACGCACGCGCACGGTTGGCCGCCTGGCAACGTGTGCTCATAGGTCCAGATTTGCGGTACGACCTCGCCCTTGTGCGTGGCGGCGCTCGGGGTGCCCGGGATTACCGCGGTCGCCAGGATGTGAATGGCCGGATCCTTGGCCCACGTCATGGTGAAGAAGGCTTCGTCGAAGATGGTTATGTCGGACATGCCGGCCATGATGGGGTTCGATTTGTCTACGATGGTGTAGGGAATGTCCGCGCCCAGGGTGTAATTCTTCTCGCCATGCTTCTTTGCGCCGCCTACCAGGGTTGCGAAGTAAGCAGGATCAGGACCGCACAGGGCATCGTGGAGACTCACGATGCCGCCCCCTCGTTTGACAAAGGCTTCGAGCGCGCTCCTGGCGCTGTCTGTCATGTAGCCGGAGTCTCCCTTGTAGATGATCAGGACGTCGATACCCTCCAGTTCAGCGGCGTTGGGGGCATGCAATCCGCCGTCGACGATGGCTCCGTGCTCGGTGAGGAGCTTGCTCCAGTCCGCGAGGAATTGGGGATAGTCATGCTGGCCAGGCTGGTGAGTTTTTAACCCTGCCTGTATGTAGACGTGCACACCATTCGGGTTCTGCCCCCACGGCTTCGGTGCGGAAGTTGACTGGGCTGACAGGGAAAGCGAAAGGCACAGCGAGGCGCCTGCGATGAGGAAACGGGAAAGCCGTAATTTCATCCCAACCCTTAATCCAAGAGATTTTCAGTCTAGATGACGATCACCATCGGGACCGTCCTCAATCATAGACCTCGGCACAAAGGGTACGGCTTCAGCCTTGCCACGGAGCCGTGGCCAGTGAGGGCTTAAAGAAGTCTGCATGAGAACTCGGATCCGCAAGGCCAGCCCCGACGGGGCTGGACATTACACGAGCCAATGGTTACACCATGCGGAGGGCTTCGGCTCGAGACCCACGATCAGCACCCTGAGTTCAGGGCGGCCTTCTCCCGATCGATTAGAATGCTGGGCAGGTCATCTTGACACGCACCGGCCGTCACTTTCTGCAAATACCCGGGCCTACCAATGTCCCCGATCGCATCCTTCGGGCGATGCATCGTGCGGTCATCGATCACCGCAGCATCGAATTCTCCCAGTTGGGCTCAGAAGTTCTGGAGAATCTCCGTCCTGTCTTTCAAACCACCGGTCCAGTCATCATCTATCCTGCTTCGGGTACAGGAGCGTGGGAAGCAGCAATCGTCAACACGCTCTCTGCCGGTGACCGCGTGCTGATGTTTGAGACCGGGCATTTCTCGCAACTCTGGAAACAGCTTGCGGAGCGTTTCGGTCTTGTCGTGGATTATGTGCCGGGCAACTGGCGGCGAGGGGCCGCGGTGGCGGATGCAGCGTCCCGGCTAGGCTCCGACGATAGCCATACCTACAAGGCAGTCATGGTGGTGCACAACGAGACCTCCACCGGAGTGACCAGCTCCGTCGCCGACATCCGGCAAGAGATGAATCGATGCAGCCATCCTGCGTTGCTCATGGTAGACACTATCTCCTCGCTCGGCTCCATCGATTATCGGCACGACGAGTGGGGAGTGGATGTGACCGTTGCCGGCTCGCAGAAGGGTCTCATGCTGCCTCCGGGCTTGAGTTTCAACGCAATCTCTGACAAAGCGCTCGCCGCAAACAAGAGCGCGCGATTGCCGCGTTCTTATTGGGATTGGCAGGAGATGCTGGGTCCCAATCGCAGCGGCTTTTTTCCCTTCACACCCGCCACCACACTGCTTTATGGTTTGCGGGAGGCCCTGGCGATGTTGCTGGAGGAGGGCCTGGACAATGTATTTCGCCGCCATGCGCGCCACGCGGAAGCGACCCGTACCGCGGTCCGCACCTGGGGCTTGGAAATTGTCTGCGAAGAGCCGCGCGAATACTCAAGCTCGCTCACTGCTGTGTTTATGCCTCCGGGACACGATGCGGACCGGTTACGGAAAATCATCCTGGACAACTTTGACATGTCGCTCGGGGCCGGCCTCTCCAAACTCTCCGGCAAAGTCTTCCGCATCGGGCATCTGGGCAGCTTCAACGACCTGATGCTGGCAGGCACGCTGAGCGGTGTTGAAATGGGCCTCCGCCTGGCCGGAGTGCCCCATCAACCGGGCGGAGTTACCGCGGCGTTGCAATCCCTTGCTCCCGTGGAAGCGGCGGGCGGCAGTTAGATAAACACATGCCATCACTCACGCCGCTTCCGCTGAGTTCCCATGCGAAACCCGTCGACACTTTTCTTCAATCCGCTGAGTTGGAGCAAGAGTTGAGGCGGGAAGTGCGAGGAGAGGTCCGCTTCGATCGCGGAAGCCGCGCGATGTACTCGACCGATGGATCGAATTATCGCCAGATCCCCATCGGGTTGGTCATTCCCCGCGACGCGGATGACGTAGTAGCGGCCATGGCGGCGTGCCGCAAATATGGAGCTCCGGTTCTGGCGCGCGGAGGGGGCACGAGCCTTGCAGGACAGTGCTGCAACGTCGCCGTCGTCTTCGACTTCACCAAGTACATGAATCGCATCCTCGAGCTCGACCCCAAGCAGGGGTTTGCCAGGGTACAGCCTGGCGTGGTGCTCGATACGCTGCGCAATCAGGCGGAGGTCTACAAGCTGACGTTTGCTCCCGATCCGTCGACGCACAACCGCTGCACGATCGGCGGCATGATCGGGAACAACTCGTGCGGCACCCATTCTTTGTTAGGCGGCAAGACGGTCGACAATGTCGAAGAGTTGCGCATCCTGCTTTACGACGGAACGCAGATGACTGTCGGTTCGTCCACCAGCGTTCAAGAAGGCGGGCGTCCGGCCGAGATCTACACCGCCCTGCGTGCGATCGGAGAAAAATATGCAGATCTGATCCGGGCGAAGTTTCCGCAGATTCCCCGAAGGGTTTCCGGCTACAACCTCGATGATCTGTTGCCGGAGCGATTCAATCTGGCGCGTGCGCTGGTTGGGACAGAGGGTACATGCGTGATGGTGCTCGAGGCCAAAGTAAAGCTGATCCCCAGCCCACAGCACCGGGTGCTGGTAGGGATTGGATATCGCGATGCGTTTGTCGCGGCCGACCATGTTCCTGAAATTCTGAGCTTCGGGCCGATCGGCTTTGAAGGTTTTGAGGGAAGCATCGTCGATGGATTGCGACGCAAGGGCGCTCCGAAACTCGATCTGCTTCCTGCCGGGCGCGGCATTGTGCTGGTTGAATTCGGGTCCGACGACGCGGAGCACGCGCAGGGTCTCGCGCAACAACTGATGGATCGACTGAAGCATGTGCCTGACCCGCCGAACACGCGGCTCTACACGCCGGCCGAGGCGCGCGATGTGTGGTTCCTGCGGGAATCCGGGCCCAGGGCCGCAGCGTTCGCGCCAGGAGCGGCGCCGCAATGGGAAGGTTGGGACGATGCGGCGGTCGCGCCGGAGAAGCTGGGCGGTTATTTGCGGGATATCCGCGCCCTGATGGATGACTACGGCTACCAGGGGGCCTTCTACGGGCACTTCGGGCATGGATGTATCCACATGCGCGTCAGCTTTGACCTGCAGAGCGAAGTGGGCATCCGTAAGTACGGTGAGTTTGTCGAACGGGCAGCTGACCTGGTTGTCAGCTATGGAGGCTCTCTCTCCGGCGAACATGGCGACGGTCAATCGCGCGGTGCTCTGCTACCGAAAATGTTCGGGCCTGAGCTGATGAACGCCTTTCGCCAATTCAAGGCGATATGGGATCCACAGAACAAACTCAATCCGCATAAGGTTGTGGACGCCTATTTACCCACGGAAAATCTGCGCCTTGGTGCGGACTACAAGCCGCTGCAACCCGAGACGCATTTCAAGTTTGTGGACGATGGCGGCTCTTTCGCGAACGCTGCCGCCCGCTGCATCGGTCTCGGCGCCTGCCGCAAGCTGGATAGTGGCGCGATGTGCCCCAGCTATATGGTGACGCTGGAAGAAGAACATAGCACGCGTGGACGGGCGCACATGCTCTTTGAGCTCCTGCAAGGGGAAGTCATCGACGGTGGCTGGAAGAACGAACAGGTCAAGCAAGCGCTTGACTTATGTCTTGCATGCAAAGCTTGTAAGTCGGAGTGCCCGGCGAACGTCGATCTCGCCACTTATAAAGCTGAGTTTTTGTCTCATTACTACGAGGGGAAGCGTCGCCCGCTCCATGCCTATGCGTTCGGCATGATCGACCGCTGGGCGGAGCTTGGGTCGTTTGCTCCGCAGATTTTCAATCTCTTGAGTGGCGTTCCGAAGCGCATGCTACGCCTTGCGCCACAACGACAGATGCCACAGCTCGCCTCCATCACCTTTCAGCATTGGGCACGCACTCATCGGGTTCCCAGTAGCGGTGGAAGCGTGATCCTTTGGGCCGATACTTTCAACAATTACTTTAAGCCTGAGACCAGCCAGGCTGCTCTTGCAGTACTTACGCGCGCGGGCTTTAACGTAATGGTGCCGCAAACGCATCTCTGCTGTGGGCGCCCTCTATACGACTTTGGAATGCTCGATAAGGCTAAACAGTATGTTAGGCGAGTGATGCAGGTACTTGCGGTGGAGATCGACGCCGGCTCGCCCATCGTGATTCTGGAGCCAAGCTGCGCATCTGTGTTTCGCGACGAACTTTGTAATCTGTTTCCTGAAGATCCGCGCGCTAAACGGCTGCAGCAGCAGACTTTTCTGCTTAGCGAGTTTCTGCAACACCATGCTCCCGGATATCAGCCTCCGCAACTCCCGAAAAAGGTACTTCTCCACGGGCATTGCCACCACAAAGCAATCATGAGGATGACCGATGAAGAGGCTTTACTGCGCAAGATGGGCGCGGACCTGAAATCTGTGGATGCCGGCTGTTGCGGAATGGCGGGGCCATTCGGCTTTGAGAAAGGGAAGTACGCGGTATCACAGGCGATTGGCGAACGAGTGCTCCTGCCGGCGGTGCGACAGGCGGAGCAGGATACGCTGATTGTCTCCGACGGATTCAGTTGCCGCGAGCAGATCCTTCAAGCTACGGGCCGCGAGGCTCTCCACCTGGCAGAGGTCATGCAACGCGCATTCGAAACCGCAGGTCCCTCCAGTACGCTACCCCGGATTTCCTGTTGAACTTGGTGGCTTTGACGATCTTCATGCGCCTTTCTTCACGGAAAGGCGCACACGCTGCCTCGTCTAGTGCTGCGTGGCAGGAAACCCGGGTACGCTCCGGTCGGGATGACAAGTTATCTTGAGATCGATGCTTCTTGGGAACGACTCCCATTTGCAACGGGATTGTCATCCCGACCGGAGCGGAGGGACCTGCTGTTCTCTCTGTCGGCTTCGGAATCCAACCGTTGATCAAGGTCACTCACCGGAGGCGTCGAAGCAAAGCTTACCCGCATGTTTCTTCATGAGATTTTTGAAACGTTGAAGCGCGACGGCCTCGCGCAAAGCAACATGCTTCGCCTCGGTTCGCAATTTCACTCCCAAAATCGTGGGTGCTTCCTCGATATCACCGAGCGAGACTTTCCTGCGACGCGACCGCACCATGCCCTTCAAAGACGAGGTCAGAACCTTTGGGAGGATCACGACGCTACCATCCGGATGCATAAAGAACTTGATTCGGTCGCCTGGTTCAAGATGGAGATGATCCCGGATTGCCTTCGGGATCGTCACCCGGCCTTTTGCGCTGAGCGCTGATTCCATAACCACCCTGCTTACATGCCAACCAAAGTAATACCACCTTAACCGCGTTGGTCCTTGGCGGAGAAAGAGCAATAGAGGTCGGAGAAGAGGCCGGTTTTTTGCATCTCCAACTCCCACACCCTTGCAACAGATGCTCCCTCAACCTTTTCCCCAGTCTCGATTTGTCTTGAAACCCAGGAACAAACCGGCCTCCAGAGTCGTAAGGACATGCAAGGAGATCTCCACCCATGCTCCTCCACGATCTGCGCCACGCACTGCGCCAGCTCGCCCGCATGCCTGGATTCACGCTCACGGCAATCCTGACCTTTGCGCTGGGTATCGGCGCCAACTCCGCAATCTTCAGCGTTGTGAACGGAGTCCTCCGCCATCCGGCCGGGGTCGACTACCCCGAGCGGGTCGCCGTCATGAAGGTCCGGTATCCGCAGTTCATGCTCGATATCCCGTTTGTCTCCGTACCCGATCTGGTCGATGCCACCTCTCTCAAAGACCAGGTCGAGGCGGCATCGCTGGCGCGTGATACCAGTTTCAATATCATCCACGACGGAACCGTGGAACACCTTCCTGCCGAGCGCGTCGGGGTGCAATGGTTCCAGGTTTTTGGCGCCCGGCCCATTCTTGGGCGCACCTTCGCGCCGGAGGAAGATCACCCGGGTGCTGGTCCCGTTGCCGTCATCAGCTATGGCCTCTGGCAGCGTGCCTTCGGGGGCCGCCGCGACGTTCTCGGTAGTAACATCTTGTTGGACCAAAAGCCCTACCAGGTTATCGGAGTCATGCGCAGCGACTTCGATTGGCCGCGTGGCAAACAGTTATGGGTACCGATCGCGCTCGATCCTCAGGCGTTTTCTCCACATGAAAGGTTCAACGAGTACTACACGGCATTCCTGCGCCTGCGGGCCGGCGTCTCTGCCGACCAGGTGAATGCAGGTCTTGCGCAGAAGATGCGCGAGGAAATCATCCGGGAAGGGAAGAACGCCTACGGAGAAAGCTCCGGCTGGTCGATGTATGCCACCCCGCTCACGCAATTTGCCGCCGGGGCCCTACGCAAACCCCTCCATGTTCTCTTCGGTGTCGTGGCCCTCGTGCTTCTTATAGCGTCGGCCAATGTCGCCGGACTCTTCCTTGCCCGCGCGTCCACACGCACGCGCGAGTTCGCCATCCGCACGGCTTTGGGAGCAAACGCACTCGCGATCCTCCGAGAGTTCCTGATCGAAATTCTGCTCCTCGCGGGAGTTGCTACGCTCATCGGCATGATTGCCGGCCCTCTCTTCGGGCGGCTTCTTCTTTGGCTCATCCCCCACAGTTTGGCCGAAGGCTACAGCGTACACATGGATCCAGCGGTGCTCGCGGTCACGGGCGCGGCAGGTTTGATCACCGCGCTCATCGCCGGCATCGGCCCCGCACTTAAGCTGGTGCGACAACACCCGTCACTCAACATGCGCGACAGCCGCGGCGCCACGGCCTCGGTTGAAAAGCAACGCCTCCGCGCAGCCTTCGTCGTCGCCGAAGTCGCGATAGCCTGCCTGCTTCTCACGGGAACAGGACTGTTTCTCGCCAGCCTGCGCCAATTGCAGCGCGTCGATCCGGGCTTCAACCCCCAGGGTGTTCTGGCAGCATCGGTTTACTACTCCGGCGACGAACTCAAGCGCCAACAGCCGCGCCAGGCAGCCTTTATCGACGCGGTAGTGAACAACCTCGCCGGCCAATCGGGAGTTACCGCCGCGGCCGCGATTGAACCGCTGCCCTTCGATCCTGAAGAGGGCGGATCCAGTTCGTTCAAGATCGTAGGCCGCCCCCTCGCCCCGAACGACGCCGGGCCGCACAGCCAGATCGCGTATGCCACCGCGGACTATCTCAAGGTCATGCAGATTCCTCTCATCGCCGGCCGCTGGATCACCCCCGAAGACCGCGCCAATACTGAAGCCGTGGCAGTAATCGACGCCCGGCTCGCCAAACGATATTGGCCTAACGAGAGTCCTATCGGGCAACACATTTCGAGCGGCGGGGCAGGCCACTCAGCCCTGGTCATCGGCATTGTCGAAACCATCCGGCTGAATTCTCTGGAAGAGGACACCAGCGACGGGATGCGCTACTATGCATTCGCCCAAGCTGACGATGTGCTGGCCAACTTCTTGATTCGCACCCCGGGGAATCCCAATTCCTTCGTGCCCACGATGCAGCGCGCGGTGGCCTCCGCCGACAGCGGCCAGGCAGCTTACGATATCCAGGCGCTCCAGTCGCTGGTATCTGCGTCGCTCGCCGGCCGGCGTTTAATTGTTGCGATGCTTGCCGCCTTTGCGGGCCTGGCTCTGCTGCTGGCGTTGGTCGGGATCTACGGCCTGATCAGCTATGTCACAACCCAGCGCACGGGCGAAGTCGCTATCCGCATGGCGCTTGGAGCGCAGCGTTTCGATATCCTCAGCCTGGTGCTCTCAAGCGTCCTCGCCTGGATCACTGTCGGCCTCACCATCGGGGTGGCGCTGTCTTTGATTGCGAGCGCGTTCTTGCGGAATTCCTTTGCCGCTTTCGGAGCTGGAATGCTTTCCGCGCTCGCGGGCGCCATCGCTATCCTGGTCACCATAGGAGTCATCGCAACACTGCTGCCGGCCTACCGGGCTGCTTGCGTACAACCTATCGAGGCGCTAAGAAACGATTAGGCTCCGCTCGGCACTCAGGCGCATGTCGCGGCAGAACTCGTCGATCCGTTTGCGGTCTGTATCCCAGGAACACATGAAGCGTGCTGCGCCTCCGATGAAGGTATAAAACTTCCACCCACGCTGGCGCAGAGCCTCGAGGATTTCGTCAGAGGTCTTCACGAACACGGCGTTGGCTTCGGGGGGCGCAACCACGTGGACGCCAGGAATGCCAGCGAGATGCTCGGCTAAATAGCGCGCGCAGTCATTGGCATGCTTGGCGTTGCGCAGCCATGCTCCCGTTTCCAGCATCCCCACCCAGGGGGCGGCCAGAAAGCGCATTTTTGAGGCCAGCTGCCCAGCCTGCTTGCAGCGGTAGTCAAAGTCTTCGGCAAGTTTACGATCGAAGAAAAGAATCGCCTCGCCCACTGCCATTCCGTTCTTGGTTCCACCAAAACAAAGCACATCAACACCGCTCTTCCAGGTGAGTTCCGCGGGAGAGTCGCCAAGGCTGGCGCAGGCATTTGCGAAACGGGCTCCGTCCATGTGCAGACGGAGACCATGTTTCTGGCAGGCAGCCGACAGAGCACGCAGATCCTCTGTGTTGTAAACGCGACCGGTTTCGGTCGATTGGCTGATGGTGACCGCACGCGGTTTGGGGTAGTGAATATCCGTCCGGTTGGTCGCGATCTGCTCAATCGCGAGGGGTGTGAGCTTGCCGTCCCTGGTTTCGGCGACCAGGAGCTTGGAGCCGTTGGAAAAGAACTCCGGGGCGCCGCATTCGTCGGTCTCTACGTGGGCAGATTGACAGCAGATGACCGCGTGGTACGACTGGCAAAGCGAAGCGAGCACCAGGGAGTTGGCCGCGGTGCCATTGAACGCAAAGAAGACCTCGCAGTCGGTCTCAAACATCTCCCTGAAGGCGTCCGCGGCTGCTTCGGTCCAGGGGTCGTCTCCGTAACCGGATACGTGGCCGCGGTTAGCTACCTCCATGGCGGCCCAAGCCTCGGGGCAGATTCCAGAGTAGTTGTCGCTGGCGAACTGCTGCAAAAGGTCTGTGCTTTTGATTTCAGTCATATCGAATGATCTCTTCTTACTTTAAGCCCTCGGAGCGATTGCACAGTGGCGAACCGGCACGTAACTACGCCACTTCTATATCCCAGCCCAAGCCCGGAGCGTCGGACGGACGCGCGTAAATTCCTTCCGGACCGCGAGTGATATGGTTGTCCTCTTCAAAGCGCCGGTAGACTTCGTCAGGGCCACCGGGAGGAGGCATGAACATCTCAGCCCAGGGACTGTTCGGGGTGGCGAGGATGAAGTGAATGGAATCGAAGGCGCCCCCACCATGGGGAATCACCGGGATGTCATAGGCCGCGGCCAACGCGCCAATGCGTCGCAACTCCGTCATGCCGCCGCACCAATGGATGTCCGGCTGCCAGATCGCCGCGCCGCGGTGGTCTAACAATTGACGGAAGGCATACCTCGTATATTCATGTTCGCCGGTAGCCATGCGGGTAGATTTTATTTCCGCGCTCAGCCGGCCAAACCCTTCGTAGTCTCTCGGCTGCAGGCACTCTTCCATCCAGTACACGCGATAAGGCTCAACCAGGGCGGCCATCTCGAGAGTGTAGTGCTCGTTCCACGCCATATAGCAGTCGAGCATTAAATCACCATCGGGGCCCAGCAGCGCGCGCGTCTTCTTTACCAGCTCCAGGTTTTTCTGCTGCCCTTGCCATCCATCCGCGGGACCATACGGCATAGCGAGCTTGAGACGTTTGTAGCCGAACTTGATGTGCTGCTCGATATCGTTGCCGGTGCAGTAGGCCGGAATCCGTGGTTTGGTCTGGCCGCCAAGTAGTTCATAGACGGGAAGATTCGTAGCCTTCCCGATTAGGTCCCAAAGCGCCAGGTCTACTCCGCTGATCGCATTGATGGCAATGCCGGCCTGTCCATAGGGCAGGGTGGAGCGGTACATGATGTCCCAAATGCGTTCGACGTTGAATGGATCTTCGCCAACCAGCAACTTCATCAGGTGCTGCTCCACCACCAGGCCTCCACCCGCCCCGCCGGTCCCGTATCCCGTGATGCCTTTGTCGGTGGAGATCTCGACGGTGAATCCCTCCAGCTTCCCCGGATCGGGATTCCATAGTGAGCGGGTCGCTTTGTACTCCGGGTAGATGGACATGGGATTGGCGACTTCCACGCCGCCTGTCGACCACGATCCCAGGGCGGGCGTGTAGCTGGGGACGGGCCGTTTCGGCCGGGTGCGCACCAGGCGGACGGAGGTGATCTTCAGTCTGCTCTTTTCCTCTTGAAAGGCGAGCGCGGGAAGGGTGATAGCGAAGAGTCCACCAAGCCTGAGTAAGGACCTGCGATCCATCTGAAATGCTCCGCGATGGCGCAATCGTGCTGACGCTCGTCAATTGCGTCCATTGATCTCGTGAAGAAGATTACTCTAAGAGCAGATGAAGATCGAATGGATACGATCGAGATTGACAGCCTGCACCCAGTGCAAGACGTTGAATGCCTTCTTCGGCGGATGCCATGCGCGGATGCCAGCCAGTGCTGGAGATACGCAGAGGTCGATAAACTGACGAAGCGAATGACGCGGGTTGACGCTGGAGGGCGCTTCGACAGAGACGAGATGAATCAGAGATCGAGTTTTTGAGTGACGTAGTTGTTCTGACCGACCTCGCCGGTCCCTACGAACCCGAGTTGTCAGCCGGTCCAGACGCGTGCGCTTCGTTGGCTACACTCGACCTTCGCATGAGCTCTCCGAGCCACATGCTGATGCGCCCTACAGGGCCAGATGCAAGAGAAAAACCCGAGGCCTGTTTGCGGTGGATGACGGCATGGACTTCTGCCTTCTGCACGTGGTGAACTGAGCCTGGAAACTGGCACGGCAAGCAAATGCGCTCTTTGACACCGCTGCCGTTGGAATAGCCGACGAACGGATCAATCTCCCTGCCACATTGCGTACACGTTCCGTATTCAGGCATTTGTGCCCTCCTCGGTCAGTTTTACTGCGTTGCATTGTGGGGGAAAATGCCACCTTGGTGGGCTGGCGGAGATGCAGTGATTAGGCGTTGAGGCTCGCCCTTGGGCGGCAACCGTCACCGGGCTTCCCGCGAGGCGGGAAGCCCGGTGAATTGTGCGTTCGATTGTTACACCGGAACCAGCATGTGACCGCCCTGAACCGCCTTTAGTTCGAGGAGACAGCTGCAGTTTCAGTATCCGGCTTCTGCGAAGCCTTGAGCGCCTGCCGCTGCTTCTCGAGATCAACATTCTCGGTCTCGAGTTTCTTCTTCTCTTCCAGGAGCTTCTTGTTGGAGGCGTCAAGCTTTTGCGCTTCTTTCAGCAGAACCTGGTTCTTCTTGACGATCGCGCGCTGGGTGTTCACCTGGTCCTGCAGGGTCTTGTTCTGTGCAGCCAGGCGTTCCCGCAGAGCGGAGTAGTCCACCGACGAATCGCTTGCGTTGGCCGGCAGTACGGTAGGGGTGGAATTGGCGACGTTGTCGCTCTGGCAGAATCCCGGTAGGGCAGAGAGAGACAACAGCAGGGCACATGTTGGTAGAAAACGCATGGTGACACCTCGTTCCCGTGATTGAACTTCCTCGAGCGCCATCCGGAAGTGCTCCGAACAATTGGCATCGAGTGGCACCATCGTACTGAACCTGCCCTACTCTGGGAGTATCACTTTCGGGGCACCGGGGTTGACAAAGCATAGACGCCGAGCGAAGACCTTAGGGCACGTTCTGCCTGGTTTACGGAAAACACAACAGTACATGTGACTTACTCGAGAAGATAGGCGATTTTCTGGCGCGGCGAGCATTGGCGCAGTGGAGAACTTAAGTAATGATGCCTTATGGAAGCTTGCCTCCGGCGAGCGCACCCACCCCTGTTGGCTGCATGCGAACAGGGGTGGGCGACAGCCGGGTAGACGCTACGGCTGGACCGGGGGAAGTGTCTTCGGGTCCGCCGTGTTGATGCACGTTGGATGACCAAACCCACCGGCGCTGATGCCCGTGCCGCCAGCAGGATTGGCAGTGATGTCGTAGATGATGTTATCGGGATGGGCCGCATCGCCGGAGACGCCACCCACTCCAGACAGATGATCCAACTTCAGGATATGGCGAACCCGCCAGGAGATGTCGTGGTCCGCGCAGGATGTGTCTCCGCTGACCCCGACTGCTCCGATGATCTTCTTGCCCGGACCATAGAGCGCGAGGCCCCCACCGAAGACGTTGACCCCGCCGATCTTCCAACCCACCATGGGGTCATCGAATGTGCCGTAATCCGCAGATGGTCCTTTGTACGCCACCATGGTATCGACCGGATTGCTCTCCTGCAGCCCAAAGAGGCTTCCGCCGGGTTGCACCGCGGAATACAGATTCGCCGTCGAGAGTGATAAGCCGTTAGGTTGCCCTGATCCGCTGCTGCTGGAGGAAGCATCCAGGCTGAACGAATTGGCAGTGTTGGCTTTCTGTGCCGAGATAACCCTGCTGCCGGGCCATTGGGCGCCGCGGTTGACGCCAGAGAACGCGACCGCGCAGACCACGCCATCGCGATCCACGATGGTCCCCCACATCTGATTGTTCAGGCCGCTGCTCTCAGCGGCAGTGGCCGCAGCGAGGGCTGACTGCAGGGCCATTTGATTGGGCAGGCCCTTACATTCGTTATTACCTGGAAAGTCGTCGGCGGCGCGGAGAATTCCAGCGCTGCAGGTAATCGCCAGCGCCACGGTGGCTACGCGGTAGATCATTCGTTTGTACGACATTGTCGGCTCCTTGTTCGGACCTTAGCCCGAAAAAAATCACCGCAACTCTACGCCGACACACCTTGCTCGCGCAAATGACCTAAATACCGCTTAGCCGATTATTAGGCGGCAGCCCAGCCCGTGGAGAGCTCGACGCGCATCTGCACCCTTCCGATGCTCCTGGCCAGAGCCGGTTCCATATGCTTGCTTGCCGCAAAACCCGGGGTGCGCTGTTGGGGAATGCCTTCCGATACTCTCGCTGCTAAGAGATCATCGGTAACCCCGGAGGGTACGAAAGATTTACCCAAATAAACCGTATGGGCGCGGTTACGATCTTCGATGTTTTCCCTGGCGAACGACCCAGCGTGTTGTTGGCGATCTCATCCGCAACCTGCGAGCGCCGATGGCCGGATGACGTGCCCAATCCGGACCAGCTCGTCCAGGCAGCGACCTTGACTGCAGCGCTCCAGTGCGATCATGACTTTCTAGTTCGGGTTATCGTGGCCACCGAGACCCAGGTGCCGGGCCGATATGCCCAGAGCATGCCGGGTGTGCCGATAACTCTTTTGCAACGCGTTACCGGTTGAATCACCAGCGTTAGAGAGGCCCTCACTGGTCGAAGTGTTAGCTGTTGAAAGAGCATCCGTGGTTGAGCCGCCGGCCAACGAGATGGCTGAAGTGACATCGCGAGCGTCTTCTGCAATTGCCTGCTCGGTGACACTGCTCTTGGCAATCACACCTTGTACGGGGTGATGTCCCGGGTTGAACCACGCGATGTCGGTATCCGGGAGCTGATTCAAGCGTGCGACCGGAGGGCTCGCAAAGTTCGAGGTCGACATCTTGGCCATGAGCGGCCATGCCTTTGAGGAGATAAACAGTGAGCCGTTCATGGGATGGCTCGGCTCACCCAGATTGATCAGAGCCGCAGGGCGAAGAGGGACCATGTTTTGGCACCGGTCCGCACCGCAGCCGCGCCGACATAACGTTTCGTTCAGAAATGAAGCGTGCTTGCCGGGTGAGATCCAGATAGTCGCCCCGTGATCTTCTGCATGCAGGGTTGCGGCACGCGCGATCTGGCTTACATCGCAAACGGTATTTTCATGAGCTGCGGCATACCAGTAAACCGCTTTCCATGTGGCCGTGGCGCGGTGGGTATCGGAGGCGCGGACAAGAACCGCAACATGTTCCGTGTCGAGCGGGTGGCCATGCCCCCCGCAATCTTTTCGCCACAGGTGATAGTAGTGGATCTCCACCATCGCAGAATGATCGACGGCTTCTCTTGCCGGATACACCTGTCCGTAGATTGTTCCGTTGTCAGCCTCGACCTCAGGCGAGCGCACCTCGGGCTCAAACTCGGCTGGACTGATTGAGCAATCATGCTGGCCCACCATGAACTTTGGCGTGAACTGGTCCAGCAGCTGCTGTTCCAGGGCATCGCTCAGTCCGTCGTGGTCGGTATCTGACTGGAATTGCGGTTGTACCGGCGGCTGCTGCGCCTGCAGAGACCCCATAGCCAGGAGCAGGCCGACCGTTACGGAAAGCAGCATTTTGCGGAGCGGTCGAACGGTCATATGCGCTACTCCTGTATCTGAGTTTATCGGAAAGCGCAGACTGACATCAGGGGAAGGTTGGCTCTGGAAGTGTACAGGGGACGGTCATCGGCGGTGGAGTCATGACCGGAAACAGCGGGCCAAACAGGGTTTCAGGCGTCCTGGCGGGCCTCTTGCGATGATTTGAGTTGTTGCCATCTTGCTTCTAATTGACCGTCTTTTCTTCCCGTCCCGGGGCAACAGCCAATACACTTCGAATTCAGACAAAACAGGAGAACCTATGCCTCTGCACAACACCGAAGAGCTCAAGGCCGGTCCCACCAGCCAACTTGAATCCGAAGCCATGAACCACGAGACCGAGACCTACGAGTTCCCGGAGACCCCGGAGGATCCGCAAACCGTCTACCAGACCATCCATAATCAGCTCATCCTCGACGGCAACTCGCAGCAAAATCTCGCTACCTTCTGCACGACCTGGATTGAGCCTGAAGTTAAGCAACTGATGGAGGAGTCGGCCGACAAGAACATGATCGACAAGGATGAGTACCCGCATACCGCGGCTATCGAAGAGCGCTGCGTGCACATGCTGGCCGATCTTTGGAACTCCCCGCAAGCCGCCAGCACCATTGGCTGCTCCACCACCGGCTCCAGCGAGGCTGCCATGCTCGGCGGCCTGGCCCTCAAGTGGAAGTGGCGCAAACACCAACGGGCCAAGGGCAAATCCATCGAGACACCGAACCTCATCATGGGCCCGGTTCAAGTCTGCTGGCACAAATTCTGCCGCTACTTCGACGTTGAGATCCGCGAAGTTCCCATGGAAGGCGACCGCCTGCTGCTAACCGCGGAAGAAGTGCTCAAGCGTTGCGATGAAAACACGATCGGCGTGATCGTTACCCTCGGCGTCACGTTCACCCTGCAATACGAGCCGGTCCACGAGATCAGCGCTGGCGCTTGACAAGCTGCATGCCGAGACCGGGCTCGACATCCCCATCCACGTCGACGGAGCGAGCGGCGCTTTCCTCGCGCCCTTCATGCAGCCGGAGCTGGTCTGGGACTTCCGTCTGCCGCGGGTGAAATCCATCAATGCTTCCGGTCATAAATTTGGTCTCGCGCCGCTCGGGGTTGGGTGGGCGCTCTGGCGGGAGAAACAGGACCTTCCCGAAGAATTGATTTTTAATGTCAACTATCTCGGCGGCAACATGCCTACCTTCGCCCTTAACTTCTCCCGGCCTGGCGGGGAGATCATATGCCAGTACTACAACTTTCTCCGCCTGGGCAAAGACGGCTACCGCGAGGTGCAAAGCCAATGCCATGCACTGGGCCGCTATCTCGCCGAAAAGATCGCCGGGTTCGGACACTTCAAAATTATTTATGACGGCCACGGTGGGATCCCCGGCCTCTGCTGGGAGCTGAAAGACCCCGCATCCTCGAGTTTTACGCTCTACGACTTTGCCGATCGATTGCGCGAGCGCGGCTGGCTGGTTCCTGCCTACTCCATGCCGCCCAATCGCGAAGATCTCGTCATCCAGCGCATTCTTGTCCGCCACGGCTTCACGGGAGAAATGGCCGACCAACTTCGTGCTCGAAATGCAAAGCGCGCTTGACCACCTGGCCCAACATCCACCAGAACGGCCCGCGAACCTCGCGCTGGCCGGCGCCGAGGCGAGCTCGCACGACCATTCCGGCCGTTGAGATCCGGGAGAAGCGAATGTAGGGGAATCGCTGAATATTGGTTTACGGTTGTGGTCTTGTCGAAGGCAGCTCCCGTTGAACCTGCAAAGGTCAGAGCGGCACGATTCTTCTTTGGCATTGGGAGCAAACAAAGGCGATATCTTACGGCTGGTGATGGGGAGTAGCCTGAGGCTGATCGTGTCAGGATCTGCCGT
The DNA here is from genome assembly GCA_963847685.1 of uncultured Acidobacteriaceae bacterium. GTDB lineage: Bacteria > Acidobacteriota > Terriglobia > Terriglobales > Acidobacteriaceae > PALSA-350. Next base: position 69,861 of record CAWKAU010000011.1, on the reverse strand, counting down.
TGGTTTGGTGGCTGCGCTCGGCGCAACGCGCGTGCTCTCTAGCCTGCTGTACAACGTCGGCCCACGCGATCCGGTTACATTCGGGTTGGTAACGCTCGTGCTTATCCTGGTCGCAACTGTTGCTGCATTAATCCCAGCCGGATCGGCTACTCGCGTGAGTCCGATGGTCGCCCTACGATACGACTGATCAGGACGGCAGGGCCACGTTACAGGAGAATGATTCTTGTACGACTGACCGCTAATTGTCCCGAATGTAGAGCTCGACGTTTGCGGTCGTCCAAGTGGAGACTCCCGTACCAAAGAAGTCCTTATCTTCCGTTCAGACTGGGCAATCGAGCAACAAAGAGGTTGCCACGACGGGCCAATCCGCGGCATCCCGAGACGCCATTCTTTCCCGCGCGACAGCCTCATGCTCTTCGTAGTGACTCAGGTCCACGGCCTGCACAAGACCCACTAGTTTATCGAGGACGCGAATGCCGGCAGCCGGATCGAACTGTCGACTGGCGGCAATGATTGGGATGTACTTCCGAGCGTCGCTAAAGCAAACCTCGGGGGTGTAGAAGGCAACGGAATCTTCGTAGGCTTCGAGGAGATTGCGAACCCGGACACCGAAGACGGCTCGAAGGAGGATGTTCGCGTCCAGTATCAGGCGCTTCCGTTCCTTCATTGTTTTCGTTTCGAACGCCAACGCTTGAAATCCGCCAGCACTTCTTCCTCAGACAGGCCTTGCGAAGCAAGAATTTCCCGCCATCGGGCAGCCGCTTCTTTCAGCGCCGCCCGTTCCGTGTCGCTCCGTTTACGGCGGGTAGGAATGAAGTAGCCGACGGTATCGCCATGCCGCGTAATCGCCACCGGCGCATCCGACTCCAAAAGATAGGTGGCAAGCTTGTCGCGAAACTCTCTCATGCCGATTTTCAGCGTTTCCATGGGCTTCCTTGAGTACCGTTGTGTACGCAAGTGTGCCACTTCTTGCTATTGTGTACCCTGAAGCCGCTGAGGGTACGTTGCTTCACGCCACTTGAGAGATGCCCTCGGAAATCGGCGCAAAAAAGGGATTTGGGAAACGAATGGCATCTTCAGACAACCGGGACAGGCTGATCATCATCACGGGTGGGGGCGGCGGTATCGGCCGCGCGACCGCTTTGTTCTGCGCCAAGCGTGGCGACCGGATAGCAATCCTCGACAAGAATCGCGAAAGCGCAAAGGAAGCGGCCGACGCGGGGCTGGTCCAAGGTGCAGGCGGGGCGATTGGGCTGGAGTGCGATGTCAGCGACGAGGCGCAGGTGGCGCAGGCCTTTGCGCTGATCCATGAGGAGTTCGGCGCACCTTATGGGATCTTTGCCAATGCGGGTATGGATGTGGGTGGACTGATCCATGAAATGCCACTCCAACGCTGGAAGCTTATTCTCGACACCAACCTGACCGGAATTTTTCTTACATGCAAACATGGCCTGCAACAGATGTTGGCAGCCAAGGTTTCCGGCTCGATCGTCTGTACTTCTTCGCCCACGGGGTTTGTGGCTCTGGCTGCGGGCGGGTGCGGCGCCTATAGCGCAACCAAAGGAGCCGTCTCTTCGCTGGTTCGCTGCATGGCGATCGACTACGCAAAATTCGGCATCCGGGTGAATGCGGTTGTTCCGGGAGCAACTGAGACCGGCTTGATGTGGAACAATGTTCCGCCGGAAGAGGTTGAGGCAATGCGCCTCCAACTCTGCAGGGAGATTCCGTTGGGGAGGCTGGCAGAGGCAGAGGACCAGGCGCGCGTCGTGGCGTGGCTGCTCTCCGATGAGACCGCTTATGTGACCGGCTCGCATGTGGTTTGTGATGGGGGAATCCTGGCTAAAGCTTCGATCAGCGTTTGATTGCAATTCTTCTGTTCATCGATCTCAGATGATGCAGGTGGGAATTGAGTGGGGAATGCGAGTCAATGGGTTTGGCACAGCGCTTTGCGAGTGATCGTTCGATCGAACACGTTCACCATACCGGTTCGCGACCAGAGAAGCCGACGTGCTCATCATTAGAAATCTGCACGGGACATCGGTGGGAATAACTTAGTGGATCTTGGGCATTCGTATAAAATAACATATATGTTATTATTGGTGGTGAGGAGTGATTGCTCTTGAGGAGTACGTAGACGGCAGGGGACGTAATCTTTTCCGCGCCTGGTTCAATGATCTCGACGTGCCGGCCGCTACTAAAGTGACGGTTGGCCTGGAGCGTATATCCCAAGGCAACAAATCCTCAGTTAAGGGCGTTGGCGAAGGCGTTTCGGAATACAAAATCGACTTCGGGCCCAGTTACCGGATTTACTTCGGCAAGGATGGCGAACAGCTTGTCATCCTGCTTGGCGGCGGCACGAAGCAACGGCAGAACGATATTTCGGATGCCAAAGCCACATGGCATGAGTACAAACAACGCAAGAGAGCCGTGCTGAATCAGGCCGAAAAAGAAGACCGAGACAATGAGCAAGACGAAGAAACGCAAGTAGGGGGATTGGACATGGCGCTTACACGAGATTTCCGCGAAACCGTCCGCGAACGGGCACAGCGCGAGCCCGCCTTTCGTCAGGCTCTCCTTCGTGAAGGACTACAGCTCATCAATGACGGTGACTTCGCAACCGGCCGAGCGATTCTACGGAATTACATCAATGCGACGATTGGCTTTCCCAAACTCGCCCGCAAGACGAAGATCTCGTCGCCTAGCCTGCAGCGTATGTTCGGGCCAAAGGGAAACCCGAGCGCGCAAAATCTGGTCGGTGTTATCGCCGCGCTCAAGAAGGCAGAAGGCGTTGGCGTCGAGATCCAAATGCACACTCTGTAGATATAGCCGTCACTCTTCGGGCAGGAGTCGTCCGTAGTACCCCAGTCGCTTGTTTTCGCTCCATTGCCACAGAGCGGAGAGGTTGGGCTCCTTCGCAACCCCACTCAAGCCAAAAGAAGGTCTTGAATGAGCCACGCATTTCCTGTCGGTAAGGAGAGCAGGCGCATGGGTCACTTGTGAGAAATCTGTCCTAGTGCTTGAGGAGCGCGACACCACAGCAGACGAAGACCGCAGCCAGCCAGCGACGGCGATCGACATTCTCATGCAACAGGTACTTCGCGGCCAGGGCATTGCTGACGAAGGTGAGGGAACCTGCCGCAGGGGCGATGAGGCTCACGTCCGCGTGGCTGAGGGAGAAGAGCAGGGAGAAGAAGCTGAGGGCCATCCAGACGACTCCGGCCAGGAAACGGCCTTCACTGACGACGGCCCATATCGCGCCGCGCAAGCCTCGCATCTGCCTTGATCTGGTCCAGGTCACCGACGGCGCGCATCGCTGAGGCGATCAGCACGTCGCCCGCCGTCGCGGTCAACACGATGGTGCCAACCATGAGGGCAATCGCCAGACCGGAAGTCATCTCAGATCGCTGGCGGCGGATCGCTGGAATGACGCGGAGTATAAGCCGGGCCCTGGGTTACAAAACCGACTCCGGCGGTTATTAGCGCGATGCCCAGCCAACGTGCCGTCGAGATCTGCTCCTGAAGCCAGAACCTGGAGAGAAAAGCGAGGGCGACGTAGGCAAGCGACGTCGCCGGCAACACGAAGGTCAAGTCCGCCCAGGAGAGCGCCGTCAGATAGGAAGCAAAAAAGACCAGCAGCAAGCGACTCCACCCAATACCCAGGGGGTCCGCAACGCAGAAAGAAGCTCACCAGGATGAGACAGAGGTACCGGCCCAACACGCTTCATCCCGATGGACATGAAAGTATCGCCAAAGGCGGAGGAGAGCGCTCACCACGCCCAGGATCAGATACCGCCGAAGGTCATGGTTTTCATCGAACTAAAGTTCGGAAGGATCAGCGCTCATGCCCCCGCGTTCACTACCGGGCCGGCTGTTTTGGCGGCCTTCAGCTTTCCGTCTGCCACCACCTTGTTGCGCGCGGCACGGAGCTTGAGGAATGACTTGGCCTCGACGTACAGCCGCTTGACATCTCGATTGACGATGGCTTTGCTCACGATGCGCCACGCCGCCTTGGGACGGAAGTAGTACTCATCGTAGAAGCGGTGCACCATCTCGAGCACGTAGTCCTTGGGCAAGCCGGGATATTCAATGTGAGCGAGCTGGTGTCCGCCTTCATCGACCATGGCCCCATTGTTGATGATGAAACCATTCTCGGCAGCGAAGTCATAGAACTCCGTGCCCGGATAGGCATGGGCAATCGATACCTGGATGGTCTCAACATCGAGAGCTTTGGCAAAGTTGATGGTGTTGCGGATGGACTCCTTGGTTTCGCCGGGAAGGCCGAGGATGAAGTCGCCATGAATGGTAAGGCCGAGCTCATGGCAATCGCGGGCGAAGTCGCGAGCCCGCTCCACCGTGGCGCCCTTCTTGATGTTCTTGAGGATCTGCGGATCGCCGGATTCAAAGCCCACAATCAGCAGCCGGCAACCGGCCTCGCGCATCGCCTTCAGGGTATCGCGGTCGGTGGTCACGCGCGAGGTGCAGGACCAGGTGAGCTTCAGCGGCTTGAGTTTTTCGCAGAGCTCAATAGTGCGCACCTTCTGGATGTTGAAGGTGTCGTCGTCGAAGAAGAACTCCTTCACTTCGGGAAAGAGCTCCTTGGCGTGCGCCATCTCGGCGGCGACGTCGTCGGTCGAGCGCTTGCGCCATGCGTGTCCGCTCAGGGTCTGCGGCCAGAGGCAGAAGGTGCACTGCGCCGGGACAGCCGCGCGTGGAGTAAAGAGAGACGTAGGGATAAAGCAGGAAGGGCACGTTGTAACGGGTCACATCGATGTCGCGTTTGTAGACATCGGTGACCCATGGCATCTGGTCCAGGTTGTCTACCTGGGGCCGATCGGGATTGTGGGTAACGACGCCGTTCTTGAGGTAGCTGATGCCCAGAATCTGATCGAGAGGCTTGCCGTTGGCAAACTCCACCACGGAGAAGTCGAACTCGCGCCGGCAAACGAAATCGATCGCCGGACATTCGTTGAGAGCGCGGTCGGGGAGGTGGTGACCGGCGGTCCAACGAAGGCAATCTTGATTTGGGGATTGGCGCGCTTGATCGCTTCGGCCAGTTTTTGGTCGCCCGTCCAGCCTGGAGTGCTGGTGAACAGCACCAGGAACTCGTAGCTTTTGCAAATCTCAATGACTTCCGTCGCGGAGATGTGATGGGGCGGCGCGTCCAGCATGCGGGAACCTTCCAGCATGCCGGCCGGGTAGGCCAGCCACACCGGATACCAGTAGGACTCAATCTCACGCGTAGCAGGCCAGCGAGAGCTGGCGCCGCCGTCAAAATTTTCAAAGGATGGGGGATTTAAGAGTAACGTTTTTAGCGGCATAGGCTTAACTTACAGTCTATCAGCACCACAGGTGCTGGGGGCGGAACAGGACCTAGAAGAACACCCAGAACGTTAGATGTCGCCGAGGGCGAGGGGGTTCAGCGAATCCCGTTCTTCGGGGGCAGAAAGTGTGGAATATGCCCCCCTGTGTTGTAGCCTCGTTTTTTGTGGTTCAGGGATGGGGGGTGCCGGCCGGGGGCACTTGCTTGGCCCAGTCTTCGATTCTGCCCATCGACCTCAACAGAGAAAGCCGCGCCTGCATCAGCTGGAACAGGGTCCCGAGCATGTCGACATAGTAGCTACGCTCACTGATCCGGGCGCCCTGTTCGTCCTTGGGCAAGGGCGCCACTGATCCCGGGCTGCCGCCGCTTCCCAGCTGGAGTTGGGTGATGATCGTGTCCAGTTGATCCTGGGCCAGTTCGTTTTGCAGTTGCGCCACTTTTTCCTGGGCCGCAAGCTCGGCGACGCTCTTCTGCAAGCGCAGGATTTGCTCCGCCGCCTGATCGCGCAGTTGATCGGCTTGTGCCGTGGCCTGCGCGGCCTCCGCACTTGAGCCTTTGGCTCTTGCCTTACGGGTGGCATCGAAGAGCGGCATGGTGATCTGAACGCCTACGTTGAAGTTGTTGTGCTGAAACCGCAGATAGTACTCGTTGTAGTTGTTGAACTTAGCGTAGCGGTTGTATTCCAATCCGAAAGCGAAGGTGGGGCGGTTGTTCTGGCGAGCGTCGCCAAACGCGGTGTAAAGCTTCGATTTGGCCGAGGCATACGCGGCCTCTACTCCGCTGTTAGGAACCGGGCCTTCCGCCTGCTGGGAGATGTCGGGCGCATTGGGTATGGTTTGCGGTTCGGCGACAATGTCGTCCGGGTTGAGCCCGGTCAAGTGGGCGAGGCGGGCACGCGCCAGCTCGGCCTGGTCCAGCAGATGCAACCTGCGCAGCGCAATCTGGGCATCGGTCAAGCGCGCCTGGGTTAATTCAACTTTGCTGTCGACCCCGGCGTCGACCCGCTCGGCCTCAATCTCAACCAATTTGCGGACAAAGCTGGTTTCCTGATCGAGTGCGCTGATCTGCTGGTTGGTGGTGGTCAACTCGATATAATCCAGGGCGGCACTCAGGATGACCTGCTGCCGAGTATCTTTCAGCTGCAACTGCGCGGCCAGGAGCGCCGAGCGGGCGGAGCGAATATAGTCCGGTTGGGAGAAGGACCAGGCCAGGGATTGGGCATTCACCGTGTAAATCGAAGGCTGGCCCACGGGGAAGCCGTAAGAATATCCCAGGCTGGAGCCGACAGAAAAGCTTGGCTTATAGGCGTCAACACTTTCCATCACCGCGGCCTCGGCGTGTTGCACGTCGGCGGCGCTAATGCGCACCTGGGTGCTGTTACGCAGGGCCAGATCGACTGCGGTATAAAAAGAGACCTGGGCTCGGGCGGCGTTTTGCACAAACAGAGTAACGATACCCAGCAACACGAACTGGCAGGCGCGCCTCACCGATATGGTTGACCCCGGAAATTCCGCAATCTGCATTCTACAGACGGTCGCCACAGCGTCTTCACAAATGGCGTAAAGCGAAGAAGATGAGCCCTACGCAAGCGTTCCGCCAAAGCGGGGCCCCCGACAAGCTGTGCTTGTTGGGGTGGAAAGTACGCCTGCACATAACCACTCTCTCCACATCATACGTATTTGTGAAAACGCTTAACTAATTGACGATGCGAATGGGAACGCCCTCGGAGAGCGGCTGCCCGTTGGTGGTGCCCAGGGCGACAACCGTATGCTCCGCGAGTCCACTCACGATCTGCACCAGCGTGAGGTTGATGGCCCCCACCTGCACAGCCTCACGGCGCAGCGTGTCGTGGGAGACAACGTAAACATAATCGCGCCCACCTTCCACGTGAAGAGCCTCGCGGGGAACCGTGAGCGCATTGTGAATTTCGTCGGTGACCACGGTGACCACTACATTGGTGTTGGGTAAAAGAATTCCGTCTGAGTCCGCGATGCTGACCAGCACCTCGCCGACGTTGCGGGTGGTGTAGGTAATGATGTTGGAGGGCAGGCGGATGATCTGGCCGTGGAATTTCAAATCCGGTTTGGCGTCCCACACAATGCTGACCGGGTTGTTGAGTTTGAGGTCGCCGATCTCCGGCTCGTCGAAATAGGCGCGCACCTCGAGCTTGGTCAGGTCGGCGGCCTGCAAGATCTCCGCACCGGGCTCGACATACGCGTATTTGGTAACGGGAAGGGAATACACGGTGGCGGCAAACGGAGCGCGCACGTTGGATTTCTCGATGACCTGGACGGCTGCGGCACGCGCAGCCTCTGCTTCGGCTACGCTGGATTTCGCCTGGGTCAGGTCAATCGGGGCGAAGGGTTGGGCCTTTTGCTGCTCCAGCGAGTGCAGTGATGTTTGCGCGAGGTTTAGGCGCATCTGGGCCTGGGCTACCTCACTTGGGGAAGCGGCGCCCTTGGCCGCCAGCTTCTGGACTACGTCGAGATCTTTCGCTGCCTGGTCCTGATCGATCTGCGCTCTGGCGAGATTGGCCGAGAGAGCAAGCTGCTGCTGATGGTTGCCGCCGCTGGCCACGGTCTGGTACTGGGCCTCGGCGGCGCGCAAGGCGGCCGTAGCCGCAGCCAGCCTGGCTTGCGCGTTGGTGTCGTCGAGCGATACTAGCAGCTGCCCGGCATGCACCTTCTCGCCAACGTGGACATACACCGCTTTGACCGTAGTGGCCGCCGGAGCCTGGGCTTCAAAGATCTGCAGGGGCTCGACCCGGCCATTGGTGCTGTGGACCTTGACCAGATCCTGTACCTGGCTCTCGGCGACCCGTACCGGCAATTTCTCGCGCGTGAGCCTGCGAACGCCAAAGAAGATGAGGACGAGAGCGATACCGGCAGCGATCCAGAGAACACTACTACTGATTCTTTTTCGTCTTTCTTCTGCCATTCAGTGGCGCCCGGAGGCCAGTATATAAGACGGGCGGCCGCATACTGGGTAGATGCCCGTCTTCTCTTGGATGGTCCAGGCGCTGGAATGGCTCATCGCCGCGGCCTGGCTGGTGCGGGTGCTGGTGTGGCGCCGCATGTTGCAACGGGTGCCCGACCTGGTCCGCAGCCGCTCTGCGGATTCGACCTCGAGCCTGCCCCGCTTAAGCGTGATTGTGCCGGCGAGAAATGAAGCTAAGAATATCGCCGCAACCCTGCGCTCCCTGCTGGCGGCCGAAGGGGTCTCGCTCGAGATCATCGCCGTGGACGATCGCTCTACCGACCGGACGGGCGCCATTATGGAGACTATGGCGGGCGAGGGGTTACAGGTTTTGCATGTTGCCGAGCTGCCGCCGGGGTGGTTGGGGAAAACCCATGCCATGGCTTTAGCCACGGAGCAGGCCACCGGCGAATGGCTTCTGTTTACCGACGGAGACGTCTTGTTTCACCCCGACGCTTTGCGCCGCGCAATGGAGTATGCAGTGTATAGCGATGCGGATCACCTGGTCTTGCTCCCCACCATTCTGCTGCAGAGCCCCGGGGAGCGCATGATGGTTTCATTTCTTCAGGCGATATCCATTTGGGCGCTTAGTCCCTGGCGAGTGGCGGATCCGTTGGCCAGGCGCGATTCGATCGGAGTGGGCGCCTTTAACCTGATCCGACGCGAAGTTTATGACGCGCTGGGAGGATGGCAGGCGCTGCGGATGGAGGTTCTTGAGGATCTGGCCCTGGGACGCCGGGTCAAAGCCGGCGGATTTGCGCAGCGCGCGGCGTTGGGCCTTGACATGGTGCAGGTACGCTGGGCGGAAGGAGCCTTCGGCGTGGTGGATAACCTGACCAAGAACTTGTTCGCGCTGTTCCGGTTTCGGCCCGAACTGCTGCTCGGGTTTGCCTGTTTCGGCCTGGGATTGTTCACGTTGTTTCCGCTGGTTGCCTGCGTTGCCGGCCGGGCGTTTTGCTGGCCCACCGGGGTTTTTCTGCTGGCTTTGTTTCTGGCCTACCAGCGGGCAGGGAAGTACCACCACTTTTCCGCGGCGCAGATCGTCACGTTTCCGCTTGCCAGCGTGTTGTTGTTGTACGCGCTGCTTCGGTCTATGGGGCTCGCATTGTGGCGCGGTGGCATTACCTGGCGGGGGACTTTTTATTCGCTGAGGGAATTGCGGGAGCGGGCGGCGGGGGAGTAAGGGACTTCTCCTTGATCTCGACTTGTACCCAGGACTGACGTCCTGGGCTAAGTTCAGGTTAGTTCAGGTCGCCCCTACCCCGGATTTTCCTGTGGAACTTGGTGGCTTTGGCAAACTTCATGCGCCTTTCCTTACTGAAAGGCGCACGCGCGGCCTCGTACTACGCTGCGTGGCAGGAAATCCGGGTACGGGGCTGGAAATTGAAGCCGGCGGTTCAATAGGCGAAAGGATCCTTTCCCAGAAGAATCCCTTCGAACAGCCATCTACCGCACTTCGATCAACTGCTCTTCGCGGGAGCCGGTGCCGTAGCGCGCGGCGACATAGTCGTCGAGAATTTTTTTGAATTCGTTGACGATGTCATCCCCACGAAGGGTCGTCATCAGGCGGCCGTCCACGTAGACCGGGGCCTTGGGATCTTCAAAGGTGCCGGGCAGGGAAATGCCGATGTTGGCATGCTTGGACTCACCCGGCCCGTTGACTACACAGCCCATCACGGCGAGCTTCAACTCTTCGACTCCGGGATAGCGCTCGCGCCAAATCGGCATGCTGTCGCGCACATAAGCCTGAATGTCCTGGGTCAACTCCTGGAAGTAGGTGCTGCTGGTGCGCCCGCAGCCGGGGCAAGCAGTCACCTGGGGCGCAAAACTGCGGATGCCCAGCGATTGCAGGATCTGCTGCGCCACCTGCACCTCCTCGGTGCGGTCGCCGCCGGGTTTGGGGGTGAGCGAGACACGGATGGTGTCGCCAATGCCCTTGAGCAACAACGGAGCAAGACCGGCAGTCGAAGCGACAATGCCCTTCATGCTCATGCCGGCTTCGGTAAGGCCCAGGTGCAACGCGTAATCGCAGCGCGCCGCCATCAACTCGTAGACTTCGATCAGGTCGCGCACGCCGCTCACCTTGGCGCTGAGGATGATCTGGTCGCGACGCAAACCATAGCGTTCGGCAGCGCGCGCGGACTCGATCGCGCTCACCAGCATGGCCTCGATCATGACGTCGCGAGCCTCCGCCGGCTGGGCCCGCTTGGAGTTTTCGTCCATCATCTTGGTGAGCAAAGCCTGGTCGAGGGAGCCCCAGTTCACCCCGATGCGGACCGGCTTCTGGTTTTCTACCGCGCACTCAATCATGGTGCGGAAGTTGTCATCGTCCTTGCGGCCGATCGAAACGTTGCCCGGGTTGATGCGGTACTTGGCCAGGGCGCGCGCGCACTCCGGATACTTCTTCAGCAGCAGGTGCCCGTTGTAATGAAAGTCTCCAACAATGGGGACGTCGATTCCCAGCTTGGCCAATCCCTCGACGATGGCGGGCAGCGCGGCGGCCGCGGCGTCGTTGTTGACCGTCACCCTCACCAGTTCCGACCCGGCGGTAGCCAGAGCGGCAACCTGCTGGATGGTGCTTTGTACATCGGCGGTATCGGTATTGGTCATGGACTGCACCACGACCGGCGCGGATGAGCCCACGCGCACGTTGCCTATTTTGACGGTTACCGACTTTCTGCGTTCCAGTTCGGCCATAGATACCCTCACTAACAGTTTACAACCCCTCCGTCTTGACATGTTTCCTATGCGTCAATAGGTTTGAATCCAGAGGGAGGTCGACCCATGCCCGAAGCGGTGAAAGAAATAGTCCAGGTGCAGGCCCCTCATGACAGCAGGGTGTTGGACCAGTTGCTCGGCGACCAATTCGCCGGGAAACTGGAGACCCTGGCGCAGGCTAAAGCAGAGGAGTACAAGGCGAACACGCCCTATCCTCATATCTATTTCGACGATTTTCTGCCGGTGGAGGTCGCCGAGGCCGCACTGCGTGATTTCCCCGAGCCGAAGGAAGCAGACTGGCATGCCTACACGGATGTGAACCAGCGGAAGAAGCTGGCATTCGATGTCGTGGAGAAGCTGCCGCCTTCGATTCGCGATGTGCTCTATTTTCTGAACAGCCGGCCGATGCTCAAATTTCTGGAAACGCTGACCGGGATCTCCTGTGTGCTGCCCGATCCCAACTACACCGGCGGTGGGCTACATCAGATCAGGCCCGGCGGCCTGCTGGAAGTCCACGCCGATTTCAGCTACCACAAAGCGCTGCGGCTGGACCGGCGCATCAATGTTCTGATTTATCTGAACAAAGACTGGAAAGAGGAGTACGGGGGGCACTTCGAGCTATGGGATCGCAAGGTGACCCGGGCAGAGAAGAAGATTCTGCCCATCTTCAACCGCTGCGCGATCTTCAGCACCACCAGTATTTCGTTTCACGGTCATCCCGAACCACTGGCATGCCCGCCCGATCGGAACCGCAAGTCCATTGCGACCTACTACTACTCCAATGGCCGCCCGGAAGAAGACCCAGAGCTCACCCATCGGCATGAGGTGGCATTTCAAGAACGGCCGGGTGTCAACGCGGTCAAGGCAACGATCCGGGTCAAGAGCGCCATCCGCGCCATAACTCCACCAATCATTACTGACCTTATCCGCTCGCTGCGCAAGTAGGAACTGCTCGCAGGGAAAGGTCTCGATGAGAGGCCTCCCCTGCCGAGCCCATAGTGCGCTATTTCTGTACCGCATCGTTGTGCTTATCTTTGTAAATAGAATTTGAAATCTTGTTCTGGCGGTTGTTGAGCGCGGTGCGGTCAGCCGCCGTAAGCTTCCCATTGTCGGCTGCACGCATATTGTGCTCTTCTTTGTTCACGCTGGCTTCGCGCGTCTCCAGGTTCGCGGTTTCGTGAGCAGTCAATTGACCGCTCTTGACGCCCTGCGCGATCCGCGCCTGCTGGTTGGCTTTACGCTGCCCGGCTGTTCCCGGGGGAGGCGCGGTTTGCGCGGTTTGAGCCGCGGCTGCAAGTGTGAAAAGAACAGAGGCTGTTGCTACGGCGAACGTTCCGATTTTCATAGCGCTCCTTGCCTGACAACGGCTACTGGTTTACTAAACCCCACAGTGCTTGAGTAGGTTGCGTCCGCACCAGTGCGTGTACACCTTAGTTGTAGGAGCGTATACCCGGCGATGGTAGTTAGCTGTTGGGCTTGCGCTGGCGCGGCTTCTTGCCGTAGCGAGCCGCCGGTAGGATGCTGTTCCAGGGCACGGGAGAGGCCAGGATCATCGAAGTGTTGGTCGCCACATACGGCATCATCGAATCGATCACCTCTTCCATGTGGCGTACGTCGCGCACCGCGACCTGCACGATAAACGATTCGGCTCCAGTAACCCGATGACACTCCAGAACCTCGGGGAGGTTGCGCACCACGGAGGCAAATTTCACCAGCTTATCGCCCGCCACCGTGACCTTGACGATGGCGCGCACCGGCAGTCCTACCTGTGCGGGATCGACCACCGTGCGGTAGCCGAGGATCACCCGGCTCTCCTCTAATCGGCGGACCCTTTCGATCACCGCAGGCGTGGAGAGACCGACCCTTCGTCCAAGCTCGGCAAATGCAATGCGAGCGTTAGCCTGAAGCTCCGCGAGGATTTCGCAATCAATATCGTCAATCGATGGGTGAACCATTCCAGTCGGATCCTCCGGGGAACTCGACGCACAGATGCTGTCCTTAAATTATTAGGTCAGGAGGCCACTTGTCGATTCTTTGTGATCCTAAAGGCCCCGAATTACGCATTTCCACGATTCACCCGCGACGGGCAGACGCCTATCATTCTCCTGGTATAAGTTTCCTGTTTTTTTGAGGGACACGGAAGGAACGAAACTCCATGGCAGATCAGAATCGTCGAGCGCTAGGCGATGTTGCAGCACGGCAGTTAGCCAATACAACCAAGACCGCTCCCCAACTCACGGCCATTACGCCACGCTGGCTGGTGCAGCTGCTCAACTGGGTTCCTGTCGAATCCGGCACCTACCGGGTCAACAAGGTCAAGAACGACTCTGAGATCCAGGTGGATTGCGGGTCGCGCGATGAACGTACCTTGCCCGAGACATTTGTCGACTATGTGGAGACTCCACGCGAATACACGCTGAGTGCAATTACCACCATCGTGGATGTACACACGCGTGTCTCCGACCTGTTTAGCCATCCGCACGACCAGATCCGCGAGCAGTTGCGGCTGACGGTGGAAAAGGTGAAGGAGCGGCAGGAGAGCGAGTTGATCAACAACGCCGACTATGGCCTGCTCAATAATATCGATCCTGCATTCAAGGTTGCGGTCCGTGCGGGTGCGCCTACCCCCGACGACCTGGATGAACTGCTCTCGCGCATCTGGAAGGAGCCGGCGTTTTTCCTGGCGCATCCACGGGCCATTGCCGCCTTTGGCCGTGAGTGCACCGTGCGCGGAGTTCCTCCGCCCACGGCAACGATCTTTGGCTCACCATTTCTGACCTGGCGGGGCATTCCGCTGGTTCCCACCGACAAGCTGAACCGTCGACGAGGCGGGGAAGACCAATATCCTGTTGCTGCGCACCGGCGAGAGGAAGCAGGGCGTGGTGGGACTGTTTCAGCCCGGCCTGCCCGGGGAACAGACTCCCGGCCTTTCTGTCCGTTTTATGGGTATTGACCGCAACTCGATCGCCTCCTACCTGGTGTCGCTCTATTGCTCCGCCGCAGTACTTACCGAAGATGCGCTGGGTGTGCTCGAGAACGTAGAGGTCGGACACTACCATGAGTACAAATGAGCAGAGCGATGCGGGGGTTCTCGGGGCTAACGAAAGGTGTGCCGTGAGACCAGCCTTGCTGGCTCGCTCCCCGACGTAGTCACGCTGACCCGGCTGGCCAACGAGTTCTTCCGCGGGCAGCCAGGGCAGGCAGTTCCTGCCGGCGTCCCGGTGTCCGCGCCCGTGGCGCCCTCTGACCCGCAGGATTTCGAAACCCGGCTGCCCCAACTGGGTATGCCGGTGCCTTCGATGCCGGCTGTGCCTTCGGCGGGGGGTCCTCCGCTCATCGCGGATGTACCCGGAATGTCATCCTATATGCCTTCCGCGGCGGGGATGGGGCCTGCCGGCGTTCCGCTCGCGCCGCAGGTGCCTGTGCTGCCGCAGGACCCGCGAAGCGCCCCAGCGGGGTTTCTCCGTTCTCGCTTCCCATGCCGGAGTTTGGCGCTTCGTTTCCATCGTTTGAGGCCGGTGTGCCGGCCTTGCCGCCACTTGCCCCGCTGCGCTCTGAGGACGATGCAAAATCGGCACTGACGACTGCGTCTCCGTTCTACTTTTTGGAGAATGCCGGCGGGCATGAGCACACCCGTTGCCCCTGCCACTGCATCGCAATGCTATCGGCTGCGCCTCGCTGTGGGCCTGCTTCAGGTCGATCCGCGGAGCGCCGCGCCCTCTCCCTTTTCGCTGCCTATGCCGGAGTTTGACGCTGCGTTGTTTCCGTCTTTCGAAGCAGGCGTGCCCAAGCTTGCACCGCTGCCGCCATTACGCAACGAAGACGATGCGCGGGCAGCGTTGACGGATCCCTCTCCGTTCTATTTTCTGGACGGTGGCGGCCTGAAGGCCGCTAAGAGTGCCGGATGTTGCGAGATGCGAGCACGTCGCATCCTGGGGCAGTGGGCGACCTGAAGCTTCCGCGCCAGCAGTTCGACATCGGCTCGGTACGCCGCGACTTTCCGATATTGAACGAGCGCGTGAACGGCCATCCGTTGATCTGGCTGGACAATGCGGCCACCACGCAAAAGCCGCAAAGCGTGATCGACCGCATTTCGTATTTCTACGAACACGAGAACTCGAACATTCATCGTGCCGCCCATGAGTTGGCAGCCCGCGCTACGGATGCCTACGAGGATGCGCGCAGCAAGGTGGCGCACTTTCTCAATGCCGGATCGTCGAAGGAGATTGTCTTTGTCCGCGGCGCGACCGAGGCCATCAACCTGGTAGCCCAGGCGTGGGGACGGCGGCACATCAACAAGGGCGACGAGATCGTCATCAGCTGGATCGAGCATCACGCCAACATTGTTCCCTGGCAGATGCTATGCGCGGAAAAGGGCGCGTGCCTGCGCGTGGCTCCGGTCGACAATGATGGCCAGATTCTGCTGGACGAGTACGAGAAGCTGCTGAGCCCAAAAACGCGGCTGGTTTCGTTCACCCAGGTTTCGAATGCCCTGGGCACAGTCACTCCGGCGCACCAGATGGTGCAAATGGCCCATCGCTACGGAGCCCGTGTTCTGCTCGACGGCGCGCAGGCGGTTTCGCACATGCCGATCGATGTGCAGTCTCTCGATTGCGATTTTTATGTCTTCTCCGGCCACAAGGTCTTCGCGCCGACCGGCATTGGCGTGCTTTACGGCAAGCCGGACGTGCTGGCGGAAACTCCTCCGTGGCAAGGCGGGGGCAACATGATTGTCGACGTCACCTTTGAGAAGACGACGTATCAACCTCCTCCGGGGCGCTTCGAAGCAGGCACGGGCAACATTGCCGATGCGGTCGGACTGGGCGCAGCCATCGATTATCTCGACCACATCGGGATGCCGAATGTGGCGCGCTACGAGCATGAGCTGCTGGTCTACGCCACCCAGGCAATGTTGCGGGTTCCGGGCCTGCGCATCATCGGCACGGCCAAGGAAAAAGCAGGGGTGCTGTCGTTTGTGCTCGATGGTTTCCGAACCGAAGAGGTGGGCGCCGCTCTTAACCGTGAGGGCATCGCGGTACGTTCCGGCCACCATTGCGCCCAGCCTACGCTGCGCAGATTTGGCCTGGAGACCACGGTGCGTCCATCGTTGGCGCTGTACAACAGCTTCGAAGATATCGATGCGATGATTGCGGCGCTGTTCCGCTTGAAGAGCCTGGGCGCGTAGAGGTTAGTTCCCGCGACGGGCACGGGGCGAAATGCAAACCGCAGGGGTTCGTATGTTGGACGCCGCAGCGGGTGCACGGTATAGCGCTTTGGTGCCGCGTCTGCGGTGCTCCATCGTCTTCGCGCCTGGATTTCCCAGCCCTCCCCGGATTTCCGGTGGAACTTGAAGGCTCATGCGCCTTTCTGAGAAGAAACAAAAATCCGCGTGTTTTTTTCTCGTTCAACAAATCGACGGGTGCCCCATATCTCGCTCGTTCTTCGCGAGACGTGGGATACGCGGGCCTTTCCTTCTGGCCTTTGGAGCACGGACAAACAGCAAGTCGAGCGCAGCTTCTCCCACATCTCGCGAAGAACAAGCGAGATATGGGGAACCCTTTGTGCCGTGGCAGGGAAAGATCCCCAAGTTGTCTCCAGGATCCCTCGCCCTTGTGAATATTCTCGAAATCGAGGATAATTTATCTCGGAGGCGAGACTAGCGCATGGCGACGTCACTGGTTGCTCCCAATGTTGCGGGCTACTCCTTCGACCAGGCTCCCAACCTCTCGAACGCGGAGGAGCGCAGAAAGCTGAGCGAGAACGCAATCAAGGTTTTCGTGAATATCGCGCGGAAATGGGAGTTGAACGAAATCCAGGCACGCGGGCTACTCGGCGGCGTGGCTTCCTCAACATTTCATGCCTGGAAGACAAAGCCCAAAGGCAAGCAGCTTGACCAGGACACCCTGACGCGAATTTCGCTCGTCATCGGCATTTACAAGGCACTGAACATCTACTTTGCCAAACCCTGGGCTGATCGTTGGATCACCCTGGAGAACCGCGGTCCTCTTTTCGGCGGCCAGGCTCCGATTGACTACATGCTTCGCCAGGGCCAGCCGGGAATGGCGGAAGTGCGTCGTATGCTGGATGCCTGGCGGGGTGGACGCTGACTCCTCCAGTCAGCGAGTACCGGGGGCGAGGACTGCACCGGCTGATTCCCTCCAGGTACAGCGAGAGCGGAACCGTCCTGGAAGAAGTTGCCGACGATGAAGCGATGCTTCGCGACGCTGCCCAGCTGGATGCCGCGACCAACGAGCGCATACAGGGAGAGCGCTACGGGCTGAGTGGGATCAGCAACTTTGAACTGGTGTATGGGATTCCGCATGCCCAGATCATTCGCGCCGCGTTTCTGCATCCGGGCCCATTCGGCGCCCGCTTCAATGATTCCACGCGCGGCGCATGGTATGCGGCCGAAAAGGTGGCCACCTCGATTGCCGAGGTCGCCTATCACAAGGGGAGACGGCTGGCGGAGATGGTCGTTCCGGAAATGCCTGGAGGGCAGCCGGATGAGGATATCTCGTCCTACGATGACTGGCAGGCCGATTTCCGCGCGCCATTTCATGTTCTGGAACCGAGAGAAGAATACGTGGATTGTCTTCAGCCCGAACCCGTGCCGCAATGCTATGGGTCGTCGCAACAGCTGGCGAGACAACTGCTCGCCCAACAGTCGAACGGAATCGTCTACCCCAGCGTACGACATAAAGGCGGCACGTGCCTGGCTTGCTTTCGTCCCGCCCTGGTCTACCATCCGCGTCCGGCTGAGCGGTACGAGATCCGTTTGCGGGCGACGCCGCAAGGATATAAAACCACGACCCGAGTCATTCCTGCGTAGACGCTTGCCGGCTCCTGTTGCGGTAAACTGAAGCCGTATTATCAGATACCAGGGGCCCCGTAGCTCAGGTGGATAGAGCAGCAGTTTCCTAAACTGTTTGTCGGAAGTTCGAGTCTTCCCGGGGTCACCACTTGCCGGCCTGCGCGTCCCAGGACCGGAGCGCGTCTATCAAGGTGCATGACGCCTTCGCTCCGGGAGAAAAAGAGATTTTCCATGCCGGTTCGATCCTGGCGCGCGCGCGTGCTGCCATCTGCGCTGCTGCTAATCCTGATATTGCTTTGCCACGCGACCCAGGCTGCGATTGTCCGCGGCACGGTGACCAATTCGCTGGGGATCCCCATCATTCACGCCAACGTCGTGCTACTGCAAAATGGGCAGATCCAGGCGCTCGCCCTGACCGGCACGAACGGCACCTACCAGATCACCAGCAGTGCCTCCGGGCGCTTCTACGTGCTGGTCTCGGCGACCAATTTCAAACAGATCACTACCCTCAGTTTCTACGCGGGCACGGCGGATAGCCACGAAGAAAATGTTGTCCTGGAATCGGCACATGCGCGCCAGGAGATCGTTGTCTCCGCCACCGGCATGCCAACGCCCGAGGCAGAGATCAGTGCCGCTGTAACGGCGCAGCGCAGTACAAACTTTCCTAACCGGACGGATCTTATCGACCCCCTGCGCCAGGCGCCCGGAGCCTTTGTGGTGCGCCAGGGCGAGTATGGCGCCCTCGCCTCGCTGTTTCTTCGCGGCGGCAACCCCGATTCCAACCATGTGGACATGGATGGAGTGAGTGCGGGAGACGTGGGCGGCGCCTTCGACTTCAGCCACGTCTCGAGCGCGGGAATCGAAGGGTTTGAGGTTTATCGGGGCCCCAACAGTGTGCTCTACGGCTCGGATGCTGCTGGCGGGTCGGTCAACCTGAGAACACAACGCGGCAGCACCGCGTTTCCCTCGCTGTTTTATGAGGGGGATGCCGGAACTTTCACCAGCTTTCGCAACCAGCTGCAGGTTGGCGGCACCCACAATGCGATCGATTACTACGGCGGCTTTGACGCCTTCCAAAGCGACAATTCGATCAAGATGAATGAATTCCACGACGACACCGCGAATGCGAACCTGGGCTACGCGCTTTCGTCGGCAACTCAGCTTCGGGTCACTGCGCGCAATAGCGACGCCGGCGTGGGAACTCCGGGCGCCTTCAACTTCTACGGCATTGCCAACGCCGGCAAGCGATCGAATCAGGATCTCTACCTTGGAGCGTCGCTGGAACACCGGACCATCGGCGATTGGCACAACCTGGTGCGCTACGGGCTGACCCGCAAGCGGGAAGAGGACACCAACTTTTACGCTGCCGGCATTCCTCTTACGTTCACGTCGGACGGAGTCACGGCGACGAACTACTACGGTTACAATACCCTGGTCCGCGGAGCGAACGGTTACTCGGTGATGGGGCAGGCGATTTTGAACTTCGACGGGACTTATCCCAATACCGTCGAGCGGGTGAACAACCGTGACCAGGTGTACGTGCAGAGCGATTATCCGTTCACGCCCCACATCCTCGGTTTGTTTACCTTCCGCTATGAGGATGAGCGGGGCGCGAAGAAGTCTGTGGCCTACGGGCTCGATCAAACCATCGACCGGGTTAACAACGATTACACCGGGCAGGTTCAGGGCGATTACCACAGCCGGCTCTTTTATTCGCTGGGTGGCGGGGTAGAGAAGAACGCGCTGTTTGGGACGGTGGGCACTCCGCGCCTGGGATTAACGTACTATCCGGTTCGGCCGGACAATGGGCTCCTTCACGGGACCAGGATCCGGTTCAACTTCGCCAATGGCTACCAGGAGCCCTCGCTCGATGAGCAGATCGGCAGCCTCTATGACTTTCTTGCAGGGGAGCCGGGCGGCCCGGAGGCTATTCAGCAGTTCCACATTACGCCCATCAGCGCGGAGCAGTCACGGACGTATGAGGGAGGTGTGGCGCAGAGTTTTCTCAGCGAGCGCGGTCTGCTGCGAGTCAGCTACTTCCACAACCAGTTCGGGAGGCAGATTGAAGCCGTACCCGCTACGGAAGTACCGGCTCTGCTGCCACAGTTGAGCGCGAGTGAGCAACAACAGCTGGAGAGCCTGCTAAGCAATGCCGGGGCAATCTATGTGAACTCCGAGGCATTCCGCTCGCAGGGCATTGAGAGCGAGGTGGAATACAGCGTGTTCCGAACCTTGTTCTTGCGCGGCGGATATACGTATCTGGATGCGGTGGTCGAGCGTTCGTTTAGCTCCTCTGCGCTGGAGCCCTCTTTCAACACCGGATTGCCGGGTGGCCCTGTTCCCAGTTTCTCGCAGGTGCCCATTGGAGCATTTAGCCCGCTGCGTGGGGCGCGCCCGTTCAATCGGCCACCGCACACCGGGTTCGCTTCGGTGAGCTACAGCGGCGAACAGTATTGGGTGGGCTTTACCGCCGCGGTTGCCACCCGGAGTGACGATTCTACTTTTCTTGGCGGCCGTGATTATGTGGGAGGGAACTCGCTGTTGCTACCTAACCGCGATCTCGATTTTGGTTATACCAAGCTGGATCTCGGCGGAAGCTACCAGTTCTTGTCCTGGTTGGCTGCGTATGCGCAGCTCGACAATTTGACCAGCAATAAGAGGATCGCTCCGGTTGGTTATCCCTCGCTTCCGTTTACATTTCGGGTGGGCTTGCGCCTGGCCATTGGGCACAGCGCGAATAAGTAGGGTTGTTGCTGGATGAGCAGTTCCGACCTGTCTCAGTTACGAATGTCTTCCGTTAACTCTTCGACCTTGCGCTGCTCCTCCGCGGTGAGGGGAAGCAGTGGCATCCTGGGCCGCCCTCCGAAATATCCGTTCAGGTCGAGCGCGTACTTCACCCCGGGAATCCCCATCACCCCGCAAACCTCAACCCCAGCGCGGACAATCCGCTGCTGCTTCTCCGCGGCCAGTGGGCCATCCTTCTCTGCCCACGCCATGTAGATCTCGCAGCACGCCTGCGGAGCAAAGTCGGCAAGCGCCAGTACGCCGCCCGTGGCGCCGGCATCCAGCGAGGGATGCAGCGTCTGCGCCGAACCGCAAAGCAACTGGAATCCTACTTCCTTGGTTCGCGTCTTCAACGGAGGCTTGGGAGGAGCCACCGCTGTCGCCGTCTTGCCCGAGCCAAGCTGCCCGGCAGAGACGAAAGTCGCGCCACTCTCCTGCTCTTGCGGAGCAAGCATCCTCGAAGTCACGGCAGCAAACACCGTGGTCACCGGGACTGTTCGCTTCCTGGCCCCGCGCGTGACCTTCACCAACTCCGCGATCCGCTCCACGTTGCCGCTGGAATCCTTCATGCCCACAATATTGGGGTGCATGGCCAACTCGGCCACCACCGGCACGGGCAGATCGTAGGCCGTGCAGGGCGGCACACTGTAAAGCAGGACAGGCAACGGAGATCGATCGGCAACCGCCTGGTAGTAGGTCAGCATCTCGCGATCGCGCATCTGCCTGCGATAAAAATGAGGCGTGCGCACCAGGACCACGTCGTAATTTAACTCGGCGGCATAATCCGCCAGGCGCAGCGTCTCGAAGACGCTCTCGCGGCCCACACCCGCGATCAAAACCTTATCGGGCGCGCTCGCATCCCGGGCCACGCGCAGCGCCTCGCGTGACTCCTCGTCGCTCAACATCACGGCTTCGCCGGTTGAGCCGAGCAGCACCAAGCCGCTCATCGGGCTGCGGGAGTAGTGATCGATGTTGTGTTCCAGCTTGCGCCAGTAAGGGCGCCCATCCGGATAGAAACACGTGGTGACAGCGGCGAAAATGCCTTCGAGCAGCATGCGATCATTGTAAGACTGTTTTCCTCCCACAAAAGTCGCAGCCGGCCCCCAATCACCGTTGACGCAAGACCTTCAGCCGATTAGTGGCTAATTAGAGCCATTGGGCCTGCGCGCCTAAGATCGTGGGAACCACTGACTTATAATGTCTGGAGCGGAGATCGGGGTTTTCCTGGTCCCAGACTAACCAGTCTGGTGCCGCTCAATTCATCTGGGGAAGGGAATCCGGCCAAATGGCGACAGGAGACGTTGCCGTGGGCGTACCCGGAACGGGTAGCTCATCGGCACTGCAAACGCCAGCATCCAAGAAAATCGTCAATGACTTCAGCATCCAGGTAGCGACCGTCAACGGGTCGGGGTCTCAATCTGCCAATCTGGTGCTGCTCAAAAGCATATTCGGGATGGGGATTCCGGTCAGCGGAAAAAATCTCTTCCCATCCAATATTGCCGGATTGCCGACTTGGTATACCATCCGCGCGAGCAAACAAGGGTATGTGGCGCGCAAAAGGGAAATCGAACTGCTGGTGGCGATGAATGCCGAGACGGCGCGCGAAGATATTCTCTCGCTGCCCGCCGGCGCCGCCGCTATCTACGATGAGGCGCTCAACCTCAAGCAGTATCGCGACGATGTCATCTGCTATCCGGTCCCTTTCGACAAGCTGACCGCTGCCGTCTGTCCCGAAGCCAAGCTGCGCAAGCTGGTGCGGAACATGATCTACGTGGGCGTGGTGGCGCAGTTGCTCTCCATGGACCTGGCGGCGGTCGAGAATGCCGTACGGCGCCAGTTTGCCCGCAAGCAAAAAGCAGCCGACCTGAACTGGACTCGCGGTGAAAGCGGGCTACGATTTCGCCGCCAAGTCCTTGACCAAGCAGGACCCGCTGGCGCTCGAGGCCATGCACGCCACCGAAGGCAAGATCATCATTGACGGAAACGCGGCGGCCGCTCTGGGCGCCATGTTTGCCGGCGTCACCGTCGTCACCTGGTATCCCATCACGCCCTCCTCTTCGGTGGTCGAAAGCCTCATCGACTACATGAAGAAATACCGCGTGGAAGAAGATGGCAAAGCAAGCTTCGCCATCGTGCAGGCGGAAGACGAACTCGCTGCGATCGGCATGGTGCTGGGCGCCGGCTGGGCGGGTGCGCGGTCCATGACCTCCACTTCCGGCCCGGGAATCTCGCTGATGGCGGAGTTTGCCGGCCTCGGCTATTTCGCTGAGATACCCGGAGTCATCTTCGATATTCAGCGGGTTGGCCCATCCACCGGTATGCCGACGCGCACCATGCAGGGAGACCTGCTGTCGATCGCCTACCTCTCGCACGGCGACACCAAGCACATCATGCTGCTGCCCGCCTCGGTTCAACGAGTGTTACGACTTCGCGATGGAGGCCTTTGACCTGGCCGAACAGCTGCAGACTCCGGTGTTTATCCTCTCCGATCTCGACCTGGGGATGAACAACTGGATGTCGGAGCCGTTTACTTACCCAGAGAAGCCTTTGAACCGGGGCAAGGTGCTCACCCGCGAAGATCTGGAGCGGTTGGGCGGCTTCGAGCGCTATAAGGACGTCGATGGCGACGCCATCCCTTACCGCACGCTGCCGGGAACAGACCATCCCAAGGCTGCCTACTTTACCCGCGGCAGCGGCCACAACGAGAAGGCTCTTTATACCGAGAGGCCAGACGACTACCAGAACCTGATGGAGCGGCTGGGCCGGAAATTCGAGACCGCGCGTACCCTGGTGCCCGCGCCCGAGGTGGTGCAAACGCGGCAAGTCCAAGATCGGCTTGATCGCCTTCGGCAGCTCCGACTTTGCTGTGCGCGAAAGCCGCGATCAGCTCAAGAAGGAATACGGGCTCGAAACCGACTACCTGCGCCTGCGGGCCTTCCCTTTTTCACCCGAAGTGCTCGCCTTCGTGGCCAGCCACACCCGGGTCTACGTGATCGAACAGAACCGCGATGGACAAATGCTTAGTTTGCTGAAGCTGGATCTTCCTGCTGACCAGGTCACCAAGCTCAGAAGTGTTCGCCACTTCGACGGCTTACCCCTCGACGCGCGAACCGTGACCGACAAGCTGGTCCTTCAGGAGGAGATCTAATGGCGACTGTAACCAATCCACCGGTGGCGCCCGGCCCCAAGAAGAACCGTCTCGGCCTGCAGGTTTTGGACTACCGCGGAGGCAAGACGACCCTCTGCGCCGGATGCGGCCACAACGCAATCTCCGAGCGCATTGTCGACGCCATGTATGAGATGGGGGTTGCGCCGGAGCGGGTGATGAAGCTCTCAGGTATCGGCTGCTCCTCCAAGACGCCGGCCTACTTCATGAGCCGGGCGCACAGTTTCAACAGCGTTCACGGCCGCATGCCTTCCGTGGCCACCGGGGCATTGATGGCCAACCACACCATGATGGGCCTGGGCGTGAGCGGCGACGGCGACACTGCCTCCATCGGGTTTGGCCAGTTCGCCCACCTCATGCGGCGCAATCTGCCCTTGATCTACATCATTGAGGACAATGGGGTTTACGGGCTGACCAAAGGCCAGTTCTCGGCCACCGCCGACCTGGGTTCCACGCTCAAGACCGGGGTTATCAACGATCTGCCGCCTATCGACACCTGCGTGATGGCGGTGGAACTGGGGGCTACGTTTGTCGGCCGCTCCTTTTCCGGGGATAAGAAGCAGCTGTTGGCGATGCTCAAGGCGGCCATTGCCCATCGCGGCACGGTGATGCTCGACGTCATCTCGCCCTGCGTCACCTTCAACGACCACGAGGGATCGACCAAGAGCTACAAGTACGTGCAGGAGCACGAGGAGGCGGTGAACGAGGTCGGTTTCGTGCCTTCTTTCGAAGAAATCACCGTCGATTACGATCCCGGAACCACCTACGACGTGGAGATGCACGACGGATCCCACATGCGGCTGCGCAAGCTGCACCCGGAGTATGATCCGACCAACCGCATCGGCGCGGTGACGGCCCTGATGCAGGCTCACGAGCAGGGTGAGGTGCTGACCGGGGTCTTTTATGTCGACACCAAAAAGCCCAGCTTTACCGACATGCTGAACCTGGTAAATGAACCGTTGGCCACGCTTCCCGAGTCGCGGGTTCGCCCCTCGCGCCAGGTGCTGGAACAGATCATGCAAAAGCACCAGTAGTACCTGGGTAAATTTTGCGCTGGTAACGTTACCCGAGCGGGTCTTTTGGAACTACGCAGTGCCAGACAACTGCAGCTATTTGTGTTCAGCCGTCCCCTGAAAGTTGTATGATCAGCTCGTTTCTCAGATCAGAGCAAGAGGACGAGATGCGTAAAAATTTCCTACGAGGGCTTTATTTCGCGGTTGTTGCAGCCAGCACGCTGGCCCTTGCCAGTGACCATTTGCAAGTGCCCAAGGTTGCTCCGGAGCTCAGCAAGATGAATGTCTGGGTGGGCACCTGGGAGTCCCAAACCCAGGTGATGACCACGCCCTACAGCGAAGCCGCCTCTGTAACCTCTGAGATGACGTGCACCTGGTCGCCTCACCATGGCTTTATCCTCTGTGACCATCTGATGAACGGGGTCAATGGGGTCAGCAATAGTTTGTCGGTCTATACCTACGACGAAGCCGCCAAGACCTACAAATTCTTCGGCGTCGACAAAGACGACTCTCCGCGGGAAGTTCCCATGCAGGTCAAGGGCAATGTCTGGAGCTTCGGCACCGAGGTGCGGAACCAGGACAAGACCATCATGTTCCTGACCAACGACGAGTTTTTGTCCGACAAGGTGATGCATTTCCAGACCGAGTTCAGCGAAGACAACGGGCGGAACTGGAAGGAACTGAACAAAGGCGAACTGACCAAGATCGGCTAAGCTGGCGGATTGAACAAAAGCCCAGGACGTTAGTCCTGGGCTTTTTGTTTCCCACGAATCGTCCGCGGAACTGCAGATCCTTCCTGGAAATGTTTTATCCCCGCTCCCCGCTGTGCTCCGGGCTCGACCCCGGCTCTGGGAAATCCGTGTCGGCATCCTTGATCATTTCGTCCTCGTCCCGATGGCCTTGCTGGCCAGACAGATTGGGACGGTCAGTCGTGGAGGGCTCGCTGATTTCTTCTTCTACCGCGCCCTTGTGGGCATCGCTGTCAGGGTGCTCTTGTTTTGCCATGGTGCTTAAGGGATGAGGGTTTTCCCTTCGGACGTTGTATGCGGGAAACACGAAAGGGGCCGGAGAGTCTCCGGCCCCTTCACGTATTTCGGGTCTATAAGGCCGCGGTGACGGCCTTGATCTCTGTGTAGTTGTGAAGCACTTCCTCGCCCATCTCGCGGCCCCAGCCGGATTGCTTGTATCCGCCGAAGGGAAGGGAAGCGTCGAAGACGTTGTGGCAATTGATCCAGACGGTGCCGGACCGGATGCGCCGCGCCATCTTGTGCGCAGTGCTCAGATCCTTTGTCCAGACACTGGCGGCGAGTCCATAGATGCTGTCGTTGGCTTCGCGTGCGACCCGGTCCAGGTCGGCGTCGGAGAATGATTCCGCGCAGACCACGGGTCCGAAGATCTCTTCGCGAACCACCTTCATGTTCCGGTTGGTCTTGGTCAGGACAGTCGGCTGAACGAAATAGCCGCGATCCCCATGGCGCTTGCCGCCGACCACAACCTTGGCGCCCTCTTCTACGCCGGAGTTGATGAAGCCGGTGACCCGATCGAACTGCTCTTCGCTGACCAGCGGTCCCATCTGGGTCTTGGGATCAGTCCCGGCGCCCATCTGAATTCCGCCGGCGATGTCGCTCACGCCCTGCAGAACCTTGTCATAGATGCTTTCGTGAACGAAGAGCCGTGATCCGGCGCAGCAGCATTGTCCCTGGTTGAAGAAGATGGCGCTGGCCGTGCCGGCGATGGCGCGGTCGAGGTCGGCATCGGGAAAGACGATGGCCGGGCTCTTGCCGCCGAGTTCGAGGCTTACCTTTTTCAGGTTGCCCGCGGAGGCCTTCACGATCAGCTTGCCGACTTCCGTGGAACCGGTGAAGGCGATTTTGTCGACCAGAGGATGCGCGGCCAGGGGTGCGCCGGCGCCTTCACCAAAACCGGTGAGAATGTTGACCACTCCTGGGGGGAATCCCGCCTGGTCGATCAATTCAGCCAGCCGGAGAGCGGACATCGGCGTTTGCTCGGCGACCTTAAGGACGACGGTACAGCCGGCCGCCAATGCCGGCGCAAGCTTCCACACCGCCATCAGCAGCGGGAAGTTCCAGGGAATGATCTGGCCGACGACGCCAATGGGCTCGCGCATGGTGTAGGAGTGGAAGGCGCCCGGGGTGGAGAAGTTGAGCGTGGATCCGCTGATCTTGGTGGCCCAGCCGGCCATGTAGCGGAACATGTCGACCGATAACGGAAGATCGGCGACGCGGGCGACCGAAAACGGCTTGCCATTGTCGAGCGATTCGATCTCGGCTACTTCCTCCAGGTTGGCTTCGAGCAGATCCGCCATTTTCCAGATCAGTTGCCCGCGTTGGGAAGTGGACATCTTGCTCCACGGACCTTCATCGAAGGCCTTGCGCGCGGCGGAGACGGCACGGTCCACGTCCTCTGCTTCGGCTTCGGGGACGTGCGCCACGACTTCACCGGTGGCTGGATTGTAGACGGGGAAGGTTTTGCCGGATGCGGCCAGGACGAAACGTCCGTCAATCAACATGCGGTGCTGCCGGGAAAAGAACTCCGCGGTTTTAGCACCAATACGGGAATCTACAGGGATGGTTGCCATCATATCCTCCGGCGCGATCGACAGGAAAGTTGTGTTGAGGGTGGGACGCTGTCGACTTCTAACGCCGAGGGAAACGATAGCACCGGACCGGAAGCGCAGTCCAGTGGATGGGCTAACGGCTTGCACACCATGGAGTTTTGCTGAAAGGGGGATATGCAGTTCCGGGAAATGGCTAAAAAGTGAGTGGTAAGAGTGGTAAGTTGGCTCCTGCCAGGATCTTCATCGGATTGTTCCCCGTAGACATCCATGAAATTCTCACGAAACTCGTGTCCACGAAACTCGCACTACTAGGTCGCCGCTCCGTCTCTGAGCGAGGAGAAATTTCCGTATGGCCCCCGTTTCCGGGAAGTTCTCCCGATCCTGCCGCCGGCGCTCTCTCTGGTTAGCTTCGAGAAATGATCGCCGCCAGTTCCCGATTCGACGCACCCAGTGCAAATAGTGACTTGACGAGCAGGTCGAGAGACACCGTTGGGTCGCCCGCCTCCATCTTTGCAACTCGCGATTGACTGGATTGGATGGCCTGGGCGAGGCCGATCTGAGTAACTCCATGGGCCTGACGCCGTGTCTTGAGGCCTTCCGCTAGTCTTAGCCGAAGGTTGACGTAGGACTCTTCCTCATCGGACATACCGAGGAAATCCTTGGGCGTTCCGATTTTCCAACCCTTTGCATCCAGCTTCTTGCACTTACTTTCCCGCATTCACGTACTCCTTTAGACGCTCACGGCACGTGGCGATCACGGCTTTCGGCGTCGCTCCGGTCTTTTTGGCGAAGACCTCCAAAATTACAATGGCATCGGTATCAATACGGTAGACCAGACGCCAATGAGAACCGCCGTCATTGATTCGCAGCTCATGGCATCGTGCGCCAATGCTCGGCATCAGCCGAGATTGAGGCATCGACAGCGATTCACCGCGCTGAAGCCGTCGCAGTAGCCACTCAGTGTTGGGGCGTTGGTGGCCTGTCCCCTGGTTTTCTGTTAACTACGGCAGACATCCGCTGTCACCACATGACTTCCAGCAACGCTGCTTAGGTAAACGTAGTTGCCGCCCTGAGAGACATCCCCGAAGTTCGTGCCGGAAGAAGCTGCCTCTCCTCCACGACAGGTGCTCCACACCATCTGCCCATCGATCGAAATGGTGATCGGCCTACCGCCCGTGGGAATACCGTAGCGTCCTGCTACGCCCTTTGGTGCTGTGATGGTCTCGAGAAATGAGCTGCCACTCTGGTCATATTTCCAGGAAGTGGACACTGTCCCTCCGGGGAGGGAAACAGTTGCGGATACCTGGGTCAAATCACCTGGATGGGGAATAACGTGAAACGGCACGTTTGAGGACAACTCCGGACCAATGCCGGCAACGTAATTCGTAAGAGCCGGGGTAGGGCCAGTCGCCCACCCGTGCGCGAGACTCATATAGAGCGGGTCATAGTCGAACGTGCCATCCTGAAGGTACCCTTCCCAGAATGTGCTCCCTGTGCCATTCGGGCTCGACAGCATATATCCCCACTCAAGACGAATCAGGCTTAGAGCGGTCGCGTCGTCGCCTGCGACAAAGTGGGCCATCACCTCCATAGAACCTGGGAAGGTCGCGATAGCGTTCGAGCGTTCCGGTGTCGCCGCGCCAAACTGATTCCAGCGCCCTTTCAACGCGGTGGAGATGGAGACGCTCTTTGCCGTCGAATCCGGGACCTCGAACCAGACCGCCAGAGAGTTTCCATCCTGCGGGTGAAGCGAACTGCCCGGTACATCCATATACATTCCCACGCCTGTATCCCAAAGGTAGAGATTGATTGCCGAGCGGACAGAGGCAGCAGTCGCGGCATAGGAAGACTGGGCCGTGGAATCCCCTGCAATGGAAGCCAGGAAACTTGCGCCTTGAAGCACCTCGAAGAGGAGTGCATTTGCGGATATTTCCTCTCCACCGGGAGCACTCCGGCCCCAGTCCCACGTCAAATCGACCGAAAGCAGTCCGTGTGCCCCGATCTTCGCCGTGGAAAACGCAACCGCTTTCTTGATCTGTGGCCAATGCGAGATAACCCAGGAACGATCGCCGGAGTAAAGGAAATAGTTAGTCACTCCAATCAGAGTCCATAAGTGATACGTGTCGGAGATAGGGAGTGCGCCGAACTCCCAGCCAGCAACGGGAAGACACCCTGCACTGTCCTGCCCGGCTAAGAGAGTATCGAGATCGTTCTTCATCGAAAGCGTATCGCCGGTGCTAAGAAAGGCCGTCAGCGCGGAGATACCAAGATCGCCAGGCCAGATCGCCCGGTCTCGCTTCGCACCATCGACCAGAATGGTCGTGCCCGAGCCACCCAACTCATCGTTAAGCCAGCCCGAAGCGGGCGGCCCCCAGACTCGGCCCTGACGTGGGTCGATGGTATCCATTTGCACCGTGTACGCGCCCGCGTACCACACACGATTGATGAGATCGTCATTCGATCGGAACGAGCCGCTGTAGGCACGCAAATCTGCGAGGGTAGGGGCGGGAGTGAAAGAAAGCGTCACCCCAGACAACTCCACCGACCCGTTCGTCTCGAGGCCGATGGTGAGATAACGGAAGCCACCGCGCAGATTCTCTGGGGGAACACTATACGTCCCATTCGTAACCGCCGCAGTGCTGAGGCGGCCATCCTCCGGTCGTCCGGAGGACAGATCGCTCTGGGGCCCGGTGTAGAGTACGGATTCACTAAAAGCCAGGAAAACGCTCTGTGCACTATCACTCACAGCACCGAACTGCAGCGAGGCGATGCCCCCGACTTCCTTGCCAAAATCGAAGACGATATAACTCCCCATGCCTTGGATCGTCGTCGTTCCGCCGCTGAGTATCTGGTTGGGCGAACTGACCTCACCGTATATCCGTTGCACGGCTACTGGCGCGAGCGTGCGCGAGGACGGCGAGAGATTGTAGTCAACGCCGGAAACGGCGAGGGAGGGTTGGGAACAGGCCCCGAGCGATAGCATCAACCCGAGCGTGACCAGAACGAAGCAAAAACCCAGAGGAGCTCGGGGACCCATTGAACACAATATATCTGCGATCGGCTCGTCAACGATGGCCGACACGACCCAATCGCAGGGGATGGACTTCCGGAAGATACCTTTATTCCCAAACCTATCTGTACATGCATTCCCGCCAGCCCAGCGAGAGAGGGCTCAAGATCTGGCGCACCTGCACGCAATCCAAGAGCAGCTGCGCCCCCCATTGTTGTCCTTTCCAAGGTCGTACCTTCGCGGAACTATAGAGAAGAAACCGTACCTCAGCGGCTAAAGCCGTCGAGCCCACAGGAGATTTATGGCACGGAAGCCGTGCCCTTCGTGAAGGAAAATTGGACTTTAGAAGAAGGCGCGTTGAATTGGATCGGATGCTGGCTGGGAGAACAACGAAAGGGGATGGCGATGTTGTGAAGGCGGGCGGTTCTCTAAGGTGAGGTGGCAGGATAGGCGCTGGGCTTAGCGGCGGTGATGCGCACGCCCATTCCATTCAGCTTGCTCCGGCCCTCCTGAGCCTCGGGGCTTTGCGGATATCGCTGCACCAGCGTCCTTAGCTCGCGCACGCCCGCATCCTTCTGGCCAACTTCGATCAGCGACAGCCCCTTGCGTAGCTCGGCGGCCGGAGCCTTGGGGTTACCCGAGTACTGCTCCAACACTGCGTTGTAGTTCTTGATCGCCTGCTGGTACTTGCCTTGCTGGTACGCGATCTCCCCCAGGTAGAACTGGGCGTTGCCCGCCAGTGTGTCCTGCGGATAGTAGTGGATGACATCGGCGAATTCAGAGGCCGCGATCGTGTACTTGGCCGAGTTGTAATCGCGGATCGCACTTTGATAGATCTGGTCAACCGGCGGCGCGGCAGGGACCGGCGGCGCCGCTGCCTGGCCTCCAGGACCCTGACTTGCCGGCGCCCCGGACGCCGGAGCCATTCCGCCTGGTTGCGCGGGCAGACTGTTCACGTTCTGCAACTGGCTCTGGATCGCCTGCACCTGCGTGCTCAGGTTGGCAATGCGCGTCTTGAGCTCGTCGACAGAATCATTCAGCGACTGGATCTGAGCAGAGAGCTGCGTGTTGCCCGAGCCCCGCTGATCGTTCTCCGTCTTCAATGTGGTCTGCAGAGCGTTCACCGAGGCCATCATCTTGTTCATGTTGTCGGTGTTCTGCTGCACCAGGTTGACCAGCACACCCATGCGCTCGTCGTTCGAGGTCTGCAAGTGCTGCACCATATCCTGCAGTTGCTGCACCTGCGTTTCCAGTTGGACCATCTCCTTGGAGACGGCAAAAGCGTGAGGCACTCCAACTGGCAATGCAAAAAGGGCGAAGGCGGCGAGTCGTCTGACGTGATTGTGCATGGTGCTCCCCGTGGCGTTGTACTAGAGCGAAAGCTCTATCTCAAGTCTATTCCAGAGCGGAAGAGACAACCCCCGCCACGGCAGCACTAGCGCACTGCCGCCGTGGTGGGGATTGAACGGGCCTACTGGTCGAGCGAGAATCCGGCCCGGCGGTTCTGCTGCCAGCAGGCTTCGTCCGCCTGAGTGCAGAACTGCTTTTCCTTGCCATAGCTCACGGTGCGGATACGATCGGGGCTCACGCCTCCGTTGACCAGCGCCTGCTTGGCTGCATTGGCGCGGTTTTCGCCCAACGCCAGGTTGTACTCCGCCGACCCACGGTCGTCGCAATAGCCACCGATGACGATTTTGAGCGTCGGATGCTGGGAGAGGAAGGCCGCGTCCTGGGCCATCACGGTCTGAGCATCGGGACGGATGTCAAAGCTGTCGTAGTCGAAGAACGCCGGCTTCATATTTTGCTCGAACATCTCTTCGGTCATGCTCTCGCTCGCCGGGGGCGGGGGTGGGGCCGCATTGACCGTCAAGCGCGCCGTCGCATCGGTCGAACCGCCGGGGCCGCGAACCACCAGGTGGTAGGTGGTCGAGTCGGCTGGCGACACGTTCTGCGTGCCGTAGGTATTGACGGTGCCGATTCCGTCGATCGAGGTCTCGGTTGCATCGGTGGTCTTCCACGCGAGCACCGCGCTTCCCCCCGCGTTGATGGTGCTGGGGGTCACGGTAATCGAAGCGGTGGGCGCGGGTGAGGTCGCCTCGGGCGGAGGTGGCGGGGGGGGCGGCACCGGTTTCTTGTTGTGGCAACCAGCCATCAACGTCAGGGCACCTAGAGCGATGAGCGATGCGAAATGCCTGTGCTGCGAGATCTTCACGATTTTCTCCTTCGTTCAATACGTTCTCAAAGGTTTGCAGGTTGCATCGGCTTCCGGGTCGGCATACCAGCACCGGAAGTTCATGCAGCCGGCAAAATTCCCTTCAAACCTGGGGATGATATGCGACGGCGAAAGCCGTCAGGGCCCGGTACTAAAAAAAACTGCTTACTTCCAGCTCCAGTTGGGCATGGAATTTCCGCTGCCCTGGGTCAGACGATGCTGCTCCTCGCCAGTGGCAAGCATGGACCATATCTCGGAGCCGCGACCCTGCTCGCGCTGGAAGACGATGTGCCGGCTATCCGGCGACCATGAGGGAAAATCCTGCCGCCCCTGGTCGTGCGTGAGCTGGGTCCAGCGCTTGCTGGCAATATCCATGATGTAGATGTCCTGCCCCCCGGGCGCACCCGGACCATACTTGCGGTTCCAGGCAAAGGCCAGAAACTGCCCGTCAGGCGACCAGGACGGGGACGTGGCATAGCCGCCATCGGTCAATCGCTGCACGTTCGTGCCATCCGAATTCATGATGTAGATCTGGGGCAGGCCGGTACGGCCGCTGCACCAGGCAATCTGCGAGTTGGTCTTGGGGTTCCAGGTGGGCGAAACATCCGGCCCGCGGAAGCTGGTGATCTGCTTCAGATTGCCGCCGTTGGCGTCGGTGACGTAAATCTCCGGATCGCCGGAGCGCGAGTCGGAGAAGGCTAGCTTCGAGCCGTCACCCGACCATGCGGGAGAAAAAGTATTGCCCACCGGAGAAGGGAAGCTGACCATGCGTCCCAGCAGCAGCGAATACATCGCGATCGACCAGCCCCGGCGCCCCAGGGAAGCAAACGCGATGCGATCGTTGACCGGCGAAACCCGCGGGGAAAGGGAGATGGTGTTGAGATGGGTGAGCTGCTGGGCGCCTTGCCCGTCGTAGTCCATCTGCCAGACTTCTTTGTTTCCGCCCCGCGCCGAGATGTAGTAGATGTGGGTTTCCGCGATGCCGGGAACGCCGCCTCCCAGGCGGGTGATGATCTCGTCGGCAAAGCGGTGCGCGATCAGGCGCGCATTGTCCTGGCTGGAGGCTTCGTTGTACTGCTTGCCCAGGATCTGCGGTGCGCCGGGGTTCTTGGCATCGAAGAGCCAGCCGTAGACCGCAAGGCGATCCCCGTTGACCGCAAACGATCCAAAGGCCACCATGGCGGCGTTGGCCGGCGCAGCCGCCCATTGCGCCAGATTCATCTGCTGCGGCGAGGCCGGCGTGGCCAGCGGAGCCAGGCTCTTCGAGACCATGTCGAAAATGCCGGCGTTGCTGAGGTCGTTGAAGAGGGTGCTGTCGAAGGTAGATTTCAGCGCCAGCCCTAAGGGGTCGCCGGAGGCGGCGTTGAAGTTGGCAGCGGCCAGGCGAATGCGGGCTGCACCAAGATTGGTTCCTGTGCGCACCCAATCCTGCGCACCCGCGCTCCGGCAGGTGAGGGGCAGGAGCAGGAGAACAAAAAAGAAAACCGGGGAATAGGAGAATGCAATTCTTTTTCGGGCTCTCATGCCGCGCGCAATCTTGAGTTTATACGAGGATACGTGAATGTTGGTTACTCCGGTAATCTATTTTGCACCAGGATACGTGCAGTGATAAAGCACGTTCAGGCTGTTTTCGTTGTAGCCCGCGGGGAGCGGGCCGAAGGTATCGACACGCTGCACGGCGTGCATGCAGGAAGAATTGAGCGAAGGAGAGCTGCTGGGCGTGGCCAGGGAAACGCTGCCGGGAGAGCCGTCTTTCGCAACCGTAAACTGGACAAAGACGGTGGCGCCCGCGGGTGTACTCGGCTCGACCTCCTGCAGGTACCAGTCCTGCGCTACCTTGCGCTTGATCACATCGACGTACCAACCGAAGCGCGACCCAAAATCCCCGCCTGTTACCGCCTGGGGAGTGCTGGCGTTGTTGCTGCCGGTGGCCCGCGGCACATTGGCCGGCGCTGCCTCGCCAAAAGTCGCCTTGTTTTGCGGTTTCACCGGGATGGGGTGGGGCGGAGGAGCCGGGGCCGGCTTGACCTGCGGCTTGGCGGGGGTCTGTTTTTCGGGAATGGGAATCGCGTCGGGCAGGGGAAGAGGCTCGGTCTTCTGTTCCTGGCAGCTCAGGCGCCAGACTCGGGTTTTCGGTCGCCAGCACGTTATCCGTGGGTGGGTGATCCTGGGGCAGAGGCAAGGCGGCGTTCGAAACCAGGGTGGCCTGGATGGCTCCCTGCTGGGTGGCGTTCGAGCCCCATTCGCTGCCGTGCAGCAGGTTGTGTACGTATCCATAGCCAATCAGCCCGCCCACAATCAGCACGTGCAGCAGGGTCGACTTGGCGAAGGGAGAGCCGATGCCATCCGGCTGGTCGAGTATGTCGATCTCGCTGGAAAAAGACCCTGCCATGGCCCGCTACTTCGCTGTCTTCCCGATGGGCTGGGTCACGATGCTGATGTTGGTGATCCCGGCTTGTTTGACCGCGTCCATGACCGAGGCGAACGCGCCGAAGGGAACACGCTCGTCGGCCCGCAGATAAATGACCTGGTTGGCCGGATCGGTCTTCGGTTGGTGTAACAGGGTGGGGAGTTGGGCCAGGTTGACCGGCTTGTCTCCCAGGAAGACATTCTGGTCGCGGTCGATGGTGAGCACCAGCCGCTGCTGGGTAATTTCCTTCACGCTGCGCGTTTTGGGCACCGAGACATCGATACCGGACTGCAGCACCGGCGCGGTGACCATGAAGATGATGAGCAGGACCAGGACCACGTCGACCAGCGGGGTGATGTTGATTTCCGCAAGCGAGGTGCGGGTATGGCCGGAATTAGCGGTGAAGGCCACTCGCGGCCTCCCTCTCCACCGGATTCTGGTTGGGCTGCAGGCCGATTTCTTCGAAGCTGTTGAGCAGCTCGCGGGAGAAGTCGTCCATGCGCGAAGCAAATTCGCGCAGCGAGGCGGTGAACTGGTTGTAGGCGATGACCGCGGGAATGGCGACGATCAGGCCGGCGGCGGTGGTGATGAGGGCCTCGGAGACGCCGGGAGCCACGGCGCGCAGCGTGGCTGCTCCTTCCGTGCCCAGGCCGTGGAAGGCATCGACGATGCCCATCACAGTGCCGAAGAGGCCCACGAATGGCGCCACGGCACCGATGGTGGCCAGCCAGGTAAGGCGACGCTCC
Source organism: uncultured Acidobacteriaceae bacterium (assembly GCA_963847685.1). GTDB lineage: Bacteria > Acidobacteriota > Terriglobia > Terriglobales > Acidobacteriaceae > PALSA-350. Next base: position 34,117 of record CAWKAU010000011.1, on the reverse strand, counting down.
AGCACGGTAAGCGATTCGCTGGCCGCTGCCTGCGCGGTGCGCTCGAGCGCGGTGATGTTCTTGGGTGGCCCGAAGCCGCCGGTCTGCCGCCGGTAGGTGTCGTAGACCTCATCGAAGATGGACACCAGGGGGCTGGGCTTGAACTGCTCGCTGACGGCTGCAATCTCCTGCAAACGGTTGGCCTTACGGAAGGCGCGCATAAAGCGCTTGCTTTGCGTGCGGGCGCGGCGGAAGAGCGAGGACTTGCCCAGAATCACGGCCCAGGAGTAAAGGCTGGCGACCAGCAGCACGACCAGCACGGCAATCGCCACTGCACCGCTGTTGCGGACCATGTCGATGATGGCGCTGAATCCATAGGTTGTGGGATGAGCTACGGGCGCTGTTCCGTCGTCTACCTGAAAAATGAGAAAGACCGCGAGATGGACCGGGGAGATGATCACTTCCTTTTAAACGTAGCAGACAAGCGAGCGCGAAACCAACTTGCGGAATAAGATGCCGGCGCAAGGTAACCCGCCCAATTAACGGGCGCGGTCGTGCTATGCTGCGCTCGCGATGCTGCTCGAGTTACGCGCTGAGAATTACGCGGTCATTGATCACGCGATTGCTGTCTTCGGGCCCGGTCTCAATCTGCTGACGGGCGAGACGGGCGCGGGCAAATCCATCCTGGTGGATGCGCTGGCGCTGCTGATGGGCGATAAGGCCTCCTCCGATGTGGTGCGCCATGGCGCCGATCGGGCGGTGGTTGCCTGCGTCTTTGAGTGCACCGTCGGGGCGGAGGCCACCTTAGAAGAGAACGGCATCGATGCCGAAGGTACCGAAATCATTTTGCGCCGCGAGATACAAGCCGGTGGCAAGGGCCGCGTCTACGTCAACAATCAGCCGGCAACGGTGAACGTGCTGCGCCAGCTTGCGCCGGAGCTGGCGCTGGTACATGCCCAGAGCGAAACCATGGGTAGCTTTGACCAGGCCCAGCAGCGTCTGCTTCTGGACCGCAGCGCCGGCATTTCCACTGCGCGGGTAGCGGAAGCATTTGGCGCGTGGTCCGATGCGTGTGCCAGCCTGCAGCGCCTGCAAGGCGATGAACAGGCGCGCCTGCGCGAAGCCGACCTGTGGAGCTTTCAGAAGAACGAGATCGAGAGCGCGGCGATCAAAGAGCGAGAAGACGAAGAGCTGGAAATAGAGCGGCGCGTGCTGGCGAACGCAGAAAAGCTTCTGAGCGCCGCGATGAGCGCGCATGAATTGCTTTACGAGAGCGACCGATCCGCGGAGGCAGCCTTGCGCGCCGCGCTCAAGAATGTGGAGGAGCTGGCGCGTTACGATCCGCAGTTTGAGGCTGCGGTGGAGCAACTGAAATCCGCGCGTGCTTTGGTCGATGATGTCGGCGCCACCGTGCGCGACTATGCGTCACGGATTCAGGCGTCCCCCGATCGGCTGGCGGAGATTGAGGATCGCCTGGAAGCACTCAATCGCCTGAAGCGGAAATATGGAGCGACGCTGGCGGAGGTGCTGCTCCATGGCCAAAGGGTAGCGGCCAATCTGGCGGAGGTGGAGAACCGTGAGCAGTTGCTGCTGGATTGCCGGGCCGCCCGGGATAAGGCAGCGGACGCTTACCGCGTGGCCGCGGGGGAGATAACCGCGGAGCGCACCGCTGCTGCCCGCAAGCTGGAAAAACTTGCGGAGGCGCACATCAATGATCTGGCGATGAAGGCAAGGTTTGCGATCCAGGTAAGCGCGCAGAAAGAGGAAGCCCACTGGGCTCGCCACGGGTGGGACCTGATCGATTGCCGGATCGCGACCAACGCGGGGGAACCGCTGAAGCCGTTGGACCAGATTGCCTCAGGCGGCGAGTTGTCGCGGGTGATGCTGGCGCTCAAGGTGAGCGTGGAGGAGGGCGCGGCGAGCGGAACACGGCGCAAGACGCCCATTCCGCGAACCCTGGTCTTCGACGAGATCGACATCGGCATTGGGGGGCGGGCTGCGGAAGCGGTGGGGCAGAAGCTGAAGGAGCTCTCCCGCGCGCAGCAGGTGCTTTGTGTTACCCATCTGCCGCAGATTGCTGCGTTTGCCGACCAGCATTTCCTGGTGGAGAAACTGGAGCGTCAGGGAACAACAAAGACTTCGGTTCGCCTGCTGAACGACGAAGAGCGCACCGAGGAGGTAGCGCGCATGCTCAGCGGCGCCAAATTAACGGATACTTCCTTGCGGCATGCGGAGCAGATGTTGAAGACCAGCCGCCGAGTAATCAAGCCGAAGTCTTAGGTTGGGGATTGGTACCCAAACCGAAGGTGTAGGTTCAAAACGGAGGTGGGTTCTAGATGGGTGCCCCACGTTCGCCTGCGGTAATAGACCCAAATTCATTCAGCTATACACAAACCTACTTTCAGGTCGTCCCTACGGGACCGGATCCTCGAGGCCCGCTTGGGAGCTCGGGGCCGTGTTCATTAGGGGCAGGGGATCTGCTGTTCCGTGGACCATTCCTGGATATGCTTTTCGGGACCGCGTTGAAACAAATCCAAAAGAATCTGCGCGAAATTCCGCCAAACCGAATCTATTCATGTGTGAGCTTGAATTGTTCCCTGCCACTCCATCACGCGTCATGAACACCGGAGCGGGGGGCTTATCGCGCTTTTCGCGCTATTTATTTTTGGAAACGCTTTGCGTGGGTGCGATCTGGCGTTTAATGACGTGCCCTGTCAGGTGCCGACTCGATGATGCTTAGACTCTTTTGTCTCAGACAGATACAGGCCGGCGCGGTATACTTATGACTGTGACCACTCCCCTGACATCCCCTCGCGTGGACGACACGCGTACCGGCAAACCGGCCAAGAAGGTCATGCTTCTCAAGCCGCGCGGGTTCTGCGCCGGCGTGGTGCGCGCGATCGATATCGTCAACATCGCGCTCGATACCTTCGGCGCGCCCATCTACGTTCGCAAAGAGATTGTGCACAACCGCTTTGTGGTCAATGAGCTGGCGGAAAAGGGCGCGATCTTTGTCGATGACATCGACGACGTCCCCGAGGGCATGCGGGTCATCTACAGCGCCCACGGCGTGTCGCCGGCCGTCCGCGAAAGCAGCAAGTTACGCAAACTAAAGGTGATCGACGCCACCTGCCCGCTGGTCACAAAGGTACACGTAGAGGCGGTCAAGTTCGCCAAGCAGGGCTATTCGCTGGTGCTGATTGGGCATCGCGATCACGACGAGATCGAGGGCACCCTGGGCGAGGCTCCGCAAGTGACCCAGGTGGTCTCGACCGTGGAAGAAGTGGCCGCCCTCGAGGTACCCGATCCTGAGCGGGTGGCTTACCTCACGCAAACTACCCTGAGCCTGGACGAGGCGCGGGACATTATCCACGCGCTCAAGGCAAAGTTTCCCAGCATTGCCGGACCGCATACCCAGGACATCTGCTACGCCACGGAGAACCGCCAGGTTGCCGTCAAGAATGTGGCCCACCGCGCCGACCTGGTGCTGGTGGTGGGCTCGAACAACAGCTCCAACTCCAACCGCCTGGTCGAAGTCTCCCGCAACCTCAGCACCAACGCCTTTCTGATTGAAGATTCGGGAGCCATCCATCCCGAGTGGTTGGAGAACGCCAGCACCGTCGCCGTGACGGCGGGCGCGTCCGCCCCTGAGGTTCTGGTAGCCGAAGTGGTGGAGTACCTGCGCGGCCGCGGCTTTGCAGACGTGGAAGAAGTAGAAGTGATGCCGGAAAATGTTCGCTTTGGGCTGCCTCCGGAGATCGTCCAGGCCATCAAGCCTGTGCCGGTAGCAGCCAATTAGATACAGCGTAAGCCAGCTGTTTTGAGAGAGAGCGTCTGGGTCCAGAATGAGTCAATCTTTTGAAAGTGGACAGCCCGCTATACCCCGGTTTGGCCGTATTGATGCCGGGTTAGACCAGGTAGAGTCTGCCATCGGGCAAGCCCGGGATTTTCTCTTTACCCAGCAGCACCCCGACGGCTACTGGTGCGGGGAGCTGGAAGCAGATACCACCCTCGAGTCCGACTACATCATGGTGCACACGTTGCTGGGCACCGGCGACGAGCGCAAGATGAAGCGGGCAGTCTCGGAAATACTGCGCAAGCAAAATGAGGATGGCGGCTGGAGTATCTACGCCGGCGGCCCCTCGAATATCAGCGCTTCGGTCAAAGCCTATTTCGCCTTTAAGTTGATGGGCTGGCTGCCCGAGCACCCGGTTATGGTGCACGCCCGGCAGTGGATCCTCAAGCACGGCGGCGTGGTGGAATGTAACACCTTCACCAAGATCTACCTCTGCTTCTTTGGCCAGTACGAGTACGACGCAGTGCCGGCCATTCCACCGGAGCTGGTGCTGTTTCCCAACTGGTGCTACTTCAACATCTACGAGATCTCTTCCTGGTCGCGGGCCATTCTTGTACCGCTTTCCATTGCCTACGCCAAGAAGCCTTTCAAGAAGCTTGCTCCGGAGAACGGGATCGATGAGCTGTTTGTCGGAGGCAAGACGAATGCCAAGCTGCACCTGCGCTGGGATCGCGACAAGGTCGTGGGTTGGCGCAACTTTTTCCTGATTGTGGACCGGCTCTTTCACTGGGCCGAGCGGGTGCATATCCGGCCGCTGCGCAAGATGGCGATCAGGAAAGCGGAGAAGTGGATTCTGGAACGCCTGGAGATGAGCGATGGCCTGGGGGCGATCTATCCCGCCATGCTCAACGCCACTCTCGCTTTGCGATGTCTGGGCTATTCGATTGACGACCCGCAGACCATCCGCGCCATGGACGAGTTCGAGAAGCTGGGCATTGAGGACGATGGGATTCCCGACTTTTTGGAACCAACCTTCCGCATGCAGCCCTGCATGTCGCCGGTATGGGATACCGCCTACGCGGTGTATGCGCTGGGCCAGTGCGGCGTGCCCCGTACCGATCCGCGATTGCTCAAGGCCGCGGACTGGATGCTGGCGAAGGAAGTGCGCCACAAGGGCGACTGGGCGGTGAAGGTAAGAAACGCGCAGCCGGGTGGCTGGTATTTCGAGTTCAACAACGAGTTTTATCCGGACACCGACGATTCCGCCCAGGTGCTGCTAGCCCTGAACAAGGTCGACAACCACGCCCGCGAGCGCTACCAGTACGATGTGTGCCAGCGCGCGATTGCCTGGATCTTCGCCATGCAGTGCAAGAACGGTGGATGGGCCAGCTTCGACAAAGACAACACCAAGATGGTGTTTGAGAACATTCCCTTCGCCGACCACAACGCCATGCTCGATCCACCCACCGTGGACATCACCGGGCGCATCCTGGAGATGCTGGCGACTTACGGGTACACGCAAAAAGACCGGCGGGTCGAGAAGGCAATACGCTTCATCTATAGCGAGCAGGAGCCGGATGGAAGCTGGTTTGGCCGCTGGGGCGTGAACTACCTTTACGGCACGTTCCTGGTGCTGCGCGGGCTGGAAGCCATCGGCGTATGGAACCACGAGCCGCAGATTCAGCAAGCTGCGGAGTGGATACGCATGGTGCAGAATGCAGACGGCGGTTGGGGCGAGAGCTGTGGCAGCTACGACGATCCAACCACCCGGGGCGTCGGGCCCAGTACCCCGTCGCAGACAGCCTGGGCAATCCTGGGCCTGCTGTCGGCAGGGGATAATCGCAGCGATTCGGTGGCCAAGGGAGTTCGCTGGCTTGTTGGAGCGGCAACGGCCCGACGGTTCGTGGGATGAGAGCATGGGCGAAGGCGCCACCCGCCAGGCCGTGGTCACCGGCACCGGCTTTCCCCGCGTCTTTTACCTTTCCTACCACCTTTACCGGAATTACTTTCCCTTGCTGGCACTTACCGACTACCGCCGCGCGATGGCGAGAGCTTAAGGAGATTTGACTCGATGGCAGTGCCAATCTCACAGATGTGGACCGTAGCGAGCTATGTGCTCAGGAAGCGTTGGAGCGGGCAGAAACGTTATCCGCTGGTCCTCATGCTGGAACCGTTGTTTCGCTGCAACCTGGCCTGCGCCGGCTGCGGCAAGATTCAGTATCCCGCGCACATTTTAAAGAGAGACCTCTCGCCCGAGGAGTGCTTTGCGCGCGGTCGAGGAGTGCGGGGCTCCCATGGTGTCGATCCCCGGGGGCGAACCGCTGATGCACCCGCAGATCGCCGAGATTGTGGAAGGTCTGGTTGCCCGGAAGAAATACATCTACCTGTGCACCAACGCCTTGCTGCTCAAGGAAAAAATCGGCCTCTTCAAGCCGAGTAAATATCTGACGTTTTCCGTGCATCTTGACGGCCAGCGCGAGCACCATGATTTCTCCGTTTGCCGCGAGGGCGGTTATGACAAAGCAGTGGAGGGCATCCACGAGGCGGTCAAGCGCGGATTCCGGGTTACCACCAACGCCACGCTCTTCGATGGCGCCGACCCCAACAGCGTGCGTGCTTTCTTCGACGAAGTGATGGCTATGGGTGTGGAGGGCATTGTGATCTCCCCGGGCTATTCCTACGAGAAGGCGCCGGATCAGAAGCATTTCCTGGGCCGCGCCCGCACTCGCAGGCTTTTTCGCGCCATCTTGTCGAACCGGGAGAAGCACTGGAAGTTCAATATGTCTCCGCTGTTTCTCGAGTTCCTGATGGGCAAGCGGAACTATCAGTGCACGCCCTGGGGCAACCCTGCCTATAACATCTTTGGCTGGCAGAAACCCTGCTATCTGCTGCAGGACGGCTACGCCTCCACCTTCAAGGAGTTGATTGAGGAGACGGAGTGGGAGAACTACGGCACCGAGTCGGGCAATCCAAAATGCGCCAATTGCATGGTCAGTTGCGGATATGAGCCTTCTTCGGTGAACGATATGTTCGGCTCCTGGCGCGGCTTCGCGTCTGCGGTACGCGCGACTATTTTCAATAAGTATGTCGATCGCGGTGCGCGCGACCTGTTGAACTCGCCGCAGTTTTCCGCATTCGTCGCCATCGCTGGTGCAGATTAGCGGCGACGCCAAGCGTCAGATGGAAGAGACACGAGTATGACCGGGAAAGCCGCAGGTAGTCTCGATCCCGACACACTTGAGCTGGCCCCCGGAACCGAGCACGCGAACCTGGAAGGCTGGGCGCCTGTTCTGGGCAGCGATGCGGAAGTTCTGGACGCGCTGGAGAAGGCCTTCGACTATCGCGGGGACGTTACCATCACCTGCAAAGATGGCTCCGTGATTGAGGGGTACATCTTCGATCGCAAGACGGGAGGCTCGCTGGCCGAGTCCTGGGTCCGGCTCTTCCCCAAGGATTCGCCGGAGAAGCGTTCGCTCGCCTACAGCGAGATTGCCGGGCTTGCCTTCGGCAAAGACCGCGCCGCCGGCGCAAGCTGGGAAGCCTGGGTAAAGAAGTGGAACGAGAAGAAGGCGGCCGGCGAAAAAGGCTTTGGACTCCATCCTGAATCGCTGGAATAGGCCTTAACAGCAGGTCCCTGCGAAAAAACATTTCCAGGAATGGTCCGCGGAACTGCAGATCCCTCGGCTGCGCTCGGGATGACAAAGGGGAGGGATCTGCAGTTCTACCGACCTCTCCTGGAAATGGGACTGCGCCTTGGACGGGTAAGTGAAAGTCTTCCTCACAGGAGCAACCGGATTCATCGGCAGCCACGTCGCCCAAGAACTCTCCCGCCGCGGGGCTGAGTTGCGCATCCTGGTCCGCCCCACCAGCAAACTGGAAAATCTCGCCGGCCTTGAAGCCGAAACCGTTACCGGCGATCTAATGAAAGTAGATGCGCTGCGCAGCGCGGTTGCCGGTTGCGATGCGGTGATGCATGTGGCCGCCGATTACCGGCTTTGGGTCACCGATCCGGAGACGATGCACACCACCAACGTGACCGGCACCCGTGAGCTGCTGCGCATCGCGCGTGAAGAGGGAGTGCCCCGCGTGGTCTACACTTCGAGCGTTGCGACCATGGGATTTTTCTCCGACGGGCGGCTGGCGGACGAGGCTACCCCGGTTTCGCTAGCCAACATGATTGGCCACTACAAGCGATCGAAGTACCTGGCAGAGCAGGAGGCGGTGGCAGCGGCGCGGGCCGGCCAGCAGGTGATCATTCTCAATCCCACCACACCGGTTGGCTCGCGCGACATCAAGCCCACGCCGACCGGCCGCATCATCGTGGATTTTCTCAACCGCAGATTCCCCGCATACATGGATACCGGGCTGAACCTGGTGGATGTGAACGAGGTAGCAAGGACGCACGCGGACGCGCTGGTAGCAGGACGGTCCGGCGAGCGATACATTTTAGGTGGAGAGAATCTGACATTGAAACAGCTACTCGACAAGATGTCGGCGATCACCGGCCTGCCTTCCCCTACCATCCGTGTTCCGCACAGCGTGGCCATGATCTTCGCTATGTGGGACCAGACCATCACCGGCAAGCTGCGCGGGCGCGAGCCGCGTGCTACCGTGGAGGCCGTACGCATGGGCAAGAAAATGATGTTTGTTTCCTCCGCCAAAGCCGAGCGCGAGCTGGGGTTCCGCGTGGTTCCGGTGTATCCCGCCTTGCGGGCGGCCATTGAGTGGTTTCGGGCGCATGGGTACGCCCCCTCGGCATGAGACGCGTCGGCATTATCGCGGCGCTGCCCGGCGAATTAAAGCCGCTGGTGGAGGGCTGGCAGCCGCTCGCCGTTGCCCGCAAGGGTGAGGCGGCGTGGGTTTCCCAGGTGAATGACGTGGAGTGTGTCGCCGTCTACGCCGGCGTGGGGAGCGAAGCGGCGGGCCGCGCCTGCGACATCGCTGCCCAGAGCGGGGGACTGGATGCCGTGTTTTCCGTGGGTTGGGCTGGAGCCCTCTCCTGTGGAATCCATCCCGGCTCTGCCTATGCGGTGAACGAAGTAGTGGACGCGCAGACCGAGGAGACCTTCGCCACCAGCTTTCCGGTGAACCAGGATATCGGCGTGCCGTTCAAGCTGGTGACCACCGACCACATTGTCCAGTACGCGGAGAAGCGGCAACTCGCCGGGCTTCACAAGGCGGTGCTGGTCGACATGGAGGCCGCAACCGTGGCTCGTTTTGCGCGCAGCCGGCAGATTCCGTTCTACTGCCTGAAGGCAATCTCGGATGAGATCTCCGACATATTGCCCGACTTCGGCCGCTACACCGGGCCGGATGGCCACCTGCACCTACCTGCGTTGCTGGCCCACGTCGCCTTCCGGCCGAAGTATTGGCCGGCCATGCTGCGCATGGGGCAGAATGCGAAAAGCGGCGCGCGGGCGGTGGCGGGCGCGCTGGCTCCACTCATGAGCGGGGGTTAGCATGCAGAGCGCGCCGCATATTCAGGAAAAGAGTCAGCCCACCATACCCGCGGCCATGCAGGCCGCGGTCTACCGCGGTGTGAACGATGTGCGGGTGGAGACCGTTCCGGTGCCCGCGATCGGACTGGGCGAGGTGCTCATCCGGGTCGACAGCTGCGGCATTTGCGGTACCGACTCAAGAAGATCCACACCGGGTCGCACTCCGCGCCGCGCATCTTTGGCCATGAAACAGTAGGCACGATCGCTGCCCTCGGAGCCGGGGTTGAATCCTTCGCTGTGGGCGACCGCGTCGCTGTCTTTCACCATATTCCCTGCGGCAGTTGTTACTACTGCCGGAAAAAGACCTTCGCCCAGTGCCCGGTTTACAAGCGGGTGGGCTGCACCGCGGGCTTTGAACCTTCCGGCGGAGGCTTTGCCGGGTATGTGCGGGTGATGGACTGGATCGTGCAGCGCGGGCTGGTAAAGATCCCTGACGGCATTCCATTTGCCCAGGCCGTCTTTGTTGAGCCGCTGAATACCTGCCTGAAGGGCGTGCGCAGCCTGAACCTCTCCGCCGACGAGACGGTTCTGGTGATCGGCCAGGGCCCCATCGGAATCATGCTGGCCTCGCTTGCCCGGCGAACCGCGGGCCGGGTGTTCACGTCGGATCTTTATCCGGAGCGGCACGCCATAGCGGCGAAGTTCGGGCTCGATTCGCCGATCGATGCCTCACGGGAAGACGTGGTACAGGTAGTCCGCGCAGCCACTGAGGGCCGCGGGGCTGACGCGGTCATTCTGGCCACTGGCGGCAATGCGTTGATCCGCACGGCGATGGATGCGGCGCGTCCGGGTGGACGGGTCCTGCTCTTCGCCCAGACCCAGCACGGCGAGGCGATCATCGATCCCGCCGCGGTGTGTGTGGACGAAAAGACACTGCTTGGGTCCTACAGCGCCTCGGTCGACATCCAGGACGAGGCGCTGGATCTGGTCTTCGAGGGCTACGGTCAGGGATACGACCTGACCCGGCTGGTCTCGCATCGTTTTCCGCTGGCGGAGGCGTGCGACGCCATTGCCGTTGCCTCCGAGCCCACGGCAACTTCGATGAAAATCATGATTGAAGGCACATCGGCCCCGATTGGGTGAGAATAGAAAGTGCATGCTAAGTGAGATGAATGCTGCCGTGCTGTACGGCAAAGAAGACGTCAGGATTGAAAGGGTTCCCATCCCCGCCGCTGGTAAGGGGGAGATTGTCATCCGGATCCACGCCGCTCTCACTTGCGGCACCGACCTGAAAGTCTTCAACCGGGGATACCATGCCCGGATGATCGCTCCGCCCGCCCTCTTCGGCCATGAACTGGCCGGGGTGGTGCACGAGACCGGCGCCGGGGTGCGCGGCTTCAAACCAGGCATGCGGGTGGTAGCGCTGAATTCGGCGCCTTGCGGCGCCTGCTACTGGTGCGTCCGCAAACAGGAAAACCTGTGCGAGGACCTGCTTTTCAACAACGGCGCGTATGCCGAGTACATCCGCATTCCCGCCCGCATCGTGGCCAAGAATACGCTGATTGTTCCCGAGAGCCTGCCGCTGGAGCACGCGGCGTTGACCGAACCGCTGGCCTGCGTGGTGCGCGGCCTGGAGGAGACCGGCGCCAGGCGCGGCGACAGCGTGGTGGTGATTGGAGCGGGACCGATCGGCCTGATGTTCATGCACGTGGCGCAACTGTCGGGCATGAAAGTAATTGCCGTGGTGAAGCGCGACGAGCAGATCGTCTCGGCCACCACGTTCGGCGCGACCCACGTGGTGCAAACCGTCGCAGTGGTCGATGCGGTCGCGGCCGTTCGTGCCCTGACCCCCGATCATCGGGGCGTGGATATCGCCATCGAAGCGGTGGCGACACCTCAGACCTGGCAGTGGGCGGTGGACATGGTTCGCCGCGGCGGGACGGTTAATTTTTTCGGCGGATGCGCCGCCGGCACCAAGGTGGAGATCGACACCAACCGGCTGCACTACAACGACATCACGCTCAAGGCGAGCTTCCACCATACGCCAGCGGCCTGCCGCAAAGCCTTTGACCTGCTGGCCAGTGGGCGGTTCAAGTGCAGTGAGTACATCACGGGCAGAGCCCAGCTGTCGGATCTGGAAACGGTGCTGCGCCGCCTGAACGATCGCTCCAACGACATCAAGACGGCTATCATTCCTTAGGGTGGTACGAGGTGGCTGGGTGGGGACGAAACTCTGTACGAAGGGCACGGGGAGGATGAAACGGTGGTGTTGGGGATCTTTCCCTGCCACGGACCGACGGGTGCCCCATATCTCGCTCGTTTTTCGCGAGATGTGGGATACGCGAACCTTTATGTTCGTTGCCGTAGGGCGTAAAGCCGGCCGGTGGAGCGCTGTGGTCTCCCACATCTCGCGAAAAACGAGCGAGATATGGGGCACCCGTTGCTATGTGGTACGAGAAGAAAAAGCGGGAAAAAGAATTAACATGACGGTCGAAAGTGCTCAGGACGAAAGGGAACTGCTAGAACGCGGCTGGTCCGCCCTGCCTGCGGAATATCGCATCCCTGCGCAGCGCCCCACCCTGGAGCAGGCACGGGCCTATTGCCAACGCTTAGCCACCACCCACTACGAGAATTTCCACGTAGCCTCATGGTTTCTGCCCGCGCGGCTGCGGCCACACTTCCACAGCATCTACGCCTACTGCCGGATCGCCGATGACCTGGGCGATGAGGTGGGCAATCGTGAGCAGTCCCTGGCGCTGCTGGATTTGTGGGGCAGGGAACTGGACGCCTGCTATCGAGGGGAAGCCCACCACCCGGTGTTTGTCGCACTCGCTGAGACCATCCACGCCTGCGACATTCCGCAGAAGCCTTTTGCGGACCTGTTGGCCGCTTTTCGCCAGGACCAGACGGTGACGCGATACCCGGCGATGAGCGATGTGCTGGATTACTGTAAATACTCCGCCAACCCCGTAGGACGGCTGGTTCTTTATGCCTGCGGCTATCGCGATCCGGAGATGTTCCGGCTCTCCGACTTCACCTGCACCGCTCTGCAGCTGGCGAATTTCTGGCAAGACGTGAGCAGCGATTACGAGCGGGGAAGGATCTATCTGCCGCTCGAGGACATGCAGCGTTTCGCTGTGGAGGAAGGAACGATCGCCCGGCGCGAGCCCACCGCGGCCTTTCGCGACCTGCTGCGGTATGAGGTGGACTACGCTCGCCAGCTGTTCAATCAGGGCGCTCCGCTGATCGAGTTGGTCGATCGGGAGCTGGCGCTTGATCTGGATCTGTTCAGCCGCGGCGGTCGCGAAATTCTCCATGCCATCGAGCGAAGACAATACGACACGCTCACCGGACGTCCGGCCATCTCAAAGGCCAGAAAGCTGGGGCTGCTGGCGCGTGCGCTCGGTGGCAAACTCGCAATTGTGCGGGTAGGGCGGCCCACGTGACCACCGAGGTCCAAGCAGCGTATGCGGCCTGCCGGACCATCGCGCGCAAGAAGGCCAAGAACTTCTACTACGCATTCGTCGCCCTGCCGGCGAGCAAGCGCGATGCGATCTGCGCGGTGTACGCGTTTATGCGCCAGGCTGACGATCTCTCCGATGATGAATCCCAACCCATCGCCGACCGCCGCATTGCGCTCGATGCGTGGCTTGGCGCCTGGCACCAGGCGCTGGCCGGCGCGGCTACCAACGATCCCGTCTTTATAGCCTTGCTCGACGCCCAACAGCGCTTTGCCATCCCTCCGCAGCTGCTCGATCAGCTGGTACAAGGCACAGCCACGGATCTCGAACCGGACGGGCGCTTTGCTGCTTATGCAACCTTCGCTGATCTTTATCACTACTGCTACCTGGTCGCTTCTGTGGTCGGCCTGGTGTGCATTCGCATCTTCGGTTATCTCGATCCGCGCGCGGAGAAGCTAGCGGAAGAGACCGGCATTGCCTTTCAGCTGACGAATATTCTGCGTGACGTGCGCGAGGATGCCCAGCGCGGCCGCCTCTATTTGCCGCTCGAAGATTTGGAACGCTGCGGCGTGGCTGCCAACTCGATGGCGGGGATTTCCAGTGGCCGGCAATTGACGCCGGAGCAGCGCCGGGTACTCGAAATCCAGGCCGAGCGCGCGGGCGAGTTTTATAAATCCGCGGAAGCGTTGTTGCCCTTGATCTCCCCCGACAGCCGGGCAGCGATGTGGGTCCTGGTCACGATCTACCATCGTTTGTTGCGGCACATCGAACAGCGCAACTTCGATGTATTTTCCGCGCGGATTGGAGTTCCCGCGTATGAGAAGCTGAGCATATTGGGATGCGGGCTTTTCAAGACGCTGGCGCTGGGTGCGCGGGCCTGACTGCTCTTTCAAATATCCGGTCGGTCATCGTGGTCGGTGGGGGACTGGCGGGGCTCTCCGCCGCGTGTGCCTTAGCCGATGCGGGCTACCAGGTGCGGCTGCTGGAAAAACGGCGCTACCTTGGCGGCCGCGCGTCTTCTTACGAGCACCCGGGCACCGGAGAAGTGATCGACAACTGCCAGCACGTGCTGCTGGGCAACTGCGTCAACCTGATCGATCTCTACCGCCGCCTCGAAGTCAGCGATGCGATCCGCTGGTTCGATCGCCTTACCTTTGTCGAGCCCGGTGGGCGCAGGAGTATTCTTCAGCCTTCCTTTCTACCGGCGCCACTGCATGACCTGCCGGCATTTCTGCGAGCGTCGGCGTTTTCCTTTTCCGACAAGCTGGCGATCGGCCGCGGGCTGAGCGCATTTATCGCCGGGATTCCGAAAGACTCTGAAGAGAACTTCGCTCACTGGCTGAGCCGCCACGGGCAAACCAAAGGCGCGATCGAGCGCTTCTGGAAGCCGGTGTTGGTGAGCGCGCTGAATGAAGATCCGGAGGACATGTCGGTGCACTACGCGGGACAGGTGATTCGTAAGTCGCTGCTGCTTTCGCCCGGCGCCGGTCGCTTTGGTGTCCCAACGATCCCGTTGAGCGATCTGTACGGACGGGCCATCGAGTACGTGCAGAGCCGTGGCGGCGAAGTGAACCTGAGCTCCGCGGCGGACTCGTTTCAATGGTCAGACGAAACACGCCAATGGACGGTCACTGCGAGCGACCAATGCTTTACCAGCGACGCGATTGTGTTGGCCCTGGCGTTTGAAGGCTTGAGCAAGTTGATGCCTGTTTTGCCGCAAAATCCTGAGACAGCCCAATTGGCCAAGAACCTGGAGCGCTTTGGGCACTCGCCGATCACGGGTATCCACCTATGGTTCGATCGCGAGATCACCGACCTGGAGCATGCCGTTCTGCTGGACGCAACGATACAGTGGCTGTTTCATAAATCACGGCTGCAGAAGCGCCGTGGGGAGCAGGGCAGCTATGTCGAGCTGGTCGTGAGCGCCTCCAAATCCCTGGTAGAGAGGCAACGCCAGGAGATCATCGATCTGGCGGTGAGGGAATTGGCGGGTTTCTTTCCCGCGGTGGCGCAGGCGAAGTTGATCAAGGCCGCTGTGGTCAAAGAGGTTCGCGCCACCTACTCCATTCGCCCGCAACTGGATTTGATTCGTCCCACAGCGCTGAGCCCGTGGCCGCATATATTTTTGGCGGGAGATTGGGTAGCCACCGGATGGCCGGCCACCATGGAGGGCGCGGTGCGCAGCGGTTACCTGGCGGCGGAAGCAGTGAGCCGCGCCGCGGGTAAGGCCGATCAGTTTGTTCGAGCGGAACTGGCAGCCACCGGTCTGATGAGATTGCTGCCCGGCCACCAGGGCTAAAGCCCTGAGTAGTTGTACGGGAGCGATCTAGCGGGTTTGAAAACCCGCTCCCCGGACTAAAGTCCGGGGCTGGCACGACGTCACGGACCTCTGTTACTTGCGGATGCGAAAGATTGCCGTTACGACGGGGCTGTCTTTCTTGCCCGGCGCGCTGGCAAATGCCTTGATATCCACTCCCACACCCTTCACCACGATCGGCGCGCGATACACGGGTGAGTTGGCGGTGGGCTGGGAGGGATTCACCGTAAAGTGGATAACAGCGCCCGGCGTGTCACACTGCAACACGATATTCGTGTCTCCGGCCAATAGGCCTGGCTTGGGGGAGAATGTAGGCTCCGC
Source organism: uncultured Acidobacteriaceae bacterium (assembly GCA_963847685.1). Classification (GTDB taxonomy): domain Bacteria; phylum Acidobacteriota; class Terriglobia; order Terriglobales; family Acidobacteriaceae; genus PALSA-350. Next base: position 18,805 of record CAWKAU010000011.1, on the reverse strand, counting down.
GGCAACGTCCGGCCCAGGCGACATGTTCACACTGGATTGATTGCCTGTCATGCGCTCACCCCCCGGCTGCATAACCAGCGACTCCAGGTAAGCCCATTGAAAGTCATGGATAGGCCAGCCGTTGAAATCGTCATCCCATTGATGCATCAGCCGTTTCATATCCTGGAAGGATTTTTTGAAGCTTGCCTCCTGTGCGGAGTCGATGGCGGCAAGGAAAAGGTGGATCCTGGGCCTATTCAACTCATCTCGGACGGTTATCGCATACAGGCCGGCAGAAGGAAGCGAAAAGCTGAGCAAGGGCGTGGTCTTGTCAACGGCAAGATGGAATTGAGCCGAGCGTGCGGGGCCAAGCGGGCGTATATAGAGCGTAAAACGCCCGTCAGGGAGCTGTGTCGCCAGACCCCCTACCTGCACTTGATTGCCAGGACCGAGGACAGCAAGTATCTCATCGCGCGGCGTGCCAAAGGGAGGATGAATTTCCGATGAGGCTGAGACGTCGCGATCTTCACGAATCAGGGCGGCGCCAATGCGGGCCAGCATATCGACGGCAAAGGGTTCGGGATCGCGGTAGAGCGAAGGCACGCGAAAACCACGCGCGCAGTCATCGACCGTGAAGCATTCGTAAAAAACGCGTTGACCATCCGGCAACAGAACAATGATCGTGTGTTGCGCAGCCACGGGGTCGGGCCGCAGCAGCGATCCCGGTTGAATGCTGTCTCCAGTGTGGATAGGTGCATCTTTACCTTCGACCTGCCAGGTCCCCTTCACCGCCCAGGCAACCCCAGCGGGCGATGCCGCGTTTTTCTGCGCCCAAATAAGAGGAACAGTGATCGACACCAGGCAGAGCAATACCCGAGGTGACAAGGATTTCGTGAGATTGAGCAGTCGACGCATCGTCATCATTAGATTTGCAGTGGTAACAATGGTCAACGTTGGATCACTTCGAACATCGAAACTCCGCGCTGCAACGACCCAAAATAAGAACCCCGCAGCGGGCGCCAATTGAAAGAAGCTTCAATCGCTGCCCGCTGCGGGGTCACTTCCCAACTGGTTCAGTTGCGTTCTTACTGCACTGTTACCGCCACCTTCGCGGTCTGGGTGATCGTGCCGCTGGTCCCGGTAACCGTGACCACGTAGGCTCCAGCGGTAGTTCCGCCAGTCGGCGGAGGGTCAGAAGACATAGCGGCGCCGCCGCATCCCGTGACCCCCATGAAAGCCGCGCACAGCAGAACCAGTCCAAGCATCGTGTGCCATTTCCGCCGGCGGAACGGCACCCCGAAAAGGACCAGGACTGCCATTGTCCCTCCGCCCAGGCCAAATATCTGGTGCAGCGGGTTGTGCATCGCCGCAGTGGAACTCCCCGTGGTGTTCACGGTGAGCGTTGCGGTGACCGCCGACGTACCGGATATCGCGGCGGGCTGGGTCACTGAGCAAGTCGGCATTTCGCTCGCGCCGGCCGGGTAGGAGGTGAGGCTGCAGGCCAGAGCCACGCTACCGGCATAGCCGCCGCTGGGCGTAATCGTGATGGTTGAAGTTGCCGGCGTACCGGCATCCGCGATCGTGACGGAAGTTCCCGTCAGCGCGAATCCTGGCGTAGGTGGCGGCACGGCCGCCGTGACTGTCACCGCAACGGTTGCCGTCATTTTAAGACTTCCGGATGTCCCGGTCACCGTCACCGTATACGATCCCGCCGTGGTGGCTGACGCAGTGCTGACCGTGAGCACCGCCGTCACCGATCCGCTTCCTGAGATCGCCCCAGGCTGCGCCGCCGAGCAGGTCGGGAGACTGGATGCCCCGGCAGGCCCCGTAACCGTGCAGGTAAGCGCTACGGTTCCCAGAAAGCCGCCGCTCGGCGCAACCGTAATCGTCGACGTCCCGTTGGCTCCGGCCGTAACGCTGATGGGCGTGCCGGTCAGCGTGAAACTCGGCATGACTGCCGGGCTCGAGACCAGCATCGGTACCGTGGTCGTCTGAACCAGGCTTCCCGAAGCTCCGGTCACCGTCACGGTGTAAGTGCCCGGAGTGGTGGTTGATTGCGTCGCGAAGGTGAGTGTTGCCATTACCGATCCCGTGCCGGAAATTGCAGCCGGTTGCGTGACGGAGCAGTTAGGCGCACCCGTCGCCCCCGCCGGACTTGAAGTGACGGCGCAAGTCAGGGTCACGGTGCCGGTAAAACCACCGCTCGGCGCCACCGTAATGGCCGAGGTTGCCGTGCCACCCTGGGTAATCGTCGGAGGGGCAACTCCACTCAACGAGAACGTTCCCGGCGTCTGCAGCTGGATGATGTAGGCTGCACTCTCCAAGATGCTGGTACCCACCGTGGGGCTGATGGCGAGGGCCTGAATCGTCTCCGATGCCCCAACCGCAATGGGTCCGGTATATGCGGTCGATGCCCCGTTGGGAATGGTCCCGTCTGTCGTGTAATGGATGGTTGCATCCGCGGTCGCGCTGGTTAAAGTAACGTTCTGCGCCGTCGTGTAAGAGCCCGCCGCCACAGAGAACACGGGTGGCAGCGCCTGCGTCACATAGGTCCAGCTCAGCAGCTTCTGGCTGGCCGACAACCCACCCGCGCCCCCGGTAAAGCCGACGTAAGCGGTGTTTCCCCCGACAAACTGCGTAATGTTAATAGGCCACGAATAGGTGAATGTCTTGCTTACCAAGGGGTCAGTCAGGGTCAGGGTCAGCGTCGTCCCGTCGTAGACAATCTGAGCGTTTATGTTATCCCCGCTGTTGAGCATGACGCCGCTTGAGCTGATGTCGACCGTCGGATTCACCGGCGGCTCGCCATCCGTGTAAATGCCCGTCGAATCGCTGCCTTCACCCTCGTAGTTATAGAAGTTGAACTTGATGGCAACGCTCGTGGGGATACCCTGATACCCGAGCCCGGCAGAGTCGCCGCCAAGCGCGGTCGGCCCGGCATTCTGGATAGTGAAGGTGAAGCCGTTCGCCATCTGCGTCGGCGTGGGCGACGACAACTGGAATGAAAAGTTCGTGGTGAATGCCTGAACATTGATCGGCGTATTCCAGAACACACTGCCGGCCTCTTCCAATCCTCCATCCGTCAACTGCAGGCGGGTATCGTCGACAGCGGTCGTGCCGTTAAAGGTCAATCCCGTCGGCGTAGAAAAGCCGTTAGGGAAGTTGATCTGCGATCCGCCTGCCTCAATCACATAGGAAGCCGCCGCAATGTCGCTGTTGGTCAGCTTGGGATCGATGGCGATCGCATTGATGGTCAGCGATATCGGAACCGTAATCGGGCCCGTGTAGAGAGTCGAGGCGGCCGTCGGGGTCGATCCATCGGTTGTATAGTAGATCGCCGCCGCGGTATCGGTATCCGAAAGCGTCACCTGCTGCGCCGAATTATAAGTGCCTGCCACCGGCAGGAAGGTGACCGCCGGAGCCTCATCGGTGAAGGTGAAGGTAGCGCTGCTTACGCCGCTCTGGACATATCCGGGTGCGCTCGCGATGGCGTTGAGCGTGACGTCGCCACTGATCGAGATCGGACCTGTGTAGAGGTTCGAAGCGGGAGTGGGGACGGAGCCGTCGAGCGTGTAGTATATGCTCGCCGTTGTCGTCGTGGTGGTCAGCGTAACACTCTGGGTTGTGGTGAATGCCCCGCCGTCCGGAGTGATTACCGGGGCTACGGCGTTCGGCGTTCCATTGAACAACCCATAGACGTCGACCTGTCCGTGCGTCGCAACGTACACCTTGCCGTTGGTGATGATAGGAATGGCATTCTTGTTCGCTGGTCCGGCGCTGTCCCGCGCCGCATTCGTATCGCTCTCATAGAGAAGGTTCGTCAGGTCGGTGGCGTCCCACGCATACAAGACCGCCGGCCCGTCGGTATTGAACTGGTCGTTGCGCAACGCCCACGCGATCCCATCGTTGTAGCCATTTGCCGATATCGAAAACGAAGGCGTCGGAAAATGGGACGTGACGGTCGATTGGCTCACGGGTGCGGTGCTCAACACGCCGTTGACCATCGAAAACATCATGGGCACATTCTCGTTGCCCCACAAATAGACGCGTCCATGCCAATAGGCAGGTGTATTCCATAACCCCGGCGGTTTGGTCGTCGGCGCCCCTGCGGGAAGTACCAACGCCCCTGTGATGTCCTGCAGGGCATTCGTATTGGATGTGGCGCCCGCGCCGGCGAAACCGCCCAGGGCGTCGCGGTTCAACACATCGATCCGGCCCTCTTTGCCAACCTGAACCAGTTCGTGCACGTAGCTTCCCAGTTCGTTGGGCAACATCAGGATTCCGCCCGAACCGAGATCGACATCTTTCCCATTCAAGGTCCCAGCGTTGTACGCGACAAAGATGTCGCTGGGGGTCAGGCCGCCATTCGCGAGGTTGAATTGCACAATGCTCTCGCCCATTTCGGCGGTGGGTGTATTGGCCGTGCCGTACGTGCCATTGCCGACGGCAACGAACATCCGTCCGCTTCCCCCGGGGCCGGCGCTGTCGATCGGCATGCCTGCGCCCGACTCCCAGATACCCGCGCCAAAGCCGTTCGGCGAAAGACAAAGGGCAGCCGTCTGCTGCAGAGTTGTCGCGTTATACGCAAATAGCCATCCGTGCCAGGCACCGATGTCTCCGTGCGCCGCGTATCCGAAATAGACATACCCGTTGTAGTAATTGAGCGCGGTGCGCTGGTTCTGCACCAGCGGATCGAACGACAATTGCCCACCCGTGCTGCCATTGCCGGTGCCGGCAACCGTCGCGGTGATCAGGGCAGGGCCGTTTGCCTGCTCCGCGCCGGTGATGAGGTTGATGGCGTGCAGGCGCGAGTAATAAACGCCATTCAAGGTGCTGGTTGCCACCAGATACATGGTGTTGGTCGCGGGGTTGATCGCCGGTGTACCGGTTACGCCGTTCTCGCCAACGTCCGGAGAGTTATTGTCCTGCCATGGAACCGTAGTCTCTCCTGCCGCGGCGCCGTAGGCGGGTGTCAGCAGATTGATGTGCCAGATCGGCTTAGCATTCGCGCCGCCATTGGAATCCGCATCGAAGGCGTAAACGGAATCGTGTGAGGTAGCGACAAACAGCACGTTGTGCACCAGGCCGTCGCTCATCTTCAGCCCGGGGACATAAAGGGGCTGGGCATAGGTCAATCCATCCACCGACAGCGAAAACAACTTCCCGAACGTGTTCACGTTCACATTCGCGGGAGTCAGCAGCGTCTCAGTGGTGTTCGCCCCTGCATGGGTCACATCGTAGCGCCACTCAGGCACCAGCACAGGCGTGGGTGTTTGCCCCCATAGGCGTGCTACCGGTAAGGCTACAAGAAGCAAACCGAGCGAAAAAAGAATTGTTAGCGTCTTACCGGTGCGACCACAGTGCGTAGACATAGAACCCCCGGGGCAGAAAAATAACAGTCATGAGTCAGGGGGGAGTACAGAAAACCAACCTGTACGATCGTGCCGCAGCAGGACCTATAAGTCTCTTGCGTCACTTAAATCGACAGGCGGCCAAAAAACAGTCCTGTCACTACAACAAAGGTGCAACAAAGATGTGCAACTAAAGTTAAACACTACAGCAGGATGCCCCCCGGTTTTTAGGCAAAGGGTAATATTTTGGCTGGAAATTGGTAACCACTCTTACTGTTACCAGAACCTGCGGATAACACCTGTAGTATCAGTATCTTAAAAACAAAATCTACGCAAGCAGGATCCCTGTTTTCTGGCATCTTTGGGCTGTTTTTAATCTCCGGGCGAAGCATTCTTAAAAAACCCTAAAATGGCGCCAAACGGCGCGGCGTCAGAGCCGGGCGCCGGCCTGCAGGGCCGGGCGGCCGAGCGAGAGGAAGCCGATGGGCAACGGCGTCTCGCCCAGCAGCACCAGATCGGCGAGAGCGACCGCGATCAAGGGTGCAAATTTGAAACCATGCCCGGAGAAGCCCACCGCGAAGGCAACGTTGCCGAACGCCGGGTGACGATCCACGATGAAATCGTCATCGGGCGTCATGGTGTAGAGGCAGGTGGCCGAATGCCGCAGGCGGGAGCGTGCATGGGCCGAGTCTCCCACCAGCCGGGGCAAGTATTTCGCAGCCGAGGAGAAGATCGGATCAAGGTCGGCCGGCCCGGGGGCGGAGACCGGGCTATCCGCATCGGGCAGGTAGCCGCCGCCGTAGTGCTCGGCTAACTTGACGCCAACGCCCGGCATGTTGGGGAATCCATAAATGAAATTTTCGGGAAAGGTGAAGATAGGGATCCGATCGGCGGCGAAGAGCTCGGGCGCCAGCGGATCGAACCAGGCGATCACCTTTCGCTTAATCGCCAGGGGAAGTCTAAGGCTATTCATCAATTTGCTGGTCCATGCGCCCGCGGTGATGATCAGGCGGGATGCAGCGACGGTTTCGTTCCGCAGATGCACGCGGACACCGGTTGCGGAGGCATCCCATCCTGTCACCGGTTGATTGAAAAAGCAGTCGACGCCAAGCGTCTGGGCGTGGGCAAGGCTCGAAGCAATGGAAGCGTCGACATCGAGCCAGCCCGCCTGCACATCGAAGAGCCCGACATAGTCCTCTGGAATTTCGAAGGCTGGATAACGGCGGGATACCTCCTCCGCCGAGAGGGTCTCGACCTGCAGCCGGTTGATGGCGGCGCTCTCTCGGACTTCCTGGATAAATGCCTGGTCTGGATTACCCATGTAGAGCATGCCGACGCGGTGCAGCAGGGGCGTGCCCAATTGTTCGGCGGCCTGCTCCCACAGCTCACCCGCGCGCTGCGCCAGGCGAACGTAGCCGGTGCCTTCGGGATAAGCGAGGCGGTAGATGCGGGTGCCCCCGGAATGGCTGCCGCGCCCATGAGGCGGCGTGAACTGATCGAAACCCGCTACGGAAAAGCCGCGCCTGGCCAACTCGACGGCGGCGAAACTGCCCATGGTGCCCAGCCCGATGATGGCCACGTCGTAGTGTTTTCGCGCGCTCATTGCTATTTGAGCTTATTGGGTTTTGCGCGATGTGGGTACCGCGAATCGTAATGCTGCTTTAACGCGAAACGGCCAACGGCGATTCTCTGGTTCCGTTTCCCGCATTCCTTCCCCCCGAAAGGCATGCATGAAACAGTCCCGGAGAATCGCCGCGGGTGGATGGAGTGGAGCTGACAGGCCCTGGCTGTCAGGATTCCACCCCAACTTCGCACATCAACATAGTGATGGAAGTACTCAAAGCGTTACAAAATCTACCAGCGGTGGATGGTCAGCTCATCGATGTAGGCTGTCATCGACCCACTCGTTCCGGCGCCGTCAAGCTGGAAGTTGAGCAGCAGGTCCCCCATCGCCCAGCCCAGCTTTTCGGCTGAAGGCCCGGACGCATTCTCGAAATTCGTCGCGACTCCATCGAGGTTCACCCAGTCATACGTTACGTTGCCGGAGTCGTCGCGGTGGGTTGCAATCTGGACGTGGTGCCAGGTCTTGGCGCTCCACTTCTTCGGGTTGCAAGGGATATTGGAAGCATGCCAGTGTGTGCCGCCATTGGAGATGGTTGTGTATTCGAATGTTCCCGTAGTCCCGGCGCATTGGGTGGCAAGGATGACCGTACGCCCGTCCGACATCACCTGGTTCATATCCATCTCGATGTTCTCTATCTGGGAGGGATCGTCGAGGTAAATGTAAGTGTCATAGACAAAATTGTGGACCGTGGTGTCCTTGGCAAAGCTTAAGTGATAGATTTCTCCGCCATGGTCAGAGTAGGTCACGAAAAAGCCTCTCGCGGCATTGTCCAAAGACGGGCTGGTTACTGGGTACAAGCTCGACCCCTTCGAGGAACCCGGTGTGCCCGGATCGTGATTCCACTCCCAGTTGTCTGCTCCATCCAGATCGCTCGACGAGGTGGGGAACACGGTGAGCGACGTGCTCGCCGTTGCCGTCGTGTAGTTGGTTGGATTGGATGGTGTGAACGTAGCAGTCAATGTATCAATACCCATCCCAGGAATTGCGCCCGCGGCAGGATTGTACGAGAACGTCCCGGGTACATTCGCGGTGGCGTCCAATTGCGCTGAGCTGAGGGCTGTCCCTTGCACGATCGAGGCGGGTGCAGGCCAGGTAATGACCGGGCTGGCTTGTGAGACCGTAAGCGGCACCGTCGCAGTGGCCGCAGAGTAGGTGCTGGCGTCGGTCGGTGTGAATGTCGCGGTGAGTGTTTGGGCGCCGGCGTTGAGCACTGTCCCGGCGGCAGGCGTGTACGCAAAGGTTCCCGGTACATTGGCGGTTGCGTTCAATTGCGTATTGCTCAGTGCCGTGCCGTAGGAGATTGCCGCGGGTGTAGCCCACGCAACGGAAGGAGTCGTAAGTGAGCTCGTGCTCGCCGCAGTGATGGTCACCTGTGCCGACGAGCTCAGGGTCTGTGGGGTGGAGGTTGTGCTCGCCGCCACGACTTCGACATAAGCGCCCTGCACAGTCAGTGCGCCCGGTGCCTTGCCGGTAAGCACTCCTTTGGCCACGGTTGCCAACGAGGCGTCGGATAGCGTCCAGAGCGTGCTCGCGGTAACGTCCTGCGTCGTTCCATCGCTCAGATGCGCCGTGGCATGCAGAGTAACTGCGCTACCCACAGTCACCGCAGACGGCGTTGCGCTGATCGACAGAGAGTCAAGACTTTGGGAAGACGGGTTGCTGCAACCCGTCGCCAGGGTCAACAAGCTGCACAGGAGTCCCAGGCAAACCTGTGAGGTGGGGGAGATACGCATGGATCACCTCGTGAGGTGAAATCTCGAAGCATCGCGGCCTGGGGACGAGGCCGTTTTGAAGGCGTGGGTGGCCGTTCGCGTCTTGGCGACACGTTGTGGCCTGTCGCAAAAACTCGCTGTTCTATTTCGCTACTATCGCGTGACTCAGGGCAGTGCGGCAATGCCACCGATTGTGCATTACGTTGGTCTGTAAATGACTGTTCAAGAAGGGCTTACGGTGAATTTATTGCTCGATGGGCGGGTAGTTTCTCCGATTCGCTGCGTGAATTTTTCTCGCTTGCAGCGTCGGGCTTTAAGGGTTTCTCCTCGCCGCGGACCGGAGGGTGCCCCATATCTCGCTAGTTTTTCACGAGATGTGGGAGATTACGGCACTCAACCGCCATTTTTTATGCGCTACTCGCAAAGAACTTAAAGGTTCGCGGTCTCCCACATCTCGCGAAAAACGAGCGAGATATGGGGCACCCTCTGGTCTGCGGCGAGGAGGGATACCAACATTGACTAGGAAAAAACAGAAGCGCAGCTTTTCATTGAGAAAAGCCGCGCCAAAACTGCAGAAGGGAAGAGTCGGCTACCAGATACCCTTATCGCTCCCGGTGATCTTTTGTCCGACTGCCGCCGCTGTGGCAAGCCATGGCAACAGGCTGAGCCGGGCGCTGCTTTGCAATTCACCTTTTTGGAGCATGCCGGTAAGTTGCGATCCATAGAGCTTGGCGGATTGGGGCATGATCGGTACTCGCAGGAAAGCTCGAGCGTAGAAAACCTGCTCGCCGCCAAAGCGCGCCGTGTCGGTTACAACTTGTGGAAGATCCAGGCCCGTGCCGCGGTACTTTTTCACGTAGTCCGAAACGATCACCAGATAGGTCGCGACGCCTTCCCAGATGCCCGCAACCGTCGCCGAAGCCCGCAGATCCTCGTAGTCGATCGCGCCCGATTCGACCAGCCCGGCCGAGTCGACGATGTCGCACAAGCGGAAATAGAAATGGCGGTACATGCGTTGCAGAGTAGAGATCATCAAACGGTCGGAGACCGCCGGCACGCGAAACGTATGCCCTCCCACCTGAACCAGGCGGGCACGGCCAAAGAGCCCGGCAGGCGATGGAGACCTGTTCTCCGGTCTGGCCCAGGCGTCGCATGTGAATCTCGACCGCCTCGGGAAGCCCGGGGATGTCGAAGTTCCACTTGCGCGCCAGGCGATCGCCCCAGCTTCGCGCTGCAATTTGCGCCTGGAAGCGCTTGCTCATCAGCTCGGCTACCGCGTCTGAGCTCGGCGTTTGTGTACAGATCCAGGTCGCTGCCAAGATCGGGCCAGTGATCGAGCGACTTGATCACCGTGACATCGAGACCTTCCTCCTGGAAGGCATCGCAGATCGCATGCAGAAAGGGCATCGCATTGTCGATGCGCGCATGCTCCGTCGCCAGCGCCGTTACGGCCCACTCGGCACGAACCTCGTCCTGGGCATCGCGCGCGATCTCAAGAAAAATCTCCAGCCCGCGAATCACTACGTGGTTGAGGTTGGCCAGGGTCACCAGATCATCAAATTCCTCCCGGCTGATGGCTGCAACCTCCGCAGCCAGCGCTTCGTCGGTGGGAGAAGGATGGCCCGGCGTAAACAGCAAGCGAGACAGCAGGTCCAGCGATTTTTGTGAAGGAGACGGATGTCGGCATGTATGAGCAGTTCCCTTAGTTGGTGTGGGGAGTCGGTGGACGGAATCTGGTGTGCTCGGCGTAGCGGCATCCGGAGAGGCAGGTGCTGCCGGCGCCTCCTTGGAATCTGGAGCCGGGCGCGTTCGGCGCGGCGGTTCAGCTGAATTGGACCTGCCTGGCGGCGGCGAGCCTGCTGATACTGGTCCAGCGCGCCATCAATCTTCTGATCGCTATCGGTGGCAACGGCAACGCAGTCGCTTGCCTTCGGCGGAACCATCAGTTGCCAGCCCGACGCGGGCGTCTGCATTGCCGGCTCGTCTGCGCGCGGTCGTAATAAAACTGCGCCGTTTCCAGGTCGCCATCCTTCTCCGAGACGTAGCCAAGATTATTGAGCGAAAACGCGCTCTTCGGATCGAGCGAGTAGGCCTTGAGAAAGTCCTGCTTGGCGGCGCTCCAATCGTTTCGATTGGTCGCCGACACTCCACGCCAGGTAAGCATGGCGGCGCGCGCCTCGTCGGTGTTTACCTTGTCCAACCGTGCCTGCAGTTCCTTGGCGCTCTTGGCAGCCATCTCGCTGACGGGCTTTCCTCTCCAGGCCCTGTTCATGGTGACCACGATCGGCTCGGTGGAGTGGGCAGCGGCAGCCTCACGGTAATACTTCAACGCTTCCTCGTAGTCGCCCATCGGATTCCTTGGCCACGCCCAGATTGTTCAGCGTGAAGGTGTTCTGCGGATCGAGGGCGAGGGCCTGCTGCAGAAGCAGGTCAGCCTCGTAATTGCGGTTCTCTGACAAAAGCCCGATGGCCTGCACGTTCATGCGGTTTACCCGCATCGGCACATCCTTCAAACCATTCAACGCGTACGCTCATGGGCTTGCCCACCAGCTGCTTGCGCATTGCTGCGGTCGATGAAGGCCTCGCCGCCCTGTTCCGCCGCCAGCGCGTAAAGCTTGAGAGCACGATCCAGCTGGCCCTGGAGCTCAGAGATGTAGCCCAGGTTGTTCAGGGTGAACGGGTCGGTCGGATCGTAGAGATACGCCTTGTAGAAGATCGCTTCGGCTTTCTCGTACTGTTTCTTGCGCACAGCGTCGACGCCTTCGCGATTCAGGCGCTGCACCATCGTCAGCTGGCTGTGCTTGGGGAGAGTTACTTTCAGGTCTCCCGCACAGGCATTCTGGATTCCAAAGGCTGTGAGGACTGCAGTTATTGCGAGTAGTCTTAGTCTTGTACTGAGACATTTTTAGCCTTCACCTTCACCGTCTGAGATCGACCAGTGGGTATTCTAGGCATGCGATCTGATGTAAAATTCGATAAAACCGCGGCAGTATATTACTGCTACTTCAGTTATTCAAGCTACAAAGTTTCAGTTCACATCGATAATTTCTATGCCTGTAACGGATTCTACAACAAGGGTGTGTGGAATGTGCCGCTTTCTTGTGATGCTGGTGCTTACCAGTGCGGCGTTTTGCCAGGTTACTTTCGCGAGCCCAGGGAGCGCAACAAAGTGCTGCCGGCCCAGCCCGCCCCACCAGCCCCAACGACCAAGCTTGACCGCCGGCCTGGATACTCTGCCGCCCCGGCCGCCGGGGAAAAGCACCGTCATCGGGGGCGCGATTCAGAATATAGACCCGGTGCGCGACCAGTTCACCTTGAAAGTCTTCGGTGGCAAGCCGATGAAGATCCTTTTCGACGAGCGCACCCAGGTCTACCGTGACGGAAAAAGGACTCCTCTGCGCGATCTTCGCCCGGACGATCATGCTTCGGTCGAAACCGTATTGGACGGCACCAAGGTCTTTGCCCTCAGCGTCCATGTGCTGTCGCAATTGCCCGAAGGCGAGCGCCAGGGTCAAGTGATGGACTACAACCCGGGCAGCCCGTGAGTTGACGGTAAGCGACATCATGGGCCAGGGACCGCTCAAACTGCGGGTGCCGGAAGATGCGACGATCCTTCACGTGGGCCAGGCTGCGTCCGCTTCCCAGGGTGCCGGCACCTCCGACCTGGTGAAGGGAACGCTGGTCTCCGTCAAGTTCAAATCCGACGGCCAGGGCCAGGGCGTTGCCAGCCAGATCTCGATCCTGGCCACTCCAGGATCTGCGTTCGTGTTCAGCGGAAACATCACCTTCCTCGATCTGCGCTCCAAAGTACTGGTGCTGGCCGATCCAACCAACGACAACAGCTACAAGATCAACTTCGATCCCGCTCGCTTGCCCATGAGCCAGGATCTTCACGAAGGAACGCAGGTGACCGTGACCGCCACCTTCGATGGCGGCAGCTACGTGGCCAGCACGATTAATCAAGCCAAAGCTCAGCCCTGTCGGCAGTTCGGGCAGGGACCCGAATTGCTCCGTGGACTTCCGCCTTGCGATAGCCCGGCATGCCAGGGTCAGCTGCTCCGATGACATACGCGCGGAGAGATGGGTCTGCAACTATCCCACTCAAGCCAAAATACGGCTTGAATGCGCCACGCATCTCTGGGGCTGCAAAGGCTCAGCTTGCTATGGACTGCAATGGCCGTCCCTCTCGGGACGGCCATTGCACTAGGTTCTTAGGGTGCGAAGTTGGCAGGGGTGCAGGGATCGTAGCCCAGCGTCTGCGGTGTGACCGGAGCCGGCGGCGTCGGCGGCGTAGCCCACGGAATATTGTTGAAGTCGAAGAAGTCCAGCAGGTTGGGCTGCGCGGCATCGCGGCGCGTCAGATATTTGCGGTCGCCGATGAAGCGATCTTCGACGAACTTCAGAATGGCCGTGTGGTCCATCGGGATGTTGGACACATAATGCCGCCGGGTAAAGGGCGAGACGACGATGTTGGGTAGGCGGAAGCCCAATTGCGCGGCAAAGCCGTTGACCGCCGGCGCGTCCGTCCGGATTGGCCCCGGGCCAGCCCGACGGCACGTCGCAATGGGTGGTCGCCGTGCCTGGGGGGTTAGGCGGCGGGCACGGGAAGTAATCGTATCCGCATTGACGGCGATGGTTGAGATATCCGGGATCTTCGTCGCTGCCAGAAGCGAAGGATCGGTGTTGTCGTTGGAGTGGCCGGGCACCGGCGGAACGTGCTCGTACGGCCCGCCACCCTCGTCGTAGCTGAAGAAGAAGACCGAGTCGCTCCAGGAAGAACTGGCCATGAAGGCATTCAGGATCTTGGACATCTCCACCTGGCCGGTCAGAACCGATTGGCCCGATCCGGGATGCTCGTCATTGTTGGCATATCCAGCTTCGATAAAGGCAAAGCTGGGCAGCGTGCCGTTGGTCAGATCGGTGTAGTACTGGCGTCAGCGGCGCAATGTGGTTGGGATCGATGCAGAAGGAGTTGGACGCATCGCCCACCACGCTCGATGCCTGGGTGGTGCCCGTGCACGCAGGCCTTGGTCGGGTTCACGTACAAGTAGTTAAACGAATAAGTCAAGGATGAGAAGTCGGTCGCAGGATAGTAGGCGTTCGTCCCGTTGACGGTGCAATCATCACCGTCGCCCTGGCAAAGCCCAGGGTGACGGTGTAGTAGATCTTCCACGATACGTTGGCCTTGTCGAGCTTATTGAAGATGGTCGGGATGGCGAGCTGCGGCAGGTGATCATTGTCCGCCTGGATCGAGCACCAGGCCCTGGGTCGTGCCGCCGGTAAAGGTCGCGATCCGGTTGTCGATGCTCTTGCTCGATACCGGCGAGAACCAACGATTCGACAGCGCGAACTGCGAAGCCATGTAGTAGTAGTAGTTGAGGAATCCCTCGTCGTAATAGCCCATCGCGCGCTGGCCGTTCAGATCGGTGAAAGTGCCGGAGCAGGATGCACCGGGCTGAGCGCAGCTGGTGGCATAACCTTCCGCCGTGTGGACGAAGCCGTTCTGCCTGGATCTTCCGTGTGGTGAGGAAGTCATAGCGATTGACGTCGCCGTAGCTTGCCAGCCAGTCGGAGCTCTCGTCGTCGACGCAGGTGCTGGTCAGCTTGAACAGCTTGAATGTGTCGCCCGCATCGTCCTGGGCGCTGATCTTGTCAGCTTGTCGTCGATGCCATCCACGGTGTAGGTCACGCCGTCGTCGCCCGACGTTATAGTCGTTCGTCTCCCGGTATGGATTCAGCATGCCGAAGTAGTTGTCGAAGGTGTGGTTCTCCTGCAGCATGAAGATGACGTGGTTGATGGATTGAACGGTGGCTGACGGGTTCACGGTTACCGTGCGGTCGCGGTGGCGGTGCCTCCCGCTCCGGTCGCGGTTGCCGTGTAGGTGACGGTAGTGGCGGTGGTGGTGGTGGTCGGGCTCACGACTTGTGTTCCGCCGGTCGCCGCCAGGGTATAGGAGCTGCCATCGGTTCCCGTCACCGTTACCGCGGTGGCGTTGGTCGCAACCACAGTCAAGGTGGAGGAACCGCCCGAGAAAATGGTGGTCGGGTTAGCCGTGATGGTGACCGTCGGCGCCGGCGGGGTCACGGTTACGGTCGCGCCGGCGCGTGGTCGTGCCTCCTGCTCCGGTCGCGGTTGCCGTGTAGGTAGTGGTCGCCGTCGGGCTGACGACCTGGGTTCCGCCGCGTGGCTGTCAGGGTATAGGTGCTGCCATCCGTGCCGCTAATCGTCACCGCGGTGGCGTTGGTCGCGGCCACGGTCAATGTGGAAGAACTGCCCGACGTAATCGAAGCCGGGTTGGCGGTGATGCTGACGGTCGGCGCCGGCGGGCGCTGCCGGTGTCACCGTTACGGTTGCGGTCGCTGTGGCTTTGCCGCCCGCTCCGGTTGCAGTGGCGGTGTAGGTGGTCGTCACAGTCGGGCTGACCGCCTGGGTTCCGCCATTAGCCTGTAACGTGTAGCTGCTGCCGTCCGTGCCGGTCACCGTCACCGTGTGGCGTTGGCCGCGGCCACCATCAAGGTAGACGAATTGCCGGCGAGGATTGTCGCGGGATTGGCGGTGATGGTGACGGTCGGCGCCGCCGGCGCTACCGGCGTCACCGTTACGGTCGCGCGTGGCCGTGGCCTTGCCGCCCGCTCCGGTTGCGGTGGCCGTGTACGTGGTGGTCGCGGCCGGGCTGATCGCCTGGTTCCGCCATTGGCTTGCAACGTGTAGTTGCTGCCATCGCGTGCCGGTCACCGTCACCGTGGTGGCATTGGTCGCGGCCACCGTCAACGTGGACGAATTGCCGGCAGTGATGGTGGTGGGGCTGGCGCTGATGGTGACGGTCGGCGCCGTCGCGCCAGCCGGTGTTACCGTGACGGTCGCGGTGGCCGTGGTCTTGCCTCCCGCTCCGGTCGCGGTGGCGGTGTAAGTGGTGGTCGCGGTCGGGCTGACGGCCTGGGTTCCGCCGTTGGCCTGCAGAGTATAGCTGCTGCCATCCGTGCCGGTCACCGTCACCCCGGTGGCGTTGGTCGCCATCACGGTCAAGGTGGACGAGCTGCCTGCGGTGATCGAAGCGGGGCTGGCGGTGATGCTGACCGTCGGCGCCGGTGGCGGGTTCCGCCGTGGTCACGGTCACGGCCGCGTGGCCGTGGCTTTGCCTCCCGCTCCGGTTGCGGTAGCCGTGTAGGTGGTGGTCGCGGTCGGGCTGACCGCCTGGGTTCCGCCGTTCGCCTGCAGAGTATAGCTGCTGCCGTCCGTGCCGCTCACCGTCACCGCCGGTGGCATTGGTCGCTGTCACGGTCAGGGTGGAGGAGCTGCCCGCGGTAATCGAAGCGGGGCTGGCGGTGATGCTGACGGTCGGCGCCGGCGGCGGCGGCGCGGAACCGGACACGGTAAGGGTCATGGTTGCCGTGGTCTGGCCGGCAAGACCGGTCGCGGTCGCGGTATAGGTGGTCGTCGTCTTCGGGCTGACGCTTTGCGTCCCGCCGTTGCCGGCATGGTATAGGAGCTGCCATCGGTGCCGCTCACCGTCACCGACGGTGGCATTGGCCGCCGTCACGGTCAAGGTGGAGGAGCTGCCCGCGGTAATCGAAGTGGGGCTGGCGGTGATGCTGACCGTCGGCGCCGGAGTCGCATTGAAGTGAGCGCCGCCGCAGCCGCTTAACAGCAGCGAGAAAGCGGAGATCGTCGCCATCGGAGGAAGTATCCGAGAGAGAAGCCGGGATATGTGCACCTTGATCATGTGTTTCCTTCTTGTGACGACGGCTGTACATGCCTAGCAAAGGAGCTGTTCGCGAAAGGGAGGTGGCCGATAGCATCAGCGCTACTGTCGGATGCAGATCTATCCGCCGGCTTACTTTGTGATCCCGGCTGGACTGAGTTGGCGGAGGGGGGGTCTCACGCCATAACTCAAAAGTCGCTCTCACGCAGTTTACTCTATCCCGTCTTAGACTTATCGCTCTTAATTTCGATACTACTCACTCTCTATTTTCCATGGCGTGGATCAATTGCGCCGGGAATTTGCTTCCGCGCAAGAACCGCAGTGACCAAAATGATGGGTACTAAAGAACCGGCATAAGGGCAATATACAGATCACACCGCGGCTAGGAGGTGAATAGGAATCTGCTGCCAGAGGCGGCGTCTGCGTCCGGTGAGGGCTTCCTTTGCGCAGGGCCCGTTTGCTGCGATTGAGCTCGAACCAGCGAAGATAATTGCGGATCACGCTGCTCATGGTCATCTCCTGGCCGGCGGCGAAGTTATGCTCTCCCATGCTCCGCTGCAACTCGGAGACTCCAGGATGGAGATCAGTTGCTGCGCCAGGTCGGCCGCATCCCCGATCTTGTAAAACTTGACGGCCATGTCTTCCTCCGCCGCCATGTCGCGAAAATCGTGGATGTCCGCGCACACGATCGGAATCCCGTACTCGCAGGCCTGGTGCGCCGGACCGCTCGATCCAGTGGCCGAGTCGTAGGGCATCACCACCACCGAAGTTGTGCGGAAAAGCTCAGGAATATCTTCCTCCGCAACATAGCCGCGAAACTCAATCGGCAAATGCGCCGGCTGCGCCTCGCGTATCGATTCCCAGTAGCCCGCCTTGGTGTGATGATTGGCCCCGGCGACAATCAGCCGGCAGTTGGGAATCTTCTCGAGCACCGCGGGAAATGCCTCCATCAGCGTCTCCAGCCGCTTATAGGTGCCCCAGTGGCCAATCGCCAGCAGGCGGTGTTCCGGGTTGCCTCGCTTACTGAAATCCGGAGGCTGCGGGGTGGGAGCAAATGTCCCATGTTTGCCCAACAGAACGTTGCGCACTGCATACTTCTCCACCAGCGTGCGCCGGTAGGCAGGCAGAAGCACCGAAACCGAATCCGCTCTCAGCAGGGTCCGCGTGGTGAAGTGGGTGCCCATGCGAAGCAGCTTCTCCCGGCGCGCGCCCACCCCGGCAGCGGCAAAATCAACGTGCTCGATCACCTGGTGCAGCGTGATATGCGTGTAGTAGCCCGAGGCCCGGGTCGAGCGCAGGCGCAGACAGACCGGCAAAGGCGGCGATCGGATTTTCCGGCGTGGCAAAACTGGAGAAAACCAGGTTGAACCACACCACGTCCGGCTTCACCTGGCGAATGGCGTTCAGCAAACGCACCGGCGTCGACAGGCTGCTGAACTTCCAGCAGCGGATCACGTTGAAGCCCGGCAGCTCCGGTTGTTCCTCGGCCTTGATCGGTTCCCCATTCTCGTCCGTGGCAAATTCGTAGTCCGTCAGCTCGTCGGCGAGGATGGTCAACTGCACGTGAGGAATCCGCTGCAGCTCCCGCGCGATGTGAAACGCATATTCGTTCAGCTGACGTCCACTGGGAGGAAAGGTCGCAACCAGGCAAATCTTCATAAGGCCCCACCACTTTCCAACTAATTATCCCAACTCTTCTAAAACAAACTGATATTGAAATAAGGCCGGAACTGCTGGCTATGCGGTCCGGGGAAATTGAAGAAACTCTCCTGTTGCATGCCGCCGGAGAAACGAATCGGATACTGCAGCGAAACCTCTCCCGTCTCTTCCTTGAATCCGCGATGAAATGGCACCGCATAGGAAGCAGAAAAATCCGCTCTGCACCGCATCGTAGTCGTGGAAGCCACAGGGTATTCGGAGTAAGCCCCCGCTCGCCTGCAGAGTCCAGTTGCGCGTCGCGGCGAGTACCGAACCGTGCCGGCCGGCCGCACCGCCTGCGCAATGGCCGAGTTGGCCCCCACGATGCGCCACGCACGCAGATCTTCGACCACCGCTTTCACATCCAACCGCTCGCCAAACTGCCGTTCCAGACCGACATAAGAAGAGGTGTAGTAATTCTCGTTGGTCAGCGGGTAGAATGTCTGCTTGCTCGCCCCCCAGCCCGTCACCAGCGCCGTCTTGCCCCAGGGCGCGCCTACCCGGAAGTCCATCCCTCCGGCCAGGGTCGACGAGTGCAGATCGCTCTTCCGTAAACGGACCAGACTCGTGCAGCACAAAACCGCTCACCGAAATAAGGTTGAAAAACGAACTGGTCGACACGTAGGTAAACTCACGAAACAGATTCTGGTTCAACTGCCACCGGCGTATCGAGATCACGGCGTACCGTCACCTGAACCCCGCTGTTGAAGGTCACGCACGTTGGTCCCCAGGTGAACC
>CAWKAU010000010.1:132500-321530 GCA_963847685.1 uncultured Acidobacteriaceae bacterium | reverse complement strand
GAGCCAGAGAATCACCTGGACAGGATGGTGGCCAAATGTTGTCATCACCAACCAGGGGTATGTGATCCTGGTCTATTCCACCGAAGCTTACAAGGCTTATTCCTTCCTGAGATATGCGGTCGGAAAGATCGACCCCTACGGAGGAACAAGCCAGTCCATCACCTGGTTAACCCGCGATCTAAGTTGGGACGCCGGATTTCACAGTTCAACTGCCATCAATGATGCCGGTGTCATTGTCAGTGTTCATGAAGGTTCGAGTACGGGCATGTATTACCGGATCGGACACCTCACCAACCCTTCCGGCGGCGACTACAGCATGACTTGGGATTCAGGCAGCAAAGGGATCAAGTTCGATGATGGGATCAATCCTCACATCGCGATCAATAACAGCAACCAGATCGTGGAAGTGCATCAGGTCACCTCGGAGAATTTATTGCACTACCACCGGGGGATAGTCAACGGCGGTACAATCACTTTCGGTGCGTCTCAGCGATATAACAATAACGCCGCCGAAGCTGCTGTAGCGCTTCTTGACGATGGACTCGCCGTAGAAGTGAATCGCAGTTCCGGCAATGCCTACGCCAGAACCGGAACGTTAAGCTCCTCGAACTCCGCGCTGATCAATTGGTCAAGTCCCGTTAAAATCAGCGACGAGGAAAGCAATTCCAGCGTTTACCCGGCAGTGGCCACTGATGGAACCTTTGCCTTTGCCACTTGGACAAGCTACAGCTTCGACATCACCGGAGTGATCTATGACTCGGTGGCAAGACTCCCTTGACGGGAGGAGGATTCGCACCCTCGCCCGGTCTTACTGATCTCCATTCGCCATCTACAAGCATCTGCTAGTCAACTATCGGCTGTGCTTCCGTCCCACGGACGTCCGTTGAGGTTCATCCAGTCCTCCAGAAAACCGATGACGTAGTCGTGCGCTACATGGGCAATCTCTTCTCCACGGTGAAAGTCGCGGAAACCAAAGTCATGCAAGGGCGGTATCAAGTACAGATCGGCAGTTGAGCGAACCTGATGGAGATGCGCGACTCCCCCAAGCAGTGATTCGTTGCAGGATACTGGCCAACGTGGTGTTCTTAGTTCCAGTTTGGTCGAGAAGGGATTGATACGGCGGCGCGCTATCTGCCACCCTGAATGGTGCAGGTCAAATTGCTCGGTCACTGAAAAATCCAAGCCGCGCGATACATCCACACCGATTACGGTGCCGGGGCCAAGCTCAGCGCGCATTACATCACAGGGAACATTGTTGACCAAGCCACCGTCGACCAGAACATCCTGATCTCATCCGAGCGGAGGAAACAATCCGGGAAAGCGGCTGCTCGCCAGCACGGAGCGCAGGGCGCTTCCTCGTTTGTGGACAACCATTTTGGCGTGCACCAGGCTTGCTGAGATGGCGAAGTAAGGCAACCACAAATCTTCCAGGTCGTACTCGCGAACATCTTCACTGACCGACCCGCCATTTTTTTGCCACTCAGCAAAGACACCACAGGCAATGTGTAATCGCCCTTGAGAGAAGCCGTACACCCGTCCCGCAATATCTCCGCGATCTTACTCTGCGGATACCCCAAAGCGTAGGTTATGCCCACGATGGCGCCCATAGAGGTACCACCCACGTAATCAATCGGTATTCGCAAGTCGCAGAGGGCCTCGATCACTCCGATGTGGGCAAGGCCCAAAGCCAGGCCTCCACCAAACACCAGACCCACGGCACGGTGGTCCAGAAAGCGCGCAATCCGCTGCGCGTCTTCCTTGTTTCCTATACGGGCATGCCAGTGGCGTTTAAAGTCGATACCCTGCAGCCAGGTTTTCGTCTGGTGGGGCATCTCCGAGCCAGCAGGATGCAGGAGAATCAGGTTGGTCTCTGCTCGACAGCGCGTGCGCTGCAACAGAGAGCGTACGCTAAACATCACCTCTCCAGGTTGCGTATCTGCTTCGGCAATTACCAATAAAAGGTCCGCTTGGCGTAAGCACCGGTGGGCCCAGGCTTCCTCAGAAGCGGCGGTTTCATAGACGATCCTGGTCCAGGTTGTCTCCTGTTCGTTCAACCAGCTCAACAAGCGGGTCGCGGTGGCATCGGCCGAGAGTCCGCGGCTGGGAAACAAGGTACTCAGAATTTCTTGATTCAGGTGAAGCGTAGAACCAAAGGCAGAAAGGGCTTGGGTGATGCTTGCCACGAACGTTCTGGCGTTGGGGGAATAAACCAACATAGCGAGCGTCGAGGGTCTGCCGGCGCTGACTATTTTTCCTTGAACATGGGCGTTCGCCTGAGAGGTCATGCGGCGCGCGAATGCACCGAGAATCTCCTGCGGGTGCTTCGAGACAAGCAGATTAAAGGCAGCGCGGTCCAGCACGCCGACCTGCGTGTCTCTGATCGCACAAGCGGTCGAGGGATAAGGCTCGCCGGTTATGATCGACATCGCGCCCAGCACATCCCCCTTCCCAAACTCTCCACGAACCTGCTCGGAGCTACTCCCACTCTCATCACTTTCGGTGTCGACTGTTTGTATTCGACCACTGACGATGAGAAACAGGTGGTTCGCAATCTCGCCTTTGCGGAACAGTACATCCCCCGCTTGAAGTTCCGTCCACTGAAACTGCACCATCATTGCGATTTTCGTGTCAGGCTGGAAATTACTGAACAACTTGCCCCTGTGAATTGCTGACAAGATCTGATACCGATGAAGCCTTTGTTGCATCCAGCGAAGAACTGTCTCCATCTCCTGCGGAAACCTGGCGAGCAAAAGCTCGAAATCAGTATGCGACAAGCTGGCAATCAAGCTGGGTTCCTTCGCGACGATCGTGGCCAACCGGGGATGACCGGTCAGAAGGGCAAGTTCACCCGTTACCTCGCCTGGACCGACAGAGCCCAGAGATACAGATCGGCCCTCGCGATCTTGCTTTGTGATTCCAAGAGAACCTTCCACGACTACGTATAGCGATTTGCCCTGGTCGCCTTCTTGAGACAAGAGCTCTTCAGCCGAGAGTGTTTGTTCCCTTAGGAATGCCGCCACCTGCCGCTGCACCTGCAGGGGCAAGGATAAGAACGGTATGGTTCTGCCGACCAGGCTCTCGAGGCGATCACGGCTCATTGGGAGATGGATTATATCCGACTAACATTTCGCGGCGCCAGCACCAACGCGACGGTCAACGTGAAGTCTCAAACAATGGATGAGTCACTGAGAGTTACCTCTGACCCGATGAAGCTTTACAATGGTTGCCACAAATATGAAACCCCGTCGTCCCCCCGGACCCAAACCGCATTTTCTAATCGGAAACCTGGCGATGGCGGGGGCCTCTCCGCTTACGACAACACGTCAGTGGGCCGGCCAATACGGTGATATCTTCTACTATCGCGCGGGCTGGGTGCACGTGTATTACTTCAACCATCCTGATTTCGTCGAGTATGTGCTGGTCCGCAACCCGCAAAATTTCGTCAAAGGGTTAATCCTCCGCAAGGCACGTCGTATGTTGGGCGAGGGCTTGATCACGAGCGACGGGGAGCCCTGGAGACGCCAGCGCCGCCTGTGCCAACCCGGCTTTACTCGGGACCACATTGTTGAATACTCCCGTTGTATGACTGAATGCGCCGCTGACATGCTTGCGGGCTGGAAGGGCGGATCGGTCGTTGAGATTCAGGAAGAGATGATGCACCTTACTCTTCGCATCGTTATGCGGGCATTGTTTGACGTGGAGACTCCGGAAACCGAAAAAATCTCAAAGTCTTTCGACGCCATCCTGCGCAACATGGTAGGAGCGCGCCTGATCATACCCGAATTTCTCCGTCCCCTGCTCGCCGGGACGCGCACAGTGAATCGGTCCATCGCGCAGTTGAATGCTGCCGTTTATGACATCATCCGCCAGCGACGGCAAACGGGAGCGGAACATTCGGGCAGTCTGCTTTCCTTCCTGATGGCCGCCCGTGACGAGGACGGCAGCCAAATGAGCGACATGCAATTGCGGGACGAACTCTTGACGTTTCTGGTGGGCGGCCACGAGACTACGGCGCTGACCCTTACGTGGGCGCTCCATCTACTCTCCGGAAACGCTGAGGTTGAGCAGAGATTGTACGCTGAGGTGGATTGCCTGCTTGGACGGCGGAATCCGACGATCGCAGATATCGCGACCTTACCCTTCACAGAAAGCGTGATCAAGGAAACTTTGCGGATGTATCCTCCGTCGTGGAGCATATCCCGAACCGCGCTTCAGGAATTCGAGATCGGCGGTTACACCATACCGCGCGGCGCCAACATCGTGCTAAGCCAGTGGATTATGCATCACAACCCGCAATTTTTCCCGCAACCCGACAGGTTTGATCCAGAACGGTGGCTACGTCCAACAAGGGAGAAGTTGCCAAAACTTGCATATTTCCCCTTCGGTGCAGGCTACCGGCAATGTATTGGAGGCTCCTTTGCTATGACCGAGTCTGTGCTACTGCTGGCCTCGATTATTCAGCAGTTCCGGCTCACCACGATGGCTGATCCGCCGGTCGTGCCAGAACCCAGTTTTACGCTCCGTCCGAAGTATGGGATAAAAATGCTCCTTGAAGCGCGTGGACAAGGGACTTAAATCGAGATTGTTCGCTATCGCGTCAGTCTGCCTGCGATTGGAATTCCGCTGAGTTCAAGCCTGTTTCCTGCTCTGACCGGTGCATGAGCGGTTGAGATGCCCTCCCGGGGAACGTGTGCATCCGGCCAAAGACGACCGGCTCGACGGTGCCGATGAACGGAGTTTTGGCGAGCGCCCCTGCAAGCGTCACAGCCCAATGCTCAAAGCAAGAACGGATTGAGTCTTCGTCCAGGTCATCTGAGGCACCACGGCCAAACGAACCAGGACGATGTTGTATCGCCGCAAGGCAAAGTCGAGATCGCGATCACTTGGCGGTGGAGTCTGCATGAATAGCCTGATCATAGCTCCCTTGTGCGGAGGCCTTCAATTTCTTCGTGCATTCGACATTAGCGGCTAAAATGATTGCCGGGAATATCACGCAACTGCAAAAGTGCCCCTGCGGTGAGTACGACGGGAGTGCACTTCGGTCTCGATGGTGAGCCCTGAACGATGGGTATTTTGCTTGGATTCGCCCCTTTTGTAATATTCACCTCGCTATCGCGGTTTGTTGCAGCCAGCATAAGCCCGGGGCTGCGGCCGCCATCTCTGCCGTGCTCATCCTGCGCCAGAAGATGCGCGGAGCTTCGATGAAGATCCTCGAAATCGGGACCTCTTCGGTTGGAGGTCGTGGTCATGCTTGCCGCCCTCGGCGGCGCGCTTTGGTTTACCAAGTCGTATCCGGGCCAATTGAAAAAACAAGGGAAAGGAGTTCATGACCCACTACACAGTTTCATTCGTACGCGCCGCTTCGCTCGTTGCTTTATTTGCTGCTACTCTTCCATCTTTCGCTCAAAATGCCGTCGAAACGGTACTTGTTGGCAACACCAAGGTGACGATGGTTCATAGCTATAGCGGGAAAGATAAACTGCCGAAGCCAGCGCTCGTAACCGTCTTCGATTTCGATCTTCCCATTGACGCCGTGACGATCGATCGATCAATGGAGGCGCATATTCTGAACCACGACCCGATCGCTCATATCAAAGGGGATGCCGGTCAGGCGTCCGACCCAGCCGCCGTTGCTCGAAAGGTGCAGGCCGCATTCTCCAAACGGCTGATCAAAGAGTTGAAGCAGACTAAAATCCCGGTCACATCAGCGGATTCCAGTTCCACCTCAGGCCCGTCGGGATACGTGCTGACAATTAGAGGCGCCTTCACTGCCGTCAGGCAGGGCAATATGGGGGCACGAATGATGATTGGTTTTGGTCGCGGAGCAAGCGATGTAAAAGCCCATGTGATTGTCTCGCTTACCGCTCCGAGCAGCCACGTGTTGCTGGCTGAATTCGATCTCGAGTCGGTAAGCGGTAAGAAGCCCGGTGCCGCCGCGACGATGGGCGTCGGTTCGGCAGCGGCGAGTGTCGGAACCAGCGCCGCCACGGACAGTAAGGCGAGCGTTGAGGGGGATACCACTCGTATGGCGAAGACGGTAGCCACGGAGATTGAAGACCTCATGGTTGCTCAGCAATGGATCCCTCCTATGAAAACTTCGAAACAAAGCGAGACCGCACAGACGAGCCAGTAACTTTCCGACGTGTGCAAAACCGGTACGTAAAGCTCTTTCATAAACGAATTTGAAAGGTTCAACCTTACTATGCCGCCAAGTGCCGACACCTCAGACGCACAGAAAAACTCACCAGACCTGCGGGAAATTGCAGAGCGCGCTTACGTTTTCGCCTACCCACTCGTGCTGATCGAAACCACGCGCGCCGGACAGCCCACCAACATCTTCACGCACGTACCGCAGTTTCCGCGTCCAGATACCCGCAAGGTGGTAAGACCCAACGCCGACACCCTCTATACGATGGCTTGGATCGACCTATCGGAGGAACCGATTCTCATTTACGTTCCCGACTCTGGCGGCCGCTTCTACCTCCTGCAGTTCATGGACACATGGAGCGAGACATTTGCCAATCCCGGCAAACGGACCACCGGTACGAGAGAGATGTGGTTCGCTTTTACAGGTCCGGGTTGGACCGGCAAGCTTCCTGACAATCTCACACGCTACGATGCACCGACGAACATCGTCTGGCTGCTCGGGCGCACTCAGACGAACGGCGTCTCCGACTATGAAAAAGTTCACGCATTTCAGCGCGGAATGCGAATCATGCCGCTCAGCAGTTATCCCAACGGAGAACAGAAGCTGGCATCCGCACTGGCGTTTGGGAAGTCGGGCGATGCTACACCGCCGGGTCAGGTGAAGGCGATGACGCCGGTCGACTTCTTGTCGGCATTCGCTCAAGCCATGAAAGCGAATGCACCACACTCCGCCGACGGGCCTATGGTCGCAGACCTTGCTCTCATCGGCATCGTTCCAGGCGAGGATTTCGATCCTTCAAAGCTTGCGCCGGAACAACTACTGGCGGTAAATGAGGGTGTGATCGCTGCGTCCGCACATATTGATAGCTTTGCTGATAAGTCTCACCCGGTCAAACCGGGCTGGAATACCTTCATCCGCCATGTCGGGCGTTATGGCATTGACTACATCAGCCGCGCTATTACGGCCCGCCTGGCACTTGGCGCGAATCCGCCGGAAGACGCTATCTACATGAGTACGTTCACTGACGCAGACGGCCACCCGCTTGACGGTTCGGCACGGTATCGGATGCACTTCGACATCGGCCAGACGCCCCCGGTAGATGCCTTCTGGTCTATCACCGCCTACGATAAGGACGGCTACTTCATCAATAATCCTCTCGACCGGTACGCAATAGGCGATCGTGATTCACTGAAGCCTAATTCCGATGGCTCAATTGATCTCTATATTCAGAGCGAAAACCCAGGACCGGTGCAGGAATCGAATTGGCTTCCCTCCCGAAATGGTCCATTCAATCTCACCATTCGTCTCTATTCGCCGAAAGAAGCCATTCTCAATGGGTCTTGGCAACCGCCTCTAGTCGAGCACATTTCTCAGCCGAAGACCCTACCCGCTGCCCTATAGGTTGACAACGGGAAGTTGTCTTATGAGAAATGCTGCCTGAAGAATTTACCTAGGCACACCCAGAGCCGCGCTGGTTCCCTTGATCTTGCGGATTGTCTTGATGGGTCGGCTTCTGTTTACGAATGCTGTCGATCCACTTGGACGAACCGGCTTCGCGGAGAAGTAGCCGCCCGTTGTTCCAAGACCAGATCCTTGCCGGACATTTGTGGGAAAGCCCATAAACCTCACCGGCGAGTTCGCGCCCAAGATGTAGACATTGATTTCAGCGTCACCGGCGATCCGCAGCTGTGTTATCACGCCGACCGCGCAACCGGTCTATGGGGAACCCTAGATACATTTTTCGTTCGGCTTCGCGCGTTTACGTGATTGTGCAATAGCCTGTTGCACAAACTGTGCGCCGACAAAGATGCCATGCAGGTAGCATTTAAAACGTGACTTCAGTTCCGGCGTCATGAATCAGCAAAATAGCTCCTACACCGTATCGGGATATCCCCAACCCCAAATTCCAGCGGACGTGGGCGGACCAACCCGCCCGCGTCCGGTAGGTAAGTTACATGAAATGAGAGACTTGCTTGGAAAGGGAAGTGAATCGTACAGTAGAATGATCGCGTAAGATACTGATTTTAAAGTGGTTAATGGTGGAGGCGGCGGGAGTCGAACCCGCGTCCGAAATCCATGTCAGCAGAGAGACTCCATGCGTAGTCGAGTTCCGGAGATTTCGCACGACGCGCTCAGAACCGACAAGATGCGCGTAACGCTAGTCCGATGATCTCGTTCCTGCGACTCGGACCGGGCCTCAGGAACCAGCCTGCTGTGCGACGTTTCTTCCCCGCCCACAGGCGAAGCCGAGAGAAACGGCTACTTATTTAATTAAGCAGCAAGTGCTAGTTGATTGTTAGCAATTATTGTTTTTGCAAGCGATTACGGGTGCTCACACCCCGGCATGCCTCTCAACCTAATCGATCCCGTCGAAACCGTGACGCCCCCTCCTCTAAAGAAACTACGTCTGATTATACGACGGCTACATGCCGATGGAATTCAGGTCGATGCTCTCGAAGTCCTTGTGCATGATGCCGTCGCGAATCTGCTTCACCGTCTTGCCCTTCAGCGACATTTGGTAGGCGTAGTACCCCTCCTTGGCGCAGGTCAGGCACTCCGCCCCATGGAGGCCCTCAAAACAGCTGTGCAGGCTGGTGTGGCCCATCGCCCGATCGCAGCGGCAATAGCAGGGGAGCTGGTACAGCACGGTGGGTACCTTGGCCGCATCCTCATATACCGCCTTTTGCCAGGGATACTGGAACATCGGGCCGGTCGAGGTGGCTGCCAGCCAGCACAGGAGGTAACTTCGTCCCGTGAACGGGAGCCCTGCGTGATAGGCGGGAACGTCCTCGTCAGTTATCCACTGCGCCGACGCCGCTAGCCGTCAACATCCCGATCCCCAGGCACACCAATATTCGCCGCATTGCCACCTCAAAATCCAGTGTAGCGCGGGCAAAAGGGATCAAACTACGATTCGGCGACTGGATTGCAACGAGATTTTATAGAGGCCTGGATCGAGAGCGAGGATTACGGGAGCAAAAAAAAGGCGGCACGAACGGTAAATTGTCCGTGCCGGGAGGCCAGTGACGCAACTTGTGTTAAAAACCTCGCCGCGAGAGCTACAGCTTCTATCGCGACTGAACCCATAGTACCAGAACTGTCCAGTCGCAAGTGGCAAATTTCGTTAAAAAATGTATTTCCGAAATTTTTAAATCCCGTTTCCTGTATCTTTCAGGCCCTCAGCTTCGGCCCTTTCACTGATATAAACGCAGGATTCGCGAAAAAGTTTCCCTCAGAACCCCTCTCCCATACATTTTTCTTATCAGGTCATCCATGCCCTTACGCAAATTGTCCATGCCCATCCCTTTCAGGGCGCCCATACCCTTCAGATCGAAGGAGGAATCCGGGAGCTTCAGTGCCGCCAAGCAACGCCCGAATCTCTGGCGCAGCAGGCCTGTGCTCGCCACCTCGGCGGCTTTCGGCGGAATCGCAGTCGCTATCTGGAACCGCAGAACCCTGGCCCAAGATGCGCCAGCAAACGACCCGGCCCGGGCAGCCCGAAGCTAGGATTCTCCAGTGATCTAGAGCAGCTTGCTCAGTGCCTGCGCCATCTTCATATCGCGCTCGGTCAGGCCGCCCTTGTCATGGGAAATCAACCCCAGCCTCACCTTGTTGTAGCGGATATCGATGTCCGGATGGTGGTCCGGCCTTCTCTGCCTCCGCCGCCACCTGGTTGACGAAAACCATGGCTGCCGCGAAATCGGGGAACTCGTAGTGCCGGGCGATCTCCTTGCCCTCCAGTTTCCAGCCGGGGAATCGATCGCCAACCGTTCTTGCACAATCTCCGGTGCTAATACGCTCATCGTTACACCTTGTTTCCATCCGAGAACGGATTGCGCAGCTTGGACCGATCCTTTGGCTCCAGCTGCAGGGTCGAGGCTTTCTTCGTCGGCCGGGTAATCTCCGCCCGCAGATCCTCCCACAGCTGGTCGGGCAAGCTGAGATAAACCTCCACCACCTTGGGGTCGAACTGCGTGCCGGCGCATCGCTTGATCTCCAGCCGTGCGGCCGCGAAACTGGTTCCCTTGCGGTAAGGCCGGTCGGAGGTAATGGCGTCGAGCGTGTCGGCCACCGCGAAGATCCTCGCCCCCAGAGGAATCTGCTCTCCCTTCAGCTTCCGCGGATAGCCGCTGCCGTCGTAGTGTTCCTGGTGGCTGTACACGATCTCGGCCGCCTCCTGCAGGAACGGAATTTTGCGCAGCATCTGGTAGCCCCGCGCGCAGTGCTCCCGCATGATCTTCTGCTCTTCCGCCTGCAGCTTGCTGGGTTTCAGCAGGATCGCGTCAGGAATCGCCATTTTCCCGATATCGTGCAGAAACGCGCCGCGCGCGATCACCGGAATCTGCTGCGGCGGGGATACCCGCGCCCCGGGCCAGCGCGATGGTAAAGGCGGTCACTCGTTTTGAGTGGCCTTCCGTCTCGGCATCTTTCAGGTCAAGCGCGTCGCCCAGAGCCTCCAGCGTGATGTCGTACGATCGCTCCAGGTCCGCGATTGCCTGGTGCAGCATCCCGGTTCGGGCGCTGACCATCTCCTCCAGGTCTTGCCGGTACATGGCGTTCTGCTGCACCAGCCGCCGATACTCGACAGCCCGTTTTACCGTGGCCAGCAGTTGATCCTTTTCAAAGGGCTTCAGCAGGTAATCGTAGGCGCCTCTGCGCACCGCCGCGACTGCGGCCCCCACATCGTGGCTGGGCGACACCACCACCAGGGGTGTATCCGGTTGCCGCCGCTCCATCAGCAGGCCGCTCCCGTCCGCTCCAGCCATCACCAGGTCAGCCAATATCAGGTCGTATGGAGGGTCCTGATCGATGTGCGCGATCGCGTCCTGAACCCCGCTTGAAAGCACGGTTGCGTATTCCTCTTTTTCAAGCATGCCGTCGATGGCCGCTCGAAAATGCATTGGCTCATCGACCACCAGGATGCGCGCTGTCTCCATAGTCACTGCGGTATCGGGGTATTCCCGGAACGTTCCCTTCTTTCCAATTGATGCCGCTCCGTGTTGATGCTAGCGTGAGCGCCGGAGTTGCAGCTTCGACTCGCGGCTTCGAGTCACGGTCTCGACTCGCGGCCTCCGGGCCCCACCCAGCATGCAGCGCAACGACAGTTACTGAGACTCGGCGAGAGTTGCGCTGTTTTGCACGCTCCCAGTTACCACTGGCGTTGCATCGCCGGTGGCCGTTAATGTCGAGTTTATCTTCAACCGATACCAGCGGTGTGAATTCTTCGCCTTGAAGCTGTCCTCAGGTGGCAAACTGCTATACTCCGTCTAACCCGTCTCTGAGTTGTCCGAACGAGCCATACTGTCTTGCAGGTGAGCCTTGTTTAAATTTGAACGCGAGTTTTCCGCTGAGTCCAATCTCGTCGTCTCACAGGCTGCCAAGCAGTCCTGCGAACAGCAGCAGCGGGACATCTACGAAAGCCACCGTCATCGTACTTTTTCCCTGGCGTTTTATATGACGGGCAACGAGATGGAAGCAGAAGAGATCCTCGCCACCACCTTTATCCGGGCTTTTCAACAAAGCGAGCAGCCCGATGGCTTCGCCGTGGATTCGGCCCTGGTCGGCGAGTTGAGCGAGCGATTTCCCCTGAAGAAGGAAGAGGCGCCGGCGGTGGTGTCTCCAGGTCTCGGCATGAGTCACCGCAATGTCCACCGTCCGGATCTAGAGGACGCGATTCGCAAACTCCCGGCGAACGAGCGTCTGCTGTTTCTGCTGCGTGACGTTGAAGGCTACGCGCCGGCCATGATTGCCCGCTTGCTCGATATCACCGAGGCGCAGGTGCATCGCGCCTGCTTTTCTGCACGCATCCGCCTCTGCCAAGTGCTCGCCGAGCAGGCCCGCACCGAAGCTGCCTGAACCGTCAGCCTTTCTTACCCCGCCGGGTGTTCCAGCCTTCTTTGATCGTCTGCCGCGCCCGTCCCAGCGCCAGCGCATCTTCCGGCACGTCTTCCGTAATACACGATCCGGCCGCGATGTAGCAGCCGTTCCCCAGGGTCAGCGGCGCTACCAGGGTGGAGTCGCTGCCCACAAACACGCGATCCCCGATCACTGTCTTGCGCTTGCTCACGCCGTCATAGTTGCAGGTAATCACCCCGGCCCCCACGTTCACCCCCGCACCGATCTCCGCATCGCCCAGGTAGGTCAAATGGTTGGCCTTGGAGCCTTTGCCCAGGCGAATTTTTTTGGTCTCGACAAAATTGCCCACATGCGCGCCCTCGCCAATCTCGCTCTCCGGGCGGATATGCGCATAAGGGCCGATCAACGCACCATTCTCTATCCGGGACTGGGTGATGATGCTGCCCTGGCGGATCATCACATGGTCGCCCACCGTAGCGTGCTCCAATACCGAGTAAGAGCGGATGCGGCACTCTTTCCCCACCTTGGTCTCCCCCAGCAGCTGGACAAACGGTTCAATTACGGTGTCCGCTCCAACCATGACGCCGCTGTCGATCACCGTAGTCTCAGGCCGGAAGATGGTTACCCCTTCGGCCATGAGCTTGCGCGCCGTGCTTAGCCGAAATTTTTCGTCAATCGCCATCATCTCTGCGATGGTGTTCGCGCCCAACACTTCGTCCGCATTCTCGGCTTCGAGCGCCAATACCCGTTCGCCGGCGGACCCCAGAATGGCCGCCATATCCGTCAGGTAAAACTCGCCGTGGGCGTTGTTGGTTCCCAGGCTGTTGATATGGGCAAACAGCGGCTTGCAGGCGAAAGCATAAATTCCCGAGTTAATCTCTCGCGCCTGGGCCGACTCAGGAGTTAAAGCGTTGGCTTCAACAATCTGCTTTACCTCATCAGGGCTATTTGATTTGCGGACCACCCGCCCGTAGCCTTGCAAATCCTCCGGCGATGCGGTCAACACGGTCATGGCCGCCCCGCGCTCCAGGTGGAAATCGCGTATCCTCTTGATCGTCTCCGGGCGGATGAGCGGCACGTCGCCGGAAAGCACGATCAGGTCGGCATAGCCCTCCACCGACGGACGCGTCTGCTGGATGGCGTGGCCGGTGCCTCGCTGCTCAGTCTGCTCGACGAACTGAATGCCCAGGCCGCTGAGCGAGTCTTTTACTGACCCAGCCTCATGCCCAACCACCACGTAGATATCTTCCGGCGGCACAATCTGCCTTGCCGCATCGACCACGTGCCGCAGCAACGTCTTGCCGCCGACCTCGTGCAGCACCTTCGGGCGCCTGCTCTTGAGCCGCGTGCCTTTGCCCGCAGCCATGATCACGATGGCAAATTGCATGAGTGGTTTCCCCTTTATATGCAAATATTTAGGCGAAAAATAGGAGATCTGGGTTGAAGCCTGCACCCGGCCCTCGCGCCCCTTAGGCAAGGATATAGCAACACCAGCAGTCACCCATTCGAGGTAGTAACCCCCAGATTGCTCCCCGTGACTTTTTACTCCTTATTCACGCTTAGGATTTTTGCCCTTGCAAGCGGAAAGCGTAACGTTGTGGAGAGGGATCAGCATGAGCTCTGCGCCACCCGTGGAACGCGCCTCTTCGTCTTCAGCCGGGCGTTCCTCTTCCTTTCCCGCGATGATCAACCACGCCGCGGTGCTGGGCGCGGGAACCATGGGGGTCCGTATTGCGGCGCACCTGGCCAACGCCGGAATCCCAGTGGTGCTGCTTGATCTGGCAGGAGACGCAGGCAAGCCCATCGCCGCGGCAGCGCTCGATGGCCTCAGCCGCGCCAAGCCGGCGGCCTTTTACGACCCCGCCGCAGCGCGGCTAATCCAGCCGGGGACCTTCGATCACGATCTCGCGCTGCTTTCCAAATGCGATTGGGTCATCGAGGCGGTCACCGAGAACCTCGCCATTAAGCAGCAGCTCCTGGGCAAAATCACGCCGTTTCTCAAGCCTGGCGTCCTGCTCACTACCAACACCAGCGGGTTGCCCGTAGCCAGCATCGCGCAAGGGCTGCCTGCTGAGCTGCGCCGCTCGTGGTTCGGCACCCATTTCTTCAACCCGCCCCGTTACATGCGGCTACTCGAGGTTATCTCCACTCCCGAGACCGACCCTGCGGCGATCGCCACTCTGGCCGATTTCGCCGACCGCCGCCTGGGCAAGACGGTCGTCTATGCCCACGACACTCCCAACTTTATTGCCAACCGCATCGGCGTCTTCGTCATGATGCAAAGCCTCGAGCTGATGCAGCAACAAGGGCTCACCGTCGAAGACGTGGACGCGCTCACCGGCAGTGCTTTGGGTTGGCCGCGCACCGGCACCTTCCGCCTGGCGGATATGGTGGGCATCGACATTCTCGCCCACGTGGTGGCGAACTTTGCTCAATCCCGGGCGAGCGAAGCTCCGCAGATGCCCGCGTTCGTAACCACTATGCTGGAGCGCCGCTGGCTGGGCGACAAGACCGGCCAGGGCTTCTATAAAAAGACCCAGGATGCCGAGGGCAACGAGGTGAGGCTCGCGCTCGACTGGCAAACCGTCGCTTATCGCCCGGCGACGCGTCCCAAGTTTCCCTCGCTGGAGCTGGCCAAGAATGCCGAATCGCTGCCCGAGCGGCTCCGCATGCTGATGGCCGGCGACGTCCGCAAAGACAAGGCAGCCGCTTTTCAAAAGGAGCTGCTCGGCCGCCTTTTTGCCTACGCCGCCAACTGCCTACCCGAGATCGCCGACGACCCGGCGAGCATCGATCGCGCCATGCGCACCGGCTTCAACTGGGAGCTTGGACCATTCGAGATGTGGGATGCGGTGGGTGTGGAAGCAGCCGGAGTCCCTGCCGAGAAGCTGCTGCGAGCGGGTGGGACCAGCTGGTATCGCGACCAGCCCGCGGGCAAGACGGTCTTCGATCCGGCGCGTGGACAGTACGTACCCGTGGTCGAGGCCGCCGGCATCGCCACCGTCGCCGACTTTCGCAAGTCCCACGGCATTGTTAAGGGCAATGCAGGGGCGTCGCTGGTCGACATCGGCGACGGCATCGCCGCGATCGAGTTGCATTCCAAAAAAGACGCAGTGGGAGAAGACATCACCCGGCTGGTCACCCAGGTCCTCAACCCGGGCAGCGACGCGGTCCGAGACTTCCAGGGGTTCGTCATCACCGGCGACGGCGCCAACTTCTCGGTAGGCGCAAACCTGTTCCAGGTGCTGCTCCTGATCCAGGAAGGCGAGTGGGACGACCTGGACTTTGCCGTGCGCGCCTTTCAGCGGATGACCGCTGCCATCAAGTTCTGCCCCCGGCCGGTGGTGGTCGCGCCCTTTGGCCTGTGCCTCGGTGGCGGAGCAGAGATCGCGCTGCACGCCGCCGGCCGGCAGCCCCATGCCGAGCTTTATATGGGCCTGGTGGAGACCGGCGTAGGCGTTGTCCCTGGCGGCGGCGGCACCAAGGAGATGGCTCTGCGCGCGGTCGATTCCGCGATAGGCGTTCTTTCCGCCGCCGGCCGCGACGCGAACGCCCGGCTGGCGGGCTCCACCGAGTACTTCGACGCCCTCAAGCGCAACTTCGAGTTGATCGGGATGGCCAAGGTATCCACTTCGGCTGCCGATGCGCGCTCGTTGGGGTATCTGAACGCCTCCGACCGCATCACCGCCCATCGTGAGCGTGTGTTGCACGACGCGCAGCAGGCGGCCCTCACCCTGGCCGGCGCAGGCTACGCAGCGCCGGCGTCCCGCGAAGTCCCGGCCGCCGGCGAAAGTGCATTGGCGACGTTGAAACTCGGCGTCCACCTGATGCGCCAGGCGGAGTACATCAGCGATCACGACCAGAAAGTCGCCAACCACGTTGCCAACATCCTATGTGGTGGAGCTATTCCCGGCGGCACCATGGTTGGAGAACAATATTTCCTCGATCTTGAGCGCCAGGCGTTTCTCTCGCTTTGCGGAGAGCGGAAGACCCAGGAGCGCATCGCGTTCACGCTCAAGACCGGCAAACCACTCCGCAACTAGAAGGCGGTTTTGGCAGTGACGGTAGTGCCACGAACAGGGGTGCCCCATATCTCGCTCGTTCTTCGCGAGATGTGGGATACCGCAGCGGTTTCTTCCAAGTCTTTATTACCAGACCGGCGTTAAAGGGAAGAAGGAAGCGAACATGAGGGAAGCCGTAATCGTCAGCAGCGTACGAACCGCCGTCGGCAAGTCTGGCCGGGGAGCATTGGCCACCACGCGCCCCGACGATCTGGCGGCCGCCGCGATCGAAGGCGCCCTGGCGCGCGTGCCCCAGCTTGACCACCGTGAGATCGAAGATGTGATCCTGGGCTGTGCCATGCCGGAGGCGGAGCAGGGAATGAATGTTGCCCGCATCGCCGCCCTGCGCGCCGGCTTGCCCGTTGGCTCCTCGGCCATGACGGTCAACCGCTTCTGCGCCTCCGGCCTGCAATCCATCGCCATGGCCGCCGAGCGTATCCGAGGTGGCGGCGCCGAGGCGATTGTGGCTGGCGGAACCGAGTCCATGAGCATGGTGCCGATGGGGGGCAACAAGGTCAGTGCCAATCCCTGGCTCATCGACCACTATGCCGATTCTTATCTCTCCATGGGCCTCACCGCCGAGCGCGTCGCCCAGCACTACGGCATCAGTCGCGAGCAGGCGGATGCGTTTGCCCTGTCCAGCCATCAAAAGGCGCTCTCTGCCATCGAGGGTGGCCGCTTTGCCCAGGAAATTGTGCCCGTTACTGTGACCAGTGCGACCAATGGAGGAGGCAAGGTAAAGCTTGCAAGCAAACCCTTCACCACCGATGAAGGTCCGCGTGCCGACACTTCCCTCGAGGCTCTGGCTGGACTCAAGCCGGCATTCCATGCCCGGGGAACGGTCACGGCAGGGAACTCATCGCAAACCTCGGATGGAGCCGCCGCCGCGGTGGTCATGTCGGCAGAACGCGCCGCCGCGCTTGGCCTGCAGCCGCTGGCTCGCTTCGTCTCCTTCGCCACCGCCGGCTGTTTGCCGGAAGAGATGGGCGTGGGCCCGGTCTATGCGGTTCCCAAGGCACTGAAGCTGGCCGGGCTGACCCTGGACCAGATCGACCTGATCGAGTTGAACGAAGCCTTTGCCGCGCAATCGCTGGCGGTTATCCAGCAGTTGCATCTTGACCCATCCAAAGTGAACGTCAATGGCGGAGCCATCGCCCTCGGCCATCCGCTTGGTTGCACTGGCGCCAAGCTGACGGCGACTTTGCTGCATGCGATGCCCGGGCGCCGGGCGAAATACGGGTTGGTAACGATGTGCGTCGGCGGAGGCATGGGCGCCGCCGGTATCTTCGAATGTCTTTACTCAATGAGCTAGGGGGACAGATTGGCCACAGCTACGGAAATCTTGCACCGCGTTATTGCCGGAGGGAGCTTCCTGATCGAGGAGCGCACGCCGGACGAGATCATGACGCCCGAAGACTTCACCGAAGAGCAGCGTCAGATTGCGCGCACCGCCTCCGATTTTGTCCGCAACGAGGTGGTTCCCGCAGCTGATGAGATTGAGGCCAAGCACTTCGATGTGACCCGGGCCCTTTTGAAAAAGGCCGGCGACCTCGGCCTGATGGCGGTCGATATCCCCGAGGAGTACGGCGGCCTGGCCATGGACAAAGTCACCTCCGCCATTGTCGCCGACCATCTCTCGCAGTTGGGCAGCTTCTCCGTCGCCTTCAGCGCGCACGTCGGCATCGGCACTTTGCCTATCGTCTGGTATGGCACCGACGCGCAAAAGCAGAAGTACCTGCCGCAGCTCGCCACCGGTGACTGTATCGGCGCTTACGCTCTCTCTGAGGCGACCTCCGGTTCGGATGCGATGAACATCCGCGCTCGCGCCACGCTCTCGGAGGACGGCGCCCACTTCATCCTCAACGGCGAGAAAATGTGGATCAGCAATGCCGGCTTTGCCGACCTGTTTACTGTCTTCGTAAAGGTCGACGGAGAAAAGTTCACTGCCTTCCTGATCGAGAAGAACACACCGGGGCTCTCCATCGGCGCGGAAGAGCACAAGCTGGGAATCCGCGGCTCTTCCACCTGCCCGCTGGTGCTCTCCGACTGCAAGGTGCCGGTAGAGAACCTTCTGGGCGAAGTGGGCAAGGGACATCACATCGCGTTTAACATTCTCAACATTGGCCGCTTCAAATTGGGCGCCGCCTGTGTGGGCGCCGGCCGCACCGTGCTGGGCCACGCGATTGGTTATGCCAAGCAGCGCCAGGCCTTCGGCAAACCGATCGCTGGTTTTGGCCTCATCCAGCAAAAACTGGCCGATTCCGCCTCGCAGCTTTTCGCTGTTGAAAGCATGGCGTATCGCACCGTGGGCATGATTGACGATGCGTTAGCGGGCGGGGGCGTGGAAACCTCGCGCGACATCCAGAAGCGCATCGAGGAGTACGCCGTCGAGTGCTCCATCCTCAAGGTGTGGGGCTCGGAGATGCTGGATACCGTCGTAGACCACGCGGTGCAGATCTATGGCGGTTACGGATACGTTGAGGAGTATCCGGTGGAGCGGGCCTATCGCGACTCCCGCATCAATCGCATCTTCGAGGGCACCAACGAGATCAACCGCCTCATCATCACCGGCTGGCTAATGAAGCGCGCGATGGCCGGCCAACTGCCGCTCTTGGCCGCCATCAAGAAGCTGATGGATGAGGTTTTGGAGCCGCCTTCCTTTGAGGATCCGTCAGATTCCGACGATCCTCTGTGCGCGGAAGCGCAGATGCTGGCCGGCGCCAAAAAGCTCGCTCTTTTCACCGCGGGCGCGGCTTCGCAGAAATACATGAATGCGCTGGCCGATCAGCAGGAGGTCATGGCGGACCTCGCGGACATCATCATCCAGGTCTACGCGCTCGAGTCGGCGCTGCTGCGCGCGCGCAAGCTGCGGACGCGCAGTCTGCCCCTAGCGGGCACGGCGCAAGCGATGGTGAAGCTCTACGCTGCCAAGGCAATGGACATTGTCGAGTTGGCGTCACGGCGCATCGTCGCCGCGGTCGCCGAAGGCGATGCCTTGCGTGTGCAGCTTGCAATCTGTCGCCGCCTCGCCAAGCGTCTCCCCGAGGATGTATATGCCAGCGCTCGTGAAATCGCCAAGCACTTGGTGGAATACGGGGTCTGGACCTAGTCGGGGATTCCGAGCATAGAGCCACCTACCCCGCGTGGGCGGCATATTTCTAGCGGAAGCATATGGCTTAGCAGGATGGGGAGAACTCACTTTAGGGTAGGCCAGGAATTTATCCCCTGCATAAACAGGGTAGGCCGAAGATAGATCCCCGGCCTAACCCTACGTTTGCCGCGGATAAGGACTGGTCAACCCCCGCATTGGTGCCGGAGATAAAGCGCGGCCTACTCTAGGTTGCTGCCGTGGATGAATGCGGAGCCTACCCTACGTTTATGCCGGGGATAAAATCCCCGGCATAAATAACCCGGTTTCCGCACCCTTACTATCGTTGTTGCAAACCGTCTCCGCTGGGCGAACCGCCTACGCTCCTCGACGTCGTTACGCTGATCGGCGACTGCAAGTGAAAGGTGACCAGCGTCTCGGTGGGAATCTGCACCTGCTGTCCCTTGGTGACCCCGTTAACGCCGGCCCCCACACCCCCGCCGGCCACCGCTCCGATGGCCGCGCCTTTGCCGCCTCCGGCGAGGGCGCCGACAATGGCCCCAAGCGCGGCCCCGCCACCTGTCTTAACGGCCGTGTTCTTGCCCCGGCCATTGCCTTGCTTACTATAGGCGTCGGTGACCACACTCACCGGCCCTTGAACCGTGTCGATCCTGGTCAACTCGATGGATAATTCCGAGCTGCCGGAGAAGTGGGTTGCATCCTTGGCGGTCACCACGCGTCCTACGACATTCGCACCCGAACGCGCAGCAACCATGCCGTCCACGATCAAATCCCCGCCGAGCGAAGCATGAAACGGCGTGTTCGGCTGGGTGGTTGCGCTATCCAGCGTATCGGTCATGCGAATCGGGATCACGGTACCGGCAGGGATGCGTCACGGTCTTCGCCACTGGCGGCGGAGGCGGCGGCGGAGGAGGTGGCACTACTTGCTCGGCGGGCTGCGGAGCAGGCACCGCAGGCGGTGGCGGGGGAGGAGGCGGCGGTGCTACCTGGGCCACTTCTTTGCGTTTCCGCATCGGCGGTGGCGGCGCCTTCGCGGTCTGCGGCGGCGCGACCACCAGATTGTTGACCACCGTCCTCACCCCGTCGATCGAAGCGCTGTCGGCAGCCGCCAGCGCGCGGGAGGCGTCGTTGTCCACCTTGCCTGTCAGGGTAGCCACTCCGTTGGCCATGTTCACCTGGATGTTCTGGCCGTTCAACGCGGACTCCGCGCCGATCTTGGCTTGAATGTCGCTGGCTATCTGCTGGTCGTCGCGAGCGGGAGGAGGCGCCGGCTGTGCGGCCGACGCGGGTGCCGGCGCCGCCTGCTGGGCGGCAGGTGTGGGTTGGTCCTCGTGGACGAAGGGATTCTTGCAGCCTGCGCCCAGAACCAGCAAACCGGTCAACAACTGCCAGCGGAATGCTGCGTCGAATCACAGAATCAGTCTTCATGGGGGAAATCCTCGGTTTTTGATTCCTTTTTCCGATCAACCATCGCGTTGCAAGGCCTGTTTACCCTTTTGACGTAGGAAAAATGGAACAGGCTGACATGGAGCAAATTCGCACGCTGGCGGTCACCAGGGCGTCTCTCTGTCTGCTCCCCACCTGGCGGCGCCAGGGGGATATCATGCATCCCATCATTGTTAACGAGGAATCGATAGCTTGGCAAAGTATCTTCTGCTAGTATCCGGGTTCTAAACCGGCGCAGCAGGCGAAAGCAGTATATTGAGACCGAGTACAACAACGGTAAGGGGAAAAGCGATGACAGATGAAACTGAAGAGAGCGGAAGCGGTAGTGGATTCGGTTGGTTCCTGGTTGGGCTCGGAATTGGCGCGGCCATCGGTGTGCTCTATGCCCCGAAGGCTGGGAGCGAGATGCGGGATACCCTCTCGGAGAGCGCTCGCGAACGAGCCGAATACCTAAAGCAAAAATCGAGAGCGGCAGCCGCCCAGGTCAACACCTACGTAGACGCCGGCAAGGAGCAATTCGGCGATTACGTGGAGCGGGGTAAGCAGGCAGTCGCGGCCGGCCGTTCCCAGGTCGGAGAATACGTCGATCGTGGACGCAAGGTAGTGGCGAAGCATGCCGAGAAGGTTTCTGCTGCTGTGGATGCGGGAAAGAACGCTTATGCGGCGACAACAGCGCCCGTCGACGAAAAAATCTAGACGGTCACGGGAAACAAAATGGATAAGCAGTCGCAGACGTTGATAGTCGTGTTTATTGCCGTGGCTGCGCTCAGCCTACTGGTACATGCCGGCTCCATGGTTGCCGTGGCCCTCGGCGCCCGCAAGGCGCAGAAGAAGGTCATGGCGCTGGCGGACGACGTCCGCCTGCACGCCCTGCCCGTAATCATGTCGTCCCGCGAAGTTATCCAGGACATCGGGCCCAAGCTGAAGACCATCACCGCCAACCTGGAGGCGACGAGTACCGTCTTGCGCAGCAAGTCAGATCAGGTGAGTGGTCTGGTGGGAGACGTTACCACCCGCGCCCAGGCTCAGGCTGCGCGGGTGGACGGCATGGTCAAGGGCACCCTCGACCAGGTCACCTACGCCGCCCACGCGGTGGAAGCGGGGATCGCCGCGCCCGTCCGCCAACTGAGCGGCATCCTCAACGGTATTCGCGCCGGAGTGGAAGTACTGTGGAAAAAGACTCCCGGCGAAAACCTCAATCCGGAAGACGATCTCTTCGTTTAGGCGATGGCTTAAACGATCCAGCCTCCGCCAATCACCTCATCGGCGGAGTAGAAGACGGCGGCTTGGCCCGGGGTTACCGCGCGCACGGGCGTATCGAATCGCGCTTCCACCTCATCCTCCCCTGTTTGCCGCAGTGTCGCCCAGGCGGGATCGTGCCGGTGGCGAATCTTTACCTGCGCCCGCATCTCGCCTGTCAGCCCCGCAATTGAGATCCAGTTCAGCCCTCGCGCCCGCAGCGAATCGCGCTGCAACTCCTGCTCCGCGCCTACGGTTACCTGCTTGCTGTCGCGGTCAATGGAAATGACATAGAGCGGAGAAGCAGACGCCAGGCCGAGACCCTTGCGCTGGCCGACGGTAAAATTGTGCACTCCGTCGTGCTTTCCTCGGAACTCCCCGCCGGCCGTGACCAACTCCCCAGCGGTTTCGGGAGGAGCTTCGCCCTGCTCTTCGAGATAGGCATCGATGAAGCGCTTGTAGTCGCCCCCGGGAATGAAGCAAATCTCCTGCGAGTCAGGCTTGTTCGCAAGCGCGAGCCCGTAGCCGCGCGCCAGCTCACGCACCTCTGGCTTGGTGAAGCTGCCGAGAGGGAAGAGGGTGCGCGCCAGCTGCTCCTGGGTCAGGCCGAAGAGAAAATAGGTCTGGTCCTTGCTGGCATCCGCCGGCCGCTTCAGGATCCAGCGCCCTCGCTCCGGGTCGTACTCATTGCGTGCATAGTGCCCGGTAGCGATTCGTTCCGCTCCGATTTGCCTGGCGGTCAGCAGCAGCTGGTCAAACTTCAAATGGTTGTTGCACAAGCTGCAGGGAATGGGTGTGCGCCCTGCGAGATATTCGTCGACAAATGGGCGGATCACATCCCGCTCAAAGCGCTCCTGGTGGTTGACAACGTAGTAGGGAATCGACAGCATCTCGGCCACGCGCCGCGCGTCGTAAACGTCGTCGATGGAGCAGCACCGCCCCTGCACCTGCTCCGGCATTCCGTCCTTGCCCGCCAGGCGGCGCTGGTTCCATAGCTGCATGGTCAGGCCGACAAGCTCGTGTCCTTCCGCCTTCAGCATGGCGGCAACGGCGGACGAGTCTACGCCACCCGACATGGCTACCGCGATGGTGTCAGTCATAGAGTCACCGTACCGTCGCTGCGGAAAGCTCCCGCAGTCTTGCCACTTGCGATGAGACCAGCTCGATCGCCCGATCGATCTCCTCTTCTGTCGTCTGCCGGTGCAGGCTAAAGCGAAGGCTGCTGCGTGCCTGCTCTGTGGACAGACCCATTGCTTCCAATACGTGGGAAGGCTCACTGGCGCCGGAGGAACACGCAGCGCCGCTCGATACCGCCAGACCCTTGAGGTCAAGCGCAATTACCAGCGCTTCTCCATCCAAACCCTCGAACCAGAGATTGGTCGTGTTGGCAACCCGGGCAACCTCGCCGCCGTTTACCCCGGAACCGTGCTGCGCCAAGCCGGCCTCCAGCCGGTCCCGTAAGACGCGCATTCGCTCTGGGACTTCCGTGCGCAGCCCTTCCAGCGCGCACTCAGCCGCCTTGCCCAGGCCAACAATCCCAGCAACGTTTTCGGTGCCAGCCCGTCGCTGCCGTTC
This sequence comes from uncultured Acidobacteriaceae bacterium, assembly GCA_963847685.1. GTDB lineage: Bacteria > Acidobacteriota > Terriglobia > Terriglobales > Acidobacteriaceae > PALSA-350. Next base: position 298,096 of record CAWKAU010000010.1, on the reverse strand, counting down.
GTGGGCGCCGCCCGCAAAGAGCGGCTCCAACCGAGTGCCGCGGCGTACGAAGAGCGCTCCTGTTCCCTGAGGTGCATGCATTTTGTGCCCTGAGATGGTGAGCAGATGGCATCCGATGGCATCTACCTCCAGCGGCAGCTTGCCTCCGGCCTGCACGGCATCGACATGAAAACGGACTCCGGCCTCGGCGGCGATTCGCCCAATCTCCTTCACCGGCTGTAGAACCCCGGTCTCATTGTTGGCCAACATCACGCTGATCAGCGTGGTGTTGGGCCGCAGCGCTCTGCGTACGTCCGCAGGCGCGACGACACCCTGGCGATCGACCGGGACCCACTCCACCTCGACTCCCCGGTCTCCCAATCGTTCCACCGCGTGGAGAACGGCATGGTGTTCGACAGCGCTCGTGATGACGTGGTCCCCGGGCTTCACCGAGCCAAAAATGGCGAGATTATCGCCCTCGGTACCGCCGCTGGTGAAGACAATCTCCGACGGGCGGCAACTGAGCAGCCGGGCAACGCTTGCCCGGGCCCGCTCGACGGCCGACCGGGCGCGCTGACCTTCCTGGTGAATCGAAGATGCGTTGCCGAAGTGTTCCAGCAAAAATGGGCGCATCGCCTCCAGTACCTCAGGCAGTAGAGGCGTGGTGGCATTTGCGTCCAGGTAGATTCGCGGCACCCCTCTATTCTACGGGAAGGGGTTCTCGGGAAAGAGGAACTGATCGGTTGAAAAACATTTGCGAGAATGGTCCGCGAAACTGCAGATCCCTACGCTCTAATGACACACGGGGAGGGTGGTGCTTTCTGAATCAGCAACAAGAAATGGAGCGTGCCCCATTCAAGCCTCTTTTGGCTTGAGTGGGCTGCCATCCCAAATGCCTGGACGGTGTCATCGGGAGCGCTCCCGAGGGATCTGCAGTTTCCCGGACCATCCCTGGAAGTGTTTTCTGCTAGGCTTCTTTCTGCAAAGCGCGCTTAGGAAAGGTCATTCATGAAAACCAGACTATGGCTCACCGCCTCCATCGCATTCACGCTGTGTAGTGTCGTGCCCTCTTTGTCGGTGGCGCAAATACCGGCGCCCACAAGCAATCCGGTTCACCTCGCTGCCGCGCACCCATCGCCGGCGAAGGTCTATGGAAACCTCTTCACCAGTCAGGCCGAGGAAGTCGTGTCGGCCGCCGAAGCCATGCCCGCGGAGAAATATAATTTCGTACCTACCAGCGGCGAGTTCAAGGGAGTACGAACCTTCGCCCAGCAAATCACGCACGTTGCGGAAGCGCAGTATTTCTTCTTCAAGGGGTTCGGTATCAAGCCGGGCATTGATCCGGAAACGATTACGAAATTGACTAGCAAGGACGACGTCGTCAAGGCCCTGAAGGATTCCTATGCGTTCGCCCAACAGGCGGTTGCCACCATCACGCCAGAAAATGCATTCGAGAAAATCGCCCCGGTAGACGGTACGGATACACGCGCCAGTATTGCCGCCTTCGCGCTCGCTCACACCAACGATCACTATGGGCAAATGGTGGTCTATCTGCGCTTGAATGGCATCGTGCCTCCAGCCAGCCGCAAGTAACCAATCACCGGCTCTCGATCGGCGAGTACCCCACGGGGTACTCGGGGCCGATGTACTCGGCGCGCGGCCGAATCAGGCGATTGTCGTCCAGTTGTTCGATCACGTGGGCCGCCCAGCCGGAAATCCGGCTCACCGCAAAGATCGGGGTAAACAGGTCCAGGTCGATGCCCAGCATGGTGTACGTCGAAGCCGAATAAAAGTCGACATTCGCATTGAGCTTCTTCTCCGCAAGGATGTACTTCTCGATCGCACGCGACATCTTGAACCATTTCGCGTTTCCCGAGGACTCGCCCAACTCCTCTGACATCTTGCGCAGATGGGTCGCTCGCGGATCTTCGGTGTGGTAGACGCGATGGCCGAAGCCGGAGATCTTCTTCTTCTGCGCCAGCAGCTTGGCCACGTAATCGACTGGGTCGGCTCCCTCTTTGTCGATCGCGAACAGCATGCGCATCACCGCCTCGTTGGCGCCTCCATGCAGCGGGCCTTTGAGCGCTCCAATGGCGCCCGTAATGGCGGAGTGAATATCGGAGAGGGTTGCCGCGATGACCCGCGCGGCGAAGGTGGAAGCATTCAGCTCGTGGTCAGCGTGCAGGATCAGCGCCAGGTCGAAGGTTTTGGTAGCGGTCTCGGAGGGTTTTTCGCCGTTCAGCATCCACAAAAAGTTTGCCGCGTGGCTCAGGGATTTATCCGCTTCCACCACCGGCTTGCCTTTCCGCAGCCGATCGTAGGCTGCCACCAGCATGGCAATCTGAGAGGTAAGGCGAAAACTCTTGCTGACATTGGCATCGTGCTCATTATCGTTTTCGTCAGGATCGTAAAAGCTCAACGCGGAGACGGCAGTGCGAAGCACTTCCATCGAGTTGGCGCTCTTCGGAAAGGAGCGCAGTAAATCGATGATTTTGGGATCCAGGTGGCGGGCATCTTGCAGCCGTTGGCTGAAGTGATCGAGTTCCGGCCGGGTGGGAAGCTGTCCAAACCACAACAGGTAGGTGGTTTCCTCGAAGGTCGACTTCTCCGCCAGTTCATGGATGTCAATCCCCCGGTATGCCAGCACGCCGGCATCGCCATCGATCCAGCAGATGCCTGAGTTGGCTGCAACTACCCCTGCAAGTCCCTTGCCCGCCACAGCCGTAGACATACTCTCTCCTCCAACATGTTTGATAGACGGTCGATGCGACACTCTGGCCAAGCATTGATTGCAAAGGACTTACATTCTCACATTCTTTGGCGGCACGAGCCCGCACGCGATAAAAACCGCTTTCGGTCCCTCGGACCTCCCATGGTATAAGGAAGCCTGCCCAGTGGTCCAGCGACAACGGCACGGCTCCAATGTCGGTCGGTTTCTTCTGCTGCCTATTCTATGAGTGTGGGAGAGGGAGCCGGTCACCTCGAAGAGAGGTGTTTTCAGTTACGCCGGCAGCGATGCGTCAAGTTTAACTGTTGGCATCCATCGTTACTGCTCTGCTGACAAACTGCTCACCCCTGAGAACCGCTTCTATTGCCGCCGGGAGGTCGGTCGCCGCATGCAGCTTAACCACATAGCCGAGCGCACCTGAACCCAGGGCCAGTTGCACAACGTCCGCGGAGGATTCCTGGCTTGCGAACAGTATTTTGGCAAGAGGACAAAGCTCGCGGATGCGTCGAGATGCTTCGATTCCGTTCAGACTCGGCAGCCCGATATCGAGGACAATCAAGTCCGGTTGTAGTTCTTCGGCTTTATGAACCGCTTCGATTCCGTCAGCAGCCTCGCCGACGACTTGCAACTTGGGGTTTTTGGCCAAAGTCGAACAGACAAACTTGCGGAAGCTTTCGAAGTCGTCCACGACCAGAACACGAATCGGCGAATGGGTGTTGAGATCGTCTGGGTTGCGTGGTGCTTGCGCAGTAAGCTTGGACGGACGAGGGTGTTCTTCAGTCAAAAAGACTCCTCAGCCGAAGACAATATCGGTCCTGCTTGCGGGAACATGCGATGTTCGATGAACAGGATGTTACTCCTTCCTGTGCTGTGCGATGCTTTTTTATATCTCCGGTTCTTCCATCGGTTGCGACCGCCCATCGCGCGAGTGGCCCTGGTCAAATTTCCCTGGATTTCGCGTTGCCCTGCGCACGGGAACGCGTATAACCTCTTTCATGTGTGCGGTTTGTGTTGATTGATGCTGCCGCGGTACTGGGTTTAGCGAGCTGGTACCGGATCGACATTGAACGGCTGATCCTCTGAGGTTGAGTCTGTGAAACCATGACGGCGAGGCTTCCATCGCAGCTCGGAAATAGGCTCAAACTCCTTTCCTGGCCGACGGCTCTGATTGCCGTTGTGGTGGTCAGAGCCGTCACTTCCTACGTGCTCAAGCCGGGTTCTCCGCTGTTGTCGTACGGAGTGCTCAGCTATTTCCTTCTGCTGCTTCTGGCCGCCGGTTTCGCGGTTCGGAACGCGATCCAGCGCACCTTGGGAAGCCCTTCATTCTGGATACTATTTGCCATCGGTCAGACCCTGTGGGTGCTGGACCAGGGCATCTTCCTTTACCACCAGTTTGTTTTGCACACCGATGTGCCGGAGAATTCGATTGCTGATCCGGTGCTGTTTCTGCATATCGTGCCGTTCATGGCGGCCGCGGCTATTCTTCCTATCGTAGATGGACCCGCCGCCAAACTCTATCGAGTGATCTCCAACTCATTTCTCTTGCTGTCATTCTGGGCCTTTCTTTATGTTTACGCTGTCTTTCCGTACCAGTATTTGTTCTCTAATGCCACTACCTACGCCCTGCGATTTGACATCCTTTACCTGGTAGAGAATCTGACGCTGGTTGCGGCTGTGGGCATTTTGAGTCTCCGGGTGCGGTACCCCTGGAAGATGGTCTACCTCCATCTGTTGGGTGCGTCGGCTCTCTATGCCCTCAGTTCTGCCGTGGCCAATATGGCGGTCGACTCTGGAGGGTACGTTTACGGAAAGATATATGGCTTGGGACTGACTGCATCTGCCTGCTGGTTTCTGTGGGTACCGGTGCGCGCACGGCAAATAAAAAAGTCCGAATTAAGAGCGGCGCAGTTTGAAACGGGCAAGGACTCTGAAGCGCCGGCTTGGGCCATGCTGGCGGTTGTCATCATCTCTGTTCCGCTGGTTTGGGAGCTGTTCCAGCGCAATGAGGCGGATGGTATAGGTAAGTTCCGCCTTCTCGTCGCCATTACCGCGATCGTGTGCCTGACTGGCGTCGCCTACATCAAGGAGCATTTCGCCAAGAGCGAACTGATTTCACAACTCAGCTTGGCCAACGATCGCCTTCATCTGGCGATGGAAGCCGGCAATTCGGTGGGATGGGAATGGGACCTAAAGACCGGACGGCTTTTCTGGTTCGGGGACTTGCAGAGCATGTTTGGCATGCCGTCGGATACGTTTGCCGGGCGAATGGACGATTTTTTTCGCTACGTGCACCCGGAGGACCGCCACGCGGAAGCCAAGGCGGTGGCCGATGCCCGGCAAAGCGGGAAGCCCTATGCAGCGGAATTCCGCGTCATCAGGCTTGACGGGGTAACACGCTGGGTCGCCGCCAGCGGTCAATTCTATTACGGAACCAGGGGCGACCCCCAGCGCATGCTGGGCATGGCAGTCGATATCACGGAACGGAGGCAGGCCGAAGAGTCGCTACGCCTGTTTCGAAAACTGATCGACGAATCCAACGATGCGATTCATGTGGTCGATCCGAAAACACTGCGCTTTCTCGATGTCAATGACCAGTGCTGCCGCGACCTCGGCTACACCCGCGAGGAACTTCTGTCTCTCAGCGTTTTCGATATTGATCCCACGTTGGATGAATCTTTCCTCGAGAGAATTCACGAAGCGTTAGACCAATCAGGGTCTATGACCTTTGAAAGCCTGCACCGGCGAAAAGACGGATCGACTTACCCGGTGGAAATCAATAAAAAGAATGTCGAGCTGGACTGCGTCTACGTCGTCAACATCGTTCGCGATATAACCGAACGAAAGCGGGTCGAGGAAGCTCTACGGCAAAACCAACAGGCACTCACCGAAGCCCAGCGCCTGGCGAAAGTCGGAAGCTGGCAATGGGACGCCCGGACTAACCGAACATTCTGGTCGGAGGAGCTTTGCCGCATGGTCGGCTATGACCCCGGCCTGCCGGCGCCGGCGCCGGAGGAGCAAGCCCGCTTTTTCAGCGCGGAGAGCTGGGAGAGACTCCAGGCAGCCGTTTGGGAGGCCTTGCGCAGTGGCGCACCCTACGATCTCGACATGGAAATAGTGAGTGGCGAATCCGGCACAAGATGGGCGGTCGCGCGCGGCGAAGCGCTGCGCGATGTGGATGGCAAGGTCATCGGTCTTCGGGGAACGATCCAGGACATTACAGAGCGCAAGCTGGCGGCCGAAGCACTGCACGAGAGCGAAGAGAAACTCCGGCTCATCCTTGAATCGACCGCCGAGGCGATTTACGGAAGTGATCTCGAAGGCCGCTGCACCTTTTGCAACCCCGCTTGCCTTCGCGTTTTGGGGTATGAACGAACGGACGAACTCCTCGGTAGGGATATGCATCAACTGATTCACCACACTCGCGCAGATGGCACACGGTTCCCAGTCGAGCAGTGTCCAATATTTCGGACCCGCACCGGGCAGGGCGTACACGTGGATGACGAGGTACTATGGCGGGCGAATGGAACGAGTTTCCCCGTTGAATACTGGTGTCACCCCCAGTGGAAGGGGCAGGAGGTCGTGGGTACCGTTATTGCCTTTTTCGACATCACAGCGCGCAAACTGGCGGATGCGGCGCTCGCCGGCGTAAGTGGCAAGTTGATTGAGGCGCAGGAGCAGGAACGTCGCCGCATCGCCCGAGAGCTGCACGACGATATCGGCCAGCGGCTCGCACTCTTGTCCATCGAACTGGCACAGCTCCGGCAAAGCTATTCAAACCCTTCGGAGTTTCCTGGACGTATCGACCAACTGCAAACGCAGACCTCCGAGATAGCAACCGATGTTCAATCCTTATCTCACGAGCTGCACTCATCGCGGCTGCAGTATCTGGGCCTCGCCGCGGCCCTTAGGGGCTTCTGCGAGGAATTCAGCCGGCAGCAGAAGGTGCAGGTTGACTTCAACACACACGACCTGCCAAGCCACCTGTCCCCGGAGATTTCGCTGTGCTTCTTCCGGGTGTTGCAAGAAGCTCTGCACAATGCGGCAAAGCACAGTGGTGTACGGGACTTCGAAGTGCGATTGTGGGGCGCGCCGGATGAGATCAATCTCACCATCAGAGATAAAGGAATGGGCTTTGACGTCGAAGCCACCAAGTCGAGCCGAGGGCTCGGCCTCATCAGCATGCAAGAGCGCCTGAAACTCCTGAACGGAACTTTGTCCATCGAATCGCAACTGCGACACGGTACCACCATCCACGCCGGCGTCCCCCATCGATCAGAGGTCCAGTATTGATCAGCGTCGCGTTTCGCGTGGATGTATGCCTGGACTTACTTGTCGAATGAGAAAATGCGCTTCCAGTCCTTCTGCATGCTGATCACAACCCAACCATCCTTCGTTGCCTGAGCCATCAGCTCCTCTGGGAAAGTTCCAATGTGACTCTCTGGCAACCCCCCGGCAGGACCGTAGGCGTACTCGCGGGTTGCATCGTCGTGGTAGACCAGCATCATGAGCCGCGCTCCAGGCCCTGCTTGCGTCCATTGCAGCATCTCTGCATCCCCGCTGGAATTACCGAAGGCGGCAATCGGCCGCTTGCCGATGAACAGGTCGATCCCGACCGCCTTACCGGGCCCATCGTCGATGAAAAATACCTTCGGCTCGCGCATCAGCACCGGCTTGCCGTCTGCTTCCTGGTATTTGGTCACAATACTCGAGCCCACCACCTGCTCCGGCGGAACGCCATAGACCCGTTCGCTGTAGGCGCGGACAAAGGCCTGCCCGCCTCCGGTCACGATGTAGGTCCTGAAGCCCTTCTCACGCAGATAACGCATCACCTCTAACATCGGCTGGTAGACAAGATCGGTGAAGGGGCGATGGAAGCGAGGGGCTTTCGCCGTGGCGATCCACTCCTTCACCAGGTCGTCAAACGCCTGCGTACTCATCCCGGCGTGGGTCACCGCGACAATCTGCAGCCACTCTGCCTCAGTGAACCTGGCCATCGCCTGGTGGTCTCCCTCCAGGACCGCCTGAAATGGTTGCTGTTGCCGCCATTCAGGATGCTGCGGTGCGAGCTTGCCCACCCGATCGAGGGCAAACATCGCCTGCCCATACAAAGGCTGCTCCGTCCAAAGAGTACCGTCCTGATCGAAGGTGGCGATGCGGTCCTCCGGCACAACATAGCTGGCGCTGTGTTTATCCGTCGTATCTTTAACAAACTTGAGGATGGCCTCTTTGGCGGGGCCGTTGTTCCACGAGGGTAGAGGATCTCTCTGTGCGCACGCGTGAGCCACGGCGAGCAGCAGGGCAAGCAGAGCCGCGGTCGATCGGAAGCTCCGCGAAAGACGAAGGCAAAGACGGTTCATATCGTTTCCGTTCTGGCTGAACTAACTAACCTGGGAAATGAGCGCGTGGGGCAAGGCTTTCGAGCGAACGATCCACTCACCTTTATTCCCCAGTTTGGTGGCCCGCGCAACTGTCAAATATGACAAGGTTCCCTATAACTTCTGCTAGTTCCCGGCGCGCCATCAAACCTGAGAAGCTGAGCTAACGGACAGTGTGGGTGAACGGGCTGACCAGTCAGCAACACACGGCGGCAGCTCCCTGACCGAGGAGGGTCTTGCACGATGGCCGAAGCGGGAGGCTCCAACATTGAGATTGCCACGCACCTCAACGAGCATGGCGGACACGAGAAATCTCCGGGGCACGCGATATTGGAGATCGTGGAAGCCCTGGTGCTCGCCATAGTGGCGATTGCCACGGCCTGGAGCGGCTACCAGGCAGCGCTCTGGACTGGACATCAGTCGGAACTGTACGGCCAGGCGAGCAAACTGCGCGTGCAGGCCGAGGGAGCCGCCAATGCTGCCAACCAGGAGCGTTTGTACAACGCTTCTACCGTGGTGGAGTGGTTAAAGGCCGAGGCCCAGGGCCAAAAGAAACTCAGCGACCTTTTTGAAAGACGCTTCCTGCCGGAGTTTCGTCCCGCCTTTGAAGCCTGGAAAAAGACCGACCCACTCAACAACCCGAGTGCGCCGGCAGGTCCTCAGCTGATGACGGAATACCGAAGCTCCAAAACGGACGAGGCTGCCCGCTTGAATAACCAAGCCACAGAGGTCTTCGAGCAGGGCACGCACGGGCGGGAAATCGCCGACCAATACGTGCGAGCCACCGTGACCCTGGCGACCGTGCTGCTTCTGATTGCCATTAGCCAGCGTTTCAACACCCGTGGTGTGCGGGTTGCGCTGCTGGTGATCGCGGCGCTGCTGCTGTGCTTTCCCGTTTACCACATCCTTACATTGCCCAAAGCATAGACCCTGACCCATCCCGGATAGCTCACTCTCAACAGCCTCGTCAGGCGTTGATGGAAGGCGCAATCGAGGTGCGGAGCGTTTCGACGGAGAGGCTATGAACGAGAGTTTCCTCTACCAAACGCATGAGGTCGTCATTGAAGGTGCCTTTTTCGTCTTGATGATGGTGGCTACCGAGTTCGGTTACCGTCTGGGACGCAAGGTAGAAGCAGGCATACCGGAGAATACCAAGTCGCAAATCTCTACGGTCGAAGCTGCCATACTCGGGGTTCTTGCCCTGCTTCTCGGATTCACCATATCAATGGCTGTAACCCGGTATGAAAGCCGCAAACAACTGGTGCTGGAAGAGGCGGATGCGATCGGTACATCCCTGCTGCGGGCGCAACTCCTTCCTGCTCCTGCCGGTCCGGAGATCGCGAGTCTACTTCGCCAATACATCAATGTCCGGGTGGACTACGGGAACGCGGGCAGCGACTTCGGTCGGCTGCAGGAATTAAGTAGCCAAACCACGCGGATGCAGACCGAACTCTGGTCCAGGACCAGGGCGTATGCGCAACAGGATCCAAATCCGGTCACAAGCGGCTTGCTGTTGCAATCACTGAACCAGGCGTTTGATATGGCAGAAGCCCGGTGGACGGCATTCCAGAATCATGTGCCGGAAAGCGTGATCTACGTAAATGCCGCCGTGGGCTTGCTATCAGCCATGCTGGTCGGCTATTCGTTCGGTTTGAACGGACGCCGAAATATCTTTTCCCTGTGCGTATTGGCGGTGTCGATCACCCTGGTTCTTGCGGTCATCATCGACCTCGACCGGCCTCGCTCGGGCTTCATCCGGGGCAGCCAGCAGCCCATGATCGACCTGCTGAACCGCCGTTGAAGCCCGGCGTTGAATGTCCTTGCTCTTGTAACTAGTTGACGCCTGCCGTTCCTTTCCAATCGAGCAGGGCGGACAACCGCCACGGGTTCTGGAGCAGGTCTAACTGCAGCTCGCCTTGTTTGTCCAGGACCAGTTGCGCAGCGGGATACAGAGCGCCGGTGCTCTTGCTCTTGTCCTGATCATTGAGTTCCAAAACCCCTGCAGTAAGATCGAAGGACATAGAATTGCTGTCCGTCCAGGCCTCTGCCATGCGAATCTGGCGACTGGTGGCAAAGACGATCTTGCGACCCGTAGGCGTTTGCGTCATCCGGATGTAGGAGCAGTCGTTGCCGAGCGTGCCCGTGACCTCGAGATGTCCGACCGCCCTCATCTTCTGGAGAGCGTTTACCAAGCCCTTATTTTGTCCCTGTTGATAGGCTTGCACCAGGATCTGCTTATCTGCCGGAGTCGAAAACTCATAGATGTTCAGGGTCACGCCAATGTTTTGACCCAGTTGGTCCCCCGTGCCAAATGCCTGGGCATCGATGGTTTCATATTTGTCCCGGGCAAAACCGGGGCGGCCTACGGCTATCAGGGTCATCAGCACGATGCTGTTAACCACGAACCTTGAGTATTTTTTTATGCGCATCTCGTTCTCCCGTTGCTGCGGTCGATAGCGATATCTGTCTTCGAGCCTCTTTGAGCCTCAGCTTTAAGGCTCCGACTGAAACAATCACTGTGAGGCTCGGCGAGGGTTGCAGGGGCCTGTCAGGTGAGTTCACTCCAAATGCGATCGCGTTGTAACTGTCAGTTGTGACAGGTGTGGGACGAACCTCCCCAGAGTAGTATTCCGGAGTAGGAGACGGCAGGTTGACGCGCATACTATGACACGGCTACTGAGCGGCTCCAGGCAGGCCTCCTCATCGCATAGCAAAGCCTGGAGATTTCTCGATCTTGTGCGTGGCGCCAGCCAACGTCTACTTACTCTAACCGCCATCGCGGTTGCCATTAGCTGGGTTCCCCCGGCGTTCTTATCTGCCCTACGCGGTTGGACTGTATTCCTATCGTTCCTTACAGATTGGGCCTCTCAATCGCGCTCTCTCATCATTCTCCCAGTGCTGATTTTGGCTGCCCCTCCTCTGCACAAGCGCCTGGCCCGGGCCGCGAATCATCTTGAACAATTTGTGCGGGAGGACCAGATGCTTGCCTATAAGTCAAACTGGTCGTCGTTCGAGAGACTCGGCAACTCCACAATAATAAAAATCACGATCCTGCTGGCGACGTACGCCTTTGCGATCTGGATGGGAGAGTATTTGAGCCCACAAGGTGCGGAGCTTGTGGAGTGGTGGAGGGGCAGCGGCGGCTTCCGCTGGTTCTCGCCGGCAGGTACCTGGGCTCTCTTTGTCAGCTATCCAATTCTGGTTTTCTTCACCCTGCTTTGGTTGTGGAGGCAATCGCTTTGGGCACGCTTTTTGTTGAGCTCGGCGCGGTTGGACCTTCGCCTGGTCGCTGCGCATCCCGATGGTGTGGGAGGTCTCGGGTTTATAGAGGGCGCCTTGCGCGGGCAACAGCCTTTTAGCTTTTGCCTGGGCGCCGCCCTGGCGGGCGCGGTGGCCAATCGCATGTTCCATCATGGGCAAAAGTTGACCTCGTTTGCTGACGTCGGTGTTGTTCTACTGGCGGCAGTATTGCTCATTTGTGTCGCGCCTTATTTCGCCTTTACCCCGGTGCTTTTGCAGATGAGACGCATCGGCATGCTGAAATATGGCGGTTTTGCCCGAGCGGTGGGCGAGCATTTTGAGCAGAAGTGGCTTGACCAGCCGGAAAGCCTGAATCAGGATGTTTTGATCGTGAGTGACTTTTCGGCCATGACAGACCTTTATAGTGTGGTGAATAACGTCAACCAGATCAGTGCCCTACCGGTTAGCCGAGTGGACCTTTATGGTCTATTGGCGGCGGCTGTTGTGCCGGCAATTCCTGTCGCTCTCGGTTCCGTGCCATTCGATGTGGTCGCCCGGGCCGCCATGAAGATGCTCTTATGAGAAATTGCTGCGGAAAGGCCTTTCCCGGGCAAGCGGATTGCCCACATGATCCGATGACTGATCCACCTCTGGCTGGGCACCCCTTCGCGCGGAGGACGTAAGTCTATATGCTGGAGTGGTACGACCGACGACGCACACTCGAGGGTTTCAGATGAGCAACCAGGTCTCGCAGAGAACGACACAGACCCAGGCGACGCCGGACATGCTTTGGATTCCAGGCGGTACCTTTCTCATGGGCTCAGACGACTTCTATCCTGAGGAGGGTCCGGTCCACGAAGTGGCTGTCGATGGTTTCTGGATGGATCGGCACATAGTCACCAACGAGCAGTTCGCGCGCTTTGTCGACGCGACCGGCTACGTCACAGTGGCGGAACGTCCACTGAATCCCGCCGACTATCCAGGGGCTCCCGCGGCAAACCTGGTCCCAGGTGCGTTGGTCTTCCATGCGTCGAATGGGCCGGTAGATCTTAAGGACTACACCAACTGGTGGGTCTGGACACCGGGAGCGAGCTGGCGCTATCCGCAGGGACCGAAGAGTTCGATTGATGACATCGCGCAGCACCCGGTGGTCCACATTGCCTACGAGGACGCGGAAGCCTACGCGCACTGGGCCGGGAGAGACCTGCCAACCGAAGCGGAGTGGGAGCGAGCCGCCCGTGGCGGGCTCGAGGGCAAAAAGTTCACCTGGGGCGACGAGCATTTTCCGGATGGGAAGGCCTTGGCGAATTCCTGGCAGGGCGAGTTTCCCTGGCAAAACCTGCTGGTCGACGCCTTCGCGGGAACTTCTCCGGTCGGCTCATTTCCCCCAAATGGCTACGGGCTATTTGATATGGCGGGAAATGTTTGGGAATGGACTTCGGACTGGTATGTCCACCACCATGCCAACGAAATCGAACAGGCGTGCTGCGGACCGGCGGTAAACCCGCGCATCAGTTCTGCCCAGAAGAGCTTTGACCCCAGGCAGCCGCAGTTCCGCATTCCGCGCAAAGTCGTCAAGGGTGGTTCGCACTTGTGCGCTCCCAACTATTGCCTGCGTTACCGCCCTGCGGCTCGCCAGCCGCAGATGATCGACACGGGTATGAGCCACATGGGTTTCCGCTGCATACTGCGGGCGGCAGAAGCACCCCAGGACGCACCTCAGGAAGAGGCTGCGGTCGAAGCTAACCAGGAGCAAACGAAACAGCCGTCGGTACATAAGCTGAAGGCGTCGATCAAGGGAGTTTTTAAGCAGTTCCGCATCATCCGGCGGGCGCTGGTGCACCCCCAGGTGCCGTGGCATGCGAAAGCCGTCGCGGGGTGTGCGGTTCTTTATGTCGTCAGCCCGATCCAGATCATCCCCAATTTCATCCCGATTATCGGGCAGATGGACGACGTGCTGGTGGTTACCCTGGGGATCAAGTACTTAAGGCGATATGTGCCTCAAAGTGTGCTCGACGAGTGTGAAAGTAAATCCCGCATCATTCGTAAGCCCAAGATAGCTGTGAGCCCGGTCGCGTCTCCTCTTCCGAACGCTGAATCCCAAGCACAGAACTGCTGAAAGTCCGACTCCTCGCCAGCCGACATCGATTTGCCGTGAGTTTGTCACCGCACCTGTCGCTAGTGACAGTTGTAAGCTATCCTGCCTGTCGCTAAGGTGGTCGTGAACCCATCGTTCGACCTTGACCCTGGGGTCAGGCTCAGATGCTCCGTGAAAGTTGCATGCGGAATGAACCACGGTGCTCGACATCAGGACGAAATACGGAGATAACTCACATGAAATTGACCAGTGCCAAGTTTGCACATTCAGCGTCGACAAGACTTTGTGCGGTCTTGCTTGCCGTAATCGCGCTAGCCTCCGTAGGTTATGCGCAGACGTTTACCGCTGGCCAAAAAGCAAAGGTGAAGGGCGCTATCATTTCCAGAAAAGGCGACCTGGTTAAAGTGCAAGACGCGAAGACCGGTTCGATCGCGATCGTCAAGATCACCGACGACACGAAAATCGTGCGTGACAAATCCAAAGTATCGTTTCATCGTCACGAAGACATGGACGTCACGGCGATGCTTCCTGGCTTGACCATCAGTGCTGAGGGAGTGGGCAATGCGGCCAACCAGCTTGAAGCGTCCAAGATCACCTTCTCACCTGATGTGTTCGCAGTCGAAGTCGCGCAGCAACAGGAGATCTCCGCCAACAAGGCGGCGGCCAACAACGCACTGGCTACGGCAAACCAGGGCGTCGCAGCCGCGGCCGGTGCGCAGTCCTCGGCAAATCAGGCCCAAACTACGGCTGATCAAGCAGGTCAGGTGGCAACCGCAGCCGGCGCAGTTGCGCTTACGAATGCAGCTGCCGTTCAGATCGTGAACCAACGCGTTTCCGACCTGGATGACTACCAAACGGTTGCAGAAGCGGTAATCTTCTATCCGACCGGTCAGTACACCCTGGATGCTGCCGCGAAAGCCGACCTCGATAAACTTGCCTCTCTCGCCGCGTCAACCGATGGCTACATGATTGAGATCGCGGGCTATGCCTCGAAGACCGGGACAAAAGCTGCCAATCAGCAACTAAGTGAGGATCGTGCTTCTGCGGTCGCAAATTATCTTCGCAACAACGGAAACATCCCGATGAGGAGGATCCTTGCGCCAGCGGGCTACGGAGCCTCGCATCCCGCCGCGGAAAACACTGACCCGCAAGGACGCGAGATAAACCGCCGCGTCGACGTGAAGCTCGTCGTGAACAAAGGACTGAATGGTTAGTAGTCGTTGCCGGATACATTAGATGGCAGTTTTCTGCCAGGGTGCGTTGCGATGGGCGTTTGCCCCCGCAACGCATCTTGTTTCGTTGTTTGAAGGAGTGGGCCCAGTGCAAAGCAGTCGTTCGCGCACCGAATCCCAAACGCAGGAGAAAACCCGAAAATGAACCTGCCAAGCTTTCCGGAAGTTGACTTGTTCTCCGCCGGCATCAACGCCCTGAATGGCGTGCTGGTAGCCCGCAATCCATCACACAACCGCGGTTACACAGTCGCAGGACTGCTGATCATGGCATACTTCGGCGGTATCGGCGGTGGCTTATCGCGCGACATTCTCCTCAATGACGTTCCCGGTCCGCTCAAGGGCCCGGCCTATCTAATCGTGTGCCCTTTAATGGGATTGCTGGGGCTGGCGATCTACCGCTATGCAGAGTCGATGGAAGAGAAGTTCCGCACCCGCACGCTTGCCTTCTTCAAGTCGTTCACGCTGCCCTGGTTCGCCATCCTGGGCGCGCATAAGGCTCTCGATCATGGGCTCGGGATCTTTGCCGCGATCATCATCGGTCTGATTGCCACCACTGCAGGTGGGGTTTTCATCGACCTGTTTTCCGGGGTCACGCCAGAGATCGTGCGCCCGGCCCAGCAGCTGGTCACATCCGCAGTGCTTGCGAGCACGGTTTATACGCTGATTGCCGTGCAGATGAAAGACAGGCAGTCCTTCTTTCCGGTGACACTGATCGCGGTTCTGGTAGCGTTTGTCTTTCGTGTAATCGCCGTGCGGGATCACTGGGGGTCGTTTGTGCCGCTCGCCGCGGACGCCGAAGGACCAGTTCAGCCTGTTTAAACAGCCTGTGTGAACGGCATCAGCATGTAGCCGACTGAGCCCTTCCAATATAATCGCAGGTTGCGCATCGGAGGATCGCTCGCATGAGCCCTGTTGAACCGGCGCCAAAAGACAGAGGCACGATTCTCGCCGAGGAGCGAACTGATCTAGCCTACCAACGCACGATTATCGCAGCAGAAAGAACGCTGATGGCCTGGATTCGAACCGCTCTTTCGATGATCGGTTTCGGATTCACGATTTACAAGTTCTTTCAATATCAAGCTGACGAGATTGCTTCTGGTAAGATCCAGCGTCCTAACGCGCCGCGCAATCTGGGATTGAGCCTCATAGCTCTCGGGACTCTGGCTTTAACTGCCGCAGCCTGGCAGCACTGGAAGTTTCTGAAATCGATTGGGGCATCAGAGAAACGCCACATGATCTCCATCTCCGTCTTTGTCGCCATGGTTGTCATCCTGATTGGACTGATCACGTTTTACGGCGTTTTGCTGAAAAGCGGTCCGTTCTAATCCGCGCGCGAAAATCGAATTCTTCCCGAGCTGTTACCAGGCTTGCCAAATTTTGGTCTTCGACAGGCTAATTGTTCCACGAAGGGCACGGCTTTCAGCCGTGCCGTAATCCTTTTGGCGTAGCTCCGGCTCTAGCCGCTGAGGTACGGTTGTTACAGGGTAAGTTCAGTGCGGGCCGAAGCATGGAAAACTTACCTCAGGGGCTAAAGTCCTCGCAGGCTGCGGTTTCTGTGGCACGGCTGAAGGAGTGCCCTTCGTTGCAGTTTCTAGAGACAGCTGTGTCAGGGAGACGTTGATGGATCTCATAGTCATCGGGGCCGGTCCGGCCGGCTTAGTCGCAGCCCTACGAGCCGCGGAGTTGGGTGCCCGCACAGTTCTTGTGACGCGCGGTGCTGTTGGCGGCATGGCCGCGAATGACGGACCCATCCCCGTACGTACATTTGCTCAAGCAGCGCGGTTGCTCCGGGAAGCTCGACAGCTAGACCAATTCGGCATCTCGGTGAGCGAGCCGGTCCTTGACTATCCTCGGCTGCTGGCGCGCATGCGAGAGGTCGTCCATGATGTGTGCGAGCATGCCACCCGGCGCGAAGACCTTAAGGCGGCCGGTATCACCATTTACGAGCAAGCCGGCACCGCGCGCTTTGTCGACCCGCACACAATCGAGACGGCGACCGGGCTGCGGCTCCAGGCGGATAAGATCATTCTCAGCGCGGGCGGCACAAGCCGGCGGCTCTCCGTTCCCGGCTTTGAGTTGACCGCGACTCATAGCGACGCGTGGGGCTTATCCGCAGTGCCACCGTCGATGATTGTTGTGGGTGCAGGAGCGACAGGCGTGCAGGTCGCATCCATCTTCCAGGTCTTCGGCTCCCAGGTCCAACTCTTTCAAGCCGGCCCGCGCATCCTGCCCACCGAAGACGAGGACGTGTCCGCGGTGGTCGCAACCGCCTTTCGCGAGGGAGGCATGGTGGTGCACGAAAATTTCGGAACCATCGAAGCCTTCGAGAAGTCGCCGGGTGGGGTGCGGATGGTCTTCTCGAAGGACGGCGTGCGGCACAGCGCAGAGGCTGCGCTCGCGGTGGTGGCGATTGGTTGGGTAGCCGACACAGCCGGCCTGAACCTTGCTGCGGCGGCCGTTGAAACCAATCCCCGTGGGTATGTGCAGGTCGACCAATACCTGCAGACCTCGGCGCCGAGCGTCTTTGCCGCGGGCGACATCACCGGCCGCCTGATGCTTGTTCCGCAGGCGACCCATGACGGTTTTGTTTCCGCCACCAACGCCGTGCGCGGGCCAACCATGATTCTGGGCGAACAGGTGAGTCCGATTGGCAGCTTTACCGAACCGGAATATGCGCAGGTGGGGCTAACCGAAGTGAAGGCTCGGGGAACGCATGACGTAGTGGTGGCCATGGTGCGCTTCAACGAAACCGCGCGGACGATCATCGACGACCGCACCATCGGCTTCTGCAAGCTGATAGTCGGCCGTGCTACGGGCAAGATCCTGGGCTGCCACGTGGTGGGCGAGCGCGCTGTCGAGATCGCTCAGGTGGTGGCGATCGCCATCGCCGCAGGCATGAGAGTGGACAACCTGGCTAAGGTTCCGCTCTCGTTTCCCACCTATGCCGGCATTGTCGCGCGAGCAGCATACCGTGCTGCCCAGCAGATCTATCCGGAGTTTCGTGGGCAGGATGCAGTTGTGGAGACATAAGCGGCCGCGGCGATGCGCCTAGCGTTGCCTCCGCGAACCGCGTGCAGCGCCGGTGCCGTCGCCGCGATTCTGAAATTGCTCCAATTGGTCTCCCCGCGCACGAGACTGCGCATCGTTCTGTAATTGCCCCATCGTGTTCCCCGAGGACGGGGCCTGCGCGGAAGGCTGCGTTGGCTGGGTTTGCGAGCTTCGTCCTGACGCACGGGGAGTAGTTGAAGGGGTGCCTGATTGGGCGCCAAGGTTCGACGAGCCTTTGGACTGTGACTGCGCCAGGCCGTTGGGAGTGGTTGAATTCTGCTTCTGCTGCTTTGCCTGGGCTGCGCCGGTCGAGGGGTCTACGGGCGTCCAGTTGCCGTTGTCATATTTGCTCCAGTTGCCGTTCGAATCCTTCTTGTAGACATTGCCATCGGCCCCGGCATAGACGTTGTTATTATTTGCATCCTTGGCGACAAACCCGTTATTCCCGTTTGCGCCGGAGAAGCCGGCGCCGGCGCTCCCTTTGGAGGTCTGGAAAGAACCTGCGGTTCCCTGGCTGTTGGTCACGTGCTGCGCCTGGGCCCAGTTGTCTCCGTTGGTAACGACCGAACTTCCCCACTGGCTATATTGGTTGTGACCCTGCGACGTGGCAGCGTAGGTGCCGGTCCAGGGGTTATAGGCTTGGGCATAAGTGTGCCCGCCGTATGCGTTCTGTGTAGTGACTGCCCGTCCATAGGTTCCCGTGGAAGGGTTGTACCAGGCCGCCGTTCCTGCCGAACCGTAAGGCCCATATACCTCGCGGCCCACTCCATAGAACCCGGTGTAGGGGTTATAAACGGCGGCAACGCCGTAGGTGTAGGGATAGGGATAGTAGACCGGATGAGGCCCGTAGTAGACGTACGGCGGGTAGTAATATCCAGTTCCGTAAACGATCGCGGAGCCCACGGCCACGCCCATTACAAAAACCCCGAGATAGCCGCTGGAGTAGCTGGTTTGCACCGTGGTGGCGGTGGGGTTGGAGACAATCACATAGGTGACGTTATACATCGGCGAAGTGGGCGGGATGGTATAGATGACCGCGGGCACGGAATCCGCCGTCTTCCACGGCCCGTTGGGGCTGGCAGAGACAAACCAGATGCCCTGGAAGCAGAGGTAGTAAAGATTCCCCACCCGGATCACCTTGTCCGGCGTGTTGACCGCGTAATACATCGGAGTAGTTGGAATGGCCACGAATTGCGGCTGGCCCACGTAGGCCACTTTTACCGCCGCCTCGGCGGCAGCCCGGTTTACGACCGCCGTGGTGGGTACCTGCGCGAGCAGCACGGCATCGCTCGCCTGCTGCGTTCCCGGCACGGAAACCAAAACCCCGGAGTAGACCTGCCCGCGCGGGATCATGGCGAAATCGGGAGGGAGGTTGGCCCCGGCGTAGGTCCACGGGCCGGCCAGGCTGGCAGCGCGGAACCACCGCCCCGAGATCAAGACATAGACCTGGTTATCGGGCTGGTGCAGGAACACTTTGCTGTCCGTATTGGTGGCGTAGGAAAGGCCGGTGCCGGGGATCTTCGCATAGACCGGCTTGCCCTTGAAGACGAGTAGCTCCGCCGGCTTATCCGTGAACAGGACATTGGTCGGAGTCTGGGAACGCGCAGTCGGCGGGATCGCCTTCAGGACGTCATCCCAGTTCTGCTTCGGCGGCAGCTTGGCCATATCGGGCGGCAGCTTTGTAGTTGCAATCCACGGTCCCGGCAGTGCTTTGGAGGTGAGCCAGACTCTTCCGTTCAGCAGGTAATAGCCGGAGTTGTCGTAGAAGAGGTCCCAGTTTGTGTTGACGACATACTGCAGGGTCATACCCTGGATCGGAGCGAGGACAGGCTTCCCGTCCACCATAAGCACGATGGCCGGGGACATGCTCACGAGAATCTTCGGCGGCTGCGTGCCGCCGGCGACTGACTGCACCGGCACGTTCACATGCTCCAGGCTCGCGATCATGCGGGGCAGCCCGATGGTCAGAGTCATGGTTGGATAAATCTGATGCACGCGCCTTTGCATGGCCGCTGCTTGGGCCGCGTCAAGCGAAGGAAAGCGCGCATCCAGGACCACGATGTGGCTTATGTAAACGGTTTGAGTGCTCAAATCGCTGATCGTCTCCGCGCGCCAGGAGATCACTCCCAGGACCGGTTTTTGTCCGGGGTCGGTTACCGAAATCGCGGTGTCGGCAACCAGCGTCTGGAATTTTTGCCACGACTTGAGCTGCGGCTGGTAGACAACAACATGCGTCCCGTTCCGGTCGAATACTCTTGGCCAGGAAGGTGTACCGCTCACCGATGGATGGGTTGCGCCAGGGACTTGTTGCGCGGTGAGCGAGATCGATCCGGCAGTGAAGCAGATCGCGATGGCAATGACGAGCGGACTGAACTTTACCAAGTGCCCCCCCTCAGGATTGACCGCCCGCAGAGCTTTCCCGCCGACTGGCCGAGGAGAATCTACGATCTTGATTTGGTGCAGGACGAGTGTATATCAGGGCGAGGACTTTGAAAAAATGCGAGCTTTCGCGAAATCGAAAATATGATTCGCGTATCCGGGGTTAATGAGGATCGCTCCTCTCGTATGGCCGGTCTTGCCAGACCTTCTGGAAGACGGTGAACAAAAAAGCGCCGGTGAGTCCGAACAGAATCCATCCGTTTAATGCTTCGAGCGTTCCCATGAGGTGCCACTGGGAATCCAATTGCAGGTTGGAGCCTCCCACGGTTGTCATGACGCTTAGCGAGTACAACATAGCTCCCTTGCGGTCTGGCAGCGCGCCCAGATGTAGGTAAGCGAGGGACCACATCCACGCCTCCAGTCCATGCAATACGATGGAGCCAAGCGAGGAGACCCCAACGACCACAAGGGAAAGCATCTGGGTGGTCCGCTTGTGATGGCGGCCGTTCAGCATGAAGAGCACTCCTCGATTAAGCAAACCCAGAAAGTAGGCGTGAAAAATAATCGTCACCACGATGAGGGGTATACTCCATAGCCAATCGGATCTCCATGGAGCAAGCCTGACGAGCGTCATAAGCAAGCCACAATATCGACACCGTCAAGGCCGTAGCGACTACCATCATCCAGCATAAAATTCCTCCGTCCGAATCTAACGAGCCTCGTAGGTGTGCTCAGCAAGTTCATCCGTTCGTAGCCGATTCTCGGGTGTGACTGACGCCGGACGCGTCAAAGACTACCTGGTCATACCACCAGAGGCGTTCAAAGAAGTTTCGTGCGTCCAGTTGGCGCTGGCGGCGCGAAGCGGGCAGTGTGGTTTCTGAGATGTCGCCAATGGTGCGGTTCCCGTCAATGGCATCGAACATTCGCTTTTCCGCGGCATCGATCGTCATCAGTAGATCCGTGTAGGTGTGGTTTTGGTTGATCAGGACGCCCGCAGCTCCGGCAGGCAGCCGCTCTTGTACACAGATGGTCTCTGACATCCGGATCGGAACATAATTCAGCCACGTCTCTCCTGTGAAACTGACCGGCTGGTAAGGGACGGGATTACCGTCCCGATGGACGATAATGCTGTGGCGAACCATGGTTCCGCGAAAAAGCTCCACTGCGGCAAACTGCTTTGCCGGGGAAAGCTCTGCCATTGGCAAGGTTTGGGCGAGACGCGCGACCACACCGCATTGAGGAGAGTAGGGCGCTTGTTTTACCCAGCGGCCAAACGTCAGGCCCGCCCGCTGGATAAAATCGAATAATTGCGGGACGGAGTACGCGCGGTCTTGCGGGTGCAGAAGCGCATCGGCCAGCGCCGCTTCCTGCTGGAAATCCGGGGCCTCGCGCAGCACGGTTTCCAACGGATGCCCTGGTGGCAAGGCGCGCAGCACAGAGGTGAGATTCGCGATTCCCTTATTTGTAGCGCGGATGCCAAGGCGGCGGCAGAAGTCCTGCAGCATATAGACGCCGGTCCTACCGTACGGCGCATACACCATCAGATGCATGGCTCCGTCCGGTTTGAGCACGCCGCGCAGAGCTGCGAGTCCGGCATCCGGGTCCGCAAGATGGTGAAGAACTCCGGTACAGACAATCTGATCGAAGTGCTTCTTCAGTTCGCCCACGCGGTCGATCGGAAGCTGGTTGACCTGAAGGTTGGCCAGGTCGTATTTGCGCTTGAGCTCCTGGGTATAGCCCACACTGGTCGCGCTGATGTCGATGGCTGTGACCTGGGCTGCAGGCCAACGCAGAGCATGCTTTGCCGCCTGCGATGTTCCACAGCCGGCTACGAGAATGGAAAAGTCTTCCCTATAGTGCCTGCTGGGCCACAGGAGATGGTATTCCGCGCGGCGCTTCCGAGGGTCTTGCCATACACGGCGATATTGTTCCAGGCTTTCGACCGGGGGCGGATAGGGATAACGGTCGTAGAAGTCCTGGACCTGCTCTGCTATCTCAAGTGACGGCGGGTTGTCTGTGATTTGTCGGCTCATGACTCGGCTACATGAAAAGATTCCCCGGCAGACGATACCCGCCGGGGAACTTTGTTTATGAGTTTATGCGAAAGGGAATTCTTGTCGACCTCCCTATTCAACAGGTTTGACGAACAGGCGCCGCTTCCCGCCGATGTATGTTCGCCGCTTTATTTATGTCCCGCGACAGCCTCCTGGGTCTGGTGCAACGAGGCCATCACCGCATCGAGGTTAAATGAAGCCGCCTTTTGCCGAGGCGGATACTTCACGTAGTTTTCGATCTGGCCCGCCACGATTGCCTGACAGAGATAGAGCTGTGGTACGTGATCGATCATCCAATCGTAGTAGACGTTGGAGTTGTAGTCGGCGCGCTCGAACGGATCGCGACGCAAGTTGAAAATATGAGGAAGCCGCAGCTTCACCATAGGCTCCGCCCAAACGGCCGTTGAAAATGCACGCTGGACTTCGAACACCAGCTTATAGTCGCCGACCCGGACCGCCATGATACCGCCGTCATCGCTGACGTAGAAGAAGTACTCTCTTGGGCTTTCCTTTACCTGGCCTGTGAGATAGGGCAGCATATTGAACCCGTCGATATGTACCTTGAACGTTTTGTCTCCGGCTTTATAGCCGGTGAGGAGCTTCGTGCTCACGTCTGGATCACCTGCGGCGGCCACCAAGGTGGGTAGCATGTCCTGGTGGGTAACGATGCCGTTCAGCACCGAGCCCGCCGGAATCTTGCCTGGCCAGCGCATGAAACATGGAACGCGCCACGCGCCTTCCCAGTTGGTGTCTTTCTGGCTGCGGAACGGTGTATTGGCGCCATCGGGCCAGGTGTCGTTCTCCGGACCGTTGTCCGTGGAATACATAACGATGGTGTTATCGGCGATGCCCAACTGATCGACCTTGTCGAGAATTTCACCGATCTGTTCGTCGTGGGTGACCATCCGGTCACTGTAGTCGTCCTGTCCGCTCTTGCCCCGGTTTTTGTCGGCGAGGTGGGTTCTGAAATGCATGGCCGTGGAGTTGTACCAGAGGAAGAAGGGCTTGTCCGCTTTAACCTGCTTTTCCATCCAGCCGATGGCGCCTGCCGTGATCTCCTCATCGACAGTTTCCATCCGCTTCTTGGTGAGGGGGCCGGTATCTTCGACGGTCTGCTTGCCCACTCGTCCCCAGCGGGGGTCGACGGTTGGGTCATCCTTGTCAGTCGCGAAGCAGTGAAGCACGCCTCTGGGTCCAAATGCAGCCTTGAACTTTGGATCCTTAGGATAGTCAGGCAGCTCCGGCTCTTCTTCAGCGTTCAGGTGATAGAGATTGCCAAAAAATTCGTCGAATCCGTGCACGGTCGGCAAGAATTCATTGCGATCACCGAGGTGATTCTTGCCAAACTGGCCGGTGGCATAGCCGAGCGGCTTGAGCATTTCGGCGATGGTCGGGTCCTCTGGCTGGAGTCCGACGGTGGCGCCGGGCATGCCGACCTTGGTCAAGCCGGTGCGGAGCGGATTCTGGCCGCAAATAAAGGAGGCGCGTCCAGCGGTACAGCTCTGCTGGCCGTAATAGTCAGTGAACGTTACCCCTTCTTTGGCGACGCGATCGATGTTGGGGGTGGTGTAGCCCATCATGCCTCGGCTGAAGTGACTGATGTTCCAGGTGCCGATGTCATCGCCCCAGAGGATCAGGATGTTCGGTTGTTTAGCCATGGTGTGTTCCTTTTTAGGTGGAATATGTTGCGCTGAGGTTGTCGGCCTTGGCCGGGTAAGCCTTGAAATTTGCTCGTAGGAAGGCGTTGGTTATTATGCGAAGCTCTAGTCTCCGGCCAATCGCTCCTTTACTCCTTTGCGTTGGCAGGCGATTCGATTCACAGGTCCACGGATCACCAGGTAGGGCACGATGGCCAGAATGATCGCGACCAGCACCGCCTCGCCCGGATAGACGGTCCACCGGTGTTCGACGAGTTGATAGACCACATCGAGCACCATCGCGAGGATGAACACCTTGCCAACTGACTTCCAGCCGCTCTTCACCATCGACTCGCGTTCGCCCTTGTCGGTGAAAAGTCCCCAGAAATAGGGTGGTTTGCACTCCCGGGCATCCCTCAATCCATCGCGGATGGCAAAGAAAGTGGCCATGGCCGGCTGCAGAAGGAGACGGAATTTCATCGGACCGGTGACCCGGGCAACCAGGTTATCCGCGATGCGTGTAAGGGTGTGGTCTATAACCATCCTTCTCCTCTCAGACCGTCAGTTCCGGGCTGGTAATGGGCCTCGGCTGCCACGGCCAGCGGCCTTCCATCTCTACCGCCAGAGACCAGCTCAAAAAGGTCCGGGTCAAAATAACGGCGGCCAGGACTCCAATATTGGTAAACGTGGGCGCCAAAGTCACGGTGCGGATCACATCCGCGGCAACCAGAAACTCCAACCCCAGCGACAGCGCTCTACCCAGGGAAAGCTTGTATCTCTCGTACCGATTGCTGGCCTGCTGGCGCGTATGAACAACAAAGCGGACGGATGCCCAGAGAAACGCGCCTGCGATCACCAAAACAGCCATCGCTTCTATGGCCGCGGCCCCAATTTCAATCAACCACCGAGCGGTTTCCATGCTTCAGCGCTCCTGTTGCGTCCTTTCAGGCCGTCTGAAGGGCGGAAGAGGACCGGATCCGGTCATCCCTCTCCGTAATGCCGGACAGAGCTGTTTCATCCTTCGGAGTAAGTTCACTCCGATTGCAGCAGATTGGGAACTGTCACTTGCGACAGGTGTCGTGCGTTGTCGCGGGTCATGGGATCAAACCGCATTCAAACATCTTGTTGGCGATGGGGGGTGCCACTTTGTTGATGAACGCAGCGCGCATCTGCGGATCAGTCTTCAGAAACGCGATTGCTTTTTGTTCTTGTGGCGAAGGCGGCTGTGGTGGGGCCTGCTTCTTTTGCCACAACTGTTCGCATGGGGTGCTCGTGTATTTCGCCACAACTTTGGCCGCAACCTTGTCCAGAATCGGGTACTGTTCTTGGGCGTGCGTTCCTATTACCAGGGTCAACGCAATTGGGGAAACCAACAAAACGACCTTGCCTATGCGACTTAGCTTCATTATTTGCTTCTCCTTGATGGGTCCACGATATTCGATTTCAATCGAAAGACCTGTAGGTTGGATACTCCCAAAACTTCCAGAACCAGCCCGATATTCTTCTAGTTCCTTCTTACGAGAGGCACCTGAACCGGTTCCGCTGACCGTCTGGGAGGCCAAACCAGGATTGCCTCCCCTGATTCGTTGTCCTCCGAACCGTTCCCGGTGGCGAGTAGGGTCATTCCTGCAGGAGCATGATGCAGATCTCAATCACACCTGCGAGGACCAGAACAGCGGCGAGGCCAATATTCAGGTAAGCAAGTCGAGAGTGGCTCCGGTTGAACGCCCGGTTGAGTTTTTCACGTTCTTCGCTCATGCGCCCTTGGAAGCAGGAATCTGTGACTTTGGTGCCCAGTGGTCAGCTAAGCTCGGCTTCGCTGGGCCGCCTCGCTGTAAGACGACCCGCGCTTCACAACCCTGGCTATGAGCCGTGGCCAAAGCTTTCGCTGCAGCCTTGTCTTCAACTTCGGATAACTGCGAAGGCCCGAGTTCGAAGGTCAGCTTGTTGATTGTGCCGGTGAACTTGAACGGCAACTCGCGAATATCGCTTTTTCCCCCTCCGACATTTGCATGATTTCGTCGGCAAAGCGCCCGGCTCTCAAGAGGCGGACCATGACCTTCATCGCCCCATCGATGTGATGAAAGAACAGCTTGTAAGCGGCGCACAGATAGTTCAACCCATCTTCACCATCCGGTGTCTTGAGGAAGCGATTTTTGGGGCACTCCCCGTGACAGGCAAAGCGCACATCACATTCCCGGCAGTAACGGGGTAGAGTAGCTTTCTTGTCCTGACCAAATTTGATCTGTTGCGCGGAAGCGAGCAGCTGGATCAAATGAGTTTCGCGAATATTGCCCAGCTTGTATTTGGGCTCGACAAAATGGTCGCAGGAATAGAGATCGCCATTATGTTCCAGAGCCACCGCCTGCCCGCATGTTTCGGAAAATACGCAGACCGCACCCGGAGTTCCAAACCAGTTGGAAAGCGCCGAATCGAAATGCTGAACATAAACTTTCCCGATATCCGTCTTCATCCACTCATCGAAAACTGCAATGAGGAATTTTCCATACGACTCCGCGTCGACAGATCGTTCCGTGACCAGGTCCCCCGCGTTGGTGTAGAGCGGGCGGTCGCCGCCCGGACGCTGGCTCCAGCCGATGTTGGCTACAGGCAGCGTCGACGAATTCGCGCGCTCGATGATGGGGATGAACTGGATAAACTGCGCGCCTAACTCATCGCGGAAAAAGCGGTACACGTCGAGAGGGCGGTGCTGGTTTGCGGCGTGGACCGTGCAGAGAATATTGAAGTCAACCTTATGTTTCTTCAAGAAACTCAGACCGCGCATTACCTGGTTAAACGAACCGGCGCCGCCTTTGTTCACGCGATAAACGTCGTGCAGATCCTTGGGGCCGTCGACACTCAAGCCAACAAGGAAATTGTTTTCTTTGAAAAAAGCACCCCATTGGTCATCGAGCAGCGTGCCGTTGGTCTGGATTGTGTACTGGACCTTTTGGCCGGGACGTTTGAGTTGATTGACGAGATCGACCGACCGCTTGAAGAAGTCCAACCCCATCAGGGTGGGCTCGCCACCTTGCCAGGCCACATCCACTTCCGGTGCCCGATGGCTTTCCAGAAGCTGTTTGAGATAGATTGCCAGAAGATCCTCGGCCATCTGAAAGCGGCTGCCGGGATACAGCATTTCCTTAGACAAAAAGAAACAGTACTTGCAGTCGAGATTGCAAATGGCGCCCGTCGGTTTGATCAAAACATGAAAGGCAGGCGGCGCATTCCTTGGGAATGTGAGGCCTGTCTTTTGACGATCTGCTGCTGAAGCGGTCACGGCTCTCTCCGGAGATCACTCAATACTTTTTGCTGCAACGGTTTGCTCAAATTCGGGCGCCGCGGCTGGTGCACCCACGGCGGGTCCACTCTGGGGATTGCTGCTCGCGTTGAGGCGCGCTTCTCTGCTGGCGGCCTCCCCGAAGCGGCGAGCGCGATTAATGCTTCCAATCGGCGTGCTGTCTGCCGTCGAGTGCCTGGTTACGTCGAAATAAACTACCTCGCCTGCCTCCGGTCGAAGGTGAGACTGCGGTAGCAGGGTGAGCCGCGCGACCGTGTGAAAAGGAGCTTCTGCTTCTTTCCACTTGACGCTAGCATTTTCAATCCAGAAGTTCGCGTCGTAGCGTTTGCCCCAATAAGTCATTCTGCCGTCGTCGAGAAGCTGGACACCAAAGTCGAAGCTACTCATCCTGCCGTCTTCGTTGAGGTGCCGGATCAACTCATTCTGCAGCCCTTTCGGGTCGCTCTTTTGCAAAGCCCGCGCATGATTGTCCGGAGACGGAATAGCCGAGTACTGCACAACATCGGCCGGTCCGTGGCGAAACGGCACGTTGCTCCAATAGCGCAGTTGCTGGTACGGTCTGATCTTCTGGCCGGCCTGCAATTTTGCCAGGGTCAGGACTCTCAGCACACGCAATTTGTCCTTGAACGGCAGCGACAACAATCCGGAGAGAGGATTCGATGCCGCCAGCACCTTCATGATCGCCGCGAAGGCAGGGGAGTCGTTGATAGGCAGAGGCGGGGCATTCTGCAGTGAAAAATCCTGGCGGCCTTCGTTGGCGCCCGGAGCAGTGAAACCATTCCCAGTCAGGTCGACCGAGAACGACATCGATCGGACATCAGGCTTGAAATCTGAGTTTTTCTTGGAATCAGCGTTGCCCCAACGCACCACTGCGGGATATACACCCGGCTTCGAAAATATTCCCTGGGCGAGCCGCGCTGCCAGCTGAGGATCGCGTCCAATCGCAACGTCAAGGACCTCGAACTGGGCCCGGGCGCAGACCCCCTTCGCATGTGTCCCACGAGCCAGCGGCCGATTTTGTTGGGCGGCAGCCGTCGCCTGCACCTTGAGGGTCGTCTTGACAATTTCCTCGATGTCAGACGCTTCTCTGGCGAGGTCCCGCTCCCTGTCGCTCCCGGTCACTCCGAAACATCTGGTTAGCCAAAGCATGGAGTGAACCCTCCTTGATGCTTATCTGTTTCTCATCCCAGTTGGGAGATGAATTTGATTGCGGTGATGCTGGGCAAAAAGCAGTAGGCGGCTGCTCTGGTTGTGGTGAAGCTCGAAAACCCGGTCAGCTTGATCGGGGGGGCGCCGTTGGCCTGTGGAATCACAAAGATGCTTTCCTTCGGGTCTTGCGTGCCGATCATAGGATCTTTTGCCTTGGGATCCAGCCTGACGGCGCCGGCAAATTCGGCGTCGTTCACCCAATGTCCCAGCACAAACTCATATTGATTCTCGATACTCGAGTTGATGAAGTAGCCAAGCAGGCCGCGCGCGATGCCATCATAGGGCTGTGCCGGATCATAGTTCGGCCCGTAGGGCAAGCCGCGCCGGATAAGACGATGCGTGTTATTGCTGCCGCCGGGCTTGCCCTGGCCGGTGACCGGTTGGTCGCGTGGGTTGACGCGGCGCATATGCGCGCCGACAGGACAGCGCAGGCCCTTTGGATCGCCCGATCCGTCCGCATTTACGTATCCGTAGTTGTTCATCTGTTCCGGTGCAATCCCCGGGCTGTCTGTTTCCGGCGACAATTCGAGAGGAGTGCCGTTGCGCCACCGTCCGCAAATTTTGGCCGCGAGCAGCTCGGGATCGATCGTGTCCTTGTGCGACTGCAGAAACTCCTCAAATCCAACCACGTCCGTCTCGATCATTTTGAAGACGGCAAAGCTGCCGTTCAGCCCCAGCTCTCGAGGCTCAGGCACGAAGTAATTCTCAGCCTCGTCCTGCAAAACAAAGAGCCATGGTTCGCACGGTTCCTGGTGATCCGGCGTGTATCGTTCGGGGCCCCCGCGAATGGTCGTCATGCTGATGCCGTCGACGTAACCAAAGGGAACCTTGGCGCAGGGTTGCGGCTTGCCGTCGACCATTTGCAGCCACGCGTTCCCGTCGGTGCGCCAAATTTCCTGAAAGGCTCCCCCGTCGCTAAACAGGGCAGATAGCCGATCGCTATAGGCCGTCATTGCGTCGGGGCTGATGGCGTGCAGCGTCACCATCACGTGATCGTTTCCAGAAGCAAAAGCATCGATCCAATGCTGCGGTGAACTTGCTCCGGTATCGCCCACCAGGTCCGCCCGGGCGGCGGCGCCGGCGATGAAAGCGCCGAACGACTTGAAGGAGAGGGCTGCGACGCGATCTTTAACCTCCAACGCGACCAGTCCCGGCCAGCTGATGCCCACGTTGAGGCAATAGTCAGGCTTGTGCCGCGGGGGATCGGCGGGATCGTCTCCCGGCCCAGGAGCTAAGCCTACGTGCCAGTCTTCCGCTGTGGTAATCTGCGGCGCGTCTGACTCGTTGCCGCTTACCAGCCGCCCGAGCAACGCGCGTGCCTTCGCAGCCGCGCCCACGGTAAGTACGAAATGCCGCACCATGGGCATCCGGTATCCGCGCAGGATGAATCCCTGAATATCACCCAGGTCGAGCGCGCTCTTCTGGGGATGCGTCGCTGGATCAGCTTCGTCCTTTCCGCCAAACGTGACCAGCTTGCGAAAGAACCCCTCTGCGGATCGTGCTCTTTTGTCGTCGATCACCGCTTGCCTCTTGCGAAATGCCAGGTTCAGTGTGCCGTTGCCGTTTTGCTATCGGCAATCAAGGCGTGAATGTCCTGGACGCCCAGGCCTGGATACGCCTGGTAAAACCCGATCGGCTCCCGGTTTGCTCCGGCTGCGAAGTCAATGAACTCCTGAAGATATTTTCGGCACGGCGAAGGGGGAGGGTTTATGCAGAATTTGAATATAAGGTCGAAGACCTCTCCGATGTTCTTGGTGAAGTCGGCGATGTACGTGTCAAAGGTGCCGTCGTACACAGTAAAGAACCCAACCTGGTGGTCCTCAAGCGGCACGAACTGCGCGAAATGGGGCGTGCCGACCTTGTCCAGGTCGTGGGTTGTTCCGCGTCCCCGCGCGCGGAGCAGCAGTTTCACCTCGGTGAAGGCGAGCGCCGATTTGATCGGCAGGATCACCAGAAACGGATTGAGCACGCCGCTGCCACTGAGGCCTGCGGCGGCCGCCATCGCCTTGATCTCCTTCGCCGTGGCTCCTGGGTAGGCGGTGTAGATGTTCACGGGGGAGAGGAGATGCTTTTCGGCCCATTCAACAAAAGCGTCCGCGTGATCGGAAACCGGACCAGGCGGCGGATTCTCTACATGCTGAAAGATAAAATCAAACACCGCCCCTGCGTGCTTAGCCAGCTCGCCCATCAGCTGACCGAATTCGCCGTCGAAATCGCCGAGAAAGAGCAGGGTTTTGTCGCTGAGTACGGTGAAGCGAGAATAGTGGATCGTCCCGATCGTATCCTCCGCTTGGAACAGCCCCGGCATCATGGCCGGAAGCTGTTCCGCCAAGACCTTCGCGTCGGCAGGCGACTTCAGGGGAAACGCGAGTGTAAAGTGGCTCTGGTCTATCACAGGGAATCTCCTCCACCGCCCTCGGCGTGACTGCGGTTTAGGCGGCAGGCCATTGTTTGAACATCTTCACCACCGCCTTCGATACCATCTGTGAGTTTTTGTTGCCATTGTTGGTCAGCGTGTCTTGGGCAATTCCCCGCCAAACCAGGGACTTGGTCTTGGCGTCGTACAGGTCGACGATCATCGTTCCAATAACATTCTGCTCTGGAGTGATGCCGCCCATGCCGCCTCCGATACCGCGCATGCCCCATGCCTGGTAAGAGGTCTGCTGTTTCATGCCGCCGCTTGCCGTGAGGATGATGTCGGGGTTCTCGGATTCCGCCACCATCCGGAAGCCCTTGCCCTGCATCGCATTATCGATGTCCGATTTAGCTTGTTGCGCCAGAATCGAATTCTGGATTTGGTTGGCGTTGTCAGCCGCCCAGGTGTAGGTGTGATACTGCGAGAAACTCTGGCTCTTGTTGTAATTCACAGAGACTTGTTGTCCGAGCGCGACGGCGGACACCATGCAGGCGAGCATAGCGCACAATGCAACTCTGGTCTTCATATTGATCATCCTCTTCGTAAAGTGCTGCGGGCACTTATGGTTACCGCGATCATTCTCCCTCGCGGCGGTTTTGCCTACTGTCACTTAAGACAGGGCAGAAATGCGATCGTGAGGTGACTTTGGGTCCGCTCATAGACGCTCCGTCACAACCATCGGGCCGGCATTGAATCCTAGAATGAGCCGCTCGCGTCAGATCAGACAACTAGCACTGTTGCTAGTCGCGCCCTAAAAAAAGGAGGAGTCGAGATGTGGGCTCGGCAATTACGTGACGATTTCGACCACCGTGGAATCAGTCATCATCATGTCCACGGTGTCGCCCACTTTTAGCTGATCGAGGTTGGTGACTTTCTTGCTAACCTTGATAGTTTTCTTCTTGCCGTCAGGATCGAGCAAGGTCAGGCGATGGTTCGGTGCGTCGACTGCCAGAATTTGCGCACTCACGGCCGACGTATCCACCATCATGACGCCGGTGCCGTTGGGAGCCACGGAGACCTGTTCGCCGGCCGCGGCCCCGGGGCTTTCGTTCGACTTGCCCACCACGATGAGAATTTCTTCCGTAAATGACATCGCCAGGTGGTCTCCCACCTTGACCTGGGCCAGATTTTGAACCCGATTGTCAACCTTGAAGGTTTTTTTCTTCCCATCGTCCAGCAGCAGCGTGACCTTGCGCTTTTCGAGGTCGATTTTCTCCACCGTAGCTGTGGCCTTGACCACCTCGACGGCATCGATACCTCCGTCCACTGCGCTGGATTGAGCCTGCATCTCGCTCATGGGAGAGAATGCGCAGAACAAAATCATACTCAGGGCTAAACTCATCGTCTTCATGGGTATGGGCTCGCTGACGTTAATATTTACATCCTCGCCGTCAGCTTACCGGTTCAAGCCACTCTTACCCACTAGCACTATTGCTAGAGAGCCCCCGGCAAAATAGCAGCCATTCGTACCAGAGAGGTTGAACGGGGCAGTATTTTCACGTCCGCGTCAGCCCTGCCACTTTTGCCAGTTACAGGATGCTTTTGGCGCACCTTAAACTGCTCTTGCACATTCGCTTCGCGCATTGGCCTAAACGATCCTTGCATTGCCTGGATGATCCGCATTGCGCGCGTAATGCAATGGAAGCGATCGCAGCTAATTTGCCAACTCTGCGAACAAGTCACACCGATCCGCAAACCCTGTGAGGGATATCACATGCAAAGCATTGTGCGACATCCTGAAGCAAACCTTGTTTCATTTCTCCGAGGTCAGAAGCTCGCGACAATTTTTCCACTCGTTCTTTTGACCGCTCTTTCTGGGCTCGGCCAGAGTGCAGACAAGAAGCCGGCCGAGCCGGCAACGAAAAAGGAGCCGGAGATCAAGGAAGAGCTGACCCTCAAAAACGGAGACAGGTTGACCGGAGAACTGCTGAACTCCACTGGCACTGAGATCAAGTTCAAGAGCGATTTGGCGGGCGAGGTAACGGTCAAGTGGGAGAACATCAAGGAACTGAAGTCCAGCCGGGAATTTGCGGTTGTCCCAAAAGATGTGAAAGATGCAAGAAACAGCGCGGAGGTACCCCAGGGAACGATCAAGATTGGCGAGAAGGGAATCTTGGTTTCCCCTGTCGCTGAGACCAAACCCGAGGTAGTTGCGGCACCGGCGGGTGGCGCAGCGAAACCGGAACCCGCCAAGACGGTGGTCACGGCGGCTAAAGAGATACCAACCCCCAAAATCGCAGATCTTGTCGACGACGCGACGTATCAGAAAGAGATACACAAAAAGATAGGCTTTAAATCAGGGTGGGATGGGCATATCACTACCGGCACCTCGATGATCTACTCAACCCAGAACAGCTACCTCTTCCAGGTAGACACAGCGCTCAAGCGCAGTGTTCCCACGGTGAGTTGGTTGGACCCCAAGCTCCGCACGACGGTTAACTTCACCCTGAGCGCAGGCCAGACGACGCAGCCCGGCACGGAAACCACGATCACCAACATCTACCACGCGGATGCGGAGCGCGACGAATACTTTAGCAAGAGAGGCTATTATCTGCAGGCGTTCTCGCTGGACCACAACTTTTCCCAGGGCCTTGTGCTCCAGCAGAACTACGGCGTCGGCGTCGGCGCGACCCTCTTCAAAAAGGAAGATACTGAATTTGATGTCACCGCCGATCTGCACTACGAGAGCCAGCAGTTCAACGCAACGGCCGATGTGGAACAGCTCAGTCTTCATCTGATTGGATCCACTTTGACCGAGAAGTACACCCGCAAGTGGGGCAGGATCCATTTCGATGAGAAGCTTCTCGCCGACATCGCGTGGAACAATTGGAGCGCTTTCTCCGCTTCCGGCACCAGCTCGGTAAGAATGGACGTCTACAAGAAGCTGGCCTTTTCCGTATCCACGATCGATAACTTCCTGAACAATCCGCAGGTTGGATATAAGAAGAACTCGTTCCAGTTCACCACGGGTTTGGCTCTGAACCTGCACTAATCCGGGCCGTTTTGTACGTGTTCGCAAATGCAAAGAAACACTTGGGTTGTGGCCGAAATCCGGCGGCGTCTACAACTGATTGGGGTTAACTACCTGGAATCCAGCGGCCGATAATGGCACGGATGAGGTGAATTGGCGCGTGCCTTTCGGCAGAAAACGGCGCAACATGTCAGCGTGGACGGTGTTTGCCTCAGCATCAAAGTTTGCGGGGGTTGGGCCATGGACATACCAAACGATCTGAACAAACTGCTTGCGCAACTGAAGCAAGTAACGAGGGATA
Source organism: uncultured Acidobacteriaceae bacterium (assembly GCA_963847685.1). Classification (GTDB taxonomy): domain Bacteria; phylum Acidobacteriota; class Terriglobia; order Terriglobales; family Acidobacteriaceae; genus PALSA-350. The sequence goes on along the minus strand of CAWKAU010000010.1, from coordinate 264,128 downwards.
CTAGCCGTATGAGCGAAACCTCGGCATCCTCTGGCTCCCGGCCCACCGCCGCTGAGATCGAGCTTTTCCTGAGCCAACACAACTTCGAAGCAGACGCCGCGATCGAGCAGATCGAGATCTCGAACGAGGGCACTTTCGAGTTTTATATGTTCTCGGTCTCCAGCCGCGGCAGCGAAGATCTGTCGTTGCTCGCGATGTGGCCGGAACAAAGGTTGCCCACCGAGGCGGGCGGGCCTTCGTAGCAGCGAAGAGTACCTTCGCTACATGCTGCGTTCCTCAACCGTCCTGAGAGCAGCTTCAACTTCCGCCAGGATCTCTTCGGCATCTTCCGCAGTTTTTCCGGCGCGGACCAGCTCGTAGGAATCCCGTAATAGCTTGAGTGCCGCAGACAAAGCAATATTGCTTTCCAGGGTCCACCGGATCCAGTGCTCCAATTGCGTATCGATGACGATCTGGGGCACGGAAGACGCGGGCACGCCATCGTCCGGTCTCTTCGCGCCGGGTGCCACTGGCAGCTGTCCTGGATCAGCGCGCCGATGCCCAATTTCCAGCTTGTTCTCCAGAAAAAATATCCGTCGAAACGCCGGCCAGAAATAGAGGGAAAACCAACCGCACCCTCGCAGACCTTTCTTTACCCGTGAACCATCCATCATTGCAGCTGTTCTCGATGCAAAGACAGGCATCGCTCCGTTATTGAAACTGACTCTCATTGCCCATCCCCTTGGTCGCGTCCACCGCGAAATCCCGGCGGACACGCGTGTGCGAAGCCGCAGCGCATAGCCGCAACCGGATGCATCACAAGCTCATGATTCTAAGGATGACAGAGAGAGGCCGCCCGGTCGTTGCTCAGGAGCAATCAAGCAGAGAATTTCTGTCAGATGTTGGCTGGGCGAGTGCCACGGCGATAAGAAAACGAAGAACGAGTGTGGATACGCGGCTGATTGCCCAAGCGCCTGCCGATCTACTTGGGAGGCGTGCAACCCGCATTGTTTGCGGTCTTTGCGCAAGTAGTTCCGTTGGGGCCTTCGGCCACGCCTTTTCCGTTCTTGCTCTTGCCCTTGCCGCCGCCGGTAGTCTGAGTGGTCGTTACCCCATTGGAGTTCTTGTTCGCGGTGGCCCCTTTGCCTGTATTCGGGTTATACGCTGCAGCGGATTGACCATCGCTGCAGACGGTTTTGCCGCGCGCATTCTTGACACAATCTGCCTGGCATAAGCTGGCTGAAAGAAACATACACGCCATCAACGCAAAAACTCTCATTTGGATCTCCGATCCGCTAGTCTTGCACTTGCCGCCTGCCTTGCATAGCTAGCAAAACTATTAGCCGATCAGAGCCGGGTCATCCTGACCGATGATGTGCCGGCGTTTCAAGGAGATACCCGGGCCCTAACTGCAAGCCATCTTCTTGAAGACCTCAAGCGCAAACTCCAGGTGGGCTTGTTTGTGTGCAGCCGTGACACACAGCCGGAGCCGCGCCGCACCTTGCGGAACTGCCGGAAAGAGGACCGGAGCTGCCAGGATGCCGTAATCGCGGAGCCTTCGCGCGAAGAGCGCAGTGGTTACCTCGTCTTTCAGGATGACGGGTATAACCGCGGTCTCCGAGAGACCGGTGTCGTAGCCCAGACTCTGCAGGCCGCAACGCAGGAAGCTGGCGTTCTGCTCGATGCGCGCGACTCGTTCGGGTTCGTGCGCCAGAATCGTCAAGCCTGCGCGGATCGCCGCCACCGACGCGGGGCTCAATGCGGCCGAGAAGATATACGGTGAGGACGCATGTTGCAAAAAGATACCCAGCTCTTTCGAACCGGCAACGAATCCTCCCGTGGCAGGAATTGCCTTGGCCAACGAACCCGTCCAGATGTCGACCTCACTGGCTGCCACGCCGAAGTGTTCCGCAACGCCGCGGCCATGGGCTCCCAGCACTCCGGTGGCATGCGAGTCATCCACCAGCAGGAAGCATCGGAATTTCTTCTTGATCTCGATGATCTCCGGTAAAAGGCAAATGTCGCCGTCCATGGAGAAAACGCCATCGGTAATGATAAGCGTGCGGTTGGCCGGCGGCCCGTTCTGGATCTCCTCCTCGAGCGATTCCAGATCGTTGTGCTGGAAGCGCTGCAACTGGACTCCGGCAAATCGACAGGCGTCCGTCAGGCTGCGATGGCAAAGCGCATCCATAATGACGCGATCCGCAGGCCCCAGAAGCGCCCCAATCACCGCAAGATTCGCAGCATAGCCTGAGCTGAAGGTGATCGCTGATTCGGTCCCCAAAAAGCCGGCGAGATCGCGTTCCATCTGCTGGTGCTGGTCGGTCGTTCCTGTGAGCAGGCGGGCGCCGCCGGTACCGGTTCCGTACTTCAGGATTGCTTCGATGGCGGCACTGTCGATGCGCGGGTCACCGATGAGTCCCAGGTAGTCATAGGAGGACAACATCAGCATGGAGTGGCCGTCTGCCTGCACCTCCGGACCGGTGCGTGCTTCCAAGGGTATCTGGAAGGGATACGCGTCCGCATCGCACGCCATGGCGGTGGTTTCGAACAACCGCCGTCCGCGGGCGTCGATAAGGTCGTTCTTGGCAAACCTGCAGTTTCTTTCCCGGGAAAAATAGCCATCGAAAAGCCGTCCGGACGAAGAAGGGAAGCTGACCGTCTCCCCGTTTAACGCACTCACTTCTGTCGAAATGTCCCTCGGTGCAGCTGTTTTGGAAGTCACAATAAAAGTCCCTTCTGCTGACAAGCTCATGACTTCAAAGCATTACAGAGCGAGCTCCAATGCGTCGTTGCTCGCGAGCAATCAAAGCAGATTTTGTGGCTGGTGGCTTTTGGAGCGTTGAAAGCTGCTAAGTCCCGAAAGAAGCAGAAGGGATGACGCTACGGCGCAACAACCGGGCAGGGAAGCGAAGCAGGATCTTGCCCCGGCGCTTCTCGATCAAGCCCTGGCGTTGCCATGCGCTCAACAGGCGGCTCGCAGTGAACAGGGAAATGTGGGCCTCGTCGGCCAACTCCTCATTTCGGACGTCGAGTTCGACGCCTCCCTCGACTTTCTGACCGATGCCATCGGACAGATTAGTCAACACCCGGGCAAGCCGCTGCGGAGCGGAATCGCAAATCAAAGACGCATGCGCCGTCCGATACCCTGCCAGATAATCGAAAGAGAGTAACAAAGCGTTTTCCAGCAGGTGCGGATATCGCGCGCACAAATCGCGGATGGTGGCGCGGCTCCACACCAGCGTGGTGGTATTGGTCGTCGCCTCGCTGCTGACAAGATATTCTGTGGGCCTAGACAATACGGCCGCCTCGCCGAAGACCTCACCCGCGGTCACCCGAAGCAGTACGATTTTTTGACCATCGATCGTGGTGAAGAAACGGCGCAGCCGTCCGGTCAGCAGCAGATACAGATGCCCGGCGGAATATCCCTGGCGCGCAATGACGGAGTTCGCGGCGAAACGCTGTTGTGTGCCGGCAGCCATGATGGTTCTGACGTCAGACACATCCATCCCGTCAAAGAATCGTGGCTTTCGCTCTCGTAGAAATGCCGTTACAGGGATATACATATCTCGTCTTCTCTAGCGTCTCCATAGTTACTTCGACGCGGCTTGCATCTCGCCAGGCAATCGGAATGCGTTGTTAGCCCGTAGTTCGGTGACCTGGCGCACAACATCGCTCGCTTTGTCTGGGTCGACGCATAGGTCTGTAGCTTGGTAGTTAAGCCGTGTGGGCGCGGCGAACCGGGTGCCCGCAGCCTCAACGATTCCCGCTATCTTCAAAATGACGTCCTGGCGAATGGCAGTCAGTTCACTCCAGTCGCTGGTCATCCCATAGGCAAACAACTCTAACTCGAAAGCCGCACCGGCAAAGCTAATCACCCGCACTCTGGAGGTTCCGGCTTCGATCGCCGGCTCGTGGTTCAACATCGTCTGTACACCGTCGAGTACGAACCGCAGTTGCTCGAGTTGGGTTTCAATGCGCAGGGAGAAGGTTTGGTTGATCAGCAATTTGGGGCGCGCCTTCAGGTTCTCGAACTGCATCTGCGCAAGCACACCGTTGGGCACAACCAGCAGATTCTGGTCGATGGTTCGAAGCTTCAGAGAGCGAAGCCCGATGTCTTCGACCTTCCCCACGCGATCGCCAATCTTGCAGAAGTCGCCGGTCTGGATTGCCCGATCGAACAACAGCGAGATTCCACCGATCAGGTTTTCTAGCGTTTTTTGCGCCGCGAGCGCTACCGCCAACCCGCCGATACCAAGGCCGGCGAGGGTGGTCGTTACATTTAATCCAAGCAATGCCAGAGCCGAGACCAGGGCGATGATCAGTATGCCAACGCGGTTTAGTCTCTGCATCAGGATCAGGATCGACTCGCCGCCCTTGCTGTGTACCCGCGTCTGGTGTAACGCGCGGTCGAATCCCTGGTCAGAAAGCCTGCTTAGAAGCCAGCCAAAGCACGCCACCAACAGGGCTGCTAATAAACGAACATAGTAGATGCGATAGAGAAGCGGCGGCTCTAGCCAGTACACGAAAAAGCCGTGCAGCAGGATGGCAATCATGCACCGGATGGGCATGCCAAGGGGCGTATCCCAGACTGTACGGAAGGGAAGTTTGCGCATCCCGTACCAGCCTCGCCGGGGTGCGCTCAGCAGAAAAGTCGACAACCATGCCAGTAACCACGAGGCTGGGATGGAGACGAGCCAGCAGAGCCATTGCGCAGACGACATCCCCAGGATTACGGGCCCACTGTGCAGGGCAAGCCTGAGTCGACTGGTTTCCGTCGGCTTTTGGCGTTCCAGCTTGGCGTAGAGACGCGGGATAGCTGCCAGCGTCCCTCGCGAGATCAGCCAGATTTTTCCTGCCTCAGGATCGTTGACTCGTACCAGGATTACGTCCGCCGTCTCCCCGTCAACGGTCACCACACCCGCTCGTTCCTGGCCAGGCGGCAGCCCGGTTTCGACGGTGCCGTTCGGATCGTCGCTAACCAGGTTGATGCTGCCCTCGAAATTCGGGTATAACTTCCGAAATTCTTTGGCGAGTTCTGCCACGTTCTGGCCCGGAGGGAGTTGCAAATAACGAGAGGCGGTTGCGTAGTCTCCGATGGATCCGTATTTCAATAAGCCCAGCAGTGAACTGCGCGGCGTTTGCCGCCCGAGCGGGTCGACCGGCCCCGCGGGTTCAGTCTTGGCTGGCGGGGCCGCGAGTTTCGGTAGTTGCGCAGGCGAATATACAGCTGAGGCTGCAAATAAGGAAATTGCAACAGCTACGGTAAGGGCGCGGGCCTGACGAAGCAACCGGCGTATCCGCTTTTGGTTCTTTCTTAGCAAGGACATGGCCGGTTACCCGAAATCCTCTTCTTCATCGATGCCTACTGCAATGAGACTTCAGTTGGTCACCGTGCCACAGCTTCTACCGCTTCGCTTTGTTGCCTGTCGAATGCGCCTGCTCTGCCCGCCTCCAGGAACTTCTGTGCGTCAAGGCGGCCGAACATCTCGATCAGTTTTCCCACCAGGCCGGTCCACCCGGTCTGATGGCTGGCTCCCAAGCCAGCTCCATTGTCACCGTGGAAGTACTCGAAGAAGAGAATGTAGTCCTTCCAGTAGGGGTCTGTCTGGAATTTCTCCGTACCGCCGTATACCGGGCGCCGGCCTGACTTATCCCGGAGGAAGATGCCCGCGAGCCGGCGGGTAATTTCGTGGGCCACCTCGAAGAGGTTCATCAAGTTACCCGAGCCCGTGGGGCACTCGATCTTGAAGCTGTCTCCGTAGAATTCGTAATATGACAGCAGGGCGCGGAGCAGCACCGCGTTCACCGGCATCCAGACCGGCCCGCGCCAGTTGGAGTTGCCACCAAACATCCCGGTGTCCGACTCAGCCGGAAGGTAATTTACCTTATATTCCTGTCCATTCACATAAACGACAAACGGATGCTTGTCGTGATATTTCGAGAGCGCCCGAATGCCGTGGGGGCCCAGGAACTCTTCCTCATCCAGCATGCGGGTTAGAATCCGCCGCAAGCGTACCGGGTTCACCAGCGCAGCTATGCCTCGCTCCGCGTAGCCAAAATGACCGGGGCCGGTGGGATGGATACTCTCCATCAGTTCGGGCATACGCTGCAGGCGTTCCCGCAGGATCTTCGTCATTCCCGGTACTCTCTCGCGCTGCCACGGTTCAATCGTCGTGGTGGCGCACAAGGGAAGCAAGCCCACCATGGAACGAACCTTGAGCCGCTGCGCGGAGCCGTCGGGCAGGCGAAGCACATCGTAATAGAACCCATCCTCCTCGTCCCACATGCCCTCCGGGCCGGTCTGATTCATGGCGCGGGCGATCCAAAGAAGGTGGTCCGCGAACTTGGTCGCCATGTCTTCGTAGAAGCTGTCGTGGGCCGCCAGCTCGACGGCGATCTCCAGCATGTTTTGGCAGAACATGGAGACCCATGACGTACCGTCCGCCTGCTCCAGGTGGCCGCCGGTTGGCAGGGCGGCACTGCGGTCGAAGACACCGATGTTGTCGAGCCCAAGAAAGCCGCCTTCGAATAGGTTGTTGCCAAAGCGGTCTTTACGATTCACCCACCAGCTGAAGTTCAGCATCAGCTTGGAAAACGATCGCTTTAGGAAATCGATGTCGCCTTTCCCCGTCATCCCCTGCTCCGTCCGATACAGGAAGATGGTGGCCCAGGCATGCACCGGGGGATTCACATCGCTGAAGTTCCATTCATAGGCAGGAATCTGTCCGGTGGGGTGGAGAAAGAACTCCTGCAGCATCAGGTCAAGCTGTTCTTTGGCGAAGTCCGTGTCGACGGCCGTCAAGGCAATGGTGTGAAAAGCCAAATCCCACGCCGCATACCACGGGTACTCCCACTTGTCTGGCATGGATATGACGTGACGATTCAACATATGGAACCATTCGCTGTTGCGCATAGCCCGCAGGCCCGGCTTCATCGGATCGTCGCCATGCTCGGTGAGCCATTTGTCCAGATCAAAGAAGAAATACTGCTTGGACCAGAGCATTCCGGCCATGGCCTGGCGCATCACCAGGGCTTCATCCTCAGTGAGCGTGGATGGCGTGACTTTGCGATAGAACTGGTCCGCTTCCGCTTGACGGGTCTTCATGGTCGCGTCAAAGCTGCTGAAGGGATCGCCGATTGCGGCGGGCGCCACGTCGCTCAAGCGCAGACGAACGGTGGCGGTCTTTCCCGCATCTACCTTCAAGCGATATTGTGCTGCGGATTTGGTTCCCACCTGGGCGGGGTTCACCCCGCCCGCATTGCCTTCGACTACGTAGTTGTTGATTCCGTCTTTAACGTACGGGGAGTCGTTGGCCGTGCCGAAGATGCGCTGGTTGTTGGTCTCATTTTCCGTGAACAACAGCTGGGCGTCTCCGTCGCAGTACAGATACCGGTCGCCGAGATCGGGGTGCGATGCGGCAATGGCCTGGATACCCTTCGGACCCTTGACATATTTCAACGATGGTTTGGGTGTTCCGGGCCACCAGGTCCAGGTGTTGCGAAACCATAACGTCGGCAGCACCTGTATCTCGGCCGCCTCAGGACCGCGATTGGCCACGCTGATCTCGATCAGCAAATCCTCCGGACCTTGCTTGGCATACTCCACAAAGACATCGAAATAGCGGTCCTCGTTGAAGATTCCGGTATCCAGCAGTTCGTATTCCATGTCCAGGCGATTGCGCCCCCGGTTTGTCTCAATCAGATTGAGATAGGGAAACGCCCCCTGCGGGTACTTGTACAGGTACTTCATGTACGAGTGTGTGGGGGTGCTGTCGAGGTAAAAGTAGTATTCCTTGAGGTCTTCGCCGTGGTTGGCCTCGCTGTTGGTCAGGCCGAAGGCACGTTCTTTCAGGATTGGGTCCTTGCCATTCCACAGGGCCACGCTAAAACACAGTAACTGGTTCTCGTCGCTGACGCCGGCAAGACCATCCTCGCCCCAGTGGTATGCGCGGGACCGGGCCATGTCGTGGGTGAAGTAATCCCATGCATTGCCATCGTGGCTGTAGTCTTCACGCACCGTTCCCCATTGCCGCTCGCTCAGGTAAGGCCCCCACTTTCTCCATGGTGTCTTGGCGATGCGCGCCGCTTCCAATCGGGCTGTTTCCGGATCCTGGCTCATTCTGTGCCCCTTCCCCCTGGCTGAGTCACCTCAACGGTCTTCGCAGCGTGATCGATTGTGGTCTTCTGGACCACCTGGCATGCAAAACTTTCAATGGAGGGCCCTGCGACTGCCGAACGTGCTTCACGGCAGTACCTTCGGTAGTCGCCTACTGAGATGATTCGCCCTTGGACGCAGCTTTGCCTACTGTCACTTCTGACAGTGGCGCCGCCACGTTGACCTGGCGTTAACGCGGCTATCTGGCTACCGGCAGATCGGCAGGTTGCGCGAGCCGGAACTCGATCAAAGATTCGCTGGGGATGGAGAGTTGCTGACCCTTCTTGGTGGCGGCGACAGCCGTCCCCGCGCCGGCGCCGGCGAGTGCGCCAATCCCCGCTCCCTTACCGCCTCCCGCCAACCCGCCGATCAGCGCACCCAACCCAGCGCCACCGACAACCTTTTTCGTGGTATTACCGCCCTCTCCTTTTCCCTGGATCTCGTAGGTGGTGGTCAGCAGCGGATAGGAGGTTCCATTGATCACGATCTCGGTCAGCTCCAGCCCAAGCTCAGAACTGCCCTTCATCTTGCCGGCGGATGAAGCCGAGGAAAGAACCCCATACACAGGCGTGCCCCTCTTTGCGACCACGACATTGTTGGCCTGCAGGTTTGTCTCCAGGCTCGCGGTGAAGCGATAGCCCGCCTTCTGTTTGCTCGAATCGATCGGATCGATGGTTCGTATCAGGATCCGCGTTCCTGCGGGCACGTTAACCCTTCTTGTGCTTTGGGCAGCGGCGGTCAACCCGGTCATGGCAGTGGACAGCCCCACCAGCAGTGTCGCGGCTCGAATCATTCCCTTTAACATTGCAGATCTCCTTTTTTCGGAACTTACGAGCCTTCCCCAACCACCGGCAAGGAAGAATCAATTTGCAGATCGATAATCAGCAGTAACTGGTCCTCGACCTGGATAAAGCGCGCGGCCTCAATTCCACCCAACGACTGCCGGACGCGCTCATAGTATTTGTCCAAAAGCTCCGCACGCTGCTTGCGGTAAGAGAGCGCCTTCTGGATCAGCTCGTCGGCCTTGGCGTCGGTCATCTGATCGTACGAAGTGGCATACTCTTGGATATTAGCTATCCGCAGGTCATTCAGCTTGGCCAATTCGCTGTCATACTCCTCGTAGATCGGCCAGAATTTTGCCGCGTCGGCGGCGCTCAGCTGCATCACCTCTCCGACCATTTCGGCTTTCTGCTGCCGGACATCGGCGCGCAGCAGCTCAACGTACGCCTGAATGTTTTGCGGATCTGAGTTCGCCGGTAGCGCCTGCGAACCGGTTTGTGCCGTTTGCGCAGTGTCCTGGGCCCCTGCGGCAAGCGCAAAAATCAGGGTCGCCATGACCATGACCGCGGCTGCATTTTGCTTCTTCATCTCTTACCCTCCATGGAAACCGCCTACTCGGTCGTGATGCTGTTGGTTGCAATCTCCTGAACCAAGAAAGCATAGGGCACATTTGTGCGGGAGTAAAACTGTCTCTTGCGACAGGGGGCGATACCAGTGCCGCGGAACTGGGGTTCCCCTGAAATTTTCCTGACCCGACTGCTAATAATGCTAGGTGCCCATCTTGGACGGGGAGATTAGCCTTGGATATGCTTCGGGACCATCTACGGGGCGAACGATAGGCACCGGGGGTGGCGTCTTCGCGGTCCAGTGGCTTATGCGACAGAAAGCAGCCGTTTTCGGGAGGTTCAGACGAGACTGTGGCTCTCCAGGCACGAGGAGCCTTGGGACAAGCTGGTCTTTGATCCTTTGCGTCTTCATCCTGGTTGCGTCTGCCCGCCTTGCCTTTGCCGGGGAGACGCCGGCCCCAAAGACGGTCCTGATCTTGTATAGCTTTACCGACCGCAGGGCTCAGGACGATCTGGAGATTCTGAAGTCAGTCACGCGATCGCATGTGGGCACGCCTGTGGACTTTCACGTGGAATTTCTGGGGTCGGCGCGTTTCGACGCTCCCGGGTACGAAAAGGCGATGGCCGACTCGCTGGCCAGCGTCTATGGGGGCAAGAAGATTGATCTTGTCATTGCCATCTACTATCCTGCGCTCCGATTCGCCGTGGATCATCGCCAGGAATTGTTTCCTGGTGCGCCCATCGCCTTCTCGTCCGTTCCTCCCAGAAGACTGGAAGGCCAGAAGCTGTGGCCAGGGGTGACGGGAGTCACGATGGACGTCGATCTTGAAGGCACGATCGATTTAGCATTCGGCCTTCAGCCTGACGCCAGAAATGCAGCTGTAGTTGTTGGAAAATCGGAGACGGATCGGTATTGGGGGGCCGTGATCGAGCAGGACCTGAGACAGCATCAACCCAGGTTGAACGTAATCAATCTTTCGGGGCTGGCCACGGAGCAACTGCTCAAGCAAGTCTCGATGCTTCCTCCCCGTACCGTCGTCTTCTTCCAGTCGATACCGGATGAGGAGGCCCAGCCCGTCATTGGGACCTATGAAATCGTCTCCACCATCGCCCGGCAGTTCCCGACTTATTGTTTTGTCAACCGCTGTCTGGGTCATGGAATCATTGGGGGCTCGTATCCAGACTCCACGGAACAGGAAGCCGAGGCAGGCGAGTTGGCAGCGCGGATCCTGCTGGGAGAGACTCCAGAGAACGTTCCAGTCGTGCACGGTCCTCCAGCGCTCGCTCATGTGGATTGGCGTCAGCTTGGACGTTGGAATATCCCGGTATCGGCGCTGCCCCCCGGCGCGGTTATTTCTTACCGGCAACCCACCGGCTGGCAGCGTTACGCGAAATATCTCGGTCTTGTGGTCTTACTCTTCCTCGTGCAGGCCATGTTGATCATTGGATTACTGTGGCAACGCGCCCGGAACCGCAAGGCCGATCTTCGCCTGCGGGAAAGCGAAAAGCGTTTCCGGCTAATGGCGGACACCACACCCGCTCTGATCTGGATGTGCGACAAAGAAGGCACAGTCACCTATCTGAATGACCGGCAAATCAACTTCACTGGCCGCGACCCGGCAACCGGGCTTGGAGACGCATGGTCGGCCTTCATTCACCTCGACGATGTGCCGAGCGTCCAGGCGGCAAACAAACGTGGGCTCGAACAGCAGAAAGAGTTCTCCAAGGAGTACCGCCTGCGACGGCGGGACGGGGTGTACCGGTGGATGCTGGATATCGCGGCCCCGCGGATGAATGGGGACGGCGCCTTTGCCGGGTTTGTCGGTTCGGCCGCTGACATCACCGACCAGAAGCTGGCGCGGGAGGCGTTGGAGAAGATCGGGGGCAGATTGATCGAGGCGCAGGAGGAAGAACGCGCGCGGATAGCCCGGGAACTCCACGACGACATCTGCCAGCGGCTGGCTCTCCTCTCCATGGAACTGGAACAAGCAAACAGGGGATCGAACGGTTCAGGGGGATCGCGGAAGATTGAGGAAATCCGCCGGCATTGCGCCGAAATCGCCGGGGATGTCCAGGCCTTATCCCACAAGCTGCATTCCTCAAAGCTGGAGTACCTTGGCCTGGCAGCCGCGATCAGAAGTTTTTGCCGCGAGTTCTCGCAGCAGCACAACGTCGGCGTCCAGTTCGACGATGAAGACGTCCCGGGTAATCTGCCGTACGATATCTCCCTTTCTCTCTTTCGCGTGACCCAGGAGGCGTTGCAGAATGCCTTGAAACATAGTGGCGCAGACCACTTTTCTGTCACTTTGCAGGGGTTGGAAAATGAGATCCGGCTTGAAGTTCGTGACAGCGGTTCTGGCTTCGACGTAGAGAGAGCGAAATTTGACAGAGGGCTGGGGTTGGTCAGCATGCAGGAGCGCGCCCATCTGGTTCACGGCACCTTCGCCATTGAGTCGACGGTGAACTCGTGGCACAAGGATCCTGGTCCGTGTACCCCTGGCCGCGGAGATGAAGGCTTCCGTTGTAGAAAATACCTGAGTTTGAGTGGAGGATGAGATGGGAAGAACACGTGTTTTGTTGGCCGATGACCACACCATGATCAGTGCCGGGCTCGCGAAATTGCTCGAACCTCATTACGAAGTGGTAGGCATCGTCGAAGACGGCCGTGCGCTGCTGAAAGCGGCCGATGAGCTCAAGCCTGACGTCGTCGTCCTGGACATTGGCATGCCCGTGCTGAATGGCCTGGACGCCGCACGAGAATTAAAGAAAAGGATACCGTCCATCAAGCTGATTTTTCTTACGATGGAGTCCGATTCCTATATTGCCGCTGAAGCCTTTCGTGCCGGCGCTACCGCCTATCTGCTCAAGACATCACTGCCCACCGAGCTGTTGCAGGCCGTTCACGACGCGGTGAGAGGGGTCTCGTATGTGACCCCGCAGATTGGCCGCGCGATCGAAAACATGTTCATTCGCAACCCGGGGGCGCAGGCGCCCAAGCAGCTCACCGGCCGCCAGCGCGAAGTCCTGCAAATGCTTGCGGAGGGTCGTTCCATGAAAGAAATCGCCTACGTTCTGGAGATTGCCCACCGCACCGTCCGGTTTCACAAGTACCAGATTATGGAGGAGCTGGGCATCACCACCAACTCAGATCTGGTCAAGTACGCCATGAGGCACGGCATGATCTCGGCGTAACAGGAGGATCTTCAAAAATTGCTAATGCGAGCACTGTCGCAGGTGACAGTTGGCAAGTATTCACGGAAAGGAAATGATCCCATTGAGTGAATAGCGTAGTGGCCGCCGAAGGGATCGCCGTGGATAAGATTCGAGTGGTGCTGGCCGACGATCATCGTGAGGTGATCGCAAAGGTCCGAGGAGTGCTCGGTGATGCGTACGAGGTTCTGGAGGCCGCGGAAAATGGTCAGCAAGCGGTGGCTGCGGTTCTTGCCCTGGACCCGGATGTGCTTGTGACCGATATCTCGATGCCGCTCCTCAGTGGCCTTCAGGCGGCAACAAGGATCCAAAAAACCAATCCTCGCGTGAAGATCATATTCCTGACCATCCATGAAGACCGGGACTTTATTGCCGCGGCGTTCTCGGCCGGCGCCAGCGGCTACGTTACCAAGCGCCGCCTGTCCATCGACCTGGTCCCTGCGATTGAAGAGGTTTTGAAGGGCCACACCTTTGTATCCAACTCGACACGTAGCTAAGCGGTGCGGGGAGCATCCGCCTCTGGATTCGTCCAAATCAGAACCTGGTTTCGAACCGCCGCCGCCTTAGCCGCCGTGCCGCCGCCCTACGGCGTTAACGGAGCCCCTGGCACGGGTTTCGGAATGCGGAACGTGTACACCACCCCAAACACGATGGTGGTGCCCTTCGGATGGGCCTCGGCTCTGTATTCCTTCTCGTACTTGAAGAACACGTTCCAATCATGCTTCAGATCGATATAGTTGGCCTGCAGGCCGCCGGCATGAACGTAGTAGAAGGGGACGAGCCTTTCCAGCGCATCCACCACGTTGTTGTTGCTGGTATTCCGCGAGACCTGCGCCTGGTCGTACCCGATAATCCCGATCTGGGCCACTTTGGTGATGTTCTTGGTCTTTAAAAACGGCCTATCCAATGGAATTGCCTGACCCAGACCCCACTCATCACTCCAGGCCGCCCCTGGGGTCACCTGGACATTGATAGGCAACGTGCCGAACATCGTGCTGATGTCGTTGCTGCGGGTCGTTTTGGATCCATGGATCTCCCAGTTGCCCATGATGTTTGCCGTGGTTCCCTGGTCTTTAGTCAAGTAAAGGGTAGCGGCACTATTGAAGTGGTTGCCCCAGTAGCCGGAACCGATATTAGTCGTCGAGCCTGGAGTGTATCGGCCGGTGGGCGCCATGAAAGCATATCCCGCCCAGAAATCCGCGCGAGGCAGGTGCCAGCCAAGATTCACCGGTTCGAACCAGGTATCCGCAAGAGCGAGTGAACCGGTCTGCACGGTCACGCCGTTGCCAAGGAACGGCAGCGTAAGCGAGCCCGTGGCTAGAGTAGGAAAGACAACATAAGGTGCGAACTTCGCTCCGAGAACCTTGAACTTGGGAACATAAAAGAAGATGTTCTCCATTACCCAGACGTTATAGGTACCCGTGGCTTTGACCGGCGTGCCGTTGGCGAAGTTCAGCTGGCCTGCGTTGTAGTTGATATCTAAATTGACATAGCTGATCCCAGGATCGGGGAGCACTCCGGCGTTCAGCCCATATTGGCCGGGCTGATATTGGCCCTTTTGCTGCGCCATGAGCGATGAGCTGGCAGAGAGCACAATGCAGATAAGAACAACAAACTGCCATCGACCATGAATAATCTTCGTCATTGCGCCACTTCTCCAATTCGTCAAAGGTCGACCATTCACCGCAAGCGGGTTGGCTCTACCGGTGGTACCCAATCATGCTGGCAGGGAGGCTCTCGCAGGAACTGGCAAAAGTATCAGTCACCGGCAAAATAGCACGCAGAGGTATCGGCTTCGGCCGTGTATCGGGCCAGGAACCGCCGCGCGCCGATGTGTTGACGGCCCGCCTCCAGAAGCGTGTGGACATTTTGCGAGGGGTTAGCTGGTGAAATTGCTAGCTGACAGCTTTAGATCTCAGGCCTAAACTCGCCTTTTGATCAACGCATTCATACGAGACATGAGAACGTGAGAGGTTCATGGAATCGATCCTGGTAAGCTCGACAATCTTTGTGGTGGTGTTCGGCGGGGCGCTCGCCGGCATGCACCTCCGCAGAGTTCTACCCGTGGGTCTGCTGGGGCCGGATGCGAAGGACGTCATTCAGGCTGGCGACCGGTCTTCTGGTGACCATGACCGCGTTGGTCCTTGGAATGTTGGTGTCCACCGCGAACTCTTCCTATCAGGATCGAAAGAATGAACTCGCCGAGATGGGTTCGAACTTTGTGCTCGTCGATAGCCTGTTGGCAAGTTATGGGCCCGAAACCAAGGCCACCCGGGTCGAGCTTCGCGAACTGGCGGAGAAGGGCCTTGCGCGTGTCTGGCCGAACGATGCACCCCAGGGGTCACTCCAACCTCCGAACAACGGCCAGTTCTTTTATGACCATGTGCGGAGCCTCGTGCCGAAAGATGACGGACAGGCTGCGATTAAGGCCGCTGCTATTTCCGCGGCCGTTAACCTTAGGCACACCTACTGGTTGATGTTCCTTGGAACCGAGCAGAACTCTCTCTCATTCCCATTGCTGCTGGTTGTGGTCTCCTGGCTGACCGTTATCTTTATCAGCTTCGGCCTGTTCGCGCCGGGCAACAAGGTAGTAGTCGCGACCCTGGTCGCCTGCGCGCTCGCCGTGTCTGCGGCAGTTTTCATCATCATGGAGATGTATACGCCGTTCAGCGGAATCATGAGGATCTCCTCTTCTCCACTTCGCGGCGCACTCAGCATGATGGGACACTGAACCCTGCTGAGCTGCTGATTACTTTGCTTTCTTCGACAGATAAATATCCAACGTCAACCCGATGCCATGGACCTGCTTATTGGGGTGCTTGCCGGTATTGTTTTGGTGCTCATAGTAAGGAGCGAGTTGAAAGTGCTTTCCGAGGGGCAGGTGAGTGCCCGCATAGAGTTCGGTGGTGCTGACCTTGCCATACTGGCTTTCGTAGTAGATTTCCGCGCTGGCGTAGGGTATCAGGTGATAGGAGCGAATCGTCACCGTCCGTTCCAGGGAGAGCATATTGCGATAACGCCAGGTGAACCCGTCACTCCAGTCAAGATCGGCACGGTTTCTGTCGGTCAGCACCAGCTTGGCCGTTAGGGGAAGGTTCGATGTCACGGCGATTGGGATGCGATTTGTGCCAGGCTTGCCGGGGGCCGAGAGATAGCGGTAGCCGGCTGTCAGGACAAGTGGCCGTTTCTTCGCATCGTCCAGATCGAACTCAGTGATTTCCTTGAGTCTGACCAGCGGTTTTAAGTAGAACTCGATGCTCGGGCCAATCTCGGCTTGGGTGGGGTCACCGCCCTCTCGTGTGTCTTTCGCCTGGAAGCTGACCCGTATATCCGGATTGAGTTTGAGAAAGGCGTCGACTTCGGGCAGAAACTGCGCTTGTTGGGAGCTTTGTGCGCTACCGGCACTGCAGCAGAGCGCAAGGAGTACCACAGTCAACCAGCAGCGGAGAATGGCGGTCGACCTTTTGAGGTTTTCGGCAGAAGACATAGTGGCTGCGATCGTTGTGGTTTAGGCGAGATCACGGCCTAACCTTGGCTCTCCTGCGTAGTATCTCGGGTTTTCGCTCGCAGTGTAATTGGTAGATTTGCTAGTGCAGGGCGGGAATATTGCTGCGAATGTAAGCATGGTAGTGCGTTGTTGAGGCGCGGAAGGGATCTATAGGCTTTGATCAATCCAGATATTTAAGTCCGGAAAACTAAGAGTTCTGCTAGTTTGCGGCCAACCTGTAAGTTGGTAGCCTTGACCGCAGAGAGGCTAATCAATGAGTGGATCTCGAAATTTTCGGATGAAGTTCTTCGTCGCCGGCCTGGCGATTGCGTTCCTTTGCGGCCCGACCGCCCCAGCAGCGACGGGCTCTGACGACCCGAATGTACAGAAGGCGAAAGACATTCTTTTGAAGGGCGTGGGGAGCGGCAATCCCGACACGCGCTCGTTGGCGGTTATGTCCGCCAGCCTGATTGGCGATCGTTCGGAGGTCCTAAACAAGCTTTATTCCATGTTGGAGACGGATAAGGATGTCCCGACCAAGATAACCATCATCTCTACCCTGGGCAGTTTCAATAATCCCGCGGTGGTTCCAAGTCTACAGAAAGCGCTCAAGGATCCTGTGCCCGGAGGTCGAATTAGCCGCAGCGCTGGCGCTGTACGGCCTCAAGCAGCCTGACGGAAAAGCTTTTCTACTGGATGCACTGCGAGGAAATCAAAAGACCACCTCCGGTTTCATGAGCAGTGAGAAGAGATCATTGGTTCGGATGACTCATACTCCGACGACCACCCTTCTCGGAATCGTGGCCAACCAATTTACTCTTCCAGGTCTGGGATCTGGCATGGAATCCGCCGTAGGACTATCGGCGGACCCGGCCTCGATGGCTTCCTCCTCCGTGATCTTCTCTCTCGCTAAAGACAAAACGACCCAGCCGTCTGGGCCGCGCTGGTGAAGGCGTTGGGAGACAAAGAATGGGCGACTCGCGCTGCGGCTGTACACGTGGTCGCGATGCATAACGATCCGGCGTTGATCGGCAAATCTGCTCCGCTCATGGACGATAAAAAGGATCAAGTGGCCTTTCGCGCGGCGGCAGGTTACATTCGGCTCGCCTCATCTTGAACAAGTCCCAGTAGTCGCCCGGTAGCAAACCTGCCACAGGCACACATCGCATAGGAGGTGTGTGCCTGGTCACCTCGGGAAGGCTTGTTTCAATATCGGCCATCTCAGCCGCGAGAACCGCATTCCCTCCGCATACTGTCACTTGTGCCAGTTTACCGGGCAAGTCGATGCCCTTACTCTGTACTTCAATCCATCTATTTCGAGGCTGACGAATGAATCTCACCTTGAGAGCTTGCCAGCTTTGGTGCTTGCGCCGGTATTGGCGTTGTGTGTGTGTTCGGTGCGCCCAGGCGCAGGACAAGCCGGTAGACACCGCCCAGCTGCAAACCTCCGACAGTTCCTCTGCTAACGGGGAGCACCGTGATCCCTCCTCCGCCATCGATCGATGACGATCCTAACTGGCACTTTACCAGCCTGTCGTATCTCTGGCTTCCGGGAATTCATGGGACCGTGGGGGCTAAGGGTTACAGTACCAACGTCGATGTCAGTCCCATCGACCTGCTCAAGCATTTCAATATCGGTCTCATGGGATCGTTTGAACCCCAGTACAAGCGCTGGAGTCTTCCCATCGATTTCGTTTGGGCCAAGCTTTCCGATACCAAGACGGCTATCCAGTTCCCCGGCCTTTCTGCTAAAGCGACAGTAAAAGAGGGCATCTTTACGCAAAAGGTGAATTATCTCGTACTGAATGGCAAGATGGTGAAAATCCGCGCCGCGGCTGGCGTGCGAGGCTGGTATGTGTCGGAGAACCTTAAGCTTACACCTACGGGGCCGCCCAGTTTCAGTGTCGGGTCATCGCAAGGCTGGGCTGATGTCGTCGGCGGCGCAAACTTTCGTGGTACCTTTGTCGCCAAAAATGTCAATCATCGCTGAGCGGCGATGCCGGTGGCGGGGGCGCCAATCTTGACTATCAGGTTGGCGGCTTCGCCAATTTGCAGATAAAGCCGAAGTGGGGAATAGGGATTGGGTACCGATACCTGGACGTTAATTATCGCAATTCCAATCAAAGCATCATGGACGTCCACGAAAGTGGAATACTTCTTACCCTGCTCTACAAGTACGGCAAGCAGCCCCCACTTCAGTAAAGGCGCACACCACTCTGCTTTTCACTTCTCGATCTACCTGCGCCTTTCCTTAGTGAAAGGCGCAGGCGCGGCCTCGTTCAGCGGTGCGTGGCAGGAAATCCGGGGCCGGGAAATGGCTAAAAAGTGCGCGTTAGGCGCGCTAGGTTTCGTCATCGGGGGATTCTTGGGTCAGGGCCTAAAGGCCGCCGTTTTTTCAATCGTTAACGGCCCGACTAAGGTCGTGCCCTGATACAAAACAGAGTCTTCCTCAGCCTGCAAGCCCTTGCCGGTATCAACACTTCCAGTCCTCACCAGGGCTAAAGCCCCGTCATTCAAAATAAAGCGTTCCCGCGGGTTTGAAAACCCGCTTCCCCGGACTGAAGTCCGGGGCTGGCACCCAATCATTTATGGCCCGACTAAAAGTCGTGCCCTGATACAAAACAGGATTTTCACACAGCCCATTTAATCGTGTCGACGAGCGGGGCAGGAATTCGGGTTCGGGAAATGGCTAAAAAGTGCGCGTTATGCGCGCTAGGTTTCGTCCTGGAGGAATTCTTCGGGTTCGGCGGCCTCTTCTTCCGATCGGCTCCGCGTATTCGCTGATCGATGGCAGACCAGAGGGTGGTGAGGGGACCGCGGCCAGAGATGAAACGAGATGTGACTACTCCGAGAGAGCTGAGCTTTGTGGAGTGCCTGGTCGATCGAGCCGCTGCTGACGTGGCCGTGGAAGAGGTTCCTGATCTTATTCCGGGTAAGGCCGTTTTCCGCAGGCCTGCAGAGCCTCGAGGATGCGATCGGCGACGGAGTCTCCGACGCAGGCGCCGAAGAGGGAGGATGCGGAGTAGGAACAGTAGTCCCACACGGCGAGGGCCGCATGAAGGTGAGGTAAGCGGATGATGGAGCTGCAGTCGAGCGCAGCGTAGAGGGCACTGAGGCGCAGCACTTGTGCTTCGGCACGACCGGTGGCGGCGCCGTGGAGGCCGGAATGGAGCTGGCTCAGGGTTGGGTAGTAGTCGTTCCAGAGTTCGGCGGCGGCCGGGTCGCGGCGAAAGGGGATTTCGGTCTGGCCTTGTGCCCACTCAACGGCACGGGTGAGGCCGGCGGGCGATGGCGGATAGTTTTTCCGGGTCGACGTTGCCGCCATCGGGCAGGCATTGCGCGCGCTCGACGCAGGCCCAAAGGCAGCGGTTGGCGAAACCGTTATGGGCTTCGGTGCGGTGGAGCGACTCGGCGAGCTCGCGCTGGGTGATGTGGCCGATGAGGCTGAGGTGGCCTCCGCTGGCCTGCACGAGACGGTCACGGTCGAGCATGCGCAGGGTTCCGCTATCCCAGGCGCAGCGGAGCAGCGGCGAGAGCTGGGACCGGCTGCGGCCCATGGTGTGGAGCACGGAGGCCAGTTCCTCGGCGAGCACGAGCAGACGGCGATCGCCTGCCTGTTGGCCCATCATGCCGATGAGGCCGCGCGCGGTGAGACGCGCGGTGGTGACACGATTCTCGGCCCAGGTCGGATCCACTTCCGCGAAGAGGCTAGAGATCTGGTTCCAACTGGTTCCCTTGCGGGCCTTGCTGGATTCTCCGACGAGCACGACGAAGAGGTTCAAGGTGTGACGAGTGGCGCCGACCATGCAGTGCGGGCCGGGGCCGAGGATGTTGCCAAAGGCGGCGAGCAGTTGCAGGAGAATGGCGTCGGGCTGCGCCTCGGTGTGCGGGGCGAGGGTGCGCACGACTTCTCCGGCGAGACCGTAGAGCGCGCATTGATCGAATATAGGGTGCCCGACGCCAGGCCGGGACGGGCGGGGCGGGCGTCGAGTGCTGGGGCGCGGGCTCCTGTTCGGAGGGGAGGTCTACCTGGGCAAGCAGATCTTCCCATTGCTGTTCTATCTCTACAAGGGTAGCCGGACTGGGCCGAGTCATGTCCATCCTAAGGTTTTGTATCGGCATTTGCCACGCTTACGGTTGCTAGTCCCGGATGTAAGTTTCCATCGAAGACGAGCGGTTCCATGACGGGACGATCCGCCAGGGTGCCTTGGATGACATGCATCGCGACCTTGCGTCCGGCTGCACTCCACGAGATGTGGGTCTCTGGGCGCTCCGTACCTTCGGGGGAATGCACGACGGCGCTTTACCCTTGAGATGTTTTCTTCAAGCGCAAGCGAGCTCACCTATATAGATTCGATTTGCGGGTAGAAAGATCAGGGCTTGGTGAAATAAAAATGCGACGCCGAGAACGAGCGGCGACTTATGCGTTTTAGTTCTGGCGGGAGCGTAAAGCGGTAGAACATCCCCCGGCGAGTTGCGCGGGTCGTAATTTTCGCTGCAGCTGGCCTGTCGGCTGAAAAGCGGCAGGTTATCGCTCGCAGCGGCCGTCTTGAAGCCTTGTGCGTATGCCTGGCTTCGGTTCACCCCAGTTCAACATCACAACTTCTCCATCGCCTGCGGCCTGGAGGTGCGGCTCCGAAGCCAGGTGATGTAGAGCGCCGGAGCAACCAGAAGGGCGGCGAGCGCTTCGGGAACCGGATGGCCGTTATCAACCTTCCGGCCCGAGAGCCGGGCGAGCCACGCGTCGGCGCTGTTGCCGCAGAGGTTGGCGAAATACATGGCGTGGATGTACGCCATGAGCTCGCGACGCTCATACGCCGTGAACTGTTTCGCAAGGGCGGCGCGTGCTTCCGGGGTCGGTTTGCGAACCGTGTCGGCGAAATTCTGCGCGAACAGGATGGCCGTGGCATCACGCTCGTCCACTTTGCCGAACGTTCCGGTGTCGAGCAGGTGCTCCAGTTGACCAAGATCGACGCCATGGGCGAGCGCCAGCCAGTATGTATTAAGGCACTTCAGTCCTCTTTAATTTCCTACCTTGGAGTTTCTTCGGCATACGCGTCATCAAGTTAATGGCAGCGAGCGTGCCGAGTTTTAGTCTCAGGTCGATAAGTTTAGACATATAAGTGACTCTCCTTAAAGGTTGCTGATTTGGCTGCTGATTTGGCTTTTCGTATCTTTCATTCAAGGCTGTCAAAATCCGAACTGAGCGTGATCTGGCCGCCGACCGCGATCCAAAGACTAAGGCGAAGCACGTGTGTTGGACTTCCATCGCCAAGTTACTCGGGGACCGCAGTTCCCAGTTTGTATTCGTTAGGCGAGATGTTCGGCTTATCCGTTTTCGCCGTTTCGCTCTCCGACTCTCGCTGCAGAAGCGGCGGGCGAGGCTGGGCTTCGGGCATCGTTACCTTCTCGTTTGCTGCTCCACCGAGGCCGAGGTCCAGGCCCTTGAAAATGCCGGTGGCGGGGTCGGTGCGATTTGCGATCATCATGCGAAGACAGTGGTAACACATGAACTTCTTCCTTTCTCGAATCCGATGGGCGGCGACTACCGGGTCGCCGCCGCCGTGACTACCCGCCCTTCAGTTCACGAGAAGAAAGCCTCGTAGTTCGCGTAACCCGCCTCGTCGCTCTTCGCTGCCAGGTAGCGGTCACCTACCTTGAAAAGCTGGGATGAGAATTTCGAGCCGTCGTCAAAGGAGGAACTCAGCCGTCCATCTTTGATCTCATAAGGATTGGTGACCCCGGAGCGTCCGCCGTGGAAGGCGGCAAAGCCTACCTCCGCCGTCAGCGTCCGTTTGCCGTCGTCGCCGTAATAGGCAATCATCTCGTCCCCGGTCACGATGTCACGTATGCGCACGGATTTGCCTACGATCAGCGCACGCAGTTCGTTGTCCGTGAACGGCACGATTCCCTGGGCCTTCAGTCCGGCCACTGTGATGCCACCTGCACGCCCCTTGGACAGCGCTTCCTCGCTCGGGACAAACCAGATCGCAGAGGTATAGGCGCGCGCCTGAATGGTGGGTGGGAACCCGGCCGGCTGGGCAATGCCGAGCTTCAGGGCGTCGAAGACGCTCCAGTGAGGCGTGGGGATCTCAATCACGCGCGCATAGTAGAAGGCGCGTTGATTCGGATCGAAATCAGGATCTGTCCACGCGCCCGAGAGGGTCGTCGCGCCGATGGTGTTGGTGTACGTTGCGGTATCCAGATTCACGGTATTGCCCACAGGCGGGAGCTTTCCGGTCTTAGAGTGCACCGCTCGATCACCCGACCAAACGACGTCGTACACTTTCTCGAAGCTTTGTCCGAACTTGGACCAGCCCTTGACGATCTGGAAGCGGTCAAGGTTACCGCTGTTGGGGTCTTTGGCTGCCCAGAAGACGAATGAAGGCGCCTTGCCCCGCGGCGGACTCGACAGGTCGCTTCCCATCGGTACACCTTGTTTATACGCATCCGCGATCCAGTCCTTCTTGGAGACGGAGTCCTGGGAAAAATTCCATCCGCCGAAAAAGCGAACCCTGATGCGGGGACCAGAAGTGCCAAAGGTCTCCTTCCGCTGCATGGCGTCGAAGAGTGCCTCGCGCGTGTTCTCCTCGGCCCACACTCCCGCCAGTCCCGCGGAGCCCCAGGTGCGGACCATTTTTGACATCACATGCTTGCCGCCCAGGCGCGCCTCCGGCGTCCCGTCCTCATGGCCGATCTTGCCGAACCAGTTGTTCTCTTCGTAGGCTGCGCCGGCGTTGTGCGTATCGCTCCCGCCCACGACCCCGAACTTATACGGGTTCACGCCGGTCTGTTCTTCGAGCACGAGGCCGGTGCGCAGGGCGTCGCGTACGTAGCTTCCCTTGGGTTGGCTGCGCAACGAGCCGAAATCCCCGGTCATCTTGATATCCGAGATGAAGTAGTTCGCCATTTCGTCGGTAGGCGAGAGCGCCGGATGGGCCTCGGACTGGCCCTTGAGCTGGGTGATCTCCACAAGCGGCTCGTTGAGCTGACGGCGCTCGGCGTAGGTCCGGTCGATCGGCTGACCGTGGGAGTCCACGACCTGGAACATTAGCCCGTCGCTATAGTTGGGGTTGTGGGGAATGGCCAGGACCTGGATGCCCTCCTTGCGCTGGGTTTCCATGAACGACCAGAGGTCCTCCACCATCATCGAATCGAAGGTCGTGAAAGGACGCTCCGGGACTTGCGTGCCCCGAAAGATGACATTGCGGTGCAGGCCGTTGCCCTCCGGGTTGCACGACCACTCGTAGCCGACGAAGGTCGTGAACTTGCCTGGCTCGTAGAACCGGTGAGCCACTTCCTGAATCTGCTTCCAGATGTCTATCATCAGCTTTTCGTCGTTGAGCTCCGTGAACGGCGGTCCTCCCAGCAGGCTATTCCCGAACTCCATCATCGCTTTCCCCTGAACGGCTGGGTCAGGGGACCGCAGTCTCACGCCGAGCTGATGATCGAAGAGCGGGTTGTTGGGATCCATCATCAGCGGAAACACGCCGAGGTACTCGGAGTGCTCGGTCACGATCGCGAAGTCGATCGGTCCGCTCTTGAGCTGGACCTTCTCGCCGCTGACGTGGTCGATGGCTTCACCGCGGGCGAAACGATAGGCCCCCTCGGGACCGACCCGCGTGCCACACAGGAAGGCATCCGAGGACCAGCTTGTGTGTATGTGGGTGTCGCCGAAGTAGGCTTCGCGAAGGGGATTGGGCTGTGGCGATTGGGCCCCGGTGGCATTTTTGAATGTAGGCATTTTCTTTTATCTCTTTCCAAACGTGAGTTATGTGTCTTTAAGAAGACTGGGACCACTGGACCATGTCGAGTTGAGGCGAGTACGTGCCGTTGACGTGCGCTTGCCAATAATGGTTGGTCTTGGCCAGAACAACGATCACGCTCTTGATCTGTTTCTCAAGCGTGAAGTCGGGGCTGGCGGGAAGCAGGAGGCGATCGCCGTCACAGCGCGCGTCAACGTTCTCGATGATGATGGTGGCGCAGAGCCATGCCGCCATTTTGCGAGAGTTGCAGGTCACGGCGATCCAGCCTGGTTCCGCTGGCTTAGCCTCAAGCCCGGTCGTCTCATAGATACCGCGGATGATCTCCTGCACGGCTTTCATGTCGGCAGTTAATTGTTGGGGCTCGGCCGGGGCGGTTAGCGCGTTGGCCTCGCCGCGATGCGGCGGACCGCCGTAGAGAGCGAGATCGCAGAAGGTTGTCCACATCGAGCCCCAATCGGGCCGTCCGTCCTCGCGATACGCGAACTGTGCCGAAGACATGGGCTTAAAGCGGCTCAGCGACGGCATCCACTCGGGAACTTCGACCTGATATTTCTTGCGCGCGAACTCGTAGAACTTGTTTCGCGCGTTGACCCGCTGTTCGGCGAGCCATTCGGTGTTGATTGTTTGCTCCAGCTCTTCGAACGCCGGGGTCCGCCCCGGAACCTGCGCGTCGATCCAGACCAGATGCCACCCGTACGCCGACTCGACCGGCCCCTGCCACGCGCCGGGCTCGGTCTGGAATAGTGCCTCGGCGAAAGGACTGCCAAAGATCTGCCCGACTTCAGACTCTGTGCGGTCGCCATAGAAGGACTGGAACGGGAACGAATCACCCGGCTCGTCATCCAGAGTAGGCCCGGCCGTTGCGGCGGTTAGATTCGCCAGCGCCTTCGTGGCATCATGATGGGCTCGGGCCGGCCTCAGGTCGAAGGAAAAATACAGATGTCGAAAGGACACGCGCGGCGGCAGAGCGAACCGTTCCAGGTTTCGTTCGAACCATGCCCTGATCTCCGCCGGATCTTGTTTGCGCATGGCGGCGAGATCCGCCACCATCATGCCTACTTTTTGTGCGAGGAAACGCTTGACGACCATGTCGCCCTTGTCGAGATCCATCGCCAGCGCTTCGCGGTAGAGAATCTCCTCCCGGATTTCTTCCTCCAGCAGGCCCCGCAGTTCCAGTGGCGTGGGTTCGCGGCGCCAGCGGCTGGCCCAGAGGGCCTCTAACCGTCGCACCTCGCCTTCCGACAGGGTGATGCGCTGAGCCGGAGCGGCTTGCCGCACTGTGCTGTTCCCATTGTTCATCTGCGACCTCTTTCGAACGGCAAAACTAGCAGTGCCTCAAAGTGCCCGTATTGAAAATCACGTACCATATGCGGTGCTGAAACAATCGGCTATCCGTTTTGGGCCAGCCGCAAAACTGGCGAGATTACTAGTTGCACCTATTTGACTGAATAACCTCGCGCATCCATACAAGCCGAGAACCCTCGCTTGAAGGTAGCCATTCGGCTGTTATAAGCGGCCTTGGTTTGATTGGCTTGTTGTTGTACTTGTGCGCCCGCTGACTGAGCCGCCTGTTGCTTGGATTGTTCGTTCGCCTGGCTCTGTTTTCTTCCCCCGCGCACCGTACCGACGGTGGCTCCGATAGCCGCACCTCGGCCGGCATTTCCCGTGATGGCTCCGACGGCTGCTCCGCCGGCGGCGCCCTTCGCTGCTCCACGCGCGCGTCCCCCCTGGGCTTGCGGCGCGTTCGCGGCAGCTTGCTGTTGAGCTGCCTGTATGTCTGCTGAAGATGGACCGGAGGGTGCTCCAGCATCGGGGTTTATTCCAGTCTGCTGCTGGACCTGGGTATAGCAGGCATACTCTTCTGTGAGTTGCTGGTCATTGGTCTGATTGTTCTTGGGATACACGAACATCCCGATCTTCTGCGCCGCGGAGAAAGGAGGTGGCGGCGCGGCAGGGACGACCGGGGCAGGAGCGGCAACCGGGGTCGCGGTTGGGGTCACAGCCGGCGCTGGAGTTCCAGAATCGGATTTCTTGCAGCCTTCGCTCATCAGTAGCAGAAACAGCAGGCTGAACGTTTGTAACGGTAGGCGGTTCATTACTTCCTCTTTCTTTCGCGAACTGAGTAACAAGGTTCCTTCGTAGTTGCCGATCGCTGACTTGTCGTAATAAATCCCCGGCGGACGTGTTGTCCGCCGGGAAACCTG
Source organism: uncultured Acidobacteriaceae bacterium (assembly GCA_963847685.1). Classification (GTDB taxonomy): domain Bacteria; phylum Acidobacteriota; class Terriglobia; order Terriglobales; family Acidobacteriaceae; genus PALSA-350. Next base: position 237,978 of record CAWKAU010000010.1, on the reverse strand, counting down.
TACAACTAACCGTCTTACTTAACTCCGGCGCCCGAACCGGATTCCAGAGCCTCCTGGTGGCGACGGAGTTTTTCCATCACCGCGCCTGGACTCCAACTCTCCGGGCTCTGACGCGGCGGGAACTCCATGAGCGTCTTCATGTACTGGGCGACGAGGGCGCCGCCGCGGCGCCAGAACAAACACCCGGTCTGCTCGCCACTTCTGATAAAACATGCTGGAGAGGTCTGCCTCCTCGAACGGATCGGTTCGCAGGTTCACCAGCTTGGGCAACCTGAGAGGCGTAAGTGGGTCCTGCCAGGCGTCGAATCCATGAGAACGCTGCTCGTTGAAATGGATTTTCCAATTGCCGTATCGGAGCGCCATCAGGTCGCCCTCGTCGCTCCAGTAAAGGAAGCCGGGACGCGGATTCTCTTTAACTTCGCCCTTCAGATAAGGGTATAAGATTGAAGCCGTCGAGGTGGACCTTGAAGGTCTTGTTGCCGGCGCTTTAGCCCTTCTTGCACTTTCTCGACGATGTCCGGCTCGCCGGCGGCTGCCAGCAACGTGGGAAGCATGTCCTGGTGCGAGAAGACGTCGTTGGATACCGTGCCTGGCTTGATGACGCCCGGCCAGCGGATCGCGCACGGCACGCGCCAGCCGCCATCCCAGTTGGTATCCTTCTCTCCGCGGAACGGCGTGGCTGCCGCCGTCCGGCCAGCTCAACTCCTCGGCGCCGTTGTCGGTCGAGTACATCACGATGGTGTTGTCGGCGATTCCCAAGCTCGTCGAGCTTGGCGAGAAGCTGTCCGACTTGGCGGTCGTGCTCGACCATGCCATCGGGATAAACTCCCAGTCCAGTCTTTGCCTTTGACTCCGTCCTTCAGATGTGTCCAGATGTGCATCTTGGTCGAATTCCACCAGCAGAAGAAAGGCTTGTCGGCCTTGTGCTGCCGCTCGATGAAGTCGATCGCGCCGGCCGTGATTTCCTCGTCCATTGTCTCCATGCGCTTCTTCGTCAAACGGCCAGTGTCTTCGATCTTCTGCGTGCCATCCGGATTCGCGAAGCAGTGCAAGCACACCGCGAGGCCCGAATTTCTTGGCAAACTCCGGATTCTTCGGATAGTCCTCGTTTTCCGGTTCTTCCTCGGCGTTCAGGTGATAGAGATTGCCGAAGAACTCGTCGAAGCCGTGCACGGTCGGCAAGAACTCGTCGCGGTCGCCGAGATGGTTCTTGCCGAACTGGCCGCAGACGTATCCCTGGGGCTTGAGCAACTCGGCGATCGTCGGGTCTTCCGGCTGGAGGCCGAGCTTCGCTCCGGGCAGGCCCGACTTTCGTCAGGCCGGTCCGGATCGGTGACTGTCCTGTGATGAATGCGGCGCGGCCCGCGGTACAGCTTTGCTGGCCATACCAGTCGGTAAACATCGCGCCTTCCTTGGCAACGCGGTCGATGTTGGGTGTCCTGTACCCCATGATGCCGTGGTTGTACGCGCTGACGTTGAACCAGCCAATGTCATCGCCCCAGATGATCAGGATATTCGGTTTCTTGCTTGCCATGATTCGCTCCTTTGTAATGTCAATCTCACGTCAGTTCTGCTACTTGGCCTGGTCCAGCTGTTTCAGTTTTTGCTCCATCATCATCTTTTCCTGCTGCTTGGTTAACTTGGGAAATAAAAATGCAATTTGGAATTTAAAGTTCCACGGCGAAGCTCCCGGCGGATGGACGGCGTTTCCGTAGAACTGCGCTGAGATATTCACCGGCTGAAATCCCATCTTCATGATTCTTCCCACTCCGCCACCAAATGGCACGACCCATCGGTTGTCTCCCGATACTCTCCAATTGGCGGTGACAATAGGCGAAGTGGTGAGATACCAGCCCTTCTTCAAGTTGTAATTGATGAACCACTGTAGGAGGAACTGGTTCACGGCCGGCTTATTGGTATTGGAATGACCGGCTACCGACCAAAAATTGTTTGTAAGAATCCCAAACGTCCAAGGCGCGGGCTGCATCAGCGCGACCACGGTCGGCCCCAAGCTGAGCTTGCCCTGGCCAAGAAAAGTAGTATTGGTTGCCGTGGGCAACACCACAGTCGGTCCGACGCCCCAGATTATTTTGCTCGTCTTCTTCGGCACCAGGAAAAACGAGGGGTTCATGTCGCCTAATCCGTTCACACCAGTGGTTTGCAACGGAGGACCCGGCGGCTGCGGCACTGGAATCGGTTGGTAGATGATCGGCGTAATCCAGCGGACGATGAGGTTCCAGTTTGCTGACAGGCTAAGCGGAATTACCGGCTGAATGTTCACAATGTTCTGGGTGCGGTTGGCCGGTCCGATGCTGAAGATTGTCGATATTCTGCACGGGAACGCTGATGAGGCTGGCGATGGGATTCTGCGCCGCTTTTCTGAGTGCGTCGCTATTGGTCGCCGCCGCTGGTGTTTGCTCCGTGGCAACCTGAGTTCCGGTTACGTCGACGGGGGCGCTCTCTTGCGCCACTAGTTGGAGGGTCGACAAGAAAAACACGGCTAGTGCCATGCCGGCCCCCCTGACTTGGACGGGTTCGCCAAAGGGAGCCGAGATTGTCAGTCGTTTTATGCCTCGAGTGCCCCACCAACGCGGCCGGGCCGCTTTATAAAAGCAAATGTTCCATCTCATACTTATCTCCTCTATTCACTCACCAGCCAATGTGGTCCTTCACGCCATGGCGCGAAATTCTCATGCAGTTCAGGCCGTCACCCTCCGAATTGCCTCGAGCACTTCGGCGCCGGAATCGGTCTTGCGGAAGTATGCCGAGCAACCCGCGGCCTCGGCCTCTCTTCTTGTTTCAGGATCATCGCGAGCGGTGATAAAGATGGTAGGAGCGCGGACACCGTGAGAAGCAAGCCTTTCCGCAAGTTCGACGCCCGACATGGCGCCGAGTTGAATGTCGAGTATCAAACAGGCAAACCCGGGACGGTTCTTGTCCGTCAGAAACGACTCCGCTGAGTCATAGGTGATCGGCTGAAAGCCAGCCGCCCGCAATAGCCTGGCGAGTGATCGGCGAGCGCTGTCTTCGTCATCGACGACGGCGACGTAGATAGGGGTGATTGTGCTCATCGGAAGCCTGATGAGCACAATAGGCGGAGGCGGTGGTGTTGACTACAGCCCTTAGGGGAAGGTCTGTGCGGGAGCCGCGAAGATCAGACCTGTCCGAATTGGGGGAGCAATGGACTTTGTTGCGCTGCTTTCATTGAGATAGGCAGCTGCGACAGCCGGAGATTGCGATCCAGGTTAGAAAGGGGAGTTGCGCCAGGAGCGGTCTATTCTCACGACGTGCGTTAAAGGCCGTCCAGAACCTCGGAGGCGGTGACAAAGCAAGGTCTTCTCGCTTCCCTACAAACCGTAATTTTGATAAGTCTGCGCGAAGATGCCCGCCTCGTCGCTTAGCCGCGTGAGTTCCGCGACAGATTGCACGCGTACTTTTCTGGTGATGGAAGTGCGGTGCAGCTTTACCGTGCGCTCATGGATGCCAAGATCGCCGGCGATCTGCTTGTTAAGCTTGCCCTGAACGACGTGGGCGAGTACTTCGAACTCTCGCTTGGTGAGCATATCGAAGCGGGCGTGCAACTCCCGCTGCCGGGTACGCTTCTCGCGTTCCTGCGCATCCCGGGCAAGAGCGCGCCTCACCGCGTCCAGCAGCTTTTCTTTCGGGGCGCACTTTTCCAGGAAATCTTCCGCACCACCGCGCATGGCAACCACGCTCGATGGAATGTCTCCGTGGCCGCTGAGGAAGAGAATCGGCAATGGGTTGCGCGATCGCGCAAGCGCCGATTGCAAGTCGAGTCCGTTCATCCCGGGCATCCGCAAATCGGCCACTACACAACCGGGTGCGTCGGTCACAAGCTGCGCGAGGAAGTCGCTTGCCGAGGAAAACGTCTTTACCGCGAAACCGCTCGCCCGCAGCAGCCGCGAGGCCGCTGCAAGAAAGGATGGGTCGTCATCGACGATCTGAACTGTAGGTACGGCCGGGATCACTTCGCGGCCACCTCCTGCGAGATCGGCAACGTGAAACGAAACGTCGCCCCTTCGTCGCTGTTGTTCTCCGCCCAGAAGCGGCCGCCGTGTGCCTCGACGATGGTGCGCGAAATCGGCAAGCCCATACCCATGCCGTTTGGTTTGGTGGTGAAGAAGGGGTCGAAGACGTGAGCGAGTTTGTCGGCGGGGATACCGCCGCCCGTGTCGCTCACGGCGATCTCAACGCTCTGCGCTCGGTTGGGCGACGCGGTGACGCGAACGCGCCGCTCCCCGCAACGTGTGCCGTTGAGGGCATCCATGCTGTTAAGAATGACGTTGAGCAGCACCTGTTGAAGATGCACCCGGTCACCGCGCACGGCCGGCAGATCGCCCGGCACGTCCACTTCCAGCTTTACCTGGCGCAGAGCAGCTTCGGCCCTTACCAGGGTCATGACATCGCCAACCAGTTCGCCCACGTCGAGCGCTCTTGTGTTGAGGCCTTGCCGCTTGAGCAGGCTGCGCATCCGATCGATGACGGCGCCTGCACGCTCATCATCCTTGCGGATGTCGGCAACGATCGCGCGGATTTCCTCAAGGTCGGGTGATGGGTTTTGCAAGAAGAGCTCCGCCGCCTCCGCATTGCGCAGGATAGCGCCGAGGGGTTGATTGATTTCATGCGCCAGAGTCGAGGCAAGCTGGCCCAACATGGTGACGCGGTCTACGTGCGCGACCTCTCGCCGCAAGAGCTGTGTCTCCTCCTCAGCTTGTTTCTGCGCGCTGACATCCCGGGAAGCGCCTCTTACCCGGATGGGCCGGCCGGCGGAGTCAAATTCGACCTGACCGTGGGAAGAGATCCATCGAATCCCGCCCTGCGGCAACATCACCCGGAATTCGGATTCATAGCTGCCGCCGCCAGCTTGAGCCTTCATGAGAACCTGTTGGAGCGGCTCGCGATCGTCGGGGTGTATCTTTTGCAAAATGCTTCCCAGGTCCAGCGGCTCCAACGGCGTGAAGCGGAACAACTCTCTCCACTTGTCGCTGGCCCAGATCTCGTTCCTTGCGAGGTCTCGAACCCAGATGCCAAGGTTGGCGGCATCGACGGCCAGGCTCATGCGCTGTTCGTTCTCGCGCAACCCGTCTTTGCTTGCTCGTAACTCATCGAAGAGTTGAGAGGCGCGGAAGACGTCACGGCTCAATTCGTAACCCATCACCGTAACCAGCCCCAGGTAGAGCAGGCTTACCGTAAGCGGCGCATGGAAAATCCCCCAAAAGATCAGTATGCTCTCAGCTAATCCGGCCAGTAAGAAGAGCACGATACTGATGCCCACCGTCAGGGCCTTCCGCTGGTTGCCCCGCTGCCACGCGGTGAAACTGGCATCCGCGAAAAAGATGATGAGAGCCACTACACTCAACTGGCCGACCAGCAGCCATGGGTTGGTCACGCCCAGGGCCACCGAGACAGATTCTCCGAGAAACCGGATGTGGCGTAGGGCTGTGATCTCGCGGTAATTGAGATTCTGACCGGCCAGGAAATTTGGCAGCAGCGTGAAGGTACGCAGGCCGCAGGCCGTCCACGCGAGCCATGGCCGCCCGGACTGCAGGTAGAACAATACGAACCCAACGAGGGATAGGGTCCACACCCATAATGCAACCTGCCCCCACCTGAGCGCGGTCCCGAATTCCGCAGGCGTCTTCGCCAGCATCATGGACAGCTCGCAGAAGGCGAAGACCGCCGCCGCCAGCGCCGTCATGGAAAACAACAGATTGGCCCACGCCGCCCGGTTCTTCTGCCAGACCAGCAGATAAATCCCCGCCAGCGTGACGCACACCGCCGCAATCATCGACCAGATGACGGTAACCCAGCTCATAGGGACCACTCGTCCTGCAATCTGTCAGCGACAACCTGTCGATTAGGAAGAAACGGCGATGCTAGTAAGATGCGGCGACGGGATACCTATTACCCTTGTCGCGTAACATGCCGCTCCCCGTTGGTTTGTTTGTCGCTAACTCTGATTGCCTCCCCAAATCGTTGCCGCCCTTAGTCTCGCGGGTCGTTGGGTCTTCGGGAACTAGCAAGACTACTAGTAGCACCGAAAAAGTGGCACGTCCTCGCACAGTGCGTCTTAACAGCCGATCGTTGCCGATCGCCTAGGAACGCGCACTTCTATCCAGCAGGCGTTCTAGAGTTCGGGCAAGAGTTTACTTAGTTGCGCCGGTTGCTTTATCGCCGGGAGTTTGGCGGGACCGATGACCGGAAACCGTTGTGATGAACACTCTCAACCGTCCCATCCGGCTTATAATGCCCGGATGCCCCGGCGAGTTGCGCGGGTCGTAATTTTCGCTGCAGCTTGCCTGTCGGCTGAGAAGCGGCAGGTTATCGCGCGGCGGTTCTGACGATGCAGGGATAGGTTCGGGAGGACAGAATCGTGTGGTGGATCAGCTATCGAGGGGAATCGAGGCACGGCGTCGACAACATTGGGGTCTTCGAGGACGACGGCTCACCGCGCAAGATGCATCCGCTGCTGCTCGATCCGTCGCCGGCCGCGCAGCCGCTGCACATTGCTCGAGGCTTCGCATTGGTGGGCGACGACCTCTACATCGCGAGCGCATGGCGCAAGGAGAGCCACATTGCGCTCTACCAGCGGCAGGGCGATAGCTTCCGCTTCAAGGAGGTGCTCGCGACGACCGAGCAGGTTGCGGCGATGGTGCACCCCTTCGACGTGGAGCTGGGGGATGATGGCCGCATCTACGTCTCCAGTCAGGATACAAACACCGTATTGTCGCTTTTGCCGGAGACGCGCCAACCAGCCCCGGTGGCCGCGCACCTTTGCACGCAGTATCCCAATGGGAAGTTTCTCCCCGGCACGCTGGTCGCGTCCAGCCAGGGAAGCCTTCCCGAGTACGGTGACCGCACTCCGCCCGATGTGCCGCCGCCTCTCGGCCTCAGGGTGGTGCTCGACCAGCACGGCAAGCCACGGCACTCGGTGCGCGGCATCGTGGTGCATCGGAAGCATCTTTACGCGGCGGATGAGGCGGGCGACGCAGTGAAGGTCTTCGATGTGCAGTCCGGGGAGTTGTTGGCCCACATCACAGGGCGGACGCTTAAGGCGCCCGTGCACCTGATCCTGCACGGCGAGACGCTTTACATCGGCGCCTCGGGCGCCGGCAGCATCCTCGCGCTGGACCTGACGTCCACGCCGCCGAGCGGAGAGGTCAAGGCGCGCGTGGTGATCGACGGAAAGCTCGACGCTCCCTCCGGCTTCGCCGTCGGCCCCGACGGCGATTTTTACGTGGCCGAGCGGAAGAAGCAGCGGGTGCGGCGCTTTTCCTCCGAAGGGAAGAAGAAAGGGACGTTCATTAAGAACCTTCCGGACATGCCGGAGTTCGTCGTCTATGTTCCCTGAGAGAACCCAAAAAGCGTGCCGCCATCTGTTGACTTATTGAGGCGCCCCTGGGGCAGCAGTACGGAAGCGTCGAAAACTACGTTATTTAGGAGCCTTCGGTGCGCAGCCCTTATCGTAGGTCGCCTGCATACGCTTTAGCTTCAGCACGCCGTAGAAGACGATCATCACCATTGCGATCACCAGAATGACCGCCAACCGCCTTTCCATGGGATAGTCGCCTTCACGGTAGAAAATATAGCTGGAGACGATCAAGCAGAAAATGCCGATGTTGATGATCCAGTTGACGGGCTTGGACACGACGAAGTCCAGGGTCCCGAAGCCGGCGAGTTGATAGAGCATGAAAGGCAGAATCGCTACCATCGGCAGCAATTCAGAGGCGCCCAGTGCAATGTCAACTGCGCCTGGTGCGTGGGTGTGCAGCAGCGTACTGTGGGCCAGTTCGTGGAATAGCGCCGGTATCGCAGCCAGGAAAGGCACCACGGCGAGCAGTTCGAGCACCAGCGATCCACTCCACACGCCGACTTTGGATGAGGGATCAGCGCCGGCGCCCGATGATTCCGTGCCGATATACAGGCCGCCGACGATGGCGGCTGCACTCGCCAGCATCAGTAGTTCCACCGTGATGCCAAAGCTCGCCGGCTCGCCGGTCTTGATCAGCAGCAGGCCCATAAAGCCGGGCAGGTAAAACATCACACGCACCAGTCGAGCCCAAACGCGCGCGTCGCGCTCTGGTGGCAGGATCGGGAGCGCGAGTCCGTCGATTCCGGTAGTCTGTCTAACCTTCGACATGCTGACTCCTTCGTAACACGAGAAATTTGGATTTCGGATCTAGCGCGCAGTTGCAGCGAACAAGTTGCATAGTATTTGCATAATCAATGTCTGGATAGCGAAGTCCCTTTGCCGGCTGAGCGAATCTGCTGTCCTCTACGGACGGCACTTCGGGGAGAAACCGCTTGAGGATATAGCCGCGCTGCCCTCGCGCAACCTCCCAAAACTACTAGCTCTTCTCTTTTCTTTTATGTATAGAGTGCCAACTCCCGGCCATTTCTTTTCGTAACCCGGTTTGTGCTTGAAGGTCGTCTGGAAATAACTCGCGCTCGGGAGCGTAAAGTTGTAGAACATTGACCAAGACAAGAGGGGTAATTGTGTGACGGGCATTCCAGGGCTTCTGGCCAAGATCCCAGATGAATTAAAACCGATGGCGGCTATGGGCATCGGCGCCGTCCTGTTGGTGTTTATTGTGCTGATTCATGGCGCAGGCCTGCACTTTATGCTGGTACGGCGCCAGCGCTGGGAACGGCGCCTTCGCCGAGGGCGGCCTTACATTTTCGCGGTATTACTTCTTTTCGGTTGGTCGGTCTTCCTCATGCTCGCCCTGCATGTTGCGGAGTTCGCGATCTGGGCGTACGCCCTGCTTTACATGGGTTTGATTGCCCATGCGTACGACGCGCTCTACTTCTGCGCGAACGCTTACACCACCCTCGGCTACGGAAACGTGGACGTCGGAGAACATTGGCGAAACCTCAGCCCGATCGTGGGTATCTCCGGACTGTTCACGATGGCATGGACCACCAGCGCACTGGTAGGTGTCGTGAGCTCACACAGGCAACTCCTTGAACAGATCGAGGACGAGCGCGAACTGGAGATCCGCATGCGCCTGGCGCTTATCAAAAAGGACTGGGATGCGTGGAAGGAAGAACGAGGCGAAGAGAAGTCGGATCGGGAGAAGGCCAGGGTGCAGGCGAGTGGGGCGTCGTTGCTCCAAAGGTACAGAATCTGGAAGCAGGAAAGGAAGAGGGAAGAGGAGCTGCGCAGGGCCGTCAGGGCGGAGATTGAAGATCTTCATCGAAATGAGCGCCAGGACGAGACGAACCTCATCCTGAAGACGCCGCCAGCAAGTCCCGGCCCAAATGGGCAGCACTGAGCACAATAGGGTCCTACGGAGTGACGGTCCTGGACGCCGCAGGCTTACAAAGTTTCACCCTGTTGCAGGACTAGCTTGTACGCAACATAGTACTTGTAGATATTGCTTACATACTGGACCGTCACCTGCCCCACGCTTTGCGATACCAATAACTCCACGTTTCCGAACCACTTGTTCGGGTCCAGTCCCTGTGCGCGGGCTTTTTTACGCAGGGCCGAGATCCGGGTCGGACCCGCGTTGTAGGCAGCAAAGGTAAACAGCAAGCGGTTCATGGGATCAATCTGCGGATCGTTGAAATAAGTATCGGAGATGGTATGCAACTCCTTGACGCCGGCATGAATATTGTTCTCGGCGTTCGTCACGTCGGGGATGCTGATAGGCGCGGCGGCAGCTATAGCCGGCTTGACCTGCATAATGCCAACCGCACCACCATGGCGCGCAGCCTGGTTGAGCATGGATTCCTGGTAGCCCTGGGCGACTACAAGCAGATAGTCGAGGTCATACTGAGACGCGTACTTCTTAAAGAAGGCAACCGTCTGGTTGAAGGCGTCCAGTTGTGCTTTCGTGGTGGGATTGGTGATCCACTTGGTGTTTTGCAAATAGCGCCGCATCAATGTGTTGCCGAACGACGTTCCGGCCATGTGGCCCTTGACGAACTCGTCGACTACTTCTTTGAGCTTAGGGTTATTCTTCCGCATCGCAAACGCCAGTGTTCCGGCATCGGCGATGGCCAGGTTCGGTTGGGGCGCTATGCCGGGAAGCACATTGGCCCAGAGTTGGGCACGATCAGTAATGGTTACGGTTGCCGGGATGATGCCCGCATTCACCATCTCCAGCAAGTCCTCGTCTAAAAGGTTTTTGTCGGCGCTCTCGATCAGGATGGTGGGCTTGCCCTGCTTCCGTAATGACTCGTTTACTTTCTCTAAATTCGAGGAGTAGGTGGTAAGCGGGTTAACGAATACCTTCTTGCCGCCGAGGTCCTGCAACGAGGACAGCGTGCCAGGACCTTTTCTCGTCACGATGATCTGCTTCACGTTGGTTGCGATCGGGACGGAGAAAGCAACGCGCTTTTCGCGTTCGGGGGTAACCGTCAACCCGTATGCGATCAGGTCACCCACTCCGTCGGTCAAGGCCTTTTCAACCTGGTCAGGACGGACCGGGATGAATGTGACCTGCACAGGCTGCTTGCCGGTTTGCAATTTTTGATTGATCGCCTGCTCGAAGGCGCGGAGCGCCTCGTAATATATCCCTTGCGGGCGGCCATTCACGTAAAAGAAGCCAGAGCGGCTGTAGAGTACGAGCGCTCGAATGTTGCGGCGCTTGACCATGGCGTCAAGGTCGTCCGTGTGACGTTCGAAATTCAAGGGAAGCCCGGCGGTGCCCGACGCGGGTACACCTTTGTCCAACGGAGCGATGGCGGATGCCAGTCCAGGAAGGAAAATTGGTGTTGCCGCCAGCAGAAGGATGATTCCCAACGCTGAGTTTCGGACACGACCCCGGAATTGCGACATCAATATCTCCGCGCGGCACTGCTAGGGCTTTCGTTGCGATCTGTGGGCTAGTTTCCGCTCTTGGAGCCGATGGCCTCGCCCGAGACGACGATTTCAACCCGCCGGTTCTGCTGCCTGCCCGCGGAAGTATCGTTGCTGGCCACCGGATCCGCCGAGCCCATCCCCGCGGAAGTGACGGAGTCAGCACTCAACCCCTGCTGTACCAGGAAGCTCCGCACGGCGTCGGCGCGTTGGCTGGAAAGCTTCAAGTTGAACTGGTCGGTGCCCGTGCTGTCGGTGTAGCCTGCGATCTTCAGGGTCAGGCCAGGATGGGCCAGGATCACGCCCGACATTTTTGCCAGCGCGAGATTTGCGTTCTGCGAGAGCTCATATTTGCCCGAGGCAAAGAGAATGTCGGCCATGGTGACGACTAGCCCGCGGGGTGTATCCACGGTTTGCAGCACCGCGTTCAATTGCTGCAGAAGCTGGGCACGGAGCTGGCGCTGTGCTTCCACCGCCTGGGCTGCCTCTGCAGCCGACTTCTGAGCTGCTGCGTCCGCTTGCTTCCTGGCTGCGTCCGCCTCGGCACGAGCCTGCGCTTCCTTGGCTGCCAGGGCCTCCGCCTCCGCGCTGCGCTGGGCCTCGGCGGCCTGCTGTGCCTTCAACTCGGCTTCCCGCTGCGCCGCCGCCGCTGCTCTGTCTGCCTCCGCCTGTTTGGCCTGCGCCACTTCTGCCGCCGCTTCTTGCTTTACGGCAATCGAGCGGGCATCTTCAGCCTGCTGGGTTGCGCTGCGCGCGGCCGTCAGAATCGGATTCTTCTGCTTCCTGGCAATGTAATCTTCCATCTGTGCCTGCGACTGCTGCGCACTGGCCCAGGCAGTCGGGGCGTATTTTTCCGCACCCTGCAGTTGCGCAATGCGCAGTGCGTTGCGAGCCTCATATACGATCAGCGGAATCTTAGGGTCGATCACGAAAGGCTGAAGCTGCTTCTCGTGATAGGTGCTGCGGCTTAGAAGCTGTGCCTCAACCGGCGTGACCTGACCCTTGGTGTCGGCGCCTGGAACCCCTTGCAGCACCACCGCTTCACTGGCATAGGACACAGCGAAGTAGGGCTCGGCAGTCACAATCATGGCGAAGTTCGGCAGTTGCGTGGTCACCGTCAGTTTGCTCTTGTCGCCGTTCAGCTGAAACTCTCCCAGGTTGCGAGCTCGCCCCTCGGGCGTGATCGCCCACAGCACGTAGGTCAGGAACTCCGGGCCCAATTGGGTGGCCGGAGACATCTTTTGCAGCTCTGCCTGGATGGTGATGACGCCCTTCTTGTTTTCCACCTTGGCCTGACCTTTGGCAAAAGGCAGCAACGGTGTGCCCGTGAAGTCGATGGTGCTGGAGGTATTGGTGGGATAACTTACCGCCTGCGCCGTGCGGGAGATCTTGATGTTGATGTTGATGACCGATGGATTCGCGGCCTGGTCCTGAGAGAACCCAAGCACGCTGCACCCGCAAAGTAAGCTCACGATAACCGCAATCTTGTTCATATTGTTCCTTTGATCCTTCGCACGGACGGGAGCGGCCGCAGCAATGCCGCGATCTGGTAAGCCCCTGGCCACGCATTCTTTCCTGTTGCCCTTGGGATCAACGCTTCATGCCGGCCCGGGTTTCGCCGGGTCGACGGAGCTCCGCCGGAGGCCATGCGTTGATTGTTAGGGAGCGACAGCAGTTTGAATACTAGCAAAACTACGAGAGGCTGGTGAATCTTTGACGAACCCGGCTGTTATTGGGAGGGCAGCGACTGAGAGAGGGCGACGAGATTTTGCGGCTTCACCCGGATAATGCCTCTACGCGGGCTGTCGATGTCCGCGATAAGAAAGAATGAGATCGCCACCACCAGGGTCATGACCAGAAACACGATGAATTCCATACCGGTGCGGCGAATACAAAAGCCGATCAGCACGTTGCAGCAGACACCGATCAGGAACATGAGGATCCAAGCCGACGGAGGGATGCGGTTCCACCAGGCGGCCTGGGTGTATCCCTGAGAATTCAGCACGTCGTTCATACCTGAGGCCACCAGCGCGGTAAGAGCCGAGGGCTCGGCAACGGCCGGCTTCTCGACCGCGGACCAGAGGTCATTTTGCAGTTGAGCGGTGTCGGCATTCACCTTGTTAAGCTCTTGCCCATCGTGCGCTGTATAAAACGATATCCGCAGATCGGTATAGCGAACCAGCAGACCACGTACCCTCTGCGTGTCGGCGGCGGGCAAGAGGCCGGCCCGGACGTACTCCGTGCCAATCGCGTTGGCTTCGGCCTCCTCGTACGTCTTGCGCTGTTCATAACGGCTGATGGCCATGGAAAATGTGAATCCGATGATCAGCCCGAGCAGCGTCAGCGTAGCTCCCAGGACGAGTCCGGGATCGGCCACCGTGACGTCTTCCGGCAGTTTTTTTCTCCTGCGGAACCAGGCGCCCACGGCTCCGGTTAGCCAAAGCAGGACGAATGAAACGACAAGGATGAGGATTGGATAGTCGGTCAGGCGGATCATCTGGATCGAGCTCTCTTGATGTGGTTTTTGCCGAGGGCCCTGGGCCATGCGCGGCTAGCTGCCGCCGCTAGCTTTTTTGTCCCAGCATACCCTTTTTCAGACTCGCCGTCGGGGGCTTCGGGCCGAACCACACGGAGAGCAGTACCTGGCTGAAGGCCTGACCCGGGATGGTCACTTTGTCTGTGCCATTGATGGCGACGGTAGTTCCGGTTCCTGGCAAGTAGGTGAAGACCATCTCGTCGCCAACTTTCAGGGGCTCAAGCGCGCCGAGGAACTTGTCGATCTCGGTCTTCGACGTTGCCGCGGCTTGCGGGGAATTGTCCTGGAACGATTCGCTGAATGCGTCCGCCATTTGTTTTTTGGTGGCATCGTGCAAGAAGTGCATGACGATCCGCTTGGGCGCGTTGGTCTTGATGATAGCGTCGGAGTCCGTCGACTTCTGCTCGAGGTATAGCCCGGCGACGTAGACTTTGACCATAAATTCCGTGCGCACACCCAACCCATTCAGCACCAGCGACTTGCCTCCAGCCGTGGCGGTGTCGGGCAGGTTTGCCCCGGCCAGGTTGGCGGCATCCAGAGCATGTGTTAAGGTGAGCAGCAACAGTACAGTCGCAAACGAAGGAATAGTCTTTCGCATCAGAACTCCTGGTCGAAATGGTCGAAATTCAAGTGTGCCGGTTAGCCAAACCTGATCTTTGGCGAAAAGCCATGCCTCTGTTGGATCTGGCCACAGCCCCAAGGCTGGTGATCCTGATCACAGGCAGTCTTTGGGAAATAGGATTAGATGTAGGGTATCCGCTGGTTTGAGAATGGATAACTAGCAATAGTGCTAGCGGACGAAGGCAAAACTATAGGAGTGGCAGATCGCAAATTTTCTGTGGAGATAGCTTGCAAGCCTCTGTCCGTTCCTGGCGAACCCCCTCGAGGCGCTGATTTTCATCGAATGGAAGGTTGCGGGTACCTTTGATACTGGCATAATATGGCGGCTAGCACTCTTAGCGAATCTTCATTGACGTTGATTGAGGAACGCACCTCAGTCCGGGCCCTGTGACAACCCCACGCGATTATTCCTAGTTGCCTTCGGGGCGCACTTCTCATTTCTTCGGGCCGGTAAGGTCTTTGTTCCAGCTTAAGCGTTTCAGGAGACTTCTTATGAGAGAACAAAAACCCTCGGCGCGCATCTTGATTGCCGACGATCATCAACTTCTGGCGGACGCGTGCAAGAGTCTACTCGAACCAGAATTTCAGGTGGTCGGGATTGTGACGGACGGGCGGTGTCTGATCTCTGCCGCAGCCGAGCTCAAGCCGGACATTATCATCCTCGACATCTATATGCCGCACTTGAATGGGCTCGACGCAGGGGCGCAAGTGAAGCACAAATCGCCCGGGGTCAAGCTGGTTTTTCTGACCATGACCATGGCAGCAGATGTGGCGGCTGAGGCCTTCCGTCGTGGCGCCTCCGCTTACGTGCTCAAACAGTCCGCTGGGGACGAACTCCTGCTTGCCGTTCGCAAGGTAAACCAGGGAGCATCTTACCTCTCCCCGCTGATTGTGAAGGAAACGGTCACCTACCTCTTGAACCAGGGAGAGACGTTCAGCCCGGAAAAGCGCATTACCAAACGGCAAAGTGAAATCCTCCAGTTACTGGCGGAGGGTATGTCGATGAAGGAAGTGGCCAACATTATCGACATAAAACCCGGCACAGTGGCATTTCATAAATACCGGATGATGGAGACATTGAACGTCAAGACCAACGCGGAACTCCTTGAGTACGCAATCAAGCACCATATGACCCCGGCCTAAAGCGCCCGGTGTTCAACTCCGGTGTTCCTGCCTCTTTGTAAGCATCCTTCTGGCCCTTCCCGGAGGGCGGCGACACAGCTCACAGTCCGGGAGCGTTGCGTCCCTAATGGCGCAGTGTTCACCTGTCACAAGTGACAGTTACATCTAAGGAGCACGCTCGGGTAGCCTACCACTCGAACGGGATATTGATCCTGCACGCTCCTGCGAGTGGCGTGGTTGTTGATCCGGACGATGCAACCGGCTGAGCGGCCAGGATCACCGAAAGCCCACGTGATGACCAAATCCATTCTCGCCTGAAAGAGATTCAACCTGAATCGTGCCTGGAGACCAAAGGATATGATCGCGACCTTCATGAAACAGCTTTTGGCAACGACGCTATCTGTCCTGCTGGTATTGGGGCTACGCCGCTGGAAGTTTCCGCGCAGCAGACTGGGTATTCAGGACAAGGCGCGCCGCTATCCAGCAACGACCTGCAACAACTGGTTGCGCCCATTGCGTTGTACCCGGATTCGCTGGTAGCCCAGGTTCTTGGGGCTGCGAGCTTTCCCGACCAGGTGACGGCGGCGGCCAGCTTTCTCCAGCAAAACAGCGCCATCACCGGCGCGCCCCTGATGTATGCGGTGGACTCGCAGCCGTGGGATCCCAGCGTGAAGGCGATGACGCAGTTTCCGTCGGTGCTCGACAACATGGCGAAAAACCTCAGTTGGACTTCAGCGTTAGGGGAGGCGTATGCCACCCAGGGTCCTGAGGTCATGTCGGCCGTCCAGGTGTTGCGGGCCAAGGCGCAAGCTGCCGGCAATCTGACCTCGGGTTCCCAGATCAAGGTGGTGCAGCAATCGCCGCAAGTCATCGTGATTCAAGCTGCCAATCCGCAGGTCGTGTATGTCCCCGTGTACAACCCAACCGTGGTTTACGGAACTCCTTATGTCACTCCGGGATACAGCACGGCCGCGGTAGTGACAACCGCCGTGGTTGCGTTTGGAGTTGGCATCGCAGTGGGCGCGATGATGAGCGGTGGGTGCTGTGGATGGGGTTATAGCTATTGGAACTGTGGCTGGCACGGTACCACGACCGTGGTGTACCACGGCTCCTCCTACTACGGAAACACCGCCTGGCACGGCACGACCACATCTGCGTACGGGGCGTACGGCTCCGCGCACTACAGCCAGGGCTACAATTCGGCGACCGGGACCTACGCCCGTGGAGGCACAGTTTCGAACGGCTACGGCAGCGCAAGTGCCGGCCAGGCGTACAACCCGCATACAGGGACCTATGCGCAGGGGGGGTCCGTTTCGAACGCGTATGGCACCACCAGTGCGGCTAGCGCCTACAACAACAAAACCGGGGCCTCCGCATCGACGGTGCAGAATTCCAATGCTTACGGCAACTCGGGAGCCTCGACGTACTCGAAGAACGGCAACACTGCCTACTCGCAGCACAATACGAACGCGAACGGAACCACAGCCTCGATGACCTCCTCGACCGGCGCCAAGGCCTATGGCGCCTCTGGTGCGAATAACAGCGCCGCCTATGGTGAGACGGCAAACGGCAACAAGTATGCCGCGGCGAACGGGAACACCTACTCAAACACGGGGAGTGGCTGGAAGGGCTCAAGCTCGAACACGAATCAGAAATACAGTTCAACTCTCCAGCGCCCAAAACTACTGGGCAGGCAGGAAAAAAGCAGCGGATCATCGGCCTGGGGTGGCGGTGGTGGTGGCTGGGGCAGCAGGGAAGCCAGTGCTCGCGGTGCGGCAAGCACCGGTGGCGGCGGCGGCTGGCGCAGATGAACGAGTGGGGCCCGCGCGGTCCCAGTGAAGTTAAAGATCAAGGTGTGAGGGAGAGTCATGTTGCCCGTAAATCGTAGGCTTGGTGCTATTAACTGGTTCGTGCTTCTGACGCTATGCTCTCTTTCTCGCCGCATGCAATAAGCAAGAGAAACCCTTATTCAAAACCTTCTCTTCCGCGGATGACGCGAGCAACCAGCTAATTGCAGCCGCGAAGTCAGGCGATCAAAACGCTGTGCTGGCAGATTTTCGGCGCGAACTCGAAGGACGTCCTGCTCTCTGGCGATCCGGTACAGGACAAGGCCACGCTGAATGCTTTTGTGGATGGCTATGGTGTCATGCACCGTTGGCGCAAAATGCCTGATGGAACGCAGATCCTGCTGGTTGGCGCCGACAATTTCCCCTTCCCGATCCCGCTGAAACAGAGCGCCGGCGGCCTCTGGTTCTTCGATACGGCTGCGGGAAAAGATGAAATTTTGAGGCGCCGTATCGGCCGCAATGAGCTGGCAGTCATCGAGATTTGTGGAGCATTGGCCGATGCCCAGGCCCAGTACTTCTCACAAGTTCACGCCGACGGAAGCTCCAAGCAATATGCCCTGAAATTCATCAGTGACCCAGGGAAGCAGAACGGCTTCTATTGGGAATCGCAGCAGGGGCAGCCCGCTAGCCCGCTTGGACCGTTAGCGGCCTTCGCGACCCAGGAGGGATACACCGCCAAGCAGGACGCGCACCAGCCTTTCCATGGCTACTACTTCCACATGATGAACCGGCAGGGCAGCCAAACGCCCGGGGGAGCGAAGGACTACGTAGTGGGGGGCAAGATGGTTGGCGGATTCGCCTTTGTCGCCTATCCAGCCGAATATGGCAATTCAGGCGTGATGACCTTCATGATCAACCAGGACGGCGTGTTACTGCAGAAGGACCTGGGAAAGAACACGGCAGAGATAGCATCCGCAATGAGTGAGTTCAACCCCGATGCCAGTTGGAGCATTGTGCAGGAGTGAACTCGCGGGCACCGCAACAGTTTACGAAAGAGGAGATCAGATGAACACCCGCCCCACGCTTGGCTCAAAGAGCATAACCATTCTCGCCGCGCTGTTGCTTTCTGCGTTGCCATTCCAGGCGCAAAATCCGGAACTGCAACAGAAAGTTGCGGAGATCAAAGAGGCTTCCGCAGCCAACAAAATGGCACTTGCTCACTACACCTGGCAAGAGCAGCAGACGATCAGCATCAAGGGCGAGGTGAAGAAGCAACAGGTCTACCAGGTCAGCGTGGGACCGGACGGTCAGCAGCAGAAGACCCAGATCGGCGGCTCGCAAGCTGCGCCACCACCCAGCGGGGGCAGACTCAAGCAGCATGTCGTCGAGAAGAAAACAGCCGAGTTTAAGGATTACGGCGAGCAGATCGGAGACCTGGCGAGGCAATATACAACGCCCGACCCGGGCAAACTGCAAGCAGCGCTCCAGGCGGGCAATATCTCGCTTGTGCCAGGCGGTGAAGGCGAAGTCAAGCTGGTCATCAAGAACTACATCAAGCCCGGCGATCAGGTGACTCTGGTGTTCAACAGGCAACTAAAGGCGATCCAGAGCATTCAGGTTGCGAGTTATCTCGACAGCCCTTCCGATGCGGTGACCATCGCAGCGCAGTTCGCCAAGCTGCCTGACGGCACAAACCACGTTGCCGGCACGCAGATCAACGGTGTCAGCAAACAATTAACGGTGGTAACTCAGAACTCGAGCTATCAGCCGGTGTAGCTCTGCCGGCGCGTCCCCCGGGTCTTGCAGGATTTTGAAATTCCAGTTCGATAGCACGTCCCAGGGGCGCCTATGAAATTCCACGCAGTACCATCCTTGCTTCTCTCTTGTACCTTGTTGTCAAGCTGCTACAGCACCGCGCAAGAGGTGCCTACACCAGGTCCCACCGGACGCCCCAAGCTGGGCCTGGTGCTCGAGGGTGGCGGTGCGTTGGGTCTCGCCCACATCGGCGTTCTCCAGTGGATGGAAGAACATCGCATTCCGGTCAGCTATGTTGCCGGAACCAGCATGGGCGGCTTAGTCGGAGGAATCTACGCGACCGGCAGATCTCCCGCAGAGGTCAAGGAGATCACCAACGGGATCAATTGGGATGATGTACTGCGAGGCCAGACACCGTTCCAGGACCTCTCGTTTCGCCGCAAACAAGACGCTCATGAAGTGCCGAACAGTCTTGAATTCGGCCTGCGCCAAGGGCCTGCAGTTTCCCGGCGGATTCAACACCGGTCAGCAGGTTTCGCTGATCCTGGACAAGGTTGCCCTCCCGTATTCTGAACTGAAGAGCTTCAACGATCTCCCTATCCCCTTCGCCTGTGTGGCGACTGACCTGGTTTCCGGCAAGCCGCACGTCTTCCGCGACGGCCCTCTGTCGCTGGCATTGCGATCGACGATGTCTCTGCCCGGCATCTTCACCCCGGTTCGGACAGGCGATCATATCTACGCGGACGGCGGGTTGCTCAACAACATCCCGATCGACGTCGCCAAATCGATGGGGGCCGACATCGTCATTGGCATCCATCTGGAGACCGAGCCGCTGAGTCCCACGGCCCCTCTCTCTAGCTTTGCCGTGCTGGGCGAATCCATCTCCGTCATGATCGCTTCCAACGAACTTCGCTCCATGGAGCAAGCGGATTTGCTGGTAAGCGTCCCTCTGCAGAAGTACAACGCTCTCGACTATGGCGCGGCCGACGCGATCATCAAGGCCGGGTACGATGCGGCTGCTTCCAAGGCCAAAGTGCTCTCTGCGTTCTCGGTCAGCGAAGCCGAATGGCAGCAATATCTGGCGAACCGGACAGCCCGGCGGAAAACCGTACCTGTCCCCGAGTTTGTGCAGGTTACCGGCACTCATCCTGAGTTGGCCAAGTCCGTGGAGGAGCGGCTTGCCGTAGACGTTGGCAAGCCAGTGGACACGGCCAAGCTGGATGGGCAGATGATGAGGCTGCAGGGCCAGGGCCGCTTCGCGAACGTTGGCTATTCCATGGTTGAAAAAGATGGGAAACAGGGACTGCAGATTAACACCG
The DNA here is from genome assembly GCA_963847685.1 of uncultured Acidobacteriaceae bacterium. Classification (GTDB taxonomy): domain Bacteria; phylum Acidobacteriota; class Terriglobia; order Terriglobales; family Acidobacteriaceae; genus PALSA-350. The sequence goes on along the minus strand of CAWKAU010000010.1, from coordinate 218,010 downwards.
AACAGAAACCCTACGCGCCACCCACGGTGCGCCCCATTCTTCTCATCGACGGCTCTGACTACAATAACGTTCTGTTCAGTATCGGAGCACGTATTACCTTCCTCGATTTCGGCAGCTACCGATCCGAACTCCGCAGCGATGTGGTTGTAGGCTCGCAATATGCGATCGACAGCGAGTACTACCATCCATTTACGCCGACCAGCAATTGGTTTATCGCTCCCCGCGGCAGCGGCAACAGCGTGCAGAGCTACGTGTACAACGGCGATACGCAGATCGCGACCTACCGGACACGCCAGGCCCTTGGTGGAATGGATGTGGGATACGGGTTTGGGACCACGGGAGAACTAAGATTGGGATACGAAGGCGGGTATGAAAAGCTCTCCCCCCAGATCGGGAACTCGGCCGTTCTACCCACTGTCTCGGGCGGAACCGGCGATGTCCGGCTGCAGTTTCAGCTGAATACACTGGACAACCCCGTGATACCGCGCTCCGGCCAAAGTCTTCTCATCTACACCAAGGGCTACAACGTCAATCCCGCGGCTCCAGGCCCATTTCCGCTTTCTGAGGTGCAATCGCAAAGTTTCTTCCGCATCAGCGAGCCGTCTTCGGTGTTTTTTGGGGCTTCCGGAGGAAGCAGTTACGGTTACAAAGCCGGAATACCCGCATTCTCTCTCGGCGGTTCGCAGCGGCTGGTGGCCTGGAATACCAATGAGCTGTATACCAACCAATATTTCCTGGGGCAACTGGGGTATATCCGCGAGCTCAGCAAACTTCCCCCGCTGCTGGGCAGTAACATTGAGTTCATCGGGCTAGCGGAGGTGGGCAAGACATACAAGTTAGCGCTCGGCCCGAAGCCGCCGAATCTCCCCCTGGATGGCGCAGCCGGAATTATCGTGAACACCATCTTCGGGCCGGTTGAACTTGCGGGCGCTATCGGCGATTATGGCCGCGGAAGGTTCTTCTTCCGCATCGGGCGCATCTTCTAGCTGGCACGGTGGCCGCGGTTCCCAGGATTACGCCTGTTCCAATTCACTCTGGACAGCTCGTCGTAGACGCAAGACATCGCGAACAATCTGCCTGCGTGTTCGCCAGTCGCCATGCCGGCATGCGGAGGCCAGACACGCTATGAACATCCGGGTCACTAGTCTGCTTTGCATTCTTCTGTTTTCGCTCCCTCTCTTCGCTCGTGACAACACCGACGTCGTCGTGATGAACAACGGCGATCACATAACCTGCGAGATCAAGGGTCTAAGCGCCGGTGTGCTCTCGGTCAAGCTGAGCTATGCGCAGGGCACTATTGGGCTGGAATGGGCGAAGGTGGCCCACCTGGAAAGCAACCAGTTGTTTCTGATACAGACCGAGGCCGGCCCCGTCTACACCGGTAAGTTGTCGGCTAATGAAGGACCCGGCGGACGCGCGGTAAAGATCGAAATCGCCTCAGCGCCAGAGAAGCAAGTAGAGATTTCCCAGTCGCAGGTGGTCAAACTGAACCAGACTGCCGAGAGCTTCTGGCGGAGGTTCAACGGGGGAGTCAACACCGGCATCCTTTACTCCAAAGGCAACGAAACCACGCAATACAACGTCGCCTCCCAGGTGGAGTACCTTCGGCCGAGATGGTCGAGCCAGGCCAGCTTCAATTCCAGCTTTGCCCACAATAGCGGCGCAAATAATTCCACCCGAAACCAGGCCGAACTCGGCGTGATGAGGCTGCTGCCCTGGAACAACTGGTTTTATTCGGGAACAGGGAACTTCCTGCAAAGCTCGGTGCAGGGAATCAATCTGCAGACCTCGATCGGCGGGGGCATTGGGCGCTATCTGAGAAATAGCAATGAGTCGAGCTTCTATATCCTCGGCGGGATCGCCTGGCAGAACGTACAGTACAAGAACTACACCGCAGACCAGGGTGCGCAAAACACTGCAACCGGCCTGGTTGCGGCCGAGCTTAAGATGTTCAAATTCAAAAAGACAGACCTGGACCTGATGTGCCACCATATTCCCGGAGATCTCGGAGCCGGGGCGTGTCCGGGTGAATACCAACGCTTCCTACTACATCAAGCTCTTCAGCGATCTGTCATGGAACTTTTCGTTTTATGGCAGCTGGGACAATCAGCCGCCCCCGACGCTTTCCGGCAGCGACTACGGGACCAGCTCCGGACTTAGCTGGACGTTCGGGAATCGATAAATCAGCGGCGGGCCGTTAAAGTGGCTGATAGTTCGAATTCTGCGTAACAACACGTCAATTGCTTGCTGGCGCCATTGATTTGTGTGCCGGTAACGTGGTTGATGCCGTTCGGCATCTTGGCGAACTGGGCCGCGATGGTCACAGCATCCGTAGGATCGTCGAGATAGCTCGCAATCCGAAGGCTCTGAATCGCCTTCTTCGCCTTGTTGAAGACGAGAGTGACCGAATCGCCAGGCTTGATGTAGTTCTTGATGTGCAGGGTCATCATGGTTTCCCCTCCGCCCAGCTGCAGCGAGATATTTCCCTGCTGGTAGGCCTGCTGCAGTCGACCGGGGTCTGGCGTTACATATTGCCTTGCCAGGTCCGCGATCTGCTCGCCGTAGTCTTTATATTCCGCTTTCTTCTTGGCGACGATGTGCCGTTTCAGTGGGCCGCCACTTGCCTGGTCCGGCTGGGCATTGATCTCGCTCTTCTGCTGCTGACCATCGGGTCCTATGTTTACCAGGAAGAGCTGCTGTTTCTTGACCTCGCCCTTGATGCTGGTGGTCACCGACTCCTGCCAGTTGTAATGAGAGAGCGCCATCTTATTGGCTTTGGACGCCTCCGTAACCTCCGCGATCTTCGCTTGCATTGCCGCGTTCTGCGCTATGGCCGGTGGAGCACAGAGAACCAGGCTAGCGAAAATAGTGGTGAGAGAAGCTGCGATGGCGGAGCCGGATGCGCCGTTCACCAGTTGTCTGTTCATTAGAATTCCTCTGTTATAGCACCACTGTTTCCCTGCACGACAAGGCATTAAGCGTCTACGTGCCGGCTATGCCCTTGTTTTGCAAAACCATCACCACTACGCGGCGATTCTGGGCCTGTCCTTCCGAGGTCTTTCGGGAGCCACCTGATCGGCGGTTCCCATGGCGCCGGGTGCAAGCATGTTGGTCAGGGGAACGTTGGCGTCCTGTTCCAAAAACTGGCTGACGGCATTGGCCCGCTCCACGCTCAACTTCTGGTTTAGCGACGCAGAGCCCACCGCTGAGGCGTATCCCTTTACCTGGATAACATAGCCGGTGACGGTTAACGCCTGTTCAGCCAGCTTGAGTAGCTGGGGTTTGTATTGCGGGTCGATGGTAACTTTGCCGTTGCCAAAGAGCACGGTAACTTCGTCCAGAATGTTGTAGTCGCCCAACTCGCCGAAGCGCTTGTTGGCCGCAGCGATCGCGGCTTTATTGGCGGCAATCTTCTGATCCTCGGCGCTTAGCTGGGCCTGTTGCGCCGCCAACTCCTGCTGCCGGCTCTGCTGGATCTTTTGCTGGTCTGCCTGCTGCGCTTCTACAGTCGGTTGCAGCCCGGCCTGGGCGTCCATGGCGGCCTTCAAATCGTTGCCCTTGAACTTGACGCTGTCCGCCACCAGTTGTCCCTGATCGTTCGTGGTCCCCTTCACCTGCACCGGAAGGCCCGGGATCAGGGAGGTCATGGCCATCTGCTTTTTGCGCGCCTTTAAGGCGCCTTGTACCTCGTCGACTTCGGTAGTCGGCGTAAGCAAGACCACGAGTTTGGGTGTGTCCGCGGTCTGCAGGGTCATGGTTGCGCCGCTTCGCCCGTTGATCACTCCCTGGACAGTGTCTGGCCTTGCGCGGTCGCTGGCCAAAATGATCATCAATCCCGCAAGAATGGCCGGGTTCGTGGAGGTGAATCTTGCCTGAAGGTTCATTTTCATGGGCTTACTCCTTGCTCATCGCGCTGCCTTTTGCAGTTGATTCGATCTTTAGCCTGCGACGGTCAGAGCGATACTGGCAAAACTACAAGAGAGAGGCAAAACGTTTGACAGGTGGGGACCGATGAGGCCGGACCTCGCTAGATTCACCTGCCCGAGGACCCCGCGGCATGGCCAGATTTTTATCCGGGACACTGGTAGTATTGGCAGTCTGTTCATGCTTTGCTTAGGGGTCTAATCAACGACAGCAGGGAACAGAAGAGGCAAGGGATTCGTATGGAACCGTCGATCAGCACCCCATGGCCCCACCTTCTCCCAAGCGCGGATGGTTAGCCAGATGCCTGGCTGGATCTAGGCCTCGCCCTTGTCTGGCTGGTTCTTGCCCTGCTTTCTCTATGGGCGATGGCGGCTCTGTACATTGATGTCCGTCTGATCGGCACTGAGGCTGCCGCTTACCATTCTGTATGCGGTGCTGCTGGTCGCGATCCTGGTCAAATACAAACTGCACCTTCGATCGATGCTGTTGTGTTTCGGATGTTTTTGCCTGGTGCTTGCCTGGTGGCTCAATTTAAAGCCCACGAATACCGGGGCCTGGCAGGCCGACGTGGATAGGCCGGCGTGGGTGCAAATGGATGGAGATCGAATGACCATCCACAATTTGCGTAATTGTGACTATCGCACCGAGACCGACTACAGCAACTGCTGGAGCGATCGCACTGTGAATCTGTCGGACCTCCGCGGCGCGGACCTCTTTTTCACCACCTGGGGCGTGCCATATATCGGTCATCCGATCGTGAGCTTCTGGTTCGGGGACAACCAGCACGTTGCCTTCTCCATAGAAGCCCGTTATAAGGGCGGCCAGGATTACTCCGCTATCCTTGGATTCTTTCGCCAATATGAGCTGATTTTCGTGGTCGCTGATGAGCGCGACGTCGTTCGTCTTCGCACCAACTTTAGAAAAGACGAGGACGTTTTCCTTTACCGCGTGAACATCGGGGCGGACTCGGCGCGCGCCATTTTCCTCACCTATGTCCGCTATCTAAACCATCTGAAGGATCATCCCGAGTGGTACAACGCGCTGACGCGCAACTGCACTACAACGCTTGACACGAAAATCTCCAAAGAAGTGGCCAACCCGCAGCCCTGGAACTACCAATTCCTGGTCAACGGTACCCTGGACGAATTGCTATATGATCGCGGCCGGCTGGTTACCGACGGCCTGGCGTTTAAGGATTTGAAAAGCCGCGCACACATTAATGCGACCGCACAAGGCGGCGGACAATTCGCCCGATTTCTCTACGATGATTCGAACCAATCGCCCTGGCTTTGAAAATGAGAAATAGATAGTTCGCGATACTAGTAAAACTTATAGGTGACATGCCCGGTCTGCGAATGTGAAGATTGGTGTCACCCTCGGCGAACCAGAGGGGAGATATTTGCACGCTTGAAAGAGGAAAAGAACCCCGTGAAAAAAACGCGATTTGTCATGATGCTGGCGGCCTTGTTGGTAACCTCGGGCGCTATTGCCCAAACTGCAACCACCGACCAGTCGGGAATCGATACCGATGTTGCGTTGTTGCGCTCGGATGTCCAGGCGCAAAAGACCGACATCATTGGCAAAACCATGCAGTTCAACGACGCCGACGGCAAGGCATTCTGGCCGCTCTACCGCGAATACGCCAACAAACAGCAAGTTCTGGGCGACCAGCGGGTAAGCGCGATCAAGGATTACGCCGCCCAGTACGACACGCTGACGGATGCTCAGGCTGACAACTTGATGGGTCGGATGATCAAATTCAACAAGTCAAGAACCGACCTTACAGCCGAGTACTATCCCAAGTTCAAGAAGGCGATCGGCGCCAAGCAGGCTGCCAAGTTCATCCAGGTCGATAACCGGTTGACCTTGTTGGTTGATTTGCAGCTTGCCAACTCAATACCGATCATTCAGTAGGCACCAGCAGTCGTAGGAGCCGCCTGCAACGTCTTCTTGATGCGTCGTACCTGATGCTTCTCGAAGACGTAGTGCCCGATGAGCCATCCCGCGGCACCTCCGACCAGCACGTCTGTTGGGAAATGCTCCTGGCCCAGCACGCGCATCAAGCTCACGCTCGAGGCCAGGGAATAGGCGCCCAACTGTACCCACTTCGACGGGTACTCGCCGGCGGTGACCGCGGCTACAGTCCACGCCAGCATGCTGTGTGAAGAGGGAAACGACTTGTTGCTGCCAGCCTGCGAGGAGAAAAAGTCGCCGGCGGCGTTGTTGTAGAGCGGGCGCTCGCGCCGGAAGATGATCTTCGTCACCTGGTCCAGCACTACGCTATCCGCAAGTGCTTCGCCGCTCAAAATGCCCGTCTCGCGAGCGCGCGCATCGCCCTTGAAGAGTCCGATCCCATACAACGTTACCGGAATGGCGATCTGACTGCCGAGCAGGGCATTGGACGCATTCACACTGTCTTTGTTGAAGCCGGGGTTGCGGGGTAGTTCACGCATCGTGTCGGTGTCGGTGGCCAGCGTCACCCCCGTCGCTGCCCCGAGGGGTAACAGCCAAATCAGATCGTGCGCTCTGATCCGCACCGGGCTGGTCCAGATGCCAACCTGGTCCTTCAGGATTGCCATGGGCAGGTCTTTTTCCTTCACCGCAAGCTGCTGGACTGGAGCGTCCGGCAGGGCATGCGGAGAAGGGTCCGATGCAAAGGCATAGTGAGTGGCACGTACGCCGGAACAAAGGCAGACGGAAAGCAAAAGCCGGCGAAAGTTTTCTTTGATAAGCACTGTGAATCTTGCCGCGGATCCCCTAGTTCATGCTGTTGCGTTGGTTGATGAGAGCCTGGTCATAGCCGTTTATCCGGATGATACCGACCCGTGGAAACTCGAGATCGATGATCATGTAGACGGTCAAAAACAGAGCTATGGCAAAGACCACCGTATGCAGCCAAGGGCGCTTCTCGGTATCGCCCATGCCAAATCCTGCGATGAGGCAGCTGGCCATGGCGAGCAATACCAGCGTCACGTAAATGGGCAGCGGGGGATGGGTCCTCAGCGCGACCGAGCGCGTGGTCGTGATGTCGATCATTTCGTTGAGAGAGCCGGCGACCAGAGTCAGCACGGCAGGCGAGGAAGTCTGCTTCGCCGCCGGGATGGATTCCGCCCATATTTTTGCCTGCAGCTTGTCCGAGAGGGCCAGTTGGTCCATAGCTTTCGCGCGGTCGGACTCCAGGTTCTGATAAAAGGCCAGGCGCGCATCGAGATAGGCGCGAAAGTCGTTGCGGATCTGGGGCTGGGCTGCCTCGGGCAGTAGATCGATGCGCAGCCAGGCGGTTCCAATGGCATTGGTCTCCTGCACAATAAGATCACGGCGCGTGTCGAGGCGGGAGACGGCTCCGGAAAAAGAAAAGCCAAGCAGCAGGGCCATCAGTCCGAAGACGGCGCCGTCGATCGTGCTGAGTCCCGAGCTCGCCTTTTCCCCGCGCCGGCCCAGCCGGATGCGGCGGCCGAACTCGATGCAGGCCATCAGTAAGCCAACGATAAACAAAGCCGTCACTAAGAAAATTGGCATGGCGCTCAGTATAACTACATCATTTCTGTGTCACCTGGCAGGAATCCGGTGAGGCTTGGATTACTTGCACAGGGAACTAGTACTTCTACTAGTATGCGGACAGCAACCTGCCTCGTAGACTGCTGCTGGCTGCGCAACTCCGTCTCTGAGGGATAATTCCCTAAACGCTCAACCAGAATTCGAGATGAAAATCATAGAACTTAAGCGGAAGGCAAATTTCGCAGGAATATCTCTTGCACGGGGCAAGCGTGCCCATTCCGTGGCAGCCCAACTCGCGTTGTTCCTGCCCATACTCTTGTGTAGCGGAGCCTCCGCCCAGAGTGGAAGCAGCGCCGACTACACCCGGTCGGCCGAGCCTGCCATGTTCAGCTACCCGGAACTGGTCGCTCTCGGTGAGCAGGAAACAGTTGAACCTGCCCTGGCTGCCAAGCTGCACACGTTGTTAACCACGCCCTTTGTGAACAACGAGGCGTATTTCAATGGAACCAAGCCGCTGCGGCCCGAACTTACGGGGATGGGGCCCTCGCTGCGCCTGGTCGAGTGGAACATCGAGCGGGGCGTTGAACTGGACAAGATCAAGCTGTTGCTGACCGACAAGCAGGCATTCCTCAACCAGGTGCATGCCGAGGCCTCCAGCAATACCAACCCCGAAAAGTCGAAGGACGATGTGCTACTCGCCCAGATGGATGTGCTTCAGTCCGCCGACGTGCTGGTCTTGAATGAGGTCGACTGGGGCATGAAGCGGAGCGACTACCGGGCGGTAGTCAAGGACCTGGCCGACGCGCTCAAGATGAATTGGGCCTATGGCGTCGAGTTCGTAGAAGTCGATCCAAAAATATTGGGCACTCAGTCGTTCGAGAAGGTAAAGAATCCAGACGAGCGCAAGGAGTTGGAAGAGCTGTTTAGCGTCGATAAAGATCGCCTTCTAGGACTGCATGGCAGCGCGATTCTCTCCCGATATCCGCTTCGGGATGTGAAGGTGGTGCCCTTTCAGGAGATGGCTTACGACTGGTACAACGGCGAAAAGAAGTATGGGCAGCTCGAAGCGGGAAAGCGTAAAGGCGCGAGCCTGGTCTTTGGAGAAGAGATCGTCCGGGAGGTACGCCGCGGCGGCCGTACCAACCTGATTGCAACCATCGATGTGCCTGATCTTCCCGGTGGCCAGCTCACCATCGTTGCCGCTCACCTGGAGAATCGCACGACACCCAAGCGCCGGGTGAAGCAGATGGACGAAATTCTTGACCTCATTAAGCCGATACCGCATCCGGTGGTGGTTGCTGGGGATATGAACACGACGGGGGCGGATGGTACGGTGCTCAGCATAAAATCAGCGATACTGAGGAAGCTGAACGATCCATCGTATTGGGCCACAAAAGGTGTCAAGTACGCGACTGGAATCGGCTTCGGCATGGACATCGCCGGCCTGGCCTTCAAGACAACGAAGTTTCAGAGTGATCCAACTGCGTCCGGCGTCCCCTTGCTGGCGGCCAATCCCGAACAGGGCCTTTTTAAAGAATTAAATAAGTATCGGTTTGACGACCAGATGCGGTTCGACTATCGCGGAGATGCGGACCTCTCCGTGCTTGGCCGCCAGGGAACCCTGGGTAACTCGAACGAGCGCGGCAGCAAAGGGTTCATGACCACTTTTGGTTTGCCGCGAACCCTCGGAGTCGTAGGCAAATACCGGCTCGACTGGATTTTTGTGAAGGCTTATCTGAAGGATGATCCCAAGTCCGACGACTCGTATCGCTTCGCCCCCCGATTCGCCCGCACCATGAACGAAGCCAACGACGCATTCAATGATCCGCTCTCCGACCATGCTGCCATCAGCGTCGATCTGCCGATCGTCCAGTCGGCGGCGCCGTCCTCAAAAAAGTAGACCGCTATCAGAACGACCAGCCGGCCGTCGACGACATTCCCAGGTTATTTTGCGGCGCTCCCACGACCGGCTGGTTGTCAAAGTTGTCGTAATAAACCGCAGATATTTCCCGTGAAGAGAGCAACCACGCAGTTTAAGATTTGTGTTTTGACTCTCATCCCAAGCACGCTTCCAGCATTCTTCCAGGGGGATCGATGACGAACCCTGCATCAACATCCAATCGTGAACTGGTGCTTACCGAGGGCGGGCCGACCTATCGTATCGAGAAACGCCTGGGAACCGTTCAAGAGAACACCCGACGCATTGTGCGGCGGGCGCTTCTCTCTATTTGCCTGACCTGGTTTGTGCTGCTGGTGCTGTCCGCATTCCAGGGCTTAGCCATCGGCCACCGGGTCGCGGTGCCTTTCCTGCGTGACTTCGCGGTCCACGCAAGATTCCTGTTTGCCGTGCCCATCTTGCTTTTGGCCGAGACCATTCTGGGACCGCGCATCGCAGAAGCCGCCCGCCACTTTGTCACCTCAGGCGTGGTGGTTGAAGAGGACTACGGTAGATTCGACACGGCCGTTGCCCAGGGGCTAGCCTGGCGCGACTCAACGGCGGCCGAGGTCATCTTCGCGCTGCTCGCCTATGCCATCACCGCGGCCAACCTGCGGTTGACGGCCGTTCATGTCTCCACCTGGTCGGACTTGCGCACTGGCGCCGGAGTGTTACTCACCTTGGCCGGGTGGTGGCTCGTCCTCTTTTGTATTCCCCTGTTTCAGTTTTTGAGCCTGCGGTGGCTATGGAGGCTGTTTCTTTGGGGACAGTTTCTATGGCGCATGAATAAGCTGAATCTTCATCTCGCGCCGACGCATCCTGACGCAGCCGCAGGTCTCGGATTCGTGGGCGAAGCGCAGCGTTTCTTCGCCGTCATCCTGATCGCCTACTCAGTGGTCGTCGCCGGGGTTCTCGCCAACGGAGTGCTCTACGATAATATTCCGCTGGTCCATTTTGCCCCGGCAATCGTTGTTTATGTGGTAGCTGCTGTGCTCTTTATCCTGACCCCACTGTTCGTGTTCGCGCCGATCTTATTCCAGACAAAGGTATCGGGGCTGGCCAAATATGGGAGCCTGGCGACGGAGTATACACAAACCTTCCAGCAAAAGTGGATCGTGGATCGTCGCACTCAGCAGGAGGCATTGCTGGGAACCGCAGACATTCAATCGCTGGCCGACCTGGGAAACAGCTTCGCATTCGTCGAGAAGATGAAACTCCTTCCCATAGGGTCGCGCACTCCTATCCACCTGGCCCTTGCCTGTCTTATTCCGATGGCGCCTCTCCTTCTGACGGTCATGCCCCTGGAAGCTATCCTCGAGTTCCTGCTCAAAATTGTTATGTAAAGTTCGCCGTAGAGGGCGGGACATCCCGATCCGATTTTTGGTTGGGACCTGGTAGTTTTGACAGGGCGTAAAACACCAAAAAACCGATTATGCTTTTGGGGCGATCGGAGTGACCTGTCACTGCGATGGAATACCCGCGTCGTCCTCGGCAATGCGGAGGACCGGATTGGCCCTCTTATGCCTCAGATCTCGATTTCGCCGGCAGAAGTCCGTACCGTCGCCAAAGACGCGTACATCTACGGATATCCCATGGTGCAGGTTTACCTCACCATGTACGCCTTCTCCATCGACACCCGCAATCCGCAATACAAAGGCCCATTCAACGCCCCGCTGAGTTTCGCCCGCGTCTTCACTCCCGCCGATACTGCGTTCGTGACCCCCAACTCCGACACGCCGTACACATTCCTCAGCCTTGACCTGCGTGCCGAACCCATCGTCCTTACGGTCCCTCCGATCGAGAAGGAACGCTACTGGGTCTTCCAGATGATGGATCTCTATAGCTTCAACTTTGACTACCTTGGTACCCGGACCAGCGGCAATGACGGAGGTACTTTTCTGGTCGCCGGCCCACGCTGGAAGGGTTCAGCTCCTGCCGGGATCACGAGAGTCCTGCAGCCGGAAACCGAATTCATTAACGTAGTTGGCCGAACCCAACTCTTTAACTCCGGCGACCTCGACAAGGTCAAGAAGATCCAGTCCGCTTACAAAGCGCAGCCCCTTTCCGCATTTCTGGGGCAATCCGCTCCGCCTGCGGCGCCTGCGATTCCCTGGATTCCGCCCGTCCCACCCGCCCAGATGCAGACCTCGCTGCGGTTTTTCGATGTGATGAGCTTCCTGCTTCAGTTCTGTCCGGTTCAACCCAGCGAGACCGCATTGCGTGCGGACTTTGCGCGTATCGGCGTCGTTCCTGGGGAAGCGATCAACGTTGACACACTCTCTCCGGAGATCAAAGCTGCCCTCGAAGGCGGCATGGCTGACGGACAGAAGGAGATCGATGCCCGCCGCGCCTCGAGCGGCGGAGACATGAGCGATTTCTTTGGTACGCGCGCCTTCCTGCACAACGACTACGTCGCTCGCGCCACAGGAGGCCAGATGGGCATCGGCGCCAACTCCAAAGAAGAAGCTCTCTATCCCCTCTACGAGAAGGACTCAAGCGGGCAGCCTCTCGACGGCAGCAAGGCGCGCTACACCCTTCACTTCAAAAAGGGAGAGTACCCGCCGGTCAACGCCTTCTGGTCGCTCACCATGTATGGCCTGCCGCAGCAGCTTCTGGTTGAGAACCCGATCAACCGCTACCTGATCAACTCGCCCATGTTGCCTAACCTGAAGCTGGACGCGGAAGGTGGTCTGACTATCTATATCCAGGCGGACTCGCCGGGAAAAGACAAAGAGCCAAACTGGCTCCCCGCGCCAAAAACGCCCTTTATGCTCGCCATGCGCTATTACTTTCCGAAACCCGAGCTCCTCGAGGGTACCTGGAAGTCTCCAGCGGTCGTTCGAGCAAACTAGTTCGCTTCAAGGAGGATTCATGCTGACGCAACAAGATTCCAGCAAGCCTGGTGACATTTCCTCCGGTGCTTCTCCACAGGATGCACGCGCCATCGCCAGGGAAGCGTACATCTATGCCTTTCCCTTGGCCGTCAACTACCAGACCCTCTACAAGCAGGCAATCGACACCACCAGCCACGACTACCGCGCGCCCCTCAACACCCTGACCAATGCCAGCTCGGTCGCCACACCGGAAGACAAGTTCGTCGTCACCCCCAACTCCGACACACCGTACTCCTATCTCTGGATGGACCTGCGCGCCGAGCCCATCGTCGTGACCATGCCGGAAATCGAGAAAGAGCGCTACTACACCGGCCAGCTCATCGATCTCTATACCTTCAACTTCGCTTACCTGGGCACCCGCAGCTTCGGCAACGGCGGCGGCAATTTTCTCATCGCCGGTCCCAACTGGAATGGAGCGACGCCGGCCGGCATCAAGGCTGTTCTCCGCGCCCAAACCCAGTTTGCCTACCTGCTCATCCGTACTCAACTCTTCAACGCTGCTGATATCACCAACGTGAGAAAGATCCAGACCGGCTACCGCGCCCAGCCGCTCAGCGCCTTTCTGCATCAACCTGCGCCGCCTGCGGTCCCAGCAGTCAACTGGCCCAAGCCGACCGCCGGATATGCTGACCACGCCGGCCATTTTCCCTTACCTCAACTTCCTGCTCCAGTTCTGCCCCACGGACCCTTCCGAGACGGACCTCATGGCACGCTTCGCCGAACTGAACCTGGGCGCGGGCAAGACCTTCGATCTGGCCAGTTTTGCCCCACCGGTTCAGCAAGCCATCTCTGACGGCATCGCCGACACCAAGGCCGATGTTGACGCGATGATGCAGAAGATCAACACCGACCAGGTTCAGAGCTCCGACTTCTTCGGCACTCGCGAATTTCTCGAGAACAACTATCTCTACCGCTTCGTCGGAGCCAAGCTCGGTCTCTATGGCAACTCCGGAGCGGACGCTGCCTACTTTGGCTACTTCGTCGACGCCGGCCACCGCCCGCTCGATGCTTCGAAGAGCAACTACGAGCTGCGCTTTGCCAAGGGCGCCATGCCCGAGTATCACGCCTTCTGGTCGCTCACCATGTACGACGGCAAGACCCAGCTTTTGGTCGCAAACCCCATCCAGCGCTATCTGCTCAACTCCACCACGCTTAAGTCTTACAAGTACGGCGACGACGGTTCTCTGACCTTTTACGTGCAGAAGAACTCACCTGGCAAAGACAAGGAATCCAACTGGCTGCCCGCCCCGGACGGTCCGTTTTACTGCATCTACCGCGTCTACATGCCGGGAGAAGCTGTCCTCAACGGCGCCTGGAAGAAGCCGCCGATGCAGGCGTTCGTGGGGAAGTAGCATCCGGAGCCAAAGCCGAACGGGGAACCAAATCAAGTCGACAACGAAATTTTAACCACGGAGGGAACAAGAGTGCCCGACAAGCAAAGCCAGCCCCAAAGAAGCCGAACATCCTGGTCATCTGGGGTGACGACATTGGAATTTCCAACCTCAGTTGCTACAGCCATGGGCTGATGGGTTACCAAACGCCCAACATCGACCGCCTCGCCAAAGAAGGCATGATGTTTATCGATTCCTACGGAGAGCAGAGCTGCACCGCGGGCCGCTCGTCCTTTATCACCGGCCAGAGTGTCTACCGTACCGGCTTGTCCAAAGTCGGAATTCCTGGCGCTCCCATCGGCATGAATGAGCAGCTCGTAACGATCGCAGGCTGCCTTAAGAACCAGGGGTACGCGACGGGCCAGTTCGGCAAGAATCATCTGGGCGACCTGAATAAGCACTTGCCCACCAATCACGGCTTCGACGAGTTCTTTGGCAACCTCTACCACCTCAACGCCGAAGAAGAGCCCGAGATGTACGACTACTTCACGGAAAAAGATTTCCCGGAGTTCAGAAAGACGGTCACGCCGCGCGGCGTCCTTAAATGCTGGGCGACCGACAAAGACGATCCGACGGTGCAAGAGCGCTGGGGCCGCGTCGGCAAACAAAGGATCGAGGATACCGGGCCGCTCACCAAGAAACGGATGGAGACCTGCGACGACGAGTTCGCCGCGGCCGCCAAGGATTTCATCAAGCGGCAGAACGACGCCGACAAACCGTTCTTCGTCTGGCTCAACTTCACCCATATGCACCTGTTTACCCACACCAAGCCGTCGAGCCTGGGGCAGGCGGGCCGCTGGCAGTCGCCCTACCACGACACCATGATCGATCACGACAAGAACGTCGGCGAAGTGCTCGACTATCTTGACGAGCTAGGCATCGCGGACAATACCTTTGTCATGTACTCGACCGACAACGGACCACACCGAAACTCATGGCCCGATGGCGGCATGACGCCGTTCCGCAGTGAGAAAGACACCAACTGGGAAGGCGCCTTCCGCATTCCGCTGCTGGCGCGCTGGCCGGGCAAGATCAAGGCCGGCACCATCTCCACCCAGATCATCCAGCACCACGACTGGTTGCCGACCTTCCTCGCCATGGCTGGTGATCCGGACGTGGTGGAGAAGCTGAAGAAGGGATACGACACCATCGGCAGGACCTACAAAAATCACATCGATGGCTACAACCTGGTGCCCTACCTGACCGGACAGGAAAAGGAGAGCCCGCGCAAGCTGTTCGTCTATTTGAGCGATGACGGCGACGTGCTCGCACTTCGCTACGACAACTGGAAGGTCATGTTCATGGAGCAGCGCTGCCGAGGTACCCTGCAGGTATGGGCGGAACCTTTCACCAAGCTGCGGTTGCCGAAGATCTTCAATCTTCGCACCGATCCTTACGAATTCGCCGATGTCACCTCGAACACCTACTACGACTGGTTTATATACCACGACTACATTCTGTACGGCGCCATGGCGATCGCAGATATGTGGGCGGCGACCTTCAAGGACTTCCCGCCGGTCCAGAAACCGAACAGCTTCACCATCGATGACGCACTGAAAATGTTGAGTTCGCTGCAACCGGCAGATAGCGACGGAGGACACACCTCGGCAGGCGAGCGGTAGCTCGCCTGCCGAGGTGAGAGAACCAATTCGATATCGATAAGCAGTGAAGAGGACTGGAACGGCAGATTATCTGTTTCGCGCATAACCGGCCGCTCCGCCGTTCAATCCAAGGCAAGTACAGCTATCGACAAGCAAATCAGGTCGTTCGACGGCAGTTCGCACAGCGCCGCCGAAGTCCAGCCAAACCTTCAATACACAGACTGATCGTTGCGGAGTAGCTGTTAGTTCTTACAGGTCCGGGAGGAGCTCCTATGGTCCGTCGACAGAGATCGAGCTGGATCCGGCGGTAAGAAAAGTCCTGCCATGTACCGATTCGCCACCTGTAAAAAGTAACAACCCGCATTGCCGAATCGCTCCGGGATGCTGGTAAACTGTGCAAGCATTTCCCGGGCCTCCCGCATTTGCTCAAATATAGGAAGGAAGCTGGTAATTTTGCCGTTCCTGCCATTCGAAGACACTATTCGCTGTCGAGCGATATAGACCCGTAACGATCGGGAGCGTGAAGAATGAGAAAGCCGAGCATATTCCTGGCCGATGACCACGCCATGCTGGTGGACGCATTTCGGAGACTCTTGGAAAAGGAGTTCAACGTCGTGGGAACAGCCTCTGACGGCCTCGAACTTCTCCGTTCTGCGCCGAAATTGCACCCCGATTTGGCCATCGTTGATCTTGGCTTGCCCCTTCTGAGTGGCGTGCACGCTGGACGCGAGCTCAAAAAGCTGCTGCCCCAGACGAAGATCCTGGTTGTTACGGTCAACGAAGACCCGGCTGTGGCAGATGCAGTTTTGAGTGAATGGGCATCGGGATACCTGGTGAAGAAATGCTCGGGATCGGAATTCGTGAAGGCGCTGCGAGAGCTCTTGATGGGCCGGTCTTACGTGACGACGATGTTATCCAGAAAATCCCCCGACAGTCTGCCTTCTCGTCCGCCAGAGCGCGGTTGCAAATCGCTGACCCCGCGTCAGCGGCAGGTGCTGCAATTACTGGCTGAGGGCCGGACGATGAAGGAGGCTGCCTACTTGCTGAATCTCACCGCAAGAACCGTAGCTTTTCACAAGTACAAGATCATGGCGGGTTTGGGCATGCACAGCAATTCTGAGCTTCTGAAACTAGCCATACGAGAAAAACTGATCCCAATGGCGTGAGCACGCCGTCAGCTCGACAAATTATCGATTGATAGGTTCTGCATTTGGTGTTGGCGCCTCCCGCGAATCCAAGTGTTGCGACCTGTTATTTCTGACAGCTTTCGGCTCCCTCGCAATGAATTTATTGTTTAAACCTGCGCGAGAAGGCAACGGCGAGGACGGGTGATCGACGCTGAGCATGAACGCTTATTCTCCCTTTTCGCTTGCCAAATGTGAGCCCGGACCTCGATTCGGGGACGAAATGGAAATCAAGCGGCCCCGCGTCCTGTTGGCTGGTATTTCTACTTCGCTCCCAGCTCCTTGCCACAAGCTTGTTTGCGAGGAGTTCGAGATCGTTGGAACATCAGCCGACGGTCGCGCTCTTATGGCTACGGCGATACAACTACAGCCTAGTGTTATCTTGGTAGACCTCGCATCATCGCCCTTTCGCGACGTGAGTACCCGTCTTGAGCTGAAGAACTTAATACCGCAAACCAAGTTCCTGGTGCTTGCCAATAAAGAGGATCTTGGCGTTGCCTTGGAGGCGCTGCGCGAGTGGGCTTCCGGGGTCCTGCTGAAACGCGCCGCACGCAAAGAACTTCTTTGCGCTCTACGAGAGCTGATGGCGAATAAATCATACATACCGGCATCCCTTGTTCAACAGAATCTGAGTTCGCCGGTCCATCGCCATAAGACGCTCACTCGGCGGCAGCGTGAGGTACTGCGGCTCCTCGCCGAAGGCAGGACAATGCAAGAGGCAGCCAATATTCTCAATCTAAGTATGAGCACCATAGCGTTCCATAAGTACAAAATCATGCGAACGTTCGGACTTCGCAGCAATGTAGAACTGCTTAGGCTTGCCATGCGTGAGAATTTGGCTTCCGCGGAATAGCATCCGGTTGACACATCCGCCGCGCCACCAGTTACTCAAACGACACAGACAAGCACCTACGCCTATTAGATGCGAATTGGGCATGGTAAGTGTCTTGGTGGTACGCTGAGACCGCTGAAAGCTCTTGATGGAGCGTATCGATGCGTTCTGGTCGAACTCTGCTGCTGCGACTTCTAATTTTCGTGATGTTGCTGTCCGGCTCCGTGAGTGCGGCCATTGGGAGCACTACGACGCTTACAATTTCCAGTGGCGGCAACAATGTAAACACGGTTGCTGCGGGCAACGCGGTGACGCTGACGGCCGGAGTGAATGGCGGCACAGTAACGCAGGGGCTGGTTAACTTCTGCAACGCGGCTGCGACCTACTGCACAGACATTCAGCTGGTTGGGAGCGCGCAATTAACGAGCGCTGGGACGGCGACATTAACCCTGCTGCCGGGTATTGGCGTGCATAGCTACAAGGCTGTTTTTGCGGGGACGAATGCAGTGGGCGGGAGCGCGTCGAGTGCGGCGCCACTTACCGTGACGGGGTCGTATGCCACGGCGACGAGCCTGACCGCACTGGGGGAACAGGGAAATTATTCGCTGACAGCTACGGTGGTGGCGAAGTGGTCCGCGGCAGTGAGCGGTGCAGTGTCGTTTCTGGATACGAGCAATGGAAATGCTTCGCTGGGTTCAAGCGCGGTGGGGGCAAGTACGCCGGCGCTGGATTTCAGCCTGGCTTCGACGTTGAACACAACTGCGTCCGCGGGGATGGCTACTGGCGATTTCAACGAAGATGGCAAGCCGGATCTAGCGATCCTGAATGCGGACAACAGCATCTCGATTTTTCTGGGCAATGGAGATGGGACGTTCACGGCGAAGGCGAGCGCCGGAACGCTGGGCGGCGGGTTGGGAGTTCTCGTCGGCGATTTCAACGGCGATGGCAAGCTGGACCTGGTGACGGGAAATGCAGCGGGAACCGCCGTGGTTGTGCTGCCCGGGAATGGGGACGGAACCTTCGGGACAAGCGTGATGACGCCGATCGCGGGTTCGCCTGCGGCTGTAGGCGACTTTAATGGGGATGGGAAGCCGGATGTTGTGGTCGAAACAGCCGGCGGCCCCAGCCCCGGCGTGGTGGACGGGGGCACGATCGCGAATGTGACGGTGCTGCTTGGCAATGGCGATGGAACGTTCACTTCGTCTGCCGCGAGCGCCACCGGAGTCATCGAAGATGCAGCCATCGCGGTAGCGGACTTCAATGGCGATGGCAAGCTGGATCTGGCTGCCGGGGGGCCGTCGCTGGCGACCAATGATGCGGATTACGACAGCGGGACGGTGACAGTCCTACTGGGCAATGGGGATGGCACGTTCAAGGCGCCTGTGACGATCGCGTCGCCGAGCGGCTTTACGATGTCGATCGCGGCGGTCGATCTCAATGGCGACGGCAAGCCTGACCTGGTGGTTTCGAACGAAGAGAACCCAGCGGTCATGGCGAGCTATTCGGGTGTGTTTCTGACGTTGCTGGGGAACGGAGACGGGACGTTCACCAATGCGGCGGCGTCAGGATCGGGGTTCTTCCAGGGAAGCGCTGCCTCGATTGCCATTGCGGACTTCAATGGAGATGGAAAACCCGACCTGGCGCTGGCGAGTGAATTCTACGACGCGATCACAATTCAGCTTGGGAATGGGGACGGGACCTTTACTGCGACGCCGACATCGACCGTGAGTTCGATGGGGCAGACGCTGGTGACGGCAGACTTCAATGGGGATGGGCTTCCTGACCTCGCTGCCGGTTCCAGTCAGCCGAATAGTGCGTTCATTTTGCTGGACTCTGTGACGGAAACAGCGACCGTGACGGCGGCGAATGTTGCGCCGGTTGGGACGGGAACACACCTGGTGGAGGCGAGTTATCCGGGCGACACCAACTATAGCGCGAGCACATCGAACACGGTGCCCCTGCTGGCGGGGACGCCGGTGATCAGCGTGTCACCGGTGACGTTGCCGATGGGGATGGTGAGGAGTGCCTATAGCCAGACGCTCACGGCGACAGGCGGGACGGCGCCTTATCGCTACGGCGTGACTGCTGGAGCTCTGCCGCAGGGATTGAGCCTGGGGGCGAGTGGGTTGCTCGGGGGAACGCCGGCGTTGAGTGGCACATACCTGTTTACGATCACGGTGACGGACAGCATTGCTACGCCGAACACGGCGAGTGTTGCGTATGCACTGGTGATCCAGGCTGCCCCGCCGGCGGTGATTACGATATCGCCTTCTTCTCTTCCGAATGGTATGGCGGGGGTGGCGTACAGCCAGACTCTTTCGGGCAACGGAGGGACGCCCCCTTACGCCTTTTCTGCCGACCCTTCAACCTTCCCGCCAGGAATTACGATGAGCCGCAGTGGGGTCATCTCGGGAACGCCGACGACGGGTGGCAACTACAGCATTACGGTGTATGCCGAGGACAGCAGCGCGGATGGACCGTTCATCGGGAATGCTGCCTACTCGCTCATTGTGACGGCGGCGGCGCCTGGAAGCTTTGTGGTTACGGGAACACCGACGACGGCCACGGTGTCCGCGGGACAATCTGCAACGTACGCAGTGACGATAACCCCCACGAATGGGTTTACCGCACCGGTTACATTTGCTTGCTCAGGGCTTCCGGCAGAATCGACGTGCGCGTTTGCGCCGCAGTCGGTCACGCCGACGGGTGGACCAGTGACAACCACGATGACGATCGCGACAACAGCGGGGACCATGGCGACCAACATCAGGCCTGGAGAGCTGGGCAGTTTTGCGAGAGGACTTTGCGGGGTTTGCCTTGCAGGATTGACGCTGTGGTATGTGCCGCGCCGTTTCCGAGGGAAGGGCGGGTGGGTGATGTTGGTGCTGGCGGGGATACTGCTCGCTGGACTGCTGCCGGGATGCGGCAGCCAACCAGCCAGTTCGGGAACTACCGGGGGTACGCCCGCAGGTACGTCGGTTGTTACGATTACGGCCAGCAGCGGCACTTCTCCCGCGCAGATTACGAAAACGGCAACAGTGACGCTGGTGGTGGATTGAAATTGCGGATCGCCGGACGGCACCAGGAGTATCTTCGGCAGCGTGCCGGCGGATAAAGATTCGGCCCTGCGTGTGCTCGATCTGAATACCCACCGTGTTTCCGCCGTGCCCGGTTCTCGAGGCCTGTTCTCGCCCCGCTGGTCTCCGGATGGCAGGTACATCGTGGCGATGCCGGCGGACTCCCTGAGCCTGGTGCTGTTTGACTTCGAGACGCAGAAGTGGTCGCAACTCGCGAAGGCGAGAGCTGCATTCCCGAACTGGTCAAGGGACGGACGACAAATCGGCTATGACGGCTTCGTTTCACAACCGCAGGCGGTGACAGCATCCGCGACATTATTACCTGAGCCTTGGCTTGACTCGCTGTACCGCCAAAGCCGTCAGAGGAGCTTGCGTGCTACGGGGCGCAACTCTTCGGGATGCCCACGCAGGTAATCCAGAAGCGCCCTTCTTTTTTCTTTCCCGCGCAGGGCTGCGCTCGCGTCCGCATGCGACGCGTCGGGAACCAACTCAGGCATTTGGTCGGCGACGCGGCGATAGATCGAGGCCCACGCCTTCTTGATGGCCGGAACGGAAGTCCCCAGCGTTCTCGACATGCGCTCGTCCGTTGCGCCAGTCAACGCTGCAGAGAGGACGCGTTGTTCGCTGCGGTTGAAGCCGAGCCGCGGAGGATAGTAATCGAAGAGGCGGCCCACCCACGAGGCGGCGGACAATCCCGGCCGCTGTAGCAGTTCCTTCCGCGTAACTCCGACAACATGCGGTTTTCGTGCGATCTCTTCAGGGTCAGCGTTCAAAGAGTCTACATAGCGCTCTGTCGAGGGATCCCACAACAATCCGCCCGTCTTCATCGTCCAGCGCAGCCGCTCGCCATTCTCGGTCGATACGCTGATCAACTCTTTCCAGAGGTACCCTCGATGTTCCTGGACAAATGCATCCATGGAGAAGCGGTAGATTTCAGGGTTGGTCTCGAATTCACGGCGAGCGCAGCCCTCCCAGACGACTAGATTGAGGCCTCCACGCGAGTTTGCATCGCGGAGCGGCTTCTCGGAGAGGAGTGGAGAGTTGCCGCCCAGGACCCGCCTGATTAGTTCCGGACCATGCCAGAAGTGTGGTGGGGTCTTGAGGTCACGCACAAAATCGTCGTTTACGATTACGGCGACGCCGACGAAGCAGATCGGGGCGTGGGGGCCTTCCTCTGCGTGGAAAACCCAAAGGGATCCTGCTTCGCTGGAAAGCAGGCTCAGCCAGGCTGCGTGCAGATCGGCGATCGCGCTTCCATAGCGTGAGCTGATTACTGGGTGCTTGGCGATGATCTCCGCGGACTCGCGAACGTCGCTGGGCTGCATCGGACGATACCGCATGGCTTAGCTCCCGGCGCGAAGTCGCAAAGTTTTCAGGGTCTTTTAGGACCCTTGTTTATAGCATTTTCCTCTTCATAATTGCTAACTGCCCGAACAATCGATAACTGGAACATTCAGGGGAGCAACGATCTTCTTAAAAACTCAACTTAATGAAGGAAAGGCTGAAACGACCATGAAGCAGCTGTCGCTTTCTTTAGCTCTCTTGTTTGTACTTAGCGCACCGGCGGTCACCAAAGCACAGTTTTTGGCGTCGCCTGAGCAGGGCTCTGAAGCCAAAGACACCAAGACTACCGCGCCCGAGTGGATTGAAGTGTTTCCAGGGACGATCCCCTCCGCGCGCTCCAGCCACACGATGGCCTATGACGCGGCGGCGGGTAAAGTCGTCATGTTTGCGGGATTTGGACCTACCGGCTATCTCAGCGGCACATTCTTATGGAATGGCCACAACTGGACACAGGAGAAACCCAAGGCCCATCCCTCCCCGCGTTACTGGCAATCCATGGCCTACGATGGGGGAGCCAAGAACGTGGTTCTGTTTGGAGGATTCGATACCAACTTCAACAAGCTCAACGACACCTGGGTGTGGAACGGAAGCAACTGGAAGCAGGAGCATCCCAAGACCGTTCCGCCGGGCCGCATCGCCGCCGCCATGGCCTACGACTCGTCCGATAACAAAGTAGTCATGTTCGGCGGGCAGCATAGCCCCCAGCCGGTCAACAACGACACCTGGGTTTGGAACGGGAGCAACTGGACACAGGAGCATCCTTCCCACGCGCCTTCAGCCAGGCAAGGCCACGCCATGGCTTACGACACGGCGAAGGGCAATGTTGTGCTGTTCGGAGGCATCACCCCCGGAAACCTCGTGGAGGGCGACACCTGGGTCTGGAATGGATCGAACTGGACCCAGATGCATCCTGCCCACACGCCACCAGCACGCTCGTTTCACACCATGGCGTACGACTCGGCAAAACGCAAGGTCGCTCTCTTTGGCGGGGGAGATGCATCCGGCAACCCCCTGAACGATACGTGGTTGTGGAATGGATCCGACTGGACCGAGGAGCCCAATACGGGTCACCCCGCGCCGCGTTACAGTCACGCCATGACCTACGACTCGTCCCACGACGAGTTCGTCCTGTTCGGCGGGCAGAACAGCGCAGGCTACTTCAGCGACACGTTCGTATGGAAGAGCGCTGGAGTGGCCCAATGAGCAGTTCCGACATCAGAGTGATTTCTGTCTCCGGCTAGAGCCGGTGTACTTCCCCTTATTGATAAGGAGGTCCCTTGGCAAGCAGGGCATTCAGCCGCTTATCGTGACCGTAGATATCGTCAAAGAAGTGCACCGTACCGTCTTCTTCCGCGACCGCGGTCACATACAGAATCAGCACGGGGACTTTTGTAGCCAGGTTAACCTGGCGATTGTCTTTGCCGGAGTCCATCGCCTTTTGCACCAGCGCCACGGTCCACGGTTGTTGTCCGTCGAGTTGATTCCGCAACAGAAAATTGGCGAGCTCGGCTGGCTTCTCCAGCCGAATACAACCTGAGCTGAAGTCTCGCCGCGAGCGTGAGAATAGCTCGGTGGACGGTGTGCTGTGCAAGTAGACAGAATAGGTATTCGGGAACATGAACTTTATCAGGCCGAGGGCATTGGTTGGTCCCGGCTTCTGACGTACGAAGTATTTGCCTGAGCGCAGCCCTGCAACCAAATCGTCGCCCGGTGACACCACTCTGCCGCCGGAGTCGGTTACTTCGAATTTCTCGCGGGCCAGATATCCGCTGCTTTTCAAAATGCCGGGGATGACGGTTCTGCGAAGAATTCCCGGCGGAACATTCCAGTAGGGCCGGAAGACGATGAACTTTATATCGTCGGTAAACACCGGCGTTTGCGTGGGCGCGGCCTTGCCCACAACGACGTTCATGGTGAGCGCAAGCTGGTGATCCGCGGAGTAGGCCCTCAGCCGAAACTCAGGGATGTTTACCAGGACAGGGGGCTGCTGAAACTCGGTGGGCATCCAGCGCCAGCGCTCCAAGGCATCGTCGATTTGTTGTACGCGCGCGCTGAGCGGAGTGTTCAACTCACGGAGGGTCGCCGTGTCTAATTTGCCGTCGGTCGGGAGACCATGCCTTGCCTGAAAAGTCTTTACCCCATCGACGAGGGCGCCGCTATAGGAATCGAAGCTTCCGCCCGGCGGAAGGTCGCCCAGCAATCGCAATCGCTCAGCCAGTTGGGTGGTTCCTGCATACGCATCGCCCGGAGCGATGGTCTTGGTTCCCGCGGGCACTTTGGCGCCATCTCCTTTGGCAGCTAAATCCAGGTATTGCTTTAAGGAGTTCTCAATGCGGCGGTAGCCAGCATAGGGTGGCTCAATCTGATCGAGGACAGATTGGACGTTTCCGGCACGGACAACTTGTTGAGCAATGAATTCCGGCAGGTCGTATTGTTTGGACCGCACATCGATGTCGATTTTCAAGTGTTTGGGATTGACTCGTCCCACCCGCAGGTCCGAAATATACCGCATTGCCGATCGGGTCAGAGCGGCATCGAAGGATGCCTGAGCGGCGGCGGATGCCCCTTTGAGGGATGTGGAGTTTGTCGCGAGGCGTTCTGCATCGTAGTCGCTGGGGTTCAATCCCTTCAGTCGGCTGGCGCGCAGAATCTCAATCAAAGATGCGGCTTGCGATGTTGGCCGATCGCCGTCGATCCACAACGGCGCAAAATTTGCGGATTCGTACAATTTCTTGATTTGCTCTCGAGATCCAGCGGAGCCGAGGTTATTTCCCAGCTGCCCCTTCGCCGCCATCGCTCGTAGTTCCGAGGAAATTGCCGGCGAACCGGAGACTTCCTGGGTGCCGCTTACAGCTCCGCCAGTATTGGCCAGGTGAAGCATGCTCTGGCTGGGGGCGCAGGCGGTGAGGCAGCTTACGATCATCGCCAACAACAACCTCGTTGAATACATCGAACCTCACTTCAAGAGCTGGCCGCCGATTTTTGGTGGGCGGTCCGGCCCCATATCTGCTTTTGAGAACTTCGACCACGCAACATCATACTTGTTGAATATCCGATTGCGACTTGCCGGGGACCAAATCCGGCAAGTAGTGGGGTTGTTGAGGCGAGTTGCAATCTGGACAAGTATTCGCGCAGTCTTAGATCGTGAGCCCGGGAAAGGCGTTTCACCCGAGGGCTGAAGTGTAGCCATGAATCTCCCTACCCGCCATAAGCCCCTCACATTTCTGTGAAGACGAAGCGGGATGAGCGAGATAAGCGGGATAATTCCCCCAAACCTGCGGGAAACGCCTAAAAAGTACGCACTAACGCGCTAATTGCTTCCTTTATCGGCTCCGTTTCTGCGCTCCCCGTGTGCAGAGAAGGGCGCTTTACCGTTTTAAACGAACCAGGTCCCTGCTTTTCCGTGAGGAAGCTGCGAATTAAGCTAATTAAGCGAACTAAGCTCTCGCATCGGGGTGGAAGTGTGACCATTATGCGCCTCAGGCCTTCGTCAGAGTGCGGATGTGGCCATAGGAGGAACGGCCTCCGGCAGAGGCCTGATGCAACGACCGCTGAAGATGGATATGCCAGGACGCGGCGCGGATCAAACGTCATTACGGTACCCCGCGATGGACGGATGTCTTTTCCCAGGTGTGTCTACCTGTAATAGATTCGATTCTGGGTGGTTTAGAGCGCGGAACGATGAATTTATTTCGTATTGGTTCGAAGACTAAGCCCTGGATTGGGTAGAGCCCTGAAGAACTGACCTATCGATGAGAGGGGGATAAGCGGGGCAACGCTAACGGAAGTTCTTTACCAGCATGATGTTCGAATCCTCCAACTCAACTTCAGCCTGGAGGATCGATTTGCCGTCGGCTGATACGGCTAATCCGACACCTGGTTGCTTGTCCGAAGCCAAAATAGTGGTCGTCTTGCCGGTCGCAAAGTCAAAGAAATTCAAATCGCCACCATCGGCACGATGGTGGAGGAAGTAAACACCGTTCCGGCCGAGGGCCCAGTTATACCATTCGGTCTCGCCGGCCTGGTCTAAGACGCGTGTTTCTTCTCCGCCCGACAGCGACAGTTTCCATATGCCTCGCTCTTCGAACTTCGAGTAATAAAGAAAACGTCCATCGGCAGACTCGGCGCCAAACACTCCGCCATTCCTGGTTATCTGCAAGGGAGGTCCGCCTTTGAGCGATACCTTCCACAATTGA
Source organism: uncultured Acidobacteriaceae bacterium (assembly GCA_963847685.1). Classification (GTDB taxonomy): domain Bacteria; phylum Acidobacteriota; class Terriglobia; order Terriglobales; family Acidobacteriaceae; genus PALSA-350. The sequence goes on along the minus strand of CAWKAU010000010.1, from coordinate 192,133 downwards.
AAGGGTGGGCCTCCCCGGTCGGAGTAGAAGTAGATCCACTTTCCGTCTCGCGACCAACTGGGTCCGCCGTTATCTGCTCCGGGTAAGGTGGGGAGCAGTCGCGGCGCGCCACCCCCCATCTCGAGTAGATAGATCTCGGAGTGTTCTTTGGGGCGAAACTCGAAGGCCATCGAGTGGCTGTCCGGCGACCAACGCGGAGCCCCAGCCGTACCCTGTAGGGAAGTCAACTGCCCACAATTGGAACCGTCACGATCACAAGCCCAGATCTCCGAGTGCCCCAGAACCGATTCGAAGGCAAACCTTTTTCCGTCGGGAGAAAAGTTCGGTCGCCAGTTCCGCCCTTTCGTTAAATGCAGAACTGCGGGCGGACTTGCACTACGTTTTTCGTCCTTCAGGTTTACCTGCAACATGTTCTCTTTGATGAAAGTCTGCTTATAAACGAGCTCATTGCCCTTTGGGGAAATGGAAGGGAAGGAAGCGATCACGCCGACACCCGCAATCGGCCGTGGCGTTCCCCCTGAAGCGGATATACGCCACAGACTGGCGAGACCTCCGCGCGCGGAAGAGAAGACGAGATCGCGGCCGTCCGGAGTCCAGGTGGGAGGTCCCTCGATCCAGGTCTTGTCGAAGGTCAGACGCCTGGGCACTCCACCTGCGGCAGGCACGACATAGAGGTCCTCCACCGCGCCCGCAAGAGCGCCTCGAACGAAAGCAACCGTCGTACCGTCGGGCGAAAAAGCGGGGGAGTAATCGACCTGCTGGCCTGAGGGTGACGTGAGCTGCCGGGTGGTGGAATCGGCGAGCGAAAGTAACGAAATCCGACTGCCGTTCCAGTCCGTCCGCGCCTCCGAAAAGGCGACCACGCTGCCATCAGGCGACCAATCGAAGCCACACGCCCACGGGTTAGAGGGGCCCTTGTACAACCTATGCTCGCTCCCTCCAAAGGCGGGAACCACGTAGATTGCCATTCCGTGCTCATACCGATGGAACGCGACGCGTCGTCCATCTGGTGACCAGGTGGGCCAGGCGTCGCTACAATCGCTGGTCAATCGCAGCGACTTCTCGCCCCCGACCATCGTCGTGTAAATTCCACAATTTTCGGTCCCCCTGAGGACAAAGGCGACCTGGTTCCCATCGGGCGAAAAACTGGGATGGTCCTGAGCGCCAGCCAGAGAAACCAAGGGCGCAACTTCGATGGGTGGCAGCGCGTTTGTATGGTTTTTCGCAGACCGCCAGATTTCAAATCCAGAGAGCAGGATGAGGAGCGTCGTTGAGGCTAGTAACCAGATCCTCCCCGCCGTGAGCCTCTCAAACCACCCGGTTGAAACAACCGGCGCGACTGCCTGTAAAACAGGCTTGGTCACAGGGCCAATGAAGCGATAGCCGCGGCGAGGGAGGGTCTCCACGAACCTGGGATTGACGGCTTCGTCCCCCAGCGCGAGCCGGATTTTGGCAATGGCCGTATTCAGCGCTTGCTCAAAATCAACAAAGGTATCTTCGGGCCAGACTTTCTGGCGCAGCTCTTCCCGGGTGACTAACTCGCCGGCGTGTTCCAGGAGTAGGGCGCAGACTTGAAACGGCTGGCCCTGCAGGGGCACCTTCGCCCCATTCTTGCGCAGCTCTCCAGTCTGTAGGTCCGCTTCGAAGATTCCGAAGCGGAAAATTCGCGTAGAACCTTCGCGACCGACCATTTGAAATACCGCTTGTGAGCTGAACTCTAGCACCTTTAGTCGGCTTGCGAAACCCTGACTAATGCAGGCGCTTCGTTCAAATCACTTGCCGGCAACAACTTAGCAATACAGAACAAATAAACGAGGAATCTATCCGCCGTCGATTGAGCAACCCGTCCTGGTAATGCAGCGTTGGCGTCACCGCGAAAGCGAATGAGGTGAACGCTATGAACCGCCTGCTTCTCTCCAGTTGCTTTTTGGTGGTCCTTACGCTGTCAGGTGCTGATCTCGGCTGGTCTCAACTGACTGTGGATACTTCTGATCCCGCGCCGGTTGTCATCGCTCACCCGGTCTCAGTCAAACTCCCAATCCGGCTGTTCTGGAACTACCTGGTGGTGGTTGAGGGATCCATTGGCAATGTCCAGAAGCTACACTTCCTGGTGGATACCGGGGTGTACCCGAGTATCGTCGACCAGAAAATCGCACATAGTCTCGGGCTGGCCGAACAACCTGCCAGAGTGAACCTGGCGAACAAGAGCGTCCAAACGGAACGCGTCATTCTTCCTTCCTTAATCTTAGGTCCGGTACGGGTGGAGGCGCTTCCTGTTCTGACGCAAGACCTTTCGTACATGCAGAAGGCTGTTGGCTACAAGGTGGATGCAATTATCGGGTTGGATGTCTTGAGGAGAAGCAGTTTCACCATCGACTATAGAACCAGGGAAATACGCTTCGGTCCAGTCGAGGGCCTGACGTTCTCAGCTCCATTTGACACGGATGTGCCGGTTGTGACGATTCGAACAAGACTCCAAAACCATCAACTACGTCTGGTGGTCGACACCGGGTGCCCGGATGTGATGCTGTTCGAAAGTCGAATGCCAGACTCCCCCGGCTTGCGGACGCTTGGAACACAAGAGACAGCCAACGCGGGTGGAACACTCCGGCTCAGGAAGGTTTGGATTCCTGAAGTGTATCTAGGCGAGGAAGAAATCGGCGCACAAGCCGCATTCATCGTGAATGACCACAAAGATGATGGCGACAATTTCGACGGCGTCCTGGGCATGAAAGGACCTAAGCTCTCGAAGATTGCGTTTGACTTCGGACGCCGCAGGTTCCTCTGGGAGATGTCAGGGGTTCCCGTGCAATCGCCCTAAGTCTACGGGCACTTCAGTTGACCGTATTTTTGTAAATCCTGCCGTCCTTCATAATCACCAGGAAGTTCTTTGCGGGATCTTCTATCAGCTTGATATTCGCCACTGGGTCGCCATCCACCAGTAGGAGGTCGGCCAAGGCGCCTTCTTCGACAACGCCAAGCTTCCCCGGATAAGGGTTGCGCCGCCCCGACATCGCCAACAGCTCCGCGTTATCGGCGGTCGCCATCTTCAGGACCTCCGATGGCGTGTACCAGCGCACCATCTTTGCCAACTGAGCGCCCTGCCGTGTTGCGAGCTTGGCATCGAATAGGGTGTCCGTTCCCCACGCTGTCTTGATCTTGTACTTTTTAGCAAGCTTGTATGCCGTGTCGGTTCCCGCTGACATTTCCAGTTGTTTCTGGCGGTTCGGTGAACCCGGTGGCTGAGGGTTCGCATCCTCATCGTCAAGGAAAGGCTGCAAACTCCACCAGATGCCTTTATCCGCCATCAGCTTTGCGGAAGCTTCATCCGCAAGCTGGCCGTGCTCGATGCACTTCACTCCTCCTGCAATGGCCGTCTGTATCGCCTTGGGAGTGTAGGCATGCACCGTTACGTACGTGCCCCAGTTCTCCGCTGCCTCCACGGCTGCGCGAAACTCGGCTTCGGTGTATTGCGCCACGTCGAGAGGATCATACGGAGAGGCCACGCCGCCGCCTGCCATCAGTTTGATCTGCGTCGCTCCCTTCATCAGCTGTTCACGGGTACGCAGCCTCACCTCGTCGGGGCCGTCCGCAATCGCCGCCACTCCCATTTGTTCGGAGTGGCTGAGTGGTCCGCCAATCACCCGCGGAATCTCATACGGCATGCGGAAGTCGCCATGCCCGCTGGTCTGCGAGATAAACGCGCCTGAAGGATAGATTCGCGGTCCCGGGGTTATTCCCTGGTCGATGGCCATCTTCAGTCCGAACGACGGCCCGCCAAGATCGCGAATCGTGGTAAATCCGCGAAGCAACATGTCATTCGCCGCTTTACCTGCTACCAGGTTTAGATAGCCAATGTCCGCTGTCATCGCCACGGACATGGGAATCGACTGCATAAGGATATGCGCATGCGCGTCGATCAGTCCTGGCATCAGGGTGCGCCCGCCGCCCTCGATGATCTTTGTGGTCGCGCTTCGGTCTGTTGGAATTGGAGACGTTGAGATGCGCTCAATCAGGTTGCCCCGAACAAGGACATTCGTAGGCGATGTGAGATGCCCCGTGCCGTCCAGCACACGCACATTCTGAAATAATGTCACCTCCGTCGGACCCGTTGCAGCCGCAGCCTGTGCATGGAAGTAAGAAGTAAGGATGCCTAAGAGGAAAACTACGACGGGCCGATGAAACCTTATGGGCATGGGGGACCTCCAGACGATGCAGTGGGAATCCTTCTGTACGGCCCTTCTCAATTGAGTTTTTGAGAAACCGCGTCGATCGAAGGATACCAGCCCAAACGCCAGGCCGAGGTCCGCTCCTGCAAAGTCGGGTTTTCGTATCCGCAAAATCAGGGTGGTTAATCGTCGATCGGATGGAAGGGCTTGGCGTCTTCCAGCCCTTTTCCGCATGGCGTATCCGCCGCGCAGTTGTCGGCGGGTGCAGCGGGCGTCGTAGCCCCCAGCTGATAGATCGACTTACCATCCTTGATGGTCTCGAGAACCTTCATGGTGACGAGCTTTGCGGGTTCGATGGTAAGCGGGTCGTCCGAAAGGATGACGAGGTCAGCAATCTTGCCGGCCTGGATAGAGCCCTTGGTGTTCTCTTCGAAGTGCTGGTAGGCCGGCCAGATCGTCATTGCCTTCAACGCGTCGATAGGCTTGAGGCGCTGCTTTGGACCGAGCACATAGTTGGAGCGCGTGGTCCGATTGACCGCGCTGTCGAGAACCCGCATGGAATTTGGGAAGGTTACGGGCGCATCGGAGTGGATAGCGAATTTCATGCCGTTGTCGAGCACCCAGCCGGTCGGATCGATGTTCTCCGCGCGCTCTGGTCCCACGACCGACTGACGATGGTAGTCGCCCCAATAGAAGGTGTGCACGGGAAAGAGAGAGGGGAAGATGCCCAGTTCCTTCAACTGCGTCACCTGATCCGGGCGCGTGAACTGACCGTGAATCATTACGGTTCGACGATCCGTACCCGGATAGGCTGCTTGCGCCACGCGCACGGTCTTGATGAGCTGGTCGATGGCCGCGTCGCCGTTGGTATGCACCAGCAACTGCCAGTTGTTCTTATAGGCGATCGAAACCCACTTCTGCGCCTCAGCGTCGCTAAATGCAGGGAAGCCGGCATAGGTTTTTTTCTCGCCGGCAGGAACTATGAAATAGGGCTTGGTGAACCATGCGGTCTTGCCCTGCGGCGATCCGTCGAAGGTGAGTTTCACACCGCCGATGCGGTAGTGATTGGTATAGGTTCGTGACATCAGCGGGCCATGCAGGATCGGGGCGTCTTCTCCCAGCACAGCAATATCAGCGTAGGAGACGAGGTCGACTTTCAATAGACCCGCATTTGCCAGGGCAGGCAGTACTTTGAGGTTGACCGGGTCCGTCTTGCCGTCCTGAACGGTGGTGAACCCGTTGGCGAGATAGATCCGTTCACCCGCCTGGAGCTGGGAAACTGTCTCTTCCGGGGTGAATTTCGGAAGCATCTTGAAGACGACGCCAAAAAATGCATTCTCCTGCAACACGCCATTCGGGGTCTTGCCGTCGGCTTCGCGCACGATCACACCGCCCGATGGATTGGTGCTCTTGGCGGTGATCCCCGCCATCTCCAGCGCTTTGCTGTTGAAGACGCCGATATGCCCCGACTGATGAACGATGATCACCGGCACCTCGGTGGATACGGCGTCGAGTTCCTGCCGGTTTGGAGGCCGAAGCTCGGCGAGTTGCGAATCGTCGTAGTTCATGCCGATCACGAGGCTGTGTGCTTTGACCATAGGCGATGCCGCCATGTAGTCGCGCAAGGTCTGCTGAAGCGCCGGGATCGACTGAACCGGGCCGTCAGGCGGGGGCAGCAGGTTGGCTGAAACTGCTTGCAGGCCGACTGTAGAAAAATGGCTGTGCGAGTCTACGAACCCGGGGACCATGGTCTTGCCACCCAAATCGATGACCTGGGTCTTGTCGCCCTTCGCCTTCAGCACATCTTCGTCAGAGCCGACCAGGAGAATCTTCCCATCCTTCGTGGCGACACCTTTTGCGGAGGGATGCGAATCGTCCATGGTGATGATGTTGCCGTTGGTATAGATCAGATCGGCTGTGCCGGCGGGGCTGGGGGACGACTTACAGCCCAGGGTCAATGCCATGGAGGAAGCTAGAGCGGCGGACAGGATTTTCTTGAGCACGACGTATCTCCTGACAAGACTGCTTCGTTCACAAACGCAGTCCCGCGTAACTCTACGCTTCGGGAGTCGTCTATGTATTTGGGCCATGGAGATGTTAGCAGAGAAGGGAAGCGGAAGAAACCGTAGAACTAACCTGTTCCAGCCGTGGCTTGTACGTATTTACCCCGCATCGTAGCTCCTCATTCAGAAATGAAAAAGTGGTCCCATTTCCAGTGTGCAGGTGGCTTTGTTCGAATAGCTGTCGTGGGACAGAAAGCTGAGATACGGCGGGTTGCCAATCCCTGGTGGGGTTCGCAGGGGGTTGCGATAGCGGACCAGATTGACCCCGAAGGAGGAACGCCACGCAATCGAATGAGAGAACTTGTAATCGTTCGACACCATGACCGTGGTCGCGGTATGCGAGACGCTTGTCTCCGATAGGGCAAAGTCGTTTCCGATGCCGGAGGGAGTGATGGCATGTTCGGTCAGGATCCCGGGCCGCACGGCGAGTGAGAGGGTGTTGTTCGGCCGATCGTAGATCAGGCGCAGGCCAAGACTTGTGTTGACGGTTGACCCAGCGGTCGTTGAGCCCTTTTGCATCAGGTTTTGCTGTTTGCTCATGGCAAAGCTGACAGCGATCCGTCGGGTCAACGCAAGGTCGGCCTCGAAGCCCGCTCCAGGATTTTGCATGCAAAGGGTGCAAGAGTGAGCTGCGGTGCCGAACGGCAGCCCGATGAAATAGGGCGTGACGGCAAATCTGCGAAAATTCTTTGCCTCTTGTATCGATTCATCCGAGGGTAGAGCGTGGACACCGTAGGAGGCCTCTAACTCAGGACTGTGTTGGAAGTCGCGATACCAGGGCGCCTTGAAGCGTAATGCGTTGGCCATGGTTCTGCTTGGGTTCAAAGTGCCGCGTACGATCTTGGGGAGGATCCGCGAGGTATTTCCACTCTGGATACGGTCGCTGACAAAGCGATCGAGCGTATCTTCGGCGAGCAGCCAGAGAGTTCCGACCGTCGGAGTAATGATGAAGTCGACCCATCCAGTATTGTTGGTGTACTTCTTATAAGTGCCGGGGGCGGTACATATGGAGTGGCAGTGGATAGGGTAGGTCCAGCCGCCTTCATTGCCGATGCCCGCTTCCCCTATCGGACTAATCTCGGAGTGGGTGCTGTAGGCGGTCTCCCACAGAAATGCCTTGAAACGACTGTTCCAATAGGCCCGGGTCGCGCTGATTTCCTGCTGCCGGCCAGCAGGGTCGTTCTGCACCTCGATGAAGCCGCTGACCGCACCCTGCATCGGGTGGCCAACATAGTTCACCAGAAAATCATCCCCATCGTTCCAGCGGCGCATGTTGAACTGCCGCATGGAGGCGACATAGTCGTGCCAGAAGGGTTTATTGGCGAGAAGGACGCGGATCTGGTCGTCGCTGGCGGCGCGGAAGCTATTCTCAATGACGTTAAAAAACAGGGATTGAGCGATCAGGCCTCGCCAGTGATACGGCTCCCCGACGCCGGGGTCGCCGGCCTTCGCATCGTCGGGCGTGCGATCTTGAATCTGCCGGGCTGAGCGAAAGAAGGAGTGATGGATCGCGGCATAGGCAGCGCCCAGATCAATGCCCTCGACGCCGGCGATTGCAGTGCCGGACGGATCTTCCTGCTCTGTTTCTGTGGGCAATGGCTGCAGCATTTCCTGCACAGACGGAGAGATGAGATAGCTCCGATCGATGCGAGCGCCGGCTAGTTGCGGGTACGGCAACTCCTCAGCCTGGGGTGCTGGAGTACTGGCGTTCGAAACAGCAAACGCGGGCACAGTGCCGGGAAACGGCTGGTAGGAATCATGTTCATATCCGAGCAGCGGGTGAGAGACGCTCACCAGTTGAGCAAAGCCGATCCGAGCCGCCCAGAGAAGAATTACAGCTGCAGCAACGACGAACCTGCCGGCGGATGTTCTTGACGCAACCAAGCGCATGCTTCTCCTCTTCTGCGTTCGATATCGATCTTGAGGCGGCCTTGGCAAATGAATCCGGAAAACTGCGGCGGAGATATGCGCACGGGCGCTGAAGGGAACCATCTCCGAGGGAGAGCGCCGAGCTATTGGGCACCGCAGGCATTCGATCAGCGGCCGCATCTACATGTGCGGGCCGGTGAGAAGCTTCTTCTCGTAGTGTCGCCATTCGGTCACCCTGCAGCGGAAAGACCTGGGCGCTGGTTTTGCGTTCCAGCAAGACTGCAATTCCGCGATTTGCAGCTTCGAGCGATCGTGACCGGCAGTTGTAGTTAAGGTTTTCTTCGCCACTTGTCGTATCTCCTGGATTTTCTAAAATCGCGACTGGCTTGGCTGGCTCTTGGCTCCGGGCCACGCTGTGGCGGATTCGGCGCCATGCGTAACACGAATTGAGATTATTACTGGCGGCTTTGGCGAAACAACTGTCACAACGGACAGGTCAGTCCACCCGCCGCGCGCTGATCTGACTGGTCAACGCCGGATGGGCTTCGGACCGCCGTCCTGGTTCACTTTTGAGATTCTGGATAGCTCAACAAGTCGAATATCTCAAATGGATTTGGGATGCACACGGACGGCATACGTTTGCTTCCACCTGTCACAAATGACAGTTCCCGGGGCACTGCCATCTGTGGCCTGATGGATAAGCTTCTGTAGGAGTTCGGAATGGAATGAGGTGTTATATGAAGAATCAGCCAGCTGTCTTTGTTCCGGGAGCCATCACTGCTGTTGTTCTGCTGTTGAGCTCGGTTTTGGCCCTAGCACAGAGTGACAAGTACGCTTGCTCGGAACCAAAACCACAATCGTTATGCAACGAGAGCAACACCTGTGGATCGAGCTCCACTCCCTGCACTGTGAACGTCAAACGAGACAGTTACGGTGCTTCCGCGACGCCCGATATCCCAAACGCAAAAGAAAATAGCACATTCTGCGTCAAGACCGGCACAACCATCATTTGGAAGAGTTCGCAAAAGAATACAGGCTTTGTCGTCGACTTTGGACCGTCATTCCCATTCGGTTCCGACGATGCGATTATGGGCGGCGCCAAACGTCCCGTCTCCGTAACCGCAATCAAGGCTGGGTGTTACAAGTATTCGGCGGGCGCATGCATTTCCGGGGAGGTCCAGGGAATGTGCGGCTCAGCAACGGCAGAGGCCATTATTGTCCCGTAGGACTGAAAGCAGACCTCCGTCCGCGACGATTACCTGCGAATCGCCGCAATGAATGCGCGGGCTGTGGAGTATTTCCATGGCCTTCGCGTTGGGGCGGCGCTACTCCAATGGCGTGAAGCCGTTCATCGCAAAGTAAACGACTGTGTATAGGACAACCGTAGCATCCATTGCAGCCCCCGCCTTGAAGCCTTGTGCGGATGCCTGGCTTCGGTTTGCCACTACCAGATAGACCAGGAATATTTTCTCCAACGCACTGTAGAGGAGAATTGGATTACGCCATTCGACCTTAAAGGCTGCGATAACCATGGCTACACCCATCAGCCCGACCATGATGCCCCAGTGCTGAACAAAGATTGTGTAGTCCTGGACAAACTGGAGTTTCTGGACCGTTTCCACGGTCCACCGAGGCCAAAAGGCATCGAGGCCAGCTAACGACGTCCCAATGCCAGTCAGAATGAAGAACGGCCGGAAGGTGAGTTCGAAAAAGCGTTTCATACAGGTCTCCATTGCTCAGAAAGTTGCCGGGCTGTCGGAAGGCGGACGAGGTTGCATGCCCGGCGCGATGTTAATTCCCTGGCATCGCGGCCAAGGGGAATAGCTTGTCATGTAGGGTAGGCGGAATCGGTGAGGGCCGCCTACTGACAAAAGTGACAGTTGTGCGGCGAAAGACTCCCAGGGCAGGACGACTCTTCGCGCAGTCTTCGGGTCTCCTTGCCACTCGTGGGTGCGGCCACCGCCCAAGACTGATCTAGCCTGATGTGTACCCCCTGGCGCTCGCGAGAATTTCTCCTATTCATTGGAGTTCCATGGGTGGCCGGGCTAATCAGGTGATACGCTACGAGCACCCCGCAGAAGGTTTTCTTTATCAGTCCTTTAGGGATGAGACCTGCCACGCAACGCACACAAATTTGAAAGGTAACAATTGAAGATGAACGGCCTATCAAGATTGGCACCCGCTGGAAGCTGCTGCACGGCTATCGCTCGTAAGGCAGGAGTCGCCACCCTGCTTACCCTCACTGTTTGCACGGGCATTTCGGCGAAAGCCTGCACGCGTGCGGTCTATCTCGGCACAGACGATGTGGTCATAACCGGCCGATCGATGGACTGGGCGGAAGATGTCTACTCGAACGCGTGGGTCTTTCCCCGGGGTATAACACGCGACGGCGCCACCGGATCCACGAGCATCCAATGGACCTCTAAATACGGTAGTCTCGTTGTCTCCGGCTATGATGCCGGAACCGCCGACGGTATGAACGAGCACGGCCTGGTAGCCAACGTGCTTTACCTCGCCGAATCCGACTACGGCTCACCGCAGGCCGGCAAGCCAACTATCTCCATCATGGCCTGGGGACAGTATGTTCTCGACAACTACGCGACCGTCGCCGAGACCGTAGATGCTTTGCGCGCCGAGCCGTTCGTGGTCATCGCTCCGACGTTACCCAATGGTAAGGGTGCACAGTTGCACCTCGCCGTATCCGACCCCACCGGCGACTCGGCGATCTTCGAATATCTCGGTGGCAAGCTCGTGATTCACCACGACCGGAAGTATCAGGTGATGACCAACTCGCCCAGCTTCGACCAGCAGCTCGCTATCTCAACCTATTGGAGCGGCGTCAACCCATTGGTCTTTCTGCCCGGCTCGATCAGCGCCGCCGACCGCTTCGTTCGCACCTCGTTCCTGATCAACGCCATCCCGAAGCAGGCCGACCCGCACACCATCAAGGCGGTGCCCGGGGCCACCTACGAGAACCAGGCAGTAGCAGCGGTGCTCGGCGTCATGCGCTCGGTCAGCACGCCGCTTGGCATTTCGCAACCGGACAAACCCAATCTGGCCTCTACCCTGTGGCGCACCATCTATGACCAGAAGAACAAAGTTTTTTATTTTGACTCCGCGACCAGTCCGAATGCCTTCTGGGTTCCGTTGGCCGATCTTGATTTCACAAAGGGCGCGCCGGTGAAGAAGCTTACTATGGCCGGCGGCAAGGTCTATGCAGGCAACGCCTCAAGCAAATTTGAAACTGCCACAGCGTTCACGTTTGCATCGGCACACTAAAGACGAAGGGTTCGAGCTCTGGAGTGCCTGCGAGTCGCGCTTTCGGTTCGGGTAGAATCAAGGCATTTCTTCACCAACCTTCGACTCGCAAGGCAATCCTATGCAAGTTTGGATCTGCAAGAAGCTATCGTTCCTCCTGTGTGCGGCCTCTCTCCTCCTCATAATTTCGACTCCGATCTCTTTATACGCTCAGGGCGATGTTGAAGAAGCGATTGCCGGGCTAATCAACCCAAACGCGACCACCGTCTATATTGCGAAGCGCATCATCACGATGGACGACAGCAATGCCAGCGCGACGGCCGTCGCAGTGACCGGCGACCGCATCGTTGCAGTCGGTTCCCTAGATTCAGTGAAGAAGGCGCTCGGGGGAACTCAGTATTCGGTCGACAGCACGTTTGCTGGACGCTACATCATGCCCGGCCTGATCGATCAGCATCTTCACCCGATTTTGGGCGCCCTTACCCTTTCCATCCCGGTGATTGCGCCGGAGGCGTGGGTGCTTCCGGGCAAGACCTGGCCGGCCGCCACCACCCACGAGGAATATCTCGCCGCCTTGCGCGCCGTTGAGAAGGGGATGCAAAACCCAAACGAACCGCTGTTCACCTGGGGTTATCACCAGTTCTTTCACGGTGTCGTGCGGCGCAAAGACCTGGATGCCATCAGCCTGACGCGGCCCATCATCATCTGGCATCGCTCCGCCCACGAAATGATCTTCAATACGGCCGCGCTCAACAAGTTTGGCATCACCAGGGAGTCGGTTACCGGCAAAGGAGAGCCCAGCCAACAGAGCGATTGGGATAATGGCTACTTCTACGAAAACGGGTTCTTTGTCTTGGTTGCGCCGAAGATTCTTCCCAGCTTAGCCTCGCCCGAGAGGATTGCCTTCGGTCTCAGGCAGATGGTGGAGATGCTCCACAATAACGGAGTGACTGCATACATGGAGCCGGGTGCAGTCGGAACGCCCGCTCTCTTCTCCTATTATCAGAAAGTCCTTGGAGCCCCTGAGGTTCCGATGTACTCCTTCTTTATTGCCGACGGCAAGACCGGCTACGAAAAAGGCGGGGGCGTCTCTGGTGCGATCAAGGCTTCCGAGGCGTCTGTCAGCGGAATTCCAACCACGGGTAAGGTAAGGCGCCTCCCGGGGGAGATCAAACTCTACGCCGACGGCGCTGTCATCTCCCTGCTGATGCAGATGAAAGATGGCTACACGGACGGTCACCATGGCGAATGGATTATGAAGCCCGACGATTTCGCGCAGGCGTTTAAAACCTACTGGGATGCCGGCTACCAGATTCATGTCCACACCACCGGCGACGAAGGCTTGGAACTGGTTCTTAACACGCTGGAAAAGAACCTCAGGGAGAATCCCCGGGTCGACCACCGTACCGTGATCGTCCACTTCGCTAATTCGACCGACGCGCAGGTGGCTAGAATTGCAAAGGACGGCGCGATCGTTAGCGGCAATCCATATTATGTGAACGGCTTTGCTGATAACTTCGGAGAGAATGGCCTGGGCAAGGAGCGTGCGGACGCCATGGTTCGATTGGGTCCGGTCGAAAAGGCGGGTGTTTCTCTTTCCCTTCACTCGGACCTTCCGATGGGGCCTGCCGACCCGCTCTATCTCGCCTGGTGCGCAGTGAACCGAACGACCCAGTCCGGCCGCGCCGCCCGTCCCGATCTGGGGATCTCCGTCGATGAGGCTTTACGCGCTATCACCATCAACTCCGCTTACTCGTGGCGAATGGAGAAGGAGCTTGGGTTCCATCGAAGCGCAAAAGATTGCAAATTTCACCGTACTGGACGAAGATCCCTACGCGGTCGCACCGATGCACCTGAAGGACATCAAGATCTGGGGAACGGTGTTCGAGGGGACCAAATTTCCCGTCGTTCCAAGCAAAGCCAAACCTTAGCCAATTCGCTGCGGTCTGGGCTCGCTCCGAGCTGAGCGCGCTGAAAGTAATTCCCCCTGCCGGCATCTTTTGCGGCTCCGGTGGGGGCCCAAAGTGTGAAGGGCCTCGGCTTGAGCGAAACAACTGTCGCAACGGACAGTAGTCCTGCCGCGTGCCGATCTGATTAGTCAACGCCGGATTAGCTTCGTCTGCAGCTGCTACGTTGTACTGTGCGGCTCCCGCAAACGCATCCTTCGAAGGCATGCAACGCACCAGATCGCCATCACCACGTGCAGCAGGGCAAACGGCCAAATGGATGCGGTAAAGAGCCCGAGGCCGAGCCTGGCGTAGGAAATGATCGCGACGGCCCCAGCGTTGAACAGGAACATAGCAGCGACTAAGCCAGTTGTCGCGCGGCTCTTTTCTTCGCCGCGGGCCAACCAGCAAGCAACCCCCAGAGTCACTAGCGCCAATCCGGCGAGGCGGCCCAGTACCAGGGCGATTGGAGCATCAAACAGCGATGAAGCGGCCCGCGATGGCAATAGCAGCAGCGCTAAGCCTGCCGCCAGCTCAATTAAGGCACTTACGATAAGGAACCACTTCATCGATCATCAATCCTGTCTCAATCCTGGCTGACCGGGTTAGTTTCGAGGCGAACCAGATCAGCCCATTCCATCGCAAGGACCATCACAGCACACCCATCCGCCGGGACTGCTCAACCTGTACGGGGAATGCTTGTCTCCGTCGTAACGCCGTCACCTGGCGGTGGGTATCCCTCGTCCGCCGTGAATGGATCTCTCGCCGTGCCCGTGTTTTGCTTGCCCAACCCGTGCGCCTCCGGTCCGACCCACTCCGAGAAGCCGTAGCTGTCGAGCAGGTCAGCCTTGAGGTACGCGGCGACATTTTCCGCGATCGCGTGGCCGTCCTTGTCCAAAGTTTGGAGATAGCCGGTGCCGTCCGGCGCATCGAGGTGCGCGTGCGAGGCGTGCCATTTTCCTTTATAGAACGCCCTGTAGCCGCCGGCGCGGAACCAGTCGCCGATTGTGGGCACTTTGTCGGGCGCAAGCCAGAACATGTCATCACTGTCAGCGCTCTTCGCGAGGCCATCGGTCTGTGTGACGCCGTGCAGCGACGGGTACTGGCCAGTTAGCAGCGATGCGCGGCTTGGCGTGCAAGCAGCCGACATGATGTAGTGACGTTCTAACGAGACGCCCGAATCCCGCAGCCCCGTCTCAACGAAACAACTGACAGAAGTGACAGTAGAAGGTTCGCGCATCAGGCACGAAGGGCACCCCCTGTTACCGCAAGTTATCTTTCAAGGCAAGTGAGCGATGTGATCTCCATCACAGCGAGCCAGGTCTTAGGGAGAACTGGCAGTCCATCCGGTCCGTCAAGGGCATTCGTGTGCTCGCTGTCACTAATTTTCTGAAGGCCGCTCGATGTGGTCGACGATGAGGAAGCTTATGGGGGCGTGAGAGGGTTTGAGTTTCAGGCCTAGCTGGACCTTGAGGGCGTCGTGGAAGTTGGCGGTGTTGTCGGCGGTGGCATCATCTCCGCTCGAGTCGTGCATCCAGGTCAGGGTGAAGTCGTAGAGTCCGGAGAGACCGGTCTGATCGACGACGGGGCGCGGCATAGCGGCGAGTCCGGTCATGGTCGGGATTGAAGAAGCAAAGAGGGAGAGGGGAATGGCGCGGCCACCGAAGTGCTGGCCCGGGGCGGAGGATGGAACGTGCGCGATCACGCCGCAGACGGGCGGAAGATCGCTCCTGGCAGCGGGCGCGGTTGCTGACGACTGGCCGGATTGGGGAGCGGTGCAGGCGTCCGATGGGGGATGCGGTTGAAGATTGGGACCGGTGACGCCGGGCCTGGCGAGGACAAGGGCAAAGACAGGAGCGTCCGCCGAAACGTAGTGGATAACCAGATGGAAACGGTCGGCGAGCAGAGACTGCATCATCAGGCGCATCTGGTCGATCGAAGTATCGGCCGGAGCGCGCGCTGAGATGTCGAAGAACTCCGGCGGGGCGTCGAAAGAGCCGGTAACCCAGAAGGGCGCGCCGGACTTGGGTGCGCCGGAGAACATGTTGAAGCGCAGAGAAAGCTCCTGCGTCCCGGAAAGCTTATAGGCGAAGGAGATGTAGCGCCAAACTGACTGATGGGTCGCGATGAGATAGCCGCCGGCAGAACCGCGGGCGTCCTCAGCGCTGATGCTGCCGTAGACGTTGCCGGAATCGAGGGGAACGTTGGTGCGCTGGGGGGCGTCGGGCTTGCTGGGCCGGACGGAGGCGACATCGAAGGCCAGCGGGACGGGGGTGGGTGCACTCTGGGCTAAGGCGGAAGAGGCGGCGAGGATGCAGAGCGAAAGCTTGAAGCCGAATGGGGGCATGCTGTCCCTATGTAGTATGCTACTACATCGCCTACCCGGTGGGCGACCCGGCTTTAGTTACTCTTTATGTGAATCGCCACCATCGTAATGTCGTCATCCAGGTCTTCACCCGAGTCTCGAGCCGACCAGCGGGACAACTCCTCAAGCAGTTGACCGGCGAGCTGATCTGCCGAGGTGCTTTGCTCCGCCGCCAGAAACTGCTTTAAACAGCGGTCGCCAAATTCGACTCCCGCGGGGTTCGTCGCTTCCGGGATTCCGTCGGTGTAGAGCAAAGCGCGATCACCAGCCATGAGTGGTAACTCCACCGAAGAATAAGTCGCAAACGGAAATCTTCCGAGAAACAGACCGTTTTCCGCCACCTCGCGCACGCCTTTGCCATCCCGCAAGAGCAGGGGTGGGTGGCCGGCGCCTGCGTAAGTCATCGTACGCTTCTGCATGTCCACGAACAGGTATGCCGCGGTGACGTAGTGGTGCTGGAACTTTCCGCATAATGCTTGATTCAGGCCCAACAGCACTTGTGCCGGATCGGCAGCGTGCGCGCCCTGGGCAGAGAGTGCGATCTTTAGCATTGACGCGATTAGCGCGGCAGGCATTCCGTGTCCGGAAACATCGGCTACCAGAATCCCAATGTGCTTCTCATCCACCACGATGAAGTCGTAGAAGTCGCCGGCAACCGCGGTCATGGGGATGTAGCGCGCAGCAATGTCCAGGCCTTCGATTTTCGGAATCTCGGATGGAAGAATCGACAATTGGATCTGCCGGGCTGTTTCCAATTCCTTTTGGATGGTGAGCAACTGCTTTGCGAGTTGTTCGCGAACCCCGCGAAGCACGAGGTGAGTTTGCACCCGCGCTTTGACGATCGCAGGAGAAAACGGCTTATGAATGTAGTCCACCGCGCCGACATCAAATCCCCTTGTCTCCTCCTCCACATGCGTCTGTCCGGTAAGAAACATGACTGGTATATCCCGCGTCTCCTGCGCCAGTTTCAACTGTGTACACACCTCGTAGCCATCCATGTCCGGCATCATAACGTCCAGCAGGATCAGGTCGGGCAGAGGTGTAATTCTTGCCAGTTCCAACGCTTTCGCGCCGCTCGTCGCGATGCGGATCTTGTAGATGTCTTTCAGAATCGAATTCACAATGTGAATGTTGGCAGGAGCATCATCTACCAGCAACACAGTCCGCCTCTGATCAACCTTGTTCATGAGTCACCCCAATTCTTGCGCAACGGCCAGCGATCGCATCCAGTTGCACTAGCGCTACGTCAAAATCGAAATCGTTGATCGATGCGCTCAGACCGTCCAGGTCTTCCTTCTCGATTGCGCCTGCTAGAGCCTGCTGCAGACCGCGGAAGGATTCTTCGGCATCGCCGTCGTTCGCTTCCAACAAGGCCCTGAGCCGAGCAATCGCGTCGGCCGCCGCCCCTCTATTGAACGGCCAAGTTCGCACTTCCACCGGTCGAACCGTTGCTGAGTCGAGTTGCGCTTTCTCGATAGCATGAACTTGAGTGGCCAAGACGTTGGCGAACTCAACAAGAAGCGGCGAAACGTTAATCTCGCGGTCACGGAGTGCCTTCTCCAGCTTTTGAGCCACCGACTCCACCTCCCTGATTCCCATGTTGCCGGCAACGCCCCTTACCGTGTGGGCAATGCGCTCCGCTAACGCGCGGTCGCCATTTTCGAGCGCAATTGAAATCTGAGCGGCTGCATTGCCCTGTTTGGCAGCAAACTGCCGGATCAGGTCGCGATAGAGACGCTTGTTCCCGGCAACACGCTTCAGGCCATCCGCAAGATTGATGCCTGCGATTTCTGGCAGAATCACTTCGTCGGGTGCTCTTTCAGTGCTGAACGACTGCTGTGGTTCGCGTACCTGCTGAGGCCGGGGCATCGCCCATCGCAGCAAAGTCGACAATAGGCGATCGGGGTCAATCGGCTTTGACACATGGTCATTCATACCTGCGTCGAGGCAGCGCTGGCGCTCTTCCACCAAGGCGTGCGCCGTCATGGCAACAATCGGTAGCTGCTGTAAACGTGGCACTCTCCGTAGTAGCCTGGTGGTCGTGAACCCATCCATCTCGGGCATCTGCAAGTCCATGAACACTACATCGAACGCCGGAGCCTGGTCTCCGACCGTCAGGAGTTTCACGGCTTCACCACCATGGTTGGCCACGGTGACGATTGCTCCGGCGCTCTCCAGCAGCTCTGTCGCAATCTGCTGATTCACCTCGTTGTCTTCGACCAACAGCACACGGATTCCCGTGGCAACAAGCACGCTGCGGTTCTCCTTCTTCTCAGGGAAACGTTGGTCCTCGATTTCGGCATTCCCGAACAGGTCCACCAGAGTGTTGTAGAGCATCGATGGACTGACTGGTTTCAGCAGGAAGCCTTCGATCCCCATCTCCTCGGCTTGCGTGCGGAGGTCCTCTCGTCCAAAGCCAGTGACCATAACGACCTTGGGAATGTGCTTCAGCAGCCCGCCTTGCTTGATGATGCGGCTGGCTTCAAGGCCGTCCAGGCCGGGCAAATGCCAGTTGATCAGGACCACCTGATAGGGGTCGTGGGTATCGGCGGCGGAGAGTTCGCGAATTGCTTCCTCTCCTGAGGAGGTTGAGTCGACCCTGATCGCGAACGCCTTTAGCCTTTCTGCGGTAATTTCGCAGCCTAGCGGGCTGTCATCTACTATCAGCGCCCGGATGCCTGAGAGGTCCGGGACAAAGCGCTTTCGCTCCGGTTCACCTGACGCGATCCCGAGCCATGCCGTGAAGAAGAAGGTACTGCCTACACCGTAGCTGCTCTCGACCCAGATTTCGCCCCCCATGGCCTCGACAAGCTGCTTGGAGATTGAGAGGCCCAGTCCGGTGCCGCCATACTTACGGGTAGTGGAAGTGTCGGCCTGGCTGAAAGCCTGAAACAAGCGAGCCGCCTGTTCTGGGGTCATCCCGATACCAGTGTCGCGGACAGAGAACCTCACCTTCAACCGGCCCGCTAACTGCTCCTCGGATGCAATGGTTACTACCACCTCGCCGCGATCGGTGAACTTGACCGCGTTGTTTACGAGGTTGATCAGGATTTGGCCAAGACGCAAAGGGTCGCCGATGAAATTCGGCGGCAGATCATTGGGTGACGCTATCAAAAATTCCAAATTCTTATCGTGAACCTTTTGACCGACGACGGAGGATAGATCTTCGAGCACCTGCTCGAGGGGAAACTCCGTACTCTCGATTTCCACCTTCCCGGCCTCGATCTTTGAGAAATCGAGGATGTCGTTGATGATGCCGAGCAGGGCCTGGGCAGCCACCTTTGTTTTTGTCAGATAGTCGCGCTGCTTTGCTGTCAGGTCGGTTTTTAGGGCCAGATGGGTCAATCCGAGGATCGCGTTCATTGGGGTACGAATCTCATGGCTCATGTTGGCGAGAAATTCGGACTTGGCCGCGGTGGCGGCAACCGCCTGCTCTTTGGCAACCAGCAGGTCCGCTTCGGCCCGCTTGCGATCGGTGATGTCTTTGGTTGTGTTGAGAAGATACTGCGGATTTCCAGCAGTGTCCCTGATGACCGAAAAGGTGCCATCTGCGATGACGATGCGTCCATCGCGGCGAATGAAGTGTTGCTCCCACTCGTCTTTGTCGTATTTGCCCGCGAGCAGTTCCGCGTAGCGTTTTGCGCTGGAGTCGCGTTGGTCCGGGTGGACTATCTGGTCCCATTTCTCTATGGAGGTTAAGTCCTCATGAGTGCACCCGAGCATTTCATGCAAAGCCCGATTGGTGAAATATTCTGACTTGCGGACGTTGTGAAGACCGATGCCAACCGGGGCGTTTTCGAACATAGAACGAAACAGCGTTTCGCTTTCCTGCAGGGCCTCCTGGGCACGCTTGCGTTCGGTGACGTCCTCCGTCAGGGTGACGAGGTACTGTGGCTTGCCTACAGCGTCCCGGAGCAACTGAAACCTCCCGTTGCAAGTAACGATGCGGCCATCGCGGCGGATGAAGCGGTTCTCGTACTCGTCGGCGTCTCGGGTGCCCTCGATGATTGTTGCATATCGTTTCGCGTTGGAGGTGCGTTGATCAGGATGAACAATCCTGTCCCATTGTTCCAGGCCCCTCAGCTCCTCTTCGGAGTAGCTCAATATCTCCTGCATGGCACGGTTGGTGAGATGTGCCTGAGACTCGATTCCAAATATGCTGATCCCGATTTGGGCATTCTCAAAGATTGAGCGGAAAAGCTGCTCACTCTCCCTCAGCTTTTCTTCGGCCCGCTTTCGCTCCGTGATATCGACAACGGTGACGACGGCTCCAGTAACCTTTCCACCCTCAAAAATGGGAAACGAGGAATATTCAACCGGGACCGGGGTGCCATCCCGTCGCCAGATCACTTCGGTGTTTGTACGGCAGCCCTCTCCTTTCTTACAGGCGCGGTAGACGGGGCATTCGTCGATGGGGTAAACCGAGCCATCCGGCTTGTGGTGATGCAGCAGATCGTGCGTCTTCCGGCCGAGGACTTGCTCGGCACGGTAGCCGACCAATTCACAGGTAGCGCGATTGATGAACGTGCAGTTTCCTTCGAGATCGATGCCGTAAATGCCCTGCCCGGCAAATTCAAGCAGTAACTGCATTTGTTGCGTGATGCGGTTTCTCTCCTCCTGCAGCCCCTTATAAGACTCCAGCGATCGTGCGATTTCCCCAATCTCGGAGCGATCCTGCTGAAACCCGATCTCAATGCCGGGCTTTCCAGCGAGAAGGTCGCTCAGGCTACTTCCCAGGGCAGCCAGAGGGGCGACCATCTTCGTACGGTAAAAGATGAGCGCACCCCCGATAGCCAAAGCATTGAGAACAGCGGCAATGATTGCGAGATAGACGCTTCGCTGGGCCGCCCGTTCTCCAGAGAGGGCCTGGCCGGCCAGACGCTTGTCCAGCCGGCTGCGGAATTCATCAAGGGGATCCATGATCAAGGCCTTGGCCTTGAGGTATTCCTCGCCGTAGACATATCCCATCGCTTTGGTGAAATCCTTGCGGTCGGCGGCTTCGAACGACTTCTCCTCTTGAGCGATGAGGGCATCAGAATTTCGCTTGGCGCGGGAGACTAGTTCGTTCTCCTCCTGGGTAAGGCCAAGCGCCCGCAAGCCTTCCACAGCGTGGTCGCGGTTGCGCTCGACGAGAATCTCCCGCAGGAATGCGTCGCGGTACCGGGGATCGCCTGCGACCGCGAATCCCCGCGCGGCCGCCGTCAATTTGTCACTGCCCCCGGCGAGCTGAATGCTCAGCAGCAGCGACTGCGTTCTGGCGTTCAGTGCTGTCACCTGGCGATGCCTGAAATATCCCGACACGAGTACGCATGCCACAGACGCCAGCGAAAGCGATGCGACCAGTATCGTGATACTTCGGTTGGCCCTTTGAAGACTCATTGCCCCTCTTTAAAGTCCGCGAGGGCCCAAACATCTCACAGACCAACACTGTCTGTTGTGAACCAAAGATCTTCACCGCGCCTCTTTGCGATTCTCTCGATGAGCTATAGATACGGTGACATTATGTGTCTGTGAGATCTCCTGCTACCAATCGGATTCAGCGCGACGATTCGTCAGGCACCCCAATCGAGCCGCCGGCCGATTGACACGGACTGGCTACAGGCATCGCATACTCTGCAATTCTCATGAGTTTGCGTCAGTGGGAGAACTAGGTAGTTGGCAACAGGTTGCGGCCTCGAATTGTCCCTCGGCTACTGCTAGTTAACTCAATTGCCGACTGTTTGGAAACTGTCACTTGCGACAGGGAGGGCCTCTCGGTCACTCTGCATGGGTCTGAGGAGCCACTCGCAGGATCCCATGGCGAGATCTCACCCTTTACTTCTCCCCAATCGGATCCACGACACAGCGAAAACCTAGAGGACTCATCGATGTATCGATCATCTGCGCAGAGCGGGCCGCCGGCCTGAACCGCAAGCGGTAGTTGGGGGCGCAGAGATGCGACCCTCCCTTGATCACCTTGCGCGGAATCCTGATCCGCGGTTGCGTCGGATCGAAGCTGTCTTCGAGGGTGGCGTGCCTCAGCGAATCACCACAACAGGGCTTCGTGTTCCCGGCCAGTCGATTATCCGAGTACCATTCGCTGGTCCACTCCCAAATGTTTCCCGCCATATCGTAAAGGCCATATCCGTTTGGCGGGAACGAAACCAACTGGCGAGGTTCGGTCAAAACCGTCGAGCAAAAGATCCTGCCAGGGAAATTCACCCTGCCATGTATTCGCCATAGCTTTCCCGCACCGTCGAGTCCGCCGCGCGCGGCGTACTCCCACTCGACCTCGGTCGGAAGCCGTTTGCCTGCCCAACGCGCGTAGGCTTCGGCATCCTCGTAGGCGACGTGCACGACGGGATGATCCAGCCTACTGTTCATGGAGCTTCTCAAAACTGACAACTCCCTTTCACAGAATTCCGATTCCGGATCAGATCCCCGCGCTAGCGGGATGGCTTGAGGCCGGATATGACGGTCGTGCTCCGCCGACTGTCACATCTGCCAGTTCACAGGGTGCACCTCTCTGGGCAGACGGTCTGCTCGACCTGTCACTTCTGCCAGTAGGCTCGGTCAGAAATCCCGACTATTTTGGCAGGGGCTGAGGTCCCCGGCCGCAATTGGCAGGTTCTTAGCGGCGAAATCGGAGGCGGTTGAGGATGTCTTTATTCACACGGAAGAACGACGCTATATCGGAAGCAGAGAAGGGCAAAGCGGATCGGCCCAGCATCGTCGAGACCAAAGCCATTGCGGAAGAGGGCCTGATTTACGGCCTACCGCTGGTGATGTACTACACCTCAACCTATGAGCTGTTTGTAGACAAAACGTCGTCCCAATACAAAGCGCCCATCGGTACGCTCACCAACGAAGCGCGGGTATTTACCTACGAGGATACGGCCGTTATCACGCCAAACAGCGATACACCCTACTCGTTGATGGAGGTGGATCTGCGCGCCGAACCCACGGTGATATCGGTGCCTGCCGTGGCGAAGCCGCGCTACTACTCGGTGCAATTGACCGATGCCAATACCTTCAATTACGGATACATCGGGAGCCGCTCGACGGGGACCGAAGCCGGCGACTACCTGCTCGTTGGTCCTGACTGGAAAGGCGAGGCGCCACCGCAGATCAAGCAGGTATTCCATTCGACTACTCCATTCACGGCCGTACTTTTCCGCACCCAGCTCTTCGGTGCGAGTGATATGCCGAACGTGGTCAAAATCCAGGCAGGTTACAAGGTGCAGCCACTCTCCTCATTTCTTAAGCAGCCCGCGCCTCCTGCACCGCCCACGATCAACTACCTTAAGGCCGACGCGGAGATTGCGAAGAAGGATTTTTGGGAAGTACTCGACTTTGCGCTTCAGTATTCCCCGGCAGGCCCGGAGGAAGTGGGAATCCGCGCCAGGCTGGCGAGTATTGGTATTGGTCCGGGCAAGACGTTTGCCATGAAAGAACTCTCGCTTGTCCACAAAGCCGAAGTGCTGCTAGGGATGAAGGCAGGCAGCGATCATGTCGACAAATACATTGCCAGCGGAGGAAAGGTCATCAATGGCTGGAGCGTGGGCTCATTCTTCGGCGATCGCGCCTATTACAACGGGGATTGGCTTAAGCGTGCGGCTGCAGCCAGAGCGGGAATTTTCGGCAACAGCGCCATCGAGGCAATGTACCCGTATACTCGAGTTGCGTCTGACGGAAAGCCAATGGACGGCAGCAAGCACAACTACACGTTGACCTTCGCCAAAGGTGAACTCCCACCAGTGAATGCATTTTGGTCGGTGACGATGTATGACGGCAAGAGCCAGTTCTTAATAAAAAATCCCATCAACAGATACCTGATCAATTCTCCGATGCTGCCTGAGATGAAGACGAACCCCGACGGTTCGCTCACCCTGTACATCCAGAAAGACACACCGGGCGCTGACAAAGAATCTAACTGGCTGCCTGCACCTGACGGAACGATTTACCTGGTGATGCGCCTGTATTGGCCCAAAGAGACGCCACCCTCCATTTTGCCGGCAGGCGAAGGCACGTGGAAGCCGCCGGCTATTGTGCGAGCCGGCTAGGATGTAGCCGGCGGATAAAAGCGAAGCTTCAACTGATCGGTCACATAGGTCATCATCGCCCGCGTGCTGGCCGTGATATCGCTCATGCGGGTTTGATCAAGCTCCAACATCACCCAGCCGCTGAAGCCGATCTGCCGATAAAAATCCGCCAGCCCGTGAAAGTTCACAATACCCCGGCCGACTTCTACAAAATCGCCTTTCGCGTCGTCGCCGAGATAACCGGGCGCAGGCAGACTGGGGTCGAAATCCTTCCAATGACTTACCGCCAATCGGGAAGAGTACTTCTTTATCGTTTGCAGAGCATCCAGTCCCATTGCCGTAAGATGCCCCACATCGGCGCAGAACCGGACATACTTGGGATTGGTTCCATCGAGGATCTGGATGACGATCTCTTTGGGAATATCCCGCTCCGGGTGGAATGCAACAAATATTCCGTATTCCTCAAGCAAGATCCGGCCAATCTCATCCGCCGCACGAATGGTCTGCCGCACATCCTGCGGCGTTCGCTGGTAGGCCTTTCCATTCACTGGCCCGGGTACATCCCAGCCTAACGCCAGGTACTCGGCATGCACCGCTCTTAGAAAACTTCCATCCGAACGAATCGTCGACAACACCTCAGGCAGCTTGTTCGGCTCATGCAACAGGAGCGCGTGGTACACGCCCTCGAGGCGCACCCCGATCTCCCGGGATTTCCTGACAAACGCAGCCGGGTCTTTCCCATAAGCCGAAACGAGATGGGCATTGCCGTTGTCCGCTTCCGTCGCGCCTATGCCGAGTTTGGAGATGTCTTCTGTCGCATGCCAATAGGCGGTGGTCGATGGATCCCTGCCAAGCCATTCGGTCGCCGCCATGCCCACTCGGAATTTTTGCGGCTTCTCTTCGACAGAAATTTTCTGGGCAAAGATCTTCCGGGAAGAGGCGAACGCCAGCGCGGCCTTCAAGAATGCGCGTCGTTTCATTTTGAGAGACATATATTCGGCCGAGCCTCCTATCCTCGCTTGCCCTCGCGCCAAGCCGAGGCTTGCCATTGCCGCTTGATGTAATCCGCGGACCGGAAGGCGACTGCCTGAATGGTCAGCGACGGGTTGTACCCGGCTTCGGTCACGAAGACGCTTCCGTCGATGACGAACAGGTTATCGATGTCATGACTCTGACAATAGGAACTTACTACGGATGTCTTAGCATCGCTGCCCATTCGGCAGGTGCCGTTCTGGTGATCGTCGACGCCGCCGCGCGGGTTGCCGCCGCGCCATACTTTGATGGCCCCGGCTTCCTTCAATAGCTGCTCCTGCTTGCCCATCACAAAATCCGCTATTTGATAATCGATTTTCGCGTAGGAGTGGGTGATGCGCGCAACGGGTACACCCCAGGCGTCGCGAACCTTGGGATCGAGGTCCACGCAATTTCTTTCCTGCGGCATCGCCTGGCAGTTGCTACCCAGGTGAATGTACCGGTAGAAGTATTTTTTCTGGAACTCCTTGTGAGCGCGGCCCCATGTGGCTTCCCCTGGAGGACGCGTGGAGGCGAACTCAATCGGCAAGGTACAGTAATAGTTATAAATATAGCCGCCTCCGGGAATCTCCCGGGTGCGCGGGTGATTCCAATCGTTAAAGGCGATGGAGGGCCCGGGACCTTTGTCGTGAGGAATTTCGCGCTCGAAGATTCCAAAAACATCGGCGCTGGTATGGTCGTTGATGTTTCGCCCTACCTGCCCGGATGAGTTGCCGAGCCCGCGGGGATGAAATTTGTTGGCGGAGTTCAGCAGCAGGCGCGCGGATTCACTCGCCGAACAGGAGACCACAATCAGATCCGCATGCTGTTCATGGCCCTGCTTTTCAGAGTCGAAGTATTCCACTCCGTAGGGACGGCCCCTGGCATCCGACAGGATTTTTGTGACGAAACAGCTGCTCCTCAGCTCACATCTGCCGGTCGCGGTTGCCAACGGCAGCATACTTACCTGGGTGCCCGACTTGGCCCCTACCTCGCAGGCATGGGCGAGACACCACCGGCATTGAACGCAGGCGCTGCGGTTATGGTAAGGGCGCGTGAGGATGGCGAAGGGTGGTGGGAACGGATGCCATCCCAGCCGCAAACCGGCATCCCGGATGATCTTCCCCTGGTCATTGATGGGAAGAGGAGGAACCGGAAAGGGTTTTTTCCGCGGCTCGGCAAAAGGATCGGCTCCGGCAAGGCCGGAGACTCCGATCTCATATTCCGCCTTCTCATAGTAGGGTTCAAGATCGTCGTAACTGATAGGCCAATCTTCAACCGAGGCGCCGGGAAAGGCGCCGTAGGTCGATTTCATGCGGAAATCCTCACGCTTGAAGCGCCAGGCCGCCGCACCATAGGCGAGCGTGGCCCCACCTACCGCGGCTGCGGTCTTTCCATACACGCCATCGATCCCGGGATACACCAACCGGGCAGTTTCCTGGTCGGTATAACGAAAGGTGCGCGGGTTGGGATAAACGGCGGGACCGTAGGCCGGCGGCATGGAGTACTGCGACTCCATCTCGGAGTGATCGAAGTCCGCGGTGGTATACATTTTGCCCCGTTCGAATACCACGACGGACAGGCCTGCCTCGGCTAACTCTTTGGCGACGACGCCGCCCCCCGCTCCCGATCCAACCACCACCACGTCTACCTTCGTGCCCGCCACGCGGCTATCCCCCAAATCCGATCATCTTCCAACTCGCGCCATCCCGGTTCGCGCCATGTTCAGGGTCGCCATAATAGCCTTCAAACGTGTCCTGCAGGAGCAAACGGAAGAAGCTGTGCCCTTCCGGGTTCTCCTGCTCTGCCGTGTCGAGAGCCCGCAGAATGGATACCTGTTGATCGGAAGCAAGGGCCACGAAGGGATTGCCGAACTGTTTTTGGCTCAGCTCATCGACTATTTTGAGACCTGATTGATAGCGGTCGACATAGAATCCGCCGTAAGGGCCGGCGAGTTTTGCGTCGATAAATGGCACGACGCCCGCCTCCCTGGCGCCCGGATACTCGCCGGCGGGAACGATCTGTTCGGCAATCGCTCCCACGATCTCCGCCTGAGCCGGAGTAAATATTCGATAACCCGCCGGAGTCTGGGCAAAGGCAGCCGGCGGGAAGGCCGTCCACGGCGCGATGGAAACAGTTCCGCCGACCGCGATCGATTTCAGAAAATCTCTTCTATCAATATTTTTTGACATCGTTAATCGGCCTACTCATCGGCGAAGCGCTTTCTCCGCTTCCGCGGGGCACAACGCCAGGTTTCGGAGAAGCCGATTATACGGCGAAACGCATTTGTCTCGTATAGCCCAGACCTAGTTCGTGAGCATCGCGCGGGTGTGTTCCGTTCACTTTTTTGCCGGCTCGCTTTGCATCTGTTTGAGCTTCTGCTCCAGCAGCATCTTCTGCTGTTCCTTGGTGAGCTTGGGAAACAGGAGAGCAATGATAAGCGCATACTCCACGGCGAGGTGCCGGTGGGATAGACGGCGTTGCCGTAGAACGACGCGGAGATGTTGACCGGCTGGAATCCAAGCTTCATGATTCTGCCCACGCCGCCACCGAATGGCACCGTCCACACGCCGCTGGTCCCCCTCCAGTTTGCGGTGAGAATGGGCGCGGATGTGAGGTACCAGCCCTTCTGCAGGTTGTAGTTCACGAAATACTGAAGCAGGAACTGATTCACGGCGGGTTTATCGATATTCGAATGACCGGCCACTGACCAGTAATTGTTTGCCAGAAATCCGATCGTCCAGGGTTTGGGCTGCACCAGCGCGACTACCGCGGGTCCCATGCTGAGTTTCCCCTGGCCTAAATAAGTCGTGTTCGTCGCGGTAGGGAACACCAAAGTGGGCCCGACTCCCCAGATCACCTTGCTTTGCTTCGGCGCCACAAAGAAGGTAGGGTTCATGTCTCCCAACCCATATACCCCGGTGGTTTGCGCCGGTGGTCCGGGCGGCTGCGGCACTGGGATTGGTTGATAGACAATGGGCGTGATCCAGCGGACGACGAGGTTCCAGTTGCTGGTCAGGGTGACCGGAATCACCGGCTGAATGTTTAGGACATTCTGAACCCGGTCAGCAGGTCCGATACCGAAGTTGAAGTTTGGTTGAATGGGAACACTGATAAGGCTGGCCACCGGATTCTGCGCTGCATTTCTCAGCGCATCGGTATTGGTGGCGGCGGCCGGCGTGTCTTCGGTGGCGACCTGCGTGCCCGGCGCCCCCACCGGCGAATCTTGGGCGAACAAGGCAACCGTAAAGAGCAGAAAGAAGGCGAGCGGCAAACTACCTCGTCTGACGAACCCCGTTATGCGAGACCTCATTGTTCGAACCTTCTGCCCAACAGGGATCACCATCCCGGCAAGCGTGCCAGCCGTGGTCACGCCACGGACAAAATCAACCTATGGGAAGGGTCAGCACCCATTCTCACAAACATCATCAAACTTGGTGACGACCTTGAGAACTGTCACTTGTGACAGGGGAGGAGGCGCAGCCCCATTTAGTCGGGGCCGGATTGCGGGCTTCGTGCACTTTCGGCAGTTGCAGGAACTTCTTTTTCGATGAAGGGCACGCGCACGGAAACCCTGGTCCCGCCTTGCACCCGCGACTCGATGGCGAAGGCGCCGTGAACCAGATGCACGCGCTCCTGCATGCTCACCAGCCCGAGTCCCTTCTCCGCCCTTGCCTTCTCGACGTCAAATCCCAACCCTTTGTCCTCGATCTCGAGTTGAATTTCGTCCGCGGAGCCGCGCAAGCTAACCCAGAATTTCCTGGTGCCGCTATATTTCAAGGCGTTCTGCAACGCCTCCTGGGTGACACGAAAGAGAGAAAGGGATATTTCCCGAGGCAAATCGCCGGGAACATCCTCGGCGTCGAAGTCGACACTCACCTGGTGCTGCTGGGAGAACTCGTGGCAAAAACTCCTGGTAGCAGCGGCGAGACCGAGATACTCCAATTTCGAGGAGTGGAGTTTGTGAGACAAAGCCTGCACATCCCCGGCGATTTCGGAGCAGTGTTGGCGGATTTCTTCAATTTGCGGACTTGGCGTGCTCCTGGAATGATTCGGTCCCCGATTGGCCTGCTCCAGCTCCATCGAGAGCAACGCCAGTCTCTGGCAGATGTCGTCATGAAGTTCTCTGGCTATCCGCGCCCGCTCTTCTTCCTGGGCTTCGATCAGTTTTCCGCCGATTCCTTCCAGTGCCTCCCGCGCCAATTTCTGGTCGGTGATGTCGATGGCCGAACCAATGAACCCAGTAAAGGATCCATCGTCGTTGGCGCGTGGCGCCGCAACATCCATCATCCAGCGGTACACGCCGTCGCGGCGGCGCAGGCGATATTCTCTGGAGAATTGATCCTTGCGCTGTAGGGCCAGGGA
The DNA here is from genome assembly GCA_963847685.1 of uncultured Acidobacteriaceae bacterium. GTDB lineage: Bacteria > Acidobacteriota > Terriglobia > Terriglobales > Acidobacteriaceae > PALSA-350. The sequence continues at coordinate 163,066 of CAWKAU010000010.1, read as the reverse complement.
GGTTGCTTTCTGCACGCTGGCACGGTCGTCGGGGTGGATGTACGTTGACCAGGTGTCCGCAAATACTTCTTGCGGCTTCCGGCCGGTGAACTCGATTCGCCTCTCGTTCATGTAGATAATGCGCCCGTCCTCGTCACACATCCAGACCAAGGCAGGGGTCGTATCCGCCATCAAGCGGAAGCGTTTTTCGCTCTCCCGCAAACGCAGGTCGGCTTTACGGTTCCGCGCTCGCTGCCACAGCAATCCAAAGATGAGCAAAGCCTGGAGAAAGACGAGCACAATCCCGGCGAAGACATAGTTCTTATAACGATCCCAGATGGTTGGCTGCCGGAACCACACCACCGTTCCGGGTGGAAGCGCCGAGTCCGGTATGTTCCAACGGCGAAGCTCGCGCCAGTCCACCTGGGGCCGAGGTGCAGAACCCTCCGCGGCAGGAATGTTCTCAGGTTTTTCGCCCGAGAGCAGCCGTGCTGCTAGCAATCCTGCCTTGGTTCCCGATTCGACTGAGTCGTCAAACGATCCACCAATGGCGCCGTGGCCGAAACAGTAGGCGTGCATGCAGAAAGTGGGAAAGCGCTGTGCGACGGCCGCGAGCAGGTCATACGTCCCAAGTGCCGGATGCTCAGTGTCCTGGGGTATGAGAAAGAAGATGACCATGGTGTGAGGGGGAAGATCTGCGACCTGACGGAGCAACTCCTCGGGCGGGAGCGCCACAAAATCGATGGTCTTCAGATTGGAGTGGTTGAGCCGCAGGTCCTGGTCAAACTGAGCGGACCAATATTCTTCCAGAGGTGAGTGCCCGGAAATCACCGCAACCGTGGTTGTGTCCGGCCGAAGCTGAAGACCGAGTGCAACCGTGCCGCCGGGATCCCCACGGGTTGTGATTCCCGTAGCATTGCGCCCTGACTGGACTGTTGCCAATCGCTTAGGATCCACGTCGACAAAGAGGATAGGCGCTCCGGGAAAAATCTGGTCACGGTGCGCCATGGCGAATTGGAAGGCAGGGAAGAAGACGACAACGACTAAATCAATTTTTTGTTTGCGATAGAGGCTGGCCAGCGAATCGCTCACAGACTGCTCGTAACCAGGTTCCGCGAAATGTGCCGGTTCAAGATATTCGACGTGGAAGTCTACGCGGGCGCCGATTCGCGCTCGCGTGGTTTGCTTCAGTGATTCCAGATCGTTCAACGCGTTACGTGCGCTAAAGCTATAGAGAACGAGAACAGTTTTAACCGGGGGTGCAGCCGCGGCAAACGAACGCGCGCCAGGCAAGACCACTATGAGAGCAAAAAGGATGGAAGACCAGTACACCCGCGAACGGCGTGTGAGGCTCAGGCCGTAACATCGGATGGGTTCGGCGATGGGCGCCTTCTTGCGCATAGATCACTTATTAGAAGCCAAGGCCTGGCCTCGGAACCGGAGCCAAGTGCCGCAGCCGTCCCCGAAATGACTTCAGGGGGAGACTGCAATTCTAGTTGTGAGGTCTAGTCAATATATCAGGCTTTAAAACAACCCAACTTAGCGCTTTTGAGTGGAATGCGGCCAAACCTTGGGAGATTCGGGCATGCTTTGGGCTTTCTCGGGCGCTTCAACATACATAAGAAGTGCGCCGGGAACAACTGTCACATGTGACAGTTGTTTGGTTCGTGCGGCAATCCTACCTTGGACACAAACCAAGATAGACCGCATTTGAAAGGAAATCTCCCAGTGGCGCTCAAGGAATACAAACCAGGCACAGCATTCAGTGGTGTGATTGGACGGACCTTCGATGTCTCCAGCCCGGCGTGGCCCGAGCCGCTGCGGGCAAAAGAAGGCGCGCCGAACGTCCTGTTCATCGTGCAGGACGATACCGGCTTCGGCCAGATGGGTTGCTACGGCAGCCCGATCGCGACGCCCAACATCGACCAGCTCGCCGCCGAAGGCCTTCGCTTCAACAATATGCACACGACGGCGCTCTGCTCGCCGTCGCGATCCTGCATCATGACCGGGCGCAACCACCACTCGAACGCCATGTCCTGCATCACCGAGGGCTCCACCGGCTACCCCGGGGAAACGGCAACATCCCGTTCGAGAACGGCTTGCTCTCGGAGATACTCCTGCAGCACGGCTACAACACCTACGCCGTCGGCAAGTGGCACCTGACGCCGGCCGATCAGATCTCCGCGGCCGGCCCCTACGATCGCTGGCCGCTGGGGCGCGGTTTCGAGCGCTACTACGGCTTCCTGGGCGGCGACACCCACCAGTACTATCCGGAGCTGGTCTACGACAACCACTCGGTCGAGCCGCAGAAGACCCCCGCAGAGGGCTACCACCTGACCGAGGACCTGGCCGACAAGGCCATCAGCTTCATCGCCGACGCCAAGCAGGTCGCGCCCAACAAGCCCTTCTTCCTGTATTTCTGCCCCGGCGCGGAGCACGCGCCCCACCACGTGCCCAAGGAGTGGGCCGACAAGTACAAGGCAAGTTCGACGACGGCTGGGACGCCTACCGGGAGAAGATGTTCGCCCGGCAGAAAGAACTGGGCATCATCCCCAAAGACGCCGAGCTTCCCGCCACGACCCCGACGTGCAGGACTGGAAGTCCCTCTCCGCCGACGAGAAGAAGCTGTACGCCCGGATGATGGAGGTCTTCGCCGGGTTCCTGACCCACACCGACCACCACTACGGCCGCCTGTTCAATTTCCTGAAGACCATCGGCGAGTGGGAGAACACGCTCATCATGTTCATCTCCGACAACGGCGCCAGCGCCGAAGGCGGCCCCACCGGCTCGGTGAACGAAAACAAGTTCTTCAACAACGTGCCGGACTCGCTCAAGGAGAACCTGGAGAAGATCGACGAGCTGGGCGGCCCGAACACCTTCAACCACTACCCATGGGGCTGGACCTTCGCCGGCAATACGCCGTTCCGGCGCTGGAAGCGCGAGACCTACCGCGGCGGCATCAGCGATCCGTTCATCGTCCACTGGCCAAAGGGCATCAAGGCCAAGGGCGAGATCCGCACCCAGTACGCCCACGCCATCGACATGGTGCCCACCGTGCTGGACGCGCTGGGCCTCGGAGCCTCCCACATCGATCAAGGGAGTGACCCAGTCGCCGATCCAGGGGCATCAGCTTTGCCCACGCGTTTCACGACGCCAAGGCGCCCGCCACGCACATCACCCAGTACTTCGAGATGTTCGGCCACCGCTCGATCTACCACGACGGCTGGCGGGCGGTGTGCCCCTGGCCTGGTACATCCTTTACCGAAGCGGGCCTGCCCTTTGGTGCGCCGATCGACAAAGACAAGCTGACGGAGCTGGATGCCAAGGGCTGGGAGCTGTACCACGTCGATACCGACTTCGCGGAGAACCATAACCTCGCCGCCGAGAACCGGGCGAAGCTGATCGAGATGATCGCCACCTGGTACGTCGAGGCAGGTAAGTACGACGTGCTGCCGGTCGACTCGCGCGGCCAGCAGAGAGCCGTGGACCCGCGTCCGCAGATCGCTGTCGCGCGGACCAGCTACATCTACTATCCCGGACACGCAGATGGTGCCGGTCAACGCCGGCCCTAATGTCATGAACCGCCCGTACAGCATCACGGCGGATGTCGATATACCCAAAGGCGGCGCCGAAGGTGTGCTGCTCTCCTCCGGCGATGTCCAGGGCGGTTTCTCCTTCTACGTGCAGGGTGGCAAGCTCCACTACGTCTACTCCTACGTGGGCAGCGACTTCTTCCACATTGAGTCGATGTTCCGTTCCCGTAGGGCGCCACAAGCTGCGTTTCGAGTTCGAGACCACCGGTCCAATGGACTACAAGAGCGGCAAGGGAGCTCCGGGCCATGGCCAGATCTTTATCGACGGCAAGCTGGTCGGTGAGGGCGATATCCCTCTCACCATGGCCGTCATGATCGGTCTGGCCGGAGGCTTTGTGTGCGGGGCCGACACCGGCTCGCCGGTGTGGGACAAATATGAGCCGCCATTCAAGTTCACCGGAACGCTCTACAGCACCACCATCGACGTGAGCGGCGAAATGATCAAAGACCACGAAGCAGATATGCGCATCGCCCTGGCGCGGCAGTAGGCGGCTCGAGCGCCGGCAGTCGCAATCAGGCTGCCGGTGCCCGGAATTAATCGATTGATCCAATGCAAGGAGCGGCTGTGAGCCCACAAGACAAAATCCAGCGAACCATTCTTCCCATCCCCGATTTGCCGCGCACAGGCTTAACCACCTATGACGCCAGGGACCCCGACACGAAGTATCCGCCGATCGAGCAATTGCGGCCGCCCGCGGGTGCGCCCAATGTGCTTATCGTTCTGATCGACGATGCCGGATTCGGCTCTACCAGCGCTTTCGGCGGCCCGTGCGCGACGCCCAACTTCGAGAAGCTTGCCAAAGACGGCCTGCAGTACAACCGCTTTCATACCACCGCGCTCTGCTCGCCCACCCGCCAGGCGCTGCTCTCCGGCCGCAACCATCATTCGGCAGGCATGGGCGGCATTACCGAGATCGCCACCTCTGCGCCCGGTTACAACTCGCTGATGCCCAACACCATGTCGCCCCTTGCCCAAACCTTGAAGCTGAACGGCTACGCGACCGCGCAGTTCGGCAAGTGTCACGAAGTGCCGGTATGGCAGACCAGCCCCGTAGGTCCTTTCGATCACTGGCCCAGCGGCGGTGGCGGGTTTGAGCATTTCTATGGGTTCATCGGCGGCGAGACCAACCAGTGGTATCCGGCTCTCTACGATTGCACCACACCAGTGGAACCGGACAAGACGCCGGAAGAGGGCTATCACCTGACGGAGGATCTGACCGAATAAGGCAACCAAGTGGATCCGCCAGCAAAAGTCGCTCACGCCTGACAAGCCCTTCTTCATCTACTTTGCGCCCGGCGCAACCCATGCACCGCATCACGTGCCGAAAGAGTGGATCGACAAGTACAAAGGCAAATTCGACCAGGGGTGGGACAAACTGCGCGAGCAAACCTTCGCCCGGCAGAAGAAGCTCGGCGTCATCCCGGCGGACTGCCAACTGACCGAACGCTCCTCCTGGTATTCCGGCCTGGGATAGCGTCTCGGCCGAGATGAAGCCTGTGCTTCTGCGGCAGATGGAGGTGTATGCCGGCTTTATGGAGCACACCGACCACCATGTCGGGCGGCTGATCGATGCGCTGGAAGATCTGGTGATCCTGGATGACACGCTGATCTACGTGATCATCGGTGACAACGGAGCATCGGCTGAAGGCTCGCTCCAGGGCTGCTACAACGAGATGGCCCCGCTTACCGGCTTTCCCCAGTTGGAAACTCCGCAGTTTCTCACCGAGCGCCTCGACAAGCTGGGCGGAGTGGAGGCGTACAACCATTACGCCGTGGGCTGGGCCCACGCACTCGACACGCCGTATCAGTGGACCAAGCAGGTGGCATCGCACTTTGGAGGCACGCGCAACGGCACCATCGTGCATTGGCCGAAGGGAATCCAGACCAAGGGGGAGATCCGCACGCAGTTTCATCATGTGATCGATGTGGCGCCCACCATTCTGGAGTTGGCAGGCCTGCCGCAACCGGTCTTTGTCAACGGCGTGCAGCAGCACCCGATTGAAGGCGTCAGCATGGCCTACTCGTTTAACGACGCAAAAGCGGCGGACCGGCATGAAACGCAATACTTTGAGATGGCGGGCAACCGCGGCATTTACCACAAAGGCTGGACGGCAGTAACGAAACATCGGACTCCGTGGGAAACCGGCATGGTGAAGCTGGTGGCTTTCGATGACGATGTGTGGGAGCTTTACGACACAACCACGGACTGGACTCAGGCGAAGGATCTGGCCAAAGAGAATCCCCAAAAGCTGCACGAGCTGCAGCGGCTGTGGCTGATTGAGGCGGTGAAATACAACGTGCTGCCGCTCGATGACCGCTTTGCCGAACGTGCCAACCCCGACATAGCCGGCAGGCCGCAATTGATTAAGGGCACACGGCAACTATTGTTTAACGGAATGGGGCGGCTGAGCGAAAGCTCGATCGTCAACTATAAAAACAGATCACACGCGGTGACGGCCGAGATATCCGTCCCGAAAACCGGCGCGGAAGGAGTCATCATCTCGATCGGCGGAATTCCCGGGGGGTGGAGCCTTTACGCCAAAGATGGCAAGTTGAAATACCACTACAACTTCTACGGTGTGGACCGGTACACGGTCGAGGGCACATCGACGATCCCTACAGGTACCCACCAGGTGCGTATGGAGTTTGCCTACGACGGAGGAGGTCTCGCGAGGGGCGGTATGGTCACACTCTACGTCGACGGCAAGAAGTCGGGGGAAGGCCGTGTGGATCACACCGAGCCTATGGTCTTTTCCGCCGACGAGACCTGCGATGTAGGCGACGACTTTGGCTCACCGGTGACTTATGACTATCCTGCGGAAAAGAAGTTCAGCGGGGAAGTGAACTGGGTTGAGATCGACGTCGATAAAGACGCAGTCAGTGTCGACCATCTCATCACGCCCGAACAACGACTGAACCTGGCCATGGCACAGCAGTAAATAAACTCTGTCGACTGTCACTTCTGACAGGTTAATCGGGCACCCACTGCCTATAGGCTCGGAGCGGGTGCCTGCCCCGCTGCGGTTTACAGCCAACGGCTGTCTCGACATCGGCAATTGCCCTGAGGAATCCGCAAATGAACCCTGTTCTGCGCGCCAGCACTGCTTCTGTTCTAACCGTTGTGTTCTCATTCGTGAGCATCGTGTCCGGCTGCAAGTCGGCTCCAGCCCCCGTGCCTCAGGACCAGGCTGCTGCCCCGGCGCAGGCCGCACCCGCGACTCCGCCGGCGGCCCCCATGAGCGTCGATGACCTGGTTGCGCCCATCGCTCTCTATCCGGATCAACTGCTGGCACAAATTCTTACCGCGTCGACCAACGCCCAGGAGGTGCTCGACGGCGGAAACTGGCTGCTGCAAAACCAGAACCTCAAGGGCGATGCCCTTACCGACGCCGCCAAGCAGGCCGGCTTCAGCCCACCCATGCAATACCTGATGAGCTTTCCCCAGGTTGTCGACAACATGTGCCAGCAGATCGATTGGACACGTCAGCTGGGACAGGATTTTCAAGCAGACCAGAAGGGCGTGATGGAGGCCGTCCAGCGCAAGCGGGTACAGGCGCAGCAGACGGGCAATCTTAAATCCAGTCCGCAGATGACGGTCGCAACCAAACAGGCCGAGAATGGTCAGCCGTATGTGGAGATCCAGCCGGCCAACCCACAGGTCGTCTACGTTCCACAGTACAACCCGGTGACCATCTACAACACCCCGGCTCCGACGACGACCGTCGTTACCCAGGCTGCACCCACGTCGAGCGGAGTCAGCACCGGCACCGCGGTCGCCATCGGGCTTCTTTCCTTCGGCGTCGGCATGGCGGTCGGTGCGGCGATCAACCGCAACAACTACTATCCCTACCCATCGTGGGGCTATGGAGGCGTTTATTATGGCGGCCGCCCCTACTATCCGCCGCCATATCGCCCTGTCTACCCTGGATATCGCCCAGCCTACGGATACCACCCTCCCCCGAACTACCACTGGAACCAGTACAACCGCAACGTCAACGTGAATGTGAATAACAACTACTACAACAAGTTCAACAACAATAACTACAATCGCAATCCCAACGTTAACAACAACTACAATCGCAATCCCAACGTTAACAACAACATCAACGCCAACAACCGTCCGGGACAGGGCAATCAACCGGGCCAGCCAAACTGGAAGGGTCAATCCACTTACCAGGGGGCTCGCCCCAACATGCCTAACCAAAAGCCCGGTGGGTCCATGGCCAATGTCAACCCAGCGAATCGCCCCAACGCCGGCAACAACCTGGGTGCAGCGAACCGTCCCAATGGCGGATACAACGGTGCTGCGACCAATCGGCCGAATGGCGCTAACAACCTGACGACAGCAAATCGGCCGAACATGGGGAACAACGCGGCTCCGGCGAATCGACCCAACAACGCGAACAACCTGGCCGCCGCGAATCGTCCGAATGGCGGTAACAACATGACTCGACCCAACACGGCGAATGCCGCCGCGCCGAGCCGGCCCAATACCGCCAACCCCGGCGCGATGAACAGAGCCGCCGCCCCTTCGAACATGAATCGAGGTGGCGATCGCGGGTACAATACCGCCGCTGCTCGTCCCGGCGGGGGCGCTCCGGCGGCTCGTCCCGCGCCCCAGGCACAGAATCGAGGGGGCGGTAACAGCGCGTTTAGTAACAGTGGAAGTGGCAAATCGGAGCGGGCGGCGAGCAATCGCGGGCAGGCCAGCATGGGCGGCGGTGGTGGTGGCGGCCGCCGCGCTCGCTAGTTGACAAACAGCCGGAGATGCAGCAAGCAATCGAGGTTCGAGACCATGAAACGAATTCCCAGGATCGCAACTTATTCTTTTCTTTCCGCCGTATGTCTTGCGGCCTCTGTCGGTCACTTACACGCGCAGGGCGACGGCCAGAAGACATTTTCGTCTTCAAAGGACGCCCTGGCCGCTTTTATCGCGGCGGTACGCGACGGCAATCCTGCTGAGCTGGGCGCGATCCTTGGCCCAGGCAGCGAGCAGATCGTCTCTTCCAGTGATTCTGTGGCTGACAAGGCCGATCGAGATAAATTCCTGAAGTCGTACGACGAAGGGCACTCCTTTGTGCCCACGCGCAGCGGCGAGCTCACGCTCGAGGTGGGCAAGAATAAGTGGCCGCTCCCCATCCCACTCGCCCACAAGGGGGACCAGTGGTATTGGGATGGGCAAGCAGGCAAAGAGGAGATTCTTTACCGGCGCATCGGCCACAATGAGCTCGCGGCCATCAATGTGTGCAGAGGTATCGAATTCGCCCAGCGCGACTACGCGGCCTCTGCCCACGACGGAAAACCAGCAGGGTCCTATGCGGTTCGCCTGGTCAGCGAACCTGGTAAACAGAATGGACTCTATTGGGAGGCGAAAGAAGGGGAGCCTGAAAGCCCTGCCGGACCGATGCTTGCCCAGGCTGCCAGCGAAGGCTACGACACCCCAGGCAAGCGCACGCCTTATCACGGTTATTACTACCGCATGCTCCCCGCGGTCACCGGCTTCGGCTTTGTGGCTTATCCCGCGGACTATCGCGCCAGCGGCGTCATGACCTTTCTGGTCTCCCAGAAAGGCGTGATCTACCAAAAAGACCTTGGCGATAAGACGGCCGACATCGCGCAACAGATGTCCAGCTACGCGCCGGATAAGACGTGGAGCGTTGTCAAGTAACGGCCCGGCTATGGGAGGCAATCTGCAGACCACACGACGAAAGCGGGGCGTCGTCAAGAAGCTCGTTCTTGTTGCTGTCCTGCTTTCCTTATATTTTTCTGTACTTTTTCGCAGCCAGAATGAGGAGAACCGGCGTTCTCTGCAGCTGCGAGACGATTCCGAAGCGGCCGATCGCATTGTGATCTCCGTACTGGTTACCGGGGTCAACCCGGCAACCCAGGAGTTGACAGCACAAATTCTTCTCCAGCCGAAGGGAGCGCTCGCACAGGATGAGGTGACGCCGGCGGTTGATTTAAAGCTCCTCACCAACAACGTAACAACGCAACAGCAATTCGACTTTCCTAAGGGAAAGCGGATCAACCGGATCGAGGCCATCTTTCCTCTGAACGGGGAGCTCAACAAATATCCGCTCGATCGCTACACTACAGCGCTGTGGTTCCTGATCACTACCCCGGCGCGCAAGGCACAGCCCAAGACTGCCCCGGAAGGGGCAGGCCCCGAAGGCGCTCAAGAGCAGGCGTTGCAAGCCGATCAACTTGCCGTGGGCGCGACCGCACTGCAAAAGAGTACGGCTGTTCCGCTTACTATCACGCTCTCTGCATCGACTCCGGGAATCAAATTTGCCGGAAGCATTACTCGTGAAGACAGCCGAAAACTTACGGGCGTAGAACTACGACTCAGACGGGCTGACAATGTGATCGCTGTTTCTGTTGTCGTGATGACGTTGATGAGTGGTCTGGCCCTGAGTCTGCTGGCGATGGTGTTCAAAGCCACCACGAGCGGTCCCAAAGTCGATCTGGTTCCGCTGTCGCTCTGCATCTCGTTGATTTTCGGTTTGCCCGCGCTGCGGAATATCCAGCCTGGCGTTCCGGTCGTCGGGGCATTTGGCGACTATGTTTCCTTTATTTGGGCCGAGATGATCGTGGGGCTGTCGGCGATCATTATTATCTGGAACTGGCTGCTGCGTTTCCATGAAGAGCCCTAACAGGCCCCAACGCTAAGGTTGCCGGGAAAATCAGCGGTTCCTGTCATAAGTGACAGTTGGCAACCCTCTTTCCATACAGGAATGATCGTAGTGTCGCGGTCGCGCCTGCGTTGATTCATTCGGCTTAAGTAGCCGGGTGGCGACTGATTGAAATAAATACCGAAGACAGATTTGCTTTAAGTCAGGAAAGAACGGAGTACGAAATATGACCAGCCTCAACCCTCGCGTCGCGGTTACCTTGAGTATCGCGTTGACGCTTTCACTGTTTCTGACCGCGTGTAACAAGTCAGCCCCTCCCCCGGAACAAGCGGCCGGCGCCACGCCCGCGGCCGCCGCCCCGACGCCCGCTGCTGAGGCGCCGCCGGTTGCGCCCACGCCCCCTCCAGTGCCCGTTGCTCCCCCTCCTCCCCCGGTACCGCGCATCGTTCCCGCAGGAACATCCTTCTCGACCCGCATCGCGAGCGAGATTAGCTCCAAATCGAGCAACGCCGGCGATAGCTTCAGCGGCAGCCTGGCGAGTTCCGTTCGCCTGAATGGGAATGTGGTCATCCCGGCAGGCTCGACGGTAAGCGGCGTAGTGGTGGGCGCTCACTCGGCCGGCAAGTTCAAGGGTGCGGCCACGCTCTCGGTGAAGCTGGTATCTGTCAATGTGCAGGGCCAGAGCTATTCCATTCAGACTGCGGCCATTAGTCAGGAGACCAAGGGCAAAGGCAAGCGAACCGGCGCGATGGTGGGTGGTGGGGCCGCGGGTGGTGCGCTGATCGGCGGTATTGCCGGCGGCGGCAAAGGCGCGTTGATCGGAGGCGCCGTGGGTGCAGGCGCCGGAACAGCCGGGGCCGCCTTTACCGGTAACAATCGCGATATCGATTATCCTGCGGAAACGGTTCTTCCTTTCCGCCTCAGCAGCAGCTTGAACCTCGGGCCTGGCCCGGCGGCAGCGCCGGCGGACGCGGCTGGCCCACCGGCAGGAGCAAACCCTTAGCAACGGCTGTATCTTGGAGATGGCAAGGATCTCCGCACCAAACGGTCGACATCGCGTCTTCCTGTTGCCACGCGGGGCGTGCTCCGGGGAGGACTCATGCGAGCAGTAGCACATAGTCGATGGTTGACGCTGGTTGTACTTCTGGTTGCGCAGGGGCTGGCCTGGTCACAAGCCGGCCAGCCCGGCGGGACTCTTGTGGTAAGCGGGTATTCCGGGCAAGCGCCGCTCACCCAGATTCACGGTAGCTCGTACGTGTCGGTCGATGCCCTGGCACGATTAATGAGTGGCTCCCTGGCATATCAGGGAAGTCAAATCGTGTTGACAGTGGCGGCGGCCGGCACCGGTCAGCCGGCAAGTCCCGGGTTCTCAAAGGATTTTCTAAAGGCCGCAATAGAAACCCTGAGTGACATCCGGGAATGGCGAAGCGCTCTGCTCAACGCGGTTGAGAATCACTATCCTATTAAGGATGCCTGGATGGCTAACTACCATGACCAGGCGGCCAGGAACCTCCGCCTGGCATCCGTAGCCGCCACTACCCCTTCCGATCGCAACGCGCTTCCGTTGCTGAACAAGGAATTCAACCACATGCAGGAACTTGGCAACAAGGTTCTTGCGGCACGCAAGAACCTGAACTACATCACCCCGGAGAGTGTGAAGAAAGATCCGCTGGACCAGAAAATCCTCAATTGCGCACGCTCTTTGGCCGCGATGGCGGCCAGCGGCGAGTTTCAGGACGACGGCACGTGCAATTGACGGCGGGAAAGCATCTTTCTACCGCGAAGCCGCTTGCGGCCGAAAGTTTGCAAACAGAACATATACGCTGATCATCAGCGTCCACACGGGAAAGACCAGCGGCACCCAGCCGAAGCGTCCGATGCTCAGGAGCAGAAAAAGCGCCAGCACGTAACCGAGAAAAGCCATCCAGCGCGGGAACAGCCCGATGCGGAGGGCGAGCGTGCAGGTCGAGATCATAAACACGCCCGCCATCCTTAGTGCGTAGACGTTGGCTAACTCGTAGGTCAGGGTGCGGGCAAAGGTGTAGACAACGGAGTTCATCATCGCGCTCGGAAGCGCCTGGTACGCCGTCATGAGAGCACCCGTTGCCGCCGAAGAGGCAAAGGTGGTGGCGAGAAACAGGAGCCCGCTGCCCAGGAACACGGTGGCTAGAAAGCGGTCTTCCTTTGCCCCCATGCGGTCGCGCAGCACGCCCATGAACCAAAGAAAGGTTATGCCGGCGAAGGGCATCAGGTTCAGGGCCAGACGGATGGACTTCGCACTCTGGGAAAGCCACGTTCCCGGATCCTGTGGGCTGTCGGGAATAGAAAGCCGGACGAGCACCAGGCTGGTGATGAGCAGAAGCGAGAACAGAATGCCGGCCACGGCGCCGGCGCGCGGCGCCTTCAGTTTAGCGGCGATGACGGGATCCAGTATCTCTTCCATCATTCCTCCATGGGTGCGAGCGACGATTCTACACAAAAAAGCGCGCTGCACCAGGGCGTGACTCCTATGCAACGCGCTGCAAGAGAGATTTTAGGCTAACGACACGCCCGGCGCCCTTACCAGGGATCCGAACGCGTTAAACGCAGCTTAAGGATCGGGCGCCGCAAAAGATATTGGTAGAATTCACGGTTTCACCCCAGCAAAATTGCTAGGAGTCCGGCGGCGATTTATGTTGAGGCGAACTCAATGCTCACCTGAATTGCTTGCCGATCCAGGAATACTGCCAGGCCACCGAGACGTTCTGGTAGTTCCCGCCAAACAAAAGGTAGATGCCATTGCTATAACTGACTTTTACGGTCTGGTGTTTGCTCAGCCGGTAGGAGCCGGTGACTCCCACACGCGAGCCGGTCTGCTTGGTTTTCACGTTTTGTACGCCGCTCAAGCTGGTGACTCCGCCGAACCACAAGTTACCGTCGACCGAAAACCACAGCCTGGGCTTCACATCGTAGCTCAAGTGTCCTTCGAAGGAACCGATGGGAGACTCTGTTTGAGGTTTTGGAACAGGAATGGAATAGGATGCAGAGTTCTTGGTGTATAACCAGGCGCCCCCATATGCGTCGAGCATGGTCCTGCCCCATCGCTGGGAGTAGCCAAAATCAGGCTTGAAGGCCCAGCGGTTGATGCCCCAGTTAACCAGCTTGGTAGGAGAATATTGGCCGGTGGGCGCAATCACTTTGAGACTTGTTCCCAGCAGTATCGTCTGCTTCCACTTGGCGAAGTGGGGCGCCGACATCGCCGGTCCACCCTTCAGGTTCACCGATACGCGGAAGCTGGTATCCATGAGGCCAGACCGGTATATCTCCATTTGTGAGCCGAGAACCGATCCCTGGAAGTGCCCAACCGCGTAAGGCAGCAACCCCGAGACGTTCGCCGAGCGGCCCAGGATACCGAACGAGTGATAGTAGCTGAAGATCGGTATGCCGTATGTGCCGGTGGCCCCCGTGATGGGGACCGTTCCGTTGAAATTAACTCCGCCTGTGTAGAAGGAACCTATGAGAGTAATGGCGTTGGCATTCACCGGAGTGATGAAATAAGCGCGCGGGGAAAGCTCCTGGGCCCGCACCTGCCGTGACCCCACTGCTATCAAAATTGACAGGGCGACCTGCAAGAAGATCCGCGTTGCTCGAGGACTGATGTCAACCTCCCGCATGCGCGAATCATATCCAGAAGGCCATACGGCGTCAGAAGGATCCCGCAGGAACCTCGTCCGCATACGTCTCAGCACTATCAGAGACTAGGAGTCCGGCGTTCGCGAAACAACTGTCACTAGAGACAGTATGTGAGTTCGCGCACCGGGCTACCAATTCTTGCGAGGTTCCATGTCTATTGAGGCTCGGCATAGACGCTCTTCACGAATCCTCCGGCGTTGGTGTTGGGCCAATCGGGATGCTGGGTCTTGAGCTCGGCGCTTACCTGTTTCCCGGCATCGTCCGCGGATACACCCTGGCTCTTGAGCGCGAGCGCCCGCGAACGGATTTCCGATATCAACGCGCGCTCCTCCGCTACCAATGAGCCATCGCCGGGAGCGCTATGGTCAGGCAAAACATGTTCGGCGTTGAGGGCCGCGACCTTGTCCAGCACGGCAAGCCAGGTCGCCGGGGTACCCCCATCGCCGAAGATACCCGGCATGGTCTTGTTCTGCACGACATCGCCCGAGATCAGTGTTCGGTCGGGCTCGACAAAGGTCAGCTCGTCGCCTTTGGTATGGGCTCCTCCAAACCACAGCAGCCGGGCTTTTACTCCGCCGAGATCGACCGTCGCTTCCTGATCGAATGTCACGTCGGGCGGCCGCAACGTAACGCCCGCGAGCAGCTCTTTATTCTGCGCTGAAAATTTGCCGAACATATCGATCATCTCCTGCCCATGCTTCTCCATCTCCTGCTGCTGCACTGCGTCGCGGATCAGGATGGTTTCCGGCGGAAAGCCGGGCTCACCCGCGGCGTGCTCCGGATGGAAGTGCGTGGTGGTCAGGAAGAGCCTGGTGTTGTTGGGCGCAAGTTTCTGGGCCACGCGTGCGACGGTGGCGCCATTCTTCGGGCCCAGACCGGTATCGACGACCAGCGTTGCGTGGCTACCGACGACGATGGCGATGTTAGGGAAGCCCATGATGGCCCACACGTGGTCGGAGATCTTCGTGGTCGTCTCCTGGACCATTGGCTGGTTCATTTGCGCGCACACAGTGGAAGCCCCGAGTACAGCCAACATCGGAAGTGTCGCAAGCCGGTTCATAGTCTCCTCTGTTTTTAGAGCCTTAGCCCGCGGCACGATCAGGCAGTCGCGTCGATACAACATAGCGCAGTTTCTCTTAGCCTGCGCAAGGAGTCAGCGGCCTGGTGCAAACGCGTCGAGCTTAACCGCGGGCACGCTGCCTTGCAGCAGTTGGCGAATGACCAGGGCGGTGGCCGGCGCCAGCAGGATGCCATTACGAAAGTGTCCCGTGGCTACCCAGCAATGCGGCAGTCCGGCGCTCCCGATCAGCGGCAAACCATCGGGAGTTCCGGGGCGCAGTCCGCTCCAGCTTTCGACCACTGGGGCGGAAGCAATCGGAGGCCACAGCTCCGCCGCCTGGGCGTGTAGGCTCTCCACCACCGAAGGCTCGACGCGGCGATCGAATCCTGCCCGCTCGACCGTGGCCCCAATCGCAACCAGGCCCTCGCCCCTCGGCACCATATAGACGTCGGGCGCGCGCAAAACGCACGCGAGCTCCAGCGGCGGCCGCAAGCGCACGTTGAGCATCTGCCCCTTATAGGGCTCTACTGTGCCGAGACGCTGCACGCCTCCCGCCCACGCTCCGCAACAGTTCACAAAAGCGCCCGCTCTCAATGTTCCGCCGGGTGTTTTCACCTCAACCGAGTTGCCATGGCTGGTCACGGCGAGCACTTCTGTCTCCTGCTGCAAAGCGGCCCCCGCCGCAGTCACAGCCAGGGGAAGAGCCACGCACAGATCCCGCGGGTCGAGGCTCGCCTCTTCCAGCCACAAAAAGGAGCGGCCATCCGCCACCAGCCCGGGTATCCGCCGTTCCGCCTCATCCGCGGTGATGGCGTAGCACGTTGGTGTGTCGCGGCGATGAAACTTACTGTGGGCCGCTGTCGTCGCCATCAGAGTGGCCTGTGTGCGGAGGCGAACGCTGTGTCCGGAAAGGCGCTCAACCGTGCTGAGAAATTCGGGGTAGCGGCGAATGCTCAGCGCCACCAGCTCGGTGAGCTCCGCGGGGTGGTCGGGATCTTCCGCCGACAGCATGCCGGCCGCGGCCCACGAGGCTTCGGACATGGCCCGTCCTCGCTCCACCACTCGAACGTGGTATCCGTTTTGCGCTAGTTCAAGCGCTATAGTGAGGCCAATAATGCCTGCACCCGCGACGATGACATCCACAGTCTCCACTCGTCCATTGTAGGATGGGGAAATACCGCGGGCCCGGTGTGCCAACAAGCAACTGGGGCCGTAGCCGAAAGAGGCCGATCGCATGAGCGACGACAACTACGAAACAGCCGAACGTACCCAATCTGGAGTTTTTATCGCCATTCTCGGCTTTGCTGCCCTGGCGGCCCTTGCTGGGCTGATCTGGAGCTGGACGCTGGAGAACCGTCTGGAGAAAGCGCAGGTAGCGCTGACCAACGCCCAGCAGCAGAATGACAAGCTGGCCGAGAGTCTCAACGAGACCAACGCGAAACTGCGCGTAACTTCGGAGACGTTAGGCCAGAGCGTAGGTTTGACCCAGCGCCAATTGGAGGCACGCGCCAGCGAATTCCTCAAGCGGCAGCAGGCCGAAACCGCCCGTCTGGAGAAGGAGCAGCAAGCCGCGCAGGCTGAAGCGCAGAAACAGATCGGTGCAGTTTCAGGCGATCTCACGAACGTCAAGACCGATGTCGGCGGCGTCAAAACCGACGTCGCCGCGACGAAAACTGAGCTGGCCAATGCCGAGAGCCAGTTGAAGAGGGTCACCGGCGACCTGGGCGTCACCAGTGGGCTGGTCGCGACCAATTCCAAAGAGCTGGAGATCCTCAAGCACAAAGGCGATCGTAACTATTACGATTTGAACCTGACCAAGGGTGCCAAGCCCTTTCCCATCTCGGGCATCAGCCTGGAACTGAAGAAGGCGGATACCAAGCACTCCAAGTACACCCTGGTGGTGGAATCGGACGATAAGAAGATTGAGAAGAAGGACAAGAACGTTGACGAGCCGGTCCAGTTCTACACCGGCAAAGACAAACTGCTCTACGAGCTGGTGATTAATACCATCAACAAAAATCAGGTCATCGGCTATTTGGCCACACCCAAGAATGCGCCGGTGCCGTTGCAGCCGTAGCACCCGGCTTTACTAGAAAAACAAAACTTGTACGAAGGGCACGGCTTCAAGCCGTGCCCTTCGTCGAGGGTGTTCAGGAAGTTGCGAAGCGGTGCGGAGTGCAACGCTCTGCGGATGTTCGATCAGCGGGTAATATTCAGTTCCAGATTTTTTTGGTGCATGAACGACACCACTACCTTGGCCGACTGCAGCTTATCCCATTGTTCCTTGGTGATCGGATAGTTGAAGATGGCCAGCCCCTCGGCAAATTGACCGGGCGAGAGGGTGAGGTCGCGCCCCATCGCAGGCGAGCGCAGGTAGGCTAACGACGGATAGGCCTGGAAGACCCGGTTCATATCATTGTCGCTGGCGGCGACATTCTCCTGCTCGGTGCCGTCCGGCAGCTTGATTGCCGACCGAATATCCTGCAGGAAGAGGGGAATGTCCGTCTGGTTCCGTATCCTGATCTTCGATAACACGAGCAGCTGATCGTAGGACTCAGCCGAGCCCGCCATTCCTTCCTGGGCTCCTCCTCCGTTATTGATGACGGTGTGGATCGGATAGACGGTCGTGGTTAGAACCTCTCCCGAAGCAACCGGAGGTTTCTGGGCCAGGTAAACATAGAGTCCCAGGGCAATGGTCACCACGATGGCGGCGATCACCAGGGTTTTCAAGATGCTTTGGAAGGGGTGCGGCGGATCGACCTGCGCCAGATGGGGCGTAGGCCCGACGACTTCCGAAATATCAGTCGATTCGCTCATTGTGGGGAATTCTAGTCCATCGCTATGGTGGGCATAAGTTACTAAAGAGACCCCCGCGCCCTGGGCACTGATGTTTTTACGAAAAGGCCGTGGCAGTCCTCTAAACTAGCCAGGGCGAGCATGCGAATTCTCATTACGGGAAAAAATGGGCAGGTCGGAGGTGAGTTCGCCCTCCTGTACCGGTCTCGTGGCGACGTGGTCCTGGCCGGCCGGGACGAATGCGATCTCGCCAACCCGCAGTCGATCCGGGACCTGGTTCGCCGGGTAAAGCCTTCCATCATTATTAATCCGGCGGCCTACACGGCGGTCGATCAGGCGGAACGGGAGCCCGAGCTCTGCTATGCCATCAACGCCGCGGCCCCCCGGGTGCTGGCGGAGGAAGCGGCGAGCCTTGGCGCACTGTTGGTGCACTACTCCACCGATTATGTCTTTGATGGCGAAAAACCAGAACCCTATCTGGAAAGCGATCCGATCAAGCCGGTAAGCGTGTACGGCGCTTCGAAGGCGGCGGGGGAAGCGGCGATCGTGGAGACCGCAAGCCGCTACCTGGTGCTGCGCACCAGTTGGGTTTATCGCGGGCAAGGAAAAAATTTCTTGCGCACCATGCTCCGGCTGGGCGCCGAGCGCCCTGAGCTGCGCGTGGTCGATGACCAGATTGGCGCTCCAACTTCAGCCGCCGCGATCGCCGCCGCCACCGCACGCCTGGTGGAGCAACACCCCGACCCTCCCTCAGGGATTTACCACATGACGGCGGCTGGCTCGACTTCGTGGTGCGGCTTTGCCCGCGAGATCTTTCGTTCGGGTCTCCTCGAGAAACCGCCGCAGGTTCAGGCGATCGCCTCGTCGGAATATCCTACCCCAGCCAAAAGACCTGCCAATTCAGTGCTTTCCAATGATAAGTTCGCGCATACCTTTGGCTTTCGCCTGCCCCCCTGGCAGCAGCAATTAGAGGCAATACTAGCCGGGATGGACCTGGCAGAACTGAACGGAGTGAAGCAATGAAGGCAGTAGCGACCAGGATTGCCGATGTGCAGGTCCTTGAGCCCAGAGTCTTTGAAGACAGCCGAGGGCTCTTTTTCGAAAGCTACAACGAGCGGGTTCTGGCGGGTTTTGGTATCCCCGGCCCCTTCGTGCAGGACAATCAATCGTCCTCCCGGCGGGACGTAATCCGCGGTCTTCACTACCAGGTTCAGCAGCCCCAGGGAAAGCTCATTCGCTGCATCAGCGGAGAGATCTTCGACGTCGCGGTTGATCTGCGGCGGCGGTCGCCGACATTTGGCCAGTGGGTTGGGGAAACGCTGAGCGCCGCCAATCGCCGGCTGCTTTGGATTCCTCCCGGCTTCGCGCACGGTTTCATGGTGTTGTCGGAAGCCGCCGAGGTGCTCTACAAGGCCACAGATTTCTATGCTCCCCAGCATGAGCGGACAATTCTATGGAACGACCCGGCGATTCGCATTGATTGGCCGCGCACCGGCAAGCCGATTCTCTCTGACAAAGACCTGGCCGGCCTCACCCTGGAGCAAGCGCCGGTGTATGAAGAACTGGGTCGTCCGGCTGCCGTAGTTCGCTCCTAGAAAAGGTCATTCAGCGCCTGCGCCGTCCTTTTCATCTCGTAGCGCGCGCGGAAACACGCCTGCCCATTGCTCACCATGCGCTGCCGTTCTTCGGGCCGCATGGCCAGCAGTGCCTCCATGGAGCGGTAGGTTCCCTCAGCGGTGTCAGGGTTCACGATGCCGGCCTCGTCGTGTGCGATGTCCGGCCATATGTTGACCTTGTCGGAGATCAGCACCGGCACTTCACAGGCCAGCGCTTCCACCACAGCGATGCCGAAGTTTTCCTGGTGCGAGGGGAGCACAAACGCTGCGGCCGCGTGGAAGGCGCCCCATTTCAGGTCACCCTCGAGCATCCCGGTCCAATGCACGCGATGCTCGATCTGCAGCCGCCTTGCCTGCGCCTCTAGATCCGGCTGAAGCCCCTCTTCGTCGGGTCCGGCCAGCACCAGGTCAAGATCCGGATGCGCGGGTGCCAGCCGAGCAAGTGCCTCCAACAACAAATCGCATCCTTTCTTGCGGTGGATGCGCGCGAGGAAGAGAAAAAAGCTGCGTTGGCGCAACGCCGGGTAGCGAGCGAGAAAGACCTCCCGCTGCCGCGCTCCATCCCCCGGAGGCTCTGAGGTTCCGAAGGAAACCACCGCGGGATGCCATCGCTGGGGCCAAAGCGTCTGCACCGCGTCGTCGCGCTCGATCGGGGTGGTGAAGCACACTGCTTTGGCGTCGCGTAACACGCGATACTCCCGGGCCAGCCAATACAGCTGCTTCTTGAGATGCTTGAGCGGAAACGTCCGTTTGAACCACGGGTCCAACATGCCGTGGGGAAACACGACGTAGGGCTTGCGGCCGCGAACCACGCCGTAGGTGCCATAGCTGTGGTACTGCCATAAGCCATGGATCACCACGCCATCGAAGTGGGCAAGATTCTGCGCCAGCCACTCGGGTAGCCGAGGTGTGTAGCCATAGTGTCCTCTTGCCGGCCCCAGTGCGTGCACTGGAAAGCTCTGCCCGTTCACATGGGGTTCCGCCGGGTCATCCAGGCATACCACCGCGGAGCCACCGGGACCGCTCTCGATAAGTTTGCGGATGCCCTCGGTGGTCCCTCCTGCCGCCGGCGCGAACGACGCAACCACGTGCAGCAGGCGCTTGGGAATCGAAAGGGATACGTGTGCAGCCATGGTCTCTGCCAAGGTATCAGCCGGCATCGCATAAAATGAAGACACCACCGTTTTGCCCAGGGAGCACTCCTACTTGAAACGAGCTTTGATCACCGGCATCACCGGTCAGGATGGCGCCTATCTCGCAGAGTTCCTTCTCAAGAAGGGGTATGAAGTGCACGGCATCAAGCGCCGCACTTCTTTGCTGAACACCAATCGCATCGATCACCTGTACGAGGATCCGCACAACGAAAAGCGCCGCCTGGTGCTGCACTACGGCGACATGACGGATTCCAGCAGCCTGATCCACGTAGTCGAGAAGGTACAGCCCGACGAGATCTACAACCTGGCCGCCCAGAGCCATGTCAAAGTCTCCTTTGAAGAGCCGGAGTACACCGCGAACTCCGACGCGCTGGGCACGCTTCGCCTGCTCGAGGCGATCCGCATCCTCTCGTTGACGGAGAGGGCGCGCTTCTACCAGGCTTCGTCCTCGGAGATGTATGGCCTGGTGCAGCAGACACCCCAGTCGGAGAAAACTCCTTTCTATCCCCGCTCCCCTTATGGCGTTGCCAAACTGTACGCCTACTGGATCACGGTCAATTACCGGGAGTCTTACGGCATGTTTGCCTGCAACGGCATCATGTTCAACCACGAATCGCCCATGCGCGGCGAGACCTTTGTCACCCGCAAGATTACCCGCGCCATGGCGCGCATCAAACTGGGCCTGCAGCAGAAGCTCTATCTCGGGAACCTGGATTCACGGCGCGACTGGGGCCATGCGAAGGACTATATCGAAATGCAGTGGCTGATGCTGCAGCAGCCGCGCGCCACCGATTACGTGATTGCCACCGGCGTGCAGTACAGCGTGCGCGATTTTGTCACCATGGCTGCTGCGTGCCTCGACATCCATCTTGAGTGGAAGGGCAAGGGCGTCGAAGAACAGGCCTACGATCAGCACGGAACCGCCGTGGTTGCGGTCGACCCGCGTTACTTCCGGCCGGCGGAGGTTGAGACATTGCTGGGCGATGCCAGCAAGGCGCGTAGAGAACTGGGCTGGTCGCCCAAGATCGACTTTCGCTCGCTGGTGGAAGAGATGGCCATCGAGGATATGAAGGCCGCCGAACGCGACGCGCTGGTAACCCAGCACGGCTACGCCGCCTACAACTTTCACGAATCGTAAGGAAGCCGCCGCCGTGGACCAACGTCGTGGATAAAGACAGCCTCATCTATGTTGCCGGGCACCGCGGCCTGGTTGGCTCGGCGATCTGCCGCAGCCTACGCCGGCAGGGCTTTGAGCGGCTCCTGCTGCGCACTCACGCAGAACTGGACCTGACCGACGCGGTCGGTGTGCGGCAGTTCTTTGAGAAGGAACGTCCGGCGCATGTGTTTCTCGCAGCCGCGAAGGTTGGGGGGATTTTGGCCAACGATGTTTATCCTGCCGACTTCATTCGTGAAAACCTGATCATCCAGACCAACGTGATCGATGCCAGCTACCGCAGCGGTGTGGACCGGCTGTTATTTCTGGGTTCTTCCTGTATTTACCCCAAGCTGAGCCCACAGCCGATCAAGGAAGAGTATCTGCTCACCGGGCCTCTCGAGCCCACCAACCGCCCCTATGCGCTAGCCAAGATCGCCGGAATCGAGATGTGCTGGTCTTACAACCGTCAATACCACACCCGGTATCTGGCGGCGATGCCCACGAATCTCTATGGACCGGGCGACAACTTCGATCCGCTGAAGTCGCACGTGTTGCCGGCGCTGATCCGTAAGGTAGCGGAGGCGAAGGCCTCGGGGCGAAAGCAAATTGTGGTGTGGGGAACAGGCACACCGCGCCGTGAGTTTTTATTCAGTGAAGACATGGCCGAGGCCTGTGTCTTTCTCATGAACCTGAACGAGGCCGAGTATTCTTCGTTGTTGGAGGGAGTGCCGCTGATCAACATCGGCTCCGGCACGGATGTGACGATACGAGAACTGGCCGAGCAGGTCTGTGCCGTGTTGGGCTTCGAGGGCGAGTTGGTCTTCGACACCTCCCGGCCGGATGGAACCCCGCAGAAGCTGCTTGACGTGAGCCGCATCCTGAAGCTGGGCTGGAAGCCCAGGACCAGCCTGGCCGAAGGCATCGCGCTGACTTATGAGTCAGCCCGCCCGCAACTGGAAGCGGTGACTACGCGCTAGCACGACTCTGGTCATTGCTCCGCGGATTACGCCGCGCCTTCCGAGCTGCTTCGATTTCAGCATCGATCTCTTCCGTAGGGAACTGGTCTAAGCCCAGCCGCTCCGCACCTCTCCTCCGGAAGCTTCACTTCCCAGGGAAGAACAGAGCCACCTGCTCCGCCCGTGGTGGCCGCGTCAGCGCGCTCACCACCGCCAGACACGCAACAGCGACGATCAACGCCGGGAAGATGGCATCCCGTTGCGCCAACATAGGCGGCATGTGCCGCTTGACGGCTTCAAAATCCCAAAAGAAAGTAACCAGCGTGCCGGCGGCGATGGCGCTCACCGCGCCCTGGGCATTCGCCCGCCGGCTATAAAACGCGGCCAGAATTACCGGTGTGAGCGCCGCGGAATAAATGGTGTACGCATAGAGACTCTTGGCCAGCACCGAATGCGTGTTGACCGCCTGGTAGAGCGCCCAGATCCCGAGCAGGACCACGACCAGGCGTGACACAATGATGACCCTCTTGTTCGAAGCATTGGGCGCGAGGTAGCGAGTAAAGACATCGTTCACCAGGTTGGTCGCGGGCGAGAAGAGGTAGTTGTTGGCGGTGGAGATGATCTTGGCGAAGACCGCGCCCATCAGCAATGCGCCCAGCCACGCCGGCAGTCCGTGCAGCGCGGTATAGGCGATGATCTCCCGCGGGCGCTGGTGCACCTCGCCCGAAGGAAAGAGCACCGACCCAAACACGGCAATTGCCACGATGATAGTTTCGAGTATCACGGTGCCGATAATCCATCCCACAACCGCGTTCCGTGCGTCCTTCTCCGATTTTGCGGAGAAGAATTTCTGGTACATGGACTGATTGCCCAGCATCAGCAGCAGAGTAGGCAGAGCAAGCTCGAGTGCACGGATCAGGCTAAAGTCTCCCAGCACCTGGAAGTGAGTCGCCGGCAGAGAGTGGGTGACTACCCCCCAGCCTCCAGCCGCATGCAGCACAAACGGCAAGGCGAGGCCCAGCGTAGCCGCGGCCAGCAGGCCGATCACTACATCCATGTAGGCGACAGAAGCCATCCCGGCAATTGCCGTGAACACGATCACGAAGGCGGCGATGATGTATTTCCCCAAGTCCGCGCTGATCACGGTAGGGAAAACCAGGTGCAGGATGTCTCCACCGCCGATGAATTGGTAGCTGGTGATGGCCGTGTAGGCAAACAGAATGGCGATCACTCCCAGCACGCGAGCTGTCTGGTTGTAGCGAGCCTCGAGCAGGTCAGGGATGGTGAACTGGGCAAACTTGCGTGCCCGCGGCGCGATGAAATAAATCAGCAGCAGCCCGGCCCAGCCACCGCCCGACTGCCAAAGCGCGGCGAAGCCATGGTTGTAGGCATTTTCCGCCCCGCCCAGCAGCGATCCGGAGCCGATCCACGACGACAGCAGCGTGAAGACTAGAACGAAGGTCGGCAGGGAACGCCCAGCCAGCAGGTAATCCGCTTTGGTTTTGGTCTTGTTAAGCCGCGAAAGGGAAACGGTCAGCAGGGCGAGAACGATCACGCCGAGCACCCCGGCATACAAAGCATGATTGTGATCGCCGATGGAGATCACCTGGGGTAAGTCCGCGCTCCGAACAACGCAGTGCCGATGCGCACCTGGGTCGCGCCCTCGGCGATGGCGACAGGGAAGTCATGGGACATGCCCATGGAAAGCTCGGAAAACGTCAGACGGGGATGCGCCGAAGCCAGCTTATCCCGCAGGACCCGCAGCTGCTTGAAGTAAGGTCGAACCACCGACAGATCCTCGAGAAACGGCGGTACCGTCATCAGGCCGCGGAACTCGAGCGCGGCCAGGTCCGGCAAGCGATCGAGCAGCAAGCCCAGCTCGGCAGACGCCGGCTCCAGGCCCGCCTTCGATTCCTCATGGCTCAGCTTGATCTCGATCAAAACCCCCAGCCGCCGTCCCACCCGGGTCGCGGACTGGTTCAGGCGCTCCGCGAGTGCGACGGAATCGAGCGTGTCCACCGAGGAAAACAACTCTGCGGCGCGGGCCGCCTTATTCGACTGCAGGTGGCCAATCATGTGGAACTCAGCCGCCGGCAGCGTGAGCTGAGCGCTCTTCTCCTGAAACTCCTGTACCTTGTTTTCCCCGAATAGCCTGATGCCCAGCGCCTCGGCAGCAATGATCGCCGAGACAGGATGCATCTTCGACACCGCCATCAGGGCAACTTCGCTGCGCGGCCGGCCAGCTTCGCGGCAGGCTGCCGCAATCCGCGCCTCGATGCGGGCCAGATTCTCTGCCAGCAAGCCGGTCAAAGGCCCGGGTTCAATGGGCTCCGGCTCAATGGCCGTGTTCTTCAAGGTATTTCTCCACTTCCAGGGCGGCCATGCACCCGGAGCCGGCCGCGGTAATGGCCTGGCGGTAGCGCCGGTCCTGCACGTCGCCGCAGGCAAAGACCCCGGGAACCCGGGTAAAGACCTGGTCTGTGGTGCGGATGTACCCATCGTCATCCAGATCGATCAGCCCTTGAAACATCCTGGCATTGGGATCGTGGCCAATGCCCAGAAACATCGCGCTGACCGGCAGAGTCGACTCCGCGTGGGTAACCGTATTCCGCAGGCGCAAGGCCGGTCACTTCTTTCTGCTCCACGCCCAGCACCTCTTCGACAGCGGTGTTGGTCATGAACTTGATCTTCTCGTGGGCCATGGCGCGGTCGAGCATGATGCGCGACGAGCGAAACTGCTCACGGCGATGAATCAGCGTGACCTTGGTGGCGAACCGCGTCAGGAAGAGCGCCTCTTCCATAGCCGAGTCGCCGCCGCCGATCACGGCGATCTCCTTGCCGGAGAAGAAGAAGCCGTCACAGGTGGCGCAGGAGCTCACGCCGTGCCCGATCAGGGCATGTTCGCTGGGCAGCCCGAGCCAGCGGGCAGAGGCGCCGCTGGCGATGATCAGCGTGCGCGTATGCACCGTTTCCTTGCCCAGGTTGAGGCTAAAGGGCCGCTTGGAAAAATCCACCGAGACCAGATGGCCCATCAGCAGATCGGCGCCAAACCGCGTCGCCTGCAGCTTCATCTTCTCAATCAGCTCGGGCCCCTGGATGCCTTCCGGCCAACCGGGAAAGTTCTCCACCAGGGTGGTAATGGAGAGCTGGCCGCCCGGCTCATGCCCTTCCAGCACCAGCGGTTTAAGGTTGGCGCGGGCGGCGTAGATGGCGGCGGTGAGACCGGCGCAGCCGGTGCCGAGGATGACGGTATCGCGGATGTGATCTGACATAGAAGTGGACTATTTGATTCTACGCGGCCCGGAACGATGCGTCCTGAGCTACCGGCAAGATAGCCGCGTAAGATGGCCACATGGCAAACCTGACACTGATCTACGGCATGAGGCTGCTTCCCTCCGAGGAGGCGGTCGAGGTGGGCGACGCCACCGGTGACGCTCAAGAACGGCAAACAGGCACACGTGACCATGCACGTGCTGGAGGGAAGCCGCGAGCAGATTGAAAACCAGTTGCGGCAGAGCATCGAGGCCTTTTTCGACTTCTACCCGGAAATCTAGCTGCGCCGGAACCTTTTTCCTGTGCTCTGTATCTTAAAAACAGAGCATCTCACAGAGTGCCTCGCCGCAGCGAGCAGGAGCGTGTCTAAATGCCTGAGATCCCCGCAACCCCGCCCTCGGTCAAGGCTCTGCGTCCCCGCGTAGTGGTTGTGGGAGGTGGGTTCGCCGGTCTGAGCGCCGCCCAGGCGCTGGCCGATATGGCGGTGGACGTGACCCTGATCGATCGCCGTAACCACCATACCTTTCAACCTTTGCTCTACCAGGTCGCCATGGCGGTGCTCTCCCCGGCAGACATCGCGCAGCCTATTCGCTCCATCCTGTCGAAAAAGAAGAATATCGAAGTCCTGATGGATGAAGTCGAGGCCCTCGAACCCGATCAGCACCGCCTGCTGTTGCGGAGCGGCGCGGAGATTGAGTACGACTACCTGATCCTGGGCACTGGTTCCACCCATTCCTACTTTGGCAAGAATGAGTGGGCGCAATGGGCGCCCGGCCTGAAGACGATTGAAGACGCAACCGAGATCCGTCGCCGGGTGCTGCTGGCGTTTGAGCTGGCGGAGCGGGAGATGGTCGAGACCGGCGCCCACCCCATGCTGAACTTCGTCATCATCGGTGGAGGCCCCACCGGGGTCGAGCTGGCCGGCGCCATCAGCGACATCTCCAAGCTCTATATGCGGCACGATTTCCGCCACATCGATACTTCCAAGGCGCGAGTGATCCTGATCGAGGGTTCCCCGCGCATTCTGGCGGCATATCCGGAAGATTTGTCGAAGAAAGCAGTGGAGCAGCTAACCCAACTCGGGCGTCGAAGTGCACACCGGGCAGAGCGTGATGGACGTCCAGCCCGGCTACGTCATGGTCGGCGGAAAACGCCTGGACTGCGGTGGTGACGCTGTGGGCCGCCGGCGTGCAGGCCTCGCCTCTGGGCAAGATGTTGGGCGTACCCACAGACAAGCGCGGCTGCACCATCGTCGACATCTACCTCAACCCGCCGGGGCATCCTGAAATCTTCGTGTGCGGCGATCTGGCCCACGTGGAAGAAGATGGCCGGCAGATCCCCGGAGTGGCCCAGCCGGCAATGCAGATGGGCCGCCATGCCGCCCAGATGATCGGCCAGGACATGGCCGGCAAGCCGCGAACCAAGTTCCACTACTTCGACAAAGGAGACATGGCCACCATCGGCCGCCACGCTGCCGTCGCCAACGTGCGCTGGCCGTTCAAGGCGCACTGGTCGGGAACTCTGGCGTGGCTCTCCTGGGTCACGGTCCACCTTTTCTTCCTGGTGGGCTTTCGTAACCGGCTGGCTGTCTTCTTTTCCTGGGCGTGGACTTATCTCACCTTCAACCGCGGCGCCCGCCTGATCACCGGCAGCCCGTTGCTTCCCGGCTGGGGCTCGCAGGAAGGCATTCGTCCCCAGGTGTTGACCCCTCCGCTCGATACCACCTCACCGCTGCATCGGAGCCGGTGCTGCCGGCAAGGAACCCAAGATCGCGGCGCAAGGCTGAAGCTTCAGTCAAAACGAACAGCCTGAGCGCCTTTAGTTCCAACCCATGATGCGAGCCTTTAAGCAGGCACAGGCTGGTTGGTATTTACGTTTACGTGGGTCAGCCAGCCAAAGCGATCCGGCCGCAGCCCGTGGGCGATGCCCAGGTACTCCTCGGAGATCTGCTTGCTGATCGGCCCAATCGTGCCGTCGCCGATGGGGATGCGATCCACCGAGCGGATGGCGTGCACCTCAGCCGCCGTTCCGGTGAAGAAGGCCTCGTCGGCAATGTACAGCAGCTCGCGCGGCATGGCCTGCTCCACCACCGGCATGCCAAGGTGGCGGGCGATGGTCAGCACGGAATCGCGGGTGATCCCGGAAAGCACCGAGTTGGCCAGAGGCGTGGTGTAGATGCACGCCATTGCGCACCACGAACAGGTTCTCCCCTGAGCCTTCCGAAAGGTTGCCGAAAACATCGAGCGCGATGCCTTCCGAGTAGCCGTTGCTATCGGCTTCCATGCGGATCAGCTGGGAGTTCAGGTAATTGCCGCCGGCCTTGGCCAGCGCGGGCAGGGTATTGGGAGCCATGCGGTTCCAGGAAGAGATGCACACATCCGCGCCGTCGTCGCCGGCCACATACTTGCCCCAGGAGTAATTCGCGATAAACACTTCGATGGGAGTGCCCTTGGGGCTCACGCCCATCTCGCCGTAGCCGCGCAGCGCAATGGGCCGGATGTAGCAGGGCGCCACGCCGTTGCTCTCCACCAGGCCGACCACCGCGCTGGTGAGTTGATCCAGCGAGTAGGGCAGGGGCATGCGGTAGATCTTGGCGGAATCCAGCAGTCGCTGCATGTGTTCGGGCAGGCGAAAAATGGCCGCTCCCTGTGGTTGTGCATAGCAGCGAATCCCTTCAAATACCGACGAGCCATAATGCACCACGTGGCTCATCACATGGATCTGGGCTTTCTCCCAGGGGACTAGATTTCCGTTGTGCCAGATCTTGGCGGTGGGCTGAATTGGCATCGACAACCGCTCCCTTCGATTGAAGCTTCGATTATATCTACAAACCCTCAGCGAAGAGATTGCGAGGGTGCCCCATTCAAGCCTGGGTTTGGCTTGAGTGGGGTTGTTCCCGCCACTCCCACTCTTTTCCTCGCCCTACGCACGGCACTGGTTTAAGTTGAGTGCATGTACGGACCGGCGAGCATAGCGCTCAACACCTTGCACTCGAACTATGTTCGCTTCTCGGTGTTGGCGGTCAGCTCCATCTTTTTTCTTGTCGATCCCTTTGCCGCGATCCCGGCCTTTCTCGCCATCACCGCGGGCGCCGATCGAAAACGCCAGCAGCGCATGGCCCGTCGCGGCGCGTTGACCTGCCTGATCGTTTTGCTCACCTTCGCGCTTGCCGGCAAGCTGATCTTCCGCATGTTCGGCATCACGCTGCCGGCCTTTGAAATCGCCGGCGGAGTGATCCTGTTGCTCATCGGCATCGACATGATTGAAGCCCGGCGCTCGCCCACGCAGGAGTCGAGCGATGAGACCGCCGAGGCCACCTCCAAGGACGACGCCGGCATCGTGCCTCTGGGCATACCGATGCTGGCCGGTCCGGGTGCGATCTCGAGCGTGATGATCCTGGTTGGCCAGGCATTAAAGCCCTGGGAGCAGATGGTAGTGATCGCGGCGCATCGTATTGACCGCGGGCCTCAGCTACCTGATTCTGACGGGCGCCAACCGCGTGCGCGGCTTCATGGGAGAGACGGGAATCCGCATCCTGGTGCGCATCATGGGCCTGCTGCTGGTAGCCCTGGCCGTGCAATTCTTCATCAACGGCCTGACCGACCTGGGCCTGATCGCCAAAGTCGAATAGCGAACCATTGACCCGAGGCCCGGAGGGCCGTCTGCCAAACGTCAGCCCATCCCGGAAGGGCTGGGATAAAATCCCGAAGAGGATTCGAGCGCCGTAGCGTGCGCCACTGTCCCTCTTCTTGTGCAAACAAACTCAACGGAGGTCGCCCTTTTCAACAGCAACACCCCCTTTTCAACATTGCGATCTATTAACAACTTGATACTCTCACTCAGGTCGTTGAAAATGAGCGTGATTGGCGAGCCGCCGATTTGCTACTTTCAACGAACCTTGCTAAAGTTAGAAACGTTGCAAGAGTAAAGCAGTGAAGCTTCGCGGTAGGGATTCAAACTCCCGGCCAGCAGGAACTGAGCGAAGCGCAGTTGTTCGACGGGCCGTAGCAGAGCCCATACCGCTCACCTCGCAGAATGCGCAGGCAGCCGGTAGCAGAAGGAAAGACCTTCCAAGAGCGAACAATCCATTGCAGGCGAGGAGAATTTCTCCTCTTGGGCAAATTGCCCACCAAAACCCATGCGCCCCTGGAAGCGATTTAAGAGCGCGAGGTTTTGGACCGATCTTTCAAATTTGGTGCTGCAAGCGCGTTGAGCCAATGGAAAAGATTTCCATTGACAGGGTCACCAAAACTTCTGTAGTCTCGGTAAATGCGCGTAAAACTTGGTGATTCCACGCTCTATGTGGAAATCGCCGAGAAGCAGCGCAACAAGTTCGAGGACGCATAGCTTTCTAGGCTGTGTATTCCTTGATCCAAGGCGGCCCGCTCAGGCGGAACCCGGCACGGATCTTTGACAATCAGGTTGAACATGCCAGTCGTGAGAAAACGATGAAGTTTTGGTTTGATCATTCTCACAATGTAATGCTTCGCGGAGTTTTCGAGCTCTGCCGAGGCTGGTCTCTCCTTCCGGACCTCCGTCCTGGAATTGAGAGACCTCAGGTTTCAAACGAGAGTTTGATCCTGGCTCAGAATCAACGCTGGCGGCGTGCCTAACACATGCAAGTCGAACGAGAAAGTGGAGCAATCCATGAGTAAAGTGGCGCACGGGTGAGTAACAC
>CAWKAU010000010.1:0-130000 GCA_963847685.1 uncultured Acidobacteriaceae bacterium | reverse complement strand
GCGAACTCAGGGAAGTGAACCATCTCAGTACCTGAAGGAAAAGAAAGAAACCTCGATTCCGAAAGTAGTGGCGAGCGAAATCGGAATAGCCCAAACCCGTTGCATTTCGGTGCCACGGGGGTTGTAGGGTCCGCAACAGTAGAGTTACCAATCTGGTGGTTAGTCGAATCCTCTGGAAAGTGGATCCATAGAGCGTGACAGGCGCGTAGACGAAAACCATCCAGACTCGAAGCGGATACCTGAGTAAGGCGGGGCACGTGAAACCCTGCTTGAATCTACGGGGACCATCCCGTAAGGCTAAATACTCGTTTCTGACCGATAGTGAACCAGTACCGTGAGGGAAAGGTGAAAAGAACCCCTGCGAGGGGAGTACAAAGTACCTGAAACCGTGTGCCTACAAGCAGTGGGAGGACTATGCCCGCAAGGGAATGTCTGACCGCGTGCCTATTGCATAATGAGCCGGCTAGTTATTCTTGTCAGCAAGGTTAAGCGTAAGCGAGCCGTAGCGAAAGCGAGTCTGAATAGGGCGAATCAGTTGGCAGGAATAGACGCGAAGCGGGATGATCTACCCTTGGCCAGGTTGAAGGTGGGGTAACACCCACTGGAGGACCGAACCGGTGTTTGTTGAAAAAAGCTCGGATGAGCTGAGGGTAGGGGTGAAAGGCTAATCAAATTCCGTGATAGCTCGTTCTCTCCGAAATAGCTTTAGGGCTAGCCTCGGATGATTTGCATTGGTGGTAGAGAACTGGATGGACTAGGGGGCTTTCCGGCTTACTGAATCCAATCAAACTTCGAATGCCAATGACAACCAGTCCGGGAGTCAGACAATGGGGGCTAAGCTTCATTGTCGAGAGGGAAACAGCCCAGACCGCCTGCTAAGGTCCCAAAGTTACAGTTAAGTGGGAAAGGAAGTCGGAACGCTCAGACAGCCAGGAGGTTGGCTTAGAAGCAGCCATCCTTTAAAGAAAGCGTAATAGCTCACTGGTCAAGCGGTCCGGTGCCGACAATATAACGGGGCTAAAACTGTACACCGAAGCAGCGGATGCACACCTATGGTGTGCGTGGTAGGAGAGCATTCTCAACCGCAGCGAAGCCTGACTGAGAAGACAGGTGGAGCGTTGAGAAGAGACCCTGCCGGCATAAGTAGCGATAATGGGTGTGAGAACCACCCACGCCGAAAGTCTAAGGTTTCCTGAGGAAGGTTAATCCGCTCAGGGTTAGGCGGTCCCTAAGGTGAGGCCGAAAGGCGTAGCTGATGGACATCCGGTTAATATTCCGGACCTCCCAATATCTCGTTTGACGACGGGGAGACGCAGAAGGATAAGCAGGGCCTCCTATGGCTATGGGGCTTGATGCGCGTAAGCTGGTTCACCCAGGCAAATCCAGGTGGGCTTAACAGTGAGGCGCAAAACAGTAGGGCGTATGCCCGAAAGCTGCCGATTTCACGCTGCCAAGAAAATCCTCTAAGGAGAGAGATTGGGAACCGTACCACAAACCGACACAGGTAGACGAGGAGAATATCCAAAGGCGCTCGAGTGAAAGCTTGTTAAGGAACTCGGCAAATTAGCTCCGTAACTTCGGGAGAAGGAGCGCCCCGGTAGAGTGCAAGCTCGAGGGGGCCGCAGTGAAACGCGTACGGCGACTGTTTAACAAAAACACAGGTCTCTGCTAAGTCGAAAACGACGTATAGGGGCTGACGCCTGCCCGGTGCCGGAAGGTTAAAAGGAGAGGTTAGCCGCAAGGCGAAGCTTTGAATTGAAGCCCCGGTGAACGGCGGCCGTAACTATAACGGTCCTAAGGTAGCGAAATTCCTTGTCGGGTAAGTTCCGACCTGCACGAATGGCGTAACGATCGTACGACTGTCTTAACGAGTTGCTCGGCGAACTTGTAGTACCGGTGAAGATGCCGGTTACCCGCAGCTAGACGGAAAGACCCCGTGCACCTTTACTACACTTTTACTATGAATTATGGCTCTTGCTGCGCAGGATAGGTGGGAGGCTTTGATACCAGGTTCTCGGACTTGGTGGAGCCAACGGTGAGATACCACCCTGCGAGTGCTGTGATTCTAACCTCCTCCCGTAATCCGGGAGAGGGACATAGTAAGACGGGTAGTTTGACTGGGGCGGTCGCCTCCTAAATTGTAACGGAGGCGCGCGAAGCTACACTCAGGCTGTTTGGAAATCAGCCGTCGAGTGCAAAGGCATAAGTGTGGTTAACTGTAAGACCTACAAGTCGAGCAGATGCGAAAGCAGGCCTTAGTGATCCGGTGGTTCTGTATGGAAGGGCCATCGCTCAACGGATAAAAGGTACGCCGGGGATAACAGGCTGATCGGAGCCAAGAGTTCATATCGACGCTCCGGTTTGGCACCTCGATGTCGGCTCATCGCATCCTGGAGCTGTAGAAGGTTCCAAGGGTTAGGCTGTTCGCCTATTAAAGCGGTACGTGAGCTGGGTTCAGAACGTCGCGAGACAGTTCGGTCCCTATCTGCTGTGGGCGTAGGAGATTTGCGGGGGGCTGTCCTTAGTACGAGAGGACCGGGATGGACGAACCTCTTGTGTTCCAGTTGTCATGCCAAAGGCACGGCTGGGTAGCGAAGTTCGGTTGTGATAACCGCTGAATGCATATAAGCGGGAAGCACGCCCCAAGATGAGATCTCCCAACCCAAAAGGGTCAAGAAGGGTCCAGGAAGACCACCTGGTTGATAGGCTGGAGGTTGAAGCGCAGTAATGCGTGTAGCTTACCAGTACTAATCGCCCGTTCGGCTTGTCCATAGAATTAACTCTGCGCAGTATCAGAGAGATATTCAACAAGCCTTGAAATTGATCTAGAGAGGAATTGCTAGGCATGGGATTTATCCCGTGCATGACAAAACTTCTCGAAAGCAATAAATGATCTAGCCCAATCGGTTTCGTTGTGAAAAATCAGGTTGCATGGCGCCAGTTTGCCGCGCAGAGATACAGGAAAAAAAGCCTGGTCCTGTGGCGGCTGCGGGGGAGACCCTCCGCCAAGCGCCCCAAAAGCTCAAAGGTGTGTTTTTACAGCTCGGTTAAGGTTGTTGAGAGCACACGCAAGAGGAAACAAAGCTCTTGCAGCACACCTAGATTTGCCGGTGAATATACCGCGAGGGTCACACCCGTTCCCATCCCGAACACGGAAGTTAAGCCTCGCTGGGCCGATGGTACTGCCAAGCGCCCCAAAAGCTCACAGGTGTGTTTTTACAGCTCGGTTAAGGTTGTTGAGAGCACACGCAAGAGGAAACTAAGCTCTTGCAGCACACCTCGATTTGCCGGTGAATATACCGCGAGGGTCACACCCGTTCCCATCCCGAACACGGAAGTTAAGCCTCGCTGGGCCGATGGTACTGCACGCGTAAGTGTGTGGGAGCGTAGGTGATTGCCGGCATTAACTAAAAGGCCGCCAGGAAACTGGCGGCCTTTTTTCTTTGCGTAAATCGCCGTCGCCACTAAGCTGGTGAGCACCAGCAAGTACGTGCTCGGTTGACGGCAACCTAGAAACAGCTGGGCGGCCGTCTTCGAAGGGTACGGGCTTTGCCCGTAGGCGAGGAATGGCCCTGCTCTCTTCACCTCTTTCACCTCCTCACCTCCTCACCTCCTCACCTCTTCACAGACAAAAATGCGTGGCCCATTCAAGCCTTCTTTTGGCTTGAGTGGGTGGGGGCCCTCGATGAGAAAAAGGCTTTGTCCAGGGCAAAGGTCGGCGTTCCTCAGCGAGTGGGTCGTCTTCCGGTGGAGGGCGACCACTAGGCGTTATGGTAGAATTGAGTCACTAGATGGTAGAAAGGAGGAAAATGAGCCTTAACATCAAGAATGACGAAACCTACCGGCTTGCCCACGAGCTGGCTGAAGTCACAGGGGAAAGCCTCACGACCGCAGTCACTGTGGCGGTTCGTGAGCGCCTGGAGCGGTTGCAGCGGAGCAAGGGGGAACCCTTATCAGAGCGACTTGTAAAGATTGGCAAGGAGTGCGCGGATCATTTAAAGGAACCTTTCCTGACGGTCGACCATGGGGATCTGCTCTATGACGAGAAGGGGCTTCCGAAATGATTGTGGACACCTCCGCGTTGATCGCCATTTTGCGGAATGAACCGGAGGCGAGAGCGTTTGCCATCGCGATTGCGGATGCGGAGGGTCGCCGTATCTCTGCGGCCAACTATCTTGAAACTGCGATTGTGATCGATGGCAGCCGCGATCCGATCGCCAGCCGCCGTTTCGACGACTTGGTGCGGGAGGCCGAGATCAGCATCGAGCCGGTGACTGCCGAGCAGGCGCAAGTCGCGCGCGAGGCTTACCGCGATTTCGGCCGCGGGAGCGGCCACCCAGCCCGCCTGAACTTTGGAGATTGTTTTGCTTACGCCTTGGCCAAGACCTCAGGCGAGCCTCTTCTTTTCAAGGGCGACGATTTTCTTCACGCGGGCATTCGTCGGGTGTAAACAGAGTGCATGAGCAAGCGCAAGA
This sequence comes from uncultured Acidobacteriaceae bacterium, assembly GCA_963847685.1. Classification (GTDB taxonomy): domain Bacteria; phylum Acidobacteriota; class Terriglobia; order Terriglobales; family Acidobacteriaceae; genus PALSA-350. The sequence goes on along the minus strand of CAWKAU010000010.1, from coordinate 125,525 downwards.
GCCGGACTGACTGGAAGCGGGTGAAGGCTGTAAAGTGCCACGACATCCTTTACAGTTTGTCTCCAGACATCCTTTACAGTTTTTGGTTATGAACCCGCCGCAGTGTTCGGGAGGGAAAGTGGGAACGCTGTGCGTTTTCCAAGGCGGGAAACGCCGTCTTTTCGAAGCTCCTTCCGAACCGTCTCGGGAATCGCAACGCGACCAGCCTTATCGATCCTGAGGTAGGTAGACATGGCTACATTCTAACGGTGGGTCCTGCTAACAGACCCATACCACCATCAGTCTGGCATCGATCCGTGCCAGCCCGGGACTTTTAATCCGGGGACGCGGGTTTTCAAACCCGCGAGCACGCTTTTCTCCATGCCCCAACCTCGCCCCAGCCACAAATCTGTCATCCCGCCTGTCCCCGGCGTGCCGTGGGAGCGAAGTGGAAGGAATGCGGTTGACCGAAGTCGCATGGGGTCTGCGGTTTGCCATCTCTACACCGGCAAGAAAACCCACCAATCCGTACCATTTCGGATTGATCGTCTGTTTGCCGTCTCTACACCGGAAAGAAAAGCTTCGGGGTGCCCCATTCAAGCCTTGTTTTGGCTTGAGTGGGTTACCGCGTCGCCCAACCACCCATTCCCGCCGTCTACCAATAAGCTGTAAGCAGCCCTGATGACCCCGCCCCTCCCTCCTCGTGCTAACCCTGCTGGCGCTTGCGCCGGCAGGCCTCTCCTCCCCGCAACAAATTTGTCATCCCGACCGAAGTGGAGGGACCTGCTGTTTGACGGATCCCGCCGCCCTGGTGCGCCGCGCCGTGCAACATCGCCAGGACGCCGCGCGCACCCATCGTCCGCTCCGCTATCTTCTGCGCAAGAAGGACGAGCAGCACGACACCACCAAAGACATCATCGAAACCGCCGATGGGGATGTCGCCCGCCTGGTCGCGATCAACGGCCAGCCGCTGAGCGCCCAGGCCAACCAGGCCGAGCTGGACCGGCTGAACACCTTGGCCAACCACCCCGAGATCCAGCAGCATCGTCACCAGCGGGAGCAGAAAGATGCGGAGCGCGTCGACCGCCTGATGCGCCTGCTGCCGGATGCCTTCCTGTATCGCTTCGAAGGCGATGGCGGATTCGGCCGCTGGGCCCAGCTATCACCTGAGCTTCTCGCCCAATCCGCATTGGGATCCCCCCGATTTCGAGGCGTCGATCTTGCGCGGCATGGCCGGCGAGGTCTGGATCGACCAGGCGCAGGAGCGCCTGACCCGCCTGGATGCCCATCTCATCACGGATGTTGATTTCGGCTGGGGCATCCTCGGCAAGCTGGACAAAGGGGGAACCATCCATCTCGAACAGGCGGACATTGGCGGCAACGACTGGGAAGCGACCGCCATGAAGTTGAACATGCGGGGCAAGGCCTTGATGGTGAAATCTCTGAGCATCCAGATTACGCAGGAAGCCAGCCATTTCTCCCTGGTGCCGCCGGACGTGGATTACCGCAAGGCGATCCAGCTTCTGCAGGAAGGCGTAGGGCGGGGTGCACCTTGATCCCCCCCGGGTTGTCGGCTGGAGAACCCGCATCATCGCGCGCCGCCCGGGCGATCGTCGGCGACCTGAATTGTCGTTTCGTCGAGAACAAACACGTGGAATGCTGGCACAAAGAGGAAGCCAGAGAAGCGAAGGAGTGCTCAAGCGGGGTTGCTACTGGGTGGCCAACATCGGGTTGGGATCCCCCGGTTCAGTCATCAAACAATTAATGTTATCTGCTTGCCGATTTACATAGAAAACTCGTTGTACCAACGTTATACTTCAAAAAATGGATCATCCAGCCATTAGAGAACCCGTTCTAAGGGAGTTTGTGGAGGCCGGGGGGGTCGTTCCACGCCAACAGTCGCTGGTCAAAACCGAGGATTTTCTCTGGTCTTTCGAGTTGGCACGACGGAGAAAACGCTAGTAACCTCCCGCGGTTTAGTGCGACTTTTCGCCTCCCTTGATACCGCAGGAACATTTGTACAGGACCGCTTTGGGATCTCGCGTTTCGAAGTGGACATGAAGGGTTACGAACCAGGTTTATTACGTAGACCCCGGCCTGATAGAGCGGAAGCATTGAGGCATACTCGTACTCGATTGCAACAACAACCACTGGAGTTTAGCGATGCAGAAGAACGTCTCTGATGCGGGAGCAGATTTTTCGACATTCATTGACGGACGCAGATTCAGCACGATCTTGGCGGACCCACCCTGGCAGTTTCAGAACCGGACGGGCAAGATCGCACCCGAGCATAAACGGTTAGCGCGATACGGAACGATGGACCTCAAGCAGATCAAAGGTCTCCCTGTGTCTTCAGCCGCAAGGGACACAGCTGCACCTCTATCTCTGGGTCCCGAATGCCCTCCTGCCTGACGGCATCGCCGTTATGGAAGCTTGGGGCTTCAACTACAAGAGCAACATCGTCTGGCACAAGATTCGCAAAGATGGTGGATCCGATGGCAGAGGTGTGGGCTTCTACTTTCGAAATGTGACAGAGGTAATTCTGTTCGGTGTACGCGGGAAGAACGCCAGAACCCTTAAGCCAGGCCGCACCCAGGTGAATTACCTTTGTAGCCGAAAGCGCGAGCACTCCCGCAAGCCTGATGAGCAGTATTCGATTATTGAGGCATGCAGTCCAGGTCCTTATCTCGAGCTGTTCGCTCGCGGCGAACGTAAAAAATGGACGAGTTGGGGAAACCAGGCGGATGAAAGCTACGAACCTACATGGGAAACCTATTCAAATCATTCACGGGGCAAACAGCTCGAACTTATCGCGGCAGGGGACTAGGCACAGGCAATGCGTGGATAGAGGACGAGGTTACCTTTAGGTCTGCCCGTCTGGCCCGTACGAATCCGCTTCGAGGTACACCTAGTTCTCTTCCGCATTCTGTATCGATGCCTCTTCTATCGCAGCGACTGTCTGCTCAGGTGAGGCGGTTTCCGGAAAGCGAACGATAGAAGCCGGAAGTCCGATTAGGACACCAAAGGGCAGGGGTTCCCCACGCCCCGCGCGACCCGATCCATGAGCTTACGCCAATGAGTGGTTGCTTCGCCGTATTTGTCTGAAACGAATTTGTTCGTCCAGGCAACGGCAAACTCGACAGGATCCCTGCTGCGCTTAACACGCTTCAGGATTTCGTCGCGTTGCTTAGGCGTGGAACTATATCAAGGCGCCTCAGATCTTCAAATGATCGAATCTGCTGCTCGCGAGCAAAGCGAAGAACAAATTGGTCCATGCCCTCGTGGAGCGTTGTGTGGCGGGTGACGATCACCCCAACGCTGATGGCCCCTTCTGCGTGAAGCCGTTTGAAGTTCTCGAGGTCTCTGTCAAAGAATGGATCCTTATTGTTCCACTCGATCTCGAGTGCGATCATACCCCTTTCGAATCTTTCACATGATCGATCTCATGGGAGATGGCTTCTCTTTCCACACCATTGACGATTTTCTTGATTTCAAAATTGATCTTTTTCCACCCTACTTCGCGAGGGATCGCCGCATGCGTTGGGTGCCCTTTGCTTCTCCGCCACCGGAACCGATTATCTCGGTGATCGGCACTTCCATATCTGCGATCGCGCGTTCGATCTCCTCAGCCGCAACAGGAAAGTCCTTTTCGAGGATCGCCTCGGCATGTGATTGATAAACGACTATAAATCTTTCTCCTTTAGCCTGGTCAACACGTAAACTCCTTCCGAGCAAGAAGTTTAACAGCTCTGAACCCAATGTTTATCCGGAGCGCGACGGATGTGCCCAAATCCTCTTCTGATTCACGATCCTCGCTTAGCAAATACATATCTTGGCAGGACCACTTTAGCTCTTGCGCTCTATTAAGAACGACACAACACTTGAGTTGCTCAAAGCAGCTTTCCAGGATCATTTAGTTGTCACCGCGCGAAAACGTTATCTCACTGAAGCCGGCGGCACGGTCCGCCGAGACGCTCTGATCGACCTCATTCAAGAAGAAGGTAAGTTCACCGAACGCGTAAAGATGGTCATGTATTTCTCTTTATGTTTCGCGACAGCCGTTATCGGAATTCATCTGTGAAGATGTTGCGGATTACGATGGTCGGTGGGATCCGACAGTTTTTCTCACCGAAAGCCAGAGCATGCTCAGAGAAGCCGGGGGACGCAAAGCCTTCACCAATCTGCGCCAGCTTCTCGTTAGCGCAATCTTTTGACCAATCGCTCCTTTACCTAAAACCTTTCCCGCCGCTAGACCTCTGGTTTACGGATGCTGTAGAAGTCACAGCCCCTCACATCAACGATCTAGTGGCCCGGCAAGCGTTCCTGAGCTCACCGCAAGCATTTCTTATCAAGCACGACCTTCAGGCTTGCTCAACGCCACGGCCCAGCAGCTCGCAACGGTGCAGGTCCAACCTATTTCCGAGGAGCTTTTCGATCTCCCCGCGGACTACCCCATCCAGGGAAGAGCACCGATACTTCTTGCTGCCGTGGTTTCAAGACCTGGGAGAGAAAGAGCCCTCCTCAACAAGGATCAACTAACAGAACGGCGATAAAACGAATCCGGCTCTACTGGATAGAGCACGCTGCCAGCACTTTCTTTTGGAGAAAATGATGAAAGAAGCCTGTACAAGAGCCGGAAACAATGCAATGTACAACGAATATATCGACCTATTTATCGATGGTGAAGAAGGTACTCTTATCTTCGAGATGAAGAGCTGCACCTCAGCTACTTCACGACACAGATCCGGACGAGCGATCACCCAGCTTTTTGAATATCGATATCTATACCGTGAGCGACTGTCTTGCCTGTTAGGGCGTGCATCGTGATTGAACGCCAGCCTCGCGGAGTCAACGCGTGGCTGGTTGCGTATGTCGAGTCGCTTGACATTGGATTTGTTTGGAGGCATGAAGGCAGGAAGAAGTTTCGCTGCAGGCGACAACCTCCAAGTGGTTGTCAGTGTTTCTGCCAGAAGCCAAGAAGTGGATTACGACGTGATCGTGGTTCTTGGGGGGGCCTGATGCGAACTGGGTGTTAATCGACCAGGCAAAGCGCAATGGGTGGGGATCCGGGGACATGATACCTATTCACCGAGAATGCTCTAGCCCAGTCTAATCTGCCTCTTGGACTGGCGTCGCACACGGCAATAAGCTCATATGAAGCAACCGGCGTCTGAGTAGCATCATAATGAAGTCAGGATGTTCACAGCACGGATGAAGCTTGCCGAACGGCGCCGCAACAGCATTTTGCCGACGCGCCCATAGGAATAGCCGTTAGCCAGACCCGAACCCGGCGTCCGCGGTTTGGTAGCTCGGCTTGGTGGAACAGTCGGCCACGTTTTGCGAGGGATTCCCAGGTTCCCTGCGAGCAGGGGTAGACCAGACAGCACACGATATCAGCGGTGCTCACGAGGTTGGCGTATGCGAGCACTTGGAGGAGGTCCTCTCGATGCCGTTCGTGCAATTCAGTGTTTTGCTCGTGCCATGCTCCCTGCTGGAGCTCTTCCCAGTGCCGCTTGTACTTCGCATCGACGATGAACGACTTCCCCTCCAATTCCAGGATCATGTCGGGGACGAGTGAGCGCTGCGACCCGAGGTACGGTGGGTCCCAGGCGAGGGGAGACACCGTCTCTCGCCGGCGCCCGGCTTTGAGTGTGCCACCCATCTGGCGCGCAACGCTGCGCATCACTGTCTCGACCCAAGCTTCAAAGAATTGCTCCATCGGCATCGTCCAGGGTATGCCTTCAAGATCGCTCAGCCCGGCGAGTCCTCGCTCTTCAACAGTCCAGTCAATCGCCTGCAGGCCCTCGATGAAGCTGTCGGTACGCATCGGGCGTCGTAGCCACGTCTGGGCATCCGACTTTTGTGGTCGGCGGCTGGGGACGGCGTCGACTTTCCGAAAGAGTGACTCCGCCAGAGCTATCAGACGATGGATGAATGCCCCTTGCTCGTGCTGCGTTTCGAGCGATCGCAGTTGTTTTTCTATGGCGAATCGGATGGCTCCTTTCAAGTGTCGGTCGTCACGCAGGTCGGGAAAGGTGCAGGGCACGGACAGGAAATCGCCCCGCGGCATTTGGCGTGTTGCGTACTGCGTCCAGTCAATGTTTCCCTTGGGGGCCGATCGCACCTCGGTCGTGAGTTCAAAGCGCCGTTCCAAGACGGTCGAGCAGTGCCTTGAGTCGCGCCAACACCATAAAGGAAAGTACCCACGGCGGTACCCGCCGTTCGGAGCGCTTCAGGAGCGGCAGTCGGAGGGGTGTGGGACTGATGAGCCACCCCATTTCGGCAAGCATCGGGCCGATGCCAGTCCACGGAAACCTGGGCTGGACGACAAGGCCGAAATCTTGTCTGCCGGTCAGGGGGGAGACGAGCGGGACGGCACCGATCGCGCTGCCGGAATCGATATGGAGCAGAACGTCTCTGCCGTCGTAGTCGCGCTGGATGCTCACTTGGAGCAGTTGGAAGAGCGGTGCGTTTTGCGTGATGAACTGGTCAGCGAGTCGCGCCGCTTGGGCTGCTGGGTCAGCGGAGGTCTTGCTTCCGAAGAATGCAACCGCTGATTTCGTGACGCGCGTATGATCCTGGAGCTCCAGGCAGATGTCCTGCGTCGGTCTTATCGTCTGCAGCGGCGTGTTCCCGCCGGTGCGAGGATGGAAGGCTCGACGGCGAGCGTTGGCCTTCATAGGCTTTCGAGCCATTGCAGGTAGGCGCGAATCGGCTCCGCAAATCCGCTCACGTAGCCCTGGGCCAAGTACTCCGTCAAGAGGGGCACGAGGCTTGTTTTCAGATTCGTCCTGGCGCGTTCTTCGTCTCTTCCCAAGAAGTAGGAATGCCCCGGCACGAGGGGAAGCGCTTCATCAGTCGCGTGCTCAATGAATGTCGACACGAGTTCTTGAAATGCCTTTTGGCCCAACTCGCAACCGTGCTCCTCAACTACCTTCAGGCTTGGCCATAGTGACAAGAAAGCAAACCGCCGGCGAACCGCCACATCAAGGATGGCGATGCTGCGGTCGGCACTATTCATGGTGCCCAGCACGTGCAGGTTGTTCGGGAGCCGCAGTTTTCGAAAGAATGGCGCTCCGAAATCGTAGGCCAAGCTGAGCTCACGCGGGGATTCTGGATCCGGTTCGAACAGATAGATGGCCTCACCGAGGATTTTCCCGAGATCTGCTCGATTGATTTCGTCGATGTGGAGTAGGTAATTCCGCGCGGGGTCCTTGTAGGCTCTTGCGGCAGCTTCCATGAGAAATCCGGGTTTGGGAGCGAAGCGAAATCCAAGCGCGCCATTATCGCCGGTGCTCTCCTGAACTGGCGCGAGACCGCCGACGAAGTTCTCATACGTGGTATTCGGGTGGAATTGGATTGTCTCGACCGATGCCCGCATAGTCCTCGGCGAGCATCTCGCGCGCCATGCGGGTTTTTCCCGTTCCAGGCGGCCCTTGAATGATGACGTACCGACGCGTCTTCAATAATCCGGACCACATCGTTGCGGGTTGTAGCCGGCATCAAGTGCTCGAACCAGGCAGACTCGATCGCGAGCGCATCGTCCTGAAATTCCTTGAGTGGTGTGTGACCGCGTTCCTGGAACATGATGTCGAGCATGGCCGTGAGCGCGGCGATGGTGCCCGCTCGATCGTCCGTGGGTCGGTAGATTGCGTATAACACTCTGCCGTACCTCTTGAACGCGCGGCTCATAGATCGCCAAGCATTCTGAATCGACGCTGGGCACGTCGATATCCACGCGTGTTGGGTCCTGTTTTGCCCAGGCCACCTGCGTCGCCATGCGCCAAACTGATGATTCAGCCAAGTGCAAATGGCCTGAATCTTTCGCGCATGGCCGGGACGTCCAAGGATCGTTTCATCGGGTGCAAGTCCTTGTGTCCCAATTCCCATGGCCACAAGACACGGCGCACCTTCCGCGGGAAAAATCACGAAGCACATGCCACCATATGCACCCGCATCAGCGTTCGATGGGTGAATGTAAGCGGCATACGGTACGCCCGCATCATTTCCTTTCATCTCCGGCGCTCGGAGCGTCACGGATTTTTCTGCCCGTTTCGCATAGCGCGTGCCGAAGAGCGCGGCGAGTGCTTTCTCGTTGCGCTCCTTCCAAGAGTCCAACGTTCGTCGAGTGGATGATGTCTACCAGTAGATCGAATGGTGATGCCATAACCCTGGTCCGGCTTTCCTTCTCAGCATTGTTCGTCACTCACGATTGCGAAACAAAGGTCATTCCGGCTCGGGCGGAGCTTAGACCGTTGCAAGCACACAAATCGATCCCGCCTCGCGATCCGGCCAATTGAAGCAACGCTGAGTGTAAACTCGATTTCAGCTCAATTGGAACTGTACAGCAATTAAACCCGCCTTGGAGCTGATCCGTCAAATATCGAAATCGGCAGGGCCGCGTAGCATCTTCGCCTGTGGAGAACACTGAGGTGATTGTGGGAGCAGCGGGAGCGAAAGCAACATTCGAGTCAAAGCTGCGGGATTTGATTCCGAAGGCCGTGAGCGGCTTTCCAAAACTCGAAACCGGAGAACCTTACCATTTCGAGCGTTGGGTATATGACCGCACAGGTTCGACATGCCTCTACTACTGGTTCTCTTCGCATGACGGACGCAAACGAAACAACAAACGAATTGTCGTCTCAGAGATGCTGGAAGCATTCCAACATCTTAAGAACGCGGGGTCCTTCGACCGTGATGCATTTCGAAGGCTCTGTCCCGTATCCGAGTCGTCTGGACGCTGGGCGGTTTGTAGTTGTTGGGCGAATACTCGAAACACTTGGCGTGGCCGTTTATTCCGGTCGAGAAAAAGGTTTCCTCAAGCCAACTTGACCATAGGCTCCCGGCGCGGGCATGCCAAGATTCTGGATTTTGGGCTGGCGAAGATGCCTCTTGCAGGCGGCGCGGGCCCCAGCCTGGGCTCGGCGGAGACCCAGGCAACCCAGGTGCCGGAAGAGCACCTGACCAGCCCCGGGCTGGTGCTGGGCACCGTCGCCTATAGGTCACCGAAGCAAACCAGCGACAAGGAATTGGATGCGCCCCTGTTTCCCTTCGGAGCGGTGCTGTACGAGATGGCCACCGGTGTGTTGCCGTTCTATCCGTTTTAGGGTGAGACCTCGGCCTTGATCTTCCAAGAGGCGAAAGCGGAGTACGCGAAGCTGCAGTAGCCCTCCGGGCAAAATAAATCCCCGCTCCCCCGCTCGAAGCGGCGCCAAAGTGGATCTATATAGGTGTGACCACCAATTCCGTCAATTCGCTCCACCATGCACCGGCCCGGCGAGCAACCGGATTTACCGCGTTAACGCGTACTTTTTAGCCATTTCCCGGGCCGGTCGGGACTTGAGGTCATAAGGCGCCAAGGCGAGATTCTTCACCAGCCAGGCCCGCGCAATCCACGAGATCGCCGCGTTTCCTGCAGCCATTCTACGGATCAGCAATACTGTGGATGTAAGAGGGTCCATGAAGAAACTCGCCGCCTCCTGCTCCATCGCAATCCTGCTGCCCCTTCTCGCCCAGGGCCAATCCCTGCAGCCCTCGCGCACCGCGGCCCAACCCTCCGCAACCTCCACCCTCTGCGCGCTATCAACAATTGCAACAGCAACTGGCCGCCGGCTGGAACACCTGGGACGTCCACAGCGTCACCACCCAGGTCCTGCTGCCTGCAGGCCTGGCCATCCACGTAGGCCTGAAGCACAACTCCACCCTCTTCCAGGACACCTACTTGGGCGACGCCCTCATCGGCCGCCAGAACACAGGCGCGGAGCAGGTCTTCCCCGGCCCCCATGCCTGGCGGGGCAGCTACACCGACCTGCGTCTTTCCTGGAAAGGCCACGACTTCCGCCTGCAGACCGCCCACTACGGACCCAAGGACGGCGCCAACCTGGTAATGCTCGCCACCCCGCTCCCCTCGCAGCCCATCTCCGCGCTCCCGCCCACCCTCGTCTTCTCCGTGAACTACCTCTGGGACCGCCCCGGCACCGTCGTCAAGCAGGCCGGCCAGATTCAAGCCCACAGCCCGCAACAAGCCGTCACCGTCTACTGCACCTGCGAACACGCGAAGCAGCCAGACGTGAACCTGCCCGTGGGCGGCGCCTACTTCTCAGAGGACTTCCTCCAACCCGTCGGCATCTCCACCGGCGCGCCCCTCAGCCTCGACAAGATCAAGGCCATCATCCAAAGCGCCAGCGAAGCCTACGCTCAATCCGTCGCGACCAACGGCAAAGCCGCCGATGTAGTGGACGCCATCCAGACCGTCCTCGGCTGGGACACGATCTACGAGCCCGAAGGCCGCCGCGTCCTCTCCCCCGTGAGCCGCGTCTGGAGTGTCGGCTGGGGAGGCTATGTCCTCTTCGATTGGGATACCTTCTTCGCCGCGACCCTGGCCTCGGTGGGCGACCGCGATCTGGCCTATGCCAATGCCATTGAGATCCTGCGCAGCGAGACCCAGCAGGGCTTTGTGCCCAACTACGCCCGCTCCGGAGACTGGAAAAGTTCCGACCGCTCCGAGCCTCCCGTGGGAGCCATCACCGTCCTCGGCATCTACCAGCGCTATCACGACCGCTGGTTTCTGCAGGAAGCCTTCGCCCCTCTGCTTCGCTGGAATCTTTGGTGGGCCGAGCATCGTGACATCGACGGCTATCTCACCTGGGGAAGCGACGGCCCGAACGCCCCGCCCAATCTGGACGACAACGCACGGGGAACCCGCGCCGGCGCCATCCTCGAGTCCGGCCTCGACAACAGCCCCATGTACGACGACACCGTCTACAACCCAACCACGCACCAGCTGGAGTTCGCCGACGTCGGCCTGATGGGCATGTACATCGCCGACTGTGACGCATTGGCAACCATCGCAGACACAATCGGCGAGGCCGCCGCAGCCAAAGAGATCCGCCAGCGGGCCGAGCGCTATCGCGCCAAGCTCGCGACCTTATGGAGCAGCGACGCCGGCATCTTTCTCAACAAAGACCTGCACACCGGCCAATTCAGCCCGCGTCTTTCCCCCACCAACTTCTATCCGTTGTTAGCCAAAGCAGCCACGCCGCAGCAGGCCGATCGGATGATCAAGAACCACCTGCTGAACCCAAAGGAATTCTGGGGAGACTGGGTGATCCCCTCGATCGCCCGCGACGACCCTGCCTTTAAGGATCAGGAATACTGGCGCGGCCGCATCTGGGGTCCCATGAACTACCTCGTCTATCTCGGCCTGCGCAATTACGACAACCCGGACGTCTCGCGCCAGTTTGCGCAAAAGTCCTACGACCTCTTTCTGGAGGAATGGAAAAAGAACGGTCATGTCCACGAGAACTACAACGCCATCACCGGAGCCGGCGACGACGTGCACAGCAGCGACCGCTTCTATCACTGGGGAGCCCTATTAGGCTACATCCAATACCTGCAGCAAACGCAAATGCCTTCCCCTTAAATGAATTGTCATCCGGAGCAGTTGACTTGCCCGCGGCAAGTTGAGCATGGAATGAACAACGCAAAGCTTGATTATGGGAAATGCAAGTATCACAAATGAATTGTCATCCCGACCGAAGTGGAGGGACCTGCTGTTCTCTCAACCCACAAGATTCCCTGCCTACCGATTCGTAACATCGATAGTATTGTCATCCCCATTCCGGTCGATCAGCTTGTTGTAAGGATCAATCCCGGCCCGAGTCGGCCGTTCCTTCACCACAAACTCAAAGCTCTGCCGGCCGCCGGTGATCCATTCCTTGCGCAGCCCCAGCGGCTTTTCCTGGTTCTTCTTCCCGCTGAACACGCCGACGTCGATCAGATCATGCAGCGGCGCGGGAGACTCCACACCATTCCCATCCGCGTACACCTTGCCGCCCTGCACCGTGAGGGTCACCTTATAACTCCCATCGGGCATCTTCTCCGAACCCGCTTCGACTGCCTTGTTGTCATAGAGCGTGATCTTCTCAAAGCTGTCGTCGATAAAGTACTGCAAATTCGCCGGCGTCTGTGCCCGCAAAGCATCTTCCATCAACCGCGTATCCGGATAAGGCCCTGACAGCGAATCGCTGGCATTGGCGTAGCGATACTGCATCAGGAAGTTATGCAGGGCCAGGTTGAGCTTGCCTTCGCCGATATAGTCGGAGAGCGCGTAGAACACCAAACTCCCCTTCTGGTACCACACGTAGGACTCGCGCTGTACCTGGCCAAGCGGCGGCTCTCTCCGCGTCTCATTGGATCGGCCGCGCAGGTACCCATCCAGCTCATGCGAGAGAAATTTATGCATCTGCGCTTCGCCGTACTTCTTCTGCGCCACCCGCAGGGCAGAGTACTCCGCCAGCGACTCCGACATCATGTTCGACCCAACCACAAAGCCGCCGATAAGCTGGTGGGCCCACCACTGGTGTGCCAGCTCATGCGCGGTGACGAAATACGTGAAGTCGATATCCTTATTAGGATCGAGTACTCGCCCGATCCAAAACGTCTCGGTAAACGGACTGGTATTAGGGAACGATTGCGCAAACTGGCGGTACCGCGGAAACTCCATGATGCGGAACTGCTTGAATTGGTAAGGGCTGTAGTTGGCCTGGTAGTAGTCGAGTCCACCCTCCGCCGCTTCCACCATATCGTCCACATCGAAGCCGTGCTTTGGATCGTGGTAAATCTCGATATTCACTCCCTTGTATTGGGTGCGCTTCACCTCGTATCGCCCGGAGACATAGGCGTAGAAGTCGAGAATCTTCACATCCCCCATGTCGTAGGAGTAGTAGTGCCGGCCGTTCTGCTTCCATTCGCGCTGCAGGTATCCCGGCGCGATGGCGATCTGGTCGTCCGGCGTGCTCACCACCGTGTGATAGCTGATCCAGTCGGAATCCTGCGTGAACACGTTGTGCACGCTGCCCCACGGATCGCCGCGCGGCGGCATCTCAGAGACCGGGCCCAGCCCCTCTTCGCGGCGCCGGCGCGGGTCATCCAGCTCCGCGGTGATGGCGTAGCCAATGTACGGAAAATAGCTGGAGTCGAAAAACATTCCGTTGTACGCCAGCTCCGGTTTCTCATTGCCGTCGCGGAAGCCCTTGCTCTGGTAGCCGACGTTGAACGTCAGGTTCACCTTCTCCCCGGGCGCGAGCGGCGTCTCCAGCTGGTAGATCGAATACTGGTCGCGCGGCGCCCGGCTCACCAGGTGGAACGGGCGGTCGAACTGCACGTTGGTGATGGACTGCATCTGGTCGGTGATGTGGATCTGCGGGATCGGTTGCGGCGTCTTGTTCTGCAGCACAAAGTGGCCCGTGCCCGAAAAGCTGCGATGAGCGGGGTCCAGGTCGATGTTGGCGTCGACCGCAATCACCTTGGGTTGCGGCAAGCGTTCGTAGCGCTTGAAGTTGCGCTCGTAGCTTGCCTGGATGTCGCGCAGCTGCTTGGTGGTGAGGTATTCATTCAGCACGTGCGCGTTGTAGTAAAACCACCAGCCGCTGCCGATCGCGATCGCCCCAAACAGCACGATCGCCGGTGTCAGCCGCGGCAGCCGCGCCCAGGCCTGCTGCGCGCGGGCACGCCAGCTGTCCTCTGCCCCGCGCCGCGCGAAGGCAATCGAGATCACGGCCAGCACCGCAAAAATCGCCGTCCAGTAAACGATGGACCAAAACAGCGCCGGCGCAAAGTGCCCGTAACCGTTCATGTCCGAATAGGTGTAAGGAGTGGTATTGCCGGGCAGCAGCAGCGTGTTCTCCAGCCCGAAGCGAAACAGAATCGGATCGATCACCAGGATGCCGATCACAATCGCATGCCCCATGAATTTGCCGGAGACGATGGTCTGGACAAACAGGGCCAGCAGCGTAAAGCCGATCACCTGGGGAAAGGTGACCAGGTAGAGCTCTTTGCCGTACTGCACCAAGTCGTAGTGATAATAGCCCGCGACGGTCTGCATGATCACACCGCACAGCCCTATCACCGTAATCAGCACGCCTTCCACCAACACCAGGGTGACGAACTTCGACAACCAGTCTGTCGTCTCGCGCAGGGGCAGCGCGTCGTGTATCCCGGCGAAGGCGGTATCGCGCTCCCGCCAGATCAGTTCCCCGGCGTAAAGCGTGGCAATGATGTACAGAAAGAGTGTCGAGGTGCCCTCTACCGCTTGCACCATCAGAAAAGTGACCGGGTAAACATTCTGGCCGCGCATCCTGCCGGCAAAGTAACCGTTGATGAGGGAGTAGACGGCCAGCAAAATCGCGATCGCCCAGAAGGGCAGCTCGTGGACGATATTGGCAATGCGCACCCGCGTCAGCGAGATGAATTGGGTGAAGCCTGCGATGCCTCCAAAGTGCTGCTGGGCGCGCGGCAACTGCACGGTCACCAGCGAACGGCGCGGCTGAGCCTCTGCCTCCTCCTGCCGCTTGGCCTTGGCCGCGCGGCGTCCCTGTGCGCCGGCGGTCAGCGATTCCACCGACATGGGAAAGAAGCGATACGTGATCGCCAGGGTGAGCAGGCCCACCGCCAACCAAACCAGGCGGTTGTACAGAAACACCCCCTGGCTTACGTGCGGAGACCAGGAGAGCAGCAGCGAGTTCTTCTCCGCCACGGTCCAGTAGCGCGTCAGCGAGTCCATCATCTGCAGGCCGACCGGATCGAAGATGCCCGACCAGAAATGCTCCAGTGAGCGGGTCGTGATAAAGACCGCGTTCGAGATCAGGTAAAGCATGAAGAAAGCAACGCCCTGCAGATACACAACGAAGATCTTGCGCGACAGCGCCGCGACCATAAAGAACAACGAGCCCAGAAAAAAGATCTGGATCACCACGATGAACAGGAACGGCTGCCAGTACCACCAGGCGTGGCCGCTGACGATCCGGGTGTGGTCGGCCCACGGCGCCAGCGTCCCCGCGGCTTCGCCAATGGCCATCCCAGAGAACACCAGCACGCAGGTCACAAACGATCCTGCCCACCGGCCCCCCAGGTAGGCAAACTTGGTGATCGGCTTGGTGAAGATCAGCTGCAGCGTGTCGCGCTGGAAATCGCGCAACATCGACGTGCCGAAAATGGCCGCGATGACGATCGCTCCAAAGAGCGTGAAAAAGATGTAAAGAATGGTCGTGGAGTAGGGGCCATTGAGCAGCTGTTTGCCGTTGCCCGTCGAGATAAAGTCTTCCGCGGCGATGGCCAGAAAGCTGAGAAAAAACCACAGCGCAAAGTAGACGTAGGTCGATACCGCCTTCAGGCGATACTTCAGCTCGAACAGGAAAAACTCCCAGAAGAGGGCCATGCGCATATCTCCTTGGGATCAGTGAACTGGTTGAGAGGCGGCCGGGTTGGCCGGATTAGCAAGGTTCAGGAAGTAGACGTCTTCGAGGCCGGCGTCGACCGGGCGGAAGCCATCGCCGGGCGACCCGTCGGCAAAAACGCGAATCTCATGTTCGCCGGCGAGCAGATGGCTCGAGATCACGCGAAGCTGCGATTCGATCGAGCGCAATTCTTCATCCGTAACCACGATCTTCGACCATATCTTGCCATGCAGACCCTCCAGGGCCTCCTGCGGCGAGCCTTCGAGCAGCAGCTCCCCGGCGGCAATGATGGCCATGCGCGGGCAAAGCTCACGAACGTCTTCGACGATGTGGGTGGAGAGGATCACCGTGATATCGCGGCCGATCGACGAGAGCAGGTTCAGAAAGCGATTCCGCTCCGCCGGGTCGAGCCCCGCGGTGGGCTCGTCGACGATGATCAGGCGTGGCTTGCCCAGCAGCGCCTGCGCGATGCCGAAGCGCTGCTTCATCCCGCCGGAAAAGGTACCCAGCGCCTTCTTGCGAAAGGCCCAGAGATTGGTCTGCTGCAGTAGCGCTTCGACACACTCTTTGCGCTCCCCCGCGTCGGTGATGCCTTTCATCACAGCAAGATGCGAGAGCAGGTCGATCGCCGATATCTTCGGGTAAACGCCGAACTCCTGCGGCAGGTACCCGAGCGTCCGGCGAATCGCGTTCTTGTCTTTCAGAACGTCGATCCCGTCCAGAAAGATCGTCCCGCTATCCGGTTCCTGCAGGGTGGCGATGGTGCGCATCAGCGTGCTCTTGCCCGCTCCGTTGGGGCCTAGCAAGCCAAACATGTTGTTGCCGATGGTGAGTGAAATATTCTTGAGAGCCTTAACCCCGTTGGGGTAGGTCTTGGAAAGGCCCGTGATGGTAAGCGACATGCAGAAAGTCCCCTCAGCCGTAGCCCCGTTGTGCAACTTCGGGTATCAGCCAATATACTGCGTTGCCGCCCGGCCGGGCACATTGAGTTCCCCATGGGAAGAGAAGAAATCGACGGCTGCGGCTTTTTCTCGTGATCGAAACCCAGTCGGATTGGATCTATATAGGTATGGCGCACTCATTCTCGAGCGCAGACGTAAATGGCCGCCGGCAAGGGCGGCCATCTCCGGCTACTGGTTGTTCCCTACTGGGTCCAGCGGTAAACCGTAAATTTATGGATATAGGCCGTCACCGATCCGCTGCCCTTGCTTGCTCCTTCGATCTGGAATTGGACGTTAAGGTCGCCCTCTCCCCAGTGCAGAAAGTGCGCGGATTCCAGCGTCGCATTCTTGAAATTCGATTGAACGCCGTCCAGGATGACGTAGTCATGCGTGACGAACCCGTTGGATTCACGGTGCTCGCCAATCTGGATGTGATGCCACACATTGGCCTTCCACTCCGCCGGATTGCACTTGATCCCAGAGGACTTCCAATGATCGTGAGACCCAACCGTGTCCCCGTACTCCCATTGTCCGATCTCACCCGAGCACTGGGTGGATAGAATGATGGTTTCGTCGTTCGAGGTCACCTGGTTGATGTCCAGTTCTATGTTCTTTACCTCAGAGGGGTTGGGGAGGAAAACATAAGTATCCAAAACAAAATAGTTCGCCGTGGTGTCCTTGGTAAAGGTGTTGCTCCAGCGCTCGCCCGCCTGATCGCTGTAGGTCATGTAAAACTTGCGGGCATCGTCGTACACCGGGGTGGATGCCGGATACACCGACGATCCCCGGGAGCTCCCGGGGGTGCCGCCATCATGGGCCTGGGTCCACTTGCTCGAGCCGTCCATATCGCCGGACGACTTGGCGCCCGAAGGAATGCCGGTTGGCGGCGGGGTGCCCCCTGAGCCGCCCACGGTGAAGGTCGTGTTCACCGTCGGGCACTCGCCCCCATGAATCCACGATTTGAAGTGGATGGTGTGTGTGCCTGAAGGAATGGATTGGGCTGTCACGTCGATGTCGTAAGCGGTTTTGCCGAGCACCAGTCCAGAGGCGCTGTCGATCGAATAACCGAAGGAGGCTGGGGGAACTCCGTCACACCCGATGTTGTGCGCCCGTACCAGCACTGGGGATGTGACATGACTTCCGTTGACGGGGCTGCCCACGGTGATATCCGACGCAAAAGCGGCAGGGGATAGCACCAGGCCAGAAAGAGCCGCGAGAAGAGTAAGAGCCAGATCGCACCGCGGTGCCCGGCTCAGCTGCCAGTCAATTCTCATCATGAACAATCGCTCTCTTGTAGGGGATTGAATATCGGTCTTACGGGATTTGTTAAGTAAATATGAAGGGACCTTGATAATGCAAGGGGAACTTCGAGTAACTTACCGGTAACTTCCCGGGGTAGGGAATTGGAGGTGACTACAGCGCAGCTTTATCAGGATCGCCCGAAAGAGCGCCGACCAAGCCTGAAGCGCGCGTCAGCGCATACTAACGCGCCATTTTGCTCTACGAATGCAATGATCTTTTCTGCACCATTTCGGAGTAAAAACGTATCTGTGGATGGCCAAAACTAAGTGTGAAATAAACCCTACGGTTGCAAGCAACGGTACTAACTTTCAACTAATCTCACTAGTAAGTGGTTACCTAGGTAACTTATCGACTTTTTTGAAGAGGGAACTGATCGTGCACAGGCGGTATTCATTCGCAATTCTTGTTGTCCTGAGCCTGCTGGCCATCAGCGCAACGTCCGCGTCCGCCGCCCCGGCCCGGCAATTCCTCATCGTTTCCGATCTCCACTTCAATCCTTTTGCCGATCCCACCCTGGTTGCCGATCTCGCTGCCGCTCCTGCCAGCCGTTGGGAGTCAATTCTCAACCGGTCGAAGCCGGCGGCCTACAGTCCCTACGGGCAAGACACCAACTGGTGGCTGCTGCAGTCCGCCCTCGATGCCATGCGTGCCACTCTGCCGCATCCCGCCCTGGTGATGGTCACGGGCGACCTCCTGGCCCACGGGTTTCCCCAAGCCTATGCAGCTGCCACCCACGACAGCGACCGGCAGCACTACCGCGCCTTTGTGCTCAAGACCGTCGAATTTCTCGCCTGGGAACTGCGCCGGCGGTTCAATCGGTCGCAGATCCTGTTAACCCCCGGCAATAATGACAATGAGTGCGGCGACTACGATATCGAAGCCGATGGACCGTTTCTGGGCGACACCGCCCATCTGGCGGGAA
Organism: uncultured Acidobacteriaceae bacterium; assembly: GCA_963847685.1. GTDB lineage: Bacteria > Acidobacteriota > Terriglobia > Terriglobales > Acidobacteriaceae > PALSA-350. The sequence goes on along the minus strand of CAWKAU010000010.1, from coordinate 107,145 downwards.
AACTGGCGCGGGCCCGCGGCCAATTTTCTGACGAGTGGAAAACCCTGGGCAGCTATACCATCCAACCCCGGGCCATTCGCTCCCTGCGTATCCTCTCAGTGAACTCGGTCTTCTTCTCCAACAAATACCAGGCCGCCAGCTTTGCCAATGGTTGCTCCCCGGTCGACTCCACCGCGCCCGCCCGCACCTTGACCTGGCTGGCGTCCGAGCTTGCCCAAGCCAGGCAGGCCCACGAGAAGGTCTGGCTCATGCTCCATATTCCTCCGGGAATCGACGGCTACGCGACCATGATGCAATACCGGCGCATGGCCGCAGCGCCGCCCACCGCCTCGCCTTCAAAAGATCTGTGCAGCCAAGCCATCGTGCCTATGTGGAAGCCGGTCTGGACCGCTCGCTTCGACAGCCTGTTGCGGGAATATCACGACACCGTCATAGCTACGTTCGCCGGTCACGACCATACCGATGATTTCCGCGTCATCGATGGCGGCGGGGAATTCGTGCTGATCGATCCGCCCATCTCGCCCATCTACGGTCAGAATCCCGCCTTCCGCGTCGTCACCTTCGGCGACGGCGGCGCGCTGGCCGGCCAGTCCACCTACTATCTAACCAATCTCCTGGCCGCCGGCGGCAGCACCCCGGGCTCGTGGATGCGGGAATACACCTTCACCGAGGAGTGGCACGCCCAGCAGGTCGACGGGAGCGCCTTAAAAAGTATCTACGACCGTATCCGAAGCGATGCTGCCGCCCGTGACCGGTGGCTGACGCTATTAAATGTTTCGAGCGCACATGACGCAATACCCGCCAATGGAGTGGGCGCCCTCGACTGCGCGATCGCGGCTCTCGATCCTGCCGGCTACCAGGCGTGCTATTGCCCAGCTCCCGCGCCGTGAAACCGGCAGCTAAAAACGCTTCCGCAGAAACTCAAACAGGAGGTACCCAATGAGCGCAGCCATCAGGGCGATGGCGAAATTTGAAACAGTAAGGACGTCTCTCAGGGCCCACGCAAAACCCTTTCTCTCCCCCATGCCTGAGCGTTCAAATTCACCCATCAGGAGGTTCGAATAGAACAGGAAGATGATAAAGGCCACTTCAATCGCCGCTCTCCAGGCATTCCTCTTCATCGTCGAGCACGCCTCTGCCAAGCCGGATCCCGTGCTGTGTTTGCTAAGTTTAGATGGAGCGCCCACATCATGAAGCTCATCGTCCGTCAGGCTGTTCCCAGCGATATCCCCACTTTGCAGCATCTCATACGCGCCTCTGTCCTCGGATTGCAAGCAGCGGACTACACGCCGGAACAGCTGGAGCAGGCACTCGACCGCGTCTTTGGCGTGGATACCCAGCTGATTGCAGACGGCACCTACTTTGTCGCGGAAGCCCTTGTCGATGATGGCCGCGTCATCGCCGGCTGCGGAGGCTGGAGCAAGCGCAAGACGCTCTATGGAAGTGACCATTGCGCCGGCCGCGAAGATGCTCTGCTCGATCCTCACCACGATGCGGCGAAGATACGCGCCTTCTTCGTGCATCCTCAGTGGGCGCGGCGGGGAGTAGGCAGCAAAATCCTCGAGGTGTGCGAAGCCGCGGCCACCGCCGCAGGTTTCCGCCGTTTCGAGATGGGCGCAACCCTCACTGGGGTGCCGCTCTACCTCGCACGGGGCTACGTCGAAAGGGAGCACCGACAGGTGCCGCTCAGTGCCGGCTTGTCTCTACCCATTGTTCACATGGAAAAACATCTGTAAACCGCCTCGCGCTTTTGTGCCAAATCCACCGCGGCGCACATTGGGCGAGGGGGAGTGTTCCTTTTGCTGCACGTGTGTCCATTTTGTAACTGCCTGGGTTTGCGTGGCGGCGCGCCGCCTCTTAAATTCCAATCTTCATAGACCCGTTATGGTTGCCCGTAGTTTTCGGCCCGCATTTCTGAAGAAGCAGATGAAAACAAACAAGTTGCCGTTTCGCTCCCAGCTTCAGAACAGAAGCGTTTCGTGTCATCGCTCGGGCGCTTAAGCACAGTGGTTTTTTCGTCCAAGGAACAAAAAACAGGTTTTTACAGAATCGTTTAAGTATTTTGCAAAATGCGCTTGACAACCCTGTAGCGGGAGGATTTACATACGGGTCGATAACAAATCACACGCGGCGTGCTCGCAAGGCGCCGTAAACAGAATCTAGTTGTTTGTTTCGTTTTGGAGAGGTGTGTCAGTGACCGTTCACAGATTGTCGCGTTTAGCCGCGTTCGTTTGCCTAATTCTTTTCACCGGAACATCCCTGCTGGCCCAAGGCGTTTTCGGAACCCTTGACGGTGTCCTGACGGACCCCACAGGCGCAGTCGTTCCCAATGCAAAGATTGTTCTCACCGATACGACATCCGGGTCCGCCCGCGATACCGTAACCGACGGCGCGGGTTTCTACAATTTCGCCTCGGTGCCGGTCGGCACCTACAACTTGTCGGTCGCGGCCGGTGGGTTCAAGGAGTATCAGGCATCGAACATCGCGTTGGGTGGTGGCGAGCACAAGAGCGTCAACGTCACACTCACCGTTGGCACGGCTGACCAGACCGTCGCAGTCAACGCTGAGAACATCGCGTTGGCCACCACCGACTCCGGCGAGCGGTCGTTCTCACTCGGCACCAAGGAACTGGAGAACTTTACTCAGGTGGGCAGCAACGCCGCCGAGTACATCAAGATCGTTCCCGGCTTCGGCATCCAGAACGGTACCAGCAATAAGTCGAACTACAACGGCGCGACCATCGGCATCAACGCCAACGGCGACTCAGGCAGCCAGAGTCCTCTCAATGCGGCCTACTCCTACAACGGCCTGCCTAACAACTCTCTGGACATCGTGTCCGACGGCGCGCACGTCTCCGATCCTGGCTGCAACTGCGATACGCCGGTTAACCCCAACTCCGACTTCCTGCAGGAATTCAAGGTGCTGACCTCAAACTTCAGCGCAGAAGATCAGAAGGGGCCGATCCTGATCACCTCCGTCACCAAGGCTGGCGGCACCAGCTACCACGGAAGCGCCTTCTTTACCGCGCGCACCGCGTCGCTTAACGCCAACGACTGGTTGAATAACTTCAGCGGTGTGAAGCAGCCACAGGACAAGTACTACTACCCGGGCGCTACCCTCGGCGGCCCGATCTTCATTCCCGGAACCCGTTTCCACAAGAACAATACCAAGCTGTTCTTCTGGACCGGCTTCGAGTACTACTACCAGGTTCTGGATACCGGTTTGCTCCGCGCGACGGTGCCGACCGCGGGCGAGCTTGGCGGCGATTTCTCTCCTGAAGAGATAGCCAAAGAAGGAAACATCACTGCCTCCGGCAAGGCTCCCGGACAGCTCACCCCCGGCGCCATTGCCAAGTTCGGCGGCACCACGATCGGCCCCTGTTCCGGCCCTGCCGATGGCAGCTGCATCGATCCCAACCAGCTTGCGCTGGCCAAACTCTTCCCCGCTTCGAATGCAGATCCAAATTCAACCGGTGGCTACAACTACACCCAGTCTGAGATTTTCAACCAGAACAACCGGCAGTGGACCATTCGCGGTGATTACAACATCAGCGAAGCAACCAAGCTGTTCGTCCGTTACAACTACCAGCGCGAAATCCAGCAGTTCCCGGTTGGCCTCTGGTGGCGCAATGGTGACCAGGTTCCGTACCCGAGCGCGATCGAAGGCAAAAACAAATCCGACTCATGGTCCGGATCGATCACCCACGTTTTCAACGCAACCATGACTAACGAAACCGTCGTGGCGTACACGTTTGTCGGTTTCCCCAACGTATTTGCGGATCCTGCAAAGGTGAATCGCTCCAACGTCGGCTACAACTACAAAGGCGTCTATAACAACGGGGTTGCGCAGATTCCCTCTTTCGGCAACTTTGGCCCGAGCGAAGCGGCGCTGGTATTCAACCCCGGCGGCTTCGAAGCTGGTGGCGACACTGAAGGTCTGTACGCGAACAAGTACATGCCCAGCGTCAGCGATACCTTCACCAAGGTGATGGGTGACCACACGCTGAAGGCCGGGTTCTTCTATGAATGGATCCGGAACGCGCAGCCGGCAAATGACAACACCAACGGAGAGCAGCTGGTTTCTGTGGGTAACAGCTTCAGCTACGGCAACGAGTACGCCGATCTGCTCACCGGCAATATCAATAGCTATAACGAGGCAAGCAAGAATCGCATCAACGACATTGCCTATACCACCTGGGAATTCTTTGTACAGGATTCATGGAAGGCGACCAGGAAGCTGACCGTGGAACTCGGTGTACGGTTCAGCCACTTCACGCCATGGGAAGACCGCCTGGGCTTCGGCTACTCGATCTTTGACGTATCGCAATTTTCGCCCGCTTGCGCCTCGGCCTTCTGCGGGTTCGAATGGCATGGCAAGGATAGCTCGGTTCCTGTGGGCGGATTCCCAACCAGAGCGCTCTTCTATCAGCCGCGCTTCGGAGCTGCATACGACGTGAGGGGCGATGGCAGGACAGTCGTTCGTGGTGGCTGGGGCCAATTTGTTTACCATTCCGGCCAGTTCACCAGCGGCCTCGACGCATCGGCAGGCGTAACCCAGGCGAACCTCTCCCCCAGCACTTGGGTAGGTGGAACCGGTTGCCCAAACAATCCCACGACCGGGTCGGCTCTGTTCGTCTCATACCTGTCGTGTCTCAATGCCTCACTGACGCCGTCTTCTCCGTCGGCCGTCGTCTCGAACGACGACAAACAGCCCTACACCCAGAGCTGGAGCGTTAATCTCGACCAGCAGACACCCTTCCAGGGTCTGATGGAGATCTCCTACGTTGGCAACCGCAGCCGAGACTTGGCGAACGGTGCGGGCGGCTTTGGCAGCAACATCAACCTGGTTCCTTACGGTTCCATGCTCTCTGCCACCAATCCGGCGACGGCGAATGCCAACAACTACCGCCCGTTGCAGGGCTATGGCGACATCGTGGAGGCGACCAACAACCTGTACGGCAACTACAATGCGCTGCAGGTCAGCTGGATCCGCCACGCGGGCCGGTACACCATTCAAAGCAACTACACCTGGCAGAAGTCCATGGGCATTGTTTCGCCCACGCAAGACCCCTTCAGCCTGTCTGCGAACTACGGCGCGCAGGCCTCGGATCGCAGAAACCTGTTCAACGCAGCGTACTCGATTGATCTAGGAACACTCGTTCACTCGAACGCACTGGTGAATGGGGTAGCCAACGGGTGGCAGCTCTCCGGCATTACGCAGTTGGAGAGCGGCGCCAACCTGACCTACGGCGGCAATATCAGTAACCAGACGCCGAATCTCAACTACAACTTCTCTTTGAGCTGCGTTGCGACAGCCGCGGAAACGGCCGCCGGTATGGGCTGCCCGTCGTCGGCTGCAATTATTCCGGGTTCGGTCAGCGTGGAGAATCCGAAGGGCATCGCCATCAACAACCAATCCATCCTGGGAACCAGCTCGCAGACGTTGAACCCGCTGGTCACCTGCAACCCCACAGGGCATCCGGGTGCCCACTCGTTCGTGAATGGGAACTGCTTCGCTGTCCCGACCGTGCCCGGCCAGGGCGGCCCGAATCTGATTCCTGTTTCCTACGGCCCTGCGTTCTTCGACTCTGATCTTTCGATCTTCAAGAACTTCCAGATCCGCGAAGGTATGAAGCTGCAGATTCGGGCGCAAGCCTACAACTTCCTCAACCACCCGCTGTATTCGTTCCCCAGCGGCAGCCAGCTGACCCTGCAGTTCGAGCAGGATCCGGTCTCGCAGACCTTCACCCAGGCAAACAGCAGCTTTGGTGCCACGACCCAGAAGCAGGGAGCGCGTGTCATAGAGTTCGGAGCGAAGTTCTACTTCTAACTCGACGGGAGCTTAAAACAGCAACGGAATTAAGCCAGAGGGCTTCAGACGTACCGGTATACTGGTTCTGCTAACACAGAACAGTTGTCGGTATGCTGAAGCCCTCTCTTCTTCTAGCTTTACTCTTCATCAACTACAGCTCATGCGCAGACCGCTCAGCAACTGCAGCAACTGGTGCAGGACGCCATGCAGAAGCAGCAGGCGGGCGATCTTGAGGGCGCGGTCACGGAATACAGGCAGTTTCTCAAGCTGCACCCCGATGCTGCCGCGATTCATACCAACCTGGGTGCGGCTCTGGCTGGGTTGGGCCGCTTTGAAGAGGCTCTCCCCGAATACAAGATTGCTCTCAGGCAGTCCCCTAAGCTTGAGGGAGCCAGGCTCAACCTGGCGCTCGTCTACTACAAGATGGGCAGGATCGACGACGCCGCTACGGAGCTGGAGAAGCTCTATAGAGAAGATCCTCAAAACCACCAGGCCGTGCTGTTGCTGGGCGATTGTTATCTGCGCATGGGGCGTGAGGAGGATGTCATTCGCGTGCTTGAGCCCGCGGAACAAGCCTACCCCGACGACCTGGCGATTGCGTACCTGCTCGGGACGGCATTGATCCGTGAGAAGCGGGTCGATGAGGGCCAGCTTCTGGTCGAGCGCATTATGCGTAACGGCGACTCAGCAGAAGCGCACCTGATGTTGGGAACCGCCAAAATGAATGTCCAGGATTTTGCCGGCGCCCGAGACGAGTTTGCCAAGGCGGTCGCGCTGAACCCAAATCTGCCTGAAGTACATGTCCTTTATGCCAAGGCTTTGATGCTCACCGGCGACTCCGATCTCTCGGCGAAAGAATACAAGGCGGAATTGGCAGTCGATCCTTACAACTTCGAAGCCAACCTGCAACTGGGAGCAGCAGCAAGGCAGGAACAGAATTACGAACAGGCGGGCAAATACTTCGAGCGCGCGCAGGAGACCAGGCCGGGAGACCCAGGAGTTTTGTATCAGCTGGCGCTGATCGCGATCGACGAGGGCCATCTCGACGAGGCGCGGCAGATTCTCGAGGGTCTGGTGAAGCAGTCCCCGCAATTTACCGAGGCGCACGTCTCGTTGTCGCTGGTCTACTATCGCCTGAAGCGGCCGGAAGACAGCAAGCGTGAGCGGGAAATTGTTTTGAAGCTGACGGCGGCAGCGCAAGCCAAGCAGCCCGGCGCCAAGCTCCAGTGACTCGTCTCGATGAACAGGTATTCGTTCCTCTTATGTTTGCTTGTGCCTGCGGCGGTTGCGCAGACCACTGCTCAAGCACCATCCGCGTGCGCGAAGTGTCACGTGGAGGCGCTGACCCAGCCCACCACCTACATGGCGCGTGCGTTGGAGGCGGTGGAGAATTCCAAGATTCTCGTCGATCATCCTTTGCTTACCACCACTGTGGGCAAGTACTCCTATCGCATTGAGCGAAAAGGAAGCCAGAGCGAATACTCGGTTACCGACGGAACAAAGACGGTGACCATGCCCATCCGCTGGGTGATGGGGGCTAGTTCTGCATTGGGCCAGACCTACATTCTGGAGAAGGACGGCAAGCTCTATGAGAGCCGCGTGAGTTGGTTTCGCGAGCTGGATGGTCTGGGGCCCACGATGGGGTCTGGAGGCAATGTAGCGCCCGACATCGACCAGGCTGCCGGGCGGCTGATGAGCGACGATGACAAGCGCAAGTGCTTTGGATGCCACGCCACGAATGCTGTTCAGGGCAGGGAACTCACGCTGGACAAATTAACGCCGGGGGTGCAATGCGGGCACTGTCATCAGGCAATCGACGCGCACTTTTCCGCAGTGCTCGCCGGCAATCACCAGCCGGCGCCTCCGCCAGACTTGCATAGGCTGATCGGCCTCTCCGCAGAGCAGGCATCGAACTTCTGCGGCCAGTGTCATCGCACCTGGGCGGAGATTGCTTTGCAGGGTAATCCGAGTATTGCCAACATCCGTTTCCAGCCTTATCGGCTTACCGGTAGCAAATGCTACGACCCGGATGACGCGCGCATCAGTTGCCTGGCTTGTCACAACCCGCACCACGACTTCAACCCGCAGACGGTGAACTTCGACAACAAATGCCTGGCCTGCCACGCCGGCGGAGATGCCGGTCGCACAAAGGCGGCCAGCTTGAAACCGGGTGCAAAGGCCTGTCCGGTGGCCAAAGAAAAGTGTGTGTCCTGTCACATGCCGAGGCTTGATCTGCCGGGCGCGCACTACAAATTTACCGATCACCGTATTCGGATTGTGAAGCCCAATGAACCTTACCCGGGATAGAAGCAACAAGGTAAAGGCCAACCGGCGGTAGGATAGGAATAATGAGTTTTTCCAGGCGGGGGTTTCTGCGATTAGGCACGATGGCCGGGGCCGCGAAGGTCCTTCGTGCTTTTCCTCAGGCTTCACAATCGACAAAAGCGCCGTTGTTCATCGAAGTGCCGGCATCCGCGTCCGGCATCGCGTGGGCGCATGAAAATGCCATGTCTCCGAGCCGCTACCTGCCCGAGGCCCTGGGACCCGGCTGCGCCTTTCTCGACTACGACAACGACGGCTGGATGGATATTTTCCTGGTGAACAGCGGTCCTAGCGATTTTTACAAGCCGCCCAAGCCGCTGCGCAATGCCCTCTACAAAAACAACCGCGATGGAACCTTCACCGACGTCACCGAGAAGGCCGGCGTTGGCGGATCCTATTTTGGAATGGGTGTCGCCGTGGGGGATTACGACAACGACGGCTGGCCCGACATGCTCGTCACTGCCTACGGGCAATGCATCCTCTACAAGAACAATCATGATGGGAGCTTCACCGATGTAACTGCGCACGCGGGTGTTGCGACTCCCGGATTCACCACCAGCGCTGTCTGGTTTGACTACGACAACGACGGCCGTCTCGATCTGTTCATTTGCAGTTTTGTCGACTACTCCGGCGTGCGCAAGCTGGAGTGCGGCAACAACGCCATTGGTAGAAACTATTACTGCGTACCCCGGGTCTTCAAGCCCTCGGCCAGCTACCTGTACCACAACAATGGCGACGGCACCTTTACCGACGTCACAAAAGGAACAGCCATTGCTACCGCTCTAGGCAAGGGTCTTGGGGTGGTCGCTACCGACATCAACAACGATGGCCGTATGGATCTTTTCGTCGCCAACGACACGGTGCAGAATTTTCTATACGTGAACCGCGGTCCTGGAGCCAATGGCCAATGGAAGTGGGATGAGATCGCGCTCCAGGCGGACGTCGGTTTCAGCGAAAGCGGGCGGCCGCGCTCTGGTATGGGCGTGGATGCCGCGGACCTGGACGGAGACGGATGGCAGGATCTGTTTGTTTCCAACGTGGACCACGAAATGTATTCGGTCTATATGAACAATAAGGACGAATCCTTCACCGATGCGGCGCAGCCGAACAGCGTGGCGCGCAGCACCCGGTTGATGAGCGGCTGGGGATTGAAATACTTCGACTACGACAACGATGGCCTGGTGGATCTTCTGCTGGCCAACGGTCATCCTGACGACATGATCGATTCTTACTCCATGCAGGTGAAGTACAAAGAGCCGCTGTTGTTGTTTCACCAGGGCCCCGACCACAAGCTGCATGATGTGAGCCAGGAGGCAGGTCCAGCGTTTCAAAAGGATTGGGCGGCACGAGGATTAGCTGTCGGTGATTACGACAACGACGGTGCGGTGGACGCGATCATTGGGGTCAATGGCGCCGCGCCTGTGCTTTTGAAGAACAACGCGGCCAGAGGCAACGGCTGGCTGGGGATCAAATTGGAAGGCGTCACGTGCAATCGCGATGCCATCGGCGCCCGCATTGTCTGGAAGGCAGGAGGCAAGGTACGTGCGCGGCTTAAGAACAACGGCGGCAGCTATCTCTCTTCGCACGACCCGCGCGAAGTTCTTGGTATTGGAACCGCGACCCTGATCGATGAGCTGGAGATCCATTGGCCTGCCCCCAGTAAGCAGGTGGAAAAGCTGACCAATCTGGCCCCAAACCGGTACATCCACATCGTGGAAGGCAAAGGCGTCGTCTAAAGCAAATCTTTAACTTGCGGCCTGGGCATCTTGCGTTACTATAGGACCTTCCCTTGGTAACTCTGGTCTTCTATGCCGCAACGATCACGTTGCTCTTCTGTCCTGGTTTGGCTCTGCCTCTGGCTGTGCTGCCCGTTGGTGGGTAGCAGCGAGGGCTCGCGGCCGGTGCGATCCGTGCCCATCTGCTCAGGTGTGACTCTTTCCGCCAACTACCTGACCGCTGTAGCGCCCAATCAGGGTCCCGGGTTTCGCTTCACCGTGGTGAACAACACCGGCAAAGACATCCGCCTGGTCGAGCCCGTACCGTCCAGCTCGCACTGGTACGCGCGTGCAGGGGATCGTTGGCTGTGGAGAGCCTCCAGCGGAGCAGGCGGCAGCTTCCTCGACGCCGGGAACGAGCATGGCCAGCTGATCGCGTTTGCTCCCCAAGGGGAAGAGGCAGACGGCGACTTTCTGATCCTCCCTCCTCATCAGAGCAAGCAGTGGGTCGAGAGCCAGGTGGAGAATCCGGTGCTCGAGTACAAGCCTGGTTGCAAACTCTGTGCTTATCCTGGTGAGCACGAATACCAGGTGGTCTTCGCCTACGCCTATCGGACCGGCGAGGGCCAGCCCGCCGATCTGCTCTCCTGCGGGCTCCGCTCCAACCCTGTGCCCATGCCGCCTAAATTCTAAGATTCTCCCGCTGTCGCAACCCTGCGCCAGAGTGCGTGTTCGTATGGGTGTAGTTCGATACGGGAGAAACAAAATGAAAAATCAGCTTAGCCGTTTAGCACTCACTAGCCTTCTAGCCGCGGGACTCACCCTTAGCTCAGCTGCCGCCTTTGCGCAGCAGGATAACGCCGCACCCGGTGCTCAAACCCAGCAACCGGCCAATGGTCAAGGACAATGGGGCCACAAACATATGGACCCCGATCAACAGGTTGCGCACATGGCCAAGCGCTATAGCCTGACCTCTGACCAGCAGGCGCAAATCAAGCCGATCCTTGCCAGCCGCCAGCAGCAGATGCAGGCGTTGCGTCAGGACACCACCTTGTCGCAGCAAGACAAGATGGCCAAGGTCAAGAGCATTCGCGAGGATTCGAGCAACAAGATCCAGGCGATCTTGAACGACACGCAGAAGCAGAAGTTCGTTGCGGATCAACAGCGGCGGCAGGAACGTATGCAGGAGCACAACGGGGCTCCGGCAGCCGGACCCACTGCCTAATGAGCAACCCTGAGCCGGCGAGTCCCGGGGGCTCGCCGGTGATTTATTTCAGCAGATCGAGAACGGGCGTCCAGTCTTTGCCTAAGGATTGCGCCACTCCTTTATAGGTAAGGTGTCCGCCGTAGGTATTGACGCCTTCGGCCATTCCTGGATCGGCTTTAATGGCGGCGGCCGCGCCATGTTGTGCCAGTCGTAGTACGTAAGGGAAGGTGGCGTTGGTGAGGGCCAGGGTCGATGTGTTGGGAACCGCGGCGGGCATGTTGGTTACGCAGTAGTGGACCACTCCGTCGACCAGAAAGGAAGGATCGCTGTGGGTGGTGGGGTGTGCGGTTTCGATGCAGCCCCCCTGGTCGATTGCGACATCCACCACGACGGCGCCTTTCTTCATGCGTGAGACCATTTGCCGGGTTACGATCTTGGGCGCAGCCGCGCCGGGGATCAGCACGCCGCCGATCACCAGGTCGGCGCCTTGCACGGCGCGGGCGACGTTATAGGAGTTGGAAGCCAGGGTATAGACGCGCCCGTTGAATATATCGTCCAGCTCGCGCAGCCGGTTTAGATTCAGGTCAACGATAGTGACGTTTGCGCCCATGCCCAGGGCGATCTTGGCGGCGTTAGTCCCCACGATGCCGCCGCCCAGGATACATACGGTTGCCGGCGGCACTCCAGGCACTCCGCCCAGCAGTACGCCACGGCCGCCTTTTTCTTTTTCCAGGTAGGTTGCGCCGACTTGCACGGACATTCTTCCCGCCACTTCCGACATGGGAGTCAGCAAGGGGAGAGTGCCCGCGCGGTCGCGGATGGTTTCGTAGGCGATGCCTGTTACTTTGCTGGCCAGCAGCCGGTCGGTGAGTGTAGGCAGGGGCGCCAGGTGCAGGTAGGTAAAGAGCACCAGGTTTTCGCGAAAGAAAACGTACTCTTTTTCGACGGGTTCTTTCACTTTGACGATCATGTCGGCGAGGCCCCAGACGTTGTGTGCGGAGCCGACGATCTCGGCGCCTGCTGACTGGTATTCGTCGTCGGAGAATGCGGAGAGATCGCCGGCATGGGTTTCCACCAGGACGGTATGGTTGGCCTCGACCAGCGCCTTCACGCCGGCGGGTGTAATGCCAACCCGGGATTCATGGTCTTTCACTTCCTTGGGAACGCCAATAATCATGGTGAAGAATTGCCTCGCAAGGGAATGCTAGCAAATGCGGGGTTGTTCTGACCTTTGAGAGGAAAATCGGGACGATCGATCTCAAATGAATTTGTCATCCCGACCGGAGCGAAGCGAAGTGGAGGGACCTGCTGTTTCGGCTCTCCACTCCTCGCTGAGGTCATCCCACTTGAGATTTGCTTGCTCGATTAACCAGACCTTCTTTGCGCGGCGCCATCGCTTGATTTGCTTTTCCCGGGCGATGGCGTTGCCAACATACTGAAAGCGCTCAAACCAGACCAGACGGTCACATTTATAGGTGGCGCTGAAGCCTTCGACCTTGCCTAGGCGATGTTCTTCTACCCGCCGTGGCAGGTTAGTGGTGATTCCGCAATAGAGAACGTGACTGCGGCTGGCGACTAAATAGACGTAATAGCCGTGTTCCTGGCGACTCATGAAGAGCGATTGTACTGCTCGGGAGAACAGCAGGTCCCTCCACTGCGCTACGCTCCGGTCGGGATGACAAATCTGTTTGGGGGCCAAGTACGACCAGGAGTGCCAACGGCAGCGATGAGTTCGCGACGTTTCCGCCGATCGTACCCAGAAGTTGTCATCCCGACCGGAGCGAACCCGAATTTCCTGCCATGCAGCACTGGACACGGGCGCGTGTGCGCCTTTCCGTAGAGAAAGGCGCATGAAGTTCGCCGAAGCCACCAACCTCCACAGGAAATCCGGGGGAGCGGAGTGGAGGGACCTGCTGTCTTTCATGGCGCATACGCCACCCCGTCTATCCGAACTTTAGAGCACCAAAAGCAATAACGGATGTCTCTGTCCGGCACGAGCGCTTCGAGATCGAGCTTGCGCCAGCGATGCAAACCGAATCGGCATAGCAGGCTCTTAAGGGCATTGGCCTCGTGTTCCCTGTGAGGCCACAGCTTTGCTAATGAAGTTGCCAGAGCTTCGTCGGCGCCGCGCTCTTTCATTACTCCCCAGTATCGATCTGCGCCCGCTGCAGCCGGTCGGAGTAATCCACGTACACCGCCTTCCACGATGTATAGAAATCAAGCGCCCCGGTGCCGCCTTCGCGGTGCCCGTTGCCGGTCTGCTTCACCCCGCCGAAGGGCAGATGCACCTCCGCCCCGATCGTCGGCGCGTTGATATAAGTAATCCCCGCCTCCAGGTCACGCATCGCCTTGAACGCCAGGTTCACGTTGCGGGAATACAACGCAGTCGACAGCCCATACTGAATCCCATTCGCAAACGTAATCGCCTGGTCGAAGCTCTCGCACTCGATCACGCTCACCACCGGCCCGAACACCTCTTCCCGGGCGATCCGCATCTTCGCGCCCACTCCTCCAAACACCGTGGGAGAAAAGAAGAACCCCTTATCCAAGCCACCGCCAGTCAAACGCTTCCCGCCGGTCAGCAACCGCGCGCCCTCTTTCTCCGCGATGCCCGTGTATCGCGCGGAGGTCTCCACCTGCTGCTGGTTGATCTGCGGGCCCATCTCCACCTGGGCGTCCAGGCCGTCTCCCACCCGCAGCGCCTGCGCGCGTTCCACCAGCCTGCGGGTAAACTCGCGCCGCAATGCTCTTCTGCACGATGATGCGGCTGGTCGCCGTGCAGCGCTGGCCGGTGGTGCCAAACGCCCCCCAAACCGCGCCATCCAGCGCCAGGTCGAGGTTTGCATCCTCGAGCACGATCATTGCGTTCTTGCCCCCCATCTCCAGCGAGCAAGGCTTGAAGAAACCAGCCGCCGTCTGTCCCACGATCCGGCCCACCTCGCTCGACCCGGTGAACGAAATCGCATCCACCTCAGGATGCGCAACCAGCGGCGCGCCGGCCTCCGGGCCAAAGCCGGTCACGATATTGACCACGCCCTCCGGCAGTCCCGCCTCCAGCAGCAGCTCCACCAGGTTGATGGTCGACAGCGGAGTATCTTCCGCCGGCTTGATCACGCAGGTATTCCCGCAAACCAGGGCGGGAAACAGCTTCCACGACGGAATGGCCATGGGGAAATTCCAGGGCGTAATCATGCCGCAGACCCCTACCGGCATGCGCACAGACATGGCGAACTTGTCGCGCAGCTCCGACGGCGTCGTCTGGCCAAAGAGCCGCCGCCCTTCGCCCGCCATATAGAAAGCGGTGTCGGCCGCCTCCTGCACATCGCCCCGTGTCTCGCTGAGAACCTTGCCCATCTCCCGCGTCATCTGCCGGGCCAGCTTCTCCTTATGCCGCAACAGCAGCTCACCGGTGCGGTAGAGAATCTCTCCCCGCTTGGGCGCCGGAACCAGCCGCCACTGCCGTATAGGCCGCGCGCGCCGCCTTGACCGCGCGATCCACGTCCGCTTCGTCGGAGGCCTGAAACTCTCCCACCACATCGTCGACATTGGCCGGATTGTGATTGAGAAAAGTCTTGCCGCTCTGCCGCGCTCACCCACTGGCCGCCAATCAGGTTCTTGTAAATTTTCGTCTGCCATTGCATTCCTTCGTTGAACCTCCGAGGATAACTCAAGCGCAGTGGTTGCATCGCAGCGCCGCGCATCGCCCGAAAACAGAGCGTATGCCCTAAAAGTGGTGGTAAAGACTCAAAAGAGTAGCGAGCTATTCAGGCAACCGTGGCCGTACAATGAAACCGGGTCGTCAGGAAAAGTCCTGCATTCATGTCATCAAACGGTTTCCATTCGCGTTCGTCGCGGACGCACGGTGTGCGTTCGTTGTTCAGCGTCTTCTCGAGCGATCTGGCAATCGACTTAGGCACCGCGAACACCCTGGTGTATGCGCGCGGTAAGGGCATCGTTGTCAACGAGCCCTCCATCGTCGCCATCAACAAAAACACCGGCGAGGTGGAGGCGGTTGGCAAAGAGGCCAAGGAGATGCTTGGCCGCACGCCGGGCAACATCGTCGCCATCAAGCCGATGAAGGACGGCGTCATCGCCGACTTCAAAATCACCGAAAAGATGTTGAACTACTTCATCCAGAAGGCGCACAACCGCAAGATGCTGGTGCACCCGCGGATCGTGATCGGCGTGCCTTCGGAGATCACGCAGGTGGAAAAGCGCGCGGTCGAGGATTCCGCCTATCGCGCCAAGGCCAGCGAAGTGTTCCTGGTGGAGCAGGCCATGGTGGCCGCCATCGGCGCGGGTCTGCCCATCACCGAGCCCAGCGGCAACATGGTCGTGGATATCGGCGGCGGCACTACCGATATCGCCGTCATCTCGCTCTCCGGCATCGTCTATTCCCGTTCCGTCCGCATGGCCGGCAACCAGATGGACGAGGCGATCATGAACTACCTCAAGCGCAAGTACAACCTGCTCATCGGCGAGCGCACCGCGGAGCAGATCAAGATCGACATCGGGTCGGCCTATCCGCTGGACAAGCCGCTGACCATGGAGATCAAAGGCCGCAACCTGATCGAAGGCGTGCCCAAGACCATCACCATCGACGACAGCGAGATCCGGGAAGCGCTTACGGAGTGCATCTCCACCATTCTGAATGCCATTCGGGTAGCGCTGGAGCGCACCCCGCCGGAGCTCAGCGCCGACATCAGCGACCGCGGCATCGTTCTGACCGGCGGCGGCGCACTGATCAAGAATCTCGACAAGCGTATCCGCGAAGAAACCGGCCTGCCGGTTTCGATTGCCGACGATCCCTTGGCGAGCGTGGTGCTGGGCACCGGCAAGATGCTCAGTGACTTCCGTTTGCTGCGTAAGATCAAGATCGACTAACGCTCGGCAAAATCGATCTATAAAGAAGAATGGCGGGCCTCCGCCCGGCACTGGAAGCAGCAATGGACTCGTTTTGAGCCGCTATAAAAACATCCTGTTTCTGGTGAGTGTTCTGGTGCTCCAGATCATCGGGTTGGCCGTGCAGGTGCGCAGGCCCAATCCCGACGGCTGCGGATGCCTCTTCGGTCCGGCTGATACGCTACTGGGCCATCGGCCTGATGTCGCCGCCGGAAAAGGTGCTGCATGGCACCGGGTACCGGCGTGCGCGGCCTGTGGTCGAACTATCTCGACCTGCGCCACGTGCGGCAGCAGAATCAAGAGCTGCGCGAACAGGTGAGCCGTCTCCAGCTGGAGCAGGCAAGCCTGCTCGAAGACGCCCGCCAGGGGCAACGGCTGCAATCCCTGCTGGCCTTCAAAGAGCACTACATCTACAGTACGGTGCCGGCCCAGGTGATTGGGACGGCGGGCACCGACCAGTCCCGCATCCTGTACATCGATAAGGGCGCCAAAGACGGCCTCAAGCCGGATATGGCGGTGATTACCCCGGACGGCATCGTGGGCAAGCTGAAGGACGTCTTTGGGCACACCTCGCAGGTGCTGGTGATCTACGACCAGACCAGCGGAGCAGGGGTGCTGCTGGAGTCGACCCGGCTGCGCGGGGTTCTGCGCGGCAATGCGCTGGGCCAGCCGCAGATCATCAATATGCTTCCCGATGAGCGGGTCAAGCCGGGAGAGCGGGTCATCACCAGCGGCGGGGACCAGATTTATCCCCGCGGGCTGCCTGTCGGGGTGGTCGACAAGGTGGTCCCCGATACCCAGAATCCCCCTTACATCGACATCGTCATCAAGCCGGCCGCCAATCTGGGCCATCTGGAAGAGTTGCTGGTGATCACCCAGGCGTCGGATCAAATGCCGGAGAAGGAGCAGCAGGATCTGGCCCAGAGTGCTGCGGAAGGGGCCGCCGTGAGCCGGCAGCGGGCTTCGGATATCCTTGCCGAGCGTCTCCCTGGCCTGAATGATCCCGACGCCCTGGCCGACCCTGGTCCTGGCAAGCCGCATGCGACGCTGCTGCGGCTGCCCTGACCATCCCGCCGCCGCTGCATCCGCCCCCGGCCTTGCATGCCGATCATTACAGCCCCGACGCGACGCCGCCGGCCACCGCGTTGACCCCGGGGCAGGCGGTTGTCGATCAGAAATACGCCCGAGCCCGCAGCCGTGCCCCGCGAAGCCGCATACCGCTGCCCCTGTGCGGCGGCAACCAACGGCCAAGCCGCTGCACCGGTAGCCAAACCCAAGGTGCCCAAAACGACCCCAACCCGGATTCGCAGGAAACCCGACCGTGACCGCACCGCCAGCGGCCAAACCGAAAGTGCCGAAGGCAACGCCAGCGGAGCAGCCGCCGGCGCCGCCTGCAACCACCCAGGACGGGGGGACCCCGCCATGATCGGAGGGTCTGAGAGCTCTGTACGAAGGGCATGGCTTCAGCCGTGCCGTATTAGCCATGCCTCCATGAGGGCTTTAGCCCCTGAGGTACGTCTTTCCATGCTTCATCCTGACGAAAATTACGCCGCGAAAAACCGTACCTCAGCGGCTAAAGCCGTCCGCGCATTGGAGTTTTATGGCACGACTAAAGCCGTGCCCTTCGTCGAGGGTCGCGCATGAACTTGGTCAAGTGGACCCGTTGAACCTGGTTAGGTAGCAAGAGGAGAAACACTTTCATGGCAATGTCGGCATCACTAGCGCGCCGGGAACTCGACGTACAGCGCTATCCGCTGATCGTGGTGGTGCTGGTGCCGCTGTTGGCGATCTTTCTGCAGGCCCTGATCCCTCGTTTCATCCCCAAGTTCGACATTCTCGACCTCCCGCTGCTGGTCACGATCTACTTCTCCGTCGGCTGGCGGAATCCGATTGCCGGAACCGTCACCGGAGCGGTGATCGGCCTGGTTCAGGATGCGCTGACCAGCCGTCCCCTGGGAATCAACGGCATCTCGCAATGCGTCGTGGGATTTTGCGCCGCCTCGCTGGGAGTCAAAATCGACGTCGAAAATCCCGGCACACGCCTGCTGATCAACTTCGCCTTCACCTTGATGAACATCGGGATCTACGTCTTCATCATGCACCACATGCTGGCCCTCAATGTCAGAACGAACTGGCTGCATGAAGTGATCAAGGCGGTGATCAACTCCATCGTGGGTGTCTTTTTCTTCGACATCCTGGACCGCATCCGGCCGCGGGATTATTGAAATAGTTGCACCAAATCGGTTTCAAATAGAGTCAGAGTAACTGCAAGGGGTTCTGCGTCATGGCCAACAAGGAAGAGAGACTGCCGGCATTCAAGCTCACGATCGTGCAGTACGCGATCGTGGCCATTCTGCTGGTGCTGCTCTCCGGCCTGTGGCGGCTGCAAGTCATCGGAGCGCAGAACTACCGCACCCTGGCCGAGCAGAACCGTATCCGCAAAGTGCCCATCCTGGCGCCGCGGGGCAAGTTGTTCGATCGCGAAGGCCGCCTGCTGGTGGACAACTACCCCTCCGTCTCCTGCTTCCTGATCCGCGAGCCGGGCCGCGATCTGCGCGCGGATTTCCCCTTGATCTCCCGCGGCCTGCACATGACCACGGAGCAGCTCGAGGCCACGCTGGCCCACTACGCGCTCGCGCCCAAGTATCAGCCCATCCCGCTGAAGCAGGACATCACTCCGGACGAGGTGGAGTTTATCGAGTCCCACCGCGACGAGCTGCCGGAACTGGAAACCATTGACGAGCAGCGCCGTCTCTATCCCCGCAATGGCTTTGCCGCCAACCTGATCGGCTACGTCGGCGAAGTGAGCGACGACATGTTGAACGACCCGCGCTATGCCTACTACGAGCCGGGCGATGTGGTCGGCAAATCGGGTGTCGAGCAGTCCTACGATCAGCTGCTCCGCGGCCAGGACGGCTCGCAGGACATTATTGTGGACAGCCACGGCAGAGAAGTGGGCATCCTGGGCAGGGAACCAGCCGTACCCGGCCAGGGCCTCAAGCTGACCATCGATCTCGACCTGCAGCGCGCCGCCGAGGCGGCCATGGGCGACCGCAACGGAGCGATTATCGCCATCGACCCTCATACCGGCGCGGTGTTGGCGCTGGTCTCACGGCCCGCCTTTGACCCCAATGATTTCTCTGTGCGGGTCTCCCGCGACGAATGGAACAAGCTCATCACCGATCCTCGCCACCCCCTGATGGATAAAGCAATTCAGGCCCAGCTGGCGCCAGGATCCACCTTCAAGATCATCATGTCGCTGGCCGGCCTGGAAAGACGATGTTGCGCAGGATCTGAAGGTGATCTGCACCGGTGGCGCCACGTTCTACGGACGCTTTTTTGCCTGCGATAAGCGCCACGGGCCGGTCGACATTCTGCACGCCATCCCGTTTTCCTGCGACACCTACTACTACACGCTCGCCGAACGGCTGGGCATCGAGAAGATCGCCTATTGGGCTCACAAAGTGGGCATAGGGCAGAAGACCGGCATCGATCTGCCCGGGGAAGTCAGCGGCATCATGCCCTCGGAAGAATGGAAGATGAAAACCTTCCACGAGAAATGGTATGCGGGCGAAGTCATCTCCGTAGGTATCGGGCAAGGAGCGGTTGCGCATCAGCCCTTCCAGTTGGTGCGGGCGATCGCCGGCATTGCTTCCGGCGGCGTCCTCAAGCGCCCCCATGTGGTCGAGCCCGATCAGTTGCCGGCCGAGTATCGCCAGGCGATGTATGACTCGTATCCCGGCAGCGGCGACGTGACCATGCCGCATCGAGTCCGGCAGTCTGGGAGACCATCACCGACGGCATGGCGCCTCGACCGACCACCAAGTGCGGCGGGCTGTACGGCATCGGCCGTCTCATTTGGAAAATATCGACTTTGCCGGCAAAACAGGCACGGCGCAGGTGGTGAACCACAGCGCCGGAATGAAGAGTCTTGGCACCGGTGCGGAGCGCGCCTAATGCCTGGTTTGTGGGATCGCCCCGCGCCGCAATCCGGATATCGCCGTGGTAGTCCTGGTGGAACACGGCGGCTGGGGAGCGGAGGCGTCTGCCCCTCTGGCTGCGCGGGTCATCGAAGCCTTTGTGGACAAGCAGCGCCGTCTGACAACAACCTGCAGGAAGCCCAGGTGCCTGCCAAGGTGGAAGTGGGCGCGGTGTGGTCGGAGAAGCCGGAGGGCAGCGCCCGAGGCCGCGCAAACGTCACCACCGCGGCTGTGAAGAAACCCACAGCCGGCCTTGAGCTTCCGGTGGGCCCTCTCGCATATGCCCGACGGCTGGAGCCAGCCAGATGGCAGCACTACCAGGCTGCAGTCACGTTAAGAAGAGAGAAAGGCATCTATGCGGCGATTTATCTCATTTCGTGACTTTGACTGGCTGCTCCTGGGCCTGGTGCTGCTGCTCTCCGTGATCAGCATCTTTGAGATTTACAGCGCCACCCTGCATACCAAATTTGTTGGCTTTCAGACCAAGCAAATCTTCTGGCTGATGGGCGGCCTGGCGGCAATGTTCGTCTTCTCCCTGATCAATTACCACCGCCTCATCGAGTCGGTTCATTGGGTTTACGGCTTTTGCCTGGTCTCCCTGGTAGGCGTGCTTATCTTTGGCACCAAGGTGTTGGGCGGCCGGCGCTGGATCAAGCTTCCCGGCGGTATCCACTTCCAGCCATCGGAATGGGTGAAGGTGGTGCTCATTGTCGCCATGGCGCGATACTTCTCCAACCTGGCGGGCAAGGACCTTACCTGGGGTGACGTCTTCAAGGCTGGGCTGCTGGTGGGCCTGCCCATGCTGCTGGTGCTCAAGCAGCCCGACCTGGGAACTTCGCTCACCTACATTCCGGTGCTGATCATCGGCCTCTTCCTGGGCGGCCTGCAGTGGAAGAAGGCGCTCATCCTCATCGCCGCCGGCCTGATCCTGGTCGTCCCCATCTGGTCCAAGGGGCTGAAACCCTACCAGAAGCAGCGGCTCACCAGCTTTCTGAACCCCGATACCGATCCCAAGGGGAGCGGCTACCAGGTGAAACAATCGCTCATCGCGGTGGGAGATGGGGGCGTCTGGGGCCGAGGAGCCACCAAAGGGACACAAACCCAGGGCGACTTCCTGCCCATTCCCTATACAGACTTCATCTTTGCGGCCTTCTGCGAGGAGCATGGCTTCGTCGGCGCCGTCTTTGTACTCCTGATATACTTCCTGATATTGACGCGTTTGATTCAAAATGCTCAGACAGCCGCAGATGTAGCCGGTACATTCCTGATCATGGGCGTGGTCGCTGTACTCGTGTTCCAGATCGCTGTTAACGTCGGAATGGTCATTGGGCTGATGCCGGTCACGGGAATTCCTTTACCATTAATGAGTTACGGGGGATCCTCGGTGTTATTCACTTTCCTGGCTCTGGGTATGGCGATGAACGTTCGTATGAGCCGATTTGTGAATTAAAGCAGCTGGCTTGCGGTGAGGGTTCTGGTCTGAAGTCAGACCGCCCCGCAGGCGGTGTCGTCCAACTTAGATTTTTAAGCACTTTTAAGCACTTTAGATACGCCGGCCAGGTGAATCACCGGGCCGGGCAGGATTAGGAATGAGCACGCAAAGAAGGGTAACGGCCCCGCCTGATATCAAGGCTGAAGTGGTCACCGACTCGTTGCGCTCAGATAGCCTTGGAATGCCAAACCGCACATGTGCCGATCCCCTCGGTGATTACACTGCTGCGCCGGCATCCCCGCACAAAGAATTTCGCTGGATTCTGCCCCATGGATCACGCGCCTTTGCCCCAGGCTCTCTCGCTGACCTAATCCTTCCCGGTGTTCCGGGAGTGGGAATTAGCTTCCCTCTCTGATCTGCCGCGCCGGCCGTCCGCCAGGTTGTGGCGGACAGGAGAGGCAGCATGTCAAAAGAAATTTGTATTTCCAGCACGCCGCATGAAACGCGTCTGGCCATCCTTGAGGACGAACAACTCACAGAGGTCTATTACGAGCGCGAGAACGAGTACACGCTCGCCGGCTCCATTTACAAGGGCCGCGTTACCCGTGTGCTCCCCGGCATGCAATCAGCATTCGTCGACCTGGGCCTGGAGCGGGACGCGTTTCTCTACGTCACCGACTTCATGGAGGAGCAGGAAGACTCGTCGGAGTTCGAGCGCATTCCGACCAATGGCCGCACCGAAGAACCGCGGCAGCGCGCGCCCCAGGCCGCGTCAGAAGAACCGCGAGAGCCGCGGCGCAACGGGGCCCCGGTAAGCCCCTCTTCCGAAGGTGGCGGTGGCCAGGCACCCACAGGGGAGTTCGAGGATGGTACCCGGCGTTGGCGGGGTCGTCGGGGACGCCGCAAGGGTTCCCGCCCAGGGCAGCCTGGCCAACAGGGCGGCCAGCAACAGGCAGCTCCGGCCCGTGCGGAGGCCCCAGCGCCCGTCCAGCCAAGTGTGCAAGTCGAACCGGAAGCGCAAGAAGCGCGGCCCGCAGTCGCATTCTCCTTGCCCGGAGAGTCGCTTTCCAAGTACGGCGGAGCCCCCAGGACGCCCGCGCAGCCGGCCGATAGCCCTGCCCCGCAGCCCCGCGCCAATGTTGTTTTGACCAAGCCTTCCACGTTGATCGAGACACCGCTCCAGTGGAACGGTGACGGACTGCTTCCCGGTGAGTCCATCTCCCGCTACCGCGGAGAGGCAAATGAGAAGCCGGTGGCTGCGGCTCCGGCGGTCATTGAAGAACCGGAAGCAGTCGCCGAGCCGGTTTTAGAGCAGGAGACCTATACGCACGAAGGAGAGTCCTTCGAGGAGGCGACGCCTTTTGAAGCCGCCGCGCCTGCAGCCGAAGCGATGGTCGAGACCCAGCAGGAAACTCCCGCCGTTGCCGCGGAGGAGCCACTGCCGCCGGTAGCGGTTGAGTTCGAGCCTGAGGAGGCTTCCGCCTCGTATCGCATCGACCCGTCCGCACCCAGCGAGTTTCGTTTTGCCGCGCCGTCGTCCAGCCTGGTCGAGGAAGAGGAGTTGCTCCCCGAGGCGGAAGCCACCTTCCCCGAGCCAAAGGCAGAATCGATCGACCTCCGCCCCGAAGCCAGTGAACCGGAGATGGCTGCATTCGGCGGATCCTACGCGACTCCGGCTGAACTTGAGACAGAGTTCGATGAAGAGGAAGATGACCTGGATTCCTCCGCGCCCGAGACCGGGCTGGTTGAGGAAGAAGAGGTCACGGATGAAGAGGAATATGACTTTACGCCTCTCTACGTCGAGAGCGAAGACCACGACTTGCAAGAGCTGGAAGAGGAGACGCTTGACCAGGAGGTTTCGGCGGGCCGCGCGATTGGCGAAATGGTGCGCGACGCCCATCTGGAGCAGCGTATCGAGGGCGATGCTTCCGGCCTCACCATTGAAGAAGAGGAAGAGGAAGACGAGCTTGAGGGCGCCTTTGCCGATGGAGTAGCGGAAACCGGGGCGGAAGAAGAGCAGGCGCCAAGCGAAGCAGGCCAGCCAGCTCGCCGGCCGCGCGACGATCAACGCCGCGGCGGCCGTGGGTCGCGCAACGATGGCCGTCGCCGTCACAATGGACGGCGGCAAAATGCCCAGACCAGCGACCTGCCGATCATCAGTGAGCTGTTGAAGCAGGGGCAGGAAATCCTGGTGCAGATTGCCAAGGAGCCCATCGCCAAGAAAGGTGCGCGCATTACCAGCCACATCGCGCTCCCTGGCCGCTTCCTGGTCTTCATGCCCACGGTGAACCATGTGGGCGTGTCGCGTAAGATCTCTTCCGACGACGAGCGCCAGCGTCTCAAGCGGATCCTGATCAGCGAGAAGGGAACGGTGAGTGGCGGCTTCATCGTCCGCACCGCGGCCGATGGCGCCAGTGAAGACGATCTGCGCGCGGATATCCGCTTCCTGATCAGCCTTTGGACCGAGATCAAGCAGCGCTCCGACACGGCCAAGGCGCCGGCCCTGATCTATCACGATCTGAACCTGGTGGAGCGCATCCTTCGCGACCAGGTGAGCGATAACTTCTCAACCATCTGGGTCGATACGGAGGCGGAGTACGAGCGCATTGTCCGCTTCCTGAACCGCTTTCAGCCCTCGCTGGTGCGCCGCGTCAAGCTGTACACCAAGGAGACGCCGCTCTTCGAGCAGTTCGGCATTCAGGATGAAATTACCAAGGCGCTTAAGTCCAAGGTCTGGCTTAAATCGGGCGGATCGATCGTCATCAACCAGACCGAGGCCCTGGTGGCCATCGACATCAACACCGGCAAGTATGTGGGCAAGACAGCGCGTTTAGAGGACACGATTCTCAAGACCAACCTCGATGCCATCCCGGAGATTGTGCGCCAGATCCGCCTGCGCGATCTGGGCGGGATCATCGTGATCGACTTCATCGATATGGATGAGCGCAAGAACCGCAATAAGGTGATGCAGGCTCTTGAGGATGAGCTCAAGTCCGATCGGGCACCCTCTAAAGTGTTGCAGTTCAACGACTTCGGTCTGGTCGCGATTACCCGCAAGCGGGTCAAGCAGTCGCTGGAGCGCACCCTGAGTATCCAGTGCTCGATCTGCGCCGGGACGGGCATGGTCAAGAGCCCGACGACGGTCTGCAACGAGATCTATATCGAGATGCGCAAGATGCAGAAGCATCTGGAGCGCCAGGACGTGCTGTTGCGCGTGCATCCTGAAGTCGTTAAGACGCTCAAGCTGACCAACGCGCGCTGGCTGAACGAGCTGGAAGAAATGAGCGGGAAGACGATCATCGTCAAGAGCGATCCCACCCTCCACCCGGAGCAGTTCGATATTCACTAGTTGCAAACTTCTGCGCATCTAAAACGTCACATGAGTGTTAACAGGAAGAGGTCCCTGTGGGACCTCTCCAAATCCATTCCCCAGGGGTGATAAGAAGATGTTGTCGGGTCACGGTTCCCTGCTTCGGTTCTCGATTCGGTTCGCAGTGATGGTGTCTGTCCTTTCCTCGTCCTTGCTGGCTCCTGCTTGCTTTGCGCAGGTGAGCTCCAGCGCGGAAAACCATGATGCCTTTGACGCCCTGGTGCAGGATCAGTATCCCAACCAGGGTGGATATAACACGCAGAGCACCTATCACCACAAGGACAGCTGGAGCGATCATCTGGCCGTCGAGGCTGGTGGTGGTCTTAACGTAGCGGCGGGCAATACCGCCACGTGGCAAGACGTCGGCTACACCATCAACCTGGGTGGTGGTTGGAACTTCAACAACAGGTTCGGTGTGCTTGCGGAATACGGCTTCAATGGCGCCAACATCCCGCAAAATACGCTGACCAATGTAGGCGAGCCAAACGGAAACGTTCACGTATGGTCGCTGACCCTGGATCCGATTTTTTACTACAAGACCAGCGGACACTTTGGCGGTTACGTGACCGGGGGTGGCGGATTTTACCGCAAGCTCACAAGCTTTACCCAGCCGGTTTATGTGGGTGATTACTGCGACTATTTCTACGGCTGCTATCCGCAGTACGAGAACGTCACGCTCAGCCATTTCTCCAGCAACCAGGGAGGCGTGAACATCGGCACCGGTGTTACTTACAAGCCCAATGCGGACGGCAAAGTGAAGCTTTATGCTGAGGCGCGCTACGTCTGGGTTGATTCTCCGGCGACTTCAGCGAGCGCCGTTGGCACCGGCACGGTAGGCATGTTCCCGGTAACGTTCGGCTTCCGCTGGTAGGGTTTGACCGCAGGAGGAGTCCCTGCCGGAAAACATCTGCAGGAATGGTCCGCAGAACTGCAGATCCCTTGGCTGCGCCCCCGATGACACGAGCCGATAGCTTGGTTCCGACAACCCCACTCAAGCCTTCTTTTGGCTTGAGTGGGGCAGTTGCGTGTGTCATTTGGGAGCGAGCCGAGGGATCTGCCGTTCTCTGAACCAGCAGCGGAGCTAGACGGATTAAACGCCCACGGGAAACGGCTTGGGCGACGCTTCCTCCGGTGTCGGCGCCCATGCGGAAGCGCTCGAATCTGCCTTCCAGCAGCGACATCAGGCCGGTGTACCAGTAGCCCAGCACGAACAGCAGCAGGAACGGCACGGTGAAGTAGTTCTCGTTGACGATCGCATACCAGATGGTCAGCGCAAAATAGCTGCCGATCAGAAGCTCGATCCAGGGCACGATGCCCAGACGCTTACGATATTGGCTGGCCTGCGCAACCTGGCCGCGCTTTTCGATGCGGTATTTCGGCGTGCGCTTGAATGCGCTCTTGATGCCGAAGAGCGCCTCCAATACGGCCCTGGTATTGGTTACGGTCAATCCGATTCCCAGAGCCATGAGGAACGGCAGATACAGAAATGTTTTGAACCATTTTCCGGGAAACAGCTCCTTTTGCGAAACCAGGTAGAAGGAGGAAATGGAAAGCGTCGACGCCATGAACAGGGGAACGTCGATCAGCAGCATTTGAAACCATCCCTGATAAAAACGGATGATCATCGCCGGCATCAACAAGGTCGAGAGCACGATCATCAGCGGATAACTGATGTTGGCCGTCAGGTGGTAAAACGCCTCCAGCTTTACGTGGAACGGAGCATCGCTGCGGAACATCATGGGCAGAATCTTCTTCGAGGTCTGGATCAGGCCCTTCGCCCAGCGCGCTTGCTGGGTCTTGAAGGCGGTCATCTCAATCGGCAGCTCTGCCGGGCACTCGACGTCCTGCAGATAGATAAACTTCCAGCCCTTCAGCTGGGCCCGATAGCTCAGGTCGGTATCTTCCGTCAGCGTGTCGTGCTGCCACCCTCCCGATCCATCGATGGCGGTGCGGCGCCACATGCCGGCTGTGCCGTTGAAGTTGAAAAAGGCGTGGGTGCGCGAGCGTCCGCCGTGCTCCAGAACAAAGTGGCCGTCGAGCAGGATGGCCTCTACCTGGGTAAGGAAGCTGTAGTCGCGGTTGAGATGCGTCCAGCGCGTCTGCACCATGCCGATCTTGGGATTGGCAAAGTGGTGCACCACTTGCATCAGCCATTCCCGGGGAGGCACAAAATCGGCATCGAAAATAGCAACAAATTCACCCGACGCCACGCGCAAACCCTCGTCCAGCGCGCCCGCCTTGAAGCCATGGCGATTGACACGGTGAATGTACTCGATGCGGTGTCCCAGGGATTGATACAGCTCTACCGCCGCCTGGGCCACCTCTACGGTGCCGTCGGTGGAGTCGTCCAGCACCTGGATCTCCAGCTTGTCCGCCGGATAATCCAGGTTGCAGCAGGCCTGGATGAGCCGGTCAACCACGAATTGCTCGTTGAAGATAGGCAGCTGCAAGGTGATGCTGGGCAGCTCCGCGAAGTACGACGCGGGCTCGCGCACTGCATTCTTCCGATTCCTGTAGTAGCGGTAAACCAGCTGGTAGCGATGGATCCCGTAGAAGGCGAGAATCACCATCACGACGAAGTAGGGAATCAGCAGCGCGGTATCAAAAGAGTTCCAGTGATACAGGTGCTCGAAGGTCTTGTCCGCGTAATGTGTCCGGAAATAATGCTGCAGACCGTGCTGCGGAAAAGCGAGCAGCAAAGCGTGAGAGTTGCTTAAAGTATCAGCAATTGCCAGCAGGGCGCTGCCTCCGTATAGATTCACTATGATGCCGTTGGCCTGTGATCCGCTGCCGGATCAGTTGAGAAAATAAGTGGTGTACAGCGTGTCCCGCTGTACCGGACGGAAGCCGGCGCCGCGGATAACATGCCGCAACTCTTCTTCTGTCGTGCAGTTAGAGGTTCCCGCGGCCCTGACGACGTTCTCCTCGAGCATGACCGAACCCACGTCGTTGCCGCCGAAACGCAAGCCAAGCTGCAGAACCTTCAATCCCTGCGTAACCCAGCTGGATTGCACATTCTCTATATTGTCCAGGTAGAGACGTGAAATCGCCAATACTTTCAAGTACTCGACCGACGTGGCCTCATCCCATTTGCGCCCGCCGAGGGCGGTGTTGGTGGGCTGAAAACTCCAGGGGATAAAGGCGGTAAAGCCTCCGGTCTCTTCCTGCAGCCGCCGCACCTGTTCAAAGTGGTTGACCCGGTGCTCGAAGCTCTCGCCCACGCCGAACATCATGGTGGCGGTGGTGCGCATGCCGAGCTCATGGGCGGTGCGGTGCACGTCGACCCAGTCCTGGGTAGAGCACTTGAGGCGCGCAATGCGATGGCGCACTTCATCGTCCAGGATTTCGGCTCCGCCGCCGGGGATCGAAGATAACCCTGCATCCCGCAGCCGGGCGATCGTGTCCCGTATGGAGAGCCCGCTGTATTCGGCGATCGCCAGATATCTCCGAGGCCGAGAAGCAATGCAGCCAGACCTGGGGGAAGCGTTGCTTGATGCCCTTGAGCAATCGTTCAAACCATTCGATTTTGAGGTCGGGGTGCAGACCACCCTGCATCAGCACGCCGGTGCCGCCCATCTCCACCGTTTCGGCAATCTTTTCGTAGATGGTTTCGAAGTCGAGGATGTAGCCCTCCGCCGCAAGCTTGCCCTTGAGCGGACGGTAGAAGGCGCAAAAGCTGCAATACTCGGTACAAAAGTTTGTATAGTTGATGTTGCGGTCGATGATGTAGGTGACCACACCCTCAGGATGCAGCTTGCGCCGAAGCGCATCCGCTTCCATACCCAGGCCGATTAGATCGTCTGAGCGGAAATAGTCGAGAGCTTGCGTCCTGGTAATTGCCACAAATACATTTTACGGGTATGGCAGCCGACAATCCAGTGTTACCCTGCAAGAAGCGTGGCGCGGGAGCGATCATTTGAGCAACCGGTCATTTGAACAACTGGGAGCCGTACCCGATCCGCTCAATCTGTCCGGGTTGCACCCTATCACAATTAGTTGAGCCGCCTCTGGCGGATTTAGGGGCATCTTGGCACCCGAAGTTCTACCATTGTCTCGTTAGTTTCGCGGGCCACTCCATTACAACGTAGCGCCGTCCGATTCTCGCGCTGCCCATCTCCTTGAGAAAGGTTCCGTTTCCATGTCTTTATCCAGCCGCTTTTTTTCGCGACTCTCACTCCCTTTGCGCCTGGCGCTGCCGGCTACTCTTAGTCTCGCCTCTGCCTTGCCGATGCAGGCACAGAGCGCGCCACCTCCAGGGACGGATGTTATCTATTTCACCAACGGGGACCAGCTCACCGGCAAGCTGTCGAACGAGGTCAACGGCAAAGTGACCTTCCACAGCGACATTGCGGGCGACGTGACCGTGACCTGGGACCAGATCAAATCCATTAAAACTTCGCAGCAGTTTGCCGTGATCCAGCAAGGCCAGCACGTGAACCGTAAAACCGCGAAGGCAGATATTGCTCAGGGCAACGTCGCGGTGCAGGACGACACAGTCAAGGTCACGCCGCCCGCCGGCGGAGGGGCCGGCAAAGACATACCTGTGAAGAACGCGCAATTCATGGTTGACCAGGGCACTTATGACAAGGAAGTGCTGCATAACCCCGGCTTCTTTTACGGCTGGACCGGCGGAGTGACCGCCGGAGCCTCGACCGATCGAGGCGACGCAAAACAGCCGTAACTTCACCGGCGCGGTGGCCTTGGTAAGAACCATTCCCGACGCCCACCTGGCTTGACACGCGCGAGCGGACCATCTTCGATTTCACCGGCGCTTACGGATCGGTCACGCAACCCGGAACAGTCGGGACCAAGACCAACATCATTCACTTCGACGCGGAGCATGACTGGTACTTCAATCGCCCGTCTTTATGCCCTGGTGGATACGGCATTCGACCACAACTACTCGCAAGGGACTGGATCTGCAGCAACTCTACGGCGGCGGTCTCGGTTACACCGTCATCAAGAGTCCCAAGCAAGAGCTGGATGTAAAGTTCGACATCCACTATGAGAAACAGAAATATTTCGTGACCCCCGGGATTGTGCCTCCGCCTCCGCTCACGCCCAGCAAGAACCTGGTCGGCGCCGACTTCGGCGACACCTATATGTGAAGCTTGCCCCATGGCCTGGTTTTCAACCAGGGAGCCGTGATCACACCTGCCTTCAACCAGACCAACGCCTATTCGGCGTTGGCTAACGCGGGCCTGTTGTTCCCGGTGTACAAGCGCTTCGGGTTCTCGCTGACAGCCCTGGACGACTTCCTGAACGATCCCGCCGTCGGCAGCAAGAAAAACTCATTCCAGTTCACGGCGGGCGTGACCTACCTTGAAATAAGCTGGTGGGGATCGCGGTTGCTCCCGCTGCATGGCAGCGGGAGCAACCGGTCTACTGCGGGGCTACTGGGTCAAGATCCAGCGGCTGTTTCAACAGCGTCAGTACACCAGGGGGCAGCGGTTTGTCTGCGTTGGCCAGCAGCTGCGACACTTGCCACATCTCTGTCTGGTTCAGGACTTTGTTGAATGCGGGCATGCCTGAAAGCCGGATACCGTTGGCTACCTTCCAATATGTCTCACCAGGCGGGTCGTCGCTGACGCCCACGACTCCATCGCGGTGCGGCTCCCAAAGCTGAGGCGCCTCGGGATACATACCTTTGGCGAAGCTGGCAGGGCGCCCATAGAGCCCGTGGCAGGCAGCACATTGCTGGCGGTAGATGTGGGCGCCGATCTCCAGGTTGGTAGGGCTGGCCTCGACCGGGGGCGTCTTCACCAGTTCGCGGTCGATGCGCGCGTGCAGCGGAAGGTGGACGATGGCCTCCTCGAAGGGCAAAGGCTGGTCGCTGGTGGCCACGGGCGGGCTGCCGGCCCTGAGATAAAGCCAGATGCAAGAGGGCACGATCAGCAAGCCGATCAGCAGGCCCAAAAGGAATTTCATTCGGTTCGCCTCTTTCATGACAGGATATAGCAGCGGGCAGAACTCATGCTCCTGAGCAGGATATAGCAACGCAGAAATGCTCTAATACTAATCAGGACATCAATCGCATTTTCATCGCCGAACGGCGGCAGGCAGTGGAGGCTTTCAGGTTCATGCATCATAGCAAGCGTTTTGGATGCCAAGTGTATCCGCTTCTTTTTTTGATCACTCTTGCGGTACCAGGGCTCATGGCGCAGAATTCCACCGGCAGTGTTTCCCCGGCCCCACAGGCTCAGACAGCGCCGGAGAATCCGCAACAAAATCAGATTCGCCTGGCCCAGGAGGCTCAGGCCAGGGTCCATGCACGCCGGCAACAGCGAAAGCAGCGCATCGTTCAGGATACCTACAGCCACAAGTTCGAGGTCTACGGAGGGGGCGGCTACACTCGCTTCCGCCCCGGCGAATCGCTGCAGCACATCAACGAATCGGCCTGGAACGGGGGCTTCACCGATTATCTGTGGGGCCGCCTGGGGCTTACGGCCGATTTGCGTGGCTACTACGGGACCGCGTTTATCACTCCCAATCCCTACAACATTTTCAAGCCCACCATCAGCCAGTACACCTTCATGGCGGGGCCGCAGTATCGCTTTGTGCGCCGGGAGCACTGGGCCATCAGCGGCCAGGGTCTGGTGGGTGCGGCCAAAGGCAACTTCAACGCAAACAGCGCCGAGTTTCCGGGCACGCTGATCGGACTTTGGCCCAAGGGCACTGACGTCAGTTTTGCGGCCACTGTGCCCATCGATTACAACATCAGTCCGGGGCTCGCGTTCCGTATTCAACCCGGGTACTGGCTAACCACCTTCGGCAGCACCGCGCAGGTAAAGAATCTCGGCTTTAATGCGGGCCTGGTCTATCGTTTCGGGCGGCAATGAAGTGGTGAGCAGGGTTGTTTCCGCAAACAACCCGCTCAAGCCAAAAGAAGGCTTGAATGGGCCACCCAAGCTCTTCTTGAGGCCGGCTGTCCCCACCCTCAACAAAATCTTGGGCGGAACCCTCAGGCGGTAACTGCCTTGTCGCGTTCTTTGGCGGATTCCAGGGGATATTGCGGCTCCGTCATCCTGACCGGATCCAGGATCTCCGCAATCTCTTCTTCGCTGAGCAGCTTCTTGGCGCGGGCGATCTCGATAATCGACTTGCCGGTGGCGACCGACTCCTTCACGATCTCCGCCGCTTTGGCATAACCGATATACGGGTTCAGCGCCGTTGCCAATGAGACCGTGCTCTGCGCGTAAAACTGGCAGCGCGCTTCGTTGGCCGTAATCCCCTTGATGCAATAATCGTCGAACTGGCGCAGCATGTTGCCCAGGATCGTAATGCTCTGCAATACGTTGTACGCCATGGTCGGCATCATCACGTTCAGCTCCAGCTGGCCGGCCTGCACGGCATAGGCTACGGCCGTATCGTTGCCGATCACCTGGAAGCTGACCATGGCTGCCAGCTCCGGAATCACCGGGTTGATCTTGCCCGGCATGATGGAGGAGCCCGGCTGCAGGCTGGGAAGGTAAATCTCCGCAAAGCCGGTATTGGGGCCCGAGCTGAGCAGGCGGATATCATTCGAAATCCTGATTGTTTCCAGAGCGATCCCGCGCAAGGCCGCGCTCACATCCCCCATGCACGCATTGGACTGCATCGCCCAGCGCATATCCTCGGCCGGCGCCAGCTTCTGCCCGGAGATGCTGGCCAGGTTGGCCACGGCTTTCACCCGATAATCGGGATGCGTGTTGATGCCGGTGCCCACGGCGCTGCCGCCCAGCCCCAGCTCGCGCAGCGTAGTGGAAGCCAGCTTGAGAAACTGCTGCCCTTTCTCGATGGCTAAGCCATAGGCCGCGAATTCCTGCCCCAGCCGCATGGGAACCGCATCCTGCATGTGGGTGCGGCCGGACTTCATGATGTGGTGGAAGGCCTTCGCCTTTTCCGCAAAGGTCGCGGCCAGCTTGTCCAGCACCGGGTAGAACGCATCGAGCGCGAGCAGAGTGCGCCAGGCGCATCGCGGTGGGAAAAACGTCGTTGGTCGACTGCCCATAGTTCACGTGGTCGTTGGGGTGGACCGGCGTGTACTCCCCGAGTTTGCCTCCCAGGATCTCGTTGGCCCGGTTGGCGATCACCTCGTTGGTGTTCATGTGCATGCTAACGCCCGCGCCGGCCTGAAAAACATCCACGACGAACTCGCTATTCCATTTGCCGTCGATCACTTCCTGGGACGCCTGGATGATGGCGTCGGCGCGCTTGGCATCCACCAGGCCAAGTTCTTTGTTGGCCTGGGCGGCGGCCAGCTTCACCATCCCCAGCGCGCGGATGAGCTGGGGGTGCGCACGCAAGCCGGAAATGGGGAAATTGTCCACCGCGCGCGCTGTCTGCGCGCCGTAATAGGCCTTCGCTGGCACCTCGACAAAACCCAGCGAGTCTTTCTCTTTGCGGAGTTCAGACATAAGGAGCCGGCTCCTGAAGAACCCTAGATTATAGCGATTTCAAGCAATAGCCGGGAACCGTTGTACAGCAGGGAGGGCGGATCATCGTCTAAGCTATAGAGATGGAGCAGAGCCGCGGTGCCCTGAAAGACAGCTTTGACGTGTTGGTGGTGGGTGCTGGCCCTACCGGCCTGGCCTGCGCCATTGAAGCGCAGCGGGCCGGCCTGAGCGCCGTTCTGGTGGATAAGGGTTGCCTCTGCAACTCCCTCTTCCACTACCCGTCCAACATGACGTTTTTTACCACGCCGGAATTGCTGGAGATCGGAGATATGCCATTCTCCAGCCCCAACCAGAAACCAAGCCGCAATGAGGCGCTGGAGTACTACCGCAAAGTGGCGGAGCATTATCAGCTGGAGTTTCGCCAGTATCAGACCGTATCCGGCATTACCGGTGAAGACGGAGATTTCACCATTACCACCGTCGACCGGTTCTCCCGTCAATGGTCTTACGCGGCCCGCAAAGTCATTCTCGCCACCGGCTATTATGACCTGCCGAACTACCTGGAAGTCCCTGGGGAAGAGCTGCCCAAGGTGCTGCACTACTACCATGACCCGCATCCCTATTACGACCAGAACGTGCTGGTGATCGGGGGCAAGAATTCAGCGGCCATTGCGGCCCTGGACCTATGGCGCCACGGCGCGCATGTGACCCTGGTTCATCGCGGCGAGGCCATGCACCACCATGTCAAATACTGGATCCTTCCGGACATCAACAACCGCATCAAGAACGGCGAGGTGACGCGCCTACTTTTCCAGCTCCGTGACCAATATCGCGGAAGACTCGGTCGAGCTGCTCACACCGAAGGGGCCGGTTACCCTCAAGAACGATTTTGTCTTTGCCTTGACGGGGTACCATCCCGACTTTGATTTTCTGACCTCCCTTGGCGTGCGTCTTGAAGGGCGCGACCGTACCCCATCGTGCGATCCGCAATCGCTGGAGAGCAATGTACCCGGGCTCTACCTTGCCGGAGTCATCGTTGCCGGCATGAGAACCAATGAGATTTTCATTGAGAACGGCCGATTCCACGGTCGCCAGATCGCCCAGGATATCGAAGCGAAGCTCGCGGGCCGCGCTTCAGTGAAGGTTGGCTAGCGCCCTATGAGTTGGCTCAAACCTCGATCCATTCGAGGTCAGCTCATCACCGGTCTGATCCTGCTTGAGGGCCTCCTGGTGGTTGTCTTCGCCACGCTGCTGGTGCGCGAACAGGCCTCGGAGATCCACGAGCGCGCCCGCTTGCGCCTGGAGTCGGAGGTGAATCTGCTCGCCTTGCAGAGCGAGGACTCGCTGGCCCAGGGCCAGGGTGGATACATTATGCCGATCCTTCGCGCCATGACCAACTCGCCCAGCATCCGTGCCGCGATGGTTACAGACCCCAACGGCAAGGTGATCGCGGCCAGCAGCGGCATTAAAAGTCCGGACCCGCTGACGCGCCTGGAAAAAAAGCACCTGGCCGATGCTCCCGGCGCGGTTATCTTTCGTGCGCCCGGCGGAGCTCGTGAAGCCGTAGTGGCGATCCACGTCGCCGGCCAACTGCGCGGGTTTGCCTGGGTGTATGAGGATGCGACTGCGGCATGGCAACAGATTTACTCGCTCATCCGCATCACCATCATGTTTGCCGGCCTGGGGGCCTTAGGGACAGCGATCATCGCCGGCACGCTGGCTGGCTCCATCACCCGGCCCCTGCGCGCATTGCTCACCGCAACCCGCAAGTTGATTCGCGATCCTGAAACCAAGGAAGGCTTTCCCCTGGAAGTGACCTCTGCCAATGAAGCTGCGGACCTGACCCGTGCCTTCAACCTGATGGTGACTTCGATGGAAGAGCAGAGAGCCGGGCTCAGCGATACCCTGTCGCTGCTCGACTCGATGCTGGAGAACGCGCCGATCGGGTTCGCTTTCTTTGATCGCAAGTTTCGCTATGTGCGGGTGAACCAGTTCATGGCCGAGATGACCCAGACGCCGATCGGCCGGCAACTCGGGCGCACCATCGAGGAAACGCTTCCCGGGCCGGCCGCAGAGATGCTGCAGGGCTGCATCCAGAGTGTCTTTGAGACCGGCGAGCCGGTGGTCCAGTTTGAGCTGAACACTCCACTGGCCGGGGACGAGACCAGTGTGCGCAGTTGGCTCATCAATGTGTATCCGGTCAAGACTACGTCCGAGGCTGTTCGCTGGGTGGGAGCCATTGCTCTCGAAGCAACCGAGCGAAAGCGGGCCGAGGATGCGCTGCGGAAGACAGAAAAACTGGCCGCCGCGGGTCGCCTGGCGGCTTCCATCGCCCACGAAATCAATAATCCCCTGGAGGCGGTCACCAATCTTCTCTACCTGCTGCGGCACCAGCCGTCGCTCGATGAGGAAGCGATCGCCTATGCCGACATGGCGCAGCAGGAAATCTCGCGCGTAGCCGAGATGACGCAGCAGACCCTGCGTTTTTACCGCCAGACCACTTTGCCCGCGGTCGCTAATGTCGCCGATTTGTTGGATTCCGCGCTCACCGCTCTATACGGGGCGGCTGCAGGCGCTGCAGATAGAGGTCTCACGCAAGAACGGGCCCGATGTCGATCTTTATTGTTTTTCCGGCGAGTTGCGCCAGCTCTTCGCCAACCTGATCGGCAATGCCATCGACGCCATGGGTCACGGAGGGCATCTGTGGCTGTCTGTCCGCCGATCCCGTTCCTGGGTGGACGGAACACCGGGGGTTCGATTGTTTGTGGCGGACAACGGCTGCGGCATGACGCAGGCAACGCGGCAGCGGATTTTCGAGCCGTTTTTTACCACCAAGGAAACAACCGGCACGGGCCTTGGCATGTGGGTGAGCGGCGAAATTCTCGCCAAGCATCATGCCACGGTGCGAGTCGCCAGCCGCGCGGCCGAAGAGGCAAACGGAAGGCGCTCCGGAACTGTGTTCATGCTCTTTTTCCCTGAGGACGGTATCGGTTCCCCTCCGCTACCCACGCCTGCCGCAACTGAACAAAACGCCTAGCAAGAATCGGCGCTCACATTCGCGATACGGTCGGCGACTATGTCAATAATTGACAAGAGTTGCCATAATCTTTACCATTCAAGAATCCAATCATGCAGACGATGAATATTTCTCTTCCCGACCCCATGAAACAGTACGTTGAGGAACAGGTCAGTGCAGGCGGCTACAGCAGCGCTAGCGAGTATGTTCGAGAACTGGTGCGTGCCGATCAGAAGCGTCGTGCGAAAGAGGAGCTTGAGCAGATCCTCATGAATGCAATGAGCTCCGGTGATCCGATCGACATTACTCCCGAAGTGGTCGAGGATGTAAAGCGAAGACTCCGCGCCCGCGCTGTGCAACGCAAAGCGGCCAGATAGTGGCGCATTTCGCGATCCGGCCGCTTGCGTGGCGAGAGATAAACGCGCAGCTGGATTATCTCGAAGAACAGGCAGACTGGAGATCGCAGAGCGTTTCCTCGACCGCCTCATCAGCAGCTTTGAAGCACTGGCCAACATGCCAAAGATAGGTGCTCGCTGTGGTTTCACTAAGCCGTCCACCCGTCGCCTGCGTCGTTGGCAAGTGAAGGATTTTGAGAACTGGCTGATTTTCTATCAAGTCAGACGCAGTGGTGTGGAGATCGTCCACGTTATGCACGGGGCCCGCGACTTTGAAACTCTTTTAGAGTAGACCGGAGAGGCGTGCAGAAGGCTGGAGATTAGGGCTGCACTGATGGAAGTTCGCAACGCGAAGCCGGCGCGGCTGCGGATAGTTTCGACCGTGTAACATGCAGGCGATTGATGCGCATGTAGCGCACCCGCAGACCACCGACCACATCCGGCGTGGATTGGGGAGTCTTCGTGAGATCCACCAGCACCAGCAACGCTGCTTCTGCTGGGTTGTCGTAGCTCTGGGTTACACCCACTCCAAAAAATGCCGGGTCCACCATCAACTGCGGCGCGAACTGCCGTTGCACCGACGCCGCGGCCCGCAGCACATCAGCCGGCAAATGAATTCCTTCACCTCGGCAAGAGTGGTGGGCTCAGTACCCGCGCTCATGCTCGCCCCATCCGTCGGGATCACCAATGTCCGGAGGCCGGCGATGGCTCTTGGAACGGCGACGCCCGGCTTGTTCCGGTCCACGTAGACGATGACCGCCGCTTCCCCCGGGCTGTCCAGGCTGCTGCCGGCTGCCGTGGCCAGGATCCCGCTATCCGGCTTCGCCAGCAGAGCAGTCGCCGATTCAGCCGCCGACTTGGCGGCGGCCATCTCAAACGAGCTCACCCGGCGAGTCGCCGGCGCGGTGTTCTCATCGAAATTGGAGCAAGTGATCGGATGCTGCGCCCCACCCGCAATCTGGAACTCCTGGCCGTCTGCCTGGCTCTTCTGCCCTAGCTCGCTGAGCACGTCCTTGATAGGATTGGCCACGCTGAATCCGTGGTTGCTGTCGTCGTCGCCGCTGGCAAAAAACAGCCCCACCGGCTGGGCATTGCCGGCGTCGAGCACCAGTGCGCCGGAGTCTCCGCTATCTGCGAAGCTGGCGCCGGGTATGCCGATCTGGTTGGTATAGGTCTTGGTGTAGTACGGCTGCGTCTCGGCGCAATCGTAGTAATAATCCACCTGGACGCTCAGGTTCACCGTGTTCACCGTCGAACAGGTCAAGCCTGTCGTTCGTCCGCTCTTGACCACGCGCAACTGGTTCAGCAGGCCGGCGGTGAGCGCCTCCCCTTGACCGGCCGCAGGCGCCGCCGGAGTCAGAATGCCGTTGATCGACGGGCCCAGTTGCAGGATCGACTCCGCTGCTGTCCACCGCGGGAGTAGCCGCAGCCAGCGCGGCATCCACGTTGGTCTGCGAACTCTGGAGGGCACAACATAGCGCAAAGAACCCACGGTTCGGCCGGCTTGCGGGTTGCAATTCAGATCGACCAGCGCGGGTTGCACGATGGTGTCCCCGGTGCGCGCCTGGTCTGATTCCGCGAGCACGTGGTTGTTGCTCAGGATATAGGGATTGCTGTTCTGGTCCGCGACCAGCGCTCCCAGCGTTCCCCCGCAGCAGTCGTTCACGTACTCGTGTCCGCCGTCTTTTCGGGAGTCGTAATCGTTGGCATTGCCGCCCGATGAGCCCATCTCGATGTAACCCGCCTGCGCCGCCTGGTTCTGCAGCCCCGAGCTATTAAATCCGGCGCCATTGAGCAGAATGTGAAGCGCCGAGACCGAGTGAGCATTTCCTCCGGCCTGCCCCACCAGGTACACCGATGGGCTCCCCGAGGGCAGGGCTCGCGGGGCGGTATAGGTTGCGGTGCAGGTGGTGTAGCTGCGAGCGGAGTGGCAGCACCTGGTTTCGCTGATGCTGCCATAGCTGTCGCCCGGATCGTCCTTGCCTGTCGCCGTCGTCGCCAACGACCAGTGGACCGAACCGGAATTACGCTCGGCGATCTCTCCTTTCACCTGGACTGTCCCCCCTGGCGCCATGCTGGCGGTTTCAGGGGTAAGAACCTGGACGAACCCAGGGGTCACCGTAAGCAGGTAGGTGGCGGTCGACGCCGGATCGCTGCGGGAAGTGGCCATGACCTGGACCTGCACCTGGTCCCGGGAAAGCAAGGGAGGGGCGTAGGTACAGGCCATTGGCGCTGATCGTCCCCTGGCCCAGCGAAGGGTCGTTTTGCCCCGCGGCGATGGTCCAGGTCACGTTTGCCGGGCCGCCGGAAGCCAGCCTGGCGGTGAGCCTGTCCGTGAGGGTGGTATCGATGGCTGGCTTTTGCGCGGAGATGAGGAGCGCGCCCGTACCGGAGCCGGAAGAAGAGCCCACAGCTCCACAGCCCGCGACCAGCAGGAGCAGAAACACGGAAGCAGCAGGCAGGAGTCTCAGACCGGATTTGCGCATTGCCGCTCCACCTATCCGCTTGGTTCATCCGCTCGCTCTACCACTGATATCAGACGTAGGGGGCAAGGCTAAGGATATGCCAGCCGAGGCCGAAAGTTTCAT
This sequence comes from uncultured Acidobacteriaceae bacterium, assembly GCA_963847685.1. Lineage (GTDB taxonomy): Bacteria > Acidobacteriota > Terriglobia > Terriglobales > Acidobacteriaceae > PALSA-350. Next base: position 68,032 of record CAWKAU010000010.1, on the reverse strand, counting down.
GAAATTACGCGTTTCAGAAAACCTTGGATACCGATTCCGCCCAAAATGGTGAGTGACACCAGCAGGGCGAAAATGATAAGCAGCGCCGGCATGTGCGGAATGCCTGGCGTCAGCGCCGCGCGCAAACCCTCGCTCATGTACACGATGGGGTTGACCAGCACCCCAATCTGCAGCCACCGCAGGTGATTCAGATACGCCCAGGGATAATACACGCAGCCAAGAAAAGTGATCGGAACGACCACGATGGAGAAGATCAGGCCAATCTGCTGCGGCTTGATATTGGCGCCGATCGCCAGTCCCAGGGCACTGGAAACAAGGCTGGACAAGCACCAGCACCAGGATCAACAGCGGCCAGTTTTCCGACCTGCGGCTTTACCGGCACGGCGGGAATGAAGTAGGCAAGCGGAATCACCAGCAGTGCGGCGAGTATGCTCTGCAGTGCGCTGAAACACATCTTCTCCACGGCCACTGCGGTCACCGGCAGAGGACACATCACCCGATCGTCGATCTCCCGGGTAATACCGAACTCCTGCGAGAGGGGAAGCGCGACCGCCGCGATGCCGCTGAACATGATGGCGACGGCCATCAAGCCGGGCAGCAGAATGGTGGCGAAATTGCCTGCGCCGGCCGCCATCGGATCGCCGTGCCCCATGTGGGGAAAGACATACGTAAAGACGAAGAGAAAGAGCAGTGGCTGCATCACGATACGCACCACAAACGGCCCCAGTTCGCGCCCCAGCACGCGCAGGTCGCGCAGCATCAGGCCGAGAAAGGCGGATAGGTAAGGCGTGCGTGTCCTGGTTGCAACTGTGCTAGTCACGCAGATCCCTCCCGGTCAGGCGGATGAATACCGTCTCCAGGCTCGGCTCGTTGATCGAGATATCGCGCAGCCCCAGACTCTGCGCCGCTTGCACAATCTGCGGCAACAAGCCATCCGTGCCCTGAGAGAAGACACGAACCCCGTCGCTGATGGCTTCGACCGACGCCACATTCGGCAACTCTGCCAGAGTCTTTACCAGGTCCGTCGCGCCTTCCATCTGGCGCAGCTTCAGTTCAAAGATCGTCTGCGCGCCCAGGGTTGTCTTCAGCAGTTCGGGCGTATCCTGCGCCAGCAATTTTCCATGATCCATGATGGCTACCCGATCGCAGATCTCGTCGGCCTCTTCCATATAGTGCGTGGTAAGCACGACAGTGATTCCTTCGCTGCCCAACCCCTTGACCGCATCCCACATGGCAATCCTGCTTTGCGGATCGAGCCCGGCGCTGGGTTCGTCGAGAAAAAGAACAGCCGGGCGATGGGCGATCGCGCGCGCAATTTGTACCCGCTGCTGCAAGCCGCCGGAAAGCTGTGAGGGGAAGCTCAGTCCCCGCTCCTGTAAATGAAACTGTGACAGTAACTGTTGTGACCGCTCTTTCGCCGCGGCGCTGGAAAATCCGAAATACCTGCAGTGAAAATAAAGATTTTCGAAAACGGTGAGCGATCGATCGAGGGTATTGTATTGCGGAACCACTCCGATATTGCACCTCGCCGTTGCCGGCCTGCGGACCACATCGACCCCGGCAATGATCACCTGGCCGCGGGTCGGCAGAGCACGGGTGGTGGCAATGCTGATGGTGGTCGTCTTTCCCGCTCCATTAGGCCCCAGCAAGCCGAAGATCTCGCCTTGCTCAACCGAGAGGTCGATGCCATCGACCGCGACCACACGCTGCCTTTCTTCATAGACTTTGGTCAAGCCCCGGATTTCAACGATCACTGATTCCGACCTCGAAGGCATTGGAGCTTGCCCTTGGCATGATTAAAGCATTTCCTCTGCGGCAAGAGGAACATGTGGAGAAATGCTGTTTGAAGGCATGAAGAGAGCGAGCAAGACAAAAGCTCCGTCATCGGGCGCGCATTGAGCGCGCCAAACGATACGGAGCTCCAGCTTTCTGATAAGGATGCGAGGTCTAAGCGGCCGCGTTCGATTTATTTGCGCGCCGGGAAAAGAAATTGCCCGCGTGCGCCGGTACGTTCATTACAGTAATCGGGCCGGCTGCGGCAGCCTTCATGCGACGGATTTCGCGTGCGCTCAGCGGCGTCATACGCTCCCGCGAGTAGTAAATCTGCTTCCCGCAGTCCAGGCAAACCTTGTAGGTTTGCCGTTCGAGCGTGAACGGCCTCGTCTGGCTCCAGTGACGGCAGCCAAAGAGAATGTCATAGAAAAAACCAAGCAGGCTTTGAATCCAATTCATAAAATCAATCCCCCATAAAAACGCCGGGTTAAGTTTCAAAATCGTACTGTTAAGAAGCATTCTGCACGAAAATGTTGCGTTTGTCGTAGGGAAAATACAGCTTTCGTCGCCGTTCGATCACCCAAAGGTCACTGGCCTTTCTATACCCCAACAAATTCAATCAGATAGCGGCGAACCGTTTTGAGATTACGAGGAATTCACGCAACAACTTGGATTACGATATTGCAACAAAGTTACCTCTTTTCCAGAACCTTGACAGCTTTCTGAATCTGGTTCATGCACCAAACCTGGTGCCTCCCCCGGATTCCTGTCGAGGTTGGTGGCGTTGTCGAGCTGTATGCGGCTTTCCGCGAAGAAAGCCGCACACGCGGTCCTGTCTGACGTTGCGTAACAGGAAATCCGGGTTCTCCGGCATTGGAATTGACGTACCATACAGACATGGCAAGAGGGTGGGAAAGCAAGTCTATTGAAGAGCAGCAATCGTTGGCGGATCTGGCTGCGTCGACTCCTGAGGGTCGTAAGAAGAATGACCTGGAACGTGCGTTGCGCGAGCGGCAAAAGCAGGAACTCGATCTACAGCGCGAACGCGTTCTCTCCGAGCGGACCTCAAGCCCGGTTCGCAGGGCTGCGCTGGAGGCAGCGCTCGCCGACATCGAATCGCGCCTCGCGCTTCTCTCCTGAGCGAGAAGAAATAGTAATGGTTCGCATGGTCCGCAACAACCCCACTCAAGCCAAAAGAGGGCTTGAATGGGCCACCCAATTCTTTGTGGCTAATGCAGATGAGTAGAGCGCAGGCCCATGATTCTCCTGCGGGCCATTCCTTTAGACCTTCCCTACTGGGGCGGATTGCTCACGCCCTGCGCGGGAACCGGAGCCGGTTGGGGTGCAGCCTGGGCTGAGGGCTGGCTTTGCTGAACGCCAATCGCGCTGCCGGAGACCACCAGATTCACCCGGCGATTCTGTGCTCTTCCCGCCGGCCGTCGAGTTGTCGGCGATGGGGTTGCTCATGCCGTAGCCGGTCGAGGTGACGTTGCCGGCGCTGGACGCCCTGCGAGATGAGATAGTCGCGCACCGCATCGCCCGCTGTTGCGAAAGCGTCAGGTTGTATTGATCGGTGCCGACATTGTCGGTGTATCCCTCTACCTGCACCTTCAAATCCGGATACGCGAGAAGAATTCCCGAGACCTTCGCCAGCTTTTCGCGGGCTTCCGGCTTGAGCGCGTATTGGTTGAAGGCAAACAGAACGTCGGACATGTTCACGATCAGTCCGCGCGCCGTCTCCTGGGTCTGCAGATACCTGGTTCAACTGCGCGCGCAGCCGCTCGCGCATCTCCTCGGTCTGGTTGGTCGCCTGCTGTGCGCTATGCTCCGCCGCAGCCTGCGCCGCCCTGGCATTTGCCGCGGCCGCCTCTGCCTGCGCCGCCTGTGCCTGGGCCTGGGCTGCCTGCGCATCGGCCTGGGCGCGCTGCAGGGCCTCCTGTTGCGCGGTCAATCTGTGCCTGCTGCGCCGCCGCCTGCGCCTGTTGCATCGCCAACTGTTGCTGCTGTTCCTTCTCCTGCTGCATCTTGCGCAACGTGCTCACGCGCGCATCTTCCGCATCCTGCACCGCGCCGCGGGCGTAGGTGATCATGACCTTGCGCTGGCTCTTCTTTCCGTCGAGCGCCTGCGCATTCTGCAATTCCTGCTGAGCCTTGGCAAAGATGTCCGGCGTGTATTTAGCTGCGCCCATCGCCTCAGCGATCTGCACCGCGTTGATGGCCTCGTAAAGCTGCAGGGGAGACTTGTCGCTCGGCTTGACCGGGTTCAGCACCGCGTGCTGGCCGGCCGTCTGCACGTACGCTCCGCGCGGCAGCAGGTTGAAGTGCACATTCACGGTGTCGATAATTCCCGTTGTCTTGTCTTTGTTGACCGTATTCTGCAACACCACCAGATCGCTCGGGCGTGGTCACGGCGAAGTAGGGCTCGGCGGTAACGATCAGCGCAAACTGCTGCAGGTTGGTGGTCACTTTCATTTCCGCCTTGGAGCCGCCAGGCATTACTTCACCCAGGTTCACCGGCCGGCCCTGGGGCGTGATGGCCCACAACACGTAGGTCAGGTACTCCACGCCAAAGCTGTTGGCCGGCACCAAGCCCTCGAACTTGGCATCGATGAACGTCTGCCCCTTGCTGGTTACGTTGGCCTGCCCTTTACCCTGGGGCAGGAGGCTGGTCCCGGCAAAACCGATCTTTGTGCTCCCGCTGCGGTGCCAGTAATTGATGGCCGGGATGTCGCGTCCCACGACTTCGATGCGGTAGAGCGGAACATTATTCCCGCCTTCTGCCGGCATGATGGGCTGTTGTTGCTGTGGCTGCGCCGTTGGGCTCGGCTCCTGCCCCTGAACGGCACTGCTAGCAACACAAAGCAAAGTTACGAGGAGCAATCTTCTTTCGATCATCCTGCAAAACTCCAGTCAAAGGTTCGAAAAAGCGCGTTCAACTCAAAGGAGCGGACCAACGCAGCTCCCAATACTGCTACAAGGCGCGACAGTCCCGCGTCGACAACCGACAACGTTATCGGGTGAGATGCAAATTGGCAGGATGACGTTCTAGCATGCGCCCGCGCAAAGCACGGCTCGTCCATCCCGAAATGGGATGAACAGCCTCTTTGCGGGCCTTGGGGACGGCCTAGGTCTGGAGCGCGACCAACTGGTGCGCGATGGCGAACAGCGCCAGCTCCAGACGCGTCGAAACCCCGGTCTTGTCGAAAATATTCGAAAGATGCCGCTTCACGGTCTCTTCGCTGATGCTGAACTGCTTGGCGATATCGCGGTTGCTGCAACCCTCGACGATGCAGCCCACCACTTCCAGTTCACGGGGGGTGAGACCGTAGGTTTTGCGCTCGGGGACGGCCGCCTGCTGCATCAGCTCATGCAGTGCGCCTACCAGGTTGACTACCCGTTTGCCGCCGATCCAGTAATCCCCTGAGGAGACGGCGCGGATGGCGGTGGTGAGATGGTCGGCCAGGGCATCTTTGAGCACGATGCCACGGGCGCCGATTTGGAGCGCTTCAATGATCTGCTGGGTGGTGATGGTGCTGGTCAGGAGAAGAATCTTTACCGACGGGGAACCGCTCATGATGGCCCGCATGGCCTCCAATCCAGGCAAGCGGGGCATCTGTAAATCAAGCAAGAGGATGTCCGGCAACAGCTCCAGTGTTCCGGTAATTGCCTCATCGCCGTCCGAAGCCTCGCCAATAACGTCGAGACCCGCATCACTCTGCAGCATGTTACGAACGCCGATACGAACTACCGGGTGATCATCGGCAATAACTATCCGAATCTGGTGGAGGCGATCATTATTTTTGGGTGGCACTGCGGTCATCGTGGTGGTCATGAAGGGGCCCTAGGCTTTCTTTAATTTGCCTGCCAAAAGCATACGCTCTAACTCGCTGCAAGCACTGAGTAAATCATCCAAAACACCGGGGGTGGCCGCTACCTTGCTACCCCCCGTTTCGAGTCCGGCGGCGAGCCTGGCAAGGTGGGTGGCGCCGATCATCAACGCCGCGCCTTTCACTCGGTGGGCGGTCTCCCGAACGCCGGTCCAATCCCTGTGTTGTACCTGGTTCTTCAGCGTGCCCACGCAGGCCCGGGTGTCCGCAATGCAAGCGCTAAAGACGTCGTGCAGCGCCTGCAGCGGCATCATGGTGAGCAGCTTGCCCACCACCGTCATGTCCAGAGCCTCACCGTTCGCCTTCTCCGGGTTGGCGGCCCGCGCCGCCGGCTTGCGGCCCCGCCTCTTGGCTTTGAGCGCCCGCCGCAGATCGTCCACGACAAGCGGTTTCAGAAGAAATCCGTCGAAAGCAAGTAATTGATTCTCTTTGACTTCGGTCGCGCTCATGGCAAGCAGCCGCAGCTTCGGCCGGCCCAGGGCGCGGACTTTTTCGGCCAGCTGCCCACCGGAGACTCCCGGCATCTGCAGGTCGACCAGCAGCACATCGGGGCGTACTGTTGTTTCGCCGGCCAGCAACTCCAGTGCGGCCCCGGCGTCGTTGGCGCGCAGCACCTGGTGACCCTCGTGAGCCAGCAGCATCGCCATGAGTTCAAGGCTCACGGCATCGTCATCGACCAGAAGAACCTTGTGATGGGTCTCGCCTCCAGCCGACTTGTTCATCTAGCGGGATGCCTCCTGGGAATGGTTACCTTTCGCAGCTTAAGGCATTCTGTGCAAAAAGGCACTCCAAAGTGTTACCAGAGTACACCGAGGTAACGTGTAGCAGGCAGCTCCGCACGTCAGGGAAATGCTCTAGAGTCTTGCTATGGCTTCCGAGGACGAAATCCGGCAACAATTGGCGGAATTATCTGCCCGGATAGCCTCTCTTGAAGCCGCAGTGCAAGGGATGCGCGGGGCGCGGCCTGAACCCCCGGTTGAAGCGACCCTGGCGCCGCAGCCTCCTTCCAGCAGGCCAGCACCGCCGCTTGCGTTCAAGCCGGCTGCTTCGCCATCCGCTTCCCTCGAGACCTCATTGGAAACCAGGATCGGCGCCCAGCTCTTGAACCGTGTCGGCATCCTCGCCGTGCTCATTGGCGTGGCCTGGTTCCTGAAGCTGGCTTTCGATCGAAATTGGATTGGGCCTCCCATCCGGATCCTGGTGGGTCTGGCCTGCGCCGCTGCCTTGGTGGCCTGGTCCGAACGGTTTCGCAGGCGGGGATTTGCTGCTTTCTCCTACAGCCTGAAGGCGTTGGGGACCGGGATAGCATACCTGTCCCTATGGGCTGCTTTCAGCGTCTTTCATCTGGCCTCGGCCGGGCTCATTTTTTCCGCCATGACCGCCGTGACCTTGGCCAACGCGGTGCTGGCCTGGCGCCAGGACTCAGAATTGCTAGCCCTGTACGCTTTGGCCGGAGGCTTCGCCACACCGGCGCTGCTAACGGAGGGGCACGGCAGCGAGATCTTTCTTTTTTCCTACCTCGCCCTGCTCAATGCGGGTGCGCTGCTCCTGCTTGCGTTGCATCCATGGAAACGGCTGATGTTGGGGGCTTTGCTGGGCACAGCGGCCTATTACTTCGGCTGGACGGCAAGCCAGTCTTACCCCACCCACATCCCGGTCACGCTGTTTTTTCTCACCGTCTTTTTCGCTGCGCTTGCCGCCATGCCTTTCCTGATCTTGCGTCAAGCCCGCTTGCCCGTGGCGACCGACCCGTTCGTCCAGATCTTGTTTCCGATCTTGAATGCGGCGGCAACCTTTCTGGCGCTCATGGTGCTCTTTGCCGATCATCAGTCAGGCCGGCCCTGGGTTACCCTCGCTTTGGCTGTCGCCTGCCTGCTATTGGCGGCTCGCTCCCATGGGCCTGCCGCGGTCGCCTTGGCTCGGACCCATCTTGGTCTCGGGATCCTGTTTCTCACGGTCGCCATCCCGCTCCAATTCGACGGTTATGTCGTGACCCTTTGCTGGCTGGGCGAATCGCTGGCGATCGTTGCCCTGGCCGAAATGGGCTCGCATGCAGCCATGCGCCTTTTCGGCGCCATGGTGCTGGCACTGGCCTTCTGGGCTCTCCTGGTGGACTGGTTCGGCAGGCCGCCGCATCCCCTGGCGGTGGTCGTCAACATGCATTTTGCCACCAGCTTGATCGGCGCCGCGGCCTTTGCTGCGGTTACCCGCCTGAGCCTCGGCTCCGAGCGCGGCTCAATCAGGGCTGTACCTCGCCGGCTTCTCGGCCATCGCATTCAGCCTCACCTTGCTGGTTGCGGTCAGCCTGGAGATTCACCATTACTGGTTCTGCGGAGCGGGCTTCTTTTACGACGATTGCCGGGGCTACGGGCATCTATGGGCAGCGTTCCATTGATGCGGGGTTCAGCTATAGCGCCTGGTACATGCTTTACGGCGCTGCGCTCATGACGGTGGGGTTTTCTGCGGCGAAGTGCGTTTCTTCGCTGGCAAGCCCTTATTGTGCTCGCACTGAGCATCGGGATGGTTTTCCTGAATGGCATCGGCAGCGAGAGCCAGGGCTATCGCGTGCTCACTTTTCTGGCGCTCGGCGTGCTGCTGCTCGCGGTCAGCTTTGCTTACCAGAAAGACTGGCTCCGGCTGCGCAGTTAGTAGCAAAAGCGTTGAAGGCTCCCACAAAGCCGGGCGGCCGCGAGGTGATTCCATTTCGAAACAAATGCGCAAGGTGACAGCCGCCCGCTTGTGCGTGTCCAGCTCCGGGTACGGGACTGGACATCGCCGGCGCTAGCTAGCGCAGCGCAGGCTCTATCTGGTTGAGCCAATCGGGTGGCTTGAGAATCTCGCGGGGCTTCGAGCCGTCGGCCGGGCCGACGATGCCGTCCCGCTCCATCATGTCGATCAGGTGCGCGGCGCGGCCGTAGCCGATGCGCAAGCGCCGCTGCAGCAGGGAAGTGGAGGCCTTGCCGAACTCCAAGACGAGCCGCACGGCATCTTCGAATAATTCGTCGTTGCCGTCACCATCCTCCGGCTCCGCATCCAGGTCCCGGCCCTTTTCATCCCGGGGCGACTCGAGGAAGCCTTGCACGTACTCCGCCTCACCCTGGTTTTTCCAGAAAGCGACGACCGCGGCGATCTCCTTCTCGGTCACAAACGGAGCGTGCAGACGTTGCAAGCGCGAGGTCCCCGGCGGCAGGAAACAGCATGTCGCCGCGTCCCAGCAGAGCCTCGGCCCCATTTGAGTCCAGGATGGTGCGCGAGTCCACCTTTGGTGGCCAGCCGGAAGGAGATGCGCGTGGGCACGTTGGCCTTGATCAGGCCGGTAATGACGTCCACCGACGGCCGCTGCGTGGCCAGCACCAGGTGGATGCCCACGGCGCGCGCCATCTGCGCCAGCCGGGTGATCGCTTCCTCGACGTTGGCCTTATCCAGCATCATCAGATCGGCCAGCTCATCGATGATGATGATCATGTGGGCCAGCGGCTGTTCCTGCTTCCGCGTCCTCGAACAGGCTTGGCGTCTGGTTGTCGAAGAGCTTGTTGTATTGGTCGATATTCCTCACGCTGCGCGAGGCCAGCAGCTTGAGCCGCCGCTCCATCTCCCGCACCGCGTTGCGCAACGCATTGGCGGCCAGCTTGGGCTCGGTAATGATGGGGGTAAACAGATGCGGAATGCCTTCATACATCCCAAGTTCTACCCGCTTGGGATCGACCAGGATCAGCCTGACCTGCTGCGGGGTCGCCTTGTAGAGCACGGACATGATCATGGCGTTGATGGCCACCGACTTGCCGCTGCCCGTGGAACCGGCGATCAGCACGTGGGGCATGGTTGCCAGGTCGGCGGTTACGATGCGCCCATTGATGTCTTTGCCCATGGCCAGGGTCAGCTTGGACTTGGTCTGGGTGAAGTTTTCCGCTTCGATCACATCGCGCAGCCAGATGGTTTCGCGATCGTGATTCGGCACCTGGATGCCCACGGTGCTCTTGCCTGCCATGCGCTCGATCAGGATGCTCTCCGCCCGCATCGCCAGGCATAGATCCTCCGCCAGGCCGGTCACGCGGCTGTACTTGACCCCGGCTTCCGGGCGGAATTCAAAGGTGGTGACCACCGGGCCGGGATTGATCTGCACTACCTGGCCGCGGACGTCGAACTCCGCGCATTTCTCCACCAGTATCCGGGCCTGGCTGCGCAGATCGTCTTCGCGCACCACCTGCGACTCGTCGCTGCGGTGCAGCAGCGTGCTCGGCGGCAGCCGGAAGCCGCTGACCGAGCGGGGGGCCAGGGTAACCAGCCGGGCATCCGCATCGGCGCGTCCCTTTACGGAAATTGCTTGTTGTTCCTGGTGGGCGGAAAGCGGATTGCGCGGCGACCGGCGACTTGGCCGCAGACTGGTGCCGGAACGGCCGCCGCGATCTCTTCGGCTTCGCGAGAGTCTCCGGTTCCAGCTCGCGGTCAGGGATGCTGGTTCGGGGCATCTGGTTCCAGAGCGTCGGCGTGTGGCCGGTCGTCGCCTCTGGCGTTGCTGCCGGCAACGGCAGCGCTCACGTCGGCAAAGGGAGTGCGCCCTGCGGCGGCGAATCGCTTCGCTTCTTCCTCGGACTTCCGCGCTCGCCTGGGCTTTGAGCAGTGCCTTGTCTCTCAGGGCGCACTTTTCGCAGCCTTCTTTTCCGCGCGTGCCTTCGCCCAGGCGGAACGCCAGTTGCGTATACGGTCGCGCCAGGCATAAGCGAAGGCGAAACGGATCGCCAGCCACTGCTGCGCCGTGCTGAAGCTGAAGGTCGTGGACAGGTAGAGCGCGATCACCACCATGCTCACGATCACGATGGCCGCGCCAGGAAAGTTGAGGTAGTGCACCAGCGTATCCACCACCAGGCGGCCGGTCAGGCCCTCCAGCGGCAGGGCGTGCATCCAGCGCAGATGGCCGGGTATCAGGCCGAAGAGTGCCGGAGCGAACAGCAGGTAAAGCAGAACGCCCGAGGCTTTCGCGGACGGGGAGCCGGCGGGGCGCGAACGCAGCCACGCCCACCCCAGCGCTCCCAGTAGCAGGGGGAAAAGGAACGCGGCAACGCCTTCCAGCTGCAGCAGCACGTCGCTGACGGAGGCTCCCACCAGCCCGGTCCAGTTGTGGCATCCGCCGTCCATAGCCCCCCACGGTGTTGAAGGACGGATCCGTAGGATGGTAGGAGGCAAGAGCGAGGAAGAGGAGACTCGCGGCCACCAGCAGCACCATGCCGGTAACTTCATTCAGACGCCGGTTGCGAGTGGGGGTCAGTGCCAGAACGAGTGGCTTCATCGGGGACACGCGGAGCCTGCCACCTGCAGATATTGCCAGCAGCGGCCGCCAGGTTCGGAACGCCAGAGTGGCTTCATTATCCCAGAGATGGCCAGGTGAAAACCAAAAACCAGCGCCTCCGGGCGAACCGGGGAACCGATTCCGTGACTCCCCGAGGTCAATGGAGAGTCGGCATTTGAAGTTGGTGAAGTGGAGGGACCTGCTGTTGTTTTAATCTGCAGCTAGTGCCGACGGAACCTCGTCGTTCAAGGCTTGGGCGCCGGCAAAGGACTGCTGAGCTGCAAACGCCAGATTCCATTGCGCCGGATCAGCAGATGCAGGACGTTCTCGCTGAAAGCGGCCTGGCTGCCTGGCTTGGTATAGACCTTGGTGTAGGTCACGCAGGCCGTGTCGCCAAATAGGTGCTGCCGCATATTCGTGGCGGTAATCAGGTAAGGCTCACGACGGCTTTCATGGCGGCCAAGGCGGCTGAGTACATCCGACTTGCCGGATGGTTGAGCCGTCCGGTTTTAGCCCAACATAGTCATCGGCGAGAATCGTCCCCGCGATCGCCGTGTCGTCTTCGATCTCCGCCCGCAAATACTCCTCTTCCAACCGGCGCAAGACCTCCAGGTCTCTTTGCGGGGTACTGGGGATTGGGGTCGGGTTTGACTGGATAGCAAATTTCTGCCCGGAGGCAGAATCAGCAGGCCCAGGAGGAGGGCAGCCGTTCGCATGCCGGCAGGGCCACGCATGCTACTTTTCGACTTCAACTCCGCGCCAGAAGGCTACATGGTTCTTGACATTGCGGGCTGCGGGTTTAGGGTCCGGGTAGTACCAGGCGGCGTCCTGATTTTCCTGTCCATCTACTAATAGGCTGTAGTATCTGGCTTGTCCCTTCCAGGGACAGGTAGAAATCGTGGAGCTAGGCCGGAAGTATTCCCGTTTGAGGGAGCTTTCCGGGAAGTAGATATTGCCCTCAACCATCTCGATGGTATCGCTCTCCGCGATCACCTTGCCGTTCCACGTCGCCTTTGCCATAACTGAGTTAGATGCGTTCCTTCCTACCCTCACATTAGCAGATGAACGCTCTAAGCACACGAAGCTGTGCCGAGCTGTAGGCGAAGGGGAAGTTGCGGCAATACCCGGAAGTCGCGGATACTGCCGCCAGGAAGGGAAAATAGGTTTAGTGCATCTCCGAGGTGCTGGGCGCGGCGCCCTGATCCGGCAACATGGATACCTTGGAGATGTGGATCGTCTTATCTGCATCGTTAACCTTGGCGACTACGCTGACGTGGTGGCCATCATGACCCTTGACCGATTCAGGATCGTCGATGGTGTACACGGTCTTCTTGGCGTCGTCGACAAAGACCGGCTTGGCGCCTCCGTCGATGCACTTCTTGACGCAGGCCGCATTCGGGGCGCTGGCGTTGTGCTTGGCTCCGCAACCGGAGTCGCTGATATAACCGGAGACCGCCATGCCGCTCATATCCGCAGCCATTACCGGCATGGACGAGAGTGCTAAAACCACCAGAAACAATTTCATGTTCGCTCCACGCGATCGAATTATGGAAAGGACCGCCATCTGAGTTGTACGCTCTGCCTTGCATCCTGGCAAGAGCGGGAGGGGACAGCTGTTTTGACCCCATTCAAGCGACTGGAAGCGCCTCTGCCTTGGTCTGGTAGCGCATCGCCTCAATCGATTCCATCTGCGGCTCTGCGATCTTGCGCGAGTAGGTACATACCACCTGCCCAGGCGGCTCCTCCGCCGCACCCTTCTTGGCCCGCTTCTTGGGAGCCTCGTCCTCTTCCGCGGCTGATTTGCGGTTGTTGGGGCATACCAGGTAAACCCCGGTGGACCGCGCCTTCTCCAACAGGTAGGGACTATCGCATTCGGGACATTTCTCAACGACCGGCTTGGCGTTCGAAGTGAAGTCGCATTTGGGGTAGTTGGTGCAGCCATAGAAGAGGTTGCCGCGCCGCGCTTTGCGCTCCGCGATGTCCCCGGCGCCGCACTTCGGGCACTTCATTCCCTCGATGATGTTCTGCTTGATGTACTTGCATTTGGGGTAGCCGCTGCAGGAGACGAACTCTCCATACTGGCCGTTACGCAGCACCAGCTGCTCGCTGCACTTGGGGCACTTCTCATCGAGCGGCGTCGGCGCTTTTTGCTGCTGTTTCGCGGTTAGCTTACGGGTCGTCTTGCAGGGCGGATCTTCGCTGTAACCAGGACACGCCATGAAGGCGCCAAAGCGTCCCCGCTTCAGCACCATGACCCGGCCACAGGCCTCGCAGTATTCTTCCGTCTGCTCCGCATCCTGACCTTCCTGGGTATTCATCTCCGGCTTGGCGGCGAAGTTTTCCTTGGTGAAGGTGCAGCTGTTGGGATCTTTTTTGTTATACGTGCTGCACGCGAAGAAGCTGCCGAACTTACCCCACTTCAACACCAGGGGAGAACCGCACACATCGCACTTCTCGTCGGTCGGCTTCTCCATGCGCTTGATGTTTTCCATGTGCTTGCCGGCATGCTCGAGTTCCTTTTCGAAATGCCCATAGAAACCACCCAGCAACGTGGTCCACGCTTCCTTGCCGTCTTCTATATCGTCCAGCTCTTCTTCGAGCCTTGCCGTGTATTGCGGGTCGAAGATGTAGGGGAAGTTGGCCACCAGCAGGTCGGTTACGACAAAGCCGATCTCGGTCGGCACAAATTTGGCGCCCCTGCCCACCCCCACCTTCTGCACGTATTCGCGTTCCTGAATCGTATTGATGATGGTGGCGTACGTAGAAGGCCGCCCGATGCCGCGCTCTTCCAGCTCCTTCACCAGCGAGGCTTCGTTGAAACGAGGGCGAGGTTCGGTCGCGTGCTCCTCGGGCAAGAGGGCATTCAGTGCCAGCGCCTGCCCGTTTTCGAGCGCGGGCAGCCGGTTCTTCAGCTCCTCGTCCTCGTCATCTTTCTTCTCTTTTGCTTCCTCGTAGACTTTGAGGAAACCGTCGAACTTCATCACCGAGCCCGTGACCCGGAAGTTATAGTTTCGGTCGGCCTTGGCCACGATCTCCACCGTGGTCTGGTCAAAGACCGCGGGCACCATCTGCGACGCCACAAAGCGCTGCCAGATAAGCCGGTAAAGACGAAACTGTTCGTCACTGAGGTAGTGCTTGATATCTTCCGGGTGCATGGCAACGCTGGTGGGGCGAATTGCCTCGTGCGCATCCTGCGCGTCTTTCTTGCTCTTGAAGCTGTTGGGCGCCGCCGGCAGATAGTCTTTGCCGTGCGTCTGCTCGATCCACTGGCGCGCCTCGGCAATGGCATCGGGCGATACCCGGGTGGAATCAGTACGCATGTAGGTGATGAGGCCTACCGCGCCTTCGCTGCCCAGTTCGATGCCTTCGTACAACCGCTGCGCTACACCCATGGTGCGCCGCACGCTGAAGCCCAGCTGGCGCGATGCATCCTGCTGCAGCTTGCTGGTGGTGAAGGGCGCAGTGGAGTTGCGCCGGCGCTCCTTCTTGTCTACGCTCTGTACCGACCACGTGGCTTCCTCGAGCGCGGCGACGACCGCATCCATCCGCTCTTTGGAGGGCAGGGAAGGAGCGTCCACCGTCTCTACCGTCGCCTTCTCTCCGTCGATACCGGTGAAGCGCGCGGTGAACTCAGTCTTATCGTTTGCCGGCGTGAGCTGGGCGTCGAGCGTCCAGTACTCCACCGGCACAAAGGCCTTGATCTCACGCTCCCGCTCAACAATCAGCCGCAGAGCTACGGTCTGTACCCGGCCGGCGGAAAGGCCACGGCGAACTTTGTCCCAGAGCAAAGGCGAGATCTGGTAGCCCACGATGCGATCGAGCACGCGCCGTGTCTGTTGCGCATCCACCAGGTTGCGGTCGACATCCCGCGTATGCTCAAACGCTTCGTGCACCGCTTTGGCGGTAATTTCGTTAAAGGTCACGCGACGAATCGAGTCGCTCTTGGACAGACCGCGCAGCTCATCTTCAAGGTGCGCCGCGATCGCTTCTCCTTCGCGGTCAGGGTCAGGCGCCAGATAAATAATGTTGGCCGCCTTCGCCAGTTTCTTGAGCCGGTCGACGACCTTTTCTTTTCCCGGAATGACGATTAGCTCGGGCGCAAAGCTGCCATCGCTCAGATCCACGCCGATCTTGTTCTTCGGCAGATCTTTGATGTGCCCGACGGAAGCCTCGACGGTGAAGTCTTTTCCGAGATATTTACTGATCGTCTTTGCCTTGGCGGGCGATTCGACGATCACCAGTGATTTACTCATTTCTTTCCTTAAACCCGATGAAGAACTCTAGACAGCGTATGACTTCGATATTTTTGGAAGCTACCATGATGCCGCGCTTCCCAGCCGGCTTTGTCAAGTGCATCGCTGGCTCACTTCTACAACTTTGGTCCCATCTACGAAAAAAGCTCTGCCAATGGGACTGACTGTACCACCTGTCAGCTTCACGGTTATTTACTGATCGTGGTCCGCATCTTCGACGCAGCCACCGGCAGAACATCACAGGACGCGCTTTCTCCTGCTGTGTCTGCAACTTCCCGCGTCTGCGGCTCATGCTTCCTGTCCGCTTGTAATTGCTGTCACCGGGCGGCGCCAGCCTACATGCGTCTGACGTAGTTCTTGCCAGGAAGTTGCTTGATCCGGCTGGCCAATTCAAGCTCGAAGAGAGCGGTGAAGATTTCCGACGAGGTCAATCTGGACTCGAGCTTTTCTATGAGCTCATCAAGCTGCACCGCTTCATCGTGCCGCAGCACACCGAGCACGATCGCCTCCGGCTGCTGCAGAGGAAGTTCCTCCACAATCGATGCAGCATCCTCGTCCGGCGATGCAAAACCTGCCTCCGCTTCCAGTTCCAGACGCACCTGGGTGGGCAGGTCTTCCCACACGTCCTCCCAGGTCGCAACCAGCTTGGCGCCCTGTTTAATCAATGTGTTGGGTCCCCAGGCATTCTTGTTGGTCACGTTGCCGGGCACCGCGTAGACATCGCGATTCTGCTCCAGCGCGCAGCGCGCGGTAACCCGGGTGCCGCTGTTCTCGCCCGCTTCCACTACCAGAACCCCGATGCTGATGCCGCTCAGGATGCGGTTGCGCTTGGGAAAATTTTGTGGCGCGGGAAAGGTGCCCAGTCTGTACTCCGAGACGATGGTTCCTCCGGCGGCGAGAATATCCTCTGCCAGAGATTTATTTTCTTTAGGGTAGATCACATCGATGCCCGTGCCCCAGACGGCAACCGTGCTTCCCTTTGCCGCCAGCGCGCCGCGATGCGCCGCGGTGTCGATGCCTCGCGCCATTCCGCTGAGAATCACCATCCTGCCGGCTGGCCAGGTCGCGCGCCAATATCTCCGCCATGCCCGGTACCGTAAGGCGTGGGGTGACGTGTACCCACCACCGCGATCGAGGGGCGAGACAACAGCTTCACGTTGCCCAGCACCCAGAGCACAGGAGGCGGATCAAAAATCTCCCGCAGCCGGTCGGGATACTCCTCTTCCTCGTAGGTGAGGATGACGCCGCCTCGCTCGCGCATCCGCGCCAACTCCTGCTCTGCGTCGATGCGCGCTTTGCCGCTGAAAAGGAATTGTGCGGATTCAGCGGGAAAATTCAATGCCTCGAGTTCTGTCAAGGAAAGAGCGAACAGGCGTGATATGTCCTGCAAGGCCTGTGCGGCTTTAAGGATTCGTTTAGGTCCCAAGCCAGGGGTAAGCGCAAGCGCAATCCAGGCAAGCCGGTTCTCCGATGCCAGTTGCAGCGGCAGGGAGCGGCCCCGGCGAAGACATTGGGTCGAATGCACTCATTGCTTATATAGACGGCCGCCTGGGATGCATTCGGTCTGATGGGTGCGAGACCAGAGCATTCTCACTGCCGAGTGAAAATGCTCAGTGCGCGCGTTCGATGTCAAGAAGCCGCGAGATACACTAACGGGTGAGACTTCGACAGACTCGCCCCCTGCGCATGGCGGCGATCAACTTCCTCAACCCCGCTCCCTTGATGTGGGACTTCGAGCATGAACCCGGGCGCAGCCGCTTGCACGTGCGCTATGAGATTGGCTATACCACGCCCTCTCGGTGTGCGGCGGAACTAGCCGCCGGCGAGGCGGATATCGGGCTCGTCCCCATCGTTGCCTACGCCACCACGCCATCGCTGCTGGTGGTGCCCGGTTGCACTATTGCCGCACTCGACCGGGTGCGTTCCATCATCCTGGTGGTGCGTCCGCCCCAGGGCGTAAGCGCGGTACGAACCGTCGCGCTCGATACTTCTTCGCGCACCTCTTGTGTTTACACCCGCATCCTGTTCGACATCTTCTGGAAAGTCCCGGTGGCGTTTGTTCCGCACCGGCCCGATCTTGAATCCATGCTGGCTGTCGCCGACGCGGCGTTGCTGATCGGCGATCCCGCCCTGCTGGCGCTGGAAGATAAAGATGCGCGCGCGGCGAGGACCGGCGAGCAGCTGCTCTATCTGGACCTTGCTCATGAGTGGCATGGCTTTACTGGCCTGCCCTGGATCTCTGCCTTCTGGGCGCTACGCTCGAGCGCTCTGGAAGAGACGGGCGCCCAGCGCCGCGGATCTGATCGAGGATCTGCAGTCCTCGCGCGACCATGGGCTGGAACACGTGGAAGACCTGGTGAGCGAGTGGTCGGCCCGCATCGCGGTTCCGCCGGAGACCATCCGTTTTTATCTCACCAACAATATTCACTACGTATTAGATGATGCCTGCCTGAAGGGAATCGACAGCTTCTACCGCTATGCCGCCGCTTGTGGCGCGCTGCCGCCGGCGCCGCCCCTGGCTCTGCTCTAAATTACGGCTTTTTCGTGCCGATGTCGTCCGTGAGGGGGCCTTTTCGCGTCAAATGGGGCAATGCATCAGATATCTGCAAGCCATGAAGCCGCGAAGCAGGGTGCAAAGTCCGCCAAAGCAATTCATAGCGGCGCATGGGTTGCACTGGCTCATGGGCTTTGGCACTATGGGCCTTTTCGCCGTGTCGGTCATCGATTCGTCGATCATTCCGCTGCCCGTCCCGGGCAGCACCGATCTGCTGCTAATCCTGTTGGTGGCCCACCGTGCAAACCCTGTGTTGGCGGCGATTGCGGCCACGGTGGGGTCCATCCTCGGCGGCTATCTTACCTGGGGCACGGGCGCCAAAGGCGGAGAAGCAGCGTTGCACCGTTATCTTCCCAAACGATTTGCGCAACGACTGGCCGGTTGGGTAGAGAAGAGCGGCACGCTCGCCGTCACCACCTCGGCATTGCTTCCGCCGCCGTTCCCGTTGATGCCCTTCCTGCTTGCCGCGGGCGCGTTGGGGGTCTCGCGCAGAAGGTTTCTGATTTCTTTCAGCCTGGCGAGGACGTTTCGTTATTCGCTGATGGCGTGGCTTTCGCGCTCTACGGCCGCGCGGTCGCCAGAGCCTTTCGTCACTACCTCGCCGGCTGGAGCGACACCATCATGTGGATATACCTGGGCTTGGTGGTGGTGGGTATCTTGTACGGACTGTGGAAGTTTCGCAGCCAGCGGCGACAGAGAGTCGCACCCCAGCAAGCCGCGCTTAGCGCTAAGTGAAGGGCGCTTAAGCCGGGCATCGGCTGCGAGATCAATTTTGCGAGATGTTCGGCTCTTTGGTGCTCTCAGAACTCCCAGCGAAGCAGGCATGCGCCTACCGTGAAACCGGCGCCAACCGAGGCCAACAGGACCAGGCTTTCACGCTGCAAACGATGCTCATCGAGAGCCGTTTGCATGGCGAGGGGAATCGTCGCGGCGGTGGTATTGCCGAAGCGGTCGATGTTAATGATCACCCGGTCGAGTGGCAGCCCAAGCCGTTCGGCGGTGGAAAGAATGATGCGCTTGTTCGCCTGGTGAGGGATGAAGCAGCCGAGTTGATCGGCGCTGATGTTGTTGGCATGCAGGACCTTGCTCGCGGTCTCCACCATCTTGCGTACCGCGTATTTGTAGACCGCCTGGCCATCCTGGTGGACGTAGTGCATTCTGTCCGCGACGGTCTCAGCCGAGGCAGGATGCAGACTGCCGCCGGCGGGCATATTCAACGCTGCCGCACCAGAACCGTCGATCTCATGGTGAAAGTCAATCAACCCGATTTCACCCGGCTCCGTCGGTTCGATCAGGACCGCGCCGGCGCCATCGCCGAAGATGACGCAGGTCGCACGGTCGGTGTAGTCGATGATCGACGACATGGTGTCGGCGCCGATGACCAGAACCTTGGAGTGAGCGCCCGACTCGACCAGCTTGGCGCCCACCTGCAACGCGTAAAGGAAACCGGAGCAAGCCGCCGATAGGTCGAAACCCCAGGCGCCATGGGCGCCGATCTTGTCCTGGACCAGGCAGGCCGTTGCCGGAAACAACATGTCGGGTGTTACTGTGGCGACGATCACCACCTCGACTTCGCTGGCCGGGATGCCCCGCTGAGCCAGGCACCGGCGCGCCGCTTCAACGGCCATATCGCTGGTAGCCATCCCTGGCTCAACCAGGTGGCGCTCGCGGATACCAAGACGTTGCATGATCCAGTCGTCGGAGGTGTCAACCATTTTTGCCAGATCGGCATTGTTAAGGATGCGCGGAGGCACAAAAGTTCCCAGAGCGCTGATCTTGGCGCGCCGTGAGGCACGCGGACGCAGTTCGATGGTCAATATTCTTCTCCGTAATTCGACTGCAGAGAACCTGGGAAAGGCGCGGGGACAATGAGGATTGGTTGAGCTGGAAGGATCACGGGCTATCGTCTGTACCGGGGAACCTACTGCGCACGCACTGACCCGTTACCGTTGCTTCCTTCCGGACCTGGCGGGGTTGGCGGGGTTGCGCCGCGTAGGACCCGGCACAAGTTGATGATAGCACCGGGACGGAAGGGGATCGACCCCCCTGAAATCCGCAAAAAAAACCTTCGACGCTCGTAGACTCCCATCCGTCGCAAGAAGCGATGAGATGCGAGGATGCTCGATCGAAGCGGGCAGAGCAAGTTTCTGAAGAACCGGGCGAAGATGACACCGTGTGCTCCGCGACTCCGGCAAAGCTTACGGGACAGTTTCGCCGAGGCGTTCAAGCCGACCTCGTATCAAGCGCTTGGAAGCTCGAAATATGCCACGTCTGGCCGGATATCCAACCAAAATCGGGTTATTTCTTCGCCAGAATCTTGCGCTTAAGCGCTCAATTGCGATATAGTCCTCTTCGGTGAAAGACTGCCCTTCAAGGCATCGGTCCCGCCGTATGGCAGTCAACCTTGCGGCTCGACTTGTATCTGATGGTGCGACGTTTTCTAATGACAGATTCAAAAGCAACCGAGGCCGCGAATTTGAGAGAGCCGCTGCGCGTGGTCATCACCGACTATGGATTTCCCGATGTAGCGGCCGAGCAGAGCATCATCCAATCCGCTGGCGCTGAACTCAGCACATTTCAGTGCAGGACGGAGCAGGAGGTGATGGATGCGGCCAGGAATTCTGATGCGATTCTGGTGCAGTTTGCGCCGATCACCCGTTCCGTAATCGATCAGTTGACCCGCTGTAAGGTCATTGTGCGCTATGGTGTCGGGACCGACAATATCGACCTTCAGGCGGCACGCTCGCGCGGCATCATCGTCTGCAATGTTCCCCATTACTGTATTGATGAAGTTGCCGATCACAGCTTTGCCCTCGCCATGGCATTGAGCCGTCAGATCCCGGTAATTGATCGGGAGGTCAGGGGAGGCTTTTTTAGCAGCACTCCGCGGCGTCCGATGCCCGCCTCCCGGCAAATGACCTTTGTCACCATCGGATTCGGACGAATCGCGCGTGCGCTCCTGGAGCGGGCGCAGGCGTGCAAGTTCAACGTCGCCACCTGCGATCCGTATCTGCCGGCGAATGCCGAACTGCCGATGGGAGTCCGCAATTTGAGCATGGAGCAAGCTCTGGCCACGGCCGACATTCTCTCTCTCCATGCGCCGCTTACCGACGCTACCCGTCACATGATCAACGCGGAGACCCTGTCCATGCTTAAGCCCACCAGCCTGCTGATTAACACGGCCCGTGGTGGACTTGTGGATACCATTGCGCTCGCAGACGCGTTGAACCAGGGCCGGCTGGCCGGTGCGGGGCTTGATGTTTTCGAGCAGGAGCCTTTGCCGGAGACCCATCCGTTGCTGAAATGCCCCAATGTCCTGCTTACGTCCCACGTTGCCTGGTACAGCGAGATCAGCGGTAAGGAGCTGCAAAGGATGGCCGCGGAAGAAGCCGTCAGAGCTCTGAAGGGGCAGCCGCCGCAGAGCCGGCTGGCTTGAAGACGTTCCGGAGGGACACATGCCATACGAGCTCCAGGTAATCAAGATGGGCCAGTGTGAGGTGCCGGGGCCGGAGGTCTATTGGATGAGCCACTGGCATTCATGGGAGCTGCTGTATTTTTGGATGATTCTGATCCGCGGCAATGGCAAGAACATCATCATCAATACCGGGCCCCCGCGCGATCTGGCTCCGATGAACAAGGTATGGAGTGAAGCGATCGATCCGCGATCGCAATTCGTGCGGCGCCCTGAAGAGCAGCCGGAGGAGGCGCTCGCACGTTACGGCCTGTCGCCGGGCGATATCGATTACGTTTTGATCACTCCGTTGCAGGCTTACGCGACAGGGAACATTCAGATCTTTCGCAACGCGACCGTTTGCCTTTCGCGCAGGGGATGGATTGAGGACTTCCATGCGCCGAAGTATCCTATGCATATCCCGCGCAAGCTGCGTATTCCCGATGACACACTCCAGTACCTGGAGCTCGAGGCGCCGGAGAGACTTCGCTTGCTGAATGACGAGGAGGAGGTTCTACCCGGGCTACACGCCTTTTGGACCGGGGTCCACCACCGCTCGTCGATGGCTTACGTGATCGAGACGGAACAGGGCAAGGTGATTGCCTCAGACTGCTTCTTCAAATATCCCAATATCGAGAGAATGATTCCGCTGGGGATTATGGAGAGCCTGGATGAGTGCATGGGCGCCTATGCGCGGATCAAGCAAGAGGCCGATATTCTTCTCCCCTTGTATGATCCGGCGGTTGCCGACAACTTCTAAGATTTGCGATGGTCGTTGGACGGAGTGGGGTCGATGCACCTAACTGGCGCTTTATTGATCGTACTTGGCGGCATGATGGAGGGGCTATTCGCCCTGCCTGTCAGGCTCACGCCAAGGTGGTCGTGGGAGAACATCTGGGGCGCCGGTTCGCTGGCCGCGCTCATTCTTGTACCGGGTCCGTTGCTATGGTTGACCATACCGCGCTTTGCGGAGGTCTACGCGGCAACCCCGGGCTGGACCATCGTGAGCACGGTCGTTTTCGGCGCCGGCTGGGGCTTAGGTGGCATCTTTTTTGGTCTTGGAGTTTCTGCGCTGGGGCTCTCCCTGGGAACCTCCTCCATCATGGGACTGATTGCCATCGGCGGTTCGGTGGTTCCCTTGCTGTTGCAGCATCATGACCAACTGCTGAGCAGGAACAGCATCGCCCTGTTTGCGGGAATATGCGTCATGGTCATCGGCTTGGCGGTGTGCGCTCGTGCGGGCAGCCTCAAAGCGGCAAACCAGGGTCCGCAGGAGGTGAATGCGGCATCGTTCGCGCGTGGTGCGTTGTATTGTCTCGCGGCGGGCCTGTTGTCTGCGCTGGTCAATTTCGCGCTCATCTTCGGAGCTCCGTTGGCGCAGGCCGCAATGGCTCGAGGAGCCGCGCCAGCCGCGGCCAACAATGCCACATGGGCGATCGTTTTTGTAACCAACTATGTTTTGAATCTTGCTTACTGTGTGTATCTCGGACGAACGCGAGGTACCTTGAAAAAGTTCAGGCTCCCCTCCACCGGCTATTACTGGCTTTTGGCTGTGGCCATGGGCCTGCTTTGGGCCGGCGGCATTGTTATCTATGGTCTGGGCGCGTCCATGGGTGGGGCCTACGGCCCCGTCTTCGCTTTCCCGGTGATGCTCATTGTCTCTATCTTGACCGGCAACTTGACGGGGGTGTTGCTGGGAGAGTGGAAGAGAGCGACAACACAAGCCAAGCGAACCATGCAATTGGGCGTGGTCATTATGGTCGTGGCGATCTTAGTCCTGGGCAGCGCCAATCTATGGACACGCTAGCGTGCGCGAGGCTAACCGCCGGACTTTACGACATCCGTGGTTTCTTCGAGGAATGCGCTGACGGTCTGGGTAACCAGGCGCTCTGCAAAGACCGGATCGTGAGTCTTGAGTGCATCAATGATGCGTTTGTGCTGCTCGAGGCTTCGTAACCACTGTTCTTCTTGGGTTCGCGCCCCCTGGACGCGGATCACTACGAACGCGAATAGCGGCAGGATGATGCGCTTGAGAGCTTGTACCAGCATTCCATTACCGGTTTTTTCGGCGAGCAGAAGGTGAAACTGCAGATCGCGCTCGTAGAATGCCTTCAAATTGTGACATTCGATTGCAGACCGCATATCTGAGAGCGTCTGTTCAAGCTCGCCGAGATGGACCTTCTTCTGTGCCACAATGCGAGCGGCGTAACCCTCCAGAACAGCTCTCAGCTCGTAACTATGAGCTACATCGGCATCGCTAAGTTTGGTCACCTGGGCGGTGCGTCCCGAGCCTTTCTGAACAAATCCTTCCGCGAGCAGAATATTTAATGCCTCACGGACAGAAGTTTGAGAAATCTTAAGAAGCTTTGCCCACTTTACCTCGACGATCTTCTCGCCGGGAGCCAGATGTCCGCTGATAATCTCCTGCCGGAAGTACGCGGCGAGATTATCCTTCACCAACAGAAGGTCGTGGTGCGAGTTTCTAATTCCTAACGGAGAAGAACTCATAGATTTGAGTGCCTGAATTTTAACATGGAGCCATTGCATAGGTCCGTCGGCTCCGCCTGGTCCGGGTGGCTTACAGGCGAGTTTCGCCTGAATCCGACCTGCTGTCTCTTCGTTACTTAGAACTATGAAATAGCTGGCTCTCTTTCGTCGCCTCGGCCAAATCTCCGTTGAGAGCATACAAACGCATCAGCCTATAGTGAATGGTCTTATTCGACGGGTTGCTCTTCTCGGAACTCGCCAGCAACCTGATCGCGCCGGAGATGTCGCCAAGCTCCTGTAGGGCTTCTGCAAGGTCTAATGTGACCCAGAGGGGCACGCTTTTCCTGGTCGACATCGGTTGAAGGTAATCACGCAACTCCTGATATCGTTTTAGCTCCAGCAGAGACTCGCTGACTCGCGCCGCCGTACGCTCATCTTCAGGTGTCTGCGCCAGCTGATCTTTGAACATCTCCAGGGCTTTTTCCCATTCTCCGCGCTTTCGATAAAGCATAGCCAGGTTATAGCGGAGATCGGGAAGGTTTGGGTTATCCCGCAGAAGTTGCTGATAACGTTCTAAGCCCGCTGCTTCCTGGCCTTGCTCGACAAGTACGTCTGCCTGAAACTGTTGCAGGTACGGCGAATTGGGGAATCTGGCCGCGCATTCCTCCAGCCGCTTCATGCTCTCCTCACCGCTCAACACCGTTAGCTGATAGAGAAGGGCTGGATCCTTCGGATGTTGTTTCCATACTGCTTCAACCCGATCGAAGGGCAACTCAGGATGAAAGTAGGGGGACGCTTTTACCGCCTGCGGGAAGGCGGACCGGGCATCCGTTGATCCTTGCTCGCGGGCTGTTTGGATCGCCTTGATGTAGGGCGCATTGGACGGACCGAGAGACTGCAGGCGAACGAAAAAAAAGTGCGACGCGCTCATATATGACTTAGCCAGTTGGATAAGGGCGACGTCCGCCGGAAATGTGCTGTTAGTGAGCAACAACTGGTACACCCGGATCGATTCGAGCGGCTCATCCGCTTCGAGATAACAGGGCGCCACCACAGCCACCAGGTTCGTATTCTGTGACGATTCCTGTAAAAGTTTCACTAGCATGGGACGCACACCTGCGAGGTCTTGCATCTTGCATTTCTCTTCCGCCAGAAGCGCGTAGGTTCCAGGCAGATACTTTTGACGTAACGCCGCCTCGAAGGCCTGAATCGCTTCGCTGGACCTTCCTTCCAACTCCAGAACGATTCCAAGGTTCGTAAGAATCTCCGGAGACGATGCCGATTGGGATAACATTGCCCGATACAATTGCTCGGCTTTTGGGTAGTCTTTGTTTTCGAGTGCAGCCTGAGCCGCTTGGGCAAGAGAAGTATCCTCAGCATGTAAGACCGGATTCGCCAACCATGTGAAGAACATCAGGAGTATCGGCACCGCAAATGGCGACAATTTCGGCGACAGTTGCAATGACCGGCAGCTATACTTGGCGGGCATGAAAATATCATAGACGCGGTGCTCACAATTGCAAGCTGAGCGCGCGCTTTATCTTGCCGACATAACAATGAATTCCATAAACAGCAGGTGAGTAGCATACCGCCCCGTAACCAATCACGAAGGAGTTTTCTGCTTGGCGTTCTGGGGTCTGTCGGCACCTCTTTTGCTCAGGGGGTGATTCCACGGCAAACCACCACCCTACCGCGTGGCAAGCCTTCAGGCATTCCGTTTGCAGCTTCATTCGTCGACATCGCGGCAGCTGCTGGACTCCATGAGCCCGTGATCTACGGCTTCGCCGACCACAAGACGTATGTTTTAGAGACGCTCGGTTGCGGCTGCGCCTTTTTCGATTACGACAACGACGGCTGGCTGGACATCCTGATGCTGTCGGGCACGCGGCTTGGCGCTAACCCTCCGGCAGCAAGCAACAGGCTGTATCGCAACAACCGGGATGGAACATTTACCGATGTCACCGAGAAAGCCGGATTGACGAAGAACGGATGGGCGTGCGGAGTTTGCGTCGGCGACTACAACAACGATGGGTTCGAGGATTTATTCATTACCTATTGGGGACAAAACATTCTTTACCGGAACAATGGAGATGGCACGTTCACAGATGTCACCCGCCAGGCACGATTAACGGATTCGACTGTGCGCTGGGGCACCGGATGTTCCTTCCTTGACTACAACCGGGATGGGTTTCTCGACCTGTTTGTTTCCAATTACATGCAATTCGATCCGCTCAAGGCCCCTAAGCCAGGAGAAAAAACAACCTGCATATTTAAGGGCCTGCCCGTTCATTGCGGGCCGCGCGGGTTTCCTTTTGGAAGACATAGCTTGTACCGGAATAACGGTGACGGAACATTCACCGATGTGAGTGAACCCTCCGGGATCGCCGCAGCAAACGCATCGTACGGGCTTACCGTGATCGCCGCGGACTTTGACGACGATGGCTGGCCTGACATCTACGTCGCCTGCGATTCCACGCCCAGTTTGCTCTTCATGAATAACCGCGATGGCACTTTCCGCGAAGAAGGGGGCATCCGCGGGGTCGCGTACAGCGAAGACGGCGGCGAGCAGGCAGGGATGGGAGTCGCCGCCGTAGACTACGATCTTGACGGACGACTGGACTTATTGAAAACAAACTTCGCCGGCGACCTTCCCAACCTGTATAGAAACGCCGGCAAGGGTATGTTCCAGGATGCAGTGCGTGATGCCGGATTGTCGGTTGACAATCGTTTCGTCTCCTGGGGCGCCGGAATCTGTGATCTCGACAATGACGGGTGGCCCGATATCTTCATCGTGAGCGGTCACGTGTATCCGGAACTCGAACGACGTTTTCCGGCGAGCCCCGCTGCCACTCCTCGCATGCTCTTCCGCAGTTTAGGGCACGGTCATTTTGAGGAGTTGCTCGATCAGGCTGGTGCGGCCATTTCCGCTCCTCATGTGAGCCGAGGCTGTGCCTTCGGCGACTTCGACAATGATGGCGATCTCGATATATTGATTGTCAACCTGAACGAACCTCCGTCTTTGCTGCGCAATGACCTGTCATCCGGCAACCACTGGCTAAAAGTAAAACTCATTGGAACCACCTCCAATCGAAGTGCTATCGGAGCAAGAGTGGTTGTGCGGGCTGGCGGTGCCACACAAACGCAGGAAGTTCAGAGCCAGGCTAGTTTTCTCTCCTCCAACGATCCACGGCTGCACTTCGGTCTTGGAAAGGAGATCAAAGCAGGGATTGATGTGCGCTGGCCAAATGGAAAATGGGAGTCGACGCTCCTCGTCGATGCCGATCAATTGATTTCTATCAAAGAGGGTGCGGGGATCGTTTCCGCGCATAAACTTCGGCAATAAGCTGGAATCCTGTCAAGGCGGCCGGCTATGAGATGACTCTCACTTTTGCTCTGCCACCGGGGCCAGGTTTCTGGAGGTATATGGCTCGCGGCTGATCAGTTGACTGGTCATACCTCCGTCGGCAAATACATTCGAGCCGGTTATGCAATGACTGCGATCGCTGAGCAGGAAGGCAGCGAGCTCACCAATTTCTGTTGGTTCAATCACCCGGGCGATCGGAATATTCGAGTTCCAAAAATCTGTACAGGCCGCCGGGTCTGGTGCCGCGGCCTGGATGTCCCGCCATATCTGTGTATTCAGCAGCCCAGGCGAAATACAGTTGACCCTGATTCTGTCTCTCGCTAACTCCACGGCTATGCTCTTGCTCAGTCCCACCACGCCCCACTTGGCCGCGTCGTAGGGTCCCGAACCGGGCAGAACAGAGTGGCTGTGAACGCTGGAGATATTTACGATGCTTCCCCCGGTGTCTTGCCTCAACATCTCGCGGCAAACATGTTGGGAGAGTAGAAAGACAGCGCGTAAGTCGACGGAGAGGACCTGTTCCCACTCCTCCAGGCTGGTATCAAGAAATGGCTTCACAAAGTTCAGGCCCGCATTGTTCACCAGGCCGTCAACCTTCCCGAAGCGTTGCACCGCATGTTCCACCAACCCGGAAAGGTCTTCAGTTCTTCGTACATCGCAGCGAAATGCCGACGCCCGGCTACCAAGATCCTGCGCCAATGCTTCGGCATCTGCGCCCTTAATATCGGCGATCACGACATTGGCGCCTTCACGATGACATACCCGGGCGATACCTTCGCCCAGGCCTCCCGCTGCCCCGGTAATAAGGATCGTCTTATTCGCCAGCATTGTGAGTATTGCCCGCGAGTTCAGCCAATATATTCTCCAGGATTTTGTCGGCAGCAGGGTCTTCGTTTAGATAATCCCCAATGTGCAGGGAAGTCAAAACGAGCGTGCCGGAACCGGTCGGGATCGCACACAGATTCGACGTATAGGGGATGTCGACCGCGAGGTTGCTCTCTCGTACCGCGTGCCGAATCACGAGCTCGGGTGGCTGATTGTCCACAACCCAAGTATAGGCTGGCGCAATTCGCTGATAAACCGGCTGTGGTTCGAAGGCCTTTCCCTGGGGCAAACCCGTAAGGTAAGGATGCTGCAGCGCCAGGGCCGTTCGCCCATAACCCCAGGCTCCGGGTGTTCCCCACCAGTCAATCTTCCTCAGTTCCGGCTTCCATTTTCCGCTCACCGGCTCGAGCAAATCGCTATAGCTTGCGGCCGGAAGCGGGGTGCTGGGCATTTCGCCGCACAGAACCTGTTCAGGACGGAGGATCACCGCGCGACCTCCCGCGCGTACAGCGGCCTGGATAGCGGGAAGCTGCGCCCGGTCTGCTTTCATGATCAACATGACGTCCCCGGGCCGTACCGCGGATGCGTCCCCATTGGTGGCTGAGAGAGAACGCGCTGCGAGCCACTGCCGAAGAGTCTCGCCCTGGTCCCAGACAAAAATCTTGTGATCGGAGGCGAGCGCTTTTGGCTTGCGCTCGAACAGAACGATATCGCGCGCGGTTTCCAACTTGTGGCCCCCACCCTCCAGGGTCACGATAAGTGTGAACTCGCCGGAACCGACCTTGGGTACAAAGGAATCCGTGATCAAATGCTCGATTGGGTCGCTGCCGGTTACGTTGGGGTATTCCTTCTCAAAGACCACGCGCTTCTGGCCATCGAGCAAGCGCAGCTTGACCGGATAATTTCCAGCAGCCAGGCGCTGTCGTTCGTTTACCAGGGTTGCGTCCAATCCCAGTGGGTCCCCAACATAGAGCGAAGTAGGGCGAATCCACAGGTTGATCTGCAGAGGGCGATTCAGTTCCGTGATGGTGTCGAATACGACCGGCTTCGGATTGCGCCAATTGTCCACCACCCCCGAGAGCTCATAGCTGCTGTCTTCAAGAGCCGTCAATCCATGGCCAACCGAGTGAAGATTTCCCCAATACAATGCCATCTGCTCGCGGTAGCGCCAGGCCACGTGATCCCGGCTTGCTACCTGAAGGCTCTCAAAGGTAGGGAAGCCCTGATCTCGGATATTCGACTCCTCATAGCGATGCTCGTTCAAGGCGCGCATCTTACGATAGAGCGCATAGTCTTCCGCGTCTTCCCGCAGGCCTGAGTCCTGGTAAGACTTCATGAGACGAGTCCAATCGGGAGATGAGTTGACGCCCCACTCCGTGACTCCCAGGTAGAGCGCTTCGGGGTTGCTGGCGACCCCCCACTTACGCTGGCGAGTGGTTTCCCAGGACTCCGGGTGGTTTTCGAGGCCGGTAAACTGGTAGTAGTGGTCTTGCACCAAGGGGAGAGAGGGCTTGTCCTTGCCCGGTTCCCAGATGTTATCCACGTCGTGCCATATTGGATCATTCGCGATTACGGGGCGAGTGGAGTCCAGATCATGCACCTGGGCCAGAACCGTCCGGAGAACATACGGCCCCAATGTAAATTCGTCCGTGGGATAAATCCGCTTCGGGTCCATCTTCGGAGAATTTTCGTTCAACACATTCCACCACAAGATGCTCGGATTGTTTCGATAGGCAAGCACAGCCCTTTGCGTGATGTTCCCCAGCCGCGCATCCTGCTCCGTGCCATTCTTGAGATACCAAGAGCCGAGACTCTCATGCTGCAACAAAATCCCAACCTCATCGGCGGCCTCTACCGTCGCCAGCAATGGCGTTTTGCTGAAGCAGCGCAACATGTTCGCGTTTGTCTGCTTTGCGAGCTCGATGTCGCGTCGCGCTAGATCTTTGTAGGGAACTCCCAGGGTTGCGGGCCAGATCTGGTTATAAAGGAAAGATCGCTGAAGGATCGGTTTGTGGTTGATTGCGATTCTGCCATCGACAATCGATGTCTCCCGCATCCCGAACTTGCCGCGCCATGTTGTTCCCTTTCCCTTCGGAGCCAACTCCAGTTCGTAGAGGAACCCATCCCAGACGTCCCAAAGGTGGGGTTCTGAGATTTTTAGCGAGAACGAAGCGGCCGCTGAGGCGTCGGGATGGATGAGGACTGTTTTGTGGGTCGATGATCCGGTCCCGTTTTTTGGCTTTACGGTTGCCGTCCACTCCTTGCCGGCATCCCCCACCACGATCAAATCAACGTCAATCGTCTGCTCTTGAATGTTGGGCTTGATGAATGCGTCGGCAATCCATGGCCGCCGAAAAGCCTGCACGCTCACGGGTAACAGCAAGCCACCGTAGTTATAGTGTCGCCAGCCAGGCTCCCAGGGGTTATCGTGCTGCCTGCCGCCGGGAACATTGCCGAGAAGAAAGCCGTCGATTTCTTTTGCATAACAAGCATCGATTACGCGAACGACCAGCTTGTTCTCGCCCGCTTTGATCGCCTTCTTGGCATCGAAAGCGAATGGCAGCAGGGCACTTTGATTTCCTCCCAGGTACTGGCCGTTAAGCCATGCCTCGGCATAATAGTCCGCGCCCCCAAAGTGGATCCGCAGGTCATCATAAGTCTGCGGGTTCGCCATGTTAAAGCTGCGCCAGTACCAAACAACGCCGTCATATCCGGGAAAAGCAAGCTCTAAAGGGTTGGGCAGTTGCTGCTCAATTGCGCTCGCAACCGGTCCGCTGTTGTACCAGCCTGCACCCTTGCCGGTGTTGTCCGGGTCTCTTACGATTTTCCAGGTTCCGGAAAGATCAAGCGACCACGCCGGCGTCGCATTCAGAGTCTTGTCAAGAGTCAGACTCTTTGTGGAATCGCCATCGGCAAACAGGCTTGCCAGAAACTCTGCCGAGGCCAAGGAGCCGATGTGCTGTCCCCTTAGGCTAAATGGAGCGATCGCACTGCCTGCTCCGATCGCGGCCAGTATATCCCTACGCGTGATCTTCATTCGATGCTTCCCAATCTCCTTGAAATCTGCTCGGCGCCAGGCGCACTCCTAATCAGCAAGCGCACTGCAAATCTGGCCCGCTTTGGGGTCTAGGCAAATCTAACCAGTGGAATCGGGCGCGCCCGTCACCAGATTAATTTACCCGCAATCTGCACGATCCGCCCCGGCTGCGCCGAACTTACTACACCGAACGTAGGGTCAGGAAGGTAAGAATCGGGGGAATTAAACTGTACCCGATTAAAGGCGTTGAAGGTCTCAAGCCGCAACTCCAATGAAAGCCGCTCAGCCAACGTGGTGCTCTTGAACAGGGACATATCCCAGTTGTTGACGCCTTGCATGCGCAGGAAGTTTCGCGGTGAATCGCCGTACACCCCTAACGGAGGGTTGGCAAAGGCGGCGGTATTGAACCACTCGCTTGTGGTCCGATGAAATCCCTGGGGATAGGGATTGCCGATTAGATTGGCACGCTGTCCGTTCGCCTCGTTGTAATCGTCGACGTCCAAAGCAGAAACGGTAAAGGGAAAGCCGGACTGGAAGGTCGTAATCGCATTCAACTGCCAGCCGGAAATGACACGGCTTGTAACGGGTCCTGCGTTACCGGCAAACTTCTGTCCTCGACCGAACGGAAGAGCGTAGATGAAGCTCGAAATGAATCGCTGCGGCACATCGTAGGAAGATACAGAATAATCAAGGTTAGGATCATGCGAGTTCATCGGGCCGGCCCATCCCGCAGCGTCACCACCAATCGAGGCCGCGGCAGACTTGTCGTCCATGCTCTTGGCCCACGTGTAGGCAGCCAGAAGATGCAGGTTGCCCAGGTTGGACTCTAACTTCGCATTGAAGGCGTTGTAGTTTGAGTACGCGGACCAGAAGGTCTCCACGATGGTTCCGAAGTTCGGGAACGGTAACCGCGCGGTTGGCGGAGACGGATTTGCTGGATCATAGGTAAAGGGCTGGTTAGACTCGATTCGCGTATCGAGATGGGTTCCCTTTGAACCGACGTACTCAACCTCGAGCTTAGTTCCTTTTGCTAACTCGCGCTCGACAGACACTGACCAGTCCTGAACGTAGGGATCATACCGCTTCCTGGCCTGAGGCTCGTAAAAGCTTAGATCCGCAATCTGGACGGGTCCTGGAGTTGCCAGGTTTGGAAACAGGTCGCCGGTGCTCAAAAGGTTTTGCCCAGGTATGGCCGTGTAGGTACTGCGAATCGTATAAGGATAGATATTTCCTGAGCCGATATCTTCGAACGCCTCCGCCGTATCGTAGAAAAGACCGTACCCAGCGCGAACTACCCACTTATCGAAGGGCCGGTAGGCGAACCCAAACCTTGGAGCGAGCACGTCCTTTTGCGACGTACCTGCCGTGCGCGAACCGCAATAAGCATAGAGATCGCCGCCGAGGCCGCTGGTGATGATGCTCTTGTCGGCCACGCATAGTCCTCCGCCAGGGATATTCGGATTCATCCAGGACCAGTGATTTTTCGCTTCGAACGGAACCGACGACCAGTCGTAGCGCATCCCCAGGTTGAGGGTCAGCTTCGGTGTAATCTTCCAATCGTCTTGAAAGAACGGCGCGATGGAATTGTAGTGAATGTTTACTGGAGACCCTGGGTTGGATGCGCTTGAATAGGCGGTGGGCTGAGTAGCCCATACAGTTTGCGGATTGCCGAGCAGATAATCAGCGATTGGATTTCCCGAGAAATCGCCGTTGAACGTCCACTGTCCCGCAAATCCGGTCGTGGTGTTGTTGGCCAATACCCACCAGCGGATCTCCGCCCCGAAGACGAAGGTCTGGTTTCCGTGATTGATAGTGGTCGAGTTGCTGACATCGTTCGTAGTTTGATCGTTGAGCCAAGGCGTATTTACGGCTCCTCCGGGCGTGCCATAACCAGTGATCGATATGTTGGGCAAGGTCGGATGAGGCGTAGAGGTGTAAATGCCCGTCAGGTTCAAAGAATCGATGACCGACTGGGGCACGGCGATACCAAGCTGGTCAGCCGCTGTGTTCAGGTGAGCAAAGCGCACCTGGTCCACGATGGAAGGGCTGAATATGCGGAGATAAGTTAATTGATAGTCCCAGGTGTTAATTGGGTGGTTATATCCGGCAGTCTCCGGCACAGCGCCCGTGATATAGGAATTATTTGCTTTCGAGTACCGGCCGAAGATTGAATTCTTCGAGCCGAAGTTCTGGTCAATGCGATAGTTCTGTTGGTCGGTCACCGTCGGGCTATTCACGGAAGATACGTAATTTCCCTGCGGAGCGTTGGTATTAGGAGTGGGAAAGTATTTGTTGATCACATTGGCGAAGGTCAAAATCCGGGATTGAGGAATCTGATTATTTGCAAAGGGTACCCCGGTCAAGGGATCGACGATTGGGGTCGTGAAGGTCCCTGCCAGCTCGGCCGGGGTGGGAAGCAGAGTGAATTCCGTAGCGTAAACAGTCGAGCGCAAGCCTTCATAGTTCGCAAAGAAAAAGGTTTTGTTTTTGCCGTTGTAGACCTTAGGAATAATGACAGGTCCACCCAGGGAATAGCCGAACTGATTCTGCCGCAGAACGGGAACCGTGGAATCAAAATAGGAGCGGGCGTCAAAGAAATTGTTGCGAAGAAAGTCGTACGCCGTGCCATGGAGCGAGTTTGTCCCGGACTTGAAGCTTATGTTGATCTGGTTTGCGCTGGACCCATATTCCGCGGAGTAGTCGTCAGTTTGTGCTTTGAACTCTTGAATTGCATCGATCGAAGGTTGATAGGCCGGTGTCTGGTACATCACGTCGTTAATCGATACACCGTCGACCAGATATTGATTGCCCGAGGCTCTCCCGCCACCGAGGCTAAGCGAATCTCCTGAGCCTGGCCGGGTGGCTTGCTCTCCGCTGACCGATCCAGTCATCTGTACCGCCCCGGGTTGGAGCAGCATGAGTGAGGTGAATTGCCGCCCATTCAAGGGCAGGTCGCTAACCTGCTTTTCCGAGATCACCTGGCCGATGCTGGCTGTTTCCGTGTCAAGCTGTACCGATGTACCCGAAACGACAATCTGCTGGCTGGTCGCTCCCGGTTTCAGCATAGCGTCCACCCGGGCCGACTGGTCCACCAGCAGATTGATGTGCTGTACTTCCTGGGCGGCGAAACCTGCCGCTTGTACTTTCAGGCTGTAGCGGCCCGGCTTCAAGTAAGGTATTGCAAAGGCTCCGTCTGAACTCGTAGATGTTGTTTGGGAGATGTTTGTGTCTTCATTCGTGACGTTAACCGTCGCTCCTACAACCACGGCTCCCGCAGGGTCGGTAACGCGTCCAAGGATAGTTCCCACAGCTCCCTGGGCCCAGATCTGTGTAGTTGCCCCCAAAAACGCGATCAGCAAAGCAATTCGTCTCATTACGGATCTCCTAAGCGCTTGATCGGCTAAGCGATGAGAACCCTAATTGATCGTTTGTTGCCTTGTCAACACCCAATTTAAGAGGCTGGATAGAGCAGACCCGTGCAGAACTTTCTGAGGGCCTCGGTACAGGTTTTTATGGTAAATCAGCGGATAAATCAAATTCAAAAGGGGCTAAAAGTACGTTATGAAACTCATCGGGCCGTGACCTGTCAACGAAACCGGTTGACGACTACGGACCGGATCGATATTGTCGCTTAAGCGCTTGGGCTGCTATATTTGTCCAGCTTGACGGCAGTTGCAACGGGAGATTCTGAAAATGAAGGCGTTGTTCTACCCGGCATGGAGACAGCTTGAGGTCAGAGACGTTCCGATGCCGTCGCCCGTCGACGGAGAGGTGCTGGTTCGTGTCGCAAACTGCGGCGTGTGCGGTTCCGAGTTGGAGACCTTTCGAGACGCCAACGAACGGAGGACACCGCCATTGATCATGGGACATGAATTCTGTGGTCGGGTCGAAGAAAGTCATGGCAATGGAGCCAACGGCTGGAAAGGGCGTCGCGTGATCGCCCACGCTCTGGTTCATTGCGGCGAGTGTTCGGCCTGCTTACGCGGAGACACCAACCTCTGTGTTCGCCGTCAGGTCTTCGGCATGCATCGCCCCGGTGCTTTCGCGGAGTACGTTGCGGTTCCTGAGCGGGTTCTGATTCCCTGGCCTGAAGGCCTTCCTGCCACTACCGCCGTGTTCGCGGAGCCGCTGGCAAACGGTATCAACGCGATGCGGCAAGGACCGATGGCTAGAAAATCAAGAGTGGTCGTCATTGGGGCGGGACCAATCGGCCTCATGTGCCTTTTTGCCGCGAAGCGTGTGCATCAGTCGAGCGTTGTTATCTCCGACCGCATTCCAGAGCGTCTGGAGACTGCCCGGACGCTGGGAGCAGATCTCACGGTGGATGCGTTGCAACAGGACTTGGCTGACGAGACGCGGAAGTACTGGGGTGGCGAACAAGCAGAGTTCGTCGTCGATGCAGTTGGCAGCGCTCAGACCAAGCTGCTCTCCCTCGACCTGGTAGAACCCGGTGGGATGGTGGTGTGGGTCGGATTGCACGAGGACTTGATCGAGCTGAACAGCTTCGCTTTGACTTTGGGACAGAAATGCATTGCCGGTTCCTATTCCGGTTCCGTCGACGACCTCCGCCATGCGGCCCAAATCCTGGCGACAGGCGGCTTGGAGACGAATTGGGCCACACGCTATCCGCTGGAACAAGGGGAAGTTGGATTCCGCGACATGTTGCAAGGCAAGGGAAATAAGATCAAGGCAATTCTGCAGTTCTGATCCCTAATACCCATTGGCAATCAGGTATTCCAGGCTGACCTCGAACCCAGGTTTGATCAAGCGTTGCTCGATGTATTTGATCAGCACGTCGGCCTCAATATTGACCGGCTGTCCCGCTTGCAGGGTGTGCAGGTTGGTGCGCGCATAGGTGTGGGGAATGATGGCCACGTGCACCACGCCGCCGTCGCCCTGTGGTTCCCATCGCGCGATGGTCAGGCTGATTCCCTCAATCGCAATCGAGCCCTTTTCCACCATAAAGCGGCTCACCTGTGCGGGAACCGCGACCTTGAGCCACCAATCCGCCAGCCCCGCGGCGGCGTGCGCATCGATGGGCTCAAGGCTCAACAGCGTGCCCGTGGCATCCACATGACCCTGCACCACGTGGCCGCCGAGGGGAGCACCCGCCGGCGTAGGCAACTCCAGGTTCACCAGTGATCCTGGCATAAGCAGCGAGAGGGAAGTGCGAGCCACCGTCTCCGCCGCCAGGTCAGCATGAAAGCGCGGTGGCCTGGCCTCCGGCTCGATATCAACCGCCGTCAGGCACACGCCGCTCACTGCAATGCTGTCGCCGGTGCGCAGGGCGATGCCATCGCCGATGGGACTGGCAATCGCAATCCGCATCGAGCCCTCGCGTGGCTCGACCGCGAGGACAGTGCCTGTGGTTTCTATCAGCCCGGTAAACATATCACCTCAATTAGATCACCACGGATTGCGAAGGTATGCCTCGAAAGCAAAGTCCTCGCCGAAGCGCTTTAGGGAATACTCCCGGATTGGCGGTAGCTCGTCGCTAGAGCCAACCATCGGAACCGCAGTCTGTCCCAGAAACTTGGGCGCGTAAAAAAGCACGAGTTTATCCACCAGCCCTTGTTTGAGGGCCGTCGTATGAACTTCAGCGCCCCCTTCCAGGATCAGGCTGGTGATCTCCATCTCTCCCAGCCTTTCCAGTACCGCCCGCAAGGGCACGTGCGCGCTTTCATGGTCGATCTGCCGCAGCCGAACCCCGCGCGCTTCTAATGCCTGCCGCGCCGCATCGCTGGCATGGCGGAAGAATATGAGAACGTCCTGCTGGGCCGTCTTCACCAGCTGAGAGTCAAGCGGAGTACGCAGCGTGGAGTCCAGCACCACCCGCAGCAGAGGGCGGCGCCGCGGCAAGCGGCTGCGATCCGTCAACAAAGGATCGTCGGCAAGAATCGTTCCTACTCCTGTCAGGATCGCATCCGCGGCGTGGCGCATCCTGTGCACTTCGCTCCGCGCCGCGTCGCCCGTGATCCAATACGGGCCGCTGGCCGTGCGCTGCGCGGGCGCAATGCGCCCATCGAGGGTAGCGGCAACCTTCATGGTTACGAAAGGCAGCGACGTGGCGATGTACCGGGCGAAGCCATCGTTGAGCCTGCGTGCCGGCTCTTGCAGCACGCCCACCCGTACCTCCACTCCGCCGGCCCGCAGCTTCGCAATACCCGTGCCGCAAACCAACGGATTGGGATCTGTGGTCGCTACCACCACCCTGGCCACGCCCGCGGCTAACAACGCATCCGCGCAGGGCGCGGTTCGCCCATGGTGGCTGCACGGCTCGAGCGTTACATAGGCGATTGCGCCGCGCGCCAAGGGGCCCGCCTGC
Source organism: uncultured Acidobacteriaceae bacterium (assembly GCA_963847685.1). Classification (GTDB taxonomy): domain Bacteria; phylum Acidobacteriota; class Terriglobia; order Terriglobales; family Acidobacteriaceae; genus PALSA-350. Next base: position 30,789 of record CAWKAU010000010.1, on the reverse strand, counting down.
TTGAGAGCAACAATCTCCGCGTGATCGCGCCGCTCGAACTCATGGAAGCCTTCGCCCACCAAATCATCGCCCAGCACCAGCACGCAACCCACCGCCGGGTTGGGCGAAGCGAGACCTACCGATTGCTCCGCCTGCCCCAGGGCAAGCTCCATCCACTTATCATCAATTTGCTCGTGAGGCACTGGCATGCTTAGTTGTCGAGCATGGAATCTACAAAAGCCTTGCTGTCGAAGGGCAGAAGATCGTCCAGCTTCTCGCCCACGCCGACGTAGCGCACGGGAACTTTCAGCTCTCGGGCAATGGCTACGGCAATACCGCCCTTGGCCGTGCCGTCGAGCTTGGTCAGCACAATCCCCGTCACCCCCGCCGACTCGGTAAAGAGCCTGGCCTGCTGCAATCCGTTCTGCCCGGTAGTCGCATCCATCACCAGCAGAACCTCGTGCGGCGCGCTGGGAATGATCCGTTGCGCCGTCCTCCGCATCTTGCTGAGCTCGGCCATCAGGTTGTCTTTGGTATGGAGTCTGCCCGCCGTGTCGACGATCAGCACATCGGTGCCCCGTGCCTGGGCCGCCCGCATGCCATCGAAGAGCACGGCGGAGGGATCTCCACCCTGCTTGGTCTTGATCATTTCCACACCGGTGCGCTGCCCCCACACCTCTAGCTGCTCGATGGCCGCGGCGCGGAAGGTGTCGGCAGCACACAGCAAAACTGTCTTGCCCTGGCGGCGGAAATAAGCTCGCCAATTTCCCCGTAGTGGTTGTCTTCCCGGTGCCGTTTACGCCCACCATCATGATCACCCTGGGCGGCGCCGTGTACCTGGGCTTGAAGAAGTCCTCTTCCTCCTGCGCGTCCAGAATGGCCTGGATCTCCGTCTTCAGCAGCGCCTTTAGCTCCGCGCCATTATGCACCTCGTGCCGTTTGACCCGGGCGCGCAGCGCGGCGATGATCTCCGCCGACGTGCCCACGCCTAAGTCCGAGGCCAGCAGGCTCATCTCCAGCTCTTCCAGGGCAGGTTCGTCCACCTCATGGGTCAGGGCGACGATGTCTTCGATCCGGTCGGCCAGCGTCTCGCGCGTGCGCGAGACGGCCTCCTTCATGCGGCTCGAATATGTTCTTTTTCTCGGGTTCTTCCAGGCTGCCAAAAAGGGTCTGAATCATCTACCACGCATCTCGATACGGCATGACCTGAGTGTACTAGCCGGCTCGCTCCTAAACCTCTGCCCCAGCCGTTTTACTCGTCGCGGCCAGGCCGCGCCATCAGCTCGCGAATCGCGTCCTGCGGCGACTTGCCATGCTCGAGAATGGCTGCCATCTGCTCGGTGATGGGCATCTCGACTCCGTGGGCTCTGCGCCAGGCCGAGCGCGGCGGAGGTGGTTCGTACGCCTTCTGCGACTTTGCCTTGCAGCTGGGCCAGGATTTCGGGCAGCAGCCGCCCCCGGCCGAGCTCCACCCCGACGGAGCGGTTGCGGGAAAGCGGACCGGTGCAGGTGAGCACCAGGTCGCCCAGCCCGGAAAGACCGGCCAGCGTCTCCCGTCGCCCGCCGCAAGCCACCGCCAGCCGGGTGATCTCGGCCACCCCACGGGTGATGATGGCGGCGGCGCTGTTGTGCCCCAGTCCCAACCCGGCAGCGATGCCGGCGGCGATGGCGATCACATTCTTGAGCGCGCCGCCCAGCTCCACTCCGATCACATCATCGTTGGTGTAAAGCCGCAGCCCGGGTGCGCTCAGCTCTTCCTGCAGCCGGTTGGCAAGCCGGCTCTCCGCGAAGGCGATGGTGATCGCGGTGGGTGCGCCCGCTGCCACTTCCTGGGCGAATGACGGTCCGCTCAGCGCGCCGCAGATAGGATCTCCGCCTAGAACCTGCTCGATCACCTGCGTCATGCGGAGAAAGCTCCGGTCCCCGCTGCGTCCTCGATGCCCTTGGTGGCGCTCACGATCAGTTGGCCAGGCCGAAGAAAAGGTCGCCATCCTCTGGTAAACCTCGCGCACATGCTGCGACGGTACGGCGCTGATCACAATCTCTGCGCCCTCCAAGGCCGAACCAAGCTCTGTCGCCGCGTTTACTTGCGGAGGAATCGAAAAGCCGGGAAGGTAAGCGCGATTCTCACCCTGCGTGCGGATCGATTCCGCCACCGCGGCTGAATGAGACCAGAGAGCGATGGAGTGATCGCCACGGCGAGCGAGGCTCAGGGCCAGCGCGGTTCCCCAGGAACCGCTGCCCATGATCGCGATGCGGCTCATGCCGGCGCTTTCCGCGACGCGCCAAAGCGATGTTCCGTGCCGTGCATCAGGCGCTGGATGTTGGGCCAGTGCTTCAAAGCGACCATCCAGCAGCAGACAAAGATAACCGCGCCGGATACGTATCCGTACCTACCCGGCGATAGCCACAGAACCAGGAAGGGAAGCACGACCGCCGCCAGGATCGAGGCCAGCGAGACATAGCGGGTAAGGATGACCACCGCGGCCCAAAGCCCCAGCGCGGAGAGCGCGGCCCAGGGGCAAACCGCGAGGAAGGCGCCAAAGGCGGTTGCCACCCCTTTGCCCCCTTTGAAGCCGAGCCAGACAGGAAACATGTGACCCAGAACCACAAACAATGCAGCCAGGATGGCGGCATGTGGCAGCACCGCCGGGCCCCAGTTGCGAGCCAGCCATTCCGCCACCGCCACTGCGACGTAACCCTTGCTCCCGTCGAGGAAAAACGTTAAAACACCCAACCCCTTTGCGCCCGACCGCAACACGTTGGTGGCGCCGATGTTGCCGCTGCCTTTGGCCCGGATATCCTCTTTGCGCACCAGCCATACCAGCAGGAAACCAAATGGGATGGAGCCCAGCAGATACGACACGAGCACGACGATCAGGGAGAGAGACATGGTTGGTCCGGTTTTGAGTGTAGCAGCGCCCTGCACTGTCGTTGGTGCCTTGAATATCTGGTAGATTAGGCGGTTGTGTCTTCGCGATGGGAGCTTACGTTGATCAGGTTCGTTTGCGCAGTCGGCATCGTCGTATTCGCGATCGCAGTACCCGCCCGGGCAAGCAACCCGCTGGTGGTCAAGACAGACCGCGGGAAGGTCCAGGGAAAGATGAGCGCCGACGGCCAGGCGCGAGACTTCCTGGGCATCCCTTACGCCGCGCCGCCGGTTGGCCCGCTGCGCTGGAAGCCTCCGCAACCTGCAGCCAGGTGGAGCGGGGTGCGCAACGCCACCAGCTTCGGCTTCCGCTGCATGCAGCAGGACCCGTCCAGCGACATGGTCTTCCGCGACCCGGGCGAGAACGAGGATTGCCTCACCTTGAATGTATGGGCGCCTGCTGCTAAGCCCAAGGGCAAACTGCCGGTGATGGTCTGGATCTACGGCGGCGGCTTTGTCGGCGGCACCACCTCGGAGCCGCGTCAGGACGGCGAACATCTCACTCGCAGAGGCGTGTTGGTTGTCTCCATGAATTACCGCCTCGGCATCTTTGGTTTCCTGGCCACCCACGAGTTGGTTGCGGAAGATCCCCACCGCTCCGCGGGCAACTATGGGCTGCTGGACGAGCTGGCATGCCTGCAGTGGGTTCGGCGCAACATCGCCGCCTTTGGTGGTGACCCGGAGAACGTAACCATCTTCGGTGAGTCAGCCGGTTCCTTTGCCGTGAGCGCGCAGATGGCGTCGCCCCTGGCCAAGGGTCTATTTGCACATGCCATCGGGGAAAGCGGAGGGGCGTTTGCCAGCAAGGAACTGCCTTTCCCGCTGCTCGAGGAATCGGTGAACCTGGATGAAGACTACATCCGCAGCGTGGGCGGCGACACCAGTCTGGCCGCCCTGCGCGCCCTCGACAGCGGCCAGATCCTTAAGCTGGCCCAGGCGAAGCCCGAACACGAACGCCACTTCGAGCCTAATACCGACGGCTACTTTCTGCCCCAAACCGTCTCCGCGATCTTTGCCGCGGGCCAACAGGCGCATGTGCCCCTGATGGCTGGTTGGAACCGGGATGAATCGATCGGCGCGGTCTTGAAGACGCCAAGAAACGGAACCATCGAGGGCCTGCGGGCAACGGCGGAAAAGGAATTTGGGCCGCGCGCCGAGGACTTCCTCAAGGTCTACCATGCCACCGATGACGCAGAGGCGCGCCGCGTTGCGGAGGACTTTGGCGGTGACAAGTTCCTGGTTTATTCCACCTGGGCGTTTCTGGAAGCGCAGGTAGCGACCGGAGGCTCGCCGGTCTACCGGTATTTGTTCGCGCTCCCTTCGCCGGGAGATCCTTTCCATTCGGTCGCAGCCGGCGCCTTCCACTCCGACGAGATTGAGTATGTATTCGGCAATCTGGATTCGCGCAAGGGGGCGGCGTGGAGGCCGGAAGACTACAAGCTTTCCGACCTGATGCAGACCTACTGGACGAACTTTGCCCGGACTGGGGATCCGAACAACACAAGTCTGCCGCGCTGGCCCACCTATGACGCGGCAGGGAACTGGCAGGTCATGCGCCTGAGTGCCGATCCGGCTGCTGCTCCTGACCCGCACCGTGACCGCTATCTTTTTCTGGAGCAGGTTTGGGGTCGATGAAACAGCAGGTCAATCGAACAACCCCACTCAAGCCAAAAGAAGGCTTGAATGGGGCACCCAGTCCTTTGTGGCTAGTGCAGAGAGCCCAGCTGCCCATACCAGGAAGAAAATTTGCGGTGGCCCATTCAAGCCTTCTTTTGGCTTGAGTGGGGTTGTTGCGGACCTTTCGTTTTTGCTGGTCATCTGACGCCCGCTCCGTAAAATGACACAATGCCCACTCCGCATCGCTCGGGTGCCCCGCCCGAAGAGACCATGCCCGTCATCTGCCTGATCACGGCCGATGAGGATTTTCAGGCGGAAATCGAGGCGGAGCTGGCCCCCTGGTACCGGGTGCGCCACCGCAACCACTACGGAGACGCCGCTATCTGGGTCCATGAAGAGCGGGCTCAGGCCGTACTGGTCGATATCGATACCCAGGGCGATGAGTCCCACGCCGGCGTTCGGGTGCTGCGCGAGCTGCGCATCATGGAACGTGATCTGGTTCTGATCTCGCTCAGCCGATCGCGGGCCCGGGCCGTCGAGAAGCAGGCGGTCGACGCGGGAAGCGATGCCCACTTCCATAGCCCCATCGATCCTTCTGAGCTGCGCCTGGTTCTCAAGACCACGCTGGAAGGCCGCATCGAGGAGACGGAGCGCACACGCATGCAGCAGCAGGTACTGGAGCGCAGCAAGTTCCAGGACCTGGTGGGAGCAAGCGAGGCTATGCGGCGCGTCTACGACGCGATCTCACAGGTAGCCGATAGCCGCATCAACGTGATCGTTCGCGGAGAGAGCGGCACCGGCAAAGAACTGGTGGCGCGCGCCGTCGTCGCCCTCAGCAGCCGGCGGAACAAGCCCTTCATCAGCCTGAACTGCGCGGCCCTGCCGGAAAACCTCATCGAGTCGGAGTTATTTGGTCATGAGAAGGGCGCCTTTACCGGAGCCAGCGACACCAAGCCAGGGCAGATTGAGCTGGCCGACACCGGCACCCTTTTCCTGGACGAGATTGCGACCTTGACCCTTCCACTGCAGACCAAGCTGTTGCGCGTGCTCGAAGACCGGCAGGTGCAGCGGCTGGGCGGCCGGCAAAGCCGCAAGATCGACTTCCGGCTCATCTGCGCCACCAACGAGCCGTTGGAAGAAATGGCGCGCAACGGCAAATTCCGCGAAGACCTCTACTACCGTATCCATGTGGTGCCAATTCAATTGCCGCCACTGCGCGAGCGTGCCGGAGACATCGCGCTGCTTGCGGATTATTTTTTGCGTGTCCACCTCCTGGCCAACGGGCTGGAGCAGAAACGCCTGACGCCCGACGCGCTGGCGGCGCTTGAAGAGCATACCTGGCCGGGCAACGTGCGCGAGTTGGAGAACCTGATCCAGCGGCTGGTGATCATGGTCCCAGGCCCAACCATCGGTCTCGAGCATCTGCCGCCGCAACTGCTGGCGCAGAGCGTAACCGCCCACGAAGCAATTCTGCTGCCCGAAGGCGGGGTCCGCTTCGATGATGAGATCCGTGAGTTGGAGGTGGCACTGCTGGAAGCTGCGCTACGGCGCTCCGATGGCAGCAAGGCGGCTGCGGCAAGACTTCTGCACCTTGATTCGCAGCGGATGAAGTATCTCTGCCGCAAGTATTCGCTTTAAAGTGGTTTCGCAATCACTGGATCTCATAAAGGTCGCGAGGAGTGGTTTTCTTTGGAAGAAAACCACGAAAGGCGACGTGGCATCGATCTGCACCAACTGCGAAACCCCTCAAGGGTTAATTATTTAACCCATGGAGGTTAAAATTTAACCCATGGCTGAGAAGGTCGCAGTCGGCCTCCTGCGGTGCTAATGCCTCCTTATAGGGTTGGATCATTTGTTTTCAAGCACTTAAAGATTTTTCCGCGAGGCTGCGAAGTTTGGCCACCGGCTTGCACTAAGGTACTGCGTAAAGCAGTTAAATAAAACCTGGAGACATCACAATGGCCATGGAAAAGAAATCTCTCGTCAGCAAGAAGACTGTCACCCCCACCAAGAAGTCGAAGATTGACACCAGCAAGCCTACGGCCAGCAAGGTTGTCGCCGCTAAGCCCAGCCTGATTCTTCACGGCAACAAGTAGTCGCAAAGCGGCGGTGCGCAAATCGTCGCCGCCCGCGGGAGTTCGGACTACAGAATATTGGTGGATTGGCACCGCAGGGCCGACAGATGTTGGCCCTGATGTAGGTAATGGATATGGCAATCCAGAAGAAATCGCTGATTGGTGCTGCAGGTTCAAGGCCGAAGGATGGCGACGGTGGCCTGATACCAGGAGAACCAACAAGATCGTCTGAAGTCAAAAGAATGGCGGTGGCCAAGCTGGCGGCCGCTAAGCTTTCGACAGCGAAGCTCAGGACGCTTAAGAGAATCGTCTAACGGGGACCAATCTGCAGAGGGAAAGGCGACCACGGAAACATCTCCGTGGTCGCCTTTTGTTCTTGCCAGAAGTGGGTAGGCAGAGACATTAACCGAGAATCGATGCGAACCGTTCCGCGACACTCCGGCGCCTGCCGAAGATTTTCACTGTCCAGGGGTTAATTATTTAACCCATGAAGGTTAAATTTTAACCCATGATTGAGAAGGTTGCTTTTGACCTCCCGCGGTCCGAATGCCTCCGAACAGAGTTGGATCATTTGTTTTCAGGCACTTAAAGATTTTTCCACGAGGCCGCGAAGTTTGGCCACCGGCTTGCACTAAGGTACTGCGTAAAGCAGTTAAATAAAACCTGGAGACATCACAATGGCCATGGAAAAGAAATCTCTCGTCAGCAAGAAGACTGCCACCCCAACCAAGAAGTCGAAGATTGACACCAGCAAGCCTACGGCCAGCAAGGTTGTCGCCGCCAAGCCCAGCCTGATTCTTCACGGCAACAAGTAGCCGCGAAGCGGCGGCAAGTAGATCGTCGCCGCACGTTGGAGTTCGGACTACAGAATACTGGTGGATTGGCACCGCAGGGCCGACGGATGTTGGCCCTGAAATAGGTAAATGAATATGGCAATCCAGAAGAAATCGCTGATTGGTGCCGCCGGTTCAAAGCCGAAGGATGGCGACGGCGGCCTGATACCAGGAGAACCAACAAGATCGTCTGAAGTCAAAAGGATGGCGGTAGCCAAGCTGGCGGCCGCTAAGCTTTCGACAGCGAAGCTCAGAACGCTTAAAAGAGTGCTTTAACGGGGACCAATCTGCAGAGGGAAAGGCGACCACGGATATATATCCGTGGTCGCCTTTTTGTTCTTACCAGAAGTGGGTATGCAGGACGTTGCCGAGAATCGTCGCGAACCGTTCCGCGACACTCCGGCGCCTGCCGAAGATTTTTGCCTGTCCACTCATCCCGGCCTGGACGCTGCTGTCCATCGCCTCCAGGGGCATGCGCGTGGTGTAGAAGGTAGGCAGCCTGATTCCCTTGTAATCCTGGTCGGCAAGGACCCCGGGCGGCAAGGGAGTTGCCGACCCTTCCATCGTCCCCAGCCGCCCGCGGACTTCCATGAATCGCGTGGGTAGCTGCAGCGAAACCGGATCTCCGACCCGAACGCGGTCCATCTCCGAAACCGGAACAAACAGCCTCGCCACCAGCTGCGATGGGTCCACAATCGTCAGCAGTGCCTCACCCGTGGTCACGTCCCGGTTCACCAGGTTCTCGGGAGCAACGGTTGCGACCACGCCGGCTGCGGGCGCGTTCACAGAAAGCTGGGCACCCTCCTCACGCGCGGTTGCGCTGGTGCGTTTTGCTGCCTGTTGTGCAACCAGTGCCTCTCCCAGCCCGGAGTGGTGCAGTTCCGCGTTGACCACGCTGGCTTGCGAAGACGCTACCTGTTCCGCCGCTGTCGCTGAGTCGCCGGCCGCACTTAAACTCTGCAGCTGCGCCATCACTTGACCGGGTTGAACGGTATCGCCTTCCTTCACATACACAGCCAGCACCTTTCCCGGAACCCCCGCATGCACCTGGTGCGTCTCCCTCGGCTCGATGACGAAAAAGGCATTTTCACGATCGCGCATGATGGGCACAAAGAGCAGGGCGAGCATGGCCAACCCTGCCACGGCGCGGAAAGGCGTAAAGCGGAAAGCACCTTCTTCCACCCGGGTGCGGAAAAAACCCACGGTGAATTTCCACAGGGCGTCCAGCCTGGAGCGAAAGATTACGAATGCGAGCAAGGCTGCAGGCAGCAGCGCGAGCTCGGCGAACCAGTGGAAGAAGACGTTGTAACTGAAGCGGATGAAGAACAGCAGCAGAAGATAACTGTACCCGCCGGAGGCCAGAGCGTAGAGCACCAGTACCGGCAACCGCCGCCGGGAAACCACCGGCACATCAACCGGGAGGCGGAAAATATAGCGCTGCACCCAGCTAACCAGGAATGAAGTGGAACGCTCTTTCAGGTCAGGGACGCCGAGCCATTCCCCGAAAAAGTAGTAGCCATCCAGCTTGATGAGGGGATTGAGATTGATAACCACCACCGCTATTCCAGTGAGCAGGATGAGTTTATAGCAGAAATCATGAAGCCACTCTCCTGCTTGCGTGTTGACCCATACAAGAGTCGCAAAACCACAAAGGATCATTTCAACCCATATCCCAGCGATAATCGTGGCCATGCGTTGCAGGCGGCTGGCCGACACCCAGGATTCGGTGACGTCGACATAAAAGCAGGGCGTGAAATAGAGAAACATTAATCCCATGCTGTGGACTTCGCCGCCATAGTGCTTGCAGGTGAGCCCATGGGAACTCTCATGGAGAAAACCGATGATCATCAGCAGCACCCAGAACTCCGCCAGATCGGAAAAGGTCTTCTTGCTGAAGTCATAGTAGATAGGTATGTCCGGGCCGATCACATTCCACTGCGCGAAAAAGACGATGATTTCAAACAGAAACAGCAATACCGCGCCCCACACCATCCAGCGGTTGTACACATATTTCCCGATCTTTTGATCGAGCCGGGTAAGGTATCGATCCGGATCCCAGGCGGAGAACGATATGTGCGCCACGTTGAAGCTGGAGCCGCTGGCCCGGCGGCTACGCTGGGCCGCGAGCTTCTCATTCATGGCGATATTTTTTTCCTGCGGATTCTTGTACCAGAAGCCGCCCTCGTCCATATTTTCCGCGAAGGTCCGCACCTCGTCCGGGGAAATCGGGATGCCTGCCTCGGCCTCGAAGGCAGCGGCGATCTCTTCGTAGGAACGGACTCCATCGAACAGACGGGCGAGTTGCCACTGCGTGGGCTTCATGCGAATGAGGTTGGCGGTGCTTCGCTGATAGACCGCGACGATCGGTTCGCCGTCGGTTGTATCCTCTCGGATGATCAGCTCGGGATCGACTGCGCGGAGGGTTTTTCCGCGAGAGCCTGGCGCGGGGAATATCAGGTAGGGCCGCATCGAGTGCCTCACTCAGGTTCATCGCGGGCTCAGCTTCACCTGCATCGACATGCCCGGCTTCAACAGGGGAGAAGGCTTTTCCAGGGTGCCGATCACCTCGATGCTGCCGCTCGCCGGATCGACAACCGGGCTCACGCGGTAGACGGTTGCCGTCTGCTTCAGGCGCGGATAATCCGCCGTGGAGAGTTCGAGTTTTGCCCCCCGGGGGAAGAAGGCCATGGCCGACTCGGGCACGGTGAAAATGACCCGCAGAGGCGCCTGCGCCGTGATCCAGAAGAGGGCATCGCCCTTCTTGACGCCTTGCGCATAGTGCACAGAGCGGCGGCCTACCACTCCGTCGAAGGGAGCAATGACGCGCGATTGGCCCAGCTCGACATCCGCGGAACGCAACTCGGCCTCGGAGGCAATCTTCGTCGGCCTTGTAGCGGGCTACCTGGGATTTGGTTTCGCTGAGCTTGTATTGAACATGCTCCCAATCCTCATCGTCGAGGATCTTCTCCGCGCGCATGGCATCGGCTCGTCGCAGATCCGCCTCGTTGCTTTTTTGCTCCGCTTCCCAGGTCTGCACCTGGGCTTTGAGGGAATCGATACTCGCCGCCTTTTCCGCGCGCGCAGCCTCCAGCGCCCGGTCATCCAGCAATGCCAATACCTCGCCGCGGCGTACATGGTCCCCAATCTCAACGCTGACTGAAGTTACGCGGCCGTCGCGTTCGGCCACGACATCGGCCTGTTGTTCCACAACCAGCGGGCCGACCGTGGTGTATTCGCGGCCTTCGCCAGTAGCTGCGAGCGGGGACGCGCAGGCGGCTCCGCTGTAGCCGAGGACGCTACCGGCTCAGCGGCCTTGCTTGATGCCGAAGCCAAAACGGGCTGGGAAGCCGAAGCCCCGGGCCCTTGACTACACCCGGCAACGCAGCACAAAGCGGCGACTGCCGCAAATTTGAAAGCGCCACGGTTACTTTTAAATCGATTCCACAGCATGAAAGTTACCAACCGATCCAATCCCATAGCGTTTTCCAGAGCCATAACGCCGGAGCCGCGCAGCAAGACAAACCCCGCCGGCCGCAATCCAGCGGAGATTTTGGCCCGGCCATCCATGCCCGTGCGCAGTTCCGCGCTCTCATTGGGCAGAAGCACATGGGCATAAAACACCCGGCCGTCGCCGGTAGGCTGGGCTTCGGGGCTGACGCTGAAGACCTGGCCATGCAGCGTCTGCGCGGGAAAGCTGTCGAGCTTGATGGCGGCCCTTTGCCCGGCTCGCACCAGCTTGGCATCCTCCTGGTCGACAGCGATGTTGACCCGCGCGCTCGCCAGGTTCAGCACCTGGGCAAAGGTCGCGCCGGCATCGAGGTGTTCCCCCACCGCATTCTGCAGATCCGGAGTCATCACGATGCCGTCGATGGGCGAGCGCAGCTGGGCGTTGGCAATACGTAACCGTGCCCGCTCCATTTCCGCGCGCAGGTAGTCAGCCTGGGTCCGGTCTTCTCCCGCCTGCGCGGAATGCGTCGCCAGGTCGGCCTGCATGGCCAGCATGGCGGCCTCATACTTGGCTTGCGCGGCAGCTAGCTGGTTACGCCACGACCAGTCGTCCATGGTTCCCAGCACCTCGCCGCGGCTCACGTGCTGCCCTTCGCGCGCGTACACATTCGCGATTGTTCCCTCGACCGGGGCGGCCAGGGTGATGACCGATTGCGGCGCCACCACCGCAGGGCCGCTGATGCGCAGCGGCAGTGGGCAAAAGATGAGCAGCAGGATCGCGGCCGCCAACCCGCCCAGCATCCCCATCTGCCGCTTTCGGTCGCTGCGCATGAAAGCCTGTTTGCGCTGCACCAGAGGCTCAAGCAAGCTGATCAGCGGCACTTCCCGGTACAACAGCGCGTTGCGGATCGCGACCGTTGTCTGCCCGGCCAGGACCTTGATCATCTCGATGTGTGCCTACTCGAGAAAATCCGGATTGCTGCTTTCATACAGCAACAGGCCAACACGTCCCTGGTCGTCGGCCAGGGGCAGGGCAAACAAGGCGCGATAGTCACTCGCCTCAAAGTGCTTGCCGATGGCCGCGCGTACCTTGGGATCGTCGGTCTCCGGCTCTGCCTCGTGCTGGCGAATGAGCAGCTGCTGGTCATAGCTCGAAAGCCATTGCAGCAATCCGCGCAGATGCTCTACCTGGAGGTCGCCCGCCGGAATGCTCTCCATTCCAGATACCGCCTTCAACTGCAGCCGGCCGCGATTATCCAGCGCAATCGAACAGCGTTCGAAAGGCAACACCGACTGTGGGCTGTTGACGATAATCTGCAACAGGCGCTCCAGCCGAAGCGTCGAGGTGATCTCCGAGCTCACCTGAACCAGGGCTTCCAGGATCTCCAGCTTGCGCTCCGCGTACATCAGGCTGGCGTTCTTGAGCGCACTCGTGACCGTCTCCGACATGCTGTTCATGAAGAACAGGTCATCTTCACTAAAGCCCTCGGCGCCCTCTTTGTTGACCGCCTCCAGCACCCCCAGCTCGCTTTCGCCGCCGTTCTTGTCGTGCTCGATGAGCGGCACCATCAGCGCATTGGTGATGGGCTGGCCTTCGCCGGCACGCTCGTTGCGGCTGGCCAGCCGGGGATCGTCGGGATCGCTGATCAACAGCGGAGCGCCTTCCTCCGCCATATCCGCGACATAACCCTCGCCAACTTCCTCTGTGGTGCCTACTTCGGCGGTTGCATCCTCTCCCCACGCAGAGACCAGCTTTAGCTTGCCGCCCTCGAACATCCATAGATGGATGGCCTGGCACGGCAGCATGGCCGCCACTTTGACCGGGATCAGTTCCAGCAGCGGCTCGAAATCCAGCGTCTCGTTCAGGGATTTTTCCAGGTCATAGAGCTGCGTCAGGCGGTGGATGGAATCGAGCAGGTTTTGCCGCTGCTCCTCGTACTGCTCGGCGCTCCCGATAGCCGCCACGGCCAGCTCGGCCAGACCCATCGAGCGACTGCAACGCGGTCTCGGTAAGTGGGTCGCTGAAGCTGACGATCTCGAAGGCCCCCACCAGCTGCTGCTCCTGCAGCAGGGGCAGGTATCCGATGGAGCGGATAGTGCGCACCACGTTGATATGAGCGTAATCTTCGCGGGCCAATTCGCTGGCGGAGTAGACCATGGGGCGCGGCGTCTGCATCAGGGGAGCGAAGAGCGGCGCATCGGCGGGGATAGCCGATTCTTCTACCGAAATCTCGTCGGAGACGCCGAGGGGGGTGAAGAAAGCCTCCTCCGGGCCCGAGCGCAGGGCATAGAGGGCGCAAGCGCTCCCCGGCAGCGCGGTGCGCATGGCGTCGGCCAGCAATGCGGCTCGGGCAGAAACCTCCGGCGAGGCGAGCAGGGACTGGGCAAGTTCCGAGATGCTTTGGCTGTTTAGCCTATGTTCACTGCCGGTTTCGATTTTCATGCGCCTGTTGCCCGCTTGACGTATATGGCAGGATAGGTTGATTGTTAATCTGGTCGGAGAGTACAGCATTTTTCACTTCGGTGTAGAGAAAGTAGCCAATTTTCGACGCGCAGAGTAGAAGTGAAAAGGCTCTACCAACAGCAAATTCTTGGCCGGGAGAGGAAGACGTGGATCTTGATATTCGACAGAGCGGAAACATCTGCTGCTTAAAACTGAAGGGCCCGCTCAAGTATGGAGAAGGTGTCAAGCAGCTTGACGAGGCCGTAGAAGGCGCCATCAGCAGCGGACACATCCACCTGCTGCTGGATCTTTCCGCGATGCCCTACATCGATTCCAGCGGTATTGGAGCGATTGTCGACGCGTTGCGCCAAGCCAAGAAGGTAGGCGGGGACGCCAAGCTCGTCAGCCCATCTCCTTTTGCCGCGAAGACCTTCAAGATGGTGGGCATCCTCACCCTGTTCAAGGTCTACGACAGCGAGGCCGCAGCTGTGGAGGCATGCCCCGCCTGACGAACGTCATTCCTGATTAGGTTTGCCTTTATCGGAGGTCGTCCCTTCGGGGACTGATATCCATAAATCCCGATTCTCACTCAGGGGGTGTCTAAAAGCCCTTACCAGCTGCGGTCTCCTTACTTCAGCCGCCGGCGCACCATATCCAGCGCCTGCTGGCTGGTCCAGGCGCGAATGTGTTCCCGGTCGCCGCCAAAGCGCCGTTCCACCACATCTGTCTGCTTGCCATCAGTCACCGCGACGTAAACCAACCCCACTGGCTTCTCTTCAGAGCCGCCGCCAGGACCCGCGATACCCGTGACCCCCAGCCCGAATGTTGCGGAAGTCTTGCGCCGGATTCCTTCCGCCAGCGCCCCCGCAACCTCCTTGCTGACCGCGCCATGCTCCTCGATCAGCGACGGAGCAACACCGGCGAAAAGCGTTTTGAGCTGGTTGCTGTAAACCACCGCTCCCCCCAGAAACGATCGTGAACTGCCGCTGATGCTGGTCAGGCGCTGGGCCACCAGCCCGCCGGTGCAACTCTCCGCCACCGCCAGCGTGGACGCATGCATGCCCAGGTAATAGAGAACGATCTGCTCCAGCGACTCGGCCTGCGAAGAGTAGATGAATTCCTCCAGCTCCTCTTCGATTTTCTCCGCCAGCTCATCGACTCTTGCCTGGGCGGTCTCCTGGTCTCCCTTGGCGCACAGTCAGATTCAGGGTGATGTCGCCGGTGTGGGCCAGGATGGTGGTATCCACGTCCTTGTACTTGGTGTAAATCGGCGCGATGCGCGCATCCGCCTGCGATTCGCCGATCATGGCAGCCTTCAGCGTGCGCATGGCGATGGTTCGTTTGGGAACCACGGCGCGCAGCCGATCCATGCATTGCGCGTCAAACATGGCCTTCACTTCCGTGGGCGGCCCCGGCAGCAGAATCACCAGCTTGCGATGCCCTCCGTACACGGTGTCCAGCCATTGTCCGGGCGCGGTGCCTCGGGCATTCTCCAGAATCACCGAGCCATCCAGTACATCGGCCTGGCGGGCGTTGTTGTCTGTCATCTGCGCGCGGCGGGCGGCGAAGCGCGCATAGAGAGCGCCGACGATCTCCGGATTGCGGCGCAGCCGAATCCCCAGGGCTTCCGCAACCGCCTGCCGCGTCAGATCGTCTTCCGTGGGCCCCAGGCCGCCCATGGTGATCACGATGTCCGTACGTTCGAGGGCGATACGAATGGCGCCGGCCAAGTGCGCCAGCCGGTCGCCCACGATGGTCTTGAAGACCACGTTCACGCCCAGCGAAAGCAGGCGGTCGGTCAGGAAGAGGGAATTTGTGTCTTGTCGGTAGGGAGTGAGCAGTTCTGAGCCGACCGCAATAATTTCACAATTCATCCGAACTTCGATCCTTGGATGCTTCTAAAAAAGATGCACGCCTTCAATGCCCAACGGTACATCATAGACCGCGCCATTGGCGGCCAGGATCGCGTTGCCGCCAGGCACGAACGCCAGACCGACAATGCCCGAGCCGGCAAGCACCACCGAGGCTTCTCCGCCAGGCGTAATGCAGACGATTCCCCGGGTGCCGTGAAGAGAGGCGGAGACATACACATTGCCCGCAACATCAAAAGCCAGTCCCTGCGGCCGGCCCAGGCCCCGGTAATAGACGCGCACCACGCCCGCCTGGTCGATGGCGTAAATCGAGTCATAGCTGGAGGTGCTGGGAGCGGTCACGAAGAGCGTTCCATCCAGGCCGAAGGCGAGATGGTAGGCGGCGATGCTGGGTTCCAGTGTGGCAAAGACAAAAATCTGCCGGTCGCGGGAAATCTTGAAGATAGTTCCGCTGCGGTCGCCTACGTAAAGGTTGCCGGCGGAATCAAAGGCGATCCCGGTGGCGATGCCCATGCCCTCGGCGTACACCGAAGACGCGCCCTGGGGAGAAACGCGGTGCACGGTGCCATCCAGCCGGGAGGAGACATACAGGTAGCCCTGGGCGTCGAGCGCCAAGCCGGTGGCATTGGTAATCCCGCTGACCAGCGGCATCATTTCGCCCGCAGGAGTAATGCGATACACCGAGACCGCCGTCTTTTGCCCCCGAGGGCCGGAATCCGTGGAGTAGATATTGCCCTCGGCATCCACCGCGGGATTGCCGACAGGATGCAGATTGCCAGTGATCAGGCGGGCGATTTTGAGCCGGACGGTATTGCTGGACTGGCCGTTCTGCCGGATCTCGAGCCTTCCGGTCTGCACCTCCTCGGGAATGCGCACGATCATCCGATTGGCGCGGCTCAGCAGAATGGGAGCCACGATCCCGTCCAGCACGGCGACCGGCATGCGCGAGCGCACCGCGCCCAGCTGTGTTCCGCGGACCTCGACTTCACCGCCCGGCAGCGCTGCGTCCGGCATGGCGGCATCGATCCGGGGCGAGTTCGGAATGGATGACTCCTTGGAAAATCGCATCGCCTGTATCCCTGAACGTCCCTTTGTTCTCTGTACTGGAAAACCTGGGTGGCCCATTCAAGCCTGGTGTTGGCTTGAGTGGGATACCGCAACCGCTAGCCGATCCAGTGTTGCACTGCCTGCATCAAGAGCAAAGCATACACGCCTGCGGCAACATCATCGAGCATGATTCCCCAGCCTGCGGGTAACCCTTCAAGCTGCCTTGCAGGCCATGGTTTCACGATGTCGAATAGACGGAAGAAAAGAAACCCGGCCAGCAAGTGACTCAAGTTTACCCGCGAATGGATCAGCGCAATCCACTGGCCGGCGACCTCGTCGATCACCACGTGCCCGGGATCTTCGCGCCCGCTCTCCCGCTCCACCCGGGTGGCGGCGGGTATGCCGATGGCAAGCGCGCCAAGGCTGCCGTCAGGGTAAGCCATGCAAGCGGTCCGGGAGTGACAGTCTTACCAGCCGCCAGCCACAGTAGCGCTGCCGCGGCGGATCCCCAGCTGCCCGGACCGGGCTTGAGCAGCCCCGCGCCCAGAAAGGTCCCCACGGCCCAGGCCCAGGCCGTTTTTGTCCCATTCGGCGTATCACTCATCGCCGGACGAGCGAGGCCGCATACTCTTCAATCTCTTCCAGCAGCTCGGGATCGAGCACCGGAGAAGAGATGCGGTATACGCCGCTGGCCCATTTCCCCAGGTCGATGGTCTTGCAATGCTCGCTGCAGAAGGGAAAATCCGGATCCTTCACCGTGACGATCTGCCCGCATGTGGGGCATCGTAGGCTCTTCAATTTCTTACGCGGTGTAGTCATGCCAACATCCTGTTTACTCGGCAATAATTCTGCCCACTAAATCGTAATCCTGCGACTCGGTAATCTCGCAGCGGTAAAACCGGCCGGTTTCCAATTGCTCGAAGGGCCCAAAGTCGTTGATGTAGACCTTTCCGTCGATCTCCGGAGCCTGGTGCTGCGTGCGGCCCTCCCAAAGCAAGGGAGTCTCCTCGGACGGCCCCTCAACCAGCAGGTCAAAACGGCGGCCTACCTGCGCGGCCCTGGATTTGCGGCTGATCGAGTTGCTGCATGCGCATCAGAGAGCGGCGGCGTGCTTCAATGGTCCGCGCCGGCACTTTATCGCCCAACCCAAAGGCGCCGGAGCCCTCTTCGTCGGAGTAGCTGAAGACCCCCAGCCAATCGAGCCGGGCAGCGCGGACAAAGTCGCTGAGTACGTTGAAATCCGACTCGGTCTCCCCGGGAAAGCCGGTGATAAAGGTGCTCCTGATCGCCACGTCAGGCACCGTCGCGCGCACCCGCTCGATGGTCTTGAGAAAGATATCGGCATTGCCCCCGCGGCGCATGCGCTTCAACACTGGCGCGGCGGCGTGTTGCAGCGGCATATCCAGGTACTTGCAGATCACGTCATGCTGGGCAATTGTTTCCAGCAAGCGCCCGGTCACTTTGTTGGGATAAGCGTAGAGGAACCGGAGCCAATTCAGATCGGGAATGCGGGCCAGGCTGTCCAGCAGTTGCGCCAGGCCATCCTTCATCCCCAGGTCTTCGCCGTAACAGGTAGTGTCCTGGCCGATCAGCGTGAGCTCGCGCACTCCCTGGGCCACCAGCTGTTCGGCCTCGGCCACCACCGAGGCAAAACGCCGGGAGCGAAATTTCCCCCGTAGGTTGGGGATCACGCAGAAGCTGCAGGGATGGTCGCAGCCTTCGGCGATCTTGATGTACGCCGAAGACTTGCGCGTCGCCAGCATGCGCGGCGTGGTGTGATCGTAGAGATACTGGGGAAGCTTGGCCTGCAGCGCCCTCCCACTGCTCGCGCGCGAAGCGTCCCTGGGATTCGCGCAGGTCGCCTTCGGGACGTGATGAGGCGGGCAGGATAGAAAAGAGTTGCGGCGCGTCGAGCGGCGCGGCCGGTGTCTCCAGCCCGGCGGCGGCCAAAATCGCTTCCAGCTCTCCTGTGCCGACCACGGCATCCACTTCCGGCATATTCTTGCGGATCTCGTCGCGATAGCGCTCCACCAGGCAGCCGGCCACGATCAGCTTGCGCGCATTGCCGGAGACTTTGTGCTGGGCCATCTGCAGGATGGTGTCGATCGATTCCTGCTTGGCTTTATCGATGAACGAGCAGGTGTTCACCACCAGGATGTCCGCCGTCTCGGGACGGTTCGTAATCTCCGCCCCGGCCCGGTCAAGCAGGCCCATCATGACCTCGCTGTCGACCAGGTTTTTGGGGCAACCCAGGCTTACAAAGCCAATGCGCGGGCGCTGTTCGAGCACGGCTACGGCCTCGCCGGCGCTGCCCTGCGGCAACTCTTCTAGGAGTGTTGGCTTCACCCTTCTATTCTAGTGCATCCCGAAGGAGCTGGATAACCGCGAAGGCACCTCCCGTTTTCCGCGGCACACAACCTTCGCGGTGCTTCAACCGTCTATTTAAGTAAGGAAAGGAGGGACGCTCATGCATGTTCCCATGATTGCAAGTGCCAAGCACATGCACCCCGCTGACGTGAGTGAAACCATCCATTGCGCTGTGGTCGAAAGACCAACCGAGGCGCAGAAGCACAAGACGGAGGTCGTTCGCTACTTCGTATTGGTGATCGCGCTGGTAGCGGTCTTTCTATTGGTTGCCATCGCTGTGTATTACATGCAGGCTAAGTCTGTAACGATAGAGCACGCCAGCTCGCTCGCCTCCCACCTGATTCTGCGCGCTTGAGCGGCAGTTTTACTCGCTTATCTGATTCATCAGCCAACAGTTAAGGCAACTCGCTCTTCCGCGTGGGCATCCGACTTAAGGAACTGAGAAAGGTACAAATGAAAGCCTTTGGTATTGTTCTGATCGTGTTGGGCGTTCTCGCCTTGGCGTATGGTGGCTTCTCCTATACGCATGAGAAAAAGGTAGTGGATCTTGGCCCCATTCAGGCCTCCAAGAAGGAAACCAGCACTGTGCCATTACCGCCGATCCTGGGCGTTGTCGCCATCATCGGCGGCGGGGTCCTCCTCTTCACCGGCAAGAAATAGGATTGGTTGGGTCCGCAACAACCCCACTCAAGCCAAAAGAGGGCTTGAATAGGCCACCCAAAATTTTCTTGGGGATAGCTAGGGTATTTCTCTAGCCGAGCAGCTAACTCAAATGGCAGTAGTTTCTTTACCAGCAACAAAAGCTTGGGTTGCCCATTCAAGCCTTCTTTTGGCTTGAGTGGGGTTGTTGCGGACCCTGCCCCCCTGCGGTTTCGTCCTGTCCTTCGTCGCCCCCTGAAACCAGACCAAATCTCCATGTTACTGAGGAGTAATGATTCCCCCCGCGCGGTGGCGCGCCGGCAAAATCACCCCCCGATGGTCCCTTTCCCGCTCTTCGCCGGGCGCCAGCCGGCCTCCACATTGAGGGCATTGGGTTTGCGCTTCTTCGGGGGGAAAGCGGGTATGGCAACCGCAGCACTCCAGGTAGGCAATTATGGGCATAAATTCATGATAATTGAGGGTTTCCATTTGGGTGCGTAACCGGCAAACCCGACGGCCAACAGGTAAAATAGAGGAGTGAGCATCCAGCTAATTGCGATCGATATCGACGGCACTCTGGTGCCCTCGACCGGGCCCAGAATCAGCCCCCGCAACTGTGCGGCTTTGCGGGCCGCCGAGGCTGCGGGCATTGAAATCGTGATCTCCACCGGGCGCCGCCAAGCCTACGCCATGCCTCTGGTTGCCCAGGTGGGTCTCAGTGAGGATTCGGTGATGATCTCCTCCAATGGAGCCGTGGTGCGCGGTTTCGATGGAACCCTGTTGGATCGCCGCTTCCTTCCGGTGGAAACCGCCCGGGTGTTATGTGGACTCTTGCGCGGTTACGGCACCACGGTGTTCACCTTCGACCGCGAAGGGGCCGGCGCCCTGGTGATCGAGAACATGCCGCAACTCCACGCCCGCATTGATCGTTGGGTAGAGGCAAATCGGCCCTACCTGCTCGAGGTCCAGCCCATCGAGCGAGCCTTTGACGCGGGCGAGGAACCGATCCAGGGCATGGTCTGCGGCACCGTCGCGCAGATGATCGAGGCGGAAAAGCAACTGCTTATGAGTGACGTGGCGGAGCTGATTGCCATGCATCGCACCGAGTACGCCGCCCGCAACCTTAGCATTTTAGACCTCTTACCACCTGGTTGCTCAAAAGGCGCGGCGCTCCATAGCCTGGCCAGCATCCGCGGCCTGGAGCGGGACCAGATCATGGCGATCGGCGACAATCTCAACGACCTGGAGATGCTGGAGTATGCCGGGCGAGCAGTGGTGATGGCCAATGCCAGCGACGAAATCCTGGCTCTGGCCCGGCGGCAGGGGATGGGAGATTACCGCCTCGAATGATGACGATGGCGTGGCCCTGGCCGTCGAAGAGGTGCTAAGCCAAGCCTCGGCGATGCAAGATGCCGAAGGTAACTGGCGAAGACGAGAGTGGACGCCGCCCCCGTGGTAGAGTTTGCCCAATGAGTAGAATCTCCATCCTTGGCGAGCTGGCTGGCGGCCCTTGCTTTGCTGGGTATCAGTGCCCGCTCTCGCAGGCCTGCCGAAGAGGTCACCTTGACCAACGGCTATCACCTCTTGTGCGATCACCGGGAGGAAGCCGGCGGCAAGGTGCGGATGTTTACCAGCCAGGGCAGCGACAACTTTGTTGAGGTGGATGCGGCGGAGATCGCCGTCGGTGGAATTCGTCCCTGATCCGCCTCCGGCCTCCAGACCGTGAGGTCAAGGACGCGCAGCCCATGCTTACCCAGGCCGACGTGCACCAGTTGATGGCCAAGGCCGGCGCCACCCACAATCTGGATGTAGATCTGCTGGCCAGTGTCGTGCGGGCGGAAAGCGGCGGCAATATCCGGGCCGTGAGCCGCACCGGAGCGCAGGGCCTGATGCAGTTAATGCCGGGAACCGCGGCGGAGCTGGGCGTTACTGACAGCTTTCGCGCGGATCAAAACATCAATGGCGGCACCGCGTATCTGGATGCGTTGCTGGTGAGGTATCACGATCATCTGGCACTGGCGCTGGCGGCTTACAACGCCGGGCCCGGCAGCGGTGGATAAGTATCACGGAGTGCCTCCGTATCGCGAGACCCGGGCTCTATGTTGCGCGGGTGATCCGCGAGTTCAACCGCAGAAAGCAATGGGAGCGGCAGCATCCGGCCGGTGCCGCCGCTCTCGCCACCATGCCGTCCCGCCAAACAGGCGTGGAGCACCAGTAAGCCGTTCTCAACCCATCGCTGAAGTCGTATTTTGGAGTCGCATTTGAAAAAGCATCCGTGGATCGTGTACCTGGTGGGAGCGATTCTCCTGGGGGTACTGGTGTGGGTGGTCCACACCCGGGTCCACTTTCAGTGGAGCGTCTTTCTCGATCAGCTGCAGCATGTGGATTGGCGGCGGATCGTTCTCGCCACGGCCATGGTGGTGTTTTGTTACTGGCTGCGAGCGGTGCGTTGGGCGGTGCTGCTGAAACCGCAGAAGAAGGTCAGCTCATTCCTGGCTGCTGGGACTCGCAGGTGATTGGCTTTACCGCCGTGGCCCTCTTCGGCCGTCTGGCTGATCTGGTGCGTCCTTACCTGGTGGCGCGGAGAACCAAGCTCACGCTGAGCTCCCAGATGGCGGTTTACACGGTAGAGCGCATGTTCGATCTGGGTGGGATGGCGCTTGATTTTTTCCAGCGCATTGCTGCTGGCGCCGGACCGTGCGACCCTGCCCCATCACGAGGCGCTGCAGCACACCGCTCTGGGTGGGCTTGTCGTGGCCTTCGCCCTCGCGATCTTTGCCATCAGCGTGCGTGCTTCGGGTAAAGCCGTTGCTGCTCTGGCGGAAAGGGCTCTGGGCTCGTTCTCTACCGGCGTTGGCACATTCCGTGGGGAACAAGATTCGCGCCTTTCGTGACGGTCTCGATTCCATTGCAACGTTGGGCGACTTTCTCCGCGCGATGGGGCTGTCGCTGCTGATGTGGGGCCTTATCACAGCGGCCTATCTTGAAATCACCCGGGCTTTCGTGCTCTCGCCGGAGCTCTCTTCGATGACGCTCGCCCGCTGTTTGGTCCTGATGGCGGCCAGCATGGTTGGATCGGTCGTCCAGTTGCCGGTGCTGGGTTGGTTCACCCAGATCGGCTTCACCACCGGGTTCATGCAGAAGATTTTTCATGTGCAGTTTGAGCCGGCGCTCGCCTGCGGCACCATGCTGCTGATCGTAACCTTTATGTGCGTCATCCCGGTCGGCCTTATCTGGGCGCGTGCCGAGCATGTTTCGTTGAAAAAGGTATCCGAGCAGTCGGAGGAATTGGCCCACGAGGATGCAGAGCAGACCCCAGCGGTGAGCGAAGCGTAAGTACGGGCAGGAACATGCGTGGCCCATTCAAGCCTTCTTTGGCTTGAGTGGGGTTGTTGCGGACCCAACCTCTCGCTTTGTGCCAATTTCCAGGAGACTGCGATCATGACCATCCGTGGCTATAATAGCCATGACGAGGTTTGGCCATGCGTAGCGTCAATGTAGCGGAACTCAAGAATCGGCTCAGCACCTACCTGACCTATGCAAAGAGCGGCGAAGTCGTCATAATCCGGGATCGAAATCTGCCCGTCGCCAAATTGATCGCTTTCGTCGCCGAGGACGCAAGTGAAGAGGAGCTGGCCCTTGTAGCCGCTGGAGCCATGCGCCTGCCTGAACATCCATTAGACCTTGACCAACTCTGGAAGATGCCGAGGGCGACCGTCCGCGGGAACGCGGCGACGCAAGCAATTCTGGATGAGCGGGAGGAAGGCCGGTGAACCCGGGCACCGCTTTCTGGGATTCCAGCGCTCTGATCCCGCTCTGCGTTCATGAGCGAACAAGTAATAAAGTCAGGGCGTTGGCCAAGCAGTTTGCCCCGGTAGTTTGGTGGGCCACGACCGTGGAGATACACAGCGCGATTGCCCGGCTGCTTCATGCCGGTAAGTTGCACGAAGATGGACGCCAAGCGGCGCTCAACCGCCTCTCCGTCTTAAGCCGAGGCTGGCGAGAGATTCTTCCAAGTGATAAGGTGCGTGCCCAGGCAGGCGTCTTGCTTGACACGTATTCCTTACGCGCCGCGGACAGTTTGCAACTCGCATCTGCCATGGTTTGGTGTCAGCAGCGGACCGCTCGACAGCGGTTCATATCGAGCGACCTACGCTTGTGCAGCGCCGCCGCCCAAGCCGGTTTTACGGTCGTAAGTCCGGCCGTGGCAATCCCGTAGTTGCTTCGATCCCACTCTCCGGTTCCATAGGGTAGAATTTGACGGCTATCCATCAACACCAGAAGCACTCATTGAGGGGGAGCCGTCTGTGTGCACTTCCTGTCTGCCGAGGAGAATTTCTTCGCTGTTCATAGTCGTCTTTGCCTTGGTGCAGGCTGGCTTCGCAGGCACGGTGCACACCTATTTCGTCGCGAGCGACGAAGTGGAGTGGAATTACACTCCACTGGGTATCGACCGGATGATGGGGATGCCCTTCATGGGACATGCCAGGCTCTTCACCGAGCCGGGCCCGCATCGCATCGGCAGCATTTATCGCAAAGCGATCTACCGCGAATACACAGACGATACCTTCACCCAGCTTAAGGCTCCGCCCCCGGAGTGGGAGCATCGCGGTATGTTGGGTCCCGTGCTGCGCGCCGAGGTGGGTGACACTATCCGGGTCGTATTCAAGAACAACGCTACCCATCCCTTCACCATGCATCCGCATGGGGTTTTTTACGCCAAGGATTCAGAGGGCGCGGGCTATGACGACGGTTCGTCCTCACCCGACAAGGACGGGGTTTCACCGGGCAAAACACACATTTACAACTGGGAGGTGCCGGAGCGTGCGGGTCCCGGGCCCAACGACCCCAGCTCGATCGTTTGGCTCTATCACTCGCACGCCAATGAGCAAAAGGATGTGGAGAGCGGACTGGTGGGAGTCATTCTTATCACCCGCAAGGGAATGGCAGGGCCGACCGGCCGTCCCAAGGACGTCGACCGCGAATTCGTCAACCTGTTCATGATTGTTGACGAGAACACCAGCTGGTATCTGCAGCACAACATTGATACGTATACCGGCGATCCCAAAGGCGTGAACAAGCTGGAAGCCTCAATCGGCGACGACGCGGGCAATTTCTTTACCTACGGCGCCGGCTTTACGGGGGTCAATTTTCGCTCGACCATCAACGGCCTCATGTACGCGAACATGCCCATCATGACCATGAAGAAGGGCGAACGCGTTCGATGGTATCTCGTCACCATTGGAGAATTCGGCAACATCCACACTCCGCACTGGCATGGCAATGTGGTGATGGATGGCGGACACCGCACCGACGTGATCTCCATCAGCCCCGCCCAGATGCAAACCGTAGACATGATTCCCGACGACCCCGGCACATGGATGTACCACTGCCACATCGACGAGCACATGGATGCGGGCATGGTGGCCCTCTACAAAGTCGAGCCCTAGATCCCCTCGCGAATGTTACTTGTTCTTTGCAGCGAGAGGTTTGCCGTCCCTCCCTCTCAAGAGTCGAAACGCCCCATGGAGGAACCGCCGCTGGAATTCCAGCCCCGAAGGGGCGACCTGAACTTAGCCCAGGACGCAGTCCTGGGTATCCAACGCAGCTAAGAGAAGTCCCGAAGGGACGGCTGAATTCATTTCTAGGCGTCCTCGATGAGTTGGGTCTGGCATCTTTTCCAAACTCATTGCGGCGGCGATGAGGCCGTGCCCCTACTCACAACCTTCATCAATCTGGGAAGAATGATCTTCGCCATGATCGTATTTGGCGGAGTCGACTCCGCGTTGTAACCACCTGCGGTGAAGACAGCGACCAGGCCGTACTGCGGTACCAGGAAAATCTTTTGCCCACCGTTGCCCTGGGCAGCCAATACATCCACGTGCTGGCCGCCGGTGGCCGTTTCTACATTCAACCAGGGGCGCCACCAGAAGTAGCCATAGCTGACGTTGTCAACGTGGCTATGTTCGGCGAGCGAGGTGCGCACCCATGACTCGGAGATGACCTGCCGCCCGTGCCAGCGGCCGCCGTCCGCAAAAAGAATCCCAAGCTTCAGCATGTCGCGGGAGCGCAAGTGGATCTGGGAGTATTCCTTGTCCGCGTTGGTCAGGTCGTAATTCCATGTCCAGCCGGAGTGCGCGATTCCCAGCGGACCAAAGAGGTTTGCCTGCGCGAACTCCGGAAGCCGCATGTGAACTGCGTTCTCAATGGCGCGGCCGACAACCGACACGCCGCCGGAGCAGTAGTACCCCGTGCTTCCGGGATCGTTGATCATCGGCAGATCGAGAGTTGCCTTGACCCAGTCGGGCTGGTTATCGATCGCTGTCTCGCGTCCAGGCGATGAAGAACTATGGTCGTTGCAATCCAGCCCGGAGCTCATGGAGAGGAAGTCGCCCAGTGTCATCGCAGCCTTGCGCGGGTCGGGGTGGCCGTAGCTCTGATAGGTCATCAGTGGCAGCACGCGCTGGTTGACTCCCGTGAGGGCGCCGCGGTCGATGGCAATCCCCGCCAGTGAGCTCACGATGGACTTGGTCGCTGACCGGAGTTGGTGCGTCCGCTCCGCACTGTAACCGTAAAAGTACTCTTCGAGTACCAGTTTGCCGTGTTGATAGAGGAGGATACTGTGCACGTCTTTGTAAGTGCCGCCCAGGATCCCGCCCACGATGACGCTGGCTGTCGCAATGCCGAGATCCGAGCGCGCAATATCGCCGACCGCTATTCCATCATGCAGGTCGGCCGGAGCATGGTAGCGATAGTCGGCGGGCGAATCCTGTCCTTTGGGCCGGGGCTGCCCCAGCGCCGCGGCCTCAGGCGTGACGGTTGTGGATATTCGAGGATGGAGCTTGCCATCCTGTTCGTACCCTGTCACCTTGCCGCTCGCGTCGCGCACGAACGGGATCGTCTGACCGGTAATGGTGGTGAACGCATCCGCCTTCGCAGGCCGCAGAGGATACTTGGCTTCATCCACAACCGCAAAGAGGCCGTCGCTGTCCACTATCTCCAGTGTGTGTCCAGGGGAATCGGCGTAGGTGCCAACGTAGTCGGCCAACTGTGGTGCGGCGGATTGCTGGGCTTTGAGTCCGCCGCCAAACATGACCAGTACAGTCATAACCAGCCACAAACGCAAAGGACCCCTTGAAGCACGACACAGTCCCAACTTGTCGCCTCGTCTCTTAAGTTTAAAGGGAAGTGGAAGAGCCAGCACCTAGTCTACAAGCTCACTGGGGATACTTTCTTGACTACGAGCGCAGTGCGCATATAGCCTCGACAGCACCGCTATCACAAGGTGTTGAGCCCGGCCAGGTTTAGCCCGCGGGCGGAGTGTGAATGACCAGCAAACGGCCTCGAGTTTTCTATGGATGGCTGATTGTTTTCGTGAGTGCCGTCGGCTTTTTCCTGGGGCCGCCACTCCTCGTCTTCTCCTTCAGCGTATTCTTCAAGCCGTTGGTAATGGATTTTCACGCCAGTCGAGCCAGTGTGTCATTCGCCTTTTCGCTGTTGAACCTTGTGGGCGCGCTGTCGATACCTTGCACCGGCATGATCATCGACCGGTTCGGTGCAAAGCGGGTCATCCTTGCCTTCACCCTCCTCTACGGCCTGGCCTTATGTTCGGCTCCCTGGGTAGGCGGAAGTCTTTGGCAGCTCTATCTTTTCTTCGCGATCCTGGGAGTTGCCTTAGCCAGTGGTCCAGCGCCTGTTCCTTATGCCGTCGTCGTTTCACACTGGTTCAATCGCCACCGCGGACTTGCGCTTGCGCTGTCGATGATGGGAATTGGCATCGGTTCCGTCGTGGTCCCAATTCTCGCCCAACGTCTCATTACCCTCTTCGGCTGGCGCACTGCGTTTGCCCTGTTTGGGGGCGCAGTCCTGCTGCTCCCGCTTCCGGTCATCGCGGCCTTGCTCCAGAACGACCCCGAACAACGTGGCCTGCGGCCTGATGGAGACGAGAAAGATCAGCTTTCACCCCTGCCGCCACAGGACAAGCAAGGCTCGAGTTGGCGCGAAATCTGGCACAGTCCAACATTCTGGGTTCTGATCTGCACCTTCTCTCTGGCCGGCGCGAGCGTGCATGGCGCCCTCCTGCACATGTCCGCGATACTTACCGACAGAGGTATGACCGTAGAGCGTGCCGCCATGGCAACTTCGCTTGTCGGGGCCGCCGTGATTATCGGCCGGCTTGGCTCCGGATACCTGCTCGATCGCCTCTTCGCCCCTCGTGTTGCCATTATCTTTTACGGTGCAACGGCCCTGGGCATCGCGATGTTGTGCGCGGGGATCAACGGCAACCTCGCGCTCGTTGCCGCCTTTCTTGCCGGGCTGGGGATGGGGGCAGAGGTCGAGAGCATGGGCTACATGATCAGCCGATACTTCGGCCTGATCGCCTTTGGGACCGCCTATGGGTTTGCCTTCGGCGCATTCATGATCTCAGGATCGGCAGGCGTACTTCTTATGGGTGCGGGATACGACCGCTTTCACTCTTATACGGTCCCGCTTGCAGGCCTCTGCGTGGCCATGGTGCTTGCCCTGATCTTGCTCGCCCGGCTTGGGCCATACCGCTACGGAGTTGAAGCGGAGACGAACCAAAGCATCAAGCCCATTCAAGTGCCGAGCGGCGCCTAACGAGCTTTTGGGAGTACCGACCACCTACCGGAAAGAAGATCAAGTCGCTTTGTCGCTCTCTCTCACCCCGCTTGACCTCATCATCTGCTGTCTTGCCGTGACCGCGAGCATTGCAACCGGTCTCATCATCGCAATCCGCAAAGGCGCCGGCGAGACCAGCTCGCAGTTTTTCTTAGCCGGCCGGCGGCTCGGCTGGCCATTGGTCGGCGCGTCGCTCTTCGCCACGAATATCGGCGCGGAGCACCTGGTCGGTCTCTCCGGAGACGCCTATCGATACGGCCTCTCCGCGGGTGCAGTCGAACTCACCACCTGCATCTGCCTGGGAGTTGCCTGCGCGTTCTTGTTCCCTTATTACATTCGGGCCAAGGTGTATACCATTCCCGAGTTCCTGGAACTCCGCTATAACCGGACCGCCCGCGTCTTCTTTTCCGGCCTCATGCTGGTCATCTGCATCATGACCAAACTCGCCTTCCATCTCTACGCCGGAGCCCTCGTTCTCCACGGCTTGCTCGGGTGGAATGTCATGTCCATGGTGTGGTTGATGGGGTCGGCGGTCGCCATCATCACCATCGTGGGCGGGTTCACGGCGGTTGCCTACACTGACTCGATCCAAACCGCCATCATGATTGCCGGTTGCAGCCTGGTCCTCTTCATCGGCCTCGGCAAGGTGGGCGGCTGGCATGCGCTGGTTGCCAAAATGCCGCTGGCCATGCACGTGGCCAAGGGATACGCCGACCCTAACTATCCCTTTTGGGGCGTCCTGTTGACCGCCTTCTACGGCGGCGTCTTCTATTGGGGCATGGACCAGGTCAACGTGCAGCGTGTCTTGGGAGCCAGCAACCTTCGGGAAGCTCGTCACGGCGCGATGTTCGCGACCCTGCTCAAACTCAGCCCAATCTTTATCTTCGCCTTGCCCGGAGTCATTGCCGGCGCTCTCTTCCCCGGACGCGATCCAAAGACAACGTTCATTACGCTCCTGAACGAGCTGGTTCCCACCGGAGTACGCGGGCTGGTCCTGGCAGCTCTTATTTCCGCGCTCATCGGATCGTCGCTCTCCGTGATGAATTCCGTATCGACACTCATCGTTCGCGATTTCTTGCTGCACTTCAGAAAAAACGCTACGGATAGATCCCAGGTCATGATGGGGCGCGCCGCCATTCTATTAAGTACACCGCTGGCGGTCGCTGCCGCCTATCTCATCTACACCACGCCGGAAGGGCTCTACAAGTACCTGCAGGCGATGTCGATCTACCTCGTCATGCCGATCACCCCCGCGATCTTCTTCGGCATTGTCAGCAAGCGGATGACTGTCCAGGGCGCGATCGCATCAACGATTGCCGGCGCCTTGCTGGGCACGCTGTTTGTGACCGATCAACTCATCGGCGCCAGGGGTGCGCAGCTATTTCCCTGGCTGCATCGCACATTGACGCTGAACTACACCTATCGTGGGCTTTGGGGAACCATGATCACCATCGCCGTCCTGCTGATTGTGTCCTATGCAACCAAGGCTCCGGAGCTCGCGAAAGTGCAGGGTCTTACCGTCGACTGGCATGCGCGTAGCAGCCCATTCGAGGGCCTTTCCGATTGGCGGCTGCATTGGGCCGCGCTTGCTCTCGCGACCATCGCAATTTACGCCTGGCTGGCATAGTGACAACTGTCACTTGTGCCAGTTGTCCGGCTCACGAATCTCTCCTATGGTTTTGAACACGGGTTGCAGCCTTCAGGTAAACACCAAGCATGAAACGGGCATTTCGCGTGGTCCTTCCCGGTTTTGAGATGGGTGCCTAAATGAATCTGTACTGGGTCTACCTTCTTCCCAACTGGATCTTTGGCACTTTGACGATACTGGTCTTTGTCGCCATTGGGCTGGCGGGTCTCTATCTGACACGCGGTTGGGTGCCACGTCTTCACGGCACTGATCATTCCTACAACGACATAGTGGGTTTTTACCTCGCTGCTGTTACCGTCCTTTACGGAATTACCGTAGGCTTGCTGGCCATCGCAACCTGGACGGCCTACTCCGATGCGCAAGCCAGGGTTGACCATGAAGCGGTCGCCCTCGGCGGCCTTTATCGCGATATCGGTGCCTATCCCGATCCGGTTCGTGGCATCATGCAGCAAGATCTGCGGAAATATACCCGCCAGGTCATCGACGTCGGGTGGCCCATGCAACAGCACGGCATTGTTCCCAACAACGCGAGTGGCGTTTTGAATGACTTTCAGTCGCATTTCATGTCTTTCGAGCCCACAACCGAAAGGCAGAAGATTCTCGCGGCGGAGGCCTACAAGGCCTTTAATGATCTGGTTGAGAGCCGAAGAGGCCGGTTGAACACTGTCACCACGGAAATGCCCGGGCCGCTCTGGACCCTGGTCATCGCTGGCGCGATCATCTGCATCGCGGTGAGTTGGTTCTTTCACACCGCAAGCTTCAGCATCCACTTCTGGATGACGACGCTTCTCTCGGTTCTGCTCGGATTGATCATCTTTCTCATCGCCGTTCTTGACAATCCTTACCGGGGAAAACTCAGCGTGACTCCTGAACCGCTGGAGCAGGTTTACCAACAGATCATGACTCCGTCGAACTAGTTCGGAGCCTTAGTCGCTAATAGCGATCTTTGTTGCCGCATCGAAGCTCTGCCGAATCCACTCTAGAATCAGACGCAGAAAGGCCAGGAAAAAATGCAACGTCTTCTTCAGGTGGTTTTGGTGGTATGTCTTGCGCCCACGGCATGGGCGGCTGAGAATGCGCAGAAGGCTCAAGCCCGTATTGAGGCGGCAGGCAGAGTTCTGCAAGTGATCCAGTCTGCTCCGGATCGAGGCATTCCACAAGATTTGCTGGCCTCGGCCTCTTGCGTGGCGGTCGTGCCCGCCATGTTGAATGGTGGCTTCGTTCTCGGCCTGCGCTATGGGCGCGGGATTGCCA
>CAWKAU010000009.1:0-73877 GCA_963847685.1 uncultured Acidobacteriaceae bacterium | reverse complement strand
GCCTCTGCAGGAAGGGCAGGTCGGATGCCGGGGGGCCTCCGTTGGGCGGCCAGGCATCCCGGCGGGCCGTGGCAGGGGCTGCCTTGGGGTATTGCGTGCCCGTGGTGAAGGGCATGCGTGGCTGCAGACCATATTCGGCAAGATGCTTGCGCCAGTTTTCCGCCAGCCAAGGGTCAAGTTCAGTTCGGGAGCGCATTGTCGGGTGAATGTCACAGTCGATGATGCCGCTTCGGACGTCGGACCGTTCGAGGATTTCGCTCATGACAGGCTCTCCTGCAGACGCGGATAAGTGGAAAGCGGATTATCGATCGTCATCCTGCGCACGAGATCGGACGGCAGCCCGGCGGGCAGGACGCCCGTGCCGTCAAAATGCCAGTGCGGGAAATCGGTTGCGAACAGCAGCATGTGTTCGCCATCGATATGGTGCAGGATCCGCTCCACCTCGGCGGTGCCAGGGGCATCGAAGGGCTGAGCGGTCAGCCGGACGTGCTGGCGGACCAGATCGGCGGGGGATCGGGTGAACCACGGCGTTTCACTGCGCAGGCCGCGCCAGGACTTGATCGCCCGCCACAGGAAGGCGGGTAGCCAGGTGACGCCGGATTCGATCAGGACCACGCGCAATTCGGGGAAGTTGTTAAACACGCCCTCTGCCATCAGTGACAGCAACTGGGATTCGAACGCCATGGTTTCGCTGACGTAATCCTGCACGAAATGGAGGCTGCGAGCGGTGACTGGCGGAAGGCTCCAGTTCGCCTCGATAAACTTCAGGATGGAAACGTGGTCAGAGTATTCGTGGGCGATGCGGCCCCCCGTTGCGTAAGGAGAGACAACGATCAACGGGATACGCGTGCCGTCGCCGAAGAAGTCCAGCGGTTGCACGTAGCCTGAGTCAAAATAGCCGCCACCCTCGTCGAAGGTGATAAAGATAGCCGTGTCCTTCCACAGCGACGGGTTATCTTTCACTGCATTCACGATTTTCTGGGTAAAGCCCTCGAACAGATCCAGTTTGGAAGAAGCTGGGTGACCATCGACCAGTCCGCTGGGCTTGACGATGGAGACTGCCGGCAGTGTTCCTTTCTTGATGTCGCTGTAGAGATCCGCAGTGTCCTGAATATGGGCCTTGCGGACAGCTGCGTTGGCCATGATGGAGGTGTCGTACTGGAACGGGTTGCAGATGTTGCAGTACTCGTCTGTGTCTTTGCCGATCGCGTTGTAGTTGAGTTGATAGGGGTCCGGCACATAGTTGTTCCACTGGTCGCCGTAATACTTCCAGGAAACGTTCTTGGCGATCATGTCGTCCCCGATGCTCGGGACAGAAGACGGCGGAATGGTAAAGACGGTGTTGTTGGCGTTGGTGTCCGTAAAGGCATTCTTGCCGTTGCCGAAGTATCCCGGGTTGTAGTTGTTCAGCAGGTAGTAGTGACCCGGTTCACAGCGTGGAGAAATGGGCGTCGACAGCGAAGACAGGTAACTCACGATAGGCGCGACGCCCGGTTGCGTTGTGTCTGCGCAGGCGCTGTAAGAGCCGCCGCCGTACGATGCGGAGCCATAGGAACCGCCGCCGTAACCATCCTCCGCGTACCAGTTGTTGGTACCGGCGGCTGGGTTAGGATTTTCAATTTCGCTGACCACGCCTGCGTTGCTGCTGCCCTTGGCGACTTCAACGCCGTTCGGAGGAACGGCCGGGTTGCCCTTGCCGTCGCTGAACCAGATCGCATCGCCGTGGCCGAACATGATGTGGTTGGCGCCGGTTCCACCGTCCACCGATTGGTGGAAGTTGTCACTCATCGCATAGGTATCTGCCAGGTATTTGAAGTAAGGAGCATCGCCATTCTGGACGTTGTAGAAGCCCATGGCCGTGGAACCTTCACCCGTGGTCTTGGCATTGGGCGAGTATTCCGTGCTGAAGTTCGATGGCTGTTTCAGGCCGTTGGTGCCCGCACCTACGGTCACCTCAACAAAGGGAAACAATGCCGCGTCGCAGCCGGAGGGATTGGCGGCGGTGGCGTGGGCAATGCTGCAATCCAGCTGCTGCCACATCTGATAGAAGCGATGCACCGGGCTGGCCGCATACGAGTTGTAAGTAAAGGTGTCTCCATTCGTCAGCTGGAACGGTCCGGGAGGCAACGCGTCCACATTCTTGATGCGCGTATCGGGAACTTTGCCGGTCAGCCCCGTGCCACCAGTCACCAGGTAGCCATAATAGTCTGAAGGGAGGCCGTTTTCAGATTGCACTGCCAGCTTGAGGCTGTCGTTCTTCACGTAGGAGTCTGTCGGGCCGCCATTCAGCGGCGCGGGAAGAACATTTCCACGGAAGGTACCCGCGACCGGCGGGCTTAACAAAAAGCCGTCGGATGCCGTGACATCCGCGTGTTTCTGTTCCGCCAGAGGGAAGTTCGGCCCTGGTGTTCCATCCGCTTTCACAATTCCTTCGGAAAGAAGATTCCATACCGTCTGGCCTTTCTTGGGTACGTAGGTAGCGAAGACGTGATCGAAGCTGCGGTTTTCTCCAATGATGACGATTACGTGCTTGATCGGCGTGCTGGTTTCGTTGTCGCGTGATGAATTTGACGTCGTGTCGGCAGCGAACGCGCTGCCAACGGCAAGCTGGAATATAGCCGTAGACACCAGCCCCGTACGCACAGCCCTCAAGGCCGTCGTTGCGAAATGCTTTGCAGTCATACTTCCTCCTGAGTCGGAGCGCTTGGTGGTTTCACAGTTGTCGTAGGCCGAAGCGAAAATTCTCCTCCGCGGTTCTCTGATGGAGAACCATCGCGCCATTTTTGCGAACCACAATAATTGTGAAACCGCTTGTGCCCAGAACCCGTTCGAGGATGACGTTGCAAAATTAACGCCGCATCTTTATCCGGTGAACACGCAATGAATTAAATTTGGGGTGACGCAAATGACATCGCGTGAGCTTGACTGTGAATCAAGGGCGGGCTCTGCAGGGCGATGAAGAGTTGAGCGCGCGGCACGCTCCGCTCGCATTTTGTTCTGCCGCGGGTGGCAAGGGGTTCACCTGGATCGAGCCCATCATCCCCTTGTCCTCGTGCTCCAGCAGATGGCAGTGATAGACAAACGTGCCCACGATATTAGGATCGCGGAAATCCATGCGTAAGCGCACGCTGGGATACGAGAGCGAACGGCCATCATAGTACGGCACGTTTACTGTGTCGCGAAGAAAGTCTTCATTGACTTGTCTTCCCAGGTAGTCGAGCAGCAGGAAATGCAGTTGATGTATATGGAATGCGTGCAACTCGCTGGAGCGATTCTCGATGATCCAATCTTCCACGGTTCCTTGCTGCGCCACGATGTTTGGGATATCCGAGTTCATGTCGAACATTTTGGGTTCCTGCCCATCGACGGTGAGGTAAAACTCCACTGCGCTTGTGGGATCATTGGGGTCGGTTAATTTTTCGGAAAAATATAATCGCCGTGTGCGCACCGGGGCGACAGTGCCAAGCCATGCTTCGGACGGAGCGGGAAGAGGATCCGGGGAGGTTCGCAGTTTCGAGCGGGGCTCGGGCGCAGCCGGCGAAGCGACAATCTTCGCCAGCATCCGGTTGGGATCGTTTTCTCCGCCTGGCCCGGTATCCACAGTTCGGTGACCAGCAAGCCGGTATCGCCCTCCGCCGGACCATCCACGATAAACTCCACGCGCGCACCCGGGGGCAACGCGATATGTGTTTGCGGATCTACGGATTCACCCTGCGGATCGCTGTGGTTCATGGGCACACCGTCCATGGCTACCAGCCCCAGGGGTTGGGGTACACGACGATAGATTACGGCGAGGTTAAGGTAGGTGATGGCGGAGGCATTCAGCACTCGCCATAGTTGCTTTTCTCCGGGCCTCATCTCGATCGTCGCGGGGGTGTAGTTCGGGATAAGGAACCGGCACGTAATTGATCGATAGATCTTTCGCCGGTTTGCCAAAGCCGGTTCCGTTGTTGGCTGCGTCTCCGTCGCGGTCGATAAGAAATTTGGGCACCACC
This sequence comes from uncultured Acidobacteriaceae bacterium, assembly GCA_963847685.1. Classification (GTDB taxonomy): domain Bacteria; phylum Acidobacteriota; class Terriglobia; order Terriglobales; family Acidobacteriaceae; genus PALSA-350. The sequence continues at coordinate 69,882 of CAWKAU010000009.1, read as the reverse complement.
GGTTCGGATTTGGCGGGCGGCGCATTGGGATTGATGAGGTCCAGGTCGCGGATGATGAACACCCGCTCCGGCAGGCCGGCCGCCACCTTCTTTGCGCGCTCGATACCTTGCACAATCAGCGCCCCGGATGCACCCCCGAGAAGTTGTTGCTTGCTGAAGCCGTGGATATGAGGGTGATACCAGTAAAGGCCCGGCGGCTCATCCTCGGGGATGCGGAACCGATACTCAAAGGGCGCATCACCCGGCTGCACAGAGGTTTTCATCACATCGTCCTGATGGCAGACCGGAGGAATGGTGAGCCCATGAAAGTGAAGATTTGTCGACACCGGGCTCATGATCTGCTTGCTGCACGGACTGCTGGCCATCTGGGCGTGGAGATGGGCATGTGTGTGTGGGGTCGCGGTTGCCTCGGGGCCAAGTTCGGTGAGCGCGTTCTTGAGATGAAGGATGACGAGATCCCCGGGGTTGACGCGCAGGTTGGGTGACTCCCTGCCCGCCGCATCGCTATAGCAATAGCGAACCGAGCCGTTCACATCCGGGGCGTCCTGCGCGGTCAGCTGAGCTTCGAGAACACCATTCTCGCTGCGCAGGTCCTCTGGTTCTTCGACCGTGCTCCCGGCTTCGGGACGCGGACACACGCCAGTTGATTGGGCATGCAGCGAAGAATGCGGCGATTGACAGCAGGGCGCGAAGCACAAGACAAGCGCAATGGTCCATGCGGACGTTTTCATTCGATGAGGGACTCTCTGCGTGGCTTGAATCGCATGTCAGTTGGCGGCCTGGACGAGCCGGTCCTCATCATTCTTCACCGGCAACGTTAACCGCGGTTGAAAGGCAGGTGGAACCCGGCAAATTTCCGCTTCTTCGATTACGCCATTGGTGACAATGCTTTAGCGGCCCGCTCGGCGCTGGGTGGGCGAACCTGGTTCAGTCACCATTACCAGGCTGCGTTACCACAATCAGCCTGCCAATTACTCAAGGACCGTAGCGGAATCCCACAGAAGAAGTATGCTCTAACACAGAGCGGTGATCTCAGCCGTCGGTACACGTAAACCTATGGCAAATCATGCCTTGGTACTACCGGAACTAGATCAGCGGGTGCAGAAAAAGGAACTGCGGTTCCTTCACGAGAACATTGATGAAGCGGCGTGGAAGACCATCGCCGGCAACATCCGTGCCCTCCTGTTCCCCAGCAAGCTTCCTCCACTCGTCCTGACTTCAAAACCCATTGCGGTCGTTGACCCGATGGCGGAGAAGCGGGGGCGCGCCTCTTCGATCATTTCGATTGTCCTCCACGTGGCCATGATTTCGGCCATCCTGTGGGCCTTTCTGGCGGTGAAGAAGGTGGTGCCCATGCCGGCTCATCAAGTGACGAGAATCGATATCCCCGCATACATGCCGATTGCCCCTCCCAAGGGACCGGCAATGGGCGGTGGCGGCGGTGGTGGCTCCCACGACATTATTCAAACGCCCAAGGGTCGTTTGCCTGAAATCCAGAAGCAGCCGGTTGCTGCGCCGATGGTGATTGAGAACAACCATCCGAAGATGACAGCAGCGCCGGCAATCAATATGCCCAAAGAGATCCAGATAGCCAGCAACCTGCCTAATCTGGGCGATCCGCGGACCGCGGTGGTTGGTGCGCCTTCCAACGGAATTGGCAGCGCAGGGGGCATGGGCATCGGTTCGGGCGGCGGCATCGGCTCGGGCAAGAGCAACGGCTTCGGTTCGGGTAGCGGTGGCGGTTACGGTGGCGGTCTGTACCACGTGGGCGGCGCGGTTTCTGCTCCGCAGCTGGTGTCGGCGCCGGACCCTGAGTTTACTGACGAGGCCCGCCGGGTCAACTACGGTGGTGTCTGCGTCGTGTCGTTGATCGTGGATGCGCAAGGCAACACGCAGCGGATCCAGGTCGTACGGCACCTGGGCATGGGGTTGGACGAGAAGGCGGTGGAGGCGGTCAGGCACTATCACTTCAAGCCGGCCACACTGCAGGGAAGGGCCGTCCCGGTAGAAATGGACGTCGAGGTCACTTTCCACATCTCCTAGTTTGTTTTTATTGCGAGCCCACTTTTTGCAAACCTGCAAAAGTGGGCTTTTTTTCTTTTTCGTCGCGATTTTCTCACCCAACTTGAACGGTAAGCAGCGGCACGTATACTGTTGCCTGTAATGTTCAGCCTGGCTGGAAGAACTGCAATTGTGACCGGAGCCGCAACCGGGCTAGGCCAGGCGATCGCGATCCGCCTCGCCGATGCAGGCGCGACCGTGGCCGTAATCGATCTCAACCTGGCTGGAGCACAGCAAGTGGCTGCCGCTCTGCCCAATGCAGCGTTTGCCCTTGAGGCTGACGTAGCCGACGCTGCCTCTGTCGGCAACGCGGTCGAGAAAGTTCTGCAGCGCACCGGACAAATCGACATCCTGATCAACAATGCCGGCATTGCCGGCCCTGCGGCCTACATCTGGGAGCAGACCGATGCAGACTGGCAGCGTAACATCGCCATCAATTTGACTGGCGTGTTCAATTTCTGCCGGGCCGTTGTTCCTCACATGCGCAGCCGAAGCTATGGGCGGATCGTCAATGTGGCCTCGATCGCGGGGAAGGAAGGCAATCCTCGCATGGTGCCTTACTCCGCAACCAAGGCCGGCGTGATCGGGCTGACCAAGGCATTGGGCAAGGAACTGGCCACGGAAGGCATCTGCGTGAACGCCATCTCGCCCGCTGTCATTCAGACCAAAATGCTGGACCAGCTCACTCCGGAGCAGGTTGCGTACATGACCGACCGCATTCCCATGCGGCGCACAGGAAAGCCTGAGGAGATTGCCAACGTCGTTCATTTCCTGGCCAGCAGCGAGTGTTCTTTTGTTACGGCGCAGTGCTACGACGCGAGCGGCGGCCGCGCCACATATTGAGGCTTTTCATGAATCGTCGGCAGTTTCTAGGAACTACGGCGGCGGCGTTAGTATCGGCTCCGCTTTCCGCAACAACCGCCGCGCAATCTGTGACGGCGGATAAACCAGCGGCTCCCCTGAAGAGCCTGCCCATCGGCGTCTTTGACCCTCCGTTCAACGACCTCTCTGTGGATCAGATGCTGGATAAGCTTTCCAGCCTGGGCATTGAGGCTGTCGAGATCGGCGCGGGCGGCCCGAAGGGTTCGCCGCACTGTCCTCGCCCGGAGTTGCTGGCGGATCCGGCCAAAGCGCGCGCCTGGAAGAAGAAGTTTGACGACCGTGGCATTCCTGTCATGACCCTCAGCTGCCACAACAATGCGCTCTATCCGGATGCCGAAAAGGCGCGCGTGGCCGCCGAAGAGTTTCGCGAGACCCTGCAGCTCGCCGGCATGCTGGAGATTCCTACGGTAGTGGGTTTTTCCGGGTGCCCGGGCGGGTCGCCGACCGATACCGTACCCAACTGGGTGGTTTACGATTGGCCGCCAGAGCATGGGGAGTCGCTTGCGTGGCAGTGGAAGGAGCGGGTCATCCCTTACTGGCGGGAGACAGCGAAATTTGCCCGTGAGCACGGTGTCCACCGCATTGCCCTGGAGATGCACCCCAACTTCGTGGTGTACAACCCGCGCACCTTGATGCGCCTGCGTGAGGCGGTCGGTGAAGAGATAGGGGCGAACAATGATCTAAGCCATCTCTTCTGGCAGCAATGCAATCGCGGTTGAGGTGATTCGCTATCTGGGCAAGCAGGGAGCGATTTATCACGCGCACATGAAAGACACCGCGTTCTTTCCCCACAATGTGGACCGCTTTGGCGTGTTGAACTTTGGCGAAAAGGATGACCATGAGGCATCGGAGTTCTTTCGCGCTGTCGGCTATGGGCATGCGGCCTCCACCTGGAAGGACATCATTGCCGCCTATATGGAGGTCGGCTACAACGGAATGCTCAGCATCGAGAACGAAGATCCGATCCTGAGCGGCGAAGTCGGAGTGCAGCGGTCGCTGGCCGTGCTGAAGAATGTTCGTGAAGAAATAATGACGAACCAGCCAAACCCGGGGTAGGGAAGGACAACTTTGTCATCCCGACCGGAGCGTAGCGCAGTGGACCTGCGGTTCTCTTTGCCAACTAACCGCGGATATTCTCCAACTCCGCGCTGCTGAACGCCACGACGTTGTAGCCGCAGTCCACGTAGAGAACCTCACCGCTAATCCCCGATGACAAATCCGAAGCCAGAAAAAGCGCCGCGTTGCCAACTTCCGCGGGCTCTATGTTGCGCTTCAACGGGGAGCGGGCGGCGTGCACCTTGAGCATTTCGCCCAACCCTCCGATGCCGCGAGCCGCCAGCGTCTTGATGGGGCCGGCGGAAATCGCATTCACCCGGATCTTCCTGCCGCCAAGATCGGCCGCAAGATAACGCACCGTCGCCTCGAGCGCCGCCTTGGCCACGCCCATCACGTTATAGCGCGGCACTACCTTTTGCGATCCGTAGTAGGTCAAGGTCATGATGCTGCCGCCATCCGTCATCAGTGGCGCCGCTCCCCGGCTCAGCGCAATCAGGGAATACACGCTGACCTCGTGAGCTATGCGGAAGCCCTCGCGGCTGGTGAGCAGAAAGTCGTTCTGCAGCTCCTCGGCAGGGGCAAAGGCAACGCTGTGCACCAGGGTGTCGAGCTTGCCATAACGCTCCTTCAATTGCGCAAAGACCGCATCGATCTGTTCATCGCTCGAGACATCGCACTGGAAAACAGCTGCATCGGGCAGCTCCCCGGCCAGCGCCTCGGCTTCCGCGCGAAGGCGCTCGTTCTGGTAGCAGATAGCAATCCGCGCCCCAGCCCCGGAAAGCTTCTGGGCAATCGCCCAGGCGATGCTGCGTTTGTTTGCCAGGCCGAATACCACCGCTGTCTGGCCCTTGAGATCTGTCATGCTCTTGCTCCTCTTATGTACTAGCGACGGCTGTAAGGATATATCAGCCACCAAGGTCCACCAGTTCGACCTCGTCAATCGCGCTGCCCAAAAAGCGAGCGCCCAGACTCTGAAACTTGGCCACCGAGTCGGTAGCAAAGAAGCGGCACTCGCAGGAAGTGCGCAAACCACCCGGGACGCACATGGCCGGCCAGCATCCGGGCTGCCTGGTCGGCTGTCGCCTGCGCCGAATCGATGACCCGGATCGCCGGCGAAAGTGCAGCCTCCATCATGGGGCGCAGCAGGGGATAATGCGTGCAACCCAGCACCAGCGTGTCCGGGTCAAGCTCCGCTTCCTGCGCCTGCTCCAACAGTTCGGTCAGGTAAATCCGCACCACCTCGGCGGTAACGGGGTGATCGACCCAGCCTTCTTCCACCAGCGGCACCAACAGGGGGCAGGCTTTCTCCAAGGTGCGCAGCCCACGCTCCGCGCACGCCGCAGCATAGGCATGGCTGCCGATGGTAGCGTCGGTGCCGATTACCAGGATGTCTCCCGTCTTGGAGGAGCTGCGCGCCTCGTTAGCCCCGGTCTCGATCACGCCCAGAACCGGCACCGGCGTCGACTCGCGAATCTCCTCCAGAGCGAGCGCGGTGGCCGTGTTGCAGGCGATCACCAGAAAATCCGCGCCCTGGTCGAGCAAAAAGCGGGTGCTCGAAAGCGCATAACGCACGATGGTCGCGCGGGATTTCGACCCATAAGGCAGCCGCGCCGTGTCGCCCAGGTAGAGGAACTCCGCCTGCGGAAGCAATGGCAGCAGCGCGCGCAGCACGGTCAGGCCGCCGAATCCGGAATCGAATACGCCAATCTTCAAACGGCCGGCAGTCACAGGTGCTTCACTCCCGGCGAATCGGAAGCCAGGTAGTACCCGGGTCAGATCGGCGTGCCCGGCAAGAGTATCGCGCTGCTGCCCGTCCACCAGGAAACGAACCTGCGAGATCTGGGGAAAGTTGGCGTGCAGGGTGCCGATGATCGAAAGCAGGGTGAGCGTCTCCGGCTCGATGCCCGAAGGGTGGGCTTCGACAAACGATCCGCTCAGGTCGACGATGGCTACGGTCCCCGGTGAGGTATGGGTGGCGTCCGCCGGCAGGCCCATAAAGAAAATCTCGTTCACGCCCTTGTTGGCGGCGATCGGGTGCTTGCTGCTGGGCCGCGAGTAGTCGGCGATCAGGTGCTGCAGAATCACGTGCGCGCGGGCGTTGTCGTCGACCGGCAGGGCTACGCTCTGGTAGGCGGGCTGCAGCGACCCATCCATATCATTGGCAATCATAATGGTTACACTTTGCACCGGCCGGCCGGCCGGCGGATTCAGCGGCATGGTTTCAGCCGAGGCGAGCAGGCGATCGAGCGCCCGCTCCCGCATGCGCAGCAGGACCACCGACATCAACACCGAGCTGACCAGGAGAGTCCAGAACAAGATGCGCTGGGAGCGGGAGATCACGGCTGCTGCCTCCAGTCGTGCTGCCATTGTTCGACGGCTGCGGCCATCGCCGCCACAATCCGGTCCTGGTATGCAGGGTCGGAGAGCTGGGTCACGGTGGCGGTGCCGTGCAACGGCGACAGCTCGGCAACCACCGCCGGGCAAGTGAAGCTGTCCAGCGGCTGCAAGGCGGTGCGGCCCAGGGTAACGGGAATCTCCGCATGCGTCATCGCCGAGTCGATCTCCGACGAAAGCCGCAAACTCTGCTCCGCATAGGCGCCCTGGGCTGTCTCCCAGGGGAGAAAACGAGTCAGGGGAATTTGCGTCAAGGAGGAGGTAAAGAGATGGACGCCGCTGCCGCTGGTCGTAGCATGCAGCGTGATGCAGGCGGCCGCACCCGCGTGGTTTGCCGCCTCGGCACGATTCACCGCCGGGATGGCGGCGTCTGACTCCCGCGTCGTGATCACATAAATCCCGTGCGCGCCCAACATGGAGCGCAAACGTACCGACAGCGCCAGGACCAGGTCCTTTTCCAGTGCGTGGTCAGACAAGCGCGCGCCATTATCGGTGCCGCCGTGGGCGGCGTCGATCACCACCACAAAGCGCGGCGCCGCGCGCACCGCAGGTGCAGCCGGAGAAGTCGCCGCCGGCGGCGCGGCGTTTGTGGCGGGGCTGGTTGCTGGCTGCTGGGCGCCCGCAAGCAGCGAGCAGGCGAGCAGGGTGCACCCGAGGACTGGTTGGTGGAGGCAGCGCTCCTCAATCCAACGCATAGATGGTAAGACCGCTCAGTAGTTTGGGGAAGAAGTCGGTCGATTTCTGCGGCATCACGTCGCCGGCGAAGGCAACTTCGCGCAACTGGCCCAGGGTGATGGGATTGGTCAGGAAGGCCACGTCCGCCTCCCCTCGCGAAACCTGATCGAGTGCTTCGCCGGCATCGCGCAAATAGCGCAGATTCCGCTGCTCAAGAATCGCCTCGGGGGTAATGCCCAGCAGTTGCTCCAGCACCAGCGAGTGCAACTGCGCCAGATCGAGCCGGCGCTGCCGCTCCGGGAGCTTAGCCAGTGCCTGGGCCACCACTTCGGGCTTTGCCGTGAGCAGGTGATACCCGGCCTTGGTGACCGCCACAAACGCGGTACCCGGTTGACGGGCCAGCAAGCGGGTCAGATCGACCGCGTCGTCCGCAGTCACTGGCTTAATTTCAAAAAACTTCTGGGCCCGCTCCAGGAACGTCGCCGGCGAAAAGTCAGTGAGCCCGAAGACCACCCGATGGGTGGGCAGGATAGTGATGCCGGCCGAGTCCATGTTGACGAACGTCATCATGACGGCAGCTTCCGGGTAGGCGGGATGCGGCTGGGTGTTGGCCAGGTTCCGCTCGGTGCGCGCGATGCTCTTGGGGCTGTGTTCCTGGGAATATTTCAGCGCCGTCTCGTAGCGGTGGTGACCGTCGGCGATGATCAGCTTCTTATCCTCCATCGCCCCCAGCAATATGTTGATGGTGCTCATGTCGCTGACCTTCCACACCCGGTGGGTCACGCCGTATTCGTCGGTTACTTCGATCTCCGGCGCCGCCGTGCCGGAAAACAGGATCTTCTCCGCGGTCAACGCTGGGTCGGAGTAGAGCATGAAAATCTGTCCAAAGTGAGCCCGGGTGGCGCGCAACAGGTTCAGACCGGTCAGACTTGGGCTTGGAGAGCGTCTGTTCATGGCGGAATACGACCTGCTGGCTGTAGTCGCACACTTCGCCTAGCGCGATAAAGGCCCGGCGCTCGTGAACCTCGCCGTCTCCGCCCGGCACCGTGAACCGCTGGGAGTAAGCAAAGATGCAGGCGTCCTTTTCCTGGGCCAGAACCCCCATGCGCCGCCAATCGGCGAAATCGCGCGCGGCGCGGGTATAAACGTCGTTGCTCCCCGGTTCGTCAAAGAGTTCAGGCAGGCCCAGGATGATGCGGACCAGGTTGTACAGGCTGCGCTGGTAGTAAGCCTGCTGCATCGCCGGGGTAATCTTGTCGTAGGGCTGGGTGACGACGTCTTCTACGCGCACCATGCTTGGGTTGTACCGCAATGCGCGGAAGGGATAAATTCGGGCCATGCTTTGGATCCAGCTCCAGACATCGGCAACCTCAGCCTGCGCTGCCAATTGCTTTACTCTCTTATACCTGCCAGATTGTACCTGAGCAGGAGAGGCCATCTGTCGCTTGATGGGCGGCCCGCCCCACGGGAGACAACCCCCAAACGGCGCCTGGAGTCTTCTTGAGATGGTGAAGGGGACCAGTACACCCGGGCGTGCCAAATTGGCGGAGGCAGGCTTGATGTCGACGTGCTACCATCCTGCACACGTGGACAGGTACACGGGGGCTAGGGATATGGCGCTCTCCATCGAGCGCGAAACGGGTAGACACGGTTGCGCGGGGCCAGGTTCTGGTTTTTTGCCCCGCGGCGGCAAAGCAAGCCTGCGCACCTGGATGACTGTAAGAGCTGCCGTTGTCCTTGGCCTAGGACTGCTGGCCGCCCAAGTTGGCTGGGCGCAGGACCCGCTGAACGATGTACACATTAACCCTCCGGCCCCGGCGCCGGTTGCTCCCGTAACGGCCGCTCTCCGGAACATCTCCCGACAAGGGCACGACCCCGGTTCTCGAAGGCAAAAAGGCGATGACAGCGCGGCCAAACGAGCGCATCCGGGTGGATGTAAACCTGGTGCTGGTGCCGGTTACGGTCACCGACCCTCTTAACCGTCTGGTTACTGGTCTCGAGCGCCAGGATTTCTTTCTCTACGAGAACAATGCGCTGCAGAAGATCAAGAGCTTTTCCTCGGAGGATGCCCCGGTCTCGATCGGCATCATTTTCGATCTGAGCGGCAGCATGACGGACAAGATCAACCGCGCCCGGAACTCGATTCTGGAGTTTCTGCATACCGCCAACCCGCAGGACGAATTCTTTGTCATCGGCTTTAACGACCGGCCCGAGTTGATCACCGATTTCACCTCGAACGTCGACAATATCGAGTCTCGCCTGCTGACCGTAAAGCCCGGCCATCGCACCGCGCTGCTCGACGCCATCTACTTCGGTTTGAACAAGATGAAGCAGGCGAAGAACGAGCGCAAGGCGCTTCTGGTGGTATCGGACGGGGGCGACAACCGCAGCCGTTATACTGAGAGCGAAGTGCGCGCGGTGGTACGCGAGTCCGACGTGCAGATCTATTCCATCGGCATTTTCGACCAGTACGCTCCCACGCGCGAGGAGCAGTTAGGGCCTATTTTGCTGCACGACGTGAGTGAAGAGACCGGTGGCCAGCTTTTCCGGGTGGATGATCTGGCCGATATGGCCGATATTGCCACCAAGATCAGTGCCGAGTTACGCAACCAATACGTGCTGGGGTATCGGTCGGAGGATATCAAACGGGACGGGAAGTGGCGTAAATTGAAGGTAAAGCTGGTTCCGCCAGAGGGGCTGCCCCAGCTCACCGTTCACGCCCGCACAGGATACTATGCGCCCTTGCAGTAGCTGGCTCTTCGTTCTTCCGATTTTGCTGGTGTGCAGCTTGCCGGGCCCGGCTGTGGCGCAAGTCACGGCGCTCCTGCGCAGCCGCCTGCCTCGCCCACCCAGCCGGAGAAGCAGCAGCCGCTCAATGTCGATCGTGACCCCGTTGCCTCGCCCGACCTGCCTGGAGACCGCCCCGCCCAAGGAGACCGTGCCGCCCGGCGGTCGATCGGCCGGGGCGAGAATGGGCGATATACCCTGCAGCGGAACGTCGATGAAGTGGTCTTGAACGTCACGGTGCTGGATCGACAAACAGCACCTGGTCACCACCCTCACCAAGGATGACTTTAAGGTCTTCGAAGACGGCGTGCCCGCAAACCATCACCTCGTTTCAGCACCAGGACATCCCCGTCTCCCTGGGGATTCTGGTCGACAACTCCGGCTCCATGCGGGCCAAGCGCGGGGCCGTCAATACCTCGGCTCTCGACCTGGTGCACTACTCCAATAAGGATGACGAGAGCTTCGTGGTGAATTTTTCCGACGAGGCCTACATCGATCAGGATTTCACCTCCAACGTCAACAAGCTGCGCGACGGCCTGACCCATATCGATTCCAAGGGAGGTACGGCCCTGTACGACGCCATTATGGCCTCGGCCGATTACCTCACCAAGAACGCCAAGCGCGCCAAGCAGGTTCTGCTGGTCATTACCGACGGAGAAGACAATGCTTCGAGCACCACGCTCGAAGAAACGGTGCGTCGCATCCAGGATCTGCAGGGACCGGTGATCTATACGATCGGGCTGCTCTACGACGATTCGGGCGGTGGCCGCGAGGCTCGTCGGGCCACGGCGGGCGCTCGAGATGCTCTCCAATGAGACCGGCGGCATCTCCTTCTTCCCCAAGAATCTGGAACAGGTGGATGAGATCGCCGGAGAGGTCGCCCGGGATATCCGCGAGCAATACACCATCGGTTATCACTCCACCAAGCCGGCCAGCCCTGGGGGGCTTCCGCACGGTTCACGTGGAGGCGAAGGCCAAGGGATATAACAAGCTGATCGTTCGCACCAAGACCGGCTACTACCCCAACACCAAGTCAAAGACCGCGCCGGCGACCGTTCCGGTAAGCGAGCCGCACGCCTCCAATTAATACCCGCTGCTACACTAATGGCTTGGCCTATGACCCCTTTTACTCGTGAGGTTGCAGCGCGCGCGCTGCATGTCGCTGAAGATGTGACGGAGTTGATGGGGTCCACCCCCATGCTCCACCTTCACCGGGTCGTGCCCGCGGGGGCGGCCGACGTTTACGCCAAACTGGAGTTCTTCAACCCTGGCGGCAGCGTCAAGGACCGGGCCGCGCTGGGCATGATTCTCGACGCCGAACGCCGTGGTCTGCTGCAGCCCGGCGCCACCATCCTCGAGGCCACCGCCGGCAATACCGGCGTAGGCCTTGCCCTGGTGGGCGTGCATCGCGGCTACAAGGTCGTGCTTTTTGTGCCCGAGGGCTTTGCGGAGGAGAAATGCATTCTCATGCGTGGCTTTGGCGCCACGGTGATCCGCACCCCGGAAGCAGGAGGCCATGAAGGGCGCCATCCGGCGCTGCCGGGCCATGGCGGCGGAAACCCCCGGCTCGTTTGCCGCACTCCAGTTCGAAAATGCTGCCAATCCCGACTTCCACTACGCCACCACTGCCCGCGAGCTCTGGGAGCAGATGGAAGGGCGAGTGGATGCCTTTGTCGCCGGGGTCGGCACCGGCGGCACCTTCTCCGGCGTCGCGCGCTTTCTGAAGGAACAAGACCCGGGCATTCTCACCGTCGCGGTCGAGACCCAGGGCTCCGTCCTGCAGGGGGGCGAGCCGGGCCACCACAAGGTGGAGGGCATCGGCGTTTCATTTATTCCCCAGAACCTTCAGTCGCGAGTGGTGCGACGAGATCATTGCGGTCAAGGACCCCGAAGCCTTCGCCATGGTCAAGCGGCTGGCCGCGGAAGAAGGCTTGCTCTCGGGCTCGAGTGGGGGAGCCGCCGTGGACGCAGCGGTGCAGATCGCCGCGCGCCTGGGCAAGGGAAAGCGCGTCGCCACCATCATTCCCGATTCCGCCGAGCGCTACCTTTCGAAGAAGATCTTTGAGGGCGGTCTATGAGCGGCTTTTCTACCCGCGCCATCCACGACGGCCAGGCTCCCGACCCGCTGACCGGCGCGGTCAACGTGCCGATTTACGCGTCCTCCACTTACGCCCAGGAAGAGATCGGTAAGCATCGCGGATACGAATACTCCCGGGTTTCGAATCCCACGCGGACGGCGCTCGAAGAAAACCTGGCTTCGCTCGAAGGAGGCGCTTCGGCGCACGTTTTTTCCAGCGGCATGGCGGCGATTGCGGCCATGGTCGCCATGCTCAAGACCGGCGACCACGTCATTTGCGGTTCCAATGTCTATGGGGGAACGCCGCGGCTCTTCGACCGCATCATTGCCAATTACGGCATCGCTTTTACCTACGTCGACACCACCGATGCGGAGCAGGTTCGCCGGGCCATCCAGCCCAATACCAGGCTGGTGCACATTGAAACCCCGACCAACCCCATGATGCAGATCACCGACATTCGCGCGATTGCCGATATCTGTCATCAAGACCGCGCCGAGGGCCGCATCGACCTGAGTGTCGACAACACCTTCATGTCGCCTTATTTCCAGCGGCCGCTGGAGTTTGGCGCCGATATCGTCATGCACTCGACCACCAAGTTTCTCAATGGCCACAGTGATGGTCTTGGAGGTGTTCTGGTGGGAACCACGCCGGAGCACAAAGAGGCCTATGCCTTTGTGCAGAAGTGCACCGGGGGCATCCTTTCCCCGTTTGAGTGTTTTCTGGTGTCTGCGCGGGGTCAAGACGCTGGCGGTTCGCATGAAGCAGCACGAAGTGAATGGCGGTGCGGTGGCCGACTATCTCGCCGGTCACCCGAAGATCGCGACGGTTTTGTATCCCGGCCTGCCGCAACATCCGCAACATGAGCTTGCCCAGCGGCAGATGTCGGGCTTCGGTTCGCTCATCACCTTTGAGACCGGCTCTCTGAAGAATGCCAATGCCATGCTGCGCCGGCTCAAGGTGTGCACGGTTGGCGAATCGCTGGGCGGGGTGGAGACGCTGATCTCGCATCCCGCCACCATGACGCACGCGGCGCTCGGCGAAGAAGGCCGGGCGAAGATTGGCTTGACCGACGGAATGCTGCGCATCTCGGTTGGCATCGAAGACGCCGAGGATCTGCTCGAGGATCTGGACCAGGCGCTCAGTGTGCTGTGAGCGGGTAGTTACCAGCGCGCCCTCCCCGCATGGGGTATGCAGCGGCGATAAATAGGGGTTTACTCGACTGAGCGTGTTCATCAATCCGGGCGTCTGTCGGAGCTGCAGATCCCGATGAGACCGGTTTCGAGCAGACGACGGAGCCCACGCATGAGTGCCCACCCAGCCGATACCACTCTCTCCCGCGACCCATCCTTTTGCCCTCACCGAAGAGCAGGAGCAGTTGCGCAAGGAGATTCGTGATTTTGCGGCCCGCGAAATCGCTCCCAATGTCATGCGCTGGGATGAAGCCAGCGAGTTCCCCCTGGAGGTAGTGAAGAAGCTGGGTGAGATGGGCCTGATGGGCGTCATCTTCCCGGTGGAGCTTGGCGGAGCCGGTCTCGGCTATGTCGATTACGCGCTTGCCGTGGAAGAGCTTTCGGCGGTCGATGGCTCGATCGGTATCATTGTGGCCTCGCACAACTCGCTCTGCAGCCAACCACATTTTTGTCGCCGGGAATGAAGAGCAAAAGCGCAAGTACATTCCGCTGCTCGCCTCCGGCAAATGGCTTGGCGCCTGGGGATTGACCGAGCCTGGTTCCGGCTCCGATGCTGGAAGCGCCCGCACCACCGCGGTGCGCAAAGGCGACCGCTGGGTGCTGAACGGGAACAAGACGTTCATCACCAACGGCCACTATGCCGATGTTTCTGTCATCATCGCGGTTACGGATAAGAGCAAGGGCACGCGCGGCCTTTCGGCGTTCGTGGTGGAGAAGGGAACTCCGGGTTTTCGCCCGGGCAAAAAGGAGAACAAGCTTGGCCTGCGCGCCAGCGATACCTCCGAGCTTATTTTTGAGGACTGCGAGATCCCGCTGGAGAATCTGCTGGGCAAGGAGGGCGATGGATTTATCGACTCCATGCGCATTCTCGACGGCGGCCGCATTTCGATCGCCGCGCTTTCGCTCGGGATTGGGCGGGGAGCCTTTGATGCTGCGCGCCGCTATGTGCAGCAGCGCCATCAGTTCGGCAAGGCGATCTCGGAGTTTCAGGGCATTCAGTGGAAGCTGGCCGATATGGCGACCCAGCTTGATGCCGCGCGGCTGCTGACGCTAGCGCGCCGCGGTGATGAAGGATGCCGGCCAGAAGACCACGCTCGAATCCTCCATGGCCAAGTTGATGGCCAGTGAAGTGGCGGTCAGGGTATGTGATGAGGCGGTGCAGCTTCACGGCGGTTATGGCTTTATCAAGGATTACCCGGTGGAGAAGTTCTACCGCGACGTCAAGCTCTGCACCATCGGCGAAGGCACCAGCGAGATCCAGCGGCTGATCATCGCCCGGGAAATTCTGAATAAGTAGATTCGTTGCTGGTTCAGGTGGAACTGCAGATCCCTCGACTGGATGACGAAGGTTAGCGTTTGCGTTCCGCATTCAATTCGGTGGAGGGACCTGCGGTTCTCTCATCCAAAATCCGTTCGCTACAACGAAAGCCCCTCAACCAGCAGCGAACGTACTCCTTCAGCACTTGCGTATGATCGGGGGATGGAGTCCGTGGCGGAGTTGGTCAAGCGCATGCGGCAAGGCGATGTACGTGCGCTGGCGCGGGCCGTTTCTCTCGTCGAAAATGAGGCGCCCTCGGCACGGCAGATTCTTTCCTGCTGCTTCCCTTAACCGGCTCCGGCATCCGCATCGGCGTCACTGGCTCCCCGGGCGCAGGCAAAAGCACGCTGGTCGATGGGCTCGCCCGCCGCTATCGCGCGCAACATGCGACCGTCGGAGTCGTGGCCGTTGATCCCACCAGCCCTTACACCGGCGGAGCTATTCTGGGAGACCGCATCCGCATGCGCGAGCACCATTCCGACCCCGGCTTCTACATGCGCAGCATGGCGACCCGCGGCTCCCTTGGCGGTCTCGCCCGCGCCACGGCGGATGTCGCCGCAGTCATCGAGGCCAGCGGCAAAGATCGGATGCTGCTGGAGACCGTGGGCGTCGGCCAGGACGAAATCGACATTGTGCGGCTGGCCGACATGACCATTGTTGTGCTGGTGCCAGGCATGGGCGACGATGTGCAGAGCATCAAGGCCGGCATCATGGAGATCGCCGATATTTTCGTGGTCAACAAGAGCGATCGCGACGGCGCCGACCGGGTGGAAAAAGAAGTGCGCTCGATGCAGTCGCTGGCCGCGCATCACGGAGATTGGATTCCTCCCGTTGTCCGGACCATCGCCAGCACCGGCGCCGGCATCGAAGATCTGGAACAGGCCGCTGGAGCACTTCTGGTCGTGGCTGGCCCAAGAAGGAAGGCTGACCGCCCGGCGGGAGGCGCACTGGCGGGCGCGGGTAATGGAAATGGTCAGCCATGAACTGCTGCGCGCAATGCGCGGACATGGCCTGAGCGACCAGGCGCTGGCGGAGATTAGCCACCAGGTCGCACGAAGACAGCAGGATCCTTACCAGCTGGTGCCGCAGTTGGTGGAGCAATTATTGCGGCGAGGAGAGAACGATGGCAAAAATTGACCACCTGGGCATTGCGGTCAGCAGCATCGCGCAGGCCCGGCGTCTGTATGAGGCCCTCGGCCTCACCGTGCTGGAAGAGCCGGAGGAGGACGAAGGCGTGCGCAGCGTGATGATCCCGCTGGGAGAAAGCCGCCTACGGCTGCTCGAAGCGTTGGACAAAAACACGACCCTCGCCAAATTCCTGGAACAGCGCGGCGAAGGCCTGCAACCACCTGGCGCTCCATGTGGACGACATCTCGGCCGCGTTCGAAGAGATGAAGCAGGCGGGCATCCAGCTCATCTCCGATGAAATTGAGATTGGCGCCGGCGGCCGGCTGCATTTCCTGGTGCATCCATCCGCAGCCAACGGCGTGCTGCTGGAAATCTGCCAGGATCCGATCGCCGCGGTTTGAACATGCTCCTGTCCCTGAATACTTGCGGAAACACCGCCAGCGTGGCTCTCGGCGTAGCAGACAAGAACGAGTCAAGATTGTTGCCACCGCCGAGCTCGCGGTGCGTACCTATTCGGCGCGCCTGATCCCCGAAATCGCCGCCTTGCTCGAAAGCCAGCACGCGACGTTGCGCGATGTCGAGGCCATCGTGGTGGTGAATGGCCCAGGCAGTTTCACCGGCATCCGCGTGGGACTGAGCACCGCCAAAGGCCTGGCGGAAGGCGCCGGCATTCCCCTGATTGCGGTCTCCCGTTTGGCGCTGCTGGCCAACGCCAGCCTGCCTGCCCCATGTGCTGGCGGCGGTGGATGCAGGCCGCGGTGAGTACTACGTCGGCGAATACCGCAGCGGCGAGAACCTGGGGGAAGTGCTCCTGAGCGCAGAGGAGACCGTGGACGTAGCCCGCCAGCCCGGCGCGGGCGTGCTGGTTTGCGATGAAAGCCGCGCCGAAGATCCTTCCCCGGGCAATAACCGCTTGCTCCGCGCTCGCCATCTGTGGCCCGGTTTACGTGCAGCCTCCCGATGCGGCTGAGGCGCTTCGTTTCGCCATGAACCGCTTTCGCGCGGGCCAATTTGACGATCGCCGAGACCTTGAACGCAAACTATCTCCGCCGATCGGATGCCGAGGTTCTCCGCCTCGCCAGGACTGCCGCAAAGTGAGCTTCACCATCCGCCCCATGGTGGGCGAAGACCTTGATCCGTTGCTGCTGCTGGCCGGCGAGTCGGTCGATGCCCCGCAATGGACCCGCCTTGACTACCAACAGATACTGCTCGGGGCACCTTCGGAACGGTTGCGCCGCCACGGGCTGGTTGCGCTCAGCGGCGCTCGCCTGACAGGCTTTGCCGCCGCCAGCTGGTTGCGGCATGAAGCGGCAGCTGAGGTGGAGGGCCTGATGGTGGAGCGCGACCATCGCCGTCAGGGCATCGGCGCCGCCCTGATCGGTGCCTGCATGGCCTGGGCAGCCGACGCCGGGGCATCGGCCATTCGGCTGGAGGTGCGCGCGTCCAACGCGGCCGCACTTGGCCTCTATCGCCGCCTTGGCTTCTCCTCCACCGGAGTCCGCCGCGCCTACTACTCTGCTCCCATGGAAGACGCGTTGTTACTGCAGGCTCCCCTGGTTTCCCAGAGCCCTCTATAATTCCCCAAGGGTTTGGTCTCAACCATGGTTCGTGACGGATACTTCTACGGTTTTGGGTTTATTGCGGCTGCCGTTCTGGTATTCCTGGTAACCGGGAATTGGATTTGGGCGGTCATACCAGTTCTGCTGGCTTGCTTTTTCTTATGGTTCTTCCGAGATCCCCAGGCGGCCGGTGCCGGTTGAGGCGGGACTGGTGGTTTCGCCGGCCGATGGCAAGGTCACCGAGATTACGAGAGTCCAAACGCAAGAAGGCGAGCGTATCCGCTTGAGCATCTTTCTCAGCGTCTTCGACGTGCATGTCAACCGCTCGCCCATTGCCGGCACCGTGCGCGAGGTCCGATACCAGAAAGGCGAGTATCTGAATGCCCTTAATCCCCAGTCATCGGAAAAAAACGAGCAGAATCTCGTGACCGTGCAGGGTGATGAGTTCGATGTTAGCTTTAAGCAGATCGCCGGCCTGCTGGCGCGGCGCATTGTCTTTCGCTTCGCAGTGGGTGATTTTGTCGAACGCGGCCAGCGTGTCGGCCTGATCAAATTCGGCTCCCGCGTCGATGTTCTGTTGCCTGGCCATGCTCACGTCCGCGTGGTTCTCGGAGACCGAGTCAAAGGGGGCGCCTCTATCCTGGCCGATATCCAACCCACCGAGAACGAGCCACCGCTCGACGTGCTGGCGGAGAGTTTCGCTTGAGCGCCGAAGCTTCGCCGACACCTGAGCGCAAGCGAAAAGGCCGGTTGCGCCGTGGCATGTACATCGTGCCGTCGCTCTTCACCTCGGGCAATATAGCCGCCGGCTACTTTGCCATTATGCAAAGCCTGCAGGGATCGGTGCAGGAGCCGCAACATTTCAACTACGCCGCCCTGGCCATCGGCTTTGCCATCCCCTTTGATGCTCTCGACGGCCGCATCGCGCGCATGACCAAAACCACCAGCGACTTTGGCAAGGAGCTCGATTCGCTGGCTGACGTCATCACCTTTGGGGTAGCTCCCAGCCTGTTGGCCTTTACCTGGGGCTTCCAGACACTTCCCCTGGCCATGGATCATCTCCGGCGGCAGCACATGGTGGAGTGGGGTGCATTCGCCTGCTTTCTCTTTTTGCTATGCGGCGCCGGCCGCCTTGCGCGTTTCAACATCGGCGCCAATATCTTGCCCAAGAACCCCGGCCGTCCCGGGCGCAAATACTTCGTCGGCATGCCGATTCCCGCAGCCGCCGGGGTGATTGCCGCCGTTGTCCATTTCTTTCTGGGAACGCCCGTGCCCAACTGGCGAGTGGCCGTCATGTGGATGTTGCTCGTCTTCCTGGTTGGGTTGCTGATGGTCAGTACCTGGCGCTTCTGGAGTGGAAAAGAGATCAACTTCACCGACCGGCATCCTTTCCAGCGCATCGTGGTGGTGGGCCTGGCGATCTACGCCACGGTTATCTTTTCCCGGTACGTGCTCCTGGCGCTCGCCTTCTGTTATATGTTTTCCGGCATCTTCGCCCGGGCTGCTTATTCCTGGCAGCGCCGCCGCCGTCGACTGGGGACACCCGAGGCGGTAGGACTAATCGACCCCCCCGCGCACCCTCCATCCCATCCATCGGTGCATCCATGAGCCACTTCGGGCAACTCAATCGATGACCAACAGCTACCGTATTGCGATTGTCGGAGCCGCTTCCATTCGGGGCAAACAGCTCAACGAGGCGCTCTCCGAATCCAGCTTTGCCGCCTCGGAGTTCCTGCTGATGGACGATCAGCAGGCTTTGGGGCAACTCGAAGCGGTGGGCGACGAGATCACCTTTATCCAGCCCATCACTGCCGACTCCTTTGAGCGTATCGATTTCACGTTTTTCTCCAGCACCGCGGAGCTTACCCGGAAGCATTGGCAAGCCGCGCAGCAAGCCGGCTCCAGCATCGTAGATCTTTCCGGGGCGTTGGAGGGGGAGGCCGGGGTGCTGGTGTGCGCCCCGTGGATGCAGGAGGCGATGGGCGAAGCCGCGGCGGCCAACGCACCCAATCTGCATACGCCGGCGCTGGTTTCGGCTCATCCCGCCGCCCTCGTGCTCGCCTTGTTGCTGGAGCGCCTGCAGCGTCTTGGAGCCATTCGCCAGGTCTCGGCCACCGTGCTTGAGCCGGCTTCAGAGTATGGCCGGAGCTGCGCTCGACGAGTTGCACCAGCAAACGGTGACCCTGCTTTCCTTCCAGAGCTATTCCCACCGCGGTGTACGACGTCCAGGTTGCGTTCAACACGGTGGCCGCCTTTGGCGAAGCCGCCAAGGTCAACCTGGCGGAAAGCGAAGCGCGCATCCGGCGCCACTACGCGCTCCTTTCTGCAGGAAGACTGCCCCAGCTTTCGCTGCAACTGGTCCACGCACCGGTTTTCCATGGGCACACGTTTTCGATCGCCGTGGAGTTCGATCGGTCAGTGACGTTCGAGCAATTGGAGGCGACCCTTTCCGCGCCCCATGTGGAGGTCATCCTCGGCGACGTCGACGCGCCCGCCAACCTCAACTCCATCGGCGACCAGGATGTCTCGGTCCGAGTCCGCTTCGATGACGAGAGCCTTACCCAATCGCGGCGGGTGTGGCTGTGGGCTTCCGCTGACAATCTCGAACTCTCCGCGTTGAATGCTGTGGAGTGCGCGCAGGAGCTTCGCAGATTGCGGCCCCAGGGTAAGGTGCAATAGCCGGCCCATGGCTCTGCCAAGCGCAGCGATGCGAATCATCGTCGGGATGTCGATGGGACTCGGTGTAGCGGGTTGCAATGTTCACTTTGAACATCTACCCGCCGGCTCTGTCGCGGGAAGAGCCCTGGTTTACGACTACTCCCCGTCTGTGATCCAGTCAGGCAATTTGCGCCAGATCTGGTGGTGCGGCGACGACTACGATCCGATCGGCAGAAAAATGTACTCCGACACCATTCAGTATGAGTCCGTCGACCTCAGCAACAACACCCGCTCTGCGCCGCTCCCCGTGCTGGGTGAAACCCCGAACGCATGGGATTCGGTCTACACCTGCAACCCGAAAGTCATTCGTGGAACCTTTACCAATCCGCTTGGAGATAACAAGACCTATGGTTATGCCATGTACTACGTCGGGCTCGGGGTGGCCGGCAACAATAGCATCGGCGTCGCTTTCTCCAACGATGGCATTGCCTGGAAAAAGTATCCCAAGCCGATCATCTCAGCGGAAACACAGACGGATTATGGAGTGGGCCAGCCGGCGCTCTATAACAGCGACCAGGGTCAGGCCATCCGCATGTTCTACGAGGATTACAGCTTCTACGTCCATCATGTTGCGGCGATCTCCACCGATGGAGTGCATTTCGCTGTGCAGGGCATACTGACCACCAAAGGGATGGACCCCAACAACCCAGGTGCGAACTGGGGCGATATGGCCTATGACGCAGCCACCGGATATTGGTATGCCGGCTTCAACCTTCCCTTGCGCAATCCTTCGACTACCGGAGGCGTCGTGGAGCGGGGTCAATACGGCATTCAGCTCTACCGCATTCCCGACTCTTCGCTCTTGAGCGGCGCCACCCCCTGGGAGTTGCTCACCACGGTGGATACCTGCCTCACCGGCTACGAATCGAATTTCATCCCTGCGTTCGTGCGCGATCCGTTTGGCAATCTGAATGTCGGTTCCTATCCAACGATCGAGATGTACACGTCTATATCGAATCCGCCTACGCCCTGGGATGCGTCCGCTACCTATGCCGGCCTGTCCGGCGGCATTGCAAAGTGGGATATAGGAACGGCCTCGTGGGTGCCGAACCACCCGCTCAAGACGCTCAATCGCTATTACAATCAGACCGCCCACGTGGTTACGACGGGTTGGATCGATCCCTATGGCGGATTCTCTCTGCAAGCGACTCTGGGACATCTCTATGAGAGCCCGCAGCAGGGAGCCACGGTGGCATTCTATGGCTGCAAAAGTGGGGAAACAGACTCCTTTGTCTCCCTCGACCTCGCCTGCGGAGGCGCGCGCTTGATCGGCCTTAATGGTTACGGATACGGAAAGCCGGTTGCGGGCATCAATCTCGTCGCGCTTTATCGCTGCAGTACCGGCGGAGACGATTTTGTCAGCAACGATTCCGGCTGCGAGGGCCAGGCAGCCGGGCGCCTCCTTGGCTACGCCCTTCCCTAAAAGATGCGAGGCTACGGGGTATGCATGAAGACTTGCTGGAGAAATAAACCGGGCGTGCTGGCCGCGATTCTCTTGTGGCCCGGCCTCGCGCTTGGGCAAAATGCGCCTCCACCGGTTATCGACGAGGCCGTACCACCCCCTTCCGACAACTATCTCCTGGGACCCGACTCACAGCCCCATCCCTCCATTGCGGCAGGAAAAACCTTTACCTTCCCGCTGACAGACTCCAGGATTTTTCCGGGTACGGCGCGCACCATCACGGTGTATGTGCCCGCCGCGTATCGAGGTGACAAGCCGGCGTGTGTCTATGTTGGCCTTGGACGGCCTCGGCTTTAACGCGGCGACAGTCTTCGACAACCTCATCGCCCAGCACGCCATGCCCAATCACCATCGGCATTGGTGTTTCTTCCGGAACCGTTCCGTCCGCCAGCGCGCCGGACAACCCACGTTTCGATCGCAGTTTCGAATTCGATAGCCTGAGTGACCGGCTTGCCCGCTTCGTGATGGAGGAAGTGATTCCCGCAGGTGGAGAAACGCAAGACCCCCGACGGCCAGGCGATCATGCTTTCTGATAGCCCCAATGATCGGGCCATCGGCGGCGGAAGCACCGGGGCCATCGCGGCCTTCACCGTTGCCTGGGAGCGCCCGGACGCATTTCGCCGGGTATTCAGCGCGATCGGCACCTATGTGGGCATGCGCGGCGGAGAGCAATATTACGTTCTGGTGCGCAAGACCGAGCCCAAACCGCTGCGCATCTTTATGCAGGACGGGGTGCATGACGAATGGCCCGGCGGCCCGGAGATGGGCGATTGGTGGATGTCGAACCAGACCATGAATCGCGCGCTCGAATTTGCCGGCTATGATGTCCGCCACGTCTGGGGCGCGGGAACCCACAACGGCAACCAGGCGTCCTCCGTGTTTCCCGATGCGATGCGCTGGCTGTGGAGAGATTGGCCGGCGCCGATCCGGGCGCGAGAGCCTGGCAATCCGGTTCTCAAGTCAATTCTGCAGCCGGGCGAAGACTGGCAGATTGCCGCCGAGGGCTGCGCGGCGTGAACACGCTCGCCGCCAACCCGCAGGGGCAGATTTTTATCCGGCGGGAGCAACTGTGTCGCAGATCACGGCGGAGAGCCAACCATGCGATCCGACTACAGGAAACAGCTGCGGTTGCCTTTGCAGCCGATGGTTCGCTCTATGTGACGCGGGCTGAGGGTGGTCTGAGATCACGGCTGCCCGGCCGGCCCGACGTATTGTGGGCGATGGTCTCAACATCCTCGCAGTCTGACCGTGCGCAATAACGGGGATATTTATGCAGTGACCAGAACGGTAAATTTACAGAATGAACTATGGCTTGTCCGGCCAAATGGAGAGAAGATACGGTTGGCGGAAGATCTGAAGGGAGCATCGGGGGTTGCCGTCACACCCGATGGCCTTTGGCTATTTGTTGCGCAGAGTCTCTCGCGAGTCCGGATTGAGTTATCGTGTCCGTCCCGACGGAACTCTGGATGCTCGGGCGGCTTTCTATGATTTTTATGTACCCAGCTGGGCGGATGACAGTGGGGCCGGTGAAATCGGCATGGACCGCGATGGACGAGCCTATGTCGCCACGCGGATGGGAATCCAGGTTTTCGACCGTAACGGCCGAGTCGCGGCGATTCTGCCTTTGCCAGGCAATGCGCCGGCGACCAGTGTCTGTTTCGCCGGCCATGATTTTGACACGCTCTATGTTGCGAGCGGCGGGAAAGTGTATCGAAGAAAGCTACATATCGCGGGAGCGCCGCCTTGGGCGGTTCCTGTCAAACTTCCACCCTGGGGAGCAGGATAGAAATTGATGACCGGAATCATGGATAACCGCCTGGTGGTTGGTATTGCCACCCGTGAGCGCCCTGCAATACTGGCCGAGACGATTGTTTTTTTAAGAAAACAGATAAGGCAGCCGGACAAGATCCTGGTGGCTTACGCAGAACCGGCGGACATAGCAGATGCGCCGGAGCGATTCCCGCATGTCACATTTATTCGTGCGGAGGTGGGGCTCACGCGGCAGCGCAATGCGATCCTTACCTTGGCCGCTGACAGCGATATTCTGCTCTTTATCGATGATGATTTTTATCTCGATCCTCGCTATCTGCAGGTCACCGAGCGCTTCTTCCTGGAAAATCCGGGTGTGGTCGCTTCCACCGGCAGGGTTTTGGCCGACGATGTGAAGGGCCCAGGTCTCACGGTGGCGCAAGCCAAGTCGATTGTCGCCGCCGGCGCGGGTACTCAGGATGAGCAGCGGATCACCCCGGCCTTTTTTGCCTACGGCTGCAATATGTGCCTGCGCATGGCTCCGATCCGGGAGCGCGGCCTTCGCTTCGATGAGACGCTTCCGCTCTATGGCTGGTATGAGGATTGGGATTTTTCCCGGCAGTTGGCAGCTTTCGGATCGATCGTGCACATCTCCAATGCGTGCGGCGTTCACCTGAGCGTCAAGACCGGCCGCATCACCGGAGTGCGTCTGGGTTACGCGCAGGTAGCGAATCCGATCTACCTGGCGCGAAAGGGAACCTTTCCCTGGTCCAACGTATTCAAGTTCATTCTTGGGCCATGCCTGAAGAACCTGGTGCGCAGTCTCGCGCCGGAATCACACGTAGACCGTCTGGGAAGATTTCTTGGAAACCTGGTAGCCTTCCGCGATCTGATCTCCGGCACCCTCAGCCCTGAGCAGATCATCAACCTGTAGCCTGAACTACCCCACTCAAGCCAAAACAAGGCTTGAATGGGCCACGCAGCTTCTCTTAATAGTGAAGAGAATGGTTTGGCTGCAACCTCTCTCTCCCTCTCTTTCTCTGCACCGGGAAAAATCTTGGGGTGGCCCATTCAAGCCTTGTTTTGGCTTGAGTGGGGTAGTGCGATCCCAAACGGCCTACTTTCCTCGGTGCTTAACCCACTCCGCATGTTGCAGCAGAATGTATTGATCCGTCATCCCGGCGATATAATCGGCGACCACCCGCGCCACGCCCTGGCTGCCGACCTGAGACTGGTAAGCAGGCGGTAATAGCGACGGATCGTTTACCCAGCAGGTGAAGAGGTTCCGTACCACCATGGCCGCCTCCTGCAGATCGCGTTGCAGCTCCTCGCTGCTGTACAGAGTCGTGTACAGGTGCTGCTTGGCCTCGCGGCGCAGCCCTTCGATCTCCGGCGAAAAGGAGACCAGCCTCTGCGGTGCACGACGAACATCCTTCAGGGTAGAAGCCCCCGCACTGCTCACCCTGCGTGCAGTCTCGCGGATAAGATCGCCCACCAGCGTATTCAACATCTTCTTCAGCGCTTCGTTCGCCAGCAATTTTTCCGGTGCAGCGGGATACTCGCGCTCCGCCGCACGCAACGAATCGTCGAAGATGCGCACGTGCTGGCGCAGCATCGCCGGATGGAGCATCTCCGCCTCGATGCCATCATCCAGGTCCGCTGTGAGGTACGCAATCTCATCGGCCAGATCGATCACCTGCGCCTCCAACGGTGGTTGCTGGTCAAGAAAATAGGCGCTCAGCTCCGGATGCTCGGCCGGCGAATAATTCCGCGAGTGTTTGACGATCCCTTCGCGCACGCCGAGGGTGAGATTCAACCCGCGAAAGGCGGCATAACGAACCTCGAAATACTCGACGATGCGCAGCGCGTGCAGGTTATGGTCGAAGCCCAGTCCGAATTCCCGCATGGCTTCGTCCAGCGCCCGTTCGCCGGCATGCCCGAAGGGAGGATGCCCAATGTCATGCACCAGCGCCAGCGCTTCTGTCATGTCCTCGTTCAACTTCAGCGCGTTGGCGATGGCGCGCGCAATCTGCGCCACTTCCATGGTGTGGGTGAGCCGGCTCCGAAAATGGTCGGAGTAGCGGTGGGTGAAGACCTGCGTCTTTCCCGCCAGGCGGCGAAAGGAGCGGGCGTGGATCACGCGCGCCCGGTCACGCTGAAAAGGAGTGCGGTAGGGATGCTCCGCTTCGGAGTGCTCCCGCTCTGCGAGCACATCTCCCGCGTCATCGGGGACCGAACAGCCGGGCGGCAGGGCAAAGGTACTCTGTAAACTGCTACCGGCCATCCTGCTTATTGCTTCGGGCTGGCGCCCGCCGACTCTTCCTTGGCTAGTTTTACCCGCGCCGTATCCAGCTTCTTCTGCACTTTGCTTACATCGCCGGGTTCGGCATCCGCAGGATCGGTGCGGGCATACTCCTGCAGGCTCTGCTCCCACTGCGAGGCGGCCATCTTCAGGCGGCCCGTCTTCTCGTATAGCTCGCCCAGGTGGTCGTGAACCTGGGGATCCGTTGAGATGCGTTCGCTTGCCTTACGCAGGTTGGCTTCGGCCAGCGCATACTGGCCCATCTTGAAGTACACCCAGCCCAGCGAATCCAGGTAGGCGCCATTCTGTGGATCCTGCTGCACTGCCTTCTGCACCATGGTCAGCGCCTCATCCAGCTTGACGCCCCGATCCGCCAGCATGTAGCCCAGGTAATTCAGGGTCATGCTGTTGTTGGCGTCAAGGGCCAGGATCTTGCGGAACTGCTCTTCGGCGGAATCGTAGTGCTTCTGCCGCTCATCCAGCGCCCCGCGCAGAAAGTAGATGTAGATCTTGTCGTCCTGCTTGGTCGCAAGAACCTCAGCTGCGTCAATCTGCTCCGCCGCTTCTTTCCAGCGCCGCAGCCGGGTATAGATCTGGGCCAGCACCAGGTTCACATCGCGATCATCCGCGTTCCCCTTCAGCTGCGCCTTCGCCAGCTTGATGCCCTCTTCCGGATTGCCGGTATCGGCAAGCTGCCCTGCCAGCATCAACTGGATGGTCTTGTCCTTCGGCATCGCGGCCGCTGCCTGCTGGGCCACCTGCGTCGCCTTGTCGTATTGCTTGCCGTCGCGGTAGGCATCTACCTCGCCCTGGTAACCGTGTTCGGCGTACTCACCGCCCATGGCGACCATCAATTGGTAGGTCTGCACCGCCAGATCTGTCTTGTTCTGCTCGCGGTACACATTGGCCAGCCGGTCAAGGAAGATGGATCGATTGTTCTTCTCCGCCTCGGCAGTATTGGCCGTCGAGGTGGGTGGTCTGCTTTACCAGGCCCTTGCAGGCTTTGCACGGCCTCGTCGTAGTGGCCCAGGGAGTCGTCAATCAAGGCCTCATTGAAGCCGATTTCCAGCGAATCCGATGCCAGGGCTTTTGCCTTCTTCAGCGTGGTCAGTGCCTGCTCGTAGTGGCCCTGGCGCCGTTCGATCTCCGCGATGCGCAGATAGGTCTGTGCGTCCTGCGGGTCGGCCACCGAGATCGCCTCAAAGTGCTTGAGCGCCGCGCTCAGCTGGTTATCGTTCAACAGCGCCTGGGCCAGCCCCCGTTCCGCGTCCAGGTTATCCGGCTCCATTTCGAACGCTTTGCTGTATGCGTCGATGGCGTTCTTGTTTTCCTTGAGCTGGTCATAGCTCATGCCCAGCGCGTAGTCCATCTTGGCGCGTGCGGTCGTCCGCGGGCACGGCGTTCAACACGGCGATGGCATGCGTCATATCGCCGGAGTCGCTGTAGAGCCGGGCCAGGTTCAGCACCACATCTTCTGAGTTTGGATCGATATGCTGCGCCGCCTTGAACTGCTCCTCCGCGTGCGGCGTGTCGTGCGCCAGGGTGTAGAGCTGCCCCAGGAGCAGCCGGCTCTCGATATCGTTGCTCTGCAGCTCCACGATCTTGCTGTATTCGGCGATAGCCAGTTGCAGCACCTTCTCCGAAGGGCCGCCATTTTGCACGTTGCCCAGCGATTGCAGGTAAACCCGGCCCAGCAGCTTGTGGGCTTCCAGGTTGTTGGGCTCGGTCTTGAGTATCTCCTGGGCCGCCAGCACCGCATCCCGGACGCGGCCGGTTCGCAGGTAAAGCTCGGCCAGCCCGCTATTCAGGTATTTCGAGCTGGGATCGGCGTCGAGCGCCAGCTTGTATTCCTCGATGGCACGGGTAGCGTACTCCGGCCGGCCGTAGTTGGTGGCCATATCCTCGTACATGTGCGCCAGGCCGAAATGGTAATAGGCCGCTGCGCGGTCCGGCGCCTTTGCGCTTGCGCTGGGCGCGGTGGCCGAGGCTTGGTAGCGGCAGGCGGCAGCACTAGCGGTTGGCCGGTGGCGCCTGCTGGTACGCCAAGGCGGAGCCAGGAGTAATGACGGCTGCGCAAGCGAGTGCCAGCGGGATAGAGGTTTACTTGGCGAATCCTGCTGCAGAGTTGGGGCTTAGGCTTGATGCTCATGTATGGGAGTTCCTGTGCCCGGCTTCTATCTCTACTCTTAGACTGACGCCGGCGGTCCAAACGCGGTGCAGAGGAACCCGCATTTTTTTGTCATATGCACCTGGGAATTGGCCACCAGCGCACCATCTGGTCCTCAATCGATTGTAATGCCGTCCAAAAAAGCCAGGCACTCCCCAATTCGTTCGACGCCAAGAGCTTCACTGTTACTTTGGTCCGTTCACTAGGACTACCACCCAACCCGCGGATCCAGCTAGTCAACCATCTTGAGTTTAGACCATTTTTCTTCCTGCCTGGTGATGACGGTTCCGGCACCGTTCAATGGTTTTTCCATGTGGCCATAACCTCCACAAGCACGACTAGTGGCGGAAGTGGCGCGTCCCGGTGAACACCATGGCCATGCCAAGCCGGTCGGCCGCCGCCAATCACCTCCTGATCGCGCACCGAGCCGCCCGGTTGAATCACGGCCGTGGCTCCGGCCGCCGCCACTGCTTCCAGCCCGTCGGGGAAAGGGAAGAAGGCGTCGGAAGCGGCAACGCAATTGGCCAGCGGCAGCACTGCCTTCATGGCGCCAAATTTGGCCGCGTCCACCCGGCTCATCTGGCCCGCGCCGACACCGATCGTCTGGCCGTCCCGGGCATACACAATGGCGTTGGATTTGACGTGCTTGGCCACCCGCCAGGCAAAAAGCAGCGCTTCCAGCTCTTCGGCCGACGGCTGGCGCGCCGTCACCACCTTCAGCCCGGCCTCCGAAACGTCTTCCGTATCCGCGTCCTGCAGCAGCAGCCCTCCGGAAATCTGCTTGACCACCTTGGCTGCCTTTGCCGGCTTTACGATGAGCAGCCGCAGGTTCTTCTTGGCGCTCAGCCTTGGCTTGCGCGGCCTCGCTGAAGGAGGGAGCCGCAATGGCCTCGACAAAAAGCTTGGCAATCTCCTCAGCCAGCGCCTCGTCCACCTCGCGATTGATGCCGATCACGCTGCCAAAGGCGGACACCGGATCCGTCGCCAGCGCTTTCTGGTAGGCCTCGACCACTGAGGGAGCGGTGGCCGCTCCGCTGGGGTTGCTGTGCTTGATGATGGCCACGGCCGGCTCGCTCAAACTCCTGCACCAGCTCCCAGGCGGCATCCAGATCGACCAGGTTGTTGTAGCTAAGCTCTTTGCCCTGAAGCTGTTGCGCGGCGGCGACGCCGGCGCCGGTGCCGTCCCCATAGAGCGCCGCCCCCTGGTGCGGGTTTTCCCCGTAGCGCAGGTCGGCGGTCTTGCGAGTAGGCCAGCAGCAGAGTAGGGGGAAAGCGGCGGCCTCCGCAGGCGGCAAGCCCCGGGTCATTTTGCCGTTCGCGCGGCAATCTTGCTGAACGTCAGGGCAATGGCCGAGTCGTAGCTGCCGTCAAGGTGAAGGCCTGCCGGGCCAGCCTCCATCGCGTCTCGAGCGAAAGTCCTGCCCTGGTTGGCCAGCATTTCGGCCGCCAGCGCGTCGTAGTCCGCGGGCGCGGTCACCACCGCCACGTCTTCAAAGTTCTTGGCCGCCGAACGCACCATGGACGGGCCGCCGATGTCGATGTTCTCCACCAGTTCGCCGAAGGAGACGCCTGGCCGGCGTGCCGTCTCCTCGAAGGCATAAAGGTTCACCACCACCATGTCGATCGGCTCGATGCCATGCGCCGCCACGGCAGCGCGGTGTTCCTCGCTGCTCCGCCGGTGCAGGATGCCCCCGTGGACCTTCGGGATGCAGGGTCTTCACCCGGCCATCCAGCATCTCCGGGAAGCCGGTAAGGTCGGAAACATCGCGCACCGTCAGGCCGCCTTCGCGTAAGACGCGCGCCGTGCCTCCGGTGGAAATCAGCTCCACGCCCATGGCGGTCAGTTGCCGGGCGAAGTCTACCAGGCCTGTCTTGTCGGTAACGCTCAAAAGGGCCCGTTTAACCTGCTTATTTCCACTCAAAACCTGCCCCTCATCGCAATTTGTACGTGTCCCACAATGCTCCGCAACCAATGAGATGATTGCTCTCTAGCGGAGGGTCCATTGTCATTCATTTGTCATGGACCCTCGCTCAGGATAGCTTAGCCCTATGTCGTCAAACTGGCCGGGAGGAAGACCGTCGCAGACCCAACGCGGAGATTTTGCCGCCGGAAAACCGCGCTGATCCTCGTGCCTACGGCAGAATGCCGGGCTACGACGGGGATCCCGGGCCGGCGCCGGCTCCGCCGAGGGCAAGAGGCAACCGTTGGGCCTCCGCTCCGGCCACCTACACCCTGGTGGGCATCAACTGTGCGGTTTACATCGCCATGGTGCTGCGCGGCGTCTCTCCCACCAACCCCAGCGTGGTCGACCTGGTGCATTGGGGCGCCAATTTTGGTGGCTATGTGCTTGCCGGGCAGTGGTGGCGTCTGCTGACTGCCGCCTTTGTCCACGTCGGCATCATCCACCTGGCGACCAACATGTGGTGTTTGTGGAATCTGGGGTTGCTGGGTGAGCCGCTGCTTGGTCCGGCCGGGGTGGTTGCCGTCTACGGGCTCACCGGAATTGCGGGAAACCTGCTCAGCACGGCTGTCCATCCGCAGATTGTCGGCGCCGGCGCTTCCGGCGCGGTCTTCGGGCTTGCCGGCGTCCTCATCCTGCTGCTCAAGGCGAAATTGCTTCCCGTGCCACCGGAGGAGATCCGCCGGCTGCGCAAGAGCGTGATTTACTTTGCCCTTTTGAACTTCGTGATCGGGGGCACCACGATGTTCCTGCGCACCAGCATTCAGATCGACAATATGGCCCACCTGGGAGGGTTTCTCTGCGGTCTCGCGCTGGGGGCGCCGCTGGTGCCCAGAATCGGCGCAGCCAGGGACGAATTCGCCTTTCGCTCCTGGGCGAGCTATCTGCAGATGGCCGTGCTGCTGCTGGCCTTCGGCTACGGCTTCGCCAGGTCGCGCTAACTGCTCCCTTGAGGGTGGCCCATTCAAGCCTTCTTTTGCCCGCCCCGGCGTGCTGTGGGGCTTGAGTGGGGTTGTTGCGGACCCCCTTCACCGACTGCTAGCGAACCGCGGTCGCGGCGAACTTCTTCACCATCGCGAGCAGCAGCTTACGGTCGCTGTCGTTCAGGTTGGTCGCGTAGCGTCGTATCTGCGTCAAGAACCGCAATTCATCATCGGTGAGTTTCTGGGTGTTCATCTCGCGGCCCAGCGAGTCTTCGGCAAAAAACTGGGCCAGCGGGATATCCAGAGCCTGCGCGATCTTGGCGAGAGTGTCGAGCGAGGGAACGGTGTGTCCGTTCTCCACCCTCGACAGGTAACAGCGCAGCAGGCCGGTGCGCTTCTCGATGTCTCCCTGCGACAGACCCTTCTGCAGCCGGTATCCCCGGATGGTGATTCCTATCTTCATAAGCTTTAGCCTTCGTTCACGCTTTCACCTTGTGGATCAGAAGCAAGTTTCTGCCGCTGTATCGAGTCTGGTGCATTATTTAGGTGTTGGCAGCATAGTTAACACGCCGAAGTGACGACTAGCAAGAATTTTCTTTAGCCACACGCTTTCTATTTTTTTCCGAATCGGGATTTTGTATCTGCAACGGTTCACCAGCGAGCACCGGAAAGATGCAGATAAGATTAAATTTAGTTCATGAACAGGCCGCCATTTACGTCCAGCACGTGGCCCGTGATGTAGCCGGCTTGCGGGGAAGCGAGAAAAGCCACTGCGTGGGCCACTTCCTCGTCGCTGCCCGGGCGTCCCAGTGGAATATGGCTTAGCAGCGCCTCGCGCTGCTTCGGCGTCGAGCACCGCGGTCATTGCTGTTTCGATATAGCCCGGGCGCCACTGCGTTCACGGTGACGGAGCGGGAAGCCAGTTCACGCGCCATCGACAGGGTAAAGCCGATCAGCCCGGCTTTGCTGGCGGCGTAGTTTGCCTGTCCTGCCTGGCCGGTGCGTCCCACCACGCTCGTGATGTTGATGATTCTGCCCCAGCGGGCGCGCAGCATGGGGTTCAGCAATGCCTGGGTCAGAAGAAAGGCTCCGGTCAGGTTCGTGGTGAGGACCGCGTCCCAGTCCGCGCGTTTCATGCGTAACAGCAGGGTGTCCCTGGTGATGCCGGCGTTGTTTACCAGGATTTCCACGCTGCCGAAATGGGCGATGGCGGCTTTGGCCGTGGTTTGAATCGAGGTCTCGTCGGAGACGTCCATTACGAACGGTTTTGCCTGGCCGCCGGCGGCGGCAATTTCTCCAGCCACGGCTTCGAGCTTTTCCTCGTTGCGTGCAGCCAGGGCGATGCGAGCGCCCATCTTCGCCAGGGCCAGCGCGCAGGCGCGGCCGATTCCCTGGGATGCGCCGCTAACGAATGCCGTCTTGCCTTCAAGATTTTCCATGGTTCCCTTCGCCTCTCCGCAAAGACGTGAGGTTACCAGATGAGGGGTGTCCGTGCACCTTGACCTGAGCAGCCAGCTCCGGGATTTTTCCCCATCACAGACCAAAGGGCGCCCCATATCTCGCTCGTTTTTCGCGAGATGTGGGAGACCACGACTGCCAATCTACAATTGTTTGGCCCACAAGAGGCTGCCGAGCGAGCTCCGCGTATCCCGCATCTCGCGAAAAACGAGCGAGATACTCCGAATTTCCTGTACGCTGCGCTGGACAAGACCGCGTGTGCGCCTTTCTGTCAGGAAAGGCGCATGAACTTCGTGAAACCCAATAGACTCCACAGGAAATCGCGGATATGGGGCGCCCTTTGTTCCGTGGTCGAGACAGAATTCAGCGTTTTGCCCGGGAAATCAGACAATCTCCGCCGTGCGCACGCCTGCTGCCTCCAACGCCGGCATCTTCCCCCATACTTTGTCGAGCGACCAGACGTAGACCACCAGCTCCCGCGAGTAGTGCAGCAGCGGCTTGGTGTGAGGAATTTCGATGCCGTAGATGGCCGGAAGGTCATTCAGTTCGATCTCCGCTTCCGCGGCCTCGAGCGGCCAAGGCATGTGGTGGATGTCTCCGCGCAGCAATTGCCCGCGGCGGTTGGTGGTAAAGAGGCAATAGCGCTCGGTGAGGAAATGCTCGATCGTCCCAGGCCGGCTTTGGTCGATCGTCGCTACTTGCCCCAGGCCGCGGTAATGTGCCCGGAAGCGTACTGGTTTGGCGCTTAACAGACGCTCGCTTTGGTAGGTGAACTCCCGGTCGCTGCGCACTTTGATCGACATGCGGGCCCAATGGTAGGGCAGATGGAAGACCGCCTTGGCCACCATCACCGCCAGCGGATTCGATGCTTCCAGGCAGAAGAAATAGACGCCGGCGCGATTGGTATTGCGTTCCCGGACGTAAGTTCTCAGGTTTAGCTCGGGAAAGCGGCTGGCGCCCGGAATACGGGGCACCCCGCGCAATTGAACCCGGTCCATCCAGAAGGGAACCACGCCCACCCAGGCGGATTGATCGAACGTATCCACTTGCAGGCCGGGCGGAAGCAACGATTCCAGTTTGGCGGCGGGGATCGGCCAGTGGGCAAACAGAAGGTCGTTCCAGCGCTGCATCATTGTCCAGGGACGCTTGGGCAATGCGTAAGGCCGGTGGTTGACCACCGACAATGTTTCTTCAGGCTGGGAATTGCGGCTCGTGGCCATAGGAGCGAACCCACTCGAAATAAGGCTCAATCCGCACCGCGGTTGCAGGACAATCTTATCCTAGTCCCTCCCGCGGGCGGAGCGTTACTCCTTTGGTGGCCTGGGTACTCCCGACCGGGTCAGGAATTGCTCTATCCTGACGTAACCATGGCTCAGAGCGAAATAGCAACCGTACCAGCCCCGACCGAAGCCCCCCGAAACCAGACCGAGGTATACGCCGTCCATGGGGCCGACCCTGAAGTTCTCGCCTATGCCATGGCCAAGTACTCCAGGTCCGCGCTTTCCATGAAGGAATCGCTGCGGGAGATCTCCAGCCAGCGCGCCGAGCACTTCCTGAACACCTTTTACTTTCAGTATGGCCACCGTTCCATTGCCGATCTGGCCCACGTGGCCTTTGCCATCGAGCGGTTATCGCTGCTGGCGGCCATCGTCCTGGTCGACGAGCAGCGCTGGGATGGCCAGGAGCGTTCCACCCGCTACCAGAACTTCCGCAAGAGCGGCTGGTATCTGCCCGATTTCTCCCCGAGCCCTGCCGCCGCGATTCCGTTCACCGAGGCCATCGAGGCGCTCTTCGCCGAGTATCACGCGAGCACCGAGACCATGTTCGAGTACCTCAAGGGGCGCACCGCACGCCCGGCGGAGATGAAGGAAGAGGCCTTCCACCGCACCCTGCGGGCGCGGGCTCTCGATGTATCCCGCTACCTGCTGCCGCTGGCCACCAATACCTCGCTGGGCCAGATCGTGAACGCGCGAACGCTGGAAACCCAGATCTCTCGCCTGCTCTCCGATCCGCACGCGGAGGTGCGCCAGCTGGGCGAGCGGCTGCGCGAAGCCGCCGCGGGTTCAGCCTGGAATGTGCAGGGCGAAGCGCTGAGCGCGCTGCAGCGCGAGATTGCGGCCGTTGACCCTGTCCTGGGCCTCCATGCGGAGGCTGTGCTGACCCGCGAAGTAAAGACCGCGCCCACGCTGGTGAAGTACGCGGCGCCTAACGACTACGTGCTGGCCACCCGGGCTGAGCTGGCCCAGGCTGCCGCCGCCCTGATGAAGGGTGCGCCCATCGAAACTCCAGCCGGCCCGGTCGACCTGGTCGACGACGCAGCCGCTCGAAATCGACCTGGCCACCACCCTGCTCTACGGCGCCAGCCATTACTCGTATCGCCAGATTGCCCGGCAGGTCGCTTCGCTCGAGGAAGCGCAGCGCAACGAGATCATCGCCCTCGGCGCCCGCCACCGCGGCCGCCACGACGAACTGCTGCGCGAGTTCTCCGCCGGCCAGGGCCTGCGCTTTGACATCCTGATGGATATCGGCGGCTTCCGCGATATGCACCGCCATCGCCGCTGCATCCAGATCCTGCAGTCGTTTACCAATGCTCATGGCTACGAGGTTCCCGAAGGCCTGGCCGAAGCGGGCCTGCTGCGCGCAATATAACTCCGCCATGACGCAGGCTCATGCCGCGTTCGACAAAGTCTCGCCAGGCCGGCCTGGTGGAGAATGCGCGCTACGTGCTTCCCCTGGGCACGCGCACCCGCGCCCTGTTCAAAATGGACTTTCGCCGAAGCCCTTTACATCGCGGAGTTGCGCTCCACTCCCGCCGGTCATTTCTCCTACCGCCGCATTGCCTGGGAGATGTACCAGGCGGTGGCGCGCAGGCACCCGGCGCTCGCCCATTACTTTCGCGTCGCCGACATTACAGCCTGTGACCTGCTTAAGGTACTTGCTGCAGCGGTATGATCCACTACAGTTGTCCGCTCAAGGAATCGTTTCTATGCGGCCCCAGCGCTCCGCTCTTCAGAGTATTACCTTCCTACTGGAGACCCCCCATGGCAGATGATCGTTCCCGCGCCATTGACCTGGCATTAGCGCAAATTGAAAAGCAGTTCGGCAAGGGCTCCATCATGCGCCTCGGCAACAAAGAGGCGATCGTGCCCATCTCCGTTATCTCCACCGGCTCCATCTCGTTCGACGCGGCGCTGGGCGTAGGCGGTGTTCCTCGTGGCCGCGTGATCGAGATCTTCGGTCCTGAATCCTCGGGTAAAACCACCATCACGCTGCAGATCATTGCCGAAGCGCAGAAGGCGGGCGGCATGGCGGCGTTTGTGGATGCGGAGCACGCGCTCGACCCGCAATACGCCAAGAAGCTGGGCGTCGATGTCGATAACCTGCTCGTCTCGCAGCCCGATTACGGCGAGCAGGCGCTGGAGATCACCGAAGCGCTGGTGCGCTCCGGCGCGATTGATGTGCTGGTGGTCGATTCGGTCGCGGCGCTGGTGCCCAAGGCGGAACTCGATGGCGAAATGGGCGACTCGCATATGGGCCTGCAGGCGCGCCTGATGTCGCAGGCGCTGCGCAAGCTCACCGGCACGGTTTCGAAGTCGCGCACCTCGCTCATCTTCATCAACCAGATCCGCGAAAAGATCGGCGTCATGTTTGGCAACCCGGAAACCACGACCGGTGGCCGCGCGCTCAAGTTCTACTCCTCGGTGCGCATCGACATTCGCCGCATCGCGGCGGTGAAGGAAGGCGACGTGGTGGTCGGCTCCCGCACCAAGATCAAGGTGGTCAAGAACAAGGTAGCCGCGCCTTTCCGCGAAGCGGAGTTCGACATCCTGTACGGCGAAGGCATCTCGCGCGAGGGCGATGTGCTTGATCTGGCCGTGGCGCAGAATATCGTGGAGAAGTCGGGAGCCTGGTACAGCTACGCCGGCGAGCGCATTGGCCAGGGCAGGGAAAATGTTCGTGGCTTCCTCAAAGACCATCCTGATATCTTCGCCCGCATCGACGCACAACTTCGGCAAAAGCTCGGCCTTACCGGGGTGAAGCCGGCCGACATCCCGGCAGTTCCGGTGAACGGATCGGCCCAGGCAGCGGAAGCCGTGAAGGCGCCGGTGCGGCGGCAGTAGTATTTGCCGCCGTTGTACCGCTACATCCTCTTGCCTTGAACACAGTCAAAGCCATTTATCCGGGCAGCTTCGATCCATTGACCAACGGTCATCTGGACCTGGTTGCGCGTGGCGCGAAGATCTTCGACCACCTCGTCGTCGCGATCCTGAAGAATTCCGAGAAGGCTCCCGCTCTTTTCTGTTTCGGAACGGATCGAGATGATCACGGAGGCGGTTGCAGCCCTTTGGCAATGTTTCGGTGGCGACCTTCAATGGTCTGCTGGTGGAGTTTGTTCGTCGAGCAGCAAGCCCAGGCCATCCTGCGCGGCGTTCGTGCCATCAGCGATTACGAATACGAGTTGCAGATGGCGCTGATGAACCGGCGGCTGGCGCCGCAGGTAGAAACTGTCTTCCTGATGGCGGACGAGAAATACTCGTATGTCAGCTCGCGCCTGATCAAGAACGTCTTTCGAGCTGGGCGGCTCGGTGGAAGGGCTGGTTCCCGAGACGGTCATCCGCCGTCTGCAGGCCCGCGTGGTCCCCACCCGCGGTTGAACTGCAGATCCCTCGGCTGCGGCTCCGATGAACAAAACGCTTTTCACGTTGGCATTTTTATAGTGGGAAGCGAAACCGCAGGTTCCTCCACTTCGCTCACCCGGTAAACCGGGTTCCCTCCGGTCGGGATGACAATTTTGTCGTGATATTTGCATTCGCTACGATCAACCTTCGCGTTGTTCATTCTACCGTTAACTTGCCGTAGGCAAGTCAGCTCCTCCGGATGACAAGGGGAAACTCGGCTTCGGTATAAATTTGTTTCCGGACGGGGCTTTCTTTCCAGCAACCCCTCTCCATCGAGGCGCAAGCCTCCCCTTTGTCATCCCGTTGCTTGCGAAATAGCCGGCGTTCGATAGGAAGTAGAAATTCGACAGGGAAAAGGTCGCGGCAAGCAGTGACTTGGCGAAGGAATATAGCTGCGAGGGCAGCAGGTAATAGCAGCTCACTAAGCCGGTAATAAGCAGCATCGCCATCAGTGCAGGAAAGATGCGCCGGATGCGACGGCTGTAGAACTCTGCGAGTGAGAAAGACGAAGCGTCGATTTCGCGAAGTATCAGCGAGCTTATGAGGAACCCTGAGATTACGAAGAAGACATCGACGCCGATGAAGCCGCCCCAAACGCCCACATTGCCCGCGGTGAAGGTCTCCAGGTGATACGCAAAGACCAGCAAAACGGCTACCGCCCGTAAACCATCAATGTCTGCCCGATAGGCGACCGCCCTGGGCTTCGTCCGCGACGGTTGTTCTGCGGCAGCTGTTTGCGCCTGCTCTTCCCGATCAAAGACCACGTTGGCGGCCATCTCACACTCCCTAACCCACTTAAAGCCGCTCTGCAAAGCAGACTTGCTCCTGTCTGCCCGTCAGGCACAAGATTTGCACGCTCAAGCTCAGTCTCGACCACCCTCATGTAAAACTGATGCACCCTAGATCTTTTAATCGATCTCGACGCTTGGATAAGAAAAGGTGCAACCGCAGGTCTCCCCAGTAGGAACGGTATGAAGTGTTCCGTTTGCCCTAATGAATCAGTACAAGACAGCTGGCTCGCCCTTTTTCATGGGTTACCAGGCATTCCTTTGCAGAACATGGGCTACTGACTGCTATATCGGCGGCCTCATTGTGCAGTGGAGTCAGGCGACGGCAAACTTCGGGCAAACTTCTGACAATCCTCTATCCAACCCGAAATGAAAAACCTTGCGAAGCGAAGACGTTTCATTCTGCAAAATGTGCTTGCTATCTCCCTTAGTGGAAAGCAAGAAACAGCAGGTCCCTCCACTACGCACTGCGCGCTCCGGTCGGGATGACAGATTGATTTTAGGTCAAGATTTTTGAACCAGAACAGAATTGTCATCCCGAGGAGCTGACTTGCCTGCGGCAAGTTGAGGGAGGATTAACGATGCGATGGTTCACGGTAGGGAAGGTCGTGTCACAAATAAATTGTCATCCCGACCGGAGCGCGCAGCGCGTAGTGGAGGGACCTGCGGTTTCCGCTCCCCGCTATCAAATGCATAAGTGGAGAGCGTCTTGTTCATTAGGAGGGGGGAACGAAGCGAAGACGTTTCATCCTGCAAAATACCTAGAAAGGAAAGACGCGATTCAGAGAGAAGTCAATTTGTCTCGGGGGTCCGCTCCAGGCCTGGAGCGAACCCCTGCCTCTTTCCTGCTGCCGTCGGAATCCTGTCCCGTAGCTTAGTGTGTATAAGTTGCACTCACCACGCTGCCCGGCACATAACCGTAGCCGGCGGGGTAACTCGTTGGATTGGGCGCCACGCCCCACATTTGGATTGCTTTAACAGCGGTAGGTAGTGTAGTTAGTGCGAAAGGCCCTGTATATAGAGTACTGTCAACCGTCGGGGTCGACCCGTCAACCGTGTAATATATACTGGTGTTGTCCTGATACGTGGTGAGTGTCACGGTGGGAGGGCTTGAGTACGCACCGCTTGCCGGCGAAATGCTTGGCCGCGCGCTCTGCTGTGTTCCGCAAGTTGAGCTTAGCGTGTTTGGGGTCGTCGTGGTAGGAGGATCAACCCCAGTATCCACCACAATATACTGATTACTTGCGGCCATTATTGAGCCACACATGTTGTTGTTAATAACCTGGGAGACCCCATTCGCTTGAATTTGGACGCCGCTTCCCTAGTACCCCTGGATAAGATTGGAGTTAGCCGTGGAACCACCACCCGCCACTTCGATTCCCCCTGGTATGAACTCGTTACTAGGTTGACCGCAACACAAAGGGGATACGTTGGCAATTTCAGCGTTGTCATAAACAGTGGCGGGATTGGTGCTGCAGCAGGCAGCAGAAATGCCGAAACTCGCGAAGTACGGCGCGTATTGATCGTGATTGTCGTTGTATTCAATCGTTAACCCTCCGTCAGGCGTACCCGATTGAAATTCGATTGACATTCTATGTATGTTGGAGAAGTCGTTGTTTCTGATCACGCAAGAATTACAGTCTACTGCCTGAGTAGCTTTGAACCCTTCTTCCTGGTATGCGACCGTGTTGTAAGAGATCGTGAGAGCATCTATATTTTCCTCGATAATCACAGCCGCGCAAAAGCCACCTGGATCCGTAGTAAACACATTCATCGTACCGGCACAGTCTCCAGACTGGCCGAATCTATTGCGGCTGATCGTAATATTAGAATCGGTGCTTGATCCATCGCCAGCAAAAAAGATGCCCTGAGTATAATTGCCTTCATCGCCACTAATGCCGTTGTTACCCCAGAACTGGCTGTCCAAAATACTAATTCCGTCGTTGTTTCCAGGGCCAACATATATGCCGCCGCCGCCTCCTGACGGGGGGCGCCCGCCCTCGAAACCCATGTAATTGATAGTCATCCCGTTGCAACCACCGCTCAGATAAACCAGGGCATTGGTCGCAAAGGAACCAGTGAGTATTGCTGTCGCCGGAGTTGCAGGCGGCCCTGTCAATGTCCCTCCGTAGGCACAGGGAACCGTTAATTGTGAGGTTAAAGTGTATGTGCCAGCGTTGAACTTCACAGTATTGTAGGGGCTCCCGAAGGCCGTGTTGAGTGTTGACTGAATGCTGGACTCGCTGTCTGTCGAGTGAACTTGATAAGTTGTTGCATGAGCAACGACGCTTGTTAAGAATAGTGATGACGCCAGGATTATTGTTTTCATCGTAGACAACTCCGTATCGTACGTTGGTGTGGGGGAGGTAGACGACCTGAAGGCGCGAAAAGCAGTTGCTTTTCAGCTCTGGAAGCATCGTTGTTTCCATAGCACTGCCGCGGATCTAAAAGCGTGCAGCGCTGCGGGGAGGAGAGGCTAGGTGCAGAAGTTGCAAGCGAGCGCCACACTTTGGAGTGCCGCGTGGTGCCGATGAATCTGAAGCTTTGCTTCAACCAAAGCCCAACAGAAGGCCATGTCAAGGACTTGAAAAAGTGTAGCGAACCGGGATTAAACGAAATCTTTGCTTTTATTATTTATTCTTAATCCCGAGGAAGTAACCGGCGCCCGAGCCGCAAGCAGCAATGTTTTTCATGGGCGCCGACCGTCCGACCGTAAACGGACAGCGTCGGATTGACTCCTCGCTTCCCAATTGGAACCGCGCTTTCCCAAGCGCGGAAAATTTTCCCTTGAGGGCAACTTCGAGTCGCCGGCAATCCGGAACAGGCTCGAAAATAGAACCTAGCGGGTTCGCCGCAGATCGGAAGGCCTATGAGTGAGCGTTCTCGACGGTATCTGTTGTTGGCGCTACTCCTCGGGGTGGCGGGTGTGGCGTTTTCGTTCTGCGTAGGCCGGCTTCCCGGAGTGGCCGTGGACGATTCCTTCATACACAGACGCATTGCCCTCAATTACCAGCAGATAGGAAGACCCCTGTTCAATCCGAATGAAAGAGTGATGGTTACCTCTTCGCCATTATGGACGCTGTTGCTCACCTTGGCCGGCTTGGTGCTGCCAATTGCCAATCCCGTCCCGTGCCTAGAGCTTATATTCATCTTAGCGGGCGCGGCGGCCGCATATATGCTGCTATGCGAGCGCAGGTCCGAAATTCTCCCCGGGCTCGTGGTACCCGTCCTCGCGTTTTTGTTTGTCTGCGCCGCTGATCTTCCTAGCGCAATGGAACAGATGGAGACTCCTCTCGCGGTCGCTCTGTTGACAGCCGGGTGTCTGGGTGTTCTCAAGAGGAAGCCCTGGGGAATGCCGCTCTTAGTCTTGGCGAGCTACGCCCGTTACGAATGCTTTGTGCTTTGTGCCTTGGCTGCCATATGGATCAGCGCTCTACGGCAATGGACCAAGTGGTCTCTCGGGATTACGGCAGCTATGTTTGTCTCCGGTCTGGCCTGGCTGTTTTGGGCATATGGGACGGTTATCCCCAATACGATTGTGGCCAAGAGCCACTTATACGTCATGACTTACCGTCAGGTGGGCAGAGGTTTTTTCTCGGTTCCTCAGGCGCTGGCGTGCGCGTTGCTGGGAGTATGTTGGTGGCTTTATGGCAGAGACCGCCAAGGCCAGAAAAGCGCCTCTCTCTTTCTCGCCTTTGGCCTTTCTCTAGGAACCGCCTACCTCCTGAGGAAAGCATTTATCTTCGATTGGTATCCTCCGTTGGTCTTGGTTCCCTTGTCTTTGGGTGTCCTGCTCTGGACGAACGATCGACACATCAAAGCAACGGCTATCGGGGCGGCTTTCGCGGGCGCTCTTCTGCTGCCCTCGGCAATCACCGATGCGGGATTGATGTTTGCCGCCCTGCGGGGGTCCAGCGACAGTGTCCCAAACTTCGCTCTTGTAGCCCGCGTACATGAGTACGATCGGATCGGGGCCGCACTCTACCGCGAATGCCCCACTGGCAGTCTCATGACCTCGGAAATTGGCGCTCTGGGCTGGTCATTCCGAGGCGAAATACACGATGGCGCGGGCTTGGCAAGTCCCGAGGCGATCCGATATCATCCCATGGCCGTTCCTACAGAAAGGCGCAGCGGCACTCTTGGAGAAATCCCAGCCGGCTTTGTGCGAGACCGCCGGCCCGACCTGATCGTGAGCTATGACCTGCTCGCGGAATCGGCTTTGCCGGCGGCGCGGTCCCTCGGCTACTTCGACTATGCGTATCCAATGTTTGTGAGGGAGGATCGGGCATCGGCGGTGAGGCTTTGGGACGCGCGCCAGATGCATGTTCTGGTCGCTCCAAAAGGACGCTGTTCTCCGGCCGCGATCGCGGAGGCTGTCCAGACCGCGCTCGAGAAATAAAACAAACGTAAAGCCAGGATTCAGCAAGCCGTAGACATAATTGTTTTCGCCCGGAAACGAGTAGAACCCATGGTAAACACTTCACGGGCAGACAACTGGTCGAAAAGCGCGGCTGTTATCTTGCTCAGTCCAGTACTTCTCGGGAAGGCATCCGTCTTTCTGAACCTTCTGCTCGGCCTCCTCCTCCTTTTCAGCGCGCGGGTGTTTTGGGATCGTTGGTTCGTTGCCCTCACTCGACATCGCGACCCGCTGAGCCCAATGGCTTGGGCTCTGTTGGTTTCAATCGTTTACGGTTCTGCCCAGGTAGTCCGTGGAACCTTGGCCGGCTATCCGTTTCTCACGGCTTTACAGATCTTGGTATTCAACCTATGTCCCGCTTACTTCTTTCTCGGTCTTTGGGTTGGCACGCGCCATCCGGGAAGTATCCGCATCTACATAAGATTCCTGGCATGGTGGATGGTCATTTATGCGCCCCTCTACTTCCTCATTTTCAAGAACTTTCACTTCACATTGAACGGGTTACTACCCGGGAGTGGTTTAGATCTGCTGCCGGATCCGG
The DNA here is from genome assembly GCA_963847685.1 of uncultured Acidobacteriaceae bacterium. GTDB lineage: Bacteria > Acidobacteriota > Terriglobia > Terriglobales > Acidobacteriaceae > PALSA-350. The sequence goes on along the minus strand of CAWKAU010000009.1, from coordinate 27,589 downwards.
GATCGGGATCGATCGAGCTGATAGGAATGGTGGCTTTGGAGACCGCTCTGGCTCCGTTTTGGCTTCCTCTGCTGGTAGTTTCCTGTTTGACGGTCGGCTACCAAGGGAGGTCAGACTGGCTTGCGCTGGGGATCGTGATGTTTGTGTGGGCGATACTGGCTCGGAAGTTCAGCCGTTTCATGGCACTCGCCGCGTGCGCGTTTGCTGTGCTGCTGCTCGCGGCGGCGGCGGATTTAAAACTTTCGCCTCTACCTGGACGAGGCAACGAACTTTCAGCGGCGGGAACTATAGGTCGAATCGCCGGATCGGTAAGCCCGGAAATGGCTGTCAAATTTGGCGCCAATGCTCGCGACGCCCGCTTCGATTATGGAACTGTCTATTGGCGAAAGCATTGGTGGGCGAATATCAGTGACGCGGTCTGCAGGGATTACAATACGGAACTTCTCGGCCTTGGCTACGGTTATCCGCTCGCTCATCTCGCAGACCGCAGCGTGGAAAAGGAGGGCACTCGATCCCCCCATAATATCTTCTATTTTACGTTCGCCTACTCGGGCTTTTTGGGCTTCGCTATATTCTGTTGGCTCGATTTCTCGGTTCTTCGTCTCTTATGGCAAGTGTATAAAGCCACCGGAGAGACGTTCGGATTCATTTACTTTCTCTACGTCTCAGTCGCGGCCTTTTTTGGTAACCTGATGGAAGCGCCCCAAGCTGCGATCCCTCTTTACCTTATATGCGGGATGACCCTTGGTCGAGCGTTGCTGCAGGATAGCAACTTGATGAAAGATCTGTGAAAGCGGTGACAGACTGTCAAGCCTTGCTATTTCCCTTAAGGAGAAGCAAAAAACAGCGGGTCCCTGCGGTCGGGATGACAATCCATGAACGGAGAGGAATGCCTTCCTCCGGGTTTGAGGTTGGGTAGAGTGGAACTGCAGATCCCTCGGCTGCCCGGATTTTCCTGTCGAGGTCGGTGACGTCGCGGACTCCATGCGGTTTTCCTTACAGAAACCGCACACGCTGTTCTCTTCAGCGCTGCGAACAGAAAATACGGGTTCGCTCGGGAATGACAAATGGGAGGGCAGTCCTTTCCTCTGCATCGTTGCTTGACAATCCAGACAGTCCCTCCACTGCGCGCTGCGCAGTCCGGTCGGGATTCTCGTCGCAGGCTATGATCGAGAGTTTGGAGGCAGGTTAACAACCCCAAACCAATACTCCATCAGGGATCGGACGATCCGCAGGAACCGGTCAAAATCGACGGGTTTCACAATGTAGGAGCTACAGCCCAGCTTGTACACATTAAGAATTTCCTCGTCATTCGAGGAAGTGGTCAGGACAACGACGGGTAAATAGCAAAGGCCTTCGTCTGCCATCATTTCGCGCAACACCTCGCGCGGTGGAAGGGCTGGTTCCCGAGACGGTCATCCGCCGTTTGCAGGCCCGTGTGGTCCCCACCCGCGGTTGAACTGCAGATCCCTCGGCTGCGGCTCCGATGAACAAAACGCTTTTCACGTTGGCATTTTTATAGTGGGAAGCGAAACCGCAGGTTCCTCCACTTCGCTCACCCGGTAAACCGGGTTCCCTCCGGTCGGGATGACAATTTTGTCGTGATATTTGCATTCGCTACGATCAACCTTCGCGTTGTTCATTCTACCGTTAACTTGCCGTAGGCAAGTCAGCTCCTCCGGATGACAAGGGGAAACTCGGCTTCGGCATAAATTTGTTTCCGGACGGGGCTTTCTTTCCAGCAACCCCTCTCCATCGAGGCGCAAGCCTCCCCTTTGTCATCCAAAGAGAACCCACGCTGAGGGAAATCAAAGCTAATAGTTTTGCCGATGCGGCTAGACGCTTCACCTGTCTGTGGCTCCAGCAGTGCTTCCAACTAGGACAGTTATCGGCGCCAAAGGCGAAATCTTGAGTGGGAAAGCGCTGTCTCCGTTCTGCAGTCGACCGGGTCAAACGCTCAAAACGTTATTGTTTTTGTATCTCGATGTAGTCCACCGGTGCTGGCTCGCCCTGGTTCGGTGTTCCGCGAAGACTGAGCGTATCGCCGGGCCGGAGACGAACATCGGACACCGTGAAGCGCGTGCTAGTGCTGCCATCGAGCTGCGGATCGACCGCGGCCGGCGGCAGCGCCGCATCCGCCACCCAGTGCGCCACGCTCTTTCCATTAAGCAGCAGCTCGTATTGTGCCGCACCGGTGCGCAGGTCGAAATACTGCACCGCAATTGAGTACGAACCGGCTAGCCGCCCAGGCTTGGTGGTGAGCGTGCACGGGGCAGAGCGGTTGCAAACCACCGCCTTTCCGGCAGAGGCCGTTTCCCACGGAGTGACGTCCACCGTGCTGTATCCATCGGACTGCATGGACTCAGCCTCGATGCGGTCCGGATAGTGGCCGACCCGGCCCAGCTTATCCGGAATGCCGGAGATGTGCTGAAACCATGCCGTCACCGCGTCCCGCCACACCACGGCGTGTCCGGCCTCGTACTCAAAAAGGGCAAGCGTTTCGTAATAGCGTTGGTCGTCGATCAGGCCATGAAGATTACGCCAACGCCGGGGGTACGTAGCCGCCGTGGCAGCGCCGTCATAGTGCGCGTCATACACGTGCTGCACTACGGTCTTTCCCTCTTGCAGCATGTGGTCATACGGAACGTGGTGCATGAAGAGCAGCAGGCTGTCAGGGCAGCTGTCCACAGACTCGTAGATCTTTGCCAGCTCGCGGCGGATATTGGCCGATATAGCCGGTGCCCGTAGCCACCGTGCGGTCCATGCCGATGCCTTTGCTGTCGGCGCGGAACCATTGCCCCCAGCCATTGCGCTCAGCGGACTCGATGCCAGGACCATAATGGATGCCGAGAATATTGGTGAGCGTCCCCATGCCCAAGCGGACCGGTGTATTGCTCGTACACCCGCCAGGAATCCACCTGCAGTCCGTTGACGATATACACGACCTTGGGATCGTTGCCGAAGGTAAGCCGGGTCCAGGAGTCGATGATCTCCGTCGGTGGTCAGATCGGGATTCCAGGCCAGCTTGCCGAAGCCGTACAGGTTGGCCATGGCCATGGGGTGATGCAGCCAGTTGGCGTCCAGGCCGACGTTGGCCACGCCGACAAAACCACCCAGCGGCTGATGGAAGCTCTTGCCCGCGACAATCTCGCTGACCAGCGTGCTGCGGTTCTGTGCGCGCATATCGGTGTCGAGCGCGACCTTCCACATGGGGACCAGAAACACCATGTGGCGCTGCTGGCCGGTGTACTCCTGCGTGATCTGCAGTTCGATTGCCTGGTTGGTATGGCGAAGCGCGGCGAACAGCGGCGAGACCGGCTCGCGCACCTGGAAGTCGATGGGCCCATGCTTGATCTGGATCACCACGTTGTGATCGAACTTGCCATCGAGGGCGTGGAAGTTGTCATAGCCGGCTCGAGCGCGGTCGGCCTTGGGGTCATTCCAGTCGAGATGATTGTTGTAGACGAAGCCGCGATAAAGAACCACGCCGCCGTGCGGCTTGAGCGCGCGGGCAACGGTGTTGGCCGCCTGCGCGGGGGTGCGGCCGTATTTCGAAGGCCCCACGCGCCCTTCCGAATCCGCCTTGATCACGAAGCCGGCAAAGTCGGGGATGGCTTTGTAGATCTCATCCGCCTTCGCCCGCCACCAGGCGGCGACCGCCGGGATCCAATGGATCGAAGGTGGGCAGGTGGCCCACCGCCTGGGGACTGGAAAGATCGACCGACAGCGACATGCGCACGCCCCAGGGACGAAACGCATCCGCGATGCGGGCCAGTTCGCGGATCATCTCCGGCTCGAGCGTACGCAGGTCGGAGTTGACGTTGTTGACGGTGGCCCCGTTGATGCCGACCGAGGCGAGCAGCCGGCCGTACTCCGAGACGCGGCGAAGGTCGGGCCGCACGTGGCCATTGTCGAAAAAAATGCTGCGCCCGGCATAACCGCGCTCGATGCTTCCGTCGAAGTTATCCCACTGGTTGACCCAACGAATGGGCGAAGAAGGGGATTCGGTGCCGAACTCGCGGGAACTTCTGTTGCGCGACCTGCTCCAGGATGCGGAAGACGCCGTAGAGTTCGCCCCGGTCCGTCCCGCCGGCGAGCACCCAGTAGTTGTGGCCCTGCGCGGCAAACTGCATGAGCGAGAAGCCTTCCGGCTCAATCGGAGAGGGCGGTTCCCAGCCGGGTAGAAGATGCCGAATCTCCGCAGGAGTACCCAGGACGAACGCGTCTTGGCCTTGCAGCGTGGACGCGACCTGGAGGTTCTGGCCGAGCATCGAATGCAGGCCGCGGGCAAGCTCACTCGCGGCGCTGTGAGCGACGGCAGACTGGTTCGTTACGACGATACGGCGTGGAAACTTGTATTGCTGGGCCAGTTGCGGGGGCAGGGCGGCATAACGAAGCCAACCTTCTTCTCCGGTCTCCGCGTGCCCAACCGGCGCCAGGCAGACGAAAGCTAAGGTCAGAAGGCTGACCGCGTCACGGACCCGCATCGCTTCCTATCTTACTCGAGTCACTTGTAAAATCAAGCCATGGCTCAGCACATCGGTATCGTTGCCTGCTCCGCCGAAGGAGCCGCTCTTTGTTATCGCTCTATATGCCTGGGAGGGGCGGACCTTCTCGGCCCGCACGACCATCCCGAGATCTCGATGCACACGCACTCGCTGGCCGAGTACATGAAATGCATTGACCGTGATGACTGGCAGGGTGTGGGCGAGCTGATGCTTTCCTCGGCCAACAAGCTGGCCAAGATCGGCGCCGATTTTCTGATCTGTCCCGACAACACCATTCACCAGGCGCTGCCGTATATCGAGTCCGCAACTGCCGCTGCGCTGGTTACATATTGCCGAGGCGGTGGCTGCGCAGGCTGTGGGGCGCAGCTTCCGGCGTCTCGGCTTAACCGGAACGCGTTATCTGGTTGAGAGCGAGGTGTATCCGGAGAAGCTCAAGACGCGCGGTCTGGAGTATGTTCGTCCAACTCCGTCCGAACGAGAGGAAATCAACCGCATCATCATGGACGAGTTGGTGTATGGCGTCTTCAAGCCTGAAGCGGTCGCGACTTTTCAGCGAGTGATCGGACGGATGAAAGACGAAGGGTGCGACGCCGTCATCCTGGGATGCACAGAGATTCCGTTGATTATGAACGACTCGAATTCGCCTCTGCCTACGCTCGATTCCACGCGCCTGCTTGCCCGGGTGGCGTTGCGCCGTGCCGTGCAAAGCCGGACCGTGCCCGCGTAAATCAGGCCAAGGCCTGTCCAAATTCGATACGTCTATCAACCGCCGCCGATGGTGTGGAGGGGTGCCCCATGTTCGCCCCCAGCGTACGTGGGCCGAAAACGGGGGGCGTAGCCCCCTCGAACGCTCTTGCCGTGCGTCGTAAAGCCAACTGTCCATGCTCTCCTAACTCGGACAGCTCTGAAATCAGGCTCATCGCGCGAGCTGTGTGAACTCCAGTTCCAGGCCCTGTTCTTCGGGCAGAACCGTAATCTTCACCTTGCCCAGCGATTCGACAATCCAGTCCGCTGCCGCGAGTTGCTCGAGGCTATGGGAAAAAGTGGTGGCCAGAACCTTGCATCCCGCAGCGTGGCCGGCCTTCGCTCCTGAGGACGAGTCCTCGATCACGATGCAATCCTCAGGCGCCAACCCGAGGATCTTCGCTCCCTTGAGATAAGGCTCCGGATGAGGTTTGCCGTTGGCGACCATATCGGCCGTGACGATGTGCTCCGGCACCGGAATGCCGGCAAACGCCAGGCGGCTGCGCGCCAGCCGCTCTGTCGCCGAAGTGACAATGGTCCAGAACTTCTGCGGCAGCAATTCAAGGATCGAGGCCACGCCTTCCAGCACCTCGAGCCCTTCGTTGTCTCCCACTTCGAGATCTTCGATCACCTTGAGCTCCGCTGCGTGGTCGGCATCCGGCCTGCAGCGTGCGCACGGTCTCAATCGCCCGCATGCCGTGGGCGGTCTTGATGGTCTCTCGTACATCGAGCCCATGGCTCTCCGCCCAGGTCTGCCAGCTTCGCTCCACCGATCCCAGCGAGCTGATCAGCACTCCATCCATGTCGAAAAGCAGGCCTTTGGTTCTTACTTTCATGCCGCGTCTCCCATCGCAAATTTTCTTCCGGCTTCCAGCAGTGCATTCACCGATTCGCGGGAGCCGCTCTCCGCGTAGATGCGCAACAGTGGCTCGGTGCCGGAGGCACGCAGCAGCAGCCAGGTCTCCGCAGGCGCTGGCTGATTCTTACCACCGGCTCTGGCCTCGGGATTGTCGAGATAAAATTTCAGCCCGTCCAGCGTTTCCACGCGCAAAACCCGCATGCCGGCAAACTCGCCCACGCCGGCTGCCGCGCGTCGCATGGCCGATTGCTTGATCTCCTCCGGGATGTGCAGGTCGAGCCTGCCGTAGTGGTGCTCGCCATATTCCTCCTGCAGCCCACTCACCAATGAGCCCAGGCTGCGGCCCTCCTCCGCCATGATGTTGGCCAGAAGCAGTGCATTCAGGAGCCCATCGCGTTCCGGCAGATGCCTGCCGATGCCAATGCTGCCCGATTCTTCGCCGCCGATGAGGATGTCCTGGGTCCAGCATCAGTTCGACACACATGCTTGAATCCGATGCCATGCTCGTAGAGCTTGCGGCCGTAGCGGGCCGCGATCCGGTCCAGCATCTTGGTCGTATTGAAGGCCCGCGCCACACCTCCGGGCCACTGCTTCCGCTTGAGAAGCCACTCGAGCAACAGGCTGTAGATTTTATTGGCATCGACGAACTGGCCCTTCTCGTCGACCGCGCCGATGCGGTCAGCATCGCCATCGGTGGCAAAGCCGGCATCGCAGTGGTGTTCCAACACCGCAACCTCGAGCGCCCGGATGTGCGGCGGAATCGGCTCCGGTTGAATTCCCGGGAAAAGCGGGTTCAATTCTCTCGCGGATCTCCACGTGGTCGATGCCCACGCGGGTGAAAATTCCCGAGAGCACGCCTCGTCCCGCGCCATACATACAATCGATGGCATATTTCTGTCCCGTGCCGGCGATCCGCTGAAGGTCGGCGAAGACTGAGATGGCCTCGACATAGGGGCTGAGAAAGTCGGCCTCGGTGATCGCCGCGCTCTGCGCAGCCGCGGGCGGTTTCTGCCCCTAGATAACCTTCGATCGCTGCCATGATCGCCGGACTACCCGATCCTCCATAGCTGGCTTTGAACTTCACCCCATTCCACTGGTAGGGATTATGGCTGGAGGTGATCATCACCCCGCCGGCTGCGCGCCCATGCTTCACCGCGTAGGAAAGAGCCGGGGTCGGCGTGATGCGATCGGCGAGGCGCACCGGGATTCCCGCCGCGGCCGCGACTTCGGCAACGATCTGGGCAAAGTGCTGGGACAGAAAACGAGTGTCATATCCGATGCAGATGCCGCGAGAGGCATCCTCATGCTCGACAACATAGCGGGCGATCGCCGCTGCCGCCACGCGCACGTTTGCATCGGTAAAATCGTCGGCGATGATGCCTCGCCAGCCATCGGTGCCGAAATGAATGGGCGGAATCAAATCAATTCGTCGTGCTTGCCCGGCGAGCTCGCTGACTACGCGGCGAACGTCCTGCGAACGCTCCCGGGTGGTGATCAGGATGGCGTCTTCGGTTTCCACCACCACCAGGTCGTCGACCCCCACCAGCGCGACAAATTTCTCCGGGCTGTAGACGTAGTTGTTGCGGGCATCGAGAGCCAGGGAGCCTTTTGCTTCGGTGACGTTGCCGTCCTTGGCGTTGCCCTGGGCCAATTGATGTTCGTACAGGGCCTCCCAGGAACCCAGGTCGTTCCAGCCGAAATCGGTCGGCAGGCAGTAGATATTCGAGTGGTGCTCGCCCTTGGTGGAGCGGGGCTCGAGCACGGCGTAGTCGATGCTGATGTTTTCGCAGGCCGGGTAAAGCTCGCGAAATACCTCTTCGAATCGCGGCGTCTTCATAGGCGTCGGCGATCTGCTGCAGAAAGGGCGCAGTCTCCGAAAGATGCTCGCGGATGGCGTTGGCCAGGGTCCGCGCGGTCCAAAGAAAAATGCCGCTATTCCAGTAGTAAGTGCCGGCGAGCATGAACTCCTCGGCCTCGCTCCCGGTTGGGCTTCTCGGTAAACCGGCGGACGCGCATTACCCCGTGCGCCAGCTTGTCCCCGGTCTCGATGTAGCCGTAGCCAGTCTCCGGCCGTATAGGCTTCACGCCCAGCACCACGATGTTTTCCCCTTCCGCGGCCAGGGCGATGCCTTGCTCGATGGTTGCCCGATACTTCTTCTCGTCGGTGATTACGTGGTCGGAGGGGAAGATACCCAGCACGGCATCGGGAGAAGTGCGCTCGATGAGGAACGCGGCCAGGCCGGCCGCAGGCGCAGTGTTGCGCGCCGCCGGTTCGCAGACCATCTGCTCCCCCAGCAGGCTTTGCAGTTGCTCGGAAATGGCTTGGGAGAGCAGGTCGTTGGTGATAACCCAAAGCTCTTTCGGGCCGGCCAGTGTGCCCAACCGGTCGACCGTGCTTTGGATCATGGTGCGCGCGCCATCCAGCACCAGAAGTTGTTTGGCCCGCCAGCGGCGGCTCCGCGGCCAAAACCGTGTTCCGCTGCCGCCTGCCAGGATGATCGGGTGAAATTCGACTTTAGGTTTCATCTTCTCCTGTTTACGAAAGACCGGCGAAAAAGCTCTTCATCCGAACCAGCCCTTCATCGACGTCACTGTGCGCAACCGCGTACGACAGACGGATGTGCTCCTGGGTGCCAAAGGCCTCGCCGGGAACTGCCACCACGTGCGCCTCATGCAGCAGGCGTGCGGCCAGTTCCGTCGTGTTCCTGGCGCCCGGCTTGCCCAGAAATGCCGATACATTGGGATACACATAGAACGCGCCGTCGGGCCGGGTGCAGGTGATGCCTGGGATCTCCGCCAACCCAGCCAGAATGCGGTCGCGCAATTTGAGGTAATCCGCCCGCATCTCCGTCACGCAAGCCTGCGATCCGTTCAGTGCGGCGATGGCCGCCTTTTGCACGATAGCCGCGGTGGAAGAGGTCGACTGGCTTTGCAGCTTGCTCATGGCGGCGATGATGGCCTTGGGGCCGAGAGCGAAACCGGCCCGCCAGCCGGTCATGGCGTAGGTCTTCGAGAGGGAGCCGAGCACAATCACGTGCTCCTTTGCCTCCACGAACGAGCCGCCCGAGACGGGAGTCCCCGCGTATTGCAGGTACACGTAGCACTCGTCGAGCAGCAGGAAGATTCCCCGGCTCTGGGCCAGCTTCACGATGCGTTCCAGGTCACCCGGCGACACCACCGAGCCGGCCGGGTTCGAAGGTGAGTTCAGAATGATGACCTTGGTTCGCGGCGTAATCGACCGCTCGATCGCATCCGCGGTAATGCGAAAGTTCTCCGCCTCTTCGGTAGGCAGATAAACCACCTTTCCGCCGGCGTATTGAATGATGTCTTTGAACGAGACCCAGTAGGGAACCGGCAGAATGACCTCATCGCCGTGGTCCACCAGCACCTGGATGGCGTTGAAAAGCGCCAGCTTGCCGCCGGTGGTGAAGACGGTCTCCTCCGGGGTGTAGTCGGAGCCGAAGTCGCAGGCGTGGCGTTGCACGATCGCTTTTCTTAGCTCCGGGATGCCGGCGACGACCGTATAGCGGGTGAAATTGCCTTCGATGGCCGCGATGGCGGCGTCTTTGATGTGGCGTGGGGTGGCGAAATGGGGCTCCCCGGCGCCAAAGTCAGCCAGTTGGGCCCCCTGGGCGCGCAACCTGGCTGCTTCCGCGGTAACGGCCATGGTGGCCGAAACCTCAATGCGGCCAATACGGTCGGCGAAGATCTTGGTAGCGATCGGCATCTTTCTATCTTGGCAGACTCCAGCCCATTCGCGGAAGCTTCAAAGCGGAGCAAGGGGGTACTGCTGTTGCAACACCCGCTCCGCAGCCAGCAGGTCCTGCTCGGTATCGACCCCGATGGTGGCGAAGGTGGTGTGCTCCACGTAGATGCTCATTCCGTTCTCCAGCAAGCGCAGTTGTTCCAACTGCTCGGTCGTCTCCAGCGGGCTTGGGGGCAACCCGGCGAACCGCTGCAGGGCCGCCTTGCGGTAGGCGTAGATCCCGAGATGCTTACGAGGCGGCATGGCGATACCCCGGTTGTAGGGTATGGTGGCGCGTGAGAAGTAGAGTGCCCGGCCGTCGTTGGCCGTGACCACTTTGACCGCGTTGGGGTCGTTAATCTCCTCGGGCGAACAGGGAGTGGACAGCGTGGTGACCTCGGCTCCGGGCAGGGCAAAAGGCCGCAGCAGGGCATCGATGTGTTCCCGCCGGATCAGGGGCTCGTCTCCCTGGATGTTGACATAGATATCCGCGTCGACCACGGCGGCCACGGCGTGAACGCGGTCGGTGCCGCTGGCCAGCGTGGTCGAGGTCATCATGCTCGGCCAGCCCTGGGAATCGGCGTACGCCACAACCTCGTCAGAGTCGGTAGCAATCAGCACCTGGTGCAAGCTGGGGGCAGGCGAGCGCCGCTCGATAGACCCAGCCGAGCATGGGAACGCCGGCAATGGGCAGGAGCACCTTGCCTGGCAGCCGGGTGGACGCCAGACGGGCCGGAATGACCGCCACAATACGCTCGCTCATGATGCGTTGGAGTGGAACGGGTCGGATCCCAGCGCGTCTGTCTCATCCTCAGGGCTAGGGATATCCAGGTTGACGACGATAGGTTCCTGGCCGCTGCGGACAATAACTGCTTCTACCGGCTGATCGGTCCGGGCGTTGAGTTCCTGATGAGGCGCAAAGGGCGGCACAAATACAAAGTCGCCTGGTCCGGCCTCATCCACAAATTCAAGATGGTCTCCCCAGCGGAAGCGAGCCGTCCCACGAACGATGTAGATCACAGTCTCCAGTTCGCCGTGGTGATGCGGGCCGGTTTTCGCGTTGGGATGGACCACCACGGTGCCCGCCCAAAGCTTTTGCGCTCCTACGCGCGCGTAGGAAATGGCCTCTGCGCGGGTCATCCCCGGGGTCTGAGGAGTGTTGCTGTCGAGTTCCCCGCTGCGCACAATGCGAAAGCCGGGTGAGGCGGGGATAGCGGATTCGAAATCAGGCATGGTGAAAGCTTAGCAAGTGTAAATTCAGTTGGCCGCTGTATTGCAGCCGGCGGTTATATTCGAAGCATTTATGACGCCGACCAGCAAACCTGATTACGGAATCGATGCGCCCAATGTGCTGCGCAACCTCTTTCTCATTGGTCTTGCCTGTCTGGGTTTCGCGGCCTTCGGGCCTCGCTTCATCCAGATTGGGCAGGTCGCCTTTTTGCCCCGCCCAATGCTCATCGGCACCGGTACGTTGCTGGTTATCGAAGCACTTCTCTTTCTTTTTTATGTGAAGGTGGGCAAATTCCACCACCGCGATCGCATGTTATCGCTGCATGAGTGGCGCGGCGACGAACAAGTGCTCGATGTCGGCTGTGGGCGCGGTCTGCTCTTGGCCGGAGCAGCGAAACGGCTTGCCGCGCTCAATGGCACGGGTGCGGCCACCGGCATCGATATCTGGTCCAACGTCGATATGGGCGGCAACTCGGAGGCCGCGACCCGTCACAATCTGGAGCTTGAGGGCATCGCCAATCGCTGCACGTTGTTCAGCGTCGGCGCCCAGGAGATGCCGTTTCCTGACGCCACCTTCGACGTCATCGTCTCGAATCTCTGCCTGCACAACATCTACGATCGCGAGACGCGTCGCCAGGCTGTTGAGCAAATTATCCGAGTGCTTAAGCCTGGAGGTCTGGCGATCCTCTCGGATTACAAGCTCACGGGAGAATACGCTGAGCAGCTTCGCCAAGCCGGCTTCCATGTCGAAAGGCGATGGGGAAATCCCCTCTACACCTTTCCGCCGCTGCGCATCGTGGTCGCGCGTAGGACGAGTTCGTAGTCGAAATGGGACGGAGGAGGATTCGTTTCTCCTCTGACAGAACCACAGGGACCTGCGGTTCTGCCTCAGCCCTCGCCCTGAGGGCGGCCAAAATCAACTTCTTCATGCAAATTCTGAGGGGTGATCTGTTTTTAGCAGGTCGCCGAGACGATATTCCCTAGTCCGCTTCGGTTCGATCACAATGCGACCCGATTCCTCTTGCATAACGCTCCGCCCTCCGCGCATCGATTCCGGCAACCTAGCTATCCTTGCGGTAGAGCAGTTCTTTCATCGCTCGCCTGCGTGCCTCGTTCGCTTCGCTCTCCATCTTGCGTTCGTCGGCGTCCAGGGGGCGTTGGGTGATGGGGTCGACCGCTTCAGGTTCGCTGCAGGAAGGGCAGCGGTTAGCGAAACCGGGCTTGTCCGGCTTCAGCTCGAATTCTTCTGAGCAGATGACGCAGGTTTTTACCGGGAAAGGCATAGCAATCCCATTTTAATAGAGCTGTCGGCCACTCGGCACACAGCTCTGCAACTGTTGTAGAATCAACACAGGGCGGCGTAGCTCAGATGGTTAGAGCGACGGACTCATAACCCGTAGGTCGATGGTTCGATTCCATTCGCCGCCACCAGCCTCCAACCCTGACCGTCCACCCGTTGCATCTTTGCTGCGTCTAACCCGGTAGTATTATTTGTTAGACCATCCTTTTGGTCCAAAGTGGAGCTATGTCCCGAACCTTTAAGCGTGCGGTGTTTGGTCTTTCGATTCTGTTGGTTGGATTGGTTTTTCTCGGTGGCCTGGGTCCCAGCCGCGTGCGTGCGGATTCGCAGTCGGATGGCGCCTACCCCGAGATGGAGGTCTACAGCGAGGTTCTGAAGAAGGTTCAGACCGACTACGTCTCCGATCCCAACATGACCAAAGTCACCGTCGGCGCCCTGCACGGCCTGCTTGAGTCGCTCGATCCTGATTCCAGCTACCTGACCCCGGACGAGTACAAGGCCTATAAAGACCGGACCAACGAGGGTACAGCGCAGGTTGGGTTGAACATCTCCAAACGTTACGGCTACGCGACCGTGGTCTCGGTTGAGCCGGGAAGCCCGGCGGAAAAAGAGCAAATCGAGGATGGCGATATCGTCGAGGCCATCGAGGGACATTCGACCCGGGAGATGTCCCTGGTGATGATCCGCTTGATGCTCGAGGGCAAGCCGGGAAGCAACGTGACCTTCTCGCTGGTCCGCCCCCGCAAGGCGGAGCCGGATAAGATAACCCTCACCCGGGCCGTCTCGCCCGCGCCTCCGCTGAGCGAAACGCAGTATGAGAGCAGCAGCATTCTTTACCTCAAGCCGGTGGTGCTCAGCAAAGAACGGGTGCAGGAAATTGCCGGCCGCCTGAAGGCGATGCAGAAGAACGGCAACAAGAAGATCTGCCTGGATCTGCGCGACGTCGCCGAAGGCGATGAGGAGCAAGGCGTGCGCCTGGCCAATTTCTTCCTCGAATCGGGCACCATCGCGACGCTCTCCGGCCAGAAGTATCCCTACGAGGCCTTTAACGCGGATTCCTCCAAGTTCATTACCGGCGCTCCCCTGGTGGTCCTGGTAAACCATGGCACCTCCGGGCCGGGCGAGATTGTCGCCGCCGCGGTTCTCGATAACAAGCGGGGCGACGTGGTGGGCGACCGCACCTTCGGCGAAGGCTCGGTACAAAAGACCATGGAGCTTCCCGATGGCGCCGCCCTGATTCTCTCCGTGGCCAAGTATTCCTCGCCGCTGGGCAAGAAGATTCAGGACGAGGCGGTGACGCCGAATGTCGTGGTCGCTGCCAATCAGGACACTGACGATCAGACCGGCGCGCAGAAGACGCCCAAGACGGACGATCAACTGACCAAGGCGCTCGATATCCTGAAGCAGAAAAACTCCTGATCAGGAGATGTTGTTTCATCCGCTGTGGTGTACGGCGTAACCCTCAGGATGCCCGACTCCAATAAGCCGCTGTCACTGCTTTGCGACCGTGCTATTCTCCGCACCAAGCGGGTTTCTCATTGATTGGGCAAGCTCCATCTTCGGGCGCCGATCGTTTTCGCCCGCCGGGTGCGTCGCCTTCCATGGCGCCCATGAAGCTGGCGGGCAGCATCACTTTTCTTGCCCTGCTGGCTCTCGCCATCATTGCCGGATCGCTGACCGGCCTGATGCTGGTGTACTCGGTCAACCTGCCGCAAATCGCAGACCTGGAACGATACCGTCCCATCACCACCACCGACCTGCTCGACGTGCATGGGCGCGTCTTCGGTTCCTTTGCCCTGGAGCGGCGCGTGGTTGTTCCCTATGAAGCCCTTCCTCCGGTGCTGCGCCAGGCGGTGATTTCGATCGAGGATAAGAACTTCGAGAGCCACTGGGGGGTCAACATCTTCCGCGTGCTGGGCGCGGCGTATCACGACCTGACCTCCAATGGCCGCGCCCAGGGCGCTTCCACCCTGACCATGCAATTGGCGCGCAATCTTTTTCTCTCCAGCCAGCAGACCTTTGGGCGCAAGCTGCAGGAGGTTTTCCTCTCCATCCAGATCGAGCGGGCGTTTACCAAGGAGCAGATCTTTACCCTGTACGCCAACCAGATTTATCTGGGCCAGGGTGTCTATGGATTCGAGGCGGGATCGGAATACTACTTCAGCAAGCATGCGCGCGATCTGACCCTGCCGGAAGCGGCTTTGCTGGCAGCTTTGCCCAAAGGGCCGGTAGCCTATTCTCCCGTCATCAACCCCGATCGCGCCTTCCGCCGCCGCAACATGGTTATCAACTCCATGCTGGAAGACGGGGTGATCACCAACGCGCAAGCCAACGCCGCCAAGGCCGCGCCGCTCGGCTTGCGTATCGAGCCTCCGTCCAACAGCGTTGCTCCCTGGTTCGTGGAGGACGTGCGGCGCGAACTGGAGCGTCAGTTTGGCAGCGAGCAGGTTCATGAGGAAGGCCTGCGGGTCTACACCACCCTGGACCTGGATTTGCAGCAGGCAGCCAATCGCGCGGTGCTCGATGGATTAGCCGGGCTGGAGCGCCGTCACGGATGGAAGGGCAACCTGCTGAATGTGCTCGCGGCCGGAGGATCGCTCGATGACTTCCGTCATCCGGATTGGCGGCAGCCGCCTGAGCCGGGGTCGTACATGCATGCCCTGGTGACCAATGTCCTGCCCTACCAGGTGACCGCGCGCATCGGGCAGCAGCAGCTTATCCTCGGCCCTGATGACTTTGCCTGGACCGGGCAGCGGGATGCGGACAACTTTCTCCATCCCGGCGACATTATCTACGTTCACATCGTGCCCTCGGCGGATTCCAACCTGGTGCTGCATGCCGTGCTGGAGCAGGACTCCGGCGTCCAGGGATCGCTGATGGCGGTGGATAATACTTCCGGAGAAGTACTGGCCATGGTCGGCGGCCGGGACTTCAACCTGTCGCAGTTCAACCGCGCCACCCAGGCCGAGCGGCAGACGGGATCCTCCTTCAAACCTTATGTCTACACCGACGGCGGTGGATGAAGGGTGCACGCCCGGAGGAGATCATCGTCGACGCGCCGGTTACGTTTTCGACCGGCGTGTCGGTCCGTATACCCCGCACAATTACGACGATACCTTTGAAGGCCCGGTTTCGCTGCTGCATGCCTTTGCCGATTCGCGCAATATTCCGGCGGTCAAACTCGCCGAGCGCGTTGGCATCCGCAAGGTGATCGCGACCGCGCACCAGTTTGGCCTCAGCAGCAATATTCCGCCCTTCCTTCCCGTCGCGCTGGGTTCGGTCGAGGCTACGTTGCAGGAGCAGGTGGCGGCTTACAGCAGCTTTCCCAATGACGGAGTTCGCCTGGGGCCGCACCTTATCCGCAAGGTAACGAATGCGGATGGGCTCACGCTATCGGAGAGCCCGGCAACTGTGGCTGAATCCACCAGCATGCGGACGGCGCGCATCATGATGACCTTGTTCAAGGCGGTGATGGGGCCGGGAGGTACGGGTGCGGCGGCCGCAGTGCTCAAGCATCCGTTGGGTGGAAAGACCGGCACGACCAGCGACTTCAACGATGCCTGGTTCATCGGCTTTTCGCCCTCGATCACCTGCGGAGTGTGGGTTGGCTACGACAACCGTCAGTCGCTGGGTGACAAAGAGAGCGGCGGCCACGCGGCGTTGCCGTTGTGGATCGACTTCATGAAGGTAGCGATCGCCGACCGGCCCGACGAGCATTTCCCCGGAGATGTGCGTCCGCCGCCGCCGACCAACGTGGCCCGGACGGCCCTGTCGTCCACCCCGTGAGGTAAACGGCGTGCCGGCGCACAGTTAGAGCAGGTTGGGAACGACCCCACTCCAGCCTCGTCTTGGAAACCGTTATCCCTGATGATCTTCGCAGCAGTGGGCGAGGGTGCCGCATTCAAGCCCCTGGTTTTGGCTTGAGTGGGGTACGTTCCTCAGGACGGCGCCGTAGGTGCGGCACTCAACGCTTTCCCTCAGCACGCGCATCAGGTGCAGATAGCGTTTTGCCTGGGCGACATCGCGCATGATCTGCTCTTTCAGCGCCTCGGGAGAAGGCCAGCGCCGTTCCTCACGAAGCCGGCGATGAAACACAAGCCGGAGCGGCGTCTGGTCGTCCAGCGCGATCGGACGAAAATTGAGCAGATGCGATTCCACGGCAAACGACTCCACGCCAAAGGTCGGGCGATTGCCCACGTTGGACACAGCATCGAACCATTCTCCCGCGACCCGCAGCTGCGTGACATACACGCCGTTGGGTGGCAGCAGCTCCTGGTAAGGCGCCAGGTTGATGGTGGGAACCGTCAGCTTAGTGCCGATGCCGCGTCCACGCGCCGGCGTCGAATCGATAAAGAAACCATGCCCCAGCAGTGCGCGCGCAGTGCGCATCTCGCCGCGGGAAAGCAACTCCCTGATCTTGCTGCTGGAAACCGTCAGCCCTCTCACCTGGCAAGCGGCGTGGATCACCACCTCGAAACCCAGCGTGCGGCCCAGCTCGCTCAGTTCGGCGATGCCGCCCTCGGCGCGGTAGCCGAAGCGGAAGTTGGTTCCTTCATGGACCTCCACCGCCTGCAGCGCATCATGAACAATCGCAGTGACGAATTCAGCGGCACGCATGCGAGAGAGCTCCGCCGTGAAGGGAAGCACCAGCACCGCATCGATGCCGGTATCTCCCAGCAACTCCAGCCTGGTCTCCAGCGGCGTAATCAGCTTGGGGCAGGTTTCCGGGCGCAAGAAACGCAACGGGTGAGGATCGAATGTAACCGCTACCGAACGCGACGATCGTGCCGCGGCGCTTTGCCTGAGCCGCTCCAGAATCAGCTGGTGGCCAAGATGCACACCGTCGAAGTTGCCGATGCTCACGACCGTGGGCCCGAAGCTTCGGGGAATCTCGCCGAGGTTGCGGAAGACGCGCATGATCAGATCTCGAAGGGAACACGCAACCCGTCGTAAGCGAGCTGGATATGCGGCGGAAGTTCGTTGTTGGTTTCGGCGTGGGGAAGATCGTGCGACATGTGGGTAAAAAATGCGCGCCGTGGTTGCATGCGGTGCACGAATGCCGAGCGCCTGTTCCAGCGTGGCGTGGCTGGGATGAGGCGTCTTGCGCAACGCATCGAGGATGACGACGTCAAGATTCTTGAGCAGCGCAAGACTGCTTTCCGGGATATCGCTCATATCGGTGAGGTACGCGGCATTGCCGAAGCGGAAGCCGGCGACTTCGATTTTGCCGTGGGTCAGCGGGACGCGGTGAAAGACCGCTCCCTCGATCTCGACCGACTGGTCCCAGGCGATGCATCTCCACCCGGGCGCGGGTCGGGTAAAAGGCATCGGGATCGAAGGTGTAATCGAAGATGCGTTCGATCACGCTGGCCGCGGCATCGTCGGCATAAAGAGGGATCTTGTGGGCGTTCTTGAAGCTCAGCGGCCGCAAATCGTCGAGGCCCAGGACGTGGTCCGCATGGGAATGGGTATAGAGCACTGCGTCCACATGATCGATGCCCTCGCGCAGGGCCTGCATACGAAAATCCGGCCCGGTGTCGATCATGCACCCGGTGTCCGGCCCAGGTCACGGCAATCGAAGGCCGGGTGCGGCGATCGCGCGGGTCGGGCGAGGTGCAGACCCGGCAGCTGCAGCCAAGCGTCGGCACACCCATCGAGGTGCCACTGCCAAGAATCGTGATCTCTGCTTCCACTGGTTTCCTAGTGAGGTTTGCCCGCCTTGGGGGGCCGCTGGGCGGAACTGGCAATGGCATTCGTGATCTCGAGAAACGACATGCGCAGATCGAAAAGCGCATTCTGCAGCAGGCGCTTCTCCTGCTCGGTAAGATTTCCCTTGGTCTTCTCCTCCAGCACGCTGAGCATGTCGATGCTCTGCCTTGCCCCCAGGATGTCGATGCGCGGCTGCTCGTTGGGAGCAGTGCCTGCACCCATCTGCACCGCCGCCGTCATGTAGAGCGACTGCACCAGGCGATCGAAGTTCATTGCCGGGACGGCCGGTTGGCCGGGATTCGCCTTGCGCAACATGTCGTCCAGGCGGAGCGCGGACGCATGGTATTCCTTGTTCTGCTGCGCGGATTCGGCCGCGGTGGGCTCGGGAATCGTTTCCTCTTCGTCCATGCGCCAACGGCTCATCCAACTCGAGCCTGCACCGCCTCGGCTCTTGCTGACTGGCTGAGGGCTCGCAGGCTGGCTCGACTCGCTCGGCAACCGGCGGCTGTGGGCTGCTTTCGCTGGCCTGTGCCTTCGCGCAGTTCGCCTTCCGCGGTGAACTTGCGGCGGTCGGTTACGGTGAATTGGGGTTCTTTCTCACGCATGGTGTTTTCCAATCGTCTTTTGTAACGCTGACTGACACTTAGCTCTTGTCCGGCAGGCTAAGGTTCAGTTTGCTGGTGAGGCCGTGGGCCGGGCGATCTGTGGCGGCGCGGCCAGTGCGGTTGCCACCCCTCCGTCATAGGTGATCGCCTCGATTGCGCTCCATGACTTCAACCCGGATGAACCCGAGCGCCAGCACTTCCGGCAGGCCGGCGCTCGCGAGCGATGCAGTGCTGGTGATGCGGCCGACGGACTGGTCGCCGCTGCGCAGCTCGACAGTGGCAGCGTGAGCGGGCCGGCGCCAGTGCAGCGCAAATTGCCGGAACTGCCGATGAACCTTACCGCGGGAGCGGATGCGCTCCACGATCTCCTGGCCCAGATAGCAACCCTTGCTGAAGTTGAGCGCGCGCATCTGGGCGGTTTCCTGCGGCAGGTCGCGATCGTTGAGGTCCACGCCGTACAAAGGAATCGCCTCCAGCACGCGCAGCGCTTCCACCGCTTCCAGTCCGCAGGGAGTAGCGCCGGCAGCCTGCAGCGTCTCCCAAACCGCGAGCACATGCTCAGGGGCAAACCACAGCTCGTAGCGGGGGACGGAAACCTGGTTCGCCTCGATGATGGTGCAGGCCACCTCGCCGATGCGAGCGCTGTGCATGCCGGCGTTTTCGCCCGGTCGCCTCAGGCGCGACAAATCCCAGCGTGGCCAGCACCTGGCGCTGCGTGGGGTCCGGCCAGCGACAGGGCTGTCCAATCGCGGCTAACGTCTGCCAGCTCTACATCGTCCATTATTACGAAGTGGTCGAGATGGCGCATCAGGGCCGAAACCTGGTCACAACCTGTATCCAGCAACAGATCGCCGGCGCGCCGGTACACGTAGCAGTCACCCTGAATGCGCCCCTGCACGCTCAGCAGGAAGCTGTAATTTCCCTGTCCTTCCGGGAGTGATTGCACGGCGTTCGAGACCATGCCGTTTAGCCAGCGCAGGCGGTCGCTGCCGGTAACCAGAATCTTGCCCCGCCAGCCCAGGTCGCTGACTCCGGCGGAGTGCAGAAGGGAATCCAGTTCTCGCCGGCAAACCCGTCAAATCTGCGCGGGTGTGAGCGCGCCGCAATGCAGGGCCAGTTCCGCCGTCCTGCCAATCGAGTGCGGCGCTCAGCGGAGTGGGCGCCACCTCCTGGGACGGGTTCGGTGCGGTCGTTGGATCCGGCTGGGGATCCGTCTTGTTCATGGCAGAAAGCACAATAAAATTATAGCCTTGCAGTAGAGCAAGTGCGGCGCGGAGCGAGGGCGGAGCCCGGAAAAGGTCGAAGAATGAAGCTTGTCGGCAAGAAGTCCTGCAATTCCATCGCGGCGCGCTGTCTGGTTATGGCCCTGTGCCACGTTCGTCGTGCCCTGGCGCGCAGGACGACTCCACCGCCGAAGGACACCCGCATCACGCCGGAGCAGACCAAGGAGCTCTTTCGCTCTTTGAATCAGATTCTTTCCTTTGCCAGCGATGACACCCAGTTACCGATTCACCATGAGGTCAAGCGGCGGCTGATCACCCGCGAGGAGGTGGAAAAGTACATTCTGGAAAAATTTCACGACGACAAAGATGCCAAGCGCATGCAGCGTGAAGAGATCGTGCTCAAGAAGTTTGGGCTTCTTGACCGGGATTTTCAGTTGCAGCCCTTTCTGGTGAGTCTGTTGAAGGAGCAGATTGCCGGCTACTACGACAACAAGACCAAAACCGTAAACCTGCTGGACTGGGTTTCTCCGGACGAGCAGAAGCCGGTCATCGCGCATGAGCTGACCCACGCGCTTGCAGGATCAGCATACGGATCTGGAGCGTTGGGAGCCGGATGAGCCGGATACGATCTCAAAAGACGTGACTGAAGACAACCAACGCCTGGAAATGGATGAGCGGGACACAGCTCGCGATGCGGTGCTGGAAGGCCAGGCGATGGCGGTTTATCTTGACTACACCCTGAAGCCCGCGGGCAAGAGCCTGCTGACCTCGCCCGATGTGATGCGCACTCCCAAGGACAGACCTCGATGCTTCCGGTAGTTCGCCGGTGATGGCGCGGGCGCCTCTGTTGCTGCAGCAGTCCCTCCTTTTTCCCTATCGCGACGGACTGGGATTTGAGCAAAGGCTGCTGAAGGATAAGGGTGCGAAGTATGCCTTTGCCGGGGTGCTCGACCGTCCGCCTTCAACCAGCTACGAAATCATGAACCCGCGCGCCTACGAACGGTCGGCGACGGTTCCGTTGCTGCACATGCCTGACGTGCACGCGCTTCTGGATGCTGACTATCAACCGTATGACATCGGCGTGATGGGCGAGCTCGATGTGCGGATTCTGACCGAGCTCTTTGGCGGTCCGGATGCGGCTGCGATGTTCACGCCGCAATGGAGGGGTGGCCTTTACTACGCGGCGCAGAGCCGCAAGGCGCTCACGGCTGAGCAGCAGGCATGCGACCTCCTCGGTCGCGCTTCTTTATCTTTCTGCGTGGCGGAGTGAAGGCGCAGCGAGGGAATTCGCCAAGCTCTACGCCCGGGAGTTGAACAAGAAATATTCCGGCGTAGTGCGCGACCCCGCTGCGGAATCGTCGACTGACGAGCAGGTCTACAACAGCAGTGAGGGGCCGGTCCTGATCGTGCGCCAGGGCAACCAGGTGTTTGTGAGCGAGAGTTTCGATCTGACGACGGCGCGCAAGCTACAGTTCCTCTTCTTCGGAGCGCAGCAAAGTGGAGACATCCAGCAAGCGGCCCATGTCTCGCCTCCCGCCGACGAGCTCACCACTCACCTGACACGCCTGATGGCCGGTTGCGGCATGATGAAGGCTTCCTTACGCCACTAAGAGTGGAACTGGCTTGAGTGGGGTTGTTGGAACCAAGCTAGTCGGCTCGGGTCATTTCGGGATCCGCAGTTCCACTTCACCAAAATCATCATCCCGTATACTTAAGACGAATCGCAATTTACTCACGTACGGAGCCGGGTTTGCAGCAGGCGGAAATCGGAATCATAGGCGGCAGCGGGCTGTACTCGATGCCCGGCCTCAGCAACCCTCACCAGGTTGAGGTAACCACACCATTCGGCGATCCCTCTGACGTCTTCATCGCCGGCGAACTCGAGGGCCGGAAAGTAGTTTTCCTGGCCCGCCACGGCCGGGGTCATCGACTTCTCCCCAGCGAATTAAACTTCCGCGCCAATATCTTCGCCATGAAGAAGCTGGGCGTGGAACGGATCATCTCCATCTCCGCGGTCGGCTCGCTCAAGCTGGAGCACAAACCTACCGAGTTCGTTGTCCCGGATCAATTCATCGACCGCACCACCCTGCGCCACGCCACTTTTTTCGGAGAGGGGATCGTCGGCCACGTGGCCTTTGGCGATCCGGTCTGCGCCACGGTAGCCAAAGCCATCGAACAGGGTGCACAGAGCACCGGGGTGGTGGTGAAACCGGGCGGCGTCTATGTCTGCATGGAAGGCCCGCAGTTCTCCACCCGCGCCGAATCGAATCTCTATCGCAGTTGGGGCGCCGATATCATCGGCATGACCAACCTGCAGGAAGCCAAGCTGGCCCGCGAGGCAGAGATCTGCTACGCGACCATGGCCATGGTCACCGACTATGATTGCTGGCACCAGGGCCATGACGCCGTCACCGTCGATCAGGTGGTCGCAGTACTGCATCAGAACTCAGCCAACGCCGCCAAGGCGGTACGCGCCGCGGTGGCGGCCATGCCCCGAGAGCGCGCTTGCGCCTGCGCCACGGCGTTGAAGTTCGCCATCCTTACCAGCCCGGATGCGTTTCCGGCGGCAACCCGCAACAAGCTGGACCTGCTGCTGGGCAAGTACTTTCCCGAAAGCATAGTCAGAAAGAATCCATGTCCATTCTGGTAGTAGGCAGTGTTGCATTTGACAGCATCGAGTCGCCGCAAGGGCGGCGTGACCGGTGCCTTGGCGGCGCGGCAACGTATTTCGCGCTGGCCGCAAGTTACTTCACCGAGGTTCGCGTCATTGCCGTAGTGGGAGAAGACTTCACCCCCGAATACGAGGCCGTGCTCACCGCGCGCGGAGTGGATACACAAGGCCTGGAGCACACTGCAGGCAAGAGCTTCCATTGGACCGGTTCCTACGTGAAGAGCCTGAACGAGGCACGAGACACTCAAGACCGAGCTCAATGTCTTCGAGAGTTTCTCTCCCAAGGTGCCGGCCGCTTACCAGGATAGCGACTTCCTGTTTCTCGCCAACATCGACCCGGTGCTGCAAAGCAGTGTTCGCCAGCAGATGCCGAATGTGCGCATGGTCTGCGGCGACACCATGAACTACTGGATCACCGGCCACCGCGAAAACCTGGCCAAAGATGCTCACCGGGCTGGATGCGCTGCTGATCAACGATGGAGAAGCCAAGCTGCTGGCCGATAACACCAATCTGGTTCGTCGCCGCACGCAAGATCCTGGCCATGGGTCCGAAAGCTCTGGTGGTCAAACACGGCGAATTTGGGGCCACTGCCTTCTTCAGCGACCGGCCTTCAACGGGGCAGGCCCCGGCAGCATGACCATGCCTTTCCATGCTCCGGCGTTGCCGTTGGATGAGGTCGTGGATCCCACCGGCGCGGGCGATTCCTTTGCCGGCGGCTTCTTCGGTTATCTTGCCTCCCAGCCGGAGATCACCCTGCAGAACTTCAAACACGCCATGTTCTATGGCGGCGTGATGGGCTCCTTTGCGGTAGAGCGTTTCGGCACGGAGCGGACGCAATCGCTCACGCGAGAGGAGATCGATCAGCGCTTCGCTCTCTTCCGCGAGCTCTCGCATTTTGACTGAAGAGCGCAACGATCCGATCTGCGATCCGGGGGAGACCCTGCTGGTGGCCTGGGTCGCCCTGGGCATCGCCCTGGTAGCGCTCGCCTAGTGCGTCCGCCACGGCACGCTTCTGCTGTTCGGCGACGCGGTGGCGCATTTGCACATTGCCCGCCGCGTCTTCGATTCCATCACCCCGGGCTTTCGCCAACTCGGGTCCGTCTGGTTGCCGCTGCCTCACATTCTTCTTCTTGCCCTTTGTCTGGAATATGGCGTGGTGGCAAAACGGCCTGGCCGGAGCCTGTGTCTCCATACCCAGCTACGTGTTGGGATGCGCGGGCATCTACCGTCTGGCCCGGATGTGGCTCGATAGGTCCGCCGCGATCGTGGTGGTGGCGTTCTATGGTTTGAATCCCGGGTTGCTCTACATGGCCACCACGGCGATGACCGAGCCCCTCTTTCTGGCCGAAATGATCTGGGCCTTGCTGTTGGTCGTTCAATATGAACGTGCCCTGGTGGCTCGCGGATCGACGGTCAGCCGCCGAGCCCCGGTTCCTGATTGGCGCGGGACTGGTCCTGGTTGGCGCCATCTTCACCCGCTATGACGGCTGGGTCTACGCCGCGGCCGCGTGGCTCTTCGCAACCTGGCCGCTGCTCAGCACGTTACCGCCTGTGGCAGCACCGCCGTTGGAGAGGGCCGGTCGCCGGTGCCTGGGTTCTATTTACCGCGCTGCTGGTTGCCGCTCCGGCGTTGTGGCTGGCCTACAACGCGAAGCAATTCGGCGATCCCCTGGACTTCATCCGTGGTCCCTACTCGGCCCGGGCCATCGATGCCAGGACCACGCCGCCCGGCTCGTCCCCTCATCCTGGCGTTCATAACATGCGCGTCTCTGCCTTGTATTTTCTTAAGGCCGCGGAGCTGGGCGCCGCGCCGCCGTCCCTGGGGAGACTGCTCTGCTGGCTCTCTGCCGTGGGGACGCTGGCGGCCTTATGGGCCTTCCGGCGGCGGCAGATCTGGCCGGTGCTGCTGCTGTGGCTGCCGTTGCCCTTTTACGCTTACTCCGTTGCTTACGGATCGGTGCCCATCTTCATCCCTGTCTGGCGGCCATTTCCTGGTACAACACGCGTTATGGCATGGAGCTGCTGCCTGCCTTCGCCCTGTTTGCAGGCTGCCTTGTGGCCGTCCTGTTTTCCTGGCTGCCGCGCATCCGCACTTTACGCGGTGCTGGCGAGTTTGCTGCTGGTTGTGGCCAACAGTGTCGTCCTTCTGCGATCCCGGCCCTTGGTCTTTCAGGAGGCTCAGGTCAACTCGCGCTCCCGGTCGCCTTTGAAACCGCTTTGGCC
The DNA here is from genome assembly GCA_963847685.1 of uncultured Acidobacteriaceae bacterium. Classification (GTDB taxonomy): domain Bacteria; phylum Acidobacteriota; class Terriglobia; order Terriglobales; family Acidobacteriaceae; genus PALSA-350. The sequence continues at coordinate 2,771 of CAWKAU010000009.1, read as the reverse complement.
AAGGTTCTGCTGGGCATGCCCACCCAGGGACGGATCCTGATGAACGTCTCCAGCCATGTCGGCGCAGTGCAGCAAGCGGGCATCCCGCTGCGCCGCATCGTGAACGAAGGAGACTACCTCACCTGGCAGGCTGCGCTGGAAGATCCAGCGCGTGCGTGCATCGATGGTGGTCGCCCTCGATGGAGATCCTGTCGCCCAGGCCGTCCAGCGCCACCCTGAGGGTTTGCAGCTGATCAACGTGATCTGCTCCACCGGCCAGCCCTGTGCCCGCATCTACCGTGGGCAGCGGTAAACGGTTATCACCCCAGTGCGAAGTGGCTAAAAAGTACGCGTTAACGCGGTAATTCGCCTGTGAAGAGACTCTTCCGGGGTTTCTTGTCTCATCAGCTCTGCGTGTTCCTGATCGATGGCGGACCAGAGCGCGGCGGGTCTACCCCGGCCAGCGCCGTTGAAACGACAAGCGGCTGCTCCGAGAGAGCTTAGTTTTTCGAGGGCCTGGTCAATCGAGCTGCTGCCGATGTTGCCATGGAAGAGATCCCGGATCTGGTTTCGGGTAAGACCAGTTTCCGCAGCCTGAAGGGCTTCCAGGATGCGATCGGCAACAGAGTCTCCGACGCAGGTGCCGAAGAGAGAGACCGCGGAGTGGGAGCAGTAGTCCCACAGGGCGAGGGCGGCGTTCAGGTGGGGCAGCCGGATGATGGAGCTGCAGTCAAGGGCAGCGTAGAGGGCACTGATACGCAGCACTTGTGCTTCGGCGCGGCCGGTGGCGGCGCCGTGGAGGCCAAGGCGGGCCTGGCTTAAGGTGGGGTAGTGATAGTTCCAGAATTCGGCGGCGGCCGGGTCGCGGCGAAAGAGGATTTCCGTCTCGCCTTGCGCCCACTCGGCGGCGCGCTTGAGGCCGCGCGCAATGGCGGAGAGTGCTTGCGGGTCGACGTTGCCGCCATCGGGCACGCATTTCTCCCGCTCGACGCAGGCCCAGAGGCAGCGGTTGGCGAAGCCGTTGTGGGCTTCGGTGCGGTGCAGTGACTCGGCGAGCTCGCGCTGGGTGATGTGACCGATGAGGCTGAGGTGGCCTCCGCTGGCCTGCATGAGGCGATCGCGGTCGAGCAGGCGCAGGGTTCCGCTATCCCAGGCGCAGCGCAGCAGCGGGGAGAGCTGGGAGCGACTGCGGCCCATAGTGTGGAGCACGGAGGCGAGTTCCTCGGCGAGCACGAGCAGACGGCGATCGCCTGCCTGCTGGCCCATGATGCCGATGAGGCTGCGGGCGGTGAGACGGGCGCCGGTAACACGATTCTCCGCCCAGGTGCGATCCACATCGGCGAAGAGAGCGGCGATCTGGTTCCAACTGGTTCCCTTGCGCGCCTTGCTGGATTCTCCGACGAGCACGACAAAAAGGTTGAGCGTGTGGCGGGTGGCACCGACCATGCAGTGGGGGCGGGGGCCGATCACGTTGCCGAAGGCGGTGAGCAGTTGAAGGAGAATGGCTTCGGGCTGGGCCTCGGTGTGCGGGGCCAAGGCGCGCACGGCTTCTCCGGCTAGGCCGTAGAGCGCATATTCTTCGAAGACGGAGCGTAGAGTGAGCTGGGGCGCGGGCGGCTCAGGGTTTGGGTTTGGCAGCGCCGTGATTGGCGGCGAAACGGGGTCGAGAAGAGCGGGGCTAAGGTCTTCCGCCTGGGTGAGCAGATCTTGCATTTGCTTTTCTATCTCCGCGAGGACCTGCGGGGTGGGCCGGGTCATGTCCATTTTTGATTTTCGTCTCATGATTCGCCACTCTTACGGTTTCTTATTTCTCTCGAAACGAGCGGTTGCATGGCGGACAATCCGCCAAGGTGCTTCGCATGCATGCGTCGCGACCTGCGTTCGGGTGCACTCCACGAGAGCTTGGTCTGTGGGCGCTCCTGTACACGGCCTGGATGCACGACGACGCTCTACCCTTGAGATGTTTTCTTCAAGCGCAAGCGGACTCACCTATATAGATACAATTTGGATTAAGAAAGATCAGGGGCTGGTGAAATAAAAATGCGATGGCGGGAAGGAGGGGATGCGATGTGGTTCTGCCGATTCCAGGATGCGTCAGCATGTTTCAGATTTCAGGAAGTGCCGGCGACTCAGTTCCTCATGCGGTGTTACCCAGGTGGTATTTGCTTCCTGCGCCGGCCAGACCGAAGCGAATCGTACCGGTGACGGTAACCACATGCGCGGCCCGTACTTGTTTGAAGACCGAACCCAAAGCGGTTGCGCCAGTTCGCATCCCCGGCGGCCTGGGACGCCTCCACGGACTTTACATCCGGCCTATGTACTGACCTTTCTTTGCCTCGATCATGGTTACTCGCTCCGCAAAGCCTCACCGGAGCGATCTCGGCGCTCGTCGGGCCGGAACCGTCCCGGCACGCCGGCCTTCACGGTCGACAAGGTCGGAGGTCAGCCTTCAACCTAACCTTTGTCATCCCGACCGAAGCGGAGGGTGCGAAAGCAGAACATCAGCGACAAAAGCGGCGAAAAGTGGTGACGTGGTATAAGAGCCGGTTCAGTCATGTACGGGACCGAACTGACCAGTGGGGTCTCAATGAGGGCATTGTCTTCCTCTTGGCGGCAGTTGAGCCACGGCTCCCTTGTCCGGAATGCCGACTATCCGCCCATGTGGTTGTTGGCCTCTGCCGTGACAGCGAAAAGGAATGCCGTAACTTAAAGAAAACAAGTGCCACGGATGGCCTCTTTTGGCGCTGTAAAGTACGATCGGGAACCGTTATCGAACCCGAACCAATCCCACG
>CAWKAU010000008.1:0-53461 GCA_963847685.1 uncultured Acidobacteriaceae bacterium | reverse complement strand
CTCCACCGGCGCGTAATCGTTCGAGTACGACCACTCGTGCATGCCCATCTTGCGGCTCTGCAGGTTCACGCCGCGGGGCAGTCGGTCGGCCACCGGCTCGCCCTGGCAGTGGCGATGGATGGAGATCGCGGCCTGGTGGCCGTGCTCCACCGCCCAGATGATGTTCTTCGGACCGAACGCCGCGTCGCCGCCGAAAAACACGCCGGCGCGGGTCGACTGGAACGTCGTCGCGTCCACCGCGGGCACATCCCACTTGTCGAACTCGATCCCCAGGTCGCGCTCGATCCAGGGGAAGGCATTCTCCTGGCCGATGGCCAGAATCACATCGTCGGCCGGCAAGAACTCCTCGGCCAGATGCGCTCGCCGGTGATCCGGCCCTGCGCATCGATGTCGTATTCCATCTTGTCGAACAGCATCCCGGTCAGCTTGCCGTCCTCGATGACGAACGCCTTCGGCGAGTAGTTGACGACGATCTCGACGCTTTCCTCCTCGGCGTCCTCGAGCTCCCAGGCGGAGGCCTTGAAGAACCCGCGCGGCTTGCGCGCCATGACCTTCACGTTGCGCGCTCCGAGCCGGAGGCTCGTGCGGCAGCAATCCATCGCGGTGTTACCCACGCCGATGATGAGAACGCGCTCGCCGATCTTCTCGATGTGACCGAACGCCACCGACTCGAGCCACGCGATGCCGATGTGCACGTTCGCGGCGGCCTCCGCACGGCCCGGGAGGCGCAGCTCCTTGCCCTTCGGCGCGCCGGAGCCGACAAACACCGCGTCGAAGCCGCCGCTCGCGAGCAGCTCGCGCATGCTCTTGATGGGGTGATTGAGCTTCAGGTCCACGCCCATGCCCGTGATCTGGCCGATCTCGTCGTTGAGCACGGCGTGCGGCAGGCGGAAGGAGGGGATGTTGGTCCGCATGAGACCGCCGGGCTCGGCCGACTGCTCGAAAATGGTGACCTCGTAGCCGAGCGGCATGAGGTCGTTCGCCACCGTGAGCGAGGCGCAGCCGGCGCCGATCAGGGCGACGCGCTTACCGTTCTTGAGCTGTGGGATCTTGGGCAACCGGCCCGTGATGTCGTCACGGTGATCGGCGGCGACCCGCTTCAGGCGGCAGATCGCGACCGGCTGCTCCTCGACCCGCGTGCGCCGGCAGGCGGGCTCGCAAGGCCGGTCGCAGACCCGGCCGAGGATGCCGGGGAAGACATTCGAGTGCCGGTTCACCATGTAGGCATCGGTGAAGCGGCCCTGGGCGATCAGACGGATGTACTCAGGGACATCGGTGTGAGCCGGGCAGGCCCACTGGCAATCCACGACTTTATGGTAGTAGTCGGGATGCGCGGTATTGGTCGGTTCCATTAATGCCCCGCGTCCTGCGGGAGGCCCTCATATAGTGCAAGGGACTGGGAGTATAGAGCGCCCAACCCGAATGTCACCGTCGTCTCACCACCGCAACATGATGCTGCTATGCAGCATGAGAGTGTTCCCGCAGCAGATTGGCGATCAGCGTCCGTAACCGGGCTGGATTCAAGGGCTTATGCAGGATCGGCAGACCGCTGGCCTCAGCGTCCCGCAGCCGGTCGGGGGCGGTATCGCCCGTGACCAGCAGCGCCGGAATATCCACGTTGAACTCGTTTCGCAGCAGCTCGACCACCTCGATGCCGTTTTCCCCACCCCGCAGCCGGTAGTCCGAAACGATGAGATCGGGGAGGCGTTGCACGTCGATGAGCTGCTGGAGCATCTCCTTGCCCGGAGCCGGCGGTGAGCACCTCGCACTGCCATTTACGCAGCAGGGCGGCCATACCCTCCTGGACCGCGCCCTCATCATCGATGACCAGCACCAGGGCGCCGGCCAGATCGAACACGCCGGCCGTGTCGGGATTGCTCTCGATCGGGACGTAGTTTTCGCGTGCGCCGAGCGGCACGGTGATCGCGAACATCGAGCCCTTGCCCACCGTCGAGCGCAGCTCCACCGGATGATCGAGCAGGCGCGACAGGCGCTGCACGATGGCGAGGCCTAGCCCGAGGCCTTTGCGCCGGTCCCGCTCGGGGTTCTCGAGCTGATAGAACTCACGAAAGATCTCGGCGTGCCGCTCGGCCGGAATGCCGCGGCCCGTATCCCAAACTTCGATCCGCACGGTGTTACCTCGGCGGCGACAACCGAGCACGACTCCGCCGCGATCGGTGTAACGCACGGCATTCGCCAGCAGGTTGCGCACGATCCGCCCGAGCAACGACGGGTCGCTCACGACGTGGACGCCCGTCTTCATGACAGTCAGCGACACCCGCTTCTGGCGAGCGATCGGCGCGTACTCGAAACGCACCCGGTCGAACACGAGCCCCAGGGGAATCGTCGTCACGACCGGCTGTACGACACCGGCGTCGAGGCGCGAAATATCCAGCAGCGCGTTGAACAACTCCTCCATCGCATCGACCGAATGGCGGATGTTGCCGATAACCTGGCGCTCGCGGTTGGCGAGCGGCGATTCCTCCAACGCCTGGACGAACAACCCCAGCGCGTGCAGCGGCTGGCGCAGGTCGTGGCTGGCGGCGGCGAGGAAGCGCGACTTGGCGATGTTGGCCTCTTCCGCAACTTCCTTACGCCGGCGCAACTCTTCGATGAGGCCGGAGTTTTCGTAGCGCAGGCTGATGAACTCGTCGATGGAGCCGTACACGCGCAGGGCGAACAAGGTCATCAGGACGACGTATAAAATCATCAGCGCGCTGGTCGTCACGTGGAGCAGATCGTCCTCGCGCATGAAGATGACCGCCGCCGGCAGAATCGCGGGGTACATGAAGGCGAAGAAGGACGGCATCACCGAACCGGAAGCGTATACGCAGCCCGAGCCCATCCCGAGCAGGCCCATGGTGAGGAAAAGCTGGTACGCGAGCCCCTGCGGGACATACATCACGACGGCGCCCACGCCCCAGATAATCCCGGCGAACAGGGAGCCGATGATCGCGTAGGTCCGCCAGGGCCCGATATCCTCGGGGCGGGGATCGATGCGCTCGAACGCACGCCACTGGAAAAACCGGCCCAGGGTCCAGGCGTACACCGACCCCATCCACACCAACACCTTCCAGGGCGCGATCCCTTTCGCGAGCGCCGCGCCCATGAGCGTGGCGATGACGGCGCTGCCCACCATCGCGATCGGCATGTTGCGGTATTGGGTGCGGACCTTCTCGTTCTCCACGAGCAGGTCGCGGACGGCCAGCCGCTCGGCCACCAGCGGGATCGGCCGGCGCGCTCGGAAAGTCCTCCAACGGTCCGTCTGTCGCCATGGAGGCAGCCTAGCACTCGGCAGGCTGAGGCGCGCTTACTACCGACTTGAGTCGCGGCACGAGTGCACGGATTGTCGGTTTTTGTGTGCGCAGCCGTGACCGCGACAGGGTGCGTTTGCGCGCGCCCAGGCGTAAACTCCGAGTTAAATAAGTAAACAGAGATAGAAGACTTCTCAACAGGGGATGAAGTACATTCAAACTGGCTTTTTTCCCGGTAGCGTTCCGACGCTAACGCCGTCAAGCTGCTGCGCCAACGGTGGGACCAAGGTCCACTTGGCGTGCAGAGCCCCGTTCACGCAGACTGTTTGGATACTCCTGCAGAACAATGTCCCTGAAAGTACTCGTCATTGACGACCACCCTCTAGTACAGCAAGGGGTCGCAGCAGCACTGGAATCGCTCGGACACGAGACGCAAGTCATGAGTTATGCAAAAGGCTCATCCTACGAGGGATGGTAGACTCACCGCGATGGCAAAACTGGCACGGCAACCTTGGCTGCTCGGTATCTTTTCGGCAGCTTTACTCTTATTGCCATTCTCGATCATCGGTCCCGTTCCTTTCTGGCGCACCTTCTTTGCCTGGGTCGCGTTTGTGCCTTTGTTCTACGGGCTGTTATCGAAGCAAAATCTGAGCCATCCAAAAGCCTTGCTGCGCGGAGCCTTGGCCGCCTATCTCATGGGTTTCTTGTGGTTTGCCGGCAATTGCTACTGGATCTACCAGACCATGCTCTACTTCGGTGGCCTGCCCCCGGCCATCTCGGCAGGCATCCTCATCGCCTACAGCATGGTGCTGGGGCTCTACTTTGGCGCTCTCGGGCTGCTGCTCACGGCCACCGCAAAGGCCTTCCGCGGCGCCCATTACGCGCTGCTGGCCGCGCCCTTCTTCTGGGTCGCGCTCGAGTTGCTCTCGGCGCGCTTCACCAAGGTTCCGTGGGATTTGCTGGGATACTCGCAGATCGATAACTTTCTGCTCACCAACCTGGCGCCCTTTACCGGGGTCTATGGGCTCACCTTTGTGCTGCTCGCCGGGAATGCGCTCATTGCCTGGGGGCTGCTGGCTTCCTCGCCGAAGCGCCGCGTTCCCATCCTGATTGCCGGCCTGCTCGCGGCGCTGGTGCTGCAGAACGGCGACCATTTTGCCCCACCCGCGGCGCCGGTGCAGGCGACCGCGGTGTTGCTGCAGCAAAATCTCAACGTAAATCAGGACAATAGCTGGCCCGGCGATGAGTACCAGGAGCACATCAGCCAGTTCGTCAAACTCAGCACCCGCACCTGCGGACCCTATCTTGCCGGCATGCCCGACCTCGATGCTTACCCCGTCACCCCGGATTGCCCCACGGTGCCGGTTGCTCCCGGGGTGATCGTGTGGCCGGAATCGCCTGCGCCGTTTTACGACAAAGATCCCCGCCTGCTGAACGCTCTGCACGGGCTGGCCCTTTCCATGCGCGCGCCGGTCATCGCCGGCACCGACTCCAACGATGTGAATGGCGCTCACGTCGACCTCTACAACTCAGCGCTCTTCGTGGGCCTGGATGGCGCCGTCCACGGTCGCTACGACAAGATCCACCTGGTTCCGTGGGGAGAGTACATCCCCTACAAGCAATTCTTTTCCTTTGCCAAGAACCTCACCCAGGCGGCCGGCGACATGACCCATGGATGGCGGCGCATTGTCTTTTCGACCGATGGAAGCCGCTTCGGGGTCTTCATTTGCTACGAAGAAATCTTCGGCGACGAGATCAGGCTGTTCGTGAAGCATGGAGCCCAGGTCCTGGTGAACATCTCGAACGACGGCTGGTATGGCGACACCTGCGCGCCCTGGCAAACCCTGAACATGTCCCGCATGCGCGCCGTGGAAAATCGCCGCTGGCTGGTGCGCGACACCAATACCGGCATCACCACCATCATCGATCCTTACGGAAGGCTTACGGCCAGCATTCCACGCCATGCGCTGACCGCGCTGGCCGCAAAGTACGGCTATCGCAGTGACCTGACTTTCTATACCGTGCACGGCGACGTCTTTGCGTACCTGTGTGGGATAATCAGCCTTGGCATCATCGCTGTCGCGATCGTGTCCGGCGTCCGCGGCCCACGGCGGAGAAGTCTTGGAACAAGGTAAACGGCCCATGTTGAATGAACTTGAATTCGCCTATACTCCGGTCCGCGAAAAAGTGCGCGACCTGCGGGAGTATCTTTGACCGCGCACGCATCGACAGGGAACTAGCTTCCCTCGAGAAAAAACTCTCCGATCCTGCCATCTGGTCCAACCCCGCCGAATCGCAAGTGCTCATGCGCGAACGCAAGCGCTTCGAAGGTCAGCTTGCGATGGAAAATGAGCTGGCGCGGCGCAGTGGAGATATCGATGCCTACTTCGAGCTGGGCCGCGAAGGCGAGGCCGTCGAACCAGAGCTGGAACGCGAGATCAAGTCGCTCAGCGAGTTTGTGGAGCAGCTCGAGACCCGCACCATGCTCTCGTCGGAGACGGACCCGCTAAATGCAATCGTGACTGTCCACCCCGGCGCCGGCGGCACCGAATCTCAGGACTGGGCCGAGATGCTGATGCGCATGTATCTGCGCTGGGCCGAGCGGCAGGGCTTCAAGACCGAAATGAATGATTACCAGGATGGGGAAGAGGCGGGTATCAAGTCCGCTACTTTTACCGTGACCGGCGAGTACGCCTTCGGGCAGCTTGCGGGGGAGACAGGAGTGCACCGGCTGGTGCGCATCTCGCCCTTTGACCAGGCCAAGCGCCGCCACACCTCCTTTGCCAGCGTCTTTGTCTCGCCGGAGATTGACGACTCCATTCAGATCGATATCAAGCCCGACGAACTGCGCATCGACACCTACCGCTCCGGCGGCAAGGGCGGCCAGCACGTGAACACCACCGACTCCGCGGTCCGCATCACGCATCTGCCAACCAACATCGTGGTGCAATGCCAGAACGAGCGTTCTCAGCATAAGAATCGCGAGAAGGCCATGAAGATGCTGCGCTCCAAACTCTACGAGTACGAGCTGGAGAAGAAGAAACAGATCTCGAAGAAGCTCGAAGACTCCAAGCTGGATATCAACTTCGGCTCGCAGATCCGCTCTTATGTTCTGCAGCCCTACCGCATCGCCAAGGACCTCCGCACCCGCGTCGAGGTGGGCGATGTAGACGGCGTCTTGGACGGCAATCTCGATCCCTTCATCCGCGGATACCTGATCATGCGGCGGAAGGGCGAGGTTCCCGCTCCTATCGAGGAGCCGGTCGACTGATCTTCCGCATCTAATCATGGGTGAGAGGAGAAGCGTTTGAACGAGCCTGCAACCATCCGCACTATTCTCGAAAATACCAGGACGATCGCCGTGGTTGGGCTTACCGATCTGCCCAACCGGCCTGCCTTTCATGTTGCCAAGTACATGCAGGACGAGGGATATCGCATCCTGCCGATCAATCCCACGATCGAAAAGGCGTTGGGCGAAAAGGCATATCCGACACTCGATGCCGCATTGTGCAGCCGAGGGCAAGATTGACCTGGTGGATGTATTTCGAGCTTCCGAGCACGTGCCGGAGATCGTCAAAGATGTAATGCGCCTGCAGATCCCGTATCTGTGGCTGCAGGAAGATGTCTGCCACGAGGAGGCAGCCAGGTGGGCGGAAGATGTGGGCATCCTGGTGGTGATGGACCGCTGCATCTATAAAGAGCACGCGCGCCATCGGGTTCAGGCCCGCAAAGCGCTTTAGCTGCCCCCGCCCGCTGCAAGTTGAGAGAGAACCGACCCTGCCTCCCCCGGCCGCAACAAAATCCTGGGTGGCCCATTCAAGCCTTCCTTTGGCTTGAGTGGGGTTGTTGCGGACCTGGCAGTGGAGTCGACGCGGAACGACTACAATGGGAAGGGAATTAGCATGCCTAGCCTTCGCCCTTACGCTCTGATCCTTTGCTTGGGTTTGACCATCGCCGCAGCCGCGGATTCGGGCAGCTCCGTCCCGGCTGCCCCGATAGAAGGACCGGTGCGGGCACAGCATCTGACGGTCGAGCTGCTCCCGCTGCAGGGTTCGATCCAGCCGGGTGGCAGTGAACAGGTCGGCCTGCACTTCACCCTGGACAAGGGTTGGCACGTCTACTGGGTCAACGCGGGTGATTCAGGTGAGCCGCCGAGCATCAAATGGACGCTCCCAGCCGGCATCACCGTTGGAGCCATGCAGTTTCCCGCGCCTCGCCGTCTGCCGCTCGGCCCACTGATGGATTTCGGTTACGAGGATGAAGTGCTCTTCCCCATGACCCTCAGCGCCGACTCCACGCTCAAAGCACCCTCCACCGCCAAGCTGAGCGCCCATGTGAATTGGCTGGTGTGCCGCGAGGTTTGCATCCCAGGCAAGGCCGACCTGGCGCTTCCGCTGCAAGTTGCCGGCACGCCGGGCCTGGCGGATCCCGGTCGCCAGGCGCTCTTCGACCGTTTTCGAAACCGCTTGCCACAGCCGCTCCCTTCCTCGGCCAAGGCTGTTTTCGGCGCCACGCCGACCGGGTTTGCGCTGGCCCTGACCGGTCATCCGGCCACCAGCGCCGAGTTCTTCCCGCTGGAACAATCGCAGATCGAGAACCCCGCGCCACAACCTGTCAGCCCGGTCGATGGGGGCCTCGAGATCTCCCTTAAGAAGGATGAGAACTTCCGCACCCAGCTGGCGCAATTGAACGGTGTGCTGGTGCTGGGCGATGGAACGGCGTACGAGATCCACGCTTCTCCAGGCGCTTTGCCCGCTGCGACTGCCGGCGGAGCCCCGTCAGGCGGCCTGCTAAAACTGCTGCGCTTTACTTCCCTCGCTTTTCTGGGCGGGGTGATTCTTAACCTCATGCCCTGTGTCTTTCCCGTGCTGTTCATCAAGGGCCTGGCCCTGGTGGATGCGTCGCGGCATCACTACACCCGGGTCCGCGCCCACGGCCTGGTGTACGCGTTAGGCATCCTGGTTTCGTTCTGGGCGGTGGTTGCTTTGTTGTTAGGGTTGCGCGCCGGAGGCCGGCAGCTTGGGTGGGGTTTCCAGTTTCAGTCCCCCGGCTTTGTCGCGGTCATGGCGCTGCTGTTGTTCTTCCTCGGCCTGTCGCTGGCCGGCATGTTTGAGATTGGGCTCACCGTGACCAGTGCCGGCTCGAGTCTGGCCGCGCGCCAGGGCTATAGCGGAAGCTTTTTTACAGGTGTGCTGGCGGTGGTGGTGGCGACTCCGTGCACCGCTCCCTTCATGGGAGCGGCCATCGGGTTTGCTCTCGCCCAGAACGTGGCGGTTGCCTTTGCCGTCTTCACCGCCCTAGGGCTGGGTCTCGCCGCGCCTTATCTGCTGCTCACCTTCCATCCCGTGTGGATGCGCCATTTGCCGCGTCCCGGCGCCTGGATGGAAGTACTGAAGCAGGCCACAGCCGCGCCTATCTTTGCTACTGTGATCTGGTTAGTGTGGCTGTTTGCCTCCTCGGCCGGCGTGGATGCTCTGAGCGCTTTGCTGGCCGCCTTCCTGTTGCTGGCGATCGCCGGCTGGATACTCGGCCGCTGGCCGGCGCGGCGGGTGGCCTCGGCCTTTGCCGTCACTGTGATTGTGCTGGCAGTGGCAGTGCCGCTTTACGCGTTGTGGAAGTTCCCTGCGAGCGAATCAACGACGGCGAGTAAAAACAATAGTCATAAGGGTTGGGAGCCCTACAGCCGCGCGGCCATCGAGCAGTATCGTGCCCAGGGGCGGCCTGTGTTTGTGGACTTCACCGCCCGCTGGTGCCTGAGCTGCCAGGTGAATGAACGCGCTGTCCTCAACCGCGACGATGTACGCCGCCGCCTGCGCGACTCAGGGGTAGTGCTGGTCCGCGCCGACTGGACCAAGCATGATGAGGGCATAGCTTCCGCGCTCACGGAACTGGGCCGCAGCGGCGTGCCCGCGTATGTCTTTTATCTTCCGGGACAGCCGGCCCTGGTGCTGCCCGAGGTGCTTACCCCAGGCATTGTTTTGGGGCCGCTCGACCAGCTACAGAATCACGCCCAGAATCTGACGCTCGAGCACTAACCCAGTATGGCTGAACCATCTAACCCAGAGCAGTGGATGTTAACGCTTAAGGATTGAGAGGATAGGTCGATGACCCGCAAACGCCACTTCTTCCCCGCCTCCCTTTGCGGCCAGGCGGTACCAACCCCCGTGACGCGGCCCTATGGGTGCTCGGTGAAGTATTGGCAGTAGGTCGTCTATGAGTAAGCCGAAGATGTCGTTTCCGTGGTGTGCACGCTGGATCGCCGTTGGTGTGATGGCGGTCGGCTTGGCACATAGTCCTTTGTTCGCGCAGCAGGGTCCTCCGCCGGCAGACATGCAGCCAGGAGCGGCCGGGGACGATCCCCATGCCGCAGAAGAACAGGCGGCCGAGCGGCAGGCCCTCGGCTTCTTGGGCTACCTGGACCAGGGACGTTTTGCCGACAGTTATGCCTACACTGGCATGCTGATTCGCGCAAAGCTCGATCGGGATGCGTACGCGGCGCAAATCGAGAAGACACGCGCGGGCGCAGGAGCGCTGCTGGGGCGTGATCCGATCGATGCCGGCTATACCACCTCGGTCGCGGGTGCTCCTGCGGGCCAGTACATCGTGCTGCACTATCACTCTAACTTTGCCGGCCGTGGGGAAGCAGTCGAGACGTTGACCCTGGCCTTCGCCAAGGGCTATTGGCGGGTAAGCGGCTACTACATTAAATAAACCCGCGATGTTCACGCCGCCAACCTACTCCATTGCGCTCCTGCTCATGACGCTCAGCATGTTCTGCTGGGGTAGTTGGGCGAACACCCAGAAGATTACCCGCCGCTGGGCCTTCGAGCTCTATTACTTCGATTACACGCTTGGCCTTCTGTTCTGCTCTGTTTTGGTTGGTCTCACCCTGGGACAGACTGATCCCTCCTCACCGGATAGTTTTTTCCTCAACATGCGAGCCGCGAGCCAGCGCAGTTTGTGGCTGGCCTTCGCCGGGGGTGCGGTTTTCAGCGTGGGCAACATTCTGATCGTGGCCGCGATTTCAGTGGCTGGAATGGCGGTAGCTTTTCCCATCGGCGCCGGCCTGGCCCTGGTACTGGGCGCGGTTCTGAACTATGTCGTCTCGCCTGCTGGGAACCCGGTGCTGATTTTCTCTGGGATTGCCCTGGTCTGCATTGCGATTGCCTTGGATGCCCTGGCCTACCGCAGTCTCGCCCGCGCAGGGGGAGCAACTGGGAAGGGAATTCTGCTCAGCGTGGTGGGAGGGATTGGCGCGGGGCTTTTCTATCCGTTGGTGGCTAAGGCACTGAACGGTCCAGGTCATCTGCAGCCTTATACCGTGAACGTCATCTTTGCATTGGGTGCTGCGGCCTCTGCTTTACCGCTGATCTATCTGCTGATGCGCGAGCCCATTACCGGCCCGTCTTTGCATATCAAGGATTACGGCAGCGGCTCGTGGAAGGTCCATGGCTGGGGCATCGCCGGCGGCCTGATCTGGGGTGTGGGAACGATCGCGAATTTTGTTGCTTCCTACGTGCCGATGATCGGGCCGGCTACTTCCTTTTCCATGGGCGAGGGCAACACCATGATCTCTGCGCTGTGGGGAGTTTTTGTGTGGAAGGAATTTCGCGGCGCGAGCGGAAGAGTCCGCGTTTACCTGGTGCTCATGTTCCTCTTTTTCTTGTTGGGACTGACCTCCATCGCGCTGTCGCCGGTCATCAAGTAATTTGCGAAGGTGGTCAGGATTTCGCGGAAGTCTCGACGTTGGCAGGATTGCCTACGCTCGAGGCGGGCCAGACTTGTGCGGGTCCGGAGGTGAGTTTCAAATCCTCTTTCAGAACATCCTGCGGTCCGTCGATGCGTATCCAGCCTCGACGCCAAAACTCGTCGCGCGTCGCTCTCGCAAGGTTCACCAGGAAGCGCCCGCCAGGAAACTTATCGTACGCGGAAGGGCTCAAGCTGCTGGGGGATCCTTTCTGGACAGAGAGGCAAGGTGAAGTGACAATGCAAACTACATCCGGATTCTGCTGTCGAAAGAAAAAGTAAGCAGCATCGATATACATTTTGCCGCCCTCCGGGTGCCCACTCTCGCGTGCCTCGGTCAGCCGAATGAACTCAATCAATCGCGGCATAACTCGCCGGTGCACTGCATAACTATGCGCCCAGATGAAGGGGCCGGAGAAGCGGAGAAGGCCCGTCGGAGAATCCGGGAGCTCATTATGGACAGTATGTCCGATGAAGCACATGTCCCACTCGTTATCGCGCAAAAGTCCGGCGATCCGCTGCTGTTGGGTGCGAAATCTCCTGCTGAAAATGGCGTCGTCCTCAAGCACCCAGACGGTATCGAGGCCATCGCGGTAGGCTTTCTCGATAATTTCAATGTGGCTTAGAAAACTTCCATAAACTCCGCGCGAAGCGTATCCATTTGGCGTTTTCGGCATGGGAGGATCGGGTATGGCCACTCTGGGACTATCGATATCGATCCCAACCTTGGACAGCTCCATGCTCAGTGCTTGCAAACGATCGACTCGATCCGGCAGATGAATAATGGCCAGGCGGTCGAAGTAATCGAGAATCCCCATCTATTCGCGTTACCTCTCGGATAAACTATGCGACCCGGAATGCCGTAAGTAGGCGGTGTGCTGAACGATTATTACATAGCGCCCAAGCGTGTCCGCGTCGAGGTTAGCGGCGCTGCCGGTGACACTTTGGCTTGGTCCGCTTGCTCAAAGATCGCACGAATGTCATCCTCAAGAGATGAAGCGAGATAGATTGCTGAGCGCCCTCTTGGGATCAGTGCTGGCGTGCTGTTTGTCGGCGACCGCCCAGGAAAGCGGAAATTGGCGTGCGGCGAACTCACCGGCGCAGTCGATCACGGGCGACGTGGGAATTGGCACTGAGAAGATATTCATTAACTTTTCCACTTTTACGATTGCGCGCATCCGCGATCTGGAGCCAGGCGAGGTAAGCTCAGTTTTTGACGCTGACAGCGGCGCCGGTGTGAGAGGCAGCCTCTACAGGCTGAGCATACCGGGTGCAAAAACCTTCCTGCACAAACACACTCTGTGCGGGGGCGAGGATACACAGTGGATGGCGACCTACGTGGAAGGGCGCTCTCTCCATCTGGCATTTTTCTCGGGACAAAAAATGCCTGTCTTTGCGCTGGATGCGATCGCGAACTCAACAGATCTTTGCGGCAGATTTTCTTACGCGCGATGAGATTCTCTCGTGAGGATTTCTGTGGTCTAGATGATGATTGAATAAACCGCAGGTCCCTCCCTCCCCTGCGCTCTCTTTGCCCCCTCTTTAATGGGTGCCTACGCACAAACTATGAAGGGTTTCGACGGATTCCATGACCAAATGACACGGCGCTAATGTTTTCAGCGTACAGTCGCATCAGGTCAAGGAGTACTTAATGGGCGAACTGTTGAATCTGGCTGTCAAAGCACACGGCGGTCTTGAACGATGGAACAAGGTGAAAACGATTGAGGTTGCGGCCTCCATCACCGGCGGGATCTGGTATGTCAAAGGCAAGGGCGACTTTCTCAAGAACGTTGTATTGACCACAGAGACGCGAGAGGAACGCCTCACCGTTGATTTCCCGGGGCAGGATAAGCGCGCGATATTCCAGTCTGACCGCATCGTGATCGAAACTGCCGGCGGGACGCTGATCGAGGCACGCGATAATCCGGAAAAATCCTTTGCAGGACAACAGAGAGATACGCCCTGGGATGACATCCATGTGACTTACTTCGTTGGGGAGGCGCTGTGGACCTACCTGAACACGCCATTCCTCTACACCCATGAGGGTTTCGCCACCGAGGAGATCCCGTCGATTAAGGGTTGATGGCGAAGTCTGGAGACGGCTGAAAGTCACCTTCCCGGATAACGTGAAGAGCCACACACGGGAACAGATCTCCTGCTTCGGGCCCGATGGTCTGTTGCGCCGTCACGATTACACGGTGGACATTCTAGGCGGCGCCACCGGACTCAACTACGCCTCGGATTATCGCGACGTAGACGGCATCATCGTGCCGACCACGCGTCGTGTGTATGCGTACGAAGGCGATTACCAGCTTGTGAAGGAACCGCTTGCTGGTGGCCATCGACATGGGCGAAATCACGCTCACGTAACGAAGGGAGATCAACGGAATGTCTGCGCTCTTCACTCCACTGCAACTGGGGGCGATCAAGCTCCCCAACCGAATCATTATGGCGCCGCTCACGAGAATGCGGGCCGGGGCCGGCAACGTGCCGACAGCTCTCAATGCCAACTATTATGCGCAGCGCGCTTCCGCGGGGCTGATCATCTCGGAAGGAACGGCCATCAGCCCCGACGCTCATGGTTACCCGAATGCTCCGGGAATCTACACGGCGGAACAGATTGCCGGGTGGCGTGTGGTCACGGATTGTGTTCATGCACGCGAGGGGCGCATCGTGATGCAGATCGGTCACAATGGGCGGAACTCGCATTCTTCCTTGAGGCCGGACGGCTCTACCCCGGTTGCTCCCTCGGCGATCCCTCCGACGATCCCTGCTCTCACCAGCGAATTCCAACAGGTGAACTCGGAGATTCCGCGCTCTTTAGAGAGTGCTGAAATCCCCGTGATTGTAGGTACATTCCGGCAGGCTGCGTTGAATGCGATGGAGGCAGGGTTTGATGGCGTGGAGTTGCAGGGAGCCAACAGCCACTTGATCGAAGAGTTCCTGGAGGACGGTACCAACACACGGTCCGACACATACGGTGGGACGGAGGAAAACCGAATCCGTTTCCTGCTGGAGATTGTCGATGTAGTGAGCGCTGCAATCGGCGTAGATCGCCTTGGGGTACGGCTTTCGCCCTTCGGGCAGTACGGGGGCATCCACGACAGCAATCCAAAGCAGCTCTTCAACTCGGTGATCAAAGCGCTCAGCGATCGCCGCATTGCTTATCTGCACCTGATCGAGGCGCGTGGATCGGAGATGGGTTTGACCGACGCACTGCACGAGGACGCGATCAATAACGCAGTGCTGTTTCGGCCAGTGTTCGACGGCCCCTTAGTTTCTGCGGCGGCTTACACGCCGGAGAGTGCCGCCCTGGCCGTCGAGCAAAAGCACGCGGATGCAATTGCCTTCGGACGTCTCTTCATTGCAAATCCGGATCTGGTCGAGCGGATCCGGGGAAATCATCCCTTGAACCCGTTTGATCGCGCCACCTTCTACGGCGGCGCCGAACATGGCTACACCGATTACAAAAGCTTTGGAGAAGCCGCCTGAATAGCCGCGCTACTTGCCATTCTCTGAGAAGGCATAGAACCGATTAGCGGCCGTTGATCTGGAAGAGCCGGCGCCCCAGTAGACATCCCCACCGACAATCGCGGCGCCCGCAACCACCGAAGAGCCGGCGGCAAAGCTCCACAACTTAGCGCCCGTCGCGGCATTGAGGGCAAGCATATTTTTGGCGGCCGCCGAACCGGCCAATGAGGGCGCGTACACGATACCGTTGGCTACGGCCAACGGGCCCGTATCCGTAACCCCGTTGGGGTCCGGGGTCTGCCAAAGAATCTTTCCCGTCGCGGGATCAAGAGCAGCCCACGAACCGGCGTTGCCGCCGGCATAGGAGACGCCATGAGGATTGGAGACCGCAACGTAGATGCGAGTACCGTCACTCGCCGATCCCCATTGGATTCCGGGGCCCACCTGGGTATGCCACAGCTCCGCGCCGGTATCCGGATTAAGAGCGTAGTAGATACCGCTCTTCTGGCCTGCGCCGATGAGGGTCGCGGAGCCTTTGGCGGTCTTGTACTTGATCTCGTTCGGGCCGGAGCCGAAATCGAAGTCGGGGCCGGTAGGGGTGGGACAATTGTTGCCCAGCGGAGAAGCTTTACAGGCAAGATTCCAGTCATCCGCGTCGGTTGTGCCACTCCACTGCATCAGACGCTTGCCCCATTTGACGGCGCCCGTCTTGGAATTCAGGGCAATGACTGAATCTGCGTAGTCTTCGGGGGATTGGCACGCACCCGCGCTCCCTCCAGCAGATACGCATTTCAGGTACGCCTCTGCGGTTGGAGTGCTGTAATTGTTCCCGGTAGTTACGTAGACGGTATGGCGAGACTCATCGACAACAGGCCCGCTGCTCCATATGCTCCCACCGCTGTACCCGGTGGGAACTGTAGCGGTTGACCACAGCACAGTGCCGTTATTGGCATTGACTGCAACGATGCGGCCTTTGGTGGTGCAGCACGGGTAGCTGTTCTCTTCAGCCTGGTCTTCCTCGTCGGTAGCCATACCCACGTAGACAACGCTATCGGCGACGGTGACCGCGCCGGTAATTTTAGGGAAATAGTTCGACGGGATGGGTGCTGTTTTCCAGATCAAGGATCCGGTCTTCGCATTGATCGCCAGCAGCCAACCATCTGTCTGGGTGCCGATGTACACCTTGTCGTCTACGACGGCTGGACTGGTACGGGAGACGGTCCCACTGGGCAAGCCGTAGTCTGACATTTTATGGTGCCAGAGTTTCTTTCCTGTGCTCGCGTTCACCGCCCAGATATTTCCACCCCAATCGGGGAAGTAGACAACACCATCCACAACGGCGGCCCGGGCGGAGACGTCGCCCCCAGTGGTGAATGTCCACTTGGTCTTGAGGGTAGAGACCTTGCTGGTGGTGATCGTGGTTTCGGAGGTGGATGCGGTGTTGGCGGCGTTCTCCCCGAACATCGGCCAGGATTCATCCGCCGCTCTGGACGAGCCTACCGCTATGGTTCCAAGCATAAGGGCGATGGCCGATGTTTTCCAGGCTCGCTTTGCGGTCTTTGCCGTACACCAATCTCCGTTACTCATACATTCCCATCCATTCTCAACTGCGATGCCGTCGCCTGCGCGAACCGTCTGCCATCATGACATCGGCGAGCCATTGTCGCCTAGATTCAGGTAACAAAGACAGTTCCTCCAGGTAACCGAAAAGTAATTGCATGCCCATTATGGGGATTTTTTGGGAAACGATCCCACTGTTTTCGACACTATCCCTGCAGAGCGGATTATCGCGTCGTTGAGAGATGCTCGCTGTTGCCGGCTTTTCGAACCAATGACCGTTGATGGGCGTATAATTCGGCCGCACGGCTCTGTGGAAGAGGAGACAGGTAATGACACGCTACGTCAAGCTTTGCGTTTGCCTGACTGCCGCACTCACGGTAGCTGCCCTGGCTCAAACTACCGATCAACCCGAAGCCGCCGGTTCATCCGTTGCCTTCGTCTACGTGTCGTCGTCAACCGGTATCGACCGCGTTTGCTGCCGCCTCAAACGGGAGGCTTACAGCGGTACCCGGGTCGCCCTTCGCAGGCGCCGTTAACAGTATGTCGGTCAACAACAAGTATCTCTTTGGCGCAGGAGTCAACGCGACAGATATCACCACCTTCTCCATCGGGATGAATGGTGCCCTCAGGCAGGTGAGTGAGATCAATGCCCAGAAGTACAACCCTGACAATTGCGGCGGAATGGGGCCGCTGCAAATCGACTATGCGGGCACAACCTTGTACAACCAGGTGAATGCCAATTGCCAAAGTGGTTATCAATCGTTCCACATCGAAGCGAATGGCGAGTTGCAATTTCTATCAAGCAACGGCAGCGGGATTCCCACCGATGTTCTGCTCGCTCCGCTCTCCTCGGCCATTCTTCTGGGAATGATAAGTTCGCCTACCAGATGGGCATTGTTTATGCCGGGGGGTGCAGGAGCACCGGGCGTGGCAGAAGTTTTTTATGAGCGACTGGCCTAATGGGGCATTACAAAACGCGGGCGGCCTCGCCGTGGAGCCAGGCGCAGCAAACCCCATCGACTTACTCTGTCCCTTCCTGATTGCGGGCGATCCGTCGGATCATCTGGCGATCGCCTGGCATGACCTGAACGATCTGGGCGAGCCCGCGGGCAGTGACGTGCTCGTGTCCTATACGGCGCACGGTGCGGGCAATCTCACCACGACGACCACCGTTGACGACATGGTTTCGAGTGATCTCGCCTCCATTTCCGCCATGAGCATCTCACCATCGGGCGAGCTTCTCGTGGTTGGCGGGAAAAACGGATTCGAACTCTTTCACTTCAATGGCCACAATCCAATTACTCACTACACTGGTGCGCTTGCGACCAGTGACCAATTTGTGAAATTCGGCTGGGACGGCCACAATCACTTGTACGCGCTCAGCGTGGGGGCGTCGACTTACCAGTTGCGCGTGTATACGGTTACATCTACCAGCTTCACCGAGGACCCAGGCTCGCCCCTAACCGTCCCTGGCAGCGCGGCGAGCCTGATTGTTCGGGCACTTGATTAGACTTAGCTCTTCCAGTTCATCTGTTCAAGATTGTCCAGGCACCCGGTCCAGCCGTGCTGGTGCTTCGCGGCTGCTTCGGCGGAGTCGAAGCGTTCATGTTTAAGGATGATCTCGGTTCCATATTCGCAGTCGCTAAACTCAACTGTTACCAAAGTCTCCTTGCTTGAATCGCAAGCGCCGCGCCAGGTGAAGGAGAGCAGCTGGTCAGGAATGATCTTGCGATAAACCCCGGACGCCATGTAGACGGCGTTGTCCAGCCCGCGTATCTCAACCCGGTACTCGCCGCCCACGCGCAGATCGGCGCTTGCGCTGGCTACCCGCATCCCGCCCGGCGCGAACCACTGCTGCATTAATTCCGGCTTGGTCCATGACTCGAAGACGCGAGACCGCGGAGCCTTGATCTCTCTGCGAATCTCCAGTTTCAGGTTCTGCTTTTCCTGCTCTTGCACTGCTGTGTTCTGGCTCATGTTGTTCTCCTTCGAGGAAGCGCTGGAGAGCGTCGAGTTGACTCTCCCAGAATTTTTCGTAGTAGGCCAGCCATTGCTCTGCCGGCCGAAGTGGGGCGGGATTGAGGCGTACGATTTGAAAACTGCCACGCCGCTCGCGCGCAATCAACTCCGCGGATTCCAACACTTTGAGGTGCTTCGACACGGCGGCGAGCGAGATACGATACGGCCTGGCGATCTCGCCTACGGTCTTCTCCTTGGTTGAGATGTCGCGAAGAATCGACCGGCGCGTGGAGTCGGAAAGCGCGTGAAAGATGGAGTCCAATCGTGCGGCATTGGAGTTAACCATATGGTTGAATAGTAGTCCGTGATGATTCTAGTGTCAACCAGTTGGTTAAATGTTTCTTGAGCTGCTGCCGTTGTGATGGGAGTCCCACCCTTTGCGATCTTCCGGCTATATCTTTCAGGCAAGACTCGTAAAAGCCTCGACATTCGTGCAGATGGCGTAAAGGTTCGCGTATGCTTCCGATGTTGTGGAGGAAACACATGCGTCCTACAACCCCCAATTTGGTAATCCGCAATCTGCTGATATTGCTGGCCATGATGGTCACGTCGAGCGCCGCCTTCGCACAGATCGGCATATCCGTTTCGTTTGGACCGCCGGCGCTGCCAATTTACGAACAGCCTATTTGTCCCGATGCCGGTTATTTGTGGGCGCCGGGTTATTGGGCCTGGGACCCCGACTTTGGTGACTATTATTGGGTCCCGGGTACATGGGTGGAGGCTCCCGAGGTCGGGTATCTCTGGACCCCTGGCTACTGGGGTTGGGGTGGCGGCGGATTTCTTTTCCATGAGGGCTATTGGGGCCCCCACGTCGGCTTCTACGGCGGAATCTATTACGGCTATGGTTATTTCGGGAATGGCTTCGAGGGTGGACGGTGGCAGGGCAGAGAGTTTTTCTACAACCGCGCCGTGATGAATGTGAACATAGTCAACATTCACAACGTGTACAACACCACCATCATTAACAACACGACAATCAACCGGGTTAGCTATAACGGCGGAGAAGGTGGAATCCCCGTACGTCCGAGCCCGGAGCAGCTGGCGGTGGAACAGGAACGGCATATTCCCCCGGTGGCGTCGCAGGTCCAACATTTACAGACTGCACGCTCCAACCCCGAGCTTCGCGCTTCGTTTAACCATGGCAAGCCTCCCATCGCCGCGACGGTCAGGCCCGCAGCGTTCAAAGGGGAGGGCGTCGTCCAAGCCAAAGAGGCGGGAGCGCCGTACCATCCTCCCGCGAAAAGTGCCGAGGGGCAGCCGCGGGCGAACCCTCCCTCGCACGCCAGCGACCTGCAGCCGCACGTGGCGCCGACTGTCCAGACTGGCAACCCGGAGCTCACCGGGAAGTACCAGCAACAAGAGGACCAGCTGGCTGAAAAGCAAAATCAGCAGCACCTCCGGCTGCAGCAGCAACAGGAGGCGGATCATCAGCGGCTGACGCAACAGAACGCGAATGACGCGATGAAGCAGCAGGTGGAGGCACGTCACCAGCAACAGGCTGTCCAGATGCAGCAGAAGCACACACAGCAGCAAGAGCATTTACAACAACGGCAGCCAACAGCGCATTACGAGGAGAGGCCAAGATAGCGTCCTCTTAGCGCCCGTAATCTGTGTTGCGATCGGCGATTGCGATTGGGATAATGACGGATCGCATGAGAATTGCTGTGATGACGCTTTCGACGTTCGCGCTGCTGCTGCTCACGGTGTCCGCGTCCGCACCCGCAGGACCTCACGGTGAGGAGATCAAGTTGCAGCTGCGCACCCAGATTCAACCATTCCACGCGACGGGACCGTGGGTGGAAGCCCATTTTGAAGCAGCCATCATTCCCTCGAAGACCGCGATCATAATTACGGATATGTGGGATAAGCACTGGTGCAAGGGGGCCACGCACAGGGTGGGACTCATTGCCCAGACGATGGAACCTCTGCTGGCGGTCGCCCGCGGCGCCGGCATCCTGATCATCCACGCGCCCTCCGAAACGATGGACTTCTATCAGAACGCGCCGGGCAGATTGCTGGCAGAGAACGCGCCGGCCGCGAAGCCCCCGGCGGAACTGGCCTTCCGGGACGCTCCGCTGCCGATCGACGATAGCGATGAGGGCTGCGATACCCCCGGAGACAAGCCGCACAAGGCATGGAACCGAGAGACCGAAGCCCTCACCATTGCGCCGGGAGATGTGATCTCTGATAAAGGGGAGGAGATCTACAACGTACTGCGACAGCATCACATTGACACCGTGCTGTTCATGGGGGTGCATGCGAACATGTGCATTCTCAACCGGAGCTTTGGAGTGCGGCAGCTGTCGAAGTGGGGACTGCGCTGCGTGTTGGTGCGCGATCTTACCGACGCCATGTACAACCCGGCGTCGAAACCGTTCGTCTCGCATGCCGCGGGCACCGAACTGGTGATCGAGTTCATCGAGAAGTATTGGGCGCCCACGATCACCAGCGATGCCTTGACTGCGGCGTTGCAGGGCGATAGGTTGCGAGGGTCTCAGGCGCCTTAGAAAACACGCGGGAGCAGGCCGAGAGACATGGCCCGGGGGCTCGATCTTCTGTTGTCAAGCCCCGGGCTTTTTGCCGGCCTGCTTGGCTGCCCGGATGCTGCGTATCTCATCCATCCGCTGGCCCAACTGCTTCTCCCGGCCCTGAGAGCGGGGATGGTAAAACTCGCGGCCGCGTAAATTATCAGGCATACATTCCATGTCGGCTACCCCTGCTTCGACATCATGCGCGTACTGATAGCCTTCGCCATAGCCGAACTGCTCCATGAGGGGAGTGGGTGCGTTTCTCAAGTGGAGCGGCACTGGCTCCGCTCGATGAGCTTCGATTTCGGTCATGACGTCGCCGTAGGCGGTATAAAGGGCATTCGATTTCGGCGCCAGCGCCAGGTAAACCGCAGCCTGGGCCAGGGCAAGGTCGCCCTCAGGCGAGCCGAGAAAGTCGATCGCATCGCGGGCCGCCAGCGTCAGCCGCAAGGCCTCGGGCGCCGCCAGGCCAATGTCTTCAACCGCCATGCGCACCAAGCGGCGAGCAACATACATGGGGTCTTCTCCGGCCTTCAGCATCCGCCCCAGCCAGTAGAGAGAGGCATCGACATCGCTGTTGCGTATGCTCTTGTGCAGCGCGGAGATCAGATTGTAATGCTCTTCTCCTTGTTTGTCGTAAAGCAGCACACGCTGCTGTAACGCGTTTTGTACGGTCTCCCGGCTTACGGACGAGCGGCTATTCGCCGCTAGCTTGACCGCTGTCTCGAGCGCGTTATAGGCGTAACGCGCATCCCCGTTGGCGTACCCGGCAATCATCTCCATCGCGTCGTCATCTACCGTGACCTTGAGATTGCCAAGGCCGCGCTCTTTATCGGTGAGGGCCCGCTTAAGTAACTGAGTCAGTTGCTCATCGGTGAGTGGCGTCAGCCGGTAGACGCGGCAGCGGGAAAGTAGCGCGGCGATTACCTCGAAGGACGGATTTTCCGTGGTCGCGCCGATCAGACGGATGGTTCCTCGCTCCACATAGGGGAGAAACGCATCCTGCTGGGCCTTGTTGAAGCGGTGAATTTCGTCGATGAAGAGAATGGTGCGCGATCCGAACCCGGCGGCTTTCTCCGCGTCCACCATCACTTGCTTGATTTCTTTAATGCCGCCCATCACTGCGGAGAATTCGATGAAGCTCGCTTGCGTGGCCTCGGCGATGATCTTGGCTACGGTGGTCTTGCCGACTCCGGGCGGTCCCCACAAGATCATGGATCCTGGGTCGTCGCGCTCTATTTCCATTCGCAAGGGCTTGCCGGGACCGAGCAGATGCTCCTGGCCTACGTATTCCTCCAGGGTTCGCGGGCGCATCCGCTCGGCAAGCGGCGCACCACGCGCAGTCTTCAGGGTGGCTTCATCGGGAATCTGACTGAAGAGGCTCATGCGCGCACCTGCCTCTGCCGCATCGCTTCGTAAAGCAGTACGCTGCCCGCGACGGCGGCGTTCAGGCTTTCTACCGGGCCGTGGCAGGGGATGGTCACCCGCGCGTCCGCCCCGGCAATCCATTCGTCCGGCAGTCCGGCGCCCTCATTACCTAACAGCAGCGCGACCGGCCCGCGCAGATCCGGTTCGCCGGAACCGTCGCGCGCTACAGCGGCGAGTACCTTGACCCCGTGGGCGCGCAGGGCACTGAACGCATCGTCCGCGGACATGGCGATTACTGGCAGGCGGAAGGCCGATCCTGAGGATGCCCGCAGGGTCTTGCCGTTCCAAAGGTTCACGGTTCCGGGGAGCAGGATCATTCCCGTCGCACCGAAGGCTTCCGCCGAACGCACCAGGGTTCCCAGGTTTCCCGGATCCTGCAAACCACCGGCGACGACGACCAGGGGGACGCCGTCGAAGATTGCGTTCAGCGTGAACTCGGGCGCCTGCACCAGCGCTGCGATGCCTTGCGGATGCTCGGTCATGCTGGCGCTGGCGAACACGTCCTCGGTCACAATCAAGACTTCTGCGCTCCCCACGGCGAGATGCTCCAGCAAGCCCTCGCTGCCGCTGCGCACAAACACGGTATGCAGCTCCAGGCCGCTCTTTACTGCTTCTTCGATAAGATGCAGCCCTTCGATGGCTATGTGGGGAGTTCTGACGCCACGCGCCAGACCGGCGCGCAGCTCTTTAACGCGGCCGTTCTGCCGGCTTTCGACCCTCCGCGGAGCACGTTCGGCAACAGACTTCATGGTCGTGGGCTCAACGCGATTGTACCCGCATCAGGCCGGAACCAGCGCCGCGGTGCGCGTCACGGCGATCACGCTGATGTCGTCCTGCTGGCCGAAGCTTTGCGCAGCCGTGGCCACCTCCGCGGCTGTCAGCCGGCTTTGCAGCAGTTCTTGTACCCGTTCAAAGCCGAAGAGCCGGCCCTGCTCGTCCATGGCTTCGACGATGCCATCGGAGGCCAGGACCAAGCGGTCGTTTTCCTGCAGTTGAAAATAGGTGACGGTGAAATCGGCACCGTCGATCACGCCCAAAGGCAGCGCCCCTTCCATATCGATGGGCCTTCCGTTGAGATAGGGCGGCAGATGACCTGCATTGGCCAGGGTGACGGAGCCATCAGCCGCAATGCGCATAGCGAGGCAGGTAGCGTGGGCTTCGCCGCGGCCGAGTAGCCGCCGGTTCAGTGCCTGAAGGACGAACAGCGGATCGGACTTGAGTTCCGCTGTGCTGCGAATGGCGCCCACCAGCAGCGCGACGAGCATGCCGGCCTGCAAACCTTTGCCGGCTACATCGCCGGCCACAATCAAAAGGCTGCCGTCGGCAGAATCGGGAATGATCTGGTTAAAATCGCCGCCCACTTCACGGGCTGGACGGTATTCATTTTCAATGGTCAGGCCGGGCAGAGTAGTGACAGTTTCGGGCAGGATCACCCGTTGGACCTCCTGGGCCTGCTTTACGTCCAGGGCGAGCAGTCGTTGCTGGCGCACGGAGAGCAACAGCCGGCGCAGCAGCAGCACAAACAGCACCGCGGTCAGCAGCAGGTTGGCGACCTGGCTGAGACCGAAACGCAGACCGAAGGGGAACCAGTTGATCCTTACATGCAGCAGCAACAGCTCGATGGTAAATAGCGAGATAAACAGCAGCGCCACGGCGGGAAGGACAAGCCAGCCCTCCGCGCCCTGGCGGCGAATCCCCCAGCTCACCACCAGAATCAGAACCAGCAGCAGAGACAGCCGCACTGCGATGGAAACGATGTGGAAGATATCTGCGACGGACATCGGGATCAAGGGATACAAGAGGTCTTCGCCGATGATGCTTGAGGCCATAAACCCGAAGGTCAGCAAGGCAACCGCCGAGGGCAGCCAGGCAGGCCGCTGCAACTGGAACCAGACCCACCACACCATGACCCAGGCGCCGAGCAGAAGCGGGGCTATGATGCCGTCCTGCAGCACGAGCTCAGCGATCACACTAAGGGATTGGGTCCAGGTACCGATGATGGTCAAGATTGCGTCGGTGGCCAGCAAAAGGAAGACGGAGCCCATCCAAACATAGACAGGATCGGCAGCGTCGAAGCGGGTCAAGCTGAAGGCGACGATCGCCAATAGAAGAAAGAGAACTGCTTCGACGATCCGCGAGATATGCGCGCGGGTCGGCTCGAGCCAACGAAGTTGGTATCCGGACGAAACCGCGCTGGCATCGCCGAGCAAGGGCGCCGTGTGCATGCCGCCAGTGTCCGCCTGACTGACGACCGTATTGGGAGCCATCCAGAAACGAAAAGCCAACACCCGGACAGGCGAACCGGCAACCGGCGCCGCCGGCAGCGAGAACATCATGGGCTGGGTAAAGTAAATAGCAGGCGGGTCGCCGGTAAAGCTACCGAAGCTGCCAACCAGGGTTCCATCGCTGAAGAGTTGATAGGCATCGTCTACATAGGATGGGCCGGCCAGGGCTAGCTTTTCGCCCGGCTGGGCCGCCACCTGCACCCGGATGCGGTACCAGGCGTAGCCCGAATGGCCTGCGTGCCCGCGCGCCGTCCAGCCTTTTACGTAGTCGGAATATCCACCCAGCGGATCGAGAACCCCTTTCGGGGTGAGGTCTACCGTCTCCCACGTGGAGTCATCGAAGCCGGGCTGGGCCCAAAGAAGGGCGTGGGTTGCCGGGTCGATGGGCGAATCGCCCACGGTAAACTTCCATGGACCATAGAGCGGGACGACGGAGGGGCCGAGGGTGACGTGGGTCATCTCCTGCGCAGGCGCAATCTGAGGTTGGGTAGCGGCGGCAAGAACAACGCAGGCGAGAAATGTGAGCAGAGAGCGGAAGCGATCCATCGAGGCTGAACCCTTTGCGGCGGAAATCCACTGCAAGCACTATAGCGATTGCCTTTCCCCGCGGGAAATTCTTGGGAAGACGGCCCCAGCTGGTTATACTCTTGCGGGCCAAAAGGCTTTAAACTTCGGCAGGAGCCACCCGACAGCGGTCTGGTACTCTCGATGACATTGCACCAAATCTGTTCTGGAGTGGAGTCATCTTGCTGGCAGAAATTCTGCGCGTTCATCCGGACGAACCGGAACAGGATCGGATCGAATATATTGTCTCCTGCCTGCGAAGCGGTAAGGTGGTGGGCATTCCCACCGATACCTTTTATGGTTTGGCAGTCGACCCGGTTAACCTTCGGGCAGTCGAGAGCATTTACGAGATCAAGACGCGGCTCAAACACAAGCCATTGTCTCTGCTGATCGAGAGCGCAGCCCAGGCCTACGGGCTGGCTCGTGATCTTGACGCCCGGTTTCGATGTGCTGGCGGAGCGCTTCTGGCCTGGCCCGCTGACCCTGATTGTCCGCGCCGGTTCCCGTCTGCCCCTGCGTTCCACGGCAAATACCGGCAACGTGGCGCTGCGTGTTCCCGACGCGTCATCCCCCGGGCCATTGTGGAGAAGCTGGGGTTGCCGATCACCGCGACGTCCGCCAACCTGCAGGGTTTGCCCGAGTGTAACTACGCAGCGTGCGTTCGTGACCAGATCGGCGACCGCATCCCGCTGATCGTGGATGGCGGTCCCACCGGCCGGAGTGTTGCCACGACCATCGTCGATCTCTGCACCGATGGTCCCGTGGGAGATTCTTCGGGAAGGCGCCATTCCTACCCACGAGATTGCCCTAACCCTTCAGCGCTGAAGAAATGAATCATGGTTCCGCCGGTCCAGCCACCACCGGCGCCAAGCATTGCACAAGGGCAGGCGATTGCTTCGCTTGCTGCTGGCCGCGGGTCTGATCTGCATCGTGGGCTGGTTTCTTTGGGTGTATGGGCAGATTCATTTCTACGCCACGCATGACCAGGCACGCGCCGCCGATGCCATTGCGGTTTTTGGCGCAGCGGAATATGACGGCCGCCCGTCACCGGTGCTGCGCGCGCGTCTTGAACGTGCGCTCGCCTTATATCGGCAGGGCCTCGCTCCGCTGGTGATTACTCTGGGCGGCGATGACGGCGAAGCACACTCCGAAGGCGGCGTCGGCCATGACTACCTGCTGGCGCATGGGGTCCCGGAGAATCAGATCATCGCGGAAACGCAAAGCACTAATACAGAAGAGTCCGCAGCCCGCCTGGCCGCGATTGCCCGGGAGAATCATCTGAACCGCGTACTTGCGGTCTCCGATGGGACTCACTTGTTTCGCATTCATGCTCTTTGCGCCAGCCTGGGGCTGAACGTGTTTACTTCTCCCCGCGCGGAGACGCGGCCCCTGGGTCACTGGGACGCTGCCATGCGGCTGATGCATGAAATGTTCAGCTACACCCTTTGGCGCTTGAAGGTGCATTAGCGCTCTGTAACCGCAGCAAAATGCGTGGCCCATTCAAGCCTTCTTTTGGCTTGAGTGGGGTTATTAAGAACTCACCACAGGGTCACGAGCAGAGTGGCGATGAGCGCGGCGGCGAGGGTGGAAAGAAAGTTCACTGCGTCGTTGTTGAGCCAGCCATGCCGCTCGGCGGTCGCGCCCAGCAGGGAATCGACAAAGAGGCCGCCGATTGCCGCCTACTCCCGCGCAAACCGCATTGCGCAGCGCTTAGTCTGAGCGTGACACCGCTACCAGCACCAGCAGGACTGCTCCGCTGGTTCCTGCAAGCGTCCCGGCCAGGCTGATCGCTCCGTCGCTGCCCGGCGGCGACACGGCGCAGGCTGGTGACCATGAAGGGTTGGACCGCCCAGCACCTCTCCCAGTTCGCTGGCCAAGGTATCGGCTGTCGCCTCCGCCAAGGCGGCGACCACGATCACCGCATACAGAGAGTCCGGGAAACGTGGGTCAGCGCTGCGGCAGCCCAAGCCCGGCGACCCCAAGGTTGGCCGCGACCTGGGCGGCGTTCCGGCCACGCTTGTCCTCTGCCACTCCGAGCTGTTGTTTCCTGCTTCTACCGAATCTGGTGGCGGCCCAGGTGAGCAGAAAGAGCGCCAGCAACGGCGGGAGCGCCGAACGGAAGGGCCGGCCTGGCGAGGGCAAGCGTGAGAACCGCGGCGAGAACGCCACCCGTCACCGCGGCCAGTGGCGTCGCCGCACGCGCCAGCCACACCAGCAAGGCCAACACCAGGCTGATGAGGAGCCCGGTTTGCGTGGCGCCGCTCCAGTCTGCCATGGCGTAACGGACGTGGCGATCGCGCACCATGGCGCCACCGCGGCGAGCACCAGCCACGACTGCCACCGCAGCTCGCCCCATCGCCGGCCGTTCTCGGTTGTTCTTGCACATGCACTGTTCATTTTGGGGCCGGCGTATCGCTGGATGCGCCCTCCCATTTACAATCATCTTTCTACCAAGAAATGAGACGTAGTGAGGTATTCACGGGTGCTTAGCGTTGCATGGCTCCAAGGACGGAGCCGGCGGAGTGTGTGGTTTGTCAGGGTTAGTGGCTGCTGGGCAGTGGCTTCGCAGGGTAGATCAATGGCTTTTGCCGTCTGTCCGTGGTGTTGGGAATCGCAGTGCTGGTGGCCGGGTGCGGAGAAACCTACCGGCCGGTGGTCACGCCTGTAGCCGTAACCGGGCCCGCCCCGCAACCGCAGAGCTACGCCGTCGTGACCACCACCGCGGGCAACACTTCCCCTGGCCTGGCAAATATTTTCGATGCCTCCGGTGACACCCTGCTGACCCAGGCATTGATCGGCAATGGTCCGCTGTCGCTCACCCTAAGCTCGAGCGGCACCTCCGCCACCGCTGTCGGCACTAGACGGCACCGTCAACACCTTCACCCCCTCGACCACCCTGCAGACCAAGAACGTTCAGGTCAGCACCCTGCTGCAGCCTGCACAGCCTATCAATCTGCTCTCCACCACCAACTCTCTCTTCATCACCGAACCCAACGTTCCGGCAGTAGCGGTGCTGACCACCAATTCGAGCGGTATTTACCGGCTCACCCAGGAACTCCCGGTCCCGGCCAGCCCGATCAACCTCGCCGGCAACGCCAACGCCGCCCGTATCTACTCCATCACCCAGGACAATGGCTCCAACCAGGTTGCTTTCGGCGATTGCGAGAACCCGTCGCAGGTCACGACGCCTGGCCAGGTGCAGTCGATCGAGATCTCGACAGTGACCATCTCGCGTACTCTGCCGGTGGGTATCTGCCCGGTTTATGGCATCGGGTCTACCGACAACAACCGGGTGTTCATTCTCAACCGAGGCAGCGGAACCGTCACCGTTATCAATAGCCAGTTCAATGAGCTTGATACCACGCCGAACTTGCCCAACATGACGAACGGCACGCTGTTGCTGCCGCCGCCCGCCGGCGTCCCGGCGGCGGGGTTCAAGGCCGGGCCGGTTTTTGCCGACTACTTCGCTCCTTCGTCGCAACTGGTTACCGCCAACTACGACTCCAACACCATCACCATTATTAACACCACCCTCGATCAATACGGGAATGACTCGCCGCTGTTTGGCCAGGCGGTGACGGTTCCTGTGGGCAATGGACCGGCAACGCTGACCATCCTGCGCGATGGAAGCCGAGTTTACGTGGCCAATCAGAAGGACAGTACAGTCAGCGTGGTCAGTCTTACCAGCTACAAAGTGTTAGCTACGATCCCCGTGACCGGCCATCCTATTTCGATTGCCTCGACCTTCAGCACGCCTTATGGCCAGGTCTATGTGATCCCATCGGACCAGCCGTACATGAGCGTTATTCGCACCGACACCGACCAGGTGGCAGCGGCCATTCAGTTGGATGGAAACGGGAGTGGATGTGCATACCAGCACGCAGTCAGTAGGCGCGAACAGCGCCACGACAGGCACGGTTACCAATGCCATCAACCTCAGCCACGCCAGCGGTAGCGGAGCGCCCTGTGGCTATGGGTCGACGTGTTATGCGAGCACCCCGTTAGTTGCTTCACGGCCCGTGAAATAGAGCTAAACCACTGGAGAACCGCAGCTCCCCTCCGCTGCGCTAGCGCTCCTGTCGGGGCGATTCAATCGCATTTGCGTGCTGGTTGAGTGGAACTGCAGATCCCTAATGACACGAGCGGAGGGTTGGGTCCGCAACAACCCCACTCAAGCCAAAAGAAGGCTTGAATAGGCCACCCAAACTTTTGTTGGTGGGGAGAGGGTTTCATGTTTCCCTCAGCTTGCCGCAGGCAAGTCAGCTCGTCGGGATGACAAAGGGTAGGTTTAGTGATTTCCTCTGCAGTCGATTGCTGTTCAGTTGCATCCCCCTCCGCCGAGGGAACTCCAGTTCCGCGGACCATACCTGGAAATGTTCTTCGATAGAGCGCGGAGAGACCCTGGACGCACCCTAGCTGCCGGTGGTTGCTCCCGAGAGGATAATCGGAGAGGTCGGCGTGTCGGAGCCGCTGGCTTTTTCGACCGTCACGCCAAAAGCCTTGGCGCGAATACCGGAGGCAAGCTGCGGCAACACCAGCGTGGCCGTGCCCCCCGCGTCGGGACTGAATACTCCGGCGGGCACGGGGGCTGTGCCACTCGCCGGGATGATCCAAAGCTCGTAGGCCTTGCCCTCAGGCAGTGGCTTCAGGTTTGTCGCCAGAAGAATCAGGCCGCCGCGTTCCGGCAAATAGGTAGCACGCGCGGTCGGCTGAGCCGGGACTTTGCCTTCAGTCAGCGTGACACGCTGGGCGCTGGGCGCGGTCAAGACTTCCAGAACCTGTTGCGCCCGCGAGGCTTGCCCGGCAAGGTTGGTCACCAGGCGGGACTCATCCTGCAGTTCATCGTTCAAAGCCCGGTTTTGCACGCCCAGTGAGATGGCCACGATCGCCATGGCCGCCACCGCCACCCATGGAATCCAGAAGCCCGGCCCACGGCGTGTACCCTTGACCGCGATGGGAATGACCTCAGCCGGCGTTGTTTGCGGCTTGACCGCGGGCGATGAGGCGATCTTCTCCAGGAAGCGCTGGCGCGCACCCTGCGGGCAGCGGCTGCTGCTCCACGGCTAATCCCAGCAGCGCAAGATCACCGTAGACCTCGGCCAACTCTGCGCGGCATTGCACACAGCCCTGCAGGTGCGTCCTGATGGATGCGGACTCCTCTACCGGGAGACCCTGCATCGCATAGGAAGCCAACTCCTCCTGCGTATTGTGCCCGTTGCCCGTCATGCCTGGAATGCCTTTCGTAACGTAATCAACGCCAACCGAATACGAGTCTTCACCGTGCCCAGCGGATCTCCTGTTCTTCCGCAATCTCCGAATGACTCAAGCCTTCGAAGAACGCCATCTCCATCGGCCTCTGCTGCTCGGCAGGAAGATCCTTCATGATTTTCTGGACCTTCTCCATCAATGCGTTGTGCTCAGCTTCTGAGGCCAGGTTGCACCTGGAAGGCAGAACGACATCGTCAACCGAGTCTGTGGGCTTTCTCCGCCGCAACAGATCGATCGACCGGTTTCTCGCCACCACTACCAGCCATGCACCCAGCGATCCACGCCCTTGCACAAACGAATCGGAATTCCGCCAGACCTGGAAGAAGATCTCCTGCATAACATCTTCCGCGTGGCCGGTATCCTTCAGGATGCGCAGAGCGACGGAGTACACCGCTCTGCCGTACCGATCGAAGATCTCAGCCATCGCGGACTGATTTCCTTCGCGAACGCGCTGCAGCAAGGTACTATCGTCGGTTACCGAAGCTGTAGCGCCGGCGGCCATCCTGTCATTGAGGCTTGGGCTCGAATCTCTGATAGTAGAACGATCAGGGTCGCCAATCGGATTGGGAGCTTTATCAGGCATCTTTCGAGCAGAACCTATTCTACGGTTGCATGGTGAAAACAGCCAAACCGGTCTCCCCAGGGGAGCAGCAGGTACAATAGCCTGCATCATTTGCGGACCAACGGATTGTCTTACCGGGGTAGATGAGAGAACGCCTGGATAAGTTGCTGCTTGCGCAAGGTTTGGCGCCGTCAAGGGAACGGGCGCAGGCGCTGATCCTCGCCGGACGGGTGCTGGTCAACCAACAAAAAGTGGAGAAGCCCGGCGCCCCGGTGGAGGAGACTGCGGCTCTGCGGGTGCTGGGGGAAGAACAGCGCTACGTCAGCCGGGGCGGATTCAAGTTGGAAGCCGCGCTGACCCAATGGCGGATCGAGCTCAGTGGCCGCGATTGCGCCGATATCGGCACGTCCACCGGCGGCTTTACCGATTGCATGCTGCAGCATGGCGCGGCCAGCGTGGTGGCTGTGGATACAGGCTACGGGCAGATTGCGGAAGAGTTGCGCAGGGATCCGCGCGTGCGCTTGCTGGAGCGCACCAACGCCCGCTATCTCAAGCCGGGCGATCTTCCACCCGGGATCAGTTTCGTATCCATGGATGTGTCGTTCATCTCAGCTACCCTGGTGCTGCCCGCGGTGCTGGCAGCAGTCGCCGCCCCGCAGACCCAGCTGGAGATTGTCGTCCTGGTTAAGCCGCAATTTGAAGCGGGCAGGGAACACATCGGCAAAGGAGGCATCGTGCACGATCCGGCGGCGCATCAGTTCGCGATTGATCGCGTGCGCGGGGCGATGCAAGAGCTGGGAGCCACGGCGACGGACATTGCGGATTCACCCATTCTGGGGACGAAAGGGAATCGGGAGTTTCTTCTCTACGGTCGCTTTTAAAAGAGGTTTCGCAATTACTCTAGTCTCAGAAAGTTCGCGAGGAGTGGCCTTCCTTGGGAGAAAACCACGGAAAGCTCCTTTTGCTTCGGTCTAAATCTATTGCGAAACCGCTCGAGGCGCCATCGCGTACACTGAACCTGTTCTTCACTCCCAACGAATGCGACCGGTCGCAATCATCTCCAAGCCGCAGAAGGAAGAGCTCGCCACTCTGCTTCCCGAGCTCGTTACCTGGATGCGGGCGCATGACTTTGAGCCCATCCTGGACCACGTGAGCGGAAGCTATACCCAGGATGCGCCCATCGTTCCCCGGCATGAATTGCCGGCGCAGAATCCGGTGCTGGTGGTGGTGCTGGGCGGGGATGGAACGCTTGCTGGCGGCGGCGCGCGCCTTTGCGCGGACCGATGTTCCCATTCTGAGCGTCAACCTGGGAGCGCTGGGCTTCCTCACCGAGGTCCGGCTGGCTGACCTGTACACCACGCTTGAGGGCTGGAGGGACGGGTGCTGCGCCATCGATGCCCGCGCGCTGTTGCATACCGAGGTAATGCGCGGCGGCGTTCTTGTACAAGGAGTACGAGGCGCTGAACGATGTGGTGATCGCCAAGGGCGCAATCGCGCGCATGGGCGACTTCAGCGTGCATTTGTTTGACCAGCTCGCGGCATCGTTTCGCGCCGACGGCGTGATTATCTCCACTCCTACGGGTTCGACCGCCTACAATCTCGCGGCCAACGGACCGATTCTGGCCCCCGATGTGGATGCCATGGTGATCACCCCAATTTGCCCGCACTTATTCACCATTCGACCCATCGTAGTGCGGGGCGACGCGCATGTGAGCGTAAGCGTGGAGGGTATTCCCGATCTCACCTTCCTTACCGTCGATGGGCAGGAGGCATTGCAGTTGAGGATCGGAGACCGGGTGCGCTGCCGCCGCTCTGAGCACAGTGTCAGGCTGGTTCGCCTGGGCGCGACAGGCTTCTTCGATGTGCTTCGTTCCAAGCTGAGCTGGGGCGAACGCTGAGCGCTCTTCACC
The DNA here is from genome assembly GCA_963847685.1 of uncultured Acidobacteriaceae bacterium. GTDB lineage: Bacteria > Acidobacteriota > Terriglobia > Terriglobales > Acidobacteriaceae > PALSA-350. The sequence goes on along the minus strand of CAWKAU010000008.1, from coordinate 20,866 downwards.
GACAGAAAACGCGTGGCCCATTCAAGCATGTTTTGGCTTGAGTGGGGTTGTTGCGGACAAAGGCAGAGCTCTCTTTGTCATCCCGACTGGAGAGAGAAGCGTATGCGGAGGGTTTGGGAACTACCCCATTCAAGCCAAAACATGGCTTGAATGGGCCACCCTCAGGTTTTCATGGGAAGGCAGAATCAAGGCTTGGTGAGTTCATCCAGCAACAGCTTGGCCTTGGTAGCCAGCCCATGCGCGCCGTCCGTGTCGCCATTGTCCAGCGCCTGCTGGGCCTGCTTGAGATAGTTGCGTATCTGCGCGGCCGTGGTTTTCTCGTCGGTCGAGAGCGACCGTTTGATCCCGTTTAAGCCCTGCTGCGTTTCGTTGATCAGGTCTGCCGTCTCCTGCTTGGTCTTTTCACCCAGGGCGCTGTCACCCGTCGTCAACTGGCCAATGGGCGATGCGCCGCCCGTAGGGACAGCTGCTTGCTGCTGGGGTGAGGCGGTCTGGCGCAGGAGTCGTGGTCGCATTAGGCTGCAGCAGTCGTGCCCCCTGGGGCGGTAGCCGCAGGGGTCTGAGCAGTGTCTGCCGGCTTGGCTGGCGGCGGCTTGACCTTTGACGCACCTTCTTTGGCGGCGGCGGGGGCGGCAGCGGCACGCTCTGCGCGGAGGGCTGCGGCAAGGGCGAAGCCAGCGGCCGGTCGGTCTTCTCCGGCTGCTGCGTGGTCTCGGGTGGGCTCAGCGTTCCTTTTCCGGTCTGCAAAGGGGGCGCCTGCGCCTGCGCGGGTGGCGGATGTGTTGTGATGGCACCCAGTGCAGAGAATGGCGAGCAGCGCCAGACGACGAGCATAGGTGACCGCCCTCATCCCCTGGGCTCCTTGGCGACGATCGATCCTGCTGAGGTACTCCCGTCCGGCATCAGGTATCCACGCGCTCTGGTCTCCTGAAAGGTATTCAGGGGAAAGCGCAAAATAAATGTTGTTCCGTTGGTCGCATCCGATTCTACTTCAATCGAACCATTGTGCAGTTCCACGATGCGATATGTCATCGCCAAGCCTATACCACTTCCGTCTTTCTTAGTAGTGAAGTATAAGTCGAAGATCTTATCTCTAACATCGTCGGGGATTCCGCTGCCCTGGTCATGAACGCTGAGCAGCGCCATGCGGCCATCTTCGGCCAGCCGCACTTCCAGCTTTCCCCCTTCCGCCATGGCCTGCGCGCCATTCAGCACAACGTTCAGCAGCGCCTGTTTCAACAGGTCGGCATCGACCTTAGCCATTACGGCGCGATCGGGCAGATCGCTCTGCACATGAACGTTTCGGGTCTCGAGTTCGGCCGATGCCAGCATGAGCACAGCGGAGACGACGCGGCGCAGGTCCTGCTCCTTAAGCTGCAATTCCACCGGGCGCGAAAAATCCACCAGCGTCTGCACTACGCGGTCCAGTCGTTGAATCTCACTTTCGATTATTTCCAGATGCCGCATGGCCTTGTTGTCGGAGCCGCCCAACTTGTTACGCAGTAGCTCAAGATGGACCACGATGGCATTGATCGGGTTCTTGACCTCGTGGCCGACCCCTGCCGTTAACCTGCCGATGGCTGCCAGGCGCCGCGAAAGCTCCAGATCGCTTTCTATTTCCCGGACCGATTCGAGGTCGTGGAGGGTGAGCAGCGCGCCCAGTGTTTCCTGGGGGTACACCGCCCGATCGTCATGGATAAAATCCAGCGAGATCTCGACGTGCCGGCCGGTCTCAGTGGTGATCTCCTCCTGCACCAGGGCCATTTTGGCGTCGAAGGATTCGCGCACCAGCCTGCCCAGGCGCGTATTGCGAGAGAAGACGTCATGCAATCTGGCACCCAGAATCTGGGCCCGGCTGATGCCCAGAAAACGTTCCACCGAATCGCTGACCAGCACCGCACGGGCATCGTGGGTGTAGAGCAGGATGCCGTCCTGCAGGTTGGTCATGATCTGGTCAAGGTTTTCTTTGAGGGCGGAGAAGACCTCTTCCACGTTGCGCATGCGCCGTCCGATGCGCTCGATCTTGTTGGAGACCAGGACCACCGCATCCCCTCCCCGGCTCCCGGGTCCGAGGGCTGGGCTCGCTTCGCCTGCCACTTCGGCCTCTGCCAGAGCCAGCGCGTCCAGGCGCGCGCTGATCTGTTCCAGCGGTTTGAGGGCCAGGTTGGCCAGGAATGCGGCGAAGATCAGCGAGCAGACGATGGCCACGCCGGTATAGGTGAGCGCGGCGAACAGCCAGGGTTCGACGACGAAACGCAGGAAAGTTGTGCGAACACCCACCCGGACGGTAGCGAAGGGCTCGAAGTGCCTCGTTCCAGGGGCAAGGTCAGGTTGTAGACGCGGGGCGGTCCAAAGACGACCTCCAGCAAGCGGCAGCAACCCACCACTCTCCAGCTCTTCAGTATTCCGGCCGCTGCGGCACCAGGTGATCCAGGTTGGCGGGATCGGTGCTGAGCAAGCCCGCGGCCTTCGCTATCCGCGATGGTGACGTCGAAGATGGTGGGAGAGTAGCGAATGGCCGAGTTCAGCAGCGAAGTGAGGGCGGAATCGCTGCGCAGCGCCTTGGCCACCGCGGCGCGCAGAGCGGTGGGATCATTGGCGTCGACGACGCGAATGGTCCCGAGGGTTCGCTGCGTGGCAAGCGCAATCTGGTGCGCCACCATGTCGTTGGCGGAGTAAGCCTGGGACATCCGCTGGCGCAGAAGCTGACCGAGAAAAATCCAGGACAGGGTAAACACCACCAGGAATACCAGTCCGGTGATTGCGAGCACGAGCTTGGTCTTCAGTCTCATGGGGGAATGTTAGAGCCGGACGACTTATCTGTTGAGAGACGGCTATTCTCGTGAAGCGGATCACAGGTAAACTGCGGTCGTTGAGCTGCTCGTTAGGCCAACAAATTATGCTACGCGGCCGCTCCTTCTACCGTCTCGCTGCCGGTCGCGCTGCCATACTCCTTTAACTTGTTGTGCAATGTCTTCAGGCTAATTCCCAGGATCTCGGCCGCGCGCGTTTTATTGTTGCGCGTCGACTCCAAAGTTTTAAGGATGAGCATCCGCTCGGCCTCATCGACCGTGCTGCCGATCTCCACGTGAACACCGGTGTCGCTGTAGTTCGAGGTGCCGGCCTCGGGACGCAGGAATCGCTGCCCGAAAGTCGGCGGCAGATGCCGGGTTTCCAGGTATCCCTCCCCGCAAAGAATGACGGCCCGCTCGATGGTGTTGCGCAGCTCACGCACATTGCCCGGCCAGTCGTGAGCCATCAACCGGTTCAGCATCTCGCCGTCCACACCTTTAACCTGCCGCCCGTGCTTGGTGTTCATGTCGTTCAGCAGCGCATTCGATGATGGCCGGGATGTCTTCTTTATGTTCCCGCAGAGGTGGCATATGCAAGTTAAAAACGTTCAACCGGTAATACAAATCGCCGCGCAGGTGCCCCGGATTGTACTGCCTCCTCGGGATTCTTGTTGGTGGCGGCCAGCACGCGCACATCGATCGGCGTCTCCACCTTGCTGCCCAGCCGGCGCAGTTTCTTATCCTCTAATACCCGCAGCAGCTTGGCCTGCGTGGCCACCGGCATTTCGCCGATCTCATCCAGCAGCAGAGTGCCTTCCTCGGCCAGCTCGAAGCAGCCGGCGCGGCGCTCCATCGCGCCGGTAAATGAGCCTTTTTCGTGACCAAAGATTTCGCTCTCGATCAACGTCTCGGGAATGGCGGCGCAATTAACGGCGACAAACGGCTTACTGCGGCGTGGGCTCAGCTCGTGCAGGGTTCGGGCCACCAGCTCCTTGCCGGTTCCGCTCTCGCCGGTGATCAGCACCGACACGTTGCTGGGGGCGACCCGCTCGATCATGGCGAACATTTCCTGCATCTTCTTCGAGCTGCCCACCAGCGAACCCAGGAAACCGGTATCGCGCAACTTGCGGCGGGTGACTTCCAACTCGCGCTCGGTTTCCCGCTGGCGGCTGGCATTGGCCAGAACGGTTTTCAGCCGGGTGGGATCGATGGGCTTCTGAATGAAGTCGTATGCGCCCATCTTCATCGCTTCGACCGCACGCTCGATGCTGCCCTGCGCGGTAAGAACAATCACGGCCGCGTTCAACTGCATCTCGCCCAACCGCGACAGCAGTTCCAGCCCATCCATACGCGGCATCTTGAGGTCGGTGACAATGATTCCGGGAAACCACTCGGCTACTTTTTCCAGGCCCTCGATTCCGTCTCGCGCTGTCTCGGTGCGGTAGCCCCAGCCGGAAACCAACTCGGCCAGGCCGGCCAGCGCATGCAATTCATCTTCGACAATCAGTACTCTCTCGGTTGCTGCCCATCGATACTCTGTACCCTCTTCTGCAGGTAGAAGACCTGCCCTGTTGTGACATCATTCAACTAATAGCGCGGGACGGCCGGGTCGACTTCCCGGGACCAGGCATCGATGCCGCCGCTCAGCGATTGCACTTTCTCGAAACCCTGGTTGCGCATCCACACCGCGACATTCAAGGAACGGACCCCGCCGTGGCAGATAGTAACGATGTGCGCTTCAGGATCCAGCTCCTGAAAAACGCGCGCCGGGATCTCGCCCATGGGCATGCTCTTCGATCCGGCGATCTGCGCCGTGGCAAACTCCCAGGGCTCGCGAACATCCAGCAGTATCGGCCCGGCCTTGCCGGACTGAAGACCGGTTGCGAGATCGCGGGCGGTAATTTCCAGGTCAAGCATGAATAATTCTCCAGGTTTAGGATACATCTCATGCCCTCTGCGCTCGACTTTGCCCGCAGCCAGCAGGCTCGCTTCCTTGACGAATTGAAGTCGCTGCTGCGTATTCCCTCTATCTCGACCCTGCCCGAGCACGCGGGGACGTCCGGCTTGCCGCCGAGAGCCTGGCCCGGGAGATGGAGCGGATTGGCCTGGAGCATGTCCGGGTCATCGAAACCTCCGGTCACCCCCTGGTTTATGGAGACTGGCTGCATGCCGCGGGCAAGCCGACCTGCCTGGCCTACGGCCATTACGACGTCCAGCCCCCCGACCCGCTGGATGAATGGCTTACGCCCCCCTTTGAGCCCACCGAGCGCAATGGCAACCTCTATGCCCGGGGCGCGGTGGACGACAAGGGCCAGATGTATATGCATCTGAAGGCGCTTGAGGCGCTCATGCAAGCGCCACGGCGGCAGGCTGCCGATCAACGTGCGGGTGATCCTGGAGGGGGAAGAGGAGGTGGGCGGGGAGGGGATCGCCCAGTTTGTCCGTGAGCATCCCGGAGCAGCTGCAAGGCCGATTTCGCCCTGGTCTCCGACAGCGAGATGTTTGCTCCCGGCTTGCCGACCCTCTGTGTTGGGCTGCGGGGCATGGTCTACACCGAGTTGGAAGCGGTGGGCGCGCGGAGTGACCTGCACTCCGGCATCTATGGGGGCGCCGCTCCCAATCCTTTCGTGGCCTTGGCCCAGGTGATCGCCGCGCTCAAAGATGCGCAGGGGCACATTCTGATCCCCGGCTTCTACGACAAGGTGGCTGCTCCCTCGGCCGACGAGCTCAAAGCCTGGAAGAGCCTGCCTTTCGACGAGGAGCAGTATCGTAGCTCGGAGGTCGGATCGACGCGAGCTGTACGGGGAGCCCGGATTTTCCGTGCTGGAGCGCACCTGGGTTCGGCCCACGATGGATGTGCACGGAATGCCTGGCGGCTTTATTGGCGCCGGCGCCAAGACGGTGATTCCGGCGAAGGCGACGGCCAAGATCTCGTTCCGCCTGGTTCCCGACATGAATCCGCAGGAAGCCTTCGCGCAATACAAAAGTTATGTCGAGTCGCTGCAGCCAAAGGGTATTGAGCTGCGTGTTCGTCTCATCCACTCCGGGGACCCGATCGTGGTGCGCACCGACAATCCTTATATACAGGCGGCGACCCGGGCGATGCAGCAGGTTTTCGGCAAGGAGACGGTCTTCATCCGTTCCGGCGGCTCCATTCCGATCGTGGGGGACTTCGAGCGCCACCTCAAGATTCCGACGGTCATGATGGGCTTCGGCCTGCCGGACGATAACCTGCACGCGCCGAATGAGAAGTTCCACATCGCCAACTTTCACCGGGGAATCGAATCGATCATTCTGTTCTTCGAAGAATTAGCCTGATTTCAGCACACGGGACGAGGTCTCATCGAACGGCCATGTCTTCAGTAGGCTGGGAGAACGTCTTTTTCGGGGTAGGCCGGGGAATAGAATCCCCGGCCTACCCGAAGAACAGAACGCGTGGGAGCAGGGAAGTGGAACTAGCCGAGGGCTTTGTGCTCGCAGGAGGCCGCAGCACCCGCATGGGGCAAGATAAAGCCCTGCTTCGCCTGGGCGGCCGCGCCCTTATCGAGCATGCCCTGGACAAGCTTCGCGCCCTACCCCTCGACGCCGCACCGCGCATCGCGGGCGCGCATGCCGATCTGTCCTCTCATGCCGAGCTAGTGCCGACCTGCACCCCGGGTGCGGTCCCTTGAGCGGGATTGAAGCAGCACTGGCCGCGACCACCCAGCCGTTGAATCTTTTCCTACCGGTCGATCTGCCGCTGTTGCCGGCACAGTTCCTCAACTGGATGCTGTGGCGGGCGGAAACAACCGGGGCTTCCATGACCGTTCCCCGCATCAACGGACTGCCCCAACCTCTGTGTGCTATCTACCATCGCAACCTGTTGCAGCCCATCCGCGCGTCCCTGCTCGCTGGCAACTACAAAGTCACCGCAGTGACTAGCCCAGCATCCGAAACGATCGATATCTTCGATGTTGAAATCGTAGCCTCGGCCAATCCGGAGTTGCGTGGGCTGGTGCCCTCTCCCGCTCTTCGCTGGTTCCATAACTGCAACACGCCGGAAGATATGGCGGCGATAGAAAATGCTTTAGTCTTGAAGCCAATGAGCACATCTCCCGATTCTCCAGCCGGCTATCCCGCCAATTGCGGGCATCCCTTCCGGAACGCCCATCGAGATTGTCGGCCAGTTCGCGGATGAGGAGAAGGAAGCGGCCCGCCAGCAGAGATCCCCCTCCCTACATCGCCTTCGAACATGTTTCGAAATCCTTTGGCGACGTTCACGTGCTCGACGATGTCAGCTTTTCTGTTCAGGCGGGAGAGACGCTTTGCATCCTGGGCCGCTCCGGGGTAGGCAAGTCCGTCTCCCTGCAGCAGATCATGGGCTTCCTCAAGCCTGATTCGGGGCGGATCATGGTGGCCGGGCAGGACATCACCGACTTTACGGAAGAGCAGATGGAGACGGTGCGCAAGAAAGTGACCATGGTCTTCCAGAACGGCGCGCTCTTCGATTCCTTGTCGGTCGGGGAGAACGTAGCTTTTCCCCTGCGAGAACGCGGCCAGTTGCTCGAAGATCAGATTCAGCAGGTGGTGAACGGATTGCTGGACATGGTGGGCGTCGCGGGAATGGCGGATCTGCTGCCATCGGATCTTTCCACCGGCATGAAACGCTCGGTGGCGATTGCCCGCGCCCTCTCCGTCGCAACCCGAGGCTATTCTCTATGACGAGCCCACCACCATGGTCGATCCCCTGATGGGCCGCTTGCTGGGCAATCTCATACAGAAGCTCAAGCATCAACTGCGGCTCACCAGCATTGTGGTCACGCACGACATGCGGTTTGCCGAGCGGCTGGCCGACCACGTCCTGTTTCTGCATCAGGCCAAAGCCTATTTCTTCGGCACCATGGACGAACTAAAACAAACGGACGATCCCTTTCTGCGCGAGTTCCTCGATCTGGACAGGCTGGTCCTGCCACAAGGATGACCCACCTTTCCCCCGCCGTACCGCACCGCTCGGTGATGACTTTCTGGTTATAGAGTCCCCTAATAGTAACCATTAATTGCTAGTTACTTATGCGCCCGTTCTGGGCACCCGATGGTATGCTCGACTGGGTAAGAAGCCAGGTCGAAAGTTGCAGTTTATCCTGGTCCTTATCGTGAGTCGGATTCGTGCTCGCATTCATAGCCTGTTGAAGTCTTTCCGGATCGGGCTTCCGGGTTTCGTTCGACCAGAGTTAACTCTCAAAGAACAAAGGCTTAGTTGCTATGCAACCCGGACTTTTAGCCGCACATCGCAGCATCCTTCTGGATGATTTTTCCGGCTCAGTTTTCGCTTCGCTTGCCGCGCCTGGAAAGCTGCTTGGCCGCTCCTTGCCGAGTCACTCAAACTCTTCCATGCTCCAGCCAATCCCCAACAGTAACAAGTAGTAACAATCTGGGTACACCTGAAGCAGCAGCGTAACTGGTCAGTTTGTGTGATTCGGCTCTAACCAGGGGCAAAGTAAGTACTTCTGCCTCCTGCGCGAGCTTTCATACGGGGACATTGATGGCAACGTCCGGACTTCTCAAGCGCTTGGCGACGAATGGCCGGGAGGAACTGCGGCCAGAAAGCGTAGCGAGCTCAACATCGTCCGAGCTCTCAGGGCAAAGGGGCGCGCATTGCCGCGCTCAGCATGTTGGGAGATGTAGTCATCGTTTTGGCCGCGCTGATGATCGCGGTTCGCGGCTGGCTTGGCGAAGGACTCTTTGGAGCCGATTCGCCCTATCGCACCAATCTCATGTTCCATACCCATCCGACCATCCTGCTCGGCTGCCTGGCATGGTTCACTGCTTTCGCTCGTTCTGGTCAGCAAGCGTTATCACCTGTATGGCCCGATGCAGATGCGCAATACTCTGCACGAACAGCGGCTCACCATCCAGGCCTGCGTGACGGCAGGGCTGCTTCTGTCCGGTGCACTGTACCTGGTCCGCGGAGAAGTGATCTCCCGCGGCGTAGTGATCCTCACGGTGGTGGTCACGACGGTCCTGCTCTGCGCCCGCCGGCTGATATGGCGAATGATGATGTACCGCCGCTTCGAGCGGGGCCTGGAAACCCGCAACATCATTATTGTTGGGACCGGCAGGGTCGGCCAGGCGATGCGCCACCACCTGGATAGCATTCGACACCTGGGATACAGCTTCAGGGGTTACGTGCATATCCCGGGAGTCGATTCCGACAACCCGGCTTTGGCCGGCGATGTCCTCGGCTCCATCGATCAAGTGCTGCAGCTGGCCCGGCAATTTTTCGCGGACGAGATTTTTCTCTCCGCGCCCTGTGACGCCCGCGTGGTCACGCGCATCGTGACCCAGGCGCGGGAAGCGGGTGTCGATATCCGGGTAGTGCCCGAGCTTTACGACGGCCTGGCCTGGAATAGTCCCGATCGAGTACATTGGCCAGTTTCCTACCATTCCGCTGCACCGCGGGCGAGACCCCGGTGATCGGGACTGTTCCTCAAGCGCATTCTCGATGTGCTGCTCTCGTCGGTTGCGCTCATCCTGTTGTCGCCGCTGATCGCGGCGATCTGCGGTTGCCGTCATGTTCGATTCGCCCGGGCCCATTTTCTACTGCTCCGATCGGATCGGCAAAAAAGGCCGAGTCTTCAGCTGCATCAAGTTCCGCACCATGGTTGCCGATGCAGAACACCGGCGGGCCGAGGTTCTGCACATGAACGAGCGGGACGGGGTGCTGTTCAAGGCGAGCAACGATCCCCGCGTCACCCGCGTTGGCCGCATCCTGCGCAAGTACTCTCTGGACGAACTTGCCCCAGTTTGTCAATGTACTGCGCGGCGACATGAGCATGGTGGGCCCACGCCCCCCGATCGCCAGCGAAGTCAAGCGCTACGATCTAAGCCATCTGCGGCGGCTGGATGTGCTGCCGGGCATGACCGGGTTGTGGCAGGTGCAGGCACGCCAGGATCCCTCCTTCGACAGCTACATCTCGCTCGATACGGCCTACATCCAGAACTGGAGTCTCTGGCTCGATCTGAAGATTCTCGATCCGCACCCTCTCGGTGGTCTGCGCGCGGCACAGGCTCCTAGAGGGGAAGGTTGAACGTCTCTGTACGTCCGCCTGCGCGGAACCCACCTACAACAACCGTACCTCAGCGGCTAAAGCCGTCCAGATACCAGAGCTTACGGCACGGCTGAAGCCGTGCCCTTCGTACGGCGACGCTTAGCCGGCGCTGGTACTCAGAAGCTTTTAGCTCGGTTGGTAAACTGGAAAGGTGAAGATCGCTCTCGCCCAGATCAACCCCACGGTAGGAGATTTCCAGGGGAATACGAAGAAAATCATCGATTTTGCCCGGGAGGCGGCCGCGGCCCAGGCGGATGTTGTCATGTTTCCGGAGCTGGCTGTTTGTGGTTATCCCCCTGCGGACTTCCTTGACAAGCCATCCTTCGTAGCACGGTGCGCTGAGGCGGTGGCGGAAATTGCCGCTATCGGCCACCACCGGCACCCCGCTGGCCGTGATCTGCGGCTACGTTACCCCGGCGCCCCCCGGATCGGGCAAGCAGGTCGCGAACTCGGCCGCTCTGCTGCGCAACGGGGTTGTCGAGTTCGTCCAATCCAAGCGGCTTCTGCCCTTCTACGACGTCTTCGACGAGCAGCGTTATTTTGCTCCCGCCGAGAGCCAGAGCCTGCACTGCCTTGCGGAGCGAGCGCCTCGCCCTCACCATTTGCGAAGACGCCTGGAACGATAAGCTGTTCTGGCCCAGCCGGCTCTACTCCGTCGATCCGGTGGAAGAGCTGATGCGCGCCGGTGGATCGCTCATCCTCAACATCTCAGCCTCGCCTTATTACCGGGGCAAAAGGGAACTGCGCCACCGCATGCTGGCCGCCATTGCCAAGCGGCACCAGGCTTCGGTGGTGATGGTCAACCAGGTCGGAGGCAACGACAGCCTGGTCTTCGACGGAGCGAGCTTCGCCCTCGGTCCCGACGGGGAGATCGTTGCCCAGGCGCGCTCATTCGAGGAAGACCTGGTCTATCTTCGACAGCACGGCGCTCACCGGCGACCGTCGCGCGGTCGACCCGAGCGAAGACGCGGCGGTCTACCAGGCACTGGTCCTGGGCACCCGGGATTATGTCCGCAAATGCGGTTTTTCCAAGGTGCTGGTAGGGCTGAGCGGAGGCGTCGATTCGGCACTGGTGGCTGCCATCGCCGTCGATGCCCTGGGCAAGGAGAATGTAACCACGATCGGCATGCCCAGCCAATATTCTTCTGCCGGCTCCATCGAAGATGCGCGCGCGCTGGCGGCCAACCTTGGCATTCGCTTTACCACCATCGCCATCCATGATCTCTTCGAGCAATACACCAAAGCGCTCGCGCCGCTCTTTGCCGGCAGGGAGCCGGACATCACCGAAGAAAACATCCAGTCGCGCATTCGCGGAAATCTGCTGATGGCGCTTTCCAACAAGTTCAACGCGCTGGTGCTCACCACCGGCAATAAGTCGGAGATGTCGGTCGGCTACTGCACGCTCTATGGCGACATGGTGGGCGCGCTGGCGGTTATCGGCGACGTGGTCAAGACGGAGGTTTACCAGCTTTGCCGTTACCTCAACCGGGAGCGCACCGTCATCCCGCAAGCCATCCTGGAAAAACCGCCGTCCGCGGAGCTTCGTCCGGGCAGAAAGACACGGATTCGCTGCCCCCTTACGAGGTGCTCGATCCGATTCTGCAAGCCTACGTCGAGCGCTACGAAACCCCGGAGCAGATCGCCGCCGAATACCATTTCGATCTTGCCACCGTCAGTCATGTAGTCAAGCTGGTGGAGCGCAGCGAGTACAAACGACAGCAGGCAGCGCCGGTTCTCAAGGTCACCAGCAAATCCTTTGGCATGGGACGCCGTTTTCCCATCGCCGTTAAAGTTCAGGTATAAGCAAAGTTGGATAAGTTCAAGCAACGAGAGAGGAATTGAATGCAGCTTCGCACAACCACATGTCTTTCTGTTCTGGCGATTGTCAGCCTGGCTCCCTGCGGCCTTTGCCCAGAACACCCCTCCCCAGGCACCCACTGCCCAGCAGGCCCCCGCCGCCCCGGCACCCGCTCCAGGCGCTGCGCCGTCCGACGCCCGCCGCCACCCCGCCGCCATTTCCCCCGGTCGACCCGGCGAACTTTACCGCGATCTCGCCCACCAAGCAGACGGTGGAAGATTTTCTGCACGCATATTGGGGATACGACACCAGCAGGACCTGGCAGGTGCAGGCTATTCTGCCTACCCCGGCGCCCGGCGTCAGCCGGGTCTTGATACTGGTCAGAGTCGACTGGTGGCGGACCCAAGGATCAGACCTCGCAGCTCTCGTTCTTCACCTTGCCCGATGGCAAGTTCCTGGTCGCCGATTCGCTGCTTCCCTTCGGCGCCAAGCCGTTCCAGGCCTACCGCGAGCTTCTGCAGGCGGGAGCCAACGGGCCATCGAAGGGCGGAGCCTCGAAAGCTATGGAGTTTGTGGAGTTCTCCGATTTCGAGTGCCCGCACTGCAAGGAAGCGCAGCCGATCGTCGCCAAGCTGCTGGCCGATTATCCGAGCGCACACTTCGTCTACCAGGATTTCCCCCTGATCGCATATCCACACCGAGGCGTTCAAGGCGTCGACGCACGCTTATTGTGTCGCCAAAACCGGCGGCAACGATGCTTTCTTCAAGTTCTGCCGATGCCCTTTTCGAAGCGCAGGCCGGACTTACGCCGGCCACCTCGGATCAGACCCTGAAGGACGCCGAAACCAAAGCGGGGCAGGATCCGGCCAAGATTGCTGCCTGCGCAGCAACTCCCGCGGCCAAGGAGGCCATCGATGCATCGGTCGCCCTGGGCGAAAAGGTGGGAGTGAATTCGACGCCGACCATCTTCGTCAATGGCCGTGGGCTGCCTCTCGTCGGCATTCCCTACCCGATGCTGCAGAAGATCATCGAGTTCCAGGCGCAACTGGACGGGGTGCCGCTGCCTCCGGCGCCGCCCGCTCCGGCTGAGAAACCGGCTCCGTCGTTGCGCTAGCAACATGTCACAGCGAACGTGACAGATAGAGTGGCCAGTGAGACGGTGGCCGGCGCGGTGCCGCGAGCAGAATATTCGCGGCGCCTGGGGGAGCTGTCGGCGCGTCGCGCAAAGCTGCAATACCGGGAGCGGCTGGTTGGCTATTCTCAACTCGCCCTGGCCGGGTTGACGGTGATCTGGATGCTGTTCGGGCTGCGCCACTTCACCCGGGCCGATCTGCTGATTCTGCTTCCTGTCGCGGCCTTCGTCGGTGCTCGCCGCGGTCCATGGGCGGCTGCTTCGCGCGGTGGCAACGTGCTCCCGCTCCATCCGGTTTTATGAGCTAGGGCTGGCGCGGCTCGATGGCACCTGGGCGGGAAACGGGGTCACCGGCGAGCGCTTTCTGGAGCCATCGCACCCCTGTGCGCGCGACCTTGATCTGTTTGGCCGAGCCTCGGTCTTTCGAGCTGCTGTGCACGGCCCGCACCCGTGCCGGAGAAGAAGCCTTGGCGCGATGGCTGCTGGCGCCAGCCCCACCCGACGAGATCCGTGCACGGCAGGCGGCGGCGATCGAGTTAAGCGATCGCGTGGATGTTTCGGGAAAGTCTCTTTATCACGGGGGAAGATCTGGGGCTCGGGGTTCGCCCAACGCAACTGATCGAGTGGGGAGAAGCGGAGGCGCTTTTGCCGTCAGGTGATCGATCCGTATCCTCGCCCCCGTTTTGGCGGCGATCTGGATATGCAGCCTCCTAGCCTGGCAGGTCTGGGCGCGCGCCGGGGTTGTTGGTGCTGGCCATCCACGTTGATCAATCTCGGGATCTCGTATCGCTTTCGCGCCCGCCTCGACCAGGCGGCGCATGCGGCAGAGGAGGCCGGCCATGACCTCAACCTCCTCTCCCAGGTATTGAGCGTATTCGAGCGGGAAAACTTCACCAGCCCCAGGCTGCTGGAACTGCAGGCGCAGCTCAGGCGGCCAGGCATGGTCCCTTCGCGCGCCATCGCTCGACTCAATCGCGTGGTGGAATTTCTGGAGTCGGCGCATAACCTTTTTGTGCGCATGTTCGACTTTGTGATTTTTTATCGACTGCAGTTTGTTCTGGCTGCTGAGAGCTGGCGCCGGCGCTTCGGGCCGTCACTCCGCCTGTGGCTGGATTCCGTCGGGGAACTGGAGGCATTGGCCGCCCTGGGAGGCTACACCTATGAGCATCCCGAGGATGTGTTTCCTGAATTTGTCGATCACGCGCCCTGCTTCGAGGCTGTGGCGCTGGCCCATCCGCTCATCCCGCGAGACCGCGCAGTGGGCAATGATCTTCGCCTCGATCGCAATCTGCAACTGATGATCGTGAGCGGGCCGAATATGGCAGGGAAGAGCACCTTTCTTCGCGGATCGGCGTGAACGCTGTGCTGGCGCAGTGCGGCGCGCCGGTGCGGGCCGCGAGTCTGAAGCTCTCCCCTCTGGCAGTCACCGCCTCCATCTGTGTTCTGGATTCGCTCGAGGGCGGGATCTCCCGCTTCTATGCGGAGATCCATCGACTGAAACAGATCATGGATCTGACCAGAGGTCCGGTACCCGTCCTTTTCCTGCTGGATGAGTTGCTTTCGGGAACGAACTCGCACGATCGCCTGATCGGCACCCGATCGATCGTCACCGGCCTGGTGGAACGAGGCGCCGTTGGCTTGGTGACCACCCACGACCTGGCTCTGACCGCGATCCCCGAGGGAATAGGACCGCGCGCCGTCAACTGCCACTTCGAAGATCACCTGGAAGAAGGGCAGTTGCGCTTCGATTACAAGCTCTATCCGGGAATTGTTCAGACCAGCAACGCTTTGCCGCTCATGCGGTCCATCGGGCTTGACGTTTAACGGTCGGCGAAAGTCGCGGAGATTCTGGAGGAGTGCCAGCTCGTTTGCCCAGGAACTTGTCACTGAGACAGTTTCGAACTTAGCTGTGGCGCGGCAGGGGAATGACCGGTCCCATATTGCCGCCATGCCGCCGCCGCACGATGTGCGGGGTTACCAGGATGGCCAGATTGCTCACGTCGTATTCCTTGCTGGTACTGCTGAGCGCAGTGAAACCGGGCAACTCGCTCAGGCCGGGGGTTCCGCTGACAGCATTGGATTCCTGCCGGGAGAGATTACCCACGACCAGCGCACTGGCTCCATTGAGCAGGTGGATGTCCGCAGTGTAGCTGCGATTGGTAAGCACCGGCAGACCGTTAAGACTGGCGCCCTGAAGCGCTTGAATCTTCAAGTCGAGCTTCAGCGTGACATCATCGTTGCGCTCAACCCGCGGAGTCACCTTAAATGTCAAGCCGAGATCCTCATACTGCACCTGCGGGATGGGGGTCCCACCCGAGAGGTTGCTCACGTTTAAGCCCAGGCCCCCCAAAATGCCGGAAAGCCCGGCGGTGGTGAGGCCGGGAATATTTACCGACGAGGAGGCGATGCTTGAATAGCTTGAAGTGGTGATCGGGTATCGTGTGCCACTACGAAGCGTTCCCTCCGCATTGTCGTCGAGGCGAATCTGGATCTGATCCAGGGCGCGCGTATCCGCCGCATTCAGGCTTAGGTTTCCCGTGAGGCCATTGCTGGTGATGCCGGTCAAGGTTTGCCCACCGCCGAAGGTGGCAAATGGCTGGCTCAGGATCGAACTGGTCACCTCGCCCGATGCGATCAGAATAGCGGCGATCGCCGCATAATCGCCGGCGCTGGCCAAGCCACTTGCGATGATCTGCTGCACCAGGGTTGAGTTTTGCGAGATCACGCTGTTCAGCTCGGTAGGCACGTTGAAAACCGTCGTGGTTTGCGGCAGCTGGATGCCATAAAGCCGCGTCCTGGTGTTCTCCACCTGGTAGATCTTCACGTCCAACAATACTTCGCTCTTGCCGTCCAACAGATCGACCAGGGTCTTGTTGAGCGCCACGAGATTGGCCACCGGCGCGCGCACCGTGAGCGTTCCCCGGTCCGGCTGCACCGCTGTTTGCGGTATACCGAGCACATTGCGGGCGAGGTTGCCGATGTCACTAAACTCGGACGCGGTGAGGCCTGGCATGCGAATCGTTTCCAGCGCTAACCGGTCATACTTGGCGCGGTTCTCCTTGGTGTCTTTTGCCACCAGAGCGCGAACGGGATCCAGCGGCACGATAATGGAATTCGTCACTAGGGTGACCATGGACGCGGCCTGGGTGTAGTCAATGTCATCGGCGTCGAAGCGCACGGTCATGGTGCCAAGGGAATCGTCCGCCACGATTCGAATGCCATAGGCGTCAAGCACCCGGCGGAGGATCTCCTGCTCGCTGCTCTTCAAGTGAAAGCTGTGCTTGCCTGGGGTTGGGGTCAGCTCGATCGGGGGCGCGATGGTGGCCGTGATGTTATCGTCGCCCGCCAGCGCGGTTCCGGAGAGGCTCGCCAGATCGTCGATATGCTGGGAAACGACTGGATTCTTGGGGTCCAGCGTCAGCGCTTCCGCTAGCTTGGCGCGGGCGACCGCAGGCTGGCCCAGAATCCGCGCTTTGTCCGCGTCCTGCACCAGCCTGGTGATGACGTGCTGGCGGGCGATCTGCAAGTCCAACGAGTACTCGGGGTTGGAAGGGTCCGCCTTGGCGGCTTTGGCGAAAGCCTTCTCGGCGGCATCTGCGTCGCCCTTTTCCATTGCGCGCACGCCCAGCGCGTAATACTTCTCCGCCGTCCGCGTCTGCCGGGTTGAGGGCTCGGAGACCGCTGGCGTGGTTACCGCCGGCGCAGCCTGTTGTGCGTAGCAGGCGAAGGGTGCAATCAGGCAGACCGCTCCCAGCCACCAGGAGGAAACTCGGGCTGCACCGCGCTGAATACGCATGAATTTATCCTAGGTGCCGGTCAATCGGTGGGCAAGTTACCAAGAGGCGACTGCGGTCGCCGCGGGTTGCGATGCTGGTCGTAGAACAGCTCCTTCGGAGCCTTTTCCCCGTACAAAGGCCACAGCTTCCCAGGCTGCGGAAAAGCTCTGTTTTGTGTCAGGGCACGACTTTAGTCGGGCCGTAAAGAAACGACAGAGAATTGGGCTTTAGCCCCTGCTACCCTTACCTCTCAAAGAGAAGAACCCAGGGGCTAAAGCCCAGATTTTTGTTGGGCCTCAACGGCCCGACTAAAGTCGTGCTCTGATACAAAACATCTCCCCTGATTTCACCCGCACCTGGCTGCCACTCCATAGCTTCTTCAAATCTTTGCAGCTGTTGCCAAGAGCGCTTCCAGATTGGTTGCACAGACCTCCGGTTGGTGCTCCAGCAGCACGTGGTAGGGATAAACCCCTGTGGCCACAGCGATGGTGGGCAGTCCATTTGCCCGGGCGGCGGCAATATCCGATGGCGTGTCCCCCACCACGCACACCTTGGCGTCGGGGCCAGTAAAGGGCAGTCCCGTCTGGAGCGCGTTGGCAATCATCGCAGACCGCAACGCATGGCGATCGCTGAACCCACCAAAGCTGAACCAGTCTCTCAGCCCTGCGCGCTCGATCTTCAACCATCCAATCTGCTCCAGGTTGCCCGTGGCGACGCCCAGGACCTTGCCCCTTCCCTTGAGATACGCCAACATGGAAAGGACGCCGGGCATCACGGTTACGCTCATACGCGCGCGCTGCTCCTGGACCGTATCCCGCAGACGTTGCAGGATCTCCTCCAGGCGCGGTTGCCAGACATCATCAGGGATGGCGGCATGACGGAAGGCATCGCGTAGGATGCCGGTGTCGGTGCTGCCGTGAACCGGCACCATGTCGATAGGCAGAGGGTGGCCCATAACGGCGAGCACGCTGGAGGAGAAGGCGTCCGTATGTACGCCGCCGTGAGCATGTAACAGGGTACCGTCAATATCGAACAGATAGGCGTCGCAGTCGTCCCAGCGGAATCCCTCCCGGACGGTTACGAGGTCCCCAGCCGGCAATGGATCCGCCGGCTGGCTGCTCACGACGTGCGCACCGTCTGTTTGGGGTCAAAGACAGGACGGTCGCCACGGGGCGGACGCTTGAGTCCATTGCGAATTTGTTCCGGATCGAGTTTCAGTTCCGCGATGGTGCGGCGAAGCGTATTGCGGTGCATGCTCAGCTCCCGAGCCGCCTTGCACTGGTTTCCCCTGTGATGCGACAGCACTTCCAGAATGAAGCGCCGCTTGAATTCGCGCACGGCCTCGTCATAATGAATGCCGCCGGCGTGCATTTGCGTCACGAGACTATCCAGTTCACGTTTCACAGAATCCTCTTTCCTTTTCCTACCCGCTCGAGCGCCGGGTTTGTGTTTGTCTCGTACCAGTCAGTCCGCTGGACCCTGGGCAGGAACCGGCCGCGTCGCAGTGAAGTTCCGAGCTTGGCTTCAACCAATTGGGTTGCGACATGCGTAGCGACTGCAAACCCTCACGGATTTTTTCCCCTAATTCAAAAGGTACAACGTGTGAGCCGCCGTGGGCCGCGGTTAAAAAAACCGGAGCCAGGCGGGAGCTATCCAACCACTCCTGCCGGGGAAGAAACGCCACTATCCCCATCAGCACGAGCGTGACTACAATACAACCCTTAACCAGCCCAAAGACAGCCCCGAATATTCGGTCCACAATACCCAGACCCACCTGGCGTACTAAGCCACGCAGCACCCGGCCCAACAAGCCCGCCAGCAACATCACCAGCAGAGCAATCACCAGAAACGCTATCAGGTTGGCCGCCTCCCGGTTCGGTACCAGGCGCATAACCAACGATGCGAACCCGGAGTAATTTGCCCCGGCGAAGAACAGGCCTATCACGACTCCGACTAGCGAAAACACCTCTAAAAAAAAGCCCTTGGCGAATGCAGAAACCACGGAAACTACCAACACGGCAACGATCAGCAACGTCGGCCAGGTTCATCCGTTTGCTTTCCAGAGCTGTTTCGCAATTGCTGTAGACCGCGCTTTGCGTGGCTTTCTCCCAAGGAAAACCACTCCTCGCGATCTTCTTGAGGCCACAGGAACTGCGAAACTGCTTCAAAACTAGGGCCGACGAACGCTAGCGGGGCCGGTCAGCAGGGACAACGCCTGCTCATACTTTTCCTGCGTCTGACGCACCACACTGGCCGGAAGCTCTGGTGCAGGAGGCTGCTTGTTCCATGCGATGCTCTCCAAATAGTCGCGCACAAACTGTTTGTCAAACGATGGCTGTGGACCCCCGGGATGATAACCTTCGCTGGGCCAGAAGCGAGACGAGTCGGGAGTCAGCACTTCATCGGCCAGCACAATGCCCTTGGCGGTACGGCCAAATTCAAACTTCGTATCGGCGAGAATCAATCCGCGCTCCAGCGCATGCTCGGTTGCCTTCTGCGTAGATCGCCAGACTGAGCCGGCGTAACTCCTCCGCATTTTCGCCGCCGACCCGCGCCACCATCTGGTCGAAGGAAATATTTTCGTCGTGCTCACCGCTCATGCTTTTGCTGGCCGGAGTAAAAATAGGTTCCGGCAAACGCTCCGACTCGCGCATACCCGAGGGCAACGCGATGCCGCAAATCTTGCCGGTCCTTACGTAGTCCTTCCAGCCCGACCCGGAGAGATATCCTCTGACCACACACTCAGCGGGGAACATGCGAGCACGGTTGACCAGCATGGAGCGGCCACGCAACTCTTCTTCGTGGGGCCGCAGCTGCGCCGGATATTCCTCTACATCTGCCGTCACCAGGTGGTTAGGAACAATATCGCTGAGATAGTCGAACCAGAAAAGAGAAATCTGCGTAAGCACCCGGCCCTTGCCTGGGATTCCGGTCGGCAGCACATAGTCGAAGGCGGAAAGACGATCGGTGGCGACCATCAACAGCAGATCTCCCACCGTGTACAGGTCGCGCACCTTGCCCCGCACGTACAGTTGCAGGTCTTCGAACTCGGTGGCGATAAGCGTCGGCAAAGGGTGTGCCTCGGGAGAGAATGACTTTCCGATTGTCCGAGGTGGCGCTCGCTTTGTCAACGCAGGAAAACTTTCGCAGCGCTCGCGCGGGGCGAGAGCATTCTCATTGGGAGTGACCGAATGTCAAGTGCTATGTGCGGGATAAATAATTTTGCCGGGGTGGCCCATGCAAGCCTTCTTTTGGCTTGAGTGGGGTTGTTTGCCTGTAGCTGCGGCTACGCTGTTGCTAAACGGCGCTCCTGCACGCGTTCACGGGCGCGGCCGGCATCTTCGCCGCCGAGGCGCACCGAGACCAGCTTGGAAACCCCTGGCTCCTGCATGGTTACGCCGTAAATCAGGTCCGCCGCGGTCATCATTCGCTTGGAGTGCGTTACCAACACAAACTGGGTTTCGCCGCTCATGCTCTTGAGCATATCCGCCAACCTGCCCACGTTGGTCTCGTCGAGCGGGGCATCGACTTCATCGAGCACGCAAAACGGTGCCGGTTGAAATTCGAAAATACCGACCAGCAGCGCGAGCGCGGTCAACGCCTTCTCCCCACCGGAGAGCAGCAACACATTTTGCAGCTTCTTGCCCGGCGGCGAGGCGACGATGTCGATGCCGCTTTCCGCAGTGTTCTCTTCGTCGGTCAGGCGCATGAAACCCTGGCCGCCTCCGAAGAGGCTCGGTGAAGGTTTTGCTGAAATTCTGATTGATCAAGGCGAAGGCTTCGTCGAACTTCTGCCGGGTAATCTGGTCGATCTCACGGATGGTCGATTGCGTGTTCTCAATGGCATCGATCAGGTCTTTCCGCTGGGTTTCAAGGAAAGTGTGACGCTCCGCCGTCTCCTGATACTCTTCCAGCGCCATCATGTTGACCGGGCCCATGGCTTCGAGCTTCTGCTTCAGGCCGCGGCACGCCTCGTCCTCCTCGATCAGTTGCGGGCCTTCCAGGCGGGGCACATCTTCCAGACGGCGTAGCTCAGAGGCCTCTATGCCGAGGTCGCTGACCGACGCTGCTTCCATATATTCCAGCTCGACGGCTAATTTCGCGGAGTGCGCGGTTCGGGTACTGCGTGCCTCACGGAAGCTATCCATTTCAGAGCGCAGAGCCTTCAGGCTATGCTCCAGCTCCTGCAGTTGCTGGCGCAGCAGCCTGGCCTCTTCGGTCGATTGTGCCGCCTCTTCCAGTGCGCTTCTACGTGCCTCGGTCAAGCGCTCACGCTCCAC
>CAWKAU010000007.1:0-332658 GCA_963847685.1 uncultured Acidobacteriaceae bacterium | reverse complement strand
GTCCACATTGCGCGTGCAGGTGGACCATGGCAAACCGGCACTCCGAACCCAGTTGCTGTGTAGTCTTCAGGAGTGCGCAAGCGCTTAGAATTTCCTCTTCGCTCAAAGGGTCGAGCGGATGCGCATGGTTTCCCATAGGCATTTCCGCTGTTGGCACGATAGGGGTTGCCGCAACAACGCTCATCCAATTCCTCCCTGAATCCCAATCTCACTCAACAGATAAGAGGTGCCCCACATCTCCCTTTCAAGATGTAGGAATTCACGAACTTAACCATCAAGGTGTGTCCCCGCCACCGACCGAACGACCTCATCCAGCCCAACAATCCGAGAACCCCTCTTCGAAATTCCCAACGAAACCCCCATGCCCAGCAGCATCACAGCCAGCATGATCCACGGAAAGCTGAGTACGAATCCATCGTCGCTCCCGCTCAGCGCCGGCAGATTCACGATCAGCAGAGAGAGCGCGCAACCCAGCCCGGCCATACCGAGCACTGGAGCCACCATGGTGTTCCACACCCGTTTGTCGAGGCCATTCCTGCGAAAGAAAACAATTACCGCCGCGCTGACCAAAAACTGAAGCCCCACGATGCCGATAGTGGCCAGTGCCGAAGTCCAACTGAATACCACGGTCAGTGGATCGGCCCCGCTCATCACCGCGGCTGCCACTCCCACCACTGCGCATCCTGTCTGTACATAGCTGGCCTTGTAGGGAGACTCAAACCGAGGATGAATCTCAGCCAGAAATTTCCACAACAAACCCTCGCGTCCCAGGGCGAATAAATAACGCGTAATGGTGTTATGAAAAGCCAGCAGGCAAGCGAAGACGCTGCTCAAAAGCAGCGCCCGCATGATCGCTGTCCCGAGGATTCCCAGATACTGGTCGCTCTTGGCGAACCAAAAATTCCCCGGATCTCCGACTGCCGCGGCGACCACCCGATCCACCCCATAGGAACTGATGATGGCCCACGTAGTAAACGCGAAGAACACCATGATGATGGAAACCGCGGCATATGTCGCCAGGGGAACTGTCCGTGTCGGGTTCCTGCTCTCCTCCCCGTAGATGGCGGTGGCTTCGAAGCCCACAAACGAGGCGAGGGCAAACATGATTGCGATCCCAGGGTGGCCTCCCAATACCTCGCGCGGTGCAAAAGGCCGCAGAGTAAAGCCCTCCGGTCCACCTCCGTGCCAGACGATAGACAGGCTTAACACCAGTAGGATCCCCATCTCCAGGCTGATAAATAGACCCAGCACCCAGCCGCTAAGATCCAGCTTGTGCATGCCCAGAAACTGCACCAGCGCGATCGCCGCAGCGCTGTAGGCGTACCACGGAACCCGCAGCGTGAATAGCGGATTCAAAATGACCGTAGCGAAAAATCCAAACAGCGCATACACGCCGATCTGCATGGTGGTGTAGGAAACGACCGCCACGAAGGCTCCGCCCACGCCGAAATGGCGGCCCAGCCCCTGTGCCAGGTACGCGTAGAACGCGCCTGCGTTGACGACATGCCTGCTCATTGCCGCGTAGCCAACGCTGAAGATCAGCAGAATCAAGCCCGCGATCACAAACGCGCCCGGGACCCCCGGGCCATCACCCAATCGGATCGCCACTGGGATAATACCCAGCATGCCGGTTAACGGAGCGGCCGCGGCAATCACGAAAAACACAATCTGCCACACGCCGATCGCATCTTTTCGGAGCGCAGTAGCCGGCTCTGCCATCGACCCTCGTGTGCTGATCCTCGCCCCGCCTTCGATTTTTGTCATTGCTATCCACGCCACTTTGTTGATAATTTGCGCCAACGCTCAAAGTTCGATCGGCTTCCTCAGCACGCGCAGGTGGGCTAAATGAAGCAGGACTAGTCCGGCTTCATTTGGTTTCGACTGCTTCATTGCCGCAGCGACCAGGGATTACTGTGTGGGAGTCCTGCCATCTCGTGAAGGATGAGGGTTCACGAGAACCTCTCCCAATGGACCCCGATCCAGACCGCTCGAATCCACCAAATGCACTGATACCCTGCTGGTGTTGGGTGGCGCCTGTATGGTGGTGTGCAACTGTACCCGCTCGGTGGGACTCACGGACATGAGCTTCGCGGTACCTCCAACCCCTCTGCCGTAGAAGTGCACCACCAGATCGCCGGCGTAGAACACGCCAAAACTTCCGGAGAGTACCAGGCCGTCGGGGGTACCGGTAGCCGTAAGTGGCGCTCCGATAGCTCCGCTATAGGTTGTCGTCTTGAAGTCCTCTCCCATCCGCGTGGGATACCACTGCGTGTCCATCGCGTAGCTTTCGCCCGGTGCGAGCTCGACCAACGGGCTGTTCAACTCGGCCTCCATGAATGGCCCCTCGCGGGGTTCTGTGTTTTGATCCTGCTTTGAAGACCCTCCGGACGAATAAAAAATGATTGTCGCTTTGCTGGGGTACTCCGCAGTGGGATCAACATGGTGGCGTTCAACCATGGTGTATCCAGTTGTGCCATCCACCGCCGCCAACCATCCGGGGGGCGAGTCTATCCAGACTTCTTGAACGATGTCGTTCCAATGCACCCGTAACGTGCCATCGCTGATCGAGAAAGCCGGGTTGTCCGCCGGGCCGGTACGGACATGGTAGCCATTGAGGTAGGCGCTTGTGGGGTTCACCGCCGTCACTCCCCAGAACTTCGTATTGAAATTGTCCGAGCCAGCGGGATTGGAAGTGGGGTACTCGGTGATCGTCTGCTCCGACCACGTCTGCGGGTAGCCGCTCACGTTCTGCATGACCACATGAAACGAGATCACCGGCGTGTCCGCGTCGATGCTGATTTCGCGGATATACCGTTGCCCAATCTCTGGATTTACTGGCCCAGTCATCCGCACCACACATCTGGCGCCGCGCGACAGCACCTCCAGGGCATACGGACCACCGTCCAGGTTACCCCCGCCGGACCAATGCTGCTCATCCTGATTGCCTTCCGGTAATGGCCATACCTTGTCTCCGCCGTAGTTGTGCTCACCGCCTTGATTGCGTTCCAGCGGAATCACCTGTCCCTTGAGTTCCGGATTGACATAAAGGAAATCGTGGCCGCCGAAGGTAACCTGTATAAGCCGTCCACCAATCTGCGGAACAAGCTCCAGCTTCACCCAGGGATTGACCAACTCCTCCGCCTTCCATCCCAGGTAATTCGTTTCCTGCACACGGCAGCCAGGTGTGGAGGCGGCTTGGCACTGGAGCGGTAGACCCGTTGGCAAAGCCACCAGCGCTAGGAAGGTAAGCCACTCGACAAAGCGCTCTTTGGTTCTGGCAGAAGCGGAATACATTGGCTACCCCTATGAAGATTGGGCCGCCGACTGGTTAATGAAGCGCAGACGCACGAGCGTCTTACGATGAACCTGGCAGCGACCCGGGGAGCGGGCTGCTCCCTAAACGTCAATGTTTCGGTTGTCTCACTGCAATGAATGAAATCTGCTCCACATCCTCTGCCTTCAAATCAAAATTCTGTTGTAGAGTCGTTCGTGCCGGAAAATGGCTCTTGAAAAAAGTTCCATAAAGAGCTTGGACCTGCTCTGCGTCTTTCATCTCACGCATGTAGATGGTTGAAGAGGCGACATTCGAGAAATCCATATCTGCCTCCTCTAACCCATCTAGCAGGTTGCGCATCGACAGTCGCGTCTGCACATCCAGATCGGGTGTAAAGAGCCCTAAACCCGGAACATACGCGTCTTTTGCTGAGAGATAGAGTGTATCTCCGTAGAGAATGCCAGGGCTTGCGGTTCGGCTTGGCTTCTCATTTTTAGGACGAATCGCCCTGCGTTTTGTCAGATCGGCGCCTGCAATGCAGCTGAAAACGATGTGATTCTTATTCGGAAGATCCAATACCTGGATCGTTCCCCGTCCTGGAGTATTTCCAAATTCAAAATAGGTCGCATAAATCCTGTTCATCACATCTTCTGGAGCGTCGGTACTGCTTAGATATGGATTTACCCAGACAACATTCGCCATGCTCATGTGCGCCGACTTTACAATCGTGGTGACGTTATCGAGGGCCTGTTTAACTTCGCCTGCAAAATTCGCCGCGACCTTTCCAGTCATCGGATCGGTGCCAGCCTGCGCCGACATGTAGAGAACGTCGTCCACTTGGATTCCAGCCGGATCGACGTGTTGCCCCTCCGGCCATCCCTGCGGGTGGATCACCCGGCGAGTGGCGGCAGCGCTCACGGCGATGCAGTTGATCTCAATCTTCTCTCCCGTTCGGCAAACCGCCCACCACCAGGACGGTACGTGCCGGAGGATTCCGAACAATGGATTTCCAATAGACCTCGTTCAATGCAGCTATGTTCTGCCCATTAGTCACATAGATGTTCATCCAGACGACGTTGCCGAAATCCATGCCTCCCGCGCGGAGCACGCGCTGCACGTTGCCCAGCGATTGGCCAGCCTCCTGTTGGAAATCCTGCGGAAGACTGCCATCGGCACTCCGGCCGTTTTGACCGGCTACGTAGAGCGTCTGGTCAACTAAAATGCCGGCGTTCGACGCTGGCCTCGGATCTTTGCCATCAATCTTGATGACCTTGAGCACACCGCCCTGCTGCGCAAAGACCTGCGCGCCGCAGGCACCAAGTGCTACACATAAAGCAATCTTTTGGCAACGCGTTCGTATATAGCTCATCTTTCCTTTCGGAGACCTTTCGCGGCATCACAAACAAACCGGGCCGCGAAGCTTGGACGTGACGTCTTCTGGCGAGATTGGTACCTTGCCCTCCCGCGCACTTCTTCTACTCAACTCCATTCTGCATTTCGGTTTTTCAACGGATCGTTAGAACCATAACAGAGATCTTTCATAAGGTTTTCGATACAAGCCAGACGGTAATGAAAGTCGCCGTCAGGTTTCCTGGGTCTTAGTGACTGAAACAGACGGCCACAGGGGTTGTTCCCCGGGAATCAGACGTGTAGTAGCAGGCTCGTTCGCAGAACCTTCTGTACTGACCTGCGCCCCGCCGGCGATTTTTGTCATTGCTATCCAGACCACTTTGTTGATAAATTACGCCAACGGTCAACGTCGATCGGCTCCCTGGAAACCCCTGATCCTGCGCTCTGCCTCACCAGGCAGCAAGGCGTTCTCTACTCATCTAAGCAAGGGTGTGATCGAACATGCAGCCGCCAATGATACGGGCCAATCTGCTGGAGCCCATCCTCGATGCGGTCAAAGCCAAGGGCCACGAAACCGCGACTCTGCTGCGCCGCAATGCCTTGCCGGCAACCCCCATCGATCCTTATCAGCTCATCCCGCTGGGGAAGTACGTCGCCCTCTTCGAGCAGGCGGCGCAGTTGCTGGAAGATCCATTTCTGGGGATAAGATTAGGCCAGGCCTTCCGCCCCGAACTGCTCGGCCCACTGGGATTCATCTTCCGCGCATCGGTCAATCTGCGCCAGGCGCTCCAGCAGTTATCCTCCTACGTCAGCGTTTGGCAGAGTGCCACTCGCGTCGAGTTGGTCGCGGGAGAAGGAACTGTGGACTACATCTACCAGATTGGAGATACATCGATCCGCCCCCGCCGCCAGGATGCAGAGTATTCCCTCGCTTCCATCTGCAGCCTGATACGCAACTTCCTCGGTGGCCAATGGGCTCCGCTGGAGGTTCATTTCGAGCATGGCTCATCTTCGAGCAACACAAGGTCCTATTCCCGAGCTTTTCACGCCCCGGTCTTCTTCGGGCAGAGCGTCAATCGGTTAGTCATGCGGCAAGCCGATCTGGAGCGCGTCGGCATCTCTGCCGATCGATCGATGATTCCTTTTATGGAGCGCCATCTCCGCGATCTGGCCCGCGAGAGCAAGCAAGAGGAAACCTTCGCACGCCGGGTAAACTACCTTATCGCCCGCCGTTTAGGTGCTGGCCCCTTGACGTTGCCTTCCGTGGCCCAGGAGCTTGGTCTTTCCGTCCGCTCCTTTCAGCGCCGTCTGGCCGAGGAGCGCACCAGCTTTCGCACCCTTGTCCGCGATCAGCGCCGCACACTCGCCGAATCTCTCATGAAAAACCGCTCCGCCAGCGTAACTGCCGTTGCCCACACCGTAGGCTACTCTGAGACTGCCGTGCTCTCCCGCGCCTTCAAAGTCTGGACCGGCGCATCTCCCCGCGCCTTCGTCCGCGCCGCGCGTGTTGAAACCTAAAATGGTAAACCAGTAGAAGAGGGTGCCCCACGTGCGACCGATAGCAGTAGGCAAAAAGAAGCCCGGCCTCGACCGCGTATTAGGGCGCCGCGATCTGGTGCTGCTCTTCGTCGTTGCGGTTGCCAACCTGAACCTGATCCCCGCAGTCTCCGCCTCCGGTCCGGTGACGCTTTGGTTATGGCTGTTGGCGCTCTCCTGCTTCTTTTGGCCGCAGGGCGCCGCGGTCACGGAGTTAGCCCAGAAGTGGCCAGGCGAGGGCGGCATCTATCTATGGGCCAAGCGCAGCTTTGGTGAGGAGCACGGCTTCCTCGCCGGTTGGTGTTACTGGCTTTCGAACGTCTTTTATCTACCCACGGTCGTTCTCTCCTGTGTCGGTGTGGCGGTCTACGTTGCGGGTCCAAAAATCCAGAAGCTTGCCGACAGCCACGCCTTTACCGGCGTCGCCTCGTTCCTCATCATTCTCTTTCTGCTCGCCTTGAACGTGCGTGGCCTCTCGCTCGGCAAATGGATAAGCAATCTCGGCGCCCTCGGCACCATTGGCGGCGCGGCCATGATCTGCCTGCTGGCCGTGTTGACTCTGTACCACAACGGAAGCGCGCTCCATCCTGCCGATCTCCGTACCAATTTCCATGACTGGCGTCTCTTAGCGGCCTTTGGCACCATCTGTTACAGCCTTATCGGGCTCGACCTGGCCTCCATCATGGGCGATGAGATTCGCGATCCCCGCCGCAATCTGCCCATCTCCATCCTTGCTTGGCGGCGTGATCGCAGGTTTGATCTACTTCGGCACCACCCTGTCGATGCTCATCGCCATGCCGCAGAAGGAGATTGGTGTGCTGGCCGGCATCCTGCAGGCCATCAATGTGATGAGTGCGCGCACCGGGCTGGTGGGTGTCGTTGCTCCGCTGGCTTTGCTTGAATGCATCGCCATCCTGGGAACGGCCTCGGCGTGGTTCAGTGGCGCGGCGCGGCTGCCCTTCGTCGCTGGAGTCGATCGTTATCTTCCCCCCATCATTGGCCGCGTGCATCCTCGCTACCACACGCCGTATGTGAGCCTGATCCTTTTTGCCGTCTTATCCTCGCTGCTGATCGCGACCAGTTTCCTGGGTGTATCGGTGGGCGAAGCCTATCTCACCATGCTCGATCTGGCGGTAATCCTCCAGCTGGTGCCATCGGCCTACATGTTCCTGGCGCTGCTCAAGCACACCTGGAGGAAGGCGTAGTCCTTAACGCCAACAAGGGCTATCTGACGGTCAACGCCGTGGCCGGCTTGTGTGCGACCTTTGTCGGTCTGATTGTGGCCTTCATCCCTCGCGTCAGGTCAATTCGGTCTGGATCTTTGAGGCCAAACTCATCGCGGGCTGTGTGATTGTCTTTGGCTTGGCCTTGTTCTTTTATCAACGAGCGCTGCGTAAGGCGCGCACCGCCCAGCTGCGACGACCTGGTTCCCGATGAAGAATACGGCGCCTGACCATCCCAGAAGTGTATCAGAGGTTCCGCCGGCATAAACCGGACAACAAATCCTCGAGGTCTCATGCGCTTGTTCTGACCGCTCTCTCTTCTGTCTGCCTCCCTCCTCTGCCCCGCTCCTTCTCATATGCCAACAGACCCGTCCAGAAGAGCAATTACCGCGTGCAGGAGTTTATGGTCCCCATGCGCGACGGTGTTCGCCTGCAGACGGTCGTGATCGCGCAAAGCCAACCAGATCGGAGCCGCTGCCCATCCTGCTCACGCGCACGCCGTACGGCGTCCTCACCCAGGAAGACTTCGATAAGAACGCAGCGAAGGAAGGCGCCGACTGGGTACCGGACAGTTGGAAGGAGCTCGCCGCGGACGGCTACATCTTCGTCTGGCAAAATCTGCGCGGCCGGTTTAAATCCGAGGGCGTCTTCAAACTCACCTCGCAGTACGACGCTAACGATCCCAAGCAGGCAAACGAAACCAACGACGCCTACGACACCGTGGACTGGCTCGTTAAAAACGTGCCCAACAACAATGGCAAGGTGGGCATCTACGGAATTTCCTACGACGGGCTTACGACTGCGCTCACCCTTCTGCATCCCCATCCCGCGCTCAAGGCCATCAGCGAGCAGGCTTCGCCCGTCGACCAATGGATGAACGATGACGATCATCGTTATGGGGCATTGCGCGAGAGCTATACCTTTGAATACTCGGTGTTGGAGCAGGCTGACAAAAACAAGAACACCCACTTCGACTTCGACACCTATGACACTTACGACTGGTACTTAAAAGCTGGGCCGCTCACCACGCTGAATGACAAGTATTTGCATGGGACATTGCCTTACTGGAACGACGTGATGCTTCACGCCGACTACGACGAGTTCTGGAAGAAGGAAGCCTGGGTAAACCAACTGCACAGCTCCACGGTGCCTAATCTGAATGTGGCCGGCTTCTGGGATCAGGAAGATCCCTGGGGTCCGTGGCAGATATTTCGCCATGCGCAGGAGCACGATCCGGAGAACACGAATTTTATGGTCGCCGGCCCGTGGTTTCACGGAGAATGGGGAACGCCCGTGGGAGACAGCATTGGCCCGGTCTCCTTCGGTGGTCACAAGACCGCGGTCGAGTTCCGGCAGAACATTGAGGCGCCCTTCTTTCGCCACTATCTCCACGGCCAGGGTGACAAGCCCTCCTGGAAGGTGACCACCTTCCAGTCCGGATCGAACACCTGGCATACTTATGACAACTGGCCACCGAAGCAATCGACGCCGACTAACCTCTACTTGCATGCGGATGGAACTCTATCCTTCGCGCCGCCCTCGGTGGGTGCGCCCGAGTATCGCCAATACGTCTCCGATCCGGCTAACCCGGTGCCCTATCGCGCCCGG
The DNA here is from genome assembly GCA_963847685.1 of uncultured Acidobacteriaceae bacterium. Taxonomy (GTDB): domain Bacteria; phylum Acidobacteriota; class Terriglobia; order Terriglobales; family Acidobacteriaceae; genus PALSA-350. Next base: position 323,667 of record CAWKAU010000007.1, on the reverse strand, counting down.
CCCATTTCGCCCACTTATCCGGAGCCCGAATGGAGGTTCTGGGAAGTTGCCGATCAGCGTTTTGTCGACCACCGTCCCGATGTGCTGACATTTGTCAGCGAGCCGCTCGACCACGATGTAGTGGTGACGGGCGAGATTGCGGCTACCTTGTATGCTTCCACTTCCGGAACGGATTCTGACTTCATCGTGAAGTTGATCGACCAGTATCCCGAGAGTGGCCAGAACAGCGCCATCGACAGCAAGTCAAACAGCTCCTATGCGAACTCGATGAATGGGTACCAGCTGCCGATTGCGATGGAGGTGCGGCGCGGCCGCTATCTTCGGAGCTATGAGCACCCGGAGCCGCTGACCGCCAACAAGCCAGAGCAATGGCAAATTCCCCTGCGCGATCACGACCATGTTTTTCTGCCGGGCCATCGCATAATGGTGCAGGTTCAATCCACTTGGTTTCCGGTCATTGACCGCAACCCGCAGGCCTTTGTTCCCAGCATCTACCAGGCAAAAGCGACTGACTACGTCCCGGCGACCCAGCGTATCTTCTGCTCGCCCACGCTGCCCTCCCATCTGGTACTGCCGGTCATGCCATAGAAAACTCACCGAGAGGGCTGGCACCCGGTCCGTTACCTTGGGTTGTACCTGCCCTTTTAGCAATCGCTCAACGGCGTGATTGGTCTATTCTTGAATGAGCAATTAAACGGAGTGAATCGCGAGCTGGTCCCAATAGGATTTTTGTCTTCCCGGGCCCTGCACTATTATCGATGCACTATTGAGGAACAAATCGAAGCCCGGGGGAAATCCAGTGAGCCAGTCCTACGAAGAAACTGACGCCAGTCACGTTCTAACCCTGGAGGAACTCACCAACCTCACTGAGGAGGGAGGCAAGCCTGCCGACACCCTCATGAACGTGGTCGCCTTGATAGCCACCCGGTTCAGGACCGATGTCTGCTCCGCCTATTTGCTCGAGCCGGATCGATCGAACCTGGTGTTAGCCGCGACCCTCGGCCTTCACCCCCGATGCATTGGCACCTTGCGCATGCCGCTCAGCGAGGGCCTCGCCGGCCTGGTCGCGGAGCAGGTAATGCCCGTGGCCGTGGAGGACGCCTCTAATCACCCACGCTTTAAGTACTTCAAGGAATCTGGCGAAGAGGTATATCACTCCTTTCTGGGAGTGCCTCTCATTGACCGCGGCATTCTGCAGGGCGTTCTGGTAGTTCAAACCAAGGATCTGAGAATCTTTACCGAGAGTGAAATCCGCATGTTGGGCGAGGCGGCAAACCAGGTAGCGCCCGTGGTGAGTGAGGCCCGCACTCTGGACCGCTTCATCGCCCCGATTCAGGAGCGTCTTTGGTCCGTTGCTCGAAATCTCTGCTGGTGTTGGGACTACGACTGCATCAGCTTGTTTCGCGATCTCAATCCCACCCGGTGGTCGCAACTCAATCAGAATCCAATTGCGCTGCTGAACGAGATCCCTCTGGGAGAAATCGAACGCCGTGCAACCGAGCTGGGTCTGCATAGCCGCATCAACTATGTCTACCGCCGCCAGCAGGAATATTTGCAGCGCAGACCGCACCTGGGGGTCAATGAATGCAGGTGTGCTCCGGCCGCGTCCCGTAGCCTATTTTTCTGCCGAATTCGGACTGCACGAATCGCTTCCCATTTATTCCGGCGGCTTGGGCGTGCTTGCCGGAGACCACATCAAGAGTGCATCGGACCTCGGAATTCCTCTGATTGGCATCGGCCTCTTCTATGGGCAAGGCTACTTCCGGCAGCACCTTGATCACAAGGGATGGCAGCAGGAAGAGTACCTGCAGACTGACGTCACGCAGCTCCCCATGGAACTGGCAATCGGGCAAAATGGCGAACCGGTAGTGGTCGAAATTGAGACCCGCAGCGGCTCGATACGAGCCAAGGTCTGGCGGGTGAAGGTAGGGCGTTGTGATCTTCTCCTGCTCGACTCCAACGTCGTCGGCAACGCACCAGAAGATCTGGAGCTTACCTCTCGCTTGTATGGCGGGGATGGACGCACCCGCATTCGTCAGGAGCTGCTGCTTGGTGTCGGCGGATTCCGTGCCCTTAAGGCGATGGGCATTTCTCCTGGAGTTCTCCACCTCAACGAAGGCCACAGCGGCTTTGCGGTACTGGAGGCGATTCGTCATCGCATGCAGGAAGAAGGCCTGGACTTTGATACTGCGGCGCATCAGATTCCGCGTGAAGTGATCTTCACCACGCATACCCCTGTGCCTGCGGGTCACGACCGCTTCCACCCCGATCTCATTGAAGAGCACCTCGGGCCATTGCGTGAGCAATTGGGCATCTCTCGCACAGAGACTGATGGGTTTTGGACGCGAGCATCCCAACGATTTGCATGAACCCTTCTGCATGACCGTGCTCGGTCTCCTGCTTTCACGCCGCGCCAATGCGGTCTCTTCTCTGCATGGCGAGGTCTCGCGATCCATGTGGAAGGGCCTCTATCCAGGCAAGCCGGAAGAGGCGGTTCCCATCGGTCATATCACCAATGGTGTCCATGTCCCATCCTGGCTTGCGCCGCAAATGTCTCGTCTTTACGACCGCCATCTCGGGGTCGGATGGCAGGGCAAAAGTTCCTGGTTGCGAACCTGGGAGCCCATCGAGAATGTCGACGATGGCGAACTCTGGGAAACCCACCTTAGTCTCAAGTCGCAGCTCATCGAGTTCGTGCGCCGCCGCGCACGCGAACAGGCGGAGCGCCGCGGCGAGTCGCATGAAACCCTTGTCCGCCTCAGCAAAGTGCTCTCTCCCGATGCATTGACCATTGGCTTCGCCCGGCGCTTCGCCACTTACAAACGAGCAAACCTGATCCTGGCCGATATCCAGAGACTGGCCTCCATGGTCAGCGACCCCAAGCGCCCGGTGCAATTTCTGTTTGCCGGCAAGGCCCATCCTCACGATGAGCCAGGAAAAATGGTTTTGCAGCAGATCGCCGCGATGATGCGGGACTCCAAGTTTGGCGACAAGCTGGTCTTCATCGAGGACTACGACATCAATGTCGGCCGCTATCTGGTGCAGGGTGTCGATGTCTGGCTCAACAATCCCCGTCGTCCCCTTGAGGCCTCCGGCACCAGCGGGCAAAAAGTAGTGCTTAATGGAGGCTTGAATTTCTCCGTGCTCGATGGTTGGTGGGCGGAAGCGTACGACGGTCTCAATGGCTTTGCCATCGGTAACGGCAGAACCCACTCCAACATGGATGTGCATGACAGCCGCGATGGAGAAGACCTCTACCGCGTTCTGCGCGACGAATTGATCCCCCTTTACTACCAGCGTGACAAGGACGGGTTGCCGCGAGGATGGATTACCCGCATGAAGCGAACCATCCGTACGCTGGGCTGGCGCTTCAGCGCAGACCGCATGGTGATGGATTACACCAGAAACTGTTACGTTCCCGCAGCCGGAGGCACCTCGAGCGAAATGAAATCACCCTGTTAGCAGGTCCTTCCTGCCCGGGCTAAGGGAGAGGGAAGATGGTGAAGACACTTCTGATGTTCGCCCTCTTGAGCGTGGCAACGCTTCGTGCTCAGAATCAGGGTCTTTGGGAGGGTATGACGGCGAATGGAGCCACGTCTCCCGGCAGTTGATTGCTCTCGCCGAGGCGACACCACCCGAGAAGTTTTCCTGGCGTCCGGCGCCCGGAGTGCGTTCGACCGGCGAAGTGTACATGCACATCGCCATCGCCAATTTCTATCTGTTGAGTGTCACTGGTGCAAAAGAACCGGCGGTATCCACCGCGATGGAAAAGACCGTGACCGCAAAAGCTGATGTCGTCGATTGGTTGAAGCGCTCGCTCGATGCGGTCGCCAAAGCTCGCGCCCAGCTAAAGCCAGGCGACCTTCAGCGCAAGGTCAAGATTGATGGCAAAGAGGTCACCGTCGATGGCATGTACCTGCGCATCATCGTGCATGACAACGAGCACATGGGGCAACTGATTGCCTACGCCCGCATGAACGGAATTGTGCCCCCGTGGTCGAAGCCCAATTAGTCTGAATGAACTCTAGCGCGGCCCTCGCTGGCCGCCTCCGCCCTGTCCTTGTTGGCCTGCTGGCCGCCCCTGCCCCTGTGGCCTCGGCGCTGGTCGATTCGGCGCCGAAGCCGGTCGATTCTGCGCCGGTTTCGTTTGCGGCGCAGGCCTGGTTTGGGGTGCAGGCCTGGTTTGGGGTGCAGGCCTGGTTGTGGTCGGGCGGTTCTGTGGCGCGGGCCGAGTCTGCGGCGCAGGCCTGGTCGAGGGCGGTCTATTTTGAGGTGGAGGCTTCGTCCCTGTCGTCGGCCTTGTGGTTGGGCGATTGCCGGGGGTGCCCGGCCTGACGGGTTGGATCGACGGGCCTCCGTTGGGAGGTCGAGTATTACCCGGCGGTCGATTATTGCCAGGGGGACGATTATTGCTCGGCGGACGGTACCCCGGCCCATTTACAGGACGGTTATAGCCCGGGCGGGTCCCGGGGCGATAGATGGGTTGTGGCGGCCGGTAATTGGGCGGCCGATAGCCCCAGTTGCCGCCATATCCCGGGCGGTGGTTATACAGTACGGGCCGCGGCCGATACCAGATGTGCGGGGGGTGATAGCCGCCTCCCCAACCACCCCAGGGGCCCCGGTTGTAATAAATCCGGCGGCCTCCCCAGTTCCATCCCCAACCGCCCCAGCCCCAGGGCTGGCTTACCAGCAAGGCTGTAATGCCGATGCCAATGCCAAATGTAATCAACGTAGGGTTCAGTCCGGATCCGGCGTAAACCACCGTGGGGTTGTATTGCGGCAGAAACACGACCTGCGGGTTCACCGGCTGGATGACATAGATGGGCTGGCCTGCATCCTGCTGCAACACAACTTGTTGTTGCGGAGTGCTACGCAATGCGCCCGACGCATACGCCTGCGCACGTAAGCGCTGGATCGACGCGGCCACCTCGCCTTGGTTGGCGGTGACCGCCGCGCCGATGGCGGCATAGTCATCGATATTCTCCGCCATCATCTCAATCACCTGGGGAAAGCCGACCAGGGCGACAAAAGCCGGATCAAACCCCTGCTGCTGGGCAGCATCGGTCAGCTGGGATACCGTCAGATTCCGGTTTTGCGCCAGCCAGTTGTCGACATCCAAAATCTCCTGCGGATTCGTGGAGGCGGTGGTGATCTGCGCCAGCAAAGCATCCGGGTAGAGGGCAACCGGGGCCAGAAGCTGGTCCAGCTGTTGCGGCGTCGGTGGTGGCGGCCCCTGTGCCTGAAGGTCAGGAGCGAGGCCCTGAAAGAGCAATAGACCGATCAGCAAAAGAACAGCGGGGAAACACGGCCTACGCTGCATGCGAACACTCCCGGGTATAAGAACCCACAACCGCAAAAATTGTAGCAGTCTCACGGCTTAAGGCCCGGCTCCATCGCGCTCTGGATGTGCGTATGACGAAATACCCCGGGGAACTTCAACCCGAATCCCAAAAGCCGGTCGAAGCTGATATGCGCCAGCCAGATCAGGGCGAATTGGTCAGCCATGGGAGAACCCTGCTTCCAGGCCGCCAGGCCTAGCGTCAACGGCAGCACGTAGCTGTGGGCCAAGTTGTAAAAGGCGGCCGCGCCCTTGCCAGCCGGGCTCAAGTATCCCAGAAGAGAGACATCGGGCACCAGGAACAGCAAGGCGAACATCCCCCAGTGGCCAGGGTAAAAATGCTGATAGGCGGTGCACTCGACAACCAGTGCAAGCACCCCTTCCAGGCGGAGCAAAACATCGGGGCGCGTAAGGTAAAAGGATCCCTGCGGGGCATCAGTCATGGCACACAGATTAGAACAGCAAACACCTTGGAGACGGCATTGACCTCGATCGAGCCCTCGGTAAGCGCCGTCATCCTGGCTGCCGGCAGTTCCACCCGCATGGGCAGGGCGAAGCAACTGCTGCCTCTTGGCCAAAGCACCGTTCTGGAGCAGACGATCGCCAACGTCCGCGGCGCCGAAGTGAATGAAATCGTTCTCGTTCTCGGCGCTTTCGCAGAAGCCATCCGCCAGCAGCTTCCCCCCGCTCTGCTTAAGGGGCTCAAGCTGGTTGTAAATGAGGACTACCAGGAGGGCATGTCAACGTCACTCCGTGCAGGCGTCTCCGCTCTCGATCACCGCAGCGAGGCCGCGCTCATTATCCTTGGAGATCAGCCATTCATTCGCGCCCAGACCATGGATCAGGTTGTCCGGGCATACCGCCGCGATCATGCGCAGATCGTCATCCCCGAGTACCAGGGGAGCCGGGGCAATCCCGTTCTGCTCGACCGCTCCGTCTTTTCCGAAGTCCTGGCGCTCCAGGGAGACGTCGGATGCCGGTCGATCTTTAACAATCACTTGGTAGGGATACTTAAAGTAGAAGTAGAAGATAGGGGAATCCTGCTGGACATCGATAACCCGCAGGACTACGACCGCTTGCGCGGAGAACGCTAGCAATGACGAATAATCGCATCCGTCTCAAGGTCGCGCATGGCCCGACCATCTTCATGCGGAGGTAAGGGAAGAGCACTACCCCCACGGCGCAGGGCGACCATCTGGCTGATCACGCTCAAAGCAATCTCCTCAGGGGTGGATGCACCAAGGTCCAGCCCAGCGGGCGCCCATACCGTGGCGATTTTTTCTTCCGCCATCCCGCCGTCGCGAAGGTAATCCAGCACCAGCTTTGACCGGTGGTGGCTCGCAATCAGGGCCACGTAGGCGGCATTACCTTTGAGCGCCTTTTCCAGCCACAGATGGTCTCGCTTATGTTGGGTTGCGATCACGACATAGGTTTTGGGTCCAACAGGGGTTTCGGTGAGATCAAAATCCTCGGTGACTAGCCTCTCTGCCTGTGGAAAGGCGCTTTGACTAGCGGCTGGATCGTTGACCGTAATGCTAAAGCCCATAAGGTCGCCCAGCAGTGCGAGAGTTTCGGCAATGCGGCCATGGCCTACGATCAGAAGCTCAGGTTTCGGCAGAACGGGTTCGATGAAGATATCCATGCTCCCTCCGCAGGGCATTCCAACGCCCACTTGCTCATCGCTCATGTCCACGGTTATCAGCCGCGGTCTTTCGGTCTCGATACACACCAGGGCTTCGCTGCGGACGGCGCTCTCCGCGCAGCCGCCGCCCACCCATCCCAGCAGCAGTTTGCCGTACGGATCAATAATGGCTTTGGACCCGAGCCGGGCCGAGGAAGAGCCCACAACCCCAACCACGGTGGCGATGGCGAAGGGTTGGCCCTGGGAGGTCAGTTCGGCCGCTTTGTTGTAGAGGTCTGAGAACATCGCCAAAGAGGTATCATATTCTTTCGCTGCGGCACCCTCAATCATGTATAGCGAGCAGGTACGCGCCCATTACGCGAATCCACGGAATGTGGGGAGCGTTTCCGACCCGTCGGGCAAGGCGCTGGTGAAGAGCGCGCTCGACAGCGACACGGTGCTGATCTCCCTCCGCATCGAAAACAACGTCATTCAAGAAGTGAAGTTCAAGTGCATGGGATGCGCGGTGGCCATTGCCTGTTCGTCGATGGCCACGGAGATGGTGTTGGGCCAGCCTGTGGATCAGGCATACGCGATCACTGAGCAGGCTGTAGCGGAGTCGCTGGGTGGAATCCCCGAATACAAGATGCGCTGCAGCAATTTGGCTCCCGCCGCCATTCGCCAAGCGATCGACGACTGGAGAAACCGTGTAACGGAGCAAGGCTGAGCTACACAATACCTTGCTGTGAGATACTTCGGGTCAACCTTTACACACTGCATTGTTCGAGGACTGAAATGGCGACTGTGGCTGGAGTAGGGTCCGATGAGGGGATGGTCGCGCCGGGCGCTCCCGAAGAGCTCGCAGGACCGCCTCATGCCGAGTTAAATGCCCTGCGACCGGTGACCCGGGCAGAGCGGATCAGCAGCATGGATGTGCTGCGCGGTTTCTCGCTGATGGGCATCCTGGTGATGAACATCTGTGACTTCGCCTTTGGATTTACGAATTATGCCTTTCCGCTCAGCACTGTGAAGCCGGTGTTTAACGGGCCGCACTGGAAGCTGAATACTGCTGTCTGGTTTATGCGCTGGATCTTTGCCGAAGGCAAGATGCGCGCGATGTTTTCCATGTTGTTCGGGGCTGGTGTGATTCTGCTGACGGAGCGGGGGCTGGCGCGAGGGGCCGGGATTCGGGTAGCCGACATCTATACCCGCCGGAATATGTGGCTGGTGCTTTTTGGCATGTTGCACGGGTACCTGATCTGGAGTGGAGACATCCTCTTCTATTACGGCCTGGCGGCGCTCCTCTTCCTGTTCCCATTTCGCAATGTTAGGGCGAGCCGGCTGCTATGGACAGCGGGCATCATCCTGGTACTTAATTCCGTGTTGGCGTTGGGTCATGATTACCTTCATGTCCGCAGCGTAAGGGATGCCGCAGCAAAGGCCAGTGCCAACCTCGCACAGCATAAGGTCCTGACAGAAGATGAACAGGATGCACTGAAGCAGTGGACCGACGCGCAAGAGGAGTGGCGGATGAGTCCCAAGAAGAGGGACAAGGATATTGCTGCTATGCAAAAGGGGTACTGGGCCGCGCAGGGACATATGGCGCACGACGTCTTGATGGGCGAACTCAAAGGCTCCTATTTTGGTTTTGGCGATTGGGTCGGCATGATGCTTCTCGGCATGGCGATGTATAAGAATGGCTTTTTGCCTGGCCGGTGGAGTTTGAAGGCGTATGGGCTGACAGCGGCGATCGGACTTCCATTGACGTGGGGGCTAAGCGGGTTTGGCGTGTGGAAGGCCTGGGCCGGACACTTTGACATGTTCCAGTCGGCGCTTTGGATCATGCCTACGTATGACCTGGCGCGCGTCTCGGGCGCCCTGGGGATGGGCGCGGCGCTTTTGATTCTGCTGAAGACAGGGACCCTGAAGTGGCTGCTGCAGCGGATCGCGGCGGTGGGCCAGATGGCTCTGTCGAACTATCTTCTGACCAGCACGAGCATGATGTTCATCTACGTATGGGGACCCTGGCACTGGTACGGTTACGTAGAGTATTACAAGATTTACTATGCCGTGGCCGGGATGTGGCTTTTCAATTTGACCTTCAGCTCGATCTGGCTGCGGTATTTTGAGTTTGGTCCTGTTGAGTGGGTGTGGCGGTCGCTGACCTATTGGAAGCGTCAGCCCATGCGGATCCGGCAAGCTGTGGCGCCCACAGTTGCGAACGTTCCTGCGTGAAGCTCAAGTAACAAACTTCGTTTGTTCGGCTTCCGTAGGGAGAGGGCAAGCTTCATACCGGCCCGTAAGACGATAGCGGTTGCGCGCGAAGATTCTGTAGGCTGCATTGCGCGCGAACAGGGGCACCATCCGCAGAATTTTTCCCAAGATCCGCCAGCGGCCGCCCAGTAACAAAAGCAAGGTCACGCTTACGTCGGACTGGGTCAGCAACTGCTCGTGTTCCGACCCGGCATCGAGCACCAGGTAAACACTATTGCTTGCCAGCATGGTCTCACGGTCAATTCCATGCCGGGCGAGTATGGCTTCAGCCAGGGCAGATTGTTGTGCCGCGAAGCGAACCCGATCGGAATGATCGTGTTTGATCACCCGTCGCACGACGTCGTTGCACAAGCCGCACAGCCCGTCGTACAGCATTAACGCGCGGCCTTCTAACCCATCCAGTGGCCCGTCGGTCATTTTGCCCTGACCTTATTTTAACCCGCAGGATCAGATCCCCTGACGCCATACGATCTTGCCGCCCACAATGGTGAGAACGACGTTGGTTTTGCCGACGCTACTGGCCGGCACTTTGAAAAGATCCTGGGAAAGCACGATTATGTCTGCCAGCTTGCCGCTTTCGAGCGAGCCAATCTTGTTCTCCATAAACTCCGCATAGGCGCCATTGCGCGTATACCCAGCCAGTAGCTCTTCGAGCGTTAGCCGTTGCTCGGGATAGAAACCACCGGCCGGAAGCCCGTCGATGGTCTGCCGAGTGAGCGCGATTTGCATCGTGGGGAAGGGATTGAGCGTATCCACCGGCCAGTCGCTGCCGTTGATCATCAAGGCCCCGCTGGCCGTCAGGTCATGCCAGCGAATCCCTTCGTTCAGGCGGCTTGCGCCCACGTTGTCGGCCCATGGCTGATCGCCCCATGCAGCGCCGAGCGAAGGGCAACACCACGGTTGTATGCTGACAATCACGTTCAGTTTGGCGAAGCGAGGAACGTCCGCTGGTTTGATCGCCTCGATGTGCTCGATGCGCCAGCGCCTGTCCCGCGGCCCATTCTCTTTTTCTACCTCCTCATACGCATCCAGTGTTTTGCGCACGGCAGCGTCACCGATGGCGTGCGTCATCACCTGGTAGCCGCGCTTATCCAGTTCCAGGAAGTCCCGGTGAAACTCCTCCGGCGTGTAGAGGGTCGATCCTCTTTGTCCCGGCGTGTTGGCATAGGGCTCGAGCATGGCGGCGGTATGGGTCTCGATCACACCATCGGCAAAAAACTTGATAACACCCGCTCGCACCCAATCATCGTGGAAGCGCCGCCGCGCCTCGTCGAAGGTTGCCAGCTCTTCCTGGGAAAGGGTGTGCCGCACGCCTACATCGGTGGCAAATGCGGTGGTCATACGCACCGTTAGCTCGCCGCGCTGGTGCAGCTCCTGGTACAACTCCATCTCCGGAATATCACCGCTCGCATTCACTACTCCGGTCACGCCGTGGCTGTTGGCCTCCTTCATACCCAGGCGTAGGTGGCTCAGCTTTTGCTCGTGCGTCACCGGCATTACCCGCATCACCAGGTTCTTTGCGCCTTCTTCCAAAACGCCGGTGGCCTCGCCGGTCTTCGGATCGCGCACGATAATGCCACGGACGGCAGCACCGTCTGCTCCGGGATTGGGCGTTGCATGGCCGATGCCGGCTGCTGCCAGCGCCTTCGAGTTCACCCACAAGCTATGGCAATCGGAGGAGAGCAGAACTGCCGGCCGATCGGGGAAAGCTTCGTCCAACAGCGCCCTGGTGGGCAGACCGTCGGGGGTAGGGAAGAATCCATAGTTCCAGCCCGCACCGTAGACCCAGGTTTCATCAGGCTTGGCATTGGCCAGGGGATGCGCCTTGGCATAGTCGAGCAGAATCTGTCGTACCTGCGCGACCGTCTTGGCATCGTAGAGCAGCACGCCTGCCAGGCCCGCGCTTCCCCACATGAAGTGAGTATGGGTATCGAGGATGCCGGGCATCGCCATCCGTCCGCCCAGGTCGATCACCTGCGTCTTCGGTCCGCGATACTTCTCGACCTCAAGGTTGGTTCCCGCCAGCAAGATTTTTCCCTCGCCGATGGCGACACCTTCGGCCCAGGGCGCGGCGGGATTGGAGGTGTATATATGGCCCTTCACGAGGAGCAGGTCCGCAGGAGCCGCTGCGCCATGGGCGAATAGCGGGCAGCAGAGCAGTAAGCCGATCGCGAAAGCTCGCAAGCACTCTCCTTATCTTTGAAACGGTTGGCCCAGCGTAGCACGATGCTCTTGTACCCTTGAAGATATGCAAGTAGCCATCATCACCGGAGCGGCACAGGGTATTGGCCGCCATACCGCTGAGCTCTTCGCCGCAGCGGGTTATTCGCTGGCGCTGCTCGATGTTCAACCGTGCACCGCGACGCTCGCCGCCATCTGCACAAGCGGCTGCGATGCCGTAGATTTTCCCGGCGACCTCTCCGATGAATCGGTCGTCAACGCGGCGGCCGAAGTCATCATCGAAAAGTGGAAGCGCGTCGACGTGCTGGTCAACAACGCCGGCATCAGCTCCATAGCGCCAGCGGAGACGATCGACGCGCGGACCTTTCGCCGGGTACTCGAAGTCAACCTGGTCGCGCCTTTCCTGCTCTCCCGTGCTTTCGGGAAGAAGATGTTGCAGCAGCGCTCTGGCTGCATCGTGAACGTCGCGTCCATTGCCGGGCTCGCGGGCATTGCCGATCGCGCCGCTTACAACGCATCGAAGCACGGGCTGATCGGGCTGACGCGCACGTTAGCAGCAGAGTGGGGCGGCAGAGGAGTGCGCTGCAATGCCGTCTGCCCGGGATGGGTCAAGACGGAGATGGATGCAGCTGACCAGGCAAACGGCACATACACCGACGAGGACATTACCGGCGTGAACCCGATGGGCCGCTTTGCCTCACCGGACGACATCGCCCGGGCCATCCTCTTCCTGGCCGATCCGGCGCAGAGCGGTTTTGTGAATGGGCATGCGCTGGTGGTCGATGGCGGATGGACCACCGACGCAAGCTGGCAAAGCCTGCGCATGAGTCACCGGTAGCAGACTCACTCGACCAGGCGCAGTAGCCTCTCCACCTGACCGCGCAGCTCCGCCACTTCCTGACGCAGCGCCGCGACCTCCACTTCGAGCTGGGCCGTGTTGCTCGCGCCGCTCTCGAGATTTGTGATGGGCGCGGCCTCGATTACGTCACCGGCGAGCAGGTGAGCGTAACGCGCTTCCTTCGTGCCAGGCTGCCGCGGCAGAACCTTTACCAAGGGCGGCTCGCGTTGCATCAGGCGCTGCAGCGTTGCCTGCACATCGCTCAGCTCTTCAAAGCGGTGCATGCGTTCCGTCCGTCCGCGCAGCTCGCCGGGTGTTTGCGGTCCACGCAGCAGCAGGACGCATACCACGGCGATCTCTCCGCGGGTGAAGTTGAAGACCTCCTGCATGCGGTGCTCGTACTTGGAAACGCGGCTCTCGGTGCCGCGCGCCACGCCGGCTAGGCCGTCGTCTTCCAGCCCATGCAGCGCCTGGCGGATCTGATCCTCATCCAGGGTGGTCACGGGCTCGCGGTTATTTTTCTGGTTGCAGGCATTCGACAGCGCATTGAGAGAGAGAGGGTAGTACTCGGGTGTGGTGATTTCTTTTTCCACCAACGATCCGAGCACGCGGGCTTCCACGGGGGTGAGAACGATTGTCATAAGTGCAGTGATTTCGGGCCAAGCTTGTAATTTACCGGCCGGGGCTCCGCAGAGCAAGACCGGCCGCAAGACGATAGACTGAGAGTGGTCGTTCCCGGTTGACCGCTAATCTCGTCCGATGAGGATCACCTCCATGACCCTGCTCCTGACCCAGATGGCGATCGTCTTGCTGATCACGGTGGCCTGCGGCTGGGTGGCGCTCAAGGTCGGGCAGGCACGTGTAATCGGCGAGATCATCGGCGGCATCCTGGTGGGGCCGTCGGTCTTTGGGCGCTTCGCCCCGCAGCTCTCCGCCAAGATCTTTCCGCTCAGTTCGTTTGGGCCTTTCGAAACCCTGTCTACCGTCGGCCTGGTGCTGTTCCTCTTCCTGATAGGAATGGAGCTGGATTACGAGCAGCTCTATCGCCACCGCGCCACTGCGGTATTGGCCAGCGGGATGAGTATCCTGCTGCCCTTCGCCATGGCCGCGCTGCTGGCTCACTCGCTGCGCGTCCGCTTCGCTCCCCATGGAATCGGCAACGTTCCGTTTGTACTTTTCCTGGGCATCGCCATGAGCATTACCGCCTTCCCGGTGCTGGCCAGGATTCTCGAAGAGCGCAATCTGCAGGGAACTGCCCTGGGCACAACCGCCATACTGTGCGCGGCTGTCGATGACGTCGTGGCGTGGGCCCTGCTCGCCTTTGCGCTTGCGCTCATGGGCGGCCAGGATGCTCCTTCCTCGCTTCTGCTGCGTCTCAGCGGATTGCTGGTGTATCTCTTCGTGATGCTTGGCGTTCTTCGCCCACTGGCAGCCTATCTTGTCAGACGGAACAAGAGGCCTGAGCTGACGCTGGAGCTATTAGGCGTGGTTGTAGCCGGAGCACTGTTCTCCGCGGCGGCTACCGACAAGATCGGCGTACACCCGCTCTTCGGGGCTTTTCTCGCGGGGGTATGCTTCCCGCGCGTTCCCGAATGGCAACTCGCGTTGCGGGAGCGTCTCGACATGCTGGTTTCGGTGTTGTTGTTGCCGCTATTTTTTGCCTTGACCGGAATGCGCACCCGGCTGGATCTACTGAATGACAGCGCCATGTGGCTTTGGGCGGGGGTGGTGCTCTTCGCAGCAGTCTTTGGCAAGATGGGCGGCGCCGCGCTGGCGGCACGATGGACCGGGCAATCGTGGCGGGACGCGGCGGCCTTGGGCGCCCTGCTGAACACTCGTGGACTGGTAGAGCTGATCGTGCTCAACATTGCTTACACCGTTGGCGTGTTTACTCCGACCCTTTTCACTATGCTGGTGGTCATGGCGCTGGTTACCACCATGCTGACCACGCCGATCCTTAGCCTGCTGGGCATTCGCGGCACGGCAAAGAGGCACGCGGGCTCGGTGCCGGTTTCTGTGAGCTAGTCCGCAGTTGGCCGGGGCACGGCATCGAAGGGCAAAAACATCGTGAAGACGGTTCCGCTGTCGCCCCGGCCTCTGCGTGCTTCTTACCCGCAACGCACCATGATGGCGATTGACAATCTCGCTGCTCACCCAAAGACCGAGGCCTGTGCCGCCGATGTCTTTGGTGGTGAAGAAGGGCTCGAAGATTCTGTTCAACGACCGAAGGGGCTATGCCGCTTCCGGTATCTGCAACGGTGAAGAGGACTCCTCGTTGTCCCGTTGTCCAGTTGGTTCCCTCCCGGGTGCGCAGCAGCAGACGGCCCCCGGCGGGGTGCATGGCGTCGACGCGCGTTGCTCACCAGGTTGCTGAGCACCTGGCGAATCTCCCCTTCGAAGCATCGCACACGGGCTCCGATCGCGCGGGTGCGCTCCTCGATGCGAATCGCGGAATTTACGATGCGGCCCTGGTAAAGCGAAAGCACGCTATCGCAGCAGCTCCTTGCAGGTGATCTCCCTGGGACTGCTGGCCTGCTTGTGAAAACGGAGGGTCTGGTTGCTGATGGCCGAGACCCGGCGCAATTCGCGCTCGGCGACGCGGATGTACTCCTGGACCCTTTCCAGATCGCTGCTGCGGGCGGCAAGATATAAGCAGGTTGGTGAGAGACTCCAGCGGGTTATTGATCTCGTGCGCGATGGATGCCGCGAGGCGGCCCATCACGGCCAGCTTTTCACTTTGGATCAGCGCGATTTCGGTCTTCTTTTGCTGGGTGATTTCCAGTGATGACGCCGTGATTGCCTGCACGGTGCCGTCGGCGGCAAAAACAGGGAAGTAGCTTACCGTCCAGTAGCGGTGCTCGTTGGGCCGCGTGACCACCTCCCCTTCCAGGGGAAAGTTGATGACCGGCTTACCCGCGGCCACTTGCTCGAAGAGTTCTTTCAGCCCTTCGATGGGAGCCATTTCCGTCAGCGTGCGGCCTACGATCTCCTCCGGCTTCAGGCCGAAGAACTCTGCCTGCCGGTCGTTCAGGCGGAGATAGCGAAAGTCCTTGGTATCGAAGAGGGCCAGGCCGATGGGAGCACTGCGGTACAAACTCTCGATTTCGATCCGCTGCCGCTCCGCCTGCTCCGATTTTTCTCTCAGCGCTTCGCGGGAGTTGACCTCGGCGGTGATGTCACGAGAAAAGGTGACGATGCCGTCCCGGGTGGGGTAGACCTCGACGTGCAGCCATCGATTGAGCGGATCCGCGTAATGGGCATCGAACTCGCCCGGAATTCCATCGTTCATGGCGCGGTAGAAATTCTCGATGTAGGGAGATCCTTCATAGACAGCATGCGGGAAGGCCTCCCAGACGGTACGTCCGAGAATCTCCCGATTTGAGGCGTAAAGCTCGACGGCCCGGGGGTTGAGGTAGGTCATGACCCAGTTGCGATCGACGGTGACGATGGCGTCAGTCGTGACTTCGAGAACGTGGTTGAGGCGCTCGGCGATCCGCTCCTTCTCCCGCTCCGCTGCACGTCTCTCTTCGACATTGCGGAAGACAAGGACGATGCCGTTCAGCGCACCATCCTCGCCGTGAATGGGCGCGCCGCTGTCGTCGATGGGAATTTCTTTGCCATCCCTGGAGATAAGGATGGTGTGGTTGGCCAGGCCGACCACGGATCCCGTGCGCTTCACTTTTTCGACCGGGCTCTCGACCAGCTGCCGCGTTGCTTCGTTGACGACATTAAAAATCTCGGCCAGCGGGCGTCCTTCAGCATCGGCAAGGGTCCACCCGGTAAGAGCCTCGGCAACGGGATTCATGCGGGTTACGAAACCCTCCGCGTTGGTGATGATGACGGCGTCTCCGATGCTCTGCAGGATGCGCGAGGCCCGGGCTTCGCTCTCGCGTAGGCGGCGCGTAGCCATCACCTCTCCGGTCACGTCATGAAGTGGACCGAAGAGGCCGGCAATCTTGCCATCTTCAAAGATGGGGTTGAAGGAGTAGTTGAGGTAAAAGTCTTCCATCCCATGCTCCGTCGGGAGGGGTACGAGCAGCTTTTCGTAGAAGAAGGTCTCGCCGGTGGCGAATGCAGTCTCCAGCAACGGGCCGACCACGTGCCAGGACTCGGGGTACACGGTTCTCGCCGCCTTGCCCAGGGCTGCCGGATGGCGAGGCCCGGGAATGGGCCGGTAGGCATCGTTGTAGATCAGAATGAAGTCGGGTCCCCACATGGTTCGCGCCGGGGAGGGGGAACAGAGGGTCAGGTTGACGACGGTGACCAGTTCTTTTGACCAGCTCGCGATGGGGCCCAGCGGGGTAGAGCTCCAGTCGTAGGCGCGAACCAGGTCCGCCATCTCTCCCTTGCCGATGATGCGGCTGGAGAGAGGGGTAGGCGAGCCGTTCTGCTTCAACGGATTGCTGGGCCGGCTCGACTTCATCGTTTACAGAATCGCCTTAATCGAAGGTGGCTGGCAAGTGTCGTTTCAGGACCCGAAAAGCGGATTCCCTCGAGTTTTTGGGTTTCGGGTCCCGGTTAAGTCCTTTGTTTTACGAAGGCGCTCAAAAAATTGTGTGCCGCCCCCGGCGCGATGCGGATGGATATTTCAGGGTTCCGTCGGCAGCGAAATGAATATCCGCTTGCTGCCTGTACCCCGTCTTCGGCCGCTCGCCGTCTCCGAAAAAGATGCGCGAAAAGCGCGATAAGCGCGATAAGTCACTTTTGATTACCGCCGCCTTCAGCTTCAACCCCGCGAACAAGTTCGCGGGGTTGCCTTTACCGCAAATTATTTCCGCTGCGTGAAGTATTAGATGCCGATGGAAGATGGTTAGTGTACGGGGCTGGACTTTATTTGCGTCATTTTGCCGCCGGCTTGCCGCGCGCGCATGCGGGATATGCGGGATATGCGGGATAAGTCCGATGAAAACGGCCGGGAAGTGGCCTAATTGTGCGCGCTAAGCGCGCCAGGTTGCCGCAGCGGCGAGCCACATGTGACCCATTCGGTAACATTCATTGTGTTACTTGCGCTCAGGCAGCTGACCTGTTTGTTGGAGTGATCGGACCGGTTGATTTATATAGGCTCCCCTCATGAGAAGCGCGAAATATCCAGGCCCCACGACCCCTTTTTACAAGGCCAAGGGGAAGTGGACGTTCTATGTTTTCCCCAACGGGGTCCAGGAAGAAGCGGGAGACTATCGCGATGAAGAATCCGCCCGGAGCGCCTCGTGGGAGGCCCATCGCGCCTGGCAAGCCAACGGTTGCAGTTATGGGACCTCGGCTCTGCCCAGGTAGCGACGCCGCTCTCAGGGGCGCTTCAGCCTCGCATATTGTTCCGGCGTTAGTCTTAGCCAAGTACCTCCGCGTCCCATCTCGATCGCGTGCTCCAGCATCTGCCTTACTTCCAGAGTGCCCCACGCTTCTCCCCGCCGTGCAAGTTCCCTAATTTTCTCCGGGTCAGCGAAGTTCAGTTGCCGCGGCAGCGCGGTCCGGGCATCCGCTTCCAGGAACTGGCAGTGCCATGATCCGTGAGAAAGCATGAAGGACAGGTAGACACGATGCGACGGGCGGTCGTAGCGGGACATGGCGCCAGTATAGGAGAATAAAAGGCGAATAGCGAGGAAGAGGCGTGATCGTCGCCAAACTTAAAGCCGAACATCCGTAATCATTTTTAAGTGGATTAGAAACAAAGAGTTTCGAGGCGGGACGTTCCCGGTCGTCCGCGTCGAAATCGCCCCGCACAAAGGCGACGGTCTCCAGATCGCCAAGGGAAGGCCTTTTGATCCTAATCTCAATCACCGCAGGCTTCGTCCCGGGCCGAGTCGCCGAGATCTGGGCGGCCCACATCTGAGCTTGACGCTTCAAAGTCGTAGTGTAGAACCCCGGACCAAAGTCGGTACCGGGTTTCCCGAGGTTCACGAGGATCGGGCCCGACACGATGGCCGCCGCAAACGTGTCCACTGTGCCGTGATAGACGATGATGTCCTGGTTGAGCCATGGCGGCGGTGGAAAGACGATGGAAGGTGAGGCCATGGACGGTATTGTGCCACCTGGCGAGTCTAACGTCGACGGGACAAAAAGGTGACAGGACGGGACGTTTCCAGCGTCCAGCGCGGCTACGTCCGATGGGGGGTATCCAGCGAAGACAAACCTCGCAGGCCGACGAATTGGCTACGTTCCGCCGGTCACTCCCGTTAAGTTAGGTGGGTAGGGTAAGGAGTTGGGGATGAATCGTGCTCGCAAGATAGCTACGGCGATCTCTTTGGCGGTGTTGGTTTTGCTGGTCGTGGGGAGCTTCATGACCAGGCAAGTGATGGAGCTCTCTGCCTTTCTTGCACGCACAAAAAGCAGGATTGGCTGTCCCGCACGGCATCGTGGACCAGCGGCCGTGGCAGACCGCGGAGAGGTTGGCGGCCCTGGCGGTATCGGCAGAGGAACTGCAGTATGCGCGCGAAGCAGAGCGGCTGGCGGACCACGAGGTGGATCAGGCGTTCGCTCAATCTCTGCGCCAGGCGAGCGCGGGAACCACAGAGCTGAAAGGCGACGCCCTGGCCTTGCAGCGGCGGGTGATGGAGCTACAGCAAACGCTTAAGGACGATCAGGCGCGGATCACGGCTTTAACGCCGAAGACCGGCGGCGCCGGCGCGGCGGCGGCTGGGTCGAGCGGCGTGGATGGAGAGGATCTGGACGTCGCCAAAGCGCAGATGGGCCTCGACCAGGAAGAGTTGTCGGACGCACAGGAGGATCTCGCGCTGGAGAGCGGCGATCAACGAGAAAAAATTCAGCAGGAGTTATCGGCGCGTGCAGGCGGCGATGAAGAAGTACGAGGCCCAGGCGAGCGGGAGCACCGGACAATTCGCAGTGGTGGCGGCCGAACAATTCAGCACGCTGGCGGGACAGATCTCAGCGTGGCGGGCACAGCGGAACAGGATGCAACTGATCGAGCAGGCGGAGACGCTGGCACGGGCGGACGTGGCTGCGCTCACCGACGACCATGTGAGGCTGGGGGCGGAGGCACAAGCGGCGGAAGCGAAGGCCGCCGCGGCCAAGGCGGCAGGCGAGTCGAGCGAGGTCCGGGTAAAAGAATTGCAGAGCATGGCGGAGCAGCGGAAGATCCTGGGCATCCTCGACGACCGGTTGGCCGCGCAGCAACAGCTGGTGACGCTTTACGGGCGATGGGGCACCCAGGTGGAGATCCAACATAAGATCGTGGTCCACCTGATGTTGCGGTCGCTGAGCTGGATCGCGGCCATTGTGCTGCTGACGATCCTGGCCGGCTGGGCTTTGCATGTGGCGTTGGAGCGGATCTCGCATGATCTGCGGCAGAGGCAGATGCTGCGCATGGTTCTTAACCTGGGAACGCAACTGATCGGGTTACTGTTGGTGCTGCTGGTCATCTTTGGAACTCCCAAAGCAACTGCCCACGATCCTGGGGCTGGCCACGGCGGGATTGACGGTAGTGTTCCAGGACTTCATTCTGGCGTTCTGCGGCTGGTTTGTGCTGATGAGGCGGAAGGGTATCCGGGTGGGAGACTGGGTAGAGATCGATGGGGTTGGCGGCGAGGTGGTGGAGGTTGGGCTGTTGCGGACCTCGCTCTTGGAAACGGGAAACTGGACGGCGAATGGCCATCCGACGGGGCGGCGGGTTTCGTTTTTGAATGGGTTCGCGATTCACGGGAAGTATTTCAACTTCTCGACGGCAGGACAGTGGATGTGGGACGAGATCAAGGTGAGCATTCCGCCGGGAGAGCCGGGTTATGCGTTGATCGATAAGATCCGCGAAGCAACGGTCAAGGCGACCGAAGAGGACGCGAAAATGGCGGAGGTGGAATGGAAACGTGTGCGGCACGAGGAGGGTTTGCCGCAGTTCAGTGCGGCGCCTTCGATTGATATGCAGCCGGCAGGAGGAGGTTGGATATCGTAGTGCGGTACGTGACGCGGGCGGGGGTTCGGCTGGAGACTCGGAATAAGCTATTTAAAACAGTGGTTGAGCTCATGATGGGAGAGCGGGCGGTAAGTGATAAGAGTGAGGCCGGGGCTTGAAGGAAGAAAGTCGTTCTCATCTCAATTCGGAAGCGTCGCTAACGCCCTCAAATAAAGCTGCTGCCTGACGGGTTGGTGGGGATCGCTTGGCCGGGCAGACACGAGAGCGGTGAAATACCTGACTTGTCCGATGACATTCCTCGGCAGTAGAAGCCGGCAGAGGGTTTTCAGGTTTAGCCAGCAATAAGGGGAATTGCGCAGCGCGCCGTAGAAAAGATTGAAGCCATCGACGTAAATGTTAGTGATCAACTGCGCCCTCCCAAAATGCAGAGGCCGCCCTTGCAGGCGGCGTCGCGTCGGCCACCGAAGCGACCGGGGGGATATCACCTACGGGATACTTACGGATTGTGCGGTCAAGCCGTATCCCTGCCAATGGCGCGCGCAAGCGGGATAAGTTTTTTTTAGGGTTGAATTCTTATCAGATCCAGTTCATTCACAGTCAAATTCAGTTTCAGCATCCCATTATGAAGATTGACGGATTCGGGCGGCGGCAGTGCGGTCTCGCGGTTTAGCTGTTCCACCTGGTCTGGTGTTGGATCAAGCGGCTTTCCCATCGCCGCATAATTCCTCAGCACGTTGCCATGTTCACTATCGACTCGCTCGATGGTGACCCTGGAGTTGGCAGCCAAATGCTGGAACTGTAAAGTGATCTGACGCGTGGTCCCGCTCTCGCCGGGATCGACGAGGTTCCAGCCGGCAACGATCACGTCGCCGCGGGAATCCCTGGTGATGAGGACATTCTTCGATGGGCTCGCGATGCGCCGGTCTCCCAGTTGATGCAGCAAGCCAAAGGCATAGTAACTAGGCTTGTTGATACCCCCCTTGGCGCGGAGCCCAAACTGGCCCTCAAATGGCTCGGGGATGGGACCCCCTTCTTCAAAAACATCGGAGAAGGTCCAGAATGACATCATCTCCACTAACCCGTCGCATGCGCGCACGGTGTTTGCAAGTGCCGGGCCGACAAATGTCGTATCGCGCGATTCGTGGTCGCCCTGCACGTTCCATTCGGTCCAGAACAGCGGCAAGTCCGGCATTGCGGAGGCTTTGATCTGGCCGCGCACTTTTGCGATGGCGCGGCAGACTCGGTCGTCCATGGGAATATCTTCATGGGTGCCGAAGAGGTTTTGCGGAGTATCGTCCGCATAGCCGTGCGAAGAGACGAAATCGACCGGCACATGGTTCTGGGCGGCGAATTCAAGGAAATCGTCGACCCAGGAAGCGGCCGCAGTGGCTGGGCCGCCCACGCGCAGACGCAGACTCACAGCTTTCAGAGCGCGGGCAGTGTGCGCATAGAGATCGAAATAGGATTCCTGCCGCGGAATCCCGTTCCAGAAGTCGATGTTAGGCTCGTTCCACACCTCGAAATACCATTGCGACACCTCTTCAATACCGTACCGGTCGACCAGATGCTGCGCGAAATGCTTCATGAGCTCATCCCATCTCTCCATGCTTTTGGGTGGCGAGACATTCTGCTTGTACCAGAACGGATGGAGAGCATCAGGATTGAATGCCAGTTTTTTCGGCATGAAGCTGATCTCGACAACAGGACGCACACCATTCTCCAGCAGACCATCGTAGATCTGGTCGACATAAGAAAAGTTGTAGATGGGATTGCCGTGCTCGTCCTCGTTGTAGACGCCTACCTCGTCGTGCAAGATGGCGTGGAAGCGGACGTAGCGGAAGGCGGTGACTTTCTTTACCGCGCGCAAGTCGTCGCGGTAACTCTCGCGCAACGT
This sequence comes from uncultured Acidobacteriaceae bacterium, assembly GCA_963847685.1. Classification (GTDB taxonomy): domain Bacteria; phylum Acidobacteriota; class Terriglobia; order Terriglobales; family Acidobacteriaceae; genus PALSA-350. The sequence continues at coordinate 301,657 of CAWKAU010000007.1, read as the reverse complement.
CAGGATCGCGCGCCCGAGCCAAACATCTGCTCCCAGAAGTGGGGAAATGGAGTGGTCTGCGCCTGCGTGTCGATGACGATCTGCTCCTGCGCGGCAGCTCGGCCGGGTGCAGGACCAAGGAATGCCGACGCGATCAGCAACGCGGCCACGGGCGAGTATATTCGTTGCAACATGGGTAGCACTCCCGCCTGTGCTACTTGCTGCCGCACAGGCGAACCCTCATTCGGACGAAGGCTCTCGCGGGGGCAGCCTGCCAACGAGTTTACTGCCGATGGCCCCTAGAAGCTGAAGCGAGCCTGCAGATCGATGGTTCTCGATCCGAGGGCGGCCGCTCCCTGTCCGAGGTTCGAGTTTTGAATGTTGGTTGACAGTTGAGTCGGATCGATGTTCAAGAGGTTGAACGCATTGAACATGTTTGCCTTGATTTCAATATTCGCATGCTCCCCGAGTACCCGCATGCTGGGCAGGCCGAACGCTTTAGCGATGGTGATATCGGCATCCCGGTATCCGGGGCCGGAAAAGACATTGCGATCGATTCCCGGCGGAGGGATGAAGTTGGTGGTCGACTGCCCGGGATTGTCGGTGATGGCATCGGCGTAGTTGGGAATCTCGAAGTAGTTATTGAGGAAAGCATCGTTATTGACGCCGGTGTTGGCGTTGCCCGGATTGAGGAAGTTGCTTCCGGTCTTGAAGGCTGCGTTGCTGCTGCTCTTGCCGGCGCCTCCAAGATAGACAGGACGGAGGTTCTGGTACCCGTATTGGCAGGTGTTGCAGTAGATCTGGTGGGGCGCCTGATACACGGGAGTCCATCCATAGCCCGAGTGAAGGGTCAGGATGCCGCTGAGCGACCATCCTCCGGCAACCTTTTCTGCCCACGCGTGGCTGCCGCGGAAGAGGACCGGCTGCCAGATGCCAAAGACCTTGAAGGATTTATTGATGTCGAAATCCGAGCGACCGTAGGAGTACCCAGGATTGTAGAGATAGGGATCCCGAGTGTAGGGACCGGAGGCGGTATCCATGCTATGAGCCCAGGTAAATTGCGCCTCGGCGGAGAAGGTGTGCGAGAACTGGTGCTTGAGCCCGGCAAGCAGCATGTTGTTATTGGCGGTACCGCTGCTGCCGAAGGTATTGACGCTGTTTACCAGGGGATTCTGCGGCGCCCCAAGAATTTGCCCGAGGGCGGTGGAGTCGTAGTTGTAAAGAAGATGGCGGCTGGCGCTGCCCTCATAGCCGATGTTCGCGACCAGCGAGTGACCCAGGTCGTACTCGATATCGAGCGAGTAGTGATGGGAGTACTCGGTGGGCATACGGTTGGGCAAGCCGCCCAGGTTTGCGCCCCCGGCGGTTGGCAGGCCTGCGGAGTTAAAGGTGACAATGGCGGCTTTGTTTGCCGGGAAACCGAAGATGTTGGTGGGGCTGCTGGAAGTGGCGTAAAGGATGTTGGGATTGATCTGGGTCGGGCCCTGGCTGGAGCTTGAAAGATAGTTGGTACCGGGCGGGTTGTTGTCGGGAGCGTTTGAGGTTGCGATCTGCTGCTGGTTGTAATTAAGGCCGTAACCGCCGCGAAGAACCAGCTTGCTATGGAAGATATCCGGACTCCAGTTGAAACCAAACTGGGGTCCGAAGTTCAGTTTTTGCGCTTTCCATGCGCCGATGCCGGTGCGTATGGTGATGCCCGTCAATAAGTCGTTGCCGCTCCCGAACAAAAGCACGCCCATGTTATTAGCCTTATCGGTCAATGGACCCAGGTAGGAGTAGCGCAGCCCCGCACTGAGGGTCAGATTCGGACTGGCCTTCCAGTCGTCCTGAAAGAAGACGCCAAGCATGTTGTCCCGGTTGTCATTGCGGTAGCCTCCGGGAATGCCGGTCTTTGCTTGAAAAGGACCGCCCTCTGCCTCCGGGGCGTCGTTCACGAAATCCCATAGATTGTAAAAGGTGTAATTGGGAGCCCCGATGGGATCATTCAGGTAGTAAAGCCGTGTGAAATCGAATCCGAATTTGAGTGTTTGCGCATGCAGGACCTTGGTCGCAACGTCTTTGTACCCGTAGGTCCATTGGTCCAGGTGGCTGGGGGCAGAGACGCCGAAGTTGCCCAGGGTTATGCTGCCAATTTGCATGACCGCATCTTGCGGGAGGCCGAACGGAGCCTGGGGATTGCTTTGAAGCTCGTTGTAGCGCCAGCCGGCGGCGTTGGCGCGGGCTTCGTTGAGAAAGGTCGGCGAGAAGATGTGGTTCCAGATGACCGAGAAGGCGTCGTTCGTCTGATCGTGATGGTAGAGCTGATAACCGAGGCCGCCGTTATACGTTGTTGTGCTTGCCGGAACCCAGTAGATGGCGAAGCTGGCATGGTCCTTGCCGGTGACGTCAGCGTCGAGACGCCCGTTGTACTGCTTGAAGTCGCTGGAGTTTGGGTTGCTGGTGGCGTAATCGGCGATGTCGGCGACACTCGAGAGTCCGCTCCCGACGCCAGGGGTGCTGCTGTTCACATAGCCCAGGTCCTGCGTTCCAAGGCCAGTTTTAAGTGGCGAACCAATATTCAAGCCTTGTCCGGCTATGGTTGCACAGTTTTGGCCTTCCACCAGCCCGGCATCCAGACATGTTGCAGCGAGGATACCCGTGTTAAGAACGCCCGCACCTTTGTAGTTCAGAAGAGTTTGCGCGATGCTGTTGGCAGGAGCCAACTTTGCAAGCGCCGTGGTCGAGTACCATCCGGTGCCCGGCACAGGGGTGTTTTGGCTTTGTCCTTCGTAGTTGAAGAAGGCAAAGACTCGGTTTTTCCAGATTGGCCCGCCAAGGCTGCCGCCGATTTGATTGTAGCGGTTTGAGTTTCGCAGCAGACCGCGCTCCTCCGCCGTGAGCTTGTCTCCGGTTACCGGGTCGATAGACTGGACCGAAGAGGGACCGTTCCAACGCTGATAGGCGTTGAGTCCGGGGCGGTTGATCTGGATGAACAAGCTGCCGTGGAGTTCATTGGTTCCACTCTTCGAGGTAATTTCGGTGATCGCGCCGGAGAAGCGGCCATTTTCAGCGTCGTAGGCGTTGGTCACGATTTTGACGTTGCTGACCGAATCCTGACTGGGAGTAATTACGGTCGATCCGCCCCAAACGGCACTGACGGTGCTGATGCCGTCGACGGTGTAGCCATTGGTTTCAAAGTGGCCGCCGTTGGCGTTGGCCGAAGCGCCATTCTCGGTGGCAAAGATGCTGCTCGTTCCTCCCAAGTTGCCGCCGCCGCCGGATGAGGCTCCGGTTTGCGTACCCGGGGCTTGAAATCCACCGCCTCCCCCTTGCTGCGCGCCATCGGCCTGCACTCCAGGAGCCAGCTGAATGAGGCTGGTCACGTCGCGTTGGTAAGCCGGCATATGCTGGATTTCATTGGACGAAATGGTGCGTCCGTTGTTCGCCGTTTGGGTATCGATCGCCGGTTCGGTTGAGGCGTTGACGGTCACGGTCTGGTCGGCGGCACCCACCGCCAACTCCACGTTGACAGCGTTCGCCTGCTCCGGAATCAGCTGCAGATGATCGAGGACCTGCTTCTGAAAGCCTTTCTTTGTGACCTCGAGGGTGAACGCATCGGCGGGCAACGCATTGAAGTTGTAGATTCCGCTGGAATCGCTGGTCCGGAGCTGTTTCTCGTTGGTTCCGAGGTTGGTGAGGGTCAGCGTCGCTCCGGGGACCACTGCGCCTGTGCTATCAGTCACCACACCCTGGATCGACGTGCGGTACTGCGCCTGGGCGCTGGGAATGAAAACTCCACTCGCCAGGATCATCGTGAGCAAGAAGTTGCGAAACACCCTGGGCCGCAGGGAGGTGTTTGGAACAATTGCGGTAGTGCGCATACTGGTTCTCCTAAAAGGACCCAGCGGGAGCCGTCGGCTGGCCGCCAGGATCGACAACGATAGTCTGATGAATTCAGACCCTTTTTCTTGCAGCCAAGCAAACACCAAGGAAACGAGGTCGGTCAACCTGCCTACAATGAGCTATAGGTTGACGGATGCTTTTCTTGAGCTGTGCGTTACGTAAGCGGTCTACTTATAACTCCATTTCTGTTGCGGATGGCTATTTGTGGGTCATCCCCGAGCCGGGCTTAATCTCTGCCGGTTGAACACGAGCCACTGCGTTAGACGCAACCGCGGCGCGAATGAGTTGCCTGAAGGCAGCCTGCGTCGATATTTTCCCCTTCGCCGAGATCGATCACACGGCGGCTGCCTCCTTCCAATCTGGGTGACAAAACCGGCCAACGGAGAGGCCTTTAGCTATCTCCGCATCAAGCGGAGATATCGTTCCGTCACCGCCATTGAGTGACATTTGTTTGTAACAAAGTTCGGCACCAATCACCCAGCCACGCATGCGACAGCTTCAACACCGTTAGAAGATGATGTCGAAAAAGGATCGATTGCAGTTAAAGACCCCCAATTTCCTTTAAAATGTGGGAAGCGGACCCCCGTGTGATCTCAAAGCCGAGGCTATGATGACGACGATCGGATCACTACTCCAATCCCCAAAGGCTCCGCAATCAGCTTCAGTCGTCAGGAATCAGTCGGGGAATATCGAGGAGAAGGGTGCGGAGTTCCTGGAATTGCACACCGAGGCGGGGATTGTCTACCTTTGTCCGTCACGGTTGCAACGCATTCGTCTTCGATGGGCATTCCGCCACTTCCGTGTGCTTCCTCCAGAGGTCCTGAGCCGCCGCGATCAACGACTGATTGAGAAACTATCCAGGTCGGCCGTCGTAACGCCAACTCGCCCCGTGGCAAACAAGACTGTTTTTGGAGTCGTCGAGAAGACGCGTACGAAATCGCCGGTATTGGCCGGCGCCATGGTCACGCAGAGGGCGGACCTCGGAGTGACGAAGGCAGTTGGGGCCACGCCCGAGGTTGTTGATGTGAAGCAAATAGAGTCAACGGAGGGCCCCGGCGGCCAAAGGACCGGAGACGGGCGCCTCCGGCAGCAGAGAACTTTGGCCGCTGCTGCTGCCGTTTGTATCGCAGTGTTACTGGCGTCGGTTTACGGGGTCCCTCTGCTTTCCGGCATGAGACAGATGAGAAATCATCAGACCCCATCAAAGGCGGTCAATGATGCCGGGGACGACCGTAACCGACCCAATCTGCCTGCAGCTGCAACCGGTACGCTTGGACTACCATCGGAAACCGCTTCTGCGCCCAGCGCCGAAAAATCGAAGCGCCGGGTAGCGCCGTGGCCGCCTCAGCCCACGCCCGGCCGCCATACGACCGTACCTGTGGCCAGCGGATCGGGCCAATCGATAAGCACTGCCGGCGCGGGGCCGCCCGCTCTTCCGGCTCTTACCAGGGGCCGTCATGCGAGTCATGCTGCGAGTGCCGGGCCGTCTCGGATCGTCGCTTCCGCTGCTGCAAAACCACCATTTGTTTCGGAGCTTCCGCAGGGTCACGTTGTTTATCCTGCCGTTTCTGGACGCAATCTGGTGGGAGAGTTGCAACTGAAAGCATTGATTGGCGCGGACGGGTCAGTCAAAAAGGTTACGGTGTTGAGCGGCAGCCCGAAATTGGCAGAAGCCGGAATGCGCGCGGTCCGCCACTGGCACTACAAACCATATCAAGTGCTTGGAGCTCCGGTTGAGGTAGAGACGCGAATCAAAATAAGCTTCTTTGGCCCAGACGCTGTCTCGATCGCTTCTGTCGCGAACGAACCCGGTACCAAACTCAAGTGATTCTGTGTAGGGCGGAGTTATAGCCGGAAGAGAAGCTTGATCTCGCACTGCTCGCCTTTGGCACTGCGTTCGATGTGGTCAGCGTGCAGGCCGGATAGATAGCCAGTCAGACCACTGACAAAGCTCTGCTCCTCCACCATTTCCTTTTTCGGACTCGCGTCCGGCAGCGACGGCAGATTGCCCTTGTAGGACAGCTTCACCAAAATATCGAAGGTGTCGCTCCCTATCTGAATTTCCACTGGTCCGTTGGCATTCGCTGTGACGTATTCGATGGCTGTATCGACAACAGAGCGCACCCGCGCGGCGTCCTGGGCGGGAATCTTCCATTCCCGGGCCTGCTTCTCGAAGAATACGTCGAAGGACGCGGACGTGGCCGGCGTGGCATCCATTCCGAGACGCAACTGACTGTAACGCCATATGCCGAGTAAGAAGAGAGCGTTGAGCGGCACGGATACGACCACCGCCATGGAAATGATCGAACCGGTGAACTGTTGCGACCAGCCTGGAAGTGAGTGGTAGAAGCCGGGAAAAGCCGCCACGCTCATCGACGCCAGGATGGAAAATCCTACGATGACCGTAGCCCGCAGCGTGATGGGGCGGCTGGCGATAATCTGTATGCCCGCGACCAGCATGAGGGCGCCATTGAAGAACAGCGCCGCCGCAATTACCGGGCGGGGCATGTTTACGATGAGACCGGAAAATTTCGGCAAGAACGATAAAAGAATCAGCCAAAGGGCAATGGACCAGGCGATGATGCGGCTGCTGGCGCCGGTGGTCTTTTCTACGCCCACGAGGCTGGGGCTAGCGCTCATGCCCGGAACTCCCAATAAGCCGCCTGCGAGGCAGCCGAGCCCGTCGGCCCGGACACCGGCTTCGATGTTTTGCATATCGGGGTGGCGCCACGCCGCGTCGTTCATCTGCTGACAAGTGGTGAGCACGCCAATCACCCGCAGACCGGAGGCAAGTCCCGCGATCGCAAAAGGCACAGCAAGGGAGGGCGCGAACGCATAGGACAAAAAGCGTGGGTCGGGAACCGCGAAGAAGTGCGCGGCCCGAAAATCCGCAACGAAGCTCGGGGAGAAAACGTGGAATGCCGCAGCCGCCGCGTACCCAACGAGAATCCCGATCAGCGAGCAGAGCAGCCTGGGCAATCCCGTAGCCCAAATCGCCAGCCCGGTCATCACCGTGAGGGCGCACGCAGCAGTCGCGAAATACGCGTTCGCTTGACTGCTGTGCGCGGCGGCATGCTCGAACAGCACGCTGGCCGCGATCTTTCCAAGTTCCAGCCCGACGGCGATGATGACCACGCCCGAAACCACGGCGGGAAAGAGTTTTCGTGTCCGGTTGATGAGAGACGCCACCCCGATCTCACAGGCGCCGGCGAAGATCACCATGCCGCAGACGGCCGAGAACCCGAACCGCGAGCCTGCTGCAAGACACGACGGCAGGTAAATGGCCGAGACCACCGGCGGACAAAGATAGCCCGAACCAAGCAGCCGGAGCCGCAAACTTTGCAGAACAGTCGTGAAGGCGACTGCGATCATAGCGAGGCCTACCGCGCTTTGCGCGGCCTCGCGCGGCAATTTCGAGGCTTCCAGGACCAGCGCCACCATCACCAGATAAGGACAAATGACGGCGACGTGCTGGAACCCAAGGGCCAGGAGCTGTGGCCAAGGCGGTCTTTCGTCCAACGCATAAATCAGTTCGACCGGCCGTTCCGGCATCCTGATTTCCTCCCGCCAGGCTCCCACTTCCATCATCTGGACTTTGGCGCTACGGGCCCACATGCCATTCATCCGCGAAGAAGCCGGGCCCCGCACAGCATAACGGGAGACAGCATACCTATACCAAAAGATCGGGCAGGCCATCGGAAATTTCGGAATACAATTTTCGACAGTGTCTCTCACTCACGAAACTGGGGACTTCAGGTCATGCCGAAGAGCGGTTGGGTGCTTCTTTCCTTTGCGGTTTTTCTTACGGGGGCGCAGGCAGAATCGACGTTGCTCTCGATAGGCCAAAATCAAGATCCAGGTGTGACCGCTTCTGCCGGGCCGACACCAGAGATTTTTGTCCCCGGTATCATCTCCGGCCCAGGCAATGACGGTTCGCCCACCTTTTCACCCGATGGCAATACGCTCTTCTTCACGCGCAGCACAAGTCATTGGACGGTCATTCTTGAATCGCACAAGATCAACGGCCGATGGTCGCAACCCAGTGTTGCTCCATTTTCCGGAGAGTGGCCAGAGTCCTCTCCCGCGATGTCTCCCGACGGCACCTACATCGTTTTTCAGGCACTCCGCCGGACAGAGAAGGGCGCAGTTTCTGAGCTGAGGCGCGTAGACAAAGTAGGAGCCGGCTGGAGTAAGCCGGTTCGCCTGCCAGATGAGGTTAATATCAGCACCTCAATCTGGAAGCCTAGTATCGCTGAGGACGGAACCATCTATTTTACGAACATCGGCAGCGACGGCAGCAAACGTTTGTATTCTTCCAAATACAGGAACGGCCGCTATGAGGCAGCACAACCGCTTTCGTTCAGTGATGGCAAACACCTTGACGTCGATCCGGAAGTTGCACCCGACGGGTCCTTCCTGGTCTTCTGCAGCGCAGGACGGTTGGAGGGAGATGCGAAAGATCATCTTTTCATCGTGCGCCGGGTAGGAGATGGTTGGGGGAAGGTGGAGCAGATCCGGTACCTTGGCGACGAGCAGAAGCCGTATGGGTTCAGCACCGACGATGAGCCACATCTTGGGAACGACCATCGAACACTCTACTTCAGCAGCGATCGTGTGATCCCAGTTCACTTTCCGCGGACGCATGAACAAGCGGAAAAAGACTTCGAGCGCATGGAGAGTTGGGACAACAGTAATACCAACATTTGGTTCATTCCGCTTTCATCTTTGCTTTGATAGAACGCGCTAAATACCCCTTCTCCGTCTCCTTCTATTGTTGTGAGAAGCGCCAGACCCACTCCATACCAGGAGCGCGGTCACCAGGTGTATCCAGAACCAAAGGTCGAACCCCTGATGCGCATGAATAAAGATGAGGACCAGCACCCTAGGAAGCAAAGCCCACAACACCGCAGCCCAGGGCTGAGGGACAAAAAACCACCACATGTGGATCCAGCCGATAAACAGCGAAATCCTGGGCAGGAACAAGCTTAAAACAAGGAACCAGATAGGAATCCCGTGCGTCAGCGTCAGTATAAGCATTGGTAAGTGTTTGCTCCCAGCCAGAGTGAATGGCCGCCACCATACGGCGGCAACCTGCCCTTGGCTTCCACCACAACAGCATACCTAGCTCTGGCGAGCTAGCCAATTGGCAGGTTGTCGGGAGGCTATTCTCCCCCTGTTCATTCGCGCGCCGGCCCTTGCGACAACAGCCCGTAGACATCGACCTCGTGCTTTACACCCACATACACATGACCCTTCACGACTGTCGGGATGGTAAACCGGAGGCAGGCGCCGGCGCGATCGCGCTCGGCGTTTTGCTCGCTGTTGTAGAGCGCGTGCGCGACATTGGCAGCGTCATATGCATACAGTACCGCAGTCGTTTCGGGTGAATCCCAGTCCTTGGCGCTGATCAGCCAGATGACGCCGTCCCTGCTCCCATTGGCAGACAAGATCGGAGTAGCGGAAACGCCGGCGAAGCGATTACCGCTGGCCGCCCTGGGTGAGAGCTTTCCGCCTTTCACCTCGAATTGACGCAACGCGTCGCTGTCGCTCAGCACATAGAGAGAGTGGTTCCAATACGTCATGGATCCAAAGACACCATTGGGAAGGGGTAAGGTCTGCACGGCGTGGCTATCGTTGCCCGGTTGCCAGTGGCCCATGTGGTCGCGGTCCACCAGGTAGAGAACGCCGGCCTTGCCTTCCACCACGGCCAGGTGCGGGTGAACCCCGGGTTGCCAAGGCAGCAGCATCGGCCCGCCGGAGCCCAGATCGCTGTCGCTCGCGTCTAACTTATCTACGTTGAAGGGGGCGAAATAATCACGGACCTTCAGGCTCGCTCCATCCAGCTTGAGCAAGGTATCGCCATAATCGCGGCCACCTTTCGCCGCATCGAAGCGGCCATTGCCGGTGGCTACAAGTATGTTGCCGAATGTGTCCGCCGCTGGTCCTGTATCACCGGCCCAGATTCCGCTGTCATCGCCATCGGGAGAGGTATTGAAGACGGCTTTCTGCTTCAGGGTCTTCGCGTCGTAAGCCATCACCCAGCCGTGGTAGGGGCCAACATCGCAGGAAGAAGCCCAGGTAAGATAGACCGACCTATTTGCCAACAGGAGCGCTGCTCGAGGATTCTCCCGCAAAGGATCGAATTCCACTTTCCCCGAGTGGCTACCGGCGCCGCTGCCATGGATCGTGGCCCTGATTTCGACCGGGCTACCCAACTTCTCGAACCCCGTTGTCACGTCGAGCGCGTGCAGGCGCTGGGTGTAGTGGCTCGAAGGCAAACCTGTCTGCTCCCTGGTCGTCTGCTCCCTGGTCGTCGCTCCTGCTCTGCTCCTTGGTGCGGGCCAACACATACAGCGTTCCGCTCTCCGCATCGATTACGGGTGTCGACGTAATTCCGATTTCCGGCGCGATAAAGGGGCATTGGACGTCGTCCGCCGGAACGGTCGTGACACCCTTCTTGAGAAAGTTCATGCGCCACAGCGGTAACCGGGGTTGACCGTAGGCATCGAAGGCATAGACGCTGTCGTGCTCGGTCGCGACAAACAGCACATCGTGCCGGCCCTTGCCGGGTATCTCCAATCCCGGGAGGAAGAGCGGTTGCGCATAAACATCTCCGTCCACCTTCAGCCTAAATACCTTTCCAAAATGGCGGACGTTCACATTGCGTGGAGTCAGGGTGGTTTCGAGGGGATTGGCACCGCTGCGCGCATTGTCATACTGCGAGGTAACGACACTCTGCGCCCTTGCGACAGGTCCAATGGTCAAAGCCAGGATCAGCATGGGCGCCCAGACAAGCGCCCTTAAAGCATTCATCAAATGGGTCCCCCCTTTTACCTGCAGTCAGATCTTCAAGCTGCCAATCTTCCCCTATGTAGTATGCTACCAAAAGGCAAAAGTCAATCAGAATTCTCCTGCCTCGATTTCCATGGGGAGCTGCATTTCCAATCAGGGCGCAAATTGAGGTTTGCCCGGCAAAACGCTCTTCTGCTAGTCTCCTCACCCAGGAGGCCACGGATATGAAATGGTTACCCTCTGCATGGGTCTTATTGGTGTGGCTCTCGGCGGTTTGGGTCTCGCCAGGCACCGCCGCGGGTCAGACATCTTCATCCAAGGTTGAGCGTGGTAAGTACCTGGTGGTCGAGGTGGCCCATTGCGGCGACTGCCACACGCCCATGAACGATAAGGGCGAGCCGGTCACCGAGAAGTGGTTGCAAGGCGCGACGCTCATGTTCAAACCCACAGTAGCGATGCCCTGGGCCGATACCTCCGCCAACATCGCCGGACTGCCGGGTTGGAGCACTCAGGACGCCGTCAGCTTCTTCGTGACCGGCAAATACAAGGGTCAGCAACCGAAGCCCCCCATGCCCGACTATCACCTGGCCCGCCGCGATGCCGAGGCGGTAGTTGCTTACCTCCAATCACTGGCGCCTGCGAAGTAAGTGGCCGTTATTCCAGGCAGCTTCTGCTACTGCGATCGTTGCTATACCATGTACGCCAGGAAAACCGCACTCAGTAGAAAGCCACGGACGCATTGAGGGGACGGGCCGCAGAAGCAAGCTCTGCTAGAATCCGAAGGACCGGGGACGCGACCATGAACGAACCGGGGCTGTATCTCCACTCGGAGGATCCTGAGCCGATCGATTGGTCGGCGAGAGGAACATCGGCCTCCGCACCCTCCAGCGAACAACTGCTGCTTCGCATAGACGTCGACTGCTTCCTATGCCGCCGCCCGCTTACGGTGGGCGATCCCAATGCTCTGGATTTGGCCACCAAGGAAGACGTCTTCCCGAAATGGCTGTGGCGCCGCCTTCAGCTGGCGGGCGGTGGGATGGGGATCAATCTTCTGGGCGGCAAGTGGAAGAATTATCCCGGAGTCGTGGTCCCTTGCTGCCGGGAATGCAATAACCAGTACATGTCGCAAGTGGAGAAACGGATCGCCACGGGCATAAAGTCGTTCGTTTCCTTTGAAAAACTGAGCCGCTCGGACATCTCTTTGTGGGCGGCCAAGATTCTTTACGGCTTGCTGCACTTTGAGGCAGAGCCCTGGGATCCCAAGACAAAGAGGCGGCTCCCCTCGCGACTCGACGCGTCGGTGTTCGATCACCTGCAGTTGAGCATCCGGCTGCTGGAGGGATTTCGCAAGCGAGTCATCCTCGACACACCGAAATGGCCTTTCTCGATCCTGCGGTTCCACCTCAAGTCAGGGGGACCACGGAGACTGAATTTCCAATTGCGAAGCTCGGTCGACTGGCCGGTGGCTCTGGCAATGCGTGTGGATTCGGTCGGATTGATTGTGGTCTTCGAGGACTTCGGTTATACCGGGAACTGGTACGACAGGACCTTGCGGCAACTGCTGGATGGCAGGCAAATCCATCCGCTTCAGTTTTCGGAGATTGTGGCGCGGGCTTTCTACCAGGCCGGGATGGTGCAATTCAACGTGGAGTACTGGAAGTGGGAGAGCCCAGCCGGCACGATCCTCTCGTTGCGCCCCGAGATGGTGGAGTCGCTTGCTCCGGACAAGCAGCGGCGAGCGGCCATGATTTCGGAATACACCGGCGTGCCGCTGGCCGAGCTTTGGAGCAAAGAGCAAGATGACACGATCAGCCTGCTGGTCGGCAAGAACGGCGAGTTTAAAGATATCCCTTTCGAGGAGAACGTTGCTTACCCAATGTGAAAAGGGGTTTGCGGGACAAGGGCGCTAGCGGGCCAGGGTTCGCGAAGCAGTTTGCGATGTGTCAGGAGAACGCCAATGGGTGACGGTTTATCAACCAAGAGCTTGCTGGTCGTGGTGGGTGCACTCTCTGGCATAGTCTCTACACTGATTGCTTCCGCCTATAAGAGTTATCTGGATAGAACAGCGGAATTGCGGAAGAGCAAAGCAGAGACGCGGCGTAATTATCTGGACCCGCTGCGGGTTGCTTCGAAGGATCTTCGCGATTGTTTCGAGCGTGTCTATCAACGTGTCAGAGACGAGAAAGGTATCCCGCCGGAAAACCTCAAGGAGAATTACAACCTTCGACTTCTGGTTTGGCCGATGTAAGGACTATATCGTCAATCCCAATGCGCAACAGACCGATGAGATGAGAAGAAGAGACTTTGCCATGCATAGTGGCGGAATGGGCTGTGAAGCGACTTCGACCCTCTATTACGCGGCGTGCTATCTCTATTACGCCACACGCATCCGATTGAACAGCCCCTATATCCGATTGGGAAGAGACGATCAAGAATTGATTACCAGGATTAACGATGTGCGCGCCAGGTTCAGCCAACTTGAGTTCTACAGTGTGACCCAGGACTCCACGGGGGTCTCCATGAGGAACGCGAGTGGCGAATTGAAGGATTACCGGGAGTTTTGCGAAGCAATCACGAGCCGGTCAGAGGGGGCCTGGTTTATGACACTCACGGATGTGTTCTTCAAACTGCACTGTCACGAAGCAGAGGATGCCCAAGCGCTCCTGGCTTCGTTGGATAAGCTGAGCAATTTTCTCGATCAATCATTGCCCGCAAGAGGTTGATCCGCCGGCTGAGATCTCTCTGCAACTTCGATTCTGGTTTCACTCGAGTGCCGCACTTCCGGCGCTGCGTGGAAGGAAATCCGGGTCCCGGGCTGGGCTGACGTTTGGCGGTCAGCCAGTGGGACTTCAAGTTCGCGTTGCACGGATGGGCTGGCATCAACTGCAAGCAGAATGTGGGAACAATTGCCATCCCCCCGATGCACTAGAAACCAACTTAAAAGGGACTATCCCCTGATAGATGTGCCTGCGCTGAGTTACTCGATAAGGAACGAATGAAACGCAGGCGGTGACTATGTTCGAATGTGTAATTATCGCTCCTGCAGTAGCGTGTTTTTTCGCGATGAATGAACATTTTTCATTTACTTCCTGAAGAGTTTCTTTAAGGAAAATTATTCTGCAGTAACTCGATAAAAAGACTTTTCTCCGTGAACGATTTCTGTATATTCGTTTTCAGCAAGTCCTGTGAATTTCTACTTTCGACTCCCGGTTCGAGAACTGAATGGAGACATCAGCAAGATCCACACGACGTGTGGAGCCGGTCTTCGTCCGTTGTCCTTGGAACTCGGGTCAGATTTGAGTGCGGTCTAGCTGAGGCGAATGCCTCCGTAGCCCGCCTGCCTAAGTGTTTACAGATGGGGTAGTCGAGTTGTTGTCAGGCGCATGGCGTCTCCCCTCTCCGACCCGCCCAATAGACAAAACTCGCCCTATTCGACTCTCCGCTGACAGGCGATCGGAGAGCCTTACGAAACTCGTTTGAAACCTACAAGAAGGAAACCGATGAAACTTTTTGGCAGCTTACTTCTCCTACTTTCGATAGCCGCAACGCCTGCGTTTGCGCAGGAAGCTTCCGCCGATGTTGATGTTGCTGTAGAGGCAGCTTCCAGTATTCCGTCCTATGCCAAGATTCCGTCGAATGCCAAGTCATCCGGCGATCTGGCCGGCAACAGTCACTGGTTCTGGAGCCACGACTCAGGCACTCCGGGAAGTGCCGTTGCGTCGTCCCACTATCCGGAAAGCAGTCCCTCGGTCGATGGGAAATCAAGAGAGTTTTACATGTCTTATACCGACAAGGGTGGCACACGATTCTCTCTGACGTTTGATCACAACGCCGATGTCACGCATTTTGTCTACGATTCCTATGTCTATATCGAGAACCCATCCGCGCTGGCGAATCTGGAACTGGATATGAACCAGGTAATGCGGAATGGCAAAACCGTGATCTATGCTTTCCAGTGCTCCGGTAATACGGGGGCGTGGGAGTACTCTACAATTTCGGGCAATCACCCTCATTGGCATTCCACTGGCCTGGCTTGCAGCCCGAAGAAATGGACTGCAAAAAAGTGGCACCACATTCAGATTGCATCCCATCGCAACAGCAGCGGAGTGGTGACCTATGATTGGGTGAGTTTCGATGGAAGCTACAAGAAGGTTGACAAGAGCGGCAATGGGGCAATTTCTCTGCATTGGGCAGAGGGAGTTCTCAATCTGAACTTCCAGCTGGATGGCTCCGAGGAGCGGGGATCGGTCAAGATGTACGCAGACAAATTGATCATCCGCTACTGGTAGGTTAGTCGATCGTGATAGCTATGGCCATCCTGCGGGATGGCCATAGCTATCTTCGTATCGCCCTTTCCGTTGGACGCTTCAGGGTCGTACGAACCGGAATAAGCATATCCAGAACTTAATCGGTTGATAGAACGTTTACTTATGCGCTAGCTGATTTCTTTCACCGTGATTTGATATTTAAAGTTATCCGGATCGAACGGATCGATCCGTCCTTCGGAAGTTTCTGCCTGCGGATACATGAAGTACACCAACGGTTTGCCGGCGGAACCGGGTAGGTCCACGTCATGAGCATAGTTATAGGCCATCCAGTTCATCTCCCAGGAACCGAACAGAGAATCGCGGGCCCGCGACACGACTTCATCGCTCAATGGACGATTCCCGGGAGGTTCTTCCAGAGCTACTTTCCGGACATCAGCTGGGTCCACAGGCACCCAGCCATGCTCGCGCAGGTAGACTTCCGCGCGACAGTGCTGCCCCTTCGTGGCTATATCGGTGGCCAGCCCAAGGCTCTTGTAGCCCCGGTCTGATTTCGCGAGCCGCAATCCATAGACATGCCGCGCCGGCAAACCCACCGAGCGAGCCAGGCCGACGTACAGGGCGTTCAAGTCAGCACATTTGCCGCCCATATCCCCCGACTCCAGCATGAATCGAATATCGCCGCGACCACAGCCACGGACTTTCGGATCGCGGAATGTATTTTCCACGACCCACTCATAGATAGCCCGCGCCTTCTGGACGTCGGTGGTCGCGCCGGCGGTCGCCTTGAGCGCAGTCTGTTTGACAATGCCGTCGGTCGGCACATATTGGCTGGGCCGAAGGAAGTAGTCCAGTTCAGCTCGTGAAGCGGGCGGGGCTGTGGTCCGGGCGGACAAATCGACGGTGTAGTTCTTCAGCGCAACGCGGCTGGTCAGGCTCAACGCCGGCTTCGCGTTCGCAGCATACGTCGCTGACACGATCCCGAGAGCGCTTTGCTTGTCCCTGGTGAGCCTGGCTGTTCCACCCTCTGCCGCGAAGCGGGTCGAGAGTGTGTTTTGATAGGGAGTGTTGCGAATGAGCGGCGCCGGTAACCAGATGTGACTGATCCCGTTCGGCTTTAGCAGCTCGACCCTGGTGGCGACCTCAAACGTTCGCCATCCGCCTGCCGATGGGGTATCCGCCAGGGCCGGCACTGCCTTACAGAGAGCCCAGGAAGCACAGATTGCGCTATTCGCTCGCAAGAAATCTCGCCGGTTCATCATTCGCCTCGAAAATCGTTACTAACGCCAATTGCGTGGGAGCCCAGCGCGCTCAATTCAATTCAAAATGAGTGCGGTTGCCAATAACATAATGGCCGTAATCTATCGCACGTGCCTCCATCGAATGGATGAGGCCGAAGCGCACCCGGTGGTGGAGTCTCGGGTACAGAGAGAATTTACAGACCTGCCGCCCCAAGTCAAATTTTGCCGATTATGATGGAGTACGCGACGCCCGCGTTGAAATGTTCAATCATGACTGAAACCTTGCACATTCCGATCACTTCACACCATCGCGTCGATGCCGACGGAGTCCGTGTCTTTTACCGCGAAGCCGGGCCTGCCAACGCTCCGGTCGTCCTGTTGCTTCATGGATTTCCTACGTCTTCGTTTCAGTATCGCGAGCTGATTCCCCGTCTTGCCGACCGCTATCGGGTAATTGCTCCGGATCTGCCGGGTTTCGGTTTTACCGAGGTCCCCGAGGAGCGCGGCTATACCTACACATTCGATGCCCTGGCCAGGACGATACTTGCCTTTACCGAGGCCCTCAAGCTCACGCGCTACGCCCTTTACGTGTTTGACTACGGCGCCCCAACCGGCTTCCGGCTGGCGATGGCGGCCCCCGAGCGTGTGACCGCTATCGTTTCTCAGAACGGCAATGCCTATGAAGAAGGCCTGGGCGACGCCTGGCAGCCGATACAACGGTACTGGCGCGAGCCGAACCTGGAGAATCGCAATGCTATACGCGCCGGACTCACCCTTGACGGCATGCGCCATGAATACTCTGTTGGAATCGCGAACCCCGACCTTATCAAACCCGAGAGCTACACCTTAGACGCTGCCTTGTTGGCACGCCCTGGCAATGTCGATATCCAACTGGACCTCTTCCTTGACTATGCGAACAACGTAAAACTCTACCCGAAGTTCCAGGAATACTTCCGTCGAGCGAAGCCGCCGCTGCTCGCCGTCTGGGGGAAGTTTGACCCGTACTTCATTCCGGCCGGAGCGGAAGCCTTCCGGAAGGACATTCCGAACGCGACGGTTAAGTTTTTACCAACCGGCCATTTCGCACTCGAGACGCATCTGGAAGAAGTTGTCAGTGCGATGCGTGAATTCCTGGCGGCTAACGGTCTCTCCTAGTCACCTCTGCCCGACGAGTCCTATATAGTGTCTTGATGCTGGTGGCGCTCTGCGATGCCGCGAGGGGATCACATGCGACGCGGTTCTCCTGACCTTGGAATTGCGATCGGGACGGTGTTTGCCTGGCTTCTGCTGCCACTGCTTATCGCACATATCGCAGCGCAGACCGCTGGTTTTCAGTACTGGAGACTTGGCAATCCTCGCGATCTCCCGACGAGAACGCAAGCCGGCTTTGCGTTGATTGGGGGCGGGGATGACCTTGACGATGCGTTCTCGTGGCTTTGCGAGCGTTCGGGAGGGGGCGATTTCCTGATCCTGCGGGCGACGGGAACGGATGCATACAACCCCTATGTGCACACCCTGTGCCATGAGAATTCGGTAGCCACACTGCTGATTCCTGATCGAAAGACGGCATTGGACGAGGCAGTGCGAACTAGGATTGCGAGCGCAAGCATCATTTTCATCTCTGGCGGCGACCAGGCGAAATATGTGAACTACTGGATGGGCACTCCGGTGCAGCAGGCAGTGAATGACGCGATTGGACGAGGGGTTCCGGTTGGCGGCACCAGCGCCGGGCTAGCTGTTCAAGGTGAATACATGTATTCCGCGCAGGGCGATGCAGAGGATGGGCCGGATCTGAGCTCCGCGCTGGCTCTGCAGGACCCTTTTCTTTCCCGCGTAACCATCGTCCACAATTTTCTCCGAATACCTGTTCTTCGGGACACGATCACGGACACGCACTTCTCCGCCCGCGACCGGATGGGAAGACTGCTGGTGTTTATGGCGAGGATTTTGCACGATGACGAGGTAAAGAGCGTTCGGGCGATTGCCGTCGACGAGCATACGGCCGTTCTGCTTGAGCCGGATGGAAGAGCGAGGATTGTTGGTACGGGCTCCGCATATTTTCTGCAGGCGTCTGAGAAGGCATCCGTCTGCCGGCCGGGAACCCCCCTCAGCTTTCATGGTGTCGTGGTGATCAAGCTCGAGGGCGGCGCGATGTTTGATACCGTAACCTGGCGTGGGTCGGGCACGCACTACGCGTTGTCTGTGGAGCAGGGCAAGATTCACTCCACACGAGCTGATGGCGCGATTTACTAGACAATGCCTTTGATCCGGTTTGGAATGCTCTATGCAAGGGGGGAGCAAAATGGAGTTTATTTTGCAACGAGCCTCATCGCTGTCGCTGCTCTTTTCGCTGTTGTTAGCGGCGAATGTGGCGATGGCTCTCGAAGTGACGACGACATTGAATCGACTCACGAGCAACAATACCAGCGCCTCAAGTTCGTTTGCCACAGTGTCGAATGGCGACATTGCTCCGGGAAATGTGAGCAAGGTTTCTCTCAAGAAGATGCTGCCGGCCAACTTCAAGGGAAAGGTTTTAGCTCACTGGATGCCCTGGTGGAAGTGCTCTCAAAGTCCTTGCGATGGCGTTCATGATAAGCGTGATTCTCTGCGAGTCCACTACTCGACAGAGGATCCGGGCCAGCTCGACAAGATCGTCGAAGACATGATCTCCCGCGGCTACGATGGCATTATGGTCGCCGAAGCTAATTCGGGGGGTGCGAATACGGCAGGCACGCTTGCGATGGCTCAGGAGATGCCGAAGTTTCCCAACTTTTATTTCTCCGTGAGCGAAAATCATTTGGATAAGATTGCGGCAAGCGAACAGTTAACCAAGCTCATGAGCGATATGTCGTTCGCGGATATTCATTATTTCAGCCTGCAGAATTATCTGAGAATAGACGGGCGGCCGGTGGTTTATATCTTTGATAACGCCTCGATCGATTGGGCCAGCGCTGCGGCTCAGGCTCCGGGACATCCTCTCTTCATCCTCAACGGCCCCAGTCACGCCTCAGGCAGCATGGGAGGCTTCTACTGGTTCGGAGGTCTTCCCCACCAGGCAGAAGTTTCAAGCGCCGAAGCACTCAGTAAGCTTCACTCGTTTTATTCCCAGGTGGCGGCGAACCCTGGACGCATTTATTCCGGAGCTTTCTTCAAAGGATTTGACGATCGGTACGCGCCCTGGACCCAAGGACGCGTTGTGGACCAGGCCTGCGGTCTAACTTTCGTCAGGTCACTCTCGGCTGTATCCACTTATCTGGCGTCATCATCTTCTAATCTTCCGTTGTTACAGGTTGCAACCTGGAATGACTATGAAGAGGGCACAGAAGTGGAAACCGGTGTCGATAACTGTGCCGCAGTCAGCGCCGGTGTTTCGGGTACGTTGATTCAACCTGTACCGTCGTTCAGCGGAGTAGGATCGGAAGAAACCGTCGATCACTACGAGGTCTATCTTTCAAGAGACGGCAAGAATCTGATGGACGCGGGATCGATCGCGGTTGGCGGCGCATCGCTCGACGTAAACACCTTGGGTTTGGCTTCCGGAACTTATGAGGCATATGTGCAGATGGTGGGCAAATCTCATATTCTGAATCACATTTCGCCTCAAGCCGAAGTGACCGTGGGTGGGGCGCCCATGCCGGGACAGTCTTCCGCTGTTTCGCGCGGCCAGGCTTCTGCAGAACTTTCGCCACGCGCCGATAACGCCGTAACCGTCACTCACACGGCTTCGGCAGGCAGCACTGCATCGACTCATATTTCAGTTTCTTCTCCGGCCGAGGGATCCGTCGTTTCGAATCCTGTCAGCCTGGCAATCTCGACCGATGAACCCTACGCGGTGGCACGAATTCAAGTGTGGGACCAAGGGGTAAAAATCGTGGATCAGCAAAATTCCCCTACGGTGAACGCCCCGGATCTTCAGCTAAGCAAGGGAAAGCACATGCTCACTATCAATGTGAAAGATGCTTCTATGAAAACGAAAGACTCGATCACCTTGAACTTTGAGGTGGAGTGAGAACGAGCG
This sequence comes from uncultured Acidobacteriaceae bacterium, assembly GCA_963847685.1. Classification (GTDB taxonomy): domain Bacteria; phylum Acidobacteriota; class Terriglobia; order Terriglobales; family Acidobacteriaceae; genus PALSA-350. Next base: position 281,480 of record CAWKAU010000007.1, on the reverse strand, counting down.
GGTTCGCGTGGATGCTCAGGCACAAGACTTTATTCCAGTAACTTCGCCTGCTTACCCAGATCGGAGAGCAAGGAGACAGCCCGCTTGTTAAAAGAAACGAAGGTCTCGTCGCCCAACCAAGTGCCCTCGTAGACGATGAGGCCATCGGCAAAGTCTCCCCCTGCCTTGAGTATTGCCAACCCAGCATCCACAGCAGGACGATTGACGGCGACGTTGTCCGCATTGAGCAAGGCTTCCATGGCAGCGACAATGTTCTCTTGCCCAAATTGGTAAACCCGCCGGAGAACCCAGACAAACTCACACAGGCATGGGAGCGTAACGGCGATGAGCTCTGCTGCCTTAAGAAGCCTGGCGGCCGCCCGCGCCTGTTTCCTGTCGTCCCCGACTACGGCGCGGATAAGGATGTTCGTATCGGCAGTGATTCTTATCTCTGCTGGGACCAGCCGGCCGCCGCGGCTTCGTGAATCTCGTCCAGAGTCGCAATCTTTCTGGTCCCCCCGGCGAGCAGGCCAATAAAGCTGTCTATCTTGCCAAGTGGACGCGCAGCCCTAAGCGTAACGGTCCCGTTAGGCTGCTTCTCCAATTAGATTTTCTCTCCTGGCCGGATACCCAGATGTTGCAGGACATCTTTGCGGAAAGTAACCTGGCCCGGTTCGGTGACGGTCAAAGTCTTCGTTCGCTCACCTCTTTGTCCGGATCAAATAGTAATGCGAAAAAAGCATTACACGTAATCGAAGTCGAGCAGAAGAGGCTCACCTTGTGCCAGGCCGGTGTTCCGGCTTCTGTCTGAGGAATGCTGGTACACTTTCGTCGAAAACTAAGAAGGTTTCGATCATGTCGAGAGCAGAGCACGAAGTACTGATCCGGACCGCTACCCCGGAAGATGCGCCGGCCTGCGGGCAGATTTGCTATGACGCGTTTTCCGTGATTAACACGGCCCACGGTTTTCCTAGCGATTTCCCCGGACCCGAAGTGACGACCGGCCTGCTTTCGACGATGTTTTCCAGTCCCGACTTCTATTGCGTAGTGGCGGAGAGCGGCGGCCGGATCATGGGCAGCAACTGCCTGGATGAGCGATCCGTGATTCGAGGTCTCGGCCCCATCACCATTGATCCCGACGCACAGAATCTCGGGGTTGGCCGCAAGCTCATGCAGGCGGTGATCGATCACGCGAACCGCCGCGGCGCACCCGGAATCCGGCTGGTACAGGCGGCCTTTCACAATCGCTCACTCTCGCTCTACGCCTCGCTCGGGTTTGACATCCGGGAGCCGCTTTCCTGCATGCAGGGGCGGACACGTGAAAGGAACATTCCTGGATGCGTCGTGCGGCCGGCCAAACCTGACGATGCCGAGGCCTGTAATGATCTATCACGGCGGGTTCACGGATTCGATCGAGGTGTCGAGTTGGCTCAGGCGATCGAGCAGGGCACGGCGCGCGTAGTCGAGCGTGGAACTCGCATCACGGGATACACCACCCACCTGGCTCTCTTTGGCCATTCCACCGCAGAGACGAACCTGGACTTGCAGGCCCTCATCGCTTCGGTGGAATCCTTTGCGGGTGCGGGAATTCTTGTGCCTTCAAGAAACCATGGACTGCTGCGCTGGTGCTTGATGAACGGCCTTCGCGTGGTGCAACCGATGACGCTCATGAGCATGGGACTTTATAGCGATCCCTCAGGGGCATGGCTGGCTTCTGTACTGTTCTGAAGCAGAGTGCACTCAGAAGTTACAGCTCGCTCAATTTTATTAATCCTGCTCGCCAAGCGTTTGAGCGTAGGTTTTGCCATAGGGATAGAAGAGCTCTTTGCGGCCTTGCTTCCACGCAGCCTTCATTTCGGGAGTTGTGATATCCCAATCCGGCCGGCATTTTTGCGTGACTATGCGGAGATCCTGACGGAGGTCCTCAAGCGTCGGGCGGCCGAAGAACCAATAGCCGTTTTAGATCTTGTAAACGATGAGACCCGGTTCCATGACGATGACATGGGGAATCATCGGATTGTGGTCTGGATCGGTGTATTCGGCGATGTCGAGATCCTTTTGAACGATTCGTCCCGCATCCGAAAGGAGCGGCCAGTGAGCGGCAACGCCTGAACGGTACTCGTTGGTAAGAGTGATATTGTCTGTGCTGATCGTCACCAGACGGCAATATCCAACTTCCAGCTCTGCATGCAGTTGGACGAGCAGCTCGGCTTGGCGGCGGTCCTTGGGACAATTACCCCCGCGGCTGAGTACCAGGACCATGGGATGCTGCCCCTGCAGCTCGGAAAGCTTGCGGCGTTTGGCAGTGTGGTCCGTGAGTTCATAGTCGGGAAACAGCGCGCCGGGAACAACATCGGATCGCATAATAAGAGCTCCTTTCGCTGTTTGTTTCGGTAGACGCTTCCGCGAATTTCTTGATTTGGACTACTCAATATAGTCCGGGGCTTTCTTCAGCCGGTTGAAGGTGGCGGGGTCATGTTCGATCCAGAGTTGGGCGCCGCTTTGCTTGAGATAGGCCTCCATCGCCGCCCGGCTGGCGAGGGTCTGTTGCGGGTTCGACTCGTCCTTCGGCGCCACGCGAGCCGTCCGCTCAGCAGCGTAGTGCCAAAGGTCTCCGGCGATCAGGACGGGTCCCGTCTTCGGCAACTTCAACGCTAAGACCTGGTGGCCGGGGGTATGGCCCGGGGCGTATTTGATCACCACCGTTCCATCGCCAAAGACATCGTAGTCGCGGTCAGGAAGTATTATCGTCTTGCTGTGTCGAAGCTGGCTATAGGCGGCTTGCTCCTTTGGGACTGGCGGCGAACATTGCATCGCGTTCCGCGTCATGCACCAGCCAGGTGGAGCCGGCGAAGGCGTTGGCGTTTGCGAGGTGATCGGAGTGGTAGTGGGAAAAAGCAACATAGGTGATGGTCTGCGCCGGGTAGCCGAGGGCCGCCAGTTGCGGCAGCAAGGGACGGGGCGAGGTTACCGTGTCGCCGTCAAGCGATTCGGTCACCGGTTTGTTGCCATGAAACGCACTGTCGGGAATGGTGCCCGCATCCCACATCAGTGTTCCTTTGGGGTGCACGATCAAGTAACAAGGCACCACCATGTCCAGGTCGTTCACTTCGCCGTTGCTCAAGCCGTAGTTGAGAGGGTCCTCTCCTTTGATCAGGCCGCAGTCGAAGAGGTAGACGCGGAGGGTGGTCACCGGCGCAGCGATTTTTTGCGCGAGCATTGCGGGACACGCTGCCAGGAGGAGGGAAGCGATCGCTGCCCAAATCTTAAAACGGTTCATCAGGAGCTCTTTTCGACTTTCATTTTTGAAACGGATGCAGCTACCGAGACACTATCAGATCTGGCGGGCAGAATGAGGCCTGCCCAGGCGCTCGTTGCCCTGAAGAAAATGGACGCGGATGAGGTATCCCGGAAGATGCAGTCGCGCAACAAAACGTACATTGTGCGGTTCAAAAACCCAGCTATCAGTACGCAACCCGTAATAGCCAGCCGTGCCGAGATCCAGGGAGACCATGTGGTGATGCACGACGCCGAGGGCCGGCTCGTTGCCTTGTTCTGGATGGCGATTGTCGAAAGCTGGTCCGAGTTCGAGCACCTGGGCACCGCCTGCTAAGATGGATGCTCTTGCGCAGTCGCAAACCTTCATCTACATGGGTGCCGGCTATTCATAGGTTGTTCATCATAAAAGTCAACGACGATTCAACAATGGCCTATTGCTATCCCCGGATAGTGGCGGCCCCAGCGGATGCCATCGGGGGGAGCGAAATCCCTGAAATGGGGTTTGTACCCGCGGACCAATGAACTTATCCTATGAATGTCTGTCAGCCAGCATTCTCAATCTGTGTTCTGCGAGAACTTGTGGGACAACTACACAGCGCTGCGGCGATTTACCGCAGCATTCACTCATCCACGAGAAAGGTGAAACAACATGGCTCATCCGTTGCAAGAGAAAGTTGCCCTGGTTACCGGGGGATCACGAGGCATCGGTGCTGCGATCGCAAAGCGCCTGGCTGCCGATGGCGCAAAGGTAGCAATCACCTACTCAAAGGGGGCGGACGCCGCCGCCTCTGTTGTGAGCGCGATCGAACAGGCCGGTGGCAAGGCGATCGCGATCCAGGCGGACGCTGCCGAAGCCGGAGCTGTCAAGGGCGCGGTCGAAAAAACTGTCGCGGCCTTTGGGGGAATTGATGTGCTTGTCAACAATGCCGGCACAGCCATTCCGAAGACGTTCGAGGAGACGACGCTTGAGGAGATGGATCGGATGATCGACATCAATTTCCGCGGCACACTGGCGGTGACCCAGGCGGCGCTCAAGTACATGAAGAGCGGTGGTCGGATCATCATGATCGGCTCCTGCGTGGGCGAGCGTGTCATGACGCCCGGCCTGGTTGCTTATTCGGCTACCAAGGGAGCGGTAAAGATGTTTACCCAGGGGTTGTCCAGAGAGGTGGGGAGCCGGGGTATTACAGTGAACAACGTCCAGCCGGGTCCGATCGACACCGATCTGAATCCCGCCTCGGGCGATTGGGCAGTGCCGCAGAAGGCAGCCACCGCGCTCAACCGCTACGGGCTCGTCGATGAGGTCGCCGCGTTGGTGGCGTTCGTAGCCGGTCCGGAGTCCTCCTACATCACCGGAACAAACCTGACCGTGGACGGCGGCACGAACGCCTGACGGGCCCTAAGCCCGATGCAGTGGGTGTGGGGAGGGGAGAGACGCCGTCCAACTCAAGACCTCCTCCCAAACGGGCCGACTTCGGTTGAGTTTCGAAGGCCCTCTCACTTGGTAGGGGCGGCGGTAAAGTCGCCGTCGACGCCAAATGGATCCACGCTTACTGTTCCAGAGAGCTTGGTCGCAGCCGAATCCAATGTCCCGTTGTACTTCATAGTGAGGGCGCTGCCCTGGTACTCGGAGTTGTAGGACCAGGTAATCTTTGGCCCATCGAGCTTGCCGGCGAGAGGTTGGTCTCCGCTTTCGGTCGCGCAGGTACCACTCAAGTCATTGTCCTTCTGCGTGAATGTGCAGTCGACGTCGCTTTCGTTGCCCATGATGTCGCTGTGGACTTTCCATTTGCCACTAAGCGACGCGTTGTCAGTGGTGACCGCCAGTGCGGACGCAGACGTCAGCAGAATTGCCAGGAACAGTGTTCTCATGAGATCCCCCTTGAGGTTTGTGGCACTGAGTGCCATGTGTTCCGAGTATAGACGGCACTGAGTGCCATAGTAAACACAAAATGTTAAAAATTTGCTGGAACGCCGGGCCTGAGTCGGTTTGCCCATGATGTCACCCAGTGTTATCGATGGCACGATCTGGGTTTATAATTGCCCGGGAGAACACGGTGACCAAGGAAAACCTACAAGTCCGCAAGCAGCAGCTGGTGCGCGAGGCAATCTATGATGCCGCAATCGAGTTGTTCGCTGTGAAGGGTTTCGACGAAACAACGGTCGAGGAGGTCGCCCTGGCCGCGGGAGTATCCCGACGCTCCTTCTTCCGCTACTTTGCCAGCAAAGACGATCTGTTGGCGCAAAATGTGGTGAAGTACGGATCAATACTTTCGGCAGCGATCATCGCATGTCCGCCGACACTCGGTCCTATGGAGATAGTGCGAGAGACGGTTCTCTCTGTGGCTAGAGAATCAGTTGCGCAGCCGCGCACGCGTCAGATCATCGAGATCTCTGAGCGGAGTGCCTCCGCCCGGCAAGCACACCATTCGCGCATGTTGGATGTGGAAGATGTGGTGGCAGCCGCGTTTGCCGGACGCCTGAGGAGCGCCTCGAAGGATGAGCTGAAGCCACGCTTACTGGCCAGCCTGACCCTGTCGGTCATGAATGTGGCGATTATCTCGTGGTTCCGGGGCGAGTACCAGGACCTCTCGACGGCAGCGAGGCAGGTATTCACAACACTCACGCGGATATCTTGTGAGCAGACAAGCTCAAGCGAAGCGAGTGTAAATGGGCGTAGAGTCGCAGGTGCGGCCGGCCGGCGAAGATCCGGCGATGTGAAGAGGTAAAACGCTTGGGTTGCGGACTATGGATTTCCAACTGGACAAGTTGAGAAAAGATCTGGACTCGGCGGTGGAAGGCATGTCCGCCGAGCAATTGAGCTGGCATCCGCCGGGCAAGTGGAGCGCGTCCGAGGTGTTGGAGCATCTGTATCTGACTTATACGGGAACGATCAGGGGCTTTGAGAAAGTAATCGCCAGCGGAAAGCCGCAGGCTTCGCGGGCCTCTGTGGTGAATCGTATGCAGACCCTGGTCGTGGTGGGATTGGGCCAGATGCCCGCCGGACGCCAGGCACCGGCGATGACGCGGCCGAAAGGCCTGGCGGCGGAGAAAGTGCGAGCCGAACTGGGGACAAAGATTGCGGCGATGGATGCGATCATTACCCAGTGTGAAGGCCGCTTTGGTCGGCGGGTCCGTGTGCTCGACCATCCGATTCTGGGCCCGCTGAGCGCGACCCAGTGGAGAAAGCTGCACCTGGTGCATGGACGGCACCACCAAAAGCAGCTTCTCCGGCTTCGGGAAAGTACGGCGAGGCTCAAAGATTGAGGCGGCGGTTGGGCTAAAGGGAACTACCCCACTCAAGCCAAACAAGGCTTGAATGGGCCACGGTCAGCGGGTCAGATAACTTGGTATGACGATGGGCGAGGAGCGAAGGATGGTCAACATGAACCGGCGGGCCTGGCTGCAGGGGGCGGCTGCGGCCATGGCATTTGCATCGGAGGCGTGGGCGGATCATCCTCCGGCTGCAACGGCAAAGGTCCTCGATCTGCCCCGAGCGCGACCGGCAGCGGGGAAAAGGCATTTCACCAGCGAAGCGGTGGAGACGGTTCTCAAGGAAGTACAGAACAAAATTCCTGATCCGGCCCTCGGTACGATCTTCGAGAATTGCTTCCCCAACACCCTGGACACAACCGTGTTCCCGGGCAGCTACGGTGGTAAGCCGGATACGTATGTCGTGACCGGTGACATCGACGCCATGTGGCTGCGCGATTCGTCTGCGCAAGTAACGCCATACCTGCCCATGGCCAAGCAGGATGAGAAGCTACGGGAGCTGCTGGAAGGCGTGATTCGCCGCCAGGCGCGCATGATCCTGATCGATCCCTATGCGAATGCATTTATGCGCGATACCGCGGCGCCGCCGTTGGAGTGGGCGGTAAAGGATAAGACGAAACATTACCCGGGGGTGGGCGAACGCAAGTGGGAGGTGGATTCGCTCTGCTATCCCATCCGGCTGGCGTACGGATATTGGCAGAATACGGGGGATACGGGCCCTTTCGATGCGCAATGGAAAGAGGCGGCGTGGACCATCGTTCGCACTTTTCGCACGCAACAACGCAAGATGGGGCGGGGCCCGTATTCCTTCCAGCGCGAAGCAGAGACCCCGACCGATACGCTGGCGCTCGATGGATTCGGTAATCCAGCGGTTCCGGTGGGGATGATCTTTTCTATGTTTCGCCCGTCGGATGATGCATGCACTTATCCGCTCTTTGTTCCGGCGAATCTGTTTGCGGTGGTGAGCCTTGGCCAGCTAGCCCAATTGGCCGCACAGGTGCTGCATGACGTGCAGCTGGCTGACGAAGCACATGCGCTGGCAGGGGAAGTGGCCGCCGCTCTCAACAAGTACGGCAAGACACAACATGCAAAGCTTGGCGAGATCTGGGCCTACGAGGTGGATGGCTACGGGAACGTTCTCATGATGGACGACGCCAATGCTCCCGGGCTGTTGAGTCTGCCGTATCTGGGTTGTTGCCGCAGCGACGATCCGCTCTATCGCCGTACCAGACAATTTGTGCAGAGCGAAGCTAATCCCTACTTCTTCCGGGGAACGGCGGCGGAGGGTATTGGCGGCCCCCACGAGGGGCTGAATATGATTTGGCCGATGTCGATAATCGTGCGAGCGCTTACCTCCAGTGACGACGGTGAGATTCGCCAATGCCTGCTTTGGCTGCGCGACACTACGGCGAACACCGGGTTCATGCACGAGTCATTTCAGAAGGACGATCCCAAGGTTTTTACAAGGCCCTGGTTTGCCTGGGCGAACACTCTCTTCGGGGAGCTGATGGTGACGTTGGCGTCGCGCAACTTCTGGAGCTGAATGCTGGAGGGCAGGCAGGGTTCCGCGAAAGGTGGTTGACCGTAAAATTAATCAAGCCAACACGAGGCTAGGGTGTGCCGCCCAAGCCCCGTTTGCCCACCAGGTACGATTCAAGCTGCTCGATGCGGAAGGCTCCAGTTGGGCCGAACGTAATGACACGTGTAGCCGTTAGGATAGCGTTCCAGATAATCCTGATGTTCGGGTTCAGCCTGCCAAAAGGGACCAGCCGGCTTTACTTCAGTCACGACCTTGCCGGGCCAAATTCCCGAGGCGTCGACGTCCGCGATGGTGTCTTCGGCGGTCGCCTTCTGCTCGTCAGTTGTATAAAAGATCGCGGAGCGGTAGCTGGTTCCACGGTCGTTTCCCTGGCGATTCAAGGTGGTGGGATCGTGAATCTGAAAGAAGAACTCCAGCAGCTTGCGATAGCTCAGCTTCTGCGGGTCAAAAACGATCTCAATCGCCTCGGCATGGGTTCCATGATTGCGATAGGTGGCGTTGGGAACATCGCCGCCGGAATATCCAACTCGCGTCGAAATGACACCCGGGTAGCGGCGCAACAGGTCCTGCATGCCCCAAAAGCAGCCACCGGCCAGGATTGCGGTTTCGTGGGATGGTGACATGTTCTATTTCTCCTTTGCCTCAAATAGTTTGGCATACTCCCCGTAGCCTTCGCTTTCCAACTCCTCGGCTGGAATGAAGCGGAGGGAAGCCGAATTGATGCAGTAGCGCAACCCGCCGGCGTCCGCTGGGCCGTCATCAAATACATGACCCAGGTGGCTGTCAGCATGGGTCGACCGGACCTCAGTCCGGCTCATTCCAAGAGTGCCGTCGGATCGCTCTTCGACGTTTTCCGGGTCCACAGGCCGGGTGAAGCTGGGCCAGCCACAGCCACTGTCAAATTTATCGAGAGATGAGAAGAGCGGCTCGCCGGAAACGATGTCCACGTAAAGGCCGGGGGCGTCATGATCCCAATACGCGTTCTCAAACGGACGTTCGGTGGCGCTTTGCTGGGTGACGCGAAATTGCTCGCGGGAGAGGCGAGATATCGCGTCCGCATCTTTTGTGTATTCGGCCATGCAACACCCTCGTTGATTCGATCAGCTATTTGATCCCTTGGAACGCGGAATGGATGCAAGGTAAATGTTCGTCGGGGCCGGGCTGCTCATGGCCTCGCCACAGTCACAACGTAGTCCGCGGCCTGCGAGCCGTCGGGTGAGACCACATGGATGGTGACCGCGGTTGACTTGCCGGAGAGTGGGACAGCATTGGCCTGCCCGGTTTTGGCGGATTGGCCGTTGACGGTGAGCGCACTCGATCGTGTTGAGGTCGGCTCAACCGATAGGGAAGCGGAGGGGCTCTTGCGGGGCAGCGTCGCGGTGTAGCTTTTCACGTTGGCCGAGAAGGCCGGCTGAAGCACCGCACCGTCAATCTTGAGGAGCGTAAGGCCGGCAATCTTGTCGACCGGGGCCGGCAGGTAATGTGCTTTGTTTACATTGATCGCGACCCAGTCTGGGTCGTGCATGCGATCGCCAATGGTGACCTGGAGAAAGCCGGTCGGCCGGTACGAGGGCACAAGTACCGCATCTCCCTTGTCCATCAGGGATTGCAGGGCCGATTGCAGGTTGTCGAGGTACTTTTCCCCGGTCAACGGGTGATCGTTGTGGCCGGTCATGAGATGCGTGACCTTGCCCCGGAAGTACGTTCTGGTGGTCTTGACGGTCGCCAGATAGGAATCCAGCGGAACCTGGGTGAACTGAAGCCAGAGCGCGTCTGGAATGGTGGGGGAGTTGCTGCCAAAGGAGTCGCCGGTGAAGAGGTTGCCGGTCTTCTCGTCAAAGATCACGATCGATCCGGGGGTGTGCCCGGGTGCATCGTAGATTACGAGCGAGCGGTTGCCGAGGTCGACATGGTCTCCGTTATGAACAGACAGAAGGTTCCTGGCAATCACGTCATCGCTGATACCACGGCTCTTGAGGAGACGTATGGTTGCCGGGCGATCGGCTTCACCGATGCGTTCTACGGTATCCGCAATGAACTGGTCTGCCTGCCCGATGTGATCGCCGTGGCTGTGGGTGAAGATCGGCACAATGGGCAGACCGCCGGTGAACTGCGCAAGGTACTCGCGCAGCTTGCCGGTTCCCTGGCCGCTATCGATCAGAGCGAAGGCCTTTTCGCCTTGCACCAGAAACATCTTGTCGTTGTCGGAGTCGCGGATCATGCGCACACCGGGCAGAATCTCTTCTGACACGTAGGCTGTGCGGTCGCGCCGATCGACCACGAACTGGAAGTTCGCAATGGGGCTGTTGGTGTGCCCCTCACCTATGGCAACTGCGCGCAGCGTGTAGCCCGCCTTGAGGCCGTGATCTCCTTCGTAAATACCACCGATGAAGAGCAGCTGGGCCGGGTCGTACACCGGACTTTTTGAGGTGGGCATGCTGCCGTCCCAGGTGTAATGGATGGTGGCCTGCGGGTCAGCATCGATCAGGGTTACGGATTCAGTGGTGGGATAGGTCCCCGGAGCCGGAAATACAGTAGGCGCCTCCAGCCTGGGACCGGAGCCCTGCGGCTCCGGTGGCCCGAATTGTGCCTGCAGAAGCGGAGTGACGCAAAGAAACGCAACCACCATGACTCGACGGGCAGCGCAAATTCGGAACAATGGTGCGCCTCCAAAAAACTACCGGGGTAAACCTTAACATTTCCTACGATTGCGGAGTTCGGTAACTACTTGTCGTTCGCCAGTATCAGATCCAGTGAGGCCGCCGGCGATCGCGGTTTCTGCGCAGCCCGGCTTCAAACGAGAACCCAACACCTGGAAGGTGTAGGCTCCGAAGGAAGCATCATCGGGGATGTAGCCCGAATTGGCCATTCCGTTGGCCAGAGTCACCATTACGGTGTTCGCCATGGGCGATTGTTCTTTCAATCGTTTTCCAATCGCGCTGTACACTTCTCCATCCACGGAAGCAAGAGCGACATCCCCGATGCGCAAGGCGCCGAGACGTAAATTTACGGTATCGCCATCCTCATATTTGCCCGGGCTACCTTCGCGCACATTGTCGAGGCGATGACGGCCCGGGCAGGTGACCATCTCCTGGCTGGCGGAGATCACGGGATTCGGATCCAGGCGCTTGATGTTGGTCATCACCCGAATCACTTCCTCCCCGAGGAGGACGCCCTCGCTGTCCATTACCCGCTCGAGCGTGTCCCGCACGGCTGGATCAAGGGGATGTTCTGTCACCTTGCCGTCACGCAATGGAGCTTCCACCGGCTCGCGCGTGAGCACGTTGCCGGTGATGGGCACTCCGCTGCGCGAAGCCAGAGTATTGGTCGCGGCGCGCAGGTAGAGCGGGTTTTGATCGCCCGAAGCGCCCTGGGCAAAGACGGCGACCATCCTGTCTCCGTAGGCTTGCTCGACATACCTCGAGGTGGCCCCGGCAAAATCGGCGCTGACGAAACCTGAAAGATAGCCATTGACCGGGTGCATGGCGTAGTCGATGTACGCCGCGATCGGTGCTCCCTCAGGGGTCTCGAACTTGATGACAGCAACCGTCTTGTCCGACGATCCGTTGAGATTCGGCCCTTGGGTCCAGAGATGAGTTTCAGGGTCGATGGTGTCCCGGTTCACATTGAGATAGGCGAAGCCCTTGCCGAAGCCCATGCGTCCCGGCTGCAATTTTGCCTTGGCCTGGGTCACAACGTCGACGAGCTGGCCGATGATGGGGGGTGGCGGAGCATTCGGATCAGGCCTGGACATGCCCGGAGGGCCATGCCCCGGTACGGCACCCGGTCCCCAGCCGCTGTGGGTGTGGGTGGCGGACATGAGGATGTTGGCGATCGGGCAGTCCAGCTCTTTGGCTATCTGTTTGGAGGCCGCGGACCAGACCCACTCCGCAAGCCCACTCTGATCCGCACCGATCAAGGCAGCGCGGGAGACGCCGTTGTCGAGGACGATGGCGCGCACATACAAATGCTCGTGCGCATATTTGCCTGTTGGCGGGTTTGCCGGGTCGGCCGCGGGAGTTATGTCGACCCGTGCTGCCCCTACACGGAGGTTATCCGCCAGGGCCGGGCCAGTCGCAAAGCAAAGGGCCAACGCCAATAGCGGGCCAGATAAGAGAGCTTTCCTGGTGAACATGATGGGATATTCCTTGGCTACTTCTTTTCCAGGCGCGCGTCGACGCTGAATCGCCCGGGACCCGTGAACAGGAGGGTGGCAAAGATGAGGATGCAGAGCGCGACGACCTCCACGTGAGGGTTGGAAAAATAGGCGGCGTGGTGAACGAAGGTAAAGGCCACGGACAGATTAAAGAGGATGACCGCCGAGGCAGGACGGGTGGCAAGCCCGATGAGGACAAGCACGGAACAGATGCCGTCGCTAAGCAAGGCAAAGGCCAGGCCCGCATGAGCGCCGACGTGAATCGGATCGGGAAAATGCTGGACCATGGTGGAATAGCCGCTCAGTTTCTCCCATCCATGTTTCAAGAAGAGGCTAAGGCCGGCGAGGCGCAGAATGAGCAGCCCGTAGCTTGTGCTGATGGAGGCGGTATTGGTGGCGAAAAGCGCTTTGGGAGTCATGCTGAATCTCCTGTGTCGGCAAACCGCTTCACGCTGGCCGGCGTTAAGCCTGGAACCCCCAAAGATTTTGGCCGCGCGGTGTCTGGCTTACTGCGAACGCGAGCCATTAAATCCATCGCACCGCAGCTCGCGCAAGGTACTCGCGGTATCGTCCCCCTGTGGGATCACTTGAACTCATGGAATGTGCGATTTATGAATGATCGGGAGGACGTTGTATCGAGAGGTATGCTACTTCAGCGATGTCACCAGGAGGTGGCGGCAAGAACAGTCGGCGGCCCCGGCTTCCCCTGGATAACCTCAGCGCCAATCACGATTTGGAGGTTGTTCTTCTCGAGATTGAAGCCTGTTCTCCGGGAAAATTCCTGGATATATTGCGGGTCGGTCAGGAACCGTCCGGCCGCCAGGGTTCCGTAACCCCAAAGCCCGGCGACGGTAACGGTGATGAATCCGGTCCTGGGATTGGCGACTCGGGAGATGATGGCATAATCCTGTTTGATATCCAGTTTGCCCTCCGCGTCGGTTCGCGTCAGGTCGTTCTTCCAATCCCGAAACGAAGGGCGGTCGCGATCGGAGATCCATTGAACCTGGCCGGTTCGTTGGAAGGTGTAGCGCATACGAGACATCAATTCGAGCGTCCATGGATCGTTGTAAGCGCCAATAAGAACGGCGGGTCTCTGTTGGAAGTCGCTGAAAGTCGCCTCGTCCTCACGGAATAAGTGGAGGGAAGCGCCCTTGGACTGGACCAGCCCCGCGACGCGAGCCAGGGTCTCCGCATCCCACCACGCAACCGCGGTTTGGTGCGGATCTACGGGGTGCGAGGAGTCGGGCGCGGAATTGGCGGGTTGCAGCCCGATGCTACCCAGGCAAAGCATAACCGAGTGCCTCTGCTGGATCACCGGGCGCCAAAACAGATCGAGCGCGCTGGGCCGGTGCGCAAGCGAGTAGAAGGAAAGGCCGACCAGGATCGCGAGCGCAACGAAGCCGCATAGCGCCGCCACGGCTCCTTTTGTTCTGCGAGGTTTTTCTGGCCCGGGGGCCTCATCGGCGACAGGCGATAGGGCGGCGGCCGGTAACGCGGCAGGAACCGATCGCGCAGGAGCGGGAACGATAAACTCCGGGTGGTAAGACCCGACCGGCAGCTCAATGCGCAGCTCGGTCGCATCCGCTGTCTCCTGGTAGTACTGGGCCAGCCGCTTACGGACCTCTCCTGCGGAAATACGCACTACCGGATCCACCGCGGGATCGTAATACGGGTCCCTGCCAAAGACATCGATGGCAATGGTGCGCTCCTTTAACTCCGAGGAGGCGCCATTCAGATGCTTTTCCACCACGTAGCGCAGCAGTGCCGGATACCGTTTGCTGTTGCGAAAAGGAGAGCTGGCGAGGATTCGCTCAAGTTGGGCGAGCACAGCCGAAGCATCCACGGGCGAAGCGGGAACGCTGCCGCTAAGATCAGCTGGCGGGTCAGCAGCATCCTGCCGATTTCCGGATGTCAGCAATCTACCCTCCTCGGGCTCTTTGGCGCGACAAAAATGGCACTTCCGGAGGTATCATACTCCCCCGAAGTGTCCCATTCACCCATCCCACGATCATCATGATGCAACACGGCTTAACCCCCTGATGCAAGAGGGAGCGCTTCTGAGGTGTGCCCTCGGCCGTGGGCGGTCTGGTCTTGCTTAGCGGCGCTGCCGCCCGAACGGGAAAGTCGTGTATCCCTTTGCGACCAATCGGCGGTAGCGGAAGGCTCCGGCATGATTGCGTTTGCCCTCAGACTGATGTAGCGCTCCTCGAATGATGTTGGGCGGTTGCGTACGGATATATTAGTATCCACCATAGTTTCCTTTCATCAGCGTCTGCAGAAGTCGTCGACTCGGTGTGCTCGATCTCCCAGACTCCTTCGTGGCCGTTTCTGTACAAGGGCTGCAAACTGGAGACCTTTTAATTTTGCGCCTCTGTGTAATTGTTATAAAGCGACGCACTTATTTTCCAGGGACTGCGTGCACTATTTTCACAGCAGGAGACCATGCGCCCTGGGACAACCAACTTTCTTTGCATTTATTGAACTTAGGGCTTTCCCGCTGAAGTGATTTGTGTATTATGCGTTTATAAAGTGACTTGGACCTGCGCGTCTGCTGTGTGGAAACCAGCAGCATGAAGCTACATCATTTCTAACTTCGGCCAATTTCGCCCAGGCAGCACTTAGCCGGCGGGGATTGGACAGCGGTAACTCGGAACAAGCAAGACCGGAAGAAGTCGAAAGCGGGTGACAGCTAAGTAAGTCCAGAGCTGACGAGGTGTCGTACGCGCTTAAACTGGGCCACTAATCGGTAACCGGAAGTAACTCCTTATTAGTCTGCGAAGGCATAGAATGAACCCTCTTAAGAAGCTCTCCCTCGCCTCGTCATTGGTTGTGATCTTAGCCGCCCCGGCATTCGCAGGCGTGACCGTCAGCAGCCCGGGGAACGGTACTGAGGTTTCATCACCATTCCAGCTCTACGCAGATGCCTCGACGTGCTCCTCTCAGTCGGTGAGCGCCATGGGCTTCTCGCTCGACAGCAGCACGGATACTACTGTGGTTGACAATAATTCAGTGAACGCCAAAGTCTCGGCCTCGATCGGCAAACACACGCTGCATGTCAAAGCGTGGGGGGACCAAGGCGCTTCCTGTGTCACGGACGTCGCTATTACGGTGGGTAATGTTGTCAGCACGGACAGCTCGGTTAGTGCATCAGGCACGGTCAGCGTCAGCAGCCCGGTCAAGGGAGCTTCGGTTACGTCGCCATTCGCCCTCTCTGCGGCTGCTTCGACCTGCGATTCTGAGAGTGTGAGCGCCATGGGCTATTCGCTCGACAGCAGCACAAACACAACCGTCGTAGACAGCACGGCGGTGCGGGCTACCGTTACCGCTTCGACGGGCAAGCACACGCTGCACGTCAAGGCGTGGGGCCGCCAGGGCTCCGCGTGCGACACGGACGTGGCGATTACTATCACCGGGCAAGCAACTGGTTCCAGCAGCTCGAGCCCGATCAGCGTCAGCAGCCCCGCCAAAGGGGCTTCGGTTACGTCGCCGTTCGCTCTCTCTGCGACGGCGACTACGTGCGAGTCAGAGTCTGTGTCGGCCATGGGCTATTCGCTTGACAGCAGCTCAGACACCACCGTGGTGGACGCCAAGGCAGTGAAGGCCGAGGTTTCGGCTGGGTCCGGCGCCCACACCTTGCATGTGAAGGCGTGGGGTAAAGGCACCTCCTGCGTCGCAGACGTCGCCATCACGGTCAAAGGCGGCACCAGCTCCGGAACGACGAGTGGGGGTGGACCCTCCATCGCCTCAGATGCGGTCAGCGTGAGCGAGATCCAGACATTGAGTGACTGGAAGGCAACCCACGACACCGGTGGTCCCGGCGGTTCAAGCGGAAGCATGAGCATCGTCAGCTCGCCATCCCTCAGCGATCATGCGCGCAAATTTGTGACCAAATACTCCAACGAAGGCGACGAGCGCTACTCGGCAAATTTTGGGGATGATACTTCCGCGACTAACTTTGTTTACGACGGCTGGGTGTATGTTGCAGGTTCCGCCCAAGACGTCGCTAACCTCGAAATGGACCTGAACCAGGTAATGCCCAATGGCCAGACGGTTATTTATGGGTTCCAATGCGACGGTTACTCGGGTACATGGGCTTACTCAGAGAATAAGGGAACTCCGACCAAGCCTTCTGTCAAGTGGGTGCCCTCAAATGCTAAATGCAACGTGCGTAACTGGAGCACCAATACGTGGCATCACGTGCAGGTGAGCTACTCCCGCAGCAGTACCGGCAAAGTCACTTATAAGGCTGTCTGGCTCGATGGCGTTGAGCAGTCTATCAATGTCACGGTATCGTCCGCCTTCGCGCTTGGATGGTCCCCGACGTTGTCGACGAACTTCCAGGTGGATGGAGTTGGCTCAAGTGGATCGACCACCTTGTACCTGGACAAGCTGATCGTCTATCGCTGGTAGGGTGGACTACCCCACTCAAGCCAAAAGAAGGTGTAAAGTGCCACGACATCCTTTACAGTTTGTCTCCAGACATCCTTTACAGTTTTTGGTTATGAACCCGCCGCAGTCGTGGGAGGGAAAGTGGGAAACGCTGTGCGTTTTCCAAGGCGGCAAAGCCGCCGTCTTTTCCTCCCTTGTCGGAGCTAACGAATCCAACGCTTCACCAGAGCCGACTTGTTGGCGTTGAGGTCGAGTTCGCGGATCACCGAGTTGCAGTAGTACACCAGGACCCGTTGTTCTACGGAGACGATCTGTACCCATTGCCGACTGAGTGCGCGGCTGAAGTGCCATTGCCGGCCATCTACCTGGAGCTTTCCGTCCGCATCCACCTTACGTAACACCGCTCCCGGTGGATACTCCCAGCTGGCCGGATTGGGTTCATATTTCCGTTCGCTCGGTGTCCATAGCTTCGCCGGGGTCTTCATCCCCAGGGCCTCGTGGGGTCGAACATGGTTGTACTCCCAGCGATAGTCATCCAGCCACTGTTGGGTTCTCTGCTGGTCCAGCCGCCTCTTGCTCAAGGCACGAAGCAGCGTGCCATGGAAGCGTTCCACTTTGCCTTGCGTCTGAGGATGCCGCACTCCACTCCAGTGCAAATGGATCCCTTGTCGCATCAACCAGACCGAGAGCGCCGTCAGACCAAGCGCCGATCGTGGACCCCACCACGGGATACCGTGATCCATCAGCATCCCCTCGGGTACGCCGCAACGCTGAAAAACCTGTTCTAACTGCTCCCGCACCGGCTCCGCCTGTGTGCTGCCCAAGGCCTGTAAATCAATCAGGTAACGGCTATGGTCATCCAGGATCGACAGTGGGCCCACCTGCTGATTCCAGCCGCGCGGGCCTTTGAAGTCCATCTGCCACAGCGCATTGGGGTGACTGCGTTCAAACCGCTTACACTCCCCACTGCGCTGCTCACGCTGCTCCACCAGCTTGTGGCGACGAAGAATCCGGTGAACCGTACTTGCAGGCAGCTGGGGACCGGCTTGCTCCACCAGTCTCAGAGCTAACTTTCGCGCTCCCCAGTCCGGATAGCGACGCCACAATGCAACCACCTGTTGCTCCACAGACTCTGCGGTCTTGCTCGGACTCTTGTGCGGCTTGCGGCTCTGCTCGGCTATGCCCTCCAGCCCTGCGCTGCCGTAGCGTTTACACCACAAGTATCCCGTCGGACGAGAAATCTGAAACTCTTCGCAGAGACGACTGAAGGGCTTCTCCTGCCGCGCCGCCGCTACCACAAACTCCACCCTCTGTTGCCGTACATCCATCGTCTTCCAGCCCATCTTCCTTTGCTCTCCGCCGCTCGCTGCGCTCGCGGCAGAGTGTAAAGGATGTCTGGAGACGTTTTGTAAAGGATGTCATGGAACTGAACACCAAAAGAAGGCTTGAATGGGCCACGCATCCTGAGTAGACGGGCTTCAGGATTTGAAGCTCATCTTCAATGAGGTCAGACCGCGTAGGCCGGCGTTCTCTCGCCACTCGAGTTTCTGATCAAGCAGCTTGGGTGTTGCAAGCCGGCGCAGCAGGGTGTTGAAGGCAATGTGGCCTTCCATGCGGGTCAAGGGCGCGCCGAAGCAAAAGTGAGCGCCCCATCCGAAGGCCAGGTGGCGATTATCGGTGCGAAGCAGATCCAGGCGGTCAGGATCGGGAAAGCGATTGGGATCACGATTCGCCGCGGCTAAAACCGCAACCACCTTCGCACCCTTGAGGATCTTCTTTCCGGCAAGCTCCGTGTCGGCCAACGCGATGCGCGCCGTATGCTGGACGGGTGATTCGTAACGGAGTAGTTCTTCGATCGCTGAGGCCACGATCTCCGGATGGCTGCGCAGCTGCTCCAGGGACTCTGGATTGCGCAACAGAGCCAGGAATCCACTGCCGATCAGGTTGGTGGTTGTTTCATGTCCGCCGATGATCGTAACGATGGTAGTGGCGATCACCTCTTCGTCAGATAGACGCTGCCCATCCAGTTCCGCGGTCATCAAGGAGTAGATCAGGCCGTTGTTGGGCCGCTTGCGCAGCTCCTCCATGCGGTCGGCAATATAGCTCCTTAAATCCTCGAGGCTTTGAAGAATTTCCTTTACCCGGTCCGGGTGGTGCTGGAAATTGCCGTGCACTTCCGCAATATCGATGACCCACTTACTAAGCTGCCGGTGATCTTCCACGGGCACGCCCATCAACTTCGAAGTGACGATGGCCGGCAGCGGGTTGGCAAAATCCTCCATCAAATCCAGATGGCCTTTCGCGATCACCTGGTCGATCAGCTCGTCGGCGATGGACTGGATGTCGCCGCGCAGCTCCTCGATGCGGCGCGGGGTAAAGGCCACGGAGCAGAGACCGCGCAGACGAGAGTGCCGGGGAGGATCCATGAAGAGCATCTGCTGCAGCATCATCTCGGCAAAGGGCTTCATGAAGGAGAGCCCGAGGTGATCCAGATATTCCAGGGGAGGGGTTCGATCGGAGGAGTAATTCATCAGAACGTGAATCACCTCCGGATAGCTGGTGACGACCCAGGCATGCAGGTAAGGGTCCCAATGCACGGAGTCATGGCTACGCATGGCATGGTAGAAGGTATGGGGATGGGCCGCTATTTCCGGGTCGAGAAGCATCAGCAGGCTGAGCTTGTCGTTCTTTATCGTTGAAACGGGGCTCGGTGGATGACTCTGCATAGGCTCGACTTTAGCAAACCCGGTTGGGCTGGGCTTAGCAGAAATGAGGGCAGAATCAGGCGGTCAGACTCTGCACGGTTACCGATTCGAGGTGGGCATGGATGGCAGCCGCGATGCGCCGGGCACTCTCCGCTTTCGACAGGTCTTCGTGGTGACCATCGAAATACTGGGTATGCAGGGTATTGGGAATGACCTTCTGCCACGGCGGCAGAGAAGTCAAGATGCGGCGGACGGTCAGATGCCAGAATCAAAAGCACTCTTCCGTCGTAGCGTTTGGGCTCGTACCCAGCGACCGCAGCCTCAAGCATCTCTTGCGCGATCTTGACCTCGGTTTTTGACGATTCCTCCTGCGACGGTGGTGGAAGTACACGATTGCGAAGTTTAGCGACGCTTCTCCTCAGCCCCAGCCGCCCTGCGCGCTTCACCAGGTAGAGAGGTTGGGTCAACTTGGCCTTCATGCCTCCCTCCAACGTGGACGGGTTCGGTGGATCCACCATAAGCAGCGTCACTTCACATCCAGCGGATCGCAGTTGTTGCGCGACTTCGAAGGCGACGATTGCCCCGAGGCAGAGGCCCCCCACGGTGTATGGCCCGCAGGGTTGCGTGGAACGAATCTTCCGCACATGGCAGGCGGCGATTGCTTCCAGGGTGGGCACTTTGCCAAGGGAGGGAAAGTCTTCCTCCATCATGCGCACAACATGAAACGGTTGATCGTCTCCTATCACGTTGGACAGGCCGAAGTAGAAATAGTGCATCCAGAAAATACTGTTTCGGGTTCCGCTGGGCTGAAAGGAGATGACGCCGGGAGGCAACATGGGGCGCGTTTCCGATTCGCCACCGATCAATTCCGATTGTGCACGGACCGTAGGGTTAGCGACCAGTTGATGAATGGAGATCTGCCGGTTGCACTCCACCGCGATGCGCCGCTGCACGGCAGCGAGCAACTCCGGCGCGCCGCCAAGCGCGAAGAAGTTGTCATCCAACTGGACTTGGGGTCGGCGCAGCACGTGCACCCAAACCTTGGCCAGCCATGCCTGCCGCAGGGGCTTCTCCACCAGCGCAGCGAGGCCTTGGGCGGTGGGCGCTTCGAACAGATGCCGCAACGCAAGATCGACGCTAAATTCTTTTCCCAGGCGCAGCAACAGCTGGGTGCCGAGCAGCGAGTGTCCTCCGGCCAGGAAGAAATTGTCTGTCGTTCCCACCTCGTCATTCTTGAGAAGATCTCGCACAATGGCGAGTACCTTTTCTTCCACCGAAGAAGCCGGTCCCTGCGCTGGAACTCGTTCCGGCAAGCGCCCGCCGGTCGATTGCGCAAGCCTCGCCAGATCAATTTTCCCGTTGGGCGAGAGCGGGAGCTCATCGAGACAGTAAAAGGCGGATGGAATCATGTAATCGGGCAAGCTCTGCAGCAGATGTTGCTGAAGCTCATTTGCCGTGGGCACGGTCTCTTTTCCATTGGGCAAGAGGTACGCGACGAGCTGGTTCTCCCCCGACTCCGAGGTCCGGGTCACTACTGTGGCAAAATCCAGGCCGCGATAGCTGCTAAGGGCGTCGGAGATCTCATCCAGCTCGATGCGAAAACCACGAATCTTGGTTTGGCGATCGAGGCGGCCGCGAAACTCTATCTCTCCGTCGGTCCGCCGGGCTCCACGATCGCCGGTGCGGTAGATGCGTGCCGCCGGCACAGTGGAAAAAGGATCTTGCAGAAATCTTTGCCGGGTAAGCTCGGGCAGGTTGCGGTAACCGCGTCCGACACCATCGCCGCCGATGTATATCTCGCCGGTTTCGCCATCGGCAACCGGACTACCCTCTTCGTCCAGCAAGTAGACGGTAGCGCCGGTAATCGGACGGCCAATGGGCGGAGCCCCGGCAGCTCCCGGCACCAGCACCGAGTAGGTTGCTGCCACCGTACATTCTGTCGGCCCGTAGTTATTCACCACGGCAAAGGGGAGGGGAAGAGGGGGGCCGTGTTGCAATACATCGCCACCGATGATCAGCAGGCGCAGGGGAGTCGTGGCCGGCCAGTTCATGGCTGTCAGCCGCTCGCCCAGGACGGTGGGCATGAGGGCGATGGTCACTCGCTCACGGAGCAGCCACTCCTGGATCAGGTCGGGCGATGATCGCGCGGCCTCGTCTGCCAGACACAACGTCGCACCGGCGGAAAGATGCGGCCAGATTTCCATGACCGCCGCGTCAAAGCCAAGGCCCAGGAGATGACTGGCGCGATCCTGCTGGGTAACGTGGAAGGTTTCGCGATGCCAGCGGACGAGATGACTCAGGTTGGCATGGGTGATCTCTACGCCTTTGGGGGTGCCGGTTGAGCCTGACGTGTAGATGATGTAGGCCAGGCTTTCGGGCGCGAGGGTTCTGCGCGCCAGGAGGGGAGTCTCGGCAATGGCTGCTGCATCACGGCCCGGATCCACACCTCGCACTTGCTCCTCGAGCTGCAGGCGATCAAGCAGGGGCTGGCGTGCAACCAGGATAGTTGCCCCCGAGTCCTTGATCGCGAAGCACAGCCGTGCATCCGGCCAGGAGGAGTCCAAAGGAACATAGGCTGCCCCGGCACGCATAATGCCGAGAGCAGCGATAATCCACTCAAACGACCGCTCCATGCACAGCGCCACGGTACCGCCTGGCACAACGCCCAGCTCCACCAGGTACTCGGCAAACTGATCCGCGCTGCAATCGAGGTCGTAATAGGTAAGGTGTCGATCACCATCGCTGAGAGCGATGGCACGCGGGGCAAGAGCCAAGAGGTCAGAAATCTGCTCAGGAACAGAGCGAACGTCCAATATCACGCTTTGCATCGGTCGTTGTTTCCTCATCGCGGCCCGCAATGAAAGGGAAGCAACCATGTCGGTAACGTACGGCAGTCAGGACGGCAAAGAGGGCTACTCTTGCTTTCTAGTATTGACTCGGAACCACCCCACTCTATCTCCGGGCCTCTTACCTAGATATCCCACTCTTGCAGCGCTGGTCTTACCGCTAAGGTTTGTGCTGATGGTTACGATTGTAACCCCGTTTTGGAACCTGCCGGTTTACAAAACTCGGGAAGGGCTGCTTTCTCCGCCCGCCGGAGGGTAGGCGCCGAGGAGGCGCCTACGGAGGCGGGAAGGCGACGAGCGCGTGGGTTTTTTCATAAATCTGCGTAAAATTCGATGTTTTTCGCAGTAATTTTGAGTTTGGGGCTGCCCAAGCCCAGGCCGGCGGCTTCGGCGGCCTGACCGCCGGTCATGGCGTCGGGTTCTCCCTGGATTTCCTGTGGGACTTGGTGGCTTCGGTGAACTTGATGCGGCTTTCTTCGCCGAAAGGCGCACACGGGGTTCTATCCAGTGCGTCGTGGCAGGAAATCCGGGTGCGGGAAATGGCTAAAAAGTGCGTATTAAGCGTATTAAGTCCTTGAGTGGAGATACGAAAGTGCTTGCCGGGACGGATTCGCCGGGTCGAGATCCGCGTATCCCACATCTGCCAAAACCGGGCAGATATGGGGCACCCGGGGTTCTATTACGTATGCAGGGTCAGAGGAGGCAGAGACCGATTGGCGGCCTCTGCTTCCCAGTTCCATAGCGGACGGAGGGTGCCGCTGATAGCTCCTATTGAGTTTTCAAACATCAAGGTGGTCTAGCCCTGGGGCTGATCGTCGCAAAGCGGCTCTAAAGATGATGCGAACTAAGCTGGCCCGCTTCATCCGTTCTGGCCGGGTGTCATCGTTAGAACTTGCTACTTGTATAGATACAGGTCCTAGCGGTTGAG
Organism: uncultured Acidobacteriaceae bacterium; assembly: GCA_963847685.1. Lineage (GTDB taxonomy): Bacteria > Acidobacteriota > Terriglobia > Terriglobales > Acidobacteriaceae > PALSA-350. Next base: position 258,385 of record CAWKAU010000007.1, on the reverse strand, counting down.
ATCAGGGGAATTGACTTTTCTTTTGGTGTATAAGATGGCTGCTGGGGCGTGGGAACCGGCCGGGAACATCCGCCTTCCTGAAAATTCGACTCCCCGGAGTGATCAAAGACTCACGGTCAACGAAACGCTCAAGGAACTTTTCCAGGATTCGTTCCGTATCTTGCTGCCATGAAGACGAACCATGCTCTCGCCCTTGGCGGGCTCGCTATTCTCTGCTCGTTGACTGCGCTCGCCCAGGATCCCGATCGCTCCTGGTCCAGGGCTTATCCGGTCACTGGCAAGCCCACGCTTACCCTCGAAACCGCGGATGCAGGAGTTGAATTTCGTCCCTGCGGGGACTGCCACGAAATCCGGATCCACATCGAAGTGGTGGGGCGGAAGATGAGCGACTATCGCCTGGAAGAGGGGCAAAGCGGCGATGAGGTTCACTTTCTCTTCAAAGAGCTGCCGCACATTGGCGGCCACACCGCCTGGCATGGGGAACATACCCGGGTAACCGTTGAAAGCCCCGCCCAGCTCACACTGCAAGCCAAGACCTCTGACGGAAATGTAACTCTCTCCGGGTTGCAGGGCGATTTGAGTCTGACCACGGGCGACGGGAACGTGGCCGTCGATCATGTCTCGGGCAACGTGCGCATCAGGTCCGGTGATGGCCGCGTAAAAGTCACCGACGCGGACGGCAGCATCGACGCCCACACCAGCGACGGCAACCTCAGCGTCGACGGCAGCTTCCAGGCTCTTGCGCTTCACACCAGTGACGGTACGCTGGACCTCAACTTACGCGAGGGAACTAAGCTCGCTGGGGCGTCGACCATTCAATCGTCCGATGGCTCGGTGACCATTCGTGTCCCCGCGAGCTTCGCCGCAGACCTTAGCGTGCATACCGGCGACGGCCATGTGGATTGTGCTCTTCCGCTCGCCACGGACAATTACCAGTCCGGCGGAGGGCACCGCAATGAGTTGCACGGAAAGCTGAATGGCGGAGGCTCGCCGCTCACCATCAAGACGTCCGACGGTAACGTAAAAATCGAGCAGCTTTAGGGGTTTTAGAGGTTCGTGGAGAGTCTGGTCAGATCACATTCTCGGATAGGTCGTCGCTAGGTCTTGAAGAGAGCAAGGCCGGCTAGCTCGGCCGCTCGGAGAAGCTCCTTATCCAGGCTTGCAACGGCCGGAGACTCCTTAATCGCGAGATCCAGATGGGCCTCGTCGTAGACGGTCAGCTTGTAACTGGCTTGCGAGGGAGAAAACATGATTGTAGGAAGCCGGATCGGAAAGCGCGATGTTTAGATCGGACACCGATTTAAAAACTCCTCGGCATTGGGCTGGGTGATTCGTCCCCGGCGGATGCCGGTCAGGATGCAGTTGCGAATCTCATAAGCCCAAAGCCGAGGGGCAATTGCTTCTGTCGAACTGGCGATGGCATTAAGGGCAGCTTCCGTGTAGTCTGTCGCCTCGTCCCTAAAGCACCAGCTGGCCGCTATCGATGCGTCGATAACAATACGGCCCATCAGGGACGGTCACGGTTGATATAGTCTTGAACGGTCCATCCCTCCGGATCGGGCTTTGCATGTTTGCTGATTTCGCGGATACGGGCAGCCGCTGCTTGGCGATGCTGTGAATCGCCGCTATCGGCGGGCATGCCCGTCAATGTTCTGAACCAGTCTTCCAGCTTTAGATGTTGGGCGTCTGCTTTAGCCTTGAGGGCAGCGGCGAGGTCGTCGTCAAGCTCAATCGTTGTTATGGTGTGTTCCCCCTGAAAGCCCTCCTTTAGCCTAAAAGATATCGGGCTATCTGTCGCGATTTTCAGCCGGAGATTAGTCGTCAGACGGAGTGGTATTTCCGGAAAGTACCACTCCCGTCTGGTCGAGGAAACCGATTCGCTTCGAAGAGTTGGGATTCGAGCCGATAACACCAGGGTTTTACAGAGTCTTCTTTCGAGACATGGAAATCGGAGAACTTAACGCGGAAGAGCTTCGCTTCAGAGCTGCGCGAAGAGCGGTCTGAGCCTGTCGATGAGTAAATTGGCCTATTTCACCAATCGGCATTCCGTTGGAGGGTAGGCACGTCCGATGCCTAATACGAGGAGGCGTTTGAGATCACGCTATTGGTTTACGTTCCGTGGGTGCAAGCTCATATGGTCACCACGATATTGACCCGGCGGCTGCCCAAACTCGCGCTTGAAGGCGCGGCTGAATGCTGCCTCTGATTCATATCCCACCTCATTGGCGATTTCCGCCACTCCCTGTGACGTTCTCTCCAGCGTTCTTGCTGCGAGTTCAAGCCTCCAGCGTGTGAGATAGGTCATGGGCGGCACGGATAGATAGCGCGTAAAACGATCGATGAGAGCCGATCGCGAAATGCCAACCTCCTTTGCGATTTCTGCAATGGTCCACGGATGAGCGATGCGGCCGTGGAACAATCCGAGACATTTCCCCACGATAGGATCTCGCGTCCCTGCCAGCCATCCCAGTTGATGTTGCGGCAGACCCGCAATATAGCGCCGCAGTGTCTCGACGAACAGTGCCTCAGAGAATTTGGCCAGCATGGCCTCGCTACCCATCCGTGCGGAAGAGGCCTCTTCTACCAGATGCAGAATCGAATTTTCGAGCCATTGCCCGGCACGGTCGGTTCTTAGGTTGACCTTGAACACAGGTGGAAGTCCGCTCAGGAGCGGTCGGCAGAAGTAGGGATCGCATGTCATGTATCCACACACGAGGCGGGAGACGTCTCCACCGCCGCCAGCACGAAGAGGGCTAAGATCACGCGACTGGATCTTGGCGCTGATGCCGTAGTTAGGGAATGGCCGGGTAGCTCCTTTGCCGCTGCTCATATGATGAGCCTCTGCACTGGGAAACACGACGACATCTCCCGTGTTCAATTCCAAAGATTGCCCATCGGCCAGCTCAATAAGGGCGCCTCCCTCAAGAACGAGATGGTACAGGATCAAGTGATCGGCTCCAGGCGCCATCCTTGCAGTCATGACATTTGAGGCGGGAACTGTAAGTCCCCAGGGAGCCGAGAAATCCGCTGTGAAGTACACGGCACCTCGCAGTTTGACTCCGCTCAGAACCTCCGAAAATGCATCCATGTGGGTTTTCTGGACTTTCTGCAAAGTTTCGCGGACTCTGCGCATGGCTGACTGACTTGGAAAGGACGTTTGAGCATATCATAGCGACGCTCGGGCATGGATGTATTGGCGGCCTCAACGCACAATGAGAGGGCTGAATCAATCGGCAGGAGCAGCACCATGAACCAAGCCGTCGCAAATCCGAACCAGACATTGTGGGAGAAAGGCGACTTCACTGAAATTGCGGGTTTCATGCGCCAGTCCGGAGAAGCGCTGGTTGACTCCCTCAGTATTAGTCCCCCTCTCGAGGTTCTCGATCTCGGTTGCGGCGATGGGACAACGGCGATACCGCTGGCAAGGACGGGCGCAAACGTGACCGGAATCGATATCGCCCGCAATCTCGTCGAGGCCGGCAACAAGCGAGCGAAAGCGGAGGGTCTCACGCGCCTGAAATTTCAGGAAGGAGATGCCAGCCATCTGGAGGATGTTGAGAACGAATCCTTCGATCTGACGCTGTCCATCTTCGGCGCCATGTTTGCTCCTCGGCCTTTTGACGTAGCGCGTGAGATGGCCCGCGTAACCCGGCCGGGTGGCCGCATCGTCATGGGCAATTGGATTCCGAACGATCCGACATTTGTGTCCCAATTGCTCAAAATCAGCTCCGAATTTACTCCTCCGCCACCGGAAGGATTTGTTAGCCCGATGACCTGGGGCGTCGAAAGCCACATAGTCGAACGATTCGGCAACGCGGGTATCCCGGTTGAAAAGCATTTCCATGATCAAGGACACGTTCTATTTTGCTTCTGCGGACAAGAGTCCGACCGAGTTCATCGAGCTGTTTCGGGATTTCTACGGCCCCACGATGAACGCATACGATGCCGCCCGCAAGAGCGGCAAAGAGCAGGAGCTTCACAACAAGCTCCTCGAACTGGCTCATGCCCAGAACAAGAGCGGAGAATGCAGGAACCTTCATTCCAGCCACGTTCATGCGCGTAACCGTAATCCTGTAAATCAAAGGTGGTTTTAAGATGTCGATTTGGCGGCCCGATCCCTCGTTCTACCCTTCGCCCAAAATGGCCATGGAGGCGCCAGCTGAAAAGCTGGCCTACGTCGCAATGGTCAACGGAAAAGATGATGGCCGTCACGACGCGCTGGGTGTCGTCGATGTCGATCCCGCATCCCCGACCTACGGCAGTCTCGTCGGACAACTTGACATGCCGAATGCCGGCGACGAGCTGCATCACTTCGGCTGGAATGCCTGCAGCGCCTGCCTTTGCCCGCATGCTCCGCATCCCCACGTTGAACGTCGCTACCTGGTGGTGCCAGGCATCCACTCCTCGCGCATTCACATTATCGACACCAAGCCCGATCCTCGTAACCCGAAAATCGCGAGAGTCATTGAGCCGGAGGAATTGGCCGCACGCACCGGATACGCTTCGCCGCACACGGTACATTGTGGTCCCGATGGAATCCTGATAAGTGCTCTGGGAGCGCCGGACGGGGACGGCCCCGGCGGTATCTTCGTCATGGACCATGAAAGCTTCGATGTACTCGGCAAGTGGGAACTGGATCGCGGCACTCAACATCTCGCATACGATTTCTGGTGGCATCTGGGCTTCGATACGCTTATTACCAGCGAGTGGGGAACGCCGAACATGGTTAGTAAAGGCGTGAATCCCGAGATACTGCTTGGTGGAGGTTACGGCCACAAATTGCACATCTGGGATTTGGTCAAGAGACGCCATCTGCAGGAACTCGATCTCGGCTCCGAGCACCAGATGGCTTTAGAACTACGCCCGGCTCACGATCCCACTCGCGCCTATGGCTTCCTCGGCGTGGTCGTTTCTCTCAAGGATCTATCCGCCTCCATCTGGCTATGGCATCGCGACAAAGACGCATGGGGAATCACGAAGGTCATCGAAATCCCCGCAGAGCCAGCCGATCCGGAGACGCTGCCACCGCTTCTTCAAGGCTTCAAGGCAGTTCCGCCACTGGTGACGGACATTAACCTCTCGCTGGATGATCGTTTTTTGTACGTCTCTTGTTTCGGCACCGGGGAATTCCTGCAATACGATGTGTCTGATCCATTCCACCCGCGAAAAACCGGTTCGATACACCTTGGGGGAATTTTCCGCAAAGCCGCTCATCCTAAGCATCCGGATAGACCTTTGAACGGCGCCCCGCAGATGGTCGAGGTAAGCCGCGACGGCAAGCGCATCTACTTCACCAATTCTCTCTACACCCCATGGGACGCGCAGTTTTATCCCGAGGGGATCAATGGATGGATGGTCAAGCTCGATGTCAATCCCGACGGAGGCATGAAACTCGATCCCGAATTCTTCGTTGAATTCGGCGAATTGCGTCCACACCAGATTCGACTTGAAGGCGGCGACGCTTCGTCAGACTCTTATTGCTACGCATAGAGGTGATTCGTGCACGAGCAGTGGAACCTCTGGGCGATGCTATTCCTACTGGGGGCATATCACGGAATTAATCCTGGCATGGGATGGCTGTTTGCGGTAGCCCGCGGCATGCAGGAACATCGTGCGCGAGCGGTAGCCTTGTCATTGCCGCCTATTGCACTCGGGCATGCTCTCTCTATTGCGGTTGTTGTCCTGGTCGCCAGTCTGATGCAGATCGTTGTGCCAATCATGTACATCCGCGCCGGTGCGGCGGCGACACTTATAGCACTGGGCATTTACAAGCTCGTCCGAAACAGGCATTTCCGGTGGGGCGGAATGCGTGTCGGATTCCGCGATCTCACGATCTGGTCGTTCCTGATGGCATCCGCGCACGGCGCGGGTCTGATGGTTCTACCTGTGGTGATGGCGGGACCTCATGGGCGTCACCACATGGGCGCCTCGCAGAGTGTTGCGGGCAACCTGCAGGCCACACTCATCCATACTTTGGGCTATCTTTCCGTGACGGCTACCGTGGCGTTGCTCGTCTATCAGAAATTCGGCCTGGCGATGTTGAGAACATCATGGTTCAACCTGGACCTCGTCTGGGCAATCGCCCTGATGATCACGGGCCTCGCAATACTGGTTGTCTGGACGGAAACGGGATGACAGGACGGGCCGTTTACCTAGCTAATACTATAGCAGTTACAGAAACGGGATGACAGGGCCGTTCACCTAGACGGAAACGGGATGACAGACGGGCCGTTTACCTAGGTAATACTATAGCAGTTACGGTTACGTTCCGTCTGGAAGGTGTGAAGAAATTGACAACAGCAAGGGGCTGTTTCTATATCGTTAACGCCGCTAGACTACAAGCGTGAGTGCACCTTCAGGTTCCCCTCGCCCCCGCCTTTCATCGATAGACCGTTCCCAGCTTGTCTTTCGTACCGTCGATGTAGAAAAAATGATCGACGATGACCACAGCGCACGGTCGATCTGGGAGATGACCGGCCGGCTTGATCTAAGTTTGTACGTTGCTAAGATTGCGGCTGTCGAGGGACGTGCTGGCCGAGACCACACAGCTCCGCAGCTGCTCATCAGTTTATGGTTGTACGCCTACAGCCAGGGGGTAAGCTCAGCGCGCGAGATTGCGCGGCGGTGTGAATATGAGCCTCCGTTCCAGTGGCTGTGCGGTTTGCAACCAATCAGTCATCGAACTCTGTCCGGATTCCGTTCTGATAACAAGGACGCGCTCAGCAGTGTATTCGTACAAGTGGTGGGTGTGCTGAGTGCCGAAGGCTTGATCACCATGGAACGGGTGACGCTGGATGGCACCAAGATTAAAGCCAACGCCAGTGGAAACACATTTCGGCGCAGAGAGAAGATCGAAGCCCATCTGGCTGCGGCACAAACGCAACTAGAGAAGATGAACGAACAAGCCGCGGAGGAAGAGAAAGTGGTCAAGCGCCAAGCCGCTGCGAAACAACGTGCGGCGCGGGAGCGCGTGGCCCGTCTGGAAAGCGCACTTCGTGAGGTGGAGCGTCTGCAGAAGAAAAAGAAAGAGGATAAGACGAAATTCGTAGCCCGGGCCTCCGCCACCGATGCCGAGGCTCATGTGATGCGAAATGGCGAGGGGGGCACCGTGCCCAGCTACAACGTCCAGCTCGTGACCGATACCACCCACGGGTTCGTGGTCAACGTGGAGGCAACCACCGACGCCATCGACTATCGTCAACTGCAGCCAGCTCTTGACCGCTGCGAAGCGACTCTGGGACGTCTACCGAAGCAGTTGGTTGCCGATGGAGACTATACCAACCACGCGGCTGTGCAAGCTGCCGCAAAATCTGGCGTCGACTTCTACGGCTCGTGGCAAGACAGCTGGAAGCCGACTGAATCGGATGCCCAGGGACGACGCGGGGCCTTTATCAGCAGCGCTTTTCCTTACGATGCAAAGAACGACGTTTACCTCTGCCCGGCCGGACAGCAACTAGCGCACAAAGCGGTCCTCGATCGGGGACACGGTGTGCTCACGCACGTATACAAGGCGCCGAAGGCAGCTTGCGCTTCCTGCGTTTATCGCACCCAGTGTGCCTCGAAGAGGCCGACTCCCCAGTGGAGACGTTCCATCACGCGTATCGAGGAGTCTGCGGAAACAAGCGCATTCAAAGCCAAGATGCAGAGTGAGGCTGCACAGAAAATCTACGGCCAACGCTCGCAGATCGCCGAGTTCCCGCACGCCTGGATTAAAGAGCGATGTGGGCTTCGGCAATTTCGCTGTAGAGGGCGAGGTAAAACAGGCATGGAAGCGACGTGGGCGTGTCTTAGTTACAACCTCATCCGGCTATTTAGCATACGCCGCAAGATTGCTAACGCAACTGTCGCTGCTGCATAAGAAAAGCCAGTGTTCGCGATACGGTCGAAGAAGTGAAGCGGTGGGCATACCTAGCGGCGAGGTTATGGGCCGGCCGCAATCTTTCACAGGTAACATGTGCCTATCCACCAGGTTTCTGTCACCAGGCCTCAAATGGATCACGGGACCGATCTGCACAACCTCTGGAGCAATTTTTCACAGCTTCCAGTCACCGGCTTGCTACTATCTCCAGCGCCCCGGCTTGAGCAGGCTCCCCAGCGCCGCGTTCCCAGCACCAGTTCCCGCAGCTATGGCCCCGGCGATAGAAACCGTTGGCGTTGTCACACCCGAGACAACGGAACCGGAAACAGCACCGGCAGAAGCCCCTGCAGCCGCTATCGTCGACGCAGCGGTCGATGTCGTGCAACCCGATCTCGCTAAAGCTGCGCCAGAACCGCCCCAAGCCATCCCGGTCGAAGCATCAGCCCCACCGGACGGCACAATACCCGGCGCTGCATAGTCGAAAGTTTCGCTCCCATAGGATCTGGCCATTCCCCTGGGATAATGCGCTGTAAGGCGTCGAAGGGACGAAGCAACCACCATCCGAATAGCTTCAGCATGGTGAGGTGAAACCCGGTGTTCACCGCGTCCGGGAGAAGGACTGTCTTGGTGAATAATTGTAACGGTAACGTTCTGTCTGTCATCGCGTTTTCGAAAAGGGCCGTCCCCGAAAAGGGCCCGGGAAGACGCCATCAGGTGTGAGTTCTCAGGCGTGGATCGGCCATAATGGAGCACGCCGATGAAGAAGAAGGAGAGGAGCTACAGCGTAGATTTTTGCTCCAAGGCTTTTCCTTTAGGGTCGCTTCCTCTTCCTGCTTTCCTCCACAGCTTCCGGTTACCCCTTGTTGTCTGTTACTGCTTGGGTGTAGCTAGGAATCCATGACTATTCCCCGGTCCCCCCACCGAATACACACCCACGACCTGAGCGTCATCGTTAACGGAATAAGGGACACTGGAACTTGCGCCGGGATAGGTGATGGTAGCCTCTGAACCGCTCTGGAAGTCGTAAAGAAACCAATCGTCATCCACGCCGCCAAGAATTTGAAGATTATTGTTGAGACCAAATGTGGAACTGGAAAAGCTCAACGAGGTGAATTTGCGCGTGACTGGATTGTAGAGGAACGGCGGAGACGATCCTCCTCCACTATCACCCACGATCAGTGCATCACCATTAATCCCCCATACGCACGTATTTCCTCCGCCATCAACAGAGGGATTGAATTGGAAGGTTGTGGTGACTCTAGTATTGCTGTCATACACAAAACCATAGTTGCAATCCTCGAACTGGCCTGCAATTAGGCCATCGTCATTTATGCCCGCTACTTCAGGACCATTGCCCAGCGGTATCGAGGTATAGTTACCGTTGGCGTAAAGAAATGCGGAAGAGCACTCATCCGATGTGCAGTAGGTGCCCACAATCTGACCAATGCTGTTTATACCTGCCGGGAATGTCCCCTGTGAAGCTCCCGGGTAATCTATGGAGGTGTAGGCGCCATCATGGAACAAAAACCCGTGGTACAGGTTACTCGAATCTTTGAATGAACCGACGATATCACCGGCATCGTTGATGCCGACGGCGGTCGTTTCCATCGCAGAAGGAAAGTCGATGCTCGTGTAGTCGAAGGTGCAGTCCTTAACGCAGTCAGAGGCTGAAGTCTTGGCGCCTACAGAATAACTCACCTCAGTTAGGTTGGACGGGGCAGAAACCGTTGGGCTATAGACGATGTCGAGATCAGTCCCAGGCCAAGTCTCCTCCCCCCACTCGATGTCTGTCTGATTGGAAAGGTACTGATGACTTCTTTGGTGATTTGACCACAAGTTACAGCGAGGCTTGGACCAGATATCACACAGAGGGCTTAGTCCAAAAATCGAGATGCTTGGGGGGGCTCCCTCAAGTGGAGTCTTGGCAATCCATATGTTCTGAGGTATTTCGACATTATGCTTTTGCCAGTCACTCGGGGTCGGCAGGTGACCCGTAACTGCCTGAGCTGTAGCCCTTCGTCTTTCAGCTCAGACGACCAACTGGTCAGAAACTCGGTTACTGCCTTCCCGCAGGTTCCGCTATCTGCGGCTGAGTCATATTGCTCCATGTCGTAGTAAATTTCCTGGCTTCCAGTTCAAGCTGATTAGCAACCTCGGCCGCCTCGTCCGCCTCGGCCTTCCCCATTCTTGTCGCATTTTGCAGCGTGAATCTGTGTGGGAAAAAGAACAGATTTTTGGTTCTTGATCCTGCGCGACATGGCGCCTGTTCCCCCGGCCACAAAGGCATCAAATTCCAGCCCTGACCTAGAACCGTAGTCGCCCAGACACGGTTTAGCTCTTCATTGTGACAAGAGCGGCTTATACCCCCGATGTAAATCCCCGTGACGTAATAGGGACTAGAATCCCACCAAGTTTTCATAGTGTCAGTGTCAACGGCGTCACAGAGTGAAACCCCATCTCTGGTATCGCCTCTGACAAATAGCGCGAAGAATGCGTTTTGAGCTGCGAGGCTGAACGAGATCTCTTAAAAATTGAACCGCTCAGCTCTAACATCGAACCTGGAACGTGCGGAGCCGCTCTCGGAGTGATTTCTGCCCAGGATGTTCCTTCATCTGAGGTAGCGAGCAATTCACCTCCGGCTAACACCCAACCTTGTCCACCGCTCACAAAACTTACCTTCAGGACCGAAGTTGGCAACTCGGCTTTGAAGCTCTTGCTTGTTGTTTTGCCGTGATCTACGGTGGTTAGCATAATTTCACTGTGGCTAGCTGCTTCGACCGTGATCAAGCGGGAGTTAACTACGGCGAAGGGAACGTTCGCGCCCGGGAAGAAATTGCTTGAAGTCACTGTGCCATACTCCGTCCAATTTTGGCCGCCGTCGTCAGTAGAGAACAATACGAGGACCGAATGCGCCACCCCCGTTCCTGAGTAGGTGACCGGCAGAAAGCCGTGCTTGTCATCTTCAAAGACCGGGAGCCCGTAGGTACGATGAGTCGCGGCACGCACCTCTGGCGGTGCGTCCAATGACAGCTCTTGCCAGGTGTAGGATCCATCCCGCGTGACGTAGAGGCTCTCATCTCCGGGGCCGCCGGCTAGCCAACCGACCTTCGGACTTGTGAAAAGGATGGAGCCCGCATCGCCAGGTCCGTCCGGCGAAAAATCCCAGGTTTTTCCTCCATCTCCAGTCAATAACAGAATGCCCAAGCGAAAGTTTGCACTGCTGGCCACATCGAGGTTCATCCAACCGTGGAGGCTGTCCACAAAATCGATCTGACCGTTGCCGGATAGCGTAGTGCTGTGAGGATCATAATTCGGTATTGTAATGCGTGTTGTCGACCAACTCGCACCAGCACTTGTTGTGTGGGCCATGTCAAACACCGGCTCGTCTGCATCATGATGATTGCTGACGAGTAGCACCCATCCGTTCGAGGCATCTAGAAAAAATACGGAAGCGACCCTCTCAGCCGAGTCCGTTGGCGGTGTGATGTCTGCCCATTGTTTGCCTCCATCCTTTGTCCAGAACAGCCGGTTCTCGGTGGCCGTCCAGCCCATTTCTGGACTTAACAGTTTCATGGTACGGAGAGAGCCGGAAGATTGTGCAGCAGCAACAGAGAATGTTATGAAGACGAAGGCAACTAGCGCCGTCCACCCACGCAGGCTCATAGTAGGTCACCCTTTATCCTGAGGTTATTGTGGCCGCTGAAACGACAATATGCTTACGCAATTTCCTTTAAAAGCACAATGCGGAAGGCTTTTCATAAGGATCGCAAATCGCTTTCAATTGCTGTTGGTGCCGCTGGCTTCGACCCAGCCGTCGTAGTCATTCGCTTAAGTCTCGGTGACAGGCGACCAATCTAGGGCGGATCTTCCGTGGCTGCAACTACCAGATGGTATATGTCGGAGCTGGAAATTACGGCGCGCCGACGGCAGCTGTTGGCAATGTCATTAAAAGCCGCACCATCTCTGTTTGCCGACTTGTGCCGGTCTTGTTCAACATGCTCTTGATCTGCTGACGCACGGTGGCAGCGGAGACGCGCCGTAAAGAGGCAATCTCTTCAGCTGAATAGCCCATCAGCAGGCCATTGGCGACCTGGGCCTCAGCTGCCGTGAAACTATAAAGCGCATGGAGCGCGTCGTCGGGAAAATTGACGGATCTCTCAGGGTCGGTGATGAGCAGAATCAGATCGCCGCCCGATCGGAGAGGCTCCGGCAATGGAGTGGCGATTGCCTGAAGCGGCCGTTTGTCTGACATCCGTTGCAACGCAACGAACCGGCTGGGTTGAGTGACGGACAAAGAAAATGAAGGTGAATTCCCATCGAGAAGCAGTTTCGTCAGGGCGATGTTGGATTGAGGATCGCAAGCTGTCAATCGGCCGTTGGCAAGGGTGAGCGCATCGCCGGCGCGGACCATGGACTTCGCCGCAGAGTTCCAATGGAGGATGCTGCCATGCCGGTTCAGCACAAAGCTTGCACAGGGGCTTGCATTTGCCATGGCCTCGGCGCTCGCCAAGCGTTGCTGAGTAGCACCCAAGATCCGACGAACTTCAAGCGCAGCCTGAACGTGGGGAATGAGCAGTTCAAGCAGCCGCCGGGAATCAGCGGCGATCGGACCTTTGTCCGGCGTCCGCCATACGCTGATTGCGTCGAAGCGGCGCACAGAAAGCGCGAGAATCGTGAAGGTGCCGTAACGGAGATTCGCCGGGCCCAGTAGGTCGCGGTAAAGATCCGTGCGCAACAGGCCCTCATGCGGCAAGAGCTGTTCGTCGGTAAATACGCCGACGGGGCTTGCTTTTCGAGAGTACCGGAATAGGGCCCCCCGGAAGGGATCGCGCCGTGCGTACGATTCGTTGTAGGCCGATATCGTGGTCTCACCGATCGCCCTTCCCCCTTCGGCCAAAATCGCGAGGCCGCCGCGCGTGTCCGCTGAGAGAAAGTAGCCGCTTCTGGAGGCGGTGTATTGGCTCACAAGCGCGAGGAATCGCTGCCATCGCTCCTGCTGGAGCGGCGCTGAGTACAGAACATGCAGGAGCTCCGAAAACGCCTCGAGAGTGACCATGATCGGATCGTTCTATTAGGGGGATAAGGGGTATTTTACTGAATTTTCCGGGACCTGAGGGAAAACAGAGGGAGTGTTTACCAACTTAAAATGGCCATTAAAGCAAGGGTAACGTTCCGTCAGGTCCCCCCTCACCCACCTCAGTAGCCAACCACAACTGTTCCTATTTTTCCCTGTCTCAACTGAGGGGTCCACTCCAGTCTGTGCCCGAAATTCGTCCTTAAAGCAATACAGCGTGTGCCGTTCAATTGGGGTACTTTTCGTCTGTCGCCGCCCTTATTGCCAGGACTCCGTCCTGGGCTAAGTTCAGGCCGCCCCTTCCCCGGATTTCCTGTGGAATTTGGTGGCTCTGGCAAACTCCATGCGCCTTTCCTTACTGAAAGGCGCACGCGCGGCCCTGTCCAACGCTGCGTGGCAGGAAATCCGGGTTCGGGGCTGGATTATCCGAGTTCTCACACACGCTCTAAAGCCCGAGTATTTTTTTCGTTACGGAATGACTAAAGTCGTGCCCTGATACAAAGCGGAATCGAAACTCGGGCTATCCGTCGGAGCTTGTGACTTTTTTGATTTGGCTTGTAGTTCGTGGCCGGAAAGCTTGGAAGAGCATCTGGCAACGGGCATCGCCGGGGTCCTTCGACTTCGCGCATAAGCCGTCCGTAATCCGATAGATCCGCGCGGCGCTTCGCTCAGGATGACGGATTTGTGAGGGGTTCAAGAAACATCCGGTTAGTTGTTCGAAAACGCGAAAGGTCGAAAAAGTCGCAAGCTCTCGGGACAGCGTCTTCTAAGAAATTTCTGACGACGCTTGAGGCTTGAATTGGAGCGCTACAAGGCTTATTGGGCGACACCGGGCTGAGGTGTTCAGCCGGCCGTATAACTCGTCGCTGGATACAGCGATGGGAACCAACGCTCGACAACAACAAGCGGGAATCCGAGTCGTAGACGCGCCACATGACTTGGAGACACGAGCAGCCCCGCATCCAGCAGCTTCGATACGACCGTCCGTGCCATCCGCTCTTTGTATCCCGTAAGCGAGGGGGCCCGCCCGCGCTCAAACTCACCGGCAAGGAGAGCCTCACGCAGTAAGGGGAAGCTCCCCTTTGGAAGACGGCCCGCGCGCGTCTCGTCTTCGACATGCATTTCCATGCGGCGCAGCAACTCAGATGGCTGAAGGATCGTGCTCATGTAGGAAACCTGATCGTTCGAGACACGCAGGAAGAATTGGCAAAAGCTATCAAGAGCCGCCTGCGAAAGATTCCCGCGTCCCTCCAGATCGCCACGACGCGAAGCATCCGCAGCCATAAGCAAGGATTTGTAATCGCCCACATTCCGCGCAAGACCCCGCGCCACAGACCAGAGGCCATTACCAACGCCGAGGCGACGTAGCAGAGCGTGCGACATCAATCGCGCGACGCGACCGTTGCCGTCGTAGAAAGGATGTATCCAGAGGAAGCGATGATGTGCAGCCGCTACAGCGGTCAGCTGTCGCACCTTGGATAAGCTCTGTGGGCTGTAGACTTGCCCGAAACGTTTAAGAAACTCGGGCAGCGCGGCGGCCGGTGGCGGCAGGTGCAGACCGACAACGACTTCCCCGTCTCGCAATGCCCCAGGAGTAAGCCGGATACGGCGCGATGTTTCGGGATCTTCTACCCATAGCAATTCATCCGGCAGGCGGCGGCAGAACTCTCGATGAAGCCAAACCGCATATGCCGATGAGGCCGGGAAGTCCTTCGGATCGTCGCCTGCGTCGATTGCCTTCTGCACTTCGATATGTGCGACCGCTTCGAGCTGTAAGGCTCTCTTGCGAGGTTCGTTCGAGTAGTCTTTATGCAGTGCGCGGTCGATGTCACGCGGATGCGTATCGTGCCCCTCGATAAGGTTTGAGTAGTAGCAGTTCATCGAACGAACCAGATTGCTGACTGATTCGGTAACGATGGGATGAATCTGTCCTGCAAGTGCATTGGCGCTGGAGATGAGGTCGAAGGCGACATCTTCCAACGCTCTGCTCCGTCCGATGGCAGCATCGGCTCCATCCAGGAAGGTGTCGGAAAAGGCGGGTTTTTTGCCGGTTTCATATCACATATCAAATTATACATCTGTAATGGTTTAATTGTGGTATCGTGGGTAATTTTGCCGGTATTCGTGCCGGTTGCGTGGAGCGGATTCCGCGCATGACTTGAGGGGCTAAAGTCCTGATCCTCTGTGCAGCTTTTTCGTCGAAGGTGAGTGTTACGGAACACCCCCTCCAAATTCCCAATGAGCCGATCAGTGCGTCTTCAAAGCTCCCGGTTCCATGCCGCAACGCCACGACGGCATGGTAAACCTCTTGCTCGTTTTGAACCTCGAACGTATCCGCCGCCAGGAGGGTTGGGGTCCGTAAGAACCCCACTCAAGCCCCGGCCCGGGGCAAAAGAAGGCTCGAGGGCCACCCAAGCTTTTCTTGTGGGGAGGGAGCTTGGTCATTCCTCTCCCAACTTGAGACAGGCAAGTTAGCTGCTCTTAATGACACAGGGAGAGTGGAGGATGGGTTGAGTGCCGCGCCTACGGCGCTCGGGGTCATCTTGGATTGATTTCCCAGCCCTTCCGGGCTGGGCTGACGTTTGGCTGTCGGCCCTACGGGCCTTGCACCCATGGCGATTTTTGCCGTGTCCTTTCTCCCTCAACTTCCCGCAGGCAAGTTGGGTGCTCGGAATGACACAGAGCGCGTAACTACCCCACTCAAGCCAAAACAAGGCTTGAATGGGCCATGCATTTCCTGCCGGTATCTAATTCTGGGGTTTGAGCGCGCTGTGCACTTCGGCGATGTAGCCGCCGGGAAATTCCACGATTGCGCTCTTACGCTCCTGGGTTGCGTAGGGCCCCCACAGTATCTTCACTCCTGCCGTGCGAGCCTTTTCCAGAGTTGCGCTGAGGTCCTGCACTCCATAGCCAGTCACCTCGCGGCCAAAGGGGTAGGGCAGATGGCCATCGGTCACTAATACCTGCACATTCCCGAATAGGGACGTGATACGAATCCGGCGATACGTCTCTCCCGCACGGCCGATTTCGCCCGCATCGGCCTGCTTGTCGTCGGCGGTGACCTTGCCTCCGGAAAAGGCGACGAAGCTGCGCACAAAGTTGTCTGCCTGATCCTGGGATAGGTAGACGCGGTTGTCAGGGATGGTTTCGAGCGGCGGGTTGGTGGATGGCTTGAAATGCCAGTACAGCTGCATTTTTACGCCGCCCGGCCACTGGATGACGGAATCAATCCCAATGGGGTCTCGAAAGGGTTCGACAATAACTTCCGCGCCGGCAGCTCGAGCGGCCTTGATGGCCCGATCCATATCGGTGACCAGATATCCGGTGCGCTCTTCTCCAAAGGGAAACGGGATCGGCGTCTGAAAAGCAAAGATAGAAAGGCCGCCGGCCGGAGTTCGCAGGTATTGCAGCTGGGCGCTGCTGGGAACCGGCAACACGTTTCCTGTCGTGCGCGGGAGAGCGGCGCCGCCGAAGGTGGCGATGAAGCTGCCGACAAACGCGTCGAAGTCGGCCGGCGCCAGGTAGACGTGGGTGGTATCGTATTGCGGTCCTACGGCGACCTGAGCGGCCGCCCAAGACACACAAACCGGTAAGCATGCGATCGCCAGTGCTATCGCATGCTTACGCATACGCAGACTTTCCAGGCACCCGCCCTGGGACTAAATTCCCGCCTGCTTCGCGGCCAATGCTCCGATGATCGGTATCTGGAAGGTCTTGCCTTGATAGGCGGAATACATCAGATACGCCCACAGGCAGAATCCACCGACGGTGATCAGCAGGTTAATAGGCAACTGGATAATAAAGAACAAGCCGTGCGAAATCGCGCCGAGCATGAACCCCACGATCATCCATACGATCCAGAAGCCAATCCAGGCCACGTTGAAGAAGATCGACTGGAAAGCATGAAAGCGGACAAAACGGTCGGCCTTAAAGGGGTCAATCACCAGGAACAGAATTCCTGTGATGGCGCCCACCAGGTAGGCCAGCGCTCCGGCAACGTTCGGGGTGAGGCCTGATCCGGCAGCAGCCGCAGGTGCGGCGACGCGGGCTGGATAAGAGTCGGGGATAGCGCCGGGTGCGGCGCTTGATGCGGCCACCCCCTGGCTGGCTCCACATGCAGTACAGGCCGGGCTCCCATCAGGCAAGCTGGCTCCACAGGTTTGGCAAAAGCTCATGGTCTTCTCTCCTTCGCAGTTCTATGGCAGGGGGTTGCCCGTACGTCTTTAGTGCTTGGGGAAGCAGTGTACACGATGGCGGTGGTACTGTCTCCCAAGTATTTTTTGGATCGTTTCGCAATTACTTTAGCCTGATTAAGATAGCGAAGGGGGGTTTTCGTTGAGAGAAAGCCACCAAAGCTTCGCTGTGCATCGACTGAGCAAACACTCTGAAAGAATCGAGTAAGGCTTTTTGACACCTGGAAATCGCCGGCAATTCGCTGCATGTCAGCGGTCTGGATCTTTACTCCCGCAGATAGTATTCCTCTTAGCCGCCTGGGCCTGTTTCGGGATGCCGCTGACTGCCCAGCAGACAGCAACCGCGAACTCAAGTTGGAGCGGGGTGCTACGCAACCCGGCAGGCAATCCGCTTAGCGGCGCGACCATCGAGCTTATCTCATCGGGAAACAAAGTCTCCTCGGTGACTCGCCCCGATGGCAGCTTTTCCTTTGAGCAGCTACTGCCCCAGCGCTATGCGATTTTTGTAACGGTGGACGGCCATCGGTCGGGTTCCGCGCAATCGATCGACCTTGCGGCCCCGGGGGAAGCGCGGGAGGTTATCCTCACCCTCAACAACCAGGGGGCGATTTCGCTGCAGGCAGCTGCCGCGGAGCCCGAGACCACCGGCGGGGTTGCGCTTTCCAGCCGCGCCGTCAGCCAGCTTCCTTTGAACAAGCGTGACTTCAGCCAATTGCTGCTGCTGGCCGCAGGCACCATGACCGACGCAAACGGAGCCACCAACTTTACCCAGCAGTTCGCCATCGACGGGCAGCGCGGCGTGGAAGCCACCTTCGCTATGGACGGGGCCGATATCAGCGACCCGGAGATGGGCGGCTCAACCTTCAGCAACTTCAACGTGGACGCGGTCGAGGAGATTCAATCCCAATCCGGCTGGATGCCGGCGGAGATCGGCCGCGGGGCTTCCGGGTTTACCAATATCGTCACCCGGTCCGGCAGTAGCGGCTTTCACGGCTCGTTTTTTGAGTTCCTGCGCAATTCGGCGCTCGATGCGAGGAACTACTTTGACCACTCCTCGATCGCCAATCCAGGCCGGATTCCGCCCTTCCGCCGCAACGAGTTTGGCTTCACCAACGGAGGTCCAGTCATCCTGCACGGGCTCTACAACGGCGCCGGCAAGACGTTTTACTTTGGCCAGTACCAGGGTTTTCGCCAGGTGCTTGGCACCACCCAGGTGTTTCCTGTGCCTACGGCGGAGGAGCGTGCCGGCCAGGACAGCACCGCATTCCCCGGCGACACGCTGACGGTCCCGGTCGATCCGGGCATCGCGCGGGTTCTCGCGCGCTACCCGCTGCCCAATAATCCTGCCGGCTCCTACGGGATCCACACCTACGCGAGTTCCTCTCCGGTGGTGACCGATGCGGACCAGTTTTCTGTGCGGCTCGACCATCGCATCTCCGATCGGTCCCAGCTCTTCGCCCGTTTCAATTTCAACAACCTGAACGGGCCCACCACGAACCCCGATCAAACGGCGATCGATCCCGCCTTTGCCGTTCGCTATATCGATCGCCAGCGCAACCTGGCGTTTACCTATACCCGTACCGTTTCCCCTCGTTTGGTGCTGGAATCGTCGGTCAGCGCCACCCGCTCCACCCCCTCGTTCCCCACGTCCGACTTTGTTGATCCGGCGGTCAAGTTCCTGGACGGGTCGTACGAGCCGTTCAATCAGCCTGCCGGAAGCGTGATCAGTATTTATGGCAATCTCTTCCAGGGCCGGCAGAATGTTTCCTTCATCACGGCCCGCCATGCCTTCAAGGCGGGCGGCGAGGTCCGGGTCAACCGCGACACCAGCTACTTTGGCATCAGCCCGAATGGGGAGTATAACTTCGGCGGCGGTACCGCTTACTCCCCGGTCGCCATCACCTCGCAAAGCGGCCTGCACAATATCCGCGTGGGCGATCCGCTGCCCGACACGCTCTCCGGATTGCTCAGCGGAAGTCCTTTCTTCTACACCGCCGCGGTCCCGCCGACCTACTTTTCCGGTGGGGCCCACATCGGAGCGGCGGCGGTCAACCGAAACAACTTTGCGTTCTTTGCCCAGGACACGTGGAAGATCTCGCCTCGCCTGGTGCTCGATTACGGGCTCCGCTACGAGCTGTATACGCCGCTTACCGAGCGCGCGAAAAGAACCTCGGGTCTGGCTTTTACCCCAACCAGTACCGGTGTGGAACAACGATTCGTCATCAATCCGCAGCCTGGCTACCAATTCAATCTCGATGGGCTTGATCCGCGCGTGCAACTGGATTGGTTGGCAGGCTGGCAGGTTCATCTGCGCGCGGGAGGCGGTATTACCACCATTCCACCTAATCTTTACCAGGATAATTCGCTTACCGGGTCGACTCCCTTCGTCGCCTATCCTCGGCTAACCTCGACGGCGACGGCACCGATCCCCTATGGGTTCCAGATAACATCCGGCGAGTTGCCACTGGTCTACACGCCCGAGGGAGTGAATATCTTTGCTAACGGCACCAAAGCCGTTGCCGGCAACACGGTGATGGACCTGAATCGCTACCAGAGGGATCTGGCGGCGCTTTCTCCCGCCCACCAGATCACCCCGCTGACCATCAACTGTATCGACCCGGCCTTTGGCAATGCCTACCTGCAGACCTGGACCCTGGGCATGGAACGGCATTTCGGCGATCTGGTTGCGGATGCGACTTACATTGGAACGGCTGCGGTCAAGTTGGCCCGGCAAAGCTTCCCGAACGGGTATAACGGCGCGGGTCCAGCCTTCGCCCCTTATACCCAGTTTGACCAGGCGGGAAACATCATCGGCGGTTTCGGCACCGAAATGGTCGTCACCAGGACTGCCCACTCCTCTTACCATGCCTTGCAGACCTCGTTGCAGGGAACTGTCGCCCATGGCGGCCCCGGCGTCCAGGCAAGCTATACGTGGTCGAAGTCGCTGGACGAAACCAGTTCCGTGGTTGGGGGATTTGTCACCGGAGGCACGGGGGCTGTCTCCGCAGACATCACCCCAGAATCCGTTTGACACCCATCCGGAAAAGGGGCCGTCGAGCTTCGATGTGGCGCATACGTTCACGCTTAGCCTGGCGCAGGAGATCCATGCGGAGAACGCGGCCTTCCTCAGGCCCCTGGGCAGCGTTGTCACCGGCGGCTGGGAGCTGCTCAGCATTTCCAGCATCAGCAGTGGCGCACCCTTTACGGTCTATTCCGGGGTACAGCAGACGGCTGCCGGAACGGCCGGATCGGATCGACCAGACCAGGTCGGCATTCCTCACCTCTCCACCAGCCGCAAAATTCGCGAAGATTATTTTGGTTTGGGCGCGAACAATGCCTCGTACTTCTCCATTCCCATCAACGTGCCGGGGGGCAGCGGTCCCAACGACGGGCGCTTTGGAACCCTGGGACGAAATACCTTTCGCGGCCCGGCTTACTACGACTTCGACTTTGCCCTGATCAAGAACACGCCTTTCGGCCGGCGGTCGAGCGGCATTGAGCTGATGGATTTGCAGTTTCGCGGGGAGTTCTTCAACCTGTTCAATATCGTGAATATGGGTCTGCCGGCGAATACTCTCGAGGGAGCCGGCTTCGGCGAAATCAGCCGGACGGCAGGGACTTCCCGGCAGATACAGTTTTCTTTGAAGCTGATTTATTAGTCAGCCTTCCCGGATCTCTCCCGGTCACGGATCCCCCACCGATAATTTTTCGCCCGCACTGGCAGACCACATCAAAGGTTCGTGGCATCCCACATCTCGCGAAAAACGAGCGAGATGTGGGGCACCCAGGACTTTGTTGCGGGGAAAATCTCAGAGAATGTACAGCATCCCGTACTTCAGGGGACTATTACTGAGGAGCCACGCTCGGTTTCTTCTTTGACAGCTACCAGCGCCTGGTTTGCGTCTTGCAAGGGAAAGACCACTACCTGGGGGCGAATCTTGAGTTGCTGGGCGATGGCAAGAAAGTCACGCGCATCCTGCCGTGTCATGTTCGCGACACTCCGGATCTGCCTCTCGCCCCAAAGCAGCTTGTCGTAGTCAAAGGCCGGCATCTGGTCAAGATGGATGGCATTGATCGCGACCACTCCGCCTTTACGCAAGGCTGACAGGGCACTGACGACCACCTTGCCGCTGGGCGCAAAGGTGATCGCACGGTCGAGCTTCGCCGGGGGCGTCTCATCTTCTTTGCCCACCCAGGTCGCGCCGAGCGAAGCCGCAGTCTGGCGATGGCTCTCGCCCCTGGTAGCGACGTAAACCTCGCACTTCCAGGACTGCAAAACGGCGATGGCCAGACTGGCCGAGCTGCCAAAACCATAGAGCCCGACGCGCTCGCCCGGCGCAACCCCGGCGACCCGTAAGCTGCGAAAACCGATGATGCCCGCGCAGAGCAAGGGAGCGACGTGCACGTTATCCAAACCATCGGGCAAGCGGAAAGCAGAAGTCGGCGCGCGCCAAGGCATACTCGGCGTAGCCCCCGTTGACCGTGTAGCCAGTAAAGGTAGGGTGGTCACACAGATTTTCCATGTCGTGGCGACAGTACCAGCAATCGCCATCCACGCCGCCAATCCAGGAGACACCGACGCGGCTTCCCAACGGCAGTTCCGCTGTCGCGCCGCCGGTCACCTCTCCCACGATTTGATGGCCGGGAATGAGCTGGGGGCGGATTGGGGGCAGGTCGCCTTCCGCGATGTGCAGGTCAGTGCGGCAAACTCCGCACGCAAGAACGCGGAGCAGCACATAGCCCGCCTGCGGCTCCGGACGAGGAACCTCCTCGATCTGCAGGAATGGGCCGGGCGGGTGCGGGGGGAGATGAGAACGGCGGCTTTCATTGTCTTGCCTATGGCTTGCCGGCCTTTGCCACCAGTTCCTGGCTAAGCTTGTGGGCGTTGGTGGAATGCTCGTGAGCCTGCACCGACAGTTCATGAGCAGTGAGATGATCGCCCTTGCCATGGGCGCTTGCGGCGGCCTGGTGGGCGTGGGCGGCAAGATTGTGGAACTCGGCGATCCGATCGTGGGGGCTCTGGGGCATGATGATCTCCTGTTGCTTGGATGTACGAAATTGATTCAGCGAATCGATGAGCAATGCGATACAGCCCTTTGCGCGCCTAGTATGCAATTGTGGTGGCTGTGGGTATGGCTGAGAAACACGTCGATACTGATCCCTCGTTTTACCTGGTTGGCGGTGGTATCGCCTCGCTCGCCGCGGCGGCCTTCCTCATCCGCGACGGAGATGTCCGCGGGCACAACATTACCATTCTTGAGGAATCGGCAAAAATTGGTGGCAGCCTGGACGCCGCCGGCTCGGCGGAAGATGGCTACGTGATGCGCGGCGGCCGGATGCTGGAGAGCAAGTACCTCTGCACCTACGATCTCTTTTCCTCCATCCCTACGCTCGACGAGCAGACGACGGTCACGCAAGAGATCTTTGCCTGGAATGAGACGATGAAGACCTCATCGAAGTCCCGTCTCTTCCGTCAGGGGCATCGGGTGGATGCTCCCAGGTTTGGTCTGAGCGAGAAGCAGATTCTGAGCCTGGAGCGCCTGGGCCTGGAGCCAGAGCCGATGCTGGGACGCAGCAGTATCTCAGACCACTTCGACTCGTCGTTTTTCCAGACGGACTTCTGGCTGATGTGGTGTACCACCTTTGCCTTTCAGCCATGGCACAGCGCAGTCGAATTCAAGCGCTACCTGCTCCGCTTTATACATATGGTCTCGGGCTTTAACAGCCTCAGCGGAATCATGCGAACGGTCTACAACCAGCACGACTCGCTGGTACGGCCGCTGCAGAAATGGTTGCAGCAGCACGGCGTCAAATTCAGGCTGAATATCCGGGCTACCGCCCTCGACCTGCATCACGAAAAAGATGGCTATACCGTGCAAGGTATCCATTGTGAGCAGGGCGAACAGGGAGAAGATATTCGGGTAAAAGCGGGGGATAAGGTCTTCGTCACCCTGGGTTCGATGACCGAAGCTTCCAGCCTGGGGTCGATGGACGAGCCGGCGCCGCTGAGAGGGCAACGGGACGGCGGTTCCTGGGCTCTTTGGGAGGCAATCTCCGCTTTCCAGCCGCAGTTCGGCCGCCCCTCCAACTTTACCGGGCGTATCGCGGAATCGAAGTGGATGTCGTTCACCACGACTCTGCATGATCCAACCTTCTTTGATCGCATCCGGGATCTGACCGGCAATGTCCCAGGAGAGGGCGGCCTCATTACTTTCCCTGAGTCGCCGTGGTTAGCCTCGATCGTATTACCCCACCAGCCCCATTTCATCGGGCAGCCCGCGAACGTCAACGTCTTCTGGGGGTATGGCCTGTTCGCCGATAAGATAGGCGAATTTGTGAAGAAACCGATGGCTGCGTGTAGCGGAAGGGAGATCATGACCGAAATCCTGGGCCATTTGCGGTTGGAAGCCGATGCCGCCGGGATCCTGGAAACCTGTATCTCAATCCCGTGCATGATGCCGTTTATCACCAGCCAGTTTCTGTGCCGGGCGAAGGGCGATCGTCCGCAGGTGGTTCCGAAAGGCTCGAAAAACCTGGCCTTCATCGGGCAATTCTGCGAGCTCCCAGACGACGTTGTCTTCACCGTGGAGTATTCGATCCGTTCCGCGCAAACCGCGGTTTACTCATTGCTCTCGCTCGACCGCAGCCCGCCCGCTGTGTACAAGGGGGAATACGATCCCCGCGTCCTGTTGAAGGCTTTTCTGGCGCTCCATGACAAAGGTGTGGCACTGGCGTCGTGACCTGGAAACTTTTTTCAAGATTTAAGGAGAAGATGGTTACCGCCGATCCCCGCTTGGGAGACAATTGGCAGGTGCAAAAAGCCGCATAGAAGGGCGAGGAACACTTGAACAACGTGAATCCCAGAGCCGGGCAACTGGCCAACGCCTCTGACCTTGTCGACCTACCGAAGTTGATCACGGCCTACTTTGTAGATCGGCCCGATCCTCGTATAGCAGAGCAACGTGTCGCCTTTGGCACGTCGGGCCACCGGGGTTCCTCCTTCGACCGGTCGTTCAATGAATGGCACATCCTGGCGATCACGCAAGCAATTTGCCTGTATCGGCAGCAGCAAAAGGTGGACGGGCCACTCTTCCTGGGGATTGATACCCACGCACTGTCACGTCCAGCGCTGGCCAGCGCGGTAGAGGTTCTGGCGGCGAACAATGTCGAGGTCATGCTGGCGGCGAAGGAGGGCTATACGCCGACCCCGGTGATCTCCCATGCCATCCTCACCTACAACCGCGGGCGAAAGACCGGGCTGGCCGATGGCATCGTGGTCACGCCTTCGCATAACCCGCCTGAGTCGGGCGGCTTCAAATACAACCCCACCCATGGCGGCCCGGCCGGAGGGGAAGTCACTTCCTGGATCGAAGCCAAGGCCAATGAGTTCCTGGTGGCGAAGCTCGATGGGGTCAAGCGCATCTCTCTGGACAAGGCTTTGGCGGCGCCGACTACGCACCAGCATGACTATGTGACCGCGTACGTCGAGGACCTGGGCAACATTATCGATATGGAGGCACTGCGCGCCTCCGGGATCCGCTTTGGTGTAAATCCCCTGGGCGGAGCAGGAGTACATTACTGGGGACCGATCGCGGAACGCTATGGGCTGAATCTCACCCTGGTGAATGACCTGGTCGATCCTACCTTCCGCTTCATGACGCTGGACTGGGATGGCAGGATCCGTATGGATCCCTCTTCAAAGTACGCGATGCAGTCCCTGATCGCGCTGAAGGATAAGTTCGATGTAGCGGTCGCCTGCGACACCGACCATGACCGGCATGGGATCGTGACCAGGAGCAGGGGTCTGCTACCCGCCAATCATTATCTTGCGGTGTGCATCCACTATCTGTTTGGGCATCGTCCGCAGTGGGGCAAGCAGGTCTCCGTGGGCAAGACGGTGGTCAGCAGCAGCATGATCGATCGCGTCACCGCCGGGCTGGGCAGAGAGCTTTTCGAAGTCCCGGTGGGGTTCAAGTATTTCGTGGACGGTTTGTTGCAGGGCAAGCTGGGATTTGTGGGCGAAGAAAGCGCCGGCTCCTCGTTCCTGCGCCGCGACGGCAGCGTATGGACAACCGATAAGGACGGCATGATCGCCGCGCTGCTGGCTGCTGAGATCACCGCGACGATGAAGAAGGATCCGGGCGAGATTTACCAGGAACTCACGCAACGATTTGGTGATCCTCTGTATGACCGGACGGATGCCCACGCGACCACCCAGCAGAAGAAGATGCTGGCCAAGATGAGCAAAGAGAGCATCCGGATTCCTACCCTGGCCGGGGAGAAGATCCAGACTGTGCTCACGCACGCGCCTGGCGATAACCAGGCGATTGGCGGGGTGAAAGTGATTGCCGAGAACGGCTGGTTCGCGGCACGGCCTTCCGGCACCGAGGAGATTTACAAGATCTACGCCGAAAGCTTTCGCAGCCAACAGCACCTGTTGCAGATCGAAGAGGAAGCCCAGACCATCGTGGGCGAGGCTCTGACGTCGGCGGTTTCTGCGGATTAGCGCATTTTGCTCTGTCGTAAAACATTTCCATGAAAGGATCTGCAGTTCCGCGAATCCTTCATGGAGATGCTTGCGACCTAGCGTAACGGTCATTCGCCCCCCTTCGATCCGGTGCTCTACACTCAATGTTTGAACATTGATGGGGTACGGCACACTATGAATCGAAGAGAATTCATCACTTCCACCGGTGCAGCGGGATTGCTGGCTGCGACCTCTGGTCACGCTGCCCCGACCCAGGCTCCTGGGAAGCGAGCGCTCATGAAGCTAGGAGACCAGACCGCTCCCACCAATGAGACCCATCTGAAATACCTGGCGCGCTACAGCGTGCGGAACATCTGCGGCTATCCGCAGATCGAAGGGGACCGCACCTACGCTACCGTCGAAGAACTTAAGCGCATGGTCGATCTCGCCGCCACCTGCGGCATCAGCATCGACTGCACGGCGCCGCCATTTCTGGAGTCGAGTTACATCGATCGCGAAAAGCATCCGGCGATCATGCTGGCGCAAAGTCCGGAGCGCGACCGGGATATCGAAGCCATACAAACGCTGATCAAGAATTGCGCCCAGGCAGGCATCCCTTCGATTAAATACAACATGAGCATCCTGGGTGTGGTCCGCAGCGGGCGCACGCCAGGGCGAGGCGATGCGATGTACAGCACCTGGAAGCTCTCCGAGGCGCATCCTGAAACGCCGCTCACCCGGGCCGGGCAGCGTGGACGCCGATATGTTCTGGGAACGCATTACTTACTTCCTCGACCGCGTCATTCCGGTTGCCAACGAATACAAGATCCGCATGGCCTGCCATCCGCATGACCCCGGCATGCCGCCCGAAGGCTACCAGGGCGTGAACCGGGTGCTGGGCACGGTCGATGGCCTGAAGAAGTTCATTACCATTCAGGAGAGCCCCTATCATGGCCTGAATTTCTGCCAGGGCACGGTGTCTGAAATGCTGCAGAATCCCGGGCGAGGAAATCTACGACGTGATCCGCTATTTCGGTTCCCGCAACAAAATCTTCAACGTGCATTTCCGCAACATTCGCGGCCATCGGAATGACTTCGTGGAGGTTTATCCCGACGAAGGCGATGTCAATTTTGTGAAAGCAATCCAGGTATACAAAGAAGTCGGCTACCCCTACATGCTGATGCCGGATCATGTCCCGCTGGCGGCCAACGATCCCGGCAGCCTGCAGTCCTTTGCTTTCTGCTACGGTTACATTCGCGCGCTCATCCAGTCAGTGGATTCCATGTGCTAACCATCGAATGGGAGACAGCATAATGCCGGTCGCCCGTTACGCTTTGGTTTGTCTGTCCATGCTTTTTATCTCGCCGGCTCTTCACGGAGCAGCCACAGTGAAGGACGGCTTCTTTACCACCAGCGACGGCGTCAGGCTGCACTACCTGGAAAGTGGCGCGGGCCCCACCATTCGTCTTCGTTCCCGGATGGACGATGCCGGCGGAAATCTGGCAGCCGCAGATTGAATACTTCAGCCGAAATTACCATGTAGTCGCCCTGGATCCACGCTCCCAGGGAGCTTCTGACAAGCCTGCTGAGGGAAACTATCCGGGGAGGCGCGCCCAGGACTACAAAGAGCTGATCGATCACCTGGGCAGTTCGCCGGTGGTTCTGGTGGGCTGGTCGCTGGCGGTGCATGAGGCGATGACCTATGTCGAGATGTTCGGAACCTACAAGTTGAGCGCGCTCGTTCTGGTGGATATGAGAGTCTACGACCCATCCAGCGCTGAGGAACGTGATCGTCGCTACGATATGTTCCACAATTTTCAGGCGGACCGGAAGCAGCTTCGCGGCGACCTTTGTCCGCGGGATGTATCACAAGCCGCACTCGGAGGAATATCTCGAGAGCGTGACCACAGCTTCGCTGAAGACGCCGACCAACTCGGCGATCGCCATGCTGGCCGAACTTGCGGTGAAGAACGACCTCCGCGCCGCGCTGCCAAAATCAAGATCCCTGTGCTGGCAGTCATGACGGAAGCCAACCGCTCCCAGGCGGAACTGATCACTGCCACGGTGCCCGGATCCCAGGCCGAGGTCTTCGAAGACGCCGGCCATTGCCTGTTTGTCGATGACGCGGACAGATTCAACACCTTGCTTGCGAGCTTTCTCGCGAAACCGCTTTCTAAAAAGTAGGAGAAGGACGATGAAGATGAGCCCCGCGGAGATGGCGAAAAGGATTGGCGAAGGCCTGCTTTCCTTTCCCGTCACTCATTTTGAGCGAGCAGTTGGAGTGGGAGCCAAAGCCGTACCAGGAGCACATCGCATGGCTGCTGTCACACAAGCCCGCCGGGCTTGTTTGTCGCCGGCGGTACGGGCGAATTCTTCTCGCTCACCCCCACCGAGTTTTCCGCGGTCGTTCGGGCTGGTGTCGCGCAAACGGCGGGGCAGGTGCCTGTAGTCGCAGGCTGCGGTTACGGCACAGCCATGGCCAAGGAATTCGCCAAGGCTGCAGAAGACGCGGGCGCGGATGGCATCCTGCTCTTGCCGCCCTACCTGGTGGGCGCGGAGCAGGCTGGTTTGGCTGCGCACGTGGAGGCGGTCTGCGCTTCGACCAGGCTCGGGGTGATTATGTACAACCGCGACAACGCCGTGCTCGATGACGCACGCTTGCGCAACTTGCGATCGCTGCCCAAACCTGGTCGGCTTCAAGGATGGTGTGGGCGATATCGAGCGTATGACCCGGATCTACGCCAGGATGGGCGACCGGCTCACCTATATCGGCGGCCTGCCGACGGCGGAGACTTTTGCCCTTCCGTACCTGGAGATGGGCGTCACCACTTACTCTTCCGCCATCTTCAATTTTCTGCCCAACTTTGCGCTGGAATTCTATGCCGCAGTGCGCCGGCGGGATCATGCCGCCGTCTTCGCCGGCTTGCGGGAGTTTGTCTTGCCGTATATCCAAATTCGAAACCGCCGCAAAGGATATGCGGTCTCCATTGTCAAAGCAGGCATGAAAGCGGTCGGCCGGCCGGCGGGCCCGGTGCGGCCTCCGCTGATCGACTTGACTGCAGGCGAGCTGGAAGAACTGACCCGGCTCATCGCTGGAAAGTCGTGATGCGGGGGAGGGTGGAGTGGAGACGATACCGCTGCCTCCACTCCAAACCGCTTAAAACTTGTTCCAGAGGTACTGGTTGTAGACGTCGTGGTGGTACTGCACCTCGGGCGCCTTGACGAATGTGCCCAGCAGCCGAGGGCAGCGATCTGCCGAAGCCTTCTTGAGATCGGCGTAGCGCTCCTTGACGTCGGACCCAAGCAGCGTGTCGGTCCATTTTGCGGCCTGGAAATTCTCCAGCGCGGTGTAGATGTTGTCGGGCAGGAACCGCTTGGCCTTTCGAAGATTGTCGATTTTCGCAGTTTCCCCCTCGATGCCCGTCTTAAAGACCGAATAAAGGACGAGATACGGATTGGCATCCGGGCTGACCGAACGGACTTCCACGCGCATGCTCTTCTCGTTGCCGATGGGGATGCGCACCATGGAGCCGCGATCGGTGGCAGAAGCCATCAGCTGGTTTGGCGCTTCAAAGTGAGGATCGAGACGGCGATAGGCGTTTACGCTGGCATTGAGCAGCACGCAGATGTCATTGCCGTGGGTAAGGATGCGGTCGACGAACTCCCAGCCCATTTTGCTGAGCATCTCTTCACCCTTGGCATCCCAGAACAGGTTCTTACCCTTTTCGCTGATGGAGACGTTGGTGTGCATCCCGCTGCCATTGACCCCGACGACGGGTTTGGGCAGGAACGAGGCGGTCAGCCCCATCTTATTGGCCACCTGGCGGCAGATGAGCTTGTAAAGCTGGATCTGGTCAGCCGCGGTCACCACATCGCTGTAGCTGTAGTTGATCTCAAATTGAGAGGGCGCGACCTCGGGGTGGTCCTTTTCGTTTTCGAAGCCCATGGCTCGCTGCACTTCAGCGCTGGTGTCGATGAAGGTGCGCAGCGGGTCTCCGGGAAGCGAGTGATAATAGCCGCCGGTGTTGACGTACTCGAAGCTTTGCGTCTCGTGGTAATGGCGCTCCGCGTCGTTACCCTGGAAGAGAAACCCTTCAATCTCGTTGGCGGCATTCAGGGTGTAACCCTTCTTGTCGTAAAGGCCGTTGGCGTAGCCCTTGAGTACCCCGCGAATATCCGCCGGATACGGTTTTCCGTCCTTCGCGATCACTTCGCCAAAGACCAACACCTTGCCCGGGCCGAAGAAGTCGGAGGGCACCCAATAGAACGATCCCCAATCGATGCCGAGGCGAAGGTCGCTCTCTCGCTGCGCGGTAAAGCCGCGGATCGAGCTGCCATCGAAGGTCAGGTTGTCGTCGCTCTTGACGATGAACTTCTTATCGTAGTCCAGCATGTGCAGCCGGCCTTCAAGGTCGCTGAAGACCACGGTGACGGCCTTGATGTGCTTTTCGTCGGTGAGGTATTTCAGCCGTTCTTCACGGATGGTCTCCGCCGGAACGTGGCTCTTGCGTTGGTCCTTTGCCGCCAGGTTGCGCTCTTCCAGCTCGGCATAGGGAATCTCAATAAAGTTGCGAAGTCCGTCTGACATGATTCTCCTCAGGGAATTTTCTTCCCGGCAGATTGTTTGTACCGCAAACAGCGTAAAGAAACCATCAAGATGAGTGGGCCCGACGCTAGCCTCGCCAGAATGCAATGATGATGCCGCCGGTGGTAATCAGCGCCCCACCCACGTAAATAGGCATGGTGGGCGACTGGTGGAATCGGACCTTGGCCAGCACCTGGGCTACCAGGAAAAACAGCACAACATATACACCAAGCAGCTTACCAAAATCCCACGGTGGACTATTGAGGGTGAACCCATAAAGTGCCAGCACCACCGCGCCGCAGACGAAATAAAACACGCGGGCGGTGCCTTCCGAGCGATACATGCCGCTCTGAAAGAGAGAGTCTCCAAAGGCCTCGAAAAGGGCGGCAAGAGTCAGCAAGGCAAAGGCGCCTGCACGATGGGCGACATATTATCCAGAAAGTCCGTCACAGCATACTGCTCCTTGCAAGAAGATTGAGCCTGAAGATGGGCAATCTCAGCTAAAGAGCAGTCTCTCCGCGCTCGTCGTTGCGTATCCGGACTGCCTGGTCAACCCTGGTCACAAAGATTTTTCCGTCGCCGATCTTGCCTGATTTTGCCGCCGCCACGATCACAGCAAGCACCTTGTCCACCATCTCATCCAGCACCACCAATTCCAGCTTCGCCTTAGGCAGGAGATCCACCGAATACTCCCGCCCGCGGTAAAGCTCGGTGTGGCCTTTTTGCCGGCCATGCCCGCGCACATCGGTAATCGTCATGCCAGAGATGCCAATTTCCACCAGCGCATCCTTCACGCGTCCAGTTTGGACGGCTGTATCACTGCTTCTATCTTCTGCATCGTTGACTTTCCTTCCCTCAGCTTCCATCGACGACGACCATCAATTCGCGAAGTCATATCCTTCTTCACCGTGCTGTGACAAGTCGAGCCCTGTGCGCTCGTCCTCTTCGCTTACCCTCAGACCGATAAGCTTGTCCACGATGAACAGGATTACCAGCGTGCCCACAAGTGACAAGACCACGCGATCGCTGACGCCAATTGCCTGGTTCAGCAATTGACCAGAGTTTCCTTCGAGCAATCCCGTAGCCTTTCCAGCACCGAAAATCGGATTGATCGCACTGCTGGCAAAAACGCCTGTCAGCAATGCTCCGATCGTTCCGCCGGCGCCGTGTACGCCGAATGCGTCCAGCGAATCATCGTACCCGAAGACTGCCTTAACCTTGACCACCATCAGGTAGCAGAATACTCCGGCGATCAGGCCGATCCACAGAGCCGAGATCGGGGTGACGAAGCCGGAAGCCGGGGTGATGGCGACCAACCCTGCGACCGCTCCGGAGATCGCACCCAGTGCCGTACATCTCCGATTGCGCAACCACTCCGCTGCGCTCCATCCAATGGCCGCCGCGGCTGTCGCAAAGTGGGTAGCGACAAAGGCGGAGGTTGCCAGGGGACCGGCGCTCAGAGCTGAGCCGGCGTTGAATCCAAACCAGCCCACCCACAACAGGCAAGCCCCGATAAAGCTAAGTACTACCGAGTGCGGCGGCATCGGCTCCCGGGGGTAGCCCAGACGCTTGCCCAGGTATAACGCGGTCACCAGCGCGGACACGCCTGAAGTCACATGGACGACCGTGCCCCCGGCAAAATCGAGGCAGGGAAAGCGGCCTCCGAGCGAGGCATTCAGCAAGCCGCCTTTGCCCCAGACCATGTGGGCCATTGGGCTGTATACCAGGATCGCCCAGAGCACCATGAAGACCAACATCGCAGAAAACTTCATGCGCTCCGCAAAAGCCCCGGTGATCAGCGCGGGGGTAATGATCGCGAACATCAACTGGTAGACCATGAAGGTCTGCAGCGGGATGGTGGCCGCATATTTGGGATCCGGGGCCAGCCCGACACCGCGCAAAAACACGTTATGCAAGCCGCCGATGAAAGCACTGCCCTCCCCGAAGGCCAGCGAGTAAGTCACCAGCGCCCACAGCACGGTGATGACCGCCATCATGGCGAAGGTCTGCATCATCGTTCCCAGGACGTTCTTTTTGCGCACCAGGCCGCCATAAAACAAGGCCAGTCCAGGACCGCTCATCAACAAAACGAGCGCCGCGCTCACCAGCATCCAGGCGTTATCCCCGGCCATTTGTGCTGCAGCAATTGCCGTCGCCTGGTCCGCCGAAGTCTTTTCAAGCGCCGCCAGCCGGTCCGCCGTGGCTGGAGCCGCAGGCGCCGCCTGTGCCATGGCCACGCTTCCTGTGATCCATACCCCCATCACCAGCACAAAGGCACGAATCAGGGTACATATCCGATCGAATCGTCGCATGAATCCGCCACCCTCCGTCAGTCTCTGGAGAAAACAGAGCTCCCCGGGAACACGCTTGTATTTCTCCGTTCGCTTACTTTACACAAGATATTCCCCTGGCCCAAGATCAATTCATGGCCCCGCGAGTCTTCAGGTCCGCGCTCAGTTCTCAGGCCCTCGCCTAGAAGTGATAAATCACGTCACCGGCCAGGGTGAGCTGGCTCTTCTTGGTCGGAGCAAGGCTGACCCCATCGATCGACGGCGAGTCATAGGCCGGCACATCGTAGGAGTGCTCAAAGCGCAGCTCGGGACGGAAAGTGACGCTACTTCCCAGCCAGAAGTTGAAGCCCACGAGGTGCTCGCTGTATTTGGTCTTACTACCAGTGCGTTGGCCTTTCAGGTCGTCGACGAACTCATTCCGAATCGTCAATGAGCTGTGATGATGATTGAACTCATGCTCAACATAGTTGACGATAGCGTAGTCCGGCGCGAAGCAATGAGTCGCCAGCGGATTGCACTGTGCCCCATTGGCCCCGACGATAAGCGATGGGCTGGTAATTTCACCGGCATTTGCGCCGATGTTGGCGCTTGACCCATAGCTTATGCAAGGACTCAGCCCGTAGCACAAGTTGGGCACATCGCGTTCAAACTGGTACCAGACCTCGGTGTCTTCGTGCCAGGTAGCATTGATCTTGTGGTAGTGCGTCAGATAGTACCCAGAGACGTTGTTGTAGGCATACTTAGCCGAGTTAACCGAGTTGGCGCAGGCATAGAGATTATCGCCCCCGTCTTTCCAGGTATACGCGGCGCAAAAATTTCCGGTTAGCTTTGCATTGGAGATCCAGGGAGCAGACTCGCAACCGCCTGAAACACCAGCCTGGACTGTCCAGTGATTGCTCAACTTGGTCGTAGCATTGACTCCGTTCTGGGTATAACAGTCATACGTATAGAGGATGGAATGACTATAGGTATAGTTATTGGGGGCCAACTGCGCTTCAATATCAGGCAATGAGATATACCGTCCAATCCGGATATCTGTACCCTGCCCCACATGCGGCAGATACAGGTCTACGTAATACATTACCGGGTCGTAGCCATAGACGTTGTTCTTGCTGAGCAACTGCTGGCTGAAGATACCTTTAGCCGTGGTGTAGCGATAGTCGAGGCCATAGAGGTTGGTGAAGCGGAAGCCCCAATCGAAGTGGTCGGTTTGCACCGTATCGGGCAGACGTTCGAAATATAGCGCGACCTGGTCAAGCTGGATGGAATTCGGAATGACATCGTAAGCCGTTTCATTGTTTGCGTACCTGCCCTTATTCGACGTGCTGGCGTTGCCGCCAATGTCGAACCAGCCATACATTTTGATACGGCTCTTGTTCTGGTTGATCGCCTGCATCAGTATGTAAGTGCTGTAGTCCGGGGCTCCGATCTCTACCGTTCCGCCGATGGGCCAGTCCGCCGAAGGAAACGGAGGCGAATTCAGGGGAGGTGGCGTTCCTCTGCGCGCGGGTGGAGCTGAGGGTGTAGAGCCGTTGGAGTCGACCGTCCAGTCATCCAGGTAGGCATGCCCCAGGCGGGTAAAGAATCCACGCTGGGGCGTTGCCGGGGCAGCGGCGTTGGGCGCAGGGTCTGCCGGGGGAGATGATTCGCTCGGCAAATCCGGATCAACAGAGGCGGCCGCCCCCGCCGTGCCATCGACACGGTCTTCGTTCAGGGGAGAGGGGGCCGCAAAGCCGCGACTGCCTGTCAGGCCCGCCAACAAGAGAAAAAAGAGAGAAAAGTGCAGACACCGTTGCCAAATTGATTGCAAAGTAATGGCCCCTTAAGTAATTCGCTCTGCCGCGGCGCCCGGAATTTGTCCTGCGACGCCTAAGTCAGTAGATTTGAATTGGTGTAAAGAGGGCGTAAGGATTCTGCCGCTGACACAACGGAAGGCATAAGGAAACCGTAAAGATTGTGTGCTTTCAAGCCCGCTTCAGGAGCGAGTGTCCCGCCTCCGGGAAAACCAGGAGGCTATGCGGCAGGTTGACCCGAAATCGTTGTGATACGGTATTGACCACCGCCTCTTCAGAAACGGACCGGGATTCGGCGTAACAAGGTTCTCAAGCAATGGAATCCTTCCTGGCACTCCTCGGTCTGGCCATCACTTTGTTCTTTTCGACTAACGCAGACGATCTCATTATGTTGGTCGGGTTCTTTGCGGATCACAGGTTCAGAGTCCGCGACATCGTAATGGGGCAGTATGCAGGGCTCACCGTTTTGTTTGTTGTGAGTGTGGCCGCATCTCTGCTCTCCGTGGTAATTCCCGGCGCCTACCTTGGTCTTCTGGGGATAATTCCCATCCTGATTGGTCTCAGGAAGCTTCTGGCATTGCGTCATACCGGCGCCGGAACAGATGGCCCGATGAGTGGGAGCATGACCAGCAATTCCGGAAACATAGGTGCCGTTGCGCTGGTGACCATAGCCAACGGCGGCGATAACATCGGGATCTACATGCCTTCGTTTGCCGTTCGCTCAGGCGGCCAGATCGCCGTCATCGCCGCGGTATTCGTCGTAATGACAGGCTTGTGGTGCGCACTTGCGCATTGGATAGTAAAGCATCCGAGATTAGGAGCACTGATCCGGCGCTATGCCCATCTGCTGGCTCCGATGATATTCATTGGACTTGGCATCGCAATCATCTATAACGCGGGGAGCATTGCATGGTTGCTTCGCCGTTGGGGACTTTAACAGCCCTCGCGAACCACCAACTCGTCCGGCGAGTGGCCGACTGGTAGCTGCAGCGGCTCAGCGGCCGCCGTATTTTTCAAGCCACTGCAGCTCTTCTCGCACCTTGATGAGACCGTGCCACGGATCTTTATCGAGCGAGTGTCCCTCCCCGGGAAAGACCAGCAGGCTGTGAGGCACTTGCAGCTGTTGCAGTGCCCGCTCCAGCAGAAGATCCTCCAGGTAACTCACACGTACATCCGCATCGCCGCCTACGATGTGCGTTGGCGTTCTGACTTTGTCCATTTGGAAGAGTGCGGCTTCCGCCTGGTACATAGCGGGATTCTGCCAGGGCGAGCCACCGAGATACCACGCATCGTCGTGAGTGGTGTCGTCATTTCCCCAGTTTGCCGCATGCTCTACCGCTCCTGCGCCTGTAACCGCCGCCCTGAACTCGGTGGTCTGCGTGATGAGCCAGTTCGTCATGAAACCGCCATAGCTATAACCACCCACGGTCAGGCGCTGGGGGATCGGCGATTCCTTCCTTTACCAACGCGTCGACTCCTTCCAGTATGTCCTTGCCCGGCCGTGAGACCAGATGAGGAGCAATCTGCAGCATGAAATCGTCACCGTAGCCGCTCGATCCACGATAGTTAGGGCAGAAGACCAGCCAGCCATTGGCCGCAGCAAGTGTTCCCCACTCATACCAGTCCGCTTCAAAGTAATTGCCATCTGCCTCGGCCGGGCCGCCGTGAATGAGGGTCAGCATGCGAAGATTCTTTTCACCCATCCGGTGCGGCGGATAGATCAATATTCCTTCGACCGTTGTGCCGTCGTCCGCCTTCCATTGGAAGGTCTTCCATTCAGGTTGAGCACGTCTGGCTAAATTCAGCAGATTGAAGCCGCTGATGGGCTTTGCCTGATCGGGCTGGGCCGGGTTCGCGGCCAGAAACACTTGCACCGGCGTGGTGAGCGTAGAGTGCTTTACCAGGAGAGATCGCGGTGTGCAGTCCTGCATCCACGCCGGCATAGGTGCCGGGCAATCCTGGCAATAAGACGGCGCGGTCCCCGTCGATCGCATAGAGCTGTTGCTCGGTGCCCTTAAGACCGGTAGCGATCAGCCGGCCGTCTGCCATCACGGTGAAGTCTTCGAATGAGCCTGCAAAATCCGCGCCCAGCCTTTGTACACGCCCGCTTTGGGGATCGATTGCATACAACCGTCCTTGTACATCGCGATAAGGCCCGTCGAGCGCACCCGCCGTCCGCAGCCACGTGGAAGAAGAGCTTGCTGCCGTCCCGGCTCCAGCGCAGGCTGTCCTCGACTGCTTGGTTATTGGTGAGGCGTCTTACCTCGCCGCCGGAGCTGCTTAACGAGATAGATCTCGTTGTGCTCTGGATTTTCGAAGCGGTGGGAAACAGAATCGGTTACGAATGCGAGCTGCGTGCCCTTGGGGTTGGGAGCAATCTCCTTGATTTCATCGGGACTGGCCGCGATCGTCCGGGTAAAGCCGGCAGCGGCAGTGCATCGTCAGCGGGGGTGGGGGATGAACCGGCGGCTGCTCTGTGCGGCTGCGATGGCGCTTTCGACCGGTATCGACCAGCAGCAGGTCGCCCCGCTCGTGCTCGCGCCAGCGAATCACATCTCTTCCATTGGGCCTTGTTGGCCTCTTCCGCGCTTTTGGAGAGCGGCAATTCGGCGGAGAAAAAGATCTGTGCTCCATCGGCAGACCAGGCAAAGGCATGTACCTTCAGCTTCTCCTTGTATAGGGGGAAGGACTCACCGGAATCCGCAGCAATGAGCCACACGCGTTCCGGAACCTCGTCAGCTGTCTTTATCCTCGCCGTCAGGCAAAGGAGCATCGGAGAGGAACGCGATGTATCTCCCATCCGGGGACCATTGCGGAGAGGTGGCGTGCCCGGATCGGGTAAGCGGGATCGTTTCGCCCCGTCTTCTCTTTCCATATCCATAGGTCGGTGCTGAAGCGGCTGTGCTGCCAATCGGGAGAGGCGGTAGCCATTACCGCCGCCGAGCCGTCAGGGGATAATTTGACCTGCTTGATTTCGGTGGTGTTCATGAACTCGTCCAGCGTAATTGCGTCCTTGGCCCCTGGGCGACGGCCGGGATGTAGGCCAGCAACAGTGATGCGAAGAAGTAGAACGGCGCGAGAATTCCCCAGCAATCGTTTGGTTCCTTTCTCAATGCTTGAGAGACGTCTTTGGGTTTGATGCCAGGGCTAAACGCGGCGCCCGGAAGCTCTATACTAAACGGAGCCCACGACCGTCCTCCTCTGCATTGCCAGGTCGCTTGCGTGGGTCGATCCGCCGCGGCGGCCTGGGTCCGTTGATGACCTATGAAAAGGGGAATTCGATGCCCTTGGTTGTTGCCGGAGCCGTGCGGCTCCGTTGCTGGCTCTTCTGTCTGCTGCTTTCTACCGCAACGGTTCCCGCGCTGGGCCCAGCTTGACCCGCAAACCAAAAAGCTCTCACGCGATGTTTTCCAACAGCTCATTGAAATCAACACCACCGATTCTGTAGGCAGCACAACGGTTGCCGCCAAAGCGATGGCGCAGCGCCTGCTCGACGCCGGCTTCGCCAAAGAAGACGTGCTGGTGCTGGGCCCGAACGACCGCAAAGGCAACCTGGTGGCGCGCCTGCATGGAACAGGCCGGGCTAAACCCATCCTTTTTATCGGTCATCTGGACGTGGTCGAGGCACTGCGCTCGGATTGGACCACCGACCCGTTCCAGTTTGTCGAGAAGGATGGCTACTTCTATGGGCGGGGCACGCAGGATATGAAGGAGAGCGCCGCAGCCCTGGTGACCACATTTATCCGCCTTAAGCGCGAGGGCTTTCAAGCCGATCGCGACCTCATTCTGGCGCTCACCGCCGATGAGGAAGGGGGTGCATTTAATGGCGTCGACTGGCTGCTGAAGAACCATCGCGACTTGATCGATGCAGCTTTCGTGATCAATTCCGACGGCGGCGGCGTCGATCTGAAATATGGCAAGCCTCTTTCTTTTAACGTGCAGGCTGAGGAAAAGCTTTACGGCGATTTTCAGCTCACCGCCACCAACCCTGGCGGGCACAGTTCTTTGCCGGTGCCCGACAACGCCATCTATCACATTGCCGGCGCGCTGACACGGCTGCAGGCCTATCGGTTCCCATTTGAACTGAACGATGTGACCCGGGCCTATTTCGCGCGCATGAGCACTCTGGAGTCAGGCGAGACCGGTGCGGACATGAAGGCTATTCTGCAGAATCCACCTTCGGCCGACGCCATCAAAGCCTCTCCGCAAACCCAAGGTATAACGCCACCATGCGTACGACCTGCGTAGCCACTCGGCTCTCCGGTGGCCACGCCAACAACGCCCTGCCCGCAAACCGCAGGGGCTATCGTGAACTGCCGCATCCTCCCTGGCCATTCGACGGAAGAGATTCGGCGGCAGCTTATCCAGATCGTCAACGATCCCAAGGTCGCCGTCGGTTACATCACCGATGCTGGTGAAGCGATGGAGACGGCCGGGGAAGTGAAGGCAGTGCCCCCCACTGTGCTGCAGCCTGAGGTGATGCAGCCTCTGGAGAAGCTGGTGGACCGGATATGGCCTGGCCTCCCCGTGATCCCTGAGATGGAAACGGGCGCATCCGATGGCAAGATTACCAACGAAGCCGGTTTGACGACCTACGGGATCAACGGGATGGCCATCGACGTCGATGACGTCCGCATGCACGGCAAAGATGAGCGGCTGGCAGTAGACTCCTATTACCAGGGAGTGGAGTTCTACTATCGCTTTGTGAGGATGCTCAGCGGCGGCAAGGAATGATGGCGAAATGGATGGCGGCAAGTTGAAGGGATCAACAGGGATGAGTCTCCGCCTGGTTCTGGCGGCAGGGCTAGGTATTTGTAGCGTGCTGGGCGCCACGGCGGCGAGCGCGGCAGGCGTTGATAGCAAGCCGGCGCAATCTCGCCCGTGGATGAATAAAGGCCTTTCGCCCGATGAGCGTGCCGGCCTGGTGCTGAAAGAGATGACGCTCGACGAAAAGATTGACCTCCTGCACGGCCAGGGCATGCCAGGTTGGAGCCGGCCGATGCCGAGGACGTATCTCGGAAATGGAGGAGCCGGCTTCATCATTGGAAACTCCCGGCTGGGCATTCCTCAGGTGGAGATGAGCGACGCGGCGTATGGGGTGAGGATGAGCGCCCAGAATGGACGCTACTCGACCGCGCTGCCGTCGAACATCGCCGCGGCGGCCAGCTGGGATCCTGAGGCCGCCTGCGAGTATGGCGCGCTTATCGGCAAGGAACTGCGCGCGCAGGGCTACAACATGACCCTGGGCGGCGGCGTTAACTTGACCCGCGAGCCGCGCAACGGAAGAACCTTCGAGTACCAGGGTGAAGATCCGCTGCTGGCGGGAACGCTGGTGGGCAATCGGATCAAGTGCGAGCAAGCCCAGCACGTGATCGGCGATATCAAGCACTACGTCATGAACGACCAGGAAAATGGCCGCGATGAGGTAGATGTGATCATCAGCAAGCGGGCGATGCAGGAGACCGATTTGCTGGCCTTCCATATTGGCATCGGCATCGGACACCCGGGTGCGGTCATGTGCTCCTACAACGCCATCAACGGCGATTATGCCTGCCAGAACAAATACACCCTGACCGATGTGCTGAAGACAGACTGGCAGTTCAAAGGCTTCGTCGTATCGGACTGGGGCGGAACCCACAGCACGGTCAAGGCGTCGGCCGCGGGCCTGGACAATGAGCAGCCGATGGACGACTTTTTTGGCGAGAAGCTAAAGCAGGCAGTGCAGGCGGGCAAAGTTCCCATGGCCCAACTGGATGACCATGTACAGCGCATCCTGCGTTCGCTATTCGAGGATGGGCTTTTCGATTACCCCACGCAGAAGAGTGTGGTGGATGTAGAGGGTGGCCTGGCCACTGCTCGCCGCATTGCGGAACAAAGCACTGTGCTGCTGAAAAACACCGGCGGTTTGTTGCCCCTCGATCGGGCCACGGTGCATTCGATCGCGGTGATTGGGCCGCATGCCGACACCGGTATGATCTCCGGCGGTGGATCGGCGCAGGTGGATCCGCCGGGTCAACCTGCCGCGCCCTGGCAGTCGAAAGTGTGGTTCCCCACCTCGCCCTTGAAGGCGGTGGTCGCCGCCGACCCAGCGGCTAAGGTGGCGTTCGATTCAGGCGCCGACCCGGCCTCTGCCGCGGCTTTGGCCCGGCAGTCGGATGTGGCGATCGTCTTTGCCTACCAGTGGATGAGTGAAGGCACCGATCTACCAAGCCTGTCGCTGCCCGAGAACCAGGATGCGCTGATCGAGCAGGTAGCGGCGGCCAACCCAAAGACCATTGTTGTGCTCGAGACCGGCACTGCGGTCACGATGCCGTGGGTCGACAAGGTCGGCGGAATACTGGAAGCGTGGTATGCCGGGAGCAAGGGCGCCGATGCAGTGGCCAATCTGCTCTTTGGCGATGTGAACCCAAGTGCGAAGCTGCCTAT
Source organism: uncultured Acidobacteriaceae bacterium (assembly GCA_963847685.1). Classification (GTDB taxonomy): domain Bacteria; phylum Acidobacteriota; class Terriglobia; order Terriglobales; family Acidobacteriaceae; genus PALSA-350. The sequence continues at coordinate 217,697 of CAWKAU010000007.1, read as the reverse complement.
CACCTTTCCCCGCAGCGAGGCAGATCTCCCCCATCCCGCGTTGGTGAAGCCACCAGGCGGCGGCGAGGACGCCGGCGCCAAGCTGAAACCCGAAGATGCCAAGCCGATCTTCAGCGTGCACTACGACGAGGGGTTGAAGGTGGGCTATAAATGGTACGACGCGGAGAACAAGCCGGTCCTGTTTCCCTTTGGCTACGGTCTTTCCTACACCAGCTACGAGTACTCCGATTTGAAGGTCACCTCCGGCAAGGAGCCCACGGTGAGCTTCACGGTGAAGAATGCGGGGGCTCGCGCGGGGGCCGAAGTTGCTGAGATCTATGTGGCGTTGCCGGCCGATGCGGGCGAACCGCCCAAGCGGCTTGCGGGCTGGAGCAAGCTGCAGCTGAAGCCCGGCGAGAGCAAGCAAGTGAGCGTGGCGATCAATCCGCGGGAGTTGTCGATTTTCGACGAGAGCAGCAACGGTTTTAAGCAGTTGCCCGGTCACTACACCTTCATGGTTGGAGGGTCATCCCAAGACCTGCCGCTGAAGCGGGAAGTCAACTTGCCCTAGAGGTGCTGAAAGCGTCCTCAACCCCGTTCCTTGCAAGCATGAGAGGCTTGTCGGTATCGTGACGTCATGTCTCCCTCCCGCCGCGAATTCATAACATCGGTTGCAGCATTGGGCGCAATGGCTCGGGCTCGACCGGCATCCGCATTCTCCGGGCCAGCCTGTCCTTTTCGCCTTTCCATCATCAACGATGAGCTGACACCCGACTTCGGCCGGGCATGCGAGATTGCCACAAAGGACTTCGGCTTGCACTGGATTGAACTGCGGGCCATGTGGAACAAGAACGTCACCGAGCTGGACGCCAAGGAGATCGCCGAATCCCGCAGGCTGTTGGAGAAATACCAGCTCGGGTGACCGACATAGCGAGTCCTCTCTTCAAGGTCGACTGGCCCGGAGCGCCTCTATCGAAAGAGAGCCCTCCGCGCGACCAGTTCCATGCCGGCTTCGATTTTCAAGCAACAGGATCAGTTGCTGGATCACTGCATCGAGTTGGCGAAGCAGTTCCAAACGGATCGCATACGTTGTTTTGATTTTTGGCGGCTGGACGACCAGGCTCCCTACCGCGCCGCGATCAACGAGAAGCTACGCGCGGCCGCTGAGAAGTGCGCCAAGAGTAACATGATCCTGCTGCTGGAGAACGAGATGTCGTGCAATACGGCGACGGGAGAAGAGGCGGCCGCCGTTCTGAAGGCGATCCCCAACAAGAACCTGATGCTCAACTGGGACCCGGGCAATGCTGCGGCGCTGGGCAGCACTCCCTACCCCGAGGGGTACCGCCTCTTGCCCCACGATCGCATTGGTCATTGCCACGCGAAAGATGTGGTCCGGCCGGCAGGCAAGAAATACGAGTGGGCGCCGGTGGGTGCAGGGGTGGTCGACTGGGTGGGCCAATTCCAGGCCCTGGCGAAGGATGGCTATCACTACGCGGTGAGCCTGGAAACCCATTGGCGCGGCGCCGGCACCCCCGAGGCCTCCTCCCGCGTCAGCATGAAAGGGTTAAAGGAAACACTCAGCAAGGCCGGCTTAAGCTGCTGAAATCATTCCGTCAGCAGCGGCTCGCGGTTGGCTTGCGGGTCGCTGACTTCCTTGGCATAGAACATATGCGAGATGCGGGGTGGCTCCGCCCCGCGATGAAAGCTCCAGACACGGTCACGGATCTCGCGATCGGAGGCGGTGAACCGCTCCCGCTGCCGCATGTACTCGAGCCATGACTCGGTGATGAAGGTCTCGTTGATGTGTGCCGGGTCGGCCGCATCCTGGTAGACACCCCAGCGGATCGCGCCATCGCGCAGCCGGACATCCCTCAGCTGATGCACGGCCTTGGTAAAGGCGGCATAGTCCTGCGGATCGATATGGTATTCGATCGACACCCTAACCGGGCCGGCGCTGTCTTCCCGTTCCGTGGCCAGCTTGGGTACCGGCAGGCTGTAACGGTGGGGACTGAAGTCCGGCTGCACGCCGCGCAGAACATGGAAGCGCATGGAGAAGGGAAGCGTGATAGCCAGGCCGGCAGCCGCGCACAGGAGCGATTTTGGGGTGGAAACGTGCTCTGCGATAAACCCCCAGATCACGCCGCCCAGGGCCATGCCCCCGGCAAAGATCATCTGGTAGGCGCCCAGCGCACGCGCCTGCACCCAGGCCGGAGCGGATACCTGCACTGCCAGGTTCAAAGTAGACATGGCGCTGGTCCAGGCGAAGCCACCGGCGATGAGCATAGGAATGATGATCAGCGGCATTCTTATCAGCGCCAGCGTCGACAGCGTAGCGATGAAGACCACGGTGGCCCAGCCTATGATCGCGTCGGCGGAGAGCAGCCTGCGGACCCGCGGGAGGCTGGTTGCACCGATCACCGCGCCAAAGCCCATGCTGCCATTCAGGATCCCGTATCCCATTGCCCCCTGGTGCAAATCGCGCTTGGCCACGATGGCCAGCAGAGCCCAGACAGCGCTCACAAAGACGGTGAAGACGATGGTCCGCACAAAGGCGGCCTGCAGGATGGGGGCGTACCGAAGGTAGCGGATACCTGCGCGTACAGACCCGCGTATGCGCTCGGCGGGCAGCGCGCTCTTGAAAAGCGGGTTGCGCTGCCAGCGATACAAAACCCAAATCACTCCGACAAAGGAGAGGGAATTGAGCAGGAAGACAGAGGCCGCGCCCGTTGTAGCGCGGGCATAGAGCGCAATCGCCATGCCACCCAGGGCTGGTCCGAGGGCGCGGGCAAGATTAAAACCGGCGGAGTTGAGCGAGACTGCGTCCGGCAGCTGGGCACGCGGGATCACCTCCGGCACGATGGCCTGCCATGCCGGGCTGTTCATGGCCGCGCCGATATTGAGCAGGAAGGTGAGGATCAGCAGGATCCATGGAGAAATGATGTCAAAGAAAGTAAGCACGCTCAGGATCGCGACCGCCGTCAGCATCCAGGTCTGCCAGAAAATGAGCAACCGGCGGCGATCGTAAATATCAGCCGTCGCGCCGGCCAATAATCCGAGGATGACCACCGGCAGGGCGGCGGCGGTCTGCATCAGGGCGATCAGCAAGGGGGAGGACGTGAGCACGGTCATCAACCAGGTGCCCGCCGTATCCTGCATCCATCCGCCCAGGTTGGACACAATGGAGGCAAGCCACAAATCGCGAAACATAGGTACCGCCAGCGGTTCGAAGCCGTGGAGCTGGGGTTTTGCCGGCGATTGATCTGTCTTCAATGTCGTCATGAGCGAAGCAGGAGGGAAGGTGGCTGAGATCCCCTTTTTTCAATTATCCCAGAGTGTCCCCACCTCCCTGGCCCGATGTACCGGCCGACGCAACACCAATCGTGGAAAAAAGACTCGGAAGACTTTTCATGGCTGATTCGGTCTTACTGTGCAGGGTGGTTTGGAGGGGTACCGATGAGCACCAGCGCCTTAGTGGGCACGGCATTTCGTACCGTTGCCACCGCCGTCCGCGGCGAACAGGTGGTTGGCATGCTGTTGTCTACCGTTCCGCTGGCTGAACGAATGTTGCTCTATCACTTGGCTATAACGGCGTGGGCCATGGTTCCTGAACGTGGCCTGCGCGAGCGGCTGGGTTTGTCGCGTCCCGCCGATTGCGCGCGAGCCTGAGGCTCCTCGGAACTTCGGGTTCACGCTGCAACGGGTGAGCATGGGACTGCCTACGGATCTGATGTTATCTCTCGACTAGCCGTCGCAGGACGCGTCCTGGGCTAAGTCTTGGTCGCCCCATTTCGGGGCTGGATTTGTAAATGACGCGAGACACTTAAGGCCGTCCCCCTTCAACATAAGATGAGTTTCTTCCGCGGTCATTGCACGACCCCGCTTCAAAGAGTGGAGATGGCGTATTCTGAAAATGTTGTGACCCTTTCACTCAACTCGGTCAGGCGGCGCATTATTCCAGCGACGACTGCGGTGCTCGTGCTGGCTCTGCTGTTAACCCAGTCAGCGTCTACTGTTTGTACGGCGCAGTGTGTCCAACGCCAACTCGCCTGCAGAGCTCTTCACGATGCCATTCCATGGTGCATGCGTGCCCGCATGCGAACAGCGTTGCAGCGAAAGCTTCATCAGCTTGTAATTCTTCCATGTGTGGAATGGAATTCCTGGCCAACAATCAGGATCGATTGCTGGCCCAACAACGTCCGCTTGCCGTTCATGACGATTCGTATCACTTGCTGGCGACACTGGACATCGCATCCTTCGCGCCAGCCTCCCCTTCGCTCCGAAGTAGCGTCGGTGGCCCTCCCATAGTCACTGCTCTGCGCGTTTAATACCCTTCCTGCCTCTCGCTGTCCGCGAACCCAAGCAATTCTTGTCGTTTTCTCGCGCTCGATTCTTCAGGAGTCACTATGAGTAACCGACGTAGTTTTCTGCAGCGCACCCTTGGTGCGGGTGCAGCCCTCTTTGTTGCCCGCGGGCTGTCCGCGCAAGACATGCAAATGCCCATGCAGATGCCGATGCCCATGCCGCAGAAGCCCGTTCCCCAGGGCAGCCATGGCCCATCGTTCCCCACTCCGGTCGTGACCACGGAAGTGGGCGATCTTCCCTACAGCGTGGACGGGGGCGCCAAGGTCTTCCATCTGGTCGCCGAAGTTTTACGGCAGAAGATCCACCCCGACAAAACAATTGATGTTTGGGGATTCAACGGCAGCGCACCCGGCCCCACCATCCAGGTTAACCAGGGTGATCACGTCCGCATCATCTTCGACAACCATTTGCCGGAGCCAAGCTCCATCCACTGGCACGGCTTCGAAGACGCGGTCGGCTACGACGGCATGCCGGGCATCAGCCAGGAACCGGTAAGACCGGGCGGCCGCTTCGTTTATGAATTCGACATTCACCAGACGGGCACCTATTTCTATCACTCCCACATGGCGATGCAGGAGATGACGGGAATGCTGGGCGGCTTCATCATGCATCCGCGCACCCCCTATGTTCCCCATTGTGATAAGGACTTTCTGCTGCACCTGCAGGAGTACGCGGTGTTGCCCAGCAACACCGTGCCCAACACCATGAACATGGAATACAACTGGCTGCTGCTCAACGGGAAGGCGGGGCCGGCATCCACCCCGCTGATCGTTCGCCAGGGCGACCGGGTACGCCTGCGGTTTGTCAACCTGGGCATGGATCACCACCCCATGCACGTTCACGGCTACACCTTCCAGGTCACCGGAACGGAGGGTGGCCGCATTCCGCAGACTGCCTGGTGGCCGGGAACCACTGTACTGGTAGGCGTAGCCCAGGCGCGCGATGTGGAGTTCGTTGCGGACCGGACCGGCGACTGGATGCTGCATTGCCACCTGCCCCACCACATGATGAACCAGATGTCTTCCAACGTGGGCAAGATGACGAGGGGCGCCGGCACGGGCCAACCAGCCGGAGTGGATATGAACACGGGTATGGGCATGCTGCAAGGGACACCCGGGGCTCCGACGGGGGATGACTACGGAACGAGCCTCGGCCGTGGGATGGGTTTCGGCAGCACGTCGGATATGGCGACGACCAACGGGCAGCTCTCAGGCGAGAAGACGATGGACGCCATGAAGTCAATGCCGGGGATGGCGATGTCAGGGAGCGACATCGCGAGCAACGCGAATGCGGTGCCCGGCTTTCCCCAGGATGTCTATATGGAAGGTCCCGCCATGGCCATGGACCAAATGGTGGATAAGCCCGAGAACTACGGACTTCGTCCCGGCTGGAGCGGCTACAGCATGGGCATGATGACCTTCCTCCGGGTGCTGCCGCCAGACAAATACGCGGAAGTGATGATGCGTATGAAGCGGGCGCAACGACCGAATGACCCCTACGGATCGCTATTAGAGCGACTTTCCTAGAGCACGACAACCGGGAGAAGACGATGCAAACAGGCAAAAGAATCGTGCCGATGCTGTGGTTAGTGACTCTGCCGCTGCTGGCGCAAAACGGGCAACAACCCTCGATGCAGATGGGGATGAAGATGGAGAGCACGTCGCCGACGCATCTTGCGGAACCGACCCCGGAGTTACTGCCAGGGGTAGCTGCGCGCACTCCGCTCAAGCTGGAATACTTTCTCGATCTTGCCGATCGAAACAATCCAACTTTACGACAAGCTGCGGCTATCGTCCGCCGCTCCGAGGCCCAGGCCAGCCAGGCGTCGCTCTATCCGAACCCTACAGTTGGTTATGAGGGCGACCAGATTCGCGGCGGGTCCTATGGCGGCGGAGAACAGGGCGGGTTCGTTGCGCAAACTATCGTGCTGGGCGGCAAGCTCGGTCTTCGCCGCGATATCTACGAGCAGCAGAAGCAGTCCGATACGATTGCGGCCGAAGCACAGCTGCTGCGTGTCCATAATGATGTGACCCGGATGTTCTACAACGCGCTGAGCGCGCAGCAAGCGTTCATGGTTCGCGGACGGCTCCTCGGGTTAGCCAACGATGCTGCCGTGACCGCACATCAATTGGCCAATGTGGGCCAGGCGGATGCGCCGGACGTTCTGCAGTCCGAGGTCGAGGCCGAACAGGCAGGGATCGACTATACGGTGGCGCAGCGGATGTTCATCCAGAGTTCAAGAGCCTTGCCGCGCTTGCCGGCAGCCCTTCGGTCGAGATCGCTCTTCTGGATGCCTCGCTCGACGCGCCGCCAGAGATTGATCCCAGCCAGGCCGTGGATACGATCGTGCAGCAGAGCCCAACAGTAAGGCAGGCGGAACAGGCGGTAACAATCGCCGAGGCGAGAGTCAAAGGCGCCAAGCGGGAAGTAGTTCCTGATCTGCAATTGCGGGCCGGCGAGCAGGAAAACCTGGAAACACTGGCCAACGTCCCGGGCAAGAAGACGGGTGCGCAGAGCTTTGCCAGCGCCGGAATCGAGCTGCCGCTCTGGAACCGCAACCAGGGCAATTGCGAGCCGCGGAAGCAGAGCTGGAGCAGTCCCGGCAGGAGGTAACACGCACCCAGTTAGCTCTGCGGCAACAGGCAGAGGGGTTGCTGCAGAATTACCTTTCCTCCAAGCTGGAAGCGGAGCGCTACCGCACTGCTTTGCTGCCTCGCGCCCGCCGCGCTTACGAGCTCTATCTGGAAAAGTACCAGCAAATGGCGCAGGCTTATCCCCAGGTCATCGTGTCGCAGCGAACTCTTTTCGAGCTTGAAGTGCGTTACATCGACTCCCTCGATCGCACCTGGCAGAACGCGATTGCGCTCAAGAACTTTAACTCTGCAGGGCGGCATGGAAAAGCCTGTTGCCCCCGTGAGCCCAGCGTTTATCCTCTGATCATCGTGGCCCTGCTGAGGTGCTGAAAGGAATGGCCGCCGTGACCGACGCAACTGGCAACGAGAAGCTGGAGCTCTGGCTAATCCGCCATGGAGAGACAGAATGGAGCCTTTCCGGCGCCCACACCAGCAGAACCGACATCCCGTTGACCGCGCGAGGAGAAGAGCGCGCCGCCAAAATAAGGGATTATCTTGCACATCGCAAGTTCAGCCTGGTGTTAACCAGCCCTCTGCAGCGTGCGCGCGAAACCTGCCGGGTCGCCGGATATGCCGACGTCGCGCAAATCGATGAGAACCTGCGGGAGTGGGATTACGGCATCTACGAAGGGCGCACCACGGCGGAGATCCGGAAGGAACAGCCCAACTGGTCGATTTGGGATTCGCCTCCCCCTGAGGGTGAGCCGGTCGAACACGTAGCTGCCCGGACACAGTTGGTGATTGACCGGGCCATCCAGGCGGGCGGCCAGGTAGCCTTGTTCGCGCATGCGCACGTGCTCAGGATCCTGGCGGCTACCTGGCTCGGCCTGCCACCCCGAGCGGGTAGCTTGCTGGCGCTGGGGACGGGATCGGTGAGCACATTAGGATTCGAGCGCGAGACACGCGTGATCTCTACCTGGAATCGGTCCTTCGAGGTGGACTAAAGCGGTTTCGCAATTACTCTGGTCTTTAAGGTTCGCGAGGAGTGGTTTTCCTTGGGAGAAAACCACGACAAGCTCTTTTGCTTCGGTCTACACCAATTGTGAAACCGCTGTGAGCGTATCCTGATGGTCAGGGATCGAGGGTAACGTGGATCAGCCACCCTTTTTCCGGACCATCCTGGTAGGCGACAACGGAACGCCTGACGCCGCGAGAGCTGTTGCTGTGGCCATGTCGCTCGGCGAAAAGTACAAGGCAAAAGTGATTCTGTTAGGCGTATTAGTGCCTCCCAGTGCCGAGTCTCTGGCAGAAGGCTATGGTCTTACCAACCCTGCTGTCGAGCGCAAGAAGCTGGAAGAGCACCTGCAGGCTACCGCTCAAGCGGCCCAACGCGCCGGCGTCGAGGTCGCGGTCGAGATTGTGAAAGGGATGCCTGAGGAGTCCATCGAAAAAAGAGTCAAGCAGGGGGCCATCGATCTTGTGGTCGTGGGACACCGGAAGATAGGCCGCCTCCGCGGTTGGCTGGAGCATTCAACCTCAGAGGGCCTGGTTCGCAGATGCCAGGTGTCGGTGCTGGTGGTGCATGATTGTGCGCCTGCGCCTTAGAACACGAGGCGCGCCAGCAAAACTCCGAGCCAGACCGCGACCAGGCCCACCAGCACGCTGGTGGCGACATAGGCGGCGGAGATTAAGAATTCCCCTGTTTGCAGCGCCGCGAATGTCTCCATTTCAAAGGTGGAGAAGGTGCTGTAGGCGCCGATGAAACCCACGGGGATGAGAAAGTCCCACGCCGGGTTGATGGAGGTGTGCCGCTCGATGAACGTCACCGAGAACCCAATGATTAGGCACGCCGTCATGTTGATCACAAAGGTGCCGTAGGGGAACCTCATGCCCATCCGGCCGGCGACCATCGAGCCGACCATGTATCTGGTAAGGGAACCAAGGGCGCCGCCGATCGCGATGAGAAAGTATTTCTGCAAGTCCAGCCTCCGTTCGTCCGCGAGCGTCTCCAGGCACAAGAGAAATCTGCTCGCGCGAGGAAACCAGGTTTTGAACAGGAAGGGCGTCGTCGAGACATGACTCCGCGACGGTCTTCCCGTCAGGAGTCATCATCTGTCGAGCCGATGAGGCAGAACAGCGGTTGAGGGCGAACTCCTTCGCCACAGCTAAATAAATTCTAACCGGCAAAGGTGCCGGTTGTCGACCCATGGGGTCATTGCGCCAAGTTTGCTGTTCTCCTTCTGAGAAGAAACAAGTCCAATCCTAGTTGCTGGGGAAGGCACCGCCTCCACGCAAAGATTCAACAGCAGGTCCCTCCACTACGCTCCCCCGGATTTCCTGTGGAGGTTGGTGGCTTCGGCGAACTTCATGCGCCTTTCTTTACACAAAGGCGCACACGCTGCGTCGTCCGGTGCAGCGTGGCAGGAAATCCGGGTACGCTTCGGTCGGGATGACAAATTTGTTGCTGGGGTAGAGCTGTCCCGAAGAATTGTCACCTTCAAACTAAACTTGTCATCCCGACCGGAGCGTAGCGTAGTGGAGGGACCTGCTGTGTTCTTGCCCCGTATCGAAAGCCGTTTCATCCCTCGTGGGTCGGCGAAGCCGGTGGTCAACTCTTACGGATTATGGAAAACCTCCTGCATTTTCGTCCATGATGTCTCGCCCGGAAAAGGGATCTGCATGGCGTCTGTCTTGCTGAGCCACTCAATATTCCGCGGCTCCTTGGCCATTGTCGCCATGTCGGCCTGGTAGTCTTTCCCGGTGTACTCGTAATAGGCAAACAGGTAATAGTGACTGTCATCCATTTTGTGGATGTAGATCGAGAAGTTGTTCATATGGTATTTGTCGAGCAAGTCGCGAACGCCCTGATTCGACGCGGCATGCAGGGCCTCGTACGCGGCTATCCGGTCAGGTTTGATGCCGATGATCATCCCGATTCGTTTTGGCTGCGGTTGCGGGCTTAGACCGTAGATCCCAATGGACAGCGCAGCTCCAGCAAGTAGTATGGCCAGGACAGGTCTCTTCATCTTTGCTCCTTGGTGATCGCCCGCCATGATTGCACTTCTGACCGGGCTTGCCAACCCGGTTGCAATGGTTGATCATTTGCAGACGCCATCAGAGAGCATGCGACTCGATTCCCATCAGCACTTCTGGCATTACAGCCCGACCGAGCACATCTGGATGACAGAGCAGATGGCGGCGCTGAAGCGGGACTTTCTCCCCGAGGATCTGGAGCAACTGCTGCACAGCGTTCACTTCGACGGCAGCGTGGCCGTGCAGGCGCGGCAAACTCTGGAAGAAACCCGGTGGCTGCTCGAGCTGGCGCAACAGTACCCATTCATCAAGGGTGTGGTTGGCTGGGTGGACTTATGCTCCGAACAACTGCCCGGGCAGTTGGAGCGGTTTGCCAGGGACCCCAGGCTGGTCGGCGTGCGCCATGTGGTGCACGACGAGCCGGACGACGATTTCATGCTGCGACCCGAATTTCGCCGCGGCATTGCCGCAGCTGCGGGACTTCGATCTGACCTATGATTTGCTGCTCTTTCCCAAACATCTAACGGCTGCGGCCAGGCTGGTAGAGGAGTTCCCGCAGCAGCCGTTTGTCCTCGATCACATCGCCAAGCCGAAGATCGCCGAAGGGTTGATCTCTCCATGGCAAGACGATCTGCACCAGCTGGCAAAGTTTCCCAACGTTTTCTGCAAGCTATCCGGCATGGTGACCGAGACAAGATGGAAAGCAGTGGCAGCCTGGTGACTTTCACCGCTACATGGATATCGTCTTCGACGCATTTGGCTCCAGGCGAATTATGATCGGTTCCGACTGGCCGGTTTGCACATTGTCGGGAGAGTACCAGCCGGCGATGAAGATCGTGATGGACTACGTGCAGCAATTCCCGAGCGGAGGACCAGGCGGCGGTTCTCGGTGGGAACTGCGCCCGCTTTTATCAGATCGATTGTCAGGAGTGATGCCACGATGAAAGCCGCGGTACTCCATGGCGCAAGAGACCTTCGCATCGAGCCGCATCGCCAACCCGAATTGCGTGCAGGCATGGTGCTGTTGCACCCGCGCCGGGTTGGCATATGCGGTACCGACCTGCACTACTACGAGCACGGACACAACGCCACCTTTGTTCCCGACCGGCCGTTTATTCTCGGCCATGAACTAACCGCCGAAGTGGCGGCGATTGCCGATGACGTGGAGACGGTGAAGATCGGCCAGCGGGTCACCGTGAACCCGGCGCGCTCGTGCGGCTTTTGCTCCTACTGCAAGAGCGGCCGCATCAATCTCTGCCGAAAAACTGATTATGCTGGGCAGCGCCAGCACCACGCCCCCCACCGATGGTGCGCTGGCGGAATTCGTCACCGTCCGCGCGGACCAATGTCATGTGCTGCCCGCGGAGATGGACGATGGTATCGGGGCGATGATGGAACCTCTCTCCGTCGCCCTGCACGCGCTGAAACGTGCCGGCACGGTATCGGGCAAAGGCGTGCTGGTGATTGGTGGAGGAACGATAGGCCTGCTGGTGGCGATCGCGGCGCGGGCGTTCGGCGCGGTTCCGGTGGCCGTGAGCGACCCGGTAGCAGCCCGCCGCCACAAGGCGGTGGAACTTGGCGTGGATGTGGCCCTCGATCCTGCTGCGCGTGGATTTTCAGGATCAGGTGCGGGCGTTGACCGGCGACGGATTCGATATGATCTTTGAGGCATCCGGTTCACCGCGTGCGTTGCGTGCGGCCTTTGATCTGGCTCGCCCTGGCGGCACCATGGTGCAGATCGGTACGCTCGGTGGCGACGACATCCCGATCCCGGTGAACCAGATCATGGTGCGCGAGATCAACTTTCTGGGATCGATGCGCTACGGTGACATGTTCGACCAGGCGATCAGGCTGGTGGCGGCCGGCCGGGTGAATGTGCAGCCGTTCGTCAACGACGTCTTTGCTCTCGACGATGCAGTAAAAGCCATGCAGTTTGCTGCGGATAAAACCCTGTCCCTCAAAGTTCAGATCCAACCGTATGAGCGCATGGCTATTTCCCCGATCGACGTCATCGTAATGGCCGTGTATCTCATCGGGATCACTGCCTTCGGCATCAGGGTTGGCTATCGACGAAAAGCCTCGTCCCAGCAGTATTTTCTAGCCAACAAATCGCTTGGCTGGTTCACCGTGGGCGCCGCGGTGTTTACCTCCAACATCTCCACCCTCCACCTGGTGGGCTACGCGGCGGGCGGCGCCCGAGACGGCCTGGTGATCGGCAATTTCGAGTGGATGGCCTGCTTTGTGCTCATCCTGCTGGCGCTGATGTTTGCCCCGTTCTACATCAACTCCGGGGTGGCCACGCTGCCGGAGTTTATGGAACGCCGCTACTGTCCCGCGGCGCGTACCTTTCTTGCGGTGATCGGCATTCTTGGCGCACTGCTCATCCATATCGGCATCAGCTTGTTTGCCGCGGCCAAGGTCTTTGAGGGTTTGCTGGGCGTGCCGATGTTTGCCACCATCCTCGTGCTGTCGCTTTTTACGGTCACCTACGCTGCTCTGGGTGGATTGAAAGCTGTGGTGATGACGGAGAGTATCCAGGTGGTGCTGCTGCTGGGCGGTGCGATCCTGATCACGGTCCTCGGCGTTTTCGCCCTCCCTCGCGTGGGCGTTCACGATCTGGCAACCTTCCAACATGCCGTCGCGCCCGGGCAACTGCACATGCTTCAGCCAGTCATCAACGTTCAGGGGCATCTCAACGAGTTTTCGTGGCTGGCGGTGTTGCTCGGCTATCCCATACTGGGCATCTGGTATTGGTGTGCGGATCAGACCCACGTGCAGCGCGTGCTGGCTGCGCATTCGTTGAAGCAGGGGCAGAACGGCGTGTTGTTTGCGGGATTTCTAAAAATCCTGCCGGTCTTTCTCATGGTGTTTCCCGGCGTCATCGGCTATGTGCTTTGGCAGCGAGGGGCGATCCACCTGGGGAACGTGGCGCGCACCGGCGCGCCGGATTACAACACCATGCTCTCCGCGTTGATCGCGTATCTCATTCCCGTCGGCCTGCGAGGGTTGATCGCCGCCAGCCTGGCGGCGGCCTTGATGAGTTGCATGGCCGCCGCACTCAATAGCTGCGCCACCCTGATCTCCATCGACGTGGTGAAACGTCTGCATCCCGACGCAACCGATGCACGTGTTGTGCGCGTGGGACGCATCACCACTGGCGTGATCATGGTGTTGGCCATGTTATGGTCCACTCAAGGCGACCAGTTCGGGACCATCTTCGAAGCGGTCAACAAGATCCCCATGACCTTTGCGCCGGCGGTGACTACCGTTTTTGTCTTCGGAGTGCTGTGGAAGCGGGGAACCCGGCAGGCGGCCATGGCCACACTCTATTTCGGATCGCTGATCGGTGTCATCTACTTCATCGTCGATTTGCCCAGCACCGGCAGATGGTTTCTTCCTGCCGGCCGGCTGACAGATTTTGGGGGATTCGTCACCGATCCGGTGCAAGGGTTGGGTATCCCGTTCATGCTCGCGGGCCCCATCATTGCAGTGGCCTGCGTGGTCATCTACATCGCGACTAGCCTGCTGACGCCGGCGATGGATGAAGCGGAAGTATCCAAGGTTTGTTGGGATCACCCGCTGGCATTTCTCAAGGGGCCGGTCACCGCGATGAGCGATCCGCGCATCATCTCGCTGCTGCTGCTGGTGACCATCAGCGTATTTTATTTCCTGCTGCGGTAGGGATGAATGAACCGTTTGCGAATAACCGCTGGGTCGTGCCAGGTTACATGTAACCTCATTGAGGCGAATGGGAAATGACTCCGACCAGGCCCAAATCTTCGCGTGTCAAGGTGCAGCAGCATCGTGAGCGCCTGCGCGAGCAAGGCCTACGACCTATTCAGATCTGGGTTCCGGATGTCCGGTCCAGGGTTTTTCGGACGGAAGCGCATCGCCAGTCACGTTTGGTAGCAGCCAGCCCGCGTTCGCGTAAGGATCAGGCTTTCATTGACGCCATATCCGACTGGGGCGAGGCATGACGCGAGGAGAAATCTGGACAGTTTCCGGTGGCCCGGGCTATGCAGGTAAGCCGCGCCCCGTTGCCATCGTGCAGGACAGTCGGTTCGATGCTACGGACTCCATCACTGTTTGCGCATTTACCACCGACGAAACAGATGCCCCTCTGTTTCGCCTTGCCGTGGAACCGAACGAGCGGAACGGGCTTCGCGCGACCTGCCGTTTAATGGTAGATAAGATTACGACCGTACCAAAATCCAAGATCGGCGCGCGCGTCGGACGATTAGGCGATGACGACGTTCTACGTCTCAATCAGGCCATGATCGTGTTTCTTGGTTTGGCCGTCTCGCCCCGGGCTGACCGCGCAAAACACTAGAAGCTGATCCTGCCGGTGATCTCGATGTTCCGTGGTCCGGCGCCTTCCGCGGTCTGCAGCCCTGTGATGATGCCGAAGCCGGTAGGCCCGTCATCGACGTTCATGTCCGGCGTTTCATAGTTCCGGTGATTAAATACGTTCGCCGCCTCGGCGCCAAATTGAAACTTTGCTCCTTCCCAAAGCTGGGTAGATTTGATCAGCGACATGGAGAAGGTTTCTGTTCCGGGGCCTACCACATTGCCTACCCCTGCACTACCAAAGCTGGCGCTATTGTTGGGCGGATCGGCAAAGGCGTTGATATTGAGGAAGGTCGGATCTCCGGCCGCCGAGGGCACACCGTGGAGATAGACCGGGACTCCGGTAACCCGGTCGGCTCGCGTGGATCCTGCGTTGGAGAGCAGGTTGGTCCCGCCAGGATCGGTCGTGGCTTGGGACGGGGTGAGAAAAGCCCCGGTTTGCAGCACCACGACTCCTCCGAACTGCCAGCCGCCAACCAGCGTGTTGAGCACGCCCCCGCCCGGCAGGAAGGGCTTGCCCTTGCCAAACGGAAGTTCATACAAATACGTAGCCAGGAACCGGTTGCGACGATCAAAGATTACGTTCCCGTAGTCCAGACCGAGATTAAAGCGATCCGAGGAGACGCTGCCGCCCTCGGTCGTGAGTGCTGTCGGAGCATATCCCTGGGCGTCGGAGAGGTCGCGCGTCCACATGTAACTCGCCTGGAATTGCAGGCCATTGACGAAGCGCTTGCTCAGGGCCGCGCTCATGCTGTTGTAATTGCTCTGGGCGCCGTTCACGATGCTCTCCACGTACCCCCAGGTTTGATAGGGCGCGTCGACGGGGAATGCGTTCGCCCATCCAATGGTGTTGGGTTGCACCTGGTTGAGATCGACAAAGGTTTCCAGGTTTGAGCCGTGGCTGCCGATGTAGGAAAGGCGCATGCCGATGTCGTGGCCCAGGTCCTGTTCGAAGGTAAGGTTCCACTGCTGCACCGAAGGATCGACGTAGTGAACAGGAAAGGCGTACTGGAAGCTTGCGCCCCCCGGCACTGGGGCGGAGAAGGGACTGGGGAAAGCGATGGCTGGACTACCCCCCGGCGCGGTTTGCGATTGATAGGCGTAGTTCACGAAGCTCGAACTTACAGCCCATCCGGAAACCAGCGAGAAGCCGAGAGGCTGTTCGATGAAGCGCCCCCACCCTCCGCGAAGTACGCTCTTGTCAGTACCGTAAGGGCGCCAGGCAAAGCCCAGACGCGGACCGAAGTCTTTCTTGTAGGTATAGCGCAGAGCCTGCGGAATGCCGGCCTGGGCTGCCGTGATGATCGGCGACGGCGCAATGGACGCGGCAAAGTCCGATGAGGTGTAACCCAGCGCTTTCTGGTTCGGCACCACAACCGCGCCGGTAACTCCATCCGAGTTGTAGCCGGGCAGGAAGGCGGCCGTGTTGTAGTCGGCGTCTTTGAGAGGCGGGTGAAGTTCGTAACGTAGACCGAGATTCAGGGTGAGTCTGGAACTGATTTTCCAGTCGTCCTGGGCGAAGAAACCATAACCCCAGCCCCGGCCATTCATTGCCGGGTAATTTACCTGTTCGGCAAGCGCAGTGTAGTCGGGATAGCCGAGCAGGAACGCAGTGTAAGGATCTCCAATCGAGACAGGATTTCCATTTACATCGGAATACTCTGTCGTGTTGTTGAAGTAATACTGGCCCGACCGGTAGTTGCCAAAGACGTTATCGTCGTGATCCGACATGTGGCGAAAGTCGCCGCCAAATTTGAAGGTGTGTTTGCCTTTGCTCCATGTAACGTTGTCCAGCGCCTGAACAATATTGCTGTGCTGCACTGACGGGTTACCACCACCGGTCACCATAAAGCCGGTAATATTCACATCCGGCGCGGTCGGAACGGGGTTGGGGACAAGCCCCTGAATGCCGGCCTGGGTCAGATAGCCGTCACTGGTCCCCTCAAGCATCGCGTAGGTCTGGTGGATGCCATTAAAGCCGGCGCGGAACTCATTCACCAGCGAGCCGGAAATAGCGTAGTTATGGGAGAAGGTAACACCCTGGTCGTCCTCGGGATACCCAAAGCCGCCGGTGATGGGAGAGCCTGCATTAATGCAATAGCCGGAGCAATTGGGGTTCGGCGGATTGATGACCGACCTGGTTTTATAGGTGCCGCGCACAAACATGGACTGCTTGGAGTTGATCGCATAATCGAGACGCAAGTCTGCCTGATCGCTGGTGATGGGCGCCGGGTAGTTTACGCGATAGTTAGTCTGGTAGTCCGACGGCAGACCGGAATTTGGCGCCGGAAAGAAGTGCTGAATAAAGTTTGCCGAAACCGGAGAGATCGGCACAGTGGCTGGATTGATGGAGCTTCCATCCGGGTTGAAGATCGGTGTACCCGCCAGATAGTCGACGAGATTTCCATTGCGCATGTCCTGGGAAGGCACATTGGTGATGAGCGGCACCTGCCGGGGCAGCCGCAAGCCTTCATAACTCATAAAGAAGAAGGCCTTGTCTTTGCCGTCTATAGAGGTGCGGAATGCTGATTGGTCCGCCAAGAAATCCACCGAAATTGTTCATGATGATCGTCGGTGTGGAATGGGTAAAGGGATTGCCGGCGGTCAGCACCGTGTTCTGCAGGTTTTCAAAAATGCCGCCGTGGAATGCATTGGTCCCGCTCTTGGAGGTAGTCGTGACATCGGAGACGCCGCTGAACTCCGCGTTGTTGTTGCTGCCGCTGATACGAATTTCAGAGATGGAATTGAAGGAAGGAAAGAGCTCGTTGATCGGGCCGCTGTTCTCCACACTGACGCTGCTGATGCCATCGATGGTGTAGGACATGAGCGCGGGCGTGGTGCCATCGACCACCAGGTTATTGTCGTCGTCCACCTGGACGCCGGGCTCGGTGCTGAGTGTGTCGATAGGGCTGGTCGACCCGGTAGAGCGCGAGTAGACGGCGACGGGGAGTTCAGTGAGCTCACGGCCGGTTTTGGTTTCAGATAGGTTCGAGACCTCGGTGGTGATTACGCCGGCCGATGCCCCTTGCACCATGACAGTTTCCGATGCCGCGCCGAGCTTAAGGGAGGCGTCGACGCGCTTGGTTTCGCGCGATTGCAGATCCAGATCGGAGAAGTCGGTCTGTTCAAACCCGCTTGCCGTTACCGTGATCTGATATTTTCCGGGGTTGAGATTGAGAAAGCTATAGTCGCCGTGCTGGTCCGATATGACGACCCGTTCTGCCGCAGTGCCACTGTTCGTCAACCTGACCGTAGCGCCTGGAATGAGGGCGCCAGAGCTGTCCTTAACCGTGCCCAGAATGGCGCCGAATGTGGACTGCGCACAGACTCGTTGCGGCAATGAGAAGAAGGTCAGCAGCAGGCAGCAGAGAGCGAAGGCGTAGCCTTCGGCTGTATTGGGAGGAGACCTGCTCTAGCGAGGGGGCGAACTGCTCGAAGGAACCGGCGAGCCTGCGACATTTTAAGTTTTCTCCCTGAAATTGGGTCTCTCGCACTCACAAGTAATCACTTGCCTGCGATCCAGTCAGGTCTTTCTCTGGACCATCTACCGGAGCACTCGCATCGTTACTTCAATGCGATTCTCATGCGCTCGTGGAACGCGAGTCCATGTTGGGACAAGCTTCTCCTGTGCTCACTCCGGAAGTTCCAGAGGCGGGAACGAGACGCACAATTACCCGGGGCTCGACTGCAACGACTGACTATGGATTAAACGTTCGGCACAGAGGGACTACGGGGTCCCGAACAAAGACTAGACGACAATTTAGCAAGCTCGGCCGCAATATCAAGAGCTAGATTAGGAGCGATCGTCCCTGGCCACGTCTCTAAACGAGGGCCGGACGGCGCAGGCCGATGTTGGTGGCCTGTTCGAACGCATAGCCCAGTTGCAGTACGCCCCAGTCATCGTGATGGCGGCCAACAATTTGAATTCCGATCGGCAGGCCGCTCGAAGAAAATGCGCAGGGAACTGACATCGCCGGGTTTCCCGCCGCGGAGATGTAGTACGCGGACTTCATCCAGGCGAGATAGTTCTCCATCTTCACCCCGGCAATTTCCGTCGGATAGTGTGTGGTCACGTCGAACGGGAAGCACCTGGTTCACCGGCAGAATGAAGAATTCGTACTCTCCTTTAAAGTTGCACAAACGCTGGTAGAGCGCAGTGCGCCTGGCCTCCATGCGCGCCAGGTAAGGCCCGGTAAGCTTGCGTCCTTCTTCAACGTGCCAGTGGATGTATTGATTGAGCTGGTCGCCATGGGCGGCCAGCAGATCTCCAAAGGCTAGCTCTGTCGACCAATGCCGCCAGGCCAGGAAGCTTTCGTTGGCGTCGCTGAAATCAGGTTCGGCGTCTTCGACGATGCATCCCAGCGACTCGAAGACCTTGCGTTGAGCCTGCACCGCATTCTTTACCTCCGGCTCCCAGGGCAGCCCCATATCCTTGAACATCGCCACCCGCACTCCCTTGAAGCTTCGGGTCCCGAGAGGCTCGGCAAACGGGGCACCGGGCTGTTCGATGGAGATGGGCGAGTGATGGTCGTAGCCGGCAAGCACGCTGAGGAAGTAAGCGCAGTCGGTGACGTTGCGGGCGACGGGGCCGTCAACCGACAGCGTGAACCAACCTAGATGGGTAGGCACGTTGGAGACTCGTCCGGGCGAGGGACGGATGCCAACGACGTTGCAGAAGTTGGGAGGATTGCGCAATGAGCCGCCCATGTCGCTGCCGTCGGCCAGCGGAGCCATTCCGCAGGCCAGGGCGACCGCGCCGCCGCCGGTGCTTCCGCCGCATGTCTTGCTTACGTCGTAGGGATTATGGGTCGGGCCAAAGACAGGATTGAAGGTTTGCGAACCGAGGCCGAATTCAGGCACGTTCGTCTTGCCAAGTATGATCGCGCCCGCCTCTTTCTCCCGCTGCACTACCCGGCAATCGAAATCGGGCACATTGTTTTTATGCAAGGGGGAGCCGAATGTGGTGCGGATTCCATGGGTTTCGTGCAGATCTTTGACAGCGACCGGCAATCCGTGCAGAGGCCCGAGCCATTTGCCATGGGCCAGCGCCTCATCCGCCGCCGCGGCTTGCGCCATCAAATCTTCTTCCGGCACCATCGTGACCATTGCGTTGACTTTTGCATTCACCCGGCCGATCTGTTTCAGGTGCGCCTGCATCACTTCGCGCGCGGAGAGCTGCTTGGTACGGATCGCTTGCACCATGTCGACGGCCCGCATGAAGCAAATCTCATCCGCTGAGCTGGCGGCAGCGACGGATTCTCCGCCGGCCGAGCGGAGTAGTGCCGCGGAAACTGCCGTGCTGGTGCCCAGCTTGAGTGCGTCTCGACGCGTCATGGTGGTCCTCATTCGCTCCTCATGGTTTGCAGGAATTAGTTTGGTTGTTCCTGTTGCTGCATCGCGTTCTTGTATGATTGTGCCTCTTTTGCGCTGGGCTCGGGAACGGCAAGGATGACGGCATCCATGTCGCCGTCAACGTGCAAGGGCATGGAGGCCAAGCCGTAGAGGTGACGCGGGTGGCTGGTGTATTGCGGAGGACCGTTAGCACCGGATGGTTGCGGCAGCAGTTCGTAGTCGACATCGGAGGAGACGACGCTGGTGAGAGTGTAGTCGCCCTCATAAACGAAGTTGAGGGTAAAGGCCGGGTCTTCTTGAGAAGGACTGCCTGAGGCAGCAATCGATTTGTCATCCGCGTTGAAAAGGTCGACTTGGCCGGCGTTAATAACGTGGCCGTCATGGGCGGAGACGATGTTGCCGTGGATGGTGTGGAGTTTGCTAATGGGAATGCGGATGTCCTCACCCGCGCGTTCTTCGCCCAAATCTACTGAGAACCCAGCTGCGTCCTTGAGGCGCGGGGTGCTACCGGAGTAGATAGCGAGGGTATCGAAACGGTTCAAGACGGTAGAGGTGCTCGTGCCCCCGTGGGATATGTAAGTGATTTGCTGCGTGAGGTCGAGAGTTACCTGCACCAGGTATTTCCCCGCTGGCAGGCCGCTGATGCGATAGTTGCCGCGATCGTCGGTGTAGATTGGGCGGAATTCTGAACCGGGCAGAGATTTGAACGGAGCCCATGTCTCCTTGCCTTCCTGGCGCATCCTGGAAAGGACCGTCACCTCCAAACTTCCTGCAGGGCCGCCATCGTCGTAGGCGACATTGCCGCTGATGGCGGCGCCGCGTTCGAGCGTAACGTCGGTGCTGGCAGGCAGGTTGGAGACAGTTATCCGCGGGATAGTTTTGACGACGGCTTGCTTTGCCGCTTGTTGCCTGGCATCGAGTGGCTGCCAGTCTCCGTAAGGAGAGCGAGCCTCGGCAAGGGAAAGCGCGGTATAGGGTGAGACGTAGCCAGGGGACGACGCGATGACGTAGTAGGTGCCGTCCGCCACATGATTGAAAGCAAAGCTGCCGTCGAAACGCGTTTGCAGGCTCATGGTAACCCCGCCATCGGCTTGGCCATGGCTCTCCGGTGCATCCGCCAGCAGTGCGGCGGCCGGCTCCAGGTAGACGGTGGCTTTGCGGGCCGGCGCTTTGGTGTCGCTGAGGTACACGCGGCCGGTCACGGTTCCGGTAGCGATGGGCTTGTCTGCAGCGATAGGTTTGCCGGGGCCAGGTTGCTGGCCCAGGCCGGGGAAGCCGCATAGCAGAACCAGGATTACCCATCGATACTTAAGTCGCATGGTCGTGCCGCTCACCGGGCCACCTCATTGTAGCGACAACCGGAGTTTGGTCCAGCTAATTGCTATATCCTTTCCCAGGGCCTTCAAGTGCCCGCGGAAGCGGAAAATAGCATGTCCGGCAATGGTAGATCGCCTCTCTGCATTCAGATCCACGCGGACGATAATGTAGCCATCGTGGTCAATGAGGGAGGCCTTCCACCGGGAACGCAACTCGCGAGCGGGCTCACGCTTATTAGAGGCGATTCCCGAAGCACACAAGGTTGCTCTGCATGATATAGCGCAAGGCGCGCCAATCATTCGCTATGGTGTGGTCATCGGATATGCGGCGGCACCCATCGCTCGAGGCCGCTGGGTGCACGAAGGAGTGATGAGTTTGCCCCCGCCCCCGCCGCTCGACCAGTTGCCGCTTTCGACGGCCGTTCCAGTTTCGCTGCCGCGCCTCACGGGATATACCTTCGAGGGCTTTCTCAACCAGGACGGCTCCGTCGGAACGAAAAACGTTCTCGGCATCGCCACTACAGTGCAATGTGTTTCGGCCACGGTAGAGTTTGCCGTGAGGCGTATCCGGTCAGAGATTCTGCCGCGGTACCCCAACGTCGACGACGTGATTGCGATTACCCATCCTTACGGGTGCGGTGTCGTGATTGACGCTCCCGGATCTGAGATCCCCATTCGCACGCTGCGCAATCTGAGCCTGAATCCGAACCTTGGCGGGGCTCCGATGGTGGTCAGCCTGGGTTGCGAAAAACTGCAGCCCGCGCAAATGCTGCCGGCCAGTAGCCTGGCAATTCTTTCCAGCGTCCCCTATGTCATTCGGCTGCAGGACGAGCAGCATCACAGCTTTGGCGATATGGTCACAGCCATCATGGAGATGGCCGAAAAGCGCCTGACCCAACTGAACGCCCGGATCCGGGTAACCCGGCCCGCGGCCGATCTCGTGGTGGGATTACAGTGTGGAGGCAGCGATGCCTTCTCGGGGGTGACCGCCAATCCGGCGCTGGGCTATGCTGCCGATCTGCTGGTGCGCGCGGGCGCGACCGTGATGTTTTCCGAAGTAACTGAGGTCCGCGATGTCGTTCACCTGCTGACGGCCCGTGCAGCGAACGAAGAGGTAGCGCGTGATCTGATTCGCGAAATGGCCTGGTACGACGCTTACCTTAAGCATGGGGGCGCCGATCGAAGCGCCAACCCCACACCCGGAAACAAGACGGGAGGGCTGACGAATATCGTGGAGAAGGCGCTGGGTTCGGCCGCAAAAGCGGGCAGCAGCGCGCTGGCGGGCGTCTTCGGTCCTGGAGAGCGAGTCACCAGCAAAGGACTCATCTTTGCTGCCACGCCGGCCAGTGACTTCGTGTGCGGAACACTCCAGTTAGCCGCAGGGATGAACATGCATGTCTTCACCACCGGGCGGGGAACGCCTTATGGACTGGCTATGGCCCCGGTGATCAAAGTTGCTTCCCGCAGCGCACTGGCCAAGCGGTGGCGTGATCTGATTGATGTCGATGCCGGCACCATCGCGACCGGGGAGGCAACGATTCAACAGGTCGGCGAGCAGATCTTCCAATTGATCCTCGAGGTGGCAAGCGGCCGCAAACAAACCTGGGCCGACCATTGGGGTCTGCACAATGAGTTTGCCTTATTCAATCCTGCGCCGATCACGTAAGCCGTTCGTGCAATTCCTCACAGGGGATCGAATGAAGGCCACCCCTATGGAATCCTCGATTCATCAGATCCAGCGCTGCTTGGCGCGCCCGCTCATACCGTTGGTCCGCCTCGACCGATGCCGCGATTTGTTCGGTCGAGAAGCCAACTAAAGATGTGGCGTGCTTTGTCTGCTTGCGGCTCTTTGACATATTTCGTTCTCTTACTCCATTAGGAAACCCGCTCTAGTTCACAGCTCTAATCTCCTCCCGCACGATGCGCCGTAGCGTGTCTTCTAACTTTGGAGCTTTTCCTTCGACGTGCTGGCGCAAGGCATCGTTGATCAATGTCTGGTAACCTGCCGAACCGCCCGTTCGGTCAGCCTCTTTCAGAAAGTAATCCACTAAATCCTCATCGAGGCGGATGGTAATACGTGTTTTGCCGCGCTGTTCAGCTTCGGCAGGAAGAATACGTCCCCGTTTGCCTTTACTGAAATCATGTTGGCGTTTCATCTGGCTGTTGTATGCACATTTTGTATGTACGTCAAATCGGAAGCTTGGCATTGCTCTACGCAATGCCAAGCTTCCGCTGCAGTTGCTCCAGCGTGATCCCCTTGGTTTCCGGATAGAAGAACAGCACCACAAAGAACTGCACTACCGTCATGGCCGCGAAAAAGGCGAAGGGCAATCCGCCCGAATACTTTGCGAGTACAGGAAAAATGAGGGCGATGATTGCGTTCATCAGCCAGTGCGAAGTAGACCCGAGGCTCTGGCCCTTGGAGCGGACGCGATTGGGAAAGACCTCTGCGATGTAAACCCAGATCACCGCACCCTGCGAGAGGGAGAAGAACCCAATATAGAGCAACCAGAAGCCAAACCAGGGCCCCGGCGTGGGTATGGGTGAAGAAGATAGCAGCGACGCCAGAGAGGCAAAAAGTTGTGCCTACGGCGCCGATCAGCAGCAAGGTTTTTCGCCCAATCTTATCGATGAGCGACATACCCAGCAAACTGGCCAGCAGATTCATTAATCCGATCAGCACCGTCTGCAGGGAACTGGACAGCTGGCTAAAGCCGGCCGACGCGAAGATGAAGTTGGAGTAGTAGAGGACCGCATTGATGCCCGCGAGCTGATTGAACAGTCCGATGCTGATGGCAAGAAAAATGGGCAGGCGGTACTCCCGCTTGAAGAGAGGCTCGGCTGCCATGCCACGCTCCAGGTGAACAGAGTCGACGATCTCGCGGAGCTCGGCTTCAGAGTCCGGGGAGCCCATCATCTTGAGGATGGCGAGGGCTTCGTCCGTTCTGTTCTTGGTTACCAGCCAGCGTGAGCTGCGGGGAATTCCGTACAGCATGATGAGAAAGAGGATGGAAGGAACCCCCGCGATCCCAAGCTGCCAGCGCCATTGCAAAGGACCCAGATTGAGCAGCGAGATGAGGTAGTTGGAGAGGTAGGCAAGCAGGATGCCGAGGACCACATTAATTTGAAACAGGCCAACCATTCTGCCCCGCCACTTTGCAGGCGCCAATTCCGCGATGTAGACCGGACCCAGCACGCTCGAGCCGCCAATGCCGAGTCCACCAATAAAGCGGAAGACCATCAGCGCGGGCCAGTTCCAGGCGAAGGCGCATCCTAAGGCCGACACGGTGTACAGGATGGCCATGATCCGTAATGCCTCACGGCCGCCAATCCGTTGGCCGAGTACACCCGCGGACATGGCGCCGACCACGGTCCCGGCCAGCCCGATAAAGACGGTCAGCCCGAGCGTGAAAGGGGTAAGGTTGTACACCACCGTGAGCTGCTGGGTGGTGCCCGCAATCACAGCCGTATCAAAGCCGAACAGAAGGCCGCCCAGCGCCCCGACGATCGTGCTTTTCAGAAGGTACGAGGTCATCCCCATGCGTAGCGTCTCTCCTGGTGAAAGGGCTGCCTGGCGTTCCAAACTCTCCGCGCCGGCATTTCGCCAACAGCGCACAATTAAAACACACCTACGCCCTTTGCGGGTTCGAACAGCGCCTTATCTGTCACGATCAAACCGATGTTCTAAGAGTCCTTTTGGGTTACATTTCGTGGTAACCAACGTCGTTTGATTGGACATGCGAAGGGAGGCAGGAACCTTGTACAACGGCAACACTCGATTTCACCTATGCCGGCTTGGCCTGATTCAAGCCGCATTGCTGGTGGTGGTCTGTGCCACGCCTGGCATGCTCGAAGCCCAGGCTGGGGCGAGCACGGCGGCCTGCGGGGGAAGCAGCACAATCGATGGGCTCGGGGCAAAAACGGCGGCCAGCGCCAGAGCATTTCTTGCGCAGCTCCAGGCGGCTGTGCAGTCGAACAACAAGCAAGAGATCGCGGGGATGATCGGCTACCCACTGCTGGTTTTGCAAGACGGAAAGCGAAACAGGATCTCGCGGAAGGAGGCATTTCTGGCGAACTACGACCGGATTCTTGGCACAGCAGTGCGCGATGCCATTTTGCACCAAACCGCGGAATGTCTCTTTGGCAATTCTTCGGGGGCGATGGTCGGCAGCGGCGAGGTCTGGTTTCGCGAGCAGGCTCCGGAGCAATGGAAGGTGATCACCATCAATGAAACGGCCTCGGCGCCATAGCTGGCCAGGGCTCCTTACTGCTTTCCGGCGTGCCGCAGACAGGGTTTTAAGGCTACCAGCAGCCCTGAGGGGCGGGTTATTCCCTGAATCAGGCTAGTGCGAACCCACCAGGTAGATGGTTTCTTTGTTCGGCACCAGCGCTCCGGCAACTGCGCCGGGCACCATAAAAACCCCCGCGGCTCCGGCGACGAATGCGCCCCTGCTGAGAAAACTATTGTTCACCGTGCCGCCAATCGCCGCTCCGACACCAGCGCCAACTCCAGCCCCAATCAGCGTGTTGCGCAAACGGTGCCGGTTTTTCACCAGTTTCACACTGCGCACGTCATCCCTCTGGATGGCTTGGGTCCCCCCTCTGTCCTGTATCGAGATCTCATCCTCAGAGGCAGTCAAAAACGTTCCGGAGACCTTTTTTGAGCCTATTTCGCGGATTTGAACCTTCTCCCCGGGCTGAAGGCCGTTCAGGTTCTCCCAGGAGGTTGGGTTGCTTTGGGCCCACGAGGTGCATGTCGTGCCGAGAACGCAGATAAGGAACAAAGTCTTTGGCATACGTGCTCCTATCGCTCTATGGTGGCGGCGGAGACACGATCGTTTCATCCCCTTCGCCTTTTTCTGTCACGGCGTCCTTGACGGCCCGCCGGCCGATCAATTCTTGCTAGGCTGCATCGGGTTGTCTCCAGGCCATCTCGCACGGGGGTGTGTGCCAGCCGGAGATCTTGCGCCATGCTTATAAGCCTGCCGATGAGACACTGTCAAGAGTTCGTTTGCGAGTCAACAGGGATGCGAGCAAGCAGGCCGGCTGTGCACCGTGCAGGCCACGCGGCGATTCTGCGCCATTACCACCCGGCGTTACTACAATCCCGCCGGTTATTACGCAAGGACTGTAGCAAATTCCGTGTGAACCGCTATGCTCATTTCAAGCGGCGATTCTCCAAGGTCTATGATCGATTCTTTCGGGGGAGGGATTCGATAGTGGAACAAAGGCGAGTCGCCGTTTTCACGTCCCGCTCATGCAGAACTTTCATCCAGTGTCAGAAGGAACTATGGCCAAGTCAAACAAAGCGTCATGCAAGGTATTGCAATTTGCTCCGCCTCAGGTTTCTCCTGAGGGAGAGCTTGAGAAGTGGTTCCGCGGGGTTATGCGGAGCAACCACGATTTAATTTCTGCTTTGGAGCGACTCCGCGATTCGTACAAGGGACTGCTCGCGCAAAAGACGCTGACTGAAGCTGATCAGTCTGTCCTTCTGGCGGTGGAGATCACCCTGAGGGATGCCAGGAACGCGCGAGCCCTATAGTTCTGGGCTCCGCGCGTCCTTATTGAGAGGCACGACTATGAATTATGGCACTCATGTTTACTGCCCAACCTGCTTCGCAATCCCCGGCGAAATGTGCCGAACCAAATACGTCGTACACGGGCACGGTGAAGTCACCCCTGTCTTATGTCCTACGCACAATGCTCGTCTCGCGGATAGCGAACGCGAGACGATGCGCCACTCCTTAGCCCGGCTGGTTTACGCGGCAGCCGTCAGTGCCTTGAACAACACCAAGGCTTAGCTGGGCAGCGATTCACACGGAGAAGACTCGACTCGTCGAGAAAAAGTCGAGTTTGATTGTTTGTACCATAGAGTGGTACACTGGTCCACCGTGGGGCTCTCGAATGATTGTTAGCTTTCGGGACGACTGGTTGCGCGATTTCTTTGTTGAGGACCTCCGATCCAAGAAAATTCCGTCCGATCTGGAAGGCCGCCTGTTTCGCAGAATCCAGATGATCGACGATGCGACGACGGATCAGGATCTACGGATGCCGCCCAGCAACCATTTCGAAAAGCTACGCGGTAATCTCAGAGGATTTTATTCAGTCCGTGTGAATAGACAGTGGCGCCTTATCTTTCGGTGGGATAGCGGGCGAG
The DNA here is from genome assembly GCA_963847685.1 of uncultured Acidobacteriaceae bacterium. GTDB lineage: Bacteria > Acidobacteriota > Terriglobia > Terriglobales > Acidobacteriaceae > PALSA-350. The sequence goes on along the minus strand of CAWKAU010000007.1, from coordinate 190,578 downwards.
GTGAAGTAGCGGACGTCTACCTGGACGACCATAGCTACCTATGAGGGGAACCATGTTGACGACCAAGCGCAGGCCGGCGACCGTCGGCGAAATCCTGATCGAAGAATTCATGCAGCCGATGGGCCTGACACAAGCTGCCCTGGCCGAAGCCATGGGCGTGCAGCGGAAGCATGTGAACGAACTCTGTACCGGCCGACGCAATATTACCGTCCCGACTGCGCTCATCCTCGCCCGTGTGTTCGGCAACAGTCCTGAGTTTTGGCTAAACGTCCAACGACGCCTTGATCTGTGGGAAGCATTGCACTCACCCGGCGAACGCGAACGAATCGAACGTGCCAAACCTCTAACGGCTCCGGTCTGAGAGGCGCTGAGCAGTGGCTGGGTCAGCCAGCCGTCAGCGACAGTACCTTCCAAGGCTCGTTTTCGCCGCCGGTTCCTGGCTCTTGATCTTGAAAACTGACTGGAGTAGCGTGGTTACGTAAGGATTTTGGGGGCAGATATGAATCGCGCCAGCATCCTCCCGCTCGCCTTCCTGTTCGCAACCACGTGCGCATTCGCACAAGAGAACCTCACCACATCGTTGACGCTGCCCCATCACCTGGATCGCGCCCAATGCCCCGTCGGGTTGGACGCAAGTCACGGAAGCGGCCTTCCGCTCCTCTCTTATGCGGAGGGTGCGAACCAGCAGGGTCCCAGGATCAATGCACCGATGGGGCAAACCCAGCTGCGATATCAGCAGCTGCATCTGACCTTCACCAATCCCTCAACGCGGGAGATCGTGAGCGCGCAAATCACGGCTCACGGCTTGAGTGGTAAGGACAGGTTCATAGAACTATCGAATGCGTCCGATTCTGACCTTACTAAGACGGTCGACGTTGCCATGGACGTGAAAGGAAACGCCCGCGCTTCCAAAGATCTTTCGCTGAGCCACTTCACTGCCATAACATCGATCGAATTGAACTCGATTACTTACGCCGACGGCTCTACGTGGCGCGCTGCTTCCCCCGGGGCCTGTAGCGTAACTCCCGACCCATTCATGCTGGTAGCCGCTACGCCCGCCAGATAAATTCTCGGCTCCGCACCTTCGCGCCCATACCCCGGCAATCAAGGCTGGAGCGTGAACACGTCCCGGCCCGCGGCCAACTCATGGGCGACCGGGCATCCCCCATGGTGAACCCCGACAGGAAAATGTACACTCCGGACTTGCGATAACTCGCTCCTCCGGAGACTCTGCTTGCTGAAACTCTTTCAAGGGATGCGGCCGTTCAAGCCCGCGGCAGCCCTGCGCGATGCCTTTGCCGGATTCACGCTGGCGGCCATGAATATCCCGCAAGCCCTGGGTTACACCAAGATTGCCGGCATGCCCGTGGTTACCGGTCTCTATTCGTTGCTGCTGCCGCTGGTGGCATTCGCGGCCTTCGGCTCCTCCCGCTACCTGGTGGTATCCGCCGATTCCGCAACCGCCGCCATCTTTGCCAGTGGAGTTTCAGGCATGGCGCCCGCAGCCAGCGAGCGCTACATCGCGCTGGCCGGCGCAGTGGCATTGCTTACCGCTGGATTTCTGCTGTTGGCGCGCTTGCTCAAGCTTGGCTTCATCGCCGACTTTCTGTCGCAGACGGTGCTTACCGGCTTTCTTACGGGAGTGGGGTTTCAGGTCGGGATCGCGGTGCTGGGAGAGATGCTGGGGGTTCCAGTTACCGCTCGACGAACCGTCTTGCAGTTGGCGGAAGTCACGAAAAGATTGCCCCACGTGCATCCGCCGACCTTAGCCGTTTCCGCTGTGGTGGTGGTGGTTCTGCTTCTCCTGCAACGCCTTGCGCCCAAAGTCCCGGGTCCGCTCATCGCGGTAGGCGGCGCCATGGCGGCAAGCGCAATCTGGAACTTTAGCGGTCATGGGATTGAAGTCATCGGACCGGTCGCAGGCGGCCTTCCGCATTTCGGACTCCCTCGCGTGAGTTGGAGTGATCTTCGGCCACTCATTTCCACCGCTGCCTCGTGCTGCATCATGATCATCACACAGAGCGCTGCAACCGCCCGGATCTATGCGACACGCCATCGGCAGGCATTGGACGAGAATGCGGACCTGGCCGGCCTTTCCGCGGCGAATGCCGTTGCCGGATTGAGCGGCACCTTCGTGGTGAACGGAAGTCCCACCCAGACCGCGATGGTCGAAGGCGCCGGCGCACAGGGCCAGGCCGCGCAGGTTGCGACTGCGGCGATCGTCGCGCTGGTTCTGCTCTTTCTCACCAGGCCGCTCCAGTATTTGCCCCGCTGCGTGCTCGGCGCCCTGGTCTTCATGATCGCCATCCGGTTGATCAAGTTGACCACCCTCCTGGCGATTCGCCGCGAGAGCCCCGGAGAGTTTGCCCTGGCTCTGACGACCACGATTGTTGTGGTTGCTGCAGGTGTGGAGCAGGGAATCCTGCTGGCCATGATTCTCTCGCTGCTCCGCATCGTTCGGCACAGCTACCACCCACACACGGGTGTTATGTCTAAAAACACCGAGGGAACCTGGAATCTGAATCCCGTGGCACCCGGTGCGATGACAGAACCCGGATTGGTGTTCTACCACTTCGGAGCCACGCTCTTCTATGCCAACGCCAACCGGTTCGCGGAAGAGGTAACCCTTCTCGCGGGCCAACCCCCTTCTGAGATGCGCTGGCTGATTGTCGACGCGGAGGCCATCACCTATCTGGATTACTCCGCGGCACGGGTCGTCCGCGAAGTACAGCAGAGTCTGGCGAACAGCGGAACTCAATTGGGCTTTGCTCGGATGCGCTGGGACCTGAAGGCGGACTTTATCCGCCATCGTCTGAACGAGGTGATCGACCCCTCGCTGGTCTTCGACCGGCTGCATAGCGCGCTGGCGGCTTTTGAGAAACTGCATAGCGGCTGAAACCTTTGAGGCTGCCTGTGCCGCCCGATGTTCCGATGCTCGTCGCTGCCGATATCTATTACGTGTCGCGATTTGAGAACGTCTGGAACGGGTGCGTCGCTTGCCTGGCAAAGCGCAGTATTTTTCAAACGAACATATTCGAATCGTCACCTGTGCTCCCGGTGCGCAGATGCGGACTATTCTTGCGGCCGCATTTATAGCGCGGGTATTGATCTGCTGGTTCGCCATCGCGCAGTTTGGGTATAGCTGGCTTTTTACTCGCGGTATCGAGCTGGGGACTCTGGCCCAACGCTTGCTTACCGGGAACGGCCTCAGCTCGCCCTTCGGTGGGACTACCGGGCCAACAGCGCTGCTGGCTCCAGGATATCCAGCCATCGTCGCATGCATCTTCCGCGTCTTTGGGAGCTTCACCTTTGCGGCCGCGATTGCCATCATGGCGCTGCAACTCTTGTTCAACGTAGCGACCGTGTGGATGATCATGCATGTTGCGGAGCAGTGCTTCGGTGCGCGCGCTGCCAACCTGGCCGGAGCCTTTTGGGCGCTATCGCTGCCGCTCCTCTGGATGCCGACAATTTTTTGGGAAACCTCCTTATCCACGCTGCTTATTGTCAGCATGATTGCCTGGGCGCTCCGCTATGAACGAAGCCCGCGCTTACTTTCATGGGCGTTGATCGGAGCCTCTTGCGGTTTGGCTTTGCTGGTGAATCCGGCTCTGTTGCTGGCAACGCTGTCGATCCTGGGTTGGGCAGCCTGGCAGACGAGAACGACCTTCCGCTATTCGCCCCTATTGGGGCTGCTCATTCTTCTTCTTGTATATGCCCCGTGGCCGGCGCGGAATGCGCGTGTCTTCCATTCCTTTATCCCCATGCGCACTACCGTAGGCTTCGAATTATGGGTTGGAAACCGTGCCGGGGCAACCGGCTTTCTGGATGAATCGCAGTTCCCGCTATTCAACCAACATGAATTCGAAGGCTATGTCGCGAAGGGGGAGGTTGCCTACATGCGAGATAAGTCGATGCTTGCCAGGGCATACATCCGCGGCCATCGGCTCGAGTTTCTGCGATTGAGCGGGGTGAGATGCCTCCGCTTCTGGACGGGAACCGGCAGCGAAAACGGCTCTGTAGTCTTTGCCATCCATGCGATACTGACAACTTCTCTTGGACTGATTGGCCTCTGGCGCCTGGTGAAAGAGCGGCGTTTCAAACTCGCGCTGTTATTCCTTTTGCCGATGGCCCTCTTTCCTCTGCCCTACTACATCACGCATGCCGAATTCCGATATAGGCTGGTGATCGATCCACTGCTCGTGATCCTGGCTGGGTATGCGGTCAGCTCTTCGTCCTTGCACAGGCGCGAGCGCGAAGTAGACCAGCGTGAGAGTCAGGCCGGGAATGATAGCCGCAAGGATCAGTTGAGCCAGAGGATTCTCGGCCAGGAGGAGAGAATAGCCAACGATATTGGTTCCTACCAATAGAGACAGGACGAGCAGAGTGCGAGCATTCTTTTTCGGCGTTGTGCACCATAGGTAAAGGAACGGCAGCAAGGCGATCGTGTAGTGGTGCCACCAACTGATAGGGGAGACAGCGAGCTCGAGCAATGTCACGACGATCAGATGACCTACTAGTTTCCCATCGCGGCGCCGCACGAAAAAATAGGTCAGGAACAGAAGATACACGGCACAACCCACAAGTCGAGAGATCGCACAGGTGTGCGTTGGGATGGTTGCCGGCGGCCGCCCCCAGTTGGGCACATAACCCAGGAGCAGCTCCTGCACGTAGGCGACCAGCGATGAATTCTGGCAAACCGGCGCACCGCAGGAGATACTCGGGAGGACCAAACGCCAGAACTCGCGATGTGTGGTCCATCCCGCTTGATACACAGAAAATGCCAACAGGCCGGACATCCAGGCGACGTAAGCCGCCAGCCACTTATACCGGCGATGAAATAGCAGCAGGGGCACGGCTAACACCGGGGTTAGCTTAATCAGGGTTGCTACGGCAAAGCTGAGGGCAGAAAACGAGTTCTGCCTTTTCTTGAGCAGCCATATACCCACAGCCAACAGAAAGAGGATCAGGCAATCAATCTGTCCCATAAAGAGGCTGTCGCCAAACGGGAAGTAGGAGAAGACTCCAACGCCCAGCATGAGCAGCAACTTGCGGTCGAGGTGTATGCCTCCCAACTTCAGCGAGAGCATGACGGCCACACTCAGCAACGACACCATGAGGATCTTCCAGGCGATGAAAGCGAAGTCAAAAGACATGTAGGCCAGGGGTTTCATCACAACGCTGAGGAAAGGTGGATAGATGAACGGAGCCGCGAAGGGAACATGAAAGCGAATCGCGGCAGACTGCCAGGCTGAGTGCAAAGGAGCCGGAGCGTTCAGATTCATTCGCCCGTCTGCATAGAGCGGAAGGTCGTAGAGATTTTGACCCGATGTCCGCGAAACCACTTTTGCCGCAAGGTAATAGGCGCTGAAATCGAAGCCGCTATATAAGGACGGAAGCTCGAGCGTAGTGATCCACTCTCTCACCTGTTCAGCGCCGAAGAGGATGAGCATCGCGGGAGCGAGCGCGGCTTCTCTGCGGTTGAGCAACTTCACCCCTGTCCGCGGCTGCATGGCTGCAATCACCGTCAACAGGACGCTGAAGGCAAAGCCGAAATTGCCTGAAAAGGGGCGATACAGCAAAGTATCGCCGGCAGAAATAAGCAACAGCGTCGACCAGAGGATGTACCAGATAGCCTCAGAACGGACACGCAGTAATGCACCAGGGGAGCTCTTCAGTGAATGCTCCATTTCGCGCAGCGCCATGCAGTTGCCGGTAAAGCTATTGAAATATACCGACGGAAGCGGATCCCGACGAAGAGGATGGTGTGAGGCCCAACTTGATCGTTCCAGCTCCGCTTAGTTTCAACTGATCCACCACGATATTGCCGATTGCGTAGGCCGTCGAGCTACCCGCGCCATCAAGCTCGACATCGTCGGCATAGCTGCTGTTGTGGAAATAGAAAGCGCCGGTAAAGTTCAGCGACGCGCCGGCGCCCAACAACACCGTGTTGTAAGTGTTCGAGTGGGCGGCAAAGAACAACAGCCCGCGAAGGCCGCTCGCCGAGTAGCTATCGGAGCTTGGCGCGCCGACATATGTGCCACCCGCGCTGCACTGCGATGCCAGCACATTCCCGGTTAGCGAGGCCGGCATCCCGCTCGGAGTGGCGGTGCCGGAGCAGGTCAGATAATAAGACGGAACCGAGCTGATGTTGCTGTTGGCTGCTCCCGAGCCACCGGCAAAAACCGGTCCCCCGCTCAGGAAATAAAAGATGACGCCCTGCGTGGATGGCTGGGTTCCGATCCAGGCATTGCGGATGGTCGAACTCGAACCGACTGTCAGATTGCCATTCAGGTAATAAACGCCAGGTTGAAAGGTCGTGACATCGTTTGCCCACCCGGCGAGATTTGTCACGTTAATACCGGTCGGGTAATAGCCGGGACTAAACTCAAGACAGTTTCCGTAATATAAGACGTATGTGCCCGGGTCCTGGCCCACGTTGTGCAAGGTTCCCGCCGAACTGTTAGCTATCGTGTTAGGGCAACTATCCGTCCCGGGCCCCACCCAAATGCCGGTGATCAAGCCATAGGTAGGGTCCTTTCTTGCGCATCCATTCGAGCCGGAACTGACTGCGTTTTGAATGCAGCCTGTGGCATCACCCACCGGATTGCTGGTCAGGATTTGCGGGACGCTGGGCTGCGTTGGCGCAGGAACATTGACATAGGGATCGGCGGTCGCTGCCTGGGGGCTCTTCCAGAGTTTATTTGCAGCGTCGTTAAGGATCGTTTGTGCGCCGCAGTACTGGTTGGTCGCCGGTCCCCCGACGAGGGAGAGCTGGCCGCCGGTACCCGAGGGCCCCGCGGCGCTGGTATCGATGGGATAGCCATTGCCGCCGTCGCAGTAAACAGCATTGCTCGAACTATTCGAGGCAGGCGATCCATTGGCGGAAGAGTTCACCCCGATGCTTACCGCGGGCCCGCCCGTAATCACGATGTGGGCTCCGCCTGATACCCACAAAGCCTGAGCGGTGGTGGGGTCCAGAATGACGAGCGGCGGAGCGCCGGCTCCGGGGGGCAACCCGCATGTGCAGGAAGCTCCAACCGTCATCGAGTGCACTCCCAGAAGTCCCATGAACCAGGTGGCCGGCTTCTCCTGTACCACGACGTTAAGAAACGGGTAGGTGGCGCCGCCGGATGACTTGACTCCGGTTACGGAGGTGGGGAAAGTCCAATTTACCGCGACGGCGCCGGCGGCCGTGCTCGTACCCCACGAGGCCGCGGAAGTCGTGGCCGTATAACCGTTGAACGCCGCATACTTGCAAATGGCAGCGGACGAGGATGAACTGCAGTCCCCGGCGGTGCCGGGGCTGAAGCTCGGACTGCTCGCGATCGTTCCTTTGTTCAGGTAGAGCATATCCATCGCCCCGGCTACACAGGAGGCATCGGCGGCCGACTGGGCGGCCTGGCGGTGAAACCAGACGCTGGAGAGGTCTACGGCGAATCCAACCGCCGCCAGCAGGAACGTGCCCATCATCAGGATCAGATACACCGAGGCCTGCCCCGACTGACTGTCATGGGGTCCGGCTCCGTACTTGATTTGGTGATGAAGTGCAGTGTTGGTTTTCGTCATCGCTAAGTTGTCGCCAGCTAATACACGATTTGTCCTTGAGAGATGAAGGTCACCGAGTTCTGCAAGCCGGGAAGGGTCACATAAGGGACATAGGTATAAGCCACTTTAACGGTGACGGGATTACCTGCCGCCGCGGTGCTGTTGGAGTAGTCCACCGTCACCGTCATGGCAGACAGGTTGTGCAGCGAAGCGGAAGCCGCAGAAGTGACCACGGCCTGTACGTTCGAATAAGGTGTATGGTCTGTGCACGCAGTATCCGGACCGCTGCAGGCCGAGCTGTCTGTCCCATGGAGGGTTGCGTAGCGTACTCCTTCCCGGGTCGCGCTGTTGAGTACGCTGCAGGTGTAGGTGAACATGGAAAGCTCAAACAGCCAGAACATCAACGACATGACCACCATCAGCGAGACCACCATCTCGAATGACGCTTGTCCATCTTCGTGCCCAGGTTCCTTTCTCCGCATTACTGGATCGCCCTCATCTCCACCATGCGATGAAAGCTGGTGGTTGGGAAAACCGCGGCGGGGATGGGAATAGGCGGCGTGACGGTGTAGATCACGTCCACTCGATTCAATTGGAAGGTAGGGGACTCAGGGTCAGTATCGGGTGTGCCCGCCACCGCCCCCGCGCCCGTGCTGGGGCTGGTGCACTGGGCGGTGTTGGCCGGCATGGTTACGCCCACGGAGCTTGAGCAAATGCGAACAGACACGGTGGTGGTGGACGCGCCGGAAAGCCCTATGCTGGCGATCGCCAGACTCGAAATGACTGTAGCGCTCGGCGGGGCAGACTGCGCCGGCGACGATGTGCCCTGGATCGCGTACTCCATCGCGCTGCGCGCGGCCGAGTTAAGCGATGTGGCAACCAGAAAGAAATACCCGAAGTCCACGGCGTAGCAGACCAGGATGGTGAATATGGGCACCATGAGCGCCACTTCAATCAGGCTCTGGCCTTCCTGCCCGCGCCAAGTATTGCCTCTCGCCGCCGCTGTCATGAGAGGCCGCCTTCGAACTGGAAGGATGCTGACATTCGATGCTTCCCCAATCGTAGTAATCGACCGCACCCATGGATTGCATGAGCTGTCCGGTGTGCCAAGCGAACAAACGTATCCATCATGCTTACTACCTTAGGCAGCAACGATTCGTGGGTTGATGGAGGGATGCCTCACTTGTATAAGCTCAATTAACTGGTGACTACAACTAAAGTACCAACAAGCCTGCAGGCGATTGCCAAGGTGCTCACTCTACAGTGATTGCGCGCGCCCTGCAGCGGTGGAGTGAAGCGAATCGCGGCTTCTGCCGGCCACGAGTTATTGGTTTACCGGATTCAGCCGTTAACTCTGCCAAGGAGAACAATCATGAACAGCCTCAAGGCGACCTTGTCCAATCTAATCCACGATGAGTCCGGTCAGGATCTTATCGAGTACGCACTTGTCGCGGCAATTATTGCCTTGGGCGCAACAGCGGCCATGGGCACGCTTGCAACTGCCATCACGTCAGCCTTTACCTCTGTAGGAACCAAGTTAACGAATGCCGTCTAGGATCACTGAGCAAAGCTGCGCAAACCGCTCACCCTGTGCGCAGGCGCAGGCAGGTATCAGGGCCTGAACCATGGGAAAGCGAAGAAGCATGAAGACTAGCTTCGGGGGCCTCTTCGCCAAGCTGCTGAAGGATGAGTCTGGCCAGGATCTTATCGAGTACGCGCTCATCGCAGCGATGATTGGGTTGGGCGCCGCGGCGACACTGAGGAGTCTCGCAGCGACCATCGTGAGTGTCCTTACTAGCCTGGGCAGCCGGCTAACCGCCTCTGTCTAGCCGATGCGAACGAAAGCGGCCTGCGAGGTCTCCTGCTGGGGGCGAACGCGGTTGCCGGTTGGGTGTCTCCAGTGCTGAAACTCACGATCGAGCTCACTTACGCGGCTTGCTGTTTGCTTTGTGCCGTGGTGGGTGCGGTCTTCGACATAACCAGCCGGCGAGTGCCAAATTTTGTGACGCTTCCCGCGGTTTGCCTTGGTCTCTTGTTGCATCTGATTTTCGGCAGTTGGCCGCAACTGGGCACAGCAGCGGCTGCTGGATTACTTTGCGGATCAATCTTCCTGCTGTTTTATCTGGCCGGCGGCATGGGGGCCGGCGATGTGAAGCTGATCGCTGCGGCCGGCTGCATCTCGGGGCTCTCCCTGGTTGGACCCCTGCTTATATTTACTTCGCTTGCCGGCGGCGTGATGGCATTCGGGCTTGCACTCTACCACGGTCGTCTTAAAGAGACGGTGCTGAATATTGGTGCGCTTGCTGTCCACCATCGCATGGAAGGCTTGGTGCCTCATCCGATTTTGAATGTCAGCGACCCGCGAACTGTGCGCTTGCCCTATGCGGTGGCCATCGCGACCGGGAGCGCTCTGAGTCTTTTGCTCTTGGTTGTGCGGAGGTGACGGCCATGAAGATAAAGCGCCTGGTTATGGCGTTGCTCATCGCGCTCCTCATCTCCGGCTTGTTCACTTTCTGGCTCAGCACACGGGTCTCCGGGGCGGCGCATGTAACCCGCCCGCAGAAGCAACTGTATGTTGCCGCGGCAAAGCCACTCGATGCAGGAGAATCCTTGAAGCCTGAGAGCCTGGAGTTAGTCGAATGGCACGCATCCACGCCGCTTGCCGAGGGCTTTACCAAGATTGGCGACCTGAACGGCAGAGTGTTGCGGTATCCGCTGGCTCAAGGAGAGCCGATCATCGAGCGGCAGCTGGCACCGGCCGGCGCCGGCAGCTGGCTTAACCGCAAAATCCCATCGGGCATGCGCGCCATCTCCGTCCGATCCGATGAGGTTGTGGGTGTTGCCGGCTTCCTGCTGCCCGGAACCCATGTCGACGTGCTGATGACTTATCGTTCCAACGCCTCTCCCGATCCGCGAACCGCGACCGTGCTGCAGGATGTAGTGGTGCTGGCCGCAGGCCAGCAAATTCATCCCGACCCCAATGACAAACCGGTCAGCGTCAACGTGGTGACGCTGCTGCTGAAGCCGGAGGATGCGGAGAAAACTCGTGCTGGCGACCACTTTGGGTTCGATTCATTTTGTGCTGCGCAACGGTGCAGACCAGGAGCAAGTAGCCGACCCCTCGATCGGGGTCGGTGAACTCACCGGCGCTCCGGATCATTCCGCCCAATACCGCCACAAAAGCGCCGCTGCCGAATGCCAGGCGGTACAAGGTGGAAACGTTTCTGGGCGATAAGCAAGTCGTAAACAGCTTTCGGTGAGGCAGTATGACGAGAATGATGCAGGGCGTGTCGAAAGCAATCTGTGGAGCGCTCGCTGCCACCGTGTTGGGAGGCATGCTCCGCGCGCAAACGGCGGCGTTGACTCCAGGCTTGTCTACCGTTGCATCCGCGGATTCGATCGATATAGCCACGCTTTCGCAAACAAGCGCCCCACCCGCCCAGCCGGCCTGAATATGAGGGCAATGCCGTACACATCCTGCTGGGACGTTCAATTTTGTTTGAGACGCCCCGTCGCCTCAAGCGAGTGTATGTGAGCAATCCCTTGGTCATTGATTCCTTTACCGCCAGCCCGACGCAGATCGTCGTCACCGCCAAAGCACCCGGTATCAGCAGCCTTATCCTGTGGGACGAAGCGGGGCAATCGCAGACCTACCTGGTCTCCTCCGATACCGATGTCGCCAACCTCCAGCAAGAGATCCACGCTGCCATGCCGAACGACGACATCAGGGTGGAATCGCAGCAAGACCGCATCTCTCTCTCCGGCACGGCATGGACGATGCTTCATCCCAGGAGGCCTTTAAGCTGGCCAGTCTCTACACCAAGACGGTGGTTAACTCGGTCGTAGTAAGACAGCCTCATATCCGCCAGGTGAAGCTGAAGGTGCAGATCATTGAGGTCGACCGTTCGAAGATTGACGCGCTGGGACTCACCATCTTCAGCACAGGGCAAAAATACCAGCATCGTGCAAACCGGACAGTTTCCCTCGGTGGGCACCGCGACCACCACCAGCTCAACCGGAGCCGCGACGACGACTCCGACCCTGAGTATCAGCAATCCACTCAACCTGCTGTTTTATAACTCCGGGCTGAACCTCGGGGTAACCCTTCAGGATCTGGCTGAACAAGCAGGTCCTGCAAATCCTCGCAGAACCCACCATTACCACGCTCAGTGGGCAGAAGGCGTCGTTTCTCTCCGGCGGCGAGTTCCCGTTCCCGGTTGTGCAGGGCTCTTCGGGCGGAACTACCTCGATCACCATTCAGTTCCGATCCTACGGCGTCAAGCTGGAATTCACTCCCATCGTGAATGACGATGGAACCATTCAATTAAAGGTGATGCCCGAAGTGAGTGCCCTGGATTTCACCAATGCAGTCACCATCTCCGGGTACACGATTCCCGCAATTGCGACGCGCCGCGCGGACACACAAGTAGAACTGCGCGACGGACAGAGCTTTGCCATCTCAGGACTGCTCGATCATCGCACCACCGACATTCTGAGCAAGATGCCAGGCATCGGCGACGTGCCGATCCTGGGCCAGCTCTTCCGATCGAAGAACATCAATCACTCGACGGTAGAGCTGGTAGTGATCGTGACGCCCACGATCGTGGATCCGCTGACCGATACCACGCTTCCGTGGGAGCCGAAATTGCCGGTGCCGCTGCTCGACCCCAAGAAGTTTGACAAGACCCCCGGCAAGAAGAAACCGGCCACCACGCCACAACCAGGAACAGGCGGCAGCCAATGATGCCGGAGCCAGCGGGGTCGGATACAACCCAGGTAGCTGTGCTGACGGTGAAGCTTGCCCCAGAGGTTGTGAAGCAGATCCGCGGGTGTGCCGCCGAACTGCCCTGGGCGCTAGTGCCGGTTGATTTCGAGAACTATTTCTCCATCGGCAATCGTCCGCCCCTTACCCAGCGGGCGATCGACTCCGAAGCCTGCATCGCGATCATCGACTTTGATCAGGACTGCGAGCTGGCGCTTACGACCGCTGAGTTCCTGCGCCAGAGTTTCTACCACAAGATCGCGATTATGGCCTACTCATCCGCGACTGATCCCGATCTTTTGTTGCGGGCCATGAGGGCGGGTTGCAGCGAGTTTCTTGGCAAGCCCTTCGACGGCGACGTTTTCACCGACACCCTTATCCGGCTGGACCATCGCTGGGCCGCCCATGTGCCTCTGCCGCGAAATTCCGGAAAGATAATCTCCTTCTTCGGCGCCAAAGGCGGCGTCGGCACGACCACGCTCGCTGTTCATCTGGCCATGTTCCTGGTCCGCGACTTCAAGAAGAAAGTGCTGCTCATCGACAACCACGCGCAGTTAGGCCATGTGGCGCTCTACCTCGGCATCGACGGGAGCCAGCATCACTTCTATGACCTGGTGCAAAATGTCAGCCGGCTCGATCAGGAGTTGCTCCGTGGATTCATCGCGACCCACCCCAACGGTCCGGATGTCCTCTCGTCTCCCGACATTTACGGTGGCGTATGGAAAGCCGACACGGAGTCTGTCGAGCGCACGCTGGAGTTCCTGAGCACGGAATACGACTTCGTTGTGCTGGATTGCGAGGCGTCTTTCGAAGACCTGAACCTCGCCGTCATCCATCTTTCGACCTGGGTCTACCTGGTGGCGACTCCCGAAATCGGGGCCATCCGCGACCTGTCCCGTTATGTCGACGGACTGATTCAGAATGAGCAGGCAACGGAGAAGCTGCAAGTGGTCATCAACCGCTATTCCTCGCGCGATGCAGTCACCATCGAGCAGATCGAGAAGGCGGTTCGCCTGCCGATCGCATTCAAGATCAGCAACAACTATAGCGAGCTGGTCCAGTCCATCAATATCGGCAAGCCGGTGGCGGCGGACCGCAAGTCGGAGTTCTCCTCACAGTTAACCAAGTGGGCTGCCTCCCTGGTGGGTGCCTCCACCGCAGCGCCTCAAGAGCCGGCGAAGAAGCGGTTTGCCTTGTGGAAGTAAGCGTGGGTGTGCTGTTGAAGATTCGAGGAATTCTGCATGGCTGATTTTAGTTTGACTGCGGGCAGCCGGATCGTACCTCCCATTGTGAGGATCGCGAGACCTGTCGCGCAAAAGATACAGCAGGAGATCAAGTCCGCGGTACACCAGGGCTTGATCAAGCGGTTGGATCTGGACAAAGTCGCCCTGATGCACGAGAACCGCGCTTCGCAAAAGCAGTTGCTGGAGGTGATTCATCAGCTTATCGACGAGCAGAGTATTCCACTCTCGTTAGCCGAAAGGGAGCGGCTGGCGCAGGAGGTGCTCGATGAAGTGTTTGGCCTGGGGCCACTGGAACCGCTGCTGCAAGATCCAACAGTCAACGACATATTGGTGAACACCTACACTTCTGTTTATGTGGAGCGGCGTGGGGTGTTGGAGAAGACCGCCGTCACTTTCCAGGATGACCGCCATCTGCTACAGACGATCGACAAGATTGTTTCCGCGGTGGGAAGGCGGGTGGATGAGTCCTCGCCGATGGTCGACGCCCGCCTGAAAGACGGTTCACGCGTCAACGCGATCATCCCGCCTCTGGCCGTCGACGGTCCCATCCTCTCTATCCGCAAGTTTGGGGCGACACCGCTCGTTGCAGAAGATCTGTTGCGCAACAAAGCGCTTACCGAGCCGATGCTTGAGATCCTCAAGGGCGCCGTTCAGGCTCGGCTCAACATTGTGGTCTCGGGCGGCACCGGCGCGGGCAAGACCACGTTGTTGAACGTGCTCTCCGGCTTCATTTCCGCGAAGGAGCGAATCATTACCATCGAAGACTCAGCCGAGCTGCAGGTGAAACAGGAGCACGTGGTGCGGTTGGAGTGCCGGCCCCCGAACGTGGAAGGAAAGGGCGCCGTCAAGCAGAGAGAACTTGTCATGAACGCGCTTCGTATGCGCCCCGACCGGATTGTGCTCGGCGAGGTTCGTGGCGAAGAGTGTCTTGACATGTTACAGGCCATGAACACCGGCCACGACGGTTCGCTCACGACCATCCACGCCAACACGCCACGGGACGCGATCGCGCGCATGGAAACGATGGCGCTGATGGGCGCCGTGGGACTGCCGGAGAGAGCTATCCGCGCGCAGATCGCTTCAGCCGTCCACCTGATCGTGCAGATAGCCCGCATGAGCGACGGGTCGCGCCGCGTCACGCACATTACCGAACTGACCGGATCGTTCAGCGACGTCATCAGCATGCAGGACATTTTCCTGTTTGAAAAAGAAGGCCTGGGACCCAAAGGGAAGGTGAAAGGAAGGTTCGTCTCGACAGGCATAGTGCCTAAGTTCGGCGACAAGTTGAAGGAAGCAGGGATCCCTATGCCAACAGGCCTGCTCGATTACGCGGTGGAAGTGTAGGAGCAATAGCGATGCCTCTCCTGGTTATAGGATTTCTCGCGGTTCTGGGGGCCACCTTTGGCCTGATCGCCGTGCTTACGGGCGGCTCGCCGGAGAGTAAAACGATTGGACTACGCATGGCTGCGATCCAGACACCCGCCAAGGCCATAAGTAGCATGACTCCGGTGACGGCGCAGCTGTTCAAGGCAACAAGATCCAGCAGATTTACCTGGCTCGAAGAAATTCTGGAGCGTTATGAGTTCTCGCGAAGGCTGCAGATGCGCATCATGCAGGCGCATAGCTCGACAACCGTGGGTACCTTAATCCTGAGCAGCGTCGGGCTGGGTTTGTTCGGGTATGCCATGGTCTGGTTCTTTGTGCCAATCGCGTTGATCGACGCGGCAGCAGCGGTAGCGCTGGCGATGCTGCCGTTCGGACTTCTTTCCTTTAAGCGATCGAGAAGAATTAACGCCTTTAACGCCGTTCTCGCCGAGGCGATTGACATGTTGGCGCGCGCTCTTCGGGCCGGCCACTCGGTGGTAGGCGCGCTGGAAACTCTCTCGCAGAATGTTCAGGAACCGGCAGCCTCGGAATTTGCAGAGGTATTCAAACAGCAAAACATCGGCCTGCCCCTGCGGGACGCGCTGATGCAGCTTCTCGAACGCGTACCTTCCCCCGACCTGCGCGTTCTGGTGACGGCAATCCTGGTGCAAAAGGACACCGGCGGCAACCTCGCGGAGATTCTGGATCGCACCGTCGCCGTCATTCGCGACCGGCTGCGGATTCAAGGAGAGATTCGTGTTCAGACAGCCCAGGGCCGGCTTACTGGATGGATTCTCAGCGCGCTCCCGGTGGTGATGCTGGTGCTCATCAACCTCGTGAACCCGGGGTACTCCAGCATCCTTCTTCAGGACCCCGTAGGCCACAAACTCATCTACGTCAGCCTGGG
The DNA here is from genome assembly GCA_963847685.1 of uncultured Acidobacteriaceae bacterium. GTDB lineage: Bacteria > Acidobacteriota > Terriglobia > Terriglobales > Acidobacteriaceae > PALSA-350. Next base: position 174,755 of record CAWKAU010000007.1, on the reverse strand, counting down.
AATGCTGACCGTGGGCGCGCTGATCATACGCCACATCGTGAACGGGATCGAGGTATAGCAGAGATGACTTTCTACATTGCCCTCATGCTCACCGTCTTTTTCATGCTGGCGCTGCTGCTTGCTCCCGCTCTCCTGCAGCCGTCGCCTGCCGCCAAACGAATCCTCGAGATGGTGCAAAGCACTCGTCCTGACAGAAGAACGGTGGGGACTCGAGAGCGAATGGTGGAGACGATCCTTGCCATCGGGATTGGGCTGCGAGCGCGGTTAGGGCTGACAGTGGATGAACAGGTCAAGCAACGGTTATTGAGCGCGGGGATCAAGAGCCTAAAAAGCATGAACGCATACTCGGCCAGCCGGCTTATCGGTCCGATCCTGGGCGTCGCGTTAGGGAGCCTCATTCGTAGCAACACGATCTTCTGGGCCTTGACCCTGGCCGCCATCCTTTACCTTGCCCCGGACACATGGCTGCGGGTGATGATCAAGAAGCGGCGAGAACGGATCAGAAGAAGTCTGCCGGACGCGTTGGATCTGATGGTCATTTGCGTGGAGGCGGGCCTCGGCCTCGATCAGGCGATGCTGCGCGTGGGCAAGGAGATGATCATCAGTCATCCGGATATCCATCAGGAGTTCATCCAGGTGAATCTGGAGCAAATGGCGGGCAAGCCCCGGCTGGAAGCCTGGAAGAGCGCGGCGGAGCGAACGGAAATTGCGGAGTTCTCTCTCTTTGTCAGCATGCTGACGCAAGCCGACCGGTTCGGCACTCCCATCATCCGGGCATTGAGCAGGTTTGCCGACGAGATTCGTCTGAAAAGACGGCAGCGGGCCGAGGAGATGGCCGCGAAAACAAAAATCAAAATACTCTTCCCCCTTGTGCTGTTTATCTTCCCCTGCATTTTCATTGTCTTGCTCGCGCCGGCGATCTTGAACATCGGCAAGAGTATGCAGGCATTCAAGTAGCGGGAAGTTACAAGATGCCGGAGATCAAGAGAAAGGAGGAAAGAACAAATGGATGCGACAACAACGATTCGACTCATCGCAGGTATGTTGGCAGTCATTGTGCTTGGAGTTGTAATCTATCGCAGGCGCAGTGCTAAGTCTGCCTAACCAGCATTGCACAGCGAAAGGAAGTGAAGACAGTAAGCCATGACGTTCAGAAATAGAACCAAGGCTAATACCATTGGTACGCGGATTGCAGTGGCCGAAACATCTCTTACCCGCTTGATAGGCTTGGCGGGCAGGAGGCGGCTCGATGCCGGATGCGGGCTTCTTATCACGCCGTCGTCCGGCATTCATACTTTCGGGATGTTCTTTGCGATCGATGTGGTCGCGTTGAGCAAGAGCATGCATGTCGTAAAGCTATGGCAGCGGCTGCCGCCGTTCCGGATGACCAGCATCAGCTGGAGGGTTCACAGCGTGCTGGAACTGGCGGCAGGAGAAATCAGCAATTGCCGTATTGAGGTCGGTGACCAGTTAGAGGTTGTCTAGGTGTCATCATCTATTTTGGCGCCCATGGTTCGTCGGCCGAGGGTCCATACAGTCCGGGCACAGGGATGTCGTTGAGTCTCAGATAGACACCTAACTGGGCGGTGTGATGCACCAGATGGTCGAAGCACATCGTGCGAAACGACATGGAGCGCGGATTATGCGAGATCAGGTGTTCGCCAAAGCTGAACCTCCAAAGCGCGAGCAGATGCTCGTCGCTGGCGTTGGCAATCGCGGCGCGGCATTGCGTGGAAGACTCGTCAAGACGCTGCAGGCAGGCTTTCCGGGTAGTGAAGGTGAAGTCTGATTGTGGGCGCTTGCTGTTTGCCATATCCATGCCGTCGTCTGCCATGATGTAGTAACCAAAGATCGGTAGCGAAGCGCAATGCATAGCGAGCTTGCCCAGCTTCATCGACTTCTCATGCGGCGTCCAGTCCGGCTTGTCCTCAGGCACACGTTCCAGCGTGCGGCGGGTGTTCGATATCTCAATGTCGTAGTCCTGCAATAGGATTTCAGCGACGGTCATGGCGTATCCCTTTCGGTTGCAATTGAGGTTGCCGCGCTACTTCTGAAAGAGCAGCGGGGCGAAGTGGATAAGATTGTCCCGCCATACGGGCCATTGGTGATGACCTGGGGTCTCGATGGCGGTCACGGGCAGCCCTTCGGCCTTGAGGGCGGCGATCACGGTCTGGTTGGGTTTGAGCAGCGCGTCGTCCACCCCGCAGGCCATCCACAGCAGGCGCAAGTTTGCCTTCTGCGGAGTGAGGGTTGGTAGCTGCGCAACGGTATCGGCATGCACGCCGGCGGAGAACGTGCCAACCCACGCGAAAAGTTCGGGATGAGTAAGACCGATGAGCAGGCTCTCATGGCCGCCCATGGAAAGACCTGCGATGGCGCGGTCCGTGCGCTTTTTCGAGACGTGATAGTTGGCCTCGATCTGTGGCATGACTTCGGTGAGCAGCGCCTTTTGATAGAGGTCGATGCTTTGCGCGTTGAGCGCCGGCGTGCGCCCCGGCTTCAGCACCGCCATGTTGCCATATCCAAGCGTCATCACGACGATCATTGGTTTGGCTTTGCCTGCCGCGATGAGGCTGTCGAGGATGAAGTTTGCTTTGCCGACGGTGGGCCACGCGTCGGCCGCATCGCTGAAGCCGTGTAGCAGGTAGAACACAGGATAGGTCCGCCGGGATTTTGCGTTGTAGCCGGGCGGTGTATAGACGTAGTACTCGGATTGATTGTTGGGCAGGCCGAGGACTACCTGCGAGGTGTAAAAGTGGTGCTCGACAACACCGTGCGGAATGGACTGCAGCTCCCATGGCTCCGGCGGCGTGCCGGGGATGGTGAGATTGCTCGAGAGAGTCTGCAAGTTGTCGCGGACATCGGTGTTCCTGGGGTCGGGCATCGGGGTGCCGTCGACAACGAAGCGATAGCTATAGATCTCGGGGGCGAGCACCGGCGTGGTGGCTGACCAAATGCCATCGGCATCCTGCTGCATGTGGGTGATTGCGCCTTCCAACTCGAGGTTGACTTTCAGCGCATTGGGCGCGCGCAGCCGTAAGGTCACCGTGTCGTCGGCGTGAATCTCGGGGGAGACGTAGGGCGGCAGCGCAGCAACGGGACTCGGGACTGCGGGGGCGGCTGGGGTCTGGGCAGCCGCAAGCAGCGGTAGGCACGTGGCGAGGAGCGATGCCTGCAATCCGGCAATTAGGGTTTGTTGCTTCATTCGCGAAAGTCTATCAAATATAGGTGAGCTGCTTATCGCTATCTCGAACCAGTCGCCGCAGCAGAGTTGACGACGGAGCCGAGCGGAATCTCGAGCGTCCCCGCCAGGCTGGAATTCAGGTCGTAGATTCCGCTGCGCAAGTAGACGCCGTCGGGAGGGACATCGATCGGCAATCGGAAGTTGATGCCATTGGCCTGGGCCACCGCGTAACGCGCGGCGTCCATATCCAGGGTGAACTGCCGCACTATCCAATTAAGCGTTTTGCCATCGCGGTTGTAAACCAGCAGCGCGGCATCGATGTTGAGATGGCGGCGACCGTTGGCAACGGGGTCGATCTGCAAGCCGCGCGCCGGGATCACAAAGTCCACCATGTAGCGAGTGACCGGCCCTTTCAGGTTAGGGTTATCGCCGCCTTGATTCGCCAATGGCTGATTCCCGGTTCTCGATGCCGGGTCCGCGACAGTTTGGCTACCGGCGCGCGTGACGTGCAGCGTGAGAGGAATCTGTGTCGAATCCGGCAAGCCCGCGCGCATGAGAGGAGACAGCGGGTCACCGGTCTGCTTGGCAGCCGGTTGCGCCGGCGCTGCCGGGGTGGTCTTCCCGTCGTCGGCATAGTAGCCCTGGCGATAGGCAAGCTGGTACCCGCTGGTGCTCAGCTTCACCTGAATTTTGCGGAAGCGTCCGTCCCGGGCCGCGTTGGTGGAGGAGTAGGTCAGCGTATAAAAGTGCGATCCATTGTCAGCCGCTCTGGCCAACGCGTCATTCAGATCGTTGGTGCCGTAGAAGGCTTGGCCGCCAGTGTATTTTGCGATCTGATCCATGCCTGCGTGGTTCTCGTTTCGCTCTTGGGCAGCTTGTTGCAGGGTGGCGGCTGCCGGCTGTTGCGCCTGCCGGGCGTCGGTATCGGCACTGAAGAGCGAGTCAGTGGCGACTCCCTCGGCGGCAATCGGATAGATGGCCACCTGGGCCGAGGTGAGCAGAGCATCCGTCTTTTTTACTGCCTCCTGGTCGTCGCGTTGCGCGCCGAAGCCGCCACTCAAACCGGCACCGGGGAAGATGGTGATGGGAAACGCCCCCGAGAACCAGGCAACGTTTTTGCGGCCGGGAAATCCGGCGAGGTAATGCGCAAGCTGCTGGAAAGCCTCGAGCGTGATCTGCAGGCGCGCCCCGCTTCGGGCCGAGCTCTGGTCGTCCATAAACTGCTGTAGCTGCGCCGCCGCAATTACGGCGTGTTCTTCCAACATGGCCGCCACCCGCTCCTGGTCGGCGGCTGTTTCTGCATTGGTAGCCAGCAGTGGCGAGGTTTCGATCGAACCACTCTTGTGGTTGATGGCCGCTATCAGCAGGGCGGGATCGTCGGTAAAGCCCTGGATAAACTGCAGCTGGGTTCCCAGGGTAAAGATTGCCATCCTGCGTCCCGGTTGCAGACTCTTGAGGTACTTGAGCATCTGCGCACGGACGCGGCTCTGGTCGGCCAGCGGCGTGTTGAGGGTGTCGAGCAAGAGCACCGTTACCGAGCTACTCGGCTTGACCCGGGGAATATTGCTAAAGATATTTGGGGGCAGAGCAGGCAGGTTCGCCTGGGTTGGCTGCGCTCCCGTCTCCTCCTCGAAGTAGGTAATCGCCTGCGGATGTCCGTCTTCCGACAGCAGAAAATCTTCCTTGTGCAGACCTGGGACCGGGTGGCCGTTCTTGCCCGTGACCACTACGTCGACCACGACGATCTGCGCGTTGGCCTTAAAGACGTGAGGTTCGCTGGTTTCCGGCGACGCGGTCTGGCTGCGGAGAGGCGCGGAAAGGAGGGTGAAGCCCAGGAGAAGTAATAACCGCAAGGCCGAGCAGGAGCGCTGAAGCACCGGGATCTACCTTAGACCTCCCTCCGAAGGCTACAGAACCGTGCTTCGCCTGACAAGTCATATAGGGGCACCGGCGGTAATCCATGCAGAGCGAGCTTTCGGTTACCTCGCTTCGGCCTTTTCTTCTTTCCTGTGCTGCACGTAATGTCCGAAACCGGGTTGGGAAGATCAGCCCTGCGACCAGCAGGGCAACCTTAATCATGCACAAGCCATCCTCGGATACAATTCGACCAATTCGGGCCCCTCATAAAAAGGAGATTTCTGATGAAGCGCCACTTGAAGTTCTTTCTCTGCCTTGTCGCCACGCAACTACCTTTGCCGGTATTTGCCCAGGTTGCCAATCTGTATGTCGAGGGCAACACGGGTATCTACGCCTACGATGTAGCCTCGAACGGTAAACTCACCATGATCGCAGGGTCACCGTTTCCCGGTTCTGCAACCTCGCCGGAAACGCTGATGGTCGTTAACGGCAAGTACTTATACGGTGTCAGCAATGGGACAGTCTCCAAGGTTGATCCGGTAACCACGAACATCGACACATTCTCCATGGGGACCAACGGTGCGCTGAAGCTGCTGCGCACCACCAACGTGGCCCGGTTCGATAGTCACGGCTCTCTTCGCCTGAGCAGTTTGTTTTTGGATAAGACAGGGGTGACGCTGTACGCGGGAATTTACGATGGCATTGCCAACCCTTACCTGTCTTTCAACATCGAGCCGGCTACCGGGGTATTGGACTACACGGGTCAGGTCCAGGGCAATCCAATATCACCCTATCCACTGAAGCTGACGGCGAACAACCGGTTCGCCTACGGAGCGCTGTGCGAAGGGAATGGGAGCTGGCAGATCCTGGGGTACGCGCGGTTGAGCGATGGCGTTCTTGTCTTGGGCAAGAGCGGTAAGCTGCCGGAGGCTGCGCCTGGAGATGAGTTTTGTCCGCTTGCGGAAGTGGGCGCCGCCGACCCAGCAAACCATGTAGCGTTTGCCATGGAACCCGTGCTCGATTCACCGCTGGGCAATCCCGATGGCACGATGCAGCTGGCGACCTACACATCCGACAGCGCCGGCAATCTGACGACAACCAGCACCTACAAGAACATGCCGCGGGTTGCGGTGGGGTGGGTGAGCAACCTTAATATGTCTCCGTCGGGTAAGGTGTTGGCGGTTGGCGGATCGTTGGGGTTGCAGCTGTTCCACTACAACGGGGCCAAGCCGATCACGCCGTATACCGGCCTTATCGGGATTGGCCAGTTCGATCAGTTCCGGTGGGACAACTCCAACCACCTGTACGCCATCAATGCCAGCACAGGTCATCTGCACATCTTTACCATCACGCCTACCAGCGTGACCGAAGCTCCGGGCTCGCCGTATACGATACCGGGGGGCGGGGGGTATGGAGGCGCATATGCCTTCACGGTGCAGAACTTGCCCCGCCCGGTTATCTAGAGCGAAAAACGCGAACGGGAAATGCGACCTACGTTGCCCGGTAGTTCTAGCCGTGCAGCGTGGCAGGAAAGGCGGTTTTCCGGATTTCCTGTGGAACATGGTGGCTTTGGCAGACTTCATGCGCCTTTCCTTAACTGAAAGGCGCACGTGCGGCCTCGTCCAGTGCTGCGTGGCAGGAAATCCGGTTTTCCGGGAAATGGCTAAAAAGTACGCACTTACGCATTAATCCAGCTCTTCCACGATTCTTCGGGTCCGGCGGTTGCACGCGGGGAAGGGAGGCCTACCTGGGTAAGCAGGTCTTCCCATCGCTGTTCTATCTCTGCAAGGGCCGGCGGATTGAGCCGCGTCATGCCCATCCTAGGGTTTTGTATAGGCATTTGCCACGCTTACGGTTGCGAGTCTCGGATGTAAGTCTCCATCGAAGACGAGCGGTTCCATGGCGGGACGATCCGCCAGGGTGCCTTGCATGCATGCATCGCGACCCTGAGTCCGGGTGCGCTCCACGAGATGGGGGTCTCTGGGCGCTCCAATACCTTCAGGCTGGATGCACGACGGCGCTTTACCTTTGAGACAGCTTCTTCAAGCACAAGCGAGCATACCTATATAGATTCGATTTGCGGGGAAAAAGATCAGGGCTGGTGAAATAAAAACGACGCCGGGAATGAGCGGGAATTTATGCGACTCAGTTCTGCCGGTTTCCCAGATGTGTCAAGCTTGTTTCAGGCAGGGCCGGTGGGCCCTACAAAAGCGAGGGTCTCGCCAAGAGATTATTAAGGATTAGAGTCAAGGGGAGCTCATGCTTGATTCGTAGCCATCTCTGTTTTCGGAAGGTATCAGTTCCGTCTCACCACGAAACTTCGCCAGGATGCAAACCCTCGGTCAGCGTCTCCGGCGTACAGCTGAAATTGCTGCAATAGGTATCATGTCGATGCATTTCCCTCAGACGGTGGAATCGTGGGCACGGAAAGAGGGTGTTCAGAAAACAGGAATTCCTATTGCGAAGGGGGAAAAGGACGAATTTTCGCTATTCTGAAGTCGCGGAAAAAATGCGCAGATCACGCTGTTCCCCATTGTTCCCCCTACACGCTGTACTTTCTTGCCTTTTTCGCCATCGGCCTGCCCCATTATGGCCGATATCTGTCACCCATTTTCCGGCTTCGCGTGTCTCACTTTTGGGGTGCACTACAGGCGTGTCTCAGCTCAGGGGTGCATTGCAGTCTGTCACCTGGTTGGTCTGTCACCTGGTTGGTCGAGACAAGCAAAGCTTCGCAGTAGCCCCAAGTAATCCTCATACGCTATCCCAAAAGCGGCGACACAAAAATCAATGGACCAATACCCGCTGACAGAAGAAACGTAACCCATGTTGAGATCATTGGGCATCCCGATAATTTTCAAAGACTAGTTCGGACTGCCTCGCACCCACAGCGGGTTTCGTGGACAAGGGTTTCGTGGACAGGGTGGAGTGGACCCCTCGCTTGAGACAGCGAAAAAGAGGGGTCCACTCCACCAAGTCCCTGCGGAGAAGGTCGATCTGAATAAGTACATCGGCCCAGAGGGGGCCGGTCTCTTCAACCACGTCCTCTATGCCGTGAGCCGCAATAGCAGGAGCAGCGAGGAACGCAAGGAGCTGCGAATCGGCGACCTAATCAAGACCGCCGAAGATCGCCGCTGGTTCGATATGCCGCAGTAGAGTTCCAGCCGCAGGCGCTTCCTTTTCGGGGAGCGACCTTGCTGGGGGGCGTGTGAAGTTCTCTGAAATAGCGAACCGACTGACGGGCGTCTCGACTCCGTTCGGCGGACCGGCACCAATCCTCAAGGATGGTAAGTGATGACTCGGATTGTTAAACTGCGCAGGCGAAGCCAATGACTGAGACAGTCAGTTTGTTCCTTCATACGCACGCGACATCAGCAGCTACGTTTCTTGTGGCATTTTTGGCAGGGATCGGCTATCTAGAGACTCGCCTTTTCCCGGAGGCACCGATTATGGCCGGAACAACTTGGACTTTGGGCTTGCTTATCCTTTGTCTCGCGCTTTCTGGCCTCCCCTTATCAGGAGGGTTGGGTGTTCTCTTCATAGTGGCTTGGATCGGGCTTGGAATCGCTGGCATGGTTTGGTTCTTCAGGAGAAGGATGACTAGCTGAACGGTTGAGAGATGGCGTAGGCACTGTCGGCCCCAAATAACGCAAAGCAGATTACTAAGCAATGCGTTGCCGAATTCAACAACTCCGGCTTCGGCGGAGCCGTGAATTTTCTGAGTATGGCCTCTCCGCTCATTGGACCTGACCGGCTAGGTAGCACAATCGAAGACGTTGGAGGCTCGGCATTATTCGTTACGGATAGAGATCTCACTACCGACTATCGCTTCCCCAGGGAGGTCTGTGAGAAATGCGGGCTAGAACTCACTTCCCGCGCCGCGGAACCGCATTATAGGATGTATTCGTCAGGCGGGAGTATGACTTTTCAGGCGCTGGCCAGCTACACCTCCGACCAGGTGCAGAACTTGCCCCGCGGTTATCTAGAACGGGAAATTATGCCGGCTAAGCGCGTTTCGCAAATGGTGTAGACCGGAGCGATAGGCCTTTTCGTGGTTTTCTCCCAAGGAAAACCACACCTCGCTATCTTTACCAGGCCACAGTATTTGCGAAACCGCTCTAACCGCGCTCAGACTGCGCGTGGCTCCCGGTGCAGGGCTTGCCCAATTCTTTGAGGCGTTCCTGCGTGGCCTCGGAGGGGGCGGAGCGGCACAGCGCTTCGTAGGCGCCGCCCGCATCATCGTCTTCGTTGGCTACGAGATCGAGGAGCCAGCTGGTGGCCTCCTGTTGGCGAGTGAGGGCGATGGCCGCAAGCACAGTGTTGCGGAACCAGGGGTCGCGCGCCCTGGCAAAAGCGGCTCGCAGCACCTGGAATGCTTCGGGGGTGTGGGTCTGGGCGATGGCCATCGCAGCTTCCGCCGCCGCGTCATCTTCCTTGCGCAGAAAGCGTGCCGCCCATTCGATCGCCGAGGGACCTTCGAGCGCGAGCACTGCGGAATAGCAGGCGCCCAGGAGTTCAGGATCGCCGGAGGGAAGCTCGGCGAGCAGCCTTAGCAGCAGCAGAGCAGAGTCAGTGCCTACCTGCTCGATGGCGCGCACGACGTTTACCCGGACGCGGAGTTCTTTGTCCGCCAGAAGCGGCGTGAGATAGATAAGCAGGCGATGGCTGTTGAGTTCGCGGCACTGAACCAGGGCCAGAGCACAGGTACTCCGCAGGGTTCCGGCGCTATCGGCCGATCCACCCCACACGGGTTCAAGCTGGATGTGGCGCATGCCGGCGAGGAACAGATCCGGTTCCTGATATTCGAAGCCGGCGAGGGTTTTCGCGATGGCGTTCTTGGCCCAGCATTGCGGGTCAGACTTTGCGGCGTTCTCGAGAAAGCGGGAGAAGGATGCGGCAAGATTGGGTGTGAGACTGGTGAGCCGGTGGTGGAGCGCGATGGCCGCGGCGCGGGAGGCAATCAGGTTGTTGCGCAGAGAGAGTGCCTTGGCAAGTTGGGGCTCGGCGACTTGAGGAGATACGTCGCGAAGAGCTTCCAGGGTTGTGAGTTCGGCATCGACGGCGTGTTTAGCAGGCATGGGTTCGGATTCTCATTGCTGCATTGCCCAGGCCAGCCCGTCGGGCTCCCCGCCGGCATCGAGGTGGCCGGTGATTTCCAGCGTCTTGAGGTCGAGGATCGCAACGTAATTATCCGGAGTGCAGGCGATGAAGGCGCGCGCGCCATCGGGCTGCACCAGGATGCCCGCGGCGCCGTGGCCTATCTTGATGCGTTTTGCCTCTGTGCGTGTGGCCGCATTCAGAATGACCAGGTCAGGGCCGTTGAGACTGGAGATCAATACCAACTTACCGTCGAGCGTGAACTTCAGGCGATTGGCGCCGAAGACTTTGGCGCTGATGGTGGCAACCACCTTCTTAGCGGCGATGTCGATGACGGAGACGGTACCGTCCTGCGAGTTGGCGGTCCAGAGTTCACGGCCATCGGGAGAGACGTCGAAGCCTTCATCCCCGCGGCCGACGGGAATGACGGTCTGATTCCAGTCCGTGCGCGGCGGCCCACCTCCGGGCGGAGGTCCATTCGGACCGCCCGGCGGCGGACCGTTGGGGGCGCCCTGCATTCCGGGTGGTGGTCCCATAGGCGGGAGCGCGACCTTCTCCAGAATGCTTACCGTCGCGGAGGCTACGTTGGTGGTGTAAACCTGCTTCTCATCCGCGGTCACGTAGAGCATGTGGGTTCGGTTTTGACCCGTGCCCATGATCCAGTCGATCTTTCCCGAAGGGGGGTCGTACCGGCCTATGGCTTTCGCTCCTTCCGCGGTGAACCAGAGCTTGCCGCCGACAAACGCCAGCCCGTGGGGCCCATTTAACGCGCCAAGGTCGATATCCGGCAGCGGCTTCTGGGCAATCAAATCGATCACGGAGAGAATGTGATACCGGCCACCGCCGTAGATGGAGACATAGGCGGTCTTGCCATCCGCGGAGGCGATGACCTCGTGAGGATCTTGTCCAACAGGGGCGCGGGCAACCACCTTCAGCGTGGCCGGGTCGACGATGGCCAGGGCGTGGTCATGCTTGGAAAGCACGAGCAGAGATTGCGTGGGGGTGGCCTGCGCGTTGATGTGCGTCGACAGACAGAAGGGCGCCGACAGAAGGGCGCCGGCAAAGAAAAGGTTAGATATTCGGAAATGCATAGGTTGCTCTCCCGCATCATTATCGCCCCGCCGGCCTGCACTCATCCATCCTGATGTTCCGGATGAGTACATTCCGGAAAGGCAACGAGGTAAGTGTTGCCGATGTATTCCATCTCCTTGTGTATGCCCGTCGCGGACGTATAGTAGCCGTTGACCGTCATCTGTTTCAGCGATACGAAGAACCGTTCCAGATCGGTTGTTGGATTTTCTTCGTTGGCCGCGGCTCTGCGCAGCGCCTCAGCCAGGGAAGAGCCTTTGGCCTCCTCGCCGATGAGCCGGATCCCGTCTTGCCATTGCTTCTTGACGGCGCTTTGGCTGGTGGCCACCATCAGATCGGCAAACAGGTTGGTCCTGGCCTCGTGCGCGCCCGGAGAGTGTTCGTCGGCGGGGATAATCATTTCCATCAGCTGGTCGAGAAGGCGGCTTTCCTCCTCGGTGAAGAATTGCAATGTGTACGCCGCCGCCGGCGCGGCCGGGGCTGCCTGCATGTGGCTCATAGCGGCGCCCGGCAGCGCGTTCAGTTTTTGCGATAGCGCAGTCAAGGCGACTATTTTGAGCACCGCTCTTCTTTCCATATTCTCCTCTGAGCCTTACAACTAGAGCTCGCCTCTTTTTCGTTGATCCTTTATATAGTCGGCAGCGCGCAACGACAGGGCCATGATGGTAAGCGTCGGATTCTTCTCGCTGGAAGTGGTGAAGGAGCTGCCGTCGGTGACGAAAAGATTTTTCACGTCCCGTGCCTGGCAATAGCTGTTGAGCACCGACGTGCGCGGATCTTTTCCCATGCGAACCGTCCCTACTTCGTGGCTGGCAAAGCCGACGGGGCCCTTGCCGAAGCTTGGGAATACCGTGCCTTTCATGTGCGACGAAACTTCCAGGATGCTCTGCTTGGACGCCTGCCACAACGCACGATCATTCTCGCTGAAGCGAAAATGCACGACAGGCGTCGGAATTCCATGGGCGTCGACCCGGGCCGGATCGACCGTCACATAGTTCCGGTAATCCGATGTGACCTTGCCCCAGCTACCAAAGGACAAATAGCCAGGCTGCATTTTCCGTACCCGCTGCTTAAAGGCCGGCCCATAGCCGGGCAGTCTGGTGGCCTGGTGCGGGAACATGTAACTGGAGTAGTTGACTTGAAAGCCCCAACCCCCGACGTAATCCTTCTTGCCAAAAAGTTGGTTGTAACGAGGCACGTAGACGTGATCGGTGGCGCCATCCTGGTTGGAAGGCTTTTGCCCTTCGAGCTCCTCCAGATAAATGCTTACCGACTCATTGAGGTGACCGTTCAGATGATGCCCGACCACGCCATTGGAATTGGCAAGGCCGGCCGGATATTTTGCAGAGCGCGAATTGAGCAGGAGTCGCGCAGATTCCACCGTGGAGCAACACACCACCACGATATTCGCCTTCACCTGTTGTTCCGTGCGAGTCTCGGTGTCGATGAACGAGACCGCACTTGCTAAGCCCTCGCGGTCGACCAGGACCTCGCGTGCCAGGGCATTCTGGCGAAGGGTGAAGTTGCCGGTAGCCCGGGCTTTGGGCAACATGCAATCCGGAGTGCTGAAGATGGACGCGACGTCGCATCCATCCATGCAATGGCCACAATAATGGCAAGGCGGCCGCTTATCGTAAGGCCGGGTAAGGACTGCCTTGCGCACCGCAATGAGCGGGATGCCCATCGCGCTGGTGGCCCGCTTCATGATGTGTTCGCTGCAGCGCCAGGGGATGGGTGGCAAATAATTCTTGCCCGCTGGCAGGATCTCAAGATGATCGTCGTTGCCGCAAACCCCGATGATCTGTTCGATACGATCGTAATAAGGCTCGAGTTCCTCGTAGCTCAGCGGCCAGTCTTCCTCGATGCCCTGCAACGACCATTCTTTGAAATCCCGAGGGGCGTAGCGCAGGGTAACGGCGTTCCAATGCAGGGTTCTGCCCCCGAGGGCGCGCACTCGATCGACCGTGATGTCGTCGCAGTCGGCATAAGCGACGGATTTTGCAACGTCACCTTGATAAAAGGGCGCTTGCTTCTCACCACGGAATCCCCGATACGGCAACTCGTACGGCCACTTGTGGGAGAGCAACTCCCCCAGGGGAACTCCGCGGCCCGCTTCCAACATAATCACTTTGGCGCCGCCTTCGCACAGCTCCTTCGCCATGACACCGCCGGCGGCGCCGGAGCCGATGACGCAGACGTCGAAGTTTTCGTCTTTGCTCAATCGTTCCTCTCTTCCAGCAGACAATCCATCGCCATGATACCGGTTCCCCATAGGGCAAAGGGCCCGCCTGTTGTGTTGCCACCTTTCGTGCTAGGCTGGACGGCGGACCGGGCCAAAGTAGGAATCCCGGCGAAAGACTCGACCTCATGCGCCGCAGGCACTTTCTCACCTTCTCCGCCACGGCCCTCGGCGGAGTTCTGGTTTTCACTCTCGACCGCCGCCCGATGCGCGTGCACGCTCAGAGCGACCGAAAGGTCCGCGTGCCTCTGCGATTCTTCGACCAGCAAGAAGCGCTGATAGTCTCGGCCGCGGCGGCACGCATCTTTCCCAGCGATGCGAACGGCCCTGGCGCGCCTGAGGCAGGAGTCGTTCTCTACATCGACCGGCAGTTAGCCGGCCCTTACGGACGTGATCGCTACCGCTACACGCAGCCGCCCTTTGAGGATGGAGCACCCGAGCAGGGCTATCAAGGCAAAGCCACGCCGCGAGAAATCTATCGCCAAGGACTGGCGCTGCTGGGGCAAGACTTTGACCGGCTGACTCCAGCCGGGCAGGACGCCAGGTTGCGCGGGATCGAGACAACGTACTTCTTTCAACTCCTGCATCGACACACGATTGAGGGCATGTTCTGCGACCCAATGCATGGCGGGAACGCCGACATGATCGGATGGCAAGCGATTGGCTATCCGGGTCCGTACTTGAGTTGGAGCGACCAGATCGACCAGCATTACGGCAAGCCCTATCGCCCCAAACCCCGCAGTCTGGAGCAAGTGGTTGGGTATCCAGTCAAACCGTGGGAGGAAGCAGAGTGAAGTCGCTGCCCCGGGTAGATGTGGCCATTGCCGGCGGAGGTTGGGCAGGGCTGCTGATGGCCAAGGAACTGGGCGCGCGCACCGGCTTGTCCATCGTCGTGTTGGAACGCGGTGAGCCACGCAAGGCCATCGATTATTTCAACGGCATGGATGAACTGGACTATGCCATCCGGCTGCGCATGATGCAGGATGCGTCCAGGGAGACGGTGACCTTCCGGAACACATCCAGCGAACGGGCGCTTCCCGTGCGCCAGTTCGCATCCTTCCTGCCAGGGACAGGCGTTGGCGGCGCCGGCGAACATTGGAACGGCGCCACGCCACGATTTTTGCCGGACTGCTTCGAGATCTACACTCGCAGCCTGGAGCGCTATGGCGCGGGGCGCCTTCCAGCCAACCATTCGATTCAAGACTGGGGTATTACGTATGCGGAGCTGGAGCCCTTCTACACTCGCGCGGAGAAGCTGCTGGGCATTTCAGGGAAGAGGGGATTGGATCCGTTCGAAGGCCCGCATTCGGAGGAGTATCCCACTCCTCCGCAAAAGATGGGGTACGTTCCTGCTCTCTTCGGCGAAGCGGCTCGCTCCCTGGGCTATCATCCGTCTCCGGTCCCTTCGGCCAATTTGAGTCAGGCGTATCGGAATCCGGACGGCATTATGCGGCCCGCCTGCCAGTACTGCGGCTTCTGCGAGCGTTTTGGATGCATGATTGGCGCGAAAGCGCAGCCCACGAACACGCTGCTGCCCGTGATCGCGCGGCAGAAGGGCGTGACCCTGAGAACCGGAGCGAATGTCCGGCGCGTGGTTTATCAAGACGGCAGAGCGAGCGGCGTCTCGTATGTGGACTCCAAGGGAGAAGAGGTGGTTCAGCCGGCCGACCTGGTGATACTGGCCTCGTGGACGCTCAACAACACACGCCTGCTGCTGTTATCGAAGATTGGCGAAGCGTACGACGCCCGAACCGGTAAAGGTCAGGTCGGACGCAACTTCACACACCAGGCGTTTGCCCACGGATCGATGTTCTTTGACCGTCCGCTGAATCGGTTTATGGGCTCGGGAGGCTGCGGCACGGTTGTTCGGGACCTGGACGGAGACTGCTTCGATCATGGACCGCTGGATTTTTTACGCGGCGCCTATATCTCTGCCTACGCTCTCGGCAACCGGCCGATCGGTAGCTTCGGAGTGGTGCCCCCGGCGGTGAAGGCGACCTGGGGGTCGGAGTGGAAGAAAGCGGCCATTGACGCCTATGACAGCACGGCGAGCGTGGGCATCTCCGGCGAACATCTGGCCTATCGCACAAACTACATGGATCTGGACCCCACTTATCGGGATTCGCTCGGTGACCCACTCTTGCGCATGACCATGGACTGGAACGACAACGAGCACAACATGGTCAATTTCATGATGGCGAAGGTGGCGCAGATGGGCCGCGCGATGGGTGCACGCGAGGTGGTGACGACCCCGTTGGCGCGCCGCTACGACGTCAACATCTACAAGAGCACCCACCTGCAGGGCGGCACCATCATGGGCGCGAACCCGGGGACCTCTGTCGTAAATACGTGGCTGCAGCACTGGCAGATGCCGAATCTTTTTGTGCTGGGCGCCTCCACATTTCCGCAGAATGCTTCGGGTAATCCGACGCTGACGATCCTGGCGCAGACGCTACGCACGGCGGACGCAATTGTCGGCCGCTATTTGAAACAACCCGGGCTTCTGGCCTGATTGCGTGAGGGCCGAACATTCTTGACGGTGAACGGATATCCTGTCAGCGTATCTCCTCCGGAGCGGATATGGAAAGATCAATGCCTCATGTGAGCCGGCGTGAGTTCATGACCGGCTCGGCGGCCTTGGCTGCGGTGGGAAGGAGTTTACCAATGCAGGCCGACACGCATCCGCTTGCTTCGTCAGGGGCCACGGACGAGTTCGACATCTATCAGCAACGCCGTCGATGGGAACTCTGGAGCCTGCTGGGCGATTTGCCCTGGGATCACAAGCCCGCGCCGCCGCGCCTGATCCACACTGAGAAACATGATGGCTACACACTCGAGCGGCTCGTGCTTGACCTTAATGGGATCGAGCCTGTTCCAGCGGTGCTGCTTATCCCGGACCGCCGGCAGGAGCGGGCGCCTGGGTTGCTGTTTATGCATTGGCACGCCGGCCAGTACGAGCTGGGGAAAGAGCAATTGCTCCGCGGCACAAGCGTGCAGCCTGCGTACGCGCCGATTTGCGCAGAAAAAGGCCTGGTGACGCTCGCGATTGATAGCTGGTGCTTCGGGGAACGCAAGCAGGAAGTGATTGGACGCCAGGGGGAAGAAGACACTTTCAAGCTGATGCTGTGGCGAGGCCGGGTGCTATGGGGAATGATGATGTTTGATGAGTTGCGCGCGCTCAGTTATCTGGCGAGCCGTCCGGAAGTGGATCCGGCGCGGCTGGGGGCGTTTGGCATGTCCATGGGGGCCACGAAGGCCTGGTGGCTGGGCGCTCTCGATCCCCGAGTCCGGGCCGTCATGGACGTTTGTTGCCTGACGAATTACGAATCGCTGATTGAGGCACACGGCCTGAGCAAGCACGGTGACTACTATTTTGTTCCCGCGCTGCTCAAACATTTCGACACATTTCAAATCAACGAATTGATCGTGCCGCGCGCACACCTTAGCGTGAACGGGCGGCAGGATGAACTCACTCCGCCGGCGGGCGTCGAGCAGATCCGCGATAAGCTGTTGCCGCTTTACCGGACATATGGGAAAGCCGAAGACTGCAAGATCGAACTCTTCGATTGCGCCCACGAGGAGTTGCCCGAGATGCGGCGCGAGATTCTCGCATGGATGGATCAACACCTGGTCGCGACTTGAGGTGCTGCATTGCGGGGATATTCGTACCTTCTCGCAGTGTGGATATCGGCGGGATCGCTAAGTCAGTTCTCTGACGGCATCTCTACATGGTCAATGACAAACGTGTTCACCGGACCCTCTTGCTTGAGCAATTTCAGGCCTAGCTGTTTCTTGACGGCCTCTGTCAGTGTCGGGCCATTTCTCTCAGATTGAATATCCGCATTGCTTTGAGGATCAGGTCGAGGCTCCGGTTGGAAGGCAATCGTAAAGTCATACTTACCGGTCAACCCTGTTCGGTCTATTGTGGGCCGGTCGTCCAGTCCTCCCATCCTGCCTAGAAAAGGGACCAGGGTGCCGGCAACAACGTCCATGGAAACATCCATCATTCGTAAGTGGAATAGGCCGCCGTCCACCCACGTTTGCATCAAGCCGCACACTGGCGGCGGCTCAGGCCCCTGAACCGCTACGGTAGGGACTTCGGGACAGGGAAGACTCGCGGGATGCGCCTTGAGTTGCGGCCCGACCTTGCCGGGAGTGTCTAGAACGAGCGAGTAGACGGGAAGCTGCGTCGTCTCAGTATGTATCGCGAGTTTAAAGCGATCTTTGAGGAGTCCCTGCATCATAAGCCGCAGTTGGTCTTTACTTGGATGTCCTTCTGCTCGGGCCTCCACGTCAAACTTGGCAGGCGGCCTGGCCCACTTGGGAAGCTGGGCGCTCAAGGATTGATACTGGCTCCCATCTGCGATTTTGTAGGCAAAAATAATGTAGTTGTCCAAAGAAACATTGGTGCTGAACAGCCCTCCAGAGAGGCTGAACGAATCCATTGGACCAAGGTCAATGTTATCCCTCCTTCGAGAGTCGGGCAGACTCTGTCGCACGGAAGCAACCTCAAAGGACTGCTTTCCTCCTGCCTCTTTTTGCCAGTCCGGCACTGGTTGCGACGTCTGAGCCTGCAAACACTCGCTTAACATTCCCAAACTTAGGGCACCGAGAATGGCGGCCGTGAAAGCGAAGTCCAGGAAGATCTTTTGTGACAGAGGCAGTTTTGCTCCAAGCTGTAGCATTGAGACAAGCGATCCTGACTCTTGATGGGCCACTCACAATACAGACGGACGAACCCGGTTTTCGCTCGCCTTCTTCTGGGGCCCGCACATTCCGACCGATCAAGCGTATTATCATGGCCCTCATGTCGAACCGCCTTCCCATCGCCTGCGCAGCGCTGCTTGCGGGCTTTCTGATCGCTCGAACCCCTGCGTGCGCACAAGGAGATACCTTTGCCCAGCGCTTCGACGCGGTTCTGTCGCAACACGGGGTTGTGGGCGGCGGGGTCGCCATCGTCCACATGCAGCAACCGGCAACGCAAATCTTCTTCGGCACGGCTCGCAAAGATATTCAGCAACCCGTCGACGAAGAAACGTCTTACAACTGGGCCTCGATCACCAAAACGATGACCGCGATCGCCATTCTGCAGCTGCGCGATCGGGGCAAGCTGTCGCTGGATGACAGCGCGGTACGCTATGTGCCCGAACTGCGGCAAGTGCACGATGAGTTTGGCTCGATCGACGCCGTCACGATTCGCGATTTGCTCACACATAGTGCGGGGTTTCGTAATCCCACATGGCCCTGGGACTGCGAGGATGCTTCCAACTGCGACTGGCAACCGTTTGAACCAACGCAATGGGCGCAGGTCGCCGCCATGCTGCCCTATACGCAGGTTGCCTTTCGTCCGGGATCGCGCTGGAGCTACTCCAATCTCGGCTACGTGTTTCTCGGCCAGATCATTCAACGGCTCTCGGGCGATGACTTCGAAATTTATATGCACAAGAACATTCTCATGCCGTTGGAGATGACCGCCAGCTACTTCGATCGCTCGCCCTACTTTCTGGAATCGCATGTCTCGGCCAGCTATCTGCGCGCGGGCGCTACGCTTACCCCGCAGCCCTTTAACTTCGATACGGGCATCACGACCTCCAACAGCGGACTTAAAGCGCCCATCCCCGACATGGTGAAGTATCTCCACTTCCTGATCGGGGATCCGGCGAATCCGCGCTACGCTTTTGTGCTGAAGCGCGATTCCCTGGAGGAGGCATGGAAGGGAGTCTTGCCCGTTACGGAGCCGGGGAAACCCGCGACACCTTACACCAGGGGAGCGCCGATGATGGGGCTTGGATTTTTTGTGTTGGACTTGCATGGCCATCGGTACGTCTATCACGACGGTGATCAGGGCGGCTTTTCCTCCGAGATGCTGATCGACCCGGGGGAGCACACGGCCAGCATTCTGGTGGTCAACACGACCGATACCGGAGCGCCTGCACCCTCCTCCACGCTGCATCCCCAATCGAACACCGAGCCTGACCCTGGCACGGACCTCCGCCTCACATTGCGGCAGGAACTGATGGATCATGTCTTCCCCAAATATTCCGTGGGAACCGCTGGCAAGAGCGGGGACCGGCACTGATCGTCAGGGTCAGTTGTATATGACGGGTGGGTAGGTCAGACATTCCAT
The DNA here is from genome assembly GCA_963847685.1 of uncultured Acidobacteriaceae bacterium. Lineage (GTDB taxonomy): Bacteria > Acidobacteriota > Terriglobia > Terriglobales > Acidobacteriaceae > PALSA-350. The sequence goes on along the minus strand of CAWKAU010000007.1, from coordinate 155,165 downwards.
GACTGCACCCATCCGTCATCGCAGCGTCCTCCTCTGGTGATGTATGATGACTGATGTTTGATGTTGACCGGGGAGATGGCCCAGTATGCGGACGACTCTTACCATTGATGACGATGTGCTTGCGGCTGCCAAGGAATTAGCGGCCACACAACAGAAAAGTGTTGGAGAGGTAATCTCCAGCCTCGCTCGGCGAGCTTTGTATCCATCTGGGGCGGGTAGGAAAACTCGGAATGGGATACCTCTGCTGCCAGTCAAACCAGGCACGCCGCGCGTGACGTCGGAGTTGGTGCATCAGTTGCGCGAAGAATTACTGTGATCCGGTTTCTCCTCGATGTTAATGTGCTCATCGCCCTGATTGACCCGGCGCATGTTCAGCATGATCGCGCGCACGGATGGTTTGCCAAATTCGGAAAGAAGGCTTGGGCAACCTGCCCACTGACAGAGAATGGCGTCGTTCGGATCGTCGGACATGCACGGTATCCGAACTCTCCGGGAACCCCCGCGGCGGTCGCTGAGTTGATGGCCAGCTTCTTAGCCCATCCCGGACACGAATTCTGGCCGGACGACCTGACGTTGTTCGATAGCCGACGCATCTATCGTGCCCGCCTGCTGGATTCCGCGCAGGTTACGGACAGCTACCTGTTGGCCCTGGCTGCAACCCATGGCGGCCAACTCACCACATTTGATCGCCACTTGGTCACGGATGCCGTAGTCAAGGGACCACAATCTCTACACCGGATCGCTTAGGTCGAACCAAAGAAGCTTCACCGGGACGCCCTTCGGAGCGCCCGTTCTGTCTGCAGTAATAATCGTAGGCAAAGGTGAGCGAGGTGTCGCAATCCTCCGCGACCTGCCCATGAGTCCTATTTCACAAAGGCAGGATCGATTGCCGTAGTCAGGGCCTTCTGGAAAGCTCCCCAGTCACACGGGAAATTATCGGCGCCCGTGCTGCAACCCGGAATGAAGATGTTCGCCCTCGCAGGAGGATTCGCCAACGTGAGCACGGTGAGATTGCGCATCTGGTCCAAAGTCTGCGTCGTGTAGTAGGTCCGCACTTCGAAGTGAGGCGTTCCGGAGTGTTCCCACAGCTCGAAGACGAGTGCCCCTCCGGGCGGCGTGTCATCCCGGCGCCCGTCGACTAGCCAGTTCAGGTTGAGTACACCCGCGATGTTTGCCAGGTTGGTGTCGTGGCCGACCAGGACCACCGCGCAGTCTCCCAATTTGCCTAACGCGCCTGGCACCTCTTTGCCAGTGGCTGCTTGCTGCAGAGTGTCAAGGATGTGGGCGAGCGCGTTCGATGCCTGTGCGGTTGCCAGATAGGACGATCGGCGGCCTAGATCGGAAGCCGCCGTGTGCAGGGCCAGCAGCTCTTTCAGTGTCGCGAGATCGACCCGGCCCCAACCTACCTGGTCCATCGGCATGCCGGTGGTGTATTCGAGCAGGAAGTTTTCTGTAATCGTCGACGCGGTACTCAGCGGGCCCTTCAACGTTGCCAGATGATCGCCCTTGCCGCTTTCCAGGCTTGGGGGAACGTCCAGCAGCAGCTTGGCGGCGGTGTGGCCCGGCTGAGGACAGGGAGAGGCTGCCGGGCATCCGAGAAGGATGCGCTGCAGCTCCTCGAGTTGAGGCCGATAGGCTTCCGTAACAGCCGCGGGATCGCTTCCGATACGGCCGGCAAGCGACGCGACCGCGCGGTCGTGATCAAGGTGCCCAACCCCAGCCGCAAGGGGATGGAAAAGCGGATCAGCTTCTCCTTCGGCCAGGGCACGGCGCTCCGATTGCTCGCGTGGAGGGCAGCCGGGGAACATGCCCGCGGCCATCGATTTTCCGGTCTCCACGGTGCGCTGATCCGAGTCGGAGTAGAAGGAGACGTGCGCGGCAGCAGCACATCCGCCGCCTTCGAAGAGGCCCTGCTGCGCGTAGTAGGAGCGGTAGTAGGCGCCGAAGATGGTCATGAGCCTGGCGCCCTGCGGGGTAAGATAGCCGGGCGGAACCTCCCACGTCGGCCAGGGCTGCGCGGAATAGGGGTTTAGTTGTTCGGGGGTTCCGGTTGGCGACCGAATGCCATGGCGGCTGAGAATGATGACGAACCTCAGCTTTCCCGGCGGGTTCTCTGCCTTCTGGGCGACGATTGGAGAAGCCGCAGGCAGCAGCATGAGCGCAACGCACACTCGTAACAACCACTGACGTGTATCATTTTCCATGGTGTGAGGGCCGCCGGCTACCGGGTCGAGTACTGGAGAATCTGAGCCTGCTTGCCATCCGTCGCAGGGGCTCCGACAAAGAGAGTGTGCTGCGACGGCACCAGCAATCCGGTCTTCGCCCCAGGTGAGGTGTGGATGATCCCCACCGCGCGAACGGTTCTGTCTGAGTCTATCTCGTAGACATCGATCGCTCCACTGCCGGCGATCAGATAGACACGATGCGTTGCCGGATCATAGAAGAGGTCGTCGGCCCCGGCGTCGGAGGGCAAGTCAGCCAGCTCCGCGCCGGATTTTCCATCGAGGACCAGCAGGCGAGCGGGCGTGCGACAGGCGACGAATAGGACCTGGTTCTCCTCGTCATAAGCAAGCGGCACGTTATCCTTGGCGCGTGTCAGCTTCCAGCTAGCCGTTTGCGTATGGCTGGTTCCGTCGATCACCACGACCTCCGCGTTTTCGGCGACATTCACAAAGATCCGATCGCTGGCATTGTCGATTTCCAAACCCTCGGGATGGGTCGCGACCGGCAGATTGGCCACCAGCGTTTGATTGGTCGTATCAATCACCGCGACCCGGGCGGGATTGGCGGCGTCCTTTCCGCCGTGGCCAACATAAAGCCGCTTCGACTTCGCATCATAGACCATATCGTCGGCGTCGTCGGAGAGTTTGATTGAGTGAGCCTGATTCAAGGGCGAACCGGCAAATATCTTCAGGTCGCCCTGGGTGCCGTCGGACGCATACAGTCGGCCGGTCGCCGGGACCCAGGCCAATCCATGGGGCTTCCCTATGCCGGTGAGGTTTGCGGTGACTCCGCCGGTATCGAGCTCCATGATCTCAACCGAATGATCGCTGGTGGCCGCGATGAACAGGCGATTCGCAGCCAGGTCGACCGCAAAGTGATCGAACTTGCTTATGCTCGTCGGCAACGGAATCTTTCGCTGCAGGGTCAGCGGGGAAGTTGCCTGGGCCTGCGCGGAGAACGCGCCCAGCAGCAGGAACACAGGGCCCGCAAAGATGCTATTCATGGCGCATGCTCCAGCGCAGACCGAACGAATAGGTCGGCTTGTAGTATTCGCGCTGGGCAACGTATTTGGGACTTCCGTTGAAGAAACCGAAGACCTCATTGTTCATGTTCTCACCGGAAGCCAGCACGGAGAAGCCTTTGGTGATGTAGTAGCTCGCCTTTGCATCCACCTGGGTGTGGGAATAGAAGTAGTTGTCTCCATTGGGCCCGGTCGGTCCAAAGGGAACCGCGCCCGGTCCGGTGCTCTGGTACTGGTAGGCATAGATATTCGCGCTGTTGTGGGAGATACCCACGGTTACCAGAGCACGCTTGGTAGCGTAGGAGGGGCCAATGTTCCAGGAAAACGGCGCTTGCCCCACCAGAGCAGGCGTGTCGGTGCGGTTGGCCAGGTTGTAGTTTTTGGAATTCGTATAAGCGAAGTTCGCGATGATGCGTGCGGCGCTGAGCACGCCCGGCAGGTTGCTCAAGTGCTGTTGATACGCCACTTCAAAACCCTGTACGTGCGCGTGGTCGCCATTCACCACCTGCTGTGCCTCATCCCCGGCATACAGCTGAGACAGCGGCGACCCGGTTTCAGGAACAATCGATTGCTCGAGATAAATTGGCTTTGAGATCTGCTTGTAAAAGTAACCAGCCTCGATCATGCCGACGGACGGCAGATATCGCTCGTACAGAACATCGTAGTCGTTGGCATGTTCGGCGATAAGGCCAGTGTTGCCGATTTGGACGAGATCGTTTCCGGTAGGCCCGCCCCCGGTGGTGAAGACGACATAAGGCACCAGTTGGTAGGGATCGGGGCGAGAGATACCGCGGCCATAGACGGCGCGGATATCGGAGTTGGCATCGATGGTGTAGCGAAGCTGAACGCTGGGCAGCGGGCTCACATAAGACCCGCTGCCATATTGGGGCGTCGTGCCGCCGTAGCTGCCGTCCGCGTTGGTCACCACCAGGTAGCCGGTATCCGACGTTTGCGTACCTTCGATACGAAAACCGGTCTGCAGGTGGATGCGGCTGCCCAACTCAAGGGTGTTCATCACGTAACCGGCTCCCACCCTTTCCTGAAGGTTGTAGTTCGATGCGTCGGAGTTCTGATGGGTCGTTGCTTCGTCAAGGGGGAGGGATCCTGGGTTGTCGGCCAGATATGCGGTGAAGAGATTCCAGTTGGTCACGGGAGGCAGGTAATAGCTTCCGCCGTAGTAGTGGGGATTCGTGAAGCTGCTAAGAAACTGGGTCATCGGCGGAGTATCGCCGTTATCGTAGGTCGGCGAATAGGCGAACTGGCCCTTGTGCTCGTTGCGGTATTGCGCCCCGAATTCGAAGACAGAGGCATGCGTGCCGAGATGGTAGTTGATGCCCATCGCGCCGCCGCCCTGCAGGTTGAGTTGCGTTGCTTGTCCGGTGGTGAGGTTTATGTCCGACAACGCGTACTGGCTTGGATCGGCGGCCGCGTCCGTGGGGTTATCGCAAGTGAACTGAGGGCGGTACTGGCTGACCGTCGTTGCCGGACTGTAGGCGCAGTCAGGATTCTCCGCGGTGGTGCTGAAGTCCGCGCCGGGATTGCCCGCCGCACCGCCAAAACGCGAATGAGCAAAGGCGACTTGATAATGGACGAAGGAGTGAGTGAAGACCTGGTTGCCGCCTAGAGCCAGGTCCGCGATCTGCAGGTTCGGCCGCCGCACACTGGTGTGGAAAGAGGAGTCGCCGGAGTTCTTGAAGTCATACTCATACTTTTGTCCGTAGTCCCGGAAGTTCGAAAATAATCCGTGCAGGTACAAGTCGGAATCTTCCGCCAGCTTGTAATCCAAACCGCCGGCGAAGCCGTAGCGCGATCGATCGTAGAGATACTCCCGCAGGCTCAACTTGTCATATAGCGTGGACCCATCCGGATTGAGATCCGGGGCGGGTTCAATGTCGTCAATGCCGCGCCCGTTCACGTCGTAGCTGTAACCCATCATTAACCCAAAGCGCTTGCCTTGCGGGGTATTTGGGCCAAAGCGTTTGCCGGCCAGAGAATTGAGGCTCCACACTCTTCGGGTTCCGGCGATCGGGGTGTATCCACCAATGCCCTCCACCAGTAGATCGGTTTGGTCTGAAGTCGCCTGCTTGATGCGCAGGTCCACCGAACCGCCGATGGCGTCGCCGTCCTGGTTGGCGGAAAGCGTCTTGTTGATTGCAATCGAGCCGACAATGTCCGCGGGGATCGTATCCAGGTCGACTTGCCGCACCTGGGGATCGGGACCGGGAACAACCACGCCATCGATGGTGGTGTTGCTTAGCCGCGGCTCTGTGCCCCTGATCTGAACATACTGTCCCTCACCTTCGTTTCGCTGGAGTGTCACGCCTGTCATGCGGCCAACTGCGTCGGCCACGTTCGCGTTCGGCAGGCTCTGGATCTGGGTGTCGGTTTGCACGTCGAGAATGTTGGCGGAGGTGCGCTGCTCATTAATGGCAGCGGCATCGCCCACCAGGTTGGCATTCACGATCACCTGCTGATTGGCGGAGTTCACCGAAAGGGTTACATTCGCGGTGGTCGCCTGCCCCGGGTTCACAACGATGGTGGTCACCGAGCTGTTGAAGCCTACGTAAGAGACCGTGAGGGTATAGGTCCCCGGTTTTATGTTGGGGATGACAAAGTCACCCTGCGCATCCGAAGCCACGGTCGTGGTGGTTGGCTGCAGCGCAATCTGCGCGCCTTGCAGCACCGACCCAACAGTATCCTTGACTGTGCCAGTTACACTGCCATTTCCGCCGGGAGCGCCTTTGTCTCCAGCTGCTGCCCCGGCGATCAACGGGAGCGGAAGCATGGCGAGCAGGAGAAGCGGTATGTGGATGGCTTTGGCGAACATAACTCTCCTTGCAAGGCGCGAAACACGGCGCTTATTAAAGCGCCATTAACACCCTTGCTGTAATGTTATCGGTCGTTAACTTTAGTTACCCGAGTGAAGGGAATTGCCTGATTGAGAGCATCCGCGTGTTTATTAAAGAGGAGTTAACAGCGCGGTGAAACTTTCCTAAGATTGGGGCCGCAGTCTGCGCACGTCGCGTCGTCTGTGTTGCAATGAGAATCAACGGGAGTGGGAAGAGGCCCTGACGATGCGGATTCTGGCGATCGAAGACGAGCCCCGTATGTTGGCGTTGCTGCACAAAGGGCTCTCGGAACATGGTCACGACGTTATGATCGCTTGCGATGGCGCAGAGGGTCTCAAACTGACCCTGGACCATGAGTTCGATGTTGTTTTGCTTGACGTGGGACTTCCGGATCTGAGCGGCTACGACGTGGCGCAGGTGCTGGGAGAACGAAACTGCAAGGCTTCTATCCTTATGTTGACGGCTTATAACAAGGAGGACGAAATTGTTCGTGGGCTTAATATCGGCGCCGACGATTATTTGACCAAGCCGTTCTCCTTCCCCGAGTTGCTGGCACGGCTTCGCGCCATCACTCGTCCATCGCCTGAGCCTGCGCCGATGTCGATTGTGGTGGAGGACCTGGTTGTGGATATGGTCCACCACAAAGCCATGCGGCAGGGTCACTGTATCGACTTGACGCGAACCGAGTTTCTGCTGCTTGCAATGCTGGCCCAGCGTGCTCCGCGGGTGGTCTCGAGAAGCACGCTGATCGAAGGAATCTGGGGAGGGCCTCACGAGGTTACGGCGGGGGCGCTCGATGTGTTGGTAAGTTCTCTTCGCAGCAAGATCGATGCATGCTTCAAGACAAAGCTGCTACAAACGGTGCGCGGTTCCGGTTATCTGCTCAGGCCCGAAACGCAGAGCCCGGCAAGCCCGTCCGGGAGGCGGGTCCCATGAGAGGTTTGCCGATTCGTCTCCGCCTGACGCTCTGGTACTGCGCCATGTTCGCCGCCGCTGCGGTGCTGTTAAGTGTCTCGAGCTGGTGGATGTTGCGGCGGAGCCTGATGGCCACCGAATACCACGAATTGCAGGAGCGCGCCGAAGACGTGCAATTGCTGTTAGTGCAGCTCGGCCCGCATGCCGCGCTCGCATCTCTGCAACAGAAGTTCGCTGAGATTTACCAGGTTAAAGACGATGGCAAGTATCTGCAGATTCTCGACCAGAACGGCAATTGGCTCTACCGTTCGAAACGGATGATCGATGAGGGTCTGCGGCCCGCCGCGCCGGGAGATCTGCCGGCGCAAGGGACGATCGTTGAATTCCACCAGGGCACGCGTTACGTGATGGCGCTGGCGTATCCGATCCATGCCAACGGACTTGCGTATTCGGTACAGACGGGGATTGCGCTCAATAAGTCGATGGTGCTGTTATCGGCCTTCGGGGCGCAACTGCTGCTGCTGACGCCCGCGGTGCTGGTGCTGGCGGCGATCGGTGGCCACTTCATGAGCCGCAAGGCGCTTGCTCCGGTTGCCGCCATCGCGACGGAAGCCCGACGGATCAACGACAGCAACCTGGATGTCCGCCTCCCGATCGCGGAGACGAGAGATGAGATTTCGCACCTCTCTGAGACGCTGAACCAGATGCTGGCGCGGGTGGAGTCGGGCGTTCGCAGCATTCGAGACTTCACGGCGAACGCGGCCCACGAGCTGCGGACACCGTTAGCCCTGATACGGGCCGAGGTGGAGGTTGCCCTTTCCAAGCCGCGGGCGGCCGAGGACTATCGCGAGGCCTGCGAACAGGTGCAGATGGAAACAGTCCGCATGACCGGCCTGATCGATAGTTTGCTGCTATTGGCTCGGGCAGATGCCGGGATGGAAGCGCTGCGCTTCGAGCTGGTGGACGCCAACAGGCTTAGCCTCCAGGTTGGAGAGAAATGGAAGACGGCCATGCGCCTGGCGTTTCTGGATTTCACCATGGAGACGGCGCAGGAGCCGGTTTTTGTCACGGCGGATGTCAATGCTCTACAACGGCTGCTGACGATTCTGCTGGACAATGCGGTCCGCTATACCCAACCCGGAGGGTCGGTGCAGCTTCGCGTAGCCCGCCGGGAGGGCTGTGTGGTCTTCGCCGTGCAAGATTCGGGGATTGGCGTTGCCCCGGAACACCAGCCTAGAATTTTTGACCGGTTTTACCGGGTAGACCGGACGCGGGGCTCCAGCTCTCGCGGCTCCGGGTTAGGCCTGGCACTGGCGAAATGGATTGCCGAGAAACACGGCGCCAGCCTTTCCCTGGAGAGCACCGTGGGGCAGGGTAGTACCTTTGCGTTCTCGCTGCCATTGGTCATCGTGGCAACTCCATCGAGCTCCGATGCTGCTGAGTACTCGACTATGGGATCGACACGCTCCTGAATGACACAGTGCCACAGTCTGCGTCACCCTCCATCCAAAACATGAGTGGGTGGCCCAGGTCTCGCCTTTGAGACCTGGGGGACCTGCAGAGGCGGGCAAAAGAAGGCTTGAATGGGGCACCCCAAGAATTTGTTCGGGCGGAGGGAGCCAAAGAAGCTGCTCCGAAATGACCGCGTGCCGAGACGTCGCGGACACTGATACACTGCGGGGAACTCAGTCCATCCTCTGCTGTCGTTTTCTGCCCGGGGCGCATGACGATACCGCAAGGCACACAGTTCGGGCCATACAAGATCCTGGAACAGATTGGCTCCGGAGGTATGGGCGATGTCTACCGGGCGCAGGATACGCGGCTAGGCCGCGAAGTGGCGATCAAACTGGTCTCCGACCACTACCTGGCAGAGGCCTTTGGCAGCGGAAGCACGGCTCCGGGAATGGGAGCACGCGCAATCGGGACGGCCACGGCTCCCGGAACCCTCTCGCACCGGCGGTTTCTGCGCGAGGCGCAATCGGCCAGCGTTTTAAACCACCCCAACATCTGCACCATCCATGACATTGGCGAGCAGGGCGGCCGGCCCTACCTGGTGATGGAGTTGTTGCGCGGCGAGACGCTCAGAGAAACGTTGCGGCGCGGAGCTCTCTCAGTAACTGAAGTAGTTACGTATAGCCGGCAGGCGGCGGCCGCTCTGGCAGCGGCGCATGCCCAGGGCATCGTCCACCGCGATATCAAGCCGGCGAACATTTATGTGAATGAGGGCGCGCGGGGGCTGAAGCAGATCAAGATCCTCGATTTCGGCCTGGCCAAGCAGCAGGGCGGGGAATCGCAGGAGTCCAGCCAGGTGGCGACCTTTGGCGGGCAGCCCACATCGGCGGGAACCGGTCCGGCGCTGGCCAACGCGGACCTGACCAGTCCAGGTTCGACGTTGGGCACGGTGGCGTATATGTCGCCCGAGCAGGCGAAAGGCGAGCCGCTGGACGCGCGGACAGACCTGTTCTCCCTGGGAGTGGTGATCTATGAGATGGCGACCGGTGCCAAGCCCTTTGCCGGGCAGAGCACAGCGGAGCTGTTTGTCGCGCTGCTGACCAAGGAGCCAGCGCCGGTGAGCACAGTGAACCCGGCAATGCCGGCAGCGCTGGATCCGATTGTCGCCAAGCTGCTGGCCAAGGAGAAAGAACAGAGATACCAGACGGCCGAGGAGCTGCTGCAGGACGTGGAGGGGCCGGATTCCCAGACTTCCCAAAGCAGTGGCAGCGGGAAGGTGGTGGCGGCGGCGATTGGAACGCCAGCCACGGCGCCCACCGAGCAGCATCCGCCGGTGCCGGATTTGCGGAGCGTGGAGGCAGCGCGCGGCCGCCGGACGCCGCTGCTGGCCGCTGGGCTGATCGTACTGCTGCTGCTGGCTGGGGCATTCGCCTGGTGGAAGTACCGGGCTGGGAGCAGCTCGGGAACGGCGACAGGGGTGGCAACCGGAACGTCTCCGGCCGCAGCATCGAAGAACGCCATTATCGTGGCCGACTTTGTGAACAACACCGGCGACCCGGTCTTTCAGACCACGCTCAACCAAGCCCTGGGAGTGCAGCTGGGGCAGTCTCCGGTGCTGGACATTGTAAGCTCGCGGCACCTGCGGCAGAGCCTGCAGTATCTCGGTAAAAAGCCGGACGAGGCCATCACGCCGGAAATCGCGCGGGAGATTGGGGAGCGCGAGGGCATCAAGGCCATCCTCACAGGAACCATTGCGAACCTGGGGACTGATTACATCATTACCCTGTCGGCGCAGAACACAGCCACCGGAGACCAGATTGCCAGCGTGCAGACCCAGGCGGCGAGCAAGGAGAAGGTGCTGGACGCGCTGAACCAGGCTGCGGCCCAGATGCGAGCCAAGCTGGGGGAGAGCCTGGCGAGCATTCAGAAACTGAATACGCCGTTTGGCCAGGCAACGACCCCGTCGCTGGAGGCGTTTCGCGCCTACGCGCTGGGGGATGAAGCGCATGCCAGGGGTAACGACATTCCCGAGGCGGAGGACCACTACAAGCGGGCCCTGGCGCTCGACCCGAAGCTGGCGATGGCGTGGGCACGGCTGGGCGTGATCTATCTGAACGGCGGGCAGACCGGCAAAGCGGTGGAGTATTTCTCCAGGGCGCACGAGCTGAGCGGTGACGTGAGCGAGCGGGAGCGGCTCTACATCGAGGGCCACTATTACGCCGAAGTGACCGGAGACCTGGACAAGGCTGTCGAGACGCTGCAGGTGGCAATTCAGGAGTATCCGCTGCAGATAGACAACTACGTCAACCTGGGCGCCACCTATATGTCGGAAGGGAAGCCGGATCAGGGGCAGGCGGTTCTGCTGAAGGGACAGGAGATTCAGCCGGACGAGTCCGCAATGCTGTCCGACGTGATTGCGGGTTATACGGTGCTGGATCAGTATGATGACGCGCGCAAGTATATTGCGAGGGCAAGCCGGCTGGGCTTGAACGGCACAGACCAGCTGTCGTACGAGTTGTCGCTGTATGGGGCCACCGGAGATACGGCGGGCATTCAAAAGATTCTGGCGCAGGGAGCGGGACGCCCCGATCAGTCCATGCTGACCGGAGTGTGGGGGAATATCCAGGCAGAGTGGGGACAGTTCCGGGCGGCTGCGGCAACCCTGCACCAGGCGGCTGTGCAAGCCGGGGAAGCGAAGGCGCCAGACGCGCAGGCAGGGTTTGTGTTGAACGAGGCTTATATCGGCTGGCCGTTGGGGCAGTGCCAGAACGCGGAGACCGCGGTGAGGCAGGCGCTGGCGCTGGACAAGAGCAAGCCAACGCAGATCGCCGCCGCGGCGACGCACGCGTTCTGCGGAGAGGGAAAGCTGGCGCTGCCGGAGTTGGATGTGCTGGAGAAGAAGTATCCCGAAGACACATTGGTGCAACAGCTATTCGTACCGCAGGGGCGGGCGTATGTGGCGCTGCAGGCAGGAGACGCGCAAAAGGCTCTGGACCTGCTGGGGAAGAGCCAGGCCTTTGACCTGATATCCCCGGGACCGTATCTACGTGGATTGGCGTATCTGCAGTTGCACGATGCGGGCGAATGCCACCGCTGCCTTCAAGATGAGTACCAAATATAAGGGGGCCGCCTTTACCAACGAAATCGGTCTTCCAGTCCCCATGAATAACTATGCGCTTGGGCTTCCTGGGACTGGGACGGGCGTATGTGATGGCCGGCGACAAGGTGAACGCGAAGGCGGCGTATGAGCGCTTCTTTACGGAGTGGAAGGACGCTGACCCCGGATTGGCAGTGATGGCCGAGGCTAAGAAAGAGTATGCGACGCTGTAGCGACCTGCGTACCGCGGTGTTTCGCACGGCTGTGACGCGTCGATACACTGCGGGCAACCGCCATCGATCACTGCTGTCGTTTTATTGCCTGAGGCACATGACGATACCGCAAGGCACACAGTTCGGACCCTACCGGATCCTGGACCAGATCGGCTCCGGCGGCATGGGCGATGTCTACCGGGCGCAGGACACGCGCCTGGGCCGCGAGGTTGCGATCAAGCTGGTATCCGACCGCTACCTGGCCGAGGCCTTTGGCAGCGGAAGCACCTCGGCGGGAACATCCGCGGGAGTATCGGTGCCGACGCAACCGCCACCGCTCTCGGAACCCTCTCGCACCGGCGCTTTCTGCGCGAGGCGCAATCGGCCAGCTCTCTGAACCACCCCAATATCTGCACCATCTATGACATTGGCGAGCAGGCCGGCAGCCCCTACCTGGTGATGGAGCTGCTGCGCGGCGAGACGCTCAAGGAGGCGCTGTGGCGCGGCCCGCTTTCTGCAACGGAATGTAGTTACGTATAGCCGGCAGGTGGCGTCGGCGCTGGCGGCGGCGCATGCCCAGGGCATCGTTCACCGGGACATCAAGCCGGCGAACATTTTTGTCCACGAGGGCGCGCGGGGGGTGAAGCAGATCAAGATCCTCGATTTCGGGCTGGCCAAGAAGCAGGGCGGCGATTTGCAGGATCGCGACCGCCTTTGCCGGCCCCGTCTCATCGTCCGGAATCGGCGCGGCCGCCGCGCGACCTCACCGTCGCGGGCGTGACCCCGGGGACCGCGGCGTACATGTCGCCCGAGCAGGCCAAGGGCGAGCCGCTGGACGCGCGAACCGATCTGTTCTCGCTGGGCGTGGTGATGTATGAGATGGCCACCGGCGCCAAGCCGTTTAGCCCGCTGGTGACCAAAGAGCCGGGGCCGGTGAGCGCGGTGAACCGGGCGATGCCGGCGGAGCTGGATGGCATTGTCGCCAAGCTGCTGGCTAAGGAGAAGGAGCAGAGGTACCAAACGGCAGAAGAAATGCTGCAGGACCTGGAGAAGCTTGATGCCCACCTTTCCCACGAGTCCAGCGGGAGGGTGGCGGCGGGCCGACTGAACGCCTCCTGCCGTGCAGGATTTGCCAGCCCCGGAAAAAGCCCGCGCCCGCCGCATGCCGCTGCTGCTGGCTGCCGTGGCGATCCTGTTGCTGGCTGGAGCATTCGCCTGGTGGAAGCATCGGCCCGCGGTTAAGCCGGGAAGCGCAACCGCCCCGGCAACCGCACCGCCGCGCCGGCGGCGAAGAATGCCATCATTGTGGCGGACTTTGTGAACCAGACCGGCGACCCGGTCTTTCAGACCACCCTGAACCAGGCGCTGGTCGTACAGCTGGGGCAGTCTCCGGTGCTGGATATTGTGAGCGCGCAGCATCTGCGGCAGAGCCTGCAGTATCTGGGCAAGAAGCAGGATGACGCGATCACGCCGGCGATTGCGCGGGAGATTGGGGAGCGCGAGGGCATCAAGGCCATCCTCACCGGGACGATCGCCAGCCTGGGGAGCGATTACATCATTACTCTGGCCGCGCAGAAAACAGCCACCGGAGACCAGATTGCCAGCGTGCAGACCCAGGCGTCCGGCAAGGAGAAGGTGCTGGACGCACTGAACGGGGCCGCGGCCCAGATGCGGGCCAAGCTGGGGGAGAGTCTCGACAGCATTCAAAAGCTGAATGCGCCGTTTGGCCAGGCAACGACGCCGTCGCTGGAGGCGTTTCGTGCCTATGCGCTGGGGGATGTAGCGCATACCAGGGACAGCGACATTCCCGAGGCTGAGGACCACTACAAGCGGGCCCTGGCGCTGGACCCTAAGCTGGCGATGGCGTGGTCGCGGCTGGGGGTGATCTATCTGAACAGCGGGCAGACGGGCAAAGCCATGGAGTATTTCACCAAGGCGCACGAGCTGAGCGGGAATGTCAGCGAGCTCGAACGGCTCTACATTGAGGGCCACTACTACGCCGAGGTATTGGGAGACCTGGACAAAGCCATCGAGACGTTGCAGGTGGCGGTGCAGGAGTATCCGCTGCAGATGGACAACTATGTCAACCTGGGTGCTATTTATGTGAGAGAAGCGCAGTGGGAAAAGGCGGAGCAGGTTCAGTTGAAGGCGCTGGCTATGCAGCCGGATGAAGCGGCCGCGCTGGACGACGTGATCTCCGTCTATACGTCGATGGACCAATACGATAAAGCGCGCGACTATATCGTGAAGACAAGCCAGATGGGCATAAACGGCACAGACCTGCTGGCGAACGCTATGGCGCTGTACGGGGCCACCGGAGATTTGGCGGCCATACAAAGACTTCTGGCGGAGGGAGCCGGACGCCCGGATGAGTTCGAGTTGACGGGACAATGGGGCAACATACAGGCGCAGTGGGGACAGTTCCGGGCGGCGGCGACGACGCTGCAGCAGGCCGCCGGTCAGGCAGGGGACGCAAAGGCGACCGACGCGCGGGCATGTTTTTGCTCAACGCGGCTTATGTCGGCTGGCCGGTGGAGCAGTGCCAGAACCCGCAGGCTGCAGTGAAGCAGGCGCTGGCGGTGGACAAGAGCAAGCCGAGGCAGATTGCCGCGGCGGCAACGCGGGCGTTCTGCGGAGAGGGAAAGCCGGCGTTACCGGCGCTGGATGTGCTGGAGAAGAACTTATCCTGATGACACGCTGGTGCAACAAGTATTCGTGCCCCAGGCGCGGGCGTACATAGCACTGCAGGCAGCAGACGCGCAGAAGGCGCTGGAGCTGCTCGCCAAGGGTCACGCCTTCGACCAGATATCGCCAGGACCCTATCTGCGCGGGCTGGCCTATCTGCAATTGCGCGATGCGGGCAATGCCATTGCGGCCTTCAAGATCGCGACCAAATATAAGGGCGCCAGCTATACCAACGGAAACAACATTCCGTTCCCCCTGAATAGCTATGCGCTGGGGCTGCTGGGGCTGGGACGGGCGTACGCCATGGCCGGAGACAAGGCAAACGCGAAGGCCGCGTACGACCGCTTCTTTGCGGAGTGGAAAGACGCCGATGCTGATTTGCCGGTGATGGCCCAGGCAAAGAAGGAGTATGCGGCTCTTTAGCCGCCTGCTGATAGACTTCGGGCACCTCCATCTCCTGCTACCGTTTCTGCCTGGACGCATGACGATATCGCACGGCACACAGTTCGGACCCTACAAGATCCTGGAACAGATCGGCTCCGGGGGCATGGGCGATGTCTATCGTGCGCAAGACACGCGGCTGGGGCGCGAGGTAGCCATCAAGCTTGTGTCTGACCACTACCTGGCGGAGGCCTTTGGCAGCGGCAGCGCGTCACCGGGTATCGCGCGGGCAAGTGGGACGCCCACGGCTCTCGGAACCCTCTCGCACCGCCGGTTTCTGCGCGAAGCGCAATCGGCCAGCGTTTTAAACCACTCCAATATCTGCACCATCTACGACATTGGCGAGCAGGACGGCCGTCCCTACCTGGTGATGGAGCTGCTGCGAGGGGAGACGCTCCGGGACGCGCTGCGGCGCGGGCCTCTTTCTGCAACCGAAGTAGTTACCTACAGCCGGCAAGCGGCGGCAGCGCTGGCGACGGCGCATGCCCAGGGCATCGTTCACCGGGACATCAAGCCGGCGAACATCTTTGTCAACGAGGGAACGCGGGGCCCGAAGCAGATCAAGATCCTGGATTTCGGCCTGGCCAAGCAACAGGGCGGCGACTCGCAGGAATCCAGCGCGGCCGCGACCTTTGGCGGGCTGGCCACGTCGCCGGGAACCGGTCCGGCGGCCTGCCGACCTGACCAGCCCCGGCTCAACCCTGGGCACGGTGGCGTACATGTCGCCCGAGCAGGCGAAGGGCGAGCCGCTGGACGCGCGGACGGACCTGTTCTCCCTGGGAGTGGTGATCTATGAGATGGCGACCGGCGCCAAGCCGTTTGCCGGGCAGAGCACTGCGGAGGTGTTCGCCGCGCTGCTAACCGGGGATCCAGCGCCGGTGAGTACGGTGAATCCCTTGATGCCGGCACAACTGGATGGCATCGTCGCCAGGCTACTGGCCAAGCAGAAGGAGCAGCGGTACCAAACGGCTGACGCGTTGGTGCAGGACCTGGAGGTTGTGGATACGCAGGCTTCCCACAGATCCAGCGGCAGCGTGACAGCAGCCACGAGTGGAACGCACGCTGCGGTGCCGGCTGAGCCCGGCGCGGAAACAACGCGGAGCCGCCGGTTGCCGCTGCTGGCGGCCGCGGTTGTAATTGTGCTGCTGCTGGCGGGCGCATTCGTGTGGTGGAAGTACCGGGCTCCAGGTGCACCGGGAACGGCGGCAGGTGGGGCAACCGGAACGGCGGCGGCGAAGAACGCCATCATCGTGGCGGATTTTGTGAACCACACCGGCGACCCGGTCTTTGAGACCACGCTGAACCAGGCACTGGTGGTGCAACTTGGCCAATCCCCGGTGCTGGACATCGTGAGCTCGCAGCACCTGCGGCAGAGCCTGCAGTATCTCGGTAAGAAGCCAGACGACACCATCACGCCGGCGATTGCGCGGGAGATTGGGGAGCGGGAGGGCATCAAGGCCATCCTGACGGGGACGATTGCCAGCCTGGGGAGCGATTACATCCTTACCCTGTCGGCGCAGAACACCGCCACCGGCGACCAGATTGCCAGCGTACAGACGCAGGCGGCGAGCAAGGAGAAGGTGCTGGACGCGCTGAACCAGGCCGCGGCCCAGATGCGGGCCAAACTGGGGGAGAGCCTGGCCAGCATCCAGAAGCTGAATACGCCGTTTGGGCAGGCGACGACGCCCTCGCTGGAGGCGTTTCGCGCCTATGCGCTGGGGGACGAAGCGCATGAAAAGGGCAACGACATTCCCGAGGCCGTTGACCACTACAAGCGGGCACTGATGCTGGACCCGAAGCTGGCCATGGCGTGGGCGCGCCTGGGCGTCATCTATTCGAATAGCGGGCAGAATGGCAAAGCCATCGAGTATTTCACCCGGGCGCACGAGTTGAGCGGGGACGTGAGCGAGCGGGAGCGGCTCTACATTGAGGGCCACTACTACTCCGAGGTGCCGGGAGACCTGGACAAGGCCATCGAGACGCTGGAGGTGGCGGTGCAGGAGTATCCGCTGCAGCTAGACAACTACATCAACCTGGGCGTCTTTTATGGGGAAGAAGGCAAGCCGGAGAAGTCGCAGGAAGTTATGCTGAAAGCGCTGGACCTGCAGCCGGACGATTCGGCGGCGCTGTCCGATGTGATTAACGGCTATACGGTGATGGACCAGTACGATGAAGCGCGAAAGTATGTGGCGAAGGCAAGCCACTTGGGCTTAAGCGGCACTGAAATGCTGGCATTTGAGGCGTCGCTGGCCGGCGTGACCGGAGATACCCCGGCCGCACAAAGAATTCTGGCACAGGGAGCTGGCCGCCCCGATCAGTTCATCCTGACGGGGCTGTGGGGAAACGTCCAGGCGGAGTGGGGACACTTCCGGGCGGCTGCGGCGACGCTGCAGCAGGCTGCAGGGCAGGCCGGAGACGGAAAAGCGCCGGATGCGCAAGCAGTTTTTTTGCTCAACGCGGCCTATATTGGATGGCCGGTGGGGCAGTGCCAGAACCCGGAGGCAGCGGTGAGGCAGGCTCTGGCGGTCGACAAGAGCAAGCCTACGCAGATTGCCGTGGCCGCAACGCAAGCATTCTGCGGAGAGGGAAAGCTGGCGCTGCCGGCGCTGGATGTACTGGAGAAGCAGTATCCCGACGACACGCTGGTGCAGCAGGTAGTTGTGCCCCAGGGGCGTGCTTATGTGGCGCTGCAGGCGGGAGACGTGCAGAAGGCGCTGGATCTGCTGGGGAAAAGCTTGGCCTTTGACATGGTGTCGCCGGGAGCCTATTTGCGCGGGCTTAGCTATCTACAGTTGCACGATGCGGCGAACGCTACTGCGGCCTTCAAGATGGCGACCAAATATAAGGGCATCAGCTATACCAACGAAAGCAGCATTCCGTTCCCTCCCAATAACTATGCGCTGGGGCTGCTGGGACTGGGAAGGGCGTACGCATTGGGCGGCGACAAGGTAAACGCAAAGGGAGCGTATGAGCGCTTCTTTGCCGAGTGGAAGAACGCAGACTCCGACTTGGCCGTGATGGCCCAGGCAAAGAAAGAGTATGCGGGGCTGTAGCAGCACCGCATACTCTTGCACAGCATTCCTATTTCGGAATAACCATCACCGACAGTGCGCCGTCGGGTACGGTGAACGGCGATCCCGCAACCTCTTTCACCTTGGTCGATGTAGCGGTGTAAACGTGCAGATGCCCTGTGGTGTTGTTAACTGCATACAAATGGTTGTCGTTGTCCCAGGCAAAGCTGGAGTAGGTACCGGTCCCCAGCGACCCGGTGAGCTTGGTGATCGGACTGGACCCATTGAAGTGAAAAACCTGCGGTCCCGCCAGGCCACCGACTGCAAGCAGCTTGCCCGATGGAGACATGGAGAGAGCAGCAACCTCGGCCCCCACAGACACCTTAGGCATGTTCTCGTAGGTGCTTGTGGTGGTCAAATTACCTGAGCCGTCAACCTTGTAGGTCCCGAGCTGCAGCGTTCCATCCTGCTTACTGCCCTTGAGCGGCTCGAAGTCGAACGCCACATGCTCCGATGGGTCGGCAGCACCTATGATCGGGCAGAACTCCTTTCCGGATGGGGCCTTTGGCACCCCACCATCTTTACCCAGCACCAACAGACCGTTGCTCTGCCTCTCGAACCCCATCACTGAGCCAACGTTCTTCACGCATCCGCCCGCGTAAGCGAACTTGTTATTGCTGGTAAAGGTCAGTACCCAACTATCGGCTTCGCTTTGCACTTTCCCCAGGTAGGTGAGCTCCCCGTTCTTTTTGTTGATGCTGTACGAGGCAAAATAGGTGGCGAACGGGCTGTTGGTAGCGAGGGCCACATAAAGGGTTGCCCCTGTGCGATCGAGGAAGAGAGATTCCACCTGATCCGTATCCGTATCTTGCAACACATTCCTGGAGGCTACCGGCGACAATGCACCGTTGGACTGGACTGCGAACGAATCGAGGGTGCTGTGTATGGTCGAGGCGCCGAATATGTACTTGCTGGTGCCAACGATGAAGACGTCGCCCTCTGCGACGTAACCGTGGGTCAGGGTGAGCTTGCCGCTGGAGGATGCCTCGTAGATAAAGGTACCCTCGTAGTTGGTTACGTAGACGGTGGCGACTTGGCCCAACACTGGTAAAGACCCCAGGGCGGCAACCAGGCAGACGAAGCCTTGCGCAAAACGTTTCATGGATGAATCTCCTATTTTCGGGGCCCGAACTCGGCCAATTCTACACGGCTGAAGGTACGGGTTGTCGGCAGACCTTTTCTGGCTCGATGCCGGCGACCACTTCCGCCTTTACAGCCTTTTCCGCCGTGAGCTAACATCGCGCGAGGGCCCCGCCGGATGAATCGTTCTATAGCGGCAGTTCCGCGCTACCCACCTTGCAGGAAAAATATCTTCCGCCAACAATTCATGGTAAAGCTGCTGCCCATATGGCTCGTGTCCTTGGTGTGTCTACTCTTGTTCAGTGCGCCTACGGTCAGAGCCGCGGATTGGTTGACCTTTGGCCATGACCCTCAGCGGACGGGTTGGGCATCGGAGGAGCACTCCATCAGCCCTGAAACAGTCGGCAATCTGACGCTGCTGTGGAAGACAAAGATCGACAGTGCGGCGCAAGGTCTCTGGTCGCTGACATCCCCTGTGGTCGCGGAGAATGTGTCGACCAAGGCAAGGGAACAAGACGGTCGTTTATGTAGCAGGGATCTCGGGCACGCTGTTTGCTCTTGCCGCGGACACGGGAGAGGAGCTCTGGCACTACACGGTAAACAATTTCGTGGAGTCTCGCAGCCATGTTTACATCTATCAGGGCGGCTTTCTCTGCCCCAACGGCATTACCGCTACGCCGGTGATCGATAAGAACCACGAACACGATTTATGTCATCGGGCCGGATGGCATGTTGTATGGACTTGATTTGGGCAGCGGCCTCGTTCGTTACGGCCCGGTTCAGTTCGTTGCTCCCTTCTCCAAGAACTGGAGCTTGAGCCTGGTGAACGGACGGGTATATACGACGCTCTCGCAGGGATGCGGCAATGGGATCTCCGGAGTTTACTCCGATCGATGTTCGCGACCGTCACCATCCCATCATCGAGCAAGGTCTCTTATCCAACACAAATACGGCCGGCATCTGGGGCAGAGCGGGCCCGGTGATCGGAACGAACGGCCGCGTGTATGGTGGCACCGCGGATGGGATGTTTAATCCTGCGGCGGGCGACTATTCGAACAGCTGTGGTTGCGCAGGGCCTGGAGCAGCTAAGCGTGCTCGACTATTTCCTTCCGCCGAACTGGCTCTATCTGAATAAGCACGATTTCGATTTGGGATCGAGCAGCCCGGTTTATTTCGGATGGAGAAATAGAAACCTGCTCGCCCACGGAGCCAAAGAAGGCGTGGTTTATCTTTTGGATGCAGACGCGTTGGGAGGGAAAGACCATCAGACGCCTCTTTACGTCTCTCCCCGGCTAGGCAATGATCGGCAAATCTGTTGTGAAGGTATCGGCATATGGGGAGCGTTATCGACGGCGAGAGATGCCAGTGGCCAGACCTGGCTCTACGTTCCAATGGCCGGACCGCCCGCGGCGGATGGTCCCAAGTTTCCTGTGACCAATGGCGATGCTTCTCATGGCAGCATGATGGCCTTCAAGGTGGAGCTTGATCCTAAGACAGGCGGGCCGACGCTCACGCCTGCCTGGATTTCCGGCAATTTCGACCATCCCGATCCCGCGGTGATCGCCAACGGCGTGCTCTTTTCACTGTCGAATGGTGAAAATGCCGTACAGAAGGGTGGAGAAGCTAAGCGGCTCGAAAACACGCATCCAGCAGTGCTAAGAGCTCTTGACGCCACAACCGGCAAGGAACTGTATAACAGCGGCTCTGCAATTTCATCATGGGTACACTTCAGCGGATTGGCGCTGGCGAATGGAAAGGTGTACGCGGTCG
The DNA here is from genome assembly GCA_963847685.1 of uncultured Acidobacteriaceae bacterium. Lineage (GTDB taxonomy): Bacteria > Acidobacteriota > Terriglobia > Terriglobales > Acidobacteriaceae > PALSA-350. The sequence goes on along the minus strand of CAWKAU010000007.1, from coordinate 134,349 downwards.
ATCATGACTCGAATCTTTATTGTTTCGGATTACCTGGCCGCGCCGCCGGCACTCAGCCTCATGCTGCTACCAATCAATGAGCCGTCCTTCGCCGCAGCCGACCTCGCATAGCATGACCATTTCTCGAAGGCAGTTCACACTACGCTCTCTCGCGCTGCTGGCCGCGTCGTTGCAAGAAGCCCGTGCCCAGTCGCCGCGAGTACGGGTCCTTATCGTGGATGGGATGAACAATCACGATTGGGCGGCGGCGACGCACGCCATCACTGAGATCCTGACGGCGACCGCACTGTTTTCGGTTGAGGTATCGACGACCCCACCGCGAGGGGCTCCGCCCGAGGCGTGGAATGCCTGGCATCCCGATTTCTCCGGTTACGACGTGGTGATCAACAACTTTAACGGAGGTCATCTCGAAGATGGCATCGAGTGGCCTGCCGGCGTGGAAGAGTCTCTAGTGAAGTTTGTCCGGCATGGCGGCGGGCTGGTGGTTTACCACGCGGCGAACAACGCCTTTCTCAAATGGAAGGCATACAACGAGATGATCGGGCTGGGCTGGCGTTCGAAGTCGTTCGGACCGGGCCTGGCAGTATCCGACGATGACAAGATCGTGGTCATCCCCAAAGGAACGGGTTTGGAGCCGGGCCATCCGGAGCGGCTGGAGTTTCAGATACACGTCAGGGATACGCACCATCCGATCACCGCGGGTATGCCCAAGGTGTGGATGCATCCCTCTGAGCAGTTGACCCACGGGCAACATGGTCCTGCGGAAGGTTTGACGATTCTTACATACGCCCATTCGCCTGTCTCGAAGCAGAATGAGCCGATGGATTGGGTACGAAACTACGGAAAGGGCCGCGTCTATACCACGATGCTTGGGCCATACCTGGGTAGGGGAATCCACCATCAATCTTGATTGCGTGGGCTTTCAAACCCTGCTGGCACGCGGTGTGCAATGGGCTGCCACAGGAGCTGTTACGATTCCCATTCCCGCAGATTTTCCCGGGCCGGACAAAATCTCACTGCGCAAGCTGTCGTGAGGATCGGTAACCGCATTTCTCACAATCCAACCGTCGCTTGATCGCAAGCTCTCCATACGCAATGGAATCCTGGGTGCCCCATATCTCGCTCGTTTTTCGCGAGATGTGGGATACCGCGGCTCTCGCCCCGCCAATCCATTCCGGCAACCAAGCTCCGAGCTCGGGCAATCTGCAGCTTGCGAAGCTTAGGTTCGGCATTCGTGGAATCCCACATCTCGCGAAAAACGAGCGAGATGTGGGGCACCCGGGGTTCCACTACGCGTAGGAAGCTTCGACCGAAAGGTATTCGTGAGAAATTCGGGCTAAAGCCGATCCATCAGGTCTGGCGGAGCTTCGCTGACCTTCGACAAAATGCGGTGCAGCTTTTCGGCGGTACCGCGAGAAGCTCGTTTCTGAATCTTGGACCAATCCCCAGTCTTCTCGTTCACTATCACCGCTACCAGCCTGTCAACCGAGACATTGTCAATCTCAGCTAACTCGACAGCGCGCTGGTAAATCTCATCGGGAGGTGAATGGTCTTCATGGTAGGCCGTCCAGTCAACTGTGGCGGAGAGAGAGGGATTTGAACCCCCGATACCCGTGAAGGTATGCCTGATTTCGAGTCAGGTGCATTCAACCGCTCTGCCATCTCTCCGTGCCTGGTTGCAACTCTTCAATCATAAACGATGCCGCCCGCGATTCCACCCGCCCGGTAAGTCTGCGCGGCACTTCAATTTAGCAGCGCGCTGCAACCCCCGGCGGGGTTCACGGCACCAAGGTAGTATGGCCCGGACGGGGTTGCCGTGGCATCCTCTTCCTATCGATGCGAGTCAACATCAAAGCCCGTATCCCCATGCATCTGTATCAGGAGTTTCAGAGTCTGCCGCTTGTGCTGACGATCGAAACCGCACATGGACTGGCTGCTCAATGTGAACACCGCACCACTGCCGCGGAACTCATGTGGACCCTGGACCAGAAGACCGATATCAACTCAGGTCTTCTGGACCGGTTCCGCCAAAAACTAAGGCTCATCGAAGAAGCCAACCTCAGTGATGTAGAAGTCAGCGACGAAGTGCTCAATATGTTTGGTTTCTTCCTCTAGACCTGCGAACCGCCCCCCAGCTCCTTATTCAATAGCTGCGCCAGCCGTAAACCAGCCAGCGCCAGTTGCTGGTCAACCACCGGCCGCTCCCGCTGGTAGTAGGGCTCGTCGATATCCGACTGCGGCTGTACCCACGCCTGCTTTGCCAATTGCAGCGAATCGTTAGCCCAGGCAACCGGATCGGCGGAACCAGCCTGCAGATGATCGGCAGTGATCATCTTCTCCAACAGCTTGACGTAGCGATGTTGGCTCAGCCCCGTATGGGCGATCAACTCGCTATCCCAGACGCTGTGCAGATTGCACGGTCGAGTGCCACACTGCGCCGCGCCAAAAGCGGTCACGGGAACGTCGTTGCCCCCGCGCGCGTCGGCGGTGGCGTGCATCGGCTGGCTGAGGTCGCCCACGAAATGAACGAGAAACTTAAGCGCTTCACTCCGCGCCGCGAAAGGCTGGGACGGATCGCCAAGGATCTGGGCAAACCTGTTGATCTGGGCCACCACGCAGTTGTCGTTGGGGCAGTCTTTCGGGTCGTATCCGGCTGAATCCGGAGGAATGTTTACATAGTGCCAGGGGGCGGTCTCCGGGCGGTCGGGGCGGATGTCGTCCGCCCAGGTGGAGATGGAGGCCAGGTCGCCGCCCTCCAGGAATTGCTTCACGTTTTCCCGGGCGGCAGGGGTGAGGTGGTCCCAGGCTATGTCCGCGATGATGTGGTGACCCTCGCTTCCCCAAGCCCATGCTTGAGGATTGGGCAGGAGGAGCAGGGAAGCAGTGAGTACAGCGAGCCCGGGGCGGAGGTTCATGTCGCCATGATAGCGTTGTCGATTATTTTGTTTTCGCCTTTTGTTCGCCTATACTGGGTTCATGCCATTGCGAGGTGAGAAATGAAAGTAGCCGGGTACGATCAGCGTCCTGACTACACGCGGATGGGTCCGAGTCTACTGATCGCGTCGGCGCTGATTCTGGCTATTCGGACGGCGCGGTGGCCGGCGGCGCCCGATGAGAACCTGGTCAGCCCTGAGCTCGATCAGGAAATCGATTATGCCGTCCTCTTGGCCACCCGGACCCTGTCTCGGTTGCTCAAGCAGAAAGAGTCCATGTTTCCATCGCGCAGCGAGAGGGCGTTTCAGCTGCCTTGCCTGCTGGTTTCCTAAAACCGACACTCTTAGCCCCTGCTGGTCTGACCCATGAATATGAAAATCCAAGTGGAGAATCCACCTGGGACAACGGATCAGGCGCTGACTAGCTCAAAGTACTTAGATTTGATATGGCGCAAAACGCCAATCCGCGGTGCATGGCTTCAATTCCTCAATCAGGACAGCCCGGATACGTCTCCTACCCGGATGCGAGCAATGTTCCCCGCCCAGGAGACGCAAGACCGGAGGTTAGGGCGATAGCCGGCTCCGCTTTTATCGAAGAACCTGAAATCCTCCACGCATCGCTCAGGGCAGGATCCGTCGCTCAGATCGTAGTCGCTATTATTGCAATCGTCGGCCTTCTCTATTTGCTCAAGTTCGTAATGGTGACAATCCTTATCGCTCTGCTGCTTGCATTCATACTGGAACCACTCGTGCATCTGCTGAACAGCATCGCTATCCCCAGAGCCGCCGGGGCCTTTATGGCTGTCGTACTCGCGGCAGGGCTGGCGGGCGGCGTGGGCTATTTTCTTTGCGGCCAACTTGGGGCCTTCCTCGCCGAACTACCAAAGGACTCAGAACGGATTCAACGGGCTCTTAAACATATTCAAGAGCCGATGAGCACACTCGAGCGAAAAGCCAGTTCGATGACAACTTCCTCAATTGCTGGCATACAGCCGGTCCCAGTAGAGATTGAGGAAGAGCCCATTTTCCCCCGCATTGTGAAGGAAGACGGCGCAGCAATCGGGAAGACTGTCCTGGCTATCGGCTTTCTTCCTTTCTTGACCTATTTCATGCTTACGTGGAAGGAACACTCTCATTCGGCGACCGTGGGGCTGTTCCCTGAAGAGCACCGGGCCACTGCCTACCGAACAATTGCCCAGATCACTGCAATGATTCGCAATTTCATCGTTGCGAATCTCGTCGTCGGCCTTGCTGCCGCAACGCTATTCGCTGGGGTATTTGGGCTCTTGCGTATTCCTTATTTTTACTTTGTTGGCGTCATCAGCGGGTTCGTCAGCATTATTCCTTCCTTCGGTGTGGTTCTGGCATTGTTACCGCCTCTGGCTGGAGGCGTCGGCACTCTGCACCCGACAGGAGTTGTGGTTGTTCTGCTGACCGTCACAGGCATGCATGCTGTCGTGATGAACGTTTTATATCCAAAACTCATCGGTCAGAAAGTCCGCCTAAACCCGCTGGCGGTTGTCCTTTCGCTGTTGTTTTGGTCCTGGATTTGGGGGGCAATGGGTTTGGTTTTGGCTGTACCAATAGTGGGAGCAGCAAAAATTGTCTGTGACTACGTGGATTCGCTGAAAGGTTTGGGTGCATGGCTGGGATCAGAGCCATACCGGAAGAGCATGCCGGCAGGAAGAACCCTCGTCAGAGCGAATGTACCCTGACCGGAGACGCTATGCAAAGTTGTTGCGGTTTCTGCAGATCCTTTCGATAATGACCTCGCCCGGTGCTTCCCTTTTGACAAGTGAATGCTACAAGCTTTCCTACAGTTGTGAATGCCGCACGTATCCGGATACTCAAGACGCCTTGTGGACGCCTTGTGCGTTAGGCGCCATTTTATGCCACATACCGGAGTGTGTATGATTTACCCGTCGATCAAGCGAGCGGATGCAATATTAGGTTGTGTCTGGTGGACGACCCATGCTCTTAATCCATAAGCGTTTCGGTGTGGTTGCTGGCTTTGTGATACTTCTCCTTTTTTTGGCAATAAACACTGTTGCCCAGAGACATCAACTTGCTGTGCAGGTCCGGAATCAGCAGTGGTTTAGTGACAGTCGCCGCGTGGTGCAGGAGCTGGGAAAAATTGACTCGCTGCTTAAGGATGCTGAGACCGGGCAGCGAGTTATCGCTTATACCGGAAAGCTCGACTACCTTGCACCATCCTATTCAGCCTTAGCTCAGATCGATTCCCATCTTCAAAATCTGGCCGCTTTGGTCGGGGCGGATTCTAGAGGACAAACGCGGGTCGCCGATCTTCAAGTTCTGACGCGCCAAGAGCTCGCCGAGCTTGCACGGGCGACCTCCCTGTTTCAGGCAGGCGACACAGCGGCGGTGATGTCTGACAAGGGCCTCAACATCATGAAAAAGATGCACTTGCTCGTCGGGGAGATGGAGCAGGAAGAAACATCAGTGGCCGAACTCCGCGGAAAAGCCTACCAACAAAGCATTAGGATTACAGCCGCCTCCATCTATGCGGGGAGCGTAATCGCGGCGTTGGGAATCCTCTTGGTAGCGCTCTCCATCATCCGCGAGATCGGCAGACGGGAGAGAGACGCTGCCGCGCTGCGGCAAAGCGAAGAATGGTTCCGGGTAACCCTCTCATCAATCGGCGATGGTGTGATCGCGACGAATGACCAAGGCCTTATTTCGTTCTTGAACCCTGTTGCTGAGCGGCTTACAGGGACAAGCCTGGCACACGCCCGAGGTAGGAGGATCGGTGACATATTCCATATCCTTAGTGAACACACGAACAAGCCGGTTGAAAACCCTGTGGAAAGGGTCTTAGCGCAGGGCTGTGCTGTGGGTCCCGAAAACCCTACCGTGTTGCGACGTCCCGACGGTCAGTTTTTACCGATCGATGATAGCGCCGCGCCCATCACCGACGATTCAAGCAAGCTGATCGGAGTCGTTTTGGTTTTTCGCGATGCTTCTCCTGAAAGAAGCTTCCAGGAGGCGCTGCGTCGAACCGAGAAACTTGCGGCCGCGGCCCGCTTGTCAGCGACCGTCGCGCATGAGATTAACAACCCGTTGGAAGCAGTTGGTAACCTGATATATTTGGCCAGAACGAATCTAGATGCGCCCGATATGGCCGCTGAACAACTACAACTTGCGGAACAGGAACTGGCGCGGATATCCCACATCACCCAGCAAACACTCGGTTTTTTTCGAGAATCAGCTTCACCCTCATCAGTCTACCTTCCGAGCCTGATAAAGTCGGTGCTCAAGCTGTATTCGAATAAGCTGCAAATTAAGCAAATCAAGATCGAAGCAGCCTTTGAAGAATGCCCTCCCATCACTGTCTTCGCCGGCGAAATACAACAACTCGTATCGAACATCATCTCCAACGCCATTGATGCTTTACCAATCAACGGAACGTTAAAAATCGAAGCGGTGCCGGTAAAACTTCCTAACGGTGAGTCGATCCGGCTCAAGATAGAAGACGATGGGCCTGGGATCGCCCCGGAGAACTTGAACCGAATCTTTGAGCCATTCTTCACGACAAAGAAGGACGTAGGGACGGGGCTCGGGCTATGGGTGTGCAAACAGATCGCGGAGCGTCATGGTGGAAGCGTGTACGCGCACTCTGGTACTGACAATGGGTCGAAGGGTGCCGTATTCACTGTCCTCCTGCCTTATCAGATCCAGAACAATAACAATCACGCTTGGTGCTAACGCGATGTCTATAACGTGTGTCGCTTACTTACTACTGTGCGTACTGGCCCGCGTATAGATCGTTCGATGCCTTCGTCGTTCCTAGCCGCGCATAATCTCGGTCTTGATGGCTAGGTTCCGTGTCACGGTGGATTGCGACCCTCCGAACGGAAACGAACCGCGCTGGCCCTCGAATCGCGGCAGGAGCTCAAAGGCTAGCCGATCCACACGGGACAAGGTTTTCATAGTTCTTCGAGGGCATATCGTGGCTCTAAGGCGATGGACCGAGTCCCCGGATTCGATTCTCCCGCACTCATACTGCACCTTGCTTGTGAGATGCATCCAACGAGGTATGGGACAAACCAAGAAAATCATCGACATTCTTGAGCACGGCAAGAATCCCAACTTTTTGCTGGTCGTGGTTCTGAGCGGAGTCGCGCTCATCGGACTGTTTATAGTGGCTTGGCTGTTAGTAGGGGATCAAGGAAGAAAACTGCTGCCCGGTTTGCACCACGACCCGCAGCCCACATCTTCCATTCGCCGACAGGCTTCAGGAACGGTCGCCGCCTAACGTCGTCACGATGCGGCTGCATTTTGGAAGGCATCGACGGGCGTCGGCCGCAGAGAACGTGGGAACCGCAGTCGGCAGGATCTGATCGCCTAAGCCGACGAGGGGACGACTCGCCCTCCTGCGGATGATCAGCCACCAAGCGAGCGAGTCCGGCATGGAAAGGTCTCGCCTTTCGAAAATTTCCGCGCAGCACCACTCATACATAGGGACCGTACACCAATGGGACGATGGATGCCGTGTCCCGCCGGTTTGTCGCCCCGGATCCTACGCTCTCCCGAAATCTACTTACTCGACCATCGCCGACATTGACGGTCCAGATGATTGTTCTCGACCATCTCAAGCAGTGACGTGGAGCGGACCCTCCACGACACGCAAGCCATCACCCTGCACATCTACTACATCCCAACGCGTCTCCGTGCCTCTGCGCACAAACTCGAGCGACAGCCGGGTAGACCCAACCCGTAAATCATCAATCCGCAGCCGCTGCACAAGCGGAGGCAAATGCGGATGATCGATCACCAACTCTCCCGCCTGCGCGCGCGGCCGCAGCCCGAGCAGGCCCGTGAGCAATAGGAACGGCGCGCCCGACGCCCAGGCCTGCGGCGAGCACGAAACCGGGTAGTGCACCGGCTCGCCGCTCAGTTGCCGCCCAATGCCGCACAGCAGCTCCGGCAGCCGGTACTTGCGGTAGTACGTCGGCATTCACTGTAGAGTCGCCGTTCGCGTACACACTCACGTTCACATTCAGGCGTCGGAGCCTCTCCGCGAGATTCGCAACAAACAACTCTGTTCCGCCATAACGAGTAGGAGGAACTGGGATAAATGGCGAGGCTACCAGGCCAATACGCATACATGCTCCAAGATTCTGGAAATCCGCTCTCGGTCATACAGATGCGGCCGCCCACCCTAAAGTCTCGGGAACTCTCTAGTCACTACTCCGCAGCTTGTAATGCCGGCGGGCCACCAAATGGATTGCACCCATGGCCGCAGCCTGAAACTAAGTTTCTGGTCAGCTCTTTGCTTCAAAAGGCAACCGTTGATAGGCTCTGGGCTTCTTAATGTTCGCGGTCAGGGGGAAGAGCATGAAACATTTCTGGTTGGAATGCATAGCAGGCGCCACACTAGGCACGTTGTTGGCTGGTGGCGCGGTACAGGCGCAAGATACAACGTCGTCAGATAAGACTTTTGTAAAGAACGCGATGGAGGGAAGCTTAGCGGAAGTAAACTTTGCGAAGTTGGCCTTGCAAAAGAGTCAAGACAAGAACGTGCGGGAATTTGCTGCAAAAATGATCCACGATCACGAGATGCTGATTTCGGAAATGAAACCGCTGGCGAAAGAGATGGGAGTAAAGGTGCCCACTGGCCCTCCGGTATCAGATCATGCGAAATATTTGGAATTGAAAATGAAGTCCGGTACGGACTTTGATCGGGCGTACGTGGAAGCGATGGTAAAGGATCACCACGATGATCTGACGGCGTTTCTCGAGGAGAGGAACAAGACGACCGATCCGCAGCTGAAAGCTGCTGTCCAGAAGGGCGAATCAGTCATCCTGCAACACACAGAGTTGATTGACAAGATCGCACACATGGGTGGCATTCAGACTCCTCCCATGCCCTCGAACGCTTAGAACCTGGCCGGGCGAGATCGATTAGCGGCGGACGACATCGGATGCCCGGATACGCGGGTACGATGTTCGCGGATAAGTGGCATTTCCGTCTGTTTTCATGTTGTCTCCCGCTTCCCGTCGCATCGAGCGACGAAGAAGGTACCGGCCGTGCGGAAGCTGGCTCCGGAGAAACTTATCCGCTCCAGCCGCGAGCGCTGGCTGCGGATTGTCTACTACGCCGATGACCAGCCTTGTGCGACTGCTATCCGGTGCCACTGGATAGCAGTCGGCTGCGAGCGGTGAACCAGAAGAGAGAAAAGCGTCGCGACCGCGACGACTGCGGCTCCAACAATCATTTCGTCCAGGTGGGTCGGGCAACCAGCCAGACCCACCCTATGGCGAAACTAATCGCCAGGAGGACGATCAGGCTAAAGGGAAAGGTCTCGGCCTTTCGCAGATTCAGCGCAGTACTCACCTCGTATGAGGTCCGGTGGGGAAGTCCTTGGAAAGGTCCTTAATAATGTAGTCCGAGGGACTACCTCCCTTGCATGAGGGATATCCAAATCCGCTGGGGCTGGAGTTGTTCTGCCAGTCGAGGATCATGTTGTCGTTGTGCTCCGGGCTCGGCCCCATAGGGACGCCGTCGAGATGCAGATCGTGTCGAACTTTCCAGGCAATGACGTGATCGGTGCAAGAGGTATCCCCGCTTAGTCCCAGACCGCCGACGATTTTCCCCTGCGGAGTATAGAGGGGCAGGCCGCCGCTGAAGACAATAATTCCCCCGATGGCTTTGCCGACCATTGGATCATCCGGCGTACCGAAGGTGGTAGGGTTTCCGAAAACGGCGTTGGATTCGGTGGCGCGCTGGTTGCAAGGCTGTAGAGGCTCTGCCCAGGCTGCGAGGCGGCGAATATATTCGCCGTCGATAAAGCATAATTATTGCCGCTGAGTCCGTTGGCCGTGTTTGCCTTTTCGGCTGCGATCACCCGGCTGCCAGGCCACTGGTCTCCGCGCGTGGTCCCGCTAAACACGATGGCGCAAACAACGCCGTCACGGTTTACAACCGCGGCCCACTCCTGGTTTCCCAGGCCGCCGTTCTTCTCGCTACCCTGCCGGACGACTGACTGCACCGAGGTGCGCAACTGCGCAGCGTTCGGAAGCCCAGAGCAATCAGGCTTCGACTGCGCGCCGCAAGGCAGGCTGATCGCGGCCAGCGCGGCAGGTAGAACCAAGCGAGAAAGGGTTTGGGTTGCGGCGGACATGAAATGCTCCTCTATTGGATTCTGGCTACTGCAACTGGCGCAGATAGGCGACTAAGTCGCCGAGCTGCTCACCGCTGAACTGGGTGAGGTCGGGCATCTGTGCTTCAGGCTTGAGCGATTGGGCGTGCGTGACCCACGCTTCAAGGTAAGCGTCATTGTTGGGAAACGAATTGGCTGCGATGTATTGCCGGCTGCCGATGTGGGTCAAGTCCGGGGCAACCCGGCCGCCGGCGATCGTGCCGCGCACCTGGTGGCACATGGAGCAGGGGCCGGCAAGGAAAACCTGCTCCCCGGCCTTGGCTTGCGCGGACTCCGGCTCGGCCGCCGGCTTTAGTTGTTGCTGCCGCCACGCCTGGTATTCATCCGGTTCCTGAGCGACAACCAGGAGGCGCATGTGGGCGTGCTCAGCGCCGCAATACTCAGCACATTGTCCCTGGTAATTTCCGGGAGCGCTGGCCTCGATGCGAATGAAGTTAGGGTGCCCGGGAATAAGATCGACTTTGCCATGCAGGGCAGGCACCCAGAACGAGTGCATCACGTCTCGCGATCTCTAACTCAATATTGACTGCCTGATGCGCAGGCAGGTGGATCTCGTTGGCGGTAGTGAACTGCTGATCCGGGCTGTCAGCGAGATAATGTACCTCCCACCACCACTGGTGGCCGATGATGAGAATATCCGGCTTCATGATCTGCTCGTCGGCTTTCGCTTGCATGCCAGCGTGCATTCCATGAATAGGAAAGGCCGCCAGCAGCCTGAGCCCAAGAATGAAAATGATTGTCAGGATGAAGAGCGGGACTGCCAGGCCGCCAATCGCGATCCAGACCTGCCCCCCGCCAATGTCAATGGGAGCATGCTCCGCGAGCGTACCGCGCCGCTTGGTGAACGCCCACGCGATCAGGGTCCACATGATCAGCGTGACCACCACAAACAGGATGGTCATGAACCAGGAAAGGTCAGCGATGCGATCCGCCGCCGGGCCATGCGCATTGAAGGTGGACTGCACAGTAGCGCACCCGCTGAATAGCAGCAGCAGAGGAGCGGCTGCAATCCTGAGCCACGATTTGTATGAAACCGCCTAAGAAGCGACGCATCATTTTCCTCAATCAACGCGACTGCGGGGCTTTGGCAACGGTGCTGTCCTGGTCCGGTCCGCCCACCATCTCATCCGCGGGTTCAACCGGTGGCTCGGGCTCCTGCGGCGTGCGCATCGACTTGATGTAAGCCACCAGCTGCCATATCTGGTCTTCTGGAATCTTGCTTCCCCATGAGGGCATACCTTGGGAACGGCCCTGGGCGATGGAGTCAAAGATCTGATCGTCGCGGCTGCCATAGATCCAGACGTCGTCGCGCAGGCTGGGGCCCATCCCGCCGCCTGCGTGTCCGCCATGGCAGCCGGAGCAGTTGTACCAGTTGAAGAGCCGCCATCCGTTTTGCAGTGCTACCGGATCGTTGATGTAAGGGTCTACGCGCAGGTTGACCGGCTTGCCCGCACCGGGCACAGGGCCGACGCTGGTCGGTATGGGAGCCTCAGAAGCAGCGGCGGCCGACCTGGGCTCGTAGCGGCAGCCGGTGGCCAGCAGAAGAGTAACAGCGGTTGTGCTTATCAAGACAGTGAATCGCATCATCAATACCCTCCGACCATGGGCAAAGCCGCCTGTGGAATGCCATAGGACTGGAGAAGTCGCCTGATTTCGGGCCTGCGGCGGTCAAGCTCCGCATTCAGTTGCTGTGTCAGCCCCTGGTCCGCTATACGAACGCCGATGGCAATGTCGAACGCCATTGGCAGGGAGGGATCCTGCGGGTCAGGGTCGATGACCGTCACTCGCAGCGGCACGGCGGAGTGGCGCGCGAAGTAACCCGCCAGCGGTCCCCAAGCGATCGCCAAATCTACTTTGCCGCTTTCCACGGCTTTAATGAGGTCAGCGGCAGGATTCGTCTCGGTGAGGTTGCCGAAGATGTTGTAGCCAACAAGGTTGCGAACGATGCCCCGGTTGTTGAGGGCGCGTACTGGGGGCACATCGCGGTCGCTGTCTCCCAGGACGTGAACGCCGATGCGGAGCTGACGCAGGCGAGGATCATCCAGAGAACGGATGTCCAGATTGCGGTCGCGACGGGAGACGAAGACATACCCGGAACGGTAGTAGGGCTCAGTTGTGCTTAGCCGCTGCATACCTGCGGGAACGCCCATCACCACGTCACACTGCCCGGCATTGAGCGTCTTGCGCAGGAAAGAGCCGCGCTCCGGAAACCAGGTGTAAGCCACCTGCATGCCCAGGTCGTGGGCGATCATCAGCGCCAGCTGGTTCTCAAACCCTGCTTGTTGTTCATTCGAATAAGGAAGGTCGTTCGGATCGGCGCAGACGCGTAGCGCCGGCGCCGCCGCAAACAGGCTCGTTCCCCAGACGACGAGTTTGAATGCGAGCACGAGGGTCGTTGGCTTAATTACTGAACACATAGAGCGTGTCTCCCGGCTGGGTGAGCTGCTTGATCTTCTTCATGGCTCCGGTTGCGCCCAGGGTCGCGTAAGGATCGTCGGTCGAGACGGAGGGCAAAGCGGTGGCGCCCATCCATCCGCCAATGCCCGAGTAGATGGCCACATACTGTTTGCCGTCGGGACCAGAGAAGGTCATCGGGTCGCCGATAATTCCTGAGCCTGTTTTGAACTCCCATAGCACTTTGCCGGTGTGCGCATCGAGCGCTCGGAACCAGCCCTCCATGGTTCCGTAAAACACCAGGTCGCCCCCGGTGGCCAGCACGCCGCTGTAGACGGGCAGGTCGGCGTCTTTCACGCTCCAGACCTTCTTCGCATTGGCTACATCCCAGGCGACTAACTCGCCCTGGTAACCACCCGGCCCGGGATACATGCGCACGCTCGCGCCTAGGTAAGGTGTTCCGGCGATATAGTTCACCGCTGTGCCTTCGTAATCCATGCAGGTGTTATGTGCGGGAATGTAGAGCAAGCCTGTGCGCGGCGAGAAAGCCGAAGGTATGAAGTCTTTTGCCGCCGGTGGATGAGGGACAGATGTGGGTGGCATATTTGCCGAAGTGGGTCCGCTTATCCAGGTTGATATCCGGCAGGCCCGTCTTCAGGTTGTATCCATTCGCCCAGGTGACCGGCTCATATTTCTCCGCGGAAAGCACCTCACCCGTCTCGCGATCCAGTACGAACATGAATCCGGTTCGCCCAGGATGGATGCAGCAGCTTGCGCATCTGGCCTTGCCACGGCATATCGACTAGAATGTTCTCCATGATCTCGTCGTAGTCCCAGGCATCGTGCGGCACCACCTGATACGCCCATTTGGCCTGGCCCGTTTCCGGGTCGCGCGCCCAGATCGTGATGGACCACTTGTTATCGCCGGGCCGCATGTCCGGGATTCCAGACGCCCGGATTTCCCGTACCGTAGAAGAATGAGATTGAGTTCAGGATCGTAGGAGATCCATCCCCAGACTGTGCCCCCGCCCATCTTCCACTGACCGGGCGTCCATGTTTTCACGCCCAGATCCTTGCCCTGGTCCTTGGCATAGAATGGCTTTGAAGTCCGGGCCGATGCAGGGCGTCCGGAGTCGGACCCGCTGTTAAATGCCTTCCACAAGATCTTTCCGGTTTTCAGATCCAGTGCCGTAACGTGGCCGCGCACGCCCAGCTCTCCGCCGCTGTTTCCGGCGATCACGACGTTTCTGACCACCACGGGCGCCATGGTCGTGGTTTCTCCATAGCGGATGTCACCGACCTGCGTCTCCCAGACCTTTTGCCCGCTATTCGCATCGACGGCAACCGTGTGGGCGTCGAGCGTGTTGTAAATGATCTTGCCGTCGGCGTAGCTCGCTCCCCGGTTGACGATGTCGCAGCAGGCGATGCCTACGCGAGCGCACGTCAGGATTAGGATGGAAGATCCATTTCTGGGGAAACCCGGGCTTGGTGAGATCGAGCGCGATCAGGTTGTTGGGAAAGGGAGTGACGATGTACAGCGTGTTGTCGACTACCAGCGGCTGACCCTCGTGTCCGTGCGGAATGCCGGTCGACGAAGTTGCCACCACGTGCAGGTTCTGCACGTTCTGGGTGTTGATCTTGTCCAGCGGACTGAAGCGAGTATTGCCGTAATCTCCCGCAGGCATGGTCCACTGGCCGTCGGCCACGGGAGAAACCAGATGGATGTTGGGCAGCGAACCGGGAACGGTATTCTGAGCGTATGCGGTTATAGTGGCTGCAGCACATAGAAGAGCAGCAGCAGGCTATGCCGCGGTCGGATCTGTGATTGCTCGATCCATCTCTATCCCTCTATTCATCTCGGCTCATCGCAGTGTGTATAAGTAAGCGGCAATATCGTGTGCCTGGTCGTTTGACAGGCCTAGGTCGGGCATGGCGGTGCCGGGCTCAACGGCCTTCGGGTTTCGCAGCCAGCGCACCAGGTTTTCCGGCGAGTTAGGCAGCTCGCCTGCGATCATGGTCCTGCGGCTGAAGTACATCAGCGGAGGTCCCACCATGCCGCGAGCGGTATGGATCCCCGGGATGGTGTGGCATGAGCCGCAACCGTAACTTTGGATCAGAGCTTTGCCGTCGCTGCGGATCGCCGTCCATGCGAACCGTATAGCTCCTGGTAGTACTGTCCGCCCGAACAGCCGGCAGAGACCAGCAAATAGCAGCAGCAGCGCAACACTCAGCCAATGGCGAGCCTCATCGGACCCTCAGCACATCTCAATGATGAACACCGGCAAAAAGAGCCAAACCATTCCGATGCCCAGCGTGAAGCTGATGATCAGCCCTGCTAAGGCCATGAACTCTTTGCGCTCGATGGCTTCCGCACTCAACAAGTCCGATTGAGACCCGAAAGCCTGTGCCAGTCTTCGGTAGGACATGATCCCGGCAACCCCGTCAGGCGCCAACAGAGAAGATCGCGAGCGACGATATAAAGATATGCGAGCGCCGGGATGAGAGCTGGCATCCGCCGAACTGCTCCTCGTGGACGCAAGCTCGCCATGTGATGAACATGTCGCGCCAGCCCCAGAGCGAACCCAGGCGATCGCTGAGCCGGCCACGCCGAACCATAGCCTGCTGGTGGTCACGCGCATCGCGCTTGTGCTGTCGGATTCGAAATCCGTGACATGCCATGATTCAACCGAGCCTGCAGGTTCGGAATGACGTAAAGCAGAGCGACGATGAATATCCAAACGAAATCGACAAAGTGCCAGTAGAGTGCGACCGTCTCGGTATGGTCGATAGGGTGGCGTGAGTGTTGGCCCATAGCGCGGCAGACAGGCCGGCGTAAGCCAGCAGGAGAGCCCCATGATTACGTGAGCCGCATGGAAGCTGGTGATGGTGTAAAAGATCGATCCGTAGGAATCGCTGTAAGGCGTCAGCGTCTTCCAGTGCTCCCTGTATTCGAGGGTCTGAAGTCCCATAAAGACGCAAACCCATCACCACGGTCACAAAAATGGCCATCCGGGCCGCAGCCTGTCGTTCGAGCTTCACCTGCTGCTCGCCCCAGTGCAGAACCACGCTGCTGCCCAGCAGCACGACCAGCATGATCAACGCGTAATGCAGTTTGGGAGGCTCGTGCGTGGCCCAACGGTCCTTGTTGTTGCCCAGGAAATAGTAGCTGGCGAAGAGGCAGACAAAGAGCGAAAGCTCGGTGGCGATCACGGTGTACATGCCATAAATGCCGCGACGGTCCTCGATGGGCCAGTTTGCGCGCGCCGGCTTTTCTGCGCGAGTCGAGACGTACGCCGTGGAAGTCATAGCTCACCTTTGATCGGCCGCGGCCACAGCCAGACGCAGCCGAGGAGAAAAGTTGCAACGAAAGCTGCCAGAGCCGATCCATAACATCTGAAACACCAGGGCGATGAAGAAGACAACATGGTCACCGAGAGAAACAGCGGAATCAGCGTGTCTTCCGGCATGGTCGCGATGGAGAGCGGAAGAGCATCGAGCCAGCTGCTTGTAAGCGTCAGGCGGGCAGTATCCAGCAGGCGATCGCCGTCGGGATCTGCGTCTTCGTCGTAATCATCCCAGAGGGGATGGCGGGAAACTACCATGGGAATGTGTACGGTCGCATAGGGCTTGGGTGGTGAGTCTGTTTCCCACTCCAGACCGTCGGAGTTCCACGGGTTCCTGCCCGCGATTGCGCCGAACCGCATACTCAGCATTACATTGATTAGGGTTATCAGGATCCCCACGCCGAGCATGAAAGCGCCGAACGTCATCAGCTTGTTCAGGTTGCAATCCGAGTCCGGGTGCGTACGTGTAGATGCGCCGTGGCATGCCCATCAGCCCTAGCTATGTGCATGGGGAAGAATCCAAGGTTGAAGCCGATGAACATGATCCAGAAGCTCCATTTGCCGAGCCTCTCGTTGAGCATGCGGCCACTCATTTTGGGGAACCAGTAATAGAGGCCGGCGAAAACGGGGAATACGTTCGAGCCGATCAGAACATAATGGATGTGGGCCACCACATAGTAAGTGTTGTGGCCTGCCAATCCACGGGAATGATGCCGGTGAAGACACCGCTGAGGCCGCCGATGACCAGCAGTGCGACCGAACCAACCGCGTAGTAAAGCGCAGCAGTAGGTACGGGGCGGCCTTTCCAAAGAGTCGCTACCCAGGCAAAGACCTGCACTGTGGTAAACAAAGAGATCGTCATGCTTCCTGCGCTGAAGAAGCTCATCGCCAGGTCTGACATGCCTACAGTGAACATATGGTGCAGCCATACGCTAAAGCCCACCACGCCGGTGAGAATAGTGGAGATGGCTACATACGGATACCCCACAATAGGTCTGCGAGAAAATACCGGGATAATGAGGGAGAGCATGCCTGTCGCCGGCAGGAAGATCACGTACACCCATGGGTGGCCAAAGAACCAGAAAAGTTGTTGCCAAAGGATGGGGTTGCCCCCACCCGAGATGCCAAAGAAATGCGTTCCCCACCGTCGGTCAAGTTCGAGAAAGACACACGCCACGGTGAGCGCCGGCAACGCAAACAGTATGACGCAAGAGATGGTCAGCGTGCTGTAAAGGAAGAGCGGCATCTTACTGATGGCCATGCCGGGAGCGCGCAGCCGGAGGATTGTGACGATAAAGTTAGCCGCGCCTCCAGTGGTAGAGATGGTGAGAAATATCAGCGCCAGGGCATAGAAGTCCATCCCGTGACTGGGGGAATAGCGGATGTTGGTGTACGGCATGTACGAGAACCATCCCGCATGCGGCGCCTGCCCTATCAGTGGAGCTACATACAGGAAGATACCGGAAAGAAGGTAGGACCAGTAGGTGAAGGCGTTCAAGCGGGGAAACGCCATATCGCGAGCGCCGATCATGAGAGGAACAAGATACACGGCAAAACCGGAAAGGATGGGCGAGGCATACCAAAAGATCATGGTGATGCCATGCATGGAGAAGATCTGGTCGTACATTTCCGGAGGAAGAAAGGCTTGATCGGCGCGTGCAAGCTGAATGCGCATCAATAGCGCTTCCAGGCCGCCAACGATGAGGAAGATAAACGCCGTGACTATGTATCGTACACCGAGATCTTTGTGATCTACGGTGGCGAACCAGCCTCTTAGCGTTTTTGGCGTTTCCCACAGCGCTGTCAGGCGCTGCTCAATTGCGAGCGTACTCATCCCTACTCCGCAGGTCTACAACGGTGACGAGGTTGAGCTGGTGTCACGTGGGCTGCGCACGGACTCTTGCGCAATAACGAGACTGATGCTCAGAGAATTAGCCGGGGTTGCATAGAACTAATAAAATTGCACCGCCTCTTGCGCAAGGCATTCGTGTCATATAACTCCAATCAAGTCGTACTATCGAAGAGCGAACACACCTACTAACTCGCCCTCCTTTCTGTGGCGCAATATGGCGCTTCAATCTGGTGATTACCCGGCGGGGGCCACTGGCATCACAAAATACTAGTCGGGCACTGTTCTATGTGAAAGCACCGACGGTCGCTCATGTGTCTAGTCGATGCTGAGGACTTGTTCGATCCCAGGAGGCGTTTCTGATGTTCCGATTACTGTAGGGTTAAAAGCTGCAGACACGGTCTTATCATCCAGCGCGGCATCCTTCAACCTGCTCAAGCGGCGCCCTTCGCTCCAGGAACACGTTTCTTGAAAAGGAACGCTACTGGTATGCAAATCTTGCAGAGCATTGCCAGGTAACGGAAATCGTCTACGTGGGCCCACGGCTATGCCTGATGGTCAAGGCGGTTTTGGGCGGGAGTGGCGATGTCAAATCTGAGAAGTATACGTTACAGTCAGTTCTTCCACCGTAGAAATGCGGACGCAACCATCGATTCAATCTGCGGTGTTTGCTTTCTCACTGTTGCTAGTGCAACGAATGAAGAGGAGGCGCGTGCTCAAGAAGCGTCACATCGGTGCCCTGGCATGAAGAGCATCTGACCCCCTGCATTTGGCGTAAAACGACGCTCCTCCGTGTCGCGGGCCAGGGAAACCACGCTTATGATATGCACGTCTATTCAACGTGACTCTTCTTCTTTTGGGCCCTTGACACGATTCCAAAGGAGAATGCAAGTGCGAGCCGCTATCCTGCTGGTGGGAGAATACCAGCCTCTCCTGCATACACGAGCCCAGCTGCTGTCGGGCTGGGAGGTCTTTACAGTAGACTCGCGAGGCGCGCCCGAGGCTTTGAGGGAACGCTTATACGATCTTCTGATTCTCTGTCAGTCTGTGCCGGACACCACGGCGGAAACACTGATCGCGCTGGCCACTAAGCTCCATCCAGACATCAAGGTTTTGGCTCTCTCTTACGACGGCGAGCAGCGCCCCTTGGGTACAACGGCCTTCACGTCTGATATCTACAAGCCGGAGCTGCTTCGGAACGCCGTCGCTCGTTTGCTACCTGCGGCAGACTTGCCCGTGTAGTAATCGTGACAGCTTACTTTTTCTTCGTGCATCTTTTCTTCTGCGCTGCGATCCTTGCGATTCTTCTCCGCGCTCCTCTTAGTATTGCTAGTAGTAGCGCACATGCAATTTTACTAAACTGAACCCGCCTTCACGAGTGCGTCTATCTCTTACCGGGGAAGCGGCGCTGTCGACGACGCTGTCCTTAACGCGTAGGAAACGAAAGGAAGATGGTTCCGATGACGACGGCGAGCGCTTCGCTGCGCGCGGAAAGCGGCTGCGATGCATCTCCAGGATCTGGGCAAACTTGTTGATCTGGGCTACCACGCAGTTGTCGTTGGGGCAGTATTTCGGGTCGTATCCGGCTGAATCTGGAGGAATGTTTACATAGTGCCAGAGGGCGGTCTCCGGGCGGTCGGGGCGGATGTCGTCCGCCCAGGTGGAGATGGAGGCCAGGTCGCCGCCCTCCAGGAACGGCTGTAGCTTTTCCCGGGTGGCAGGGGTGAGGTGGTCCCAGGCTATGTCCGCGATGATGCGGTGGCCCTCGTTTCCCCATGCCCACGCCTGGGGGAAGGGCGGGAGGAGCAGGGAAGCAGTGAGTACAGCGAGCCCGGAGCGCAGGTTCATGTCGCCATCATAGCGTTGTGGATAAATTCGCCTTTTGTTCGCCTATACTGGGTTCATGCCATTGCGAGGTGAGAAATGAAAGTAGCCGGGTACGATCAGCGTCCTGACTACACGCGGATGGGTCCGAGTCTACTGATCGCGTCGGCGCTGATTCTGGCTATTCGGACGGCGCGGTGGCCGGCGGCGCCCGATGAGAACCTGGTCAGCCCTGAGCTCGATCAGGAGATTGACTATGCCGTCCTCTTGGCCACGCGTACCCTTTCGAGGTTGCTCAAGCAGAAGGAATCCATGTTTCCTTCGCGCAGGGAGGCGCGCTACGCTCCGGAGGAAGACGAGAGTCCGGCATAGGGCGGGTGGTTATTCTCAGCGGGACGCCAGGAGCTAAAGAGTCTGGGTGAGAACCCAGGCTTTGCAACTCCAGCCCCGAAGGGACGACCTGAAAGTAGCCCAGGACGCAGTCCTGGGAAAAGGTCGCAACCATGGTTAGTCCCGGACCCAGGTTTCCTGCCACGCATCGCTGGACGAGGCCGGCGCGTGCGCCTTTCAGTAAGGAAAGGCGCATGAAGTTTCCCGAAGCCACCAAGTTCTACAGGAAATCCGGGAAGGGACGGCTGAAACGGGCGAGGCTGGATTCAGCCGTCCCTCCGGGACTAGATATCTTTCCCTGAAAACAACCCAGGACTGCGTCCTGGGCTACTTTCAGGTCGTCCCTTCGGGACTGGATATCAAGGCGGGCTGAGGAGCCCGATGCCCTTGTTCACCGGGAGCGCTGTTATAAGAACAGCGGCGCCAACACCAGCGTCACGGTAGCCAGCAGCTTGATCAGCACGTGCAGCGAGGGACCAGCCGTGTCCTTGAACGGATCGCCCACAGTGTCACCCACAACCGCGGCCTTGTGAGCGTCCGAACGCTTGCCCCCGTGGGCGCCGGTCTCAATGTACTTCTTGGCGTTGTCCCAGGCGCCGCCACTGTTGTTCATCAGCATAGCCATCAGGATGCCGACGATCGTCCCAACCATGAGCAGGGCGGCGACCGCTTCCGCACCGGCAAGGTCGATCGAATGCCCATTCAGAACCGGCGAGTACTCTCCGGGAATATGAATGTGGAAGCTGCCACTCAGGTTCCTGAAGACCAGCCCTACCGCCAACGGCGTGAGCACCGCAAGCGCGCCCGGCAATACCATCTGTTTGAGGGCAGCGCCGGTTACGATGCGGACACAACGGCCATAGTCCGGCTTGGAAGTGCCCGCCATGATGCCGGGGTTCTCGCGGAACTGCGCGCGCACATCCTCAATGATGTATTGCGCCGTGCGCCCGACAGCCTTAATGGCAAATGAGGAGAAGAGGAAGATCAGCATCGCGCCCAGCAGCGCTCCGACAAAGACCGGCACGCTGGCCAGGTTGATGTTGGTAAAGCTCCAGTTGGGGTTGAGCACCTGGCCGGCATCCGCGAAGCGCTGGGCCACGATGCCATGCACCGTCTCCAGATAAGCAGAAAACAGCAGGAAGGCGGCCAGCGCCGCGGAGCCGATGGCGTAGCCCTTGGTCAGCGCTTTGGTGGTGTTGCCGGCCGCGTCCAGCTTGTCGGTCTTCTCGCGCACCGAATCCGGCTGATCCGACATCTCGATGATGCCGCCCGCGTTGTCGGTGATGGGCCCGAAGGTATCCATGGCCAGAATGTAGGCTGCGGAAGAGAGCATGCCCATGGTGGCGATGGCCGTCCCGTAAATGCCCTTGGCGTAGTCGGAGATCGACGCATCCGCCAGCCCGCGCACCCCGAAGTAGTAGCTGAGCAACAGGGCGGCGCTGATCACCACCACCGGCATCGCCGGCGTTTCCATGCCCACAGCCAGGCCGCTGATGATGTTGGTGGCGGGCCCGGTGAGCGAGGCGTTGGCGATCGATTGCACCGGCCGGTAGCGAGTCTCGGTGTAGTACTCGGTGATGCGGACAAAGAGAAACGACGTCACCATGCCCACGATACCGCAGCCCAGCAGCCACCAGCGGCCCTGCAGCATGTAGTACACCGCGCCGCAAAGCCACCCAGCGCCAGCAGGGTGGTGACGTAATATCCGCGGTTCAGCGCGTCCATCGGGTCCTGATCTTCGCGGCTATGGACCACCAGCACGCCGATGAAGCTGGCGACCAGGTTGATGGCGTGCACCATCAGAGGAAAGAGGATGCCTTTGATACCGAAGACGGGATACAGGGCTGTCCCTAGAATCATGGCGCCCACATTTTCCGCAGCCGTGGACTCGAAGATGTCCGCACCGCGGCCGGCGCAGTCGCCCACGTTGTCGCCCACCAGGTCGGCGATGACGGCGGGATTCCGCGGATCGTCTTCCGGGATGCCGGCTTCCACCTTGCCCACCAGGTCAGCACCCACGTCAGCAGCCTTGGTGTAGATTCCGCCGCCGAGCTGGGCAAAAAGCGCGACCAGCGACGCGCCAAAACCAAAGCCAACCAGCTGGTAAGGAACGTGCTGCGGATCCTGCAATCCGCCAAAGAAGTAGAACAGGCTGCCCACGCCGAGCAGGGAGAGGCTGATTACCACCAGGCCGGTCACGGCTCCGCCGTGCAGGGCAATCTTCAGGGCGCGGCCCAGGCTGGAACGGGCGGCGCTGGCGGCGCGGATGTTGGTCCGGATGGAGACGAACATCCCGGTGTAACCCGCGAAACCAGAGCAGATTGCGCCGATAAGAAAGCTGATGACGACCTTCCCCGCCAGCGGGGCGGTAAAGTCAGAAAACTTGTACCCCACAAAAAGGGCGACGGCAAGCACCACGGCCAGGGCGGCGATGGTGGTGTACTGGCGCGACATAAAGGCTTCCGCGCCCTCGCGGATGGCATTCGAGATGAGCCGCATTTCCGGTGTGCCCGTATCGTAGGCAAGCACCGACTTCGCGAGAAAAAGGGCAAAAACCAGGCCGAGCACGCCGGCGATCAGAGCAATCCAGAGAAAAGTGCTGCCACCCGTGTCAACGGCAGCGGTCAAGCCCTGTCCTACGACAGTGGCCGATAACGAGAAGAAAACCATTCAAACGCCTCCAGAGAGTACTTGGCTGCTGGGGTTGCAAGGGATTAGCTGCGGCGGCATCGCCTACCGCCTTCAGCGGTTTTGCAATTGCTGTAGACCGAAGCCAAAGAGCTTTTCGTGGTTTTCTCCCAAGGAAAACCACTCCTAGCGAACATGAACAGCCTACGGTATTGCAAAACCGCCTAAACACAGGCAAACGCGCTGATTAGAGCACGCTGAGAAAAAGATGGTCAACGTCGCTTCGTCATCATACCGGCTGGGTAGTAACTAAGACGAGAACTTGGATGCACGGCATTCAGGATCGCTCGCCTCCCAGGGCAAAAGTGGGACAAAACGGACTACAATCTGGGCGGGATTTCACTAGAGCAAACATGGGCTCTGGGCATTTATCCTCTGTAATAGTGTAGTAACAGGGGTGCGTATGGCGAAGACGATCACGGCTAGTGCCGAGCGAGGTACTGCCGCTTCCTACGCTGGCTTGGAACCGGAGCAGTTGATCCGGATGTATCGGTTGATGTACCTGTCGCGCCGCACGGACGACCGGGAGATCCTGCTCAAGCGGCAGCAAAAGATCTTCTTCCAGGTCTCCGGCGCCGGCCATGAGGCTTTGTTGGTGGCGGCAGGCATGGCTCTGAAGCCAGGCTACGACTGGTTCTACCCCTACTATCGCGACCGCGCGTTATCCCTGACCCTGGGCACTACGGTGGAGGAGCAGCTGCTGCAATCCGTAGGCGCGGCCGCCGACCCGGCCAGCGGCGGACGGCAGATGCCGTCGCACTGGAGCAACCCGCGGCTGCATATCGTCAGCCAGTCTTCTTCGGTCACTACCCAGTGCCTGCAGGCTGTCGGCTGCGCGGAGGCGGGTCGATATCTCGCCGCCCATCCGGGTGCGGCAGAGCAGCGGCAGGGGGACTACAGCGCCTTCAAGGCGACTCACTTTCATGGGGATGAGGTGGTCTACGTCTCCCTGGGCGAAGGCGCCACCAGCGAAGGCGAGTTTTGGGAGGCGATGAGCTCGGCCTCCAGCATGCGGTTACCAGTCTTGTTCGTGGTGGAAGATAACGGCTATGCCATCTCCGTGCCGGTGGAGGTGAACACGCCGGGAGGGAACATCTCGCGGCTGGTGGCCAATTTTCCTAATTTCTATTTTGCCGAGGTGGATGGCACCGATCCGGTTGCCAGCTATGCCGCGTTCACCCAGGCAGTGCAGCACTGCCGCGCAGGCAAAGGGCCGGCCTTTGTGCATGGGCATGTGATCCGGCAGTATTCCCATTCCTTTTCCGACGATGAGGGGCTGTACCGGTCGGAGGCGGAGCGCAAGCAAGGAAGCGGCGCTCGACCCTCTGCCCAAGCTGCAGATGCGCCTGCTGCGCGACGGCATTCTCGATCCTGCGGCCATCAACCGGCTGGAACAGGAAGTCGATGAAGAGGTGCGGAGCGCCGCGGAGAGGGTTCTGCGCGCCCCTCTGCCGGAAGTCAGCTCCATCAAGCGGCATGTCTATTCCGAAGACCTGGACCCTACGCGCCCGGAGATCTGGCCCGGCCGGCGGTGCAGACGCCGGATACGCAGGAACGCACCATGGCCGACCTGATCAACGCCTGCCTGAAGGACGAGATGCAGCGTGATCCGCGGATCGTGATCTTTGGCCAGGATGTGGCCGACACCAGCCACGATCAGGAGCTGCGCGACGGCCTGGTGAAGGGCAAGGGCGGCGTCTTCAAGCTGACGGCGGGGTTGCAGCGGGAGTTCGGTCCGGATCGCGTCTACAACGCGCGCCTGGCCGAGGCCGATATTGTGGGCCGCGCCATCGGCATGGCCACCCGCGGGACTGAAGCCGGTGGTCGAGGTGCAGTTCTTCGACTACATCTGGCCGGCGATGCACCAGCTGCGCAACGAGCTCAGCCTGCTGCGCTGGCGCTCCAATGGCAGCTATTCGGCGCCGCTGGTGATCCGCGTGGCCATCGGGGGATATCTTACCGGTGGCTCGATCTACCATTCGCAATGCAGCGAGAGCATTTTCACCCATACGCCCGGCATCCGGGTGGTCTTTCCCTCGAATGCGCTGGATGCCAACGGCCTGTTGCGCACCGCGATCCGCTGTGACGATCCGGTTCTGTTTTTTGAGCACAAGCGGCTTTACCGTGAGACCTTCGGCCGTGCTCCGTATCCTGGCGCCGAATTTGCCATCCCCTTCGGCAAGGCGAACCTGCTGCGCCAGGGCAGCGACCTCACGCTGATCACTTATGGCGCGGTTGTGCCGCGTGCGCTGCGCGCCGCCCAGCAGGCGAGCAGTGAATTGGGATTGGAGGTCGATGTTCTCGACCTGCGCACGCTCAATCCCTTCGATTGGGAGGCGATCGCCACCTCGGTCAAGAAGACCGGGCGGGTCATCGTCGCCCACGAAGACATGTTGAGCTGGGGATATGGAGCAGAGATTGCTGCCCGGATCGCGGACGAGCTATTCGAGGATCTGGATGCTCCGGTCAAGCGGGTAGCTGCCATGGATACCTTTGTGGCCTATCAGCCGATTCTGGAAGATGCCATTCTGCCCCAGCCGGAGGATCTTTTCCGTGCGATGGACGAGTTAGGCAAATATTAATTCTATCAGCAAGATACGCGATATAGTGAATCTCAAGGTTTAAGCTTTGGACGGCGAAAATCGGGCTATCCCGTTTTTCCCGGCACGGACGCGCACAGGCCTTATCCCGCATATCCCGCATTTCCCTCATGCGCGCGCACAAGGCATAACTCGCTTCCATTCCCTCTTGCAGAGTGGAGTTTTCGCCGATAACCACAACTTTCCGTTCGTCCCTGCGTTCGAATGGATGTGCCCACGGGCTGGGCAGGTTTGGAGCCGCAAGATGGCAACACGTCGCGCATTCATGAAGGGTGGGGCGATGGCCCTGGTTGGCACCTCGGCGGTGCCGGCATTCCTCCAGCGATCCGTGTTGGCCCAGGCGACCAGCGCGCAAGCCCAGGGAAAGAAGCTGGTGGTGATCTTCCAGCGCGGCGCCGCCGACGGCCTCAATATCGTGGTGCCCTATGCGGAACGCAACTACTACCAGTTCCGGCCAACCATTGCCATCCCTCAGAATCAGCTGATCGATCTGGATGGGTTCTTCGGACTGCACCCGGCGATGCAATCCTTCAAACCCCTGTTCGATCAGGGGCATCTGGCCATGGTCCATGCCGCCGGGTCGCCCGACACCAGCGCTCGCACTTCGATGCGCAGGACTACATGGAGAGCGGCACGCCCGGCGTGAAAGCGACGCCCGACGGCTGGTTGAATCGCGCATTGCAGGCAGAGGACCTTCACCGGCCGGCGAGCCACACCGCATTTCGCGCGGTCGCGCTCGGCTCCCAGGTGCCGCGTACGCTGGACGGAAAAATCCCCGCAGTCGCGGTCAACCGGGTGCAGGATTTCGCGGTCGCGGGCAAAAGCGCGAACGCCACGCCGATCAGCCAGGCCTTTGAAGCGATGTACGCCGGCTCCGGCGATGCCGTGCTGCACGGCACGGGGCAGGAGACTTTTGAAGCGGTAAAGATGCTCAAGGCGACCGACCCCGCGCACTACAAGCCGAGCCCGGGCGCGAACTATCCTAATGGCGCTTTCGGCGTCAATATGAAGCAGATCGCCCAGCTGCTCAAGGCGAACCTGGGCGTGGAAGCAGCCTTCACCGATATCGGCGGCTGGGATACCCACCAGAACCAGGGCAGCGTGAACGGCCAGTTAGCCAATTGCCTGCGCGACTTCAGCCAGGGCATCTCCGCCTTCTGGACGGACATGGGGAGCGACGCGGAAAATATCGTGCTGGTCACCATGTCGGAATTCGGACGCACGGCGCAACAGAACGGCACCGGTGGAACGGATCATGGGCACGCCAATGTGATGTTTGTTCTGGGCGGCTCCGTCAAGGGTGGCAAGGTCTACGGCAAGTGGCCGGGCATGGCGACGGAGCAGCTTTATCAGAACCGGGATCTGGCCATCACAACGGATTTCCGCCAGGTTTTGGGCGAGGCAGCCTTCAAGACCCTGGGAGCACGCAACCTGGAATTGGTGTTTCCCCGGCTCGGAACTGAAGACGACGCAGTTTTTGAATCTTGTATCTAGCTGACCGGGATGTTTCCCGGAAGCTCGGCCCCGTAACAAATGATGAGTCCCCGTATCCGACACGTTCGCTGTGTCAGATGGGGAAACCGGATCCTCGGGCTCTTGACCTTACAGGCTGAATCGACGTCGGGGGGCGACGAAGGCCGGGGGTTCGTGGGTTCCGGGGATGTGGGGTCCCTATCTGCCACAGCCAACGTGTCGAATACGGATCGTCGCCGCCTCAACGGGCGGGCACCTTGGCGCGTCCGCAGCTTGCCCCTGCCTACAAAATCATCCAGGCCTAGCCAGCCACAGCCGGTGAAGACCAGCATCAGCGCCATGGCAAAGCACGCCAACGGTAAGGCAAAGGCGTTGGGCCCCATCAGGCCGCCGTGGAAGTGAACCTTGATGATGGCCACTACCATCTCGATGGCCATCATGATCGCGACCATCCGTGTCAGCAAGCCAACGATGAGAAGCATGCCGCCGAAGAATTCGGTAAAGGCCGCGAGGTAGCCAAGCCAGATCGGCAGATGCAGGCGGGTGACCATGTGGCTGAAGGTGTAGAGCGAGCCGGAGGGAATGATCTTCCCGTATCCGTGCGCGACCATGATGATGCCCAGAACCAGCCGCATTACCAGGGCGCCAAAAGGCTGAAAGCGGTTAAGCCAGCTAAACAATGGTGCACTCCTGCGTGTCAGTGGTTAGGCAAGCTTATCAGGGCCTAGACCGCGGGAAGATATCTTGCCAGGAAACTCTGAAGGATAAGCACGGCGTCTCCTCCCGCAAGGTTGGCCTTTTGCTTCGGGTCCGCGGCCTGGTCGTAGTAGCGCGCACTGGCGTCGTTTGCGGGATACAGCAACAACTTGGGCGTGCGCAGCTGTGCCAGCGTCCGCGTCGGGTCGAAGCGATCGTGGAAGAGCAGGCGGATGGGCAACAGCCTGGTGAGCGGATCCCACTGCAGCGTGTCGAGGATCGGCGGCTGCGGATCTTCGAGGATCACGGCCGGCGCCTGCGGATGGCGAGCGGCTGTCTCGGCGGCGATGGCCGCGCCCAGACCGGCCCCGTCGAGAACAATGGTGGCCGCAGCGAGATGGCGGGTCCCGGTAAGGTAGCTCCAGGCTGCGTCTGCATCTTCGTAGGTGCTTTCTCCGAGGGATGGATGTTTCTGCTCTTGCCGAAGCCGCGATAGTCGAACGCAAAAATATTCATTCCGAGTTGGTGCAGCATCTGCAACTGCGGCAGTGTGTCGGAGAGAGAGCCGGAGTTGCCGTGCAGAAAGAGCAGGGTATCCGTTGCTGGTTGATCGGCGGGGATCCACCAGCCGTTCAGTTGCAGAATGCCGGTCTCGGTTGCATCGAACTGGATCTCGTCATACTTCAAGCCGACAGAGGCGGGGGTGGAGCTGATGGTGCGTGACGGCTTGAAGACGAGCTGCCATTGGCCTTGCCAGAAGAGCAGGCAGAAGGTGATGTAAACACAGAGCAGCGCGAGGCCGAGGGTTGCCAATCCAGCGCCCAGGATCCAGCGGGCGCTGGCCAGCGGCTGCTGGGGAGCCAGGGGGTTTTTCCATCCCGGGGGAGGAGTGTGCCTCCGAGGCTTCGCCATGGATACCTAGCCGAAGGCGAGTTCGTCCGCGGATTCGAGCGGGGTTCCACAGACACGGCAAACAACTGCGGAGCAGTCGCCACAAACCAACGGGTCATGTACCGCCCGGGCACAAGAAGGGCACCAGAGTTCTGCCGGTGGTGGGGTCTGAGGTTGGGTTGGGGGTGTGATGCCGACCATCACTTCGAGCGCTAGCATGAGCGAGGCACGACGTGGATAGCGTATGCTCAGCAGCATGAGCGACAAAACTCATCAAAGCCCGACAACACCCTTCTACAAGAAAGCCCCGCGCACCTGGACGTACTACATCTTTCCTGGAGGAGTTCAGGAAGAAGCCGGCGATTTTCCCGACGAGGAAGCGGCCAGGGTTGCCTCCTGGAAGACCTATCGCACCTGGCAAGCCAACGGCTGCAAATATTAGTGCACGATGAGTGAATTGGTCAGGATCTGCAGCTAAGGGCGCAATTGCCGCGCGCGGCGAGGCCAAGGAATTCAGCGCCGGCGGCAGGCCGCTGTGTATTGCCAACGTCAATGGGGTGATTCGGGCGCTGGATAATGAATGTCCGCATCGCGGCGGACCGCTGTGCCGAAGGGATGATCGAAGGTGGCAAGTGGTCTGCCCCTGGCACGCCTGGACCTTCGATCCGGCGACCGGAGCGCCTACAGAAGGTGAAGAAAGAGTTGCAGTTTCCCGTAAATATTGAAGGGGAAGAGGTTTTCGTTGGAGGCTCTTGAACGGCAACAGCAGGTCCCTCCACTTCGCTACGCTCCGGTCGGGATGACAATTCTTCTTGGAAATCGATGATTGCTCAGGAGGCTCATTGTCTTCGCAACAATAATTGTCATCCCGACCGGAGCGTAGCGAAGTGGAGGGACCTGCTGTTCACGAGTTCTCCTCGACCAAGCGAACCCGAGTCGAGAAGTATTCCCCCGGCCTTGACGATGGCGGCGAACGAATGCGGGTCCAGGCTGGCGCCGCCGACCAGGGCGCCGTCGATTTCCGGCTGGCTGAGCATAGCGCGCCGGCATTCTCAGGCTTGACGCTACCGCCGTACAAAATGCGCATCGAATCGGCGAAATGCCTGCCGACCAGCCGAGCCACCTCGCTGCGGATCATCAGGTGGGCCTCGGCGGCAATCGCCGGGGTAGCGGTTTTTCCCGTCCCAATGGCCCAGATGGGCTCATAAGCAATGATCATCGGACGCAGCCGGGTCGCATCGATCTGATGGAGGGCCAGGCTGATCTGCCGGCGCAACACCTCCTCCGTCATGCCGCTTTCCCGCTGCTCCTCGTGCTCACCAACACAGACAATCGGGATCAGCCGGTGTTTGAGCGCAGCGACCAGCTTGCGGTTGACGGTGTCATCCGTCTCGGCAAAATACTGACGGCGCTCCGAGTGGCCCAGGATCACATGCGTCACTCCCAGGGCGACCAGCATGGCGGCGGAGATTTCGCCGGTAAAGGCGCCCTCCTCCGCAAAATGCATCGTCTGCGCGCCCACCTGTACTTCCGAACCCTTCACCGAATGGAGGGCGGTCGCCAGGTCGATAAAGGGAGGAAAGATCACAATCTCCGTCCCTGTCTGGTCTTTGACCAGAGGCAGGAAGGTATGGAGAAAGCTCTGCGTCTCCGTGGGCGTCTTGTACATCTTCCAGTTGGCGGCAATCAGGGGCTTGCGCATGCTAGTTGGTGTCCCGCTTCTTGTGTTCCTTGACCAGATTGTAGAGCACAGACAAGTGTGTGTTTCCGATCGAGCCGGCCAGCCAGACGAACCACCGTCCAGCAGCCGAGAAAGCCGAATAACAGGTAGCCGAAATAGCCGAGCGCATACAGGAGAGAGAGCGGCTTGCCCACAAAGTAGACGCCGAAGACGCTGGCTGCGTTGAGTGTGGAAACAAAGCCCATCAGGCCGCTCAGGGGAAACGCGATCAGTCCCAGGCTAACGCGATAGCGGTAGCCGCGAAGAAACTGGGTGAAGGTCGCCAGAAGCCAGGCGATCACCGCGCAGACGATCCCGACGATGAGGATAAGAACCGGCAGTTCGGGGTCAGCAACCACACCCATGGCGTGCTCTAAGACCTGGGCGCTTCGGAGAGAGCCTCGACTCCGGGCAGCCGTTTGCCCTCGAGAAACTCCAGCGACGCGCCGCCTCCGGTCGAGATGTGCTTGATCTTGTCGGCCACGCCGGCCTGCTTGATGGCAGAGACGGAATCGCCGCCGCCAACGATCGTGATCGCGCCGGCATTCTCCGCTAGCGCCTCGGCGATGCTGGTTGTGCCCTTGGCAAAGGCCGGCATCTCAAATACGCCCATGGGCCCATTCCAGATGATGGTGCGGGCACGGGCGATTTCTGTAATGAAGAGCTCCACTGTAGCCGGGCCGATGTCGAGGCCCATCCAACCCTCGGGGAAGGGGCCGTCGCCCTCGAAGATGCGGGTATGGGCGTCCGCCGCGAATTTGTCGGCAAGCACATGATCGACGGGCAGAAGAAAGCGCACACCCTTCTTTTCGGCTTCCTTGAGCGCTTCACGAGCCACTTCCAACTTGTCCGCTTCCACCAGCGATTTCCCTACATCCTGACCCATGGCCTTGAGGAAGGTATAGGCCATCCCACCCCCGACGAGCAGCGCGTCGACCTTGCTCAACAGGTTGTGGATCACCTCGATCTTGTCAGAGACCTTAGCCCCGCCCAGAATCGCGACAAACGGCTTCTCCGGAGCTTCCAGTGCCTTGCCCAGGTAGTTGAGCTCCTTCTCCAGCAGCAGCCCGGCCGCGGACTCAGAGACAAAATGCGTGATGCCCTCAGTCGACGCGTGCGCCCGGTGGGCGCTGCCGAAGGCGTCGTTTACATAGACGTTGCACAGGCTGGCGAGTTGACGGGCAAAGTGGGGATCGTTGGCTTCTTCGCCGGCGTGAAAGCGGAGGTTCTCCAACAACAAGACCTGTCTGGATTCAAGCTGGCGCGCCAGCTCGGTGGCCACTTCGCCCACGCAGTCGGGGGAGAAGGCAACATTGACCGACTCCCCCAACGCGTGATCCAGAAGGGTGCGCAGCCGGTCCACCACCGGCCGCAGGCTGTACTTGGGGTTGGGCTTTCCCTGGGGACGCCCCAGGTGCGAGGCCACAATCACTTTGGCATGATGACGCAGCGCGTACTCGAGCGTGGGCAGGGTCTCTTTGATCCGGGTGTCGTCGAGAATCTGCAGGCCGCTCTCAGAGAGCGGCACATTGAAATCGACGCGGACAAAGAGGTACTTGTTGTTCAGCTCCAGATCGCGGATGGAAAGCTTCGCCATGGCACTTCCTCAAGAAGTCGTTCAGCGGAGTATCTTAGCTTTTTCCCAAATACTCTGATGTTTTGAGAGTAGCTATGTGCGGTCGTTCTTTAGCGGAACGCCCGCGTAGAGCTGCGATTCCTCGCTCACACCATTTGGGAAAAGCGCTTACAATCCCGCTTTTCCGAGAAACTGCACCAGGTCCACCACTCGGTTGGAGTAGCCCCACTCATTGTCGTACCAGCTGATCACCTTGGCCATGTTGGTGCCGACGACCTTGGTCAGCCCACTGTCCACGATGGAGGAAAGCGGGTTGCCCTTGAAGTCGCTCGAGACCAGCTCATTGGTCTCATAGCCCAGGATGCCCTTCAGTGGCCCCTCGGACGCGGCTTTGAGCGCTTCGTTGATCGACTCCTTGGTGACCGGCTTCTCCGAAGTGAAGGTCAGGTCGACCACCGAGACGTTGGGGGTGGGCACGCGGATGGCGAAGCCGTCCAGCTTGCCCTTGAGCTCAGGAACCACCAGGTGCAGAGCCTTGGCTGCGCCGGTCGAGGTCGGAATCATGGACAGCGCGGCGGCGCGGCCGCGGCGCAGATCCTTGTGGGGAAAGTCCAGAATCACCTGATCGTTGGTGTAGCTGTGGATGGTGGTCATGATGCCGGAGACGATGCCGAAGGTGTCATTCAGAACCTTGGCCAGCGGCGCCAGGCAATTGGTGGTGCAGGAGGCGTTGGAGATGACGTTGTGCCCTTGGCGGCATCGTACTTGTCCTGGTTCACGCCGAGCACGATGGTCAGGTCTTCGTTGGTCGCAGGCGCGGAGATGATGACCTTCTTGACCGTTCCTTGCAAGTGAGCCTTGGCCTTGGTGGCATCGGTGAAATGGCCGGTGGATTCGATCACCACCTGGGCTCCTACGGAAGACCAGTCGAGCTTGGCGGGATCGCGCTCGGCGTACACCTTGAGCTTCTTGCCGTCGACGGAGATGAAATCATCGCCTGCGGTGATGGTGTGGTGCAGGTTGCCGAGGATGGAGTCGTACTTGAGCAGGTGAGCCAGCGTTGCCGGGCTGGTCAGATCATTCACCGCTACAAATTCAATTTCAGGATTGCCGAGCGCAGCCCGGAAAACGTTGCGGCCGATGCGGCCAAAACCATTGATGCCAACCTTTACAGCCATAAACTTTGGAATCTCCTTGAAGGGGGTGAGGTTTCTGGTACGTGGGTGGAGAACAATTTTGCGAGCCACCGCTACTTTTGAGCGCGAAAGATGAGTGTACCAAAGTGCGGGCGCCCGAATGGGAGCAGGGCATTTGCTGCGGTGGCAGAACTTGTGTTACATCCACATCATGCGCGAATGGATGCGCGCCCTAATGAGACGACGTGGCAAGCGCGGAGTGAACGACTCGGAATCGACCGGGAAAATCGGACAGGAGATTCCAGCCAACCAGCCGACGCCTTTACAGCCGATGTACCCGGAAGACAAACGCGGAAGGCAAACTGCGGTCGACAAGCAAGAGCAGGAAGCAGCAGCCGAACTGGTTAAGAAGCCGGCCCGGGCGCCCGAGCCTTCTGCCGCCAGTGTCGCTGCTCACAGCCCTGCCTCGCCGGAGGAGCCAGCCGCACAGGTAGCGTCGCCGGTCGCCCCGTCGGACGATGGCAAGCTGGTGGTGGAGACTCAGCCTGAGTCGCCGTCGGTGCCTCCTCCGGAGCTGCCGTCGGCCAGCCAGAAAGATCTCAAAGGCTACGTGGTGCTGGCCATCGGATTGCCGGGGTCCGGGAAGACGACGTGGTTCAAGCGCCGCGGCGTCACCCCTCTGTCCAGCGATATGCTGCGCAGCATTCTGTTTGACGACATCACGGAGCAGCGTTACCAGGGACTGGTTTTTTCCACCCTGCGTTCGCTGCTGCGGGCGCGCCTGATTGCCAAAATGCCGTGGAATTACGTGGACGCGACCAACCTGTCGGCGCACGAGCGGCGGCAATGGATCAAGATGGCCAAAAGCTTTGGCTACGAGGCGCAAGCGGTCTTCTTTGATGTTCCACTTGAGGTGTGCATGGAGCGGAACAGCCGCCGGGAACGCACGGTGAGCGATGAGGTCATGCGCAAGATGGCGGAGCGCCTGCGTCCTCCCAGCTTCAAAGAGGGCTTCAGCAAGATCACCATGGTGCGGGTGAAGGGCGCTCCACCGATCAAAATAGACGGTATCGAGGTGGAGCCGCCCAGCTCCTGATGCCATTTGACCGGCGGCCCACACGCGATTGCTTTCGATCAGGTTGGGCTGACCGCGTCTGACGGACGAGTCATTCTCGACCACATCGACCTCGAGGTCGCGGCTGGTTCCACCACGGCGCTGCTGGGGCGCAGCGGCTCTGGAAAGACCACTCTGCTGCGCATGGTGAACCGCCTGATCGAGCCCACCTCGGGAAAAGTGATGGTGGAAGGGAAGGCCACCACTGACTGGGATCCGATCCGGCTCAGGAGGTCGATCGGGTACGTGATCCAGGAGACCGGCCTCTTTCCTCACTTTGACATGGAGCGCAACATTGGGGCGGTGCTCGAGATCGAGGGCCGCCCCAGGCAAGAGATCGCCGACCGCGCGCGACAGTTGTTTACACAGGTGGGATTGGAGTATGAGAGCTTTGCCCACCGCCTGCCGTATCAGCTTTCCGGCGGGCAACGGCAGCGCGTCGGCCTGGCGCGGGCGCTGGCAGCCGAACCCAAACTGTTGCTGATGGACGAGCCGTTTGGCGCGCTGGACCCGATTACCCGGGGAGAGATGCAGGATATGCTGCGCGCGCTGCTGGGGCGGCTGAACAAGACGGTCCTGCTGGTGACCCACGATCTGGATGAAGCGCTTTATCTGGCCTCTCACATCGTGCTGCTCGAAGGCGGCAAGGTGGTAGCTCATCTTCCAGCGGAGGAATTTGTCAGCTCGTCTATCCCTGCGGTGCAGGGCTATGTGCGCGCTGTGCATCGGAGGTCCACGTGTCCGGCTTCCTAGCGCAGCACGCCTCCGAGATTGCCGAGCTAACCCTGGAACATCTGTGGCTGACCGGCTCGGCGATGTTGCTGGCCGCTGCGATTGGGGTACCGACCGGTATCTGGCTCACGCGTCATCCGCGTTGGGCCAAGCCGGTGCTGGGAGTAGTGAATATCATCCAGACCATTCCCAGCCTGGCCCTGTTTGGCTTCCTGTTGCCCTTGCCGTGGATCGGCGATCGCGCGGCGCGCATTGCTATTGCCGCGCTGACCGCGTATGCGCTGCTGCCCATCGTGCGCAATACCTATGCGGGTATCGAGGGAGTGGATCCCACCGTGCTCGAAGTTGCCAAGGCCCTGGGCATGACGAGCGGGCAGCGGCTGCGCAAGGTGGAGCTTCCCCTGGCGGCGAGCTTTATTCTCGCCGGGCTGCGGACGGCGACGGTTCTGGCCGTGGGGATCGCGACCATCGCCGCCGCGGTCGGGGCCGGTGGTCTGGGCGAGTTTATCTTTCGCGGCGTGGCGTCTGTCGACAACCGTTTGGTGCTGGCAGGCGCGATTCCCGCGGCATTGCTGGCCATCGGCGCCGACGCCGGGCTGGGTTGGGTAGAGAGCCGGCTGCGGGTGCCGGAACGCCGGTGATCACACGTCTGGCAGCCTGTCTTTTGCTGCTGGGTATTTCCGCATGCGCGCCGCCGCGCCCGGATTATCCGGTGATTGGGGCCAAGAATTTTACCGAGCAGGTGGTCCTGGGCGAACTGCTGGCACAGCACATCGAGGCGGTGACCGGCATGAAAGTGGAACGCCGCTTTTATCTTGCCGGCAGCTACATCTGCAACCAGGCGCTGATCGCGGGCCGCATCGATTCCTATGTCGAGTACACCGGCACGGCGCTGACCGCGATCCTGAAACAGCCGGTGGATAAAGACCCGCAACGGGTGCTGGACACGGTGCGCCGGCTCTATCAACAACGCTACAACGTGGTGGCCACGGAGCCGCTGGGATTCGAGAACACCTTTGCCATGGTCATCCGAGGCCAGCAGGCGAAGGAGCTTCACCTGACCACGCTGAGCGAGGCGGCCCGGTACAGCCCGCAATGGAAACTCGGAGTGGGCTATGAATTTGAACAGCGGCCTGACGGGCTGCCAGGCCTGCAACAGGCCTACGGTCTCAAGTTCGATGGTTCGCCCCGGTTGATGGATTTGGGATTGCTCTACCGGGCGCTCAATGGACACCAGGTCGACATTATTGCGGGGAGCTCGACCGATGGGCCTATCAAGGCGTTTCAATTGACGGTGCTGCAGGACGATAAGCATTACTTTCCTCCCTACCAGGCGATTCCCCTGGTGCGGCAGGAGGCGCTGGACCGTTGGCCGCAGCTGCGCCGCGCCTTCGCCGATCTTGGCGGAAAAATCACCGCGGAGGAGATGCAGACCATGAACGAGGCAGTCGACGGGCAGCATCGCGATCCGGCGCAAGTGGTAAAAGAATTTCGCCAGGCGCACGGGCTGTAAGTCTTTCCCTGCCACAAAGCACGGGGTACCCCACATCTCGCGAAAAACGAGTGAGATGTGGGGCACCCCGTGCTTTGCTGATGGGGGAGAGTCAGGAGGTTGCGTTTGATGTCAGAACAAAATAAAGAGAAGCTGCCGGAGCCCTGGTTGCGAGGTACGCTCTCCGATGTGCCGGTGCTGCAGCGAGCCTTGCTTCATTCGCTGCAGATGGCGCAGGAGGATGTCGCCAAGTGGTGCAGCGCTCTCGACGACGGCGAGTTCCACACGCGGCCCTCTGGGCTACCTTCCGTCGCATTTCAATTGCGGCATATTGCCCGTAGCCTGGACCGGTTCTGCTGTTACGCGGAGGGAACTCCTCTGAGCCAGGAACAATTGAACTCGCTGTCCAGCGAGATGGATGCCGGCGGGACCCGCGAGGAGATCTTCCGAGAACTTGAAGCCAGTCTCGACAGGACTCGGCAGCGCCTCGACAAAATTGTCCGCCAACCGGCCGATATGCCGGTCAAGATCGGCCGCAAAGGCCTGCCCACCACTCTCGCAGGTTTGTTGATCCATGCCGCCGAGCATACCCAGCGTCATGTAGGCCAGGCCATCACCACCGCAAAGGTGATTATGGCTAACCGAGCTCCGGCACACGATCGATGATGTGTCCCATCTTTTCCTGCTTCACCTG
The DNA here is from genome assembly GCA_963847685.1 of uncultured Acidobacteriaceae bacterium. GTDB lineage: Bacteria > Acidobacteriota > Terriglobia > Terriglobales > Acidobacteriaceae > PALSA-350. The sequence goes on along the minus strand of CAWKAU010000007.1, from coordinate 97,622 downwards.
GACGTAGTGCTCGAAGCTGTCCAGCGGCTCCACCTCGGCGGAGATGCGCTCCACAACGCGAATGCCTATGGATTCCAGGGCCTCGACCTTCTCCGGGTTGTTGGTGATGAGGCGTACGGAGGTTACGCCCAGCAGCTTCAGAATCTCGGCGGGTAATTCGAATTCGCGGCAGTCAGCCTTGAAGCCGAGCCGGAGATTGGCTTCCACCGTATCCAGCCCCTGGTCCTGCAGCTCGTAAGCGCGTAGCTTGGCGATCAGCCCGATGCCTCGGCCCTCCTGCTGTTCGTAAAGCAGGATGCCGGCGCCGGCCTGCGCGATGGTGCGCAGCGCCAGTTCCAGTTGCGGGCGGCAGTCACAGCGCAATGAGCCGAAGACATCGCCGGTGAGGCATTGGGAATGAATGCGCACGACCGGGGGGCCGCTATGGATATCGCCCAACACCAGGGCGATGGCGCCCTCGATCTTCTTGCTGACGGCAGCGGTCCCCGGGCTGCAGGGTTCCGGGTCGATACGCGTGCCTTCGAAGCCCAGAATACGGAAATGACCCCAGCGGGTGGGAAAATCCGCATCCGCCACTTTCTTTACACTTTCCAACGGCATAGTCAATTAGAGCCTCTATCCCAGCCTCGTGTCCAGCGAGAGGACTGGCGTAAAGTAAGAGCGTGGATGCGACGAAGGTCGTACTGGTCTCACTGCTGATCAAGCTAGGCGTCGCGGCCGCTGTTTCGGCGGTGACTGCCCGGGCTCTGACCTTCCAGCGTCTGTTGTTCGCCGAGCGCCGCACCACAAGCCAAACGGTCGGCCTGCTGGCCTTTCTCTGTATCCCATTGACGCTGGGCGTTTGGATTCGATTCATCGTGTCCAACTTTTACGCGGCGGACATCGGTTTTGAAACCGTCATCCTTTTGGGCATTCTGCTGGGACCGCTCTCCGCGCTTTTTGGCGGTGCCGTGCTCTCTCTCCCCGCCATGCTGCACCGCGAGTATCTGACCCTACCCTTCTTTCTTGCGGTCGCGGTCGTTTCCGGACTGTACGGGCGGGCCGTCGACCCGGAAGAGGTCTGGTCGTTTTCCCCATTCGTGGACCTCAGCATCTATCGCTGGGTGCGGCGCAATCTGCGACAGCCGCGCTTCGATCGCCAGTTCCTGCTGCTGATTCTGATCGTGGGCATGCAGATGGTTCGGATGTGGTTGGCGCAGCTTTACCCTGGCCTCCTGTTTACGCTGAACTCCCCAAGCCTTGCGGTCAAGCTTGCCATCTGGGTCTGCCCTGCCGTGGTGGTGGCTATCCCGCTGAAGATCTGGAATGCCAGCCGCATCGAGATCAAGCTCAAGGAGCAGAAGCGGCTGGTGCTGGAGGCGCGCTTCGACGCACTGCAGCGGCAGATCAACCCCCACTTCCTCTTCAACACGCTCAACTCCATCGCGTCCCTGGTCCGCTTCCGGCCGGAGATGGCGCGGGAGATGATCGTCCAGTTGGGCAATATTCTGCGTGCCCTGCTCAAGGATCACGATTCGTATGTGCCCTTCCGCGAAGAGCTGACCTTTGCCGACGACTACCTGGGCATCGAAGTAGTGCGTTTTGGTGCGGAGAAGCTGCGGGTGGTGAAGGAGATCGACGACGGCACCCTGGAGCTTCTGGTGCCTTGTATGATTCTGCAGCCCTTAATCGAAAACAGCATCAAGCACGGCCTGGAGCCCCGCCTGCAAGGGGGAACCATCACCGTGCGTAGCCGCATCCTTGGCGCCAAGATGATCGTCGAGGTGGAAGACGACGGCGTGGGCATGGCGGAGGGCCGGGTGCGGGAGGTAGGCTTCGCCAGCCGGGGAGCCGGCATCGGCATGCGCAATGTGCGCGAGCGCCTGGAAGTACTTTACGGCAACAGCGCGCGCTTTGAAGTGTTCAGCCGGCCGGGGCGGGGAACCCGCGTGACCCTGGAGATCCCAGTGGCGCCGAACGTCCTGGTGTTGGCGGATCAGACCTCGGCGCGCGCCAGCACCGTCTCGTAATACTTCTCGTAAATCGGAATAATGCGCGAGGCACAATAGCGATCCTGGGCGGCTCGTCTGCCCGCATTCGCCATGGCCGCCAGCCGGTCATCGTCGCCCAGCAGTTCGATCGCGGCGGCGGCCATGGCATCCACATCGCCGACAGCAAAGAGGCGGCCGGTCACCCCGTCTTCGATCAGCTCCGATACTCCGCCGACGCGAGTCGCGATAGTGGGAACCTTGCATGCCATGGCTTCGAGCGCAGCCAGGCCGAACGACTCCAGTTCACTGGGCATGACCATCAGGTCGGCGACGGGCAGTAGTTCATGCACCCGGTCCTGTTTGCCCAGGAAGTGCACCCGGTCCTGGATTCCCTTGCTGCTGGCCAGCCACTCCGCCGAGGAGCGGTCCGGCCCGTCGCCCACCATCAGCAGGCGCGCCGGCATTTCTTGCGCGACCCGGGCGAAGACCTCAATCACATCGAGGATGCGCTTGACCGGACGAAAGTTCGAAAGATGGAGCAGGATTTTTTCTCCAGGATCGGCATAACGAGCCCGGGCAGCGGCACGCAGGTCGCCCAGGGGCTTGTACTCGTCGCAGTTGACGAAGTTGGGAATCACCTCGATGGGCCGCAAGATGCCGAAGTCGTGCACGGTCTTCTCGCGCAGGTAATCGGAGATCGAGGTAACGCCGTCGCTCTCCTCGATGGCGAACCGGGTGATGGGCAAATACGACCGGTCGAGGCCGACCAGGGTGATGTCGGTACCGTGCAGGGTAGTCACAAACGGCAGGTGACGACGCTTGGCCAGCATCTGGCGGGCGAGCAGTGCGCACACCGAGTGGGGAATAGCGTAGTGGACGTGCAGCAGGTCGAGCTCGTAATACTCGGCTACCTCCGACATGCGTGTGGCCAGCGCAAGATCGTAGGGCGGGTATTCGAAGAGGGGGTAATTGGAAACCGGCACCTCGTGATAGAAAATACCTTCTTCGCGGCCGGTGAGGCGGAAGGGGCGCGAATAAGTGATGAAGTGGACCTGGTGCCCGCGGGTCGCGAGCTCGATGCCGAGTTCTGTCGCGACCACTCCGCTGCCGCCATAGGTCGGATAACACGTGATGCCGATCTTCATGGTCCAATTCCTCTAAAGCTGTTTTCCGGTTGAGAGAAACTGCAAGAAACCCTCCTTAGCAGCGGAGCTGATGAAAATCGGTGAGCGTCAAGTCCGGTTCCTTCCTCAGTGCTTCAGGGATGACATCGAGCAATGCGCAACGCTCCGTCTCCCGTGAACCCAACAGCCGCGTATTGGCCTGCTCGAGCGCCTGGTCGTTATACCCCGGATGACAGACCAGCTCCCATATACCCTGAGGCATTGCTTGCAGCAAGGAACGCAATACAGAGTCATCCAGGCTTCCGGTAGCCAGAACACCGATCGAGCCGTCGGCGGTCATCATACCGTGTTCCGTGATCAACCTGGTGAACGTACGCCGTTGTGTTTGCATGGCGCGCACTTGGGTTCGGCGCCAGGCACTGGCGCCCCGGGTGGCGCGAAGACTCCACCACGGTTCAAATGGATTCCGGACACAGAAGACCCCGCACTGGCGCGCCGCGCGGAGCAGGGGAGCAAGCACCCGGGGAAATGCATGCAGATGTTTGTGCGAGTCAATGTGGCTGACGGTGAGACCGCTGGATTGAATTCGCCGTATCTGCGCGACGGCTTCGGCCTCAATCTCCTGCTCGCGAATACGGCCGCGTAGCAAGTCGCGCAGAAAACTTCCTACCGTGGGGCGGAATACAGCTTCAGGGCCGAGCAGCGAAGGCACTTCGCCTGCGCGCAGGCAGGGTGAGCCGTCCACCAGGACGACGTGGCAGCCGACAGCCAGCGTGGGTTGGGCGAAGGCAAGATACACTGCGGCAGAGAAGTAGGCCGCAGTGGCCATCAGCGTGGTGGAGCTGAGAGCGCCTGCTTGCTGAAGCTCAACGATCGCGCGGTTGACGCCAGGGGTCAGGCCAAAGTCGTCCGCGTTGATGATCAGACGCTTCACTGCGGCCAGTGTACCAAGAGCCTCTTTCCGTTTTCGTGCATCAAAGGCGCAGTTGGCAGCGAGTAATTAATATGGTCTCTCAAGGGAGAGCGCTACAATAGGTTTTCTTTTCGGGCGGGGGAGGAACCGCAATCATGTTGGCAGGACGGCAGCAGCGCAAAGGGCCCGGGCGAGCCCCGTATGCGTTGTTGCTGTGGCTGTGCACCGCGGCACACGTAGCATGGGCAGCCCCGGCCGACACCGTCGTCTACCAGACGCCGAGCATCTTCAATCCTCATTCCGGTCCGGCGCAGATGATCGACCATCTGTCGTTTTTCGTGATGCAGGTCACGGGTGCAATTTTTATCGTGGTCGGATCCCTTCTGGTATACGTGATGATCCGCTACCGTCAGCGTGATCCCCACGACGACAGCGAGCCACCCCAGATTTACGGCAGCACCCAGATCGAGTTGGCGTGGACCGTCGTCCCGATCCTCATTGTGTTCGTCCTCTTTCTCACCACGGCCCGCATTCTCTTTGCCATTCAGGACCAGAAAATGCCGTCCTCGGCGATTCATGTCGATGTGGTCGGTCACCAATTCTGGTGGGAGTTTCACTATCCCGACTATGGCTTTACCGCTGTGGGTGAGCTGCATGTGCCGGTTAACACAGATAAGGCTCCGATGACCACTTCGCTCCGCCTGCTCTCGGCGGACGTGGATCACAGCTTCTGGGTGCCCGCATTGTTCGGCAAGATCGACTCCATTCCCAACAAGGTCAACAGCATCTGGTTTAACCCGGATAAGGTCGGCATGTTCGTGGGACAATGCGCGCAGTTCTGCGGGGTCGAGCATGCCAAGATGCTGCTGCGCGTGTACGTGCAGACGCCGGAAGATTTCCAGGCGTGGGTAAAAAATCAACAGCAGCCCGGGGTGCAGGATCCGGCGGTCGCTGAGGGGCGGCAGGTATTCGAATCCCAGTCCTGCGTGAGCTGCCACGTGATTCGCGGCACTTCGGCGCAAGGAAAATTTGGGCCGGACCTTACCCACTTGATGAGCCGGGAGACGATTGCCTCCGGCGCGTCCGACAATACGCCGGCGAATCTCAAGCTGTGGATCAAAGATCCGGATTACGTGAAGCCCGGAAGCCTGATGCCGGCGATGCAGCTGAGCGACGATCAAATTGACAAGGTCGTCGCCTACCTCACTACGTTGAAGTAAGGAGTTTATCCGGTATGGCTGATTCGACACTACCGATGGGGGCGCCATCGATCTCACTCCGCCGAGCGAGACGTACGGAACCTGGCTGGAAACAGTGCACAGCTGGGTAGTGACGGTCGACCACAAAAAACTTGGCATGATGTACATGGCCTACGCCCTGGTCTTCTTGCTGGTAGGCGGCTTCGAAGCGATTCTGCTGCGCATTCAGCTGGCCGTGCCCCACAATAATTTTCTTTCTCCCGAAGTGTTCAATCGCATCTTCACCATGCATGGCACCACCATGGTTTTCCTCATGGGAATGCCGCTCATCATTGGATTCGCCAACTACCTGGTCCCGTTGATGGTCGGGGCCAGGGACATGGCTTTCCCCCGGTTGAACGCCTTCAGCTTCTGGATGACCTCGCTGGGCGGACTGCTGCTGTACTACAGCTTTATCGGTGGAGTGGGTCTGCAAGGCGCGGGCAGCGCACCCGATGTAACCTGGTGGGCTTACGCGCCGCTCACCGAACGAGCCTTCTCCCGCGGCCATAGCACCGACTACTGGGCGCTCTCCCTCATCGTCTCCGGCTTCGGCACCATCGGCGCCGCGGTGAATATTATCGCCACCACCCTATGCATGCGCTGCAAGGGCATGACGCTCTTGCGTATGCCACTGTTAGTGTGGCTGAACCTGGTGGTTGCGGGCATGATCCTGGTGACCATCAGTCCCTTGACGGCCGCGCAGATCATGCTGGTCATCGACCGCTATCTTGGGGGGCACTTCTTCGATTCGCAGGCGGGCGGCGCGCCCTACGTCTGGATGCACTTCTTCTGGATCTTCGGGCACCCCGAGGTCTACGTTCTGGTGTTGCCCGCGTTTGCGATCGCCAACGAAGTCATTCCTGTCTTCTCGCGCAAAGCCATCTTCGGGTATCCCGCCATGGTGGCCGCCTCCGCCGGCATCGGCTTGATCAGCCTGAGTGTGTGGGCCCATCACATGTTTACCGTGGGCATGAATTCCGCTTCCAACGCCTTCTTCGTGCTCTCGACCGGACTGGTGGGCGTTCCTACCGGGATCAAAATCTTCAACTGGATCGCCACCATGTGGGGCGGCAAGATACGCTATGCCACGCCGATGCTTTTTTGCACCGCGTTCGTGGCCCAGTTTCTGTTTGCCGGCCTGACCGGGATCATGCTCTCGGTTGCTCCCTGGAACTGGCAGCTGCACAACTCCTATTTCGTGATCGCCCATTTCCACTACGTGCTGGTGGGGGCCATCGTCTTTTGCTTTCTCGGTGGCTTCTATTACTGGTACCCGAAGATGATTGGAAAAATGCTCAACGAGCGGCTGGGCAAGTGGCATTTCTGGCTCTTTGTGCTGGGGTTCCATATAACCTTCGACTTCATGCATATCCCAGGGCTGCTGGGCATGCCAAGGTCGATCTACACCTATGAACCTGGCCGCGGCTGGGACGGTTGGAACATGATCGTGTCGGTTGGGGGAGTGATCCAGGCAGTGGCTACGCTGATATTTGTGTACAACCTGGTCTACTCCTACTTCAAAGGTCCCGAGGCGGGCCCTGACCCGTGGGATGCGTGGACACTGGAGTGGGCTACGACCTCTCCGCCTCCCGAATATAACTTTGCCAGCGAACCGGTGGTGGCCAGCCGCCGTCCGCTGTGGGACCTGAAACACCCCGAAGACCCGGATTCGCGATACGAATGACTTTGATCGTCGAGGATAAAGGATGAGCGCCGGCACGATTCCCCTGGCTCACGGTACTCCGAGCGAAGACTGGGTGCCCTATCACGGCACGGTTGGCATGCTCGCGCTGATCGTTGCCGAGACGGCGATCTTTGGCATTTTTGTTGTCGCGTATCTCTACTACATTGGCAAAAGCATCAGCGGGCCGCAGCCGCACGATGTGCTGGAGCTGCCCATCTTCAACACCGTATGCCTGCTCTCCAGCAGCTTCACCATCTGGTTAGCGGAACGCAGCCTGAAAAAGAGCGCCATGGGGGCCTTCAGCGCGTGGTGGGCGCTCACCGTAGTTTTGGGTGGGATCTTTCTGGTCGGTACCGGCCTCGAGTGGAAGAAGCTGATCTATCACGACGGGCTGACCATCAGCACCAATCTCTTCGGCACCACGTTCTACTCGCTGGTCGGCTTGCATGCGAGCCACGTCATCATCGGACTGACCATGCTTTCCCTGGTGCTGATTTTTGCCCTTATGGGAAAGTTGAAAAAGGAGCACTCCAGGCAACTAGAGGTGCTCTCGCTCTATTGGCACTTTGTCGACGCGGTCTGGGTCGTGGTTTTTACCGTCGTCTACATCGTTGGCCGCTGACAGAAAGAGATAGAAGCAATGGAAGACTCACAGGGACACGACCACATTACGGAAGAGATCGTGCAGCTGCCGGCGCCGACCGCGTGGCCGCTGGTGTTGGCCCTTGGCCTGACCTTTGCTCTTGCTGGGTTGGTGACGAATGTGGGCATCAGCATCCTGGGTGGAGTGCTCATTGTCGCCGGCTGCGTCGGATGGTTCGGCCAGGTGTGGCCGCATGCTCATCACGTTGCCGTCCCGGTCAAAGTGCAGAAGTTCGAGTACACGACGGTGCGCACCAAAGTCGCTCGTATTGAGGTCGACGAAAGCCACCGCGCTCGCCTGCCGGTCCACACACCCTCAGTCATGGCCGGGGTGAAAGGGGGTATCGCGGGCGGTGCTGCCATGATTGTGCCGGCGCTGCTGTACGGCCTGATCCGGTACCACAGCATCTGGTACGCGGTAAACCTGCTGGGCGGAGCTGGGGTTGCCGGCTGGTCGAATCCAACCTTCGAAGAGATCACACACTTTCGTCTGAGCGCGCTGGTCACAGCCACCATCATCCATGCCGTAGGCTCGCTGCTGATCGGTCTGCTGTATGGAGCTATGCTGCCCATGATGCCTAAGCGGCCCATTCTCCTGGGCGGGATCATCGCCCCGGTTCTGTGGACGGGTGTGCTTCATTCCGCGCTGCCCCTGATCAATCCCTATCTCGCGGATCGCATCGACTGGTGGTGGTTTGTCGTCTCCCAGGTGACATTCGGAATCGTGGCGGGTTGGGTGGTCGCGCAGCAAGCCCACATCCGCACCGAGCAATATCTGCCGTTTGCCGCGCGCGTGGGATTGGAGACACCGGGCATGATGGACGAAGACCGCCGGGAGGACCAGTGACGGCACGCCTCCTGATGTTGGTTTGCTGTTTGACGGTGCTGGGCTGCGGGCCGCTGCCCGGCCATCCCAAGCCTGGACCGGAGGTGCCGCGCCCCGATTCGGTGGTGGACTTTGCCACGCTCTACCGGCAGAACTGTTCCGCCTGTCACGGCGCGGAGGGCATGAATGGCCCGTCCTATCCGCTGGCGAACCCTACCTACCAGGCGCTGGTGAATGAGCAGGTGCTCCACCAGGTTGTCGCCAACGGCGATCCGGGCACGCTGATGCCCGCATTTGCCATCAGTGCCGGCGGAAGCTTGACGGACCAGCAGGTCGACGCGCTGGTCAACGGTATGCGCGCCGCCTGGTTTAAGGCGGGGAATCTGCCGAACCAACCGCCCTACAAGGCCGCTAAAACAGCAGATCCCGCGCGTGGCCAGCAGGTTTATACGACCTATTGCGCTTCGTGTCATGGAGTTGCCGGTCAGGCGGGCAAGAGCAAGGCCGGATCGATTACGGAACCTGCGTTCCTGGCGCTGGTCAGTGACCAGGTCTTGCGGACGATCGTGATTGCCGGACGCCCGGATATCGGCCAGCCCGATTGGCGAAACGACCTGCCGGGGCATCCGATGAGCGATCAGGAAGTGACTGACGTGGTGGGCTGGCTCTCCAGCCAGCGGCCGGGCGCAGGGCAAAAGAAAACTGGAGGAGACTCGCGATGAGCGACGACAAGGCAGTAAGCAGGCGGTGGCTGATGTTGTCGATCGGCGTTCTGCTCAATGGCGCAGTCGCGGTGTTGATCGCCACCCCAATCGTGGGCTACCTGCTGGGACCGATTCGCAAGAATGGCGGTTACAATTCCTGGATCGATTTAGGCGACGCTTCGCAATTTCCCCTGGGCGAGACCCGGCTGGCCAGCTTTGTGAACCCGAAAAGCATGCCCTGGGATGGGGCGACCAGCAAGGCTGCTTGCTGGGTCCGCCGGACAGCGGATCAGAAGTTCCAGGTGTTTGCCATCAACTGTGCCCACCTTGGCTGCCCGGTGCGCTGGTTTCCTCAATCTGAACTTTTTATGTGCCCTTGCCATGGCGGGGTCTATTACGCCGATGGCTCGCGCGCCGCGGGGCCGCCGCCGCGAGGCCTCTTCACCTACGACTACAAAGTGAAAAACGGCAAGCTGATGATTGATGGCAGGCCAGATGCCTACGCTGGCCACCAGCGCGTCGGTGCGGAAGGAGAGCTCCGAATGCACTGGTTGAAGCAAGCGTACGACTGGTTGGAGTTCCGGTTGAAATTGGAAGGGCCGATCAAGGAAACGGTCCTCCACCCGGTGCCAAAGAACACGGCGAGCTGGTGGTATGTCTTCGGCAGCGCCAGTTTTGTCCTGTTACTGCTACAGATCGTCACCGGCATTCTGCTGGCTATTGTCTATGTTCCCTCGGCGGGCGAGGCCTGGAACAGCCTGCAAGTGTTGAACCAGCAGCTTCCGTTGGGATGGTTCCTGCGGGCGATGCACGGCTGGGGTTCGAACTTCATGGTCGCCGTGGTGTTGATCCACATGGCGCAGGTGTTCCTGTTTGGCGCGTACAAGTTCCCTCGCGAGCTGACCTGGATTCTGGGTGTCTTTCTGCTGCTGATGACGTTAGGCATGGCGTTCACCGGCCAGGTCATGCGCTTCGACCAGGATGCCTACTGGGGGCTGGGCATCGGCGCCTCGATCGTCGCCCGTGTGCCGTTGATTGGAGGCCCGCTGGTCGATCTGCTGTTAGGCGGCCCGATTATCGCGGGCCCCACGCTGACCCGTTTTTTTGCCCTGCATGTGTTTGTTATTCCAGGCATGATGCTGGCGTTTGCCGGGCTGCATATCTGGATGGTTGTGGGACTGGGCATCAACGATTGGCCCATGCCCGGGCGGATCGTCCGGCGCACCACGTATATTCAGGAGTACCACGAGCTGACGCAAAAGGACGGAATTCCCTTCGTACCCGGGGCGGTGTGGAAAGACATGATCTTTTCCGCTGCGATCCTGTTTGCGGTGGCGCTTTGCGCGATATTCTTGGGGCCATTTGGGCCGACCGGTTTTCCCGATCCAACCATCATTCAAACGGTGCCCAAGCCGGACTTTTTCTTTCTGTGGATTTACACCATTCTTTCGTTTCTCCCGGAGAACCTGGAGACGCCGTTTATCCTGATCGCTCCCGTCATAGGCATCGCCTTCCTGCTGGCGCTGCCGTTTTTTGCCGGTGAAGGAGAGAAGAGCTGGCACCGGCGGCCGATTGCGGTGCTATCGATCACCGTGCTCGCGGTGGGGTTTGCAGTGTGCCAACATCTGGGGACTTATACCCCGTGGAGCCCGGACATGCAGGCGTGGAGCGGCGACACCGTTCCGGTACATTACGTGCAGCGAGGCTACGCCGCTGGGACGGCAGGGGCAGATTGTGTTCCAGGACAAGCAGTGCCGTAACTGCCACATGATGGGCGGCGTGGGAGGGCAGAGGGGACCGGCGCTCGATGGTGTGGCAACACGTTTGACCTATGATCAACTGGTGCGCCAGGTGCTGCAGGGCGGAGGAAACATGCCGGCGTATGGAAAGAATCTCTCTCCGCCTGAGGTAACGGCGTTGGTGAGCTTCCTGGAAACGCTCCACCCCGACGGGCAACTCCCCGCACGGGATGCCTCGCAGCAGTTCATCAGCACAGGAGAACTGAACCCTCCGCCGCCGGCGCAATAGAGCGACCTGCGGTTTCCGCCTATCGCGAAGCCGCACTATCGAGAGGGTGAGAATGGCAGACGGAGTATCACAGGCCGCGTGGGGTTCCTGGGCCTTTCCCTTTTGGGCCACGGCGGGTTTGATTGCGACCGCGCTCCTCTACCTTCGCGGCTGGCGCAAAATTCGCCGCACCCGGCCGCACATTTTTCCTCCTTGGCGCGCATGGTGCTTTCTCGGCGGACTCCTCGCGCTGTGGATCGCGATCGCCTCCCCCCTCGACACACTGGACGGCCTGCTGCTGACCGCCCATATGACACAGCACCTGATACTGATGTCGGTGGTGCCCCCACTGCTGCTGCTGGGCGCACCCGCGGTTCCGCTGCTGCGCGGCGCTGCCACGCTCGGTGCTGCGCGATGGCCTGGGCCCCTTCTTCCGCACGCCCGCCCTGTACCGGGTGGCGCACCTGCTCACCCATCCCGCGTTCGCATGGCTGGCCATGAACATCGCCTACCTCGGCTGGCACGTACCGCAGGCATATGAGCTGGCGCTACGTTCGCCCGGCTGGCACGAGGTGGAGCACGCCTGCTTCCTCGGCACCTCGCTGCTCTTCTGGTTTCCTGTGATCCAGCCATGGCCCAGCGTGGCTCGCGGTTCGCGATGGGCCATGTTGCCCTACCTCGTCGGCGCGGATCTGGTGAATACAGCTCTCGCCGCATTTCTGACCTTTTCCGGCAGAGTGATCTATCCCAGCTATGCCAGACGGACCGAGAGTCTTCGGCATATCCGCACTGGGCGACCAGGCGGCAGCAGGCGCGCTGATGTGGGTGATCGGCTCCATCTTCTACCTGGTTCCGGTGGTGATGATTGCCATCCATCTGCTCTCGCCGCGATCGAACCCGTCCTGCACGAGGTTTCGCGGGCATGCGTGGCAACCGATCGCCCGCAGCGCGCTTCGACCTGCTGCGGTTGCCCTTGATCGGACCTTTGCTGCGCGCGCGCTACGGCCGCATGGCATTGCAAAGCGTCGCGTTTGTGATTGCGGTCCTGGTGATCGCGGATGGGTTTCGCGGGCCATCCCATCGGCGCCATGAACCTGGCCGGAGTGCTGCCGTGGACCTACGTGCGAGCCTTCGGCGTGATCGCTCTGCTGGTGCTGGGAAATATCTTCTGCATGTCGTGCCCCTTCATGCTGCCGCGGGAGCTGGGGCACCGCTTGGGTCTGGCTCGCTTGAAGTGGCCGCGCTGGCTGCGCAGCAAGTGGATGGCGATCGCGCTGATGGTCCTGTTCTTCTGGTCGTACGAAGCCTTTGCTATCTGGGACCACCCCGCGCGCACCGCGTGGCTGCTGATCGCCTACTTTGCCGCCGCCTTTGTCGTGGATACACTTTTTCGCGGCGCCAGCTTCTGCAAGTACGTTTGCCCGCTGGGGCAATTTAATTTTGCCGGGTCTCTGCTTTCCCCCTTCACCCTCCAGGCCAAGAGCCAGGCAACCTGCGAGCGCTGCACCACCCACGACTGCATCGCCGGAAACCAAGCAGCAGCGCGGCTGCGAGCTGCAGCTCTATATGCCGCAAAAAGCCGGCAATATGGACTGCACGCTTTGCATGGATTGCGTCAAAGCCTGCCCCCATGACAACATCGGCCTCTTCGCGGTCCCACCGCTGCGCGATGTGCTGCGCGACCCGGTGCGATCGTCCATCGGGAAGTTCTCGTCGCGCATCGACATCGCGGTGCTTGTCCTGGTGGTCGTGCTCGCGCCTTCGCGAATGCCGGGTGGATGGTAGCGCCGGCCTGCGGCTGAACGTGCAGGGAACTCACGTGACATTGCTGGTCTATTCGGCAACGGGCGTTCTGTTGCGATTCGCCGGCTGGGCTAGTCGTTCCTCGGGGGCCTCAGACCATCAAGAAGGGAAGTCTTCTGCCGCTTCTCGCATGCGCTCCTGCCTCTTGGACTGGCCATGTGGGCGGCACATCTGCTCTTTCATCTCTTCTACCGGCTGGCCGACGCTGGCGCCTGCCATCCACCAGGCCGGGCAGACTTTGGCTGGCACTTCTGGCCCCGCCCGTGGGGAATGGAGCTGCCCTTGCTGCCGGCCAACACCATGCTGTCGGTACAGCTTTTGCTGCTGGATGCGGGGCTGCTATTGACCCTGTACCTGGGTTGGAGATTGGTGCAGCAGTGGGCTGCATCCGCTAGCCGGGCGTCTGTTGGTGCTCCTGCCGTGGGCCACCACGGTTGCCGTAGTCTACGCGGCGGGTGTCTGGATCTTGCTCCAGCCAATGCAGATGCGGGGCGTCATAATGAATCCATGAAGTCTCTCGGCCGGCTCGCGGCTGTTCTGGCGTTGGGGATCTGGGCGGCGGCGGCATACGGCGACGGCGGGAGCGATGCTGCTCCACCAGGATGCAGGCCCGTTTACCATCACACTTTTCGCTACCCCGCAGCCCCTGCAGGTAGGCACGGCGGACCTCAGCGTGATGGTGCAGGATCGAACCAGCGAGGAAGTGCTGCTGGATCCGGCAATTGAGCTTGACCGTCGCGGCAGGCGCATCGCAAGAGACCGTTCGGCTGGCCGAGGCCAGGCGAGCAACCGTCTGTTGCAGGCCGCCACCGTCCATTTTTCAAAAGCAGGAAAGTGGCGCCTGACGCTGCTGGTTCGTCGGGGAAACGACACCGCGAGCCTGAGCACGGAGTGCACCGTCGAACCCGACAGCTCACGCGCGATACTGGTGTGGTTTTATGTGCTGTTGCCGGTTGGCATCATTCTGCTCTTCGTGCTGCACCAGATATTGAAGCTAAGCTCAGGAGAGCGGTGAGATGATCCATGCGCCAAATCCGCTGATTGCCATGGGAGTGGTGGCGTCGACCGCCGCCACCGACGCGGTCTATGTAATGTTCACCGCGGCAGTTGCCGCGCGCCGCAGGAGCATCGCGGCAAGCTGGAGCAGCCTCTGGTACCTGCTCTCCGCGTTTGCGGTGATCAGCTACACAGGCAACCCCATCTACGTGGTCTTTGCCGCAGCCGGCTCATGGCTGGGAGCTTTTGGCGCGGTAACCTGGCTGGGCACGGCCGATGTCAAGAGTGCTTCGGCCAGACCTGACTGAGCTTCCTGGTCGGCGCGCAGGCATTTGTGGTAACTTTTGCAGAGCCTCGCGCACAGCTGCGTGGGCTTCGAAAAGGGAAACGATATGGCAGAAGCAAGCGCAACGCACACCAAGTGGAACGACATCGAAGTAGAGACACCTAAGCTCGCTGATTGGCCGGCAACTGGTTGTCGGCACGAATGTGATGGTGGCACGCATCCTGCTGAAGAAGGGCGCGCGGGTGCCTCTGCACAGCCATCACAATGAGCAGGTCAGCTACGTGCTTGACGGCGTAATGAAATTCTTCATCGACAACCGGGAGGTTACCGTCGCCGCCGGGGAAGTACTGTGCATTCCTCCCAACATGCCGCATGAGGCCATTGCGCTGGAAGATACGGTCGACCTCGACATCTTCAATCCTCCGCGCCAGGATTGGATCGACAAAGACGACGCCTACCTTCGACAGGAAGCACCGGCAAAGGTTGAAAGAGAAAGGGCAGGCAAGTGGATCTTGGATTAAAGGACCGCAGTGTTATTGTCGCCGCCTCGAGCGATGGGATCGCGCGGGCGGCGGCGGAGAAGTTCGCCGCCGAAGGCGCAAAGGTGGCGATGTGTTCGCGCGATGCCAACAAGTTGAACGCCGGCCGCCCAGCTGATTCGCGAACGCTACCAACGCTTCAGGTCTGGCCGAACCGCTGGATGTGACCGATGCTGCCGCGGTGGAGGAGTTTGTGAAGCATGTTGCGCAGGAGTTCGGCGGCGTTGACGTATGCGTGACCAATGCCGGCGGGCCGCCGGCCAAGATGTTTCTTGCCACCACGACGGAAGAGTGGCATCGCGCAATGGAGATGAATTTCATGAGCACGATCCACTTTGCGCGCGCGGTTCTGCCCTGGATGCAGAAAAAGCACTGGGGCCGGCTGGTGACGATTACGTCCGTGACGGTACGCCAGCCCTCATCCGACCTGATTTACTCCAACGCGGTACGGGCGGGGGTGCTGGGCCTCATCAAGAGCCTCTCCAACGAGTTTGGCAAAGATGGAATCACGGTGAATAACGTTGCTCCTGGTTTCACCGCGACCGCGCGGCTGAAAAGCCTCATCGACAAACGCTCGCAGGACTTGGGTGTCAGCGCCGGCCGACTTTGAAGCACGCCTTGCAAACGAGGCGCCGCTGAAGCGTGTGGCAAAGCCGGAAGAGGTGGCTGACGCTATTGTCTGGCTTGCCTCGGAGCGCGCGTCCTTTATTACCGGCCAGACCTTGCTGGTAGACGGCGGGCAATACAAAGGGTTGTAGCTAGGGTGAGAGAGACAGCAGGTCCCTCCACTGCGGTCGGGATGACAATTCATTTTTTGACACCGACATTCCCAACGAGAAAAGCTTGCGTGGCCCATTCAAGCCTTGTTTTGGCTTGAGTGGGGTTGTGGCGCCCCAAACTCCCCCTGTGTCACTAGCAGCAGGCCATTCCCGTCACACCAATTCCGGAATCTCCTTCGCCAAGCTCGTTTCCTTCACCTTGGCGCTGGTCACGAGAATCACCGAAAGCACCACCACCGCGCTTCCCGCAAGAATAAATTTGCTGACTCGCTCATGCAGAACGAGCCATCCCAGAAAGACCGCGACGACAGGATTCACATAGGCATACGTCGAGACCTTCGACGTGGGAACATGCTCCAGCAGCCAGATGTAGGCGGTATAGCCGATCCAGGAGCCGCAGACAACAAGGTACGCGACTCGCACCGATTCCGCGAGCGGTCCACACCACCCGATGAAAGTCCCCCACCAATACGGCAAAAACAAAATTAGCGACCCCGGCGGCCGTTACCTGCCACCCGGTGCTGCTGAATGGGTCCATCGCCGATTGCCAGCGTTTCGACAGCACCGACCCGAGCGCCCAACTGAATGATCCACCAATCAGGCTCAGCGAAGCCCAGAGTTCCTTTCTCCCCAACGCCGTGTTCGAAGTGAGCTCAGGGTAGAAGAGGACGAGCAAGCCAACCACCCCGAGCGCAAGCCCGGCTTTGCCCCGCGGCGCAATACGGTGATGGCCGAGCAGCATGGAGTCGAGAACCAGGAACCACAACGGCGTGATGGCAAGGATGAGCGCCGCCAAGCCGGTGGAGACCGAAAGCTCCGCATAGGAGAGCGTGAGATTGCCCCCCATCAACAATAAAATGCCCACCGCGCAGGAAGAGCAATTTGCTGAGGCGAATACCAGATCCTGCGCCCGGTCAAGGCACACCCCAGCAGCATGACCACACCCGGCGATGAAAAAGCGGACCCCGCACATCAACCCCGGCGGAATAGACTGCACCGCGATGTCAATGCCGAGATAGGTCGAGCCCCAGAACAAATAGACAAGCCCGAACGCAACGACGATCTTCCAGCGGCTTGGTTGTGTTGCATCCATGGTTCTAGCGCAGGAACTGATCTACGAACCCCTCGCCCAACCCAACGGACGCAAAGTGGCGTCGGCAGAGGTCGATCTTGGTAAATACGTCTTCGTATCCCAGGACCTTGCCATCCGGGTCGACGTAGATCATCGCGCCATTTACCTGAAAGAGGGTAATCATCTCCGGAACGTCCTCTTCCACTACCAACGTGTGCGTCTCGCCTGGAGCCTCGTACACATACGCTCCTTCGGTCGCCGTCCAATCATGCTCCAGGTAGTGCCAGCTGCCCTTCAGCACAAAACCGTGAACCGGCTGCGGATGACGATGGCGCGAAAGCACGCCCGACTTGCGTACCCGCAAAAGATTCATCCAATATCCCCGGCTTGCCGACAGGCAAAGCGGACGAAACCAGACGTTCTCCTGCTGCGGCACCCACAAGCGCTCATCCTCTGGGATGGCGTTGGGGATGACGAGCTCAGGGGGGCTCTCCTTGGGTTGCGGGTGGCGGTAGGGAATCCGCGCTTCGGCCGCGGTGATAATGCTCATTGGTTGACCCTCACTTTCACATTGCTGCATAACCGCCATCGACGGGCAAGATCGCTCCCGTGATAAAGCGCGCGGCTTCAGAACAGAGAAAGACTGCCGCCCCACCCACATCTCCAGGCTCGCCCCAACGGCTCATGGGTGTTCGCTGGAGAATGGCGGCCGAGCGGCTTTCATCCTCCACCAGCCTACGGGTTAGTTCCGTCGATATCCAGCCCGGCGCAATGGCGTTCACCCGGATGCCCTGAGGCGCCCACGCAACCGCCAAAGCCTTGGTCAGTTGCGCCACGCCGCCCTTTGACGCGGTATAGGCGGGGATCGACGGGCCGCCGAAAAACGAGAGCATCGATGCGGTATTGATGATGGCGCCGCGGGCCGCGGCCAGCTTCGCACGAGCGCCGACACACATGCGCATGGTGCCGGTCAGGTTCACATCGATCACTTTCTGAAAGGTCTCAATATCGTATTCGGCGTTGTTGCGAAAAATCACGCCGGCGCAATTGATCAGCGCGGCCAGTTCGTCGAATGGCGCCAGCACCGCCGCGACCGAATCACCCGAGGTGACGTCCAACCGGACCGCCGAGAGATGCCCAGGGGCAGAAGCGACCTGCTCCTCGGTGAGCCCAGTAACTGTCACCTCGTATCCGGCTTCAGCCATCGCAGTCGCGATGCCAAGGCCAATCCCAGTTGTGCCGCCGGTGATCAGAGCCTGCCGAGCCGGCGCATTCAAGGTCCAGACCCCGCCGGGTGGATCCAGATAGCGTTGCCGCCGCCCGAAACCATGTGGATGTCGAGCACGGTTGTGCGATCAACTGGTTGTTTCGTAAAGCTGATCTGGGTTGGATTGGTGGCTGCGTCGGGAGCATCGGCATAGATCTCGGCGACAAATTTTCCCTCGCCCAGGAAGTCGAGCGGCAGCTTGCTGTTTCGCTCGTCCCAGTTGGTGAGCGAGCCAACATACCAATCCGTGCCGCTCCTTCGCGCCAGGGTGATGTATTTCGTCGGCAGGCCGTCGATCACGCGCACCTCGTCCCAGGTGGCGGGCACCTGCTTGATGAAGTCGAAGGCCTTCTGCCCCTTGTACTGCTCAGGGTAGTCGGAGACCATTTCGAGCGGCGCCTCAAAGACTACGTACAACGCCAGCTCCTGCGCGCGCGTCCCCAACGACATGGGCTGCACATTGCGGCCAATAAAATTCTCGCGGGTTGTGTTGTTGAAAGCGCCCGGGGTGTAATCCATGGGACCGGCAAGCATCCGGGTGAAGGGAAGTGTGGTGTTGTGGACCGGAGTGACGCGGGCCGACCACTTGGAGTACTCCTTGCCCATCACTCCTTCGCGGACCAGAAGGTTAGGGTAGGTGCGGCGCAGCCCATCCGGCTTGAAGGCTCCGTGGTAGTCGATCATGAGATGGTGCTCGGCGGCCTTCACCACGACCCGGCGATACCAGTCCACCATCCATTGATCGTCGCGGTTCATGAAGTCGATCTTGACGCCGGCGACGCCCCACTTTTCAAACAAGGGAAACGCCTTGTCCATGTATTTATCGACCGAGCTCCAATGCGACCAAAGCCAGATGCGGACATTCTTCTCCTTCGCATAGCGCAGCAAAGCCGGCAGATCGACGGTGGAGTTGAAGCGGGTGATGTCTGCCGGGTCGGAGTAATCGCCCGGCTTGGCGCCGGGTGTGGGAAGGGCCCAGCCGGCGTCGATCAGCATGTAGGGAAAGCCCGAGTCCGACGCGAACTCAATGTAGTGCTTCAGGGTGGCGGTATTCATGCCCGGGGTGAAGCTTACGCCTGAGGCGTAGTCGCCCGACCACCAGTCCCAGGCTGACTTTCCTGCCTTGATCCATGAGGTGTCGTCAATCTTTGAAGGCGGGTTCAGGTTGAGGATGATGTTTGACTCGATCAGCCGCCCGGGCGTGTCCCCGATCATCAACACCCGCCAGGGCGTCTTGAACGGGGTCTCGGTAAGCACCGCAACGCCCGTCTGGTCGACGCGCGGCGACAGCTCAGCCTTCAGGGTGAAGACCGGCTTGTCGCTGCGCAGGTACATGCCCGCGTAGTTTTCGATGTCCGCCTCGGTAATGGCCACCCAGCCGGTTCCGGGCACTTCCGCCAGCAGCGGCAGCGCGACCAGCCAGTCATGGTGGAGTCCGCTGACCGGCTTCACCACGTAGTCATCTTCATACGAAGACTGAAAGCCGTTCACGATGAGCGGGTAGACTGTCGCATCCTTGCTGTAGCGAAACTGGGTGCGCTCCCCGGTGATGCGGGCCTTGTTGATGTCGGTTTGCTCGGGCACGAGGTAGCGGAAGGCCACACCGTCGTCGTAGGCTCGCACCTCGACCGAGAACTTGACCCCGGGTTCGCTCTGGAAATCTGCGACCACAGAGTTGTAGTGGTCGCGGACGTCCTTTGTCTTGCCCACCGGTATGGTGTAGCTTTTGTCGGCGCTGCCCAGAGCGGCGCCTACCTTGAACATCGAAGGGCCGAGCGCAGCCGCCCCTTGCAGGTCCAGGCCAAGCTCCGATTCATCGATCAGGTGTTTGCCCCGGAAGTCAATCGAGTAGCGGAGGGCCGGCTGTGCCGTGGTTCCGGCCGTGAGTGTAAACACGATCTGCCCATTGGGAGAGGCCAGCTGCAACGGGGTCTGACTGGCGTTCTGCGCGCTCGAGAACAGAGTGGCTGCGGAAACCAGCGAAAACAGCAGAAAATGGCGCACAGGCAGCATAGTTTCTCCGGTCGAATGTTATTACAAACGGTCATCCGGCTCCAATTGTCTGAGTAACCGTTAGCTGACAGTGATCTCAGGCCAATTGGGGCGGAGCTCGTCTTAAGATTTTCTTGAGAGGGAGGTTCCATGAGTTCCTGCAGCGGAATAAGCAACGGCGTTGCACTCGATCCCATGAGCGACGATGGACTGGTTGCGGCGGCGCAATCTGGCCAGGAGTGGGCTTTTGTCGAATTGTGTGCACGTAACTCTCAACGTGTCTTTAGCATGATCTACCGGGTGACCAGGAATCGGGAGGACGCGGAAGATGCGCTGCAGAGTTCTATTCTGCGAGCGCTTCTGCATATGAAACAGTTTGATGGACGGTCCAGCTTCGCCACCTGGTTTACCCGTATTGGCATCAATTCGGCGCTCATGATCCTGCGTCAGAAGCGCTTCCGCCCCGAAAGTTCTATCGATACAGCCCCTGAAGAGGAGGGCTGGCATCCCCTGCAAATTGCGGATTATGCCCTGAACCCTGAGGAACGCTACGCTGCTTACGAGAGGTCCATGCACCTGAAGAGAGCGATCTGTCAGCTGCCGCCCTCCCTCCGGTCTGTCGTGGAGATGGGAAAGATGGAAGGGCATTCCATGAAGCAAATAGCCGACAGAATGAGAATCTCGGTCCCGGCGGCCAAGTCCCGGCTGGGACGCGCCAAGGCTGCTCTACGCAAGTCCATGACATAGGGAAAAGGCTGGGGTAGATACTCCGCAGCCTCTGGCTGCGCGAAATTGCTGTTGCGGGGTTATGTCTGAGGCGTAGAGTGTTCAGCGGATTCCATTTCAACCTAAGGGGGCTCCATGTTGAAGCCTTTCCTGATCCTCTCTGGCCTGCTGGCGGCCGGCGTTTTCGCGTTGCCCCCGCAGACGCCCCAGGCCGCTGCTCCGGCGGCTGAGTTCAAGGTTCCGCCCGACGCTGCCAGCCAGGCGAACCCAATCAAATCCAACGGGGAATCCCTGGCCCGGGGCAAGAAAATCTACAGCTACGAATGCTCCATGTGCCATGGAGACGATGGTGGCGGCGCGGGCGACCTGGCCAAGAACATGAAGGCGAAGATGCCTAATTTCCGCGATCCCTCGGCACTCACAGGACAGACCGACGGCGTCTTGTTCTACATCATCAAGAATGGCAAGGGAGAGATGGAAGGCGAAGGCGCGCGGGTCAAGACGGACGACGTCTGGAACCTGGTGAACTACACCCGATCCTTCTCCAAGGGGCAGACTGCGCCAGCCGCGGAACCTGCTGCAGCGCCGGCCCCGGCGCCAGCCGACGCACCGGCCCAGGGCCCCGCTTAGGGCATTCACCGAGCCTGAAGCTGCTGAACCAGCTTCCAGACTGCATCACTTGTAGCGGCTGTGTAGCCCCGGACTTTTAGTCCGGGGAAGCGGGTTTTCAAACCCGCGGGAACGCTCCGGTACATTGCTTCGGGGCTTTAGCCCTGGTGGCGCGCGTCCAATACTGAGAGACGCCGCTCACCAGGCAAAGAGCTCCGGTCCTGCGCTCAAGGCAGTTTTGTCTTTCCAAACTGCACCACCTGCGGTTAAGCTATTTTCCAAGATGCCAACAGCGTCACGCCAATTCTTCTTCTTTACCTACCGCTACTGGTACCCAGTAGCGGCTCAGGTGGCGTACGCGCATCTTCGAATCTGATTTTCCAGGTTTAAAGCGCATTACCACCAAGGGCCGCGACCAAAGTCGCGGCCCTTTTGCTTTCTATCAAGAATCCAAGGAGACCGGAATATGAACAGCCTCACCGAAGAAGCTCAGCCACTCACCGTCAAGGCTCCCACTCCGCCGCTCGAGCTCTTCAGCCGTTCGATTGGGAGCGAGCGAACCGTCGTAAAGATAGGATCCGTGGCCATTGGCGCCGGCCAGCCAGTCGTGATCGCAGGCCCCTGCTCCGTGGAATCCTATGAGCAGGTACTCGCGACGGCCAGAGCGGTCAAAGCCGCCGGGGCCGTGATCCTGCGCGGCGGAGCCTACAAGCCGCGCACCTCTCCCTACGATTTCCAGGGGCTAGGACTCGAGGCCCTGCAGATTCTCAGGCAGGTCCGCCAGGAGACGGGCCTGCCCATCGTCTCCGAGATCCTGAGCACGGACGACATCGAGGTGGTTGCGGAACACGTCGACATGCTGCAGGTGGGAGCGCGCAACATGCAGAACTTCGCCCTGCTGCGGCGGCTCGGGCAGCTACGAAAGCCTGTCCTGCTCAAACGAAGCCCGGCGGCGACGGTAAAAGAGTGGTTGCTGGCCGCGGAGTATCTGCTGGCCGGCGGCAACGGCCAGGTGGTGCTCTGCGAACGCGGCATCCGCTCCTACGACCCCGCGCTGCGCAACACCCTCGACCTGGCGGGCATGGCGCTGGCCCGGCAGCTTAGCCATTTGCCGGTCATCGCCGATCCTTCGCATGCGACGGGCCGGCGCGACCTGATCCCGGCCATGTGCCGCGCGGCGCTGGCCGCGGGCGCCGACGGCCTGATCATCGAGGTACATCCGGATCCTCAAAACGCCCTGTCCGACGGCATGCAATCCCTGGATTTCCCCGCGTTCACTCAGCTTATGGAGACCATGGCCATCTAAGGCGGTTTCGCAATTACGGTGGCCTCATAAAGGTCGCGAGGAGTGGTTTTCCTTGGGAGAAAACCACGTGAATCTCTTTCGCTTCGGTCTGCGCCAATTGCGAAACCGCCTAGCGGGCGGGCCCGTCCAGTGCGATGCGGAAGGCATAGGCGTAGCCCTCCGAAGGTTTCGCCGGGAGCGCAATATGCAGCCCGTCGGACCGCGATTGTAGGTGAGCTTCGCGTCGGAGCCCAGCAGCGTGATGCCCTGGATCTGCTTGCCCTTCAGCGCCTCCTGTGAAAGCGAATGGATCACCGCTTCGCTGCCCGAGGGCCACGCCAGCTCGATCGCATACAGGTTGTTGCCCTTGGTCGTAAAGCGAAAGTCCTCCGCCGTGTAATGGGGTGTCTTGGTGTCCTGGAAGGAACCGGCCGCCACCTTGGTGGGTCCTTCGCCGTAGCTTGTCCAGGGCCGGGTGCCATAGATTGCATCGCCATTCACTTTGAGCCAGCCGCCCACGCCCAGCAGTGTCTGCTGCACTTCATCGGGGATAGTGCCGTCGGAGCGCGGTCCGATATTCAACAGCAGGTTGCCGTTCTTGCTGACGATGTCGGCCAGTTGATGCACGATAAAGTCCGGTGTCTTGAAGGTGTCGTGCTCGATGTATCCCCACGATTCATTGCCGACCGAAGTGTCGGTTTGCCAGACCCGGTCGTGTAGCTGATCGAGCTGGCCGCGTTCGATATCCAGCACGCCCGAATCCTTCTGCATGTCGACCCATTTGAAGGTGATAATGCCGACCGGTCCGCGCTTCAACGATTCGTTGTAATAGTACGCAGCAAACTTCGCCAGGTAGGGACGGACATAGGGCTGGCCAATCCACCAGTCGAAAAAGATGATGTCGGGGTGGTACTTCTGCACGATCTCCGCATCCCGGGCCAGCCAGTCGTTCGCATACGCGGGGCTGACATACGTCCAGTCTTCCGCCAGATTGCTGCCGTTGCCCTCCGTCTTGTCCTCAAGCTGAATCTGCGCCGGGCCGTAGAGCTCGGCGTTCTGCGGGTCGTTCACGTCCGAGGGAATCGCGCGGCCTGGATCCATGAAGAAATCATGCTCGATGCGATGCGATGAGGCGCCGAAGTGCAGTCCCTGGGCGCGCACCTCCTTCTCCAGGTCGCCCATCAGGTCACGGTGCGGACCCATCTTGACCGCCGTCCAGTCGGAGAGATTGCTGTCGTACATTTGAAAACCGTCATGGTGCTCAAAGACGGGGATGACATAACGCGCGCCGGATTCTTTGAAGAGCTGCGCCCAGGCCTGCGGGTCGTAATGCTGGGCCTTGAACATGGGGATGAAGTCCTTGTATCCGAACTTGGTCAGCGGACCGTAGAGGCTTACCTGGTGCGCGTTTTCCTTTGAGCCGGCGGTATACATCTCGCGGGGATACCACTCGCTGCCGAAGGCCGGAACGGAGTACACGCCCCAATGAATGAAGATGCCGAACTTCGCATCCCGGTACCAATCGGGGACCCGGTATTGCGACAGGGAATCCCAGTCGGCGCGGAACTGCCCGTTTTGCACCCCTCTCTCCACATCGGCCAGCAACTTATTGCGCGGGCCATCGTATTTTGCGCTCGCCCTCACCCACGCATCGGCCAGGGACTCAGGGGTGCTCGATGCCGTGGGGGCGGTGGCCGATTGCGCGCTTGCGCAAACAGGAAACAACGGGAGGCAGCCCAGGGCTGCAATCAGGGGGAGAGTTCTTAGAGCACACATAGTATTCTCCAGAATCCGGGAAACACGTCGACCGATAGTATTACAGACGGCCATCCGGCTCCAGAGGTCTTGCTGCGTAATGCCCCAGGCTCCGAGCAAACGACGATTCTTCATTGCGACGATGTTGTTCACCATCGTGGTGATCAATTACCTCGACCGCAGCAACATCTCGATCGTCGCCCCACAGCTCTCCCACGCGCTCAATCTTGATCCGGTGAGGCTGGGTCTTGTCTTATCCGGCTTCGGCTGGGCCTACGTGGCGTTGCAGATTCCCTCGGGCTGGCTGGTCGATCGAGTGCATCCGCGTTTTCTCTATTGCGGCATCCTGGGACTGTGGTCGCTGGCGACTTTGTCTCTCGGCCTCGCCGGCAGCTTTCTGGTCTTGCTGCTTCTGCGGGTGCTGGTAGGCGCGTTTGAAGCTCCGGCCTACCCCATCAACAATCGTGTGGTTACGACGTGGTTTGGGGAAGACGAGCGAGCAGGCGCAATTGGCTTCTACACCTCAGGCCAATACGTGGGCCTGGGATTTCTTACGCCCTTGCTGTCATGGATCGACGTGACCTGGGGCTGGCGGGCGGTATTTGTTTTCGCCGGCTTGGTTGGGTTGACCTGGTCGGTAGTGTGGTTTCTCTTTTATCGCGACCCTGCGGATTTTCGGGGCGTGAACCAGGCTGAGATCGACCACATCGCAGCCAACGGAGGCATTCCCGACTTGAGCCAGCGGCTCAATCTACAGAAGAAGAAGTTTCTCTGGTCGGATCTGCGGATTGTATTAGGGAGCCGCAAGCTGTGGGGTGTTTACATCGGCCAGTTTGGCATCAACTCAACGCAATGGTTCTTCCTGACCTGGTTTCCCACCTACATGGTCACTTACCGGCACGTTAGCTTCCTCAAGTCCGGCCTGCTCGAGGCGCTTCCGTTCCTAGGCGCGTTTGTCGGCGTGCTGATGGGTGGCTTCATTTCCGACTTGATGCTGCGGAAGGGCAGCACGCTGACCACGGCGCGCAAGCTGCCCATCATCGTTGGGCTCTTGCTGTGCAGCTCGATCATCGCGGCAAACTATGTAAGCAATCCGATCTATATAACCGCCTGTCTCACCCTGGCCTTTTTCGGATGTGGCTTTGG
The DNA here is from genome assembly GCA_963847685.1 of uncultured Acidobacteriaceae bacterium. GTDB lineage: Bacteria > Acidobacteriota > Terriglobia > Terriglobales > Acidobacteriaceae > PALSA-350. Next base: position 72,256 of record CAWKAU010000007.1, on the reverse strand, counting down.
ATCGATTACGTGGTCGCTGGTGTCTACGATTGCGCCGGAACATCTCATCGGGCTTACCGGCGGGGTTTTCAACTTCGTCGGCAACCTATCGGCCGTCATCGTTCCCCTGGCGATTGGCTTCCTGATCAAAGGCAACGACTTTACCCGGCCGCTGATCGGGGTTTCCGCCATGGCTTTGATGGGCGCCTGCTCCTATATTTTCCTGGTCGGGAAAATCGAGCGGATGCCCTCCTGAGCTCCTCGCCAGCAAGAAAATGCGTGGCCCATTCAAGCCTTCTTTTGGCTTGAGTGGGGTCGTTGCGATCCCCCCCTGTGTTCATTGGGGGCGTTCGTATTGTGTCATCTCATTTCGTTTACCAGCGATTACGCATGGCCCATATAGCATTTAAGCTTTCGTTTAGCTGCGATGTGTGGTCAGATGGGTTTAAACCTTGGCTCATGGAGGACGTTTGGTGAGAAGGCATTTTGCCCTTTGGCTGCGCTCAATTCTTCCCCTGTTGCTGATGGTTCACGCACACGCCGCCCCAGTCCCAACGGCCGCTGATCTGAAGGTGGCGCGCTTTCTCGACGCCTCTGGGATAGAACTGCTTTCCGGCCAGACGCACATCGCATTGCATATCGGAGAGAGCGCGGGCGACTGGACCTTGGTCGAGATCATCGGCGATCAGGCAAGCAACACTCCGTCGTACGCCATCCTCGAAGATTTCCGTCACCAGGATGGCCACATAGTCTTTGCCAACCTGAATGGAGTGCAGATCGATCTGCCGAAATCCTCCGAGTCTACCTCTGCCGCTCCCTCGACCCTCTATGGCGGACACACGCTCGGCGAAATCAAAGACAGCGCGTCCGATCTCTTAGGGAACGAGATCCTGGCCAGGCCGGGTGATCCCAACTATGAAGAAATCGCGCGCATCTTTCCCCCGATCTCGCAGATCAGCACGTATAGCTTCGTCGGCACTCCAGAGACGGCGGACAAGGTTGGATTCGCTTACGGCGGCCGCACCTCGGAGTTCGATCCCGCCCCGTATTACCCTCCCATCGGCAAGATCCGCGAAGAAGGCATGGTGCGAGACGGGCTGGTCGGCGGCTATCTGCCGGTTCTCCGCTTTGTGTATCCGGAGTCGAACGGGAACTGGACGGAGATGATCGCCTTTGCCCCGTTGCGCATCGCAAATGGAAACGACCGCATTCAGCCGGTCTGGTATCGCGTCGCCAGGATCGAAAACGGTTCTCTCAAGTGGACCCGCTACATCGACTCCTACCATCCCTTTCCACCGCGCACCAGCTACGATCCAAAGATCTTTTACAGAGACCTGGCGACCCTGAATGACGGCTGGAAGCGAGCGCTGCAGCCGGGGATGAAGATCGATCTTCCCGACCCACGAATCGCGGACATGGCTCGCTTCTCGTTGATCCGCGAAATGATGACCCGGGTGCAGGATTTTCCTCACTACGGCGCGGTCGACAAGAACTACGCGGGTAGCGAACACGACGGATTCCCCGACACCTTTACCGTGGATACGGCAGCCATGCTCGATTGGGGACTAATCGATCGCGCGGGAAAGTACATCGATAACTATTTCGGGAAGTTCGTGCGCGACGACGGATCGATACTTTATCGCGGCCCTGAAACCGGACAGTATGGCCGCATGCTCACCGTGGCGGCGCAATACATAAACTTTGGAGGCGACCCTGCTGTCCTTCTGCGGAACCGCGCCCGAATCGACGGTGTTGCCAACCTGTTGCTGGCGCTCCGTAAGAAAGCCAAAACCTTACCGCCCAGCGATCCCGCCTACGGAATGATTGCCGGATGGAGTGAGGCCGACGCCTGTCTTGATCCTGATCCACCGCGATATATGCAGCCTTATTTCTCCAATAGCACGGAAGCGGTCCGGGGCTTTCGCGATCTGGGTCTGGTGTGGGAGAGGATCGGAAAGCAGACTGGCGATGCGCGATTGACTGAGTGGGGGCAACATCTGTTGCGCGAATCCGAAGACCTGCAGAACGATATTCAGACTGCGATTGCACGATCGATCCTTCAGTCTCAGGGCAAGCCCGTGCTTCCCTCGATCGCAGGAGTAAGAGAACCCTTCCACATCGCCGTTCCGCGCGATAAGGACGATCCCCAGTTCCGCTCCTATCGGGCCTATATGGAGATGTTGTACTCCGGCAATCTGACCAAAGAGCAGGTGGACATGGTGGTGGATTATCGCGCTAACCATCACGACCTGATCCTTGGCGTGCCGACTGCCTATGGATACGACACCGGAGAGTTGGCGGGGTTTCTTTCTTACGGCCATGGCTACGGCCTCATCCAACAGGACAGGATCCGCGAGGCCCTGCTCATGACCTACGCAGTGATGGCCCACCAATATACGCGGGGCACCTGGATGGCCCCCGAAACAAGAAACATCCTGACCGGTGTGACTGCGCCCTACTGTACGCCTGCGCAATTGGTTGTGACCCTGATGACGCGCTGGATGCTTGTATTTGAAGACCCGCAGTCGGAGACACTATGGCTTGGAAAAGCAATTCCCAGGCAATGGTTGGCGGACGGAAAAACCACGGCGGTTTCCGACGCTCCCACTCGTTGGGGCCGAGTCGGATTTTCCATTGTCTCGCACCTCAACGAAAGCTCGATTTCCGCCACTGTGAGCTTGCCGTCGTCTTTTCCCGCAGAGACGAAACTACGTTTGCGCGTCCCAGGGAACGCGCCGTTGAAGTCGGTGACGTTGGACGGAAAAATCTGGACCAACTTCAACCCGGCTGAGGAAACAATCACAATCCCCGCCGGCATGCCGAGCGCAATGAATTTGATCGCAAGGTATTGAGGACCCCACGACACGAAGCGCCGCCGCAGCACGACCAGCCTGTAACGCCGCAGGTTCGTCAGCATCGTCGTGTAAAGCCGTCCTGCAAAGTCGTCGTGCAATGCCGTGTCGTAAAGCCGTCGTGTAGCCCCCGGGCTTGCAAACCCGCGCGCGTTTTATCCTGCAATGACGGGCTTTAGAGTGCGTGAGAACTGGACTTTGCAAATCCAGCCCCGCAGGGGCCAGCGTTTCATACCCTCCGTTCCATAGGGGTACGTCTCATCTGTCACGCCCTCTCGGCGTCAACATTCGAACCTCACGGAAGCTTGGCGTATTCGGCCTTTGCCTGCTCCAGGATCGGGATGTCACGGTCAGCATCTTTCCATAGCGTGAGGAAAGCCCGGTACGCAGCCCTCGCCTTTATCTTGTCACCAGACAAGGCTTGCGCCCTGCCAAGTTGCAAATGGGCGAGTGCGCCGATGGGATCGCTGCCCACAACTCCGCGGTGGTCGAGGATTTTCTGAAACTCGATGGCCGCTTCCGCACCCTGGTGTGCTGCCAGATGCGCCTCGCCGCGTACGTAGATGGGGTAGAGCGGTCCGAGATCCAGGCGGGCGCCGAGCTCATAAGGAACGGCAACCTGCAACAGTTCGATTGCTCTCACAGGATCGGCCTGATTGAGGGCGATGCGTGCTCGCAGCACTGGCAGGTAACTGAAGCGCACGATCGTGTCCTCTGGAAAGCGCCTCTGCAAATCATCGACCAGCCGTTGCGCGTGGCCATCATCTCCGCAGAGGGATAACGCCAGCGCTGCGCCAAACTCCACCTCACGGTTATTCGAGAGCTTCAGCGCAGCGATCGCCCTCGCTTTAGCTTGCGGCGCGTTTCCAAAAAAGGCTTCTCGTAAGGATGCCCCTGCTCCCCATAACCCGGCCCGCTCCGGCTGGCCCTCCTGTATGGCCTGGTCCATCGCGCGTTGAGACGAGGCTCTCGCCTTTTTCAGCTGACCTGCATAAGCCAGGGCATAAGCCTCTTTGTTGGAGATCCACGTATCTCCTCCGGACCGTTCGCGAGCCCGGGAAACCGCTCGCGCCATGCCTTCCTGATCGCCCTTCAAGAAGGCGATGTCATGCTCCAGCATGATGAATTCGTCGATGGCAAGTCCCCGTGCGGCCGCCCGTCGAAGGACGTTCTCCGCCTCTTCCACGCGATCGAGATAGACGTGATTGACGCCGAGATTGTAATAACCGATGGCAAAATCGGGGTCTAACTCTGTCGCCTTGCGCGCTTCGACAATTGCCTGTTCGTATCGACCCGCTGCCTTGTTGGGAAAGCCCGCCAACATAGAGTGCGGCACAGGGTCACGAGGATAGGTTTGTGCCCACGCCTCATCGTTCTGCCGCGCCCTTTCCAGGTTTCCCGTCGCCAATCCTTCGTAAGTGGCGGTGATATAGAACTTCTCCCGGTCACTGGCATGGTCCCGCAACTGCCAGGCCCTGGTAGCGTGTTCCGCGGACAGATCGGATTCATCCAGATCAGCGTATTCGCGTCCCAGGGTTGCCTGCGCCAAGGCAAAGTTCGGATCGATCTCCACCGCGCGCTTCAAGAGCGGCAGAGCAGCCATGGCCCCGTTTGAGGTGTGAAGCTTCCATCCCGCGCTGTAAGCTTCGAGCGCCTCGAGGGAAGGGGTCGTCGCTTCAGCCAGTGGCATGTTGTGCTCCTGGATCGTGGTCAGCGATTCACCCACTCGATTTCTGAAACGGCTGGCAATCTGGCCCAGGGCGCTGAGTACATCCTCCTTTCTCGCTGCCTGCGCCTGTTCCTGGTCGAGGACCTCGCCGGTCCGGCAGCTCCTGGCCTGGAGCGTGATGACATATTGGCTTCCGAGTGGTGTGATCGAGCCCTCGAGGATGGCGGTGCTCCCGGTACGTTCGCAGACTCCCCGGGCAAGTTCCGGAGTGAGCCGCGCATCCGCACGTTGGCCCATTAAGTGGAGCGTGTGCGAGATGCGCTGGTCGGAGATAAGGCTGAGGTAAGGCGACTGCCTGAGCTGGATCGCCAGCCCTTGACGCAAGGTTTCGTCAAACATGGCGTCGCTGGTAGAGTTGGCAAAATCGGCAAGCACCACTGTGTCTTTGGCGCTGAGCACTGCCCGGCGATGCGAGAGCACTCGCCATAAGCCCGCAGCCAGGGCAAGCACGAGTACCGCGGCAAGGGTGATCCACTTCCACGGCCTCGTCTCTTTGACGTCGATCTGCACCCTGGAGTGGGTAGCGGCAGCGATGGAGAATTCCTGGCCAGGGAGCAGGTGCACGTTCTCAGTAAGGCGGTAGCCTCGCCCGGGCACGGTCACGATGTAGCGATGGTCTTGCGCGGTTTCGCCGAGCGCCTTGCGCAGCATAAATATGTTGCGGCTGAGATTCGCCTCCTCGACGAAGGTGTCAGGCCAAACCGTTTTCATCAGGTCGTCTTTGGTGACGATCTCTTGCCCGTGGCGGACTAAAACCAGAAGGATTTGAAACGTCTTCGGCGTAAGCGGGACAGCCACGCCCGCCTTGAGCACTGTTTCCTTTGCCGGATCTACCCGAAAAGGGCCGAACTCGTAGAGCTCTCCGGGCCTCTGGTTGTTGCTGCTGGTCATTTGAGCCGGAATTTTAGCACGCTCGGCGGCGGATGCCGAGCCGTCGCTCGTTCGAGGGGCCTGCAACAAGTCGCCATTTATCTGTCACTTACACGATTGCGAGAAATTATCAGAAGTTTTCAGCCGGATTGGAAGGACTTTTCAAACCACTCCGCGCCAATCTGCTCTCGTTCCGACATTCGGTCCAGCCGGTAAAGGAGGGTTCGATGACAAAGCAAACCAGGATCACCATCGAGACCGATTCGTTGTTGATCCTGCAGGGCCGGAGTTCCCGGCGCGCATGGTGTTCGCGATGCGCGGCGGAGGTCGAAATGATCGCGCTCGAAGAGACGGGAGTGGTCTCGAATCTCGAACCGCCCGAATTAGACGAATGGCTCAATTCGGGCGAGCTGCATCGCTGGCAGGCAGCCGACGGCTCATCACTCATGTGCCTGAATTCACTGCTCGCTCGCGTGCAAAAGACAACAACGATACTGCCCGGGGATCCCGCGGCTACGAAACAGACAAAGGAGACGATATGAACAGCAAATGGAAGTTGACCTCTTTATCCCTGACTTTGGCAGCGTCTCTGGCGACGATGGTGGCTCCTGCCGCCGAGGCGCCGGAAAGCGACAAGCCGCAATATTCCGTCACCGACCTCGGCGTGTTGGGCAAAGGCAACAACGCAACAGCGAATGACATGAACAGTATCGGCTGGGTTGCTGGGCAATCGAACCTGGTTCCCAATGGCCCGCAACACTCCTTTCTTTGGTATGGCTCAGGACCGCTGGTGGACATTGGCACACTCGGCGGCCCTAATAGTGGGGCCGGCGGCCCTAACCTGTATGGTGAGGCCGCCGTTGAGTCGGAGCTTGCCGTGAAAGATCCGAATAACGAAGACTTTTGCGCCTTTGGAACCCATCTCGAGTGCCGCGGCGCCATCTGGCGTTACGGCAAATTGGACGCGCTTCCCAGGCTGCCCGGCGGCCACAATTCCAATGCCTTCGGGGTCAACAATCTGGGCCAGGTGATCGGCTGGTCCGAGACTGGCGTGCGCGACTCCACCTGTTCCAAGGGAACCCCTTCGCAGGTCCTCCGTTATGAAGCGGTGAAATGGGATGCGGATGGCAAGATGCACGAGCTCCGGCCGCTTAAGGGCGATACCGTCTCTTACGCGATGGGCATCAACGATCTTGGCCAGGCCGTCGGTTCGTCCGGCACCTGCGCCACCCAGGGTTTGCCGCCTGGGGCGGTCAATGGGCTGCACGCTGTGCTCTGGGAGGCGGACGGTACGCCTAAGAATCTCGGGAGATTCGGAGGCCCCCACCATACCATGTCCAACAATGCGTCCAGCATCAATGACCTCGGCGATGTCGTGGGCACGTCTGAAGCGAACGACGGCACCGTCCACGCGTTTCTGTGGACCAAGGCTAAAGGCAGGCAGGACCTCGGTACGCTTACACCGTCCACGTTTCTGACCGTAGCCGGTTGCTGCAGAACCGTGAACAATCGCGACGAGGTAGTCGGCTTCTCCATCGATCCCAACGGGATGACGGCTTTTCTATGGAAGGACGGGAAGATCAGGGACCTCAACACCCTGATCCCGGCGAACTCACCCTTGCAGTTGCTGGGTGCATACTCCATCAACGATGTCGGAGAGATCACAGGCCAGGCCTGCGTGAAGCCGGCATGTAATGAGTTCCATGCTTTCCGGGCTACTCCTAAGTGGTAAGGGAGCGTGGATGACCATGGGTAAGCGCCGGGCACATTCTGCGCTTACCCTCCGCTCTGGGTGCTGACTCCGAAGGGCACGACACAGCGGGTGCTCGACGGACTGCACGCATTGGCGAGTTGTCAACAATCATGGGCTAAAACGGAGTAAGCTTCGCGAAGCAAACCGGCAGGGATTCTAGATGAAACGAACTGGCCTACTTATGGTTCTATTGGTTCTCTCCATTCCTTGCCGGTCGTTGGCGCAGACCGGACAAACAACCTCCGTTCAACAGCAAATTCTCGGAACCTGGAAGCTGGTGTCCTATGTTCGCGAGGAGGTTGCATCGGGCGCTAAGTCCGACGTCATGGGAGCCCATCCAGACGGTTACATCAATTACGGCCCTGACGGACGCATGATCGTGATTATTGTTGGGAGTGATCGCAAGAAGCCTGTGGGTCCTGTTGCTACACCCAACGAAGCGGAGGCCTTGATCAGGAGCATGCTCGCGTATGCCGGGGGCTATACAGTCGACAGCGAAGCCAAGACCATCACCCACCAAATAGATGTATCGTGGGACCAGTCTCGCACTGGCGAAGCATACGTACGAAAATACAACTTGGATGGCGATCGGCTTACGCTTACCACTGAACCCTCGAACGACCCGGCCACGGGCAGGAAGACCATCCGCACATTAACCTGGCAAAAAGTGAAGTAGCTCGCGGCGTTATCCGGTTTCAGAACGACTGATCCCACATCTTCGCGCGCTTTTCTTTCACATGAAGTTTGAAGCCGAGGGACAGACGAACGTACTCCAAAGATCGGGTCTCGCTTCGCTCTTCATCGGGTTATGCTTCGCCCCCCGTACTCTCCCGTACTGTCCCTCCGTCTTCTATACCATGTCTTTTGACCCGCCGTATGCCGGCCGGGCGAAGGCTCAACCTGGTGACGAATGATTTCAAGCAGTACGAATTGGTGCCGGAGGTACGACGATCTCAACAAGTCCGGTCGCGACGTCATAAACGAGGCCGGAAATAAGCCACGCGCCCGGCAATGCCGGAATCGCCTTGAGGGCAGCGACGTCGACAGCCACCGACTTCAGCGGATCGGAGACCGACTTGGCCTTGAGGTCCTCTTCCTTTATCTGAAAAAAGTGCGCGAGCAGGGCTGGGTCGCCCACGAGGCGAGTAATGCCGCAATCGGTGTGGTGAAGTACGATCAGGTGAAACTCACCGCCGCCTCCAGGAATTTTTCCGGCAACCTGTCCGATTCGTCCGAGTAGAGCCAACTGCTCCAACAGACTCGGGTTGAATCGACCACCGATGTTTCGCAGCACCAGGGCCTCGCCTGGTTTGATTCCTAGCACATGAGCCGGATCCACGCGCATATCGGCGCAACCGATGATGATCGCCTTCAAATTCGGTGTCGCCAGGGGAAGCGACGGCATGAGTGTGCCCGCCGCAGATTGCTGCGCAGCAAAATCTTTGTTACGTACCAGCATCGAGTCGAGATTGCTCATATTGACACTCCTAAAGAGATGTTGACTGTATAGTCCCGACCGGAGCGAAGCGCAGGGTCATTACGGTGATGTCGTCATCCTGGCCAAAGTCTTGCGCGGCTTGCGCGATTGAATCCGCGGATTGAGTGGTCATCGCCTTCACGCGATCAAAGCCGAGCAGTTCGCCGCCGGTTGCGCGGGCTTCTACGACGCCGTCGGTCATCAGGGTAAGTTGTTCGTCCGCTGCCAGCGAAAAGACGGATTCGGCGTATTGCTCGTGCGGAGAGAGGCCAAGCGGGAGACCGTTCGCAAGAGTCAGTTCGCGCCCATTCACGTATGGCGCGATGTGGCCGGCGTTGGCGGCGGTAAGCGTTCCCGCGGCGCTGACGGTGAGCACCAGGCAAGTGGTGAATCCGCCGGAACTGCGCGCCAGCATGCGCTGGTTCATGGCGGCAAGGATCTCCGAAGGCTTTTGCGTGTAATGCGCGAGGGTGCGCAGGGTTCCGACCAGGAGCGCCACGGTCATGGCAGCCGGCATGCCCTTGCCGCTGACGTCGCCGATCGCCACGAGGACGCCGCCGTTGGCGATGGGGATGATCTGGAAGAAGTCGCCTCCGACCTGGCCGGCGGGCTTGTAGACGCTGGCCAGTGCAAAGCCGGGAATGGTGGGGATTTCGTCGGGCACGAGGACTTGCTGCACGGTGCGCGCGGCTTCGAGCTCCGTCTTGTAGCGCTGTTCATCGCTGCGGGTGCGGACGAAGCGGACCAGCAGAATGATGAAGAGCGCGAGTTGAACGGCGATCCCGGTGGCTTGATACGTTCCCAGCGGGAAGGGCCAGCCGGTGAAGCCGATGAAGAGCTGCATGAAGCGGCCCACCCCGCCTGCGCCCTGCGTCAGCGTGGCGATTACTGCGTAGGCGGCAGTGAGATTCAGGAAGTAGACAGCGACCGGCAAAGCAAAGACCCGCATCTCCGCCTTGCTCTCCTTCGAGGTTTGGAAGAGCAGGCCGCAGTTCAGAGCTCCGAGCAGAAGCTTCATGAACGACTCAGCTACGCAAAACCAGAAAATACTTATCCCATTGAAAGCGAGCAGAGTGTAGATCGCAGAATCGAGCAGTGCGACCGAGATGGCGGCCCAGTAAAGACGGGTTCGATCGGTCCTTCCAAAATGCCGGATCAGGATCGGCATGCTCCCATTGAGACCGGCCAGCAGGATCGCCCCGCCGAGTCTCCAGAAAATGACATTGAAGGAATGGAAGTTGCACCAGATCTCCAGGAGAACGTAGAGAACGTTAAAGGCCTCCCACACGCCGAACCAGAGAAATTCGCGGTCGGTCGGGCGCAGGAAGAAGAGCACCAGGGAGCCGAGGCCTGCCAGCAGGCAAACCAGGCAATTGATGTTGAATTGCGTGTTGACCCAAAATAGCTTCTGCCATTGATGTGCCTGCCACTCCCGGATAAGGCCGGCATCGCCCAACCGCATGGCTTCCTGGAGGCCGCCGAACAGCTGATACTCCCACCGGTAATGCCACACGCGGATGGCAACGCTGAGGGGCTGGCCGGAATGCGCAAGATCGGCAGGGATGGGGAAAACGAGGTTTGTTCCGTAGCGCGGGCGGGGATGCGGGGGCATGTCGCCGTTCTGGGCGATCAGCCGGCCATCGGCATAGATTTGAAAGTTGGTGGCGATGAGGGGAACCCAAAGGGCAAGTGGGCCTGCATGGGTGGGCAGCGTAACGCTAAACCGGTACCACGCAAAGCCGGTGAGCTTCGGATACCCTTGCGCATACCACGTTTCGTTGCCGCGGATGAGGGGCCAGGAGGAATCGTCTAAGGCAGGGTTAGCCCACGCGAGGGTGGGATCGTCGCCGGGGTGAAAGCGCATGAGCTGGTCCAGCGCGATGATCTGCTGGCCGTGGGCGGCCAGATCGTAGCTCTGCGCGGGGAGCGAGCCGCTGAGGGCAAAGACGGCCAAGAGGACGGCGATCAGGCGAAATGCCAGGCGGGGAAGCATTAGTTGCCATCTTGTCACCCAAGTCAATGAGCGCACAAATGGAAAGCGCCGTGCCTCGTGCAGGCCCGGCGTTCTGAGGAATCGCGATGGACACACTTAGCCCCGATCCGTGGCAGGCCTTAAGTCCATATCTGGATCAGGCGCTCTCCATGACCGGCTACCAGCGAGTTGGCACCATGGGCCAATACGAGCGAGGTACGGGCTTGAGAGCGCAGAGAGCTATTCTGCCGGGTTTTCTACTTTGCCTTTTGGCCGTCGTCCGGTTGCCCTGTGCCGATGGTCAATTTGAAACCTCGCAAGTTCCGGTACAGACCCTGGTTTCGTCGGAGCCTGTCAAAATGCAGGCGAACGGACATCCGGAGGGCATAATCCACCTCGACGTTGCGGCGACAGACCGCGACGGTAAGCCGTTTTCAGGTCTTGCTGCGAAGGATTTCACGCTGACGGACAACGGCGTGCCACAAAAGGTCGTTTCCTTTGCAGCTTCGAACCAGCCTACAAATGAAAATGAGCGACTTACCGAAGTAGTGCTGCTTCTGGATGAGGTCGACCTTTCGCCCGAGCAGTTGGAGCTTGTTAAGGACGAATCGATAAAGTTTCTGCGGCAGAATGGTGGACATCTCGGTGAACCCACATCGGTTTAGTGGTTCACAACCTCCGGACTGTACGCAACGGCAGCCCCCACGGCCGACGGCAACGCCCTGGCCGAGGATGTTGCTCACCACAATTCACGCCGCGCGGTCTGGAAGGTTTCGCGAAGTTATGATCCGTTCTCGGCAGCCGCGTCAGATAGCTCTGTGGCAGCCGCATCAGAAACGTACGGACGCTGGGTTCGAAGCTTGCGAGCGGTTTACTCCATCGCCATCGAGCGAAGACGCGCGCCTGGCCGAAACCTTTTGCTGTGGATGGGCTTCGGGTGGCTGCCAGTTCACGGACCAGAGTCATACAAAGACGCTGCTTTTCCCTGGGTGGTGGAGCTATCCACGCGCATACGTGAAGCGCGGATGGTCATCTCCGAGGTCACTGCCCGGATTGAACCGGCCACAGACCGGACCGAACCGTTCACCTCCCGAACCCGGAGCGAACCGACGGCTTCCGACTTCAAGGACAGTTACAAAGACTATCTTGCGGGGGTTCGCACGCTGTCGGAGCTCGAAAAACGGGGCTTTGGTCCGTACTCGCATTTTGCGCTTCCAGTATTAGCCATTCAGAGCGGTGGCCTTGTTGTGGATGAATTGTCAGAGATCTCGCGCTCTATCGAACATTGCGTTGAGGATGCGCGAGTGTTCTATACCCTGTCGTTTGCCCCGCCGTATGCAGCCCAGCCGGATGAATATCACGACCTCACGGTACAAATCGACGCGTCTGGATTATCGGCACGCACGACCACCGGCTATTACGATCAGCCGGTTTTCGACGACAAGGCCCGCAAGAGGCAACGCAACGGCGCAAATCCTATTGAGACATACCGAGGAAGTGGCCCCGAATGGAAAACCACGCCTTTGAGGGGCCGAATTAGTGCGCATAGTGCGCACTTTTTAGCCATTTCCCGAGCCGGCGAGCTGGCGCCTTCAAATCTGAAATTGTATGAACGAGATCTCCGCCTCAGCCGATTCACCGGGCTTGAGCACGAACAGGCCAGGATCGTCCTGGTCGTGATTGACAATACGGTTCAGGGCGCCGGCCGCATGTGTTTGCGGCTCGAGGCAGAAGAACGGCTTGCCCGGGTCGCAATAGAGCATGAGGTGACGAAATAAGGAGCCGGCCTCCATACGTAGCCCAACACCGAGATGGGGAAAGGTGACCTCCGCGCACCCATCCCATCCGCCATAGCAGTTGTCACGCCAGGCCCCCGGCAAAGGACGAGCCCGGGAAAAATCAAGTTCGGCAGGCATTGCGATTCGTTCGGTCGCAACATTCTCAGCTCCGCCAAGCCAGAAATGCGTGGACCGGAATCGAAGGGTCACATCGGCGTGACGCTCCCAACAAGGATGTTGTCCAAAACCGAACGGCATGGCCAGGTCGCCGCGATTCGTGACGCCTGTGATTACCGTCAGGCTATCGGGATACAGACGAAATCGTTGGAACGCCGAATACGAGTAAGCTTCGTCGGACGTTCGACGATCGAGATGCAACTCGGCTGAGGTTGTATTCGCGGCGCCTACCGACCATTCTGATTGCCACCCTGTTCCATGGATAGCAAACCGCTCCCCGGGAACGTTTGGCTTAAACCGGTAGGTACGTCCCTCAAAATCGAAGTAGTTTCCGGTAATCCGGTTGGCGAAGGGCACCATCGGGAACATCCCCGCGCCGCTGGCATTCCGGTTGACCCGTGCCTCCTCTGACATCGGTCGCATCAGGTTTACGATGCCGTCGGTCCGGCACATCCGAAACGAAGCGACGCTGCCACCAATCTCCGGCGCGAGGTCCACTGCCAGGTCGCCCGCCATCAGAGTTATCAGGGAAGTACGAGATCCCTTGCTTGAGGTATTGTTCACGGGTCTTGAGAAATCAAACCGTCGTTTCGGATACCACAGGTACCTGACTCTTTTCGTGGCGAACGAAAATGCTTTGTACGACAAGCAAGAGGAAGGCGGTGATGGGAAGCAGCCAAATCCCTGCTCTTGACGGTCGATGCCTTCGCAACATAACCAATCGCCGCGGGTAAGATCATGCTACCGGTAAAACCACGGCCATGAGAAGCCCGAAGATCGTCCCGAAGATCTGCGGAAAAAGACTGCTGGTTATTCCAGCCGTGGTTGGGAAAATGGGCGCATAGAAAAGACCGGTAACGACTGCGGCAACGATGGTCATCTGCAGATTCAATCCCAGGGCCAGAAGCACCAGTGCGATGACCGCCCCGCGGCGCAAGCCGCAACTACGATGGATCCACGTACTCTTTTTGTGATCTCGCTGGCTGCCAGCCGTCCAACCAGCATGGCCGTAAAGAACGCAACCAGGATTCCTCCCGACGTTTGGGCAGACGATGAGAACTGCTGCTCAAAGTAAGTACGCAGCCAACCCGCTGTCGACGCCTCCAGCGACGAATAAAGAAAAACCACCAGCGCGAGCAGCAGAACCGACTTGTTCAACAGCGCGCTTCGAATGAGCGGCCAGTTAAGTCCACCCTTGGAACGAGCAGCGGGAAACCTCTGCGTAAGGCTCAGAACTCCCGGGATCGCATTCGAGACTCCCATCAGGACCAGCGCCGGCGCCAAACCAAAACGGCGGGCCATCAACGTAACCAGCACCGGGAAGCCCACGGTCCCCAGGCTAAAGAAGGAGTTCGCCAGATTGAGTGCCGCAGACGGGTTCACCGGGTAAAGGTCAGGAACCAGGGTGTTGGATCCGCTGTTGATGCAACTGCCCCCCAGACCGACCACGAACACCAGCATGGCCAGAACCTGGTAGTTCGGAGCCACGCTGATGGAGGCAAGGGCGGCAGCGCAAAGCAAAGAGCCGCTGGCCAGCACCGGCTTCTTGCCGAAACGGTCGATCAACGGTCCGGCAATAAACGACATGGGAATCTGCGGCAGGAACAGCAAGCTGATGAGTGTTCCGCCCTGGGCGATGTCGAAACCGAAGCGCGCGCGTAGTTCGGGAAGAGTAGCTCCAAGAAAGGCGACCAATGTGCCAAAAGCGAATGTCCCGGCACACGCGGTTGCCATCAGATACGATCTTGCGGTCTGTCGCGGAACCTCGGAGTCCGGCATTATCTCAGCGCTTCTCCTTACATCGCTTAGATCGCTGTCATCGGCTTTTGTGTATTATAGCGTTGGTTTTGGAACATAGTTCTGAATTGCGTGAGGGAGATAATTGAAACTCAGCCGCAGTGAATTCCTGAAATTGATGGCCGGGCTGGCCGGCAGCGCTTATGTCTCGCACAGCTTTGGGCCAATCCCTGGGGTCTACCACTCGGCATTCAACTTTATACCGTTCGCCATGATCTCAAATCCAATTTCACAGGTGTTCTGGGCAAGCTCGCCGCCATGGGATACAAGGAAGTCGAACCCGGCTTCACCGACTCCGGAGAGGTTCAGTTCAATGGAGGGCCGCCGGCAAAATTTCGCAAGATGCTTCAGGATGCCGGGCTCACGGCGCCGAGCTGTCATTTCCCCGTGCCCAGCTAATGATGCGGAGTGGGCTGCCAGCATCGAGCGAGCCCACACAGCTGAACCTTCAATATATGTTGTGCGCCGGGCCGCCGGACGGGACCGACTCCCTGGATGGCTGGAAGCGCGCCGGTGACTTTTTCAATAACCTTGGCAAGCTTTGCCGGAAGTGCCGGAATCCAGTTCGCCTATCACAATCACAACCACGAGTTCCGCGTCTACGATGGCGTGATTGCCTACGATCAGCTGCTAAGCTCGACCGATCCGGCCCTGGTGAAAATGGAACTGGATTGCTTTTGGATGACCTTCGCGGGCAAGGATCCGGTGGAATATATGCACAAATATCCCGGCCGGTTTCCCCTTTTACATATCAAAGGTCTCAAGGCTGGCTATAAGCCGACCACTGGACATTTCGAAGGCAATCCCTTCACTGAAGTCGGAAACGGTGTCATTGACTGGAAACGCATCTTTGAAGCCGCCCATGTGGGCGGGATGAAGCACTACTACGTCGAACAGGATCATGTGGGATCGTCCTTCTCTCGAAAGCGCGGCCATCAGCGCGGCTTATTTGAAAAAGCTCCAGGTATTGAAGGCTGAGAGAACACGATGAAGCTAGGACTTTTCGCCGCACTGCTCTCGAAGGTCACCCTCGATGAGGTGATTGCGCGCGTCAAGGCGCTCGGCATCGAAGCACTTGAACTCAACACCGGCAATTACGGCGTGCCTGCTCATATTCAATTGGACTGGATCGACCAGCCGGCAAAACTTAAAGAACTGAAAAAGAAACTGAGCGATGCGGGGCTGTTTATAAGCGCGTTGGGATGCGGAGGAAATGTCCTGCATCCTGACAACCGGATCGCGCGAGGCGCACGCGGCCACCATGCGGCGATGATCCTGCTCGCCGAGGCTATGGAAATCCCGACGGTCATCAATTTTTCGGGCTGCCCGGGGGACTCTGAGCATTCCAGGTATCCCAACTTCGTCACCGTGGCGTGGCCGCCGGATTTCCCCGAGATTCTGCGCTGGCAATGGGAAGAGAAGGTCCTGCCATTCTGGCGGAAGGAGTCGCAGTTTGCCGCCGACCATGGCATACGCGTCGCGCTCGAAATGCATCCGGGCTTTGTAGTTTATTCCCCGGAGACCCTGCTCCGGCTCCGCTCGGAGACCGGTACCAACATTGGTTGCAACTTCGACCCAAGCCATCTCTTCTGGCAGGGCATCGATCCGTGTCTTGCCGTCAGAAAGCTCGGCGACGCGATCTTTCACGTGCACGCCAAGGATACGCGCGATCTACCAAGCCAATTCCCTCGTGAACGGCGTTTTGGATACCAAGCCCTATGGCGACGAGATCAACCGCTCGTGGATATTTCGGACGGTTGGCTTCGGCCACGGTCCGGAATTCTGGACTGATTTCATATCGACTCTTTCCATGATCGGATATGACGGCGTGATTTCAATCGAACACGAAGATAGCCTCATGTCATTGGAAGACGGGCTGGAAAAGGCCGCGGCATTTCTTCGCCAGATTCTCATTCGGAAGAAGCTGTCTGAGATCTGGTGGGCCTAACGGTATTATCTTTCTATCTCCGCCGGGGTGGAAGAAGAGGGCATTTCTCCTGATGGTCTTGAAGAACGCGCTGGCTTTTGCTCTTGCTACCCTCACCTTAATCTCCGTGCCCATTCGGCTGGTGGCCCAGGGTGTAACCAACTCGATGCTGTTGCACCCTCCGCCGGATAGCTGGCCCGGTTATCACGGCGACTACTCCGGGAAGCGGCATAGCGCCGCCGCGCAGATTACTCCGGCAAACGTTCATGACCTGAGCCTCGCCTGGGCCTTTCAGTCGCAGCAACCGGCCAGCATCAAGGCTTCGCCGCTGCTGGTGAACGGCGTGATCTACCTCACCGCGATTGATCACGTCTGGGCGGTGGACGCGCGCAACGGCCACCCCATCTGGCACTATATCTACCCGCCCAACAAGGGAGGAACCATCGGCCAGCGTGGTGTAGCGATGCTTCACGAGTCGCTGTACTATCTCAGCCCGGATGCGTATCTGGTCTGTTTGAATGCCAGGGATGGCACGCAGCGTTGGAAGGTCAAGGTAGCGAATGCTGACCAGGGTTACTGGGCGACCGCGGCTCCTCTCATCGTAGGCAATCACGTGCTCGTGGGCGTTGGCGGCGATTCGGACAACATCCAGGGTTTTCTCAAGTCGATGGATGCGGAGACAGGCGCACTGCAGTGGGAATGGGACTCCACTCCGCCCACCGGCACACCGAACGCGACCACCGGCGGCATGCCATGGATCCCGGGAACCTACGACCCGGAGCTGAACCTGCTGTACTGGGGAACCGGCAATCCGACGCCGGTCTTGAATGGCGCGGTGCGTCCTGGAGATGACCTCTATACCTGCTCAATCGTCGCACTCAACCCCGATACCGGAAAACTCGTTTGGGCTTTCCAGCCTTCGCCGCACGATACACACGACTGGGATGCCGTCGAGATTCCCGTATTGGTGGACGGCATGTTTCACGGGAAGCCGCGCAAGATGCTCATGCAGGCCTCCCGCAATGGCTATTTCTTCGTGCTCGACCGCACCAACGGCGAAAGTCTTCTGACCGTGCCTTTTGGCCCGACGAACTGGGCGCTCGGAATCGATAAGAAGGGCCAGCCGATTCCCGATCCCGCAAAAGATCCGGCGCCCGACGGGCGCTTTGTCGCTCCGGATGAAGGCGGCCTGGCTAATTTTCGGTCGCCCAGCTTCGACCCCAAAACCGGACTCTTCATCGTGAACGCAAGTATCAGCTACGGTATCTATTTCACCAAACCCGAAGACGGGACATGGGGTTGGGCTGGCGCCGACTATGGCATCTACGAGCAGGGAGTTCTTGACGCCATCGATTACCAGACCGGCAAGGCGCGGTGGACCCACAGCCTTGGCGTTTCCGATAGTTCGAATGCCGGCGTTCTGACGACCGGCTCGGGACTTACCTTTACCGGCGACGCCACCTGGAACCTGATCGCTTTCGATACCAGCACCGGCAAAACGCTTTGGCATGCTGGTTTGGGAACGGATATGGAAACCTCTCCCACGACCTACGAACTGGGTGGCCGCCAATATGTGCTGGTGGGCGCCGGGCCAACACTGTTTGCCTGGGCTCTTCCCGAAGGTAGCCACTGATGCCTCAGCCGAATACGCGAGATGCCGTCATGAAACGATATCCCGAAGATATGCTGGGCCGAACCGTGATTGTTACCGGCGCCGGCAACGGGCTTGGATTGGTGATAGCCCGCCGTTTTGCCGAGGGCGGGGCACGCGTTCTCATGGTCGATCAGGATCCAGTCGTCTTGACCAGGGTTCAGGAAGAGAAGTTCCCGGAAAAGAGCATGTTCGCAATGGTCAAGGACCTTGCGGAGCCGGACGCTGCGGCCGAGGTCTTCCGGAATGCCAAAGAGAATCTCGGGGCTATCGACACGCTGATCAACAACGCGGCCTGGAGCTTTCACAAGCCGATGCTCGAGGTGACCACAGCTGAATTTGACCGTGTCGTCGCCATTAATCAACGCGCGCCCTTCTTCCTGGCCCAGGAATTTCTCAGGCAGCTTCCCCCGGCAGAGGATCCTGCCATCGTCAACATAGGCTCCGTGAACGCTCTCCGTGGAAATCCAAACCTTGTGCCGTATGCCGGGACCAAGGGCGCATTGGTCGCCATGACCCGTGCGATGGCGGTTGAAATGGCGGCTTCCAATGTGCGCGTGAACAGCATCTCCCCAGCTGCGGTACACACCTTCGTGACCCAAGGTCTGATTGCCAGCGGGGTGATCGACCCCGCGACCCTCTTTAAGAAATATCTGATCAAGCGTTTCGCATCTTGTGAAGAGATCGCGGAATTGGTTGCCTACCTGTGCAGTACGGCCGCCCGCTACGTCAACGGGGCCAACTGGGAAATCGATGGCGGCTATGGCGCAACCTAGTAGACGCTAACAACTGATGCAGGGGCAGAAGTAGATCTTATGCTTTGTATCGCGGCCCGACTTGTAGTCAGGCCGCTGAGAGCCCAGCAGGGATTGGGCTTTGGAGGCTGTGTGAGAACCAGGCTTTGCAAACTCCAGCCCGTCAGGGGCGACCTGAACTTAGCCCAGGACGGAGTCCTGGGTTGGGCAGCGAGAGATGAATAGTCCCGCAGGGACGGCTGAATCTATTTTCACCCGTTTCAGCCGCCCCTGCGTTTGAAAATATGTCGGGCTTTTAGCCCCTGTGGTGCTATTGAGTCCGCCGTTACAGTCCGACGACGCCCAGCACCGCAAGATTACACAAGACCCGATTCACCAGGACCGATAGACTGGCGTACTTGAGGGTATACGATGAGCGGGGCAGCACTTCGCGGGACGCCATGTCTATGACCAGCTCTAAGCAATGGGTTCGCTTATATCGCCTCAAGTCCTGCTACCGGGCCGAGATCGTGCACGCCCACTACGTGGAACATCGCTTCGTGCGTCATTCCCACCAGCACTACGTCATTGGTCTGGTGGAGCAAGGCGTCCAGCAATATACCTATCGTGGCGCAACACATAGCACTCCGCCTGGGCAGATCTTTTTCGTTAATGGGGATGAACCGCACACTGGAGAAGCGGCAACGACGGACGGATATATCTACCGGACGCTGTGCCTCGATCCCGATGCCCTGCAGCAGTTGACGTCGGATATTACGGGCCGGAACGAGATGCCATATCTGGCCGGCACCGTCGTAGCCGACAGCCTGTTGTTCGCAAAACTGCGGCAGTTCCATCGGGCCGTGGCCACCAATGCAGACACCATGGAGTGCGAGTCATCCTTGCTCTCGGCGGTTCGATGTCTGCTTGAAATGCACTCCGAGAACCGCCGGGAGGTGGGCGCGATCGGCCAGGATAACTCGTTTGTCTCGCAAGTCAGGGATTACATAGAAGGCCATTACTCGGAGAACATATCGCTCGCGCAATTAGGAGCCCTGACCTCCCGGAGTCCCTTTCACGTTGCGCGCGCATTTTCAAAAGCCACCGGATTGCCGCCGCATGCTTATTTGGAGAGCGTGCGGATCCGGCATGCCCGAGCTATGTTGAAAGTCAGGCATGAATGTAGTCGACACGGCACTTGGCGACTGGTTTCCCCGACCAAAGTCATTTCACCCACCGCTTTCGGCGCGGTACCGGCATCACGCCCGGCCAGTATGTGGTTCGCGCGCAATGTAATCCGGCCTGATTCCAGATTAAAAGCTGATTACGCGCAAGATCACACAAGACCTGTCACGCTCCCTCCAATAAGCTCGGCAATACCAGAGATTGCCGGCATGCTCGACCTAATACTGAAGCGCTTTGACCAAGCGGACGAAACCCGGATCTTTCCAAAAGGGAAGTTTGAGCTCGTTCGCCTCGGCGGCATGGTGATCGGTCGTGCGACCTACCGCCCAGGCTGGAAATGGTCGCTCGATATTGGTGTGTACGCCGGCCTAAGATACTGCGCGACCGAACATGTTGGCATGGTTGTGGCAGGAAGAGCAGTCGCGGCAATGGAGAATGGCCAGATCGTGGAGATGAACGCCGGGGATCTCTTCTTTATTGCCCCTGGCCACGACAGCTGGGTAGTCGGCGATGAGACATATGTATCCCTTCATTTCATGGGTGCCGCGGACTATGCGACAGAACGAAGCGACGCCCTGATCCCCGCCCACCTATGTTACGAATCGCAATCAACTGCTTCCGCGGAAGCACAACCCAGGAGAGAAGCAATGACGACGGCAAAGGAACTTCTGCAGGCTTATATCGATGGCACGGCAAAGCAAGCGGCGGCACTCTTCGCAGAGAAGGGCGCGCTCGAGTTGCCTTATCTGGCGGATCTGGGCGTCGAGCCCCGCTACGAAGGGCCAAAGACCATCGAGGCTTTTCTGACCTTCTTGCACGAAAAAATGTATCCGGGCTTCAAGTTCGTCGACGTCAAGATTTACATCGATACGCCGGACCAGGCTTTCGGAGAGTACACGATTCATCAGAAGTCGGGTATCTCCGGCAAGGACGTGCACCAGCGCTTCTTTGGCCATTGCGTAGTCTCCGGCGGCAAGATCGTTCTGCTCCGCGAGGCGCTGAATCTGCTTGCGGCGGCGGACGGCATGTTCCCCAACGGAATCGCCGACATTCCACGCAAGAAATAACTAAGAGGTGCATTTCACGACACCAGCCCAAGGGAGAAGAGCAAATGAAGGTTCTGTTTGTTATCAGCAGCTCGGAGACAGCATTCTGGCTGTCTGAAGTCACACATCCTTATTGGCACCTCACTGAGCGCGGCGTAGCGGTAGACTTTGCCAGCCCGCGGGGAGGCAAGGTGGTCTACGATCCCTATAGCGATCCGCACTTCGAGAAATCACTCGAGCCCGACGACCTGGTCAGCAAGGGCTTCCTTTCGGATAAGTCGCTGCTGGGGAAGCTTGAAGCGACGCTCAAGCTGAGCGACGTCGATTTGAGCGCGTACGATGCGATCCATGTCGCAGGCGGCCGGGGTGCGACCTTCGACCTGTTCCCCAATGAGGATGTAGCGAGAGCGCTCGAGTTCTTCTGGGCCCAGGACAAGGTGGTCGGCGCCATTTGCCACGGTGCCGTCGCTCTGGGAAATATCCCCGACCGAATCCGCGGCCGCCAGGTAACCGGGCTTCACCTTCGAGGCGGACAAGCAGTTGCAGAGTCTGTTCGGCAGCACCTTCGTCATCCCGCACTATCCGCAGAAGGTTCTTGAAAACACCGGGGCGGTTTACTCGAGCATTCAGCCATACGCACCCAAAGTGGTCATCGATGGCAAGCTGATCACCGGGCAGGACCAGTCGGCCGCCTCGGAGTACGCCCTTGCCTTGTTGCATCTGATGACCAGCCATACCCCGGTCACGGTCGCGTAAGCGAAGGGAGCAGGGATGTTATTTCACGTAATCATGGACGTGCGTATCCCGTTCGATAGCGACCCCGAGACCATCAAACAGTTGCAGGCCCGGGAGCACGCGCGGGCAGAGGAGTTGCAGCGACAAGGCAAATGGCCGCATCTGTGGCGCGTTGCGGGCAAGTACGCAAACATCAGCATCTTCAATGTGAAGGACCCGGCGGAACTCCACGAGACTCTTAGCTCGCTTCCGCTCTTTCCCTTCATGGAAGTCGAAGTGACCGCCCTCTGTCACCATCCAGGATCGATACAGCCGGAGGGCCAGTCTTCGTGATCCATCCGGCGAACCGGAAATCGTGAAATTGCGCTCGACAAAGCGCCTTCAGATCTACCTTGTGATGGCTTGGCGGTCTTGCGGCGAACAGGGAACTGGCTTCTCTTCGGAACACGCCGGAGAGTGGCAGTCGACCGAGGCCCTCCCGGTGTATTCGGTGGAAATCTTGCCCATGAGATGACAACGAACGCCAGCAGAATGTTACACTTGCTGAGTAGTACGAAATGCAGTGGGGACGTAGCTCAGTTGGTTAGAGCGCTGCCCTGTCACGGCAGAGGTCGCGGGTTCGAGCCCCGTCGTCCCCGCCATAAACCGATAAAGATCAAAGGTTTATGGCCGCACAAGGTGACAGTTGAGAATCCAAGGGTGCTGAAGGGTGTTCACCTTCAACACCTTTTTCCTTTGGGGCCAGCATCCTCTCAAAGACTCTAGCCGCAACACCATTCCAAGAACTGCTCAGCCCCCGCCCAACCATCTTTGCATCATGGTGCTACCGTCGAAGCGATCCTTGGGCTGCGTACTCCCAGGAGGATGAAAATGGAATGGATGCACGGCCGTCAGGAATTCGGCTTGCGCGGCTCGCCTTTCATCGAGGTCTTCCTGCGTGCGGAGATCGTACAGATTCAGGTCACGAGCGATGGCTCAAAATGTTATCCAGCCAATCGTAGATTCGACCAAATGCGAGACGGTGTGCTCCTACCTGGCAATGTGCGCCGGCTCCTTCTGCCGTAGTGAATTCAATGAGCGTCTTCGGGCAGGTGAGGTGATCGTAGAGCATCTCGGGCTGGCCCTTAAAGAATATGTCTTCCTCCGCATCGAGAACGAGAGTGGGACAAACAATCTTTTCGGCGATGCCATCGCGCAGATGATAGTCGAGCGTCGCAGCGACATAGGCCCGCGGAGTGGAAGTGCCGGTGACAAACATCCCATGCGTCAGCGCCCATGCCGCTGTGGGCGAATTCTTCATCGCCTCCTCCAACATTCGGTCCATCCGGGGCGCTTCCTTTGCCCGGACCGCCTGCGCCACGGCCGCCCTCTGCTCGGCAGGAACGGCAGAAAGGTTGGCCGCTCCATAATCGTAGACACCGTCATTCGCGATGACCGCCGAGATACGCTTTTCAAAAGCCGCAGCGCGTGGCGCAAGGTATCCGCCAAAACTTACGCCCATCAGCACAATTTTTGCGGTATCAACTCCCGGCAGCTTCACAGCGAAGTCCACCACAGGAGTTACAACCTTTTCCCAGTCGGGACGGAAGGGGAGACGCTCGCGGTGAATCGGGCCATACTGGCCGGGGCCATCAAAAGTGAGAATGTTGTACCCGCGTTCAATGCCGGCGCGCGCGCCCTCGCCGTGAAGCTCCTCCGCAGAGCCGTCGAAGCCGGAATGCATGATAAAGAGTGGACGCTTTTGGTCAGACTCATCGACGCGATGAAAGTAGCCGGGGAGGGTGGTGTTCTCGTATGGGATTTCTACGGGGAGAACCGGGGGATCGCAAAGGGCGCAGCAGGACTTGTAGGCCTGGACGGATTTCTTGTAAGCACTGTAGATGCGCGGGTCTTCAGGTCTACCGTGGAGGAAAAACTCTGAATTGCGAAAGTAGGTCGTCGCCCGGAGATAACCGTCGCGGGCGCTGACGCGGTGGCCCGCTTTCAACTGAGCTTCAGCTTCGGCAAAGACTCTCTCGGCGGTCGCATTCCATTCGTCGTACCAGCTATCGGCATCGCCGGAAGTGATGCGGTTTACGGTGGCCAGAACTTCGCCAAATTCGCTTGCGCCGTAGCTGCTGGCTCCGAATGCGCGCTTGGTTTCATACCAGAACTGAATATTGTCGGGAAAGATGGGAGGCAGAGTCATGAGGAAATCCTCTCTGAGTCTTCAGTGATTTCGAACCTCTAACCCGTCCAGGATACCTATCGCAAAGCCAAATGCTGCGCTACAGGCAATATTCTCTTCGACTGTAAATTGGCAGGAAAGAATTCCTGAAACCCGACGTTTACCGGGAGAGGGCAGGTGTCTTACGGGCCGATCTTCCAACCCACAACCTAACCTACAAAAGATGACGTATTGAACGACTTGCGGGTATTTTGGCGGCCCCGCGTTCTTGTAAGTTGTTGTAAAGCTTAGTCTGCCAGCGCTGTCACGGCAGAGGTCGCGGGTTCGAGCCCGTCGTCCCCGCCATAAACCGATAAAGATCAAGGTTTATGGCCGCACAAAGTGACAGTTGAGAATCCAGGACTGCTGAAGGGTGCTGACCTTCAGCACCTTTTTTCCTTTGGGACCAGCATCATCGCAAAGACTCTAGCCGCAACACCATTCGAAGAACTGCTCAGACCCCACACCCAACCATCTTTGCATCATGGTGCTATCGTCGAAGCGATCTTTGGGCTGCGTACTGCCAGGAGGATAAAAATGGAATTGATGGGAATGTTCACACTAAGGCGACCGGGGCACCAGAGGCTAAGGGAAGGTCTCCAGTGGTTCACCGTCGTGATACTGCTTGCAACTGCAGCGTTGAACATGGTTCATTTGGCAAAGGCTGCCCCGCACATCCTGTCATTGTGGCTGCTTATGGCACTGTTTGCTGTGGCTCCCATTATCTTTTTTGTGAGAGCGGTACGTAATCCCACGGACCACAACAAACAGACCTCATGTCTGGTAAGTGTCTGCACGGTGATCTTCGCTGGTATGCCATTCGCTCACATCCTTTGTTAACGGCGAGGGTGAGCTAATAGCGGGTCCGCACATGCTGCCGGGTGCGTAATATGGGCCCTTGGGCATGATGGGGGATACTACCCTACCCGGACGGCGTACAAACACCTCAATGCTGGAGAACAAGTAACAAGGAATCGATCATGGTGCACGGTTCACAATGGCTCCTTGGGCATACAGGTATGCACCAAGCGCAGCGCCCTGACTGCCGACGCAGCCATCGCACGGACGTACCCCGTTCGCAAAACTCTACGAGACGCGCTGAATCTTCCGGCTGGCCTAACGTATCTGGTACGGGTGGAAGATATAGTCCTTAGCTTTCACGGCCAGATGGCATGTGTTTCCGCAGTCTGCATGCGCTGTGGGATCGGGGCTGAACTTGCCGGATACGGTGTCGTAGTTGAACACCGCGTATCCCCAGCCGCCGGTCTTCGGAAATCTCTTGCTGTCTTTCTCCATCACGAAAGCCTGCTTAAAAAAATCGGGCACGTCCACCACAAAAGGCGCTTCCGTGCTCTTCTTGGGCTTCCACTGCAGTTTCACGATCTTGGACCCCTCCGGGAAAAACTTGCCGTTTCCTGGAGATCCGCTCTTGTACGCCTTAATCATTGCCGGATTGGCGACGATTACCTTAAGCACGTCTTCGGTGCGGGCGGAAGAGACGACAGACCAGTCCTCGTATCCCCTGAAGTCGGAGAACGCGACTCCGTCCGGCGATACCAGCGAGTACTTTCCGTTGTCTTGGCGTTGCGCGCAAAGGATCGCGCCGCCAAGGACGCCCAGCAGCGCCGTGGTTGTAACGATGGCAATACGATTCACGCGCATTTCGGTCCTTTCTTTGCGTTGCTCCTCGTGAGTTCTGTCATGACGTGCTCTCCTTCAGAAAAGGCCTTCTAGTCCACATATAACCCACATAGTTCTTCCCATCAACTACAGATTATTAGGCCCGAGGAACGAAGATGAATCGATTGGACCTTCGTATCGATCGATACCAAAGTATTGGTTCGATAATTTAGGTTTTGGCGCCTCAAAGAGGCTTTGAACTCCACTGGGGTGAGATTCATCCGCGATGGCTACGGATTCAGAGGGTCTCGATGTTCAAAAAGGAATCGCCAGAGAATGCCTGGATATGCCGATTGTCGTCATTGCCAACTACGGAGACATTCCCACGACTGTGCAAGCCATGAAGGCTGGGGCGGTTGACTTCCTGGTGAAGCCGTTCAGCGATTTTCGACCTAAACAAGGTGGATGTGGCCCACACTACCAACATTCCCAGCCAGAAAGTATCGCAGGGCAGCTATTCATCCTTTGTGTACTCTGGCGGGAACACTGGCCAGCAGCGGGCCTAGGCCTTCTGCGGCGGTCGGATGGGTGAAAATTGCGTCGCGCAGCACGGTGTAAGACAGGCCGCCCAGCATCGCCGTCTGAACCGCTGCCATCATCTCGCTTGCTTCCATGCCGAACACAGTGAATCCCAGTATGCGGTCGCTTTGTACGTCGATAAGCATTTTGACGAAGCCGCGGGTTTCGCCTATAGCAACGGCTCGGAGCACTGCGGCCATCGGTATTTTCGCCAGGCGATAGGCGATGCCGCGTTTCTTGGCTTCCGATTCGCTCAAACCGACTCGCGCAAGCTCAGGGTCGGTGAACATGCAGAACGGTACCAGCCGATCGCGCGTGCTGCGGGTACCGCCGTTCAAGTTGTCTCGGACCACGCGGAAATCATCGAACGCGACGTGAGTGAACTGGGGACTCCCCGCGCAATCTCCCATCGCCCACACCCCCGGCGCGGTCGTTTCCAATCGCTCGTTGACTTTGATGTAGCCACGCGAATCCAGCTCGATTCCGGCCGTTTCAAGGCCGATCCCCCGCGTGTTCGGGGTCCGTCCAACCGCGACCAGCAAGTCGCTGGCTTCTATCGTCTGTTCTCCATCGTCGGTTTCGGCGTGGACCTGTACGCTTTCACCGGAGAGTCCCTCGACCTTCCTCACTCGTGTCCCGAGCAATACTTCGATCCCCTCGCTCATGAAGTTTTCACGAATCGCTTGCGAGACGTCGGGATCTTCCGCCGATGCGACTTGCGAGCCACGCTCGATGAGCGTCACCCGAGCGCCGAATCGACGGAGGGCCTGGGCGAGTTCAAGGCCCACGTACCCGCCGCCCAGCACGATCACGTGCTCCGGCAGATGTTGAAGATCGAGTGCTTCGATGTGAGTCATCGGCTTTGCGTCCGCGAGGCCGGGAGTGTCCGGCATCGTCGCGCGCGAGCCCAGGTCCAGAAACAGTCGATCGCCGGTGACCGTCCGGCGGCCTCCGTCGTTTAGGTGCACTTCCACAACCTTAGGAGCGATAAGGTGGGCCTCGCCGCGGATCAATTCGGCTCCGGTCGCTTGGAAGCGATCGAGATGAAACTGAACTCCGCTCTCGACCATCTTTCGCTTGCGGTTGAAAACCCCTTTCATGTCCGTGGATACTGGCCCCGTTTGGATACCGTACTCGGCGCCGTGCCGCGCGAACCAATTCGCCTTTGCGCTGCGGATCACGTTCTTGCTGGGCATGCACGCAATGTTAGGGCACGATCCGCCAATGTATTTCCGCTCCACAACAGCCGTGCGGTGGCCGGCTTGGGCCAGGTTCCACGTCAGGTGCTTGCCCGCCTCGCCACTGCCGATAACAAGGATCTCGTAATGCTCTATCTCAGACATTGTTATTCACCTCCGTAGACAGGAAAGACTGGCATCGCGCCTCGGGCCGCGGGGGAAGGCGTCCGACGCGCTCCCGCCATACGCCGTAGGATCGGTGAGTGGATCGATAATCTTCAGCTGCTCGATGACTGAGCTGGGCCATCCGTGCGCGACGATCAGCGGCAGCGCATTTTCATGTTTCGAACGAATGTGAAGGGAATGAATGTCCAGCCCATCGATCTCGGTGATGAACTGCGGCAGGGCGTTCAGTTTCGCCTCGCACTTGCGCCAATCGTAGTCTGTCGCCCAATAGCCTGCTGGTTCCTGCATGGTCGCCAGCGGCAGGCCTTGCGATTCGTCCGTAACCGCTTCCCAATCGGGCCACCTTGTCGAGTGGATGCGCCTGCGTAATTCCGTGAGTTCCGTTTCTGGAACACTCACATGAAACGAACGAATATCAGAGTTATTTTTCCCCGTCTGCCGTGCGATTCCCGCCACACCATCGATCATAGCTTCATCTCTCTTGCAAAAACCGTGAATATCGAGCAAGCTCGCAGAAAGGGTTGCCCCCGCTACGCCGCAAAAGCGGCGGCGAGTAAATCCCAATGTTGTTGGCATCTTTATTCCACCAGCTCCTGATCTTTCTCCCCACAAATCGCATCTATTTAGGCAACCTCGCTTACGCTTGAAGAAAATGTGTCAAGGGTACAGCGCTGTCGTGCATCCAGCTCGAATGTACCGGGGTGCAAGAGACCCACATCTCGTGGAGTGCACTCAGATGTAAGGGCGCGATGCATGCATGCAAGGCAACTCGTTTCCGATGGCAGCTTACATCCGAGACCAACCACCGTAAGGGGGCGAATGAATATGGGAAACGCAGGAAATCCCCCTGCAACGAAGACTTAATGCGTTAATGCGTACTTTTTAGCCATTTCCCGGGGACCTCGCCGTCGCCGGGTCTATTGACCGTGATGAAAGAGAGCTTAGATCCGCCCATCACCCGGGGAGTCAAAAGACTTTGTATATGCCTTGACGCGTATATGCGTCGTGGGGTATACCAGAAAGCGTGGAATCTGCGTTCGAAATCCTTGCGGAGCCAAACCGCCGCGCGATACTGAGCCTCTTGGTCTCGTCACAACAATCGGTTGGAGAGATCGAGCGGCAACTCCGTATGCCGCAGCCGACTGTGTCAAAGCACCTGCGAGTGCTGCGCGATGCCGGCTTTGTAGAATCCACGGTGGACGCGCAGCGTCGTCTTTACCGGCTGAAACCCGAACCACTGCAGGAGGTGGATGCCTGGCTGGCTCCGTTCCGCCGGTTCTGGTCTGCTCACGTGGATGCTCTCGAACGCCACCTCGACCGCATGGCTCAAGCGACACCAACCAAAAGGAAGACAAGGAAGAAGACGGCGCGGCGCAAACCGCGAACGTGACAAAGGAGAGGCGAAATGAAAATCAAAGTGACCAGCGTATACGTCGACGACCAGGACAAGGCCCTGCGCTTCTATACGGAGGTACTCGGCTTTACCAAGAAGACCGATTTCAGTCAGGGCCCATTTCGCTGGCTGACCGTGGCCTCACCCGAGGAGCCGGATGGCACAGAGCTGCAGCTGGCGCTCAACAACAACCCGGCTGCGAAAACCTATCAGCAGGCTTTGTTCCAGCAAAGCCAGCCCGCAGCCATGTTCTTTAGTGACGACCTGCAAGCCGACTACGAGCGGATGAAAGCGCTCGGCGCCGCGTTCACCATGCCACCCACGGACGTGACGGCCTCCAAAATCGCCACGCTGAACGATACCTGCGGCAATCTCATTCAGCTGACGCAGCTGATGCGCTGGTAGGGCAACGTTGATGACCGATCGTGAGCAGTACGCACCGGGTTCCGCCAACGGCGCGCAGGTACAAAAGGATGAGGAGAAGTGGACGCTCATCCTCGTCCGCGAACTCCGTCATCCGCCGGCGATGGTGTGGCAGGCGCTGACCGATCCTGCGCAACTGTCCGAATGGGCGCCGTTTGATGCTAATCGAAACCTGGCCGCCGTGGGGCCGGTGAAGCTGTCGTTGGCCCGGACGCCGAGCCCGCAGGTCTTCGAGAGCGCCGTGACGCGGGCAGAGATGCCGAGGCTGCTCGAGTACAGCTGGGGCGGCAACGACCTGCGGTGGGAGCTCGAGCCGCTCGGCCGCGGTACGCGCCTTACTCTCTGGCACAACATCGACCGCCGCTTCATCGCGTGGGGCGCCGCGGGGTGGCACATTTGTTTCGATGTTCTGAACCACCTTCTCAGTGGAACTCCCATCGGTCGCATCGTTGCCGGCGACGCCCTCAAGTTCGACTGGCAACGATTGAACACCGAGTACGCAAAGCAGTTCGGCATTGAGACCCCCGCTTGGCCAACCAACGCCCCGAAGCATTGAGTCATAGGAGGAAGAACCCAGTGGAATCGACCCTGCAGAAACCGTCGCTCATCGGCGCCAAAACCACCTCCAAAGCCACGACCATCGTCTATTGGATCGTCACCGCGCTCTTCTGCCTGCAGATCAGCTTCACCGCCTATGCGCAACTACGCCTGCCGCAGGTGGCGCAGGCCTTCACCCACCTCGGCTTCCCCGCCTATTTCCGGGTGGAGCTCTCGTGGGCCAAGTTCCTCGGCGTCGTGCTGCTCCTTGCGCCGGTGCCCGCAAGGCTTAAGGAGTGGGCCTACGCCGGCTTCGCCATCACCCTCGTCTCCGCGCTCATCGCCCACTTCGCGGTGGGCGATGGCCCGCAGGCGTGGGGCTGGGCAGCAGGCACCAGCGTCCTCTGGATGCTCTCGTATTTCTTCTGGCGCCGCCGAGGCGGCATTTGACGTAATATCTTCGCCGGCGTTTGGAACTACCGTGAGCGACAGTTAAATTAGGTGCGAGGCTATCCATGAAAAAGGCCGTCCCGGTAGAATCTGCCGCTGCACTCATTGACGAGAGGATCAAGGAACTTGGCGACTGGCGTGGGAAGATGCTCGCGAAAGTCCGCGGAATCATACATGAGGCAGACCCCGAGATCGTCGAGGAGTGGAAGTGGATGGGGACTCCCGTCTTTTCCCACAGCGGCATCGTCTGCACCGGAGAGACCTACAAGAACCACGTCAAGATGACGTTCGCCAAGGGAGCTGCATTGGAAGATCCTTCCGGTCTATTCAACTCCAGCCTCGACGGGCATGTCAGGCGCGCCATCGACATCCACGAAGGCGACACGATCGATCAGGCGGCTTTGAAGGATCTCATCCGCGCTGCCGTGGCGCTCAATCTCAAGGGCAAGAGCAAACCGAAGTCACGGCCACCGAGTACCAGGGATTAGGCATCCCCCCACTTCCGTTGGCCGCAGAGGAAACCATGCCTCAGGAATACATTGAGATCCGCGGTGTGCGCGAGAACGTTTGCGTTCGGTGCCAGGGGACACGACCAGGAGACTGATTTGTCGCAAAGTCTTATTATGGCACCGGGCTCAGCTGGTAATTACCGCAGTTACACGCGTCCACAAACTTTATATCGACGTCCGTTTTTGTGGCGGTGCTTGCTTCGTACTCTTCGCCGTCCCGGCCTTGTTGGGGCTGCGCGTGTTGCTGAATTACACGGTAATGCCAGACTTCGTAAGGGTTACCCATCGTCGAACTGCCGTGAGGGTGCGCCTCAATAGCGTTGGGGGGGCCATACAAGATGTAGATTCGGCCGCGATCCGACTTCCAACCCGGCGTGTCTGCTGTAAAGTGCACGTTTGAGTAGGCTATTCGTCGATAGTGCTCGCGCCTCACGTTGTTGTGGGGGACGCCCGCTGATCCCGGGTCGCGGCGTAACCAGAATTGCCGGATAAACTCATCCCGCTCAGGGTCGGACGACAGATGGGCAAACGCCGCACGTTCCTCTGGAGTCGTGATCCAGAGAACATCCTCGTCCAGCCAACGCTGATACGCCGGATTCGAGGGTTGTGATACTTGATTGCTTTCCATTGTTGACTGCTTGTCCGGGCGAGCCTGGGCACGAGTAAATGTACCAATGCACAATGCCACCGCTACAACAGCCACCGCCAACTGGGTTCCGGCTGCCCACCATGAATAAGCGGGAGCGTCTTTATATCCAAGCAACCGTCTGATCCGCATTGCGAGTACACCTCCATTTGCGCCGAGCGCAACCACAGTATGAGAAGAGCGATGCTCTTCAAGGAACGACAAGGCCCTTGCATATGCCAAACAATCGCCGCTGATCGTGACTGCCAGGTCGTCGCAGCAGTCTTCACGCTCCTTCCGCACTCGCTGTGATACCCACCAGACCGCGGGGTGATAGAAAAGCACGGCCTCCACGATGGACTGGAGAACGCTGACGAGGTAATCGTGTCTGCGTATATGGGCCAACTCGTGGGCGAGGATGGCTTCTATCTGGATAGGCGATAGCCCGCTCAAACAACTTACCGGTAGCAGAACGGTTGGGCGCAGCCAGCCAATGACGGTAGGCACCTGAACGAGCGCAGAGGTCAACAGGCCAACCCGGCGAACGATTCCGATCCGGGCAGTCAGATCGTCAAACATCGTCCACAACTCGATTGGCGCCACTTCGGTTGAGGCCGACTTCATTTTCCAGGCAACGATCAGACCGATATTCAAGCGGCCCATGAGGAGAGTCATGCCAATAAGCCACGCAGCCAGGAGCCAGGGCAGGGAAGTATCGAATGCCTCTTCGACCTGGTCCGCCCAGGGGATGTCTGGCCCATTTGAGCCGGTGCGGAGCCCCGGCAACGGATGCCTTTCAACCTTCGCCTGAGGCGATGCCTGGGAGACAGCGGTCGACTCCGTGGCCAAGTGTGCGAATGTCGCGAGGGGAAACGTGACCATCAGACCCATGGCAAAGCAGGCGGCCGTGTAGCGCAATTGTGCTGAGTTGCCTGAAAGCACCCTCAACGCAAGCTTTAACACCAGCGCGATGATCGCTCCTTGCCACAGGAAGTTGAGCAGCGTCCAGCCCAATGCATGAATCAGCGGCTGTTTGGATAAAAGGATGAAAGAAGTCATTTCGCTCCCTTCTCAAATGTGTCGAGCATCTTCCGGATCTCTGCTAATTCGGAAGAGGAGACTGGCTGAGACGAGAGCGCGCCCGAGAACGAGGTTTTTCGCGGAGCCGTCGAAAGCGCGTCGCAATAGGTTTCCGGCCAACCGCCGCTGCGTCTCCTGCTTAGTGAGTTCCGCGTGGTATACGTGCGAGCGATACCGCTCGTTTCGGACCAGCAAACCCTTTTCTGTCATCACCTGCATCTGCTTCAATACCGTCGTATAGCCGGTCTCCTTGCGGATCAAGGCATCGTGCACCTCGCGAACTGTGGCGGGTCCGGTAACCCAAAGGATGTTGAGAATCTCCAATTCCGCTTCCGTTGGCAGCGGTATTGCGTGCCCGGCGTGGCCTCGTTTCTTCATAGCGACCACGATTAGTACGAGAATCGTCGTATGTCAACGATTATTGTCGTAGAATCGTTCCTCTGACGGGTGTTGAGCAAAGTCTGGCCGACGCTAGCAGGCACGAGAGAAGGGGTGTACCTAAGGTACGAAAGATCGGTCACATGTCGATGAACTCAGATTGTGTCGGGAGGGGGGATTTCACGCACCGAGAAGCGGTTGGGCGCTTCAATCTCCACCACCTTATTCAACATGAAATTGGGATCATCCAGACCCAGCAGGTGCTTCAGCAATGGCTCGATCCGCTCCCATTGTTCCGCACGAGACAACCCGCTTTCGCGAAGAACGACAAGCCCGGGATGCACTTCTACGCTGAGGAGTGCAAGGAAATCCTGAGCATTGGTCGTAACCACGATGAGGTCATGTTCGTAAGCGTAGCGCCACACTGCCCAATCACTCGCGCCACTCATTCCGACGTGCGGCACCGAAACCCCGTAGCATCCAAGAGACGCCATGCGCGATGCCAGCGTTGGAGACAGGTGCTCATCCAGAAGAAATCTCACACCGGACTCATGCCGTCTTTCTACGAAGTTCAAAGGGTTTTCGCGGACGACCCGGAGGTGGACTCATGCGAGCGTGAATGGAGGCGAACGCCAGATCAAGGTCGCTCAGAGAGGGGTAGTCCTCATGAATCTCCGTCTCACTGACTCCCTTTCGGAACAAGCCAGCAATGTGTTCCAGAGGAATCCGGGTTCCCTTGAAGACTGGCTCCCCGCCGAGGATACTCAAGCTTGACACAATGCGGTTGAACCCCTTGCGATAGAGACTCACATTCTGAACAAGCTGCTTTCGCAAGGGACGATAATGAACCGACACGGACAGCTCACCCTTCTTGATCAGAAGATCGGGACCGCACATCTGCCAGCGTCCCGCCGAACCAGCGGACTTGCCCAAAAGTTGCCGGAGGGAGTCCTTATCTTCCTTAGGCAACGAGAAGGGAAACTCCGACAGGAGCTTGATGAAAAGCAGCTCGTTGAGATCAAATTCGTAACGGATGGATTTTCCAACACGAGACGCTCGCGGCGATATGGAACGCTTCTCGATTGCCGTCCGAATCGTGCTCTCTGGAATCGCGGCAATCGCAGCCGCTTCGCGTAGAGAAAAACCCTTCATCTCGATCACCCTTCGTTAACTATACCACCATGGGTGGTGTAGTTAACGAGAAGGCTGCTACGCCTGAGCCCGCGTCAAGACCCTGGCCATTGAGAGTCCAGCCGCCGCCTCCGCAAAGGACCTGACGCACGGAGAAGCTCGGAATTCACAGAGCGGTAACCAAGGAACGCGAGAACGCTACGCCAATCGATGCCATTGCTTCCGAACAAAGATCGATCGTCCGGGGCCCCGAGCGCCGGTGGGGGCTCGGGGAAGCCGACAGACCCGGCCGCGAAAAAACACGCCCGGCGTGAGGCGTTCCGACCCGCGTTTCCGCTTTATGAGGGTGAAGAGCTCATCGGATGCTCAGCCCAAATAGGAGGAAACCCGCAATGAAAACCCATGCCACGAAGAATCCCGCCGTTACGGCAAACGGTCTTGAATTGCCGATCATGCTTGCACCCTTAGGGGCAGTCAGCTGTCTTTCCGGCCGTGCAAAAGCACTTGGCACAACCGTCATCATCTTGGGCTTGCTGGTGTACGCTGGTGGCGCGCCCTCGCAGGCCGCGGCGCTGGGCGGTCACGCCCAATTCGAGCCTGCTTCTGTTTTTGCCCCCGCGGGCAGCGACTGCGTCCTTCACCCCAAAGACAACCCGGACCCGTCGCAATCCATTGCGCTCAGATCGGATGCGGACGGCGTGGTCCGGTTCCTGGCCGTGCGTCCGGCTCTACCGGCCAGCGTCGACCAACTAACGCTTGATTGCACCGATTCCCTGGGAAATGCCAACACCTACTCCGTCGATCTTCGGTCCGAGGATACTTTCGTTCGGCGCCCATTCGACCCGTCGCTGGCGAATTTGGTGTTGCGCCCGGGACTTACCGGCGATCCGCTCAGTCTCACCCAGGACCAACTGGTCGAGGCCGGTTACGGACTGCGGCCCGATCCGACAGCCGATCCGGAGGGATACAACACGTGGCTGGCTGCGGTAAGCGTGCCGGCGTACAAGCTCAAGGCGGCCCCGCGAGCCTCGTCGGCGCCCAGCAGTTCGCACCAGCTGGCTGCGGCCCATGTTTCCGCTGATAGCACTCCTTTCTTGGAGCCGGAGCCGGAGTCGAATTCAGTTTTCCTGTTCCCGCAGAACTACTGGACGGGCGCCGAGCTCACCGGCTCTTACAAGAAAAGCGCCACGTCCGCCAAAACCTACGGTTACGTCGAGAACACGGCTACCTTCGTTGTTCCCTCGATAACCCCCAACATCTTCGCGGCGAAAACCGCCGTAGCCACGATCTGGAACGGGCTCGACAACGTCTTTCAGGCGATCGTCGATGTTGCCGCGACATCGACAGCCGCAGGCTATAGCATTCACCGCCAGAATTTTTATCATGATCTGCCTACAGTGAGCATCGATGAGCAGGGAGTGGATTTCACCCCGAACAGCGGCGATAAAATCTTGGTTCAGGAGTGGTATTGCGACTCCAAGGGACATGTGAAAATGGCGGGCGGATATGGGTGCTCGATCATGATTGACCAAACGCAGAACATAGAGTGGGAGTGCACTCAGAGCAACAGCTCGATCTGCCAGTCCTACCCGATTGAATCGCAATACCTGACGAATGGCGCTCTTGGCCAAACCGCGGAGTTCGTTATTGAAGACGACACCGCCGAGACAGATGGAAATTGCCCAAAGGCAACAGCAAAAACAAACTGTTACGA
Source organism: uncultured Acidobacteriaceae bacterium (assembly GCA_963847685.1). GTDB lineage: Bacteria > Acidobacteriota > Terriglobia > Terriglobales > Acidobacteriaceae > PALSA-350. The sequence continues at coordinate 36,585 of CAWKAU010000007.1, read as the reverse complement.
CGAGTGGATCGATATATCGCCGGTAACGATGACTGGCAGCGCCCTGGTGGTGAAGGGCGCATCGCAAACCGGCAAATCGGTGACGACCAGCACCGATCCGAACGTCTTTTTGCTTACCGATGACACGGCGAGCATTCCGTTCGAGTTCGGCGACCGGCATTTCCTCATCACGCTTCCCAGCGGGGCAGTCAAGTGGAGCGGTTTGGCGTCGAATATCTACTATTGGGACGGCATAATTTCGACAACTTTAACTCCGCAAAAGTCGACGACTGCGCGGCCAGGCGTCATCTTCGGCTGCGCAAGCTGGATAGCTGTTGCACCGAACTCACGCGGGCTCACCAACGGAACGCCATGGACCACCGGCTGCCAGCGAAGCGGCCGACGGAAATTACAGCGTGTACCAGATGCAAACCGGCGGCGCCTGGGTCGAGATGCAGAGCGACATCGCAACCCAGCTCGCGGCATCGCCGGAGGGTCGATATATGGGCACTCAACGCGAAGGGCGACATCTTCTACTGGAACGGAAGTAAATTTGTCGCCAACCCCACAGGTGGCTGCGCCACGTCAATTGGTGTAGGACCGAATTCGCGCGGCCTCACCCATGGAACTCCGTGGATCATCGGCTGCGGCCGAGCCGCCGATGGGAACTACAACGTATATCAAATGCAAACCGACGGCAAATGGGTCAACGATGCAGAGCGATATCGCAACCCGGCTCGCGGTATCGCCAGAGGGCAACGCGTGGGCCCTCAACACGAAAGGGAATATCCTCTACTGGAACGGAAGCAAGTTCGTCGCGAACGCCGCGGGCGGCTGCGCGATCAATATCGGCGTAGGACCGAATTCGGACGGCCTTACCAACGGAACTCCATGGATCGTTGGCTGCACCCCGGTGCCCACCCCCCAGGGGCCTTTCTTTAACTACAGCGTGTACCAGATGCAGACCGGCGGCAAATGGGTCGAGATGCAGAGCGGCGCAGGAGTGGGGATTGCGGTGTCACCCGAGGGGAATGCCTGGACGATCACGTTTCCGATGCCATTCTGACACGTCGAGAGCACACACGCCGAACCGCTCCACCAGTTCCACGGATTGAGATAACCAAGGTGTAAATCAACCCGCGGCCTTCCGGTTTACCCGGAGGGCCGCGCCTGTTTTGGACCGTTGAGTCGCGTACACGGTGTGGAAGTACAGCCTTCTGCAGGTTACGTTCCTCCGTTCCCCAGCCGGTCTTCTGGCAACACTCGCAGGCAAAGGTAAGAATCCCACTATTGAGCAGAACTCTTCCAGGTGGGCGTTTTGAGTTGGGCTGCGAGTTGTTGGAACTTCGGGTTGGAGCGGAGGCTCTTCAAATCGTCGTCGGCAAGCAGGCCATTGGCATCGTTGAATCCGCGGTCGATGGCTTCACGCAAATACTGTAAGGCCTCTTCGGGGTGGTTGGCGGCCACCGCTACACAGGCAAAGGAATACCAAAGCGAGGAGGGGTCTCCTTGTCTGCTGGAATTGTCTCGCTTCGCGATTGCGTCGCGAAACAGCTGGGTGGCTTCGGCATAGCGGTGATTGTAGGCCATCGCTCTTCCCAGTTGTTGCAGCGTATCGACTGCATCGGAATGCTGCGGCCCCAGGGTGCGAAGCTGGACATCATATGTTTTCTGAGCGAGATTCTCGGCCTCGCCGTAGTGGCCCTCGCGGATCAGAGTTCTGGCCAGCATACTCTGGCACTCCAGGGTTTTGGCGTGTTCCGGTCCGAGAACGCGAATCCATGCTGCCAACGCATCCCTTAGCAATTTTTCCGCGTCGTGGGTATGGCCTTGCTCGAATAGTTCACCGGCCACGTTTGTTTTGGACCATAACGTTTCCGCATGTTCGGGTCCAAAGATTCGCAAGCGAATGCCCAGAGCTTCACGGGAGAGTTTTTCGGCATCGGCGAAACGCCCCTCCGCGACCAGGAGAGCCGCGAGGTTTTCCATGGTGAAGGCTGTGTTCTGATGTTCGCTCCCGAGAACTCTTCGCTGCGTGGCCAGGATTTCGCGATAGAGCGGCTCGGCTTCGGCGAAGCGGCCCTGCAACTTGAACACCAATGCGAGATTACCCGCCGCGATCAGCGTTCGCGGGTCATCGGGTCCCAGAACGCGGCGGTCGACATCGAGAAGTTGACGGTACACCTGTTCCGCCTGCGGGTAGCGGGCCTCATCCGAGAGAGCAGCCCCGAGATTGCCCATAGCCCGCAATACTTGCTCGTTGTCCGGCCCCAACTGGCGAGTCCCTACATCAACCGCTTCGCGCTCCAGTTTCTCAGCCTCGTCGTAATGTCCCTGCCTTATCAGCAGAACCGCCAGGTGATCCACGGTCTCGAGAGTGAGTGGGTCGTTCTCTCCAAGAATACGGCGCTCGCCGGCCAACGCCTGGCGCTCCAGTTTGTCTGCTTCCGTATTCTTTCCCTGGTGAATCAGAACGGTTGCCATCTGAGCCATCGATTCCAGCGTCTTGGGGTCATCCGGTCCGAGAAGGCTCAGTCGGGCATCCAGGGCACGCTTTGCCAGTTCATGAGCACGAGCGTATAGGCCCAGGTTCCCGTATGTGCTGCGCCATGACCTGCATCATCTGCGACCTGAACCTCAGGATCTTTCGCCAGGCCTGTTCCCATATCGTTTGAAGCTTTGTCGAGAATCTCGCGGGCGGTAACGCTGTTGCCGCGGGCTTGGCTCGGATCGGACACCTTGAACATGCCGGTCATGAAATCGGTGATGCGCGTGGCGCGATCGCGTTCGCGGTTAGCGCGGTCGCGCTCGCGCGTGATGCGCCGCAACTGGAAGGCTTGTAACACCAGAGAAAGCGGCGAGCAACAGCACCAATCCAGCGGCCACAACGACAGCGACACGGTGACGCCGGGTGTACTTCCGCAACCGGTAGCGGGCACTTGCCGGACGCGCCACCACCGGCCTCATGGTCCAGATACCGGCGAATGTCGGCAGCCAGCTCGGAGGCGCGCCATAGCGGCGGGCGCGATCCTTCTCCAGCGCCTTCATCGTGATCCAGTCGAGATCGCCGCGCAGCAGGTTCGCCAGTTGCCTGGGCTCGGTGCCGCGCGCTTCGGCCGCTCGCGGACGCCGTATCTCGATCCGCTGCCGACCTTGGTGCTGGGACGCGGCGGTTCTTCCTCGCGCAACTTTCGCAGCAACTCGTCGAGCGGTGGCTTCTGCCGCTGCTTGGTTTCAAACGGCTGCGATCCCGCCAGCAGCACGTAGAGAACGACTCCCAGCGAGTAAACGTCGGTGCGCGTGTCGATGTCCTGCACGCCGGGTCGGCCTGCTCCGGACTCATGTACCCGGGAGTGCCCATGAAATGTCCCAGCTGGGTAAATCGCTTCTCGCCGGCATGTGAGGCGTGGTCGCCTTGGCCAGACCGAAGTCGATGATCCGCGGCACGGGTTTGCCGTCCACTTCCACTACCAGAATGTTGGCCGGTTTCAGATCGCGATGGATGATCGCTTTCTGGTGCGCATGCTGCACGCCCTCGCAGACCTGGATGAAGAGTTCGAGCCGATCGCGAATCCTGAGTTTCTTTTGATCGCAGTATTCGGTAATCGGCAGGCCGGGCACGTACTCCATCACGAAGTAAGGCTGGCCCTGCGGCGTCGCCCCGGCGTCAAACACCTTGGCGATGGCGGGATGATCCATGATCGCCAGCGATTGCCGCTCCGACTGGAAGCGTTGCACGACCGCCTCGTCGTACATCCCCGCCTTGATCAGCTTGAGCGCAACCTGGCGCCGCACCGGAGAAGTCTGCTCGGCCAGCCACACCTGGCCCATGCCGCCTTCGCCCAGCTTGCGGACGAGTCGAAAACGCTGGGCGAAGATCTGGCCCGGCTCCAGGGCAGCAGCTGCCGACCGATTCCGGATCGTGCACCGGATCATCGGCCAGCAGCGGAGACTGCAGAAAGCCGGAGCGAACGCCTTCATCGGCCAACAGAAGTGACTCCACTTCGGCGCGCACGGCGCGTCGGAAGAACAGGCCTCACTCGAGGAAGCCGGCACGCGGCTCGCGGGTCTAGTTGCAGCGCTTGGTGCAGAAGTTCCTTGACGCGCTCCCAATCGCTGGACGGTCATAATTCACGGCGGGGCCGTCCGGCTCATCTGGCGATGCAACCAGACGCGGGCCGTGGCCCACTCGCGGTCGACCGTGGCGCGTGAAAGCCCTAACACCTGGGAGATCTCGGGAGCCGACAGGCCCCCGAAAAACTTCATTTCCACGATTTTTCCCTGGCGCTCATCGATACGAGACAGGGCGTCGAGGGCGTCGTCCAAAGCCAGAAGTTCGGCATCTCCGTTGACGGGCAGAGCGTCCAGATTCTCGACTTCGATCCTGCATCCGCCATCCCGCTTGAGGCTCGCCGGTTCCCGGGCGTAGTCCACCAGGATTTGGCGCATGAGTCGCGAAGCTATGGCGATGAAATGCGCGCGGTTCTGCAACTCCACCGGTTGACCTCCCAGGAGTCGCAGGTAGGCTTCGTGAACCAGCGCGGTGCTTTGCAGGGTGTGATCCGGCGCGTTCGGATTGAAGGTGATAGTGAGCGAGACGCCGCAGCTCCTTGTAGACGAGCGGCATCAGAGCGCGAAGTGCCTTTTCATCACCCTCTTTCCAGTCCCGCAAAAGCTCGCTGAACTGACCAGAGTGATCTTGGGGCATAGGTCCCTCGGTTGGCTCCGATCCCACCTTCGGCGTCCTCTCGATAGCGTCGTAAGGAGGGAAGTGTTCCATCCCACTATTCAGACACTCTCGGTTTCAGGGAAATTCGGGCACTGTCTTCAGTCCCGGCTGAATTCTTTCAGATCGATGAGGCGTTTCGCTCGCGCTTTCCGCCTTTCTTTACAAGGAACGCGGCTTCCGCTCCCCTCACGCGAGAGCGACCTGGGAGCCGCACCGGACGTGGGTACTCTAGCACCAGATTGAACCCCGGTAAAGAAATTGGAGGAACTATGAAAACTCGAATTGCGATCGCACTGCTTGCACTTGCCCAGGCAACTCTCGGCTGGGCACAGAGCCTACCCGGCAACAACACTACGAGCTTCGGCATGATCGGGCTGGTTCGCGGTCAAACGTTGCAGATCAATCTGGTAGCGTACCCGCCCGACCCCTGCTTTGCGCAGTTGGGTTTCCAGAACAGCGCGGGCGAACCCGTCGGCCCCACCTTGAGCGTTGCGTTGCAGCCGGGACAGTCGGCATCGCTGGCGCTGAATGGCGATACGCTCACGAATGTGCCCGGCCGGCGCGTGGAGGTGCTGCCCACCGTCGTGCCCGTCACGCTGGCTTCGAGCGCAATCGTGAATGAGTGCGACGCCTCGGCGGAAGTATTCGATAATTTTTTGCCAATCTCCAGCGTTGTGGTTCCCGGCCAACTCGGCTTCGCCGCCGTTCCCGAGTTCGGCATGTTAGGCGTGACGGGGCCGCAGACGGCGCGCCTGAACGTGGTGGCATTCCCACCGGACCCGTGTATCGGCACGCTCAGTTTTGTCGACAGCGCCGGCGCTACGGTGGGAGACACACGGAACGTGCAACTCGCTCCGGGGCAGGCTGCATTCCTGGAGTTACCCGGAAGCACACTGGTTACGAAGCTGGGACAACGCGCCGAGGTGCGGCCGGTCGTGACCGCGCCTAACGGAGGATGCATCGCCTCGACCGAAGTGTACCTCAACGGGCTTGGCACTACTTCGGTCTATTATCCCCCAGACCCATGCGGTCCATCGAGTGCCAGTTGCCCGGCATTCTAGGGTTGGCAAGAGGCCGGAATTCGATGAGGCGATTTGCTCGCGCATTACGAATTCTGAAGTACGAGGGGCAGCGTTGTTGTGATGCAGGCAGCAACCGCTGAGAGGAGGTGGTAATTATGGGAAAGCTTGCATGGCGATCTCCGCACCGTAGAGCGTCAGCAGCGGATGGTGAATGACGGCGCGAAACTCGTATTTGCTTTTCGCGGAGAGGCCTTCGATATGGGCCGTAAAAGGGCCGGGCTTCGAGATGGTCTGCAGCGGCGTCGCCGTCCAGGCGGCGGAACGCGAGTTGACGTCTTCCCCGAGAATCGGACGGTACTCAAAGCCGGCCTGGAGTGACGAGCTGTCGCCCATATCGAGCACTTCGCCGCGCAGCGTCTCCTGCTGGCCGGATTGTTCGGCGACCGACCCGGTGGTCTGCACGTGCGGCGGAGTGAACGCCGGCTCGGCGTAGGTAATCTTCACCACCGCCGGGTTCGGCCAGCGAAAGTTGTCTTGCAGGCGCTGGGTCTGCATCACGCGCACATGCAGGCCATCCTTTTCCTGGTGCCAGCTGGATTGGGGCTTGATTTCAGGGTGGTACTCGACCACCTGGTCGTTCTGGCCGAGCACGCTCACTTCCGTTTTGCCGGTCGCGCGAACCGAATGCAGCGTGAATTCCTTCCAGGTCGCACGCGGCCAGGGTGTGTCGGATTCGACGATCGCGTAGAGCGCCTGGCTATCTTTCTTCTTCGTGAACCAGATGTCGCCTTCATTGGTGATGACCCAGGGCCTAACCGCATAAATCGCGTCGGAGTTCACGAACATCCAGAGAGCTATTTCACGCAGGCGTTCTTCTTCTTCAATCGGCAGCTCGCCATTCGGCTTGGGTCCCACGTTGAGCAGGAAGTTGCCGCCTTTGGCGCGTGTCTCAATTAGCATACGAATCAGCTCACCTCCTGATTTGTAGTGCTCATTCTGCGGCTGGTATTGCCACGCAGTGCCCATGGTCATGCAGGTTTCCCACGCGCCTGGTAGGGGCATTCCCGGAACCGTGAGCTCCGGGGTCTTGATCGCTCCCCGGGTGACGATGATGTCGGGATCCAGCTTCCATGCAAGATCGCGCAGGCCAATCGCTTCTCCGTCAAGGAAAAGCGCATCGATTTTGCCGTAGTGGGTCAGCAACTCCCGGAGCTGGGTCTGGTCGTATTCCATCAGGCCAGGGTTATTGCGCGGCTGGACAGCCGGAACCAGGCGCTCGATGGTCTTGCCGTTCTGGTGAAGCCACCAGAAATCATCGGGCGAATAATAAACGCCCGCGGCGATGCCCTGGGAACGGAAGGCGTCGAACACGTCCTTCGTAATATCACGATGGAAGGGCGTATTCATGATGCCGAAGGGGGTCGTCGTGGTGTCGAACATGGCGAACCCGGAATGGTGCTTGGCCGTGAACATGACGTATCGGACGCCGGCCAGGTGCGCCAACCGGGCCCAATCCAATGGATCGAAGTCATGCGGGTCAAAGGTTTTGGGCAACTCTTGAAAGAAGCGGTCTGTATATTCGGGAGAAGCGCCGACCAGTGAGTGGCTGATGACCACGCCGAGCTGGCTGTCCACGCTCCAGTGGATGAAGAGGCCAAAGCCCTGGTCACGGAACCACTCCAGCCGCTCCGGCTTATTCAGCGAGCCCACCTCCGGATCCACGGCAGCGGAGCAAGTGAAATGGAGCAGATTACCGGCCAGGAGTAAAAACAGCAGCGGACGCATCGTACGGATATGAAATCGCATTCCGGACATGGAAAGCCGACCCATTCGAATCCTCGTGTGAGGTAATCACAACCATATCAAATTGTTCTGCATCGCCTCGGGATGCTCATCACGAAAGACGGGAGAGCCAGGCGCCGCCTGAGGAGTGGATATCAGCGCCTCCAACAACAATGGGAAGAACCAACTTTGTGCGCCTTTGCGGCTCCGCGAATGAACCGGCGTTCATAGCGTCCTCAACGACCCTTCGAGATCATCTTGTTTGCTGCGATCAAGATCAGACCTAAGTAGCCCCACTGTGTTGGGGACAGCATTGTTGGCGATCAGGAAAGCGGAGGCGCCGATGACCCACGTGATAAGGAATGCGGTCAGGGCAAATCGCGCGCCTGGCGGTGTCCCAGCCATCTTCGGCGTTGCCGCTATCCAGCTATCGGGTCCCCAAACCAGGAAGGCAAACAGGACCAGCATCCCCGTTTCGATGAGGGCGGCCGCTCGCGGCAAGATAGAACACAGGATCGCCAGGCCGCAGGCAATCTGTCCAATGCCAGTCAGGTAAGCGAGGCCAATTCGGAAGGGCATCCACGATGGAATAAGACTGGCCGTGATCGCGACATAAAAGATATGTCCGAGTCCGACCGGAAGAACGGCCAGCCCAAAGATGATCTGAGCGATCCGGATGCCTTTCGTTCCCGTGATGTGCTGGAAGAACGCCGATTCTTCCAGGCCAGACAAGCGCGCAAACAGCACCCATCCACCGGCAAGCAACATGCCAATTTCACCGAACCCAATCCAGACACCTTCGATTCGACCAGCAACGATCAACGCCGGAATCTTGAGACACAACCAGGCCAGGAGAAAGGGAAGAATGGCTCTGGCGGCGATGGCGGTTGTAGCGCGGAAGAGCAATCCCACACTTACTACGATCATGAAGAGCCCGCAGGCGACTGCAAGCACATCGCGACCAGGGTGAAATGCCGGAACGGGCTGCCAGCTATAGGCAAAGTCCCGATAAATGACAGAGAGAGCACCGAGTCCCATCATTCCGACGGAGAAGAGAGATACCGCCGGTTGTTGTTCTCGAATCATTTCAAGTCGTCTCCTGCAGTAGGACCAAGCTCAGAAATGCTCAATCCCATGCTGATGCTACGACGAGCTTGGTACGATGGATAGAGCCATTTTCTAACCATTTATTGGACCAATTGGGAGCATCGTGTCAAAGACCGTCAGTTCCTTTGAACTTGTGTTGAAAGGCCGTCAGCCACACCAGTCCCTGACGAACTGGCTATACCGGGAGCTTTGCAGCGCGATCCTCGATGGCCGGCTCAACGCCGGCAGCAGGCTGCCGGGCTCCAGAGATTTTGCAGCGCAATATGGAATTTCCCGGGGAACCGTGGTCAACGTCTTCGAACGGCTGCAGGCCGAAGGCTATGTTTCCTGCCGGGTGGGACGCGGCACCAGGGTGAGTGAAGGCATTCGCTTGACTGGACCCTCGGCAACAAGCCCTCTGTCTCAGCCTGCCTATATTCGGCGTGCGGCCTCCGCTTATGTGCGGCCTAAGGCATTTGTTGATTGGGTCGTGTTTGAAGGCCGCCGCCCCTTTCAAATGGGTGATCCCGCCGTTCTCGATTTTCCGTCGAAGATTTGGGGTGGAATTGCAGCCCGGCACGCAAGAAGATTTCAATCCTGGCTTCGCGCGGAAGATGATCGAAGCGGATATCGTCCACTGCGCAACGCGATTGCAGAGTACGTCGCATTATCTCGCGGAGTGAAATGTGACGCCGATCAGGTCGTGATTGTATCCGGGGTGCAGCAAGCGTTGGATCTGCTGTTACGCCTCCTGGTGAAAAAGGGCGACCCTGTTTGGATGGAAGACCCGGGATATTTTGGAGCGTGCATTGCAATGAGGAATGCCGGCGCGAAGATTATCCCGGTCCCGGTGGATGGGCAGGGACTGTCCGTCTCCGCCGGGATGAAACTTTGTCCAAAAGCAAAGGGAGTATTTCTGACGCCGGGCCATCAGTATCCCCTCGGGATGACCATGTCGCTGGAAAGGCGCCTCGAAGTATTGCACTGGGCAGCCAGGACCGGCGCGTTCATCATCGAGGATGACTACGATAGCGTCTATCGTTTCGCGGAACAGCCGGTTGGAGCATTGCAAGGCCTCGATCGCCATTCGAATGTGATATTCGTCGGATCGTTCAATAAGCTTCTCTTCTCTTCCTTGCGCCTGGGCTACATCATTCTGCCTCCGCCGCTGGTCGATGTTTTTCTCGCCCACCGGCGGCTAACGGATTTTCATGCAATAAGCCTGGACCAGACCGTGCTGTGTGACTTTATTGTCGAGGGACATTTCGGTCGGCATCTGAGGAGGATGCGCGATCTCTACTCTAGCCGCCTGGCCGTCATGATCGACGCCGGCCGCCAATACCTTAAAGGGGTACTTCAAATATCAGGCGTACAGGCGGGCCTATATACAGCTGCGTTTCTGCAAAACGGCATGACATCGCGCGGGGCGGAGGCAGCGGCCACAGCGCGCGGTATCGAAACCAGAGCACTGGACCGGTTCACATTGCGGCGCAAAGATCCAAAAGGTCTTCTCCTCGGCTTTGCGGCGCATGACGAGAAAGCGATCCGCAAAGGACTGGCCGGCCTTGCTGGCGCGCTTGGCGGGTGAATAAAGGCGCTTAGTAATGCGGACCGGCAATGGATCGGATTCGAGAGCTCGAGTGCGGAGGCCGAAAGAGTCAGGCTGGAATCGGCGCTTTCCTCACATGCTTCAGCGTGATCTCGACTGCAATCAGAACCGCCTGGTCGAGTTCCGTCAACGCTTCCTGCGCCAACAGACCCTCGTAGGACTCACGCAGCCTCTGCAGTGCGTCGATGGTGTTTGGTGACATCGTGAACGACGGGACACAGGCGGTTGCGTTGCTGAGCGGTGCCATACTTCACTCTCCGACCGGACGGATCCGGATGACGACGCACAACAGCGAACAAGATTCCGGGGTGCAAAATCGATGGAATGAGTTGCCGCAATAACACCGTCGGAGGAGAAGCATACTTAGTTCGGTTCACATCCGTCACCCATCAAATCAATGAGCGGGCACTCCAGTAACTTCTCGTCAGATTACCCCCGGCCAAATAAAACAAAGTGACAGGAAACGAATCACACGCCGACGACAACCCAGCTTAGTGGGTTCGTGAATAAAGGCCTGAGGTTTTGCCCTCAGCGAGCACATGGTCCTTGACAACCGCTGCCAATTGGCTCTTCGTCATCCCCGGCGGAAGGCGGTCGCCCAGATCGAGTGCGTATAGCCGAAAGACATAGTGATGTGGCGCAATGCCTGGCGGGCAAGGGCCGCCATAGCCGAGACCCCCAAAGTCATTCAAGCCCTCTGCCGCGCCCTGGGGAAGGTTGCCTGCCGAGGACGCGCCTTCGGGAATATCGCGGGTTCCCAGTGGAACGTTGTACAGGATCCAGTGAACGAACCCGAAGGGCGTGTCCGGATCGTCGACCACGAGAGCGAAGGTCGTGGTCCCCGCGGGTGGTTCCGGAAATTTCAAATCCGGAGAGAGGTTTGCGCCGTCGCAACTAAGCCGTTGGGGTATGGATCCTCCGTCGGCAAAGCTGCTGCTGCTTATCCCGGGCAGCGTAGGGGTATCTAATCCAGCGATGTCAGCGCGCTTTCGTTCACGCCGAAGCCACACTATCGCCGGCAAGACCAGCAACGCAGAGAGGGAGATTACGAGCCAGGTCTTCCATCCCATCGCGGACCCCTCAATCTGTTGGTTCAGTTGCTGTTGCTAATCCTTCAACAAGCTGCGCTGCATGAAGACGGTGTCGAGCCAGCGGCCAAACTTGAAGCCAACGTCTTTCAACACCCCTGCATCGCGGAAGCCGAAGCGCCGGTGCAGGTTGATCGAGGCGTGGTTGGCGCTGTCGCCGATGACCGCGACCATCTGACGCGCACCGCACCCCAGGGCCTCTGCGATCAGCGCCGGCATCAGCTGCTTGCCCAGGCCGGTACCGAGGCGGTCAACGCGGACATAGATGGAGTCTTCCACCGTATGCTGGTAGGCCGGGCGTGCACGATAGGGAGCCGCATAGGCATATCCAACAATTTCGCCGCTGTCGTCGGCAACCAGCCACGGCAGGCCCCGCGCAGCGACGTCGCTCCAGCGCCGCAGGATTTCGCCACGATCGGGCGGTTCGGTTTCAAACGTCCCGGTGCCGGTGCGGACATGATGCGCATAGATGACGGCGATCGCATCCATGTCGGATGCAACCGCCGCTCGGATGATCACGGCCATTGTTCTGCTCTGCGTCGCGTAATCAGTGGATGTGCGGAACCACCCCCGGGACCAGCAGGGAGATACGATAAATGCTGGAGCTCGCCGCGACGTAGAGTGTCTTGTGATCGGCGCCTCCCCAGGCTACATTCCCCACGCGCTCCGGAATATCGAGTGTGCCCAGATGCTTTCCGTCAGGGGAAAAGATCCAGACTCCGCCTGGACCCGCGCTATAAATGTTGCCCTTCTGGTCTACCTTCATGCCATCGGGCGCTCCTGGCCGCGGATCAGAGCTCGCATCGAAAAGGAGCTTGCCGTCAGTGAGCGTTCCATCGGGCTGCACGGTGTAACGCATCCAGATCTTCTTCGGCTCCGAATTGTTCACATAGAGATACTTTTCATCCGGAGAAAAGGCAATCCCATTGGGCCGCGGCAGATCCTTCACCAGTAGCTGTAGCTGATCGCGTGCGGGAGGCGCTCCGGGCTTCTGCGAGACTGCTCCGGGTACCCGGTAGACCCCGTTGATCTCCAGCTGCTTGCCGGGGTCTTTGTCCAGTTTGGGCAGTCCGTAGGGAGGGTCGGTGAAGTAAAGTGCACCATCGGACTTGTACACCAGGTCATTGGGGCTGTTCAGCTGCTTGCCCTGGTAGGTGTCGGCGAGAATCGTAACCTGCGCTTTGGGGTCAACTTGCTCCAGTCGCCACACATCCCGCTGCGCGTGACCCGCCACCGTGAGCCTGCCGCGATGATCGAGCGTCATGCCGTTGGAGCCAGGTTCGGGCCCGGGAAAGGGCGTACTACCTTTGTAACCGCTGGGTTGCAGAAAGATGCTGACCCCGCCGCCGGGGCTCCACTTGCGAATGCTGTTGCTGGGAATCTCGGCGAACAACAAATAGCCGGCAGGTATCCAAACCGGCCCTTCGGTCCACTTGAACCCGGGGCCGGTGGCCACCTTCTCCACGACAGGTTTGGCAGGAACCAGCTGGTCCAGCGCCGGATCAGTGCGTTCTACGGTGACAGGAACCGCATGCGGCGCTTCCACCGCGGCAGCGTGCAGCTTATGCATGGGCGACCATACCAGCACAGAACCACTGGCGATCGCAATCGCGCTCAGAGCGAGTATTCGAGACAGCTTTCGTTGGATCACTCAATCTTCTCCCATATGCCGAACAACAGCCCGGCGATGCCGGTTCGTACTCTGAAACAGACGGATCATACCATCCGGCGGCCAGCCTATGCTTAGGTCAGGCTTCGCGAAGCAGGAACCCTCAATTGAGTCCACGATCCCTAAGCTCACCGGCGGCGATTGTTCCCAAGTCTCACGTCCTACCGCCATGTGCGCAGGTCGGCGAGGCTCCTGTTTCCGCCCCTTGCGCCCCGCCTGACCGCAAGTGGACTCTGGTTGCCGTCATCCTCGGCTCCGCCCTGGCCTACATGGACGGCAGTGTGGTCAACGTGGCGCTGCCCACTCTGCAGTCGGCCTTCCACGCTACCTTGTCCAGCATTCAATGGGTGGTGCAAGGCTATGCACTCTTCGGAGCTGCGCTGCTGCTGCTGGGAGGCGCCATCGGAGATCGTTACGGCCGCCGCCGCACCTTTCTCTCAGGCGTCGCGCTTTTTGCGTTGGCCTCGGCGGGGTGTGCCGCGTCGTCTTCGCTCGGCCAGCTGATTGCCTCGCGCGCCATCCAGGGGGTCGGCGCCGCGCTGCTGATTCCCCAGGGCCTTTCCATACTCTCCGCGACCTTTCCGGAAGAGGAGCGGGGCCGCGCCATCGGCAGATGGTCGGCCTGGACCAGCGCCTTTGCCGCGCTCGGACCAGTTGCCGGAGGCTGGCTCATCCAGGTGTGGTCCTGGCGATTGATTTTTCTCCTCAACCTTCCCCTCGTGCTGGTGATCATGATGCTGGCGCCGCGCATTCCGGAGAGCCGCGCGTTGGGTGAGCGCCTGCCGCTGGACCGGCTCGGAGCTACGCTGGCCACCCTCGGCTTTGCGGCCGTCATCTACGCGCTTTCCTTTGCGCCGCAACTTGGCTGGCGCAACCCGCTTGTGGCGGGCGCTTTGCTGGGCGGGTTCCTGCTGCTTGCCTGGTTCCTGCGCTCCCAGTCGAACCGGCCCAACGCCATGATGCCCTTATCCCTATTTCGCACACCACGCTTTCTTGCGGCGAACCTTCTCACCTTCCTCCTTTATGGGGCCTTGGGCGGCGCGCTCTATGTGATCCCCTTCTATCTGATCCAGGTGAGGCACTACCTTCCGGCAGCGGCAGGCGCTGTCTTTTTGCCCTTGATCGCGCTGATGTTCCTGTTCTCAGCCCGGGTCGGCGCGCTCGTACCGAGGGCAGGTGAGCGGCTCCTGATGTGCCTGGGGGCAGCCCTCGCCGGCGCCGGCTTTATTGCCTTTGCCCTCTTGGACGGGCTGCACGGATACGTCTTGTCGGTGATGCCCGCAGTCCTGATCCTGGGCTGCGGAATGACTCTGGCCGTCGCGCCCCTTACCAACGCCGCCATGACATCGGTGCCGCAGTCACAAACCGGCATCGCGTCGGCAGTGAACAACGCCCTTTCCCGGATTGCCTGGCTGGTGGCCGTATCTGTGCTCGCTCTGGTCCTCGCCCACGGCTTCCTCACCAGTCTGAGCACCCAGTTGGCCGCTTCCGGGTTGCCCGGCGAGGCGCGTGCGCAAATCCTGGAAAACCGGGCTCGCCTGCACGATATACCCATGCCGGCGGGTCTTATCCCGTCCCAGCAGGCTCAGGTCTCGGCGCTGCTGGATCGCGCCTTCCTGGCAGGATTTCGTTCCGTGATGCTGGCCTGTGCCATCGGCGCCTGGGCAGGGGGACTGGGAGTGTTCCTGCTGCTGCGAAAGGGTCACCACACTTAGAGACCGGTAAACCGACAAGCGGTGAGCTGCGTCTATTGGGGCGAGAAGGCTTGAGTCTGGTAGCGATCGATTGCCGGTAACAACCTCTCAATCGTCAAGGAGGAAGTATGAAACTCTCGCTTGTGCTGGTCGCAGTCCTGGGGCTCTTTCCGATGGCCCAGGCGCAGACAGAGCACACCCCGCCGTCTCCCACACAAATGGCCCAGCACCAGGTCCAGCGCTACACGACGCTGCTCTCTCTTACCTCGGCACAAGTCGAACAAGCCACCACCATCTTTGCTGCGGAAGCCACGGCACACTCCGGTGCATGGGCCAGCGAAAAGGCTGCGCACCAGGCCCTGGATGCAGCCATCAAGGCAAACGATAAGGAGACCATCCAGTCGACTGCGGCCAAATTAGGCCAGATGAGCGGCGAGATGATGGCCTCTCACGCGCTCGCCCAGGCCCAGTTTTATGCGCTTCTCGACGGCGACCAGAAAGCCAAGTTTGCCGAGTTGGAGAAAGAGCACATGATGATGGGCGGACCGGGGCGCGGACCGCGGTAACCCGGCTGCGGCAGTTGCGCTGAATCTAGAAGCTCTTTCAGCGTAAACTGCTGCCTGGAAAGACACGTCTATGGGAGCATTGGAGCAGCTTATCCAGGTTCGCGAAAAGGCTGCAGAGCTTTCACCCGTGCGGGGCCGGATGGTAGCAGAGCTGGAAGATATAAACACGCTCTCCGCCACCTACCGGTCTCGCATCTATCGCTATGCTCTGCTCTCGCTGAGAGACGCTGACCTCGCGGAGAATGTGACCCAGGATTGCCTGCTGAAGGCATACCGGGCGCGCGACGAATTTCGCGGGGACTGCAGCGTAGCGACCTGGCTCACCCGCATCGCGACCAACCTCATTCGCGACTCCACCCGCTCCCGCAAGTTTCAGTTTTGGAAGACGGTCCCCGGCTGTTGAGGTCGGCGCCCTGGCAGACCGCCTCCGCTCCCCCGGGCTTTCGCCCGAGAGCTCGCTGGTTGTTCGTGAAGAGCTGCTGAAGGTTTGGGATGCCGTGGAGAAGCTTCCCGGCAAGCAGCGCAGCGTCTTTCTGCTGCGCTTTGTCGAAGAAATGGAATTGCCGGAGATTGCAACCGCTATGGGTCTACATGTCGGGACGATCAAGAGCCACCTGCACCGTGCTCTCGCCTCGGTGCGCAAGGCGACGGAGAGAACGAGATGAAAACTAACCATCTGTCCCCCTGGGAGCAGGAGGAGTACGTCATCGATCGGCCCACGCCGCAGATGCTTCGCCACTTGAACGAGTGTGCCGAATGCCGCAGCGCTGTGGAGGGCTCGCAGCACAGCACAGCAATTTTCCGCAACGCCGCCGTGGAGTGGAGCGCGGAGAGCCTGGCGGCCCGTCCGCGGCCGCTGCTGCCGGCCGCCGAAGCGACGCGTCCCGCCACCGCCCTGCGCTGGGCCATCGCCGCGGTGCTCCCCCTGCTGCTGATGGTGCTCGTGCTTCTGGGTCTTCACCCCACCCAGCGGCCAGTCCACCCTGACGCGGCTATCAATGCGGCGAACGATACGGCGAACAATGCGGGGAACAAGGACGATGCGCTGCTGGAGCAAGTGGACGAACAGCTCTCGGTTGCGGTTCCCGCATCCATGGAGTCCCTGACCCACCTGGTTTCGACGGAGAGCAGCACAGCTAGCGAGCGCAAGGGGGCAAACCGATTGTGCAGACTAACTAGAGTGCGGAACGCTGCCGATGCTCGGCCTGCTGGGGATGGCCTTAGCTCTCGGGCCTGTGCCAGCAGAGCGGGCCGCCCCCGCAAAACGGGCCGGGTGATAACGGGGGACCGCCCCCCATGGAAGGGCGGCGTCCTCCGATGGAGCGCGCGTTTCGCCTGGGGCCGCACGGCCGCTGGTGGAACAATCCGGAGTTCGCGCAAAAACTCGGGCTGACCGCCGACCAGCAAAAAAGGATGGAGGCGGTTTTTGAGCAGAGCCGTCCCAGGCTTGATGGATCTCAGCGCCAATGTGCGCAAAGAGGAGACATCGATGGAGCCTCTGCTGGCGGCCGATCAGCCCGACGAGAGCAAGGTTCTGGCGCAAATCGATCGCGTAGCCCAGGCGCGGGCAGAGTTGGAGAAAGCCAACGCGCGCATGCTGCTCGGCCTGCGCCGGGTGCTCACCCCGGAGCAATGGAAGACGCTTCAGGCCGACGAGCCGATGGGCCACCATCCTCATTTCGGGCCGATGCCAGGACCACGCGACCCCGGAGCTAATCCATAGTTCGACCCAAATAAAAGCGCCACTCTCCGAAGAGGGTGGCGCGGTTGAGACTTGATCCGGTAGGCCCGCTACGTTGTCCCGTTGGGAATCAGACGGGAGTAGGTGAAGTCGGCGCCAATGGCCGAGAAAATTCCCGCCAGGCTCGTAGTCTTATTCACCGAGGTGCACCCTTTATTGCTGCCGCTTGCATTGTTATCCGTGAAGAAGTACTGAGGAGCGGACGCAATTGCCTGCATGGCGGTACAAGGGTTGTAAGTGTCGCCGGATGTGCATCCACTGGTTGGCGGAGAATAAGCCACCGCATAGATCCGGGTGCCTTGGGCAACAGCGTATTGAGCCGCGGTGACGGCCTGCCCGCACTCGCTGTTCCAGGATGGATAGGTTCCGCTCGCCGTGGCATACAACCCCCCTTTGGGCACCTGGGTCGAACTTGCCATCTTGGCCTGGGTCGCGCTCGCGTCGCCATCGCTGAGCATGTATGATGACGTTTTGCGCAGTTGGAATCACTAACGACTGGGCCTCAAGCGCTGCCTGGGCGGCATAGATTGCGCCGGCATAGTAGGTCCCGTCGCCGCCAGGCGCCTGCATGCCTGGGCATTTACTTCCCCCCGCGCCCGCTGCCTGAGAGAGATCGGAGTTGGCATTCAGCGAAGTAGCTGTGTCTCCAGTCCGGTAGTCGCTCAGGAAGTTTGTCACCTGGTAGGTCATGGGGATCGTCGTGCCGCCGTTGACGAACGAGGCGGTCACGTAGCCGGCGCTCCCGCTCGGGGTGCTCGTGGGAAATGTGTAAGGCTCGATCGACGGATTGGTGCCGGAGCAATTTGTGTCGTCGCCCACTGTGGCTGTGGTCACGTTGGGGAAAGTAAAGAGGCTGACGTTGTCGACCGAATTTTTGGCTACGCCGCCGCGACACGCTGCACGTGGTTTGGCTCGCGGCGCAAGGTGCAAGTTCAAGCAACAGCGTCTGCACGCCGTTTAAGGCGCATGCCAGCCTGGTCCCGCTGCACTCTGTTGTGCCGTCCGGCTGGGTCATCGAAGCGGTTGTGTCGAGGATGATGGCGACGTTGAAGGGTCCTGCATTGGCGCCCCGGGCGGAGGCCGTCGCCGTAGCCGTGAGCGTAACCGGCGGCGCCCCCAGCAGGCTGGCGAAGTAGAGCGGAACCTTCACCGTCTGCTTCACCTGGACAGCATTGCCGGCGGCCGGCGCGTAGCACGGCAGTCCTTCGTTGGTAAGGGTTGTCAGGCACTTGATTGCGGGTAGCCGGAAACCATGGTGACGTTGGGCAGGTTTGTATATGCGTTCTTGTTGCCTGAGACACCGCTATAGGTCGTCGCCTGCGTGGTAGCCGTGCTGTTGGGCAAGGCCTGGCGCCCCCGCCAACGCCGCCGCATTGGTAGAGGCCTGCAGTTGTTGACAACCCAGGTAGATACTGCCCAGGTCGACGGACAGAGCGGTAAGTCCGAACATGACGGTCAACATGAGTGCGGCCAGCATCGGAATGACCTGGCCGCGCTCGTCCTTGATAATGTGGAGGAGAAGAGATTTCGTCTGTCGGCTTCATTGCACTAGCTCCGTTACTTGCGACGTGAGATTACAGCTGGGAGCGTAGTTATGTCCGTAGACGGTAAGGTTGCAGGGGTAACTCACGATCAACTGGGCGTTCTGGCCCTGTACCAGATTGCCCGCCGCGCCGGTGGTGTTGCTGGCACTGCTGCAGGTTGCGCCTGAGACTCCGGTGTATGGACCGTAGGAAACACCATTGAGCACTAACGGTAAATGTCAGGCTGCCGGCGACCATGCCGTTGGGCAGCGCGCTTTGTACAGTAGCCCGCTGCCAGCGAGCATGGGTTCGTAGTATTGGCCCGGCTGACCGCAAGTTGCAGCGCGCCGATGCTCACCGCATTTGCGAGCGAGAGATAGTTGCGCGAACGCGATGCCAAAGGTGGCGATGCCGGTGACCAGCACCAGCAAGATCGGGAGCGTCTATGGCCATTTCGACCGTGGCCTGGCCCCTCTCGTTGCCTGCGCGAAATCGCGCGCGATGAAAGAATCCGATCTATTTTCCCGCGGCTGTGTTGGAGGGCTGCCGCATCCTGACTGACTTCACGCATTTCGAAAGATTTATGCTTGTCCATCTTACTTCCCCGTTCTAATCCGATGTGCGCACAACTTAACTCTGCTGACCTGTCTTCTCGAATGGCCGAAGGAGGCGCCAGCATCATATTCCTGAAGCCTTTCGTATCGACTCTCCCACGAAAAGGTCAGGAAGACTTAGCAGTGGCGGACCATAAGTAACTACCCGAGGTAATTCACCCAGTTACCAACTACGGCGAGCCCGACTTCCTGGAAACTAAGCTGTGCCCATTCCCTGGCCGATCGGCTCGAAAAGATCCGGTTCGGCTATGCGGATAAGGCGATGCAGATACGCCCGCGAAATATTCAGGCTCCGCGCAGCGACTGTCTTGTTGCCGTTGCTGTCCCGCACTGCATTCATGGCCAGCTTTACCTTGTACAAGTAGACCTGCTTTTCGAATGAGCCATCGGGCTGGTTGCGCTCATCGATGCACATAACATTCTCGGCGCGCATTTCCGCCGGCAGATCGTCCACCTGGATCCTCTCCCGGCTGGCAACGATGATGGCTCGCTGGATCACATTCTCCAGTTGGCGAACGTTTCCCGGCCAGGAGTAAGACTGCATGATGGCCATTGCTTCGGGTTCGATACCCTCCACTGGCTTCGAGTACATCTCCGAATATTGACGCAGGAAATGCATGGCCAGCGGACAAATGTCTTCAGGATGCTCCTGCAGGGCAGGCGCATCGATCTGCATGACGTGGATGCGATAGTAAAGATCCTGCCGGAACTTGCCCTGGGCCACCAGTTCAGCCAGGTCCTGATGGGTCGCGAAGACCAGGCGCGCGCGCAATGGAATAAGCCGCGTGCCGCCAAGCCTGCAAAATTCGCGCTGTTGCAGAACCCGCAGCAGCTTAACCTGGGTGGCCAGGCTCAGCTCTCCAATCTCATCCAGGAACAGTGTGCCGTCGGCGGCGCGCTCCAGGTAGCCTTCACGAGCGCCGGCGGTGCCGGTATAGGCTCCTTTGTCGTGACCGAAAAGTTCGGCTTCAATCAACGTTTCTGGGATTGCGCCGCAGCTAATCGCTACAAAGGGGCGGCTCGCGCGATCGCCGAGATTATGAATCGCGCGCGCGATCAGCTCTTTGCCGGTGCCGCTTTCCCCAGTCACCAGCACCGAAGCGTTCAGGCTCGCGACCCGGCGGATAAGGTCGTAGACCTGCCACATCTTTGGGCTCGAACCAACCAGCTGGTCACAACGGCTGCTGGTATCTACCTGTTTTTGGGCCGCGTGCAGTTCGCGCTTCAACGAGATATTTTCGTAGAGGCGATGCAGCATAGTTTTCAGATCGCGGATGGACGGCGGCTTACGGCAATAACCAAAGGCGCCTTGGCGGACCAACTCGAGCGCCGTGGAACGCAAGCCGTCGTCGGCCATAACAATCGACGGAGCACCTGCCGCGATAAGCCGCTCTGCGCAGCTGATCCGGTCCTTCAGCCATCCCTGGGTGGAATCCAGATCGAGGACCAGCACATCGCAGCTTCCGGCGGAGAACATGCTATTCAATTCTTCTTCATCGCAACCTGGACTGACCTGAAAATCTCTTCCCAGTGCGGAAGAGAGAAGCGGCTGCAGCGCGGCATCGCCGGAGTACAGGCCAATTCGAATCATGTCTGGAAATGCTCCTTCTCAATTACAGCGAGACATCGAACAGCTCGCGCCATTTTTTGCCGTCGTAGGTAGTTAAGGGGGCACTTCCGCATCGACGGCACTGATGCTAACTTGCTCTATCTGCTGTTGTCTAGAAAAAATCTTGAGTCAATCTACTTTTCCTATTTGCTTTGGGTGTTGATTTGCATCTTAGTTTATTTTTGCTTGGTTAGGGCACGCGCAGATATCTCGCGGGGTCTCCGTCGAGCGTTAATCGAGTGCCCGGTAACCATGTGCGGTTCGGTACTTATATGGGACGCACGACTGCAATTTAAGTGGGGGTAACCTCGATGGTGTTACTTGCTGTGTAGCCCGGGTGGAGTAGAAAAACCGATGTATATACTCTGCTTCACTCGGCGATGCAGCATGTAAACAGGCGTGCACACGCGCCTCGTGAGACTGGCCTGAAGCGCTTGAATTCAGGATCGTGTCCCGAGTCTTCCATTTGGGCGTCGAATTGCATTGACCTTTGCGTACTCAACCTCGACAGGGGAGTTGCGCATGAAGTCGATCGCCTTGTGGCCTACCGTTATTGTTCTTGCGATCGCGATCTTTACCGATTTGCGCAGCCGTCGCATCCCTAACTGGCTCGTCTTCCCCTTCCTGTTGTCCGGCATGCTCGTCTCCGCATGGTTCTTTGGCTGGCATGGGCTGGGCCAGAGTCTGCTGGGTATCGGCGCGGGCGCCCTTTTGTTTGGCTTTGTTGCCTTCATGGGCGGAATGGGCATGGGCGACGTGAAACTATGCGCGGCCATTGGCGCCTGGGTCGGTGCTCGCCAGTTAGTCCTGGCGCTCGTCCTCACCGGGATTGTGGGCGGTGTGATGGCCCTGTGCTGGGCCCTTGCGGGAGGATTCCTGGGGGCCTTGCTAAGCGGTTCCGGCGATCTGATCTTTGGCTTGAAGCAGAGGGGCTTGCGGCCTCATCCCGAGCTTGTCCTCACGAACCCAGCCACCAGGAAGTTACCGTATGCGCCCGCCATAGCGATCGGCACGCTGTTGTCATTTCTTGCGCATTGAGGCGCCGTACTTGACCTATGAGGATGTTACTGAAGATATGCAGAGATTATTCGAGTCCGGCACACCGATCCCAGGCAAAGCCAGCGAGGGAGTTATGACTCCTATCTCATCGCAGGATTCTGGAGCCATCGGCGCGAACGTGCTGACAGTCGCTTTGATCGGCCCTGATCCGGAGCGCCGCCAGGCAATTGCGAAAGCCCTGGCTGGCCCACAGGTCGGGACTACTCGCGAGTTCTCCGTCTATCCGGAACTGGATGATGTGCCGCGATTGCTGCAGCAGGACTTCGACGTGGTCATCGTCGATCTTGACGGCAACCCCGAGCATGCTCTCGACCTGGTGGAGAGTCTCTGTTTGAACAGTTCCATCACCGTCATGGTGTATTCCGCGCATACCGACGCGGAGATGCTTGTCCGCTGCATGCGCGTGGGCGCCCGCGAGTATCTCACAGAGCCCTTCGCTCCAGGCACTATCGCGGAGGCTCTGGTGCGTGCCGCGGTGCGCAGGCCTGCGGTGCGTACGGTCAAGAAGGGAACTGGCAAGCTGGTGGTATTTGTTGGGGCCAAGGGCGGTTCGGGCGTCACCACGGTGGCCACAAACTTTGCTCTTTCCCTGGCGCGCGAGTCGGGCAAGAGCACAGTGCTGGTCGACCTTGATCTTCCTCTGGGCGACACGGCAGTGGCATTGGGAATCAATACGCAATTCTCCACCGCCATGGCGCTGGAAAATTTTGAACGGCTCGATTCCCACTTTCTGTCGACGCTGTTGGCCAAGCATAGTTCAGGCCTGCAGTTGCTGGCGGCACCAGACCGGTACGCGCCGTATCCAGGTTACGCCCGAGGCGCTCACTCGCCTCATGGCCGTAGCACGGCAGGGCTTCGATTTCGTCGTGGTGGATGCGGGGTCCAAACTTGGGCCGCACCTGAAGTTGTTATTTGATGAAGCCAGCCATCGTCTACCTGGTGACGCAGGTCGGCATCACGGAATTGCGCAATGCCAACCGGCTCATCACGGAATACTTCAAGGGCCACAGCGGAAAGCTGCAGATCGTGCTCAACCGCTTCACTGCCGCGCACTCTCAGTATCGACGAAGAGTCATGTCACCAAGGCGTTGACCAAGCCGGCGGAGTGGAAAATTCCGGGTGATTATCCTGCTGCCCGCAGGGCACAAAACAAAGCGACTCCGCTGGCGTTGGAAGATTCGCCGATCTCACGCGTGGTAAGGCAGATGGCTCGAAAAGCATGTGATTTACCAGCAGTTGCCAAGAAGAAGCATCGCTTCCCTTTGTTCGGAAGTAAAGCGACGCATACTAACGGGGCATAAGCGTGGAACAACTCAGTCTTGAAAAGTTCAAAGCCGAAATACATCGGAGCCTGATCTCAAAGTTGGATCTGGAGAAGCTTTCCCGCGTCGATTCTGGCCAGGCGCGGCAGGCGGTGGGCGGAGTGATCAACGAGATCATCAGCGATCAACGGGTGCCGCTCAGCTTCAGCGAGCAGGAGAAGATCCAGTCCGACCTGCTGGATGATGTCTTCGGCCTTGGCCCGCTGGAGCCGTTGCTGGCGGACCCAAGCATCTCCGACATCCTGGTCAACGACAAGGACCACGTCTTCATCGAAAAGGGCGGCGTGCTGGAGAGGGTCGACACCACCTTTCGCGATAATCGCCACCTGCTGCAGATTATCGACCGCATCGTCTCTCGCGTAGGCCGCCGGGTGGATGAGTC
Organism: uncultured Acidobacteriaceae bacterium; assembly: GCA_963847685.1. Taxonomy (GTDB): domain Bacteria; phylum Acidobacteriota; class Terriglobia; order Terriglobales; family Acidobacteriaceae; genus PALSA-350. The sequence continues at coordinate 13,111 of CAWKAU010000007.1, read as the reverse complement.
GTCGCCCATGGTCGATGCGCGCCTGCCTGACGGATCGCGCGTCAACGCCATCATTCCGCCGCTGGCGCTCGACGGACCCGCCTTGTCCATCCGCCGCTTCGGAACCGGCCCATTCGCCGCGAACCAGCTGGTAGCCCTGAAGAGCATTTCAGCGGAGATGATGGAGTTGCTGGCGGCCGCTGTGCGCGCGCGTATCAGCATCCTGATTTCCGGCGGCACGGGCGCCGGCAAGACGACATTTCTCAACATCCTGTCGCAATACATACCGCAGAACGAACGCCTCGTCACCATCGAGGACGCTGCCGAACTTCGGCTGGCGCAGAAAAATATCGTGCGCCTGGAAACCCGTCCGCCCAACATCGAAGGCCAGGGAGCCATTAAACAGCGTCAACTGCTCATCAACAGCCTGCGTATGCGCCCCGACCGCATCATCATTGGCGAGGTCCGTGGAGACGAAGCGTTTGACATGCTGCAGGCCATGAATACCGGCCACGAAGGCTCGATGACCACCATCCACGCCAACACCCCCCGCGATGCTCTGAGCCGGCTCGAATCCATGGTAGCGATGGGCAACATGAATCTGCCCGAGCGTACGGTTCGCCAGCAAATCGTCTCGGCCATCTCCATCGTGGTGCAAGTCTCGCGCATGAGCGATGGCACGCGCAAAGTGGTCAGCATCTCCGAAATCTGCGGCATGGAAGAAAACGTCATCAGCATGCAGGAGATCTTCAGCTTCAACCGACGCGGCATCGGTCCCGACGGCAAGGTGGTTGGCGTATTCCAGCCGACGCGTATTCGGCCGCGTTTCCTGGAACAGCTGCGCACGTCAGGCATCTTCCTGCCGGCGAGCTTGTTTGAGCAAACATTGGAAGTCAATTGAAGGCTAAGAGAGAGTCGATATGTTACTGCTGATCATCGTACTTGTATTCGTGGGCGTATTCGCTGTGTTGCTGCTGCTGATGGCGGCGCTACGGCGTGGGCGCGTCGCAGCAGACCAAACAGGCGATTGCCGCGCTGCAGGCTGTACTGGCCTCGGGCGGAGGAGAGTGGCGCGATCAGATCGTCGACATCCGCAAGCAGGAATTGCTCAGCGCCATTCCCTGGATGAACCGGTGGCTGTTGCAGCTTGAGCTCGCGCCCAGGCTGTACCGGCTCCTCTACCAGGCAAATCTCAAGTGGACGGCGGGCGGCTTGCTGCTGATGTCCATCTCGCCTGCTTTGTCTTTCCCGCCTATGTCATCTACTGCGAAATTTGGCAGCCGCTTCATCGCTTTGTTCATCGGGGTACTCACCGGTGTTTGCGCCGCTGGTCTACGTGCTCAGCAAACGCAGGCAGCGTTTCACCAAGTTCGAAGAAAACCTGCCCGAGGCGCTCGATCTGATGGTGAATGCTCTTCGCGCCGGCCATAGTCTGACCGCCGCGATTGGCCTGGTGGCTCGCGAATCTCCTGACCCCATCGGCGGCGAATTTCGCATCTGCTTCGATGAACAGAATTATGGCCTTGAACTAAGAACGGCCATGGAGAACCTGGTGACCCGGGTTCCCCTGCAGGATTTGAGCATCGTGGCCACCGGCATCCTGATTCAAAAGGAGAGCGGCGGCAATCTCGCCGAGGTGCTGGATAAGGCTTCGCAGCGTGATCCGGGAGCGGTTCCGCCTGCGCCGCCAGATCCGCGTCCACACGGCGCAAGGCCGCATGACGGGATGGATCCTGACTTTCCTGCCGGTTGCTCTGGGAATCGCGCTGTACCTCGTTAGCCCGAAGACCATGAGCGTTCTTTGGACAGAACCCCATGGGGCTCAAGCTGATCTATGCGGCGGTGGTCATGATGTTCATCGGCGCGCTTGATCATTCGCAAGATTGTGAACACAGAAGTCTAAGGTGCTTTATGGCATTCATCCTGTTTACCTTCATCACGATTTTCCTGTTGATCGCCAGCGGCGGCCTGCTGTTGTTTTATCGCGAAGCGATGCTGCAGCGCATCGGCGGCGTGATCAATCCCAGGACCAAGCAAGCGAATCACCCTGCTGGGCACGATTCAGACCGACGGGTGCGATGCTCGGCGCATGGTGGAGCGGCTCGAAGGGCTCCTGCCCAAGAGCAAGGCAGAAGTGTCGGTGGTGCGCAAGCGCCTGATCCGCGCAGGATATCGCAGCGAAGCCGCAGTCAATTCCTTCTACGGGGCGAAGATACTGGTTCCTGTCGTGCTCTGCTTGCTGGCTATCGTGATCGTCACACAGCGACAACTTCTTTTTGTATATTGCCGCCCTGGGGGTTGGCTTTCTTCTTCCGGATTTCTGGCTGGGCAACCGCATCAAGCTCCGGCAGAAACGTATCCGGCTGGGCTTACCCGATGTGCTCGACATGATGGTCATCTGCATCGAGGCCGGCCTTGGCATTGACCAGGCGACCGCGCGCGCGGCCGAGGAGCTGCGCAAGGCTCAACCGGCCGTGACCGATGAGTTGGGGTTGGTCGTGCTGGAGCAGCATGCCGGGCGGCCCCGTTCCGAGGCATGGAGGAACTTTGCCGACCGAACCAACGTGGACAGCGTGCGGAACCTGGTGACCGTGCTGGTTCAATCGGAGCAATTCGGCACCAGCATCGCCAAGACATTGCGAGTTCATTCCGACGTTCTCAGGACCCAGCGGCGGCAGAGAGTGGAGGAGCAGGCGGCCAAGACAACCGTCAAGCTTGTCTTCCCCCTGGTCCTGTTTATCTTTCCGTCGATCTTTCTGGTGAGCATAGGCCCCGCGGTCCTGATGATCATCGACAGCTTTAAACACATGAATAAGAAGAGAAGGGAGGTTCTAAATGATGGATACGACAATTATCCGGATCGTTGCAGGCGTACTTTTTGTCATTGTGCTGTTCTTCCTGATCCAACGCCGCCGCAAGCGCGTTGAGTAAGTAGGCGCAAGACTGGGCAGTTAAATTCAAGCAGGCTTCAAAGCATGCTTTGACTGTCTTCCCCGTTAACTGCCTTCTTACCTGCAGGTAAATCCGCGCATGGCTGCTGCTGCGCGCGGTTGAGGGGAAAGAATGCGCCGATCGCGGGCGTAATTGCGCCATGCGGGATTGATCGCGGGTCTCGGGAGCGACTCGTTGAGTGCAGGGGAACTAAGGTGGAACGACGACTCTATTGCGTGTACAACCAGACCCGCGAGTGCTTCCTTGGCTTGCGGATTACTCCTGCCGATACAATGTGGAGGCGGCTGAAAGGCTTTATTGGCAAGAATCAGGCTGGGCTATGACGAGGGTCTCTGGGTGGTGCCGTCCAGAGGAGTGCATACCTTCGGTGTAGCTATTCCCAATCGACGTGATCTATCTGGATGAGGATTTTCAGGTTGTTCACCTTGCGAGAACATCTGCCGGCATTTCGTATTGCGCCGTTGAAGGCCCAGGCGGCAAGCGTATTACAACTCCCCGCTCACACCATCTATTCATCGCAGACGCAGGTGGGCGACAAGCTGGAAATCTGCCCCCGTGAAGAGATGAAGTACCGCCTTGGCAGAAGGACTGCCGTGCGGGCAATTCGATAGGTCAGGCAAGGGTTGCGAACGGGGAGGGGGGTCAGATATGAAAGCGGCCATAGACTGGTTTCAACGGTTAAGATCGGGCGAGCGGCGAAAGGCGGAACGCATTGCCGATCCTCGCCTGGTTGCCTATTACTGGGATGGCGACAAGCCCAAGGGTCATGTGGTGCGAGATATAAGTGCGACCGGCCTTTACCTGCTGACGGAAGACCGCTGGTACCCGCGTACGCTGGTCAGGCTGACCCTACAGGCGACCGTGGATGGCGAGGTGATTCCTGAGCGTTCCATTACCGTGCAAACGATGGTGGTCCGGCATGGGCGCGGAGCGGAGTCGGCTTCCTGTTCCTTCCACAAGACGAGCACAATTCAGGATCGGCGAGTCAGGTTTACCAATGGAGCTGACAGGAAGACGCTGGAAAACTTCCTCAGGTATATCTCCCTCAACCTGAATGCACCGCCTAAACCGCGCACGCTCTCCATTACTCGCTAGAGGTCGGTTAGTCCCCTTCGCTGTGGACCCGGTTTCCCTGGGGATGCCCTGAATTCGCGCCGGACTGCGTCGGGATGACAATTTTTACCAAAATATGAATTGTCATCCCGACCGGAGCGTACCCGGATTTCCTGCCACGCAGCACTGGACGGGGCCGCGCGTGCGCCTTTCGGTGAAGAAAGGCGCATGAAGTACGCCAACGCCACCAAATTCCACAGGAAATTCGGGGGAGCGAAGTGGAGGGACCTGCTGTTCTCCCCACCAGCCAACGGATCCACATGGAAGCGACGCCCCTTATTCCGTCTGAGGAATAATCAGCAGCACTTCGACCGCGGTTGCTCGCCCGTTCTGGCTCGCGGGGCGGAACTGCCATTCGCGCAATGCGCTCAGCATGAAAGCCTTCTCCGCATAATCCTGGGGCGAGACGATGGCCAGTTGTTCGAATCGTCCGGCAACGTTGACGAAGCCGTGAATCATGAGGGCATCTGCATTCAGCCCGCTATACGCCGTGTGGCACGACGATGTCGAAGGGCCACGGCGCTTCCGGGCGTGCGTTCTCGCCGGCTGCCGCCGCATCCGCGGATCGCGGCAGCGAATACTGCAGGATCCAGCTCTTCGGCAGGCCGGCGTGCACGTAAACGGTGTAGGCCAATCCTTCCAGCCCACAGTCCAACGATCTCCGGATATTGCTCGGCCAGAGACGAGCCCACCACCACAACGCCAAATTTTCCATCCTTCGACAGATGGACCCGGGCCACCGCGGATTCGTCGATCAACCCGTCACCCGCAGCGGCGCCGGAGCGTCTGGGCAGATGTCGCACTCGATCCTGTATTCTCGCCCTGGCCAGTCCCGCGACCCATCCTTTAGCGGAGATCCTTCGTTGCTGCCCGCTGCTGGGCTGTCCTGGCTTGCGGGCCCGTTGTTCTGGGCTCCGGCGCCGGGCCTTTGCTTCGCGCCCGTTGGCTTTGCCCCCTCGCCACTTCCATCGGGTGTGCTTGCCTGTCCATGCCCGGGCGACAATTTATCCGTCGGCGACACCGCGGCAACCTCGTTGATCGGAGGTAAGGTGATCGTTCCCTGCAGCATTTGCATCTCTGAGGCGGAAATGATGGTTGCCGGTGAAGGCAGCCGGGAGAGTCCGACCACATCTCCGGCACCTTCTCCTGCGAAGGTCGGGTCCGTCCACAACCACCGGCGATGTGGTGCCTGGCGGAAGAGCCGGGGTATCGCTGGTAAAGATAGTCGCGGAGATAGTCGTATCGCTCAGCTGCGGTTCATGGTTGGGCGGCTGAAGAGAAGGGGAAACCCTGGCGCTTGTGTCCAGCCGCTCGGGCGGAGAGACAGTAGCCACGTGAACGTTGGCCGCGGACCATAGCAATGCGGCGGGTATAGGGAGCTCCTGCGGCGGGGTGATCTTCGGCGGAAGGTCAGGCTGCACCAGCGTTTGCGGGGCTTTGATCAGGCCTGCGCATTTGCTTCGGAACCGTGGGCATCGCTCCCGGTGCGCCCGCAGCTGCCGCATGCAGAAGCGATGGCTGCCGGAGGGAGCATACAGCGAGCCATTTGGCCCGGGTTGCGACAGCTGCAGATCGGGTCGATGCACTTCGAGGATGCGAAGCGTGACATCTTTGATCCCTGCGGCAGTTCAGCGATGCGCGTGCCGTGGCTAACACCAGATAGGCGAGCCCCAGCACCACCCCGTGCACCATCAGTCGATATTGCGAACGCAGAGGGGCCGCCCCGGGATGGAGGTGGATCGCTGAACAGAGAGATAAGGCGCCACGGTAGCATCGGTCGGTGGATAGGTTACTGTTGGCTAAATCTGCAATTCGAAGACCAAACCTCAGCAGTTTTGAGGCCTGCAGATCCTTCGCCTGATCGCGGTCACCCTTACGAAACGTGTCTCCGCGGCTACACCGGGGCGGCGCTTGGTATACACACGTTCACACCCCTTCGAAAGCCGTTCTTCTAAATCCCTGATTTGACGGCGCTTCGGGGTTTTCGCCTTTGGCAGCCCAGTTGCGATATCTGCCAGCAAAGCGTCCGCTGGCTGCTTGGCCAGCCCGAATAGGTCCCTGATGAATCGAAGACTTGCAACTATTCTCCTGAGTGCGTTCCTGGTGGCCGCTGGTTGCAGCTACCTGGTCTATCGTCTTGTGGTCACCCGCATTGCTGCGGCACAGCCCGCGAAGACCACGCGGGTAGTCGCGGCCAATAGCGAAATCCATCTGGGCGCTGTTCTGCGCCCTAGCGATCTCACAACCGTCGAGATTGCCGGCAGCCTGCCTAAGGGCGCCATCACCAACCCATCCGACGGCGTCGGCCGCGGCGTCATTTCCGATCTGCATGAAGGCGAGCCCATCCTGGACAGCCGTCTGGCGGCCGAGGGATCGGGTGGCGGCCTGGCCGCAACCATTCCGCCGGGAATGCGCGCAGCCGCGGTCAAGGTGGATGAAGTCGTCGGCATCGCCGGCTTCGCAACCCCTGGCATGCATGTGGATGTGCTTATCTCCGGAACGCCCCCCGGCCGAGGAAAGACCAACCAGGGTCCAAAGGTCGCGACCTTGCTGCAGAGCATCGAGGTCTTATCCGCCGGCACGGATATTCAGCGGGACGCGGAAGGCAAGCCGCAGCAGGTGCAGGTAGTCAACCTTCTCGTTACTCCCGAGCAGGCAGAGTTACTCAGCCTCGCCAGCAATCAGACCAAGATCCAGCTGGTACTTAGAAATCCCTTGGATGTGGAGAAATCTCAATCCAAGACCGTTGCCATGTCCAACCTCTTTACAGACAAGGCGCCGGCGCCAGTTCACTCCCCCCATGCTCCTGCTTCCCAGGTCTACCTGATCGAAGTCATGAACGGATCGAAGACCACGGAGCAGAAATTCTCATCGGGTGAGGCAAAATAGTGAACTCCAACAACCGCATTGCCATTGCTTCTCTGGCAGCCCTTTTTCTTCCCCTTGGCTCGCTTTCTTCACTGCATGCACAGGCGCATGCGTCGCGCCCCATGTACACCGGCGCGGTGGCTCCAGGATTCGGCCAACGACTTGTTTGTCGCCGTCGGCAAGTCCGTGCTGGTCGACAGTGACCACCCGATTCGACGGGTCTCTGTCGGATCTGGCGACCTCGCCGAGGCTACCGCGGTAAGCCCGACCGAAGTCCTGGTCAACGGCAAAGCTCCCGGAGAGACCAGTCTCATCGTCTGGCAGGAGGGCGGCGGCCGCCTCTTCTTCAACCTGAAGGTAGGCGCCAGCTCTTATGTTACAACGACCGCATGGAGGCGCTTCGCCGTGAGCTCGCGGCCGAGCTTCCCGGCCAGAACCTCAAGGTCAGCACGGAAAATGGCCTGGTATTTCTGCGCGGCAACGTGAAGGATCTGAACGCCTCCAACCGCGCTGTGCAGATTGCCGCCACGGCGGGCAAAGTGATCAACCTGTTGTATGTGGATGTGCCCGCCCAGCCCCGTCAGATCCTGCTGAAGGTGCGTTTCGCCAGTGTCGACCGCAGCGTGGAAAAGCAGCTTGGCTTGAACCTCTTCAGCCTTAACCAGAAAGGCGTCGGCACACATTGGCACCGGGCAGTTCTCGCCGCCCACCGTGAGCCTGCCCACTGCAACCAGTGCTGCTGCGGCCGTCACTCGCCAGCGGACTGCAACTCTCGATCTTCCGCCCGGATATAACCTTGGGCGCCCAACTGGAGGCCCTGGAAACCGATGGGCTGGTGCAGTTGCTTGCTGAGCCCAACGTGATTGCCCAGGACGGCAAGGAAGCAAGCTTCCTCGCCGGCGGCGAATACCCGTATCCCGTGGTGCAGGGAGCAACCGGCGGCGGGCTGGGTGCAGTCACCATCCAGTTCAAGGAATATGGCATTCGCCTCAACTTCATTCCCACCATTACTCCTCGCGGCACCATCCGCCTGCAAGTGGCGCCGGAAGTAAGCTCGCTGGACTTTACCAACGCGATCGAGATATCCGGCTTCAACGTCCCCGCGATTGACATTCGCCGGATAAGGACCGAAGTGGAGATCGGCGCAGGGGCAAAGCTTTGTGCTCGGCGGCCTCATCGACAACACTGAGACCAAGACCTTCGAGAAGATCCCCTTCATCGGCGATGTTCCCATCCTGGGCAAGTTCTTTCAGTCCATCCAGAAGACGCGGACCAACAGCGAGCTGATTGTGATTGTGACCCCGGAGTTCGTCGATCCCATCCCGGTGGGCGCGCCCTTACCCGCGCTGAAGTATCCGGATAAGTTCCTGTCCTCCACCTCCGGTATCCCCATGAGCAACCCGGAGACGGCCCAGGCTGGCGGAACTCCGCAGCCAGCCACCATGCCGGTCGAGCAGTTGATCCAGAGCATGCAGCCGGAGCAGCCGTTGGTCATCGACACCACCATGTCTGTGACCGGAGGCAGACAACCACAGGCTCCGCCAGCTCAGCCGGTCAACGCTACTCCTGTGCTGACGACCGCGCCGCAGTAAGCGGCTGCCGCCGTCCACGCCCTGGGGATGAACGCAGCCCCGGAGAGGGCGAAAGGAAGCTGGACACGTTGAATCAAAGCTGCAACACGGCCGCACGGGCCCATGAAAATCTCCAACCTGACGCGGCTGACGGAACTCGCCGGCCGCGCAGCCGTGGCTGATTCCGGCGCAACCCGCAGAAAGGGTTTGCTGGGCCGCGACAGGGCTCGACGAAGGGGAAGGTCTGTGGATTGTGCCCTGCGAAGCGGTCCATACCTTCAGAATGCAGTTTGCCCTTGACCTGGTTTTTGTCGACCGCAAGCTGCGGGTGAAGAAAGTGAAGAGCAACGTGCCTCCCTGGCGGGTGGCAGCGTGTCTCTCCGCGCACTCCGTGGTCGAGCTCGCTGCCGGCACGATCCTGCGCACGCAAACACAAGCTGGAGATTGCCTCGCCTTCGCGCCGGCTTCTGAAAACACTCGATGCAGTTACGGAATCGGATAATTAAATGAGCGTTATCGCCGAACCACTTACGCAGACCAAAGGCCTTCGCAAGGGTTTGCGCACTCTTGTCGAAGTTTCCGTCACCGGCGTCTGTTGCGTAGCTTTTGCATTCACGGTTCTGTTTATCCTGGTAACGCTCATTACCGGCAAGACCGCGGGAACACGCGACTTTGTTGTTTATTGGGCCACCGGCCAGCAATTCGCACATCACGCAAATCCATATGATTCCTCTGCGCTGCTGCGGTATGGAGCGCCAGGCCGGGCTACCCGCCACTGCATGGCGCCATGTACATGCGCAACCCGCCATGGATGCTGCCGCTCACCTTTCCTCTGGCCTTCTTTACCGTGCGAACGGCCTCGCTGCTGTGGACGCTGCTGCTGCTTGCCTGCCTTGGCGTTTCGCATGCACCTGCTGTGGCGGATGCATGGCCGGCCCCGAAATAGCCTGCACCTGCTCGGCTTTGCCTTTGCCCCGGCGCTGCTGTGCATCATGTTTGGCCAAACTTCGATCCTTGCTCTCCTGGGCCTCGTCTTATTTTTGCGTCTGCATGCCGCGCGGCCATTCATGGCGGGTGTCAGCCTCTGGCTTTGCGCGCTCAAGCCTCATCTCCTGCTCCCATTCGCCGTCGTGCTGTTGGCATGGATCGTCATGTCCAGAAGCTACAGGATATTGGCAGGCGCCCTGGTTGCACTGGGAGCCAGTTGCGCCCTTGTAAGCCCCGGTCCAATTTTCGATTCGAGTGTCGTTAACCATTTTTAAGAATGCAGTAAAATTATTTTTTACTCTTTCAAAATCAGTATCTATAATGGGGTTGTTTTTTTCGTCTCGTTTTTCGAGCCCGGATTCATTGTCTCTTAGAAATATTGGGAAAAATCCCTTGCCTAATTTATAGCCTACTTTACGAACCAACTCCGCATGTACAGGGTAATTCGCTCCTTGTACGTTTTCTTTTATCGCAAACAATATATTTGATCTCAAATCTGCGTCAGATTTAAGAAAAATTCTTCGAGGTAATTCAACAAGTCCTATTATCTTGAATTTGGAAATAATCCATTCCCTAACATATCCATAGCTTGCAGTACATAGATATCCTTCTGGTAAAATTATTCCCATTCGTCCGCCTTCAACTAAAAGCTTAAAACATCTTTCGATGAACAGGATACCGATTTGTTGGTTATCAAGAATTGTTTCGGTCTTTATCCATTTACCATCTTGCTGCACCCACTGATAGCCTAAGTCATAATTTTTTAAAATATATTTTCTATTCTCTAATGTTTTTGCGCCAAATGGTGGATTACATAAAGCAATATCCATTTGGTTCTCCCATAAACTATAATGTTCGATGGTGTCTAAATGCTGTAGGTTTGTTTGGCCATCTTTATTCAGGATCATATTAATTACAGCTAACTCATAGGCTTGTGAGTCTTTATCTGCACCATAAACCCTATTAATTATTGTGGATCGTTTAGTCGCAATCTATATTGCATCGCCGCAGTCAAAAAATCTGCGGTCCCCATAGCAGGATCTGCAATTTTATCATTTGGTCCTGGCTTCAAAATCTCAACCATGCAATTAACTAGCGTTAAGGGAGTGAAGTATTGATCGAGATCTTTTTTAAAAACAGCAGGGACGAACGTCATGAATACTTGTTGCATGGAATCGCTAGAAGAGTCCAAGAGATTTAGTCCTTGTACCTTTTCAACAATTTCACGCAATGGTTTTTCTTCTAAATCTGTATTAGAAGACGCAAAAATTGATTTTGCTTTTGAATAAATTCTTGCTGTTCGTTGATAAAGTTTATGTACCCTAGTGGCGAAGTCAAAATCACCACCCGGTACAACTTGAAGTATCAGCTCGTTATTATTTTCTTTACTTTCTCTTTCATCTATATATTTTGCCAATAGCAACTTTACTGTTTCGCGATACCTAGTAGCATCATCATTAATATGATTTGAACGCAAGATATTAGCAATATCCATTAATGTAGCCGCAATATCTTCAGGTTTGATTAAGTCTAAATATTTAAGTCTTTTATACCTGTATTTTGTGCCATAGATCGGTATATTACCTAATTCATCTTTAACTATCGATGTCTCATTATTATCTACTTTTTTAATGTAGAGATGTCTATTTACGTCGTCCCAATAAACACCATAAACTAATGCCTTATCGATCTGCCTTAAAGCTGGCTCTAATTGAAAAGCAACCGCACCCTTTTTTGATTTATTTTCGCGCTTTATTTCTGCTATCAAAAGGATATGACGGTTTTGCTCTTCATCTGTTAAATCTTTAGTGTCAATATATGGTAGATCGTAAATGACAATGTCTGCTCTTAAGGAATTTCTTCCTTGATTCCCTATATTTTTTATTATAATGGTTTCACACTTGAAATGTTCTCTAGGGTATTTTTTACTTAGCAAATATTTGATACAATCAATTCTTCTTGCTTCTTCAGAAACTGTTAACCCATCTTTGGCAAAATATGAGGCACCAAGTTGACCTCTAATTGGGCAAACTAAATTTGTATGTGAATCCATTAAATAGACTTATTAAAAGAGAAACAAATTAAGTAATTATTTATTTAACTAACCTTTTTAAATGCTACCTTCATTACTTCAGCTTTGTGCTCGTCATCAATTTTATTGTATCGTGCAAATGATGAAATTGATTTATGATTTGATATTGCTCTTATACGTTCGGAATCTGCTCCTTTTCTAAACACCCGCTGTCCGAAGTCTCTGACCATTACTGTCCGGTAAAGATATTATAAAAAGAAAAGGGAAGTTTTTAAAGACCTCCCTTTATTGGTAGTTTTAAGTTACGACACAAAAAACACCAATGAACAAAAGTACTTTTTTTACCGGACAGCCGATATTCGCTCAGTTGTTGCAATTAATTCCCCGGGATATGATCCGTCGCATAACCACCGATCATAATTCAGACAGATATTGTAAGCGGTTTACTACTTACGAACATTTGGTGACCATGCTTTATGCTACTTTCAATCACTGTAATTCGTTACGGGAAGTGACAACAGGTATGCTTGCGACAGAGCAAAGACTTAATCATCTTGGAGTACGTTACCATCCCAGGCGCAGCACTATATCAGACGCCAATAAAAGGCGACAAGCCGATGTCTTCGGTGCTATTTATTACAAACTTTATCAAAAGTATTCGGGATTTTTGTCGGACAGCCGAAAGAAAAGCAAGGCGTCCCGGTTGTATATATTCGATTCAACCACTATATCTTTATTTCAGGAAATACTACGCACTTCTGGGCAAAACCCTGTGGGCAAACGAAAAGGAGGCATCAAAGTTCATACACTGATAAGAAGTGACCAGGACATACCTTGTATGATCCGCTTTAGTGCTGCTGCAGCCAACGATTCCCAGTTTTTAAAAGAGGTGCGCCTCCCTAAAGGTTCCATTCTTGTCTTTGACAGAGGTTATGCAGACTATATAAAGCTTAACACCTTTTCAGCATCAGGGGTAACATGGATTAGCCGAAAGCGAAGCAGATCTGTTTATGATGTCCTGGAAGAATTGGACAATCCACATAAAGAAAAAGGGGTCATAGCAGACAAACGTATCCGTCTGGGCCATAGGAGCAGCAATCGCGTTTTAGGTAGAATTATACAATATAAAAGCCCTGAAACGGGAGAGGTGTATGAATTCTTAACCAACAACATGAGAATGAGTGCCCTGACTATAACAGAGTTGTATCGTAAACGCTGGCAAATAGAAATACTGTTTAAAAGAATGAAGCAAAACTATCCGCTTAAATACTTTCTTGGTGATTCAGAGAATGCTATAAAGCTACAAATATGGTGTGCTCTAATAGCAGATCTAATATTAAAAATTATCAAGAAAAGAGTAGCCGCCAAATGGTCTTTCGCAAATCTTGCGGCAATGATAAGGTTACATCTTATGACGTATATCGATATACGCGGCTTTCTAAAATCACCCGAAAAAGCATTACAGAGCAAATTCTTGAACACCCACTTGGTAAACTCCCAACAACTGCTTTTTATTACATAGGGCCTGCTATCAACATGTTCTTATAAAACCGCCCAATTGTCAATTATTCGTACATTTAAATTGTATGCTTGCTTTTTACCGGACAGT
>CAWKAU010000006.1:0-552512 GCA_963847685.1 uncultured Acidobacteriaceae bacterium | reverse complement strand
TGCGCCGAACGGGCAACAGCGATCCACCACGTGCCGATGCTGCTGTGCCAACGTGCCGCGGCGGAGCTGGATAGCGCGGCGCAGGAACGGGCGGCGCTGGACGCCGCAATGGCGCGTCGCAACATCGACGGTTCGGTGCTGGCTGGTGCGACGCCGGGTGCCTGGCGGGTGCGCCGCGCGAGTTCCGTCAAAGGGCAAGGTGTCGGTGATCATCCCGACCTGCGCGGCGCACGGCTATATCGAAACCTGCATCAAGACGTTGCGGGAGCGGACGCGTTATACCGACTACGAACTCATCGTCGTCGACAACATTCCGGCCACGGCAACTGGCGTGGAAGGTCTGGGTGCGCAGAACGCCGACAAGGTCGTCGACATGCCGGACGCGTTCAACTGGTCGGTGTTCAACAACCGCGCGGCGCGAGGTGGCCGACGGCGAGTTCCTGCTGTTCCTGAACGACGATATCGAGATCACCCAGGACGACTGGCTGGACGCGATGCTGGAACACGCGCAGCGGCCGGAGGTCGGCATCGTCCGGCCCGCAGTTGCTGTATCCCGACGGCAAGGTGCAGCACGCCGGGAATGTTCCTGGCGACATAACGGCATCGGCCGCCATGCGTTCCGTTTCGCGGCGACACGACGATCCCGGCTATTTCGGCCTGGCGCTGACCCAGCGCAACGTCATGGCGGTGACCGGCGCCTGCATGCTGGTGCGCCGCGACGTGTTCGAGCGGCTCGGCCGCTTCGACGAAGCGCATCAGATCGTCAACAACGACCTCGATTTCTGCCTGCGCGTCGCACAAGGCCGGGCTGCTGACGGTGTTCACGCCGTACGCGACGCTGACGCATCACGAACTGGCCAGCCGCGCGAGGTTGAAGGACGTGTTCGACAGCTGCGCATTTCGACGCGGCGTGGAAGACGACCGTTCGCGGCCGGCGATCCGTATTTCAATCCGCGGCTGTCACGCCACGCCGACGACTACCGCCCGGACGACGAGGCGGTGCAGTGGGTGTCGCCGGGCGCGCCGCTGTTCCACGCCGATGAGATCAAGCGGATCCTGGTGGTCAAGCTCGATCATATCGGCGACTTCGTCACCGCGCTGCCGGCGATCCGGCGGCTGAAGCAGCTGTTTCCGCAGGCGCAGTATCACGCGTGCTCGCCGGTCCCGCGTCGCGCGCGTTCGTGCCGACTCGAGCCGTGCATCGACGAGCTTCATCCCGTTCGCTTTCTTCCACGCCCGCTCCCAGCTGGGCGAGCGCAAGCTGGAGCGACGAGGATTTCGTGGCGCTGTCCGAACAACTGCGGCCGTATCGTTTCGATCTGGCGGTCGATCTGCGCAAGCATCCCTCGACGCGCGATGTGCTGAAATACACCGGTGCGCGCTTCTGGCCGGCTTCGACTATCAGGGGCAGTTCCCGTACCTCGACATCGCGCTGGACTGGGACGGCGACCGGCCGCTTGCAGCGCAAACGCAGCCATGTGATCGACGACCTGATCGCGCTGGTCGACGCCATCGGCATCACGCGACCGAGGCGCGACCGCGATGCTGATGCAGCCGCGGCCCGCACCGATGCACCTGGACGGAGCTGCCCGCCGACGTGCAGGCGCTGTTCGAGCGGCCGGTGGTCGCGATCCATCCGGGTGCCGGCAACATAACGAAGCAATGGCCGGCGGAGCATTTCTCGGCGCTGATCGACCTGCTGATCGAGCGCGAGCAGGTCAACGTCCTGATGATCGGCGGCCCGGACGAGGTCGAGATCGTCGAGGATCTGCTTGACACGCGTGCTGCACCCCGAGCGCGATCGCCTCGATGGCCGGCAAGACCTCGCTGGCGGAGCTGCCGAGCCTGCTGCTGAATTGCGTGCTGTATATCGGCAACGACAGCGGACCGAAGCATATCGCCGCGGCGGTCGGCATCCCGACGATCGGCATTCATTCCGGCGTCGTCGATCCGGTGGAATGGGGCCCGATCGGGCCGAGCGCCGTGGCGCTGCGGCGGAACATGACGTGCAGCCCGTGCTATCTGGCGAATGCCGAGGACTGCCCGCGCGCCCTGGCCTGCCTGAGCACCTGGACGCCGAACGGGTCTATCGAGCCGCGATCACGCTGCTGCGGCCGGCGGTGCGCGAGGTTGTCCTTCGCGGCAAGTGACGCCGGCGCCAGTGGCCGGGATGGCCGAACCAGAGGGCGGAAACGCACGTCGTCCACGCGAGCGAGCCAGAGGCGGAAACGGTGACGGAACGGCGCGAAGGCGCCGGCGGCGCTCGTGCCGACTCGCCGGCGGCGGCGAACGACGCGGGCCGCGTGACCGACGAACAGCTCCTGGCGCTGGCGGTGCGGCTGGCCGACGAAGCGGGTGCGGCGATCCGGGCGATCCGCGCGCGCGGTTTCGATGTACGGCACAAGGCGGACCACTCGGTGGTGACCGAGGCTGATCGATGCCGTCCGAGGCCTTGATCCTTGCCGGGCTGCGCGCGGCCATACCGGGCTGCCTCGTGGTCGCCGAGGAGGAGGTCGCAGCCGGCGCCGTCCACACGGCGAGCGACCGAATTCTGGCTGGTCGATCCGCTCGACGGCACGCGGGAGTTCAGCAGCGGCAGGCGGATTTCGCGGTGAATATCGGCCTGGTGCGCGAGGGCCGCCCGGTGCTGGGCGTGGTCGGCGTCCCGGCCGCGCATGAAGTGTTCAGCGGCATCGTCGGCATCGGCGCCTGGCTGCACAAGGGCGGGGAGCGCACGCCGATCGCGCGCGCGCTTGCCGCCGACCGAGGGGCTGACGGTGGTGGCCAGCAGCCATCACGGCGATCGGGCGCAGATGGACGCGTTCCTGGCCGGACGCACGGTCGCGCGGGTGGTCAACTTCGGTTCCAGCCTGAAATTCTGCCGGTTGGCGCAGGGAGAGGCCGACCTGTATCCGCGCTTTGGCCGCACCATGGAGTGGGACACCTGCGCGCCACAGGCTGTGCTGGAAGCGGCCGGCGGCACGGTCGAGACGCTGGACGGCGCAGCCGCTGCGGCTATGGCAAGCCGGGCTGGGACAATCCGCACTTCGTCTGCTGGGGCCGTCGGACCGGCGCGTAACGCAACGCCTGTGCCTGTCGCTTCGCGCGGAAATCGATCCGAAGGCTCGCTTCGTCGCGAGGCGTCAATGCTCAGAGGAGGTCGGCCGTCGCGATTGATCAGACGGTGCCAAACCTGAAAGTGCTGCACGCAGTAACAAATGGCTGTCGACAAACTTTACACATGAACAAAGAGTAGCGGGTCGGTATCTGGCCAACCATCTGGAATCACTAGCCTTCTATGGATGGCACAATTTTTGCGTGAATTATCGTGCGCGTACAGTCGCGGGATGTCAGGAGACTCCGATGCTCGCCGGCGAAAAATTTCCGACTTCGTATGATCGCGGGGCGACCGGGCCCGGCGCGTGGGCAAGCTGGGCAAAAATGTCTGCCGCAACCGCGGCGCTCGTCGGTGTGCCGTCTCTCGCGCACGCTGGCTTCATCCCGCCGGCGGGACGTGTCCGACTACCGGCTGCTATTCGTCAGCTATGATGTCGTTCAGGCAACGTCGCTGAATATCGGCGACTACGATACCTTCGTTACAAACGAAGCCGCGATGAACGCGGCGCTGCCGAGCACGACCTGGTCCGCAATCGTGAGCACGGCCCCGGGGGCCAATGGCACGCCGGGCGTCAGCGCCGTTGATCACGTGAGTTGCGGCGCTTCGTGCGACGCCAACGTGCCGATCTTTCTGGTCGATGGTACACCGATTTCTCAATCAACCAACGCTTTCTTTGCCGCCGACATCGCGAATCCGCCGGCCGTAAATCAGTTCGGCGACTTCGTCGGTAACGAATACGTCTGGACCGGATCGAACTTGGACGGCACCGCGGCAACCCCGAACGAAGCCGGCAGCAGCACCGGCTATACGGTTGAAGGCACGACCGACTTCTTTCCCGAAACCGTTCTGGATTTCGACGCGTACCATAATACCGCATTTCAGGACGTCTATGCCATCAGCGGTGACATCCTGGCGCCGGTGCCGGAGCCTGTGACCGGTTCGGTGCTCCTTCTCGGCGGCGCGGTCGTAACGCGCGTGTTGCGCCGCCGTCGCCGCCTCTGAGGCATAACGCGGCACGGCTGACTGGATCATGCTGAGCACGTCACGGTTTTGGGCGTATGCTTCCTGAGCCACCGCTCTGTGCCTCCACGTTTCAACGTCAGTGCGAATTGGACCCGGAAATGGTCCTCGCGACGATCGCCGTTTGCCGAGGCGAGGGCAGCCAGGCGTGAACGTCACTGAGCCGATCCGCCGAATCGCGCGGATGTCGCCCGACGCCATCGCCGTCATCCGAGCGGATGACACGACGATCACCTACGCCGTGCTGGATCATGCCATCGATACGATGGGCGCGCATGCCCGTCGCCTTGGACTGCGACCAAACGACATCGTCGGTCTTCGGATTACCGGGCCCGACGAGTCCCTCGGTCTGATCCTGATGCTGGCGCTCGCCCGTATCGGCGTGGTCACTGCCGACGGTCCGCTTCCGTCGGTCCCGTTGCGGCTGCGGTTTCATGCCGGCACCTCCGCGCCGCCGGGTGCCGTTGCGTTCAACGCAAGTTGGATGCCGAGTGGACCGGCGGATCCAAACCACGAGCCGCCGCCGATTTACAAGGTTCCGGCCTCGCCGCTGCGCATCATCGCATCCTCGGGGACCACCGGAACGCCGAAATACGTCACGACGACGCATGCGAAGATGTCGCAGTGGGTGCTGCGACGTGGCATCGCCGAACCGATGCCTGTGGGCGTCCGCATTCTGGGCATCGGTTTCGGCAGCGCCTGGGGCCTGCAACTCCTCCTGAGTTCACTCTGGGGCGGGGGCACCATTGTCCTGACCAACCCAGCGGACGCGGCAAGCGCGATCGTCCGGCATGGCGTCACGGCGCTCATAACGCCGCCGGCCTCGCTGCGCACGATGCTCGATGCGATGGGAGACGACGTAGGCCCGTTCCCATCACTGCAGCGCATTATCGTTGGTGGAAGTGCGCTGCCGCCGGCGCTGTATGCCCTGGCCGCGGCGCGCCTCACGCCGGATATCCACATCACCATGGGCTCGACCGAGACATGCGGATATGCCTCCGGCCCGGTGCGGGAGTTGCTCAGCAGGCCCGGTGCAGTCGGCTATATATGGCCCGGCGTCGAGGTGGAGGCGTTGGACCCAGACGGGAAGCCACTTCCGGCCGGTATGACTGGCCTGTTGCGCATCCGCAGCCCACTGGCCGCAAGCGGGTATCTGGAGCCGGCTGACGAATCTCGACCGATTCCGCGATGGCTGGTTCTACTCCAACGATATCGGCACGGTCTGGCCCGACGGCATGCTGACGATCAGCGGCCGGGCGAGCGACGTGATCAACGCCGGGGGCGTGAAGGTTCACCCGGAGATCATAGAGGCGGCGCTCTTGAAATTGCCCACCGTGCTGGACGCCGCCGCGTTCGGTGTCCCCGATGCCACCGGTGTCACCCGCATCCAGGCAGCAATCGTCGCTCGGACCCAGATCGAGAATGCCGTGCTGAACGATTTCTGCCGCGTCGCCCTGGGATCGGTCGCGCCGGTCGGCATCATGCAGATGAAGGCCCTCCCGCGGAACGAAGCCGGCAAGATAATGCGCGAACAGTTGGTCGATCTCGCGCTGCGGATGATGCACGAGCGGATCGATGGCGCCTGACGCTTCACCGGACTGCTGTCTGGGCTGCCGACCGCAATGAACGTCACCGCGCCGATCCGCCGCCAGGCTCTGCTGACACCGGATGCGATTGCGATCGCTGATGTTCGTGGGACGCCTGTCACCTACGCCACGCTCGACAGGGCGATCGACCTCATGGCGCATCAGGCCGGAGGGCTGGGTCTTCGGGCCGGCGACATCGCGGGCCTGGGTATCGGACAGGCCGGCGAGGTCACCTCGCTGATCCTGATGCTGGCGTTGGCACGCATCGGCGTCGCCAGCGCAGCACCGAGCCTTTCGGCGGACCATGTCCGGCTGTCATTTCGTTACGGACCATCCGCTCGGCCCGGTGAGGTATCCTTTGACGCTACCTGGCTCGCTGATGCCCTGGCTGGCGCGCCGGTCCGTCCGACGGCTATGCACGATGACCCGGACGCGTTGCTGCGCATCTTCGCCTCATCCGGAACGACCGGCGAGCCCAAGCACATTCCGGTCAGCCACCGTCTGATGACAGAGCGGGTGTTCAGCCGATGGCTGTCCGGAGGCGGCGGGAGGCGGACGCGAATGATCGCGGTCGGCGCCGGCATCACCTGGGGCTACACCCTGATCCTGGCAACTCTTTGGCAGGGCGGCACGCTAGTGGTGTTCGATCCGCACACAGCCGTCGCGGCGATCGATCGGTTTGAGGTCGAGGAGCTGTACGCCTCGCCCGCATCGTTGAAGCAGATTGCCGATCTTCGCGCAGACAGCACTGGGCCGTTGCCCAGCCTGCAAATGATCTGCTCTGGCGGCAGCAGTCTTCCCGATCCGCTGTGCCGGATCGCGCAGGCGCGGCTTTGTGCGCACATCGTGTCGAACCCGGGGGCCGGAGAAACGTCCGGCATCGCCTCCGCGCCGGTCGAGGCGCCAGAGGTGGCACAAGAGGGGCCAATTCATGGCCGGCCCGGTGCAGTTGGATATATCTGGCCGGACGTGACAGTGCAGGCGGTCGACCACGAGTTCCGGGCATTGCCCCCGGGCACCGAGGGATTGTTGCGGTTCCGTGGACCGCTTGTCGCCGATGGTTACTTCGCCGATCCGGATTCCACCGCGGAGCGGTTCCGTGACGGATGGTTCTACTCGGACGATATCGGAACGATCTGGCCCGACGGCATGCTGTCACTGAGTGGCCGGTCCTCAGACCTGATCAACATCGGCGGTGACAAGCTGAATCCCGCTCGGATCGAGTCCGTTCTGATACGACTCCCAAACGTCACGGATGCCGCGGTATTCTCGGTGCGCAACGATGCCGGACTGGATGAGGTCTGTGCCGCGCTGGTGGTATCAAAACAAATCGACGAGACGGTGTTGAATACATTTTGCCGGCGGAACCTGCCGAACCTGTCGTTTGCCGCGATCATCGAACTCGACGCTCTGCCGCGAAATGAGAACGGCAAGGTGCAGCGGGACCGCTTGGCCGCCTTCGTCACCGCGCTCGACGATGCGGATCAGACCTGATACCGGCGCCCGAGTGCAGCGGTTCCGAACCGGATGCTTTCGATTTCGATATCCGTCGCCGCCGGGCTGGTAGCTCGGGCGAATCGATGCCGCGATCAGCCAAGCCGTGGCAGGATAATCCGTTGCAGTGCGTCGATCTCGGCCTCGGGCATCGCGTAACCGCCTGCAAGATCGTGCGCCGGGAACAGGAACACGTCATCGACCCCGGCTTCCTGCCGCGCCTTGAGCAGCCGGTCCGCGCAGTATTCCGCCGTCCCGAACAGACCGAACGCATCGGCGATCCCACACGCCTGCACGTCGGAAATAGCGGTGGGATCGTGCGACGGGTCCAACGGGAAGCCCGCTTCGGCCAGCCAATGCAGGTTTGCAATGCTGGGATAGGCAAGAAAGGGCTGGCCTGGCGCAAACCAGCTCCCCACCCAGCGTGTGCCAACATCCTGGTCGGGACCGAGTTCCGAAGGTGACGACGAAAACGGTGCGGAACCCGTCCAGCGACCGGCCGGCGCGCGCAGCCCCGACCTGAAGATGGTGCCGTGCAGCCTGGATCGAAGCGGAATGCAATCCGACAAACAGGAAGGCGCCGTCTGCCATTTCCCCGGCTAGCTCGATCATGCGCGGTCCCGCGGCGAGCAGATACACCGGCGTCGGCACCGCGCTGCGATTGCGCAATCGTGTCGTGGCCGGACCAAATTCCATTGCTTCACCGACGAGCAGGCCGTGAAGGTCGCGCAGCGCGGTGCGCATCAGCGCGACACTACCGCGCGGTTTGCCCATGGTTCGGGTCGAGATGAAGCCGGGCGCCACAGTCAGGCGGATGCGGCCGGGCGCGATCTCATCGAGGCTGTGCGCCAGTGACGCCAACACCATCGGGTGACGGACCACTGGGCTGGAGGTGGCGGGGAACAGTTCGATCCGGCTCGTTGCTTGCGCGGCCAGGGCCAGGGCCAGATAGGCGTCGCGCCCGCTCGACGGGTGGTCGTGGATGCCGACGCCGTCGATGCCGGCATCCTCGCATCTGGCGACGAAGCGCGCGAGATCGGGCAGAGGTCGGCCGACCGGAACGCGCAGACCAATACGGAAACCCGGCATCCGCGCGGACCTAATCGTTCCGCGTAAGCCGGCGGATGACGAAGTCGGTGTCCATGACGTCGCCGAAAATCGCAAAGAAAGCGGTCAGCGACGCGTTGTGCTCCTCCATCGACAGGGCGGCATTACCGTCGCTGACCATGATCGTCTTGAAGTTGCTCATCATCGCGTCGCGGGCGGATGATTTGCAGCAAACATTGGTCACCGTTCCGGTGATCAGCACGGTATCGAACCCGCGTGCGCGCAGCCGATAGGGCAGGTCGCACGTGCCCGGCAGGAAGGCGCTGAAGCGATATTTGCGAACGATCTCGTCTTCGGGCCGAACGTCGAGTTCGGGCCACAGGTCGTGGCCCTTGGTGCCCTCGCTCATCGCGGCGATTCGGCGGTCGCGGCTGGCGGGAGTCAGCATCGCCTGGACGTGGCTCCATTCCTGCGCGCTGCGCTCGTCGTAGGTGTTCTTGATCCAGAACACGCCGCCGCCGGCTCCACGCACGGCCTCGGCCAACCGGTTCACGTTCGGCACGATGTCGCGCGCCATTGGGCAGACCGCGTGGCCGATCTCATCGTCCATGAAGGCGTTCTGCAGATCGACAACGACCAGAGCGGTGCGGCGTGGATCGAGAGTCGGCGTGCGGATGGTCGACGCCACACCGAGCGATGACCCGCTGGCGGACGGTCTCGGGCACTTCGAACCAGTTCATCGTCGTCATTGCGCTGCCCCGCTGTTATGTTGCGGTGCGCACTCTATGCCGGGTGTGGTTTGCTGTCGCCGGCGATGTGCAGGGTGTGTGTTCAACCCAGGCCGAAGGGTGAATCCGATAACGTAATGGTCTCGGTAAGCTGCGCTGATCTGGCGGCTGCAAAAAACGCCTCCCGATCTATCGTCGCGATGACGGTTTTGCGCACGGACTACATTGGCAGGGAGCGCGCGATCCTTTCGCATGCATCCCGCAAAACCGGAACATGCCGGCTGATGATTTCCGGGATCGCCAGGCGGTAAGCGTTACTGCTGATGGTTACGGCGCCTCGGGTTCTTCCGGCTCGGTCGGTGACCGCCATCGCCACCGATCGCAATCCCAGCTCAAGCTCTTCGTCGACAAGACAATACCGGTCTTCCCGCGCCTGCTGAAGAATTGCTCGCAGCGCCCTCTCGTCCACGACAGTCTTGGGGGTCAGCGGTGTCAGTTTCGTGGCACTGAAGAAACGATCAAGCTGTTCTTCAGGCAACAAGGATAGCAGAATGCGCCCGGTTGACGTGGCGTGGGCCGGAAGGCGCGAGCCTATCCTGAGATTGGTCGAGAGGATGCGGTTAGCGTCAACGCCCGCCGTGTAGATGATATCGACGCCGTCGAGAATGCCCACGGTGCAGGACTAATTCACCGCTGCGGCAGCTTCCTCGATGATGGGCTGGGCGATCTGCCACCACGGCAGCGACGAGAGATAGCGGTAGCCGAGATCCATGACCTGTGGCTTCAACCAGAAGCGCTTTCCGTCGCTCCCGACAAATCCGAGCCGGTCGAGGGTTAAAAGAGCCGTCGAGCTGTGCCACGCGATAGGTCGGTTCGCTCTGCCACTTCCGTGAGTGTCATAGATGGTTTCTCGGCATCGAAGCTTTGAAGCACGCGCAGTCCGCGCGCCAGTGACTGCACGAATTCGCCGTCGCCCTCTGCCTTTGCCATCAAATCTTCCTCAAGAACTCACGGGCGACCGCCGCGATGATCGGGGCATGCGGCCGCCTTGACAAGCGAAGGCGCGGGGCTGACCATGTCCGTAATATGGTCTGATGTCCATAATACGGACAAAAATAACGGGGGGAAGACGCAATGGGAGATACAATGCTATGCGGCTGACATGGCGGATTGATCTAGAGTAGAAGCGCGAGAGCTTACACCAACTCCAGCATACTTTTTGTGGTGACCAGTTTGTGATTGGCGTAGTTGTAGGGAGGAATGCGATCGCCCTTGATCATCGCCAGCCCGAGATGGATCAACCGCGCACCGTAGGTGTTGACTTCATGCGAGACCGATCCGATAAACGGCGAGTTTGGCTTCGCCATCTCTTCCAGAGCTTCTGGAATGCAGTCCTGGCCGACAATAACAACGTGCTTTTCGCGCTTTGCTTCTCGAATTGCCTGCAATGCTCCCAGGGCGCTGGTATCCGTCGCGGCGGCAACCAGCAGGCCGCGCTCCTTGGGATGACGGCGTAAAAAGTCAGCCATGAGCTTGTAGCTCCTGTCGCCAAGTCCGCGCCCATCCATGCGCACGAATGCTTCGATCGGCAGGTCGGGCAGCACAGAACGTACGCCTTCAAACGCGCCGGTGATGCGGCTCTGCACCAGCGGGCCGGCTTCTTCAATGTCCAGGCCGATAATCCACGATGCTTTGCCGCCCCAGACTTGCCGCGCATGAATGGCAAGATACTCGCCCGCTTCAAAGCCGGCGCGGTAGTTATTGACGCCGAAGAAGATGGCGTGCGGATGCGGGATCTCCACCGCGATCAAAGGAATGCCGGCATCCGCAATCTTGTCGGCAACGATCGGTGCGACCTGCTGCTCAATCTGAAATTCGATGACCAGGTCAACCCGGCTGGCGACAAACTGCTCTGCATTGCGGATCGCCGTGGCGGCGTCGTAGTGGTTGTCGAGGATCATCAAATCCACGCCGGAAGATGCCGCGGCCACTCTGAGGCTCTCGGTCACCGCCTGCGAGAAGGGCATGTCTTCCGACTGCCCGCCAAAGCCAAAGCGGATTTTTCGCGGACGTGTCGCCAGTCGATAGAGGCCATTTTCAGTTTGCGCGACATAGCCGCGATGGACAAAGGTCTTCAGGATTCGATAGACAGAAGTTTTGGAAATCCTGGTTCGCTGATAAAGAGCTTCGAGCGCAAGCGGCTCATTCTCGGCCTGCAACAGTTCCAGGATGTCCAGTGCTTTGGACAGGATCGGTATGTGGTAGAGACGCTTTAACCCAGACTTAGCCAAGCCTCACCTTTGAGTCGGTACCATTCTAGCTCAATTCAATACGGAAACGTCAGAAATCAGTTGGAGCTCGCCCTGCCGGTCGCCTGTTCTGACATAGCCGTGCTATATTTGGGCTCGCTTTAAAACCAATCGGGGAACTATTTCAGTTTGCGATTCATGGAGAAAGCTGATGCAGAGTAGGTATCGGCATTTACGCATAGGCCTGGTCGGGCTTGGGCTTGAGGCCTACTGGAGCCAGTTCGATGGGCTGGAAGAAAGACTCAAAGGCTACCTCGACGAGGTCGAGAACAAGATCGCAAGCGATTCGCGAGCAGTGGTGAACCTTGGCCTGGTCGATACGCCGGAGAAGGCGCTGGAGGCCGCGCATATATCCCGGCGCGAAGATATCGAGATCCTGCTGGTGTACGTCACTACCTATGCTCTCTCCGCAATCGTGCTGCCGCTGATTAAGCGGGCCAAGGTTCCGGTCATTCTGCTGAATCTGCAGCCTGCAGCCGCTATCGAGTACGAGCGCTTCAACGCCATGGAAAGCAGAACTGCGATGACCGGTGAGTGGCTCGCGTATTGCAGTGCCTGCCCTGTTCCTGAGATCGCAAACGTTCTCCGCCGGCTGGACATTCCATTTCACCAGGTCACCGGCATGCTCCATGACGATCCGGCATGCTGGCAGGAAATAGAAGAGTGGCTTCGAGCCGCCGAGGTGGTGCATAGGCTTGGGCACAGCCGCCTCGGATTGATGGGCCACTACTACGGCGGCATGCTCGACATCGCGACCGACCTGACGCAGGTGAGCGGCAGGTTTGACCTGTACATCGAGATGCTCGAAGTCGATGAGCTGACTGCGTTACGCAACATGGTCGGCGAAGACGATGCGCACAGCAAGATTGCGGAGTTTCGCGCCTTCTTCGAAGTGGGCCAGGATTGTTCGCAGGCGGAGCTTCTGCGTGCAGCGCGTACGGCTGTGGCGCTTGATCAGCTGGTCAAGCAAAAAGACCTCGACATGCTGGCCTACTTCTACAAGGGAAGCGGCGTACCCGGTAATGAAGACACCATGAGCTCGATCATCCTCGGCACATCGATGCTGACCGGCCGTGGAGTGCCGGTAGCCGGAGAGTACGAGGTGAAGAACGTGATCGCCATGAAGATCATGGACCTTTTGGGCATGGGCGGATCATTTACCGAGTACTACGCGATGGATTTTGCGCAGGACCTGGTGCTCATGGGCCATGACGGTCCGGGCCACATCGGCATCGCGCAAGACAGGATCAAGGTACGTCCGCTGGTTGTGTATCACGGTAAGGTGGGCGCGGGCCTCTCGGTCGAGATGTCGGTCAAGCACGGCCCCATCACGCTGCTTTCAGTCATTGAGGATAAAGAAAGGGCTTCGCCCTGCTGATCGCGGAAGGGGAAAGTGTGCCTGGAGCCATTTTGGAAATCGGCAACACGAATAGCCGCTATCGTTTTCCGCTGGGTGCACGCAAATTTGTAGAGACCTGGAATTCCAACGGTCCGGCACATCACTGCGCCATCGGAGTGGGCCATGCCGCTGCACAGATCGAGAAGGTTGCAGGTTTGCTGGGGCTGCGGTCTGTGCGCGTTTGCTAGCGGCCGCGGAACTGTTTTCATCCATCTAGAAGATGGCCGCCGAAAGTTGCTGGGCCCAATGCGCCGTAGTGGCAGCTTCGACGCCGTCTGATTGCGAATCTTCGAGGGCCGCCAGTTGCACCGCGAAGTTGCCGATGGTCGCGCTTTCTACCGCGCCACAGCGCACTTCGAGGCCGGTTGCTTCCGCCGTCAGCCGGTTTAGCAGAGTGTTGCGGCTACCTCCCCCAACGATATAAATCCGCCGCAATTTCTTCCCCGTGATATGCGCGAGGCTGCTCACAATCTCTCGATACCTTGCGGCCAGGCTATGGAGAATGAGGCTCATCATCTGCGGCGCAGCTTCGGCACCCTCAGCCAGCGGCTGCAATCCGCGCCGCTTGAGCTGCCGATTGATGCGCGCAGGCATTTCTCCAGGCAGTAGCAAGTCTGGGTCGTCCACATCCAGCACCGAGCCCGGCGGCGGAAAATTCTCGGCGGCTGCGATGAGCTCAGGTATCGTCCAGTCGATCTCCGCGGCCCACTCCGTCATGCATTGCCGCAGCAGCCACATGCCGTTCACGTTCTTATGAAAGCAAATGCGGCCGCCAACCGCGCCCAGGTTGGTGAAGTCCGCTGCCTGCGCCTCTGTCCCGTTGATGGGTTCGCGGAGCACTGTTCCAACCAGCGACCAGGTACCGGAGCTGATGTAGGCCCAGTCGTCTCCGCTGTCAGGAATACCCGCGATTGCCGACGCCGTGTCATGGCACGCAGGAGCAATCAACTCCGCCCCTTCCAGAGCCCGCAAATCAAGCTGCTCGCCCGTCAATTTGCCGATCACGGTCCCCGGCCCAACGATGGGAGGAGCCGCTGCCTGAACCAAGCCCGTCGCCTCGAAAATCTCCGGTGACCAGCTACGCTTCTCCGCATCCACCAGCTGGGTGTGCGTCGCGTTCGTATATTCACCGACCGCTCGCCCGCCCAGGCGATGCAGTATGTACTCCGGTAAAGTCAGCCATGGTTTTCCCTGTAGTTCACCCGGATCGGCATAGAGCTGGTAGAGCGTGTTGATGCGGCTCATCTCGATGCCGGTGATGGCGCGAAGGCGAGCCGCGGGTATGCGCTCGAAAACCGCCGCCCGCGAATGAATCGTTCGTTCATCGCGATAACAGAAAGGATCGGCGATAGCCTGACCATTGGCATCCAGGCGCACATAGTCGACCGCCCAGCCATCGGCGGCAATGGACCGCACGCCTTCGGTCGCAATCTCCGCGCACTTGCGCAATCCGGCGTCCATCTGTTGCGTGATCTGGCCCAGGTCCCAACGCATCTCGCCATTGTGGCTCACCGGAGCATTCGGATGGCGATGAACCAGCTCAATATGAGGCGAGCCATCAAGCCAGCGCAGCAACGAAACGCGACAACTCTCCGCGCCGAGATCGATGGCAATCATCGCCCGCCGGTCTTTGGGACAGCCGGATGGAGGCTCGCTCATCTGAGATAAGCCTCGGTCAAGCCTCCATCCACGGGAATGAGATGACCCGTTGTGCAGGGCGCCTGCGGACCCGCCAGGAAGAGGATGGCCGCGGCACAATCTTTCGGATCGATGGGCTGATGGGTCAAGGTTCTCTTAGCGTAGAACTGCGCCAGCTTATTGCGTAGCTCATCGTCAGAAGAGGATTCATCGAAGGAGATGTTGTACTTCGTCAGCGATGCTTTCACCCGGTCGCGGGGGAACATGGTCGACCCTTTCACCACGGTTGCGGGACTGATTCCGTTGACGCGCACCTTAGGCGATAACGTGACGGCAAGTTCGCGAATCAGGTGACTGACTGCCGCCTTGCTGACGTCGTACGCTTCGCTGCCGCGTTTGGCCACGACTGCGTTGGCCGAGCTGGTCAGCACGATGCTGGTGTCAATTCCCTGGGCCTTGAAGACCTTGGCTGCTTCGTCGGCCAGCAGGTAATTGGCGGTGACGTTGACCTCAAGCGTCAACCCCCACTGCGCATCGCTGATGACGCCGTCAGGAGAGGACGGAAACAGCGCAGCCGTATTGATCAGGATGTCGATGCCCCCATACGCCGCGATGGTGGCGTCGAGCGCCGACCGGATGGCGGCCCGGTCGCGAATATCGATCCTCGTGGCTACCACCGCTTCGCGGCCGGCGATTGCCTGGGCTTCGACCGCGACCTTGTTGGCTGCATCCTGCTCGCGATCCGCAACCACGATGTGCGCGCCCCTCGCCGCGGCCATCAACACCACCTCGCGGCCGATGCCGCTGGCGCCGCCGACCACCAGCACGATGCGGCCACTCAATTCCTTGGGGGCAGGCTGCCGGCGTATCTTCGCTTCTTCCAGTGCCCAGTACTCGATACGAAACGCTTCTGAAGCCGGCAACGCCACATAGTTGGAATGGACTTTGAAGGCGCTGGTGTCCGCCGCTGGCCCCGACTGCGGCAATATCGGAGGACACTTGCCCTCATCCAAATGTCCGGCGCCTTCCATCACATGGATGGCATTGACATAAAACTCACCCGTGATGCGCGCCTCGGCCTTGTTCTTGCCGAAGCTGAACATCCCGACACCGGGAACCAGCACCACCGTCGGATTCGCATGGCGCATGGCCGGCGAATCTTTTAATGCGTGCTCCTTGTAGTAGCTCGCGTATTCGGCGCGATACTTCTCCATCGCAGCTTTCGCAGCAGACTCAATTTGCGCTGCATCGCCGTTCTGATCCCAGTCCACAAACAGCGGCCGGATCTTCGTGCGGATGAAGTGATCGGGGCAACTTGTGCCCAGATGCGCCAGCTCCTTCGCAGAATGCGAATTGATGAACTCCAGCACTTCCGGGATATCGGTAAAGCTGCCGATCATGCGCTGCCCGGTCGAAACGCTGCCGCGTAAGAAAGGCATAAGCTTTACCGCAATCGCCTGCCGTTCCTCGTGCGGTTTGTACTTTGCGCCGCCGAAAGAATTGCTGTTCTTCTTCGACCGATAGCTCTCGATGAACTGGCCGATCTGGTCGATGATCGTGATGGTATTCACATACGATTCGCGCTGCGTATTGCCCCAGGTAAACAGACCATGGCCGCCGAGCACCACGCCATCGCACCCGGGCACTTGCTTCACCGCACGATCCAGCATCATCGCCAGTTCAAAGCCAGGCCGCTGCCAGGGAATCCAAACCATCTTGTGACCGAACTGCTGGTTGAACTCATCCATCTTTTCCTTGCCGTTGGCCGAGGCGGCGAGCGCGATACCCCAGTCAGGATGAAGATGATCGACGTGCGCGAAGGGAAGAAAAGCATGCAGCGGCGTATCGATCGAGGCAGCTACGGGATTGTTGCCGAAGGTGCACAGCGGATACAAGCCGACGATCTCGTCTTCCAGCTCGACGCCGCGATAAATTTTTGCCAGCGCGAGCACTTTATCCAGGTACAAGGTGGCAAAGCCCTCGACCTTAATGCTGCCCAGATCACCCCCGCTACCCTTCACCCACAGCACGGTCTTCTTCTGCCCGTCCAGCGGATCGTCCCCTCCAGTTTCGAGCTGGTGTTGCCGCCGCCGAAGTTGGTGATGCGCAGATCAGACCCCAGCAAATTGGAGCGGTACCGCAAAAGAGCAGGAGGATCGAGGGTTCTGGCATGGTTCTCATCCCAAAGATCGGCAAGATACTTCAGGGGCATACTTATCTCCTTCTGGTGCGAGTTCACCTTACACATCGGCGAAATCTAATTCAATAGACAAAGTATTTCGCTATGTGTCTGCTTAAAGTAGGATAGCTGCATTTGGCTTCAAGCGCCCGAGGTGGATGTGGGTCCTAACCCGTTTATTGGCGTTGTCTATCACTGGATCGGCGGCCTCGCTTCGGCCACCAATTTCGTTCCATTTCGCGGAATCAAGCGTTGGTCATGGGAAATTTACTGGATCATCCAGGGCATTGCCGCCTGGCTCATCGCACCCATGGCACTGGCGCTTCTGCTGGTCCCGGGTCTTTTCGGTGTTCTTCATGCTGCTCCACGCACCACTATCGGCTACGCATGCTTCTGGGGAGTGATGTGGGGGATAGGCGGACTAACTTTCGGCCTCTCGATTCGCTACCTTGGCATTGCTCTCGGATACGCGATCGCGCTCGGCTTTTGTACCGCCTTTGGAACCCTGATGCCACCGATCTTCAGCGGCCAGATGTCATCCATCCTGCACGAGAGCCTCCGGGCAAGTGATACTCGCCGGGGTGGGAGTGTGCATGCTGGCCATTGCCGTCAGCGGCCTCGCCGGCTATTCGAAAGAGCATGAAATTTCGAGCGAAGACCGGGCAGAAGCCGGGGAGCGCGACTTTTCCTTCGGCAAGGGCCTGGCTGTAGCCATCTTCGCCGGCATCATGAGCTCGTGCTTCGCCTACGGGCTCGCTGCCGGCAAACCCATCGCCGAAATAGCGCGGGTTCAGCTCATTGCGCATCATCGCCTCGATCTTTGGCAGAACCTTCCCGTCCTGATCGTCGTTCTCTGGGGCGGCTTCGTCACCAATTTCCTCTGGTCGCTCTTTCTCATCGTCAAGAATCATTCCTTCGCCCAGTTTGCCGGAGCACCGGGCATCAACCCCATGGGGGCGACCACGGTCGCTGCCGAAGAAGATGAGGCAGACCTGACGCGCCGCCTTACCGGCCAGACACTGGTAAAGAATTACATTCTCGCTGCCCTGGCGGGAGTGATCTGGTATTTCCAGTTCTTCTTCTATTCCATGGGGCAGACCAAGATGGGCAAGTACGATTTCTCCAGTTGGACACTGCACATGGCGAGCATCATCATCTTTGCCACGCTGTGGGGTATGGCGCTGAAGGAATGGAAGGGAACCAGCCGGCGCACGAGAGGGCTGGTCGCACTTGGATTGTTTCTGCTGGTCAGCTCCACCGTAGTGGTGGGCTATGGAAATTATCTAAAAGTACGCTGATGCTCAGGCGTAACTCGCGATTGCCCCCTGGTTTGCCGCAGCGCGTTCCCGGGTGATCTGCTCGATATAGCCGCTCTCGCGAAGCGCCGAAAGCGGATCTTCCACCAGCCCTTTCGATCGCCTCCAGCTCTTGACGATTGGCCGCACATCCTGCCAGAAACGCGGAGCGAAAGCACTCTTCGGCTTCCACCAGCTTGCATTCGTCTTGCAGCACCGAGAGCCGCGCGTGATCGACCAGTGCTGCCTTGGCGTAGATCTCCTGCGCGGTGCATACGGTCTGCACCATGGCTTCCATTTTGCCTTTCATATTGTGGCTCTGGTCGATCATGTAGGCCACGTCTACGTCGCGCCCGTTTCCCATTCGTAGTTACGAATCTCGTGAAAGATACGGAAGACCTGGTAGGGATCGATCGATCCCAGGGTGAGATCATCATCGGCGTAACGCCGATCATTGAAGTGGAAACCGCCCAGCATCTTGGCGTGCAGCAGCCAGGCGACGATTTGCTCTATATTCTGCGCCTGGTAGTGATGCCCTGTATCGACCAGCACCAAAGCCTGCGGTCCGGCCGTCCTGGCCAGCAGCAGCGCCATACCCCAATCGGCAACGTCGGTGTGATAGAAGAAGGGCTCGAAAGGCTTGTATTCGACCAGTAACCTTTGCGCTGGGCTCAGCGCAGCATGCACCTTTTTGAGCGTCTCCTCAAACCAGCCGATGCGGCGCCGCATGCTTTGCGTGCCGGGATAGCTCGAGCCATCGGGAAACCAGGGCGCCACATCGCGTGAATTCAGCTTGTCCGCGATCGCCACGCAATCCAGCATATGATCAAGCGCCTGCTTGCGGACCGCCGGATCGGGATTGCCCACAGCACCAAATTTGTATTCCTGTCCCTGAAAGAAGTTCGGGTTGATAGACCCTGCGGCCACGCCGCACTTACTGGACAGCTCTTTTACATGGGGCACATCTTTCAGGCCATTCGGCAGATCCCAGATAACATGAAGGGCGACGGTCGGGCATGCTCCGGTTAACTGGTTGACCATGCCGGCGTCGCTGAATTTCTCCGCCAGGTTGGTCGCTGCCGCAGGCTGCATGAATTTGCCGAACCGGGTCCCGGTATTGGCAAAACCCCAGGAAGGCAATTCAATCTTGAAGTGATCGAGCGCCTGCCAAACGGAACCTTCCACGTCCTGTGCCATAGCCCCTCTATCCGCGAAATCCATTCGCCATGGCTGCCATCCAGCTCACGACAGGCTGGGGAGTGCGATTGCAATAGGGTAACAGTTTCCATCCTAAATTCAGGTCTGTCAATGCTTGTCTAGGCTCACCAAGGTTCAATAGGAAAACCGTGCCCAATTTGCTCATCCCGGCTCCAGAGCAGGGTTTGTCCATCCCGACTCCGGCTCACAAATCATTGCAACCGCAGATCGAAAGCGTTCCAGGGATGGTCCGCGGAATAGGATTTGGGTCCCCAAGCTTTGCTTGGTCATCTCTCCCCACCAACAAAAGGTTTGGGTGGCCCATTCAAGCCTTCTTTTGGCTTGAGTGGGGCTGTTTGCGGACTCACCCCCTCGGTGTCATTAGGAGGGCGCCCTTAGACAGCCCTACTGCGTGGTCAACCCGGAACGAATAAGTCCCCGCGGGCAGCTCGTAAGTGGAGTTCCCCTCCTGCACTACTTAGCAAACGGAGCTTCTTGCTGCTGGTTGAGGGCATCCCCGTCCAGGGTGAACTTATCCTGCTGGGCGGCCGGCAGCGGGAGGTTGGGCGGTCGTGTTCGGGGGGACCGTGACCAGCCAGGTAACGGCCGTTCCCTTCATCGACCAGGAGGATCGTATCTCGCCATACGACGACTGGTAGCGGAAATCGAGACTTCCCAGACGGGCATCGAAATTGGGATGGAGATAGATAGTGTGAAAGCCCGCATCCGTAGGCAGCGCATCGATACCCGCCGCATAACGATAGATCCAATCGGCTACTGCACCGTAGGCATAGTGATTGTAGGAATTCATGCTGGGATCGCCGCGCATCTGGTCGCCATTCCAACGCTCCCACATGGTGGTCGCGCCATGGTCCACCAGGTATCCCCATGAGGGATATTCGGTATTGAGCAGCAGGCGGTAGGCAACATCGCTGTGCCCGGTATCGACCAGCACCGCCAGCAAATAAGGTGTGCCCAGAAATCCTGTTGACAGGCGCCCATGGTTGGCCTGAATTTTGGCGACGAGTTTGTCGGCCGCCGCCGCGCGCAGCGAATCGGGCACCAGCTTCATATTCAGCGCCAGCACATACCCGGTTTGGGTATCGCCCCCCTTCGCCTTGGCTTCGGGATTGTTGATCTGTCCGAAGGGCGAAGGACCATTGTCGGCCGCCGCAATGAACCCATCACTGTGAATAAACTCCTTGGCAAAGGCTGTCCTGATCTTGCCGAACAGGTCAGCATACCTTGCTTCCTCTTCCGTCTTGCCCAGGGCATGCGCCATCTGCTGCATGAGCGTCACATCGTAAGCCCAGTAAGCAGTGGCAACCAGAGGCTCGAGCGTCGGGCCTTCCGGCGAGAGCCAATCCCCGAAAGGAATGCCGTAGCCTGTCTTCCATAGATAAGTAGGATTGGCCGCCTGGATCGCCGACAGATACTTCTCCATCGCGTCCCAGTTCTGCTCCACTACGCGCGTATCCCCGGATTGCAGCCATGCCGTCCAGGGGATGATGACGCCCGCATCGCTCCAGCCGGCGCCAAAGCCGGGATTCGGCGTATCGGTACCGGGCGCGAAGATCCCGTACATCGGTGTGCCCACCTGGGTTCCTCTTATATCGCCCGCAAATTTCTTGGAGAATTGCGTCAGGTCCATGTTGTAAGACGCAGTCCGCCAGAAGACCTGCGCATCCGCGGTCCAACCCAGGCGCTCATCGCGCTGCGGGCAATCCGTGGGCACGCCGACAAAGTTAGAGCGCTGTCCCCACAGAATGTTGCTCCACAGCTGGTTGATCATGGGGCTGCCGGACTGCAGCTGTACGGTGATGGGCGCGTCCGTATACGCGGCCACTGCCTTTACGGTAGCCAGGTCCGGCTTCTTCGGCAGGCCGGTTATCTCAACGTAGCGGAACCCGTGAAAGGTAAAGTCCGGCTGAAATTCCTCCTCGCCTTTGCCGGAAAGAATAAAGTGGTCGGTCGCTTTGGCTGTACGCAGGTTTTCGACATACATGGTGCCGTCAGGATTCAGCACCTCAGCGAAGCGCAACTGAACGTCTGTGCCCGCCGGGCCTCGCACCCGTATCCGCGGGACTCCAGCCAGGTTCTGTCGAAAATCGTAGATATAGATTCCCGGTTTCGGGTTGGTGATCGCCGCTGCCGTGAGCGTCTGTTGCGCTCGTATTGGCTGGAAGGATTGCGGAACAATCTCCGGCTCCAAAGGCTTGACCAGGTCGACTTGCTTCCAACGCGCATCGGAAAAAGCCGCCGTGTCCCAACCTGCCTGCTCCTTGCGCGCGTCGTAGCTTTCGCCGTCGTAGATCTCCGCCTGAGAGATGGGAGAAATATCGGCTTTCCATGAATCATCGGTGGCGATCCACTCAACCGAGCCGTCCGCATGCTCGATGCGAAGCTGCGCTTTCAAAGCCGGAGGAGTGTCTCCGTAGTTGTATCCCTGGCGGAACCACATCAGCGGCGTGGTGTACCACCCCGGCGCCAGCCACGCCCCAATCGCATTCTTCCCGGTCTTCAACTGTTGCGTGACGTCGTATGCCTGGTAGGGAACGTGGGTGCGAAAGTCATCCCAACCGGGAGACAGTATCTGATCGCCGACCCGCGTGCCGTTGATCTGGAAACGATAGGCGCCCAGGGCGGTTACATAAAGCCGAGCCGAGGTCACCGGCTTTGTGATCTCAAAGCTATGGCGCAGCAGCTTCACCGGCCCGGTCTGCCAGGGATTTCCCATCGAGGCCGTGCTCATCGGGCTCGCCGGGGGTACGTAGGCGATCGCATTCTGCCAGGCGGAATCGTCATACTTTGGCTCATACCAACCTGGCTCCGCATCCAGAGCGGCCTTCCAATCTTTACTGCTGGCCAGGACCACGACGGAACCATCCGCCATTTCGACATAAAGACAGGCGCTCATCGGGGTGCGGTCGGCCTCAGACGAACCCATTCCGTTGGCGGATGGCGTTCCGTACAACGTGACCCCTACGGCCAGCAGATTTCCTCCGGAGTGCAGGTCCGATGTAACGTCCTGCCGGAGATAGGTCTTCCAGGGCGCCTGCTTCCAGGGAGGCAGCGGCGCGGTCTCGATGCACCTGCTTGCCGTTGACCCAGGCCGCGGCGGAATCCTCGCCGGTAACGAACAGGTCCGCGCGTTTCACCGCCCCATTGAGCTGGAATCGGAAGCGAAAATCGTGCTGGGTATCGGCGCTTCCCTGTCTTGCGCTTGTCCTTAGCGCTGTCGGCATTGGTGATCCACGTGGCGCCGGATTTGCGCACCGCGCGGTGCTCCTGGATCCTCATAGCCGATCCACTGGGCTTTCCAGCTTTCCTTGAGCAAGCCTGTTTCCCACCAGCTCACGTCGCTCGCCGGGTAGGGCTTTCCATCCTTGTCCCAAACCTCCACCCGCCAGTAATAGCGAGTGGACGCGGCTAGCTCAGGACCGCCGTACACCACGCCAAACGACTTGTCGGAGGCGACGCGGCCGCTATCCCAAACATCCGGCTTGCCACCGGTCAGCGATTGTGGGCTTGCTGGCTACCTCGATCCTGTAGGCTGTCTGCCGCGCAGCAAAGCCTGCATCCTGCAGCTGCCAGGAGAACAGCCGGCTGGCTGGAATCGATGCCCAGGGGATGCTCGAGCGAGTCGCAAGCAAGATGGGCCGGCTTTCCCGACGCCGGCGCCGCAAAAGCAGGCGCCAGGAGAACAGCAGAGGCAAGACCAGCCATTGCCAGGAACGAAGGCACGGCAGAAGGGATTTGGTGGGTTCATTTGCATTCGGCTGAAACTATCGAGTTGGCGGGGCGGCAATGTCAATAGGAAAGTGCTATATCCTTCGAATCCTGGGGTTGCCGGAAAAGTTTCTATTTGGAACTGTTGCCCTATTGCTACGCTTCTGTATGATGGGTGCCTGCACTCACCAGGGCGGAGAAAACCCTTGATCTATTCAAGCAATCCCCTTGCAAACGCCTCTCTGTCGCGTCTTCTTTTGGCAGCGGCACTTTTTCCCGGGCCCGCGCTGCTGGCCCAATCGACCGCCAAGCCAAACGAGGTCACCATCGACTGGAATAAGACGGTCATCGTCTCCAGGTCCACGCCGACCTTGCAAGTGGTGGTTAACCCGATGCTGCGTCCCGGGTCTCCAATGCACGATGGCGCATACCAGGCGGTCAAGCAACTGGGGGCGGATTACGTCCGGTACGTTCCGTGGCTGCCCTATCCCAAGCTCGCGGTCGCGGAACTCGAACCGCCAACTAAGGAAGCAACCTCCTGGGATTTCTCGCTCATCGATCCCATGACCAAGGACTTTCTCGCGGCGACCGAAGGCCACAGCGCGGTCATGAACTTCAGCACCATCCCCGCCTGGCTATTCAAGACCGACAAGCCCGTTACCTACCCGGCCGATCCCGACCAGGTGTACTGGGATTACACCCAGGGCACGGAGCTGAAAGACCCGTCAGGCAAGGAACTGGGTGACTACTATGCCCGGTTGGTAAGTTGGTACACCAAGGGCGGCTTTACCGACGAGAATGGCAAGCAGCACTCTTCGGGTTACCACTACAGCTTTCCCATCTGGGAAGTGCTCAACGAGGTGGAGTTTGAGCACAAGACGACTCCGGAGCAATATACTGAGCGCTACGACGCGATCGTCAGCGCTATCCACAAGGTAAGCCCGGAGACGAAATTCATGGGTCTGGCATTGGCAACCCCTTCGGTCGAGCCGCGTTACTTTGAATACTTTCTCGACCATGCTCACCACAAGCCGGGGATTCCGCTGGACTACGTTTCCTATCACTTCTATGCCACCCCCTCGCCAGATCAGGACCTCAACAACTGGCAGTTCACCTTTTTCGACCAGGCAGATCGTTTCCTGGATACTGTGCGTTACATCGACGCGATCCGCCGGCGCCTCTCCCCCGAGACCAGGACCGACGCCAATGAGCTGGGAGTGATCCTTGCCTCCGACGATGCGGAGATAGCGGAAAGCAAGGCGCATCCCGACAGGATCCCAACCCTTTACTGGAATGCCGCGGGCGCGCTCTACGCCTATCTCTACGAAGAGTTGGCGCAGCAAGGAATCGATGTCATTGGGGAGTCGCAGCTGGTGGGTTATCCCTCCCAGTTTCCCAGTGTCAGCATGATTGACTGGAAGAACAGCAAGCCCAACGCCCGTTTTTGGGTGCTGAGTCTTTTGAAGGATAACTTCCATCCTGGGGACAAGCTGGTCGAGACCGAGCTTTCTTCTAACAGCGACATCGCGGCCCAGGCCTTCGTTACCCCCGCAGGCAAGAAGTTGCTGCTAATCAACAAGAGAAATCGGGTCATCGACGTTAAGTTGCCGGATGGCGCGCAGAACGCAAACCTTCTAACCGTCGATGAGGCGAGTGGCGAGGGCGCGGCACGCGCCTCCAAAGAGGACGGGGCTCACTTGAGCCTGGCCCCCTTCGCCGTCGCAGTCATCAGCATCCCTTAGAGCCTGTGGACATCAACCCGAAAAAGACGATGCGGATCAGGTGGCTAATAATTGCGCTTGCCCTTGGTTGCGCGCCGGTCTTTGCGGAGAAGATCGCCAAGCCCGGCGCCGATCCTATTCAGGCCGAGTTGATGGCGGACCTGCACGCCCGCCTGTTGAAGGTGGGCGAAACCGTCTATGCGCGGGTCACTGTCGAGTGGCGAAGCCCTGCATGCGTTCTCAGGAATGGCGCCGTCCTTGAGTCGCATGTGGTCTCGGTGGTCCCCAGTATCAAACCGGTCAAAGCTTCTGAAGTGGGTCTGGCCTTTACCAAGGCGCAATGCGGAGACCTGAAGACGGGCCCCTTCAATCTGCTGCTTTCCGCGATCGCGGCTCCGGAGCAGGATAGCGATATGGGCCTATTAAGCTACAGCTTGCCGGTTCGGGCCATGTCGGGTGTGTCAGGGCTGGTGGTTCTTAATAGTATGCGTATCAGCAATGATTCCACTTTGCAGACGCCGTCGCCTGGCGTCTTTCTGTCCCAGGTGATTCCGCGTATGGAAATGGGGGATGTCCACGGCATCAAGGGATTGAAGCTGAGCGTGGGCACTGGGCCGGAGAACAGTTCCATCCTGACCTCGAAGGACCACGACGTGTCGCTGGAGAAGAAATCCACGCTTCTGCTGGTGCCCGCACAGTGGACACTTGCGCCGGGCAAACCAGGCAACGCGCCGCCGGAGTCAGGCGAACCCGATGCGCGTGTTCCCGCTGTAACCAGGGCTGCGGCGACGCTGCCGCCTCGGCCGCCCGTCAACGATATCGACCTTTGCGTGCCGCCGCAGTGCAACGAAGCGTTGCCATCGGGCAATACCAGCGATGTGGGCCACGCGGCAGGCACCATTTCCATCCGCGAGTTGGGCTATTCTCCGCGCCCACAAAGAGACGCGTTCAATTTTGTCCACGATGAGGCGCTGGCCTATCTCGGTCCGAGGGAACTGTTGGTCGCCTTCAACCCGCACGAGCTGGTATCAAGAGATGCGCCGGGGACGGTCCGTGTGATCCGTGCTGCTGTGCTGGACACGGAGACACGCCGGGTCACGCACACCGTCGACTGGGAGATGCGCGACAGCCGGCAATACCTCTGGCCGCTGTCAGATGGCCGCGTGCTGGTGCACGTCGGGTCTGAGTTGCGCGTCTACGGCGAAGGACTGCAGATTCAGAATCGAGTGCCCCTTGAGGGGCCGCTGGCCTTTGTGAGGGTGACCCCCGATGGCGGCTTTATGGCCGTAGGCGTACTCCGTGAGCGGCACACGCCGGAACTGCATGCCGCACTTCGCGAGAGCCTCAATGGCGAACCGGAAGAAGATGTCAATATCCTGGTTCTGAATCGCAACTTTGAAACCGTCGCCAAATCAACGGTAGAGTCGAACCTGATGGCGCCCACGCTGCTGAACGAAGGCCAGGTTACGCTGACGGCGCAGTCGAACATGCGTTACCGCATCGCCATGGTGACATGGGATAACCATACTTCCATCCTGGCCCGGTTCACTTCAAGATGTACGCCCGAGCTCTCCAGCATCGCGCCCGACCTGATCTTCCTGGTGAGCTGCGATCCTCGAAACCAGGGGCGCGAGTACCGTGTGCTGCGCGCGAACGGGAAGGTGGCGCTGAAAGGTGACTCAACTCTCAATGAGTGTGGGCATGCCGCCGAAGGCAGTGCCAATCAGGAGGCGTTCGTGGTGAAGATCGTGGAGTCGACTCTGCCCGTGCCTCCAGGATCGCCCATGAGCGCGTCGCAATTCTCTTCCGAAGAGTTGCATGTCTACCGCGCTGCAGATAGTAAGCGGCTGCTCAGCGTGCATGCCAGCCCTCCATCCATGAGCCGCGACGGGTACGCGCTGTCCCCGGATGCTTCCCAGCTCGCGGTGATGACCCGCGAGCAGATCGTGGTCTATTCCGTGCCCGGGAAATGATCTGACCAGCACGGGTGGATCACGCCTTGGCCGCGGTGATCACTAGCGTGAAAACCACCGAGGCAGTTTGACCAGACGATCCGACGGTAATCTTGGGCATATAAGTGCCTGGCATGGTCGTGGCGTTTGCGATAAGTGTGAGTAAGCCTGAGGGGTTGGATTCAGATTCCTTGTAACTCTCCGATACTCCGGCGGGTAAGCCGGCAATGACGAACGTTGCGGTTTCGGTGGGCGCAACGATGGTCACCGGAACGTACACCTGTGTTCCGTTTGCCGGCACCGTTACGGTGGCGTTGCCGACGGAAACGGAGAGGTTGACTGGCGGTGGAGTATAGCTGCCTCCTCCGCAACCGGCGAGAGCGATGACCAGTCCTGCAGAAACGGCGCCGATTCTTGAACCGAGGATATGCAACACTCACTGAACCTCACCGTTCTGCAGCACTTGTCTTGTCACTTCTCCCGGCGTGCTCGTTCCCTGTTGGGAGGCAAGCTGGCTGTGCAGGCGCTGAAATTCAGCGAGGGCCTTCTTTTGCTCCTCCGTGTTGCCAAGGGCCCGATCTGCCTGCGCCAGGCGATACCACGCAACTTCGTCCTGGGGATCGAGTGCGACCGCCCGCTGCAGATGCGGTAAGGCGAGATCCGGTTTTTGTTGCGCCATCAGGGTTGTTGCCAGCCCCAACTGTGCTTCCTGAAAGTCGGGGTAATACTTGAGAGCACCCTCAAAGAATTGCTGCGCCTGGTCGAGCTCATTCATTTGGCGATGGATCTCGCCTAGCTCGTAGAGGGCGTTGGCATTGCCCGGGTCGTTTTGCAACTCCAGCTCAAACTCCTGCGCGGCCTCTGCCCGGTCTTCAGGCGCATGGTTCAGCTCCCAGCGCGCCAATAAGGTCCGGCCGATGCGGTAATGAATTTTGACACGATGAGGATCGAGTTTGAGCACCTCACGGTACTCGCCAATTGCGGCGTTGGTCGATCCCTGGCTCTCGAACGCTTCGGCGGCAGCCTGGTGGCGCCATATCGACGTCGGCGCCACCACTTCCAACTTGTGAAGCGTGAGGAAGGTGAAATTCCCGTAGATGCGCCCGGTCTGGTAGAGAATCTCCGGATCGTCAGGATACAACCGGTTCAATTCCAATGCGACCTTCACCGCGTCGCTATCGCGCTGTAACCCGGTGTAACTCCTCATTAACTGCAACCCGCACATACGTTTTGTGGCTGGGTCGGTCGCCTGCTGAAAGCTCTTCTCGAGCCCAGGCAACGCTTCCTTATATTCGCCGACTTCCGAGAGCGACATCGCCAGCACGGTGCTTGCTCTCGTCAGCCCCGGCTTCAACCGCAACGCGCGCCGCAATTCGGGCACGGCCAGGTCAAACTTTTTCTCCTGAAAGTAGACCATGCCCAACGTGGCGTGAATTTCGGCAATATTGGGATCGATTTGCAGCAGCTTCTTGAAATCGTTTTCTGCTTCGTCGTAGTGGCCCGCAGCCAGTGCCTGCTGTCCCGCTTCGGAATATTTTTGCAGCGTTTCTTCCTGAGCGCCTTGCGCTGATGCGATTGAGGCAGAGCACAGAAGAAGCATTACCACGCCGTGCAGAAGAGCAGCCCTGGTGCGAAGAATCATGGGTTCAAGTGTATCGCCAACCGGAAGAAGCAAAGCTTCACAAGGAGCGGGAAAACTTGCGATCAAGCAGGAAAGACGCACAAGTGCCTAAAGATTCTGTTTGAGAACTGGCTTTGCAAATCCAGCCTCGCAGGGGCGACCTGAACTTCCTGAACTTAGCCCAGGACGGTAGTCCTGGGAGCACGTCCCAACAATGGGCTAGTCCCGGAGGGACGGCTGAAACGGGTCAGCACGGATTCAGCCGTCCCTCCGGGACTGGACATCTCCCCCGTAAACACAACCCAGGACTGCGTCCTGGGCTAAGTTCAGGTCGCCCCTGCGGGGCTGGATCTGCAAAGCCCAGTTCTCACGCAGAATCTAAGGGCCCCTTGACTGGATTGCATTTGTGCCGGGGATAATGCTCGGTGCGTCAGGGTATCCCGGCCTACCCTAAGAGCGTTTTTCGGCAGGGTGTGAAACCGCGCATTTCGTTTGAAGGTTTCACCGCCAGGAAAGCTGACACAAAAAGTTCCGCCACGCTGTTAAGGCGTGGCGGAGATAGGTTAGTAACTGGATCGTTTGCGAATCAGAACGTGACCTTACCGCTGAACTGATATTCGCGTGACTTCGAGGATTGAGTTATCAAGCCGAATTTGGAGTCGTTCACGTTATTGTCAATGGCCGCGTTGCCTCCTGATCCGGCGACAAGCAAGCCACCCACATCGCCACCGTACTGGTGATGGTTGAAGGCGTTGAAGGCATCTGCCTTGATCTGGATTCTGAGGCGCTCGGTAAGCGAGAACTGCTTGCCCAGACCGATATCAAAGTTATTAATGCCCGGCTGGCGTAGGGTATTGCGCCCAATGGTTCCGTACGTTCCCAGTGAGGGTTGTGCGAAACAGGCCGTATTGATGCGCTGGAACTGCGCAGTCAGATTGCTCTTGATACTGCAGCCCGGCA
Organism: uncultured Acidobacteriaceae bacterium; assembly: GCA_963847685.1. Classification (GTDB taxonomy): domain Bacteria; phylum Acidobacteriota; class Terriglobia; order Terriglobales; family Acidobacteriaceae; genus PALSA-350. Next base: position 523,519 of record CAWKAU010000006.1, on the reverse strand, counting down.
CAATATTCCCGTGCATAAACTGGCTGTCGTTCGCGCCTTGAATGTCGTTCCCCTGAATGGTGTACGGAAAGCCCGTCTGGAAGGTGGCAATGCCGGTGAGCTGCCATCCGCCAATTGCCAGGTCTTCCGCCCGGTTGATTCCGCCCGCGAACTTCTTGCCGCGCCCAAACGGCAGTTGGTACACAGCGGTCGCAACGAACCTCTTATCGACATCGAAGTCCGAAGGTCCATAGTCCAGGTTAGGGTTATGGTTGTTCTCGAAGCCCTGGTAGCCGGCTCCGGTGGCGCCTACGCCGGCTGCCGCCGACTTGATGTCGAGGCTCCTGGCCCAGGTGAAGACTGCGGTTGCGGCCAGATCGTGAGCGCGATGCTCAAATTTGACGTTGGCCGCATTGTAGTTGGCATAGCCGTGAAAGTCGCTGTTGATGTAAAAGCCGTTGAAGTTTGGATAGGGCAAGCGGCTAACCACGGTGCAGGGAGCCTGGCTAAGGTTGATGTAGCTACCAGTGACTGGGTCGGTCGCATCGCAGAACGGCACGCTCGCCGCCGGGATTTGATACGGCTGCGAGATATTGTGCCGATCGAGCAGATGCGTTGATTTCGTGCCGACGTAGAACACTTCCAGCGTTGTGTTCCTCGCCAGTTCGCGTTCGCCCGAGAGCGTCCAGGACTGGACATAGGGATCGAGCGGGTTCTCCGACTGGATGACCGCGATGAACGACAGCGTCGACTCTGGGAAGGGCCCAAGTGTGGAGTAGCTGGGGAACAACTGATTGGTTAACTTGGGAATGCCCGCAACGGTCGTGGGGGTGAGATTGTTGCGGATGCTATACGGATAGATATCCGCCGAGTCATCGATTTCGCGTCCTTCAAAGGAGTCGAAAAAGATCCCATAGCCGCCGCGAACAACGGTCTTGTCATCCACGCGGTAGTTAATACCGAAGCGGGGGGCAAAGGGGTATTTCTGGCCGCCGCGGGGCGAATTGCCACAGTAGCGGAGGATTGGGCCGCCATCGATGCCAACGCCGGGTGCGACTCCGTCGGTCGACAGCTTCGGATCGGCGTAGCAAAGACCGCCCGCTGCGTTGGTGGTGTCGAGCCAGAAGAAATGGTTCTCGACTTCGTAGGGCGCCATACGGAAGTCCCAACGAAGGCCGTAGTTGATGGAGAGCTTCTGGCTTATCTTCCAGTCGTCTTCCACGTACGGCCCCCAATAGTTGTAGACGTGGTCTTGTGGATTGCCGGCCTGATTCGTCGGGCTCAAGGGACCGGGCACAAATCCACCTACGCTGTTGTAAAAGCCGGTCAGCATGTCGCCGATCGCATTGCCGGTACCACAAAGCGGCTGGCCACCGTTGAGGGCTGACGCGGGGTTGGAGCAGGTGAGAAAGTTCTTCGCGGCCGTATTGGGGCTAAACCCCCAGTCACCGTAGAAATCATCATCGAGGTTACGAATCAGGTGCCAGCGACGATAGTCGAGGCCCACGCCAATGGTGTGCTTCCCGTGAACGGTGGTGAAGGAATCGGCATACTCCCAGTTCGGATTATCCGATCCGCTGTAAGAGTTGACCGGACCACCGCCGCTCGCGAAGGAGCCAATGCCGACGTTCGGCCATGTTTCCTGGAGAGCGGTGAAGACCTTAAAGGTCCCCGATAAGCCCAAGGCGCTAACCACGGAGGCGGGCGGCGGAGCCGAACCCTCAGGAGCCTGGGCACGCAACTTGCCGAAGCGGAAGTTGTTTACGTTCTTCCCGCCGAAGCTGATGGTGTGAGAGATCTCCCACGCGTCTTCGGTTTGGATATATTCCTCGATGCCGTAGTCGATCGATCCCGAGTTGTACTGGGTGTGGTTGTTGTAGTACGCGTGCGTGTAGCGGCCAAAGACTGAGCCGTATTTACCGAGGTTCTGATCACCGCGGTAGGTCTGCTGGTTCATGACCAGCGGACCGGGAATATTGGTAATGAAGTTGGTGGTGCCCTCCGGCGTGTTGGCGACATTCGGTGCAGACCAGAAATGATTGGCGATAGCCACCAGCCCTATCCGGCCCGTTTGAAAAGCCGTGGGCACCGCACTTCCCCAGTCGTTCGCCCCAGTGAACGGGTCGATCGGCAGGCAGTCGTAGCCCGCGTTCGTAACTGCAGTGCAGGCGGGTGTTCCATACGCGGGCAATGGGCCCCCCGCGTAGCCAGCTACGGCCGGTACGGTCGTAGCGGAAAAGTCGCCCGCCAACTCCGCCGGGGTGGGTACAACGTTTTCCACTCGGGCGCCGTTATTCATGCGCCAGCCTTCGTAGTTGGCCATCCAGAAGGTCTTGTTGCGCCCGTTGTAGAGCTTGGGAATATAGACCGGACCAGAGGCGACGAACCCAAACTGGTTGAGCTTGAGCACCGGGTTCGAGGTTGGTACGCCGGAGATGAAATCAGTCGCGGTAGGGAATGGCGAGGAATCAAAGGCATTGTTGCGGTTCGACTCGTAAGCCGCCCCATGGATGGAGTTTGTTCCGCCCTTGCTGACGATGTTGATCTGGCTGGCGCCGAATCCGTTCTCAGCAGGGTATATGCCGCTCTGGACCTTGAATTCCCCGATTGCGTCCTGGGAAAGGATCACTGCCGGGGTCATCATCGCCTGATCGGTGTTTACCAACCCGTCTAGGGTATAGTTGTTTCCCTCGGGGCGACCGCCATTGATGCTGACGGCGTTGCCTTCACCCTGGCGCATGGTGCCTTGCTCTCCGCCCACGGTCACCGCACCCGCACCGACCAACAGCAACTGCATAAAGTTGCGGCCGTTCAACGGAAGGTTAGCCACCTCCTCACCGCTTATCTCCTGGGACAGAGCGGCATCGTCCGTGTTCAGGTTCACGGCCTGCGCAGCTACTTCCAGCGTTTCCGTCACCGCTCCGGGCTTCAACGACAGATTAATGCGGATCTTTTGGTCGACCGTGAGTGTGAACGGGTCGGTCACGGATTTTTGAAAGCCCGCCGTCTCCGCTGTGACCGTATAGCTACCGGGCTGCAACGAGGGCGCGTTAAAGTCTCCGGCAGAATTGCTCTCTGTATTGAACGCGGAGTTGGTCCCCGTGTTGGTGACGGTAACCTTGACGTTAGGAAGAACGGCGCCGGTACTGTCGGTAATGGTGCCGAGGATGGTACCGGTTGCGCCCGCCTGCCCGAAGGCCATGCTTGCGGCTACGACCGCCAGAACCCAAACGAGACAAATCCTTCTCCACAACATGTGCGTTTTCCTCCCAAAGTTGCTACTGCTGCTGGCGCGATGGGTGACAGTGCCCCCCACCTTTCGGCCGTTTCCCGGGTGCAGTGCTTAAGGCCGGGCGAGAAAGACACCCCGGACGTGGCGACAGCACACAAAAAAGTCGATCTCGAATACGCGCCCGAAAATATAGGGCCGAAAACACGAATGTCAAGGGAAAAGAAATTTCTCAATAGAATTTTCGCATCCGCACAGCCGGCCTGGTGGCTCCGGAGTGAGTAGGATCAGGACGATCCGGCACAGGTAACTGATGTGAGTCGGATGCAGCGTGGATTTCTCTCCTGATCTGTTGCAACGACAGCTCTTATGCGGTCTTTCACAACCGGAGGCAAGCCACGGCGTAAGGCGAGAGCTGGACTGTCTGAGCGCTTACCACCTCCCGCTCGAACCATGGGTCGGCGACGTGCTCGGCGAAGCTCTTTTCGTCAATCAAGAAGATAGAGTGTGCAATCTGGTTCCCCTGGAGCTTGGCCTCTTGTTCTTGGTCAGTGAGATTTGCCAGCCAAAGAACGCGCCTTCCCGAACGGTCCACACCGGCTACCGCGGCCACGGAAGCCGGGCGGCTCGAGTGACATTCGTAACGTGAATTTCCGCCCAGTTCGGCGAGCCCGCGCGCGATGTAAAAGGCTGGGTGGTGTACAAGTTCGCCCGAAGCGTGAGCGCGGGCCAGCCCCAAACGACCTGTCAGATTACCAACCGTCAACGTCTGCAACGCCGCCTCGGCGGTGGCCGCGGCATAGCCTATCATCCATGCGGCTGCGAACAAGCTGGCTTGCCTGGGATCACTATCTGTCATTGTGACGCGCCGGTTTGCCGGGTTCTCCGTCACCCGCGCGCCGTAGGGGTTATGACGCATGCCGATGGTGGAAGGGCCGATGCGATATGCCTTGTGGTCGCCAATGATCGCGCGTGTCGAGCGGACAATGTGCGGCAGTGCTTCTAGGCTTTCCATCACGCTCAAGTCGTCGGCAGCATGCACGATGGGACAGGTGCAATGGGAGACGAAATCGAGCATCTCCACAGGCGGACGCTTGCGGTTCAGCTCAGTGAAATAGCTGAGCGTGCCGCCACCGATGGCAGCCGTTGGAAAGGCCTGCCGCGCTGCCTGGTAAATCTCGGCAAGCGGCGGGCATGGCGGCCATTTCCCGCCGGGCAAAGTGGATTTGCGGTCTACCGCGGGAGAAACCAGAATGCCTGCAAGATTCAGGCCGGCCGCCGCCACCATCTCAGCCACGCCGAATAGCTCTTCGCGCACACCGCGCTCAGCAGGCAACACTAACTCGAGAACGGACTCTGTCTTGTCGCTCGCAGGAACGCGCTTGGCAATCTCTGCAAAGCCGCGAAGATCACTCAGACCGTGTCCCGCGGTAGGGTCGAAATGGAACAGCAGAAGTTGCGGGCGCAGGCTGCTCAGCAACGTGGGATGTTCGAGTGCCTCGGCGATCTGATCAGGATAAATAGATACGCCAATACCCGGAGCTGTACCCTGCGGAGCGCCGATAGCAATGTGGACCGGGGCCTTGCGAATGCTGTCTTTTCTCCGCACCGGCTCGGGGGCCGAGTCCGGGCTCCCCTTTATGTCAACCTCCACTGACTGCCGGTTGGCAATTCCCTGCTCCATCACATAGGGCCACGGCCGGGAGAGTGGGCGGACGTAGGTCTTGTAAGAGGCATCCGACCAGTTGCGCTGGTCTTCCATTTCAAACACGTCCCCATTCAGGCAGCAGCGCGCCGTGATGGCGGGAGTTACCCAGTGCTGAAGGGCACGAATGTCTTTGAATGGCTGCGCAGGCGAAATGAGCTCGGGGAAGGTTGATTGCTCCTGCGATCCATCGACGTGCTCGACAATGACCTTGCCGCCCGCAACGCCATCGATGGGATGAAGGACAGCGAAGCCACAGCGCGCGGTAAGAAACGGAGTGAGCGGTTCGGCCAGCACCTCGAAGACGAGATTCCCCTGGGCACTTCCTGTAATGCGTGCCTGGTAAGTAAGTTCCTGGCTAGGGTCGGCAGAGATGCAACGCGCCCGATATGTAACTACGAATGAGCCGTCACTCTGATGGATGCTGCACTCGCGTGATTTCCGGGTTGTAGGTTCCCCAGGAGGAATCCCGCACCACGTAGGCGATGGCCCGCAAGACCTCGTGGCCCTCGTAGCGCAGAGTGCGCAAGCCTCCCCCGACAAAATCCACGGTCAGCTCCCCTGCCCGCAGCGTGACGCTTTTCGGCAGCTTTTCCCTGGTACCGACTCGCCGCTCCAGCAAACTTGTCTTCATATATTTGGCCTGTGCCACTCCTACCCTCGAGAACGATATCAGGCTTCCACCATTCCGAGCCCGACGAGCCTATGCCACAACTGTTCATGCACCGCGACCCCGGGTGCTCACCAGGATTACAGGGCAGACTTGAACGCCCACGGACGGTGCTGGTTGGCAGTTCTTCCCGCGATTTGCCGCTGAGCGCGGAAGTAAAATCAGCCACAGCTCAGATGAGCCTGATTGTGAGCTATACTGAGCCATGAGAAAACAACGATGATTGCTCCGGAGCTGATCGCTGAGATTCTCGGGCTTGGAGCATCGGTACGCACCGTCGGCCAACTCGAATCAGCGGTGTCGGCCGGCCTGCCGAAGCGTGCGTTGGAACGGCTTTCCGCCCGTCTCTACGTCGATCGCCGCGCGGCGAACGCGTACAAATTCAAGGTCGTTCCCCAAGCCACATGGAAGCGGCGTACCCGGCGCCTCTCCGTCGATGAAAGCGAAAGGACGGAACGGTTGGCCCGAGTGCTCGCCGCTGCCGAGTATGTCTGGGATGACCGTGAGCAGGCGCGCGAATGGATGAGCAAACCTCATCGCGAACTTGACAAGCAAGCCCCGTTGGAAGTGGCGCGCACGGAACTCGGTGCGCGGCGGGTGGAGGATCTGCTGGAGAAACTCTTCTTCGGCCTCCCCGTGTAGATGATCGTCTATCGCATCGCCGACGCGCGTCATGCAATCTTCGATGCAACCGGCGCCATGCTGCACGGAGGGCGCTGGAATTCCGTGGGTGTTGCGGCAATCTATGCCGCCGAAACCTATGCAGGCGCATTGCTCGAAGTGTTGGTGCACGCGAATTTATCTCAACCTCCCAAGAACCAACGCGTAGTTCGCATCGTCATTCCGGATCAGGTGGCCGTCGAGGCCGTCTCGATCGACCGAGTCGAGAGCTGGGACGCGGTGGACATGACAGTGTCCAGAGCATTCGGCGATCGATGGATTCAAGAGAACCGAACCGCAATTCTTCGGGTACCGAGCGTCATCACGAATGGCCGGGAGAACAATATTGTCTTCAACCCGGCTCATCCGGAGTTTGCGCTCGTCAAGGCTGGTGATCCCGAACCTGTCCATTGGGATGCGCGGCTTTTCCGATGAACATTCCCGATGAGGCGCGAACTTCGAAGCTTCATCGGGCGCTCCCGCTCAGCAAAGATGCCACGTGGCTTGTGCTGGCTTTCGCCCACGGCGTGTTGGACGCCCAACCAAGAAGCAGGACAATAACGCCGCAAGCCGTCATGATCCACCATATAGGGTGTGTGGCCTGGGCAAAATCTGAACCCTTGACGCGGCTCGTGTGAACGACTGTGCCGGCGACCGCGACCCCCAGAGCCGCTCCCACCTGCCGCCCGGTAGAAGCGATCGCTGCCGCAACCCCGGCTTGCGATAAAGGCATGCCGGCAACGGCATTGTTCGTGATCGCCGGGTTGACCATACCAAGGCCGAGTCCAAACAATGCATAGGCCAACAGCAGAAGAAGAATTGGAGTATCGATACTGAGGCGAGTCAGCATCAAGGTGCTGAGCAGGAAGCCCCCACCGGAGAATAGCAATGAGGGACGTGTACCGTGCCTGCCCACCAGGCGGCCGGAAAGCGGTGCACTCAACATCATCATGATTGCCAAAGGCAGCGTGCAAAGACCGGTCTTAAAGGCGGAGATGCCTCGCGCCTGCTGCAGGTACAGCGCATTCAGAAAAAGAAAGCCGGCAAAGGAAGCAAAGGAGCACAGGGCAAGAAGTGTGGCACTGCTGAAGGGGACACTGCGAAAGAAGCGCAGGTTCAGCAAAGGGTCATTCCGTCGCGGCTCGTATACCAGGAAGATCGCCAAGGCCGCTCCTGCGGTGGCAAAGAGACCAATGATGAGCACGGACGTCCAGCCAGAGTGCGGTCCTTCGATGACCGCATAGGTCAGCGATGCCAGGCCAACACACACCAGGAGTTGTCCGACAGGATCAAACGCCCGCGCTCGCGCCGCTTTCGATTCCGGTACAAACCTGGCGGCCAGCACCAGGGCCACGAGGCCGATGGGGATGTTGATCCAGAAGATGGAACGCCAGCCCACGGATTGCGTCAGCGCGCCGCCGATGAGCGGGCCGATCGCCAGCGAAAGCCCTGCAACCGCTCCCCAAATGCCGACTGCATGCGCCCGAGCTTTTGGCTCCGGAAACGCATTCGCGATGATGGACAAAGCCACCGGATTGAGCATGGACGCGCCCAATCCTTGCAGAGCGCGGAACAATATCAGGGCGCCAATGGTGTGCGCCATGCTGCACAGCAGCGATCCCAATAGGAAGAGAACAAGGCCGATCTGAAAAACGCGCCTTCGCCCGAAGCGATCGGACATCGAGCCCGACAACATGAGAAACGTGGCCACCACGAGGGTATACGCATCAACGATCCACTGAAGTCCCGACATTTTCGCGTGAAGATCACGCTGAATGGCAGGCAAGGCGACGTTGACGATGGTGACGTCCATGCCAACCAGCAACAGACTCATGCAACAGATGGCGAGGATGACATTGGGGTGGACAGAGCGGCGTTCGCTTGCAGGTTGAGACTTGGTTTCAGTCGAATGCATCATTGATCAGTACCGGCCGGCGGCCGTTTGCAGCCGGCTGTCTTTTCTGATTTGCTGCTTCGCATTCTCTACTACGCGGCACGCCCTGGTCAGATGGCCTTCGGCAAGCAGCACCAGCTCACGCCGTGTCGCCTGAACCAGCTCACTGGACGCCCCGGCCTCAAGCACCTCGCGCATCGTACCCGCTATCGCGGTGTAGTACACGAGCACGGTTGTTTCAAGATCAGGGAAGCGGACGCCCGGAGCAGTTCTTAGCATGTCGAGGAGCGCGGTGGTGATGCGTTTGCGCATGCTGGTGAGGATGGCTTGCGCGTCGCCTGATTCCGCAGCGGCGTAAAGGGCTACTGACTCTCGTATAGCAAGCAGCTTGGCGTCGATGAATGCCAGGGTGACCGTGCGCGCCATCTGCTCGACAGAAGCTCCGCGGCTCGCGGCACAGGCTTGCTCCATGACGATGGTAATGGAGCCGAGGTGCTCCTTGAGAACCGCATGGAGTAAGGCGTTCTTGTTGGGAAAGTACTGGTACAAGGTTCCGACCGAAACGCCGGCACGCTGCGAGACGCGCGTGGTGGTGAGGTGGCCCACCCCCGTCTCCAGCAAAACCTGAATGGTGGCCTGCTTAATCGCAAGCACGGTCTCTGTCGAACGCGACTGAACAGGCGCCTTTCTTGGCTTTACCAGCTTGGGAACCGGGACAACAGAATGCGAACGGGAAACTGAAGCTTTCTTCATCTAATTTAGTAAGAGGCTACAGGATCGGAACAAGATGCAAAATTCAGCCATCGACTTGCAATTCCTTCACAGCGTTCTATGCTGAAATTGCCGCGACACGGAGGCATAGCCATCGGAGGCCTGGAAGCAAAGCAAATCCCCGCCGAGCCCCTTGCTCTGTCGGCGGGCACGATTTCTGCCCGGCTCGACCGCCTTCCGGCCACGCGTACGATGTGGAAGTTTGTCGTATTGCTGAGCCTCGGCTTCTTCTTTGAGCTTTACGATCTGCTGTATTCCGGATATATCGCGCCTGGATTGGTCAACAGTGGCATCCTGACCACTACCACCGTTGGCCTTTTTGGCATGACCGGGGTGGCGGCCTTCATTGCATCTCTGTTCTCCGGGCTATTTCTGGGGACGATCTGTTGCGGGTTTCTCGCTGACCGATTTGGCCGCCGCGCGATCTTCACCTACTCGCTGCTGTTCTACACGGCCGCGAATCTGATCATGGCATTCCAGGTTACGGCCGCGGGCCTGAACTTCTGGCGTCTTATGGCTGGGCTCGGCATTGGAGTGGAACTGGTCACCATCGGCACGTATATCTCAGAGCTGGTGCCGAAACATATCCGGGGACGGGCTTTCGCCTGCGAACAGGCAGTGGGTTTTATGGCCGTGCCGGTCGTGGCGTTCCTGTCGTACCTGCTGGTGCCAAAGCGGCCCTTCGGCCTGGACGGCTGGCGTTGGGTTGTGATCATCGGAGCACAGGGAGCTCTGTTTGTCTGGTTCATTCGTCGCGCTCTGCCTGAAAGCCCGCGGTGGCTGGCGCAGAAGGGGCGGCTCGCGGAAGCAGACCGCGTGATATCGAAGCTGGAAGTGGCGGTCGCAAGAGAGTTTGGCCGGCCACTTCACTTCCCCACAGCGAGCGACCTTCACTCTGTTGCAATAGGCCATAGGTTCCTCGACATGTGGAAGGCGCCGTATGGCAAGCGCGCTACGATGATGATCATCTTCAACGTTTGCCAAACTGTCGGCTTCTATGGCTTCGCCAACTGGGTGCCAACGCTGCTGGTCAAGCAGGGCATCACGCTCACGACAAGCCTGCTGTATTCATCGATCATTGCCATTTCGGCCCCGGTCGGGCCGCTGATTGGCCTGTGGATCGCCGACAAGTTCGAACGCAAGAGCGTGATCGTTGCGAGCGCAGCAACGATCGTGGTTTTCGGGCTGACATTCAGCCAGGTCACGGGTGGGATGCTCCTGATCGCAATGGGCGTGGGGCTGACTCTGGCAAGCAACATTATGTCCTACAGCTTTCATGCCTACCAGACAGAGCTTTTCCCGACGAGCATCCGGTCGAGTGCGGTAGGCTTCGTCTATTCCTGGAGCCGCTTTTCGGCGATTTTCACCTCGTTCATCATCGCCGGCGTGCTTAAGAACTTCGGTACGACCGGGGTGTTCGTGTTGATCGCGGCAGCGATGCTGATAGTGATGGCGGCGATTGGCTGGATGGGGCCGCGCACGCGGAATCTTGCGCTGGAAGAGATTTCCGGGTGACGCAGACGTGATGTCGACCTGTAAATTCGGATGAATGTTCGGAAGCTGGAGAACACTTCGCTGGAAAGCTTCGCTCAAGGACTCGCATGAAATCACTGTTGATAGGGATGCTCATCTTCATTTCCGGAGCCGCCGCTGCGCAAACACCGGCTAATGATTTTCTTGATGGGCTCGGTTTAGCACGGCTGAAGAACTACTCCAGTTATCGCGTCGCCAGCGGTAACCGCTATGTGTTGAGCAACGATGACAGCAAGCGGATCATGCCCGGTGAGACGCTGGTGATGGCAAATCTTACGGGTGCGGGCATGGTGACACACATCTGGCTGACCATCGCGCAGAATGAGTTCGGCTGGCCGCGTCTGCTGCGGCTGCGCGTTTACTACGACGGCCACAAAACTCCGAGTGTGGACGCTCCCCTGGGCGATTTCTTTGCCGTCGGGCACGGCGCGGAGCGGGACGTAAGCTCGATGATCATACGCGACAGCTCCTTTGGACGGGCGCGCAACAGCTATTGGCCAATGCCGTTTCGTAAGTCGTGCCTGATTACCCTGACCAACGAGGGCGATCGCTTTGTGCCCATGTTTTATTACCACGTGGACTATCGCAAGTACGCATCCCTCCCCGCGGACATAGGCTATTTCCACGCGTATTACCGCCAGGAACGGCCGGCGCGGAGCGGCCAGAATTACGAGTTTTTGAAGATTCATGGCGCCGGCCACTATGTCGGGACGGTGCTGAGCGTCGTGCAGACACAGATTTCTTGGTTCGGCGAAGGGGATGACCTGTTCTACATTGATGGCGCCAAGCACCCGCAGATTTACGGCACCGGTACAGAGGACTATTTCAATGATGCCTGGAACCTCCGTGATGTGAGCGGTCCATGGACCGGAACTCCCATCGCGGAGGGAGAGCTTCCGGGTTCGAGGCTTTCTGCCTATCGTTGGCATGTTCCCGATCCAATCGCTTTCACCCGGTCAATTTGGGCCGGAATCGAGCATGCGGGATGGACGTCGAATCCGGATGGATCGCTTCGTTCCAGCTTTGAAGAGCGCCCCGATTACTTTTCGAGTGTGGCGTTCTGGTATCAGGCGGGGGTTAACGAGGAGTTGCCCGAGCCCCCATACGGCAACGCCCGTCTGCCCTTTGGCAATGCCACGCAGATCGCCATCGAGGATTCCATCAAAGACGTGACCACGGAAAATGGAAAGGCATCGGTGCTGAAAGATGTGGATTGGGCGAAAGACCTTCTCCTGCTGACTGCAGATGGAGTGGGCTCGAGGATGAATGTCCCAATCGATATCGCGGAGAACGGCCAGTACGAAATCGTCGCCAATATCGCGGAAGCTCCAGACTATGGCGACTATCTCGCGCTTATGGACGGCAAGCCCACTAATATCGACACGCGTAAGCCGGCCACTTCGGAGATCCCACTGCCCGGCCCGGAGGTCTTTCGTAACTACCAGAGAGAGCTTTATCTGGCCAGAGACCATACGTTAGGGATCTTTGACCTGGCCAAAGGGCGGCACATATTGAGCTTTCTATGCCAGGGAAAAGACCCCCGCTCAGTCGGCTACAACCTGGGGATCACCGACGTCGTGCTAGAGAGAATGTACCCGGCGGCAGAGGAGTCTGCTTCGGTCGAAGAAGGTCTAGCCAGCCGGACGACGGGCGTTGTCTATCGAGGCCACAGTCTCAGCTACTACCTGGCGGAGCTTAAGGATGCTCCTGACCCAACTCGGGCAACTCTGATCCGTGCCATTGGCTGGTTCGGGGCACAGGGTGCGCCCGCCAGCAGCGAATTGATCGCCGCCCTCTCGGACCATTCCATGGAGGTTCGGGCCGCCGCAGCCGGCGCCCTGGCGCAAGTGGGCCCGCATAGCGGCCCCGGCGCTGTTTCTGCATTAGCCAGGGCACTGGCCGACCCGGCTCCCCGCGTGCGCACTCTGGCCGCTGTTGCGTTGCGCGCGGAGGGCGCTCAAGCCGCCGCTGCTGTACCCCGACTGATCGGTGCCTTGAATGATCCTGTCGACTACGTGCGTGCTTCCGCAGCCGATGCCATCGGGGCGATCGGTCCAGGAGCCAGCGGAGCCGTTCACCCGCTCGCGGAAAGGTTGTTGATGACGGATGAACACGGGTTTGTTCTCGCCAGCGTCGCCTATGCTCTGGGAGATTTGGGCGCGTCTGCGACAGACGCTCTCCCCGCATTACGGCAAGCGCTTGGGATACGTCGTGTCGGCCCAGCGGCACAAGAAGCAATCCTTAAGATCGAGGGCAAACCCGTCCCTCTTTATCATTGAAGAATTGGCTAACTGCATCTTCTGGCCGCACAGAAAAGAAATAGGACGTGAAACGCGCAAGCGCCATCCTCGGCTCGGCGGTCTTTCTCGTTATCGCTCCAGGAACACTCGCTCTCTATATACCCTGGACAGTTTGTCACTGGCGATTAGCCCCTCCGCTGCTCGACCTTTTCATTTGCCGCGTCATCGGGGCGCTGATGATTGCAGTTGGCCTTCCCGTTCTGCTGGATTCCTTTGCTCGCTTCGCAATCCAGGGGCTGGGAACGCCCGCACCCATCGCCGCCCCGAAGCGGCTTGTGATTACCGGACTCTATCGCTACGTGCGCAACCCTATGTATGTTGCTGTGTCGCTGCTGATCTTCGGCCAGGGACTGCTCCTCGGCGACGTCGGCCTGCTGGAATACGGAGTGGTCGTTTGGGCGGGATTTTTCGCTTTTGTTGTTCTTTACGAAGAACCTACGCTGCATCGAAAATTCGGAGAGGAATACGACGAATTCTGCGCTCGCGTCCCGCGCTGGATTCCTCGTCTGAAGCCGCTGCAGCAGTTTCGAAATTGGTATAGACCGAACCCGGATTTCCTGTGGAGCTTTGTGTGGCCAACGGGCTGCATGCGGCTTTCCGCGAAGAAAGCCGCACATCGCTTCCTCAACTAGTGCCGCGCTGCAGGAAATCCGGGGAAGGGATAGGCCTTTTCGTGTTCTTCTCCCAAGAAAAACCACACCTTGCGGATTTTACGAGGCCACAGTAATTGCGAAACTGCTTACCACACTGCGCCCAACGATCAGGACCGAAAGGGGGGCTGACCTTTCAGGAGTGTCGTCACATACGCCGGAGTCAGCGGGATTCTGCGCGCTTGCACGCCGGTCGCATCAAAAAAAGCGGCGGCGATTGCCGGCGGACACACGGCATTGGCGCCCTCGGAGCCGCCGCCGAATCCTTTGTCGTCACGCGAAAGCTGCACCACCTTGACCTCGGGCATCTCTGCCATGGTGAGGATCTTGTAGCGGCTCCAGCTGGTGCTGGTTATTTTCCCCTTGTCGAAGACGACCTCTTCTTTGAGCGCTTCACTGACACCCATGACGACTCCACTCTTCATGCAGCGTTCGAGCTGGCGGGGGTTGATGATTTTCCCGCAGTCAAGACCGAGGGTGAACTTTGTCACCTGCACCACGCCCGTTTCCGGAGTCACTTCTACTTCGGCGATCCCCATCCAGTAAGAGTTTTCGCGGACCATGATGGCCGCCCCGCGGCCATTGAGTGGCTCAGCCCCGGCACGGCGTGCGCCCGGGTGTGGCGAAGGACGCGGCTCCCACGCGGCTGCCTTGGTCGTGGCATGGATGATGTCGATGAGCCGCTGGTCGGTGGTGTGCAGGAGCCGGAACTCAATTGGATCGATGCCCGCGCACGATGCCGCCTCGTTCATCGAGGATTCCAGCGCGAAGTTTTGCTGGCGCTGCCCGGGCGTGCGCATGATGAGCCCGCGCAATCCGGCTGTCTTCGAATCCGCTCCCAGGTTCGGCATGCCATACACTTCTTCCAACCGGTTTTCAATTTTGTCGTAGGGCCACTCGGTGGCGATCCAGTAGCCTGGTGCGGGCTGGATGCCGGGCATGCCGGCGAGAATAGCGCCCACAATCCGCGCGTCATTCGATTGCGGAGAATAGAAGGCGCTGCGCAGGGCGGTCACGCAGCCACGGCCGTCGAGGCTGCAGGTTATGTCCTCCACCCAACCGGGCGAGGACGCGGACCATGCCAGGTCGTCCTGCAAGGTCCACTGCACACGCACCGGCTTGCCCGCTAACTGCGAGAGGATTGCGGCATCGCCTTCAGCCCCGTCGCCGCCGAAGGTTGTGCGCCCAAACTGGCCTGCGTGGTCCAGCCAGCGAACAACTACTTTTTCGGTAGGGATGCTCAGCGTGTTGGCAATCTGCGCACGCAGGCCTTGGGAGTTCGCAGAGTGTGTCCACACGGTTGTTGTGCCATCACCGCGCACATCGGCCACCGCAACAAAGGGCCCGATGGGAGCATGCTTGATGTAAGGCTGCTCATAGGTTGCGGAGATAGTTTTCGACGCGTGGGCCAGAGCCGCATTCACATCGGCTGCTTTCCCCCTGCTTTCCGACGGTGCACCCCACTTATAAGCGCGCAGTGTTTGCGTCAGATTCTCACTGCCAGGCAGACCGGACCATTCGGTCCATTTGGTCGCGGAGGCGACCGATCGTGCAGCGCTCGTTGCCTCCCATTCGTTGGGCGAAAGTACGGCAACCAGATTTTGTTTGGTGATCACCTGCGCGGTGGGGAAGCGGGTCTTGTCCAGCGCACCAACGGAGATCAAAGTCGAGCCCAGCGTGGCAGGGCGCACCATGCGAGCATGCAGCATACCGGGCAAGGCGACGTCACAGCTCCATTGCGTCTTGCCGGTGACCTTGCCGGGAATGCCAGGCATGGGGTGAGACTTGCCGACAACTTTGTACTGGCTCACCGGCTTGGTGGGCGGATCTCCCAGCACGACCAGGCCGTCCAATCCCGCAATACGAATCCATGAAGTCGGATCGACCCTTGCCGGCACGCCCGAGACTGGAATCTTCAGATCGAGCTGCTGGTCCTGAAGAAGTTGTCCGTAGCGGAGACTCTTTCCCGCGCCAGAGACGACGCCATCGTCGACGGTGAGCGCAGAGACGGGAACACGGAGTTTCTCTGCGGCCAGCCCGAGCAGCGCCTGGTAAGTATAGGCGCCCACTTTGCGCAGGTTCGCTGCTCCTGATAGCAAGCCTGCGGAGTAGCCACCGTCCGGCGTTTTGTCTGTGTCGCCCATCAGGAGCGTGATCGATTCGGGCCGGACGCACAACTCTTCGGCAATGACCTGCGCGTAATATGCGCTCATGCCGGTCCCAATCTCAGTGCGGCCGGTGCGCACAAGAATGGTATTGTCTTGCCTGATCTCCAACCACGACACCAGGTGGGTGGTGGAGGAGGCGGCCTTGACCTCCGCAGCGTTGGCGGAGAGCGCGGGAAATTGAAAAGACACCATGAGAGCGCCGCCCAGTTTGACGAACCCGCGACGAGTGAGCGTTGGCGTAAAACTGGATCCGCGTAAGTGATCGGGCTGCACTACCAAGGCGCACACCTCCTTCAGGCGTTCATGCTTTTGGCAGCAAGCTGCACGGCATCGATGATGGCCGCATAAGTGCCGCAGCGGCAGAGATGCGGGGACGGAGGCTTGTTGGTAAAGGCGTCTTTGATCTGCAGCAGGGTAGGATTTGGGGTCTTGTCGAGTAGTTCCACCGCGGCGATGATCATGCCACTCTGGCAGTAGCCGCATTGGGGAACTTGTTCATCGATCCATGCCTGCTGGACCGGGTGTAAGGTGTTGGCCGCTTCGGTCTCGCCCAAACCCTTCTTCTTTGCCCACACCTGAGCCAGCCCCTCAATCGTGGTCACCTGCTTACCGACCGCGGAGGAAAGCGGTGCGATACACGAGCGGACCTCTGCTCCATCGACCAGCACCGCGCAGGCGCCACACTGCGCCATGCCGCAGCCCATGCGCGGACCGGAGAGTTTCAGTTCATTGCGGAGAACGTAGAGCAAGGGAGTATCCGGCGAAGCGGAAACCAGGTGCTGCGCTCCGTTCACGGATAGGGCTAGTTGGTCCGCCATCTCTCCGGCCCCCTACTGGCGTGGCCTCTCCATGCCATCACAACCAGGTACCATGCCGGCCAACTCAATGCCCAATTGGGAATCCATGAGCCTTTGCTCATCCATGTGGGAAGAGTGAGCAGAGTAATGGTTGCCGCCAGGATGAGTGCTGATCGCAGTTTGATCTGCGCGATTTGCACTCCGCGGCAAACTCCCCAGATCGCCGGGAGCAAAAAGAGAAGCAGGGAGAACCGCGAGAGAGACTCGACGCGAAACCGCGCCAGGCAAAACACGCAGGGCAGAAAGGATAGGACGGCGCTGACACGCACGGTTCGGCGGGATATCGATCCCATGACAAATCCACCGGTCCAGGACCAGGCCACCAGGAGAAAGAGATTGCACAACAGCAAGGTAAGGCCTGGGCCCACCGTGAGTCCGGTAGCCTTGAAGATGGTTGGATGGATCAACCGTTGATACGTTTGGCTCACAGAGAGGGAGAACCCCATCAGGAGCAGGCTGCCGGGCAATGCCATTCCGAAGGACGCCAGCCACGGCCGCCAGTCTTTCCAAAGCGCCAGGTGCCGCCGGACCGCCAGACCGAATACACCCAGTAGCCCTCGCAGGCCACCTTCGCCAGCTTCCAGCAAATCACCCAGCACGACCTCGCGTTCCTCACATTCGAGGAGTCGAGCGGCAGTCTCCACGAAGGACCAGCCGATTGTTGTCATGAGGCACTCCCTGTGCGGTTCGCCACCCACGAGGCGCCGCGGCTTACGCGAACCACCACATCGTAAAAGTCCTTTGCCGCCTTGACGCCCTTCGGGGTCACCCGAACCATGCGCTTGGCGCGGCCGCCTCGTTCCGCTGTTGCCTCGCCCATCCAGGTTTTGAGCAGGCCTTTTGTTTCCAAACGCTCGATCGTGGTGTAGAGCGCACCGATCGAGCACTTGCGGCCAGTGGTGTGTTCAATCTCTTCCCGAATGGCAGCTCCATAGGCCTTGTCTCCAAGCCCGGCCGCGGCGGTGATCATCAGGTACTCGAATTCGCCTAGCATGATTAGAATTACATTGTGATTCTAATGGCAAGGCGGTGTCAAGGGGTTGCGGGTACGGCCCGGATGATCCATGTCCACACACAGGCGGTTTACGGCGCGGCTGAAGAAACTCCTTTGGATCTGTGTTTTGGCTTTGTATCAGGGCCCGACTTTAGCCGTGCCATTAAGGAAAGAGAATTGGGCTTTACAGGCTGCGAAAAAACTCCTGTTCTGTGGAAATAGGCCGGCCTTTAGGCCCTGAGGTGTGTCTTTCTTGCATGATCGCGGGTTTTTCCGCAGCCTGTGAAGCCGTCCCCTTCGTACAGAGGTTAGCTAGCCGAAAATATCAATTTGGGCAAGTTCTGAGGATGATCTGCCCGCAATTCCGCTTGCCCGGCGCTCCCCGTTTCCGCTATGCTTTGCCCGCTTCCCTTTCCACTTCTGAAGGAGCCGCCATGCGACGCCGTTCGTTTCTCAAAGCTGTGGCTGCGGCGGCGCCGGTTGCCGGCCTCCAGGATTTTCTTGTCACCCAGGCGCGCGCCCAGACTGATGCATCGCCGCCCACAAGCGCCCTGCATGTAGTTGGTGCCGGGGAGGACCGGTTCGGCCATCCCCACTCGTTAGGATTCAGCTCAATTCTCTTCAAGGTGCCCGCGAGTGAAACCGCCGGCGGCTTATTCGTCATGGAGCACACCCATCTTCTCCCGGGTGGACCGGCCCTGCACCTGCACTATAACCAGGAAGAATGGTTCTACGTAATGGAGGGAGAAGTGGCCTTCCAGGTAGGCGAGCAAAGAATGCAGCTACATACGGGAGAATCCGTACTGGCACCGCGCCGTGTGCCGCACACATTTTCCTCTGTTTCTCCAACGCCCGGTCGCATGCTGATCGCGTTCTGTCCTGCCGGCAAAATGGAGCAGTACTTTCGCGACGCTGAAAATGCCAAAGAAGCAGCAGGGGATGCGGCATTCATCGCGCGATACGAAATGGAGCGGGTGGGTCCATCTCCATTTTGGAAATCATAGACCTGCCCATCGCGACGTCTCAGATGCCGGCGTACCAGGCATAACCAACTTCCGGCTCGGCAGAGCCCAGACCTTCGCCGAAGCTTTTCATACTGTCGGTGACGGTCAGACGGGTTACGTACTTAACGCTCTTGTAGCCTAGTTGTCGGGGCACGCGCACGCGGAGTGGACCGCCGAAGGACACGGGAAGATCACCGTCGTTCATTCCGTAGGTCAGGAACGTCTGGGGATGCAGGGCGTCGGCCATGTCGATGCTTTCCCACCAGTCCTTATCGATGGAGAAGTATGCGACGTACCGCGCCTGCGGTAAGAGCCCTGCGACGTTCAGGACCTCAACCAAAGGCGTCCCAATCCACTCGGCGATATAAGACCAGCCCTCCTCGCAGACCACCTCAGTAATCTGGCTGCGTACAGGAAGACTCTTTAGGTCGGAGAGCGAAAGCGATACCGGCCGGGCGACCATTCCGTCAACCGAAAGCCGCCACTCGGAGAACCCCTTGGCCTGATGCCGCTTGAAGCTATCGTTGGGGGGTGGGGTTTCGTTGGCGAAAGGTGACTTGGAGATCATGCTGCGGGGGAATTCGCGGGCTAACGAGTGCGTCGTCAGAAGACGCTGAGCGGCGTAAGTCAGCGTCTCACCGGGACCGTAGACTCCACCATGATCGGGCGGGATTAGTCCATAGCGCTCCGCCAGGTGGGCGGCCGCGGCCAGCCCGGCGACGCCGGCGGTGGCCGCAAGACCGCCGGTCATGAGCTTGCGGCGTGAGAAGGGCTTCATGTGCGCTCCAGTGCACGCTCTCGTACGACGGCGCGGCCGGTGATCATCGCCCGCATGCGGCTCCTGAATCCCGGCAAGAACAACCATGGTTACGTGGACCACGAGGAAGAACAGGAGAATGCCGGAGACAAAGAAATGCAGTGTGCGCGCGGATTGCCGCCCGCCTAGCAAGTTGACGGCGGCGGGAACCGCGGAATCGAAGGCGGGAGACATGGCGAGACCCGTCCAGATTACCAGGGGAAACAGGAGGAAGATCACGCTCAGATAGGCGGTCCGCTGAACGACGTTGTACGAATGAGCGCCGCTTCATCCGGCGGCGCGCGGCGAAGATACCTCGCGATCACTCTCCAGAACGCCCGCCACTTCCTGTCGCCGGGCGCCGGGAATGAGGTCATGCCGGAAGTGGCCGGTCCACAGACTTGCGATCGCGTAGACCAGGCCGGTCAGCACCGCAGCCCATGCGGCTTGAAAGTGGAGGTACCGGCTCCAGCCATTCTGGTCGGGCAGCACGCCGTAGCCGGTGGGAACCGTATCCCTCGATGAAGGGATGTGCAGGGTGAAGAGTGGAGCGAGTGTTCACATTGCCGGCTTCACCCCAATAGAACCGCGGGTGAGAGATGACGATCTCAACCGCCGCTGATGAGCAAAGCAAAGAAGGCGATGACCGTGATCCAGTGGGTCACGCGGACAACCGCAGTGTGACGGGGAGCTTCCGGGTTAGAGGGCGAGCCGGCGGCTAACACAGGCGGAGGATAACACACGGCTCAGTGGCTCACTAAGGGAAGCCCGCAACGCCGCAGCAGTTCTGAAAAGCGGCTATCTCCCCTCAGCGGATCCCACTTGGGATCAACGGTCAGGAATACCACGTGCACGTCGCGCGTTTCGCAGCAGCGTTGAAGCGCTTGAAGCGCGAGATCGTACTGTTTGAGTCCGGCATGTACGAGGGCGATGGCGTACGGTGGCACGTAACGTTCCCGGGAAATGGAAAGCAACGCATTCATCAATTCGTTGCATTCTTCCGTTCGCCCCATGCGAGCGAAAAGGTAGGCGCGCAGAGCAAGGGCCTTGGAATTCGAACCTAGTCTTCCCGAGTGGCTGAGGGCGGAGAGAGCCATTTCATTTTCGCCCAACTCAATGTAAACCTGCGCCAAATGCAGTTGCGCGATCCAGAACTCAGGATCGATGGCGACTGCCTGGCGTGCAAATTGAAGGGCGCCGGGATAGTCGCGCGCAGCGAAAGCTATCTGCGACGAAAGCGACTGGTGCATAACGTAGAGCGGATCAAGCTCACGGGCACGACGAATCGCTGCCTGCGCTTCTTCATGCCTGCACATGTGGGAAAGAACTACGCCGAGCATGCGATGTCCCAGCGGATAGCTGGGATCAAGTTGGATGGCCTTGCGATACGCGCTCTCCGCAATGGCCCACTCCCAGTCGAGCCAGAACTTGAGCGAACCTAAGGATGTCTGAACCTCAGCCAGATGGGGCTCGGCATCTACGGCCCGGCTGGTGGCTTCGCGAGCCAGAGGCCAGACAAGCTGCGGAGGCGCATCGCCATTCACCGGCCCGGAAGTGTAGCAGTCAGCAAGACCCGACCACGCCAGGGCGTACTCTGGGTCGAGCTCAGTAGCACGGGTGAAGGATTCGATGGCTTTGCGGGTTGTCGGGGGACTGAGATGTTGCCAGAAGTGCCGTCCGTGCAGATACAGATTGTAGGCCTCAGCATTTCGGGTCTGGCGTCGTGCCAGCCCGCGCAGACGCTCCGGCGAAAGGGTGAAGCGTACCTGTTCAGCAATGGTCTTGCTGAGCTCGCTTTGCATGGCCAGCATGCTTCCGGGGCCGCTGTCATAGGAGGCGGACCATACCTGCAACTGATCACGTACACGGATGAGCTTGGCAGTAATCCTCAGGCGGTCGCCTTCACCGCGCAATGAACTCTCGACCAGGTAGGTCGCATCCAATTCCTTGCCAATTTCAGAGACGCTTTTCAGGGTTCCCTTATAGGACATGACCGAGGTGCGGCCGATTACGCTGATGTGCTCCGGGTCAATCTGGCCCAGCGTCGCAATCGTCTCTTCAGTCAGCCCGTCTGCCAGGTAATCGCGATCGCTTCCCGCCCCGATGTTTTCAAATGGCAGAACACCGATCCTCACCCGGTCAGTTTCCGCCGATGTGCCTTCTGAGAAGCTTCGAACCTCCGGTATGAAGCGGTATCCCCTCCCCGGAATGGTTGCGATGTAGCGATTTTCCCCGCGGCTCTCGCCCAACACTCTACGCAGGGCAGAGATGTTCTGATTCAAGTTGTTTTCTTCCACGATCGCGTCAGGCCAGACGGTGTGAAGCAGGTCTTCTTTTTCCTGAACTTCGCCGGTGTGCTTTACCAGCTGAAGAAGCGTCTCGAAGACCTTGGGCGTAAGCGGAATATGCTTTCCTGCCCGCGACAGAATCAATTTGCCGGTATCAAGGCGGTAATTGCCGAACTCATAAATCAAAGACTCTTCTTTGCGCATCGGGCCAGTTCTGAATCTTCACAAATTTTCAGAAAACCTTCAGAGCGGCCCAAAGATTTTCCGCTAAGTGTGAGCCAGTATAAAACGCATGCCGACCTAGACAGCGGCAATTTCCATCCGAAGGAGGATAAAGGACATGAAATCAGTTATCTGGAGAGCCGTGCTCGCACTGGTGGCGGCCGGGACATGCGCTGGTTCCCTAACCGCGGTGGCACAGACCGAAAATCGGGAGTTCGAAGGACGCACTCTGGAAGGTAGTTGGACAGTCCAGGTCACACAGCTAAATTGCGAGACAGGAGCGCCGTTGGGTAGCCCGTTTCTTTCCCTCCTGACCTTCGCAAAAGGAGGAACGTTGGTCGAGACAACCTCGAACCCGATGTTCTTCCCGGCCGTTAGGGGCCCGGGTCATGGAGTCTGGAGCTACTCGAATGACCGCTCGTTCAAAGCGGTGTCGGTCGCATTCATCACGCTGGACGGGGCGCTGGTTAAGACGCAAACGATCAGTCAGACCATCGAGACAGATGGCCCGAACACCTTCAAGACTACGAAGGCGTCCGTAGTTTTCGTCCCAGTGGCAGGGGGCCCTACCATCACAGGTTGCGCTACCGCCGTGGGCAAACGTATCGAATAAATCGGGGATGGATCATGCTCTAGGCTGCAGACTTTGGCGTTTGATCGGCAGCATGGTCCATCTCCCTGGCGCAGCGGTGCGCTTAGAGACTCATCACTGTTCGACCTCCGAACTTGCCATTCGCTTGGCTGATCAAGTACACATGTGGAAACTCGTACATCGGTTTTCTGACTGCCGTATGGTATTCCGCTCCGGATTTGCTGAGACATTTGGAAATTGAGGAGTGGGCATGGGCAAAGTGCCGGCCATCGCAGTGACGTTCTTGAGTGTGGGTGCATGGGTCGCACCGTCATTCGTGATGCGGGCCCTCGCTTCCGGAAAGACCGCGCAAGATTGGCCGGTCTACGGCGGACAGGCGGCGCAGGACCACTATTCAAGCCTTTCTCAAATCAACAGAAAAAATGTAAATAGACTCAAGGTCGTATGGACATTCGATCTCGGTGAAAAGGGCAACCGGACGGGTAGCTTGCAGTCCAACCCGGTGATTGTAGGGCGCATTCTCTACACATTTACCCCCTCCCTCAAGGTGATTTCCCTCGACGCCGCCTCCGGCAAACTCCTCTGGAAATTCGATTCAGGGATCGACGGCCGGCAACCCTCACGCGGTGTGACCTATTGGACCAACGGAACTGAGAGCCGCTTGTTCGCCGGCATCATGAACTTCCTTTACGCTCTGGATCCGGCGACGGGAAAGCCGATCGAGAGCTTCGGCGAAGGCGGCCGTATCGATCTCAGGAAGGAGCTCAGAGGAGATTACCGCGTCCAGTCGATTGCACTCACCAGTCCGGGCATCATTTACAAAGATCTGATCATTGTGGGCGGCCGCAATCCGGAATCGCAGCCCTCACCTCCAGGGGACATCCGCGCATTCGACGTTCACACCGGCGCATTACGCTGGCGGTTCCACACCATTCCGCATCCCGGAGAGTTGGGCTACGATACCTGGCCGAAGGACGCATGGAAGACGGCGGGCGCGGCCAATAACTGGACGGGGATGTCACTCGACATCCGACGGGGCATTGTCTATGTGCCGACTGGATCGGCGGTTTCTGACTTTTACGGCGCCGATCGCGTGGGGAATGATCTCTTCGCGAATTCATTGTTAGCCCTGGATGCAGCGACGGGCAAACTCCTGTGGTATTTCCAGGGCGTGCATCACGACATTTGGGACCGCGATTTCCCGTCGCCGCCGGCGTTGGTCACCGTGAAACAGAACGGCAAGAGCATCGACGCGGTCGCGCAGGCGAGCAAGCAGGGATGGCTCTTCCTGTTCGACCGGACAACCGGTAAGCCCCTTTTCCCGATCGAAGAGCAGAAGTTCCCGCCTAGCAGCGTTCCAGGGGAACTAACGTCGCCTACGCAACCGTTGCCGCTGACGCCGGCGCCCTATGCAAGACAACGCTTGACCGAGGATCTTCTCACCAACCGGACGCCGGAGGCACACGCATGGGCGGTTCAGGAATTCCGTGGATACCACAGCGACGGACAATTCGTTCCTCTCGATTTCGGAAAGCAGACCGTCGTTTTTCCAGAGTATGACGGAGGAGCGGAGTGGGGCGGGTCCGCGGTCGATCCCAACACAGGTGTTATCTACATCAACTCCAATGACATTGCGATGACGGGAAGCCTGACCAGGCAGGATGGATCGGGCGGGTTGGGCTCACAAACCTATCGGAGCCAGTGCGCGGTTTGCCATGGCACCAACCGCGCTGGTTCTCCACCATCCTTTCCTTCGCTTTTGGACGTGTACACGCGGTACACCTCGACGCAAATCGCCGACGTCATCCATCAAGGCAGGGGCAGGATGACGTCTTTTCCCGGCTTGCAGGGCGACCGGCTCGATGCGCTGCTCGACTACTTGCGAACGGGCAAGGACAACGGCGCTACAGAGCAAGCACCTGCCGCGCCTCCAGCGGCAGAGGATGCGGGGATGAAGGCCGGCACAGAGATGCCGTACGTCTTTGATGGCTATCGCAGTTTTGACGACCCGGATGGTTATCCTGCGGTTGCTCCTCCCTGGGGCACATTGAACGCAATCGATTTGAATACCGGCAAATATCTGTGGAAGATTCCGTTGGGGACCTACCCGGAGCTGGCCGCCCAGGGCTTGAAAGATACCGGCAGCGTGAACTATGGCGGCCCCATCGTGACCGCCGGCGGCGTGCTCATTATTAGCGCGACGAGCTTCGATAGAAAGATCAGGGCTTTCCATAGCGCGACCGGAAAGCTGCTTTGGGAGGCGGACCTACCCTTTTCCGGCGTGGCCACTCCGGCTACCTACATGGTCGATGGCAAGCAATACGTAGTGATCGCCACCAGCGGAGCAAGAAATCCCAAAGGTCCACAAGGGGCGGCGTATGTGGCCTTCGCTCTGCCCTAATTGCCATTCTCTTCTGCTCAGCTAGATCAACGAGGCGTGTGAGGCCTGGCAGACCGCCCATCGGCTCCGAACGGAGTCACCTGCACTTCCTTTGTCGTCCCGTGCCGGAGGTCGGGTTCGCCCACTCAGAAGATGGCATGGGCCAACGGCCACTTATCGAAGCAGTTGTCTTGCCTTGACCTGCTCCGCGACCCAAACCGACCCTGGCCCGGTAAGATGTGTCGTATCCTTCTGCATCGGTACACCTGACGAGACATACTCTCGGCATCGCCCATTCCTACACAGAGCATCGAAATACGAGAAGTACCCAACATGCCATTGATCCCTGGCGAGAGCATTCATCGAGCGATCCAGATCACGAACAGAGGTTAGTTTGTGCCTCTGGGGAAGACCGAGATCGGAATTCCCTATGGAAATTGCCAGCAATCTGGGGAGTGGAGCATCATATTCAACCACCGGACCGAAGACGATAGGAGTAATTCCCAATCCCCTGATGTATTGAATTGTCGCGGAGAGATGATCGAGGTCGTTCACCGTCCAGTGTCCCCCGAGGATTACCGCCTTGATGTGAGATTGGGGCAAATAGTCGCGCAGGGCGAAGTCAATGAGTTTTACGCACTGAGGATTTTGTCTAAGTGCCTGCGTGATCGTCGGTTTGCATCCAGACGCGGTTGCCTGCAGAAAGTTTGCATCAAGGACAACATGGGACAGTCCGTACCAAAGATGTGCGGCATGACTATCACCCAATATCAAATAGTTCGGAAGTTTCTTGCTCGCACTGAGACATGCGGCTTGATCAAAATTTTGATAGGTGTAAGTTTCGGTCACTAAGCACGACCCCGTCCGATTGCGGGCTTCCTCGCCGGCGTCCTCCAAATAGGAGGCGACCGCACTTGCTCCAACGGGAAACCGGGAGGGCACACCATTCAGAACGAGGAAAAGACAGGCCGCGGCCGCCGGGACACTTGCCGCCAAGGCGGCAAATCTGAATACTCTAGCGGGAACGACCGTCCCTTGGTTACGGCGAAACGGAAGTTCGATAAATCGCCAGGAAATAGTAGCCAGAAGAATCGAGAGTGCAAAGGTAAACGCCTTTTGCTGGCTTGCCGTGACGCCCGAAAGATTCAACCCCATCGATTGAAATACGATCACGGGCCAATGCCATAGATATAGCGAATAGGAAATCAAACCAATGAAGACCAATGGCCGAAGCGAAAGCACTCGTCCGACGATGGTCTTGCCAGCTGATCCCGAGCCAACGATGAAGACGGCGCCCATGCAGGGCGCCAGTGCTGCCACACCCGGAAACGGAGTAGATTTGGTATAGGTCGTTGCCGCGAAAATAATTAGAAAAAGCCCAACCGCCGCGGTCATATTTCGCAGCAGCGGGTATTTCATTGCAGGTAGACCGCCGAAGACCAGCAATGATCCACTCAGAAGCTCCCATGCTCGCGAAGTTGGCCAATAAAAGGCCGCGCTTGGGTCACTGAATGCCTGTCCCGCACTTAGCGCAAATGACGCTGCGGCCAGGATGAGCAGGATAGAGAGCATAGATCGTCTGGCCTAGCGATAGAGCAGCGCCAGAAACGCGGGAAAGATGATGTAGAACTGCTCCTCAACTGCCAGCGACCACGTATGGAGCAGCGGCATCGTAAGCGCTTCAGGCTTGAAGTATCCTGTCTGACTCCAAAAATAGAAGTTGGAAACAGATCCAAGAGCAGCCAGAAGAGAGCGTGCATAGTCTTTCAGCTCACTCGGCAACAAGAGGACAAATGCGAAGATCGACGTCGCGACTACAACAGCGACAAAGCCGGGCCGATGCGACGGATACGCCGTACATAGAAACCTTGGAGGCTGAAGCGCGATCCATCCAGCTCCCGCATGAGGATCGATGTGATCAGAAACCCGGAGATGACAAAAAACACGTCGACACCGATGAATCCGCCGGGGGTGAATCGGGTCCTCACGTGATAGGCGACAACCAGAAGTACTGCCACCGCCCTTAGGCCATCGATATCAGGCCGGTAGGCTTGGCTCGCGGATGCTTCCATGAATAAGTCCCCTCGCCCGGGAAGTTCCCGCCTGCGCGGCCAAATGGTTCGCAATCCTCCGGGCAGTGAATCCAGCGCCATAGGCGAATCGCATAAGGGGGCCGAAGGAATTTGCAGACGCCACGCCAACCATGTACAGCCCCCTGACTGAGGTCTCAAAGCTGCGGGAAAGAACCGGCGTATCGTCGACCGAACGGATCTGCTGTCTCACCGGCTCGGCAAGAAAGCTCAACTTGGAAAGGGAGACCTTGTATCCGGTCGCAGCGATGAGGTGATCGGCAACCAACTCGAAACTATTTCCGCCGTGCTCCGTCAAGTGGAGATGGACCACGCCGCCGTCGACCCTCGCACTCTCGACCGTTGCGCCGAGGTGCATGGGCAGTTTGCCGGCGACCCGCGCACGAATGAACCATCCCGGCGCCGGTCCAAGATGGTTGCGAACCACGCGCAGGCGGAACTCCTCGGGAAAGATGTGGAAGAGCAGAGGCAGGTCGGTGCAGAGCCGCGATCGCCATCCGATGCCCAGCCCGGAACGGGGATTGCGCAATCTCTGCAGCAAAGGCCGAGGCTCACGGGGAGCAGAATGGAACGCGATCTTCGGCCCTCGAGCCACCAACTCCACTTCGGCTCCTGCCTCGTACAGCAGGGCGGCAAGGTCCAGGGCCGACGCGCCGGCACCGAGCACCACTACCTTCTTCCCGCTGAAGCGGCTCAGTTCGTGATGTTCCGAGCTATGGGTGACAAATTGCCGCGGCAGGGCGGCGAGGGGTGGCGGAACGTACTCGAAGGAGGTGATGCCGGTGGCCGCCACGACGCAACGCGCCCGAATCGTTTGCCCATCCGCAGTTGTCAGCTGAAAGCCGCCATCGATGCGATCCACGCTGGTGACTTCAGTCTCTTCCAGCGTTGGCACAAACCGGCGCTGAAACTCGCGGCCGTAGGCGATGAAGGTTTCGAGCGGAACAGGCAGACCGATGCCTGAATAAGGCAGCTTCTTCTCTTCGCAATAGTCACGAAGGGAAAAGGAATGGTCAGGGTCGTAGAGATCTGAGGCAAAACCCTCTGACTTGAGGTGCATACCTTTGGGCATGTGTTTGCGCCAGCTCTGCATCGGCGAACCGAAAATGCGGAACGAAAGGCCGGTTCCGGCGAGATGGGCAGCGATCGATAATCCGTAGGGTCCTGCGCCGATGATGGCGACATCAAGAATCATGGTTTTCACGGTTTCGTATGTTTGCATGGCCGATTGATTCTGCGTTATCTTCCTTAAGATCGAATCCAGAGCTGCGAAAGAGCGTGAGCGGTTGGACGATAAGTCCCAGGCGGTAGTTCTCCTGAGCGCGACCCTGTGGTGGCCCTCTTCCTCTTTCCTAGCCATGGCGTTTCTCCAGTCCGGCTGCAGGGTTTCGGCGATCTGCCCACCTGGTCATCCGCTTCGCACAGTAGTTGGAATGGACTCGATTCATACCTATCGAAGTCTTAGTTCCACCGGCTCACTGAAGGCTGCTATCGATTCGGCGCACCCCCACATCATCATTCCCTGCGACGATGGCGCCCTTTGGCAACTCCACGAACTCTACGCACACGACGCGGGGCTTCGCCCGCTGATCGAGCGCTCGCTCGGAGCCGGCAACGCTTACACCGTGCTGGAAAGCCGCGTCCAGACTCTGCAAGCCGCGGTCGACCTGGGCATCCGAGTGCCGCCTACGCGGCCCATAGAATCAGCCGTGGACCTGGGTAATCCGGAACTGCAGTGGCCGGCCGTGTTGAAGATCGACGGGACCTGGGGCGGCGCCGGAGTCGTGCAGGTGCTCACCCAAAACCACGCAGAGCAGGTATTTCCCTCGCTCTTTGGCGCACGGCGCACGACGATTGCCTATAAGCAGTATCTGGTCAACCGTCATCCGGTAGCCTTGTGGCTCTGGCGGCGGCGAAGCAGCTCGATCGTTACGTTGCAGAAGTTCATTCCGGGGCGGCAGGCGACGACCATGTTCGCGTGCTGGCAGGGCGAGGTCCTGGCCAGCGTAACCGCTGAAGTTCTGGCGACACAGGGACCCGGCGGCTCGGCGACCATCCTGCGATTGCTGAACAACGAAGAGATCGAGAGAGCGTCGCGGCTCATGGCGCAACGCTTCATGCTCAGCGGTCTCCATGGCCTCGACTTTATTATTGACGATGCGACCCAGGCGCCTTACCTGATTGAGATGAATCCCCGCGCCACACAGTTGGGTCATTTGAATGTGTCCGGGCATGGCAGTCTCGCCCGTGCGCTCGCGGCGAAGTTGATGAACAGAGTTGACCGGCCGGCGGCGGTTACGCGCCGCGTGCAAAAGGATACGATCGCGCTCTTTCCGCATGCGTGGAAGACCGACCCGGGGAATCAATTTCTCACCACCGGCTACCACGACGTTCCATGGGAACAGCCGGCCCTGGTGGCAGAGCTCATGCGCGAACCCTGGCCCGACCGGCGGCTGCTCAACCGTATTCTGAACGGGCTGAGGAGGCTGAAGGCACGCCGTAAGAAGCATACGGACTCTCAAGGCGAAAAGGGCCATTTTTCGCTGTCTAGCTGAAATGGATTGAAGCAACGCTTTCAGACCGCACTGCTGTCTGCGCGCTCTCCTCTCCAACCATTTGCGCTGCGCGAGGTGCGCTGGGCGGTCTCGTACGCCTGAATGAGCACACGGCAGTTTGGCTGCATCGTGTACCTGGATTCGTAGGTCTGCCGGGCGATGGGCCGCATGGATGTTACCCGGTCTGGATGGTCGCACACCCAACGGAGCTTGTCCGCCAGGTCGTCCGCGTTGCCAGGCTCGAACAGGCGGCCGTTCTGCCTGTCTTCGCAAATCTCCGCCATCGCGCCAAGACGCGAAGCGATCACCGGTGTGCCGGCAGCAAGGCTTTCCATCGCAACCCTGCCGAATGTCTCGTACCATCGCGAAGGAAAGATGAGCACCCGGGCACCCCCCATGAGCCCGGCTGTCTCTGCGCGCGACGTCGCGCCGACCCACTCCACATTCTTGTGAGCGGCGCAGAACGCCTGAATCTGAGCGGACATGGGCCCGTCGCCGGCAATCTTTAGGCTCCAGTTGCGGTCCAGTCGCTCCCATGCAGCGAGCAGCGTGTCGAGTCCCTTTTCCGGACTTAGCCGGCCGACAAATAAGGCGTAATCGCCTTCACCGCTGCCGCATCCCGGGTCGGGATAGACAAAATTGTTCTTGACCACCAACTTGTGCTCGGGGAAACCGGCCTCGATGAACTTGTCGCGAACAAACCGCGTGAGCGCGATATAAAGGTCGACCGAATTGTGCCACGTCCCCTTGACGCTGTGGAAAGCGGTCATGGCCGCAACCGTTGCCGTGGCGAGCCGGCTGCCGCGATAGCAACCATGCATGACGCCGGGATATTTGACGACCTTTCCCATGCAATCCTCGCAGACGTGGCCGTCGCGATAGAAGAATACTCCGGGGCAGAGAAGGCGATAATTTCTCAGGGTTTGCACTACGGCGACGGCATGCTTTCTCGCGGCGTAATAGACGGATGGCGACAGTTGAGGAAAGAAGTTCTGCACATGAAGCACGTCGAACGAGCATTCGCTCAGTTTGTGATCGACAAGGTCGTACGATGGCGACGACCAAAGGGATTCAACAGCAACCTGGAATTTTCCTTTCGCCTCGATCCCCGAATTGTTGACATGGATCGTATCGACAAAGTGACCCTCGGCGCGCAGCATGCGCACTTCCGATTCGTAGCTTTCATCTTCGCCACCGCGATATTGGTAGCTATTGTGAAGCATGAGTATGTTCAAGCGTGTTCCTCTCGGTTTTCAGCACCTCTTGATAGAAGCGCAGTGTCTCTGAGCGAATCTTCTCCCATCGGTACTCATCCGGCATGGCACAGATGCAAGGCTTGCGCCCAGCGGCCCACCCCAGCGCCGATTCGAGCGTTTCGGCATTAATCTCGCCGGAATAAGTGCGGACCCATTGGCCGCCGAAGTCGTCTCGCAGGTCGCCCATGGAGCCCAGGTCGGGAACCAGAACCGGCCGGTTGAGGGAAAGCGCCAGCAGCGCGGCTCCGGAGTTGAGGATGTTCCGGTAAGGCAGCACGACCAGATCGGCGGCCGAGAAGAACCTGGCAACTTGCTCGCGCTCAATGAATTGAAGAGCGACGCGCACACGGCTGTCGAGCGCCGCCTGCTTCGCGAGGCTCTCACCCAGGGATGCGTTGTTCGTCTGGCCGGCGATCATCAGCAGCGCGTTCGAATCCCTGACATTGCGGAAATCACGGACCAGACCATCGACGTTCTTGTAGGGCCGTACCTTGCCGAAGAAGAGCATGACACGCGCACCGGCGGGAATGTCGAGTTCAGCCCGGGCGTTGTTTTCGCATCGCGGGTACTGATCCCGATAGTGCCCGTGAGGAATCACCGCAGCGGGCAAATGCCGAAGACGTGGGAACCGCTCGCGGGCCAGCTTCAGCCCCGTTTCGCTCAGGCTGATGACGCCATCGACGCGCGGGATGAAGCTGTGGTAAAACCTTGCTTCAAGCGAGGGATGAAGGCCGTCGTGAGCCCTGAGGTTATGCACCGTCCATACCAACCTGCCGCCACGCAGGCGGACAAAATCGATCATGGCAAGAAAGCTCGACAGCTTGAATGCGGCCAACGCCGGATTGCGTATATTCAGGAGCGCTTCCGGCCAGTGAACGTGCCAGATGTCCTGGTAGTGCGCAAAATTTCTGGCGGAGAATGCTTCGACTTTTACGTCCTGCCCCATCCTTGCGTAAAGCGAAGTGGTATACGGGTTCGCTGGATCAATGGGCCAGGCAAGAACGCGCAGCCTTGCGGTGGTGCGCGCGATAGCGTCGGTTTCGAGCAGGGGCTGAAGAGTAGACATAAGAGTGGGTGATCAACACGAGCGGACGACAGCGGCTCAGCGCTTAACGATGTAACTGCTTCCGTTGGAGAGGATATGGACGATCTGTCCGACGGCGACGTGCACGCTGAAAGCTCCCTTACCGGCCACGGTCACCGGTTGCGGACCGAAGTTCTTGGCATCGATCGCCCATTGGTTACCGGCAGCGTCCGGCTTGGGCGGCGCAATGGGGAGATATATAACCTTGGGCGCGTAGCTCAACTCCAGCAGCGAACCGCCGAAGGTTTCGAGGATGGCGTCGGTGTGCGGCTTGAGATGGGCGACGGGTTTCTCCTGCAGGGTCATCGCCTGGCCGACGAACAGAGCAAGAGCGACGAGTACGAGCTTCATGGCTTCCTCACCAATTCGATCCTCCGGGTTGCCGAAGATTGACTCAAACGCATAGGGGGCGCCTCAAGCTGAGTATGCCGGTTCTGCATCCGTCTGCGGCTCCGGCTCCGCCGCCTCCTCGCGGACACCGCGCGCCAGCCAGTAACTGGACGCAGCATAGGCGATCCAGGGCATGGAGTTTACCGTCAGCAGCGAGTTTTCGGTCAGGTTGTAGAGCACGGTAAAAACAACCAGCAGCAGTGGCCATGAGTCCTCGACCTCGCGGTTGCTTCTGGCGACGCGGAGCGCGAAAAGAAAGTTGCGCGAAAGGTTGATGAGGATCAGGGCAAGGCCGATGAGACCGAGACCTAGCCAGACCTCGAGAAACCCGTTATGCGCGTGGGGTACGGCCGTGTCCCATTTGACAGTGTCGCTCACCCTCTCGCCTGTCCAACTGTTCCAGAAGGCGGTGAAGCCGTAGCCGAGAATGGGATGGTCAGCAATGGATTTCAATACCAGCTGCCAGAGAGGAACCCGGCCGGAAAGGGATGAATTGCGCCCCAGCGCCTGAAGGATATCGTCGGAGGACTCGACGACCCAAAAGGCGACCGCGGCCATCAGCGGAATCAGGATGGCCACCGCTGCCAGCAGTTGGCGGGTGCGAAGATAAAGCAGCTTGCGCATCGGCAGCAGCGCCAGCATCAGCATGGTCACCACGAGCGCAGTGGCCGACTTCGACAACAGCAACAACGAGCAGCAGAGCAGGAACATGGCAATGCGGGTCGCGCGATGGCGCCGCTCGCCGAGCGCGAGCAGCGCGAAGCAGACCGTACCGAGAGACATCATGCGTCCCATCGAGTTCTTCAGGTTATAGACGCCTTGCATCCCATCGGATGTTATGCCGACAGAGGGGATGGCAACGATCACCACCACGCTCGCAATCGCGCCCAGCCCGATCGCGTAGGCAATCATCTTGAGCTGTTGTTTGGGTTCGAAGTGCAGGCCAATGTAGAGACCAGCAATCGTGGTTCCCATCAGCGCGAGCGCCCGGCGCAACGATTCTCCAGGTTCCACAGACCAGGCAACCGAAGCTAACGCCCATACACAGAGAGCAGCTAGCCACTTCTCTGTGAACAGCAGACGGAGCGCGGGGGTGCGGTATTTCACCAGAAACAAAATCAACGCCAGGTAGATCAGCGCGAACATGGCCTCGGTCACGGGCTGGCCGCCTGCGGTTGAAAGCGCGTCCTTATCGGCCAGGAAGG
This sequence comes from uncultured Acidobacteriaceae bacterium, assembly GCA_963847685.1. GTDB lineage: Bacteria > Acidobacteriota > Terriglobia > Terriglobales > Acidobacteriaceae > PALSA-350. Next base: position 490,247 of record CAWKAU010000006.1, on the reverse strand, counting down.
CCTGCCCGGCTCCTGTGGCAAGCAGGAGCAGGATGAAGACAACAAAGTGTTCAAATTTCTGCACAGAAGACTCCTTCGCGAATTTCCGATACGAGCGCTTCCTTATAAACGGCGTCCACATTGGCCTGGAAGGTGAGCGCTCCGGCACGAGAGCGGGCCCCCTCCGAAAGTTTCAAAAGCAAGCCCCGGTCAGCCAGCAACTCGTCGAGGAACTGAGCAATATCGCGGATAATGTCTTCCTCGTCGCGATTGCGGGCTGCGACGACTCGGCCGCATCGATTGCTGACTGCCATCGCGGGTCCGCCCAGGTCAAGACAGACGACGGGAAGGCCGAAGCTCATCGCCTCCAGCGCCGCCATGCCGCCGGAGTCGTGGAAGCTGGGTAACACGAACAGGTCAAATTGCGGATACACACTGAACAAAGCATCCCTTTCCATCCATTCCCGCCACGAGACCAAGCCGTCGAGCTTCAGTCGCCGCGAGAGCCGGCGCAAGCGCGGGAGATCGCTGCCATGCCCGATTACGGTGAGGTGAATCGAAGATTGGTTCGCCATGGCCATTGCCTTGAGGACCAGGTGCAGACCCTTCCACGGCAGCAGGCGGCCGACGAAAAGCAGCTTCAACTCCGTCGTCTCGCGCCGAACGAAAGCGCAGTCTGCCCGCCGTAGTGAGATGCCGGCTTCGATGCCGATCGACGGGCTGGTCCATGCTTTGTGGCGGTGCCGGGCCGGGATCGCCTGCTGGGTGTCCTGGGTTGTAGTAACAATCTCGGTTGCCGATTCGTAGGTGGATTCCATCCACGCGCCCATGATGCGGCCAGAGGTGCGTCGCAGAACGTCCCAGAGCCAGCCTCGCCATCCCAGGCCCCGCCTTAGCCTCTTTGGCGTGTCCTCCCCGCCGCCGACCGGTCCGAAGATGAATGGAATGCCCAGCCGGCCCATAAAACTGGGAGCGCGAAAACTGCACCAGGTGAGATGTTGGACGCAGTCGAAGCACTGCGTGCGATGCAAACGGCGGGCTACCTTTGCCGCCGAATATTGCCACAGCACGTAATAGGTGTAGTTCCCCAACGGGAGTTTGTAGATACGATGCCATGCGCGGGGCAGATCGTGGTAGACGAACCGCACCGCTTCAGCGGAATTGCCCACACCATGGTCTTCGATCCGCTGCCGGTTTATGGATCGCGTCATGACCACAACTTCGTGGCCGTTAGCCGCGATGCAGTGGGCCCAGTTCCAGCCCACACCGGACTCCGAGCCGTCCATAGGCAGACAGGAGTACGCGGAGAGGAGAATTCTCATGCCAAGTTGACCTACCGTGAGTTAGTCAACCAGCACCGGGGAAATGCTGGTGGAAATGGTATTGTTCCGGATCGGCGTCCTGCCGCCGTCCAGTGCTTCGGCTTCATGCGCGCTCCAGGAGTCGGGAACGGAAAACCTTGTCTCGCTCGAAGCGTTCCAAACCAGATGCAAGGTGCGGTTGCCGCGTTCGAGGCCACAGGTCCACACGCCATTGTGCGCGGCGCTGCAACCGGTTAGCACGGCGTTCGTCATCCATTTCTGGATGGCGCCAAAGGCTCTGCCGGCTGGTGTCAACGATGCATTGTCGGGGCCAACCAGTTCGATGCGCGTCCCGCGGTGGTTCTCCCAGGCGTACCAGTAAAAGCGCGAAACACCGAAGGCCCAGTTGAGAATGTAAGCCCGCGCCAGGTAAGCCGCTTGCGTCTGCGGCGGCAGCGGGTCGGCGCCAAGCCATCCGGCTTCAGTGTTCCAGAGCGGCTTGGAGCTGAGGCCGTGTTGGGAAAGAAGCTTTTCTACGCCCTCGATAAGAGTGACCATCGCTTCAGGGGGCTCGCGGCCAACGTAGAAGTGAAAGCCGATCACATCGACATATTGGCCGCCGCCTTTCTGGAGAAATGCGTTGAGATATGCCAGCCCCCTGGTTTCAGTCGCGGCAGGCGAGACAACAACATTCGTGGGATCGACCTGCTTGAGGATCACAGAGGCCTCGCGCGTCATCTCAATCAGGGTTTCCACGCTTCCTGTCCAACTCTGCGGCCGGTTGGGCTCGTTCCAGATCTCCCAGTCGTGAATCCGCCCCTTGTAGCGGGTCGAAACCGTCTTCACGAAGGTTTTCCAATCCTCCATGTTGCGCGGTGCTCCGGAAAGCCCGGGAGGATTCCCTGCCTCAACGTCAGTCACAGCCTCCGGAGTGCTCGAGGCCCATGGCGGCGTATAAGCAAGCTCCATCAGAATCGGAGCATGGTGCTCCTGGCTCCAACCGACGTACTTATCGAGCAGATCGAAGTACCAGCGATTCGGCTGCGGCTGGATGTCTGCCCAATTCACATGGGCCGTTCTCCACCCGCCAATAGGCACAGCCGGCCATGGCACGTGATTCAGTGGGTGAAAGAGGATGTTCACCGAAAAGTAGGACGCTGGCACCGGCTCGCGAGGCGGAGGCGAGAAAGCTTGCGACTGCGTGACCGGTCCGCCAGCCAGCATAATCGACGCCAATGCCGCCCAGATCAACCACGTGGTTTTCGCGCGTGCGCGAACAGGCCTGATGGCAAATGACACCTTCTCCTCCTCCACCCATGCGCTATCTCTCCGTTTGGACTAACGCTGGCGAAGTCTTCGACAGTATGTAGACAGCCATTCCTACCGAAAACGCCAGGAGCGCATCCGATGCAATGCTCGACCACGCCGCGCCCACCCAGGAATAGCGTGGAATCAGCCAGAGGTTGATGAGCACGTTGAACAGCGCGACCCCAGCCTGGATTGCGCTGCGTAGACCCTGGCGCCCGGCGCCGGTCAAAGTGTCGGACAGAAAGTAGTGCGTTGCCTTAAGCAGGGGCAGCGGCGAAAGCCAGCGCAGGGCTACCGTTGTCTCTGCATATTCGGGACCGAGCACATAGGGCACTACGCCCGCAAAGAGCAAAATCGCACAGGCGACAAGGGCTGAGTATCCCGCAGCGCGGCGCAGCAGCGGCTTGGCATAGGAAAAGCTCGAGGCTATTCCGCCGCTGCCCTCGCGGAAGAAATTGGGATAAGCCGCATAGAGCAAAGCCAAAACCGGGGCAAAGCTCACATCAATCAGGCGGTACGCCGCCCCATAGATGCCGGTTGCGTGCAGAGAGCTGAGGCGTGCCAGCATGGTTTTGTCGATGTCGTTGTAGATGGTCTGTGCGCTCAGGCTGACAGAAAAATGGAAGCCATTCCAGAGAGCCTCGGGAGAGCGTCGCAACTTGAGCCGCGGTGCTCCCAGCCGAAAAATAACCAGTGCGGTCGCGATTGTCGCTGTCAACGCCGTGCAGGCGAGATAGACATATCCCCATTGCAGCGCCGTGGCGGGATGGTAAAAGAAAACCAGCAGCAGCGCGCCCAGCATCCGGTTCAGGCTGACCAGGAGATTGATAGCCGCCGTCCACTGGAGCTGCTCGAAGGACTGGAAGGCCTGGCCGGCGATGGTAATCAGACTCAGCCCCGGGATATCGGCGATCGCGACGACCACCACCAGGTGCACCGGAATGGTGCCCGGCAGCACTGTGTGGGAGAGCAGAATCACGGCCCCAACAAGGACGGCGCCGCCAATCGAGGCGGTTACCAGTGCATCTCCCCAGGCGGTGGAGAACGTTCGCTTGTCGCGCGCCACCGACTTGACCAACAGATTGCCGCTGCCCATGGCGCCGAATGGATAGAGAATTCCTACCAAGGCCGCTACGCCCACGAAAGATCCGTAGTTGCTGGCCCCCAGCACCCTGGCGATCACGGTGAAGTAGACCGCCTGGACAAGCAGTCGAAGTCCCTGACCCATCGACATCCACAGCGTGTTTCTGGCCAATCTGCTCTTGATGTGCGCCCTTAGCATATTCTCCTGGCCCACTTGCGGTTCTTGCCGCACGCGCGCGTCGCTTCATCCGGCGAGAACCTCCTCGATGGGAAGTTGGCCGTCTGTGGGGAATTGTGAAAGACCGGAGGCCTGCAGCGCAACCAGGAACAAGTATGCAGGATTCAGAAAGAGATAGCGGCGCCACAGCCGCCTGGGTTCGATCGAGAGGCGGAACAGCCACTCGAGGCCTCGGTCCTGCATCCAGCGGGGCGCCTGCGCGACCCGGCCCGCGATAAACGGAAATGCCGCGCCGACGGCGACGATGGGCATCGAAAGTGCACCGCGGAACTCATACGCAAAAGACTCCTGCCGGGGACAGCCCAACCCGACAAAGGTGATCGAAGCCCCAGAAGCCACGATGCGCGCTGCGAGATCTGATTTTTCCCTAGGCGTAAGGCGGCGAAACTTCGAAGGCTCGCTGCCTGCAATGCGAATGCCGGGGAAGCGTTCTTCCAGAGACTTCTGCAGCGCAGAGAGGATCTCGCTTGTCGATCCGTAAAGGTAGATGGACTGGCCTTCGGCAGCGGCTTGTTCGCACACCTTGAGCGTTAGATTGGGACCATAGACGCGGTCGGCGAGCTTCGCCCCGTGGAGCCAGTTCAGCACCCACCGCACGGGCTGACCGTCAGGGACGAGAAGATCGAAGTGGTTCAGCCGAAATTTGTGCGCCGAGTCGAGCACTCCAGACATCACCCCGTGCACGGCGAGTGCGGAGATCGAGGCGCCTGTCCGCTCGCGCGCGGCGCGAAGGATGAAGTCCACGCTCGCTTCGTAATCCAATGCGTCAATCAGGATGCCGATGACGTTCTTCTTTCCTAACTGACGCATATATCTCTCCACCGTTCGACATTCAGCGCGTAAATCTCGTTCAGGATGCGGGGCACATCGAAGGTGATCGTCCACTCCGGATAACGAGCCTGAAAGCGGCTCAGATCGCTGATCCACCAGATGTGGTCACCGCGGCGATTCTCCTCCACGTAGTTACACACGAACTCGTTGCCCGTAATCTCTTCGCACAGCGCGATCGCCTCCAGCATGGAACAGTTGCTATGGCGCCCGCCGCCGATGTTGTAGACCTCCCCGGAACACGGATTCCTGAAGACTTCTTCGAAGGCACGCACCAGGTCAGCGGCGTGAATGTTGTCGCGGACCTGCTTCCGGTTGTAGCCGAAGATGGTATACGGCGTACCGGTAACTGCGCATTTCATCAAGTAAGCCAGGAACCCGTGAAGCTGGGTTCCGGAGTGGTTGGGACCGGTAAGACAGCCGCCGCGAAAGCAGGCTGTCTTCATGCCAAAGTAGCGCCCGTACTCCTGCACCAGGATGTCTGCGGCAACTTTCGACGCGCCAAAGAGGCTGTGCAGCGTTCCGTCGATGGACATCGTCTCCGGAATTCCGCGCACGAACTCGTGGGAAGGGTCGACCTCCCATCGGGTTTCCAACTCCACCAGGGGCAATTGGTTCGGTCGGTCGCCGTAGACCTTGTTGGTCGACATGTAGATGAACACCGCATCCGGCGCGAATCGCCTTGTGGCTTCGAGCATCACAGAAGTGCCGTTGGCATTCACTGTAAAATCCGTGATAGGCTCTCCGGCCGCCCAGTCGTGCGAGGGCTGTGCCGCGGCATGGATCACCAGCTCGATTTCTTCGCCGTACTCTTCGAAGATGCGGTCGATCTGCTCCTGATTGCGAATGTCGGTGCTGTAGTGACGGAAGCCGGGCACTTCCTCCTTCAACCGCTCCGTCATCCAGCGCGTGGAAGCGGACTCGCCGAAAAAGGCAGCCCGCATTCCGTTGTCTATGCCCACAACCTCCATTCCCAGCGATGCGAAATGTGCGACGGCTTCCGATCCGACGAGACCGGATGAGCCGGTTATGATGGCGACGCTCATGCGAGTTCCTTTGGAAATTCAGATATCAAGTGAAGATCAACGGACACGCGCTCAAATTGCCGCAAGATGGATCAGCAGAGATAACCGTATTTTCACAAGTGGTTCTACGCCGCACCCACCCCGCGGAGAACGGCTGGCACGGTCATGGTAAGAATCTTCAGGTCGAGCCAGAGCGACCACTCATCCATGTACTTGAGATCGAGCTGCATCCATTGCTCGAAAGAAAGTTCGCTGCGGCCACCAACCTGCCACAGACAGGTGATGCCCGGCTTGATGCTGAAGCGGCGCCGCTGCCAATCCTCGTTGAAGCCTTCGTAGTCACGCACCGGCAACGGACGCGGCCCCACCAGGCTCATGTCGCCGATGAGAACGTTCAGCAACTGCGGCAGCTCATCGATGCTGCTCCGGCGCAACAGTTTGCCGATACGCGTGATGCGCGGATCGTTCCTGATTTTGAAGACGGGACCGCCGGCTTCATTTTGCTGTTCGAGTGCCGGCATCATCTGCTCGGCGCTGGGAACCATGGTACGAAACTTGAAGATTTTGAATCGGCGCTTGTTCAGGCCGACGCGCTCCTGCTGGAAGAAAACCGGCCCCGGAGAGCTAAGTTTGATTGCGATTGCGGCAAAGACGAGCACCGGCGCCAAACACACCAGGGCAGAAGCGGCCACGGCGACATCGAGGAGTCGCTTTAATGTGCGCGGCCAAAGCTCGCTCGAATAAGTGTAAGTGGCCAAATACAGATCGCCCTCGAACTCTTCGGGCTTCCAGCGCGTTGTTTTGAGCTCGAAGAGATCCGAATTGATGCGCATGGTGATGCCGTGCTGCTGGCACAGGGCGGCCATACGCGATGAATGCTTGTAATAGGACGCAAGAGGCAGGTAGATGGCCACCTCATCGACCACGTTACGGCGCAGATATTCGTCCAGGCCCGCGCAGTCGCTCACCAGTTCGTGCCCCGCGGCCCTGAGGGCATCGAGGCCGGACCACTGGTCATCGACGAAACCGAGCAAGCGGTATCCGCGTTCCCGGCTGGCCGAAATGCGGTGGGCGAACTCAATCGCCCGCGGGTTGGAGCCCACGATGAGCAAACACCGCAGATCTCGGCCGTGGAGCCGGACCCGGTCCGCCACCTGGCGCAAGACAAAGTGAGTGACCACCAGTAGAAAGGTGCTCAGTACCCAGAAGTCCGTCAGGAGTTCCTTCGTAACCATGCGGATGTGGAAGACGTAACTGAGCGCGAGGAAGAAGGCGAGGAAGGCGGTGGTGGCGCGCAGTACGTCGAGCGCCTCATGTTTACGACCGCTGAGGCGGCGCGAGCGATACAGGCCGCAGAGACTGAAGATGGTGTGGCAGACAACGATGGCGAAGAGAAGGATAGCCAGGTTGGATACTTTCGCTCGCATGGAAAGGAAATGTCCGAGCGGAACGCGGTGCTCAGCGTTGACACGGTTGATCGTGCTCAAGATGAAGGCCAGAATGACCAGGAAAAGATCGAACAACTTGAGCAGGCCGATCGTCAATCGGTGATGATCGTTCATGGATCTTCTTCGCCGTTTTCTTCGTTGGAGATCGCGCTAACGGATGCGGGTTGCGAACCGGCCCCGCCTGATCGCCTTACAGCCAGTTGTATATTTTGTCGGGGATGGGAAACGTTCGCTTGTTGAGCACCGCGGCCAGGATGGGTACCTTGGCGGTGCGAAGGTTTTCGGCTACAGCCGCAGCCGCCTCTCGGCGGGTCGAACCGGCTTCGATGATCATGACAAGGCCATCCGAGAGCTGGCCGAGCACGACGGCGTCGGAGTAACGAGTCAATGGCGGCGCGTCGATGATGACGAAGTCGAACTGCAGACGCAATTCGTCGATGCGGGCGCGCAAGTGACCGGAAGTGAGCAAACTCGGCGAGTCGATCGCCAGTGTGCCCGAGGAGAGGAGCCAAAGGTTCTCATGGCGGAGTGGCTTGGCGAAGTTGTCCATGGGACCATCGCGGAGCAGGGCCTCGGTGAACCCGAAGTGATTGGGCACGCCGTACATTTCGGGTAGCGCCGGCGAGCGGAAGTTCGCTTCGACCAGGCACACGCGCCCGCGACCGTTCCTGGCCAGGGTTTCGGCCACCGAGGCGCAAATCCCGCTGCAGCCATTGCCATGATCGATCCCGGCAAACACGACTACGTGCGGTGGCTGCTGCGCCTGCAAGACGAAAATCTGCTGAACCAGGCGCAGCGCCTCGTCGCTGGCCCATTCACCAGCGGATTGGGTGCGGTCTCCGTTCCGGGCTGCCACAGTCACTGGGGCTTCCACTTCGGAGATGAAGACGGGTTCTTTATCGATCTGCGTCAGTTCAAGATGGTTGCTCATGGTGTGATTTCTCGTTTCTCCTCGTGAGACCGGAAAAGTTCTCCAGTTCCTTTGGACTCTCTGGAATGAGGTCGCAGGCCTATACAGCTGCTATGCGATCTTCTTCTTCGATATCGTGATCACTACCGGGATATTCAGCGTGTCGGCGACCTCGGCCGGCGTGTGGAAGGACGAATCGAAGTAGTCGAGTGTGTAGGTGGTCATGATGGCCAGGAAGGCGGCCAACACCAGGGCCAGCAGGATCACCACTGGCGGCGACATCACAGGCAGGACCGGGATGTTGGGTGGAACGGCGACATCAACATTTTCGATCTTGGTTCTATCCAGTGCGTCCGAGGTGCGGGCCTGCTCGCGCTTGGCCTGGTATAGAAGATAGTTCTCTTCATCGGCCTTCTGCGCCCGCGTCAGATCTGTCCGGTCGAGATCCTTCTCGGCGAGTTGGGTCATCTGCGATTCAAAACTGCGAATGCTCGCCTGGTTTGCGGCCAGGCTGGCGCGTTGTGCGGCCAGATCGGCCTGTGTCCTGGCATGATCTTCACGCAGCAACTCGTAGGTAGGATCGACGTTCGTATTCTCCGTAACGTACTTGGTGCTTGCCGCTTTATCGTAGGCCGCCTTGGCTTGAGCGAGCTCCTGGTCGGCTTCCTTGACCAGCGGAAAACTGGGATCGTACTTCAACAGCAGCTGGGTTTTCTTGGTCTCTGCCGCAAGCAGAGCAGAGCCGAGGTTCTGCAGCAGCATGTCGGGCGGGGCCGACGCTAACTGGGTGGTCGAGCGGGGTGGAGTGGATTTCATCTGCGCCTCGTCGTCGCGCATGCGCATTTCGTCGGCGGCGATGACCTGCTGCGTGGTGTGCAATTGGCCGATGGAACTGGCCAGCTGCGCATCCAGGTCGGTGCGCTCCATATCCGGCGCTGCTCCCCCCGCCGTCTGCGCGAAGCTGCGCAGCCGCGCTTCCGCCTCGTCGAGAGACTTCTTGTAGCGGTCCGTCTCCGCGGAGAAGAACTCGTATGACCCCTGCGGACGGTGTACTTCGGCGTGTTTCTCAAGGTAGAAACCGGCCAGCGAGTTCAACACCGAATAGGAGAGCTTGGGATCGTCGGAGCTGTAAGAGACGTCGATGATATTGGCCTTCGTCGAAGGCCTCACCTTGATGCGGGAGGCCAGGGACTTGACGGCCTTGGCGATGCGATAGTCCTCATCATGGCGGGGTAGGATCCAGCGCAGCCACGACTTGTGGTCCTGCAGATGATTGGCGATCACCACCTTCTCCAGGATGTCCTGGCTGAGCAGCAGTTCGGCCTCGGAATTGATCTCTTCCTCGGCAATGGCGACCTGATCAGTAATGGTCTGAGTGGGCACGCCGGAGGTGACCGGGGAATCGACCCGCTCGCGATTGACCAGGATCGCCATCTCCGATTTGAACTTGCCCAGCACCAGCAGTCCAAGCGGGACCAGTACCACAAAGGCTGCGGCCATGGTCATGATCAGGATCTTCTTGCGGCGAAACAGCGGCGCGATCAGGTCGCGCAGCGAGATGCGTTCCTCTTCCGGCTTCACCTGGCTTCGAGCGATTGTCCTAGGCATGGCAGAGACTCCTCTATACTTGTTGGGCGAACGATTGTGCTACGGCTGCAGATAGGTGCCGGCGACCGCAGTCGCGGAATAAGGCACGTACTTTCTAAAGTTGGCGATGAACTTCTCGGGTACGTAGATCATGTCACCGGGCATCACCGTCGCGTCTTCATTGACGTTCTTGCCGTTCAGCACATCTTTCAGATTCACCTTCTTCACCTCCCACCAATCGTTCGCGGTACGGTGAAAAAGAAAGACCTGCGTCTTGGCTGTTTGCATGGTCATGCCCCCGGCTACGGCGATGGCCTCAGCCACCGTAACATCGGTCCGCAGCTCGTACTGGCCCGGTTTGCCCACTTGGCCGCTTACGGTGAATGTCGGCTTCTGAAAATCCTGCACGTCGATGTTCACGGCCGGATCGTGCAGGATGCCGGTGTAGGCCTGCTTGACGACATCCACCAGTTGTGGCGCGGTAAGACCCTGCGCGTAGACGGCACCGGCATTGAGCAGGTTGATGTAGCCGTCCGGCTGGATGGTGACGGTCTGGTTGAGCTCTGTCGAGAGCGGAAAACTGATCAACAACACATCCTCGCGCTGCAGGATGTACCGGGGATGGCGCTCCTCGAGGACGGGGTGGGAGCTGCTTGCGGTTTGCGCGCCGCAGAGAGTGGGGCCGGCGAAAAGGACCGACGCCGCGGCGCACAACGCGACTGCGATCGCCGTGCAAGATTTCTGCTTCATCATGGGCAAATCCTCCAAGGTTCCTTATCCCGTTGTTTACATCCCAAAGTTCCGTCTCCTGAATCGGTGGCTTGCACCTTTCCGGGAGTCGATTGGATAGCGCGTCACGCGGCGCAACTGCGGACAGGCTCGACATCGTTCCGTGAAATGCTCACAGCGAGCGAACGGTTGATCATCTCGATCGAGATCACCAAGCGGGATTCAGAATTGATGCGAACGAGCCGGCCTTCCACGCCGACTAGAGGGCCGCGCACCACCCGCACAACGTCTCCTTCTTCGAGAAGCGAATGAACCGTACACTCGATCCCTTGCGTTACCACTGCGCGGACGGCCTCGATCTCGTGATCCGGAATGGACAGCGGACCGCTGCTGTTTCCAACGAATCCCACAACCCCCGGCACCTTAAGAACGCGGAGTTTGCTGCCGTCCAGCAGATTCATCCTGACAAAGAGGTAGCCGCTGAAAAGCGGAATGGTGACCTTCTGTTTGCGGTCGCTCCATTGCCGCGACTCGGTTTTGAACGGAAGGTAGTTCGCCACGCCGAGCGATTCGATCATGGCGGCAGCTACTTTCTCCTGGCGCGATCGAGTCCACACTGCGAACCACTGTAAGTCGGTGGCTGAACTTGCCAAGTGGCCCGTGATTCCGGTCAAACACGGGGCCGGAACAAATTCCCTCTCGCTTAGACCTCTAGCCATTACGCTAAACATAGCTTCGCCCTCTCGGTCCCAGGATCGACTCCCGAACCTGACTGCGATTCAAGATTGAAAACCCTCACGCTGGCTCTTCCGGCTAAGTTTCTTTTGCCAAAACGAGCGAAATGCGTTTAGCGTTTGCTATCAAAGTCCAGAACGTGACTTGTGAGTTGGTCATCCTGGAACACACCGTGGAACCCGAACTCCGAGTAGCCCATCCTCTTCGAGGAATGAATGACCTTCCCTGTGCAGAAGATACGAATCTGTTCATGCGCCGTCTCGGGAGAGGGGAGAAGAATTTCAACGCGCACTTCTGAGCCAACCGGTGGGCATTCCCGGCTCCAGATCAGCGCCCCGTCCAGAGCCACGTCGCTTGTGAAACCTCCCGACGTATGTTCGCCCCCCTCACTCCAATGGAAGATCACCGGAAGACGCAGCTTGTACCTTGTTGCGCTCCTATGTTGGAACAGGCGTTTAACTATATGGGCAGCACCCATAGAAAGTCAGGCTACGGCTCTTCGATACGCGCATCAAGATGCTGAATGTTTGAATCTTGAAGGAGTCGACCGGCTCAGTAACCTCAGCCGTCTTCTCAAGTAAAGATCCTCCAAGATAGGAATGTCGTTCCGTAACTCCATAGAGAACGCTGGACTGGGCAATAGAGACGAAAGTATCTATTTGTATCGGCATCCAGCTCAGGAGTATCCATAGGAAACACCAATGAGATCGATCCATCCCGATGAGTTATCTGTCGTCGCGGAAGCCCGGCGTGTTACCGGAGTGCATTACGTTCGAGTGTCGCAGCAGTTACGCCTGCGCAGAAAAATCGACACCGAAATTGTGTTTCAAAAATCGACGGGACATTGTAGATTGGGGGCGAGTTACTTCTCGCTTCAACGATTCAACTTACTGCCATGCTGTTCGGGTTGATCTGCACTTGCGGTTTGAGGGTAGGCCACAACGTTTACAAATGTGTTCCGTGACCCCGGCGGGAGATAGATCGCGTTGACGCCTTTAACAAAGCCGCCCAACTCTGCGTTGGGGTCTTCGATGCAGGTCCGCTGGATCTCGTCCAAACTGCTTAAGCGCGATGTCGTTCGAATTGGCCAACAAAACTGCCCTTCGTTCCGTGTCTTCGTCGTGGATCGGGATTCGATGACCAGCGACCTTCTGGCGAATGCGCTCGCGAGAGACAGTGGACTGGAGAGCGCGGTCATCCGGGCGGGTGATCTTTTGTCCGCGCTTTCGGTCAGTGATGTCGACCTGGTGGTGATCGGGGCGGAGATCGATCTCAAGCCGGGCGATGGTTTTGACCTTGCGCGGAGCGTGGCTCGTGCTCATCCCGGCATCTCGATCGTGATGCTGCTCAACAATGCAAACCATAACTCGGTCATCACCGCGTTTCGTTCCGGGGCAACGGGCGTTTTCTCTCGTCAGTTGCCCATGTCCGATTTCCTTGATTGTGTTGAGCGCGTGGGAAAGGGATTCATTTGGGCTGGACCCGCCGAAACCGCTCACCTGCTTTCCGCAATGAAGAGTATTCCATCGCCCAGCATAATGACGGATGGCGATGCGGCGGGCTTAACTACCCGCGAACTGCAAGTAGTGCAATTTGCGGCGACAGGCAAGACCAACAAAGTGATTGCCAGCGAATTGGGCTTGAGCGAGCATACGGTGAAGAACTACCTCTTCCGGGCCTTTGAAAAGCTGGGGGTCTCAAGTCGTATCGAGTTACTTTTCTATTTGACAATGCGGGGCCATATATTCGATGGCGCAAAGGGCGACTGCGGAAAGGTGAACTTCGTTGTCGATGCGACATCGAATACCGAGCCTGGCGTGGGCTCCGCTTCATAAGTTGTGGCTGACAAGATCAGTCGCCGTTGGTACCGCTCGTAGAGTAGGCCATTCTTAGATGCCGCGGATGGTGTCCACCTATTGAATGGGCCATCCATTCAGATGTGATCGATGGCGACACGTTATCTACCGTTTTGGCCACGATGCAGGCAGAAAAAATAGAGACCCTAAATCAGCGATCTTATCTTGGTGCCGGGAGGGGGGGTCGAACCCCCACGAGGTTGCCCTCGGCGGATTTTGAGTCCGCTGCGTCTGCCAGTTCCGCCATCCCGGCTCGGCACGTGCTTCTCATTTTAACCCGGTTGCCGCCCGCCCACACCTCTATCCCATTCAATCCGCCCAAATCCGTCGGATGCCGAAGGCATCCAATCGCGAATCAAAACTAAGGATCGGGATGTCACTGCCGAGCGCCTGGGCTGCGATCATGCGATCGAAAGGATCGCAATGCTGCGCAGTGAGCCGGCCGGCGCGGAGCGCGCTCTGCACATCGATCGAAAGGAGTGTGTAACCGGCATGGTTCATAACCTCCAGAAAATCTCTTTCAAGCGCTTCTGCACCGGGAAGTTTTCCCAGACGTACTTTGGTCGCAATCTCCCAGGCAGACGCCGCCGAAACGAGGATCACATTGAGCTCATCTGCAATGATCGCCGATGCCTGACGGCTTAGGAACGAGGGGGAAAGAGTTGCCCATAACAGGGTGTGGGTGTCGAGCAGAACTCTCAATCATCCTCCCCATTCCAGTGTTTTAGCTCCTCCTCCGGAAGGGGTTCGAAGAAGGCATCCGTCAAAACAAATTCAGGAGTCAGAAGCGCACCAAGCCGCTTCTTGCCGACCGGGTGAATCGCCTCCAGCCTGGCGACTGGGGTCTTCTCACGGCCCGAAGTAATGATCACAGTCTCGCCCTGCTGCGCTTTTTTCAAAAGCTCGGAGAGGTTTGTCTTGGCTTCAAAAATCGTCGCTGTGATCATGCGGCTGCATTGACTGCTAGGAAAGCTTAGCTAATCTCCTGAGGGCCGTCAATTGCGCGCCCGGGGTCAGAGCGTGAAGGCCCCGGCTCCTTTTGCAGGAAGCCGTATTTCCCACCCTCGAGGGGAAGGGCGGCGAACTTCGCGCCGAGCATGCAAAAGCGCTGCGGATCTTACCACAGTCAAAACGAGGATCCCGAGCCGCGCCTTGGTTGGATTGACCTTTGACTTGCTACGCGACGGGTGGGCCAGGAAGGCCATCCCTACGCCAAGCAAGTAGAGAACCAGCAATGGACCGGCGAACAGGCACATGCTGAAAGGATCAGGCAGCGGACAAATTACCCCGGCGATGATGAAGATGACGAGGATCCCGTACTTGAAGTTGCGAAGCAGAAACCTGGCGTCCACTAGGTTGAACAGCGCCAGGAAGAACATCAGGACGGGGAGCTCAAAAGCGATGCCGAGGCCAAGAATGATCGCGAGAAAGAAGCCGGTGTAGTCCTCGATGGTGAGAATCGGGTGAAACCGGTGACCGTACTCGAGCACCAGCACCCTGATCGCTCCGGGCAGAACCCAGCGGTATCCAAAATATGCGCCGGTGAGAAACAGGCCGATGGTCGCAGTCATAAAAGGCCAGACATAGCGTTTCTCATTGGCATACAAGCCGGGCGAAATGAAGAGCCAAATCTGAAAAAGTACGAAAGGGCTAGCCAGGATAGCGCCGCCGGCGAATGCGGTCTTTAAGTACAACATCAGACCATCGGTAGGGTGAGTAAAGTTCAGCGGGATGTGAAGCTGGTCGAGAGGCGCTTGAATAACGCCATACAAGCGCTCGCTGAAGGCGTACGCGACGACAAAGCCGATGGCGAGGTATATGGCCGACTGTATAAGGCGCTTGCGGAGCTCTTCCAGGTGTTCCAGTAGGCTCATGCCGGGCAGCTCGGCACGACTCAAAGCAGAACAGCTGCTTTTGACGGGATCATCCATAAGGCTAACCTCAATCAACAGAGCGATCTTACATTGGATGATTTTCGTGCAGCGCGGCTGGTCGAACCTCACAGCCATCCTGAAAAGGTTTATCTTGGACAAGCTGGGAGGCACCACCCATGGGACACAGATATGCCAACATCCTGGAAACCGTCGGCAACACGCCCGTAGTCAGGATCAATAAGCTCGCTCCGCCCGAGGTAAACCTCTTTGTCAAAATCGAGGCGTTCAACCCGCTGGGCTCGGTCAAGGATCGCCTCGCCCTGGGCGTGATCGAGGATGCGGAGAAGACCGGCAAACTCAAGCCGGGCCAGACCGTGATCGAAGCGACCAGCGGCAATACGGGCATCGGCCTGGCCATGGTGTGCGCGCAGAAAGGCTATCCGCTGGTGGTCACGATGGCGGAGACCTTCAGCGTGGAGCGGCGGAAATTGATGCGCTTCCTGGGGGCTAAGGTTGTGCTTACTCCCGCGGCGGGCAGAGGGATGGGCATGGTCGCCAAAGCCATCGAGCTCGCCGAGACGCATGGCTGGTTTCTTACCCGGCAGTTCGAGAATGAAGCCAATGCCGACATGCACTCCCGCACCACGGCACAAGAGATCCTGGAAGATTTCAAGGGGAGCGGCTGGATTATTGGGTGACCGGCTTTGGCACCGGCGGCACGCTGAAAGGCGTAGCGCGGGTGCTGGCCAAAGAGCGGCCCGAGACCAAGATCGTGGTCTCCGAGCCGGAGGATGCGCCCATGCTCTCCAGCGGAATCCCCCAGCAACGAAACCCGGACGGATCGGCAGCGGCGGGCCACCCCTCGTGGAAACCTCACCCCATGCAGGGCTGGAGCCCGGACTTTATCGCCAAGCTGGTGGGAGACGCCGTGGACACCGAAGGCAATCAGCCAGATTCTGCGCATCAGCAATCCGGAAGCAATGCGCTGGAGCAAGGAACTTGCCCGCAAGGAAGGAATCTTCGTGGGCATCACCTCGGGGGCGACCTTCGCCGCAGCGCTGAAAGTCGGTGCAGAGGCTCCCAAGGGATCGACGATTCTGTGCATGCTGCCGGATACGGGAGAACGCTACCTGAGCACTCCGCTGTTTGCCGATATTGCCGTCGACATGACGGCGGAGGAACTGGAGATCGCGCACTCCACTCCCAGCGGATGGCTGCAGCCGGCTTAGATTTCCGACGAACAGACGGGGAGATTTTTATGAGCAATCAGAGAAGCGGCGTTTAGGAGCAGATTCGAGCTCGAGGAGGATGGGGAAACTGCATACCTGGAGTTCGAACTCGATAGCGGCGGGATGGATCACGCTTGCTGCATACTGAGGTGCCCGAAGCCCTTCGCGGCCGGGGCATAGCGGGCACGCTGGCGAAGACGGCGCTCGAATACGCTCGCGACAACAATTTGAAGGTGGACGTGGTGTGTCCTATGGCGGCGAACTTTCTCTCCAAACACCCGGAGTTCCAGTCTCTGGTGGGACGGTAACTCCGCCTGCTCACGGCAACACCAGATATTGTTCCAGCTTTCCGTCGGGCATCTCGTAGGTGGTCACCCGAAGCTCGCGCTCGGGAAAGGCGACGGCGAAGACGCGGAAGATCATCCCGCCGCGCGCTTCCTCTTTGGTCTCTTTGAAACTAAGCGGCGGCCCCAATGGCTTCAGGCTGGAGGCAAAGTCCTCCACCGTCTGCTGGCTGAAGTATGCGTTGCAAAAGCTGGTGAAAAGCCTGCGGTCGATGTGCCCGTCGGCGAGCCCGTTGAAGATGGCCAACGCTTGCGCCTCCGCCTTGGTCGGCGGGGGCGCCGGAATGCCTAGAACCATCGGCGCGATCTGGTCCGCGATCTGGCGAGCCGCCTGGGTCGCCATCTCATTGGTAAGCACAATCATCGCCGCCCGATCGTTGGGGAACACCAGGTTTTCGGAGACAAAGCCCGAGACTTCCCCCGAGTGCTCAATGATTTTGCGGCCGTCGCGCTCGCCTAGATTCACTCCCAGGCCGTATCCTGTGCCGGCGCCATTCTTGAGCCGGACGGGCGTGAGCATCTGCACGTAAGAAGCGGGGTCCAGCAGCGAACGGTTGATCACGCTGATATCCCAAAGCGCGAGGTCGTGGGCCGGCATGGCGAGCTCCCCGGCGGCAAACATCCAACCCGCACCCTCCTGCGGCGAAGGGCGCTGGGGGCCCAGGGCATGGCGCTCGTAGCCGGTGGGGTCGGTAGCCGGCAAGCGGCTGGCATCGGAGTTGTAAGACGTCGTTCATGCCCAGCGGCAAAAAGATACGCTTCTCCAGCAGGTCGATCAGCGGCATGCCGCTGACCTGCTCCACAATGCGCCCCGCAATCACGTAGTTGGTGTTGGAGTATTGCCATTGAGTGCCGGGATCGAAGTCGAGCGGCTTTTTCGCCCACACATCGAGAATGTGCTGGGCGCGTGGTCGGCCACCATCATGGAGGTCATCACGTAATCCTCGGGCCAGAAGTCCTGGTAACCCGAAGTGTGCGAGAGCAGCATGCGGATCGTGACCTCATTGGCCCGGGTCAGCTCGGGCAGGTACTTCGAGACTGGATCTTCCAGGGTCAGCTTGCCCTCCTGCGCCAGCAGCAGAACAGCGGCTGCGGTGAACTGCTTGCTGATCGACCCTATGGAGTACTGCATCTGCGGGGTGGCCTCCATCGGCGGTGAAAGACGGGCGAGACCATAAGCCTGCAGATAGGCGATGCGCCCATCCTTTACGATGGCGATCGAAGCGCTGGGAACTTTCGTCGATGACAGAATCTGATTGACCGTGGCGTCGACCTTCGCCTTCAAGTCTTCAGGAAACTGCGCTGCCGCCGGGGAGACCATGAGCAACGTGAGAATGGCTGCAAGCAGAGGTTTCAGCATCCTGGATCGATTGTAGGGTTTGTTGCACAATTTTCGCCATTTGGAGAAACTACTCGCGCAATCAAGCAATGGAGGAATCGTCATGCTAACTCGCAGAGAGTTCACCCGTCTGGCCATGGCTGGAGCCGCGACACAGATGGTTTCGCCGTTGTTGGCGCAGAGCGGCGATCGCAAGATCGGCTACGGCATCATCGGCCTGGGCAGTATTTCCATGGGTCACTTTATGCCCGGCGTGCTGGCCAGCAAGAACTCGCGGATTACCGGGCTGGTGAGCGGGCATCGCGACAAGGCCCTGGCCCAGGCTGCCAAGTACGGCGTGCCGGAGAGCTCCATCTACAGCTACGAGAACATGGACGAGTTCAAGAACAATCCCGCGATCGACGCGGTCTATGTGGCATTGCCGAACAGCATGCATGCTGAGTACACGATCCGCTCCGCCCGCGCGGGCAAGCACGTGCTGTGCGAGAAGCCGATGGCCACAACCGTGGCGGACTCACAAGCGATGATCAAGGCCTGCAAGGATGCGAACAAGAAGCTGATGATTGCCTATCGCTGTCACTATGAGCCGACCAACATGCGGGCCATGCAGCTTATCCGCGAGGGACGGCTGGGGAAGATCCAGGCTATTGAGAGCGCAAACGGCTTTAACGCAAAGCCTAACCAGTGGAGGCTGGACCGCAAGCTGGCCGGCGGGGGGCCTTTGATGGATATGGGTGTCTACTCACTCAACGCTTGCCGCTATCTCACCGGGGAGGAGCCCAGCGAGATCAAAGCCTTTGCGTCGGTGATCGATCATGATGGACGATTCGATACCGTTGAAGAGAATGTATCGTGGACGATGAAGTTTCCTTCCGGCGCAGTGGCCAGTTGCAACACCTCATACGGCGCATCGATGAACGGGTTCTACCGGGTGCACGGATCGCAGGGGTTCTTGTATGCGGAACCTGCGTTTCCCTACCAGGGGCTGCATCTCACCGGACAGCTCTCTGACCCGGCAGGGGGCAAGCCCACCATGATCGATGAGCCGAATCCCAATGTGGACCCATCGCAGTTCGCCACGCAAGCCGATTATTTTTCCGATTGCATTATGCAGGATAAAACGCCGAAGACGGCAGGGGAAGAAGGCCTGCTCGACATGCAATACATGTCGAAGATCTATCAGTCTGCCGGTTTGCCTAGCTTGTAGGGCTCGGGGAATCTGACTTGTATCCGCAAGCTTGGGTGACCCATTCAAGCCGTCTTTCGGCTTGAGTGCGGTTGTTCCGCGCCCCTCAGCCGCCGGCAATCGAGGGGATCACCAGGACTTCATCACCATCCTTGAACGCATACTCATCGTTGCCCAGAAAACGGATGTCCTCTTCGTTGACATAGAAGTTGATGAAGCGCCGCACTTTCCCATCGCTGTCGCGCAGATGAGACTTCAACGCGGGAAAGCTGGTCTCAATCTCGGTGATCAGTTGCGGCAGATTCTGCGCCGCGGATTGCATCTCCCGGGTGCCATTGGTGTGTTTTTGAAAGGCGTTCGGCAATAGCACTTTAACCGGCATAAACTTCCTCCTGCGCGTTTGCGGCCTCAACCAGGGCCTCGAAGTCCGCCAACTTGGGACGGATCGCCTGCCGCTGGTTGTATTTGTCTTGAAGTACATCCATAGTTTTTAGCCCATTGCCGGTAATCGCAACCACCGTAAGGTCGCCAGGAGCAATGCGGCCATGAGCATAGAGGCGGGCTGTGACAGCAGTCGTCACGCCCCCCGCCGTTTCCGTAAACACTCCTTCGGTCTCGGCCAGTTCCTGGATAGCGGAAACAATCTCCACATCGGAAACATCTTCTGCCCAGCCGCCGCTTTCATTAATGGCACGGATAGCGTACGGTCCATCGGCGGGATTGCCGATGGCCAGGGAGCGGGCAATCGTATTCGGCCGCTGCGGCTCGTGGTGCGACAAGCCATTCTTCACCGCGTGAGCAATCGGAGAACAGCCAGTGGCCTGGGCTCCGAAAAAGCGCACCTGCTTGTTTTCGACCAGGCCAAGCTCGATCAGCTCGCCAAAGGCTTTGCGAATCTTGGAAATCAGAGCCCCGCCAGCCATGGGAACGACCACGTTGTCGGGCAGGCGCCAGCCGAGTTGCTCGGCGATCTCATAACCCACCGTCTTTGAGCCCTCAGCGTAATAAGGCCGCAGATTCACATTCACGAAACCCCAGTTGTAGCGCTCCGCGATTTGCGTGCTCAGCCGGTTCACCTGGTCGTAATTGCCATCAATCCGCACCAGGTTCGCCCCATAGACTTGCGTGTTCAAAATCTTGGCGGGCTCCAGATCCTTAGGCACAAGGATGTAGGTCTTCAGTCCCAGGCGCGCGGCATGAGCAGCTACCGCGTTCGCCAGATTCCCGGTGGAAGAGCAGCCTACGGTATCGAAGCCGAAGATCTTGGCCGTGGCCAAAGCCACCGAAACCACGCGATCTTTAAAGCTCAGCGTGGGAAGGCACACTGCATCGTTCTTGAGGTAAAGATTGGTAGCGCCAATGCGCTTCGCCAGGCGAGGAGCCGGCATCAGGGGCGTCATGCCCGAATGTGTGGTGGGGACGTAGCCGTCCGGCACCGGCAGCAGCGCCTGGTAGCGCCACATGCTGTGCGGCCCCCGGGCAATTGCCTCGCGGGTGAAGGTCTCTTTGGCCGCAGCCAGATCGTAGACTACCTCGAGCGAGGAAAAACACTCGTCGCAGCTGGAGAGCGGCTGGTTGGGGAAGCGCTTGCCGCACTCCCTACAGCACAGTTCGTAAAATGATGCCATCATGCCCTCAATTCGAGAGCGACCGCTACACGGGCACTGCGTGACGAACTCTTAACTGCCGTATTGCATGGAATTAGCGAGATGCGCGTAAACTGTGCACCCCGAATCTCATGTTCCCCGTTTCTTTTCAGAACGCAGGAGAGAGTTGACACCATACTCCTGGTTTGCCCAGGCAGGTTGTCGTGGCGTCACAGGGCCCGTCCCTCAGCCACTCTTCATGAAATTCAGGCTCGCTCACAAGGAGCAAACTTGAACTAACTCGTTTCTAGCACACTCCCCTGTGGACCGCAAGTGTGCCGCCTGCGTCGCCCCACGCATGCCCTCCAGCCAACAAGCGAGGCCAGATATGCATCTCATTGGTAACATTAGATAGGAATCGAATACCGAGCCTTGCGGAGGGTCTGGTCCGCTCCCATCACGTTTTCACAAATGGTGTAAAGCGAAGAAGAGGAACTCTACGCAGGCGTTCCGCCAAAACCGGGGTCCCCGGCAAGCTTAGCTTGCTGGGGTGGAAAGAACACCTGCACATAACCACTCTCACTCCATTACCGTATTTGTGAAAACGCTTCACCACGGAACTCCATGACGACGGAAGCCAGTCCACAGTCCTCTCGCAACGCGTGGCGCGAGCGGGTGCAGGCGCTCAAGAACGTGCCGCCGGTGCTTGGCATCTTGTGGCGTTCCGGTCCCAGCGTGGTTACCTGGGGTCTGGTGCTGCGCGTCCTCGTGGCTGCCCTGCCCGCGGCAATTGCCTATGTCGCGTCACAAATCATCAACGGGGTCCAGCAGGTCTTCTCGCACCAGGGGCTGCAACATTACTTTTGGTGGCTCGTGGTACTGGAAGCCGGCCTCAACGTCCTCTCCGGACTGCTGACGCGGTGTGTCGACTATAGCGACAGCCTGCTGGCCGACCGGTACACGCATTTCGTCAGTATCCGGGTGATGCGGCAGGCCGCGGATCTCGACCTGACCACGTATGAAGACCCGGTCTTCTACGACCGCCTGGAACGCGCGCGGGTTCAGGCCACCGACCGGCTGGCGATGATCCAGCAGATGGGCCGGCTTTTCCAGCAATCCCTGACCACCCTGATCTGGACATCCATCCTGCTCTGGTACTCCCCCTGGCTGGTTCTGCTGCTCGCCCTGGGTGTGCTTCCCACATTTCTTGGGGAAACCCACTTCGCCTTCCTCGGCTATGCCAAGAACTTCCGCCAGACCCCAGCCAAGCGCCAGATGGACTACCTGCGCCAGGTGGCCGGCAGCCGCGAAGGCGCCAAAGAGCTGAAGCTCTTCAACCTCAAGGACTACCTGACCAACCGCTTCACCAAACTTTCCCAGGCCATCTACGAGGAAAATGTCGCCCTTTCGCGCAAGAAGCTGCTGGCCGGCGGGCTACTGGGAGTGGTCGCTACCCTCGGCTACTATGGCGCCTACGCATTTGTGATCTGGCGCGCGGTTACCGGCAACTACGACAGCATCGGTGAGTTCTACTACCTGACGAATGCCATCATCCAGGCCTCCAGTAACCTGCAGCAGGTCTTCTCGACTGCTTCGGGCATCGCTGATCAGGCCCTCTTCCTCACCGATTTGCTGGCCTTCTTCGAGATGAAGCCAACGGTGGTATCGAAGCCGGACGGGGCCTTGATCCCGCGCCCCATCCGCCGCGGCTTTGAATTTCGTAACGTGAGCTTTGCGTACCCGGGCACCACGCGCCGGGTGCTCAGCAACTTCAATTTCACCCTCGAGCCGGGTCAGCGGATCGCCCTCATTGGAGAAAACGGCCAGGGCAAGACGACCGTGGTCAAGCTGATCACCCGGCTCTACGACCCGACCGAAGGCCAGATTCTGCTCGATGGCATCGACTTACGCGACTACAAACTGGAAGATCTGCACCACGAGATCGGCGTGATTTTTCAGGACTTCATGCGCTACGAGATGACGGCCAGGGAAAACATCAGCGTCGGCCGAGTCGAGAGCGAGCACTCACAAATGGAGATAGAATCGGCTGCGCACAAGAGCCTCGCAGAGAGCGTGATCGCCAAGCTGCCCGCCGGCTATGACCAGATGCTGGGGCGCCGCTTCGAGACCGGGGTTGAGCTGTCGGGAGGCGAATGGCAGCGGGTGGCGCTGGCCCGCGCCTACCTGCGGGATGCCCAGCTGCTGGTGCTGGACGAACCTACGGCCGCGCTGGACGCCCGCAGTGAGCTGGAAGTTTTCGAGCGTTTCGCCGAGCTTACTACCGGCAAGATGGCGCTATTGATCTCGCACCGCTTTTCAACCGTGCGCATGGCAGATCGCATCGTAGTGCTGGAGGGCGGGAAACTGGTGGAAGAAGGAACCCATCCGCAACTGATGGCGCTCGGCGGCCGATATGCCAGTATGTTTGAAATGCAGGCGGCGAGCTACCGCTGATACAGGAACTACGGGGCCCCCACAGAAAAACACTATGACTGAAAGCATTCCCAGCTCGGGCCAGGCCTCCACGCAGCGCGGCGACGCCGCCGTCATACTCCGCCGATGCACTTGCGGCATTATGCCGATCGGGTGGCGCCTGGGTGGCAGGTGGCGCACAAGCCGGAAGGCCCGGGCAGTTTTGGGCGGCGCATCGACGCAACAGAACAATCGCTTAACCAACTGTACGTCGTCCTCGATGCCCGGCCAGTGCCCACCTACCTGCCGGGCGAGCCTCTGGACCCTCTGCTTGAGTTGCGGCAAAATCCGCGGCTGCTGCGCGCCGTGATCGCGGAAATCGATTCCGTGCGCAAGCGGCTGGGCCGCTTACCGCGAGTGCTGCGCGATCACGAGAACGATGAGCCGCGAATTGTAACCGTAGCCGATGCCTACCTGCAGGCTACGGGCTCGGATTGGCACGCACGAGGCAATCAAGATTTTCATCGACCAGGTGCAGCAATACGATGCGCTGGAGCTGGAAGAACTATGGGCCCTGGCTTCCGTTCTGAAATTCCTGCTGCTGGAAGAGATCATCACCCAGGCGGATGGGGTTATCCGGGACCCGGACTCGCACACCGAGGCCGGCGCCGAACTGCTGAAAACCCGCATGAGAAGCCTGCGCGATGTAGGGTATGCGGATTGGTTTACCCTGATCGAGCCGCTGGTGATCTACGATGCTGTCCTGCAGCAGGATCCCGCCAACGCTTACAAGGCGATGGACTTCGACAGCCGTGAGGCTTACCGCAAACGGGTGGCGGAGATTGCCCGCCGCTCCGATTGCTCCGAACTGGAGGTGGCCCAGGCAGCGCTTGCCCTGGCCCTCGAATCGAGGGAGAAACACCGGGTCGAGGATCCGAGGCTGCGCGCTCGCCGCGCGCACGTCGGCTACTACATCATCGATCGCGGCTTTCCCCAGCTTGCCGCGCGCGTGGGCTTTCGCCCGCGCTTCATCGATCGCCTGCGCCTCATGCTCTGGAGCAACGCAGACGATTTTTATATCGGCGGCATTCAGATCATCACCGTCGTGCTCATTGGCCTGATTCTTGCTCCCCTGGTCCCGACCTATCCGATCTTTGGCGGGCTTACGCTGGCCTTTCTGCTGTTGCTGCTTCCGGTGACCCAGGGCGCGGTCGACCTGGTGAACAACACCGTCACGGCGATCTTCAAGGCCTATGCGTTGCCCAAGCTCGACTTCTCCGAGGGCGTGCCGGAGCAGTTCACCACTCTGGTGGTAGTACCAACCCTGTTGATGAAGGAGAAGCAGGTACGCGAGCTCTTTGACGATCTCGAAGTCCGCTACCTGGCCAACCAGGATCGCAACATACACTTTGGCCTGCTCACCGATCTTCCCGACTCGGTCACCCGCCCGCGGCAGAACGACACCGATCCCCTGGTCGAGCTCGCCATTCAACTGACAGACGAGCTGAACGAGCGTTACGAGAGGCTCGGGAGCGGGATCGTTCTTCCTGCTGCACCGCCATCGCATCTTCAATGCGCGCCAGGGCGTGTGGATGGGGTGGGAACGCAAACGAGGCAAGCTGCTGGATCTCAACAAGCTGCTCAAAGGCCAATTCGACCCTTTCCCGGTAAAGGCCGGCAACCTGAACGCGCTCACGCACGCGCAGTACGTCATTACACTGGACTCCGATACGCAGCTCCCGCGCGGCACGGCACAGACCATGGTTGGCGCCATGGCTCATCCGCTGAATCGGGCCATCATCGATCCTGAGCTTCGCATCGTCACCGAGGGATACGGCATCCTGCAGCCGCGGGTTGGCGTGAGTGTGCAATCGGCATCGCGCTCGCGTTTGGCCTCGATCTACTCCGGGCAGACGGGCTTCGATATCTACACCCGCGCCATCTCCGACGCGTATCAGGATCTCTTCGGGGAAGGCATCTTTACCGGCAAGGGCATTTACGAGATCAACGCGCTGCACGCGGTTCTGGATCGGCGCTTTCCGCGCAATTCCCTGCTCAGCCACGACCTGATCGAGGGATCGTATGCGCGCGTCGGGTTGACCACGGACATTGAGGTTATCGACGATTACCCCTCGCACTACAGTGCGTATACCCGGCGCAAACACCGCTGGCTGCGGGGCGACTGGCAGATCGCGCAATGGCTCTTCGCCAAGGTTCCGGATGAATCCGGCCGGTATGTGCGCAACCCTATCGCCACCATTTCGCGCTGGAAGATCTTCGACAATCTTCGCCGGTCGCTGGTGGAAGTATTTACCTTTGCCCTGCTGCTCGCCGGCTGGCTTGGGCTGCCCGGTGGCGCGCTCTATTGGACTGCGGTCACCCTATTCCTCATGTTCGTGCCCACGCTGGTGCAGCTGGTCTTTAGCCTGGGCCGCGCCTACTTCACCAAGCTGCAGGGCGCCTATTCGCGACGCCGTGAGCGGCTTTTGGCAGGGCACGTTCATCAGCTTCCTCAACCTGGTCTACCTGCCCCACCAGATGCTGCTGGCCCTGGACGCCATCATCCGCTCGCTGGTCCGCAGCTTTATTACCGGGCAGCGCTTGCTGGAGTGGGAAACTGCTGCCGAGGCCGAAACGTCGGTGCAGCGGCGTACCCCAGTGGACCGCTACCTCGCCTTGATGCCGCTGGTCGCCATCGTTGTGGCCGTTCTGATCTTCCTGCGCCATCCGGAGTCGCTGCTGGTCGCGCTTCCCGATTCTTGTGTTGTGGGGCTTTGCCGGGGTCATCACTGCGTGGCTCAATAACCCGCCGCAGCAGACCAGGCCGCAGCTCACAATCAGAGGAAGATACCTTTCTGCGGCAGCTGGCGCTGAAGACCTGGCGCTACTTCAACCAGTTTGGGGGCAAGAGCCACAACTACCTGATACCGGACAATGTCGAGGAAGAGGGCGTGTTTGAGGCGGCGCGCGTTTCGCCCACGAATTTTGGATTGTTGCTGAATGCCCGGCAAGCAGCGAACACCTTCGGCTATCTGACCATTCCCGAGTTCGTCGCCCTGACCGAGCGCAGCCTGCAGACCTACGACAAGATGGAGAAGTTTCGCGGGCACATCTTCAACTGGTACGACACCCGTACCCTTGCGCCCATCCGCCCCATCACCATCTCTTCGGTGGATAGCGGCAACCTGGCAGCCTCGTTCTATACCTTGCGCACCGGCTGTCGCGGCCTGCTGCGCGAGCCCCTGCTGAATCCAGCCCTGTTTACCGGCATTCGCGATCATTGGCAACTGCTCACGAGCCTGCCGGATGCTCCGGCCGAACTGAAGGCGCTGGCGCCGCCGGCCGCAGAGGCGGGCATCCGAATGCATGGATCTGCCTGGGCGCTGCGGCGCCGTCGAGGCGCCTGTTTTTGCCTCGCCAGCATGCGGCCGCGGCAACCGGCGAGGCCGCCTGGTGGCTGGCAGAAACCCATCGGCGCATCGACTGCCCTGGTCACGCTGGTTCGCGATTACATGCCGTGGCTCCTGCCCCAGTTTGCCCCGCTGCTCGCTTTGCCCCAGTTGCAAGGCCTTGCGGATAGCGCGGCCGCAGTCACCATCGTCAGCGCCAGCGCGCATTGGCTGCCGATCTCGATGCCCGCATTGCCCGGGCATGCTACCAGCTTGGCCGCCGATTCACCCCTGTGCTGCTGGCCGAGGAGCTGCGCAATTGCGCTCGGGACCGGCGCGGGAAAACCTGAAGGTGCTCTCCCGCGAGCTGCAGGATCTTTCCGCCGAAGCGATGCGTTTCGCCACCGAAATGGACTTCGGCTTTCTGATGGATCGTTCGCGGCTGCTGCTCTCGATCGGGTATGAGATCGAGCGCCAGCATCTGCACCAGGCCTGCTACGACCTGTTATGCAGCGAGGCTCGCATTGCCGCGTTCATTACGGTGGCCAAGGGAGAGGCGCCCCAGCAAAGCTGGTTCAAACTGGGCCGCACGCACACCATGGCCTATGGGCATCCGGTGCTCATCTCCTGGACGGGGACGATGTTTGAGTACCTGATGCCGTCGATCTGGATGCGCAGCTATCCTGACACGCTGGTCTCCCGCACGCTCAGCGGGGTGGTGGCTATCCAGCGCGCCTTTGGCAAGGAGCACGGCATACCGTGGGGCATCTCGGAATCCGGCTGGGCGGGGAAGGACGACCACGGTCATTACCATTACCAGGCCTTCGGCATACCGCCCATCGCGCTCAAATGGGACGCGGTGGCGGGCCCGGTGGTGTCGCCGTACTCCACTTGCCTGGCGTTGGGGATTGAACCAGTCGAGGCGCTGCGCAACCTGAAGCGCATGGCGAAAATGGGCTGGACGGGCGCCTACGGCTTCTATGAGGCGGCGGATTACCAGGAATCTACCAAGACCCCGAAGCTGGTGCAAGGAATGGATGGCTCACCACCAGGGCATGTCACTGCTGGCCGTGCTGAATCTGCTCTATGACAACATCGTGCAGGACTGGTTCCACGCCAACGCACACCTGGAAGCGACGCAACTGCTGCTGCACGAGAAGCCGGTGCACGAAGCGGCGCTCAAGGCCGAGTTCCAGGCGGCGCAGCCGCGCAAGAAAGCCAGCTAAGGTAGCGACGGGATAACAAAGGGGAGGGTGCCCCATTCAAGCCTTCTTTTGTTTTGGCTTGAGTGGGGTTGTTGCGGACCGAGCCGACCGGTCCCGGCGCGCCGTGGAGGGATCTGCAGTTCCGCGGACCACTCCTGGAAATGTTTTCGACCTGCTGTCAGAGCAAGCGATCTTAGTCGTTTTCGTCGTTCTTCTTGAGAGCGTCTTGCACGCCGCGCACCAGCGCTTCGGGATTGAATTCGGCCCGGATGATCTCGTCGGGGCAATCGCTTTGGATCGCCACGCGGTAATTGCACACGAACGCAACATGCTGCCCGGGGATGACCTTCTTGATCGCGTCGCACAGTTCCTGGGCGCTCTGCACCTTGACATCAGCCTCGACGTCGATCAACACCAGGTCGTAGTCGCTCCGCGTGTACCTCATCCAAAGCCTTGCGGAATAGACCGTCGACTGCACCTCAAAACCATGCATGCGGAGAACTTCATCGCGCAGCTGCATAACGTTCTCCCGGCTGCTGACATGGAAAATCCGCGGCCGGCCATTGATTTTCTGTCGCGTGCATTGGCTGATGCTACCAGCATTGCTGAGGTTTTTCTACGGGATGGGATCGGGATCCCTTACTTGACTGCATCCGCTTTGGCTGTCAGCGTGATGGGGCAGTCCGATGGAGGGGACCAGCATGTCTTCCTTGCGATGGATGAGGGTCGTGGCATTCAGCGAAGCCAGCTCAAAGCCATGGCCATGCGTGATGGCATCGGTGGGACAGGCTTCCACGCAGTATCCGCAAAAGATGCAGCGGTTGTAGTCGATGTTGTAGACCTTGGCGTAGCGTTCCGCGCTTGAGATTCTCTGCTCGGCCGTGTTCTCGGCCGCCTCGATGTAGATGCAGTTGGCCGGGCAGGCCGCCGCGCACAGAAAGCAGGCAACGCATTTTTCCAGACCGTTCTCATCCCGCTGCAGCACATGAGCGCCGCGGAAACGGTCCTGAAAGTGGGCGCCGCGGTTGGGACCCGGTCCGTCCGGGTAGTTTTCCACCTCGGTTGGGTTCAGCATCTCGCGAAACGTGATGCTCATTCCCTTCGCCACACCCGCTATATTGCGCACAATGGACATAAGACGAGTATACGATGCCCCGTTTACTCCGTGCGCAGTCTAAGGGCGAAGATGATCGAGCTAAATCCGCAGAATAGCTCGTAGCCCGAGAGCACTTGGGTGGTGACCCGGGGCGCCTGGTGAAAATGCTGCAAAAACACCACGCCTAAAACAACCGATACAACGCTGGTTAAAGCGAGAAGGAACCGGATTGGCAGGTCGCGTCGCATTTTCACCGCCAACGCCGCCTGGAAGAATCCCGTGCCCAGAGCGTGAATACCCGCCAGGAAAGCAAGGGATTCCGGGGTCATCATCATGGAAATACCGATGTAAACACCCAGCAGCAAGCCGAAGCCGCTTTCGCAGAGCGCCAGCCACCAGAGATGCAAGTTATGCTCGAGGCCGAAACCGGCGGCCACGCCTAAGAGAAGGCCATTGCCCAGCACGTAAGAGCCCAGCAGCAGGCTCATGTAGACGAGGGTGACGGGATCGAAGAAAAATATTCCCAGAAAGCTGCTGGCGAGGAAGAGCACGATGGCAAAGACCACCGCCAGGCCGCCTCTCACCGCGAAAACCCACCAAAACATTCTTACGCTTGGTAGAGATTGCTCGATCGCGCGATCAGTGGCCATATTGCCTGCCTAGATAGTTGGCCGGCCTGCCAAGGCGGCTGCGGCGAAAGAAGAAGTAGATGATGACGCTCACGACGGCGGCATAAGCGCACCACAAAGAAGTAAATTCATACCGCCTTACCAGCATTACGATCAGCAGGCCCACCAGGTTAAGGCCACCAAGCAAGACCAGATCGCGAAATCCTGAAAAGAACAGGGCGCCGCAGGTCGCAATTACATAGAGCATCGCGACCAAAGTTGTGGTGCTTATCTCGTTCAGGTAAACGACGCCGTGGGGCGCTGCGGAAATCTCCACGGGATACGCGACGAGCCCCCACAGGATGTAAAGGGCGAGGACGCCTCCGAGGATGGAAAAACCAAGCATGCGCCGTCGACGATCGCGGGTAGGCTCGATCAGCAAAACACTGAGCGGCAACAGGAAGGGCAGCAGACCCTGGGCGTAGAGCACGTAGGCGGCGCCCGCGTCATGCGTGACGATGGAGGGCAACTTGTGGTCCAGCCCGAGCCAGACAAATCCCTCGGTGAACTGGTGCAGCGCAAAGAGCAACGGCATGGCAGCGAACAGCAGCTCGCGCCGATGCTTCACCTCGGTAAGGGTCGCCACGCCAATGGCTCCCAGCACGGCGCTGCCTACGAAGTTAGCGCTGGCTGAGAAACACACGAAATCCTCCGCTCGGTCACAACCGAATAATACGTGACCCTACCAAAGCGACGAACCGGGATTCGAAGGAACCGCAGGTCCGGCATCCCGAGCGGCTAACTTGCCTGCGGCAAGTTGAGGGAGAAA
This sequence comes from uncultured Acidobacteriaceae bacterium, assembly GCA_963847685.1. Classification (GTDB taxonomy): domain Bacteria; phylum Acidobacteriota; class Terriglobia; order Terriglobales; family Acidobacteriaceae; genus PALSA-350. The sequence goes on along the minus strand of CAWKAU010000006.1, from coordinate 460,123 downwards.
TCACCCTGCTCTTTGCACCAGCAACAAAAACCTGAGGGTGCCCCATTCAAGCCATCGTTTGGCTTGAGTGGGGTGGTTCCCAAACTCTCCGCTCCGTGTCATCGGGAGCGAAGCCAAGGGATCTGCAGTTCCGCGGACCACTCCTTGAAGACATTTTCAACCGAGCGTACGCTACCTGATTTGATGTTGGCCAAGCTCTCCTAATGGAACCGCCTGACTAACCGGTCCAACAGAACACCTCTAATGCGGAGGAACCCGTGGGGTATCATTTCTTGCGGCCCAGGAGCAACACCGATGTTGGCAGAGCGGCATACCCGCAAAAGGTTTTTCCTCGCATTCTGGCTCTTCGTTCTCAGCGCGATTTCTTTCCTCGACCGCACGAATATCTCCATCGCGGGCCTGCATATCAGCTCTGAGTACGGGCTGGGGAACCAGCGCCTGGGCTGGATCTTCAGCGCGTTTCTGATCGGCTACGCTGGTTTCCAGGTCCCGGCCGGATGGCTCGCTTCCCGTTTTGGCCCTCGGCTGGTGATCACGCTGGGCGTGGTGTGGTGGGGCGTAGCCACCGCCCTTACCACGCTGATACCGCCAGGCATTTCGCAGGCGGTCGTGCTTCTGATCGGCATTCGCTTCTTACTCGGGGCCGGCGAAGCGGTAATTTACCCGGCGGCCAACCAGTTCGTCGCGCGCTGGGTGCCGGAGCAGGAGCGCGGGTTCATTAATGGCCTCATCTTTGCTGGAGTCGGCGCAGGCAGCGGCCTGACCCCGCCTTTGCTCGCGTGGTTCATCCTCCACCACGGCTGGCGCTCCGCCTTTTGGTTCAGCGCCGTCATCGGCGTCATCGCCGGAGCCGTGTGGTGGTGGTTCGCACGCGATACTCCCGAAGAAGATCCCGCTGTGTCGCCCTCAGAGCTGAATATCATTCGCCAGGGCCTCACGCAGGATGCGCCCGGCAAGAGCGGGGTCATCTCCTGGGGAGCCATTCTCCGCCGGCGCGATCTGCCCGCGCTCATCATCAGCTACTTCGGCTTTGGTTACACCGCGTGGATATTCTTCAGCTGGTTCTTTCTCTACATGGCGCAGGTGCGCGGCTTCAATCTCAAGGCCAGCGCGCTGTACTCCATGCTTCCCTTTCTCTCCATGACCATCGGCTGCCTCGCCGGCGGCGCACTCAGCGATCGCCTTACGCGCGCTTACGGCTTACGAGTGGGGCGTTGTGGCCTGGCCTCGGTCGCGTTCTTTTTTACCGCCGTCTTCCTGGTACTCGGCTCCCGCGTGCAAAGCCCTCAGCTTGCCGGAGTGATCTTGGCGGGCGGCGCGGGCGCACTGTATGTCTCGCAAAGCTCGTTCTGGTCGGTATCCGCCGACATCGCGGGGCGCAGTTCGGGCGTCTTCTCCAGCATGGTCAACATGGGCGCACAGGTTGGCGGCGCGGTGACGGCCTCGCTCACACCCTGGGTCGCGCAGCGCTTCGGCTGGACTACATCCTTCGCGATCGCAGCCGCGCTGGCCGTCGTTGGCGGCCTCCTCTGGATGACCGTGCACCCGGAACGCCCGCTCAGCAGCTAACTTGCCTGCGGCAAGTTGAGGGAGAAATGACACGGCAAAATGGCCATGGATGCAAGGCCCGGAGGGCCGACCGCCAAACGTCAGCCCAGCCCGGAAGGGCTGGGGATCCATCCCGAAGAGGAGCGAGCGCTGTAGGCGCGGCACTCAACCGATCGTCCGCTCTGCCTGTGTCATTAGGAGAGATGAAACGGTTTCGGCTTCTTCAAGGCGTCCTGGTCGGAATGGCTCTGCTGGGAACTGCCTTCGCCGCGGATGTGCGGACACCCACACAGGACGGCATTGTGTACGGACTTGCCGACGGCCAGCAGTTGACCATGGACTATTACGCTCCCAGGGGAGCGGGACCGCATCCGATAGCGATCATCGTGCACGGCGGTGGCTACCAGAGGGGCACAAGCAAGAGCGGCAGCGAAGCCTACTGCGCGGATTTCCTGGCCCCCGCAGGATATGCGGTCTTCTCCATCAACTATCGCCTGGCGCCGAAGTATCCCTATCCCAACATGGTGTACGACGTGGAGCGGGCGGTCCGGTTCCTCCGCCACAATGCCGGCCGGTGGGATGGAGAAGCAAATCGTATTGCGCTGATCGGCGGATCGGCGGGTGGCTTCCTGAGCAACATGGTTGGGCTTCTGAATCTACCGGGCGATCCGGCGGCAGCCGATCTTGTCGATCGCGAGAGCGCGCAAGTGCAAGCTGTGGTGACGTTGTTCGCGCAAAGCAGTTTTGCCACCGTGCCGCTCAATGCGGATGTGCACGCTTTGCTCGATCCGCTCATAAAAGAAAAGGGCGAAGTTGAGGCGCTGAAGGAGGCGTCTCCTATCACGTATGTTTCGCCAGGCGACCCGCCCTTCCTGCAGATTCTCGGAGATAAGGATGAGTACATTCCCTTCAGCGAAGCGACCAATTTGGACGCGGCCCTCAAGAAAGTTGGTGTGCACAGCGAGATCATCCGCATTCCGGGCGGGATGCATGGGACCGGCGGCTGGTATAAGCTGCCGGGCGTCCCCGATTGGGAAGTAGACATGACTGAGTGGCTCAACAACACGCTGGGTCACCAGGGGCCGGTTGGCGAAGGCGTACGCAAGCGTGAGCCGCCGCAGCTTGCTTTTGAAGTCGCCACCATCAAACCGAACGCATCGGACGATCCTCCCAAAGTGAACTTCACCCTGGGCCCTGGCGACGCCTACGCGGAAACCGGGGGCCGATTCCTTGCGAGCAATATCAGCTTGCTCGATTACATCCGGTTTGCGTACAAGCTCACCGACGGGCAAATAGAGCTACTGCAAGCGAACGCCCCCAAGTGGATGGCAACTACCAGGTTCGACATCGAGGCCAAGTCCGAAATTCCCAACCCCACAAAAGACCAGATGCGCCTGATGATGCAGTCTCTCCTTACCGAGCGATTCAAGCTGGTGCTTCACACGGAGACGCGCCAACTTGCTGTGCTGGCGCTGGTCTTGGCCAAGCCAGGAAAATTGGGACCACAGCTTTGGCCTCATCCTGCCGACGACGGCACGTGTTCCAATGTCGTGCCGAGCACGGATCATCGATCCGAGCCTGAAACGCCGTCAACGGTCCCCACCGTTTGCGGTGGCCTGGTGAGCGTGGGTGTACCGAGCGCGCCCAGCCACGTTCGGATCGGCGGTCGAAAGGTCCCGCTCGCGCTGCTGGCAGCTCATTTGAGTGAAATGGGGCAATTCAATCGTCCCATCCTTGATCGGACTGGCTTGAGCGGAACTTTCGATTTTGTTCTTGAGTGGGGGCCTGATCCTGCAATTGGCTCAGCGGCTCCTGAAGACCCTGAGGACAGGCAAACAAATCTCCAGGAGGCATTGCAGGATCAGCTCGGCCTGAAACTGGAGCGGCAAAAAGCGCCTATGGATGTCCTCCTCGTCGACCATGTAGATCAGCAACCCGCGGAGAACTAGCGAACGGCGCGATCGTCAACGGCGGTACAGATTCATCTTGGGCGAAAGTGCCGGCGATCGCTTGCTTTCACGGGTCGCCGCCCTAGGCGGGGGGTGGGGTCGGAGTCAGCCCGTGGCGGAGCATGATCTCCGCCATCTTTGCCCGGTCGGGCGGGCCGCCGGCTGCGGCGTTGATCACCTCGGCAGACTCGCGGAAAAATTGTGGACCGATCGCCGCCGGCGTGATCAGGCAGAGCACCTTCACATCCTGGACCGTGTTGTTGTCGAAGCGGTGAACGGCGCCGCGCGGAATGCAGAGCGCCTGCCCGGGCCCGACGTCGATTTGTTTCCCGTCCACGGTCCAGGTCAACACGCCGTCGATTCCGTAGATCGTCTCCTCGCACTGGTCGTGGCTGTGGGCCGGAGCCGCCAGACGCTGGGCGCCCGGGACAAAAACCTCAAAGGCCGCGACGCTGCCAGCCGAGTTCTCGCCGGTGACGAGAAAATGTACCGTGAGAGGTCCGAGTCGGATAACCTCCTCGGAAGGATTGGTGCAGTGATCGGCCGTTTGTTGTGCCATATGCGTTCCTCCTGGGAGATTCCCTTCACTGTCTCTCCGGCGAGACAAATTCTAGGCCATATCGCGGAGCAGCCTCGAGCATCCTTTGTACGTCTTCGTAGGCAACTTCACTCGCTGGTGGCAACGTCATGGCCGGCGCCGGCACGCTGAGTTCCTTGAACCATCCTTCAAACCCCGCGGGAGTAAGCAGAATGAGCATCCGCATCTGCTCCGATTCGATCGTGAACGAGTGCGGCACGTTGCGTGGCAAGAAGACCATTGTTCCAGGCAAAGCCTTCCTTGTGCGATCGCCAACCGAAACGGCCAACTCGCCCTCCAGCACGTAGAAGATCTCATCTTCCCGACGATGGATGTGTGGAGGAGGACCGTTGCCCTTCCTGCCTACTGCCTCAATCAACGCGAACTGTTCTTGGGTGTCTTCGCCTGTAGCCAGAAAGGTCATCAGCGAGCCTTTGTACCAGACCGAATGATCCAGGGACTGCCGTCCTCGGTCAAATGCGACAGATTCTGCCGGTTTCATGTTTGTCGCGGCCTGCCTTGATGCGGAAGAGCTGACATGGATGTCGATGGTCTGCATTGTCATCGGTTTCTCCTTATTGGTAAACTATGTTTACCTTAAGATCGATAGTAAACACAGTTTACTCGGAGTGTCAATGGATTCTTTGCAAGAAAATTCACCGGTCAAAACCAGGGATATGCTCATCGGCGCGCTGCTGCGCGTTCCGGCGGAGGCCATTCACCGGCGCATCATCAACGATCTGAATGCGGCGGGCTTTACGGAGCTCAGCCTGCCGCACATGGCGCTCTTCCGGTTTCCGGGTCCCGATGGGGTTCGCCCCGGCCTTCTCGCCGAGCGCGCGGGGATGAGCAAGCAGGCCATGAACCGGCTGCTGGGGAGCCTGGAGGATCTCGGATATTTGGTCCGGTCCGACGCGCCGGATGAAGGCCGCGCACGAATTGTCCGCTTTACGAAGCGCGGACACGCCGCGTACGCAAAAGCTGAAGAGGCGCTCCGCGAAATTGAGCGCGATTGGGTCGCCGAGCTTGGCCCCAGGGATTTCGCTCGACTCAAAGAATTACTCTTTCGCGTTTGGGAGAGTCCGTTGGTCCGTTAGCGGCCGCAGCCGGTTGCGGCCGCGGATCACGCCGGGACGTCTGACCGCGTCTTGCCCTTATCCGGCAGCGATGCGTGTTGCTAGCCCGGATAGCCAATAAAGCCAGACCACGAGCGAGATGACGGAAGCCAGAGTTGTCATCGAGACAGTGGACGCTACCAACATTTCCTCGCAGTGATACTCTCCCGCAAGAATGTAGGCTGTCTTGGCCGTTGGCACTGCGGCGCAGATTACGGCCGCAATGGTGTAGAGGGGGTCGAGCCCCAGCCAGACGCTCAATCCGTACACGATCAGAGGCATGATGACGAGCTTGACGGCCGAGAGCAGCGAAGCTCGCCCAATATTGGCGCGCAATCCATCGATCGACAACCCCAGTCCGATGGCGAACAGTGCACAAGGCGTGAGCGCATCGGCCAGGATGCCCAAGATACGCGGTGACCGGCCCGGGCATACGGAGACCGAGGACCGAGCAAAGCATGCCGATCAGGGTGGATAAGACCATCGGGTTAAGCACGACATGCTTGACTGTGACCATTGGGGCCGTGCGTGAGCCATGCGCATCCCGCTGACCAAGTTCGAGCAAGATCACGGCTACCGGAAACATCACAACCGCCACGAATACCGTGGCGATCGCCGCCGGCAACACGGCGCGCGGACCATAGATCGCCTGCAGGACGGGCAAGGCGACGAAGCCGGTATTGGTCATCGATGCCGCCATGCCATGCATCGTTCGGCTTGCGAGACTTCGAGAAGCACGAATGCTCATGATGCCGAACACGAGGAGGAAGCACAGGAGGGAGCCACCGCCGAAGGCAACAAGAAAGCGCCAATTGATCAGCGAATGACTTGGTTCTTGTGCAATTGTGACGATCAGCAATGCCGGCATTGCGATGTTATAGGCGAAGTGAATCAGTGCGTCGGACAACGCCCGCGACAGATAGCCCGTATAGCCAACGATCCAGCCAGTTAGGATCACTGCAAATACAGGCAGGATAAGCTCAGCGATCCGCATCGAGGATGTCTCAGGTTGACTCTCCAACAGGTGCATGGAGAGCAAGGTGCAGCCAATATAGCACTAGGGTTTAAGCCACATGCGGTGCCCGAGCAGCACCGCCTTGTCAACAGTTAGGTTCTGGATCGAGGTCCTATTTATGAAGCAGAATTTCGCCGCAATTATCCTCGGTGGTACCGGGCAAGTCGGTGGTGCAGCCGTCGCGGAGCTGCTGGCAATTCCGGAATGCCGGGAAGTGGTGATGGTCACCAGAAAGCCCATTGCGGCGCGATCGCGGGTGCGCAACGTCGTTCTTGATACCGGCGCTGCTGACTTTGCCGAGCGCACTGCCGCCCTTGCCCGCGAAGTTTTAAGCCAGGGTCCCGTCAGCGCCGTGAGCTGTGTGGGTGTCGGTTCTGGATCGATGCGCTGGAGCGAAGAAGAATTGCAACGACTTGAACTCGGCGTCGTCGGTGCCTTTGCGCGTGGCTGCCATGACGCCGGAATCGCCCAGTTTTGCCTGCTTTCTGCGGTAGGAAGCACAGCCCGCAGCCGGTTTCGCTATGCCCGCGTAATGGGCATGAAGGAAGACACCGTGCGCGGCATCGGTTTTACCCGCCTCGCCATTTTTCGCCCCGGCATCATTGTCGGCAACGCTCATACCCCGGCCTGGGCCGGTTGGTTAGGGAGCCTCGTGCCTGGGCCGTTTGGCAATATCGATCAGCGAATTCTCGGTCGCTCAATCGCCGCAGAGATAGCTTTGCACAATCGAGAGGCTGGCGAAGTTACCCTCGAAAATGCGGCAATGAAGAAACTCGCAGCACAGTGCCAATGATAGCGGCGGCCAGAGAGGCAACGGCCATCGGCAACAGCTTTCCCCTCGAAGGCATCTTGGGGACAACCATATCTCCTCAGGCATGAGGTGTGTCACTTGTTGGTCTGGAGACCCTCTGGTCGCAGTGAAAAGTCTAACTCTCTGCCCATTCGTACCACTGCGGCCGGCAACGCATCCACGTCGGCCAACGAGCTCCGGAAGTTCACAATACATGCGCGTAACACGAATTTTCCACCGATCACAGCATTGGAAACGTACATCTCTCCACTCTCCTGCAAATGGGTGAGTAGTTCGCTGTTCAACTGGTTCAGATACGGTTCTACTTTTTCATCACCTGACCTGAGGCCCGTTGGGCGGTAGCGGAAAGTAGTGATACTCAGTGAGTTGGTGAATGCCTCGAGTTCCGGGTGGAGAACGATGCGCCGAAACAGTTCTTGCGCCAGGTGGATATCGTGCGAAAGCAGTCGTACGTAGCCCTCCCGGCCGGCCTGTTGCAACGCCAGCCAGACCTTGAGGGCTCGAAAGCCACGGGAGTTCTGGGGACCGAAGTCGAAGTAATTGATTGCCTCAACCCCGAAATGATAGTAAGGCGGGTGGTACGCAAACGCCTCGCGTAACCGCTCCGGATCTCGGACGAGTGCACAACCAGCTTCTAGCGGAGCGTACAGCCATTTATGAGGGTCCACGGCTACTGAGTCGGCTTCACCCAAGCCTGCCAACGCCGCTGGAGCGTCGGGCAGCATCGCCGCAAAGCCTCCGTAGGCGCCGTCAACGTGGAACCAAAGGTCGAACTGACGGCAGATCGCCGCCATCTCTGGCAGCGGATCGATGGCGCCGGTGCTGACCGAGCCGGCAGTGCCCACGACCAGAAATGGCTTGTCACCCGATTCGATGTCAATCGCAATTTGCTCCCTCAGCGCGGGAAGGCTGATCCGTTGTTCGTCATCGGTGGGCACCCAGCGAATTGCAGCGGTGCCGAGGCCGCAGATGTCTGCGGCCTTTTGAACCCAGGTGTGTGTCTCCTTCGAGCAATAAACGCGCAGACCACCTTGGCTAACACCTTTCTGCCGCACATCCCACCCGGCCTTCGCTTGCCGCGCGGCGAGAAAGCAAACAATATTCGCCATATTGCCGCCGCTGACAAACAATCCACCACAATCGGGTGAATAGTTCAGCAGCTCGGCCACCCAGCGTATCGTTTGAGCTTCGATCTCGCTTGCCATCGGCGAGAGCAGCCACGCCCCGACGTTGGGATTTACGACCGCAGCCAGCAACTCTGCCAACGCCCCAATAGGGGCGCCCGATGACGTGATATAACCCCAAAAGCGCGGGTGCCCATTGAAAAGCGAGTGTTCGAAGAGCAGATCGGCGGCATGGCCGATCAACTTCGCGGGATCACACCCTTCCTTCGGTAAGGAGCGTCCGGCGTCGAGCGCTTGTCGAATCTGCTGCGGAGACTCACCGGTTGTGACCGGCCGCCCAGGGAGCGAATCCAGGAAATCGGCGACTCTATCGACCATCTGATGCCCCAATAGCCGAAACTCGCTGGAGCTCATGGCGAGGGGAGACGGACGTTGCTCCAGATCTTCGGTTTCGTGCATTGCACACCTCGGAAGCATCGTACGCCCCGGAACAGGCACGATTCCGCATGGCACAGAAAAGCCGCCTCGTGAAAGGCGGCTTCAATGTCTATCTTCCCAACGGTTCACGATCATTCGGTCACGGTGAAACTGCTGGTGCTCGTCGCAGTCCCCTCCTGCGTCGTGATCTTGATGGTTCCCTTGACAGCGTCTCTAGGTACGGTTGCGGTCACCTCCGTGTCGGATTTCACGCTGAACTCGGTCGCCGCCACCCCACCGAAGGCGACCGCGGTCGTCTGCTTGAGGCTGACCCCGGTGATGGTTACGTTGGTTCCCACCGGCCCGCTGGCCGGCGTGAAGCTCTTGATCTGCGGCGTCACCCGGAAGGGTACGTTGCTGGTCAGCGTGCCTTTCGGTGTCACCACGGTAACGCTGCCGCTGGTCGCACCGGTGGGCACGGTGGTCGTGATTTCGGTGTTGGAGACAACTGTGAACGATGCCGCGATTCCGTCAAAACTGACCTTGGTCGCGCCAGTCAGGTTCGTTCCCAGGATGGTGACCTTTGCTCCCACGTTGGCCGCGTTGGGGAGTGTCCGCACCATCGGGCCCAGTCCCACCGACAGGCTGAATATAGTGCCGATGCCCTCGGTCCCACCGTAGTAGGTCACCCCATACAAGGTGCCGTTGGTGTGTTGAACCAATCCCTCCTGGGGCTGGCTACCGTCCGTGCAACTCGATTGAGCGCAGAAGCTGTGCAGCGTGGTCAGCTTGCCCGCGGTGGTGATTTTGAAGATCGTGCCGCAGCCACCGTTGCAGGAGCTCTCGTTGGCTCCCCCCCCAAAAGTTGTCCCGTACAGGTTTCCGTCGGTGGCTTGAATCAGTCCTCCGGTCGGCGTTGAGCCATCGTGGCACCCCGGTAGAGAGCAGAAGTTGTAGAGCGTGGTGAGCACGCCCGACGGCGTGATTTTAAAGACCGTACCGCCGGAGTCGGGTCCGCCGGCTTGTGTGGTCCCGTAGAAGTTCCCGTCGGTGGCCTGTATCAGCGCGCCGGTGGGCCCTCCCCCGTCTGTGCCGTGGAATTTGTGCAGCGTATCGAGCTGGCCAAAGTAGTTGGTTTCAAACACCGAGCCGGCGCCGCTACTAATTTCCTGAGTCGTCCCGTATAAGACTCCGAGCTTGTCCTCTACCAGTCTGGCGTTCGGATAGTCGCCGTTTACGCCATCGAAACTAAGCAGCGATGTAAACAAGCCCCCGGTTGCAATGTCAAAGATCGTACCCACGTTGTTGGTCCCGCCATTGGAGGTGGTGCCATAGAGAAACCCGTTGGCGGCTTGAATCAGCCCAACCGCGGGCGCGGCGCCATCTGTGGAGTCGAAGCTGTGCAGCGTGGTCAGCGAGCCCCCAGGAGTGATTTGATAGACCGTGCCGCAGCCACCGCTGCAGGAGCTCTGGTTGGCCCCGCCGTTCATCGTGGTCCCGTAAAAATTCCCGTTCGTGGCCAGCACCAGCCCGGCGTTCGGCTGCGCACCGTTTTTGCACGGCTCGCCTTCGGTGCAAAACTTGTAGAGCGTGGTCAGCGAGCCCCCGGTGGTAATTTTGAAGACTGTGCCACCGTTGCCGCTGCCCGAGAATGTCGTCCCGTACAGCTCCCCGTCGACGCCCTGGACAAGATACACCCAGTGCGGGTTGGCGCCGTTGGTTCCATTGAAACTAAGCAAGCTGGTGAAAGTCTGTGCCGGGGACAAAATCGCTGTGCCACAGAACAACCCGAGCATGCAGACCATTTTCAATAGGTTGAGCTTCGGTGAGGTTGCAGCGACCAGCATGGTACGCAGTGTTCTGAGAATGTAGCTTTTCATTTTCGTCTCCTCGGCTGCCATTGAATTGGCTTTCACTTAGTAACGCGACAAGCCGGGAGAAGAGGGGTCATTGGAGCGGGCCGGGGCTTCCGAGTCTGCGTGAGAACCAGGTTTTGTATCAGGGCACGACTTTAGTCGGGCCGTAAAGAGGATTGAAAATCCGTCGGGCTACCTCGCCGCAGCGAGCATTAGCCCCTGAAGGTTGCTTTTTCGAGTTCTCACGCAGACTGTTCCGGCCTTCCCGCACCTAATGACACAGGGCAGTTGCCCCCTCACCCCGCAAGAGAAATATCGGGTGGCCCATTCAAGCCCTCTTTTGGCTTGAGTGGGCTGCGGACCCCAACCATCTGCTCCTGGGGCATTAGGTGTGGGAAGGTCGGAAGCCCCGGCCACACTCAGTTTTTGTTGCCGGTGCAGGGAGCAGGGTCATTTCTCCCACAAGAAAGGCCTGGGTGCCCCATTCAAGCCTTCTGTTGGCTTAAGTGGGCTGCGATCCCGACCTGACTCATTGTTCTCCCAAGTTGCTGCAGGCAAGTTGCCTGCCTGGAAGGACGGGATTCGAGCTGGTTCCAGACGCATGCCACCATTCGTGCGATGCAATGCTATGTTTTTGCCCCCGCTGCCGATTTCGCCGCCACGCGCGCCGCGTTTTTCGCGATTAAACCAAACCCTTTCAGCTGCGCCTGCTTTTGGACCTCCGCAACCAGGCTCCGGCCCGCCGCACTCTTGCCCGAAGCCATTTGCACTTCGCCCAGGGCCAACTGAGCTTCCAGCTGAAATCCCAAATATCCAGATTTCTCTGCGCTCGCGATGGTCTCCTCGATACGCCGAACCGCGTCCTCCGTTTTTCCGGCAGCGGCCTCTACTTTCGCCTCCACAATCGACGCTCTCAGGCGAACCGAAAAATCCTGGCTCTTCGCCAGCAGGTCATGAGCGGCGGATGTTTCCTTCTCCGCATCCCCAACCTTTTCCTGGGAAAGCAACACGCGTGCCAGCAGACTATCGGCGAGGATCTCATCATCCCCCAGCCCTTCCTTTCGAAATTCCTCTCGAGCCTCGCGTAGCCTATTCTCCGCTTCGCCCGCGTGGCCTTCTTCGATCAGAAGGTAGGCCAAGGCCATCTGAGTTTCGGCGACATTTCCCTTTTCTCCCATCTGGGTTCTCATGGTCATCGATTCGTTGTACTTATCCCTAGCCGCGGCAAAATTACCTTGGGCGGTGAGCACGTCTCCCAGGCTGTACAGCGCGTAGGCGACACCGCTCGAGTCGCCGATCTGCCTGGATAAGGCTTCGGCCCGCTCGTACATGGTACGAGCGCCCTCCAAATCACCTTGCCAGCGCAAAACTTCTCCAAGGTTGTAAACCGCCGTGCTGGCTCGTTCCTGGTCGCCGATCTCTCGCGACGCAGCCAGTCCCTCCTCCAGCATCTTCTTGCCCTGCCTCAGGTCGCCCTGCTGAATGGTACGGGCGGCGATGCTGCCGAGAACCGCCGCGGCGCTGTGCTTATCGGCCAACTCACGGAACATTAACAGGGCTTCATTCAACATCTTGATAGAACCGGATAGATCTCCCTGAGCACCCAGAGCATTGGCGAGATCGTTGAGTGTGGTGGCGGCGGCGCGCATGTCTCCGATTTCCCGCTGTATGACCAGCGCGCGGTTGTAGGCGTTTGCGGCTTCTGCAAAATTGCCCTGGTCAAAGCGAACGACCCCGGTAATGGTCAGCGATTTTGCTGCTTCGGCCCGTTGACCGGCTGCATCGGAGATGCGTGCCGCTTCTTGAGCGCTGTGGAGCGCTTCGTCTAATTTGCCCTGCTTTTCCAAAGCGCGCGCTTGCTGATTCAAAGCGCGTGCCAGCACCAGGGTCGCGCCCAGTTCTCGCGCCCGGCCGGCCGCAGCTTCGGCGGCGGATTGTTGCTCCTTATAAGATCCCTTGATGTCGTAGACATCCGCCTGTTGCAGGGAGATGCGAGGATCATCACGGTCGGGAGCGGGCAGCTTGCGCAATGCCGCCAGCGTGGCCAGAGACTCATCCATCGTTCGGGCTTGTTTCTGCGCGGCCGCGAGGTGTAAGCCATACTCAATATTGTCGGGGAAGAAATCGAAGAGTGTGCGGTAGATTTCGACCGCCTTGTCCCACTTACGATTCAGCTCCCAATCCCTGCCTTCAATCCACAAGCGCTCTTCGCGCGAAAGCCCGGAGGAAAGATCGTGAGCCTTCTTCGATTCTTCCCTGGCCTTCTGGTCATAGCCCATTGCGGCCCATGCATCCGCCAGGGCGGAGTGTCCGAGAGCGTAGTTTGGGTCTGCGGCCACGGCACTCTGTAACAGATTGCGGGCCGCCGGTGCATCCATGACGCGAAGTTTCGCCAGGCCTTCCGAATATAGGCGCACCGCTTGGGGATTCGATGGCAGAGAAGCTCGTACCAGCGCTGCTTCACTGGATGTGACCTCGCCGATTCCAAGCTTCTGCCGTACTTCTTCTCCGGCTCGAGTCGCGAGATCATCCAGGTCGCTCTCGCTTCCCTTTTCGGAGACAGTCGCAGCAATTTCGCCGGTCCGGGCGTCCTGTAGCCAGAGGTTAATTCGAATTTGCGAAGCGCCTCCCTGATCGAGATAAGAGCCCAGCACGACGTAGTCCGTTCCCAGATACTTGCGAAGACGTCCCAGCGTGTCGCGAGCCAAAGTTTGCATGCCTGTCAATCCGAGATCAGAGCTCGCACGAGCAATGTTCTCGCCCGGGAAAGTGCGCAGCTTACTTCCTGCCGCCAGCTCTGCGGTCAACATCTCGGGAAGCGCTGTCGACATCCATTCCGTTTCCGAGCGCGCCGAGAGGTTGCGAAATGGCAGCACGGCAATCGACGGCCGAATTGCAATGGACGACGGTTTCGTTGCCCCACTATCTGAGTCAGCAGGAAGGTGGTGAGCAATTCTCGGAATAAGAAGTGCGCCTGCCACCAGAACCAGTAGGAGTGCGAGCGATCCCAGGACAACTCGAGCCTGCAGACTCCACCTACCGTGGAGCTTGGTTTCAGCCCGCAATGCCTCGGCCACTTCATCCCCATTTTGAAAACGGGCTTTCGGTTCACGATCGAGACACTTCAGGATCACGGACTCCCATCGCGGGTCCAGATCCGGAGCCAGCGTGCGGGGTGGGGCCGGTTTCTCCTTGATCCGCCGCACTGCCATCGAGAGAGGCGTGCCTCCATCGAAAGCACGTGTTCCCGTGACCATCTGGTATAGGACCAGGCCCAGCGCGTAAACGTCTGAGGAGGGCGCGAGATCTTTCCCTTCCACCTGCTCCGGAGACATGTAGGCGGGCGTGCCCAGCACTTCGCCCGTGCCGCTGACCGAAGCCCCAAGACTGACATCCGCATTCGAACGCAAGGCCAGCCCGAAGTCCGTGATGACTGCCCGCGCTCCCTTCGTACCTGGAACCAGCATGACGTTGCCGGGTTTGAAATCCCGGTGCAGAACTCCAGCCGAGTGCGCCGCTCCCAGCCCAGCCGCCATCTGCACCGCGATCGGCCGTGCTTCTTCCACGCTCAGACGAGGCTGGCGGCGGAGAAACTCCGCCAACGTTTCTCCTTCCAGTAATTCCATGGCGACGAACGCGACTGGACCGCGCCTATCCTCGCCGGCCGCAAAGGCCGGCTGCCGAAACAGGTCGAAGATCCGGCATACGTTGGGATGGGTAACCTTTCTGGCGAGATGAACCTCCCGCTTGAAGCGCTCAAGTGTTTTTCCGTCATCCAGCAGTTCGCTCCGAATGGACTTCAGAGCCACCCGCTCGTGCAACTCGATATCTTCAGCTTCGTAGACTTCGCCCATACCGCCGCGGGCCACGAAGCGGAGGATGCGAAATCGCTCGGCAACCAGGTCTCCTGGCACAAAAGATTGACTCTGCGCGAGCGCGCTCGACGAAGCACTCTCGGCTAGACTCCAGGGAACGTTGCTCGGGGAGATAGGTTTGGAAAGGAAACCACCTGAGTCGACGTGATGGGCCAGCAAACGCTCGACTTCGCGTTGCACCTGAGAATCTTGCGTAGCCGCAGCAAGATACGAGGTCCGCTCGATAGGAGGCTTTTCGAGCGCAATCTCAAACAGCGCTTTGACGTTCTCCCATTGCTGTGGGGTCAATTCCATAGCGCTCTTTCAAGTCCGCATAAAGCCAGGCTTTCGCCATGCTCCAATCGCGCTTGACTGTCTTGGGGGAGACTCCAAGCACTTCGGCCGCTTCTTCCACGCTCAAACCACCGAAGAAGCGCAATTCAACCACGCGGGCCTGTCGAGCATCAATCTTCTCCAGAAGATTGAGAGAATCATCGACCGCCAGCAGTTTGTCGGATTGCTGCTCAGAAAACAGCAAAACCTCGTCCAGCGATACTTTCTTCTGTTCACCACCACGCTTGTCTCGGGTGTGTCCTCGCGCGTAATCGATAAGAATACGGCGCATCAACTGGGCGGCGACCCCAAAAAAATGAGCCCGGCTCTGCCAGTTGACCGCCCGCTGCTCGATCAGCTTCAAGTAGGCTTCATGCACCAGGGCGGTAGCCTGCAAAGTATGATCGGTTCGTTCTCGCCGCATGTAGCTACCGGCCAGCCTTCGCAATTCGGCGTACACCACCGGCATAAGTTTTGAGGCTGCACCATCCTCCCCCTTCGTCAGGGCGGACAGCAGCATCGTGACTTCCTCGCTCTCGCTCATGGGTGGACGGATTATTCTACCCCCAACATCTCTCTTTTTTATGAAGAAACCTGTCTCTCGGAGGCTCCGGTCTTTGAAGGGACTGGAACCTGATGCTGGAGCCGCATTTCGTCCCTGCCAGCACCTCTTCCTGCTTGTCGCACTGCGTTCTCCCGGGATACTATGACTCGTCCCCCAGACAAGAGAGTGCCATGCACGCTTACTTCTTTGCTTTTCTCCGCGCTGGCCGGGGGTTCGCCTTGGCGATCGCCTCCGGACTATGGCTTGTCGCCGCTTCCCATGCCCGGGCCGACAACCCGCAGATCGCAGGCTCCGGCTGTGTCGATGCCAATACCGCCCCGGAATTGGGCGTGGCGCCAGACCACCTGAGCGCCCGAAAGTTCGTCTCCATCGGCGTCAGTGAGTCAACCCCGATGCTTTACAAACTCAGGCATGTCGGGAGTTCCGCGTCGCTCGAAAAATTTCTCTCGCCGGCTGGGCTTACGTCCGAGCAGGTCCGCGATCAGTTTGTCCTGCTGGTCGGTGACCACCACATCACTTCGACCGATCCAGCTGAGGCCGCTGCGATCACACGCGCCCGGGTCAACGGCGTACCCATCGTGGTGGAAGAATTCGAAGCCGGCGAATTCAAGGCGCTCACCGGCCTGGGCCTGACCTCAAGCGCCGCCGTGGTGCAGTTTGCCCCAGGCGGCCGCGCACAGACCATCACCCTGATCCATCGCCCCAAAGAAGGGCACACCGACGAGTCGGCATTGAACGATGTGAACCGCGCGATTGACAAGCACGAAACCGCGCTGCTGGGCGCAACGCTCGCCCCGGCACGCCAGGCGTACGCGGAAAATATATGGACCGTGTGGTTGCATGTCGCCAATGTCATTTGCGTGCCGCCCTGGTACGCGCCGGACGAGCAAAGCTATCCGCAGACCGGCAATCTCGATTTTGGAGTCCAGATGACGCTCGTGGCCGACTTGCAGCCATTGAACAAGGCCATCAACCTGCAATACCTCGGCGCCGGTTTTTCGCCGCTCGCGCCCGGCGTGCTCACCATCGACTACAACGATTACTTCAAAGGAGCACTTACTCTCAGCACCAGCTACGAGGGCTCGCTCACCGCGCGCGCCGGTTCCAATCTCAACGGGACCGCCACCACGGTAGAGCCGGCCTCCGCCAACAACGCGCACACAGTCACCAAGACCAATGGCTTCTCATGGGGCATCAGTAGCAGTTGCGGTGGCAATAAGTCGGGGCCGAATTGTTCCATCGGCGCCGGCTTCTCTTTCAGCAGCACCACGGAACACACCAAAACGATCGCCGAGCGCACCATTGACGCCAGCAGCCGTTTCGCAACCGTGCCGGATCCCCAAGGCACGATCTGCGGCGACGTCGCCAACGGCTGCCGCCAGGCAACCCACAACATCCACGATTATCTTTCGAGTACTGCGACTTCGACTGGCGGCTATGCTATCAACCTCAAGAACAACGACTGGTACGGTTTCTTCAACACTTCTTACCTGGAGCCTATCCACTCTACGCGGTACGGCGATGCGGTCAATTACCCTTGCAGTGGCTGCTCGCTGACCAACCCACCATATCCACCGCCGGCCACCATATACAACTGGCCGCAATGGTCCTTCAGCTCCATACTCACCGAAGGGGAGGCGGGCTACACCTTTTCTCATGACTACACCGGAGACCTGAGGCTCACCGCCACAGCCGCAGGGAAAGAGGGTATTTTCAGCCTGGGGGTTGGACCCAAGGAGGGGCGGTTGCCCAACGGTTATGGAGTGAACTGCATTGCCGGCGATTGCCAGACGGCGCTTGACTATGCTCTGGATCTCTACACCGATGCCGCAACCACGACGGCCACGATCGACATCGACGCCGCCCAGGTGAACTACTCGGGTATGCCGACCTGCGCCATGCGGCAATACACCCAGGCCGACCTGGGCATTTACCAGGTACTGAACAAGACCAACAACCCGATCGACATCTCGCAGATGAATGCAGCCCCATTTACCCCCACCCCGATCGCCACCGTCGCCGACGACTATCGCGGATCGGCCGACTACCTGCTGGGGGTTTCGTCGATGACCATCGAACCTGGGCAATATCAATACGTTGCCCTGTGCTCGTCGAGCCAGACCACCACGCCGGCCCTGGAGTTGCTTTACAACAACAACAACGGCATCAGCGGGATACTTACCTTCAATGGGGTGGGGCAGCCGACCGCCTACAACGCGGCCCAGGTAACCTACGACGCCAGCAGCCGGTTGTTCACGATTGATTAGGGCAATTATTTTTATTATTCGGGACGAAATGTCCCCCCGAAACTCCGGCCGCTTTGATGATGTGAGGCAATTCTGTCTTTTTGAATCGACCGGAACCTTACAGGCTCCAGGACTGAATCCAGCGCGCAACCTCATGCCACGCCGCCGTGTGCCCAAGAGGCATGTAGCCAAATAGGAAGACGCCGATTAATCCGGCGCCGGCGAGCGTAGCAGCATGAACGCGCCGCATCGACTATAGGTCATACGCTGCAAGGGCAACTGCGAATGCAATCGCTTCCCATGGAGTCCACTATTGGATCAACAGCACAGGGATGCGTGAGATGGCTGCGGGCATTAAGGAACAGACGAAGTAACCACCACCCGAACAGTTTTAGCGTGGTGAGACGAATGGTGGTTATTGCCTCTGTCTCTTCTTTACCTCTCTGGACTCGGGTGAATCATACTATGAGGACGCAGCTGTGGATTTCCGATCGCTCGATCCGATCCGCCCCGCAGGCACCAGCAAAGCCAACAACGTTTGGATGATGTGGAACCCAATTTGGCCGCTAAAACCTAGCCCCGCCGGCCACGCTAGACTATTCCGCCAGGGAACGCGATCAGCAGCGGGACCCCTTGCGACCCTCTTCCGCGGATAAAACTCGGTGACGGCCGGGACGGAAATCACGAATCGCAAAATTCACATTTGACATCGCCCGAAAATCCACTACCATACGGTTGTGGATAGATTGGGTACAACATTTGCGGCTTTGTCGGATCCAACCCGGCGAGCGATGCTCGAACGGCTTTCACATGGGCCTGCGACTGTGCATGGTTTGACGGAACCCTTTGCACTCTCGCAGCAGATGATTTCAAAACATATCGCCTACCTGGTGCGGGCGCGGATTGTAATCAAGACGAAGCGTGGACGAGAGAGTGTGTGCACGCTTAGGCCAGAGGCTATCAAGACAGTCAGCGACTGGGCGATGAGCTATCGCCGATTCTGGGAAGAGAGTTTCGACAAACTGGGTCTAGTTATAAATCAAATGAAGAAAGAGGAGGTCGGAGATGACAGAAAACACGGTTAGCGAAATTGAGCGGATGGTCGTTACAAGAATTTTTGATGCCCCACGCGAGTTGGTTTGGAAGGCGTGGACAGACCCGAAGTACGTGATGCAGTGGTGGGGGCCGAAGGGCTTTACTGCGCCCGTTTGCCAGATGGATTTTCGCGTTGGGGGAAAATCTCTCTACTGCATGAAGGCGCCGGATGGGCAGGAGTTCTGGAACGCGGTTGAATACCACGAGATTGTTCTGCACGAGAAGATCGTTTCCTCCATGTACTTTTCGGACTCGAAGGGAAGCAAGGTTGACCCTGCGCAATTAGGAATAGAACATGAGGCCATAGACGGTGCGTACGACGTGACCATCTTTGAGGACCTCGGAAACGGCCGGACGAAACTCACCTTCATTGGAAATGAACCCATGGAGAGCGCGAAAAATAGCGGTCAAATGGAGGGCTGGAACCAGATACTCGATAAAATTGCCGTGGTTATTGCGGGGCTGGTGCAGGCGAAATAGCAAGTTGAATGAGTGTCTCCACCACGGGACGACAAAGGAGCTTACGTCCCGTGGTTGACCCTCCGGGCTTGTGTCCACGGCGATGTTTGCCGTGCTTTCTTTATCAGCAAAAAAAGCGTGAAAAAAAGCGTGGGTGCCCCATTCAAGCCTTCTTTTGGCTTGAGTGGGGTTGTTCCGTATTCAGGGCGGGACGAAATAACCCCCGAAACTCCGGCCGCTTTGGATGAAGCGGAATAATTCCGTCTGTTTGAATCACCCGGAACCTTACACATTCCAGGACTGCATCCAGCGCGCAACATCGTGCCACGCCGCCGTGTGCCCAAGAGGCATGCAGCCAAATAAGAAGACGCCGATCAATCCCGCGCCGGCGAGGGTAGCAGCCTGAATGCGACGCATCGACCATAGGTCATACGTTGCAATGGCGACTACGAATGCAAGCACTTCCCATGGAGTCCACTGCCGGATCAACGGCACAGGGATCCGCGAGATGGCTGCGGGCATCATCGCGACGGTGGCTAGGATGATTAGTCTTTTATGGGCGACAGGATACCGTCTGAAGGCAAGGGCGGATCCCGCCAGAACGGCGAAGTTAGAAATTTCCCAGAACGGTACCAGGGAAAAACTGAGCGCAGCCTCTCCCTGGCTCGCGAACCGGTGAAGTTGATTGGCTACGAGAATCACTGCGACCGGTATCATGACCGCGACAAGCAGGAATCCAGCGATGCCGAGTTTGCGATGAAGGGAAACACGCTTCGCTGAGACGAGCAGCATCTGCACCAGGAGCAGAAGCATCCAGGCGGATTGAAGAATAGCGTGCACATGCACGATCGGCGCGGGAAGTTTCGCTGAAGATAGGCCCGCCAGGTAATAAGTTCGCGCGAAACCGGCAAAGGCCGTAATGAGCAGGGCAACAGTGATGGCAGCAAAGAAAACGCGGTCATAGCGCCTCCCGGGCAGTTGCCTGGGAGGGACCAGCGGCGGTTGGGGAACTGTTGTCATGGCTGAGCTTTGCCTGGTTTCGTCGGTTCTGGGGCATAGATAAAGAGCAATCCCGCCGCAAAACGCTTGCCAAATTCGACATTGCTATGGTGAGCGCCTTCGGCGATTGTAAGTTGAACCTGGGTCGGCGAGTAGGCAGCGGCCTTCAGATTGTCTGCGAGGCTATGCATCATGCGAACCCATCCTGCATTGAGCATTGCCGCATTGGGGAACCAGGAATCGAGCGACTCCGCTGTTCCAATGCCAAGTGCAATACGACGGGGCGCGTTGGTAAGGGAGACGCTGTCACGCAGGAGCCGTCCATTTCCCACAAAGAGTGACGGGCTTTCGATAATCATGCGGTCAAAGAGATCCGGTCGCTCGATGGCAATATAAAGCGCAGCAGCCCCGGACAAGGAAGCACCCCAGAGAGCGGAGTTCTTACCATCGCTGAGGATACGATACTTTGCCGCAACCGCGGGGATGACATCGTGCTCTAGAAAATCCGGCAGCTGAGATCCGTGGACGTCGCGAAGGCCGGGAAGATAGTAAGTGCCGGGATACGCCATGTATTCGAGGGCCCGGCCATTACTTGGATCTGTTTTCGGTCGATCGCTGTTCTGGTCGATGACCTCCGATCCGTTATCGATACCAACCGCGATCAGGGGCGAAATCTTGCCGGATGTAATGAGTTCCGTCAGCGTCTCGTCGGCGTGCAACTCTTCATGAAGGTAGGCGGTGCACTCGTCGAAAGCGCCTTTGCCGTCGAGCAGATACAGGACAGGATATTTCCTCGCTGCATTGGCAGCGTCGTCGTAGCCGGGCGGAAGCCAAACACGCAGATTTCGAGTGTTGTGGAAGGTTGCGCTGACCATAGGAAACACATCCAGGTGGCCGGTCACGGTGGGCTTGCAGGGCTTTTCCTCCGCCAGAACACAGACGGAGAATAAGACGAACAGGACATAGCCCAGAAATGTATGGTTTCGCATTTTGGGATACTAACAGCCGATCTTCGTAGATGATATCGGGGAATTCGTAGGCTCGAACAAGGCCCCGGGCCCCGTCATTGGTCCAGTAGTTCTGCTTGGAGAGTCGCCTATCCGGAAATTATTCTCGCCGCCGCATCTTTATTTCAACAACTCCTGATCTTTGCGCCTGCAATTCGAATCTATATAAGTGAGCTCGCTTTGGCTTGAAGAAAATATCTCCAGGCTAAAGTGCCGTCGTGCGTCTAGGCCCGGTGTACCGTTGCGCCCAAAGACCAACATCTTCTGGAGTGCACCGGGACGCCAGGTCGCAATGCATGCAAGCAATCCACGCTGGCGGATCGGTCCCGCCATGGCGCCGCTGTTTCCGATGGAAACAGCCCGGAACCAGCAACCGTAAGAGTGGCGAATGATGACAGACAATGTAACTACGGCGGTGACCGCGCACGAGCCCCAGCAGTCTCTGCAATCCGTATTCGAAGAATACGCGCTCTACGGCCTCGCCGGGGAAGTCGTGCGCACCCTGGCCCCACACACCGAGGCCCAGCCGGAAGCCATTCTCCTCCAACTGCTCGCCGCTTTTGGCAACGTAGTCGGCCCGGGACCTCACTGCATGGTAGGCGCCACGCGTCACACCTTGAATCTCTTTGTCATCCTCGTCGGAGAATCCAGCAAGGCGCGCAAGGGCACAAGTTGGAACCAGATCGCCCGCCTCTTCGCCGAAGTGGATGGCGCCTGGACGGACAATCGTGTTACCAGCGCGCGCCTTACCGCACGTGGTCTCATCGGCATTCTCGGGTGCGAGCAGGCAGGCGATCGCCGTCTCCTGGTGCTCGCCGAGGAGCTCGCCTCCGTGCTGCACACCATGGGCCGCAGCCGGTCGCAGCTTTCGCCCCTGCTCCGTTGTGCCTGGGATAGCGGTACTCTCCGCATGCTCGACCGTGACCGCCTCCTGCAGGCAAGCGGAGGCCATCTCAGCCTCATCGGTCACATCACTCAGCGAGAGCTGGCCGACTCGCTCCACCGCACCGAAGCCCACAACGGTTTCGCCAACCGCTGCCTTTGGGCGATCGCGCAGCGCGTCCAATGCCTGCCCGATGGCGGCAACCTCGGCGCGGAAGACTTATCCGCCCTTGCCGGCGGCCTCAGGCGTGCGGTCGACTGGGCAAAAGACCAACCGGAAATCCTCTTTCGCCGCGACCAGGCCGCAAGCGAACTCTGGAACGACCACTACGCGACCTTGAGCCAGAACCGCCCTGGTCTCCACGGCACAGCCACCGGCCGCGCCGAAGCCCAAGTGCTGCGCCTCAGCGCCATCTACGCCGCTCTCGACTGCAGCTCGATCATCCGCTTGCCTCATCTTCAGGCGGCCCTCACCCTGTGGGACTACTGTTCCTACTCCGCCACCTCCCTTTTCGGTAACTGCGTCGCAGACTCCATTGCCGATCGCATACTCGAGGCCCTTCGGTCTGCGGACAGCGGCCTCACCCGAAAACAGATCCGGGATCTCTTCCATGGCAACATCAGCAGCAGCTCGATCGACCAGGCGCTCGAAAAACTGAGTTCTCTCGGAGCAGCCGCCTGTCGTTTCACCGGCGCGGGCCGGGGCAGACCCGCCACCCTCTGGTCGGCCATCGGTCACGAATACGCAGAGCCGATAGAAGAAGAAACTCCAGAAGAGTCCTTGAGCCGGCGAATTAGTGCGTTAATGCGTACTTTTTAGCCATTTCCCGGACCCGGATTTCCTTTGTTCGAGAAAACTGGCAACTTACTTGGGAAGGGATGGAAGAAATCGAATCTTGCCATCGAACTCTTTTCTCGATGGAAAGTTGTACAGCAGCAGGTGGTTCAGCAGTGTCAGTTTCATAAAGGTCGTAAAGACGGGAAACTGGTTAGCCAACATGAAGGTGACATACGAGGTGGCGGGCACATCCTTGCGCAACGCTTCGTACAGTTCGTCCACCGTAAGTCCCTCGGGATGTGCGGCGAGTTCCTTCGCGATGGTCTCGGAAAACTGCTGGGACTGACTAGAAATACGCTGAAGCGAGGCTCGCACCTCCTTAGGGTCCTTGGAAGGAACCATCGGGAAGTGACCTGCGCAGACCCACTCGAGCGCTCCGTTGTCCAGCATCGTAAGAGCTTTCTGAGCCGTGCTGACCACGCGGCGGGGATCCGTGTCCGGCCATATCGGCACGGCCGTCGTCTCATCGGCGAGCATCAGGAACTTGTGTTCCGGGATGTAGAAGACCACGCCACCCCTGGAGTGGCCGCCCGAACGCAGCACAAAGACTTCAGGCGTTTCACCGCCAAGAGTCCAACCGCTCCACTGCGCGCCCGCTAGCTCGATTGGATTTGCAGCGGAGAGGTCCTCCAGGAACGTCATCGTCTCCACCGATGGAAACACATCTGGATAAGTCGCCATCAACAAATCAACCACGATGGAAGGCATGAAGGGGTTCAGGGCGGGCAACACACCGGATGCCTGGATCTTTCCGCCCAGCTCTTCCAGTGTGGCAGGAGCGATCGACGGTGCGCCAAGCGTCTTGAGCAGGCCGCTGATCTTGGCCGCCGGCAGAGGCAGGCCCTCGATGTAACTGAAGTAGTCCTTGCCCCTGCCATACATCGCAAATAACTCCGCGCGAATGTCCGTGTCGGGGGCGGCGTCTTTCGAAATCAAATGGCGTTTGCGAGGAATCACCGACTGCTGCAGCAGATCGTTGTTTCCCAAATGATCGAAGTGGCCATGGCTGTTGATCAGAACAATCTCTTCGGCGCCCCGCCCGAGAGCGGCCATCTGTATCTTAAGCGCAGCTCGTTGCTCGGGCCCAACACCCGTATCGAGGACATACAGGGTTTTGGGGGCACGATATACCGCGATGGAAGGCACATCACAGGCCTCCCACAACAGCGTCGGGTGACGTCCCTCAATGACGACAAGGTTGGGAGCAAGCGAATGGATGTCGTTGAACATATGCTTTATACCTCTTGCTTTGCAGAAAACGCCTTACCAATGGGAGATTGCATGATGAGCATGCCGCTGTCGAAGACATACCAACCCTCGGCGAGCAGGCCGTCCATGACACGGACCAAGCCAATGACCGGCATCTCGATCGCGGCGCCTGACGGCGGAATGCCGTGAAAGTTGTGGAGATGAGTGCCATGCACCGTGTACCGCAGAGTCGCATACTCATCGGTGGCGACGATCTGCTGGATTTCGAGGGTCATGTCGGGCACGGCCGCTACGACAAGCTGCAGTGTCGCGATGTACTTATCAAGCCCGGCCTCGGGAACGCCCGGGGCATGGTGGATGTAGTCGGAGCGACACACGCGACGAATCCCTTCCCAGTCGTGATGGCTGAGGGCACGAAGCAGATGTTCGCCTGCAAGACGCGTTGATTCCATGATCGTCTGGATTTTGCCACAATACCACACGTCCATACAGCTTTTTTGATGACTGCTGTCAATCCAATACGCCGGGATGGCGCGTGCGCACGGCATAAAGAGAGTGGTCGCTGAGCATGTATAGGGTGCGGCGATCTTTGCCTCCGAAGAGGATGTCGTGCGGGCGCTCAGGCACGTCGATACGGCCCAGCAGCTTTCCCGCAGGCGAGTAAACAAAGATCTGGCCCGCCGCGAGATAGACATTCCCTTCAGAATCCTGTGCCAGGCTTTCTCCGCCCTGCTCGACGAACGGTGTGATCTGCGATAGCGATCCGTCGGCGTTGAGCACGCCGCGGTAGGTGCGCTGCTCCGCTTCATTGGTGGCGTAGAAAGGTTTGCCCGCCGTTCCCTTGACCAGGCCATAAGCTTCAAGAACCGGCGCCCACTTGGTGCCGAAGTATGGCTCGCCCTGCACCACGGGAACGTCCGTCGGGATAAAGACACTGTTGTCCGGGGAAACGAACTGAAACGGAGGCGGGCTGCCGAGGCCCTTCTCAAACATCTGCTGGAGCGAGGTGTAGGTATAGGGCTGGTTAGGCGAAAGAGTTTCTGCGAAGTCCCCGTTGAACCAGTAGTCAACCGGCAGAGCCGCAGTGATGCCGGGATGCTCGACGCCAGGCTGCAGACGCAGAAGCGTGAGCTGGGCCTCTGGGTTTGCCGAGTCCGGGCGCAAGGCATACGCGGTCAGATCCTTGCCGCCGGAAGAGACAACGATGAGGTCGCCGGCTTTGTCGAAAACCAAATTGACCGGATCGAGCGGAGCGTCACTGACCACTGCCGCGTATTTCGATTCCAAAGACCAACGGTAAATGCGCTGGAAGTGCGCGTCGACGAAGTAGAGCTGGCCCGCTGCATCGACGGCTGCGCCGGAGATATTGAAGAAACCGCCGGCGAGGCGCTGCACCTGCGCACCCTTCTCGATGAGGCCGGCCTCCTCCGCGCGAACCGCGGGTGTCGGCTTATCATCGTCGATGTTGAGCCAGGCGAACTCCCGGTCGCGCACCTCGGCGTGCAGGGTCTGATCCACGATGGCGTTCTCATACGGCACCTTGTTCGAGCGCACCGCCTGGCGGCAGTCTCCGGAGGCATCGCACATACCGATGGAGCTGTTGGCATCTACATGCACATTACGAAATCGGATGTTGGTGGAATTCGCCACCCGTACCGCGTAAGGAAATGGCTTCTCCATATGGGTCACACGATAGCCGTGGTAGTTGGCAATCGTGAGGTTGCTGGAGTGGTCAATCTCGAGTGAAGACGCGTTCTGGCTTTCGCCGCTCTCTTCTTCAGTCTGCAGCGCGTAGAGCTGCCAGTTCGATACATCCTTCAGCTTGATCTCCGCCCGCACATGGTGCTCGCTCGAGAGCTCGTAAACAAAGCCGGGGATCGTAGTATTCGACACCAGGATGCCGGCCTGGGCGAAGGTATCGGGCGTCCAGATATTGGCGAAGGTACCACCGCCGCCATCGATCCACAGGCTGGGGTATTGCGAGTCCCATGGCCGATGCGGATTGGGATCGGCGCTGTGGGTGGCGTTGTAGGGGTTCATCCGGGTGCCATCGGGGTTGTTGGTACCGTGGCCCCCCAGAAAGCGCACATCGTCTACCCGCGAGTCTTTGCCCGAGCGCCACAGAAGAGCAACGGCGCGGCTATTAAGGCCGCCGGTGAAAATGCCGAGCCCGGTCACGATATTGGCGCCGCCGGCAGGCGCAAGCAGCAGAGGCTTGGGAGAATCGGGCCCCTCAAAACCGGGCGTGCCGTCAGGGAGATCGAATTGGGTAGTGCTGGGGTGCAGGCCGATCAGCACGCTGTCTGGGCGAAGGGTGAGCGTCTCGTGCAGCAGGTAGCGCCCGCTGGGGAAATACAGCACCGGGTGCTGGTCGATTGCCTTCTGCAACGCAACAGTGTCGTCGGTTGCGCCATCCCCTTTGACGCCGAGGCTGGCAACGTTCACCCAACTTCCGGCTGCGGGCAGCGAACTAATCGCAGGCGGCGTGGGAGGCGGCAAAGCAGCGAGCGGCCCAGCCTCGTAGCGAGTCTCGAACGCCGCGGACGCGCCGGGAAACGCCATGCCGAGCCCGTGAGAAAAAATGCTCACTTGATACGTATCCGCAACTTGTTGGAATTCCCGGCCGCTCTCCCGCAGCCTGGCAAAGATGGGCACGTGGCTGCAAACAACATTCTCGAAATTGACCTCTGTCATGCGGCTGGCATCGTTGCTGATCACGACCGCGGGGCCCGTGATGTTCTCGAAGCGGCTGTCCTTGATCCAAAGCTGGTCGGAGTAGTGAGGGTCGATGGAGACAGCGGTGGGGACGTTGCGGAACTCGTCGTGCACCAGGGTAAGCCCGGCTTCGTTTTCCCGGATAGCGGCTTCCCGTTGCCCATCAAAGGTGGAGTCGATGAGCGTGAACTGCCACGCGGGTGACGGCTTGCGCGCCATAATCCCATACCGGCCGCCGTGGAAGTGAAGATCCTCGGCCTCGTTCGCAACCTCGTGCACGCCCGCAAATCCGGACCCGGTAGCGAAGTCGATGTGGCTGAGAAAGGCATGCTGGGCCGCGTGAAAGCGAATGGCGACAGCACCGGCGTTGCCTGGGCCAATCTCGAAGTCAACATTGCTGATCGCCGAATAAAACGTTCCGGGATTGGCGTCGGGTACATCTCGCCTGGGCGGCACCACCCCGGGCGGCGTAGGCGGCGGATGGTAGCCGGGGCGCGGTGAACCTTCCTGTTTGCGCGGGCGCGCGCCGGCAAAGAAGAACATGTAGGCGATGCCGTCCTGGTACCCCGGAGTATTCTCGCCCAGAACAAAAACGGGACGTTCTGCGCCGTACCCAATCAGGCGTACGCCGGGCCAGAGATAGATGGTTCGCGTGAGGCGGTAACGGCCTTGAGGGACAAAGACAATGCCTTCCCCCTTGCTCGCCTGTACCTTGTCAATCGCCGCCTGGACGGCCTCGCTGTCGTCTTCTTTGCCGTCTCCGTGGACGTGAAATTCTTCCGGGGTAAGATAAACCGCGGCTGGGTCGTCGAGGCGCAATTGATAGATCGAGGCGGCGGAGCAGGTCGCGCTCAGAAGAAGACCGGCAAGGAAGATAAGAAGAGATTTCATAAGCCCTGGAGAAAATATTCGCTGATTTCTTCGGTTTGGCAAGGCCGCCGGGTAACCATGCAAGCTGGCTGGCGATGGGTTATCCTTCTCATTGCTCTCTTAACCAGAAACGTTTCTCTACTGGACTTTGTCCCCTCGCAGCCTGGCGCGCCCGGGGGGCGTGGCGAAAATAAAGCATTCTTGTAGAACCAAAGACCGAAAGGGGTAATGTAACAATGTCTGAAATTATTGGGTCAAAGTTCAATCGCCGTGGCGTTCTTAAGTCCTCAATGGCAGTGATGACCGGAGGCCTCCTCAGCCGGTACAGTCTGGAAAAGGCCGCGGCCGAGGCGGAGCCGGCAGTCAAGAACGTCAACCTGAACTCCAGCCCTTCGACGCTCAAGATTACCGACATGCGCTACGCCATCATCGTCAAGCCAGGCCCCAGCCCGTGCCCGATCATCCGCATCGACACCAACCAGGGCGTCTACGGATTGGGCGAAGTGCGCGATGTGGGCGGCTACCAATACGCGATGGTGCTCAAGAATCGCCTCATGGGTGAGAACCCGCTGAAGATCGACTTCCTGTTTCAGAAGCTCCAGCAGTTTGGGGGCATC
The DNA here is from genome assembly GCA_963847685.1 of uncultured Acidobacteriaceae bacterium. Classification (GTDB taxonomy): domain Bacteria; phylum Acidobacteriota; class Terriglobia; order Terriglobales; family Acidobacteriaceae; genus PALSA-350. Next base: position 432,022 of record CAWKAU010000006.1, on the reverse strand, counting down.
TCCCGCCAGGCCGGCGGTGTTTGCGCGATCGAGATGGCGCTCTGGGATATCGCGGGCAAGGTCTACAACATCCCGGTGTACCAGATGCTGGGTGGCCAATGGCGCGATAAGATCCGCATCTATGCCGACACGACAGAGTCGGACGATCCAAAAGAGTACGGAAGGCGGGCCAAAGAACGCGTGGCCATGGGGCTCACCTGGATGAAGATGGACCTGGGCATCAATGTGCTCGAAGGAATGCCCGGCATGGTGATGGAGCCCGCGGGCCAGAGCAAGTGGGAACTGCGCAACCAGCCTCACCCCTTCATGGCCACCGAGGTAACGGATAAAGGAATCGACCGGCTTTGCGAGTACGTAGCGGCGGTACGGGAAAACATTGGCTACGACATGCCGTTGTCGATGGATCACCTCGGCCACATTGGCGTGAAGTCCGTCATTCGCCTGGGTAAGGCGTACGAGAAGTTCAACCTGGAATGGATCGAAGACGTGATTCCCTGGTACTACACCGACCTGCTGAAAGAGATTACCGACGCCAGCCCTACTCCAACGATTACCGGCGAGGACATCTACGAGATCGCAGACTTTGAAAAGCTCTGCAGCAACCATGCGGTAGACAAGATCCATCCGGATCTTGCCACCTCAGGCGGAATTCTGCGCACGCACAAGATCGGCGACATGGCCTTTGGCTATGGCGTTCCGATGGCGATGCACTTTGCCGGTACTCCGGTAAGCTGCATGGCCAATGTGCACTGCGCGGCCGCCACCCGCAACTTCCTGGCGCTGGAGAACCATTCACTCGACGTGCCGTGGTGGCAAGACCTGGTCAATGGGCCTGAGAAGCCCCTGATCCAACAGGGCTACATCAAGGTTCCGGAAACGCCGGGCCTGGGGGTCACCCTGAACGACGAAGTCTGCAAGCAACACCTGAAGCCCGGCACGGGATACTTCGAGCCGACCCCAATGTGGGACGACGTCCAGTCCATCAGCGACTCGATCTTCAGCTAACGAAACCGAGCTTGGAAGTCCAGCCCCGAAGGGGCGACCTGAACTTAGCCCAGGACGCAGTCCGAAGGACGGAGTCCTGGGTTGGGCAATAAGAGGTGAATAGTCCCGCAGGGACGGCTGAATCCATTCTCACTCGTTTCACTATTCGTCCGTAACGCAGCCCAGTGCGGCGCTCTTGACGCATCGAATGTACTTGGCCAACGTGCCGCGCTCCGCTTTGTACGGCGGCATGCGCCACGCCTTGCGACGGGCAGCTAGTTCCTGATCTGAAAGATCCACGGAGAGCTCATTGCCCTTGGCATCGATAGTAATGACGTCGCCAGTCTGAACCAGGGCAATCGGGCCGCCCTCCTGGGCTTCCGGCGTGACGTGGCCGACAATAAAACCGTGTGAGCCGCCGGAAAAGCGGCCGTCCGTAATCAACGCCACATCTTTTCCCAGGCCGGCGCCCATGATTGCTGAAGTCGGCGTCAACATCTCGGGCATACCGGGGCCGCCCTTGGGGCCTTCATAACGGATGACGAGGACCTGGCCCTTCTCAATCTTGCCTTCTTCGAGAGCTTTCAACATCAGCTCCTCCGAATCGAAGACGTTGGCCGGTCCCGAGAATCTGAGACCTTCCTTGCCCGTGATCTTCGCCACCGCACCTTCAGGCGCCAGGTTGCCTTTGAGTATCTGCAGGTGGCTCGTCGCCTTCAGAGGATTCGACACCGGTCGCACAATCTCCTGTCCAACTCGCAAGCCTGGCAGATCCTTTACGTTCTCCCGCACTGTCTTGCCGGTAACCGTGACGCAGTCGCCGTGCAGCAGCCCCTCCTCGAGGAGCATCTTCGCCACCGCGGGCAGGCCGCCGGCAGCTTGCAGGTCTTCCATAACATACGAGCCGCTGGGCTTGAAATCGGCAAGCAATGGAGTCTTATCACTGATCGTCTGAAAGTCGTCGATGGTCAAAGGAACGTTCACCGCGCGTGCCATGGCAATCAGGTGAAGCACCGCGTTGGTGGAACCGCCCAATGCCGCGACCATGACCATGGCGTTTTCAAAAGCCTCGCGGGTCATGATGTCGCGCGGCTTCAAATCGAGTTGGAGCAGGTTGAGAATGGCGGCGCCGGCGCGAAAACACTCGTCGAGCTTGAGCGGATCCTCAGCCGGCGTGGACGAGCTGTAAGGCAAGCTCATGCCGAGTGTCTCGATGGCGGCGGCCATGGTATTCGCGGTGTACATGCCGCCGCACGCCCCGGCTCCCGGACACGAGTGCCTCACGATGGACTGGCGCTGTTCGTCGCTTATTGCATGGGTGATGAATTGCCCGTAACTCTGGAAGGCCGAGATGATATCCAGCTTCTGTCCGTTTTGATGACCCGCGCGGATCGTCCCGCCGTAGATCATCAAGCTGGGCCGGTTCAATCGGCCCATGGCGATCAGGCACCCCGGCATATTCTTATCGCATCCAGGAATGGAGACGTTGGCGTCGTACCACTGCGCGGCCATCACCGTCTCGATGGAGTCGGCGATCAAGTCGCGCGACTGCAGCGAATAGCTCATGCCATCGGTGCCCATCGAGATGCCGTCGCTTACCCCGATGGTGTTGAAGCGCAGCCCAACCATGCCGGCGGCGGCAACGCCTTCTTTCACCTTCTCGCCCAGATGCAGAAGATGCATGTTGCACGGATTGCCTTCGTACCACATGCTGGCAATGCCAACCTGCGGCTTGGCCATATCCTGCTCGCGAAGGCCGGTCGCATAGAGCATCGCCTGCGATGCCCCTTGCGCCTTGGGCTGTGTAATCTGAGAGCTGTACTTGTTCAACAGCGTGGTCGGTTTGGACGGTTTGCTCATAACCCCCAGTGTATCGTTTGTCTTCCGGCGAGTGTCGACCGGTTAGAATGCGCGTCAGAGGCGCCATGTCGAAATCACGTAGGCAATTCCTGGCCGACAGCTCTCTTGGAGTCCTGGGTATGGCCGTCACCTCATGCAGTCCCGAGCAAAAACCCTCTTCGCTGGCTCCCGGTTCGCCTGCCGGAGCGCCTGCTGGTTCGCCTCCCGCATTCGCCACCGCGCAACCGGCCGGGCCGGTGGTGTCGCCTTTGACCTTCGCGGAAGCGGAGAAGCTGGTGCAGGTCCAGCTGAATGAAAACGAGCGCCAGGAGGCGGTAGTCAGCTGGCGCAGCTCGATGGCCCCGCTCTACGAGCGGCGTACCGGTCCCCGCAAAGTCGCGCTTGAGCCGGCGTTGGCGCCATGGTCCCACTGCGAAGCCGCTTTGCCCGGGCAACCGGTCTTGCCGGCGCGCAACCTCTTCGTGCGCAGCAAGGCTGATCCGGGTCCTCTCCCCAACAGCGACGAAGAGATTGCCTTCGCCCCGGTATCGCGGCTTTCACGGTGGATCGAGCAGCGCAAGCTTAGCTCCGAGCGGCTTACCAATATCTACCTGCAGCGAATCGAGCGTTTCAATCCCACCCTGCATTGCGTGATCACGCCGACCCGCGAGCTGGCCCTGGCGCAGGCCAAACAAGCAGACCAGGAGATCGCCGCGGGGCACTACCGGGGACCACTGCACGGCATTCCATGGGGGGCGAAGGATTTGCTCGACACGGCCGGCATTCCAACCACCTATGGTGCTGAGCCCTTCAGGAACCGGGTGCCTACGGAAGACGCAACCGTGGTCAAGCGTCTGCACCAGGCCGGCGCGGTGCTGGTGGCCAAGCTGAGCATGGGCGCGCTGGCGCTCAACGATATCTGGTTTGGCGGGCAAACAAAAAATCCCTGGGCGCCGGAAGAAGGCTCGTCGGGCTCAAGCGCAGGCCCGGGCGCAGCCACGGCCGCCGGGCTGGTGGGCTTTTCCATCGGCAGCGAAACCGGGGGCAGCATCGTAAGCCCCAGCATGCGCTGCGGCATTACCGGGCTGCGCCCTACCTACGGCCGGGTGCCGCGGACCGGCGCCATGACCCTGTGCTGGTCGCTCGACAAGCTCGGCCCCATGACCCGCAGTGTCGAGGATGCCATGCTGGTCCTCCAAGCCATCACCGGTCCAGACGAAGGGGATGTATCGAGCGTGTCCAGCAAACTGGACTATGACGCTGGGGCGAAGGTGGAAGGTTTGCGGGTTGGTTACGTTCCTCGTTGGATGAAGGAAGATCCCGCCACCGAGGTCGATCGCATTGCCCTGGAGACCGTGAAGAAGCTAGGCATGGTCCCGGTCGAAGTGGGGATCCCTGACTGGCCTTACGCCTCTTTGCAGCTGATCCTCTTTGCCGAAGCGGCTGCCTCCTTCGAGGAGCTGACACTCTCGCACGGCGTGGATCAACTCAACATGCAGGTCCCCGACGCGTGGCCCAACAGTTTTCGCCAGGCGCGCTTTCTTTCCGCGGTGGATTTTGTTCAGACAGACCGCTTCCGGCGCAAAGTGGCCAACGAGATGGGCGGACTCTTCTCCAAGGTCGACTTGCTTCTGGTTCCGTCCCTGCGCGACGATATGCTCACCATCACCAATGCGACCGGGCATCCTTCGCTTACCCTGCGCGCCGGCTTTATCGAGGTCTCGGAGTCGCGCAGTGACTGGGCGCCCGATCCCGCCAGACCCCCGGTTAAATTTTCGCCGCCGCGGCGCGTGCCCCACGGCATCACCCTCATCGGTAGGCTCTTCGATGAGGGCAAGCTGGGCAGCGCGGGCCTGGCGCTGGAACGCAGCTTCGCGGTTGCCGGCGAGCGGCCGCCGGGGTTCTAATGCCCGTTCTCGAGGGCATTCGGGTGATCGAGCTTACTGAGGCCCTGGCCGGACCCTACTGCGCCATGCTGCTGGGAGACTTCGGCGCTGACGTTATTAAGGTCGAGCGCAGGCAGACAGGCGACCAATCGCGTACCTGGGGACCTCCGTTTGTCGGCAGTGAGTCCGCCTATTTTCTCGCCGCCAACCGCAATAAGCGTTCGCTCTCGCTGGATTACGATCAGCCGTTGGGCGTCGCGATTCTGCACCGGTTGCTGGCAACGGCGGATGTGTTTCTCATCAACCAACGTAATCTGGCTTCGCTTGAGCGGCGCGGATTCGATGCCAAGACGATTTGCGCGCGTTATCCCCGGCTGGTCTACTGCGCCATCTCCGGTTATGGACACTCCGGGCCCAGATCGGGATTGCCCGGCTACGACATCATCGCCCAGGCCCAGGCGGGGATCATGAGCTTTACCGGCGAACCGCAAGGTGAGCCGGTCCGCTACCCGATCGCCATCGCGGATATGACCTGCGGCCTCTACTCCGCATTGGGTATCCTCGCTGCCTTGTTGGCACGGGAAAAGACCGGCGCCGGCCAGGTTCTCGACATGGCGCTCTTCGATTCCCAACTGACGCTGCTCATCAATGTTGGCAGCAACTATCTCAACGCCGGCGAATCTCCCGAGCGCTGGGGTAACGCGCACCCAAGCATTGTTCCTTACCAGGTTTTCCGCGGCGGAGACGGGCGCCACTTTGTCGCAGCCGTCGGTACCGATGCGCTCTGGCAGCGATTTCTGCGCGTGATCGACGCGGTGGAGACGTTGGGAGTTGACCCTCGCTTCCGAACCAACGCCTTGCGCACCGAGCATCGCCAGGCGTTGATTCCTGCACTCTGCGCAATCTTCGATCAAGCTCCGGCGAGCGACTGGTTGAGCCGCCTTACGGCGGAAGATATTCCGGCATCCGCGATCCAGACGGTTGGCGAAGCCGTGAATGATCCGCAGGCGCTGGCACGAGGGCTGATTGTCGAGATTGAACACCCGACTCTCAAGATGGTGCGCAGTATCGCCAACCCGGTACGGTTATCGTCGACGCCTGTCTTATACCGGCTGCCACCGCCCTTGCTGGGGGAACATAACCATGAGATCTTGCAGAGTCTGGACTACTCGAGCGAGCAGATTGCCGCGGCCATGCGAGAGCATGCTATTTAGGGTTGAGAATTTTCCTTACGCTATAGTTTCTAAAGCATGGCCATCGAGCTTACAGACCGAGACGTTCTGTTGGTGATTGACGTGCAAAATGACTTCTGCGATGGAGGCGCTCTTGCCGTACCGGGCGGCCAGGAAGTGGTTCCAGTGATCAACCGGATTGCCCGCGCCTTCAGCCATGTGATTTTGACCCAGGACTGGCACCCCCGCGATCATCACTCCTTCGCCTCCAATCATCCTGGATACCAACCCTTCGAGACGATAGAGACGGCTCATGGCGCACAGGTGCTATGGCCCGACCATTGCGTTGAAGGAAGCACGGGCGCTGCGTTCCACCCTCATCTGCATCCCGACAACGCGGAGCTGATTTTGCGCAAGGGCTTTCGCCCGGATATCGACTCGTACTCCGCCTTCAACGAGAACGATCACATTACCCGTACCGGGCTTACCGGCTATCTGCGCGAACGCGGACTTGGGCGCATCTTTATGGCTGGCCTGGCTTACGACTATTGTGTGCGTCACTCCGCCATCGACAGCATGCGGGCGGGCTTCGAAACCTACGTAGTGGAGGATGCCTGCAGGGCGATTGCTTTGAATGATTCCGTCGCGGCCACCAACTTCTCCTTCCATGAAGCAGGAGTGCGCCGCATCGACAGCGCGACCCTCCTGAACGACGCAGCATGAAGCTACGTGTGCTGGTGATAACCCAGCTCTTCCTGCTGGCTACCAGCCTTCAAGGGCAGGACAGTAACGTGGTCGCCAGGGCCCAGGATAGCCAGCAGATTCCCGGCCCACGGTGCTATTTCGTCCCCGACTGGAACACTCCCCGCGCCAGCCTCTGCACACCGGCGGAAACGGCCGCATGGCTGGCTGATATTAAGCACTGGCGGACCGAAGAACGCCTGCGCATGGGCTACGATGCAAGCCAATACGAGCGGCCGGAACTGCTGTGGACGCAGACCAGCTTCATCCAGCCGCAGATGATGGCCCACGATCGTTATTTCTACGATCCGGTCGCGCGACAATATACCGTCGATCGTTATCTGGATGATGTCAATGCGCGTTACGGGGGCATCGACAGCGTGCTGGTGTGGCACACCTACCCCAACCTGGGCATCGACGACCGCAACCAGTTTGATTTATTTCGCGATCTTCCCGGCGGCATTCCAGGCGTGCGCGCCATGATCGAACGCTTCCATCAGCGCGGGGTGCGTGTCCTGTTCCCGGTGATGATGTGGGATCAGGGAACCCGCGATGAGGGCGCGACCGACCAGGAAGCCATTGCCAAGGAACTGGCTGGTGTCGGCGCCGATGGAATCAACGGCGACACCCTGTTGGGCATCTCCCGCTCGTTTCGTATTGCGTCCGACCAGACCGGCCATCCCCTCGCGCTGGAGCCGGAAGAGCCGCCCATCAGCGATGAGATGCTGGTCTACAACAACATGGGCTGGGGCGAGGATTGGAAGCACGATTTTCTGCCTCCGGTCAGCCGTGACAAGTGGCTGGAAAGCCGCCACATGGTCAACATCGTCAACCGCTGGGCGCATGATCGCAACGACGATCTGCAGCAGGTCTTCTTCAACGGCGCCGGTTATGTTTCCTGGGAAAACGTCTGGGGTATCTGGAACGGGTTTACTCCGCGGGACGGCGAGGCCCTGCGCCGCATCGCAGCCATCGAACGCGCCCTGGGTGCGCTGCTCAACAGCCCGGAGTGGGAGCCTTACGTCAGCACCGAACGTTTCGGCATCCTGGCCAGCAAGTTCCCCTCAGCGCATGCGATTGCCTGGACCATGGTCAATCGAAACCATTACGCCGTCTCCGGACGTCAGCTGGTCGTGACGCCCATGCCCGGCGCGCACTTCTATGATCTTTGGCACGGGGTGGAGTTGACTGCGGAGCCGGCGGGCTCTTCCGTAGCGCTCTCGCTTGCCCTGGAGGCTGATGGCTTCGGAGCAGTTCTCGAAACCGACGCTCCCCTATCCAAGCCCATAGCCGATCTGTTGCCAACCATGCGCCAGGCGGCGGCGAAGCCTCTCTCCAGCTATGCGGCAAGCTGGCAGACTTTGCCGCAAACGTTGGTGCCTACCGCGCCCGCGACCCAATGCGGGCGCGCTGCCTGCCGGCATGATCCTGATTCCCGGCGGCCGACTACGTCTTCAGGGTGTATGGCATCGAGATTGAGGGCACGAACGATGAGGGCGTGGATGTTCAGTATCCCTGGGAACCTTCTGCCCGCCGCTACCACGCGCAGCAGATCCATATCCCGCAATTCCGTATCGATCGCTATCCCGTAAGCAATGCGGAGTTCAAGGAATTTCTGACCGCGACCTCTTACCATCCAGCGGATGATCATAATTTTCTGCACGACTGGAAGAACGGTGACTATCCCGCCGGTTGGGCGAAAAAGCCGGTCACCTGGGTTTCGATCGAAGACGCGCGCGCTTATGCGAAGTGGGCGGGCAAGCGTCTGCCCCACGAGTGGGAGTGGCAATACGCAGCGCAGGGCCAGGACAACCGGACCTATCCGTGGGGCGATACCTGGACCCCGGCGGCGGTGCCGGCGCCTAACAAGAGCCGTCAGATGGATCCTCCGAGCGACTCCGATGCGCACCCCGCTGGGGCGAGCCCCTTCGGCGTGATGGACCTGGTCGGCAATGTCTGGCAATGGACAGATGAATACTGTGACCCGCACACCTGCGCTGCCATTCTGAGAGGGGGCAGCCATTACCAGCCGCAGGGCTCGCGTTGGTACTTTCCGCAAGCCTACCGGCTCTCGGAACATGGAAAATATCTGCTCATGGCGCCGAGTTTAGACCGCGCCGCCACGGTAGGCTTCCGGTGCGTGCAGGATCTTCCCTGACCTCACCCGCCCAAGCCCAGCTAAGCTATAGGGGAGAATGAAGCCCTCAGTCATTATTCTTGCGTATAACTCGGTCGACACTCTCCCGGACAACGCTGGCTCAGGCGCAACAGATCTCCGACGACCTCCACGTTGTGGACTCCTTCAGCACAGATGGCACCGTAGCCCTAAGCCGGGAGCACGGAGCCCAGGTGGTACAACATGCCTTCGATAACTACGGCGCGCAGAGAAACTGGGCGATCGACAACCTGGTGCTCCGCTACCCATGGCAATTGCACCTGGATGCCGATGAGCGGCTTACGCCGGAACTGATCGCGTCAATCCAATCCCTGCCGGAAAACCCTGCGCAGAACGGCTTTCTGATCGCCCGCCTGGTCGAGTTCCTGGGCCGGACGATGCGCCACGGAGGCATGTCACCCACCTGGCATCTGCGGCTCTTCCGCAATGGCGAGGGCCGCTGCGAAGAGCGCAAATATGACCAGCACTTCTACCTGACCCAGGGTTCAGCCGGCCAGCTGCAGGGAGTCATGATCGATGAGATCCGCATGTCGCTTTCGGAATGGACGGCCCGGCATAACCGCTGGTCCGATGCCGAGGTGATGGAGCAGACGACGGCGACGAATACCGTTCACATCCAGCCCCGCTTCTGGGGAATCCGCTGGAGCGCAAGCGCTTTCTCCGCGGCCTCTACAACGGCGCACCGCTCTTCGTGCGTCCCTATGCTCTCTTCTTCTACCGCTATTTTCTTCGCCTGGGTTTTCTCGACGGACGGGAAGGTCTTATCTTCTGGACCCTGCAAACATTCTGGTTCCGATTCCTGATCGACGCCAAACTCTTCGAGCACAGGAAAAACAAGAGGGTTTAGAATGGAGGAACTATGCTGGAAGTTTGTGTGGTGATCAGCGGAGCGCTCGTAGTATTCGCCGGGTTGACCCTGTGGGCCAACAGCGACCGCTTCAAGAGCGATAGCGAAACCGACTGAAGTGAACGGTTACGAGACCACGGGCAGTTTGACCGTGAACTCGGTCTTGCCCGGGACGGAGTCTACTTTGATTTCTCCGCCGAACTTGTCCACTACGATGTGGCGGACAATGTCGAGGCCCAGACCTGTGCCCTGACCCGTGGGCTTGGTGGTAAAGAAAGGCTCGAAAATAAGCTTCCTGTTTTCTTCGGGTATTCCCGGGCCGTCATCCGCAACCGCGATGCAAACGTTGTCTCCTTCCTGCCCAGGTGCGTACAGCCACTGTGCCCTTTTGCGGAGATGCGTCGATCGCGTTGTCAAGCAGATTGGTCCAAACCTGGCTGAGACCCACGCCACAGGTGGAGAGCTGCGGCAGACTAGGGGCAAAGAGCTTCTCGACGATCAGCTCCTTTTGCCGAAACTTATGGCCCAGGATGACCAGGGTGCTCTGGATGCTGTCGTGCACATCCAGCTGATGACGCTGCGGCTTGTCTTCATAGGCGAACTTCTTTACCGCGCTCACCAGGTCGGTGACCCGGGAGACACTCTCCTCAATCGTGCCCACCAGCTGCACGCTGGAGATCAGCGCCTCCATCCAGTTCAGCGGATCGGATAAGGTGTTGCCGGGGAACTCGTGCTGCGCGCATTCCAGGGTCCGCGCGTCGAAGCCGATTCCGCCCAGCGTAGCGGCCAGCTTCCAGGCGTTCTCAATGCCGTGCTCTTCCAGCCAGGACGCCAATTCGTCTTCGGCATCGGCCTGGTCCATGGAGCTCATCGCGCTTGGCTTGTGGGGCTGCAGACGCCATGCTCCTGCAGAACGCGCAGGCACTCCGCCTGGCCTGGAGTCATCACATCCTGACTGCAGAGCCGCAGACTTATCTGTTGCAGCCGGCCCAGGTTTTCTCGCATTTGTGAGGCAGCGCGCCGCGCCGCAGTTCCCGGATTGTTCAGCTCATGCATCAGGCCGGCGGCCATGGTGCCCAGCGAAATCAGCTTCTCGCGATGCAGCTCCTGAGACTGAAACACCTGCAGCCTGCGCGCCATGTTTCCCAAAACGCCGATACGCACCTTGGGGCAGGCAAACATGAGCTTCCAAAAAAGCTCTTCGCGCAGATAAACGACGGTGGACGGCTTGAGCACGGTAATGACCGCTTCGGAGTCCTTACCCATCAGCAGCGGAATCTCGCCAAAGGTCTCGCCGGCGGCTGAGCGTCGCAATCAGCATCAGCTCGCCGTCGTCCTGGCGCTTGTGCAGCCGGAGCTCGCCTTCGAGCAGAATCCAGAATCCGCGATGGGTGCGGGAGATGTCAGAGAGGTCAGCGCCGGCATCGGCTTGGATCAGCTTCCACCGCGCCCAGGCATTTAAGGTCTTCCTGCGCGATGCCGGCGAAAACCGGCACCTTCTGTAATTCGGCGAAGAGGCTGGCGCCCTCCACCTGCTCTACTCTCGAACTTTGCTGAACATCTGTCATTGATTGTCAGTAACCCTTAGAAGCCCGCCAGGTACTGGTGGATAAACTGCACTGAGATCGACCCTTCACCTACCGAAGACGCCACGCGCTTGACCGAACCATGGCGAACATCCCCGGCCACAAAAATCCCCGGAACGCTGGTTTCGAGCAAGTACGGCTCTCTGCCCTGGTTCCAGCCCTTGACCATTTTGCCGTCCACCTTCAAGTCAGAACCCGAGAGCAAAAAGCCGTTTGCGTCGCGCATAATCGTCTCCGGGAGCCAATCCGTATTGGGCGCCGCCCCGATGAAAATGAAAAGGCCACTCGCCGGTACGGTCTCCTCGCCCTCTGGCCCGCAAAGACGCAAGCACTCCAGACGGGTCTCACCCAGCGCTTCGACCACCTGGCAGCACGTTCTAACCTCTATATTCGATGTAGCAGCAATCTGATCGATTAAATATTTCGACATGCTGTTTTTGAGGGACTCGGCCCTGACCAGCATGGTTACCTGTTTGTGCGTACTTGGAGAAGTACATGGCCGCCTGGCCGGCTGAGTTTGCCCCCCCGACGATGTAAACACTCTCGTTAGCACAGGCCTTGGCTTCGGTCATCGCCGCCCCGTAGTAGACCCCGGCCCCGGTCAGACGCTCCACTCCGGGCGTGGTCAAACGCCGGTAATAGACCCCCATAGCAATCAGGCAAGCGTGACACGATACTTCCCGGCCATCTGCTAGTTGCACAATATTGTAGTTGTTCTCGGTGCGGATCCCGGTGGCTTTGTTGGTCATGAGCTCCGCCCCGAGACGCGTGGCCTGGATAAGCGCCCGCTCCGCCAGGAGTTGCCCGCTCACCCCCTCGGGAAATCCGAGGTAGTTCTCAATCCTGGAGCTGGAACCTGCCTGTCCTCCTGGCGCTTCCGTCCTCGATCACCAGCGTCCGCAGACCTTCCGATGCGCCATAGACCGCCGCCGCCAAGCCCGCCGGGCCCGCGCCGATGATCACCAGGTCATAGAATTCCTTGGTCGCCTGCGTCCGCAACCCGATCTTCGCGGCCAGTTCCATTTGGCCCGGCTGCACCAGATACGAGCCATCCCCAAAAAGGACCACCGGCAGCTTGTGGTCATCCAACTTGAAACGGGTAAGCAAATCCACGCCCTCCGCGTTTTGCTCCGGATCAAGCCAGACGTAGGGAACCTGGTTGCGGGAAAGAAAGTCCCGTACCTGGTGGTCGCGCAGCGTGTAGCGCGGCCCCAGCACCCGCAAACCTTCAAAGGGCGGCCTTGTAGCCTTCCTTCCAGGTTTCCAGCAGGTCATTCAGCACCGGGTAGAGGCGCTCTTCCGGCGGATCCCATGGCTTGGTCAGGTAGTAGTTGATCTTGGCGGTGTTAATGGCCTGGATGGCGGCTTCGGTATCGGCGTAGGCGGTCAACAGAGCCCGCTTCGCCTCGGGGAAGTATTCCATCGCCTTGCCCAGAAACTCCACCCCTGACATGCCGGGCATGCGCTGGTCAGAGACAAACAAGGCGACGGTGTCTCCCCGCTTTTTTAATTGGTCACAGGTGTCCAGCGCCGCCTGGCCCGAGGCCGCCCGCTGGATGCGATAGTTCGCCCCGTATTGGCGGCGCAGATCCTGGACGACCATCTCCAGAACACTCACATCGTCGTCTACCGCGAGGATGACTGGTTTTGCCATGCTTCTTTAGTGTATTGCCTGGCCTTGCCGTGCGTCTCCCCAGGGCTATATTCACTACACCCAAATCCAGTCACGACAGCAACTTGAGGCCGCCACCCTGCCACTTTCGTGGGGTTTCATTTCCTGCCTGAGCCGCTAGGCTTGAGATCACCGGCAACTCAGAAACGCTCTGCAATTTTCAGCCGACAGAACGTACTAGAGATGCCGCAAAACAATACATCTTAGAACGGCTGATGGCCGGTGGTCGATAGCGTGAGTAGAGCTGCCGATCCTGCCAGTGGTTCTTGCGAGCGTTTAAGCCATGGGCAAGATGAGCGTCGCGCAGGGCTGCGACCGCAGCAAGACAAGAAGATTGCGAATCGAAGCAACACGAGGCACAAGGCAGCACGATGAATAAAATTATCCTGGCTGACAACCAAGCAATCTTTCGCGCTGGCATTGCCAAGGTCCTGGCGAGCGAAGAGGACTTCCGCGTAGCCGCACAGTGTGCGGACCTCGAGCGTCTACTGCTCTCCGTCGATGCGTATCGCTCCTCCATCGTTCTGTTTGCTTCTGCATTGAGGCCCGAATATCAGGATCTGATGTCGCACGTAAAGGCAGCGGGAAGCCGCGCCGTAGTGATTGCAGAAAACGGAGAACCGGCCCAGATCTTCACCGCCCACGACATTCGTGGAGTGGTCTATCGCAACACGACCGGCCAGGCGCTGGTGGAGTGCGTGCATCGCGTGATCAAGGGCTTCTCGTCGATTCAGCGGCCGGCCGAAGCCATCGGTTCAGAGGAAGAAGATTCCGTAGGCGCGCGTGTTCGCGACCGGCTCACGCCAAAAGAAATGAAGATCGTCGCCCTGATCGTTCAAGGCTGCAAGAACAAAGAGATTGCCCTGCGCCTGGGAACCACCGAACAGGTGATCAAGAACTATCTGCGCAGCGTATACGACAAGACGGGCGTTTCCGATCGCCTGGAGCTTGCTCTCTTTACCATCCACCATCGCATACTGGCCGCCGCCGCGGCAGAGGCGGGCAACTCGGTCCAGATGCGCACCGCGTAACAGCTTTGTCCTCACCGCAGAGCTGCGGGTGCCCCATATCTCGCTCGTTTTTCGCGAGATGTGGGAGACCCACGGCGCTTAACCACATTCTTCTGCGCTATTGACAAGAAACTTAAAGGTTCGCGGTCTCCCATATCTCGCGAAAAACGAGCGAGATATGGGGCACCCGCAAGTCAGTGGTTTGGAGAAATCCCAAAGTAAGCGGTCCCGGGCTGCTGTGTTACTGTTGCCTTAGACCACCCTGGGGTGCTCCCGCGTCTTGCCCTGGCCTAAGGAAAATGCCGCAACAGTCGAACCTGTTTTCGTCCAGTTCTCCAAACGGCTCGACCGTGCAAGACCGGCAACCCGCGCCTCAAAGACCCTCCCGGCTTCCCCTTTGGCTTCGCCGCGTGGAGCTATATCTTTATGTCATCATCCGCATCTATATCGGCGTGATCGTGCTCGTGCTTCCCTGGTACGCACCGCTGTGGGCGGACAATCAACTTCTCAACCACTTCCCGCGCGTGGCCACGTTTCTCATGTACGGGGCGGTACGTGGGATGGTCTCGGGGCTCGGGCTGCTGAATCTGTGGATCGCGCTGGTCGAAGCCGTGCACTTCCGCGGATCCACCTCTTGAACGCATGAAGCATAAAACCGGCAAACCGCCCGACCTCAACCGCGCTCCCCTTTCCTACCAGAACCCTGCGTTTGTCAATAGTCCCGACGGCCGGCTGGTGCGCATCATCTCCGAGTACTCCGAGCCGCTGGCGCGCTTCCGCCGGGAACGCATTCAGGACACCATCGTGTTTTTTGGCTCCGCGCGGTTCCGCGCCCAAGCCGACGCCAGCCAGGAACTCGAACTGCTGGATAAGCCCGGATCCGCCACCCCCGCGCCCACCGAGGAGCAACCGGCAACCGACGAGGAGATCGCCCTGGGAACAGCAAGCGAACTGCGCCGCCGCCGCGCCGAGGCCGGAGTGGAAATGGCCCGGTATTACGAAGACGCCCGCCAGCTCGCCTCCATGGTGACCAAGTGGACGCAGACCCTGAAAGGGCGCCGGCACCGTTTTGTCGTCACCTCCGGGCGGTGGCCCCGGGATCATGGAAGCGGCCAACCGCGGCGCCTATGAGGCCGGCGGCAAGTCCATCGGCCTCAACATCCGGCTTGCCTTTCGAACAGCGCCCCAACCCCTACATCACGCCCTCGCTGAACTTCGAATTCCACTACTTCTTCATGCGCAAGTATTGGTTCGCGTACCTGGCCAAGGCTCTGGTCGTCTTTCCTGGTGGATTTGGCACCCTGGACGAGATGTTCGAGGTCCTGACCCTGGTGCAGACGGAAAAGCTGGCCAAGAAAATCAGTCATCGTGGTCTATGGATCGGCGTACTGGAACAGCATCCTCAACCTGGATGTGCTGGTGGAGAAGGGCGCGATCTCCCCCCAGGATCGCGCGCTCTTTCAAATGGCCGATACACCTCTGCAGGCCTTTGAAATCCTCAAGAGCGAACTCACCCGATATCACCTGGAACCGGAAGCACGGCGCCAGGCGCATCCGAATGTGGAAGAAGAACCTCTCCTCAATCCTGACATTACCGGCACCCGCTAGATTCGATTACCTTTTGGCGGCAACATTTCCAGGCTGGTTCAAGCCGAATTTAGATATCAATTCGCCTTCCCGTAACTCGGCGTTCATGAGTTGCACTAGATAATGGGCAAAAGAGAGCGATCACACAGTCACTGTGTGGCAGCAAGGGCCCAAAAGGTGCGGTTGCTCCGGGTGGGAGGAAGAGATGACAGGTTCCCGTATCTCGTATCTCTGGAACAACGAACGCGCTGCTAGGGGCTTCACCTCCGGTGTCTCGCTGCACAGCCACACCAATCGCTCTAAAGAAACGCTCGACTTCATCGCCAAGTTGGCCAACGAGTACCACTGTTTCCGAGGCATCCTCGCCCGGGAAGAAAAGCGTTGCCAGAAAAACCATCGCCTGCAGGTGAACTACGCCGCCAGTTACTGGACGCCACCGCTCACCCCCCGGCTGGCCTTCGACCTGGAAAGCAGCCAGATCGCGGAGTCGCTCCAGGTGCAGCCCCTGGTTTCGATCACCGATCACGACGATATCCAGGCGCCGATGTTGCTGCGCACGGTAGCCAGTGCCCGTCACATCCCGGTTTCGGTTGAGTGGACTACGCCCTTCGGCAAGGATCAGGCCTTCCACCTGGGCATCCACAATCTGCCCAGCGCTTCGGGCGCCGCCTGGATGCGCAGATTTGCGAAGTTCACGGCGAATCCCAGCGACTCGCGTTTAACCGAGCTGCTCTCCGCGCTGCACGACCTGCCTAACGTGCTCATCGTCTTCAATCACCCGCTATGGGATCTGTATAAGATCGGGCACGACCTGCACCAGCAGCGAGTGGAGGAGTTTCTCACCCAGAACAGCCGTTCGATCCACGCGGTGGAACTGAACGGGCTGCGCAACTGGGAAGAGAATCGCCTGGTGAAGCGGCTTGCGGCTCGTTGGAATAAGCTGCTGATCTCTGGTGGCGACAGGCACGGGCTGGAGCCGAACGCCAACGTCAACCTGACGCAGGCAACCAGCTTCAACGAGTTCGTCCATGAGATCCGCCGCGAGAATCGCAGCCATGTGCTGTTTATGCCGCAATACGCGGAGCCTTGGAAGCACCGGATTATGAGATCTACGTTGGACGCCATTCGCGACTATCCCGACTTTCCGGAAGGATCGCGGCGTTGGGATGAGCGCGTCTATCATCCGGACCGAGATGGTGTTGATCGCCCCATCAGCCAGCTCTGGCCGGACGGCCAAGCGCCGGTTTACATGCGCATGGTGATCCAGTTCGTTCGCATGCTGGGCAGCAACCCGATCAGCAATAGTTTGCGCTTTGCCTGGAATGAGTCGCACGAAGTGCAATTTGCGCTGGGCGAATTGGAAGCATTTTAAGAACGCCGCTGTGGGTTAACTCTTCTCGCCTCTCCCCCACGCGGATACACTTTGCCTATGTCCTCGTCCCCCCGGGTGGCGTATTTCCCCGACACGTTTTACGAGATCAACGGAGTGGCCCACACCAGCCGCCACTTTGAAGCCTTTGCGCGGCGAAGAGGGCTTCCCTTTTTCTGTCTCCATCCGGGGAAAAGGGATACGAAGATCAGCGAGCAGCAGGAGGGCGAGCTGACCACGCTGGAGATTCCCCGCGGCAGCCTCATTTCCTTCCGCCTGGAAAAAGATCTCACCTTCGACCTCGCCTTCTTGCGCCACAAAGATTTTCTCGAAGAACGCCTACGGGCATTTCGCCCGGATATCATCCATGTCACCGGGCCCAGCGAGCCGGGGATTCTGGGCGCGTGGCTGGCGAAGGGTATGAGGATTCCACTGGTCGCCTCATGGCACACGAATCTGCATGAATACGCTGCCCAGCGGTCCGAGTGGTTTCTACGCATGCTCCCCCAGAGCCGGCGGCCGGCAGCAGAGAAAAAAATCGAAGACGCCACGTTAATGGCGTGCGCGCGTTTTTACCAGTTGGCGGAGGTTCTCTTCGCGCCGAATGTCGACTTGTGCCACCTGCTGGAGCGAGCCACCGGGCGGCACTGTGCCCTGATGCCTCGCGGCGTCGACACCATTACGTTTTCACCGGAATTTCGCGATCGCAGTGAAGCGGACAAGGATTTTGTGCTGGGGTTCTGCGGCCGGCTTTCGATTGAAAAGAATGTCTTTCTACTGGCGCGCATCCGCACCGAGCTACTTGAGCGCGGCATTACGAATTTTCGGTTTCTCATTGTCGGCCATGGCAAAGAAGAGAACTGGCTCCGGCAACACCTGCCGAATGCTGAGTTCACCGGCGTGCTTCGCGGTCACGATCTGGCGCGGGCGTACGCCAACATGGATCTCTTCGTATTCCCTTCTCACACCGATACTTTCGGCAATGTCGTACTTGAGGCGCTGGCGTCAGGCGTCCCTGCGATCGTCACGCCGGATGGGGGTCCGCGCTACATAGTGAAAGATGGAGAGACGGGTGCGATTGCCACTGATGAGGGCTTCTCGGCTGCGGTGGCAAAGCTCATTCTCGATCCCGAGCTGCATGCGCGGATGCGCCTGGCATCGCGGACCTATGCCCTATCTGCCTCATGGGATTCGGTCTTCGAGGGTGTTTACAGCACCTACGAAGAAGTGCTGGCCAGCCACCGCTAGTAGCGGCTGAGACGGGGGAAAACAGCAGGTCCCTCCACTCCGCTGCGCTCCGGTCGGGATGACAATTCTGTTGCAGAACGGGTGCTGTTCCCGAAGGGATGACAATTCTGTTGGAGAACGGGTGCTGTTCCCGAAGGGACGACAATTCTGTTACGGAACGAGTGTTGAGGTCGAAACTATTGATTTCCAAAAAATTTGTCATCCCGACCGGAGCGCAGCGGAGTGGAGGGACCTGCTGTTACTCTCGGGCACCTATTGAACCTGGCCGATGTAAACGCCGTAGGGTGGCAGTTTTACGGATGCCGGCGAATCGGGCTCCGGGCTGCCCGGCGTCTGCAACAAGGTCTTTAGTTTGGACAAATCAAACGCCACGGTTTGCGTTTGCGCGGTGAAATTGCACGCGACCAGAACTGATTGGCCATCCTCTGTTTTACGTAACCACGACAGCACGTTATTATCGTTGACGTTTAACATGGCCAACGTGCCGTCGTGCAGCGCCTGATTTTCACGGCGCAACTGTATCAGACTTTGATACCAGGCCAACAAGGAGTCATCCTCGCGGGATTCAATGGCCACATTCACTGTTTTGTAAGATGGAGGCACCGGCAACCAGGGCGTGGCCGAAGCCGCGGTAAAGCCGGCGTTGGGTGCGCCATCCCACTGCATCGGCGTGCGCTCTCCATCGCGGCCCTTCTCCTTCGGCCAGCCGATCTTGCCGATAGGATCCTTCACATCCTCGACACGAGCAGGGGTCGTCGTGGTCATGCCTAGCTCCTCGCCGTAATACATGATGGCCGTGGAGCGCGTGGCCAGCAGCAGAGTGGCAATCACCCGGGCAATATCCAAGTTGTGCTTGCCGTCGCCGTAACGATTCCAGCTACGAGCGTTATCGTGGTTATCGAAGACAAAGAGCGGCTGGTCGTCATCAAGCTGGTGCTCGGCCTGATCGATCCGGGCGCGGAAGGCTCCGGCATCCATCTTGTTGAGGAACCCCACCTGCATATCCATCGGCAATTGCAGTTCGTCATGGCCGGCGCCATACCATTTGCGCAGCTCCGCGATATCCGGCAGGTAGGTCTCGCCGATCAGCACACGATTGCCAGGGTAATTATTGCTCAGCTTGCGCAGATCGCGCATTACCTGGTGGACCTCAGGCAAATTGTTGGCTAATGAGTCGTCAAGATTCGGGTCGCCGTACGAATTGGTACCAGGCAGTACTTGCTCATCCCGTAGCTGCTCATCCTCAAACAGCGTCGGCACGGCGTCCAGACGGAAACCGGCCACGCCCTTGTTGAGCCAGAATCGAAATGCGCCAAAGACGGCCCGCTCCACTGCAGGATTTCTCCAATTCAGATCAGGCTGCTCGGGGTAGAACTTGTGGTAGTACCACTGTGACGTTTTGGGATCGAACTTCCACGCCGAATGACCGAAGACAGACTGCCAGTTATTGGGAGGCGCGTCTGGAGCTTTGCCATCGCGCCAGATATACCAGTCGCGCTTGGGGTTGGTTTTCGAGCTCTCCGATTCCACGAACCAGGGATGCTTGTCCGAGGTGTGGTTCATCACCATGTCCATGAGGACCCGGATCTTCCGCTTTTTAGCTTCGGCCACCAGCCGGTCGAAGTCCGCCATAGTGCCGTACTGGGGATCAATCGCCTCGTAGTTCGAGATGTCGTATCCAAAATCAACCTGAGGCGAAGGATAGATCGGCGTCAGCCAGATCGCATCCACACCCAGGCCCTGCAGATAATCAAGCCGTTGGGTGATCCCGTTGAGGTCGCCGATGCCGTCACCGTTCGAATCCTGGAAGCTGCGCGGATAGATCTCGTAGATAAGCGCATGCTTCCACCACGGATCATTCGCCTTGGGCGCCGGCTCCGCTGCAAAGGTCACAGCGACGCTGAGAGCTAACCCTAACAAGAGACTCGCAACTCTTCTCATCGTCATTTACCGGTCTGCTTTGGCTTGCGACCCAGGTCAAGACCGAAATGAGGGTCCGACCTGGTTCCATCGATCTTGAAGGGTATCTCCGTGCCGGCGCCGTTCTTCTCGAAGTATTTGTCGACAGGCATGAGCAGCAAGCCCTTCCAGCCCCCGACCATGCGCGACACTGTGGCCTGCATATCAGCGGTTCCGGTGAAGTTGAACTTAGCGCCGTCAAGACTGTAAATACCGTCGACCTTGATGTGCGCGCCGGGGATGTCGTAGAGCAAATTCGACAAATCCAGGCTGGCATCCGCCAATTTGAAGTCGCCTTTCATTTGGGAGCGCACCAGGTCCATCTTCCCGGCCCGCTCTTGCTGGGTCGCCAGCTCAACTTCACCCTGGCTCCTTAGGCTGAGCTCATCGATCCGCTTCTGAATCTTGTCGCTGCTGAAGCGTCCATTGGTGATGGCGAAGTTGCCTTGCAGACGTAACCTGTGGGCCACATCCTCGTGTCCCGGCGGCAGATCCAGCTTGGTGTGCAGCTTCACCTGGCCGTCCATGACCGGCGGGTCCGTGCGCACCGCTAGCCGCAGCAGATCTTCAATCCGCGCCTCGTCCATGTCCACATCGAGGTAGACGTGGCGTCCCGGCTCTCCCTGGACATGGACCACGTATCCCCGCGCAGTCAGAAAGGAGTGGAGAAACTGCGCCTTGACCGGCTGCAGGTAGGTGTCGCCATTGGTACCGTCTACAATGGCGTGGAAATCGGTGTGCAGGGGCACTTTGTGCCCGCTGATCTTCACCTGAAAATCGGGTGTATCGGTGGTGCCGTCCACCACGATCCTGTCCAGCGTGCCCTGATATCCCCCCTGCGAAGAGAGGATCCCGCCAATCCCCTTGATAGTGCTCAGGTCAGCATCGTGGAAGGAGTAGGTTCCGCCAACCGCCGTCTCTCCCGGCTGGTCGGCGTTCCAAGGGCCAAAGTGGCCGCGGCTCTCAATCTGCCCCACAGGTTTCGGGTTGGTGAGCGAGGCGGTAAAATCCATCGGCTTGCCGGCGCCGATCGACCGTAAGGACAAGGTCTGGATAACAAAGCGCAGCGGGAGTTTGCCCGGCTTGTCCGTGCCCAGGGTAAGCACCGTGTCGGTGCAGTTCATTTCGCCGACAAAGATCCTCACATCGGTCCCGCGATGATGGCCGGTCTTGATCTCGCCCTGAGGCCCGGATGTCGGGTGACGCTGGCTCTTGGGGGGCAGGTTGATGCGCAGCCCTTCTACATCCACCGAGCCGATGTGCATGGGGGAGCGAAACAGGCTCCCATAGCCGGTGCGGAAGGCAAAACGCCGCACCGAAAACATGGGCGTGGTGGAATCGATGTTGTACGGGTAGATCGCAAGATCCTTTCCCGAGACCTCGAACCCGCGCAGCAGGGAAACCTCGAATGGGCCCAACTCCACTCGGCTGTGGAAGCGCGCGGAAATACCCTGGATCAAGCGCGCACGCAAGATCGGCTCCGCCCGGGAGAGAAGGATTTCGAAGGTGGCTACAAGAACGACAACAAGCAGCAGGGCGGCAGTACCCAGCCAAAACCACGCCGTATGCCGGCGCCCCTGCCGGGGACGAGCAGGCTCAGCTACTTCTGCCACGTCACCGCACCTTCCTTCTCAAGCACCCAACCCGCATCTAAAATCCCACCCAGGAGGAGGAACCACCAGTGACCGTTCACGGTAGCAGAACTCCGGCATTTGCGACCAATGGTAAATGGCTCGCTCTGCTCGCTGGAACGGTGGCCTTGGTCACCGTGTCTTCAATGGCCGCCCAGCAGACTCAGGCGCTTTCCCCGGCGCCCAGCACGGGCAATATCGATAGTTACATTCACCAGGGATGGGACCGTCTCTCCCGCTCGATGGCCGAATGCAAAACCCTGGTCGACCCCAAGGTCACCGCTCCGCCGGTCCTCTACCTGCCCTTCGGCGCACCGGCGCCGCCCGAACTGCTGCGGCTACGCGGGCAATGCAACATCCAGATCGACCACCTGCCGCATCGCATCGCGCACCTGGGCGACGTAAAAGAATCGGAGATTCGGCAGCCTGGATTGCTCTACCTGCCCAACCGTTACGTCGTCCCCGGGGGCCGGTTCAACGAGATGTTCGGCTGGGACAGCTACTTCATCATCTTAGGCCTGCTGCGTGACGGCCGCGTGGACCTGGCCCATGGCATGGTGGAGAATTTCTTCTACGAGATTGAAAACTACGGGGCGGTGCTGAACGCCAACCGCACCTATTTCCTGACCCGGTCTCAGCCGCCGTTGCTGAGCTCGATGATTCGCGCCGTTTATGACGCGGAGATCGCCCGCGATCCGTCGGCCGCCAATCTTGCTCGGCAAAAGCGATGGCTCGCCCGGGCATACGCCTATGCGCGCCGTGACCACGATTTCTGGCTGAGCTCCATTCACCGCGCTGGGCAAACCGGCTTGGCCCGGTATTTTGATATCGGCGAGGGTCCGGTCCCCGACATCGCCGACCACAGCAGCTATTACATCGATGTGATCGAGTGGCTGGTCGCTCACCCCGACGTGCACACCAACTACCTGATTGCCGCCCCGCAATCTCCTTCGCCGGCGGAGCAGGCCGCGCTGGCAAAGACCAGTTGCGATGCTACTCATTCCGTGGTCTGCGCCCTGGCTTACAGCCGCGGCTATCGCTTAAG
This sequence comes from uncultured Acidobacteriaceae bacterium, assembly GCA_963847685.1. Lineage (GTDB taxonomy): Bacteria > Acidobacteriota > Terriglobia > Terriglobales > Acidobacteriaceae > PALSA-350. The sequence goes on along the minus strand of CAWKAU010000006.1, from coordinate 409,270 downwards.
CCGCGATTTCTACCAGGGCGACCGCGCGGTACGCGAATCCGGCTTCGACATTTCCTTTCGCTTTGGCCCCTTCAGCGGTTCCACCCATCACTATGCTGCGGTCGGCCTGAACAGCCTGCTTTACAAGTACGAACGCGACCTGGCCGACATGGCTACCATGCTCCACCAGACGGCGGAGGCAGCGCAGTGGAAGCAACAGGCTGAATCCCGCCGTGCGGCCATCAACAAGTACCTCTGGAACCCCGGCAAGGGAATGTTCTTCGACTACGATTTCATCACCGGGCAACAGTCCACTTATGTCTACGCGACGATCTTCTATCCGCTATGGGCCGGTTTGGCCACACCGGAACAAGCTGCTGCCATCGATAAGAATCTACCCCTGCTCGACCGGCCCGGCGGATTGGCCTGCAGCACCTACTCGAGCGGCCTGCAGTGGGATCTGCCCTTTGGCTGGGCTCCGTTGAACTGGTTCGCGGCCGATGGGCTGAAGAAGACCGGCTACATCGACGATGCGCGCCGGGTGGCCGAGGAATTTAGCCAGACCATCCGCGCCAGTTTTGAGAAGGAAGGAACCATCCACGAGAAATACAACGTTGAGACCGGTTCGTCGAACGTCGAAATCATTGCCGGCTACCAGAACGTGATTGGTTTCGGCTGGACGAATGCAGTCTATCTTGAGTTGGAGCAGCTATTGCAGTCGACGGCGCACCATTAGAATTGGACTTTCATCCTTCAGGCCCCGGGGAGTGTTGACTTTGGAGAAACAGAATGACCATTAAGCACGTGCTTCCTCCCCCGGAACGGCGCGCCTTTGGGCAGTCGCGGCGCAAGCAAGTCCGGCGGCAGGAGCAGAAACGGTGGAGCTCCTCCGACCGGCAAACCGATCTCATCGACGCTCTTACCATCTCGACAATCGGGCGGGTGCCGGCTCTGCTGGCGATCAAGTGGCAGCGGATGGCAGCTTCGCCCTTCGGCTTTTTTCGCGGCGCTGTCGCGGTGATGGCTGCGGACCTGGCAGTGCTGCCGCACACCGGCATCTTTACCCAGCTATGCGGAGACGCGCACGTCCGCAACCTGGGGGCTTTCGCCGCGCCCGATGGCCGGCTGGTCTTCGACATCAACGACTTCGACGAAACCATCCGCGGGCCTTTTGAGTGGGATCTGAAGCGCCTGGCGACCAGCATCGTGCTGGCTGGCCGCGAAACCGGCAACAAGAGCGCCGCCTGCGCAGAGTCTGCTTCTGTCATGCTCAGGAGCTATTGCCGGTCCATGCACACCTTTGCGCGGATGCCAGTGCTCGAGGTGGCACGCTTTCAAGTACACCGGCTGCAGCGCATCACGCCGGTTTCGCAGGTCCTGCTCAAAGCCCAGCGGGCCACGCCGGTATACAACCAGCAGAAGCTCACGGTGCAGTCGAAAGCGGCCGCGAAAGGGGGCAAGAATGCGCTGGCCTCTCATCGCATCTTCGTCGAGCAGAAGCCTCTGCAATACAGGCTGAGCCCAGCCAAGGCGCAGGGTGTGCTCGATTCGCTCGCCATGTATCGCGAAAATTTGTTGCCCGAGCGCCGACACTTCCTGGATCTGTACCGTCCCCTCGATGTCGCCTTCCGGGTGGTGGGGACCGGCAGCGTAGGCCTGCGTGACTACGTTATCTACTTCGAAGGCAACGGGAGCGACGACCCTCTGTTCCTGCAAATCAAAGAGGAGCCTGGCTCCGCCTATGCTCCCTACCTGGGAGAGATTGGGTTGCCCCAACATCAGGGACGCCGGGTTGCAGAAGGGCAGCGGGCGATGCAGTTACTGTCTGACCCGTTTCTGGGCTGGACCACGATTGACAATCGCCATTACCTGGTTCGCCAATTGAATGATCACAAGGGGACGATCCAGATAGAAGACCTGAAGGGTGAGGGCCTGACCCAATACGCCGAGATTTGCGGCGAATTGCTCGCCCGTGGTCACGCGCGCTCGGGGGACGCCATTGCGCTCGCAGGGTACATCGGCACTTCGGATCGATTTGTTAAGGCCATTGGCGAGTTTGCCGTTGATTATGCCGATCAGACCGAGACGGACTACCTGGCGTTTATGCATTCGCGGTTTGCTCCGCCTACCGCGCGCAAGAAGGCGCCGGCGAGCCCGAAACGCCGAAGACCGAAAGCGACGCCTAAGCCGGTCATCAAAGAATCCGTGCCAAAGGTAACGGAAAAGAGCTGAGTACTCTGTCGAAAAGCATTTCCAGGAATGGTCCGCGGAACTGCAGACCATTCCTGGAAATGCGACAATGAGAGCAGCGCCTTGGCGCTGCTTTTCTTATGCTCCAACTTTCTGCTGCCGGCAAACGATTCGGCCCACGCACCCTGTTCGAGAATGCCGACTGGCTCATTACGCCCAATGAGCGCACCGCCCTGGTTGGCGCCAACGGCACCGGCAAATCCACCCTGCTCAAGGTGCTCGCCGGCGCTGAATCGCTCGACTACGGCACCCTGCAGCGCACCCGCGGCATGACCATCGGCTATCTTCCCCAGGAGGGTCTCGCCCTTTGCGGCCGCAGCGTATTTGCGGAATGCCTCTCAGTCTTCGCCGAGTTGCGAGACATGGAACAGGAACTGGAAACCCTTTCCACAAGCCTGGCCGAATTTGATCCGGAAACCCCCGAATACGCCGCGGCGGCCGATCGTTTTTCCTACCTTGACTCACATTTTCGCGCCCACGACGGCTACGCCCTCGATGCGCAGGTGGGCACCGTACTTGGCGGCCTGGGGTTCAGCAAGCACGACTGGTCACGGCAGACAGAGGAATTCTCCGGTGGATGGCAAATGCGCATCGCCCTCGCCAAGCTCCTGCTGCAAAAGCCCAGCCTGCTGCTGCTGGACGAGCCCACCAACCATCTTGACCTGGAAACCCGTAATTGGCTGGAGGGCTATCTCCATAGCTATCCCAACGGCTACATCCTCATCTCCCACGATCGCTACTTTCTTGACGTCACCGTGGATAAGACGATCGAGATCTGGAATAAGGCCCTGCACGTTTACCACGGCAATTACGAACAGTATCTGAAACAAAAAGTAGAGCGGATGGCGCAGCTCACGGCAGCTTACAAGAACCAGCGCGAGCATATTGAGCATCTTGAAGCCTTCATCTCGCGCTTTCGCTATCAGGCCACCAAGGCCAAGCAGGTGCAGAGCCGGATCAAGGAGCTGGACAAGATCGAGCGTATCGTGATCCCGGAGGAGGAGCAGGCCATCCACTTCACCTTTCCCCAGCCGCAGCCTTCCGGCCGCAGCGTGGTGGAAGTCTCAGGCCTGGCAAAGAACTATGGACCCAAGCAAGTGCTCGAGGACGTGAGCTTCACCATCGAGCGCGGCGACCGCATTGCCCTGGTAGGCGTGAACGGGGCGGGAAAATCGACGCTGATCCGCATGCTTTCGGGCATGGAGCCGCCCTCGGCCGGCACCCTGCGCCTGGGCCACAACGTCACCGCGGAATACTTCGCCCAGGATCAATACAAGGTGCTCGACGGCAATGCCCGCATGCTGGACGACATCAGCAACACCGCGCCGCGCGTTTCGACGACTGAGCTGCGCAGCCTGCTGGGTTGCTTCCTCTTCTCCGGCGACGATGTCTTCAAGCCATTGGGAGTGCTCTCGGGCGGAGAGCGCAATCGCTATGCCCTGGCCCGCATTCTGGTGAGCCCGGCAAACTTTCTGTTGCTCGACGAGCCCACCAACCACCTCGATCTCCGGGCCAAGGATGTTCTGCTCGAAGCCATCGCGGCTTTCAACGGAACCGTGGTCATGGTGTCGCACGACCGCTACTTTATCGATCGCCTTGCGACCCGCATTTTTGAAGTCGAGGGCGGCCATGTACACGTCTATCCCGGCAACTACGAAGACTACCTGTACCGCAAGCAGGCAGGGGTTGCGCAGGTGAGCCAGTCCAATGGCCTGGTGGAAGTGGCCCGCGGAAAAGCCAGCAGGACGCCGCAGCCGGCAAGGGCCGCCGCATCAACCCCATCAAGCTGCGCCAGTTGCAGGAGCGCTGCAGCTTTGTGGAAGAAGAGATCCCCCGGGTGGAGAGCTCCATCGCCAACGCGGAAGAATCGCTGGGAGTTTACGAGAGCTCGGAGGAGACGCAGCGCGTGACCCAGCTGCTCGAAAACCTGCGCAAACAACACGCCTGCGCTCACCGCAGAGTGGGAAGAGCTGGTGCTGCAGCTGGAGCAGCAGGCGTAGGCGATGGTTACAAACTGGTTCCTGTTGCCATTGAAGTTGCAGAGCAACCGGCGCTGCATGCATTAGAGTAAAGCCAGCGTCACTTGAATGACAGGCCCTTGAGCACACCAACCCAGCGTAAAGGCACCGCTTCACGCTCATCCGCATTCGCTGTCAGCACTGGCATTCTGCTCAGCCGACTTATTGGGTTGGTACGCGAACGAGTGTTTGCGCATTATTTTGGCAACTCAGACGCTGCAGATGCCTTTCGCGCCGCTTTCCGCATTCCTAACTTCCTGCAAAATCTTTTCGGCGAAGGTGTTCTCTCCGCCTCGTTCATTCCGGTGTATGCCCGTCTGCGGGCGGAGGAGCGGCACGAGGAAGCTACGCAGTTGGCTGAAGCTATCTTCGCCATCCTCTTTCTCCTCACTTCGATCCTGACAATTGCAGGAATCTTTGCAACACCGTGGCTCATGAATGTGATCGCGCCAACGTGGCATGGTGAAAAGCGTTTGCTCACTATCCACCTGGTGCAGATCCTGTTCCCCGGTGCGGCACTGCTGGTGATTTCGGCATGGTGCCTCGGCATCCTGAACAGCCACCGCAAGTTTTTCCTCTCCTATACCGCGCCAGTCATCTGGAATGTGGCCATCATTACCGCGATGCTATGGAAGGGCGGACATGTTGGAGAGTCCAGGCTTGCAGTCGTCATCGCAATCGCTTCCGTCATCGGCAGCGGCCTGCAGTTTGCCGTGCAAGTGCCGACGGTAATGAGCTTCTTGCGGCCGCTGCACCTGAAACCCGTCGCTGAGCACAGAGCACGTACGAACTGTGGTTCGAAACTTCTTCCCGGTGTTCCTAAGTCGCGGCGTGGTGCAAATAAGCGCATACGTCGACTCGCTGCTGGCGACTCTTTTGCCGAGCAGGAGCAGTCTCTGCCCTGGCGTATGCGCAGACTCTGAATTCGCTGCCCGTGAGCTTGTTCGGCATGGCGATCTCCGCCGCTGAGCTGCCCGCGATGTCGAGCGCGCTGGGGACCCACGAAGAGATCAGCATCGTACTCCGGCGACGCCTGGAGCTTGGACTGCAAAATATCTCCTTTTTCGTGATCCCTTCGGCGGTGGGATTTGCGGTTCTGGGCGACGTAATCGTCGCCACCATTTACCGATCTGGGAATTTCAAGGCGGACGATGTCACGTTTGGTGTGGAGTGTGCTGGCGGGGTCAGCTGTGGGTTTGCTGGCGACGACCTCGGGCAGGCTGTATTCCTCTGCCTTCTACGCGTTGCGGGATACGCGCACACCGCTCAACTTCGCGGTCTTCGCGTGGTATTGACGGTGGTGCTGGGATATCTGTTCGCACTGCCACTTCCCAGGCTGCTTGGCATTGATCGCCGCTGGGGCGTCGCCGGGCTCACGCTTTCCGCCGGCCTGGCGGGCTGGGTGGAGTTCGCATTGCTGCGCCGGGCGCTGCAGGCGCGCATTGGCGAGATCGTCGCGTCGGTCTCGCGTATCGCCCGGCTCTGGCTGGGAGCGTTGTTGTCTGCCGCGTGTGGTTATGGGGTCAAGCTGCTGTTGCCCTTGAACGCGCGAGCACACCATCCGGTCCTGGTTGGCCTTTGTGTGCTTTCGATCTTCGGCATCGGATACCTATTGTGCACCAGGCTGTTTGGGATCGCAGCCCCCGGGAGCCTGACTCGTCTGCTGGGCAGACGATCGGGATAGGTGCCGGCTTCCCCAGCCAGCCTTATCGCACGCCCAGCTTGTGCATGTACTCAGCGTCGATTTTCAGGCCCTCCATGGGCGGCACGTTGTAGCCTTCCTGTTCGACAAAGCAATGCTTCACTATGCCGGATTTGGCGGCTTGTTGCAGAATCGGACGGTAATCGATGCTGCCCTGCCCTAACTCGACAACCGTGGGCACATTCTCGATCGAGGACGCAGAAGTGATCCCCTTGAAATCCTTCACGTGCAGCATGGTGATGCGCGTCGGATATTTCCGCAGATAGTCGATCGGATTCCCACCGCCAACCACCACCCATCCGCAATCCATTTCCATGGTGACCTTGGCAGGATCAGTCAAACGCATCAATTCGTCGTAAGGAGCCACACCGTCCGTCTTATGGAACTCCATGGTGTGGTTGTGATAGCCGAACTTAAGGCCTGCGGCGCTTACTTTGGCGCCAATCGCGTTAAACTGCTCAGCATTCCAGCGCCAGTCTTCCAGCGTGAAAGCGTTGATGATCTCGTTCTGTGGAACGCCCTTGACCCGCGAGGGATCTTTAAACCCAGGGAAGGAGCAGATGATGTAGCTGGCACCCACCTCCTTGTTGAAGGCCAGAATTTCATCGAGCTTCTGATGCAAGTCGTTTGAGGAATAATGCGCGCTTACCAGGTGCAAGCCGGCATCACTCATGGCTTGCTTCACCTCCGCGGCGCTGTGATTTAAATAACCGGCGGCTTCCACCTCACGATAACCGAGCGCTCCGATCTGTTTGAGCGTGCCGGCGTAATCCTTGGGCAGGATCTCCCGCACCGAATACAACTGAAGTCCAAGCGGAACCTTCAATGTCTGCGCGTGAAGGCTCTTTGCCAGCACCGAGCCGTAAACGAGGGAAGCAGAACCAGTCTTGACAAAATCTCTCCGTGATTGTTCCAAAATGACACCTCTTTCTTCTAGTCTGGCAGGCCAAAGGCGATGATGTTCTCGCCCATGGCGACCGCAACGTATTGCTTGTTGTCGAACAGATACGTCATCGGCGAAGCATGCGGCGCCTCACCGGTTGGGAAACTCCAAAGCGGCTTGCCCGTCCTGGCGTCCGCCGCGGCAAATGCCCCATCGTCCGCACCATAGAAAACTACGCCTCCCGCGGTGCTGAGCACGCCGCCGAAACTCTCGGCCGAACCGGTCTGGGGAAGCTCCCATACGACCTTGCCTGTCTGGATGTCGAAGGCGCGCAACACCCGCCTTCCCGGATCGGAGGGATCGCGGCTGAAGGACCCACCCATTAAACCATGGCCCCGCTGAAACTGCTCATCGGTACGGGTGAAGATGCCGCATTTGTCGTTGGTCTGCGCGTAATAGAGCGAGGTCAGCGGATTCCAGGAGGTGGAATACCAGTTGGATGCGCCATTCAACCACGGACAGCTCGCTGTGCCTTCATGGGTTGGCTCGTGGCCCGGCGCGAGGATGGGCCTCCCTTCCGGGGTAAGCCCGGTTGCCCAGGTCAGCTTGGTGGTGTATTGCCGTCCCAACAAGAACTTGCCATTGGTGCGGTCCAGCACATAAAGAAATCCATTGCGGTTGGCCTGGACCATCAGCTTGCGCGGCTTTCCCTCCCACATTGCGTCCACCAATGCCGGCGGCGCCATAGCGTCGTAGTCGTGCACGTCATGCGGAGTGAACTGGAAATACCATTTCAGCTTGCCGGTCTTGGGATCGAGCGCGACGATGGAGTCGGTGTAGAGATTGTCACCCAGGACGGGCGTCTCCATTCAGATCGTTGCCAGGGTTACCGACCGGCCAGTAGAGTGTGTCCAGATCCTTATCGTAAGTCCCGGTCATCCAGGTGGCGCCAGACCGGGTGATCGATGCCAGTGCCCTGCCACGTCTCTGAGCCCGGTTCGCCGGGCTTCGGCACCGTCCAAAAACGCCACACCTCTTTGCCCGTTGCCTGGTCGAGGGCCACCACAAAGCCGCGGGCGCCCTCATCTCCGCCAGAGGTTCCCGAAATCACCAGGGAGCCGACCACCAGCGGAGCTCCGGTCGCGTTGTAGTTTTCATGCCAGTCGGCCGAGTGCGGTCTCCCATACCAGCGCGCCCGTGGTGCGGTTGAGCGCGATCAGGTGGGCGTTGTCGGTCACCATGAAAACCTTATCGCCGGCAATCGCAACGCCGCGGTTGGCCCCGGAAATGGCGTTGCCGATGAGCCCCGCGGTGCGGGAGCGCTGATAATGCCAGATCTGGCGTCCGCTGCCGGCATCGAGCGCATAGCATTCGTTGGCGTAGGTCACGTACATGACGCCGCCGGCGACGATGGGAGTCGCCTGCACTCGACCAGACGTTGTGCATGGGAAAGATCCACTTCGCCTGTACTTTTTGAACATTGGCGCTGGTGATCTGCTTGAGCTCGCTGTAGCGGCCTCCGGTCGTCTGCCCGTTGTAGCTCGGCCAATCGGCTTGTGACGTGACCACCCGGTACGCTTCAGACTTCTGTCTTGCGCAGGAGATAGAGCTGATGGTCGTCGCCCAGCACCTGCATATCGTTTGCCGCGCGGTTCAACACCAGACCCTGTAGCTTCTTCCCATCCTGCAGCGAGAGTGAGGCGCGCGGCGCGCTCTCACCCTCAAACGGCTTCAAGGTGCGCAGGAAACTGATCAGGTTGGCGCGGTCCTGGTCGACGACGTCAGGAAAGGCCGGCATGCCCGAAGAAGGCAGCCCGTTGTGCAAGAGGCTTATCAGTTCGTCATCCGTGCGCAGCGGCACGCGCTCCACAATCGACGGCGCAAATTCGCCTCCGTTGGCGTTGGTGCCGTGGCACGATGCGCACCGGGTTACGAATACCTGGCGGCCCGCAGCCTGCGGCGAACCCCGGCAGGGCGGCAACGGCGGCTCCTGCCCTGGAACGCCGGATGCGGATAAACCCGCCAGTAGTGCGCTCAACATCACCGCCCAGCACGAGTCTTCGCTCACTAACAAGAACATTGCCATATCCGTCCCATGACCTTAGAATAATTTGCCTCCCAGACCCACATGACAAATGTCAGCGATTCTTTTTGACAAAAGACACTACAACGCGCGACCCGGTGGCCAGATGATCTCTCCAGTAGGCACATGGAGGGGTTATGGCCGCGAGCGTGATTCTTGAGCCTTGCCACAATGCAACAAACGACAATATAGAGCGTTCTGTGATCGCGTCGCTGCGCAGTGTCACCAAGAAATTTGGCCGGCAGATCGCGCTGGATCGTCTGTCACTCGAGCTTCGCCAGGGAGAAGTGGTCGCTCTGCTGGGGCCGAATGGCGCCGGCAAGACTACCGCGGTGCGCTTGCTGTTGGGATTGAGCCAGGCGACATCGGGCGAGGTGAGCATCTTCGGCGGTAACCCGAGAGACCGAGCCAGCCGACTGCGGCTGGGCGCGATGCTGCAGGTCGGCCGCATGCCGGAGACGCTGCGCGTGCGCGAGCATCTGCAACTCTTCAGCAGCTATTACGATCATCCGCGTCCACTCGATGAGCTGCTGGCGGTCGCTGGTCTGGAGGGCTTGGAGGAAGGTTCTTCGGCACTCTCTCCGGCGGACAGAAACAGCGCGTGCTCTTCGCGCTCGCACTCTGCGGCGATCCCGACCTTATCTGTCTCGATGAACCGACGCTGGGCATGGATGTCGAGGCGCGGCGGGCGATGTGGGAGCAGGTGCGCAAGCTTGCCGCCCGGGGGAAGACCATCCTGCTTACCACCCATTACCTGGAAGAAGCAGATGCCCTGGCCAGCAGAATCATCGTCGATTCAAAAGGGCAAGGTGATCGCAGAGGGAACGCCGGCGGAGTTGAAGGCCGGCGATCAATCGCGGACCATCCGGTGCACCACGTCGCTCCAGCCTTCGTTTGTCTCCAGCCTTACCAGGAGTTACCAGCGTGGAGCAGGAAGGCAACACCATGCTGGTGCGAACCCAGACGCCTGAGGCCTGTGCTGCGCACCATGCTGGAGCAGGACCCGGCACTGAGCGGGCTGGAAGTGCGAGCAGCCGCTCTCGAAGATGCGTTTCTTGCGCTCACCAACCAAACCACCGCAGTTACACGATAGGAGGCACCATGGCCACGAGCCCAGTCATCTACTTCAACGAAGCGCGCTTTGAGTTGCTCAAGTTGTCGCGCAATCGCAGTTATCTTTTTTCCATGATCGGTTTTCCGGTCATTTTCTACCTGCTTTTCGGCGTCACCAACAAGAATTATGTCTTTCACGGCCACACCATTGCCCGCTATCTTCTGGCGGGGTATTCATGCTTTGGCGCGATGGGTTCTTCCCTGTTCGGCATTGGCGCCGGGCTGGCGTTGGAGCGGGGCCAGGGTGGCTGGAAATGAAGCGTGCCAGCCCTATGCCCGCGGCGGCCTACCTGCTGGCAAAGCTGTGCGTCAGTATCACCTTCGCGCGTGGGCATCACGATCCTGTTGATGATCCTGGGAACCGCCCTGGCCGGCGTGCAGATCACAACCTTCGAAGCTCTGCGGCTGCTGTCCGTGATTGCTGCCGGGGTGTTGCCCTTCGCCAGCCTGGGACTGATCATTGGACTCGTTGATGCCGTCCAACGCAGCTCCCGGAGTGATCAACCTGATCTATCTGCCATGTCGTTTTGCGGGGGCCTGTGGATGCCGATCGAGACGCTGCCCCATTGGCTGCAGGTGATCGCGCACGGTTTGCCGTCTTTCTGGTTTGCCCGCCTGGCGCTGCGAACCTTGGGCTACAGTGATAGTTCTCCGCTCCTAGCCTGGGCGCTGCTTGCCGGCTATACGGTACTATTTTTGTCAGCAGCGGCGTTCATCTTCCGCAGGCAGGAGGCGCAGGCCTAACCATGACGATCTGAGCGAGTGGCTCAACAGCGATTGCCGGGAGTTTGGCGGCAAGCCCGATAGCTGGCGGCACTGGTTTGACTACGACCACACCATCTGGCTGGTCTATCTTGTCTTCTGGTTCATCCAGCCGTACCTGGACCACGAACCGCGCATCAAGTGGCTCTGGTTGTCCCTGGCCCTCGCTCTTTTCGTTCCCTTGTACCTGCTGGCGCATCATGCCCCGCGCAAGTCCCGATGGATCTGGGTTCTCGGGATGTTTGTCGTGGGCATGGTCTATGTGCCGATGAATCCGTCGGCCTGCGGAGCCTTTATTTATGTAGCAACCGCAATTCCAGAAATATCTGAATCGACCAACACCGTAATCACGCTTCTGCTTCTGGAATGTGCGGCGATCATCGCCGAATGCTGGTTGCTGCACCTCTCTCCCTGGGTGTGGAGCATGAGCATAGGCTTCAGCCTGCTGCTCGGCATGAACCGGCTAAGGATGAAGCAGAAAGGCAAAGCCGACTGCCAAGCTGCGCATGGCCCATGAGGAGATTGAACAACTGGCGAAGACTGCGGAGCGGGAGCGTATCGCTCGCGATATGCACGATGTGCTCGGACATTCGCTTTCTTTGATTGTGCTCAAGAGCGAATTAGCCGGCCGCCTGCTAGCCAGCCAACCTGCGCGGGCCGCGCTTGAAATCTCAGAGATTGAGACGACGGCGACGACAAGCTCTCGCTGAGGTGCGCAAGACCATTACCGGCTACCGCTCCGAGGGCTTTGCCTCCGAGCTGACGCGCGCGGCCCAGATACTGGAAACTGCGGGCGTGCGCTTGAACAAGCCGGCAAGGGCCCCGTATCTGACACCGCGCCATGAGGCTACGCTTTCCCTGGTGCTGCGCGAGGCGGTGACCAACATCGTGCGCCACGCGGGGGCCAGCGAGTGCTCGATCGAGGTATCGACGGAAAAGGACCGCACCCAGCTGGTCATCGCCGATGACGGGCGCGGCGACATCCGCCAGGAAGGCAATGGATTGCGCGGCATGCGGGAGCGTGTCCGCGAGCTGGGCGGCAGCCTCTCGCTGGATTCGCATCAAGGCACGCGCCTGCACATCGAGCTGCCCCAATTCAGCGGGAACAGAGGGCCTCAGAGGTGCTAGAGCCGTGAGCAAACAGATTCGTGTGGTCCTGGCCGAAGACCAGGCGATGGTGCTGGGCGCGCTCGCCGCTTTGCTCGAGATCGAGAAGGACATTGCCGTGGTGGCGCGTGCACGCAATGGGCGCGAGGCCATGACGTTGGTCGCGCAGCACGAACCCGACGTGCTTGATCACCGATATTGAAATGCCGGAGATGAGCGGGCTTACGCTCGGCTGCTGAAGTGCATGGCAAGTATCCGCGCGTCCACATTGTGATTCTCACTACCTTCGCCCGCGCCGGCTATTTTCGCCGGGCGATGGATGCCGGCGCTCAGGGCTACATGCTTAAGGATCGTCCGGCGGCGGAGCTGGCCGAATGTGTACGACGTGTCTGCCGTGGACTGCGGGTGGTTGACCCCGAGCTCGCAGCCGAAGCCTGGACGCAGGACCCCGACCCGCTGAATGAAAGGGAGCGGCAGATTCTGTGGCGCGCCGGCGAGGGCAAATCCGGCGCAGAGATCGCATTGGATCTCCATTTGTCTGAAGGCACGGTGCGCAATTATTTGTCCGAGGCGATTAACAAGCTCGGCGCCGCCAACCGCATCGAGGCAGCGCGCCTGGCACGCAGCAAGGGCTGGTTGTAACACTTTCAGCTTGGGGATCTTTCCTTGCCATAGACCGACGGGGCACCCGTCGGTCTGTGGCACGAGCCAAACAAAAACGCGGATCTGTTCGACTGACCGATGACACTTGTCATCCGATTACGATGACATCCTGCACTGTTTCCTGCTGACGCCAGCTGCGATTCTCAGAATGTAATTGAGGCTGAGACATGAATCGTTGGACTGGCGTACTCACCACAGTGCTGTGCCTTGGCGGAGCGCTGCACGCACAAAACTGCGGCACTGATTCGAAGACCCTCAGCGGCACGGTGCTCGATCCCTCCGGAGCAGCCATCGTGGGCGCCAATGTCCGTTTACAGGCACCACGCCAGAAGAAACAACGACGGGCCAGCATGGCTCCTTTGTCTTCCATTGCATTGGCAATGAGGCCTACACAGTAACCGTCCACGCCAATGGCTTTGGGAGAGCCAACTGAGCGGCCGCGGCTCCGCAAACATTACCGTCCATCTGCGCATCGCGGATGTGCACACCGTCGTCGAAGTAGGAGAAGACAGTGGAGTCTCGGTCGATGCCGACCACGGCGCAGGCACTCATACCTAACGGCCAAAGACATTGCGGGCATGGCCGACGATCCGGACGACTTCAAACGTCAGCTGCAGGTACTCGCCGCCAGCAGCGGCGGAGCTCCTGGGCCAGGCCATCATTACCGTAGATGGCTTTCAGAACGGCAGCGGCCTTCCACCAAAATCTTCCATTGCTTCGATCCGCGTAAACCCTGACATGTTTTCCGCCGAATACGATCGGCCACCCTACCAGGGAGGCCGGGTCGAGATCTTCACCAAACCCGGCCGCGATTCGGTGCACGGAGCTCTCTTCTTTACCGATAGCGACTCTGCAGTCAACGCGACCGATCCCTTCGCGCTGAGCGCTACACCGGCGGGCAAGCGGCGGTATGGATTCGAATTTGGCGGGCCTATCCGTAAACAGAAGAGCGATTTCTTTCTCGCTCTGGAGAAGCGAGACATTCACGAGTTCAACGTCGTGAACGCGGTAGTGCTCAACAGCGACGGCGAGGAGGCGCCGCTGAGCGAAAACGTTTCCGCGCCACAACGGTTGTGGATCGGCAGCGTTCGCACGGACTGGCAGCTCAACTCAAAGAACATGCTGGCCGCCACCTACTCCGCCAACCTAAACGATTCCGATAATGTCGGCAGCGGCGGCCTGGTGCTCCCCGAGGCTGGTTACAACAACACGGTCAGCGAGCAGGACCTGCGGCTGACCGATGTATTCACGCTGAGCCCTTCGCTGCTGCACGAGACGCACCTTGGGTTTACCTGGAAGAACACTTCGGACGTGCCGCTCTCGACCGCAGCCAGCCTGCAGGTTGCCGGCGCCTTTACGTCGGGAGGCGCTACCGCCGGCCGTCTGCAGAATCGCGAGCGCGACCTGGAAGTGGATGACGACATCATGTGGAGCCACCACAAGCATTCGGTGAAGCTCGGGGTTGCATCCCTCGGCATCCTGGTGCACGATTTCGATCCAGACACCTTCAACGGCGCCTTTGTCTTCGGCGGCGGCCTGGCTCCGTCCCTAGACACGAGTGGACAACAGACCGCCATCTCCGGGTTGGAGCAGTATCGGAGAACCCTGCTCAACCTGCCGGGTGGAGTGCCGACCAGCTACAGCATCACCCAGGGAGAACCGCTTGTACCCTTCGCGCAGTGGCGTGTGTCGCTGTACGCGCAAGACCAATGGAACCTAAAGCCCAACCTCTCGCTCGCGCTGGGATTACGCTATGCCCTGCAAACCTCGCCTGCCAGCTTCGGAAACCTGGTTCCCAGAGTGGGGATAGCATGGTCGCCCGACCACAAGCAGAAGTGGGTCATCCATGCGCGCGGCGGCCTGTTCTCCAGCCCCGTGACTCCGGATGTAACCAGCGAAGCGTACCGGTTGAACGGCGTGCGCCAAACCCAGATACTGCTCTACTCGCCGTCGTTCACCCAACCACTGGTGCCGACGCCTGACACCATTGCGGTCTCGACAACCCGGCAATTCGCCCCTAATGTGTCACAGACATGGTCGTTTCAATCGCAGCTCGGGGTGGAGCACGAACTGCCGCAACACTGGCATGCGCAGGCCAACCTGTTCGATGCGCAAGCCTGGGATACGCTTCGCTCCCGGAACATCAATGCGCCGCTGGTCGATGCCGGCACAACCAACCCTTTACTGGCTCCCCGGCCCATTGCACCGGGCAAGAACATCTTTCAGTTTGAACAGTCGGGGCATCTGCATGGACAAGTGGTGTTCCTTGGGGTTGACCAACACAGCTACAAGCGCTTTGGTATCTTTCTCGGTTACTTGTATTTCAATCTGAAGACGGATGCGGACACGGCGACGCTGTTTCCTCAGTCCAGCTACTCCGATCACGGGGAGGCGGCCCGTGCCTCGTGGGAGTCGACCCACCGGCTGTTTGCCATCGGGCAGCTCAATCTTCCGGCGAAGCTCTCGTTGACTAGCCAATTTGATGCTTCTTCCGGTGACCCTTATAACGTGGTCACCGGCATGGATAACAACGGAGACGGGGTCTTCAACGACCGGCCCTCCCTGACCACGGAGCAAGGTACAGGAACCTACCAGACACCCTTCGGCTTGCTGAACGCGACCAGCATCAACGGCACCCTGGGACGGAACGCGGGGACTATGCCGACGCTCATTCACCTGGATGGCAACCTGAGCCGCACCTTCGAGCTCCATGGCCATGCGCTCTCCGCCGACCGGCACCAGAGCCTCACTCTGAACGCCCGCTCGGCGAACCTTCTCAACCACACCAATGTGACTACAGTCGGCAACGTCGTCGGCTCACCTACGTTCACCCAGCCATTGGCCGCGGAAGCTGCGCGGCGAGTGGAATTCGGCATCCGCTACACCTTCTAAAAGGAGACACCATGTTCAAAGCTGTCACCGCTTCTCTTCTTCTTGGCGCCGCATTCTCGTCCTACGCACAGACCGCGGAGCTTCCGCCCCCAATCGCTCCCGAGCAGATCGTCTACCGCCATTGGCCGGAGCAATTCGTGCAATGGATCGGCACGGAGCTGCCCTATACCATGATTGAACTCTACGTCGACCCAACCGTCGGCGCGACCCCACTCTACGAAGCTGTTCTTACCGAGCGCGCGACCGGCAAGCGCGTGCACTACGCAAACCAGCAACAGATGGTGGACATCGATAGGCGCTCGGGCGCGGACGCCTACCTTACCAAAATGCAGCTCGACCGTCCGGCCAACGCGGGCACGGGCGCAACTTACTTGTTGCGCTTTGTCGATCACGCAGGCGAGCCTGTGTCGTGGCAGTTCGTGCAAGGCTCGGATATCAGCGAGCGCGGCGGCGGGAGCTCGCCCGCGGGCATCGACCCGCCGGTGCTTGTGTATCGCGCGCGTTCGGCAGTCGCCGGGGACGGCACAGCGCTGAAGATCGGAAACACCGTCAGCACCGCCGATGTATGGACCGAGATCAGCCAGCCGCCCTACTTTGTCGCTTACCACGGCGCGCTCTCTGAGGACGTGGAGATCGCTGTCTTCGCCGGCGCCGGACAGCAATGGACAACGATCAGTGGGCCAAAAACTCTGGCTGCCGGCGCGGAATGGAAGTTGACCTCTCCTGACGGCCTGGGATGCAGCTTGCGCGTGCGGGCTCTTGCTGGTGACCATGCGACAGTACTGGCCACTGACGACCATCTACCAGGACGAACGGTCACCATCGAAGCAACCTGGACCAACGGCGCCTGGTCTATCGACAAGATGCACTATGCAGCCGAGGATGCCGGCCAGGATAGCAACCAGGGCCTGACGATCGCGTTTGCCCCGGGCACGACGGCCGCCGGACAATCCAAATTTGACGTCACTACCGGACACAAGACGCGCATCGCCAGCGGCACGGTGCACGCAGACCCAGCCCAACCACGGGTGGCCTGGGAGTTCAAAGATCCCGCATGGCTAAAGGGCAAGACTGCCTGGGTGGATAGCGCGGTGGTCAGCCAGAAGCCTCAGGAGACAGCTGCCAGGTAATCACGTTAGAGCAGTTTTGCAAATACGTGGCCTGGTAAAGATCGCGAGGCTTTGGAACGAACATCTACCCCGCCTTCTGTCCGTCAGGATTAGCTCGGCGGCTCATTCAGGTATTGCCGCAATTCGTGCGTGTTGTAGCAGTGGGAGAAAGCCGTATCCCGGGCAATGCGCCCGGCACTCACCAGCTCGGCCAACGACTGCTCCATGGTCATCATGCCCTCGGAGCGCCCGGTCGAGATATGAGAGCGAATCTGATGATCCTGCGCAGTCCGGATGAGATTGCGGATGGCATTGGTGGCCATCAGAATTTCCACCGCCGGGTAGCGGTTCGCGTTATCGAGAGCCGGCACAAGTTGTTGGGTGACGATGGCCAGAAGAGCCAGGGACAATTGTTGCCGTATCTGTGACTGATGCCCTGCGGGAAAGATGTCGAGGATGCGGGAGATGGTCTGGGAAGTATCGTTGGTGTGCAGAGAAGACAGGACCAGGTGCCCGGTTTCGGCGGCGGTCAGCGCTGCCGACATGGTTTCACTATCACGCATCTCTCCCACCAGGATTACATCGGGATCCTGACGCAATACAGAACGCACCGCCAGTGCAAACGAAGGTGTGTCGTGCCCGACCTCGATCTGCTCCACAATCGAGCTGCGGTTCGCATGCTGATACTCGACCGGATCTTCAATGGTGATGATGTGATCGCGGCGGCGGGCGTTGATCAGGTCGAGCAATGCAGCGAGGGTTGAGGTCTTGCCACAGCCGGTGGGACCGGTGAGCAGCACTAAACCTTGCCGGCGTTCGGCCAATTGCGCCAGTCCGAGAGGCAGGTGCAGCGACTCGAGCGAGGGAATCTGCGCAGGCAGCAAACGAATGCTGGCCGCCAGCGTCCCACGCTGAAAGTGGAAGTTGGCTCGGAACCGGCCGATCGAGCCGCGCACAAAACAAAAATCCAGAGACTTGTTGGTCTCTAATTCCTCTGCCTGACGCGTGGTGAGCAGCGGCAGCAGCAAGTTGCGAAGTTCTTCCGACGATAATGGCTTGCCAGCAGGCTGCGTCAGTGAGCCTTTGACGCGCAGCGCGATGCCCGATCCGGCCACCAAAATAACATCGGAGGCGCCGCGTTGCACGGCAAGCGACAGCAATCGATCAATCGACGCACCTTCGCCTGTTCTGGTTGCGGTGGTCGAGCGATTCAGCTCGTCAACCAGCCGCGACAGCTCACTTCCGTATGCCGCCATGGAGCCCTCATCCAGAAGAAGTAGAGCCTACTCCTCCCTGTTAATACTCTACAATCATCTGATTCTGAGGCCAAAGCATGCACGCAACGTTGGTACATCTTCTCTATGGTTTACTGCTGGCCCTTGCCGGGCTAAGCTGCGGGCTGGTAAATGCACTTGCGTCGTCGGGGTCCGCCATATCGCTCCCTGTGCTGCTGATGTTCGGCCTATCACCACTCGATGCGAATGCCACTAACCGGCTAACCGTGCTCTTCGGTTCGCTCATGGCGCTACGCACGTTCCAGGCGAAGGGCGCGGTGGACTGGCGCGCCGGTTGGAAGATGGCAATTCCGGCGACGTTAGGCAGCATAGCCGGCGTGCTGGCAGCGGAAAGACTTCCTGGGCGCAGCATGGCGCTGGTCATTACCGCTGCCGTCTTGGCAGCTTTTCTTCTGCTCATCACCAGGCTGAAGAAGGTGCTGGAGAGACCGTCGCTCGGTGTTGCCGCAATCACTCCGGCGGGCATGTTCGCTTTGCTGTTCGTCGGATTCTGGCTAGGCTTTATCGTTCTGGACGGGGCTACCTATCTGCTGCTGGTGCTCATCCTGATGTTCCACTACAAACTTGTGCGTGCCAATGCTTTGAAGGCATGGCTGTCCGTTCCTACCACGCTGGTGCCGATCTTGATGTTCGCAGGCCACGGAAGCATCCGCTGGCCGGAAGGGTTGGTGATGTCGGCGGGCAGCATCGGCGGCGGATATATCGGAGCACGGCTCACCATGCATGAGCGGGCGAAGGTCTGGATATATCGCACTCTGATTGCCGTGCTGCTGCTGGAAATTGTCCACCTCGGCGTTCAATATGCGGCGCCCTACATTTATTCGTTCAGTCCGCACTGGACCCGATAGCCGCAGGAGCCACACACCATGGACATCCTCTCCCGGCCTATACCATCCGCAGATCATCGCATTCCCTATGGTGCAGGCCCGTGTCAGTTCGGCGATCTTTGGCTTCCGCAGCCACGAGGCTCTTCGCCACTGCCGCTGGTCGTCTTCTTTCACGGAGGTTGGTGGAAGTCGGAGTACGACCTGGGCTACGCCGGTCACTTGTGCGCGGCACTGAAGAAGGAAGGCATCGCAACATGGTCCGTCGAATACAGAAGAGTAGGCGAGACGGGCGGAGGCTGGCCGGCGACCTTCCAGGATGCGGCCGCGGGCTTCGACTACGCGGCAACGCTGGCCAGGAGCTACCCGTTTGATCTGTCGCGAGTCATCACCATGGGCCATTCGGCCGGCGGCCATCTGGCGTTCTGGGTGGCAGGCCGACATCACATCCAGGCCAACAGCGAAATCCATCAACCGCGGCCGAAGGTCGCGCTGTTGGGGACAATCGCGCTTGCGGGCGCAGTCGATCTGCGGTTGACCATCGACCTGTCGGGATATTTCACCTATGCGCACGACAAACACGAGGTCTATGCCCTGATGGGCGGCCATCCGCAGGATCTGCCGGACCGCTATCAGGCCGGCAATCCGGGAGATTTGTTGCCATTCCACGTACCCCAGCTTTTGATCCAAGGCACAGCAGACGATCAGATCCCGCCTGAGTTGCCTGCGCGATGGGCCGAGATGGCGCGGCGTCTGGGCGATACTGCAACCGTCAACATAATCTCCTCCGCAGATCATTTCGACGTGGTCGATCCGGAAAGCATGGCCTGGGGAACCGTGCGGGATTGCGTGCGAAAGATGGCCTTCCGCTAGAGGATGCGACGCTTAGCTGGTCAAGTTATAGATCAACCCGAACGGATCCTGAACATAGCACCGGGGAAACTCCGGTTCATCCTTGACGATCTTGCAACCCTGTTTCACCAGCCGTAGCTTTGCCTCCTCAACACTCGGAACCGTAACTTCAAACACCGGTCCGAGAGCCGGACCACGCTCGATAAAAAAATTGAGGTGGTTTCCGTGAAGACTAATCATGCCAGGCGCCTCTTCCGTAATCTTGAATCCGAGATGGTCGACATAGAAGGACGCCGCCTCGTTCGGATCTTCCGCCTGGATCAAAATATCCGTGCCAAAACTGTTTGCCATAAGCCTCCTTCTTTTTGCTCAACCCTGATCGCTTTCGACGAAATTCTTCAATCTCGCCAATGCTACGTCCCACTGCCTGGAGACGTACTCCAAGTACTCCTTCATCTCAATGACCGGCTTCGGATCGAACCCGAACAGACTCTCCCGCCCCTGCCGCGTGCCATGCACCATGCGTACTCGTTGCAGAACCCGCAGATGTTTGGTGACTGCCTGCCGGGTCAGTTTTGTCCCCTCGGTTAACTCAGCAATTGAATACCGCTTCCCGCTGGAGAGTTTGGCCAGTAGCGAGAGCCGAGTCTCGTCCCCCAGCGCCCGAAAGACCTCCGCCTTTGCCCGCGCGCTGCTAGGACGTTTTCCCGACATAGACTTGAATATTCCTCATCTGCTGCGCCCACCCGCCATCATTCTTTCGGAACGCCTCCGCCCGTCTGGCCGCCGGAATTTGGTCAAAGCCGGTTTCAGTAACTGTCAGCGAAGTGCCCCCGGCAGTCGCCTGCAGACGAAACTCCACCAGCGTGGATTCCTCGTTGGAGTAATCCACCTTAGGGTCAATCGAATACGGATGCCAGGTGTAAGAGAAAAGCTTCTCCGGTTCGATCGCCTTCACCACAATCTCCATACGTAGGTGCTCATACCCGGGATGAGTAATCTGGCCGGCGACTGGCTGCCCAGCCACAAAGGGCCCATCCATCTTCACCAGAAACCATTCACCAAACTGGCGGGAATCCGTCAGAGCCTGCCACACCCGCGACACAGGCGCAGCGATCTCAATCTGTTTTCGTATTTGATTCTCCATACACGCAACCTCCGAGTTGCATATTGGTCAGATACTAGAGCCGAAGCCGAGAACATGCAACCCTAAAGTTGCCATTTATTTCGGAAATACTACTGGGCGGCGGCGCATACCCTGATGGATTCGGCTGCATCCTCCGGGAGGTTCAGGACCCGGGAAGAACGCCCGATCGACACCGGGTAGCTTGCCGTTGAGGACCTCTCTCTTACTCGAAGTTTGACGCCACGAGCAATGCCGCTGTCCCGGAGCAACCGCAGAATACGCGCATCCCGGTCGGACACGGAGTCCACGATGTAAATCCCTTCGCGCATGACCTCGGTGAGCTGCACCGAATTCTGTTTGGGCATTGCACCATCAAGCGCGGGAATGCAGTGTCCGTGGGGATCGATCTTCGGGTGCCCAAGCTTGGCGGCAATACGTTCTTCAAATCGCTCGGAGATGAAATGCTCCAAACGCTCGGCCTCTTCATGCACCTCGTCGATCGGATAATCAAGCACCTCGTAGAGAAATGCCTCGATCAGCCGGTGGTGACGCACGATTTCGAGTGCCCGCCTCTTTCCCGCCGGGGAGAGCAGAACGCCGCGATGGCGCTCGTATTCCACAAGCGGAGGCGAACCCGCAGCCAGTTTTTGCAGCATATTCGTAACCGAGGCCGGGGCAACGCCCAGGGTGCGCGCCAGGGTATTGCTGGCAACGCGGCTATCCTCGGGTCCCCCCAAAGCCAGAATGGCCTTGAGGTAGTTGTCAACGGATTCACTGTTCGGATTGGGTCGACGATGCGCGGTCATGGCTGAATTTTCCAACTCGCAGTTTGACACAGGCCTATTTTAGGCGTACCTAATTATTAGGCATGCCTAAATTTGGCGTGCCTTCAAGCCAGCCGCACGGAGCCCCTAGCCAAATGACGCCACGCAGAATCATAAGGACGGTCTCAATCTTTGCGCTGGCGTTAACTATAGTTAACAAGATGACGGGGCAGAGCGGCACCAGCAGCGCTCTCGCAGGCAGCGTCGTCGACAAGAGCGGGGCCGTGGTCACCGGCGCGCAAGTGAAGGCGGACGAGGTGAACACCGGTGCGGTGCGCGCCACCCAGACCAGCCCGGAAGGACGCTACCTCTTCTCCCAGGTAAACCCGGGGACCTACGTGATCGAGGTTCACGCGGTGGGCTTCGACGCTGGCCGGTCGCAACCCACGGCTGTTTCTGTGGGTCAGACCGGGACGGTGAATTTCACCCTGGCGCCCGCGTCCGCCTCTGAATCCGTCGAGGTGACCGGGCAATCTGCGCTGATGAGCCTGGAAAACCCAAATACCGCGACCACGGTGGACGCGAAAACCATTAAGAACCTGCCCAACCCCGGCCAGGACCTGACCTACATCGCGCAGTTCGCGCAAGGCGCGCTGATGAACACAGCGGGTTCTTCGAATGACGCAAAGGCCGCCGGCGGCTATGGCAACGTCGAATTCAATGGATTGCCGGCAACCTCGAATGGATACATCCTGGACGGCTTCGACGCCAACGATCCCTTTCTGGGGCTCAACATCGGCCTCTCCACCAACCTGGTCATCGGGCTGGATGCACTGCAGGAAGCGACCGTGAACACCAACTCCTATGCGGTCGATCAAGGACGCTACGGAGCTTCCCAGGTGAACTACTTCACCAAGTCCGGGTCGAATCGATTTCACGGCGACCTCTACGAGATATGGAACGGCTCATTGCTGAACGCAACCGATTATTTTCTTCATGCCAACGACACGCCGGGAAATATCGCCACGAAGCCACGCTCGACGGTCAATGAATTCGGCGTAAGCGTGGGCGGCCCACTCCGCAACGACAAGCTTTTTTTCTTTGCCCACTACGAAGGCATACGCATCGCACTTCCCCTGGTGGCTCGAACCACGGTGCCTTCGCCGGCTTACCAGCAATATGTCTTGCAACAGCTGGCGCAGGGCGGGATCGATCCGATCAACGGAACCGTTTTACCAGCGCAGCCGGAGGAAGTGGACTTCTACAAGAAGATGTTCGGGCTCTACAACAATCTTGCGGGCACGCCCACGCCGGTTCTCTCATGCCCTCTCGACGGGAGTGGGGCCTTACTACCCGGGAGCCAAAGTTCGACCAACCTGTTCAACGGTTCCGGTTGCGCGAACAAGCGCACCCAGTCACTGAATAACAGCGACAGCGAGAATCTGGTCGTCATCAAGATCGACCATACCTTGAATGCGAACAACAGCCTGTGGTACCGCTTCCAACAGGACACGGGTTTGCAGGCTGCCTACACCGATGGAATCAATCCCATCTTCAACTCCTACTCTCCGCAGCCGCAACGAACACTGGTGCTGGGCTTTACGCATTTGTTTTCGGCGAACCTGGTGAACCAATTCAACCCCGGCGCGAGCTGGTATTCGAGCCTCTTCCTGCCCAACAACTATCCCCAGGTGCTTCAGACTTTTCCTATCGTGCTGGCCGGAGGCAGTTCGAACGCACCCTTTACTACGCTGGGCGGCAACAACCAGACCTATACCCAGGGCCGAAAGATAACCCAATGGCAGATCAACGACAACCTGATCTGGACCCATGGGCAGCATAGCTTCAAGTTCGGCGAGAACTCCCGCAGGCTGGACGTGAGCGATTACGATCTGGGCGAAGGAGTTGTGCCCGCGGTGATCTACAACAATCTCGCACAATTCACCTATGGAGCCGCATCTACGGCGACGGCAGGCTTTCCGGTTACAGAGAAAGAGCGCGTCGCCCTGGGGAACCTCGACATGTACGCGATGGACACCTTCAAGGCGACCCGGAGAGTGACCCTGACCGCGGGACTGCGCGTGACCTGGAACACCAATCCTGTGAACCAGCAGAGCCTGTTCGCGCGGCCTGCAGGATCTTTCCTCGACATGACCCACACCATCACGCAGCCTTTGAACCAGGCTGTTCGGACGAATGTGCGATCGCTTTTCCCGAGCACGCCTCTGTTTAGCTGGCAGCCGCGTGCTTCGGCGGCTTACAAGCTCTCGGATACCATGGCGTTCCATGCGGGCGGCGGCGTCTTCAACGACATAATTCCGGCGCAAATCGCCGATTTGGGCGCCACCAATCCTCCCTATGCGCCGGTGTTCGTCGGCGGAATTAACGGACAGGTCGGCGGCTTGGGCATTGCCCCGGGAGTGCCCAACAGTGCTGTGGACGCCACCGTGCAGGCGAACCATTCTTTCCAAAGTGTTTTTCGTTCTGGAGCGGCTCCTTGCGCCGGGTTGCCCGCGGGCGCGCCTACCTGCCCCCTGGCCGTCAACCTCAACACCTTTCCCACCGGCACGCTCAAAACGCCCTATTTCCTGCAGTGGAGCCTGGGCCTCGAGCGCGAGCTGGGAGCGCGTGGCGCGCTGCGCATCGACTACGTGGGCACGCGTGCCGTGCATGAGCCCTACCAGGTGCAGTTGAATGGCTACCAGACGGTGTGCGACGGATGCTTCGCACCCTTCGCCTATAACCAGCCGTTGGACCAGCGCTTCGGCAGCGTCAACGAGTTCCGCACGGGCGCAGGTAGCCACTATGCCGGACTCCAAACCAGCGCAAGCAAGCAATTGGGAAGCCTGACGCTGCGGGCAAACTATACCTACAGCCATTGCATCGATGAAGTCTCGAACGGCGGCCTGCTTTCTTTTTCCAGCCTGGCGATCCTCTCTCCGCTCCCGGGCAACCTGCGAGCAGAATATGGTAACTGTGACTACGACGTTCGCCATAATGTCTCAGCCTTCGGCATTTACGAGATACCCTTTCACTCAAACCACGCGCTCCTGAGCCAGATGCTGAAGGGGTGGCAGGTATCGCAGACAGCGATCCTGCACAGCGGAGTACCCTTTAGCGTGCTCAGCGCTCCCTATACCGCGAACAATGACGGTATCTTTCAGGGAAGCGGGCCGCAGTATGCGAACCGGGTACCCGGTGTTCCCCTCTATCGCAAAGTTCCAGTCTCTGGGGTGACCCAAACCGGAAGCCGGCAATGGCTGAACCCGGATGCGTTCGCTTCGGTCGTCGATCCCAGCACCGGCGCCTGTGCTGGAGGCGACTCGCCGGCCAACTGCCAGTTTGGCAACTCCGGCCGGAACAACGAGCGCGGACCTCATTTCACTTACTCCGAGATGTACGTTACCAAGACCCTGCACCTCAGCGACCACGTTACCTTTCGCTTCGATACGCAATTCTTCAACGTCTTCAACCATCCCAATTTTGCCTTGCCCAGCAACCAGGCCGGGACTCCAGGCAAAGCGGGAACGCAGACTGGCTTCGGCGCTTTGACCAGCACCATTTCTCCTCCTACCGGGTTGCTGGGTGTTGGGTTGGGCGGTGATAGCTCACCGCGCATGATCGCCTTCCAGGGAAGAATCGAGTTTTGAGCTTCCTGATGGTGCGAAACCGCCCCGACGCTGCCGGAAGATATAGCATTATGAGCTGGTAGTCGCAGAGGGGGAGAGACGGATGAAACACGGAGGCATAGCGGCCAGTGTACGGATATCGTCTTTGTTGCTGCTGGCAGCGGTGTGGATGCGCGCAGATACCCGAACAGCAGAACAGCCGGATAAGTATCAGTGGCTGGAAGATGTATCCAGCCCGAAATCGCTGGCATGGGTAAAAGAAGAGGACGCACGCTCCGCGAAGGTGTTGGAAGGCGATCCGCAATTTGCGACCCTGTACGCGATGGCGTTGAAAGTACTTGAGTCGCCAGACCGGCTGGCAACCCCGCACTTCCGGGAAGGTGAGATTTACAACACCTGGCAGGATGCACAACACGTGCAGGGTATTCTGCGGCGGACCTCGCTCGAAGACTACCTGACCGCGAAACCAAACTGGCACACGGTGCTGGACTACGACGCTCTGGGGAAACAAGACAACCAGAAATGGGTGCAGGAAGGCCTGGTGTGCCTGTATCCGGGAGACAGGTATTGTCTGGTTGCACTCTCCGCGGGAGGCGAGGACGCCCAAACCATGCGCGAGTTCGACCTCAAGACGGAGAAGTTCGTAACGGATGGCTTTCAATTGCCGCACTCCAAGCAATTTGCCGACTGGGTGGACAAGGATACGTTGGCGGTAGCACGCGACTGGGGAGCGGGCACGATGACCACCTCAGGCTATCCGTTCGTGGTGAAGCTTTTGAAACGCGGGCAACCGCTGGAGCAGGCTAAAGAGATTTTCCGGGGCGCCAGCACGGATGTCCAGGTAGGGGCCGCGACGCTCCATGACGGCCAGGGGCATCATGCGGTGATCTTCGAGCGGGCGGTTAGCTTTTTCGATGACGAGCTCTCCTTGTTGACGCCCGCCGGCGTCCGCAAGCTCGCGCTGCCGCCCAAGGTACGTTTGAACGGCTTGCTGGCTGGACGGCTGATCGTGACGATCAACGAAGACTGGAAGCCGCAGGGAGTAGATCACACCATTGCCCAGGGATCGGTCGTTACCTTCGATCTGACGGCGCTGGAGAAACGACCCGATCACCCGGAACCGAGAGTGATGTTTGCGCCCACAGCCCAGGAGTTTGCCCAGGACGTCGCAATCACGAAAAACCATCTTACTGCTTACCACTCTCGAACATGTGCAGGGACGTGCTTATGTCTATTCGCTTGGATCGGGTGGAGAGTGGACGCGGAAAGAGCTCGAGGTACCTGAAAATCAAACAGTCGAGATCGTAACCACGAACGAATCAGACGACCAGTTCTTCCTCGAGCTCACCGGCTTTCTGAATCCGTCGTCGCTGCTGGCTCGGGGACGCGGCTGGTGGCTCCTTGAAAACAGCAAAGACCCTGCCGCCGCAGTTTGACGCGAGCAATCTTATCGTTGAGCAACTGGAGGCCACCTCTCAAGACGGAACAAAGATTCCCTATTTCGTGGTCAGGCGTAAGGATCTCAAGTATGACGGCGAAAACCCGACGCTGCTGACAGCGTATGGGGGCTTCCAGGTCTCGATGACGCCGGGCTTACTCGGGCATCCTGGGCAAGCTCTGGCTGGAGCGAGGTGGAGTTTACGTTCTAGCCAACATTCGCGGAGGCGGTGAGTTTGGCCCGGCGTGGCATGAGGCTGGGTTAAAAACTCATCGACAGCGCATCTACGATGACTTCGCCGCGGTAGGCCAGGACCTGGTCGCTCGCAAAATCACCTCACCGCGCAGACTGGGAATCGAGGGCGGTTCCAATGGCGGGCCTGCTGATGGGCGTGGAAATGACGCAGCATCCGGAGATGTGGCATGCCGTCGTGATCCAGGTGCCGCTGCTCGACATGCTGCGATTCGAGAAGATAGCCGCGGGAGCATCCTGGATCGGCGAGTATGGTTCCGTCTCCGTACCCGACCAGCGGGCGTTTCTTGCCTCTATTTCGCCCTACAACCAGCTCAAGCCCAATGCGCATTACCCTGAGCCTTTCATCTTTACCACCACCAAAGATGACCGGGTTGGCCCGGTACACGCGCGCAAGTTTGCCGCCAGGATGGAGGAGTTCCATGAGCCTTTCTTCTACGATGAGATTATTGAAGGCGGCCACGCGGCGGGAGCGGACCTGAAGGAGTCAGCCAGAACCTGGGCTGAGGAATACACCTACCTTTCGCGCAAGCTGATGGAGTAACGGCATCGCTTGAGTCGGTTGGTAACGCTGGATCATCTAAAAGAACCATGAGTAAAGGACTCGGTGTTTCGGTATTGGATCTAGTCGGCATGCGGCCGGGTGAGGCCGCGGGCAGCGCGATCGCGCGTTCAGTCGATCTGGCGCGGCACGTGGAGGACTGGGGATACCGGCGATACTGGCTGGCGGAGCATCACTCCATCGCCGGGCTGGCCTGCTCCGCGACGTCGGTGCTGATTGGGCACGTTGCGGCTGCTACCAAGACGATTCGCGTGGGCAGCGGCGGGGTGATGCTGCCCAACCACGCGCCGCTGGTAGTCGCAGAACAATTTGGGACGCTCGAGGCGTTGTATCCAGGGCGCATCGATCTGGGCCTGGGACGGGCTCCGGGCGGCGACTTTGCCACCATGCGAGCGCTGCGCCGCGATTTACACCAGAGCGGTGACGATTTTCCCGCGCTGCTGGAGGAGTTGCGGACCTATCTGGGACCGGAGAAACCAGGCCAGGCGGTTAAGGCGATTCCCGGGCAGGGCAGCAACGTGCCGATCACGTTGCTGGGTTCCAGCGGCTTCAGCGCGCAACTCGCGGCCATGTTGGGGCTGCCGTTTGCCTTTGCCGCGCACTTTGCTCCGGAGTATCTATATACCGCGGCGCAAATGTACCGCGACCGCTTCCAGCCAAGCGCGGTGCTCCGCCAACCGCACCTTATGGTGGGGGTGCAGGTGATTGCGGCAGAGACCGATGCGGCCGCCAAGCGGCTATTCACCACGCCCCAGCAACGGTTTCTGCAACTGATCCGCAATCGGCCGGTAGAGTTGTTGCCTCCAGTCGATTCCATGGAGCCCCTGTGGCAGGACTTTGAGCGTTTCGCAGTCGAGAGCAAGCTGGGCGCGGCCATCGTGGGATCAGAGGCGACCGTGAAGGCGGGGATCAAGAAGCTGGTGGAGGATACCGGCGCCGATGAACTGATCGTGGTGACCGATACCTTCGAGCATAGCGACCGGCTGGAGTCGTATGAGCGGGTCGCCGGAATTGCCAATACGATTGAGGTCAAGTCCCAGATGCATGCAAGTGCTTGATGCGCTTGGTTGCTGGAGTTGACAAAGCGGAGGGGACGATTGGTCTAGTGCCGCGCCTACGGCGCTCGGATCACGTTTGTTGGACGGTTTCCCAGCCCTTCCGGGCTGGGCTGACGTTTGGGCGATCGGCCCTCCAGGCCTTGGCTCTGCGGGAATCCTTGCCTGTGTCATTGGTTTGCCGGCTTGAGAGGTGGCGGGGACGACGGGGCTCGAACCCGCGACCTCTGCCGTGACACACAGTGATGAGAAAGATCGGTTTGTCCGCTCCTTGGAGCGTTCCAGGGGGCGGGAGCCCTGGTTGGGGTTGGTCTCGGGAACCCGCGCCCTCCGTTGCCGCTAAGTCGTTTGTTTTATCAAGATGGTCAAATCTTTTGATTTTCCCGCCCCCATCAATCATTTAGGGGGCATTTAGGGGCGCCAGGGATCTGCCCAACTCCTCGTCTTCCAGAAGAGCCCAAACCCAGTAGCCGGAGACGCCCTCCTTGATGCTCACAACGCCCAGATCAAATTTGGCACGGCGCAGGGTCGTGATGCCGATGCCGTCACGCCGGGCCGCTGACTCGATGTCGTATTGAGAGCGCTTCCCTTCGCTGAGGTAATCGCGCAGCCATTCAGCCGCGAGCTTGCGCAGGGGAAGGCCTGCGCCGATGGGCCGGTCGGTCATGAGTTCCCCCGGAGTGAGGCTGCTGGACCCGGTCCAGGAGAAGGAGCCGGTGTCGTCGATGAAGTATTCCAACGACGGGGCGAGGCAACCTAAGTTGGATTTCACCTGCACGAGCGCGCGGTAGGCGGGGGCATCCGGACTACTTCCGGCAAGGAACTCGGTGCGGACGGCGGCGGAGAGCTCGACGGGGACGAGGCCACGTCCACGCTTGCGAACGTGGCGGACCAGGAGAATGCAACAGCCATGGTTGTCGGCCAGGCGAGCCAGGTTGTCGAAGGTGCGCCCGGCATCGTTGGCTCGGTGACCACCGGGGCCGAGGAAGCTGTGCAGGGCGTCGACGATGAGCAGCCGGGCGTGGGTTCTCTCCAGGGCGTCTTCAAGCATGGGTATGTCCCGAAGGGTCAAAGGGGCAGAGCCGGCGGCGAGGGCACCGCGCAGCAAGAAGAGGCGCGCGGGGTCACCCTCGAGGCGGGCAAACCGCGGGCGGAGAAGCTCGGCGGCTTCGTTCCCCGTGGAGGCGTACAGGCAGGTGCAGGGGTTTGTACCGCTACTGCCGGAAGGGGCGGCAGGCTCGCGTCCCCGACTGAGGGCGGCGGCAATGGCGAGGGCGACCCAGGTTTTTCCGGAGCCCGGGTCACCGGAGAGGACGGAAAGAGCGCCAGCGGCGAGGCGGTCTTTCCAAAGCCAGTCTATGGGACGGGGCTCGATGTCTGCGAGGCAGACCAGGTCAGCCTGGCGGGCGGTGGGGGGTGGAGTCAGCTCGCTTAAGGAGGGTTGCGGCGGCTCGCGTCTACCTGGTCGATCTCCCGGGTCGTCTACTGGGTCAGCGTGAAAAGGGTGTCTACCTGGATCAGGTGAATCCGTGCTGGCGAAACGTTGTTTGAAGAAGGACATGCAGGATCTCCATGCTTGCAATGCTTCACGGGGGATGGAGCCATTACCCGGTGCGATTTGTAAGCGGGGCAGTTGCCTTTCGCCGAGCGCAGGTCTCCTTCATTCACGACGATGTTCTTGCGTGGAGCCTGGGCGAGGTTTCTTAGATCGACGGTAGTACGGGTTGGCTTTGCCGTCCAGAGACAAGGAGAAAAAAGATGAGGATAAGCGGGGGGTTAACTACCGTGCACTTTCAGGCGGCGTAGGTAATGTGGTGGTTTGGTGCTTGCTTAAGTGAAGGGACGCGCGCAATAGCGCCCCGATGCATTCCTTACTAAAATGAGTTTGGTAAGAATGTGAGGAATGATGACCACGGACGCCACCCTGACCAGCAAAGGTCAAATGACGATTCCCAAGGCGATCCGCGACAGCCTTGGCATGAAGGCCGGAGACCGCATGACCTTCACGCTGATGCCTGATGGCATTGTCGTTTTGCGGGTGAAGAACAAACGCGTGTCGGATCTGGGAGGAATCTTGCACAAAAAAGGCCGGAAGACTGTGCCCGTAGAATTGCTTTCGCGCTGATGATCGGCCTCGACGCCAACGTTCTCATCCGATACCTGGTGCGTGATGACCAGCCCCAGTATAAGAGGGCAAGACGATTGCTGCGCCGGGCAGTGGAAGGTGGCGAACCAGTCATGGTAAGCCTGCTAACGCTGTTGGAGATGGAGTGGGTACTGCGAAGCCGGTACGCAACGCCAAAGGAAGACATCGCCGCAGCCATTTCTTCCTTACTGGACGCTGCAGAACTCACATTTGAGGATGAGCCTTCCATAGAAGAAGCGATTCACCTTTGGAAGGGCTCCTCCACCGATTTCGCTGATTGTTTGATCAACGCACGCAATCTCCGATTGGGCTGCCGCACGACCGCGACTTTCGATCGCAAAGCACTCCAACTCACCGGATTCAGGCAGGTGTGAGGGCCTTGCGGTGAACGTCCACGGATTTTCTCGCGATGGTCGCACCTGGCCGGAGACTTTGTTACCTGTATTTCCTGAGCTTGATTCCTTTTGGCTTGACAGCCCGGTGGATTTATTTGTATTTTACCGTATGGCTAATTAGCCGGACGGTGTATTAATTTGCCCGACCATCTCAGTTTGACGTTTGCAGCTCTTTCCGATCCCACGCGGCGAGCCATCCTGGCGCGCCTTGCGCAAGGAGAACTCTCGGTCAAAGAGCTCGCGGAACCGTTTTCGATCACACCACCCTCGATGACGAAACACCTCAAGGTGCTGGAACGAGCCGGCCTGATCCGTCGCACGCGCATCGCGCAGGTGAGGCCGTGTCACCTCGATAGCGCCCCCCTGCGAGAAGTCGCCGAGTGGCTGGAACAATATCGGCGCTCGTGGGAGCACGGTATGAACCGGCTCGACAAGTATTTGGGACAGTTGGAAACAAAGAGAGGAGATACGTATGCTCGTCGGAAAAAGCGTTGAAGTCAAAGTCGGTCTTCCGTCCGATCGGGAGATCCAGTTCACTTGCCGCTTTCAGCGCAGCGCGCGGCTGTTGTTCGACGCGTGGACCAAGCCCGAGCATCTCAGCCGCTGGTGGGGATGCGAAGGATCAACCATTCCCCATTGCGCGATCGATCTTCGTCCCGGGGGTTCATGGAGCCTCGTCATGCGCATGGCGGATGGATCAGACCATCCCTTTCATGGCACGTATCGTGAGGTCGTGCGTCCGCATCGGCTGGTCTACACCGAATGCTACGACGTGCCCCAATTCGGCAGCCCTGAGTGGCTGACCACCGTTGCCTTCGACGAAACCCGGGCAGAAACCCTCGTCACTCACACCATCCTGCACCAGTCGCGCGAAGTACGCGACGGTCACCTGCAGGCAGGAATGCAGGAGGGTATGGTGCAAACCCTAGAGCGCCTGAATGAACATACTGCCGCTATGGAACCGCTGCTGTAACCCCGTGATCCGCGCGACCGGGATTGGAACGAAAATTACTTGAACGGAGCTGAGATGAAACTTTTCACACATCTGAACTTTCCTGGTAACTGTGCACAGGCATTCCGGTACTACGAGCAGAATCTCGGAGGAAAGCTGGTGATGCTAATGAGGCAAAGCGAAGCGCCTGGGGCAAGCCGGAGCTCCGAAGGAGAGGACGCAGTTATCCACGCGCGCATGGAGCTTGGCCGAAACGTTTTGATGGGGAACGATGTGCCGAAAGATCGTCACCAGCCAATGCGCAGCGTTTATCTCTACCTTGGTGTAGATACCGCGGAGGAAGCTGAGCGCATTTACAGCTTGATTGTGCAGGGCGGCGAAGCGTATATGCCCTTGCAGGAAACCTTTTTCGCATCGCGCTTTGCTCAATTGCGGGATCAGTTCGGCATACTTTGGACACTGATCCAGGAACGACCGACATCCTAGCCTGTAATACTCAAGGGCGAGGCCGCATTCAGAAGGTAGAGATTCATCAATGAGGACCTGGCTTTGGCGTGGGATTCGGTTGGCGACAGGCGCAGGCTTGCTATCGATATCAGCAACCACGTTGGCGCCGACTGACGGGAGCACGTTTTTGCAGCACTACACGGGCAAGCCGTTTCAGGACAGCCACTCCAGGACGGTACCGCAACGCGTCCCTGGACGTGTAGACTGCGCGGCATCCGACGTGGGCGGCGAAGGCGTTGCCTATCATGACAGTGACGCGGTGAACCACGGCAGCGGCGAACTGAACCCGGCCGACGGGACCTATGGTGAACCCGCTCCACTATCGCGAAACGTGCACGTGGACCGTGTGGTTTTATGAGAGCGACAGATTTCCTGCCCTTCAACTGTTCTGGCCGGATAAGCTGAATAGGTTTCCGTGGGGGCCAGATTTTGACGAGCAGCTTCGAGATCGACAACCAGACTTGAGCCAACCACCAGCATCGGCAAGGTTCCCGTGAAACGGGGTCTGCGTAACTTGCCTGTCCGGACCCCTCCGGCTGGAGGAATTTACCGATAATCCGGCTTCACAGGCGGTTCGAGAAGTGCACCCTAAATTGGCGTATCTCATGCACGTTCTAATGCTCTAGATGATCAATCTCGAATGGGATACGGATTGTCTTCGTTCAAAAGACGGCTTCTCTGTGGATTAGCCGGATCGTATCGAACGCGGACGCTCGGAATAGAATCGATCACATTTCCGATCTGGTTGATTCGATCGTCCCTGATGGACAACCCTGTCGCCGATCCATCATGAGTTTGCCCATTCACTAGATATGTATAGTCGAGCAGTGGGAGGGTAGGCGATCCGTACGATGTGGTAAACCCGTTAAACGTTCCGTCTGCAATATTCCAGCGAAGAGCTTGCTTGAGACGGCTTTCTCTGCGCACCATGCGAACGATCCCAACCACAAGGCTATCGAGGAAGAAGCCGCCCAAGGATTGCATTCTATCCCGTGGTCTCTTTAGGAGAGCAAAGTATTCTGGCACACTGAAGGGTGATCGGAACGAGAAGGCGCGCTGAAAGAAAGTGGGTAGGTGGTCACTATACCCCCGCTTGGAAACGGTACAGTTCTTTGCGCCCACAGGCGTCGGCATTTTAGGAGGCGTACCCGGCCAGCAACTCCCAAAAACTGGACCTCCCGGTGAAACGGGGTTTGCGGTAACTTGCCTCTTCACGCTTCACCCAGGCTGCGTCTGTTGTTCGACTAGAGGGTGGCTACCAGCAGAAATCGTCTGCTCGAAAAGGAAGACCCGCATCGCTACTCGGTAAAGGGATTGTCCGCCCACCGCGGAAAAGCGTAAGAAAAGTATTCCTCTGCCCCACTTCAAGATTATTACGCACCCGGGGGCTTGCGGCAAGACCCGGGCCATGCTGCATCATCGTCGACTGAAGCACAAGAACCTACCAAGGGAGGCACGATGAAAGAGCATGCGGTAGTGATTGCCGGAGGAGGTCCGACGGGACTAATGCTAGCAGGCGAGTTGGCGTTGGCAGGCGTCGACGTAGCCATCGTCGAACGCCGCCCTAACCAAGAGCTTGCCGGTTCGCGTGCCGGCGGTCTGAGCGCACGCACTCTCGAGGTATTCGATCAGCGCGGAATCGTGGACCGGTTCCTCGCGGAAGGACAAATAGCCCAAGTCACGGGATTCGCGGTCACGCGTTTAGACATCAGCGATTTTCCGACCCGGCACAACTACGGGCTGGCGCTGAGGCAGAAGCATATTGAGCGCATTCTCGCTGGGTGGGTCAGCGAGCTGGCGGTGCCGATCTATCGCAGCCGTGAGTTAACATGTTTCGCGCAGGACGACACTGGCGTCACCATCGAACTGTCCGATGGTGCGTCGCTGCGGGCAAGCTATCTCGTCGGGTGCGATGGAGGCCGCAGTCTGGTCCGCAAAGCTGCCGGCATTGAGTTTCCAGGATGGGATGCGACGACCAGCAGCATTCTCGCCGAGGCCGAGATGGCGGAGGAGCCGCCATTAGGCATCCATCGCACAGCACTTGGTATCCATGCCTTTGGCAGGGAGGAGTACGAAATTCGCGACGGCAAGATGATCTTTGCCAAGGAAGGTCCCATAGGCGTCATGGTGACTGAAAAGAATGTCGGCGCCACGACCGAGCCCACGCTGCACGATCTCAGCGAAGCACTCGTCGCCGTATGCGGAACAGATTACGGAATCCATAATCTAACTTGGATTTCCAGGTTCACCGACATGTCGCGGCAGGCGGCGGCTTACCGCAAGGGCCGGGTTCTGCTGGCTGGCGATGCCGCACATGTGCATTCTCCGGTGGGCGGACAAGGCCTCAATACTGGTGTGCAGGATGCAGTGAATCTGGGTTGGAAGTTGGCCCAGGTGGTGAAAGGAACATCGCCTGAAGGCTTGCTCGACACTTATCACGTCGAGCGGCATCCGGTTGCGGCCCGCGTGTTGCGCACGACAATGGCACAGGTCGCATTGCAACGTACGGATGATCGCACTGAAGCCTTGCGTGAAATCGTATTGGAGCTCCTTGGCATGGAGGAGCCTCGCAAACGGATCGCTGCCGAGATGTCCGGACTTGGTATCCATTACGACCTCGGCGAGGGGCATCCGCTGGTCGGCCGCCGCATGCCTGACCTCGACCTGGTCACGCCTGATGGTCCCATGCGCGTCTTTACGCTCCTCCAAAATGCGCGGCCATTGCTCCTGAATCTCGGCGAGCCCGGCAGCTTCGACATCACGCCGTGGTCAGACCGCATTCACGTTGGTTGACGCCAAATATGACGGTCCATGGGAGCTGCCTGCGCTAGGCTTGGTATCCGCTCCAACCGCAGTGTTGATCCGGCCCGATGGATATGTGGCGTGGGTGGGGAGACCGAACCCAAACGGACCTGACTGACGCGCTAACCACCTGGTTCGGACCGCCTGCTGCGGCGTAGCGCACCGGCTTCCAGGCTCGCCCAGTGAACTTGACCGCTTGCCAGCAGAATCGGCTTCCTACCCGGTTGGCACGGACTAATCTGACAAAGGCTCTTCTCGTCAGTTGGACGTGGTCGGCTTCCGGTATTGGAGCTCTCTGGAGTTACAACGGATGGGCGGACATCAGTTTCATCGCCGAAGAAGTTTGCGAACCGGGCCGCACGCTACCCCGCGCCCTGATCGGGGGCAGCGTACTCATCATCGGGCTCTACCTACTTGTCAACGCTGGTTACTTCTACGCGCTTGAACCCCAGACGGTGGCGAACGTGCCTGAAGCATCCTCGGTTGCGGGCGTTCTGATGGTGCGAATGCTTGGGGCGGGCGGTGCCTCGCTGCTGACCATAGGAATGATGCTCTCCACGTTTGGCGCGCTCCACTCACATTTCTCCGAGCCGAGCGGCCTGCTTGGCTTGCCAGAGCAGCTGAGTTTTGCGTGCTCGTCTGTCTGCCCGGAGGATTGGCTCGTTGCAAGGGAGGGTCTCGTTACAACGCGTGAAGATAGTGAATAGGCGGCTGCACCGACGGGCGGGATGAACCCTCGCAATTCCCACTTTGAATACGGAGAAGAGCCAGGCTCCTGCCACCGCGCATTTATCTCCAAGTATTTCTTGTTAACGCGTTGTACGAAAGCCAGGTTGCACTGCAAATCATCAGGGTGTTGCATCCTCTAGAGACAACCAAAACAGGGTTCGTGCTCTAAAAACTGCTCGCAACAGCAGACGAAATAACCCCTTCGATTGGGCGCGCTCGGCGAATCAGGCCGCAGCTGTCGACTGCGCTGCTATCCTGGCACCCGTGTAACCGCCGCTGTTGGGGGGTTATTTCGTCTCTCCCGAAACTCTTTGTCCCGAAACTATGTCCCGAAACTCGCGAAACTCCTGTCCCGAAACTCCTTGTCCCGAAACTCCTGCCCACTCGCTATGAGGGTGACGAGGAAGCAATATCAATTGACATTCGGCGGATATCCACTACCATATGGTTGTGGATAGACTAGGTACGACATTTGCGGCGTTGTCGGATCCAACCCGCCGGGCAATGGTCGAACGACTCTCCCATGGGCCTGCCTCTGTCCATAGGTTGACGGAGCCGTTTGCACTCTCGCAGCAGATGATTTCAAAACATATCGCCTACCTGGTGCGGGCACGGATTGTGATCAAGACAAAGCGTGGACGGGAGAGCGTATGCACGCTTAGGCCCCAGGCGATTAAGACAGTCAGCGACTGGGCGATCAGCTATCGCCGGTTCTGGGAAGAGAGTTTCGACAAGTTGGATGCGGTTGTCAATCAAATGAAGAAGGCGGAGGTTGGTCATGACAAAGAACATGGTGAATGAGACAGAGCGGATGGTTGTCACAAGAGTGTTCGATGCCCCACGCGAATTGGTTTGGAAGGCATACACAGACCCGAAGTACGTGATGCAGTGGTGGGGACCGAAGGGCTTTACTGCGCCCGTTTGCCAGATGGATGTTCGCGTTGGAGGAAAGTCTCTGCTCTGCATGAAGACGCCGGATGGGTACGAGGGCTGGAATGCGATTGAATACCACGAGATTGTTTTGCACGAGAAGATCGTTTCCTCCATGTACTTTTCGGATTCGGACGGAAACAAGATTGACCCTGCACAATTAGGAATAGAACATGAGGCCATAGACGGTGCGTACGACGTGACCCTCTTTGAGGATCTCGGAAACGGCCAGACGAAACTGACCTTCATTGGAAATGATCCCATGGAGAGCGCGAGAGCTAGCGGTCAATTGGAGGGCTGGAACGAAGGGCTCGATAAGCTTGCCGCAGTTCTTACGGAACTGGCGCAGGCGAAATAAGACAATGAAGCTGTGATTCGCGAAACTCAAGCGTAGAGGAAGAAATGAAAAGATCACCGTTTCTCGCTATCGTCCTGCTGGCATTTGCATTTGCCGCCCATGCCCAGGACACGATGAAGAAAGACGCAATCGTCAAACCTGCCGATCCGGAATCGAAAGTCGTGCTCGATTCCTGGAATGAGATTGGCCGCAAGCTGACGGCGATGGCCGAAGATTTTCCTGAGGACAAATATGACTTCAAGCCGACACCCGCGCAGCGGAGCTTCGCCGAGCAATTACTGCACGCGGCGGGTTCATGCTACTACTTCACGAATCCTGCGATGGGGCAGAAGCCTCCCGCGGGAGAAGATCCGAAGCGCGAGCAATACAAGTCCAAGGCCGAGATCGTTGCGTTCGTCAAGAAGTCCTTCGCCGATGGCGCAACCGCCATCCAGTCGAAAGGCGAAAAAGGCCTGATGACGGAGGTTGTTTATTACCCTCAGCAGAAAGCGCGCGTTATCGACATTGCATACGGCATCATCGAGCATAGCGGAGAACACTACGGCCAGCTCGTTGTCTACTACCGCCTCGCAGGGCTTGTGCCGCCGGAGTCGCGGCCCAAAAAGTAAAGCTCAGGAGGCCAGGTCGATCTCGGGATCCGGAGCCAGACTGTAAATCAGGCGCTGGTGGAAGACACTCCCGCGCTCGGAGCACTAGCGGCCGGGCAGTCAGGATTGCCAATCAATTATTTGGCTGCCTTGACCACCTTCCCAGAAACAAAGTACTTACGAACCACGTCAACACATCGTGAAGGGCACTCAAAGGTAACAAAGCCGCAAACGATGCATTACGGATTGCACTATTTACAGTATTGAAACGCCATCGGTACGATGGTGGTGGACGATCCGTCTGTATATACGTGACGGCTCCGCTGACGAGGGAGGGAGCCCCCGCATTCATGGGGGGGAGGAGTGCTTCAGCGCTCTGTCGAAAAACATTCCCAGGAATGGTCCGTAGAACTGCAGATCCCATCGGCTTCCCCGGATTTCCTGTTGAACTTGGTGGCTTTGGCGAACTTCATGCGCCCTTCCTTACTGAAAGGCGCACACGTGGCGCTGTCCTACGCTGCGTGGCAGGAAATCCGGGTGCGCTCGGGGATGACAAAGGGGAGGGCGACGCTTCCATGGAGAGCGGTTGCCGGACAGAAGTCGTTTTTCATCACCTTAGGTGGGCCGAAAGGCCCATGATTACTCCTGTAAGACTCCAATACTATCCGCGCTTTAGCGCTGGCCGTCTGCCGGTGCGCAGAAGTTGGATATTTGAACAGGAGCGATCGGAGTAAGTAGCGGCGATTCTAATATGCAGAAACCAGGATGCAGAAACAGTTGAGGCGTTCGCTTGCACTGTGTATAGGCTGCGGAGTTCTTGCCTTTGCGGCGCTCGACCGCGCACGCGCGCAGAGCGATGGTTTCGAGACCATCGTGAAACCAGTCATCCAGCAGAGCTGCAGCGCCTGCCACAACGCGACTGCCATGACGGGCGGCCTGGATCTGAGCCGGTTTCTCAAGGAGTCGAGTCCCGAAGCTCTCAAAGATCGGGAAGTCTGGGAAAAGGTCATCCTTAAGTTGAAGGCGGGAGAGATGCCGCCCCCGGGAATCCCCAGGCCGCCGGCTGAGAAGCTGGCCGCCGTCAGCCAATGGCTGGAGCAACAGTATGAGACGGCGGATGCTGACGCCAAGCCAGACCCGGGAACCATCACTGTTCGCCGGCTGAACCGCTATGAGTACACCAACACCATTCGCGACCTTCTGTCCGTAAATCTCGATGCTGCGGCGGATTTCCCTCCCGACCCTTACGCCTACGGTTTTGACAATATAGGCGACGCGCTTTCTCTTTCGCCGGCACTGACAGAAATGTATCTCAAGGCTGCCCAACGGACGGCCAGGGCTGCCATCCCGCTGACGCCGCCGGAAACCGGTGTCTCGATCAAGTACGACGCCGTATCGATTCGCCAGCGCGGGCACATGCATATCCAGACCGTGCATGCGTTCCCGGTGGAGGCGGACTATACCCTGCGCATGGCTTGGGAGCAACGGATGCCGGTGGGCACCGTGATGACTGCGCATATTTTTCTGGATGGCAGGGAAGTGATCAAGCGAACCTTCGCCGTCACCACGGTCCAGGAACGCGCGGTTTCCGCCACAAAACTTCATGTCACACAGGGGCCGCACAAGATCGAAGCCCTCATGGAAGTGACGCCGGAAGTGGCGCCGGATTCAAAACCGCCGAAGCCGTTTCAAGGGCTCCTTCCTTACCCAACCTCTCTGGAAGTGATCGGCCCCTACAATCCGATTCCGCTGGAACAGACGGCCAGCTATCAGCGGATCTTCTTCAAGGGGCCGGCCCGCGGCAAGCAGGATGCCTACACCCGCGAGATCCTGGAGAGGCTCGCCTACCGCGCCTATCGCCGGCCGGTAACCAAAGCGGAAGTAGACCAGCTGGTAAATCTGACCAAGGTTGTTCATCGCCACGGTGGCGGATTCAACGAAGGAATTCAGATCGCGCTTGAGGGCATCCTCATGTCGCCCAATTTCCTCTTCCGCATTGAGCGCGATCCTGCAGGAGAAGCATCCCATCAGGTGAGCGAATACGAATTTGCATCCCGGCTCTCCTATTTTCTGTGGAGCAGCATGCCCGACGATCCGCTGCTGTCGCTGGCCGCGAAGGGGCAATTACACGATCCTGAAGTCTTGCATGCCCAGACCCGCCGCATGCTGGCGGATGCCAAGGCCGGCGCGCTCGCGACCA
The DNA here is from genome assembly GCA_963847685.1 of uncultured Acidobacteriaceae bacterium. Classification (GTDB taxonomy): domain Bacteria; phylum Acidobacteriota; class Terriglobia; order Terriglobales; family Acidobacteriaceae; genus PALSA-350. Next base: position 369,306 of record CAWKAU010000006.1, on the reverse strand, counting down.
ACTTTGCCAGCGAATGGCTGGGAACGCGAAATCTGAATTTTGAAGGCCCCGATGCCAAGGCCTTTCCGCAATACGACCTCGAATTGCGGGATGCCATGCAGACAGAGACGCAGATGTTCTTCGAGTCGATCGTCGCCGAGGACCGCAGCATTCTGGATTTTCTGAGTGGCCAATATACTTTCGTGAATGAGCGCCTGGCCAAGTTGTATGGAATCCCAGGCGTCCAGGGACGGGACTTTCGCCGCGTAGATCTGGAGGGAACCGAGCGCAGCGGAATTCTGACCCAGGCCAGTGTGCTCACGATTACTTCTTACCCCACGCGCACCTCGCCGACGATTCGTGGAAAGTGGATTCTTACGAATATCCTGAATACTCCGCCACCGGACCCGCCGGCAAACGTGCCTGCGCTGGCCACTTCCAAAGAGGATGGCAAGCATACTTCGATTCGTGCGCGACTGGAAATGCATCGGGCCAATCCAGTGTGTGCTTCCTGCCATAGCGGGATGGATCCGCTTGGTTTTGCGCTCGAGAACTACGATGCCATCGGCAGCTGGAGAACAGCCGTGGATGGACTCCCGGTGGATGCCTCTGGGCTATTGCCGGACGGCACGAAATTCTCTGGCGCGGACCAGTTGAAGACCCTGCTCATGGCCCAGTCGCCAAAGTTCGTCGATTGCCTCACGGAAAAGCTTCTCACGTATGCTCTTGGCCGCGGACTGGAATCGAGTGACCGTCCCGCGGTGAAGAAGATCGAGATTGACGTGGAGAAGAAGGGATACCGCTTTTCCGCCTTAGTCGACGGCATCGTCAACAGTGCTCCGTTTCAGATGAGACACGCGCAAAATGTGCGCCCTGACAATAACCAGCACGCTAAAATCGTAGAACCGCCCGCATCTGCTTCCAGAAAGAGTGGCCAGTGACGATGAAGAAGCTATCACGCAGGACAATGTTGAAGGGGGCGTTGAAGGGGGCGGGTACGGTGGTTGCGCTTCCATTCCTGGATGCCATGTTGCCGGCATTCGGCGCGAGTACTCCGCAGGTCCCGATGCGCATGTTATACGTCTACGCGCCCACAGGAATCATGCCGCAGTATTGGACGCCCACCGCAACCGGCCGTGATTTCGAATTCCAGCGGGTGATGAAGCCGCTCGAAAAGTATCGGGAAGACGTGTTGGTGATGACCGGCCTTAGCCAACATGAGGTAGCCGCAGCCCTTCAGGACGGAGCGGGCGACCACGTTCGAGCTTTCTCCACCTATCTGAATGGCGTGCGTTCCAAGAAGACTCTCGGGGCCGACTTTCAAGCTGGAATTTCGGCCGATCAGGTCGCCGCCAAAGTCCAGGGAGAAAAAACCAGGCTTGCCTCTTTGGAATTGACCTGCGAGAACAGCCGCACCGTAGGGGAGTGCGATTCCTATACGTGCGCCTATCAAACCATGGCCTACAAATCGGCGACTGAGCCGCTGATCCCCGAAATGAATCCGCGTGTGGTGTTTGAGAGGATGTTCGGCGACATGGATCTGAGTAGTTCGCCCGCACAGCGGAAGAACCAGGAGTTATATCGTCGAAGCATTCTGGATTTAACCATGCAGGATGCCAGCAGCCTGCAGCGGGAGTTAGGTCCAACGGACCGGCGGAAGCTCGACGAATACTTTACCTGCATTCGAGACCTGGAGACGCGCATCGCCAAGACGGAAAGCGGCCCCCAGCAAACGCTCCCCGCAGGGGTTCATGCTCCAGCGGGCGTGCCGGCTGTCTACGCCGACCACGCGCAATTGATGTTTGAACTGATCCGCTTAGCCTTCCAGACCGACACGACGCGAGTGGTTACCTTTGCTCTGGCACGCGAGGGCGGCCTGCGGCCTTATCCCGAAATTGGCGTTCCCGAAGCACATCATTCCATTTCCCACCATGGCGGCAATCCGGAGCTTATTGAGAAGCTGGCGAAAATACAGACGTACCACATGGAGCAGTTCGCGAAGTTCGTGGGCGATCTGAAGTCGACGCCCGACGGCGCGGGCACCATGCTCGACCACACAGCAACGGTGTATGGCGCAGGCCTGGCAGATCCCAATGTTCATGATCACGACCATTGCCCCACGTTGATGGTCGGCAATGCCGCCGGGAAGATTAAGACCGGTCAGCATGTCGTTTTCAAGCAGGGAACTCCGCTGAGCGACCTCCACCTGACAATGTTGGATCTGGTGGGCGTACCAACGGATAAGCTAGGCAATTCGGACGGGCAGTTGAACTTCCTGACAGGCGTCTAGAGCAGTTTCGCAAATACTGTGGCCTGGAACCGATGCGAACAATGGATGCCGTTCATCTCGCGTCGGCATTGACGGCGCGCCGCGGCGAAAAAACTTGGCTTCGCGTTGTTGCCCAGCTAAAAATTACGGACGCAAATCTGAGACGAACGGAATCTCCCGTAAGCATTCGATACTGGGAGGGGGAAACTGCAGATTCCTCGGCTACGCTCGGAATGAACAAACGACGCTTCCAGGCGAGGTGGGTGCTGGTCGAGCGAACAGCAGGTCCCTCCACTACGCTACGCTCCGGTAGGGATGACAAATTCGTTGCAACCGAAAGATTGAACTGCAGATCCCTCGACTGCGCTCGGGATGACAAAGGTGAGAGCGGCGCTTCCATTTGGTTTGATGGTAGCAAGCAGAGCCTCACGGACCCCGTGCATGTCTTTCCCAACTTGCCGCAGGCAAGTCAGATTGCTCCTAATGACACCGGGGAAGGGTCCGCAACAACCCCGCTCAAGCCAAATTGATTGCTGCTCCGCTTTCTGAGATGAACGGCTCGCATCAGGCTTCGGAGGCTGGCGGAACTGGCTCCGCTACGCCAAAGCTGCGAAATAGAGCTACAACGCGATCGGAAGCATCGGGCGCGTAGAACATCTCTGTGTTCACCATCGTGTCCGCCGTCATGTCCCGCATGCGGGCAAACATCTCGGCCTCGTACGCCGCGATCGCGTCAGAGGATGTGTCTTGGCTGAGAAGGAGCCGTGACAGCACCAGGGCGTCGAGCATCGCCATGTTGACGCCCTCGCCCGCGTACGGCGGCATGACATGCGCTGCATCGCCGATCAAGGTGACGTTGGGCTTCGGCTCCCAATGCTGATCTGTCGGGCAAACGAGTAGCGGGCGCCAGACCATAGACGCGGCTTCCTTGAAAAGAGGATCCCATATCTCGCTCCACCCCTGGAAGTTGGCGCGGAACCATGCCACTCGCTGGTCCGGACCGCTTGCCTCTTCGAAGCTACGCCTCGCGTAGTCGTCCCGGGTCTTCACTCCTGCGTAGAGCAGCACGCTGCCGTCAGGCTTGGTACCCATGCCGATGGTTCTTTCGCCTCCCAGAGCGATCAGTGCTGATCCGCCGAGAAGATCCCACAACTCAGGGATCCTCTGGCTCGCTGCAGGAACGAGGCCCTCTACGAGCGACACCCCGACGTACTCTGGTCGAATGGGAGTGACCAGCTCACGCAAGCGAGAGTTCGCCCCGTCGCTGCCGACCGCGATATCGGCCCGTGCAATCTGTCCGCTCGCAAAACCTAACAAGACCTGCTCGCCCTGCAACTCTGCAGACTCGAGCTTGCAGTCCCACTGCACTGTGCCGGGTTGAAGCGAATCGAGCAGAAGATCGCGCAATGGACCACGCTCGATCTCAGGACGTTTCCCGGCACCGAACATCCGGCGGGAATGATCGTGGAGAACCGTTCCCTTGGCATCGGTAAGGCGAAGACGATCAAGATCCGGCCGGTGATTGGCCCAGAACGCATCTATCAGGCCGGCAGCTCCCAGTGCCGCTAGTCCGGAGTTTTCATGGAGGTCTAATGCGCTGCCCTGGACTCTCGCACTGCGGCTCTGATCACGCTCATACACGGAAACCTGCGCACCGCTTTGCTGCAGTAGCCGGGCCAGCGTGAGTCCGCCTGGCCCCCCGCCGACAATGGCGATCCTCTTTTCAACGATGGCACTCATACACACCTTACGAGTCGTTCAACACCTGCTTGATAGGTTGACATAGGAGCTCCGGAACGGAGCTACCTTCGTCTCGCGGGTTCGGGGGAAACCTGGGGACGTTCAAGTTTACTTATCGTCTTCGCCGTACCGTGGGTATCCAATCCGCCTCGGCTTCAAATCCCACTCAATCGGTCTTGGGCTTGCGATGCATTTGAACCGGTTCAACGGAGGCCCGGATAGCAACCGGCGTGATTAGGGAAACGTGGTGAACGGAAGATGTTTTCCCACCGCGATTGCAAGTCGGTCCTAAGCTTCGGGATGCGTGTAAGGCGCTCGATATTCCTGGCGCAACAATGCATTTGCCTCGGAATCTCCGACCACGAGCTGCTTCTCTGGATCCCACGCCAGACTTCGGCCCAGCTTCATCGAGTTGTTCGCCAAAATGCACGACGCGGTTGAAATGTAGCCCTGCTCGATGTCGGAGACCGGATGGCTACGCGCGTCGATCGAGGCAAGAAAGTTCTGCATATGATGCCGGATGGCGGGCGCGACGTGTTTCTCGAGTTCCTTTTCAGTCTGGTCCTCGGGGTATTGTTCCAACTCGTAGGTAACGTCTTTATGAACAGACTGTCCGCCGCCGACGGGAATAAAGTCATAGCCCATCACGCTCGCCTTGAGCGTTCCTTTATCGCCGTAGAATGTCGCGCCCCATGGATACTTTGGATCCGCGGCCTCGCCCCAACTGCGGTGCTGCCACACGACTCGAAGATCCTGGAAATCGAAGGTGGCTGTCTGGGTATCGGAAATGTTGGCCTTGCTCTTCTTATCGACAAAGATTCCACCGGTGGAATCAATCTTCGTTGGCCAGCCCAATCCGAGCATCCACCGTGTCATGTCAAGCATGTGGACGCACATGTCACCCACAATGCCGTTCCCATACTCCATAAACGCGCGCCAGCCGCGGGGGTGAACCAGGCTGTTATAAGGCCGCATGGGAGCAGGACCAGTCCAGGCATCGTAATCCAGATTCGCGGGCGGCGTGGTATCCGGGGGATTTTCCGTCGCGCGCATATGGTAGTAGCAGTAGATCTCGACAAGCGCGATCTTCCCGAGCTTACCCTCGTCAATGAAGCGCTCTTTTGCCTCGACCAGGTGAGGCGTGCTACGGCGTTGCAGACCAACCTGGACAACGCGATTGTTGTGGCGGGCAGCGGCCAGCATGGCCTTGCCTTCCAGAACGTCGTGGCTAATCGGTTTCTGAACATAGATGTCGACGCCAGAGTTTGCGGCTTCAATCATGATCAGGGCATGCCAGTGGTCGGGCGGCGCAATCAGCACCAGGTCCAGATCTTTCTCGCCAAGCATCTTTCGATAGTCCGAGTAGGTGCGAGGCCTCTTCCTGGAACGCTGCCGGGCGGCGGACATGTCGGCGGCGTTCGAGAGCATCTGCGAATCGACGTCGCATAAAGAGACGATCTCGACCGGCGATACCTGCACCAGCCGGAACAGATCCGATTTCCCGTACCATCCACAACCGATCAAACCAACTCGCCGGCGTTTGTCGCGATCATATTCTTGCGCGGGCGCTAGGGCGGCCGCAGCCAACCCGAAGGCAGTGGTGTGGAGGAATTCACGTCGATTCATAGGAATACCGGCAAAGCGAAAACAGTTTCCTAGTATATTCTTTCGTGTCAATCATGACTGACGAAACCAGGTGACGGGAAGGTGTGAGGAAATAAGCAACAGCCGTAAGCTACTGCTTATTTCCTCACACCTTCCCGTCACCTGGTTTTTTACTTGAAAGTAGATGAGGCACCCGGATTACATTGCCTAAAGCTCGCGGATCGCCGTCACCGGATTTACCCGCATCGCTCGCTGTGCCGGAAGATAGGACGCCAGCAAAGACATCGTCGCGAGCAGAATCAGCACGGCAAAGATCGTCAATGGGTCATTGGCGCCGATGCCGTACAGCAGGCCGGTAATGACGCGGGTCAGCCCGAACGAAAGAGCCAGTCCCAGCGCCAGCCCAATTACCGTCAGCCGCATTCCCTGAAGCAGCACCAGCCTCATCACATCCGCTCGCGAAGCCCCCAAAGCTACGCGGATGCCGATCTCGTGCGTCCTGAGCTCGGTGCGGTATGCCATCACGCCATAAATGCCCGTGGCCGCCAGAACCAGCGCGATGACCGCGAATATCCCCGCGAACGTGCTCTGCATGACGACAAAGGTAGTCGCTATTGCGGTGTTCTCCCTCATCGTGCGCACGTCATAAACCGGGAGCCCTCTGTCAACCTCCTGGATCGCGCCCTCGGCCGCCTGCAGCAGATCCGCCGGATTGCCCATGGTCTTCATTTGTACGATGAGTTCCGGGCCCGATTGCTGATAATAGCTCATATAGATCATGGGCCCGGGCCGCTCACTCATCATCAGGTGCTTCGAGTTCTTCACCACGCCAACCACCGTGAACAGGTTGCTCCATACGCTCAACCTTTTCCCTATCGGATCCTGCCCCGGCCAGTACCGGTTCGCCGCTGTCTGGTCCACGATCAGTACGCGCGGCGCTTTCTCATCGTCGTCCTGCGTAAAGCCGCGCCCTTCCAGAATGGGTATCCCCATGGTCTCGAAGTACCGCGGCGATACATCCGCTCTCCCTACTTCCAGCGACTCATGCGGCCGTGGCGCATATCCTTCCGGATACGCATCCTCCGTCTTTCGCGTTAGCGTTAGCGGGACCCAGTCGGTAAGCGAAGCCACGGTCACGCCGGGCAATGCCTCCACGCGCTGGAGAATTTTGTCGCGGATCAACCGCCTTTGGTCATTCGGATAGCCGGAGATGTGCAATCCCACGGACGCGGTCAAAACATGATCTTGCTCAAATCCCGGATCGGCATGGGCAATGTTCCTGAGCGTGCGCAAAAACAGTCCGGAGCTAACCAGCAGAGCGAGCGAGAGCGCCACCTGCGCCACCACCAGGCCGCTAAGCAGCCGCCGATTGTGCTTACTGCCCGATACGCTCGCCGATTCCTCCTTGAGCACCTCCGCCGCCGGCACCTGCGATGACCGCCAAGCCGGAAATGCCGCGCACAGCAGGCTCGCCACAACTGCCAGCGCCACAATTGCGATCACAACGCCGGGATCGACCATGCCGTTTATCGCGATTGGGATCGCGTTCGGCGGAAGGAACAGTGCGAGTGTCTTCGCCGTCCACAGAGTCAAGAACAACGCCGCCGCTCCCGCGCAGAGGGCAAGAATCACGCCTTCGAGCATCATCTGCCGGACAACGCGCACGCGACCTGCACCCAGCGACTGTCGGATTGCGATTTCGCGCCGCCGTGACACAAACCGCACGAGTGTCAGCGTGGCCACATTGGCGCATGTCAGCAGCAGCACCATCGCCGCAATGGCCAGCAGGATGGGGAGCGTACTCGCCATATATCCGTTCGCGCCGAACGGCGACCGCCACATCGGATCCACCGTGATCGTGTTCGTGCCCAGGTGATCGTTAGGATACGCCGCCACAATCCGCCGCATGATGGTCTCAAGATCCTGGTTTGCCTGCTCGCGGCTCACGCCCGGCCGCAGCCTTCCCACCACAACCAGCCAATTCCCGCTGCGCTCGGTCATCCGCCAACCGCCCGTTCCGAGCGGATCGAGCGTGATCCACATATCGTGCCGCAGTCCCGGCGCCGCACCGACGAAACCCTTCGGCGCCACGCCGATCACCGTCACCAGGTGGTGAGCAATCTCCAGCGGCTTACCCACAATCCCGGGGTCACCCGCAAAATGCGTCTTCCAGAGCGAGTAGCTGAGAATGACATACGGAATGCTTCGCCCTGCAGCCTCGTCTTCCGGACGGAAAAAACGCCCGTAGAGGGGCTTCACGCCGAGCACATCGAAGTAATTCGCAGTCACGTTGGCAATATAGATCCGTTCCGGCCCGGCTCCGCCGGTCAACGCAATCCAGTCGTGGTGATACCCGATGATTCCCTCGAAGCTGTGATTCTGGTCCCGCAGATCGCGGTAATCGAGATATGAGAATGGCGGAGTCGGCGAGCTATTCCACTGCCCGCGCATCACGCTTACCAGCGAGCTCATATCGCGCGCTCCCGGTATCGGGTGCAGCATCGTCCCGTCAATCCAGCTGAACACCGTGCCGTTGGCGCAAATGGCCACTGCCAACATCACCGTAACCGCGACCGTGTATGCCGGATTCTTGCGAAGTCGCCGCAAGGCAAAACGAACATCCTGAAGCAGCCCTCTCACGCCTACCTCCCGCTAAGGAACTTTGTTCTTGGGGAACCTGAGTATTCCCCTCCGGATGTGCACGCAGTGTGCCAAAACACGTATGACTGTAAGTCTATATCCGCCATCGACATAGGCTGGGGCCATCTCTCGGGTTCGCCAACACACTGTCCATTTGTGGACCGGATGTCCGCTTTCGAAGCTTCCTGCAAAGCCGAAGCAAAGCGCTTCTCGGCTCTGAGGTGATCGTTACCTGATAAAGCGGGCTTGCTGTACCGCACATCTGGACCGTCTTTTCTAACGGCAAATCGGCCAGCGTTCGCCGATCTGCCTCCGCATGATCCTCAATTGAGTCCAACAGGCCAATGCACTCATCGAAAATCTCAGACCACTCTTCGCGCAGCAGACTGTGACAAGCACGATGCCGCATCGATGCTCGATGCTGAACGCGGCCGGCGGTGAACCTATATGCAGAGTCAAGCGCGGTGCTGGCTTGGCTCCTCGATGAAGCGACGGCGCCGGAGGTCCGACAGATACTAAGCGGAGCCGCCGTCATCGTTGCCTCTGATCTGACGTTGATTGAGTGCGATCGCGTGCTGCAAAGGGCGATTGCTCTGGGCGAGCTCACACGGCCGAGGCCGCCGATCGGCACGGTTAGCTGATCGCCGCCGCTCCACTACGGTCGGGATGACAATTCATTTGTGGTATTTACATTACCTTTTACTCATCTCCGGGGACCGTGATGACAACTTTCCCGTATCCCCGCTTGTTCGGAGGGTTCCGCTGTAGGCGTTCGATGCCTCTTCCAAAGGCACGACCGCGTTGACATACGTCCTGAGCGTACCGGCATCCAGCATCTTCGCAACTTCAACCAGTTGTTGCTGATTTGGCTCGACGATGAAAAATGCATCCTTTACGCGCTGCTCCGCCGTGTCCTCGATGCCGAGGCAATGGTGACCAGTCTGCCGCCAGCCTTAAGCATGTTCCAGGACCTGTCGAGCGTCTCGCCTCCGACCGTATCGAAGACTACGTCGACTTTCTGGGTACGATCCTCGAAGCGCGATGAGTGGTAGTCGATCACTTCGTCTGCGCCAAGTTCAGCGACCAGTTTCATTTGTTTGGGGGAGACCGTCGCGACCACGTGGGCGCCGTGGAGGTGGGCAAGTTGCACGGCAAAGATGCCCACCGCGCCCCCGCCGCCTTGTACCAGTACCCGCTCACCTGGCTGTAACTTTGCCCGCGTCCAGCAAACCCTGCCATGCGGTCAAGGCTCCGATCGGCACGGAAGCTGCTTCTTCGTAGGTTAGGGTAGCCGGCTTGGGCGCGATGCTCTGCGGCTGGGTCACGCAGAATTCGGCGGTCGCGCCATCGGCAAACCAGTCGCTCATGCCGTAGACCTCCTGCCGCCTTGAAACCGTTGGTATTTTTCCCCAGCGCGGCGACTACGCCAGAGAACTCATGGCCGGGCACAGCGCCTTTGCGCGGGGTTCCATCCTTTTCATGGTTGGTCGGGATACCAGCCCAGTTCGGTGGGGGTTACCCCCGCGGCATGAACGCGAACCAGCAACTCACCTTCAGCCGGCTCGGGTTGAGGCAGCTCGACCGCAATCAGCGCCGGACCCGGCTCGAGTTGTTCAGCTGCATTGCTTTCATGTCGAAACAGATGATCGAAACCGGAAGGGGAATCGCTGATTTTTTCGCTTCCTGCATAATCAAGGCAATGACTCTGCTCTGGAAACCGGAGAACTGGTCTCTTCGCCTGGCTGAACTCGAAGCCCGCACGGGAGACATCAAAGAGGCGCCGCTACGGCGCGACGTTCGTTCCCTGGGTATGCTGCTCGGCCAGGTCTGCGCGAGCAGGCAGGCGAGCCGCTGTTCGCCGAAGTGGAACAGCTGCGGCAGATCGCCATCCGCCGCCGTGAAGCGCAAAGCGAAGAGAATGCCTCCACAGTTCGCCACGGCATTGGGCAGCGTTCACTCCCTGGACCTGGTGCAGGCCTACCGCCTGGCGCGGGCCTTTGCCTTCTACTTCGAGCTCATCAACCTGGCCGAGACCAACCATCGCAAGCGCCGCCGGCTCTCACTGCAGCTTTCCGGCGACACCCAGCGCGGCTCCCTGCGCGGAACGCTGCGCGCAATGCGCGCCGCGGGCATCTCCGGCGAAGAGGCCCTGGATTGGCTGCGCTGCATCTCCATTATCCCTGTCTTTACCGCGCACCCCACCGAGGTGGCCCGGCGCGTGGTCATGTTCAAAAGGCGGCGCATCGCAGACCTGCTGGAGCAACTGGATCGCATCCCGCTTTCCGACGAGCAACTGGAACAGCTCGAAGAAAGCCTTATCGCCGAGATTACCGCGCTGTGGGAGACCGACGAAGTCCGCACCCGGCGTCCCACCGTCCGCGACGAAGTAAACATGGGCCTCGACTACTACGACGCTTCCATCTATGCCACGCTGCCCGGTCTCTACACCGAAGTCGCTGCCGCCTTCGAGGCGGAGTATGGCGTCTGCATAAGCCTGGCCGAGATGCCGGTGCTGCTCTCCTTCGGATCATGGATCGGCGGCGACCGCGACGGCAATCCGTACGTCACGCCGCAGGCCACGCGGGAAGCACTGCAGATGGCTCGTGAACATCTGCTGGCCCACTATCAGCATGCAGCTGGGACTGGTTCTCGACCTGCTCACCAGTTCGGCACAGCAGGCGCCCGTCAGCGCCGCGCTCGAGCAGCGGCTGCAGCATTATCTCGATGCGCTCAACACCACCGGCCTGCAGGCCTTCGGAGAGCGCTTCGAATATGAATCATACCGCCGGTTCCTGAGCTGCATCCGGGTGCGCCTGGGCGGCGTCGGCAATACCCTGAACCCAACTTCTCCAGCGTCCACTTTGGATGCAACGCTGGACGGGTCTCCCGGCCTACAAGTCGGCCGAGGAGTTCCTCGAGGACCTGGAGATTATGCACGCCAGCCTGGTGGAGAACCGCGGCCCCCGGCTGGCCCATGCCCTGATTGATCCGCTGATCCTCGAGGTGCGCACCTACGGGCTGCATCTGCAGACGCTGGATATCCGCCAGCATGCCCGGCTGCATACCGCTGCGCTGGAAGAGGCTTCCGCCTGGAAATGCGACCCGGCGCGCGCCTCGTCGGTGCCGGCGCCGTTGAGCGCGGCTTCCGCCGACGTGATCGAGACCTTCCGCACCATCGCCGAGCTGAAGGCTTCGGGCGCACCGGAAGCCATTCGTCATTACGTGATCAGCGGCGCTACAAGCGCGGAAGATGTGCTGAACGTGATCTGGCTCGCCCGCCTGGGCGGCGTGCGCGTCGAGGGCAGCGGCGGCCAAGGGGGAGACCCCGGGCTGATGCCGGTTCCGCTTTTCGAATCCATTGAAGACCTGCGCAACGCGCCGGCATCTGCCGCGAGCTGTGGCAATCGCCCAGCTATCGTCAACTGCTGGAATCGTGGGACAACACGCAGGAGATCATGCTGGGCTATTCCGACTCCAACAAAGACGGCGGGATGCTGACCAGCACCTGGGAGATCTTCCGCGCCCACCGCGCGCTGCACCAGGTTGCGAGCGAGTGCGGGGTACGGCTGCGCCTGTTTCACGGCCGGGGCGGCACGGTCGGCCGCGGGCGGCGGGCCTACGCACCGTGCGATCTATGCACAGCCGGCCGGCGCCTTTACCGGCCAGATCCGCATTACCGAGCAGGGCGAAGTGCTGAATTGGAAGTACTCCGACGTAATTCTCGCTGAGCGCAACCTGGAACTGATGATCGCGGCTTCGCTCGATGCGCTGGCACGTCCCAACGCGCGCAACCCTCAGGGACATTTCACCGGCGTTCTCGCGCCGGAGTGGGAAGCTGCTTTTGCGGAGCTTTCGAATGTGGCCTTTTCCTTCTACCGCGAACATATTTTGGACGATCCGGAAGTGCTGCAGTATTTCGAAGAGGCGACGCCGGTGGCGGAACTGGAGCATGCCAAAATTGGCTCCCGCCCGTCGCGCCGCGGCGGCCGCCGCAGCCTGGCCGACCTTCGCGCCATTCCCTGGGTCTTTGGCTGGACCCAGAGCCGGCAGCTTGATTCCCGCATGGTTCGCTGTTGGCCATGCGCTTGAATCCTATGGGCAGAAGCCCGGCGGGGCTGCCGTTCTTACGACCATGGCGCGCGAGTTCCCTCTGTTTATCGACCTGATCCGCAACGTGGAGATGGCGCTCGCCAAATCCGATTTCGGCATCGCTCAGCTATACGCTTCGCTGGTTAACGATGCCGGCGATTCGCGACCGGGTGTTTGCCAAGCTCGAAGCTGAATTCCATCGCACGCGGCGAAGCATCCTGGCGATCACCGGACAGTCCGAATTGCTGGAGAACAACCAGGTTCTCGCGCGCTCCATTCGGCTGCGCAATCCTTATGTGGACCCGATCAGCCTGATCCAGGTCGACCTGTTGCGACGCAAGCGCGAGGGAGATAATTCCGACGCCATCAACCGTGCCCTTTCCGCAACGATCAATGGGATCTCCGCGGGCTTGCGCAATACGGGCTGATGCGTGGGGGACATAAACCGCAGGTCCCTCCACTGCGCTACGCTCCGGTCGGGATGACAAGGGAGAGAGGGGCGCTCCCATGAAGAGCTGATGCTGGACAGAAAGCGTTTTTCATCACCTTGGGTGGGTCGCAGGGTCATGAATTTGTCTAATAGCCCGCTTCAACCACGTTGATGAGCGGCTCGCCGCGGACATAGCGCTGCGCCTGCTCACTGGCCAACTTCAGCGCACGCTTGAGGAACTCTGCGCTGGCGCCCGCCACATGCGGCGTGATCAGCAGGTTAGGCGCTTTCCAAAGCGGATGCCCCGCCGGCAGCGGCTCCGGATCGGTCACGTCGATGGCGGCGCGAATTTGCTTCTCCGTAAGAGCCTGGAGCAATGCATCCGTATCCACCACCGGGCCGCGCGCGGCATTTACCAGCAGCGCTCCGCGTTTCATCCTGGCGATTCTGCCGGCGTCCATCAGATGCCGGGTCTCCGCGGTCAACGGAGTAATGAGCACCACAATGTCGGCCTGCGGAAGAAGCTCGTCGAGCTGCGATGACCGGCGCTACGCCTTCGCGGGCATGGCGCGCCACCCGCAGGAAGCGGGGACCGAAGGCCGCCAACCGGGCCTCAATGGCCTTACCGATAGAACCGTAACCAACAATCAGAACCGTTGTATCCGCCAGTTCGTCGATCAGCGCCGGGGAGCGAAGCTCGGGCGGAGATGCATGCGATTGCCGGTAGAGCTGTTCGGCCTGCCGCCGGCCGGCCCAGTCCTCCGCCTGCTGCAACGAGAAGTAGAAGGGCAGATACTTCTGCATGGCGAGGATCGCCGCTACCACCCACTCGGCCGTGGGAATGTCATGGACACCGCGCGCATCGCACAGGATTACGTTCGGAGGAAACAGCGGCTGCAGTAGATCCACGCCCGCCCACATGGCCTGCACCACCTTGAGCCCACGCAAATGCGGCAACTGACGGCGGACGATCTTGAGACTCGCCGGCGCGATCCACATTTCGATCTCAATGTCGCCTCGCCGGCTCGTCTGGAATCCGCACCAGCTCCACTTCGCGGGTGAAGTCCTGCAACAGCACGGGCGAGATCGACTCCTGAATTCCGGTGCGGATTCCGACACGTACCATTCGTTTCAGTGGTTGCCGAGCATCAGCTTGGCGATGGTGGCAAGCTGCATATTCGAGGTCCCCTCGTAGATCTTGCCGATCTTGGCGTCACGGTAATACTTCTCGACCGGGTAGTCCTTCACAAAACCATAGCCGCCAAAGACCTCCACGGCGTGGCTGGCAACGCGCTCGGCTACCTGGGAGGAGAAGTACTTGCACATCGCCGCTTCCTTGAGGAAGGGGAGGCCGCTGTCCTTGAGGCGAGCACAGTTGTACACCATCAGCCGGGTAGCTTCGATTTCGGTGGCTAATTCGGCGAGGGCGAACTGCACCGCCTGAAATTCCCCAATAGCCTTGCCGAATTGCTTGCGTTCGAAGGCATAGCGCGCGGCGTGAGACCAGGCTCCCTGGGCCAGCCCGAGCATTTGCGCCCCGATACCGATGCGGCCTTCATTCAGAGTCTCAATGGCGATCTTGTAGCCTTTGCCCGGCTCACCCAGTACGTTGGCGGCCGGTACCTTGCAGTCTTCAAGGATGATTTCGCAGGTAGAGGAAGCGCGAATGCCGAGCTTGTCTTCCTTCTTGCCGACGGAAAATCCAGGCGCACGCTTGTCCACCAGAAAGGCGGTGATGCCTTTGTATCCGGCGTTCGGATCGAGGGTGGCGAAGACAATGAACAAGGCCCGCCTCCCTGGCATTGGTGATCCAAAGCTTCTGCCCGTTCAGCAGATAAAAGTCGCCTCGCTTTTCCGCCCGCATCTGCAGCGCAAAGGCATCGGAACCGGAGCCGGCTTCGCTCAACGCATACGCGCCCACGGTGTCGGTCGCCAGGCGGGGTAAGAAGACCTTCTTCTGCTCGGGTGTGGCCCAACGCAACAGAGCGTTGATGCAGAGCGTGTTCTGCACGTCGATCAGAACGCCCACGGACGGATCGACCGCGGAGATTTCTTCGACGGCAAGAATGGCTTCGAAAAAGGTTCCCCCGGAACCGCCGTACTCCACTGGAATTTCAATGCCCATCAGGCCGAGATTGAAGAGTTGCGGAATCAACTCGGGATGAAAATGCTGCTGCTCGTCCATGGTACGAACCAGCGGCTGCGATATTTTCCTGGGCGAACTGGCGGACGGTTTCCCGAAAAAGCTGTTTCGTCTTCGGAGAGCAGAGTGAGGGGGGATGCAGGCTGGGATGCAAGAACGGAATCTGCCACGGGACTACCTCAACGGCCTTTTGATTCATTCCCCTCGAACGGGTACTCGATGCGGGAACCCTCTAAGCTACCCGCTGATATGGCTGCCTGTCCACCAGCAGCTCTATAACGGGAGCAGAGGCTTGGGTACGGGGAGAAGCGTGGGAACGCTCCGCGTGCGCCTGGAGTGGTAGTCGTGGCGGCCGGAGGAGCCGCGATGAACAATGGAGAGTTTTTCCCGCTCGAGGATTTTGCGCGCCTGAATGCGCGCGTGATTCGACCAGGGGCCAATGGGATCGAGTTTGATGTAGGTGGTCCAGTGGCGCAGGGCGGCGCGCCGGTCACCGGTCCGTTCGTAGGCCAGCGCAACGTTGTAATGCGCGTCGCCGTATTGGGGAACCAAGCGAATCGCGGTGGAGTAGGCCTCGATGGCCTCGGGAAGACGCTGCAGCTCGTCCAGCACATTGCCTAGATCGAAGAAAGCCAGCGCGTAGTTTGGATCGGCTACGGTGGCCCGCCGGTAGAGCCTCTCCGCCTCAAGGAATTGCCGCCGGTTGTATTGGATCGTGCCCAGATTGATGCAGGCGGGCGCGTGGCAGCTATCCAGCGCAAGAATGGCCTCATAGTGGGCCACCGCCTCTTGCGTCTTGCCCCGCTCTTCCATCTTCACGGCTTCGAAGAATAGTCCTTGTACGCGGGATTCCCGCGCCGCCTGATGGCTCGCGACCGAACTCACTTCTGCCAGCTGACTCTGGCGCGGAGAGTCGAAGTCGAACACGAACTGGCGCGCGATCGGCTCCATCATGGCGCCGCTCAGGCGAAAGGCCAAGCCGCGCTCCGTTGCGCACTGCGCTCGCCTCGAGCAAGGGGTTGGCCACGCCGGAAACCTGCCGCATGGCATGAATCGAGGCTCGGATATTGGCGACGGAAAGTCGCGTGGCGCGCAGATCTCGCAGCTTGCGAAGCTGGACCAGATCTTGAAAGGAATAAGTGGCGCTCTGCTGGATGAGCCCGGAACGCTCCCAGGCGCAAAGCTGTTTGAGACGAATGCGCAAAATGCGGAGTACATCTTCGCGGCTGTATTGGGTAACAGTGAGTGTTTTCGTTAGAGCCGTCACCCCGCGCACCTCAGCTTCTGAGGCGATTATGCGGATGGGTTGTGATCGACCGCAAGCGATCCGGACAAAAAAACAGTGGATAAGCGGTACCAAACTCGGTACGCAAAAGCAAGAAAAGAAACGCTTATGGTGGAGCCGACGATCGGACTTGAACCGATGACCTGCTGATTACGAATCAGCTGCTCTACCAACTGAGCTACGTCGGCGCGTCTCCGTTGCACATACCTTTTGGATTGTATCTACGCACCCGCCAAGCGTAAAGAACAGGGTTCCATGGGACCGTCGGAGGACCAGCCGCGAGAAAACGAAAAGGCCACCCGGCAACAGGGCGGCCTCTTCTCTAGGGAGAATAGTTCCAACGGAGGCAAAGCCATCAGAACTTTCTGGCGAAATCTTATGGTTGGCTCCCGAGGGTGTCAAGGCAAAATCAAGACGCAGTTAACCCTTTTATTATGAGTAACTTACAGGATTCTCTGTTGTGATACGATACAATTACGGTTCCGCGTCGAGGACGCCCGGAAAAATGCCCCAAGCCACTGCAATCTGAGCACTTAGGAGACCCGGTGCACCGGCATTGGTTCAAATTTGCAGGAACGAATTTTGCCGGCTTGAAAGGGTAACCCCCGGCCACGGTTTGGCCGCGCTAGTCCTCCAGGTTGAGACGAATGAACTCTGTCTCTTCCTGGAAGGCGGACGCGGGCTTGCCGCGAAGAACCCGGTACAATCGCCCGGCCGCCGCCGAGAAACAGGCCGAGCAGGAGCGCAGCGGCGCCCAGAATGCCAGTCAGGGCGAAGATGCCCAGGATGAGACGCGCAACTTTGGAGCCCTCGCTGATATAACCAGCCGGGTTGTTCCAGACAACGTCGGCCTGGTAGTTGATCTGGTTGAGGAGTTTGTGCGCGGTGGCCGCCGGAGAGCGACCCGCTGACGATAGCGACGATTGGCCCGCTGCGGCGAGTGAGCAGCGAGCCGGACATACTCTCCGCAAGCGCCTGCGGCCAGGCGGCCTGGTTGTTGCCTGCCTTGAGGAAGGCATCGATATCGCGCAGGCGCGCCGCTGCCAGTTGCGGCGTGGGATAAATCAGGAGCGTTAGCTGCCCGCTCGCCGTCGCGGTTGGAGTAATTCGCGGTGACCGCTTCCGCACTGGAGGAGCCAAAGTCCACCAGCGATGCGGGCAGCACGCCGCCGCTACGGGCGTAGGCCTCCGGCCCCAGAGAGTAATGGGTGAGACCAACTGCGAGGTCCTGCCGGGGGAGATAGCCGGGCAAAGGAGGAGCAACGTTGGCCGAGCCCGGAGGCTGCGGTAGATCCTTGGCCAGCTCGCGCAGCTCCGATGCAGTCATGGGGGTCACGTGATCGAGAGTGGCGTCCACCAGGGTGGCGCCGTTCCAGAACAAGACGTGGCTGCCGTCCCAGGCAGCGCTGCGGCCAATCTGCTCCCGTATGCTGCCGGGCCGGCGGAAAAATGTGAATGCGCCGTAGGCGCCGCTCGCATCCTGAAAGCGGATGGCGCGGATGTTGAGCTTGTTATCCCCGTTGGCGTAGTGGGCGGAGGCGAACTGCTGGAACCCGTATTCCTTGAGAACGGCGGCGTTGGCGGCATCCGCAGCCTCGGGCGCCGCACTTTCCTGTACGGGCGCGCTCAGGCTCCAGCCGGCGAAATCTGTGGGCAGCAAAGGCGTGGAGCTGTTAGTGCCGGAGCACGGCCGGCTTGGCCAGCGCCGGCAACGCCAGCACAGAGAGACAGAGTACCGAGGCCGGGAGCGCGCGAACGACGGGGAGAAAGACCACAGGGCACGAAGCATACGCACCTGTTGAGAGACTAGAGCATTTCTCCCGCAGGTGTCGAATCCGCAGCCTCATGTTGACCGCTGTGGGGTGGCCAGGACCCTGCGCCAGACGAACACCGCTGAGGCCGCTGATGTATCGGATACGCCGCGATAGAGCGACTCGGCGATGCGCTGGCGATAGGCAGGCTGCTGCAGCTCGCGCGCATCGTCAGAATTGGTGAGGAACGATATCTCGGCCAGGATGGACGGCATGTTGGCGCCGATCAGCACCACGAACGGAGCCTTCTTGACCCCGCGATCACGGAGTCCAGGGTTGCCCTCTTCCAGATCGTCATAGAGGGACTTCTGCACGTCGGCGGCGAACTCGCGCGATTCGTCGATCTTGTCTTTGAGCGTAATTTTCTTCACCAGGTCAGAGAGCTCGTGGATGGACTCGTCGGAGACAGCATTCTCACGGGCGGCTACTTCCAGGGCGTCGGGCGAGGTGGTGAAGTTGAGGTAGTAGGTTTCAACCCCGCGCGCGGAAGAGTCGGAGCTCGAGTTGGCGTGGATGGAAAGAAACAGATCGGCCTGCGCCTTGTTGGCGATGGCCGTACGGGTCTCCAGCGGAATGAAGGTGTCGCTGTCGCGAGTAAAGATCACGTCGGCGCCTAGGCGCTGCTTCAGCAGCTTGCCCAGACGCAGCGCGACATCCAGCACTACTTCTTTTTCTTCGATGCCGCCGGGGCCGAGGGTTCCGGAGTCATGCCCTCCATGGCCGGCATCGATCACGATGCGGCCGATCTTGAGGCCGAGCGTGCGCACCAAAGAGCGCTCGCCGGCCGACGTTGGTTCGGCCTCGTGGGCGGGCGGGGAGGGATTGTCATCGTCGTCGGGCAGACGCGGGGCGGAGCGGACTCGGCTTCTTGTGGTTGCGGCCGGGCGGCGGGGTTGTGGACGCCAGTGAGCCATCGTCTGCCTGCGGCGCGGGAACGGTTCCGGCAACGGAGGCTGCGATAGGGCGCGTGGTCGGATGATCAGTGGCCTGGATGCGGTCTGGCTGTTGGCCAAGGGACGCGATCTCGCGGCGCTCCGCAGGCGCACTCGCCGGAGTTTTGGTTTGAGGCAGGCTCGCAGTAGCGGGAGCCGGTGCTGGGGGAAGGCTCGCCAGGGTCGTCGTGGGAGCGGCACCGGCTTTAAGGCCATGAACGTCGATGATCAGGCGCCAGGGATTGGGAAGCAGAAAGGCCGAGTAGTCGGATACCGAACTCACGTCGAGCACAATGCGGGTGACGTTATTGGAAAACTGCGCGGCACGAATGCGTTTCAGAAAGCCGTCATCGATGACTTCGACCGATTTGCCGTTTAATGCCGGGTCCAGCCTCGCGCCATGCAGGTCAAAGTAGATGCGATCAGGCCCGGGAACGCGGGCGGCCTCATAGGACACCTCGTCTTGCAGGTCGATTGCGATGCGGGTATAGACAGGTGTTGACCAGTGGCGGATTCCACTCACCAGCGCGACCCGCCCGGGGTGAGGGGCGGGAGAGGCGGAGGTGCCGGGCAGATTCTCATCCGGCACCGAGGCGAGCTGTGCTGTGGGAGTGGGCGTTGTGGCAGGCGGAGGACGCGACGGTGGCCGGACCTGCTGGGTTTGGACCGCGGGGGGTGTTACGACCGCCGGTGGCCGCGATTGCTGCGATTCGATGGCGGCGGACAGAACTGGGTTCCGCCCCGCATGCGAGGGCGCGGGGGTCGCGGCATGATGGACCTGGCCCGGATGTGGCTCTTGGTGGATTTCGTTCAGCTCGCTGCGTGCCTGCTCCGCCAGCGGGTTCCCCGGGTAGGTTTTGAGAAATTGCTGAAACTTTTCTCTGGCCGCTTCGCGATCGCCAATGTCATGCCGGTAAATCTCGCCCTCGGTGATGAGAGCGGAGAAGCGGTATCGGCTGCTGGGATATTGCTGACGCAGGAACTCATATTGGCCGATGGCATCGTGCAGGAGCTTTTCGTCGGAGAAGAGCCGGCCCTCCTCGGCCAGCAGCCCGGCGACGGCAAAGACGCTGGCATCCGCTTTAGGCGATGCGGGATCGCCGTGATAGACGGCGCGATATGCATCGAGAACCCGCTCATAGTCGAGACGGGTACGTTGGGACGCGGGATGGGCTTCCAGGGCTTCCTGCAGGCGCTCTGCGCGATCAAAGGGAGTTAATTGCGAGAGCTGACGAGCGGTGGAACTGGCCTGAAGGCACAGAGAACTGAGAAGGATCGTTCCGCAGGCAAAGGCTGACGCACGCCTGCCTTGCCGGTGTCACGCGGCTTCGAGAGCAAAACGCACGGAGCAAACGCGCGGCACGGAGCATAGTCGCTGGAGCGGATCCGAACCCATTTTCTGACGAGGACTACACGAAGAAAGGTCCCGCACGCCAAAGCTAACCCGATTATAGGTGGCTGAGTTGCGAGCAGCAACGAAGCATGGCGACGGAAGTACCCAGTCGTGAAGTGGCTACGGAGGTGCACCCTTGCTTCCTGGAAGAGCATTAGCTTGATACCAAAATTCAACCGGAGCTCAAATGGCAGACTGTCATGACCCGGTCAAGCCTGCATTTTGGCACAGCCGGCGTGGGTGGTGGCAGCTAGAGGCTTTCCAGATACCGAACAGCTAAAAAAATGATGCGCGAAAAGCGCGATAAGCGCGATAAGCCCCCTGGGGATGCTACGTCCGTCCCGCAGGGGACGGACGTAGTGGATTGGATTCAGCGTCCCTGCGGGACTAGTCTTCTCTTCCAATTCCAACCCAGGACTGACGTCCTGGGCTACTTTCAGGTCGTCCCTTCGGGACTGGACATCGGTGGCTCGCTGAGGAGCCAAGCCCCCGTTGTTCGTTAGGAGCGAAGCCGAAGGCTCTGCAGTTCACACGCCTACCAGCCTTCTCTTTGTCTTCCCGACCGGAGCCTTAGACGCTCAAAGCCAGTCTTGCCCAGCAGATCGCGGACAACTTCGGGGGCGCTCGCCAAGGCGGCGCTGAGCGCAGAGGCGTCTTTGCCGCCGGCCTCCGCCATATCTGGCCGGCCGCCGCCCGAGCCGCCCACCTTCTGCGCGAGCGGCGCGATGATTTTCCCGGCGGAGAGGCGGCCCGTAAGATCCCGGGTCACCCCGGCAATCAGAGCCACCTTCCCGTCTTCTTGCGCCGAGCCCAGAACCACGACCCCCGAGCCGAGCTTGTTGCGGAGATTGTCGACCAGCGTGCGCAACTGCCCGCGGTCCAGCGAGTCAACCCGCTGCGCAAGCACCTGGATACCCTCCACCACCACCGCCTGGCTGGCAGCCGAAGCGACCGAGAAGGCGGCAGACTTCATCCGCGCCTGGTCAAGCTCGCGGCGCAGCTTCTTGATTTCTTCCTCCTGCGCGGAGAGCTTGCTGCGCAGCGCTTCCGCAGGAGACAGATGCTCCCCGGCAAACTGGCCCGCGAGTTGCGCCACCTGCTGGCCACGCCGGAACTCGCCCAGCGCGCCGAGGCCGGTGACCGCCTCCACGCGGCGAACGCCGGAAGACACGCCGCCTTCGCTGAGCAGCTTAACCACACCGATTTCCCCGCTGGCCCCGGTGTGCGTGCCGCCGCAGAGCTCGGTTGAGAAGTCGCCGATTTTGACCACCCGGACTTTCTCGCCGTACTTCTCGCCGAACAACGCCATGGCATGGTATTCGTTCACCGCCACATCGATGGGAACGTCTTCCAGCGTCTCCACTTTGCGTGTTGGCGAGCACCTGGCGGTTGATCATCTCTTCCACGTCCGCCAGCTCTTCCTCGGCAACGCCGGTGAAATGCGAAAAATCGAAGCGCAGATGCTCGGGATCGACCCGCGAGCCGGCCTGCTTCACGTGCTTGCCTAGACACCTCGCGCAAGGCGGCATGCAAAAGGTGGGTGGCGGTATGATTGCGGCGAATTGCGGAACGGGTTTCTGTATCCACCACGGTGTCGACAAAGCTGCCCAGCTCGATGGGCTGGCGCAGGTAGACCTTGTGCGCGCGAACCCCCTGCACCGGCTGCACGCAACCCAAGCACATCGGCGACGATGACGTTGTGATCGTCGGAATAGAGCCAGCCGGTATCGCCCACCTGGCCGCCGGAATCGGCATAAAACGAGGTGTGGTCGAGCACGATTTCGACGCTCTCGCCGGCATTTGCCTGGGGCACACCGACACCATCCCTCACGATCGCGAGCACTTCGCAATGCTGCGAGGTGAGCTGGCGATAGCCTTCGAAAACCGTCTTGGGCAGCGAACGGAAGGCCGGGCTGGCAGAAGCCTTCGCGCCTCCCTTCCAGGATGCGCGCGCACGCACCTGCTCTTCGCTGCGAGCCAGTTCAAAACCGGTCAGATCGAAGTCGATGCCCTGGTCACGGGCCGCATCCACCATGAAGTCCAGGGGCAGGCCGTAGGTCTCGTAGAGATGGAAGGCCGTCGCGCCCGGCAACACGGGGCGGCCGTCTCCCGCATCCTTGCGGACCCGCTCAATGGCGGCGTCGAGTTGCTTCGATCCCAGGGCGAGCGTCCTGCCAAAACGCTCTTCTTCGGCGCGGACCACCCTGGCGACGCGGCCGGCGCTCTCCGCCAGTTCCGGATAGGCGGCCTGCATCTCGTCACGCACCGCGTCGACCATCTGGTACATGAATGAATCTTCCTGCCCCAGCATCCGTCCATGGCGGATGCCCCGGCGCAGGATCTTGCGCAAGACATAGCCGCGGCCTTCGTTGGCAGGGAGCACGCCATCCGAGATGAGAAATGTCGCCGCACGGGAATGGTCGGCGATGATGCGCAGCGAGGCATCGGTGGAGGCGCCGCCATCCTGGTAACGGGTATGCGTAAGTTCGCCGGCTCGGGCGATCAGCGGAGTAAAGAGATCGGTTTCGAAATTCGAGATCTTGCCCTGCAGCACAGCGGCCATGCGTTCCAGCCCGGCGCCAGTGTCGATGGAGGGCTTGGGCAACAGGTTGAGCTCCCCTTGCTGATCGCGGTCGAATTGCATGAAGACCAGGTTCCAGATCTCCACGTAGCGCGAGTCGTCCTGGCCGAAGGGCTTGTCCTCTCCGGTCTCCGATGCAGCGAGGCCCATGTCATAGAAAATCTCCGAGCACGGCCCGCATGGGCCGGTATCGCCCATGGCCCAGAAGTTGTCCTTCATGCCCAGCTCGTGAATCCGCTCCGCGGGGACGCCCTGACCGCGCCAAAGCTCATAGGCCTCTTCGTCGCGCGGAACCCCCTCCTCGCCCTTGAAGATGGTGACGTAGAGCTTCTCCTTGGGGAGGCCAAGCCACTCCGGCGAGGTGACCAGCTCCCAGGCGAACGCGATCGCATCGCGCTTGAAGTAATCGCCGAAGCTGAAGTTGCCCAGCATCTCGAAGAAGGTATGGTGACGGCGGGTGAAGCCGACGTTCTCCAGATCGTTGTGCTTGCCGCCGGCGCGAACACACTTTTGCGAAGTGGTGGCGCGGCTGTAGTCGCGGCGCTCGACCCCGAGAAATACGTCTTTGAACTGGTTCATGCCCGCATTGGTAAAGAGCAAAGTGGGGTCGTTCGCCGGAACCAGCGAGGAGGAGTGCACACGACGGTGCCCCTTCGAGGCAAAAAAACGCAGGAAGGTTTCCCGGATCTCAGAACCAGAGCGGTACTGCATGGTTCAAGTTTAGAGCATTTCTTTGCTTCACTGACCGGTAGCCTGGTAAACGACTTCGCCGTGGTAGAGGGTCATCTCGCATTTGAGGTTGCGCAGCTCGCTCGGTGGGAATGGTGTACATGTCCTGCGCCCACACTGCGATATCCGCTTCTTTGCCGGGTTCAATCGAGCCGATCTTGTCCTCCAGAAAGAGTTGGCGCGCTGCCCAGGCGGTGTAAGAACGGAGGGCAGCATGCACGTCGACGGACTCCGCCGTGCCGAAGGGATGCTTTCCGTAAAGGCCTTTGAGAGTCTCGCGCGCGGTTGATGCCCAGATGCCGTATCGAGCCGGCAAGGGAGTCACAGCGTAGTCTGAGCCTGCCGCCCAGACAATTCCCCGCGACAGGTAGGTGTGGAAGGGATTCAGGCGAAGCTCACGGTCATGTCCAAAGTTGCCGGCGTAGGTATCGCCGATCCACCAGGTGAAGCCCGGCTGCGATTCAGGGTAGCCGGCGTCGTACTGTTTCTGAAGCAGAGCCATGGTGGCGATGGCGTGATCGGTTGGGATGTTGGCATGGATGATGCTGTCGCGCAGGCCGGTCGCCGGTTTCTCCTTGAGCACCTCCGCATAGGTATCCACCACCCAATCGATGGCATGGTCGCCGATGGCATGGGTTCCCACTGAAACGCCGGCCTGGTGAAAGAGCCGTACCATCTGGCGGTAGACTTCGGGGTTGATGGCGGGATAGCCCTTATTGCCCGGGTCGAGGCCGGCGCCGTTCTTATTCCAGTCCTGATAGACCCACGCCGTGCGGCCGCCACCACTGCCATCCATGTAGAGCTTGACTCCGCAGGAGACCAGATTGCCCCCGCCTAGAGATTGCGGCGGCCGGGGGAGCGCCTGGATTTGGGCCAGCGCTACGCGCGCCGACTGCAGCGTTGTGCCGCCGTGCCACAACACACAGACGTGGATCGAGAGCTTTTTCTCCTCCATCAGCCGGTGATAGGCATCCCATGTTGGCCGCTCGATATCAGGATCTTTTACCGCGGTCATTCCTTCGCGGTGCATGGTATCGACCATCCCGAGGATCCCGTTGCGCAACTGCTCAGGGGTTGGGGGCGGGATAAGGTTGAGCACCGCATCCATCGCCGACTCCTTCAGAACGCCAGTCGGGATACCCTGCGAATCGCGGTCGATGGTGCCCGCCGGGGGATCCTTCGAAGCGGCGGTGATGTGGGCCAAACGCAATGCTTCGTGGTTGGCTGCGCCGTAATGCCCGGTGGTGTGCATCAACCAGACGGGATTGTGCAGCGAAACTTTATCCAGGTCGGCAGCCGTGACGTAGCGATGCTCCGCCAACTTGCCTTCATCCCATCCAGCGCCGGTGATCCATTCTCCCGGCTTCGACTTGGCGGCTGCCTCTTGAACACGGTGGACCACTTCACCGACCGTTGCCGCATCGCTCAACTTGACCGAGTAAAGCTCGTCGTAACCTCCGGCGGCGAGATGAGCGTGGGTGTCAATTAACCCCGGCGTTGCTGTTCTTCCGTGCAGGTCGATCACTTTTGAACTGGCGCCGGCAAGTTGCCTGATTTGGTCATCCGAACCAACGGCGACGATCTTTCCCTGGCGGATAGCGATCGCCTGGGCAACCGAATCCTGCGCATCGACGGTCAAAATTTTGCCGTGGATCAGAATCAGATCGGGCGCCTGGGCGCGCGCCGCAAGAGCAGAAAGGAGGCAGGGGATCGCCGCGATCAGTAATTTTGGATTTTTGGACATGAGGTGAGATCACTCTACAGACTCTTCGTTTAGGGCGACAGCCTTTCCCCGTGCAGCCAACTTGCCCGTGACAAGTTTGGGGAGAAACTTGGGTCCGCAACAACCCCACTCAAGCCAAAGAAGCGCTTGAATGGGGCACCCAGACCTTGGTTTCTAATGCAGAGGGGCGGCTTCAGTCGTCCCTCACGGGACTGTTCTCACTAGCCCTGGATACCCAGGACTGACGTCCTGGGCTACTTTCAGGTCGTCCCTTCGGGACTCGGCGCCCTTGTTCATATGGAGAGGGACGACCTAATCCGAACCGTCCTCCGGCATGACCAGATCAGCTTCGCTGCAAATCAATTTCCCAGCTCTTCAGCAAGGTGGAGATGATGGCGAAGGAAAAGCCTGCACCCACCAGCCGCGAACCAGGCGAGCCGTCTCTTTATCGTTTTGCGGCTTCACCATCCGCTTGCGGGTCACATAGCGTCGTGCCAGCTCCTCTTCGCTGACCTGCGCGTAGGCGCTCTCGAGGCGTGCCGGCAACCAGCTCCGCGTGGACACCCTTGCGGATAAGTTCCTGCTGCACCCGGCGCTTGCCCAGGCTCTGGTTCTCCTGGCGCAGGCGGGCATAGGTGGAGGCAAAGGCACGGTCGTCGAGATAGTGCTGGTCGTGAAGACGGGCAACCACGGCCGCCATCTTGCTCTCTCCCGCCTTCTCCCGGCTCGACCCGGCGGCTCATCAGGCGTTTGAGTTCAGCTACGGTGCGCATCTGGCGGGCGAGCGCCGCTAACGGCGTACTCGTAGAGCGCTGCCTCGTCGAGCGGCTGCGGCTTTTTGCGCGCCTGGATCATGGCCGCTCAAAGGCCCTTCAAAGCCCAAGGAACCGCCGATTGGTTTCACGGTCAGCCTTGCCCGCCGGCGAAGTCATCGAAGGCGTGCTCGGTGACCCGGATAATATGGTCGCGAATGAAGGGCGCACCCTCGCGGGCTCCATCTTCGGGGTGCTTGAGCGCGCATTCCCACTCCATGACCGCCCAGCCAGGATAGTCATACTGCGCCAGCTTGCTGAAGATGCCGCCGAAGTCGACCTGCCCATCACCCAGAGAACGAAAGCGACCGGGACGATCGATCCAGTCCTGATAGCCGCCGTACACGCCCGATCGACCGGTCGGATTAAACTCCGCATCCTTCACGTGGAAGGCGCGGATGCGCTCATGGTAGATGTCGATGAAGGCCAGATAGTCCAGCTGTTGCAGGACGAAGTGGCTGGGATCGTACAGGATATTCGCCCGCTTGATGCCCCCCGACCGCAGCCAGGAAGCGCTCGAAGGTGACTCCATCGTGCAGGTCTTCTCCGGGATGAATTTCAAAGCACACGTCGACTCCCTGCTCATCAAAGGCGTCGAGGATCGGCCGCCAGCGGCGGGCCAACTCAGCAAAGGCTTCGTCGATCAATCCTGCCGGGCGCTGCGGCCAGGGGTACATGAATGGCCATGCCAGCGCTCCGGAGAAGGTGGGATGCGCGGTGAGCTTGAGATTCCGGCTGGCTTTTGCTCGCCAGCAGCAGTTGCTCCACCGCCCATTCCTGCCGGGCCTTCGGGTTCCCCGCCAGCTCCGGCGGGGCAAAGGCGTCAAACGCCAGGTCATAGGCCGGATGCACCGCGATCAGTTGCCCCTGCAGATGAGTGGAGAGCTCCGTCAGCTCAAGGCCGAGACCGTGCAGCGTGCCAATCATCTGGTCGCAATAGTCCTGGCTCTCAGCAGCCTGCTTGAGGTCGAAGAACCGCTTATCCCAGGTGGGGATTTGGATCCCTTTAAAGCCCAGGCCGGCGGCCCACCTGCCAATGTCTTCGAGGGTGTTGAAGGGTTTCTGGTCTGCAGCGAATTGGGCCAGGAAGATTGCCGGCCCCTTAACGGTTTTCATAGTCGACTCTCACTCATTTCGCAAATTGTCATCACAGGTTCACCCATCCGGCACGCGCCCGGCTGCTCACCACCGCTCGCTCCACAAAGGCCATGCTGCGCACTCCGTCATCGATGCCGACCACCAGGTCGCTAAGTTGCGCGGCCGGATCGCTGAAGCGGGCGCGAACCGCCGCGGCGAAGTCGCGATAGATATTAGCAAATGCTTCCACCAATCCTTCCGGATGCCCCATGGGCAAACGAAACTCGGCGCGCGTGGACGGCGCCAGATAACCCCCGGCCGCATGCAGGGTTTGACTTGGCTTGCTCGATCCAGTTCAGGTCCAGATAATTGGGATTCTCCTGCCACCAGTGGAGGCCGCCCTTTTCACCGTAGAGATGAAGCTGCAGATCGTTGCGATCACCGGCCGCGATCTGCGATACATGCAACACCCCCGGGGCGCCGTTGTCGAGCTTAAGCAGTACGTTGCAATCATCGTCCAGCGCCCGGCCAGCGCCTACCGAGGTGAGGTCGGCGCAAATCTCTTTCACGCGGCGCCCGCTCACGTACTCCAATAGATTGAATGCGTGCACTCCGATATCGCCGATGGCACCGCCCAGCCCCGACTGCTTGGGGTCCGATCGCCACACTGCTTGCTTTTGGCCTTTAGTCTCCGGGGCGTCACTCAGCCAGCCCTGCGAATATTGCACTACTGCCTTGCGGATTTTCCCCAGCTCACCACCGCGAGCCATCAGCCGCGCCTGGCGTACCAGGGGATAACCGGTGTAGGTGAAGGTCAACCCATAGAGCAGCCCGGTCCGCCGGACCACGGCTTCCAGGGCCTGCGCCTCTTCCAGGGTTGCGGTGGCAGGCTTGTCGCTCATCACGTGGAATCCATGCTCCAGTGCGGCTACCGCTACCGGCAGGTGCAGATGATTGGGGGTGACGATGCAGACAAAGTCGATTGGGTCTTTCCGTTTGCGCTCTTGCTCCATCATCTGCTGGTAACTGGCATAGGCGCGCTCCGGGTCGATGCCATAGCTCACACCCGCCTGGCGAGATCGAGCAGGATCTTGACTAAAGGCTCCGGCAACCAGTTCGATGGCTCCGTCCAATTCGGCCCCCATGCGATGGACCGCGCCAATAAATGCGCCCGGACCACCTCCCACCATCCCCATACGTAGACGTCTACCCTGATCCATTTCTTCTTTCGCCCCTGTGTTTGTTTTTACGTTTCAGCCGTCCCTTCGGGACTGCTCCAGATGTGATAACGAACCCAGGACTCCGTCCTGGGCTACTTTCAGGTCGTCCCTGCGGGACTTGTTTCAAGCGATCCTACAAACTTCGGCGTTCGACCGAAGCAATGCATGGATGAACGCCGCCACTCCATCGCGCGTAAACACGGGGTCCATGCTAATGCATTTTGAGTTGTCTGCGTCAGGCCTCGATAAAACCGCGCTTGGCGACGGCGATGTTTCCTCGGGAGGAGTTCTTCACCAGGTACATCATCTCGTCGGCGGCGCCGATGATCTCCTGAATCGAGTCGCCGTCCTCTGGGTAACTGGCTATTCCGAAGCTGGCCATCATCCGCAGATCCAGCCCCTCCGACTGCAAATAGTGCGTGTCGCGCAATGCGTGGAGGAGCCGCTGGGTTACCTCGAGCGCCGCATCCTTAGCGGTCTGCGGAAGCAGAACGATAAACTCGTCTCCGCCGTAGCGAAAGGCGGAATCGATCCCCCGGACATTGTGCTTGATGGTCCTGGCAATCTCGGCCAGCAACCGGCTGCCCACCAAATGGCCGTGCAGGTCGTTGACGCGCTTGAAGTGATCGAGATCGATAAAGATCAGGCTAAAAGGGAGAGCGAAGCGGCGCGAGCGCTCGAGCTCGCTCTCAATCACGGAAAACAAGTGGCGTGAATTGAACAGGCCGGTGCAGTCATCGGTGATGGTCAGTTCCTGGATACGTTCCACAGCGCGCACATTCTGGATGGCGATCGCCGCGTAGTCGCAAAGGACCTGGAGAAAAGCCATGGTTTCATTGGTCAGCGTGGCGACGCGATAATTAAGCAGCTCGATCACACCCAGGGTGCGATCTCGCCAGCGAAGCGGAATGCAGATGGCCGACCGGACGGGGGAGACCGGCGCAGAGTACGCGGCAAAACGGGGATCGTTCCCTGGCTCTGAGACGATCAGCGGCTCACCGTTCTGGGCCACCCAGCCGGATATCCCCTCGCCCAGGCCCACGCGCAGGTTGCGATCACCGGACGACCTGCCGGCCGCAACCGCGTAATAGAGATTCTGCTGCTCCTCGTCCACGATGAGCAGGGACCAGGATTCCGGCTCAAAAAACTGCTCCATCTGCTGCATGATGGCGCCCAGGATCGAATCCAGGTCCAGGGAGGAGGTCAACGCACGCGCCACGTCGTGAAAGACCTTCAAGTCTTTGGGCAAGGTTGGACGCTCTGGGAGGGACTGGTCGACCATATCGGCTAGCCTCCGATATGGACCATGCTGCGTGAAGGCTTGAGAAAGCCAGGTTCGCCGATGTGGTGGCGCGCCTCCTTGGTTTCTACCGTCTTCCGGATGAACCCGGCGAGATCGTCGTCGGAGCCGCCGCGCGCCAACACGCCGTAGAGGTCGTGGTCGAAATGGGAGAAGAGGCAGGTGCGGATTTTGCCGTCGGAGGTGAGGCGGATGCGGCTGCAAGCCCCGCAAAAGGCCTGGGACACGGGCGCGATAATGCCAATTTCTCCGACTCCATCATCGAACGTGTAGCGACGCGCGGTCTCGCTGGGGTGGTTGAGGGCAAGGCCCACCAGGGGGCGGAAGCTGTTGAGCTTGCTGACAACCTCCTGCAGCGGAACAACCACCTCCGGAGTCCACAAGCGATCTTCTTCCAGGGGCATGAACTCGATAAAGCGAACAATTACTCCCTCGTCTCGGGAGAAGAGGGCGAAGGGGATGATCTGATCGTCGTTAAACCCGCGCAGCAGCACACAGTTGACCTTAATCGGACCCAGCCCGGCACGTTGTGCTGCGCGCACGCCGGCCAATACTTTTTCGAAGCTGCCCGGCACCCGGGTGATGCGGGCAAAGATCGCTGGATCAACGGCGTCCATGCTGACCGTGACCCGGCTGAGCCCGGCACGGGCGAGCGGCTCCGCCATTTCCGCCAGAAGATGTCCATTGGTAGTAACGGCAATGTCGAGCGGCCTGTTACCACTGCTCCTGAGCTCGGCAAGCTGGGCCACCAGGGCAACGATGCCCTTGCGCAGAAGCGGCTCGCCCCCGGTAAGGCGCACCTTTTGAATGCCCAGAGAGACAAACACGCGGACTATCCGCAGGTAATCGTCCATGGCCAACTCGGCAAATTGAGCGCCGTCGGAGCCGGTACGGCAGTACACGCATTTGTAGTTGCAGCGATCGGTAATGGAGACACGGAGATCGGTGATGGTGCGGCCGAATTTGTCTTTCAGGCAGACTCCGGGCGTGGCGCCCACGGTCGGGTCGAGTACGGCTGCCGGATTGCCCAGGCCTGAAGAAGACATACCCGATGAACTCCAACGTACTGGGATGCGCGCGGATACGCAGTTGTCCGATTGCTATCCTTATGACAATTAGAGCATTTTTTGCGGCTTCATCGTTCACCCAAGGAAGACGGAGGGCGGACACAGCCTTAGAACCAACGCGGCGACAGCGCTTTCGAGGAGACCCTAAAAAACCGATTTTCCCGGAAGAAATGCTCTAAACCGTGCCGGGACAGCAACTCCAGGCTTCCCAAGCCCTCCATCCTGCACTATAGTCAGGTAAATCAATGGATACTCCGACAGAGACGAAATCACAAGTTCACCTCGGAACAGCAGGCTTTCCTTCTTCTTCCGGCAAGTCTTTCAACGGATATTTCAGCGCGGACAAGCGTTGGAACTTTCGCAAGAATGACCTCATCGACGCACGCGCCCGGCGGCTCTTCGAGACCACCGCCTTGGCCTGCGAACACGATGCCTATCCGTTTCAGATACCGCTGGAAGGACGAACCGGCCCCCAGGTAAGGGCGGACGGCCACTCCATGCTGATGCTCTCCTCCTACGACTACCTGGGACTGATTGGCGATCCGCGGATCGATGCCGCCGCGATCGAGGCCATCAGGAAATACGGCACAGGCACGGGGGGAGCCCGGCTGCTTACCGGAACCACGGATCAGCATATCCAGATGGAGCGAGATCTTGCCGCCTACAAGGGCACCGAAGCGGCTATCACGTTCAGTTCAGGCTACTTGGCGAATGTTGCCGTGCTTGGGGCTCTGCTCGGCCCGGCGGACCGCGTGATCATGGATTCACTCTGCCATCGCAGCCTGACGGATGCCTGCCGGTTCGCCGGCGTGCAGCTGCAGAGGTTTCGCCACAATGACGCCTCTTCTCTGCGCCAGGAATTGCAAAACGGATCCCCGGCCAACCGTACGCTGGTGATCTCGGACGGCGTTTTTTCCATGGATGGGGACGTTTGCCATCTGCCGGAGATTCTCGAAGTCAAGAAGGAATTTGGATTCTTCCTGCTGGTTGACGAATCGCATGCTTCCGGAGTGATCGGCGCCACTGGTCGCGGCACGGATGAGTATTTTGGCATTGCCACCGACGAGGTAGATATCTGGACCGGGTCGTTGGCCAAGTCGATTCCCTCTACCGGTGGTTTTGCGGCTGTTTCGCAGGAGCTTGCGATTTATCTGCAGCATGGAGCGTCACCGTTTATTTTTTCGGCAGCGCTGAGTCCGGCCGCGGTGGCGGCAATCCGTGAGGGGCTAGCGATTCTGCACAGCGAGCCGGAACGGGTTGCCAAGATCAAGCAGAACGCCGATTTTCTGCGCAGCGGTCTGTGCTCCCTGGGCTATGACACCGGGTTGTCGGAGACGGCGGTTATCCCCGTCATTCTCAACGACGAGACCACTACCGGCCTGTTCGCCAGGCGGCTGCGTGACCATGGCATTCTGGCCACACCTGTGCTGTTTCCGGCTGTCCCACAGGATTCTGCGCGGTTGCGGCTCTGCGTCACCGCGGCGCACACGCAGAGTGACCTGGAATACGCACTCGACGTCTTCGAAAAGATGGCTCGCAACTAAGGTCCAAAATTTCCGGGCGTTTCAGCCGTCCCTCCGGGACTATCCCATCTCTCTCGCCCAACCCAGGACTCCGTCCTGGGCTAAGTTCAGGTCGCCCCTTCGGGGCTAGATACATACACCAAGATCAGTGCCAGGCGCGGAACGCCAGCACGGCGTTCAACCCGCCAAAGGCGAAAGACTGGGAGAGGGCGACTTCGACCTCTGCGGCGCGGGCCTGGTTGGGAATCACGTCCAACTCACACTGCGGATCCAGCTCAGTGAAATTCGTGGTCGGCGGCAGCACTCTGTTGCGCAGGGCCAGCAAAGTGGCGACCGCTTCGATCGCTCCCGCCGCACCCAGTGTGTGCCCGTGCATGGACTTGGTGGAACTGACCGGAAGCGTTGCAGCGTGGCTTCCGAAGACGGCATGGATGGCCGCTGCTTCCATGCGATCGTTGGCCTCGGTCGCGGTTCCATGGGCATTGATGTAGCCAACCTGCTCCGGAACGAGTCCGCCGTCGCGTAGCGCGCCGCGAATCGCGCGGGCGGCGCCCTCGGCAGAGGGCTGGGTGACGTGGCAGGCATCCGCCGACATACCGAAGCCCACAATCTCAGCCAGAGGCGTCGCGCCGCGCGCCAAGCGCCCGCTCCAGCGGCTCCAGAACAATCATGGCGGCGCCTTCGCCCAGAATCATGCCCGAACGATTGGCGGAAAAGGGACGGCAGGTATCAGGGCTGACCACGCGCATAGCCTCCCAGGCCTTCAGGCCGCCCAGGAAAAGAGGCGCTTCACTACCCCCGGCAATGGCCAGGGGAGCAGCTCCTGACCGCACCATCCACAGTGCATTGCCGATGGCGTGAGCGGACGAGGAACAGGCGGTGGAGATGGTGTATGCGGGCCCATGGATGCCAAACTCCATCGAAATATGGCTGGCGCCCGCGTTGCTCATTCCCAAAGGAATGGTCAACGGGTGAACCCGGTGGCGGCCGTGGTGAAAGAGTTCCCAGTAGCCAATCTCCTCGGTAAACCGGCCACCCATACAGGAGCCGGTGATGATGGCGGAGTTGTCGCGCAGCTCCTCGGTCCACTCGATGCCGGCCTGGGCCACTGCTTCGCGGGCAGCAATGACAGAAAATTGCGCGAAGCGATCCATGAAGCTAAGGGTCTTGCGGGAAAAATATGTCTCCGCGCTGTACCCAAGCACGGCGGCGCCGTTCTTGAAGCGGACCTGATTCATGCCCATTTCCGGTACCGGCCCGACGTCGTTCGGAATTGGACCGATTCCAGATTGACCGTTTGCCAGAGCCTGCCAGAAACTTTGCTGGTCATGACCGAGAGCGCTGATGACGCCCATTCCTGATATGACAACTCGCATTTACACCATTTTCACGAAGGAATGCTGCTGGTCCGAGGGTAACAAACTCAGCATCTTCCCGATAGGCAGGGTTCGGCTTATTCGGATGCGGGCTGAGGGTTTTGTTTGGAATCCACCAGGTAGGTGACACCGTCGATCATTTCGCGAATGGTCTGGATCTTCTTCGCGTCTTCGTCCTTGATCTCGATGTCGAATTCGCTTTCGAGGTCGAAGAGGATGTTGATGCTGTCCATGGAATCGATGCCCAGCTCTTCAAAGGTGCTGTCGGGCTTGACCTTTTCCAGGGGAATGCGCTGGGTGGTCGCAATCACTCGAAGAACTCGTGCTTGGATCGTTTCAGACATATGGGCCTTCGTAGAAACCGCGGTACTGCCCTGGGCTGGCGATTCGGGGCCGGGTAGTGAGCTGTTTCAGTAACGTTAAACCGGGAGCAATGTACTGGCAATAGTTTGTCATTGAAAGCGAAATTTTCAAACCTTCAGGTAGCTTCGGCCACGGCGAGCCGACGGGCGGTACGCCAGGCGTAGTGTAAGGCCGAGATGACGGTCAGCACGGCGGTGGCATCCAGAGCCAGGGTGCGGACCATGACCAGGGGTTGAGGGGAGTAGACCTGGCAGAGCAGGACTGCGAGCAAGGCCAGAATCTGTGCACAGGTATTTGACTTGCCGTATATGCTCGGGCGGAAATCCCGCATGCCGAGACTGATGTAGAGGAGCGAGGCGACAATGAGAATGCCCAGGTCACGGCTAAACACCAGGACCGTGACGCGCCGCGGGACCAGGCCCTCGTGCATGAGAACGAGGAAGAGGGTGCTGAGCAAGAGCTTGTCGGTCACAGGGTCCAGGTACTGACCGATCTGGGTGTGCTGCTTGAGCACTCTCGCTGCCAGGCCATCGAGGCCATCGCTGAATCCGGCTACGACGAAGAGGCAAAGCGCGGTCTTGTAGTGGGCCTCGAGGACCGCGATGACGAGAAAGGGTATGAGGCACAAACGCAGGAACGTAAGAAGGTTGGGAGCTGCGCGTAGTTCTTTCAGCAAGGGATTCCGTTCTTCGTGGCTGCCGCCCAGAACCTTGATGGTACATGAGCTTTTGATATGATAGCGTGATGCACTGCGCAGGCGCGTAGCTCAGTTGGTTAGAGCGCTACCTTGACACGGTAGAGGTCAGGAGTTCGAGTCTCCTCGTGCCTACCACTTTGATTTGTGCGCTCGGTTAGAGCGTCCCGGCTTCGCCGGGAAGGTCAGGAGTTCGAGTCTCCTGGTGCCTACCGTATGCACTTCCGATGCCATCCGAAAATGAAAGCGCGATCGGCCATCGTCTAAGCTTCCCACGGATTGACCAGTGAAATTGGCAGGTCGTCGAAATGCTTCGTGTTGCGCGTCGCCAGCGTGGCACGGGATGCGAGCACGATGCCGGCAATCATGGTGTCGCGCAATTCTCCGGTACGGCCGCTCTTCTGGCGAACCGCCATCAGCTCGGCCGCGTGCTGCGCAGCCAGCATGTCAAAGGAGGCAACGCGACGCTCTATTTTTTCTGTGAGCACGCGTTCGAACAATTCCAGCAGCGCCGAGCGCTTCTTTCCTGTCGCCATCACCTGCAAGCCAAAACGAACCTCAAGGATGGTGATAGAAGTTGTCCACACAGAAGTAGGAGGCTGTCGATCAAGCCATGCAATCACGCTGAGATCAGGCGTTCGCCGCATCAGGGCAGAAAGCACATTCGTGTCGAGAAGAATCATTCATCGAAAGTTGCCGGCCTGATTGCATGCCCGGTCAACTCCGGAATGTCAGCTTCCAGACCAATCTTGCTGAATAGAGAAGCGATCTCTGTACCCAGCCCGCGGGCGGGAATTTCGTCCTCTTTCAGAGCGTTGCGGAGGATATCACGCACTTCCTGCTCCATACTCTGCCCGTGTCGAGCAGCGCGGCGCTGCAACCGCGCTTTGACCTCTTCCTCGAGATTGCGCACAACAAATTGAGCCATGCGGGCTTTTTCGTCCGATATCATGATATCACCCGAGGCACCCGGCCCGCCCGGGCTGGTGTCTCTCACATTTATGCCGAACCGTTCGTCAAATCTGCGGCATCAAAAGGCCGTATCTTTTTGATCGTCAAAGGCATTGCAATGGCCAAAGGAAAAGCTCTCCTTTTGTGGGTGGGTCTACTCGCGCTCCCGTTCTCTTGCCTGCACGCGCAGAGCCCGCAACAGATTATTCAGCAGGTCGCCGAGATCGAACGCACGGCAGACCGGAACGACCATTCCAACTGGATTTACCTGGAAGAGAGCAATAAGCCGAAAGAGCACGTTCTGCAGTGGGTCGCCGGCACGCAACGGGGCAGCGTCGACCGCATCCTGGAGAAGGACGAACAGCAGCTTTCCGAGGCCCGGCAGCGAGAGATTATTGACAAATTTCTGCACGACACGAAAGCCCAGAACAAGGAGATCGCAGAGGCCAGCCACGACATGCAGCAGATCGATGACCTGCTCAAGCTGCTGCCCGCCGCTTTCATCTGGACGCAAACGGGAGCCACCCCGACCACGACTTCACTGCACTTCGAACCGGCACCCGACTTCCATCCGCCGACGCGTGAGGCTCGCGTCTTCAGCAGCATGACCGGTGACCTGGTAATCGATAACCAGCAGCATCGCATCTGCAAGATCAAGGGTCACCTGATCCACGACGTTACTTTCGGCGGGGGACTTCTGGGGAGATTGAAGGAGCGCAGCTCCTTTGCTCTGGAACAACAACAGGTCGGCCCATCCCTTTGGGAACTGACCGCGATTCACGTCCACCTCGAAGGCAATGCTCTTCTGTTCAAAAGCGTATCGCTTCAGGAAGACGACAAACGCTCCCGGTACCAATTCGAGCGGCCAGAGGTGACCCTGGAACAGGCAGCCGCTTCCGTCATGAGCCAGCCGGAGTTATTCGCGTGCAGCAGCTCGGTGAATGGCGGCGTCGCCTCTGAGGCGCAGGGGGCCTGCGTCGAAAAGGCCGCCAAAGATACGCGACCGAAACCATAGGGACTGCCCATTACTTGGGGGCAGAATCGGTTTCGAGGGCTGCGGAGTTGTTGGCTGCGGCATGCGCTTGCTGCAGGCGGTACCCGGCGCGCGTGCGCACGTGGTACTTCTGCAAGTCCTTCCCTACCAGCTTGACGGTAATCGTGCGCCAACCGGTGCTGGGGTTGGGCTGTGGGTAGTAGCTGAGCGAGTAGAGGTGAGCCAGGTCCTCCTGGATGAAGGCGAAGGCCTTCTTCTCGTCGCTCCAGCTGCGAGCGAAATAGGCCTTGCCGCCGGTAGCCTTGCTCATACGCTCAAACACTGCCGTGGAAATCGGCTCCAATTGCGCTTCCCGAGTGCTGATCATGTAGATGATGGTCCCCGTGGACTGGGCCAGTTCAGCAACATCCTCCGGAGGCACCAGGCTGGCGTTATCGGGGCCATTGGAGAAAACCACGACAACCTTTCGGCCGGTGTAGCGAGCCGCATCCTCGACGGTCAACAGCAAACAGTTATAGAGCGCGGCATCATCCCCGGCGACCGTGCTCCGCACCCCGCGCAGCACCTGCGATCGATCAGAGGTAAGCGCCGAATTGCGCGACAAGTCGCGGCTGTAGGAATAAAACGCTATTTTGTTCGCGCCCCCCAGCGAGCGAACAAAATCGGTGATGGCATCCTGGGCAAACACAAAGCCGCGGTACATGTAGTTGCTGGTATCGAAGAGAACAAAGACATTGGCGCCGGAGACGCTGGTGGGCAACGTAGCAAGATCCTCACCCATCGTGCCGGAATTGCTCTTCTGCGCCGCGCCCGCAGTCACTACCACCGGTTTTGATTTCGTAGCCGGCTGGGGAGAACCGTTGGCTGCCGCCGCACCCGCGGGTGGCTGAAGAACTTGCCTGGTCGGCTCGTTGCCTTCTTCAAAGGTGGCAACTCTCTCCGGGATTTTGTCCTCGGTAATGGCAAAGTTTTCCGGGCCGAGGCCGGAAATATAGTTTCCGTTGTTATCAGTGACGGCGACATTTAACTGCACCAGGTCGACATTTACGCGGATATTCGTAGTGTCGTCCTGGGCGACGGTTACGCGGCCACTAAGCGAGAGGAGTGAAACCGAGATCGATAAAAGTAGAAGATATCGCTTTGCCATAGTTTGTCCTGGATCCCGTTTTATTGGTGGCCGGCCGACGCAGCGCTTAGTGGAGACGGTTCTTGTGGTGCGCCATTCTCGTGGTTTAAGGCGGAGGTTTCCGCCGCTTGGGGCAAAGCGATCTTGCCTTGCCGGAACTCTTCGCCGGTCTCTTTCATGGCCCGCGCCAACGCCAGCCAGTCTTCGATGTCGCTGGCGAAAATATTGGCCACCATGCGGCGGGTCAACTCCGGGACAAGGCGATTGAGCATCACCGGCGGGTAACCTTTCTCATCCGCCAGCCTGGCCCAATATAAATTGCTGGAGTCCCACGACTCCCCGAGCAACCGGCTGGAATTGCCTCCGAAAGCG
This sequence comes from uncultured Acidobacteriaceae bacterium, assembly GCA_963847685.1. Classification (GTDB taxonomy): domain Bacteria; phylum Acidobacteriota; class Terriglobia; order Terriglobales; family Acidobacteriaceae; genus PALSA-350. The sequence goes on along the minus strand of CAWKAU010000006.1, from coordinate 331,082 downwards.
GGCAACGGCGGCAGGTTCAGCAGCTCGCAAGCATAGTTTTGCGCCAGCACCGGATGCGGCGTGCCAAAGTCCCGGGAAAGGCGCTGGGGATTGACCTCGGTTGGGTATTGGCGGATGAGTGCATCCAATTCCCCGGAGGCCTCTCCCATCGATGCCGCCTGCTGGGGGAAATCATGGCGAAACTGCGCAGCAAGGTGAAAGGTGTCTGCCGGGGTTACCAATGAAAGGGCCGCCACGGAGTCCCCTGCCTGCAACGCCGTCTCCAGTTTTCCCAGTCGCAGTGGAGAAATGCGCTCTGCGAGAATACCGATCACTTTCCCGCGCAGTTCCTCATTTGCGACCGATGCGGTTACGAGATCTTCTCCGGAGCGTTGATAAAGGGCGACGGCGTGGAGCTCATTCCGGGTCACGCTCCACCACCGCGGCAGCATGGCGCTGACCAGCAGATCTGCCGACACTTCTTTCCATATCAACGCCTGAACGTTTTTCGGGGCGATAAAGTCTTCCTCAGTCGTTGCCAGCACGTAGGGCAATTCGGCGAGGGATCCAACCAGATAAGCGCCGCCTCCGGCCGGTGACCCCTGGTTGAACAATTCAGGAGCTTGCCAAAGCTGGCTCACGCCCATAATGGTTTCGCCGGAGAAATCGTGCGAACGCACAAACAGCGGATTATTGTGCATGATTTGGGCGCCCGGCGGCTCGTAGTAGGCGTAATTCAAACCGACCAACGCATCCCGTAGAAACGGCGTGAGTTCGCCGCGGGCCGCTTCCAACTGAACGCGCGAGCCGGGGGTCTTGATGACCTTGGTGATATCGACGTGGACTTGCAGCACGGCGTGGCGGTTGGCGTAGACCCCGGGAGCCCATTCCGCTTTCTCGTTTTCGGTAAAGATCGGGCGAGGCAGCTCGAATTCGCGGAGCTCGTTCGCCATGGGGAGCATAGAGCTACCCGCCGGCGCTCCAGTAGACATCCGGTTGAGGCCGTCGCCGAGCGCAAACAGTGTATCGAGCGACACCAGGCGCTGATCGTCAAGCACCGACCTTATTTTGGCGGCCATTTCCTGGCGGATACGCTGGCCTTCCTGCGATTTCTGGGGAGGGCCTGCCAGCAGGTCAATCAATTCAGCTTGTGAGAGATCGGCCTTGCCGCCCGCCGCCTGCATCAGCGTCTTTAGCGAGGCCTGGCCAACGTCAAACAGTTGGGCAGGCGAACTGACGGAGGCAAACGGGGCAATCGTCTGCTGCCAGGACGGGTTCACTTGAGCGGCCGAAATCTCTCCCTGGCGAGCAAGAATCTGCCACAACCCGAGGTTCGCTTGAAATACGCCCATCGCATTGCCGCGGAGGCTGTGGTTGGAGATTGCGTCGACTGCGTCGGCCACGGAGAGAAACCGCGTAATCGATTCGTCGTTCAAATCGGGGAACTCTGAAAACACCAGATACCAACCGCTCAGCTGCGAGAACTTGTTAGCCATCAGCAACACAGTTTGCGGCGTGAGTCGCCTCTCGGGACCGCGACGGCTGTCGACCTCGCTGAGCATGAGGTAGATCTGCAGGGGGCCTTGATCGGTATCGATGCGAGACAACGCTGCCATGCCCTCGAGTAATTGCTCGGGCCGCTTCCATCCCCGCGCGCGCCTGCCCCAGTCTCGCGCAATTCTGGAATCGCTCTTCTGCGCCAGAATCTGCTTCCAGGCGTCGAGATTTCCCGGAACGGCCGGTTCGCCATCTGGCTCTACCTGCAACCGGGTAAATAGCATCAGCAAGGCAGGGGCTTTACGAAAGACAGCCCGGGCGGGTAAAGCCTTGGGGTCAGGCTCGGTAAAGGCCTCGTAGACGCGCTTGAGGCGCGGATTCGTGGTTAAGTATGCCTGCTGGGACGCACTCACCCGCGAGAGAGTGTCAAAGTAAACGGCCAGCCAGCCATTGTCTTTATCCACGAGACGAAGAACAAAATCCGCGGGCGACTTTGGACTGGCGCCTGCCAGCTCTTTCCAACCCGGTTCAGCGGCGGCTCCCCCCGGTACTACTACCCGGCCGCCACGGATGCAAATCTGGGTTCCATAGAAATCAAGGACCGGGCCGTAGGGCAAAAGCCGGGCAAGACCGGGCGCGCGTTCCAGACTCGTTCTGGTTTCAGCATCGGTATTGGAGAGTGCCCAATACAGGCGGTCGATGGAGGGCTCGTGCAGCAGGATGTCCACCAGCGATTGCGCGCCCCGGCTCTTGGCGCCGCTGATCGCCTTCCAGTCATTTTCGGTGAAGAGTACGGGAACGCGGGAGTTAGGGAAAGCGTAGGTAAAAGGCGTGCCTTTCTCGAGCGCTTCTTCCAGTGCGGTGAGAGGGAAACCGGAATCGGTTGTAAGGAAGGCGCGCTCCGGATCGGCAGTTGCCAGAACCGAGTCCTTTTGACCGCAACCGGGGCGAGCCCGGTAGCCGAGAATGCTCAACAACTGCTCCGCCCCGGCGCAGTTGGCGACTTGTATGGTGCCGTTCGATCCGGCAAGCATCTGAAGCTCTCTCGCCTGGTGAAGATAGCGGTCGAGCAAGCGCAGATACTCCGTAGGTTCGCCGTTCAGGTATCCGGTCGAGTAGGCATTGCGGGCGAGCAAGGGCAGGACATCCACAGGAGCTATCTGTTGGCTAATCCCCGCCATACGCAGGAACGATCGTAGCGGCCCGGGGATGATGACCGTTTCCTCAGAGACAGCTGGGTGGGTTACGGCACGTGGCGACGATGGATTCGCCGGACGGTCTGCCTGAGCCCAGGAGGAGCACTGGCAGAGAACGCTGGCGGCAAGAAGAACGGACAAACGGGATACTTGCTTCACGGCGGGCGCCTCTTCAAGAAACTTCGAGACTTGCGGCAACCACAATTTTGGAAATAACTTTACACCTGGACCCTGGCCCGCGCGAAGGAAAGAAACCCCCCGAGATTTGTCACGCTTTCTGGCTGACTTCCGCCCTGTTTTGCGACGTCCCCCCGGCCCACAGCGTTGGTGTGAGAAAAGATACACTACCCGATCCTGCGTCCGGTGAATATCTCTTCACCCCATCAAAACGGGGACAGCGCGAAAAGAGATTGCATCGCCTACGGTGCAGGCAAAAAGAGCTTCTCAACGGTTGAAGCGGTACTCAACCGGGCGCCCAGAGGTAACCAAATTGGTGTGAGTCGATGTTCTCTTTCAAGGCCGCAGAACGCGTTATGTCAATCTTCAGTAAATCGCAGCCCTGATCCATTGACGCAGGTGGGGCGCAGCCATACAGTCACTGCAATATGCAAGATAAAGATTTCGATGAACTTCTCAACGGTTACCGGCAGGCTGTCGACAATTGGGTAACCGCCCTTCGAACCGAAGAGGCACTCGCGAACGACGATCACTCCATGGTGGAGATGGAGAAATGGGATGCTGCCGGTTTTGCCGCCCACGATGCCGAAGCGGTGGCGAAGAAGGCCCGCGATCGATACAAGAATGCGCTGCGGAAGAAGAATTACGGCTTTTAGCTGGCGCCGGCCTTTATGAATCCCTAACAACTCCGCATCGCCTTCCTTACGAAAAATGTCCTCTTATAGATCTATTGGCGCTGATCGCCAAAGGGGACACCATGAGCACATTCCGTACACTTCGACCGCTGGTTGTAGACGCGACGCAGTGCGACCACTCCAAAACTATTGCCACCGATATTGGATTCTGCAACGTTTCCAAAGGAGATTGGATTGTCAGGGGAGAGAACGGCGAAACGTATGTTGTGGATGACGCTTTCTTTCAACGGACCTTTACACCCCTCCAGACCTACCCGTGGGAGTCGCAAAAGGAAGGGCGCCACTACGGCTGCTGATCGGTGACTTCCACATCGAACGCTTGCTTTGTCTCGTTGCCGAAGATGTCGACCACATGGACCACGATGTGTCGCCTGCCGGCCTTCTCGTATTGGTGCGGTTCAGAGACCAGAGAGAGTTCCCGCTGCTTGCGAGTGCGATAGGCCACCCAACCTGGCGCTAGGGTTTCCGTCCGTGAATCCCAGTCCACCGCCCAGTAGTCGATGTAGTCCGACCAGGTCTCCACTCCGCTGCGCTGGTCCTCGGGCAGTAACTCGGCGGGACGGGAGTAACTCGGCATTCGGAATCACAAAGCTGCGAAGCATCACTCGGGCAGCAAGAGCGCCCGACTGCTCGATTGTGGCATCCAAACAGGCAAGCGGAGAAAAGGCAACGCCGGAGGCCTGCTGCTCCATCACCTCCCGGGGGATCTGCAGCAGCAGCAGCTTCACCCCTTTGGTAGCAGCACGCTCGGCCATCACATCACAACGTTCGCCCTGCCAACTCCAGCCAAGGACATGCAGTTCCCGATGCTTCCGTTTGGCGCACTCGTCCACGGCGGCGTCGATCCCGGTGGTGGTGATTGGCGCACCCAACGCTCCGATGCACACCAATGCGTTTTGTTTTTTACCGTGGCTATAGGCGAAGCCTGCAACCGGCTCCGCGCCGTAAAGCTTCAGCATGAATGCGACGTATTCCCACTGCCCCTCACCGAAGTTCGCGTCCCGCCAATGCCGGCGCTCCTCCTGGCCAAGGTTGAGCAGCACGAAGGGCCTGCAATGTTTCACGCCAAGCAGACGCTTCCGGGTGGCGTGAATGCCCCAACGGCCGAGGTCACAACCAATCCAGCGGCGATTGAGCTTTTCGGCAACCGCAAGCATGGTTCCGGAGCCGCAAAAAAAGTCGGCGACCAGATCCCCCTCGGAGGAGGCGGCTTGTGCGATCCGGCGCAGCAAGGCCTCGGGCTTTTGCGTCGGGTATCCGCAGTTCTCAGTGCGGTCCGCGGGTTGAAGCATGGAGATCCGCCACACGTCGTCTACCGTTTTTTCTTCGGTCTCGCGATACATCACTCTTCCGTCGGGACCTTTCGTGTTGACGATCGCTGCCTTTTCCTTGTCCCACATGCGGACGAGTTGCTTTACTTTTCCTTCCGCACGTTTCTCGACCTGCTGCCTGAACTGGTAGACCGTCACTCTTGCGATACCACAACACCACATCGTGGTTGGACGCAAAGCGTTTTACGTTGCCCTGGAATTTGTTGTAGTAGTACCACACGATTTCGTTGAGAAAGTTCTCCGGCCCGAATACCTCATCGCCGAGCGCTCTCAGCAGGTGACCCACGTGCCAATCGCAGTGGAGGAATAAGCTTCCCCGCGGAGACAGGAGATCGCGCATCAGCCGCAAACGATCTGACATCATGGCCAGGTAGGACCCAACCTTCCACGTGTCCCGGTAAGCCTGGGCCTCCACTCCATTGGCAGCAGTAAAGGAAAAATCCGATCCCGTGGCAAACGGCGGGTCGATGTAAATGAGGTCGATCTTTCCGGCAAAGTCTTCCAGCAACGACCCCATCACAAGCAGGTTGTCACCGCATATAAGCTGGTTCCGCCATGGGGCCTGATCCGCGCTTTGGTTAAAGGCTTCGACGACCTGAAAAGGCAGGTTGGCGCGCGGGGATTCGGTAAGCACACCGTCTTCGCGGTATTTACCCGGCCAAACCAACTCTGTTTTGGTGATTTGAATCTTCGCCATCGCACGAATCTTAACGTGACTTCCCCCCGATACGCTGCGCTCTGTCGAAACATTTCCAGGAAATCCGGGGCAGCCGAGGGATCTGCAATTCCACGGACCATTCCTGGAAGGGCCCAGGTCCGGCCTACCTACACTTTTTCCGCGCGTTCTTCGGCCACCCAGGACTCGTGGGCATGCAGAATTGAAACTGCGTGCTCAACATATCCATCCACCGACTCGTAGGGTCTTACCTCAGTGTCGTGCCTTACCAAATCCTCAAGCTCGGGACGACTTTGCATATCCATACCGATAGGCTACCTCAATTTCATCGCCTGCCGGCCCGGAAGTGTGGCCGCGTACCGCCTTGACAAATGGCCGAATCCAGAATCACATCAATCGAATGTGCACTGAATCGTAATCATCGCGGAGACATACATGCATGTGTACGGAGCTAAAAAACTAACCGTCCTCGGCTTGGCTCTGTGTGCCCTTCCTTTCTGCGGGGCCGCAGGCACGAAAACTGCTGTCCATAATGGCCAGGTGTGGATCGGTTTTTCGTGTGGGCAGGGGTGTCTTTGGGAGTATGGCGCCGCACAACACAGATCCGCATATCAATTCACTCCACCAAGCTTCTCCATCGATGGAAAGCAGATTTCCGCCGAGGTCCCTCATTTCGCTGCGGATGGAACACCAGTTCATCTGAACAACGGAGGCACCGAATATTCCTTTCAAGGCACGCTCGCCCAAGACCCTCATGTTCACCTGCGGGTTCAGTTCCAGATCAATGAGGAGACTCCTGTCATTCGGTTTCGCTACATCCTTAATAGCGACGCGACGCGAACGCTCAGTGCACCCGGAGGCTCGAACCAACTTATTTATTTGCAGACATCTCTCAAACAATTGCCCGAGATAGAGGAAGTCACGCTCTCAAACTTTGCGCAGCTGACGCATAGCTATACGCTTTCTGAGGAAAGGATCGGAGACAGATACTTTCAGGACAGCGGTAGCTTGATGGGCCCGATCCTTGCTGCGACCGATAGCCACCGCAGCTTTCTACTGGCTTATGAGCACGGCTCACAGGTTCCCGACGCATTCCTGCAATACCAACTCACGCCTGATCGAAACGTGCGCCTGACCGCCATCAAGGGCAACTATGTCTCCGGCCAAGTGGTGGACGCGGACCATCCCTTTCAAACGATCTGGATGGAGACGGCCAGCACAGAGGGTGGGATCGATCAGCTTGCCGCAGCGTATCGCCGTTTCGTGCTGAAGTACATGACGCAGAACCTGGCTACACGAAAGCCCTACATCTTCTACAACACCTGGAACTTTCAGGAGCGTAACAAGTGGTGGAACGGCAAGCCCTACCTGGAATCGATGAACCAGGAGCGCATCCTCAAAGAGATCGACGTGGCGCACCGTATGGGCGTGGATGTCTTTGTGCTCGATACGGGATGGTACGAGAAAACTGGTGACTGGACCGTGAGCAGGCAGCGTTTCCCGGACGGACTGAAGGCGGTCAAGCAAAAGCTCGATGGCTACGGCATGCACCTCGGCCTGTGGTTTGGGCCCACGACGGCGGCTGTCTCCAGCCGGGTGGTGCGCGAACATCCTGAATGGCGAATGTCCTGGAATGGACACGTGGGTGAGCCTGAAGAAGTATGGGAGACGGAGAAAAGCGACAACATGTGCATGGTCAGCGGATACGCCGATGCCTTCGCCGATGAGTTGATTCGCCTGGCTAAAGAGGTCGGGGTCACCTATTTCAAATGGGACGCGATTGATCAGTATGGATGCAACGACCCACATCATAATCACGGCGGTGAAAGCAATACGCCCCAGGAGCGAGCGGACTCGTATGGATTCCAACTGGTGCAGTATATGAGCCGTGTCGCCGATAAGGTTGCTGCCGCAGTGCCGGGAGCGATTGTAGACTTCGACGTGACAGAGAGCGGCCGGGCGATGGGCCTGGCGTTTCTTTCCTCCGGCAAATACTTCCTGATTAACAACGGTCCTTATTACCAGAGCTATGACATTCCCATCGACCTTGCTCGAACGAACTCAAACCTGTTCTTCTACCAGGGACCAGCCCGAACCTGGATTACGCGCTCACCGTTGACCTTCGATAAATGGATCCCGTCCACATTGTTCCTTACCCACTACTTTCCCGACGATCCGCAGCAATGGCAGGAGGTGGATGTTGCGTCGCTTATTCTTGGACAGAATGGAATATGGGGAGATCTGCTGAATGTTTCGGACGCCGGGGTTAGCTTCATCGGCGGCACGCTCGCCAAGTACAAACAAGTTCGCGATGATATTACGGAAAGCGATCCGGTGGTGACGGGAATTGTCTCTGCCAGCCCCGAGATCCACGAAAAGATCTCGGCCACAACGGGCCGCGGCGCGGTTGTGATGTTTGCAACCAAACGCGGCAGCTATCAATACATCACGAGCCACACGGTGGTGGGGGAGCATTGGGCCAGCAGCGGCGTGACGATAGCACAAGACAGCGCTGGCCGGGCGAAGATCGAAGCAACATTCGATAAGCCTGGAGCGAAGATACTATTCTTCGGCGTGCACTAGATGGGGAGGAATACGGAAAGCATGCTCTTGATAACGGTAGTTCCCGGCAGAACGCAGCTCATCCATCTGTCTGCCGTGGATGTGGGGATCATCGCTATTTATTTCGCCATGGTGCTCTTCATCGGTTTCTATGTGAGGAGCGCCGCCAAAACGAGCAAAGAATTCTTCATGGCGGGCAGGGAGATGACCGCGTGGATCGCCGGGGTGAGCTTTGTATCCGCTAACCTTGGTTCCCTGGAGTTGATGGGTTGGGCTGGTTCCAGCTATCAATATGGCATCCTCGCACTCCACGCTTACTGGGTGGCTGCGATCCCAGCCATGTTGTTTCTCGGCCTGGTGATGATGCCGTTCTACTACATCTCCAAGACCTACTCTGTTCCCGGATATCTGCACCTTCGTTTCGGTAATCCCACGCGAGCCTTCTCCGCCGTCAGCTTCGCCTTCATGACCATCCTGATGAGCGGCATCAATATGTATTCGATGGCGCTGGTAATGAAGGTCGTTCTGGGATGGGACCTCAACTTCAGCATCTGGCTCTCTTCGCTGGTGGTCGCTATCTATGTAGCGCTGGGAGGGCTGCGTTCGGCAATCTTCAATGAGATTCTGCAGTTCGTGTTGATCTGGGCGGGGGCGCTGCTGGTTCCGGTTCTCGGCATGATCGAGGTGGGCGGCTGGAGAAACCTGACGCGCCAGATCCAAACCAATCTCGGGCGGTCAGACTACACCCACCTTTGGAGCACGCTGGGCCACTTCAAACAGAACCCGATGGGAGTGCATTGGACCGGCATTGTTTTTGGCTGGGGCTTTGTGCTGTCGTTCGGGTACTGGACTACCGACTTTCTCGTTGTGCAGCGTGTTCTGGCGGCCAACAGCCTTCGTTCCGCCCGCCTCGCGCCGATTATTGGCGCGGCCTTCAAGATGATGGTGCCGCTCATTGTCATTCTGCCCGGGCTGCTGGCCCTAGCGGTTTTACCGTTTCACCTACTGCCGGAGGGCGTGGCGGTGGCCACCAACGGCCACAGCTACAACGAGGTGCTGCCGCTGATGCTGGTGCGCTATTGCGGGCCGGGGCTGATTGGGCTTGGCGTGACCGCATTGATTGCCGGCTTCATGTCGGGAATGGCCGGAAATGTCAGCGCGTTTTCGACGGTATGGACCTACGACATCTACGGAGCATTTCTGAACAAGAAGGCCGCCGACCAGCACTATGTTGCGATGGGACGTTGGTGCACGCTGATCGGTGTGCTGGTATCTGTCGGCACGGCATACCTGGTGCAGCATTCCGCCAGCATCATGGACTATGCCATGCAGCTTTTCAGCTTTTTCATCGCGCCGCTGTTTGGAACCGTGATCGTGGGTATGCTCTGGCAGCGCGCGACGGATAAAGGCGGGTTCTGCGGACTCGTTGCGGGGACACTGACTTCCATCGGGCTTTGGGTTTGGGTAGTGAAAGATCCATCCGCATTGCGTTACGTTGCTCTCTCTCCCGATGCGAAGGAGATGGCAGAGAACATGTACCGCGCGCTGTGGGCGTGGATCGTGTGTGTGGGTGTCACCGTCGTGGTAAGCATGCTGACGAAACCGCGGCGCGTAGAGGAGTTGGAAGGGCTCGTCATGGGTGCGTCCGAGCTTCCCACTGAAGAACGAGGGCGCTGGTACCAGGAACCAATCTTCTGGGCCGGCGTGGTCGCGGTGGTTTTTGTGGTGCTGAATGTTGCGCTTTGGTAGAAGGCTCCTGAGCTTAGCCCAGGACGTTGGTCCATTTCAGAGAAGGTGGATAGTTCGACGCAGCGGTTTTCCGGTCCTCACCGCGAGATATCTCTCCCTGAAAACAACCAGGACTGCGTCCTGGGCTATTTTCAGGGACTTTCAGGTCGCCCCTACGGGGCTGGAGTTTGCAAAGCCTAGGTCTCACACAGCCTCTAAAGCCCGACGTATTTCAATCGCTTATGGCCCGACTAAAGTCGTGCCCTGATAGAGGGGGCCAAAACACAATTACCAGACTACGCAGCGCTCGCTTTCCGGCCTGACCATGGCCGAACCCGGTTTGCAGCTGAAGGCGTTGGCAAAGGGCGGGAAATTGGAGAGCGGCCCGATCACACGGAACCTGGCGACGGGATGCGGATCGCCCTGCACCATCAACTTCTCGGTTGCTGGGCGTGTCTCATCGCCGCGGAATTGGCCCCAGGCGATGAAGAATTGTTGGTCGGGAGTGAATCCGTCGATGGTAGGCTCCGGATTGCTGGCCTTCTGGGCTTTCTGGAATGCGAGGTAGGCAATCTTTACGCCGCCGAGGTCGCCGATCGATTCACCCAGCACCAGCTTGCCATTCAGATGAATGGAACCGTCAATGGTGTAGCCGTCAAATTGCTTGACCACGCAGGCGGTCCTGGCGTCGAACTTCTTGCGATCTTCCGGATTCCACCAGTTTTGCAGCCGGCCCTGGGCATCGAAGCGCGCTCCCTGGTCATCAAAACCATGGCTGATCTCATGACCGATCACGGTTCCGATGCCGCCGTAATTGACCGCGTCGGTATAGTGCACACTAAAGGCAGGCGGCTGCAGGATGCCGGCAGGAAAGACGATCTCATTGAGCTCGTCACTGTAATAGGCATTCGACGTGGGGGGCGTCATATTCCAACGTCCGCGGTCTAACGGCTTGCCGATCCGCGAACGATCGTCAGCGACGGCGAAGCGCATGGCGCCGAGCACATCGTGAAGGTAGGCATCGCGCTGCACGTCAATGCTGGAATAGTCCTTCCAGTGATCCGGATAGCCAACTTTGACTGCGACGGCTGCGAGCTTCTCCAGCGCCTTCTGCTTGGTGGCAGGAGCCATCCAATCCGCGCCCTCAATGGTATCGTGCATTGCGGTCAGGATGTTATTGACGAGCGCCGTGGCCCGCTCTTTGGCTTCGGGCGGGAAATATTGCTTCACGTAGGCCTGGCCCGAGGGCTTCGCCAAACAGCTGATCTGTCTTTTCCGCGCAACGGGTCGCCCGCGGCTTCAATTCGTCAACGCCGGCAAGCTGCTTTTCCGAAAAATTGAAATCCTCATCGACAAAGGGCTGCGACAGCGAATCAGCGAAGGCATTCAGCACTTGCCAACGTAAGTAAACCTTCCAATCCGCCATCGATGTTGCCGTCAGCTGCCGTTCTGTTTCCTTCATGAATTCGGGCTGATCGACATTGAGCGGCGCGGGCATGAGGCCGGCCGACGCATAGTAGGCCTTCCAGTCGAAATCCGGAGTCAATTTCTGCAACTCGTCGAAGCTCATCTTGTGGTCTGAGTTGTTCGGATCTCGTCGTGTGACATTGTCAAACGAGGACTTGGCCAACGCGGTTTCCATGGTCATCACAATGTGCCCGTCGTTCGCCGCATCCTTCTCATTGGCGCCGGCCAACTGAAACATTTTCTGGACGTGTACCAGATATTCCGCGCGCGCATCGGCAAAACGCTGCTCCGGCTTGAGGTAGTAATCGCGGTCCGGCAGACCAAGGCCCGATGCATCGACATCCGCGATCACGTTTTGCGGAGCATGGATATCCGGGCTGCTGCCGAATGCAAATGGAACCTGGACATCGACCGCCTGCAACGCGATGATGGCCGCCACCAACGACGGGCGGTCATGAACTGCGTCGACTTCAGCGAGCAGAGGTTGCAGAGGCTTCACCCCCGCCTGGTTCACCACGGCTTCATTCGTGCAGGCAGAATAAAAATCGCCGATCAATTGATCGACACTCCCCTTCGGCTGCTCCGGCTTGGCGGAAATGGCATCGAGTATCTGCTTGAGTTGATCCTTGTTTGCTTCGCCGGCGGCCCAGCGGCGGCTCCAACGATCCATCGATGCGGGAATTGGATTCTCAGCTCGCCATGTGCCGTTCGAGTATTGGTAGAAATCTGCGCACGGGTTCGCCTTCTTGTCGAGGTCCGCGACCTGGATTCCCTGGAGAGCCTGCTGGGCGAGCAATTCCGTCGGCAGAAGCAGTGCACCGATTGCGACCGTGACCATCGGCCAGCGGGATAATGAATGCATTCGTATTTCCTCCCAAGGTTCCTTGCTTATATTGTCAGGCCCTGCTGGCGGTGGGCAAATCCGTTCTTCCAATACAGGTAGGATAGAAAAATATTATCGGAGAGATGATGGCTAAGATTTGGCTGAAGAATCTGACGTGCCTCCTACTGCTCCTGCCGGTGACCTGCGTGCACGCGGCAGACAATCCGGAATGGACGACGCCCATTGCGCCATTCCGCATTGCCGATAACCTGTATTACGTGGGCAGCAAGGATCTCGCTTCCTACCTGGTGGTGACTCCCAAGGGCGACATCCTGATCAACTCAAGCCTGGAGAGCTCGCCCCCGCTCATCCGAAAAAGCGTTCAGCGGCTTGGGTTCCATTTCAGTGACATCAAAATTCTACTGATCAGTCATGCCCATGCGGACCATGACGCAGGCAGCGCAGAGGTCAAGAGGCTGACGGGCGCGCAGTACATGGTGATGGATGGCGACGTGGCAGTTGTGGAGAGCGGGGGCGCCAAGGACTTCCAATATCCCAAAGACACCTACCCAGCGGCGAAGGTGGATCGAGTGTTGCACGATGGCGACGAGGTACGTCTCGGAGGAGCGGTGCTGGTCGCGCACAAGACACCGGGCCACACGCGCGGCTGTACCACGTGGACGATGCGAGCCGCAATTGATGGGCGTCCTCGCGATGTGGTGATCGTGGGCAGCTGGAATGTGAACCCGGGATACCGCCTGGTCGACCGCCCGCGGCAACCAGCTTCCTATCCCGGCATTGCCGCGGATTTTGCGCGTACGTTTGTTATTTTGAAGGGCCTGCCGTGCGATGTGTTCCTGGGGGCGCACGGCGCGTATTTCGATATGGAGGAGAAGCTGAAACGCGCGCAGGGCCGCGCGGGCGAGAGCGCGTGGATTGACCCGGAGGGCTATCGCGCGGCAGTCGCGGAACGGCAACGGGCATTTGAAGCCGAGTTGAAGCGTCAGCAGGGCGGTGGCTAGTACAAGGTCTAAGGCAATCGATCGAGGGTGCCCTGGTCGCGTGCTCCGTCAAAATATTTCGCCAAGGCGTCGCTAAAAGCCTGAGCAATGTCGTGCGGGGCTGCCGCTGCGAAGAGGGTGATCGAAGAGTGAAACTTGAGATCGTCCGGGTAGCCGAAGATGTCGCCGACGGAACGCCCCTGCACCGCGTTGACCAGGGCAGTACACTCGCGAAGCCGGGGACCCAGGATCGGGTGAAGCAGATACGCCCTGGCCTCTTCGAGGCCGGAAATGGCAAAGCGCTGAGCCATCCCGCTTGAACCCAGACCTTGAATCTGGGGGAAGATGAACCACATCCAATGGGAGCGCTTCTGTCCCGCAGCGAGTTCGGAAAGGACCTGCGCGAAGCAGGAAGCCTGAGCGTCCACGAAACGTTGCAGGTGGTAAGGATCAGCGGTGTGGCTGTCTGTCTCAGTGATCATTGCGCTTGAGATCAATATTTTAAACAAGGATGGCAAATGATCGAGAAAGCCCGCCGTAAGGGGAACAAGTACCTCAACCCGGTGCCCACTGCTGTAGGCGGATGGTCGACATTTTTCAAGGTGCTGCGGCTTTATCTGGCTAACAGACAAGAGCGGACGCCCAAGCGGGCACTGGGACCGTTCCGGACAGATGCAAAGATCTATGAGAGCCCGCCGGCGAGCGGGCTGCGCGTAACCTGGATGGGGCACTCGTCCATGCTGCTGGAGATCGACGGGGTACGCGTGCTGATCGATCCGGTGTGGGAAGAACGAGCCGCGCCGGTGCAATGGGCTGGGCCGAAACGCTTCTTCGCGCCTCCTCTGCGATTAGAGGAGCTGCCGCGCATCGATGTGGTGCTCCTATCGCATGACCACTACGACCATCTTGGAGCGCACACTTTGCCACGACTGGCGCGGATCGAAGCAGCGGCGGGAGCAATTTGGGTGACGCCTCTTGGCGTGGGCCAAGTCCTGAAACGATGGGGCATACAGCACGCACGCGAGTTGGACTGGACAGAAAGCATCCGCGTGGGGGAACTGGAGTTGACCGCACTACCGGCTCGCCACTTCTCAGGGCGAAGTCTTTTCACCCGTTTCCAGACGCTATGGGCCTCTTTTGTCCTCTCCGGCCCAAAGCATCGCGTGTATTACGGAGCGGATTCAGGGGAGTGGCCAGGATTCAAGGAAATCGCAGAGGCCTATGGTCCCTTCGATCTGACCATGTTGGAGATCGGCGCGTTCGATCCCTTGTGGGCAGATATTCATATGGGGCCCGATGGTGCGGTGAGAATGTTTCAAGCGATGGGCGGCAAGGGGCTCATGATGCCCATCCACTGGGGACTCTTCGATCTTGCGTTGCATGCCTGGCGGCAACCGATCGAGCGCATATTTGCAATTGAAGGCCTAAAGATTTGGACGCCCGCACCTGGGATGCCGACGGAAGTATGCGCAGAGACTGAGCTACGATCGGAATGGTGGCGCCTCCAAGAAAGATAGCAGGAGGGATAAGCCCACCTTCGCGAGGGGGCAAAAACACAATCCCTGCCGCATATTTTATCGTCTATATCGAAACTTGACTCTATACTGGTCTGCGCTCGCCTTATTAGATTCGCGAGGGGGTTCGGCCGTGAAACGTTCACTTCTTTCTATTTTTCTGTTGGTCTTTGGGACCATTTCACTTGTCGTGACAACGCCGGAAACTATGGCATTGACGGCCACGACAACCACTCTGGCTTCCTCTGCGAATCCATCCATCGTGGGCCAGGCAGTGACGTTCACAGCAACGGTCAAAGGCGGCACCGAGGGCGCACCGGTACAGATCTCGTTCAACGGCAACTCCGTTCCGCTCCTGTCGCTTCATAACGGAGTGGCGGTCAGCACGGTTACATTTAGCGGGCCTCCGCGCACGATTCAAGTGATTGTCAGTTATCTGGGCGACCCAACCACGTCGCCGTCGTCCTCGGCGCCACTCAACCAGGTTATTCAGGCCGGCCTGGGCTTAGCCCCCACGTCGACAACCGTCGCAACCTCCAACAACCCGGGCTTCGTTGGTCAAACCATTACCTACACGGCGACGGTGTCGGGCGGCGCCGCGACACCGCCAACCGGCAAGGTCAGTTTCTATACCAGTTCCAAAGTTCCGTTTACCGTGGCCCTTGGCGCCGGGGGGACCGCCACTGTTACCGACGCCTTCGGAACGCCCGGGACCTACCCGATCACGGCTAACTATTCGGGCGACAGCAACAATGCGGGCTCGGCGGCAGCGGCTATCGGTCAGGTGATCGAGGCGCCTGCAGCCCAACCACCATTGCAGTTCTTCCCGGTAAAGCCCTGCCGGGTAGTAGACACGCGGATGGCTCCCGGACCCCTCGGCGGTCCCGCTCTTGGCGGGGGACAGACGCGCAGCTTTCCCGTACCCCAATCCGGTTGCGGGATCCCTGCAACGGCTGGAGCTTACTCGCTTAATGTAACCGTAGTTCCGACCGGCTCGCTCGGCTATATCTCCGTGTGGCCAACGGGTCAAGCGCAACCCACGGTGTCGCTGCTGAACTCTCTCGACGGTCGAGTGAAAGCCAATGCTGCGATTATTCCCGCCGGCACTGCGGGAGCGATCAGCGTGTTCGCCAACGCCAAGACCCCGACCTATGTAATCATCGACATCAACGGCTACTTCGCACCCGCCACAGCTTCGAGCCTGCAATTCTTCCCGCTCACAGCCTGCCGCGTGGTCGATACGCGAAACCCGACAGGACCGCTCGGTGGACCGTATCTTCCCGCCCTCACCGCCCGTTCCTTTCCGGTACAGAGCGGCAACTGCCAGATCCCGGCTGCCGCACAGGCCTATTCCTTCAACGTTACGGCGATACCCGCAGGCACCCTGGGGTTCCTGACCACGTGGCCTACCGGACAGGCGCAACCTGTTGTTTCCACCTTGAATGACGTAAAGGGGACGGTCACGGCGAACGCTGCCATCGTTCCGGCCGGCAGCGGCGGGAGCGTCTCGGTCTATGTCACCAACAACGCCGATGTGCTGCTTGATGTAAACGGCTATTTTGCTCCACCGGGCGTCGGTGGTACGAATCTTTACACCACCACACCATGCCGCGCTTTCGACACTCGGAGCTATCCTTACTCACCCTTCCCCGGATCCTTTGTCGTGAGTGTGCAGGGAAGCAGTTGCAACGTATCTACCGTCGCCGCCGCCTACGTGCTGAACGCCACGGTTATTCCTCCAAACAAGCCGCTGGGCTTCCTGACGCTTTGGCCGGCAGGAACAGCTCAACCCGTTGTTTCCACGCTGAACGCCACGGATGGATCCCTCACATCGAATATGGCCATCGTCGAGGACTACTGACGGCGCAATCAATCTCTACGCTTCCGACGCAACCCAGCTGGTGCTCGATGTCTCGGCCTATTTCGCTCCATAGGGAATTCATTGCCGGCGTGCGCGATGCGCGTCGGCGGCATTCTCTGCTACCATGCAGCGCATGTTCACTCGCAGAACTCTTCTCGGCATGACCGCGGCATCTCTGGCCGGGCGTGCCTTAGCGCCCCGATTTCTGGATTCCGCTGAGGCAAGCTCACGGTTCTCCGTCATGATCTGGGCGTTGAACAAGTTCGGCACCTTTGAAGAGAACCTGGAGCGTGTCGCACAGGCCGGCTACCACCATGTGGAGCTTGTTGGCGAGTTCAAGAAATGGTCGGAGGAAGACTATCGCCGTATTCTCGCGCGTATGCAGGCGTTGAAGATCAGCGTCGATGCCACAACCGGCGTGGGCCCCGGCTTCGCCGATCCGTCAGGCGGTGATGCATTTCTCTCTGCGCTTAAAAGCCTCATCCCCACAGCCCAAAGGCTGCAATGCCAGCAGATTATTTTGCTCTCGGGCAAGCGTATCGAGGGAGCCGCTCCCGGCAGCCAGCGCACAGCATCAATCGAGGCGCTGAAACGCGCCGCGGACGTGCTTAACAGCGCCGGTCTGGTAGCCGTAATCGAACCGATCGACCGGCTGGAAAACCCGACCCTTTACCTGAACGGCGTGGCCGAGGCATTTGAGATTGCGCAAGCTGTGGGCAGCCCCAACGTCAGGGTGTTGTACGACGTCTACCACGAGCAACGCGAGTTCGGAAATCTGATCGAAAAGTTCGAGGGCAACATTGGGCAGGTTGGCTTGATTCACATCGCGGACGTGCCGGGACGGCATGAGCCGGGCACCGGCGAGATCGACTACCTCAATATCTACCGCAAACTCGCGCAGTTGAAATACCAGGGCAAGATCGCCATGGAGTTCTACCCCACGGGCGACATTGTGGACACGCTACGACACGCCCGGGAGCAGGCGCAGGCGCTGCTCTCTTAAAGGGATCGATGCCGCCGGCACTACTTTTTCCTTTTCTTACTCCCGGCAGCGGACCCAGGCAACGCTGATTTGGACTTGCGACTGCCCGCCTTTGCATTCTTCTCCACACGGTGTTTCCAGGCGGTGCGGAGAGCCCCGGCGAGCACATCTTCACCGGCCAGAGCCAGGCGGATGTGGGTGGCCCCCATTCGTCCCCAGCCACCGGCAACAGGCAAAAACAAATCAGGCTGGTCTTTAAGGAAGGCTGCCTGCTGCTCCGGCGAAAGCATCAGGTTTCCATATCCCTGGCCATGGGACGCAAGCGTAGCGAATATCCTGCCTCCAACGCGAAAGTCGGCAGCCCCCATGTGCGATCCCTCTTCCGCCCCTTCCAACCTAAGCGCCATGCGTCGAAAATCGGCTGCATTCATCTCTGCACCTCAACGAACCAGCGTTAGAAAAGGGCCATGACGATTCCCAACCCCAGCGCCCTGCAGATTAGAGCCTCAGACATTAGTCGGGTCCACCGCAGTCTTACCCGCCTGGTGGCGCTCTTCCGCGCTCGTCCGGATCTTTTCGTACGTCTTGGCTAGTTCGTCGAGCTCAAGGTCAGACAGATTCTCTACATCGATCATTCTGTTTTTTGCTTTATCGACCGCATGGATCAGCTCGTTCAGCTTTAAATGAATCGCCCTGGCATCGCGGTTTTGGGTATTTTGAATGAGGAAGACCATGAGAAATGTGACTATTGTTGTGCCAGTATTGATTACCAGCTGCCAGGTGTCAGAGTAATGGAAGATCGGACCAGTGAGACCCCAGGCGAGGATGACACCGATGGCAGCGACGAAGGCCCACCGGGACCCAAGATAATGGGAACTCCGGGCAGCGAACTTGCCGAAGCGGTCAGAGCCGGCCGCCAAAGCCGAGGTTGAAGCGGGGGAAGACTTCTCAACCGGTTCTTTCATCACTTTCACGGTAACTTTGGCCGCTCTCAAGAGGTCTCCGGTCCTGTGCATCAACTGTAATGCATCCCATTGAGTTGAGCGCGGTGCTGAGTGACCGAGCTAGCTCGCCTTTTTCTTTGGCACTTTCGCGCCCTTCTTGCGCGCCTCGGACAAGCCGATCGCGATGGCTTGTTTCCTGCTTTTGACTGTGCCGCCCTTACCGCCTTTTCCGGATTTGAGAGTCCCGGCTTTCTCACGGTGGAGCGCATTCTCGACGCTCTTGCCTGCAGCCTTTCCGTACTTTGCCATGTTCGCCTCGGTACTGATCAGAACTCAAAAAAAACAGGGACGGCCTACGATTGCTGATGGTAGGCCGTCCCCGGGCTAGGCGGCTGCCTGAAAGTTCACGCGCTCGGCTATCCCGCTGAGAATCTCATCCGCATTGCCTTCCTCCGTTTCAATTGTCTCCAGTACTGCCGCATCCTCGGTCAGACCTAAGATTTCCGCCCAGCGCCGGAGGGTTCCATAAACGGCAATCTCATGATGCTCAACTTGTTGCGCCGCGCCGATGAGAGCAATGTCTCTGATCGATCCATCGGTAACGTCCTTGATCGTATCGGAAGCTTCCGTGGTCAACCCATTAATCACCTTGCAGGTTTCAGTTTCGGTCTCGCCGAGATTGCGCCGCAGCAGGCCTTCGACCCTGGTGACATGTCCCCTGGTTTCTTCCAGGTGAGTCTGAAAAGCCGTTGTCAGTTCGGCGTCGGAGGACTTCTCAATCAGGTCGGGAAGGGCCTTGGTAATCTTCTGCTCCATGTCGAGCGCCTTCTTCAGATTGCTGATGTAAAGCGAGCGTAGATCCTGGATGTTTGCTGAGAAAATCTTCATATCTTTGTGAACTCCTTGGGGATGGCGGTCAATGTTCGTGTGAGTGCGGCTGTCGTCGCTGCACTTTTAATTAGGATGCGTGCCTGAGGCGGGGGTTGCTGGGACTTGAGCGTTGATGGTCGAGAGTCGTGGCCTCGCGCAAAATCGCGGCCGCTGAAAGACCCTGGACTATAATTGTCACTCTCGGGGGAATGAGATGGACATTCCAGAGGAGTCCACGGTGTTGTCGTCCTGGAAGGATATCGCCAGGTATCTGGGAAAGGGAGTCCGGACGGTACAACGCTGGGAACAGCAGCTTGGTCTTCCTGTCAGGCGCCCGGTTGGCGCGTCGCAAAAGAGCGCTGTCTTGCTTTACCGTCGCGACTTGGACGCATGGCTGGCTACCCGCTTCTCGGCCCGCCCTCAGAACCAGGACACTGCCTTGGCGAATACGCAGCTGGCGCGTTCCACCCTTAAAGAACGTATTCGAAAAGCACAGGAGTTGAGAATCACCCATTCCGCACTAACGGAACAGATTCAGGAGTCAATCCGCCTGCTTACGGAACGGTGCGATCTGCTCACGAGCCAGACGGTGCGGGAGCCCTGGTTCCCGGCATCTTCTGTAGCCCCAAAACTGCTGCCGGATTCGCTTCCGAGTTCGAGACGACTAGAACCCCGGCGCTCGTCTGAGGCTTCCGCTCGCTGATCTCTCGTCTCGCTCAAGACATAAGCGTTCAATAGTTCTCATCACCGGCTGCGTTTCGGCTTTCGTTGCGCCCTGACCACTGATTTTGCTGCCCGAACCCAGCACGGTTATGGTGCCGCCCCGCATTGGAGTATGCTCTCCAAAAGCGACGCGGCCTCAACGCCGAATCCTCCTATCCTTCCGACCGCCTAGCGAAGGAGCAACATGCCGGCCAGAAAGCCTTCCTCCGATGGGAATGTAGTGGCGGATATCTCAGCTACCCAGCATCCTTTCCCTGTCGCCGGGATCGGGGCATCGGCCGGCGGCCTCGAGGCCGCGAGCATCCTGTTTAAGGAGCTATCCCCGCGTCTGGGGATGGCTTTTGTTCTGGTGCTTCATCTGGACCCCGCACGGGAGAGCGCAGTCACCGAGATATTGGCCCGGGTTACTCCGATGCCGGTGGTTCAGGCAAAAGAGGGCATGCGGGTGGAGTCCGATCACGTTTATGTCATCCCCCCGAACTGTCTCATGACCATTGAGCATGGTGTGCTCCACCTGCAGAATCGTTTGCTGGAGCGAAGGTCCGCCAACACGACCATTGATACTTTCCTACGGTCGCTGGCGCTCAGTCACGGACGTGCCGCCATGGGGGTCATCCTTTCCGGTACCGCTTCCGACGGCACCCTGGGGGTTGCCGCGATCAAAGGAGAGGCGGGCATCACGTTTGCCCAGGAACCAACCTCCGCCAAGTACGACGGAATGCCGGCCAGCGCGATCGCCTCGGGCTGTGTGGACTTCGTCCTCGATCCGGTGGGCATTGCTCAGGAAATTGCACGCATCCGGCAGCATCCTTACATCGCCAGCCCGCACCACGATGACGGGCCCCAGGATGGCGAGCTTAATGATATGGAGCAGATATTCCGCTTGCTGCGGAGAGTGACAACCGTAGATTTCTCCGGCTACAAAGTGCCGACCATCCGGCGCCGCATTCAGCGCCGGATGACACTCAAGAAGATTGAGAAACTGAACGACTATCGCGCGCTGCTGCATCGCGACCGCTCAGAAATCGACGCCCTCTACCATGATCTGCTGATCAATGTGACCTCTTTCTTCCGCAATCCAGAGGCCTTCGCCTCGCTCGTGAGCGCTGTCTATCCCGCCATTTTGCAGGCTCGAACCTCCACCTCCGGCCCGATTCGCATCTGGGTTCCAGGATGCTCCACCGGCGAGGAAGCGTACTCGCATGCGATTTCGCTGGTAGAGTTTCTGGCGGAAAACCGGGCGGATATTCCCATCCAGATCTTCGGCACGGATCTGAGTGAGGCGGCGATTCAGTGCGCCAGGACGGGCTTCTACAAGGAAAATATCGAAGCCGACGTACCCCCGTTACGGTTGCTGCGTTTTTTTCATAAGTCCAATGGCGGCTACCAGATCAAAAAGTCCATTCGGGATCTCTGTATTTTTTCTACCCAGAACGTCTTCAATGACCCGCCCTTTTCCCGCATGGATCTGGTAAGTTGCCGCAATGTAATGATTTACTTGGGTCAGGCGTTGCAGAAAAGGGTAATCCCCATCTTCCACTACGCGCTGAGCCCCACAGGGTTCCTGATGCTGGGTAGCAGTGAGGGTCTGCTGGGTTCGGGTTCGGAGCTTTTCGAAATGAGCGACAAGAAACAAAAAATCTATCGTAAGCGACTGGTGTCTACACCTCTCCCTTTCGGTTTTTCCATGGACAAGCCTGAGTACGGGCCAACTGACGGGCAATCTGCGCCGCCGAAGCCACCGGAAGCGCTGAAAATCCCCATGGAAGTGCAGCGTGAGGCCGACCGCCTTTTGCTGGCGAGATACGTGCCTCCCGCGGTGCTTATTAACGAACATCTAGAGATTCTCCAGACCCGTGGGCACACCGCTTCTTTCCTTGAACTTCCTTCAGGCAAGGCCAGCCTTAACCTGCTTAAAATGGCGCGCCCCGGCTTGCTCTTCGAGTTGCAAGGGGCGATCGATGAGGCGCGGAAGCAAGGCTTCGAAGCTGTACGGCAGCATGTGCGAGTGGATGACGACAAGAAGAAAACGGTCTCCATCAGGGTGGTTCCGTTCAAAGTTCCCAGCCATGCGCAGCACAGCTTCCTGATTGTTTTTGAAGGCGCGTCACCGGACCACGATGGGCTGCCGTCGGTCGCGCTCTCGAAAGCCCAGGGGAGCCCGCTGGTTGTCGATCCAGCCAGCGGTGAGGATCAGTCTTCGCAGGTTAGACAGATCGTCCAATTGCGCCAGGAACTGGCGGCAACCAGGGAGTACCTGCAATCCATTATCGAGTCACAGGAAGGCACCAACCAGGAGCTGCAGTCGGCGAACGAAGAGATTCAGTCAGGCAACGAAGAGCTGCAAAGTACGAACGAGGAACTGCAGACCTCAAAAGAGGAACTGGAGTCGGCCAACGAAGAACTTCATACGGTTAACGAGGAGATGCAGCACCGCAATGAACTGCTGACCCAGTTGAACAATGACCTCACGAACCTGCTGTACAGCGTCAGTCTGCCGATCGTCATGGTGGGGGCCGATCTGAGTGTTCGCCGCTTCACGCCGCAGGCGGCCTCGGCCCTGGGCCTTGCGTCCACCGATATCGGACGGCCTATGCCGAGGCTGAGGCTCAAGCTCGACATGGGCAAGCTCGAGCAAAACATGCTGGACGTCATCCAACAGGTCAAGTCCCAGGAACTAAAGGTTCAAGACAGCGACGGAAAGTGGTGCGCACTTCGTATCGTGCCCTACCGAACCATGGATAACCGGATCGACGGCGTGGTTCTTAGCGTGATGAACGATGCTTTCACCGGCAAGCCTGCGGCAAGCACCGGAAAAGCCGTGGCTGGTGCTCCCCGGCACAAAAAGAAAAGCGCTAGCAAAGCTCCTGGCCGCGGCGCACGGAAGTGAGGTAGCGAGGAGCCGTTACTGCCGATTCTTGGCCAGGTGATCCACCGCCTGCAGCAGTTCATCCACGCCGTCAGTCGGCTCAAGGAATCCATCAAACAGCCCTGGCAACTGCCCAATGTCTTCGAGACTGTTCACCCGCAGCAGCTTATCCGACGGCCGGCTGTTGCGAATGGCTACCGCCAGGAGCGCCAGCTCATAAAAGTCGAGCGTGTGGCAAAAGACCCAGACCTGGGCTCCGTTTGCCTTCCGAAGCTCTGCCTGCGCCTGGTCCGGAGTCATGGAGTGGACGGTATAACCAGCAGAACCGAGAACCTTTGCTCGCCGACGCAAAAGTTCAGTATCCCGCCCTATTTGGAGAACTCTCTGATTCCGCGTCGCCCGTTGGGTACGGGACTCTTCGGGCCCGGTAAATGGAATTGCTCTTCGTGGCCACATCGTCTGCCCCCCTCGCGACGGATGGGTACATTCCTGGTTAGGGATGGAAGGATCGCTCGACAGGATGTTGAATCCGGTGCCTGCAGGGCCGAGCCTACGGGAGGGTCGTTGATCTAAAAAGCGTCAAATGACGCCACCTGATGATGCTGGTGGCCGACAACGCAGGCCGCTACCTTCACCTTACTAGGCAACATCTGCACACCGTATGAAGGCAACATTTGCAGCCGGTGGCGGCGTCTGGCGACATGGCCCATCTTCCCTGGCATTCATCTGCGTATGAGTTTTAAAACGACGGCGATCTCGGCCGTTAGCAACATGACCTTCCGCCAACGACGGATTTACCCGCCTAACCAATTGCAGCCGCGCATGCGCTCCAAGGAAAAAGCCGGCTTGCCGCCGGCTTTGGCTTTCCCCACCCCTCCTGGATTCGAGGGGTCAACATCGTGAAGCTTGGGAAGCGAGGGAAGAGTCCGCCGGTTGCCGCGATTCTCCTTGGCCGGCGGCAAGCGGAGGAAATCGCGAAAACCCGCTCCCCTCCCCACCCACTTTTCTGAACATGCGGAAGATCCGCATGACTGCTGTATACAAAGATGCCTGGAAATTGCAGACAGTTGGCCTCGACGCCCTATCAAAGTCCTGGCCGCATAATGGATGGAGAATGAGCCGGGAGCACGACATCACAACCATGGAGGGCATCCAGCGAGATTCCTGCGCCTGGGAAAGTTTTCTCGACCGCCGTCCGCTGGTCGTCGATCGGGCAAAGGCAGCATCATCGTTGACCGGCAAACGGATCCTCGTAACCGGGGCCGGCGGTTGGATCGGCTCGGCTTTGACCCGGGCCATCGCAGGCTTTGCGCCGCAGCATCTCGTGTTGCTGGAAGCTGCAGAGCGGAACCTGTATGAAATCGACGCTGCTCTGCAGCGCCTGTCCAACCCGGTTCGGCTGACCTCCATCCTGGGAAACATCGCAGACCCTGTTCTGCTCGCTGACATATTTCACCGCTATCGCCCGCAGGTGATCTATCACGCCGCCGCGTTCAAGCACGTTCCCCTGATGGAGCAGAATCCATTCGCCGCGATTGAGAACAACACGATCGGCACAAGCCTGCTGGCACAGGCCGCCGCCAACCATCAGGCAGAACAGCTGATTCTGGTGTCCACCGATAAAGCTGTTGACCCGGTCAGCATGATGGGAGCTTCGAAGAGGATCGCCGAGCTGATCTTGCTGGCGGAACGCGAGGCCACGAGCCGGATGAAGGCCGTTCGCCTGGGGAACGTGTTCGGTTCGGAAGGTAGTATCGTTCCGCTCTTCCGCCGGCAGATACTCTCAGGAGGGCCGGTTACGGTAACGCATCCTGACGTGCGGCGATACTTTCTGACCACGGACGATGCAGTGGCGCTGCTGCTGCTGGCGTCATCCGCAGAGTTTGCAAGGCATCCTCGTGCCGGACCTGGGCGAACCGGTGCCCGTGCAAGCGGTGGCGCGGCATCTTATTGCGCGTGAACGCAGCCAGGCAGGCATTGTCTTCACCGAGTTGCGGCCGGGGGATAAGTTGAGCGAGGCACTGCTATCCGGCTCCGAATCGTATGCCGGCGGTGCGGGGTCTCTGCTTCGCTCTGTCGCCAGCCCCGCTCTGTCTGCCGCGCTTCTCGATGACGTTCTGGCGGAGTTGCAGCAGGCATGCCAGAGCCGATCGCTCACCAGGCTGTTGGCCGCCGTGATGCGCGCCGTGCCCGAATACCAGCCGAGCGCGGTGATAGAGAGTGCTCTCGCGGCCGGCGCTGGGCTCACACCATGAAGCGGACCATCGCCGTGGTGACCAGCTCGCGCGCTGACTACAGTCATCTCTACTGGCCTTTGCACGATCTGCAGCAGCATCAGGATGTAGACCTGAAGCTGATCGTGCTGGGAGCACATCTCTCGCCCCAGTTTGGGGAGACGGTGCGAGAGATTGAGAAGGATGGATTCCCGATCGCAGCCCGGCTGGAGTGCCTGCTCAGTTCCGATACCGATGTTGGCATGGCAAAGACTTTGGGGCTCGCGATGCTATCCCTGGCCGATCTGCTGGGGGAAATGCGGCCTGACCTGCTGCTACTGATTGCGGATCGCTATGAAATGCTCGCCCCAGCCGCGGTTGCGCTCACCCTGCGTATTCCTATCGCTCATATTGAAGGCGGCGAAATTAGCCAAGGAGCCATCGATGATGCAGTGAGAAACGCACTCACCAAGATGAGCCACCTTCACTTCACTTCGACCGAAGGCGCCCGAGCCCGCGTGATCGCGATGGGCGAAGAACCGTGGAGGGTACAGCGCGCCGGCGCTCCCTCGCTCGACCACTTGCGCCGCAGCCGGTTGCTGGATCGCAGCGAGCTGGAGGAGAGACTCCATCTTGAGCTCCAGAGCACGGCGGTCATGGTCGCGTATCATCCCGTCACCCTGTTGCGCGACACAACGGAGGAGGCGGATGCGCTGTTTGCCGCTCTGCAGCAGATCGAGGGACAGGTAATTTTCTGCTATCCCAACTCCGATGCGGGCAATCACGCATTGCTGCAGCGAACGCGGAGGTTCCTCAGCACTCGCGCAGACGCAAGACTCTTTGTCAACCTGGATGCGGTGACCTATTGGAGCCTGCTGCGCGAGGTCGCCATGCTTGTTGGTAACTCCAGCAGTGGCATTATGGAAGCTGCTTCGTTCGCCCTGCCCGTGGTGAATGTGGGTTTCCGGCAAAAGGGCCGCGAGCGGGCCCGCAATGTTCTCGATGCGGCGCCGGAGGCTTCTGCCATCCTGGCGGAAACGGCGAAGGCCAGAAGCAGGGCGTTTCACGATTCGCTGGCGGGCATGACCAATCCTTATGGCGACGGGCACGCGGCGGAGAAAATTGTCGAGGTGCTCACGACCACTCCACTTGCGCGGCTGCTTATCAAGGATGGGACGATTCGCTCATGAAGATACCGTTGTCCGCTCCCGACATTACGGAGGCGGAAATCGAAGCAGTCGTCGCTGTGTTGCGCAGTGCGCGGCTCAGCCTCGGCCCGGTGACGGAGCAGTTTGAGGCGGCGGTCGCGGCCAGCGCCTCCTTGCCGCACGCGGTCGCCGTCAGCTCCGGAACCGCCGGGCTGCACCTGTGTATTCGCGCGCTGGATATTGGCGAGGGCGATGAGGTCATCGTTCCTTCGTTCACCTTCATCGCCGCCGCGAATGCCATTCGCTACGAGCGCGCAGTGCCGGTCTTTGTGGACATCGATCCGGAAACTCTGAATATCGACCCGGGCAAGATTGAAGATGCCATTACTCCGCGGACGCGCGCCCTGATGGTGCCACACACCTTCGGGCTGCCCGCCGATATGGATTCGATTCTTGAGATTGCCGAACGGCGCGGGCTGCAGGTGATTGAAGATGCCTGCGAGGCAATCGGCGCCGAGCATCGCGGCCGTAAGGCCGGTTCTATGGGCCACGCCGGTGTCTTTGCCTTTTATCCCAACAAGCAGATCACTACCGGGGAAGGAGGCGTGGTCGTCACCAGGGATGCAGCGGTTGCCAGGCGCATCCGTGCTCTCCGCAACCAGGGCCGATATCCAACCGACGATTGGTTTCAGCACACGGAGCTCGGCTACAACTACCGGATCTCTGAAATCAACTGCGCGTTGGGCTTGGCGCAGTTGCAGCGGCTGGAGGAGATTCTGCGCAAGCGTGCGGCGGTGGCGTCTGGCTACAACCAGCGTTTGACCCGGTCTCCGGATCTCTCGCTTCCCCAGCTGAGCCTGCCTGCCGGGCGTATCAGTTGGTTTGTTTATGTTGTTCGCGTGGCCCTTGACCTGGACCGGGATGCGATCGTTCGTGATTTGATCGCCGCGGGCATTGGCTGCGGGCGGTACTTCGCCCCGATCCATCGGCAGCCCTGTTACGCCGGGTGGCGAAACTCGGCTAGTTTGGCGGCGACTGAGGCGGAAGCTGCCCGCACCATCGCGCTTCCCTTTTTTAACAACATAGAACCCTCCGCGCTCGACCAGGTTTGCGAAAACCTCAACCGGCTGCTACAGCGTCAACGCGGCTAAGGTGGTTTGGCGATTGGCCTAAATCGAATTGCATCCGCCCCACCGCTGCCATTTTCAAGCCCTTCTACCATGATCTATAGTCGAGGATGGATTCTTTCGCGATTGTGATCGCAGCCGGAGCAGCATGCGTCTCCAAGCACTCACTGGACTTCTTGGGCTTCTTGTCTTCGCCGCACCCGCCGCTTGGGCGCGGCGACGTTACCCCTTCGCAAAAGGCGGAAGCAGCCAAGCTGAACAACTTTGGCACCGCCCTGATGAATCAGCAGTTGCTGGACGGAGCCGCGGCCAAATTCGCAGATGCCTACAAACTTGACCCCGCCCTGGTCCAGGCTGAAGTGAACCGCGGCATCGCGCTGATTTATCTGCAGAAAATGCCGGAAGCGCAGCAGGCGCTCGAACAGGCGGCGACGCAGAACCCCAAGGACCCTCATATCTGGTATTCGCTGGGGGTCTTGTATCGCATCGAAGCGGAGTATCAAAAGGCACTGGAGAGCTTTCAACACGCGGCGGCGCTTGACCCGGACGACGCGGACACCCACTACTTTCTCGGCTCCGTCCTGCTGGAGTTACATCAACCGGAGCAGGCCCTGACCGAGTTCCAGGCCGCCTTGCGGCTAACCCCCACCCATGCATCGGCCCAGTTTGGCTTAGCCAAAGTCTTACAGCGGCTGGGCAGGCGAGAAGAGGCAACCGCGGCATTTCAGCGCTTCGAGACCCTGAACCGGGAGAAGGTCGGCTCTCCGCTGGCGCACACCTATGGAGATGAAGGCCACTATGCGCAGGTAGAGGATGCGCCCACGGTGAACCCGCAAGTGGGGCCGATGATTCCGGTCTCCTTTTCCCCGCAAACCATCGGCCACATGGCCGCTCCGGCCTGCGCAGCCAAACGATCAGCCCCGCGGTGGAGCATGCCTGATTGCGCCCGCAGGCGAACATTCCTATCTTCTGGTGATGGCATCGGGGGAAGATGCGATCCGCACGTATGCCCAATTGGGGGGCGGAAGCTTTGAGCTGTGTACCCTCCGCGCAAACTGGACTGGTTGCAGCGGAACCGGCGTGGCTTGCGCCGTCGGTGATTTCGATAACGACGGGCTGCCCGATGTTGCCGTAGCCATGAGCGATCGGGTGCTGCTCTTCAAGAACCATGGCGGTGGCAAATTTGCGATGTGACCACGGCAGCCGGCGTGCAGCCGGCCAACCATCCCGCGGGCATCACCTTTGTCGATTACGACCATGATGGCGACCTGGACCTTTTCGTGACCGGCCAGCCCACGGCTGCGGGATCGAAGCCCAATGTCTTGTGGCGCAACAACGGCAACGGCACCTTTACCAACTGGACGGAACAAGCCGGCCTTGGGGGCGAAGGCACGACTGCGGCGGCGACCCTCTCTGACCTCAACAACGATCGTGCAGTCGATCTGGTGGTGACCGGTTCCGGCCCGGCGCCCACATTCTTTGCCAACCCTCGCGAGGGCCTGTTCAAGTCTTCTCCTCTTTTTGCCGATGCCGGCCTTCCTCCGACAGTAGGGGCCGTGGTGCTCGATTTCAACAAGGATGGATGGATGGATGTGGCCCTCACCCACTCCGGCAGTCCCGGCATCACGCTGTGGCGCAATGTGCAGGGCAAGCGCTTTGAGCGGGTGCCATTGCCGGTACAGGATGCAATCGCCGGTTGGGGCCTGACCGCCATCGACATCGACAACGATGGATGGCTCGACCTGGTTGCGGCGGTTGAAACAAAACAGGGGCCGCAGTTGCGCGCATTGCGGAACCTGGGCCCGGCGGGATTTGAGGACGTAACGGCGCGGGTGAAGCTCGACCAGGTAAAGCTGGTGGATCCGCGCGCCGTGATCGCCGCCGACGTAGACGGCGACGGCGATGCCGATTTGATTGTTACCCAGCCGGATGGCGATCCCTTGCTTCTGCGCAATGATGGCGGCAACAAAAATCACTCTTTGCTGATTACGATGAAGGGCGTTGCCGACAACAAGTCGGCGATCGGCGCTAAGGTAGAGGTCTTTGCCGACGGCGTGTGGCAGAAATTCGAGATCACCGGGGCCTCCGGCTATCTCAGCCAGGGAGCCCAAGAGCTTCTCGCCGGCATTGGCACAGCCGAGCACGCGGACATGGTGCGGATGCTGTGGCCTACGGGCGTCCCTCAGGACGAAACGGAAGTAGGCACGAAAAGCTCGCTCGCCATCACCGAGCTGGACCGCCGCGGAAGCTCCTGCC
Source organism: uncultured Acidobacteriaceae bacterium (assembly GCA_963847685.1). Classification (GTDB taxonomy): domain Bacteria; phylum Acidobacteriota; class Terriglobia; order Terriglobales; family Acidobacteriaceae; genus PALSA-350. The sequence continues at coordinate 301,443 of CAWKAU010000006.1, read as the reverse complement.
CCACGCTGTTTGCGTGGAACGGAGAGAAATACGAATTTGTCTCCGACGTGATCGGGGCCGCGGTGGTTGGCCACTGGGTTTCGCCAACGGCAAAAAACAACGCCGATCCCGATGAATGGATCAAGGTGGAAGGTGCGCAGCTGCGCCCCCGCGGAGGATATCTCAGCCTTCGTTTTGGGGAGCCGATGGAAGAGGTGAATTATCTCGACCAGGTTCGGCTGGTTGCGATCGACCATCCCGCGGCTACCGAGGTATACCCCAACGAGCGCTTTCTCAATGAGCCTCCTTTCGCCTCCGGCAACGCGGTCGCTCAGCGCGGATGCGCATCCTCTCGCCGGAGCATGGGATGACCAGGGCCGCGACGTGAGCGAGCTGCTGCGTGCCCGCGATCACAATTACGTTCGCGACTTCACCAACCTTTCGTTTGCCGGATTCGCCAACCAGCACGTGCTCACGCTCGACCTGGGCAAATGGAACGCTGCCAATCCCCTGCGCCTGCTGCTGCACGGCTTCATCGAATATTTTTCCGCGAGCTCCATGTATGCCGCATGGCAAGCGGGGCTTGAGCCTATGCCGCCCTACGTGGAAGCCCAGTTGCCTGACGGCAGCTGGAAGCGGGTCATCGACGATATGGGTTTTCCCGCAGGGTTGCCGCGCACCATCGTCGTGGATCTCAGTGGCAAGCTGCCGCCGGGTACGCGTCGCATTCGGCTGGTCACGAATCTGCAGATCTATTGGGATCAGGCATTGGTCGACAACGGACCGGAGACGCCACAGCGCATGCAGCGAACCGAGCTGACTCTGGCTTCCGCGCAGCTTGCCTTTCGCGGTTACCCGGAACAGATTGACGGCAAGACGCCGGGCGATCTCACTTACAACTACCAGCACATCAGCCAGACCGGGCCGTTTACCCGCTCCCGCGGCAGCTATACGCGGTATGGAGAAGTCACGCCGTTGCTGCAGTCAGTCGACGAAAAGTTCGTGATCTTCGGCAGCGGTGAAGATATCGACCTGGAATTCAGTACCGCCTCGCTGCCTCCATTGCGCGCCGGGCTGGAAGCGTGACTACTTCTTCTACGCCAATGGCTTTGTCAAGGATATGGATTTCTACGAGGCGAGCCCCTTCACCGTTGCTGACATGCCTTTCCACGGCATGAGCACATATCCCTATCCTGCGAACGAGCATTATCCGCTGGATGATCAGCGGATGAAGTATGAGCTGGAGTGGAACGACCGCTTCGACTCCGGCCGGGGCGCGCAGCAATACCAGTTTCACTATGAGCCGCGGGTGATGCAGCCGCCGGCGGTCAAGCCCGGGCAGTGAACGGTCTCACCGTCTTGCCGGCGGTCGAGCTGCTGTCCATGCTGAAGCGTGGGCAAATCTCCGCGCTGGAACTGGCCGAAGAACACATCCGGCAGATCGAACGCTTGAATCCTCAGCTGCGCGCGCTGGTCGATTTTGATGCGGAGCGGGTGCGCGAGCAGGCCGATGCGCTTGAGAACTCCAGCGGCCCGCGCGGCCCTCTCTTCGGTTTGCCGATGACCATCAAGGCTTCGATCGCGACCGCCGGATACCGCTGCGAGATTGGCAGCCTGTTGAACCGTGGCCACATTCCCCACGAAAATGCAACCGTGGTGGAGCGCCTTAAGCAGGCGGGTGGGCTGATCCTGGGAACCACCAATTGTCCTGAGTTTCTCATGGCCTACGAAACGGATAACCGGCTCTACGGGCGCACGGCGAATCCGTGGGATCTGGAGCGAACCGCCGGCGGATCGAGCGGCGGCGAAGCAGCAGCGGTTGCTGCGGGCCTTTCCGCCGGCGGACTGGGCAGCGACAGCGGAGGCTCGGTGCGCGAGCCCGCCCACTTTACCGGCATATGCGCGCTCAAGCCCACGCCAGGACGCATTCCCGGCCGCGGTCATCTGCCCGCCTGCGATGGGCCGTTTGCTATTCTTGGCGCGATTGGGCCCATGGCGCGCACTGTTCGCGATGTCACGCTGCTCTTCATCACCCTCTCCGGACAAGATGCCCTGGACCCGGTGAGCCCGCCGGTCGGGCTCAGAAATGAGTCGCTGGACGATCTGAAGCGCATTCCCATCGGATTCTTTGAAGACGATGGCCCGGTAACCCCACAAACTCGCCAGGCGGTGCGTGACGCGGCGCGGGCGCTCGAAGGCATGGGCTTCCGTGTGCATCCTTTTCGCCCCCAGGCTCTTGAGGAGGCGCGGCAATTGTGGTGGAAGTTTTTTGTCCGCGGCGGAGCCATGCTTCTCGATCCGCTGGTACGGGAACGGCAATCGGAGCTGAGCCCGACGTTTCTTGACTTTCTTGCGATCGCGCACCGCGAGCCGCCGCTCTCCGCGCACGAACTTTTTTCGGCATGGATGGATTGCGATCGTGTGCGCCGTAAACTGCTGGCGGAGATGGAGAAGTTTCCCATTCTTCTCTGCCCGGTGTGCGCGATTCCCGCCTTTCGCCACGGGGAACGCGCCTGGGACGTGGACGGGCAACGAGTCGACTATCTCGACGCCATGCGCTATACGCAGTGGTTTAATTTGCTGGGCGCACCCGCGGCGGTTGTACCCGTAGGCCAGTCGCCTGAGGGCCTGCCGATTGGGGTGCAGATCGCAGGGCGTCCATTCGAAGACGAACGGGTTCTGGGCATCGCAGCCGCGGTAGAAGCAAGCTTTGGATATCAGCCTCCGCCTTTGAGTGTTGGCTAATAGATGGGAGTTTGGATCGACGCCTGTCGCTAAAGATACGCGGTCTCCATTATCCAGTCCCGCAGGGACGACCTGAACTTAGCCCAGGACGATAGTCCTGGGTGGCCCTGATATATATCGCTTTTAGTCCCGCTGCGGGACTGCTGAATCCCTTCCCGCGCGTTTCAGCCGTCCCTGCGGGACTATTCACCTCTCATTGCCCAACCCAGGGCTCCGTCCTTCGGACTGCGTCCTGGGCTAAGTTCAGGTCGTCCCTGCGGGACTGGACACGCGCGAACGGTTGGTTCTTGCCCGCTTAGACTAGAAAGAAGTTTTCTAGGTGCTCAGGTGGTGACGAACATCGGCGCCGCGGACCCAAAAGATAACATCTTCTGCGATGTTGGTGGCGTGGTCACCAACCCGCTCCAGGTTGCGGGCGATCATCAGCGCATGCAGCGCCTGAGGGGTGAAACGCGGCTGCTCTTTAATCAGATTCGAAAGCGCAAAAAACGCGGTGTCGTTGAGCTTGTCCACATTGTCGTCCATGGTCAGCACGGAGCTGGCCAGTTCCGCATCGGCCTCGATGAACGCCTGCAGCGCTTTGCGCACCATGGCCGAAGCCAGCGACGCCATCCGCGGAATGTCCACCGGGAGATCGACCACGGGAAATGCCTGAAGGTCGCGCACCCGGTCGCTGATGCTGACCGCCTGGTCACCGACACGCTCCAGATCGGCGTTGATCTTGATCACCGCCAGAATGAAGCGCAGATCGATCGCCATGGGCTGCTCCATGGCAAGCAGATCGAGCGCCATCTGATCAATCTCGCGCTCGAAGCTGTTGATGGAAATTTCGCTGCGGACCACCAGGTCGCAAAGCGAGAGGTCGCGCACGCGATAAGCTTCCACAGCACGCTGGATCGCCTGCTCCGCCATGCCCGCCATGACCAGCAGCCGCTCTTTCAGATCGTCGAGCTTGCGATGGAAGCGAATGCGCATCATCCGAACCTGCCTGTAATGTAATCCTCTGTCCGCTTGTCGGTTGGGTTGGTGAAGATCTTGTGCGTGGCGTCGAACTCCACAAGCTTTCCATTGAGGAAGAAGCCGGTATTCTCCGCGACCCGAGCAGCCTGCTGCATGTTGTGCGTCACAATCACAATGGTGTATTGCGACTTGAGCTGGAAGATAAGATCTTCGATCTTCGCGGTGGAAACCGGATCGAGAGCCGAGGCCGGCTCGTCCATCAGCATCACTTCCGGATCCACAGCCAGGGCGCGGGCGATGCACAGGCGCTGCTGCTGGCCGCCGGAGAGGCTGGCGCCGGACTTCTTCTTGAGATCGTTCTTTACTTCCTCCCACAGACGCAGCCTGCTGCAGCGAACGCTCGACCACTTCATCGAGCACCTTGCGATTGCGGTACCCGTTCAGGCGAAGGCCTGAGGCCACGTTGTCGTAAATCGACATGGTAGGGAACGGATTCGGCCGCTGAAAGACCATGCCGATGCGGCGGCGAATCTCCACCGGCGAAGCTTGAGCATAGATATCTGTCTGGCCGACGCGCACCGTGCCGGTGACCCGGCCGATCGGGTTGGTCTCATGCATGCGGTTCAGGCAGCGGACGAAGGTGGACTTGCCGCAACCAGAGGGCCCGATCAGAGCCGTGGCATGGTTTGCCGGAATCTTCAGGCTGATGCTCTGAAGGGTATGGTTGGTGCCATACCAGGCATTCAGATCGGATACTTCGATGGCTACGCCCACTAACTTGCCCCTTTCAGAACTCCACGGCCCGCAACGTACCTGACCAGTGCGACGGATACGACGATCAGGACAATCAACACCAGGGCGCCCGCCCAGGCAAGACGATGCCAGTCGTCGTAAGGGGAAAGCGCATACACGAAGATCTGTAGTGGAAGAGCCGCAATCGGTTCATTCACGTTGGTGCTCCAGAACTGGTTCCCGAGAGCCGTAAAGAGCAGAGGCGCGGTCTCTCCCGCCACCCGGGCAAAGGCCAACATGCAGCCGGTAATGACGCCTGGCGAAGCGGTCCTCAGGGTGATGGAAAGAACTGAACGCCAGTTCGGAACACCGAGCCCGAGAGCAGCCTCGCGCACATTGAGAGGCACCATCAGCAGCATCTCTTCCGTGGTGCGGGTAATGGTCGGAATCATCATGATGCCCAGCGCTACACCGCCGGCCAGCGCGGAAAAATGCTTCTGCGGCACCACGATAAGCGTGTAGATCGCGATGCCCATCACGATCGAAGGCACACCGTTCAGAACATCCGCGGTGAACCGGATCATGTTGGCGAGCCGCTTGTTGCGGCCAAACTCCGCGATGTAGATGCCGCCGGCAATGCCGATGGGCACACCCATGAGGCTGGCGATCGCAAGCAGGATGCCCGATCCAAGAATGGAGTTGGCCATGCCACCGCCAAGCTCACCCACCGGTTTGGGTATCTGGGTAAAGAAAGCGAAATTGAGCGAGCTGGCGCCCTTGAAGAGTAGATAAGCGAAGATGGCAATCAGCGGCGCCATCACCAGGATGGTGCTGCCTATGGCAGCAGCCGTCGCCAGGTGGTTGACCACGACGCGCAAGAACCGGTTCGAAGCTCGCGCACGCAGCGGTGGTGGCATAGCGGTCGTGGAAGCCATGCGCTAAGTACCCCTGACCGGCGCGCCGCGGGTAACCGCCCAAACCAGTACCCGGGCCAGCGCATTCACGATGATGGTGACGATAAAGAGAGCCAGGCCGATTTCGATCAGGGCGCTCAGGTAAAGCTCATCCGAGGCTTCGCTGAACTCGTTGGCGATGACACTGGCCATGCTGTAGCCAGGGGCCAGCAGAGAGCGCGCAATCTCCGGCCGGTTGCCGATCACCATGGTGACCGCCATGGTTTCACCCAGGGCGCGGCCAAGACCAAGAATGATCGCCCCGACGATGCCAATGCGCGCGTTGCGCAGCACACCCATGCGGATCATCTCCCAGCGCGTGGCCCCCAGGGCCAGCACCGCCTCCCGCTGCGCGTGGGGAACCGCCGACATGACCTCGCGGGTAAGTGAAGAGATGATGGGCAGAATCATGATGGAGAGAATCACGCCCGGCAGCCAGCATCCCAATCCCGTAGTTCGGGCCGGCAAAAATCCCCGACCAGCCCAGGGTTTTGATGAGGAATGGATTCAGGTATTGGCGTAACAGCGGAATGAGAACGAAAATCGCCCACAGACCATAAACCACGCTGGGAATGGCGGCCAGCAATTCGGTGAAGAAAGCCAGGAAGCCGCGAAGCCAGTCGGGGCACATCTCGGTGAGGAAGATGGCGACACCAACCGCCAGGGGCACAGCGATAATAAGCGCCAGGATCGACGAGACCACGGTGCCATAGATAAACGGCAGCGCACCGAAATTGCCATTTACCGGATCCCAGGCCGATCCGAAGAAAAACGACATGCCGAATTTCTGAATGGTGAGCTTCGAGCCCGAAATGAGCTCGACCAGGATCAACAGAACAATGGCGAAAATGCTGAGCGCACACACCAACATCAGGGCGCTGAAAGCGCGATCGGCGAGCGAGGAGCTGCCGCAGTTGAGAAGATACGCGCGGACGGGAGAGGGCGACGGCTCGGCGCCGGAAGACGAAGTGTTGTCTGCTCGCTGCACGTCAGCCTGGCCAGCCACTCGCGGCACCTGAGTCTCTGATTTCACTACTATTTACCGTAGAGGGCTTGAGTGAATTTCAAGTTAAACCAGCCCGCACGGCAAACCTTTTGGAATGAAAAAGATCATGCCGCACGAGCCTCGCCGGACGGAATCGCTGCCGGGTCAGAATAACATCCAGTCCTTACTTCAGCGTGTTGATCGTGGCACTGACCTGCTGCGCTACCGAAGCCGGAAGCGGCGCATAGTAGAGCGAGCTGGCCTCGTTCTCATGCTGCAACATCCACTTCAGAAAATCGATCAGGACCTTGCCGTTGGCGGGGTCCTTGGCCGGGTTGGGAATCAGCAGCCAGGTAAAGCTGGAAATGGGATAGGCGTTCCCCGGTGCGTTGGTAATGGAGACACGATAATCCGCCGGCATGTTCTTGACACTGGCCGCCGCCTCTGACACTCCTTCGATGGACGCCTTGACCCAGGTCCCTCCAGCGCTCTTCACGTAGGCGAAAGGAATCTTGTTCTGCATGGCGAAGATCAGTTCGACGTACCCGATCGCGCCCGGCGATTGACGGACAAAGCCGGCAACACCCTCGTTGCCTTTGGCGCCGATTCCCCGGGGCCAGCTCGGCGCGGCTCCCTTGCCCGGGCCGCCCGCCCAGTCTTTGCTGATCTTCGATAGGTAGTCTGTAAAGATGTAGGTGGTGCCGCTGCCGTCGGAACGGTGTACGACAAAAATGTCCTGCGAGGGCAGCTTGACGCCCGGATTGTCTTTGGCGATACGGGCATCGTCCCACTTGGAGATCTTGCCCAGATAGATATCGGCCAGAACGTCAGGGCCGATGCGCAGGTCATTCACGCCTTGAAGATTGAAGATCGGCACTACTGCCCCTAGTACCGTGGGAATGTGCTGGATCTTCACCTTGGAGGCGGCCAGCTGTTCATCCGTCATCGGACCGTCGCTGGCGCCAAAATCTACCGTGCCGGCCGTGACCTGCCGGATGCCCCCGCCGCTGCCGATCGACTGATAGTTGATCTGGACCCCGGGATGAGCAGCACTGTACTCGCTAAACCACTTGGAATAAATAGGATTAGGGAAGGTCGCTCCCGCCCCATTGAGCTTTTGCGCGTGCCCCACGCCCATCGTTGCGCACATGGCGGCCGCCAACAACCAGATTGTCTTTCTCACTTTCCACCTCAGGCAAATATTCCTGATTCTCGACGGCGCCCGTGAATGAGACTTTACAAAATGATTAATTTGGCGAGAAAAGGCTTCTCGCTAAGACTACAAGCCTTTTATTTTTCAATGGTTTGCGTTGAAGACAGCGGAAGCGCCACAGGGGCAGAGGCCACAGCCACCCGCGGCAGGCGAAAGAGAAAAGTCGCGCCGAACCCCAGCTCGCTCTCGCAGCGGATATCCCCGCCGTGAGCATGGACGATATGTTTGGCGATCGCCAGACCTAACCCCGTGCCCCCGGATTCGCGGGAACGCGCCTTATCGACCCGGTAAAAGCGCTCAAAGATCCGCGGCAGATGCTCGTACGCTATGCCGGGACCGAAATCCTGCACATAGAACTCGATGAGCGACTCCTGCCTCCGCACACCGACTTGTACCCGGCCTCCGGACCTGCCATATTTCATGGCATTTTCCACCAGGTTTCCGAAGACCTGGCCGAGCGCATCGATATCGGCCATCACCGGCTCATCGGTGGTATCGCCGACCTCGAGGGTTACGCCCGAATCAAGCACCAGTCCGGCGAGGGCGCCGACCGCTTCTTCAACCAACCTGGAGGCCTGGATCTTCTGTAGACGCAGCTTATAGTCGCCGGATTCCACGCTGGCCAGGGCCAGCAGATCTTCGGTCAGGCGGTTCATGCGCGACGCATTCTTGAGAATAATCTGCAGAAACTCGCGGGTCTGGTGAGAGAGGCCGCGGTCATCCAGCAGAGTCTCCACGTACCCCGTGATGCAGGTAAGCGGAGTACGCAATTCGTGGGAGACATTGGCGACAAAGTCCCGGCGAGTGGTCTCAGAACGCTCGATCTCAGAGACGTCATGCAGCACCGCGACGGCGCCCCCTCCGGGCATCGGAGCAGCGTTGACCTCAAACACCTTGCCGGGCGAAACGGAGATTGCCCGGCGCCGGCTGGCCTGGCGCTGGGTTAGGGCCGCAGCGACCGAGGAGAGTACCTCGGGATCGCGGATGGAATGCACCAGGGCACGCCCCTCCTGCACCGGGCTCAGGGCGATACGCTGCATAACCGCGTTGCACCAGCTCACCTGTCCCTGCGGGTTGATGGCGATGACCGCCTCCTGCATGCTGTCGAGCAATGCCGTCAGCTCGCTGCGACTGCTCTCCAGGGCATGGAAGCTTTGCTCCAGACGGCTGGCGGTGACGTCCAGGGCATGGGCGACGGCCGAAATCTCATCCAGATTGCCCTCTTCCACGCGGGCAGACAGGTCGCCTGCGGCGATGCGATTGGCGAAGACCACGATGCGTCCCAGGCGGGCCGCGCCGCGCTGGGCGATCAATGCCGCCAGGAGAGTAGCCACCACCAACGAAAGCAGGGAAGCCAGCACGATACCGCGGCGCAGTACGTGCACCGGCGCAGGAATGCCGGTCAGGGGATAGGCCAGGCGCACTACCAGCGGCCCGGCGGGGACGGCGACGTAGAGATTACCGTCGCGCTGGGCGCGGCCCAGGGGTTTCCGCTGATCAAGTACGTCGGCGACCTCAGCAGGCGACGTCGCGGTCTCAGAGTGGTCCTGAGAGGCGGCAAGCAACTGGCCTTGAGCGTTGAAGATGGCAACCTGGACCCCGGCAGCAGCGGCATCCAGCCGGACTATCTGTTGCAGAGAAGCGGGATCCAGCGTTCCGGAGCGAACAAGATGGGCCGCCAGCAGCCGGGCTTCGGCCACCAGGGAGTCATCGGCCTGGGTGCGAAGCGAATGCTCCATCACCTGGCGCAGGGAGAAATCCAGCACCACCATCCCCAGGAAAAGGACCACCACGAAGGAAAAAAATAGCTTGGTGAAGACCCTGCCCGACACGAGGCTAGCCTCTTTCATAACCCGGGAGTACTAGGAGGCTGACTTACGCGTTTCCTCGGCAGCCCGGGGAATCTCGAAACGGTAGCCCGCGCCACGGACGGTCTTGAGATAACGGGGGCTCTCGGGATCGGTCTCGATTTTCTCACGGATGCGCCGTACGTAGACATCCACCGACCGGGGGGTCACGAAGCGGGCATCCCCCCAGACTGCGTCCAGCAAATGGTCACGGCTGAAGACCCGGCCGGGGTGGCGGGCCAGGTAGTCAAGCAGGCGGAATTCAGTTGCCGTGGTGGTGGTAAGTTCCCCCCGCACCTTGAGTTGCATCGCACTGGCGTCGATGAGCACCTCTTCAAAGCTGATGATGGACGGTGCAGTGGGCCGCTCGAAGCGGCGCAGCACGGCTTTAACCCTGGCCACCAGCTCCCGGGTTGCAAAGGGCTTGGTGATGTAGTCGTCCGCTCCCAGCTCGAGGCCCAGTACGCGGTCGTTCTCACCCGCCCGGGCGGTGAGGAAGATGATCGGTATAGTGCTGAGCGCGGGATGGGTGCGCAGACGACGGCACACATCAAGACCGTCCCCTCCCGGCACCATGATGTCTAACAGGAAAAGCGCCGGCGCCTGACGCTCGGCATCCGGTACAAGGTTGGCCGGGGTGCCGTAAACGCGTACCCCAAAACCGGCGGCTTCCAGATGATGCTGTACCAGGCGCGAAATATCCGGATCATCTTCCAGGACGCATACGCTCTGACTCAAATGGTTCTCCCTGAGGTTCCTACCCGGCATGAGCCAGCTACTACACCCTTAAAGTGGTAAGGACAGCCGACCCTGCGCGGATGCGTTTAGCGTAACCTAAGTCGGCAGGGTGAATGCAAAACTACGGTGAATCCTTGGCTATTTGTCACATTACCGGCATTTCGCCAGGGCAAGTGCCAGACATTGCACTCACCAGCTGGACGGCGGCGGTTGTAGAGTAGAACTTTGCTTCACGGTGGCGCCAGTCGCGGTTTGCAACTACTGTGGCCTTGTTAAGGTGGCGAGGAGTGGTTTTCCTTGAATGAAAACCACGAAAAGCTTCCCCGTTTCGGTCTACACCAATTGCGAAACCGCTATAGTCGCGACCGCGATCAAGGACGGTAAACCCGTGGCGCGCCCTGTCATCCTTTGTATCGACGACGAAGAGCTTGGTCTTGAGATCCGGAAGATGGTTCTGGAACGCGAGGGGTTTACTGTGCTGACAGCGCGCGACGGCCAGACCGGCTTATCCATATTCGGAACTGAGCAGGTGGATGCAGTGGTCCTGGACTACGCGATGCCGGGCATGGACGGAGGCCAGGTCGCCGCCATCCTGCGCAAGCGCCAAGCCGATATCCCGATCCTGATGCTCTCCGCTTATGTGGCGCTCCCCGAAGAGGTAATGCGGGTGGTGAGCGTCTCGGCGACCAAAGGAGACGGTGCGTTCACCCTGGTGGACAAATTAAAGGAGCTACTGCAGGCTAAAGCTCCCGAAGGACTAGGCGGTCCTCGGTGAATCTTCATCAGTTTCGACAGATTCTTGTCGTCACCTTGCTACTCCCCCTGGTACTGCTGTTGCTGCTTGCCCTGGTGCTTGCCTGGCAGATTAACCGCACCCTGCGGGAGCAACGGCGAATCGATCACACGGATCGCATCACCGCCCAGCTGAATGAGATGGAACGGCTGGTGGTCGATCAGGAGACCGGCCTGAGGGGTTACCAGCTCACGCGTGATCCAACCACGCTCGAGCCCTACCAAAACGCGGAAGGCTCATTGCACCTGGCCTTCGACAGCCTGTTGTTGCTGGTGAAGGAAGATCCCGATCAGCTACGGCGGCTGCGTCAGGTGCGCGACAGCCACGAGCTGTGGATGGGCTTCGCCGGCAGGGCGCTGGACAACTTGCGGGCGGGAAAGATCTTTGGAGACACTGCGCTGGACTTGAGCGGCGCCCAGTTGATGGCGGCACTGCGTACGCAGATAGGCACCATGACCCAGGTTGAGATGAAGCGGCGCGACGAGGAGGTACGGTCCACAAATTCTCAGGTCCGCACGCTGATGACGATCCTGCTTGCGTCTTCCATCGGGATCGGTTTTTTCCTGGGCATCGTCACCCAGAAGAATCTCAAGAGGGTTTCTCTCGCGTTTCGGGCGTCGCTGGAAGAAGCCCACCAGCGCGCGGATGAGCTGATTGAAAGCCGCCAGTGGCTTCAGACCACGCTGGAATCGGTGGGGGATGCGCTCATTGCATGCGACCGGCATCGCCGCGTGGAGCTTATGAATCCCGTGGCTCAGCAGCTGACGGGTTGGACCCTGGAAGAAGCCAAAGGGAGACAACTGGAGACGGTTTTTCGCGCGGTGGATGAACGCACGCGCGAGGTGGTGACGACACCCGACGGAAAGGCCGATGAAAAAGGCCCGTCGAATTATTCTCTGCTGATCGCCAAGGATGGCACGGAGTATCTGATCGATCAAAGCGCCGCCCCTATTCGCAATGCCACTGGCGAAGTGGCCGGGGTGGTCCTGGTCTTCCGTGATGTCACGGATTTGCGTCGGCGAGACGCGGCCCTGATGGCGCACGAAAAGCTGGCGATTGCGGGCCGCCTTTCCGCGAGCATCGCCCACGAGATTCACAACCCGCTCGATTCGGTGGCCAACTTGCACTACCTCATGGCCAACGAAAACGATCCCGCGCTCCAGCAACGCTACCTCGGCATGGCGCAGCAGGAACTGAACCGCACCCTGCAGATCAGCCGCGCCATGCTCGGTCTTTATCGTGAGCCGAAAGCTCCGGTTGAAGTTGAGCTGCGCGAATTGCTGACGAGTGTGCTACTGCTGCTGGACCGCCAACTGAAAGACCAGTCCGTCAAAGTCGTCCGCAAACTGGGTGAAAGCGTTTCTGTTCAAGGATTTCCCGGCGAGTTGCGGCAGGTGTTCACCAATTTGATCACCAATGGGGCGGATGCGTCGGGACCGGGCGGTCGAGTGCAGGTGTTGCTGGAGGCCTCGCCCACGGATAGCCGGCCCGGGGCCATCGTAACCATTTCCGACAGCGGTTCCGGCATTCCGCCGGAACTGCAAACCAAGCTGTTCCAGCCCTTCTTCACCACCAAGGGAGAGCAGGGCACCGGCCTCGGCCTATGGGTCAGCCGGGGAATCGTGGAGAAACATGGCGGCACGATCGAGCTGTCCAACAGCGATGACGTTGCTTTTCCGGGAGCCATCGTGCGCGTCTATCTTCCTGCGCTGGGGCCGGCCACGGCGATGGCCCCCGGCGGCAACTACCGGTCGTCCCAGCCAATCGCATAACTCATAGACGGCGCGCGCGAAAGCGGAGGCGCACGTAGTCCGCGGTCCAGTGGCCCTCGCGGTCGCATAAAACCGGCCGGAGCAGGCTGACGATCTGCTCGATGGCGGTGGGCTGCTCCGCGGCGGGCAGTTGCGCGAGCACGCTGCCGCGGAAGGTCTGGAGCCAGTCGGCCATTCCGGATGGGAGCGGCGTGGCCCGCGGGGTTAGCGTAATCTCCTCCACCAGAAAGCCATGGCTCTCCAACCGGGCGCGATATTCTGCGGGGTTGAAGAAGCGATTGTTTTCGATGCGCTCCGCGGGAAGGCCGCGTGCGGTCAAGACCGCCAGGAGCGCCACGCGGATCGCGGCGATGTTTCCCTGGCCACCACACTCGGCTACGAAACGCCCGCCTGGTTTGAGCGCGCGGTGCACGCCGGTCAGGACGGCGTCCTGATCGGTCATCCAGTGCAGCGCCGCGTTGGAGAAGACAGCGTCGAATTCCTGTTCGAAGGACAGCGCTTCGCCGCTGGCGAGGCGCGCATCCACTCCGCGTTCCAAGGCTGATGTAATCATCTGCGGCGAAGAGTCGACGCCCACCAGCGTGGCTCCCGACTCAGCAATCTGTTGCGTGAGGAAGCCGTCGCCGCAGCCCAGGTCGAGAATGCGTTCGCCTGCCTTCGGTTGAAGTAGGTCCACTAGCGCGCCGGCTAGTTGCGCGACGAAGCGGCCGTTTCCGGCGTATAAGGATGCATCCCAGGTCTGCTGCATGGTTTTCATAATAAAGCTCTAACGCGATGGAGTAGAACAGCAGGTCCCTCCACTCCGCTACGCTCCGGTCGGGATGACAACTTTTATTGAGGGAACAGGGCAATTCCCTAAAAGGAATTGTCATCCCGACCGGAGCGTAGCGGAGTGGAGGGACCTGCTGTTCTGCCATTTGCCCTACAAATGCTAGATGGAGGAGACCGGCACCAGGGTGAGGTCGTCGACCAATCCAACTTCCTTTTGCACGAAGGGCTCGGCATAGCGAACGCCGCCAAGCAGGCCGTAGTGCCGGGCCAGAGCGAAAGTTCGTTCGCGAATTTCGTCATGGGGCACAAACAGAGATCCGCCGGAGGGCTGATCGGTGTATTGCGAGCGATAGGCAAGCAAAGCGCGAAAACGATCTTCGATAAAGGGCGTGATGTCGACCACAAAGCTGGGCCGCACGTCGGCATACAAACTCGCATAGACGATCTTGAAGGGGCGGAACGGCGGCTCGCCGGTCTCGATCCTGGCCAGGCCGGAAAGAAAGCAGGCCTCATAGCCCAGAGTCGAAGAATTGTAGTGATCGGGATGGCGCCCCTGCCAGTAAGGCAGAATCACCACGCGGGGCCGCAACCGGCGCAGGCTGCGGACAATCTTGATGCGGTTCTCCCAGGTGTTTTCCACCCGGCCGTCGGGGATGTCGAGCGCTTCCCGCCATGCGACGCCGAGGATGCCGGCGGCCTCCTCGGCTTCCCTTGCCCGCTCTTCGGCTGAGCCGCGAGTACCAGCCTCACCCTGAGTGAGGTCAAGAATCGCGGTGCGCAGTTGCAGCGAATGCATGCGCAAAAGCGTGCCTCCGCAGGTCTGCTCCACGTCGTCCCGGTGGGCGGCGATCGCCAAAACGTCGACCGGGGTCACGTCGCTCATGCCGGGGAAAATTCAATAAACGGTGTTGTCGTCATCGCTCGGCGCGTCCATGTAGGCTACATCGGAAGCTGTACCGACCACGGTCACCTGCGAGTTGTCGAGAGCCGACCCATCGACCGTGCTGTAGATGTACACCTGCCCACCCTCGGCGGTATAGACCTTATGCAGGGTGATCACCGCGGCGACGCCGGTCGCATCACCCTTGTAAGAGTCAATCATAGTTACCGAATTCTTCGCGGTATTGAACATGGTGAGGCAGCCAAGGTTGGTGGTTGCGCCCAGATGATAGCGTTCGCCCTGGGTGCAGAGGAGAGATCCAATCCAGAGCGTATTGTCGTCACCGAAGAGCATCCTCAGATGCGTTCCGTCAGCGATGGAGTAGGAACCTGTAACCTGCTTCGCATTGGTGTCGAGAATGGAGAGGAAGCCGGCAAAGAAGCCATCGGGCTGCAACTGCTGTCCGGAAAGGTACAAGAGATTCGCATTCGCGATAGCATCCGTGACTCCACCAGGAATGGGAATGGTGGCGGTCACATTCGTGGGGGCGCCTGGGGGCACCGGCGCGCCGCTCTGGATAATAATCCCTGCCACGGGCAGAAAGCTGACACTGGCCTGGACGCCGCCACACTCAGGGCCGCAGTTAAGTATGTAAGCCGTGGTGCCGTCCGGAGAGAAGATCGCCTTGGTGGGCCGATCAAATGTACCGGGTACGGGCAACACGCAGTAGACGGGGAGGTTTTGCGGTTCGCAATCCACCGCATTGGACGGCGTCTTCTGGTTCGCCTGGAGCTTGTAAATGCTGTAGACAGCGTTGCTGTCCTGCACGAACGCCAAGGCCGCCGAACCACTTGGGTTGGTGGAGACGCGATAGACGTTGGGCAGATTCAAGCCATAGCTGCCGCCCAGGACACGGTCCTGAATGGTGAGCGTGTGCGCTGTCTGATTGGCGGCAAAAATGTACCTCTGATCGCGGGAGATATAAACACTGGAGGACGCTCCCGACAAAGTCACGGTGGTGTTTTGCTTCTCCTGCGCGTAATTCAACAGGGCGTAGCTGCCATCGCCCACCCCGTAAACCGCGCCGGCCTGCTCTTCCGGCATATTCTGGATGGTCACGGGATCCGCTCCGGAATACCCCGAAACGTTGAAACCCGGAACCTTGTCGTTGAAGCTATGGCGGACATCGTAATAAGCGTCCACGATCTGCAGCGTACCCTTGGCGAGAGCGCCGGGATTCTGGACCGCAATCATGACGCGGTTGAGGATCCCGCTGGGGGGCAAAGACCGCCCGGCAAAGTAATAGTTCTGGCCGCATCCGGCCAGAAGTATGAAAACAGAACAGGCTAGCGCAGGAAGGACACACAAAGACCGGAGACTTCTTTTCTTCAACCTAAGACCTCACCAGAATCACCACGCGGCGGACAAAGCGGGAAAGGCCAAGTATAACAAAGCGGTGGCTGGCTTTCGCTACGCGGGTGGCTTAGCATAATTAGACTTAGTGTATGAAGAATCGGCTCACAGAGATCTTCGGAACGCGGACCGTGCTGTGCGATGGGGCTATGGGAACCAGCCTGTACGCCCGCGGGATCTTCATCAATCGCTGCTACGACGAATTGAATCTCTCCCAGCCGGAGCTGGTACGCACCATTCACGAGGAATACCTGCAGGCCGGCGCAGAGATCATCGAAACCAACACGTTTGGGGCCAATGCCCTGCGTTTACAGCGCTATGGCCTGGCCGACCGGGTGGTGGAAATAAACCGGGCCGGAGCCGAGTTGGCCCGCAAAGCGGTGAACCAATTGGCCGAGAAGCAGGCGGGAGAGGCCTGGGTCGCGGGCGCCATCGGTCCCCTGGGTGTCCACCTGGAGCCGTTGGGGAAGATCGGACTTGATGAGGCGCGCGAGGCCTTCGCCGAGCAGATTCGCGGGCTGGCGGAGGGCGGCGTCGACCTGCTGCTGATCGAGACTGTTTCCGCGTTGAACGAGGCGGAGCAGGCTATTCTTGCCGCAAAATCCGCGGCCCCTTCGCTGCCGGTCATGGTGATGGTGACGGTCGATGAGGACGCGAACTGCCTGGACGGGGCTACCCCGGAGACGGCCGCAGCTCGATTGACCGAGTGGGGCGCGGATGCGATCGGCTGCAATTGCAGCGTGGGACCGGCGACCGTGCTCACCGCCATTGAGCGCATGGCGACTGCCACTACTTTGCCCCTGGTCGCTATGCCGAACGCTGGTATGCCGCGTGCCGTCGATGGCCGGAACATTTACCTTTGCTCGCCGGAATACATGGCGAGCTTCGCCCGCAAATTGATCAAAGCCGGCGTGCAATATGTTGGGGGATGTTGCGGCACGACTCCCAGTCATATCCGGGCAATGAAGTCCTCCCTGCGCGCGATAGGAGCGCAACAGGTCGCGCACCCCCAGGTGCAGGAGGCTCCGGCAGCATCGGAGATCGAACCGGCTCCGCTGGCGGAGCGATCCGCGCTCGGCTCGCTCATCAGCCAGGGCAAGTTTGTAACCATGGTCGAGATCGTCTCGCCCAAAGGCATTGATTGCCATAAGGAGCTCGAGGGCGCCCGGCTGCTGGTGAAAAACGGGGTGCACCTCATCAATGTCCCCGATTCTCCCCGGGCCTCGGCGCGGATGAGCGCGCAGAGCCTGTGCATACAGATCCAACAGCAGACAGGCATGGAAACACTGCTGCACTATACCTGCCGCGATCGCAATGTGTTGAGCATCCAGTCCGACCTGTTGGGCGCTTCTTCGATCGGCTTGAAGAATATTCTTTGCCTGACTGGGGATCCGCCCAAACTAGGCAATTACCCCGATGCGACGGCCGTGTTTGATGTCGACGCCATCGGGCTGGTGAACATAGTCCGGCGCTTGAACCACGGACTCGACATCGGAAGCAATCCCATCGGCGCGTCGACCGGGTTCACCATCGGTGTAGCGGCGAATCCCGGCGTGCCCGATCTGGATAACGAAATTCGCCGTTTTGCCTACAAAGTGGAGGCGGGCGCCGAGTACGCCATCACCCAGCCGGTGTTCGACCTTAAGCTGCTGGAGATTTTTCTCAAGCGCATTGAGGAATTCCGCATCCCGGTGATCGCGGGCATCTGGCCGCTGACCAGCCTGCGCAATGCCGAGTTCATGAAGAACGATCTGCGCGTCTCCATGCCCGATGAGATCCTGCTTCGTATGCAGCGGGCTGACACTCCGGACCTAGCTCGCGCCGAAGGCATTCGCATTGCGCGGGAGATGCTGGCGGCGGCGCGGCCCATGGTCCAGGGGGTGCAGGTCAGCGCGCCGTTCGGGCGGTACTCAAGCGCGGTCGAGATTCTTGAAGTGGTGCTGCCCCAACGATCGACGGGGAGAGTAACAGGCGAAGCTGTGCATACGATTGAGCCTGAGGGGTCACGGCGTTGGCAACGTTTGAAGAATCGCTGAAGCAGCTTGAAGGCATCGTCGCCCAGTTAGAGCGCGGCGACCTGCCGCTCGAAGACTCGATCAAGATGTTTGAAGAAGGCATGCGCCTCTCGGCGCAATGCAAGCAAGAGCTGGATAGCGCCGAAAGCAAAGTCCAGATTCTGCTGAAGCAGCGCGATGGGTCCATCAAGGCGGAGCCTTTCCCTTCGAAATAGTGTTGGTTGCCGCCTCCCTAAATCCAATCCAGGTCTTGCAGTGGAACCCAATCGAAGGCTCGCAAACATGACCCCACTCAAGCCAAAATCAGGCTTGAATGGGCCACGCAGTCGAGTGGGTTTAGGGGGTTCGCGTGGCGATTTTGTGTTCTACGAAGGCGACGAGATCGTCTCCGATCTGGTTGGGGGGCGTGACCAGAAAGCGTGGCTTCCCCTCTATCAGGCGCAGGGACACCTGGTTCCATTGCGGCACAAGGCCCTGAGACGAAGCGCGCAACAATACAGCGTCGGCGCGATCCAGAAACAGCCGTGCGGAGTCTTTGAAGTCGGCCGTCGAATTGTCCAGGACGGTGAGATAGAGGTCAGGACGCACAAACTGCAGCAGGCTGTTGGACTCAAAGATGATGTTCTCGGCCGCTTCTATTTCCTTACGGATACGCGGCATGGCCTCGGCCAGATGGCCGATACGGGTGCGAACCCAGAGTGACCGCCTGGCCCCGGCAGCGAGAAAGCGAGCGCTGTCAGTCCCGGTGGAAGGATCGCGTTCGGCGCTTATGGCGATGGTGTGCTCGTCCGTCTGGCAGTCGCAGGGCTCGCCGTTCGCGGTGCAAAAGCCATGGCCAAATTGGGTGATCTTGCAGGCCGTCCAGTTGAGCTGGGGCAGACGGGCGATCAGGTTGGCCACGACCGAGGTCTTACCCACACTGCGCGAGTGCCCGCCCACCACTACGATGGCCATCAGTGATTCTTCTTGTCCCTGGATGACGTCAGCCGGGCCAACACTGCCAATTCCTTAAGGTATTGCCTCACCGGTTTCGCCGGTGTTCCCCAGAAAACAATCCCCGGACCGAGAAGATTCTTTTTGGGGAGGATCCCGGCCTGCCCCCCGAGAATGACCCCCGGACCGACCGCGGCATGATCGCCCATACCCACCTGGCCGCCCAGGATGGCGCCGTCGCCAACGGCACTGGAACCGGAGATTCCGGTCTGTGCGGCAATCACCACATTCCGCCCGATGCTCACGTTGTGGCCGATATGAATCAGATTGTCGAGCTTGGTTCCCCGGCCAATCCGGGTTTCTTCAAGCGCGCCACGGTCGATGGTGGTGTTCGCTCCTACCTCACAATCGTCCTCAATGACGAGAGCACCTTGCTGGGGAAACTGGGTGTACTCCCCGGTCGTGCGATCGCGGACATACCCGAAGCCATCGGCTCCCAGCACGGCCCCGGCGTGGATCACCACCCGGTCTCCGAGCGTGGCGCCAGGGTAGATGACCACCCTGGGGTAGATGTGGCAATGGCTGCCTATTCGCACGCCGGCGCCAATCACTGCTCCGCTGTCGATGATGGTCCCGGGGCCAATACTCGCTCCCCCATCGATCGAGGCATGGGCGCCCACGGAGACACCGGCCGCAATCTGCACGTTGGGCGCAATCACCGCTGAGGGGTGGATGGACGGAGAGGGCGGCGCGTCCCGCAACAGGACTGCCGCACGGGCAAACGCCAGCCGCGGTTGCGGGGTGCGCAGAACGGGCTTGCTACCGTCCACCGCGGCCATCTGCGGCCCGGCAAGCACCGCGGCAGCACTGGACGCCAACGCTGTGACGAAGGAGGCTTCTTCTTCGGCAAAGACCAGGCAGCCCGGCCGTGCACTTGGGATGCTGGATACTCCGCTGATGACGGGGTCTGACGACAGGGTGCGATCGAACTCCGCACCCAGCCGTTCCGCCAGTTGACTGAGAGTCATGGGCAAGACATTGCTCCTCTTTCCCGGGGACTCAAGTGTAGATCGCTGGCTCGCCCTGTGGGCGTGTCTTCCAACGGCGATGCACCCAAAGCCACTGGTCGGGATATTGCCGAATGTAATCCTCAATCACCCGGGTGAACAGGGCGGTGTGGGCCAGGGCATCCGCCTCCACGTCTCCGCTGGTTGGCAGGGTGAGAGGTGCGCCAAAGCGCAGAACATACGATTGCGATGCCTCTTCCCAGAGGAGGAACCCGGGCAACACCCGGGCTCCGGTCTTCATGGCGACCCGCGCCAGGCCCGATCCGGTACAGGCGGGTTGGCCGAAGAAATCGACGAACGTACCCTGGGGTGGGGTCATATTGGTGTCCATCAGGATGCCCACTGTCTCGCCCCGCCGCATCGAGGCCAGCAGGCCACGCGCGAAATCGTCCTTGTGCAGCACCTGATTGCCGTGCAGGCAACGAATGCGGTTGACCAGCTTGTCGACCAGTGGATTATCCAGGCGGCGGATCACGATGCTCATGGGATAACCCATCAGCGAGTGGTAGAAACTGGACAATTCCCACGCGCCGAGATGGCCAGTCAGGATGAGAACCCCTTTGCCTTGATCGCGCGCCGCCAGGTAGTGCTCCAGCCCGTCATAGCGGATAAAGTTCTGCGTCGTTGCCGGTGTGTAACGCGGCATCTGGCAGAACTCGGCCAGCAGCCAGCCTAGATTCCGGTAAAGCTTGCGCAGGATTTGCTCTCGCTCAGCTGGGGTTTTCTGGGGGAAAGCCAAGGCAAGATTAAGATGGCCGACGCGCCGTAGACGCGGCGTGAGAAGCAGGGCGACAGAGCCGATCCCCGCCCCTATGGACCGGGCGAAGCTTCTGGGGGGCAAGCCGAGAAGCTTTACCATCGTCCACACCAAGATGAATTCCAGTCGTCTCCGCATCCGCTCCCACGGCCATCCCCCGGGTCATCCGAGTCCTCCTCAGTCTAAATCCGGACAAAAAAGTGACTGCCCGGGATCGCCGGGCAGTTCTCTAGGGCAAATGAGGTTGGACCTAATTGTTGTACGAAAGATATGCCTTCGCAGGCTGCACAAAACCATACCTCAGGGCCTCAGGGCCGACATTCCCTCAATCATTTACGGCCCGACTGAAGAGGCTGCGGAAGAAACTCCCGATCGGGCAAGAAAGACGTACCCCAGGGGCTAAAGCCCGACGTATTTTCAATCGTTTATGACCCGACTAAAATCGTGCCCTGATACAAAGCATGAGTTTTTCCGCAGCCTCTAAAGTCGTGCCCTGATACAAAACCGAGCCTTTCCGCAAGCTGTGAGACTCCGCCTCTCTCAGTTATTTTCTGACTTCGGAGAAGTATTTCGCCACCGTACGAACGAACGGCCTTGCATCCGGCGGAGTAGCGACTTCACCCTTCAGGATCTGCGCACCGGGGTGGGCTTCTCCATAGAAGGTTCGGGTGGTGTCCACATTTTCGTCCACCACCGCCCCGGTGAGATCGACGCCGGCAAAAAGCCCCTTGGCACGGGAATAGGTCAGCAGTTCGGCGGTAAGCTTCCAGTCGGTCGCAGCCTGGGAATCGCGGCCTACCGGCCCGGCGGCGGCCGAGGCGTCGCCACCAATCTTGAACTTGCTCTTCAACAGGTCCTGAAACCCCTTATCGTTGACCGCCACCAGCACCAGGTCAGTGGCCTGACCGCCGATCTGAAAACCAAAGCTTCCGCCGGCGATTCTGATGAAGGCAGGAGCGCTCCAGCCGTGCCCGGTGCGGCAGGTAACCACACCCTGCCCGTATTCCGCGCCGACCAGGAAGGCGCCCTTCTTGACACTGGGAACAACCCCGACACAGGTGGCCTGAGACATGATCTGGTTGGGAATCGCCTTGTCCGGGGTCGCCATGATGGCGTCCAGGACGTCTTTCGCATTTTGCGATGCGCTGATCGATCGTGGCCTTATCGTCTGCGGCATAGGCAGACAACGCTGTAAGCGACATGCCAAAAATACAAAATATTGCAAGAATCTGCTTCATTCTCTTTCCGATCTCCAGGTGGGAATTCGTCCCCACGGTACTCAATTTCGCTGATGTTGACGCGGTTTTCTCCGGGAAAAGCCGCTTTATTGCACGACCCTTCAGGGGGACAGTTTGACTGCTAAGGTGCGCGTATTTCCTGAGATGCGGGAAACCCAAGAGAGAGTCTAAGGAATTAAGGAAGGATGTCGGGGACCGCGGACAAAAAATGGGGGCTGGTGAGTGCAAAGTTCGCCATCAGAAGCCCCGTCCCCAGATCTGCGTTGTTTCTAAAGTAACTGTCTTCCAAGATGGGTAACCAAGCAAGGGCACTAAGGTACCGTGTACTAAAGTACCTTTTGTGTATATCAGTGAAGATACGGTCGCTTCCCGGAGCTTAGTCGGGGCCTGGGGCAACGATCGAGTTGGTGACGGCAAAGATGGAGAGGGCTATCCGGTTTTCGACGCCCACCTTGCGCATGAGTTTGGCCACGTGCGCTTTCACGGTTCGCTCTTCGATGCCCAGGCGTCCGCGCAATCTCGCGATTGGACCGAGCAGCTACGAGGAGCTTGAGTACCTCTGTCTCGCGGGCGGTGAACTGAGCCAGGGCCGGCGCTGCCGACGCGGGTCGGCCGGGTCGCTCGATCGACGAAAATAGACAGCACCCGGCGCGGAGCCCAGATGGATCCCTGGTTTACGATCTCGATCGCCTGTTCGACCTGTTGCGGGGTGGCGCTGGCCTCGAGGTACGCTTTGGCCCCGGAGGTGATGGCCTGCAGAATGACTTCGTCGTCGGCGTCGGGGCCCATCACGACCAGCCGGACATCGGGCCGCAACCCATGGATGGTGGCGACGAATGGCAGCGTAAGCCGCTCTCCGTGGAGGCCCAGCAGGGCCAGCGTGAACTCCTGATCGGCCAGGAACTGCGCCAGCTCGAAGACCACAAATTCGATCCGGGGATGATCCTGGAAGAGCGTGACAAAGCCCTGCAAGCGAATGGGCTCGGGTTCGAGCAGCGCCACTCGCAGGCGGGAAGGGGATTTCATCCGGTCGGCCATCACAACTTTGGCAGCACGATACCCTGTTGCTTTTGGTACTTACCCTTGCGGTCCGCGTAGCTGATCTCGCATGGCTCGTCGGAACGGAAGAAGAGAATCTGGCAGAGGCCCTCATTGGCATAGACCCGGGCCGGCAGGGGGGTGGTGTTGGAGATCTCGAGGGTGACGAAACCTTCCCACTCCGGCTCGAAAGGAGTGACATTGACGATGATGCCGCAGCGAGCGTAGGTCGATTTCCCGACGCAGATGGTAAGCACGTCGCGGGGAATTTTGAAATATTCGACTGACCTGGCGAGGGCGAAGGAATTGGGAGGGATCAAGACGGATGGCGGCAGTGACTGTGACGAAAGACCGCTCGTCAAAATTCTTGGGGTCGATGACGGCGCTATTCACGTTGGTGAAGATCTTGAACTCATCGGAAACGCGAAGGTCGTAGCCGTAAGAGGAGAGACCATAAGAGATAACGCCTTCCCGCACCTGCTTTTCGCTGAATGGGACGATCATTCCGTTTTGCGACTGCTCGCGAATCCACCGGTCGGACTGAATTGACATGCAACTCCTTAGGGAAATGCCGGCTCGACGGAGCCAGGCAGTAGGGCCGGGTAACAAATGCTTCTGCTGGAAACTGCATCTTACGGCAGGCCGGGTTCATTGACAAAATATTTGCAGAACGCCGCAGCTCAATTCAGCGAAGCTGCTGGACCATAGAGGAAACACGCTATACGATGAGGACGTAGCTCCGGCCCATTGCAGTTACCTACCACTCCCTCGGGGTAAAGGCATTGATTAAACAGGACATCATCCACCAAGTAATTGCCAAGACCGGGCTACCGCGCAACAAAGCGGAAGCCGCCGTCGACACGGTCTTTGAAAGCCTGAAAAAAGCTCTTGCGTCCGGCGACCGGATTGAGCTTCGTGGCTTTGGGGTCTTCAATGTGCGCCCGCGCAAGACGGGGATTGGCCGTAACCCGCGGACCGGCGCAGAAGTCACCATCACTCCAGGCAAGGCTGTTCGCTTCAAACCGGGCAAGGAACTTCACCTGCTGGATTCCTAACCTCGGCCCATGGCAGCACCGACCACCCTACCGCGTCCTGAACGCTACTCGAGTTTTTCCCCAAGGGCACGACTCTCTGTTCCGTGGCTGCCCTTTGCCTGCTGATCGTCAGCATTTTCACCACTGCGAGCACCGGCGCGCTGCTGATGCAGAACTTTCGCCTGGGGCAGCCGCCGCTGGTGAGCGAGGGTGACCTTGTTCCGCTGCACTGGATCTGGAAGCACCCCTCGGCGCTGGCCAGCGGCTGGTCGTTTTCCGTGGCGCTGTTAGGGATTCTGCTGGCGCACGAGGCTGGACATTTCTTCTACTGCCGGCGCCATGGGATTCGCGCCTCGTGGCCCTACGTATTGCCCGCTCCCACGCTGAGCGGCACCGCCGGCGCGGTGATCCGGATCCGCTCCCGTATTCCTTCGCGCCGGGCGCTGATCGAAGTGGGTATCGCGGGCCCGATTGCCGGGTACCTGGTTGCCGTTCCCACCACGATTGTGGGCCTCCTGCTCTCCCGGCCGGCAAGCCCCGCCTCGCCTCCCGCGCTGGTCCAGTTCCACCAGCCATGGACCGTTACCTTGCTGGCCCGAATGCTCGAGGCGTACTTTCCGCAAGTGCCGAGGCTCGATAGCATGCTGCCCCACCCCATCCTGATCGCGAGTTGGGTTGGACTCTTCGTCACCTCGCTCAACCTGATTCCCGCTGGGCAGCTGGATGGCGGGCATATCCTGTATGCGATTTCGCCGCAATGGCATCGCCGGATGACGTTTGCCGTTCCTTTGCTGCTGCTGGTCATGGGCGCGACCCTGTGGACCGGATGGGTGCTGTGGGGGGTGATCCTGCTTCTGCCGGTGATGCGCCATCCCCATGTTGCTTATTTCCCGCAGTTGCCCACGAAGTATCGGTGGCTGGGTGTGTTGGCGCTTGCCATTCTATTGCTGACGTTCCTGCCCGCTCCCTTTGCCGGGGTCAGCGGGATCGATTTGTTCCGCTAGCTTCCTAAGGGCAGAGAGCGGAGGGTTGGGGTCCGCAACAACCCCACTCAAGCCAAAAGAATGGCTTGAATGGGCCACGCATTTTCCTTCGGTATCGAGGGAAAGGTCATGCCCCTCTTCACATCAGGTTTACGGCGTCGACATCGACGATCAGATTGCGTCGAGGAATACCCATGGCCTCGGCTTGCGCCAGGCCCGCCCGCAGGGTTTGGGCCAGAGCCTGCCGCTGTGCTGCCTTGAGCAGAAGATGAAAGCGGTAGATGCGCTTGATGCGCACAATCGGCGCGCTGGCCGGTCCCAGCACGCGCACCTGCTCCAGCGGGATCGCCGCGAAGCACTTGCCCAGGGCCGCGGCCCAGCCTGCGGCTTCCTCCAGCCGAGGGCTCTGGATGATGATGTTGGCCAGGACCGCGTGGGGCGGGTAGTGCATCCACTTGCGGTATTGCAGCTCCTTTTTTACAAAGCCTCTGAAGTCGTGCTGGGCCGCTGCCTGGATGGCGTAGTGCTCCGGGTAGTAGCTCTGGACCAGGACGTTGCCGGGCAGGTCTCCTCTCCCGGCGCGGCCGGAGACCTGGGTGAGCAGTTGGAAGACGCGTTCGGCGGCGCGAAAGTCCGGCAGACCGAGAGCATGGTCCGCCCCCACTACGCCGACAAAGGTGACGCCGTGAATGTCGTGGCCCTTGGCGATCATCTGCGTGCCCACCAGGAGGTTGATCTGCCCGCTGTGCAGCCGGCCCAGCAAGTGCTCCATGTCGAACCGGTTGCGGATGGTGTCGCGGTCCATGCGGCCGATGCGGGCATGGGGAAACAACTCCTGCAGACGCTCTTCGCCCTGCTGCGAACCCGCTCCCAGGTAAAACAGGTGCTCGCTCTCGCACTTGGGACATCGTTTGGGCACGGTTTTCACGTATCCGCAATAGTGGCATTTGAGCCGTTGGCCCGAAGGGCTTACCGCAGCCGCGTGCGGATCTGCGGGGATAATGGGCTTGTGGTGGGTGAGGGCGATGGCGCAGTTCTCGCATTGCAGCTTCTCGCCGCATGACCGGCATAACACGGCAAAGGAATATCCGCGCCGGTTCAGCAGAATGATGGCCTGCTCGCCGCGATCGATGGCGGCCTTCGCCCGCTCCAGCAGCACGCGGGAAAAGATACTCTCCTGCCCTGTCTGCTGGAACTCCAGCCGCATGTCCACCAGGTCAACCACCGGCAGCGGCCGCTGGCTGACCCGCTCCTTCATCTCGATCAAGGCATACTTGCCCGTTTCCGCATTGCGCCAGGATTCGAGCGACGGGGTGGCGGAGCCGAGAACGACGGTGGCGCCGTTGATTTTGGCCCGCATCACGGCGACATCGCGGGCGTGGTAGCGGGGAATCTCCTCCTGCTTGTAGGACGAGTCGTGCTCTTCGTCGACGATGATCAGGCCCAGGTTCTCGACCGGGGCGAAGACGGCCGAGCGGGTGCCGACCACAATGCGCGCTTCGCCGCGCCGGATGCGATACCACTGCTCGGCGCGCTCGTCGGGCGTGAGCGCGGAGTGCAGCAGGGCGACGCTGGCGCCGAAGGAGGAGTGCAACTGCGCCGCCATGGCTGGGGTGAGGCCGATCTCCGGGACCAGCAAGAATGGCCGAGCGGCCGGCAAGCCGCGCGCGCTGCATGGCGGCCAGATAGACGGCCGTCTTGCCCGAGCCCGTCACGCCGTGCAACAGGCAGACGCCAAAGCCCTCGCCGTCGAGCGTAGCCACGATGTACCCCAGGGCAGCTTGCTGGGCGTGGTTGAGTTCATGCTGGGCCTGGCCGCGCCGGCTGCGGAAAGATGAAACGCAGCAGGGCCGTTCTTCGATGGTTACCAGACCCCGCTTCACCAGGGTTTGCAACGTGGTCGCGGGCAGAGCCCAGCCGCCGCAGGACGGGGACTGGCAGAGACCCGCCCGCGCCGGCCAACTCGGCAAGAATCGCCAGCTGATTTTCATTCAGTTTGGGCGGGCGCGCATCCGCCACCAAAACCGCATGGCGCACCAGACGGCGCGCGTCGCGGGGCGCGGCTTCGGTCTCGCGCAGCAGCCACTTCTTGCGCAGCATGCTGGTCAATAGCTCTCGCGGTAGCTCCGGTGGCATGGCGTAAGGTTCCGCTCTTGGCCGGCTGCCCGTCGGAAAGATAGTCCAGGACGGTGTATTCGATGTTCTGTTCGTCCACAGTGCGTCGCGAGCGGCGCGAAGAACCCTGCTGGGCGCCGTCGAACAGGATGGCCTGGCCGGTTTCGCTGATGCGATAACTGGTCGAGCGGCGCACCTCGGCCATGAGCGGAAGCATGCTGCGCAGCACTTCGCCCAGCGGCGCCAGGTAGTATTGCGCGATCCAGGCGGCCAGCTCCATGAGCTCGGGGTTGAGGATAGGCTCCTGGTCAAGCACCGCTTCGATCGGCCGCGCCTCGACGGGTGGAGCTTCATCATGCAGGCGGGTGACGACCCCAATCATCTTTTCGTTGCGAAAGGGCACGACGACCCGGCCACCGATAGACGGGTCATCTCCATCCTTTAGCTTGTAGGTAAAGGCCCGGTCGAGCGGTACGGGCAGCACGACGTCACAGAAAAGCGCCATAAGCAGACCGGATCAGCGGGACGGGAACGGACAAACCCAGCTCTGCCATGGCCAGCTTGAGGTCTTGCCATGCTTCTTTCTTCTGCCGCGGATCGCGCAGCAAATAGGCCGGATGATAGGTAACGATCAACTTGGCGCCCCGGCACTTGTGGGTTCGCCCGCGCAGGCCGCTCAGGGAGGATTTAACGCCCAGCAGGTAAGTGGCGGCGGTCGAACCCAGGGCCACGATGACCTCCGGCCGGACCACGTCAATCTGCTGGAAGAGAAAAGGGGAGCAGGTGTTGGCCTCCTCGGGCTCCGGCATGCGGTTCTGGGGCGGGCGGCACTTCACAATGTTGGCGATATAGACCTGCTCCCGCTTCAACCCGGTGGCGGCGATCATGTTGTTGAGTAGTTGGCCGGCACGACCGACAAAAGGCAGTCCCTGGGCGTCCTCGTCTGCCCCTGGGCCCTCGCCCACGAACATGAGACGCGCGTTGGGGTCGCCGTCGCCAAAGACAATCTTGTTTCGGCCGGCGCTCAACGCGCAACGAGTACAGTTGCCGATTTCATCTGGATCGCGCGCAGCGCTTCGGCACGGCTAGGCGGAGAGACAAACGAGCCGACGGGCGGCTGCGAAGGGGCAGGCTTTTGTAGGGGAATAACGGGCTCCTCGGCGATGGGCTCGATCACAGGGTTGCTGCGACGATAAAACTCGACGATACCAAGATCGCGCATGTACTGCATGTGCGCGGCGATGGCTTGCTGCAATTGGGGATCGAGCGGCATTATGTGCCCTTCGAGAGTGGTTAGGTGCAGCTTTCTTGAAGGGAAGCTGCGAAGAGGTGTTCACTCCGGCTACACCAACAAGAGAGATTGCGGAGCGGGTTTCCTATAGCTTACATGCCGGAGAGAATGAACTGCAGATCCCTGCGCTTCGCTCGGGAGTTCGTGCTGTTTTTCGGGATGCCAATTTTTCTTGGGCACTCGCACCCTACCAAAATATGAATTGTCATCCCGACGCGCAGCGTTGTGATCCGCGAGCGCAGCCGAAGACTGGACAGCCTCCGCTGGACGCAGTCGATATGGGAGATCTTCGGTTTTGCCTCTATTCACGCAGCTTGGCGTTGCTCGAGACCAGGCCGGTCTCGGCGACCAGCGAGGCCGGCCGGCGCAGGGCCATGATCTCGTCCAGGATGCGACCGGCCAGTTCATGCTTGGTCATCTCCGGCAGTTCAATGGCGGTCCGGGGGGTCAGGAAAGTCGCGGCGTTGCGATCAGAATCAAACCCCAGCCCGGGACGCGAGACGTCGTTCAAGACAATCGCATCCGCTCCCTTGCGCAAGAGCTTGTCACGGCCGTGCTCGATGCAGATTCTCGGTTTCCGCGGCAAAGCCGATCACCAGCGTACCAGGCCGCTTCGATAGCACCACTTCGCGCAGTATGTCTTCTGTCGGCTCAAACTCCAGGGTGATGGGCCCAGTGCGCTTCATCTTCTGCCCGGCCAGCACCTTCGGGCGATAGTCGGCAACGGCCGCGGCCTTGATGACAATCGTGGTCTGATCGAGGCGGCTGAGAACGGCGCGGCGCATCTCCTCGGCGCTGACCACAGGAACCAGCTCGCAGTTGGCAGGCGGACGGAGCGATGAAGGCCCACTCACCAATACCACCCGCGCCCCCCGGCGCTGGGCCTCCTCGGCCACCGCATAGCCCATTTTTCCGCTGGAGCGATTACCCAGAAAGCGAACCGGATCGATGGCTTCCCGTGTTCCGGCGGCGGTCACCAAAACCGTCTCCCCGGCCAGATCGTTGCGGTGCTGGAGCATGCCCAACACTGCCTCGACGATCACCTCCGGCTCAGCCAGCCGGCCGCTCCCTGTCATGCCGCAGGCAAGCGGACCTTTTTCAGGCGGCACAATCCGCACCCCCCGCTCTTCCAGGATCTCCATGTTGCTCCGGGTGGCCGGATGCTCCCACATGTTGACGTTCATGGCCGGAGCGACAATGACCGGTGCGCGGGTGGCGAGAAACATGGTGGTCAGAAAGTCGTCGGCCAGCCCGTGAGCGAATTTCGCCAGCACGTTGGCGGTCGCCGGCGCAACTACCAGGGCCTCGGTCGACTGCGCTGCGTCAATGTGCTCGATGGAGGAATCGAGATCGGCTCTCAGCTTCGTCGGCGGACGAAGGCCATAGCCCGGTGATGACCTTATGACCGGTGAGCGAAGCAAAGGTCAGCGGAGTAATGAACTTCTGGGCCGCTTCCGTCATCACGACGTGCACATCAAGCGCCTGGCGCTGCAAGGCTCGCACCAACTCTGCGGCTTTATAGGCGGCAATGCCTCCAGAGACACCCACCGTGACCTTCATAACGATGATTGTACGCTGGCGTATGCGGAGCCCTGGCTTCAGGAATCTCTATAAGGGAGCTTCCGGTTCCGAGACAACCACGTCCGGCGCTTCCGCCCGGGGCGGGGCCGCCTTGACCTTGCCCGCGGCGATCTCTTCCTGGGCTACGCGGCAGGCCTTGTTGGAGCGGGAATCGATAAGCGGCTGGGAGCCATTCTGCAGTTGCCGGGCACGGCGGGCCGCCATGACCACATAGCGAAAATTGCTGTCAAGTCCATCCTCTGGCGTCATTTTGCCTCCTGTCCAAAGTCTCTCGCCGGCAGTCAGGCGCGAGTGGCGTGCATGTCGAGCAGGCCGAACGAGGAAAGCACCGGATACAAACGATCGGTGGCATTCGCCTGCCGGCATTTATCGGCGAGCTGCATCATCCGGTGCAGTTTCAGGGTCTTGCGGCGCTCCATGGCGCCTGGCCCTTTCCGCGATCACGATTGCGGTCAGCGATTCAACCGCGTGATCAAGAATATCGTTAACCAGAATATAACGATACTGGCGGTAATTCTCGATCTCACCTCTTGCCTTGGCCAACCGCCGCTCGATCTCGTCCTCGCGAATGCTGCCTTCGGCACGGCTGCGTTGCCGCAAGCGGGTGGCCAGGATCTCGGGATTGGGAGGAAGAACAAAAATACTCACCGCGTCCGGAATCTTCTCCCGCACCTGGGCCGCTCCCTGAACGTCGATGTCGAGGAGCAAATCCTTGCCTGCCGCCTGGGCATCGGTGAGCGAGCGGCAGGCGGTACCGTAGTAGTTGCCAAAGACGTTAGCCCACTCCAGAAATTCTCCCTGTTCGACCATTTCCTGAAATTTGGCAGGCGAAATGTAGTGATATTCGCGGTCTGGCTGTTCAGAACCGCGGGGAGCACGCGTGGTGTAGGAGACAGAGAAGTCCAGACCCGTTACCAGTGAACGCAACTGGTTCACCAAGGTCGATTTGCCAGAGCCGGAAGGAGCCGAGATGATGAACAGAATTCCTGCCAAAGTCGTTGTCCTTGATGATACAGCGGTTTGCTCGGTTGCGCAGTCCCGCACAAGTGTTACTCAAGATTCTGCACCTGTTCGCGGGCTTTTTCGATCTCCGATTTCATTCCCAGGCCCAAATCAGTAATGCGCTGTCCATTGCCGCTCACTCCGCCGGTCTTGGAGAGCAGCGTGTTGGCCTCACGATTCATCTCCTGCAGCAGAAAATCGAGCTTCTTGCCCACCTCGCCGCCCGCCCGTAAGCAGCGACTGAAAATGCTGGATGTGGGTTCGCAGGCGGGTGACCTCTTCTTCCACGTCGCTGCGCTCGGCCAGCATGGCCGCTTCCTGCAGCAGGCGATCACGATCGATGCCCGCGTTGCCGTTCAGCAGGCCCGAGATGCGCTGGCTGATGCGCTCAAAGTAGGCCTTTTGCACCTCATGCCGCATCTTGGCCACCTGCGACACGGCGAGGTCAAGCCGTTCCATGCTGGCGGCAAGCTCCAGGGCCAGCGACGCGCCTTCCTGGCCTCGCATGCGATTCAAAGCCTCAACCAGCGGGCCGGTCTGCGCGGCTACATCTTCCTCCAGCGCCTGCATATCTTCGTCGCTGAAGCGTGATTCCCCGGTCAACACGCCGGGCAGGCGAAAGAATACGTTCAGATCCGGCTCCTGCTGGAGCGCGGTCTCGGTGGCGGCGGTGCGGAAGGCGGCAACGTAACCCTGCAGCAACTCACGGTCAAAATGAGCGCTCGGACGAAGGCCGCGCTCAATCGTCAGAGTCACTTCCAGGTGACCGCGCAGCACCTTCTCCTTGAGCAGGCGGCGCAGACGCATTTCCAATTGCTCGGTGCCGCCCGGCATGCGCATGTGCAGATCGAGAAACCGGTGGTTGACGCTCTTCAGCGAGAGATTCCAGGACAGCAGGTCGCTGATGCGGCCGCTGACCCGGGCAAAGCCGGTCATCGAGTAGACGGGTGGAGATACGGGAGAATCAACGGAAGGAGAGGATTTGCGGCTCGATGCGCTCAAAGCTCCACCTCCGCGCTGAAAGCGGCTTCCAGCGACTCTCCATTCAATGCTTCACGTGGGAATCACATTTCCGGGGAATTCAGCCGGATCCATGAATTGCAACTGATACAGACGCTGATAAGTCGGCGAGACGCGGAGCAACTCTTCATGCGGGCCGATGGCGGTGATGCGGCCATCTTCGATGACCGCGATACGGGAGGCACGCCGGACGGTCGACAGGCGGTGGGCGATAACGAACACGGTGCGCCCGGCAATCAGATTCGAGAGCGCAATCTGCACCAGCGACTCGCTCTCCGAGTCCAGCGACGAGGTGGCCTCATCGAGAATGAGAATAGGCGCGTTCTTGAGCAGCGCTCTGGCAATGGCAATGCGCTGGCGCTCGCCGCCGGAAAGACGAAATCCCTTTTCGCCGATGACGGTGTCGTATTTTTCCGGCAGCCGCTCGATAAAGTCGTGAGCCAGCGCTGCCTTGGCGGAGGCAATTACCCGGCTCATGGGGATCCCCGCTTCGCCATAAGCGATGTTGTTGCGGACGGTGTCGTTGAAGAGAATCGTCTCCTGGGTCACGTTGCCGATCTGGCGGCGGAGCGAGGCCAGGCTCACGTCGCGCAGGTCGTGCCCGTCAATGCGAATGCTGCCCGCGGTGACGTCAAAAAAGCGCGGGATCAGGTTCACCAGGGTGGACTTGCCGGCACCGCTGGGGCCGACGAGCGCGACCACTTCGCCCCGCGGGCACGACCAGGTTGATCTCGCGCAACACCTGCCGCTCACCTTCCTCGCTACGGTAGTCGAAGTAAACATCTTCGATCCGGATCTCCTGGCGGAACTCTTTCAGAACATGGGCGCCGGCTTTCTCCCGCACTTCGTCCTGGGTATCCATAAAGCGAAAGATCTCCGAGGATGCGCCCAGCGCCTGTTGAAAGTTGTTGTAGAAGAGCGCGAACTTGCGCACCGGCTCGTACAGCTTGAAAACCGCGATGATGAAGGCGAAGAAGGTCCCTGCAGTGAGCGCGTGGCTGCGGATGCTGTTGCGGCCGACCCAGAGCAGCAAGGCGATCGCCACTGCGCCGATGGTATCCATGAGGGGCGAACTGATGGCCTGGGCGCGCACCGAACGAAGGTTGGCATCGAAGAGCCGGCGGGCGGCCTGCTTGAACCGCGTCATCTCCCAAAGCTCCATGTTGAAGGCCTTGACGATGCGGTTCCCGGTGATGGTTTCGTGCAATATGTTCTGGATCTCGGCCAGCTTATCCTGCCCTCTGCGGGTGGTCTGACGGACCTCGCGGCCGATCCTGCGGGCCGACCCCAGGACGACGGGGACAAAGAGCAGCAGAAGCCACGCCAGCTTGCCCCCCAAGGCCACCACCACGCAGGTGGTAAAGATCAAGGTAAAAAATTGCTGCAGGAATTCCGCCAGCACCGAAGACATGGCGAACTGCACCCGCTCGATATCGTTAATCAGGGTGGAAACGATGGTGCCGGTGGCGTGTTGTTGAAAAAAGGAGACGGAACGCCGCAGGATGGCGTCGTAAAGATCATCGCGCAGGTCGGTGATCATGCCGAAGCCGGCATAGTTCACCAGGTAGGTCCCGCAATAATCGAAGATTCCCTTGAGCAGAGTGGAAGCGACCAAGCGCAAAGGCGACGATGTCCCATGCGTTGTGCAAGTGGGCGGGAACAATCTGTTGCAGGCTTATGTTGAAGCGGGGGCCGAAGAGCGGAATCGTCCGGTCTGGCGCATTGGGGTTGAGCACGCGGTCGAAAATGGGACCGACCAGCAGAAGGCGGAAGGCATCGAGAAGACCCACTGCGGCCATCAGCATGACCGAGGTAATCGCCTGCAGCCAGTATGGCCGTACATAGCCCATCAGGCGCAGCAGCTTTTTCAAGCGGAAACCCCGGAGGCGCGGCGTTGCCTGGAATGCATCCCGTAATTGTAATCGCCAATTGTGCGGCTGGTCTTGTAGGCGTATACAGCCCGCTGAGAGCAGTCCCGAAGGGGCGGCTGAAGGCTTGATGGGATTTCAGCCGTCCCTGCGGGACTAGACATCTCTCTCTGAACACAACCCAGGACTGCGTCCTGGGCTACTTTCAGGTCGTCCCTTCGGGACTGGACATAGAGGGCGAGGGTGACGCTTCCAACCACGGTGGTTGCTAGTCAAGGGAACAGCAGGTCCCTCCGCTACGGTCGGGATGACAATTCTGTTGAGAGTGGGGGCGGTCGTCCAAAAACCATCGATTTCAAAACAATTTGTCGTCCCGACCCCGTCAGTGGGGCATGTCGCGGTGGACGGCCTTGACCCGGTAGCCCTCCTTGGCCAGTCGCTTGCGTACTTCCTCGGCAATCATCACCGAACGATGCTGGCCGCCGGTGCAGCCAAAGGCTACGGTCAGGTAGCTCTTTCCCTCCTCAATGTAGTGGGGCAAGCAGAAAGAGCAGCAGATCGGTGATGCGGTCGAGAAACTCGGCGGTCTGAGGGAACTCGCGGATATATTTGGCCACCTTGGGATGGCGGCCAGTCAGATGCCGGAACTCGGGCACAAAATGCGGATTGGGCAAGAAACGGACGTCGAAGACCAGGTCGGCCTCCAGAGGCACGCCGTTCTTGTAGCCGAAACTGATGGAAGAAACCAGGAGATTCTTGTCGGTATCGCCGCGCTCAAACTTCTGCAGGATGTAAGCGCGCAGCTCATGGACGTTGTAACTGGAAGTATCAACGCTTATATCGGCCAGATTGCGAATGGGATCGAGCAGCTTTCTCTCCGCATGAATGGCACGCACCACAGTTTCCGTTCGCCCCAGGGGATGGGGACGCCGGGTCTCGGAGAAACGTCGCAACAAGGAGGCATCTGAAGCGTCGAGAAAGACGACCGTGGTCGAAAGCACTTTTCTTACCTGGCGAAGGATCGCCGGGAAGCGATCGAGATGCTGGCCCTCGCGAACGTCAACCACCAGGGCCGCACGATTGATCTCCGCCGATTGCCGAACCAGGTCGGCGAACGCAGGAATCAGCTCCAGCGGCATGTTGTCGACCGCATAGAAACCCAGATCTTCAAAGGCCTTGAGCGCGGAGGCCTTGCCGGACCCGGAAAGGCCAGTCAGAATCACCAGCTCGGAAGCGACCGCGGGCACCACGGCGACGGCTTTCTTGCCGGCGGCGGACTTTGCTTTTTTAGCCTGCCCTACGGGCGCGCGTCTGCGTGGCATGGGGTCATCGTAGCATTCACCCGACCCTGTGCTTGCCGTTCATCCAAATGTGCCAACGGCCGTCCTGCAACAGCACTTGCGCCTTTTCCTTGGTGACCGGAGGAGAAAACAGATGGCCCTGCCCCAGATCGCAGCCGTAGGCAAGCAACGCCTCCAGCTGTTCCTTGCGCTCGATGCCCTCGGCCAGCATGCGCACCTGGAGCATGCGTCCAAGATCGAAGATGGTTTGCAGGATCGCCCCCTGCTTGCCCGGAATCGCCAGGTAGGCGATCAGGCGGCGGTCGACCTTCACCAGGTCAATGGGCAACCGGATGAAGTGGTTCATGGAGGCCAGGCCGGCGCCGAAGTTGTCCAGGGCAAGGCTTATCTTCAGATCGGCCATGGCCTGGAAGATCGCCAGGGCGCCTT
This sequence comes from uncultured Acidobacteriaceae bacterium, assembly GCA_963847685.1. GTDB lineage: Bacteria > Acidobacteriota > Terriglobia > Terriglobales > Acidobacteriaceae > PALSA-350. The sequence goes on along the minus strand of CAWKAU010000006.1, from coordinate 265,990 downwards.
CCGGATCCTGATTGACAGCAGCCTCGGTCACTTCAAGACGCAGCCGCCCGGGCAAGACCTTCCATTTCGCCAGCAATGCTGCGAGGCGGCCCACCAGATCAGGATCCCTGAACTGCCGCAACGACAGATTCACATCGATGGTCGGGCCGGCATTCGGCGAGGTCTCAGCCCAGAGACTCAGTTGGCGGCAGACCTGCTCCAGCACAAACATGCCGATGGGAACAACCAGGCCGGTCTCCTCCGCGGTGGGCAAGAAATCCTGCAGCGGCACGAACTCTCCGTCAGCACGCCTCCAGCGCAACAGCGCCTCAAAGCCTTCGATTTCGCCCGTCTTCAGCCGGTAGATAGGCTGATACCAGACCTCGAACTCCTTCTTTTCCAGAGCGGTTTTGAGGTCCTGCTCCTTGCGCATCTGCGCCGCCACATGGACGTGCATGGAGCCGTCGAAGACCTCGTGCCGGGCGTGCCCGTTGGACTTGGCCTGGTACATGGCATAATCCGCATCGCGCAAGACCTGCTCCGGGCTGGTGTGGTCGAGGGTGCCGAAGGCGATACCGATACTGGCAGTGACAAAGACCTCGTGGCCACTCACGTCGACGGGCAGGCGAATATCCTGCTGTGCGCGTTCCGCGATTTTGGTGACGTCGGAGATATTGGTGACGTCCTCGATGAGAATGGCGAATTCATCGCCTCCAAAACGGGCCACGGTATCTTCCGGGCGAAAGCAGGCCCTCAGGCGGGCGGCCATGTGCACCAGCAGATCGTCTCCGCAGGCGTGGCCCAGGTTGTCGTTCACCGCCTTGAAGCGGTCGAGATCGAGAAACATCACGGCAAAGTTGAGCTCGGAGTGGCGCTGCTGCCGGGCCATGGTGAGCTGAAGGCGGTCGAGGAACAGGGCACGATTGGCCAGGCCGGTCAGAGAATCGTGCATGGCGTCGTGCTGCAACCGGGCATTCGATTGCTTTTTCTCGCGAATGTCACGGTAGCTGACAAAATTGCCCACATCCACGCCCGACATATTGATGGGCGCGGCCAGTATAGATACATCGATCAGCTCGCCTGACTTGTGCAGACGGACCGTATCCATCGAGGCCCGGCCATGAAGCTGCATGGTGTGTTCCAGCATGTCGAACTCATGGCGGCGGGTTTGGGGAATCAGAATGTCGTAGGAGTTCCGCCCCAGCGCTTCGTCGGCGTTGAAGCCGAAGAGGGACTCGAACTCCCGATTGATATGCAGGATCTTCGAGCCGCGCGTGATCATGATGGCTTCGGGCGCTGCATTCAACAGATGCTCGAGGAAATTGGACGGCGAACCGTGCTCCAAGCCTCTGCCCGCGTCCTGCTCCGGGTTGCGCAGGGCGACGATCAGCAGCTCCGGTTCCGGTTCCACGCGCAGCATGCGGAAGCTTCCGCGAACCGGCACCGACGGGTTGAGCGGGGTACGCATCAGACAATTGAAATCGGAGGAATAGGCCTGGTTGCCGGAACCGAAGATATTAGCGGACACTCGCGGCGTCGATCCCGGATGGGCATATACAAAGCCGGGAAACTGCCCGCTGAAGAGACTGTCGACAGGGAGGATCGCACCTTCTTCAAGATGCAGGATCTCGCGCGCAACACGATTGGCGTACACCACATTGCCGCCGCGCTGGACAAAGACGTAGCAGGGCAATGCTTCGAGTAATGATTTTTGCTGGGCCGTAATTACGGCAACATCAGCTTCTGAATTCATAAATTGGATCGCCGCGGGACACTGCTCCCACAGGCTTGAGTATCAGGGTCGCTTTCCAAGCAGGAATATCCCCTGAAAGAAGTACCGGCAAGCTCCGAGGTCGCAGTTACTTAAGGTCCTAAGAAAATTCATCCGAGGGCGTTGCAGTGTGCTTGCTGCGGTGGTGAAATTCAACACTGCGTTTGCGACAAATCCAGGGGACCCGCATTAGGGGGGACTGTAACAGCTCATTCAATAGTGCCGCAGGGGCTGATGCTCGCTGCGGCGAGGCAGCCCAATTCTTTCTCAGCCATTTGCGGACTAAAGTCGTGCCCTGATACAAAGCATCGGAGCCGCGCCCCCAAGCAGAGTCGCGCATTGTCACAGATTTGTTTCTACCCCCGAAATAGTTGTTACCCCACTAGGGGGCTTCGATCAGTTCCATCTTGCCATCACGCTTGCGATGCAGAACTTTCACATTACCTTCGTTATCTCGAAAAACAAAAACGTCGCGATCGCGGAACTCCGCCTCCTTGACCGCCTCTTCAAGGGTCATTGGCCGCAGCGCCACCGAATCCTGGGAACGAACGATATGCGGCTCGGCAATCGGCACGCGCGCGGGAAAGGAATGTACAGTAACGGGAATCGCCGGCTGGACGTGGTTCTTGCCGTTTGCTGTTCCATTTCCATTTGCAGCTTTGGCAGACTTGCCGGGGGCAACACTTCCCCGGCCGGTGCGCGCAACACCCAACTCTTCCACATTCTTCTCCAGCTTGGGTTGACGCTTGCGCGAGCGCTGCTTGTCTTTGTGCCGCGTCGCCTGGGATTCGGCTTTCACCAGCGCATCGCGCAGTGCGGTTTCCATGCTGGCCGGCGACTCGCACAGTGCAACCAGCGTGCACGCTCGCGTCTTGACCGTGACCTCGGCGATCTGCCGGTATTTTTCCGCGGTGAGAACCACGTGGGCGCTGGTGATTCTGCCGAGAATTCTGGCTATGCGCTCGATGCCTGCTTCCGCCAGGATACGCAGCGGTTTAGTGACTGCGACCTGCCTGCCTGTACATTCAACCGGCATGCTCACGCTCCCTAAAGAAGAATCCGATTCTAAATTAATCGCGCACTCGGCGCTGGTGGGTGCTGGGAATGCGCAGATCTTCGCGGTACTTGGCCACGGTGCGGCGGGTTACGTCGATGCCCTGGGCCTCCAGCATGCTGGCAATCAAATCATCGGTGAGGGGCTTGCGGGGATCTTCTTCATCGATCAACTTCTTGACCTTACGCTTGAGCAGCATCAGAGGGGTGCTGCCACCCTCCGGGCCGTGGACACCCTCAGAGAAAAAGAACCGAAGCTCAAAGACGCCTTGCGAGGTGTGCACATATTTGCTCGAGACCGCCCGGCTGACGGTCGAAGGATGCACCCCAATCTCTTCCGCAACGTCCTTGATCATCATGGGCTTGAGCGCGTCGACCCCGCGCTCCAGGAACTCGCCCTGGCGGCGGACAATCGCCTCGCAGGTTCTGAGGATCGTGTTCTTGCGCTGTTCGATGTTGCGCATCAGTTGCAGGGCCGAGCGGTAACGCTCTTTGACGTAATCCTTTACGTCTCGCTCGGTGCCTTCCTGCGAGAGCAGCTTGCGGTACCCATGATTGAGCCGCAGGGTGGGCAGATCTTCCTCGTTCATGACCACGACGAACTCGCCTCCGCGCTTGACGAAGGCCACGTCGGGCTCGATCAGCCGGGCATCGGAGCGGTTAAAACGCTGGCCGGGACGAGGGTCGAGAGTGCGAATAAAATCGATGGCCTGCTGGATGGCATCGGGCTGTGCTGTGAGGACCTTGGACATCTCGCGCAGGTCGCGCTTTTGCAACAGCAGCAAGTGTTGATCGACGATGCGAGCGGCCAGGGCGGACACCTGCAACCGGTCGTCGTGGGGGCCGGCGGGATCGGCTTCGCTCGCAGCTGAGCCAGCATGCCCATTCGACGCGGCGGCCCGTTGGCGCTCCAGTTGAAGTTGAAGTTCGCGGCGGTGGGCCTCGATCTGCACCAGCAGACACTCCCGCAGGGTTCGCGTAGCGACGCCGACAGGGTCCAGGTTCTGCACCAGCTGCACTGCTTCGGCAAGAAGCTCGGCCGGGCCGGGGCTTGGAGTGCCCGGAGCAGGCTGATACTCCCGCTCAAAGCCTGCCAGCAATTCCTCATCCCCGGCCAGGAGATACCCGTCTTCGTCCAGATTGCCCACCACATATTCGGCGGCAGCCCGCAGGTTCCGGCTAACGTTCAGGGAACCCAGCTGCCAGGAAAGGTGATCGGCGAGCGTGCTGGGCTGGGAAAGGAAATTTTCAAAGGAGGGCTTGTCGCTTTGCTCAAAGCCATTGGGGGTACGAAAACCGGGGTCGAGGTAATCCTGGAAATAGGAGCCAAAGTCAATCTCGTCGAAGGGGTCGCGCTTGTCGCGCTCTGCCTGGGCCGCGGTCTCTTCGACGCTTCGCTCGCGCTCCGCTTCCTTCTGTGCCAGGTCATCGATGAGGGGAACGCTCTCTTCGAGCTCCTCAAGCACCGGATTCTCAACAATTTCGGTGTTGATCAGCTCTTTCAGCTCCAGCTTGTTGAGCGCCAGCACGCTGACCATCTGCATCAGGCCAGGCGTCAGAATCTGCCGTTGCGCAACCTTCAAACTGAGCTTTGGTTGTAGAAGAGCCATTCGCGTTCTCACCGCTACAAGAGGCTATCGAGCCTGTATGAGAACTGAAAAAACAGCCCTCAGGGGCTAAAGCCCGGGAATATTTCAAGCAATTACGGCCCGACTAAAGTCGTGCCCTGATACAAAACCGGGTTTCACTCCCACCCTATAGGGCCTTAGTTTACATTTTCTGAGCCCCTGTCGTGGAATGCTTTTCCACCACGTCCATGTGTGACCATGGTCATTCTTCTGTGCAGAGAGAAACTGTGATAGAGGAAAATGCCCGCGGGAGGCCTAGTAACCCGCTGCCCTCGGCGGCCAAAGCCGCCCCCACGCAGCATACTTTCGGCACGGCTGTTCAGCCGTGCTGTTGGTGCAAAGCGTTTTCCGCAGGTGAGACCCATACCCTTCACTCCGCGGCTCTGTCCAACCCTGCGGTACAGTCCACTAGTTCAGGGAAAAACCCTCACCCAGGTAAACCCGGCGCACCTCAGGATCTTTGCCCAACTGCTCGGGGGTTCCAGTGCGGAAGATACGCCCTTCATTAATGATGTACGCGCGGTCGGTGACGGAGAGCGTCTCGCGCACGTTGTGATCGGTAATCAGAACCCCGATCCCACTTGCTTTGAGGTCGAAGATGATCTCCTGCAAATCCAGCACGGCGATGGGATCGATGCCGGAAAAGGGCTCGTCGAGCAGGATGAAAGAAGGCTGGATGCATAGGCAGCGGGCTATCTCCACCCGTCGCCGCTCGCCGCCGGAAAGCGCGTAACCGCGGGTCTTGCGGATGTGGCCCAGATTCAATTGGTCGAGCAGTTTCTCCGTCCGGGCGCGTCGCACCTCAAGCGAGATAGACTGCACTTCGAGCACGGCGAGGATGTTCTCTTCCACCGTGAGCTTGCGAAAAACGGAGGGCTCCTGGGGCAGATAGCTGATGCCGTACTGGCGCGCCCGGAGATACATGGGAACGCGGGTGATATCCACCTCATCGACAAACACCTGACCGGTATCGGGAGCGATGAGGCCGACAATCATGTAAAAGCTGGTGGTTTTGCCGGCACCATTGGGACCCAGCAACCCAACTACTTCGCCCTGGCACACCTCAAGGTTTACGCCCCGAACCACCTGACGGCCCTTATAAGACTTGCCTATTTCGTCTGTACTAAGCTTTTGCATTCATTTCGTAACGTGGGTTTGAGTCACTGCTTTGGAGGGGCCGCCACTCACCATGACGCTATCATCGCGATCATTGAAAATCAACGCATTGCCGGTTACTGTACCGCGTACCTGGTCGGTGAGACGGGGTGGCGCCGCGGCGGTTCCGGTCAGCACAAATTTGCCGTCCTGGGCGGTGTATTCGAGCTCCTCACCTGACCCCTTGCGACCGGGCTGCTGGAGTTCCACAGCCCCCCGGGCAACGATTCTGGAGACTTGGCTGCTCTGCGGGGTCTTGCCGGGCGCCTGCGGGCCGGTTGCCGGGCTGAAGTAGACGTCCATGAAACTCGAGTGCAGAACCCCGGTAGCCGTCTGCGCCACCACGTTGCCGCTAAAAACAGCCTTGTGTTCGCTGTCGGAGTAGAAGAGAGTGCGGCTCTGGAGACGAACCACCGAGGGTGGGCTCTTCGCATTGCTTGAGGAGCTGGTAAAGATGGCGTTCACGGCAGTGGCATCACCAGGCGGCCCGTGCGCGGCAAGCGTCGCGTGCGGCTGGGAAAGCTCCAGTACCGGGGCGGAGACGGAATCGCTTCCCTGAAACAATCGCGCGTCGCTGTGTGGCATGCCGTAAAAAGTAGTGAGATCGGCCTGGTGGTCCAGGTGTGCATGATCGGCAACCACGTGCACCGGCCCACTTCCGGTAAAGGCCACGTTCTGCTGTCCACTCGCCTGACGATAGGTCGCCTTGATGCCACCGGTGGCGTTGGCGTTGCCAGTGATGCGCTCAACCTCGATGGATGACGCGGTCAAATCTCCGCCGGCGTTGCGAATGCGCGGATTTCCCGTCAACTGCACTACCTGGGTAGCGGCGTCATAGGATGCCCGGTCGGCTGTGGCCGTGGTCGCAGGGGGCGTCTGCCCGCCCGGCTTCGCCGCAGGCTCCTGAACCAGCGTCACGTTTCCCAGTTGCACGGCAGACTGCAACTGCGCTGCCGGCTGCGGCGTGGGGGTGTTGGCCTTTGCTGCTTTTCCTTTTGGCTTGGTTGGAGTAGGCGGCGCGAACGTGAGCAGCAGATTGTCGCCGGTGGTGGTCTGCTTCTCCCCGCTGGGGCTTACCACGGCCAGGCTGGTGTGGCCCGTTCCGCGGAGGTTGGAGAGAACCTCTCCGTCAGCAAGCGTGGCAAAGAGCTGATCGCCCTGCACGGTCGTGTCCTGGGGAGGCGTTTTGGCAAAGATCTCGTGGACGTTGAGCCGGGCGCTTCCAACGGCCAGTATGTGTTCAGCCGTAGGGCTGCCGGGCCCGGGGGCGAAATCGATGTCGACTTTCGCCGCCCCCACCTGGCGGGTGGTCGTCACCGGCTGATTTTGCCTGGCGGGGTTAGCAGCCGGCAACTTTTCCTCGTCCAGCTTTTCCTCGTCCACAAGCGTAACGGCGTCGCGCAGCTGCGCGTGCCGGATGGTGGGCTGAGGACCAAATAAAAGAGTGGCCGACGACGCAGTTCCATGAAGCAGCCGGGCCGTATTGCTGGCAACGTAAAGCAGCCCACCATCCACGATGGCCTGCTCCGGCTCGCTTCTGGGGCCCAGGTCAATATGCGCCTTTCGGGTGTTGATCTGCTGGCCGTCACTTCCTTTGAGGATCACATTTCCTTGCGCCTCGACCTGGTAGGCCGACCCATCCGTACGGAAGGAGACCGTCGCCTGATCGGACGAGCTGTGACTGTCGGCATAGTCGGTCACGTCCTGGAGAAGATACAACAGGCGATTGGTGCGATCGAACTGCGCATGACGGGCGCGGACCTCCAGCGGGTTTCCTCCCACACTGGAATTGAAAGCAACGTCGGCGTCCAGAATCATGATTCCCGTTTGAGAATCAAAGCTCGCGCCCAGCGCGCTGCCCGCTGCCTCGGCCAGGCGGAACTCGAGCTTTTCGGTGGTGCTGGCCATCCCCGTCTTTTTGTTGAAGACCAGTCCCGAGGTTTTGACGTGCACCGTATTCTTGCTTTCGCCCTCCTCCGGGGAGGCCTTGCCGGCTTGCGGTCCAGGAGCCGTGGTTCCCTGAAAATCGATCTGGACTTGGCCCATGGCGCGGGCGACGCCGTTGACTGGATCCCAATCGAAGTCGCTGCCGTAGATGCGGTTGGCCGGTGCTCCCTGCGCACCGTAGAGGGTGATGCTCACGTCGTGCAGCTCGGCATGTCCGTCGCTCTTGAACTGGACCGCCTTAGAGGCGTGGAGGGTATAGAACGTGTGACCACCCCGCGACTCCGAATGAGTGAAGCCGTCGGTAGATTGCTGGACGGTGCTTGCCAATCCACCCAGCTTGTCATGGCCGAAACGGCGCAACTGCCATCGCCCATACGCCAGGAAGAGGGCGACGGCAGCCACCAGGCCCGCGGCGAGTACCAGGATCCAGGAGCGCAAGCTGGCCGGGGTTATCCGCATTTCCTGCCACACAGCACGGGAAAGAGGAGCGTTTGCGCCTCCCTTGGAGGAAAGGTGCATGAAGATCGCCGTGTGACCAACGACAGGAAACCCAGGACGGCCATACTCTTCATATTCTCACTCCTGCGTTTATCGGCCGGCGGGGGGCCACAAAGAACGCTTAAAATGAAGAGATGGCTGACCGGTTGTATCTGAGTCTGTGGTTCCCTAATTTTCGTCTTCCCGCGCTTGCTCCTGCAATCGTCTCAGTGCTCAAGCAGTTCGCGGGGGAAGGGGGAAGGCTGCGGGTACACGCTGCGGCAGCGTACCCCATCTCCTGGAATGAGGCGCCGTTTTATCAGAGGATTTACGAGGAAGATGAGGTGCGGGAGTCCGCGCCGGAACAAGCGGTGGCCGAGGCCACCGAGATACTGCATGACGACTTCGCGTACGAATTCGAGTTCAAGTGGGATCTATGGATAGCCGAAACGGGTGGTGGTCTTGACCCTGCATGGAAACAACAGCCGGTGATGGTGCACGTGGTTGGCTTCGGACCCCAGTTCGATGAGGGAGCCTATGAGCAGAACGGGCAGGTCCGAGTGGATTTTGGACTGGACACGCCTTTTCTGCTGGAAGAGATCGAACTGGATCGGGTGGGCGAAGAGTATGTGAAGCGCAATGTTCAGAAGCTGGTGGAAGTCACGAACGCCATCCAGGAAAACTGTGGGATCAGCAGCCGGCTGCTCTGGTCCGATTCCGGCGAGAACCTCGCCCAGAAGCTGATTGCCCGGTTGCAGCGCGTGAACTGAGGGTGAGCTGCGGCCCCAAAAGGACCGCGACTCACCCTATTCCTATTGCGCTTGCAGGGTGTGGCCGTGACGAACATCCGCTCCGCGCACCCAGAAGATGACGTCTTCGGCCATATTTGTGGCGTGATCCGCGATGCGTTCGAGGCTGCGGGAAATAAACAGCAGGTTGATGGCCGATTGAGCCGCGCTGGAGTCCCGCGCGATGCACTCGAGAAGCACGCCCTTGGCTCTACGGTTCATCTCATCGACCGCGTCATCCATGGCCAGTACGCTGGTGGCCAGTTCGGCATCGCGATCGGTGAGCGCCTGAAGCGCCTTTCGGACCATGGTCATCGATAGTTCCGCCATGCGCGGAATATCCACCGGAAACTCGCACGGCTGGCTGCCGGCGAGTTCCTCAGCCAGCAACGCAATCGTCATCGACTGGTCGCCGACCCGCTCCAGGTCGGAGTTGATCTTGATGGCGGCGAGAACAAAACGCAGATCCACGGCCATGGGCTGCTCCATCGCCAGAAGATCGAGCGCCATCTGGTCGATCTCGCGCTCCGAGTGGTTGATGATCGCCTCGTTCAGGCGAACGTTGGCGCAAGCTGAAAGCTCCCCGCGGCAGTGCGCGTCCGAGCGCATACCGTAGCGTCTGTTCTGCTACACCGGCCATCTGCAGAAGGCGCTCACGAAGGCTTTCGAGTTTCTGATGAAACGAGATCCGGGTCACTAGTCAGGCCTCCTGAATGAAATTCTCCCTTTTGCCGCAGTGTCAGGAGTTCGGTCTGCTGCTCAAACGAGCCAAATAGAGGAGGGTTCGACCGCAATTGCACCGTTGCCGGTTCAAATGTCTAGCGATCCGTTGGCATAATATACAACTTTTAACACTCTATTAACATGGTTATTTGGGACGGATTCCGCATAAGTTGTAGCGAAGTCGAAGACTTCTGAAGTTTTCGTCCTCTAGCCGGGGACGATCTCGGAGAAGTCTGCGATGCGGGAAAAATCGCTGAGCACCGAGGCAATCAGGGCCAGGCGGTTTTTGCGCAGATGAGCCTCGGGCGCCATGACCATCACCTGGTCAAAAAAGCCGTCGATCGCAGGGCGGAGAGCGGCGATCACATTCCAGGGCCTTGAAGATATTGCTGCCGGCGCGAAGAGCCTCCACCTGGGGCGCGATTCTGACCATCTCTGCGTACAGATGCCGCTCGGCCGGCTCGATCAGATCTTCGCTGGCGACGGAGTCCGCTTGTTTTTCCTGTCTTCTCCGCTGCCTGGCGGAGGATATTCTTGATCCGCTTGAACGCGGTGGAGATGGCGAGCAGATCGTCTGACCCGCGGACCTGGGTGAGCGCCTGCGCCCGCGCCATCGCGTCCGTTACCGTGGTGAGCCCGGTTGAGAGCACGGCATTCACCACGTCATAGGCGTAGCCGCGAACTTCGCGGAGGTAGAAGTCGAGGCGTTCCTTCAGAAACACCCCCACAGCTGCGCCTTCGCCGGAGCGGGCGCGCGGCAAGCATTCCGATGCCATGGCTCTCGAGTGCTGCGAGGGTAAGGGGCAGGCCTGATTCGGCGAGGATTTTTACCACCCCGTTGGCGGCGCGGCGCAAGCGCGAAAGGATCTTTGGATCCGCTGGGCGCCAGCCCAATGGCAAACATCTCCGCGATGGTTGCCATGCGGTCCGCCAAGCCCAGGATCTGGCCTTCTACGGTTGCGGGAATGGGATCGTCCACTCCGGCCGGCATGTACTGCGAATAGATGGCCTGCGCTACCGTTTCGCCCAGCCCCTGAGCGCGAGCGTAGAGCCCCCCAACGACGCCCTGCAGTTCGGTAAATTCCTTCACCAACTCGGTGGTGAGATCGGTTTTGGCCAGCAGCACCGCTTGCTTCGAGCGCCGCATGATCAAGCACAATCCCCTGGGCCGCAACTGCGGCGGCCACGGCTTTTGCCATGAGCAGGTTGCTTTCGGTCTTGCTGGCGTAGCTGCCAAGATCCCTTTGAAAGGTGACCGTCTTAAGTTTTTCAAGCCGCTTGCTCGAGCGGAATCTTCTGGTCGTAGTTCCAAAAGAAGCGGGCATCGTTGAAGCGGGCGCGCAAGACCCGCTCATTGCCATGGCGGATGATGGCCATGCCTTCGGCATCCACTTCGGTATTCAGCACGGTTAGAAAATGCGGCGCCAGCGCATGATGCTTGATCTTCGACCGCGAAGTACTTCTGGTGGTCGCGCATGACGGTGACCAGAACTTCTTCCGGCAGGGCCAGGTATTCGGGCTGGAAATTGCCAGCAGCACGGTTGGCCACTCCGTGAGGTGGGTCACCTGCTCCACCAGGGCCTCGTCTTCGCGCCATCGAGCCTCAGGGAAGATTGCGGGTTGCGGCGTCGAGCGCCTTGCGGATGCGATGGCGGCGCACGGCAACATCGGCCATCGACAAAGGCCGCCTCGAGCGCAGCAAGATAAGCCAGCGGGCCGGGCGATGGGAACTGGCTGGTCCCCGTAGAGGACGCGATGGCCATAGCTGACGTGGCCGGCGCGGATGCCGGCGAACTCCAGCGGAACCACGTTTTCGTCCAGCAGACAAAGCAGCCAGCGGAGCGGACGGACAAATCGCTCCGGCTTATTGGCCGCCAATACATGGTCTTGGGCCAGGAAAGCGCGCCAATTCCCGCAGGCAGCTCTTCGCCAAGAACCTTTTCGGCGCTCTGCCCTGGCCGCTGAACGGTGGCGGCGGCGTATTCGCCTTTGGGGGTAGTAATCTTTTCCAGCGCGGTGACCGGCACACCAGCTTTTTTTGCGAAGGCCTGTGCCGCCGGACCTGGTTCGCCCTGGGGAAAGGCTGCCTTCCAGGAAGGACCGGTAAGCTGTTCCTGCATGTCGAGTTGCTGGGCGAGCACGCCCTCTACGCGCACGGCCAGGCGGCGTGGAGTGGAGTAGCTGGTGACCGCCGTACCCGGCGCAGCCAGCAAGCGCTGCCGGGTGAGCACGGCCTCGACGCGGCGGGCCAGTTCGGCCTCCGCTGCAGCGATCATGCGCGCCGGAATTTCTTCCAGGCCTATTTCCAATAACAGTTCAGGCATGCGACTCCCGCGCGATCATCTGCGATAGGCCTTGGCGATGCCAACGGCAAGGACGCGGATGCGGGCGATGATGCCGACGCGCTCGGTAACAGAAATCGCGCCGCGGGCGTCGAGCAGATTGAAGAGGTGAGAGCACTTGAGGCAGAGATCGTAAGCGGCCAGAACAGGAAAGCGGCGTCGCTCGGCCAGCGCTAAGATCCTCCGCCTGTTGCGCCGCCCGGCTCAGCAGTTGCTGGCACTCCGATTCGTAGAGGCGCAGATGCTCCCAAAGCTTCTCTACATCCGCGTCCTCGAAGTTGTAGACCGAGAACTGCACCTCTTCCAGATGGCGGACCTCGCCGTAGGTGACAGGATTCGGAGTGCGCGCCCAGACTACGTCGTAGATCGAGTCGACGTCCTGCAGAAAAGCGGCGATGCGCTCCAGGCCGTAGGTGATTTCCGCGGAGATGGGATCGAGGTCGAGGCCTCCACACTGCTGGAAGTAAGTAAACTGGGTGACCTCCAGCCCATCCAGCATCACCTGCCAGCCAATACCCCAGGCCCCGAGCGTGGGCGCTTCCCAGTTATCTTCTTCAAACTTCAGGTCGTGCTGGCGCAGGTCAATGCCGATGGCGGCGAGGGATTCCAGGTAGATTTCCTGCACATTGCCTGGCGGGGGCTTCAGCACAACTTGAAACTGCGTGTGCTTGAAGAGGCGATTAGGGTTTTCGCCGTAGCGCCCGTCAGCCGGCCGGCGGGAGGGCTGTGCATAGGCCACGGAGAACGGCCGCGGATCGAGAACGCGCAGGAAGGTTTCGGGCGACATGGTGCCGGCGCCGACCTCGACGTCATAAGGCTGCTGCAGCACGCATCCACGCTCGGCCCAAAAGGTTTGCAGACGAAAGAGAAGTTCCTGAAAGGTAAGTGCACTGGTTCCTTGCAAAGCCACTGTTGGATTCTAAATCACGCTACGTTGCTGCTCCTTCAGCTAAACTGATTGCCCATACTTTTCAAGGAGGAGTCTTCCATGCAAAGTCGCATCGTTGGCACCACCCTACCGGTTCTGGAGTTTATCGCTGGAGCCGAACGAGACTGTGATCTCCGAAGCTGGAGAGCTTTCCTGGATGAGCAGCACCATCCAGATGCAGACACACACCCAGTTTGGCGGAGGCGGGGGATTCCTGGGCGCTTGAAGCGGGTAGCGGGCGGTGGCAGCCTGTTTATGACCGAATACCGCGCGATGGGCGGCCGGGGCGAGATCGCCTTTGCGACGCGGGTTCCCGGGCACATCCAGCCGGTGCAAGTCGGCCCCGGATTGGAGTATATGATCCACCGCCATGGTTTTCTCTGCGCGACCGCCCAGGTTCAGCTCGGGGTGGGCTTCCAGCAATCGTTGGGGGCGGGAGTCTTTGGCGGAGACGGGTTTCTGCTTCAGAAGGTGACCGGGCAAGGCGCTTGTGGATCGAATTGTCGGGAGAACTGATAGTCAAGGACCTAGCGGCTGGGGAGACGCTACGCGTGCACCCGGGGCATGTAGGCGCCTTCCAAACCAGCGTCTGCCTTCCAGATCACCAGGATTCCGGGAATGAAAAACATGATTTTCGGCGGGGACGGAATCTTTCTCGCTGCGTTAACGGGTCCCGGAAGGGTCTGGCTGCAGACTCTACCCATCGCCAAATTGGCTCACCAGCTCCAGCAATACATGCCATCGGCCGCCAGAGAACGAACCGAAGGCGGAGTTGTCGGCGGTATCGTCGGCTCTCTCTTGAATGGGTGAGTGAGAAATGAATGTTTAGTGCCGCGCCCCCGCCGCTCGGATTAGGTCTTGGATTCGTTCCCAGCCCTTCCCCGGATTTGCTGTGGAACCTGGTGGCATCGGCAAACTTCATGCGCTTTTCCTTGCTGAAAGGCGCACGCGCGGCCTCGTCCAGCTCTGCGTGGCAGGAAATCCGGGTTCGCTCCCGATGAACAAAACGGAGCTTCCGGTTGAGTTGGGTGCTGATCGAGTGAACCGCAGGTCCCTCCACTACGCTTCGCTCCGGTCGGGATGACAATTCATTTCTGACACTTACATTCCCCATAGTCAACCTTCGCGTTGTTCATTCCTCCCTCAACCTGCCGCAGGCAAGTTGAGGCTGCTCGGGGATGACAAAGGGGAGAGTCGTGCATTCATTTGAATCGATTACTCGACATCAGGCTTGACCGGGAGCAGGCTTGGGGGCCAGCGGGTTCAGTACGCCGGGCGCCGTTGCCGAACGTAACCGGGATGCCAAAAAGAGCAAAAGGAAAGCCGCGGCTGCCGGTACCAGCAAGCCGAGGCGGAGAGACCGCGCGCTCGTCGAGACGATGCCCGTGAGCCAGGACAAAGTACCTCCGCCGAAACCTGCCACCGCGAATACCCAACCGGAATTTCTGGGTTGGCCAGCTTTGGCCATGAACAGAGACAGCGTCAGGGGAAAGATGGGGGCCAGGCTCAGGCCCGCGACAACGGCGCCGAGAAACAAGAATCGCGCGTTATGGGCCGCCACCAGCAAGCAAATACCGGCTGCGGTACCGGAAACAGAAAGCAGGTAGAGCTTTTCTTGCGCCAGCCGCAAGAGGATAAGCGGTGCGATTCCCCGGCCGAACAGCAGGGCAAACCAAAAGCAAGCGGTCACCAGGTTGCTTCTGGCAAAGTCCCACACAGCCACGCGCGAGACATAGGTAGTCATCCAGTTTCCTGTTGCTGTCTCGATCCCCACATAAAGAAAAGCGAGCAGCCCAAAATAAGCAACCGTACGGGTTGCGGATTCCGGCGAGAGGACGATCGGCTGCTCTTCTTCAATGAACCGATGGAATCGACCCAGAATCGTAATCACGGCAAAGAGCGCCGACGACAAAGCCACCGTAGTGCTGATTGCTCCCATGGAGAACCGGTCGAATACCCGGGCTACCAGCAAGGGGGAGAGGGTCGCGCCCAGGCTCCAGCAGAAATTCAGGACCGCCAGGGCAACGGCCCGGTGCTGGGCAAAGATCCGTCCGGCGAGCATACTGTTTGAGGTCATTACCAGCCCGAGCCCGAGCCCATAAGCAGCGATCGAAGGAAGGGCAAACGGCTTTGGCAGGAAGGGCACGGCCAGCGCGGCGGCAGCCGTCAGCGCGTATCCGCGGATCAACGTGCGATGGAAATTGCGCCGCACCAGGAGCGCACCGCAGGCAGCAAAGGCAAATTGAACCATCAGCAACATCCCGGCATCTCTGTCGCGCAGGCGATCCAGCGCGGAGAGCCGCGGAAGGACGCAACCGAGCAGCACAGTGAGAGATCCGGAGAGTACTGCGCCCAGATACAGAAAACAGATCGACGGTGTAAGACGTTCTCTGGGGAAGGCGCTTTTGCCAGTGTTCAACATTCTGCTCTGATCGCGGTACGAACCGTATCTTACTGAAGAACTCGATCAACCACCCAGGCGTGAGAGCGCGGCGGCCGTGGTGAGTTTGCGCTCCAGGTGGCGCTCCAGGCTTTGGATGGCAAAGCGGCGAAGGTCGGCGCCGCGCCCGCGGGGCCACGACTCAGCAGCAAAGGCGGATGCCGGTGAGCGGAAGATGCGCACGGCTAGAAGCTGGGAATCCGGAGTCAGCGTGGCGCCGTTAGAACCGTTGTGCCCCAACTGCTTGTGCTCGACACAGACCAGGCCATCGGAGAAATAGTGAAAATAGGCAGGCTGACCTGCGAGCGATGCGCCGCAGAAGAGACAGCGGGTCAAATCCGGCAGCCATCCCATGAGACGGGTGATCCAAAGAGCAAAGTAGGTGATCGGCATCCAAATGTGATCGACCCGGGTCTGCTCCAGCACCGAGAGCAGCAGGCGGAAGACAACGTCGTGCGGATCGTGATCGGGTAGCGTCTGCTCCAGAACCTCGGCGAAAAAAGCCAAGGCGGCGGCACGCGCGTAGTCGACCGGCTCGGCCAAGGGTGAGTGGAGAATGTCGAAGGAGTCGAGACGCACCAGCTCCTGGCTGGGCTTTTCAGCGTAGTGGGCGCGAACGTGAGTCATGGGCTCGAGCGCGCCGCCAAACCGCCGCCTCGACCGGGCCGCTGCTTTGGCTACACCTTTGATCTTTCCGTAGTCGCGGGTGAAGAGGGAGACGATCTGGTCGGCTTCATGGATCGGCCAGGTGCGGAGAACAATGGCTTCGACCTGGTGCGCGATCATCGCCCCGCGACCGGACCCGCCGGAGCCCTACCGGCCGTAGTGGCTTGAGTTCTTGTCTGCAAAACTCGCCCACTTTTCGGGCAGGTC
Source organism: uncultured Acidobacteriaceae bacterium (assembly GCA_963847685.1). Lineage (GTDB taxonomy): Bacteria > Acidobacteriota > Terriglobia > Terriglobales > Acidobacteriaceae > PALSA-350. The sequence goes on along the minus strand of CAWKAU010000006.1, from coordinate 249,886 downwards.
ATCCCCGGCAAAAATGGCCGACACCGGGCAGACCGGAACACATGCGCCGCAGTCAATACATTCCACCGGATCGATGAAGAGTTGCTCGGATTCACCGTACTTTGCTTCATCCTTCTTGGGGTGGATGCAGTCTACCGGGCAGGCATCGACGCAGGCTGTGTCCTTGGTTCCGATGCAGGGTTCAGCGATCACATAAGTCATAGGTACCGATCTCCCGAGCGAATAATTGAAAACAAATTGTAGCAGCAGGAATGGGCAGCACAAGCTACTGCTGTTATTTGCCGGAGGGATGTTGCATGACGCAGCAACAAAAATGCTATTTGTGCTCCAGACGCCTTGCGGCGAACTCGGCGGGGGTGGGCACCGGCTCGATACCCCGACCGGCAAACATGTCGGCGAAGAAGCCAAGAATCTCACTGGTGACCAGGCCGTTGGTGGCCAGAACCTCCAGGCTATCGAGGCGAAAGGGAGTGCCGTCGAAGCGAAGCATCGCGCCGCCCGCTTCGAGCACCAGCAATGCGCCGGCTGCTGTGTCCCATGGGTTCAGATTGAATTCCCAGAAGCCTTCCACCCGGCCAGCCGCGCAATAGGCAAGATCAAGCGCGGCTGCGCCGGCCCGGCGGACGCCGTGAGAGCGCAGCGTCAGCTGCTGGTAGAAGTGAATGTTGGGGTTCATATGGCGCTTGTGGCTGGGAAAGCCGGTGGAGAGCAAACTCTCCTGTAACAGCCGGACAGGCGACACGTGCAGGCGGCGCCAAGGCCCTGAAGACCTCTGCAGCCAAGCCCCCCTTGCCTGTTCGGCGACGAAAAGTTCGCCGTGAACCGGAGAGTACACGACGCCTGCCACCAGTTCCCCATCCTGATCCGGAGACAACGCAGCTGTCCGGTGTTCCAGGCCGAGCGAAATACAGAAGAAAGGAAAACCGTGGGCAAAGTTAGTCGTGCCGTCGAGCGGGTCGACATACCATCGATAGGCCTGATCCAAGCCCGAGCGGGTTCCTTCTTCGCCAAAGATGCCATGCTCGGGAAACTGCTCGCGGAGCCGGCTTACGATAAGTTTTTCCGATGCCCTGTCGGCTTCGGTCACCAGGTCAACGTCGCCCTTATATTCGGTGGTGACGCCGCGATCGAAATAGCCACGAAGGAGTTCGCCGGCCTCGAGGGCAATGGCGGCTGCCCCGGCGGCAAAACCGAGATCGAGCTGCTCCGGAAAGTCCTTCAACGCACACCGTTCGCGTCGCCGTCGGTGCTTCGCCCCTTCCCGGTTTCCCGCCGGCCTCGCTCGCTGATGGTCCGAATCTGGTGTTTGTAGATGAACAGATTGGGGCGCCCTTCGCGGGTGAGCCGGATCATGGTGTCGTCGAAATACTCAATCCACCCGGAAACGCTCTCGCCGTCACGGAGTTTGACGGTCACCGTGACCTGCTTCTCGCTCAAGAAGCGCAGGTAAAGCGTCTCCTGGCCGGTTTCGCCAAGGGGCGGCTCCTTCTTTCCCCGTCGGGATGGATTCTGGGTGGGCATGTTGTGAATGATAACTGCAAAGAGAGATGCCGGAACCGGGCCTGGTGGATGCACCTGCTCAGAAATCCACATGGGCCCGCACGCCGGGAACGACGACCGGCCCCCGGTCGCGATTGTAGCCCGGGTTGTTGACAAACGACAGCTGCACCGCCATGTATAGGCCGCTCACCACGTGCGCAGTGTAATAGGTCTCGCTTACCACTTCTCGGCCATAGTTTAGCCGTCCATCGCCCAGGATGAATCCCAACCCGCCCAACGCCAGGTACTCACGGTGCTTGCTGCTGATGCCGCCGGTTTCGAAGGCGGTGCCGATGCGGTCGTCTTTTCTGCCCCACGCGTCGCCGGAGAGATCCGCGCCAAAGGCCAGGGTGCTGTTCATTTCCGTGTAGGCGAATGACTCTTTGTGGCCCTCATTCCATCCGGTACGGAGGAAGGCCCGGAAATTGGCGGGGAGCGTCTGCTCGATGTTGAGGCCGAAGCCCTGCTTTAAAGAGCCCTGATGGCGATACAGGGTGATGTCAGGAACCGTGTCGACATGGTTCAGATATACCGTCGATGGCCTGGCCGTAGTCGCCCATGTTGGCGTGGTTCAGATACGCCAGGGGGCGGATGTGGGTCTCCAGTCCCTGAAACCATTGCGGCTTCCACTCCAACTCCAGGTTTTCCGCGCGGGCGCGGCGCAGATCGGCGTCGAGATCGATGCCGTTGGCCACCGTCGGCATCAAGGCTTCCCCAAAGCGCGCCTCGAAGGTTGGCCCGGTATAGCTAAGGATCGCAGCAACGGTATAGCCACGGGTGTTGGCAGCATAATCGTAAGCGCCATTGTTATCGATAGCCCAGTTGGTGAACTGCAGGTGGCTGTCGCTGCCAACGGCGTTATTGTCGAAAAAATCGACCAACCCCATCTTGCCCATGGTGAATTCGATTCGCTGCCGGGGAAGTGACTCTTGCAGATAGAAGGGGTTGGGTTGTTCTTCGACCCGGTCCGCAGTCAAGGGCAGCGTGTAGTGGATAAAGTAGCGCGCAGCGTAGACGTCTTGTCCGAGGGACGGGTTGCGCACCACGTCGAGGTTGGTGAATGCCGCAATTCCCAGAGCCTCGCTCAGGCCCTTTCCCCCGGCCTCCTCCGCATTGAAGATGAATTCGAACCAGCGGGTAAGCTTGACCCCGGTATAGAGGGTAAGCACCCGCGAAAGCGCGGTGGTTTCCACTCTACTTTGGAAGCTGTTGGTCCCGGCATACGGCGAGTGGAACGGCTCGTGGGCCTGGAAGATGAAGTTGGCCTGACCCGAGATCCAAATACGATTAGCGATGAGATGGTGGGAAAAGACGGCTGGGTTCTCCTGGTCGTCCGATTGATCGGCTTCCCGCTGGTTGATGTGAGGTAATGATTCGCGGTTGGCTGACGTGGGAACTGCGGCCACCGGCGGATTTTGCCCGGTGTTGGCCTGAGGGTCTGGATCATCGGGCAAGACGCTCGGGGCCTTAGGCTGCGGCTGAGCGGGTAAAACGCTTGCGTGGGCCGACCGCATCGTCAGGCAGAGGAATACGGCAGAGAGCGGCAACCAAAGACGCATCCAAACTCCAACAGAAATTGAGGGCCTCGGACGAGATTAATTGACAGGAACGTAACAAATGTCACAAGTCCTTGAATTCTTTGATTGTGTTAGAGATGGGGGCAGCGCGGTATCCGCAACAACCACACTCAAGCCAAAAGAAGGAGAAGGCTTGAATGGGCCACGCAGTTCCTTTGTGGCTAGCAGCAGAACAGCGCTTTCTTTATCAGCACAAAAGCTGGGAAGCTAGGGCGAGGGCGATGGATAGTAGCCGGGGCGATTGCGGACGCTGTAGCCCTCGGTGGCGGCTGGGCTGTGCAATTTGACGGAGATGGTGCGAAAGGCGCTGCCGGTCCGGTTGGATGGATAGTAGCCAAGCAGGTACTGCGTCCGCAGGTCTTCTGAGACCTGGGCGAAGGTCTTGTCCAGCGAGGAGGAATCGGCGTAGTAGTACTTGCCCCCCGTCTCCTGGGCAAGGGTGATCAGAGCATGTTCTCCGGCCAGATCACGGCCGGCGCTGGCGGAGATGGGAACATCGATGATGGGGTAGACCATCACTTCGCCCCGCAGCGCCTGTTCCAGCGCCTGGTCATAGCTCGTGCCCTTGACGGTGTTACCTCCGTCGGAGATGATCACCAACACCTTGCGTCCGGATCGCGGAGCAAGGCTTTGGGAAGCGAGATAAACGCCGCTGTAGAGCGCGGTGGCGGCGCCCCGTCCCATGTCGTTTAGCCCGCGATCGATGCGGCCCAGATTGTTGGTGAAGAAAACCACCTCGCGCACATTGTCGGAAAACTCCATCAGATCGAGGTGATCGACCGGGCGCAGCAGGGCACGCACGAAGTGTCTGGCAGCGTCCTGCTCCAGGTACAAGTCTTTATGAACACTGCCGCTGGTGTCGATCGCCAGGACGATCTCCAGAGGGAGCTCCGACTGGCGCTCAAAGACAGCAATCTTCTGCGGGTGATCATCTTCTGTAAGCTGAAATTCGTCCTTGGTGAGCCCAGGAACCGGCGCTCCCTTGTCATCGGTGACATTGACGAATACATTCACCAGCCGGACGTTGACGCTGATGGTAGGCGTCACTCCCTGAGCGTGGCCGGCCGAGGCGGAGAGGGTAAGCGCGCAGCAAATCGCAGCAGATAAATCTCACACCGTTCCCTTCTGCAGCAGTTCGGTAGGAAACGGTTCGCCATCGGCCCACACCGCCCCATCTTCGAAGTGTTCCTTCTTCCAGATGGGGACTGTCTTCTTGAGGGTATCGATGAGCCAGCGGCAGGCTTCGAAGGCCTGGGCGCGATGAGCGGAAGATACGGCAATCAGAATGCTGGTTTCGCCCACCTCCAGCCGGCCAATGCGGTGTACCAGGGCGACCTGGCGGATAGCATGCTCGGCGATGGCCTGCTGGGCGATAGTATGCATCATCCGGAGCGCCATATCCTCGTATGCCTCATAGACCAGGTAGAGGGTGCGCCGTCCTCGGGTGTTGTTGCGGACAATGCCGTCGAAGACCACGACCGCGCCATCTTCGCCCTGTTTGACTGCCGCCACCACCGACGGAGAATCGATGGGTTCTCTTATCAGGGAGACGATCGGCGCGGCTGAGCCGCCGCTGACGGGAGGCAACAGTGCTACTTCGTCTCCGTCGCGCAAGAGGCAGCCACCCCGTGCGTAGCTCTGGTTCACGGCAACGGCCAGAGATGGCCACAACTTCGACTGGTGGGGCAGCAGTGCGCCATAGTGTCCGAGGACTGCATCTACGGTCGCACCCTGGGGCAGGTCGAGCATCTGGCTTTCGCTGCGCCAGCATCTCCTTTAACACTCCGAAGAACAGGACCGTGACCCGCATGGGAAAAGGATATCCGAACCAAATGCCCATCTGACATGAGGTTAGACGTGGTCGGGTGGGAAATGGCGCGTTGAGAGCATTTCGCAATTACTGTGGCCTGGTAAAGATCGCGAGGTGTTTTCCTTGGGAGAAAACCACGAAAAGGTCTATTGCTTTCTTCTACACCAATTGCGAAAGTGCTCTAGACCAGGACCGGGATATTGGCCACTCCCGCAGTGCCAAAGACTCTGCGATAGCGCGCTATTTCCGATCGAAGCCCGGTGGCCTTGGAGAAATTATCCGAGAGCTTCACCGCCGGCCGGCCGTCGGCCTCGGTCATCTTGCAGATCAGGCTGGCGGGATTCAATCCGTTGCCGCCATTGGGGTGGCAGCCGCGGAAATCGTTGGTCAGCAGCGTGCCCCATCCGGCGCTGAAGCGGATGCGCCGGCCGGGAGTCCACTTCGCGGGGTCATTGAGGTCGGCCGCACTGTGAAAATCCTTGGGCGTAAGGCCGGGGGCCATGGTTCCCATGAAATAGGCATGCAGGCCAAGAATGTCTTCCACATCCATGGCGTCGGACGCGATGATCAGCTTCTGCTTTGGGTCCCGGCCCCGCTGCTTCAGCCATGCGATGTATTCGTCGCCCGCGACGTAGGGATCCTTGCTGTCGATGCGCTGCCCGGTCCAGTCCGCTGTCCAGTCCGGAGCATCTGCCAGAAACTGCGTGGTCCCGTAGGTATCGGGCAGCATGATGCGAATCTCGTGGCCGTAGGTGCTTTGCCACATCTCCAGAATGCGATACTGCGAGCTTTTCAACTCCTCGTCGCTGGTGGCCATGGCCGCCAGCGCCATGGGCAATTCGTGGGCATTGGTTCCCACGGCTTCGAGGTTATGTTTGTAGGCCAGATAGGTATTTGAGGTGCCGGTAAAATGTGCTCGGAGAGCGCCGTGTTCATGGCCATCACCACGTATTCCTGCCACAGGAAGCTGTGCCGGCGGCGGGTGCCGAAGTCTGCCACCCTCAAGTTCCGGAACACCGGTCAGCCGCTCGATCTTGCCCCAGAGCTTGGCCTTGGCCTGGGCGTAAAGCATGTCCAGCTGGAATTCGCTCATGCCTTTGAAGGCGGCGCGCGACTTCAGCTCGTTGAGGATGGAGAGCGCATAAATCTCCCACATCGTCGCCTCGGTCCAAAGCCCGTCGAACTCCAGGTGGAATTCTCCCTCTCTCACCGTCAGCCGGTAGCTGGAGAGGCGGAAATCATGCGCCAGCCAGTCCAGAAAATCGGGCTCGAAGATGCCGCGGCGGCCGAAAAAAGTGTTGCCCGCCAGCCAGATCAGCTCCGATTTAAGAAATCGCAGGCTGCGCACGTGCTCCAGCTGTTGCAATACCTCTTCCTTCGCGATCACGTCGGCCAGGCGCACCGAAGACGACCGGTTGGACACCGAAAACGATACCTGGGTGGTGGGGAAATGCTTCCAGATGAACTGAAGCATCAGCAGCTTGTAGAAATCCGTATCCAGCAGCGATCGCACGACCGGGTCCAGATCCCAGTTATGGTTGTGCGCCCGCTCTGCGAAATCCATGATCATCGATGAATGTCCTTAACGATAATTTCCTCCCTCGGGGGAAGCTCTGAGTTTTAGCCCCACAGGAAAAGTCTACGGCAGGTGATGGATGTCCATACAGCATCGGCTGCTCGCGAGCAAAGAAAAAGGCCCACTGGTTGGCGGGCCTTCTTCGTGATGCGGTAGTGCGATGGCGATTATCAGACTCCGGCGTGTTCGATGATGTTTTCCCGAACGGCCTCGTCCTTCTTCTCTTCGCTGACGGACTTGGGCAGCGCCACGGCCAGGACGTCTTCGATACGGCTGGCGTAGTGGATGCGCACATTCTCGATCTGATCCGCGGTCAGGTCCTCCTCGACGCTCATCCGGTTTTCCGCCGGCAGGATGACGTCCTGGACGCCGGCCCGCTTGGCGGCGAGAAACTTCTCCTTGATGCCGCCTACCGGCAGAACATTGCCGCTGAGCGTGATCTCGCCGGTCATCGCGGTGAGCGGACGAACCGGCGTATCGGTCATGAGCGAAACCAGGGTGGTTGCCATGGTGACGCCGGCCGACGGGCCATCCTTGGGGATCGCTCCCGCAGGAACGTGGATGTGAATGTCCAGATCCTTGGTGAAGTCCTCCTCCAGCCCCAGAGAAGCGGCGTTGGAGCGCACCCAGGTAAGCGCAGCCTGCATGGATTCCTGCATGACTTCGCCGATCTGCCCGGTCATCTTGAAGCCGCCCTTGCCCTTCATCCGGTTGGCTTCGATGAACAGCACATCGCCACCCGCCGGTGTCCAGGCCAGACCGACCGCTACCCCGGCACGCCGGGTGCGCTCCGCCAACTCGGTATCGACGCGCACCTTGATGCCGCCCAGGAACTCCTGGATCACCGCCCGGTCGACGACCAGCTTGCCGGTCTTCCCTTCGGCAATGCGCCGCGCCTGCTTGCGGCACACGGTGCTGATCAGTTGCTCCAGCTTGCGCACGCCCGCTTCGCGGGTGTAGTGGCGCACGATGTAGCGAACGCCCTCCTCAGGAAATTCGATCTCGGCTTCGCCACCCTCTTTCGGCTCGATGCCGTTCTCCTTGATCTGCCGCGGAATGAGGTAGCGGAACGCAATATGCGTCTTCTCGTCCTCGGTGTAACCCGACAGGTCGATGATCTCCATGCGGTCGCGCAATGGCTCCGGGATGGGATCGAGCATGTTCGCGGTGCAGATAAACAGCACCTTGGACAAGTCGAAGGGAACATCCAGGTAGTTGTCCCGGAACGTGTTGTTCTGCTCCGGATCCAGGGTTTCCAGCAGCGCCGAGGCCGGATCGCCACGGAAGTCGCGGCCCAGCTTGTCGATCTCGTCGAGCATAAAGACCGGATCGTTGGTCTCCGCGCGACGCAGCGCCTGCATGATCTGCCCCGGCAAAGCTCCGATGTAGGTACGGCGATGGCCGCGTATCTCGGCTTCGTCGTGCATGCCGCCCAGCGAGATCCGCTGGAATTTGCGGCCCAGAGCACGCGCAATGCTGCGGCCCAGCGAGGTCTTGCCCACGCCCGGAGGCCCGACAAAGCAGAGGATCGGCCCCTTCATATCCGGCTTGAGACGCCGCACACTCAGGTAGTCGAGGATGCGATCCTTCACCCGCTTCAGATCGTAATGATCCAGGTCGAGGATCTCCTTCGCCTTGGTGATGTCCACTTCGCCGCCGGTGGACTTGGTCCACGGCAGCACCGCCAGCCACTCCACGTAGTTGCGGGTGAGCGAGTAGTCGGCAGCCATGGGAGACATCCGGGAGAGCCGGTTGAGCTCCTTGGTGGCCTCTTTCTTGACCTCGGCCGGCATGCCTGCCGCCTCGATCTTCTGCCGCAGCTCCTCGATATCCTTCTGGCCCTCGTCGAGCTCGCCGATCTCCTTCTGGATGGCCTTCAGCTGTTCGCGCAGGTAGTAATCGCGCTGCGACTGCTGCACCTGGTCCTGGACTTCGGTCTGGATCTTGTTGCGCAGTTGCTGGACTTCGGCTTCCTTGGCCAGATGCTTGTTGATGCGCTCCATGCGCAACATCACGTCGGGCGTTTCCAGCAGTTCCTGCTTGTCCGTGGTGGCCAAAAACGGCAGCGAGGAAGCAATGAAGTCGACCAGGCGCCCCGGATCTTCGATATTCAGCGCTATGGTCTGAAGCTCGTCGGAGAGGGTGGGCGAAGTGGTGACGATCTGCTGGAATTGCGCGATCACATTCCTTTGCAGCGCTTCCAGTTCAGCGCTCTTGCCCGGATCCAGTCTCGGGCAAATGATCGACCGCCGCCATCATGAACGGCTCAAGTTGGGCAAATTCGCCCAGCTTGACCCGCTCCGTGCCCTCGGTAAAGACGAACAGGCTCTGGTTGGGCATTTTTACGACTTTGTGGACCGTCGCCAGGGTGCCGACGGAGTACAGGTCGCTGGGCTGCGGGCTGTCCATGCGCTCGTCGCGCTGCGCGACCACCACGATGGTCTTCACATCTCCCAGCGATTGAATGAGTTGAATCGAGCTCTCCCTGCCGACGGTAAGGGGCAGTACGGCGTGGGGAAACAACACCGTGCTGCGAACGGGCAGAACCGGTAGGACCCTTCCCTGAGAGCCACCTTGTTCCCGCCGATTGGGATCGGTCGGATTGATGATGCTTAAGAAATCGCTCGCCATGAGTATCCTTCTATCAGATTATCGAATATAAGATGCTGCAGATCTCGTAAAGTCGCAAAAGGCCTGCCTTCGAACCTCTGGAATGACTCCTTGTATCCGATCGGCCCCGACCCTATTTAGGAAAGCGGCCGGGCTGCCGGGTAACGGCCCAATTCCTTGACCAGGAGGCACTGGCGTCGAAGTTGATCGAGAGCGGCACTGGTCGAGGCCGGGTCGGAGACCTGGTAGTCGACGTAGAAGACGTATTGCCAGGGCTGGCCGTGCACCGGGCGGGACTCCACCTTGCATAGGTTGGTGTCGTGTTCGGCAAATACCTGGAGCGCCGAGACCAGGGTTCCGGGGCGGTTTTCGACGGTGAAGGCGATGCTGACCTTGTCTCCGCCAGGACCAGGTCGAGCGCTGGCGGCGAATCAGGAAAAATCGGGTGTAATTGGCCGCATTGTCTTCAATCCCGGACGCCAGCACCTGGCCGCCGTAGGCCAGGGCCGCCTGCTCGCTGGCGATGGCGCCGGCCTCGCTGTTGCCCTGCTCGACTACATGCTTGACGCTGCCGGCGGTGTCGTAAAAGGGAGTGGGCGTCATCTTGGGATGTTCGCTGAAAAATCGACGGCATTGCGCCAGGGCGACGGGATGGGAGAGGACCTGGCGGATACCTTCCACGTTGCTACCTGGGACCGCCAATGAGATTGTGGCGGATGCGCAGCAGCGATTCGCGCTCGATTTGCACCTCGCACTGAAAGAGAAGGTCGAAGTGCTCGACCACGGAACCTGCCAGAGAATTCTCAATCGGGATGACCGCGGCGCAGACTTCCGCGCTTTCCACCAGCTTAAAAACTTCCGCGGAATGGGCACAGGGAACAATGGTTGCCTGCGGTTCCAAATTAAGAGCGGCTTCGTGGCTAAAAGATCCGAGCTCTCCCTGAATGGCGATCCGCATCCATGCCCCGAAGTACTTAATTTTGATGATACGGCAACCCACACACGGCCCGACGCACCAAAGTACAGCGTAGCAAGACTTTTGTAAGGAGAAAGACACCATGCTTTGGACGATTTTTCTGGTGCTGCTTGTACTTTGGCTGGTTGGCTTTATCGGATTTCACGTGGTTGCGTGGTATATCCACGTCCTGCTGATCATTGCGTTGGTGGTTCTGGTGATCCAGTTGGTGGGTGGTAGACGGGCGATTTGAAGGTCTTTTCGCTCCAGGCAGGTATGCCGGGAGGAAGCGGAAAGCATCTCACAAAACAGGTGCCTGTGCCATCGCAGGCAAAGGAGACAGAGCAATGAACAAGGATCAAGTTACGGGCAAAGTCGAACAGGCAGCTGGGAAAGTTAAACAAGGTGTAGGCGAGGCCCTGGGCAACCAGAAACTGGCGAATCAGGGTGTTGCCGATCAGGTGAAGGGCGCGGCCAAGGAAACATGGGGCAACGTGAAGGATGCTGCCGCGGCCACGTCGGATCGCCATCACAAAGAGGCGGAGCACAAAGCGGACGATGCGCGCGCCGGTGTCCGCGAAAAGGTGGACGAGGTGAAGGAGAACGTGAACGCGAGGATCGACGCGCACAAGGCAAACGAGCGGGACAAGGCGAAAACAGCCTAGTCGAGCCTGTAGACGGGACGCACCCGGTTGGTAGCCGGGTGCGTTTTTCTTTTCAGCGTGCTGCGTGAGGCAGCAGAAGAGCCGCTGCGACGAAAAAGAAGAAGACCATGGAGATGATTCCGTTCATGGTGAAGAACGCGGCGTTCATGCGACGCAGATCTGTGGGCGAGATGATGAGGTGCTCATAGAGAAGCAGCATGGCGACCGCAGCCACCCCCACCCACGCAATGGCATTCAGATCGAACAACCGCAACAGCCAGAGCAGCAGGCTTAGCATAACCAGGTGCATGGCGCGCGCGATCCAAAAGGCTGTCTGGATTCCCCAGGTCTGCGGAATGCTGTTTAGACCGGCTTCCCGGTCGTGCGCTGTGTCCTGGCAGGCGTAGAGCACATCGAATCCCCCTACCCAGAAAAGAACCGCAGTGGTGAGCACCAGGATGCGTGGGTCCAGCGATCCGCGAATTGCGATCCAAGCCGCAGCGGGTGCGATTCCGAGCGCCAGGCCGAGGACCAGGTGCGACCAGCGGGTGAACCGTTTGGTGTAGGAGTAGAGCAGAAGCACGATGAGGACGACTGGCGAGAGCAGGAGGGTCTCACGGTTGAGCTGCGCCGCAGCGAGAACGAAAGCCAGGGCCATCACCACGGTGAAGCCGGCGACAAACCGACGGCTGAGAATGCCGGCCGGAATGGCCCGCCCGGCGGTTCGGGGATTGGCCGCGTCCAGGTGAGCATCCGCCCATCGATTGAATGCCATGGCAGCCGACCGCGCAGTGACCATGCAAACGACGATCCAGAAAACCTTGGGCCACCCCGGCCATCCGGAGGCAGCCAACATAGCGCCCGCAAGCGCAAAGGGCAGGGCGAACACAGAGTGCTCCCACTTGATCATTTCCAGCGTGGTGCCTACGTTGCGCAACATAGCCATGGAATAAGTGTACCGGGAGCGGGAGCGAGGTGGCTGGACGACGGAGCTTCACAAAGCTACAACAAGATTCTGTTTTTGGGCAGGCCGGGGATTTATGCCTGGCACAAAGCCATGCATCATTGTGGGCTTTAGCCTCTGAGGTCCGTGTTTGGATTCTCTGGCCGCAAAAGCGATTGATTGCGTCCGAAATATCTCAAAAAGCGACCTCAGGGCCTAAAAGCCCTATGACCGGATTCCATTTCTGTGCCGGGGATCAATCCCCGGCCTACCCAAAGCTTGCCTAAACAAAGATGGCCCACGCTTCGCTCGGGACGATGCATGGGCCAGCTGGAGTATAGCTACTTCTCGTTCGAGGAATTGGCTACCTGGAGGTTGTTCGTCACCTTGAAGACTCCTGGCACGCTGTTGGCTCGAATGCCGGCAGTGTCCTTGTCTGCCTGGCTCAGAACGACGCCATTCAGGGTGACATTGCCATTCACTACCGTGATGCGGATCGGCTGCGCCGGGTCGATTGCATATTTGTTCAGGCTGGGAAAGCCGTAAACAGCCCGGTAAACCTGCTGGCGCGTGCGATCATCCATGGGCGAAAGAGGATCGACCTTGATATTGTCGATTACGTCTTGCACGCCGGGAAAATGGCTGGCTAACGATACCGCGGAGTCAGCAGCAACCGGCCCGAGGGCATTACCGGCCAAGGTAACGACGCCATCCTGCACGCTGACGCTGATAGCGTTGAAGGCATTGCCATACCCCACGCGATCGTACTGGAGCTTCTGCACCAGCTTCTGCTGCAGCTGTGCATCCGAGATCTCGCCGGCGCCGGCAACGGTGAGCTTGTTGCGCACGGCAACAACATTCTTGGTGCGGTGAACTCTTTTATCCAAATCTTCCTTGGTCGCGAAATCGGGGACCGTGCCTTCCAGATCAACGACTCCGTTTTTAACCGATATCTGTACATCCTTGTATTTCTTGAAGGAGTTCTGTAACTGGGCTTGAATGTTGTTGTCGGTTTGCGCGTCCTGCCCAATGGCATACGCCGCACGGGGAATCAAGACGGGGGAACCTAGATACAAGCCCAGCAGCCAATGCCAAAGTCAAACTAGGTGATGCTTTCTTCATTTCTATCTCCTGTAGTTCGCTCCGCGAGCGGCCAACCAGTTAGCCGGTGGGGCGTCTTGCGGCTCGGCGAAATAAGTCTACTCATACAAACACGCACCGTGGGCCGGGGTTGCACACTCTGTTTACTATGACTCCAAGAAGCCGTCAACGATAGCGTTTATGAACTTTGAGGACCATGCTGAAGACGCCCGACTCGTCGCGCAAGGCCACCACGGAAACGCTTTGCGTGATATCAACCTGAGCCTGGATAAGCTGTTGCGCTGTGGCATTTACGTTGGTGGCATAAGTGACCTGAACGTTGCGGGAGATATTCTGCTGCACCGTAATTCGGGCACTCGAACTACCGATTGTGCCCACGTAAGTGGGATCGATCTTTACGCTGCCCACGCCAAAGAGCTTCTGCACGCGGCTGCCGACGGCTGCATTGAGAGCGCCCCCGAGCAAGGCATTGGTGGTGGAGTCCACGCCGACTGACTGCTCCTGCTGCGAATACAGCGCCTGTTCCTCCTGCGTCCTGCCCAGGGCCAGCAGAGAGATGACATCGGCTTGCGGCAGCGGAGGCTCAGAACGAAAGGTCGGCGTGAGCTTGCTGGCGCTGCCGTGCAGGCCAATGGTGATGTCGTATTCTTCTACCCGGGTGGTGGCATCGATGTCGATGATGGGCTCGATCCTGACCGGGTTAGTGAAGAAGATTTCGCCATGCTGCAGCTGGTAGGTGGTGCCGGCGAAGGTGGCGGTGCCATCGGTGACGTTGATGCGCCCGAGAATTGCGGGCTGGGCGACGGTTCCGCGGATGCGCAGATCGACGCTGCCGGCCAACTGCGCATAGGAGTTCTGAAAGTCGAGCTGCGGCGCGGAGAAGATATGAACATCCAGCCGAACATGGCTGGAGGGTGCGTTGGGATCCGGCGGCACAGTGGCCGATGGACCCGTGGCAAAGCTGGCGAAGTCCACATTCGGGCCGATGATGAAGCGCGTGATCTGAACGCTGCCGCTGAGCAGCATGTTGTTTTCTGTGCCCTGCAGGTGCAGAGTGGTGTCGGCCGTAGCGCTGATGCCGGAGTAACGAACCCGGATATCTTTCCCGGTCGCGGAAAAGTCTCCGTAGATGCCTTGCTGATAGGTTAGAAAGCCCCCGAACTTAAGCTGGCCGCCGCCCGTTGTGCCCACCAGGTCCTGCACCTGGAGACGGTTCTGGTCGAAGATCAGGTTCCCGTTCAACTTGCTGATGCCGTTGGGCAGGTCATTGAGCGCAAGGGCGACGTTGTTCAGGTGGACCTTGCCTGAGAACAACGGCGTAGTGAGTGTTCCGCCGGCATTGACGTTGAAATCAAGGTGGCCGGAAGAGGTAATGTCAGGATCGAAGGTCTGGGCCAGCTTCATGTTGACCCCGCCGTTGCCGGTAACCGCCAACTCCTGGTCACCCATCAGATTCGCGGTGCCGGTAACGGCGAGATTGGTTTCCGGGCCGGTGATGTGCACCTGGGTGAGACGAAGGATTCCGTCGTGCAGCGAGGCACGCAGTGGTTCGGCAGCCTGGAGCGGGATGCCCTGAAGGGTGACGGAGAACTGGTTGATCTCCGCATCTCCGCTGAACTGCTTTGGCTCCCGCAGCGGACCGGCGAGGTTGATCGTGCCGGCAATGGACGAATTGCCGGTGACACTCTGCACCTGAAGGGCGCGCAGAATCGGAGCGATATTGAGGTTGGTCAAGACCAGGTTGGCCTGGGTCTCAAAGTTGCCGTGCAGGGCCGTCTGGCCTTTGACCTGCAATCCTGCCAATGCCAGGCTGTTCTGCGCGGTGAAATATGCGGTGCTTCCCTGGGTGTGCACGATCACTTCCAGGGCGCCCGCAGGCTGGCCACCCAGCACCAGGTTGCGCAAGTGAACCCCAGCCAGGACCGAAGGAGCATCGAGGGTGCCGGAGGCGTGGGCGTCAAATTTCAAAGCCCCCGCCATCGCCAGCCTCGGATCCTTCGGTTGGGGAAAGTGCGCCAGCTCAAAGTTGGTCCCGTCCAGATTAGCCGAGAAAATTCTTGCGTCTTCAGGTTGTAGGTGCCGTTGCCGGCGATCGTCCCACCATCCTGCAGGAAAGTCAGTTTGGTCAGGTTGATCTCCTGCCCGAAGAAGCTCAGGGTGGCGGCCAGGCTGTGATACGGCCGGCCTTCGATGGCGCCGCCCTGCACGTTCAGCGTGCCGCCCCCGGTCAGATCGCCCAGCGTTCCCCCGGCATGAGCCTGGAAGTTGAGGTTGCCGGTAAGCGGCAGATTCTGGCCGGCCATGGCCAGCAGATCGCTCACCGATGCGTTCTGCACCTGGGCAGTGGCGTTGATCGCAGCAGCGTCATCGAAAGCCTGCCTGCCGCCGGCTGATGCGATGGGCCTGCAGTTGACCGGAGGCGTGAATCGTCGTCTTGCCCCGGGTCAGCGTCGCCTGCTCGACGGAGATGAGGCTGGAGGAGTAGCTGGCGATTGCGTCCAGGTGATCCCAGGAGAGGATCGTGGGCACGGGGGGCTTGGCTACTTCGTCCGCGGGATGCCCCGAGTTTGCTTCGACCCCGGACTCAGCCGCCGGCAACGCGACAGGGCCGACAGAAGGGTAGCGACGCGCGGGGATGCGACGGCGGGGATGACAAATCAGGGTGGAGAATTGCGTGGCGGTCAGATGACCCTGGAATGCCGGATCGACCAGAGAGCCGGTCGCCGACCCGTCGAAGGTCGCTTCCCCATGGAGTTGGACAGGCAGGCCCGAGATACCCTTCTTGCCGTTGACCCCCAGGTCCAGCACCTTCAGCACGTCATCAAACTCGCCCAGATTGCGGTTGGTGAGATGAACCGACAGATTGGAAGGCTCATTCAGCGGATACACGCCGAGCGAACCGGTGACGTTCAAGTTGGTCGCCGGGCTGTGCGCTATGAGCTGATTGATCTGCACCCTGCCGCCGCGCTGGAAATATTTGGCGTCGACATTGCCGCTGACCGGAAGCTCGCCGGGAGCATTGATGCCGGGAGGACTCATGGCGAGCACCGCGGCGACGGTCAGATCATCCGGGCTGCCCGTCCAATCGATATTTACAGTCCCTTCCCCGGTGGTGTCGAAGCCCAACTCCCGATACTGGCGTTCCATGACGCTCTCCAGGACGGTGGACAGGCGAACGCCGTGAACCCGGGCGCGAATGCTCATCAGCGGGAACTGCTTCTGACGGCGGAGGACGGCGCGGTGTCGGGACGGGAGGTGGCGCGGGCGCCATCCAGTTCTGGTAGCGAATGGCGGCATTCACGATTCCGCCCTGGCGCGGACGTCCCACCAGGTCGGCCAGCGCTGATCTCGTCCGGAGTGATGTGCAGCCGCGTGGTCGCGTTCAAGCCGTCGATCCAGAAGTATTCGATGGCATAGCGCGGCGTTGACTATCTTTGCCGTACCATCCAACACAAACTGGCTGCTCTCACTTCCCTGGCCCGTAAGATTCAGGTCCACGCTTCCCCGTTTAAAGCCGTCGACTGCACCCAGAGCAGTCACTTCCGCCAGGTCCACGGTGCCGTCCGCGGTCCCCTTCCACTGCGGGTGGGCGAAGTGGGCCAGAGTGCCGGAAGCTCGCAGCGTGGTTTTTCCGGTCGTAAAGTTCAGCGCCTTGAGATCAAGCGCGTCGCTGAGCCGCTTCCACGCTCAGATCCAATTTGCTGCGGACCACTGCGTTCTTGCCTTGCTGGGCGGTGATATCTGAGCAAGTAAATTCACCCAGATAGTGATTGCTGGCCGGCGCATAAGTGATCACCACGCCCAGATCATTGGCGGCAAGCTCAAAGGGAATCGCGCGCTGATTGAGCAGCGCCATGCCGTCGCGAACTTCCACTCGGGCCGCCTTCAGATCGAAGATCGTTTGGGTCGCGGACTTGCCGCTGCCACCTGTTGCCTTAGGCCTGGGCTGGTTGGTGCTGCCGTCGGGATAAACGATGAGATGAACCGAGGGGCGGTCGACCTCCAGGTAGTCGAGACCGAGCCGGGCATCGAGAAGCGAAAGAATCTTGGCCCGCGCGTAAAGCCGGTCAATGTGGGCGTAGGGCAACTCGCCCGGCCCCTCCAGACCATGGATGGTCAGACCGTCCACTTCCACGGTGAGCTGACGCAGGTTCCAGCGGAAAGCCCGCAACTCCACCCGGCCGCCGGTAGCGTCTTGCAGTACGGCGATGACCTTCATGCCGGACCACGTTGGAAAAATGCGCGGTCGAGGCATAGAACAGCAATCCGCGCAGACCACCAGCAGCAACAGCAAGCAGAAAGCCGGCCCCAGCCTTCCAGAGGTAGCCCCAGGCGGCGCGGCTCACGACTGTCCTCCAGACTCAGCCTCATCGCCTAAACCCGTGGTGCCGACCTTGCCATAGGCCGGATCCAAAATGCTTACACTGCCCTCACTCTTGAGGCTCTGCAACCATTCGAGCAGCAGAGAGCTGACCCGCTGTTGCAGCAGGATCTCTTCGATCCGGGCGGAGACAGCCTCCAGAGCGGGCGGGCTTCACCGTCTTTGCCCGTAGCTGGGGAACCAGGGTCTTGTTGTAATAGTCGGCGATCTCCGCCGAGGTTATGCGGACACCGGCGCCGAAGCGCGACTGGATAAACGAGAGGATCAGCATGCGTTGCGCCCAGTGCGCATCGACCTCCTTTTCCGTGAGGCCTTTGGTGCGGAGAAAAGCCTGCCAGCCGGCATCGGTTTGGCAGTGATCCGGCAAACACTCGGGAATCACGCCGCGCAGTTGGGCAATGCGCTGCTGCACCTCCTCAGGCGTGGGAGGAGTTACCGTCTGCGCCGTCTCCATTTGTTGCAGGATGAGGTCGCGGTCAATCAGGCGCTGCAGAGCTCTCTGCGGGGTGTTGCGCCCGCCGAGACTGAATGGCTGCAAGAAGGCATAACCCATCTCTTCGGTCACATCGCTTTGCAGGATCACACTGCCATTGATGACCGCGACCACGTGATCGAGAACCACCGCGCCGGAAGGTATGGGTGGGGCGTTTCGGGAGGGATGGGCGGCGCTGTCTGGTTGGGGGCAGAGGGCGAACCGGCGTTCTCCTGCCCCCATGTGCACCCCGGCGTGATCGTCCCCACCAAAGAGAGCGCAACCAAGAGAATCGGACTCGCACACCTGCCTGCGAGTGCGGAATAGCCGGGGCTGTGTTTCACGCTGGCCATTAGAAGCTCTGTCCGATGCTGAAAAAAAAGTTGAAGTGCCCCGCCTGACCGACGTGCGGGTTGGGCGCGTTGCGTTGGTGGTGTAGTCGTAAAAAACGGGGTAGATCGGTGGATTGAGGTTGTAACTGAAGTCCCCGCGTATTGGCCCAATGGGGGTGTGGTAGCGGAGCCCCAGCCCCAGGGCATGGGAGAAATCGTTGAAATCGCAGGTATCCGGCGTGTTGTAGGTGGTGTAGGGCACGGAAACATTGCGGCAGGTATAGCTGTGCGGCTGCTTGATGCGCAAAGCGGCGGGCCAGACCTGAGACGACGTCTCGAAGGCGTTGCCCATGTCATGGAAGAGAACAAAGCTAAGATCGGTGCCCACCCAACGCAGGGGAGGAGCGGGAGTGCGGAGCTCCAGGGTATTGACGAACACCGCGGCCCCGCCAACTGGATAGCCGGTCTGAGGATCGCGCGGCCCCGCCGAGTTGATCGGAAAGCCGCGATGGGAAGTGGCGCCGCCGGCATACAGCCGCTCCGGCAGGGGGATTAGCTGCTGATCGCCGTTGCCAAAGGAACGCTCCTGTCCGTAGCGGGTTTGCCGCGCGATCACCCAGTGGTCCCGGCCAAAGTCGTAATACGTGGAATTGCTCAGATCGAGGCGGCTGAAGTTGGCCTGCGAGCCGAATTTGCAATCCGCCCAAGAAGACTTCTCCGGTGTTGAAGGTGCCATGGTGCGCGTCCAGCGGGATCGTCGCGAGTATCGCGAATAAAGGTTATTCCCGGACCGCCTACGCGCACCGGCTGGGCGAGCAGGGGAATCTCCGAAAGGCTGACTTGCAGCGTATTGGCATCGACCGACAACCCGGCGGTAAGAGAAGGAATAGATCAAGGTAGTCGGCTTGGTCACACGCTGCGAAAGCCGCACCGCGGCGGAAAGAATGGCGGCCTTGTAGGTGGTGATGATGGCGCTGTTGTTGTAGCCGCCGGAAAGACGTGAAGTTAAGCGACGGCTTATTGCGAAAGTGCGGATCCTGGTAGCTGAGCTGGGCCACTTGCTCCAGCGTTCCGTAGTTGGTCCGCAAGGTGATGGACTGGTCAGTGCCGCGCAGGTTGGTGCGGCTGACGTTGAATAGAATGCGCGGACTTGCCCCGGTGTGGCCATTGGGACTGCAATTGGAGCTGTTTTGTAATCCCCAGCAGCGTCTCCTGTGACGGCGAGAGACAGCCCGACACGGGCGTACCTGTCTGCACCTCAAACCCGAAGCCGTAGCTCACATCCCAGCGTTTGGCCTCAGTCAGGTTAAGCAGGACGTTCTTGTAGCTTTCGTCGCCGTTTGGGTTCTGGATGGCGGTATTGACTTCGTTGAACAGGGCAAGGTCGTACAGCAGGCGTTGCATCTCGAGCAG
Organism: uncultured Acidobacteriaceae bacterium; assembly: GCA_963847685.1. Taxonomy (GTDB): domain Bacteria; phylum Acidobacteriota; class Terriglobia; order Terriglobales; family Acidobacteriaceae; genus PALSA-350. The sequence continues at coordinate 230,533 of CAWKAU010000006.1, read as the reverse complement.
GGCCGTTTGATTGAGTGGATCGCCCGGCTGCAGCTTGATCCTCTGCTGGACCACGGACGGCCTGGTTCGGTGCACCCCGGAGACGATTACTTTGCGCACAAAGAACTGCTTGCCGGCAACCACTTTCATGGTGAAATCGATCTGCGTCCGGGTGATCCGGCTCGTTCTGCTGGAACAGGCTTACCTGGGCGTTGTCATAGCCCTTGCTGAGGTAGTAGGTCTGGATAAGATCCCGGTCCTGATTGATGTTGACGGCGGAGTAGGGCTGGCCCACCTGGGTATTCAGGTAAGGGCGAAGCGCATCCAGTTGTTCAGCGGTGGCTCCTTCGATGTCATATTTGCCGATGCGGCGCTGTATTCCCTCGTCGATGACATAGGTGATCTTGAAGTGGGAGATCTTACCGGATTTGCCGGCCGCGGTGTCGCTGTCGGTGTATTTGGGCGTGACCGTGACCGCGCTGAAGCCGTTGCTTTGGTAGAGCGCCTTGATGCTGTTGACATCCTGGGCCACCAGTTGCTGGCTGAAGGCCCCGTTGTGGTCGAGGATGTTGGCTGGCCGCACGCTCAAACGCTGGGTGATGAGGAAGGTGCTGAAGTATTTGTTGCCGGTGATGCTGACCGAGTCGACCACGTGCTGCTTGCCCAACTCAACCGTATAAAGCGCCGTCAGGTGCTGGGCATCGGTCTGCACCGGCTGATGGGAGACCTTTACATCGAAGTAGCCCTGGCCCTCAAAATAGTTGCGCAGGTTCTGGGCTCCTTCGTTGAGCAGGTCCTGGTCCACGGTGCCCTCCTCGTAGACCGGCACCAGTTTCTGCATCTGGCCCCGGCTGATTTTCGCGCCTTCGACCTTCACGATCACCAGCGGGCCCTGATGCGCCAGGAAGGTGTAGTTCAGCCGATTCGTGGCCGGCGCGTATTCCTTGGAGGTCAAGCTTACGGTCGCGGCCAGCCGCTCTCTCTTGTTGTAGTGCTTGCGCAGATTCTTGAGCGCGCGGCTGACGGTATTGCGGTTGACCTTGGAGTTTCGCTTGAGTTTGCCCTGCTTGCGAAACTGCGCTTCCGTCAGGCCGCTGTCGCCGTTCAGGTTCACGTCGCCCACCCGGGCGGGATTACCCGGTGTCACGTAGAAGTGCAGATCGACCAGCGAGTTTTCCCGATCGACGACGGTGGTTCTGGCGATCTGTCCCAGGTAATAGCCGTTGTTCTGCAGGGTCGTGTTGACTTCCGGCATTGCCAGATCTGCCCTGCTTTCGGAAAACGGCATACCCGCCTGCAGTTGGGTGGCGCTCTGCAGCACGGAGGCGAGGCGATCATCTTTCACGCCGTCAACGTTGACACGGCCCACAAAGAGCCGGGGTACCCCGTTGAAGATGATCGAGACGTTATCGCCGGCGCGCACCCCGGCCACTTCAATGGTCTGGTAGAGGCCGGTGGCGTAGAGGCTGCGCAGGCTCGCGCGAATCTTGGCTGGGTCCAGGGGAAGCACCCGGCTGTTGCGCTAGTTGGCTGGGCAGCGGCGCCAGCAAAGCTGCACTCACCCCCTCGAAGGATATGCTCACCACCTGCAGGCCGGCCCAGTCGAGCAGCAAAGGCTGGCTGGAATTCTGCGTCGCGAGGGGCGGCGGAGAAGGTGCCTGGGCGCTCGCGATTTGGGGAGAAGCCATGCTCAGCACCAGCGAACTGTAGAGCGCGAGGCGTGGAAGCAATGGTGTCAAAACCAACAAAGACCCTCTCAGGCGGGCCGGCCAGGATCACCGCCACAGCTCTCTCCGAATCTCTATACTAAGACGTGATCCGCTATAGGGATGTTACGGGGAGAGCACAGTGGAACCGATAGAGGAGCGTTATTCACGCCAGGTGCTCTATCCCGGAATTGGAGTGCACGGTCAGAGGCTACTGGCGCAGAGCCATGTGGCGGTGGTTGGCTGCGGGGCAACCGGGGCCGCAGCGGCGTCTTTGCTGGCGCGCGCCGGGGTGGGCACCCTGACCCTGGTGGACCGCGACGTCGTGGAGGAAAGCAATCTACAGCGGCAGGTGCTGTTTGACGAGGCTGATGCCCGCGAAGCGCTGCCCAAGGCGGAGGCGGCCCGGCGCAAGATTGCCCAATTCAACAGTCGCACCGAGGTGCGCGCGCACGTGGCCGACCTGGTACCGTCCAATATTCACGGCCTGTTGGGCAAGGCCGCCATTCTGCTCGACGCCACCGATAATTTTGAAACTCGCTATCTGCTGAACGATTATGCCATCGAGCAAGGCCGTCCCTGGATCTACGCGGCGGCGGTGGGGGCTTACGCAGCCACCATGAATATCCTCCCCGGAGAGACTGCTTGCCTGGCCTGCCTTTTTCCCAAGCCGCCTGCCGGCATGGTGGAGACCTGCGACACCGCCGGCATTCTCAACACCGCGGTTAACTTCGCCGCATCGGTCGAGGTGACTGAGGCGTTGAAGTTTCTGGTTGGCGCACGGGACAAAATGCGGCGCACACTTTTGGGCCGCGATTTGTGGACCAACGACCAGGCGGAAATCAGTGCCGCCGCACCCAGGGCGCAATGCACGGTCTGCCAACAGCGGGATTTTGCCCATCTTCGCGGCGAAGACCGGCCCCAAATCACTCTTTGCGGGCGAAACTCGGTGCAAATTCACGAGCATCATCGTCCCGTCGATTTTGCGGAAATGCAGCGTCGCCTGCAGCCGCACGGAAAGGTGAACTTCAACCAACTTCTGCTACGCTTCGAGCGCGGAGACTACACCGTCACTGTATTTGCCGATGGCCGGGCTCTGGTACAAGGAACGACCGATGTGACCGTCGCCCGCAGTCTCTATGCCCGCTTTATTGGCAGCTAAGGATATCGGGCGAGCAACTCATACCCGACATTTTGCTTCCCAGTTCAAGGCCTCCATTATTTAAATGAGTGATTTCAATGCTGAAAGCGAACATCCGCCGGCAAACCAGGGTTAGCGGAGGGAACTTTACTGCTAGAGGTACCAATGTCTATACCCAGCAAGGACTTGGCGACAACGCCCGGACCCACAACGCCGGCCAAGGCGCCCAACCAGCATTTGCGACGCAACCCGCCCATCGCCGGCGAAGCCGAGGCGATCCAGAAAGCCCAGGCCGGCGACGGGCCGTCCTTCGAATTGCTGTACGCACTGCATAAGCGGCGGGTATATTCACTCTGCCTGCGCATGCTGGGCAATGTGGCGGAGGCCGAGGACCTGACCCAGGAGGCCTTTCTCCAGCTATATCGAAAAATTGCCACTTTCCGCGGAGATTCAGCGTTTTCGACCTGGCTCCATCGGCTGGCGGTGAATGTTGTGCTCATGCATCTGCGCAAAAAGGGGCTGCCCCAGGTTTCTCTCGAAGAGACACTGGAGCCGTCCCAGGAAGACGGACCGCGCAAAGACATTGGCGCGCGCGACCTGACGCTTTCCGGTTCTGTCGATCGGGTTACATTGGAGCGAGCGATTGAGAATCTGCCTCCCGGCTATCGACTGGTATTCGTGTTGCATGATGTTGAAGGATACGAACACAATGAGATTGCCGGAATGTTGGAGTGCTCCATCGGAAATAGCAAATCACAGTTGCACAAGGCGCGTATGAAGCTTCGTGACCTTTTGAAGTCGGGCCAAAGGAAAGAGGCGGTTCTATGAGCGATGTACGGAAAGCAGCCAACGGGACCACCGTCGATTGCGCCGTTTTTCAGGACCAGCTTCCCAGCTTGTTCGAGTCCGGTGAAGACCTGAACAAGCATCCCCACCTGGAGACCTGCGAGAATTGCAGCGCGCTGGTGCGCGATCTGGAATACATAGCGCAACAAGCCAAGCTGCTGCTGCCCATTCACGATCCCAGCCCCGAGGTTTGGGAAAACATCCAGACCGCGCTCAAGAAAGAGCCCTCCCGGGTTAAGTAATCAGCCCGGGCTGTGCCGGTCGCTTTTCCCTGATGGCAATTGTTGCCGTGCGCCGCAATCCCTGCCCCGCTCTATAATCCGCAGATGGATGTTGAGCCAACCGGGACACAGCGGCGGCTTTCCAGGCTGATCCTGACTGGCTTTATGGGCGCCGGCAAGTCCACCGTCGGAGCGATTCTGGCCCGGGATATGGGCTGGAGGTTCATTGACCTGGACGATGTCATCGAAGCCTCCAGCAAACGCACTGTAGCGGAGATCTTTCGCGAGCTCGGCGAAGCAAGTTTTCGCGAACATGAGCGGCAGGCGGTCCGGCAATTGACCAACCAAGAGAAGATCGTGCTGGCGCTCGGGGGTGGCACGGTGGAGGATGAATCCACCCGTTCCCTGTTGCTCCATTCGCCAGAAAACTGCCTGGTTTTCCTGCAGGCTCCACTCCCCGAAATGCTGGCACGCTGCACGAGTGGAAGGGAAGGTGCGGCCTTTGATGGCTGCCGCCGAGTCTTTAGAAGCGCGTCACAACCGGCGGCTCCCTTACTACCGCGCGGCCCACGTTACCGTGGAAACTGGGGGGCTTGCGCCGCAGAAGGTGGCCGATCGTGTGCTGGAGCAGGTGGCCGTGCAGTGGCTGATCGAAGGAGAGAGGTAGGGACAGATGGAAGGTGCTGAAGCCGTAACCCCCATCCAGTCGGAGCGATCGCGCTCGGTGCGCGGCTACATTGTCTTTGCCTTTGCGGTGGGCCTGGTTCTGGCGATCGCGTACTTCATGCGCGAGATCCTGATGCTGCTGTATGTCAGCGCCCTGTTTGCGGTGGTCCTCACACCCTTGATCAAGAGCATCACGCGGATCAGCATTGGACGCTGGCATCCAGGCCGGGGCCTGGCCATCTTTTTCCTGGTATTAAGCGTGGGTGCGGCCGCCACCCTGTTCTTTGCCTTCGCCCTGCCGCCCGTCCTGCACGACCTGCAATCGTTGATCAGTGAGCTGCCAACCCGGGGGCCCCAGCTGCTCGACCAGCTGCATCGGGTTCCGTTCATTTCTCACGTCAATCTTTCCGGTTTGAACGCCAAGCTGCAGGGATTTGCTTCCAACTTCGCGGAGTATCTCTTCCTCTCCATTAGCGGCTGGGCCAGCAAGCTGGCCGATGTCGGTGCAGTCATCTTTCTCACTGTGTACTTCATGCTCGAAGGAGATGAAGCCTATCACTGGGTGCTCTCGTTCTTCCCCAAGGCGACCCGGGGACGGCTGAACGACACATTGCTACGAGCTGACGTGCGTATGGGCAAATGGCTGCTGGGACAGGGTGGACTGATGCTCATCCTGGGACTTTGCAGCCTTATCGTATTTGTCCTGCTCAAGGTTCGTTATGCTTACGCGCTGGCGGTGCTGATGGGTGCTTTGAACATTATCCCCATCGTCGGCGCCATGGTTTCGATGGCTCTGGTGGTCCTGGCGGCGGCCATCGACTCCTGGGAAAAAGTATTGGGCGTATTAATCTTCTACGGCATCTATGCACAAGTGGAGACCTCGTACCTGACGCCGAGGATCATGAAGAGCAGCGTGGACCTTTCCGCGCTTGGAGTGCTGATTGCCCTGCTCATGGGCTCAAAGCTGGCGGGCGTCATTGGCGCCATGATCGCCGTGCCCACAGCGGTGCTGGTCTCGGTGCTGGTGCAGGAATACCTGGTGCAGCACGACAACGACGAAGCCGACGCTCCCCACGAGGCATCTTAAAGCTTGCCATGCGTGGTTTGCATGGCGCCGAAGTGAGCCCCGGCCCGGGCAGCGCTTGCTTGCTATCATGAAAACAGTTGCCGCCCAACCCGCAATCGATGCTGAAGAGCCCAACCCATTTCGCGAAATTCCAGAACAGGACTACGCTCCTATGACCCCTGCCGCGGGAGAGATGACCGTGCCCGGCCTGGCGATGGCTGCGGCGCAGGAGAAGCATTCCCGTTTCGCTGATTACCAGGAAATCTTCAAAGTCCGCGTGACCTCGGAGATCATGCTGACCGCGTGGGCCGGTTTCTACCTGGGATCATTGCGCTCCGGTATCACCAGCATGCAGTGGGGGCTAGTGCAATCGCTTTTGGGGATTGCGCTGGTGTCCTGCGGGGCGAGTGCCCTGAACCAGGTCATCGAGCGCAAGATCGACGCGAAAATGGTGCGAACCTCGCAGCGTCCGGTGGCCGCCGGACGGGTCAGCCTGCTGCACGGTCTGTCCCTCGGCATGGCTTGTTTTGTAGCCGGCGCGCTGGTGCTGGCGTGGTTTACCAATCCCGTCACGGTCATGCTGACCCTGCTGACCGGGTTTACGTATGTCGCGGTGTACACGCCGCTTAAGCGCTATACCACGCTGGCAACCTTCATCGGAGCATTTCCCGGCGCCATGCCGCCCTTGTTGGGCTGGACCGCTGCTCGCGGCGTGATCGAATGGCCGGCCGTGGCCCTCTTCGCGATCCTTTTCGTTTGGCAGTTTCCACACTTCATGGCCATCGCATGGCTCTACCGCGAGGATTACGCCAAAGCCGGCATCCGCATGCTGCCGGTGGTGCAGCCGGATGGTTGGTCCACCGCGTGCGAAGCGCTGATCTACGCCGTACTGATGATTCCGGTTAGCGTGGTTCCCTACTATCTGCACCTGACCGGACGTGTTTACCTGGTAGCGGCAGTGCTGCTGGGGCTGGTTTACCTGGCCTACACCGTCCGCTTTGCCCGGATCACCCGGGCGCTTAGCACCAGCGAGTCGCGCGGATACGCGCGAGACCTGCTGCGAGCCAGTGTTATCTACCTGCCGCTGCTGCTCACGGTGATGATGTTGAACGCCAGCAGGGGGAGATAGCCATGGCGACATTGAGCGAACATCCCGCGGTGAATGCCCAGCCTGGCGGCGTTGCGGAGTCGATGCCCATCCAACTGGATGGTCTGTCCCATAACTACGGCGATCGGCTGGCGTTGGACAATCTGAGCTTCGCGGTACAGCCGGCAGAGATCTTCGGTCTGCTGGGGCCCAATGGCAGCGGAAAGACGACCCTGTTCCGGATCCTTTCGACGCTGATGGTACCCACCGGCGGAGAGGCGCGGATCCAGGGTTTCGATGTGGCCCGCCAACCGAACCAGGCGCGGCAGCAAACCGGCATCGTCTTTCAAGCCAGAAGCCTGGATCTGAAGCTGACCGTGGCCGAGAACCTGAAGCACCAGGGACACTTGTATGGCCTGCGGGGCGAGGCTCTCAAGAGCCGCAGTGCAGAGGTACTGCGGAGGGTGGGGCTGAGTGACCGGGCCAAGGATTTCGTGGAAACCCTTTCCGGCGGCATGCAGCGGCGGGTCGAGCTGGCCAAGGGACTCATCCATTCGCCTGCTGTGCTGTTGCTGGACGAGCCGTCCACCGGGCTCGATCCTGGTGCGCGCCGTGACATGTGGCAATACCTGAGGACGCTGCGCGACCAGGAGGGTGTCTCCGTCCTGGTGACCACGCACCTCATGGAAGAGGCAGAACATTGCGACCGGCTGGCAATACTAAATCAAGGCACTCTGGTCGCCCTGGGTTCGCCGGCGCAGTTGAAGTCGGCCATCGGCGGCGACGTGGTGCTGTTTGAGACGGCCAGCGAAGAGGCCGCCCGCGGGCTGGCGGCACGCATGGCTGCCCGTTTTGCGGTGCAGCCGAGCGTGCTGGGCAGGACCGTGCGGCTGGAGCGTCCTGAAGGACATCGCATGGTGACCGCCGTGGTTGAGGCGTTTCCCGGTGAGATCGACGGCATCTCCGTGGCGCGGCCCAGCCTGGAGGATGTGTTCATCCAGCGTACCGGCCATCGCTTCTGGGCTGACGGCCAGGAGAAGGAGGCGCCATGGCAACCTTAGCCGCAACCGCACCCCGCGCGGCCAAGACGGTATCGCCCGGCATCTGGCTGCCGGCCTACAGCCTGTGGCTGCGCGAGCTGGTCCGCTTCTATCGCCAGAAAGCCCGGGTGGCAGGGGTGATTGCCTCGCCGCTGATTTTCTGGGTGGTTCTGGGTGCCGGCTTCGCGCATAGTTTTACGACCGGTGGCGGCGCTGGATCCTCTTCCCACTACCTGAGTTATTTCTTCCCGGGATCGGTAGCCATGATCGTGCTCTTTACCGCGATCTTCAGCATGATGTCGCTGATTCAGGACCGCAACGAGGGCTTTCTGCTTTCGGTGTTGGCGGCGCCGGTCAGCCGCTCTTCCATTGTGCTGGGGAAGGTGCTGGGCGGGGCCACGCTGGCGGCCGTGCAGGGGATCTTTTTCCTGGTGTTTGCGCCCCTGGTCGGAGTGCATATGACACCCGCGGCGATCGGGCTGAGCATTTTGGCCATCGTGCTGATCAGCTTTGAGCTGACCGCGCTGGGTTTTGCCATCGCCTGGCCGATGGATTCCACCCAGGCCTTTCACGCGATTGTGAACCTGCTGCTGATCCCCCTGTGGCTGCTCTCCGGCGCTCTCTTTCCTTTGAGCGGGGCCGCGGGCTGGATGCGCTTCTGCATGATGCTGAACCCTTTGACCTACGGCGTGGAAGCTTTGCGGGGCAGCTTGTTTCCCGATACCCCTACGCAATTTCCCCTGACGCTTAATTTGGCGGTCACCGCCGGCTTTTGCCTGCTGACCTTCGCCGCGGCCTGGGCAATCGTGAACCGGCGCACCAACCGGCCCTCAGCCTGAACTGCCGCCAGAAAAGGAACCGAAGAAGAAGATGTTAGTCGCGGAAACCAACCAGCGCCCTTCCGTTGCGCTCCCGGTGGCGCTGATCGTCGCCATCAGCGCGGCTGCCGTCTGCTTTTTGCTATGGCTGCTCTATCTTCACCATCCTCTCGATGCTTCCATGGCGCGGTTGCGCTTTCTGCCGGCGCTCAACGCGCTGCTGAACGGCCTGTGCACAGTCGCACTGCTGACCGGGTTTTACTTTATCCGCCGGCGCAATGTCCCAGCTCACCGGGCATCGATGATGATTGCGTTTGTCTTTTCTTCCCTCTTTCTGGTCAGCTACATCACCAACCATGCGCTGCACGGAGAGACCTACTTCCCCGGGTTCGGGACGGTCAGAATGGTCTACCTCGCCATTTTAATCAGCCACGTCTCACTCTCGGTCGTGGCGCTGCCCATGGTGCTGACTACGTTTTTCTTTTCGCTGAGCGGACGATTCCGGCAGCATCGCAAGATCGCGCGCTTCACTCTGCCCATCTGGCTCTACGTCTCGGTCACCGGGGTGGTGGTGTATGCCATGCTGGCCGCGTGGCGTTAAACCCGGCCCCGGCAGAAGAGATCGCTTTGACTCAGCGGCCGGCCCAGCCAATGCCAGACGACGGGAACAACGACGGAACCGGGCAGCTCTTGCGGGCCGGCATCTGGATTTTAGTGGTGGGCAGCCTGGCTGCGTTCTTGACCGCGACCGTTTTTGGCGGAATCGGCCAGCACGGCCCGCACACCAACTCCGGCTGGCTTTCGCTGTTGCTGGCCATGATGTGCCTGCCCTTCGGCAGCATGCTGACGCTGCTGGGAGCGGCCAAGTGGCTCCGCAATCGGGGGCTGGCGCGCGCCCAACACAAGCCATTCAATTAAGGTTTTTTCATACTGTGGGGCAGAAGCCACGCGGCGGATATAGTTCTGCTATGCTTCTGCCTTACCCAAAACAGAGGGAGCATCATGCCAAAGAGCGTCAATAAAGTCATTCTCCTGGGCAACGTAGGCAAAGACCCGGAAGTCAAATTTCTACCCAGCGGTTTGCCGGTCGCCAACCTCACGCTGGCTACTTCCGATCGCTTCAAAGACAAGGCCGGCGAGTGGCAGGATCGGACCGAGTGGCACAACCTGACCGCCTACCAGAGGGTGGCGGAAATTATTCGCGACTACGTGAAGAAGGGTTCCAAGCTGTATGTCGAGGGCCGCATCCAGACCCGGTCGTGGGACGATCAGGCTTCGGGGCAAAAGAAATATCGCACCGAAATCATCGTCAACGATGTGGTGCTGTTGTCAGGCCGCGGCGAGGGAGAACCGGTGGGCAGTTCGCGGTCGAATACCGCGTCCTTCGATCAGCGGGCGCCGGCGCAACACGAGGAGTTTGCCGGTACCGAAATCACCGACGACGATATTCCCTTCTGACGCTGACTCATGGATACAGCCGGGTGCTCTTCCATGCACCGCCATCGCGGGTAAACAAGAACCGGTCGTGCAGCCGGTTCTGCCCGTTGATCCAGAACTCAATCAGCTCCGCATGCAGGCAGAAGCCTCGCCAGTAGGCGGGCCGAGGCACCTCTCCCGGATGCTGCTCCGCGAATCGCTGGAAGCGTGCTTCCAACTCCTGCCGGCTTTCCAATGGCCGGCTCTGCTCTGAAACGGCCGCACCGATCTGGCTGTTGCGCGAGCGGGTGCGGAAGTACGCATCCACATCGGCCGCCTCCATCTCGGTCACCGGGCCCTCCACGCGCACCTGCCGTCGCAGGCGTCTTCCAGTGAAAACAAAGAGCTGCCTGGGGATTCGCCTGCAGCTGCATCCCCTTCTTGCTTTCCGGTTGGTATAAGAAGCAGAAGCCGCGCCGGTCCGCACGCTTCACCAGGACCATGCGGACGCTGGGCGCGCCCTGCGGAGTTGAGGTGGCCAGGGCCGCCGCGTTGGCATCGTTCGGTTCGCTTGCCTCCGCCTCTTTCAGCCACAGACTGAACAGCTCGATCGGATCAGCGAGCTCCAGGCGAGTATCCATGTTTCGATGGTAGCCTTCGTTTGCCAGATAATGAGGTCGTGATCGAAAACCACTTCGATGAAGAACAAGTGCGGGCGCTGCTCTCCTACGATGAGCTGATCCCCGCGATCCGGCAGGCACTCATGGACTTTTCCGCCGGCCGCGTGCAACAGCCGTTGCGCACCATCGTGCCGGTGACTGCCCATGGCGGCTGGTTCGGCGTGATGCCCGCCGTTTACGGCACAGTGATGGGCGCCAAGATGGTCACGCTTTTATCCCGGCAATGCGGAGCGCCAGAAGCACACGCACATGGCGATGATCCAACTCTTCCGCTCCGATACCGGAGAGCCCCTGGCGACTATGGACGGGCGATTGATCACCGAGATGCGCACCGCAGCCGTTTCCGCGGTGGCGATTGACCATCTTGCTCATCCTGAGGCGAAGGTGCTCGCCATCCTGGGCAGCGGGGTGCAGGCCCGCTCTCACGTAAGGGCGCTGGCTGGAATCCGTTCCTTTGCGGAGGTACGCGTCTGGAGCCGTTCGCAAGATCATGCGCAGCAATTCGCCGGTGAGATTGGAGCGCGGGTGACCACGGCGGAGCAAGCAGTCTCGGGCGCGGATGTAGTTCTGGCGCTGACCAGTTCGCCAACGCCGGTTCTTTCCGGCAGATGGCTGAGACCGGATGCCATGGTCTGTGCCATTGGCGCAGCCACGCCGGATCGGCGGGAGCTGGATGACGAGGCAATGCGCGGCGCAGTAGTGGTCGAATCGCGGGAGGCCGCCCTGAAAGAGGCGGGAGACATTGTGCTGGCGCGGGCGCAGAGTGGCCGCCGAAATTGGCGAGCTCTTGAATGGCGCCCAGATTAACCGCGGAGGACGGCCGGTAGTCTTCAAGTCAGTCGGCATCGCGGTTGAGGATATCGCCGCCGCCAAACTTGTTTACGACAAATTCATGGAACGATAGGACGCCTCACTTGTTCAAGCACGCCATTGTTCGTATTCCAGGAAGAATTTCGCCCAGGGGCTCACCACGGCGCGGCTGGGAGCGCCGGTCTATGACCAGGTGCTGCAGCAGCATGCGCGCTACTGCGACGCCCTGCGGGCATGCGGTCTCGCCCTCACCAGCCTGGAGGTGGATCCCGATTATCCTGACTCGACGTTTGTAGAGGACACCGCTGTACTGACCGCGCACAGTGCCATCCTGACCCGGCCTGGCGCTCTCAGCCGCGAGGGCGAAGTGGCTGCGATCCGCCAGGCTGTTAGCCGCTTCTTTCCAACAACGTTGAAGATTGAGGCGCCCGGGACCGTGGATGGGGGCGACATCTGCGAGGCTGAAAACCATTTCTTCCTCGGCCTCTCGCAGCGAACGAATGAAGAGGGCGTCCGTCAGCTGGCCGCCCATCTTGCCCGCGAGGGCTATACCTCTTCGGTGATCGATGTTCGCCGGATGAACAGCATTCTTCATCTGAAGAGTGGCGTGTCCTACATCGGCAACAACACGCTGGTGGTGATGGAAGAGATGGCAACACTCTTCGCCGGCTACGAGCTGATTCGGGTTGCTGAGGAAGAAAGTTATGCCGCCAACTGCATTCGCGTGAATGAAAGGGTGCTGGTGGCGGCCGGATATCCGCGACTGACGGCGGAGCTCAGCGCTCGTGGATTCCATCCGCTGGAGTTGGAAATGTCAGAGTTTCAAAAGATGGATGGCGGCCTCAGTTGTCTTTCCCTGAGATTTTGAGGTGGGGTTGAGCGAGCTCGGCTTCCCCGGATTTCCTGTTGAACTTGGTGGCCTTGGCGAACTTCATGTGCCTTTCCTTACTGAAAGGCGCACACGCGGCCCCGTCCTGTGCTGTGTGGCAGGAAATCCGGCTTCGCTTGATGAGATGACAAAGGTGAGGACTGCGCTCTCATTCGGTTTCAGGTAGCTAATGGAGAAAACGGCTCAATCCACGAGCGAGGGTTTTTTCCAGGAAAAATGGCGACCGATAATGGCTTTGACTATCAGGTGATCTGTGGCTGCCGTAGGGCCGACGCCTACGCCGAAGTTGATCTCCCACTTGGGCGAAACATTCAGGTCGGTGACAAAAAATATCTGCTGCTGTTGCATATGCAGGGAATCAAATGCGCCCAGGCGGCCATAATCGGCATAGTATTCGATTCCACCGCTGATCTTCCTGCTGAAGTCGTAGCTGACCTTCGCGGCCGGAGAAAAACCGACACCCTGAGCGACATCCGGACCGTGCAAGGTGCGTTCGAATGCGGGATTCAGCGCCAGGTACCAGCGGCCCAGATATTTATCCACGATCGGCCGTATCTCCCAGGTCCAGGTATCAGGCGAATAGACCGGCGCGCTGGTAGCCGATCTCCGTCGAGAGGCTCACGCCCACCGGCCAATGCCACGAGTCGGGCACACGCACGCGGGGACGAATATGGTCCCCCACCCACTGCACGCCGTGGCCGTTCTGCTCGCTGGTAAAGACGTAAAAACCCACTTCAGACCAGCTGGTCAGTCCCTGCGTGATCTCGATGGTCTCGTGCAGCTGATGATTGGTGGGATAGACGCCGTCGATCACGTCTTTCTGCCCCTCCGGGTGTAGTTGGAATGGAGCTCAACCATGGTGCTCTTTGGCTTCCACCGTGTCCGCGCCATAGACCTGAATCTCGTAGTTGCCCTGCGCACGCGAACGGGACGGACTGCACAGCGCCGCAAGCGCAGTGAAAATCCAAAGCCCACCACCTCGGCCGTAGCCAGAGATCACGCATAGCGAAAGAGCATCATGAAACCCGCATCCATGTGGTTCTGCTGGTGGCAATGAAAGAGCGTCGAGCCGGGATCGTTGGCCATGAACTCGACGTCCACCTGGGTGTTCGCGTCCACCAGCACTGTATCTTTTACGATGCCGTGAGTCTCCGGATGGCCGGGCAAGGCGCGCAGCTCGAAGCTGTGGCGGTGCAGATGAACGGGATGATCGTTGGTGCTGTGGTTGATGAAGGAAAGACGATAGCGCTGGCCGGCGGTCAGGATGGGACTATCGGTATCCGGGTAGGACTTCCCGTTGATGGTCCAATGATCCATCGCGCCGTGGCCGGCAAATTTCGATGCGAAGACCAGCGGAATGGCAATGGCCGGATCGGCCGGCTCGGGTGGCGACTGGTCGCGGCAAAGCGCAGATAGTCCCAGGAAAGTTCTTCCGGCTGCTCCCATTGCGGCTTTCCGCTGCTTCCCGCATACTCGACGACGATCCCCATGCCCGCCGCCATGATGTGCTTGCGCACTTCGCCCATGACCCAGACGCCGGGATGGTTCATCTCCACCAGCGCGGTGACGCGCTCCGCGGGAGCCAGGCGAAGCATGGGGACCAGCTGCGGTTGGGCCACCGGGTTGCCATCGAGCGCGATGACCTTGAACTGATGGCCGGCAAGAGCAATCCAGTGTACTTCGGTCGGGCTCGAGTTGAGGATTTGAAAAGCACACCTGCTGGCCGGACTTTACCCGCAGCGGCTCGCCGAAGCCCAGAACGCGGCCGTTGATAGTGGAGACTTTGTAGACCGGATCCATCGCCCCGTCGGCGCTGGCCAGCAGGTCGCCCATCCCAATCATGCAGGGCAAGAAAGAATCTCCTGGTCATAAGGCGCCGGATTGGTCGCGCGGCTCAATCAGCAGAAATCCGTGCTGGCCGGTGTATTGGCCCTGGTGCAGATCTTTGCCGGCGAAGACATGGGTGTGATACCAGCGGAAGCCGGCGGGCCGCGGCGTGAAGGTGTAGCGCGCCCGGCCGCCGGCGGGGATAGGCGGCGTACCCTCTTCCATTGCGCCGTCAACCTCCGGAGGCAGGAAGAGACCATGCCAGTGAACCACTTCGCGGTTGCCGGTCTGGTTGGTCACGTCGATGGTGACCGGCCGGCCTTCCTTCAACCGCAGCAAGGGACCGGGCACCTGGCGGTTGTAGGCCGTTGTCTTGATGGTTCGGCGCGGAGCGACCTCGAGATCGTAGGCTGCGATGTCGATGGTGTAATCAGCGGGAGCGAGTTGCTGGGCACGCGCGCCCAGCGCCGCGGATGCGGCGGCCATGCCGGAAAGCTTGAGCACCTGGCGCCGGGTAACCAAACCTCATCTTAACCAAATTAAGAGTGCGAAAACCTGGGCCGGCTAGCACGGATCTGCGGCGATACACGGTAAACTGGATAGGTAGAGGCAAAGCGCCGAATCAAGAAGCCGATGAAAGGAAATATGGCCTATTCGCAAACAGGCAGCAAGCGAGATCACAGCAGGATTCACCGGCGCGCAAACTTGCTTCTGTTTGCGGTCGCGCTGCTGGCTGTCGTGAGCTACGGCCAGCGTGACCACGCCGGCGGTGGAAGGGTTAAGCAGTGAAGCGATCCTTGATCATCTGAATGCGGTGATCGACTGGTACCGGAATACCTTGACCAACGTCCCGAACGTGGGCTTGCCCAGCGACGCCATGTATGCAGTTCAATGCGCGCAACATGGCCGCCGAGGTGGCGCAGCTGGCGTTCGAGTCCGCCTCAGGCAGAAGCGGCGCTTATTCCCGCCAGCCCGGCCAACGCCACGAGCGCGGGCCAAACCAGCTCGCAGTCGAGCCTGGCGAAAATGCAGAGCGATGTGGCTGCCCGCATCGGCGTACTCCAGGCGCAGATCAGCTCTCTGAACCAGCAGATAGCGGGAGCGCGCAAAGCAAAGCTGCAGGAGCTGACGGAGGAGAGAGACCGCGCGCAGGGAGAGTTGGACCTGCGCAATGCCATGCACGATGCCCTTGGCCAGATGGCCAAGTTCACCAGCACGAATGGCGAAAGCGGCCAGAGCGGGCTGCGAAGGCAGCATCGACGAATTGCGGAGTTCGGTTCCGGAGCTTTCCGCCGCCGGCGCCGCCAAGACCGCCGCCAAGACACCACCACAGCGCCAGCAGCACCGTGCCGACCGCCAACGGCTTGATTGGCGAAGTTGTCGCGCTTTATGACCAGCTGCAGGCGACTACAACCAGGTCAGCCAGCTGATGGCAGCAAACCGCTCATGTGCGCGACGCAGCGATGAAGCTGCGCAGCCCGCTGCTGGCGACGCTGCAGGCCACCATCCAGCAAGGCCAGCAAATGGCAAGCCACAGCCAACAGGCGCCTGCGGCAACCCGCACCGCGGCCGGCCAAGACGGGCGCGAAAAACCGGCCCAGCCTGATCCGGAGCGGCAGCAATTCGATGTGCTGGCCGCGCGATTCAAGCAAATCTCCAGCTGCGACGCTTCCCTTGAGCCAGGAGATCATCCTGCTCGACCAGAGCAACTCCAACCTTCTGGAGTGGCGGCAGTCCGTGATTCATGAATCGAACCGCATTCTGCGATCCGTTGTGCTGCGGGTGGTGGCCATCGCGTTGGCTATCGGCATCATCCTGTTGCTCTCGGAAATCTGGCGCAGGATCACCTTCCGCTATATCTCCGATATACGCCGGCGGCGGCAGTTCCTTATGCTGCGCCGGATCGTGATCGGCTTTTGCATGGGCATCGTGCTCATTCTTGGATTTGTCAGCGAGTTCAGCTCGCTGGCCACCTTTGCCGGCTTCATCACCGCGGGCCTGGCGGTTGGGCTGCAGACCATTCTTCTTTCCGTCGCCGCCTATTTCTTCCTTGTGGGCAGGTGGGGAATCCGGGTAGGCGATCGCATCAGCGTCGCCGGAGTGACCGGCGATGTGGTCGACGTAGGACTGATTCGCCTCTACCTGATGGAGCTGGCGGGAACCGGCGTGGATCTGTACCCGACCGGCCGCATCGTGGTCTTGTCCAACGCCGTTCTCTTCCAGGCGACTACCCCGCTGTTCAAACAGCTTCCGGGCGCGGAGTACACCTGGCATGAAGTGGCGGTCGCCTTGAACAAGGGCGGCAACTACGGCCTGGTGGAGCAGCAACTGCTGGGCGCGGTGCATTCGATGCATTCCCCTTACGGGGACGAGTTGCAACGGCAACTAGGACAAACGGAACGCCGCATCGATATTCAAATGAAGGTGCCGAAGCCGCACGGCCAGCTGCAGTACACCGATACCGGCCTGGAGTACGTGGTGCGCTACCCGGTGGGATTGCGCCAGGTTTCGGAAGTCGACGAGAAGATCACGCGCAAGCTGCTGGATCTGCTGGAGCAGCAACCCGAACTGCAAGCCAGTGTATCCGGTTTCCCCAGGATTCGCGCAGCGGTCAAAGGCTAGCTAACCGGCTGCGGCATCAAGGATGGCGACCGCCCCCTGCACGTCGAGGTCGGACGGTACCGGCTGGAAATTCGAGCGCAGGTCATGCTGATCTTTGCTGATGGATTTAAAGAATACGATGCGCCCGGAGATGTGGACGTCCAGCAGGCTGGTCTTCCAACGGTCGGCGTCGACCTGCTCTCGCTCAATCTGAAAGCTGCCGCCTTTTTCGATTCGGCCGAAGCAACCATAAGCCAAAGTCGATCTCGCTGACGATATGCGCGTCGATTTTCACCAGCCGCTTCCACTGCGGCTGGATCCAGATCTCTCCGGACAGCGCGTGATACACGCGGGCCTCATAGGTCTGCGGATTGTAGGCCGGATTCGGCTGGAACGTGAGCCGCAGGTTGCCACCGTCCATGCCGTCATAGCTGTAGACGAACGCATCGGGCATGGCGGCCATCAGCCGCTGCACACGCTGCTTCCTCTGCCTCGTGATCCTGCTTCATGCGCGCCTGCTCGGCGGGATTGCGCAGCAGGCTGTTCAGCCGGTCGGTTTCCTTCTTCTGCGCCTGCGGCGTCGAGCGGCCTGCCCTGGCGCGTCAGAACGCGGTACACCGGGCCGGAACTCGTCTCTACTTCCTGCTCCACCGTGGTCTGGGAGGCTACGTGTTTCTCCACGCGGTATTGCCACAGGCTGATCTGGCGGCGCTCCTGCAGTTCGTTGTAAACCACGTCCTTGACCAGGTCGTGGGCGGATTGGGTCGGGCTTTGCGCCCGGAGGGAAGGCATAGCACACAACAACAGCGCCCCGACAGCCGGGAGAACGGATCTCATCATGTGCCTTGTTACACTCAACTCATGCTAGACGAGACTACATTCCGCCGCTACTGCGATGCTGCGATGGATGCCCTCAAGAAAAGCCTCATCGAGGCTGAGGAAGAGGGCGGCTTTGAGGTGGAGGAACAGAATGGCGTGCTGAATATCCTGTTCGAAGACCCGCCGGGAAAATTTGTGATTACCCCCAATACCCCGCCACGCCAGGTATGGATTTCAGCGCTTTCCACCAGCTTCAAGCTGGACTGGTCGGAGGCGGCAAAGAATTTTGTGCTCCCCAAAACCGGAGAAACGCTGCCGGCGGTGGTGGAGCGGGTTATTCAGTGAACACCTGGGATCCGAGTCGATTACCTCTTGCACTGACGATGCGTAAGACGCTCTCCGTCGCCATCATCACGCGCAATGAAGAAGCCAACCTTGAACGCACCCTGGGTAGCGTGGCCTGGGCGGACGAGATCGTAGTGCTGGATTGCGGCTCGAGCGACCGAACCGAGGAGATTGCCCGCAAGTTTCGCGTCCCGGTTTTTTCTGGAGGAGTGGAAGGGGTTTGCGGCGCAGAAGAACTCCGCGCTGGAAAAATGCGCCTGTGACTGGGTACTTTCGCTCGACGCGGATGAGGCTCTGAGCGACGAGCTGGCCAAGGAAATTTGGGAGCTGCTGGAGGGCGATCCACCGTTTGATGGATACGCGCTGCCACGGCGAAATCTCTTTCTCGGACGCTGGATGCGGTTTGGCGGGTTTTATCCCGATCCCAAGCTCAGGCTCTTTCGCCGCGGCGCCGCCGAGTTCGAAGCGCGCCCGGTGCATGAAACCGTTCACTTTCCAGGCAAGGCCGGCCGCCTCAAGGGCGACATGGTGCACGATGCCTATCCCACCCTGACCGCCTATATCGCCCACATGGACCGCTACAGCACGCTGGGGGCAGAGCAGGTGGTGAGCACCGGCAAATGGAGGCGCGGATTGCCGGCCTTCGCGGCCAACGTTGTGCTCAACCCTGCGGCGACCTTTGTCTACAACTATTTTTTTCGCCTGGGATTTTTGGATGGACGCGAAGGTCTGCTGCTGCACCTGTACCACTCGGTCTACGTCAGCTGGAAGTATGCCAAGGCGTGGGAGCGTGGGCGGTCGGGATGAATGTCAGGCGCAGGCAGAAGAGACTCAGCCATCGTCGTCAGTGAGTTGGCCTATGAGCAACGTTCCCAGATAGTCCGCCAGTTCGCTTACATCGAAGTCGCCCATTTCCCAACGCGCGTCTGCAGCCTTGAGTGCAGCATAGTAAGGTGCGCGATTCTCTCGAATCCGCTCCCGGAATGATTTTCTTTCCGCCGAGCAACCTGCCCTGCTTCAAGCAAATGAGGTAATAGCAAGCGGCCCTCGCTGTTCTCCCATTTCCTTCCACGAAGGGATGGATCCAATTAAGTCTCCATAGGACATATGGGGAAGAAGCGTCGGATGATCGATAACAGTCCAGTTTTCATGGATGACCGAGATGAGGCGGTCCACTTCATCGGGTACATCCTCGAAATGTGGAGGGCGGTGATTTCCAACGTAAATCGGGCCTTGACGGTAGCGCCCACCAAACTGCGCTATGTTGGCCACTGCAGCGGCGTTCAATGCCCAGAGTGTGTATTTGTCAAAGGCTTCGATGCCTTTTGAAAAGCCTATCTCGATGCAGTTGAGAAGAAGATCGTATTGCCGCAAGAGATTTTGCTCTTGGATTTTTGCAAAAAGCTCAGGAGAGTCCTTCTCCCTGAACGACATATCTTAATAGGACCCCCCAAAAGCAGTGGCCCAATTTGCGTCACTATAGCAATCGAACGTGTTTCGAGGATTCTCTTACGCTCTCTTTGGTTATCAGTTCTGAGTCCAGAGCATTGCCGAACGCAAAGCTGATCCTTTGCTCGCGCAGTTCGTCTTCCGTCACTTGGCGTTCACGCGACGCTTCCAGGAGGCGCGTCAGAGTTTCATCTACGGCCGGCACTTCCGGAAACTGCTTGCAATCTGCCATATTCCCTCGACAACCAATCTTGCGACATACTTTTCATGGGTGTAGCGATCTTGCCGAAAATAGGAAAACGACCAACCATTGCTTTCCCCGTTCTACCGATCCGCCAAATTTGAGCCTTGAGCCCTTTGCTTGCTCCGTCCTGAGCTCTCGCCTATGCTGATCAGTTCGCTTCGCGGGGTGGGCCATGGCACAGGGAGACGGCGAGACAGGGGAACAGGCAATCACGGCGGACCTATTTGCGGACCGCCATCCTTCGCCGGCGGAGCAGACCTGGGCCGCGACCACTCTTGCCACCGCGATCAAGAAGAATCCTGAGCAGCCCATCGGCGCCCCGGGCGGCAGCAACCCCGACGAAGGCGGCAGGCACGCTTTACCAGCGTCTCCGGCGTTCCTGTACGCCGGCTCTACACCCCGGCTGACCTGCCGAGGACTGGACATCCGGATAGCTATCTTGGGCTTCCGGGAGAACCCCCTTACACGCGGGGAATCCACAGTACCGGCTACCGCGGCAAACTCTGGACCATGCGCCAGTTCTCCGGCTTTGCCAGCCCGGAGGAGACCAATGCCCGCTACCGCTACCTGCTGGCCAATGGCGGCGGAGGACTCTCCGTCGCCTTCGACCTGCCCACACTGATGGGCTATGACTCCGACGCCGCAGAAAGCGAAGGAGAGGTGGGCAAGTGCGGGGTGGCCATCGATTCCCTGGAAGATATGGAGGCCCTCTTCGCCGGTATCGATCTGGAAAAGACCAGCGTTTCCATGACCATCAACTCCCCCGCCAATGTGGTATGGGCCATGTACCTGGCAACTATCGAGAAGCAGGGTGGCGATTGGAAAAAGGCGACGGGCACGCTGCAGAACGACATCCTGAAGGAATACATCGCGCAGAAGGAATTTATCTTCCCGCCCGCACCCTCGATGCGGCTGGTGGTCGATACCATCGAGTTCGGATCGCTTTTCACGCCGCGATTCAACCCCATCTCCATCAGCGGATATCACATCCGGGAAGCCGGTTCGACGGCACTGCAGGAGCTGGCCTTCACTCTCTACGATGGCGTGGAGTATGTGGAGTGGGCGCTGCGCCGGGGCTGCAGATCGATGATTTTGCTCCCCGGCTCAGCTTCTTCTTCAATGCCCATAATGATTTCTTCGAAGAGATCGGCAAATTCCGTGCCGCGCGCAAGATCTGGTATCGAGCTGATGACCAAACGCTTCCGGGCGCAGGATGTCCGCTCCCACCGGATGCGGTTCCACACCCAGACGGCGGGTGTCTCGCTGACCGCGCAACAACCGAAGAACAATATCGCGCGGGTGGCGATCCAGGCCCTGGCCGCTGTGCTGGGGGGCACGCAAAGCCTGCACACCGATGGATTTGATGAAGCCCTGGCCTTGCCGACAGAAGACGCAGCCCGCATCGCTCTGCGCACGCAGCAGATCCTGGCTTATGAATCGGGCGTGGCCAACACGCGTCGACCCTCTGGGCGGATCGTATTTTGTGGAACGGCTGACCCTGGATATGGAAAAGGGCGCTTTCGACTACTTCGATAAGCTGGACGCCATGGGTGGCATGGTGCGGGCCATCGAACGCGGCTTTCCCCAGAAAGAGATCGCCGACGCCAGCTACGCCTATCAACGAGCGGTGGAGAACCGGGAAAAGATTATCGTCGGCGTGAACGAGTACGTGGTGGAGGAGGAGCCCACCGAGATCCTGCGCATCGACGAATCGGTGCGGGACTGGCAGACAGGGAAGCTGGACAACGCTGCGCGCCCGGCGGTCGAATGAAGCCGTCGCGCGCAGCCTGGATGCGCTGCGCCATGCCCTCGGACAGGAGCCCGGCCCCGGCAGCGGCGGCCTCTCCCCCGCCAATACCATGCCCTACTCTGCTGGATTGCGTGCGCGCTTATGCCACCCTGGGCGAAATCTGCGACGCCATGCGGGCGGTGCTGGGCACTTACCAGGAAGTCAGCATCTCATGATGCGACAGCCGGTCCGTTACCATAGACGTCAAAAGGTGGTGACCCGAAAGGGGCCGCACGTGCTACCAAAGGGTCATCCGCATCTACAACTCTGTCTTCCCCCCGGCACGCGAACGTGATTTTCTAGGGCTGTTGAACATCCTCTCCCAGCAGGCTTCTATGAACAATGACGCTACGTTGTACTCGTTGCAGCTGCGGCTGGTGAAGGAACAAGCGGGCGACCCGACCGGCCACAAAGTCGAGCTGATCGCCTTACCCGAAGGACCGGGCGAACCGCGCCATGCCCACTTCGAGCATTGGGAGCTGTTATCCCACCGCTTGTCCAAGGTGGCCAGCAGCACTCCCTTCCACCTGAAAGTGATTTCCCGGACCCTCTATGCCGGGTTAACTGCTTCACTGATCGATCGAGCCACGGGCGCGCGACAAATCTTCTCCCTGAACCAATTGAAGGACCTGGGCCTGGCCAGCTAAAGACAAGCATGGTCTCCCCGGACTGGGACCATTCTGGCTTTCCGTGTAGCAGCTCATCGGCATCCGCTTAAACCGTCAGCGGCTTGCTACGCGGCACTCTGGCATCTTTATGGGGGGGTTTGTTGGCCGGCTGGGCAGGCAAATGCTGCTTTACGTGGGGTGCAGGACAGATTATGGTGGCTCAATTACGTTCCGTGGCCGCACAGGAAGAGCAGATGCCAGACAAGCAGCGGGTTGCGCTGGAATACGAGGCGGCCGGTGCCTCCGATCAGGGGCGAACCCGAAAATCCAATGAAGACTGCCTATGGGCTGAACCTCAACAACGGCGAGGGTGCCTGCAATTTTGTGGTTTGCGATGGCATGGGCGGAGCCGCCGCAGGCGAAGTCGCCAGCCGGTTAGCGGTCGAAGCCATGTTGCATGCCATGAGCCACGGCGTGCTGACCCCGGAAACATTCCAGCAGGCTGTCGGCGCGGCCAACGCCAGCGTGCATCGCAGCGCGGTGCAGGATCCAACCCGGGCAGGCATGGGAACGACGCTGGTGGCCATGGCGACCCGTGGTAACCGCGCCTGGGTAGCCCACGTAGGAGATAGCCGCTGCTATCGGTTGCGGGACGGCAAGCTGGAACGTCTGACGCTTGACCATTCGTTGGTGGACGAGCAGGTGCGTCTGGGACAATTGACCCCGGCGCAAGCCGAGACCTCTCCCATGCGCAATGTGATTACCCGGGCGGTGGGCACGCAGGATGAGGTCGACGCGGACGTGATCGAGTTTGTGGTCGAACCGGGAGACTTATACCTTCTGGCCTCCGACGGCCTGATGCGCGAAGTGGATGACGAGCATATCGCGAAGATTCTGCGCGCCGCCAAGGGCTTGGAAGAGACTTGCGCCCAGCTGATCGCAGCCGCGAATGAGGCCGGGGGCCGCGACAACATCACCTGCGTGCTGGTGCGGGCGCTCTAAAGCAATTTCGCAGTTCCCACCTTTTCCCACGTCCACAATCTCCGGAGCAAAGCAGTATGAGCGCGATCAAAGTGGTAGGAGTCGTAGGCGCCGGGACCATGGGAAACGGCATCGCGCATGTGTTTGCCCGGGCCGGATTCCAGGTGCTGCTGTGTGAAGTGGAGCAGCGTTTTCTCGATCGCGGCCTGGCAGCGATCCGCACGAACCTGGAGCGGGAGGCGGCCAAGGGCAAACTAACCCCTGCGGAAGCCGAAGCGGCGTTGGGGTTGATCCGCGGCACGCTTGCAAGGCCAAGACCTGGCGGTCTGTGACTTTGTCATCGAGGCGGCGCCGGAGCGCTTTGCGCTCAAGCAGGAACTGTTCATGGAGTTGGATTCGGTGCTGAAGCCAGAGGTGATTATGGCTTCCAACACCTCTTCCATTTCCATTACCCGGCTGGCCGCCGAGACGCAGAGACCTGGCCAGGTGATCGGGATGCACTTCTTCAATCCCGTACCAGTGATGAAGTTGGTGGAAGTAATCCGTGGGCTGGAGACCACCGACCAGACATTTGCCCAGGTAAAAGCCCTGGCCGAAACTCTCGGCAAGTCGCCGGTCGAGGTCAATGACGCCCCGGGGTTCGTCTCCAACCGCGTGCTTATGCCATTGCTGAATGAGGCGATGTTTGCGGTTATGGAGGGGGTTGCCACCCCCGCCGCGGTGGACCAGGTCTTCCAAATGGGCATGGCACATCCCATGGGACCCCTGGCGCTGGCCGACTTTATCGGTCTGGACGTTTGTCTCGACATCATGCGCGTGATGGTCGAGGGCCTGGGTGACCCCAAGTACCGTCCCTGTCCGCTTTTGATTCGCATGGTGGATGCGGGGTGGCTGGGCCGCAAATCGGGACGCGGATTTTACCAGTACTAGAGTATTTTCACTTCTATTCGGCACCAGAAGTGATAATGGCGCAGTAGGAGTGGCGCAAGTGGCACCTCTTGTTGAACATGCCTCTTTTTTCACCGGCAGGGAGCGTATGCTTTTCGCATGATGCGCATGACAGTGCTGGCCTCAGGATCAAAGGGGAACAGCACGTTGGTGTCGAGCAGCCGCACGCGCATCCTGGTGGATGCAGGGCTCTCCTGCCGCGAACTACTCAAGCGCATGTACATGGCGGACGAAGATCCGGCCGCTATCGATGCCCTGCTGATCACCCACGAACATCAGGACCACGTGCAGGGTGTTGCTGTGCTGGCCCGCAAGCTTGGCATCCCGGTGTACTTTACCGAAGCAACCCATCGCGCCTGGATGCGTTGGATGATGCCGCACAAACGAATGACCTACGCGGCTTGGCTGGCCCAGCGCCAGGCGGAGGTCTTAGCGGCCGACGAGGAAGCTCCATCGGCCACTTCTCCGACCGAACAAACCGAACAAGAAGATCCGTGCCGCCTGCCCGGAGTCGAATACTTTTCCGCCGGCAGCGGATTCTCCATTGGCGATATCGCCATCACCCCATTTACCATCCCTCACGATGCGGCCGATCCGGTCGGTTTTGTCTTTGAGGCGGACGGCGTCCGCATGGCGATCGCCACCGATCTGGGATACATGCCGCCCAATGTGAAGATGGCGATCCGCAACTGTGACGTTCTTATGCTCGAGAGTAACCACGATCTCGAGATGCTGCGCGAGGGACCTTATCCCTGGTCGGTAAAGCAGCGAGTGATGTCCCGGGTGGGACATCTATCCAATGAGGCCGCCTCCGACTTCTTAGAGAAGAATTACGATGGAAATGCTTCTTATGTCGTTTTGGCGCATCTATCTGAATGTAACAATCTGCCCGAGCTTGCACGAGTTACGGCAGAAAGGGCGTTGCGAGACCGGATGAGCCTGCTGGCCAATAAGCTGATTGCTGGCTCAACAAGATGCACCCCTTGAGGCTATTTGCTTATAATTGAGCAAGCTCTACCGGCTTTGATTCCTGTTGTTTGATTTCCAGGAGTCCTGACCGGATGAAGATGTTACTATGGTGTTAAGCGGCTAACTATAACAATGCAAACCACAACATGTACTGATCGGGTGGTAGGCGACATACTCTCCAGCTGGAGATATGACATATCGGGGATTACTCCCGAGATGCGCCGTGATTACGAACAACATCTGGTGGAATGTGCCCATTGCCGTTCGCGGCAGCGGCTGCATCGCAGCATCGATGTGGTTCTGATCGGCTTGAGCACAGTATCGATTGCAGCGTTCTTGCTAGGGCTGGCAGTCATTCACCGGGTGCAGCCTTTACAACACTGGGCGCTGGTGGATCTGCACTTATGGCAAATGTCGATTGTGTTGAGCTTGCAGGCGGCAGCGATTGCGGGATTGCTGGCTTCGCTGTTGATATGGGTTCTGGTAGCGGTAGCCACTCCAGCGCCTGTTTATCTTGCCGAAGTAGCCATGGCCCAGGCCCGGGTGCTGCAGGATCGCATTCCTGAGGAGTTGCGCGAGCGGCTGATGCGGAACGTGGCCTGAAAGACCAGCTTGAATTTGAAAGAAAAGCCCCTGAAGAATCAGGGGCTTTTCTTTTGGGCTTAAGAGCCCACTCTTTACCTGCAACAAGGATGGGGCTTGCTAATTGGGCTGGACGGTTCCGGTCAGCTCCGCGACGCGCGCGATACGATGACGAGCGCACCAGCGCTCCAGCGAGTCTGCGATCCGTTCCACGGCTCGGGGATCGGCGTAGCTGGCAGTGCCGATTTGCACAGCAGTCGCACCGGCCAGCAGGAACTCGACGGCATCCTCTGCCGTGGCGATGCCGCCCAGACCGCAGATGGGGATGGAGACGGCCTTCGCGGCTTCATACACCATGCGCACGGCAATGGGCTTGATGGCCGGTCCCGATAGACCCCCCGTGTTGTTGGCGATGCGCGGGCGACGGGTCTCTATGTCGATGGAAAGGGACAGAAAGGTGTTGACCAGCGAAAGTGCGTCGGCACCGGCATTTTCAGCGCAGCGCGCCATTTGAGCGATCGACGTGACATTGGGTGAGAGCTTTACGATCAACGGCCGCCGCGAGACCGCCTTGGCTCGGCTGACCAGTTGGTCGAGAATCCCGGTATCGGTTCCAAAGACCATCCCACCATGCTGGGTGTTCGGGCACGAGGCATTCAACTCGTAAGCAGCAATGCCGGGCGCATTGTTGAGGGCTTCGATCACGCCAATGTAGTCCCGTATCTCATAGCCGAAGATGTTGGCAATGCAGGCAGTGCCGGAGTGAAGGCGAAGTGCGGGCAGCTTTTTCTCAATAAAGGCTTGAACCCCAATATTCTGCAACCCGATGGCGTTGATCATGCCTCCATGGGTTTCGATCAGCCGCGGAGCCGGGTTGCCCGCCATGGGCTCCGCGGACAGGCCCTTGGTGATAAAACCGCCGATCCGACCAAGGTTGACAACATCTTCAAACTCAACGCCATAGCCAAAGGTTCCACTGGCCGCGAGGACCGGATTGCGGAGCAGAAGGCCAGCAAAACGCACGCTCATATCGGGCTTCACGGGTTGGTCGAGGTCTCCTGGGAAGCTTTGGGGGTTTGTCCCGGCGGCGCAGTTGGAGAAGCTGCGGCAGGGACCGATGGAGCTGTCCCCAACGGCTGGGGAACAGAAGAGCTGGGTACGGTCTCGTCCGCCGCGCCCGGATGGCGGCGCGCCCCTTTGCTCCCGCGCGCAGCTGGAATTGGCGGCGGGGTGCGAATGGCTTGATTAAGCACCCTGCCCACGGACGCTGACGGCTGGTCCACTCCGAGCAGCGAAGCGAGCGTTGCCGCCAGGTCCACCGGCTGCACTCTACCGTGGTAGATGCCGGGGTTGAATGGACCGCCGTAAAAGCCCAGCGGGACGTGGCGGTCGTAGGACCAGGGGCTGAAATGCGTAGTGCCGCCGTCGGGCAAGGTTTGCATCTGGTAGGCCGCTGGAATCACCATCACGTACCACCCGCCATTCGCGCTGTAACTGTGCGCCAGCAATTCTCCCCACTCTGACGGAGGCAGTTGGCCCAAAGCAAGTTCTTCGCGGGTGTAGGTGTGCACCACGATGGGCACTGCAGGTTGACGGACGACAGGCGGCGGGGGCGGAGCCACGGCGACCGCTTTGCTCGCGTCTCCACTGTTAGCGGTGACGCTGCTGGAGCGACCCTTACGCTGCTTGGAGCCGGCCCGAGGGAGGGTAGGGGCCAGCGGAGGCGTCGCCGGGGTGGGGACGACATTGGGTTGCTGCACAGCAGCTGGAGGCTGGGCTGCATCAGGGTCGGCTGCCGCGGGCTGGGCTGTATCGCTGCCGGCCGGCGCAAGGGAGGCGACCGCCGCGGGAATCGCCTGTTGAATGGCCTGCTCCGCTTCCTGCTCGTTGATGCCGGCAACTTCGAAGGACGGGCGATTGAGCGCTAGGTACGGTAGCTCTTCATGGGGCAGCAGGTATTCGACTTTTTCTCCGGGAGAGAATTTGGCATTCATCGAGTCGTTGATGCTGGCGGTGAACTTGGCCATGTCGATGGTAGCTGCGGGCACGCCCAGCGCGAGCGCCTGGGCGGGAACCGGGGCCACGCCATGGTCGGCGGAAAGCGCAATCCACGTGTTCGCCAGACCATCGGGAATGTTCTTGTCCAGCCAGGAAAAGAAGCTGTCGAGCTGCTGGTCGAGGCTGTCGACCATCTGCCGGACCTGGGGCGAGTCCGGTCCCGCTTGATGGCCGAGTATGTCATTGGCGGAAAGGCTGATCAGCAGCAGGTCGGTGACTGGATGCTTGCCGAGTTGCTCGCCGGTGATGAGCGCCCGCGCGAAATCCAGTTCGTAGGAGTTGGCCGCCGGGGTGCGTCCGACCGCCTCATAGAACTCCCGCGTGCCCGGGTCGCCTGCCTCCTGCTCGGCCTGGGTGATACGGTCGCCAGAATTGAAAGCAGTGGCCCAGTCGGGAAGCGCGTTCATGTAGTAGCTGGAAGTGATGAAGGAACCGGAGGCATCGTCGATCCAGTAGGCGCCGTTGGCGGAGTAGCCGGCGGGAAGGATGGCGGAGCGATCCTTGAGCGAGATGCCGAAGACCTTGGCTTGACCCAGGGTAGCCAGGCGCAGTGAATCACCGATGGTGGAGGCGCGAAGATTGAGCGGGGAGGCTCCGGGATCCTTGTCGGGGTGGATCTCGCCGATGATGCGGTAGCGCTCGTCCTCAACCGAGGTGACGGGACGCTGCTTATTGCGGCTCAAGTCCCACCAGGCATTGGACGCTATTCCGTGCCCATCTGTGTAAGCGCCGGTGCCTAACGTGGCATGGCCGG
Organism: uncultured Acidobacteriaceae bacterium; assembly: GCA_963847685.1. GTDB lineage: Bacteria > Acidobacteriota > Terriglobia > Terriglobales > Acidobacteriaceae > PALSA-350. Next base: position 202,194 of record CAWKAU010000006.1, on the reverse strand, counting down.
GGGCGGTTTTGGTGTTGGCGTAGTCGTAATAGCAATCTTCAAAGTAAGCGCCGTGATCCAAAAAAAGGCGGAAGCCACGGGCCTTGAAATCACCACGGTACCGGTCAAGGTAGTCAGCGCGAAACTGGTCAATCACCAGGATCACGATCAGCCGGGGATGTGCATCGTAGGCGCTGGCCCGGGCGATCTGCGTCCATGGAACAACCAGCAAGGCGGCGAGCAACGGGCAGAGACTACGCTTGAACTTGGACATGGCGCTTCGACTAGTATCGCAAAACGGGAGCTTGACGCGAGCGGACGCGGCGAATTCGATACACGATGTGTTCCTAAAGGAACTGTAGCTGCGTCGACTTGGCGTCGCTCCCTGGTGAAGCGGGCTTCCGGTAAAGTAGAGGCTTATGCTTGATTTGAACTTTGTGCGGGCCAACCTGGAACTGGTGGAAGAGAAACTGCGCGCCCGAGGCATGGATCCCGCAAGCGTGCTGGGCGACTTTCGCCGGCTGGACCAGGACCGGCGCGCCCGCATCACCCAGGCCGAAACCTTGCAGGCGCAGCGCAACAAGCTCAGCCAGGAGGTTGGGCGCAGCCGCAAGGCTGGCGCGGACGCATCCCAGGTCGCCGCAGTGATGGACCAGACGCGGGACCTGAAACAACAGACGGAAGAGTTGGAGCGAAGTGCAGCGCAGGCGGAGGAGGCCATGCGCAAACTGCTGATTGCGATCCCGAACCTGACCCAGGACAGTGTCCCGCCCGGAAAAAGCGAAGCGGAAAACGTAGAGGTTCTGCGCTGGGGCACACCGCCGGCGTTCGATTTTGCCCCCAAGCCGCATTGGGAGCTGGGAGAGAGCCTGGGCATTCTCGACCTGGAACGCGCTGCCAAAATCTCCGGGGCGCGGTTCGCTGTCTACTGGGGGCTCGGTGCCCGGCTGGAGCGGGCGCTGGCCAGCTTCATGCTGGATATTCACACCCGGGAGCACGGCTATCTGGAGGTGCTGCCGCCCTTCCTGGTAAACAGCGACTCATTGTTTGGAACCGGACAACTCCCCAAGTTCGCGGAGGATCTCTTCAAGTGTGAGGGCAGCGACCATTGGCTGATTCCTACCGCCGAAGTGCCGGTAACGAATCTTTACCGCAATGAAGTGCTGGAGGAAGTGGAATTGCCCAGGAGCCTGGTGGCGTATACCCCCTGTTTCCGCTCCGAAGCAGGTTCCTATGGCAAGGATGTGCGGGGAATCATCCGCCAGCACCAGTTCCAAAAAGTAGAGCTGGTCAAGTTCACCCGTCCCGATCAGTCGAACGAAGAGCATGAAAAGCTCACGGGCCACGCGGAGGCAATTCTGCAACGGCTGGAACTGCCCTATCGCAAGATGCTGCTGTGCGCAGGCGATACCGGCGCCGCCTCATCCAAGACCTACGACCTTGAGGTTTGGCTGCCCGGGCAAGGGCTCTACCGGGAGATTTCCTCCTGCTCCAACTTCGAAGCCTACCAGGCAAGGCGGGCGAACATTCGCTACAAGCCGCAAGGCAAGAACAAGAGCGAACTGGTCCACACACTTAACGGCAGCGGCCTGGCGATTGGCCGGACGTGGCTGGCGATCCTGGAGAATTATCAACAAGCCGACGGTTCCGTCCGGGTCCCTAAAGCGCTGCTGCCGTACATGGGCGGCGAAGAGTTGATCCGAAAAGAGCGATGATGCGGCAAATTTTAAATAGCTACTTCTTCTGGACCTATCCACGCGGCAGTTTTCATTACGACGTGATGGTCACCCTCATTCTGCTGTTCCTCTTCGTTTCGCCGCGCTTGATCAACTACCGCGACCGGCCTCAGGAGACCCTGACCTCCACCAAGGACATGCTGGTCAGGGCGACCGGACCCGATGCGCTCGACCTACCAGATTGGCGCCGACCAGCTCGCCGATACCAGCAACGACGCCAAACTGCAGGCAGAGCTGCTGCAGCGCATTCAAGCCATCTCCGGCCATGTGCAAATAGACCGCTATCGCGAGGAGAAGGATGCCAGCGGTCACGTAACCCAGTATCGTGTGTGGGCACATCGATAAAGATGCAAAAGAAAACCCCTGGGGGCGCAACCCCGTCCAACAGCCGGTAAGGAGATCCATGGTCAATTTTGGAAGGATGTTTGCTTGTTTGCCTGGGGGTGCTGGGCTACTCATCGGGCCACAGTTGGGCACAGACGGCGCCATCCGCTGGAGGCGGCGCGGAATTGCAGAAAATTATCTCCCAGCTGAATACCGCCGCAGCCAAGTTTGTCGAGCGCCCAAGCGGATTTCGTCTGGGACCAGTACCAGGTGGTGGTGCAGGACCACGATGTGCAGACAGGCACGATCTATTTTGAGCGCAAGAAGGGTTCTACCCGAACCGCTGCCTATTTCAAGCAAGAGAACGGGAAAGATGCACGCAAGACTGTGGTTTACGACAACGGCGAAGTCAACTTTTATCAGCCCGAAATCAAACAGATAACCATCATGCGGGCGGGTGCCAACCGCGGCCAGTGGGAGAGCTTTCTTACTCTCGGCTTCGGTGGCAGCGGCTCCGATCTGGAAGCCAACTGGAACGTCAGTCTTCAGGGCAATGAGACCATCGATGGAGTGCCGGTAGCGAAGCTTGACCTGGTGCCGAAGCAACAGAAGGTGCTGGATATGTTCTCGCACGTGACCATCTGGGTCGATCCCACCCGCGGCATTAGCCTGAAGCAGATCTTCTACCAGCCCTCGGGCGACAAGCGCACCGCGACCTACAAAATCATTCAGCTACAACCAGCCGATCAAGGGTGATGTCTTCCGCATTGACGCGGCGCCCGGCACCACTAAGGTTGTCCGGTAGCTTGAGAGCAGCGCACGCAGGCAACCGCGGCCAGAATGAACAGCAGCGGGAAGCACTCCAGGGTATAGCGCGTTTCCGGCGCCTCGATGGTGGCCAATAACACGCTCCGCAACACGATCAGCGCGACCATAGAGCCCGCCATCCGCGGCCAGCGAAGGACCCCCAAAAAAGCGGCCACCAGATAGGCCAGGTTCAGTCCACCGTAAAAGAGGGCGACGCGCGTTTCCGCCGGATGCTGAGCATACTGCCACCACCGCAGGGGAACATTCAGCGTCTCCACCCTGGGACGAAACCACATGTCCGCCAGGCGCAGCAGAGGCAGGGTGACGTAATAGCGGAAGGGAAAGGCATGGATCCGCTCCTGCGCAAGCTGGGCGAAACTGGGCGTCGAGTTCCGGGGTCAGGGTAGTAATCGGCGTTGTATTGTTGCAGGATGCGCTGGGTCTCCGCGTATTGGCCGGCGTTGTCGATGGCGCGCGTGGGCAGGTTGCCGGGGTCGATAACGTCGCTGTTACCGTTCCAATAGATCTCGCTGGTCGAGGTGAAGTCAGCTGCCCAGGTTCTGACCCAACGCACAAAGCCAGGCGCGGCAAACTCGCCGGGATCGGTGGCGTAGCGCGGCGCCAGCGGCTGGAAGACATGGAAGGTGCGCCAGTTGCGCGCGGTCCAGGCGGCGAAGGGCAGCAGCGAGAGCACGCCCGCGACCAGAGCGAGGCGAAGCGCCGGGGCAAAGCCGAGCGAGTGACGGCCATAAACAATCAGCGCGATCCACAGCACCACCGCCAGCAACGCGCCGTCTGGGCGAAGCAGGGCAGCATAGCTCCAGGAAAAGGCAAGCAAGGCGATCCAGTGCAGGCGGGGGCCATCGAGAATCTCCGCCAGTGCGCAAAAGCCCAGCGCGACGCAGAAGATGGAGAGGGTTTCGGTAAGCGGGGCGGCGACGTAATCAACGGTGAAGGGGCAAAGAGCCGCAAGCAGCAGAGCGATCCTGGCCGGCTCGACGCCCGCAGATCTTCGCTGCCAGGCCGGCGACCAGCAGGCAGGTGCCGAGATCGATGATCGCCTGCAGATAAACAACCGCACGGTAATTTGCCATGCCAAAGATGGCAAAGCAGAGCGCCAGAAATGCCGGATAGCCGGGAAGACGCACCAACGTTGGTTCAACCGTGGTGAGGCCTGAAGCGTGGCCTACGGAGTGGCCGTAGATACCGTGGGTTAGCCAATTGGTGGCGATGTCCCCGTAAAGCAGCGAATCGCCCTGCACTTGCGGGTGCGCATGGATCGTCCACAGCCGCAGACCGGCGCCGGCTGCGAGCACGATCAGGGTAAACAGCTGGCCGCCGCGGTTTCGTAAGTGCATGCAACAGCATCCCACAAGCAATGTGCTGCTGGGGATGAGGTGGCACCGAGGGCGCCGTTCTGGACCGGCTGTTCACCAAGCCCACATCAATGCCATTCCTGAACTCTTTGGGTGAGTTCCTGTAAGCTTTCCTCAGGCATGAATCGCCAGATTTTTTTCGATCCGCAGCGGAAGCGCTGGAAGCGCCTCAGGCGCATTCTGGACGCGGTGGCAGTCGTTTCCACGGTGATTCTGGTGCTGTTTTTTCTCAACGTGGTGAAAAACCAGAAGCTGCCTGAGCTTCTGCTGCCTGCCCCCAAGCGGAACTACCGGGCCATCCAAGAACAGGCCGCCGCGATCAAGGCCAGGTACCTGAAATCGCCGCGGCGCAAGACCAGCCGCAAGCCCTCGGAGATCCCGTTTAATTCCGGCGAAGGACTGCGCGCCGCCTATTACGTCGATGATGACGCCGGCAGCTACGCCTCGCTCAAGAACCACATCCACCAGATCGACATGCTTTTCCCCGAGTGGCTGTACGTAACCACGGCCGACGGCAGCTGAAAGGCGCCTTCACCGCGGAAGCCCCCTTCGCGTCTTTAACGTGGTCGATGCGCACGGGATCCACAGCGTCGACCCGCAAAACAAGATTCATGACCTGATCGCCGCCGCGCACGAGGATACGGAAATCTTTCCCCAGCTTAAGAACTACAACGTGCTGGCACAGGAATGGGATCACAGTGTGGCCGGCATGTTGAAGGACCCCGCGGCGCGCGGCAACCTGGAGCGCCAGTTGGCAACCTTCCTCGCCGCCAACCCAGGCTATCGCGGCATCAGCCTCGATCTGGAAGATCTGCCCGACGATGCGCAGGCCGGCTACAACTCCCTGATCGCCGAGTTGTACAGCCAGATGCACCCAAAGAATCTGCGGCTCTTCGTCAACGAGGGCGTCGGGGCAGACGACAGCGAATTCGCGGCCCTGGCCAAGAACAGCGACGGCATCCTGTTGATGAACTACGACGAACACGAGGAGACCAGCGGCCCCGGGCCCATTGCGTCGCAGGACTGGTTTGAAAACAACCTGCGGCGAGTGCTCAAGGTAGTGCCCAAAGAGAAGGTAATCTGCTCCATCGGCAACTACGGCTACAACTGGACGATGTCGCTGCCGGGCAAAGGCAAGCACAGTGCGCCCAAGGTGCTGAACACCGACGACATCACGGTACAGGATGGGTGGGATGCGGCGGCCGATGCGAATGCGGATCTGCGCCTCGCAGGCGATGAGCTGAACCCGCATTTTGCCTATGACGACGAAGACCAGAATGTGCGCCACCAGGTGTGGATGCTGGATGCCGTGACCACACTGAACGAACTGCGCGCCGCGCGCCAGATGGGGCTGCAGACCTTTGCCCTGTGGCGGCTGGGCATGGAAGACCCTTCGCATGTGGTCGATCTGGGACCATCCCAGCAACCTCGCCGCTCCGCAGTCCTTGAAGCAAATACCTCCAGGGGCCGATGTCACCAGCGATGGCGATGGCGACATTCTACATATCAACGGCGAACCCCACCCCGGCTCGCGCACCATCGACATGGACTCCTACAACTGGACAGTCACCGATGAGCACATGGTCACCTATCCCTCTCCATACAGCATCGAGTACTACGGCTACAAGCCGGGGGTAGTGGCGCTGAGCTTCGATGACGGGCCCGACCCGACGTGGACGCCCAAGGTGCTGGAGATTCTCAAGCAGAAGAATGTCCACGCAACCTTCATGATGATTGGGGAGCAGGCGCAGGACAATGTGAGCCTGATGAAGCGGGTGATGGCCGAGGGACACGAGATCGGGAACCACACCTGGACCCATCCTGACATCAGTGAGATCTCTCCCCGCCAACTGGACCTGGAATTGAATCTCACGGAGCGCTTGTTTGGCAGCAAGCTGGGGGTGAAGCCGCTGTTCTTCCGGCCGCCTTACTCGATCGATCAGGAGCCGGATACCAACGATCAAGCGGCGCCCGCCTACCAGATCCAGAAGATGGGCTACACCATCATCGGCAACAAGATCGACACCGGCGACTGGGATGAGCGCCAGCGCAAGACCCCGCAAGGCATCACCGACGACGTGCTGGGACAGTTGCAGATGATGAAGGCCAAGCCGCAGTTCCGCGGCAGCATCATCCTGCTGCACGATGGCGGGGGGAACCGGAGCGTCACGGTGGCAACGCTGCCGGTGCTGATCGACGGACTGCGCGCGCATGGCTACGCCATCGAGCAGGTCTCCGACCTGATGGGCAAAACACAGGCAGAGGTGATGCCTCCACTAAACACCCGCGAACGGTGGCAGGCGCGGGTGGATTCCGTGGCATTCTTCGCCTGGGCCTTCTTCAATCACTTTGTGGTGAGCTTGTTCTTCGTGGGCGACGTGCTCATGAGCAGCCGCCTTATCCTGGTCGGTATCTTTGCTCTGATTGACCGGCTGCGCAAACGCCATGTTCCAGAATTGGCCGATGGCTTCCTGCCCCGGGTAGCGGTGTTGATCCCAGCCTTCAACGAAGAGAAGGTGATCGTGCGCACCATCCGCTCGGTGCTGAACTCCGACTATCCCCACCTGCGCATCATCGTGATCGATGACGGCTCTTCCGATCGAACCTCAGAGGTGGCGCGTGCCGCCTATCCGGACGAGATCGCTGCAGGCATGCTCACGGTGCTGCGCACGGTCAATGGGGGCAAGGCCGAGGCGCTCAACTTTGCCGTCGCCGGTCTGGAAGAAGAGTTCTACGTGGGCATCGATGCCGATACCGTGATCGCAGCCGACGCGGTCTCCAAGCTGGTCTGCCATTTCGCCGACCCCAGGATCGGCGCCGTGGCGGGCAACGCCAAGGTGGGCAACCGGGTCAACCTGTGGACCCGTTGGCAGGCGCTCGAGTACATCACCAGCCAGAACTTCGAGCGCCGCGCGCTCGACCTCTTCGATGTAGTCACGGTAGTTCCCGGCGCGATTGGCGCCTGGCGCACCGAGGCTGTGCGCCAGGGTGGATGCTACCCGGTGAACACGGTTGCCGAGGACGCCGACCTGACCATGAACCTGCTGGAGCAGGGTTACAAAGTGATCTACGAAGACCGCGCCCTGGCGTTTACCGAGGCTCCGGCCACCGCGCGCGGTCTCATGCGGCAGCGCTTTCGCTGGTCCTTCGGCACTCTGCAAGCGATTTATAAGCATCAGGCCGCCTTCCTCAAGAACCGGGCGATGGGGTTGTTTGCCTTGCCCAACATCCTGGTCTTCCAGATCCTGTTGCCGCTGGTGTCACCGTTCATTGACCTGATGTTTGTGGCAGGCGTCTTTCACTACCTGCTCGACCGCTACTTTCACCCCGAAGCGGCCAACGCGGCCAACTTCGAAAAACTGCTGACCTTCTTTCTGGCCTTTCTGATCATCGACTTCGTCACCTCGGCGCTGGCCTTCAGCCTGGAGCCGCGACACGCTGCCAACAAGGGCGATGGCTGGCTACTCTTCCACATCTGGTTGCAACGCTTTGCCTATCGTCAGCTGTTTTCGCTGGTGTTGTTCAAGACCGTGAAGCGGGCGATCGACGGAAGGCCCTTCAACTGGGACAAGCTGGAACGCACGGCCAAGATGTCAGCACAGACAGAGCGGCTCACCGCGACGCGGTAAATGTTCCTCAGCCTCTGGGAGTAAAATCGGCTTGCTATGCCAACTGCCCAGATCAGCACCGTCATCCAGCCTGTTACGCCGCAGGGAGTCTTCCACAACGAACCCTTTCTCGATTTCCGCGACCCGGAAAACGTGCACGCGATGCAAGCCGCGCTGACCCACGTGGGGGATATGCTCGGTCACGAGTATGAGCTCATCATCGGCGGCCAACGGGTGCGCACCGAGCAAAAGATCAAGTCGTTGAATCCGGCGAAGCCGGCGCAGGTTGTCGGAGTTCACCAGAAGGCCGGCCTGGAACACGTCGAAAGAGCTATGAAGGCAGCCCTGGAGGCGTTCGCCACCTGGCAGTACGTGGGTGTGGAGGAGCGCGCAGCGTTGCTGCTGCAGGCGGCAGACCTGATACGCCGCCGCAAGTTTGAGTTCTGTGCGTGGCTGACCTACGAGGTAGGCAAAAATTGGGTTGAGGCCGATGCCGACGTTGCCGAGACCATCGACTTCCTGGAGTTTTATGCGCGTGAGGCGCTGCACCTGGCCCAGGCGACCACGCCAATCCAGCTGCCTGGCGAGCACAACCAACTGCTGTATATCCCGATGGGCGTTTGCGCGGTGATTCCGCCGTGGAATTTTCCCTTTGCCATCATGGCCGGCATGACTGCGGCGGCGATCGTGACCGGCAACACGGTAATTCTGAAGCCTTCGAGCGAATCGCCGACTATTGCCGCGCGCTTTCTCGATGTGCTCGAAGAAGCGGGCATGCCCCCAGGAGTGGTGAACCTTTGCCCCGGCTCCGGCTCAACCTTCGGCAACGCGATCGTGGAACACCCCAAGACACGGCTGATCGCCTTTACCGGCTCGAAGGAAGTAGGCCTGGATATTCATGCGCGCGCGGCCCAGGCAAAGCCGGGACAGGTCTGGATCAAACGCACCATTCTCGAGATGGGCGGCAAGGATTCGATCATCGTCAGCACGGATTGCGACCTGGACGCTGCGGTCGATGGCGTAGTGGCGTCGGCCTTCGGCTTCAACGGACAGAAGTGTTCCGCCTGCTCTCGCGCCATTGTCGAAGACGCGGTCTACGATGTTTTCCTTGAGCGCGTGCAACAGCGTGTGGAAATGCTTCGGGTGGGGGATCCCGCAGGTAACGCCCCGATGGGGCCGGTGGTAAACCGCTCAGCAATGGATACGATTCTCTCCTACATCGAGATCGGCAAGGGCGAGGGGCGGCTGTTGGCGGGTGGCCACGCGGTTGCGAACGCAGAAGGCGGGTATTACGTGGAACCAACGGTGATCGCAGATGTGGCGCCCACGGCGCGCATCGCCCAGGAAGAGATTTTCGGGCCGGTCCTGGCGGTGATCCGGGCCAAGGACTACGACCACGCGCTAGAGATCGCGAACAACACCGAGTATGGGTTGACCGGCGCGGTATATTCCAGTTCGCGCGAAAAGCTGGAGCACGCGCGGCTCACGTTCCACGTCGGCAACCTGTACTTCAACCGCAAGTGCACCGGAGCCATGGTGGGCGCGCATCCCTTCGGCGGCTTCAACATGTCCGGTACCGACTCCAAGGCAGGCGGCCCGGATTATCTGTTGCTCTTCACCCAGGCGAAGTCAGTAGCGGAAAAGCTTTAGATCTAGCCCACCGTCGCATTACGCCGGGGACGGCGATTGGCCTGCAGGATTTTCTTTCGCAGGCGCAGGGACTTCGGCGTCACCTCCACCAGCTCATCTTCCGCAATAAACTCGATGGCCTGCTCCAGGTTCATCGGCTTGAACGGCACCAGGCGGATGGCGTCGTCGGCGCTCGAGGCGCGCATGTTGGTGAGCTTCTTTTCGCGCACCACATTTACGTCCAAATCGTTGTCGCGCGAGTGCTCGCCGATCACCATGCCCTCGTAGACCTCAATCCCGGCGGTGATAAAGAGTACGCCGCGATCTTGCAGGCCATTTAACGCGTATGCCGTGGTGGCTCCGTTGCGGTCGGAGATGAGGGCCCCGCTGGGCCGCTGCGGTATTTCCCCCTGGTAAGGCATGTAACCGTCAAAGAGCGAATTCATCACGATGGTGCCGCGGGTCTCGGTCAGCATCTCGCTGCGCAGACCGATCAGACCACGGCTGGGTACGCGGAACTCCAGGCGCACGCGTCCGTAACCGTGATTGTGCATTTTTAGCATCTCTCCGCGCCGTGGCCCGAGACGCTCGATCACGGTGCCGACAAAATTGTCAGGAACATCGATGGTGAGGTGTTCGACCGGCTCCATCACCTTGCCGTCGACAACTTTCGTAACGATCTCAGGCCGCCCGACCATCAGCTCAAAGCCTTCGCGGCGCATCATCTCGATGAGAATAGCTAGCTGAAGCTCTCCGCGGCCAAGAACCTTGAAGCTGTCGGGGCTGCCGGTCTCTTCCACGCGAATGGAGACATTGGTGAGCAGTTCCTTATCCAGCCGCTCGCGTAGATTGCGCGAGGTAACAAACTGTCCTTCCCGGCCGGCCATGGGCGAGTTGTTCACCGAAAACTGCATGGCGATGGTCGGCTCGTCGATGACGATCAGCGGCAGCGGGGCGGGATTTTCCAGGCTGGTGATGGTCTCCCCGATGGTGATGCCGGTGACCCCAGCGATGGCGACGATGTCTCCGACCTGGGTCACCTCTGTATCGGTGCGCTTCAGCCCGTTGAACGTAAAGAGCTTGGTGATCTTCGTCTTCAATAGCGATCCGTCGCGCTTCGAGATGTTCACTTCCTCTCCGTTGCGCAGGGTTCCGTTGAACACGCGGGCGATGGCCAGGCGCCCCAGGTAGTCGGAGTAATCGAGGTTGGTGACCAGGATCTGCAGCGGGCCATCGGGGTCGCCGCTGGCGGGCGGTATCGTAGAAATAATGGTTTCGAAGAGCGGCTGCAGGTTCACACCTGGTTCGGTCAGCGAGGTGCTGGCCGTGCCTAGCTTGGCGTTGGTGTACAGCACCGGGAAATCCAGCTGGTCCTCGTGTGCGTCCAGATCGATGAAGAGGTCGTATACCTCGTCAAGAACCTCTTTGGCACGTGCGTCGGGGCGATCTATCTTGTTGATCACCAGGATGGGCAGCAGCTTGGCTTCGAGCGCCTTGGAGAGCACATACCGGGTTTGGGGCAGGGGGCCTTCCGAGGCGTCCACCAGGAGCATGACCCCATCCACCATCTTGAAGGCGCGCTCCACCTCGCCTCCGAAGTCAGCGTGTCCGGGAGTATCGACGATGTTGATCTTGGTGTCCTGGAACTGAATGGCCGTGTTCTTGGCCAGAATGGTAATGCCCCGCTCTTTCTCCAGTTCGTTTGAATCCATTACCCGTTCGGTCAGGGCTTCGTTGGCGCGGAAGGTGCCGGCCTGGCGCAACATGGCGTCCACGAGTGTCGTCTTGCCATGGTCGACGTGGGCAATGATGGCGATATTGCGAATGGGCGTGCTCACGGGCGAGGATTTCCTATTCTTCCGGGTCGCGGAAAGAGGTTGCGTTGAAACTGACTAGCCTTGCGTTGACGTGCTGGCTGGAAACAACAGGCAGGACAACCGGGCAATGCCTTCCCTATAGTCTAACAGCCCGTGCCTCGGGAGGGCCGAACCGCAGGTCCCTCCACTTCGCTACGCTTCGGTCGGGATGACAATTCTTCTTTGGAGCAGGCATTTCTTCCCGAAATGGGCCCTATGAGTGCCCCCGGGAGATTCGTAGAACACTCTATTTTGCAAAAGAGTTGTCATCCCGACCGAAGCGTAGCGAAGTGGAGGGACCTGCGGTTTCCTTTTACTGGGGAGCAGGCCCCCTCACCACCTGGACGAAATCATCCAGACGGAGCTGACGGGCAAAGGCAGCCTTGACCTGATCGGCGCTGAGCTCAAAGTACTTCTTCGCCGCGACGATCGGTTCATCCAGAGGCAGGCCAATCACCGCGCGGTGCAACAGACCCTGCGCTACACCCTCTTCACTCGACTCGCTCAAGGGAATTGACCGCAGAAGCAAAGCCTTGGCCAGATGCAGTTCGTCGGGGGAAACGTCCTGGGTGCGCATCTGATCCAGGTCGCGCTGGATCAAGGCCCTGGCTTTCGAGACCTTATCCGGATCGCAACCGTAGGTGACCGAGTAGCTGGCCCGGGTCTTCGATGCCTCCATGCTCACGTCCACGTTGTAAACATATCCGGCTACCTGGCGAAGATCGTGGTAGAGCCTGGTCGCATAGAAGCCGCCGCCGAGTACGTGATTGCCCAATTGCAGCGGATAGTAATCCGGATCGAAACGGTTGAGGTTTAACTGTTGCGCCAACACCACCGAGTCCTGCACCGCCTGCGGATCGGGCACGTTCGCGGCCGAAGCCTTGTTGACCGGAATCGGGGGCAGTGTGGTTTCCGGCTTCGGACCGACAGCCTTCCAGTCCCCAAACCACTTGCCGATAACCGCCTTCGCCTCATCCGGCGTGACATCGCCGATGACCACGATGGTGGTGAGATCGGGGCGCATGGTGGCGGCATGATATTGCTTCACATCCGCCAGCGTGACTGTCGCCCAGCGTGGCCGGCGTTGCCTCTCGCAGGTCCGGATCACCAGCCGGCAGCAATGCCAAATCGAGCGCACGCGAGGTTCGGTAGCCAGGACTCTTCAAATTGCCGGCAACAAACTGGGTTGTCTGGTCCTTTACCACAGCAAATGCTTCCACCGGAAGCGCGGGATGGAGTTCGTTATCGGCCAGCAACTCCACCCCGCGGGAGAAATGCTCTTTCAACACCTGCACCGAGAAGTTGTAGCCTGCGCTCTCATTGGCGGCGATGTCGTCCAGCGCCTTCTGGAAGGCAAGGCGGTCAAGCGTCTGGGTGCCGTAGGAGTAGAGACCGTCGAGAACGTCGGAGACCCCCTCCTGTCCCTTGGGCGTCTGCAGATCGGCGTTGTTCTTTACCTCGCCCACGACAGTGATGGTGGGGCTGGTGTGATCGGACTTCACAATCAGGCGCAGGCCGTTGGGCAGCGTCGTGTCCGAGGCTACGACATAGTCGGCAGGCACCTTGAGCTGAGAGAGCGCGCCCGCGGCCCAGGCCGGAAGCACCACCGGCTTGGTGGGAGCGGAGGTCATCTTCTCTTCCCCGCCAAAGCCCTTGGCGGAGACCGCCTCTCCCGAGGGCGACGGCTTCAGAGTCGCGGTAATCGAGTTGGCGGCTAACCAAGTACTGCTTCGCCACCCGGTTCACGTCCGCCAGCGTAACGGCGCGGATCGCCTGGATGTCGTCGTCGGGAGAATTGCGCCCTTCGGCGGTAAGAGCTTCCGACCACACCGAAGCCAGGCCGGGGATGGAATTGCGCTGAAACTCGGCGGAGGCAATCTCGCTGCGCTTGGCAGCGTCGAAGAGGTCCTGAGGCAAGCCCTTCTGCGCATAACCCTCAATGATCTGCCGCGCCTCGTTGATGGGCCCGGCGGCGTCGGCGCCCGCGGGCAGAGCCAGCTCGGCATAACCCACGCTGGCCTTGGGATAGGCTCTCGGCAACGCCGAATCCCGCATACAGAGCTTTGCCGGCCGGCACCATGCCGTACAGGTCGGCGCGCTGGCTGGCCAGCACATCCGCCATGATCTGCGTCGGCGGCGTAATCCGGCGAGTCGGTGCCCGGCATACGGTAGGCGATAAAGCCCAGCACGTAGGGAAGATTGCTGTCCAGGGTAAATGTCTCAGGCTTGACCGGAGCGAGATTCATGGCGGGGTGCTCGGGCACCGGGTGGTTGGCAATGTCACCGTACAGCTGCTTGACCTTGGCCAGGGTGGCAACCGGCTCCACGTCACCGACGATGACCAGGATGGCGTTGCCGGGCGTGTACCACTTCTTGTAAAAGTCCTGCAGCGCGGCGCCGGTGGTGGCGTCGAAGGAAGGCCGAGTGCCCAGGGGATCGTGCGCATACGGAGTGCCGGCAAACATGTCGTGCGTTCAGCCGATCGATAAACTTGTAGGTCGGGTTGGAGAGGTCGCGCGACACCTCCTGCTCGATCGCGCCTCGTTCATGCGCCCACTCCGCTTCCGAGTTGTCTACACCGCGCAAGCAGGAGGCCTGCGCCTGGAGGGCGACATCAAGATCAGCGGCGGGAACCGTAGTGAAGTATTGCGTGATAGTTTGCTGCGTATCGGCATTGTCCCTGCCCCCCAACTGGGCGTAGATGGCCGCCGTTTGATCCGCGGTCATGCCGGTGCAGCCGCGAAATGCCATGTGCTCCTCAGCGTGGGCCGACCCGGGAAAGCCGGGAGGCGTCTCATCCCCGCCGACCTTGAAATTCAGCTCGACGGTGACGACGGGCGCCAGAGCATTGCGCACGATAACCACCTGCAAACCGTTGGACAAGGTGGCACGGGTCACGTTGCTGGGGTCAGCAGCGTACGACGACAAGGCTGAGACGATAAAAAGAAACGGCAGCCAGAGCAGGACTTTTAACTTCACTTGATCTCTCCCATACGAATTCTTCCAGTTTGGCACGTGGCGCTTATTCCAGCGGCATGACATCCACTCCTACCTTCAGGCTATGCTTTGCGCCGCCGAGCAGAACACCGCGGATCGGGCTCACATCGCTGTAATCCCTGCCCCAGGCCAGGGTGATGTGCCCATCGGAAGGCACGCAGTTGTTGGTCGGGTCGAAGTCCACCCATCCGAAGCCGGGGCACCAGGCGGCACACCAGGCATGGGAGGCGTCGGCTCCTATTAGACGGGCTCGGCCGGCAGGAGGAAGCGTCCGCAAATAGCCGCTGACGTAGCGTGCTGGAAGTCCCAGCGAGCGCATGCAGGCAATCTGCAGGTGGGAGAAGTCCTGGCATACCCCACGGCGCTTCTCGAAGAAGGTCTCCACCGGCGTGGTGACCTCGGTTGCCTTGGCGTCAAAACGGAAATCCTGATGAATCCGTCCACACAGGTCAAGGACCGCTTCGAGGATCGGACGCCCTGCCGGAAAGGAGCCGCGGGCATAGTCCGCCAGCTCCGGCTTGGCCGAGACGCGGATCGAATCGAAGAGGAACTGGAAGGCGTGCAACCCCTCAGCGCTGTGATCGCTGCTCACCGTGTCACGAACCGCTTCCCATGCCGGAGACTGGGAGAATACCGGGAAGGTTACGGCATTCACTTCGAGCTCGGTGCTCGCCTCCACGCTCATCCGCGTATGCGACTCGGGCAGGGTGAAGGAAGTGACGGTGTTGCCGAAGAAGTCGGTGTGGGTCGTGGTGGGATACGGCGGCACAGGCCAAACGGATAGCTCAGTGCGTGAGGCATCTTTGCCCGCGAAGATCGCGCGGGGTGAGGCGGACCACATGATGAGAGACCGATACTGGCTGCACATAGTCGTAGATGGTTTGGTGGCGCACCCGGTAGATCACGTGGCGCGCTCCATTTCCGCGTGGCTGAAATAGGTGTTGGCGATGGCTTCGGAGTATGCGGGCAACGCCGCCT
Source organism: uncultured Acidobacteriaceae bacterium (assembly GCA_963847685.1). Classification (GTDB taxonomy): domain Bacteria; phylum Acidobacteriota; class Terriglobia; order Terriglobales; family Acidobacteriaceae; genus PALSA-350. The sequence goes on along the minus strand of CAWKAU010000006.1, from coordinate 186,904 downwards.
CCAGGTCTTCAAGCAGGCTGTCCAGCCGGGTCCGTTTTGTGCCCGTTCGACCTTCACACAGCAACTCCACATCCGCATTGAGCAGCCTGGCAGCAGCCGCTTCCATCAACCTCTGTTTCAAAACCGGCCAGCCGCCGCCAGACGGCATGGCGGAAAGCGCAGCAGAGTGCCGGGCCAGATCCTTAAGCTGGAAATCGAGAGATCGAGGATTGGCTTCGTCGTTCATCAGCAGATCGAGCACCGGCGCCGACTGCAGGGCGGTGAAATAACGAGAGCGGTAGGTGATGGAGCTGTCAGCAACCTCAAGCAGCATCTCCAGCGACGGCCAGTTCTCAGGGTCAATCGGAACGATGATCGAGCGCAGCAGCTCTACCAATTGAAGCGAGCGCTCCACTCGCCGGCCAATGTTGAGAAAGTGCCATCCCGGGCCCCGCGTGATGTTGCCGGCCTCGATCCCTTGCAAGGCGGCAAGCGTGAGAATACAGCTGTTCAGCACTGCCAGCGCGTCGGCGGCCGATACGTACCCCCAGGCGACCCGGTCCGATGCGCGAGCGAGGCTGCCAAGCTGGCTCATGATGCGCAGCAGATCGCTGGAGAGCCGGTCCCGTACCTGCGCCGCCGCACGGGTGGCCCTGCTCAGATTGGCGTTGAGGCTATCGCTGCGCTGTTCTTCAAAGATGAGCGAGAGTATCTCCTTTTCCAGGTCTCCCTGCTGGTCGAGATGTCCCTGCGGATCATCTTTCGCGAGGCGCGAGTAGGGAGACTCCAGGCACTCGTACAGCTTCATCATCGATTGCCAACCCACGGTATCCGGCGCCCATGATTCCCCGGTCATGCGGACCAGGAGGCAACGCAGAACCCGGGCCAGATGTTCACACCGCTCCGCGTAGCGGCCCAACCAAAAGAGATGCTCGGCGGCACGGCTGGGCAGATCGCTGCTTACCCCTCGGTGCAGCTCCACCGGCAAATCGCGTGGGCGTCGCAGGGTGAAATTGTCGACCGGCTCACGGGAAAGAACCCAGGTGTCTTTGCTGCCGCCGCCGTGCTGCATGGAGACGACCGGCGTGTCAGGAGACGGGGAGACCCGGGTCAGCCCCCCGGGCATCACGATCCAGCTGTCGCCGGCGGCCGCGATGTAGACGCGCAAGACCACCCGGCGCGGCATCAGGCTGCTATCCGACCAGACGGGAACGCTGGACAGGTTGAGCAGCTCCTGACCGACAAACTCATGGGGTCTGTCTGCCAACTGTGCCAGCATGCGTGAGCGTTCGTTGGGAGGGAGTCTGCCCCCGAACACAGGCTCCATGCCCTTGACCGGAAAGGCCGGCTTGATGATCAGAAAATCCAGGTTCTCGCGCACATAGCGCAAGGCTTTTGGCTGGCCGCACCACCAGGTCGCGACCGACGGCAATGCCAGGCGCTCTCCCAGCAAGCTCCGGCTGAGGCCTGGAAGAAAGGGAATAAACGCTGAGGTTTCCAGCAGCCCGCTCCCCAGGGCATTGGCAACGGCAACATTTCCGGCGCGGACAGCTTCTACCATGCCGGGCACTCCCAGATACGAGTCGGAGCGCAGCTCCAGAGGGTCGCAGAAGCCATCGTCCATGCGTCGCAAAATCACGTCTACTGGCCTTAGGCCTTCGAGGGACTTGAGAAAGACGCGGTTCTCCCGGACCGTCAGATCCGCCCCTTGGACAAGGGTAAAACCCAGATAGCGCGCCAGATACGAGTGCTCGAAGTAGGTTTCGTTCAGCGGTCCCGGCGTCAGCAACACAACCCTCGGATGGGTGCGTGCGGAGGGGGAAAGGCGCAGCAGGGTGTCACGAAAATCGCGAAAAAACGAGGCAAGCCGGTGTACCTGGGCCTCGCGAAACAAGTCGGGGAAGGTCTCCGCCATAACAATGCGGTTTTCCAGCGCGTAGCCGGCGCCGGAAGGGGCCTGGGTGCGGTCGGAGATCACCCACCATTGCCCGTCGGGCGACCGCGCCAGGTCGACGGCCAGCAGGTGGAGGTAAGTGGACCCCGGTACCCCGACATTGTGGCAGGCACGCAAAAAGGCTGGGTTGGCGAACAAGAGGGCACCGGGCAGGTCGCCGTTCAGCAGCAGCTTCTGCGGCCCATAAAGATCGGCCAGAATCGCGTTGAGCAAGCGGGCCCGTTGGATAAGACCTGCTTGCAGGTAGCTCCATTCCGCCGGCGGAATGAGCAACGGAATCGCATCCAGGCTCCAAGGCCGGTCCGTTCCCAGCGGATCGCCGTAGACGTTGTAACTGACGCCGTTTTCCCGGATCCGTTGCCGGGCTATCTGCCAGCGGTGGGCCAATTCTCTGGCGCCGAGCGATGACAACGAAGCCATGTACCGGTCCCAATGGGGACGAAAAACACCGGGCTCCGCACACATCTCGTCGTAAACGCCAGGAGCCTGGCGATAGTCGGCGGTCAGTAGCGGATCATCCAGAATTTCGGCCATACTCATGCCGTTCGGGCGCAGTCTCCTTTTACGGTTTCCGCCGCAAGTCAAGGGTCAGGGGAAACTCCGTGTTCGGCCTTTCGCTGGGAACGGAAATCGGCCCGGGGGTGTGGCCAAGATTGCTGAATCTGGCCAGCCGGCGGCTTTCCGCTTCGTAGGCATTTACCGGGTGATGCTCGTGGGCCCGTCCTCCGGGATGCACCACGTGGTAGGTACAGCCGCCGATCGAGTGGTTTGACCAGGTATCCACGATGTCAAAAACCAGCGGGCTGTGCACAGGAATATCCGGATGCAGACACGAGGCGGGCTGCCAGGCGCGATAACGGACGCCGGCGACGAATTCGCCCGGTTCGCCGGTGGGGTGAAGGGGAACCGGGCGGCCATTGCAGAGCACGGCGAAGCGGGGCGCGACCATCCCCGTGACCTTTACCTGCAGCCGCTCGACCGAAGAATCCACACTGCGGGCCGTGCCTCCGCTGGAGGCTTCTTCCCCCAGGACATTCCAGGGCTCCAGAGCATGGCGCAGTTCCAGGTGAATGCCGCGTGCCGTCACCGAGCCGATGGGAGGAAAGCGAAACTCGAAGTGGGGAGCAAACCAGTCGCTGAGGAAGCTATAACCGGCGCGTCCCAAGTCGCTCACGACATCCTCCCAATCCAGCCGCACGAAGTGGGGCAGCATGAAGCGGTCGTGCAGCCCGGTCCCCCAGTAGATCAATTTCTGCCGATAGGGCTTACGCCAAAAATGGGCGATCAGCGCCCGCACCAGCAGCTGCTGGGTCAGGCTCATGCGGGCATGCGGCGGCATCTCGAAGGCGCGGAGCTCGAGCAGGCCGAGGCGCGATCCAGCTCCTTCTGGTGGATCAAGCTTGTCGATGCAAAATTCCGCGCGATGGGTGCTGCCGGTGACGTCGGTCAAAAGGTGGCGGAAGAGACGATCGGCCATCCGTGGTGTCACCGGGCCCTTGCCCGGATCGGGAATCTGATCGAACGCAATTTCCAGCTCGTAGATCGAGTCCACACGGCCTTCGTCAACCCGGGGATGCTGGCTGGTAGGGCCAATGAACAAGCCGGAAAGCAGATATGAGAGCGAAGGATGGTTGTGCCAGTAATTGACCATGCTGCGCAGCAGGTCGGGGCGGCGCAGAAAGGGACTGTCCTCGAGTGTGGGGCCACCAATCACCAGGTGGTTGCCTCCGCCGGTGCCGGAGTGCTGGCCATCCAGCATGAACTTCTCGGTTCCCAGGCGGCTCTCCCGGGCCAGATCGTAAACCGCCGTGGTGTTTTCCACTAGCTCGTCCCAGCTGGCGGCAGGCTGGATATTCACCTCGATGACCCCTGGATCGGGAGTGACTTTGAACACCGCGATCCGGGTATCGCTGGGTGGTGTATAGCCTTCGATCAACACCGGCATGGAGAGATGTGCGGCGGTGTCTTCGATGGCGGCGGCCAGGTCGAGATAGTCCGCCAGGTAGTCGACTGGGGGCATAAAGACAAACAGCCTTGCCCTGCCGTGCCTGAATGCAAAGCGCCGGCCGGGTCAGCGTAAGCGTCTGCTGATCTTCAGACTTGGGCCTGGCCTTATCGGCGTCGGGCACGGGCTCGTCCGCGACCGGCGGCATGGAGAACAGCCCGAGCCGCCTCTCCGGGCGGACCGGCAGAGTATCCCGCCGCCGCAAAGGATCGGTATCGAAGGCGTAGGTAAGGTCCTCCGGTTTGGTCCAGGGCATCGCTTCCAGCGGCAGGCGGTAACCCATGGGCGAGTCGCCCGGCGTTAGAAACATGCGCGGCTCGATGGGGAACCATGGCTGGCTGGTCCATCGCGGCGTGCCGGACCTGGTGGGTATACGGCGCAAGGGCAGGACAAAGCCGATCGGCTGCTCGGCCCCCTCTTCAAAAATCTGCGCCAGGCGGGCACGCTCCGGAAATTCTTTGAGCTTAGGATCCAGGGGATCGAGCAGTGCGAGGCAGCCGCCGTTCCTTCCATAGGTGAAAGAAGACGTCTTCGTAGGCGGTGATGGTAAAAGAAGAACTCACTTGCAGACGGCGGGTAAGCGCTTCGAGAAATTTCCGCGCTTCGGGTGCGCCGTAGCCGTAGTCTTTGCCGTCTTCGGCAAAAAGCCCCTGATTTTCCCAAATCGGTACCCCGTCCTTCCGCCAATAACAGCCCAGGGCCCAGCGGGGCAGTTCCTCGCCCGGATACCACTTGCCCTGCCCAGTGTGCAGCAAGGCACCGCGGGAAAACCGGTCACGCATTTTGTAAAGCAACTGCACCGCCAGGCGGCGCTTGGCCGGGCTCATGGCGGTGGTAGACCACTCGCTTCCATTGCGATCGTCGAGCGAGATGAAGGTCGGCTCACCGCCCATGGTGAGACGAACGTCTGCGGTTCGGAGGTCGGTATCCACCTGGTGGCCAAGCGCCTGGATCTGGTGCCATTGGTCGTCTGTATAAGGCTTGGTGACCCGCGGGGATTCGAAGATCCGCTGTACGGTCATGGAGTAGCTGAAATCCGTCTTGCAAACCTCGAGAGGACCGGAGATGGGTGCCGCACTGCCCACATCGGGAGTACAGGCGAGAGGGATATGTCCCTCCCCGGCCAGCAACCCTGACGTAGGATCGAAGCCGACCCAGCCGGCGCCCGGGAGAAAGACCTCGGTCCAGGCGTGCAGATCGGTGAAATCGGTCGAGGCTCCGGCAGGCCCTTCCAGCGGCTTTACGTCGGCAGTGAGTTGGATCAGATAGCCGGAGACGAACCGGGCGGCGAGGCCCAGGTTGCGCAGGATCTGCACCAGCAGCCACGCCGAATCACGGCAGGAGCCGGTGCGCAACGCCAACGTCTGCTCGCAGCTCTGCACCCCCTGCTCCAGGCGGATGACGTAGTTGACCTCGCGCTGCACCCGTTGATTCAGGCTGACCAGAAAATCCAGAGTGCGGGTATTGCCCCGCGGCACCTGGGCTAGAAAACTAGCCAGCCTGGGCCCGGGCACTTCCGCCTCAAGAAAGGGGCGCAGTTCGCGGGCAAGGAAGCTTTCATACGTGAAAGGGATTTGCTCCGCGTACGGCTCCAGGAAAAAATCAAAGGGATTGAAGATTGCCATCTCGGCAACCAGGTCCACCTCGACTGAGAACTCCGTGGTTCTTTCCGGAAATACCAGACGGGCGAGATAGTTAGCCTGCGGGTCCTGCTGCCAGTTGATGAAGTGATTTTTCGGAAGCACCTTCAGCGAGTAGGCCAGGATCGGCGTGCGGCAATGAGGGGCAGGACGCAGCCGGATAGTCTGCGGCCCGAGCATCACAGCGCGGTCATATCGATAGTGGGTCTTGTGATTCAGCGCGATGTGAATTGCCATAGGGCGGGACGAACTCCGGCTCGCGAAGGCTTAGGATGAAGGGCGGAGCGTGGCCCGGCGGATGCATCACCCGGTAGTTAAAAGTTATCACGCCGGTCTTGATGGGTCGCCCGGCAACCTCGCCGGTATGATGGGTGCATGTCGACGACGAGAGCCGTTGCCCCCGATGTCCTCGCCCGAGCCAGGAAGATCAAGCTGTTCCTGATGGACGTGGACGGCACCATCACCGACGGCAAGGTCAACCTCATTTCCCCGCCCGAAGGTGGCGGCGTAGCAGAGATGAAGGCCTTCAACTCACAGGATGGCATGGGGCTGAAGCTCGCGCACACCATGGGGATCCGTACCGGCTTTATCACAGGAAGGAAATCCCCCGCGGTTACCCAGCGCGCCCACGAACTGAAGGTGGAATTTGTCTACCTGGGCCAGGAAACCAAGCTGGCTGCCTTCAACGAGTGTCTGCAAAAGGCGGGCGTCCAGGAGGATGAGGTCGCCTACATGGGCGACGACCTGCCCGATATGCCGCCGGCCAAACGTGCCGGCCTGGCGGTTGCCGTTGCCGACGCGGCCCCGGAACTAAAGGAGATAAGCCACTACATCACCCACCGGCGCGGTGGAGAAGGCACCGCTCGGGAGGTGGTGGAACTTATCCTGAAATCCCAGGGAAGATGGGAAGAGGCAGTTCCCCAGGCGCTGGCCTGAGATTGCGATCAAACCTATATCCCGTAGGTCGCCGAAGTGACGGTTTTTGATCGCACGCAAGCCACCGAGTTACCCCCAGAACGGTACGTTATAGTTAGAGTAATGCACGATATGCAAGCAAAGGAGCGCGCGCGAAGCCCCTGGAGGATCGTCCTTGCTCTTTGCTGTGCTCTGCTGCTGGTTTTTGGCGCGACGGTTCAGGTCGCGCACGTTCATACTGGGGCAGACGTATCTCACTCCGGGTGCGCACTTTGCGCCACCGCTCATGTAGTTATTTCTCCGGCGGCGCCGGTAGCAGTGCCCCTCGCCGCGAGACAAACAGCGACGCCGGTCGTCGATCTGCAATCCGCCTCTGCGCACCGAGTTTTAGATTTTTCCCTCTACACACGACCCCCGCCCGTTGACTTCGCCTTGTCCTAAGGCAGTTTCAACAGCCAGCTCATAAAGATCCTCGGGGGTGGTACATGTGCTCGTTTCAGAGACGTTTCGTCTTTCTTTTTTGCCCATTTCTTCTGCTATCGACAGCGGCCGTTTTACAGGCCCAGTCTGCTTCGGGCACGATCACCGGAACCGTGAACGACGCTTCAGGCGCGGTGGTGCCGGGTGCCACAGTGACGATTGAAAATCCGGTAAGTGGGCTCTCGCGCACGACCAGGACGGACGGTGCGGGCCACTATCAGTTCAACAACCTGCCCTTCAATCCTTATCACCTGGCTGTGGACGCGCCCGGCTTTGCGACTTTCTCCCTGGATGTTCCTGTGCGCTCCACCGTCGCCGTAACTCCAGTTATCAACCTGCAAGTAGGAGGGGCCTCCACAACGGTCACGGTGACCGGCGGCGACCTGGTGGAGAATGACTCCTCGCTGCATACGGATCTGGACCGCAATTTGATCGAGAAGATGCCGCTCGAAAGCTCGTCCTCCTCGGTGAGCTCGCTGGTGACACTCTCCACCCCCGGCGTGTCGTCGGATTCCAACGGGCTCTTCCATGGACTTGGCGACCATGCTTCCAACTCATTCTCGGTGGACGGCCAGCCCATCACCGACCAGCAAAGCAAGGTTTTCTCCAACCAGATTCCTTCCAATTCCATTCAGTCGATTGAAGTCATTGCCGGCGCGCCGCCCGCTGAGTATGGAGGCAAGACCAGCCTGGTAATTCAGGTAACCACTCGATCGGGCCAGGGAGTTACCAAGCCCACGGGCAGCATTAGCTCTTCCTACGGGACCTTTGGTTCGTCGACCGGCGGCGTCGATATTGCCTATGGCTCCAATACCTGGGGCAATTTCTTCGAGCTCGACGGATTAGATACTGGCCGATTCCTTGACCCGCCAGAGTTCAAGGTAATTCACGACAAGGGCAACGAGCAGAACACATTCGATCGCGCCGACTACCAGGTGACGCCGGTCGACTCGTTGCATCTGAACCTGAACTACAGCCGGTCGTGGTTCCAGACTCCGAACAGCTACGACAACCTGAATATCCTGGACCAGTTCGGCAACGATGTCGGCGACACCGACCAGCACTCTAAAATTGAAACCTTCGATATTGCCCCTACCTACACCCGGGTTATAGGAACCACGTCGGTATTCAACTTTGGTCCTTTCATTCGCAAAGACAGCTATCAATACTTTCCCAGCGAAAATCCGCTGGCGGACCTTGGGCCGCCTAATCTGCAAAACCAAACTATTTCGCAATACCGCACGCTTACCAATGCCGGGGTGCATTCCGATCTGTCGTATAGCAAGGGCAGACAAACCATCAAAGGCGGCGTCCTCTATTCGAACACCTTTCTAAGGGAGCGTGACGGCCTGGGCATTGTGGCTCCGAAATTCAACTCACCCTGCCTGAACGGAAGCGGCGATCCAGTCGACGGATTCACCGACCCTACGCAATGCGCGGCCGCGGGATACCTGCCCAATACTGCGTTTAATCCCGTCTTGTTGCCCTACGACATCACGCGCGGCGGCAGCAATTACAACTACTTCGGCCATGCCGATATCAAGGAACTGGGCCTCTACATCGAAGATCAGATCAAGGCCGGCGATTGGGTCTTGAATCTAGGCATACGCGGTGACCTTTACAACGGTTTAGCCAGCGCGCGCCAGGCAGAGCCGCGCCTGGGCCTCTCCTACAACCTTAAGGCCACCAACACGGTGCTCCGCATCTCCTATGCGCGCACGTTGGAGTCGCCCTTCAACGAAAACCTTGTGCTCTCCAGCCAGGGTTGTTCCAACGACGTGCTGGCTCCGCTGCTTCTCTGCTCGCCGGGAGTGGCGGGTACGCTGCAGCCCGGCTTCCGTAACGAATTCCATGCCGGCTTGCAGCAGGCATTCGGAAAAAACCTGGTCTTCAGCGGAGACTACATCTGGAAGTACACGCACAATGCCTTCGACTTCAGCGTGCTGGGCAATACTCCCATCACCTTCCCCATCGATTGGCACAACTCCAAGATCCCGGGCTTTGCGCTGCGCCTGGATGTACCCAACTATCACCACTTGTCTGCGTTTGTGGTGATGTCGTCGGTAGCGGCCCGCTTCTTTCCGCCGCAGGTTGCGGGAGCGGGCGCTACCGTGGGCCAGCCTGGATTGCCCTTCCGCATCGATCACGATGAGCGGTTCAATCAGACCACGCACCTGCAATACCAGCTGCCCTTGCCCCGGAGCCCGTGGATCGGTTTCAACTGGCGTTTCGATAGCGGTTCGGTCGCCGGATCGGCCCCGTGTTACAACCCCGTTTCGAACGATCCCAACAGCGCGTGCGCCGACACCTCAACCACGCTCGATGGCCAGCCGGCGGTCGAACTTGGCAACCTGACTGCTGACCAGCAATTCGAAGCAGGCCTGAGCTGCGGCTCTCTCCGAGCAACTCCGACGACACCACTGCCTACACCTTGCCTTGCGAACGAATTCCATTCCACCCTATTGAGGATTCCCGATCCAGGCACCGGCGATAACGACCACAATCCGTCCCGTATTCGAGAGCGCAATCTGTTCGACGTGTCGATCGGAGACGACAACCTCTTCAAGGGCGACCGGTATAAGTGGAGCATGCAACTGACGGGTGTGAATATGGCAAACAAAACTGCGCTTTACAACTTTCTTTCGACCTTCAGCGGAACGCACTACGTTACCCCGCGGGCGCTCACGGCGGAACTCGCGTTCCACTTTTAAAGCGATCGCCCGCTTATTGCGGAGTATTTTGCAGGACTTTAAACTCGGCCGGGGGCAAGACGCCGTTGTGCTCCACGTCCGCCTTGTCGAAACGGGCCAACATGAAGTCTTCAAACTCGGTGAGCGACATCCGGATATGGGGATCGATCGGCTGGCCCTCCCTGACGGCAGGAAACGCCTTTCGTATCTCCTTGTCGGTGACGTAGCCGTGGTGCCTTCGATCCATCTTTTCAAAGAAGCGCACGATCACGTTGCGGTATTCTTCCCGGCTGATCTTGCCGTCTCCGTTGGCGTCGAAGTAGCGGAAGAATTCGCTTTGCTCCTCGGTCAGGCCGGGGATCGGCGCGTCCGGTTTAGCCGGAGCATCCTGCGCGGTTCCCGCGGTTTGGCATGCGCCATAAGCGACGCTGAGCAGCAGTAGTAACAGCCAGGTATATGCCATAGTCGATTTCATTAGCGAACCCAGAAGTCCGCGCGGCAGCCGCGGTCTACCCAAATAAAGTCTCGCTGATAGCCCCAGGTCTGGCCGTAGATGCAAGGCGAACCGCTATTTTGGCGGGCAATCTCGGCGTAACGAATGCGGCCTACATTGCACTGGCGCGGACCCATATCGTTCGAATTGCAACTGACGCGGCGCCGATAGTGGTCGAAATCATCGCCGCCATCCCAGTCGTTGTTGTTGTTATTATTCTTGTTGGTCACCGCTGCTGTGATGGCCGCGCCCGCCAGGGCGCCGATCAGAAGTCCGGCAAGCGCAGCGCTCTTGTCGTCATTGCTACTGTTAGCCGGCTTTGGCGGTGGCGGCGCACCCACCGTAAAGTCTGCCTGACATCCGTTTGAGACCCAAATACCTTTGGCATCGTATCCCCAGGTGTCGTTTTGCCAGCAGCCTTCGGAGCTGTACTGGTAGCGAAGCGAAACCCCTCCGCGCGTATCCGCGGCGCAGACCTTGCGGCTGCCGTGGGAATCGCAGCGCACGACCGTCTCGGCGCCCAGGGAAAGATCAAACAGAGAACAGGCGATGACCAGCGCGGTCACGCGCACCGGGATGGAAAACATGGAGAACACGATCGACTCTCCTGCACATTGATGTCGCCCGCGGTCAAGGCCGCTGCACGACAAAATCATAGCCCACAACATGGGGACGGGTTCAACCCTTTATTGCCAGGGCTTCTTCAGCGCGCAGCGCCAGGCCGCGGGCGACGGAGACGAATTCGTTGCCGGTGCGTATGCGGTCCTCTCCAAAGCGCGCCTTGAAGATGCGGCGTACGGCAGGCACCAGCGAGCTGCCACCGGTAAGAAACACCCGATCCACCTGGCGGCGGCTGATACCCGAGCTTTGCAAAAGCGAGTCGATACATTGCTCTATCGCATGCAACTCGTCGGCGATCCAACCTTCAAAGGCCTCTCGAGTCACTGCGATGCGGATGTCCATGCTGCCATCGCGGAAATAGAACTCTGCCATGTCGGCGTGAGAAAGCTCAAACTTGACGCGCTGCACAGCCTGGTGAAGATGGTAGCCGAGGTCCTCGTCAATCAGCGTGATCAGAGCTTCGATCTTTTCCGGCTCCAGGGCGCGGAGACGAGCGCTTCTCAAAATCTCATCAACATTCGATGTGCGTAAGAACGACAGGTAATGCCAGCGTTCGAGGTTGGCATAGATCCACGCAGGCACGGCGGGCAGAACCTTGTTGAGCGAGCGAGCGAACGATTCCGAGCCTAAGGCGGGGGAGACAAGCTTGCGCACCAGCCTGGCGTCGAACGCATCGCCGGCGAGACCCACTCCACTGTTGCCAAGCAGATCCTGCGGCTTGCGGCCGCGCTTGCGCACGCCGGGGCCAACGTGAAGCAGGGAGAAGTCGCTGGTGCCCCCGCCAAAGTCACCAATCAGGATAAGCTCGTCGTGGTCGAGGGTCGATTCGTAGGCGTACGCAGCGGCTACCGGCTCCATTTCAAACTCGACCCGCTCAAAGCCCGCAACGGCAAAGGCCTGGCTGCAGACGCGAAAGTGCGAAGGCCTCGTCTTCTTCGCTTTCTGCGCCGACAAAACGCACAGGACGGCCCACCATGGCATAGGTGACGGGGACCTGAAACTGCGCCTCGGCGCGCCGGCGCAGATCGGCCAGGATGCGGGAGATCAGGTCTTCAAGAGTACAATGGCGGCCAAAGACAGCTGTTCCGGTCAGCGAACGATCGGCCAGGTAGGATTTGAGTGACTGAATCAGCCGGCCCTTGCTCTCAGCCGCCAGGTAACGTTCGATCGCGACCGGGCCGGTCCAGGTGTGGGTCTTGGCGCTGCCCCCTCGCTTTTCCAGATAAAGCACCGATCGAGAGGAAAAGGTTTCCCCGGCGCAGTGTGGGAAAGGAGACAAGTTCAACTTGCGATTTGCCTGACGCGCGCGCAACCGTGCTGTTGGTGGTGCCGAAGTCGATACCGATCGCAGGGACCTGATCTTGCTTTTGACGCATACTCTCCCCATTATTTCGCAAGTGGGCCATGAATCTGCCACCTTGTTGGTGACAGATTAAAATTTAACAAGTAAATACCTGCGTTTGCCGTGCGGTAAGCCAGAATGCGAGAATGGTCTAATGCAAAGATTTGGATCAACGGCCCTTAACTTTTTGGCTCCCGCTATTGTTCTACTAGGCAGCGCCGCCGCACAGCAAACCCCGGCGAACACCACCACACCCACTCCAAAGCCGCGGCAGAGCACCGCAACAACGACCACCCGGCACGCCACGACCGCAGCCAAGCCTAAACCGCTGGTGCCGGTGACAGAGAAGGACAAGCAGAGCTACGCTATCGGCTTGAATGTTGGGAAAAGCCTGCACCGGGATGAGATTGATGTCGAGCCGAAGTTTGTGCTCCAGGGTCTGCAGGATGCCGTTGCCAACGGCAAAGTGCAGATGACCGACGATCAGATCAAGACCGTGATGACCGCCTTGCAGACCGAGGTGCGGCAAAAAATGGAAGCCAAGCGGTTAGCCCAGGTGGAGACCAATAAGAAAGAAGGCGCGGAGTTCCTGGCTGCGAACGGCAAGAAAGAGGGTGTGGTCACCCTACCCAGCGGCCTGCAATATAAAATCCTGACCCCGGGAACGGGACCCAAACCCACCGCCACCGACTCGGTTGTTTGCAACTACCGGGGCAGCCTGCTCGACAAGACCGAGTTCGACAGCTCCTACAAACGCGGCCAGCCGGCAACCTTCCCGGTCACCGGAGTGATCAAGGGATGGACCGAGGCGCTGCAACTCATGCCAGTGGGATCGAAATGGCAGCTCTACATCCCAGCGGACCTCGCCTATGGCGAGCGTGGCCAGGGACCGATCGGGCCAAATTCCACTCTCATCTTCGACGTGGAGCTGCTCTCGATTCAGCCCAAGACGCCGCCCGCGCCTGCAGCCACTCCTGCTCCTGCAGCCACTCCGGCCCCTCCCACCAATCCATAAACGTCGACTGAACCAAAATGGAGAGTGGAGTGTCAAGGCGCATCAACGGCGTTCTCACAATGGTGCAATTGAAGAGGCAGCAGCCTACGCAGGCGTTCCACTAAAGAACGCCTGCACATAGCCTTCTCTTGCCGGCGACACAGTATTTGTGAAAATGCCGTAATACACTTGGTGCGCTCCACCAGGAGGAGAACCATGCGGAGAGAAAACCTGACCATCGGTTTGCTGTTGATCATTGCCATCGCGTTGGTGGCGATCGCTGTTGAACCGCTGTTCGCGCCCCACGCTGCCGAGGCGCAATCCACGATTTATCCGCTTTACATTGAGCCCGGCTCTGAGTTGCTGCGGGCGCCAGACGGCAGCAGCCAGGTCTACGGCAAGGTGGTTGTGGACATGCGCAGCGGCAAGATCTGGGGATTTCCGACCCTCGCCCCCCAGTCCTACCCCAGCGCAGGACTGCAGAACAAGCCGCCCACTTCCCGCCCGTTCGAGCTGGGAAGATTCGCCTTTGAAGATACCGCCAAATAGCCTTCAGGCTAGTGCGCGGGGAGCTTCAAGCCAAGCAGCAACACCGGGTCGACGTACATGCTCTGCCAGCGCGCGCCCATGTGGAGATGAGGGCCCGTAACGCGGCCTGTTGCCCCGCTCAGGCCGATCCTCTCTCCTTTGGTCACGCGTTCGCCCACCTTCACTTCTATTTTCGAAAGGTGCATGTACATGGTCGTGAACTGCTGGCCATGATCGATAACCACCAGGTTGCCCTCATAGAACATGCCCTGGGCGATGATCACCTCACCGTCATTGGAAGCCAACACCGGCGTTCCCGAGGGCGCGTGGAAATCGGTCCCACGGTGGATACTGGCAAGTGTCCCGTTGAACATGCGGCGTGTCCCGAATGAGTCGGTCGGGGAAAAACGCACGGGAGAGCGAAAGTTGCCGCTCCACAGGGGCTGCGGTATCAGGCGCGCAAACGCCGCGTCCTTCACTCGCCTTATCGGCTGCGATGCGCTGCAGGGTTGCGGCATCCGGCTGCACGTATTTCTCCTCTACGTGCAGCGTCGTGGTCTTATAACTCCCCGGCGCACAGCCACTTCGCGGCTGGCGTGCAGCGGGTGGCCAGTAGCTTCCGGTCGCGGTCAGCTCCAGTGAGTAAGTTCCTGGCGCCTGCTCCACGTCGATACCGGCCAGCGCAAACCAGGTATTGCCCTGTGGGCGACGGGTGAACACCAGCGCGTGATTGAGCCATGTGCCATGCACTTCGCTGGCCGGCTGATCCAGCTCGATCGTGAACAGTACAGGCGAACCGCTTTGCAGCATGGCCGGGGACCAGCTTATGACCCGAAAGCCTTCGCTCTTCTGCGCCGGAGCGGACGGGAAACCCGAAATCAGCAATAGCAACCCAGCCCAGTAAAAACACATGGGACGGCGGATCCATCTCACCCTCCCAGCATACGGGATGGACCCGGATTTCCTGTTACGCGGCCTCGGGACACAGGCGCGTGTGCGCCTTTCTGTAAGGAAAGGCGCATGGGGTTCGCCGAAGCGACTGATCTCGACAGGAAATCCGGGGGATCTTGAAGGCCACGGACTGCCGGCGCATACTGTTGCACGAGGATCGACTATGCGACGCAGAACCTTTCTCTCCACTTCCGCAGCAGCCGGGCTGGGCGCTTTTGCCTGGGGCACTGGAACCCTACAAGCTCAAAGCAGGAGACATACCGAAACGTACTTTCGGAAAAACCGGCGAGCGACTCACTATCATTGGCCAGGCCGGCGGCCGCTTTCCCCTATGTACTTTCGAGGACGCCAAGGCCATCACCCTGCGCGCCTACGAGCTCGGCATCAACTATTTCGACACCGCGCGCATTTACTGGGACGGCAAATCGGAAGAGGTCTATGGCGCGGTGCTGCCGCCATTTCGCAAGAACATTTTCCTCACCACGAAATCTCCCCAACGTACCCGCAAAGGCGCCGAAGCCGATCTGGCTGCGTCGCTGCGCGCGCTCAAGACCGACCACGTCGATTTGTGGCAAATACACCAGGTAAGCACCATGGATGAGGTCGAGCAGATCTTTGCCCCCGGTGGCGCCATCGAGGCCTTTGAGGCTGCCAAGCAAGCGGGTAAGTGCCGCTTCATTGGTTTTACCGGCCACCACGATCCCCAGGTCCACCTGGCCATGTTGAAGAAATATGACAAGTACGACACCATCCTGATGCCGCTGCATGCGGCGGATCCCGGGTACCTGAGCTTCGAAAAGAATGTGCTGCCGGTTGCCGTAGCGCGCGGCATGGGCATCCAGGGAATGAAGAGCACCGCCAACGCCAAGCTTCTCCAGGCCATTGCGTTAAAAGATTGCCTGTCCTACGTGCTGAGCCTGCCGGTTCATTGTGTCGCCATGGGCTGCACCACGGTTGGGCAGGTGGAAGATGATGTGCGCATCGCGCAGCAATTCACGCCGTTAGACGAGGCCAGCCTCGACCAAATCCGGCAACGGGCAGCCCGCTCAAAGGACCGCAGCTGGAAGACTGGAAGATCAATACCCAAACCGCAACCGTGAGTACCTACCGGGATGGTGCGTGCGTCTGATCCCACGTACAACTATCGTTGTATCTAATCGCGCCCGAAAGTAAATATCGCAACTTTTACTGGTCTGGTAGGGTCTACTCGGTCGGCTGCGGATGTGCCTGCAGCCGTACTGAGAGTCACGATCCTCCCCTAACCAGAAAGAAGGTACGAACATCGTGCGCATACGAATCACAGCTCTCACCATGTTTCTTGCGCTTCTGGGAATCTTGGTCGTAAGTCCCAAGGCAGCTTCGGCCCAACAAGTGCCAGGGCCACACCCCGCTTACCTCCACGCGCTGTCCGACTTACGTCTGGCTCGCGCCTATCTGGATCAGATCGCATTGGCCGCCGGTTCAGAAGGATGAAGAACATGCGATCCGCGAAATCGATGCGGCCATCGGCGAGATCAAGCGGGCTTCAATCGATGATGGCAAGGATCTCGCCGATCACCCTCCAGTCGATGTACGCATGCGTCCCGACGGCCGCTTCCGCAAGGCTCTGGAGTTGTTGGATAAGGCGCACAACGATACCGCACGGGCAGAAGACGTGCCCCAGGCCAGAGGCATGCGGGATCGAGCTGTGCACCATATCGACCAGGCCCATGGCACGGTGGACGACGCGATCCGAGAGTCCATTGGGAAGAGTACAACGGCATGTAGAAGGCTTCAATGTCCGGGGAGCCAGGGAATCAGCGGACCCACGCCGCTGTTCCTGGCTCCTCAAACAAATACCCGGTGTCGTATGATTTCCAGCATACGGATGCACCGAGGTATCAGATGGCCGACCATCGTCCGGCTTGGTTTGTTCTTAGCCTGATGCTCGCGACAGCCGCCGCCGCGCAAGACTCCAGGCTCCCTCCCTCTTCCCTGCCGGACCAGATAACCCAGCATGAGCAGAAACTGAGCCAGGCTCGTGCGGCGAGAAACCTTAAAGAGGAAACCTCTGAGCTGGTTTCGCTCGGTTCTCTTCATGCTGCAAGCGGGCGAGACGCAAAGGGCTGAGGACTACTTCAATCAGGCCTTGCAAATCTGGCGCAAAGTGGGCAACCGCAATGGTGAGGCCCTGGCGCTGAACGACATCGGCCGAGCCTATGGCGATCTGAGGCACCCGCAGAAGGCGCTGGAGCTCTTTAACCAAGCGTTGCCCCTGTGGCGCGAGGCGGGCAACCGCCGCGGCGAAGCGCTCACTCTGAACAATATGGGCAGAGTCTATTCCGACCTGGGGCAGGAGCAGCAGGCGCTGGAACACCTCAACCAGGCATTGCCCATCTGGCGCGAAGTAGGCAACCACCACGGCGAAGCCAGCACGCTGAACACATATGGGCCGCGTCTACTCCGACATGGGGCAGGAGCAAAAGGCGCTGGAGCTCTTTAACCAGGCGCTTCCCTATTGGCGCGAAGCGGCGGACCGCAACGGCGAGGCGCTGACCCTCGACAATCTCGGCCGAGTCTATGCCGGCCTGGGGCAAAGCCAGAAGGCGCTGGAATTCTATAACCAGGCGCTGCCCATTTGGCGCGCCACCGGCAACCGCCACGGCGAAGCAAGCACGCTGAACAGTATCGGCAGAGCGTACGCCGATATGGGACAGAAGCAGAATGGGCTGGAGTTTTACAACCAGGCGCTCCCCGTCTGGCGCGATGTAGGGGACCGGAGCGGTGTGGCGCTGACGCTGAACAATATCGGCCGAGTCTATGCCGATCAGGGGCAGAAGCAGAAAGCGCTGGAGTTTTACTACCAGGCGCTCCCTATTTGGCGCGAAGTCGAGAACCCCCGGGGCGAGGCGGGTACCCTGACCAATATCGGCCTGGTCTACGACAATCTGGCGCAAAAGGATAAGGTGCTGCCCAACGAACTAGCCGCCTTATCGCTGGCAAGAGCTGCGGGCGATCTGGATTTGCAAGGCAGGATTGACGCCTCGCTGATGAGGTACTTCCGTGGCCAGCAACGCCCGGAAGTGGCGATATTTTTCGGCACGGACGCGGTGAACTCCTTCCAGCAGATGCGCAGGAATATCTCCGGGCTGGATAAAGACCTGCAGTCCGGCTTTGCCCAATCCAAGTCGGCCACGTATCGTGCAACTGGCGGAGCTGTTGGTGCAGGCCGACCGGCTGGGCGAGGCCGAACAGGTCCTCGACCTGCTGAAAGAACAAGAGTTGAAGGAAGTGGTGCGAGGCGCCAACGATGATCCAACAGCCAAAACCTTGGCCCTGACCCCGGAACAGCAAAAGGCCCAGACCGAGCTCGACGGTCCTGAAAAGGCGGCCGTAGCCCTCACCGCGCTTGAACATGGAATATGCCGACGCTCCTGGCCAAGGCCTCGCGCACTCCGGCGGAAGAGGCGCGCCTGAAGGAGCTGGACGCGCGCATCGAGGCGGGCAACGGAGAGGTATCGGCCTTCTTCCGCAACACGCTGTATACCCAGCTCGCGCATAAGGTGGGCACTGAAGACGCGAATGCGCTGCTGAGCAAAGAGAAATCCGATGTAAGCCGTCTGCAGAACACGCTGGCCGAACTGGGACCACGTGTGTTGGGCATTCGTCTGCTGCTGGGCGAGGAACACGCCTACGCGATCGTGGTGACGCCGCACACGCGGGAGAAGGTGGAGCTGAAGGCCACACCCGCCGATTTGCGCAGCAAGGTGCTGCAGGTGCGCGACGACCTGCGCACGCCAACCTCCGATCCCAAGCCTCATCTTTACGAGCTTTACGCGATGGTGGTCGCTCCGCTGGGCCCCCAGTTGGCGGCGCTGGAAGGCCGCGCCGGCCAAGATCGTGTGCCGACGCTTCTGTGGTCATTGGATGGCGTGCTGCGCTATCTGCCCATGGCCGCGCTCTACGACGGCAAGCACTATATGGCGGAACGCTTCAACAACGTTTTGTTCACTCCAGAGAGCTACGGGCATATGACGGCCGCCTCGACCTCAGGATTGCGCGTGTTGGCGATGGGCCTGACGAAAAGCTATGGTGGCCTGCCGGCGCTGCCCGGGGTGATGCCTGAGCTCGAGGCTGTTGTCCGCGACCCTGCGGTCCCGCAATCCCATGGGCCGATGGACGGGAGGCTGCTTCCCGATGAACAATTCACGCTGGCTGCGCTGAAGACGCAGCTTGGCGGCAGCTTTCCCGTCGTGCACATCGCCAGCCATTTTGTGCTGGAAAGCGGCGAGGGCGAGGAGCCGTACCTGATGCTGGGTGGGGACAATGTGGGAGGAGCGGAAGGCTATGCGCTGACGCTCTCCAAGATGGAGGACTCCACCATCAGCTTTCACGGCACCCAGCTTCTGACCCTGTCCGCCTGCAGCACCGCCAAGGGCGATGCGGCGAAAGACGGCCTGGAAATGGACAGCCTGGGGATGATCGCGCAGCAAAAGGATGCGGCGGCGGTGCTGGCGACTTTGTGGGATGTAAATGACGCGAGCACCAGCCGCCTGATGAGCGACTTCTACTCCAGGTGGGTGAAGGTTCCGGCGGATGGCAAAGCGGAAGCGCTGCGCCAGGCGCAGCTCGCCTTTCTGCACGGGTCGGGGTTCCCCGATTTCGAAAGCGGAGCGCGGCAGCAAGATGGAGCAGGAGCCGCCTGCAGCAAGCTACGCTCATCCGTTCTACTGGGCGCCGTTTGTGCTGATAGGAAACTTTCAATGAATAAAAATCAATTCGTAACCAACATGGTGATGTTTCTCTGTCTCAATCTGGCTTCCTCCTTAGCGGCGGCGCTTCCTGCATCCTGCTCCGCCTCTCAGCTTTCTCTCGGCCTCGACCAGGAGGGTGGATCCTTCGATGGCATGTCTCATTCGGGCACCTTACTAGTTGTGCGCAATCTCGGCCCTCAGGACTGTAGCGTAGCCGCACTGCCCGGGTTGGCATTCGAGGATGCCCAGCATCACCCTGTGCATGTATCGCTGCAAGCGCCCTCAGGTATGCATCCTGGTCCAGTGATCTTGCCGGTTGTCATTCCGGCGGGAGCCGAAGTCACCGGCGAGATGCGCTGGGTCTCTGGTGATGTCTACGACGGCCACAACTGTGTCTCGCCGGCCTATATGACTGTTCCCGTGGGGGCGGCCAGTCTGTCGGTACAGTTCAATGGGACATTGTGCGGGCCTGCGGGTCCGCCGCCCACCTACACCATGACCCCGCTGCAGCGAGATCCGGCGTACACGCCTACTCCGTAACCAACCCGAATCTTTTCAAAACGAGGGTGGGTGGCCCAGGTCTCGCTTTTGAGACCTGGGACTCATGCAGATGGACCCCAATCCGGTTCTCACGCGGGGCCTGAAGGCCGTCCCCTTCAACAGAGGCATGAGTCTTCCGCAGCCTGTTTAGCCGTGGCCATTGAGGACTTTGAGAGTCCGCGGGGGAACTGTGCATTGAGGTTCCAGCCCCGAAGGGGCGACCTGAAAATGGCCCAGGACGCCAGTCCTGGGAACAAATCGCAATTATGGTTAGCCCCGGAGGGACGGCTGAAATACCAGGCGCCTATAGAAGGACCTGCGGACGAACTACTTGTCCATCGTGAGAACCACGCGGAACCTTGCCTTGCCCTGCATCATGCGTTCGTACGCCTCGTTCACCCGCGCCAGTGGGTAGCTTTCGTTCATCGACCGCACTCCAGAGAGCACGCTGAAGGCCAGGGTCTCCTGCGAGTCAAGGGATGTTCCGGAGTACCACCCTTTCACCTGCTGCGATTTCAGCAGGAGCTGCAGTGCGGGCACCTCCAACGAAGGCACGGCGCCAACAATCATGAGCGTCCCGGTCGGCACCAGGCCTCCGATCACCGCACTCATCGCGTCCGCGCTGGTCACTGTGGCCAGAATCACCTTGGCTCCCCCAAGCTTCAGCAGCTCTGCTGCCGAATCCTGTGCCGCGGTATCGATGTAGTGAGCTGCGCCCAGCGTTTTGGCGAGCGCTTCCTTGTCTTTTCCACGGCCGATGGCCACGGTGTTGAAACCGCTCTTGGCCGCGAACTGAACACCAAGATGACCCAATCCCCCGAGGCCGATCACGGCGACCACGTCGCCCGGCCGCGCACCGCTGTTGCGCAGGCAATTGAACGTGGTCACTCCGGCGCACATGAGAGGCGCCGCCTCTGGCGACGACAGTTCTTCAGGCACCATGGCAATCGCCGAGAAAGGGGCAACCATATACTCGGCATAGCCGCCGTCGCGCGTAACCCCGGTCACCTGGGTACTGGTCTCGCAGGCAAAGAAGTTTCCTCGACGGCAACTGTCGCAATAACCACAGTAGCCCCCGTTCCAGCCCGCGCCCACGCGCTGGCCTACCTTCCATCGGGGAACGTTAGGCCCTACTGCGTCAATCACCCCGATCACCTCGTGGCCGGGAATCCGCGGGTACTGAATCCCTGGAAACAATCCGTCTTTCGTCACCGAATCGCTATGACAGACACCGCAGGCCTGGACCTTAATTCGCACCATCCCGGCTTCGGCCTCTGGAATATCCCGTTCTACGATTTCAAATGGCCCTCCAGCGTGAGCGACTTGCACTGCGCGCATCTTCGCCATGACATTTCCCTCCGTCGCCGATTCTAGGCGCCGCCTGTTAAAGACCCGCTACTTGACCGGCTTGTAGGTGCTGGCGATAAAGGCGGCGACATTGTCGTGGAGCTGCTTGAGCGACTCTTCATGGGCGTAAACCATGTGCCCGGACTGGTACCACGAGTATTGGATATTCTGCCTCAGGCTGGCCGGGATCGTCAGGTGCGACATCTCGAACCGGGCGGCGAAGTACGGCGTGGCCAGATCGAAATAACCGCCATTCAGCATGACCTTAAGGCGAGGATTGAACTTCATCGCGGTAGCCAGATCAGGCATGACATTCACCCCCCAGGAATCACCCGGCGCTCCAGGCGCCTTGTGCTTACCCTCCCAGGCTTCGTTGACCGCGTCCTCCTCCGGCAGATACGTGAGACCCTCGCCGAACTTGAGCTGGCGGCGGACGTAGTCATTGAAAGCCGATACATAGGCTGACGCGATGGCAGCGGACTGCGGATCGTAAGCAGCCTCCTCAGCCAGCGGGTCGATGGTCGGGCCGGAGAAACGGCTGTCCAGCCGGCCGGTGGTGAGGTCGTCGTTGGTTTGCAGGTTATGGCCGAATTGGCCGCCGGTGACGCGCAGATCGGCCTTGAGGATGTAGGCGACGGGCAGGCCGGTGTACTGGTGCAGCTTTTCGGCGATGGCCTGGCGGGTAGCCTCGGGCAGCTGCGAGCCCTGGGCCAGGGCTGATCGCATAGTCAGAGAGAGCGAATTGCTCGACCTCGGCGAGGAAAGGCTCGAGCGCCGGGGGCTGCGTGGGCAGGCGCTTGTGGTAGTAGGCGGTGGCCGCGAAGGTGGGGAGCGCCAGTTGATAGGGCAGATCGATGCCCGGGTTCCATTGCGGTCCGTCGGCGCTGTCGTCGAAGTTCAGGATCTGCGAAAGCAGGATGACGCCGTTCAAGTCGATGTGGCTTTCCGTCTCAAGAATGCCGGCCAACACCGCCGAGCGAGTGGTGCCGTAGCTTTCTCCGAAAGATGTATTTGGGCGAGTTCCAGCGCTGGTAGTTGGAGAGGAAGCGCGCGATGAAGCGGACAAAGGCGTGGGCATCCGGATCGACCGCCCAGAACGCCTTCTCCTTGTCCTTGCCGAAGATACGGCCGAAGCCGGTGCCGGGCGCGTCGATAAACACCAGGTCGCTGGCGTCGAGCAGGCTGTAGGCGTTGTCGACCAGCTGGTAGGGCGCGGGGCTGGTGTGCTGGTCGTCGGCCGTCACCACGCGCCGGGGACCGAAGGCGCCCATGTGCAGCCACACGGTGGAACTGCCGGGGCCGCCGTTGTAGAGAAAGGTTATCGGGCGCGATTCCGGCGGAACGTCTTTCTTGAAATAAGCCACGTAGAACATGCGCGCGGTGGGCGGAGCTTCGGCGGTCTCCTTGCGGCGGCGGGTTCATGCCAGATCGATGCGTCGGCATCGTTGGTCGCGGCCACCAGGATGGTCCCGGCGACGGCCTGGTAGTTGATGGTGTGGCCTGCGACGGTAACGGAGCCCTGCGTGGTTGAGTCTTTGGGAATAATGGGCGCCGTGTCTTTGCTTTCGTCTTTGCCGGCATCTTTTGACGAACTGTCTTTGGCTGCGTCTTGAGCGGCGGCGGCAAGTACAAACAACAGGCAAGAACCAACGAGGGTGAGGAAGGAGCGAGATTTAAGCAAGGGTTACAGTTCCTTTAGAAGTGATATTTGATCTCTGGTCTTTACGTCTAGTTTGAAGGCACTCCCCAGGGCCATGGCTGCGAAAACCGCCATGACCACAATCGCTGCTGTACGGTTTGTTCTCTTCTTTACCGCGATCCCTTGCTGAATAAGTTGCGCGAAATCCAACGCTTTTCGCACCGCTTTGGTGGGAGGCCCAACAGGCTATAGCGGGTTCGCATCGGGTTAGACCGAAGCGAAAGAGCTTTTCGTGGTTTTCTCCCAAAGAAAACCACTCCTCGCGGCCCTTTATAAAACCACAGTAATGCGAAACCGCTTTAAAGTTACCAAAGATGGGGCAACCGCGTCTGCTACCTGGGGTCTATGTGGGGCGAGCGGCAAGGATGTGATTCAAAGCCAGCCGCCAGAAACAGGAGAGTCCCATGAGATTTTTCACGGCTGTTCTTGCATCCGCTCTGGTCATCGCGCCTGCGGCGATCGTTGCCCAGACCACAACCGCAACCCCCACACCTGGCGCACACGACTATAACATTAACCAGCGTAAGGTCGATCAACAGGATCGCATTGCGCAAGGGGTCAAGAGCGGCCAGTTGACCGCGGGTGAGACCTCGCGTCTGGAACACCAGGAAGCAGGCATCAACCGCGAAGAGCGCGGTATGCGTGCGCAGGATAACGGCCACCTGACCACACAGGATCGCAAGACCCTGCATGCGCAGCAGAACCAGGAGTCCCGTCGCATCTACCGCGACAAGCACAACGCTGTCGTTCGTTAAGCGATCACGCGTGGAGCGAAAGGGGTGCCCGCCAGGGGCGCCCTTTTTTGTCGTCCTGCGCGACCCGATTGAGACTCTCCAGCATCGTTATAGATGACATGGTCAAGTCTTTGGCGTAGACTCAAGCCCACTGCGCCCAAATGCGCCATGACCAAGCGCTGTAGATGCGCCGGCATCGGCCCCCGGTTAGCCGTACCGCTGTGCCTTGCTTGTGACACATTAGAAAGGGGGCGCTATGCCCTCAGTGCAAGATCCTCGACTCAATGTCCTGCCCAGCGCATCCCCATCGGCATCGTCTCTCCCCGTACTACCGACCACGCCGGAACCCATATCCTCTGACCAGCCAACCTACACTTCCTTGCCGCCCTTGGGGCCGAACATCAAGGTTTTGATGGTGTGGCCCAGTTTCCCGCCGTCCTTCTGGGGCTTTGAGGGCGTGCTGCAGATGATTCCCGAGCGCGCGATGACGCCGCCGCTGGGGCTGATCACCGTGGCGGCGCTTTGCCCTGCCAGCTGGCAAATCCGCTTGATCGACCATGCCTTTGAAGAGTTGCGGGATGAGGATCTGCAGTGGGCGGACCTGGTGATGGTGAGCGCCATGCACGCGCAGCGTGACGACGCCGTGCACGTCCTGGCCCGGGCGCGCGCATTCAACAAACGTACCTTTGTGGGTGGACCCTGGGCCAGTACAGACCCGGAGGCCGTGCTGCAGGTGGCCGACCACGTGATGGTGGGGGAAGCGGAAGAGGCTTTTCCTGGGATCGCAACAGCGCTCGAGAATGGGACGGCACACGCGCTGTACCGGATTATTGATAAGCCCGATATGACCCGCAGCCCGGTGCCCCGTTTTGACCTGCTGCACCGCGAAAAGTACACCTCGATGCCGATTCAGTTTTCCCGCGGCTGCCCTTTTCAATGTGAATTCTGCGACATCATCACCATTTACGGCCGCCGGCCCCGGGCGAAGACGCCCACCCAGGTGATTCGCGAACTCGATGTGTTGCGCGGGTTGGGTTGGCGCAACGAAGTATTCATTGTTGACGACAACTTCATCGGCAACCATGCGCAGGCGTTGCAGCTTACGCGTGAGCTGATCGAATGGCAAAAGCTGCACCAGCAACCGTTCTCGTTTTATACCGAAGCTTCGATCGACCTGGCATCGCGCGAAGAGCTTATGGACGCTATGGTTGCGGCCAACTTCATGTATGTGTTCATTGGCATTGAGACGCCCTCTGCCGAAGCTCTGAAGGAGTCGCGTAAATTTCAGAACTTGCGCAAGAACAACGTGGACCAGGTGCGCATCATCCAGGAAAAGGGCCTCTGGGTGCTCGCCGGGTTCATCGTCGGCTTTGACTCCGACGACGAGACCATCTTTGCCCGGCAGCTGGAATTCATCGACCAGACGGCGATTGCCTGGGCCATGGCCGGTATCTTGATGGCGCCCCCGACGACTGCCTTGTTCGATCGCATGAAGCGGGAAGGACGGTTGATTGAAGACAGTCCGTCTACCATGCAATTCGGGTTGCCGAATTTTCGCACGGTTCTTCCTTTGCCGATCTTGCTGCGCGGCCTTTGCACTCTGCTCGAAGGCTTATATCGACCGGACGCGTTTTTTGAGCGCGCTTATAACTCGCTGAAGGTTTGGCAGCCGAAGGCTACGCAGAAGCCACCGTATCTTGGCATGTACTACAACCTGCGGGTACTGTTTGCCTCCATGTGGCGGCAGGGCATCACTTCGAATTATCGCCGGAGTTATTGGCGATTCCTCTATCGGATGGTCAATTTGTGCCGGCACTCGCCGGCCAAGATCTGGCTTGGGTTTACAGTATTGCTCTCGGCACACCATTTCGTTCTTTACTCGAAGGTGGTCATCAAGCATCTGGAGGAAGAGGCCGAGCTTTGTGAACGCCGAGAGGCCGAAGCGGCTACCGCGAATGACTTTGTTGGCGTAGAAGCCGTAAGCTGAAGCGGGCCCGTCGGGCCAAGACGGGCTCGTTTATCCAGCAAAGTCGACTGCCACTACCTCATGCACTCCGATCGAAGGCACCGTTAGGCGGATGCCTCCGCGTTCCTGACGATAGTGCGCGTCTCCGCCCGCCACCAGCAAGCGGACCCTCGCCACGCGACGCCCTGCTGGAATTTGAACGCTTACCTCCTGGTTAGCAAGCGGGATCACCTCACGCACCGGTCCCTTCATCATCATGGGATTGGTGAGATTCACCAGGTGTACGGTCATTGAAGTCTTCTGGCCCCACACCGAAATATCCAGAATTCCCTTGCCCTCAACCGTGACCGGAGCGGGCTCGTTTGTAGCCCACAGAACCGCGTTTCTTAACAGCTTTCCCTGATCCACATCCAGCACCTCCCAGAATGTGCGATCGATGTCCCCGGGAAAATAAACCACGCGACCACGGCCGACGTCGCGCACCAAGACGCCCGGCTGAGACCTTTTCGGCGGCGTTGTAAATACTTCCTCCATAGGCAGGTCCGGGTAAGAAGGAACCACCTGCAGAGGCGACGTTGCGCCAGCGTCGACCACGGTCACATTCACGCAATTCACGCCGTTGACAATCCGCGTAGCATCTTCAAAGCCGGCCAGCAACGGGTGCGATTGCTTTTGCAGTGACAGATACGAATTAAGCATCGGGCCCTGTTCCCCGCTGAACGAGGCGCCAAAAAGCGAAGCCAGGCCAAAGTCCTTACGCCGGACGCCCCACTCGTCGTAGAGCGATGTCTCGTAGGTAGCGACGACGCTGCCCCCTTGTCCCACGAAGGCACGGATCTGCTCGCACTGTTGGGTGGAAAGCGCCGCAAGATTAGGCAAGATGAGCGTTTTGAAGCGATCGATGTGCTCAGGGTCGAGCAGATGGTCGTGGACCATTTCGAAGGGGATTCTGGCTTCGACCAGCGCCTGGTAAAAGCCGAGCGCAGGATCTTCCACCTTGGCCCGCGCATCCTCTCCGCCGTAGTACGTCGCAGTCTGCTGGGAATAAACCATGGCCACCCGGGCGAACGATCGCTCATTGCGCAGGTAACCCTGGTTGGCATAGTGCCACTGATAGATCTCCGCAACCACCGGCAACCAACGCCGGTCGATTGGCTTGGCGTTGAACTTGACGAACCATGGGCGAAGATCCTGGGCGATGCCGTCGGCTACCCAGAGGCGAATCTCATCGCCACTCTGCACCGAGTCTTTCCAGCGATACTTTTCTTCAAGGCCCACGCTGAAGATGCCGGCAATAGCCTTCTGCCCCAACGTGGCGCGGTACTCCTTGCCGTTCTTTCCATTCGCCCACGGTGGCATAAGCCCACTTCTCGCCTGGCGATCGGCAAATAGGGTCGGCGCCAGCTCTCCGATGGTCTTCATGTCGAGCTCGCTCAGCGCCCCGCCACCGGCGTTCGCCAGGTAGCTTGCATTGGGATTAATGGCCTGTATTTTTTCATTCCACAGACGCCAGAGTTCGAAGAGCCGCTGTTGGTGCCACACCAGATACTGCCGCCGGGCTGGATCCTGGGGATCGCGCGTGTGCGGCAGACTCAAGCCAGAGAAGGCGTAAAAGTTCTGGCGGCAATGCTCGCAGTAGCACATGCCGGAGCCGGCCCAGCGGTTGGTAAAGATACCGTCGGGTGTGTACTTCGTCATGATCTCTTCATGTACGCGGGTCATGAAGTCGAAGTTGTAGGGACCTAAGGCGCAGGTGATCCAGAAATCCGGATCGGAGGGATGGCGGCGCTTATTACCTTTCTCGTCGACGGCGATCCAATCTGGGTGCGCGTCATATACGTCCCGATGAGTTGCGTGGGCATCGGTGCGCGCCACGACGTTCATACCCAGCTTCCGGCAACCGTGCAGGATGTCTCCAAATGCATCCATGTTGCCCAGCCACTTGCTGCGGTAGTGCAGAGCAATCTCTGTCGGGTAGAACGCGACGCTGCCTCCGGCGCTCAGGCACGCCGCATCGGCGTGGATCTTCTGAAAATAATCAAGCCAAAATGCAAGATCGTAGTTGCCCGGATCGTCTTCGACGAAGGCCAGTTGCGCCCAACGCATGGGACGGTCGTACCATCCGGGGTTGCCGATCACCGCCGCCGCTTGTGCCGCCGCCCCCTGGCCAATATTAAAAAAATGGGCGGCGGTTACGCCCGCCGCCTGCTTGAGAAAAGTTCTTCGGCTGTTTGCCATGTAAAGCCCCTAAGACGATGCGGCGCTCTTTGCAGCAGCGACTTCGCATTTCGCCAGCTCTTCCAGGAAGCGGATGGAGCCGCAGATGTCCTGCTCCCCATAACCCTTGGCGATCGCGGCCTGAAGAATTTGTTGCGTGAGGCCGGTGAGGAGCAAGGGAACACCAAGCTCGGAGCCAAGGTCCACCGCCAGACCGATATCCTTCTCCAGCCATTTCAGTGAGAAGTTGGTGGAGAAGTCGCGCTTGAAGACCATGGGCGCCTTCGCGGAAATGAACGCCGAGCGCGCCGCGCTGTTGGTCAGGATATCGAGCATGAGCTCGGGATCGACACCGGCCTTGGTGCTCAACACTAATCCCTCGTTGAAGGCCTGCAGCAGGTTGCCAAGGATCAGGTTCTGGGTAAGCTTGGCGCGGAGGCCCATGCCCGACTCGCCGCAATAATAGAGGTTCTTGCCCATCGCCTCGAAGAACGGCTTGGTATGGGAAAATACCTCCTTCTTCCCGCCGATCATGAAGGTGAGCGTGCCCCCTTCCGCGCCCGCTTTCGAGCCGGTACAGGGAGCATCGAGAAATTCCATTCCCAGCGCCTCGAGCTCTGCGGCGATGCGGCTGCTCTCCGTCGGAGAAACCGTGCTGCAATCGGCGATGACGAAGCCTTTCTTTGCCCCCTTCACCAGGCCCTGCTCGCCCAGAATTACCTCCCGGGACATGGCGGTATTGCCCACGCAGAGAAAAGCACATTCACTGTTCTGTGCGACCTCTTTGGGAGTGGCGCAGAACAATGCGCCCGCAGAATCGGCAAATTGCTTCGCCTTGTTCTGGTTATGCGACCACACGGCCACGTTGTGGCCGCCCATCACCAAATGGCGGGCCATCGGACCGCCCATAATGCCAAGTCCTAAGAATCCTAGCTTTGCCACGAAATTTCGCTCCTGATCGAGTTTGCTAACGAGCGTGGAAGAGGTAGGCGTACAGCATCACTTCTACGCCGATGGCTGTCGCCATCACGATGCTGTGCCGCAGGGTAAAACGAAAGAGTTTGGCCTGGTCAGAGACCGACATCGCGGTGGCCGCCGCCGCGACTGCGATGTTCTGCACGCTGATCATCTTGCCCACCACGCCGCCGGCGGAGTTGGCTGCCGCCATCAGCGTGCCGTCAAATCCCAGGCGCCCGGCGGTCACCACCTGCAGGTTGCCGAAGAGCGCGTTGGCCGAAGTATCGGAGCCGGTAAGAAAGACGCCTAGCCATCCGAGCAATGGGCTGAAGAAAGGAAAGAGCCTGCCCGATGCGGCAAATGCCAGCCCCATCGTGGCGGTGGCGCCGCAATAGTTCATCACGAAGGCCATCGCGAGCACGGCAGTGACAGTCACCGTGGGCAAAAAGAGCTGGCGGCATACTGAGAGCAACAGGCGACCGAAGGCAAGCGGGGACATGCGCAGCAGCAGGGCCGCAAGCAGAGCGGCGAACATGCAGGCTGTGCCGGCGGCAGAGAGAAAGTTCAGCTGGAAGATCGCCTTATACAGGGTTGGCTTGAGGACCACCGGCGGCATCATCAGAACCTGATTGTGCAGAAGAGGCCAGCCGAAGCTGATGGTGGCGCGATTCAGGAGAGACTGGATGGGCTTGTAGCCCCACAGCAGTACCAGGATCACGAGCAGACCGTAGGGCATCCAGGCGCCAAAAATTGTTCCCCCTGGATGTTTCGCATGGCCCGCTCCGCCGGCGGGAGCGGAGAATTTCCCTCCGGGCATCAACTTGCTTTGCTTGCTCGCGGCCGCGCCGACCGGCTCTAATTCCCTGTCCCACAAGGTGGTTGGCCGCCAAAAACGCAACAGTAGGAGCAGCGCGCATAGGGCGCTGAGCGAGCTCATGATGTCCGTAAGCTGCGGACCTACGAAGTTCGACATCAAGAACTGCACAGAAGCGAATACGCCGCCCACCACGACGACCGCAGGCCATACCTCCAACATGCCCCGCCACCCCACCATGATGCAGACCAGGTAACAGGGAACCAGCAAAGACAGTGGCGCACACAGGCGCCCAACGGCGGCGCTCAGCTTATCCAGAGGTAAGCCGGTAATCCCAGCCAGGGTGATCACCGGAATTCCAATAGAGCCGAACGCGACAGGTGCGGTATTGGCCACCAGGCAGAGCGCCGATGCATAAAAGGGGGAGAAGCCGAGGCCGACCATCATGGCCGCTGCAACCGCCACGGGCGTTCCAAAGCCCGCTGCGCCTTCCACAAAAGCCCCAAACGCAAAGGCGACCAGCAGCGCCTGGAGGCGCGCGTCGGTGGTCAGGTTTCCCATCGACGCCTTGATGATTTCGAATTTTCCCGTTTCTACCGTGACGCGATAGAGGGTGATCGACGCAAACACGATCCAGGAAATAGGAAACAATCCGAATGCGGCGCCATCGGCAGCAGCGCTCAAGGTTAGCGGAGGCGGTAGTTTGTAGGCGAACAGCGCAATCACCAGCGCGACCGCCAATGAGCAAAGCGAGGCAAACCAGGCCGGCTTGCGCCGCACACCCAGCAAGAAAAGCAAAGTAAGAATCGGCAAAGAGGCAACTGCCGCAGAAAACACGAGGCCATGCCCGAAGAGGGTGTAGCTTTGGGACCAAGCTGGGCTCATTTGGGCGGCTCTTCCTGGAAACGAATTCTACGACGGCGGCAATAGCCAGTCTATTAGGATGGTAGCAAGATGCTTTCTGCCTCTATCCTCGCCGAATTACGAGATGCCGTGGGGGCAGACGGCCTTATCATCGAGCGCAACCAGCTACAGACCTACGAGTGCGATGCGCTCGCAGTCCTGCGCAGTGTGCCGGCGGCGGTTGTTCTGCCTCGTTCCACGGCCCAGTTGCAAACGGTCATACGCATCTGCGCCCGGCATCGCATCCCTTTCGTGGGCCGCGGCGCCGGCACCGGTCTGTCCGGGGGAGCCATGCCCGATGACCGAGGCATCGTGATCAGTCTTGCGCGGATGACGCACATCCTGGCCATCGATATGCCCAACCAGCGGATCACCGTGGAACCCGGGGTCATCAATGCGCACGTTACCCAAAAAGTTGCGCCGGAAGGCCATTTCTATGCCCCGGATCCCTCTTCACAGACGGTCTGCACCCTCGGCGGCAACGTGGCGGAAAACTCTGGCGGAGCACACTGCCTCAAGTACGGCTTTACCACCAACCACGTGCTCGCGCTCGAAGTGGTTTTGCCTACGGGCGAGCTCGTCCACCTCGGCGCGCCTACGCTCGACCCCCCTGGTTACGACCTGACCGGCGTCTTTGTGGGCTCGGAGGGAACTCTGGGTGTGGCCAGTTCCATGACCTTGCGGCTGGTGCGGCGCCCGGAAACGGTTCAGGTCCTGCTTGCTGCCTTTGACTCCATCTCCTCTGCGGGGCAGACGGTCTCGGACATTATTGCTGCGGCCATTCTGCCGGCGGCCATGGAAATTATGGACCGCCTCGCCATCCAGGCCGCGGAAGCCGCGGTGCACCCGCACTACCCGGTATGCAATGCTCTCTTGCTGGTGGAGCTGGACGGCCCCGCGGCTGAGGTCAATCTGCACATGACGGAGGTCCGCGATCTTTGCAAGGCGAATGGCGCGTGGGAGGATCGGCTGGCACAGAGTGAGCAGGAACGGCTGCTGGTGTGGAAGGGCCGCAAAGCAGCGTTTGCCGCGGCCGGCCGCCTTTCGCCCGACTACATCGTGCAGGATGGAGTGATTCCCCGCACCAAGCTGCCCGTGGTGCTGGAAAAAGTGGCCGAGATGGCCGCCGCGGTTGGACTGCGCGTCTGCAACGTTTTTCACGCAGGCGATGGCAACCTGCACCCCCTTGTGCTGTACGACCGGTCGATACACGGCCAGGAGGAGATTGCGGTCGATCTTTCCATGCGCATTCTCTACCTCTGTGTCGATCATGGCGGTTCTATCACCGGGGAGCATGGAGTGGGCCGGGAAAAACAGCAGGCGATGGGCTATATGTATTCCGAGCCCGACCTGGATACCATGCAACGGGTGCGCTGCGCCTTCGACCCGGAGAATATCTCGAATCCCGATAAGCTCTTTCCCCGGCCCCGTCTCTGCGGCGAAAAAACCGGCAAGTATACTCCGCATCCCCTGGAGACCGCGGGGGTTGCCGAGTTCTTCTGATCTGTAACCATGACTGGTCCCTCAATCAATACGCAAGCGATAACGGCTCCCCTGGAGGCCATTACCGGCGCCCAGCACGTGGGGGTAAAAGGCCGCGCCATCACCGTGGCTCCGGCCGATACGGGCGAGGTCGCGGCGGTACTTCGCTTTGCCCAGGACAACCATCTCTCCGTTGTCCCTTATAGCGGCGGCACCAAGCAGGGTTGGGGCTATTCAGTAGAACCGGCGCTGTTGCTGGAGATGCACCGCCTGAACATGCTTCGCGAGCATACCTGGCAGGATATGACCTGTACCGTCGAACCTGGCTGCCCCTGGTCGTCTTTGCAATCCGGCCTGGCGCAACACGGGCAGTATGTGGCGCTCGACCCACTGTGGCCTGACCGCGCCACGGTAGGCGGCATTGTCGCCACCAACGATTCGGGCGCGCTGCGGCTGCGTTATGGAGGTCTTCGTGATCTCATCATCGGGATGACGATTGTGTTGGCCGACGGCACTGTGGCCCACAGCGGCGGAAAGGTAGTGAAAAATGTCGCCGGCTACGATCTGCATAAATTGATGATCGGGGCCTTCGGCACCCTCGGGATCATTACCTCTGTGAACTTCCGCTTGCACTCCATGCCGCAGTGCACACAAAGCTTTACAGTATCGGCGCCGGCCGCCGAACCGTTGGGCAAGTTGATGCTGACGCTGCTCCATGCGCAGCTCAGCACGGTGGCAATTCAGCTGCGGAGCACGTCGGAGGGCTTCGCTCTGGATATTCAGCTCGCCTCGCTCGCCGAGGTACTGCGCACCCAGGCGGCAGCGCTGGAAACCATGGCTCAGAGCGATAGTCTGAGCGTACAAAGCGGCGCTGGATGAGGTTTGGAACGCGCGCCAGGAACAATGGACGCAGGATTTGGTTTGCAAGGCCACCGTGCTTCCGTCAGAGATCGCGCGTTTTGCCGAACGTGTTCGCGGCATGGGAGGCGAGTCGGTGACGCAGGCCACGGGCATCATGATCGCCGGCTTCCCTGCGTCAGCCGCCGGCCAGCTGCCGCAATTGCGCCGTGAGCTGGAGACTTCGAGCGGATCGTTGATGGTGCTCAAGCAGCCGGCGAAGACGAGCCTTGATTGCTGGGGAGCTCTGCCGGACAGTTTTCCACTGATGCGCGAGGTAAAGCGCCGCTTCGATCCCGAAGGGATTCTCAACCCCGGCCGCTTCCTCGGCAAGATTTAGAGCGGCCGAAAAAACATTTCCAGCAATGGTCCGCGGAACTGCAGATCCCTGTGCTCGGGATGACAAAGGGAAGTTGAGGGAGAAAATGACACCCCCTCCCCACCAACAAAAGGTCTGGGTGCCCCATTCGAGCCTTCTTTTGGCTTGAGTGGCGTAGTTGCGGACCCAAACCCAAACTCGTGTCATTAGGAGCGCAGCCGAGCGTCTGCAGTTCTCTCCGCCAGCATCAAACGCGAACGAAGGACCTGCCTTGCAACCTTCCTAGGACCCGGCATGTAATCTATTCAATTAAGACCCATGGCTCAACTCACGCAGCTCGAACCGACGAAGCCCTCTAATTTCGACGCCCACAAGCCGCCGGAAACGGCGCTGATCGACGACTGCGTGCACTGCGGCTTCTGCCTCCCCGCGTGCCCCACCTACGTGCTCTGGGGCGAGGAGATGGACTCGCCCCGAGGCCGCATTTACATGATGAAGAAGTCCTCCCAGGGCGAGGCTCCGCTCGATCAGCGCTTCCGCCTGCACATGGACAATTGCCTGGGCTGCATGGCGTGCATGACCGCATGCCCCTCGGGAGTGCAATACAACAAGCTGATCGAAGACACGCGCGCCCAGGTAGAGCGCAACATTCCCGCGCACCACCACGGATAGCCTGTTCCGCAAGCTGCTCTTCGCCACCTTTCCCTACGTCAAGCGCCTGCGCCTGCTGGCTCTTCCCATGCTGCTGTACCAGCGCTCCGGCTTGCAAAAACTGCTGCGCGCCACGGGACTGCTGAAGCTTCTGCCCAAACGTCTGGCACAGATGGAATCGCTGCTACCCCGCGTGCCTACCGGCTTTTTACAGGGCCTGCCATCCCAGGTCTCTCCGCTATCGACGCCGGTGCGCCGGGTTGGCATGCTCTCAGGATGCGTACAACAGGTCTTCTTCCAGCACGTGAACCAGGCCACCGCCCGGGTGCTCGCCGCGGAAGGTTGCGAGGTGATCA
Organism: uncultured Acidobacteriaceae bacterium; assembly: GCA_963847685.1. Classification (GTDB taxonomy): domain Bacteria; phylum Acidobacteriota; class Terriglobia; order Terriglobales; family Acidobacteriaceae; genus PALSA-350. Next base: position 152,697 of record CAWKAU010000006.1, on the reverse strand, counting down.
TCCCGCAGGCGCAGCAGTGTTGCGGAGCCCTCATGCTGCACTCCGGTCTCGATGACCAGGCCTCTGCCCTCGCTCGCCAGATGATCGCTGCCTTTGAGGCCGCCAATGTAGACACCATCGTGATCAACGCAGCCGGCTGCGGATCGACCATGAAGGAATACGGTCATCTGCTGCGGGATGATCCTGCATGGGCTGCGCGCGCTGCCACGTTCAGCGCCAAATGCAAAGACGTTGCCGAGATTCTGTGCGAGCTGCCCGCGCGTTCGCCGCGACACGCTCTGCCTATGCGAGTGGCCTATCACGACGCCTGCCACTTGCGCCACGCACAAGGCATCCACGCCGAGCCGCGACATCTGTTAGCCGGCATCCCGGGGCTTGAGGTCGCGGAAATCGAAGAGGCCTCTCTGTGCTGCGGCTCCGCCGGGGTTTACAACCTGCTCCACCCCGAGCCCGCCAATCAACTGGGCGACCGCAAGGTAGAAAACTTGCTCGCTACCAAGGCCGATGCTGTCATCTCCGCCAACCCTGGCTGCCTGCTACAACTGATGAGTGGGCTGCGCCGCCGCGGCCTCTCTGCCATGCCCGCCTTCCACATGGTGGAGCTCCTGGACGCCTCCATCCGCAACGTTCCCCTCGTGGGACGCGACACCGGAGAGTAAAATAACGCTTTGCGGAGATATCATGACCGACCCTACAGCAACAGCCCCCACAGTCACCGTCGAAGCGCCACAGGGAGCAGCGGAAGCAGAGATCCTCACACCGCAGGCGCTTGAATTTCTCGGCGCATTGGCAAGCAATTTCGAGGCAGAACGGCAAAGCTTGCTGGCGGCGCGCGTGGCCAGGGGAGAAGCGCTGCGCACCGGCAAGCTCTACGATTTTCTGCCGGAAACCGCCTCTGTCCGCCAGGCAGAGTGGCGCGTGGCTCCCATACCGGCAGACCTGCAGGACCGCAGGGCGGAAATCACCGGGCCGGTCGATCGCAAGATGGTGATCAACGCGCTCAATTCCGGAGCGAATGTCTTCATGGCAGATTTTGAAGACTCGACTTCACCCACCTGGCGCAACGTAATTGAAGGTCAGGTAAACCTGCGGGATGCGGTGCGGCGCGAGATCAACTTCACCAGCCCCGAGGGCAAGCAATACCAGCTCAATGAAAAGACGGCCACGCTTTTCGTCCGGCCGCGTGGCTGGCACTTGCCCGAAAAACACCTTCTGGTCCAGGGGCAACCCATCTCCGGATCCCTCTTCGATTTCGGGTTGTACTTCTTTCACAACGCCGCTGCCCTCAAGGCGCGCGGCACTGGTCCTTATTTTTACCTGCCCAAGATGGAAAGCCATCGGGAAGCGCGCTTATGGAACCGCGTCTTCAATTTCTCCCAGGATGCGCTCGGCATTCCCCGTGGCACCATCCGCGCCACCGTGCTCATCGAGACTCTGCCCGCAGCCTTTGAAATGGATGAGATCCTCTTCGAGCTGAAGGACCATTCCGCAGGCTTGAACTGCGGCCGCTGGGATTACATTTTCAGCTTTATCAAGAAGTTCAGCTATCGCGAAGACCTGGCGCTGCCAGACCGCTCCACCATCACCATGGACCGGCACTTCCTCAAGTCGTATGTCGCCCTGCTGATCGATACCTGTCACCGCCGCGGTATTCACGCGATGGGTGGCATGGCCGCGCAGATTCCCATCAAGCGGGACCCGGCCGCCAATGACGCCGCAATGGAACGGGTGCGCCAGGACAAGCTGCGCGAGGTGAAGGCAGGGCACGACGGCACCTGGGTAGCGCATCCCGGACTGGTGCCGCTAGCCAAGGCGGTCTTTGACGAGTACATGCCGGCAGCCAACCAGATCGGCCGCCGCAATCCCGGCGTTCACGTGCAGGCTGCTGACTTGCTCGCCGTACCTGAAGGGGATATCACGCGCAAGGGTCTGGAAATGAACATTGACATCGGCTTGCGCTACCTGGCGGCATGGTTGGATGGTTTGGGATGCGTGCCCATCTACGACCTGATGGAAGATGCGGCTACGGCGGAGATCTCGCGGGCGCAGCTCTGGCAATGGGCGCACCACGCCGGCCGCATGACCGACGGGGTCACGCTCGATGTGCCCGTTGTGCTAGCGACGCTGCCGGTTGTGCTGGATCGCATCCGGCAGGAGCTTGGGGAGCAACGGTTTGCCGCCAGCAAATTTACCGCGGCTGCAAAGCTCTTCGAGCAGATGATCGAGGCCAAGCAGCTTCCCGAGTTTCTAACCTCGGTTGCGTACGACTCGATCGATTGATCGCGCGTCTATGGATACGCTCGATTCTTTCAGGATGCTCGCTCATTACAATCGCATCGCGAATGAGCGGCTCTATGAGCAGTGCGGTAAATTAGACCCGGTCGAGTATCGCCGGGAACGCCGTGGCTCCTTCGGCAGCATACACGCTCTGCTGAACCACATGCTGCTGGGCGATCGAATCTGGATGTCGCGATTTGCCGGCGGAGGCAAAACGACACCGCCACTGAACACTATTCTTTTTGATGGCTTTGCCGAGCTTCACGCAGCACGAGCAGCCCAGGACACAGAAATCGAAGCTTTCTTCGAAAAGGCGACCCCTGCTTTTCTCCTCAAGCCCCTTCTTTACACCAACAGTCTCCGCAAGGATTGCATAGACGCAGCACCAATGGCCGTCCTGCATTTCTTTAACCACCAGACCCATCATCGTGGCCAGGTTCACGTGATGATCAGCCAGACCGACGTAAAGCCGCCATCACTGGATTTGCATCGAATCATCAACCCGTAGGCTCCCCCCGTCCGCCTATTTCACTTCCATCGAATTATTGGCGCGATCATCATCCGGCAATACGTGATCGGGATCCACCTTCACAGAGGCGACTGGCTTATCCCCCGTCCAAATCGCTTCGCCCTTCGACTCCCAGGTTTCAACGGGCAGGCGGAAACGCGTAGTCGAACCGTCGCTGTATTGCACCTCCACCGTTGCAGGCAATACCAGCTGTCCCTTGTTCTCGAACGTCACCTGGTCGCCATCAATCCTGGTCACTGCCAGATCGAATTGCCAATTGTGCATGTACCAACCGCGCCAGAACCAATCCAGATCCTCACCGCCCTCGCTGCTCATCTCGCGAAAGAAGTCGGAGGGAGACGGGTGCTTGAACGCCCAATCTCGAATGTACTTGCGAAACGCCCAGTCGAAACGCGAGTTGCCCAGGATCTGCTCCCGCAGCAGTACCATCCCGTACGCCCCCTTGAAGTAGCTCACCGGATGCGTGATCGCGGTAGTATACGCATCCGCCGGCATCAGCAGAACGGGCGCGACAGGGTCGTCCAGCACTTTAAGGATGGTGTCGGGCGGCTCGCCGCCCTCTGAGTATTCCGAGTCGCGCTTGGGCCCGTAAACGCCACCTTGAAACCCAGCCGACTCGTCAATGTCGATGAAGGTGTTAAAGCCCTCATCCATGAAAGCATTGCGACGCTCGTTTGACCCCACGATCATGGGGAACCAGTTGTGCCCAATCTCGTGCGCGGAAATCCAGAATAGCGTCTTGCCCTTGTCATCAATGCCGTCGAAGACGATGCCCGGATACTCCATCCCCGTAGAAAAGCCGGCCACGTTGATGGCCGCCGCATAGGGGTAAGGAAACCATTGCCGGGAAAACCTCTCCACGGTATCCTTCACGTATTCCGTCGAACGACCCCATGCCGCGTCACCCCCGCTTTCCGGCGGATAGACGCTTTCTGCAAGGCTCTGCTTGCCGTCCGGCAGGTTGATGCGCGCCGCGTCCCACACGAAGGCGGGACTCGCGCTCCACACGACGTCCCGCGTGTGGTCCATTTGAAAATGCCAGGTCAAAGTCCCGCCTGTCTTCGGCCGGCTTGCAGGATCGTTCACCTCTTCCGCAGTCCGGATCATTACGGTTTTGTCGCTATTACGCGCCTGTTCGATGCGCGCCATCTGCGTTTTGGTCAGCACCTCAGTCGCGTTGATCAACTTACCCGAACCGGCAACGATCATCGCGCTGGGCACCGTCACGTAATAGTCAAAGTGTCCATACTCGAGGTAAAACTCGCTGCCGATATATGGGAGCGTGTCCCACCCGCGAAGATCGTCATAGACACACATACGCGGATACCACTGTGCGATGTCGTAGATCTCTCCCTGCTTCGACGCGCCCCACGAGGTGCGCCCACCCCACACGCCCGGTATCTGGTAGTGATACTTGATGTGGATTCTGAGCACACTCCCTTTGGGCGCCATGGGCTCAGGCAGCCGAATCTGCATCCGCGTATCGCTCACCAGGTAGTCCGCCTTCTGCGCTTGCTTGCCTTGCTCGATCTCGACCGAGTCCAGCAGAAACCCCTCTGTCGTGCGGCCGTTGGGATTGTCTTCGGTATCGGGTACGTCCTTTCGCCGTATTCCGCTATTTACCAGGCGGTCACGCGCGTCCTTTCTATAGGATGTTCTGCTCCATGATGGATCCAAAGGCTGGTCAGCGAATCGGGGCTGTTGTTGGTGTAGGTGATTATCTCGTCGTTCCGCAGAACCTTGGCAGTGGTGTCCAGCACTGCGTGCATCTCGTAATCTGCTTCGTTCTGCCAGTACGCCGGCCCGGGAGCGCCGTCGCTCGATCGATAAGCATTTACCGGATTCGGCAGCGTGAGCGGCGCGAAGGTGAGGCGCGGATCAAAGGCTGGAGCGGGGGTCGCCGGGGGCGCCGCATGCATAATGTTGCCCCCCAACAGGAAAAGAGAACTAGCGATCAGCAGACGGTCAAAGCGCATCAATACAAAACTCCTGGCCAAGCAGAGTGTCAGGGTGGTTCTCTCAGCATACCTACAGTCTTTTGTAGATCTGTGTGAATTGTAACGCTGAATGGCGGATTACGTGCATCACCAGGTAAAGCCTCCCGGAGGGCGGCGGCCATGCTCGAAAGAGTTGGCGGAGCAGGACGATGCGCCCAAAATGATAGGCGTTGTGAGCCGCCAGGCTCTCCAGCTGCTCGCGAACCGACATGATGCGGACGGGATTGCCCGGTCGAGAGGGGCAACGAACAGATCGCTGGAGTCTCTCCTCGTCGGCTGCCACCGCGCCCGCCTGCCGATTACCGCGGAAGAAGCGTTGGCACAACTCATCCCAAGGCTCGAGGACAGCGTCACTCTCCCGTGGGAACCCGTCCGACGGGCGACGCGGAAAGGGGGTCTCGATACCATTCACCCAGTCCAGGGTGACCTGCTGCCAGAATGTGATGTGCCAAAGTTCCTGATAGATAGTGTGGGGAGCGCCATCCAGCAATCGATGAGCGAGGTCGCTTCCGACGGCCTCAAGGATATGGGCTGGGGGCGCAGCGGCGCTGTCACCGATGATAGCCTGCTCCAATTCGTTCACAATTCGCTCCTGGTCGCCAAAAATTATTTCCACAGAAATGCAATACACGGGAAACTATCGGCCTTGGAGGCTTCGAAAACCGTGCTTGGCTCCCCTGCCGCGCTCCCTGTATACTCTGGCGCACCCGCCCCCAGGACCAGATCCCGCAAATCCCCTGTTCAATCGAAACTTCAAGGAGCTCGCCATGGCTTTACAACGCAAGTTCAAGCACGCGCCAATTGTTGCGCTGCTGACGATACTAGCCCTGGCGAGTCAACGCCGGGTCCTGCCCGTGCCGCCATCCAGGCCGGATCGCCAACCGCCGCTGCACGTATCGTAGATGCAATTGATGAGGCCAAGCTAGTCCCACTTGCCGGCCAAACCCCCCCGCTCGCGCTTCCAAGATACGATCAGGGAGCAGTATCGGACAGCTTCCCCATGGAGCACCTGTTCCTCCAATTGCGGCGCAGTTCCGAAGACGAAGAAGCGCTGGAGCGGACGATCGACGAACTCCAGGATCCGGCCTCAGGTAGATATCATCAATGGCTTACCGCCGAAGAACTGGGCACGAGGTTCGGCCCGGCGCAGGAGGATATCGACACTGTTGTTCGATGGCTGAGCTTGCATGAGTTTCAGGTACATTCAGTGTCGAAGAATGGGTTGACGATCGATGTGTCGGGAACGGCCGGGCCAGGTGCGTGAAGCCTTTCACACTGAGATCCACCAATACCTCGTGAATGGTAAGCAGCATATCGCCAATGCGAGCGATCCCCAGGTTCCTGCTGCCCTCGCGTCTGTGGTTGTGGGTTTCACTGCTCTGCATGACTTCATGCCTAGACCTCTTGTGAAAAAGCGACATGGGAACTTTTCGTTTCCCTGTGCCGGCTGTCCTGATGGATTTGACAACCTCACACAATACGACGAGACACCGGCTGACCTCGCCACGATCTATAACGCTAATCCGCTTTACACGGCAAAAAAGCCGATCACCGGCAAAGGACAGACCGTTGTCGTTCTGGAGGACACAGATATCAATCCGGCTGACGTAGCCAGGTTCCGGTCGGCATTTGGACTCTCTAAGTATTCCGGCACCTATACCGAAATTCATCCTGGACCCGGGTGCAATGACCCAGGCAAAAACGGGGACGAATTCGAAGCTGCTCTCGATGCCGAGTGGGCCGGCGCCGTCGCGCCGGATGCAAACGGTCATACTCGCCGCCTGCGCGGATACCACCACTAGCTTCGGCGGCTTCATCGCTGCTCAGAACCTGCTGGACCAGCAAAGCCCTCCGCCCTATCATGAGTCTGAGCTACGGATGCTGCGAAGCCGAGCAGAGGATGGCCGTAAACGAGTACACCAAAGGCTGTGGCAACAAGCCGCGAGTGAGGGAGTTTCTGTGTTCGTCTCTGCCGGAGATAGGGGCGCAGCAGGTTGCGACGACCCGGATTTGCGTACGACTCCCGCTGGAAGCAGGCATTGCGGCCAACGGCCTGGGCTCCACGCCTTACAACACTTCGCACGGGCGGCACGGATTTTCTGGATTCCGCCGAGGGCACCAATAGCACCTATTGGAGCAAGAGCAATACGCGTCAGGGAAGTCGGCGAAGTCGTATGTCGCCGGAGACACCCTGGAATGATTCATGCGGCAGCAACATCCTGTCGAGCTATTACGGATACACGAACGTCTTGCATTTCTGCAACAGCAGTATCGGGTCGAACTTTATCGAAATCACCGGAGGAAGCGGGGCTCCCAGCCTCGTTTACTCCAAGCCATCTGGCAGTCCGGGGTTATCGGTATGCCGAACGATGGCAAGCGCGATTTGCCGGATATTTCCATGTTCGCTTCGAACGCGTTCTGGAACCACGCGATTCTCGCCTGCATGTCCGACGAAGCTCAGGGTGGCGCTCCCTGCGATTACTCAAACGGAACAGACACCTTGTTCAACAGCGCCGGCGGCACTTCCTTCACGGCTCCGCAGTTTGCCAGTATCCAGGCCTTGATTAATGAGAAAGCGGGTGGCCCTCAGGGAAATGCCGCTCCGATTTATTACAAGATGGCCAAGGCTCAATACGGAAGCCCCGCTCACCCCGATAAGGAAAGGTTATCGGCGTGTAATTCCTCCAAAGGAAACGACGCTGGGAAATCCTGCCTCTTCTATGACGTAACCCAGGGGACGAACGCGGTTCCCTGCAGCGGCAAAGACAACTGTTACGGCTCTACGAAATCCAAGTACGGATTGCTTTCTACATCCGATTCGAGCCTTAAGCAAGCTTATCCGGCGACCGCCGGTTGGGATTTCGCCACCGGACTCGGCACTCCGAACATCGCCAACATAGTGAATAACTGGCCGTAAGACAGCGTAGAAGTGAGACCTTTCGGGGGCCGGCGAAACATCAGGCGGCGCCCGACTCGTTGTTCGCTACTCGTATCGCAATGCACTCTGCAGATCAATCCTGCTTGCTCGCTGTGCTGGAAGCCAGCTTGCAGCCAGCGCTACCAACCCGAGAAATAACGGCACCAGGGTGAAGGTGACGCCGTCGTGCGGGCGAACGCCGTAAAGGAAACTGCTCAACAGTCCGGCAACTGCAAACGCCGCCGGCAGACCCAGCGCCATGCCGATGACGGTGAGCACCATACCCTGGCGGAGAATGAGCCGGTGAACGGCACCGAGTTGCGCCCCCAATGCGATGCGAATGCCAATCTCATGGGTGCGCCGACTGACGGAATAACTCATGACCCCGTATAGACCAACGGCAGCGAGCACCAACCCAACGAATCCAAATACTCCGAACAATGTGCCGGCCAGACGGGGCAAAAAGAGCGCCTCACGCAGATGTTCCTCCATGGTCTCGGTGTTGTAAACGGCCATGGTGGAGTCGAGAGCATGGATTTGAGCGCGCACGGCGCTGGCAATGGCTGCCGAATCGCCCGCCGTGTGGACCACCAGTTGATATCCCAGAAAGGATGGGTCGCTCCCTGTGCTTTGCGCCAGTGAGCGGAAGAGAACATAGCGCGTATCTTCCCCCAGCGTCCGCGACTTTATGTTCTGGACAACACCGATGATCTCGTAGGCAGTCTCCCCGTCAACGACGCGCTGCCCGATAGGGCTCTCTCGAGCGAAGAAATGCTCGGCAAAAGCGCGATTGACGATGGCGACTTTCGGAGCGCTTGCTGCTTCATGGGCGAAGTCGCGGCCCGCTAATCGAGGGATGCCCATGGTCTCGAAATAACCAGGACTAGCCATGTAAAGCTCCACGATTGGATCGGGGCCTGCGGACTTTGATTGGCTTTCGGCATGGAAGCCATCGCTCCGGTTGCCTCCGGAAAGCGGCGAGGCGTCGGTGACGGCAACCGAAATAACCCCAGGAATCCCTGCTACCCGCCCCTGTAATTGCTCGAGGAACTGGTTGGTGCGCTCGGCTGTATATCCGTGGACCCGCGGGTCGACAGACAACATCAGCAAATTGTGTGAGCGGAAACCGATGTCGATGCCAACGGCTCGTTCCAGGCTGCGCAGGAACAATCCGGTGACGCAGAGCAAAACCAGCGACATCACAATCTGCGAAACCACGAGCACATCGCGCAGGCTCAGCAGACGCCCGGGCCGGGTCAAACCATCCTCGCCTTTCAATGCACTGGCCAGGATCGGACGCGAAGCGATCCAGGCAGGCATGAAGCCGAAAAGCAGGCCGGCTCCGACGCTGAGGGCAAAGGTATAGAGCTGAACCCGCCAATCGACGCTGATGCCCACATCCAGCGGCACCGGCGCTGGAATACGAAATGCGGAAAGCGCCGATGTAGCCCACAGGGCAAGCATTGCGCCGAACACGCCCCCGCCTAACGAAAGCATCAGGCTTTCCACCAGCATCTGTCGCAGTAACTGGCTGCGCGTTGCACCCAGCGCAATGCGTAACGCCATTTCGCGCCGGCGGCCGGCCGCTTGTGCGAGCAGTAGATTGGCTACATTCGCACACGCAATCCCAAGCACCAGCAGAACCACGACCGACAGCGCGGCAAGAAAGAGCAGTACGGTCGACTTGTCTCTCGGGGGAAGGGAGCCTGCCTGATCCATCAGAAAGCCTGCGCCTTTGTCCGTGGTGGGATAGGCTTTGGCGAAGCGTTGGGCGATGGTGACCAACTCGGCGCTAGCCTGAGACTGTGTGACTCCAGGCTTGAGGCGCGCCACAACCGCAAGCCAATGGTAGTCGCGTGCACTTCTGGTGGGAATACTTGTAGCGAGTTGCTCTATGTTGCCGAGGGGAACCCAGAATTCGGGATCGAGGATCAGATCCAGCCCGCGAAAGCCGGGAGGCGCTACGCCCACTACTGTAAAAATGTGGCCCGAGAGCGGGATGGGTTTGCCCAAAATTCCACGGTCGGACGCGAAGCGTCTTTGCCAGAGCCGATGGCTGAGAACAATGACGGGAAGCTGTTCTTCATTGGCCAGGAAGCCGCGGCCCAGACTCATGCGAATCTGCGCGACATTGAAGAAGTTCGACGTAGCTGACTGGCCCCAAACCCGCTCCGGCTCGCCATGGCCGCCAATCGATGCGGGCAAAAGCTCATAGTAGGCGGCGACCCCGGAGAACGATCGGGCCTGGTCGCGCAAGTCAGTGTAGATAGGCCAGGAGAAATTATTGCAGCAGCGATCGCCGTCGTGCGTCGTATGGATCGCCATAAGCGTGCTGGGATCGGCGACGGGCGGGGGCCAGAAGACAAAGCGGCTGACCATGGAAAAGATGGTGGCGTTGCCGGCGATGCCTAGTCCGATGGAGAGGATGACGGCGAAGACAAATCCGGGCGATCGGGAAAGACGCCGGAAGCTATAAGTCAGATCCTGCCGCAGGGCTGGCATGCTGCCTCCTGTGTTCTTGCCGTTATTGCTTACTTACGTTGAGAGGGTTGCCTGGGTTCCCTAGCTCGGCTATACGGCGGCGAAGATAGCGAAGCTCGACGGTGTTGCTGGTGAGAGCAAGCCCGCGGCGGTAGCTCTCCAGGGCTTCGCGGTTGCGGCCCATGCGGCGAAGCAGGTCGGCCCGGGCCGCATGATAGAGATGATAAGAATCGAGTTCGCCGGACGAGCCCAGATCGTCGATCAGCGCCAGACCCCGCTCGAGGCTTTCACTCATGGCGACGGCGACGGCGTGGTTGAGGGAGACGATGGCCGAGGGCTGGCTGGCGTTGAGGAGAGCGTAGAGTGCGGCGATCTGTTTCCAGTCGGTTTCCCCAGCCGTCCTCGCTTCAGCATGGATGGCGGCAATGGCCGCCTGCAGCTGATACGGGCCGACACTACGCCGGCCCAGCGCCCGCTCGACCAGATGAATACCTTCGGCGATCTGATCCTGATGCCACAAGAGAGCGGTCCTGCTCCTCAAGAGGCACCAGCTGTCCGTCTGCGCTGGAGCGGGTGTCGCGGCGCGAATCATGCAGCAGCATGAGGGCCAGCAGCGCCATGCTCTCAGGGTTTTCAGGCATGAGTTCGACGAGCGTGCGCGCCAGGCGAATGGCCTCGGCGCAAAGCTCGCGGCGCACCAGGCTATCGCCGGAGCTGGCGGAGTAGCCTTCGTTGAAGATGAGATAGAGCACGGCTTGAACAGCCGAGAGGCGTTCCGGCAAGGAGCCGGCTATCGGGAACCTGATAGGGGATGCGGGCTTGCTGAATCTTGCGCTGGGCACGCACGAGGCGCTGGGCAAGCGTAGGCTCGGGAAGCAGAAAAGCGCGGGCAATCTCAGCTGTGGTGAGGCCGCCAAGCGTTCTGAGCGTGAGCGCGACCTGCGCCTGCATGTTGATCGCGGGATGACAACAGGTAAAGATGAGACTCAGGCGATCGTCGGGGAAAGGGCGGCTCATTTCCTCGTCGATCGCGCTGCTGCGGCAGAGGGATTCATAGAGCAGCTGGTCCTCGTTGTTGCGGCGCGTCTGTTCGCGGCGTGCGTAGTCGATGAGCTTGCGGCGCGCGGCCGCCGTGATCCAGGCGGCGGGGTTGTCGGGTATGCCTTCGGCCTGCCAGCTTACGACCGCCGCGGCAAAGGCGTCTTGCATGGCCTCTTCGGCAAGGTCGAAGGAGTGCGAGACGCGAATAAGGCCGGCAATGATGCGCCCTGACTCGGCTCCGGAAAACTGCTTCGACGGTGGCGTGATGGTCATGCATTCACAGGTAAGCGCTCGCGAAATTCGCGGATGGGCCGGACCTCGATGCATCCTGTTGCGCCGGCGCACGCGGTGGGAATTTTTGCAGCCCAGGCAAGAGCTTCGTCCAGATCCTCGACAGTCGAGTATGTAGTATCCGGCTAACTGCTCCTTGGTTTCGGCGAATGGACCGTCGGTGACCAGCACCCTGCCATCCATTATGCGAACGGTAGTGGCAGTGCTGCTGGCCTCGAGCGGATCGGCCGCACGGAAGACGCCGCGATCGCGCGCCTCGTCCATGACGGCCTTGTGGTCCGGCCGCGACTACGCTCATTTCCTCAGGCGTCGCCGCCTCGTCTTCCTGGGAGTAAATCAACATCATGTAGCGCATGGCGTGCCTCAATCCCGTGGCGTGAACGGGAAAACTCGGGTCAGCTTTGATTTCCCGGATTTGGTTCGGTGTGCCGCGCGGTATGCGATCCGACCGCCAACAGCCATTGATAACCATCCCATGGGCCGAAGAAAGGATGGGGCATAACCCGTCCGCGAAGCAGGGGCGCGGCCAGCAGTTGCATCGTTTGTTCCCGGGCTTGCGATGAAAAGCTGCAAGGCTTCAGGGCCGCTCCAACGGCAGGTGGGGCACAGCGGTGGAGGCGCCTTGACCTTGATACGTGCGTTTGGGCACCTCGGTCAATATGATGTTATCCATTTCGCTTTGCTTGCCATCGCGATTCTGACTCGGGCGCATTGCCCATGTTTCCAATGATGGCATGGATGCGGCCTTCGATCAGAACCAGGTGTTCCATATTCTCAGCGATCGACCAGGCGTCGTTCTGGGTTTGAAGTTCCACTGCGCCTCGCAGAGTCCACTCACCGATTCGACCAGGCAACCGCGCGTGATCGCAAGGTGACGCGATGCCGTGATGATCTCTTCGGTCGTCAATTCGGATTGCGCGATGAGGGGAAACGTAGTCTCTATCATGTTGCCTCCTGACTGGTTGAGGGAAGGAACATGGCAACGCCGGGGGACGAGCCGGCGTCGCCCACAGAGCTATGAAAAGACCATGATGGGACGAACTTCGACGCACCCAAAGCGCGCAGCCGGGGATGCCTGCCGCCATCGAGGCCGCTTCGTCGATGCTGGCCGCTTCGAGCAGATAAAAGCCGCCGAGTTGCTCTTTCGTTTCCGCGAATGGACCGTCCGTGGTGAGGGTCTTTCCGTCCCGTACGCGGACGGTCTTGGCCGTTGGTGTGGGTTGAAGCGCATTCCCACCCTTAATGGCAGCGGCGTTTTTCTTGCCGAATGCACCGTACTCGGCAAACTCGGATTCATTGAATCCCTTGGCAAACCGTGTTTCGTCTTCGTAGATCAGGGCTAGATATTGCATATTTATTTCCTCCTTGCCGATACGACGTTTGGGTCTGGCGGAATCGACAGGTCGTCAGAATTATTTTTTGACGGGCCTGCCAGGAGCGAGCTTCGGTTGTTGAAAAGCTCCGAGCTGCATGGGTGAGGTGCGCCGCTCAGGATGACGTTTTTGTAGGAGTTTTAAGACATCCCAAACAAGTTAGCGCTTATGGGGCCTGCGGCCCACCGCGAAAGACTGGGTGGCCCATTCAAGCCTCCTTTTGGCTTGAGTGGGTTTGTTGCTGACCCAAATCCGGCATAGCGGAGTGGAGCGCTGTTCACTCATCCGGCAGCCGAATCCAAATGAGCTCTTAAGGCTTAATTCCCATTCCTCTCGGCAAGCTTCATCACCCCGCCTGCAGCCTCTGCATGAAAGCCCCCAGGTCCATCTGGTTCCAGCCTTCCACGACCTGATTGTCCTTGACGATCAAAAAAGACGACCCGTCGAGGTCTCCTTCTTCCCTGTGGCGGGAAAGCCGAGATGATCGCCGAGATGCGTCATGGAAACCCGCCAGCGAACCGCCACACGATCACCCTCGGCCACAATATCTTCCAGGTCAATGTGAAGATCAGGAAAGGCGCCAACGAAGGCGCGGTGGACGGTCTTGAACCCTCGGGCCCCACAAGAACCGAGTCCGGTTCAGGAAAGCCATGGGATTTGCCGTGCTTGCTGAACATTTCGTCGATCGCTGCTTCGCTCTTCTGGTTCCAGACCTGCTCGAACCAGCGCCTCAAGAGAAGTTTGTTGGCCTCAGACATAGTTGTCCTCCAAAATGTCGGGAGAAGCTTAGAGCATTCTGCCGCGGATGTATACCGCAGAATAGAACACTAACCTGGCAGCCTATTGCAAACGCAGGCGAGGGTTTCGTAGGGAAAGGTCACCTGGGCCTTCCCGGCAAGGTCAGGAGAATTCGCGATTACTTCCCGCATCTGTGCGGTGACCTGCTCTTGCTGTTCAAGGGAAAGCGCCGCCATGAAGCTTACCGATAAGATCCGGTCAATGATTACTTTCGCCGGCGGCCCGGTGTGGAGATTGGCAAATTGCTTCTCGCGTAGCGGGCTGAAGCCTTTGGCAGGGAATACGTCTCGCCATTTCTGGGAGTGGAAGCGGGGAGCATCGCCCTCGAAGGGCTGCATGATGCGGCTTAGCGCTGCGACCCATGGCACGCTGTCGTCGCGGAGGTTCCAGACCAAACCAAATGCGCCGCCCGGCTTGAGAACTCGATGAATTTCACTGCAGCACTTCCGGGGTAGCAAACCAATGGAACGATTGCGCGCACACGACCGCGTCGACCGACGCGTCCTCTAGAGGTATGGCCTGGGCAGTGCCGCTCCTGGCCTCGATCTCGGGATATTGCCGAATCAACTCGTCTAACATCGCCTGGACAGGTTCCACTGCGATGACGGTCGCCCCGGTAGCAACCAGCCGGGAGGAAAACTTACCGGTGCCTGCACCCAGGTCGAGCGCAGTCTTGCCCCTGCCCAGGCCAAGATCGGTCTTCAACCATTCTTCGATTGCGGGCGGATACTCCGGGCGGCCGGCAACATAGGCCGCCGCACCCGCGGTAAATCCTTCGGCAGCGACGGGATGAATCTTGGACGTCATGGGGCCGTGTAGATTCAGAATATCGCGGACTACTCCGAACGCAAGGCCCTCATCGGATCGGTAGAAGCTGCGCGACGCGCCGGAATCAGCCCAGCTATGCACGCTGAAATTGCCAGTGCAACGACTGCGCCGGTGATCACCCACGCGTCCTGACCGGATACATTGTAGAGTTGCGCCTTCACAAACCGAGCGGCAAGCAGAGCGGTCGGTATGCCAATCGCCAACCCGATTCCGGCTTGTAGCATCGCGCCCCGCATCACCATGCCGATGACCCCTGGCCGGGCTGCGCCGAGCGCCATGCGTATGCCAATCTCCGGTGTTCTGCGTTCAACCGTGTAGGATGTGACACCGTAGAGCCCAACCGTGGCCAGCACCAACGCCAACAACCCGAACAACAGCGTCAGCCGCGCAATCATCCGCTCGGTGTTAAAGTTTCCATGAATCTGATGGTCAAACGTTTGGTAGTGATCGACGGTCAGATTGGGATCGATGCTCGCCAGCGTCCTGCGTATCCCGGTCTCCAACCCTGGCGTCATGACTTTCATCTGTAGGACGAGCGAGCCGGCATAGAGCGATGCGTCCAGGTCTTTAGGCGGGCTGGTGCGCGACTGCTGCAGCATCGGGATGAAAAACATCGGCTGAACGGCATCGCGTGCGCTTTGATATTTCGTATCCTCCACTACTCCCACGATCTCGAAGTCGCCTGCACTCTTGATGTCTTGCCATCCAAGGTGCTGTCCTATCGGGTCCTGGCCCGGCTTGAAGAGCTTCTTTACAAACGCCTGGTTAACCACGGCAACGCCAGGCGATGTTGCCGTATCCGCCGGTGTAAAGGCTCGCCCGCGAAGCATATGCTGCCCAACCGCCTTGAAGTAGTTCGGGCTGGCGCGATTGAACGATGCGCCCACATCCTTGCCCGGATCAGGTGCGGGCTGTCCCTGGACGTAGACATAGAAGCTCCAGCTGTTGCCTTCCAGCGGCGTGTAGAGCGTTAGCCCGATGCGCTCCACACCAGGCATGGCGCCGAACTTGTCCTCGATCTGCTGGTAGAGCCCCTGCAACTGCTCCGGCTTATAACCAGCCTTGAGTGGATTCAAATTAACGATTACCCGATTTTCTGTTTCCACCCCAAAATTCTGATGTTCAATTTGATTGAGGCTCTTGCCCAGCAATCCGGCTGCGACCAGCAGTACCAGGGAAAGCGCCGCCTGCAAGACAACCAGCGACCGTTGCATTAGGGAAGACCCTTCGCCGGCAATGCGATTCACTCCGCGCAATGCATTGACCGGCTGCTGTTGCGAGGTAAGCCACGCCGGCGCAATGCCGAAAACCAGACCTGTCACGAGAGAAATGCCGAAGGCAAACCCCAGCACCGGCAGCGACGGTGCTGCATGAATCGGCAAGCTTGGCGAGTCGGGAAACACCAATGCCAGCAGCGACCGCACCCCTGCGTATGCAATCGCCAATCCCGCGAGCCCCCCAAGAATTGCCAGCACGATGCTCTCGGTCGTCATTTGCCGCACGATGCGCGCGCGCGCCGCACCCAGCGCCATGCGGATTGAGATCTCGCCGCGCCGCGCCAGCCCGCGTACCAACATAAGGTTGGCGATGTTCGCGCACGCAATCAACAACACCAGTCCAGCGAGGCCCATCAACAGCTGCAGGCTGCTCTCCGCGTAGTGTTGCATTCTCGCAACCCCGGCCCCGCCAGGCGTGAGCACAACATGGGCCTTGGCGAGATGTTCTTTGCCGTGCTCGGTCTGGTAAGGCGCCAGTTGCGCAAGCTGCTGCCGTAGAAGGCCGCTCATCTTAGCTTGCAGCGGCCTTATCGCTGTCCCAGGCTTTACCCGTCCAATGAGAAAGAGCCACCCGAGTCCGGGCTTGTCGCGTACCGAAAAAAAACCAAGCGTCGGCTCCTGGGAGATGGGCAGATAGAAATCCGGTGGACGCTCCGTTAGCCGGTCGCCATAGAACGCCTGCGGGGTTACGCCGATGATGGTCACCGGGTGGGTGTTCATGACGAAGGTGCTGCCGATGACCGAGGAATCACCCGCATAGTCCCTTTGCCAAGCCTGGTAGCTCAGCACCGCGGCGGGCGGTGCGCTGTCCACATCATCCGTCGGCGCCAGGACACGCCCGGCAAAGGGCTGCACCCCAAATGTTTGGAAATAGTTGCCGGAGACAAACTCGCCCAGCGAAGAGTGCGGAGAGGCGTCTCCCGCAGCGCGCCGGACCGACAAGTCTGCCTGGCCACCTTGCATGGCTGCCAATTCCTCAAACTCCGGTGTGTGATCGCGCAGGTACTTATAGCCATCGTAGGAAAAGATTGTGTAATCGGAGTCGAACGAGGCCAGGTTCAGGATGCAGCACGACTCGTCATCGCCAACGCGGACCAGCGAGTTGGGGTCCACTACCGGCAGATTCTTCAGGAGCACGGCATGCACCAGGGTGAAGATCGCCGTGTTTGCCCCGATACCCAGCGCCAGGGTCAACACGACAGTCGCAGTAAAGCCTGGGCTTTTTCGCAACTGTCGCAGGGCGTAGCGCACATCCCCAATCATGTTTGCCATCATGACTCCTGGTTGAGGCACGTGGTTGCCCAATCCCTGCCTCTTATCCGCTGAGCGTTTTCAATGACTTAGTAATTGCCCAAGAAGCGGACTGTCCATAAAGACACGGCGATGTCCATCGCCGGACACCGCGGCTTAGCGAGCCCTGTCAGGAGATTCTGTTACTTGGAACTGTCAACATCAATAGAAGGTTGAGGGACGAGTTCCCGCCTGGGCCAAGTTGAGGGAGAAATGACCCTGCTCTCTGCACCGGCAACAAAAAGCTGGGGTGCCCCATTCAAGCCTTCTTTTGGCTTGAGTGGGGTAGTTCCCAAACGCTCCGTGTCATTAGGACGAACAGAAGCTCTTTTGGATACCATGTTTTGGCTTTGTATCAGGGCACGACTTTAGTCGGGCCACAAAGGGCGTGAAAAAGAATTGGGCTTCAGCCCCTGACGTATGCTTTTCACCCATCCGCAGCCTGCTAGGGCACATGAGCGGCTGGCGGTGGAGCTGCCGGTTGGCTCAAATAAAAGGCAATGTCTGTGGCGGCCTTGGTTTCCACGCCAGGCGGTTGCAGGAAACCGAGATCGCGGAACCAGTCGATGAACCGGAATTGCCAGCTTCCAAACGGGATCCCATGGCGATCGTTAAGGCCTCCGCCCATATGGCTGCCGTCACGCAACAAGTCGCCGGGATGGCGGCCGTTGCCATAGATGTGCATTTCGAGGTTTGGCACCCGCAGCGCGAGCATGGCGGCAAAGTATTCATCCGCCCAGATTGCATGAACCTGGTCATCGGAACCGGCAGAAGCGAGGAACGAGGGCGGAACGTTGCGCGGGATGGGCGGGGCGACACGGTTAGGTGCGAAAGGGCTGGGACCCGGGTAGATGATGCCGACGAAGTCCGGGCGGGAAGAGACACCCGCTAGGGGATCGCCCGTGGCGCTATTGTTCTTATCAAAGGTGTCGTAAAGAACCGCAGCCGCGGCGGCCAGTTCCGCACCCGCCGAAAACCCCATGATGCCAATCTTGTTCGGATCGATATTCCATTCGCGGGCGTGGGCACGGACCAGGCGGATGGATTGCTGAGCGTCATATACCTCGTCGGTCTGCGGATTGTAACCGTCACGGCGCAGCCGGCTCCGCAGAATGATGGTGTTGACGCCGTAGTTGTAGAAGAAGGGGACAAAATCCGCGCCCTCACTTCCCACGTTCAGCGTGTTGTGACCCCCACCCGGCACCAGGATCACGGCGGCGCCCGTATTAATACCGCGCTCGACGGTATGCACCTCGATCGATGGGTTGTGTATGTTGACGATGCTGTTGATGCGCCCCGGCACCGCCTGGCTCATGTTGAATTGCTCGGCCTCATGGACGCGCGCCGAGTTGAGAAAAGGCGAGCCGGCCGGATAAAGAGGAACCACCACCCCACCGGACAGGATAGGCGCCGGAGCGGTTGCACTTTGCGCCGCGCTGAGTGCAACCGCCAGAAACGGCAGGAGAATCACTGCAATCTTGCTTGTCTTCGCCATTCCTAAGAAACCATATGGATGGTGTGCAGCCATATCTCGACCGTCTGCGGCCAGGAGGTAACGGGAAGCGCGGTACGACGCAAACCATAACCATGTCCGCCCTCCGCGTAAATGTGCAGCTCGGCCGGCACCTTGGCATGCTTAAGCGCAAGAAAGTAGACGACGGCGTTTTCTACATGCACCGGATCGTCCTCGGCCTGCACGATGAAAGTAGGCGGGGTTTGACTGGTGGGGTTTATGTCAGGGTTCGGCGCGAAGTTCTGGTCTGCGAGGGCAAGATAGCCGGGATAGACGATGACCGCAAAGTCAGGACGGCAACTCAGCTTGTCCGCAGCGTCGATGGGGGCATAGAGTCTTTGGTCGAAGTGTGTGCTCAGCGCGGCAGCAAGGTGCGCCCCGGCAGAGAAGCCCAGGACGCCGATCCGGTTTGGATCAATGTGCCATTCTGCGGCATGGGAACGTACGATGCCCAAGGCCCGCTGTGCATCTTCGAGTGGAGCGGGAGACTTGGGGTAAGGCCCAGGCTCCGGGACACGGTATTTGACGACAACGCAGCTGACGCCGATCGAATTCAGCCAGTCACAGACTTCGGTGCCTTCCAGGTCGATGGCCAGGATCTTGTAGCCGCCACCCGGAAAGACAACCACGGCAGCGCCGGTGTTGGCGCCCTTCGGAGTGTAGAGCGTAAGTGTCGGTTTCGAGACATTGCCGATACGAATGACAGGCTTGCCTCCAGGATGGCCGTCGGCAGCTTTCGTAGTATCGCCCTCGGGCTCCGGATTAGGCTGGGCATCGGGCGCAACGTTTGGCCACAGCGGCAGGGTCAGATGATCGGGAGTAGGCGGCCAGGCCGCTGTTTGTGCAAACAGAGAAGAGGAAGCCGCCAGCAGGGCAGCGAAAACGATGGGGCGCACACGCATGGATAAGGACCTTTCGAGCCGCAGCCATGATCGCAGCCGAAAGGGCCCTGGCGCAAGATGGCCTCGCGATTGGACGCCTTTGGCATCCACGGATTTGGAGGGGACTGACTTGCCTGTGGCAAGTCGAGGGAAAAATGACACCCTCTCCCCACCAACAAAGGTTGGGTGGCCCATTCAAGCCTTCCCTTCTTTTGGCTTGAGTGGGGGGTGTTGCGGACCCAACCCTCCGTTTCGTACCGCGAAACAGGCTCCCGTCCTCCTCCGACGATGTGTTTCTCGACGGATTCACGCGCACTCATTGCCCTCGGCGCGCTGAAGCAATGCGACATGCGCTCGACCATCATCGCGATTGAGAACTGGGGCGCGGCCAGGTTGATGAGCGATGCGCAGGCCGACGAGCTGTTCATTTTCCACGGATGGAGGCGCGATTCATGACGGGTTCCTTTCCCTGTGCCAGTGAACGTAGGAGGTGATGAACTCCAACCCAGTCACGCTTCCATCCGGCTTAACGTCGAAGATGACGCGCGTTGGAGCATCGCGAAGGAAGTATTGTGTGTCGGACTCCGGTAATAACTCCTCCGGTTGTGATCCGAGGGGGATCTCCGCCATCAAATGGTTTCCAACCTGGGTGACCTTCATGAAATCGTATGTTCCGACATAGCGCCCAAATTTCGATGGATCCACGTGGATCACCGTGTGCTCAACCGGCTGAAAATCGGGCCACGTGTAAACTTGCGCAACACTCCGGACGATCTGGTCGGAGAGTGCGCCGCCTCCACCACCGTTGGTCAGCACGACCACTCCGTCCCCTGAGGGATATCCAACCATGTCGCATTGAAAGACCGCAGACCCGCCATGCTCGAAGTAAATGTTCGGCCGGGTGCCTCCAACGTGCACGCCTAAACCCCACCACACACTGTCCGATGGACCCATGCCTGGCGTCACCATCATCTGCGCCATCTTCTGATTGAGCACACGGCGAGATTCTCCTGAGTACTCCTTCTGAAGCTCGATCACAAACTTGGCATAGTCATTTGCAGTGGTCCACAGTCCACCGGCTGCTGCGTTAGGCTCAACAAAATGTACGGGCGGGGTTCCGCTCGTTCCGTCTTCGGCGTAAGCGGTTCCAGCGTTTGCCGCCTCCACGGGTCGCAGCGGTGCCATAAACGTACTCTGGCTCATTCCAAGAGGAGCCAAAACCGAGTCTTGCATGGCTTCAGCGAAGGGCTTACCGGTAAGATCGGTAATCAAAAGTTGAAGAATGAGGTACCCACCGTTCGCGTACGCATACTTCTTGCCCGGCTCCGATTCGACGCGAACCGGAGGTGTCGTTGCCGGAGGCTTTCCCTCCAGGATTTCAAGGAGGGACGGCACGCCCTTACCCGGATCGTAGATCATGCCGTTATGCGTTCCAATTCCCGAAGTATGGCCTAGCAACTCCCGCACAGTTACGGGATGGTCCTTGGTGTACTGATTCGCCGGAATCTTCCAACTCTTCAGATAGGTGTTAACATCCGCGTCCAGATCGATTCTGCCCTCCTGCGCGAACCGCAACACGGCCATGGCCGTAACCGGCTTGCTCATCGAGGCAGCGCCAAACAGGGTCGACGCAGAAACCGGCGGTCCGCCAAGGCGCGCCACCCCGTAGCCCTTGCTCCAATCAACTCTCTTACCGTGAATCACTGCGATGCTCACACCCGGCACGTGCAGACGCGACATTTGCTCCACTAACGACATTCCTGGCTCAGGATGACCTTTGATCACGGCTAAATAACGGAGATTCTCTTCCACTGCTTTTTCGCGATGTGCGGTGGACCCGTCGGGAGTCTGACCCATCGCACCCAGGACGGTCAGGCTGGCTATTAGGGAAAACAACAAATGTCCACGCATGATTTCTTCTCGTCATCGATCCTGAAGCTTAAGATGGCTCGCGTCGCACGACCTGAAACGTAACCAGGGAGAGCGAAAATGCGCTGCGACATCACTGGAGTGACGAAGTGCGTAGCCAGGGTTGTGTAACAAGGATTGCATCGAGGACTCCTCCTTCAGGAAACTTCGCCTCCGCATAAAGTTACGACCCGTCTTCCATTAGTAGGGCTTGATCCCGGCCCATTCAGGCGCGAGCCTTCTGAACCATGTATTGATCACTGCGCTAAACCCTATGTAGCATACGACATATTAACTTGTCAAAGAGTCGCGATCGCTGCCCGCATAACGCACCCGGAACACTTCGGCATCGCTCGGTATCCAGCGCACCCAGGAGGTCCGTGCAAGAGATGACTTTAGCTTCGGCTCGCTCCGAAGGGCCTCGCCCCATTCGCCTGTGGCGCTGGGTTGTCGCTCTAGTGATTTGCGCAACCCTGTTTTATGGAATTGCAGGCTATTTGTGCACGGCCTCCGATATCGGTGATTCTCCCGAAGTAAGCCGACGATCAAAAATCCGGATCTTCTGACACAAGGAACGTAACCTGCTCACCTGCTCCGTTCCTTAGAAAAGAGGAAAAGTAGGATATTAGGACTTGCTTGATCTCTGGTGCCCCAGTCTTGACCGGGTTGAGGATCAGAAGTAGTACCTCTCGTCGGCCCAGTCGAAAGGGGCCGAAGGCCGCCGTCCGCGAAGCAGATAGATGTTCTTGTGCTCGAAGGGCATCGCCCACGGATTGTCCAGGCGGCCGACTAACTCGACCGACCTATACTTTTGCGACACGGCCTCAGGGGTATCGCCGATCACCGCGATGACCACATCCGGATCGCAGCCATGGGTTCCCCACAGCCAATAGTTGTTCTGCCCGCTAATTGCCGGCGGCAGATATAAGTGCTGCCCCGCACCCTGGCCTGGACCGAGGAAATCAAGGGCGCCAGCTTCACCATAGTTGCTGCCGAAGATGCAGACCCGCCGTTGATCCTGCGGTGAGAGCGATCGAAATGCGTTCAGAACGACACTCACTTCCTGCTGCCAACCGAAGCGATCCGCGTAGAACTGGGGTAAGGGACCTGTGGCGGCGGTCTCCGTCTTGCCCCCCTGCAGGTGCAGCGCTGTTGTGTAATGCACCCAGGCGGCGGGCCGCAGGACCGGCGAACCCATGGGTAGGATGATGAGACTCGTGACCAGCAAGACCGCCTCGAAGACAGGAAAGGCCACGATGCGGTCGCGCTGCACGCCGTGAGAGGCCGAAAACCGGCGCTCCCAGGCGATACCGCCGGCCGCAAAGTAGGCAGGGTAGATAGCCGCGAGGTAATAATCCTTGGCGTGCAGGACCAGCATGATGGCGAAGAAGAACAGGTAGGCAAGGCCGAGCCAGCGGCCGTTGCGTATGGACTTTGCATGCAGGAGTGCTACGACCCCTGGAATCCAAAGGAACGCGTTGACTGGCTGCATCTTGACGAACTGGGAGAGGAAGAATTGGAGTGGATCCAGGACGACGTTCTTGTGCCCGCTTTGACCGTTGCGGAGGAATTCGAGTGTCGGCCAATGATTGTGGACCTGCCAAAGCACATTGGGCAGCGCGATCAGGATCATCAACGCGATACCGGCTGCAGCCCACCGCGAGCCCAGTACGCGGCGCTGTGGCGTCAGCAACAGGCCTAGCCCCACAGCCACCAGGAAGAAGGTCATGGATGGTTTGTTCAGCAGGCCGACTCCAGCGGATACGCCAAAAACAAGCCACCAGAAGCGTTGGGAGTAGCCGCGCAGCATCAACACCAGGGCGAGCACACAGGTCATCCAGAAGACCGGCTCGAAGGAGTTCATCGAGAGATAGCCATCGGTGCCGATGTATTGGGGGCAGACGATCAAGCCGAACATGGCAAGTGCCTGGGCGGGACGCCTTCCACCCAACGCCCACGCGATGACGCCGGTGAGAAAGATAGCGGCGGCGCCCGCGACGGCTGAAAAGACTCGGATGGAGAATACCGAATCGCCGAAGATCAGTTCGCCGAGCCGCGCCTGCAAGGCGACGATCGGTCCGTGGTCGACGTAGCCCCACGCGAGATGGCGTCCGCACGCGATGTAGTAGAACTCATCGCGGAAGTAGCCGTAGCCCAGGTGCTCGGTCCACAACGTAAGAGCAAACTGAAAGGCCAGCTTGACGGCCGCGAAGATCACCGCCAGACGCAGCGCCTGCCGCAACGTCGAATCTGAAGTGTGAACCATGGCCGTCGAGGTCATAAGTTATGACCGCAAGTACGCAGGTGAATGGCGGATAGTTCCCTGTACGGCACTGCAAACTGCTGGAGCTCCTGCAGATGGCCAAGCATTATTGAAAAACTGGTCACTGCTGATCGAACTACGGTCAATCCGAATCTAATACCTATAGGAGCAAATAGATACTAGCCTTGCTTCGAAGGGGACTTAGTTCGCTCGTTTCCCATCATTCAAACGGCATCATGGCAGGCCCGAGGCCAGATGTCGATGGCAGAAGCGGCTTTCCACCCTTTCCAAGCTTGTATTCCTTCGCCCCACGGGAACACGAGTGTCCCTGGCGCGTTTCCGCGACCATAGCGCGGCTGGTTATTCGGCAACCGAGAGTAGCTTGCTGCGCATAATACGCATGATGCGGATCGTTTCCAACGCCGCTTCGCGGCCATCAGCCTCAGGGCTAGAGCGTTTTCACAAGGGGTGCAAACGCTTAAAGGCAACGCTGATCTTTGACAATCGATGTCTATCCAGTGGGCGGTGGCAGGCAAAACCTCTCCGCCCACAAGCCAAGACAACGGCTGCCATGGACCACCCGGTTCCCATGCTCCCCAGAGCCACAAACGTGATCGCCCAAAGGGCACCGTAAGGTTGGAACCCGAGAGACCGCCGAACCCGAAGAATCCCGCAGCAGGTGAATTAGTGCGTTAGTGCGTACTTTTTAGCCATTTCCCGGGAACCCGGGTTTCCTGCCACGACGCACGGAGAGAACCGCGTGTGCGCCTTTCGGTGAAGTTGACCACCGGCTTCGCCGACCCGCGGGGGGATGAAACGGTGTTGTTTTGGGATCTGTCTCTGCCACGGACCGGCGGGTGCCCCATATCCCGATTTCCTGTTGAGCTTATTGGGTTCCGCAGACTTCATGCGCCTTTCTTCTCAGAAATGCGCATGAAGTTCTCTGAAGCCACCAAATCCCACCGGAAATCCGGCGGAGAACCCCGGCCTACCCCCAGATCCGCCATCGATCGCGAATACACAAAGCTGACGCAACAAGAAGCCGCCGAAACCAAAGAATCTCCGCAGCAGGGGACTCACCACTCTTACCACGCACTTTTTAGCCATTTCCCGAAAGGGCACTGGAGCAAGAACGACCTCGAATGATAATGTTCCCGGACCAACGATCGCTATGTCTCGTACCATTCACCAGGAGGCAAATATCCATGGTTCCACAACGAGCCTGGGCCATCGCCGCGGCACTGATGCTTGCCGGCGGCGCATTGAGTACCAACGCGGCAGATAAGGACCCAGCCAAGATAACCGAGGATCAGGCGGCTGCTGGCCCTCGGATCGAACAATCTGTTACCGAATCAATCGACCTGAACGCCTACAACGCAATTCGCGAAGAGGGCCTGGAGCGCTCGCACGTGATGGACTACGCGGGAGGCCTGATGGACGGAATCGGCCCTCGGCTGACCGGTTCACCCAACATGGCGAAGGCCAACGCGTGGACGCAGGACCAACTCACCAGGATGGGATGCGCGAATGCCCATCTGGAAGACTGGGGCGAGTTCGGTATGGGTTGGCAGCAGATCAACACCTGGGTGCGGATGACAGAACCCGACACCGCGATCTTTGTAGCCCAGGCCGCGCCGTGGTCGCCTTCTACCAACGGACCCGTGACCGCGCGGGCCATCTCGGTAGTCATTGCAGACGAGAACGATATACCCAAATACAAGGGCAAACTCTCGGGCAAGATCGTAATGTTGGGCGCGATGCGCAATGTGCCTGTACCCGAAGAGCCATTCTTCAAGCGCTACAACGAAGCAGATCTCAAAAAACTGGAGTCGCTTCCGGTAGAAGCCGGTGACCCGGAAGCGGACGCGCGGGCGGCGCGCTATCTCAAGCGCAGAAAGCTTACCGAGAAAGTGCTTCCGTTCCTGGCCGAAGAGAAGATCGCAGGGGTTATCGTTCCCAGCCGCGATGGTAGCAACGGGGGCGGCACCGGGATTATCTTCGACGACAATGGCGCCTCTCTGGGCCGCGCTCCCTATCGCAAGGATGAGGCTGTCCCCTTTCCCGTAGTGGTCGCGCAGATTGAAAGCTACGGCCGCGTCTTCCGTCTGCTCGAGAACAACGTTCCCGTTTCGCTTGAGATGAACGTCGACACCAGGTTCACCGGGGATCATGAGCATGGCTTCGACACAGTTGCCGAGATTCCCGGAACCGATCCAAAGCTGAAGGACGAAGTCGTGATGGTTGGAGGTCACCTGGATAGTTGGATCGCAGGGACCGGCGCTACGGATAACGGTGCTGGCACAGCGGTTGCTCTGGAGGTTATGCGCATACTGAACACGCTCAAGGTTAAGCCTCGACGGACCATCCGCATCGCCCTATGGACGGGCGAGGAAGAAGGGTTGCTGGGCAGCATTGGATACGTAGGCCAACACTTTGGCAGCTTCCCGCGCTCGACTGCTCCTGATCAGATGGAGCTGATGGAATACTCCCGGAAGGCGGCGGGGCCGCTGAACTTGAAGCCCGAGCAGAAACTCATCTCTGCCTATTTCAACGTGGACAATGGCACCGGCAAAATTCGCGGGATTTACACCCAGGGCAACACCGCGGTGGATCCCATCTTCGCTCGATGGATGGCTCCGCTGAAAGATCTGGGAGTGACCACCATCACAAACCGGAACACGGGCGGAACAGACCACCTGTCGTTTGACGCCGTGGGCATCCCGGGCTTCCAATTCATCCAGGATCCAATGGACTATGACACACGCACTCACCACTCGGATATGGATACGTACGAGCACCTGCAGTCGACCGATTTGAAGCAGATCGCAGTGGTTGAAGCCATCTTTGTTTACAACGCTGCGATGCGCGACCAGATGATGCCACGGAAGCCTTTGCCTCATCCCGAACTAGAGGAACAAAAAAGCAAGCCGCTGCCTGGCCTCTACTCCACGACTCATTGATATCCGAGGCTCATTGAGATTTCAGGCATATCGCTTTATGATAACGATCTCCAATCAAGCTTCGTTTTATCAGTACCCTCGATTGAGATCTGCCAGGTAATCGGGTATTTCCGCAAGTCGCTCTTCGCAGATTCGATTTTTTATGAAACGCTCAGAACAATCTGGTTGTACATACGACGAGGCGACGAATGATTTACGCTCAGATTTCAGTATCAAGACCAATACTAGATGTTGAGCCGGGACCGAATGCCAATAAACAGATGAGACCTTTCCGGTGCCCGTGAATGCCTTTGCGGGACAACTGGAAGCGGAGCAAAAGAGGTTATGACCATAAGCGTTCCCGCAACCGATTCCGCAGCAAGCCTCGGAGCCCCTCGCCTGAAGCGCGTTCTGACGCTTTGGGATTTGATCTTCTATGGAATCGTAGCCATCACACCCTGCGCTCCGGCGATGATCTATGGAGTGGCAGAGGTAAGGTCTCACGGATTCGTGGTAGTCACGATCCTGGCCGCGATGGTTGCTACGGTATTGACGGCGATAAGCTATGGCCGCATGGCAGCGCGCTATCCATCGGCGGGCTCAGCGTACGCCTACGTAAGCCAGGGCATGCATCCGTACCTTGGATTTGTGGCCGGATGGGCCATGCTGCTCGACTACCTGCTTATCCCGCTCTTCTCGGTTATCTTTGGAACACTTTCATTGCAGCGAATCTTTCCGGCGCTTTCCTTTCCGCTGGGGGCATTTTGTTTTGCCGGCGGAATTACCCTGCTCAACTTGAGGGGAATCCGATCCACGGCCCGCGCGAATCAGATTCTCTTATTTCTCATGTTCGCCGTGCTCTTTAGTTTCATCGTCTTGGCGATCAGATACCTGGTCTTGCGTCACGGCTTCTTTGCGTTGTTTTCCACCGAACCGTTCTACAACCGCGCCACATTTCATCTTCGTGACATCGCCTCGGCAACTTCTTTTGCAGCGCTGACGTTTATCGGGTTCGACTCCGTGACTACCTTGGCGGAGGATGTAAAGGATCCGCGGAGAAATGTCTTATTGGCGGCCGTCTCGATATGTGTGTTTACCGGCCTATTCGGCGGTCTGCTGGTATATCTCGGGCATATGGTCTGGCCGAATTATGCTACCTTCGCCAACGTCGATACTGCCTTCATCGACGTCACAGGCCGGGTGGGCGGGGTTACACTGCTGAAGGCCACCGCGCTCCTGGTGGTGCTTGCCAATGTTGGCGGGGGCCTTACCTGCCAGGTTGGAGCCGCCAGGCTGCTCTTCGGAATGGGGCGAGAGAATGTCATTCCTGCCCGCTATTTTGCTCGACTTCATCCCCGGCGAAATACTCCCGACGTCAATATCATCCTGATCGGCATTTTCTCCTTTCTGGGTTCGCAGATCATGAGTTATGAGTTCACCGCGGAGCTCCTGAACTTTGGCGCCTTTCTGGGGTTCACGGGGGTGAATGCGGCAGTGGTTTGGAGATTCTGGTTTCGGCCGTTGGAGGCGAGGCGCAGAAACATCATTCTCGATGTTTTGCTGCCTTCTCTTGGCTTCCTGTTCTGCACCGCGATCTGGATGGGTTTGGGGCGTTCCTCACAAATAGCAGGCGGTGTGTGGCTACTGGCCGGCTTCTTTGTGTTGGCCACGCACACGCGATGGTTCCGGCGACCGTTCGTGTTACCGGACCCGGCGACCTACGAATAGCGGAGGGATGGCCGAGGGCAATCGACCATGACAGAGCCAGCCCAAAACATGAGCCGCGGTGCGACAACGATCCGCGCGTTTTTAGCTGGTATTGCGAAGCCGCGGCGCCTGACGGTGAGTATCGGTTTGCTCCTCGCAACCGCATTCGCAACTGGGCAGAATACCGTTCCCGACATCGTGAGTGCCATGAAGGCGGGCCAGTTCGATCTGGCAATCAACATGTGTCACGCCGCCGAGAAGGCTTCTCCTAAAGACCCGAGGATCTGGACCTTAGAGGGAATTGCACTGACAAATCTGCAGCGCCCGGAGCAAGCGCTTGCTGCCTACAATCGCGCATTGGAACTTGATCCTCGATCGCTGCCTGCCCTCGAAGGCGCTGCGGAACTGGAATACAAACAAGGCAACAAACGCGCGATTCCCCTGCTTGAACGCATTCTGGCGATACGCCCGGATGACCCGACGACGCATGCGATGTTGGCGGTGATGCAATACAAAGAGAAGGATTGCGCGCGGGCCATCGAGAACTTCAAGCAGGCGGGCACTGTAACCGCGAATCAGCCGCTCGCGCTTACTCAATACGGTTTCTGCCTGACGGAGTTGAACCGCTTCGAGGAATCGATCCCGATTTTCGAACAAGTGGTTCAGTTGCAACCAGAAGCACACGATGCGCGTTACAACCTCGCGTTAGCGCAATGGAGATCGAATCACGCTGCAGACGCCCTGGTGGCTCTGCAACCGCTGCTCGAGAGTGGGAATCCGGACGCAGATCTTCTAAGCCTGGCAGCCGAGATTAACGATTCGGCTGGGAACACGCCCGAAGCCGTTGCACTCTACAGGAAGGCCATTCAGACAGCTCCGGGAAACCTGCAAAATTACCTGGGATTCGCTGCGCTGTCGCTTAATCATGAAGCCTTTCAGGCTGGCATCGACATGATTGACTTTGGGCTTACGCAGATTCCACAAGCGGCTCAACTCTACCTGGCCAGAGGAATCTTATATGGCGAGCTCTCCAAGTTCGACCAGGCCACGGCAGACTTTGATCACGCCAACCAGCTTGATCCTCATCTTGCCTTCTCCTCCGCCGCAAAGGGCGTGCTCCATTCGCAGGAGCGAGACCTGGGCGCGGCGGTGGCTTCTTTCCGCGCCGAGGCGAAGCGGCATCCGAACGATGCTTTGACGCAATATTTATTGGCCGAGGCGCTTGCGGAACAAGGCAATGCGAAAGACAGCCCAGCCTACAAGGAGGAGATTGCGGCGGCGAATCGGGCTCTCCTCCTGAATCCGCAGATGACCGCGGCGCATGATTTGCTCAGCACTGTTTACCTGCACAACCGGCAAAGCAGTTTAGCCATCGAGCAGAGCCGCGCTGCACTGAAGACGGACCCCAATGATCAGGCCGCTGTGTACCACTTGATCCTCGCCTTGCGTGAGACGGATCAGAAGGATCAGATTCCTGCGCTCATCAAGCGTCTCGGTGAGCTCCGCCGCCTGGATCAGGCAGCCACTAGCCAGAAGAAACGCTACCAGCTGTCAATAGGGCCCACGGGCTCGGAGCCGGACTCGCAGCCGATCAACAAATAGCAGCGCACTTCTCCATTCATTCCAGAGCGCCTGGCGGAACTCGAAGCTTCAGCGTTCCGAAATGGAAGTAAACGCTTGCAAAAGCAACCAGAAGGAGCATAGTGTAGCCATACGAAGCCGCCACAAATTCACGGAGAAAACCGTGTACACGCCCCCAGCCTTTGGAATGACCATGAACGGGCGCCGGGAGAATACTCGTCCAGCCGTTCCCCGCGAACTGCGTTTGATAGTCCGCGGTACAAAGTGCATTGCTCTGCTGGCGGTATTGGCATCAGCATGGCAAAGCATTTCAGCGAACACATTGCGACCGCCAGCGGTTCCCCTGGTGACGAACGACCCCTACTTCAGCATCTGGTCTCCGGGCCAGCACCTGGCAGAGAGCGACACGATCCACTGGAGCGGTGCGGCACAGCGGCTTGCTAGTTTGGTCAGAGTCGATGGCCACTGCTACAGGCTAATGGGAACGCGTCCGGCAACGCTTCCTGCGTTGCCCCAGGTTGGGCTCAATGTAACGGCGACCCGGAGCATCTACGATTTTGAGGGCCACGGGCTTCATGTCACTTTGACGTTTATGAGCCCCCTTCTACCAACAAACCTGGAAGTGTTGTCTCGGCCGGTCACCTACCTTAGCTGGCAGGTTCGTTCTGTTGACCATAAGCAGCACGATGTCTCCCTCTACTATGACAACACCGCTGAACTGGTCGTGAACACACTGGACGAACCCGTAGTTTGGTCGCGACCCGAAGTGAATGGAATGGCGGTGGAGAGGATGGGGAGTAAGGCGCAGGATGTTCTAGGCAAATCGGGCGACGACCTGCGCATCGACTGGGGCTATTTGTTTCTGGCCGCAATCAAGGACAATGGAGCCGCGGAGAACGTGAGTGCGGAGGGTGTCTCCCGCGACCGGTTTATCGCGACAGGGTCAGTAGCAGGGCCCGATGACACTGCTATGCCGCGGGCAGCTTCAGACCGCACGCCCGTGATGGCCGTGAGCTTCCAGCTGGGTGGAGTGGGAGACGCCGCTATCGAACGGCACATCATGCTGGCGTACGATGACGGCTTCTCCGTCGAGCTATTGCATCGGCGGCTCAAGCCGTACTGGAGGAGAAACGGGGATGGAGCTGCTGAACTGTTAAGCAAGGCTTCCGCGGAATACGCTTCGCTGCAGCAACAATGCACAAGGTTCGATGCGGAAGTCGAGCAAGACATGACAAGTATGGGCGGCCCAAACTACGCGAGCCTCGGCGCCCTAACTTTCAGAGAAGCCCTCGCCGGCAACAAACTGGTAGCAGACGTTGATGGCAAGCCTCTTTTCTTTCCCAAGGAGAACTTCAGCGACGGGAGCATTGCAACGCCCGACGTTATCTATCCCGAATCGCCCATCTTACTTCTCTTCAATCCGCAGCTACTGAGGGCGTCTCTTGAACCGGTCTTTCAATACGCGACCTCGGCTCAGTGGCGCTTCCCGTTCGCTCCGGCCCAACTCGGTACCTATCCGTTGGCCAACGGGCAGACGTATGGCGGCGGAGAAACCTCGGAAGACAGCCAGCAGCCTGTTGAGGAGTCAGCAGACATGTTGATTCTGACCGAAGCCCTGGTGCGGTTGGGGCAAGCCGGGGATATCCCCTCTCGCTATTGGCCAACGATGACACGCTGGGCTGAATATCTTCGCGGAGAAGGCTTTGATCCGAAGATGCAATTGTGCACTGACGATTTCGCCGGACCAATGGCGCACAATGCCAATCTTTCATTGAAAGCCATAGAGGGGATCGCGGCTTACGGTTTCCTCGCCGGTAAAAGAGGGGACGCAAAAACCGCCGCTGAATATGGACGAATGGCTACGGATCTTGCTTCCCGGTGGCTCAAAGCCGCGGACGATGGTGATCATTTTCGGCTTGCGTTTGATCAACCACATACATGGAGCCAAAAGTACAACCTACTCTGGAACTCCCTCTGGGGCTTGGATCTGTTTCCGCCGCAGGTCGCCAGCAAAGAAACCAAATATTACGATGGGAAGCTTCTGGCGTTCGGATTTCCACTGGATAACCGGCACGCATACACCAAGCTGGACTGGCAAGCATGGAGCGCAAGCCTGACGGGTTCTCGTGCGGACTTCGATTCTTTGATGGAGCCGGTCTACGACTATGTGAATCAGACGTCTGTTCCCATTCCACTGAGCGACTGGTACGACGCAGCAGATGGGAAGCCAATCACCTATCGCAATCGTCAGGGTAAAGAAATAAGCTTTCGGGCGCGGCCTGTCGTTGGAGGAATCTTCGTGCGCATGCTGAATAACTCTTCGCTCTGGGATAAGTGGGCAAGCAAGGCATCCAGCCTGCAGTAATCCCGGGTCCATTCTTTTGTAAGCCGCGAACCTTGCGGCGGGGACATTTCCGCGGCTTTCCAGGGCAACTAGAGAAAGCTAAGTCGCAACGTACTCGACATCTGTTCGGCCGTGAAGAGTTGTCGAGCACTCGCCTTCGGCCTCAAGACCGGCGGCAGAAATCTACTTGACATTAAACGGAAGCTAACGAAACAATTACCGAAAACAGAGGAAACAAAACCATGAAGACCATGACCGGGCTATGGATTCTCTTGGTAATTCTCACCTTGACTGTGTTCTCACCGGGGGCGAATGCGCAATTCAGCAGCAGCGTGCTGGGAACTGTAACCGACCCAGCAGGAGCCGCGATCGCCGGAGCCAGCGTCTCCATCGTCAGCCAGGATACAGGCGTCTCAGTCGCCCAGAAGACCGACGCTACCGGCAGCTTTCGCTTCACTACCCTGGCGCCCGGCCCGTATCAGCTGCAAGTCGTTGCTCAAGGCTTCAGCACGTCGGACATCCCGGTGACACTTACGACGAATGAAACCAAGGATCTCCCGGTTAAGCTAACCATTAGCGGCACGCAACAATCCGTCCTGGTAACCGACCAGGCCCCGGCTTTGGACACGGCAGACAGCCGTCTCCAGCTCACTTTGCAATCGAACGAAATTCATGCGATTCCATTGCCCGGTGACAATTTCATGGGCCTCACGGCGCTAGCCCCGGGGGTTGAAGGCCTGGGAGTTACCGTGGGCACCAATCCAACGGCAAACAGCAGTGGCCTACCCAGCCAGGTTCCGGACAACTTTGCGACCGAACTCCCCGTGGACGCAAGCGCCAACGGCCGCAGTATTCTGAGCAACATGTTCATCGTCGATGGACTTGATGTAACCAGCAACATCACCGGCGGAACAACTAACCTAAGTCCGAACCCCGATTCCATTCAGGAGTTCACCATCCAGACCAATACTTTTGGCGTTGAGTATGGAAGGTCTGGATCGATTATTGCGACTTCCACCACCAAATCCGGGACTGAGAAATTTCATGGAAGCGCAAGTGATACCTTCACCAACCAGAGTCTTTGGTCGAGAACCGAATTCAGTGGACCCACCATCAACGGCTTCAAGAGCAATAACCTATCGGGAACCATCGGAGGTCCGATTATTCCCCATCACCAGAGCTATTTTTTCTTTGCCATAGAGCCGCTTCGCTCGACTTTCTCGACGGGCAATCAGCTCTATACTTTTGAAGACCCGCAATTCGTGCAGTGGGCCGCGCAAAACTATGCCGGTACGTTGGGTACTACCCTGCTGCAGAAATACCCCATTACATCCGCGCAAAATGCTACGGTCGCTGCCACCGCGAATGACATCTTTCCCGGGCTTTGCGGCACTCCGGCCGCCGCGAATATTCCCTGTAGCCTGCCAATGGTGGACTCGGGCACCTACAACGCAAGCCCTTACCGCAACGCAATGCAATTCAACACCCGTATCGACCAATACTTTGGCAAAGATCGCCTATACGGAAACTACTACCGGATGACGCATAATGACGAGACACCAAACATCCGAGAGCAATTCGAAACGACCAATCGCTACGACACAAATTCATTGCAGGTAAATGAGACCCACACGTTCAACCCAAAGGTCCTCAATGAAGCGATGTTTGGCTTTCTCAAGGTGGAAGGATATAACAACCAGGTAGGACCCTTCTCCGTACCGCAAATCGGCATCACGGGGCAGAGTTCAGGCCTTGGAGTAGGCTTCGCGGACGGCGGCTTTGTTCAGCACAACTATCGCTGGAGAGATGTTCTGACGGCCGTACGCGGACGACATGAATTCAAGGTGGGATATGAGGGTTGGCATGGCGACGACCTCGCCTACTTCGCGACTTCGTATTCCAATCCGAGTTTTACTTTCAACAATCTCCTCAATCTGGTTCAGGACAGCCCGTATACCGAAACCAGCCTTTCCTACAATCCCCTGACCGGAAGTCCGGAACCGGGGCAGTATTTCTTTGTCGGTACGACACAAGGCGTTTTTGTGCAGGATACATGGAAGGTGAAACCCAACCTTACCTTGACGCTCGGGCTACGCTTCGATGACTTTGGCAACCCCAGTCCTGAAAACAAAACTATCCTTTCCAATTTTTTCGTGGGAGCCGGGTCCGACCAGGCAACGAAGGTCGCCAACGGTTCAGCCATTCAAGTGCCACATGTCTTCAACAACTCCATCACTGCCTTCAGTCCGCGCGTAGGTATTGCATGGGATCCAACCGGGCACGGGAAGTGGGTTGTGCGCGGGGGATTCGGGTTGTATCGTGACTGGCCGACGCTCGGGGTCGACGAAAACGGACTGAAAGGCAATCCGCCAGGCTTTATTCTTCCTACATTTCTCACCGGGACAACCAACCCACCGATTTTCGCATTGGGCACGAGCAACACCTTTCCGTTTGGCTTCCAATACCCGGCTCTGCCTCCAGAGTCTCTAGACGGCCACGGCGGCCTTACTGGAGCGCAGTTGTCAATCGGCGGCATCGATCCCAATATAAAGAGCCCGATTATCTATACATACGTTGGGAGCGTACAACATGAGCTTCCCGGCGGTGTGGTCGCCAGCATCGGTTACACCGGATCGCATGCCGTTAACGTGATTGACGGCTCATATGTCAATCAATTTCCTGGAACCGATGTCAATCGAGTCGCTGGGGACCTGGTGGTTCATAACAACGTGCTCACCAGGCTCAATCCGAGCTTTGGAAGCATCACGTACACGACCAACATTCCTGGTTCCCAATACAACGCGCTTATTCTGACAGGCGAGAAGCGTCTGTCTGCCGGAGCGAGGATTACCGCCTCGTATACGCGGTCCAGCTCGTGGGACCATGGACAGCAATATCCCAATCAGAATGACATTCTGAGTTATTGGCAGCCTTCGGAGTTCGATGTGCCAAACCGATTCTCGTTCACTGGAGTTTGGGAGATACCGGCGCCATCCTCCTTGAATAGCCGAGTAGCCCAGATTGCCTTGAAGGGTTGGCAATTGTCAGGAACTTCCGCTATACAAAGTGGCCTCCCTTTCACGGTAGTTACGACAGCGCCTTTTCAGCCGCAACTTGACGCGTCAGGAAACGTAATCGGCCTCCTGCCCGGCAGCGGAGACTATAACGCTGACGGCTACAATTACGACTATCCCAACGTAGGCTCCGGATATCACACGCCGACTGGCCACAAGGCATATCTAAACGGCATCTTTACTGCTTCCGATTTCCCGGTTCCGGCGTTAGGACAGGAGGGCAACGAATTGCCCAACCGATTCCGGGGTCCCGGATACGCGGATGTTGATGCAGCAATCACTAAAACCACTCCGATCACCGAAGGGGTATCTTTCCAGTTTCGCCTCGAGATCTTCGACCTGCTCAATCGAGTCAATCTGAATGGGGTGGACGCCAACCTATCAGACTCGACCTTTGGCCAGTCCACGACACAGTTCAACCCTCGCTGGCTGGAGCTTAAAGCCAAATTCTTTTTTTAAGATGAGTCGCCGCGACCGTGGCTGCTATCTTTTCCGCAGGCAGTCGCCCGAGGTGGACGCGGGAAACGCAACCAATCCTGGGTAGGCCAAAGCAAGGGGCCGATACGATGAAACGAAGATCGTTGATCAAGGGCATGCTGGCGCTGCCTGGAGCCGCTGCTCTCCCTGGAGCCCAGTTTGACGGCCTGTTGGCGTTGGGCGCCGAGAAGACGTCCCCGCGCCTGGAGAGAATTCCGAACGAGTTCACGCAGCTGTTACCCGGTGAAAAGGAAATGCTGGAGCAACCGCTCCGGGCCAGCCGCATTTCCATGGAGACTGCATCGATCGATCTCGAGATAGGTGGCGCATCGAAGGCGGTGCAAGTGGGGGAAACCGTCCAGGGCTGGAAGCTCCTCACTATTCTGCCCTGGCACAATGGCTTCACGGTCGCGGTGTTGGAAAAGCACGTCACTCATCAAGGAGTGATCGTATTTCTAACTGCGGAGAGAGAGCTGACAAGAATTCCCAAACAGATCGGGGATCTTTCGAAGATCAAGCCCCGGCTTGCCGGGGTTCACGAGGTCAAATTCAAGCGGCCGGAGCAGAACCGGCCTCGCCCGGATACCCTGGGGCAATATATTCTGTCGTCCGACGAAGATCCATCGTACGAAAATATTGCAGCGCTTGGCGCGGAATACATCGGCTGGACGCTGGTTTCGGACGAGGGTGTCGGCCCGCAGAAATCACTGTGGTTGGAGGCGGACGGAACCAGCCGGGAATTCGGCACCGATCCTATCTCTTTGTGGGCGCCTGATGTCACGGGAAGACGCTTTGAACCCGCTCCTCTTTTGCCTCTTCCTTATCTCTATGCCTATAAGCCCGGGTTCAGTAAGCGCACTATGCTCGGCGGCTTCTTGCCTGCCGCAGATATCGGGGTCTGGAACCCTGACAACAAGGTCGGCTACGAAGTCATGATGGTGTTATCGCCTGGGCCAGAGAGAAAGCCCATGGCACGTATCCGCGCGACTCTGCCAGTGGGGCAGCCGCCAATTTTTCGGGCTATCGGTGGCTCACCAGCTCCGCACATGAGCGACGGGTTCATGGACCGCTATTGGAACTGCACTCCTGAGGAGTTCTGGGATGCGGCCCTGGGCTTGTGGCAGCGATGGTCGGATTTTTTCGATCAGCGCATGGAAGTCGACATCCCGGATCCGTGGCTGCTGCAGTCGGCCAAAGCTGGGATCGTGCTGTGCCGGTGCAGCTATCGAGGCCTGGAGCCTACCTACCAGATCGGCGAAGGCGGGTACACCAAAATCCCGGAACGAAGTCACGCGCTGTTCCCGGTAGCCCATTACGAATTTGTTTGGGCGCAGCAGTTGTGGAATCTGACTGCTGAGGTTGACCCGTACTTCCAGCACTACCTCGATCACTATGTGCTGCCGAACGGAAATTTTGTCTACAACACGCAGGATCAGGTTGAAGCGCCGCTGAATACGGGAGTATTTCTACAAAACTCGGCTCGCGCCTACGATTATACGGGCGACGTGGATGCCCTCCGCCAGCGCTTACCCGTGCTTCGCCGGATGATCAGCTTCGTAATGGCAAGGCGCGACTACACCAAGAGAGTCTTCGCTGAATCCGATCCCCGCCACGGCTTGATATGGGGCTGCGCCGAGGCAGACAACGGCGACCCGAATGACGATACACCGAACTCCCACCTCTACTACTACGAGAATGCGGCATGGATCTGGCGCGGCCTGAAGGAACACGGGCGTTGCCTGCAACGCGCGGGTGCCGATCATTCGGATAAGGCACTTGTGGAGGAGGGTGTCGCAATATCAGAAGACGCAAAGCAGCTTCGCGCGGACGTCGAAAAGGCGCTGCGGTTCACGATGGAGGCACGCAATAGTGAGATGAAGCAGGCGGGTATCACCCCATTTTCCGCCTTTGATACCAAGCGTAAGCCAACGGAGTTGGCAAGCTACGAAAACCACCGATACATGATGGATTGGTGGACAGCCGATTGGGGCGACGCCGACCTTGATCTAGGGCACTACCGGCACCGTGTCATTGCCGGTAGAGAAATCCTGGGAATGAATATCGCGACCGACGAGATCTACAACGTGGATTCCGGTACGCTGATGACTTCTAATTTCATGGAGCACGGTACGCTAGCCCACCGCATCCGGCTGGATGATTATCGCCCATTCTTGCTGACCCTCTACGCGAATCTTTGCTTTGCGATGGACAGCGGCAGCCGCTATGCTCCGGAAGACGCGCTCATTCCCGGAAGCTATCCGGGAGAAGGGAACCCTGGCGGATGGTCCGCGGTCATCAACAGTGAGCTCCAGCCCACTTTGGCTCTTCGCTGGCTCTTGTGCTACGAGGAAAACGATCGTGACGTCGTGCACCTGCAGAAAGCTGCCCCAAAGCATTGGTTTGCCACGGGACAGCGAATCGCCGTGAAGAACTGCCCCACACGCTTTGGTTTGATAACCTGGACCACCGAACCCGACAAGGGCGCGCAGGGTTGGACCGTAACCCTGCAATTGTCACAGTGGCAGGCGCCAACGGCGCAGATCGCTATTCATCTGCACCCGCCGGATGGAGGCCACTTAAGCACGACAAGCTCAGGGCAAATTGTCGGGAGTTCGATCGTGATCCCTGCCAGCGCCCTGGGCGAGTCCAGGCAGCTTACCATCCAGGTGGGTTAGCCGGGATGGGGCCAGTGTAGCGCAAGAAAGCGCTCGCGGTAGTCAGAGTCCTTGAAGGCAGCCACGCCTCCAGCGCGCGTGGTCGAGAACGCCGCCGCTACGTTGCCAAAAGCCACGCACTGCTCCAAGGGAGCGTCACGAAGCCATTGATACAGAAACCCGGCATCGAACGTGTCGCCGGCGCCCACTGTGTCTTGAACCGGAACGGAAATGGCCGGGGCGTCCATGCGCTGGCCGTTCGCGTACAGCGAAGCTCCCCGCGGCCCACGCTTCACGATCAAGAGAGGCACTAATGCGGCAACACGCTTCGCTGCATCCTCTACATCTTGAACTCCGGCGATCTTGAGAATCTCTCGCTCATTGCAAAACAGAATGTCCAGTTCTTGAAAAACGGATTTCAGTCCGCTATCCCATCCGTCTTGTGGGTCGTCATTGGTGTCGAGCGATGTAGTGAGGCCGCTTCGCTTCATCGCTGCGAAAAGATCGGGGATATGAGGAGTAAGGGCCCGATGCAGAAAGAAGGACGATAAATGAAAATGCCTTGCGGTCGCCAGGTATTCCATGTCCAGATCGTCAATCCTCATCTCGGACATCGCCCCCGGGTAAGTAATGATCCGCCTGGTGGTGACCAGGGGGAGAATCAAAGTAACCCCGGTGTTGCTTCCGTTGTCGACGCAGTGAATTTTTGTGATGTCGACTCCAGCCTCCTGCAGCCATTGGCAGCAAAGCTTGCCCAACGGATCGGGACCGATGCGCGAGCTGAAACTAACCCTCGTTCCGAGGAGCGCGAGGTTGTGGGCCATGATTGCCGAGGAGCTGCCGAGCGTCATGGTGAAATTGCTGGCGAGCAGTTCCCTTTCCTCCGGCAGATCCCGTGGTAAGCCATCCAGGATAAGATCCAGGTTGAGTTCTCCAACGATAGCTACTTCAGTTCTTTGTCTCATCTTTGCCAGCGTTCCTTTGCATAATTGCCCCGGAGACGTGCGATCCTTGCACAATTTGACCATCTCTTCTTTAATGGCGTAGTGCCGCAGGGGAAAACGTTACCTTCGGTGATCGCCTGCACTGATTGTTGAATTATTTCGTTTATTTTCTTATTATATCGAAGATGATTCTTTCGCTGCGGGATTGGCCTGTAAGTGGCCTCTGGGCCCGATAGGAATACGAGAAAGAAAGAAAAAGGAAGAGATCGGAACTTTATCATGGTGCGCAATCACGACGCCGGAATGCAGAGCGTCTCGCAGGACGAATCCTCGACGAAAAGTGAGATCTATGGGCAGCCAACCCTGTGGAGGACCACGCCGCCGCTTGTGGCGGCGGCCTCACTTCGGTTAGACCTTCCCGCACGCTTCCAAGGAAAACGTGTGTTGTTGACTGGAGCCGGAACCTCCGCATACGCGGCCTCCGCAGTCGCGGCAGCGTGGCCGCGGGCAGTTGCCATTCCCACGACCGACTTATTAGTTGACGCCGAACACCATTCACGCGAAGTCGATGTCCTAATCTCGCTGGCGCGATCTGGCAACAGTCCCGAAAGTACAGCGGTTGTCGAGAGTATTCGCTCGCTTCATCCGAAAATTTACCAGCTGGCTATTACTTGCAACGAAGACGGTGCGTTGGCACAATGTGGCCTGAACAGCGTGATAGCGCTCGACCCGCGCACGAATGACCGCAGCCTGGTAATGACAAGTTCGTTCTCAAACCTCGTGCTGGCCGGGCTGTGCCTCGCCAATCCTGGGCCCGCCGCGGCCTCGGTCGAAGCGGCAAGCCTTCGCGCAGAAGCCATGCTGCCGGCGATCGATGAACAATGCAGAAGACTGGCTGGGCGCGTGCGGGATCGAGTTCTAATGTTGTCTTCTTCTCCTGCAGTAAGTTGGGCACAGGAGGCCGCCCTCAAGGCACTCGAGATGACCGCCGGCCGCATCCCGGTGCTGGCCGAAACGTATCTTGGGTTGCGACACGGGCCTATGTCTTTCGTTACGCCCGATACCCTGGTTATGTGCCTGCTCTCGAGCGACCCGGTCCGCAGGCTTTATGAGAAGGACCTGATCGACGAGTTACGCTCCAAGAGCCTAGGGTATCTTGTTGCGATCGGAGATAGTAAACAGGATGGCGAAGCGGCGGACGAGGTGTTGCCGGCCATGGCTCCGCAATTACACGACTCTCTACGCACGCCTTACGAGATCGTATTTCCGCAACTGTTTGGGTATCATCTAGGCCTCAGCGTTGGCTTGAATCCTGACAATCCGAGCCCGACAGGCATCATCAACCGCGTGGTGCAGGGATTTCGGGTCTACTCGTTTTAGGTCTGAGCGCGTTCAGCAAGTTTCTCTTACACGAGAATGAGTTTGCAGCCGAAAGACCTGATTTTCTGCTGAAGCTCCGGCTGCAGGCTGACGTCGCTTATCACCGTATCAATTTCAGTAAAGGCGGTAATGCGTGACATGCTGCGCTTGGAGAACTTGGTCGCGTCCGAAACCAGAATGACCTCGCGGGCAATCCGCAGCATGGCACGATTCACCATAGTTTCTTCGAGGTTTGCGCCGCTTACTCCAAAGTCCGGATCGCACCCAGCGCCACTCAGGAATAATTTGTCCGCGGCGAATTGGTCAAACATCTCTTCTGTGGAGCGTCCGACAATGGACGCCGAGTCGCCGCGGACAGTCCCACCTGCAATGAACATTTGAACGCCGCGAGCATCCAGTAGCTCCACCGCAACATTGACGCCGTTCGTGAGAATCTGCAGACCTTGCTTGTTTTTGATCTGGCGTGCAATCTCGAGGGTTGTAGTACCTGAATCAAGAATGATGGTTTCGCCATCGTTGATTAACGTCGCCGCCATTGCACCAATGCGACGTTTTTCTTCTGATTGAGCCTTTAGACGCTCATAGAGCGGTGACTCGCGCAGAATGGTATCTGGACTTACTGCGCCGCCATGTGAGCGCTGCACCAGCCCTTTCTGGTCTAGCTCATTGAGATCGTTCCGGATGGTCACTGCCGATGTGCGGAATCGGCGTTTCAGCTCGTCGACCTTGACCCGTCCGTTGGCACGCAGGATCTTCAAGATCTGGGTTCGACGCTCCTCCGCCATCATGCCGTCGATTTGCACGGGGTCCGCCGAGTGGTCTGTAGGAGGACCAAGCTGTGCAGGTGATTTAGAAGCGATGCGCACCGTCTTCGCCTTCCCCATCAGGGCCTCGCAGCTTCTTTCACTTGCGGTTGAAAGAGGGTTGCTATCGCTATCCAGTCTATACAAATTGCTGACTGCGTGCTTTCCAAAATTCCGGGCCAAGGTAGCCTCGGATGAACGGAGCTTAGGGTAGCGGCCAGTTGTAGCTAGTAATGATTTGACCTTCATGGCTGATGAGCAAGAGAGCGGCGCGTCCGTTTTCAAGTTGACCGGAGAAGTTCTTTCCGCTGCGCGCATCACGGAAAGCGACCGCGTTCCGGTTTGACTCGGAGGTTAGTACATAGAGTGTGGAGTTGGGCAGGAGGGTGGGGCAGATAAGTATGCCGGGATCGGTCAAAGTCGTGGTGTAAGCCGGAGAGATGTTTGCGATCTTCATCGCGTAGCGATAAATGGCTCCCACTCCCTTCAGGTTCTGGTTTAGTTCCAGGGGGAGAGCGGCGAAGAGGATTCTTCCCTTGCCAACGGGGAGCTCCGCCCAATCCTGGCCGCCTGGCAGTTGGGCGCGGCTCAAGACGGTGGTCTTATTGCCTGCGAAGGTCAACTCTTCTTCGCCACCAGGCCACTTGAATGTGTTGCTACGTAGAGTAAGTGG
The DNA here is from genome assembly GCA_963847685.1 of uncultured Acidobacteriaceae bacterium. GTDB lineage: Bacteria > Acidobacteriota > Terriglobia > Terriglobales > Acidobacteriaceae > PALSA-350. The sequence continues at coordinate 110,457 of CAWKAU010000006.1, read as the reverse complement.
GACATTCAAGTAGGACAGCCCTATCTGGTCCTGCCTACCGGTCGGGTGGAAGTGCGCGTCAGCTCCGAATGGTCCGGTGACGAGCAACACAGCTCCCGCTTTCACACGGGCAAGAATGGTCTGCCAGGCATCCTCTGCGAGGGCAAACGATGAGGGCAAGATGATTAGCTTCGGGGATCCAAGGGAAGCAATCTGGTACTCGCCTACGGCATATGCTTCTCCGCGGGCATAGAAGTAGAGCGCCCTTACGGCATTCTGTTGGGCCTCAACAGCGAGGGCATTGGAAACGGAAAGCTGGAAGGACTGGGGTAGGACGATGGCGATATCGGGTTTGATGAAACCAGTTGCGTAGGGCGCGGCGCGCCGAGCAAACTCGCCGACTCCTTTCATCATGGGCTCCCATACTTTCGCCGAGCCGTCGCTCCGCTGCATACCGAAGTCAACCTCACGGGCCCAATCCCACTGCATGGCTCCGGAACTGCCGGCGGCGAAACCCAGGGCCCACTTGCGTTCCGTGAGGGGCAGGCCAGTGAACTCGTCGTATCGCCATGTTCCATCGGGAGCCCAAACCGGTTGATAGCCGGTTTCTCCTGTGATGTTGGGCATGCCCACGCGCTTGGCAGCTACCGAGTCCCATAACAACGCATCGTCCTGCCAGTAGGTGTGATTGGTGGTGAACGAAACGGCCGCCAATCCATAGAACTGGTTGAGCACGCGGTTGGTGACACCGCCCTCATCCTGCCCGACATCGACGAGCTGCTTGCTGCCGGATTCTCGGATAACAGAAACCATGGATTGCACCCAGTGGCTGAACATATCCTGCGCAAAGAGGTTGTAGTCGAGGGCGCGGACCTGCCGAGGATTGCCGTGGCGCTCGTAGGTAAGATCCGCCGTGCCGGGGAGCGGGATGCTGTCAAAGCTGCCGAGATCTTCAGGGATCTGCGCCCATGCGTCTGCCAGGGCGCTCAGGTCTTTGTATTGATCGTGCAGCCATGTGTGCCAGGCGTTTACTTCCGCCGGATCGCCGTTGGGGATGTTTCCCTTGAAAAGCTGTTGAGGGTTGGAGAAGCTCGGCTCGTTGATAAGGTCCCAGCAGAGCCAGGGCACATTAGCAAAGCGCCTGACAACGGCGCTCACATACGTCTGCTGGGCGTGCAAGGCCTCTCCATCGATGTATGGGTTCTTCTGCGTGCCGGAGGCGGGAGAGAAGGCAAAGAATGTGAAGTTGATAGCGATGCCGTAGTGATGGGCGCTGATGAGAAAGGCCTCGAGATTGCGCAGGAAGCGCTCATCCGGTTCTCCCGTTCCGGGCTCAATAAACTTGGCATGATTCATCCAGACGCCGGTACGGACGAAGGTGACTCCATGTGCGGCCATCTCGGCAAAATCCTTTTCCCAAACCGACGCATTGCGCGGGCCCGAGAAATCCCAGCCATTCTCTTCTGTTGTGAAGTAGTTGGTGCCGACCGGGAAAAACGGCTTTCCACCGCGCGTGAGGAAATCGCCATCGACCCCGAGACCCGGGCCGTCCTCGAGGGAATGGAGCTCCGCGACCCAGAAGCTATTTTCGTAGAACTCACGAAAATGCCCCTGCTGCCGATAGGCGGCGCGGATCTTATAGAAGCCAAGGGGAAGTGGCGCATGAAAAGGCGCCGGAAGATTGATGATCTCCTCGCTCTGAACCTGCAACGTCGCGGCCTCCAGAACCTTATCGTGGGATAGCAGCTGAATGCTTATTTCGCCGCTTGCGGAATGGGCTTGCCGCAGATGCACCGTGATCTGCGGAGGCTCGTTCGGCCTGAGGACAGAGAACAGCGTCTCGATAGAAAGGCTGGTTGGACCCTGGCGAGCATAGTCGGCCGACTGCCGAATGAGAGCTAAGCCATCCTGGCTCTCCCAGTACCCGGCTGGCGGTTGAAAATCGAGACAGACGATGCGGCTGCCGGGCATCGGCTCACCGGGCGCATGGTCGATCACGATAACCGGCGCTGCTACCAGCAATCCGGTGTTGTCGGCCATGTAGCCAAGCCCGTCGAGACGACCTTCCACCGTGAAGAATTTTTCTGCCCGCACCTTCGGCGTTGTGGCAAAGGAATAGCCTGTCCTCCACGCAAAGTGAGCATCTCCCGCTACGGGGACTTCGTAGGTATGGCGCAGATCCAGCGCAAGTGAGTAGGTATCCTGCGCACGGCCCTGTACAAAAGCTGCGCCAACCTGGGTGACTGGGACGCGCAACGGCTGGCCGCCAAGCACCAGCAGGTTACCGCCGTGCTGCAGATAAGCCTCGATCGACTTCCAGGCATCGGTGGGCACAGAGGATCCGTAAGGTAGCACCAACAGCTCGGTGTTCGCGAGAGCTCCGTCAGACTGCAATGTCTTCAGGTCGAGAAAAGAAGGATCGGTCAGCGCGGCAGTGAGGGTCGCGCGATCCAGGGGTTGGCTGGCAACCGTCGGAAAGCCCGGCTGCCAGAAGACGGCTACCTGCGCCACACCGGCAGAAGAAAGGAACGAGAGAAACGCGGTGACGCCAAGTAGTGCGCGCATGGGTCCTCCGATTGGGACCATCCTTCGGTAAGCGGGAAGAGATCATGATTCATTTGCGTGTCCGCGCTGGAATTGTACATCTCCCTTCGCTTGGTGTAGTGGTGGCAAAAGGTGATTAAATGCTTGCGTAAACCCGAAACGATCGGAAAGGTAATTCCCTATGTCTTCCATCTCCCGTCGCAGGATGCTCAAAAGCACAATCGCCAGTACCGCCCTAGCCACCAGTTCCTCAGTGTCTGCTTCCATGGCCTGGAGCCAGGAAAAGACGCCGGCTGACCGTCCCACGCAACGAAAGGGAAATATTCGACAGTCGGTCAGCCGCTGGTGCTATCCGAAAATGAGCCTGGACGAGTTGTGCGCCTATGCGGCGCAGATTGGGCTGAAAGGAGTCGACCTTCTGGAGCCGGAAGATTTTGAGACTCCCAAAAAATATGGACTGATCTGCACCATGGGCTACGTAGCGGCCGGTACGATTCCCGATGCGCTCAACGTAGTTGCCAACCACGACAAGATCGAAGCGGGACTGCGGACCAATATACCGCTAGCGGCAAAGGCGGGCGTACCGAACGTGATTACTTTTTCTGGAAATCGGCATGGCATGTCGGATGAAGAGGGCGCAAAGAACGTAATTCTCGGCTTGAACCGGGTAAAGAAGATCGCAGAAGACAATAACGTCGTACTTTGCCTGGAACTGCTGAACAGCAAGGTCAACCATAAAGATTATATGGCGGACCACACCGCCTGGGGTGTCGCAGTAATGAAGGAAGTGAATTCGCCGCATGTAAAGCTGCTCTATGACATCTATCACATGCAAATTATGGAAGGAGATCTGATCGCGACCATCCAGGCAAATATTCAATGGCTTGGCCACTTTCATACCGGCGGCGTCCCCGGCCGCCACGAGCTGAACGATAAGCAGGAGGTTCAATGGGACGGGGTAATGCGGGGGATTGTGGAGTCAGGCTTTAAGGGATACGTTGCGCACGAATTCGTCCCTACCGGCGATCCCCGTGCCTCACTGCTGCAGGCAGTGGACCTCTGCGATGTGTAAAGAGGAGCGTTTGCGATATCATCAAGGCACATTTGGAGGAGCCCTGTGCGCAAGCTAACCCTCAGTCTCATGTTGTGCGTTGCCGCGGTCTGCTTGGCGACGCCAGCGAATAGCGTTTACAACTTTACGTTGAAATCCATCGATGGGCCGCCGGTCAGCCTTGGTAGCTACCGGGGCAAGGTTCTTCTTCTAGTGAATGTTGCCAGCAAATGCGGCTACACACCCCAGTATGCGGGCCTGGAATCGCTTTATAAGAAGTACCAGGACCGAGGCCTGGTGATCGTGGGCATTCCGGCCAACAACTTCGCCGCCCAGGAACCGGGTACCAACGAGGAGATCAAGAAGTTCTGCCATAACCGCTACGACGTGACCTTTCCGATGATGGCGAAGGTCTCGGTGGTGGGCGAAGACAAGACGCCTCTTTACGTCTTCCTGACCGATAAGTCGGTCAACCCGCAGATTGGCGGCGAGATCAAATGGAACTTTACAAAATTTCTCTTCGATCGCCAGGGCAAGCCGGTGGAGCGGTTCGAACCCGCTATCACGCCCGACTCACCCGAGGTTACCACTGCCATCGAGTCTGCGCTGGGAAAGTAGGCGGCTTTCCAGCGAGTTGGCCGCAATCGTGTTGGATATGAGCCGGGGAGATTCCGCTACAAGTACCAAGGGATATTCACGACGACGATGCGTTGATTACCCCGTACCAGCAGCAATATTTTCAACAGCTGCACCCGCTGATTGTGCAGCAGGTTCTCCCACCAGTGCCGCACCACCAGTTCAGGCAGCAGCACCGCAACCTTCCTCCCCGGGTTCTCCGACTCGAGGCGCAGGATGTAGTCCATCAGCGGCGCGATCACAAAGCGAAAGGTTGAAGGGATGGTTACCAGCTCGGGATCGGTAAAGCCGTTCTCGCGGATGGGAGCCAGTATTTTTTGATCCCAATCCTGGTCGATCCCGTGGGGTTCATCTGCGGAGTGAACATGAACGACCTTAATATCCTTGGAAAGCAGTAGACCGAACCTTAAGGCTTTCTCTGATATTCGATTCCATCCTGCCATGGGGATGACCACCACGGGCGACTCAAGATTTGCCAGGTTGAGCCGGTTCGTGTCCCGGACTTCGCCTTGAACGCGCGTGTAGTGCTTCTTCACCGAATACATCAACAGAATCAGCGTCGGAACCAGCAACGCCGTCACCCATGCTCCCGACATGAACTTCGAGGCTAATACCACTATCGTGGTGAGCCCGGTCGCGACCGCGCCGGTGCCATTCACCAGCATGTGCCATACCCTGCCTTTGTGCTCGCCTGACTGATTCTTCCAGTGAACGACCATGCCCGCCTGCGAGAGCGTGAATGCTAAAAACGCTCCAATCGCATAGAGCGGGATAAGCCTGTCGGTCACTCCCTTGAACAGGATCAGGATCACTGCAGTGAGACCGGTGAGCGCGTAGATGCCATGCGAGAAGAGCAGACGCCGCCCCCGCAAAACGAAGACGTGCGGCAGGTAGTCGTGCAAGGCGATGGCCCGGGTCAGGCGGGGGAAATCCGCAAAGGCAGTGTTCGCGCTCAGAGCCAGAGCCAACAGCACGCTCCCCATGGTCAGGAAATAGAACCATCCCCGGCCGAAGACAGCAGTCACCAGGAGACTCAGAAGGCTCTGATACCCCGCACCATCTGGATCCATGGCCATGATTTGATAGTGCTTGGTTAGCCATGCCGTGCCGTACAGCAGGACGATGAGGATGCCAATAATCACCGTAAGCGCATACTGTGCGTTCTTTGAGCGCGGCTCCCGGAAGGCCATCACCCCGTTGGACACCGCCTCGACCCCGGTCATGGCGGCACAGCCGCTGGAGAACGCCTTCAGCAGCATCCAGAGGCCCAGATACTGCACCGTCTGGGGCAGCGGTGGTGGCAGTACGGTCACGGGAAGCGGATGCCCGCCGGCGGCAAAGGTCTTGTAGACTCCTACGGCGATCAGCGTCATCAGCGTACCGATGAACAGAAATGTCGGCACAATGAACGCGGTACCGGTGTCTTTTACCCCGCGCAGGTTCACGACCGCCAGGATGGTCAGGATCAGCAGACACAGTGCCAGGGTGTGCGGCTGAAACCTTGGCAGCGCAGAGGTCAAGGCGGTCACGCCCGCCGAGATCCCTACGGCCGCGGTCAAGATGTAATCGATCATGAGCGCGGCCGCGGCAAGCAGGCCGGCTCGCTCGCCCAAATTCTCACTCGCTACGGTGTAGCTGCCACCTCCGCTGGGGTACGCAGCGATGGTCTGCCGATAGCTGAAATAGACGATCACCAGGAGGATCAGAATGGAGGTAACAATCGGCAGAAGGTACTGCGTCCCGAGCATTCCCAAAGGGATCAGCAGCGCGAGCGCAGCCTCGGGGCCATACGCCGCACTGGTCAGAGCATCGAGCCCGAAGATGGGAATGCCCCCGCCTACTCCAATCTGTTCGGCCCGTTCTTCGCTCGTCGCCAGCGGTTTGCCAAAAATCCTGTCCTGAATCGGCATGTCGATGTAGATACTACACCTGTCAATTGTTCTCGCCTGGCAGCGATGTCCGTATCCTGAAACAATGTCCATTGTTTGAAACGATTCGGGGTCAAGGAGGGTTTTGTGCAGCGTCGGCAATTTCTGGAGATTGCGGCAGCAGGATTGGCGGGTGGTGGCCGAGGCCAGGCTCTCAGCGGGTCGGCGGAGCAGGTGGTGATTGAGCGGCCCAACGCCAATCAACCCCATCGCGGGAAGGTGCTGGCGCTGATCACGCCTCATCTGGATGATGGGCCCATTTTTGCGGGCGGCACGGTGGCGAAACTCCTGAGCGAGGGTTACACCGGTTACTTTATTCGAACCAGCAACGATGAGAAGGATTCCTACCATTTATCCCTGGGAGAGACGGTGCTTGCGAACGAGCGAGATACTGCAAAACTCGTCAACACGATCGGTTTCAAGAAATCCTACGATCTGGGCTATCGCAATCATCGTCTCGACGATGTATCGAGAACAGAGCTTCGTGGCCGGCTGATCTTTCTGTTCCGCTTGCTCAAAGTAGATACGGTTTTCAGCTACGATCCATGGGGCCATTACGAAGAAAATCCGGACCATTATGTGACGGCTCAGGCCGTGGAAGCAGCCTGCTGGATGGCCGGCGGGCTGCTGGATTTTCCCGAGCAGTACGAAGTAGGTTTGAAGCCTCAATCGGTCACGGAAAAGTACTACTTCGCGCGGGGACCGCAGCTGGTCAACCGGGTGGTGGATATCGAGTCTTTTCTTCCCCAGAAGATCGCAGCAATTGAGAGTTGCGAGACGATGATCGTGCATATGGTGAAGGATCTTAACGACAGCCTCGCCCAACGGGGAATGCGTGTTCCCGGCTTGAGCGGCAATCTTGATGCGGCGACCAAGGAATTCATTCAGGCTGCGTTTGTAACTCGCGATCGCACAACCGGCGGCAAGTATGGGCTGCAGTACGCTGAGGAATTCCACTACATCGGCCCAGACCCCTCACTGAACGACTACATCTCGCGGAATTCACAACGGATCTGACAAGATGTGCGGCCGCGGTTGCTTCCTCTTCCCAAGGTCAAGCCTCGGGTTGTGCTGCGCTATTCTGTAGGCGTATTTCGAATGGCAGTGATCGATGGCGAAGCGTGCGGGTAAGCGCGGAAGATTTCCGGGAGAATTGGCCAGCAAGCTGGACATCCGCACGGTTGCCCAGTTGGCGAACGTGTCCGTTGCAACAGTATCGCGGACCATTAATCGTGTCTCGACGGTAAACCCGGTCATGGCCAAACAGGTGTGGGATGCGATCAAAGAGCTCGATTACTTTCCCAATACACAGGCACGGGCGCTGGTGTCGGGACGCAGCCGGCTACTAGGATTGATCGTCTCGGAGATCACCAATCCCTTCTTTCCGGAGCTGATTCAGCGGTTTGAAGACATCGCCGTGGAATACGGATACGAGATTCTTATCGGCTCGACCAACTATGATCCCAAACGCATGTCCCTTTGTATACGGCGCATGCTGGAGCGAAGAGCCGAGGGGGTGGCGGTGATGACCTTTGGCGTTGAAAAGCCTTTACTGGAGCAGTTGGCCGAACGCAATGTGCCGCTGGTCTTTGTGGACGTCGGCCCGGAGAAGCCGGGTATCAGCCTGCTACGAGTAGATTATCGGCACGGTATCCGGCAAGGCGTGGAGCACCTGGCTGGCCTGGGGCATCGGGGCATCGCGTTTATCAGTGGTCCCAGGCGGCTCCACTCTGCGCACTCGCGGCTGGTTGCCTTTTCCAGATCGATTGAGGAGTGTGGCATCGGGGCCCATCCGGCTTGGATCGTGGAGGGAGACCACACCATGGAGGGAGGGATGGTGGCCATGGAGCAGTTGCTAAAGTTGAAGGATGTGCCCACTGCTGTGATGTGCTCCAATGACGTAACGGCCATCGGCGTACTGCACAAACTTTACCGGGCGGGGCTTAAGGCGCCCGATGATTTCTCAGTCATTGGCTTCGACGACATCCAAATCGCGCAAGCGACGATTCCGCCGCTCACAACGATCCAGATGTCGTGTTTTGATTTGGCACGAGCGGCGGTAACGGCCCTGAGCGCGCACCGGGAAGAGGGCGGGGAGCCCCAGCGCTACTACAAGATTCCAACGCAGCTGATCGTCCGTGAATCCACCGGTTCTCCCAGGGGAGTCAGGCCTAGCCCGCGCAAACGCGGGGAAAATCCAGCCGCTGCGCACTCTTGAGATTATTCTTCCCTTGCTCAATTGTTCTTCGGTAGCTGGGTTTAGGCCGTATGCAAACGCAACTCGAGCAGACCTACTTCGGCGCGGATGCGGGCGCCGCGTTGGCGTTTCCCGGCCCCCCTACGGATTGCAATGCGGGTAATCTCTGCTCGACCGGCGGCAAAGGCGGAAAAGGCGCATGCGGCTCTGTTTGATACCAATAGGCAACGGAATAGTAGTTATCTGAACGGTGGTTGGCGTGTCCGTGCTCAATCGTGGCCTTGAAAGACTTCCTGAACGTGATAGGAGCGTCAAGATGGAATCGGTAGACACTCGACCTGCCGCCCGCCAACTCCGTGCCTACCACCGGAGCCCCGTAGAGCTGATACGAGAAAGGCTTCCCTCCGAAGTCCCATGCCCCGAGGAAATAATCCTCTGAACCGGTCCCGGAAATTGCGGGCACCGCGTCATCATCGACAAAAAACATGTCATCGCCCTCGCCCCACCAGAAATTCTGGTTTTGCAATACGGACATGACGACGCCGACAAACTGCCCGCTCCCTTTTGCTTCCATCCACACATAATTACCTTGGCCGTTCAGGTTTGGCTTGTGATCCACCAGAGGATCGCCATTGGATTTCCAGTCCGCTGTCCATCCGTGGTTCGGCTGCGCCTGGCGATACTGCGCATGGAAATAGAGAGTGCCAGCGGGCAGAGGTTGGGAATCAGTATGGTAGTCGATGTTGTAATAGAAACTGCCCACCGGCTCTTCACCCTCATTAGTCACCGTTATGCGAGCATGCCGAGCAAAGGGCATGGGAAAGAAGCTGTTGAGGCTCTTTTCGCTCCCCACGGACAACAACTCAGATTGCCAGGGGTGGTACTCTCCCAGGCCTAAGCCGAAAAAATCACCGATCGGTGCTTCCACACTGGGCGTGGCCTCGCCGTCCCAATAGATCCGCAATACGATACGTTTCAGATGGTAGTGCTCGGGGCTGGCGATGGTAAACCAGAGATGGCTGACGCCACCCGGCCCATCTGTGTCCAGCAGGGTGAGCGTCGCGCCCGGCTCGACCCGGCGGGCATCGGCATTTCCTCCGGCCGGGTCTGAACTCGACGCGCGGTGCGAAGTGTAGGGCTGCAGGTGAGTAAGATCCGGCTGCCATCCAGTGTTCTGGCCTTGAGCCACAAGCGCAATACTTGTTGCCAGGACTACACCCATCAATCGGCTCACGATACCGTCCTCAATATTGAAATTCTAGTGACGGGGATCAATTATAACGACCACCGGCTAACCAGTCTCTCATACGCCGGAGACGGCAAACCAGATTGGCCGGGCCGGCGGGGCGGAGCGTCTCCGGGCAGGCAAGAAGCCCGGCAGCGGGGCCGGGCCGGGAAAACATCCGCCCACATCCAATAGCTGCCGGGGTGGAGCGGATTTCCGATCGAGCGTTTATCAAATCAGATGGGCGTCTCGCCAAGACCGCCGACTCAGGTTCTTTCCCAGCCACCTATAGATACCTCGGCGCATTTTCAGTAAGTCACGCACGATCACGACTAGTTATTACGCTTATCTCGCGATTTTACGTTAATGCCAGGCGTGGCAGCTGACGATAATTCTTACTCGCTTTTCCGCATAAGTTTCTAAAGCGGGACGCTATGTTTTGTATTGGGACAGAGGTCTATAGCTTGTAGGTCTTTCGTCCGAAACTAGAGTTGAATTACATCGGACATTCTGTCAACGTTTGGCTTGGCTAGCGACAAAAGCGAGGATGCGCGGGGTTGCCAGTAGGCGGTCTTTCTTACGTCTATCTCTCGATGGTTATCCGTGTAAGCAACAATCAGATCAACTTTTCAAGTCCTATCGGGGTTACCTTTGTGGCGACAGACTTTCCGTTACCGGTTTCAGAGCAGATCGGGGAGTTCCGTACCCCCCCGGCCCGAACGCAGCCCGCGAGGATTCTACTCGGTGCTGTGGGGGTGACGATGCCCGCGTTGCTCGACTTCTGTTGCATTGCCGTTGCGTGCATCACCGGCATCCTGGTCTATGCGCAGCACAAACCGATCGGCGATCGCGGAGTGCTAATGCTCTGGGCGGAGCTCTGCCTGAAGTATGGACTGCCGTTCGTTCTTCTTGCCCAGGCCCAGCACCTGTATACGCAGCACGCCACGCTGCTCCGGGTCGCAGATACAGCTCGCGTCCTGAGAGTTTCGGTTTGTGGGCTGGCCTTTCTCGTTGGCGGCACCTACTTCACCAGGGCAGACATGCCGCATTTGCTGCTCACCTATTTCTGGGTGTTTGCAACTCTGCTGCTGGTCATGCAGAAGCACATAACAAGCCCGCTTATTCGCGACTGGTGGTCGTCTGCCGCCAAAAGGCGCAGAGTGCTCATCTGCGGCACAAATCGCGAAACCCGCCGTCTCTTCTCTTACCTGGTGCACTCCCCCCACCTTGGCCAGATTCCAGTTGGATTCCTGGATGAAAGCGGATTCGACAATCGCCGTGTGATCTACAGTCACGATTACACTCTGAAGCACCATGCGCCGGTCATTTCGGCTCCCCTCTCCCACTTTCTTCTGCGCTCTCTTGACGTACAGGAAATTTTCGTAACTCCCACGGTGTCACAGACGCGCATGAATGAGCTCGTAGCTTTAGCCGCCTCATCCGGTGTCAAAGTGTCTCTGGTGGGTACTGGCCATCCTTACCTGGCGGAGCACTCCACATCGGTGCATATGATCGACGGGTTGATCGTAACTACCCTCGATGGGGATGGCGACCGACCACTCGCTTATGTCGCATGCAAGCGATTTACTGACGTGTTCTTATCCTGTCTCCTCATCGTGCTGACGACACCCCTATGGCTGTTCGCCGCGGTCATGGTCAAACTGACTTCCAAGGGTCCGATCCTTTTTCGCCAAGAACGGACCGGCCAATCCGGAAGACCCTTTGTGATGCTCAAGTTTCGCAGTATGTATATAGACGCCCCCATGTATGGGCGCTCTCCTGAAAGCCCGACCGACAAGCGCATCACCGCGGCCGGGAGGTTCCTGAGAAAGACCAGCCTGGATGAGCTTCCGCAGCTGCTTAACGTTCTACGAGGCGATATGTCCTTAGTCGGGCCTCGCCCGGAGATGCCCTACATAACGCACACCTATACGCAGCTGGAACGCCGCAGGCTATCCGTTCCCCAGGGGTTGACTGGTTTATGGCAGCTGAGCGGCGACCGCAGGTTCACTATCCACGAAGCCATTGAGTATGACCTGTACTATATCGAGAACCGCGGGATCTTTCTCGATCTCGCGGTTCTTTTTCACACCTTGTTTTTTGCGATGAAGGGACTCTAATTTAACCGTCAGGTAATGCTAATGATCGCGGCGCTAAGTGCCGGGATATAGCAGGTTGTCCGGTTGCCGGCGGGAGTCAATGTGTCCGGGTTGACTGGGCTAAAGCTCCCGTCTCTATTCACCGTAGCGCCCTGAATGGTGACACCGGAGGTGGCAGCCAGGTTGGGTCCCGTCATCGTCTGCTGATTCGCTGCCTGAATGCTCTGGTTGGTTTCGATCGTGAGCGTGAGGTTCTGTAGTGTGTCTTTATTAACCACCATCAGATTCACTCCACCACTCGCTTTCCTCACTGCATAGGCGCTGGCATCGACAGTGCCGATCGACAACTGTGTTTCCAGCAAAGAGCCTTCCCCGGCCAGCGCGAACAAGAGCAGCCCGTAGTACTCGGGGCGCGCTTCGATGACGGCTCCTGAGTCGTCCGCGATGACGGTATAGCCAGCCGCATTCCCGCCGCCATGCATGTTTATTCCGGTGGCGCCGCCCAGCGCTGCGCAAAAGAGAAAGTCAATGGCCCACAACGAGGAGGCATAACTGTTGCTGACGCCGGCAGCCCCGCCGTTGGAGAAGGAGTTGCATTCGCTAATGCGATATGGAATCCCAAGCTGTTGCGATCCTGCGTTCAAGATTGTCAGCTCCGCGGAAAGCTTTGGGTCGGGACTGATCAGGAAAGATGCGGTGGAGAGGGTGCTCGCTCCGCTGGCGCGGTAGTAGTGTTGGGTCAGGAGCGTGATCTCACTTGCGGTAACAGCCTGCCCGAAGGGTAATGTCCAATTGGAGATGTGGTTACCGCCACCCGTCGCCGGACCCGTGAAGTTGACATCGGGCACGACCTGAAGAATTGCCGCATGAAAGGAATTCCAGCGGGTGAGGAAGTCGGCAAACGACCAGTTTCCAGCGAAGAAATTTCCCGCAACTCCGTATTCGTCACATTCGTTTCCGATCTCGATACCAAGAAGATTTGACCCGAGGGTCCGGGTTGCGTACGCCACTTCTTCGGCGGCCAGAGCGGGTGTTGAAGTAGCGAGATTGACGCCGTAAAGGCACCGCCAACCGGCGGCCTGCAGAAAACCGGCGAGCGCCTTGATGTTGGCAGGCGTCACTTGTGCGTGCGTGGCGCCCTTGCTGCTCGATGTCCATAAGATTTGGTCGACAGAGCCTCCACCGATACGGAGAACTCCACTGCCAAGCCGCCGAAATAGCGCGATTAGATTGCGGTTGGAAGGGTGGAAGTATGAATAGCTCATGGCGAACTTTTCATAACTCAACCCCATGAAGTGCGGCGGAACGACACCGGCAATGTTTGTCGTCACGGCGAGTGTTCCCTGGACGACGGGGCCGGTGGGTGACGGGAGAAGATTGCCGGGAGGCAGGTGGTAATTGGAGTTCGCTGAGTAGCCGCAACCCTGGAGTAAAGACATTGCGGCGAAGGACGCGGCCCCATGAACGAGGCGGCGACGACTTAGCAAACCCTTCGTTTGGTACATGGGGCAAGAATAATCTAGCACCGGCCTTCATGAAGCGCTTTGCCAAGCATGTATTTCTAAGCTGGGAAACTTCGTACAGTTGATGGATCGAATTGGCACAGCGAGCAAGGAACCGAGGCTAGACGCTAATTAGTCGGTTTAGGGTCGGACTAATATCAGCCAAGATAAGCCAATGCAGATTCTAACTTCGAATCATTACATCGCTGACTTTACTGTTCCCCCGCAGGCTAACCACTCAATCGCGCGCGCCCGCTTCGTTAACCTCGGCCGTTTGTGGAGTCCTGCACTCGCAATCGCAGCCTATCCCCCACTACAATCTTTTGATCTCGCCCATTTCGTCAACAAGATACCGGTTACCCTGCGTCAACCCTGGCTGGTAACCTTCGAATCCGCTCTGCCGCGCATGTTTCCCCCGAGTGAGCGGCTCAGGCGCCATTTACATAGCCAGCTCTGCTCGCCCGGTTGCCTGGCGATCGTCGCTATGTCAGCTTGGGCCCTGGCCACCTTCAAACGCGTCAATGCCGGGCGGGCCGGCCTGGACAAAATACTCGCCAAAGCTCACGTGTTGCAGCCGGCCACCCAACTCAGGGCGCCAACTCCACGCCGCTCGTGGGCGGGGAGACGATCCATCTCGTCTTCGTCGGGAACAACTTTGCCCGGAAGGGTGGGATCGTCGCCTTGAGATTGGCCCGGAAGGCCCTTGCCGAAGGACTTCGTTTGCAGATTCACATTGTCTCTTCCAAGATGATCTACTCTGGATCGCATACCGATCATCCAGACCCGGCGCGATACCAGAAGGATCTTCAGAGCCTGGCTTTGCCCAACGTTAGCTTCCACGGCCCCAGGAACAACCAGCAGGTCCTTAAGTTGATGGGCAGATGCCACCTCAGTCTGCTACGCCACGCTCCATGACACGTACGGTTTTTCTGTTCTTGAAGGGTTTGCCCAGGGCCTTCCGGCCATCACCACCGACGTCTGTGCGTTGCCGGAGTTCGTCTTCCCTGCGCCTGCGGCAAATGCCAATGGCTTCCTCCTCCGCCTGCCCAAAGACGAGCGTAACTGCTGGCGTCACGTTGAAGAATCGTCCTCACCCGATTACTGGGAGATGCTCGACCAAGCGTTTGAGTCGATGGCCGATCAGGCAATGGCCCATCTGCGTACCATTGCCGCGGTCCCGGGCGGGCTTGAGGTGCTCAGCCATGGCGCCATCGCCAGCATTGAGCGGCGGCACAATCAGGTCACTCTTGCGCGGGCACTGGACGCAATCTATAGCCGTGGAACAGATGGAATGCCTGCCAAGAAGGTTAAGCGCTTTGGACGTTGAACGGTTGGAACTCTCATTCCGATCCGGATAGAAATCCGCAGCGATCCTCGCAGAGGTGCCTCAGGGGGAGCTGTGGCCGCCGCAATGCAGGACCCCGAGATACTGGCTCCACGGACCGACGGCATCCCGGTATTGGTGAGCTAAAATCCTTGCGATCTGATGTAAATGAGTCAGGTCATGCGCTGCCCATGTCGCCAGCAGCTGTGACAATGTAACGTCGCCCAGGGCAGGATGTCGTCCACGCCGGTTGAGGTCCTCAGGCTGCAGATTCAAGGCACGCAGGTCGTCCAGGTTTTCTGACCGCAAGCGAGCGAATTCGTCTAGTAGCTGGGCTAGCGACTTCCCTTGGCTGGCGCGTACAAAACCCGTGCGATCAAAGGCTTCGAACGGCCGTGTCTCGCCAAATTGCAGCACTATTCTCGTTCGCTGCATCCAGTCGGTACGTTCGCCGTGGACCAGATGGCCGACTACGTCGAACGCGCTCCAGGTCTGTGCACCTTCATTCCGCCACGGTTCCGGCAGGTCACGCAATAGCGCATTAAGAACACCGGGGGTACGAGCGAGAGACGATATTGTGTGCTGCAACTCAAGTGTCATCGTGCTTGATTGTATCTTTATTGGAAACTCGCCCGCACGGTGTTAGGCCAGGAGCATTCTCTGAATCTCCTGCACCCGGGTGCGCGTGTTGGACCAGGTAAAGCGCTCACGAAATGCGGCGTAGCCTTGCCGGCCAAGCCGACCCCGCAGCTCCGGATCCTCGGCGAGCCGCCGCAGTGCCGAGGCAAGTTGGACGGCAGATCCGCGCTCCACCATGATGCCCCCTCCATGGGCAAGTACTTCAGTTGCACCACCGCTACGGGTGCTGACGATCGGCAGAGCTGAGGCCAGCGCCTCGACGTTGACCAGCCCGAAGGGTTCTTCCCAGACAGACGGCGAGCAAAACATATCCGCTTCCCGGAACAGGTCGCCCAGCGCCGCGCCGCTGCGATACGGGAGAAACTGAACGGTCGCCGGCGAGGCCGCTTTGAGAGCCTTGATGTACTCGGTCTCTTCGCCCTCGCCGAAGCTTGAGGAGCCCACGATTTGTGCCCGCAGACGCACGGACTGTTTTCCCAGGAGTGTCATCGCATCCAGCAAGATGTGAACACCTTTTTCTTCAACCAGCCGGCCGGCAAAAAGCACGGTGACTCTTTCGGTATTCTGCCGCTCGCGCAGCGGCGGATAGAAGATCGTTTCATCGGCGCCGCCGTATAGGACGGACGAAGCGCCGAGCGAGGGAAACTTCCTCCGCGCCTGGTCCAAGAGAAACTCGCTGGAGAAGATCAGTCTATCCACCCGAACCTGCCGCATCAGCCAGGCGGGGCCGTCGACAAGATGGGAATTGTGCAACTGAAGAGCGATGCGCGCGCCTGCGTCGTGAATATGCGTGGCGAGCGCGATGGCAAACTCAGGTCGATTGTGGATCCACACGATGTCACCCGGTCCAACGCGCGCGAGCATTGGCCGGAATATCTCTCGTATAACCCGGCGATGAACAAACCACGGCAAGTGCGCAACGTATCTCCGAAAACGCCTATAGAACCACAGGCGGTGCAGCAAGCAGATGGATTCCGGGGCAAATTTCCAACTATCGTCTGCAAACGGGCATACAACCACAGAATTCGTTATATCCCGGAGCACGTTGGCGACCCAGCGTGAGATTGCACCCCCGTTGAATTCAGAAAATGGCTCCGCTTCCGTAAGAACGTGAAATGTGGTGCTGTGCATCGGAACTCCATAAGTGCTGGACACCTTAAGCTGTCTGCGCCTGCACCAAGCAACACAATGTATCGGGCGGGGCTGCAGTACATTCCTTGATTACGCACAGTTTCGTGGTTTCTGACTTCTGGTATAGCACGTGAGATACAGAGTACTTTCCAACGGTAGAACCATGCGTCATGTAGATGCCTCAAAGTGGGACACCTTTGTTCCGAATTAGTCCTGTGTTCTTTCCGAGTCAATTGATTGCTCAAAACCAAGTTGATTTCGCCGCCGGGTTCTGTCACCTTTTGCCTAGATCGATACGGATGGAATAACTCGCCAGCTTTAGCTGTCTGAAATATTCACTGCAGTGGTTCTCCAATAATCTTTGGCGTGGCAGGCAGCTCGCCGGCTCTGGAACCTTACCAGGAGATGTGCATGAAACCGCTAAGTTCAGTCTCTGGCATTAGCACCGAAACGATCAGATTTCTCGGGTTGACGCTGCAACCAAGGTCATTGCAGCAAATGACTATGCTGGTGGAAGAGGGGATACGCGAGCGCCGTAACTGGATAATCGCGAACCACAACCTGCATAGCGTGTATCTTTGTCATCGATATCCGAGACTGCGCAATTTTTATTCCCAGGTACGCTGGACCCACATCGATGGCATGTCCCTGGTTGCTCTAGGCCGGCTTTACGGCTATCCCCTGCAGCGAGAGCATCGTGTCACGTTGGTGGATTGGACCTATCCGCTGATGGAACTGGCCGCGAGCAGCGGTTGGCGTGTTTTCTATCTTGGATCGTCAAAGGCCGCGGCGGAAAGCGGCGCGGCGAAGTTACGGAAACTTTATCCGGCACTCCAGATAGAAGTGAGCGGGGGATATTTTGACGCGGATTATGGCAGCTCAGAAAATGCGGCGCTGATCGAGCGTATCAATGCATACGCGCCCGATCTGTTGATGGTGGGGATGGGCATGCCGCGGCAGGAGTTTTGGACTCAGGAAAATTCCGCGCGGCTGAACGCCCCTGTCATCCTCTCTTCGGTAGGCGCAGCCTTCGACTACATAGCGGGCGCGGTGCCGACGCCGCCCCGCTGGGCGGGCCAACTCGGACTGGAGTGGCTTTTTCGTTTGGCGCACGATCCCAACCGGCTCTTCACCCGATACGTCGTCGAACCTTGGTACGTTCTGCTGCTGCTGCTGCTGGATTATCCACGCCGGCGCGGCACCGCCAACTTAGAGCCGGTGGTCAAGAGTTAACAACGGGAAGCGTGCCCGGCGGCGCTCGATGCTTTGTAGGATGTCATGAATACCAACCGTAGGAAGTTCATAAAAGAGATGGGGGCGCTGGGGTTGGCCCGGTGGACCCCGAGCAAGCTCGCGGTACACACTGCGGATGTTCCGCTGCAGCGACTGGCCGCGGAAAAAGGGCTGCTCTTCGGCTCCTGCCTGGCATTGAAGTACTTCGTTCAATCGGCAGCCTATCAGCAGCTATTCCTATCGCAATGCGACATAGCAACCCCGGAAGTGCATATGAAGTGGAACTCTCTGAGCAACCAACCCGGGAGTTACAACTTTTACACTGCTGACAAATTTGTCGCCTTTTGTGCGACAAATCACATTCGGGTGCGAGCACATACTCTGGTGTGGCATGACGCTCTCCCTGCCTGGGTGACCTCACAGCTCACACCGGCGAACGGGCAAGCCATGATGGCTAACCACATTGCCAAGGTAGCCGGGCACTTTGCGGGCAAAGTGTACTCCTGGGACGTGGTGAACGAAACGCTGGACCCCGCCAGCCATCGGCCGGATGGCCTGCGCAATAGCCCCTGGCTGAGGAATGCCGGCGCAGGTTACATCGAGCTGGCTTTCCGGATGGCCGCTGCGGCAGATCCCCATGCTCTGCTGGTGTGGAACGAGAACTATCTCGAGCTGTCGGATGACTACGGCCGGGCGAAACGCAAAGCAATGCTGACCCTGCTTGATGGCATGCTGGCGCGCGGCGTTCCTATCCATGGCGTCGGGCTCGAATCACATCTACGGAATGAACAAGCGAGCCTGTTGGGAGACACGAGTTACGAATCTTTTTTGAGCGAGTTAGCACGGCGCGGATTGAAGATCTTTATCACCGAGTTGGATGTGCAAGATGAGAGCTTGCCTGCGGATATCTTGGCGCGCGACCAGGCAGTGGCCGATATCTATCGTAGATTTCTTATCCCGACCCTGCGACAACCGGCAGTGAAAGGGATTGTTACCTGGGGGCTTGGGGATTCCTTCACCTGGATCGCGGGATATCGCCCGCGCAAGGATGGTCTACCGGTACGGCCCCTGCCCTTTGACACAGACTGTCAGCCGAAAGCGGCGTATTACGTGATTGAGGAAATGCTGCGGTCAGCGCCGCGTCGCGATTCGGCAGGGTAGGAACCGCCCGCAAATTGGGTGCAGAACCTTTCGCTTTAAGGGAGTTGAGCTATGGTGATTGTCTCTGTCGTAATCCCCACTCGTGGACGAGCTGAGCTGTTGCGGCGCGCGGTGCGCAGCGTTCTGGCTCAAACTCTGCGAGAAATCGAGGTGGTCGTGGTGGTCGATGGGGCAGATCCTGCCACCCACCTCCTCATAGAAGAGTTAGCCCTGCAGGACCCCCGTGTGCGGGGGATCACACTTTCGTCTAGAGTAGGTGGGTCCGACGCGCGAAACCGGGGGGTGGACGAGGCGGAGGGTGAATGGATCGCGTTTCTGGATGACGATGACGAATGGCTTCAGGGTAAGCTCCAGGCCCAGCTCGAAGCAGTGACCCAACTCGAAGCGGTGAAAGGACAGATGGCCGCGGCTGTGATCGGCACCTGCAAACTGATCGCGCGTACTCCCGGACAAGACTATATATGGCCACGGCGCATGCCGGCCGACAATGAACAGATCGGCGAGTATCTGCTGGCGCGCCGCACCTTGACCCGCGGCGAGGGATACATCCAGACATCGACCTTGTTTGTACGCCGGGCGCTGATGCAGGCGCACCCCTTCAAGAGCGGCCAATTGAAGCACCAGGATACCGAGTGGGTGCTGCGGTTGGGCCGCCTGCCCGGCGCCCTTGTAGTGTTCGTCGAAGATGCGTTGGCCATTCATAACATCGAAGAGGATCGCGCCACCGTGAGCAGCCAGCCTAACTGGCGGTATTCGCTCGACTGGGTGCAGCGCGATCGTCACCTGTTCACTCCCCGCGCATTATCCGGCTTTGTTTTACACCAGATCGCTTCTGAGGCGTCGGACCAGGGAGAATGGCGGGCATTCTATCTGCTGCTGCTGGAAACCCTGCGCCACGGCAAGAGCTCGCCGCGTGATTATGCCATCTTTTTCGCCATGTGGCTGTTGCCCCGCCGCCGCCGCCGTAGATTGCGCGACTGGATGGCACGCCGTCCGGCGCTTCGCTCGCTGGTCTATTCGCTATGAGGATTCTTCAGCTCACCCGGCAATTTCTGCCTGCCCAGGGCGGGATGGAGAGCGTGGTCGAAGGGCTGAGCGTTGCCCTGCAAGAAAGGGGACATACGGTCCAGGTCGCGACCCTTCGCCTGGTTTTTTCGACCGGTTCCATGGCGCCGGCAAAATCGGTCGAGGCCGGGCTCGCCGTCCGACGTATGCGGCACTGGGGTCCTCG
This sequence comes from uncultured Acidobacteriaceae bacterium, assembly GCA_963847685.1. Taxonomy (GTDB): domain Bacteria; phylum Acidobacteriota; class Terriglobia; order Terriglobales; family Acidobacteriaceae; genus PALSA-350. The sequence continues at coordinate 90,577 of CAWKAU010000006.1, read as the reverse complement.
CCGCTACCCGGTTGCGTTAACAGCTTTCGGCGCGATCCGGGGCTACGATTTGGTGCACATTCATGCCATCGATTTTTTCGTCGATTATCTAAGCTTGCTGCGCTTGCTGCATCGCATTCCCCTGGTGGTCAGCACGCATGGAGGCTTTTTCCATACCCAGTGGGCTGCCGGCTTGAAGCAGATGTACTTCAAGACCGTAACCCGCAAGTCGCTGGGTGGCGTGGGCGCCGTGGTTTGCGTGAGCCAGCACGATCGCGAAATGTTCGCGAAGATTGTGCCGCCGCAGCGCATCCGAGTGATTGAGAACGGAGCTGATCTCGACCGTTTTTGGGACCTGAAGAAAAGCATACAGCCTGGCCTGGTGCTCGGCATCTCCCGGCTGGCCGAGAACAAACGCGTGCACAAGGTGCTGGAGGCGATGGCTTTGCTGCGACATCGATATCCGCACATGCGGCTGGAGTGGGCGGGCGCAGACTTCAGCGGCCTGCGCGCGACGCTCGAACGCCGTGTGATCGAGCTTGGCCTGGGCGGCCGGGTGCGCTTCCACGGCGCTACCAGCCGCGAAGAGCTCTACCGATTAATGCAGCGGGCGCACTTGTTCGTTTCGGCAGCAAGCTACGAGGGCTTTGGGCTGTCGACGATCGAGGCCATGAGCGCCGCAACCGTAGTGTTGGTCACCGCGGTGGGAGCGCATCCCGACGTGGTCGAAGACGGGGTCAGCGGCCTGTTGATGGACCAGGACGCAACTGGACTCGCGGCCCAGATGGAGCGCGTTCTATCCATGCCCGAAGACACGCTGGAGAACATAGGCGAGGCGGCGCGGGCGGCGACGCGGCGCTTTTCATGGCGCCAGATCGCGCCCCGATACGAGCAGCTCTATCGCGAAGTCCTGGGCTCCGGGGTAAGGTCCATGCTGCCATGAGACAGGGAGCGATCGTGGTTTTTCGCATTCAGCTATTGCCGCCTTCGGAGACGTTCATCGTGGCGCAAGCTGCCGCCATGCGACGCTTTTCGCCGTTCTTCGTGGGTTGGCGCAGGATGGCTGGTATCGACGTACCCCGGGACGAGAGCTGGACGATCGATGACGGCGGCTTGCGGGGAAAACTACGGGAGCTTCGTTTCCGCTACTTGGGTCCCACAGCCGAACAGCTCAGGCGGCTGCGCGCTCGCGCACCGCGTCTTGTCTATGCGCACTTCGCGCCCGACGGCCACGCGGCCTTGCAGCTTGCAGAGAGACTGGGTGTGCCACTTGTGACCGCGCTGCACGGATATGACGTGACGATGAGCGACCGGGCGATCGGACAAACCCGGCTGGGGCGCGAATATCTGCGAGGGCGTCCGCGATTGCAGAAGAAGGGCGCGCTGTTCTTATCCTGCTCAACGTATGTGCGCAGTCGGGGCCTCGAGATGGGCTATCCGGCGGAACGCACGATCGTGCATCGCATTGGAGTGGACGTGGAGCAGTTTAGACCACCTGTGTGCGGCCAGCGAGAAAAGATTGTGTTGTTTGTCGGGCGTCTGGTGGAAAAGAAAGGTTGCGCCAGCCTGATCGAAGCTATGGGCGAGGTGCAGCGACGCTGCCCAGCTGCCGAGTTGGTGGTGATCGGCGATGGACGACTGCGCGCCGATTACGAGGCGCGCGCTGCCGCGGGGCGCATACGCTGTCGTTTCCTGGGGACCCAGCCCCCCAGTGTCGTACAGGATTGGATGGCGCGGGCGGCAGTGTTTTGCGTGCCCAGCGTGATAGCCGCCTCCGGCGACGCCGAAGGCTTCGGTATGGTGTTTATCGAGGCCCAGGCAATGGGCCTTCCCGTGGTCAGCACACGCAGTGGAGGGATCCCAGAGGCGGTGAAGCATCGGCAAACCGGACTGCTGGTAAATGAGCGAGATCCTCGCGCTCTGGCCGAGGCTATTCTTGCGCTGATCGAAAGCAATGAACTATGGCAGCGCTTCAGCGTAGCCGGCAGAAAGCGCGTGGTTGAGCACTTCAATCTGGTCCGGCAAACCGAGCATCTCGAAAACGTTTTCGAGCAATTGCTGGCGGGCGGCTGAGATGCCGCAATCGGCTCAGGTGCTGGTCGAGGCTCCGATGGCAGCGGCGGATGCGCCGCACCGTTTCTATCAGCCAGAGTTGGACGGATTGCGGTTCTACGCCTTTCTGGGGGTATTTATTTTTCACACCTTGCCCGGCCAGGCGGCATTCTATCGTGGTTTGCATCTTCCGCTGCCCTGGCTGTGGGGGGCGGTGGCCAGATCGGGTGGTGCGGGAGTCGATTTGTTTTTCGTTCTCAGCGCTTTTCTCATCACCTCCCTGTTGTTGCGGGAACGACGGCTGACCGGTCGAATCTCGCTTCAGTGGTTTTACATCCGGCGTATCTTGCGCATTTGGCCACTCTACTTTGTTGTGGTTAGCCTGGGCATTGTGTTCGCCCACACCATCGCAAGCCAGAGTCTTCCCTGGTACTACGTTGCCGGCTATGTGCTCTTCGCCGGTAACTGGGTGCACGCTGTCTTTGGACATCCGCAGTCGATTTGCTCTCCTCTGTGGACGGTCTCCATTGAGGAGCAGTTCTACCTGATTTGGCCGGCGCTCATGATGATGCTGGAGCGCCGCGGGATGATCATCGCGGGCTTCGCCACCTTCCTGCTGGCCACCGCGAGCCAAGCTGCCATCGCGCTCGCCGGCTTGAGCGGAGGCTACATCTATTACGGCAGCGCGTCACGCTGCGATTCCCTCGCCCTGGGCGTCCTGCTGGCGCTGTTCGCGAATCGTCTGCCGGCGCTTGCCAATCGCATACGCTGGCTGCTGGTGAGCGGTGGACTGATTGGCTGGGTCATCTCGTCGGCGTGGCTGGTCGATCAGCCCGGGCCCGTGAGTATAAGCATGGCGCTGGGACGGCTGATCGTTTCGCTTGCTTCGGGTGCGATTTTCTACGGCTGCCTGGACAGCAGCAGCAAGCTTTTGCGAGGCAGCTTGATTGTAAGCCTGGGAAAAGTGAGCTATGGACTCTACCTGCTGCATCTTATCGGGCTGCTCATCGTACAGAGCCTGTTTCACCTGGCCTGGGGATGGCAGCTGCTCGCGACCAAGGCGCTCGGGTTTGTCATGACGGTAATTCTTGCCTTCGCGTCGTATCGCTGGATCGAGTCGCCCTTCCTGCGGATGAAGGACCGTTTCGCCACTGTCCTTAGCAGGCCCGTCTGATGGGAGTGACGGGAGGGGGCCGATCCTGGATCAGATAACTTACCAACCCTCGCATATGGTTGTTACAGCAGGCTCATCCGCGCCTGAACTCACGCTACGTGAGGTGGGTATGATGCTCTCGAGGCGCCGCGGAATCATTTACGTCACGGTGTTGGTGTTTTTTCTTCTCGGCATACTTGCTCTCATATTTTCGACCCGCCGCTATCTATCCGTTGGCGAGATCGAATTGCAGAAAGACTCCACCAGCTCCTTGGGCATCCAGACAGACAGCGCGGACACTCCCTCCGATGCGCTCGAAGTAAATATGATTATCCAAACTCAGGCGAAAATCCTGCAATCGGATTCTCTTGCCCTGCGCGTGATCGAAGATCTCCATCTCGAGCAAACGGCGGACTACCGGCAAAAGTGGAGCCCGCTCGATTGGGTTCTCGGGTATTTTCAGCCGAAAGGCACGGCCGATCCCCAGGGCGCGTCGCTCGAAAACTCACCCCATCGGCGGATGCGGGTTTTGAAGATCTTTCATCGCAAGCTGACAGTCAAACCGGTCGCAGGAACGCGGCTGATCGACGTGGAATATCTAAGCCCCGATCCGCAACTGGCGGCGGCGGTAGTCAACCACCTGCTGCAAGGCTTGGTCGAGAAGGGCTTTCAGGCACGCTACGACTCCACTATGCAGGCGTCGTCCTGGTTGAGCGCTCAGCTTGGAGATCTGCGCGCCACGACGCAGGAGTTACAAGCGAAAGTAGTGAAGCTGCAGCAGGAATCGGGTGTCTTTGCCGTGGGCGAAGTAGACCGCGAAGGAAGAGATCAGGTCTATAACCCAACACTCGAAAAGCTGCAAATGGCGACCCAGGCAGAAGCGCAAGCGCAGTCGAACCGCATCCTGAAGGGCACTATCAACGATGTAGTCAAGAGCGGCAACGCGGAACTTATCTCGGGCCTGGGTGGAAACACGGTAGTTGGGGGCGGTTCTTCTTCCGCTGTGGGGAGTTCGCTCAGTTTGATTCAGAATCTTCGTCTGCAGGAGGCGAGCGAGCAGGCACAGCTGCAGCAGCTGTCCGCGAAGTTCGGGCCGGTGTATCCCAAGCTCGCGGAGATGCAGGGAAACCTGGACGCAGTGCAAGCCGCGATCCGGGAGGAGGTAAGCCGGGTCGGGCGGCGAGCCCGCAATGACTTCCTGATTGCCCAACAGACAGAGGAAAAAACGCGCAAGGACTTCGAGGATGACAAACGCGAGGCGGAGGCGCTCAACAACAAGACCATCGAGTACCAGATGGTGCGGCAGGAAGCCGACCAGACCCGATCGCTCTACGACGACATGTTGCGTCATCTAAAGGAGTCCGGACTGTTGGCCGGCCTGCACTCGACCAACATCTCGATCGTCGACCTAGCGAAACCCAGCGACAAGCCTGCTAAACCCGTAGCCCTGCTCTACCTGCTGGGATCGATAGCGGTGGGACTGGTCTTCGGTGTGGTTGCCGCATTGCTTCGTGACGTGACGGATACAAGAATCCAGGATTTGCGGGACGTTATCACGCGAGCTGGGTCCGCTTCCGATGTGTGTGCTGCCCTATCAAAAGCAGCGGGCTTCGCCGCCCCTCGCGACGACCTGGCGCGCAAAATCGGCATTGCCTGCGCTTGAGCGCCCACACTCCCTGCTTGTCGAGTCGCTTCGCTCGCTGCGAACTTCTCTGTCTGCTGTCGCGCAGCGGAGCGCCCTCCACGTTCGGTGCTGGTGACCAGCCCACTGGAGGGAGAGGGAAAGAGTTTTCTCAGCTGGAATCTTTCTATTCTCTTTGCCCAGCAAGGCAAGCGCGTCCTGCTGTGCGACGCTAACCTTCGCCATCCATGGCTGCATCGCAATCTGGAGATCAACCCGAGCGGTTGGGTTGAGTACCCTGCTTGCCGGCCTGCCCGATCACGGCGTATCCGTGGTATTCCCGGTGCATGAGGTACCCGGGCTGTTTCTCATCCCCGCCGGACCATTGCCGCCCTACCCCGCGGAGCTGCTGGCCTCGCATCGCATGGCTGATTTAGTGAAGCTCTGGGAATCGCAATATGATCTCGTGATCCTCGACGCTCCGCCCGTTCTGCAGGTGACTGACCCGGTCATTCTGAGCTCCATAGTCAACTCGGTTTTGTTGATGGCGTGGCACCAGAAGACTCCGTTGCCGGCCCTCGAGAAGAGCTACCGGATGCTGGAGGAAGTGCATTCGACGCCACTGGCCGCAAGATCAATATCGTGGTCAACGGCGTGAAAGAACAATCTATCTCTTACCCTACATCGCCAACGAGAGGTTGCCGAAGCCTGATGAAAAATCTCCGCAAGTTGCTGCTCGTTCTCTTCACCATTACCGCCAGTTCGCTGGCACAGAATGAAAGCCTGCTGATCGGACCGGGCGATCTGCTGCACCTGCAGGTATACGACACGCCTGAGATGGAACAGCGCGCGCGGGTAACTGATGCCGGAAATATTCCCTTCAGTTTTCTGGGGAAGGTGAATGTATCCGGCTTGACGCCAGAGCAGGCAGCGGAACAAATCGAACGTCGGCTCGTGGCCGGCGGCGTCATGGTGCACCCGCAGGTGACTGTGCGCGTGGAGGCGTATGCAACCCAGAACGCGTCGGTGATGGGGCAGGTGGTGAAGCCCGGCACTTACGAGCTCGATACTTCCCGCAAAGTGGTCGACTTGCTTGCCATGGCGGGTGGACTGACGGATATGGCCGACCGTCACATTACGATTCAGCGCTCCGGGCCTACCAAACAAAACGTTGTGTACTACTATTCGAACGCCGCCGCCGCGCGTTGTCGGATGATCCCATGGTTTACCCCGGCGATACGGTGGTGGTGCCCAGGGTTGCCGTGGTGTATGTGCTGGGTGATGTATTGAAGCCGGGCGGCTACCCGATGATCACCAACAACTCGAACATGACGGTGTTGCAGGCCATCGCATTGGCCGGCTACGCAAATCACACGGCATCTGTGGGCAAATCGAAGCTGGTAAGGGAAACACCAGCAGGGGTGCAGGAGATCGATCTGGAGGTGGGTTTGATGCAGAAGGGTAAGAAGGCCGATGTTGCCTTGCTGCCGGACGATGTAATCTATGTCCCCTTCAGCTTCCTGCGTAACGTTGGCGTGAATGGCCAGGGGATTCTGGCTTCTGCTGCGTCGGCGGTCATCTACAGCCACTAAGGAACCGTGGACACGCGGTGGCTAGAGCGACAATCAGGAGGCCACTTTTGGCGACTGCCCAAAGACTTTTACCAGCTACGAGCAGCAAAGACGTGGGAAGGTGGAGAAACCCAAGCGAAGAGCCAGGAACGATCTGGAGCCGTGCGTCAACATGGGGTCTGCTGCTGCTGCTGATCTATTTCGCCGTAGCCGGTGTCTCCCCCTTTGTCAACGAGCCTACCGCCATGCGAGCGGTTGCGACCAGTTCCGCCGGCGGGGCTCTTATGGAGCGCCTCACCAAACTGTTGATCTGCGGGGCCTGCTTGATCTTTGCCATCCAGAGGCACCAATCCGTTTGCCGGTTGAGCATGCACATGAAACTGGTGACATGCTTCCCCATCCTCGCCTTCCTGCTCTCTCCGGTTTCACAGCAACCGACCAGGACGATCAGTTCCGCAGCCCTGCTCATGGGGGGCACTCTGCTCGTGTATTACGTAATGTCTCGCTATACGCTCGATCAGGTGCTTGAACTCTTTCTTGTTCTCGGAACCGTAACCATGGTGGCGACTGTTGGGTTTGCCCTTGCTCTTCCGCAATATGGCCTCGATCTGAAGGGCGGACATGAGACGGCATGGAAAGGCATCTTCAGCGCAAAGAATTACCTCGGCAACGTAGCGCTTTTCTTTCTGACCTCCGCGATATCCTATCGCGCCCGCAATTCTTTTCTATGCTCTATCCGGATTTTTCAGGTCTGCTTGTGCCTGGCGGCGATTGCCTTCTCACGAGCGGCCACAGCGTACATGCTGACTGCAGTCTACGTCGTCTATTTTGTGATCATGGCAACGCTGCACCGTTTTCGCAAGACGGACTACCTTGTCGTCGGCGTGCTTCTGCTCGCGACTGTTTCGACCGCCGCCGTGATGATCGTGGTCTGGCCAGAGCTCCTGGTTGGCCTGCTCGGGAAAGACATGACCCTGACCGGGCGGACCGAAATATGGACCGCAGTGATGGATTCGATCGCCAAGCGGCCGCTGCTCGGCTATGGCTACCAGGCTTTCTGGCTTGGCCTCGAAGGCGAATCGTACCGCATCATACTGGCAGTTTCGTGGATTCTGGCGCAGGCACAGAACGGCTTTCTTGACATAGTACTCGAGATGGGTGTGGTTGGGCTGGCGGTGGTGCTGCTGGTCTTCGCGTTTGCCTTCCGTGACGCGTTATTTTGCCTTCTCCGCTCTCGCGACGATGGGCAGCTTCGTGCCGTCGAATGGTACCTCGCTATCGTTGTTCTCACGCTCATCTACAACCTTGACGAGAGCTTCCTCTTTGACTCCAAGCATCTCGGCTCGATGTTTTTCTTGCTTGCTTGTGTAGGGCTAAAGATGGAGCGGCTGCGGGTCTCTGCTGCGCAAACAGACCACGGGCGCAGGTAAATTCCTAGCGCGAACCCAATAAGTTATTGACACTCTTAATGTGACCACCGGATACCGCGATTGTTCACGGCCTGACCGTTCCTCTTGTCCGGATGAAGAGAGAGCACAATTTTATGCAGACAGAAGTTTGCCCAATCAACATCCAGGCGCGGAGAAGCAGCGCCTTGCCTACCCTTTCTGGGGAATAGATCCAGTACCGCATTGGTGTGTCGGCGCCTAGAGAGCTCCAAACGCGGAATCTTGATGGTCCATCGAACCCAGCTGCACCGTGAAAGCTGATTCTCCACCGTGTCGTACCCGAAATTGGATACAGCAGGACCTGTTCAAAGGCGCGCCGCGTGAACAGCGGCGCAAGTGTCGGGAAGTCAGCGACCTAGGCTGGTGATCCCTACCATTGCCTCCGTCAACTTTGTTAATCCACATCAACAGGTGATTGCCGCGGCGAGTGCAAGGGAAAGATAGCTAGTCCCGATTGAGAAAGCACCTACGGCCTTGTTCGTTAGCGGAAAGCACCGGGGTCCGGCCGCGTTACCAGTAAGTTGATGCGGCGTTCCCCCCCATAGGGAGAGCAAATGAGGAAGTTATTCGCAGTTCTTATTCTTAGCATGGGCGTTCCGCCGACCGCCATTGCGAGTGCTACTACCGCGCCGACCATAGTGAGTGCCTATCTCGTCTCCAAGGGAGACGGACACACCATAGTGTTGGGGCGCACCCTGCAGTTCATCGCGTACGCTACTTACTCGGATGGTTCGGTAGGCGCGTTGCCCGACGCGCACGGCAACAGAGTGACGTTGTGGAACACCACCAACCATGCCGTGGCCAAGATCAGCAGCCTGGGCCATGCAACGGCGATGGGGATAGGAACGGTCAACATAGAGGGCACGATCGGTACACTGCAAGCCTCTCCGTGGACAGTGACAGTGAGTGCCCCTCTGCCTCTCATCACGTGCTCAGCCAATCCGTCGGTCATCTATCAGGGTGGCACGTCAATCATCACCGCGGCTGGCAAGAGTACGCTGGACCTCCCGTTAACCTATAGCTATAGCGCATCTGCCGGTTCGATCAGCGGTACGGGCACGACTGAAACTCTAAACACCAATGGGGCACCCTCGGGCCTGGTCACCGTGACCTGTACTGTCGATCAGCAGGGCGGAGGAAGTGCTTCCGCCACCGCCGAGGTGCTCCTGCACCCCAATTCCGATGCCCCGGATATTACGGTCGCCTACCCGGTCAGCGGCTCGACCGTTCCATTCCCTGCGTGGGTAAGAGCGAATAGCGGGGGATGTTATGGTCAGGCTCCGGTTTCTCTTGCTTATTCGGTGGACAATGGCAGCTTACTGACCTCAGGTATTACGCCCTCTGAAATCAATGCTCCTAATCGAACGATCACTGCCGGAACGCATACCATTTATCTCAAAACATCAACCGGTGGTGGCGAGTGCCCGGCTGTTGAAACTACCTTCACCGTAACCGGCGCCGCAGGAGCGGGAGGCACGATTCCATCCAATGCTATTTCATCGGGCAATCTGGACGACTCCAGCAAATGGAAGTGGCACCATGATTCGGGCACATCGGGGGATTCCAAAGGATCAAGCCTGTATCCGACGAGCAATCTATCTCTGGACAACCGTGCACGAGAGTTTTACGTAACCTACAAAGACGATGGCGGAGAGCTTTCTTCTGTCGACTTCGCCAGCGATACCAATTCAACCCATTTTGTTTACGATACCTACATTTATCTTACCGATCCGTCACAGGTACAAAATATCGAGATGGACATGAACCAGGTATTGGCCGATGGCAAGACAGTGATCCTTGCTACTCAATGTTCCAGCAATTCGAATACTTGGGAATGGTCGACGATCACCGGAAGCGGCGGAGCTCAATGGCATCCATCCAACATTGCCTGCTGCCCTAAAACCTGGACTGCCAACGCCTGGCACCACGTCCAGATTGCTACACATCGCGATAGCACTGGAATTGTCACGCATGACTGGATAGTTCTGGACGGAGCTTTGAGCAGATTCCAGAAGGCAACTGGGGAGTCAGCTCCAAAGCTGGGGTGGGGGATTGGGGAGCTTATTCTCAATTTCCAGCTTGACGGCGCGGGTAGCAGCGGGTCAATCACGGCGTACGTCGATCAAATGACAGTCTATCGCTGGTGAGGCACGGAAAGCCGCTCACTTTCGAGGCGCGGATTCGATTGCCATCGTGACGGCTGGTTCCGCGACACGAGTAGGAAGCCTGCTGGACGGTCAACGTGGGGGGAGGTGCCGAATATTGCTTCTGGTATCGAACGACCCACGCATCGTGGTCATGAACATCCCGTGTTACCTGTAGCGAATCTAGAACGTCCCCCGCTCACGCGTGTACACTCAGGAATCACCCCATTTGCACATGCAGGTCCCTTCAAAGGGACGTGAATCTGAACGCTTGGGACGTCAAATGATCGCTTCCGGGACTGTCTTTGGGCCCTACAGAGTAATCGAAAAGATTGGCGCCGGCGGCATGGGTGACGTCTACCGCGCATTGGACACGCGACTCGAACGCGAAGTCGCTCTCAAGCTCATCGCAGACAGCTTTCTGGCCTCCGAACCAGGCGTCGGGAGTCCTTCGCCCCTGGGCACGCCGCACTCTCGCGTCCATCTTTCCCATGAGCGCTTCCTGCGAGAGGCGCGAGCGGCCGCCACGCTCAACCACCCCAACATCTGCGCCATCCACGACGTCGGCGAACAGGATGGACAGCCCTACCTGGTGATGGAGTTGCTGCGAGGCGAGACTCTGAAGGCCTATCTCAGCCGCCACAGCCTGTCCTCGTCAGAGGTAATTGCGCTTGGGCCAGCAGGCCGCAAGCGCGCTCGCGGCCGCGCACGCCAGGGGCATCGTGCATCGCGATATCAAGCCGGCCAACCTCTTTGTGGTCGAGAGCGGCCGCGACCGCAAGCAGCTCAAGATTCTTGATTTCGGTCTGGCCAAGAAGCAGGGCCTCGAAGCTTCGCCCGACTCCCGCTACTTTGACACGAAAAACGATACTACCGGCGGCGCCACGGCGACCGGGATGATGGACCTGACCACCCCCGGCTCGACCGTGGGCACCGCAGCCTATATGTCTCCCGAGCAGGCCAAGGGCGATCCGCTCGATGCGCGCACCGACCTCTTCAGCCTGGGCAGCGTGCTGTACGAGATGGCGACCGGGCAGGCCGCGTTTGGCGGCCGCAGCACCGCCGAGGTTTTTGCCTGCCCTGCTGATGAAAGAACCGCCCCCGGTCAGCAGCGTCAATGCCGCCATGCCCAGCGCCCTGGATCCGATCGTCGCGAGGCTGCTGGCCAAGGATCGCGACCAGCGTTACCGGAGCGCCGAGGAACTCCTCGGCGACCTGGAAGCGATTTCAGGCTCGAACCCGATTTCGACTAGCGCCGCGCGTCCCTCGGCGGCTGGCTCGATTCCGCCGGCTTCGGCCTCGCTCCCCCTGCCGGGAGCCGACCGGCGCCGGCCGCGAAACCGCATGATTGTGATCGGCGCCCTACTCCTGGTGGCAGCCGCAGGCGCGGCTTTTCTATTCCGCAATCATCTGGGCACCAGGGGTGTCCCCGCAACCAGCAGCACCGCCCCGCCTCCAGCGGATCAGGCGGCGGCAAAGCCCGCGACCCTGAAAGACAGCATCATTGTCGCCGACTTCATCAACAAGACCGGAGACCCTGTTTTTGACACCACCCTGAATCAGGCCCTCCGGGTGCAGCTTGGCCAGTCACCGGTGCTCGACATTATCAGCCAGCAGCACCTTCGGCAGAGTCTGCAATTCCTTGGGCGCAAGCAGGACGAGACCGTCACTCCGCAGATTGCCCGCGAGATCGGCGAGCGGGAAGGGGTGAAGGCTATCCTTACCGGCAGCATTGCCCCGTTGGGTAAAGCCTTTGTGCTCAGCCTCGACGCCCAGAACACCGCCAGCGGTGACGATATTGCCAGCGAAGAAGCAACCGCGCCCTGACAAGGAGCACGTGCTCGAAGCGCTCAACCAGGTCTCGACGGGGATGCGCGCCAAGCTGGGCGAAAGTCTCTCCAGTATCCAGAGACTCAATGCTCCTTTCGGTCAGGCCACGACCCCTTCGCTGGAAGCTTTCCGCGCTTATGCCCTGGGTGATGAAGCGCATCAAAAGGGCAACGACATCCCTGAAGCGGCAGACCACTACAAACGCGCCCTGGAACTTGACCCGAAGCTGGCCATGGCCTGGGCACGTCTCGGCGTGCTCAAACAAAACACCGGGGCGATTAGCGAGGCAGCGGAAAACTTTACCCGCGCATACCAGCTCAGCAACAACGTCAGCGAGCGAGAGAAGCTTTACATTGCCGGCCACTACTACTCCGTGGTCGTAGGCGATCTAAATAAGGCCATCGAGACACTCCAGGTCGCCACCCAGGAGTATCCGCTGCAGGTTGACAACTTCATCAATATCGGTGTGCTCTACCTGCAAAACGGCGAACTCGAGAAGAGCGTCGCGGCCAACCGCAGGGCCCTCGAACTTCAGCCGGATAATGCGATCGCCCTGGAAAACGGGATCTCGGGGAGCAACCGGCCCTGGATAAAGCAGGGGAAGCGAAAAAGTATATCGAGCAAGCTCAGCGTCTCGGCTTGAACGGGACGTCCCTGTTGGCGTTCGAAGGTGGGTACTATGCCAGCCAAGCTGACTGGAACGGAGTGCAGAAGATTCTGGCAGAAACGGCTGGACGTCCCGACCGGTTCTCCGTCACCTCCGACTGGGGCAATTTTCTTCCCCAGCTCGGCCAGATTCAGCTTGCGAGGACCACCCTTCTCCGCGCGGCAGATCAGGCGGCGAGCGCCAAAGAACAGGACGCCCAGGCCGGCGCCCTGCTCATCGCCGCCAGCGCAGGCTGGATGGTCGATCGATGCTTCGATCCGGATCAAACCGCCAAAGAGGCCTTGAAACTAGATAAAGGCAAGGTCACGCTGATCGCTGCAGCCACCGCACTGGCCGCCTGCAACCAGGAAAAGCATGCGACGCAAATGCTCTCTGATCTTGAGAAGCGTTACCCGGAAGATACACTCGTCCGGGAGTTGTTCGTGCCGCAGTCGCGCGCATGGCTCGCGATCAAGGCCGGTGACCCGCAGCGAGCTCTTGCTCTTCTGGAGCTGGTTCGAGCCCACGACGCTGCCTCTTATGCGCCCTATCTGCGGGGGCTCGCATACCTTGAGCTGAAAGACCCGCGCAATGCTATTGCCTCGTTCCAGGATGCGACTCGTCTGAAAGGCAACGCCTATAACGTCGGCAGCCCCTATGCCCTATCCTTCCTCGGGCTTGGGCGTGCCTACGCCATGGCGGGCGATAAAGCGAACGCCAAGAAGGCCTACGATGTTTTCTTCAGCGAATGGAAGAATGCCGACGCCGATCTGCCGGTGATTGCCGAGGCCAAGAAGGAATACGCGCAGCTATAACATGTGGTCGAAGTCAGCTCGAAACCGACGCGGCAGAATCCCTTATACCTACGATATAAGGGATTTGCATTTTGCTGGACTGCACACTCGTATTCGGAGTGCTTTCCGGAGCTTAGGCTTTGTTCCCGAAGATCTGGGATGCCAAGCCGGCAAGACCACCTGGCTGTTGGGTCCGACCACTGTTAGAAAAGTGTGAGACAACGAGGGGAAGAACCACCGCAATGACTCCGCTTGCGACTGGTGGAGAGATGCCCGCGCGCTGCGCAATGTTTTCCAGGGTCGAGGCGCCGAGACCCTGCTGCACCTGCTCAGGACTGACGGCCTGGTTCGTTCCCGGAGCCAACCCAGGACTGAACCTGTTCCGCCAGGCCGTTTTGTTTTAGCTGATTCAGAAGGCCATCCATTCCGCCCGGATGTTCCTGCATTACCTGGCTCAACGCATCGGCTACGCCGTGGTGTTCGGGGGAAGCTCCGCCTGCGATTGACGTTAAGGCATCGAGTAAGCCCATAATTGCTCCTTTCAAGACTGATGGTTAAGCGGCTCGCGCAATCCGGCCGTCATAATCAAGTGCGTGGGTAAGATTACGACAATTGGAGGGTTATTTGGTAAATAAACGCTGAAGGTAGTTTCATCGCGTCGCACGGTGACTCGACGGAATGGCGGAGGGAGAGGGATTCGAACCCCCGTTACCCTTTCGGGTAAAGCGGTTTTCAAGACCGCCTGTTTCAACCGCTCACACATCCCTCCGCGAGCGCATCAACTGTACCGCCTTCTATGATACGACGATGGTCCCTCGGCCTCCCTAAAAGGGGGAGAAAAAGACGCCTCTTTCAGCACGGTGGTCTCTGTGAAAGCGGAAGCGCCCGGCACGCGGTGTGCTCCCCGTCGCCCAAAGGGCCGTTTACCATTGACATAGGGCATTTGGAAAAGACACAGTCAATCCATGGTCATCCGCAATATTTCTCGCCGCACCCTTTTGAAAGAATCGATTGCTCTAGCAGTGGTTTCTGCGGATTCAGGCCACTCCCCGGGTACGGCGGCAGCCAGAATAAGAAAATATTCGCTTATGTGGGCACCTACTCCGCCCCGGGCGCCGGCGGCGGCAATGGAAAAGGGATCTACCTCTTTGAGATGGATGCTGCAACCGGCCACCTGACCTTGATCAAGTTGGCCGCGGAGCTGCCGCAATCCCACCTGGCTTTCCCTTGATCCATCTGGTCGGCTTCTTTTTGCCGCCAACGACGGAGGCTCTGCAAGCAAAGGAGGAGCAGTCACCGCCTTTGCCGTGAATCGTGCGGACGGGGATCTCCGATTGTTGAACACCGTCAGCTCCGAGGGAGAGGGTCCGGCTCACCTGAGTGTTGACGGGTCTGGCAAGTATGTTTTTGTTGCAAATTATGCCGGCGGCAGTATAGCCGTGCTACCCATCTTGTCTACAGGAGCACTTGGCCACGCCACGTACGTACGCAAGGATACGGATTTCGTTGGGCCTACGACCGCATCAAGTGGACCTCCAGGCGGTTTTGCCATCAGCGGGCATGATGGAGCTCATGCCCACATGATCCAGGCGGACCCGGGAGAGCAGTTTGAGCTGCAAACAGACCTGGGGCAGGATCGGATTTATATTTTCAGTTTTGACCGCTCGACCGGCAAACTGACTCCTCTCGCCGATGCTCCCTTCGTCTCACTACCGCCAGGGGATGGGCCGCGCCACTTTGTGTTCCACCGGAATGGGCGTTGGCTATATTCGCTTCAGGAAGAAGCGTCCACGGTGGTATTTTTTCATTTCGATCCGACTACTGGAGAGCTTCAGCCTCAGCAAACAATTTCTGCACTACCCCCGGGGTTTCAAGGAACAAGTTTCACTTCGGAGATCCTGCTATCGCACGATGGGCGGTTTCTCTACGCCGCCAATCGCCTGCACGACACGATCGCCGTCTTCTCCCTCGACAGCCAAGGCAAACTGCATTACGTTGGGGAAACTTCCACCATGGGCGATTACCCGAGGCACATACAACTAGCCCCCGGAGGAGCCTATATGTATGCCTGCAATCAGCACAGTGATAACATCACGTCCTTCAGAGTTGACCAGAGGACAGGCCTATTAACGTTCACCGGACAATATATCCCGGTTGGTAGCCCTGCCTGCATTACCTTCCTGGCGTAAATCAATTTTGTTATGGATCGATGATCGTACGATCCCAGACCGGGGACCCTTGCGTCTGATAATGACCGAGCCCCGTCCAGTCTTCGCGGGTGATGCCATTCAAATCCCATACCACTCGCCCATCGCGCACCGTCAGCTCGCAAACCAGCTTCTCATTGCCTGGCATGCGCGCGCCGAAGGAATCCACAAATCCAAAGCGCCCCTTTTCCAGATTCAGCACAGCAATATCCGCATCTGAGCCCACGGAAAGATTACCCAGCTCGTCGCGCTTAATCTCGTGTGCCGGGTTCGAAGTGGACATGCGGATCACGGCATCGAGCGAAACGCCCAGGTTGAGGAACTTTGACATCACATTCAGCATGTCTTTCATGCCGGCATTCATGCTGTCGTTATGGAGATCGGTCGAAATCGAATTCGGAACGAAGCCTTGCCGTATGGCGGGCGCCGCCTGGCGGAAAATAAAGCTACCGCCACCGTGACCAACGTCAAAGATGACGCCGCGCCTTCTTGCCTCGAAGAGATACGGTCGTACCTTGCCCTGCGCATCAAGCATCGGAACGGAATCCAGATACATGTGAGTCGAGATATCGCCGGGACGCAGCTTGTTCGAGACCAGCTCTTCATAAGGCCGCTCTGGCCGGAAGGTCCCGAAATCGACCATCACGGGGATATTGGCAATTGTTCCTGCTTCTACCGCGCGCTCTACAGGAGTCCATTCCGGACCGTCATAGTGGGCTGTCTTGATCCCGACGACCACCTGCGGATATTTCAGCGCCTGCGCTGCGGCCGCCTGAGCATCCATTTCGTTCAGGTCCTGCTCATACTTCGGCCGCATGCCGCTGCCAACAATATTGATAAAGGCAAGAATGCGAGTGATGGAGCGGTCGATCACGCGATCTTTGAAGTCAGGAAAATTCTTCCAACCCGAACTCCCCGCGTCCACGGCGGTGGTCACTCCGCTGCGCAGGGTAAATCCGTCCGGGTATACACCGTGGTCTCCTGCATAGGAGTGCCGCTCGCCCGTGCCCGCGTACACATGAACGTGAATATCCACGAGACCGGGTGTCACATAGAGACCGGTCACATCAACCACCTTCACGCCAAGGCCAGCCTGAATATGCTCGGCAACCTCGGCGATCCTGTGGTCCTTGATTGCCACGTCTCGCATCGCGTCGATCCCGTTCCTGGGGTCGATGACGTGGCCCCCCTTGAGCACAAGGTCATAGGGCGGTTGAGCATGAAGCGCTGACCAAGGCGAAAGAGCAATCAACAACAAGAACCTCAACGAACGGACTGGGCCGACAACGCCAAGTTGTTTTCGAACCGCATGAATGAATTCCACGATGAGGTATCCCTTCGAACAATGGGCACGCGCAGACAACAAAAACATAGCCGCTGTCGTTTGCAGCGGCTGTGACGAGAACCTGGACCGCTGCTTTAGAACACGACCTTGCCTGCAAGCTGAATCGCCCGCGCCGTTGATTTGGTGGAAGTCACCGTGCCGAAGTCACCCCAGGTCGTAGGATCCGTTGGGGACCAACCACCTTGCATGTCCGAGTTCGGGTTGTTCAGAGCCGGATGGTTGAATAGGTTTCCAACCTCAGCACGGAATTGGAACTTTACTCTTTCCCAAATCCCAAAGTCCTTGAAGAGGGACGCATTTACGTTTGCCATGCCGGGACCGTAGAGGGGATTTCTACCTTCGTTGCCAAAAGTGAATTGCGCGGGATAGGTAAATGCGGATCCATCGATACAGGGGGCGATCGAATTATTTATATAAAACTTGGTGGTGCACGTCGCAGAGGGGCTATGCACCCAGTTGGGCCGTTGCACATTTCCGTTCGGCTGGCTGACGTTGGCCTGATCATTGTCAAGGTAGATGTTGTAGGGCGTGCCACTCTCAAGCGTGACGATCGTATTTACCTGCCAGCCGCCCAATGCGACTTTCGTCACATAGTTGGAACCCTCGAACTTGGGCAGCTCGTACGTGGCAATCCCCACAAAGCGATTGCGCATATCCCAGTTCGAGCTTGCATAGTCAAGGTTGATATTGTACTGATCCATCGTTGTGCCGCCGTTGTTTGAGTTATCTGAAATGTCCAGATCGTGCGACCACGTGTAACTCAGCTGTCCTGACAGACCATGGGTCGTACGTTGGCGAAGAATAGCGGTGAACCCGTTGTAATGAGAGTATTCGTCATTCTGGATCGTACGGATCCTGCCAAAGAGCTGGTTCGGGCGGCGCCCATCGATGTCTCCCACGGGACCGCCGGGCTGGGGCTGGTTGTTATAGAAGTCGCGGTCAAGATGGATAGCATGAGACCCTATGTACTGCAACTCGGCGCCGGCTCCTTTCCACAGCTCCTGTCCCCAAGACACGTTCCACTGATAGAGCTCCTGGGTCGGCAAGTGTGGGCCCATCGTCACCGCCCTCACATAAGTTCCGGGAATGCCGGCCACCGGAGAACCAGCGCCAGCGCCTGGCGTGGGATTGGTGAAAGTCAAAAGGTCTGTTGCCTGGCCGTTGTAATCCACCGAGGCGGAAAGGGGATAATTCTGTGTCGTCAGCGTGTAGGTATTCAGCTGGTTGGCGTTCCAGTAGATGCCAAAGCCCCCGCGAATCACAGTCGCATTCGTTGCGCGATACGCCAATCCAAGCCGAGGCGCCCAATCATTGTGTGTCGGATCGATAAACTTGAAGCCCGGCGTTGGTTTGAATGTTCCGGGTGTTGTTGCGGTGGTTGCTGGGATCAGCGCAGTATCGTCCGCGTTCAAGATCCTGGTGTAGCCGTTCAAGCTGTAGGGTACGGTCGGCAATTCGTAGCGTAGTCCATAATTCAACGTGAGCTTCTGGGTTACCTGCCAGTTGTCCAGAACGAAGAACCCATCTCTCCATTCGCCGATCGAACCCTTAGTAGGAAATACCGGAGTGGTGGACGACTGAGCCAGGCCCAAAACAAAATCGGCGGCGCCATATCCTGTGCTGGTATAGCCCGTACTTGCGCTGCCGGGAGTTCCATTGAAGTTAAAGACGCCGCGTGCATCGTTCGCCGCTTCGCGACCAATCGTGAGTTTGCGCAGCTCGGCACCCGCCATGATATTGTGCCGGCCGAGCGTGTAGCTGAGCTCGTCGTAACCATCGATCGTTCGATCGTCTTGATACCAGTTTGCGCTTGTGTTCCCCAGCGTTGGGCTGCCACCCAGCACGTCGACATAAAACGATGGTATTCCCGGGTTGCCGTAAATGGTGTCGGAATTGAAGCCTGGAATGCCTAACTCCGTCCCGGCATCCTTTGGCCCGTAGACCGCAAAATAGTCGAGGCTGTTCGAGATCACCGTGTTCAGTCCGATGCGAAAATCATTCACCAGGTTCGGGCTGATGAGACGTGTATAGCCAAGGGCATAGTTCCGCGTATTGGTTGGCCCGTAAGAGGCATTCGTGGGAAAATTAGCGCCGCCAACAACATTGATGTCCTGCCAGTGATAACGGAAAAAGATCCGGTTGTTGTCGCCTATATTCTCATCAACGCGGTCCAGCGTCTGTGTAATTGCCAGGTTATTCGGATAACTGTTCTGGAGATTGTTTTGGACGCCACTCAGATTGGGCGGCAGCATATACTTCTCCAGTTTCTGTGCGATCAACCCGTCCGGACTGTTCAATTCAGAGGCCGGAATCTGGTTGTTGGGATAGAGTAGCCCGGTTGACGGGTCGGTTATCGGGACCCCGACCGCGGAAAAATCTCCAGCTATCTCGGCTGCCGTGAGTGTCGAAGCAATGCTTGAAGATTGCGATATCTGGTTAAGCTTCTCGTAGGAACCAAAGAAGAAGGTCCTATTCCGGCCGTTATACAGTTTCGGAATAAAGACAGGGCCGCCCAGATCGAATCCGTATTGGTTGTAATGCTGAATCAGCTTAGGACTCCCTGGTGCGTCGAAGAACTGGTGCGCATTCAAGGCCGTATTTTGGATGTAGTCGTAGACCGCTCCGTGCAAATCGTTGGTCCCGGACTTGCTGACCAGGTTCACGTGAAGTCCCAAGTAGGATCCATATTGCGCAGGATAATTTCCGCTTTGCATCTGCACTTCGGAGATCATGTCCGAACTTGGCCGTGCCGGCGCCAGTGTGATGAGGTTGTTCATGATCGAAACACCGTCAAGCGTCATGCTGCTCTGAATCTCGCGTTGTCCGGCGCCGATGAAATCCTCTCCCGGAGGCACCCCGTTGTATCCGGAGGAGGGTCCGATGGTAACGTTCGAAGCAGTCGCGGCAATCTCCAGGGCATTGTGCCCCATCAGCGGCAAATCCTGCACCGCCTTGGTATCGAAGGTTTCGCCCAGCGTCGCATCGTCGGTTGGAATCGGAGGCGTAGATGCCGAGACTGTTATGGACTGAGTCTCAGAACCCACCTTGAGGGTGAAGTCCGTGCGTACGGCCTGATCAATGGGCACGATTGTGCCAGTCTTCGTCAACTTGGTAAAGCTTGTCTGTTCAACTGTGATGTCGTATGTGCCCGGAGGAATGAACTTGATCGAGTAGTATCCCTGTGCACTGGTCGTGCCTGGATAGACGACGCCCGTCGATTCTTCAACTGCGGTGACCTTCGCACCTGCAATTGCACCACCTGATGAATCCAGCACGGTTCCCACCAGAGCGGTATTGTTCGCAACTTGAGCGTACATCGACGTAGCTAAGGTTACGAGAACTGTTGTGGGCATCAGTAATGCACAGAGGGCGAACAGGCGTTTCATTGTCTCGAGCTCCCTTCAGGTTAGGACGCAGAACGAGCCTGCGGCCGGTGGGAAACTTATAATCTCTGCAGCGCTTTCGCCCTGCGAGTGTGTGAAACAAAACTGGCCTACCTGGACTGAACGGAAGAAATCCCCAACGACGTGGAACTTTGCGAGCAAGGATTAGTAAGTAGTTCACTACAGGAAAACCAGGCTGTCATCAGGCTGATGCCCCTCCCGGATATAGGACATTTGTCCTATATCCGGGAGGGGTTCTAGCAGATTCAGGGCTTTAGAGTGTGAGAAAGAAGCAGCAGGTCCCTCCACTTGTTAACGCTCCGGTCGGGAAGCGGAGGGACCTGCTGTTTCTTTCCCTTCCGCGAGTTCTCACGCACTCTCTCTAGTCCCAATGCACCAGCCCACTTTGGATCGCGTAGATAGCGGCCTGCGTTCGGTCGCGAAGGTGCATTTTGTCAAGTACGCTGCTCACATGGATGCGCACCGTTTTCTCGGCGATACGCAACTGCTGGGCAATGTCGCGGTTGCTTTGTCCACGCGTAATGTAGGTAAGCACTTCATGCTCGCGGGGAGTTAGCTCAACCAGAGAAGTACGCTCCGCCAGGCGGTCCCGCGCGATCGGGGGGAGATACCGCATGCCCCGATGTACGGTGACAATAGCTTCGACCAACTCCTCGCCACTCGCGTTCTTGTTCAAATAGGCCATGGCGCCGTTGCGGATGGCGCGATAGATATCCTCGCTGCCCTCGTAGTTGCTGAGAACTGCAATCTTGGCTGTCTTCGACAGCTTGCGAATGGCCGCAATGGCATCAAACCCATTGATGCCTGGCAAACGGAGATCCATTACAGTGACGTCGGGCATACATTGGCGGTAGAGGTCGATGCCGCTGGCTCCGTCGCTTGCCTCACCTACAATTACGATGTCGTTGTGGCCGCTCAGGACCGAGCGCAGGGCCATTCGCGCGAGGAAATGATCTTCGATCAGAAGAACGCGGATAGGCAATTGCGTCAACCTCCCTGAGCTTGCATTTGAAAGGGCACATGAACCAGGATCTCGGTGCCATTTCCGGCCGATGTCTCTACCCGGAGGCTTCCACCCATCTTGCGAGCGCGTTCTTCCATGACGGGAATTCCAAAGTGGCCGTGGAGCGCAGCTAGTTTGTCTGAAGCCCGAAAACCGCGTCCATCGTCTTTGACAGATAAGCTCAGCCAGCCCGCATGGTATTGCAGGTTGACGGAGATGATGTTCGGCAGCGCATGACGGAGGGCATTGGTCACGGCCTCCTGCCCGATGCAGACCAGATGATGGACGCAACCGGGAGCGAGTGGCACTTCCTGCCCTTCCACCTCGAGCCGCATGTCGACCCCCTCCTTCGCGCTCAACGGTTTCAATGCGTTCGACAACGCGTTCGACAGAGGCCCCGTCGCCTCTTCATTCTCCCGTAAATCCCAAAGGATGCGGCGGGCCTCGGCCTGGCAATGCCGAACCATGTTTCTAGCCAGCTCACAAGCCTTGGCCGCAGCACTCGTCTCGCTGCCGAGTAGACGCGCGGTCGTCTCCATCTGCCACGAGATGGCGGCAAAGCCGGCCATCAATGTGTCGTGCCACTCCCGCGCGATTCGATTGCGTTCTTCGAGTACCACGCCAAGCTCTCCCTTGGCGCGAGCCAGCTTCCAACGGAATAAGCGCACAGCGGCCACAGCGGCGGCAGCACACAGCAGGACGTAGAACCACCATGCCTGATAAAAATACGGCTGCTGATGAACGGCAATGCTGGCTATCTGGTCGTTCCATGCCGAGCCTGCATTGCGCGCGTCCACCAGAAAACGATAGTGACCGGGTGGAAGTTTTCGATAATGTGCAGATCTGGACCGGGTCACCCTCCAGTCGCGATCATACGCATCGAGTTTGTAGCGGAACTCCATTTGCGCCGGATTCGCCAGATTTTGCGAATTGAACTGAAAGACCAGATCTTCCAGGCCCGGGGACAACTCCAGTCCGTTGCTCACATCCACGCTGGAATCACCCAAGAACGCCCCGGTCAACTGTGCCGGGTGGGCGGCCAAAGGAACCGCGCCCTCAGGATCGGTATGAACCAGACCTTTGGCGGTAGCAAACCACAGGGTGCCATTTTTCGTTCGGGTAGAGTGTGGCTGAGCTACTCCAAGACACTCGCTGCTGGGCATGCCGTCAGCCTTACCCAACAGGACGTAATCCAACGTCTTCCGCTTCTGTTGCGCCAGTTCTTCAAGTTGCTGCCCTTGCACGCGGACGACACCGCGTGAAGTGGCCATCCACAGAAATCCCTGACCGTCATCGAGCACGGAAAAAATCGTGTAGTCCACCATGCCGTTCATCGTATCCAGGTGAAAAGCATGGCCGCCTTTGAGCCAGTCGAGCCCTCCGCCCTTGGTGCCCACCCACACGTTCCTGTCGTTGTCGATGGAGACGGACAAAACGTAAGGATGAGAAAGCCCTTCGACTCTGCTGACCTTATCGCCTAGCACGCGATAAAGCCCCGCTGACGTACCCACGAGAAGGGACCCATCGTGATTCTGCGCCAGGCAGGTGATCAGCTTGCCATGCAGAAGGAGTACGCCCTTGTTCTTGGCGGGAACTCCGTCTGCGTAGTGCAGCAATCCGGTGTATGTACCCACCCAGAAGCCACCATTTTTGTCGCTCAACAGGGCACTCACCGCGTCCGTCAGGGACTCACGCCCCAGCAGGATGTTCTGAAAGCCAGCCCCGTTATAGCGGAACAGCCCGTTGAACCAGGTGCCTATCCAGACATTCCCGGCAGCATCTTCCTCCAGCGCTCGAATTGCGGACGAGTTTCCCGGCGGAGCCTCGCGTAGAAATCGCCCTTGTTTGAGCCGGAATAATCCGTTGCCCCAGGTCCCAATCCATAAGTCTCCAGTGTGGTCTTCGAGGATGGCGGCGGGCTGCGCCTCGCGCAGTTCTCGCGGCTCATCTCGCAGGGGAATCAGAGTCGCTATGCGCCATCGAGCCAGCCCGCCGCTAGAGAGGCCAACCCACAGGTTGTGCTCATCATCCTCATAGAGCGACCGGACAAAGTCGTCGGCGAGACCATCCTTGGTTGTCCAGCAGGAAAACCTCGACTCCGAAACCCGGCAAAGCCCATGGTTGCGGGTACCGACCCACATATTCCCCCGGTAGTCGCCAACCAGGGAAGTCACCTCGTTGCGGAATCCTGGCACTACTTCCTGCGTATATTCCTCGCCTGAGTTGCGGTTTCCCTTTCCTACGGAGGGCGTCAGACGCACCAGCCCGTCACGCAAGCCGACCCAAAGGACGCCGTGGCGGTCATAGTAGATCCCAACCGCATCGCCCGTCGTCCTGTGGTGCAATTCATGGTGCTCGAGAACATGCTGTGTGCACACCCCGCGACGTCAGATGAAAGACTCCGTTGGATGTGAGCACAAAGATACCGCCGCGCCCATCTTCGGCGAACGGCGTAGTGATATCTCCTGAGACTGGGCCAAGTTTGTCGAGCAGCTCTATAGATTGCGTTCCACCGTGGACAGTGATTCGTTCTATGCCATCGTGGGTAGCCGCCCAGATGGTGCCCGTTGAGTCCTCGAACAGGCCGCGAATCCGCTCCTGGTAGAACCCTGCCTGCTCACTTACGTTGATTGCGGTGTTTCCGGTCTGACGGATGATTCCCCTGTCGTCCGTACCGATCCACAGGTCGCCAGTGTGACTCACCAGCAATGAGTTCACCGGCTCGCTGGCGGCCGGGTCCTTTGCATCCACGCGGATTGGGCTAAAACGCAGACCATCAAACGACGCAACTCCACCATAGGTC
The DNA here is from genome assembly GCA_963847685.1 of uncultured Acidobacteriaceae bacterium. GTDB lineage: Bacteria > Acidobacteriota > Terriglobia > Terriglobales > Acidobacteriaceae > PALSA-350. The sequence continues at coordinate 66,577 of CAWKAU010000006.1, read as the reverse complement.
GCGATCAACAACCGGCCGCCGGGCACCTGCGTGATCGCACGCAACTCACTCTGCGGCAAACCGTCTTCTACCTGCCACTCCTGCTTTTGATACTCGGAGAGTCGCACGTTTGCCGACACAGCCGGGACGACAGCAACTCAGGGCCGGCACAAGAAGCAACATCTGCCGCAACGGCCCATGCCGCCAACAGCTGGCCCATCGCATTTCGCGCTTCAAAGGCATGGCAATGTTCTCTTAAGCCATAGAAAGGTAAACGAATTTGACTTTACCCCATCACATGGGCGCCTACTTTTGCAACTTATTTCTGAAAGTACCGGATAGACGGTCTGTCAAACCCGGATACCAAACCTTGATCCCAGGATTGTTGGCTCTCAACCGATAGCCGCAACCCCAGAGGCCGGTTACCATAGACATAGGCCAGAAAGAGACGGAGCGCTTGGCCGCACCTGCCTGAGTGAGAAGGTCGACCAGATGACAGCCGCTCGTACCGCCAGCCGCAGGTCGTTCGAACGCACGCTCGCCAGTGCCAAGCGAACCATGGTACTGAGCGAGATTGTGAGCTTGGCCGTCGACAGCTTCCGGACCAATAAAGTGCGGGTCATGCTCACTTCTTTGGGCATGGTCATCGGGTCGGCTTCGCTCATCCTGGTGGTGACGGTAGGGATGACAGGCAAACAGTACATCCTCCATCTCATCGAAGCCATCGGGACCAACATGGTGTCAGTGGAGTATTCGGGAGGCGGACCCGGATCGAGCGCGCAACACAACCTCCGCAACGACTTCCTGACGCGCGAGGACGAAACGGCGGTTGTTGAGCAGGTACCGTTTGTGGCTTACTCCTCGCCCATGTTACGGATGCAGCCCCGCATCAGCTTCGGAAATGGCGTGGTTAAAGACATTCTCGTGCTGGGCGTCTCGCCGCAATACAGGCAGGTACGCAACCTGGTCCTGATCAACGGGCGTTTCTTCGACGAGGAGGATGACGCCAGTCATGCCAAGGTCGCTGTGGTGACCGAGCCCTTTGCCCGGCAAAGGTTCGGCTCCGGCAACGCTGTCAACAGAACCTTCGAGATCAGCGGTATCCCGTTCACCGTCATCGGCACCTTCAAAGAGGCTGTGGATACCCTGGGAGAAACCGAGGTCGCCGATCTGACTATCCTCATTCCCTACTCGGTGGCGCGTTACTTCACCGGGACAAATTACGTCAAGGAGCTTTTCTTTTCCATCCGCGACAGCTCCGATGTGGAGTTGGCCACCAAACAAATCCTGCAGGTAATCCAGTCGCGGCACCAACGCAGCTCGGTCTATCAGGCACAGACGCTGACGGACTTGCTGAGCACCGCAGCGGCGATCGCAAACGCCCTCACCCTGGTCTTGCTACTGGTGTCGTCTGTGACCCTGGCCGTAGGCGGAATCGGGATCATGAACATCATGCTGGCGAATGTGCGATCCCGCATTCGGGAGATCGGCATTCGCAAGGCGTTGGGAGCGACCTATCGCGAGATCAAACTGCAGTTCCTGATTGAAGCGGTTTTCATTTCTCTGAGCGGCGGAGTGATTGGGACAATTCTGGGCCTGGCGGTTCCATATTCCGTACGACTGTTCACCTCGTACCGAATTCCAATCTCTGGATTGTCAGCGATCATCGCGCTGGCCGCAGCGACGTTGGTGGGCGTCGTCTTTGGCACGCTGCCCGCCACCCGCGCCGCGCAGCTGGACCCGGTCGAGTCACTAAAATATGAGTAGTGGCCGAGGGACGCCGCGGCGCATACAGCGGCTTCTCCTGGGTCTGCTACTTGCACTGCTATCTTCCCTACCTGCCCGCATGGCGGCCGCGGCAGACGACGCCGTGCCTTTGCTCACGGGCTGGAAGTTGCAATCCGGATGCGCAGTGAAGTCTACAGGCGACCGAATCTCCTTGCCTGACTATCCTCCCGCCGGCTGGATCGATGCCATCGTCCCAGGCACGGTGCTCGGCTCGCAAGTGGCAGCCGGAGTGTTTCCCGACCCTTTCTTCGGAATGAACCTGCGCAAAATCCCCGGCACGGATTACCCCTTGGGGAAGATCTTCGGTTACCTGCCGATGAGTGAAAAAAGCCCCTATCGCTGCGCCTGGTGGTATCGCACGGAGTTCCGTTCGCCTGATAAGCCAGAAAGAACCACCTGGTTGCATTTCGACGGCATTAACTACCGCGCGAATATCTGGCTGAACGGAAACAAGATCGCGAACAGCGACGAGGTTGCCGGCGCCTTTCGCTCGTACGAGTTCGACATCACCCGGTACCTGGTTCGCGGACAGGCCAATGTCCTGGCGATCGAGGTCTTCGCGCAGACAGAGAATGACCTGGGCATCGACTTCCTCGACTGGAATCCGGCGCCGGCAGACAAAAGTCTCGGACTATGGCGCGGAGTTTCGATCGCTAACAGCGGATCGGTCACGGTGAGAAACCCTACGGCCTCCACACACTTCCTGGATGATGATCTTAGCGAGGCCGAACTGCACGTGGCAGCCGATGTCGCCAACCATGCGGAACATCCGGTAAATGCCACGGTAAGTGTCGCGATCGGGTTGATCCATCTGCGACAACAGGTAACGCTGGCTGCGAAAGAAGCAAAGGTCGTATCTTTTAATGCCACCGAGTTTAGCCCACTACGGATAAAAAATCCCGTGGTCTGGTGGCCCTATCAGTACGGTGATCCTCATCTCGAGCAATTGAGGATAGCCGTCGCTGCGGACGGCATGGAATCGGACGCCAGGAGCGTACGATTCGGCATCCGGGAGGTACAGGCCGCGCTCAATGAAAAAGGTTTCCTCCAGTTTCGTATCAATCGCCGTGACATTCTCATTCGCGGCGGCGGATGGGATCCCGATCTGTTTTATCGCGAGCCCCGGGAGCGGCTCCGCCAGGAACTGGCATACGTGAAACACATGAACCTGAATACGGTGCGGCTGGAGGGTAAGCTGGGCGGCGAAGAGTTGTTCGACCTTGCTGATGAGATGGGCATCCTCGTCATGCCCGGCTGGCAATGCTGTGATTTCTGGCAGCACTGGGACAGGTGGACGCCGAGGGATCATGAAATTGCCAATGCTTCTCTCTACAGCCAGATCAGCCGGCTTCGTGGGCATCCAAGTGTGTTTGTATGGCTCAATGGCAGCGACGAGATTCCTTCTCCGCGGGTAGAGAAGGACTATCTTGCCATCTTGCAAGAGCGCGACTGGCCGAACCCGATCATGAACAGCGCGGCCGATCTAACATCGCCCATCACCGGCCCAAGCGGCGTGAAGATGAGCGGGCCCTATGACTACGTGCCCCCGGAATATTGGTACCTGGACAAAGACCGGGCCGGCGGCGCATTCAGCTTCAACACCGAAACGGGCCCGGGGGCCGCGGTGCCGTCAGTATCTGGCATCCACCAGACGCTGCCCCAGAATAGCTGGTGGCCTATCGACGAGCAGTGGAATTACCACGCCGCCTTGGGCAAGTTCGCCCAGTACACCCGCTTTAACAACGCTATGGCCGCGACCTACGGGCCGGCGAGCAGCCTGGAAAACTACAGCCTGAAAGCGCAGCTGATGGCTTATGACGGTGAGCGGGCCATGTTCGAGGCCTATGGGGCCAACAAGTACCGGGCAACCGGAGTGATCCAGTGGATGCTTAACAACGCCTGGCCCTCGTTTTACTGGCACCTATATGACTACTATCTAGTGCCCGGGGGTGGGTCCTTTGGAACACGGAAAGCGAACGAGCCGCTGCATATCCAGTATCGTTACGACGATCGCTCCATAGTAGTCGTCAACTCAACGCTCAAGGCCTACCGGGCTCTGCGCACGACAGCCAGGGTTGTGGACCTGGCGGGTAATCCACGATTCACCCGCCAGGCCGTCTTGGACGTGGCCGCCGACGGTGTGGCAGCGGCATTTGCGATTCCTGAACAAACCACTACTACTTTTCTAAAGCTCGAGCTTCACGACGACCAGGGAACAAAGGTTAGCGAAAACGTCTACTGGATCCCAGCTAAGCTGGCGGAACTCGACTGGGCCAAGACCACCTACGTAAATACTCCGGCCATTCGCTACGCGGACATGCGTGATCTCGCAAGCTTGCCTCAAGCATCCGTCCAATTGTCTGCGCGCCCGGGCAAAGATCGTGGTGAAGTCGTGGTTGATGTAAGAAACAGCAGCAGTTCCGTCGCGTTTTTCCTGCACCTCCGTGCAGTCAAGCCGGGTAAGGATGAAGAGATCGCGCCGGTTTTCTGGGACGATAATTTCATATCGCTTATGCCTGGAGATGCGAGAGTACTGACGGTCAGCGGTTTGGCTGACGCCAAGGGAGAGATGGAAATCAAGCTCGATGGATGGAATGTGCAGGCCCAGGCTATAGCCACGCGCTAAGAAGGCGGCCAGCGGAGCCGCGCATCGCCAATTGATCGCTGCGTCCATGAAAGTAGCGCGCATTGATCTCAGGCGCACCAAGATCCTCAATGCTGTGAAAGCGCGAGAGCTCGGCGGCAATCTCGGCCGGGGTAAAGAAAAGCCGAAAGGGCTCACCTGCTTTTTCCACGCGCGAAGCCAGTGAATCGTGCGCCAGCCGTTCGAGCAACGGCAGGACGGAGCGGGGTTGTCCATAGTCCAGAGTCAGACCGCTTCCGGCAGACTGGGCGGAGATGAAGCTGAGAGTGGCGCGAAAGGCCTCCAGCGTGAGATACGGAACGACTCCCAACCATGCGAAAAACGTGGGCGCGTTGTGGCTAAACCCGGCATCGCGCAGTTGCGCGGAGAGCGACTGGCGTTCAAAGTCGACCGGTGTATATCGGATACTCTCGGGGACAGCGATCCGGTTGCGTTGCAATAGCTCGCGCTTCCACTGTTGGGTAGCAGGGTGATCTACTTCAAAAACGCGCAACCGTGGGTGGGGATTTCTATAAGCGAAGGTATCGAGCCCGGCGCCGAGGAGAACATATTGATCCACACCCTTCTCGACCGCGCGATTCAGGTTATCCTCGGCATAGCGACTGCGGGCAACAAGAAACGCTCGCATCGCGATTGAGAAGGGCCGGTCCGGCCGTAATGGAGTGCGGAGCAGCTCCTCCGAATAGGCCGGACCGAGAATAGTAACCGCAATCGGATCATTAAAGACAACCGGCGAGTCGTAAAGCTGGTGTGCTGCACGGCGCAAGGCCACGCTGAGTGCGGTCTTCGATGGAACGGCTTGCTCCTGCATCTATGGCTGCTGAGCCCCTCGACGCATCGCCTCGTAGCCTGAAGGAACATCGGGAATCCACATAACGAAGACACCGCAGCTTTGTCCCATCGCGGATGGGAAGAGCACCCCAAAGGCGATCCGGCTACTGATAGTCAGCGCACGATGCAAGCGGTCGACTCTCCAATTCCAGCCAACAGGGTAAGTCTGTCGAAAGCACCCGCGCAAGTGGGTTAAACACCTGAGGGAAAGCCAAGGAAACGAAACGAGCCTGCCCCGGCCGGAGCAGGCTCGTCTGTGTTTTGCCGGTTAGGCGTGGATTGCAATCATATTTGCCGAACGCGCCCGCGGGTAACGAGTCGAAGCAACAGGGTGAGTATCACAGCACCGATAACGGCAACGATGATGGTGTAGATGAGGCCGCCCGACCCAGCAAAACCGAGGTGCGACATGATGAAACCACCGGCCAACGCCCCCAGGATGCCAATGATGATATCCATGAGGGGACCATAGCCTCCGCCACTCATGATCTTGCCTGTGAGCCAACCTGCAATGAGACCTACGATAATCCACCAAATGAAACCAAACATAGTTACCTTCCTTTATGCTGCTACTGGAATGATGTTCGCCGGGGTAAGAATCAGGGACCCAAAATCAGTGCCTATCCTAGACCAATGAGAGGCATTCTGCACAATCTAAGTTGTAATGCTCAGACTTATTTCCATACCACGGCATTTCGCATAGGTGGTCGCAAGCCGGCAGGATGTATCTCAGGAGTTGCGAAACTATGAAGCTTAGGCTCTTCACCCATTGCCATCGTTTGCCTGCTAACCATATCCCTGCAGGCCGAACTTCGACTTGCCAGCGTGATTACAGACCATGCGGTCCTGCAGCGCGATGTCCCGATCCATCTGTGGGGCGAGGCCTCGCCGGCGGAGCAGCTCACCATCACTTTCCACGCTCAGTCCGTCGCAACCACCGCGAACAACCTGGGACTTGTGGGATGCCTGGCTCAAGCCGGAACCAGCCGGCGGTCCTTTCACCCTTACCGTCCGCGGCAGCTCGGAACTGACCCGTTCCGACCTGCTGGTGGGCGATGTATGGTTTGCCTCCGGGCAGTCGAATATGGAAATGCCCCTGGGCGGTTTCCCTCCCCAGGCACATATAACAACGCCGACCAGGAGATCGCACAGGCTGATCTGCCCGAGGTCCGCCTGCTGCGCATGGAGAAAAAATCCTCCGCCTCGCCGGTCGTCTGGGATCTCCGCCGCCTGGCAACCATGCACCCCGGCGACCGCTAAGGATTTCTCCGCCGTCGCCTACTTCTTCGCCCGGGAGATCAGCCGGCGCGAACATGTGGCCATAGGAGTGATCGACTCCTCATGGGGAGGCACGCCGATCGACGCCTGGATCAGCCTGGACGGCACTCTCCGCCGACGCATCGCTCATGCCTGCCTTCGCCGCTCGGGCCCACTTCGCCGACATCGCTAACTCATATGGACCTCGTGGAGTCGGCCGAGAAGAGCGCCGACGCGGCGGCTGCGGCCCACCACCTCGCCGCACCCTCGCACCCCTGGCATCCCGATCCATCTTCCTGGATCCCCGCCGCCCTCTATAACGGCATGGTTTCGCCCTTTACTCCCTACACCATCAAAGGCTTCCTCTGGTATCAGGGAGAGACCGACAGCGCACCCGACCGGGTGGGCCTTTATGCGAAGCTCCTGCCCACCCTCATCGCCGATTGGCGGCAGCAATGGGGCCAGGGGAACCTTCCCTTCCTCTTTGTTCAGATCTCAAGCTTCGATTCGCCGGGAGAAAACTGGGGGCTCATTCGCGATAGCCAACGCCGCACCCTCGACGTAGTCAATACAGCCATGGCCGTTACCCTCGACATTGGGCAGCGCGACAACGTACATCCGCCCGACAAGCAGACGGTAGGGGCCCGCCTTGCCCTGGCGCGCGCGCGATCGATTTACGGAGAGGCTGGCCTTGAATTCAGTGGCCCGCTCTACCGCCAGACCACCCGAGAAGATGGGGGCCTGCGTATCTGGTTCGATCACGCAGAAGGCTTGCACAGCAGCGGCGCTGCCTTACAAGGCTTTGAGGTTGCAGGCGCCGATGGCCACTTTGTCCTCAGCTACCGCTACGGTGCAGGGCACGACTGTCATTGTCTCTTCGCCTGAGGTCATCGAGCCGGTCCAGGTCCGGTATGCCTGGCAGAGCTTTACCGACGCCAATCTTTACAATGGCGCTCCACCTACCGGCCTCGACATTCGCGGGGCGTATTCCCTAGCAGGGAGACGCTGCTGAAGCGGTGTCCCCCTCCACTGGGTTGCCGCCGCCAGCCGGGCCATGGGCTCCCACCCGGGGCACTCGCACTTGGCATGTTGCTGCTGCTGGAATTGGAGCCCTTCTGCAGACATGGAAATGGAGCGCGGAAGCACCTGCCAGCATATCCGACGTGGGCTCCTCCCCAGCCGGCGCACCGTGTTGGCCGCCGTAATAGACATTGTCGTGTGCCATCCCGTGCTGGACGGTCTGACCGGAGAAACTATTGAGTTTGCCCAGGGTGCCGCGGGGAACGCCCATTCCAGCTGAATCCTTGCGGAAAACAAACGTGTCATGACCGGTCGAGCCCCGAAGATGTCGAGTGGCTGATGGTTCACATGTACCAGTCGCCGGTTGCCCGGATAACGGAGCGTGGCTTGGCCTGAGAGGATGGTTGGAGCCAGCAGGCGACATTGTAGTTCGCCAATCCCATCCAGGCGCCGCCCGGCTGCCAACCCCAACCGGTCCCTGGCAGTAGGACCAGCTACCGTAATGGTACGGGGTCCAGCCCCACGGATAGGGAGATACCCAGGAATAGCCTGCGCTCGGATAGTAAGCCCAGGCTCCATTCCCAAACGGATCCCAACTGGCGCTGGTGAAGTACGGTCGCCACATGGAGCCCGCAACCGCCGGCGTTTATGAAGCTCCCGTAGTAATTCATGTCGTTAATGCCGTAAGCGTAGGGCGAGTTTCCGAACGAAGTCGCGTTGGCATAGCTCTTGTGATACTGAACAGCATTGTTGTCCCAGGAGTCCAGTGGTTCCTGCGCCACGCTCTTGGCAATGACAGGTGGACTTTGGCTGGCCAGGTTAAAGGTCATGGTCTTATTCTTGCCGACCGCGGTGACTGCCTGAGGGTTCTTCAACCATCGCCTCACCGTGGAAAACCGCCAGGTTCGCCTCGCTGGGCGTCAGTTGCAGGCGGATATGGCTGTCGGGCGGCAGGTTCAGCTTTTCCTGACCGAACGCCACGGTGAACTCGTTCCCTTTGGTGTTCAACAGGTTCACGTAGACCATACCCTGCAATACCTTGATGGAGGACGCCTTGGCGCCGGAGGGAAGGAGCTCGAGGCGGGGAAATTCGACCAGTGAGTTCATGCCCTACGCGCACAGTGCTGTTATCTTCAAACTCGACCTCGGCGACGCCGTTGCCGGTCTTTAGCTTGGCTCCCTCGGTCACTGGCAGGTTCGCCATTGCACTTTCAAAGCCCCGGTCGATCTTACGGTCAAGTTGTACTTCGCCCTTGACCTCGCTGAGGCGAACGATGCGAACTTTGGAGTTGGCTTGAGGAGTACTGACGGCCTCTGAACTTGCCGCGGGGCTGGCATCGGTGCTCGATGGGCCGGCCGGGCCGGCGGCCTCCTGCGCTGGGGACGACATTCCAACCAGCATCATTGCCAACAGAGCTGCCGTGCTGATTTCAGAAATAGGCTTCATGTCCGCCTCCTCTCGATTCCGGCAGGGGACTTTTGTTGCGTCTAGATGTTCGGAAAAGGGTGCTTTCCTGCCTGGCTTCCTGCTAGCCAAGGTAATGCCACGGATGTTAGCACCTTAAACAGGGGGAAGGCGAGAGCGTTGTTCACAACACCAAATCTCGCTTTCAACGCCCCTTTCTTAAACGGGCGAGAGTGTGATGTCCATCTGGTAGAAGCGGAAGAGGTGTTCCTGGCCCGGGGCATCGGCGGCCACCAGCTGATAGCGATCGAGCACATCCGCCACAAAGGTAAGCCGCTCCGCCTCAGGCAAGTGCTGCGTCCACTCAACAAAAGTGACCGACCCGAAGGTTAGAAAGGCAGAACGCGATCGAAAGTCCCAGGCCTTGGCCTCCGTTTGGGTGCGGCGGACCCGAAAGCCGTTCCGCTCCGCCAGAGCCTCATACTCCCCCGGTGTGAGGTGGAGGTACGGATCACGGAATGTCCTGAAATACTCCATCCAGCGTGGAGAAAGACGCGTTTCTTCTATCACGTCCTCAAGACTCTTCCGCTCTCCTTTTGACACCAGGCGCAGTTGCACCAGGCCGTCCTGTTTGACTGAGGACCGTATCGATTGCAGCGCCTGGTCCTGCTCCTGAATCCAGTGAAGCGCGTTGAACGAAACCACCAGGTCGAACTCATGCCTGTACTGCAGATGGCGGGCATCCGCAACTGCAAATTGAAGATTGGGATGAAGGACGCGGTCACAGTGCTCCGCCGCAAAGCCAATCATGCTGGCGGAAGCATCCACTCCAACCACCGAGCCTTGGAGAACGCGGGCCGCGATCTCGGAGGTGGTCTTTCCGTTGCCGCAGCCGATGTCGAGAACCCGCTCTGTACCCTTGAGGTCGAGCAAGTGGAGGACCTCTTCGGCCATGGCCGCCTGGAGCGCAGAGACGCGTGCATACTCCGACGCGTTCCATTCGGTCACAGTGCACTCCCAGGAAGAATCGCGGACTTACAGCCGCGCAACACCTGCCGGATTTTACACTTATCACCTATTGCGTTTTGGCCGGCGGCGTGAGGAATTTATCAACATTGCTCTTATCCACTAGGGAGACACCCGTGTCGACGAAGGCGGGGATCGGCGACATGGCGTCCGACCCGTAGTCGCGCGCCAGGGGTTTGAGCGGGTAGTGAAAAATGTCGTCCAGCGCCTTGAGGCCGAGGAGAGCCATGGTGTACGGCTTTTGAGAAATGGTGGCCTGGATAGTTCCGTCTTTGACCAGTTGAAGTGTCGCCTGGTCGACGTCCATGGCGATCAACATAGTGCCCTGCGCCTTGTTGCGCTTGAAGGCCTCGCCGACATCCTTGCCTGCGGAGGCCTCCAGGCAGATAAAGGCGTTGATTTTTGACGCGCCGGTCAGCGCCAGGTACTCCTGTGCCTTGTCCATCGCCGTACCGGACTCTCCTTTCATGTCAAAGACCTCGACGATTTTGATTCCCGGATTGTTGGCAAAGACATCCTTGTATCCCTTAAGCCGCTCATCCAGGTTGGGCTGGCCGGGCATGGTGAAAAAGACCACGTTTCCTTTGCCGCTCAATTCGGCCACCACTCGTTGACCGCCGAGCCGGCCTGCCTCGAGGTTATTGGTGCCGATAAAGAAGAGACGCTGGCTGTCAGGAGCGTCGGAGTCGATGGTGATCACGGGAATTCCTGCAGCGATGGCCTTATTGATCTCCGGCGACATCAACTTTGGATCGGCGACAGACACCAGGATTCCGGCGGGCTTTCTGGCCACCGCGGCACGAAACTCGTCCACCTCGATGGCCGGAGTGAAATTATCCGGCCCTCGCATCTCTTCCGTGACGCCATACTCGGCGGCGGCCCTGGTGAATCCCTCGTGTGCCGACTGCCAATAAGGCAAATTGATGTTGGTGGCGATCAGAAAGAACTGCTCAGACTTGCTGTGACGATCACAGCCTGTGAGCATGGAAAGGGCCATGGCCAGCGCAACCAGGAGAGTTCGCTTTTCGTGCATTTTCATTGTCAGCCTCCGGGGCGACCGATTCATCCGACGATCGCAAGCGGACCGGGAGTGCCTTAGAAAAACGGGTTTCCCGGTGAGGCGCCGAATTTTACTCCCGACAGTTCAATAATGAAAAGGGGATTTACTTAGGCCACGCAGAAGGAGGGCGTCAAACGTCATGAAGGTATTAGTTACTGGAAGCGCCGGACACCTTGGGGAAGCGCTGGTGCGAACGTTACGGGATTTGCAATACGAGGTAGAAGGCCTGGATATTCTTGACTCCCCCTTTGTCACGCAGGTCGGCTCAATCTGCGATCGCGCTTATGTGCGGCGATGCATGCGGGGCGTCCAGGCGGTCTTCCACGCGGCCACCCTGCACAAACCTCATGTGGCTACCCACAGCCGGCAGGACTTCGTCGACACCAATGTGAGCGGTACCCTCAACCTGCTGGAAGAGGCGGTCGCGGCCGACGTCGGATCGTTTATTTACACCAGCACGACCAGCGTGTTTGGCGAGGCACTTGTGCCGCCCCCGGGGGCTCCTGCTGCCTGGATCACCGAGGACATCACGCCAGTACCTAAGAACATCTACGGTGTGACCAAGGCGGCAGCCGAAGATCTCTGTGAGTTGTTTCACCGCAACCAGAGGCCTGCCCTGCATCGTGCTGAGAACATCGCGCTTCTTCCCGGAGGAAGATGACAAAAGGGCGGTGCGGATCAACTACTCAGACTCCAACGCGAAGGCGAACGAGTACCTTTACCGCCGAGTCGACATGGAAGATGTGGTCCGCGCCCACCTGTTAGCCGCGGAACAAGCCAGCGCGATTGGTTTCCGCAAATACATCATCAGCGCAACCACCCCATTCCGCCCCAGCGATCTGGCAGGACCTGCGTGTCGATGCGCCCCGGGTCGTGCGACAGCGTGTTCCGGAGTGTGAGGCCGAGTATGAGCGGCGGGGATGGAAACTATTTCCCAGTATCGATCGGGTGTATGTCAATGAGCGCGCTCGAAAGGAGCTAGGCTGGCTGCCGCGATATGACTTCAACTCCATCATCGACCGGCTGAAGGCAGGCGATGACATGCGAAGCCCTCTTGCGCGCCTGGTGGGATCGAAGGGCTACCATGCCCAGGTATTCTCCGACGGACCGTATCCGGTGGAATGAAGTAGAGCCTAAGGGATGAAGACGATTCTGCGTTGATCGTCTGTCCTGGTCCAGGCCTCTTCGACATTGGCCAAGGGCATCGGGTCTAATGTCAATCGCAAACCTCACCCTGGATTCGGCCGCGTACATGGTGGTTAGCGCTTGCAAGATTGCTCCGGAGGAGAGGCTGCCCAGGCCGCTGCCCAGCAGCTCCACCCCTGAGCTGCGCAGCAGTTGCGCTGGCAATGTGATGGTGGTGCCGCTGATCGATCCTATCTGCACAAACCGGATGCGGGGCTCGCCTTCAGGCGACCCGTGACCTGCGGCGGCTCGCAGGATCGCTTCCGCGGAAGATCCCCACAAATAGTCCAGAACCACCTGCACGCCCAGACTCGTGCAGTGCCGACCAGAATCTCCGTTCCAGATTCTCTTTCGGCTGGCTCAGAGAGATGGTCTCGTCCGCGCCCAGAGCGGCCACTTCCGCAAGCGCCTTCTCGTCCCGGCCGGTCGCGATAACCTTCGCCGCCCCCAGATACTTCGCCACCTGGACTGCCTGCTTCCCAGCGATGCCCGTAGCACCGTTGACCAAAACCACTTCGCCGGGCTGAAGCTTCGCCCTGCCGAGAAGTGATCCCCATGTCGCGAGCCCGGGATTGCCGAGCGCGGCCGCTACCGCGTCCTCGATATTTGCAGGCAGCGGAATCGTCATGGCCCGAGGAACCACGGTGTATTCGGCCATGGATCCAAAAGGGGCGCGTGGAGAAACGAAGTAGACGCGCGCGCCGTCTGGGGTGACGCCAACCCCATCGTGTCCAGGCGTGAAGGGAAGTTTGGTGATGCTGCTGTAATGCGATCCGTTCGCCTGGCCGCGTACCAGGTTGCTCAGCGCGGCGGCCCGAACTTTGAGCAGGAACTTCGCCTTCCTTCGGCTCAGGGCGCGGCGTCTCGAGGTAGTGAGGCGGACAGCTGAAGTCTTCCACCATGGCCGCGTGCATGATTCGATCCTTCGGTGCTCATCGGAAAATTATATGACCCGATGCTGCAGCCGCCCGGTCACCCAGGAGGCACTTACGCCAGCGTTGCCGGCGAATTAGAACAAAAGGATGAGTACCGTTCGAACCATGCCCGGGGGATGGGTTGACCGCAAGAATATTCCGCGCGGTCCGAATGGCCGCGGCCTGTGCCGATGGTGCTCGCTGGAAGTGCCGCTCGCCGGTTTACCTTCTGCTCAGACTACTGCGTGCATGAGTGGAAGCTGCGCTCTCAGCCGGGGTACTTGCGCGAGCAGATATTGCACCGCGACAAGGGCGTGTGCGCCCACTGTGGCGTTAATAGCATCTCGGAGCACGGCAAGCTGAAGCGGGCGCGCGGGTCTGCCCGCGTGGCCCTGATGCGGCATTGGGGACTCAACACGTGGACGCGCAAAAGTCTTTGGGATGCGGATCACATTCTGCCAGTAGCGGAGGGTGGCGGGGAGTGCGACCTGGATAACATCCGCACGCTCTGCCTGCGTTGCCATCGAAGAGTCACAGCCCACCTTCGCGAGCGAATTCGTCGCGCAAAAGTAGCGGCAGACAGACTACTCGAGGAATTGCAGAAGAGGAACGATTCTTAAGCCCGGAGGCGGGCAAGGTGAGAACTTACGAGCCTGCGATCCTCCTCGTTCCACTTCATAAAGTCCCTCCCCCGAAAGAATCGATGAAAGAGTCCGTGGAGAATCGCGGCTTGAAAAAGAGAATACCCGTAACTGCAAGATAAAGCATGTCCCATTGAGTAACCTTGGCACATCCATTTAGTACCCAAGGGGTAATCAGCATTTAAGCGTGGGAAAGAACTTGACGCTCTTCTTCGCTTCGAGTAGCGGGCTGCGATTTGATGAATGCGAGCAGGTCCGGATTGAGCTGGTCCGCTTGGACGATCAGCACGCCATGTGGAAAACCGGGGTGGACCCTGAGCTGAGCATTCTTGATCAGCTTGGACTGAAGGGCTCCAGCGTCCGGAAAGGCCACGATCTGGTCATCCTGGTCATCGTGCGACCTCGCAACCGCCGGTTGACCCGATTCAGGCGAGTGTGATCTCGAATCCGTCTGCCGCCGACGCTTTGTCATTGCATGGAAGAGACAATAGTCTTCAGGGGATTCGAATGTCCCTCTCTCTGGTGCAGCCCGCATCAAGAAATCTCGATGCTAAACTTGCAAACGGCGAAACGATCTGCCGATACTGGAGGACACGGAGTGAAACGCAAACGAGTCGCAAATAGCGAGGAACCTCGAGAGACGTTCGCAGAAGGCTTTTCATCGACCTGTAGTGTGCTCGCGGTGGGACTCTTCGCTCTTACTTTTGTCTTTCAGAATTTCGTCATACCGTCCTCTTCGATGGCCAGCACTCTGCTGGTCGGCGACCACGTAATGGTAGAGCGAGCGACGCTTGCTCCGGCTGCGAAGTGGACACCCTTTATGCATTACCGTGAAGTCCGTCGCGACGACGTTGTTGTCTTCTACAAGCCGACCGAACAATCAAATGGCGAACACATTTTTCTTGTAAAGCGCGTTATTGGCATTCCCGGGGACCACATCCATCTACGCCAAGGCGTCGTTTACCTCAATGGCGTTGCGCAGAATGAACCCTGGGCGGCGAAACCTGTGTGGGCGAACTATGACGCTTACGTAAACGACTTCCCAACGGTAGATCCCAGTTCCGAGCCTGGAGTAACGACGGAGTGGTCGGTCCAGCTGCCCCGGTGTGTCAATCGCGAGGATATTGTTGTGCCGCAGGACAGTTATTTTGTGATGGGCGACAATCGGACAAACAGTTTGGATAGCCGTTTCTGGGGCTTTGTGCCGCGAGAGAATATCGTTGGCCGGCCGCTGATTGTTTACTGGTCGATTGAAACGCCCGAATCCGGCATGGACGAGGCGCCGCTGTCAGAACGCGCCGGATCAAGCTTGCACGAGTTGATCCACTTCTTTGACGAAACTCGCTGGTCCAGGACATTCCATAGAATTGAATGACCGGATGTAAGTGCTTGATTCTGATGGTCGGGGCGGAGGGATTCGAACCCCCGACCCTCTGCTCCCAAAGCAGATGCGCTACCAGGCTACGCTACGCCCCGATTCCCGGATTGTACCGCAATCAGCGCCCTCAGGCGTTGTGGGCGAGCCACTCCAGGAACCAGAGAATCAGGAAGATCGGGGCCAGAAAAATGATGGCGAGGGTCATGGCAATCAACAAAAGAAAGATCCAGTCGCGCCAGGTCTGTTTCCGTGGTTGCTGCAAATGGCGAACGATCAGCGCATAATTGCGGCGGTTGGCTTTCCACGCGATATCGAACGCATCGCCCAGCAGAGGAATTGTCCCCAATAACACCTCAATCCCGATGTTGACCACCATTCGGAGCAGCGTGATGTACGGCACGCCGCGCACCCAGGCGGCTACCACGATTACCGTGGAAGCAAGGCCGCCGAGAATGTCTCCCAGGCCAGGAACCAGGCCGATGATGCCATCCAGTCCGAAGCGGATGGAGGTGCCGGGTACGCGAAACCAGTCATCGAGCAAGTGCGATAGAAAATCGAGGTTTTCGTCCGCGAACAGCCCGCTCGCCTTTTTAAAACGAGACGCGGGCGCGGGCTTTTCAGGTGGCAAAATCTCGGGATGACGATAGCCTGGCATTGGCGTAAACGCAGCCCGGAAGGCGCTTTCCGCGCCGATGAGAGCATGAACCCGGATGCTACAATCTAAGTCTATATGGCGGCTATAGTTCAGTGGCAGAACGCCGGACTGTGGCTCCGGATGTCGTGGGTTCGACCCCCACTAGCCGCCCCAGTCGAAGCCTCCCGCTCTCGATTCTTTCAGCGATGAATAGCCGGAGTTTGGTTCTAGGTTAAAGACGCCGACGTGAACACACCCTCTTCTTCCACGCCAGGCTCCATTGCAAACCCGGGCGCCGTGTGGATCGGCTGCTCCGGCTGGGCTTATCCGACATGGAAACCGGAGTTCTACCCACCCAAAACCTCCGCCAAGAAAATGCTGGAGTACTACGCAACGCAGCTGAACTCGGTCGAGGTGAATTACACCTTCCGCCATCTGCCCTCGCCCGCCACAATCAACGGATGGCTGGCCCAGACCGGAGAGGAATTTCGTTTCTCATTCAAGGCGCCGCAGCGCATCACGCATATCAAGCGCCTGAAGGAATCGAGCGATGCGCTCTCGGTCTTCTACACCGCGCTGCTGCCCGTCATCCGTGCCGGGCGCATGGGCGTGGTTCTCTTTCAATTGCCCCCGAATCTCAAAGCGGACGTGGACAGGCTGGCGAGCTTTCTCAAAGAAGCTGCGCCGCAGGGTACGAGCACGTTGCGCGTCGCCTTTGAATTCCGCCATGCCTCGTGGTTTGCAGAGAATATTTTCGACCTGCTCCGGCAACACCAGGCTGCGCTATGCGTGGCCGAGAGCGATGAACTGCAAACACCGAACGTGATCACAGCCCCGTTCTGCTGCTACCGGCTGCGCAAAAGCGACTATGGGCCTGCGGACTTGCAGCAGGTAGAAACGCAGCTGACGGCAAACCTGAAGCAGGGAGATGTCTTCGCGTACATCAAGCATGAGGACTCGCCCAAAGGAGCCCTGCAGGCCGCCGCAGTGCTTACCAGGCTGAAAGCGCAGTGAGCGATACGAGCAATCTCTTAACCCCTGCCGCAAGCAACCTGGCTCGCGCGGCGGACGGAAGAGTTCTTGCCCCGACGGTTTCTGCGCAACGGCCATCTGCAGACCCTGTTCGGCAACTTTCTGCCACGGCAATATGTATTGCCAGAGCCTGAGGCGCACATCATTGAAGTCGACCCGGGCAAAGCCGATCTCCCACAAGACGCTTCGTGGCCGATACATTCGAGGGCACCAGGGCGGTTCGCAGAAGCTGAGGCAGCGGCCCATGCACGCGGCGCCAGCTACGTGCTTTGCCATTGCCACTGGCAGGCGAATGCCAGCCAATGCCTGACCGTGGTGCTGGTGCACGGCCTCGAAGGATCGTCTCACTCGCAGTACGTGCTGGGCAACTCGGCGCGGGCCTGGGCCGCGGGATGCAATGTCGTCCGCATGAACATGCGGAACTGCGGAGGCACCGAGAATCTGTCGCCGACGCTGTATCATTCCGGGCTATCCGCGGATGTTGCGGCAGTGATGCGGAAACTGGCTGCTGAGAGAGGCCTCGACGCCTTCGCCCTGATTGGCTACTCCATGGGCGGCAACCTGGTGCTGAAGCTGGCGGGCGAGCTGGGCGAATCCACCCCGGACTACCTGAAAGCCGTGGTCGGTGTTTCCCCCGCCATGGACCTGGGCGTCTCGGCCGATGCACTGCACAACCTTTCCAACCGCGTCTACGAGTGGAAATTTCTGCGCGGCCTGCGCCGGCGCTTTCGCGTAAAGGCAGAGCTTTTCCCGCAATCTATTCCACACAAGGCCTGGAGAGGATTGCCACCTTGCGCCAATTCGACGACCAGATCACCGCTCGCTACTCCGGCTTTCGCGGCGCAGATGACTATTACTACCGCGCATCCAGTTCTCGAGTAGCGGCACAAATTGCGGTGCCCACGCTGATTCTGCACGCTCTCGACGATCCTTTTATCAGAATGCTGCCATCGACGCGAGACGCTTTGCTGGCCAATCGCCGGGTGGAACTGATCGAGACCGCGCATGGAGGCCATTGCGCCTTTCTGGCGCCCCCGGCGGCGGGATACGACGGTTACTGGGCGGAGAGACTACTGTTGGACTTTTTGCTTTCGGTCACGAAACCCTGATGGAAGCGGATTGGTCCGTTGCGCTCGCGGCCGGCGACCCGGTGATCACCGTTCCGTGGGCGGCTTCAGGCGATGACATCAAACAATGCCGATTCGTCGATCTGCGCCGGAGCCTGCGCTGGATCGATGAAATTGAAGAAGCTCGGGCAAATCCGCGATTGCGCTCCGCGCTGCTGTTGCTGAATGGAGCGGCGTCGCAGTTCTGGACCGCAAAATGCGATACGTGGAACCGCAGCCCGGTTGAGGGCGATGACCCATTTGATCCTTATGAGATGGACGCTGAACCGCAGGAGACGGCATTCGGCACCGGTTCGTACATCGATCTGCTGCCACGCGATGCCAAGCTGCGATCCAGCTTCGAGCGCCAGGAACTTTGGATGCGCGCCGTGGTTGAGAGGCTTCGCTTGGTCTCGACAAGGGCGGTCCGAGTGGAATTAGTACTGCGCCACGCGGAGGTAGAGGGTGTTTCGGGCTTCGGGGTGTCATGGTTCGTCGAGGCCTGCGGCGCGACCGCGGAGCGTGCCGAGGAGAGATGGGGCGAGGCCCTCGATCTCGCCCTGGCGGTGACCGTGGAGGCCCGCCTCTAGCTTCGAGGCTACCCAGATGGCGATACAATGGCGAAGACGGGCGAGTAGCTCAATTGGATAGAGCACCGGCCTTCTAAGCCGGGGGTTGTGGGTTCAAGCCCCGCCTCGCCCACCATTCCCAAATCCGGGGTAACCTCCCAAAAACATCCGGAAAACCTGAAAATAACCGAACCCGCCTCCCCCGGAACAAATCTTCGGCGCTCTCGATACTTCTGGACGCGTATGTTGGTCGGCAAAGATTTGTGTTACGGGGTCCACCAGAAAATGTATCCTATCCTCTCTGTAGGCTTGGGATAAGCCTGACTGTTGAACAACGCGCCAGTTTATCCTCGCGTTTCGCTCACCCCCGCAACGGCCACTAGTATCTCGGAATGCCACCCCCAGGCATCGAAGGAACTTACTGATGCAAAAGCAGGTAGCAAAGTCCTTGATCGCGGTGGTTTTTGCTGGGAGCCTCATCGAGGCCGCAGTCGCTCGAGCGCAATCGGACACCACCACGCCGATTCAGCATCTGGTCGTCATCTTTCAAGAGAACGTCTCGTTCGACCATTACTTTGGAACCTATCCAAAAGCCCTGAACCCCGCTAAGGAACCGCGCTTTGTAGCTGCTCCAGGAACACCTAGCGTGGATGGCCTTACCGACGCGTTGCTGCATAACAACCCAAACAAATTGAACTCCGAAAACGGTAGCGGCAAGTCCAACCCGTTTCGGCTGGATCGATCCCAGGTCGAAACGGCCGATCAGGATCATGACTACCTGGCGGAACAACGAGCGTTCCACCATGGGCTGATGGACCTATTCCCAAAATACACGGGCGCGCCCGGTCCTCCTCCTGCCGGCCACGATACGCATGGCTTGGTCATGGGCTACTTCGACGGCAACACGGTGACCGCTTTCTGGAATTATGCGCAGCGCTTCGCGATGAGTGACAACTCCCACGGCACGAACTTTGGTTCTTCCAGCGTCGGCGCCATCAACCTGGTTTCCGGTCAGACCAACGGTGTGATCGACCATATCGACGCGGGCTCCGACCTCGTTCCGGACGGTGGAGGAGGATACACCGTGATTGCCAGCCCCGATCCGATTGGAGACGTGTGCTCGACCTCGTCGGTGGCTCAGGTCAAGATGGGGGGAGCCAATGTGGGTGATCTGCTCAACAGCCATGGAGTCAGTTGGGGCTTCTTTGCCGGCGGCTTTGACCTTAAGACCAAGAATTCCAATGGATCGACCGGATGCCGGCGCAGTCACAAATCGGAGATAACCGGGAAGGGCGATATCGATTATCAGCCGCATCATGAACCCTTTCAGTTCTATGCCTCAACCGAAAACCCAAAACACACCCGGCCTTCTTCGCCCAGCAGCGTCGGCCTCGCAGGCGACCCGGCCAATCATCAGTACGACATCCAGGATTTCTACGACGCACTTAAAGCAGGCAACTTTCCCGCCGTCAGCTTCCTGAAGGCGCCCAGCTATCAGGACGGCCACGCAGGCTACTCAAATCCTCTCGATGAGCAAACTTTTGTCGTGACTGTTATCAACCTCCTGCAGCAGCAGAAGGAGTGGGAAAGCACCGCGGTGGTCATCGCCTACGATGACTCGGATGGCTGGTACGACCACCAGATGGGGCCGATCGTAAACCAATCCGCCACGGAGAAGGATGCGCTTACCGGTTCTGGTGAATGTGGAAAG
The DNA here is from genome assembly GCA_963847685.1 of uncultured Acidobacteriaceae bacterium. Classification (GTDB taxonomy): domain Bacteria; phylum Acidobacteriota; class Terriglobia; order Terriglobales; family Acidobacteriaceae; genus PALSA-350. Next base: position 46,397 of record CAWKAU010000006.1, on the reverse strand, counting down.
GGTGATAACACCTTGCCGGGCGTCAGCGTACCCCACGCTCAAGGGCGTTGCGGTTACGGCCCACGGCTGCCTCTGCTGGTGATCTCGCCGTACGCCAAGCGCAACTACGTCGACCACTCGATCACCGATCAAACCTCGATCTTGCGCTTCATCGAGGACAACTGGCTCGACGGTCAACGGATCCAGGGGTCTTTCGATTCGATCGCCGGCACACTGAATAACATGTTTGACTTCGATAATGCGGGCGATGACAGTCCGTACCTGCTGGACCCATCCACCGGGGAAGTCGTCAAGCAGTGAGGGCGGCTGGGAATTTGACCTAAAGCCTGTCGCCAATTCCGGAGACGTGCCATCACCATCCGGAAAGGCAATCGCGAAGCCGGGTTTGCGGTTCCGTCTCCCCAGCGCGTTCTTGTGCAACAACTTAGCCGGCCGGAAGCTACCCCTCCCCAATGGCGTCGACTGGTTATCGTCATTCCTTATCAAGTGGATATTGCCGTTTGGCACCCAATGCGCGCAAAATAGTGTCCCATGAGTTAACCGCCTGATTGCATCGCCGCAATCCGACAGGTGTCACTTAGCCAAGGAGGCGAGAGATGGGTGAGATTCCCAGTATGACGTTCTCCCAAATGAAGCTGTGGCTCCTACTTGCAGCTGTTACGGCGGTCCCGCTGTTCGCATTCGGAGAGTTCCCGCAGGCGCCTCCGGCCCAAACGGGGAACAGCCCGACCCAGCAAGTGTCCGCACCAGAGCGAAGAACTTTGGCTCTCAAGGAGCTGCCGGTGCAGCAGCAAGCCGACCTTCTGATGGCCCGCGGAGAGTACGTTGCTGCGATCGCTGCCTACCAGCACAGCAATCTTCAGTCAGCCCTGGTTTGGAATAGCATAGGCATGGCCTACCATCATCTTTTTGCGCTCGACGAAGCGCGGAAGGCTTACCAAACGGCACTTACGATTAATCCTCATTTTTCTGCTGCTGCCAATAACCTTGCCGCCGTTTATTACGCCCAACACGATTTCAGTCAGGCCGAACATTGGTACAAGCGCGCTCTGAAACACAGCTCGGAAAATGCGGTGATCTACTGCAATCTCGGCACAGCCTATTTTGCCGAGGCGAAATACAAGAAAGGCACTAAGGAATATCGCAAGGCCTTCGCAATTGACGAAAAGGTCTTCTCTCCCGACGAGAATGTAATGGTTCAGGCTGGCAGCACACGCGAACAGCGCATCGCCATGAACTATTTTGTGGCAGAGACGTACGCGAGCGCAGGCAAGCAGGAACAGGCGATCCTCTACCTTCGCAAGGCAATGGATGAGGGCTTCAAAGATCGCAAACGCCTCATCGAAGACAAGGATTTCGCGGCCCTACGAACGACGCCGGAGTTTCAACATTTACTCGACCAGGAGAATCTAAACTAGCGTAGCTTTTTTTCGGCGGAGAGGCCGTTAGAAAAGAACGAGGAGAGCAATATACGCTCTCCTCGTTCCATTTATCCGGCCATCGTTCTTACAATGACATCACTATTTTGAAGCGACGTTCGTATGGGCACGGCCTCTGCGAAACATCTCGCTGACTGTTGCAACGAAATGATGTGCCGAAGGCGGAGTGGGAACCGCTCCACTCAAGATGGTTTTGTAAGGGATATCTTTCCCGTAATAGGCTCTGTGTGTCTGCTCCGTTCTGATGGATCTCATCGCCCGTCAGGTCTACACCGGCGAATAGCCCGTGGCTGCGGGAGTAAGTGAGGAATTCGGCATTGGCTAGTTCTGTAGTCGATGCCTGCGAGTCACGGCCCACGGGGCCGGCCGACGCCGCAATGTCGCCGCCTAGCTTAACCTTGTCCTTAAGCAGGTCATCCATGCTTCGGCTGTTGACACCAACCAGGACGAGATCCGTAGACTGGCCACCCGCCTGCAATCCAAAACTGGCTCCTGTCAGCTGGACGAAGACCGGAGCGCTCCAGCCACTTGCTGTGCGACACGTAGCCACACCCTGCCCGTACTGTGCACCCACCAGGAACGCACCCTTCTTGTAACCCGGCACTACCAACACACAGTGGGCCTTAGCGGCGATGTCTAATGGAACGCCCTTGTCGGGAGTATTCATCAACTCGTGCAGAACCAGGTGGGCAGCATCGATGCGCTCATCCAGCTTCTGCATATCAGCCCCTTGAGCGGCGCTGACGCACGCAAGAGTCATGGCTACCAGCGAGGCAGCAATCATACGTTTCATGTGGATTCTCTCTACTTTCAAGTAAGAGGCTTTTGGTCCTTCTAGCCTCTGGTAAATACTAGGATGCAGATTTTCGAAGTAGAGAATGTCCAAAGAGTCGTACTAGCTCAAAACAAGTACTTAAGTTTGACTAAACCACTTTTCATGAAGTTTATGGCTGTTCCTGGGCGACTTACTCCCAGCCCCCAAGTTCGAGCGCGACAGACATGCACGCGTCGCGCAATCTATCGGCATGGGAGCGGTCCTTCAAAGCCCGAGCCACGACCATACCCCCGACGCATAAGGCCGCAATCGCTTGAGCCCTGGCGAGCGGAGCCTTGCGCTTCCGTTTCAAGCTGCGTTCGAGAACGCTAACCATCGCACTGAAGACGGTCTCGAAGGCATGCTTTGCACTTTCGCTGCTGCGGGTCACATCGGTGGGCAAGGCAACCATAGGGCATGAATTCTCAACATCCTCAAAGTGTTGCCGGGATAGATAGGCGCGCACTACCTGGCGTCCGGCTTCGCTCGATGCCAGATCTACTTCCACACCGTCCCAACAGCTCTTCCATTCCGGATCGGTGAAGAAGCAGCCCAGTACCTCGGCATATAGATCGCTCTTGCTTTCGAAATAGCTGTAAAAACCGCCACGGGTGAGGCCCGCACCTGACATGATCTGATCGAGAGAGACGTTGTCAAAGCCGTGCCGGTTGAACAACCTGCGCGCACTCTGAATGATCCTTCCTTTTACTTCGAGGCGATGACCACTGGGATATGGCATAAGCTTCTCCAGGTTTTCTGTGAGCGGAAGTATTGCGCGCGCCATCTTCTCTCGTCCAGCAAAATATGATCTTGAACATAACTTAGGCGCGTGGTCCTATGCATCAAGAGGACGCGATGAGAAAGAAAACGAACTCGGCCGCCTTGCCCCATAAGCCGACACGGCGAGCAGGTAGCCACCGGCATTGCGATGGCTTGTTTGCGGTATGGCCGCGCCAATCGGAGCATTTGCGCAACAGACCATGAAGGAGATGCCGGGAAGGCGGCGAATCAACATCGCACATCCCTGCATGAGGATATCGATATCAGATCGAGTCCGCAGCGCATCTACGATGCGCTGCTCGACGCAAAACAGTTCGCCGCGTTCTCGGGCGCGCCAGCCGAGATCGACCCCAAAGCAGGCGGAGCCTTTTCCATGTTTGGAGGACAGATTGTTGGACGAAATATCGAGCTGGTCCCCAACCAACGGATCGTGCAGGCGTGGCGTCCTACCCATTGGGACCCGGGCATCTACTCGATCGTTGAGTTCGTACTCAAACCCCAGGCCCCGGGAACCATCGTGGCTTTGGACCACAAAGGTTTCCCGGAAGGTGAGTTCGACCACTTAGAGTCAGGATGGCACGCCCACTATTGGGAACCGCTCAAGAAGTTCCTTGCCTAAGGGAGACGCTGCCGTGATGCGACTGTTTAAAATCAGGCATGGCTCGACGACACTCCTACGCAGTGACAGTGACCTGGACTGGGAATACCGGCAAAGGAACGACCGGATACCGCGACCTACGAGCGCTCCCATGACATCTCCGTTTCCGGAAAATCGACCATCCTCGGATCCTCTGATCCATCCTTTCGAGGCGATCGAACCCGGTGGAACCCGGAGGAACTTCTAGTCGCATCTCTCTCAGCCTGCCACAAGCTCTGGTATCTGCATCTTTGCTCGGAAGCCGGAGTCGTGGTTGAGGCTTACGTGGATGAAGCGATGGGGGTGATGGAGGAGTCAACCGATGGCAGCGGCCAATTTGTAGAAGTGACACTGAGACCCAAGGTGAGTGTTGCGCCTGGCTCGGATAAGGTTAAAGCACATTCTTTGCACGAGGCCGCGCACTCCAAGTGCTTCATCGCCCGCTCGGTCAACTTTCCTGTGACCTGCGAGCCGATCATTGCTTAGGCGCGGTGAACTTCAGCTGCCCGGGTTTGAAACAGCTCCGTCAGGGCCGGCTTCATTACCTTTCCCATCGCATTCCTGGGCAGCGCATCCAGCACCAGAAGGCGCGAAGGCAGCTTGTGAGCGGTCAGCAACTCCCTGGCCCAGGTGCGAAGGGAGTGCAGATCGAGGGCATGGCCTTCGTGCAGAACGACGGCTGCGGCCACGCGCTCTCCCCACTCCGGATCGGGTATTCCGACAACGGCACACTCGGCAACTGCGGGATGCTGGCGCAGCGCTTCCTCAATCTCCAGCGCGGATACTTTGTGGCCGCCCGTCTTGAGTATGTCGATGCTGGTGCGGCCAAGAATGCGGTAGATCCCATTCTCCACGACCGCCGTATCGCCGGTGCGAAACCAGCCGTCGCGGAAGGCCTCGCGCGTGGCATCAGGCTTGCCCCAATACTCCGCGAACACTCCTGGACCACGGACTTCGATCTCGCCCGGCGTTCCCCGGAGAGCCGGCTTGCCGCGGGACTTGACCAGGCGAACCTTGACGCTCGGCAGCGGCGTTCCCACACTTCCCGGCACGCGTTCGCCGCGTAGCGGGTTCGACAGCGCCATGCCGATCTCTGTCATGCCGTAGCGCTCCAGCAGGATGTGGCCGCTGATTTCCTTCCAGCGCTGCAGCGTGCTTACGGGCAGGGCGGCCGAGCCAGACACCATCAAGCGCAACCTGGAGCACGCCACGCTTAACTCTGCACGGCGCTCAGGCGAAGCCGCATCCCACGCGGCGATGAGCTTTGCGTAGACCGTCGGCACCGCCATGAACAGAGTGATTCCGCCGCCGGCGATACAGTCCCACACCGCATTCGCGTCGAAGCGTGGCAGCATGTGGCAGGTAGCGCCCGACCACAGCGCACAGCACACTACGTTGATGATTCCGTGCACGTGGTGCAACGGCAGACAGAGCAAAATGCGATCGGTCGCAGACCACTCCCAGGCATCCACCAGGCTATTGATTTGCGCGGCAATGTTGGCATGGGTGGTGACGACACCCTTGGGCCGGCTGGTGGTGCCGCTGGTGTAGAGAATCATGGCGCGCCGGGCAGCGAACATATGGGGGAAATGCCGGGCATAGCGGCATGGTTCTGAAGCTGCAAGCTGCTCATATGGCAATGCGCGTAAGCCACGGGACGCTGCGATTGGCCCGCCAGATTGGGGCAGCCTGAAGATCGAATACCAGTGTCGATGCCCGAGTATCGTCGATAAGGTACTCCAGCTCGGCCGAGTCGAGTTGAGGGGTAACGGGACAGCAATGCCACCCGCCCGCCAGATGCCCCACTGCACGACAACCCAGGGAAAGCCCGGCGTCACCAGAAACGCCACTCGCTCTTCCTGCAGGTCCTCGCGGCCGGCGAGCAGCGCCGTCGCCGCCCGCGAGGACGCATCCAGCAAATCGTCGTAAGTGAATGCCCCCCGCGAATCAACGACGGCTGTGCGTGACCCATGGCGTTGCGCGTTGGCAATGAGTGGAAGAGGACGGCTGATCACACGCAGACTTTAAGGCGTCTCGAGCGTGGTTGTCCAATACGAGCAAGGTTCCGCCATTCAGTGGGCGCGCCCCAGGGATCTAACGCGACAGCAAGCGCCGCCGGTTTCATTGCATCGAACTCTCGCTACTTGACTGCGGCCTGAGGTGAACGCTGCATGAGTTCTGTCAACTTGTCATGCGGGAGGGCCTCGATGGTATGGCCATCGATACCGGTCATGGTTTGGGCGGCGACCATGGCGTTGACAATCGCTTCCTCGGTGGCTTCGACGGTGGCCTGAAACAAGGGACTGATGCGCTCGTTCGAAACAGTGAGGATGGAGTTCGGACCCGGTTCTTTGTCGGCGCCACGATTGGCCGTGGAAAAGGCGATGAAAATGTCGCCGGAGGAATTCCCTGAGATGGAACCGGTGCGGGCCAGCCCCATCGTGGCCCGGCGCGCGAGCCGCTTCAACTGCGTCGGCAGTAAGGGGGCGTCTGTCGCCACCACAATGATGATGGAGCCCACATCCCCAGTCACTTCGGATGGCAGCGACGCCTTGGCAGGGAGTGCGGGAAGGAACTTGCCGACGGGCACACCCGCGATGGTGAGTTGAGGGCGCCTTCCACAGTTACACTGCACCAACACGCCGACTGTGTAGCCTCCGGCATCAGCAGAAAGCACTCGGGAAGCAGTTCCATCGCCGCCCTTAAACCCGTAACAGACCATGCCGGTGCCCCCGCCTACATTGCCCTCGGGAACGGGGCCACCCTTTGCTCCATCGAGCGCGGAGAACACGTCAGCTTGCTGGACATGGAATCCGTTGATGTCGTTCAGGTATCCATCCCATGTTTCGGCAACCACAGGAAGCGACCAGGGCTGCAGCGCAAGGCGGCCGCTCTTGACCGACCAGGCGATGATGGAGTCGCGCACCAGGCCGACTGAGTGGGTATTGGTAATAGCAACAGGGCCTTCGAGAAAGCCGGATTCTTCCACCCAGGTGGTGCCCGTCATTTCGCCGTTTCCATTTTGCGAGAACCACCCGGCGTAGACTGGCTCCGCGTCGCTGCGGCCACGAGGAAAAATCACCGTGACCCCGGTGCGCACCGGGCCCTGGCCGACGACCAGCTTGCCTTCGCCTCGAATCAGGGTGGTGTCGCCTACTTCCACTCCTTTAACATCCGTGATCGCATCGAGGGGACCGGGGTCCCGTCGAACGGCACTCCCAGTGCCCGGGCGCGCGGCGGCGCCTGGGCAAACCCTGTCATGCAAACCAGGCACAGGGGAAGAAAGTAGCGAAAATTCATGCGCGAAGTCTAACACGGGTATCTCACTACATCAGCTTCATCGCTTCGGGGTCCCAGCCAACAACAGCACCGCGTTCGTAGCTAAGGTTGCTCAGCAGAGCGGCCCCGGCCGCGCGGTAGCCAAACACCGCATCTTCCACGACGGGTTGCCGCGAGCGCACGGAGGAGAAGAAATTTCTGAAGTGATCGTAGCTGTCGCTGTATCCTTCGGGCGCCATATATTTCTCATAAAGCGCCGCGGCGCTCCGGTCGGGTGCACGCGCGGATACTTTTGCATATACTCCTCACGAATGCGCTTTTGCATCGCTTCGGTGAAGGTTCCAATCATGAGCCCGGGCTCCGTCTCGAGCGGCGTGCGGCTTACGATGACGGCGTTGCCGGCTATCTCCATCGTGCCCTCCGAGCCGGTGAAAATCAGGCCTTCGCTTTCCTCGCCCCCGTCCACGAAATTTACCCGGAGGCTCAGATTAAAGCCCTGCGGATAGTCGAAGAGACCCAGCAGCACGTCCGGCACGTCCCGGCCGTCTTTCCAGAAGCGCAGCCCTCCGGTCGCCATCGCCCGTGTAGGTCCATGCGCCCCGGTGATGAAGTGGGTTCCGCTGAAGAGATGGACGAAGAGATCGCCGGCTACCCCGCTTCCATAGGCTTTCCATTTGCGCCACTGGAAAAAGTGCTCGGCGTTAAAGGGGATCTTGGGCGCGGTGCCCAGAAAACGCGGCCAGTCACAGGTTTCGGTCGAGGCATCCGGAGGCACGGTGTAGTTCAATGCGCCTATTGACGAGTTGCGATCCCATCGTGCGGTCACCATATTGAGCTTGCCGATGGCGCCGGAGGCGAGCAGCTCCTTCGCCTTGATATAGATCACTGAGCTCACGCGCTGGCTCCCGATCTGGATGATCCGGTTGGTCGCGCGCGCCGTCTCGATCATCTGCGGCCCATCCGGATACAGATGGATCATCGGCTTCTCGCAATAAACATCCTTGCCGGCCTTCATTGCATCCACCGCGACCTGTTTGTGCCAATGGTCGGGCGTGCCAATAATGACGGCGTCGATGTCTTTGCGCTCCAGAACCTGGGCATAATCGCGGGTGGTAAAGATGTCGTCGCCCCAGAGTTCCTTGCTGTGCTGGAGGCGGCCGTCGTAACAATCCGCCACGGCAACGAGCTTCACGCCCAGGAACCTGCACCGCGACCTTGGTATCTCCCTGGCCCTGACCGCCGGCGCCGATCAGCGCGATCTGAATATGATCGTTCGCCGCTACTGGCTTGGCCGGTTCGGATTGAACCTGACCCAGCAAATGCATTCGTGGGCCGAGCAACGTCTCCGCTGTTGCCGCCGCCCCTGCCGCCTTAAGAAAACTCCTACGATTCAACTCGTACACAGTAGTCCTCGCACCGGAAATTATCCGCCGTCTGTAACCATACAGCCTTGATGCCTGGAAAGGCACGGTTGGCTTGATCTTGATTGCAAGATGGGACTAACGGTCCGCGGCGAGAGGAACTGCGGTCAGCAGCAGTTAGCGAGGCAGTTGCAGACGCGCTGTGGCGAGGAAACTGCGGCAAGCTACATAACGAACGCCAGATTTTCCAGTTCTTCCTGCATGCAATCGAGATTGCAGCCCATCTCCTCAATCCGGGTGATGGCGCTGCGGGCATGCTCCGAGCTGACACCGTATCCCCGGCCGGTGAGGAAGCCGCTGAGAACTTCGGCCGCCTGCCATGAATCGATCCCTGATTGCAGGAGCTCGTTGCGCAGGTTCAATAGCTCGCGCGCGGAAAATTTCTCGATTTTGGTATTCGCAGGCATTGTGATGTTTCCTCTCTCACCTCTTGTACTCTGAGGCCCAGAATCTAAGGCAGAAACCAACCATTTTCGTGTCTTCAACTATATGAACCCGGAATCCCACGACTTCGTTGCGAGGACCCGAAATGCTGCATTGCCCCGATAGTGCCGAATGGCGCCGGCCAGGGGCACGATATGCTCGTTGGATGCTGGAATGCTCTGCTGGATGTATCGACGCAGGAATCATTTCGGCGAGGACGGCAAAGCAGCAGATAACACATTTCCTCTTCAGCACATCGTTTTCTGGGAAAGCGTGCCCGAAATTGATAGACCTGAGGGTAACCCTATTGAGCCGCCTCCGGATTCCGACCGCTTGCCTCTCCGCGCTCTTCGCATCGGGCTCGTATGCATCAATAGACTGAGTTGACGGCCACTCGTGAGCATGAGGATCCCGTATCTTGCTTTTCGTAAATTGATCGAAGCGCTGGTGAATTTCTGAAGGCTGAATAAGATCACGCCGGCGGTGGTTCGGGCGTCGCACGCTGCTCGAGCATCACCGGAATGCCATCCAGCAACCGGGTAGTAGCGGCCACAACCATGACAATGCAGCCATGCGTGCAAGGCTCGTCCGGACCAGCGGTGACGGGCTGATGGCATACCGGGCAAACAAGAATATTGAGCAGAGCACTGGGAAAGAATGAGGCGCGCCATGCAAAGAGTTTAGACCTTCGCCGAGAGCACCCATTTACCATGAGCACAGCAGAAGGATGGTGCATGGCTAGAGTTCTGGACGGAACCGCAATCGCCGCAGCGATCAAGGCGGAGGTCAAGGCGGAGGTGGATCGGCTGGCGCCGCAAGGCATAAGGCCGGGATTGGCCGCAGTGCTGGTAGGGCATATTCCAGCCTCGGAGATTTATGTGCGCAGCAAGGTTAAGACCTGCGAGACGCTGGGGCTTTTCAGTGAGCTGATTACGCCGCCGGAGACGGTCACCACGGAGGAGATGCTGGCCTTGATCCGCCAGTTGAATGCGCGCGAGGATATCGACGGCATTTTGATTCAACTGCCGTTACCGCCGCATGTGAATGCCAAGCTGCTGCTCGAAGCGGTGAGTCCCGACAAGGATGTGGATGGCTTTCATCCCGTCAACGTGGGCCGATTGCAGACCGGGCAGCCCGGCGCTTGCTCCCTGCACGGCGGCGGGGATCATCCAGATTCTGAAGCGCAGTCATCTGCCGATCGCGGGACAGAATGCAGTGGTGGTGGGGCGCAGCGACATCGTGGGAAAACCCACGGCGATCCTTCTGCTGGCGGAGAATGCGACGGTAACCGTGTGCCATTCCAAGACGCGCGATCTGGCCTCGTTCACCCAGCGTGCGGATATTCTGGTGGTCGCGATCGGCAAACCGGCCTTCGATGACCGGAAAGCATGGTAAAACCGGGCGCCACGATTGTGGACGCGGGCATCAACCGGGTTACCGATCGGGCGGAGTTCGAGCGATACTTCGCCGGGGATGCTCACCGCGAAGAGTCATTCCTGCAGAAGGGTTCCACCATCGTGGGCGATGTGCTTCCCAAGGCATTCGAATTGGCCGGCGCCTATACGCCGGTGCCTGGCGGCATCGGTCCACTGACGATTGCCATGCTGATGGCGAACACCGTGCGGGCCGCCAAGCTTCGCCGCGGTTTGCCGGTTTAGGCGACGGGGGACGGATGCTCCGCGTTGGATTGACGGGAGGTTTGGGCAGCGGCAAGAGTACCGTGGCCGGCATCTTCGAGCAGTTGGGCGCGGCTGTGATTTCCGCCGACCAGCTTGGGCGCCAGCTCATGCAGCCCGGAGAGCCGGTCTATCGCGGCGATCGTGCAGACATTTGGCCCTGCTGTGGTCACGCGCCGATGGCTCGCTCGATCGCAAAGCGCTGGCCGAGTTGGCCTTTGAACATAATCGAGCCGACGCGCTCAACCACATCGTGCATCCTGCCGTTATCGCCGCCGAAGAGGAATGGATGCGCGGTGTCTTCGCCGCCGATCCGAAGCGTGTCGCGATCGTGGAGTCCGCGCTTATCTTCGAAGTGGAAAAATGGGGCACCGCGCCGGGATGGGTGCAGCGATTCGACAAACTGATCCTGGTCACCGTGCCCGATGAGGTGAAGATTGCACGCTTTGTTTCGCGCCTCATGGCGAAGGAGACGGGCGAGGCGGACCGGGAGAGCAGGATAACGATGTTGACCCGGGACGCCCGCGCGCGGATGGCGGCGCAAATTCCAGATCAGGAGAAAGCCGGCCGCTGCGACTATGTCATCGACAATACAGGCTCGGTTGATGAGACGCGGACGGTGGTGGAGGAGATTTACCGCGAGCTGGTGCAGGCGGCGCTTGATCTGTTACCTAATCATTTCCCAAGTCAGCTGCTCCTAATGACACGGAACGGAGAATTGGAATCCGCAACAGCCCCACTCAAGCAAAAAGAAGGAGAAGGCTTGAAGGGGCCACCCCATCCTTCGTGGCTTATGCAGAGAGAGGCCAAGCGAGATGACCGCAGCAGCAACGGAAATGATCTAATAGTAATACAGCTTTGCTATGAAGACTCGCATCCGCCATCTTGATTGTTTTGCTGGTAGGCGCCTTCGTCTATCTCACCTCGTTCAGCAACTTCGACGGGAACCAAAAGCCTGCCGCTGGCCAAAATCTGGCGCCAGTCCCCGCTGCGGCTGACCATCGCAGACGCGCAACCGGCCTATACCATCAGAAGAAACGAATCGCATCGCGGTCTATAAACGCGCCCTGCCCTCGGTAGTGAATGTCACTTCCTCCCAACTGTCTTTCGACTTTTTCTACGGAGTCGTGCCGTCAGCAGAGCCAGGGCTCGGGGTTCATCCTCACCAAAGACGGCCGCATCCTCACCAACTATCATGTGATCGCAAATCCCCAACAGGTCGAGGTAACTCTCAGCGACAAACACAAGTACAAGGCGCAGATCATTCTGCAGGACCAGGCACACGACCTTGCCTTGCTGCAGATCAACGCCAACAACCTGACCCCGGCTGTGCTTTCCGAATCGCGCGGCTTGCAGGTAGGGCAGAATGTCTACGCCATCGGCAATCCCTTTGGACTGAATGGCACCATGACGACGGGCATCCTCAGCTCCATCCGCTCGGTGCGCGAGCCGCAGGGCGCAACCATCGAGAGCGCGATTGCAAACGGACGCAGCCATCAATCCCGGCAACTCCGGTGGGCCGCTGCTGAACTCACGCGGAGAAGTCATCGGCATGAACACGCTGATTGCCACCGGAGGCGCGGAACAGAGCTCCGGCATTGGTTTCGCCATCCCGGTAGACACCATCAAGGCGGTTCTGTCGGACTACAGCAAGTATGGACGGGTACGCCGGCCTTCGCTGGGCATTGCTTCGCTGGCAATCGGGCCGGATCTCGCGGAGCAGATTGGATTGCCGGCCGATTACGGTGTGCTGGTGCAGAAGGTTATCCCCGGCGGAGCAGCGGAACGCGCCGGATTGCGGGGCGGCACGCAGGAAGCCTACCTGGGCAATACGCCGATTTATCTCGGCGGCGATCTGATCGTGGCTATCGATGGCGACCGGGTGACCAACCCGCAGGATATTTCCGAGATCATGGACCGCCATCAGGCCGGCGATTCGGTCACCGTAACCTTCTTCCGCGGATCGCGGAAAATGACGGTCAAACTTACGCTGGGCGAGGCTCACTCAGTTTCCGTCTGAGCGCGGCACATAGCGCCTTCCGGCAACGCGATACTCGCCAGAAAGCACGCGGGCGATCGCCTCGTATACGCCACATGTTCCTGGCCGAGAATGCGCGCCGCCAGCGTATGTTCGTCGTCGTCCGGCAAGCACCGGGACGGCTTTTTGCAGCACGATCACGCCATGGTCCAATTCCTCGTCCACGAAGTGCACCGTGCAACCGGAGACCGTGACCCCGTAGGCAAGGGCCTGCCGTTGTGCGTCCAGACCAGGAAATGCCGGCAGCAACGAAGGATGGATATTGAGAATGCGCTGGGGAAAGGCGCGCACGAACTCCGCTGACAGCAGCCGCATGTAGCCGGCCAGACAGACCAGATCGACCTGATGCGCCTGGAGACTGGCGATGATCTCTGCATCATGCTCGGCGCGTGGCCGTCCTCGCGGCTCGATCACCTCGGTGACCAATCCCGCGCTACGGGCGGCCTCGATTCCCGGAGCGTCGCGGCGGTTTGAGATCACAACCGCGATCTCGGCATCGACCAGGCGCCCCTGAGCAATTCCCTCGGCGATGGCAAGAAAGTTTGATCCCCGCCCGGAAAGCAGGATTCCCAAACGATGTACCTGGGTGGTGGATCCATGAACTACGTGAGGCTTTCCGTCATGCGTAAATCACCTTACGGTCTCCCTTGACGGTACGGCCGATGACGCAGAATTTTTCCCCGGCGCGATCGAGCATCGACTTGGCGCGCCTGAACTTGTCCGCCGGCACCACGGCAATCAGGCCGACGCCCATGTTGAAGGTGCGCAACATCTCTTCCGGCTCCACGCTGCCGAGCTGCTGCAGGTGGGTAAAGATCGGAGACGGGGTCCATGACGCCGGTCTCCACTACAGCGGAAATTGTTTTGGGCAGTATGCGAGGCAGGTTTTCGGTAATGCCGCCACCGGTAATGTGGGCCATCCCCACCACCAAATCGGCGGCGGTGAGTTTCTTGATCACCGCAAGGTAGCTGCGATGGACCTTCATCAGGGCGGCTCCTGCCTTGTCCTTCAATTCGTTTACGTACTGGTTGGGCGCGTAGCCGGCAACCTCAAAAAATAATTTGCGCGCCAGGGAATAGCCGTTGGTGTGCAATCCGGTGGAAGGGAAACCGATCAGCACATCTCCGGCCTGGATGTTGGAGCCCGTGATCAGTTTCTCTTTGTCGACGGCCCCGACGATAAAGCCGGCCAGGTCATACTCTCCGTCGGCATAGAAGCCGGGCATCTGTGCCGTCTCCCCTCCGATGAGCGCGCAGCCATTGGCGCGGCAGGCTTCGGCTACGCCGCTCACCACATTTTGCGCGACATCATCGTCCAGCTGGCCGATGGCAAGGTAGTCAAGGAAGAACAGGGGCGTCGCACCCTGGACGGCAATGTCATTCACACAATGGTTGACCAGATCGGCGCCCACGGTGTGGTGCATGCCCAAGGCAAACGCCACCTTCAGCTTGGTGCCCACGCCGTCGGCACTGGACACCAGAATCGGGTTGGCAAACTTGGCGGTGTCCAGCCGGAAACAGGCCGCCAAATCCGCCGATCTCGCCCAACACCTGCTTGTTGAAGGTCTTTTGTGCCAGGTACTTGATGCGCTGCTTGGTGCGGTCGCCTTGGGAAAGATCCACGCCCGCAGAGGCGTAGGTAACGGGGGGCTTATTCGATTTTCGCGTTGCTTCTGGCAAGGCTCGTCCAACTTCGTGGGATACCGGGAGGCATGTTTGATGGGATGGAATCGTATCCGCGAGAACTGCCAGTTTACCATCGGAAACAGGCCGATCCGCGGCCTCCTATACTGAATGCCGAGGGAGTTTCTTGCGAGAGCTGAGTCATTCCAAAAAGTTGCAGCGGCGGGCTGAGCAGTACCTGCCCGGAGGCGTCAATTCGCCGGTTCGTGCCTTCCGTGCTGTGGGGGGAGATCCTCCTTTCCTGGAGCGAGCCGAGGGAGCGTACCTGTGGGACGCCGACGGCAACCGTTACTTGGACTACTTCGGTTCCTGGGGGCCGATGATCCTGGGTCATGCTCATCCGCTGGTGGTGGAAGCGATTCAGCGAGCGGCGGAACGGAGCGCAAGCTTTGGAGCCTCGACGGCCTCTGAAGCAGACCTGGCGGAGCTGGTGATCGCCGCCATGCCGTCGATTGAGAAAATGCGCTTTGTGAATTCGGGAACCGAGGCGACGATGTCCGCCATCCGCGTGGCACGGGCGTTTACCGGACGAAAGTACGTGATCAAGTTCGAGGGCTGTTATCACGGGCACTCGGATGGGCTGTTGGTGAAGGCGGGATCCGGCTTGGCCACCTTCGGCCTAGCCGGCTCAGCCGGTGTACCAGAGGAGATTGCCCACTGGACGCTTCCCCTGCCATTTAACGATCTCGCCGCTTCGAAGCGGCCTTCGCCCAACATAAGGACGAGATCGCTTGCATCATCGTGGAACCGGTAGTGGGCAATATGGGCTGCGTGCCTCCTGCACCGGGATACCTGGACAATTTGCGCCGGATTACGCAGGAGACCGGAAGTCTGCTGATCTTCGACGAGGTAATGACCGGTTTCCGGCTTGCCTTGGGCGGGGCCCAGCAGGTCTTTGGCATCGATCCCGACCTGACCTGCATGGGCAAGATAATCGGTGGGGGTCTGCCTTGTGCCGCCTTTGGCGGCAAAGCCAGGATCATGGATCTGCTAGCGCCGCTGGGGCCTGTTTACCAAGCCGGCACGCTCAGCGGCAACCCGCTGGCAATGGCCGCTGGAATCGCTACGCTGCGCTATCTGGCCGCCCATGAGAGCGAAGTCTATGCAGGCCTGGAGGCACGCACTGCGGCGATCGCCAAGGGCATTGCTGAGGCGGCCAGGGATGCGGGAATTCCTATACAGACCAACCGCGCCGGCTCCATGGTTACGTGGTTTTTCGCCGCTGCCCCGGTGACGGACTTTGCCACCGCGGCGGCTTCGGACACGGAAGCTTTTGGCCGCTTTCACCGGGCTATGCTCGATCGGGGGGTATGGCTGCCTCCCTCCCAATTCGAAGCGGCGTTCCTCGGCACCGCCCACACCAGCGGGGACATCGACTTCACGGTTGAGGCAGCTCGCCAGGCGTTTGCATCTATGCACGCGGTACAGGTGTAGAGGCTCGCCGATTTTGGTCCCTCTGCATGACCCCCGGGTCTCAAAAGCAAGACCTGGGCCCCCACGGGAAATGCACAAAAAGTGCGCACTAATTCTCCGGACGGCTCGGGAAAGCGGCGGCCAAATATTATCTAAATATCGGCAGACAAAAGGGTTATCCCCAAGCATCCACGGTGACGAAATGCAGCGAACTCCCCGCCCAGGATTCAAGCAGCATCCGGGTTGCCCCGAGCGTGACGGACCGATCGGTTCCCAGCTGGCGGTGACCTCCATCGTGCAATAGAAGGTTGCTTCCACTGCGCCGGCGCTGATTGCGACGCAGGGCGCTTTGCACCCGCGCGGCGAGCGCCACTGGGTCCGTGGCATCCCAATCGTGCGCGGTGATATTCCACATCACAGGTGTCAGGCCAAGTTCCACGGCGGTGCGCAGCACAACCGGTCGACGGGCACCGAATGGCGGCCGAAACCATTCCACAGCTTCTCCGGTTGCATCCTCAATGACTGCGCTGCAGCCCGCAAGCTCCTGCCGGATGCGCGCAGGACTCTCCCAAAGCAGGGAGGGATGAGTCATTGTGTGATTCCCCAGCAGATGGCCGGCTTGATGGACTGCACGGGCAATTTCAGGACGCTGGCGCACGAAATCAGCGACCAGGAAGAACGTCGCCCGCACCTGATAGCGGGCCAACAATTCAAGTAGTTGAAATGTGTACGGGTCATTCGGACCGTCGTCGAAGGTGAAGGCGACTTCCTGAATATCAGAGCCGGCAATCACGGTGCGGCCGAAGAGTTGGGACGTGGGCGAGTGGGCGGCGTGGAAATAGCCCCCTGCCGTAAGCCCGGCAATCAGACCCGCGGAGACAAGTTGGTTGCGCATGATCCTAGCAGTCTAACTGTTTACTGGCGGCACAAAGCGGCTCATGTTATCTTCGGCTTCTCTCCGCATGGCACAGCTTTTTGAGGCGCCCAAATTTATCGCTGTCGAAGGACCGCTGCGCGTGGGCAAGTCGACGCTTGCCGGATTCTTGGCTGAAACACTGCAGGCGCAGCGTGTTGTGGAGCCGGAGAACAACCCCTTTCTCGACCGCTTCTATCAGGAGAGGAGTGGCATGGCGCTCGCCACCCAGATGTGGTTCCTGGTAGAGCGCTATGAGCAAATGCGCGAGGCGGCTAAAGAACTGGCCGGCAGCGAACCATGGCCGATCGTCGCCGACTACCTCTTCGAAAAAGACAAGCTCTTCGCTTACATCAATCTCACCGATGCAGAGCTGGCCCTCTACAACCGCTATTACCAGATGTTTCGGAGCGAGGTGCCTACGCCGGACCTGGTGATCTATCTGCAGGCGTCTCCCGAGGTTCTGAAACAACGCCTCAAGCGCAAGGGGTTGATCCAGGAGCAAGCCGTCAGCGACGCATATATCGAACAGGTGGCCAAGGCCTATGAACACTTCTTCTTCCACTACACGGCGAGTGATCTGCTGGTGGTCGACACGTCGGAAATCGATTTCGTGAATCGCGAGCAGGACCTGGCGCTGCTGCTCAAGCGAATCTCCGAGCCCATCAAGGGCAAGCAGTACTTCCTTCCCCCACGCCCCGCTATAATTGCCATGGCGTATCGGACGCCTCCGTGTCCGCGGGCAGGGCTGAGCCCACCGGATTATTGTGATCCTGACAATTCGTAGGCGAATCTTCTTTTAGCCCGATACGCGGACACCGGGCAGCGACAAAAAAGGAGATCGTCATGTCCGTTCCCCGCTCCCATCTTGCTCCGACACGCCATCTGACCGATCAGCCCAGCCTGGAGCAGCTTCGAAAACAAGCCAAAGAACTTCTGCAGGAATTTCGTGCGGGCGCGCCCGGTGCGATGGCAGAAGTGAACCTGTTCGAACGCAACCCCGACCTAGAAAAGTTTGCACTCAGCGACGCACAGAGGGTGCTTGCCCGCGCGTACGGCTTTGCCAGTTGGCCGAAGTTGAAGGCCTTTGTCGATGGCGCGAACGTAGCGCGGTTCGCCGACGCTGTGCAGGCCGGCGATGTTGCGCAGGTGCGGGCGATGCTTGCCAGCAGGCCTGAGCTGGTCGGGATGGACAGAGCGGAGAATGATGAGCACCGCGGGCTTCACTACGCGGTGCTGCGGCGCGATGCCGTGATGGCGCGCATCCTGATGGAAGCCGGCGCGGATGCACGCAAGGGTATCTGGCCGCATCGCGACGCGACCTCTGCATTGGCGATCGCACAAGAACGGCAGTACGACGAAATCGTCGCGGTAATCGAGGAAGAGGAACGCCGACGGCGCGAGGAGATGAGCTGCTCCAACGCGACGGTTAGCCCGGCGCAGGACGAGATCAGCGCAGCCATTGCGCAAGGCGACGACGCGACCGCGGTACGGTTGCTGGATGAAGACCGTACGTTGATACAGGCATGCGACCGGGATGGCGCCACCCCGCTGCATGTGGCGGCGCGCAGGAACCGGATAGAGCTGGTTGCGTGGCTGCTGGAGAGGCGGGCGAATGTCCGCAAGAAAGACCCGCACGACCGAACGCCGCTCGACCATGCAGCGCTGGGTGCGGGTCCGGGGAACAAGCGCGCGGAACGGTTTCCCCGGGTCGCGGCGTTGTTGATGGAGCACGGTGCGCCGCTCACCGTGCGTGCGGCGGTTGCATTGGGAGACCTTGGCGCCGTCCGGCGATTCATTGCAAATGAACCAGAATTGCTGAGAAAAATCTCCGGCAACGGCGGACTGCTTACCCTGGCCGTGAACCACGGACAGTTGGCGACGGCGGAACTGCTGCTGGATCTGGGCGCAGATGTGAACGAACGGATCCTGCTGGAGGGAATTGAAGAGCCGGTCGAAAGCTGGGGTATGCCCCTGTGGCACGCGGCATGGGCAAACGACCTGGCGATGAGCCGGATGCTACTCGACCGGGGTGCTGACCCCAATGCGAATGTGTACGCCTCCGGCTGGCCGCTGGGCAGAGCCTGGGATCACGAGGATGATCGGGTCAAGAAACTGTTGCTCGAACGAGGGGCGAAGCTGCAGCCATACATGGTCGCTGCGCACCATGACGTAGCGGAAGCGAGACGACTGCTGGCGGGGGCGCCCAGCGAGGCAGTGGTGAGCGAATTGGCCTCGTCCGCGGCGGACCACGGGTGCCCGGAAATTGTCGCCATGGCGATCTCTCATCTGCGTTGGCCAGCCGAGGATCATAGCTGGCATTGGTTGCTGATCCAACCCATGCGCGGCGCGGGAGAGGACTCCTTACAAAATGAGGGGCATTTTAAGTGCCTCGAGGTGCTGCTGGGGCACGGCATCGATGCGAATGTCAGGCGCTTGAACCAAACCGTGCTGCACTTTACCGCGGCACACCCGAGCGGGCTCTCGGGAAAGGATCGGGCGCGGTTTGCCGCGATGCTGATCGACCATGGGGCGCGGCTGGATATCCGGGACGACCTGCTTCGATCCACGCCCCTCGGGTGGGCTTGCCGATGGGGCCACAAGGAGCTGGTTGAGTTGCTGATTCAGCGAGGAGCGCCGGTGCGGGAGAAAGATGCTGAGCCTTGGGCGACACCTGTCGCCTGGGCGCAAAAGATGGGTCATCGTGAGATTCAGTCATTCCTTCAGTCACTTTTGGAGGGTTACGAGTGATTTTGCCGGGAGTGTAGCGGCGGGCGTATACTCCTCTGCGGGCAGCATCCCGAATGGGAGTTGCACTGGAGTCGACATGAGTCTCACGCATTTCCGCAGCGCAGATCAGTCCGCGCCCGCAAACCGGAACGCCCGGGTCACCATCCAAACCCTTCAAGAGAAAAAATCCCAGGGGAAACCCATCGTCGCCCTGACCGCGTACGACTATGCCACCGCACGTCTGGTGGATGAGGCCGGGGTGGACGTCATTCTGGTGGGCGACTCCCTGGCGATGGTCGTCATGGGGTATGACAACACCCTACCCGTCACCATGGACGAAATGCTCCTGCACACCCGCGCAGTACGCCGGGCAGTGAAGCATGCCATGGTGATCGCGGATATGCCTTTCGGGTCTTACCAGGTGACGACAGCGGAAGGGGTAGCCAACGCCGCCCGCTTCCTGAAAGAAGCCGGCGCCCAGGCAGTGAAAATCGAAGGGGGCGTGAGCCGGATCGAGCTGGTAAAGCGGCTCACCGATGCCGAGATACCCGTGGTGGCCCATATCGGCTTGACCCCGCAATCCGTCCATCGGATGAGCGGCTACCGGGTCCAGGGCAAGTCGGTTGCGGCCATCCATCACCTGGTGAAAGACGCACTCGCCCTGGAAGCAGCCGGCGCCTTCGCCGTTGTGCTGGAAGGCATTCCTACGGAGGTGGCGCAGCGCATCACCGCGGCGCTCCACATTCCGGCCATTGGCATCGGAGCCGGGCCGCATTGTGACGGGCAGATTCTCGTATTGCACGACATCATCAACCTGTCGTTCTCAGCTCCCGCAAAGTTCGTTCGCCGCTATGGCGACGTCTCGGCCGTGATCACGGATGCGGTGCGAAGCTACCGGGACGACGTGGAAGGGCATCGTTTCCCCAGCGACGAGGAAAGCTACCACCTGGGCAAAGAAGCGCTGGCGGCTCTGCTGCAGGAAGAAGGCACGGCCCGGCGCAAGGCCTAGCGGAGATGTTGCTTTTGACCACCATCGCTGAGACCAGGAGCGCGTGCGCCAGCATTCGCGCGGAAGGTAAGACATTGGGGCTGGTACCGACCATGGGTGCCCTGCATCAGGGCCACGTATCCCTGGTGCGCGCAGCTCGGGCAAGCTGCGATACCGTGGCGGTCTCAATCTTCGTGAACCCTACCCAGTTTGGCCCCAAAGAAGATTTCGCCGGTTATCCGCGGAACCTGGAACAGGATTGCCAGATGCTTGAGGCCGCGGGAGTTGACCTGGTCTTTGCGCCTTCCGCCGAGGAGATGTATCCGGCTGGCTCCAGCACCTTGGTCGAGGTGACAGGTCTGAGTGACCGCCTGGATGGAGCATCGCGTCCGGGTCATTTCCGCGGAGTGGCCACGGTGGTGACCAAGCTCCTGCACATTTTCGCTCCCGACCACGCATTCTTTGGACAGAAGGATGCCGCCCAGGTTGCCATCCTGCGCAAGATGACGCGGGATCTGTTGT
Source organism: uncultured Acidobacteriaceae bacterium (assembly GCA_963847685.1). Classification (GTDB taxonomy): domain Bacteria; phylum Acidobacteriota; class Terriglobia; order Terriglobales; family Acidobacteriaceae; genus PALSA-350. Next base: position 25,641 of record CAWKAU010000006.1, on the reverse strand, counting down.
TTCCGGTTCAGCTGGATGTGTGCCCGACAGTGCGAGAGCCAGATGGGCTCGCCTTGAGCTCCCGCAATAGCTACCTGGGCCCCGAGCAACGGGGCCAGGCCCTGGTGCTCTCGAGGGCTCTGATGGCCGTCGAGCGGGCGGCAAAAGGCGGCGAGCATGACTCCGGCAAGCTGCTTGCGCTTGCACTGCGCATCCTTGATGAGGAGCCTGGCGTAGTGGTGGATTATTGCCGCATCGTGGATCCCGATACGCTCGAGGATGTGCCGGGTGTGGGCCGCGGCGCGTTGGTGGCCGTAGCCGCCAGGGTAGGGTCTACGCGGTTGATCGATAATTTGCTGCTTTAGGGATAGCGGAAAGACACAGAGCGCAGGGTTGGGTCCGCAACAACCCCACTCAAGCCAAAAGAAGGAAGGCTTGAATGGGCCACCCAAGATTTCCTTGCGGGTGGTTCCAGGTAGTCTTTCATGCTTTGTATTTGGAAACAAAGGGGTTGCCTGCAATCACAAAGCGAGCTAAACGAGCCGCTTCTTTGCTTATGCCGATGCGGGGCGTAACCAGGATCTCTCCGGGTTTGAAGCCGTCATCCCGAATCTGTAGGTTCGATTGAGGGGAAGTGAAATCGGTCCCGTTATCAGCTGCCCGGGTTATTCCAAAAGCCTGGCATAGACGTCCGGGACCCGAGGTCAAGGCGAGGGGCGCCGCCAACCCACGTGCTCTCGCCATAGCCTCCAGGCCACGGAGCGGCTCCAGGGCGCGGAAAAGCACGCCGCCTGCGCTGCCATCCCGCTCGCAGGAGACGTTCAGGCAGTAATACATGCCGTAGATGAAGTACACGTAAGCATGCCCCGGCGGCCCAAACAGGACGGCGTTCCTCGCTGTCTTGCCGGGAAAGGCATGCGAGGCAGCATCGGCCTCGCCGAAGTAGGCTTCCACTTCGACAATGCGGCCCACCCTCGCCTCCCCGACTCCGGTTTTCACCAGCAACTTTCCCAGCAGCTTGCGGGCCACCAGGTCGGGGGCATCGAGATAAAAGTGCCGGGAGAGGATGATCCCGGAGGCTAGGCGTCTAGCCATGGAGTTCTTTGATAGCGGCAAGAACCTCTTCGGCATGCCCTTCCGGCTTTACTTTGGGAAAGATCTTTAGCAGCTTGCGGTCGGGGCCGATAAGAAACGTGGTCCGCTCAATCCCAATCACTTTCTTGCCGTACATATTCTTTTCCTTGAGAACATCAAACTGTTTGCAGACTACTTCGTCTACATCTGCAAGGAGGGTGTAAGGCAAGTCGTACTTCTCTTTGAATTTCTTCTGCGCCTTGGGCGTGTCGCGCGAGATACCCAAAACGACGGCTCCAGCCTGCTGTATCTTCTTGAAAGTGTCACGAAAACCACAGGCTTCGATAGTGCAGCCAGGAGTGTCGGCCCTGGGATAAAAGAAAAGCACCACCGGTTTGCCGGCAAAATCTTTCAGGTGCACGGTCTTGTCTTCTTCGGTCTGAAGCGTAAAGTCAGCAACTTTGTCGTTCACTTCCATGATGAAGATCCTTTTCCAAAACGAGATTCAAAGGCGGAACGCAAAGCAGCACAGCGTCCTCCACGAGATTATTCCATGCCTTGCCCTGTTGGCTGCGCTGGCCGTGCCCGCCGGCGCGCAGTATCCCGGCCACATTGAGAGTGCCAAGAAAGCTGCGCCGACGATCCGCGCTGTGGCGGTGCTGGAGTGGACCGGCGAGCCGGGAAAGCCAAGCGCCAGCCGGATCATCCCGATCTCTGTCTTCGACGGCGAACAATACCAACCCGGCGGGCTCTATCTGGCCAAGCCGCAGCCGCTGGCCCTGGAACCGGGGACGGAGTATGTGCTGCAAGACGCAGGTGTGGCCCGTGGACTCTTTGACATCAACAGCGCGCAGGATGTGGACGGTTACTGGTTTGGCTACGGCGCCTGGAAACCAATGGCTGCTCCCCCCAAGCGGGCGCGGCCCAAGCAGGGGAAAAACATGCCCCAGGTTGTGACCGATGCCAGCGATGGCCGGCCGCATTTCAAGAACCGGAGCGCTAGCGGAAGCCAGGACAGCTCTACTGACTCCACATCCGACTCCAATTCCAAACCGCCGGCTCCCAGCAACCCACCTGCCAGCGATCCTGATCGCCCCACGCTGCGCAAGCGGGCAGATTCTTCTACGCCAGCCGCCAGCGCCAGCGGCACGGACACGCCGGCGCCGGAGACCCCGATCGCGGGCGCTGACCCGGATCGACCGCACATGGTTCATGGCCAGCAGAGCCCAACGGACGCGGATTCTCAACCTGCCCAGCTCACCGGGGTTCCCCTTGGCCTGCAGCAAATGATCGCGGTTTCCGATGCCGGCGACCGTGAAGCGCATCCGTTCGTTTATCTGTGGGGCGACCCAACCGAAGCCACAAAGATGAAAGAGCAAATGGAGATTGCCGCAGCAACAGCTATCGCCGCTACGGAGCCGCCGGTGAAGCCTAAGACTCACGTTGCGGCTACAACGGCCCAGCGGCGTAAAGCGAGCACTGCACCACCCGCCATTCCGACGCCTGTATTTGCCAACGAGCTGTTCAAGGCCTATGAGCTCACCTATAGCGGGGGAGCGACGCTGGTCTTTTCAGGGCAGACCGTGAACCACGCCGGAAAGGTTAAATACGTCACCCTGATCGCTCAGCCTGACTTCAACGGCGTTCCCAAAGTGTTGTTCAAGTCAGTAACCGACGACGACCACCTAGACCAGACTCCGAAGATGCGGTTGGTCGATGCCGTGGATGCAAAGGCCACCAATCGCGGAGACCTGGTTTTTGAATTGAGCAGGACGCACGACCGTGAGTTCGTGATCTATCGCGTAGCTGGCGGACAGGCGGAGCAGGTGTTCACGACTGGCTCGCTGTCGAATTCACAGGGTTGAGCGAACGGTTGTTTCTCCCACATCTCAAAAGCGAGATGTGGGCCACCCCTTGGGTTGTTGCTGGGAAAGTATTAAAAAAACGCCTTCTGTCCAGCAACCGCTCTCCATGGAAGCATCGCCCTCCCTGTTGTCATTTCTTTATCAGCAACAAAACCTTCTTTTGGCTTGAGTGGGGTTGTTGCGGACCTCAGCATAGCGAGGGATCTGCGGCCCGGACAGAGGGCTACGGCGTTGGCAATTTGGTAGTGTCCCAACCGCCGCCCAACGCTTTGATGAGCTGCACACTGGCAGCAAACTGCCGGGTGGTGATATCGGCGGCCGTGCGCTCATTCGCTAATTGCGTGGTCTGCGCAGTGATCACTTCAAGGTAGGTAGTGACGCCGCCCTTATAGCGGTTGGTGGAGATGAGAAGCGACCGCTGCGCGGACTCGACGGCCCGCTGCTGCGTCGCCGATTCGCTGTTCAGGATACGCAGGCCCGATAGATTGTCCTCAACGTCCTGAAAGGCCTGCAGCACGGTCTGCCGATAGTTGGCCGCGTTTTGCTCATAGGCGTGCCGCGCCTCCTCGGTCAGGGCATGACGACGGCCCGCATCGAAGAGCAGCTCCACCGCCGAGCCGCCCAGCGACCAGAGTGAGCTCGGCCCCTGAATCAAGGTACCGAAAGACTGGCTCTCAAAACCGCCTCCGCCATTGATCGTAATGGTGGGGTAATAGGCTGCGATCGCGATCCCGATCTGGGCATTGGCGGCGTCCGTGCGCCGCTCGGCGGCGGCGACATCCGGACGGCGTTCGAGCAATTGCGAAGGCACCCCCAGCGGTACCTGCGGCAGTTGCAGATCGAGCGGCGCGGGCGCCAGGCCAAAGCTGGATGCAGGCGCACCGGTGAGAGTTGCGATCGCGTGTTCATACTGGGCCCTCGCGATGCCAACATCGATGGCCTGGGCGCGGGTCTGGTCGAGCTGCGTTTGCGCCATGGCGACATCGGAATCGGTGGCCACACCACCGTTAAATCGAGCCTTGGTCAAGTCCAAATACTGCTGATACTGCTGCACCGTGTTGTCGAGCAAGCGCTGCTGCGTGTCCAGGCCACGCAGCTCGAAGTAATCCATCGCCAGTTCCGAGCGGAGGCTCAAATCGACATTCGCCAATTCAGCCGCGGTGGCCTGGGTAGTCGCCCGCTGCGATTCCACCGATCTGCGGATGCTGCCCCAGAGGTCCGGTTCCCAGGTTGCCTGTCCCTGCAGAACAAGATCGCTGTAGGTCGTCTGTGTCCCGGCTACATGCAAAGGACGGTTGGCCGAGACGCGGTCGCGCGAGGCCGCCGGAGCAACCGCAAGCGTGGGAAAGTACTGCGCACGAGAAACCTGAACGGCGGCCCGGGCTTGCATGTACTGCTCATAGGAGGCCTTGAGTGTCTGATTGGAGACCGCCACCTGCTCTTCGAGCCTATTCAGCTGCGGGTCTTGATACATCACCCACCAATCAGGGCGGATCGCGCTGTCGTTCGGAGTCACCTGCTTCCATCCGCCGTTGGGCGGGTTAGGAGGGGGTACAGGCACGGCGCTCTCCTTGAAGGCCGGCGCGGAAGGCGCAGTCGGCCGTTGATAGTTGGGTCCTACGGTGCAGCCGGAAATCATCATTGCTGCCGTGGAAAAGACAATCATCCCGGTTTTAAGGGGAGAGGGCATCATTCGGCCTACTCCCGTTCTCTTCCCCTGGTTTGCCCGGTTGCAATACGCGCACCGGCTCCCCATCGATCAAAGAGTCGGGTGGATTCTGGATTACCTGCGAGCCGGCGTCGAGGCCGTCAATGACCTGCACCGTGGTGCCATCATCCTGGCCTAGTTTCACCTGGACGAGCTTGGCCTGATCTCCGTTCGGCCCTTTCACCACCGTACTCACTTGCAAGCCTTGCCCGCGGAAGATAAGGGCTGAGACAGGAATGATGAAGGGCACCGTCGCGTTTTGTACATCCATGTGGACTTCGGTATAGGCGCCGGGCATGAGCTTGCCATCGCGGTTATCCACATCGATTTCGACCAGCAGCGTGCGTGAGGCCGGATCGATCGCTCTTGCGGTACGCACCAACTTGCCGGTAAATATCTCGCCGGGAAATTCGGAGAGGGTGAGCCGCGCCGTGGTGCCGGGAACAGCTATCTGGGAATAAATCTGCGGAACATTGACGTAAACACGCAAAACCCTGATGTCAGAGATGCGAAATAACTGGGTGCCGGCTCCCGCGTTGATGAGTTGTCCGACGTCGACATTGCGGGCCGTGATGACCCCACTGAAGGGGGCGTAGATCTTTTCGAAGGATTGCAGCTGCTCCAGGCGCTGGACATTAGCCTGGGCAGACTCCACCGTCGAGCTGGTGGATGCTGCCTGGCTGACGAAGGTATCGGTGTCCTGCTTAGAAACGGCGTTTTGCGTAAGCAGGCCCTGATAGCGGGTTGAATTGGTTTTGGCCAAGCCGGCATTGGCTTGCGCAGTGGCCAGATCCGCACGCGCCTGAAGCAGTTGCTTATCCACTTCAGGGGTGCTGATGATGGCTAATAATTGACCCTGCTGAACATGGGCGCCGATGTCGAAATACCACTTGCTGAGATAGCCGTCGGTGCGGGCGTAGAGCGATGCGTCGCTATAGGCATACGAGTTGCCAGGCAGAATGACCTCTCGCGCTACCTTGCCTTGCTGCGGTGGCTTGGCGATCACGGCGGGAGCAGCCAGCGCATTGGTCTGCTGGGTGAGCCTGGTGCGGGCGCGCACCCGGGGCACGATGCCGGCAATCGCCACTACCACTGCCAGGATCAGAAGAATCACGATGGTGATGACGGCGACACGGCCGGAGAGAGGCGGGGCATCGGGAGGCGCGCCGTGTTCCTCATTCGCCGGTTGTGGTTTCTCGTCTTTTTCTTCGTGATTCATTCGACGCTTTCTCCGGTGTTCATTTCTAGTCTTCCAAATCTGTCACGCCCGCAGCAGCAGAGACACGCTGTCTTCGACGTCCAAGCCATCCGTGAATAACGCTGAAGAAGGTCGGCACGAAAAACAAGGTGGCTGCGGTCGCAAAAAGTAATCCGCCGATCACCGAACGGCCCAGGGGTGCATTCTGTTCTCCTCCGTCGCCCAAACCGAGCGCCATCGGCACCATCCCGATGATCATGGCCAGCGCGGTCATCAGCACCGGCCGAAAACGGGTGTAACCCGCTCGGAGCGCGGCTGCGTGGGCGTCTCCTGCATTTTCTTCCATTTGTTCGCGGGCAAAACTGATGACCAGGATGGAGTTGGCAGTGGCCACGCCCATGGTCATGATGGAACCGGTCAGCGCAGGCACACTAATGTGCGTTCCAGTAATGAACAACATCCATACGATGCCGCATAGAGCGGCGGGCAGCGCGGCGATGATCATGAAGGGATCGAGCCACGACTGGAAATTCACTACGATGAGCAGGTAAACCAAGAGGATGGAGAAGGCCAGACCACTGGTCAAGCCGATAAAAGAGGAGTTCATGGTCTGCACCTGGCCGCGAAGCACGATTTGCGAACCACGGGGCAGATCCTTACGCCGCTGGGCAACGATCTGCTCAATCTTGTCGGAGACGCTGCGCAAGTCACTGTTCACGACATTGCCGTAGATATCGAGCACCGGAGCAATGTTGTAGTGGCTTACGGTAGCCGGCTCCGTTCCGCGAATGAGTGTGGCGACATTTCCCAGAATCTGGATCGGCTTCACCCCCGAAGCGATGGAAGGAGCGGCGCCGGTCCCCACCGGCGTGAGGCTGGCGGCGCCAACGGATAGAAACGGGCTAGGGGTTATGGTGGCCGCGGCGCTGGTCGAGGTAATGGGAATGTTTTCAAGATCGATGAGAGACTGCAGATCATACTGCGGGGTCTGCGCCGAGATACTGTAACTGACACCATTTCTTGGGTCGAGCCAATAAGTCGGGCTGGTCTGGTAACTGCCACTGGTCGAGGCCAAAAGGCTGCCGGCCACATCGCGCTGGGTCAACCCGAGATCCTGCGCCTTGGAGCGATTTACATCGACAAAAAAATGCGGGTTGTCAGAAGGCTGTTGGATGTGCAAATCGGCGGTGCCGGGCACGTAACTTATATCCTTCAGCAAACTGTCGATAAATACGCGGTTGCCCTGTATGTTGTTGCCAATGACCTGGATATCAATGGGAGCGGGCAAACCGAAATTGAGAATCTGGGTGACCATGTCCACGGGCAAGGTGTAGAACGTAACTCCGGGAAACTCGTTGTTGAGCTTGGCGCGGAGGTGCTGCACGTAGATATCGGTTGGATGGTGTTTTTCGGTCAGCGCCACCGTGATATCCGCATCCCAGGAGCCGACCACCCCCGTGCTGCTGTAGGAGAGATTCAAGCCGGAATAGGGAATGCCGATGTTGTCGATGATGCTGACGACTTCCTGTTTGGGAATCTCTTCGCGGATAGCATTGTCGATTTCGTCGCACAGGCGCGCGGTTTCTTCGATGCGCGTCCCGCTGGGAGCACGCACGTGCAGCTTGAACTGCCCTGCGTCTACGGAGGGAAAGAAATCCTGGCCCAGCCACGGGTAGAGCAAGGCAAAAGAGCCAATGGTGAAAACGAAGAACAGGATGAGGAAGACGGTGCTGTGGGCGATGGCCAGCTGCAACAAGCGGAAATAGAAGGTGCGAAGCTGTTCGAATCGATGCTCGAAAGCGAGTTGCGCGCGAACCAGCGGGTTGCGGCTCTGCTGTTTCTGCTTCTCACCTGCCGGATCATGCTCCTGAAGCAGGTACTTGGCCATGGTTGGGACCACGGTGCGAGAAAGGAAATACGAAGCCAGCATGGCAAAGATGACGGCTTCTGCCAGCGGCACAAAGAGATACTTGGCCACGCCTCCCATAAAGAACATGGGTACAAAGACGATGCAGATGGATAAAGTCGAGACAAAGGCCGGAATCGCAATCTGCGCGGCGCCATCCAGAATTGCCTGCTCCACCTCTTTTCCTTCTTCCAGATTGCGGTTGATATTTTCGATTTCTACGGTGGCATCGTCGACCAGGATGCCCACGGCCAGCGCCAGGCCACCCAGCGTCATGATGTTGATGGTTTCACCCAAAGCGCCCAGCATAATGAGCGAAACCAGGATGGAAAGCGGAATGGATACGGCGATGATGACGGTGCTGCGCCAGCTACCCAGAAACACCAGGATCATGACGGCGGTCAGGCAGCCTGCGATGATGCCCTCGCGCACCACACCGTCAATGGCGCCGCGCACAAAAATGGACTGATCGGACAACGGCGTGATGCGCAATTGCGGGGGCAGAGACTGGGCAATGATGGGCAGCAATGCCCGGATTCTGGCAATGATATCGAGGGTGGAAACATTGCCGGTCTTAAGCACACTCATGAGGCTGGCGCGCTGTCCGTCGACGCGAACGATGTTGGTCTGAGGGGGAAAGCCGTCGCGCACATGAGCGACGTCATGAATGTAGACAATCGCTCCGTTCACGCTCTTGATGGGGAGATCGTTCAGGCCATCGATGGTGTTGGGCGCGCTGTTCGTAGCCAGCTGATATTCCGTCGAGCCAACCTTCAGGGTCCCGGAAGGCAGGATCAGGTTCTGAGCGCTGATGGTGTTCACCACATCGTTGGGTGAAAGTCCGCGCGCCTGCAGCGCCTTGAGATCCAGATCCACCTGTACCTGGCGCTGCTTGCCACCGTAGGGATAAGGACTCTCGGCGCCCTCAACGGTTGCGAATTGCGTACGGATGAAATTCAGCCCGAAGTCATTCAGCTGTTGTTCGGAGAGGCCCTGGCCCGAGAGCCCAAGCTGGAGAATGGGCACGCTGGAGGCGGTGTAGGTAACTATCAGAGGCGGGGTAGTGCCCGGAGGCAGCTGGCGCAGCTGGGTCTGGGACGCTGCCGTGATCTGGGCAATCGCTGTGGCTACCGTAACTTTGGGCTGGAGGTAAACCTTCACTACGGCAACCCCGTCGAGGGACTGCGATTCAATATGGTCGATATTGTCGACGATGGTGGTGAGGTTGCGCTCGCTGAGGGTGACGATGCGGTTGGACATATCCACCGCGGAAAGACCCTGGTATTGCCAGACGATGCTAATGACCGGAATATTGATGTCGGGAAAAATATCGGTCGGGGTATTCAGAATGGAGAGCGGGCCAAGGATCAACAGCAGGAGCGCGAAGACGGCGAAGGTGTAGGGGCGCCGCAACGCAAGACGAACAATCCACATTTGCTAGCTCACTCCTCAAGACACTCTCTTGCCATAAGACCGGGAAGAGGGGTGAATATCTGTGCAGACGAGCCTGCCAGGCCCAGGTGGAAGAACAGGCGAAGATTGTGCGAGCTTTCCTCAGGCTCTGGCTTTTTGCCTAACCCTCTGAAGGAGTGGGGGTTTTGGCAAATTGTTCCTACACAAATTATACGTTTGCGGCCTCAATCTGGCAGCTGTTGCCAGATCCGGGCCCCGAGCCTGGGAAGCAGGGTGCTTGTCGTCACACTTTTTTGACGTTGGTTGCTGCTCTTTTGATTCATAACTGACAGAACAAAGACAAAGGCCGGACAAGCTCGCCTGTCCGGCTTTTGGCGGTAGCGTTCGATCAGAGCAGCTATTTGGCGAGCGCGGACTCGAGCGCGGCACTGGAGACGCTGACGCGGTTATCCGGGTAGTAGGCGTTCGAGATGTACTCCTGGAGCATGCGATGGGTGTTAAAGAAAGAGCCATTGAGCGCGATGGTGGACCGCATAACGGTACGCCACTGCTCCGGATTGCCGTAGTAGAGCGGCAGAATGGTTGACTCGAGCCGCTGATACAGACTCGCGACCTCATCTTCCGCGACATCGCTGTCGGGTATGGCCCAACCCGTGACCCCGTCGATACACCCTTCGACCCACCAGCCATCAAGAACGCTAAGACTGGGAACGCCGTTGAGTGCGGCCTTCATCCCGCTGGTGCCGGACGCCTCGAAGGGCCGGCGGGGCGTGTTCAGCCAGAGATCGACACCGGCAGTGAGCATCGCCGCCAGCTTCCACTCATAGTTTTCGAGGAAGACGATTTTGAGTGCGTCCGAATCAAGCCTGGCGGCAACTTCATGGATCTGCTGGATCAGCTTCTTGCCGGGCTCGTCATGAGGATGAGCCTTGCCGCTGAAGATAATTTGCAAGCCGCGGAACTTCTCGGCAATGCGCACCAACCGCTCGGGATCGGTCAACAGCAGGTCGGCTCTTTTATAAGTGGCTACGCGGCGGGCAAAGCCGATGGTGAAGACGTTGCTGCGCAAGGTGATCCCGGTTCTCTCCCCAATGGTATCGATAAGCGTGCGCTTGGACTGGGCATGCGCCTTCTCGATCTCACGCAGCGGAATGTCGATTACATAGCGGAATTGGAAATTATCTTTGCGCCAGCGCGGGATGTTGCGGTCGAAGACCGCCTGAAAGGGCGGAGCGGTCCAGGTGGCCCCGTGCACTCCGTTGGTGATGGCATCGATCGAATATTCGGGAAACATCTCGCGCGAGATCTTGCCATGCTGCATCGCCACGCCGTTCACAAAGCGCGCCGAAGCCAGGGCAACGTAGGTCATGTTCAGCATCCCATCGTGGCAGCCACCCATGCGCTCCAAGAGGTTGGCAACTTCCGGGCCGAGAATTCTATACGTCTGCTCCATGGTGAAGCGGTCATGGCCGGCGGGTACCGGGGTGTGGGTAGTGAAGACACAACGGCTGCGCACGGCCTGAGTATCCGCTTCCTCAATCACCCGGTTGAGCTGGCTGCCCAATTGTTGTTCCATCAAGCCGACGGTCAACAGCGCAGCATGGCCCTCATTCATGTGGTAGACGTGAATGTCGTAATTGAGGGCTTCGAGGATGCGCACGCCTCCGATGCCCAGTACGGCCTCCTGGCGCAGCCGATAATCGGTGTCTCCGCCGTAGAGGTGATCGGTAAGATCTCGATCCCGCTTGTCATTCTGGGGCAGATCGGTGTCGAGCAGGTAGATCGGGATGGTGTGCCCGGTGAAACCCACAAGATCGTATCGCCAAGCCCGGACCATCACCGGCCGCCCCTCAATCGTGACTTCGACGACCGCATCTTCGAGCACCAGCAGTTCCTCGATTGGCCAGGGCTGGTCCTCTGCGCTCTGAACTCCCTTGGCATCAAGATGCTGTTCGAAATATCCCTTGCGATGGAGCAGGGTCACGGCGCACAGTCCCAGGCCCAGATCGGCAGCGGACCGCATGGTGTCTCCGGCAAGCACACCAAGTCCCCCGCTATAGGTGGGCATCTCGGGCGCGATGGCGATTTCCATTGAAAAATAAGCAACCATGCCTCGCTCAGAGAGGCCTAGCAAAGAAAAATCGCGCTGCTGATTCGAAAAATGCATCCTGCTTATCTCCAAGGGTAGAACGGCGCCCGCAGGCGACCCGCTAATTCTCCAGCTAAACCAAAGGCTCAGAGTTGCCGAGACCTTCACTCAGACTGCAGCGTATGGACTTCCCAACTCTTGCCCGTCAAACCGCGTCAAATTTTCTGTTTGACCCAATGCTCTTATTCTAACCATCGACCGCCCGGCTTTTATCACGAATCGAACTGACACTTCCGTCGAATGCTCTGATGCTTCCGTGGGAGCACATTCGAACCCATATCTCTGTTGAGTTTGTGAACACTGAAGGGCGGAGGGTTGTTGCGCTAGGCCAGCAGCACCTCACTTGTCACTTGACTCAGCCTGCTCCAGATCGCAGGCAGCCACTCAAGGTGCTGCGGCTTCATGAGCACGGAACGCAGGCAGGTAACGCTGGGCTGCTGGCGCTGGTCGAGCCATGAGCCTGGAGGGAAAAACCTGCTGGGTAGTTGGGCCAGGGCGAGATGAAGATCCTTGCGGGCGGCGGCGGCGAAGATAGCTTGCGCCCGGCGGGACGATGCGGCAACGCTGTCGCCGCGCACCGCCCACACCAGGATGTCGAGCTCGGGAGCAAAAGGGGAAAGGAATCTTTCGTCTGCGCAGATTCGTTCCTGCAGGAGTATCGCCGCCGCACGGCTGGACTCGAGCTCTCTGGCGAATTCACCATCTTTGACGAGTGGCAGCAGTTGCTGTGTTGCCCACAGCGCGACGGCGGAAGCGCCGGCACGCGAACACTCCAGGCTGATTTCGCCGAGATGCAGATCGTCAGAGGTGAAATAAGTGTAGGGCGAGTCGTGTTTATAAAAGCGGCCGATAGCCGGCTCGCGGAAGAGAATGCAGCCACACCCATACGGTTGCAACCCATGCTTATGGGGGTCGACGACGATGGAGTCAGCCTGGGTAAGGCAAGCAAAGGCACGTGCTGTTTCTTCGCTCAGGTTCGAAGCCAGGACAAAATATCCGCCGTAGGCGGCATCGACATGAACGCGGAATCCATACGCACTACGCAGCGCCAGCACTTGATGCAGCGGATCGACGGCGCCGGTAGCAGTGGCGCCGAGCGTGACCACCACAGTGCCGACGTCCCCCTGCCGGAGTGCGGCCTCAAGTGCCGCCACGTCCATGCGGCCTTGATGGTCGGCCGACACAGCAGTGAAGGGCAGGCCCAGAACAGCGCTGATTCTGCCGTGGGTGTAGTGCGCCTGTTCAGAAGCGACGGTGCGTTTGCCGGGAGCGAGTTGGCCGGCGATCCAGAGCGCCTCCAGGTTGGCAAAGGTCCCGCCGCTGGTCAGATGTCCCAGGTAGTCCGCCCAGCCAAACATTCTGGCGATTTCGCGAACTGCTTCCACTTCCATGCGCGAGCTGGCGCGGCCACCGTCGAGCGCATGATTATTGGGATTAAGTCCCATGGCAAGCGCATAGGCTGCGCGGGCCAGGGGGTGGGGCGGCTTGAGCATCTGCCCGGCGTAGAGCGGATGAAAGTAGGGATAATTGTCCGCCATTCTTGCCGCAACCTGGCTCATCACCGCGGCCATGGCTTCGATGGCGGGCGCTTGCAAAGTGTCCAGCGGCCCCGGCAGATTGCGGAAGGACGCTTCGAGCTGAGGCAGCGCGCCGACGAGAAGCCGCAGTGCTATATCTTCTGGCATCGCTCTGGCATTTTAGAGCGTTTCATAGCGACAGTAGGTGACTAAATCGTCCGGCTCGATTTTCTCTGGGAAAGCGGCCTCCACCAAAAGTACGATGGTCAAATTACACATCCAGCCCCGAAGGGGCGGCCTGAACTTAGCCCAGGATGCTCGTCCTGGGATCACGTCGCACCAATGCGCTAGTCCCGGAGGGACGGCTGAAACGGTGAGATGGATTCAGCCGTCCCTTCGGGACTAGCCATCTCTGCCTGAACCTAGCCCAGGACTGCCGTCCTGGGCTAGGTTCAGGTCGCCCCTTCGGGGCTGGATGTGTAAATCCGAGCTCTCACGCGAACTCTGAAGGCCGTCCCCTTCAACGCTTACCTAGTGCTTCGAGCGCATCGCAGGCGGCCTTCAATCCATCCTCCGCGCGCAACTGCTCGCCGATTCTGGCGGCGCGCTGTCGCATGGCGCCGTTCTCCAGCAACAACGTAATCTTGCGAGCAGCCAGCTCCGCGGTATAGCGGCGGCGACGGATCACTCGCGCCACCCCGAGGCGGCGGACGCGGCGTGCGTTGTCCGGCTGATCGTGGCTGTAGGGCATCACCAGCATGGGCTTGCCAGAGCACAGAGCATGCGCTGTGGTACCCACGCCTCCCTGGTGGATGATGACCGAGGCCCGCGGAAAGAGTTGCGAATACGGAGCGTAGTTGGCGATGCACACGTTGGGGGGAATTTCCGCAGGCACATTACGAGGGTCGCTCCCCACCAGCAACACGGCGCGCTGGCCAACCAACCCGGCTGCCAGCGCGCTCTGCTGATAAAAGTCGCCGGCATCGAGAACGGCCGCCGAGCCCAGCGTAAAGACCAGCGGCGGAGGCCCTTGTTGCAGGAATTGCTCAACCGCCGGGGGCAAATCGCGGTGGCCCGTGTCGCCGTCGTAGAAAACGAAGCCGGTCACCTTGGTGGAAGCCGGCCAGTCTGGCTGAGGCTCCCCCAGCAAGGGGGAAAACATGGCTAAGACCAGGTAGGGAGAATGCTTGGCTTCGAAGATGGGATCCGGACCGCGGCTCAACCCCAGCTCGGAACGCAGCTGATATATCGGCTCGGGCCAGCTTCGCGTTACCCAACGCGCGAAACGGGCAATCACCCGTCCCATTCCGGGCAACGCGGGTTGCAGGCGCGCCAACATGGGATAAGGCGGCAGCACAGGCGCATCGTAGCGGGAGAAAAAGGACAGCGGCGCGAGCACATGGGAGGCCCAGGGAATCCCCGTAACCTCGGCGACGATCGGCGCCTGGTAGACAAGCTCTCCGGCGAGCAGCAGATCCGCGCCGCCGTTTGCCTCAACGACCGCGAGCAGCTCGCGATAGCTTTGGCGAATGGCGGGAAACAGTATCTCGCGCAGAGTGCGCTCCGTTCCCTTGCGAATGTCCATCAACATGGCCACCAGCCGGTTGTCTTCCGGATCGAGGATGGGGCCGACCGGAGCAAATTCGAGGCCCAGCGAGGCGATTTTGGAACGAAAGAGTTCGGGAACCGCCAAAACCGGGACGTGGCCTCGCCGGCGCAGCTCGAGCGCCAGGGCTATGAGGGGATGAATATCGCCAAGCGTGCCGAAGCTAGAGAGAACGATGCGCATGCGCTGCTTCTGCAGTGTAAATGCGCAACATGAAGGAAGCGCCAATGCGAAAAGCTAGAACGCACTTTCGAAAACATGGAACCGGCGTTCCAGCTCGAATTGCTGCCGCGCCTTTTCGCTGGCTGCGAGCAATGACCCGCATGCTCCGGAAGGCTTTTCGCGGCCAAGCTGGGTAGCGCATGCGACTCGCGGATGGGCATCGCTTTCCCATGGGCCGGACTGCTCCCAAATGCTTTCGCCTGGCAGGAAACTGTGCTCGAGCCCGGTTCGCGCCATCTGTTTAAAGTCGCCGTAGGTGAGCGGGTAGGCCATTGCGGCGCGCACATACTCGTGGGTCAGGTTGATGCGGGAGACCCCCTCGTCATCGGTGGAAAGCGCTACCGGCACGTGATAGAGGCGGTACATAGGCAACGGATGGTCAGGACCTTTGACGTTAAGGATCACGTCGTTACTCGTCAGGTTGATCTCGACCATGACGTGCTTGGTTGCCATTTCCTTGAGCAAGTCGTAAGGATGATCCTCCTGCATCACATCGACACCGTGGCCGATACGCTCGGCATCCCCCACTTCAACCGCGGAGCGGATGTGAAAGCGCAAATCGTCGGGCTGCACCATGCCGGGCCCCAGCTCGCCGGCATGCAGGGTGATGTGCACTTTGGGATAGAGCATGTGGAGCGCATGCACCATCTGCATTTGCAGCCGGTAATTCGCCAGGGGGGCCCGATAATCTTCCGGCTGCACCATGTTGATACCTACGATCAGCGGGTCGGTGGAGGCAAGCTCGAAACCGCAGACCAGTTGCGCAAAAACCGACGGCGAAGGTAAAGCGCGCAGCACCTGGTAGAGGAAGCGCACCTGGAGTTTGCAGGCCGGGGTTGCCGCGCCTGTACCGCAATGCTCCAGCTCGCGGCGCTTTTGCTCGCCTTCATCAAACTCCGCGCGCATGGCGGGCAGGTATTTTTGCAAGCCCGCGTCGAGCAACTGCTGGCGCAGGTGCGCGAAATCCGTTTGCATGTCGACCGGCCCCAGGTTATCGGCCAGAGCTGCGGCCGGCGCGAAGGTGGGGGTGTTCATGATTTCAAGGTATTGCTCGTTTTGCGCGGCGGCGCGGCTGGCCAATTCATCCACCCACTCGCCCACGAGTGTGGGGTCTTCTACTGCTTGAAATTGACCGAAAGACGAGAAGAAGTGATCGTGCCCCGACTGCTCGGTCGTGGGAACAAAGGTTCGCATCGAAAATACGTTGATCAGCTGGTCATAGAGCTTTTGGTTGCTGAGGGCGTTGGCTGCCGGCTCGCCTTGTTCGCCGCAAACCGGCTGCGGGGGGAGACTGCGCGTCATGGCCATTGTCTTGTAAAGCACCAGGGTCTTGGAGTTGACGCAGAGATTATTTTCAGCGGCCTCACGGATAAAGCTTTCTGCGTAGACGGCGCCCGCAAGGTGCGTGTGCAGATCGGCTCCCTTGGGCATGCCGTAAAAGAAGGCGTAAAGGGCCAACGGTCCTTGCTGGCGGGCGTGCTCGAAGGCACGCGCGGCGCCGGTTGCGCTATCTTGTGCGACGGGCTGAGGCTGCGCGGCGGCGGCCGACGCTAGGCAGAAAAGGGTGGAAGCGGCAACACCGAGGCGGGCCCAGCGGAATGAGGGTGTGGACATAGGCGGCGTCTTCAAATTGTGGACTGCGAGCGTCCAGTGTACGACAGGAACAGTTGCTGCTATCCCTTCGAGGTGCGCGCCAGGGATTTACGGCCGCCAGGTTTGCGCGGGGCGAGGTGATTGCTATACTGACGTTTGTTGCTTATGCGCAGTTGCTGACCTGGCCGGGCCCTCCGCCTGAAGCTGCAGACTCAGACACAACTTAAGCGGAAGCAGCGTCCTTGGGTTCTCCGAGGCCAGATAGCTCAGTGGTAGAGCGCGGCCCTGAAAAGGCCGGCGTCGGCGGTTCGATCCCGTCTCTGGCCACCACTCCTTAGGATCGGTACGGTCCTGAGATCAACAGTTGAAGAGTGATTCACTTGTCCGAGAAGCCGTGTCAAGTTCAGCGAGCAAGACGGTCTTCGTTCACAGTGCGTCAGCGAGCTGAACGTGCAGAACTGAGTTGTTCGGACCTTCCGTATCGACAACCAGAGCGCGACATCTCATGGGCAGGCTCGATTCAGTGTTGCTCATTGACTGGTGAGTCGATAGGAAACAGAGGCATGAATCGCCAAAGCGGGTCATCCAGGGGCCAGGTATCAGCACAACCAGTTCCTCGGCACTGCGAACCGAAAGCTAGGTAGCCGCGGTCCCGCGTGTTCGCATTCTGTCTCGTGGCTCGCAAAAGCTGAACCGTTACCGGTCCGGGGTCGGGACCCGAGATGATAAATTTCCAATTTCCTGCCGCTGGCTTCGGAATCGCAAGCAGAGTATTCGGTGAAATGACAGGATAGTGATTCCAGAGTCGCTCTCGTCCTCTATACGGAG
The DNA here is from genome assembly GCA_963847685.1 of uncultured Acidobacteriaceae bacterium. Lineage (GTDB taxonomy): Bacteria > Acidobacteriota > Terriglobia > Terriglobales > Acidobacteriaceae > PALSA-350. The sequence goes on along the minus strand of CAWKAU010000006.1, from coordinate 8,583 downwards.
GGGTAAAGGCATAAACCTGGGTCGCAAAAAGAGTGACCTGATCGGCGTTTGGCTTGGGAAACGTTACCACGAGGGAATCGACTCCCTGCGGGGGCACAACCACATTGACTTCACGAAGGGGCGTGCGTGGAATCGAATAGGTTTGCAGCTCACGCTGCCGGATGACCTGGAGCGTAAAGTCTTTCCTTACGACGGTTGCGAGCATATCCTGTCGGGTCAGCGCTCGCACGGTGAACTTGAATTGCGTTGGCTGATCAGGAATATAGGAGAAACGGTCGTTCGAGATTTTCATTCCGACGATGTCCGCGTGCTGGAGTGGCAAGATGTATTTGCGATGGCTGTTCAAAATCGAAGTCGCCCATTCGACTCCATGAGCAGGTTCAAATGTGAGAGCCGCATTACTACTTGTCACAAATCCCACATCGAGATCGTCTCCCGTGGCCTCGGCGTCGATCTCAACGGCTGCCGTCCCTTGGGGCGGCTCGAACACAAAGAAATCAGACGAAATCATGTCGTATTTTCCCTGCAGCGATATGCCCTTACGCAACTCTTCGGGAGAAGGTGTTGCCACGAGCAGAATCGGAAACCGAGCCACCGGATATTTCCAACCCCTGGCGTGGACTTCCATTATCGCGCTCTTGTTGCCGATCGAGTCAGCGTGTGCCGAAAGGAAAACGGTCACTTGATGCTCGTTATCGGCCTGGTTTGAAGTGATTTCGAAAGTGCCGTCATTACCAAGCAAGTTAAAAGACAGGCTGGCCGCATCAAGACCGGATACGGCGAGCTGCATTTGCAGCTGTTTTCTATCGCCGGGGTGGAAACCCCGCGTCACATATATGGACTTGCCAAGAAGCGGCCTAACCCAGAACTGCGGATAAAGCGGTGAGAGATCAGAAGTGCTGCTCACGATTGAGAAGGGCGGTTTGCTCGCTGCTTCCACAAGAGCGTTCCATGCCTCACCCACCTGGAGAATTCCCGAGCCCTGGCGAAAAGCGGGTTGTCCCGGTAAATAGCGAGCGCTTACTGTCAGTGCATTCTTCACTCGTGCGGGCGTGACTTTTAAACGTTGCTGTCTGGCCGCACTCAGTAAAAGCGCAACGGCGCCAGCCGCCCGAGGCGTTGCTGTCGAGGTACCGCCACCAAGGGAATAGCAGGCTGGCAGTCGGTACCGGAAGCCGATCTGCCCCATTTCGGCGGTGCCGGTATAGTGATCGCTACCGCAATCGGCCCCGGTTATGCCGAGCTCCGGAGTCAAGATATCGGTACTAAAGCTACCATCCGGGCTGGGACCCGAGCCCGACTCATCAAACACGAACTCTTTACCGGGTAAGTGGATGGTATGCGTGTTGTGCCGAAACAACTCGAGTTGTTGGTCGCTGATATAGCCGCCCACATCTGTCATGAGGCGACTGCGTCCATAGCCCTGCTCGAAAGGCAGCCCGTGGTTGCCAGCCATGCTTACAATCGGCTTGCCGGTAGCCCCCATAATGCGGTCCATGAACATCATGGCGACAGTACTGCCGTCGTTGGGAAAATCATCGCCGCCAATCGCACTTGAGTTGGTGATTAGATCGATATCGGGCCGGGATGCCGCCTGCCAGAAGCCCTCGATAACTTCGTTCAAACGAAAGCCCCAGAAGAAAAGCAGGCGCGAGGCAGGCGCCATGCCTCCAATCGAAGTTCCCATGTAGCCCGTGCCCGCCGCTGCAGTGGCCGTCATCGTGGTGTGATCGTCGGTCGGTAAAATCGTGATCGCTCCTGTTTGCTGGTCGTAGAGGAGATAAACATCGAAATAATGTTCCGGCTGCCCGTCATCAACTTTCGCCGTGTAAGGAATTTTTAGGAAGGCGCGCGTCTCGTTGAAGTCACCCAGGGGCGAATCGTCGTCAAAGTGCCCATCCTTGTTCAGATCGATCCGCGCGATGCGTTTGGCCGGTGACCATTCCACGCAGAACTGCGCGCCGAACTCACCGTAGTAGGTGTCCCAGACGCCGACTTGCTGTGTAGAGTTTTCTGGGGCGGGACACCGCTTGCCATCCTTGAGCTGAGGCCGAGGCTGAAAATTGACGCCGCCCCAGTTCTTCACATCACGCGCGGCATAGTAGGCGCCCGGGTTCCGATTCTTAAAATCGGTCGCGTTGATGATCCCGATGATTTTTCTGGTCGAGTTTCCCTGCAGGTCTTTCGCTTCCTGCAGAGCCGGGTGTCCGAGATTGGGTAAACCTTCGTTCGAGAGAATCGCTATGCCGCGCCCGTCCCAGCCCGGATGCGCGCGCAGCCATTCTGGCTGCCCAAGATAAGCGTTGGCATTCAGGCCAGGTTGAGTGGCCAGCAATTCGGGCGGCAGGAGCGGAAGGGAGAGATCCACTTTCCCCAAACTCTTGCCGGTAGCTTTTTGGAGTTCGCGCAGCTTCTCGCTTTGCTCTTCTTCCACCTTCTCCCGCAGTTTTGCCTCAGGGATGTCTTCCTTTACATCCGGCTCAGCGGCGCTGCGGAGATTTTCGGAGTATTTAGCGTCGCCAGCCACGGTAAGATCTGCGACCGAGGGCTGCGATTCCAGCCACCAAACCTCGCTCGTTGGAAAAATAGCGTAGATATAACCAATCTCCGGAATTGTCCTCAGCACAGTGCCGCGCTTCGCATGGATGAGTTGCTCGACAGCCTCGGTTTGACCTTTGTTTGCGGCGACGATGAGAGGGAGATTCGGCCGATTTTGGGCGATGGCCTGGGTAACCAGCAGCATTGTGGGGGCGTTGAGCCCAACGCTCTTTTGCTCACCTGGCCAACCGGTTTGCTGACTGCCAACAAGTTGCTGTGGCTCAGAAACGCCAGCGCGGGCACGACAATAAGTTTGTTCAGACGGTTTGGAAAAGCCATTTGAATCCCGAATCCATGTGCTGTTGCTGATGACAGTGAAAAAGAGAAAGGCCCGGCTGATCGGCCAGGAATTCGATCGCCAGGGTCTGATAACCCTGCAACACCACGACATCTTTCGAGATGCCGTGCGTTTCAATTCCGTGGATGCGGGTTATCTCGAATCGACTTCGATGGAGGTGGAGCGGGTGTGCCTCCTCGGTTTGATTTCTGAACAGCAGGCGATAACGGCGGCCGCGATGAAGAATATGAGGCGGCCGGCTCTCTTGATAGACCTCGCCATTGATGGACCACTGTTCCGTTCTAGACCGATCGTAGTGGGCGCGGTCGATTACCATCACGATCTCCTCGTCGGGCTTCGATGACACTTCTTTCCCGCCAAACCTCAAATAGCTCCAGTCGCTTTCGGGAGGAATCGTCCAGACCGGAGAACCGCGCCGGTTTGCATACTCGACCCCGACGACGCCGAGACCTTTTTGCCGAACAGCAGGGTCGGTCGATCCAAGGATCCAGACACCGGGGTTGTTCATCATCACTACGGCATCGACCCGCTCCGCCACGCCGATTTCCAGTATGTCAACCATGGCAGGCGTCGGAACCGGGTTGCCGTCGAGCGCGACGACCTGGAAACGATGGCCTGGCAGCGCAAGGCTGATATTTTGTGTTGCACTGGCATTGATGAATCGCAAGAGCACGCGGTCGCCGGTTCTAACGCGGATCGGCTCGCCATGACCCAGTGCCTTTCCGTTGATGGAGGCAACCCGGTAATAGACCTCGCGCATGCCGCCTTCCATCCTTCGCCGGTGTTCGCCCATGATCCGGTGAAGAGTGCTCTCGTCGGCCGCTTCTTCCTCTTCGTCGGTTGCGAGATAGGCGTCCCACTCGTGCGTGATGAGGAAGACCTCCTGATCGTAGTTGCTCGGAGATACTTTCGGTTCCACGTACACAGGCAGAAACTGTCCGCTGTATGTGCCTCGCGAGAGGGTTCCCATGGGCATGGCATGGGAGTGGACGTAGCGTGTACCCGGCTGGTTGGGGCTGAGGTCGTATACGACACGGTTGTGCGCGGGAACGGCAAGGCTGTTTTCTTCCTGCGTTCCGTCCATCCGGGCAGACACGACAAGCCCATGCCAGTGCACGTACTCTTCCTGATCTGTATCGTTCTTGATTTCGATCTTCGTGGATACGCCTTGTTGCAAGCGAATCGGCAACCCGCCGGGACCTTCGTTGTAAATCGTGGTATCGACGAGCTCGCCCGGCGCAACTTCGAGACGAGCATTTCTGATATGCAGGGTCACGCCGGCAGGAGTTAATCCAGAGCCATTCCTTCCGACGATGCCCTGTGACACGGCGAGAGCCGCCAGGCCGTTGCCGAGAAATGCTCTGCGAGAAAAACCCATGTTGTTTCCAAATCACTTCCGCAGGATCGTATGGTACAGTTCTTTGCCATCGGCATTGACACAATGCATGGTGAGCGCGGTTTTATCGGCGTCCAGAACTGCAAAACCATTCTCACCGGAAACGAAAAAAGCCAGCGAATCGAAGTCGTGACCGGTGGAAGCCTGGCCACTTGCTCCGGTTACAAACAGGTTTACCCCGCCTTCCGGCTTCAAATGCTCAAAATTGTGCATGTGCCCGGAAAGATACACGTCGGCTCTGCCGGCAATCACTGGCATCAAGCGGGTGTAGACGCTCCAGTCGTATCCTCTCTCATTGTCTTTGACGGGATAATGCCCATAGACAATCTTCCACGGCGCTTTGCTCTTGAGTAGTTCAGACTTGAGCCATTCCAGTTGAGCGAGGTTGAGCGCCACGCTTTCGTCTTCGCCAGTGTTGATGACAAAGAACTGGACCGGACCTGCTGTGTACGTGTAGTATGGCGCGGGAAAATGCCAGCGTGTCCCGGCCTCGGAATGGAGAATCTCGATGGAAGCCATGGGTTCATCCCAGTCGTGGTTACCAAAAGAGGGATAGAAAGTGATCCCGAAGCCGGCCGTAAGGTCGTCGAAGTCGCCTTCCATAGATCATCGTGAGCGGATTTCATATTGAAGTAAAAATTGTCGCCTACCGTGATTCCCAAATCGAACGGGTTACGTTTGTGATAAGAAATCATGGCGTCGGCCACGCGCTTCTGGTTGCCGTGGTTTTCGTCCATCGTCCCGTAGTCGCCCATGATCGCGACACGAATCGTGGATTTGTGCTGCGCCGCCTCGAAGATCTGGTGGGATCGATGGCAAACGACGGTAAAGTGATGCCATCCATGGTGAGGTAAAGCGGACGTAGCTGTTTGAGAAACTGGTCTCGTTCGGCAGAGTTCGCCACCCGGTCCTGTGGGTAGCTGATAAACCGCGAATCCTCCAGGCGAATTTCGAGAGCGTTTTTCAGTCGATGCGCTTCGAGCATGCGCAGAGCCTGGGAGGCTGCCGTCGAGGCTTGTGAATCCGGGTCCGTCGCGGCCGCATGCTCGAGCACACTACTCAGGCCGGGCTCATGAATCCACAGTTCCTTGGCATCCGTTCCTATCCTGAGATAAATCGCCTGCCGTGTGTCCGCCGGGAGTTCCGAGAGATGCTCGAGGACGAATGCTTGTCCTCCGGGAAGATCGACTAGGTTCTTCAACACGTCATATTTCAGTTCGGGCTCGGTATAGAAGGTTGAGAAGTTGGCCGCGGAGTCATTCGCATAGGTGTAGCGAAATTCGTACTCATCAAAAATTTTCTTCCGCGTGACCTCGGCGCGCCATTCCTTCGGCAAGCGTTCCAGCAACTGCTCCTTCGCGGTCGGGTACCTGGTCGGGAATCGGAGGAACTTGCGCAAACAGCACGGCCAGCCAGCGAGCATGAGCGGTAAAGTGGAAGCACGCAGGCGTGGGCGAAAGATTCGAACTAAAAGAGCAGCTTGAGCGCCAGTTGCAGAGATCGCGGGCCTCCCGTCTGATAAAGGGGGTTCAACCCACCGAGATTGGTATTCAACATGCGCTGTGCTTGCCCGACGGTCGCATCGGTTGCGTACCTATCGAACTCGCTGAAATTCGGGTGGTTTGTAATGTTGAACGCTTCCGCGCGGAACTGCAGTTTCAGCCGCTCCATCAACGGAAATGTTTTCCGCACAGCAAAGTCTGCCTGCCCGGTCGTAAACCCGTGAAAAACATTACGACCCAAATCGCCAGGCAACGGATTTCCGTTGGCATCATTATCCGGAACGGAAAACGCATTCGGATTAGCCGCCAGCCACCCGGTGCCGCCGGATTGGCAACCCAGAACTTCTGCCCGGGAACAATATTCGGCCGCTGGTACTGATAGGGCGCGTTGGGCAGACTGATATAGCCGGTGTAGAGGTCAAAAGGCAGACCGACTCGGCATTGATATTCATGTCGGTGCCCCACTCTCCAAGGAAAAGCGACGACAGGCGTCCACTGCGCGTGGGAGTGGTATAAGACAACCCTAAGCGAAATACATGCCTTTGGTCGGCATCCGAATTCCCGCGAATCGGTGATTCGGAAGCCTCATTGTTCTGCAGTCCCACGTCATCGATGGAATGCGACCAGGTATACCCTGCAAAGGAAGTCACTCCTTTCAATAGCCGTGCCTGGTACTGCAACTGCAGAGCGTTGTAGCTGGAATCGGCCTGGTTCAAGGTGTAGGTGATGCTCTCGACTTCCGGATACAGAGCACATTTTGAATGCTCTGCAGCAGTAGGCTCCCGCGGTTGCCGATATAGGTGGCCGTGACGGAAGACCGGTTGCCAATCGATTGTTCCAACGCGCCGCTCCAGGAATACGTCAATGGCCGCCGAAGATTTGGATTTGCCGCAAAAATCGATCCATAGGGGTACGCCACTGGAACGCTCAACGGCGGCGAAGCGGTTTGCGCCGCGGTAAACGGGAAGGGAACTTCTTCGAAGTCGAGGTTCGAACCGAATGGATAGGAGCCATAGAACGAGGATCCGATCGCGTCATTCGTGTCGTAGAAAAACCCGAAACCGGCGCGAAATACCGTAGTGTACCGACTGCTCGAAGCAAGCGTATAAGCCAGGCCGATGCGCGGGGCAAAGCCGGTGTACCGGGTCTTGTAGACGGGCGTTCCCGCAGGCTCAGGAGTCACCGACGACAAGTCGGGGCTCACGCTGAAATTTACGGGAACTTGGCCGTTCACCTGTCCCGGCGCGGAGTCACATCCCAGCGCAATCCCAACTGCAAACGTAAACGCGGAATGCACTCTAGTCATCGTTGATAAAGAGCCCATAGTTCCAGAACGCCGGTGAGGTAGGGATCGAACTACCGAGGAAAAGCTCATCGGCTACGCTCGACTGGACCGAGTCCGTGCTGTAGAAGAACGTGTCTGCGGAGTAGGTGTATGCTGAAAGGCTCGAAGTCAGTCTGCGAAAATCCCCTCCAAACTTCAATGCATGCGCCCCTTTCGTCCACGAAAACGTATCGACCAGGTTGAACTGCTGCGCATGCGAAAAGCCATTGCCTTGTCGGAGCCCGAAGTCTCCATTGGGCAACTCAAACTCAATTTCAGAGATGGAGCCGAAAGGGTCATTTTGGCTACGCTGCAGGTAGGAGAACAGATTGGCGCCGCTTAGTGTGGGGCTATAGCCGGTCGTTGAGTTGGTGGTGCTCCAGTTGAATCGCAGCTCATTCGCCAGTCGAGGACTGGGCGACCACGTGGTGCCCACCGTAAGTGACTGATTGGTCACCAGCGTGTTGTCGGTCTGAAAGCTATATCCATCGGCTGGTTTGGTGAGCGAAGGCGACCGTGTATACCGGACGAACGACTGCAAATGTGGAGTGATGGCGTGATCGATGCGGATGGCGCCCGTGTACACGCTGCTCGGTTGGGATGCGTGCACCGTGTAGTTGCCCACCCCGCCACCCAGATCTTCATCTGGCTCGGGAAATAAAGCCAGGATCGGCTGCAACGCGGGTGCAGCGGTGGCGCGCAGATCCTGATCGGGAACCTGGAGGACCTGGCTGATCGGCGTGACCAGCTGGAGCCCCTCAAATGAAGCGAAGAAAAACGTTTTTTCGCGGCCGTTGTAGAGATGAGGCAGCACTACCGGGCCGCCGAGCGTACCCCCAAAGTCATTTTGCCGCAACTCGCCGCGCGGGTAGCCCTGCTGATTAGCGAACCAGTCATTGGCGTCAAGATCTTCGTTGCGCAGAAACTCATAGGCCGATCCGTGAAGATCCTTGGTCCCCGAGCGTGTCGTGAAGCTGAACTGTCCTCCGGGGAAGTCCCGTATTCAGCGGAGTAGGTCGAGGTCAGCACCTTGAATTCTTCAAGCTCATCGACCCCCACCATCCCTTGCGTGCCACCCAGTGCGTTTAGGCCTGGCAGATTGGGTGTAATTGAGCCAAGAGACCCCGCGGGTACATTGGCGCTGACTCCATCCACCAGAAATTGGTTGGACTGAGATCGCTGCCCATTCACTACGATCGTTCCTTCGGTGAGATCCGGATACACTCCGCCATACCCTCCGCCGGTCGCCACCTGGGTCACGCCCGGCACCAGGGTCCAAAGTTCCTGCAGAGTGCGTCCATTGAGCGGGATATTTTCAACGAGGGTGCGGTCGATGACGGCGCCGACAGAACCATCTGATTGGTTGATGAGCGCTGGATTGCTCACCACCGTGACGTTCTCCTGAGGACCGCCGGAATGCACCATGTCACGTTCACCGTTGAGCGTTGGGCAGTCTGAACGGTGA
>CAWKAU010000005.1:0-163482 GCA_963847685.1 uncultured Acidobacteriaceae bacterium | reverse complement strand
ACTCGGCTGCATCAGGCCCGAGACCTGAAAAATCTCCCGAAAGATCTGCGCCGTTGGTTTCGTCGACCATTTTGGCAAGCAAGGCGTGAAACTGAACTAGCTTGTTTTTGCGCTCCTTCAGTTCTTCTCTTGCGATGTCTGTTGGCGACTTGCTCACAGTTACCGGGCTGCTTTTCCCTTCTCAACATGAACGCCAAGGTACACGCCCACCCACAGCGCCTATATGCAACACAGAACCCACGTACGACGACGGATGATTGAAAGCTCTCATCAGACTTTCGTTGTTCATTTTGTTCCGCCATCGCTACGCATGAGTTACCGTAAGGTGCTTGTGACAATTTGCGCAAGTTCCAGCGCTTCTAGTGAAACCCCCTGAGGCTGCCCCGCCGCTCGTTGCCTGTTGCGCCTGCTGGTGACGTTTCGAGTTGAGGAGTTTGTAGATGCACTCATCGCAATACGGTGAAGGTTTCCGAGCCTTCAAGAATGTGGAGACCTGTTGTGGAACCGTCATGAGTAAGCCCTCGTTTATATGCTCACTTCCGTTTCTATGCCTCACTTTCGTTTCGCTTTTGCCCACCTTGCCTTTTGTGTCCTTCAGGCAGGAGTAGGTGGAATCGAACCAACCGCAAGAACTCCAGGCCTAGGTTCTGTGACGCTGCTTCCTCCTGGCTGATACGGCAAATGTGACTTGCTCACTGTTGCGAATCCCCGAACATTAAGGTCGTTCAGGATTGCGTCGATCAGCGGAGCCTGATTTTTCATTTTCGGCATCGTGGCTCCCATCGCTGTAAGGAACGTTCGGTTTGATAGCGATTCTGCCCATGGCACTGGTGTGCGACCCGCAAGCACCTGCAGCGCCCTCACGTGGGAGGCAGCAAACGCGTCGATGGCATTGAAGAAAATCTGCTGTTTGGTTTCGTCTGCCGTCTGTGCTGAAGAGCATCCTCTCTCCCTGCCAAACAGGCTTCCCATGTGTATTGATGTCGATCTGCGCTGCTCGTATCGACGCCGAGACGAAAGCTTCATGGTTTGCGATATCGTCTTCGGTTAGGTCAGGGCAAAGTCTGACCGCTTCTTTAAGCACGAGTATCTGATCTTCCATCGCTTCCAGTTTTCGTCGCTCGTAGGTGTATTAAAGACCGAGTCGATAAAATTCGACGCCGCAGTAGCGGTTATGGGGTCAAGGTGTGCTGCCGCAAAAAGCTTTGCGAGCAGTTTTCCGCCATAAACAGCGACGTCTGTAGGTTCAATCTTTGGAGACTCTGGATCTGATTCAAACATACGTTCGGCGGTAGCCGACAAGTTGGGAATTTCTGCGTCCTGGACAGCCAAGACAGTTCTTCCGATGTGAGCATTGAAGACGGCTGCAACATTTTGGGCGGCTTTCTTGTCGGGGACTCGCACCGTGAAGGTTTGTTTCCCCGAGCGGAGAACGTGCCGACCACGTCTACCTCTTTGTCGCGTATCGATCCGACACTTTTGATAGTGACTTGATCGAGGTGGGTCGGAACCTTCGGAATACCCTTCGTACCGAACGTGGGAGGCCAGTTTGGCAGGGTGAGCCTTGAATTTCATGTGGGAACGTCCTTTACGGCAAGTCTACGAATCGGCCTGTGAATTTCTTCGCCTTACCTTCGCCTATACTAACACCCATGTCCCGCTACACCAAGGCGAATCACACCGTCTACATGACAGGCTTTTTTCGCAAGGGCTGGCAAGTGCAATTCACGGTAGCGGACCTGAAGACACCGTTGCCCAGGCGGTTCACGTTCGCTGACCCTGAAAGATCCGAGAGCTGGCACGGCGCGGGGAAGCCTGGGGAACGTCCGAGCTTGGCAGATGCTGGAGTACGCGATTGAGGTCGGGCGGGGCGGATGCTATCTCAGGCTAACGCCTGGGCAGTATGCCAAGCTGAGGCAGAGGCAGCGCGTTAGTTGCTCATGTAAGGTTGAACGAGACCGTTGAACTGATCGACAGTGGTGCACTTTGAACCGTACACCTGACACGTGGTGACTTTATCTAAATCGGTTGGCTTGAAATCAATGATGTGGTCCTCTACGAATGTTCCAACTTGATCGTTCTCATACACATTCCAGAGAGAAATGTCGTTCATCCACGAGTCACCGACTCCCTGTTTCCAGTGGTACTCCACAAGATGTAGCACTGGTTAGACGCCACGTGGTAGTGGTTGGAAAAACTCAGTAGCGTCGTATCCTTGTCGCGAGTTAATTCTGGTTGAACCAAACCCTCGCGTCTTTGGAGCATCTTGCTTCCAATTCGTAGTTCCGCGAAACGTCCTTTTCTTTCAACTGTGAGTCTCTTTCCTTCAACTGCGCTTTCAGGTCCGCGTTTTCCTTTTCCAGGCGGGCGGGCCGTTGAAGATCATCACAGCCGCTCACGGCCAGCATTGCCAGGACCAGAGAAAGTATCGGAAGTCTTGCCATTGCGCTCGTCTCTTTCAAAAAACCTTGTCCATTATGGGGAGATTATAAGCTCGGGAGAGACCGTGACGGATTAGCATGGGTCCGAGGTCGCGCACGTGAACGGTCTTCTGCATTGGCCAGAACACCACGCTGGAGTCGCGTGGTGGATTGCAATCATTGTTTCTTCGCCAGTTTGGATTAAGTGGGCATGGCGAGGGCTAGAAAGACTTTGCCGATTTATGGAGCCAAGTTCGCGTTGAGTACGGGCGGCGCGGGATTCGCAACCTGGAATACTTTAACGGCCAGACTTACCGTCTCGTCCTCTATTTGTCAGGCGAGGCGCTAGAGCTGGCGAAGGAGTTCACTCTTACGCTCATTGGTTTGGTGGGGGCATGGCCTGGATCACAAAGCGCACCCTGACAGTTTCAGCCGTTGTCATTTTCACCGCAGCGAACGTTGGTCGAGCACTGTTAGGAAACGTCTATCCACTCCGCAAAATGATTCATGATCTGAAGAACTACGACACAGCGCTAGCCGAGCTGAAACGAAGCAGGCGACGGCGATAAAACCTTAAAAAGTTTCAGAGGGATTTTAGGGCGTAAGATTTTAACAGAGGTTTGGCAGATTGCAGTGGCATTTTTTGTCAGAGTCTCGTAATATTGAAAATGCCTGGAGGGAACCTATCCCCTCTGGCCAGTTGTCCGCGTTGCACTGCTCCAAGGGTCTGCGCGGCTACGGTCCAACACCTGAATAGCGCACATAGGGTCTCCCTATAGGACCGAGAGGCGTGACCCAGTTGGAAGTTCCCGACCTGTTAACGGTCCCGCGAAGTTGCGGCCATCCTAAGTTGTCTACCGACTCAGTCTCACGGCGATTCGCCAGTGTGCCTGGAGTTATTACCTGGGCTCGGAGGAGTCATTCTCCAAGCGCAAGTACACGGATGCGATATCCAAGCCCGTGCTCGAACGCTACATCAACGCTTGTAAAGTGGGGTACAGAAACACCTCACCGCTCTGGACCTGCCCGCGTTCATTTTCACGCTGGGCAGGATGCCCTTGGCGGTGAGAGGATTTCGGACATCGCGCAAACTTTTTTGGGGAGCTGTGCGCCGAAACTGGCAGGCGCTGCTCCTCTTGTTGTTCTGGGAGTTTCCGAAACAACTCGTCAGCGACCGAGTCGTGGGTGGTACGAACGCCTACATCGACAAACACGGCGCTGGCGCGATAGCTTTCATCGGCAAGGCGGCGCTGTTCATTTTGCAGACGCCTTTCTTAGATTGTCGGTCTGGTCCTTGCTGGAATCCTGCTGCACGCGTACGTGGCGAATCACATGGGCGAGACGGAAGAGCTATAGACCCGCACCGTGACAGAACTTCTCGGTCTCTTCACAGGTCGCACCATCACGCAGGGCAACAAAATATTGGAGCCGTACATGGGGCTGTCCTTAGCGTGACAGGATCAGTGCAGATGGTCACCACGTATGGCAACCTGGGAGGTGTCATGGTGCTGTGCGAAAGCAAACCAGTTGACGCACGCTTTGAAAGCGGCTGGACCGATGCACTGGGACGGATCAACAGCGGAGAGATCATAACGGATTCAAGGCAGGATCGCTACCCATCAGAACGGCCAGAGCTTTATACTTGTGGACTGCGAACTGCCCGATTTTTGAGAAGTTTTTGTGAAGGGTGCCGCGTATGGTGCGTTTCAGTCGGTAGGTGCGTGTTTGTTTTCTGTAAGTTACGTGTTATCAATGGTAAGTCCCTGTCCCGTAGGAACGGGACACACGCCAGCGTGTGATTCTCACCTTCCCTTATTTTTTCGAAAGGAGCCGTCGGGGGAAGATCGCGCAGAAATTTCCGAACCCGCTGAAACCGTGCCCCCGATTCCAGCTATACGCGGTGTGCTCGCTCATCCTCAGGGAACTAACCGCTAGTTCCCTTTTCCTTGAGCGTAAGAGTGATGTTGCGTGTGTCCCCGCCGGCATGTTCAATCAGAATTTCGCCGTCACTTCGCTTGACCACGTTGGGAAACTTCTCGCCCCATTCCACCAGCAGGATGGCGTCTTCCGTGGTCATCTCCTCAAAGCCGATTGTCTCCAGTTGGCGCTCGTCTTCGATGCGGTAGAGATCGATGTGGTAGAGCTTGATGTCGTGATCCTTGCCTCCCACTCTTCGCCTGCCGTCATATTCATGAACCAGGGTGAAGGTGGGGCTGGTCACCTCATCGGGATCGGCCGCGTCCAGGGCCTGCGCGATTCCCTTCACCAGGGTGGTCTTGCCGGCGCCCAGGTCTCCACGGAGAAAAAGCAACGTGGGTGATGAGATCATGTGGGCAATTTCTCCACCGATCGCGATAGTTTCTCTGCTGCTGTTGCTGACGAAGCGCCGAACCGTCATTCCCTCTCCTTCAACATGCCTGGGCATGCCCTGCAACCAAACATACCCTCCCTGGTCCTCGGCCCGGAAACGAAATGCTTCATAAAGATGCGCCACGGTGTCCATGGCCAGCAAAGTATGTTGGTCTTGCCAACGTACCGCAAAATCAGCAGCCAGTCCGTGAAGATATACCGCTGCTTCCACGGCCTCCGCAGGCTGCTCCGGGTATTGGCCAAGCATGGCGGCGACGATGCCGGTCAGAATGTCCCCACTTCCGCCTTTGGCCATACCCGGATTGCCGGTAGTGTTGATGGCAATGCGGCCGTCCGGGTGAGCGATGAGCGTGCGCCACCCTTTGAGCACCAGGGTCACCCCATGGCTGGTGGCGAACCGCCGGGCAAGGCCCTCCCTGTCCGCTTCGACTTCCTGGATGCTCATGCCGGCCAAACGTGCCATCTCGCCGGGATGCGGCGTGAGCACCAGCAGGCGCCCGCGGCCGTCGATCTTGCCAGGATGCGCGGCCAGGGCGTTGAGCGCGTCCGCGTCGATGACCATGGGCACCTTTGTCCGCTTCAGCAAACCCAGGAAAAAGTCGACCGCTTCCGCCTCCTGCCCCAGCCCCGGGCCAATCGCGATGACCGACTTCTTTTCGAGGATTGGGTCGAGCAAAGCCAGCTTCGAGGTTCCGGCTTGAGATCTCTCCGTGCGCTCCTTCCAGCAGCGCCTCGGTCATCAGCTCCGGAGTTACCGCGGCGACGGTGGGCAAAATCGATTCCGCGACGGCGGCGGTGACCAGCCCCGCACCGGCGCGCAACGCGGCGACGGAGCTCATCGCAGGCGCGCCAGACTTGCCCCTGGCTCCGCCAATCACCAGCACATGGCCGAAACGGCCTTTATTGGAATCTGCGCTGCGAGGACGATCGGCAATCGCTTTGGCCCCACCCGCCCAGGTCAGCCCGGTCGTGGATTCGATTGCCTCCGCGGGCGAACCGATCGGCGCCACCACGATGGGCCCCTGCTGAAGATTTCCCGGAAGCGTGAGCACACCACCCCGGGTGAGCAGGCCGGAAACATGGGCCAGCTTGGGCGCGGTAAAAGTAACGACGGCATCTGCGCGGTAGGCTTCCGGCGCGAAGAAACTTCGCGAGTCCGCCTCCCAGCCGGAAGGCAGGTCTACCGCGACGACCGGAGTTCGGGGATAGCGCTCCAGCAGCTTGCGGCCGGCAACCGCGAGGTCGCGCATCGGGGGACGGAAGCCAGTCCCCAGAACAGCGTCGACAAAGAGCTGCGCACCTTCAAGCAGGGTCCTGCAGCCGTCACGGTGCGAGGTCGGCCTCTTCTTTGATGGCGATCGGAGGGACGGGAAGCCGCTCCAGCATGACTTTGAAGTCGCCATGAGCGCCGGCAGGGTCCCCCAAGATCAAGGCCGAGACGGCACAGCCGGCTTCCGACAGGTAGCGGGCCGCCACCAGGCCATCTCCGCCGTTGTTGCCCTTGCCACACAGCACCAGGATGCGACGGCACTGAGGCAACTCCCGGAGAACGAAGCGCGCCACGGCGCGCCCGGCATGCTCCATCAGTTCCAGCGAAGAGATGCCGAAACGGTCGGTTGTGACCCGGTCGGTCACCCGCATCTCGTCAGCAGTCAGAATCTTCATTCTTGCATCGTAGAGCATTCCTGTTTCTATGTGGTTGCAGTGACGGGGCACAAGCAGGAGAAATCAGCACGTAGAAAGAGTGGAGAATCCATCGTTGCTAAATTCCTCCTCACCACGGACCAAAGCCGTTCGCCCACCCCAATAAGAAGGGCCTCCCGCAGGGAGGCCCTTCTGCTCTTTATCGATGCACCGCTATTGGCTGACCGTGGTGGCGACGGCAGGCGCGGGGCTCGATACCGGCTCAACCGTAGCCTTCTCTGCGAAATAGCTGTGGTCCCAGAGATTGTGGTAAAAGACACCCGTCAATTCGGCCGCCTTGGGGCCAAAGGTAGGGCGGCCTCCTTCCAGGAAGAAGACGGTGACGATGCGGCCATGAGAGGTGTTGGCAAAGGAAGCGAACCAGCCATAGCGGGTGCCGTTGTTGGAGCACGTGCCGGTCTTACCCAGAATGGGCAGTTCATTAAAGTTGGCGTGCAGGGACCGGGCCGTGCCGTAATCGACCGCGCCCTCCATGCCCACTGTGACCTCGGGGATCAGGTTGGCGATATCCAGAGTGCGCTTCACCCGCGGCTGAAAGTTGGCAACCTCATCCAGCGAAGTAGGGTGCTGCAGATAGTAGAGCGTTCCACCGTTGGCGATCGAGGCCACCAGCGCCCCCAGCTGCAGCGGCGTCATGGAGATACCCTGGCCGAAGGAACACATGCGGCCGACCCCGCCCTCGCTCTCGGGCAACACCTGTCTCGGGATAGATGCCAAGCTGCTCGCCCTGGATATTCCAGCCGGCCAGCTCGCCCAGACCAAACGAATTCGCGTAATGGCGCACCCGCTCAAAGCCGAGACGACGGCCAAGGGTCTCAAAATACAGGTTGTTGGAGTGGGCCAGGGCCTCCGTCATGTCCATGTGATAGCGGCCACCCAGGTTGACCGGGGTGTCCTTGGTGACGATCCCTTCCTGCAAAGCAGCCAGGGCGACCGAAACCTTAATGGTGGAGCAAGGCTCGGCGCCGCTGGAAAGGGCCAGCTTCTGGTTGACCATGGCCAGAATGCGGCCATTGCTGGGATCAATCGCGACGGCGGTGCCATTCATGTTGCCCAGTGCGTCGATCGCCGCCTGGCGCACCACCGGATCTTCCCCCGCGGTCACATCCCCCTGCGTGATATCCGAGTCAGTGAAGGAGCTGGCCGAGAAATGCTCGTAGGAACGATGGCGAACTACAACCGTCCGCCGCAGCTGCCCTGACCGGGTGCGCACCAGGACAACTTTGCGCTCGGTCGTAACCGGATGGGTGTGGCGCATTTGAGCCATGTGATGCCGGGCGTGGGGACTCTCCTGCACATGGGCGACGTGAGCACGATGGGTGGGGTGCGTGGGACGCGCGGAAGCAGGTTTGGCAAAAGCAGCGGAGGCCAGACCAAGGATCAGCAGTAAATATAGGATACGTTTCACAAGTTGTCTGTTCACCGCTTCGTGTCCCCTCGAAACCTTGGCTTTGAAAAGATAATACGTGCCGTACAACCGGTTACTCAAGTAATCTTTTTTCCCAATCGGAGCGCTTTCCCGAAATCAGCTCCACTTTGTTAGACCCTAATTAGACATAAAGTCTGTCCGCATTTCCATATTCCAACGAAAGACTTCCCCATGTCCGTACCACAATTGGGTACACCGCCGTAACGAATTAGATCGAGGCGCGCGCCGCTTGCGATGCTTAATTCACGGGCGCCGCAGGAATGCTGGAATATCCAGGTTTTCCATCGCTGCCTCGTGCTCAGCGTGGCCCCCTTCGGCAAGCGCCGATGAAAGCAGTTCGTGTTCGACGGGCTGGCTGGGCATAAGCCGGGCGTACTCTTCCTCAAATGGCTCATCGAAGCTTGCATGAACCACGGGAATCCGGCCGAGTGTAGTGGACCGTAGCGGAGCTTCTTCCAGCATGATTGGCTGCGGCTGGGTCTGCAGAGCGAACGGCGTCTCTTCCGGCGACACTTCCATGACGGTATACTTCTCCGCCGCGGGAGGGGCCTGCTGTTGCGAGGACTGGTGCTGGGTGCCTGGCGTGACTCGAAGAGCGGAGAAAACTCCTCGTCGGCAGCCTCTTCGCTGGCAAAACGCGGAACCCTAGGCCTGTCCTGCAGCGAAACGTGGGGGACCGAATCACCGGCCGACCGCGGACGGCGACCCAAGTGATCCTGGCGAAATCCGGTGGCGATCACCGTGATCTTTACGTCGTCGCCCATGCTCTCGTCCAACACCGCGCCGAAGATGATGTTGGCGTCTTCGTGAGCCGCGTTCTGGATCAGTGTCGACGCGATGTTCACCTCGCTCAGCTTCAGCGAGCTGGAGCCGCTGATGTTGATGAGGATGCCGCGGGCGCCGTCGATTGCGCCCGCTTCCAACAGCGGAGAAGCCATGGCTGCCTGGGCGGCGGCGATGGCGCGGTTTTCACCACTGCGCACCGCGGTCCCCATTACCGCATAGCCCATGCCCGCCATGGTGGTTTTCACGTCGGCGAAGTCGCGGTTGATGATGCCCGGGATGGTGATGATGTCGGAGATGCCCTGCACGCCCTGGAGCAGAACATCGTCGGCGATGCGGAAGGACTCGAAGAAGCCGGCGTCCTTGGCGACGGCAAGCAGTTTCTCGTTGGGGATGACGATCATCGTATCCACCCCTTCGAGCAGCTCTTCCATGCCGCGCTCCGCCTGCTGCATGCGCCGCTTGCCCTCAAAGCCGAAGGGGCGGGTCACCACGGCGACGGTGAGCGCGCCCATTTCGCTGGCCAGCGAAGCGATCACCGGAGCCGCGCCCGTGCCTGTGCCGCCGCCGAGGCCGGCGGTGACAAAGACCATGTCCGCGCCTTCCAGGGCTTCAATGATCTTTTCCGAGTCTTCCAGAGCCGCGCGCCGGCCTACGTCCGGGTTGGCGCCCGCACCCAGCCCACTGGTGAGCTTCACGCCCAGTTGCAGCTTGACCGGCGCCTGAGAATTCTGCAACGCCTGCACGTCGGTGTTGGCGACGATGAACTCCACGCCCTCCAGCTTGGCGGCGATCATGCGGTTGACGGCGTTGCCCCCGCCGCCTCCCACGCCTATGACCTTGATCTTGGCTCCACGAGCGATTTCGTCGTTGTAGTGAATGCGGATTTCATCGGAAGGATTCATCGGGTTCAGCTCCATTTCTGTTTCCTGGTTACATCTCTTGGTTAAATCTCTCGGTTAACTTACAAACTTCCTGCGAATATGGCGCTCAGCTTGGCCCGCAGGCCCTGATCGTCGGCCGCCCGCAACACGCTGGTGCGATGGGTGTAGAGCAGCATGCCAATCGCGGTGGAAAACTCCGGCTGGATCAGCTCATCCGGCATTCTGGAGAGCGGCACCGGATAACCCAGACGCGCCGGAACCCGCAACACGCTTTCGGCTACTTCGAGCAAGCCGGCCAGACGCGCGCCGCCGCCGGTGAGGACGCAGCCCGCGCCCAGCGCCCCCAGCACGCCGCCCTGGCGCAGATTGTCGCGCAACATCTGGAAGAGCTCGCGGGCGCGCGGCTCAAGAATCTCGCTCAGATAGCGTTGCTTGATGGTGCGAATCACCTGCGTTCCATCCGCGATCAGCTCCAGTTCGCTCGACGTCAGAAACCGAGGTCACGACGCAATGGCCGTATTCCACCTTGATGGCTTCCGCCTCCTGCACCGTCATGTGCAGGCCGACCGCGAGGTCGTTGGTGAAGTGGTCTCCGCCGATCGGGCACCACGGCGGTGTGGGCCACCGCGCCTTCGAAAAAAACCACCAGTTCCGTCGAGCCGGCGCCGATATCGATGAGGCAGGCGCCAAGCTCGCGCTCGTCCGCCGAGACCGTAGCTTCCGCGGCGGCGATGGCCTCAAAGACGGTGTCCGTCACTTCCAGCCCGGCCTTGTTGGCGCAGGTCACCACGCTTTGCGCCGCGCTGGCGGAACAGGTGGAGATATGCAGGTTCACTTCCAGCCGGTTGCCGACCATGCCCACCGGGATCGTGGATGCCGGCCTGCTCGTCGAGAATGAACTGTTGCGGCAGCAAGTGAATAATCTCCCGATCGGCGGGCAGGGAGACGGAGCGAGCCCGGTCCACGGCCGCGCGCACATCCTCGCGCGTGATCTCGCGCAGACGGTTTCCCAGGCTGATGCCGCCCTGGCTGTTGACCCCGCGCACGTGGGGACCGCCCAGCCCTACCACGCAGTTGGCGATCACCGCCTTGGCCATCTGCTCGGCTTCGGTGGCGGCCTGGTTGAATGCCCGGCTGGCCGGCTGCAAATCGCTGATGAGCCCTTTGCGCATCCCTGCCGCATTCACCACGCTGTGCGCGCGATAGCGCAGCGCACCCTCATGCAGTTCCGCGACCAGCACCCGAATCTTCGAGCTGCCCGCATCCAGCACCGTGAGGAGGTCTTCGCTCTTCTGGCTCATCAGCCCTTCGCTCTTCCCGCCTTGGGCGATTTTGCGGCCGGCTTCGCCGGAGTGCGCGGCATGTTTCGTTACCGGGACCTCGTCATGGTGCTGGAACGGGCGCGTCGTGTCCTGCGGTCCGCTTGCTTCGCCATATCGAGCACCACCTGGTTCTTCATAACGCATGTCGACCGACGCCAGGTGAGGATACTGTTGCCGCCACTCGGGCAGATGCTGCTGGAAGCTGCGGTACCGGGCCAGGAAATCGGAATTGCCAAAATGCACCTGGATGTCCGAGCCCTGGGCCGGCAGCAGCGCCCAAACATCTTCGGGATCGGAGATATCGACTTCGCTGAGCTGGCTGGAGACTTTGGCTCCTCCGGAGTCAAGGTCATTGAGGAATTGCTGGTACAGGTGCATGCGCGCCGCGCGAACCGAAAGCGGATCCTTGGCCGAGATACCGCTGACCACGGGGAACGAGTATTGCTTGGCGGCCATTGCGGCGGGAGGCAAGTGCAACAGAACACCGTGGGCATCGACCAGCCCGATGGTGTTGCCCTGGCGAACGAAGGCAACCGGGGCGCGCTCGACGATGGCAATGCGCAGCTGATCGGGAAACAACCGCATCACGGTCGCGTGCTCGACCCAGGGCAACTGCTCCAGCGCCGCGCGGCGCTCGGCCAGCGGGATGAAGAAGATGTTGCGGCCCAGGTCAGATCCAAAAACGGAGAGGAGCTCGGATCGCGTGACCTGGCTATTGCCCATGACTTGGATGGAAGAGGAAGAGGCGATGCGGAAGCGTGGATCGTCGCGGAAGAAGTTACGTATGCCGACCGCCAGCAGCACCAGGGCACCGAGGGCGAAAACCAAGCCGGCCGCTGCGGCGATGCGGCCCCAGCGGCTGGTAGGGATAAGTCCCGCGACGAACAGGAACGCGGCGCCGGGCGCGCAGAAACGCATCTTCTTCACGTCCGCCGTCGTCGGCGGCCTCGGCCTGCCGGCGAGCTGCAGATGCGGTGTCTTGCTGCGGCTTTTTTGCGCGCGTCGTGGATGCAGCCGTGGGGCGATAGAACTGCTCCATCGGTTCATCGTCCGCAAACACCGTTGCACGGCTTGGATGTGAGTCGATTTTTGCCACGCCCGAGTCAGGTCGTGAGATTTGCCATCCAAACTATAGCGTGCTTTCTTCGGGCCTGCGGGGGCAATTTCAGGGAATCTTAGGGGTATCTCTGTTGAAAATAGGGTCGTAATTCTGAAGCGTGCTTCACTACGCTCCAGAATGACAAAACGGAGGTATGACAGAGAGCGGCGAGTTTGGGAACAACCCCACTCAAGCCAAAAGAAGGCTTGAATGCCACCCTCAGGCTTTTGCTGGGGTGCAGAGGACAGGTTATCAATAGAGCAGATACGGCTTCCGCTTTACCTCGAAATCCTGCAACGACTGCTGCCAGTCCTCGGCGATGCGTTGCGGATCGTGATCGGCCAACAGCTCTTCGAGCACGCTCCGATTGGCGAGCAGCGTGTCGATCTTGTTCAGTTGAAATTCGTCACCATACTGTTTGTGCAGAGCACCGGCGATTTCAAGCCCCAGCTCCGGCGTGTCGAGAACATTGCGGTCCGTCACGATCAGCTCGACTCCGTGGCACAGCTGGTCCGCATACGGATAAGGCGGCCGGGGCGTGAACTCAACCGCCACGAAGCGCACCCCGGGCAGGAAGCGGGCATTCAGCGCGCGCGCCAGCACCGGACCATCGACCCACGGCGCCCCTACATACTCAAAGGGCGTGTCGGTTCCCCGCCCTACCGAGATGTTGGTGTTCTCAATGAGACCCAGCGCGGGATAGAGTATCGCTTCCTGCAAACTCCGAAGATTCGGAGAAGGATTGGTCCAGCTAAGGCCGGTATCGTCGAACCAGTCACCGCGCTGCCAGCCCTTCATGGCGATCACGCTGAGCGGCGCGCGCAGTTTGTATTCTCCGTTGAGATAGCGCGCAAGCTCGCCCAGCGTCATGCCATGGCGCACGGGAATCGGCGCTACGTTCACGTAGCTCTCTCGTCCCGTATCGGACATGGGGCCCTGCACAAACCCGCCTCCGAGCGGATTGGGACGGTCCAGAACCACAATCTCTGTGCCGCTCTGGCCGGCTGCCTCGAGAAAATAGCGGACCACGGTTTCGTAGGTGTAGAAGCGGACCCCGGCATCCTGCAAGTCGATGAGCACCGCATCCAGCCCGCGCAAAGTTTCCAGCGAGGGCCGGCGCTGCGATCTCCATAAAGGCTGATCACCGGCAGGCCAGTGGACGGGTCTTTCGAGTCCTGAATTCCTTCCTTGTCGAGCGTGCCCTCGATGCCGTGCTCCGGGCTGAAGAGAAGCTTGAGCTTGAGGCCGGGAACGGCTGCTGGGGCATCCTGGGCCAGGACGTCGATGGTTCTGCGGCCCTGCGCATCGAGGCCGGTCTGATTGGTGAGCAGTCCCAGCCGTAAAACTCCGCCATGCCTGGCGGCGAGAGCGGCCAGCGGGGCGAAGTGGTCCTGTTCCAGCACATCGATTCCGGTCAGCGACTGTTCCGTTGCGATCCTGCCAACGGCGCTCACCGGCGATGGACTCGTTGTAGCCGGTCAGCCTGTCCACCAGGCTCGCCTTTATCGGGCTGGCCTCCTACCCAAGCGGCCACCGCATTGGCAACAGCTCCGCGAATGGCATTGATCCCGGTCGGTCCGTTGGGATAAACGGCGTTCGACATAAGGATGACGTAGGTATCGCTGGTGGGGTCCATCCAGATGGAGGTCCCGGTAAATCCTGTGTGGCCAAACGAGCCCACTGGAAACAGCTCCCCGCGATTGCTGGAATAGGGCGATTCGATATCCCAGCCGAAGCCCGCGCAGCGCAGTGCCGGTAGCCGGCTGCTCCGGGGTGGTCATCTTTTCCAGCGTGAGCTGCGACAGCGGGAAATGGCTTGGCCTGCCGGCAAGCCTGTCCAGCAGGTTCTGCGCGTAGATGGCGATGTCGCCGGCCGTGCTGAAGAGCCCGGCATGCCCGGCGACGCCGCCCATGCGCCGCGAGGTTGGATCGTGGACCACTCCGCGCAGCATCACGCCGTGATCGTACTGCGTGGGCGCAATGCGGCTGCGCCAGCTTTCCGGAGGAAGAAAGCGCATGTGCTCCACCCCCAGCGGTTGCGCCAGGTACTGCTGCTGGTATTGGTCGAGGGTGAGGCCTGAAAGCTTCTCGACCAGCGCGCCCAGCACGATGAAGTTGATGTCGCTGTAGCGGAATTGCACTCCAGGAGCCGTCACCGGCGTGGCGGCAAAGGCGCGGCGCAATCCCTCCTCTTTGCCCTCCCACGGATCTTCGAGCGAAACATCGGGCGGCAAGCCGGAGTAGTGCGTGAGCAACTGGCGAATGGTGATGTCCTGCTTGCCATTCGCGGCGAACTCGGGCAGAGTATTGCGCGACCGGATCATTCAGACGAAACCGGCCCTGCTCGTAAAGCTGCATGATGGCCGGCGCGGTCACCAGAACTTTGGTTAACGAGGCGACATCGAAGATTGTGTCTTCCGTCATCGCTTCGGGCGCAGGGATCAGGGAGCGGTTTCCGTAAGCTCGATGAAAGATGATGCGGCCGTTGTGGCCGGCGATCACCACCGCGCCGGGAAATTTCTTGGCCGCAATGCCGCCTTCGATGATCCGATCGATCTGCCGAAACTCGCGTCTGGTCTTCTGCCTATGGCGCCCAGGGGGACGATGAGCAGAGCGATCAGCACAGACCGCGCTGCGCCGGCTGCCAGGCAGGATCTTGCTCATGGCCCATCCCAGGGCAAAGGTAATCAGGGAGCCGATCAGCACGAACCACGTCCATGCGATCTTGGGAAAGAAGATGGGCACGGTCCCTAGCATAAAGTGAAACGGGTGCGGCTGTTTCCAGAGCAGGATATTGGCCACCAGGCCGCCGATCATCCCGATCATTGCGCCTGCTTCGGTTGCGCTCCGTGGTCAGGGTGCCGAGCAGGAAAACTCCCAGCAGAGCGCCGTAGGCTACGGAGGCGATCGACAGCCCGACTTCGACCACATGGCCGCCGCCGCGCGACAGCAATGCCAGCACAAAAAGCAGCATCGCCCAGAAGAAGGTCATCACCCGCGATAAACGAGCGCGCCGGCGATCATCGGCGTTGGGCTTCCAGGCCAGGTAGAAATCCACCATGCTGCTGGAGCTCAGGGAATTGACCGCGGCACTCAGGTTCGACATGGCGGCCGCCAGGATGGCCGCCACCATCAGTCCCGCCAGGCCATGCGGCATCTCGGTCACGATGAACGCCGGAAAGATGCGGTCCGGGCTCCCCTGCGGGAACGCTGCCATAAAAGTAATAGAGACCGGTACCGATGGCGAGAAAGAGCGCGAACTGAACCAGGATAACCCCGCCGCTGCTGAGCAGGGCGATGCGGGATTCGCGTAGATTCTTGGCCGCCAACAGCCGCTGCACCATGAGCTGATCGGTGCCATGGGACGCCATGGTCAGGAAACATCCTCCGGCAAGCCCAGCCCAGAAGGTATAGGTTTCGCTCAGGCTGAAAGCGAAGTGAAAGAGGGTGAGCTTGCCGCCGGCTGCCGCCATGCCATGGATCGCGTGCCAGCCACCGGGCACCCGATGCCCCAGCAGGACGACGCTCACCAGGGTGCCTGCAACATAGAGCACCATCTGCACCACGTCTGTCCAGATGACGGCGGCCATGCCACCTTCCAGGGTGTAGATCAAGGTCAGCGCGCAGATGATGGCGATGGAAATTACATCGCCAGTACCGATCGCCATGCCCACCACAATCGAGACAGCGAAGACTCGAACCCCTTCCGCGGCAGCGCGCAGAAAGAGAAAAAGGAATGCCGTGAGCTTATGCAGCCGCGGTCCAAAACGCTGGCCGATGACCTCGTATGCGGTCAGCAGTTCCCCGCGAAAATAGCGCGGCAGAAAGAGGATGCACACGACGATCCTGCCCAGGAGATATCCAAGCACGATCTGCAGGAATCCCCAGTCCCCGGTGTAGGCGAGGCCGGGCACGCTGATGATAGTCAGGGTGCTGGTCTCGGCGGCCACGATGGAGAGGCCGATGGCCCACCAGGGAATGGTGCGGTCGGCCAGAAAATAGCTCTTGAGGCGAACGGTCCTTGCTACGAAACTGCAGACCAAAGAGTGTGATGCCCGCGAGGTAAATCGCTACCAGAGAGAGATCGACCGAGCTCAGCCGGTGCACCATGCAACCTCGATCCCTAATTTATCGGGGGAATACCCAAATCCGCCGGCGCCGGCAGCGTACGGTGCTGGTGCCACTGTTCGTGGGCCGCCACGAATCGCGCGCTGCGCGATGCCCATAGCTGGCTTGCAAGATCGTAGCGAATCAGGACGTTCTGCAGCCAATACGGCCTGTTTTCACGAAGCCAGAGCTGGGAATATTGCAGACGAGTATAACTGTATCGGTTTCGTATATCGTCACAGAGTCCATCGGTGCCGTGGATGCTACCCACCAGGCCGGACACCAGCTTTGCGTTTTGCGCGTCTGCCTGCCACGCGTACGCCTGGTTGTAGACCTTGGCAATCGTATCCGCGGTTTCAAATTTCTGGCCAATGAAGTCGAACTTGCGCGCGCCCAAGTCGATGGCATCGATGGCGTCGGTCTCTCGCAGCGGAGCTGCATTCCTGGCTTGGGCCAACAGCGTCAGTGCGCGCTCCGCATGCAGGCGCAGAGGAGAAAGAAGCGGCCGCAGCTCGGCGGCTGCCACCTGCCCTTCCGCGCTCCAGGGATCGACCCAGAACAGCGCATCGGTTGGCTCCTTCACCTTCGCCTGGTCCAGCAGCTGGTAGATCGCCATCAGCTCGCTCTGCGCTTCATTGATCCTGCCTGTCCGATCGCCGTGAAAGACCGGTCCATACGAACCCTGAAACTGCGCCATGTCGCTGGTTCCCTGCTGCCAGCCTGCCGCGGCGCCGAAGAGCACGCCGTACCAATCCTGTTGAAACAGTCCCTCGCCATCATCGTTCCAGACCGTATTCAGCACCCCGGTGCTGTGTGCCGACTGCCCATCGCGAACGAATCCCTGGATGTTAAGCAAGCCCGAATCATTATCCGGAAAGACCCGGTTCCAGTTGCTGACGCCGGGAGCGACCCAGGTTTCCATCTGCGCATCCGTATAAGGTTTGAGCCACGCTGCATATCCGCCCGGCTCGGGAGAATAGGTCCAGGCCACGGCAATCATATCCTTGGGCAGCCGCTTCACCTGGTCGGGACTATTCATGGCAATATCGCCCCAGAAGAGGAGTCGGCGATGCAGCGGCGCCAGCTTGTCATGAATCTGCAGCAGAAAGTCGACATACACCGCGCCCAGGCCACGGGCTGCGACATCGGCGTGGGTCTGCCCTTTGCCCAGATCCTCGGTCTCATCGGCGCCGATGTGCAGAAACGGGCCGGGGAACATGGCCGCCATCTCAGTGAATAGCTGGCTAATCAAGTCGAGCGAACCCGGCTGGCCGGGAGCGAGCACATTGCCCAGTGGAGTTTCCGCCAGCTGCGTGTACTGCTCGTACTCCAACACGCGATGCAGGTGACCGAAAGCCTCCTGCTCGGGAACGATGGTTATATGGTAGCCGCGGGCGAATTCGACCAGCTGGCGCACATCTTCGCGGCTCATGCTGCCGCCGGGCAGCCCAGCCAAAGGATTTGACTGGTATTGCAGCGTGTTTTCAAAGTACGGAGAGTAGATGTTGAGCTTGTAAGCGGCGAATGTTTGTATCTGGCGCTTCTGAAAATCCAGCGTGGGAAATGGGCCTCGCGATAGATCGTCGGAGATACCTCGATAGCGCATCGCAGGCCAATCGCGGATCTGGGCCTTCTGCAGCTCCGCGGAAGCACCATCGCCGGTTGCCATCTGCTTTACGGTCTGTGCACCGTAAAAGATACCCGCCGATGTCGCCGCAATCACAGCCAGGCCTTTTCCCTCCGGCACGATGGCATACCCTTCGTCATGCATTGCATCCTCGAAGTTCAGCTTCGCGCCGGAGAGGAGCCGCGCTCCCTGGCGCGATTGCGCCCGCACTAACTGAATCACAGCTCCGCGGCCTTTGTGCACGTTCATCTTTTCAAACCAACCGGACAGATCCTGCGCGGCAAAGCGGTCGTCGGGATCAGAACCGGTAATGACCGTCACCCCATGAGCCAGGCTCACGGTACCGCGCGAAGAGTATTCGCGGGGCATGGGAATCAGCATTGGTTTTGCTTCGGCAGCGGTGGCAGCTTGTGCGACTCCCAACGAGCTTACAGCGAACAGCGCGAGCAGGACCCATTGTTTAAAGAGCAATATCTTCTCCGTGATGCAAGCGGTGAGAGTTATCCTCATCCTACAGCTGGATGTTGGATTTGTTGCGGTACAAGCGTGCGGTTCTGGAGATAGCCCATGCAGCGAGTAGAAAATCTTTGCGTAATCACCAGCATCGTTCTCCTTGTGACTGGGATTCTCCTAAAGTATTTGGGGCCCGACTTTGGATGGTCGCTGTCCTGGGCACATACCGGATATGCGTTCTCGTGGCATATGCCCTGCTATGGGGTCGCTGTACTCTTCACCCTATTCGCCTTCCTTTACTCGATCGCTTACATCCCCTTCGACCAAAGAATCGCGCAATGGCATTTCTGGTTGAGCCTTGGTTGCGTGGTGTTGTGCATCTTAGGTGCGGTCATCTTTTCTATGGCTACGCGAGGCGGAGCGACACCCAAACTGGGATTAGCCGGCACGGCGTTTGCCCTGTCGGTCATCGCCAGCATTCCGATCTTCATGGTGACCCAGTTGTTGTTTGCCGTTGAGTTAGTTCGTGCCCTTGCGAAAATGCACCCGGCATAAGCGTCGGCCATTGTTCAACTCTTCTTGACACCCTCCCCTTCGGTGAGGGTGATGTACTTGTCGATCGGCAGCCCGGTGAACGTCTCCGTAAGCCCGCTGGGCTCAGGCCACTTCACTTCCAGCCAATCGATCTTCGGCCGTGTACCGATACCCAACACCATCCGCGGATCGTGGGACGACAAGTAACTACCTCCGCCAACTTTAGTTCGGCTTCGCTTGAGATCTCCAGCCTGGTAGGTCACCCGCGCGCCGATCGCGTCGCGGTTCGACTTCTTGCCTACCAGCTTGATACCCAGCCAATGGTTGTCTTTGGCCGCTGTGTTGCGCAACAGCAAGGGAGCAGCGTCGTTCACCGAGACCAGGACGTCAACCGCGCCGTCGTTATCGAAGTCGCCGATGGCCAGGCCCCTTGCGGAAAGATTCTGGGCAAAAATGGGCCCGCTTTCCGCGCTCACATTGCGCAGCGTCTTTCCATCACTGTGAAACAGCAGCAGCGGCTCGCGGTAAGTTACATCCTTCTGCATGGTCTCGATCAGATCGTCGGGATTGCCATTGGCCAGGAACAGATCAAGGTTGCCATCGTTGTCGTAGTCGAAGAACTTCAGCCCCCAGCCGCTCATCAAGCGTGTCGCCGAACCGATCTGGGTCCGCGTTGGCCTGGTCGTCAAAGGTTTCATCGTGATTGTTCTGGTAAAGGGAAAACCTCTCGTGATCGATGTTGGCCACGAACAGATCCATCCAGCCGTCCTGGTTCACATCGGCCGAATCCACGCCCATGCCTGAACGGGGACGGCCGGTCTCGCTGTATCCCACGCCCGCCAGCGCAGCGATCTCCTCGAACTTGCCATTGCCCCGGTTCATGAAGAGAAAATTCTGCGCTGTGTCGTTGGCGACGAAAAGGTCCATCCTGCCGTCGTTGTTCAGGTCGGCTGCAACTACGCCCCAAGCCTTACCCAGGCTACTTGGCAATGCCTGAAGATTTGCTGACATCGGTGAAGGTTCCATCACCATTGTTGTGGAAGAGCCAGCTGGCCGTAGGCTTGTACAGCGTCGGAACACAATAGCCCGGGCTTGTTGTACGCCACGCAGTTCAGGTTTTTTGATTTGTTGAAGTCGACAAAGTTGCAGACAAACAGATCCAGCCGCCCGTCGTTGTCGTAGTCGAACCAGACCGCGCTTGAGCCCCATCCGGGAGCCTCGACGCCGGCCTTCTCGGTAACGTCGGTGAAGGTTCCGTCGCCGTTGTTGTGGTACAGAATGCTCTTTCCGTACTGCGTCACATACAGATCGGGAAAGCCGTCGCCATCGTAGTCGCCCACAGCGACCCCCTGCCCGTAACCTCCGGCCGCCACCCCCGCCTTCTCCGTGACGTCGGTAAAGCTTCCATCGCGATTGTTGCGATAGAGCGCGTTGCGCAGGGGCGGGTTGGGATCGTAGAAATCGCACTTGCCGCTGTTGACCAGATAGATGTCCATCCATCCGTCGTTGTCGTAATCGAGAAAGGCGCAGCCTGCGCCGGTGGTTTCCGGCAGGTATTTTTGCTGAGACTTGCCGGCGGTGTGTACCCAGGTGATGTGGCTGGCCGAGGCCGGCACTTCTTCGAAGGGATAGATCGGAGCAGCAACGGCGAAGCGAGGTAAAGATGCAATAGACGCCGGCGCCGGCCAGATTAAACAGAAAACATCGGCGGGATAGCTTCGGCTGCCATCACTGCGGATTCTGGGCTCCCTGGCCGCCCGCGGCCGCCGAGGTCTGTTGTTGCAGGGCGAATTCGCGCTCCGCGTCTTCTTTGCGCCCAGTGCGGGCGTACGCGGTCGCCAGGCTGTAGTGCCCCGCGGGATTCGCGGGTTGAAGCTTGACCGCCTTCTCCAGCGGAGCCACCGCTTCCGGCATACTTCTTCTGCGCCAAGAGAGACATGCCCAGACCCAGGTAGGCATCGGCGAAGTTGGGCTCAAGTTGAGTGGCTTTGGAGAAATGCTTCACCGCTTCCGGCAAATCCTGGGCCTGGCGCGCCAGTTCCCCGAGCACGTATTCCGCACCGGCATTGGCAGGATCGATTTCCAGTTCCGCTTGCAGTTCCTTCTTGGCCTGCTCGGCGAAATCCGGCGCCGGGTTGGGCTTCGAAAGCAGTAGCCGCGCCAGGCGGAAGTGAATGCCGGGATAGCGGCGGATTTTGCTCCAGGATCTTGCGGTAATCTTTTTCCGCCGCGTCCCATTTACCCTGCACCTCGCTCGCGTCCGCATCCATTTCAAGCGCGGGAATCGAATTGGGAGCGGTGACCGCTAGCTCTCGGGCGGCGCGCGTCGACAGATCGGAATAAGCGTGGGTCAACACGTACAGAACTTCGGGATCATGGGGAAACTGCCGGCTCAACATCCGCAGGAACTCCTACAGGGCTTCCTGCTGCTGCAGCGACGTGGCACAGCGTACGCCGTCGAGGCCCATCCTCTTTTGCAGCTCTTTGTCGGTGACGTGCGCCGCGCCCTTTTACCAGCACCGGCAAAGCCTCGGCGCAGCGGCCGCTCTCTGCCAGCGACGCGGCATGCTCGTGCAGCGGCCGGACTAACCGGAGCGGCCTTGCTCGGAACCTGCGCTGTGGAGGGGACGCCAACCGCAAGGGCTAAGAAGATCAGCGGAGCCAGCTTAGAAGATGTACGCATCATTTATGTCTATGCATCATGAAAAAAGGGGCAGACGCATTACAGCGTCTGCCCCTGAGTTTATCAGGCGCCTAGAAGTAGAACTTGAAGGCGAATTGGATGTTCCTTGCGGGCTGCGATGTGTTGATCAACCCAAAGGTATTACTCGGGAAGTTGCTATTGAAATGGCCTAACTGAACATTGTTGAATGCGTTCAGGAAGTCGCCCGCGGAACTGGATGTACTTGGCCTCGGTTATATGGAAGTTCTTCAACAAGCCGATGTCCGTATCGGTGTACCCGGCTCCCGTGATTGGTCCTTGCGCAGGGCAGTTGCCAAAGGTCCCAGGCGCTGGATCGGAAACTCCGTTCGGACTCACCCACTGATAGCCCTGGAAGGCGCCGGCGTAGCTCGTCTGCCGTCCATACACTGTCTGCTGTGCCGCGCAGTTGGGACGAGCTCCACGAGATCCTGTCCCCGAGGTGTCGGTGCGCCTCGTAAAGGGCGATCGGGAAGCCGCTGTGAATGGAGACGATGGTCGAAAGCCTGCCAGCCGCCCACGACCGCATTGGCCACCGAGTTCATGTTTTTGCCGATCAACTTACCTTTTCCAATCGGCAGATCGTAGGTCGCGTATGCAGCCAGAATATTCCTGCGAGTCGTAGTAGCAACCGGCGTAATCGGCATGAGGGTCGTACATGTTCTGATAGTACGGATTCGCCGGCGTGGTCTGCGCCGCCCCACCCCAGGTACCGTAATATCCACTGTTGTTGGTCAGGCAATGCGACCAGGTGTAAGCAACCTGTCCCTCGAGGCCGTTCGAAACACGCTTCTGCAGGACAGCCTGCAGTGCGTTGTAGGTCATGAAGCCGGTGGTCGAGGTCCCGGAGACTTCCGAGATGTCATTCACCAGCGCGGGATTCCCGGTGAAGTACAGACTCGGTGTCACTACTCCATCGGTGAGTGTTTTCTGCGAGTAGGGGGTTGGCACCATCAAGTGGGTTCCGTGCTGGCCGACGTAGCCAACCTGGAACGTCGTGGTGGCGCTTGCTTCGCCCTGGACGGTCAGGTTCCACTGCTGGTCCATCGCGGGTTGAATGGTCTTATCCCAGACGTACAAGACAGCTCCGGCGAACGGATCGCCCGGGACGGCCTGGATAGGACCTTGCTGGGTCTGGTAGGTCGGACTGTTGTAGGTAGCGGTAACTTCGGTCGGGGTGAAGGGTGGATTGCGTGGAAGCCGCAGGTTGGTGCCGGTTCCTTCCAGGTAAGAGGAGATGGTATAGGCGCCGCGCATGACCGTCTTGCCGCCCCAATAGGCAGGCGTCCAGGCAAAGCCGACGCGGGGTTGAATAGCCGGTAGTCCGTAGACCGCGTTATAGAGACCGCGGCTGTTGCCGTCTACGCCCTGCATACTCCAGTGCGCCGGTACGTGAGATCCACGTTGAGCTGGCGATTGTTCAGTTCCACCCACGGAGTGGTCGCTTCATAGCGCAATCCGAGATTCAGAGTGAGGGTAGGCAAAATGCGCCAGTCGTCCTGGCCATAGCCGCCAAACCTCCACTGGAACTGGTGCCAGGCGGCAGACGGGCCTGGTCCCTTGCCGGTTCCACCCACATACCCGGTGAAAAAGTCGGAGGAGGGATCGCCGGTGAACGCGCCGCCGTAAATCAGCGAACCGTACTCACCGCTGTTGCCACTATAAAAGTTGCTCATGCGGAAGCGCCACAGCTGAAAGCCCGTCTTGAAGACGTGCTTGCCGTGGGTAATCGTCACCCCGTCGTCAAACTGGATCACGGTGTCGGCGAAGTTCGAGTTGACCACATTGTTGCCGACGTTGGTGAGCGTCCCCTGGTTAATCTCGGTAGCGGTGCCACCGCCGAACCCGAGCTCGCAGCAAGCCAGGACCGTCGGTGTTGGCGTTGGCAATGCCCAGTTCGTCACCCAGATTGCCGATGCTCGGGGACAAAGCTGGCGCCACTGGAGTACGTGATCCACGACGCTCCAAAACGGGCTTCGTTCAGGATGTTAGGACTGAAGGTATGGGTCCAGGTTCCCACCGCATTGCTCATCGGAATGTGGACGATAAGCATTGCCCAGAATCAACTGCGAGTTGCTGGTCGGGTCGTTCTGGTAGGCCTGCGAATAACGCGCGCTGAGGCGGTCTCTCTGCGTGAGATTCCAGTCGATCTTGGCATCGCCCTGGTCCGTGTTGATGGCCTCATTGGTCAGGTTGATGGCGTTGTTGATGGGGTTGCTGTTGATCGGCGTGGGGTAATATTTCGAGGCAAAGAGAGCCGCCGCCACCGGGTTGATCTGCGACATGGGAATCTGGTTGCCCGACATAGGGCGCACCGGTGATCGGATTCTTAAGCGGGGTCGAGATCTGGGAGAAGTCGCCGTTGCGCTCGGCGGCGGTGAATACGGTCATGAAGTTGGCCGTGGTCGGATGGTCGAAACGCTGCCCTTGATAGTCGACAAAAAAGAACAGCTTGTCTTTCCAGACCGGGCCGCCAAAGGTACCGCCAAACATGTTCCAGCGCAGCGCCGCCCGGGGCAGGAAATTGCCCGGGCCATCAAATTTGTTTTCCCACTGGTTGGCATTCAAAACGTTATTGCGGAAGAACTCCCAAACATCTCCGTGGAACTGGTTGGTGCCCGACTTGATCGAGGCATTGATGATGCCACCCTGGAAATTGCCGAACTCCGCCGGGGCGTTGGAGGTGATCAGGTTGAATTCCTGGATGGAGTCGGGGGAGGGCGTGATCGCCAGATTGTTTTCCGACGTCTGGTTGTTATCCATACCGTCGAGGATGAAGTTGTTCGACTCCTCACGGTTGCCATTGATCGATGGACGGCCACCGTAATTGGCATTGTCGCCGGTATTGAAGGTTGAGTTGTCAGCGGTGATGCTGCCCGGCGCCAGCAGGGTCAGCTCGACGTAGTTGCGCGTCGCGAGCGGAATGCCGGCAATGGTATTGGCATCGATCAGCGTGCTGACCTGGGTGGTATCGGCTTGCAGCTGCGGAGCTTCGGAGGAAACCTGCACGGTATTGGTAACCGCGCCCACCTTCATTTTGAAGTCGAGACGCGCCCTCTCATTGAGCACCAGGGTGATGGGTGGCTGGACGGCGGTGTCAAAACCGGCTGCCTCCGCTTTCACTTCGTAGGTTCCAATGGGAAGATTGGTGAAGTTGAAAACACCACCCTGGGTTGTCTTGGTGGTGAAGGCCGTGCCGCGCTCCGTGTCGCTCGCCGTGACGGTAGCGCCGTTCGAGGGCTGCACCAGAAGCATCTTCGACGGTGCCGGTAATCGATGCGGTAGGTCTGTTGACCCCACGCGGGCTGACGAGCGCTAAGGATCCCCAGGACCATTACGAGGGCTACGCCCCATAAGGTAATTCGCTTCATACTCGCCTCCAAAGATCTACATGCTTACCGGGGCCCTACTGGCAGGAACGATGGCAACTCTTCAACTGGCTGCTCTTCACCGGGGTATTGATTTACTTCAGTTACCGTACTATATGTCCACTTTCGATCGAATTGCAAGCAAGATTCTTGTTGAAATCTTTTTTTCTTAATCTGCCCTTCAAGAAGGAATAAGGCGATTGCGGTAGGCAGGAAGGTGGGAAAGCAAGCTGGAATGCATCAGGGAAAGCCCTACCAGGAAGGGATGCCGTCCTGAAGCGGCGCGCGAAAGCGCCCTGAACAGTCGTTTTGGGGGGAGGGTGGACTTACTTCAGGCTGGAGTCAATAGTCGCTAGAAGACTGGATGCTTCTGAAAGAAGGGCAGCACCTTACTAATATTAAGTTAATTACAGACTCGGCCGTCGTCGCCCCAGGTCTTGTCTCCCCATCACCTTACGGGGTCGCTTCCCCGAAGCGGCTGGGAGCCGAGAGGGATTGCCCCGGCCGGCCTGGCAAATCGCTGGATGTTCAGCCGATCGGCGCCTTCCTCGATTAGGTAGAATTTGTCGGCTTCCACGTTGCGGAATGTTTGTTCGAGACCGCTGGGCCACTTGACCTCGACCGTTTCCGCACGAGCGGTTTTTCCCAAGCCGAAATTGGCGCGCAGATCGCTCTGCGACAGATAGCTCCCGCCGCCTGCAATTTCCCGAATTTGCGAAATACCGCCGGCGAGAACCCGTATCCGAGCCCCCATAGCGTCGCGGTTGCTCTTGGTGCCCACGAGCTTGAAATTCAGGAAGTGATTCCCGTTGCCGCCGCTGTTGTGCAGTAACAGAGGCGCATCCCCATTGTTGGCGACCACCATATCGACGAATCCGTCATTGTCAAAGTCCACAAACGCGACCCCACGGCCGACATAAGGGGTTTGAAACCCATTGCCCGCCGACTTACTCACATCCACAAACTTGCCGTTGTGTTCATTGTGGAACAGGGAGTTCACTTGCTTGTAGTGAATCCCCTGGCCGGTTTGCTCAACTTCGGGATAAACGTGACCGTTCGCTACAAAGAGATCGAGCCAGCCGTCGTTGTCGTAGTCGAAAAAACCTCCCCCAAAGCTCAGGACGTCATAAGTGGCGCGCGTAATTCCGGACGGGTCGCTGACTTCATCGAAGAAGCCTTTGCCATCGTTCTGCCAAATGTGGTCGGAGGATCGCTGAAAATCGGAGATGTACAGATCGAGCCAACCGTCGTTGTCAAAGTCTCCCAGCGAGATGCACATTGCGGCCATGACGGCGCCGTTTCCCCGGAAGGCCATGCCGCTGGGTGCGCCCATCTCCTTAAAAGTGCCATCACGCTGGTTATGATAAAGATAGGCGTTGAGCCCATCGTTGGCGACGAACAGGTCGGGCCAGCCATCGTTATCATAGTCAGCGGCGCCGACCGAAAGATTCTTCCCCTCGGGCTGATAGATTTTGGCTTTGACGGTAACGTTGGTAAAGGTTCCATCGCCATTGTTATGGTAGAGGGCGTCGGGACTGCCACGGTAAACACTGGGAGCGCAGCTGCTCTGTACTCCGCCCAGGTCACAATACCGCTTGTCACCCAGTTCGACGTAACTGCCGACGTAGAGATCGAGTCGGCCGTCGCGATCGTAGTCAAAGAATGTCGCTCCCGAATGAAATGCACCTGACTCTGTGCCGGCAACTCCGGCCTTGTCGGTTACATCGGTGAACGTCCCGTTTCCATTGTTGCGATAGAGAACGTTGCGGCCGTACTGGGTAACAAACAGGTCGGGAAATCCATTGTTGTCGTAGTCGCCCCAGACACATCCCAACCCGTAACCAGTACCAGGCACGCCGGCCTTTTCGGTGATATCGGTGAATGTGCCATCGCCATTGTTGCGATAAAGCGCATTGCGGACAGTGATGCCGCGGTTGTACAGATCGCGCCCATTGACAAAATAGATGTCGGGCCAACCGTCGCCATCAAAGTCGGCCACGCAGACTCCGGGGCCAAACTCCTCCCGGTTAATGGAGATGCCGTGGTTGCCCTTGAAGTGGATAAACTTGATGCCAGCCGCTGCCGTAGAGTTCGTAAACTCGATGGGAATGGGCGGCTGGGCCTGCGCCTGGCTTGAAATGCGGAGCGAGGCAGAAAGCAGACACACGAAGAAGAACATGCCAAGCTCTGCCCTCACGCACCGGTATGGCGAGCAAAGCGCGTTTGTCATCGCGGGAGCCTTCCAGATTAAGTCTTCTACCAGCCAATCTACTTCTTGTGACGCTGCTGCGGAACAACATTCGGACCGCTGGATGACGTAGCGAACCCACCCTACGGCATCTGCGTCATCCAGATGTAGCTGTGAACCTCGGGCAAATTAATCAGCATCTTATCTCTGGCGACGGTGAGGTCGGACAACTCCTGAAGGGCGGCGGCGGCACGGCCCGTGGCATTGTGAAAGTGCTCATAGGCGAAGGGTGGGCCCAGAGGATGCCGGGTGACTGGGTCAAGACGCTGCGCCCAGATGCACAGGAATTCATCGCGGGTGGAGGTGAAATAGACCGTGTTTCCGTCCGCGGAGAACTGCGGCTTATCGTCCATGTGCTTTCCGTCGGTGACGGCGATCCATTCCGCCTGGCCGCCGGCTGAGCCGTTCCGCATGGGTGCAATCAGGATCTGGGACGGAGGCAGCAAGTTCGAAGATAGCTTTTTGAAGACAACCCACTTGTCATCCCAGGAGAAGAAGGGGTGATACACCGGCCCGTCGGGAAGACTCAGAAACTCTCGCTCTGTTTTGGTACGCAGATCAACGGCCGCGATCCGAGCCTTGCCTGGATCGGCCAGGTCGTATTTTTGGATTAGAAGCACGGAGCCGTCGGAAGAAAAACCGCGCGGGTTGCAGCGCTCACAAACCTGCTCCGGCTCGCCACCTGGGGTCACCAGGAAGCCGCATGGCAACGGGGTCTCCGGGGCGTTGATCCAACCGCCGCCCATTTTGCAACTGCGATTGAAGACCACTCTTGACCCATCAGGAGAGAGGGAAACCCACAGGTTCTCATCCCACCGGCCCTGATCCGCCACGAAGTGATCGGCACCGGTGGTTAGATCTCTCAGGCGGACGGTGTAGGGATGCTCGCCGAGAATATGGGTGGCATACGCCATCCACTTTCCATCCCGGGAAACTGAAGGGGAGAAATGCGAGGCGCCCTGGGGAAGGGGTAATTCGAGAGTGGGACCTGATTTCTGCCCGCGGCCATCCATGGGGATCTGGTGGATCGATGCAGAGACGTCCACCAGGCCGTAGGCCACTTTGCCGTCCCCGGACACTGAGGTGACCTCCTCGAGCGTGCCGACGCCGGAAGCGAGCAGTTCAGGATTTTCAGTGGTTGCGCCCTCGGAGGAAACTCCGACGCGCCAGAGTTTCCAGCTTTCGCGGCTGGCGCTTGCGTAGATGATCCATTCACGGTCGCCGGCAGCCCTTGTCCAGGCACGAACGGCAATTTCCGGCTGGTAATTTTGCTCTACGCCCGGAAGGCGGACCGTTGTGGCTTTACCGGTGGCGAGTGAGACGATCCACCAGGCAGGATTGTTTTGCTGGGAACGGCGCACGCCATAGAACAGAATCCTGGTTCCATCGGGAGCCCAGACGGGTGGTCCGTAAACGCGGAAGTCCTGATTCAGGGGCAGACTGAACGGTTGTCCGCCATCCATCGATAGCGTGAAGGCTTTCTGATCCCGCATATAGAGGATGCGGTCACCGCTGGGAGAGAATCGCAGTTGCTGCATTTCGGGGACTGCGGCGACCAGCCTGGGTTCGCCATGCAGTGTTGGCACGATGTAGATGCCCCCCCCGTTTTTTGAGGAGTAGAAGGCAATGCTCGTTCCATCGGGCGAGAAATCGGGGGCATCGTCCCAGAACGGACCGGATGTTACCGGAACCGCTTCTCCCCCGGCGGTTTGTTGCACCATGATATGCCGTTCGCCATCGCTCGGAGCCGAGATGTATGCGAGCAATTTCCCATCGCGCGAAAGCGCGGGCGCGTAACCGGAGGAGCTCAGGAGTCGGGCTTCCGGCAAGGCCGGCTTGTGGGCCCGCCTTAACCAGACAGCGGTCGCGACGCCGATCGCGGCGAGCACGCCCACGATTGCCAGCGCGGCGACGACCATGATGCGGACTATCTGCGACGTTTGATCTGGGAGTTGCGGATTGTGGAGGCTCCACGGCCGGGGCCGCACTGACTACCACCGTTGGGGACTGTTCCGCGGTTGGCTCCGCCGGGGCGACGGGCGCAATGAATCGGTAGCCTCGGCGGGGAACGGTTTCAACGTACTGCGGAGTTCCGGCATTGTCGTTCAATGCCTCCCGTATCCGATTGATGGCTTTGTTCAGGGATTGGTCGAAGTCAACAAAAGTGTTGCCCCAGATCTGCTCTTGCAGTTCCTCACGGGTGACAATCTCGCCCGGCCGCGCGGCGAGCATGGCCAGAACCCGTAGAGGCTGATCCTGCAAACGAAGCAACGCGCCATGCTTGCGCAACTCCATGGCGTCGCGGTCGAGTTCGTATACTCCGAAGCGGATCCTGTCAGGCAAACCGACTGCACCTGCTGCCTAATCTAAACCAGTTCGGGCCAAGGACGGATTCGAAACTCTGTCCGGCTCGTCCTGGATCCTCAGAACGCCCGCGGGATTGCAGTGCCAGGTTCGGCCCACTCAGGCCGAGGACACACGACATCGCTAGCATGGCAAGGTTAGACAGATTCATATTGGAAAGTTCGGTTGCTACTAGATTAGATGCAGCTGGAGTCCTTTTCGAGCGTGGCGTCGAACCATAGCGGCAATCTAGGGCATCTGCGTCATCCAGATATCGCTGTGGATCTGCAACAGATTGATGAGCATCTTGTCGCGGGCGACGCTGAGGTCCGACTGGTTTACGAACCAGGCGGAAGCGCGCCCCGCCGCATTATGAAAGTGTTCGTAAGCGAAGGGCGGCCCCACCGGATGCTTGGTCTTCGGGTCCAGCCGCTGGGCCCAAATGCAAAGAAATCGATCGCGCGTCGAGGTGAAATAAACCGTGTTTCCGTCCGGGGAGAACTGAGGCTTGTCGTCCATGTGCTGTCCGTCGGTGACCGCAATCCATCCCGATTGACGGGCCGGTGAGCCGTTCCGCACCGGTGCAATCAGGATCTGGGATAGCGATGCATCGCTCGGGGAGGAGGATCCATCCTTCGGTCGCACGCTTCGGAAGAGCACCCAGCGGTCATCCCAGGAGAAGAAAGGATGAGTGACTACCTGACCTGGAAGGCTGAGGAAATCGTGCTCGATTCTGGTGCGTAGATCGAGGGAGAC
This sequence comes from uncultured Acidobacteriaceae bacterium, assembly GCA_963847685.1. GTDB lineage: Bacteria > Acidobacteriota > Terriglobia > Terriglobales > Acidobacteriaceae > PALSA-350. Next base: position 133,334 of record CAWKAU010000005.1, on the reverse strand, counting down.
GATCCGATCTTTGCCGGGGTCGCTCTTATCATATTTCTGGAGCAGGACGACGGAACCGTCTGACGAAAAGCCACGGGCGGTGCAACGCTCACACACCCGCTCCGGTTCCCCACCGGCAGCCGCGACCATGAAGCTGCACGGCAGGGGGCTGTCAGGGTTCTGCGGAAATATGCCTTCCTTGCAATCTCGTTCAAAGATCACTCTGGTTCCGTCGGGAGAAATCGAGGCGTATCCATCGCCGGCCCGATCCTTATCGTCGAGTAAATGGTCTGTGCCGGTGTTCAGATCGCGTAACAAAATCGCGTCGGGCTTGCCGCTATGGAAGCTGTTGTAGGCCATCCATCTTCCGTCCCGGGAGACCGACGGAGAGGTGTAAACCCCGGCGTCGAGCAGAGGCAGCTGGACGGAAGGGCCCAGCTTTTGCCCGTGATCGCCGATTGAGATCTCGTGTATCGATACGCTGCTGCTCCAAAGGTTATAGGCGAGCTTGCCGTCGGCCGACACAGAGCCGCCGGGGCCGAGATTGCCGATGCCGGAGGCGAGCAGCTCCGGAGTCTGATCGATCGCGCCGCCTGATGACACTGCGGCGCGCCAAAACTTCCAGTTTTCCAAAGTCGAGGTAGAGTAGATGATCCATTCATGGTTGTCGGCGCTCCGAAACCACGCGCGCACGGCGGCGCCCAGCCGGTAATTTTGCTCCACTCCCGTGAGGTGGACCGGTCTTGGCTGGCCCCCTGCCAGAGGAACGACCCACCACGCAGCCGGTACATCCGGCTGCCGGATGCGGATCCCATAGAAGAGAATCTCAGTTCCATCGGGAGCCCAAACGGGCGTCCCGTTTACATAAAAGTCCTGATTCAGCGGCAGAGCAACCGGGTGGCCACCACTTGCCGATACCGTGAACGCTTTCTGGTCATAGGAGTAAAGGATGCGGTCGCCGCCGGGTGAGAAGCGCAGGGTTTCCGGCTTCCTGGGGGTTGGAGTAACCAGTCTGACCTCGCCCGGTATGGTGGAAACGATGTAGATTCCGCCGCCATTTCTTTCCGAGTAAAAAGCGATGTGGGCGCCATCGGGCGAGAAATCAGGAAGGTCGTCGGTGTAAGGACCAGACGTGATCGGGACGGCATCGTTCCCGGCGATCTGTTGCACCATGATGTGCGATTCGCCACTAGCGACCATCGAAGAGTATGCCAGCAGTTTGCCATCCCGGGAAAGGGTTGGGGACGTGCCGGCGGAGGTGATATGCCTGGATTCCTGCACCGTGGGCTGACGGTGCTGGCGCAGCCACATTGGGATGCCGATCGCAACCAACACAGTCACGATTGTCACGGCGGCGATGAGGGCGGCGCGGGACCTTAATCCAGAGGGTCTGGAATGCGGTGGCTCCAAAGCCGCGGCCGGGGTGAGTTGCGTAGGGGTGACGACAGCAGAAACCGTAGTCTGTAACGGTCGTTGCGCTTCCGCTTTCAACTCCCGAACACTAAAGACAGCTGCGTAGCTGCCTTTGGGTATGGAGATGCAGACGGGGTCAAACTTGCCCTCGGTCTCGTAGTATTCACGAAGGCGGCTTCGAAGACGCCCAGCCTCCACCCGCACCGTAGCGTCCACGGCGGGATCGTAATCGGCCCCTCTTTCGAAGACGTCGAGCGCGATCGCATACTCTTTGGGAGTGGAACCCGCGAGAGATCCCTCGACGACATAACGCAGAAAGTCCTGGCTGCGGCGCGACGCACACGATTTTTGCTCTTGTGATAACCCTGTCATGAGAGAGGAGAAGGCGAGATGATGAGATCAGGTACGCTGAGATCATGGATGAACAGGAAAAGAATGGCAGTCCCCCGCCTTCAGAAGAGCCGCCTTCCACACCGCCCGAAAACCCGCCGATTGCCCGAGAGGTGACTTCCCCGCAGCCGGAGGCCCTTGCGGTTTCGGCTGCGCCCGCGGGGGCACCGCCAGAGCCGCCGCCCGAACCGATCCATCCCAGTATTCGGCTGGAAAAGAAACATCCGCTCGCCATCCGCTGGATGCATTGGGTCAATTTTCCCGTGCTCTTCACCATGATCTGGAGCGGCCTGCTCATCTACTGGAACGATTCCGACAACGCTTACAAGCATCCTCATGCGGTCTACCGGGTCGGCATTGGACCCTTCACCCTTGTCCGCTTCTTCCCGGAGTGGTTCTGGAAGGCCATCAACGCTCCGTACCATGTGACGGAGGGACTGGGATATCACTTCTTCTTCGTCTGGATCTTTGCCCTGAACGGCCTCGCGTACGTGCTGTTACACCGTCCTCTCCGGCGAATGGCACTTCGTCGTTCCTGACCGGAAGAGCCTGAAAGAGGCCATCCAGGTGACGTTGAAGGACCTGCACCTGAGCAAATACCTTCCCGCCGCAGACCAAGTACAACGGCGCGCAGAAAATTGCGTACACCTCCGTAATCCTGATGGGCGCGGGGAGTCTGATCACTGGCCTGGCCATTTACAAGCCAACCCAGGTGCACTGGATCACCACCCTGCTCGGCGGATACGAGATGGCGCGATGGGAGCACTTCCTGCTCACCCTCGGCTTCTGCGGATTCTTCCTGGTTCACGTGACCCAGGTGGTCCTGGCGGGCTGGAACAACTTCCGCAGCATGGTGAGCGGCCTGGAAGTGAAGCCCATCCGCGAAGCCTCGCTCGAAGCAGAAAGAAAGAGCTGGATGAGCGACCGACGACAAGCAGCTGGCATGACAGAGCCGGAGTCAGCACCGGCGGCCAGATGGCGAGGCAGTCGACTGCGGGAAAGCCGCAAAGCATACGCGCCGGAGCTTCGCCATCGCCGCCGCGGGCGTAGCCGCCGGGTGGGGCCTCTATCAATGGATCGATCGCAGCCGCCCGATCGAGATGCAGCCGACACCTTTGCGCCGGGCCTTCCAGCCCAATTCCCGGCTTTCGCGCGCCATCTTCGACGACCGCGCACTGGCGCCGACCTACCCGCTGAAGCAGGCCCAGGATCTGCGGGTGAACGGTGTTTACGGGCTGAAGCAGGCGCTGGTTCCCGAGAGTTGGCGGCTGCAGATGACCGGCGTGGCGAACGCGCGGAGCTATTCCCAATATGCAGCCGACGTCACCGCCTGGGAATACCAGTATGCGGATGTGAAAACGAAAGAAGACCAGGGACACGACACCAAGGTCGCGCCGAGCGCCGACACCGCGGAGAAGATGGCGCCCGCCTCCATGGTGGAGGGCGAGAAAATCCGCCAGGTGCGCACCGGCAGGATGCCGCGCGGGCTGGAGGAAGCGGGCAGAAGCCGCTCCACGCTCGACCCGGGCACACCCGGTTTGCTGCTGACCCTGGACGATATCCTCAAGCTTCCGAAACACGAGATGGTGACGCAGTTCAAGTGCATCGAGGGATGGAGCCAGATTGTGCATTGGGGCGGAGTCCGCATGGCGGACCTGATTGCGGCGTACCCGCCAGAAAAAGGGAGCGATGGTCAGCTGCCGCGTTACGTGTACATGGAGACGCCGAATGGTGACTACTATGTCGGTTACGATTTGAAGGTTTGCCTGCATCCCCAGACCTTGCTGGTTACGGAAATGGGCGGAACGCCGCTCACCCAATATCATGGCGCGCCGCTGCGGCTGCACGCACCGACCAAGTACGGATACAAGCAGATCAAGCGTATCGGGCTCATCGCCTATACCAACCAGCGGCCCGACGACTACTGGACCAAGCTCGGTTACGATTGGTACGCGGGTCTTTGAGGGTGGGCACGCATTTACGCACCGACTAAAGAGGCTGCGGAAAAAGCTCCCGATCGGGCAAGAAAGACGTACCTCAGGGGCTAAAGCCCGCAATGATTCCATGACGTTTGTACCGGGGATAAATCCCCGGTCTACCCTAGAACAGAGTTTCTCCGCAACCTCTAAAGTCGTGGGCGAAGGCTGAAATTAGAGCTTCGGCCCGGATCAGTAGACTGGTCTTGCATGAAGAAAATAGGCTTCCTCTCCTTCGGTCACTGGACACCTTCACCACAGTCACAAACTCAGTCGGCAGCCGATGCGCTTCTGCAGTCGATTGACCTCGCCGTGGAGGCCGAGCGGCTGGGCATGGACGGAGCCTACTTCCGTGTCCATCACTTCGCGCAGCAACTGGCGTCGCCGTTCCCTCTGCTCGCGGCGGTCGGCGCCAAGACCCGGCGGATTGAAATTGGCACCGCCGTGATCGACATGCGGTACGAGAACCCTCACTATATGGCGGAGGATGCGGGCGCTGCGGATCTCATCGCCGGCGGGCGCCTGCAGTTAGGGATCAGCCGCGGTTCCCCCGAGCAGGTGATCGATGGCTGGCGCTATTTTGGCTATCGGCCGGTTGAGGGCGAGGACGATGCAGAGATGGGACGGCGGCACACCGAGGAATTTCTCGATCTGCTGCGCGGCAAGGGCTTCGCGCGGCCCAATCCGCGTCCGATGTTTCCTAATCCGCCGGGGTTGCTGCGCCTGGAGCCGTACTCCGAAGGATTGCGTGAGCGGATCTGGTGGGGATCGGCTTCGAACGCGACTGCCGCCTGGGCTGGGAAGCTCGGAATGAACCTGCAGACCTCGACCCTCAAATTCGACGAGACCGGCGAGCCGCTCCACATCCAGCAAGCCGCGCAGATTCGCGCCTTCCGGGCAGCCTGGAAGGAGGCTGGCCACACGCGCACTCCGCGCATCTCCGTCAGCCGCAGTATCTTCGCGTTGATCGACGACCGTGATCGTTACTATTTCGGAGGCGGCGGTGCAGGAAGAGGACAAGATAGGCTTCCTTGACGAAGCTACGCGGGCGATCTTCGGCCGTGGCTATGCTGCCGAGCCGGATGTCCTGATCGAGCAGCTTAGAAAAGACGAGGCGATCGCGGAGGCCGACACGCTCTTGTTGACTGTCCCCAACCAACTGGGTGTTGCCTACAATGCGCATGTCATGGAGGCAATTCTGACGACGGTCGCACCAGCTCTCCATTGGCGCTAGCGCCATCTATAAAAGCGAAGCACGAAGTCCGAGCTCGTCTGCAACATCTCCCAGCCGCCGGTCTCTGGTCCAGATCGAGATCGACTTATCGAAGATGGCCGAACATACCAGGTGGAGATCGGTGATGCCGATTCCTCTTCGGTAGAGTGTTCGGAACTCGACCAGGCTAAACAGCTCGTCGGTCGCTGCGATGGGAACCTGAGGCAAGAGTGCCAGGGCAGCCAACACCATTTCCCGGGTAGCGATGGAACCCAAAGCCAACTCCAAGCGAACGAACGGGTGAGTGACGACCTCATCGTTCTGGAGCAGTTCCTGCAGTTTCGCGTCAGGGCTGCGCAGATGGTCAATCCAGACCGAGGTATCGACCAGGATCACTCTTCGACCCTGCGCCTTGGCGCGGCCTCAGCCGCCGGATCGCTTCCTCCGAGAGCCGCCAGCCGCCGGGCAGCTTCGTTGCGGACAAGCCTCTGGAGCGCTTCTCGCACAAGAGCGGCCTTCTCCTTAATACCGGTGTAGTACTCGGCCTGTTTGAGCAATTCGTCGTCGAGCGCAATGGTAGTCCGCATACTGGCCCCTTATGCATCATTTTAGCACCGCTTTGATGCTATTTTCAGTGCCTTCGAGGGTTGGAGATCGCCTGCGTTCCGGTTCTGGTATGTGCGCGCGCATGAGGGAAATGCGGGATATGAGGGATAAGGGGGGTCAGGCGCCCAGGTTGGGCGTTTTTTGGTTCCGGACGGGAGCCCAGACGGTAGAACGGCGTCCGCGGCCGGGCAAGGTCCCGGAGCTAACGAGGCCGAGGCTGGTTAGCTCGGCGAGCGCAAGCTCGATGCGTTCACTGCTGACATGGCCGTGAAAGAGGATGCCGAGTTGCGTTTTGCTTAAGCCACCCGGGCTGTCGGTGAGGGCCTGGCTGATACGCCGGGCGGTGGGATCGACGGGAGTTCCGTCGAAGAAGAGGCCTGCGCTTTGCTCGCAGTAGGCCCATACGGCGAGGGCGGCCTGGAGATGGCAGGCATCGACGACGGGGCTGCAATCGAGGGCGGCGTAGAGGGCGCTGAGGCGGAGGACCTGGGCTTCGGCGCGGCTGGTGGCGGCGCCGTAAGCGTCGGTGCGGCCTTCGCTCAGTGCGGAATAGCGATCACTCCACAGTTTTTCCGCGGCTTCGGAGCGACGGAAGCAGAGGCCGGGTTGGGCTTGCACCCAGTCGAGGCTACGGCGGAGCTCGTTGGCCACGGCGGTGAGTTGCTCGGGCGGGAGGCAGCCGCCGTTGGGGAGGGGACGGCTGCGGCGGACGCTGGTCCAGAGACAGCGGTTGGCAAAGCCGTTGTGCGCCTGGGTTCGGCTGAGGTGGTGGGCGAGCTCGCCTTGGGTGATATGACCGACCATGCTGAGATGCGGGCGTGCAGCGTGGAGGAGACGGCGTTCGCTGCCGGCGGAGAGATCGCCGCCATCCCAGGCGCTGCGGAGCAGCGGGGAGAGGGGGCCGCTGCGCTGGGCGAGCACATGGAGGACGGAGGCAAACTCCTCGGAGAGCAAGAAGAGGCGACGATCGGAGACGGGCTCCTGATCGCGGAGAGCATAGACGAGGCTGTTGGCGGTCGGGCGGGTGGTGGAGATGCGGTCCGAGGTCCAGAGGGGGTCGACTTCGGCGAAGAGGCTGGAGATCAGGCGCCAGCTTGTTCCTTTGCGGGCCTTGCTGGACTCGCCGACCAGGACGACGAAGAGGTTGAGGCCGTGGCGGGTGTTGCCGACGATGCAGTGCGGTTCGGGGCCGAGGAGGTTGCCGAAGGCGGCGAGGAATTGCAGGAGGATGGCGGCGGGGTCGGCTTCGGTGTGCGGGGCGAGGCTGCTGAGGACCAGGCCGGCAAGGCCGTAGAGGGCGGTTTTGGCCAGGGAGGGCGGCGGGGGCGCGGCGGGTGGTGGAGTCGGGGCTGGAGAGAGTGCTGGAGGCAGGGCTGGAGGCGGCGCCGGCTTAACCGACGGCTTGGGGTCCTGCTGCGCTATGAGCTGTTCCAGCACCTTGAGGTCCTGCGCGAACGAGGAGTCCTCTTCTTCGAGGTTCGGGTCATCCTCCTCGAGGTAGGCGTCTTGGGCGTCGAGGGACTTGCCGGGCGGCCGGGCGGCTTGGGCCCGCTGATGTTGGTGGAAGGCGAGTAACTCCATGCTGCGGCGTTGTATGTCGGCGAGGGTCGGCGGAGAGCTGGACAGGTGAGGAGCGCTGTTGACGGGCGTCATGCCTAGACGGTATTACGGTTTCCAGGTTGGTGTAAGTGGGGGAAGCACTTATTGGGAATCGTTAGTACATGGGGTAAGTGTGTCTAAGTGGGATTATTTTTTGGGGAGGGTTGATCGTTGGGCGGGTGAATTGTATCTATTTCTTAATGGGTTCAATCTGGTTGGAGCGGGCCGGATGAAGTCCGAGGACTTGAGAAGGTTGCGCAGGTGTTTAAAGCAGCCTGAAGAAGAGATAGAGATCGCTCGGGGATGAGGGAAAATCGGTGTGCTGGTAGAGGTATCTTCCAGAGGAGCTTGAAGCTGCTCTGAAGGTCCAGGCCAAAGCGCGGGGCGTCGCCGGCAGGATATGTGTGTGAATGTCTTCAACGTGACCTCGCCCCATCACTCCGGACGTCGCGATCCGCCCCTCCCTTCAAAACGGACGGCGAGTCGCAAAGTATGGCCAGGCTCCTTCCGCAGAGAAATCAACGCTAACCGGCAGATGTCGAATTGCGAGCACTATGAGATCGCAGCGTGCGATACCCACGCAGCTCTCGACATCGTGAGATCCCGCTATCCGCCTCCGCGAGAAGATCATTGACGAAGCGCAGCTCAAGCGCAAGATATGATTCGTACATCAGCATGCCGAACGTCTATCGGGAAAAAGGTCGTCTCCCTAAGAGCGACGAGAGTGCGGATCACTGCGACCCTGAGAGATGCTGAGCGCTTACATCGCAAGTCAAGAAGCGAGATCCCGCACCGAGATCCGACAGAGACGAAGTGGAAGCGGAACGATGTCCCGGTCCTTAGCCGCGACAGACATATCCGCTGCGCCAAACGTGAAAACTTCTGGTGAAGGTCACTTCGCCGTCGTGCTACCCCTTGCCTGCTGTATTGGGTTCAACCACGCTCGGATAAGAGTGCACAAGGATAACATTTCATCACGCCCCCCGCGCGGGGGGCGACCGCAGACGATCATGAGCGCACTCGATCGCGCAAGCTGTTTCAATCCACGCCCCCCGCGCGGGGGGCGACAGCCGACGGCTCCGACCGAAGGCATGTCTGGCACGGTTTCAATCCACGCCCCCCGCGCGGGGGGCGACGTCAGCAGCCTGCAGCTCGTACGCCATCAGGTCAGTGTTTCAATCCACGCCCCCCGCGCGGGGGGCGACGCGCCATGTGCTACGTATCACCGTCGAGGTCGAACTGTTTCAATCCACGCCCCCCGCGCGGGGGGCGACGCTGACGCACGACGAGTCTCGATCCGCAGGTGATGGTTTCAATCCACGCCCCCCGCGCGGGGGGCGACACGCGGTTGCAGGTGCTCATGCGTTGATCGATAACGGTTTCAATCCACGCCCCCCGCGCGGGGGGCGACGCTAACAGTGCCGCTCGCGGATGTCACGTGCTACGTGTTTCAATCCACGCCCCCCGCGCGGGGGGCGACGCAGTTGACGCTCGTGCTGCATCGCGGCTCGCAGCTGTTTCAATCCACGCCCCCCGCGCGGGGGGCGACGCTCGATCACGTGCTCGTCAGTCTCGACCAGCCGTATGTTTCAATCCACGCCCCCCGCGCGGGGGGCGACGAGTGCCAGCTGGCGCAATGGTGGCATCGCATGCATGTTTCAATCCACGCCCCCCGCGCGGGGGGCGACCATGCGACCATGCGCGGCATTGACCGCGATCGACTGTTTCAATCCACGCCCCCCGCGCGGGGGGCGACGACCGTCATGTAGCTGAGCGTCGTACGATGCAGTCGATGTTTCAATCCACGCCCCCCGCGCGGGGGGCGACGTGAGCTCGACGCAGTCGATTCGCCAGATGCAGACTGTTTCAATCCACGCCCCCCGCGCGGGGGGCGACAGCTCGGCGTGCGCGTGTGCCAGTCATCGCGATGCCGTTTCAATCCACGCCCCCCGCGCGGGGGGCGACCAGTCGGCCGGCGTCATGCGCTCGTCGAGTCAGATGCGTTTCAATCCACGCCCCCCGCGCGGGGGGCGACCATGCCTGACTGCATCGGAGTACCGTCTGGCAGTGCAGTTTCAATCCACGCCCCCCGCGCGGGGGGCGACCGTCGAGCGTCGGACGTTCGCGCAGCGACACGCAGTTTCAATCCACGCCCCCCGCGCGGGGGGCGACGTCGCATGGCACGAGCGTCGCACGCTGAGCTGACGGTGTTTCAATCCACGCCCCCCGCGCGGGGGGCGACGCAGCTGCGCCGATCGCCAGGTGAGTCGAGTACGCGTTTCAATCCACGCCCCCCGCGCGGGGGGCGACGGCACATGCCGTAAACAACTCCATGCGCTATAGATAGCTTGCCACAAATGCGATCCTGACTCTCAACTTTGTTGACAGACTCATCATCGTCTTCAAGAGCACGTGAGTATCTTCCTGGTATCAAGGCACTTAGCCGATCTGCGGATGTTGCAGAGTAGATCCGTGCTCGCTTAGGGTCCGCGCGATTGACTTAGCGGCGTCCCTTATGACTAGAGGATGAGGGGTGCTTCGGGGTCGTAGGAGAGCTTTGCGCCTACGTGTTCTACACGTCTTCTCCATTCGGTTCCGAGAAAATAAAACCGTAGGCTGTCCTGAGCGGATCGGCCTCAGACACGAGACTGGCTCGCAGAATAACCCATTGCGCGGAATCCACGACGCACTCGAAGACCGAGTTCTGCACTCGCTGGCCATGATCTTCGCACAACCGTGCCACGCGGCGGAGTCTGCGTCGCCCAGCGTCGTCGCGGGTGCTTACGTCGTAGCTGACAAGAACCATCATGATCGAGTCATCTCCAGAAAAACGCGGGATAGGCGTCGAAGCCCCCACGAACATAGCGTGCCAGGAATAACGCCTGCACATACGGCACCAAGCCCGATGCGGAATGCGCTCCTTCAGGTAGGGGTGCTCAATCTCATCCTGCTTGCGCAGTTTGCCAGGCGGAGACGACTTGCTTGCGCGTCGCGTCGTCCATCTGAATGCCGCCGCCGTCCTGCTCCGTAAACCCTCTTCCTTCTACCTGCCGCCGGTTGATGAGCGTGAGCACCAGGCGGTCGGCCAGACCAGCGCGAAGTTCCTCCATCAGGTCCAGCGCCAGACTCGGGCGGCCGGGCCGGTCGGTGTGGAGAAAACCAACCGCTGGGTCAAGCCCAACGCTCTCCAGCGCGGACTCGATGTCGTGGCGGAGCAGAGCGCCCATTGCCGCGGACAGAATGCGAGATGCTGCAGCCCGCTCAGCGGCAGGGTGTCGTCGGCGGATTCAGAATTGGGGGTGGCACATGCTCATACATAGTGCCAGCAGGTGACACCGGAAATCGGCTGGCTACCCGTCGACCGGTGCAATGAGATGCGGCTCGTAGTCCGAGAAGTGGCGTGCTGCCTTGACAGGCTCGATCTTTACTGTTTCCAGGACCTTGTGTGCGGGCGCGTTGCCGAGCTTAAGTTCATGCTCGAAGAGAAATAGGCCACGGACAGACATCTCACCGCGTGAGGCAGAGCGGTCGTGGTCGAAGAGATGCTCCAGAGCTTCGAGCAGCACTCCAAGATCAGCCTTCGTGAAGCCGGTGTCGGCGGCAAGGAAAGGCGAGATAAAACCGTGCATCCGATACAGGCCATATGGAATGCCGTGCTTTCGTCCGATCTGGCCGCTACCCGCGCGGTCTTCACCGTCCTCGCCGGTGACTGCCTGCTGTCCTGCATCGGTGGCGTTGGTCAGCGCAACGCGTGTAATTGTGTGGGCAATGCTCATCACCGGGTCGATGGAACTGCCGAAGCCGAACTGCACCGGACCACGTACTTGACCGCAGTTCCACAGCTTTACCTTGTCCTTCGTCTTCTTGCCAGCATTTACCGCAGCATCCGCCTCACTCTCGGCTTTACCGGTTGTCATGACGGCGCCAAAGCAGCGCACATCGTAGTAGTTCTGGCACATATAGCTGCGGGCTTTGTCGATGGACTTACCGTCGGGCTCGATGCCAAGTGCACGATGGGCGTCACGCTGCACGTTGGCCAGGATGCCGCGCTCCTTAACAAAAATGTTGTGCGGCGAGGCGAAATTGCGCGTGATGCCGACGTAGTTGCGAATCTTGCGCTTGATGCAAACATCGGTGACGAGACCGTTGCCGGTCTCAGGGTCGACGCGCGGTGCGTTGTCGGCGTCGGGGTCTCCGTTGGGATTACCGTTCTGCACATCGAAGAGCAGGACGAGCTCGTAACGGTTGTCGAGGGGTTCGTTGGCGGTGAAGTCGGGGCGGCTCATGCGTTGGTCTCTCCTTCGGAAGTGGGATCAATCTCTTCGGCTGTTCCTTCCTTGTCTTTGTTGCCGCGGAAGAATGCCTGGCGCTGGTGGTAGTAGCCAAGCGCGAAGCGGCCCTGCTCTTCGAGCGTCAGCATCGAGGGAAAGCTGCCAATGCCATCTACGATTTCAGTAATGAGGCCCTGATAGTAGCGCTCCCGCCTCGGCCGAGCTTGCCGAGATGGCTCTGTGACAGCCGCACAAGTTGCGGGAATACAGTGCCAGGTCGCGTTGAGGCCGCGCCGAAGTAGCGATCAACAAGCGTTCGGTTGAGGTTCCCACCCTGGGCACGGCGTTGCAACTGCTCATAGGCTGAAAGCAAACGGCCAAGCCGGTACGGTGCGTCTTTCGTAGCTGCATCCAGGCTCATCTGTGGAACCTCCTCCATCTTGTGACTCTTGAAATACAGTTGAAGCAATGCGGCGCGCTCCGGTGAGACCTTCTGATCGGCGCGGTTCCGTTGGACCGCCGCAGACAGAACGAGGCGAGGCAGCTTGCTTCCGAAAAGAACTCCCAGGAAGACCTCGCCTGCCAGCCTCGGTGGTAGCCGATCAAGCTTCCCTCGCAGCACCAGCGAACGCAGCAGAAAGCCAAGCGGCTTGGGCTCGGCACGGTCGCCCTCCAGCCTGATAGCGTCAAAGAAGACGCTCAGGTTCTTCTCCAACTCGACGAGTGTGCCCGTGTGCACACTGCGTAGCATGGCGCGGCCCTGCGCTCCGCTCACGACCAGGCAGAAGAAGCGTTGAGCCGAACCAGCCGAGCGTTGGCCACGATGAGGACTGTTCAACAGGTCGCGCACCTTCTGCGGTGCATACATCAGTTCGCTCAACGTGCCGACCAACTCGTCCGGAATGTTCGCCCAGTAGGCTGCGGTCGTATCGCCGGAGAGCCGCACGTTCTGTGCGGTGACTGGCTCGCCTGATCTAGCGTTGATATAGCGCGTGTTGATAAGACGGCGCAGCCCTTCGACGTAGGCCGTCATGCACTCTCGGCAAATCGGGGCGTTGTCGTTTCGCGCCAGTCCGTACTTCTCGAAGGCCGCGCTGTTGAAGGTGACGAGCGAAACGCCCGAGGTCACGCAGCCGGCGATCTGGAGCGAGTCGTGCTTATCGACGACCGTAGCGTTCGTTGCCGCAGAGCAGACACTGACGTTGTGCATCTGAATTCGCCGTTTCGCTGCCTTTCGCGTGTCTAACCCACCACGCTCGGAGGGCTTCATCATCGTGAAGAAAGTTGCCGTCGACTCGAAACGTGAAGAGATCGTTCCCTGCATAGCCGCGCTCGGCGAGCTCGATGGCACAGCGCTCGCGTTCGCCATCTTTGCTGAGGAATGCGGCCACGACCTTACCCGCATCACTCTCCGCACTCTTTGAAGCATCGCGCAACAGGTTGGCGAACATATCGCGGCGGGTGCGCAGGTCCTTGGCTGAGCGCTTATTGTCCGGCTTGATTCCCAGCACGTACTCGGACTTGTCCACCAGAAAATCAGCAACCGCGTTTGAGGTTCTACCCAGTCTGCGTGGGATTGTAAACATCGACGCCTGCCGCTTAGGCTTGCCCTTCTTGCCTTCGGGCAGCGGCGACTCTTGATAAGTATCGCGTAGGCCCAGATAGCTACCGTCCTCCTCGAGCACTATGATCCATGGGACGGGCTTGCTCTCGAACGACGGGTCATCAACCAACCCTTCGCGCACTGCGAGCGCCTTCAGTTCGGCCAGAATCATAGCGTGCCGCCGGAAATAGAGTTCTGCCACTCTGGAATTCGCATTACGCCCTGCACCAAACGAGCAGGGAAGAAGCGCGCCTGGTTCTGCGGGCCGAAGTCGATGTCGTGCAGCATCCAGCCAAGCTCGCGTGTCTCGGTCGCGAGCGGTTCGGGCGTTCCGTCCCAACAGCTCTATCGTCGCCGGGAACTCGCGGCAACCAAGGTATGGCTGATAATACTGCTGCCCTTTTTCCAGGCGGCGCAGGAACATGGCGCGAAACTTTTCGACCGTGTCCTCTTCCCTTGCGCGCGCAGTCATATGCAGTTGTGCGGTCACCCCGTAGTCAGGCTCTCGCAGAGCGAGCGTATTGCGCTGAGCTCGGTCTTCGTCGCTGAAGAACTCGGGTAACCGCTCTCCGCCGCGAGAAGCGCGCAAGGCATTCTGTGTCGAGACGCGGGAATTCACCTCGTTGCGCCGGAACTCGATCCACCCCACCGGCTTGAGCAGCGCAATGGACGTGATCTCCCAGCGGATCGCCGGCTTCCACAAAACGGCCTCGATCACACCGCGAGCCGCAGAGGGTGTCATCAGGTCATAAGAGAGGCGTTCGGTCGAAAATTCTGGGCGCGTAAAGCAGGCCATGTCGCCACGGATTCGGAGGTGGAAGTCTGGAGTGTGCATAAATAAAGAATGTGGCGAAGGTTATCTAAACCAACTGTGCAGGTCAAACAAATAAAGTTGCAGTTGGGGACGCTGAATTTAGCAGCATCGGACGGCACTCCCCTGCGTGGCGAGCGATATCCTCCGGGTTTGCGGCGCAAATCCGAGAAGTAAAGCTTAGACAATCAGCGTCCCGGGCTCAAACCGCTCTCCGCCCTGCCAGCTAAAGCCAAACCGCTCGTCGTACACGCCAACGACATTCTGTGACAGCACCCATGAAGTGTTGGACGTGGAAACGTCATGCCCGTAGAGCAGCGGCTCCAGAACACCGAGCCTCTGGAGCCGTGCTATCTCGTGTGGCTGGAGCGAGACGGTGTACCGCTGCAACCGGCGGAACTCTTGCCGCGATGGGCCATTCCGCCGCAGCTCTCGCACACGCTCCCAGGCGTCGTCGTAGTCCGCGACTACCGGCTGGCCTGAGTCGTCGATCATCTGGAAGCGAGTTGCGACCTCGGGGAAGTTTAGGTCGCGCTCATGCGCCAGCACTTGCGGCGTGTCGGTGCCGTCCTGCCCAAGGTTGCTCAATAGCCGCTTCGTGTACTTGGCAAACACGTCGGGATCGGCGAGATTCGGCAATCCTTTGCGAAAGAAATCAAGCGACTCTTCCAAACCCCTTTGCAACGACTTGGCGGGGGGCTTCGACTGTGCGCGGAAGACGACGAAGCGACCTGGCTCGGGCAACCGCATCTCACGATTGCAACGACCGGCGGCTTGGGCGAGCGTCTCCAACCCCGCAAGAGCGCGAAAGACTACCGGAAAATCGAGATCTACGCCAGCCTCTACCAACTGCGTCGTCACTAACTGACAGCGGTCGCCGCGCTCCAGGAGCAAGCGCGCCTTAGCCAGAACCACCGTCCGATGCTTCGCGCACATGCGCGCTGAGAGATGCATACACTCCTGGCCGAGCCGCCGCGCCAGTTCCTCCGCATCTTGCCTGCGATGCACAATGGCGAGCACACGCTCATGCTGGCCCACTGCCGCCGCCACTTCATCGAGGCTGACCGGCGTACTTAAATCGCCAAGCAACTCCATGTGAAAGCGGTCGGCGACCACCGGAAAGTGCCGCGCATAGTTCTGCACGATCTCGCGTGAGGTTTGCCCGGCTGGCCGGTCCTGCTTTCCCCGCAGCATAAGTCTCGGTTGCGTCGCAGTGGAATGGACCACACTCGTACCGAACTGCTCGCTCAAGAGATCGAGCGCGGAGTGTATCGGTCGTAGCAGGTGCTCTGGGAAAGTCTGTACCTCGTCCAAAAAGACAACGCCGCGGCCAATGCGGTGCAGCTTACGGCAACGACGTTTGTCATTGGCATAGAGGGTCTCAAAGAGTTGAACGCTGGTGGTCACAACCACGGGGGCGTCCCAATTCTCGCAGGCTTGGCGGCTCCGGTCAGTCTCTTCGTCGGGGTCGATGTTGGAGTGGTGCTCGACCACATTGCGCTCCCCCAGCACGTCGCGAAAGACCTTTACCGTCTGCTCCAAGATGGAGGTGTAAGGCGCGACAAAGATCACCCTCTGAAGACCGTACTGTGCGGCGTGCCGGAGGGAAAAGGCGAGGCCACTCAAGGTCTTACCGCCGCCCGTTGGAACGGTCAGGGTGAACGGCCCGGGCGGAAGCGATGCGGAGGCCAGGCACTCCTGAAGCACCTCAGCCCGCATCCGGTTCAGGGCCGAATCAGCTCTGTCCAACGCATCGGTCGATTTTTCCTGACACGCGGCCCACACCCTTGTTGCGAGCGCGGCGATGGAGTCGAAGTCGGTCTGCCGAGATTCGCCCTTGTCCCACTCCTCAGTGTTGAGGGAGTCCGCGTCTACCAAAGAAGAGAAGAGAAACCGCGTTGCCAGAGCGAGGTACAGCCGGTCTTGCGCCTCAGGAGGAAGCTGCGGGACGGCAACTTCCAACAGGTCTTGCGGCAAACCGTCACGCTCGGCATCACGCAACAATCTGGCTCCGATATTCGTTATGGCATCTTCAAGCAGACCCGCATTTTTCAACCTGCCATGATGTGCCTGCACTGCAAGTGCAACCGGTAGCAAATCCATCCCTTTACGCAACGCGTGGGCTGCACCGACAATCGCGTGTTGAATACGGCGACCTATTGGCGCCTTCGTTCGATGCCTCGACATCCCTTTCGATATATCGCTGAAAGGCGAGTTGATATTTCCCAGCATCGTGCCAGAGTCCAGCAACCCGTGCGTGAACCTTCCATTCGGCTGGCGCAAACTGCGCGGCCAGAGCCGCGACCTCCTCCAGATGTTTCCTGAGCTCTTGCCAACGAGCTCTATCGGGTTCGGATCTGGAATGTGCGTAAAAAGTCATAGGAGACGATAGGAGATATCTAACTATCACCGGGGAAAATAAGGGACGACAAAATTAGCGACCGGAAATGAATGACCCTCCCTCACTCGGATGAACCGGTATGGGCTACGTTCCGTCTGGTCGATGTTTTCGCGAGAAGGTTCCACACTCCACCCGCACAAACGACCCAGGAACCGCATCGTCAACAGCAGCAGCGATTTTTGCGACGTACGGCGCGATGATCCGCCACCCATTCGCGGACAACGAGACCACGGCGATCTTGTCGCCTGACAGATTCTGTTCGTATTGCAGTGTTTTGTCACCCGTTACGAGAACGTCGAAACCAGACTTTACCGCTGCCTTCAGCAGTTCCCCGTTTTTCAGTCCGGCGAAGCCTGCATAGGCAGCGGTTACGGTTTCGTGGTTTGAGAGGTGTTTCCGCAGCGCATGGGCCACGTTCTCATCGAGAAGAACGCGCTTCACGGCACGGGCTGATGTTTGCGCGCGAATACGATCAGGGCGCGGATTGTGGAAATCGGCACGGTGGGAAAATTCTCGTGAATTTCCTCGACCGGCGCCCCGAGATCAAAATCCTGCACAATGGTTTCCGGCTCGATGCGGGTTCCCTTCACAACGGGCCGACCGCCCATCTTGCCGGGAATAGCCTCGATATCCTTGCATTCCAGCCAGTCCATCCGGACCTCCTTGCCCATCGATCCATCCTCTCCCATATTACGCCGCTTCTTAATGCTCCGACCCCCATCACAGTAGAGACGGGCGCCCCCGATAATGGGAGCTGCCACGCTTGACCGAATCGGCTCTCAATGCGGATGAGAAAGTCACTGGCAAATGACTCAGAGACCTCCTCGGCGAAGTAGCTCCAAATTTCAGCAGGGTCTATTTCTGCCGTCTCGGTGAGGCGGAGGTTGAGCGGTCTGCTAATAGTTTCCTCCCGCGTGCGATGATCCGCCTGGCGTCGAACTGAGTGAGCCGGCCCTCGGCCACATCCGCCAAGCCACGGTCAATGTCGGCCTTCAGCTCCGCAAGCTGGCCCATGTCGCCGCCCTCAAAAAGGTCGGCTCACGACGATTCCCAGGCTGCGCGATGTGATGTGGAAGCCCAGCAACTACCGTACGCGCCAATCGTGCGATGGGGAAAATTACCATGAATGCCGGAACCGGGGATAGAAGAAGCCTCTACCCGGCAAGGTTGAAGTTACCGTCCCCAGCCGTGGCGAGCACGCGCTGTGCGCGCCTAGCGGGTACCCCGCGAAAGTTTTCGTCGGCGATGGGCCGCCGCCTTTGAAGCCATGGGCGGGAAACTGTCCCTTGTTGCAGAGTTTCCTGATCGCGATCCCGTCGTGCTCGCCGGTATCTCAGCCCTCGACGTCTGAGTGCTCCGCTGTCTGTCGCGAGCCCGGTCACACCACAATGCCCCTCAAATGCTGGAACCACGACATCGATTTTGGTCTATCGGAATGAAATATCGCTTTAAAAATTGGTAAGGGATACTCCATGAACCTCGAATTGCAAATTTCGGACGACCTGGCGCACCTGCTTACGTCGGAATATCCGGACTTACCGCGGGCCGTCGTTGAAGCGCTTGCCCTGGAAGGCTACCGTTCCAAGCGATTCTCGGAAGGTCGAGTAAGGGAGATGCTGGGGTTTTCCTCGCGTATGCAAGTGCATGCCTTCCTCAAGGATCACGGAGTCCACCTGCATTACTCCCTAGCCGATCTGCAACAGGACCGTGAAACTTCGCGGCAATTTGAAGACAATCCGGGAATCGGAAATCATCCTCCTGCATGATTGTTGTTGCCGATACCTCACCGATCAATTATCTGGTGTTGATCGGGCACATTGAAATCCTTCCCCACTTCTACGGTCGCATCCTGGTTCCTCCGGCTGTCTGGGAAGAGTTACAGGACATGAGACGCTTACACGCGAAAGGCCTAGCGGCGGAACCTGTCTGTGATTGGGACATTGGGAGTGTTGCGCAATGCTGCTCGCGTCGATTTGCTGGACTTGCCGGAGGCACTCTCCAAGTTGCAAAAAACGAATTTCTTTGTCGCCCCTGAGCTGATCCGATCGCTCCTCGACGAGGAAGCTATGCGACGGAAAAGCGGATGATGCCAAGTTAGCAACAAACACCTCGATCCCCCACCACACACAACAACCCCACTCAAGCCAAAAGAAGGCTTGAATGGGCCACCCAAACCTGTTTAGGACGATGATTCCTCGGGTCGGGATGACCCATTTTGCAACAAAACTGTCATCCCGACCGGAGCGCACCCGGATTTCCTGCCACGCAGCGCTGGACGAGGCCGCCTCGCTATTTCGTGGATCCCAGCGCGTCGAGCACCATGCCGGCGGCCTGGGATACGCTCCCCGCGCCCAGGGTCATGATGACGTCGCCATCCTTGGCCTGGGCCACGGTTCGGCTTACCGCTTCCTCGAAGGAGGCTGCATACTGCACGTCCTTGCGGCCGATGGCACGGACCAGCGCAGGCGCATCCACACCCACAATGGGCTCTTCGCTGGCCGCATAAATATCCAGTACCTGCACGGTATCGGCTTCATCGAACGCGGTCGCGAACTCGGCCATCAAATCCCGTGTGCGGGTGTAGCGATGAGGCTGGAAGATCACGTGCACACGGTGATAACCGCACTCGCGCGCCGCGCTCAGCGTCGCCCGAATCTCCGTGGGGTGATGACCATAGTCGTCCACCACATTCACCCCGCGAGCGCAGCCTTTCAACTGGAACCGCCGATCCACTCCGCGGTAACCGCCGAGCGCCTGCGCAATGTCCTCCCCCGCCACGTCGAGTTGCGTGCCAATCGCCACCGCGGCGGTTGCATTCAACACGTTATGGCGCCCGGGAACATGCAGAGCAAAAGGGCCAAGCACCAGGCCGTCCGCCGCCACTTCAAAACGGGATCGAATGCCTTCCGCGGGAGGAAGCATACGCACCACGTAATCGGCGGCCGGAGAGAAGCCATAGGTGAACAACCGCCGCTGCACGCGGGGCAGCAGCGCGGCGAGCAGCGGATTGTCGATACACGCCGTGCACGCTCCATAGAATGGAACCCGCTCCATGAATTGCAGGAAGGCCGCCTCCACATCTTCCATGTCGCGGTAACAATCCATGTGCTCGCGATCGAGGTTGGTGACGACCGAGAGAATCGGCGAAAGCTTCAGAAAGGAGCGGTCACTCTCGTCGGCTTCGGCCACCAGGTATTGCGATTTTCCCAGGCGCGCGTTCGAACCCAAGGCATCCACCCGGCCGCCGACCACCACGGTTGGATCCAGCCCACCGGCGGCCAGCACGGTGGCAATCATGGAGGTGGTGGTGGTCTTGCCATGCATGCCGGCCACCGCGATGCCATATTTCAGCCGCATCAGCTCGGCCAGCATCTCGGCCCGCTGGATGACCGGGATCTTGCGCTGCCGCGCCTCCACCACCTCGGGGTTTTGCTCGTTGACGGCGGAGCTGGTTACCACCACCCCGGAGCCAACCACATTGCCCGCCGCGTGCCCCTCAAAAACCGTCGCGCCCAGGCTCGGCCAGACGGTCGGTGATGCTGGAATGGCGCAGGTCGGAGCCGGAAACGGCATAGCCCAGGGTCAGCAGAATCTCGGCGATGCCGCTCATTCCGATGCCCCCAATGCCAATGAAATGAACGCGTTGTGCTTTGGCAAACATGGCGGGGAAGGATGGTTACTCCAGCTTACTGTACAGGCTGCGGGAAAATTCTGTTTTAGAGTAGGCCGCATCTTCGTCGCAAAGGCGATTGAATTGCGTCCGCGAACATCTCAAAAGCGTACCTCAGGGCCTAAAGAGGGCGCATGAGAACTGCAGCCCCGCGGCCGCCAAGGGTTGCTTCCCTTGCGGGGCAAGCATCTAATATGTAGCTAGAAAAGCGGCGCCAAAACGATGGTCAGGCTTGGTGTATCGAGCGGATACCTTGGGATTATCGGGAGATTGGCAATTTGCTTGCCATAGCCCCTGGTAAAGGCGCAACTTTATAGAGAAAGTGCTGTTTAAGGTAGTAGGCACCCAAAGATAACCAGGAGTGCTGGAAGTACGCCAAAGCGGTTGGTTACGCAATGCATATGCCTTGGCGAGGAGGTCCACAATGCGCTTCCTAAGATATTTCGTGCTGCTCGGCGCCTTCATGGTTCCCGCAGTGTTTCTTTCTACCCCTGCCAATGCCCAGATCGGTGTCGGGATCGGGGTTGGGCCGGGGTACGGCGATTATGGATATGGCTATCCTGCCCCTGTCTGCTCCTGGGGGTACTACAACTACTACCCGTATGCTTGCGCCCCTTATGGCTACTACGGACCTAGCTGGTTTGTCGGTGGCATCTTTATCGGCGCCGGCCCCTGGTACCACGGATATTGGGGTCGCGGTGGCTACTGGGGTCGCGGCGGCTACTACGGCCGGTCAGGCTATGGTGGTGGCTACGGCTATCGCGGCGGAGTAGGCTATCGCGGTGGGGTTGGCTACGCTCGCACCGGTAACACCTTTGCTCGTCCCTTTCAGCGGGCACGCTTTCGCGGGGCACCAATGCGGGACACTCCTTCGCAGGCGCTAGCGGCGGACACGCGTTCGCAGGCGGCGGCGGCGGTGGTGGCTTCCACGGTGGTGGTGGCGTTGGTGGTGGCTTCCATGGCGGTGGTGGCGGCGGTGGCGGCTTCCACGGTGGTGGCGGTGGGGGACACGGCGGTGGTGGTGGACACCGCTAATCTCGACTGAACGATTCACAGGAACGGCTGGCACTTCGGTGTCAGCCGTTTCTTTTTGCCATCAGCGCCACCATCTCGGCAATTCTTGCGGCGGCCTGGGGATGGGCAAAGGTACGCGCACGGGCTGACATCTCGCGCAGCTTCTCCCCATTCCTGCAGCAGACCGGACAGTGCCTCCAAAAGGCGGGGGCGGTCATGTCTTGCTCCAGCAATAATTCGGCCGCTCCCCTTCAACCAACACTTCCGCATTTTTTCGCTGATGATCGTCCGCAGCCTGGGGAAAAGGCACCAGCAGGGATGGCTTTCCGCTGGCGGCAAGCTCCGCCACCGTGCTGGCTCCGCTGCGCGCCAGAATCAGATCCGAGGCCGCAAACTGCGCTCGGCATGTCCTCGAGAAAAGCCTGTACCCGCCAGCGATCCGCCGGCCGCTCCGCTGGCGGCGTAGGCTGCTTCGGTCGTCTCGGCGTGGCGCGCTCCCGCCTGGTGCAGGATGGTGAGGCCGGGGACGGAATCCAGCAGCTCCCGGGCAATCTCCGGCATTCTTTGGTTCAGCGCGCGGGCCCCCTGGCTGCCTCCCATCACCAGCAGCCGAGGCGCGCTTTCCGGCGGCCGGGGCGGGAGCGCCGAAGAACTCGGTGCGTACCGGGATCCCAGTCACTTCGGCGTTGCGAAAATAGGCCAGCGTCGGGGCAAAATTGACCGCGGCGGCGCAGATACGCTTCCCGATCAGCCGGTTCGCCATCCCGGGAACGGCATTTGGCTCAAAGGCTAGCGTGGGCACCCGCTGCAGCAGTGCCGCCAGCATCGCCGGCCCGGAAGCGTACCCACCCACGCCAACCACCACCTGCGGTTGCCAGCGGCGCAACAAGCGCATGCAGTGCACGATGCTGCGCGGCAATGCGACCAGGGTCTTTAGCTTGGTGGCCAGGCTGACGCGATTGAGCTGGCCAACATCGATGAGCTCGAGCGCATAACCGGCCTGCGGCACCAGGCGGGTCTCCATTCCCCGTGCCGTGCCGACAAAACAGATCTCCGCCTGGTACATCGATTTGAGTGCGCCGGCAATGGCCAGCGCGGGAATGACGTGGCCGCCCGTGCCGCCGCCGGCAATCATGACCCGCATGCCCGTCAGTCAATCTCCCGGGTGAGACTCAGCAGCACGCCGATGCTCGCCAGCGTGATAAACAGAGAGGTACCGCCGTAGGAGACGAAGGGCAGCGTAATGCCCTTGGTGGGGACCAGCGCGAGCACCACGCTGATATTGAAGAAGGCCTGGATCAGGATGGTGGCGGTGATGCCGAAAGCGAGAAAGCGCGCGAAGGTGTCTTTGGAAAGGCTGGCCGCCCGCAGCCCGCGATATCCCAGAGCGACGAACAGCGCAACGATGGCCAGCGCGCCAATCAGGCCCAGCTCTTCAGCGATGTTGGCAAAGATAAAGTCCGTGTGCGGCTGGGGCAGATAAAAAAGCTTTTCCCGGCCTTCCATAAAGCCGACCCCGCGTATGCCACCGGTGCCGACCGCGATCAGCGACTGGATGGTGTGAAAGCCGGAGCCCTGCGGATCCGCCTCGGGGTTCAGAAAGGCCAGCATGCGCGCCCGCCGCCAGGGCACGCGGAAGAGCAGAAAGTAGAGCACCGGGGCGGCCGCGAGCACAGCATAGCCAAAATATTTTGTCTCCGCGCCGGCCAGATAGAACATCATCGCGGCCACGGCGGCGCAGACCAGCGCGGTGCCCAGGTCAGGCTCCTTGACGATGAGCACCAGAAAGACCAGAGTGGGCAAGGCCGCCGGCACCAGCGTGTTGCGCCAGTCGCGAATGGAATGCAGCTTGTCCTGCAGAAACCAGGCGAGAAAGAGCACCAGCACCGGCTTGGCAATCTCCGATGGCTGAAAAGAGAAGAAGCCTCCAAAGCGGATCCAGCGGTGGGTGTTGTGCGAGTCGCGCAACAGAAAGACGCCCAGCAACAGCAGCGTGGTGACGGCAACCGCGGGAAAGACCACGATCGGCCGGTTGAATTTGCGGTAATCGACGCGCATCAGCAGCGTCATGGTGACCAGTCCAAGGACCGCCCAGCCCACCTGCTTGCTCACGAAGGTGTAGGGCGAACCGTAGCGGTCCTCGGCCATGACCGCGGAGGCGCTAAAGACCATCAACAGGCCGATGAAGACCAGCAGGACGGTTACGCCGTAGAGCCACTTGTCGACCCCTACGCGCTTTGCCATACGCCTGCTTCCCTGACGGGCCTATCACCGCTTGCTTGAAGACCCTTCCCCGGTGTTCGTAGTTTTCAAACTGATCGAAACTGGAGCAGGCAGGCGCCAGCAGCACCACATCGCCCGCCACCGCCTGGCCGGCCGCCTGGTCGACCGCCGCCTCGAGCGTGCCTGCCTGGACCACCGGGGTGACGCCCGCAATTTGCCCTTCGATCTTTTCCGCCGCCGAGCCGATGGTGTAAACCGCCTTGACCCGCGCCCGCAACAGCGCATTCAGCTGGGTGTAGTCGGAGTTCTTGTCTTTCCCACCGAGGATCAGGTGGATATTTCCCGGGAACGAGGCAATTGCTTTCGCCGTGGCGTCGACATTCGTGGCCTTGGAGTCGTTGTAGTAGTCGACACCGTGAATGGCGGCGACGAACTCGAGCCGATGCTCCACCGCATGGAAGGAGGCGACCGCACGGGCAATCACCTCGGCGGGGATATTCGCGACGCATGCCGCGCAAACGGCGGCCAGCACGTTCTCGATATTGTGCTCGCCCTTGAGCGAAATCTCGGCCAGCGGAACCACCGGGATAGGAGAGGCCTGCTCCGACGGGCGAAACATCAGCATGCCGTTCATGAGGAAGGTTCCGCGCCGCACAATCTTGCTGCGGCTGAACCATAAGATCTGCGACCTCGCACGGCTGGCCGCCTGCTGGGTAACGGGATCATCTCCGTTGAGGATCAGGTAGTCTTCGCCGGTCTGGTTGGCGAAGATCTTCTCCTTCATCGCCACGTAGTTCTCGAAGGTGCCATGACGGTCGAGATGGTCGGGAGTGATGTTCAGGATCACGGCGATCCGGGGGTGAAAGCTCTCCGTGGTCTCCAACTGAAAGCTGGAAACTTCGAGGACCGACCAGGCCCCGGCTCACTCTGATCGACGGTCTCGATGACCGGTACTCCGATATTGCCGGCGACCACCGTCTTCAACCCGGCGGCGCTGAAGATCTCGCCGCACAAGGGTGGTGGTGGTGGTCTTTCCGTTGGAGCCGGTAATGGCCAGAACATTTCCTTTGAGAAAACGCGCGGCCAGTTCCAACTCGCCGATGATGGGCAGACCCAGGTTTGCGCACCTGAACCAGTTCCGGGGTAAGCAAGGGCACACCCGGGGAAACCACGATCAGGTCCTGCCGGCGAAAGGTCAGCAGCCCATGGCCGCCGGCTTCCACCGAGATACCGGCCTCGAGCAGCGAGGGAATCTCTTTGCCCAGCGCCTGGGCGCTGCGCAGGTCGGAGACGGTGACCTGGGCGCCGTGACGGCGCAAAAAGAGGGCTGCGGCAAGACCCGATTTGCCGAGGCCAACGACCAGTACCTTTTTGCCTTTCAGTTCCATGCAGCGATCCACGTCTAACGCAGTTTCAGGGTGGTGAGCGCAAATAACGCAAACACCAGCGCGGCAATCCAGAAGCGCACAATTACTTTGGACTCCGACCAGCCCATCAGCTCGAAATGATGGTGCAGCGGAGCCATTTTGAAGATACGCTTCTTGCGCAGTTTATAGCTTCCCACCTGCAGAATGACGCTGATTGCCTCCAGCACAAAAATGCCCCCGATAAAAGGCAACAGCAGCTCCTGCTTGATGACCACGGCAACCGTGCCGATGGCGCCGCCCAGGGCGAGCGAGCCCACGTCGCCCATGAAGACCTCCGCCGGATGGGCGTTGTACCAGAGAAAGCCGATGCTGGCGCCGACCATGGCTCCGCAGAAGACGGTGACTTCGCTGACCATCGGCATGCGCTGCAGCTCGAGATAATCGGAGAAGACGGCGTTGCCGCTGACGTAGGTCAGCACGGTGAGCGCCGCCGCGGCGATGATGGTGCAACCGATGGCCAGCCCATCCAGCCCGTCGGTGAGGTTCACCGCGTTGCTGGAACCGACGATGATCAGGGTGACGAAGATCACGAATGGGAGGTAAAGGCCAGCACACTCAGATGGGGAATGAAGCCCAGCGCATGGATGGAGAGGTCGGGGCGAAAGCGCTTGAGAAACGGCACCATGAGATGGGTGGAGTAGATGCCCTCACTCCGCATGGCCAGGCAGCGACGACGGCGATGGCGATGCCGGTGATGATCTGCAGGCCGATCTTCTGCACCGCGGTGAGGCCGAGATTCCGCCGCTGGATGACCTTGATGTAATCATCGGCAAAGCCAATCGCGCCGAAAGCCAGCGTGGAGCCCATGACCAACCAGACGAAGGGATTGGAAAGGTCGCTCCATAACAGCGTGGGTAGAAGGATGGCGATGCAGATAAGCACGCCGCCCATGGTCGGGGTGCCGGCCTTCTTCTGGTGATCTTTGGGACCGTCTTCGCGGATGTACTGGCCGATTTGAAACTCGCGCAGCTTCTCAATCACGAACGGCCCGATCAGCAGCGCGATGAGCATCGCGGTAAGACTGGCGAAAGCAGTGCGAAACGTCAGATACCGGAAGATGCGGAAGGGTCTGAAGTAGGGAAAAAGTTTTTGATAGAGCAGCCAGTAAAGCAAACTTCCTCCGCCGTTCGCACCGCGCTGGAGCTATCTTACAGGCCATCGCGCGCATGTCTGCGCTGCATTTCCGGGCGAACCACAGCGGCAACTAGTGAGGGTTTTTGCTGGAGATTTCTGTCCCCGCAACAGCGCAAAGGGTGCCCCATATCTCACTCGTTTTTCGCGAGATGTGGGAGAGACGGGTCTTGCCCTCTAGCTCTGGAAGGACTTGAAAAGAGGCAAGTCGAGAGCAGCGTCTCCCACATCTCGCGAAAAACGAGCGAGATATGGGGCACCCTTTGCGCTGTTGCGGGGACAGATTGTCAGGAGAGTTTTTTCGCTCCGCCATTACTGCTGCAGAAAATGCAGGGCTTGCTCCAGGCCGACACCGCGGGATGCTTTCAGCAGCACGGCGTCGCCTGGTCTTAGCTCAGCTTTTAACCACTCGCCGGCTTCGAGGGGCGAGGCAAGAAAGAGCGCCAGCGCACCCGCTTCGCGCGCGGCTTCTACAAGATATTGAGCGTTTCCCCGCACGCCGACCACGAGGTCGATGCCGCTCTCGGCAGCCGCCTTACCGCACTCGCGATGCAGCGCGACTGCCCCCGGACCCAGCTCCAGCATTTCACCGGCTACCAGGATGCGCCGCTTGGCCGGCATCGAAGCGAGGGTGGCGATCATGGACTTGAGCGCTTCGGGGTTGGAGTTGTAGCAGTCGTTGATGACTGTGGCTCCGCCGATCTGCAACACCTCGCCCCGCTTATCGGGAGGGCGCAGCCGGCCGGCCGCGGCGGCACACTCCGCCAGCGGAATGCCTGCTTCGAAACCAACGGCGATCGCCGCCATCGCATTCCAGATATTGTGGCGGCCAAGCAACGCCAAGGTCACCGTTGCCTGCTCTTCGCCGGCCGTCACTTGAAAGCGCGTTCCCGTCGGCGCCAAGCTCCTCGATGTTTGCGGCGCGGGGATCGGCGCAGGGACCACTGCCGAAATAGATGGAGCGCCCGTGAAAATCCCGCCCGAATTGGGCCACGTAAGGATCGTCGCAATTAAGAAAGGCAACCCCGGAGGCAGGGAGGCCTTGCACCAGCTCATACTTGGCGCGGGCAATGCCCGCCACCCCATCGGGAAAATTCTGCGCGTGGGCGCTGCCGACGTTGGTGATGACCCCCCAGTCAGGGTGAGCGATGCGCGCCAGGGCCGCGATTTCGCCGGCGTGCGACATGCCCATTTCGACCACCGCGACTTCGTGCTCCGGCTCCAGTTTGAGCAGTTGCAGGGGCATGCCAAATTCGTTGTTGAGGTTTCCCTTGGAGCGGAGCACATGGAACCGCGCGCTCAAAACCTCAGCGACCGCTTCCTTGGTGGTGGTTTTGCCGGCGCTGCCGGTGACCCCGATGATGCGCTTATTCCAGTGCCTGCGCACCGCGGTGGCCAGGGTCTGCAGCGCCACCAGCGGATCGTCCACAATCAGCAGGGTGTGGGTACGCGCCAGCTCGAGAAAATCCGTTACCTTGCTGCGCGCGACAACCGCGGCGCGCGCGCCTCGCTCAAACGCAGCCGGGACAAAGGCGTGCGCATCATAGCGCTCCCCGCGGACGGCGAAGAAGAGATCCCCCGGCGCAAGCGTGCGGGTGTCGATGGAATATCCTGTCGCCGGGTGCTCGGGCCGATCGCCTTCCCCTGACCTGAGGTCAGCTCCGATCCAATGAGCGATGTCTTGTAATTGCAGCTTCATTCGCTTTTTTCCCTGGCCTGCAATACCTGGCGCGCAATGGCTACATCATCGAACGGTATCACCTCGCCGCCGATGGTCTGGGTTTTTTCGTGCCCCTTGCCGGCCAGAAGGACCAGGTCGTACTGCCGTGCCTGGGCGATGGCTAACGCGATGGCTCGGCGGCGATCAGGCTCGACGATGACCTTGGCCGACGTGTCGCTAAACCCGGGCAGCACCTGCTCGATGATGGCCAACGGATCTTCTCCACGCGGATTGTCGGAGGTTAACACGACGACGTCGCTGCCCTCGCCGGCAGCCCGGCCCATCAACGGGCGTTTGGTTCGGTCACGATCGCCACCGCAGCCGAACATGGTGATAACCCGGCCGGCCTTCCGGGTGACGAATGCGCGTGCGACGGCAGATGATGTTGCGCAGGGCATCGTCGGTGTGGGCGTAGTCGACCACTACGGCAAAGTTCTGCCCGCAATCGACCGACTGGAATCGGCCGGGCACGTAGTCGAGCGAAGCGGCACCATCGGCAACCTGCTCGATGGTGAGGCCTCGGGCAACCGCAGCCGCGCCTGCCGCCAGCAAGTTGTATACATTCACGCCGCCGGTAAGACGCGTCGCCACCGGCACTTTACCGTGGGGCGTGACCATGAGGAAGTGCATGCCGGAAGGCTCCATGCGAAGCTCCTCGGCGCGGAAGTCTCCCTGTTCCAGGCCGTAGGTGTAGATCAACCCTGAACCGGCGGCTTGTTCCAGCACGCCACCGTATGGGTCATCAAGGTTGAGGACGGCGGCACGGGGAGGCGGCCCCGCGGAGCCGTCAAACAATTTTCGTTTGGCGGCGAAGTAATTCTCCATACTGCCGTGGTAATCAAGGTGGTCGCGGGTCAGATTGGTGAAGATGGCGACGTCGAAATGCAGACCGGACACCCGCTCCTGATCGAGTGCGTGGGAGGATACCTCCATCACCGCCTCGGTCGCGCCACCATTTACCCCTTCACGAAACAGCTCCAGCAGATCGCGGGATTCGGGCGTCGTGTGCGGCGCGGGAAAAATTCTGCCGGCCGCGTGGTACTCGATGGTTCCAGCCAGGACCGTCGTGCGCCCCTGGCGGCGGAGCATCGCCTCCAGCAGGAATGCTGTCGTCGTTTTACCATTGGTGCCGGTTACGCCGCTGAGCTTGAGCTGCGCTTCAGGATGATCGAAGAAATTGGCGGCAAGCGCAGCCAGCGCGCGTCGCCCATGCGCCACTTCGATCACGGCTATCCCCGGATCACTGGTTGCTGCGGCGAAGCCCGCAGGGGAATCGGTGACGATGGCTCGCGCGCCCTGGGCTACTGCCTGAGGAATAAAACGATTGCCATCAGTCGTGCCGCCGCGAAAGGCGACAAAGAGCGAGCCGTCGCGCACCCTCCGCGAATCGTATTCAACGCCGCTCACCGCGGGGTTGAGGCCCGCACGCCGGACGAAATCGACACCGCGCAGAACGATTTCCAGGTCTACTGTGCGCATATCCCGCCCTAACGCTTGACGAAGCGAAGCGCAGTAAGCCTCGTCGATACCGACGCTACTTTGGTATCGATAAAACCGCGGCTGCGTAAAAGCTCTCTCACTGCCGATTCCTTCAGAGAGCTATCCGGTCCTTTGGGATAAACAACCCATAAGGGCGCACTGGGAGTTGCACCTGCAACGCATTGCCTCAAGGCGCGTTCCGAATCGACAGAGATCAGGACCAGGTCCCCTTCCTTATTGGTTACAGAACCTGCCTCGGCGATCGCGGCCCTCAATTCTTCGCTTCGAAGATCCCCAAGGACCAGGAGCCTGGTGGTGGATGAGATTCCAAGTTTGCGGGCGAGGCTCGGGGGAGGAGTCTTGATGGCCTTCATCCATCGCTCCGCGGCTTCGGGACCTAGACGCAGTTGCACGCGATCCCGCCCGGCCTGGAAGACCAGGTTCTCGCCGACCGCGGCGACGCCCTTCAAAGCAGATAGCGGGATGCGCCGGCGTATCCCGTGACGGAAGATGAGCTCGGTGGGTTCCAGCAGCACTTTGCAGTCGCCTTGCTCATCGCCCCACTTGCAGTGGCATGTGGCTTCACGTCCCATGGGTCGCGCTCCTGCGATCAACAGCAGATACAGTCTATGGGAAGGTTAGCTAGCGAGTGAAGCGGACCACGATTTCAGTGCCCGGCGGCACCATGCTGCCAGGCGCGGGAACCTGCTCCCGGGCAATACCGCTGCCCACAATCTGCAGCGCCAGACCAGCGGTGGTGGCCGATTCAACCGCCACACGCAGCGGTTCCCCAAGGAACGACGGTACTCCTACCCGGGGCCCTGCATTGACCACGACGCCATGTCCCGCAAGATGCGGCTCACCGGTTGGCGCGCTGGCCTGGAACGGAGGATCGGCTGTTTCTTGTCTGACCTCGGCTGGGTGGACTGCGGGAGGAGGCTTCTCCGCCACAGCCGGCGGCACCGCCGGCGGCGCAGCCGGAGCAAGCTCGTTGGCGGCGGAGGGCACTGCCTGTTGGCCGTTGCTCTGGTTGCGAAGCGGATCATCCGGCGGGAGATTGTTCACCTCCGCAAAGAGAGCGTCGAGATCGCCGGTGTGCTCGGAGGGAGCATCCTCATCCGTCCGCGGGCCGGCTTGTTGTTTGGCCAAGTCCGGCTGCGCCGCCAGAGGCGTATCGTGGGTCACTCCCAGGTATTCGAGCACCTCTTGCGCCACCTCGGCGAACACTGGCGCGGAGACCGCGGTGCCGTAGTACGAGGGCCCCTTTTTGGGGTTGTCTATGATCACGGCAATGGAGATGACCGGATTATTGACGGGCGCGATTCCGACGAAGGATGCGATGTGCATCGTCTTCGAATAAAGGTGGGTCACCGGATCGATCTTTTGCGCGGTGCCGGTCTTGCCCCCGGAGGAGTAGCCGTTGAGTTGCGCTGGTTTACCGGAGCCGTAAAGCACCACGCCTTCCATCATCTTGCGCATCTGCGCAGCGGTCATCTGGGAGATGACGCGATGCGCTCCGGTTGGAAGCGTATCAGGCAGGTCTTCCCCTGACTTGAATGGCGACGGCCGCAGTTTGACAGGCTGACCGTTGCGATCCGCCTGCTCCGGTATGAGCACGTGCGGCGGCAGATAGACGCCTCCATTCGCAATGGTCGAAACCATGGACACCAGTTGCAGTGGCGTAACGGCGACCTCCTGGCCAATGGCAATGGAACCGATGGACGACGCTCCCCACTTTTTCACTGGACGCAGGAGACCGCGGGTTTCCCCGGGCAACTCCACGCCGGTGCGTGCGCTGAAGCCGAAATCGTGGATGTATTGGCTGAACTTGTCCGAGCCGACCCGCAACGCCAGTTTGACCGCAGCCACATCGCTGGACACCTCGAGCGCCTTGTGGACCGGAATCACGCCATAATGCTCGCCTTGATTGTCGTGAATGATTCTTCCCGCGAGCTCAATCTTGCCTCCCTGGCAATCGATCATCTGGTCGGGAGCCGTAACTTTTTGTTCCAGGGCCGCTGAGTAAGTCACAAGCTTGAAGGTGGAACCCGGCTCATACACGTCGCTTACCGCGTGATTCTTGAGCAGGCTGGTAGTGGCGTGGCGAAAATCGTTGGGATTGAAGGTCGGGCGAATCGCCAATGCGAGAATCTGGCCGGAGTATGGATCCTGGACAACGATGGTGCCATTCGAGGCTTGGGTGCGTTCCAGCGCGGAATCGAGCGCACGCTCCGCCATGAACTGGATGTTCTCGTCGATGGTGAGGACCAGATTTTCTCCGGGGTCAGGCTCATGCTCCTGGCTACCCAACACATGACGGTGGGCATCGACCGCGGTAAGCCTGCGGCCGGGGACACCATGTAACTCCCGATCGAACTTACGCTCCATCCCACCCAGGCCATTGTCGTCGGTGCCCACGTAGCCCAGCACCTGGGCGGCCAGCTGGCTGTTGGGATAGAAGCGCTTGAACTCCTGTTGGAAATACACGCCCTTTGAGGTTGAGCGCTTTTACTCGCGCAATCATCGCAGGATCGAGCTTGCGTGCGATCCAGGCAAAATTTCTCGAGGCGCTCAGTCGCGCGGCAATCTGATGGGCTGAAGTGAAACGGTCGGTGGGGTCGGTGTGGACTACCTTGGCCAGGGAATTGGCTAATGCCTGGCGCTTGGCTGGCCCCTCTGGATCCTGACGGTCGGCAATTTCCGATGGCACCGCGTACACCGAGTCGGCGAGCACGGTCATAGCCAGCTCATGCAGATTGCGGTCGTAGAGTACGCCGCGGCGCGGGGCGACCTCAAAGGTACGCTGTTCCTGCCTGGCGGCACGATCCACGAAATCCTGGTGATGCACCACCTGCAGCCAAACCAGGCGGCCGCAGATTAATGCGGCCCAGCAGACAAAAAAAAGGGAGATATGCAGAAAGCCGAGCCTGCGATGTACCGTGCCGACGGCTACCCGGCCCGGAGCCCCCGGTGCCGAAGGTTGGGGGTTAGTGCGTTTTGCCGGGCGGAAGAAAGAGAGCTGCTTCAACGGAACCTGCCATGTTGCAACTTACATATACGGCTAAAGAGGGTGTGCGAGAAGTCACCGGAGGGGAAAGAAACAGCAGGTCCCTCCACTCCGCTGCGCTTCGGTCGGGATGACAATTCTGTTCGGTATCAAAATCTCGACCTCAAAATCAATTTGTCATCCCGACCGGAGCGCAGCGGAGTGGAGGGACCTGCTGTTTATCTCGGGAATAGCGGTCTCACACACCCTCTAAAGCCCTGAGATATATCCCTCATCGCAAACGGGGCATCGCAGATGCTTCTGCCATCACCGGCGCATTAGGATCAAATGCGCTTTCGCCGCGGACCACCTGGCCTGGCTTGGGCGCGTCCAGCCCCAGCTGCCGGGCCATACGATCGATCCGGTGGGGATCACAAAGTTGTGCCTCGGTCAGCCGCAGCTCGCGGTTCTGCTCCTCCAGCTGGTTGCGCTGCTGCTTTTCGGCTTCGACCCGGTATCCGTACTCAATCGCGCTGAAGTGCTGCCACCCATAGAACATCACGAACATAAACAGCAGCGCCATGGCCGCGGTGAAGGTACGCATCTCGCGCACCCGCACTGGATCGGCCGCCTTGACCAGGCGCGAGTTGTCCAGCCGCTTGCAGCAAAAAACCTCCGGCGTAGGACCTCTCCGCGCGCGCTGCTGCGCCGCGAAAAGATGGAGGTTCCGGTCCAGCACCTGCTGCTTTCTCGAGCTGTAATTCAGGTCGTATGCCGCGATTGTCTGTGTTGCCATGTTGGTCCCCTTGTTATGGATCGCTATTTTTGAGAGGTTCTCTCCGCCGCCCGCAACTTAGCGCTGCGCGAGCGGGGATTGCGATCCGTCTCTTCTTCGCTCGCCGTCACCGGCTTGCGCGTAAGCAGCTCAAAAATTCCCTGCCGTGCGCCCTCGCGCAAAGCATCTTTCGCCAGCCGGTCTTCGAGAGAGTGGAAGCTGATCACCACCAGCCTTCCACCAGGCTTCAGCAGCCTGGGCGCCACCTGCAACAGCGCCTGTATCTCGTCCAGCTCGGCATTGACATAAATTCGGAGCGCCTGAAAAATCCTGGTCGCCGGATGGATCTGATGGCGGCCTCGCTCAGATTTCATCGCCGGGGCGGCGGCCGATAAGACTTTGGCTAGTTGTGCCGTAGTCCTGATCGGCCGCGCCCTGACAATGGCTCTGGCAAATCTCCGCGATCTCCTTTCCTCTCCGAATTCGTAAATCAGGTCGGCGAGAACTTTTTCGTCAGCCTGATTTACCACTTGTTCGGCAGTCGCGCCCCTCCGCGGATCCATCCGCATGTCGAGTGGCCCGTCCGCCTGAAAACTAAATCCTCTGTGCGCCGAGTCCAGCTGCATCGAGCTGACCCCAAAGTCGGCCAGCAACCCATCCAGGCTGGCTTCGCCAATGTGGCGGCTCATGGCGGAGAATGGGTTCCCCGTAGAGCTCCCACTTGCGGCATCTGCTCGCCCAACTCCTGGCCCAGCGCCTCGAACCGTGCCCGCGCTAACTCCAGCGCGTCGGGGTCGCGGTCGAAGCCGATCAACCGGCCCTGTCCGCCCAATTCCCTGGCGACCGCCGCGGCGTGCCCCCCCAAACCGAGAGTGGCATCCGCATAGGTTCCGCCGGCCCGCACATTCAAATAACGGATCGCATCTTGTAAAAGAACCGGCACATGCCGCTCGCTACTGCGTTCCATGTGCTCCCCCTGGGGGGTCTACCTTAAAGTCCAAAGTTCGCCAAAGTCTGCTGGTCTTCCGCCGTCAACGGATCGGTGTCCATGGACTGCTTGAACTCGTCGTGGTTGGCCACTTCGAGATACGTCTGCACTCCGAAAACCACCACATCCCCGGCCAGCTTTGCCGTTTCCCGCAGGATCTGGGGAAGCAGCACCCGCCCCTGCGCATCCATTTCCGACATCTGACCGTAGTAGTTCACCCGGTTCAGAAACTTCTTTTTGGCCGGGTTCAAGCTGGGTATCCGCGGCCAGCTTCTCCTCGATCTTTTGCCACTCCGGCAAGGGATAAATCTCGGCCGACCGTCCGTCCTTGCTGGTGATGTAGAACTGGGTCCCGTATCGCTCGTCCACCAGGCGCTTGAACTCCGCGGGCAGCTTGAGCCGGCCTTTTTCGTCCACGCGCGTTGGGTGATTTCCACGAAACATCCAGTTGTTTTCTCTTCCCTGCCGTGCCTTCGCGCCGATAGCTTTGATTCTCGGTTCAAAGTTTCCCGTTTCTGGCTTAAATCTATGTCTTTCTTCCCACTTTGGACCACTTTTGTCCACATCTTAGCCGAGCAGAGGAAGCTGTCAAAGAGGAAATTCCGGCAAATCCCGTGGAAAGAGGGGGTTTCGAGTCTAGGTTCCAAAAAATACAATCTGGCTGGGGGTACTAGGCGATACCTACAACAGATTGTGTTGACTTGGTTGATTCAGGTTGCGCCCGATGTACTTGTCAAGCAGGCGAAATGTCAGGCAAGCCGGATAACACCAAAGTGTTATCGAAGGAAGAAGTCCTTCTTAATCAGTGCCGGTTGCCGGGGCATCCTTGCCGTTGCCGGGGTTTGCTGGCGTAAGCGCACCTTCTCGTTGACCACGATCGAGCAGATAGATGAAAACGATCACGTTCAGGATGGTAAGCACTACCTTGAGGACGGTGAGATGGCGGACGATCTCATAAAACTCCCAGGGCAGGAATGAGCCGGTGAGGATCAGGGTAAAGTACTCCGCCCAGGCCTTTTCCAGCACCAGCCCGGTGCCTTCGATCACATCCAGGGCCGCGTAGAGGAAGATGGCGAAGCTGATCTCCTTGAGCCGCTGAGGGCTCAGGAGGGCTGACTTTTCCAGCAGCACGTTGACGAAGCGATTTTCGGGATCGAAGCGGAGGGCCGTGGTCGCGCGCAACAGAACGTCGGCAATATCCTTGTGCAGCAACTTGATGACGCCGAAGCCCATGGAGACGAAAAGCACCGCCTTCATAAGCTTCAAGACCCCAATTGCGATCAGCCAGCGATTACGGTTTGGATGGGAATGCGTTGTCAAAGCGCCGTGTCAGTCAACCAGGCATTCAAGGCGATGATACACCCTGGGGAGGCCAGGCTTAGGTTGCACAGCCGGTGGAGCGCTGGTACGCACGCCGGATTCTGAGCGCCGCTGGTATTTGATTACGTCACCAGGACTGATTCAGTCTCGCTGCGCGCTCAACAAGAGGCTGCGAGGAAATCCGTTGAGCGGTGCTGCCCGTACTAACAGTGCAGCAAACGCACTCTCAAGTGAAAGGAACAACCATGAAAAGCAGAAATATGCTCGCAGTCGCGGTAGCGATGATTCTGGGATTTTCCGCTCTAAATGCCCACGCGCAGAAGGATCCCATGGTCGGTGGTGCAGCGATGTATCCCACCAAGAATATTGTCGAAAACGCAGTTAACTCCAAGGATCACACCACGCTGGTAGCCGCAGTGAAAGCCGCCGGCCTGGTCGACACGCTGGAAGGTCCTGGACCGTTCACAGTTTTCGCGCCCACCAACGAAGCTTTTGATAAGCTGCCTGCCGGCACCGTCGATACCCTGTTGAAGCCGGAGAACCTGGATCAGCTGAAGAAGATCCTCACCTACCACGTAGTCGCCGGGAAGATGAGCTCAAAGGACATCGCCAAGAAAATCAAGGAAGGCAAAGGCAAGGCGACACTGACTACGGTGGAAGGTGGCACCTTGACCGCAATGATGCAGGACGGCAAGCTGGTTCTGACCGACGAGAAGGGTGGAACAGCAACCGTGACGATTGCCAATGTGTACCAATCGAACGGAGTGATCCACGTTATCGATACGGTACTCATGCCGTAACTGGGCGTACTCTTCGAAGTCCCTGGTTCTCGAAAGCAGGCGCTCACCGGCGCCTGCTTTTATGCTTATTCTGATGCGCTACTCCTTCCAAAGCGAACAGTGGGTTCCCTACCCGAGGGAGCGAGTGTTCGCGTTTTTCGCCGACCCGGCAAATCTTCCGCCGCTGATGCCAGGCTGGCAACGCGCCCGGGTGGAGAAGGCGCCGGATTCGGCCGGCACGGGTTCGCTGATCACCATCAGTTTTCGGCCGGTTCCTTTGCTTCCGCTGCGGGTGAAGTGGGACGCGCTGATTACAGAATTTCGCTGGAATGAGTTCTTTTGTGACGAACAAAGACGAGGTCCCTTCAAGTACTTTCGCCATTGCCATCGCATCCGCGCGGAGAGAAACGGCACGGTGGTGAGCGACAATGTTGAATACGAACTGCCGTTTGGAGTTTTGGGTGACGTGGCGAACAGCGTGTTGATGAAGCGGCAAATCAGGTCGCTCTTCCGTCACCGGCAGAAGATGCTGCCCCTGCTCCTGGAGCGCCGCTGAATTAGTCGTGATGCCAACGCCAGAGGGTTGAGATCGCGGTAACCCATTCAAGCTAATTGTTGCGGGTGCAGAGAAACAGCAGGTCCCTCCACAACGCGCTCCGGTCGGGATGACAATTCTGTTGAGGTAAGAGCGTACGTCAGGGCCTAATGCTCGCTGCGGCGAGGCAGGCCGACGTATTTTCAACCGTTTATGGCCCGACTAAAGTCGTGCCCTGATACAAAACGTGAGTCTTTCCGCGGCCTGTTCAGCCGTGCCCTTCGTACAAAACGTGGCTAGCGTGCGACGAGTCGTTTGCGGGTTTTGTGCTGCAGGTAGGGGGCCAGCTTTTCCATCGCGCCTTCGACACTGATGCCGTACTTGGCACGCAACTGGTCAACCTTGCCGTGTTCGATAAAACGGTCAGGCCATCCAATGCGCACCACCGAGGCTTCGATCTGCATTTCGTTGAGCGCCTCAAGAACGGCGCTGCCGAAGCCGCCCATCAGAACATGATCCTCGAAGGTCACGATGACGCCGGCGCGCCGGGCGTACTCGGCAAGCACGTCGCGGTCCAACGGCTTTACAAAGCGGGGTTGATCACGGCGGCGGAAAAGCCCTGCTGCCGGAGCTCCGCTGCGAGCTGCTGAGCCATCGGCAGCAAGGCTCCCAGGCCAAAGATGGCGACCTCGTCGCCGTCGCTGATGATCTCCGCCTTGCCGATCGGGCAGCGCAACCGGATGGGCTTTGACCGGTGCTCCCGGTCCCGTGCCTCGCGGATAGCGCACCGCGGTCGGCCCCGGCTGCTGCAGCGCCGTGTACATCATGTCCGCCAGCTCATCCTCGTCCTTCGGCACCATGTGGATGATGTTGGGAATGCCGCGCAGATAGCTGATGTCAAA
Organism: uncultured Acidobacteriaceae bacterium; assembly: GCA_963847685.1. GTDB lineage: Bacteria > Acidobacteriota > Terriglobia > Terriglobales > Acidobacteriaceae > PALSA-350. The sequence goes on along the minus strand of CAWKAU010000005.1, from coordinate 96,123 downwards.
GAGGCCGTGATGGGTGGGCCCGTCATCGCCCGACAGCCCGCCGCGATCCATGCAAAAGACGACCGGAAGGTTCTGCAGGCAAACGTCGTGCACGATGGGATCAAAGGCACGCTGCAGGAAGGTGGAGTAGATGGCGCAAAACGGGCGGAAGCCCATGGTCGCGAGGCCGGCGGCGAAGATAACGCCGTGCTCCTCGGCGATGCCTACATCGAAATAGCGGCGCGGATGATGGGGGCGAAAGAGATCGAGCGCCGTTCCATTGGGCATGGCCGCCGTGATGGCCACCACCTTTGGGTTCTCGTCTGCGAGCTTAACCAGGGTCTCGGCAAAAACTTCGGAATACGTGCGCTGACCGGCCGGCGTGGTCTCGCCAGTATCCGGGTCGTAGGGACCCAGGCCGTGAAACTTTTTCTGCTTATCGAGCGCGGGCTGGAAGCCGCGGCCCTTCTGGGTAATGGCGTGCAGCAGAACAGGGCGCTCCTGGGTCTTGAGGAACTGAAAGGTCTCGATCAGCAAACCGATGTTGTGGCCGTCGAGCGGGCCGTAATAGGTGAGCCCGAACTCCTCAAAGAGCATGGAGGGCCAAAGCATGCCCTTGGCGGCCTCTTCCGCCTTGCGCACCATCTGCCGGGCAGTCTTGCCGCCGAGTTTTTCCAACAGGCGCGCCGCGGAGTCGTGCAGATTGGTGTAGCGCTCGTTGGTGACGATCTTGTGCAGGTAATTGGCGATGGCGCCCACATTGCGGTCGATCGACCATTCGTTGTCGTTCAACACCACGATCATGCGCTTGGTCTGCTGGGCAATATTGTTCAGCGCCTCAAAACTGATGCCGTTGGTGAAGGCCGCATCCCCGGCAAACGCAATGATGTTCTCCTTGGTACCGGCCAGATCGCGCGCCACCGCCATACCCAGGGCTGCGGAAAGCGCGGTCCCAGCGTGGCCTGCGCCGTAGCAGTCGTGCTCGCTTTCGGTGCGCAGAGAAAAGCCGTTGAGGCCGCCCGGTTGGCGCATGGTGTTGAAACGGCTGCGGCGTCCGGTGAGCAACTTGTGAATGTACGCCTGGTGGCTGACGTCAAAGACAAAGCGGTCCGAGGGGGTGTTGAAGACGTAATGCATCGCCAGGGTGAGCTCGACAACGCCCAGGTTCGGTCCCAGGTGGCCGCCCGTCTTCGACAGCACCCGGATCAACTGCTCGCGTATTTCCTGAGCCAAGGCCTCCAACTCCGGCACGGTAAAGCTCTTGATGTCCGCGGGCGAGTTAATCGTGTCGAGTAGTTTCCCCATGGTTTCTCGTGTACGCCAATCTCCAGCCCCATCAAAAAAGACCCCGGGTGGGGCCTACTGGTGCGGCTTCAGCCGCCCATTGTTCGGGGCGGCTCATGATCTCGTAGTATAGCAAGCTTGCCGCAGCGACCCGCATTATCTTTGCCGGTACGCGCTCAGACAGCTCAAAGTTAAGGAACGGCCTCCAGGGTTTCCGGCGCCGGGGCCTCGAGTCCGAATTCGCCTTCCCATCGCGCGACCACCACCGAGGCCAGGCAATTGCCGACCACGTTGACGGTGGTTCGCGCCATGTCCATGATGGCGTCGATGCCCAGGATTACAAAGATCGGCTCTTCCGGCAGGCGGAACATGGCGACGGTGGCGAGCAGCACAATCAGCGTTGCGCGGGGAACACCGGCCACTCCCTTGCTGGTGAGCATCAGTGTGGCCACCATGAACATCTGTTGCTTCCAGCCCATGGTCACGCCGGCGGCCTGGGCAACGAAGACTGACGCGAGCGCAAGGTAGAGCGTGGAACCATCCAGGTTAAAACTGTAGCCGGCGGGGATGACAAAAGCGACGATCCTGCGGGGGACGCCCAGCGCTTCCATGGCTTCCATCGCCCGGGGCAGCGCCGCCTCTGATGTGCTGGTGGCGAAGGCAATGGTAGCCGGCTCTGCGACGGCGCGCAAAAACCTGCGGATGGGCACGCCCGCGATTAAAGCCGCGGGCAGCAGGCCAACCAGCCCGAAGGCGAGCAACGCGGCGTACAGGGTAAGCAGAAGGCGGCCCAAGTGAAGCAGCACGCCCGGTCCCATCTGTCCCACGGTGTACGCCATCGCGGCACCCACGCCGACGGGAGCGTAGTACATCACAACATTGGTGAAAGCGAACATGGTCTCGGTGAGCGATTCGATCACCCGCAGCAGGGGAGCTCGGCTCTCGACGCTGAGCCGGCCCATGGCCACACCAAACAAGATGGCGAAGACGGCTACCTGGAGAATCTGGTTGTCGGCCACCGATTTGGCGATGTTTTCCGGGAAAGTGTGGAGCAGCACCTCATCCCAATGCAGCGGAGCCCGAGCGGCGGCGATGTTCGCGGGAACATTCGCCGTTGTGTGCTGTTGAGGAACACTCAACCCGACGCCGGCTTGCGTGATGTTGATGGCCGCCAGGCCAACCAGCATGGCAACGGTGGTGAGAACTTCAAAATAGACCAGTGCCTTGAGGCCCATGCGCCCCAGGCTGCGCATTTGCCCGTGGGCGGCTATTCCGGTAATCAGGGTACCGAGGATCAACGGGGCGACGATGGTCTTGATCAGGCGCAGGAAGATGTCGCTGAATACGCGAAGGGTGACGGCGAAGGCTGGGGCATCGGCGCCCAGTTCACCGCCCGCGAGCATAGCCCAGAAGATCCACGCGGTCAGGGAACGCTTCCGCCACGCGGCCCAACCCAGCAGCAGCAGACCGAACCAGCGCAGCACCGGACCGATATGTCCCAGGCCGTGGATGAGGGGGGCCAAGAGCCCGGCGCAATACAAGGCGATTCCCGCGGCTGCGGCTGCATGTCTGCGGAAAAGCCGAGCTTGCGTCATGCTTTCTCTCACTCCCGGTCGGATCAACTATCCCACGATATCTCAGCGGTGACGCCATGTTACCGGCACCCGTTACTTTACGGTGAGGAGCCGTCGCGCCGCGCGAGACACCAGTAACCTGCATTCTGCAACTCCGGAAGATTGTTGCCGCCTTCCCGCATACAGAAGGAGCGATCTCAGGTTAGGATGTACCCAGTCTTTGTCGCTTACCCCCAAAGCGAAAATCACAATTCCCCTTTGTTGATACTTGCCGCGGACTTTTCGGTTAGCCCGATGGGCGTTGATCGCCAAGGATGCAAGAAACCCGATGATTACGAGCTCCACGACTGTGCAGCATGACGAGACAGAACGGCTGAAGTCTCTGCTGGAATACGACATCCTCGATACGCTTCCAGACCCTGCCTTCGATGAGATCGCGCGCATGGCGGCCTCGATCTGCGAAGCCCCGTATGCGTTTATTGGGTTTCTGGACTGGTCGCGGGTCTGGTTCAAATCGACGGTTGGTTTTGGCGCACGCCAGATACGCCGCGCCGGATCGCCCTGCCAATTTCTTCTGCTGGAGGGCAAGCCGCTGCTGATCACCGATGCCCTCGCAGATCATCGTTTTGCGCCATCGGGTATCGTGCTCGACCAGGGAATTCAATGCCGCTCCTACGCGGGCGCTCCTTTATTTTCTTCAGCAGGCACCATCCTCGGCACGCTGGCTGTTTGCTCCGCGGAGCCCAACGCCTTCGGCCGCACCAACCTCGAGAATCTGCAGGTTCTCGCCCGGCAGATTGTTACCCGGCTGGAGCTCTACGCCACCGGCCACACGCAGGAAAATGTCGTTCGCTCTCGCCAGCGTTCCGAGCAAGCGCTCACCGTGGAACGCAATTTTGTTGCCGCGGTGCTCAACACCATCAGCGCGCTGGTTCTGGTGTTTGATACTGCCGGGCGAATCGTGCGCTTCAATCGCGCATGCGAAGTAATCTCCGGATATACCTTTGGCGATCTGGCCGGCCGTTCGTTTCCGGAAGAGCTTTATCCACCAGGGGACCGGGAGACGGCGATGCGCATCTTCGAGCAGGTGCGCGCCGGCAATGCGAACGAATCGTACGAAATTGGCTGGAACTCCAAGTCAGGAAAGATGCGGCGCGTCGCCTGGACTGCTACATCGCTGACCAATGCACAGGACGAAGTGAGCTTCGTGATCATGACCGGCGTGGACGTGACCGAGCAACGGGAAGCAGAAACTGCTGTACGCACCAGTGAAGCCCGGTACCGGCAGCTGGTGGAAAGCAGCCTGGGCTTCATTTGCACGCACGACCTGGAAGGGATCCTGCTCTCCATCAACTCGCACGGCGCGTCCACTCTGGGCTACGAGCCGGAAGAGTTGATCGGCACCCCGTTGCGCAACTACATCGACACGGATCACCTGGCCGATTACGACGCTTATTTTGCGGCCCTGAAGCAAGACACGGATCAGGATCACCAGGGACGTTTTTATCTTCGTGGAAAGGCCGGCCAGCTTTGCATCGTGGCCTACCGCAATAAGCTGCTGCAGCTGCCGGGGGAGCAACCTTATGTGCTCAGCCATGGCATTGATATTACCGAGCAGACCCAGGCCGAAGAGGAGCTCAATGCGCTGACCCGCCAGCATCAATCGATTCTGGACTCGGTGGGCGACGGTATCTGGGGCATGGATTTGGAGGGCAAGGTTACCTTCATCAATCGCAGCGGCGCGGAGATGCTGGGCTACTCGCCCCAGGAACTACTGGGACAAAACATGCACGCCCTGGTCCACCATTCGCACGCCGACGGCTCGCCCTACGCCGCCGAGGATAGCCCTATCTCCGGCAGCGTAAAAAGTGACACTCCGCTGCACGTGGATAACGATGTTTTCTGGCGCAAGGACGGGCAGTCGTTGCCGGTGGAATATGTCGCCTGCCCGCTGGTGGAGAACGGCCGCGTGGACGGGGTCGTCGTTGCCTTTTCGGACGTCACGGAACGGCGGCGCCTGGATCGGATGAAGGATGAATTTATTTCCACTGTAAGCCACGAGCTGCGTACGCCGCTCACCTCTTTGCGAGCCGCCCTGGGCCTGATTGCCGGCGGAGCGCTGGAGAAGCGGCCCGAGAAGGTTCCGCAAATGCTCGATATTGCCCTGAGCAATTGCGATCGGCTGGTTCGCCTGGTGAATGACATTGTCGACTTCGAACGTATTGGCAGCGGCACACTGCCTCTGCACCAGGGCGAATGGAACGCGATCGAGCTATTGCGCCGGGCAATGGATGCGGAGAAATCAGCCGCCCACCGCGCGGGGCTTACCTTCCGCCTCGACGCGCAGCCGGTCGATGTGTGGGTCGATGGCGACCGCATCCTGCAGGTACTCGGGAACCTGGTCCGCAACGCGATCAAGTTTTCCGAGAAGGGCGGCGAGATCCGTTTAGCCGCTCGGGCAAGCAGCGAGAAGGAAGTCACGTTCGAGGTGCAGGATCAGGGCCCGGGCATTCCTGAGGAAAAGCTGGACCTGATTTTCGAACGGTTTCAACAGGCGGATGCCTCGGATTCGCGCTTGCGCGGCGGCACCGGCCTGGGTCTGGCACTATGCCGCGGCATCATCAACCAGCATGGCGGCCGGATCTGGGCCAAGAGCAATCCCGGCAGCGGCAGCACGTTCTACTTCACGGTGCCGCAGTATATTCCCAATCCGAGGACGAGACGAGGATGAGACCCTGAGCCCGGAAGCGAGGACAGCTAGTCGGCTGATGCTTTCATTTGCATCGATCGCTGATTGAGTGAAACTCAGGTCCCTCGGCGCCGCCAGTTTCCATGTCGAGTCGGTTACGTCGCAAGCTTCATGCGGTTTTCCTTACAGAAAACCGCACAGCTGCCCTCTCTAGCGCCATTGCAGGAAATCCGGGTACGCTCGGGATAACAAAGGGGAGAGCAGCGTTCTCCTTGGGATTTGTGGTTGTAATTAGCACCATGAAACTGAAGGGTAGCGCCACCTTCCCCTTTGTCATCCCTCGAGGGATCTGCAGTTCAACTATCGGGTGCAACAAATTGTCATCCCGACCGCAGCGCAGCGCAGGGATGTGCTGTTAGCCCACCCCTACTCATCGGACTGGCGTAGTTGCGCGATGACGGTGAAGTCTTCCAGCGTCGTGGTGTCACCCTTGATTTCGCCGCTGGTGGCAAGCTCGCGCAGCAGGCGGCGCATGATCTTACCGCTGCGTGTCTTGGGCAGAGCCTGAGTAAACCGGATGTCGTCGGGGCGGGCCAGCGCTCCAATTTCTTTCGCTACCCACTCGCGCAGCTCGGCCTTGAGCTGCGGCGAAGGCTGATGGCTGCTTTCGAGCGAAACGAAGGCCGCGATGGCCTGCCCTTTTAACTCGTCCGGGCGGCCAACCACTGCGGCCTCCGCCACCTTGGGATGCGCGACCAGCGCAGATTCCACCTCCATGGTTCCCAGCCGATGCCCGCTTACATTGATGACGTCGTCGACCCGGCCCATCAACCAGTAGTCGCCATCCTGGTCTACACGGGCGCCGTCCCCGGTAAGGTAACTGCCAGGAATCTCGGACCAATATTGGCTGGCGTAGCGATCGGGATCGTTGAAGATGGTGCGGGCCATCGAAGGCCAGGGCTGGCGGATCACCAGCAGTCCACCGCTGCCGGCGGGCACCGTTTCACCGTCGCGGTTAACGATTGCGGGCTGGATGCCGAAAAAAGGGCGCGTGGCCGAACCAGGCTTGGTGGGGACCGCGCCCGGCAGGGGCGCCAGCATAATGGCGCCGGTCTCTGTCTGCCACCAGGTGTCGACGATCGGGCACCTTCCTTTGCCGATCATCTCGCGATACCACATCCAGGCCTGCGGGTTGATGGGTTCGCCCACCGTTCCCAGCAGGCGCAGGCTGGCCAGGGAATGCTTCAACGGAAACTGATCGCCCCACTTAATACAGGCCCGGATGGCCGTCGGAGCGGTGTAGAAAACCGTGACTTTGTGGTCATCGATGATCTTCCACAGGCGATCTGCTTCGGGAAAGTTCGGCGCCCCTTCATACATCACCGTGGTAACCCCGTTCTGCAGAATGCCGTAGACCACATAGGAGTGGCCGGTGACCCAGCCGATATCGGCCGTGCACCAGTAGACGTCGTCCGGCTTGAGGTCGAAGATCAGCTTGCTGGTCAGGTAGGTTTGCACCGAGTAGCCGCCGGTGGTGTGCACCAGGCCCTTCGGCTTACCCGTGGTCCCGGAGGTGTAGAGGATGTAGAGCGGATCTTCCGCATCGAGCGGCTCAGCCGGGCATTCGGCTGAGGCTTTTTCGTGGAGGTCCTGCCACCACTGATCGCGGCCCGGCTTCATGCTCACCGCGGAGCCGGTGCGACGGTAAACGACGACATTCTTTACTGTGGGGCAGTTATTCAGGGCTTCGTCGACAATCGGCTTCAGCCGTACCTCCTGGCCGCGGCGGTAGGACCCGTCCTGGGTAATGACGGCCACGCAGGAGGCATCGTTGATGCGGTCCACCAGGGCATTGGCCGCGAATCCTCCGAAGATGACGGAATGGACCGCACCAATGCGGGCGCATGCCAGCAGGGCAATCGCCAGTTCGGGAGTCATGCCCATGTAGATCGCTACCCGGTCGCCCTTACGAATCCCCAAGCCTTTCAGAACGTTGGCGAATTTCTGGACTTCGCGATAGAGGTCATCGAAGGTCAAATTGCGGATCTCGCCCGGCTCGCCTTCCCATAAGATGGCGATCTTGTTTTTTCTATTGCTTAAGGCGTGACGGTCGACGCAGTTGTAGCAGAGATTGATTTTTCCATCCACGAACCACCTGGCCAGTGGTGGCTGCCAATCAAGCACACGGGACCACGGCGCAAACCAGTGCAACTCACTCGCGATCTCCCCCCAGAAGCCCTCGGGGTCCTGAATGGAGCGGCGATACAGCGCTTCATACTGTTCAAGGCTCTTTACGTGCGCCTGCGCGGCAAATTCCGCTGGCGGGGGAAAGACCCTGCGCTCCTGGAGAATCGAATCCAAATTGGGTTGGTGCGTGGTGGTGCTGGACTCCATTGCTTTTCCTCTCAACTAAACAGATTAGTCACTGTTACGAATAGCGTGGACGCGCGCACGAGCCGTCAACCAAGCATTGTACTCAGGTGAGGGGTTGAGTGTTTTACGAGGCTCTCAGGCTTGCTTGTAGCGCTGCTGGTGCCATTCCCAGGCACTGAGCACAATGTCATCCAGTTGATTGTATTTTGGCTTCCAGCCGAGGTCGGTCTCAATCTTTAACGAGCTGGCGATCAAGACCGAAGGATCTCCCGGCCGGCGAGGCAGCTCCTCCACAGGAATCGGGTGCCCGGTCACCCGGCGGGCCGACTCCACCACTTCCCGCACAGAAAAACCATGTCCGTTACCGAGGTTGTAGATCATCCGGTCACGCCGATCGAGCGCCTCAAAGGCCAGCAAATGCGCCTCGGCCAAATCCGCTACGTGAATGTAATCGCGGACGCAGGTGCCGTCCGGGGTTGGGTAGTCCTGGCCAAAAATCTTGATGTTCTTGCGCCGGCCGAGAGCGACATCAAGAATGAGCGGGATCAGGTGGGACTCCGGCTCGTGCGCTTCCCCTCTTCCGGGAATCGCACCCGCGACGTTGAAGTAGCGCAGGCTGGCATAGCGCAATCCATGTACGCGGTGCATCCAGGAGAGCATCTGCTCGACCAGAAGCTTCGATTCTCCGTACGCATTGGTCGGAAGCAGGGCGGCATCCTCCAGGATCGGAGTGCTCACCGGTTCCCCATAAAGCGCCGCGGTTGAAGAAAATACCAGCTTGTTTAAGTTTTTCTTCAGCATTGCTTCCAGGAGGCTGAGGGTCGCGGCGGTGTTGTTGCGGAAGTAAAGCTCCGGTTTCTGCATGCTTTCGCCGGCCTCGATGAGCGCGGCAAAGTGCATCACACCGGCGAAGGATCCATCGTCGAACGAATAGCTCTTCAAGTCTCTTATTGTCAGCCACATCGCCTTCAACAAAGGTGGCCCCGGGGGGCACCATGGAGCGCTGCGCCATGGCACAGATTGTCGTACACCACGACCGAATGACCGCGCTCCAGCAGGAGTCGGGTCACGGTTCCACCGATATAGCCTGCTCCGCCTGTAACTAAAATCTTCACGAGTTCACAAGCCCTTTCTTGTACTCTTACAGCAGAGCCGGAACGGCCGTTTGGACGAGCAACGAAAAGTATTTGCAAGTCAACAGGTCAGTTTAGGGAGACGCTGAGCAAGTTCAGCATCGCGCCCCGACGCGGGAGATTCAAAAGCTTTTGGTCTGCCCCAAAAGCTGAGATCAAAACCTATGGCCCAGTTCATGCCTTATCTATACACTTCTGTTTCCAACCGCTCCACCTTTGGGTTACTGCATACGTGTTAAGAACTCGTCTATCGTGGGCTTATCCGCAAGTACTTTGGTACTGAGATTTGGTGTAGTGCGGATGCCGATATTAGCTCCAGGTTTCGCGGCAGGGAGCTCGGGATTATTTAAGCATTGGTCTCGGGCGTGCGTCTGTTTGAATGTGTACGAGTTTTTCGCTGCGTATGTATTCACCCCGGTGGCTCGCACATCACCTTACGACTATAGAGAATTAGGGAATTTAATATGCCGAATGAATCTTGTGAATCGCGACAGCTTCGGACTTCTTCCTGAACCAGAGGGCCGCTGGGGCTCCTTTGGGGTCAGTATGCTCACCAACGTCTCGATCATGGCGCTGCTGGTTCTACTGACTGCCGCGGTGCACAAGGTGGAGAAGCAAAAGTATATCGAGCACATGGTCTTTACCGAGCAGACGCCGCCACCTCCACCGCCTAAGGTCGTGATCCCGAAGGTGAAGGTGTTCGCGCCACCGCAACCTCAGGTAGTCAAGCTGGACCCGCCCAAGATCGTGATGCCGAAGATCCAGCCGCCGCCGGAGATTCCAAAACCAGTGAAGCTGGACGTGCCCGATCAACCTAAGCTGCCGCCTGCGCCGCCCAAGGCGGTGACTCCGCCGCCGCAACCCAAGGTTGGCCTGTTTGCCAGCGCGAAGCCCACTGAGGTTGCCAACAACAAGACGGCGCCGAGCGCCCACACCGGTGGTTTCGGTGATCCGATCGGGGCCAAGCCTAACCCCAACTCCACCAGTTCGCAGTTGGTGGCCGTGGGAGCGTTCAACCAGGCCCCCGGGGCGAATGCCGGCGCCGGCGCAGCACGGAAAGGCGCGGTTTCGGGTACTTCCTTTGGTGCGGGAGTGGCCAACGGCGTTCCCGGCGGCCACGATATGGGCAAAGTTGCTTCCGCAGGCTTTGCCAATGGCGTGGTCGGTGGCACCGGCAAGCCTGGCGGTACCGGTACGGTTGCTACGGCCGGCTTTTCCAACAACGTCGGCAGCGCGCCCACCCAGGTGGCCATCAAGACAACCGGAACCGGCTTTTGTTCCTCCGGTCGTGATATCGGAGCCGCATCCCGAGTACACCGCGGAAGCCGCTCAACTGAAGATCCAGGGCGAGGTAACCCTGCAGGTGCGTTTTCTGGCAACTGGCCAGGTAGAGGTATTGCGCGTAGTTAACGGGCTGGGGCATGGTCTGGACGAGCAGGCAAAGCATGTTGCCGAGCAAATCCGGTTCAAGCCCGCGATCAAAGATGGGCATCCGGTAGATCACACAACTCTGATCCACGTGACCTTCCAGCTGGCTTAACCGCCAGTGGCTGCCCCAGGTTCAACCAAATTCATTTTTTATGAAATTCGCCGAAGTTAGTAATCGTTCAACGTGTAACAGGAGCCAGGAAATGACCCTGCGTCAAGTTTGGATTATCAGTCTGCTGCTGACGCTGACCGCATCTGCAGCACAGGCCAAAACAAAGTATCAGCCCCCAATGGCTCTGACGCCGGAACAGAGCGCGCTGGTGCAAAAAGCGATTGCGGCCGAAAAGGTCACCATCAAGCAGATTCAGAAGCACTCTCCGCTGGTGCAGACCTATATCCAAAATATGCGGCGCGGACCAGGTTCTGTACGCGGTGCCGGAATCGGACCAGTACCTGCTTGGCCGGGTCGACTTCGGCAAGTCGATCACCGACACGTCCTATTCCAGAGATGGCATCCGGCCATGGCATGTTCAAGGGTTCTCTGTCAAGTACGTCACCGGCTTGACCAAGGCGTTCAAGATGCAGTACGTCTCCGCCGGTTTTATGGAGATGATGTTCCTGGACCCGATCTCCTTCGACCAGCAACACTATGACTTCAGCTATGTGCGCCGCGATTTCCTGGGCGCCGTGCGCACGCTGGTGTTCGACGTGCACCCCAAGCCGGGCACCGGCAACGGACGTTTTACCGGCCGCATCTGGGTTGAAGACCAGAACGGAAACATTGTCCGCTTCAATGGCACCTATACCGGCGGAAACCAGGACGACGACAGCTCGAACTACTTCCACTTCGACAGCTGGCGCGAAAATCTTCAGCCCGGTCTCTGGCTTCCCGTCGGCGTCTATGTGGAAGAGACGCAGAAGAGCTCAGAGCACCCGGTCTCGTTCAAAGCCCAGACCTACATCTGGGGTTACAGCCTGAAGCTGCCCACCCACGAGTCCGACAACGAGTCGATCAAAATCGACGATGTGCAGGACCAGAGCGATCAGAACCAGGACCTAAGCCCGCTGCAAGCACAGCGGCAGTGGATCTCGCAGGCAGAGGAGAACGTCCTCGATCGCCTGGTGCAAGCCGGATTGCTGGCGCCGCCCAGCGACTTTGACAAGATCCTGGAGCAGGTTGCCAACAACATCGTGATCGGCAACAACATCCAGCTCACCGATACGATTCGCTGCCGCGTCATGCTCACCGCCCCGCTGGAATCGCTGGCGGTTGGCAACACCATCATCCTCAGCAAGGGCCTGATTGACGTGCTGCCTTACGAAGCTGATCTGGCCGCGGTCCTCTCCTTCCAGCTGGCGCACGTCGTCCTGGGTCACCACATCGACACGCGTTACGCGTTTAACGATCGTCTTCTGTTCCCGGACGAAGCAACCTTTGAGCGGATTCACATGTCCCACTCGGATCCAGACAACGAACTGGCGGCCAAGAAGGCGGTCGAACTGCTCAACCATTCCGTATATGCCAACCAGCTCTCGCAACCCGGTCTTTTCCTGTCTCAGCTCGACGCACGCTCGAAACAGCTTACGGCGCTCAATACGCCGAGGCTGGGCGATTCGTTGCTGCGACCCACCGGCGAACCCTGGCTGAATGCTCTGATGGCCAAGGGTCCCAAGCTGGACATGAACAAGCTGGATCAGATCGCCGCCCTGCCCCTGGGCAGCCAACTGAAGATCGATGCCTGGGACGACAGGGTGATCCGCTTGAACGCGAAGCAGCCCTCCGATCCTGAACGCGCGGGACAAGATGCCCTTCGAGGTCACTCCGGTCTTCTTCCGCCTAACCCGCTATACGCCGCCCGTGTCACCGCAGCACCTGCGGCGGCTACCGGAGCAGCAGAAGTCGACCGCTCCGGCGGTCGACACGCAGCAGAGCGCGGCTCCGGCGCAGGCTTCGGCGATCGCAACCGAGCCCGCAGTAGACCCTTGGTAAAGGGTTACCAAGGGTGTTTCTTTGACGTTACGTAGACACTGAGGCGGGGTAGACTTAAGCTACCCCGCCTTTCTTGTTTGGGGAACTCATTTGCGTGGTGTTCATGATCAAAAGGTATCTGCTGGCAACCTGCTTTTCCTTTCTATGAGTCCTCTTCTTCATGCACAGGTAACACCGGCCGGCCGTGGCGGCGCCCACTTGGTTGGAGGAGGCTTTTTCTCGGAGTTCAGCCCCGATTACGGGCCCAACGACCTACTCGGCGTCGGCGCCTTGCTGGATTTCAACTTGCGCGGACATCTGGGGGTGGAAGGAGAAGCACGTTTTCTCCGCTTCAACCAGATCTACGATGTACACGAGGATACCTACGAGCTCGGTCCCCGGTTCCGGTGGCGTTTTGGCCGGTGGGAACCCTATGGCAAATTTATGATCGCCAACGGCCAGTTCAACTTCCCCTTCAGTTACGGGCACGGCGGTTACTTGTGTTCGCGCCTGGCGGGGGGCTGGACATTCACCTACCATCGCTTCACGATTCGCGCCATCGACTATGAATACCAGCACTGGTTCAGCTTCCAGAACAGTTCGCTGAGTCCGAATGGCTTTAGCTCGGGGATCGCCTACAGGATCTTCTAGAGAGGGCGAAGTGATTCCTGTGACGAGAGGGCTTGGCCGGGGAGGGCGATCATCGGTACCCACAGGAAGCCTGGTGGTTGCCGGGCCGGGATGACTGCAGGCCGTAAATCAGCTCCATGACGCTGATTGGTGTTGCGAGGACCTGGGATGATCTCCAGAATGCTTCGGTTCAAATGGAACGCCGATCTCAAGCCCGAGGGCCGACGTCAAACGTCATCCCAAGCCCGGAAGGGCTGGGGATGATATCCCGGCTACGGCGCCTAGGCGCGGCACACGACTCAACTAATGTTGAGTGACGCCAGAGAAAGGGTGTCACTTGAGCTACCCATGCATATTTTAGAAGTGGTAGGCGATACCGATAACCGGGTTGTAGACGTTGTAAAAGCGCCCGGTTTTCTGCGGCTCAAGACCAAAATTTGGCGTCTTCATCAGCAGCCCGCGATACTCCGCGCGGATATCGAAGCTGGGGCTTAGCTCATACGCCACCCCGCCGCCGTACATCGCGCCAAGAATGGTTTGCTGCTTCACATCGAGTTGCGTGGTGCTGGCGTCATCGAGCGGAGAAAAAATGAAGGCCGCCGGACCCGCCTCAAGAAAAGGGTTCCAATTCTTGAAGGTCTGATTCAACACGTAGGCGCCGGAAAACTCCTGCATCCGATCGTGCACTCTCACGTTGTTGAAGCTGGTGTAGTACTTTTGCGCATTCTGCGCGTACTGATAATTCAGTTCGAGTCCGCTCCTTGGAGTCAACATGTACCGGTAGCTCACCAGGCCACCCAATCCATAGGTTGCAGTCTGCTGAACATCGTTGCCGGTAATAAATGGCGGGAATATACCGCTTACGCTGATGCTCACATCCTGACGACTTTCCTGGGCCTGACTCGCCGCTGCCAAAAAGGGCAGAAGCAGAAACAACAGCAGCGTCTTCTTCATTCGTTAATGAACCTCTCGCCTGCGCCAACCGGCAGCAGGCTTACCCGCTTCTCGGGCTCGTCGATTTTCTTTTGGGAGTGACCCACTTTGGCAATTGTACCTGCGCCAAGCAATTCCGGGCGACACCCGACGAGGGCGGTCTCGCAATCACTGGGTTCCAAGAAGGTCGCGAGGAGTGGTTTTCCTTGAGAGAAAACCACGGGAGACCTCTTCGCTTCGGTCTGCACCAATTGCGAACCCGCCCCTAGCCGGCTGCGCTCCACGCGAAACTCGTAAGGCGAACCGCGCTCCAGAGAAAGCGAGCGCACCACCTTAAGAAAGGCGGTCGCCGCATGGGAAAGGTTTGCCTGCTTGCGGTGCACCAGGCGAAGATGACGTTCAAAGCGCAGCGCTTCCACCGGCACTTTGACCAGTTCGCCGGTGGCCAGCTCGCGCCCCACCGACAAGCCAGGAACCAACGCGACCCCGTTGCCCATGGCGACAAAGCGTTTAACCGCTTCCAGACTGGGCAATTCCACTCCCATATTCAGCGGGGTTTTGTGCTTTTCGAACGCCGCAACCACTTGCCGGCGCACTGGCGAAGGCACATTGTGAGCAATGAAACTCTCCGCGCCCAGGTCCTCGATCGATAGCCCCTTCTCCCGCGCCAAGGGATGATTCGGGTTCACCACAAAAGCCAACTCGTCGGTGTACACCGCGATCGACTTGAAGAGATCCCCCTCCGGGTGGAAGGAAAGAATCCCGATCTCCACCGTGCGCTGCAGCAGATCGTCAGGAATCCTGCTGGCCAAGGAGCGCTGGACGCTCACACCGATCTGCGGGCAGAGGCGCCGGAACCGGTCCAGGACCGGGAGCAGGTAGAGACAGGTGAACTCGTTGGCCGCGATCAGGAGCCGGCCGCGGTCGAGCGACCTCAGTTCCTCCATCGCACTGGAGGCCTCAGCCCTCAGCTGCAACATTCTGCGCGCATAGTCGCACAGCACTTCGCCGGCCGCGGTAAGGGTTCCATCCCTCGCGCTGCGCTCGAAGAGCACCTCCCCCAGGTCGCTCTCGAGCTTACGAATGACCTGGCTGACCGCGGGCTGAGTGCGGCGAAGCCGCTTGGCGGCACGAGAGAATCCCTTCTCTTCCGACACCGCAAGGAACGTCTCCAACTGGTGAATATCCATAATCTAAAGTGGGTCGACCTGTGGCCAAACTGCACTTGTATAAGTGTATCTAATGTTTTTAAGAAGAATAATAAATTTGATCTATGCAGGGGAATCGCGGAGAATAAGTCAGAGGATGCGGAAGGTAGCGCCTCCGATGAGCCAGCGCTAGCCCCAGACACGAGCAGGATCGAGTTTTCTTTTTCGATACCACCTTGCGAGACGGTGAGCAGTCCCCCGGGTGCAGCATGACCATGCCGGAAAAGCTGCGCATGGCCCATGCTCTGGAGGAGCTCGGCGTGGATATCGTGGAGGCCGGCTTCGCGATCGCCTCCCCGGGCGACTTTGCATCGATCAGCGCCATCTGCCGGGAGGTGCGGGGACCGCGGATCGCTTCCCTGGCCCGCACCCGCAGCGAAGATATTCAGGCAGCCGCCCGCTCAGTGGAAGACGCGGACCGGGCGCGCATTCACATTTTTCTCGCCAGCTCAGACATTCATCTCGAGCACAAGCTGAAGATCGGGCGGGCCGAGGCGCTGGAGCAGGTGGATGCCGCGGTTCGCCTGGCGCGCACCTACGTGGACGATGTGGAGTTCTCTCCCGAAGACGCCACCCGGTCGGATCCGGATTTTCTTTGCCGCATGGTTGCCGTGGCCATTGACGCCGGCGCCACCGTGATCAATCTGCCCGACACGGTGGGCTACTGCGTACCGAACGAATATGGCGCCATCTTCCACATGCTGCGCAAGCGCGTACCGCAAGTAGCCGGGATCACGCTTTCCTCCCATTGCCACAACGACCTGGGGATGGCGGTGGCCAACAGCCTGGCGGCGGTGGAGGCGGGTGTACGGCAGATCGAGTGCACCATCAACGGCATTGGGGAGCGCGCCGGCAATGCCGCCCTGGAAGAAGTCGCGGCCGCGATGCTGGTCCGCTACGACAAGTTCCCCTGCACCCATGGGCTGGTGCTGGAGCAGCTGTACCCGACCAGCCAATTGTTATCGCAGATCATCAGTTTCGGGCCCGCGCCGAACAAAGCAGTGGTTGGCAGCAACGCCTTTGCGCACGAGGCCGGCATCCACCAGCATGGAGTACTTGCCCACCCGTTGACCTACGAGATCATGACTCCTGCTTCGGTCGGGGTACCCAACAACCGCATGGTGCTGGGCAAGCACTCCGGGCGGCGCGCCCTGGCCCACCGCCTGAAGGAGCTCGGGTATGTGCTCGATGCGGCCGAGTTGGACGAGGTCTATCACCGCTTCAACGAGCTGGCGGATCACCGGAAAGCTATCTTCGATCAGGATCTGATCTCGCTGGTCCCGGCGCACCATCGGCGGCCGGAACCGCTGCTGCCGGAGACGGTGCTGAACTAAGAACACTCGCAAGCTGAGGTTGGTATCAATGAGATTGAAAGTGCTGGTCTGCGCCGGAGATGGGATAGGCCCGGAGGTCACTCGCGAGGCGCTGCGTATTCTGGGTTCGGTGGCGGAGTTCGGCGGCTATGACTTCCAGTTCACCGAGATGCCCATTGGTGGACACGCCATTCGCGAGACAGGCACACCCTTGCCCGCAGCCACACTCGACGCCGCTTTGGAAAGCGACGCGGTGCTGTTGGGAGCGGTGGGCGGCAATGAGTTCAACGAGCTGCCCCCGGATCGCCGGCCCGAAGCGGGACTGCTGCAGCTTCGCCATGCTTTGGGAGGATTCGCCAACCTGCGGCCATCCTTCGCCTACCCGGCTCTATCTGGCAATTCTCCGCTGCGCCCTGAGGTAACCGAAGGGGCCGATATTCTGTTCGTCCGCGAGCTGCTGGGCGGCCTGTACTTTGGTGAGCCGCGTGCCTGGGACCGGACGAGCGGAGCTGCCTGGAACACCATGCGCTATACCCGGGATGAAGTCGCCCGTGTGGCCCACGTCGCCTTCCATCTCGCCGGCCAGCGGCGCAAGAAGGTTACGTCGGTCGACAAGGCGAATGTGCTTGAAGTGTCGCAGCTGTGGCGGGCCACGGTGATCGAGATCGCGCAACAGTACCCGAGCATCGCACTGGAGCACCAATATGTGGATGCCTGCGCCATGCACCTGATGAACACGCCGCGCAACTTTGATGTAGTGCTGACCGAGAACCTGTTCGGCGACATTCTGAGCGATGAGGCCGCGGTGATTACCGGATCATTGGGCATGCTTCCATCGGCAACCATCGGAGGCACAGTGAACCTCTTCGAGCCGGTGCACGGTTCGGCACCCGACATCGCGGGCAAAGGGATCGCCAACCCGCTGGGCGCCATCCTGACCGCGGCCATGGTGCTGCGCCATTCGGCCAATCTGGAACAGGATGCACAAGCAGTGGAACTGGCGGTGCGCAAGGTGTTGGAGCAAGGCTACCGGACTCCCGATTTGTTGCGAGCGGAGCAGCCTGGCCAGCGCGTATCCACCCAGGAGATGGGCAGGCTGGTGCACCAGACGCTGAACGAGATCATCGACCGCCGGCAGGCGCTGCATGCGGTCTAGGAAGGGTTTTTCCTCTGGGTCGGGGTATGGAACTGAAGGGTACGGGCTTTAGATTCTGGGAGAGAATGAATTCTGTCTCCACCACCCACCTGGGGTGCCCCATATCTCGCTCGTTTTTCGCGAGATGTGGGATTCCACGACTGTCGATCTACATTTGCCGGCTGTCCAGGGAATGCCAATTGAGTTCTGTGGTATCCCACATCTCGCGAAAAACGAGCGAGATGTGGGGCACCCATTCATTCGTGGCAGGATGAGATCTCACGACCGGTAGGCCTTCAGGTTACCGTTACAGTAGCAATAGGGAAAAGTCATTATGCCGCAAGCCGCGAGAACGCTCTTCGAAAAGGTATGGGAATCCCATGTGGTCGCTGCGCCCGAAGGCGAGCCGGCACTTCTGTATATCGATCTGCACCTGTTACATGAAGTAACCTCACCCCAGGCGTTCGAGGGTCTTCGCCTGGCCGGGAGAAGCGTGCGCCGCCCCGACCGGGCCGTGGCCACGGTGGACCATAACGTGCCCACCACTACTAACCGGCTCATCATCGAAGATGCGATTGCGGCTAAGCAGATCGATGCCTTGCGCACCAATTGCGCCGATTTCGGTATTGCGCTCTACGATGTGCAGTCGCCCGAACAGGGCATCGTGCACGTGATCGGACCGGAGCTGGGCTTCACCAAGCCGGGCATGACCATCGTCTGCGGCGACAGCCACACCAGCACCCACGGCGCATTCGGCGCGCTGGCCTTCGGCATCGGCACCTCGGAGGTGGAGCACGTTCTGGCCACCCAGTGCCTGCAGCAATCGCGGCCCAAAACCTTCCGCATCACGGTCGAAGGCGAGCTGCGCCCGGCGGTGACGGCGAAGGATATCGCACTGGGCATCATCGGCCACATAGGGACCGACGGCGCCAGCGGTTATGTGCTGGAGTATGCCGGGCCGGCGATTCGCGCGCTCTCCATGGAAGGCCGCATGACGCTATGCAACATGAGCATCGAGGCCGGCGCCCGCGCGGGCATGATTGCTCCTGACGAGACCACTTTCCGCTACCTGAAGGGACGGCAATTCAGTCCTACCGGCGCGGATTGGGATCGCGCCGTGGCCGAATGGCAATCGCTCGCCAGCGATCCCAGCGCCCAGTTCGACCGCGAATTGGTCCTGCAGGCCGAAGACCTCGCACCCTTTGTCACCTGGGGCACCAACCCGGGAATGGTGGTGCCGGTGACGGACCGCGTGCCCGATCCTGCCTCCAGCCCGTCGGCAGCGGAACGCCGCGCCTGGGAACGCGCGCTCGAGTACATGGCGCTCGAGCCTGGCAAGGCTATCGAAGAGTTGGCTATCGATCGCGTCTTTATCGGCTCCTGCACTAACTCGCGCATCGAGGACCTGCGCTCCGCGGCTAAGGTGGTCAGCGGATACCACGTGCATCCCCAGGTTCGCGCGATGGTTGTCCCCGGCTCGCAGCAGGTGAAGCGGCAGGCGGAAGAAGAGGGTCTCGATGAGGTTTTTCGCTCGGCCGGTTTTGAGTGGCGCGAGCCCGGCTGCTCCATGTGCCTGGGAATGAATCCGGATATTCTTGCTCCCGGCGAGCGCTGTGCCTCGACCAGCAATCGCAACTTCGAAGGGCGCCAGGGGCGCGGGGGCCGAACCCACCTGGTGAGCCCCATGATGGCTGCCGCCGCCGCCGTCACCGGTCATTTCACCGATGTCCGCAACTGGCAGTTCAACCCTATCCCTGAAGTGGAGGCGGTCCGATGAAACCCTTCCGCAGACATAAAGCGATCGTCGCGCATCTCGACCGCGAGAACGTCGACACCGACCAGATCATCCCCAAGCAGTTTCTCAAGCGGATCGAGCGCACCGGCTATGGCGAATTTCTTTTCTACGACTGGCGGCGCATCCAGGAAGGGCCGGATGCGGGCGCGCCCCATCCGGATTTCATCCTGAATCACCCGAGCTACAAGGACGCCGAGATTCTGGTCGCGGGTAAGAACTTCGGCTGCGGATCGTCTCGCGAGCATGCGGCCTGGGCGCTTTCTGATTTCGGCATCCGGTGCGTCATCGCGTCTTCCTTCGCCGATATTTTTCATTCCAACGCGGGCAAGAATGGCATCCTGCTCGTCACTTTGCCCGAGGAGCATGTGCAGACCCTGATGACACGGGCCGCGTCTATCCCTCGTTACCAGCTCACAGTCTCGCTCGAAGACGAGATGCTGCACGATGACCACGGCCTGTCACTTCCCTTCTCCACCGACCCCTTTCGCCGCGAGTGCCTGCTGTTGGGTCTGGACGATATCGGGCTGTCGTTAAAACACGGCGGAGCGTTAGAGAAATTCGAGCAGCGGCACGATAAGGAGTTCTGGTATGCGCCGCGGCCGGTGACCAGCGCCGCGGCCCGCAGAGAGGCAGCTTTATGACCAACCAAGATGATCGGAAAACACGGCTCACAGGCGCGGAGATTCTCTGGGCAACGCTCGAAGGAGAGGGCGTGCGGGAGGTGTTCGGCTACCCCGGCGGTGCGATCCTGCCCGCCTACGACGCGCTGCGGAAATTTCCCATCCGGCACATCCTGGTGCGCCACGAGCAGAGTGCGGTGCACATGGCCGACGGCTACGCTCGCGCTTCGGGCCGCGTGGGAGTTGCCATCGCCACCTCTGGGCCGGGCGCTACCAATATGGTGACCGGCATTGCCACCGCCATGCTCGACTCGATTCCCATTGTCTGCATCACTGGCCAGGTAGGAAGCAAAGTCCTGGGCACCGACGCCTTTCAGGAAGTGGACATCACCGGCATTACGCTGCCCGTGACCAAGCACAACTACGTGGTGACGCGTGCCGAGGACCTGGCAGCTGTGTTGCGCGATGCATTCCGCGTCGCCCGCTCCGGCCGCCCCGGGCCAGTGCTGGTCGACATCACCAAGGATGCGCAGCAGGCCACGGCGGAGTTCGATTTTGAAGCGGCGGCGCCGGACAAAGCCGGCACCCACCCCATGCTGCATGTTGCCCCGCAAAGCATCCTGGAGGCGGCGGAGCTGATCCGCTCCGCGCATCGGCCTTTGATCCTCGCCGGGCACGGCATCATCCACTCGGAGGCGATGGAGCAGGTGCGGGAACTGGCGGAGCGGGCACAGATCCCCGTGGCCTGTACCTTGCTTGGCCTGGGCAGCTTCCCTGCTTCCCACAAATTGAATCTCGGCATGATGGGCATGCATGGCGAGTCCTGGGTCAACCACTCCATCCAGGAGGCTGACCTGCTCATCGCCTGCGGAATGCGCTTTGACGATCGGGTTACCGGCTCGCTGGCGACCTATGCACCCAAAGCGAAAAAGATCCACATCGACATCGATCCTTCGGAGATCAACAAAAACGTCGCCGTGCAAGTGTCATTAATCGGCGACCTGGCCGAGGTGCTGGACCAGCTCCTGCCGCACATCCGCCCGCGCGATGGCGCCTCGTGGCTGCACGCTATCGATTGCGTGAAGGGGGATGCGGCGGTGCGCGACATCAAGAACCTCCCCGACGACGGCCATCTCTATGCCGCGCATGTGATCCACGATCTATGGCACGCCACCTCGGGAAACGCCGTGATCGCCACCGACGTGGGCCAGCACCAGATGTGGGAGGCGCAGTATTACAAGCATGAGGATCCGCGGTCATTAATCACTTCCGGCGGCCTGGGGACGATGGGGTTCGCTTTACCCGCGGCCATCGGCGCCAAAATTGCCTGCCCGGAGAAGGAAGTCTGGGTGATCGCCGGCGACGGTGGATTCCAGATGACCAGTCCTGAGTTGGCCACCATTGCCCAGGAAAAACTCGATATCAACATCGCCATCATCAACAACGGCTTCCTGGGTATGATCCGGCAGTGGCAAGAAGCGTTTTACGACAAGAACTATGAGTGCGCGCCGATCCTCTCGCCGGATTTCGTCAAGCTGGCCGAGGCCTTCGGTATCCGCGCGGCGGCGGTGAAAACGCGCGCCGAGGTAATGAGCACAGTGGCGGCGGCGCGTACCCACAAAGGGCCCTTCCTGATTAACTTCCTGGTGGAGCAGGAAGACACCGTCTACCCCATGATCGCGCCCGGGGCTGCACTGCACGAGATGATCCGGCGTCCGTCGAAGGACCCGCTGATGGAAACCGCCTCCGACCTCTAGAGCAGGAAAGAAAGGCAAGCATGCAGCACACATTCGTCGCCTACGTGGAAGACAAGCCCGGCGTGCTGACCCGCGTGGCGTCGTTGTTCCGCCGGCTGAATATCAACATCTCGTCGGTCACGGTGGGCGGTTCAGAGCGTATTGGCATCTCCCGCATGACCCTGGTGGCCGATGCTCCGCCGGCCGCGGGACATCGCATCATGGCTTCGCTCTACAAGCTGGAAAACGTGGTTCAGGTGGATGATGTGGGGCGTTTCTCTTCGGTGAGCCGCGAACTTGCGTTGATCAAAGTAGCTACCACACCCAAGACGCGTTCGCATATCTTTGAACTGGTGAATGTCTTCCGGGCGCGCATCGTTGACCTCGCGCCGGGATCGTTGATGATCGAGATCACCGGCAGCGAGAGCAAGATCGAAGGCTTGCTGCAGGTGCTGAATGAGAATGAAGACCGGGTGCTGGAGATTTCCCGCACCGGCCGCATGGTGATGCGCCGCGGCCACCACACCAGCCGGGTGCTTGAAGCACTGGGCGACGTGGAATCACAGAACGGCGCTCTCCCCGAAGCTTCCGTTGCGTTCCAGGAAGAAACGGACGAGTTCGAACAAAAACCGTAACACTCACAAAGGAAAGATTAATGACCAAGACTTATCACGACCAGGATGCCGATCTCTCGCTGATCCAGGGCAAAAAAGTAGCAATCATTGGCTATGGCTCCCAGGGCCACGCCCACTCACTGAATCTGAAAGACTCAGGCGTCGAGGTGCGGGTCGGCTTGCCGGCGACCAGCCGGTCCATCAAGAAGGCGAAGGCCGCCGGCCTCGAAGTGCTCTCCGTGGCGGATGCGGCAAAATGGGCCGACGTCATCATGATTCTCGCTCCGGATACTTCTCAGGCGGCGATCTACAACGAGCAGGTCGCTCCCCATCTTGGCAAGGGCAAGACGGTGATGTTCGCGCACGGATTTAATATCCGCTACGGCACCATCAAGCCTTCCAAAGAGATTGATGTCAGCATGGTGGCTCCTAAAGCGCCGGGTCACCGGGTGCGCGAAGTCTTTAGCGAGGGCGGCGGTGTTCCCGCGCTGATCGCTGTACACCAGGACGCGTCCGGTAAGGCACATGCCCTGGCGCTGTCGTATGCGAAAGGAATTGGCAGCACGCGCGCGGGTGTACTCGAGACGACATTTACCGAAGAAACGGAAACTGACCTCTTCGGCGAGCAGACTGTGTTGTGCGGCGGGGTGAGCGCTCTGGTAAAGGCGGGGTTTGAAACCCTGGTGGACGCCGGCTATCAGCCCGAGGTGGCCTACTTCGAGTGCCTGCACGAGTTGAAGCTCATTGTGGACCTTATGTATCGCGGCGGGTTGGCATACATGCGCTACTCTATCTCCGACACGGCCGAGTATGGCGACTACACGGCGGGGCCGCGGCTGGTCACGGATGCGACGCGCGCGGAGATGAAGAAGATCCTGGCGGAGATCCAGGATGGCACGTTTGCCACCAACTGGATCCGGGAAAACGAAACCGGGCGCAAGGCCTTCGATAAGATGCGCAGCAAAGAAGCGGAGCATCCCATCGAAGAAGTGGGGAGCAAATTGCGGGCTGCGATGCCGTTTTTGGATCCAGTTACGGTTACAGTGGATAGCCCCGGCGCCGCGCCTCGGCTGGCTGAGCCGGTTGGGGCATAGGGGAACGCTTGACGCAGGGCACGGCTTTAGCGGCTGCGGTACGGTTTCTTCACGGCAGTTCTGTGCGAGTACAAGCGTGGAAAAGCGTACCTCAGGGCCTAAAGGCCGACGTATTTTCAATCGTTTATGGCCCGACTAAAGCTCGTGCCCTGATACAAAACATGAGTTTTTCCGCAGCCTGTGAAGCCGTGCCGCTTCGTTGAGGGGGTTTCCCGAGATAGCTGTAAAGCCGTTATCGTTTTTTCACGCACCCGTTGCGGGTTTTTTCGAGTCTACTCTGCATGCATGCGTCGCCGGTTCTGCGGTCTACGGTTTTCGCCACCATCTTGAGCTTTTCATTGGCTCCGATGCATGGGCAAAGCCGCACCGCGCAACCCAGCGGCGGATGCCCGGCACACCCGAACACCTTGCGCGCAATGCGCGACTGCTATCGGCCGCTGCTGGTCTTCGCCCCCTCCCTCGACGACCCGCAGCTGGTGGAGGAGTTCAACCAGCTTAAGGCGGAACCGATCGACCTCAAGAGCCGCGACCTGCTGTACGTCCCCATCGTGCCCGAGGGACATAACCAGCCTATTCCGGGTTCCAGGGTCCCGACCGCCAGGCTCAGCGAAGATGAGCTGGCAGCCATGCGTCACCATTTCAAAGTCGAACCGGCAGAGTTCCTGGTGATCCTGATCGGGAAAGATGGAGAGGAAAAGCTGAGCAGCCGAACCCCGGTTGCGGCAGAGCGCCTGAAGGCACTGATTGACTCCATGCCCATGCGCAAGAGCGAGATGCAGAAGGATCAGCAGGGCGAGCAATAGATTCACCTGCAGTATCTCTTACCTGGATTCAGCGGCGGAACCCCGCCGCATCGGCTAACATCAAAAGAACACCGCGAGGTGCCATGACGACCCAAGCTCCAACCCCTGCTCTCCCCACGGTTCCGGCCCCATATCGTGCTCCGTTTGACCCTGCGCGGGTTCCCGAACTGGTCGCCGCGCTTAAGAAGGTAAGCCAGCTCAATGGCCTGGAAGAGGCGGAGTACGAGTGGCTGGCGACCCACGGTACCGAAGTTTTTGCCGAATCGGGCGCGGTGGTCTTCCGCGAAGGCGAGCCCGCGACCAAGATGACCATCCTGCTCCAGGGCGAAATCTACGTTCGCCGGGAGCATGGTGGACCGGCCGCCCTCTTTATTGGACGTTCCGGGCAGATTACGGGTGTGCTTCCCTTCTCCCGCATGAAGGCTTATGGCGGCCTGGGATATACCTCCGCGCCAACCTGGGGGCTGGAGTTCGACCGGTCATTCTTCCCGGAGATGCTCAAGGCCATTCCGTCGCTTACGGAGCGAGTGGTCGGCATTCTTCTGGATCGCGTGCGCGAAATCACACGCATGGAACAGCAGTCGGAAAAGCTGAATGCGCTGGGCAAACTTGCCGGCAACCTGGCCCACGAACTCAACAATCCAGCTTCCGCGGCACAGCGCTCGGCTGCGGGCGTTCTGGAGGAGTTGCGTGTTTATGGGCACGAGCGCTTCAATTTAGGACGGCTCTGTTTGAGCTCTGCCAAGACGGAAAAGGTCCGGGATTGGGAGGACCAGGTCCGCGCCGAGTATAAGCGGCTGGGCAAGCCGGCCGAAACGGAGCAGACCCGCCGCGAAGACGAGATTGTGCGTTGGTTGCACCAGCACGATATACAAGAGTCCTGGCATATCGCTCCGGAGCTGGCCGAATTCGGTGTGGTGCCGGAGCAACTGGAATCGCTTACCGGCTATCTGGACCCGGGCGCCATCGCAGTCGTGCTCTCGCAGTTCACTTCTTCTCTGCGCACGGAGCGGATCGCCGAGGCGATGCTGGACTCGACCGCGCGCATCTTCGATTTGATCCGGGCCATCAAGGATTATTCCTACATGGACCAGATGCCGATCCAGGAGGTTGACATCCCGCAGAGTCTGGAGAATACGCTGGCCATGGTCGCCTCCCGCCTGCGAAACGTAACTGTGATCCGCGAGTATGAGCCTAACCTGCCCAGCGTGAGCGCTTACGGCCGGGAACTTAACCAGGTGTGGACCGCGTTAATTGAGAACGCCTTGGATGCAGTGCAGGATAAGGGCGAGATCAAGCTGATTGTGCGCACCTCGGGCGATATGTTGCTGGTCGAGATCTGGGACAACGGTCCGGGCATTCCCCCCGAGCTGCAGGCGCGCATCTTCGAGCCTTTTTTCACCACCAAGGCTCCAGGAAGCGGGCTAGGCCTGGGTCTGGACGTAGTCACGCGGATCGTCCGCATGCACCGCGGTTTTGTGACCGTTCAATCGAAGCCCGGCAATACCTGTTTTCAGGTCCGGCTTCCGTGGCAGCAGGTACAGGCTTACTGACCGGCTTAGCAATTTAGTGCTGTGCGGCTGCCGTGGGTTGGGTTGCCGCGAAGTCCTTTTTCCACTCTGAGAGATCGCGGTTGTATCTGGCCATTCTCCCGTTGTAGGCGGTGAGTACCGCCTGATAGACGGCGTGGCCTCCGTCAGGGACCGTTTCCCCCTGGTAGGAGGCCTCAACTCTCGCGAGGTAGGCTTTCTCCTTTTCCAGACTTGCGCCCTCGACATCCAGTTTTCTTTTCCTATCCTGGAGCGCCTGATCCAACGGCCTGGCGGCGGGCTGCTCCTTCTCGATTTCGCTCGTGGGGGCAGGGGCACCGATAGGGGTCGGCGCGAGAGCCTTTGGAGGCTCCGCGTGATTGGGCGGGGGCGCCACGATCTTTCTGGGCGCGATCTGACGGGGGATCGCCAGGGGAATAAGCGCGAGCACAATGACGGTTACCGCGATAACCCAGCGAGCTTTCTTGAGCGAAGCGGGGAGAGGGACTCGCCCGAGAATGGAATAAGACCGGAAGACACCGTCTGTGACCCTATACGCTCCGAGGGGAAAGATGGGAACGAAAAGAAAGGTAAGCCAATGATTCGCCACATACGATCGTGTGGCCGGATCATGGTCACGTTCGCCATAAAACCTGGGGCCAAATCCCTGCAACGTAGATACGATCGGATCCTTCTTGCTGGTATCCACTCCGCGCAGAACACGTGCCCATCGACAGTGTTCTTGCATCGCTTTGATCTCAAGCTTCTGCTCTTCCGTTGAATTGACAAGGGCAATCTCCAACAGATGCTCAGCCCAAGCGAAATTACCTGTTTTGATCGACGCGTCTGCATCCCCGCATAGGGTTGCCCATTGAACCTGCTGAATGTTCTGCTGATCTGTTTCCATGGATTGGAGTAGCTGCGATTACGCGCAGGCTCTGAGAACTTATACCCGGAACCTGAAGGTTACCGGCAGCGGGATATTAAAAATGATTTACGAGATTCAGCCTACCATCGTGGCGACCCAACTCTTCGCCGCCGGAGACTACAACAGCCTCATGAGCCAGACTCGCAAAAACGCGGTCCGCATCCAGGTTCCGGTTGAGGCCCGATGTGACGGTGCTGGATCGCAGCCTGCCGGTTGAACGGATCATCACGCACCCACCGATTGCTGTGTTTGAAGTCCTCTCGCCGGAGGACACTTTTTCCCGGCTCAAGCGAAAGCTTGAGGATTACCGAACGATGGGCATTCCCCATATCTGGATCGTCGACCCCGAAGACGGCAGCTTCTCGCGATACGACGACAGCCAGCTCGATCGCAGGGAGATTTTTTCCGACCCCACACGGGGTATTGTGTTCGAAATGAACTCCATCGAAGGTCTATTGAGTCGCACGTCCCGCTCGTAACTTTGCTTATTGGGATCCAGGCGTAGCAGGAGTACCAACACGCACAATTCCGCACTTCACCGTGTTGCCGGCGGAGTTCTTCGCCTCGCCGTTTTGCCCGCTCACTTTGAACTGGATTGTGGAACCCACGACGAATTGCGTCGGCTTGACCGTGCTGCCCAGCTTGGAACGGCAGACGTACTCGTTCGATGGCGTATCCACCACCAAATCGTATTGCTGGTGCTTCTGCTTCTTGTCGGTACTGCCCACGGTTTGCAGGTCTTTCAGCGTGGCCGTTTGGATAAGGCTAGCGGCCAGAGCAGCGGTCGAAAATAGCGCGCTGACCAGACACAGACCGGATGTCTTACGAAACGTCATAGCTTCACCTCCTATAAAAGATCAGGCACCTGCTAGTTTGGCACCGAACGCGAGCAGCAGTGAGCCCAGGATAATGCGATAGAGGGCAAAGATCACGAAGCCGTGACGCCGCACCCATAACAGAAACCATTCCACTACACCCAGCGCCACCGCGAACGACACGACAAACCCGATCGCCAGCACGACCCAGCCATGGGTGGTCATCACCAGGGGGACCATCGCCTCTCCTCCGGGCACGTGCTTGGGGTGGACGGTGCGGAAAAACTCATAACCGGTGGCGGCGATCATGACCGGAATGGAGAGGAGAAAACTGAACTCCAGGGCCGCGGTGCGGGTCATGCCCACTGCCTGACCTGCGGCAATGGTTGACATGGACCGCGAGACGCCGGGAAATACCGCCGAGGTCACCTCCCATAGTCCAATCCAGATCGCCTGGAACATGGTCATCTGCTCCACATCCCTGGTCTTGAGATCGCGCCGGACGCTCCATGCATCCACCACCCACATTATGATGCCGCCAATGAGCATGGCGAGCGCCATCAGGCGCAGACTTTCCAGATGTTTTCCGATCACTTTAATCAGCAACAGCGACGGAGCGGCGGTGCAGACAAAGGCGACCATGGTGAGCGAGAGCGGGTGGGTGAAGATGGTGCGGTCGCCGTTTTCGCCCTCGGGAAAGGTGCGGACGAACTCCAGAATCCTGCCCGTAAACAGCAGCACCAGGGCGAGAATGGCGCCCAGCTGAATGACCACGGTGTACATCTTCCAATAGGAGCTGGTCAGGTCGACGTGGAGCAGCGCCTCAACCAGCCTGAGGTGCGCCGTGGAACTGACAGGAAGAAACTCAGTCAGCCCTTCGACGATCCCCAGCAAGACCGACAGAATGTAATCGTTCAAAGGCCCTCCGGGCGGCCACTATTTACTGACGATCGTTACCGTAGATAGGAATTGATTCCTGCAACTGGTATACCAGACCGGCGGCGCGCGCAGAATAGTCCGACTGGGGATATTTGGCAGCAATGGTACCCGCAATGGTTACGGCTCTGGCCTTGGCCTCGGCTGCTTTCTTGTCGTCTCCGTCGGCAGCGTACATATCATTCAACGCGCCCTGGCGGTAGACGGCGTTGTAGAGCGCCTCCGCGGCCCGGGGCGACTCAGGATGCTCCTGCGCGTACTTCTCGTAAAGCTCGGCTTCTTTCTGGGGGCACTTGGTGGAGCCCTGCCAATCGCCACAGATTTTGTTATCCAGCATGACCCAGTCGGCCAGATCGGCCCATTTGGAGTGGGGGTAGTTTTTCTTGAGCTTGCGCATCTCCTCATCGTCGATGGGCTCGCGCAGGTAGGCGTCTTTTTCATGGGCGGAGGGCAGGGAGAATACATCGGCCTTCTGCAGTTGCCAGCGAATGTCGGCGGAGCGCCATGCAGCTTCAGGGGCCAGCGGCGACTGGGGGAAAAAGTCTGCCATGCGCTGGTAGAGCAGCCGCGCGGCTTGTGCCACCGACTGGGGAGCGTGGGGCAGGCTGGCGTCGATCTCCTGGCTTGCCGCCATGCCGAAGAGAATTACGTCTCCTTTTGGCGTCTCCGCGCTGATCACACCCGCGGCCTGCATCCAGCCGGAGACGGGGACAGCGGCCGCCTCATGGCCGAATACCGGCGCATCCTGGGATTTGGAGATTTCCTCATCGGTGTTGGCGTAGACCCGCAGCCATGGACCGTTTTTCTCCCCGATCACCATCTCCCGCCCGGGCGAGATCTCAGCCAGGCGTGCGGAGGAGGTGTCCGGAGCCACGTAGAGGTTGGTATTGCGAAAGACGGTGGCCTTGACACCGTTGCTGGGCGCTTGGGGTTTGGGCGCCGCGGTCGCGTGGACCGCGAAAACCAGGAGGGCAGAAGAAACGAGGAGTCTGGTGCGCATGGGTGCGGAACGTCTTACTAGTTAAGGATACGCTCTTGCGCGAGCGGTTTGGGACGCCACAACCCCACAGGGGCTAAAGCCCAATTCTCTTTCACGCCTTTTACGGCCCGACTAAAGTCGTGCCCTGATACAGGTACGGACCGGGCAAGTATGTAACAGAAGGTACCGGGCATGTAGGTAACACAAAGCCAAAACACAGCATCCAAAGAGGCCTCTCTGTTCCAAGCGAAATTTGTAGGTCCGACGGGATTAGAGCGCTTGGGCCGTCACAACCCCACTCAAGCCAACACCGGCTTGAATGGGCCACGCAAGCTTTTCGTCACGCAAGCTTTTCCTGGCCCGGCGAACTAACCCCCCCTGCCGGCATGTTTGGCGCCTCCAACCGGGGTCTAAATGGATCGACTAGAACTGGAAACGGGCCAGGAAGGTGATCTGGCGCATGGGTTGGAACGCGTCTACCTGGGCGTTCGAGGTGGAGTCAAACTGGGTGTTCACGCCGGCATATTGAACGACATTGAGGGCATTGTTCGCGGTGATGCGAAGTTCCAGAGTCTTTCCATCGCGCAGAGCAAGGATTCGTGACAGCGACAGGTTCAGATTATCTACGCCGGGGCCGGGAATGGAATTGCGCGCGGCCGTGCCATATAGCTGGCCGGGCGCAAACTCCGTGGAGAAGGCAGCGGTATTGAACCAGTGACGCAGGTGGCCGCCGCCTGCGCGGATGGAAACGCCGGGAACCCGGTTGGGCCGCACTGAGCCGTGGGTGCCTCGCTCCACCTCAGCCGGGGATGCGGCGATCAGAGGCGTCAGAGGCACGCCGGTGGCGGCTAAAAAATAGCCCGCAACCGTCCAGTCGCTTAAAAGGCCGGACGCCCAGCCCCCATTGCTCAAATAAGCCTTATTGCGGCCAAGGGGCAGCTGATAGAAAAAACTGCCGGTGACCTGCCGGCGTATGTCGAAGCTGGAGTTCCCTTCCTCGGCGCGCAGGTCTTGCCAGTTCTGCGCGACCACCGGGGCGCCGGCATTGATGGAAGAGGCGTCGTCGATGGAATGGGAATAGACATACGTCGCCTGCAGAGCGAGACCATGCAACAGCCGTTTGTTAGCGCGCACGATGAGCGCATTGAAGTTCGAGAAAGCGGTCGAATCCTCGAAGTTGAAAAACGCGCTGGCAAAGGGCACGTTGTTGTAAAACCCAGGGGCACTGATCACGTCGAGCCGTGTACCCTTAGCCCCGCTGTAGCCCAGGTTCAGCACAATGTCGTGCGGCAACGCCTGCTGCACTTCGAGATACCAAACCTGCGTATACGGGAGCCGGTAATCCCTGCTGATGGAATAGTTGCCATGATCGGCCGAGTTGCCGAAGCCACCGCTTAGCGGAAACAGAGTCAGGGAGGGCGGGAGATTGAGATTCACCTCGACGTGGGCGAAGGGCGGCTGGTAAGCCAGGTCCTGGGTGAAGCTTCCATAGAGGCCGAAGGTGTAATTGATGCCGTAGGCGGAGCGCACCACGGTGCTGCGGGAAGCCTGCCAGGCGAAGCCCAGATGCGGGGAGAAGTTGTTGCGGTCCGGCGAGACCAGGGTGCGGGGATATTTCACGCCGGAGACGCGGCCGACCTCGTTTGGCCGAACGGGAGCGACCCGGGTAAATCCGGAATTGTAGTCAAGCGTCGAAAGGCGATCGTCTTTCTCCGCATAGGGTGAAAAGTAGTCGTAGCGCAGCCCCGCGAGCAGGGTGAGGTTGGGCAGGGCCCTCCAGTCGTCCCGGATGAAGCAGTCCCAATCATTCTGACGCATGTAGGCTTTCTGGTGCGCAGATTCGATGCTGGTCTCGTGCGGTTTGCCCAGCAGGAAATCGGCAAACGCCGAGCCGGTGACCGCGACGGGATTTGTCGCGGCTACCCCGGGCTGTTGGGTGTATGCCCCGGTAAATATGAAGGTGCCGGTCGCATTTGTGCCGCCAAACAGATTGAATTCGATGCGCCGGACATCCCCGCCAAAACGAACGATGTGCGTGCCGTGCTCCCAAGAGGCGGATGCCGAGATGCCGATCGCCTGGGTGAGTTGATAGTTTGGCTGCGTCTGGCTGAGACTCGTGAAGTTATTGAGGACCAGGTTGGGCAGGCCATAGTTGAGTGGATTGGTGTTGAGGCGGCGGTCGGAACCGTCTTCCAGAAGGACGCCGGCCTCGGTGGCGACATCTTCGACATTGGTGTAGTGATTGCGCAATTCGGCGTTGTTCCGGTTGGAGGTAACGCTGAAATTGCCGAAGAGATGTGTTTTGTCAACAGAGTACGCCGCGGTGAGCGCATATCCCTGAATTACCCGCTTGCCGCCGAAATCCGGGAAGACATTGATGACGTCGTTGGCAACACGGTTCAGGTTGAAGTTCACACTGACGCTCTGACTGCTGCCCGAAGACGCGGCCGGCGGCCCAGCGAAGCTATGGGTATAACCTGCGCCTACGGTATTGGTGTGCGTCCCCTGTGGGGTAATGAGGCGGTAATTCAGGCCGGTACTCGCCAGGTTAGGAGTAGGCAGGTATTCGAGCAACGCCAAGGCTACGGGATCCAGCGGCCGGTCGATAGTGTTATTGGGGTAAGGCACCGATTGCCCTGGTGGATAGATGGGGACCAGTTCACCGGTGGGCCCCTGAAGTTGCGAGAAGTTGCCTGCGCGCTCCAGTGCGGTCGGCACGGTGGCGTAATCATTGACCAGAGTTGTCGCGATCTGGCGGGCGTAGGAGAAAGCGACGGAATCTTTATTGCTGGGCCGGGTTACCCCGGGAAGAAATGGATGGCCGGTGATCACAAGTCCGTAACTGTTACTGTCGTAGCTGGGATTGGGGCTGGGCTGCCCTGCCAACAGGAAGGGGTTGGCATTGAGAACGGAATTGCCGCCGTTCCAGAAAGCCAGACCATGAATCTGATAAGGACTGCTGGAAGTTACCGGTCCGGCGGCCCCGATGTCTTCGTCCGATCCAACCGAGGTTGCCTGAAGCTGGTGCCCGTCTTCGAAGGACTGGCGCATCAGGTCATCCATTTGAAAGAAGGGATTCACGATCGAAGCCTGGCCATCGACGGTGAAGGAATCGCTGGAGAAGTTGGGGTCGCCAGGAAAGGAGGGGACCTGTGCGCCGGAACTGGCTCCGATGGTGGAGAACGCGGGTTGCAGGCTAACGCTGCTGGCGATGACCGGCGGTAAAAGCGCGGCCTCCCATAGCGAGGTGAGACTGTCTGCTCCACTTTTGAGAGAGAAATCTGTTTGTTTCGTACCGGCGTTCAGCAAAACTTCTGTGGTGGAAGGTTCATAGCCGAATCGTTCTGCGCGAATGAGGAAACGCTCACCGCGCGGGAGGGTAAGAGAATAAGCGCCGTTGGCGTCGGTTGCGGTGGTGACCTGTTTCCCGGTGCGGGCGTCGCTCGCGGTCACGCGGACACTCTGGAGGGGCAGCGTGCCAATTTTCACTGTCCCGTGGACGACTGATTGCGTTCGATCGGCAGCCGGCGCACTGGATGCAGCTGTCTGGGCGCTCGACGCGATTCCGGCGCTCGCGGCTAGTGCAAGGCTCATCGCGAGCGACACCACCCAGGCCGATCGCGACCGCAGTGCCCTAAGTGCAGCCATTCAGAAGAAAGCCGTGTGCGGAGCTGGACGAGCCAGAGCACCCTGGTTTGCATGAAATGGGAACACGCGAGGAGAGTTTACCAAAGGAAGATGACGAATATTTTTTACCATCCGCGGAAATATCAGATGAGTTGTTAGAGACCACTAGCGGCTGGAGAATGCTGTCGATGGGGTTGGGTCCGAGCTGGTTTTGCTCTCCCTGATGTCCATGCGTTCGATGAGACCGTTCGCGATGAAATAGACGTGCCACACCTCGCTGTCTGAAAGGAGATCGCCAGCAAGGCTTTTCACGAGCTGATGGACTTTGACTTCGGTCTTGCCGCCTTCGTGGTCGATGACTTCCAGTGGTTCCACGTGAGGATCGAACTCCTTCCACTGACGGGTCCAGTAGGAGCGAATTTCTTCTTTCCCGACGGCGCGCCCGACTTCCGATGCCCTGGGCCAGCTAACGTTCTCACTCATGAGCGCCAGGACGCTGTCGATATCCCGACGATTGAAGGCAGAGTAGGCCTGCGCTATCAGTGTCTGTGTGTTCGCCATGAATCCTCCGGAGTGCCTACGTGTACTTTACACATAGATGCACACCGGCCAGAGCCGGCGCCGCCCCGGTTATCGATACACTAGAGAGATGCGTACAGTGCAGACAATCCGCTACGTTCTACCACTGCGCGAGGGCGGTTCGCTGCCCGCGATCGTGGAGGCGGACGACCTCGGACTCTACGTGGTGAAGTTCCGCGGAGCAGGGCAAGGCCCGCTGGCGCTGGTGGCGGAACTGGTCGCCGGTGAGATCGGCCGCGCGCTGGGGTTGAAGGTGCCGGAGCTGGTTTTTGCCGAAGTGGACGGGGCGCTGGGACGCAACGAACCGGACGCAGAGATTCGTCATCTGCTCAAGGCCAGCACGGGGCTGAATCTTGCGCTTGACTATCTGCCCGGCTCGACGACGTTCGATCCCGCGGCAGGCGACCGGGCGAACCCTGAGATTGCGTCGTTGGCGGTGTGGTTTGACGCCTTCGTGCAGAATGTAGACCGCAACCCGCGTAACCCGAACCTGCTGATGTGGCATCATTCGCTGTACTTCATCGACCACGGTGCGGCGCTGTACTTCCATCACGACTGGGAGACGGCGGAGGAGAAGGTGGAGTCGCCCTTCGCGGCGATTCGGGAGCATGTGCTGCTGCCGTGGGCGAGCGCGATCGCGGACGCGTCGGCGTTGGCCCATCAACGCCTCACGGCTGCAGTGCTGTGGGCAATTCTCAAGCAGGTGCCCGATGCGTGGATCGCTTCCGGCTCCACGACTGCGGAGGAACGGCGCGCACAGTACCTTGCGTACCTGACACACCGTCTGGCGGCAGCCGTAAACTTCGAAGAGGAGGCGATCCGTGCGCACCAAAGCTTCGTTTGACTACGCCGTGCTGCGCGTGGTCCCACGCGTGGAGCGGCAGGAGTTTCTGAATATCGGCGTCATCGTGTTTTGCCTGGAGAAGCGTCTGCTCGAAGCCAAGGTCCAGGTGGACGAGGCACGGCTGCGAATATTGTGGCCGAGCCTCGACCTGGAAACGGTGAAGCAGCACGCGGACGCGGTGGTACGCATCTGCGCCGGCGACGAGACAGCCGGCCCGGTCGCCAAGCTCTCGCAGAGAGAGCGCTTCCAGTGGCTGATCGCGCCGCGCAGCACAATCATCCAGACGTCGGCGGTGCACACAGGGATTCTTACGGAAGACGATTCGCTCGCGGATAGGTTGGAGCGGCTGTTTCAACAGTTGGTGGGGATTATGGAGTTCACGGAATGACAGAGAGGCTCGCCTTCTCGCTCGCTGAGTTCAGGCAGCATGCGAATCTCCTGCGCCAGGAGAAGACCTCTGACGAACGAGGCGTGGCTTCCGCTGCATGCCGCGCGCGATGGATGACTCACCAGAATTCTTTGGCTTCCACGTTGGGTTTGCCTTGCATCCCGTTGACTACCTGGGAGCTAAGGACGACTTCAAAATTCCTTTGCCCCCAGTCGACACCAGCGCCATCTGCTACCTGTTTCAGGCTTGCTTCATCGGTCAGGAATTCGCCGGCAGCCCTGGTTCCGCTGCCTGCAATTCCTGCCGCGACCAAAACTACCTGGCCGGTGCTCTCGTCGGTGAAGCGGGCGGCGATTGCATAGTCTTTGACAACGCGACTCCTCGGAGCCTGTGCTCTGACTTGCCATGCGCGTGACTCGGGGTGCTGTGTGTCCGCGATCCAGTAAACCCGATCTGCGCCCTCGGGCCCTTCCAGATGAAACCTGAGTGAGGACGTTCGGTTCAGCGTCCATTCGTTGTTCAGCAATCCAATCAGAACCACCGGCCCTTCCCGAAGCTGAGACGAAATGGTTGTCCGAGAATTCTGCACTCTGAAAGCATGTCCGTGAGCTCCGATCAGAGACACGAATCTGCCAAGAATCTGCACGTCTGAAAAAGGAACAAAGTCGTTTTTGTCACCGAACGCCTGAAGAAACGAGTTGTCTTCGGCTTCCGCTTTCGTGCGCTTGCGAAAAACTTGTGGATTATTTTCGCCTTTTGTTCGCCTATAATTGCTTTATGTTCCTGGGGCCGGATAGCACGAAGCGGGTCGTGGTTCAGTGCAAGGGTTGCGGCGAGAATATCCCGGCGCCGGTGGAGACGATGCCGTCGCAGCCCATCGCTGCCCGGTGCCCACTGTGCCATGAACACAGACGCTACCTGCCGTCGGAGGTGATGCTTGGCCGGCTCTCGCACCTGATGATCCGAAAGCCGGTGCGCACGGCAGATGGGCGGGTGGGATGATGGCAGCGCGGTTCAAAGGAAAGCCCAACTTCGACTTCTCTCTTCCCTGCCCGCTTTGCAGTTACAAGATTCAGCCGAACGAGCTGATGCGTCTGGCATCACACATCATCCAGTGCCCGAAGTGCGGCGGAGCCTTTGACGAGATGGGGGGACGAAAACCCATCAGCACCTCTTGAGCGCGACCCAGCGCGCAGCAGGCTTGCGCCAGGGTCCCGTGGCGAACAAGCCGCCTAAGCAAGTCGCGCGATTCATCGAAGATATCGACAAGCCAAACGCAAACCAGCAAGACTACGGTTACGAATTACTCACCAGGGCTAAAGCCCGATCGTTGAAAGATAAAGTGTTTTCGCGGGTTGAACCCCGCTCCCCCGGACTAAAAGTCCGGGACTGGCACGGATCAGGATAACTTCGTGACAAGGGAGATAAAGAGATGGAGACAGGGGAGATAAGGGGTAGCGTGAAGTGACATCTATCCCGGGGTTCTTGCCTTCTCGCCGAGTGGTATCACCGGTGACGTCCCAGGGGCGAGTATGATCAGGAACTCTCTGCTACAAGACGAGCAGTTATACATCTAACTGTGGACCAGGCTGTAACACGAAGATGTGTTTGTGGGAAACAATGCCTGAAATAGACTCCATGCAGCAGCGCCACTCCATGGAGGTAGATTTTATGAGCTTTCAAATCGGCGATACCGTTGAATTAAAATCAGGCGGTCCCGCCATGACAATTGCAAGTTTGGATTCTTCTATGGGCGTGCACAGTGCCCACTGTCAGTGGTTCGATCGAAACGGGAACATACAGCACCATTTCTACTCGGCGACATCACTCAAGCAGACCCACGTAGGGATGAGCAGATAGAGAAGAGCGGGGACGGCCACCCCGTTCCGGGATAATGACCCGTGCAATGATTGATCGCCCCAGACTTTAACCCGCGATCGGTTCAGGGTTGAATTGCGTCGAAGAAAGCACGACTGAGCGAGAAGTCGAGAGGGTTCTCAGCGACGTCTTTGGCTTGCACGTCGCGAATTGAGTAAGTGTATGTCCCGTGGCACACTTCGCAGGTCAATTCAAAGTCTCTGGATTGCCGGATAACGGGATGATGATATGGCGTGCGGTTGTGTATGAAAGCAAGGAGCAGCCAAGCACAATAAGGCGTCTTGCATTTGACCGCCCAGTACGTATAGCAGGGGTCTTCATTCATGACTTGCATCTCTTTCCTTTTCTGCCGTGGTTGCACGGGCGGTCGTGTCATCCACCCAGGATCGCGTTGTGCTCTTTCAATCTGTTTGCGGCTCGCCGGCGGTATCAGGAAACAGCAATAATTGCGTTGAGCTAAATGGTTGAGCTATGGATACCTGAGCCACAATGTATTCGCGACCGAAGACGTGAATCGTGCGGGATTTAGGGTGGAGGATGTAACCCAGTCCCGCGGCAAGCGCCTTCAGGATCTCTGTTTTGTCGTGATTAGGAAGAGCAGCTATCCTGGCGGAACTGGGGCTGGCGTTCATTGGTCTCCCCTCTCGACTGACTCAGCGGACGTCTGTGCCTATTTGTACCGTTCTCAACAGAAATAGCAACCGCGAAGATTGCGTGATATCAGAGCTTAAGTAACTGTCACGGTAACTGGTACACCTATGAGACCCCCTGCAGGATCACCCCCGTAGCGCTGTCCTTGTGAACAATCGACCAGAGACTTCACATCAGGGAAGTCACTACTGACCTTGACAGGGTTCTCTTATCCGCAAATCAGGGCCGTCCTGCTTCCCTCATCTCACGGATCGCTATAAAGCTGGTTGTTGGGCACAGCGGCTAGCAGGTTTACCCCGTGAGCGAAAGCAAGAAACGACGGATCAGCTTCCCCCTACGCCTCGCAGCCTCGCTAAAACGCTGTGCCCAACTTCTAGCGACCCAAGATGGCGTTTCGCTCAATCACTTTATCAACGTGGCGGTGGCAGAGAAAATCAGCCGCCTGGGGGTTGCGGTGGTGGAAGAAGACTCCGCCCATTCGCGCTCAACAGCACATGCCAGCAGCGAATCCGTGTTGCCCGATCATGGCGAGCGCCGCGACTCACCACGTCGAGATGTAGATCCCAGCCACCAACTTCCACAGGAAATCCGGGGGAGGGA
This sequence comes from uncultured Acidobacteriaceae bacterium, assembly GCA_963847685.1. Classification (GTDB taxonomy): domain Bacteria; phylum Acidobacteriota; class Terriglobia; order Terriglobales; family Acidobacteriaceae; genus PALSA-350. The sequence goes on along the minus strand of CAWKAU010000005.1, from coordinate 58,059 downwards.
CGGCTGAAACGGATTCAGCCGTCCCTTCGGGACTAGATTTCTCCCTAAGAACGACCCAGGACTGCGTCCTGGGCTACTTTCAGGTCGCCCCTTCCCCGGATTTCCTGTGGAACTTGGTGTCTTTGGTAAACCTCATGCGCCTTTCCTCACAGAAAGGCGCACGCGCGGCCTCGTCCAGCGCTGCGTGACAGGAAATCCGGGTGCGGGGCTGGATTTGCAAAGTCCAGTTCTGACGCAGACGCTTTAGCCCGTTGATTGCGACATAAAGCGTTCTTGCGGGTTTGAAAACCCGCTCCCCGGACTTAAAAGTCCGGGGCTACATCGCGGACCACCACGGACCACACCACGGATTGGCACAGATCAAGCTGGAGCCTGCTACAAATATGGTGCTGAAAATATAGATACTCCAAGGCCCGACTAAAGTCTGGGCAAGCTGTCACCGTTATAGGGGACCACAGCAGAAGCCGCTCAGCGATAAGATAAATAGGAAAGCTTTAACCTTTATCGCAGTCTCAGCTTGGAGGTCATTCTGTCTCGGGTGAAAATTGTCCTTTTTGTGTTACTGGGGCTGTGCGCGGCTGCCCTCGCCGCAGAACAGGCTTCCGTCCCCCTCCCGCCCCAGGAAGCTGGCGCCAACCAGGGGGCTCCCCAAACCCCGGCAAAACCACCGAACCCTTTCGGGCAGTCTTATCCGGACAGGCCGCCTGCCGACCCGGCCGCCGTTCAGCGCGGCCGCCAGATTTTTAGCGCCAATTGCAGTTTCTGCCATGGATCCGATGCGCGCGGTGGCGAAGGCGGCCCCAATTTGATCCGCAGTCAACTGGTGATGGACGATGACCATGGTGAACTGATAACTACTGTTGTTCAGAACGGCCGGCCCGATAAGGGCATGCCAAAGTTTGATCTGACGACAGAAGAAATATCGACCATCGCAACATTTATTCATAGCATTCCGGTCGGCGGCCGAGCCGCGAATACCGGCACGGTCGATCCATTGGTGGGCGATGCGAAGGCCGGCGAAGCCTACTTCAACGGACCGGGAAAATGCACCACCTGCCACTCAGTGACGGGAGACCTCGCTGGGATCGGCGCAAAGTACACGGACGTGAGGGCGCTGCAAGGTGCAATCGTGTCCGGCGAAGGCGTCGAAAGAGGCCCGGCATCCGCGTTAACGAAGACCCGGAAGACGGTTACCGTAACCCTGCGTAACGGACAAACCGTAGAGGGCAGGCTGGATCAGATCGATGACTTCATCGTTTCTCTCACCGATGCCGAGGGCAATTATCACAGTTATCCGCGGCGCGGTGATACTCCGAAGGTCGTGATTAAAGATCCATTGCAGCCGCACCTGGATATGCTGCGGACCTCCAAAGACGATGACATCCATAACCTGACCGCCTATCTGGTGACCCTGAAATGAAGAAGGCAAGAAATCTGCTCCTCGTGATTGCCCTGGTTTCGTCGGCTGCGGTGGTGGCAGCACAGTCACAAGGGCTCGATCCTGTGTTGCTTACCAAACCGGCGACCGATTCCTGGCCGACTTACTCCGGCGACTATTCGGGCCGGCGTTTCAGTTCGCTGACGCAAATTAATCAGACGAATGTAAAGAACCTGGGGCTTGCCTGGGTAAGCCACCTGACCACCGGAGCGGGCAACGCTGGACCGTTTGCAAGATCGGGTCCGGGAAACCCACCGACGATTATCGGCGGTGAAATAGCGGAAGCGGTTCCTGTACGCGGCGCCGGGCACATCTCAGGCGCGGTCTTGCAAGTGAACGGGATCCTTTATGTATCTGTACCCGACAATGCCTGGGCGGTCGACGCCCGCAATGGAATGGTGCTATGGCACTACTTCTGGAAGACCAAGGGTGGCACCCACATCGGGAACCGCGGCATGGGTATGTACCACGACTGGCTCTACTTCGAGACCCCCGACGACTACCTGGTTTCGCTCGACGCCAAAACCGGCAAGGAGCGTTGGCACAAGGTGATCTCGGACTTCAATGAGCAATACTTCTCGACCATTGCACCCATTGTGATCGGCAATCACCTGCTGGTGGGGACCGCGGACGATTTGGATGCGCCGGGCTTCCTGCAATCCTTTGATCCGGAGACGGGCGAGCTGCAATGGAAGTGGTACAGCGAACCTGAAAAGATGGGTGACCCCGGATCGGAGACGTGGCCGAACCTGGACGCCATGCGCCATGGCGGGGCGGGCACGTGGGTTCCAGGAAGCTATGATCCCAAACTGCACCTTTACTATTTCGGAACCGCCAACCCGACCCCGGCTTTCTCTGGTGCGACGCGCGAAGGAGACGACCTGTATACCTCCTGCATTGTCGCTTTGAACGTGGATACGGGAAAGCTCGCGTGGTATTTCCAGCCATCGCCGCACGATACGCACGACTGGGATGCGGGTCAAACTCCGATCATCGTCGATGGGACATTCAAGGGCAAGCCGCGCAAGCTATTGCTCGATGCCAGCCGGAACGGCTACTTCTTTGTGCTTGATCGGGTTACCGGCGAGCATTTACTCACGGTGCCTTTTGCGGATTCGCTTAATTGGTCGACCGGGATTGATAAGTCGGGCCGGCCCATCCGTGATCCGGAAAAGGATGCATCGCCGGGTGGTTCTCTGGTATTGCCCGACTCCGACGGCATCGTGAACTGGGAGCCGCCTACTTACGATCCGCAAACGGGGCTCTTCTACGTCGCCACCGAAGAGGAATATTCGGTTTTCTACCGTACCGAACCGAACGTGAGGGCCCTGCAGGGTCTTAACGGTATTCAAGAGCAGCGAGTGGGATCGGCAGGGAAATATATAACGGCGATCGATTATAAGACGGGCAAGATCGCGTGGCGGCATCTGCAGGTTTCTGCCGGGGAGGGCGCAGGCAATACCGGCTTGACCACGACCGCGGGAAAATTGCTTTTCGGCGGCGATGCCAACGGCAACCTGGTCGCCTACGATCCGGCGAATGGAAAACCGCTGTGGCATACGCATCTCGGCGAGGTATCGAATGCAGTGGAAACCTACATGCTTGATGGACGCCAGTATATCCTGGTGGCCTCTGGCAATTCTCTCTATGCTTTCGCTCTGAACTTTTAGAGCAGTTTCGCAAATACTGTGGCCTGGAAAGGTGGCGAGATGGTTTTCCTTGGGGGAAAACCACGAAAACGCCTGTCGCTGTGACACGGGTTTAACGGACGGAACGTAACCGATACTGTGCGTCCGAGGTGGCCGCATGGAGGCGCCCTGTCTGTCATCGGGTTGTCGTCCCGGGAAAAGACTGTACCTCAGCGGCTAAAAGCCGTTCCGCGCGTGGGACAATGTACGGCACGGCTGAAGCCGTGCCCTTCGTACAGAGCATGAGCTGCAGGTTCGCGAAGAACGCTGCGAGCCGGAAAGAAGTGGAAGCACCAGGGTCGCATATACTCGTTGGAGACCTTATGCGCCCCTCAGCTCTTGTTGCTCTTCTCCTTTTTGCTGCTACCGGAGTCTCTGCCCTCGGCCCGGCGCAGGCTGCCTCCCCTTACAAGCCCGCTGATCAGTCCTGGGTCCCGAAATCCAACGCCTATACCCAGACGCTCGTCGACATCGCGAACCGCTACTCGCCCGAATCTGCCTCCGCCGAAGGCCTGGTCCAATACGATACCCAGATCGGCGATCCCTCCTTCACAGCCCAGCTCGCTGAGCGCAAAGAAAACGAAGCCGCCGTCACCCAACTGATCAAGGCTCGCGCTACTGAGCAGGATCTCAACGTTGCCGAAGACCTCAGCATTCTCATCGCCCAAGAACAATTGAGCTTTCGCGTGGAAGACTACAGCCTGGCGCACGGCAGTCCTTACATCAACGCGACCGCTTACGTCTTCGGCGGCCTGCAGCCGCTGCTCGACGACCAGGTCTCCCAGTCCCGGCGAATCGCCGCCGTGGAGCGCCTGAAGCGCTACGCCGGTATCGCTCCAGGGCAGACTACCGCAAACGTTGACCCGGCCAACGCGATGACGGCCAAGCTGCTGCTGCGCAATAACACTCAACTCAGCAAGCCCGGACTCAACTATCCCACGAAGGACGAGATCGAGAGTTCGCTGAATCGAAACGCGGCGATGGTCGACGGACTGCAGGCCCTCTTCGTCAAATACCACCTCACCGGCTGGGAGCCGAGCTTCCAGCTGCTGAAACAACAGCTCACCGCCTACGACGAGTGGGCGCGCAAGACTATTCTCCCGCATGCCCGTTCGGATTTCCGGCTCGCTCCGGAGGACTACGCGCTCTCGCTCGAAGGCTACGGAATCGACATTCCTCCGGCACAGCTCGCCGCCATGGCGCACAAGGCGTTTATCGACTACCAGGGCCAGATGCAGGTGCTCGCGTCGCAGATTGCGCGCGAACATAATTGGCCGTCCACGGACTACCGCGAGGTAATTCGCGAGTTGAAGAAACAGCAGCTGGTCGGCGAGGCCATCTTGCCCTTCTACGAAAAGCGTCTGCACGAGATCGAAAAGATCATCGTGGACGACCATCTGGTGACGCTCCCCGACCGCCCCGCAATCATCCGCGTCGGCACGCTTGCTGAGAGTGCCCAGATTCCCGCGCCGCACATGGTGCCGCCGCCGTTTCTGCACAATACCGGGCAGCGCGGCGTTTTTGTGCTGCCGCTGAGCATGCCCGCCGGTGCAGGGGAGGCGGCCGCCGCCAAGGTGGACGATTACACCTTCGACGCGGCGAGCTGGACGCTGATCGCGCACGAAGCCCGTCCCGGCCACGAGCTACAGTTCGATTCCATGGTCGAGCACGGCGTCTCCCTGGCCCGCGCACTCTACGCCTTCAACTCCACCAACGCCGAGGGCTGGGGCATGTATGCGGAATACATCACGCTCCCCTATATGCCGAAGGAAGGACAGCTCATCTCGCTGCAATTCCGCCTGCTTCGTGCCGCCCGCGCCTTCATCGACCCCGAACTCCAGGCCGGTACGCTGCAGCCCGCCGACGCCATGAGGATTCTCACCCAGGACGTCGTATTCTCAGTCCCATTCGCCAACCAGGAGGTCGAACGCTACACGTTCCGCTCTCCAGGACAGGCGACCAGCTATTTCTACGGCTATACGCGTCTGCTCGAACTCCGCAAGGAAACCGAAGAATCTCTCGGCGCGAAGTTCAACGCCCTGCGCTTTCACGACTTCATCCTTGCCCAGGGATTACTGCCACCCGGCTTGATGAAGAAAGCTGTCGATGACTACTTCATTCCACAGGAAAAGGCTCGCTGATCTCGCAAAGGGTCAGCTTAGCCGAAGCCGACGGCAACTTAGGTAAATGGAAGATTTGTGGTTACGAATTACCCGCCCAGGCAGAAAGGCGCAGACGTTGCCTTGTCAAGGCCGCGAACAGGAAATCCGGGTGCGCTCCTAATGACGCGGAGCGGAGGATCGGGTCCGCAACTACCCCACTCAAGCCAAAAGAAGGCTTGAATGGGGCACCCTCAGGTTTTTGTTGGCGGTGCAGAGAATAGGGTCATTTCTCCCACAACTTGTCGCAGGCAAGTTGTGGTCGACGGGATGACAAACCCAAACAGCAGGTCCCAGTAGCCACGGCTCTAGTTGGACGGGCCTCCACCCTGTAACAGGAAGGCCGATTTGCCCAGAGCCGTGGGAGCCGAGATCGGTTTTCCATTGTTATCCAGCATGATGACCTGCTTCGAAGAGGAACTCCCCGGATACGACGTGTGCTCTTTCTCAGTTACTGCATAGGAGCCGTAGAACAGCTGGTCAAGATAGTTGGTCAACGTTGTCCTCTGGCCGTTCAGGTTTGGGCGTTCCGTAATCCATTCCGCAGTGTTCCCGGTCAACTTAGTTCCCGCAGGAGCACTGAAGCCCACCTGTACTGCCATAGCAGTGTTGTAGCTATATATGTAAACCTGGGCTTGTGTGGACGACGTATGCCAGACATTCATAAAAATATCGTCACCCGGGGCGATCGGAAAGTTGGTGATATGCACTTCCGCGCCGGGATACCATTCGTAGAACGCGGAGTAGTAAGTGGCCACCACCCCAAGCGAACAGAGAGCGTCAAACTCGATGCCCCCCTGCAATATATCGTTTGAGCCCTCATTTCCGTCAATGCCCACCCAGGAATACGCATAGTCCCAGATGCCGGTGCAGGTATTACCGGCCGGCTGTGCGAAGGGAACAATCATGCTGGACTCGACATAGTAGAAGGAGGAAGAGCCGTAGCTCTTAGCGCCGCTCGAGTCTACGTAACCGCTCCAGTTGTAGGACTGGAGTGGGCCCTCCTTCTCAGAGTTGCTTTTACTGGTGAGGACGGCGGGACCATGAAAAATGCTGCTTTGTTCCAGGTGCGGGATGATACGCGTTTTGGAAGCAGCCATCGCTCTCGCCCAGTTGGCATACTCGGTTGGCATCGAGGTTTTGTCCGGACGAGGAGGAAAACCGTAGTCCGCAAGCCGATCGTCGGAAGCAGTCAACGGATCGAAGCCTTCCGGGGGAGCCGCAATCGTAGTGGCACCCGCCAGGTTGGTGGGGATTTCATTGGGATTCTGGCTTTGTGCCTTGCTGCTCAAGGGTGCAGCAAGCACCAGCATTATCGTAAGCGCGAGCAATAGATTCTTCATGATGATTCCGCCTTTCCGCCGGTGTTTCTCTCAACGCCTAATAAGCCGATCCTTCTTCCTCAACCACAAAAGCCGAACTGCCCAGGTGCGTGGGCACCGCGATATTCTTTCCCTTCCTGTCTTGCATGGTGACCTCTTTTGAGGAGGAGCTACCTGGGTGAGACTTGGATCCCTTCGCTGTGACAGCGGTGGCGCCCCAATAGGCGTTGGCCGCGAAGTTATCGAGAACTATCTCAGAAGTGCTGCCGCCAGGGCGTTCTGTAATCCATTCCGCGGAGTTGCCAACCGCTTTCGTTCCTGCCGGAGCGGTGACATCGACCCCAAAGAAGATACCCTGAGTCAGGTTGCCGATCTCCACATTGATTGTGGTCGCTGACTCGACATGCACGCCCATAAAATAATTTTCGCCCGGCAAGATAGGCAGATTGGTAACGCGAACCTGACCATTGGGATACCATTCGTAGAACGGGGAGTAGTAGGCGCGGGTGCTGCCCCCGGAGCAAAAGGCATCAAATTCCACGCCGGCCTGGGCTATCTCGGTCGTTTTGTAACCGTCAATGGCAACCGTAGACCAGGCGTAATCCCAGGTGCCGTCGCAGACGGTGAAAGCCTGGCGCGCCAGGGGAACAGCTATGGTAGCTCCGATGTCGGTGAAGGATGAGGAACCGTATTTCGTGGCGTCGTTCACGTCCACGTACCCACTCCAGTTCAAGGACTTGAGTGAGCCGTTCTCGACGGATCCCGGATCCTCTGCCAATTGAAGGGGGCCGTGGACGATGTTGGTCTGCACCAGATGAGGGATGATACGCGTCTTAAGGGCTTTTCTGACTTTGACCCAGTTTGCATACTCCTCGGGAAACAGGGTCTGGTCGGGCCGGGGAGGAAAACCCCAATCGGCCAGTTCTTCGTCGGTGGCCTTTATGGGATCAAAGCCTTCGGGCGGAGGAGCATATGCTGTCACTCCCGGCAGGTTGGTGGGAATGCGATGTGGATTGTCGCGTTGTGCTTCGCTGGCCAACGGCGCAACCAGCGCCAGCGTTACGGCTAGAGCGAGCAACCGGTTTTTCATGATGGTTTCCGCCTTTCGTTCCCTGGTGCGGTGGGATCTCGGAGTGGACGGTTGTGTGCCGGCCCGGATGGTGTACCACCTCCGGCGCCAGGCTCGCGTCTCCTCTTAGGTCTCATTCAGATAAGACGAAGGACAAAAAACATTTCACGCGCCAGGACAGTCGGTGTGTAATGTACGCGAAAAGTGCGCCACGCTGGGAGGAAAAGCAGCTGATACTTATCGGCTAGCGATCAAGCACGGGACGCACAGACAGGAGGCGGCCGAGCCCAAACCGGGTTCAAAGCGACATACGAGACCGCGGCCCCCAAGTGTGACTCGTCCATGGCAACTTGAGGCGAACCGGCTCTGAAACAAATGACTGGCCCACCGGCAACGCGTCCAGGCCTGCTCAGTGCACCAGCAAGGGGATCTCTCGCTCTATCAGTTCCACGATCGTCGTGTAGCGAAGCCGCTTTTCAGGGCTCTCAGCCTTCTCGGCCTGGGCCGCGAGCTCGGCCAGGGAGGGCTTTAGACGCAAAGGCAAATCGCGCCAATAGTACTTCCAATCGTCATGCTCCCAGTCCGCATAGGTGGATTCCCAGGTTCGTCCGCCTTTAGCCTGGTTGGGAAACACGATCTCGAGCGGTGAGACGGCTTCGTCATAGCTTTGAAAGCGGCAATCCACCGAAAAACGGAGCTGGTTGGAGGTACTCAACGTGGAGCTATGCACCGTCAAGCTGTGAAAGATTGCCACATCTCCCGCATTGATCCGTCCACCTACCCAATCGCCTCCCTGGGCCGCTTCCGGCTTGATGTATCCGTCGGCGCATTGAAGCCCAAAGAGGTGCGACACCTCCTTGATCTCAAGCGTCCCCTGTCCCTGCGGACAATCATGCAGCGGCATCCACACTGTATAGCTATCGGAGCTTCCTGCGATTCCTGAGTTGTCCTGATGCGCATGCAAAAGGGCGCCCTCGCAGTTGGGGAAAATCATTCGCGCAATGGGCTTGGGATGAACCAAAAGGCGCGGCCCCACAAGCCGCTTCATCACATCGGTCAGTACCGGATGATGGGTCAACGCGTGGAGCCGCTCCAGGCGGAACACGCGATTTGCGGCCTGCTTATATTTCGGATCTGGATCGAAGCACGCCATGGCGGGATTCGCGATGCGGTCCGATGGTGCGGACCCCTCGATCATCCAACCCTCGTCCGATGCAATGCCGATCATATCGGTGAGGAGATGCTCCAGGTCCCCTTTCGGCAACAGGTCTCGCATGAAGATGTAGCCGTAAGTCTCCATCTCACTCTTGAGCGATAGGGAATCCAGATCTCTGGCGAAGATCGTGCGAAACGATTTCATCGTACCTTCAGGGAACAACAGCTTCGATGCCGGCTAGTTTAGTTTCCTCGAGGCTCGATATCCGTCATTTCTTTGTCACCAGATTGTCTCATCGCGTTGGCAGTCAGCCGCGCCTTGGCAATCCCTCGATAGTGATGCGCATTGGCCATCGTCACAGCCGCGGCAATGCCCATGGGTATCACGCAGACCCTAAAGCCCGTTCATTGAAAGATAAATCGTTCTCGGGGGTTGAAAACCCGCTCCCCCGTACTAAAGGTCCGGGGCTACACACAGAATGCCGCGGATCAGGAACCTTTTTGGTGGGCGGCGCAGTTGGTTGGCGCGGGTGATCCCGCGAAGCGTGCTGCCATCCAATCAATCGCTGCGCCGGCACTATCGCGCGCTACAAAAAGATGACCGGATCCCGGCACGGGATGCCACTCGACCGCGCTTTCGGCTTGGCAAAGACGCCGCATGTAGTTCTCCGTCACTGCGGGTCGCACCAAAGTGTCCTTCATGCCCTGCGCGAGAAAGACAGGAATGGATGGGGGAAGCGCTCCCGGTGTGTTGCTCGCGAGCAGATCACTCCATGGTTCGACGTCGGAGAGATTGTTTACCGTCAGGTAGCCGTGATCGAGCTCACGGGAAGGACCACGGCGGTCGATCACATCGAAGAATCTTTCGATGCATTCATTGGCTAGCCGGTCGACCGCGGGCATTGCCTGCGGAGTGACAATATTCGAGATCGGCGCACCATAGACACGCGACCACGACCACAAGGTCATCGCCGTAATGTTTTTGCCGCCCGTTGTGTCCCTGTCGTCCGCGAGCAGCGTCCCGAGTTCGGTAGCAGGTGCGGCTGCCGCGACGCCAACAAGATGCAGCTCCGGAGCGTAGCTCTGCGCGAGAATGCCGGTGTACAGTGCGGCCTGTCCGCCCTGCGAATGGCCCCATACGGCGAATGCGACTCCGCCGCCCGCGCCGGGCATCGACCGCGCCACTCGCACGGAGTCGAGCACCGCACGGCCTTCGCTGATCCCTACCAGGTAGGGATGGGGTCCCGCAGTGCCAAGACCGGGATAATCCGTCGCCGCAACCACGTAGCCTCTCTGCAGCATTTCATGCAGGCCCTGAATTGACTGGAACAGCACGCGCGCCAGAGAGGGTGCGCATTGCGGAACGATGCCTGTGGTTGGGTGGGCCCATGCGACAATTGGACGGCCCTTGGCCGGCAGTGGTCCACCGGGAACGATCACTACTCCCGAGACGGCAATCGGCTCGCCCTGCAGTCCTTGCGATTTGTAGAGAACACGATAAGCAGCTGCTCCATCGGGTGCGCCGTCGATGGGCTCCGATCGAATCAACGCTCCGTTCGCGTAAGAGCCAAGGTTAACGTCGGCCGCGGAGTAGAACCTCGTCTGCGCAGAAGAAGGTGCACAGCAAGCTATCACCAAAAACACCCACAACAATTTCGTTGCTCGTGCCAATTGCTCCACCCGCGTCGTCGAGAGATGGCTTGCCAGGGCGCGATTCCATACTGCCAACCCTGCTTTCATGACAAAACTCCTCCAAAGGTGATTCGAGACGGAATTTACGATCGCATTCTCGCGAATCTGACCTGGTCGAGCGTCGCAATCAACCATGCACAGCTGTTTCGGTTCCTCAACGCTTGTCATCGCGAATCGCGGTTTGCCAACTCTTCGAAGGCATGGATTAGAATCTTCTTCGCGAACGATCTTTGCCGAAGCGAGGATGCAAACTGAGGTTAATTGCCCCTGCCACTTCTTAATATAGAGGTCACTACACGGTTCCTTGTGTGGTTCTACACCTAGGGGACTACCACCGGGGGAGATAAGGGACGCGATACGTATTCCTCGAAAAAATGTCGCTATCGCTACGCTTTTCTTTATCTCCGAGGGACGGCAGAACCAGGCGACCATAGTTCTATCAATGAAGGCAAGGCGATGGAGAAGCAAGCACTCAATCATGTCGACCGCAAGCCAAGCGAGTCCGCCGGAGCCGCCGCCAAGTCCACCCGCGCAGTCCCGGGAGAGTTTGTCACCGAGACGTTCGAGTACGACGGCGGACGGCAGGTCACGGTATACCTTCCACCGGCCCCGCCCGAAGCAATCGTCTTCGCCGGCGACGGTCAGGGAATCTCAAAGTGGGGCCCGTTGCTCGAGAAGGCCGACGTTCCCTCCACAATGATCGTCGGTGTGCATGGGCTGGCCGATGAGACACGGCGGCTCCATGAGTACTCACCGGGCTTTGAGCCGGAACGGTTCGCGGCGCACGAGAAGTTTTTCGTCGAGGGGGTTCGCCGATGGACGGAGTCGCGATTTGGCGTGGCGCTGCCCACTGAACGTACCGCAGTGCTCGGCGTCTCGGCGGGTGGAGAGCTGGCCCTCGCGCTTGGGCTTCGGCATCCACATGTCTACGGTGCGGTCTTCTGCGCCTCGCCCGGCGGCGGTTACAAGCCACCTGGCGTTGTGCCGAGTCCGCTTCCGCGCGCATACCTTGTCGCTGGCACGCAGGAGCCGTTCTTCCTCGGGAACGCAAGGAGGTGGGCTGACGCGCTTCGCGATGCGGGCGCGGATATCGTCATGCATGAGCGAGCTGGGTCGCACGGTGGCGCATTCTGGCGAGAAGAGTTCCCGCTGATGGTGGCGTGGGCATTCGGACGATGATGCATCGCGGTGTCTCAGCGGCGCTCTGAGAACTAATCCTGTTCACCGATAAGATTGCTCACCCGGACGATGGTATCAATCTGTTCCTGGGTGAGTCGCGACAATAGATTCCGTCGAACTGAGGCCGCGTGTACCGGGCGGGCAACATCGAGCTTTTTTCTTCCAACTTCAGTAAGGACGACAAGGACAGAGTTTCCGTCAACACGGCGGCGCTCAATCAGCGATCGTTGCTGCATTCGCGTCAGTTGATGAGAGAGGCGACTCTTATCCCATGCCAGCATGGTCGCCAGGTCTTGCTGCCGCATCCCACCTTTGCCACAGGCAGCGAGACGAGACAAGACGCCGAATTCAGGACCGGAGAGCCCCGTAGCCTGGACGATGTCGCGCCCAACACGATTCAGCACATCCTCGTGCAGGAGCCTGAAAGCATGCCAGACACGAAGTTCTTGTGGAGATAACAGTTTTGCCGCCATCTTTGCGTCCCAGCGTATCAAATGGAGGTTGACATGACAACCTCGACCTCTTAGTGTGGTTGATGTGTCAACCACACTGACTCTTGCCGCAGGTGACGATGAGGCCGAATGCCACCGCGACCGGCACGCCTTGCTGTGCGACCTGGAAGCTGACTCTTCCCTCTTTGTGCGCGACCGACTGCGGCAGCGTTCGACAGCACTGGACGACCTCGATGCTGCATTTGGAGGCTCCACGGATTGCTTTAGAGGCGCGCTCTCACCCTTGCATCTGCGCGCGCATGCACTCCGCATCCGGCTGGAAGCCGCGAATCAACAACTCTACCGATCTATTCGTTCGGACATTGTTGGCGGCGGTCAGGCGGCCGCGCTTCTTCGGTGGCTGGATGAGCCCACCAATGAACTGAGGAGCACTTTGAGCGGCTTCGGCTTCGATTACCGAGACGAGCTCGTGAGCGGTGTTCTTCAATTGCCTGAACCCAGCGAACCAAACCGGCAGACGTCACCCGAGATGGTGCCCTACCAGCCAACGCCTGTGCGCCACATCCTCCACCTGATCGCGGACGCCGCAATTACTGAGGAAGATGTCTTTGTCGATATCGGTTCAGGACTGGGTCATGTGCCGCTGCTTGTGTCGGTGATGACGGGAGCAAAGAGCATTGGGGTTGAGGTGGAGGCGGGCTACGTCGCCAGCGCGCACGAATGTGCTCAGGGTCTCCACCTTAACCGCGTTCAATTCATCGCACGGGACGCGAGGGATGCGGATTTGTCCGGCGGTAGTGTTTTTTATTTATATACGCCCTTCACAGGCGCGATATTGACGGATGTGCTCAGCTCACTGCGAAGAGAGGGGATGCGGAGGGCCATCAAGGTCTGCTCGCTCGGTCCCTGCACACAGAGAATTTCGAACGAGCCATGGCTTAAGGCGAGTGCATCACCCCATATGGACCGCATTGCCGTATTTGAGTCTCGATGAGCTTTACCCACCAGGGCTAAAGCCGGTCGTTGCAGGATAAAGTTCTCACGGGTTTGAAAACCCGCTTCCCCGGACTAAAAGTCCGGGGCTACACCACATTTGCTGATGATCAGAACAACCCCACTCAAGCCAACACCGGGCTTGAATGGGCCACGCTAAGCTGTTCTGATGGTCAGGAGTTGGGGCTAGCATCGAGTATGCTGCGCAAAACCGCGGGCTCGACGTTGCCGCCACTGATGATCGCTACCGCCTGGCGGGCAGGCGGCAACTGGTCGCGATGGAAGAGCGCCGCCGCTGTCGCCACGGCGCCGCTGGGCTCCGCAATGAGGCGCGCACCAAAGAGGATGCGGCGCATGGCTTCGCGGATTTCGTCTTCGGTGACAGTCACAATGTCGTCGACATAGGCCTGCATGTGAGCAAAATTCAAGGCGCCTACGCTTTGCGTACGCAAGCCATCGGCAGCCGTCATCTCGCTCTGCTCGCTGGTAATCGATACGATGTGGCCTGCCTTCAGGCTCTGCGCCGCATCCGAGACCAATTCCGGCTCGACCCCGATTACTCGCACCGAAGGCCGGGTCAGTTTCACCGCGGCCGCGACCCCGCTGAGCAGGCCGCCCCCGCCCACCGGCGCGAGGACCAGGTCGACCTCCGGCCGGTCGGCAAGAATCTCCAGGCCACAACTTCCCTGCCCGGCGATAATGTCCCGGTCGTCGAAGGGTGGAATCACGATGTAACCGAATTCCGCGGCTAGTTCTAACGCCTTTTGTTTGCGCTCCGCGCTGCTGGGGCCGACGGCAACGATCTCCGCTCCCAGCGCCTGGGTGGCCCGTACCTTTACCTGCGGCGCATTCGAGGGCATCACGATGACGGCTTTCGCGCCCACGGCGCGAGCTGCGTAGGCGACTCCCTGCGCATGGTTTCCGCTGGAATAGGTGATGACACCGCGCGCTCGCTCCGGGGCAGACAATTGGGCGATCTTGTTGAAGGCGCCACGCAGCTTGAAGCTGCCAATGGGTTGCAGACTTTCAGCTTTGAGCCAAAGCGGAGGAGGCTCGCCGGGTAGCTCGACCAATGGCGTGTGCATGGCCACATCACGAAGCCGTTGCTGAGCGGCTCGCAGTTCGGCCAGCGTGACCAATCAGATTTCCAGGATAATCGGCATGATCATCGGCCGACGCGACGTGCTTTTCTGGATGTAACGCTTGAGATCGAGACGGATCTTCTCTTTCATCACACCGTAGTCAGCCTTTTCTTCCGCCGACGACTGGTCCAGCGTGCGGTTGACAATCTCCCGCGCCTGGTCGCCGAGGGCGATCTCGCCGGTCACAAAGCCGCGAGTCACCACTTCAGGCGCGCTCTCTACCTTGCCGGTGCGCTTGTTGATGGTGATGATGGCCAATACCAGACCGTCCTCGCTCAGGTGCTTGCGGTCGCGGATTACCAGGTCTTCCACCACATCCGTAGTAGAACCGGCATCGATGCACACCCGGCCGGTGGTGACTTTGCCGGCTTTGGTGGCGGTGTTGGCATCCAGTTCCAGAACGTCGCCATCTTCGAGCAGCAGCGCCTGCTGCACGACTCCAGTGTTCTTCGCCAACTGCACGTGCTTCTGAAGGTGGCGATAGTCCCCATGCACGGGGATGAAGAACTTGGGCCGCAGCAGGTTGATCATCAACCGCATCTCTTCCTGGCTGCCATGGCCGCTCACGTGGATCAATCCGGATTCGCCGTCGTCGTAAATCACGTTGGCTTCGCGGCGGCAGAGGTGGTCGATGACGCGGTAGATGCTCTTCTCGTTGCCCGGGATGACACGGGAACTCAGCACCACGGTATCGCCGCGCTCTATGCGGGCGTGCTTATGGTTGTCGACGGCTGCCCGGGAGAGAGCGGACATAGGCTCACCTTGCGTGCCGCTGATCAAAACCATCACTTCAGCAGCGGCATAATCCTTGATCTGCCCGGGATGAATCAGCAATCCCGAGGGCACCGTGAGGTAGCCAAGATCCTGCGCAATCTCTGAGGACTCGACCATCGACCGGCCCACGATCGCCACCTTGCGGCGATGGGCCTGGGCCAATTCGAGGGCGATCCGAAGACGGTAAATCGAGGAGGAAAAGCAACTAAAGAAGAGCTTCTGCCTGGTGCGGGAGAAGACCTCGTCCAGACGCGGCTTGACTGCCCACTCGCTGGGAGTGTATCCAGCGCGGTCGACGTTGGTTGAATCCTGCAGCAGGGCCAGCACGCCGCGCTTGCCATATTCGGCGAAGCCGTGCAGGTCGAATGCCTTGCCATCCGGGGGCGAGAGATCGATTTTGAAATCCCCGGTGTGTACGACGACGCCGACGGGGGTTTCGACCGCGAGAGCGACACAGTCCACCAGGCTATGGGTTACCCGGATGGGCTCGATGGTGAACGCGCCCAAGTGAAACTTCTGCCGTGGGGTGATCTCAATCAGCTCGGCGGTATCGAGGAGCCGGTGCTCTTCCAGCTTGCCCTCGACGTAGGCCAGGGTGAACTCGGTGGCATAGACCGGCACTTTGAGCTCACTCAAAATCCAGGGGAGACCCCCGATGTGATCCTCATGGCCATGGGTAAGGATGATGGCGCGGACGTGCTGGCGGTTTTCGATGAGGTAGGTGATATCGGGGACAACAATATCGACCCCCAGCAACTCGGTCTCGGGAAACATGAGACCAGCGTCGATGACGATAATGTCGTCCGCCCAGCGAAGTGCCAGGCAGTTCATTCCGAATTCGCCCAGTCCGCCCAGCGGGATGACTTGTAACTTGCCTGAAGACATCAAATTTTAATGCTACCACGCTGCACATCTAACGCAGCAGATCCTCCAGGGTGGAGCTCAGGTCCGTCTTGTCGTCGCGGTACTTCACGATAACGGGTGTGTACAGGCTCAGGCCAGGTGCTCCACGCTTCAACTCTCTTGACCCCGGGACGACCACGGCGCCCTCCGGAATGACCAGCGGATGATGGGCATCCGCCCTCAGCACCTCGTCTCGCACGATGTCGTAGACGGGAGTCCCCCGGGTCAGGATTGTTCCCGCAGCCAGGACCGCGCGGCGCCGCACCAGCGTGCCTTCATAAACTCCGGTATTGCCGCCGATCAGCACGTCGTCTTCGATGATGACCGGGGTGGCGTTGACCGGCTCGAGCACGCCGCCGATCTGGGCCGCAGCGCTCAGGTGCACGCGCTTACCTATCTGGGCGCAGCTGCCAACCAGGGCGTGGGAATCCACCATGGTGCCTTCGTCCACGTAGGCGCCGGCGTTGACATACATCGGCGGCATGCATACCACGCCCCGGGCCAGGAAGGCGCCCGCGCGGACGGTCGAGCCGCCCGGAACGACACGCACTCCGTCTTCCAGGTCGAATCGCCGCGCCGGATAGGTGTTCTTGTCCACAAAAGAGAACTCGTCGCCGCCCATGTGCACCAGCGTGCCCAGGCGAAAGCCCAGCAGGATTCCCTGCTTAACCCAGGCATTCACCCGCCAACCCAGCGGGGTGCCGGGGTCTGGTTCGGCGGCCCGTATATGGCCGGCGCTCAGGGCTCCGCGCAGCTCCAGGAAAGCGTCCATGGCGCCCTGATCCCCGATGGCTTCGGCGCCTGATGCGAAATATTGCTCGATTTTGGTTTTTAACGTGGTTGATTCTGTGGTCATGCAAATCCTTCGTGAGAAATGGCCAGCGGCGAGGGGGTTGAAAGAAACAGCAAATCTGAACGATAGGGGTTGATGGGCAGCCTGGGGAATTCTCACCAGGGCTAAAGAATGTGCGTGAGAACCTATCGTTGCTGAATTCTATCCTTACCACGGTCCGCCGTGCCCCATATCTCGCTCGTTTTTCGCGAGATGTGGGAGACCACGGCTGCCAATTTCCAGTCTTGGCCCTCTAGAGGTTGCCGATCAAGATCCGCGTCTCCCACATCTCGCGAAAAACGAGCGAGATATGGGGCACCCTCTGGACCGTGCGAAGGAGAAATCCCAAGGCAGGCTGTCGAATGCCGTTCTCGCGGGTTTGAAAACTCGCTTCCCCGGACTAAAAGTCCAGGGCTACACGGCCATAGTTACTTCCTTGGGGGTTTCGGCACTTGTGCCAACAGGCCTAGTTCCTCAGCGACCGTGGCCAGCTTTTGCCGAGCGGCTGTCGTCACGGGGACCATGGGCAAACGGTAGTTTTCCTGCAAGCGGCCCATCATCGCCATCACGCTCTTAACCGGCCCCGGACTCGATTCCCAGAAGTTCGCCGTCATCAATCGAAAGTAGCGGCGATTGAGAGCACGCGCAGTGGCCCAATCGCCGTCCAAAGCCGCGGCTACCAGGTGAGTCATCTCTGACGGAATCTCATTCGACGCCACGGAGACCAGCCCGGCTCCGCCCAGGGCGATCACCGGCAATGCCATGATGTCGTCGCCGGCGAGAACCGTGAAGCTCTGCGGCAGCAGGTGAATCAACTCAGCGATCTGCTGCAGGTTGCCGCTCGATTCCTTTACGCCCTGAATATTGGGCACATCCTCGGCCAGGCGCAGAATGGTTGCCGGCTCGAGGTTGGCTCCGGTACGGCTGGGAATGTTGTAGAGCACCACCGGGCACGGAACCGCCTCCGCAATCGCGCGGAAGTGGCGATATTGTCCTTCCTGTCCCGGCTTGTTGTAGAACGGGTTGGCCGTCAGCAAACCGCTCACTCCCGGGACGGACGCTGCTTCACCAGCCCGGGCTACCGCTTCCAGGGTCGCGTTGTGGGTGCAGCCAGCCAGAACCGGAACACGTCCGGCGGCGGTCTCGGTCACGATGCCGATGACCTGCAGCCATTCCTCGTGGTTCAGGGTGGGTGTTTCAGCAGTGGTTCCGCAGGCGACCAGGAAGTTAATACCGCTCGCGATCTGCCATTCCACCAGATCGCTGAGCGTTTCCTCATCGAGGCTGCCGTCGCCGCGAAAAGGAGTGACCAATGCTGTACCACAACCGCTGAGGGTCATACCCAATGGAGTCTACTAGGAAATGCTACCGGCGTAACGGCTAACGCAGCTGAGGATAAATCTCCCGGAAATCGTAGCAGCCGGTCTTGCCGCTGAGCCACTCTGCAGCGCGCACTGCGCCAACGGCAAAACTACTGCGAGACAGGGCCTCGTGACGGATCTGAATCACATCGTCGCCCAACTTGGCGGTAATGGTGTGTGTGCCCACAGCTTCACCCTGGCGATGGGAAACGATTTCAACCTTAAGCGCGGGGTCTACTTCCAGCATGGCCTGCCGCAGGGTCAACGCGGTTCCGGAGGGCATGTCTTTCTTGCTTTCGTGGTGAGTTTCACTGATGCTGATCTCAAATCCGGGCACCAGAGGGACGAGCTGCTGGACCAGACGGTACATCGCCTGAACACCCACGGAGAAGCTCGCGCCATACAACAAGCCGCCATTTCTTCTTTCGCAGATAGCGCACATCTCGCCCAGCCTGTCGTACCATCCGGTGGTTCCGACTACGACGCGCGCGCCGTTGGCGAGACAGGCTCGGATGTTGGGAATGACCGCTTGCGGGGTAGTGAAATCGATGACCGTGTCGAACTGCGCCAGCATCGGACCGGTCAGCGCCGAGGCGTTGGGGTTTTCTTCTTCGCCGATGACCCGGACACTATGTCCCCGCTTGGCGGCGACATCGGCCACCACGCTTCCCGTTTTGCCACGTCCGAGCACTAAGAAAATCATGCTTACAGATGTACGCTTTCTATTTTTGTTTTGCTACCGTCGAGCGCTTCGTTTCTGGCCGATACGTCGAAGATCTCAGGATCGGGATCGACAAAGAAGGCGGCGTGCAGGGAGCGCACTGCTTCATCTACATCATCCTCGTCGATCATGAAGCTCATGTTGATTTCCGAGGCGCCCTGAGAAATCATGCGCACATTAATGTGGCGGACGGCATTGAAGACCTGGGCGGCGATGCCATTCTGGCCGCGGATATTGCTGCCCACCAGGCAGATCAGGGCCTTGCGTCCCTCGTAGGTCACGTCGGCCAGCTTGCTCAGCTCGGCGGCCAGCGCAGGCAGCTGCTCGTTGGAATCGACGGTAAGGGAGACGCTTACCTCCGAAGTCGACACCATATCCACCGCGCACTTGTGCTTATCGAAGACCTCAAAGACAGCGCGCAGGTATCCGTGGGACATCAGCATGCGGCTGGCGACCAGATCGATGATGGTCAGCTTCCGCTTGGCGGCGATGGACTTGAAAGGGCTGCGACCGTGAGTGGCCAGCGCCGTAATGCGGGTGCCCTCGTTGTCCGGGTTGCGGGAGTTCAGCACCAGCACTGGGATGTTTTTCTGCACCGCCGGCAATATGGTGGCTGGATGCAGCACTTTGGCGCCGAAGTAGGCCAGCTCCGCCGCCTCTTCAAAGCTGATGGTTTTGACCCGGAGCGCATCCGGGCAGACCCTGGGGTCGGCGGTCATGATGCCGTTCACGTCGGTCCAAATCTCGATCGCCTCCGCCTCCATGCCGCCGCCCACGAGCGCGGCAGTGTAGTCCGATCCGCCGCGACCCAGGGTGGTGGTGACGCCCTCGACCGTGGAACCGATAAAGCCGCCCATGACGGGCACCTCGCCCGCTTCCACCAGGGGACGCAGATGCTCGGTGCACCGGGCCTCGATTAAGGCATCGTTGGGGACTGCTTTGCCATGCTGGGCATCGGTGATAATGCAGGTCCGGGCATCCACATGGACCGCCGGCAGGCCCTGGTCGCGAAAGGCCTCGGCCACCAGGCGGCTGGAAAGCCGCTCGCCGAAACTCACCACCAGATCGTTGGTCCGGAGGGTTAACTCACCGACGGCGGAAAGCCCGCGCAGGATCTCGTCGATGGACTCGAATTCCTGCTGGATCCAGGTCTGCACGTCAGCTCTGCGATGGGCGGGGAGCAGGAGGGCCGATGTGTCGCAATGGCGGTGACGCAAGCGCGAGCTGATGGCCAGTGCCCCGGCGCGGTCGCCCCGGCCGGCGGCTTTGGCGGCGGCCAGGAGCTGGTCAGTGACCTTGGCCATGGCGCTGACCACGACCACGGGTTGCTGGCCGCGGGCCAGGCGGCCCTGGACGATTCTGGCGGTGCGGTTGATGGCGGTAGCATCTTCCACCGAGGTACCGCCAAACTTCATGACCACCGGCCTCATGCGGAGACAGCCACGTGATCGTGGGCAACCAGCTTGCCCAAGGCGGCAAGGAATTCACCATTCAGCACGGCCGCGCCCGCTCCACCGCGGATGGTGTTGTGGGAGAGCACGGTGAACTTCCAATCGAACAAGGAGCAGGGCCGCAGGCGGCCTACGGTAGCTCCCATGCCTTTGCCGCGCATGCGGTCCAGTCGAGGCTGCGGCCGGTCTTCGGCAGGTGCGAACTCAACCGGCTGGAGGGGCGCAGTGGGCAGGGTGTAGCCGGCCAGTGGGGCAAATTCGCTCCAGGCGGCAAGGATCTCCTCCCGCGTGGCCCGGGATTTCAGCTTGATGCTGACGCTCTCGGTATGGCCATCTTCGACCGGCACCCGGTTGCAGTGCGCACTCACCCGGGCGTTCAGCGGTTCTACCTTGCTTCCGCTCAGCTTGCCCAGCAACTTCAGGGTCTCGGCTTCGAGCTTTTCTTCCTCGCCCTTGATGTAGGGGACAACGTTGCCCAGGATGTCGAGCGACGGGACACCAGGATAACCCGCCCCGCTGACGGCCTGCATGGTGCTCACGAAGACGCTCTCAAGACCAAAACGGTCGGCCAGGGGCTTGAGCGCCAGCACCAGCCCGATGGCGCTGCAGTTGGGGTTGGTTACGATGTAGCCGCCGGATTGCTTGCGGAAGCTCTGCATCTCCAACAGGTCAAGGTGGGAGGCGTTTACCTCGGGAATTACCAGCGGCACATCGGCCGTCATGCGAAAGGCACTGGAATTAGAGATCACGGCGCAACCCGCGGCGGCAAACTTCGGCTCCAATTCCCGCGCAATATCGGTATCGAGCGCGGCGAAGATCACGCCGGGCGCGCCTTCCGGGGTCGCGGGGGAGACCATCATGGAAGCGATGCGGCTGGGAAGCGGTGTTTCCAGCTTCCATTTCGCGGCTTCGCCGTAGGTTTTGCCGCTGGATTTGTCGCTGGCGGCAAGCCAGGCGATCTCAAACCACGGGTGAGCTTCAAGCAACTGGATGAAGCGCTGGCCGATAACCCCGGTGGCGCCAAGAATGCCAATCTTGTGTCGTGTTTGCATAGCGTATCGTTTTGAAAAGATTCAGTTAATTCTAGTCTATTCCGGCGGTTCCCGGGTCATTGCGGCGCCTGCGGCATCCGCCCGGTCAATGGCATGCGATCCCTTTACAACGCTGCCAGAATGGCCCCGGTAAAGGCTTTGGTGCCACTGGTTCCACCCACATCGCGGGTCAGCGTCTTCTTCTCGATGTAGACCTTCTCCAACGCGGCCTGCACGCGATCCGCGGTCTCGGTTTCGCCGACATAGCGCAGCATGAGGATAGATGACTGGAGCAGCGCCGTCGGGTTGGCAATGTCTTTTCCCGCAATGTCAGGGGCCGAACCGTGAACCGCCTCGAATATGGCGCAGTCGGCGCCCAGGTTGGCGCCCGGCACCAATCCCAGGCCACCCACAAACGCGGCGCACAGATCGCTCACGATGTCGCCATAGAGATTCTCGGTCAGCAGCGTGTCGTACTGATACGGGTTCATGACCAACTGCATGCAGGTGTTGTCGACGATGTGTTCACCGTAGGTGATCTCGGGGAAGCCCTTCGCCACCTCGCGGCAGCAGCGCAGGAAGAGGCCGTCTGACATCTTCATGATGTTTGCTTTGTGGATGGCGTGGATCTTACGCCGCTTGAACTTGCGCGCATACTCAAAGGCGAACTTGGCGATGCGGGTGGAAGCTTTCTCAGTGACGATCTTGAGCGACTCCACCACGCCCGGAACCACCTCGTGCTCCAACCCGACGTACTCGCCTTCGGTGTTTTCGCGCACGATGATGAGGTCTACGCCGGGATAGCGGGTATCCATCCCGGGAAGATTCTTGATGGGACGAAAATTGGCGAAGAGCTCAAACTTCTTGCGCAGGTGCACGTTGATCGAGGCGAAGCCGCCGGCAACCGGCGTGGTCACCGGGCCTTTGAGCGCCAGCCGGTTGCGCTCGATCGAGTGGTACAGGTCCTGGGGAATGTAATGGCCGTGCTTTTCAAAGGCGCCGGCCCCGACCAGAAAAGGCTCCCAGGCAAACTTCGCACCTGTGCCGTCGACTGCCGCTTCGAGGATGCTTACCACCGCACCGGTCACCTCCGGCCCGATGCCGTCTCCGGCGATCAGGGTGACGGTGTGCGTTCTTTCCTGTGAGCCCATTCCCTCTCCTGTTTTATCGTTTGCCGGTCTTCGCGGCTTCCCTGGTGTTCAGCAACTGCTCGAGTTCTTCCTTGAACTCGCGCACATCCTTGAAATCCCGATAGACGCTAGCAAACCGGATGTAAGCCACTTTGTCGATAGTCCTTAAGTGGTTCATGATCAGCTCGCCGATCTGGTTGGTGGTGCGTTCGCGCTCGGGGGAATCGACCAGAAAGGCTTCGGTCTCGTCGACGATAGCCTCGAGCTTGGCGGCGGAGACAGGCCGTTTTTCGCAGGCCCGCAGCAGGCCGCTGAGGACCTTCTGACGCTCGAATTTTTCCCGGCGACCGTCCTTCTTCACCACCATGTAGGGGATCTCGTCAATGCGCTCATAGGTGGTAAAGCGCTTGTTGCAACTCTCACATTCGCGACGGCGGCGAATGGAGTCTGCTTCTTTGCTTTCGCGCGAATCGACCACTCGATCCTGCGCAAAGCCGCAATAAGGGCATTTCATCAGTAACTAAATTCTATAGCAGTCGTGGCAGGAGGGGGCGAGCCCTGCGCTCACCCCCCTTCCCGTTTATGCTGCAGGGTGCGCTCACCTCGACCATGACGCCACCAGGTGCATGACAGTAAAAGCCGAAGGTCCTGGGTCCTCCCCGCTCTAGCGGAGCGGGCTCCGGGGCTTCGAAGCCTGCGCCTACCACGCGCGCATGATGCTGGATTACCTCCTCTTTCGATGGGAGCAGAAAGCCTACATGGAAGAGAGCCGGGTAGGTGTTGGAGGCGACCTTCTTGTCGTGCATGAGAATGAGGGCGAAGCCGTCGTCTCCCAGCAACACGGCAAATTTGCCCGAGCCACGCTGCTCGGTGACACGGAAGCCGAAACCGGCCTGAAAAAAGCGGGTGAGCTCGGGAACGTTCGATACGGCAAGGTTGATGTGATTCAGCTTGGTCATGGATGCGATCTCCTTCGGTTGGAAGCAGTCGCATGGAACGAGCGACTTGATGAGGCTGACCCATGCGACAGTCTGGCAGTGCACGCGCACTACCGCTATCGCCGTGGGTCTTACCCTCTCGGGTAGACAGAGGCTGCGGAATGGCTTCCGCAGGAGGCCGGGCTTACCGAACCGGCTGGGCCTTTTTCGGCTTTCGT
The DNA here is from genome assembly GCA_963847685.1 of uncultured Acidobacteriaceae bacterium. GTDB lineage: Bacteria > Acidobacteriota > Terriglobia > Terriglobales > Acidobacteriaceae > PALSA-350. The sequence continues at coordinate 34,411 of CAWKAU010000005.1, read as the reverse complement.
TTGGATGGCCCAAGACTCGCCAGGATGCAGAAAATGCGGCTGGGCAGAGACCCGTTCTGGAATGGAGTAAAAGCATTCGAAAATATCGTTTTCTGCCCATGTACGCTGAGGCGAACATGGGACACCCGTCCAGAACCTTAGGGGCACTGGATAAGTCAAACATGCACGTCAGAGCGTCCGTGACACCCTTTATGCGGCGCTTCTACAATGGCACGAGCGCTTTGAGCGGGGTTTCCGTCTGTGCAGTTGGAATACCGGGCGCATCAATCCCCTGTCGGAGACGGCTATGAAGTTTGGCTCTGTGACAGTCCTGACCCTCTCTCTGGCCTTTGCTCTCACTTCCAATCTTTGGGCGCAGGATATTTCAGTTGCCCCCGGCAGCGATACGGAACGCTGTGTCCGTTGGATGAAGGCAACTGTCCCTCGATCTACCATGCTCGACCCGGTTGACTTCTGCTTGGGAGTCAAGAGGGAGGGTAGCCCTGATGGTTGGGGTTCAATTTGGAAGTGTGGCCGGCCGGCTGAGGCCGGCGCGGCACCCAGGTACTGCGCATCGTCCGGTCAATTCTTCCGAGGTGAAGCCTGGGCCGCTGGAGCAAGCACCCCCACCAGGGATGGGCGAGAGTTTTTTGCGGGAAACTCTGACGCCACGAAGGACCTGGTCGCGGCAAGCTTCTACACCAGGACCACCCTGTGGATGGAAGACCTGAGAGTGCCCCGGGGAATGTATAGGTTAATCCCTTCCAGGTCGCCGGATGGATGGAGTCTTTCCGTGGCCACGCAGGATGGAGAACCTACGCCACGATATCTGGGAATGGTCAAGATGAAGGGCTCAGTACCAGACAGCCTGGGGACGGGCAACCTGGTGACATCAACGACCCCAGTGGCGCGAGGGTGCTCGGGTCCATCGCCGAACTTCGACGTTCGGGAACTACATTTCAGCTACGGGAGCGCCGATCTTTTCGTGTGCATCCGCCCGGAGCAGGTTGTCCACAGCCAGGAAGCGGACCTAAGCGAGCGATAATTTGCAACCGCGCATGAGACATTCGGTTTTCTTCTCTGCAGATTTTGTAACAGGACTTCTTGTTGTGGCTGCACTGCTGAACGTCCCGCCGGCTACCACGATCGCGGCTCCTTTGGCATTCGAGGTGAGCACCGTCAAGCTGAACAAGTCTGGCAACTCGGGTTCCAGTTCCAGCTTCCAGAACGGGCGATTTCTGGCATCGAACGTCACCTTGAAGAACCTTCTGCAATATTCGGCGTACGGAATTCCAGAATCCCGGATTCTGGGCGGCCCGAAATGGCTCAGCACGGAACGATTCGATATCGAAGCAAAGACAGATAGCGACACCGCGGACCGGTTGCGAACCCTCGACCGAGAGCAGCGCAGAATCCAACTACAAGCGATGTTTCAACAGCTCCTGGCAGAACGTTTCAAACTAGCTGCGCATTGGGAAGCACGAGAGCAGCCGGTCTATGCCATGGTGGCTGCCAGCAAAGGGCCTCATCTTCATCCGGCGAAAGAACCGGACGGTCATTCGGGTACATCGTCGAACAATGGAGAGTTGACTGCTCAAGGGGTAACTATGGCGCAGTTGGCCGACACACTCACCCAGGAGTTACAAAGAGAATTGGGACGCGTGGTGATCGATAAGACAGGAATCCTGGGGAGATACGATTGTGCGCTCAAATGGGAGCCAGACACGGGCACGGCTCTGACGAACGATGGGACGGATACAGGGCCTTCGATCTTCACCGCGATGCAGGAACAACTTGGACTGAAACTCGAATCCAGCAAAGGCCCGGTACAAGTTCTTGTCGTCGATCGAGCCCAATTGCCTTCGCAGGATTAGGAGGAATTGTTGCTATTCCATACGCAGCGCCTGGATGAGTGCGAATCGCGATGCACGCGCACTCCCGCTATCGCCGTGGGTCTTACCCTCTCGGGTAGATAGAGGCTGCGGAAATGGGGTTCCGCAGAAGACCGGGCTTACCGAACCGGCTGGGCCGTTTTCGGCTTTGGTTCTTATGGCCAAGATTGGCCAGGATGCAGAAAATCTAACGGATTCGGGGCTTCAAAAGAGATAGGATCACTTATTGATGGCCCTCCAATTCAAGCCTGGACTCAGGGTTTTTGCGTTTGTCACTCTGGGTTGGACGTCGTGCTGCCTGGGAGGGACGCCTCAGCAGACCCCTGTGGCTGGCCCGGAAACGCACGGTCTGGAACACCGGGCCGATCAAGCGTCGTCAGGAAGTATCAGCGGAACCATTAGCGGAACCATCGTTGATCCAAGCGGCGCCGTCGTTGCCGGAGCCCGGGTCCGGCTTTATGGCGAAGACCGCCCCCTCAACAAAGAGGTGCTCTCGGGCAAGGATGGGCAATTCTCCTTTGCCGGCGTCGCTCCCGGAGCCTTCCGGCTCTCCATCACGTCGACGAGTTTCGCGACACGAGCGTTTTCCGGCGTCCTGCATCCGGGAGAAATCGACACAGTCCTGATCGCGCTGGATGTTGCTGAGGTTCTCACAGAGGTACAGGTTGGACTCACACAGACCGAAGTGGCCGAGGAGCAGCTGAAGGCGGAGGAGAAACAGCGTCTGCTCGGGGTCTTTCCAAATTTCTACGTCAGCTATGTTCCCAATGCCGCTCCTCTCAGCTCGAAGCAAAAGTTCAGGATGGCCTGGAAGACGGTTTCGGATCCGTCCACCTTTTTATTTGTTGGGGCAGTAGCGGGATTTGAGCAGGCAACGAATCACTTTCCCGGATATGGGCAAGGCGCGCAAGGGTACGGGAAACGCTTCGGCGCCGCCTATGCGGACACGGCCTCAGGCACCTTCATCTCCAGCGCCATCCTGCCGTCGCTTCTGAAACAGGATCCTCGCTATTTCTACAAGGGAACCGGCAGCAAGCTTTCGCGAATTCTGTATGCGCTGGCGAATTCCGTTATCTGCAAGGGCGACAATCAACGGTGGCAGGCAAATTACTCGACTATCCTGGGAAGCCTGGCCGTGGGCGGTATTTCGAATCTCTACTATGCACCGCAGGATCGCTATGGGGTGGAATTGACCTTCGAAAACGCCGGCCTCGCGATTGGCGCAACTGCCGTCTCAAGCCTGTTTCAAGAATTTTTCCTGCGGAAGCTGACCTCAAACGTTCCTAACGCCGCCCCTGCCAAACCCTAGTTTGCCGTACCACAATCGAAGGCTTGGAGAGACCCCATGATCCAAGTAAGAAACGTCGCCAAACGGTACCAAGGGTCGATCATGGAACGTGGCGTTTTTCGACGCTTCAGAGCGCCCCAATGTTGAACCGGCGGCCGGAATGGAACAAGCGAGTTTCAGTGCCCGAGGACCTTTCTGAGATTACAAGGTACGATCCCGCACAAGAGACACCTGCGAGTGAAGTCGGGCTAACTCAGAATGGTGTCGAGGCAATCTGGAACAAAGTGACAGACCTGTACCGAACGGGGATTCATCCGGCTATTTCTTTCTGCCTTCGACGTCATGGAAAGGTCGTATTGCAACGGTCTATCGGTCATACCAGGGGAAATGGGCCGAGCGATTCTCCACTTGCCGAAAAGATCGTAGCGTCCCCTGACACGCCCTACTGCACTTATTCCGCTTCTAAAGCAGTCACCGGGATGTTGATTCATCTGCTCGCGGAACGAGGTGAGATTCGTCTGGCGGATTATGCCTGCGATTATATTCCGGAGTTCGGCGTTCACGGCAAAGAGAGGATTACGATCCACGATCTATTGACACATCGAGCCGGTTTCCCGGCGATGCCGAAAGAAGTGGATTGGGATACTTTGTTGAACTTCGATGATTGCCTGCAATCGATATGCGGTAGCCCACCAAAGTATCCGGTGGGCAAGCGAATTGCTTATCACACCTTGACCTCGGGATATGTACTTGGGGAGATTATCAGACGCGTCTCCGGAAAAGATGTGCGGCAGTTACTACACGAGACGATTCAAGAGCCTCTTGGCTTGAAATACTTTAATTTTGGCGTCAGGGATGAGTGGATCCCGGAGGTCGCGAAGAATTACGTCACGGGCGTGCCGATTCCCCGATTTCTGTCTTCTCTCACCAAGCAAGCGACTGGATTAGACTGGCACTCCTATGTTGACATCACAAACGATGATAAATTCCTGCAGGCTATCGTGCCATCTGGGAACTTGATCGCGACGGCAGAGGAAATGTCCCGGTTCTATCAAATGCTCCTGAATGGAGGAGAGTTAGACGGGAGACGAATATGTAAGCCGGAAACGGTGCGGCAGGCGATCCAATCGGCCTCTGAAACAATGCTCGACGCAACGACCTATTTGCCGAACCGCTACAGCGAGGGCTTTATGTTAGGGAATAAGTCGTTCAGTCTGTACTTACCTTATTATCCGGAGGCATTCGGCCATTGGGGATTCGTCGGCATATTTTGCTGGGCGGACCCCGAACGGGATATTGTTGTTTCCCTGATGAATAGCGGTAAGGCGTATCTCGGATTGTACGTGCTGACGCATTTTCGGCTAGTAGGTTCGATCAAAAGACATTGCCCGAAAGTAGGGGACGGCGGGAAATCCTAGGCAGACCGGTTGACCGGCGAAGCTGTCTTCCCCCATCTCAGCTATAATCTCGCGATGATCCAGTCTGCGGCCCCTCAAGTCCACATGCAGACTCTTCCCCTGGACAGCCGGCACAACGGCGCCATGCTTGAGATCCTGCACCAATCTCCCATTGAAACCGGGGGCCTTTCTATTTGCTTCGACCGGCTGCCGAATATTTTCGCGATGGCTGAACTCAAGTACAACCCAGCGGTGTGGGGCGGCTTTTTTGACGACGGCAAGCTCGAAGGTTTCGCCATGGTTGGCCATCATAAGGCCTACGTGAACGGCTCGGTGACCCAGGTGATGCACATTACCGACTGTTACATCAGGCCTCAATCGCGGGGGCGCGGGTATTTGAAACAAGCAATTCCCTTCTTCTTCGGAGGAGGCTACCGGGGCGCTTCGTTAGGCTATGCGGTCGTCATGAAGGGAAATCGACCCGCCGAGGCCCAACTGGGGGATCGATTCGCCTCCGAGCCCTGGCCATTAAGAAGCAGAATCGTAGGTACATTGGTGGCCAAAAACATTTTGATCACCTTTGCCCGCAGGAAACGGGCGCGCTTCCCGGTGCGCACTGCCCGGGTCGAAGATATCGACGACATCGTGGCTTTGCTACGGGCGGAACACTCCCGTCGCCTGTTCGGTCTTTTTGTCGATCGGGACCAATTCGTCGCTCAACTCGAGCAACGGCCCGGCCTATCCATCGATGATTACTACGTGGTGGAGAGAGACGGGAAACTTGCCGGGGTTTGCGCCGCGTGGGATACCAGCGCTTTCAAGCAGAACCGCGTGGTTCGATACGGCTTCGGATTGAATATTGTTCGGGCGATGAATATTGTTACCGCACCAGTCGGCGGTTTCTCCACGCTGCCCGCGCCTGGGGAGGCATTCAGAGATGTCTTCCTCACTGACTGGGCTGCGCACGACCGCTCCATGGAAGTGCTGGAGGCCTTGCTTGAGCATATATACAGCGTGTACCGCGACCGTCGTTACCACACCATGATTTTTGGCTCTGCCGAGGAGGATCCAATGATTGCGGCGACCCGGGGGTTTCGGACCACGAGTACTGTGTCTCATGTGGTGGTATTCCCGCTTGAAACAAGATGGCAGGACGACGGCGCGATCGACACCCGTCTCCCGTATATCGATCTGGCATTGTTATGATCGCGATTCAGCAGCGTTTAAGAAATCTCGCGTGGGACTTTCTTGTGTTTACTGAGATAGTTTTGTACTGGCCGTTCGCGTTTCTTGTGATGCGCCCGCTGCAACGATTCGACCGGCGGTTCGGCACCAAACTCTTTGCCAGATTGGACGAAACCATGCGCGCCATCGCGGACCTATAATGATGAAAATCCTACTTATGCTTGCGGCCGCGTTTTCGGGATTGTTCGTCGCATGGCGGTTTTTTTTTTGCGAAATCCATCCCGTCACGTAAACAGCGACGACCGGGTTATTCTCTCTCCCGCCGATGGCTTTGTGGTTTACGTGCGGCGGGTCATGCCGGGCGAAGAGCTGATGTCAATCAAGAACGGCGAGCCGATCCTTCTCGACGATCTGATGGAGCTCGACGATCCTGCCCTACCCCGACAGGGATGGTTGGTGGGCATTTTCATGTCGCCCATTGATGTCCACTACAATCGTGCGCCGATTCGCGGATTCATTCGGAAAATCGCGCACCGCTTTCCGGTGAAATCTCGTGGCACAAACTCAAATATGTTCCATGGTCAAAGCAATCTCTTTTTCGACCTGCGGCCTTACTGGCAGGGTTGTGACTATTTGATCCACAATGAGCGCGCGTCGTACGTGATCACGAATGACAAGCTGGCTGTATACGTTACGCAGATCGCCGACCGTTGGATACGGAAGATCGTGACTTTTCGCGATGGAGTGACGGTCGCGCAAGGGGAAGTGTTCGGGTTGATTCGGATGGGTTCGCAGGTGGATTTATTTGTCCCCGACGTCGAGGGGCGGATGGAAGTACTCGTGACCGAGCGAACGCATGTTCGTGCCGGCATTGATGGGCTGCTTCGTATCTCCGGCTGACGGCGTGGGCCAACCGGCTAAGGGGTACCCCCCCGGCCATTTCTCACTATCGGCAAAGAACCTGAAGGTTCGTTGTTCCCCACATCTCGCGAAAAACGAGCGAGATGTGGGGCACCCCCTGGTCCGCGGCGAGGAGAAATCCCAAAGCCCACATTGACGCGGTTCAACACGAGGACGGCAAGCTGCAATAGAGCGAATAGAGGCCGCTGAACGGGTGCTAGAATGCACCGTGCCTTCTTCGCCGGCAATCGAGTTCGCGGAAGTGATTTCATCCCCGCTGACGCTTGCAGATGTCCACTGCCCCTCTTCCCTGGCTGACTTAATTTTTCGACGCTACCCGGGCGAAGACGATACCCAACCTATCATCCTGGGGACAAACAACCATCACCCGCTGACAATTTCTCTACGGTCTTATCGCTCCATTACGGTGCGAGTGAGCGAGTGTCTTAAAGCGCTCGGCCTCTCTGGTGGCGATTGCGTGTGCCTGGCGCGACTTCCGCGCACCAGCGAGACGCTGGCCTCGGTCCTCTATGGCGCGCTTGCCGCATCGGGAATGCGGGTCCTCTTTCCCATGTATCTCGACGCCGAGTCGTTCGGGGAATGGCTGCGGATCGCAAGGGCCAAGGCAGTGGTGTGGGCGGCCAGCGAATTGCAGCAGGAAGACAGCCATGAAGCAGACCGAGCGCTGCTGCGCAGGCTCGAAGCTACGGCGCGGCAGATGAATATTCCCACCTATTGTTTTGAAAAGGACCTCGGAGTGTCTGCACTACTCGAGGAGCCTACGGAGTCGTGCGACACTTCCTCTCCGGCGGTCCAGGGTCTTTGCAACGCATCCACCGCCGACGATGTTACTTTGTTTCTGACCACGTCAGGGACGAGCGGTCAGGCCAAGTTAGTAAGTTACCGACAACGCGCCATCTTGAATTGTTGTGCTTCCTGGTCGGTTGCTGGATTTTTCTCGCCCGATAAGTTGGGCGGGCGTTGCCTTTGTCTTCTGCTGGCGCACTCGATGGGCTTGCGCGCCTTCTGGAATGCCATGTGGACGCGGCAACCGCTCTGCCTTATACCGCCTGAATGGTTTCTCGAGCATCCGAATCGGGTGCGAGCCCTGCTTGTGGAGATGAGGCCGCAGCATGTGACGGGTGGGCCGGCGACGTTTCACACAATCCTTGAACTGAGCCGCATTTTCCCCCAACTGAAGGACTCCTGCTTTCAACATCTACGCCACGTGGTTTCGAATGGCGCACCCTTCGACCCGATTCTTGCTGACCAAATTCGGAGCGCACTCGACCTGCAGCTGGAGAATGCGTTTGGCATGACCGAAACGATGCAGGCGGTTTGCACTCTTGCGGAAGGTCCTCTGGGTCGAGGATCAGGACTGATAGGAAATCCGCTCCCCGGCGTGGAAATTGGCCTGGAGCCCGCTCTCGGAAACGGGGAGGGTGTTTTCAAATTGTGGTTGCGCAGCCCTTTTGGATTCGACCGGTATTTGGGCGGTGGGCCTGGCGGGCGCGACGACGATTCCTTAGATGAAACAGGTTGGTTTCATACCGGTGATCTGGTCGAGCGCAATCCGCAGGGCTTGAAATATGTCGGCCGTGAAGAGGCAGACTTCGTCAAAGACGGATTCGGGGTGAAGGTACCGCTTGGACTGTTGCACGAACGCTACAAGGATCTGGACGCCGGCGTGCGCCATGTGGAGTTGTTTCCGCTGGCCGAAGAGCCGGGGCTGGCGGCACTCATCTTTATTGATGGGCCGCCTGGCGAGGGCGCAAACAATCGGCGAATGTGCCAGCGCCTCCGCGGGAAAATCGAGGCGCGCCATGAGAAGCTGCTCGCTGTTCTGGATGACTTTGAGCTTCGCCATCTGACGATCGCCCGATTCGCGTGTGTCGCAGAGCCACCGCCGGTGACTCCAAAAGGCAATGTTTCCCGGCAACAGATCGAGAGCAAGTATCGCGAGACATGCAAAGGGCTCATGGGCCGGCTGGTTCGCGCGGACGGTATTGTGCGGATCAAGCGGGAGCGTTTGCTGCAGCCGGCGACCACACGGCTGACCAGCCCGCGGCGAGGCGAACTCATGCATTTAGCTCGCCTCGACAAGAACTACGTTCGCGCCGAAGGAGATTACCTCTACTACGAGCAGTGGGGGGAGTTGAAACGGGTTCTCGACCTGGTCGGCGGTTTTGGAATGAACCTGTTTGGCCATCGGCATCCCGCGCTCATCGCTGCCGCCGCGCAATTCGCACAAGGTCATCAGCCATGGATCGCCGACCAAGGCTCGCTCCGGCGCCATGAAGGCGAGGTCGCGACACTTCTGGCGGGCGCCGTCGGCGACATCACCGGGCAGGCTTACATCGTGCGGCTTGGCTCTACTGGCGCCGAAGCCGTGGAAATGGCGCTGGCGCATGCATTTCTTGAGCGACAGGAGCGATGGAGCAAGTGGAAGCGCTCGCAGCAGCGGCGCTTCGGTCGCCGCGCACCGCAGAGATTGACGCAAATTCTGGCGGCCGCCGAGCGGCTACTGGCCGAAGCGCCTCCACAGGTAGTGGTTATCGAGGGGAGCTTCCACGGTTATAGTCTTGGCGCGCGCTCACTTTTGGGGGGCGGGAAGAACCGGCTTTTTTCGCCGATGAGCCGCCTGACGCGGGTTGAGTTGCCTCGGCGCGAGGAGGTGGACGTCGATTCGTTCCTCGCTGCCCACGATCTCATTCTTCCGGCGCTGGCCGAGGAGCATGGCGTCGTCATCGAGAGCGAGGAGCGTTTTTCCTCGATCATTGCCGCCATTTATGAACCCATTCAAGGAGAGGGCGGGATTTCCGAGAGCCCTCATGCTCTGGTGCGGCAACTCGAAGGCCGGGAATTTCCGCTGATTGCCGACGAGATTCAGTGCGGCCTGGGAAGGGCCGGTTCCTTTCTCGCATCGACAGGGATCCATGCAAATTATTATCTGTTTGCCAAGGCGCTGGGCGGCGGGATCGCCAAAATCTCCGCTCTGCTCATTGAACAGCCGCGATACGTTGCGCGGTTCGATGAACACTACTCTACGACTTTTGGCGGCGATGCATTTTCCTGTGCGATTGCGTGCCGCGTTCTTGCGTTGATTCAAGAGGAGGATGTGCCGGCCCGAGCCGCGGCCCGGGGTGCGGCGCTGAAAGAGAGGCTCACCCGGCTTGCGGCGGAACATCCGCAGGCAATCCGCAGCATCACCGGCCGCGGACTCATGTTAGGAATAAACTTCGAACCTGCCGCGGGCGACAGAATGCTCAGCTTGCGGCTTGCTGAGCGGCATGAACTTCTTGGCCTCGCCGTGTCTGCCTACTTGCTCAACCGTCATCAATTGCGGCTTCTGCCCACTCTTTCCGCCCACAACACACTTCGCGTCGAGCCCAGCGTCAACATCAGCGATGACGACATTCAGCAATTGGAGGACGGGCTTCGAGCTTTCTGCCAGGCAGTGGAATCCTGTGACTCCGCCGAACTGTTTAGCTGCCTGGTCGAGGAGGAACTCTGCCTGACGGAGGCGGCGCCGAGGGAACGTGATCTGCCAATTTTTTCGTGCGCGCTTGAGGAGCCAGCGGCAAACGCACGCCGCGTGGCTTTCCTGGGACATTTTGTTGTGCCCGAACGCGAGATCGCCATGCTTGATCCGGCTCTGGGAAAGCTACCGCGCGCGGCCCGGGGGGCGCTTCTCGAACGATTGATGGCGCTTACTGAGATGAAGCCAACACCTTTAATGGCGCGCAATCTTTTCAACGGGCGCGTCTGGTTCTCTTTCATCCTGATTGGCGCCGATGCCGCGCAGATCGAAGAAGTAAGACGAAGCGGGAAACGTAACGAGCTCGTCGGCCGAATACAGGAAGGCGTTGCATTGGCGGCTCAGCAGGGGTGCGAAATAGCTTCCTTGGGCGCATACACGAGCGCTGTCACATCTGACGGAATGGCTATACACGCACCTGTGGGAGTTCGCATAACCACCGGCAACTCGCTGACCGTTGCGGTTGGGGTAAGGCGCATTTTGCTGGCCTGCAGGAATCGAGGAATCACGCCCGGCTGCCAGGCAACGCTGGCGGTGATCGGGGCAACGGGCAACATCGGTTCGGCACTGATTCGACGTTTGCTCGATCACGATCATCCGTTTTCGCGAGTGATTCTGGTTGCGCGTGATCAGCGGCGGCTGCAAACGGTGGCGGACGCGCTGGTTGCCCGGCATCCTGAAATCTCGGTGGTAATTTCAAAAGATCTGGCAACTCTCCGGGGAGCCGATGTGATTGTAGTCGCGGCCGGTACGAATGAGCCGCTGCTCTATCCGCACCATATTGAAACGGGTCGCCCCATCGTGGTCGCCGACATCTCGGTGCCGGCGGCCATCTCGCCGATGGTGCAAGCGCTCGAAAATGTCCACATTATCCCCCTCGCCGGAGCACTCGCTCTTCCGGGTGAGCCTGACTTTGTGATGGCTTCTCATATCGAGACCGGCACGGCATTCTGTTGCGCGGCTGAGGCGATGCTCCTCGGTCTGGCTCCGCCTTCGTTGGTCGAATCCTTGAGCCTGCTCGGACCCGTCGAGCCAAGAACCGTGGATGTTCTCGCCAACCTCGCCGATCAGCATGGCTTCTTATCGGATCTTGGAGGGTTGTTCCGCGGACAGCCGGAATGAAACCACTCTTCAATTTCGGCTTTTCGCAAGAGGACGAACTTACGGAAGCTGCCGCCTTACGCATCGAGGACGGTGTCGTTCTTTCGGTCGCCAGCGCCGGAGACACCGCCCTTTCGCTACTGGCCCTGGGCGCTCGCGAGGTGATCGCGGTGGATATCAGCGAGCCACAACTGCACCTGTGCCGACTGAAAGCCGCTGCCGTCCAATGCCTGGATCGTGAGGATGCTGCCGCCCTTCTCGGCTTTATGGACGGGTCACCCTCGAATCGGCAGCGATGGCTGGCTGAGTGCGCGAGCGATTTACCCGCCGCAACCGGAGAGTTTTGGCACACTCATGAAGACATGCTCTGCTCGCAAGGAGCCATCTGGTGTGGGCGCTACGAACAGTTCATCCGGCGAATGCAGTTGATAGTTCGGCCTCTGCTTGGCCGTGGTTTTGGCGAACTGCTCCGATGTGCGAACGCTGCTGAACAACGGAAGCTGTTTGACGATCGAATTGGCCGGCCATGGCTGCATGCATTTTTCCGCGTGGCCTTTCATCCTCGGATCTTTTCGCCGTTCGGAATGGATCCCCAAAGCCTGGAACACCGGCAGTCTTCAGTTTCTCTCGGGGATCAGTATTGGGCGCAGTTCCGCTCGTTTTGCATCGATACACCCGCCACGCTGAACCCCTGGCTGCAGATGCACACAATCGGACGCGTGGCCTCTTTTGATGCTGTCCCCTCTTACCTGACTTCTCCTGGGTTCGCGAAGGCGAAAGAGGGAATAAGCAGGTTGCGCTGGGTGAAGTGCGATCTGCTCGCGTACGTGCGTGACCAACTGCCGCCCGAGGTCAACAAAGTTCACCTCTCCAATTTGCCTGACTGGTTTGGCGCTGAGGGATTTGAGCAAATACTGTACGAGTTGGCGGGAAAACTGGAGCCACGGAGCCGGCTGGTGTGGAGGTATCTGCACGTGAATCGCCCGATGCCGGCAGAGCTCTCCCGTCTGGTGCACATCGACGATGAGTTGGGCAGGCGACTGCGGGAGAAAGATCGATTCCCTTTCTACGGAATCGTGCCGGCGCAGATTGCCTGAGCCTGGGACGCGATCCGCAATATCCGCTAGTCCACAGAGTCTGTCCGCCGTTTCATGAATAGGCCAGCGTAGGTTGCCAAGCCGAGCGCCGCACCGGCGAGAAGGTCAACTACGATGTGCCGTTTCGTGAGCAATGTTGCCGCCAAAATGAGGAACACCCACAACATCACGACTGCCCGTCGCGTCCCCGATTTCAGAAGCTGCACGGAACATAGCCCGCAATAAATCGCGAGCGAGGCATGCAAAGAGGGGCAGGCATTCAGGTCCGTATCCAGTGACAGGACAAGGCGCATCAGCGGATCGGTGACTTGCCGCGGGGAAACGAGTGGCGGAATTGTGGTGGGCCAAAGAAGGAAGAGAACGAGGGAGACACACACGATCCACGCGAATCCCAGCGCCATTCGCCGGAGGCCGCGGGCATCGCGAGCGAGCAGGAGCGGCAGAATCAACAGCACATGGAAGGAAACGTAGGCATAAACTGCCGGTTGGAAGAATGGCACCAGGCCATCGATCGGGGTTAGCGGTATGACCTTCGCCGGGAAAATCTGGTGATGCTGGATTACGAAAGTAAGGCACTGTCAATAAAACGCCCAGCGCGACCAAGAGTCCCAATTTCTCTGCCGTGCTCGCTTGAGCGCGGTTTGGATTCTCGCGGTGACACGCCGCACGATTTTCTGATTTGTTGAACGCTGTCTCCGGCATCGCCGCCGCCTCTCCCGCCTCGCCCCCCAGGATCTGCCACCCAATCTCGCGTTCTGCCGCGCAACCAGCTTCTCAGGAACTGCCCCGGTTCCGGGGAAATCTTTAAGGAATACAGTTCACCGCTCACGCCAAGCTGGACCAGGCCGAATCGGGCGAGCTGTGTCTGAGGTGGCCAGGAGGCATTGATGGAGTGGAGCCCGGCAAGCCCAGATCCAGACCTTCCTCACAGCGCATAAAGACAACGTTCTCGGCCATGACCGGACGATCGGTCAGAAACTGCCGGAGCCCGCGCAGCACGTCTGATGGCTGATTCTCATCCCGTTGCATAAAGTCTGCGGCATTTCCGTGAGGAAAGATGCGAGCTAAGTCCCCCATCGGGGGGAAGTATGACCGTTATCGGTCATGAGTTAGGAGTGGATCATGCTGTGCATCACTCGACGCAACCTTGATCTGCCCCGTGTCTTCATCCACCAGCGGCACGACCGCGAGGATCTTTGTTCCCTTTCCGGGCTGCGACTCGACCGAGAGCGTTCCGTGCAGCAGATGTACCCGTTCTTGCATGCTTACGAGCCCAATCCACGATTCCTCTTCGCCGCCTCCACGTCAAAGCCTGCGCCTTCGTCGGAGACGATGAGTTGAACGCAATCCATCATGCCAAGCACTCGCACAGTGAATTGGCTCGTACCACTATATTTCGCAGCGTTATGCAGAGCTTCCTGGGCGACTCGGAAAAGGCAGAGCGAAATGTCCTGGGGCAATTCGCGAGGAACCTTCGCGTCGAACATTTTGATGCTGACTTCGTGTTGCCTGGAAAACTCGTCGCAGAACCCCTTGATGGCGGCCACGACACCCAGGTGGTCGAGTCTCGACGAGTGTAGTTGGTGTGACAACGATTGCACGTCACCCGCGATTTCGCAGCAATGCTTCTGGATTTCCTGCAGGCGCTGTTTCGTGGTCTCGGCCGACCCATCTGCGCTGCGATTTGCCTGGGAGATCTCCATCGCCAGGAGCGCCAACCTCTGGCAGATGTCGTCATGCAGATCTCTTGCGATACGGCCGCGCTCCTTTTCCTGCGCTTCGATCAGTTGACCGCTCACTTTTTCCAGCGCCTGTTGGGCAAGCTTCTGGTCGGTCGTATCGGTCCCCGAGCCGATGAGCCCGGCAAACGAACCATCCCCGTTCACCCTTGGAGCTGCAACATCCAGCATCCAACGATAGACGCCGTCGCTTCGACGAAGGCGATACTCCAAGGAAAACCGCTGCTGGGTCTGCAACGCCTGGGAGACCGTATCCAGAAGGTTCTTCAGATCATCCGGATGGATACACTCGGCCCAACTGTCGCCGTGGGCTGCATTCGGATGCAGGCCGGTGAAAGCAAGCCGGCTCTCATTCAGATATGTGATCTTGCCTTGCGCATCACACATCCAGACCTGCGAAGGCGTGGTGTCCGCCATCACCCGGAATCGCTTCTCGCTCTCGCGAACTACGGCTTCCGCCTTGCGTTTACGCGCTCGCTGCCACAGTAAAGCGAGAATCAAAAGCGCCTGGGCGAGGAGCAGCACAAGGGCGGGAACGAAATACTTGCGGTGGCGCTCCCACAGCGTGGGATCACGATTATAGAACCGTGTGTCCTTGGGGAGCGCCGACACCGGGATATTCCACCGGTGAAGCTGCCGCCAGTCCGCCAGGGTTTGGGCTCCCGAGGGCTGAACAACGGGAATGTTATCTACCTTCTCACCGGAGAGAATCCGCGCCGCAAGTGTAACGGCTAAGGTGATGACTTCGTCTCTACCGCTCGATTCGATACCTGCAACTGCGCCGTGTCCCACACATTGATAGGGAAAGATGCAATAAGCCGGGAGACGCTGTCCGATCTTCGCGAGGACATCCCAAACTCCAATCGCGGGTTGAAATGATTCCCGTGGCTGAAGTTCAAAAAAGACGATGGTTTTCGGCGGAAGCTGATCAACTCTTGGCAGTATCTGATCTGCCGGAAGATCGACCAGGTCAATTTCCTTTACCTTATTTCGATGGTGGAGAAGTTCGGAATGGAGTTTTCCCAACCAGTAATGTTTCTATATCCGATTTACCAGTGATGATTGCCACAGTACCAGTATCCGGATGAAGACGAAGCGCGAGGTCAATTACGGCCCCGACATCCTGAGTTTCAGTCACCCCGGTTATTCCGGGCCAGGTTCGTCCCGCTATTTGGCGACTCTCCACGGAAAAGTAGACGATAGGCACGGCAGGAAACAATTCGTCACGATGTCTCAGGACCAAATCGAGCGAGGGAAAACCCGACAGAATTACGAGATCCAGCTTACGGCCACGATAAGTATTTCGAAGAGAATCCGTCAGGTTTTGCTGGTAATCCTCGTCTTCGACTCGCGTCGCTTCCATGTGCTCGATATAGAAGTTGACCTGCCCCGGGAAGCGGGCCCGCAATAAGGATTCAATTTGATCGACGTAAGCGGGATCTACAACGGGCGCGGGGTAGTGAAACAGAATAAGGACGTTCTTCGCATTTGGCTGTGCGATTGCGATTGAATTTATAGCGAACAAAGCGATGCAGATGATCGCAGGCCGTATCATCGGGAAGAACCCCCGCCCGCCAATCCAATCCGACAGATACTCCAGCACCGTGATTCGCTTTTTATTCATAGCCCGTTACGCACGAATCCACACCTTCCAGAAGCGATGTTTCGATGTTGACCGCGGGCCTGCGCTCGCACAGTCTCCGCAAGCATCAGCTCAAGGCGTTCTGCACGCAAACTTGCGTAAGTACTCATCCGAGGGGTGTCTCGTCGGCACCCTGTCACGCAATATACCGGCTAAAAAACCAGCCATTGCGGAGATGAGCGCGATGATGGCGAAGATGAATCCGCTCGAATTAAAGCTAGCACAGGAGAGGGGTCTAAGATGAGACATGCTCAATAAGGTTTGGGACCCGAAGACCGCCCGAATCCTGTGTACGGCGCTCCTCTTTGCTCTGGGATTGACTTTTCTCTACGCCGCGCGCGAAACTCTCACGCTTTTCCTGTTTGCGATCCTATTTGCGTATTTTGTCGCTCCTTTGGTCTCCTGGCTGGAAAAGCCGTTGCGAGGCCGCATGCAGGCGATCGGTGCGGTTTATCTCATTTTGATTGCTCTTCTGGCGGGTCTTGGCTTTCTGGTTGGGCCGAAGATCGCCGAGGAAGGCAACGCGCTTGCGACCAGCCTTCCATCCCTGCTGGACCAGGCGGGTTCGGGTGAGCTTGTGTCTGAGGTGGCCAGGAAGCATGGGTGGAGTGGAGTCCGGCAAGCCCAGATCCAGACCTTCCTCATCGCGCATAAAGACGACATCCTCAGCTATGGCCGGGCTATCGGTCAGAAGCTGGCGGAGCCCGCGCAGCATGTCTGGTGGCTGATTCTCATCCCAATCCTCAGTATCTTCTTCCTCAACGATGGCCGATCCATCGGCGAGAACCTGGCCGCTATGGGGAGTGCCCCGGAGGAAAGGAAGACACTTCGCGGGATCGTGAGTGACGTGAATGTCATGATCGGCAGCTACATTCGCGCACAGCTCATCCTTTCTTCCCTCACCATGATTGTTTACATGGTGGTTCTGAGCATTCTGCACCTGAAGTACTCGTTCATTCTCGGCCCACTGGCGGGCGTATTCGAGTTTATTCCCGTGGTTGGGCCGGCCGTTGCCGCGATCATTGTCTTCGTGATCGCGGTTCTGACGAGTTATCCTCACCTAATTTGGCTGGTGGTGTTTCTCGGAATCTGGCGCTTGCTTCAGGACTACCTGAACGCCCCGCGCATCATGGGCAAGTCTCTCGAGATCTCGGCCCTGGTACAGATCCTGGCGGTGCTGGCTGGAGGAGAAATTGGGGGCGTTGTGGGTGCCCTGATCTCGGTCCCGGCCGTGGCCACCTTGCGAATCGTCTGGAGACGCCTCACCAGCGAAAAAGGAGCCGATGCGCCGATTGCTCCAACTGCCTAACCTCCAACCTCCCGGTCGATACAGTCAATCATCCGATGTCGGTGTGAGGCCTTCATGAGAACTCGAAAAAGCAGCCCACAGGGGCGAAAGCCCGACGTATTATCCATCCTTTACGGCCCGACTAAAGTCGTGCCCTGATACAAAACCAGGTTCTCACGCAGACTCGTGCGAGGCCTTCATGAGAGCGCAGAGAGTGGCGGAGACGATAGCGATCGGCTGCAAAACCAGTGAAAGGCGCTGAGGGAATATCTTAGCGACGCCAGAAACAGGCGGAAGAGAGTTGTCAATACCAATCCTCGGGGACGCGATCGCGAGTAGATGAGGTTAATGCTCCAGGCAGGAATCGTATAAACATCGCCCGCACGAAAAGGCCCTATTCGTTTTCTGATGGGCCAATCGTAGAGCACATCCTCAATCGTGCTGTTGAAAAACCTTGCAAGACTCGTAATGCGTTGGCTGTACATGGCTGCCGCCAGTCGCGGAATTCTGTCCCGGTCGCGAAATCGGATAATCAGGCTCGATGCTTCAGCCGCGTGTCTCAAGGCGGCGGTTACCCCGTTTGAGGTCATGGGGTCGACCATGGCTGCAGCTTCGCCAGCCACCAGCCAGTTGGGTCCGGCTGTCCGGGCAAATACGCGGCAGCGAAACGATGTAACGCGAGGCGGTTTCTTCGCCGGATCATGATAGAGGCCGCGCAGATCAGGGAATCGTTCCAGTTGCGCCGCGAAGATCTCCTGCGTGCTCAGCCCCCGCTGCCGCTTCTCTTTGACGACCTCACCTGGAGCCACGTAGCCCACGCTGATGGTGTGGGGGTGAATCGGTATCTGCCAGACCCACTCCATATAGAGCGGTCCCGCGCCGTCGGCATGGAGGGTGGTTCCCTCGATGGATTCAGGGATGGTGAAGTAGTCCCACATCGCCACCTTGTGCGGACCGTACTCATACACCGGCAACTTGAATATCCGAGGAAACAGACTGGCAGCCGACCCCGAGGCGTCAATAAACCATCGCGACGCGATCCGCTCGCCCTTAGCGGTGAGAACGGCTTTGACGGTCCTTCCATTTGTCTCGACTTGCACGACCCTGTCGCTGAGCAACTTGATTCCCTTGCCGAGAAAGATCTCGCGAAGAGCCTGGTTCAGCTGACCGCGATCGACGTGCAAGGTACGCAGCTCGACGTTGTACGGAGACTTTGCGAGCCACTCGCCCGGGATATAGTGCTGCTCGGAGCCGTCTGCGAGCTTCAGCACCACATGCTTCTTGTAGGTGGCGATGCCTTGCCCAAGCAGATATTCGGGCGGCAGGCCGAGGGCTTTCAACAGATCGGGCGCCGACCAGTCCAACGACTCCCCGACCGGGTCGCTATCGACAGGATCCGCCTCGATGCACACGACCTTCAGGCCGGCGTCGGCGAGATGAATCGATGCTGCCATCCCTGCCAGGCCGCCGCCAATGACCGTTACATCGATCTCATCTGTCTCGTTTTGCATGACTCCCTTTGGCGCTATCAGGACGACCCCTGAGCAAACTCACGCCCGCTCATCGGTACGAGCTTGGTTGAGCAATCTATGCGTGATTTTACAGAGTGGATGAAGACATCGCTCGCCGGACGTTGTTCCCCTGCCGGAGATGCCGCCGGGAATGGGCGTTGGAACCAGAGAAAAATTCCAGCAAGTTCACACGAAAGTAGCCGGCTACGGGAGATGGAAATCGGAGCGCGGTGAGGTTCAAACCATCGGCATCCGCGACGCGCTGCCTGAGGGCCGCCTGGGAGATAAGAAAATGCTCCAACTCCGCAGCCGGAGAGCTTAGCAATCGGGGCCAAACGGGCTTGGGTGCACGCATTTTGATGATGGGCCGCGACTCCATCCGCCAGACCATGACACGACCGACCAGATTGAGGGTGAAGGGTCCTTCACTATGCAGTTTCAGGTTCCTGCTCGCCTCAAGGACGGAATCAACTGCCGGCAAGAAGACCTCATTGGTCCGGCGCAGGTGTGAGAGATTTTGTGCAATGGACCAGGTTCCTGGCCGGGGGCACCAGGAGAGTTGCTCCTCGCTCAGCCCGGCACAGAGCTTTTCGGCCTCTGCGTCGATCGCCAACGTCGCTTCACTTAGCTCGAGGGTCTTTGCCGCAAGAATCCGGCCGGTGAAGAGCCTATCAGCCGTATCAAGCATTCCGCTCTCCCCAACCCGCTATAAACGCCGTGTTTGCCGCCCGAGAATAGTAACTCACGGGTTCGCCGAGGCGCCTCATCCGAAAGGTTGAGATAGGTATCAACCCTTGGACCTTGCAGGGCTGGCCGCCCTTCCGAGACACATTCGAACCCAAAGGCCATCGTGATTCGATCGGATTTATGCCGGGTACCATGCCCGGCCTGAGATAAACCCTGAAGAACCGGGGACATCGGCCGGATCGGCCACGTGGCGGGAAGCGCCGGACGCTGTTAGACTTCGGGCAAACGCTGGAACATCTTCTGTCTTTTGTTTGGCCTGGGGCGCATGACGATATCGCAGGGCACACAGTTCGGTCCGTACAAGATCCTGGAACAGATCGGCTCCGGGGGCATGGGCGATGTCTACCGGGCGGTGGATACGCGGCTGGGCCGCGAAGTGGCCATCAAGCTGGTCTCCGACCGCTATCTGGCCGAGGCGTTTCGGCAGCGGGAGCCCGACGCCGGGAAGCGGCACCCCAGGCACGGCCGGAACGCTGTCGCACCGGCGGTTTCTGCGCGAGGCCCAGTCGGCCAGCGCGCTGAACCACGCCCACATCTGCACCATCCATGACATTGGGGAGCAAGACGGCCGGCCCTACCTGGTGATGGAGCTGCTGCGCGGGGAGACGCTCAAAGAGGCCCTGCGTCAGGGCCCGCTATCTGTATCCGAATTGGTTACGTTCTCGCGGCAAGCGGCAAGCGCGCTGGCGGCGGCCCATGCGCAGGGCATTGTTCACCGCGACATCAAGCCGGCGAACATTTTTGTGCTGGGGCCGGAGGGCAACGCGGCAGATCAAGATCCTGGATTTTGGCCTGGCCAAGCGGCAGGGCGCGGGCGATCTGCAGAACTCCGGGGAGGCGACGGCGGCGTTTGGCGGCCAGGCGACCTCCGCGGGAACCGGCATGCACGCGCAAAATCAGGACCTGACCGCCCCGGAGTCGACGCTGGGGACAGTGGCCTATATGTCTCCCGAGCAGGCTCGGGGCACAGCGCTCGACGCGCGGACGGACCTGTTTAGCCTAGGCACGGTGATGTACGAGATGGCGACGGGGACGACGCCGTTCCGGGGCGACTCGACGGCGGATATATTTGCCGCGCTGCTGACCAAGGAGCCTCCGCCGGTGAGCCGGGTGAATCCGGCGATGCCGAAGAAGCTGGACCCGATTATCCAGAAGCTGATGGCGAAGGACAAAACGGCGCGTTACGCGAGCGCAGAAGAGCTGCAGAGAGCTCTGGATGGGCTGGATACCGTAGGAAAGGTGTCGCGGACACCGCTGGTGGCGGCGGGGGTGGTTGTTGTGCTGCTGCTGGCCGGGCTGGGGTGGTGGAAGTTGAAGCCGGGGGCGACCCAAAGCGGCGGGGCGGCGACGACGGCGAGTGCAGCGGATGCGGGCGCAAGCGCGCCAAAGCAGCTGAAGGACTCGATCGCAAAAGACTCGATTATTTTGGCGAATTTTGTGAACCAGACGGGCGATCCGGTGTTTGACACGACGTTGAACCAGGCGCTGCGGATTGATCTGGAGCAGTCGCCGGTGATCAACATTGTGAGCCAGGACCATCTGCGGCAGAGCGTGAAATATCTGGGCAAGCCGGAGGATACGGTGGTGACTCCGGCGATCGCGCGCGAGATCGGCGAGCGCGAGGGGATGAAAGCGATCCTGACGGGAACGATTGGCAGCCTGGGCAAACAGTATGTGGTTTCGCTCACGGCGCAGAACACGGCGACGGGCGATGAGATCGCGAGTGAGCAGGCGACGGCTCCTGACAAGGAGAATGTGCTGGGTGCCCTGGGGACGGCAGCAGCGGCGATGCGGGCGAAGCTGGGCGAGGACCTGGCGAGCATCAAGAAGCTGAACACACCGTTCGGCCAGGCCACGACGCCCTCGCTGGAGGCGTTCCGCGCCTATGCGCTGGGCGACGAAGCGCATGCAAAGGCCTTGGACATTCCCGAGGCGGAGGGGCACTACAAACGGGCCATCGAGCTCGACCCGAATTTCGCCATGGCGTATGCGCGGCTGGGAGTGGTGTATGAGAATTCGGGCCAGGTGGCAAAGGCGAAGCCGTATTATACGAAGGCCTACGAGCTCTCCAACCACGTCAGCGAGAGCGAACGCCTCTACATCTCAGCCCACTACGACTCGACCGTGACCGGCAACCTGCCGAGGATGATTGAGACGCTGCAGGAGGCGATCCAGACCTATCCGGGGCAGGTGTCTGGCTACATCAACATCAACATTGCCTACCAGTCTCTCGGTCAATTTGACAAGGCGCTGCCCTATGCGCAAAAAGCGGTGGAGCTGCACCCCGAGCAGGCGATCGCGTCAGAGAATCTCCTCGTCGACCTGATGGCACTGGGCCGAATGGATGAGGCGGAGCGGGAGCTGGCGCGCGAACATAAGCTGGGGATGGACAGCAGCACAGATGTCGCGTCGCAGCAGCTGATGGGATATTTCCTGCTGGGGACACGCAGCAGGTGCAGCGGGTTCTGGCGGAGATGGCCGGGCACCCGGATGAGTTTGTGATGACGCAAGATCTGGCGGCGACACAGCAATATTCGGGTCAGTACCGGAAAGCATCGGCGACTCTGCAGCATGCGTTCGAGCAAGCAGGACACGCCAAGGCTCCGGATGCACAGGCAGGAATCTTGCTGAGCGATGCTCTTGGCCGTGGCTTGGCGGGGTTGTGCGATGGCAATGAGGCCAAGGTTGAACAGGCGCTGGGGCTGGATAAGAGCAAGCAGACCCAGGAGGCGGCGGGGCTGGCGGCGGCGGTGTGCGGCAACGGCAAGCTGGCACTGCCGATGTTGGAGGAATTGGGCAGGAAATATCCGGAGGACACGCTGATCCAGGATGTCTACCTGCCGCTGTCCAAGGCTTTTGTGGCGCTGGCAGCGGGCCAGCCGCAACAGGCGGTAGCGGATGCCGAGCCGGCGAAGCCGTATAGCGCGGTGTATCCGGCAGCGTATTTGCAGGGGCTGGCTTATCTCCAGATGCATGATGCCGGCAATGCGGTCAACGCGTTCAAGGCGGCGACGCAGTACCGGGCAAGCACGCTGGTGTCGGGGCATAGGAGTTCCCTGCTATCCCGTTGCGCAACTGGGGCTGGCGCGGGCGTATGCGATGGCAGGAGACAAGGCGGACGCGAAGAAGGCATATGAGGCGTTGTTTGAGGTCTGGAAGAACGCGGACGCAGATTTGCCCGTGCTGGTAGCGGCGAAGAAGGAGTATGCGGGACTGTAGAGTCTGCCCCGCAACAATTCCACCGCAGGGGCCGGTTCTACAACCCTTCGTTGGTTTGCGCTCACTGCACCGTCAGAGCGATGGGGCTGCTCTGCGAGAGCGCGGAACTGCCCGTGCCCGACGTTGCCGTGACCACAATCGAGTAGGTTCCCGCCGGTGTGCCTGGGTTTCCCGAAGAACCCGAACCGCCTCCGCCGCAGGCTAACAGCAGGCCCAAACTCCCCATCAAGATCAGCATGGAAAGCAACCGCGAAGCTCGGCTGCGGAAGGCGCCCAGCAAGAAGATGCAACCGAAGAGTCCAGCTGCTTCCGCGATGGCGGGCAATCGCGATGGATTCCCGGGCCACTGGTTCTGAGCAGCAGCCGAGTTCGCTGCCGCCGTGCTGAGGGTCACAGTGGTGCTCGCTGCTGCGCCGCTGGGAGTTACGCTGCTGGGTGAGAAGCTGCAGGATGCCAGCGACGGAAGGCCCGTGCACGCAAAGGCCACTGCCTGGTTGAACCCATTCACGGGCGTGACGGTTAGGGTAGAAGTCCCCGGCGTCCCCGGCGCAACACTCAACGTGGCCGGGCTGGCAGAGAGCGAGAAGCTAGCAGGAGCCGCCGCACCTGTTCCGCTCAGAGCAACCGTATGCGGACTACCGCTGGCATTATCTGCGATCGAAACAGACGCCGTGCGTGTACCGCTGGCCGCCGGCTTGAAGATGACACTGATGGTGCAGTTGGCACCTACGGCTACTGTGCTCCCGCAGGTATTGGTCTCGCTGTAGTCACCCGGGTCGGTTCCGGCAATCGTAATGCTCGTGATGCTTAGGGCCGCGGTGCCGCTGCTGGTCAGGGTGACGGTTTGCGCCTGGCTGCTGGCGCCCACGGTTTGCGAGGGGAAGGTCAGAGTGGTGGGAGAGAGGGTGATCCCCGGGGCGGCGGCCGCCGCGGTTGCCGTGCCCGTCAACGCAACCAGCTGCGGACTGCCGGCGGCGCTATCCGCAATCGATAGCGAAGCCGTTCTGCTTCCCGTGGACGTAGGCCTGAAGACCACGCTGATGGCGCACGAAGCACCCACCGCAACGCTCGAACCGCAGGTGTTGGTTTCGCTGAAGTCGCCGGCGTCTGTCCCGGTGACGCTGATTCCCGTGATCGCCAGCGAAGCAGTTCCGTTATTGGTAAGGGTAACCGCCTGCGACGGGCTGCTGGTACCGACCGCCTGCGACGCAAACGTCAGGCTGGCCGGCGAAACACCGACTGTGGGCGTGCTGGCGGCGAAGGTAATGTTGGCAACGAAACCGTTGAACGTGCCTTTACACGCAGATTGAAAGGCGCCTGCGGTGACGGGGATGGCGGAGCAGCCGCCTCCCGTGACAAAGAGATTCCCCGGACTCTCAAAGGCGACACCGAACACCCCATCCTGCGCCGCGCCGATGCCGCTCGTCTGGGTGAGATTCGATGAGAAAAGCAGCGCCGATCCGGCTGGATTGAGTACCGCGGCACTTGGTTCAAGCAGAAGGTAGTTGGGATAGAGTGGATTCACCAGGGGGAAAGTCTTTCCGAACTCGCCTACGATCGCCACATCGCCGGAAGAGTCCACCGCGATGTCTTGTGTAACAATGTCGGTGGCCATATCGTTATTCGTGCCGAAGAAAGTCGAGTAGACCAGCGCCGTTCCCGATGAGTTGATCTTGGTCACAAAGCCCTGGGCGGTGCATATGGAGCCGGTGCAGCTTAGGGGGGTGGCCTGGAAGGCGCCGGCGGTGGAGGGAAAGTCGTTGGTTCCCGCATTGGGAGCCGTAATCCCCGCCACATAGGCGTTGCCGCTCGGATCGAGAGCGAGGCTCGCACCTTCAAAAAAATATCCGGTGGCCGCAGCGCTGTCATTGCCGCTGCCGCCGAGAAGGCTGGAATAGGTCAAAGCCGAACCGGATGCATTGATTTCGCTGATAAAAACATCCTCTTGATAGGGGCCGGTTCGGCAGCTTCCTACGCAAGCACCCGAGATCTGGTTTACGGTGGGAAAGTTATTGGCCGTCGCCAGGGAAAAGGTGGAGCCCGCGACGTAAGCGTTTCCTGATGAATCCACCGCCACGCCGGTGGCCTGATCGACGCCGTTTCCTCCCAGGAAAGTAGAGTAGACCAGCTGCGAGCCGGCGGCATTGACCTTGAATAGAAAAGCGTCGTTGGTGGCTCCCCCGAAAGTCGGCTGCAGAGCATTCACGATGGGAAAATCTTTTTGAATAAAAGTTTCGCCTACCACATAAGCACTCCCGGTGGAGTCGACAGCAATGGCCGAACTGAGGCCGCCGCCAATGACGCTGGCATAGTCCACCGCCGACCCGGCCGCATTGATTTTGGCTACGAACATACCACCATCTGCCTGGCAGCTGGCGTCACACGCATTGGGGATTTGGTTCACTGCCGGGAACCCCGGATAGGCCACGCCAGTGATGTAGGCATTTCCGGCACTGTCAATGGCGAGGCCGGAAAGGCAAGGCCAAGGACCGCACTCCGTCGCGACCAGGGGTGAACCAGAAATACTGCCGCCGAAGTAAGAGGAGTAGATGAGCGCGGAGCCCGTAGGGTTCAACTTAGTGACGAATATCTCGCCCGCCGTGGCAAATGGGCTTTGCGTCGGAAAATCGACCGAAGCGGTGTTGCCTCCGATATACGCATTGCCGGAGGCGTCGACGGCGATCGCCTTTCCCTGATCCTCGTCGCTACCGCCGAGAAAGGTCGAATAAACCAGGGTTGGATCAATGATGAGTGCCCTGCTTGTGTTGTAGGGACCGGCTTCAAAGGCAACCTGGTGATTTTCCCCGAGAACGTAGTGCCCTTCGACCGGCTTCCTTTCCTGCCCCGTGGTCTGATAAAGCACTGGCTTATGGAGACTGATCTCGCTCGCACCCACGGAAACTACCAGGTCTCCCTGGGAGTTGAGTGCAAGTTTCCTGGCGCCCAGGAGATTGAACCGCAGCTTATTCGGATCGGCGCCTGGGGAGACGACAAGATCGAACTCCAACTGGCTCTGATTTCCGTAGTACACCAGGTCGATGCCGGGATAGATACTTTGGTATTTGACGCGCGCATAATTGGGCACATCGGTGTGCCACTGCTTCGGATCATCGCCGACAAAGTAATTACTTCTACCCGGAAGAAGATCATCACCTGAGATCCGCGGATTAGGGTTGGCACCTACGAAACCAAGATGGAGGGTGGCGTCGTTGGCTGCGACTTGCCCCCGGGTAAGGCCGTCTGAGGCTGCACGAGATGGAGTGTCAGGGCTGCGGAGCGCGAGCACGGCCTCGGTGGGAGTAAGAAACAGAAGATAACCCTGGCCGCGCGCCGTGTATCTCACACGCGCGTCCGTTTGCCCCTCATTCTTTTCAAAGCTAAGAGGCAGCCGGGCATAGGCCGCGGAGACGGACCGGCCTACTGCCGGCTTCCCTCGCCCGGTTGAGCGATCTTGGTCTTGCAACCGGTCGGCCGCATTCATCGCCGCGCTGTTGATAAAACCGCTGAAAAGCACCAACGTCAAGGCACACTTCTGCCACTTCGAGCGAGTCCCCATCGCCGAACCTCCCAAACCCGAGTTGTCACTTAGTTCCGGTTTCAACCAGTAGTGGCGCGCGATGGAAAAGTCTCACGCATATTTTTTATTTTTTTCGTAGCTCCGGCTGAGACGACCATGGCCGAGCGTCTCAGCGTCCCTGCGGAACTATTCATCTCTCATTGCCCCTTCGGGACCCGATCTGCAAAGGCAGATCGCATATCCTCTGGAGCCCACGTTATAACCAAAGAGGACTTCAACGTTCTCACGCTTTTTCGCTATACTGCTGGCCTAAGAAATCCACGCTCCTTGCGGCACTGAACAGAGCGACAAACGAGCTTATGCGAAGCGTTAGCACGAAGCGGTTGCAGCGGTCTCTCCTAAGCTCAAGGGCTAACATTTGCCGATGCATTGCCGGTTTTTGCCTTCTGCTGTTGAGCTCCAGTAGTCCT
The DNA here is from genome assembly GCA_963847685.1 of uncultured Acidobacteriaceae bacterium. Classification (GTDB taxonomy): domain Bacteria; phylum Acidobacteriota; class Terriglobia; order Terriglobales; family Acidobacteriaceae; genus PALSA-350. The sequence goes on along the minus strand of CAWKAU010000005.1, from coordinate 7,901 downwards.
GCGTGGCAAACGGTCTCTCCCGAATCGGGTGAGAGCCATCGACTCACGCCGGGAGAGTCTGAGGAGATTCCAGTCGATCTGCTGAATCATCAGGCGGTGGATGTCGACGTAGAGCAGTTCCATGGGGTGGTTTTGCTGGAATGGATAACTCCGCAGGGGAATAAAAGCCCGTTTCGATTTACCCAGGATGGATCCCATGGTCACATCAGGGCCACGATCGTGGCTGACCAGGCGGGGACTTGGCGTTTGCATCTAGCGGGACGGAATAAGCAGCCGGCGGAATATTCCATCCGTGTTGGAGTTCCGCGCCTCGCATCGCAGCAGGACGTTGCGCGGGCTGCTGCGGAGAATGCCCTGGCGCTGGCTGAGCAACAGCGGATAGGCTTGCGGGCTAAGTCGGGGAACTCCGTTACCCAACCAGACAAGTCACGGCTCCCGGATGCACAGGTAAGTGTTTCCGCTGCCGAGAGCGCCTACGACGATGCGGTCCGGCGATGGACCGACCTGCACGACAGCTGCGGTGTTCGCAATGCACTGAACGGACTGGCTCACTTCCAGATCGCTATGGGAAGGTATGAAGCGGCCCGGGTTTCGGCACAACAGGCTCTCGATCAACCTTGCCAAGACGTGGTGGCGAAAGCACACTCGCTTCGTGTGCTGCAGTCGGCCGTTGAGTGGCTGGGCGAGCTGGATGAAACCATCCGCACCGGTGAACAGGCACTGAGTATCTACGTGGGAACGGGCGACCTGGTGAATCAGGATCTGATCCTCGGCAATTTGAGCGCCGCCTACGTGCAGGAAGGCGCAACCGGGGAAGGTTTAGAAGCCGCGAAGCAGGCCCTGAACCTGGCCCGGCTTACCGGAGATCAGGAAGGGGTCATCTTCGATGAAGAAACCATAGGTGGCATCTATTCCCTGCGAGGGGAATACCAGCTTGCGCTCGACATGTTCCACCATAGTCTGGATGAACTCCATACTTATCCCGACTCCGATGTGGAAGGGATGGTGGAGGACGATCTGGGCGATATTTATTCTGCGTTAGGCGATCGGAAGAATGCCCTGGCATCCTTCAAACTTGCGCAAGCGACAGCGTCCACCCACGGAAACCCAAGCATCCTGCTGGATTCGCTGATTGACGAAGGCAATCATTATCTCTCTCGCCGGCAATATGCCGATGCTGACAAGGTCTACCAACGGGCGCTGGAAGTGAGTGAACAGAAGCAGATTGCGCCAAAACGATTGAAGGCGGAACGGGGGCTGGGCGCTGCAGAAATAGGCTTAGGACATTTTGATTCCGGCCTGGCGCGACTGTCCGCGGTGCGCGATCTTGCGCGTTCGAGCCACGACTACTCGACAGAAATCGACGCCGATATCAGTCTGGGAGATTTTTACCTTGGCCGGGGCGACTGGGCAAAGGCGACAGAGTGGTATGGGCAGTCGCGCGACCTGGCCCAGCTTAGTCATGCAAGTCCTCCACTTACGGTGGCATGGGCCAGCCTGGCGCGGGTCCATAAGGCATCCGATGATCTACCCGCAGCGCAATCGAATGCCGAAGAGGCGCTGGCGATCATTGAAGAGCAAGGCACACTGGTCAACGAACCAGACCTGCAGTCGAGCTTCTTCCAGTCCACGCGCAGTTATTACGATCTATACATTCAGATACTTATGGGGCGGGCGGCGGCGAGCGGTGACGAGACGTATGCCCGTGCTGCGTTGCGGGCCGCGGAGAACTCCCGTGCGCGAGCGCTGACGAATTTACTCTCAGAGCGTGCAATCACGGTTCAGCGCCCGGTTTCCGACGAGCTTCTGCGTCAGCGCAGCCAGGCAAAAGATGCGCTGCAAGCCGCGGCGTACCATATCGACCGGCTGCCCTCTTCGGCGTCGCGGCAGGAGCGTGAGGCCGCGCAGGCATCCCTCGAAGAGGCGAAGCATAAGCTGAACCAGGCCGACGGCGCAATTCGAGCGGCCAACCGGCGGTACAGCGATCTGACGCGGCCCGCGCCATTGTCGGTCGACGAGGTTCAGAAGCAGCTGCTGGACTCGAACACTGTGCTGCTGGAGTACTGGCTGAGCGAGAATGAAAGTTATCTCTGGGAGGTGACGGCCGACGAGATCCATAGTTACCGGTTGCCGGCCGGAAAGCGCCTCGATAGCCTCGCTTCACGACTCCGCCTCCTGCTGGCATCCTGGCCTGAGTTGCCCGCGGGTATCTCCCTGCAACAAAAAGCAGACTACGATGCGAAAAGATCTGCCGAGATAAACGGGCTTTCCTCCTCATTGGGCCGGATACTCCTGCAGCCAGTCTCCAGCCAACTTGGCCATCGTAATGTAGTGATCGTGGCGGATGGCTCGCTGCGAGGAATCCCTTTCGGGATGTTGCCAACGAACGCGAACGTGGCACTGGAGCAACGGAACGCGATTACCTATCTGCCCTCGGCCGGCTCCTTACGATGGATTCGCAAAGAAAACGATCGACTCACGGCAGACAGCCAGGTCGCCGTTTTTGCCGATCCGGTCTTCGATCGCAACGATCCGCGTCTGGCTGGGCATGAGAATGATCCCCCCGTGGCCGATGCGGCCGTCACACACGCGTTGCGGGACGCCAACACGCAGAAGCTTTCGCGGCTAGTGTGGTCTCGCCGCGAAGCCCGATCGATCGCCGGCGATGTTCCCGTCAACAGGCGATGGCTGGCGCTTGATTTTGCGGCCAATCGCGATTCGGTAGTTCAGGCATCCTGGCCATCCGACGGAATTATCCACTTTGCGACGCACTCTGTCATTGATTTCAAGAACCCTGAACTTTCTGGAGTTGTCTTGTCCCTTTATGATAAGCAGGGTCATCCCATCGATGGGTTTTTAAGGGTCACGGATATTTACAACCTCTCGATCCCGGCGCACCTGGTGGTTTTGAGCACGTGCAACTCGGCCACAGATGCAGCGGCTCCGGGAGAGGATGCTTACAGCCTGGCGAACGCCTTCTTTTATGCCGGGGCGCCGCGAGTTCTGGTCAGCTTGTGGACGGTGAATGACGAAGCAGCGGCAACCTTCATGGCTCGCTTCTACCGGGCCCTGCTGGTGAGGCACGGCTCTCCCGCGGCCGCCCTGCGATCCGCGAAGCAGGATATGTCGGTCGATCCCCGCTGGCATGCTCCCTATTATTGGAGTGGTTTTGAGCTGGATGGAGACTGGCGATGAACGACGTGCTGCTCCGCGGCGGTGACCTGCCACCCGGCTCTCCAAACGACGGCAAGGGCGAGCACCTTACGCGGCTGCTGGCGAAACTCGATCCCGATCCTGAGCGCGCAGGCATGGCCTATGAGGAACTGCGCAGGCGGCTGATCCTGTTTTTCCGCCTGAAGCGGCCCCACGAGGCGGAAGACCTTGCCGACGAGGTGCTCGACCGGGTTGCCCGGCGGCTTAGCGAGGGGGTTGCGATGGAGCGAATTGAATTCTATTCGTTGGGGGTGGCGCGGTTCGTGGTGCGAGAGCGCGATACCGCGACGCAGCGCGAGGAGCGGCTCCACTACGACGCGGCTTATCTGCAACAAGCGCAGTTTCCAAATCCCCAGGAGGAGCTGCAGATAGAGGCAAATGTCGCCGCCCTCAGGCGCTGCCTCGGCCAACTTGGGCAGGTCGAGCGCTCAATGATGCTCAGTTACTACGGCGCCGACGGCGCCAAGCGTATTCAGATTCGCCAGGGTTTGGCGGAGAAGTTCGGTATTACTCTCAACGCGCTGCACAACCGTGCGCTTCGCCTGAGGAAGCAGTTGGAACGGTGCGTTGGAGCCCAGGTTTCTCTATGACCGAAAGCGCAGCAGGTTTTTTGGAAAAACGGCTGGAGCCCGATAATCGGACCACTCCAACAGGACAGGAGCACCCTTAGCTATGACTGAAACGCCGGAGGGTACGCTACGGAACCTGCTTTTGCACCGGCTCTCGGCCGAACAAAGTGAACGCTTGGAGGAACGCCTTCTTCTGGAAGAACAACTGGCTGATCAATTGGAAGCGGAAGAAACCGATTTGCTTGACGACTTTACCCGTGGCCGGCTCAGCGCCGAGGATGCTGCGCGGGTGGAACGCTATTTGCTTGCCTCCGCGGATGCCTCGCGGCGCGTCGCATTTGCCAGAGCGCTCTCGCGCATGCGCGATCCTGAGCTTCCGCAGGTAGCGAAGCGAACCTTCTCTTCCAGGCTGCTGATTCCGGAAGTTGCATTCGGGGCGGCTGCATGCTTGTTGGTGATTGGGCTCACCGTTCTTCACCTGTGGCAGAAACAGAATGCTGACCGTGCGCGGGCTGGCGCTTCGACGGCAGTGGCGGCTCCTGCCATCAGCCCGCAGAGCTCTTCCCAGAACAAACGGACTTTACCATTTGCCATTGTGCTTCTCGCCGACAAGGAGCGTGGAGGCCAGCTCCCCAGATTTGCGATTCCTTCAGATATCCAGCAAGTCGAAATACAGTGCGAGATTCCTGCGGGAAATGCTGACTCCGAATACCGCCTGATTTTAACCGACGCATCGGGCAATGCCGTTACAGTCGCCAAGAACCTCCGCCCAGAGGAATCCTCCGGGGTTCTCTACGTGGAAGGCACCGCCGATGCGGCGAGGCTGGGCCCGGGAGAATTCTCCGTATCGATCTTTCCAGAAGGGTCAACGAGTGCTGTCGCCTCTTTTCAATTTGCTGTGCAGCGCAGTGGTCGCTGAGCGGCCCGGATGGACAACTCTATCGGTGCGGTATTGAACGGTGCTTGGGGCGCCCTCAATTACTATCGTGCTCGTAAGCGCCGCATACTCCCTCACTATCTTCCTGCTTCGAGCCGATTCAATTATTTGAAGCAGTAAAGCCAAGCTCGTGGTTTCGATTTTGGGCATTCCGTCGCGCAGGTAGCTGCAGGAAGTGACAGGCAAGCACGATGCGACACATGCTTAAAGCGAAAATGGCGCAGAAAGAGGAAGCTACATGGCGGTAACCGATTCGGCAACCCTTCAACGGCTTAGACGCGAAGAAAGCTCCGCAGAGCAGCAAGGCAGGCAAGCTTTGAACATCGCGGTGATACTCAAGAGTTTCCCCCAGTATGAACTTGCTCGGCAAAAAGCTGACGTTCTTCTTGCCAAGGCCTCCTCGTTGCGTGAGCAGATTACCAAGATCGAAACCTTGTAAGAGGACGCTGGTAGTCTCAACTTTGTCCGGTTTGGATGAAACTGGCGTAGCGTTCGAGCGCATTCAGGTGGTCCCGGTCGGATCGTAAGCCGACATAGCCGTCGGGGCGGAGCGCGAGGAGCGTGGTTTCTTCAATGCCCAGGTTGGAAGCCTCGGCGGCTTCAAGACGCCCGATCGGGTGAGCGACGCCGGCTCGTGAACTGAGCGCTACCGCGGCTTCGAAGAGCCGCGAATCTTTGACAACATCCTGCAGAGCGGTGTGGAGCTCCAGCAAGGTCGATGGGTCTGCAGCAGGTCCGCCTAAGAGAATTAGAGTATTACCCGCGCGATGGCCAAGCGCGTGAAGCCTGCAGGGACTTGCTTCGGGCATCTGCACCTGAACGTGGTCGGGCAAGCGATACCCGGCGGCGAGAGAGCTGTTTGCATCACCGAAGACAATCGGAGAACCCGAGTAATCGATGTTCAGCTCAGTCTCGGCCACGATGTCGTGCTGCCGGGACTTTGCATCGGCGAGATTGGCTTTGATCGCCTGGTTACGACTCTGGCGTTCTGTTGGGTCGGCCATGGTCAGCGCGGATTCAGAGGCGTCACCGGATTTGGTTACGGTCTCCGCGGCTGGCCGACGTTCAATTTCGTAGCTATCGAGCAGCGTTTCGTGAGCTGTACCTTCATGCACCAGAGCGAGTTTCCAAGCCAGGTTGAAAGCGTCCTGCAGACCGCAGTTCATCCCATGGCCTTCGGCGGGTGAACAGAGATGGGCCGCGTCCCCGGCTAGAAAGATGGGGCCGGACCGAAACTTTGTCGCCATCCTGGTGTGGCAATGGAATCGGGTTGGATTTTCTACATCCACGAAAGCGACGGACGGTGCGTAGCGATGCAAGGTGGAAGCGGCATCCGCCACCAGATCGGAATCCTCCGCGCCTGGCCGGAGGTAGACGCGCCAGCGATGGCCGGGAAGCGCAGTCAGGATGATGGGAAGGGAGTCGAGATAGACGAAGTTCCCTTCGAACGTATCGGCCCAGCCCTGCAACGTGGTATCGAAGACCGCCCAGGGCTTCAGGATGTCGTGGCCCTCAAAACCAATGCCACTTAGTTCACGGGTTGCACTGTGCAGGCCGTCACAGCCCACTACCCAGCGGGCCTCCACCTGGTAGCGACCGCCGTCGCGCTCGATCTCCGCCGAAACGCGATTATCCGGAGTAACGGTCAGCCCAATCAACCGCGAAGATCGATTTACCTGTCCACCCTGCTGATGAAGAAAGTCGGCGAGAATGGACTCAGTGACCTCCTCTGAGACGCCTACGTTGAACCCGTAGATGCTACCGCAGCCGGAGAGGTCCATCGTCCCGAGCAGTTCGCCGTTGGCATGAATCTTGATTACTCGTTGCTTGCACCCGGCATCGAGAAATCTATCCACGAGTCCCAGCGACTCGAATATCTGCAGCGAACGAGGATGAACGACGGTGGCTCTATCCCAATGGAGCGGACCCGGCCGCGCATCGATCAAATGGCATGGCACCCCTCTGCGGCAAAGCTCTGCTGCGAGCAGCAGCCCGGTGGGCCCGGCTCCGACAACCAGCACAGTGGTTTGGCAGCTTGCCATTCGATTCATAGGCGCACGATAGGGCCGTGGCCAGGACTTGTCAACCCGATTAGCCTGGCGGCGAACTGAGCATGGCTCGGGGCGGCGTGGAAAGGGTAGTAGGATATCCGGAGACGTTCCACAAGCCTGCTGCGTTGCGTGCAAATTCGAAGGAAGAGATACGTATGCCAAAGATTGAAACTCAGATATGGACGAGTGCAAGACTCACCATCGAACGCGGCGAGAGCGAAACGGAGGGCACGGTCTTTCGATTCACCGGGCCATTCACCGGACGGGATATGTACAACTCCCTGTCTCCTGACGCCTTTCGCAACATCTTCGAAGTACCGCCGGGCGCTGAGCAGCCGCAGGCACACCTCTTTGACCTGACTGAGGTTCCCTACATGGATTCGACTGGCCTCGGCATGTTAGTCAGCCACTTCGTGCGGTGCCAGAGCAAAGGAACTCGCCTGAGCATCACGGGTGTGAACCCTCGTATTCGCGAACTGTTCAGGCTAACCGGAATGGAAAACGTGCTTCCGGTCGTCTCCATTTAGAAGTCGGATCGAGGGTGAGAGCTCAATTCAGATCACCGGCTATCCGTCATCGGCCCACACGAATGTTATGCAGTGGACCAAAGAGGCCGAACAGATTCGCGAGCCATAAGACAACGCAAATCACGACAACGCCATTCAGGATCGACTTGATGGTGGATTGCATTGGGATGAAGCGGTTCACAAGCGCTAGCAGAACTCCTACTACGACCAACGTAATGACTAGTTGCATGAGCGGCATATCGTGTTCTCCCTTCGAATTGTTGAAGCTGATCGGGATGCGTAAGAATCCCGGTCGAGGGGCCCGGATCTGTGCTGCTTATCGCCTGAGATCAATCGAGCCCTGGAGTCCCGTGCCAGCCCACAGGATTCCGTTGGCCAGCGCCAGGGCACTGACTTATCGCTTGGGGGGCATCTTCCCAGAGGTGTTCCTGGAGATGCGGTGAGCTAAGAGGGACAACGGTCAGATGGGCTGACTTAGCTCAGAACCATGAGGGAGCCGATAGCATGGACTCTTCTCCAAAGCAATTGTTTCAGAGAGGCTGAGTAATAACTGAGCTCTATAGCTCACATCTGCGGTTGAGATGGGGATTCGTTCCAGCGGGGT
>CAWKAU010000004.1:0-64494 GCA_963847685.1 uncultured Acidobacteriaceae bacterium | reverse complement strand
GCCTGATCATTCTCGGCAAGCAAGCAATCGACGACGATTGCAACCAGACCGGCCAAATGCTCGCCGCGCTGCTGGCTGGCCTCAGGGAACTTTCGCTTCGAAGCTCGTCATCGGCGACGGCGAGGCGGCGGCCACTCGCGAAGTCGACGGCGGCCTGCAGACGGTGGCGCTGAAGCTGCCGGCGATTGTCACGACCGATCTTCGCCTCAACGAGCCCCGCTATGCCTCGCTGCCGAACATCATGAAGGCGAAGAAGAAGCCGATCGAGGAGAAGACGCCTGCGGACTTACGGCGTCGATGTGGCGCCGCGGCTAAAAGTGCTCAAGACGGCCGAACCGGCGGGCGCAAGGCCGGCGTGAAGGTCAAGACCGTGGCCGAACTCGTCGCCAAGTTGCACGATGAAGCGGGAGTGATCTGACGATGGCGACGCTGCTCCTTGCCGAAGTCGCGAACGGGCGTCTCAGCGAGATGACCGCGCGCGCGCTTACCGCCGCGCTGGAACTCGGCGCGCCGGTCGATGTTCTGGTCGCTGGCCAAAATGTCGCCGCGGCCGCGGAGGCTGCGGCCAAGCTTGCACGGCGTCGCCAAGGTCAGGGTGGCCGACGACGCGCTCTACGCGCACGGTCTCGCCGAGCCGCTCGCCGCGCTCGCTCGTCGTCGCTCGCGCCCCGACTATGACGCGATCCTTGCGCGCCTCGACCCCGTTCGCCAAGAACGTGTTGCCGCGCGCCGCCGCGCTGCTCGACGTGATGCAGGTCTCCGACATCATCAAGGTCGTCGGCCCGAAGACGTTCGAGCGGCCGATCTATGCGGGCAATGCCATCCAGACGGTCGAGTCGACCGACGCCAAGGTGGTCGCGACCGTGCGCACGGCCTCGTTCCCGGCGACCGGCGAAGGCGGCTCGGCGCCGATCGAGGCAGTCTCGGCCGCGGGCGATCCTGGCCTGTCGAGCTTCGTCGGCGAGGCGTCGCCAAGTCCGACCGGCCCGAACTCACTTCGGCCAAGATCATCATCTCCGGCGGCCGGGCGATGCAGAAGGCCGAGAACTTCAAGACCTATATCGAGCCGGTCGCCGACAAGCTCGGCGCGGCGATGGGCGCCTCGCGCGCGGCGGTCGACGCGGGCTACGCGCCGAACGACTGGCAGGTCGGCCAGACCGGCAAAGTCGTCGCGCCCGATCTCTATATCGCGGTCGGCATTTCCGGCGCGATCCAGCATCTGGCCGGCATGAAGGACTCCAAGGTCATCGTCGCGATCAACAAGGACGAGGAGGCGCCGATCTTCCAGGTCGCCGACTACGGCCTCGTCGCCGACCTCTACCAGGCGCTGCCGGAACTGGCGCTCGAGCTCGGCAAGATCGGCAAGTGACGCGAGACGAGCGCGCGCGTCAATTGCCGAAGTCGCGCTTGGACGCTATGCTGCGCACTGATAGAGCGCGCGGTCAATTAACGCACGGTCAGGACGCACATGGCGTGCGCGATCGAAAAAGTCGGCGTTATCGGCGCCGGGCAAATGGGCTCCGGCATCGCGCTGGTCTGCGCGCAGGCCGGCTATGAGCGTGCTGCTCAACGACGTCGCCGACGAGCGGATCAAGGCCGCGCTCGCCACGATCAACGGCCTGCTGGCGCGGCAGGTCGCCAAGGGCCAGATCGACGAGGCGAGCCGCACGGCGGCGCTGGAGCGTATCGAGCGTCGCCGCGACGCTCGACGCGCTCTCGCGACTGCGACCTGGTCATCGAGGCGGCGTCCGAAAACGAAGAAACCAAGCGCAAGATCTTCACCGCACTCTGCGCCCGTTCCTCGAAGCCCGACGCAATCATCGCCTCGAACACGTCGTCGATCTCGATCACTCGTCTCGCCTCGGTCACGGCCGATCCCGAGCGCTTCATCGGCATTCATTTCATGAACCCGGTGCCGCGCATGCAGCTCGTCGAGCTGATCCGCGGCATCGCGACGCAGCGACGACACGTTCGAAGCGGCCAAGGAATTCGTCACGCAGGCTCGGCAAGACGGCCACGATGTCGGAGGATTTCCCGGCCTTCATCGTCAACCGCATCCTGCTGCCGATGATCAACGAGGCGATCTACACGCTTTATGAGGGCGTCGGCTCGGTGGAGTCGATCGACACGGCGATGCGGCTCGGCGCCAACCACCCGATGGGTCCGTTGCAGCTCGCCGATTTTATCGGCCTCGACACCTGCCTCTCGGTCATGCAGGTGCTGCACGAAGGCCTCGCCGATTCCAAATACCGCCCTTGTCCGCTGCTGGTGAAATACGTCGAAGCCGGCTGGCTCGGCCGCAAGACGCAGCGCGGCTTCTACGATTACCGCGGCGAGACCCGGTGCCGACGCGATAAAACGTTTGCGTTTACAGCGCCTTCCGGCGCGCGAACCGGCGCATCCAGCCTCGCGCCACCCTCCGCAGGGCGCCGTTAACCCAATCGAAACCATTGATTGGGAATTAACGGGCGTTAAGCAGCGGCCGATCAGCGGGCGCACGCTTCGGCGGGAAACGCCCGCCCCCTGGAGAATCGACGATGGAACTGATCCAAAACCTTCAAGAAGACGTCATCCGCCAGACCGCTTACGCGCTCTGGGAGCAGGAAGGCTGCCCGCAAGGCCAAGCCGAACGCCATTGGCTTCTGGCGCTGGAACTGCTCGACAAGACGCCCGCCGTCAAACCGGCGAAAAAGAAGCGCGCCCCGGCGAAGACCCGCCTCGCCGCTTAGCTTTCGCGACGAACACATTTCTTTCTCAAGCCCGTCACGACGGGCTTGAAGACGCGGTCGCCCTGTCTCAAGCGCCTTTGACGCCCTGCAGCGTCAGCTCGACGCCGTCGACCGTCATTTTCCAGGTGTCGCCGTCCGCGTGCGGCGGCGCGTCGATCTTAAAGGTCGTGCCCCAGAACAGCGCGCCGAGCGTGAACTCCTGGTCGTCGATTTTCTGCAGCGGGATGTCGAGCGTGACGCTTTCGTTTCCGGTGTGGCGCTCGTAATGCACTTTGCCGTTGGCGTTGATTTGGATCAGCCGATCGCCGCCGCGCCACAGGCCGGCATAGCTCGCCTTGTCGGCCGGCAGCGCGATCCCCGACATCGGGTAATACGGCCGCCCGCGAAAATAATTCGCGCCGAAGCCAAGCGCACGGCGACGGCGACAAGAGATGATGAGAGCGGCGATGCCGAGCTTTTTCACAAGGCGAAGCTAGGCGGGAAGGCTGGCCTGCAAATGCCTTCATTCGCGTAACTCCGCCCCAGCCGCCGATGCGTGAAAAATCCGCGACTTGATGCACGGCGGCGCGCAGGCGGGACAAGAAGCCGCTAAGCCGGTTCGGCGCAGGTTCGGCGTCGGTGGCGTTGACGGCGACCTCGAGAAAGAACGCGTCAACCGGCGCGCGCAACAGGCGAACGCGCGCATCGCGCCTTCAAAATCCTCGCGCTGCGAGCGCCGCGCGGCCTCGGCTCGCGCCACATCGAGCGCTTCGGCGAGCGCCTTCTCCTCCGGCAGCACGAGAGCGCGCGGGATCGTACGCGCCGGCGAACGCCCCCTCGCCGTCCTTCTTCTCCTCGGCCTTCAGGATGTTGGCGGCGCGGCGATAGCCGGCGAGCAGATTCTTGCCGTCCTCGGTGTCGAGGAACCGCCCGAGCGCTTCGACGCGGCGGACGATCATGCAGAAATCGTCCTGGCCGGGCAGCGCGAACACGGCGTCGATCAGATCGTGGCGCGCGCCCTTGTCGCGGAGATAGACTTTTAGGCGGTCGGCGAAGAAGGCGAGGAGGTCGCGAGCGCGACGTCGCGACACGGCTTCGCAAAGTCGCTCGCTACCAGTCGCGCCAAGTTCCCTCGAGGGTGGCCTCGCGAACTCCGATGTTCGGCCAGTTGAGCTCGCACCCGTCTCGACGCTCGTGTTCTTGCGCGAAGTACTTCGAGTGCGAACATCGCAGCTTGTAATGGAGGCGAGCGGCAATCGCAGCTCGTTCTCCAGCACGATTCGGATCACGCCCAAAGCCGCGCGCCGCAGCGCATACGGGTCCTTGCTCCCGGTCGGCTTCTCGTCGATCGCCCAGAATCCCACGAGCGTGTCCAGCTTGTCCGCCAGCGCCACGGCGATCGACTCCGGCGACGTCGGCACGCGGTCGTTCGGCCCCTGCGGCTTGTAGTGCTCCTCGATCGCGGCGGCGACGCTGACGTCCTCGCCCTGCGCTTTCGCGTAATAGCGGCCCATCAGCCCCTGCAATTCCGGGAACTCGCCGACCATTTCGGTGACGAGATCGGCTTTGGCGAGCCGCGCGGCGCGCTCGGCCAGTCGGGGACGCCGCCGACGGGCGGCGCCAGCGCGCGCGCCAGCGCCGCGATGCGCTCGACGCGCTCGCCCTGCGTGCCGAGCTTCTCGTGAAATACGATCCCGAGCCCCTTCAGTTTCTCTAGTCGCTGATCCAGCGGCTTCGGCCCTTCACGCTGGCTATCGAAAATGCGGATGCCAGCGGAGCCAATCCAATTAGCCTGTCGGAAATCGACTGCATCGGGATGCACCCATGAAGAACCACAACACCAGGGCTAAAGCCCTCGATTTCATAGCGTGGTTGTTCCGTGGGCTGAAGCCCGCTGTCCCCGACTAAAGTCGGGGGCTGGCACCGGTGTGCTCCGTCGTTGGGTGTGTGTGGTTTGTGGTGTAGCCCTGAGCCTCAGCTCAGGGTTTGCACAGAATATCGAAGGCCAGATCATTGCGTCGCAGTATGGCAAGTGGAGGGTTCCCGGGTACTCGGCGAACACTTATAGCTTTGCGCCAGACTCGTGCCGGGTGCAGGGTGGCGCAAGCTTCTTCTTCGCCTTTACAGCAGGCACGCCGATTACTATTGTGGACGCGAATCCTTCGCTGACCGAGACCGTTACGCCTACGGCTCTGTCGATAGTAACGTGACTTGCGCCATTTCCATTGCACCGGTCAATGATCACCAACTCCCCTTCTATCTGACCTCGGCCACGGGGGGTCTGCAAGAAGCTCTGAACGAAAACCTAACCACACCGCAGACCAATACGGTCATCCTCGATAACGAGTTCTACCAGATGGTGGGCGGCTCAAGCAATGCGGCCGCAGTGATCGCAGCGGCGCAGGGCAGCCCGAACCTGGGCCTGGTGGACGTGACCCAGGTGCCGACAGTTTGGTACCGGTGGAATGGGTCTCAGTATGTTGCGGTAGGCCCTCCGACCAATGGCGGCAGCACGCTGGTCAATGACCTGTTCTCGAACGGCCCCAGCAACGCATGGCAAGACCTCTACGCCTTTGTCGCGACCGATCCTACGTCTCTACAGCCGCAGGCAGCCGTGACGGCAGCCAATGCACACAATGGGACGGCGATTCTGCAACCAGCGTCCGGCCGCGCGCCATTTGTCAACACCGGCAATGTGAGGGTGCAGGATAACCGGGCGGATGTGCCGGCGACGGCACGCGGGGCTACTGAATTTGGAGCGGCCTGCGATCTGCGCAGCGTTTATGGAACGCTCTCGTCCGGCTCAACATATTGTCACCATCATTGGCGGCTACAGCGCCGCTGTTCAGCGCCGGCGGATATCGGGCGCACGCTGGTCGCCGTGGGCACGGTGGCGGGCACGCCTACTGCTTTCGAAACCTGCTATTGTGTCGATTACCGACAGCAATCACGCGGTTATGACTACGGCGGCGCCCTTTACCCAAGCGATCAACCATCAGATGGATCTGGGGCATGATGACACGGCGGCGATCACAGCAGGGCCTGAAGGCAGTGGGCGGCGGCGGGACGCTGGTCTTCCCTGGCCGGGAACTGCCTCACCCACACGCAGAGCCTAAGAGGCCAAAGCCCTATCGGGCTCGGACCGCAGTCTTAGCATCACCGGCTTTCCCGGCGAGGATATCTTTCGCCGCTCCCGATCCAAGCCAGACGACCGGGGTCAACCAGGGCCCCGCGCACATCCACGACCTGACCTTCAATGTTGACGCGCGTATCGACGCCACCGAGCCGTGGCAGATCATCAACGATTCGGGAACCATCGCGGAGTCGGCCTTGTACCGCCCCATCGCACAGAAGAGCGGCGTCTCCAGCAACCCGCTGGCGCCAGGCTGGTTTCAAGGGCCAGGAGCCAAACCTGAGTGGAGCCACCAATGGCGTAGCTGCGATTACGGCGGGCTCGGCGGTGATCTGCGTGCCCAGCTCGGAGACCGGCCCCGGCAGTCGGCCAAACAGTTGTCTTCCCTTACCTTGCGAATGTATTTACAGCTACAGTCTCATCGACCGCCGGAAGCTGCCCGGGGGCGAACGCGCGGACTCTCTCGTCTGCGCTGCCCGCGGGATCGACAAATGGGCAAGCAGAATGGTTTGCCGGCACCAGCCGCACAAAATCTGTCTAATGCGATCGGCTCGGGATCCTGCCCTCCGAGCATCACGCTGAGCAACTCGATCAGCCCGGTTCCTGGGTACGAGTCGAATGTTGCTCCCTTCGGGCTGATCCAGATTGATGGAGAACAGTTCACTTATTTTGGACAGTCGAATGCGAATAATCCGACCCCGGCAAAGACGCTCTATAACATCCAATGCGCGCAGAATGGGACGACTCGGGCGGCGCACTCCGCTTCTGCGACGGTTGTTCCGCTGAACAACTTTAAATCCACCTATCCCTGGCCGGTAACGCCAACCGTCAACAATGGGGACACTACTCCGAGCGGCACCGCGGGATTCTTCCCTGGCTGGAACGTGGGCAATGCTGCCTTTGCCTTCCCTATCGCCAGCGGAATGAATCCCACTAGCGGCAAGTGGGGGCATGGAGCGCCAACGCCAGGATCGAGAACCTGTCGTTCTATCCGTGGCCCAGCGACATCAACGGAGACCTGGAGCGAGGTGAACCACACAGCGATGTTTTATTTTGTCGAGCCATCGTACGCCACCAAGTTTCGCAATCTGATGAGCCAGTATCTCTTCTATGGGATCGCGGAAGGGCCACCCTCGATTGAGAACGGCAACTGGGCGGCCGCACAACCGACAGCGGACGGCACGAGTTGGGATCAGGTCGCCATTTGGGCTGCGAACCCGGTCAACGTGCCGGTCGGCAATCAGAACACTTACACGAATTTCAATGTGTACTCGAATGAGGGAACGGTTTCCTCGGGCGGACTAGGAGCGGACACCTGTTACTACTTCACTGCGGATTGGGACGACCAGACGGGCGGGGTGGTCGAGGGCAATTCACTGGACGTGATGACCAACCTTTACTGCGAACCTGAAGCCGGCGCGCACACGAGCTCCGATGCCGAACTGGGAGTGGGACACCTACAACTGCGAAATTGTCGACCAGCACATGGGCGGAGGGGGAGAAGTCTACATCGGGGGCACGGCCAACACTGGTACGGCGGGAACTTCAATAACAGCCCGGGCTTGCCGGCGATCAACTTCGGCTACGGCAACAGCGGCGATATGGTCGACCAAACTCGGCTCCGAACCCAAGAGCAATGTATACGGCACCGGCGCGCTGATCAACTTCGAGCCTGACAGTAAGTTCTCCGGCACGACCGCGCAGGTGTATGGCAGCGCAAGCGGTCCTTACGGCGCTTTGCAGGCCGGCAACAGCCGGGAGCCGATACCGTCGCAAACCAATGAGACCTTCAACACCGGCAACCTGACTGTACCGTATACCAGTTCGGGCGGAGGCTTTATCGCTCCCGAGGAATTCAATGCGTCGTTCGCATTCGAGGCGCAGGCTATGACGCAAGGCTGGACGTTCGACATGACATCGCCAATCACAAATGGGTATGCGGCCTGCAGTGTAGGAAACAATGCCGGCACGACCTATTGCAGCACCTGCAAGTTCAACCTGCAGCAAATTTCTATCGGTCCCGGCCAACGGCTCGTCCCAGGCAAATACACATTGTATGTATCGATGAAGGATGCCGTGACTGTGTCGAATACTGAGACGCTGACTGTGTGGTCCAACTGCGGCGGGGTCGCAAACACTTATTCAATCCCCATCACGAACACGTGGCCTTCCACCGCGGCTGGGGTATTTACCAAGACCATCGACCTCACGGGAGCCACGGGGGCAGGCTGCTATATCGGTTTCAACTTTCAGGGGGCTACCACAGCGGATTTGGTGGAACTAGGCTACGTGGACTTTTCACCGCTGGCCGAGAACCTGAACGCCCAGACCATCAACGTGACCAACATCATCACGCCCGGAGGCCCGACTGGAGGGACTCCCAACGGATGCTCGTCCTCGCCCGTGACCGGCATCGACAATGGATATACCTGCCCGACGAAAGGCTGGGGTACAACCCTAGCTGCAAACCAGGGCTCGACCGACACAACGCTCTCGCTTAACGGCTCACTGAGCGGATTGTCCCCGGCAGGGTGCTTATTTGTGGACACGGAGTACGAGTGCTACACCGGGATCAGCGGCAGCACGCTAAACGGTCTGGCACGCGGCGCTTACACGACAGCGGCGGCCAGCCACAACAGTGGTGCGAACGCAACGGCGGTGGACCTGGTGCTGGGGAGCATCCAGCAATCGCCGGCCAACGTCATCATCGGCGGGGGATCGGCCAATACGATTCTGAGCCTTAACAATGGCTTTCCTAATAATCACGGCGGCGCGAACGTTTTCGAGATCAACGGCGGAGGCAACGAAACCTGGTTCAACCAGGCCGGAACCCTACAGCAAACGAACGTCTCGGATACCAACCGTTTCAGCTCCCCCATATCCGTGGGCAACACGTCGGTGGCCTTTCATCCAGTAATCACGGACACCGGGCCAGTGTTGCAGGGTAACGCACAAAACCAGACTTACTTCCCGCTGGGCCTGGGTGGCGGCGTTGCCGGCTCCCTCAACGTAGTGCAACCAGCCAACATTGGCGCTCCGCAACTTTATGACCTCTCTGGCGGAGGCAGTACCACTCGCAGCTACGTGTGCAGCGGCATCGATACGGATGGCAATCTTATCCCGGGAACGACGGTCACCGATACCACATCAGCCGCCAGCTTTAGCTTTCCTAGCTCGATTGAGGTCACCTGCCCCTATGCCGCCGGAGTAGCGGAGTACCAGATTTGGCGCACAGTGGGTGGTCCCAGCCAAGGGTTGCTCGCAACCATTAGCGGCACGCAAGCTGCCGGGTTCCAGGACTTCAACGGCGCGGCCTCGGCTGGCACGCCACCGGGTTCAAATGCCTCGAATCCTCATATTTCGGTGGCCGGCACCGGCAACGCGGTCATCACCATGGGGTCGACTACCATCACCTCGGCGATGGGCGCGCCCTCGACTACCTGCGGAACCGCGCCCAATGGTAGCGGCTCGCTGTGGATGCGCACGGATGGCGGCACGAGCACCTCGCTCTACTCCTGCGCGGGAACTACGTGGACGGCGGTGACTGTCCCGTGACGAAACTAAAGTTTGCCATTCTTGCGGCATTGTTATGGGCCGTCCCCGTCTTTGGGCAGACCCTGGTCAGCGTCACCCTGGCGGCTCCGGCGGGGACGACCATCACCCCCAACGGCGCAACCCTAATCGCCGTAACCTGCCATTACTCGGACAGCACGACCACAAGCTGCAATTCGACGGATGTCCACGGCAATGCGGTTACCAGTTGGGGCGACAGCAATGGTGCGGTGGCCACCATCGCCCTTGGCGGCCTGGTCTCTGGTGTCGCCAATGGCACCGCGAGTTTTGCGGCCACGGTCACCGGAGGCGCATCCAGCGGATCGTTGCCGATCACGGTCGCGGTCACCTCGCTGACGCTCACCAGCGCGGCGCTCTCGACTACCGGCAGCCTCACGCAGATCGCGATCGGCGCGACCAACCAGATCGTCGCGACCTGCACCTACTCGGATAGTTCCACCACGAATTGCACCACCACGGATATTCGCGGTGCTTCGGTGACGCCATCGTCCTGGGCCAGCAACAACCCGTCGACCGCCACCATCAGCAGCGCGGGGGTGGCCACCGGAGTGGGCGTGGGCACAGCGCAATTTTCCGCCATGGTGACAAATTGAAGCGGCTGCTGCGGATACTGCGGATACCGAGCGAGAAACAAATGCCTATGCCCGGAGGAGCCGCGGTAGCGAGGAAAAGACATGGGTTCCTACCCGCGGGAGGCGCGCTACTTTTGCCGGTAATGATGTGCAGTTGCCTGGTGGGCTACGGCCAGGCTACCGGCGCGCCTGCGTTGAGCCGCCCGGTCATGCCGACCGGCTGCTTCCCGGTCTCGGCCACCAAGTACATCTTCAGCAACTCCGGGGCTACTTCGGTGAATAACAACCCATGGAGCACCTCGTGCACCGGCGGCCCAGGCTTCGGCCATCTCTACTGCACCGGGGCGCAGAGCTGGGAGCCGTCGCAATCGTCCGGCAGCTACATGGCCGCGGAGAGCTCGGATTACACCGCCGTCTACACCAACGGCCTGGCAACGCACACCTGCGTCGAGTTGGTGTCCAGCGGCGGGATGTACGGCTTTGTGCTGCCACCGATGCAGATTCCAAGCGGCAAGATTCTGGAGATCGACCCTGGCATCCGCGTCTTTAAGAGCCGCAATCTCTCCGACTTCACGAGTGGCAGCGATAATTGCGGGCTGGTCTCGACCAGCAGCAGTTGCATCCACTGGATCACGTCGCCCAACAGCACGAACTCGGGGATCATGGGCTACGGGATGCTGGACGCGCGGGCCTTTGATGCCTACCTCGGATCGACGACTGCGGGGTTCAGCACCAACAAGATCCAGGCATACGGCAACACGGATCCAAGTGGATGCGCGGCCAGGGCAGCCGAAGGCTACCCGGTGTGCTCGCAGACCTCCAGCTCGAATACGGTATCGAGCGGGCCCAACACGCTGAACCTGGTCAACACCACCGGCTTCAAGCTCTACGAAATCTGGATCGCGAACTCGGCGCAGTTCAACGTCAACATCGACGGTGGGAGCGGCTTCTTCTCCTACGGTGTGAACATTAGCGATGACTTGATAGTCGCCAATACAGACGGCGAGGATCCGCTTAACCACACCAATGGCACCATCACCGGCACGCGCGCCGCAAACGGAACAACGGACTGCTCAATTTCTACCGGCGACAACCAGGTGAGCCTCAAGAGCAAGGGCTCGGCGACAGCCAACACCACCGTGAGCAACTGCAATACCTATGCGGGCATCGGCATCGTCGCCGGGACCGACCAGGCGCAGGGCATCAGCAATTGGCTGGTCACCAAGATCCGGCAGAACGGCAATCTCAACAGCAACCAAAGCGCCGGCCTCGGTATCGGCAGTTCGATCAAGAATGGAGGCGCGGTTTCAAACCTCACCTTCTCTGAAGTGTGCATGCAGAACGAGTATGATTCGCTGCGCTTCTTCTCGACCTACGGGAGCCAGAGCGGATCAGACACGCCGTCCTATACCAAAATCCGGCTCAACGACATCCATGTCTTGTCGGCCAGCGGAGGCAATTCCGGATACTTTACCTTCCAGGGACTCAACAGCGGGCATCCCATCGGTATCAGCTCGATGAGCAACCTGCTGATCGATGGAAACAATCAAGGGGTTGACGGACGGAATAGCCCGAACAGCGACCAGTACGTAACGGCGGCGCTCTCCGGCTATATCGACCCTTCCATCGGAACGTCTAGCGGGACAGGGCAGTTTGGCAATGGTTCCGGTACTGGGCCGGCGGCCGGTCCAGGCGTGTCGACTACTGGCACCCCGGTAGGCAGCCCCACCTGGGCGATTGATCCTTGTGTAGCGATGCCGGCGCAACCCTTGATCGGAAAGCTGGTGATGAAGACCCCCACCTTCAACATGGTGGACACGTCACCGACTTCGCTTGCCGCGGGGACGAGCATCACGTTAATCCCGATGCTCCGATCCGCGACCGCGATCTCGGCGAAGGAATCGCCGGCAAACCCTTCGGCCAAGGTGACGCTGCTTGACAATGGATCTCCGATTACCACGACGGTGGCTCTGGGCGTCGACGGCACCGTGGGATCGTATGCGTTTACCCCGACCGCAGGCACCCACGTCTACACTGCGCAGTACCCGGGAGACAGCAACTATCCAGGGACGTTCACCTTCGGCAGCCTTACGGTGAACGTGGGAGGCACGCCACCGACCTCGATCACGGCCACTCCGGTTTCGCTCACAGTCAACCCAACCCTGTTGACTACTTACCTGACGGCACCGGCGAGCCCAACGTCGCTGACCGTGGGCAGCACGTTGCAGTTCTCGTTGATGTGCCACTACTCAAGCGGCCCTGATCAGGACTGCACCGGGACGGATATTTACGGTGACACCGCGACCAGCTTCACCTCGAGCAACACGTCTTTCGCGACGATCATGGGCATCAGCCACCCCAACCCGGGCCTGGCTTCAGCGGTGGCCGCAGGGAGCGTGAACCTCACCGCCGCAGCAAACCACACGGTGGTGACGCCGAATTACCCGCTCACTGTCAACAGCGCGGCCGTCTCGCTCACCGGAGTGTCGCTGGCTACGACTGGAGGCGTGACAGGGCTCCTTGTGGGCAGCACCAATCAGCTCATCGCGACTTGCCTGTATTCCGATAGCTCGACCACCAACTGCACGACGACCGACAACCACGGCAATGTGGCTAACACTTATGTGAGCACCATGCCGGCGCATGCGACGGTAAACGCGACCAGCGGTCTGGCCACGGGTGTAGCGGCCGGCGCGACCACCTTTAGCGCCACGGCGGGCGGCCACACCAGCGCCGCACTCCCGCTCACTGTAAGCGTGATTCCCCCCGGTAGTTACACCATCACCATCACTGGGCCGGTGACTATCTCAGGAACGGTGACGTTCTGATGACACCTAATGCAAAGCCCGGCGGGTCCGCGCACCATCCAGACGCAGATTCTGGAGCAGCTCACGGAAGTGAAGGGCAAAGTGGAGGAGAGTCTGCAGCAGGGCCGTGAGAACGGGAACGAGCTGAAGATGCTTCGCCGAGAGCTGGGGCTTGATGGACAGCATGGGCGCCTGCCGATTGTGGAAGCGATGCTGGTGCGCCACGAGGCGCGTATGGAAAAAAGCGACGAGCGCGTAGATAAGCTGGAAGCAGGCACAACGAAGCAACAGGCAGGGCCAAGTTGGTGGCTACCTCCCTGGCGCTGCTGGGCGGCGGCGCCGGCGGCGCATTGATTGCGCTTCTGGCACATCTGCTTGGGGTGCATTGAATGGCAAACGTGGATGCGGCAATCGACTACGTGCTGGGGTGGGAAGACGCAACCCTATCGGGTGTGATTACGGCGGCACCGGATGGGAAGCGGACCAGGTTCGGCATCGATGAGCACTGGCATCCCGAGCTGACGAATTGCCTGTATTTCAGCTCGATGGGCCAGGTGGCGGCCTTGCAGATCGCACGCGGGATTTATGACATCAGCTATTGCCAGCCGCTTTGTATTGCTGAGATCGCAAACCAGGAATCGCCAACAAGCTGCTGTCGCTGGGAGTGAATGTCGGGGTGGTCAACGCAGCGAAGATGTTGCAGGATGCAGTGACGGTGGTAGGAGACGGCCGCATCGGCCCGCTTACTCTGCATGCCCTTGATCTGGCCGACCCGCAAAAGGTGCTGGAGGATCTGCGGGCAGAGGCGGAGAGTTACTACGATGCGCTGTTAGCAACTTATCCCAACCTGGCTGTATATCGGGCGGGTTGGCTGCGAAGAGCGGCGGCGTGACACATCAAGAGCAAGGGATTCACAATGAACAGTCTGAAAATATGGCTCCATGGCCTCGCGGCGGCGGCGATTTCTGCATTCGCCTCTGCTGCAAGCGGCGCGATCGCGCTGCCCAGTGTTTTTACATTCGACCGAAATGGATTCATCAACATCGCCAAGCTGGCCACCGTGCCTGCCCTGCTAGCAGTATTTGCCTACCTCAAAAGTAGTCCTATACCGACGATTACAGACACACTCATAACCAGCGAGACCCAAGTTACAACACTCTAGAACTATGAAACCAATTCTATTGCTTATTCTTCTGACGACGATATCGCTCTTCGGCCAGACAGTCGGCGGCAACGGCGTGCCCGGCACATCCACCGGCACAGTATCCGGGCCGGCCGGCGGTTCACTGACGGGGACTTACCCCAACCCTGGGCTCTCCTCGAGTGTGGTGGCGTCCAGCCTGGGCGGCAGCACCATCACGCCCGCCATGGTTAATAACATTCTCTACGTAGACGGTGTGAACGGGGCGGGCATTGGTGTGGCACAATCGGCCTACTCGTCTTCAACCGCATATCCGCAATGCGCCGCGGTAAGCTTTTCGGGCGGCAACTATCTGGCGGTTGCCGCAACCACTGGAGTGACCCCGGGCACGAACACGCTGCTCTGGTATCCGGTGCCAAATGCCTATACGCCCACGCAAGCCGACTGCGCCTTCTATATTGCCGCATCACGGATAACATCAACGGCCGGGCAAGATCTGCGCTTTGGAGCGGGTCTCTACGCGACTTGCATCGGCGCTTACTTTCCGACCGTCACCACGGCGGGAAGCGCGACCGTAAGTGTTCATGGCGGCGGCCCAACCGTCACAATCATCAAGCAAACCTGCAATCTTAATAGCGGCGCGGGCGGCGATGGCTATGCGATGTGGTACTTGCCGGACGCACCCTCGAATTATCTTCTCGCCCGATTTGAGTGGGAAGGGTTCACACTTGAAGCAAACAACATGGCGCCCGCGGTCGCCAATATCTACGGCGCGCAGCAGTTTGTGATGAAGGATATCGATTTTCGTGATGCCACGCGCGGAAGTGACCACTATGTTGAATTTGGCGACCCTTCCGGGAGCAATGCCGGGTGGGACTATGAGGCTACGCTGGAAAACCTAAATCTCGCCTTCGGGACGGGCGAGGGGAGCGGAGCGATTGTCAGCACCACGGTATCAGGCGGAGCTCCGGTCTTCAGCGTGACCAGTGGAGGCGCGAACTATAACAACTCTGGCCAAACCGTCGCCTATATCACCGGCACGGCGGCGAGCAATGGCAACGCGTGCACTACGATGGGCACAACCACACCAACCATCGTTGGCGGCGTGGTGACGGGAGTTACATCCTCCGCGACAGGCTGTGTGTCTCCGGTATACACAGTGATTTATCCGAATGTGAACGTAAACTACGGCTTCAAGTTTTCACACATGACGGACTCCCATTTCATCCACAGCCTGATTAGTGGAGGCGTGGGAGGGATCGATGCGATTTACGTTGCCAACATCAGCAGCGAAAATGACTTCTTCAAGTCGCACCCGATCGCGGTGATGAATGGTATCCAGGACTCGGGCAACGCCAATAGCTGGATCGCGACGCAGATGGACACGATCTTCCTACACGCATTTGACTTTGAGGGCGCGACCAGCATCACAAATGTTTACGGGACGGCGTTTGAGTGGAACAACCAGAGCCAACTGGGATCAAGCGATTATTACTTCGGAACCATCGCTAACCCTGGCCAGAACTCGCCTTATGCCATCAACATTTATGGCGACGCGTGCGGCAATAAAGCCTCGTTCGCAGGTTACAACCACTTCGTTTCGGCAGCCGGCTCGATTGACGGCGGCACCGCAGCAATGCCGCCGTTCGTCAACATCTCTCAGACGACATATTGCTCGCAAACAAATGCGGCACTCAACACTCCTGCAAACTATGTCGGTCAAACATATGCGTGGAGTAACGGTACGCTGGGGAACGTCTGGGACTTTGGTATGGGCGTTACCGGCAGCGGAACCATGACAGTCACCAACCCGGAGGGAACTGGGCAGAATCAGGGTGCATTCTTGTGGAACCTGCAAAACAACACTGCCGCGACCAGCAGCCAAAAGCTTTACTCACCGGTGCTGGGTATCGATGCCAATTTTTGGAATGGCGCTTCAGTCCAAATGAACGTCCAGGAGCAGCTAAAGTTCGGCAGCGGAACAAACCCCTCGGCAGGCCTGGCCTTCACTATGGGCGGCACACTCACCACCGGAGCTAAAACTTACAGCTTCGACCAGCCGATCACCCTACCACACCTGATTGGAAGCACGAGCGCGCCAACTGTCGCGGGGGGCACCGGGGCGGGAACAAGCCCAACCTTAGCCGTGGTGTCGGGATCCACTGATCTTAGTGGATACGTTACGGCAACAACCGGAACCACACCAACTGCATCGGCAGCGGTATTCACGCTGACGTTTAATGTGGCTTACACCGTGGCTCCGAAATGCCTGGCGTGGCCTGCCAATGCTGCGTCACAGGCCTTGGTCGGGGCCGCGGCCCCACAAATCTTCGCGGCAAATACGTCGACCAGCGTATTTGTTCTTACCCAGGGGGCGACCGCACTGGCCGCTGCGACCGCCTATGAGTGGGGGTTCACATGCACCCAATGAGATATTTTGCAGCCACCCTGGCAATTCTGGTAGCCGCCTCCGGTCTGGCTCAGCAGACCACGACCGGGCCGCTGACTACAGTTGCATTTAACCTGCAGTCTGGTTTGAGCGGACCGTACAGCGCTTTCTTCGACGATTTTTATTCGGGCGCGAATAACGCTTCGAACAATATTGGCACGCCGACCGGAGCAAGCTGCTCGGTGAATACCACCTATACCGATAGCAATCATCCCGGCAATCTGCTGCTGACATCGGGAACCGGCGGAACGGGCACGGGCATCACCTGCGGATTGCAAAGCGAAAGCCCTTCCGTGATTAATCCCAACTCGTCTCTGGGCTGGACGTGGGAGACGGCCGTCTATGTTCCCGTGCTGCCAGGTACGACCGCGGGCTCGTTTCAGGCTGGCTTGGTGCATACTCCGAACGCGAATCCCTGGACGTCGGGGATCAACTTCTATCTCTCGTCTGCAAACGGTGTCGCCAACGACTGGTATTGCGCGTACTCCTCGACCTACACAGATACCACGGTGACGGCAACCGTAGGCTGGGTGCGGCTTACCCTGGTCAACGACGGCGCGTTGGTGCATTGGTACGTAAACGGCACCCAGGTGTGCGGCACGGGCGTGGCCATCGCCAGCGTGCCCAGCACCACGCAGTACCCAGCGTCATGGTCAGCGACCGCACTCAGCGCAACATCGGTGACTATGGCCGTAGATTACGTGGATTGGCAGCGGGCCACGGTCAGGTAAGAAGCAAGGTGGGGTTTCGTCCATTTTTCTCGTCGAAGTGCAATAACAACCACAACTGATAAGGAGATTCCTCATGGCATTTACCTGGCAGTCGGCTGGGCACGCATTCGCGTCCTTATTCAAGGATGTAGTCACGGTTTCGAAAAAGGTGGTTACGGCACTTGGTGGTCTGCAGAACGAAGCGCCGCTGATTGAGTCACTTACTTCGCTAGTTAGTCCACAGGCGGCGGCGGTGGAACAAATTGCTTTCGGCGCGCTGGGCGAGTTGGTCGCGGCTGTGCAAGCGACCGAGACAGCGGCCGGCGCCAATGGCATCAACGTATCGTTCGATGCCTCTGTCTTCGCGGAAGTGAAGAAGCTGATCGTCGACTTCCCGGAAGTCGTCGCCCAGGTTGAGGCAGCGTTCGGCAAGAGCAAGTAAGTCATTCCATGCTCAATGGGGTAAACCCTATGGCCCTTCGGATCTCGTGCCTGATCCACGGTGTGTTTCTGCTGCTGGTCTTCGGGATGTGCCGCACATAAGCCTGTGACCACCGGGGTTCTCCCGGATCCAGAGATATCTGCAGCCAAAGACTTCGTGGCGGCGGTGGCCGACAAGATGCCCCTGTGGGACGCCGATGCTATCTCGAGGTACGAGCGGGTGGAGATCGCAACCGTCAAAGCCGATATTGCCATGGCACAGCAGGAAGAGGGGAAAGGCCGATTCCTGGAATACGTGACCAAGCTGCACCAGGACTGGGATGCGCTGGTCGCACTGGACATCATGCTGAAGGAGGAGTCGCCTCATATGAGCAGCAAATACTGGATCGAGCGGGCGATCAAAAAACCCGGAACCTTCAAGGCGCAGGCCGCAACGCGCCGGCGAAAACACGGCGGAGTTCGCCAGTGAACGCGAGGACGCCACGGGCAAGACAGGCAAGCGCGCGAGGCTAGCCGAGACCCTGCTGAAGATGCGGAAAGAGAAAGGCTAACCCATGGCTCACACACGATTGATTACCCTGAACGGCAGCGGCGGCGCATTTGTCGCCGTCTCTGCAACCCAAGTGACCCGGCGGGTTGAGATTATCGAAGACGGCAGCGCAAATGGCGGCACGGGGCAGGGCCTGGCGTACCAGTTCAACGACGGCTCATCCACGCCATTCACCACTACCTATACCATTGAGCCACAGATCCGAGCCGATTGTGCTGGGCACGCCGGTGCCGCAAGGCGCAGGCTTTGGGTCTGGGATGGGCACGCCGGCCGACAACTCGGGAGGCTATACGATTGCCGCGACGCTGCTTATCAACCTGAGATCGGCGAGCACGAACACGACGATCGTACGCGTGACGGAATTCGATTAGGCGCAATGATGAAACAGACGCTATTGGTGGTTTTGGCCATTGTTCTCTGCTTCAGCCGTACTCAGGCACAGAACGCCGGCCAGATCATCGCCGCACAATACGGCGAATTCCAGGTAGCCGGCTCGACCGTCAGGTGGGTTTTACTTTCCGCCTGCGACCTGCCAGGTTAGCGGCGGAGGGAAAAACTTCGCCGCATTTTCTGCCGGCACGCCGATCAAGATTGTCGACAGCAACCCTGGCCTGACCGAAGTGGCTACACCGAGCTCTGTTTATATTGGGGTTTGCAGCGTGAACATGGCAACAGCCTATAGCCATGCGCCACCCTTTTACCTGACTTCAGGAACGGGTGGGCTGCAGGAAGCGATCAGCGCCAACCAGACGAACGACGGGCCAAACATTATCCTGCTGAACCCGGAATGGTACAGGCTCATCGCCCCGAGCAATCCGCTCAGCATTATCGCCTCGGTTCACGGCATCGCCGACCTCGGGCTCGAAGACACGACCACCACACCTTACACGTTCTATCAATGGAATGGATCGCAGTACACCGTGGTGGCATCTTCTTCAAATTCCGGCACATATAACCAGGGATCGGCCGGCGCAGTGACCGAGTCGGTAACGGCCAAATTACAGCAGAGCATTAGCGTGAAGGATTTCGGCGCGGTAGGCGACGGCGCTCATCTGGCGGCAGACACGGCCGGCATCGCTGCCGCGGTCGCGGCGGCGGCCGGCGCGGGTAGAGCCGTCTACATACCGGCGGGAAACTACTTGTTGAATAACAGCGCAGCAGCCGTTCTCTCCGGAGCACAAAACGTGCTGATCTACGGCGATGGCCCATCCTCTTCCCTGGCCTGCCAGACCATCGGCAGCAATGACTGCATCGCGTCGACTGGCGCCACAGGATTTGGGTTGAAGAACCTCGCCATCTCTTTTGGCCCAGCAGCTACCACGAGGACATCAGGCTACGCGGTCGACATCCAGTCTTGCACCAACTGCTCGTTTGAAGGCCTAACCCTCAACAATGGCGACCTAAGCGGGATGCGTCTGGCCAGCTCAGTCCACACCCAGATTCACAACCTGAGCATCTCGAATTTCTATGCGAACGGACTATTCGCGATCAATAATCAAGACCTGCGGGTGGATGGCGAGGCCTGTTACAACAACCAGGATGCCTGCTTCGAGACCTCGTGGTATGACTCGCAGTACGCAAGCTACGGGATTCCGTGCCAGAATATCACCGCCTCGAATATCACATCCAACAGCGACACCGAGACCATCCTCATCAATTCCTGCAACAACGTCACGGTGGATGGATTCAGCTCGCTCAACTCGGGGCGAGAGGCAGTTTTTGTCGGGCAGGACCCTACCACCACGACGGCGGTCTGGCCAGACCGGATCTCCATCTCCAATGGAACGATCTATGGGAGCGGGTATGGGTCGAATGCCCAGAACTCGGCAACTGCCCAGGCACTTTATGTCAACGTGGGCACGAGCCCGGGAGCGGGCGTCGTCTCGCACATCGCCTTCTCAAATATTGCTGCCACACATATCAGCGGGTGGGGCTTGCAGATGGCCGAGTTGCAGAACGACGACGTACAGGCGAGCAACCTCCAATTTTACGACGTGGGCAAGGGCAACAATACTGGTTGCCTGCAGACCGAAGGCAACCAGGTGAACTTGAATGCCGTGTACTGCACGAACGTCGGTACTTATGGGCTCTACGATCAGAACACCCTACGGCTGACGGGCACCGGGCTCAACTTTTCCGCCGTCTCCCAGGTGTCGGGGACGGATTCGATCTACATAGCGGCAACGGCAACCGGCCTGGTGAACCTTACGAATGTATCCGTAAATGACACGAATCCCACGACGTACTCAAGCTCGATTTACGATGCCTCGACGACCGGCAGCCACGCCATCTGGAATATCTGGTCGACCGGTTTGGTGACGCCGACCGGGCCCACCGCGGCGAACGGGCAGACCACGTTTACTTATTCCGACGTGGGCCACTCGATGGTGTTCCGCAACGGAGGCATGATCCAGAGTTTTGTGCCACCGAATTACTACTTTCTGCCCACGGCCGGCGCGACGCCGACGCAGTACGTTAACGGCGCGGTGCTGTACTACCAGTCGAAATGCTGGTCCGGCGGCTCGCAGCAAACGGAATCGGTTGGTTGGCTGGACCAATACCCAACGCTTTCGACGGAGAGCTTTTCCTTTAACCATTTCGGCGGCTGCGGCTTTCCCATCACGATCGACATGACGGCCGCGACCTCGGTGCTTTCACCGCTCATCAATTCCACAGGCACGGTCAGCGCGCAGCACTTCAGCGGATATGCGACGGGGACCTATGCTTCCGTGCCTGCCTTCGCTGCCGGAACCGGCGCGGGCACCGGCGCCACGCTGGCCCCCAACGCGAACTCAAATGACCTCAGCGGCTTTCTAACAGTGACAACCGGCAGTTCTCCGACGGCTTCCGCCACCGTTGCCACCGGGACCTTCGGCACCGCCTACGCAACATTGGCAAAGTGTTCGCTGTGGCCTGCCAACGCAGCGGCCTCTGCACTGAGCGGGGCCGGCCAGGTGTATGTTCCCGTGGGTTCGAACACTGCTTTCACGATCACTTCGGGCGCGACGGCTTTGGCAGCGTCGACACTTTACACCTGGGGTTATACGTGCACGCAGTAAGAGTTCGTGGGAATACCCGATGAGGCTTCCATGGATATCCCGCTCTTCGCACGAGGAGATGATGGGCCTGGTGATCTCGCAGCTGGGCGAGCTGAAGGTGGAGAGGCAAATATTGCTCGACCGGCTGGCAACGCTTGGGCTGGGTGGACCCCTCTTCAGCTCGCCCTCCTGGCCGGACTCCTCCGAGAACAACGCGGAAGAACCGATCGACCCAGAAGCGGCTGAGATCGAGAAATTGATGAACTCATGGCGCCGGCGTCCTTCAAAACTGGCCGACGCGCTCACCCGCAAAGCTCAACGGGATTACAACCGCGTGCAGGCGGGTCCCAGCGTTAAGTGGATACCCAAGGTCGAAGCCGTTACCGCGGCGCTCGACGAAGCAGAAGCCTTAGGAAAGAAACAGGCGTAAATGGCCACACACCACGGCGTTGGACTTATCCGGACAACACAGACTGCCACACTCCAGACCCAGCGAGGGATGGAGCATACGCCGTCAGACCCAATGCATGGCAACGCTGATGAACCGCAGAACAGCGCGCAGCTCAGCGAGGAAGATCAGCAGAGGTTGATCGCGCTGGTCCGCAGTTACAAGAGCCAGTGGTCGCAGGACCGCGTGGTGCTGATGCAGCGCTGCCTGCAGAACCTGGAATTCTTCAAGGGCAACCAATTCATCTCGTTCGGCCCGGGCGAATCGGACTTTTTCAATGCGGTCGACTGGATGAACCAGGGCGAACACGCACAGGAGTCAGACGACAAAGACCTATACCAGTATTGCAACAACTTTTACCAGATGCTGGCGACAGGCTTTGTGGCAGCGCTGGCTCCGCAGGTGCCCAAATCCAAGTGGATACCAGAAGACGCAGAGCAGCTCTCCGACGTAACGACCGCGAAAGCGGCACAGATCCTGATCGGCATTATCGAGCAGCAGAACCGGGAGCAGTCATTGCTCAAGCAACAGTTGCTGTACCTCTATACCACAGGAGCTGTCTTCCGACACACTCGTTATGTAGTGGATGCGGAACGCGCAGGCACGTCGCGCGAACCGGTCTTCAACGAGACGGAAACGCAGTTGGCGCCAGACCGCTACCACTGCTTCCATTGCGGCGCGACTGCGCCGGCAGAGGCGGTGGGGATAGATGCCCGACGCTGCCAGAATTGCCATCGGCCGCTGGCGGATGACTCTTTCTTCGCTGCCGAGTATGGGCCCGTGATCCAGAAGGTGGGCGAGGAAGTCGTGCCTAACGGCATGGTGGCGCAGAACCTTTACTGTCCGCTGGAGGTGGACTGCGACCCGGCTGCGAACAATCTGCGGCAGACTCCGATTCTCAATCTCGAGGTCGAGGTACACGTAGGCGCGCTGCGCGCCGCATATCCCGACATGTATGACCAGATCGCGGCCAGCGCCACCAGCGAGCTCTCTGCCAACGGAAGCATCGACCGGATTGCCCGGCAGCAAGTGTACTCGCAGACGGGTGCAGGGTCGAGCATTCTCCAGGACCAACGGCCTACATTGTCGCGGACCTGGATTCAGCCCTGGGCCTTCGATCTGGAGGACGACCGGGAGTTCGGGGAGCGGATGCGGGCGGCTTATCCTTCAGGCTTGCTGCTGGTGAATACCGGCGCCACTTTCCTGTCGGCACGCGAAGCCTCGCTGACCACGGAATGGACCTGGGCCGGTACCCACGAGGGATTCGGTCTGTTTCCGCCATCGATCGGCGACATTGTTGTGCCTTTTCAAAAACGCTACAACGATATGGCTAACATCCTGCACGAGTTCATGGACCGTTGCTCTTCGGGAGTGACGCTGGCCAATGCGGATCTGATCGATACGAAGTCGATGCAGGGCAAGCCGATGCTTCCTGGGGTTCTAAACCTGGTGAAGCTGAAGCGGACGGGGGCTCCTGGTACGGTTCGGATGGCCGACGCACTATATCAGTTCCAGTTTCAGATGCATGAAGAGGCGTTCAGCTACCTGGATAAGCTGGCCTACAACGCGCAGATGTTCGCCGGCATTCCTCCCCAGGTGTATGGAGGCGCGGGAGACCCTTCCGTCGAGACCTTTGGCGGGCAGCAACAGCAATTGAATGTCGCACTAGGCAAGCTGAACATTTATTGGGAGAACCTGAAAGAAGAGCACGCCAAGGCCGATGAGCTGGCGGTGAATTGCGCCAAAGACAATCTAACGGCTGACATGAGGCAAGTCATTCTGGAACGGGGTTCGGAATTCCGCAACGATTACATCCGTCTTGACGATCTGCAGGGCAGCGTGCACGCGTACGCGGATACCGATCAGGGTCTGCCAGTAACCGCGGCCGAGCTACGCCAGCGATGGATGGATCTGATGCAGGCGGCAGCGAGTAATCCGCTCGCCCAAGCAATCTTTGATGATCCGACGAACCAGGAGCAGGCGGCTACCGCGCTGGGTGTTCCGAACATGGTGGTTCCCGGCGCAGCGATGCGGTCCAAGGTGCTGCAGATCATCGAGCGGCTCCTGCAGACCGAGGCGATGCCTATTGTCGACCCGCGGACAGGAGCGCCCACCGGCCAGGTAAAGCCGACGATCATGCCCGATAAAGCCATCGACGACTTTACGGTGCTTAAACAAGTGGTCCGCCAATATTGCCAGGAAAATTCGGATCTGCCCGACGACAATCCCGCCGGCTGGCAGAACCTGCTGGCCTACTTTACGGCGGCGGTTGCCCTCGAGACGCAGCTCATGGCGGAGCAGGCGCAACAGAGAGCTTTTGTCGCACAGGCAGGCTCGCCGTCGCCACCGCAGATACCGCCGCATGAGATCGATGATGTGGTGAACACGGTGGGTGGGCTGATGCATCTTCCGCCACATGCCACTGCGGGGAGTATCCAGGGCCAGGTGCACGCGGCCAATGCACTCATCAAGTTGGCGGATAAGCTGCAGGGTTAGCTGGGCAGACTGATCTCTCCTGCTCTTGACTAAGAAAGAGAACCTATGACTGAAGCAACGATCACAGCCCCAGCTCCGGGGGCGGCACCTATTCCTGCGCCGTCATCGGCTCCCGCCCCTCCGTCTTCCACTCCTTCCGTGGCAAGCGGTTCGGTGCCAACGTCCCAGGTCGACCCGGGTAAGTTTCCCATTCGCGAAGACTATGCGGCGGCGCTGCTCAAAGAAAAGCTGGCCGCGATCCCTCCACCTGATTCCCAGCCAGATATCGTCGAGGAAGTCCTCGCCGTAGCCGATCCCTCCGAGCCCTTGGTTGAACCTGATGAGCCCCCAGCCGAGGTCAGCGCCACCTCGCCCGCAGAAGCAACGCCCTCGCCGGAAGAAGACTTTCAGCTGGAACTGGAAGCAGTCGTCACGCCCGAGGTTCTGAGCCAGATGGTCATTGACAATCCGGATTCGGTAAATTGCTGGACGCCGACTCCAGGCTGAAAGGACAGCTTTACAAGACAGCACGCGAGGCGGCCGAGCTGAAGCCTTACCGCGAGATTTTTCCCGACCTGGATTCGGCCAAGGCCGCACTTGACCATTCCTCCACCTGGATCGATGTGCGCGAGACATTTCTCGGCTCGACCACGCGCGAAGGCACCATGGCCTCACTGAGCAAAATCGCCGAGCTCTCTTACGAGCGCGATGCGGATGGGAAGGTGGCCATGCAGAATGGCAAGCCGGTCATCGGCGAGGATTTTTTTGGATTTGTCGACAACGTGGTGTCCCTTGACCTGGAACACCGCGCACAGGATGTAACCTCACGCCTCAGGGCGAATAGCTATCGCTCTGAAGAAGAACGCAATCGCGACCAACGCGTGAAAGATGCACTGGACGTCCTCAGGGAAGAATCCGCGGCCACTTCCCCCGCGAT
This sequence comes from uncultured Acidobacteriaceae bacterium, assembly GCA_963847685.1. Taxonomy (GTDB): domain Bacteria; phylum Acidobacteriota; class Terriglobia; order Terriglobales; family Acidobacteriaceae; genus PALSA-350. The sequence continues at coordinate 39,512 of CAWKAU010000004.1, read as the reverse complement.
AGAGGCGCAGCCAGAAGCACTGCGGCGTAAGGCAGATGAGCTGGACCGAAGGGAACGCGCACTCAATGTGCGCCAGCACGGCGAAAAGGTGGAAGAGAGACGGTCCTTCGAAAGCGGATTGCAGACGGAAGCCCAAACACGTATCCACGATGGCATCAGCAGGATCATTGCCAACGTGGAGAAGCAGGGCGGCGTCGTCAGTCCTTACTTGAAGAACATTCTCCCCAAAGCCATCGGCGCCAAGCTGATTCGCAAGATTCAGGCGAACCCGGCGCTGCAGGATCAGATGCACTCCCTGCAGCGGCTGCCCATCGGCGATGCTTCACGGCAACGCAGACTCGCGGCCATTGACCGGGCCGTGCAGCAGTATCTCCCCGATGTGGCGCGCGAAGAACTACGCGAGGCAGGGGTGCAGATCGCCAACGCCTCCGCAGCCAGGCGCGCCAAGGTAGACGCCCAGATCGACAGCACCAAAGAAGACCGAGCCCAAGGGATCGACCGGACCAGCCGGCGGCGGCAGCGCAGCGATGAGCTCAAGCGCTGCCTTCGACCACGCGCAGGCGGAGTGGCAACGCGCCAATCCGGGTAAGCCCTTCGACAAGGTGGCGAGGGAACTGATTCTCCCTCGCGTTCTGCAGCTGATGACATCTCGGTGAGGGATTAGGGTTCGAGTCAGCGCGGCTTCGCGCCGCAGATAAGGAACATAATTCATGTCGAATATAATCGGCACGGCATCCACCACACAGCAGCTGCAGCTTGAGGCCTTGAACGAGGTCATCAAGCTGCTCATTGAAAAAGAGGCCAAGCTCGATGCGCGCATCTCTGAGCGCGGCTCCATCACCCCAGTCTCGCTGCGCAGCTTTCGTCTGCGCTTCCAGACTGCTTTTCCCGGCAACGTCTCGTTGTTCAACCTGGACGGCGGCATTCTGCCGGCCGGCAACTTCAGCGCGTGGGACCAGGGTACGCTGACTCCCCTGGCTACGGTCATCCCGGTCGAGTACTCGCGGCTGGTTGACATTATCGGCGACAGCGGACCCAAGGTTGTTTCCGAAAACCCGGTCACCAAGACGCTGGCGGACGTTGCGGTACAGATGGCGAAGAACCGGGACCAGTTCCTGCAGCAGGCGGGCGACGGCAAGATCGGCCAGGTGGATCCCAGCTACGCCGGCGGCGGGGCCAACCCCATCGTGCTGGCTTCGTCTCCCTGGGGCGCCCGGCTTATCTCGCAAGGGCAGCAGGTGCAGGTGATGAGTAACACCTACACCCTGCGCGGCACGTGCTACGTCAACAACGTGAACAACAAGCTCGGGTCGGCGCAGTCCATTACCGTGGATGCGGTGCCCGCCGGGTACGAGTCGCCGGCGACTTCATCATGGTCGCGGGCGTGGCGGCTACCACGCCGGTGTTCCTGTATGGCATTCCGTATTTCCATAACACGGCCACCACGGGTACTTTCCTCGGCATCAACCGGACGCAGAATTACGTGGTGGCGAACGGTGTGGCTGCCGGCGGCGCTCCGTTGTCTCTGCCGATGCTGCGCGCGGCGCTCAGCCGCGTGGAGCAGAGCCTGGGCACGGATGCGCTGAAGTCGCAGGTGTGGCATGCGCATCCCTCGCAGATCCAGGCGTATGAGGAGATGGGCTTCGCCAAGCAGGAGATCCTGATGACCAATGGCAAGATGCCAGGGTTTGACGGACTCACCGCAAACGTGGGCCAGTTCACCATCGCCGGCCGCGAGGTGGTGCGGAATATCCACGCCGACCAGACACGCATCGACTTCATGGAGTTCGGTTCGTGGCTCAAGGTGGTGTGGGGCAAGGCGCCGTTCTGGTTCAAGAACCGCAGCGGACAGTGGGTGTTTCAGATCTACGATCCGGCTTCGGGTAATCCGACGGCGAATGAGGGATGCTACTACGTGGATGCTCGGCAGTACGCGGTGGATAATCCTCAGGCGATCAGCTCGGTTACCGGGCTTGAAGGTGCCTGTCTACAACTAACCGATAAGTAATCTCATTCGACGAAGGGCTGAGATAATCCGTCTCGGCCCTTTGCTTTTTGACGCTTGGTTCATGGAGAGATCAGCTATGTCTTATAACTGCCCTTGCCCCGGAGGCCCGGTGAACGTGCCCGACCCTGACTTCAAGATGGAGGCAGTGGTGGTGTGCGACCGCTACTCCGATTTCTTGCGCTGTACGCTGCCGGCCAATAAACATCTGTTCGACCGCATTGTCGTGGTCACTTCCGCCGAAGATCGCGACACGCAGCGCATCTGCGAGTTTCATCACGTGGAATGCATCAAGACCGATGCGCTGAATTCGCGCTGGAACCGCTTTTGCAAAGGCGCCGGCATCAATGAGGGCCTTAGCCGGCTCGACCGGGATGGGTGGGTGGTGCATCTGGATGCAGATATCTGGCTGCCGCCGCAGACCCGCTTGCTGCTGCAGAATGCCAACCTCGACCCGAGCATGATCTATGGCATCGACCGCTTCTGCGTGAAGGGCTATGCGCAATGGGACCAGTTTCTCGAGCGGCCGGCGCTGCAGCATGAATGCGATGCCTATGTGCACCTGAATGCCTTTCCCCTGGGCACGCGGGTTACCAGCAAGGATGGCGGGGATATATTCCCATCGGCTTCTTCCAGATGTGGTGTCCCGAGGGTCTCGGGTATCGATGAGTATCCTGTGGAGCACACCGACGCAGGACGGGGCGATATGGCATTCGCCAAGGTTGGCCGCGGGCGAAGCGCGGGTTTATTCCCGAGGTCGTGGGGTATCACCTGGAAAGTACAGACGCCACCATGTCGGCCAATTGGTATGGCACGAAAGACGGCACCCTTCACCCATAGCGGCGAATCTTCATGAGCCATATTGTGCCCAGCGCCACTCAGCGGTTTCTTACCAGTTATGGCGGCAAGAATCCTTTCGGTAAGCCGCATTGGCGACTGCTCGTGGGCAGCGACCGGTTGGTCAAGGAATCGGGCGTCTATCGGGATTGGGCTCCTGGGCTCTCGACCGCAGAGAAGGGCGGACTGAACTTTCAGCCCAATCCCAATGCGCCGGGGTGCAACTTCTCTCGCCACGACAACCGGCCGATCCGGGTGGTGACGGAGATGCGCGAGGTAAAGAAGTATCCGCACGCGGAGGGTTGGGTTCTGGAAAAGTGGTTCCCTGCTTCGAGTTATGGCACCCAGGCGGAGTGGTATTCGTATAAGGCGATCGACGGGTTCACTCCCATGCTGGGGCCTTACCCGGAGTGTGGCGACTACGAGATGATCTATGGTCCGTGGCTGCAGGTGCCTGCGATCGACATGCTGCAGGGCTTGATTGCAGCGTATAGCGCCGGCATTAACAGCCGCCGCGGCAGCCCGGAGTCGCGGGCGCAAGAGTACTTACTGCGGTTTCAATACGAAGAAGAACAGGCGGAGACGAAACGAAAGGCCGAGTATGAGGCCATGATGCGTGACCATATCTCGCCCCTGCACAGCAGCAGCCTGGCCGCCAGCCGCTGGAGACAGGACCTGGCGCGCCGCACCGGCAATGCGAATGAACATATTGGGATTCTCTAGAAGGTTAGGATCTGCAGTGCTTTCAATCCAGCAACAAACTTCATTAAGGAGCTTCACCCATGGCAACAGTCGTTATCACACCGGAAATGCAGCGAGCCAACGCGGAGGCGCTGCTGGGCAAGGATCCCGGCAAGTTCCGTGATCCCGGCCAGCGCTGGACCGCCAAGCGCTATGCCGAGATTCAGCGGCTGCTCAAGCAGGCAGAAGCGGACAGGCCCGTCACCATCCTCAACCTGAACCCCTTTCCACTCAAGATCAATGGCGGTGTCTTTTTCCCGGAGGAGATTGCCGCTTGCCCTCCGGGCAAACCGTATACCATTCACGTGATTCGGGAAACGCGCTGGGGACATAAAGACCTGGGCTGCGATGCGCAGAACATGATGCAGATGGAGCCGGTGCCGGCGATTCCGCTGGTGCTGGCAGCCGAGTACATTCGCGAGTACGTGCAGCAGGATGGCGGCTTCGGCGGAGTGCTCTGCTATGTCGGCGATCACGACCCTGCCACCATCAAGAAAGGCGCGACCATTCGCGTGCCTGAAGTGGCCTATAGCGACCGGGGTGAATTTTACGTGGAGGTGCGCGAGCGCGACTTCCACGAGACGCTTGACGCGATCCGGAAAAAGCGCAACACCTCCATCCTGCAACGGCTGCAATCGGCCAATGCCTGGTATGAGAACGACTCGCAACGCATGAACGTGAACGATAGCCATCGCGACATGGCCCGCCTGGCGGTGGAAGAAGGGCTGATCCCGGAATTACCACGCTGGGTTATGCAAGCCAATACCCTCACCGAAAAGCAACCTGAGCCTTGCCCGAGCTGCGCTGTGACGCCCAAGGCGGGGGCCATTCTCTGTATCAATTGCAATCACATCTTTAACGTGGTTCAGGCATACAAGAACACCCGGATTGCCTACGGCGCGGTGGAAATGGATCGCCTGACCGCGGAGGAGTGGAAGATCGTGAACCAGATCAAGGCGGAGCGCGATAAAGCGAAAGGCAAGGCAGGCGCCGCGTGAGTTGGACCCTGGGTCAGGTAAAGGCACGGGTAAGGAATCTGCTAGACGATCCGCAGGGATCCTATCTGACCGATAGCTTCCTCGTGCCCTGATCTGCGAGGTGTACGACGATGCCAACTCACAACTGGCGTCGACGCAATCCTCGTGGGATATCGCGGTCGTCGAGGTGCCGGGTATTCCGCCACTCACCCCGAACCTGGCGCCTTATCAAACCGCGGGCGGCCCGCTCGCGACCCTGACCGACCAGCCGCTGCGCATCGATTGGAAGCCGGCTGGAGACGACCCCAGCTATTACCGGTTGGTGCCAAGCTACGAGGTGCTTCCCGACCTGCAGCCCCGCGAGGGCATAGCTGGATGGGAGTTTCGCAGCGAGGTGATCTGGCTTACCAATTGTTCCATCGCCGTCGACCTTCGCATCCGGGGCGAATTCGGACCGCCGGCCCTGACCAGCGACGAAAGCGTGCTTCATATCGCATCCGCGTATCGGCTACGTCGTCGCCTATGGCACAGCGGCGCTGGTGGCCACGGTGCGCGGCAATGATGCGTGGACCAGGCAGTACGAACAAAAGGCGCTGGAAGGAATGGACGAAATCATGGAGCAACTCGTCCGCGCCGAACAGGGCCAGGTGCGAAGGGCTGGGAGACAGACCCGGCGCACACGCTAATTGCATTCTTACCTAAGGAGAAACCATGGCAGTTACAGGAGCAATCATCGATTACACGGGTGGGGCCGGGGAGCGCAACTTTACCGTCTTCATCCAGCTTACCTTCAGCGGCAGCTTCACGGCCGGCGGAGATCCCCTCAACCTGGCAACACTTAGCAATCCGAACGGGCTTGATGTCGAGGGAGTCTTTGAGCTTCCACTGTCCTTAGGCCCGGCGGTTTACCTGGAAGATATCGGCGGGTACTATGTCCAGCCGAAAGTTACCGGCTCGACCGTGAATGCATTTCTCATCAACGTGTATGCCCCGGGCGGAGCCATCGTCTCCGGAGCCTATAACACGGCAGTGACCAGTGGAAACGTAATCCTCACCATGCAAAAGCGCCGAGCCTAAAGGCAGCAATGAACTTTGACGGCTTTATTCCGCACGAGTTCACCCGCTTTGGTGGGCTCGTCGATAATGACGACCCGACCGTGTTGCCTATGGGCGTAGCTGCCGTCTGCAAAAACTGCAGGTTCCAGCTCACCACGGTAGCTACACGGTATGGTCTGCAGACGGCCTTGCAGGGGCCAAACCAGGCGGCTATCTCGGGATTGGCTTCTTTGATCTACACCCCGGAGAATCCTGGCGAGACCCTCTTTCAGGTTCCGCTGGTCTTCGATACCGACGGCTATCTGCTGGTGGAAAAGCCCGCGGGCAGCGGCATCCTGGTGCGGGTGCAGGGTCCGCTGGTAAGCCAGCCGGCGAATTCCCAGGCCATTGTGAGCGAAGCGTATAACCGAGCCCTGATCGCCTACTCTGACCTGAAGACGCCTCAGGCCCCGATCAATGTCTACGGGTTGAGCACGCACCAGCTGGACCCATACGGGCAGAAGCCGCTCGGCGCATCGTGGCTTTCGTCAACGGCATATGTGGCCGGTGAGTATGTACAACCCGCCGCGACGGGCGGCAACGGACACCTCTACCGATGCACCGTCGCTGGTACCACCAACGCAAGCGAGCCGTCGTGGCCCCTTACAGAAAACGCTACGGTTACAGATGGCGGGGTAACCTGGCAAGAGTTGACCCCGGTGCTTGTGAACCGGTTGCCTGCCCCCAACAGCCCGCAACCCGTCAGGGTGGCAAACGGAGGGGCGTTCGCCGCCGGCCGCGACGTCTACCTGCAGATGACCTACGTCAACGCGCAAGGCGAGTCGATTGCTTCCGCGCCGGGCATCCTGGTCAATACAAATTTGCACGATGCCGCGCAATTCTCTGTACCTGTTTTGCCCAGCCTGGCAGGTTGGATCCGAGGGTTGGCCGGACGTTATCAGCCGGCATCCGTCAATATATATGAGGCTGACGTCGCCACCGGGGCTGCGGCTCCCTCTTCAGCGAGCTTTGCTAAGGTCGGCGGCTTTGCGCTCGGGTCCACGGTCACGGTGACCACCACGGCGACCGGCGTCGCGCCGCCATCGTCGAATACCGCGCGGGTAACTCCCGGTGGATTGCAGCCACCGCCAACTCTAGCCATCGAACGCGCTTCAGGATCGGGTAGCTTTCCTGCCGGCCGGGATGTCTATGTGATCGCGACCTTCACCAATGTATCCGGCGAAACGCTGCCTTCGGTCGCCGGAACGTTGATCAACACTATCCTCGATGATGCAGTGCAGATCCCTATTCCCTCGACGCTGTACCAGATTACGGGCGTAAACCTCTACGAAGCCGATGTAGCGACCGGAGCGGCCGCGCCGGCAACCAGCAGCTACGCGTTCGTGGGATCGTTTCAGCCGCTTACCACCGCAACCATCGGTGCGGCTGCCAGCGGGCCGGCTCCTCCCATCGTGAACAGTTCAGGGGCAGCCGGCAATATCGCGCCAGACTCAGGCGTCGGTCTTCGCTATGCCAGCATCGCCTTCACCAACCGCAACGGGAACCTCAGTCCCACGGTAACGGCTTTTACTTCTGTCAGCGTGGATGTCCCCGGCGATCAACTGTACATGGCGAATATTCCTATTGGACCGGCAAACGCCATCAACCGCACGATTGGGTTCACAGTTGCGGACGGCACGAACGTTGGGCCGTTTTTCTATATCCCCTCGCCGATTGTAAGCGCCGCGATCCCGATGACGGCCACCGTGATTGGCGACAACATCACCAGCACAGCATTCTTCAATTTCACCGACGAGTTTCTTGAGGCGGAGACGTCGACCGACATGACCGACCGGCTGCGCTGCGTGCTGCCGCCGGCGGCGGTCGATGTGTATTATTCGCCTTCGAATGATCGCGTGGTGCTGAGCGGGGTCGATGGATACGGATCCGGACACTACATTTCGCTGGCCGCGGACTCCGAGTCTTACTACGGTGACACCAGCCCAATCCAGGTAGCGAACGGCAACGGACAGCGCTGCATCTGCGCCCGCGAATTCCAGGGAACGCTTTTTTCGCTCAAAGAGCGGTCTGGCTTTACCATCTCGCCTACTGCCACCGACCCTTCCACTTGGTCCGTGCAGCAGCGCTGGGAAGGCGTAGGACCCTGCGGGCCGCGGGCCGTTTGCGTCACCAACGAGTTTCTGTTTTTCGTTCATCGTAGCGGAGCCTACGCGTATACGCCGAGTGAGCCCCAACCCAAGCTTCTGACCAAGGAGATTCCGACCCTGTGGCAGAGCATCAACTGGGATTATCAGCATCTGATCTGGTGCTGCGTGGACGAAGAGAATAAGGAGATAAGGATTGGCATCCCGGTGGGCAGCGCAACCGCGCCCAACCAGACCCTGACCATGAATTATATGGAGGGCATGTCCGGACCGATCCACTTTAGCCAGTATGCCGGCCGCGAGGTAGCCATGGGGGCGGCGCGCAAATGGAGTCTCGATGACATAGCCGGATCGGTGGCGGTACGCTGTGAGCGGCAGCTGCTGGAAAGCGCCTCCCCGTTCGGTGCCCTGCGGCAGTCGCAGGTGCTGATCGGATCCTCCGCGCCAGATGGCACGGTGCAGATGATCGCCACGGGCGTTTACAACGACAACGGTGCTGGCATTGCCTGTCAGTACGAGACCACCAGCACCCAGGACATGATGGATATTTCCATGCTTGGCGGAATAAGCATCAATGCGCTGGGTCAGGGTTCCATGACCGTATCCGTCATGGTGGCGAGAACTTTTGTCGATTCGCACCAGCAGTCCCCGGCAAGCAGCGCCGGCACAAATGAGATCAAGCTGGCGCCGTTTCCCCTGACGCCGGAGAACTGGAGAGGTTACGATGGCGGCGCGCGGGGGCAGAATGAACGCTTTCGCATGCGCTTTACCAATGGAGCAATAGCCAATGCCTGGTTTGCGTTGAAGTATTGCAGCCTGTTCACCCGCCCTATCTTTACAGGCAGGACCGGTAATGGCGCTCAAGGTTAATTTGGCGCAGATCAATAGCGCGGCCAGGGGCAACAGCGATCTGCGGGAGACCCTCACCGGCATTCATCTCGCTTTACAGTCCCTCTACGCGCAGACCGGCACCACGCCGCTGAGCAAGGTTGACGCAACCACAGCTGCCTTCACTTCGCCCCCTGCGCCTTCGAAGCTTGCGGTGAGCGGGGCGAATGGAAGCTTTAGCGTCTCTGTCGTTACACCCCAGAACGCAGGCAACGCACCCATCTACCAGGAGATCTCGAGCTCGCCGGTGGCCAACTTTGTTTCCGGGGTAACCACTTATCCCATCAGCACCAGTACGAGCTATGTTTTACCTAACCCGGGCGCCACCCTCTACTGGCGGCTGCGGTCGAGTTATAACCAACAGAACTGGAGCAGCTATCTAGCGCTGCCCGGGGCGGTCAGCTCAGGCCTGATGAGTTCGGCCGCGACTGCGAGCAACCTCTCGCTCAACCAATCGAATTATGCCACGGTAGACTCGGTCGCCGAGGGCGGCACGGCAACCGTTCGGGTCTACGGCTCGGGTGGGGTGGGCACTTCGTGGACCTCGGTTCTGGGCAGCAGTTCCAGGGTGATTCCGTCGGGAACAATGATGAATGTGGCTTACGGGGCCAATGGGTTTGTGGTCTGGGACGGTCAGAAATATCAGCTCAAACCGCAACTGGCGCAGACCTTTCCTGATACCTGGGTGCCGGTAGGCAAGGTCTCGGTCATCGCCAACGGCAGCGGACTGGTGCTGCCGGTGATCCATGCCGTAGTCACCGGGGGGGCGATCGTCGCCTACCAGATCGTCAACCCCGGCAACGGCCTCACGGCGGCGCCGACTGTTGACCATTACGGATAGTTCCGGCACCGGCGCCACGGCCACGGCCGTGGTCTCCGCAGGCGCGGTCACCCAGGTCAACTCCGGGGAGCGCGGGCAGCGGCTACTCCAGCAGCCCGACGGTGACTGCCTCGGGCGGAGTGAGCGGAGGAGCAGCCGGTGGCGGCGGCGCAACCGGCAACAACGGGGGGAGGCTTTACGCCGATGTATAGCCTGCACGAGCAATATCTGGATATGGCGAGCGGCTTTCATGTGATCGAGCTGCGCGACGAACGAGGCAATCGGCATCTGCTCCAGCTTGCCATCGGCCATGAGGGCTGCCCCGCATGCGGCGCGGTTCATCCCAAAGACAACCTGGGTGCGCTGGACCCGGCCGCCGCCATCGCACGCGTGAATGAGGCGCTGAATACGTCGCAACGACAGATGCTTACCTATGCCGGCAAGCACGGGCTCATCGTGAGATGAGGCGCATCACCCTTCGCCAGGCGACAGGACCAGACTGGCCGGCGATTCAAGCATTGCACCGGGAGCACCAGGCCGCGCAGGGCACCAATTACGAGCTGCCCGACCTGTTCGGCCCGGCGATTGCCCTCGCCCTGGTTGGCGTGGAAGCACAAGGGACGATTCGCAGCTGTATCTACGTAGAAACGGTTGCGGAGCTGCGCTTTGTAGGATGCGACCCCAAGGCAACCGCGTTCTGCAGCCGGGATATCGAGGGACTAAGCTACGTGCTCAAGCTGCTGGGATTTCGCTGGCTGGAGTGTTTTGTCCCTCGCCAGCTCAAGAAGATGATCCAGAAGCCTTTGCGGCGGGCGGGCTTCGCTTTGTGTTGATCGCGAGCTCGCGCACTTTACCAAGGACTTGAGGAGGAACACATGAGCAGAGGGCAATCCACCCAAGCATTCAATACTGCTTCCGAACGAGAACGCGACCGACTTCGGCAACGCGCAGTCGGCGTTTGGTTCGACCGAAAATGCCATCGGCAACTACAACAACCAACTGGCAAAGTTTGTCTCCGGCAACCCTTATACCAAGGGCGGCGAATACGACCAGACCATCAACACCGGCCTGGCCAATGTATCCGATGCGGGCGCGAACTCGCTCGCCGGGCGCGCTGCAATCGCAGGCACGGCGCACGGGCCAAAACAGCGCTGCCGATGCGGCGACCGCGGCAGCGGCAGCGCAGCAGAACACGCGCGATTTATCCAGCGACCTGGCCCAGGCACAGCAAAAGCGCATCGCAGCCGAAGCCGGATATAACCAGGCGGCGCTGGGCGCTTCTGCCGAGCCGATCAGCGCCAATCAGTCGCTCTACGGCACGTCGTCGAATGCGGCGGATAGCGTCTTGGGGGATGAGACCCAGGCGGCCAAGACGCCCAGCTTTTGGGATGAGGTGGGCAACAGTGTCGCCGGCAATCTCGGCAGGACTGCAGGAAAGCTATAGCTATGGCGGATGATCAGGATTACGGCGGCTCCCAATGAAGATGAAGCCAGCAGGCTACTCAAGAAGATTCTGTCGCCGGCTGAGGCCCAGAGCCTGGTGCCGCCGCCGCCCGACCCATGCTCCGCGCAGCGGCCCGGGAGAATCCACCCCGCTGACCGGCAGCCTGGCAAAGCCGCCTTCGCAATTCGACCCCGTCGCGCACCAATGCCGAGGATGGAGAGTCCAGCCGATACAACCGCAGCCCGTACCTCGCCACGTCGCGGGCTGGCGGGATACTTCGCTGGCGGTCTCCGCGCAGTCACAAGGAGCTCCCGACCGCAGTGGCGATCCTCGATACGTAAAGGTTTTCTCGAAGGGGCAAGTCGGGTACTTGCCCAAAGCTAATCTTCTATTAGCCATGGAGATAGACAGCAACCTCAAAGTTTTAAGTGAGGACTGAGCAGGATCGAACCGCTGGGAAACACAGAGGCCCGACCTTGCGATCAGGCCTCTGAGATTGATTAACGCCGATTACCGGTGTCCCCAGTCGTGGTGGTCGCCATGGTCTTCATGGTCCCAGTGACCTTCATGGAGTGTCCAGCCATTGGAGTAGTGATCATAGTGAGGATGGTTCCAGTACGCCCCCGCATACGGGGGCCTTTGCCATACTCCGGGCCCCCACACATACCTTCCGCCGTACCAGTTCCAGTAGCCGTCGACCCACGCATACCCCGGACCTGGTATGGCTGGCCGCACCTCGTAGCGGAGCGGAGGCGGAGCAACGCCGATATATACGCCGACTCCCGCAAAGGCCGGGGTTACGAGTGCCGATGCCAGGATCAAACTAGCTATCCATTTCGTTTTCATATGTTCTCTCCTTACAGCCTATCAATCGGTGCTAACCCGGCTTAAGGTGAGAGGTTTCGGGCGCTCTATTCCCAATAATTGTTTCCTGGTGAGCAACCATTTATGCCCACACACCCGCTGCATCTGCTGGGCTTCGAGCCCATTGTTTCGCCCCCCGAACCCGCTTCGCTTTCCAGGTTGGGATTCGAACCCGCGATCCATGCCGGCCGCGAGCCCTTGATCGCGCGCCCGCAATCTGTGGGCGCAACCGATCCCGTTCCGGGCGCCGGATCGTACAGCCGACGGATAACCCCGCGATCAACCAGGTGCTCGCCACCGATGCGATGCCGCTTTACAAGACTCGCCTGCTAGCGGCGATCAGGGACATCCCTGGCGCGACACTGGCGGCCAGCCGTGATGCCAAGAATCCGATCCGCCTGGCGGAAAAAATAGCGGGGGAGGGACAGCCGGCCGAGACCGTAAGCGACTACGGCGCGGCACAGATCGCAGTCGATTCACCGCAGGCCAAGGATGCGGTGGTGGCCGCAGTGAAACTGCATTTCCCAGTGTTGCGGGAGCAGGATCACTTCGCCCTGGGCGATCCGAAATACCGCTATCGCAGTTATTCGCTACAGGTGCAAATGCCGAATGGAGCATCGGAAGAGCTGCAGATCGTCCCCCGCCAGGTACTGCAAGCAAATCGGCAGGAGCACCACGACTACAAGAAGGCGCGCAACGCGGAGCTAGCCGGCCACAGTGACAACCCAGCAAAGGCAGCCGCGATCGCAATCAATAATGCGGCCATGGATCGATTCAACTTCAGAAATGGCGCCAGGGTGGTGAAGGGCGATGTGGTGAAGGGTTCGCAGGTACGACTGGCCGACGGCGCGGTGGCGAGAGTGGTCTACGTCGACCCGAACATGCGGATCGCGCGTGTGCGCACCGAAGACGGAAGAAACATAACCGTGCGCCACAAAGACCTGCGGGGGCCCATCGTTCGGTAGTTCGCGCTCAATTTTTGGGCGGTCCACCGAGGCGGGTGTCTTCCCCGCGTTTGCGTCCGGGCTCAACTTTGGGCTTGGGCTTGGGTGCCTTCTTGGTTTCGCGTTTGCCTTTATCTTTGCTTCCCATGAAGCCAAATATTACACAAACAGCTTGGTAAAGCGAGGTGCTACATATGCTGACACAAAATAAATCTTCCCTCGGAGCAAAAACAGCGTCCCAATTGGAGTTCGACTCCGATCAGGTGCTTAACCGTTATTGGGAGCTGGCGAGGCTGGCTCCGGATGTGACCAAAGGAAACATCGCGGGGCAACTGAAAGCGCTCGACGCCCTGCGCGAAGAACAAACCGCCGCGCCGGTCAAAAAACCCACAAAGCAACTGCGCCTGAATGCCATCTATCGGTCGGCATGGATGGCCGAATCATAAACGCCCCCGCGGGGAAGCGGTGATGCCGGCCGATGCGGAGGCTGTCTATCGCTGGATGCCGGCCACTGCGGCGCAACAGGCTGCGCTCGATTCAAAAGCCGACATCCTGCTCTTCGGTGGTTCCGCCGGTTCCCTGAAGACCGAAACCATGTTGATGGATGCAGTGCAGGAGCATGAGAACCCCAACCTGCGCGCCATAGTCTTCCGCTCCTCCTTCGTGGAGATGACGGATATCATCGACAAGACCCGCCGGCTCTACGCTCCGCTGGGCGGTGTCTTTGTAGGGTCTCCTAAGTGGACCTGGAGCTTTCCATCCGGAGCGACGATCCGCTTCGCCTACATGAAGACGGACGACGACGTATGGAAGTACCTGGGTCCGCGGTACTCCTTTATCGGTTTCGATGAATCCACCCTGCACACAGAAAAGCAGGTGCGCAACATTCTCGGGCGGTTGAGCTCAACCGATACGGGTCTTCGGTTGCGCATGCGGCTGACCTCAAACCCCGGCAATGTAGGCGCCGCATGGCACCAGGCCCTGTTCCTGCGGGGCCACTGCCCGGTACACAATCGGATGAGCGCGGCCCAACCGGGCGAGCTCTACCTTGATTGCCGCTGGCCATCTGACAGCGAGGCGATTCCCTTCTCCGTTGCCTTTATTCCGGGCAAACTTTCCGACCACAAACTGTTAGACACCAACTACTCCAAGCGCTTGCACATGATGTCTGGCGGGGCCGCGGCGGCCATGGAGCAGGGCTGCTGGTGCACCCTCGAAGGAGCCTATTTCCCTTTTGTGCACGCCGGCATGGTCCGCCCTCTGGCCGAAGCGGGCGTGGAGTGGTGGCACAACCACTTTCTTTCCATTGACTACGGATACGGCAAATCCTCTTCGTCGGTTGGGCTGTACGTGCGCGGGCCGGCGGAGCTTCGACAAAACCTAGAAATCCAGGGTATCGAAACACGCATCCTGGAGCAGGACTATGGCCCTGATTTCCCCCAAGGCCGTATCCGAAAGATCGGCGAACTGGTCGTACCCCATGTGCCGGCATATGAGCTGGCAAACATGGTGGTGGACGCCTTTATCAAGCCCGATGAGAACGGACAGCGACGCCGCATTGTCGCCGCCTATCTCGACCCTGCCAACTTCAAGGAGATAGGCGACGGACACACCATCGCGGATCAAATCAACGAAGTTTTGGATCCGTGGGAGATCGTCTGCGAGCGTGCGTCGAACGACCGCATGGGAGGCTGGCAGCTCTTATACCGAATGCTGCGCACGGGCGAGTTCGAGCTCACCGATGTATGCCCACGGAGTTTCGAAGCCCTGCGCACGCGCATGCATGATGACGCCAGGCCGGGAGATATTCGCAAGATCGCCGGCGACCCCCTGGACGACGTAGCCGACGAGACCCGTTATGCCTTGTACACTTTTGTTCAGCAGGCAGCAAAACCGCGAGAGTTGGTGCTCCAGCAGGCAGTGCGCGGCCTCGATGTGGGCTCCGCGGCAATTCGCTGGCAACAGAAAGCAGAGGAGTTGGACCGGGAGGAAGCACCGATCCGAACAACCCCGCGGATGGGTTTAGGACGGCGGGGAAGAAGGCAATTTTGAGCTGAGGCGACCGGGTCACTTATAACGTCTGGCTAGTGGCGTTAACGTTCCGCACGGGGAGCGCGTACTTATCAGCGTCCTACTCTCCGCCATGCCTGGGGGTGGTAAATGGTTGTGCCGCCTCTTCCACATGCGCTAGCACGTCCCTCCCGGCCTGAGCGGAGCGGCGCGAAATAGGGCCAATGCTGTGGATTGTGAGCACCGCCAGTCAGCTGTCTCTGGCGCATCGGGGCCCAGGAAGCTGACGATCTCCTTGGTCGCGTTGCTGTAAATGAAGGCCATCTCATCGCCGGAATAGTCAAGCACGATCACGGTGCGTGAGTTAGTAACTTTACGGGCATACTTAACATCGCCGTTGCCCACCCGGTGGATAAGTGCCTGCCGCACTGACTTTCTCACCTCCAGACCAAAACGAGACAGGGCACGGTCCTTCACTTGCTGGCGGCGTGCCGGCAATGAGAGCGGATCTTCTCGGTTCATGCACCAGCCGCCGGGATGCGGCTGCGCATGCCAAGAGCCTTCATGCCGCCCGTGTACTTACCGTGGGCAGGAATTTCACGGCGATGCGCGGCAGCGCAGCGTTTGCTGTCGCAAACCAGGATGGCCATTGCGTCGTCATTAAGTTTTCGTGCGGCCAAACGACGCGCAGCCTTTTCCGATATGCCCCAACGCTCGGCAATGTCCAGAGTGGAATCGGCGGAGCGAGGGCGTCCGCCGCCATGTCTCCGAAGTGGACTCATAGCATCTCCAATTTTCCTTGGGGGAGGAACCAACAGCAGAAAGAAGGGTCTAGCCGGGAGGGAGTGGGCACCCTTCAACACATAACTACATCTGTCATAGTTACGACTTAACTAAGAGCAGTATGCCTCAGGTTTCATTAGGACGCAATAACCTTAGGCAATATTTTTTAGATTTTCCTAAGTAATGCAGTTATCGAATAACATTCGTGCTATTTTGTTGGCGTACCCTTCTTTGTTATCTATTTTGTAACTCAACCTGATACGCGTTACGGCTTGACGGCGCTTCGTTGTGAATCGGGAACATTATCTCTCAAAGAAGCGGGTAAACAGCTGCCGGATCAACGTTTGCCTGACATGGCTGTAATGATTTATGAAACCCAAGCTGTTGCGTATCCGCGACAAACTAAGATCCTGGGTTATATCTCCCTACGGATGGCGTCAGGCGAACTCTTCGGAAGCTGGCGGCTCGAGTAACTGCGCGACGTCGTTGCGCACGTTTCCTACCGCCTTATCCACCTTCCAGGCGACCATCCGCTCGGCCGGGAAAGGCCGCAACAGGTCGAGCGGCGGCTGCGCCGCGTCACTGGCGCCCAACCAGCGAGCATAATCCTTGCGCTCGATAATCACCGGCATGCGATTGTGCAACGGGGCGACGACTTGGTTAGGATCGGTGGTGATGATGGAGAAGGTCTCGAGCCATTCCCCGCTCGCCGGATCTTTCCATCGCTCCCACACTCCGGCGAAACCATAAGGCTCGCCCGTCGAGAGCGCGATGGCAAAGGGCTGCTTGTGCTTGGGGTCCAGCCTCTGCCACTCATAGAAGGCATCCGCGGGTACCAGGCATCGGCGACGCTTAAAAGCCTCACGAAAGGCTGGAGCAGTGGCCACCGTCTCGCCCTTGGCGTTGATAGTGGAATAAGCGATCTTCGCATCCTTTGACCAGTAAGGAATCAGGCCCCAACGCATGAGTGCGATTTCCCGCATTCCAGTATCGCGATTCAGGCGTACGACCGGTTGAAAGGTTTGCGGCGCAACGTTGTAGCTCGCTGCCCACTCCTCGCCTCCTACATCCTCAGCGCCAAACCAGACAGCGATTTCTCTTCGAGTTGACTTACGAACGTAACGGCCACACACGCCCTCGATGATACCAATTCGTGAATGCTGACGGAAAAACCCACTTAGGAGCACGGTTATTCGCTCAATGGTGTTCGGTCTTGGCTCGAGGTATCTCCGATGAGTCGAATTTGATATCCTGTTTGGGACGACTTTTTTGCGTCTGGAGAATCCCCCTTGAATACGAAAGAGATTTTAGAGCACATCAATAGTGAGATTTCACGGCTGCAGCAAGTAAAGACTTTGTTGCAAGGCAGTACGAATGGTCACAGCCGGAGTGCAGGCTCCCTCAATGGTTCGGCGGCGCCTAAGGTCAAGGGCAAGCGCGTGTTGAGCGCGGAGGCTCGGAAGAAGATCGCGGCGGCGCAGCGCAAGCGCTGGGCAAAGGTTAGGAAGGCTCAGGTCTAAACAATCGGCTGGTACTGCGACCTGCAGTAGATCTCCCTACATAAGCAAAGAGCTGACAGACAGCTGCGGCGAGTGGAGATTCATATATTCCATCCGCCATCGATGACGTGCGTCTGGCCGGTGGTAAAGCTAGACTCGTCCGAAGCAAGATACACCGCTAACGCAGCTACCTCTTCCGGGCAGCCGAGACGGCCCATGGGCTGGCGGGCGATGAATTCGCGGCGTACCTGATCTGCATCGCCTTGGGCGGCGATGCGGCCGTCGAGTGAAGGCGACTGCACTGTACCCGGGCAAATCGCATTGCAGCGGATACCCTGGCGCACAAAGTCGATAGCAATTGCCTTGGTCAATCCCACTACCGCGGCCTTGGAGCTGGTATACACGAAGCGGTTGGGCACGCCTCGGACGCTTGACGCAATCGAAGACATATTGACGATGCTCCCCCTGCCGGCGCGCAGCATGCCGGGAAGGAAAGCACGACAGGTGCGATACATCGACCGCACGTTGAGGTCGAAAGAGAACTCCCAGTCCTCTTCCTTGCAATCGAGAATCGTGCCGTGGTGTACGAAGCCGGCACAGTTGAACAAAATATCGGGCTGGGGTAGCTGTTCTGCGAGTTGTTCAATCTCCTTCGGATTGCGGACATTGAGTTCGCGGCAGATCATCTGCGGGTAATCCACCGCGAGCGTGTTGAGTGCTTCCCGGTTGATATCGGTCGCCCACACAATGGCGCCTTCCCGCGCGAACGCAATCGCTGTCGCCCGGCCAATTCCCTGTCCCGCGGCCGTCACCACAGCGGTCTTGCCAGCCAGTCTCTCACTCATCCGTTCACCCTTATGCTCAGCATTGTTCTCCGACAACTTTCGATTCTACCCTGTGTACTTTCCTTCGAGGCCGATAGCAGCACAGAGCGCGGCCACATCGCCGATCCGTTCCCCCAAAGCTGCCGGAACAATCTCGCAGGCCGCATAGGTTTGCGGCAACGCTTCGCGCTTGATCACCCGGCGCATGGGCGCCAGCAAGTTATCGCCCATGCGCCAGGCCAATCCTCCAAGCACAATTCGCTGCGGGTTCAGCACGTCGATCAGCATGGCAAGCGCCTGCCCCAGGCGTTCGCCGGAACGACGCAGGATACTCAGCGCGACCGCATCCCCCGATTCCGCTGCGCGGCCCACCTCGCGCGCCGTTAACCCACCACTCACCGCATGCGCATGCAAAGTACTGGAGCGGCCGCGCCGTTGCGCTTGCGCCAACATAGTTGAGGCAAGCTGCGCAATGCCCCCTCCGCTGGACCATCCTTCGATCGAGCCAGCCTTGTGATAGCCGACTGGCCCCGTCGGACTTAGCCGCACGTGGCCTATCTCGCCCGCATCGCCATTGGCCCCAAGATATAAACTGCCGGCCGCGATGATACCCGCGCCCAGCCCCGTGCCCAGGGTCAGGAACACCATATGCTCGGTGCCCCGGCCGGCACCGAATCGATGTTCCGCCACCGCACCCGCGTTGGCATCGTTTTCCAGCCGGCACGTCGTGTGGAAGTTCTCCGCAAGCAGGCGAGCAATGGGCACATCCACCCAAGTGGAAAGGTTGGGTGGCGCTTGGACGATTCCCTTTAGTCGATCGAGCGGGCTGCCGCAGCTCACGCCAATGGCCTCAATCGACTCCTGGCCAAAGCCATGCTCTGCCAGCAGCCTGCGCACAGATTGGACGATCAGAGCGAGAGCGCGCTCCGGTCCCTGCTCCGGCAGCGTGGCGAACTCGATTCGTCCCAGGCTGTCGGGCGGCCGTGCGGACAGCACGACCGCAGTCTTGGTGCCACCCACGTCGACTCCGACATAGATCTTCTGCATGGTGTCTCTGAACGTTAGGTCGTTGCTATTGGATCGGCGACGGATTGGTCGTGAATGACCTGCGCTCTCACCAATGCCGCGGTCACGTGGGCGCAGATATTTTCCTGGCCGACGTGCTGCGCGAAAGCAGCCTGCCCCATCAATCGCGACGGCTGCTCGCGGGCGCCGCACAGTAAGAGTGTTCGTCCGGAGGCGCGGACTTCGACTGCGAGCCGCTGCAATGCCTGCAGGCCAGTTGAGTCTATCGCCGTCATATTGCGCAAGCGCAAAACAATAATCGGTGGGAGCGAAGACAGCAGGCGGCGAATCTCGTCAATCTTCTCTGTCGCGCCGAACAGGAACGGGCCATGTATGCGAAAGATGGCAACGAACTCCGGAATATCCTTGCCCTGCAGCACGTGCATCCGCCCGTCTTCCAGATCATCTTCAGTCACTCGCGTCACCGTCGTGGTAAGAGTGACTTTGCGGATGAAGACCAGCGCCGCCAGAATCATCCCTCCCTCCACCGCGACGGTCAGATCGGCAAACACCGTCAGCAGCAGGGTGGTGAGCCATACGCCAATTTCCAATTTGGAGTGCCGCAGGATCTGCGGTATCTCGCGCCACTCGCCCATGTTATAGCAGACCACCGTGAGAATCGCGGCCAGGCCGGCCAGCGGAATGAACCTGGCCAACGGGGCGGCAAAGAGCAGCACGGCGAGCACGGTGAGGGCATGAATCATGCCGGCCACCGGGGTCACCGCTCCACAGCGAATGCTGGTCGCTGTGCGAGCAATGGCGCCGGTCGCCGGCAGCCCCCCAAAGAGCGGAGACAGGATATTGGCGATGCCTTGCGCGGTAAGTTCCACATTCGGGTTGTGCTGATCCCCGCTCATGCGATCGGCCACCACAGCCGACATCAACGATTCAATGGCTCCTAAGAGCGCGACCGTGATGGCGGGAGAGATCAGCGTCCTGACCATGGCATATTCGAAGACCGGCAAATGGAAACGCGGGAAGCCGGAAGGTATGCCTCCGAAACGTGTCCCGATGGTCTCGACCGGAAGATGGAGGAAATAGGCGGCTATCGTGGCCGCAAGCAACGCCACGATGTATCCAGGAACCCGTGGCAGAAAGCGGATGGTCAGCACGATCAGCAGCAGTGACGCGCACGAAAGCAGTGTAGTGGTCAGGGATACGGTGTGCGCATTCTCGAGGACGATCCGCATACGCCCGACAAAATCCCCGGGAACGGCTCCGGTCTTTAACCCGAAGAAGTCCTTAACTTGGGTGCTGGCGATGAGGATAGCGATACCGTTGGTAAAGCCCACGATTACCGGCCGGGGAATGAACTTCACTGCCGCGCCCAGACCCGTGGCTCCAAGAAGGATGAGCAGGCAGCCGGCCATGATGGTGCACACCAGCAGGCCATTGAAGCCGTAGCGAGCCAGAATCCCGGCGATGATCACGACAAACGCCCCGGTCGGACCACCAATCTGATTGCGAGAGCCGCCCAAGGCGGAGATGGCGAACCCAGCTACCACTGCGGTGTAGAGACCAGCCTCCGGAGGAGCCCCGGAAGCGATGGCGAACGCCATCGAGAGCGGTAAGGCGACCATGCCCACGGTGACGCCCGCCGCCAGATCGGCGCCGAATTTCCTCCCGCTGTAGTCCCGCAGCGCGAGGAATGACTTGGGTGTCCAGGCAGTAAGGTTCAAGGCCCTGATCTAAACCCTTTCATCACCAGTCTAGCCGTTACGCGCTGCCGCCCGCATGACCGCGGCGTTCCGTGACCTTACTGCGTCTTAATGCGGTCGCTAACCCTTTTGGCCAGCTTCCCAATCTCGTCCACGTCCTTAATGACGTCGGGCGACGGCTTGCTTCCTTTATCCACTTCTGCCTTCAAATTGGTTGCCAGTTGCAGTAGCTTTGCGGTGTCGTTGAATACCTCCTTCTGATGCTCTTCCCGCAGCCGCTTGAGCTGTTTTGCCTGCATCTCCCGCGTCACGTAGGGTTCTTCGTCCGTGGAGTGCGAAGGACTCGGCTGTCTCATTTGTGAGTTCACGTCCGGGCTAACGGGCCCATTAAATTGGGCCGCCGATCTTCCCGGCCCGGCCGCTACCGCCAACCCGACAACCAGGGCCACCAACGCCACTCGCCGAGCTCTAACCGATAAGCCGCTCACTTCACCCTCACATCTGCTATAAAACAACCCGCTCGGTCACGGCCTGTTTTGAGAAACTTGCCCCTGCTTCCCTCATTCTTTCCTTGAGGTTTTTGGCTAGTTTCTGTATCTCGTCGGCCTTGCGCAGAGCCGCCAGTGACAACGTGTTGCTCCCAGCTTTCTCTACTTCAACCTTCAACTCCTGCACTAACTGAAGCAGGGTGGCGCTATCGTTCTCCAATTGCTGCTGCTTGGCTTGCTCCGGCGTAGCGGGGGGCTGGGCAAGTGCATGCTCGGCAGCTTTCACCGGGGTCCGAGCATCACTACTCTTGCTCGGTTGGGCCTCCTGGTCCTCTGCTACCTTAGCCGGCTTTGCGTCCTGGTCATGGCTGGCATTGGACGGGCTCTGCTCAGGCTTGGACTCCTGTTCATCGCTGGCCTGTGCCGGCATGGCCGGATGGTCATCGGCGGCTTTGGCCGGGTCTTGATCTTCTTTCGGAGTGTCCCGGTCATAGGCGGAAGTTCCCGGATTCTCGTCCTGGTCGTCGTCGGCCTTCGCCGCCTGCGAATCCTGAATATCCGGAGCCTTTGCCGGGCCCTGGTTAGCCTGGGTTTTTGCAGGCTGCGCGGTCTGGGCGTCGCCGGCCTGCTGCGGAGCGGATGACCCGGCAGCCGTCGAGACAATGGGCATGGCTAAACCCAACACTGTCGCAACCACCCATCGCTCGAGTAGCATCATAGGGGCCAGTGTACGCCACCATTTTGTCCCTCGCCTCCATGTCTTTAGTCATCCTCAGTTGGCGCGATCCTGCGTCCTCCTTCCTGCAGAAGCTCGACCAGGAATGGCTCTCCGACGTCCAGAAGTTTCTCCACGTGGGCCTGCCCAAGCTGGTGTTTATCGCTCTGTACGCTGCGGCGCTGATCCTGCTGGTTAACTTCATTACCGGCCGGGTCATCAAGCTAGCCGACCGACGCGACAGCCTGGGACCGGCCCGCGGCGCCCAGATCCGGACCTTGGCCACGGTCATCCGCGCCACCGGCATTGTCATCGTGGCGTTCCTGGCCTTTCTCCAGATCATGGAGAACGTCCTCGAGTTCAACCTGTCGCCCTTGCTGGCTAGCGCGGGCGTGGCCAGCGTGGCCATCGGCCTGGCCGCGCAGACCATCGTCAAGGATGTGCTGAACGGCATCCTCATCCTGGTCGAAGACCAGTTCAACGTGGGCGACGTGGTCACCCTGGCGGGGATGACCGGCACCGTGGACTCCATGACTCTGCGCACCACGACTGTCCGCGGCTTTGACGGCACCCTCTATATCATTCCCAATAGCCAGATCACGAATGTGGCAAATCAGAGCCGCGACTACTCGGTCTCGACCCTCAACGTCTCAGTCGACTTCTCCGCCAACCCTGACCAGGTCATACCGCTGTTGAAGACGATTGCACTACAGGTCCGCAACGAGCCGGCTTTCAAGGATATTTTCGTCGCCGATCCACAGGTTTTCGGCGTTGATTCAATCAAGGGAACTGAGGTCATCTACCCCATCCAGATCAGGACATTGCCACGCAAGCAGTTCGACGCCCTGCGCGAGATGCAGCGCCGCATCCGCCTGGCGTTGGAGGAGCACAATCTGCTGCCGGGCAGCCCGTATCGCGTGCTTAGCGGTTCGAGTCAAAATCCCACGGCGGCTCGTGAAGGCGAAGCGGCAAAGGCCCCCGACCCCACCACGGCCAAGCCTAATGAAACCAATCCTTTTAGCCCCGAGTAGCCTAGCCCTGCAATAACTTGAGCAACTGCTCCGGGTCCGCGGTGGGCGGCAAGCAAGACGTTCCCCGGCAAACCACCGCGAAGCTGTGCGCCGCCTGGAGATCCGGGAGCAAGGGCACCGTTTCAGCCAGGAGGGGCGGCAGCGGGCCGGCAACCTGCATGCGAGTCAATCGGATGACGCTCTTGTTCACCGCATAGACCACGGTAGCGGCCGCTTCCAGCTCATCGGCTGCGCTGTCTTCGCCAATAACCACAACCTGCACTGGCGGCAGCAAGAGTCGCTCGAGCGCCAGACCATAGGTGCCCGCGTAAAGTCCGAAGTGAGTCACGACGCCGGCGAATGCCTCGAGCGTGTCCTCGGCTTTTTCTCGCAGGTCGGCTCGCCCGTTGAGCGCCTCCAGGCGCAGCAATGCAGCGGCCGCAGCCGGATTTCCCGCCGGCGTCGGCGAATCCTGCAGCGGTTTGCGCCGTGCACTCAATACGCCCAGCAATTCTTCTCCATTGGCAGCGGCGTCGAAGAAACCTCCCCCGGTGGTGTCGTAAAACTTCGCCACCAGGTGCTCGGCCAGTTCCAGTGCCGCGTCGTAATACTTCGGCAAGCCGGTCGCCAGCCAACCATCCAGGCAGGCGTGAGCGAGAAAGGCATAATCTTCCAGCATGCCCGCGATCCATTTGGTGTTCGACTCGCCGGTGTAGGAGATCACATGGGCCAAACCGCGCTCCGGATGCACGCCTTCGCGCAGCAGACGATCCAGGGTAAGCAGAGCAAAGCTCTTCACTCGGGGCAGGCGAAGCACCTGCGCCGCCTGAAGATAAGCGGAGACGGCAAGGGCATTCCAGCTGGTGTAAATCGTGGTGTCGATGAACGGAGTGGAGCGCTCTCCGCGCGCCGCCAGCAAACGCGCATGAGCCGCGGATAGCAGCGCCGCAGCCTCGGAGGTTGTCTTGCCCGCGCGCGCGGCCACTGTGTCGAGGGTGTGCTTCACATGCAGCACGTTCTTGGCAGGATTGTGGTGCATATCGCCGAGGTCGCCAATGTCATAGTAGGCGGCGGCAATCTCCATCTCTTCCGGGGTCAGCACGGCCGCGGCTTCGGCACGCGTCCAGGTAAAGTAATCGCCATCGTCGTCCAGGTCGATGTCCGCATCCTGCGAGGCATAAAAGCCTCCCCGTTCGCGGTCCGTGAGGCACTCGTCCATCCAGCGGATGATGTCTTTGGCCACCCGCGCCGACTCGGGGTTGATATAGCTCTGAAAGGCATGCACATAGTTCTTGAGCAGCTCGGCGTTGTCGTACAACATCTTCTCGAAGTGCGGAACCACCCAGGCCTCATCGACGGAGTAACGATGGAAGCCCCCGCCTAGCTGGTCGTAAACCCCACCCCGGGCCATCCTCTCCAGGGTTACGGTAGCCGCCTCTCGTGCCGCTTGGTTGCCGGTGCGTGCAGCCACATCGAGCAGCAGGTCAATGGCCGAGGGATGGGCAAACTTGGGCTGCGAACCGAAGCCCCCGTGGTGACGATCGAACTTCTCCAGCGCGGAGGCCACCATCTTGTCGACGATGTCCATGCTGAGACTGCCCCCGCGGCCGGCGAAGTTCTCGTTGTATTCGATGGCTTCCACTACGCTGCCGGCAGACTCCACTACCTCGTCGCGGCGTGTCTTCCATGCATCCGCCATCGTGAGCAGCACCCGGGCAAAGCCAGGCCGGCCGTAGCGGTCGTCCCGGGGAAAATAGGTCCCTCCAAAGAACGGCTTGCCTTCGGGAGTCAGCACCGCGGTTAATGGCCAACCGTTTTGCCCACTGATGGCGGAGACCGCGGCCTGGTATCTCGTATCCACATCCGGACGTTCATCGCGGTCGACCTTGACAGCGATGAAGTGGTGGTTGATCACTTCCGCCAGACTAGGATCCTCATAGCTTTCGCGGTCCATCACGTGGCACCAGTGGCACCACACGGCGCCGATATCGAGCAGGATCGGCTTGTCTTCAGCAGCCGCCCGGGCAAATGCTGCGGGGCCCCATTCATGCCACTCCACCGGCTGGTGCATCGCGGATCGCAAGTACGAGGACGAAGCCTGTGCAAGGGAGTTGGTCGGATGTGTCATCTGCTGCTAAGTCTACCTAGGCCCGAGCCGACGCTGGGCCAGCGCCACGTACACCGACACCGCCACCAGGGCGAAGGTAATGACGAAAAAATTGGGCGCGGTGAAGAAGAAGGTGCTGACCTCACGCGGATGACGGTAGTAATAAGCATGCAGGAACCCCATGCGATGGTAGAGGGCCAGCAGGGCGACCAACGGGGCTGCGGGGATGAGGAAGCGGCGAAACCGGACAATCCAGCCTGGCGACACCAGCAAGATCAGGGGCAGCATCAGGGGGAGGAACCCTGCCATGGCCATGAAGAAAGCGAAGCCTCCCCACACCACCAACCCTTTGGCCAACGTACTCGGCAGCTGGCGGGCATTCCCGTCCACATACCGCCAGGCGAGCGCAAGCTCAAAGGGAAAACAGACCGCCCAGGCGGCCAACCATCCTGCCAGCGCGGCCAGAAATCCGTACTTCAGCCGCGTCGAGCCACCCGAATGTCGTCATTGCGCTTCATCCGGCGAGCCGCTGCGCGCACCTCGAAGTACAGGTCAACGGCCTGCAGCAGTTCGCGCTTGGCAATCTTCTCAAACGGCGTATGCGCCACATGGATCGAGCCGGGACCGAGCAACAGCGGCTCGCCCCAGTTGGTCAGCGCGGGAATATCGGTGGTGAAGGCCGCCACCATGGTTTCGAGGCCCTCCACCTTGCGCATGCGGATGAAGGGAATTTCCAGGGTGAACTCCACCTCGGCCAGGCCGGCGACTGCCTGCTCGATGGCTCTGCGGGTCTGCTCCGAGGGGCCCACCAGCCGGACCAGCACCTGGGCTGCCGCGGTATCGGCGATCACATTCGGCGCATGTCCACCCTGGATCAGGCCGATGTTGAGCGTGCTCGGGCCTACTCCCTCCAAGCTGGGTAGCTCCAGTGCCAGCAGACGCTCAGAGCGCATGCACCAGTTTGTGCACGGCGCTATCGCCCAGCTCCGGATAGGCGGAGTGCGCCATGGTGCCGGAGGCTCGAATTTCGGCGCGCAGAGCACCTTTCGAAGCCAGCGCCAGGCGGTTGTCGGTAGGCTCTCCATTGATGAGAAAGCGGCTTCCTTTGGGATGTAGATTGGCCATTAGGGCGCCCGCCGAATCGCGCTCCTCGCCCACCACGAACAACAGCGCGGCCGCCACCCCGGCGTCGCGCAACCGCTCCGCGGCAGCCAGTTGCGCAGCGATGATCCCCTTGGCATCGCAGGAGCCGCGCCCGTAGAGAAACAGATCATCCTCGCTGCTGGGGATGAAGGGGGGCACCGTATCCATGTGCGTGGAAAGCACCACATCCGGCCGCTCTCCGTTGCCGGCATACAGGTTGAAGCGCTCGCCGGTATAGCGGCTTTGCGGAGGTTGGGGCACCGCGGTCCGTTCCACGGCAAAGCCCCGCTCCTGCAGCAGCTCATGGAGATACGCGCCCACCGCTCCCTCGTTGTAAGTGAGCGATTCAATATCCACCAGGCGGCGGGTCAGGTCCAGAGGATCGAGAGGCTTCATCGTTTTTCAGCATACCTGAGCATTAAGATACGGAGCAGCGATGAACATGAACCCTACCCCAGCCGGGTTGCTGCGCAACGTGGACGATCTGCACGGGCCGGCCGGCCGCATTGAAGCGCTTCTGAATCTGGGCGAACCGGATGCCCCTTATGCTGCCCTGGTATGTCATCCTCATCCGCTCTTCGGCGGAACCATGCACAACAAGGTCGTGTATCACGCGATGAAGTCTTCCAGGCCTTCGGGCTGCCGGTGCTGCGCTTCAACTTTCGCGGCGCCGGCCTCAGCGAGGGCAAGCACGACAACGGCCGCGGCGAGGTAGACGATGTGCGCGCGGCGCTGGATTGGCTCGAACAGGAGTACCAGCTGCCGATTCTCTTCGCCGGCTTTTCCTTCGGCTCGAGTGTCGGCTTGCACGCCTGCTGCGGCGACCTGCGGGTCAAAGGCATTGCAGCGCTCGGGCTTCCCGTTCGGGCCGGCGGCCGCGAATATCATTATGCTTTTCTCGCCGGCTGCCGAAAGCCAAAGCTCTTTATTAACGGCGCCGCCGATGAATATGGGCCGCGCGCGGCGGTGGAAGCGGTAGTCGCCGCCGCGGCGCCTCCGGCCGAGCTCGTTCTGGTCGAGGACGCCGACCATTTCTTCGCCGGCAAGCTGGAGCCGATGCAGCTCGCATTGCGCAGCTGGATCGAGGCCCACTTTATGGTGACGGCGCCATGAACCGCGAAACGAGGCCACGCGCCGCAAACTGCATGACGAGGCGCGCGGCATCTTTCATCACGCGCTTCGCTCTTCCAGCATTCCGGCAGCCTTCGACCGGCGGCTTCGGGGCGATATGCGATTCCTCATGCGGAGAGACGGTACGATCACGGATCGTACGCCATCGCGCCTGGGCAAAGCGGCACTGCCCATGCTGGAGACGCTGCGCTCCCGCCTGCCTTATGAGTTTGCCGGCGGCGTATGTTGCGCTCCTTTGCTGCCTGCGGAGCGGATGCCTGGCATCGACTACTATGCCGGCGGACATCCTTTGCCCAACCAGGACTCCTTTGCCTCTGCCGCGTGCTGCGCTGCGCCTGCTGCACGCTACCAATGCACCAGGGACTTCGTCTTCTTTCTGATTAGCGGCGGCGGTTCCGCCATGTTCGAGCTGCCTCTGGACCCGCACATCTCGCTTGAAGAGACGCGCGCCCTTTACCAGGCCCTGGTGGGTTCAGGCGCCACGATTGCGGAGATCAACACGGTGCGCAAGCACTTCTCGGCGGTTAAGGGTGGCCGTCTGGCTGCGGCCGCCTCCCGGGCGGCAAGATTCTCCTGGCTGGTCTCCGATGTGGCGCCCCGCTTTCTTGATGCCCTGGCCTCCGGGCCCGACTCTTCCCGACTCGTCGACGGTGGCAGAGTGCCGCGAGATCGTCCAGCGCTACCATCTTGCGGAACGCTTCACCCCGGCGGTGCGGGCCTTCTTCGATGATCCCGCACTGCCCGAGACACCGGCCCTGTCCGACGCGCCGGTCGAAACCTTGCTGTCCAGCGACGACCTGATCGATGCTGCCCGGGAGAAGGCTGTTGCATTGGGTTATGAGACGGTGATCGACAACAGCTGTGACGATTGGGACTACGGTGATGCCGCGCGCTATTTGCTGGACCGTTTTCGCCAATTGCGGGCTGGTTCCCCAAAACTGTGTCTGCTCTCCGGCGGCGAAGTGACGGTGCGCCTGGGCCACGAGCACGGTTCCGGTGGCCGTAACCAGCAGTTCGCTCTGGCCTGCGCGCTTTCGATTGCCAGGCTTAACCTGGCAGCTCCCTTGGTCGTGCTCAGTGCCGGCAGCGACGGTATCGATGGCAACAGCCCAGCGGCCGGCGCCATAGCCGATGAGACAACCGTGGCCCGGGCTCAGGGTCTGGGGATGGATGCTGCGGCCGCGCTCGCCCGCTTCGACGCCTATCCTCTCTTCACCGCGCTGGGCGACACCCTGGTCACTGGCCCCACCCATAACAACCTGCGCGACCTCCGCATCCTGCTGGCCGGCTAGACCGCCGCTTGAAAGCGAATTAAAAGCATTGGAAAGAACCGTTTTCGGCCCATGTACGCCGAGGCGAACATGGGGCACCCCTCTGGACTCGACGGCCGTTAATAGCCGCGGAGGTTTTGTGGCAACCTACTAGACATGGCGCACGAAGAAAGATCCCGGTCAGGATGAAACCGTCTCCGAGGCTCCCGTTGGCCTCCCGTCCAACGCGCCCGAGCTGGTCATCGGTCCTTACCGGCTTTTGCGCATCATCGGCGAAGGCGGCATGGGCGAAGTCTGGTTGGCGGAGCAGACCCAGCCCGTCCGCCGCCACGTCGCCATCAAGTTAATCAAGGCCGGCATGGATACCCGCGAGGTCGTCGCGAGGTTCGAGTCGGAACGCCAGGCGCTGGCACTGATGGACCACCCCGCCATCGCCAAAGTCTTCGACGCCGGCGCCACCCAGGAAGGCCGCCCGTATTTCGCCATGGAATACGTCGACGGTATTCCCATCACGACCTACTGCGACCGGCACCGGCTTACCATGCGCCAGCGGCTGCAACTCTTCATCGAAGTCTGCGAAGGCGTACAACATGCTCACCAGAAAGCCATCATCCACCGTGACCTGAAGCCCTCCAATATCCTGGTCACCGAAGTCAACGGCAAGCCGATGCCCCGCATCATCGACTTCGGCGTAGCCAAAGCTGTTTCGCAGGGCCTGAACGCGGAAACGATGTTCACCCGGGTCGGCATGGTGCTGGGAACGCCGGGCTACATGAGCCCGGAGCAAGCCGACTCCGCTGGCCAGGACATCGACACTCGCAGCGATGTCTACTCGCTCGGCGCCATCCTCTACGAGCTGCTCGTCGGGCAGCTGCCGCTCGACTTCCGCAAGATGGCTTTCGACGAAGTACTGCGCCGCCTGCGCGAACAGGATGCGCCGCGACCCAGCACGCGGTTGCGCTCACTCGGCGCCGACTCCGCGATCACGGCGCAGAACCGCGGCGCCGATCTCCCCTTGCTGGTTCGCCAACTGCGCGGCGACGCCGACGTCATCACCCTGAAAGCCCTGGAGAAGGACCGCGCCCGCCGCTACGCATCGCCCGCCGACCTGGCCGCGGACATCGGCCGCTTGCTGCGCAACGAGCCAGTGAACGCGCATGCCCCGGGCGCCGTCTATCGCGCAGGCAAATATATTCGCCGCCACACGCTGGGCGTCGCCCTGGCTGCGATGGCCGTGTTGCTGCTGATCGCGTTCGCGATTGCCCAGTCGGTTGCGCTTCGCCGCGTGACCCGGGAGCGGGATCGTGCCGACCGCATTACGGAATTCATGACCGGCATTTTCCGTGTCCCGAATCCAACCATTGCTCGTGGCAACGCGGTCACCGCCCGGGAACTGCTCGACAAGGGCGCAACCCAGATCAATGCCGGGCTTGGCAGCGACCCCGAACTGCAGGCCAAGATGATGTACACCATGGCCAACACCTACTACGGCCTCGGCCTCTATCCCAAAACCCAATCGTTGCTCGAGCAGGCGTTGCAGATTCAGCAGCGGGTGCTGGGCCCGCGCCATCGCGATACCCTTCGTTCTGAGAGTTATCTAGCCGCCGTACAAGCGGATCTGGGCCACCCCGCCCAAGCGGAAAAACTGGCGCGCGACACCCTCGACACAGAACGCAAGGTGCTTGGACCCAACGACGCCGATACGCTGGTAGCCTCCTTCCGCCTGGCGACGATCCTGCGCATGGATGGTCATACGGCAGAGGCGGAGAAGCTCTATCGTGAGCTCCTCCCCAACGAGCAACGCGTCTTCGGCCCCGAGGACAGCCGAACTCTGCGCACCATGGGCTATCTCGCCGGCGCGTTTGTGGACGAGGGCCGCTTGCCCCAAGCAGAAAAATTGACGCGCGACACGGTTGCCATCCAGCGCCGCGTCCTCGGGCCCGATCATCCTAATACCCTGCATACCATGGCCCTGCTCTCGTTCATCGTTCTCAGTGAAGGCCACCTTGCCGAGGCAGAGCGACTTTACCGCGAGACCGTCGCTGCCTGCACCCGCGTGTTGGGGCCGGAGAATCCGGTCACGCTGAACGCCATGGGCGGCCTGGCGAGCGCCTTGACCCAGGAGGGTCACGATAAGGAAGCGGAGGCCCTGCAACGGAAGACGATCGACATCCAACGCCGCGTCCTGGGCCCGGAAGACCCGGAGACCCTTATCTCGCAGGGCCTGCTGGCGCAAACGCTCGACGATGAAGAACGCAGTCGCGAGGCCGAACAGCTTTTCCGGGAGACGGCCGCCACGGAGAGCCGCATTCTCGGGCCTGACAACCAGCGGACCTTGCGGAGCGTGTGTGGTATCGGGAACAGCCTGAGTCATGAAGGCCGCTATCCTGAGGCCGAAAAGGTTTTTCAGCAGGCGCTTGCTGAGGCGCAGAAAGCAAATCAGCCCGGCGTGCTGTCCTCGGTCTGGTACAACTTTGCCGGCGCCGCCGCCTTCGCGGGGCACAAGGAAGACGCGCTCTTGTATCTAGGCAAGGCCATCGATCTGGGGGGGACCGGCCCCGATTGGATCGCCGCCGACACCGACTTCGAGAGCCTTCATCCGGACCCGCGCTTCCAGGCTTTGGTAGAAAAGGCCCGCGAAGCAGCCAAGCAGCCTTGACGTACTCTTCAGCCAAAACAAACTTGTCATCCCGAGCACCTCGACGGTGTTTTAATACCATACCGAATGCTGGTATAGACTATGGTGCGGAGAGTTCAGGATGGAAATGACGAAAAAAATCACGGTTGAGGTACGGGCGGACCTTCTCCGAAAGGCACAGGAGGCCAGCGGTTCTGGAATCACTGAGACCGTCCGCGCCGGTCTTGAACTTATGGCTGCTTCCCGCGCCCACGTGCATTTGCTGCGGCTCAGGGGAAAGGTTCACTTTTCGCGTCCTCTGGCGGATCTCAAGGCCGATCGATGATCGCATCCGACACGAGCACATGGATCGCGTTCCTTGAAGGGAACAGCGGTGATGATGTCGAGATGCTCACCAAAGCACTCGGGGACCGCCAGGTCGTGATGGCGCCTCCAGTGCTGACCGAATTGCTCAGTGACCCGGGGCTCCCCTCGTCTGCCGCGCATAGTCTGTCGGACTTGCCGCTGATTGACATCCGGCCGGGCTATTGGCAGCGCGCGGGCAGCCTGCGAGCTCAAGTGCTGGCAAAGAAGCGCAAGGCACGTCTTGGTGACGCGCTCATCGCCCAAAGCTGTATCGATGGCGGAGTACCGCTTATCACCAGAGACCGTGACTTCCAGGCCTTCGCTGAGACTGCTGGGCTTAACCTGATCCTCTAATGAAGGACGCAGTCGCGAGGCCAAACAGGCTATGGATGCAAGGCCCGGTGCGCCGCTGTTGCCCACTGCTTTGTTGACCAACACGTTTCTTGATCCATCATGACAAATCATGATAGAAATGAAACGACAAGAGGATATCCGCGTGCCGCCCACCCGTGAGAAATTCGCAACCCAGGTGAATTCCAAAATCCTCTCCGCTGTGCGTAGCCTTGCCGAGAAGGAAGGCCGCCAACTGCAAGTGCTGGTGGAAGAGGCACTGGCGGACCTGATCGAGAAGCGTAAGACCTCCAGGCCCCGCGCGCGTGTCATGGACGCTTACCTCACCAGCCACGACAGATACGCATCCCTCTATAAAAAGCTCGCTGAATGACGGACTACCTCACCGTGGCCGAGGTTCTGGCCATGCATGTCGACCAGATCGAGCGTTATGGTGGCAGTCACGGCGTTCGCGATCCTGGTCTGCTTGAATCCGCCCTCTTCCGGCCGCAGACCGGCTACTATGCCGATCTCATCGAAGAAGCCGCGGCCCTTTGGGAGAGCCTGTCCCAAAACCACCCGTTCCTCGACGGCAATAAGCGCACCGCCTTTGCCGCCACCTATACGTTTCTCGCGATCAACGGCGCACAGCTCACGGCCACCGCCCAGGGGACGCAGAATTTCGTGCTTGCGCTCTACGAGCGGAAGCCAATTCACCTTCGACAAACTTGTGCCTTGGCTGCGTAAACACGTCGTCTTCGAAAAGTAGATCGGCCGGGGGGAACCGCAGGTCCCTCCACTACGCGCTGCGCGCTCCGGTCGGGATGACAATTCTGTTGCGAAGACAGAGCTGTCCTTATGAATCACCTGCGAAGCGGCTTGGGTCTTTTCATAAAACTGCATAAAATTCGATGTTTTTAGCACTTTTCTGCAACATCTCAGGGGTGTCAAGACAGAGCTGTCCTTGTGAATGACCTGCGAAGCGGCTTGGGTCCTTTCATAAAACTGCATAAAATTCGATGTTTTTAGCACTTTTCTGCAACGTCTCAGGGGTGTCAAGACAGAGCTGTCCTTATGAATCACCTGCAGAGCTGCGTGGGTCTTTTCATAAATCTGCATAAAATTCGATGTTTTTAGCACTTTTCTGCAACCTCTCAGGGGCGTCAAGACAGAGCTGTCCTTATGAATCACCTGCGAAGTCGCGTGGGTCTTTTCATAAATCTGCATAAAATTCGATGTTTTTAGCACTTTTTATTCTTTGGCATCGGTGGTCTCGCTTTCCTGGGTGGTGCTTAGGGCAAAGAAAAATCCCGCCGCGGCCGGATATTTTTTGTCTAGGATGCTTTGCTTAATTTGAGACGGTGATCGGGTGTGTTACCGGATAGGGTTTCTTCCTATCCTGGCTCGCGCTTTGGCCCAGAGGACGGGCAACTGCCGGCTCGGAGACTGCCGGCGAGAAGCCGCCCCCGGTCGAAATCTTCTGTTGGTACATATATATAGATTCGCTTTTGGGTGGAAAAGAGCGGGGCGGGGAGATTTTATTCGGAGTGGAGTGTAGTGATCGGATCGAGGCGCATGGCGCGCAGCGCAGGGACGTAACTGGCGGCGATGGCGACGGCGGTGAGCACGGCGGTTACGCCGGCGAAGGTGGAGAGATCGTAGGGCGAGACACCGTAAAGCAGGCCGGCCATGAGATGAGAAACAATCAACGCGCCAACCAGGCCTACGCCGGCGCCGACGGCGGCCAGAGTGAGGCCCTGGCGTAAAACCATCCTGAGGATATCGCGCCTTTGCGCGCCCAGCGCGAGGCGAATGGCGATCTCGCGCGATTGCTCATTGACCAGGAAGGAGATGGTTCCATAGATTCCCAGGCCCGCGAGCAGCAGGGCTGTTGCCGGCAAACAGCGCCACCATTTCCATGGAGAACCGCCGCACGGAAAGCGAAGAGGAGAGAACGTCGTCCAAGGTCTCCGCGCGGAAGACGGGAAGCTCCGGATCGACGGACTGGATTTGTGTGCGCACCTGCGCGGCGATGGCGGCGGGATCGACCTGTCCACGCAGGTAGAACGCAAGAAACTTGGCGGGGCGCTGGTAGATGTCGAGGTACATCTGCGGAATGCCGGCGTCCGCGAGCGATTCTGTGCGTGCATCGGCAATGACGCCGACGATGGTGGTCCATTCCGGCCTGGCACGGCCCAAACGGCCCAACAAACGGACTCGCTTGCCGACCGGATCCTCGCCCTTCCCATCTTTGCCTGGCCAGTACATGCGGGCCGCGGCCTGGTTGATGACTGCGATCAAGGGCGTAGCTTCAAGGTCCTGGTCGACGAAGAGGCGTCCACGCAAGAGAGTCATGCCCAGCAGGTGGAAGTATTCGGGCGAGACGATCAATGTATCGATCAGCGGAGGCTGGCTGCTTTGCATCTTCCTGGCCTTCGCGAATCAATGGAATCATTCTGCGATCGTTCTGGCCATGGCCGAGGGGAATGGCCGCCCGATCACTGACGGCGGTTTCTTCCACGCCCGGAATCGTCCGGTTGCGGCGCAGAACTTCGCGCAGCAACACGGCTTCCTGCGTGGCGGTGCGGTAAATGTCGGTTTTGGGATCGTTAGGATTCGGCAGCGAGGTCTCGATTGCCATGACGCGAGTGGGATTGAAGCCGAGTTGCACCTTGAACAAGTCCCAGAAGCTGCGCAGCAGAAGGCCGGCGGCGACCATCAGCACCAGGGAGAGGGCTAATTCACCAATCACCAGAGCATGGCGCAAGCGCGAGCGCCGCCGGGAACCGTTGGAGCCACGACCTTCCTGCCGGAGCGTCTCCGTCAAATTAAGGCGGCTTGTGAGCCACGCGGGGGCAAGCCCGAAGATGGTTCCGGCGGCGACAGAGACGACGATGGCAAACGCCAGCACGCCCCAGCTGATGGATATGTCATTGAGGCGCGGCAGGCTTTCCGGAACAAATTGCAGCAGGAATTTCCGGGCGCAGAAGAGAACCGCGAAACCGGTGATGCCGCCAAGCACGAAGAGCAACAAGCTCTCGGTGAGGAGCTGACGAATGAGGCGCATTCTTGCGGCTCCCAATGCCTGGCGAACCGCCATCTCGCGTCCTCGCGCGCTGGCGCGGGCAAGCAGCAGATTGGCGACGTTGACGCAGCTGATCAGCAGGACCAGGCCCACCGCGCCGAACAGCAGAATGAGCGATTGGCGAACGTTGCCGACAAGAGTCTCGGCCAGGGGAGTGAGGTGGATAGTCCACGCGCCTTGCGGCGGATAATCCGCCGGATATTGCTTCTTCAACGATGCAACCAGGGCATCGAGGCGCCCCTGCGCGGCCTCAGGCGAGAGACCAGGCTGAAGGCGCGCGATGGTCTCGAAGGGGAAACGCGTGCCGCGCATCGGCGGCGGAGCGGGGTCGCCGGAAAATCCGCCCGCCGCCCACAATTCGGTACTGCGCTGCTCGCTGGTTTGGCCCTGGTCGCGAAAGCTGGCGGGCATGACGCCGACAACATGATAGACATCGTTGTCAAGGCGCAGACTCTTGCCGAGAATGTGCGGGTCGGCGCCAAATGCGCGCTTCCAGAGCCCATCGCTGATGACGACTTCGAGGTTGAAGCCGGGTGTGGCGTCGTGCGGATCGAAGGTGCGGCCCAACTGCGCGTCGACGCCGAGCACCGCGAAGTAGCTCGGTGAGACCGACTTTGAGGCGATGCTCGCGGGCTGGGTGCTGCCGGTAAGATTGTTGGTGCCGAAAAAGCAGAGCGACACATATTGGAAGATTCCCGAGTTCTGAAGGTCTCTCAACTCAGGGATGGAGAGGCCGATGTCGTGCGCGCCCACGCCGGGAAGGTTGGATTCAATGCGCACCAGTTCGCTGGGGTTGGGGTAGGGCAAAGGATGCAGCAGGGTTGCGTCGATGACGCTGTAGATGGCGGTGGTGGCTCCGACGCCGAGGGCCATGGTGGCGATGGCAATCAGAGAAAATCCGGGAGACCGGTGCAGCATGCGAAACGCGTAGCGGAGATCGAGGAGAAAATTCTCAGCAAGCGGAAGACCCTGCTCGGCGTTGTGTTGCTCGCGAATGGCCTGGGCCGCGCCAAGCTTGAGTGCGGCCTGCCGCCGCGCCTCGGCGGGCGGCATGCCGGCGCGCAAATTCTCCTCCGTCTGCAAGGCAAGATGCTCGGCCATCTCTTCCGGAGGCGCTGGTCGGCGCGCCTTCCGGTGGCGAAGTTCGAGAGGCGAATGAAAAAGCGGCGCAGGAATTTCATGGCAGGTCCTCTGCTTTGACTTTGAAAAAGCGCGCGATGATAGCCGCGGTTTGTTCCCAATCGCGGGTCTCCGCCTGCAGCTGTTTGCGGCCGGCCGCGGTAAGGCGATAGAAGCGGGCGCGGCGGTTGTTTTCCGATGCGCCCCACTCCGAGGCAATCGAGCCTTCATGCTCCAGCTTGAGCAGTAAGGGATAAAGCGTGCCCTGATTGACCGCCAGAAGGTCTCCGCTGATCTGCTCGATGCGCCGGGCGATGCCGTAGCCGTGCTGCGGCCCAAGGACATCCAGTGTCTTCAGGACCATCAGCGCAAGCGTTCCCTGCAATACGTCCGGCTTTTCTTTCATCGGGAGACCCACCTTTAGGTTTCCAACAGGAATAATGCAATGATTCCTTTTGGAAAGCAACAGGAAATTTTGCGCGACCTTTCGAGGGCAAGGGCTATGAATGCCCAACCCCTCGAAACGATAAAACTGGCGTAGGGAGCTGTCCTGGCAGGCATTCGATCTGACGGGCAGCGTCAGTTTTGGTCGAATTGCTGCTCCGCTGTACCACCGGGACTTTTCTTCTTTGATGATCCAAAGCGGACCTGACGTCCCGGCACAATCCGTCGAGCTAGTCGCGCGATTACGGTTTCCTCGTCAAGTTTCCTCGTCAGACGACTAATCTGTGACTAGTCTGACGACTAATCTCAGGTCGCCGCCGGCCTGTCCGCACGTGGACGTGAATTGATGCTGGCGGGTGTATGCTCATTTCCGTGGCAAGCGCATTCGCGAAACGATTCGCTAAGCGTGAAGGATCTACGAATGACCATCCAAGAGCGGATTATTCAACACCTCGCGCACCATCCAGAGGGCGTTGACGACGACGCACTCACGCTTACGTTAGGCCTGACGCAAAGACAACAGGCGAACCAGCGGTGCCGGAGATTGGAGCAAGTCGGGATAGTGACGCGTCGCCGCATAGAGGGCAAAATACGCAACTTTCTCAATGCCGACGCACCGCTCGGCGAGACTATTCTTCCCCAATCGACCCCGATCCTTGGAGTTGCCGAGAGACCTTGGTTCTGGGAGGGGCACGTGCAGTCTGTCGTTGTTGATCATCTCCAAAGTCGCGGATACCAGATCAGATCGGTCGCTAACACCGCAACTAGAGAGCGGGGCAAGGACGTCATCGCTGTCGCTCCTTCCGGGCAGACACTCTGGATTTCGGCCAAGGGTTATCCGGTTGGCACGGCCAAGACGAACCCCCGGACACAGGCCCGGCACTGGTTCGCACATGCTCTGTTCGACCTGATCCTGTGGCACGGTGAGGATGTCACAATTGCATTGGGTTTGGCGCTGCCACAAAAGGAGACCTATCGAAAACTGGCGAACCGTGTAGGCTGGTTTCTCTCAAGCACACGCAACTGCATTTACTGGGTGGCTGAGGATGGAGTCGTCACCGTAGAAAACTGCTGTCACAATTCTACTGTGGAGCAACTTCAACCACAGTAACGATGGCCGCTGGGAAATCTCGAACACGAAAAGAGTGACAGACGGAACGTAACCGATGCAGTCCGTCTCACGGATGTCGCTGTTTTTGCAGAGGTTACTGTCCGGGTGTCACCGGGTTTGTTCCGTCACCGGGTTTGTTCGGTTCATCGAGGCGGAGGCCTAGTTGGTCCTTATTTCACAAACACTGTCAGAGCCCCGATAGCGTACGGAGACCCCTTAGCCTCTACCACCTTAGTGGTTGGGAACCTATTGCGGTGACAGCATACGTATTGCAGCAACCGGCTAAACGTTAGGGTGAATACATATCATGTCACCCCATTACGTGGTAGCCATCACGACGCGCGCCAGCACCCACCCCGACCAATAAAATCAACTTGGCGCGTTCACCATCTTTAGCTTGCCTATGCACCTTACATGTTCCTATTGTGCAGAGCGGAGCAACACCTCACAGAATTTGTGGAGGGCATCACGCTCATCCTCCTTGTTGGCGTGCTTGTAGTCATAGCTTGCAAAGTCGTTTAGGAGACGCACACCTGCTGTTTGCAGTGCACGGACGACTAGGTATTCATCTTTTTTGCGGTCCGAGGAGGGTTTGTACCTAACGACGATCCTCAATTGCTTTACTTCGCGTAAATAACAAATCGCCTCACCGACCCTGAAATCTGTAGCGGCTCCAAACTGCTTCGTGCAGTAGTCATCCATTCGCTCGTTTAGCCTGCTGGTTTCCCGATATAGAACGGCAATTCTTGCCCGTTATTTATCCAACAGATGGCATAAATGAAACCACCTTCAGACCGATTGGAAATCCTGCTGCAAACGCCCCTTTGGCTGGAAATTCTTTCGAGAGGTTAAAAGTTTCTCAGCATAACTGGTGAACCAGTTTAATCAATCTACACCGATGCTCCTCTGAAAGAGCTCAGGACATCCATGATAGGTAAGCTCACGGGGTTGCGCTGCGGACCGCACGCGCATATGTGTCAGCACCCTTGGACAGTGCACCGACGTCCATTGCACGGCGGAGTAGATAACCAAAGTTCACCACCCAGGCGCCTGTAGCACTTGGCGGCAGGGGTGGAGCTGAACATGCGAAGTCAACGACCAATAAAAGCTGTTGTCCGGGTTGGAGTGCACTCCGACGGTCGTGGTGCCGAAAAAGGTTGGCCCAAAGATGGGGTCAATGCAGGCGCCGCGAAGGCCCGCACACTCGCCCTGGGTGGAATCAAAGATCGTCCTCAGCTCGACGATGGTCGGCAAGCGCCAGTCACAGTGGTTATCGAAGCAGCCGATGCTGGAGTCTCCGTTCTCCGAGGTTCCGTGGTTCAAGGCGTAGAGGAATTGGGTGAACACCGTTCCGTTCGGAGGCTCGGTCCGGTCGGTGCAGAAAAAATTCTCTCCGGAACGGCCGCACCAGGTGTACCGGTTGTCGACATCGTGCGCACCCCTGGTACCGGCCGGGGTCTTCTTTTCCCACATGAGATTGGTCTGATGGTCGGTGACGGTGCCGTCGCCGTTATCGGTAAATCGCTGCGCGTGCAGCAAGCCAGGCCAAAGGGCTTCCAGACAGAGGGCCATCAACAGCAAACATGAGTTCTTCATCGTGCACCACACTTTGCCCTCCACGGGTTGCCCAGGGAGATTGAGATGTTGGGGGAGACTGGAGCGAAAAGCGCCAGTCAGCATTATGCACGACCGAGGGGAACGAGTGAAGGGGATTCTGGGGGAGGGCGCCGGGCGCGGTGATGACGAGGGGTTAAAGGGATGGCACCGGGGAAAAGAGGCCTGACCTGCGTGATTTATCTCCATCGAGAATAGGAGAAAGTCGCGCAGATCAAGCCGTCCCCGTTCTTCCCCCGCAAATGGTGTAGACCGAAGCGAAATGCCTTTCTGTGGTTTTCCCCCAGGAAACCACGCCTCGCTGGAACCTATTGCGGTGACGGAACCTATTGCGGTGACAGCATACGTATTGCAGCAACCGGCTAAACGTTAGGGTGAATACATATCATGTCACCCCATTAC
>CAWKAU010000003.1:0-604385 GCA_963847685.1 uncultured Acidobacteriaceae bacterium | reverse complement strand
GGCGGCTGGGCATCGGACCGGCGATATTCAAACGCCGACCCATGAAAGCTGTTGCTTCCGGATTTGGTTTGCGCAGTGACCAGGCCCGCGACCGCCTTGCCGAACTCCGCGTCGTAGTTTTGCGCGGTCACCTTCATCTCCGAAACCGCGTCAATGTTCGGGTTGATCACCGCGACGCCGTTGATCGGATCCTGGTTGTCCGTGCCATCGAGTTCATAACCGGTGGCGAACGGCAGCTGGCCCTGCACTTCAATGGATTCGCTACGCTGCGGATTACCGCTTCCCTCCGACGGCCCCCATCCGATGTACGAGGTGCCAGGCGTCAGCAATTCAAAGGAGGTGAAATTACGATTTAGATTAGGCAAATCCTGCAGCGCGCGGTCGTTCAAAATGGTGCTCACGTCAGCGCGGGCCGTCTCGAGCAGAGGCGCTCCGCCGGTCACCGTAACTGTATTCGTCACCTCGCCCACTGTGAGCTTGATGTCAACCTTAGGCTCGGTGTCGACATAGACGACAACGTTGTCCACGGAAGTCTTGCTGAACCCCTTGGCCTCCGCTTGCACCTGGTAGGTGTCAGCGATCAGGTGCTGCACCAGGTATCCGCCACTGGCGTCGCTTTGCACGGTGACCGATGTACCTTTTGAAACATCGGTGACTGTGATCGTGGCGCCAGGCACCACCGCTCCCGTGTTATCGGTGATGGTTCCAAAAATCGATCCGTAAACAGCCTGTCCCAGCGCAGCCGGGGCTAGCGAGGAGAGCCATATAAGAAACAGTAAGTAGATGGTTTTGCGGGCTTTAGGGTGCGCGTTGCTGTGCATGTTGCTGCCTCTCCAAAGGGTGACAAATTGCTCTGGCTGGCCAGTCAATTCATTGGCCAACTCTGACCAAACCGATATTCGCTCGCCGTGATTATCGACCGATCCCGTTTTTGCATCAAAAGGGTTAAAGTTGTGTCTGGGCGGGGAACAGCTTTGTCTCCCGTACAAACACCTGCGGCACATGGACGACTATTTTCCAGCGCCTGTTGAGACTCTTCTTGTACACAGCATCCTGCCAACGTTGTTTACGGTGAATTGACAGTGAAAAGTAGCCCAGCAAGCTCTACTTTGAAGCAAACCAGTGAATTGACGGATTCGTTTCACAGGTCAAACGACCCTCGCTCCCGGCTGATTGAACGAGTCGTTTCCAGCAGTCACTTTCACAGCTCGGTAAGACTCCGTGAATTTCTTCTCTATATCGCTGAATGCGCCCTGAAGGAAACTCCTGAAGCCGCTACTGAACAACAAATCGGCGTACACGTCTTTCATCGCCCGCCTGGATACAACAGCAGCGAAGACAGCATCGTGCGAACGCACGCCCGCCTTCTTCGCCAAAAGCTGGCGGAGTTTTTCGCCACGGAAGGTGCCGCCGAGCCAACGATTATCGAGGTTCCCAAGGGCCATTACCTTCCCATCTTCCGGCTTCGCCAATCTGAACCACCACCTGCTCCGTTCCCCTTGCCGGTGGAGACGCCGCCACCGCCCTCGATCGAAGTAGGTTCCGCCCCCGCCCTTGGCTCACGGAGCTACTGGAGGTCTACACCACTGGGGATTGCGTTAGGTGCGCTTCTTGTGCTGATCCTCGCTGGGTCCGCCCTCCTGATTGCTCACGCGCGATCTAGAGGTTCCGCGGAAAAATCAGCGATCGAAGTCTTTTGGGCGCCGTTTCTCTCCGGGGATCCGCCAGAAGTGATTTACAGCAACGCTCGCTTTGTGGGCGATTCGAAGACCGGCTTGCGATACGCGCCGGCCGGGGGCGCCACAAATAGCGAGCCGGTGGTTGACCATTACACCGGGATTGGCGAGCTGACGTCGGTGTATGACCTGACCAGGCTCTTCGACGCTCACCGGGCCGACTTCGTTCTCAAACGCAGTCTGCTCGTTACGTGGGACGAGGCGAAGCAGCGAAACCTGATTTTTATCGGCTCGCCGGCCGAAAATCCCTCTCTGAACGCCGTACCTTCACTGGCAAATTTCACTATGGTGGCCAATCCAGCGTATGCGGGATTTGTGAACAACCATCCCCGCCCGGGCGAACCGGTCCTCTACTCGCGTCCGGAGCATCCGCTCACTATGGACTATGCAGTGATCGCCCTGATGCCCGGCGTCCAGTCTGGAAAGCGAACCCTCATGTTCAGCGGCCTGACTACACTGGGTACGCAGGCAGCTGTCGAATTCGCTACCCGCAAAGAATCGCTGGCAGAACTGTTAAAAATTGTCTCGTCGCCGACTGGGGAAATAAAACCTTTCGAGGCTTTACTCGCCGTCACGCTCGAAGGTGGGGTACCCCTGCAAAGCAAATTGGTATCGATTCGCGTTTATTAGGGGCCTTCAGGGGGCTGCGTGAGAACTCCATTCTTGCTCGTCTTTCCCGATCCGGTCACCCACGTCCTCACTGAACCGGCTCTAACTTCAGCTGGCTCGAGGCGTGAATCTGAGATGCCGCATCGAGTTCTCGCTTTGCCTCATCCTCTTTCCCCATTGCCCGGTATGCCTGCCCCAATAGCGTGTGCGTAATGTAGTTGCCTGGGTCCATCTTTTCCGCGTGCTGAAGATACATCGCTGCACTTTCCGCGTCGCCCCGCCGCAAAAAGACCTTGCCCATTTGTATGAATGGCCCGGTGCTGGAGACGTCCAGAGAAATCGCCCTGGTGAGTGCCTCCTGTGCCTGTTGGTATTGCCCCATCCGGGTGTAAACATCGCCCAGGCGATCATAGACCGCGGCGTATGTGGGGTTGATTGCCCGCTCCTGTTCAAACTGCTCGAGGGCGTGGTTGACGTCAGATTTGTAAAGGTAAACCTCTCCCAGCATGAAGTGCGCCAGGGGCTGAGTGGGCAAAATCTCAAGCGCCTTCTGCGCGTCCTGGGCGGCCAGCTCCGGCAGATCGGCGTCGAGCAGCATGTCCCCGGTCAGCAAATACGCCGCGGCCGAGTCTGGGCTCACGCCAAATTGCGCGGCAAAGGCTCCTCGTGCCTCGTCATAGCGACGCGCATTCATGTAAGAAAGCCCCAGAACATGGTTGGCGTCGGCATTCGCATTGGGCATCCACTGCCGCACCCGTTCAAGATAAGGAATAGCTGCCGCTGGTTGGCCCAGGCGATAGAGGGTTAAGCCACGCATCTGAACAGACTCCAGATCGGACGGATCTTCTGCCATCGCCATGGCAAAGGCCCGCTCCGCCTCGATCAGCTTGCCGGCCCGGTAATCCCGGATGCCCTGCTCACGGCTTGCGCCTTTCGCCGGCGGCGGCTGGGCTCCAG
Organism: uncultured Acidobacteriaceae bacterium; assembly: GCA_963847685.1. Classification (GTDB taxonomy): domain Bacteria; phylum Acidobacteriota; class Terriglobia; order Terriglobales; family Acidobacteriaceae; genus PALSA-350. The sequence continues at coordinate 601,083 of CAWKAU010000003.1, read as the reverse complement.
TCACTGCGGACGGAGAGCTGGTGGCTGGGGGGGTGTTCTGCCCGAAGCATAACAATCCGGACAGGAGCACGACTGCGGGAAACAGGAAAATTTGCATAACGCTATTCCAGAATACGCCGCGCTTGCGAGTGCTAGCATTTGCAGAATGGCTGTTTGGCAAAGGTGGCAAGCCGGGCTCATTCTTGTTTGCGCGGCCGCGGCAATCGCCGAGGTTCACCCTGCTCCTTACCCCGCAAACCAGGACCACCCACCGCCCGCCTGGTTTGTCGATGTCGCTCCCCAGGCTGGCTTGCAAATGCAGAATGTCAACGGAACGAGTCGACCAAGAAGTACATCATCGAGACCACTGGCAGCGGCGTCGCCATCCTCGACTATGACCGCGATGGCTGGCCCGACATCTATCTGGTGAACGGCGACACGCTGATTCGTGCCAAACGCAGCAACCCGCCTCCAACCGGCCACCTCTACCACAACAATCACGATGGCACATTCACCGATGTAACCCGGAGCTGCCGGGCTCGACCGCGAGCGGCTGGGGCCAAGGCGCCTGCGTGGGCGATTACGATAATGATGGATTCGATGATTTGTATGTGACCTATTACGGCAAGAATCGCCTGTATCACAATGAGCGCAACGGCACCTTCAAAGAAGTGGCGATCAGCGCGGGCGTTGCCGGCAACGGCGGCGAGTGGGGTACAGGCTGCGCCTTTGTCGATTATGACCGCGACGGCAAACTGGATCTGATGGTCGCAAACTATGTTCAATTCGATATCACAACCGCGCCCCGCCCGGGCGAGGGGCAGACGTGCATCTGGAAAGGTGTTCCTGTCATGTGTGGGCCCACGCGGTCTTGACTCCTATCCCAATCAGTGCTTTATCACAACCTCGGTGGAGGCCAATTCGCCAACGTAAGCAAGACCGCCGGAATCGAGAAAACCAACGCCCACTATTGCCTCAGCGTCTCGACGCTCGATTATAATCACGATGGCTGGCCGGACATCTACATCGCCTGCGACAGCACCGCCAGCATTCTTTACCGCAATAACAAGGACGGAACATTCACCGACGTCGCCGTGGATCGCCGGCGTCGCCTTCGACGAGGATGGCCGCGAACAGGCCGGCATGGGCGCAACCGTCGCCGACTACAACGGCGATGGTCTGCAGGACATTTTCAAGACCAACTTCTCCGATGACACCTCGTCCCTCTACCACAACAATGGAGACGGAACCTTCAGCTCCAAGATCTTCGATGCGTGGCCTGGGACTGAACACGCAATACCTGGGTTGGGGAGCCATGTTCTTCGATATGGATAATGATGGCTGGCCAGACCTCCTGATCGTCAACGGCCATGTCTATCCCGAAGTAGATACCGCCCATCTTGGGTCCACCTATAAAGAACCCCGACTCGTTTATTGGAATCAGGGCAACGGCAAATTCAAAGACATCAGCCGGAACGCCGGCCCCGGCTGCACCGAGCCGAAGTCCAGCCGCGGCATGGCGATTGCCGATTTCTGGAATGATGGGCGCGTATCTGCGGTGATCAACAATTCGGGCGCAAAGCCGATGCTGCTGGTGAACGTGGCTGCGAATCCACAATCATTGGCTTGGGATTATCGCCGTGGGCACGAGATCCAACCGCGATGGCATTGGGGCGGTGTCTCCGTGTCCGCAGGCGGCAGAAATTGGGTGCAGGAAGTTCGTAGCGGTTCAAGCTATATTTCCAGCAACGACTTGCGTCTCCACTTTGGTTTGGGGAAGGCTACCAAAATTGACCGGGTAGAGATCGATTGGCCCAGCGGCCGCAAAGAGTCGTTCCGCGTGCCGTCGGTGGACCACAACGTGACCCTTACCGAAGGAACGGGACAGGCGCTGACCAAGCCCTAAGTATTCTGTCCGGCACCCGCCCTTGAAAGCGCACCCCTGCTCCTTGTCATCCCGCCCGTCCCGGCGTGCCGTGGGACCGAAGTGGATAGTATCAGCAAAAACCCAGTCACATTTGCAACTGGGCTTGAGACTATTCTTGAATCGAGCCGTGACCATCAGGCCACAGCATTGACAGGTGGATTCTTGTGCGCCGCAATCTCTGTTATTTCGTCCTGCTGTGGTTGGGGTCAACGGTCAGCGCCCAGACAATCATCTCGATACACACCGGCGACACCTTGCTCAAGCTGCAGGAGGGCGTAGAAGCGCCGCGCCTGGTCAGTTTAGAAAGCGGGCCGTCCCATCTGGTCCAACAGCATCTCAGAGCAATTGATCGCTTCCGTCGAACAAGGTGGGCGCACCTTGCCGCTACGTTGGAAGCTCGATGCCTTGAAGAGCCATGCAGGCGCGCGCTCGGCGACCTTTGTCTATGAAAACTCCTCGCCGCGGCTGCGATTGGCATGGAAATGGGTAGTGCGGTCCGGTTCTGGACCGATTGAACACACCATCACCATCGAGAATCTTTCCGGCGCAGAGTTATGGATGCCGTTGCAGGACAGTTTTCGCTTTCGCTTCGCAGCCGGGAACGCTGAGCGGCTGCGCCACAGCTATGTTGAAAAGGGAGCGGGCAAACCCTCCGACGTAGGTACGCACGAGGTAGCCGTGCCGGTTGGTTATGGCTGGCAAGGTAGATCCAGCACGTATGCGAGGGATGAGGACGAACGCGAAGTCATTCCCTGGTTCATGGTGGAGCGAGACAATCCCGCTCACGATGGCTGGTACGCAGGAATTGAATTTAGCGGACGCACGCGGCTGACCCTCGCGCGCGACGCCGCAATCGGTCTCCGGCGTGCTTGGATTGAATCCAGATCCGGGACCCTTCCGTACCCGTCTGCTGCCGCACGAGACCTTCACTACACCGACGGTCTTTGTCGGCGGCTTCACGCGGTGGCCCGGATGGTTTGGGCAATGTTCTTCGCCCCTGGGTAAGGCGGGTTCTCAACAACCCGCTCACCTGGAAGGTCCGCGGCCTACCCTCCGCTGGTGAATAACAGTTGGGGCAGCGGTATGCAGATCGATGAGGCGCTTGCTCATCGTATGCTGCGTGACTCCGCCGAACTCGGCCTGGAGATGCTTGCCATCGATGCAGGTTGGTTTCGCGGAGTGGGCGACTGGTATCCAAGCCCGGCCAAGTTTCCCCACGGCTTTGGCCCCATCGCCGACGAGGCCCACCGGCGTGGCCTGAAGTTTGGTATTTGGGTCGACTGGGCACAAGCGGGCGTCGATAGCGAGTCCGGTGCTCTCAATGCACACGATCCCAAGGTCAGAGACTGGCTGGTCGCCGACGTTTCAGAAGACTGGAAAAACGCCGATTTTGTTGGCCGGACAACTGATTTGGGTTTTCCGCCAGCGCGGGAATATGCACGGCAGCGAAGTGGAGCGCATGATCACCGACTATCACCTTGACATGTTGGAGCACGATGGGTACCTGGTGGCAAAGAACTGTGCTCGCACCGATCATCCGCATGCAGCTGCTAATCCACCATTCATGTCCACCGTGAAGGCAGCGGCATCGCGATGCCGGATGCTTCGAATGCGACCGACGTTAGCTACCATGCCGTGCACGCCTACTATGACATCTATTCCCAGATGAGACGAGAACACCCGGGGCTCATCTTCGAAATCTGCAATGATGGTGGTCGCATGGTGGACTTCGGCAGCGCCTCCCATGGAGACTACTTCTCGATCACTGACAGTTACGATCCGTTGTCCAACCGCCGCGCCTTTTACGATGCCAGCCATGTGCTTCCGGCAGCGATGCTGGAAGACTACGTGGAGAAATGGCCTGCCCCACGAATTGAGAATTTTCTCTACATGCTGCGCAGCGGCATGATGGGGATGCTTACCATCATGCAGGATACGAATGCGTGGACTCCGGAAGAGCATACTGCCGCCAAGGCGGAGTTCGCACTCTACAAGCAAAAACTGCGTCCCCTGATCCGCGACGCGGATCTCTACCATATCTCAGCCAGGCCGGATGGGCTTCACTGGGACGGCGTAGAGTATTTCGACGCCAGCCGGGGAAACGGAGTGGTCTATGCCTTTCGCGGTTCAAACGCCGGCGAGGTGCAGCATCTCTTTCCTGTTCAGGGTGTCCTGCCCGGCCGCACCTACCGCCTGCATTTTGCAGATCGCAGTGCGCCTGATCGATTGATCTCCGGCCGTGAGCTACTGCGGCACGGATTGACCGTGGTCTTGCCGTTACCACTCAGTTCTGAACTCGTCTTTCTGGATCAGGCCGTAAGACCGCTGCATTAGCAGTTCCCAGAAGGGTAAAACGGGGCTGGGTCGGCCCATTCAAGCCGCCTTTGGCTTGAATGGGAGTTTTGCAACCTAAGCTTGCTTTATGCGCTACCTCGGCTCGTGATCACCATACCAGCGCAGCGCATTGAGTCGGTATGTCGCGCGCGGGAGTTTTCCTCCGGGGTAGCTGAAGCAAAAACGGCTTGAACCCTCCCTTTAGGGAGTGATGCCGGGACCAACCTCGTCCATTGCCTCGACCACCTCGTCTTCGGTACTGGGACGGCCGTCGCGAACGCTCTGTGCGCCCAGGGAATCTTGCTCCCCGCCGGCGCGTTCCGGTCAATGGTTACAGGTTCTGCCTTCGATTCGGCTGGCTTCATGTCTCTCATGAATTCCTCCTCCAGGGTGAGATGCAAAGACCCCGTGAGGTGGAACCCGAAACGTTCGCCGGCTCGAGAAAAGCGAGATTTGGATCAACTTCAGCAATGCGCTAGACTGCACCGGCTGTTCCCGGATGCGTGTCGCGCCATATTCGATAAACACCCCACGCGGCAGCCGAGCAGTTGTCCATCACGCGGCCATCCAGCAGCATAGCCTCAAATTCGCTCACTGGTACCCGGTGCACCGTCATGTCATGCTCTTCCGGATCGCGCTCAGTCTCGCCCTGGGTAAACTCTTCCGCCAGGTAAACATGGTGGATCTGCCGCATGGCTCCATACGCAATCCACAAGTCAGTGATATGCGTCATGCGGCCAGCAATCAATCCCGTCTCTTCGCGCAACTCGGCTCGCGACAGCTCTTCCGGATCCACTCCCTCCATTTCCCAACCACCCTGCGGCAACTCGTAGTAGGTCTCCCCCACCGTGTAGCGAAACTGCCGCACCATCCAGACGAAATCGCCCTCGGCGGCTCGCTCCAAAGGCACAATGATGCACGCCGGATGTTTATCCATCACACCGTAGATGCCGCGAACGCCGTCCTCGCGTTCGAACACATCCTCACGCACCGTACACCAATGGTTGCGGTACACCTCACGGCTGCTGATCGTCTTCACTGGCACGTTCGAGTCTCCCGCCACCGGTTATTTTCGAGCCTGGGTAAACGTCGCGCACGCGACGCATCAAAATGCCCGGTGACCACCTTAAATCCATTGGACATGTAGCAATGATAGTGGGTTCCTGAGATTGTTGATCGGGGATGATTCTACTTAGGAACAGCATCGAAAGCCTTCTGAATAAAAGCGACGATCCTGCGCCGCGCGTCATACCCATGCCAGGGTTCGGCCTGGGGTATCCGAAGATCGCCATCGCCAGCGGCCCATGGTCGTCGCGCGGATAGGTCACCAGGTCGACCGGCACTCCCGCCTGCCGCAGCGCGCGGTACATCTCCTGCGACTGCCCCAGCGGATCGGTGGTATCGCCTCCCCTTGCAGCAGCAGGAACGGCGTCGTCGCGTGGCTTGACCGCGCGGCACAGCGGACTCTGCCGCCATGCATCCTGCGGGATGCTCCCAGGGTTTGCCGAAGTACCAGCGGTCATACCAGGACGAGCTCTTCCGTCCCGTATTCGCTGTACTGGTCGATGACCGGCGCGCCGCTGACAATCGCTTTGAAGCGCGACGTCTTGCCCTCGACAAAGCCTGCCATTTCGCCACCGTAGCTGTAGCCCATAAGCGCCATGCGTCGCTGGTCGAGGGACGCGTGTCTTTAGCACGTAATCGACTCCGGCCATGATGTCGCGGTAATCGCCACCGCCGAGATCATTCTTGTTCGCAGCCGCGAATGCCGCCCCATAGTTCGGAGCTGCCGCGCGGATTGGTCCGCAGTACCGCCCAGCCTTGACCCAGCAGGAAATCAACCCAAGGTTCATGCGCATCGGGATAGGCGCCCAGTGGACCTCCATGCACCTCCACCATCAGCGGCACGTGCTGCTCGTTGCTTCCGGCGGCAGATACAAGCGCCCATGGATAGTGAAGCCGTCGCTCTTCCATCGCAGCTGCTTCGGGGCTACGCTCAGCATGTGCGGCGGCGAGAGCTGCGGCGTCTTCACTGGTGCGGCTGCAGATTTCAGGTTCGCGGAGTAGTAAAGCACTGGAGGGCTTCCTCCTCCGCTGCCCAGAAAGAGCCAGCCGGTGCGTTGCGCATTCGTCACCACCGCCGATACATCCGATGGCGGAAGCGCCAACAGTTCCGGCTCGCTGGCGCCAGGCGCATAGTGGGCCACTTTCCCTTGGAAGCCGACTTCAATCAGTTGCACCACGCTGCCATCGGCAAGCGGTAGCGGAGGACTGCCCCGCAGCGAGCCCTGCAGCCCATCGCTCAGGTCGCGTGTGGTCTTCGCATCCGGGTCATAAACGTAGAGGTCAGCATAAAAGGGAGGCGCATCTTTCCTGGCCTGCGCCAGGTAGACGATCGACTTGCCGTCTGGTGACCATGAGGCCGCCTCGATGGTTGGCGGTAGTTCGGCAAGCTTCTCTGGTTGGCTTGCGTTTTGTACACTAACCAGCCAACTGCTCCTTGCTGGTCCTAGATCGTCTGCTCCATTCATGCCTTCGGCGATGGCCAGCAGCTTCGAGCTATCGCTGCTCCAATACGCATCCTGGACGTCGGGCTCCACCGGCAACAGCGTCAACTTGCGGGTGGCTACATTCAACAGGTACAGGCGCGAGCCATGAGGATTATGATTCACCCACTCCGCGTCGGCCTTCGCTTCTTTTTGTGCCTTCTCGCCCGGTGTCTGCGGGTCGTCGGCAATGATCGCGATGGTCCTCCCGTCGGGAGCGACCTTGTAAACCTTGACGTCAATGGGGACCTCAGGCGAATCAGCATCCGGCTTCGCATCCGGCTGGGAACGACTCGGCGTGTCACTCGACTGTGGATCTTCGGGCTTCGACTGCTGGTTCTTGAGCGGTAAAGCGTCGGGAAGCTTCGCCTGGTCGACAACCGGCTTCACCTTCAGTTCGAACGCCCGGCTTCGCCGCCGTCCATCGGCAGCTGATAGAGCAAAGTATGTTCGCCGCGTTTCGCTAAGAACAGGAGGCTTCGCCCGTCGGGCATCCATTCGCCCTGGTACTCGCCGCGCTTGTCCGCGTCGGGAGAGTAAGTCAGTTGCCGCGGCTCTTCTCCATTCACGCCTGTGAGCCACAGGTGGCTCTTCGCGCCATCCGCGGTTGCGTCGGTGATGCGAATGAGGATGTGCTTGCCGTCGGCCGCAAGCCGAGGATCGCTCATGGTTTTGAACCGCCGCAACTCCTCGTTGGTTGGGAAGCTGCCCGCCGGCGTGCTCGCGGTCGCAGCCGCCTGCGCCCCGAGCGGGACTGAGGGCAACAGTAAGATCACCAGAAGCACGGTGTTGGTGGAGAAGCTGGCCATATCTATGCTCATTGCGATTTTGCCCTATTTTCAAGGATTGTGCGTCCTGGTTCCGCCGTCCTTCCCTTTAGGGTCATCGGCAAAAAAAAACCGTTGATTCAGGGCCCGGAAAGCCGCGGCCGGCGGCGCAGACGCTCGCTTCACAGGCTACTGGCCGAACGGTCAAACCACTATGCCCTTTCCTTCCACGATGGAAATGTAGCGATCCACCGAAAGATTCGTGAAGGTGTCTACCCGGGTGCTTGGAGCGGGCCAGCGAATCTCGAGCAGGTCAATCTTGGTGTGCATGCCAAGGCCTAGCACCATGCGCGGATCATGGCTGGAAAGAAAGCTGCCCCCGCCCGACTTGAACTTTGAGCGTTTCAGCGGCCCGGCTTTCCAGGTCACGCGGGCGCCTGTCGCGTCGATGTTGGCTTCCCGTCCCACGAGTTTGATGCCCAGCCAATGGTTCCCTTTCGCAGCCTGATTTCGCAACAGTATCGGCGCGCCGTTGTTGGTCGAGATCAGAACATCCACCGCCCCATCGTTGTCGAAATCCCCCAGGGCCAATCCCCGTGCGGCGAGGGGCACGAGAAAAATCGGTCCAGCCGATGCACTTACATTCTTGAGCCCACGGCCATCGTTGTGAAATAGAAGCAACGGCTCGCGATAGTTCACGCGGCCGGAGTGAGCCTCAATCTGGTCGTCCGGGTGACCGTTGGCAATGAACAGATCGACATTGCCGTCGTTGTCGTAATCGAAGAAGCGCAAGCCCCAGCCGCTCATCGACCGGGTCGCTTCCCCGATCCCGTTTGCAGGAGCAAGATCGTCGAAAGTGCCGTCTTTGTTGTTGTGATAGATTGCGTACATTTCCTGATCTATATTCGTCACGCTCAGGTCCTGCCAACCGTCCTGGTCGAGGTCTGCCGCATCCACCCCCATCCCTGACCTCGCGCGGCCGTCCGCACTGTAAGCCACTCCGCTCTCGACGCCCTGGTCCTCGAACTTGCCTTGACGATTCACCCACAGAAAATTGGCGACTGTGTCGTTGGCTACAAAAAGGTCCATCCAACCGTCGTTATGAACGTCGGTGGCCACCACACCCCAGGCCTTGCCCAACCCTGAGCTGATCCCGGTTGCAGCGGAAACGTCGGTAAACGTGCCGTCTCCGTTGTTGTGAAACAACCAGCTATGCGTGGGCGGATAGATCCGGGGAATGCAGTAGTGGCGTTCCCCCGTGCCCCCATTCCCGCAGAATTGGTTGGCCGCCTTATCAAATTCAACGAATCGGCAGACAAACAGATCGAGCCGTCCGTCATTGTCGTAGTCGAACCAGACGGCGCTGGAGGCCCAGCCAGGCGTGGCGATGCCCGATTTCAGCGTGACATCGGTAAATGTTCCATCGCCGTTGTTTCGATAGAGGGTAGACCGGTTATAGCTGGTCACGAACAGGTCGGGATAGCCGTCTCTGTCGTAGTCGCCAACCGCGACCCCCATGCCGTAACCGGTACTGGCTACTCCCGCCCTGGCGGTCACGTCGGTGAAGGTTCCGTCGCGGTTGTTGCGGTAAAGAGCATTGCTCAGCGGCTGCTCGGGAGTGAAGAAGTCGCAGGGCCCGCTGTTAACCAGGAAGATATCCATCCAGCCATCGTTGTCAAAATCGAGAAATGCACATCCAGCCCCCGTGGTTTCCGGCAGGTAATAAGACGCAGAACGTCCATTGGAATGCTTCCAGGTAATGCCGGAGCGCACGGATGGAACCGGCAGAAACAGCGGTGTTCCAAGCGAAGGAGCCGAAGCAAATGGGAACGACTTGCGCAAGGCGCTTAGCGGCAAACTGGCCGCCAACGCAGAAAGGAATTCTCGTCTGCTTGGGTGACGCATCGACTCATCCTACACACCCGCTTTCCCACTCCTCATCCCTTGGGTGGGGAAACATTTCATAAAAACGGTTGACATTCGCTAAGTGCGGCGCTTACATTGCCGCTGTTTCTTTCCCAGGTAAGCGAACCGCCCCCAACAAAAAAGAGTCACAGGGGTGTTTGCTTTAACGATACTGTGCGGGCCCCGCGGAAAACGTTTTCAATCTGGGTTTTGGCGGATTTTAATTTTGCCGGCTGATGGATGGTCCTCGTCCGTCGAGCAGAAAGAGATTTCAATGTGTCAGGCACAAAGGTGTCAAAAGGAGACTTATGCGAGGCAGTGCATCAAAAGCCAGTACTTCTCTCTGGACGGTCATACTTGGGACCCTGTTGTTGGCCGTGAACCAGCCCAGTTTCGGACAAGACGTGAATGCTTCCCTCTCGGGATCGGTGACGGACCCCGTCGGCGCGGTCATACCGGGCGCTAAGCTCGTACTCATCAACGAAACTTCCGGGAGCCGGCAGGATTTCCAGACCGATTCCGCCGGCGAGTACAGATTTGCCAATCTGCCCCCGGGAATCTATGACCTTTCAGTAACAGCGCCTGCCTTCGAGTCGTTCGTGCGCAAAGGAATCGAGCTCGCAGTCAACCAGGCGGCTCGTGTCGATGTGAAACTGACCGTGGGCACAGCAGACCAGACAGTCACCGTCAGCGCCGACGCTTCGCTCATCAACTATGAAAATCCGACGGTGGGTGGAGGGGTCAGCCCGGAAACGTTGCAGGACTTCCCTCTCGTTATCTCCGGTGCTCCCCGCTCCTCCGTGACCGTTGCCATTCTTATGCCCGGCGTGACCACCGGCGGCGGCGGCAACGCTTACAATTCGCGTACCAACGGTGGCATCGTTACCGGCGACGAAGCAGTGGTCGACGGCGCGACAGCGTCGGAAGGCTTCATGAATCAGTCCGGCATGGTGAGCCTGCAGACTGACTTTGGCATGTCGCCCGATATCACGAGCGAAGTCAAAATCCTCGCCTCTAACTATGACGCCCAATACGGTAACTCGACCTCAGGCCAGCTGATCGTCCAAACCAGGAGCGGCGGCGAGAAATTTCACGGAGCGGGTTATGAGTATCTCCGCAACGATGCTCTCAACGCCAAGCAATACGGTGCTTCGAAAAAGACGGCAGACAAAGAAAATGACTTCGGGGCAAACGTTGGCGGCCCGATCTGGATTCCCGGGTATCACCGGGCGAATGCATTCCTCAAAGGTTACTTCTACTTCAACTGGGAGGGCTTCCAGGACCACGGTGGCGCCAGTTCTTCCACTCTGTCCATCGCCTCGCTAAATGCCCGCGCGGGAAACTTCGCCGGCGCCGGCAGCCAGCTCTACTATCCCGCTGACCGGGCCAAGTATGGCGCCTTGGCGGGTATGCCAATCCCCGGCAACCAGATCGACCCCATCTTTGAAGATCCCATCGCCAAGGCCTTTCTCGCGGAATTGCCGACCCCCACCAATGGCGCCGAGACGAACAATTACTTCATCCCCAGATCTGGCCAGGGATCGTTAACCAATAGTGAGAATGTTTACTTCTTTCGCATCGACTCCAACCTTGGGGAAAGAGATCACTTTTATTACACCTTCTGGTGGCAGTTCAGCGGTGTCAATACGCAGAGCGATCTGCCCATCGCCCTTTCGACCGCAAGCCCGGCCAACCCTGAGAATGCACCGATCCAGCGCCTCAACTGGGAGCACACCCTCTCCAGCCTCATGACCAATCATGCCACCGTCGGCTACCTGAGCCGCAACGAAGGCTATTACGCGTTGAACGGTAAGGCAAAATTGCCCACAGTGCCGGGAGTGGCTAATACCACCTACCTGCCCGAAATGACATTTGGTGGCGGCTATTCTCAACTGGGAAATAGCACTCCACCCGATCCGGCTGCCAATTTGACCACCCGCGGAACCTGGGCAGTCAACGATGTCTTCACCAGAATCCAGGGAAAGCACACCCTTACTGGCGGTATCGAATACAAGCTTGCGGGTATGAGTATCCATAGCGGTGGCAATCAAGGCGGCACCTTCAACTTCGCCGCGGATACAACTGGGAACGCGGGATGCGCAAACTCGGCTTGCCCGGGAGATCCCATGGCCAGCTTTTACCTCGGGGCCACCGGAAATGCCAATGTTGAATACATCAACGTGCTGGCAAAGTATCCACGGCAGACCGGTTGGGCGTTCCACGGTGGCGACTCGTGGCGCATCACGCCCAAGCTGAACCTTTCGTATAGCCTGCGTTGGGATTACATCACTCCGTTTGTAGATAAGAAGAACAACCTATCCTTCATCGACCCAGTCGGGGGCAATCCGGACGCAATTACCTCTTCGGGAGCTCAGCTGCCTGGGCGGCTCGCGTTCGCTGGAGGAAAGTGGGGCGCTGCCAGTTACGGGGCACGCTACCCTGAAATTCCGTTCAAGAAAGGCTACGGCCCTCGCGTCGGGTTTGCCTATACTATCAACGAGAAGACGGTTGTTCGTGCAGGATACGGCATCTATTTCGGACAGGCGTTCTATCCCGGCTGGGGCGGCGGCCTGGCGCAGGATGGATTCAACAAGAACCTCACCCTGAACGAATCCTCCGTGGGAAACTTCAAAACCCCGGCTATCTATCTTGCCAACGGCATCTCTCCCAGCCAGGTCGGCCCAACGCAGGAAATCAATTCAGGTTTCGACAACGGGCAGACGCCCTCGCTTTACCGGCCACTCGACGGCAACCGGAGACCCTATTCTTCGCAGTGGAACATGACCGTCGAACGGCAACTACCCAGCAACACCCTTCTCAGTCTCTCTTACGTTGGCACCAAGGGTACCCACTTGCCCTCGGCACTGAGTCCCATCAACGTATTGAACCCGCTGAATCCGGCGATCACCGCGATCGGTTCCGATCTGGCGGTTAACTACAACGATCCCACGGGTCCTGCGACCTTCGCCCTGCATGGCGTTGCTCAGCCCTACCTTAATTGGGACTCACAGATGACGGGCTGCGCGCCGACCATCGCCCAGGCCCTTCTGCCCTTCCCGCAGTATTGCGGTGTTCTGTTGGGTCTTAACGAGCAGCATGGAAACTCAATCTACCGCTCGTTCCAGGGAAAGGTAGAACGGCGCTACCAGGGCGGCCTTTACATTCTCGGCGCTTTGACGCTGCAAAAGCTGTTCACCAACGCTTCCAATAACGTTCAATCGGGAAACAACATCAACGTGGGCTCTGGCGGCAACAGCGGCGCGTTCAGTCCGTACGATCAATCGCGCGCCTACGCGATCGCTCCAGACAACGTTCCTTATACCGCTTCGGTGGCAGTCGTCTATGAGTTGCCGTTCGGGGCCGGTAAGCGGTATCTCGACTCGCCGGGGTTGCTCAACACCCTGATCGGCGGTTGGCGGGCGGGCCCCATATTCCGCTATGAGTACGGCATCCCATTCTCGTTCTACTCGTCGGCTTGTTCCACGGACACCCTGGTACCAGAGTTTCGTCAACACTGCATCCCCGGGCTTCTTGCCGGGCAGCAACCCTTACTGCACGGCCGCAATAGCTTCAATCCAATTAGCGACGGCAACCGGCTCCTCAACCCCAATGCATTTGAACGCGACTTCTCCGCCTTTGGCTACACCGGCTACGGCAAGGCAGTACAGCCCATCTACGGCCCCAGCTATCGCAACCTGGATATCTCCTTCATCAAAGATACCCACATCACAGAGAGGCTGAACTTCAGGTTCCAGGCCAATTTCTTCAACACGTTTAACAGCCACTACTTTATTAGCCAGGGCGATACCAACGGCGGTACCGGATATGCGTTCGTGACCGACGTAGCAGCCTCCGGCAACTCCTTCGGTACGTGGAATGGGTCGGTCACCACTCCGCGCACCATCCAGTTCGTGGGACGTATCGAGTTTTAGAATCGTAACTTTGTGAGTAACTCAAAAGCCATCCGGAAGACTGCAAAGTCCCCCCGGATGGCTTTGGGGTTCTGGGGTTGAAGTGGCAACAAATCTGCGGTTGGAGCAATGCGGGTTGCTGGTTCGCATCGCTTTCTTTACGGATTCGATCCGGCCGGTTTTGCTGCCGCGTGTAAACGGAGATACATCTTGACTTCCTGATGGGCGGCGTCTTTTCGCCCAAGCTGGTTGTAGAGGTGCGCGAGCGCAAGGTGCGGCTCCGCGTATTTGTCATCGAGCCCCACCGCCGCCAACTGTTCTTGCACCGCAGCGTCCAGCTGACCTCGCTCCTGAAGCACGTTGCCCAGGCGGTAGTGTGCCGCCGCAAGCTGAGGATCGAGCCGCAGAGCTTCCCGTAAATCCGCTTCCGCCTCCTCTGGGTGCCCCCCGAACTCAAGTGTCTCAGCCCGATTCAGGTAAGGCCACGCAGAGGGATGCTGCGCATTCCTGCCCAGCGCAATGGCTCTATTGAAATTCTCGACCGCAAGCGAGTTCTTGTTTTGATAGAAGTAGCAAAGCCCCAGGTTGTCGTAGGCGCGAGCCATGGTTGGCTCCAGGGTAATGGCTTGTTGGAAATGGCCAATCGCTTCTGAGTAATGCTGAGCGTCGTAATCGAGCCGGCCAAGCCAATAGGGATAAAGCGCGTTTTTCGTGTCGTGTGCGGCAAGTGATTCGATCACCGGCCGGGCCCAATCCGGATGCGAGATCCGGATGTACGCCATCGCCAACGAAAATTGCAGGTCCGAACCAAGCGGCTGGATGGCGTCGGATTTCTTCCACGCAATCACCGCATTCAAATAATCGTGGTTCAAAAAGTAGACGCTCCCTAAATACGCCAACAAGGGAGCAGCCCGCGGCGAACGGGGATCCTGTTCGATCTCGCTGAGCAGCAATTTTTCCGCCGCAATATAGTCGTGCTCGGCGACCGCGGTCTTCAAGTGAGATACTTTTTCTTGAGTCAGATCCAGCGATGACGGCGGGCCGGGAACCGGCGCATCGCTTGTGCTCTGCGCCCACGTCAAGGGAAGCCATGACTCATGAAGGAGTAGAGTAAGGATGATCAGAGCCAGCAAAACAGCGGCAATCGCTCTACCCTGGATCGCTCTGCCCATAAGCACTATTTTAAAGCACTATCACTTCTATGCCCCACCGTCCCCTTCAGCCAGGTTCGGCTTTTCCCCAGGAGAACCTTTGCCGGGATTGGCTGCCTCGTATCAACGTGGCGAATAGGAGTGGAAAGCAATAGTGCTCAGCTCCATCGCCTTCGATGCGCTTGTAGGAGTCGCCCCCCCTTCGTCTCCGGGCGAATCATCCTTCTCGTCGTTGGCTCTCTCTGCGGCTCTCTCTGCCTCGCGCAAACGGCAGCTGCACAACCGCCGAGTGAGCAATATCGCCAGCTGGTGTTGCAGATTCAGCAGCACATGGACCAGGACGATCTCCAGGGCGCACGGTCGCTGATTGCCCAGGGTAATGCACAGTTTCCGGCAAATGGCGGGCTTGATAATCTTCTCGGCGTCATCGAGATCCGCGAGGGACATTCGGATCGCGCCATTCAGCAGTTCTCCGAAGCAATTTCGCACGACCCCGGGCTGGCGAGTGCATA
This sequence comes from uncultured Acidobacteriaceae bacterium, assembly GCA_963847685.1. Taxonomy (GTDB): domain Bacteria; phylum Acidobacteriota; class Terriglobia; order Terriglobales; family Acidobacteriaceae; genus PALSA-350. The sequence continues at coordinate 586,051 of CAWKAU010000003.1, read as the reverse complement.
TCTGAATTTAGGCCGGATCTATATGCAAACGGCCGAACGGGATTCGACCGCTCGAGCTTCCGCTCTTCGGGTCTATAACAGGCTTCTCCTCAAAGAACCAAACAATGCTGAGGCTCACTACCAGGCCGCCATGTTGCTCATGTGGGACCGACGTTACGAGCATTCGCTGGAGCACCTCAACCGGTTAAGCGCGGAGAACCGCAGCCACCTCGGCGCTCAGCTCTTGCTTTGCGCCGACCAGGCCGCGCTCCATCACACCTCTGCGGCAGACCAGGCTGCGGCCGCGATCGTCGCTGCTCCCGACCTGTCGGAACAGGACGCAATGGAAGTATTGCCTGCTCTTCGGGCCGCCCGCCGAGCCGACCTGATCGAGTCGATATTTGCCGCGGCCAACGACAAACAACCCCTCTCCGCCGACGGCCTCCGCATCCTTGGTTTGGCCCAGGAGGGAGAAGGCAAGCTTGAGGTGGCGCGTAAGACACTCGAACTTGCCTTCGCCCGCAGCAACTCTTCCGTTCCGATACTTGTCGATCTGACCCGCGTCGCCAGGGCCAGTAATGATTATCAGGGAGCGCTCGGATATCTTGCTCACGCCCGCGATCTCGAACCCAACGATGCAAGCTTTGCGTATGAGTTCGGAGTGCTCTGTTTGAGGCTGGGCCTTCTCGGTGAGTCACGCAAGGCCATGGGTGAGGCGGTCAAGCTATCGCCAGACAATCCTGAATACAACTTCGGCATGGGAACTGTCTCCTCCTTCGCCCAGGATGCAACCCAGGGCCTACCCTACCTGGAGAAGTATCATGCGTTGCGTCCATCCGACCCGGCTGCATTGCTTGCGATTGGAACCACCTACTTCCGAGCGAAGAACTTTGACTCCGCAAGCTTATGGCTCAAACAGGCAGCCACCCACAAAGCTACCGCGGCAGACGCACATTATTATCTGGGGCGAATTGCCCGCGTGCAGGGCCGTCTTGAAGATGCGAAGCACGAACTGGAGCAAGCCAACACACTAACCCCGGATCGACCGGATGTTCTCGCCGAGCTGGGCCAGGTGTTCATCGCCAGCCATCAGTACGGCGCAGCCCAGGCCTGCCTCGACCGCGCTGTCGAAAAAGATCCGGAGAATTATGCAGCCAACTTCGGTTTGTTACAGCTGTATGCGCGAACCGGTGACTCACGGCGTGAGCAGCAATCGAAGCGCTTCGACGAGATCAAGAGCAAGGACGAACAGCATTATCAGGAAATGATGCGAATCATTAATGTTCGCGCCGAATAATAGGTTGAGAAAGCGCGCAACAACCTGATTTACGGCAACTCCCCTAAAAACGGGATAGCGGAACCCTACCAAAGAGGGGCCGGAAATGACCACGAACGTGGCTTTTCCAATGGCGACAGAGCGCCGATGATGGAGAGCATCGGAGGAAGCAGCACAAACCGCACGGCGACCACCCATTTGCTTCCGATCATTCCTCCGCACCCACATTCGTCCTGGTTGTCGACGAGTCTGGCGCCGTGAAAAACCCACAAACCGAAATTGACAAGGAGATTCCATGGACACCATCACAGTGAAAGACGGAACGCAGATCTACTTCAAGGACTGGGGCACAGGTCAGCCCCTCTTCTTCCATCATGGCTGGCCGCTCTCCGCGGACGACTGGGACGCGCAGATGATGTTCTTCCTCGCCCACGGCTATCGCGTGATCGCCCATGATCGCCGCGGGCATGGCCGTTCCACCCAGACCGCTAACGGCCACGACATGGACACCTACGCCGCCGACGTCGCCGAACTCGTCGAAAGAGCTCGATCTCAAGAATGCCGTCCACATCGGCCACTCGACCGGCGGCGGCGAGGTGACGCGCTATGTCGCGCGGCACGGCAAGGGCCGCGTCGCCAAAGGCGGTCCTCATCAGCTCCATCCCTCCGCACTTCATGAAGTCGGAAAAGAACCCCGACGGCGTTCCCAAGGAAGTCGTCGACGGCATCCGCGACGGCACGGCCAACCATCGCTCCCAGTTCTACAAGGACATCACGATGCCGTTCTACGGCTTCAACCGTCCCGGCGCGAACGTCTCCGAGGGCATTCGCGAGAACTGGTGGCGGCAGGGCATGATGGGCGGCATCAAGGCCCAATACGACTGCATCAAGGTCCTCTCCGAAACCGAGTTCTACGACGATCTCAAGATGATCGACGTTCCGGTCCTGGTGATGCACGGCGAGGACGATCAGATTTGCCCCTTTCCGACGACCGGAGCAAGGTCAGTCAAGCTCTTGAAGCACGGCACGCTGAAATCCTACCCCGGCTTTCCGCACGGCATGCCGACCACGCATGCAGACCAGATCAACGCCGACCTGCTCGAGTTCGTTACAGCGAATCAGGTCAAAGCAGAAAACGCAGCGTGACCTGAGGGAGACGGAAAAGACTGACCAGGCGAGGGTGCCCTGAAGCCAACCTATCCTCCGAGCTTATGTGCCTGAGGACGCGCGTAAGATACGGTTGATTGGACGCATCAAGGCCGCTTAAGGGCTATTCCTCGTCTGGTCACAAATTTCAACGGCCCACAGCAGGCCGGGAAAGGTAACAGAACGTGAAGTTGCGAATACAGGGAAACTCTCTTCGACTGCGAATTTCGAAATCAGAGTTGGCTAAATTTGTGGAGACCGGCCGGCTGCAAGAGATAATCTATTTCGGAACAGAGAATGGCTCGGAGTTGGTGTACATCCTTGCTCGCGACTCCGTCCGGCCCGGTCTCGATGTTGAGGCCTCCGCCGGCCAGGTGAAAGTCATCGTGCCCGGCGAAATGGCTCGCGCCTGGGCAGAGACCGACCAAGTCGGTATGGCCGCTACGTCGACCTTGGCGTTCGCGGCAAATTATCGATCCTTGTCGAGAAGGATTTCGCTTGCATCGACCGAAGCGACGAGGAGAATGCTGATACCTTCCCCAATCCTCTCGCCGTGGCGCCCGGATGCCAGGTGTGAGCAAGTTAAGTCTGGCTAACTGGGGAAGTCTATCCAGTCCGAGGGCCGGTTGCAGTTGATGAAGTGGCGTTGCTCCGTGGGTTCAAGCTGAAGAGTACGTAATCAGGCCGCGCGCCATCCCCTCCTCAGCAAACTCCCGCATGGAATATTTTCCGGCTGCGAGCAGCTCCTCGGTGAGCGGCAGCAGCTGCTTGGAATAAGCCGCAGCCAAGGGCTCTAATCCGCGATCATTGACCGGGACGCATCCCAATTTCCCCCGCATCAACGAGACAATTTTCCTAAGCATTTGCGGAGTCATCGCCGGCATGTCCACTGCCAATACCAGGGTCTTATTGAAAACTTGAAGCTTTGAGGGCGGCTGCGAGTCCCGCAAGAGGGCCCGGCGTTTGGGCGCTGTCATGACACACTGTGAGGCCAAACCGAGAATAGTCCACGCCCGCTCGGCCGGAAATCAGCAACTGGGCTGCGCCGGTCTCCCTGAGGCAGCGAAGCTGGCGTTCGATGAGAACTCGTCCCTTAAGCGCAGAAAAGCCTTATCCGTTCCCATGCGGGTGGAAGCGCCTCCCGCGAAGACGGCCGCGGAAAAAGGATGTTTTCCCTGCAATACACTCTCCCTCTGAGGGATCATAGCTTGCCGCCGCCGACGTAATAAGCTCAGATTGCTCACATAATTCAGTAGTCTCTGAAAAGTCTCGAATGCGATCATTAGGGAGGCGGAACGCTATGCGACCACCGCGGCAGAGCGTAGAGATTACCGAGGTTGTCGAGTGGATCGACGGCAAAACCAGTCGAGTGACCGACTACCTCGTTGCGGAGGAACCTCTGGAGATCCGCGTGAACGGTACGCCGCTGAGCGTGACCATGCGCACGCCGGGGCACGATCTGGAGTTGGCAGCTGGATTTCTGTTTACTGAGGGCATCGTCGACGGTCCTGAGCAGATTGTCGACGTCCAGGCGATCACCGATAAGAACAGCGGCAAATCCAACGTGGTTAATGTTGAGACGACTGGTGCCGAGTATGACGCAGCAATGATGCAACGGAATTTCTTCGCCGCGTCCAGTTGCGGAATCTGTGGCAAGGCTTCGATTGAAGCCATTCGTCGACGAGGATTGAGCAGGCCAAATTCTGATTTTCGGATTACTCCGGAAATTCTCTGTGGACTCAATGAGAAACTGCGAAGCGATCAGGTGGTCTTCGAGAAAACCGGAGGCCTGCACGCCGCCGGGATCTTCTCGGCGCAGTGGCGAATTGCTCGAGGTGCGTGAAGACATCGGACGTCATAATGCGGTCGACAAAATTGTAGGCTGGGCCGTGCAGCAGAAGCGGCTGCCGCTCTCAGAACACATTCTGCTGGTAAGCGGGCGTGGCGGCTTTGAGCTCGCGCAAAAGGCGATTGCGGCGGGGATACCCGTTATGGCATCGGTTTCAGCTCCTTCGAGCCTGGCGGTGAAGCTCTCGCGGGAGCTCGGCCTGACGCTCATCGGATTTTTGCGGGGTTCGCGCTTTGTAGTTTATTCGGGTGCGGAGCGATGCACCGAATCGCATGCCAGTTGGCTCCCCTAAGCCAAGATCCAGGGAGTTTTGTATTGCGTTATCATGCCCATATCGGCCTCCTCGCAGGGGGAACGGCTCGCCCGGTTTTTCACTCGATGTGCGTGCAAGCGCCGATCCCGAAGGTTCCTCAAGAAGGTCGCAGGCAATAGGAGAGTCGAGGAATGGACAAGCCAGACAGCACGGCCGTAATTCAGGGAGATCAGCAGTCCCGAGAAATGGACATTACCGCACAAGCAGGATCTCGCGGACAGGCCGGCGAGGTCGTGGAACCGGCGGTGGAACTCGATCCCCAATGCGCCCATTGCCCTCCCGGCGCGGATCCCCTTTCGATCTCGGTAAGCTCAGGATCGGGTCTGCCTCTGCGGAAGCAGCCGGCATACCCGCGATTTGGAACACCATGGTTTACGGCATAGGGGAAATGGGCCCAATTCGATCTTCCGAAGCTTTTTCTGAAGATGAATCACGTGACCGGCTTTGATTGCCAGAGTTGTGCGTGGCCAAGCCCTGACCAAAAAGCGAAAGATTTTCGAGTTTTGCGAGAACGGCGCAAAGGCCGTTGCCGAAACGAACTCGACCAAAGAAGCGCATTACTCCGGAATTTTTGCGCGTCACTCGATCGCCGATCTGGCAGGCTCAATCCGACTACTGGCTCAACCAGCAGGGGCGCCTATGACCTCGCCCATGGTGCGGCATGCGGGAACGCAACCCACTATCCAGCCGATCTACGTAGATCAGACGCATTTGACATGGTTGCCGACTGAATTGAACCAGCTCGAGTCCCCCTGACCAGGCTTGCTTCTATACTTCGGGAAAAACCACGAATGAGCCGGCCTTCCCTTCTGCAATTATTCGCGCGCCAGTTCGGCACCAACAATCTTCCCGACTGCTCCAACATGTGTCATGAATCTTCCGGAGTCGCCATGACGGAAGTTGCTGGGCATCGGCAAGGGCACCGCGACCCTCGAAGATATGGAGAGTACCGAACTGATCTTTATCTTCGGCAACAATCCAGGCACCAACCATCCGCGTATGTTGACTTCCTTGCAGAAGGCCAAAGACCAGGGCGCAAAAATCATCGCCGTCAACCCGCTTCCCGAGGTTAGCCTGATGCGGGTAACGAATCCCAACCCACAGGATTACGCAAACCCTCTTGAGTTACCGTTCGCGCTGCTGGGTAAAGGGCAGGCGCTTGCCGATCTCTATCTTCCGGTGCGGGTAAATGGTGATGTGGCGGCGATCAAGGGCATTTTGAAGGATCTTTTCGAGCGGAGCGCCGAGGGACAACCCTCGGCGATTGACCGTCCATTTATCCAGTCCTTTACCGAAGGCTTCGACGAGTTGATGGCAGACATGTGCAAGCTGCCAACTGGGACGAAATAATCGAAGAGAGCGGGCTGACGCGAAGCCAGATTGCTGCTGCCGCCACGATGTACGCCGGCTCGAAGAAAACTATTATTGCGTGGTGCCTTGGCGTCACCCAGCAGCGCAATGGCGTCGACAACGTGTCGATGATCGTAAACCTCCTGCTCGCCGGCGGACATGGGACGTCCGGGCGCGGGCACCGTTTGTGTTCGCGGGCATTCGAACGTGCAGGGTGACCGCACGATGGGCATCTGGGAGCGTCCGCCCAGCTACTTTTTTGGATGCACTCAAAAAAGAATTCAACTTCGAACCACCCCGCAAGCAGGGCTTTGACACGTCGAATCACTGCATGCCATGTTCGATGGAGATGTAAAGGTATTCTTTGCCATCAGCGGCAACTTCCTCTCGAACGTTCCGGATACCGTGTACAGCGCGCATGCGATGCAACGCTGCAAACTAACCGCGCACTTATCGACACGAAGCTAAACCGCTCCCATCTGATTACTGGCGAACGCGCCTTGATTCTGCCCTGCCTGGGCCGTAGCGAAGAAGACGTGCAGGCAACCGGCAAGCAGTTCGTCACGGTCGAGGACTCGATGGGCATCATCAATCCCTCTGAAGGCTTTCTTCCCCCTGCTTCGGCTCACTTGTTAAGTGATGTAGCCATTGTTGCGAATCTGGCGAATGCCACGCTCAAAGGTCGTACCGGCACCAACTGGTTGGCTCTCGCGGCGGATTACAATCTGATCCGGGACGCAATCTCCCGGGTGATTCCAGGCTTTGAGAACTTCAATGCTCGGCTTGCCAGCGAGAAATTTTTTTATTTGCCGAATGCCGCCAAGCAACGCATCTTCAAAACAAAATCGGGTAAAGCCAGGTTCAGCGTTTGTCCTATTCCACGACATGATCTGAAACCGAATGAATTGCTGTTAACGACGATTCGCAGCCACGACCAGTTTAATTCCACCATCTACGGCCTCAACGACCGCTACCGGGGTGTTTTTGACGGCCGCCGGGCGCTCTTTCTCAACCCGCTTGATATGGAACAGCTGAATCTCAGAGCCGGACAGATCGTGGATATCTACAGTCACTTCGAAGGCGAGGTCCGCAAGGCGCCCCGTTTCGCCGTCGTTCCGTATACCATCGCGCGGCGGAGTGCTGCCGCCTATTATCCGGAAACGAATGTTCTGATCCCCATCCGCAGCGTTGCCGCAAAGAGCAACCAGCCTGCGGCCAAATGTATTCGCATCACCTTGACCCCGGTAGCCTCGGGCGAGACCCTGCCGTTTTCTCAGGCTGATCTCAATCGCAACCTGAATCGCGCCGTGCCTCGTGTTCCCTGAAGCGGCTCAATCCCCCAGTCCCCTGAAGAGGGCAAAATCGGCAGCGTCCGAGAGAGCTTTGCTTCGGCTGGGAGAGGTGCAATGAACATCGGACTCGTAACCGCCGGCATTCTGTCTCTCACCTTCTCCGCCTTCGCCCAGCAGACCGCCACCATCCCGGTGCCCGGAACGTCCACGATTATCCAGGGCGACCTCTATGGTCATGGCACGCGCGGGGTCATTCTGGCCCACGGAGGTGGCCGCAACCGTCAGAGCTGGCATAAGCAGGCAGAAGCCTTATCCGAGGCCGGGTTCGTCGTGCTCGCCATTGATTACCGCGGCGACACAATATCTGATAAAGGCACGACAAACTTCGTCGGCGCCTACGAGGACAACACCGCCGATGTACTCGGCGCTGCCGCATATCTCCGCGCTCACGGCGCGCAAAGCATTTACGGCGTGGGAGCCAGCATGGGCGGTTCGGCCCTGGCAGAAGCTGACGCGCAATCGAAGCCAGGGGAATTTGAACGAATTGTGAACACTAGCTTCCTCCGCCGACGAGGGCGCCGCCCTGACCGGGAGAAAGCTCTTTATCGTGGCGCGCGACGATGTCAGCGGATCCGGCCCCCGCCTCCCCGGCATCCTGAGTTCGTATGCCAAGGCGCCCGCACCGAAAGAGTTGATCCTCCTCGAAGGCTCGGCTCACGCACAAGCCATTTTCGATACCGACCAGGGCCCGCAACTGATGAAAGAGATCCTCCGCTTTTTCACCGAGCCTTAACCGGCCCCTGGAATGTCACGCTCTTGCTTGCAGGTTATTTTGCCCGCACAATTACGCTGCCCGCTTTCGGAATCGAATAGGGTGAATCGATAACCGTGTCTTTAGAAGCGAAACCGCGCCAGGAATCTCAGCTGCCGCATCGATTGCGTTGAGGTCACCTGGCCGACCGTGGGCGAGTCAAACTGCGCATTTACGGTTTCATACTGAACATTGTTCAAAGCGTTGTTCGCGGTCGCGCGCAGCTCCAGGCTCCTTCTGTCGTTGAACAAAAGTGTCTTTGACAGAGACAGGCATACGTTGATCTGTCCTGGCCCGGGAATCGAATTGCGCGAGGCATTTCCATAAAGCTGACCCTGGGCAAAGTCGGTAGAAAAAGCGGCAGTATTAAACCAATGGTTCAAGTGCCCTCCGCCTGCAGGATCGACGTTCCCGGGACGCGGTCCGGACGCACCGATCCGTGCGTACCACGCTCCACCTCCGCTGCAGATACCGCGATGTTTGGCGTGATAGGCAGTCCCGTCGCCACGGCATAGGTTCCCGCAATCGACCAGTCGCCAAGTGCATGGGAGAGCCAGCCACTTCCATTGAGGTAGGGCATGTTGGGACCAAAAGGAAGTTCGTAGAGAAAACTTCCAAAAAGCTGATGGCGGACGTCGAAGTTGGAATTGCCCTCTTCGGCAAGAACATTGTCTGGATTTTGGGCAACCACCGGCGAGCCTGCATTGATCGATGAGGCATCGTCGATGGCGTGGGAGTACGTGTAGACAGCCCCGAGAGCAAGCCCGTTTTGCAATCGCTTGGTTGCCGTCACCACGAGAGCGTTGTAGTTAGAAAAAGCCACGGAATTCTCATAATCGAAGAAGAGAATCGCAATACTATCCTGGTTGAAAGATCCGGGTGCAGTGATCGCATCCAGCCGGGTGCCTTTACTCCCCGTATAGGCGGCGTCCACCACGATCTGCAGAGGCAACACCTGTTCCACATCTGCAAACCACACCTGGATGTAAGGCAACCGGTAATTCCGGCTTATTGCGTAATTGCCATCGCCGCCCTGATTGGTAAAGGCGTTCTTCGTCGAAGTGTAAACGGCATATTCGGTTGGACCACCGTTGTTTGAATACTCAAAGATCGCGTTTCCATTGGCCTGCACATTGGCAAACGGAGGCTGATAACCGAGATTCTGAAGAAAGCTGCCATATTGACCCACGGTGTAATAAATCCCATAGCCTCCGCGCAGCACAGTGTTCATGCGCGGCTGCCACGCAAATCCCACATGAGGCGAAAAGGCGCTTCGTTCCGGCTCGACGAGTGTGCGAGGATATTTTTCGCCGGAGTTATAGCCGGTGCCATAGGGGAAAACCTGAACAGGGTACGGAGATGTAGGAGTGTAGTCGAGCGTGGCGAGCCTGTCGTATTTTTCCGCGAAAGGAGAGTAGTAGTTGTACCGCAGGCCGGCAAAGAGAGTGAGGTTCGGCAGCGGCCGCCAGTCGTCGCGCACCCCTAATTGCCAATCGTTCTGCCGCATGTAATCCTTCTGATTTGGAGATTCGATCGTCGTCTCACCAGGATAAGATTGGAGAAAATCGGCAAACGCTGAGCCCGATGGAGCCACCTGTTGGCTGCCGCTTGTTCCTGGTCGCTGGCTGTACAGGCCGCTGAAAATCAATGTCCCAGTAACATTGCTGCCGCCAAAGAGGTTGAGCTCGATCCTGCGAAAATCTCCCCCAACGCGGATCGTGTGCGAGCCCAGCGACCACGCGGTCACCGACGATAGGGCAATCGATTGCGTCAGAATCGACGCTGGTTGGGTCTGGGTAAAGCCGCTGAAGCCGCTGAAGACAAAACTCGGAAAGCCGAAGTTAAAGGAATTTGAGTTGACCGGGACGTTTGGCATGATGCCCTCAAAACCCAACTCGCTCGCGACATCCTCTTTGCCAGTAAAGAAATTGTGGATCTGAAAGTCGCTCCGGTTCGAAGTCAGATTAACGATGCTGATCCGCCTGGTGTTGCCGAACATATAGCTGCCCGTGAACGAGTAACCCGGCGTCAACTGCTCACCGCCCAGAATCGGAAAGAGATTCACAATTTCGCTGTCCAGGCGATTGAGAAGAAAGTTAAGGTTCAGGTATCGATTGAAGCTTTCGCTGCTCGTGGTGGCGAGCTGCCCTGATGAGGAAGCTGGCGCTCCGAACCCATGCTGATACCGAAGTCCAAGCGTATAACCATGAATCCCCTGCGTGGTGAGCAGGTGGTAGTTCAGGCTGGAACCTTGCACGTTCGGCTCAGGGATAGATTGCAAGAGCTTCTCCGCAATCGGATCCGGTGGCGTCGTGATGATGTTGCCGGGAAAAGGTATTGATCGTCCTAAAGGATAGATCGGGATAAGCGCTCCAGTCGGCCCCGTCAGTTGTGAAAAATTGCCCTCTCTCTCGAGCTCGGTCGGCACAACTCCGTAGTCGTTTACCAGGGTCTTCGATTGCTGCCCGGCAAATGTGAACAAGAAGAAGTCTCTCGGGCTTGGTTTCAGAAGACCGGGAAGAAACGGCTCTCCGGTGAGCACCATTCCATAACCGTTGCTGTAATAGCTGGGATTAGGGATGGGTTGCCCCGCCAGCAAGAACGGACTTGCATTCAGCGCCGAATTGCCGCCGTCCCAATAAAACATACCGTGTAAAGATCGAGAGTTTTGGCTGTTGCTCAAAATTGCAAGTTCGCCATAGCCGGTCGGCGAGTTGCCTCCCGGTGGAATACCGTTTTGCACTGTAGGCCCACTTTCGAAAGCGCCTTCCATCAGTCCGCTCATCGCAATATAAGGGTTCGCAATTGCGCCTTGCCCATCGATGCTGAACGCCGTGCTCGAGAATTGCGGATCACCCACAAAGGCCGGCGCCGCCACGTTAGCGAAATTGATCGTACTGCTGGTCTGCACCTGCACATTGGTATTGAAATTCGTCCCTGAGGTCGATAGAGGAGGCAGTTCCGAGGGCGGCCACATTGGATACAGGCTCTGCAGCCCGACTGGATTTTCGGTTCCCGTCCCGTCGTTGATAAGTGAGAAATCCGCGCGTTGATCGTAAGCCACGGAGTTCACCACGACCTCGCGGCTGAGCGGGGGAAAGCTACCGAACTGTACTGAAACAAAGTAGGGGCCTGTCCGCGGAACCGACACAGAATAGTCGCCCAACGAATCAGAAAAGGCACTATATTTTTGCCCGGTCACGGCGCTCGTAACGGTCACCGCGGCTCCACGCTGCACAGCACCTTCGACCGTAATCGATCCATGGATGACCCCAGGAACTTTGAGCCCCTGCGCAGCAGGCAGACGCGCCATTACCGGCGTGCTCTGGGCGCTCAGAGAAATGGCAGGGCCCAACGCCAGCGTCAAACCGAGCGCGAGCCAGGCTTTGTCGTACCGGGGAAGCCTGCCGCTCGCCCGGCTCATCGAATCCCTGGACGCCATTGCATTCGCTCTCCAAATCTTATGCGTAGCGGCCGTCCTGGATGCATGGCCCGAGTTCTGATGTAAGGACTCATAGCCCATGCCCGAGGAACTATGACTGGACCTCGCTTCGAACCTTTAAATCAACTCAGATGCGCAGTCGATAGAGGAACAGGCACAAGCTCGTCTACATACTGAACTCAGGCGCAAGAAAAACAGGTTCAAAGACGGCGATTGTGAACGTGAACAACAGCAACTTCTGACCGACTAAGCCATTGGCCGTGCATATACGGTAACTAACGCGAAAGGCCGTGACAGATCGCCGCCTCCGCTCGTTCTACGATTGTTTATTCATCTTGCCCAGATATCCATGAACGTAACATAGCCAGATAGACAGCGTGCAGTAATCGCAAATCCTTGGATCAAGGCCGGTTCGTCCTCATAATCGGAGTGCACAGTGTTCTCTCCGAGCCCTTCGCATGTTGCCACTCACAATCACTAATACAACTTATGCGTTCAGCAATTCGCCCATCGTTGCTGATCGCTTCTTGACATCGCGAGCCGCGATGCTACACTCCTCCCTGTCAAGGGAGGCGCAAAATGACGATTCGCCGTAAAACCAAAAAGGCGCTTGCGATGCTTCTGCCAACTGGCATGCTGGGCATCTCTTCAGCGCTCGCATCCGTGCACCCCGAGCCGCTTCCTCACGAGCGGAACGATTCCTCTGAGCGCATACCAGTGGTTGCCGACCGCCTTCGCGAGATCCGGAGCGGAATTTCGGAAATGAATGCACTCGCCCAGAAAGCTCGTGACGGCGAGCCGGACATTCTCATGGCCGCCTTTCTCAACGGCGGATTCGGTTGGCGAAACGGCGGCTGGGGCAACGGCGGCTGGCATAACTGGGGTAACGGCGGCTTCCGCAATGGTGGCTGGGGCAACGGCGGCTGGCACAACGCACCCAACTGGGGAAATGGCGGTTGGGGTAACGGCGGCTGGCACAATGCACCCAACTGGGGTAACGGCGGCTGGCATAACTTCTGGCATAACTGGTAGCGCGAGGCGGACGAGTTGAAGCAGGATTTATCGACATCGCCGGATGTGTCGCCGCTGGTGCGCACTGTTGTGTTGCAGCCCACTCCCTTTTGCAACATCAATTGCCGCTATTGCTATCTGCCCACCCGCAGCGACACAGCGGTCATGCCCTTGACCACAATAGTCGCCGCCTTCGAGAAGATCTTCGCTTCGGGTTGGGCAAGCCCGCAGATAACCGTCATCTGGCACGCGGGCGAGCCTCTGGTTCTACCCGTCTCTTATTACGAGCAGGCGTTCCTGGCGATTGAGGCCATTCGGCCGGAATCGCTTCAGCTGCGCCACTCCATCCAGACGAACGGAATGCTGATCAACCCGGAGTGGTGCGACCTCATCAAAAAGTGGCATATCGGATTGGGAGTCAGCGTAGACGGGCCGCGCCGCCTCCACGACGCCAATCGGGTTACGCGCTCCGGCGGCGGCACATTCGATCGCACCATCGCTGGAATCCGGCTGCTCCGCAAAGGAAAAATCCCCTTTCACGTTATTTCGGTTCTCTCTGAAGACGCCATGAACTCCCCCGAAGAGTTGCTGGATTTCTACCTCTCCGAGGGAATTGAGGACGTCTGCTTCAACGTTGAGGAGTCTGAAGGCGACCACGTCTCTACGCTGCTCACGGGCAACAATCCGCGCGATCGCTTCCGCCGATTTCTTGACCGTTTCTGGATCCTGTCGCGCCAGAGTCCAAAGATACATTTCATCCGCGAAATTGACGGCATGATCACGCGCATCTTCCGGCCCGAAGGCGCTCCTTTCCGGAATGAGCAGGTTGAGCCGATGGGCATGCTTAACATTGATTGCCACGGCAACGTCTCCAGCTTTTCCCCGGAGTTGTTGGGTTACAAGAACCGGGCATATAACGACTTCATCATCGGCAATGTCCTCTCCGACTCACTCGAAGAGATGCGTCGAAGCACCGCGATGCAGGCGATGACGCGCGACATCGCCGCCGGCGTCGAAATGTGCCGCAAAGAATGCGGCTACTTCTCCGTGTGCGGAGGAGGAGCCCCGGTAAACAAGCTAACGGAGAATGGCGCCTTCGCCAGCAGCCAAACAACATTCTGTTCCCTTGTCTACATGGCCCCGACGGACTTGATCCTGAACGCCTTCGATCGCATCGAGCAGGACCTCGACAGAGCTGCTGCTCCCATGTCTATGAATGGCTTCCCGGAGGCGCCGTTGGCCGCCTGTACAGACACAAAAAGTTATCGGCCTGATATGCCAGATGTTGCACAACACCAGATTCAGCGAGGTTCGCGATGATGAAGCCAATAAGCGTGGCAGTTCTAAGCGTATTTTTGGGCGTTTCTGCTCTTGCGCAAACGAGCAGCAAAGCCGCTCCGCCTAAAGATCAGGCTGCGCCTCCTGCATATAATTCCGCTGCACCTTCGGAAATGGGGTCGGGGCAATCGGAGGATGAGTCTCCGTCCTCTGCGCCCGTCTTATGGGTATCGAGTGTCGAGACCCTCAGCACTACGCATGGGCCAAGAATCGACATCATCCGCGCGCGGGGATTCACCAGTACCGAGGGCTGGCAGGCCGGAGAGCTCCTTCCGATCGGCAAGGGTCCGACATTCGATGGAATGCTCGATCTGATATTCGTCGCTCAACCGCCTTCCGACTCCACGACTCCCGGCGGCTTCCCGGGCATTGAGGCAATCTTCACGATGGAGCCTAACCATCCTTACAAGGGAGTGCGTGTGCACAGCGCGACAAACCGCGTCACCGTGAAGACAATCCCGGGCTATGTCGAGGCGCCTCCTCCCCCTGACGATTGCTCCAAGTGCGTCGGCAAATACTTCGTCGGCAAGGGCGAGACGCTGCCTGCTGGGGTAAACGCAGCTGACGCCGTTCACGAAGAGAATCTCCCCAAGAGACTGCACGTCATCCACGAGAATGAAGGGGTCGGCAAGCTCGACACAGATCCCAACCGCCTGACCCTGGTACTTGGCGAAGACAACCGGATCGTGATCGCAGTATGGGACTAGCTCCGCAAATAGATCGCCGGCTCATCGTTGTTTGTGGTTCGTCCCCAGCTTAGCTGGCTGGGAGAAAGAAGCGAAGCAATGAAGCATAAAACTCTCATGTTCGCCGCCGTTGTCAGTGTCGCTGCCTGGTGTAGCTTTGCGGCAGCGCAGGCTCCATCCGTTAACATTGACCCACAGCGTCACGGCAACCTTGCCGCAGCCCAGGAGTCGATTGTTGTGGCCTACATCCGAATCGGCGATGCGCAACAGGGCAACGACTCCCATCTTGGCGGTCATGCCGCAAAAGCAAAGAGCCTCCTCGATCAGGCCAACGAAGAGCTTCGTCTCGCTGCAGACTTCGCGGACCAGAATCAGCAGGGTCCTCCCTCCTCGGGCCCTCCCTCGGCGCGGTCCTCCCTCGGCCGCTCCTCCTCCGGCTGCTCAGCAGACGACCCCCAATCTATCGGGAACCTGGACCATTTATGCATATAACGTGAGTCGGCCGGGAAGCTCACTTAAGACAATTCAGATCGTGCAGCAAGGCAACATTATCTCCGGGAGCTTCCACGGGCCTAATCAACACGGCAAGTTGCAGGGCTTGATCACCGGCAATCATGTTGAATTCAGCACGGATACGCATCAGGTTCTCACCTTCCGCGGAGAAATCACACCAACCGGCATGTCAGGTCTCTATGGAGTCAACGGCCAGCATGCACCATGGACGGCGGAGCGCACTAACTAAAGCAGCGGCTGCCCGAAGATTTTGCTTTCCTACAACCTTTCGCTTGCAGGTTACTTTGCCAGCACGCGTTTGTACTCTTAGTGATCAGGTTCCCCTCTGAGTCAGCCGTGTAGGCTGCAAGCTGGATTGCTCCCACGCTTTCCCCCTGATTCACATCGAAGGCCGAAACCGCGAAAGCCAGTTCGCCGCGCGGGCCGGTAGCCAGTACGTCGGGACAGTAAACGTAACTGGCACTTTTCGCTTTTGGCATCTCATGCCTGGCTGGCACGAATTGCAGCGTGCCACTGGTTTCGCGCTTGAATGCTTCGGCAGCCGGATTGAGCGCGTCCTGACCACAACCAGTCTCATAGGCGTACTTGTTATTGCTCCGGAAACTTATCATCGTGGGATTCACCTCCTGCACATCGAACGTGCTGCCGGTTTCGGTGTCTCCCAGGAACTGCAATTCGCCCTTTCCTTCGACTTTGAACGATCGCACAAACGAGTCCTCGCCGGATGCCAGCACTGTTCAGAATCGAACGCTGTTCATCTCCGGACACACTTTCATGAACGATGAACTTTGATTAAATTCCTCTCCGTGCATTGGAACTTTCCGCGAAACAGCTTCGTAACCACCCTCAAGATCGAAAGCCTTCCCTTTACTCTTACAAATTCTTTTCGAGGGACACGCATGATCGCTCTACTTCGCACCTTTCTTCTTCTTACTCTCTTCACCTTGAGCCTGGGCCTGGCCTGCGCGCAAACCTCCAACTCCCTACTTACTTACACGCAAGCGCGCATCGCCACCGATCAGGAGTTGATTCGCAAAGCAGAACTGCAACAACTTCCAGCGGAGAAACAAGGAGCATTGTGGGCCCAACTCGCGGCGGAGTATCAATACAACACTGACTTCTCCCGGGCCGAAGCTGCCTACTACAAGTCTCTCCATTTGTTGAAGACTGTACCCTCCGCCGCGACAGAATATGCCGCGACCCTCGACGGCCTGGCGGCGCTCTATCTCATCTACGACCGTGTGGACGACGCTGAGAGCACTCGTAAGCAGGCGCTCGCGGTCCGTCTGCAGGTGGGCAACCCATGCGATATTTCGGTAAGCTATGCACACCTGGCGGACATAGCTGTCAAGCGGCGCCAGTTCAAGAAGGCGGAGCAGCTGGGCCAGCGCGGAATCGACGGCATGCAGTCCTGCCCCAGCCTACCCCGGCAAGGCATGCTCTCCGCGTTGATGACGCTCACCTATGCACGCTGCTTACACGGGCACTGCAGTGACGGGCTAACCAGCGCGAAGCAAGCGGTTGCCTTTGCCAACCAGAACTACGGCGCGGACTCTGCGCCGGCGGGATTTGCGCTCGAGACGCTGGGCTTTGCCGAGTGGAAAAGCGGAGATTCACAAGACGGCGAAAGAACGATGATGCAAAGTATCCACTTGCTGCAGACAAAGCTGGCGCCCGCCGATCCCCGCCTCGCCGGCGCTATGCTGCAGTACCGGGCTTATTTGCTGGAGGCGAAAAGGCATCTGGAAGCACAACAGATTCACGAGCAAGTAGTAAAGATGAGTAGTGAAGGGGGAACCGCGTGCGAAGGGTGCGTAAACGTCTACACCCTTTCGAAGGGTTTGCGCTAAGGACACTCCAGGTCTCAGAAAAGCGAGACCTGGGCGTCCACAATAGCATTCGGTTAAGAATTGCTCGCTAGTGCCGCTCCTCGTTGGAAACGGTGGCTGCTGCTCTCAGCTCAGCATCTGCCTTTGCCAGCAGATCCTTGGCTTTCGCCGCGTGGCCGCCGAGGTCATCGTGGTTCGCGCTCTGTGCTCTGTCGATCAGCTGATAGGCCTCGACGATATGGCCTTGCGCGCCAGCCAGGTTGGGATGTTTATGCGAGTCAATGTTTACCACGGGCGCCTGGGCAAACATAACTCCGCCACAAAGCACGGCCGTCGAGGCTGCGAAACTCAGGAGCAAATTCTTTCTGGTCATGATCTTTCGATCTCCTTAATGGGAAATTGAACATGATCGATGTGTTGGCTGGCAATGGATAATCCGGGGCGGAGTCCGGATTGCCACCTGGTCTGAGGAAATCTATTCCTCTTCTGTAGAATCGTCAGATATTCACAGGAGCAAAGACTCATGGAGCACTCCTCTTCGCCGCGCTTGCGCGTGGTTGCTCTTACCACGCTCACGCTGGCGTTCGCCGCCAGCATTCCCTCTGCGTGGAGCCAAAGCGATACGGTGCGGACCATTCCGCAGCGCACTCTGCCTACGCCATCGACAGTAAGTCCCGCGATGCAGAAAGCCATCGCCCCGGCGTGGACCGATGACACCGCAACCGTGATCCTGACCACGCAGCAGTGGAAGGCCTCCGCCCTGGAGGTAGATGCGCTTGAGGCGAAGCGGGTGGATCCGCTCCTACAGCAGTTCCACGTGACCCTGCAGCACCTGACCATCGCAGGCGTGCCCGTGTTCGTGTTAAAGCCTGCGAAGATCGCCCCAGAGAACCGTGATCGTCTTCTGCTCCACGTTCACGGCGGTGGTTATGTGTTCTTTGCCGGAAAAGCGGCCACGCCCGAAGCCATCCTGATGGCGCACTACGGGGAAATCGAGGTCATCTCGGTGGACTATCGCATGCCTCCTGATTTTCCGTTTCCGGCTGCGGTCGACGATGCCGTAGCCGTTTGGAAGGCCGTCATTCAGTCCCATGCGCCCAGCCGTGTCGGGCTCTTTGGCACCTCTGCCGGCGGCGGCTTGACCCTTGCCACGGTGCTCAGGCTCAAGGAACTCGGACTCCCGCTTCCCGGAGCGTTGATGGCGGGGACCCCCTGGACGGATCTTACCCAGACCGGGGATACGTACTTTACCAATGAGTTTGTGGACAACGTGCTCGGCTCCTATCGCGGCGGGTTGGAGGCAGGGGCAAAACTCTACGCCGGCGCGCATGACCTGAAGGAGCCGCTGCTTTCGCCGATCTACGGCGACGTCTCCGGCTTCCCGCCCACCCTCCTTCTTTCCGGCACGCGCGATCTATTCCTCAGCAACACGGTGCGTATGCATCAGAAACTATTACAATCCGGCGTGCGCGCCGAGCTGCTCGTTTTTGAAGGCCAGTCGCACGCACAATACCTTCTCGTACCCGATGCGCCCGAATCGGCAACCGCCTGGCGCGAGGTCTCCAACTTCTTTGCACAAACACTTAGTAAATAACAGCAGGGTCACGAATCTCTCTGCTACTTCGGAACAACGGCTATGCGCTGTAGGGTTTGAGCGATGTGATCGAGTAGAAATGCTGTTGTACCGTCCCAGTCCGATCAAACCACTGACAGTGGGCTCGGAGTACGCCCATCTCAGACTCCAGTCTTGAAATTGTCATGGCTGGGCCGCCGGACTTCAATTCAACCGTATCGCCTACTTGAAAGCTCGTCATAAAAACCTCCATTGAGTCAAAATATCTGGGAGGAAGTTTATCGCAGTGATTGTTTCCTATAAATACCTTTTAGTGTTACGACCTGCTTCACTGTTCGATGTAGACCGTCCTGGTTGACGCAATGCAGCGGCGGCAGTCTGTTCCCATCCAAGCATGGAGCCGGCATGAAATGATATCGTCGGCGATGTTACTGAACCAGCTTCGCGACCAAGCGAAACGCTGGAGCAAGGGATCCATCCTTCTATTAATGAGGGCAACGCCATGAAGGAGCAAGCACGCAATCACGTCAAGCCCAAGTTAAATGAATCCGAGACTGCGCCCGCCAACCCCACCGGCGCGGTCTCGGGAGAGTTTGTCACGAAGACCTTTGAGTACGACGGTGGACGGCAGGTCACGGTATACGTTCCCCCGGCGCCGCCCGAAGCAATCGTCTTCGCCGGTGACGGTCAGGGAATCTCGAAGTGGGGCCGCTTGCTCGAGAAGACCGACGTGCCCTCCACAGTGCCCTCTACAATGATCGTCGGTGTACATAGGCTGACCGATGAGACGCTACGGCTCCATGAGTACTCACCGGGCTTTGCGCCGGAGCGGTTCGCGGCACACGAGAAGTTCTTCGTCGAGGACGTTCGCCGATGGACGGAGTCTCGGTTTGGCGTGGTGCTGCCCGCGGAACGCACCGCGGTGTTCGGCGTCTCGGCGGGTGGAGAGCTGGCCCTTGCTCTTGGGCTTCGCCATCCACATATCTACGGTGCGGTCTTCTGCGCCTCACCTGGCGGCGGTTACAAGCCGCCAGACGTTATGCCGAGTCCCCTCCCCCGCACCTACCTTGTCGCTGGCACCCAGGAGCCGTTCTTCCTCGCGAACGCAAGCAGATGGGCGGACGCGCTGCGAGATGCGGGTGCGGAGGTCGTCATGAATGAGCGAGCCGGATCGCACGGCGGCGCATTCTGGCGAGAAGAATTCACCCTCATGCTTGCGTGGGCATTCGGACGACGCAGCCGGGAGTTCCTTTACCCCTGAGGCCCGCTCTCCTGACCGGCCGCTCTCTGACCAGCCACGGCGTGCGTCGATCGGGTGAGTTTCTTTCTTGACACCACGGCAGGCTGATGTCAACCTGACCTATTCGTACGGTACGTTAAGACAGATCGCCGGGATTCAGGCGGGCACGAACTAAGCAAAGTCAAATTTGGGGGCATTCGAGACATGTGTACCGTCGGAATAACAGCGCTGCGCCATCAAAGGTATCTATGCGGAGTGGTTTTAGCCATTCTGTTTGCTTCCCCTACGATGCTCCTGAGCCAGGGCTATTTTGGAACCGTGACCGGTGCGGTGACGGACCCTGCCGGGGCAGCTGTGCCTGGCGTGAGCCTGACCCTGGTCGATCAGCAGAAGGGTTTTACTTTCCATGTCACGTCGAATAAAGAAGGTTCCTATCTCTTTCCCTCCATTCCACCGGGAAACTATAGCCTGACCGCGACCAGGGGAGGTTTTGCGAAGGCTGAGCGCACAGGCGTCACGGTTGATGTGAATGCGAACGTGACCGCAAACCTGAAGCTCAAAATTGCGACCGCAACGGAGACCGTGGAAGTGCAGTCGCAAAGCAGCACACTGCAAACCGAGGACGCCACTACTGGCCAGGTAATCAACCGCAAATTTATTGAAAATCTGCCTTTGACCGATCGCTATGTGCTGGACCTTGTTTCTCTGGCGCCCGGGGTCACCGGGGTCGACGACCAGTGCAACATCAGTTGTACCGGCACCGACTTTGTTTCCAATGGCGGCCGTCCCGCGACCGCGGACGTGCTGATGGATGGCGCCTCGATCACCAACTACGAACCCAACGGCGGCATTACCCAGATCAGTTATGTGCCCTCGGTGGAATCGGTGGAAGAGTTCAAGGTGCAGCAGTCGAACTTCAGCGCCGAGTTTGGTTTTTCCGGGGGCTCGATCGTCAACATGATCACCCAGTCCGGATCGAATGTCATTCACGGCAGTGCCTATGACTTCATCCGCAATACTCATCTGGACGCGAATAATTGGTTTAATAATCTCTACGGCATCCCGATTCCCGCCGACCACCGCAACAACTTTGGCGCCACCATCGGCGGCCCCATCATTAAAGACAAGCTGTTCTTTTTCGGCGACTACGACGGCAATATTCAAAGCAACGCAGGCACGAATCAGGCGGGCGTTCCCACGCTCAACGAGCGAGGCGGCGATTTTGGCGAGGTTTGCACGGCCAATGGTGGAACCTTTGATGGCAACGGACTCTGTTCCAATCCCCAGGGACAGATCTGGGATCCCTATACCGGCAGTTACAATTCCGACCTTGGGGGCGCTGTACGCTCGGCCTATATTCCCTTCAATAATGTTGCTAAGTATTCCAGCCCGGGAAATCCCAACCTGAACGGAACGCCGTATCAGTTAGCGGCCCGGTGCGGGCAATCTGATCGATCCTGTGGCCCAGAAGATGATGAACTTGTTCCCCAAGCCGAATATCTCGGGGAACGCGGGCGATGACGGCTGGATCTACGACAACTGGATTAGAAGCGGGTCTACCCTGAGTGAGAACCACCAATATCGATGTCAAAGTTGACTATCGCATCACGCAGGCCAACCTGCTGAGTGTGAAGTACTCGCAGGACTGGAGTTGGGATGTTCCCTACAACTGTTTCGGAAACTATACCGACCCCTGTGCGGGAGGGCCGAACCAGAGCCATACGCATCTCATCGCCATTGTCGATACCCACACCTTCAGTCCAACCCTGCTGCTGAATACAACCTTCGGGTTTACGCGCGGCATGGAAAAGATCCACACCTACCCCCCAACCGGCGCAGCCAATGTTACCGATCCTCTCAGTGCGCTGGGCTTCCCTTCTTATCTCAATACCGAAGGTTGGACCGGGGTTCCGTCCATGTTCATCCAGGGTGGGTATTTGTCCGCGGCAACCACCAGCATTGGTTCCAATCCTTATGGCAATTACAAACAGGGGCAGGATACCGGACAACTTACCATCGCGCTCACCAAGCAGTTGGGTCAGCAGGAACTGAAATTCGGATTCGAGGGGCGTTTGCATCAGATGAACTACCTGCAAACCAATGCTCCCAATGGCGACTTCAACTTCGACGAGGGAGGTACTGCGCAGTGCCCCAACGCCTTTTCGACGTGCGGTGGGGACGCGATGGCCACGTTCATGATGGGCCAACCAAATCTGGGCGGCTATTACCAGATCCAACTGGAGCCGGCGACGCAAAACTATCAATATGCCGGATATTTCCAGGACAACTGGAAAGCCACCAAAAGCCTGATGCTGAATTTTGGTTTGCGCTACGACGTATCTCTGCCCAGGACGGACCGATTCAATCGCCAGAACTGGTTTGATCCAAATGCCATCTCCCCGCTCCAGGTGCCGGGTCTGGGGCAACTGACGGGCGGAGAGGTCTTCGCCAGTTCCAAGCAGCGCAACATCACCAATACGGACTGGAAAGATGTGCAGCCGCGCTTCGGTATGGCGTTCCAGCTCAATCCCAAGACTGTGATTCGCGGGGGCTACGGTATCTACTTTGCCCAGACTCGATCCGGGGCGAACGGCGTGGGATCTTATGGAACGCAAGGTTTTACTCAGAGCACGGGCCTGATCACCACATATCAGAACGATGGCGCCACTCCTTATCTGCACTTGAGCAATCCGTATCCCAACGGATTGATTCTTCCTCCTGGAAATACCCTCGGCTTGGCCAACGATATTGGCTATGGCGCCATCGGCCCGCTTCGCAACGAAAACCGCACCCCTTATGAGCAGACCTGGACGCTGGGAATTGAGGAACAGCTACCGTGGAGAATGCTGCTCGATATGGAATACATCGGGAAGAAGGGTACCCATCTTTACTTCGCGGGCGCCAATCAACTGGATATCCTGGGACCGGAGATCGAGAATTATTCGCTCGACCAGATTTCCGCTATACAGAATTACGTAGACAACCCCTTCTACGGCCACATTACCGATCCCAACAGCGTTCTCTCGAGCCCGCAGGTTCAGCAATATCAGCTGAATCTTCCTTATCCGCAATTCACTTCGGCAACATCCGATGTTCCGCCGATTGCCAGCTCCAACTATGACGCCGCGCAGGTCAGGCTGCAAAAGGATTACTCGAACGGTTTACAGCTTCTGGTGAGCTACGTCTTCTCCAGGTCCTACGATGATGCCTCGGTCGACGACGATAACGTCACGTGGATCGGAAGTTTTCTCAGCCTGCAGGATCCAAACAAACCATGGCTGGAAAGAAGCCTCTCCACTTTCGATGTTCCGCACGTTCTGCAGGTCAGCTATGTGTATGCTCTGCCCATCGGGCGCGGCAAGAAATTCGGGGGCGGCATGCCGCGCGTGCTCGATGCCATTGTCGGTGGATGGGTTACGAACGGTGTCTGGCGTTGGTCCGCGGGCCGTCCGCTGAACATGCTCACCTATGACGGAACCTCGCTGCCGACCTATGGTCCGCAACGACCCAACATTGTGGGCAAGGCGCATCGCAACCACGCCGCAGGCTGGATCAACAACTACTTCACCAACCCTGAGGTCTTCGTACTGCCGCCGCTTTATGCGCTGGGCAACGCACCCCGGAGCTACGGAGCAGTCCGCACCCCGTATAGCTTCAATACCAATCTCTCCGTGCTGAAAGTGTTCTCGCTGGAACGTCTGCACCAGGGCACGTCGCTTGAGTTCCGTCTCGAAGCGTCCAACGCTACCAACCATCCAACCTTCGGCCAGCCGGCCACCGATGTGGATGATCCTCTGTTCGGGCAGATCACTTACACGTCGAGCGCGCCCCGGCAAGGGCAGTTTGGATTCAAGCTAACCTTCTAGGTTGAATGGGCAACAAATCCGCTTCGGTCGGGATGACAAGAGGAGAATGCGGCGCTTCCGTTTGCATTGGACGATGGACTAGAGTGCTGCGTAACAGGAAATTCGGGTTCACTCAGGGCGTCGTGGAGGAATCGGGCGCCGATTCCGTGGTTGCTTCATCGAAGTCGCTGGTAGCCATGGGGCTTCTTAGCGAATGGTGCGCCACGCGGAGCAGCTCGGCATCTTCCGTGTCGCCGCTCAGTTCCCAGATCATGATGCCTGCAAGGCGCTGATGCGCGGCGTAGCTGACCTTATAGCGGATTGAAACCGGGTCTTCATACGTCCAGAAGATCTTGCCATCGAACAGCCAGGGCGCCTGCGTATGCGGATCGCGGTGGACGGAAGAGAAGGCGGCGAGTGCGCGGATGTCGTGATAAGGCTTGTCGTCATGCACGCCCGTGCCGCTCTGAAAAAGACCATCATTGGCGGCATTGACCGTGGTCCAGCTATAACCATAGAAGGGTAGCCCCATGAGCATTTTTTCTACCGGCACGCCAGCCGCCTGGTAGCTGGCAATGCTCTGCTCTATGCTGTTCGACTGATTCGGGTCGTCGGGGTCGGAATAGAGCGGCGCGATAAAACCGGTAGTTGGGCTCCACGGTCCGGTGTAGTCGTAGTTCATGATGCCTATCTGATCCACCAGCGACGAAAGTGCTGCGAAGTCCGTACCCGGCAGCTCCTGGGGCGACTCTCCGACGGCAATCGCAAGCCGTAATCCGGGCCGCAGGGCGTCCATCTGGCGCCGGAACTCCGCCACCAGGGCTAGGAAATCGGCAGCTTCGTTTTGCTGCGGCGACTCCCAGTCAATATCAATTCCGTCAAAGATACCCGGCTCATAGATTCCGGGGCGCGAAATGACCGCGCAGGAAAGTATCTACACAAGAGGCGACGAACGCGCGCCGGTTTTCTGGCTTCGCGCCTTCGCGGAAGCCTTCTTGTGCACCCTCCAGCGAAATCAGAATCTTCAAATGCGGATAGCGGAGCTTCAGCTCCTTCAATTGGTGGAAGTAACCGCGAAACGGCGAGCGAGGATTATCCGCTCTGCCGTTCACGCTTTTCGGCGGGTATACACGGTGTCGAGGTCGCTCTTGCGATTGGCGACCGAGCAGCGTCCGCCAGTAACCGCGCCTTGCGAATAGTTGATCTGGTCCAGCAGCCTGACGCTGTGGTTTGCGATCATGGTCTTCACGTTGAAAGGTTCAGCATACGACTGACCCCATCCGGGAAAGTAGCCCACGACCAGAGGCCGCGCCCGATAAGGCCGAATCTGCCGCGCCGCGGCATGCGCGCCAGGGCACAGCAGAAAAACCGCAGCTACTGCCAGCGCGAAGCGGAGAAACAAACGAGGCGTGCTGAAAGGTCGCTGCATCATCTTAAGTATAGACGCTCGAAAGAGAGAACCTGGTGCAACTTAAAGATGCGGCTCCTAACTCTCACTGTGCCAACCCCAGGGGCTCACTTCAGGCGGGATTGGTAGGTGCCCTATTTCAAGCCGTTTTTTGCCTTGAGTGGCTTAACTCTCCGATGGGAAAGCCCTTCGGGAAGCTCCGTGCCGGAGAGCCAACCGTGACTTTCTGGTTCTCAACGATGGCAGAGGTTCCCCCATTCATGGCGCGACCACTTTTAATTCTGGCTGCGGGTGAGATGAACTATTCTCTCTCTACCTGAGCCCGATTAAGCCGGTACTGGAAGTGCCTTGAGACAAGCTGCAAATGCTGGAGGTTCGATGCGCGTATTCATAACGTTTTGCTGCCTGGGACTGTCGGTAGCTGCAGGAACGGCCCAGCAACAAGTCACTAAAACAAAGGGCGGAAATACCGGCGCTCCCTCTACGCAGAGCGGCTCGCTCACTCCGTCGGGTCTGCACACCGATAACCTTAACTACGGTGACGACATAAAACGCATCTATGTCGGGGACTTTGAACATGTTTCGTTCAAGCGAGACAGCACGAACTTCAGTCTGATGGTCAGCTCATACATGACCGAATATTCGAAGTCATGCGACCGGTATCTTCCTAAAGACAAGGTACAGATCATGAAGACAGTGTGCAGCAGCCAGGTTGCGACGGTGAACCAGTATGGGAGGAGGTAGACGCAAGGCGCTGCACACAGTACGAGACCGTGGGCACGGGGCGTTATGCCGATCCGCGCGTTTACTCGCTGCAGAAGACGTTGGATAGCTGCCAGACCGCGGCCGTATTACAGGCTTATGTTCAGGATATTACTCAGAAACGCCGGGGATGCCCCCGGACTGCGGCAACTGACCGACATCGGCACCTATGTGCTTGCAGGACAGCAGCCAATTTCTTGTCGACAACGGATGCGCATCGGGGGCGACGATGCGGTATCAGGAGAACATGCTGCATTTCGGACGAAACGAGGCGCCGATCCGGATGGCAGGGGCCGCTGAAGCCACGAGCACACTTACGCTGGCGAAGCAGCAGAACTACAAGGGCCTGGTAGACGACCTCATCACGGACGAATCGAATGCCTGGGCCGTGAATCGCTATCAAGGCGGAAGCGCAGCAGGTGACGGCCGTGAAGCATAACAGTGACGGCAGTCCGAAAGAGATTGACGCGAACTATAATTGGCGACACTGGGCAATCAGGCGCCCGGCAAGGTTCGAGTTACCTTCGGAGAGGATGAGCCGCCGTGCCTCTACTTCTCTGACGCGCCAGCGAACTGCCGGATTCCCAATCCGAAAATCGTGGCCTCCTTCAAGCGAAACAAGTACGCCGATGCGGCCGCCCCGGTGTACCCGGAGATACCGCCGTGGGACGATGCACCCGGCGCGGTCGACGCGCGGAGGCGGGCGTTTGAGAAAGTGCAGGCCGACGTCGCCGCTGCAAACGCGAGGCGGGCGGCGGGAGGCGGTTCGGCACAGTCAGCCAATGCGGCTAACTTGGCCCGGCCAGCCAGTCCAGCCAGTGTAGCCAGTGCGGTCCGCTCAGTCGGTCCTGTCACCTCAGGCACGCAATTCAGGCTCACGGTTCGCACCATCGACCCGATTAACGAGACAAGCGTCGCGTCGGGCGCAGTATTCAGTGCCAGCGTCGCCCGGACCGTAGGACTTGCGAACGGTGAGGTGCCTGCCGGAGCGCTCGTGTACCTAAAGGTAGAGATGGAACGACAGTCACCTGGAAGCCGCGCCACGAACGATGTCTACAACATTCTGCTGGAAAAGGTTGAGGTTGACGGCAAGCCAATTCCCTTGCAGTCGAAGCCTGTCCGCTTGATTCGCCGTGCAAATCCGGCGCCGCCATTGAGTTCGCAGGTGGATCCCTCGGCGATCAACCCGGGCACGGTGTTGGACTTCTACGGTATCCAGCCCTAAGGGCTCCGTCACCAGGAGTTTATTCAGCGATGGAAAATCGTGGTATCGGAGCCCGTCCCGCAGCTTTTTGAAACCTGGTTAAGGTAGCTATTTGGGCACAACGATGAGCCCGCTGATGCCGTACGCATTGTCGACGGTGAACGGCGAACCGGCTACCTCCTTAATGCTTGTGGTGGTCACCGTGTAGACGTAGAGTTTGTTGGTTGCATAACTCAAAGCATACAAATGGTTGTTATTGTCCCACGCGAGCCGGTCGATACTTACTCCGGGGAGAAGGGCGGAGCCGAATTTCGTAATCGGTGAGGCGCCGTTGAAGTGGAAGATTTGCAGCCCGGTTCCCGCCAGGGCAAGCAACTTGCCGGAAGTCGACATGTCCATCACACCCACAGGGATTGCCGGCGTGGGCATATCTTCATATTTGTTTGTCGAGGCGATGCTCCCGGTGGAACTGTTGATGGAATAGCTGGCTAACTGCAGCGCGCCGAAATAACCGCAGCAGCCGGCGAAGCTCTGGTTCTGCAAAAGCACCGCCAGGTGACTCGACGGATCGGCCTGGACAGCGACAGGAAAGAAGGACCAGGGGCCGTTGGCGACGTTTTGATCCGCCTGGGGATCGGTCTCTTGAAAGTTGGGAATCACCTCGAGGTCGCCGCTGGACGCCCGCTTAAGGGTTGAGAGCGTGGTGTAGTAGAAGCCGCTGTACTGGGCAAATACCCCGAAAGCGTATTTGTCGTTGCTGCTGACGGTCGGCAGGCTGCTGGGGCTCGCGTCGTGCCCAGAAGAGCCGGAGTATTCCAGCGAGCCGAGAAAATCAAGACTTCCGTTCGACTTGAGTTCGTAAGACTGCCAGGCCACACAGGTAACGGAGCCGCTGTCGAAGATGCCGGAAAGCTGCAGGTAGTAATACTTGCCCGTATGGTCAAGGAACGTCGAGAGTCCGGTGGTATTTCCGCATTGGGCCCCGCCGTATTTCTGCGTGTTGACCTCGCCCTGCTGCTCGCCCACGGCCCCTGTCGATCCGACGGCGTAGACGTGCACATCATCCGTTCCCATGCTGATGAGGTGGGAGGCAGTGACGCCGCCCATCTGTCCCGTGGTCGAAAAGGGCGAACCCTTGACCAGGGTGAGTTTGCCGCTGGAAGACGCGTCGAATACGTCGACGCCCTGGTGGGTTTGCACGTAGACGTGAGCCACGGGAGCAGAGCTCGAGGATTGCGAAACATCCGGGGTTGGATTTTCGGTAAAGGCTGGCCCCGCTGAGAAGAGCGTGACGAAGGCAAGGAATATTGCAGACTTGCAGGCACAGTTCATAGCATTTTTCCTCAAGGCAGAGGTTGTCTAGAGTGATGGGTCGATGGAACTTCCCGAACGGGATAGGATGCCGAACTTCTTGTCCACGGCTCGACGTTGGCCATGAATCGGATTCTGACTTCTGCTTGATTGCGGGGCCCAATAGCCACCGAATTCTATCCTTTATTGCTGCCATGGGTGAATGAATCTTTCGATAACGTCAGGTGGGCGATGTTTACGGCTTGCAAGGTAGTCAAAGACTTGGCGCTTGCTCTCCAGGCGCGTAAGAATACAGCCATACCAAGTTAGTTCCACTTCCACGCAGCGTGCCTCAGGCTGCCAAAGGGAAAGCAAAATGGAGTTTCTCTTGCGACGAGCCTTATCGCTTTCGCTGCTCTTTCCGCTGTTGTCAGCGACGAACCCGTTGATGGCTCTTGAAGCGACGACGACATTAAGCCGCCTCACGAGCAACAATACCAGCGCCTCGAGTTCGTTTGCCACGGTGGCGAATGGCGACATGGCTCCGGGAAATGTGAGCAAGGTTCCTCTCAAGAAAATGCTGCCGCCTAACTTCAACGGAAAGGTCTTGGCGCACTGGATGCCCTGGTGGAAGTGCTCTCAAAGTCCGTGCGATGGCGTTCATGATAAGCGCGATGTTCTACGAGTTCACTACTCGACCGAGGATCCGGGCCAGCTCGACAAAATTGTCGAAGACATGATCTCCCGCGGCTACGATGGCATCATGGTCGCCGAAGCCAATTCGGCGAGGTGCGGATACCGCGGGCACGGTTGCCATGGCCCAGGAAATGCCGAAGTTTCCCAATTTCTATTTCTCTGTGAGTGAAAATCATCTGAATAAGATTCACTCGGCAAGGCGAACAGTTCAATCAGCTCATGAGCGATATGTCTTTCGCTGACAGTCATTATTTCAGCGCTGCCGAATTATCTAAGAATAAACGGGCGGCCCGTGGTCTATATCTTCGACAACGGCTCGATCGACTGGGCCAGGGCTGCGGCTCAGGCTCCCGGACATCCTCTTTTCATCCTCGACGGCCCCAGTCACGCCTCAGACAGCATGGGAGGTTTCTACTGGTTCGGAGGCCTTCCACATGATGCTGAAGTTTCAAGCGCCGACGCACTCAGTAAGCTTGCACTCGTTTTATTCCCAGGTCGCGGCAAATCCTGGACGTCTTTATTCAGGATCTTTCTTCAAAGGATTTGACGATCGGTACGCGCCCTGGACCCAGGGACGTGTGGTGGACCAGGCATGCGGTCTGACCTTCGTCAGGTCACTCTCAGCCGTATCCACTTATCTGGCGTCATCGCCTTCCAATCTTCCCTTTTTACAGGTGGCAACCTGGAATGACTACGAGGAGGGCACAGAAGTGGAAACCGGAATTGATAACTGCGCCGCAGTCAGCGCCGGCGTTTCCGGTACGGTGATTACACCGGCCCCGTCCTTCACCGGCGTTGGCTCGGAAGAAACCGTCGATCACTATGAGGTCTATCTTTCCAGAGACGGCAAGAACCTGATGGATGCGGGATCGGTCGCCGTGGGTGGAGCATCGCTCGATGTAAACACCTTGGGTTTGGCCTCCGGAACTTATAAAGTCTATGTGCAGATGGTGGGAAAATCCCACATTCTGAATCACATTTCGCCTCAGGCCGAAGTGACCGTAGGCGGGGCGTCCATCCCTGGACAATCTTCTCGCGGAGATTCCACCACCCTGCGATAACACGGCATCTGTCGGTAGCACGTCTTCCGCAGGTAGCACTGCATCGGTGAGTAAGCGCCTTTAGTGGGTGACAAGTCATCGACTCGTATTTCAGTTTCTTCTCCGGCCGAGGGATCGAGCATTGCCAATCCTGTGAGCCTTGACAATCTCAACCGATGAACCCTTTGCGGTGGCACGACATTCAAGTGTGGGACCGGGGAGTAAAAATCGTGGATCAGATCAATTCCCCCTCGGTAAATGCCCCGGGTCTTCAATTAAGCAAGGGAACGCATACGCTCACGATCAACGTGAAAGACGCTTCCATGAAAACGAGAGACTCCATGACGTTGAACTTTCAGGTGGAGTAAGAACTGGGCCAAGTAGCCGTCTCTATGGTGGGAAACGAGTCGTGAACCTGCTGTCTTTCTGCGCCTTTCTGTCCACGCCTTTCTGATAGGCTCAGAAACCACGGGAAACATAAGTCAATTGGAGGACATCGATATGACAGAAGATGCGAATGGCAGCTCCAATGCCTTCACCCGGGCTGAGGAAACTGTTTTGAACCTCAGTGATCATTTTGCCGCCAAGGCAAACACCAAGACCGTGTACGGAGACCCGATCCAGATGGGCAGCCGAACGATCATCCCTGTAGCCAAGGTCGGATACCTGCTGGGCGCCACTTCTGGCGGACGAAACGGCGAAACGATTGGAGGAGGGAGCGGAGGGGGTGGAGTGGCCTCGCGACCCATGGGTTATATCGAAGTTACGGATGCGGGGACGCGGTATGTAGAGTTGTCGCCGGTGAAGAAGATAATTACGGCCGTTGCTCTGGGATTTGTGGCGGGTTATTTGCTTTGGGGCCGCAAAGCCTGAGGTTTGCGCGGCAAAAAGCTGAAATGACCGGCACTTACCAGGCCTCCCTGGAGCGGAGCGGGTGCGGACGGGAAGGTACCTCTGCTCACACCTCGACGCCTGGGGATGATCCCGTGTCCAACATTTCCCTACTGCTCTTTCCTGTGCACCCTTTCAGGCTTGGAAATAAGGTTTGGGAAGTCCACGGTTTTTATAAAATTGAATAAAATTTGACCTTTTCGACGGCTTTTCAGGGTATTTGGGGCGAGTGGGTGGGTTTGCGCTCTTCCAGAACGGTTCAACGGCGCCGGGAATAGGGGTCGTTTGCGACCCGGGGATTTTCAAGGTTCTCCTCTACAGGCTTCGGCTCGGGGTCAGTGGTTTGCTCCTGCTGCTTGCCTAGCCAAGCGGCTGGCATAGATCTGCGGTGTCGGTGGTGGGCTGAGGAGCGGGTTTGTTCTGAGCGGAGCCGGCGCGCAGGTCTGGGATCAGGCCCTCGATGGCGATGATCAGGGTGAGCGCCTTGACCTGGCCGGTGATGCTGTTTCGGGTCATTTCCGGGCTCAGGTTGGCGATTTCCCAGAGGCGGGCCAGGACTTGCTCGCGGTCCAGGTTCTGCCGGCGCGAGTCCTCGGCTTGCTGCTGGACGAGTTGTTGCTGCATTGAGGGCGCGGTACTCGAGCATGTAGGCGCGGACACAGGGTTTGGACTTGATGTAGGCGGCGGTATTGGGGTTGAGACCCGCGGCTTTGGCGGCCTGCTGGTCGGTCATGGTTCCAGAGAGGATCAGGCGGGCAAAGACCATTTCCTGATCGGTGATGAGGTCGGTGACTTTGTTTTTAGGCATAGGTGGCTCCGTTTAGTTGGTAAGTTGGGTTATGGGGAAGTAGGTAGGGAAAAGTTTCGAATGCACTGTGGTGACGAAGAATTCCTGCGAGCTGAAGTTTTCTCCTAGGTAGATATGTACCGACTGAAGCCGTGCCCTATCACGAGCGACTCGACTGGTGCGCGATGCAAAGCGCGGTGAGGACGCAATGAAAAAATCCCGCCGTGGCGGGATGCATGGGATTGGCTGGATTTGTGACAGGGATCGAGTGTGGCACCGGACAGCGGTAAGACTGTCCTTCGCTCGCGTGTAGGCCGAAACTACCGGCAACTGCCGGACAGAGAGCGGGGACGCGAGAATCCGCTGCCTGCCGAAATCGTCTGCTAACAAGATATATCTGCTCCGGGATTGGTGCAAGACATCCAGATGGGGTATTACCATTTCGGAGGTTACTGCGGCGGCGGATTGGCGGCGAAGGCAGAGGCGGGCGGTAGTAATCGTAGCAAGTAAGGTGGCGTCCCGTTGGAGGATCACTCGCTCCTGGCCGCCCAAGCCATACTTTGGTATGGGTCGATACCTTCGTCCAATGGATTCGTCGTCGTGCTTCTGCCAATGTTGGCTTGAACAGTCCCCTGCCCTGATGCGGGGAGGAGTAGCCAAATGGACAGCAAGAATGGGCCGAAAGAACCCAGCCGGTTGACCGCGTCGAACCCGCTTAGCGTGAACATTTTTACCGCGCCGGGAAAGTCCATGGTCGGCGAGCGGCCAAGGCCTTTCGGCGAGCCGCTGGGCTTTGACCCGATTACATCGACGTTGATCTTCGGCGAGCACGACGCCGTATTGGTGGACGCGATGGGGACAGTGGCTGAGGCGGAGGCTCTGGCGGATTGGGTTGGATTGCACAATCGCAACCTGCAGACCATTTATATAACGCACGGCCATTTCGACCACTTCTACGGTCTGAGTATTCTGCTCGACCGTTTCCCCAGCGCGCGGGCGATCGCAACGCCAAAGACGGTGGAGGCCATGCAGTCGTCGTTTGTTCCTCCGCTAAGCCAATTCGCCCGCCAATTGTTTCCTGGGCAAGTGCCGGCGAAGTTGGTCTCACCCGAGCCCTATGAGGGCGATAGCTTTATGCTTGAGGGCCACGAAGTCCGCATCCTCGAGCAGGGCCGCACCGATTGCCCTGATTCCACGTCTCTGTATGTTCCATCGATCGGCCTGATCGTCGCCGGCGATGTGGTGTACAACCAGTGCCGCATGTACGTCGGCGACACTACCCCGGAGAGCCGAAAGAACTGGATCGCAGCGCTGGATCGATTAGCGGCGCTGAAGCCGGCGATGGTTGTTGCCGGTCACAAGAAGCCTGGCGCGCCCGACTCTCCCTCGACGATCGAGGACACCAAGCATTATCTGCAGGACTTCGACCGGCTGCAGAAGAGCGCGACGTCCGACCAGGAGTTGTTCGATCAGATGACGGAGCTATACCCGCATTGGGTAGCGAATCAGTCGTGGTTGATGTTCGGATTTCCGCAGGCATGATCCACATCAAGCGCGACGGCCCGCGCTTGCGGGCTTTGCGAAACCTCCCCCTTAGTTCCGATTTCAAAGAGGAGAACAAAATGGCAACAAAAGGAAAAATCCTGGCATTGATCTCGAGCGGTCGCGGTTTGCCCTTGAAGGATGGCAAGATTTATACCGGCGCCGGCTACTACCTCAACGAAGTGACGGTTCCGGTTCGCGCCCTGATGAAGGAGGGCTACGAAATCACCTTCGCCAACCCCACCGGCAATACGCCGCAGGTGGATGTCCATTCCGAGGTCGTCGGCTTTTTCGGCGGGGACGCGGCCAAGCTGCAGGACTACCTGCTATTCCGCGACGGCTTGCTTGGGCTCAGAGATCCAGTTCGCATCAGGGATGTCATCGCGTCGGGCCTGGATCAATATGACGCTGTCTTCGTTCCGGGCGGCCATGGCCCGATGATCGATCTTCTGGATGATCCCAATGCCGGCATCGTGCTGAGACACTTTCACGAAACGTCCAAGCCTACGGCTGTGCTCTGCCATGGCCCGATTTCACTGCTCTCGGCTCTTCCGAATTCGTGGGAGTTCGTCGCAGCGCTGGCAGCGGGCGATGTCGCCGGAGCGCACGCCAAGGCTCAAGGCTGGATCTATGCCGGATATAAGATGACTATCTTTGCGACGGCGGAAGAACAGCAGCGGGAGCCGCTTGAGATTGGTGGTAAGGTTCTGTTTTACCCGGACTTCGCCTTGCGTACGGCGGGCGGCGACGTAAGTGTGGTCGCTCCATGGGGGAGCTACGCCCTTCAAGATCGCGAGTTGATCTCGGGCCAGAACCCGTTCTCTGATGAAGCAGTTCTGAAGCTTCTTCTAGCGGCACTCAACGAGAAGAAAAAGTGAGCCGGTAAGTCTATCCTGATTGGAGTAGTCAAATGAGCAGCGTGCAAATCGGACAGAAGAGCTATGAGATGCCCCCGAAGGAGGGGATGAGCATTGCGCATTTTATAACCGTGGGCGACATCAACCGATCGCTCGATTACTACGAAAAGGTTTTCGGCGCGCACATTCTGAGCAGAGGAGACGGCAACGCGCCCGGGTACCTTCAGCTGGCGAATATCTGGATGATTATCAACCTTGGAGGCGGGCCGACCCCGGATAAGCCGACGGTAACATTAAGCGTCCCCGACCCGAATCACATCAACAGCTTTATGAATTTCCGGGTTGCGGATATTCAAGCGTGCTATGAACTATGGAAAAGCCGGGGAGCGCAGTTCATCACGCCGCCGATCCCCAAGTACGGCGAGATACGCTGCTATATCCGCGATCCTGACGGCTATATTATCGAAGTCGGACAGAGCACAGACCAGATATACGGCTGACGCTCAGCCCGGGGAAAGATAGTCGACATGATACCTATCCCCGGGTTTCGTCATTCGTGTGAATTTTCCCGATCGCACGATTGGCGCGAACGGAAGCGTCGTGCAGAGGAGCGCGTTGTAAAGCCCTCGCTCAGGAGTGGGCGGCGGCCGAGAAGGTATAGCCGCTTCCTATCTGCTGCACCGAGCGCCGGGTTAGCGTGCCTCCAGTGCTGA
Organism: uncultured Acidobacteriaceae bacterium; assembly: GCA_963847685.1. Classification (GTDB taxonomy): domain Bacteria; phylum Acidobacteriota; class Terriglobia; order Terriglobales; family Acidobacteriaceae; genus PALSA-350. The sequence goes on along the minus strand of CAWKAU010000003.1, from coordinate 551,368 downwards.
GGCTGTATACCGCCAGCTCCCCATTCTCCGCGTTGTAGAAGCATACGTACGACCCGGTGGTGAAGGCGTCCGTGTAGATGGGGATGTTGGTCTTCTTGTCGCTGACGAATTCCCCTGATTGCGTAAAGTGGCCAACCAGCACGTCGCCGCTTCCATATGAGTAAAACACTACGCGGCCCGCGCTGGGAAGGATGGCCCCATAAAACTTCTCCAATGTCCCGGTGTCGCGGCGGTCGGGAAAGTCATTTCCGTTGCCTACGAAATACATGCTTACGACCCTGTAGGCGCCGGTGCTGGTGTTATACAGGATCACATTGTCATCCACCGCGGCCATCAATCCATAACCGGTTGGAATGGTTGCGACGCTAAGGCTGTTCTGTTGGAGGGTAGAAGAGACGGGGCTAAAGATCGTCGCGTCGAACAGACCCGTAATTTGGTTGTAGAAGATAAGATAGTCGTCGGTCTGAACGATATTGGTCCAGGGACTCAAGCTGCCGGCCCAGATCTGGTGATCGATAAATCCCCCCTGCTTCACCGCGAAGGCTGCGCCCTGGCCGCCGCTGTTGCCGTCGCCTGCATAGGTAAGGAAGTCGCCACCGGTAGGCACGACTTGGTTCCAATTCACCCCAAAACCCGTGGGGCGGAAACCGGCGTTCCCATAGCCATCGATGGCCACCAACTCGGCATAGCCGGTCGCCCGGTTATAAGCAACGATCGCCGAGTTATTGGCGACCAGGTGGGTCGTGCCCACTAATGTGGTGCGCGTGCCTGCCGGCGTGGAATGAAAGTAGCCGCTGGGGTCGACGCCGCCGACCAGGTAGTCACCATTCCCGGGGTTCAGGAAGAACAGGCGGCCGGCGGTCTGGGCCGAGGCGCTTGCGGTCCAGAGCAAGAGGGTGGCCGCGACCAGGCAAAGAATCGCGGCGCAGAATTGCCGCCCAGAGCGGCGAACACAGGGTGTGGCGAGAGTGGAGAGATCGCGGGTCATATGGTTTTACTCCTCCGGCAAATTGTTGGGTTCGATCAGGGGCCGTAAGCAGCGGCGGCGCAAGGTCGATGGCAAGAGGAATAGCGCTGCGGCATGGGGTCGTCAAAGGAACTGGTTCTGAAACGTAGTTGAACCAATAATCCGTGCGCAATCAGAGAGATAGGATGAGAGTTGAACTGGGCGCGAGGGGTAACGATGGGCTGCGGGCTGTTTATTTCCCGGGCGAGGAGTGGGCTGCTGCCCTCTGCGCACGGTCGGCTTCCCGCTGCGCCTGCTGTAGAAGGGGGATACCGGGGTCCGCATCCTTCCATTGGGTGAGGAATTGCTGGTAGGCCCTGGCTGCTTCGACCGGCCGGCCCGACAGCGAGTAGGCGCGGGCTTGCCCGAGAACGGCCAACGCGCCCAGCGAGGAATTCAGCAGCAAGCCGGGATGTTCGGTCAGCCTACGAAAGGCGTCGGCGGCTTTGGCGCCATCCCCATCGACCAGCCACGCCTGCCCCAGGACATAGACCGGCTGCAGCGGACTGATGAATCCGTCGACAATGGAGGGGTCGAGGGGTTCGGCGGAAGAGAGCAGGGCGGCCGCCTTCGCTCCTTTCCCCTGCCGCAGCGCGACCTCTCCCCGAATCATGGGCAGCCAGAATTTTTGCACGAACGTGCCGTGAGGATACTGTTCATCCAGTTGGCCGGTCAGGGTGGATGCCCGGGCATAATCGCCAATCTGGGCGGAGATCAACGCATTCGAGATGACGATGACTTGTTCGTGGCTGAGAGACTCTGCCTGCCGGCTCAGTGCTCGCGCCCTGGATAAAAAGCCGGCCTCGCTTTCCCGCAGCGCCGCGCGATCAGAACGCGGGCTACGCCGTCCTTGTCACCTGCCGCCTGCAGAAGGTCCCCGCGGACTTCGACAGCGCCCGGGCCTTCTCAAAATGGCCGTCCGCCGCTTCTTTGTTCGCTGCTTCCGCGAGCAGGGCCGCCCGGGCTCCCGGAAATTCAGAGGATTGCGCCAGCGACCGGTCCATCGCTGGCTGATCGTTGTTGAGAATGGCCAGCCAGTAATTGAGCAACACCCAGTATCCGGTGCGGAAACTGCGGCGAGCGGCCTCCGCCAGAACCGCCTGCACTTCCTTCGTCCGATTGAGACGGAGCAGGGCCAGGGCCAGGTTTCCATAGGTATTGGCCCTGCCCGGGTCAATCAGCATCGCCTTGCGAAAGTCTTCCACCGCCTGCTCATTCCGCCCCAGGCGCAGGTCGGTGGTGCCCAGGTGATTGAGTGAGCCGGCAGATTGCGGGTAGTCCCGGGCGAGCGCCGCGTAGCTTAAGGCTGCTTTGTCGACCTCCTCTGTGACGTAGAGGTAATAACGTGCTTCCACCGAGGCCCGCTCGGCGCTGGTAACCCGTTCCCGCAGGTTGTAGGCCTTGATGGAATTTTCCCGGGCCAGTTCGGCGTTGCCGGTGTTGTAGTAGACGACGGCCAGCGCGCCGTAAGCCATAGCGAATTCCGGATCGAGTTCGATGGCTTTTTGAAAATACGGAATGGAAGCCGGATCGCCCTTGGCATCCCATACTGAAAGGGCTTTGCCATAGGCGTTGAGCGCCTCGAGCGACGAGGTAGTGGCTTGTTCCAAAGGAGCGTTGTACTTCTTGAGGGTGGGCATCGATTTGCCCAGCCGCGCTCTGAGCCTGGAAGTGACCTGGCCGAGCGCGTCGATCACATCGTTCCGTTGTGGCGCCTGGATTTGCTCGTAAGCAATCGGCTTGCCGGTATCGCAGCGGATCGCGGCCAAACCGATCAAGTAAGTCGTTCCCAGGCTGGAGATAGAGCCTTGCACGGTTGCCTTGCTGCCGACTCGCCGGCACAGGTCCAGGGCGGTAAGCCCGGTGATTCGATCGTCGAGGGAATGGCCCATTTGCCGGAACACGACCGCGGTGGCGCGATCCGGCAGAATCTGAATCAGAGGGGATTGCGCAAGGCCGACCAGGAGGGCTTCGCGCAGAGCATCGTTAAAAACCGTTTCGCCGGTATTGTTTTCAAAATCGGCGAGAACGACGGTATCGCTGGCGGCGAGGGTAAACGCTGTTTTGCGTTGGTGCCGATAGATTCCCAGAGCGGTTGCGAGCAGGACGGCTACGGCCAGGGACAGCCACGCGATTTTCGAGGCCGCGGTATGGCGCCGCCTCTCGTCCTGGCTATCCTTTGTATACGCTTCGGCCGGCGTAGCGAGGGTTTCGGCGTGGGGTGCAGGGTTGGGCGCGGCGATTGGCTCGTTGTGCCGGGCTACCGGAGCGATAAAGCGGTAACCGCGGCGCGGAACCGTTTCAATGAACCTCGGGTTGGCTGAATCGTCGCCGAGGGCCTGTCGTAGTTTGGTTACCGCGGCGCTGAGGCTTTGGCCGAAATCCACAAAGGTATCCGCCGGCCAGAGCCGCAGACGAAGGGACTCCCGATCCACTATCTCTCCCGCGTTCTCGAGCAGGAGCAGGAGCAATTCGAAGGGTTGTTGCTGCATCCTGATGCGGCGGCCCTGGCGGAGTAATTCTCGAGCCTCCACCATCACTTCGAAGACCCCGAAGCGGTAGACCAGACCGCGATTCGCTGAAGTGACCATGTGTCAAAGGGGAGGCTATCATTATGCCTGAATTTGTCGCGGCAAGGCTCTTGACCGGAAAGGGCCGGGGGCGGGGAGACAAAGGGACAGGACGCTATCGCCCCTGGAGTTCAAGGGGAAGATCAACGTGATTGCAGTTCTCTACGTCAAGGCGATCAGGGGGCAGGGAATTCATCCCGCCCAGGCGGGATTTCGTGCCGTTCCATGGACAATTCTGGGTGGGACAAACTCTTCTGGCTGGGACAAAAAAAATTTATTTTTTTTTTAATTGCTGCAGCTTAGAAGTATTGAAGCTATTTTTTAACGCAGAAATTTTAAAATCGATTTTTTCACATCTTCCAGACGGAACGTAACCGCTGCCATTACCGACCAGGAACTCCGGCGGGAACACCTCGTCTCTTCTCAAGCCCTTCTCAAGCAAAAGAAAGCGCTGGCTGGAAATACCGCGACAAGATAGTCTTCCCCCAAACGGCCGAGCGCGGTCTCGTCGCGGACGGTTTAGGTTAGCAGGGAGAGTTCTCACGATGAGACCGATTGACGCGAGCAGCGCTCTGCCTTTCGTCCTTGCCTTGCTGATGCAGCATACTGCGCTGGGGCTGAATGGCGGCCAGACATCTGCTGGCGCGGGAACAACGACGCCGGGCTCCATGACGAGTGATCCGTCCGCCATCTTCGCTCTCGCTTCGAAGGTCAATGGCCTCAATTCCCCAGGTATCCAGCCTTGGCATATCAAGGCCTCTTACGAAACGTTTGACGATCAAGGCGCCCCGAAAGACAAAGGCATCTATGAGGAGTTCTGGGCCGGGATGAAGGAGCACAAGTCCAGCTTCACCAGCTCCGGTTTTACGCAAACCGACTATATGACCGATGGCGGCCTCTTTCTTAGCGGCGACCCACGATGGCCGGGCACAGCAGAGATGCTGGTTCACCGAAACCTGATCGACCCGCTACCGAGTGAGGTGGAGCTCTCTTATGCTCACCTCACCATGCGTGAAAGGAATTCCGGCAAAGCCACGCTTCGCTGTATATCCCTCGATCATCCGGGCCCCCTGAATCCCAACGCACCGCCGCCGCCGGCATCCCCTGTCTATTGCTTCGAGCAGGCCAATCCGATCCTTCGCTTCAACTCTTCCTATGGCGACGACTACCGCATGTCCTTTGATGACCCGATCAGTTTCCAGGGCCGCTCGATCGCCCGCGACATCCGCGTAACGCTTAAGGACAAGCCTTTCCTTAATATTCACCTGGAAACGCTGGAAGCGCTGCAGCCGGTGAATGAGTCCGAATTCACTCCTCCGCCCGGGGCGATTAAGGCGCCACCGCGAAAGATCGCGGTCTCTTCCGGAGTGATGCAGAGGAACCTGCTGGGCAAAGTAACTCCTGCTTATCCCGATAGCGCCAAACAACACCATGTGCAGGGCACGGTTGTTCTGGCCGCTAAGATTGGCATGGATGGTCACGTGCAGGACCTGCGCGTCCTGACCTCGCCCTCGCAAGACCTCTCGGACGCGGCAATGCTGGCCGTGCGCCAGTGGACCTACAAACCATACCTCCTCAATGGAGAAGTGGTCGAGGTGCAGACCCAGGTGAACGTCGTCTTCAGCCTTGCACCCTAGTTTTGGGGCGCGGTCGAATTTCTTCGAAACCTTTCAGGTCACTGTTTCGGTCTGTCCACGAAACTCCGAAACTGATAATTGTCTGCAGCATGAATCTTCGGACCGGTGCGCCACTTCCTGTTTGTGGCGCCAACTCGCCCAGATGGCTAACCCTACAAGCCCGACGGCATAGACAATCCAGAGGATAATACGGCGTCTGTATTTCAAGAGGTTCCCTCCGCCTTGGAGCGCGCTCTTGCAACGAATACGCCAGCAGCAAGGTGGAAGTTCCCGGTCGCTTCTCTTCAAACTGTCCAATCTAGGGCAGATATTGCCGAGGTGATCGGCAACTGAGCTTGCCCTGGGACCAGATCGCGACGCTTAACCAAGAGACTCCAATCTCGAGCTCGAGAATCGGGATGGAAGAAAAGCGAAGCCCAGGCTGGTTGACCTGGGCTGGCCCGAAAACTTCTGAGAGCGGTTCAGGGCTCTTCGACCACGATAACGCTTCCCGCTTCCGGTATCGAGATCGGCGAGCCCGGCGCCTGCTCGATGCTTGTGGGCGTGACCGTGTAGACGAGCAGCGCGCTCCCGGTAAGCGAATACAAGTGGTTGCTTTTATCCCAGCCGAACTCCAAAAGGTTGTCTCCAGCATCAATCGCCGGGGAGAATTTTGTAACCGGCGCGCTTCCGTTGAAATGAAAGAGCTGAAACGCGGATCCACCGCCGATAGCGAGTAGCTTCCCGGTTGGGGAAATGCTCGCAGTATGCGGATAGACGGCGTAACTCGGCATGTTTTCGTAGCTGCTTTTGGTCGTCAATTTCCCTTCGGCGCTCACCGTATAGGTCCCTATGGCTGTATCGATACCCAACGTCCTGTAAACAAAGGCGAGATGATCGGTGGGATCGCTGGCCAGGGCGAAGGGGCAATACTTATCGGCGCCTTCTGCTTTCGGCACCTCATCCGTCGTGCCGAGAAACGTCAGGAAGCCATTGCTTTCCCGCCGAAATTCCGAAGTTACGGGGGTCTCTTTCTCGGTTCCGGGATTGATCACCTGGATCCAGCACCCTGCCTGGTAGGCGAAATGCGTGCTGGGTACGAACCTCAGCTCGGAGATGGTGTGGGGGTTGACCAGGCTCTTTCCGAGATATTGCAGTTCGCCGTTGGCTTCGATTTTGAACGACTCGAGGTAGGTATACTCCTGGCCGTTGATATAGTCCGTGATCCCCACGTACAAGTCAGAGCCACTCGGGTCGATCTGCAACCCGAGCCCGCAGCAAGGATTGGATATGTATTTGCTGACATTCGTTGCAGCCACCTGCGTGAGAGCACCATTCCACGCGATGGAAAACGAATAGACGTACTTCCCATTGCTGTCTGTGCCAAAGAGAAACTGCTTGTTCGCCGAAAGATGAGTCACGCTGATGTTGGCGAAAGGCGATCCTGGCACTGGTGTCAGCTCTCCGCTGGACGTTGCGGCAAAGCCATCGATATGGGTCGGCCTGGACACATAGACGTAGGCGACGGTGGTCGGTGGGGGTGAACGTTGAAAGTCGGATCTCTGGGCCGGGGCGGTTCCAACGAGTACGGTCAGGCAGACGACAAGCTTCATGCAGATTTTCATCAGAGGGTCTCTCAGATCTAAAGTGGGGGGAGCGGCAATTGTACTCTCGCTCGCCGGCGATTGGAAACTCCGGCTCGCCGTAGCAGCTTATATCCCGAGTAGTTTCTGAGCTACTGGGCTGTTTCTGTGAACGTGGTGACGGGATGCCCAAGACCATAGGGCCCCTCAGCCTGCACATTCACTTGACCCGCATTTGCGGGAAGAGTCAGCGTAACCGAGGCAACTCCCGAAGAGTTGGTTACAGCAATGACTTTTGAACCGCTGGCCGTTCCGTTGGAGAGGGTGCCGGCGCTGGCGGTGAATAGGATGCTGGCCCCGTTGGCCGTGGCGCCCGACTGCCCGGGCGACAGGGCGACGGTTAGCGCCTGCGGAAGCGCGCTGCCGGCGCTGCCCGACTGATTGTTTCCGCCGGTGGATGCCAGAGTAGCCGGCGGATTCCCAACGATGACCCACCCGCCCTGGGTCTGTGTCGCGGAGCCATCGCTGCCCGTCACGGTGAAATGGCAAAAACCAGGCGTGCTGCCGGCCTGCACGGTGATCGTGCCGGGCTCGGTGCCGGTGACTTCACCATTCGTTACAGTGATAGTTCCGTTGCAAGCTGCCGTCCCCTCATAGCTGTCGAACGCCGCGGACGACAGATTTACGCTGCTGGAACCGCTGGTCAGGACCGGTTGCAGGGTGGCGGTTCCGCCGGCGGGCGCCATGATCGTGTCGGGGTTCAGGTCCCACTCCGAGGATGGAGGCGTTGCCGTGCTGCCGGAGACGACCAGCAGCGTGATGCTGTAGGGCGCGAAGGTTTGCGTCGGCGCCCAGACGGACGAAGGGGAAGCAGCAATAGCCTGGGGAGCGCTTGCCGCCAGCGTGTAGGCAGTCATGGATGTGGGGCTGAATCCGCTGAGAGCAAATTGCACCTGGGCGGAGTTCTGCGGGTCTTTGTTGATGACCATAAGCGTAAGGGTCTTGCCATCCTGGCTGACGGCGGCATAGCTGCTGAAGAGATTGGCATTGCCGGTGTTGGCGGCAGCGACCGAAACAGGCGCAAAGCCGTGATGCGCGCCATCGTAGTTGGTATAGAGCTTAAGGGCGAGGTAATTGGGGTTGGCGGCTACGGGAGCTACCCAGCGGGTGGCAAGCGAGACGCGCTCGCGGCCGAGAATCGCGTACGCATCGGCATCGCCCAGGGCGGTGGAGAAATCGGACTCACCGGCAAAAGCGGCGCTCCACTCGGTGAAGCTCAGCGGCGTGCCGGGATAAATGGTGTTGGCGATTGCCCGCAGCCGGGGGATGCGGAAGGCAATCGTGTGGTTGGGCTGAATCTGGGTAGTCCATTGCTGGTTGATGGTCCCGGAGGGGCTTACCAGCGTGGGGTCCCAATAATCGCGGTAGATGCTAACCGCGGCCGCCTGTTTCTGCGCCTGGGTGTAGCTCGACATATCCGCGCCGTCAGGGTAGGCGTGAATGTCGAAAATGTCCAGCGAGCGCGCCCCCGCCACCTCGTCCTTCCAGTGGACCTGGTTGAGCCACCAGGGAAGGAAATCGTCACCGCCATGGTTGTCTTTGTCCGCCCCGTTGGCGCCATTCCAGTAATCCCACCAGCAGCACAGCACTGGACCCAGCCGCACTGCTTGTGGATCCCAGGTCTTGAGCTTGCTGGCTTCGGTGAAATAGGTGTTGGCTAGTTCGTCGTAGCCCGACGGGTTAGGGTGCACATCGACATGCGTGCCGCCCCAGATATCGATCTCGTTGTCCATATCGTAGAAATGGCAGGACACGATGGTGCTGTAAGGAATAGGACACGACCCGCCGGCGAAGGCGGTCGCCAGCGCCGCGGCCCAATCATCGCGGTAAACACAATTGGCCCCCGGGCAGCTCTGGGTGTGATCGTCGAGCAGTGGATAATAGGCCCTCTGAAGTTGCGCCTGGCTGGCGACCATCGGCGTCTGGCAGTCTGACTTCAGATTAATCCCGGCGTCCTTGTTCCAATAGTCGACATTGGAACCACAGGCCCCATCCAGCGAGACGGAAAATACCCAGTGGTAGTTGTCGCTGCCCCCTTGCGTCGTGGAGGTCTCCGCCGATTGGGCGACCCAGGGAAGCATGACCATGGTCATGAGCGGAGCACTGCCCGCCGCTTTGACGTCTTTGATGAACTGGGTTGAACTGGAGTCTGCCGGGTTGTTCAGCGCGCCGAAGGCGAAATCTTCAAAGTAGTAGTCGTTATCGGAATTGCTTGTGCCCAGCTGCCAATTGTAAGTGGAGGCTCCGTTGCCTCCCCAACGAACCAGGGGAAGGCCGCTGTCAGTAATGGCAGCCGCATTCTGCGGCAAGTTGCCTCCATAGACATAGGGGCTGATGGTGTGCCGGTTGGCCAGCACATTGACGGTGACGTTTACATTGGTGACGGAACCGGAGGGCGTAGCCGAAGCCTGGTTTGAATTAACACTCTGGCCGTTGGTGTTGACGGCGGTCACGACGTAGTAGTAGGTGGTGCCGTTGGTCAGGCCGGAGTCGATGTAGCCCGTTCCAGAGAGCGTGCCGATGGTGGTGTAGGGGCCGCCATTGGAGGCGCCGCGCTTGACGTTGTAGCTGGTCGCGCCGTTGCTCGCAGTCCATGAGAGCGCAACCTGCTGATTTCCGGCAGAGGTGGTAAGGCCGACGGGCGCGGCAGGAATCCCCACAGGAGTCGCGGATGCCTCATTGGAATTGCTGCTCTCTCCGGTGGAGTCGACGGCGGTCACGACGTAGAAGTAAGTGGTCCCGTTGGTCACGCCGTTATCGCCATACGACGTGCCAGAAGGCGAGCCCACGGTGGTGTACGGACCACCGCTGGTGGATCCCCGTTTCACGTTGTAACTGGTCGCGCCATTGCTTCCCGTCCAGGTAAGGCTTACCAGCTGATTGCCTCCGCTCGCCGCGAGGTTGGTAGGCGGAGCTGGGGCTGCGGGCGCGGCGCTGGGCGTGGCCGAGGCCTGGTTCGAGTTTGCGCTTTCGCCGGCGGTGTTCACTGCGGTCACGACGTAGTAGTAGGTGGTCCCGTTGCTGACGCTGGTATCTGCATAGCTGGCGTTAGTAGGCGAGGCCACGGTGGTGTAGGGACCACCACTGGCCGTACCCCGTTTGACGTTGTAGCTGGTAGCGCCACTGCTCTGCGTCCAGAAAAGACTGACCTGCTGGCTGCCTGCCGTGGCGGTAAGATTCGCGGGGGCAGCCGGGGCGGCGGGCCCGGATGGCGTCGCGCTTGGCGTGGCGGAAGCCTCGTTGGAGTTGGCGCTTTCGCCGTTAGCGTTGACCGCGGTGACCACGTAGTAATAGGTGGTTCCGTTAGTTAGGCTGGCGTCGGTATAAGTTGCGCCGGTGGGCGAGGCCAATGCCGTGTAGGGGCCTCCGCTGGTCGTTCCCCGTTTGACGTTGTAGCTGGTCGCGCCGCCGCTCGTCGTCCACGCAAGGCTGACCTGCTGGTTCCCGGCCGTAGCCGTGAGATTCGTGGGGGGAGCGGGCGCTGCCGGGGTCGCACTGGGCGTCGCCGATGCCTGATTGGAGTTGGCGCTCTCTCCGCTGGCGCTGACTGCCGTGACCACGTAGTAATACGTGGTTCCGTTGGTTACGGCGGTGTCGCTATAACCTGTGCCCGGAGGCGCCGCCAATGTTGTGTAGGGTCCACCGTTGGTGGCTGCCCGTTTGACGTTGTAGCTGGTTGCGCCGGTGCTGGCCGTCCACGCAAGAGAGACTTGTTGGTTGCCTGCGGTGGCCGTGAGGGTAAGGGGAGGAGCCGGGGCGGCGGACGTAGCACTCGGTGTCGCGGTTGTCTGGTTGGAGTTGCTGCTTTCTCCCGTCGCATTCACCGCTGTCACAACATAGTAGTACGCGGTTCCGTTGGTCAGGCTGGCGTCGACGTATGTTGTTCCTGCCGGCGAACCCACCGTTGTGTATGGGCCGCCGCTCGCAGCTGCTCGTTTCACGTTATAACTGGTCGCACCACCGCTCGCAGTCCAGATGAGGCTGGCCTGCTGGTTACCGGCTTTGGCCGTGAGGTTGGTGGGCGGTGCGGGGGCGCTGTTTCCGTCACCGTTATTGCCGTTGTTGCTACTGGAGTTGCTGCACGCGGTGCAAGCAAGCAGCATGGCGAACAATGGAAGTTTCAACCAGGAAGACGAGCGCAGCGCACGAAGCCTCATAACTTAACTGGAGCCTCGGACGAAGTCTACTTGTTACGAATCGTTACGGATTGGGCACCAAAGTTGTAGGGCACAAAGGCCTCGCAGCACCGGACTGAGCTTGTGGCCGCTGGCATGGTTGTTCAGGAAGCATGGACAGGCGTACCCCAGGGGCTTCTATGAGTTTGCGTGAGAACTAGGTTTGGCAACGCCAGCCCCGAACCCGGATTTCCTGCCGCGCGGCGCTGGACGAGACCGCGCGTGCGCCTTTCAGTGAGGAAAGGCGCATGAAGTTTGCCAAAGCCACCAAGTTCCACAGGAAATCCGGGAAGGGGCGACCTGAACTTAGCCCAGGACGTAGTCCCGGGTTTGTCTGGGGAGAGATATCTAGTCCCGTAAGGGACGGCTGAATCCATTTCCGCGTGTTTCAGCCGTCCCTGCGGGACTATTCATCTCTCATCCCCTAACCCAGGACTCCGTCCTGGGCTAAGTTCAGGCCGCCCCTTTCGGGGCTGGATAATTCGAGTTCTCACACACTCTCTAAAGCCCTCAATGGATGGGGTCGTGCGGCACGGCTGAAGCCGTGCCCTTCGTTGAGAGGATGTCTTTCCAGGACTATCCGCGGGTCTCGTTCGTCAGTAAACTTCGCGCGTATTGGTCTACGGTTTCTGTCAGTGTCCGTCTTCGAAAAGCCAGGATTCATGAGCCTTTCAGCAGCCCCTCTACAGTCCAACGTGACTTGCCGCCCTATCCAGTTGATTCTCTTCGATATCAAACCGGACACTCATGGGACACATCACATGTCCCTTTCTCTATCGGGGGTAACTCCGTCTGTCGCCTCAAAGATCTGGTTTTCGAACAGCGGCGGTTCTGCCGTGGGGAACAAATAGCGGAAAAACAACTATGCGCGTACACTCGCGTAGTTCAAAACACGAGCACCCAGGAGGTTCGATCAATGAAGCCCGCTTTACGTCTGGCCGGAGCTTTGCTCCTCGCCTTTGTCGCCTCGACCATCACCGCTCATGCCCAGGTTCCCTACAAGCAGGGCACCGTCACACGCGTGGTGCTCCTCAGCATCATTCCTGGCCACTCCGACGCGCTCTACGCCGACTTAAAGAAGAATATCGTTCCGCTTTGGGAAGCGGAAAAGAGCGCCGGAATAATCGTCGACTACAGCCTCTTTCTCAATCAGACGTATTCGGGCCCTAATGACTGGGATCTTGGCTACACTCTCACCTACAAGAACATGGCTGCACTCGATGGCCTTCCCGACAAGGTGTACGAGCTTCGCATGAAGCAGTACGGCAGCAGAGAGGACGAGCAGAAGATCATCGAAAAGCGGGTCGATACTGCCAAGGTGGTATCCAGCAGTTTGCTGCGCGACATCACGTTGCGATAACTTCTTCTTTCGTCTTGGGCGGCGGCGCGGTCCGCAAGCGCCGCCGACTCTCACCCGGGGTCGTGTTCAGTATGCACTTTCCGCTTAAAACCCCTAACTGCTGAGCAGCAGCTCAGAGGCGCGCTCGATGCTCACCAGGGCCGCGCGCATGAATCCGAGCGCATGCGCCATGCCGGCATGCCATGGGGCATCGCAGGTGATCTGCGGGGTGTGATCGGGGATCAACACCCCGTCGAAGCCGTTGCGATGCAGGATGGAGAGTACGCGCATCATGTCGATCTCCCCATCGTCAATAAAGGTTTCGCGATACTGGGGCACCCTGCCGGCGACGTTGCGAAAGTGAACGTAGGCGAGCCGTTGCTGGCGGCTGTACGACTCGACCGCCCCGTAGAAGTCGTCTCCGATCATTTCGCCGAGCGTGCCGAGGCAGAACTCGAGCTTGTTACTGGGGCTGGGGTCGATGTCGATGAGACGCTGATAAAGACCAGGCTGGTGAACCAGGCGCGGTTGCCCACGCATGGTTGGCATGGGGGGATCGTCTGGATGCGCGGCCAGTTGGACGCCTGAGGCTTCGGCGACCGGAAGAACATCTCCGAGGAAGCGCTCGAGACGGCGCCAGAGTTCGTCGTGCGAGATCGTGGGGAGCACGCCTTCGGGAGCGTGCTCATCGTAAATCATGTTCCACACCATGCCGTTGGGAATAGGGGTGTCGACGGCACCGTCCATACCGACTGAGACGGCGCCGCCGCGGGCGAACGGTCCGTGGATGCGGCCACACACGCCGCCGATGCTGAAGTTATAGCCGAGCACGGGAATACCGGCCTCGCCCATTCGGCGCAGAATTGTCTTTACGTTTTCGATGTGCAGGGCGCGCCTGGGGCCGTCCAGCAAAATGTCGTGCCAGTGGGCAGGGTCGAGATTCTCGATTGCTTCGAGCTTCAGCCCGGCGGCCTCGATCTCCCGTTTCAAGCCGACCAGCTCTTGCCGTGTCCAAAGCTTGTCCGGGTCGCCGGCGACGCCCCACGGCTGGTCTTTGCCGCCGGTGGGCTGGTTGTTGCGCGGGTTTGAGGAGCCGCCGTGAAAGTAGTCCACCAAATGCGCGACTACGTGCGTGCACCCGGTCTGGACAGCGAAGGCGTAGTAGTCCGGATGCAACATGTGGCGGTAGAGACCAAGGCCGAGTTTCATGGTAACGATCCGATCCCGGGCATCGCTGGGAAGCCCTTAATGGGATATCGAGAACGGCTTTAGTTTAACGGACAGGGAGTTTCGGACAAGTTTGCGGGACGGTGGAATCACTGGAGCAACGGTAAACGTTCCGCCCCCGAAACTCCGAGGACCTCCCTTATGGCGCTGATAGGAATCGGACGATCTCGTGCATGACTTGAGAACGCTGGTCTGTTTCGAATAGAAACTGAGCATGGGCAGACCCATCCAGAACGATTAGTTCCTTCGGCTGAGGAGCTTTTTCGTATTGTGCACGGATGCCAGGTAGCCTTGGGCCACTGCCACTGCTGTCGTCGCGCGCGACGATGAACAACGCTCGTGACTTCAAATTTTCCGCGGAGAGGTTCGGCGCGGCGCCTAGAAATACGATGCGATCAATTTCATCTGGCCCCGACTCAATCGATGCATCGCCTGCGGCCGATCCACCAAAGCTCCCCCCAACCACCGATACCTTTTTGGCGCCGTTCGCTTTCATGTAGCGAACCGCAGCAAGCACGTCGTTTGCAAAGGGGGCAGTATCAAAGTTCGATTGTCCAGGACCGGTCGAACAGCCGAACCCACGAAAATCAATGGCCAGGATTCGAAATCCTTTCGATGCCAAGTCCTGAGCCTGTTTCCGCCAGCTCTCCTTGTTGAATCTGCCGCCGTGAGCGAGCACAACTGCGCGGGTGCCTTGTCCGTAGAGATCAGCGCAGATGCGGCCGCCGTCTTCGGTCGGAAACGAAGTGGTTTGCTGCGCGACCGCCAGCGTAGTAAAGAAAAGTGTAATGGGCACGATGCGAAGGGCTGACATACGCGAATTATATTGGCGGCCGCCGCGAAAGTAGTCCACTCAGTGCACGACCACCAATACCCGCAAATCGGCAGGCTGTCGCTTTGTCTCCCCCGTCCTCAATTTCTGAAAATCACCGGAAGAGGTACAATTCCAGCTATTCTGGCCCGCGGAAGAAACTCCAGCAAGGAGGAGTTATGTCCAGCCGTGTTGCAGTTCCGGCGCAAGTGCGCCCGGGGGTCCGCTTACCCAAGGCACTCGCGCTGGCAGTGACTCTGCTGGTGGCCGGCGCTTTTGTAATTCACTACGTGTTTCCCTACTACCTGCATTACAACCCAGCCTGGTTCGAAGAGTTTTGGCCGCGCCGCGGCTGGCTGTTGGCCCACATCAGCAGCGGTATGGTGGCTTTGCTGATCGGGCCATTTCAGTTTTCGCGATGGCTGCGACAACGGTACCTGCGGTTGCACCGCATGATGGGGCGGGTGTACCTGATCGCAGTTTTGTGCGGGGCGATCGCTGCGCTCGGTCTGTCGGTCACGACGCCGGACGGGCCTGCGTGGAGTATTGGACTGCAGGGTCTGATACTGGCCTGGGTGACGACGGCCGGGATGGCGTACTACGCGATACGGCAGCGGCAGATCGCGGTGCACCAGGAATGGATGGTGCGCAGTTATGTCGTAACGTTCGCGTTTGTGACGTATCGGTTCCTGTATGACGTACCGCCGATGTCGCGGCTGGGACCGGTCAACGAGCGGTCGATCACCGACATCTGGGCTTGCTGGGCGGTGCCACTGCTGGCCACGGAAGTCATCCTTCAGCTAAGGCGCATGCGGCCGATCGCAGCACGGACCGGGGATAGATAACGGGCTCTGGCGAGGACCCATCATCACTCTTAAGGCCGGCCTGCGCCGGCCCATGTCAGGGCCGGCGCCCGAGCTGGCTTCACTTGTTTTTCAGTCCATCGCGGTAGGCCATCGCTTCGAGTTCGACGCGAATGGCGTCGGCGACCGGGACAACGGGGCGAGCCTCGAAGGTAAAGGCAGGCAACATCGAGCAGAACTTATGCACTTCGAGCGGGTCATCACATTCCATCAACATATAGCCGCCCCAATCACCAACGCGGATAACGAAGGAATGGATCTTGAAATTGGCGGGCGCTTTCCACGGGCTGAAGACCTCAAGGATTCGCTTCTGTGCATTTTCGTACTCGATGGGCGAGCCCTGCGGACGTTCGTTCCAGGTGATCATGTATTGCATTGCATTAACCTCCTCTTTCGCCCGGGTCCGAGTTGCGGGCCTCGTGGCCAGCAAGGTATACGCCTGGAGGCATGCGCGCGTCGAGCGATATCGCCAGGAATTCGAGGGGGATCCCGGTGGACCTTCTTTGGAGGACAGGCAAGACGAGGGTAAAGTAGGGCCGCCCTGGACGCGGCTGCAACCTTCACGGGCGCCCTCGCGGCTAGCACCATAGAAGACAACAAGGTAAGTCGCCCAAAGATTCAACTTATGGCGGTCCTTCCACAAACTCAGGACATCTAAATGGCAAACCCACCTGGCAGGTGAAACATTTTCGTGTCAAAATTTGTGAAATTGAGGTGGCACGCGCAGACGTGAAGACTGGATACCTGAGCGAAGTAAGGAGATGGTTCCGTGCATGGACGATGGTGATCCTGTTCGGCGCCCTTGCCAACAATGGAGCGTTGTTTGCTCAGGGAGCCAAGGCCAGCTCACCGGCCGAACTCGCCCGCCTCGCCGACGCTCTGCAACCCGGCGAATGGGTGTGGGCCGCGGCTGTCGCGCCCACCGGGCCAATCCTCATTTACGTCGATCTCTCGCGCCAGCGCGCTACCGTTTACCGCAACGGAGTGCGCATCGCAGTCAGCACCATCTCATCGGGGAAACCCGGACATGAAACCCCGACCGGGGTCTTCACCATCCTGCAAAAGGACGCCAGCCATCACTCGAAGAAGTACAACAACGCGCCCATGCCCTACCAGGAGCGCCTCACGTGGGATGGGGTGGCTCTCCATGCCGGGGGCCTGCCCGGTTATCCCGAGAGCCACGGATGCGTTCACCTTCCCTACACCTTTTCACAGGAGCTTTTCCACATCACGACCCTCGGCGCCACCGTGGTGGTGGAAGGCGATGCCGCGAACCACATCACCACCACGGACGCCAGCCTGCTGGCTCCCATGGACGTCAAGGGCCAGCAGGTAAGTCAACAACACCTCGGCGGCGCGGAATTTCGCTGGGAGCCTGACAAGTCGCCGACTGGGCCTCTGACTATCATTGTTTCCAAGCACGACCAGCGGATCGTGGTCCTGCGCAACGGCGTCGAGATAGGCCGCAGCGTGGCCCAGATCAACGATGACGATCCCGGATCGCACGTCATCAGCCTGACCCGTGGCTCTGACGGCAAAAACCACTGGATCTATGTCGGCCTGCCCGGGCACGACGACGACAAGGGCCGCGAACTCGATGAGGCCACGCTCAACCGCGTCCACATGCCACGCGGCTTCTTTGAGGCCGTCAAAGCCGAACTGCTACCCGGCACCACCATATTGGTAACGCAGTCAAGCGTAGGCGCTCTCACCACCGGGCAACATATAACCATCCTCGACAGCGTTGCGCCTGAGATTTGAGTGGGTTCAGGCGAGTTTCCGGGGACAGGGTTTCGAAACCTTGGACCCGTCTCCGGCTTCAAGGAAAACGTGCCGGCGGGTGCGGGGACGTTCTAATGAGCGGCCTCTACGGTAAGCCGCAGCCCCACCGCCCTGGCTACAGCTACCAACGTCGAGAGCCGTGGATTGCCTTTGGCCGATAGCGCGCGGTAAAGGCTCTCCCGCTCAACGCCGGCCTCTCTCGCAACTTTGGCCACTCCGCCTCTTGATTCAGCGATACGTCGCAGGGCAATCAGCAGAATCTGCGGATCATCTCCTTCCTCGAGCGCCGCACGGAGATACTCAACAGCGAACTCCGGATTCTCACGCAGCTCTCTCGCCATAGCTTCATCATGAGAAATACTGGGCTTGCGTTTCATTCCTCCTCCGTCCTTTCTTTGTAGTCCTTCCAGTACGCTTGCGCTTTCTTGATATCCGCAGATTGTTTGCGTTTGTCTCCCCCGCACAACAGCAATACGCAGGCCGTTTCGATTTTCCCTTAGTACACGCGGTATCCCGGCCCCCAGTCGATACGCAGTTCGTGCACGCCTTCGCCGATCGACTTCGAATCTCCAAAGTTTCCGCCAGCGAGCCGATCGATCCTCACGGCTATCCGTGCGCGTGCCTTGAGGTCGGCCAGATTGGCCAGCCACTCCCCGAAGACATCCCTGCCTTTCGCAGTCGTATAACGGCGGATCGCAATCACAATCCGACTGTAACTTATAAGTTACATATTGTCTAAGACTGCTGCGGCGCGCGGCACCCGCCGCGGTTATGATCCTGACAAGTGACTAAACGGCCCCAGGCACACCTCAGGACTCTGCTTCATAAGGATGTCCTCCGATCAGTTGTTCGATGGCTTGCCATCGGTGTGGCGTCTCTCTGGTTGCTCGCCGTGCTACTCCTTCTGGCCGCCCGGTGGATCGATCCGCCGACCACTGCAGTGCACATCGAGCGTCGCGTGCAGTCCTGGGCGCACGACGCGCCGTATCGCAAGCGCTACAAATTTATTCCGCTCAGTCAAATCTCGCCGAATCTTCAGCACGCTGTCGTCGCCGCGGAAGACGCGCGCTTCTACCAGCACCATGGCTTCGATTGGCACGAGATCCACATCGCTGCCGACGAGGATTTGGAGGGCGGCCGGACCCGCGGAGCCTCTACCATTACCCAGCAGCTGGTAAAAAACCTCTTCTTCGGAACCGGCCGCTCGTTCCTCCGCAAAGGCGTGGAAGCCACACTGGTGCCGCTGGCCGAACTGTTTCTCGGCAAGCAACGCATTCTGGAGATCTACCTGAATGTGGTCGAATGGGGACCCGGGATCTATGGTGCCGACGCGGCCTGCCATGCTTACGACGGAACCGCGGCCCGCAATACCGACCGGGAACAGGCGGCGCGGCTCGCCGCGATTCTACCAGCGCCCCTGAAGCGACGGCCCGCGCGCATGAATCAGTACAGCGCACTTATCCTGGAACGAATGCGACAAATGGGCTGGTAACTGACTAGAAGTTATCCAGCAGCCACACGTTATTTTCGAGCGTGCGTTGGCTGAAGGCGAGATGGCGTCCGTCGGGCGAAGCAATAGGGATTTCCAACTCATGGATCCCGCGATCGAGAAGTATGCGCATCTTTCCATCGAGATCGATCCGGGCAATCGCGGATTTATGAGATTGATATACCAGCCCGAACAGCGCCTTGCCGTCGGCGGTCCACGCAAGATCGCTGACTACGCTGCCTTTTGCGAGCTGCAAGGTATGTTCCTGATTTCTTGTTAGATCAATCATCTTAAGTTGGCCCGGCAGCTGGTCCGGACTTACTACGGCAACGGTGGAACCATCCGGCGAAAGCTTCCAACTCAGAACTTCGGGAGTGTTCATCGCAGTGCGATAGAGTTCTTTGCCTGGACCGTGCTCGGGGTCAAGAGCACGGAACAGCAAATGCCCGTGGTCAAGTGAACTGAGAACGCAGAAAGATGCAGAACGGATCGGACAATCCAATCCAACGGCAGCGTAGGAAGTAGCCGAGAACAGCTTTTCCGCAGCGCCTCCTGCGACAGATACGCGGAGCAGGTCCGCAGGAAAGTTATTCCCGGCATCAGGATCGAACGACCAGTAAAGAACCCCCTTTCCTTCGGGAGCCGCCACCGCCGCACCAAGATACTTCGATCCTGACTGGAAGACCAGGGCATCATCCTGATCGAGAGCCTGTCGAAAGATCTGATGAGTCCGGTTGTAATCGGAATCGAAGTAGAGACTCTTGCTATCGTTCGCCCACGAACTCACATGACTACTGGACTTGGACAAGGTGAGTAATCTGGGGCTACCGAGGAGTTTGCCTCCGTCATGAATGTCGGCGACATAGATATCGTACCAATCGGTGGCCTTGGTTAACGCGATGCGGCTGCCATCACTGGTGACACTTGCGTACCAGGGAACAACTCCGAACCAGTTGGTAAGCGCCTGAGGCTTGCCCGTGGCTTTCCCGGTTGCCGCGTCTACTGGAACAGACATCAGGTTTACGCTGTAAGCGGAGTAGAGGCCGTCCTCCGAAAAAACCAGGCGGTTCTGCGGCAGCCAGAGCACGGAGCCAGGACGATAACAGCGCAGGTGCGGGGAGGAATATACCGGGCTGGGTAAGGCGCCCTGCAAGGATATGGTAGAAAGGCTGCCGAACAAGCTGGCTCCCACCGGGCGGGAAGTGTAGGCAAGATGGGTGCCGGCAGGAGACCAGCCAACACGGCAGAAACTATCCTGATCGAGAGACAGGATTTTTCTGGCATCTTCCCCATGAGGACCGCTGATCCAAAGCTCATGATTCTTCGCAGTCAGGAAGGCTATCTCATCGCCTTTCGGAGAGATGGCAGCGCTGTCGCTACGATCACGGAACTTTTGAGGTTTTCCACCAAAGATAGAAGTGATCCATAGGGAGGAATCTTCCCCTTCTGTCTTGGTTTGAACCATCAATTGTTGTCCATCTGGAAACCAGGAGACTGCCTGCAGCGATTCTTGTATCTCCGGGGGAAGAGGAACACGATGCGTCTCGCCCGAATCAGCGCGGGCAAGGACCAGGCCCTTCTGGTCAACATAGGCAACCAGCTTTCCATCGGGAGAGATCTCGCTCGCGGTGATCAGGTTTTCGGGTCCATTGTGCGTGAGTTGCACTTCTTTCAAGGGTCCGCGAGGCGCCGGTTCCTTGTGGCGCCACGAGAAGTAGGCAATGCCGAGGGCGATCACCAGCAGCGAGGCCACAGCCATATAGACCCACGCCGGCGGTCGTTTCGCTTTGCGTCTCTGCGGAACCTGCGGCGAGATCGCAGGATAGCCGCTTTGACTGGCGCGCTTGAAACGCTTGAGGTCTGCGCGCAACTCGGCCGCGGTCTGGCAGCGGATATCGCGATCCTTTTCGAGTGTTTTCTCAATAATCCGCTGCAGTTCAGGCGCTATGTCCGCATTCAGCACCGCCGTTGGCGCCGGCGCACGGTTCAGGATGGCATCGAATACCAGGCCGGAGGTATCTCCCCGGAAAGGCCGCTGCCCGGTCGTCATCTCATACAGAACAACACCGAACGAAAACAGATCCGTACGCGCATCGACCAGTTCTCCGCGCACTTGCTCCGGCGACATATAGGCGACGGTTCCCACGGCTGAGCCCGGGCTGGTGAGGAGGTCCTCCCGGTCCACCACCGTGGCGTCGCTGTCGCTCCTAGGCGACCTGTTTTGGGCTGCGCTGATCTTGGCGAGGCCAAAATCGAGGATTTTGGCGTGGCCGCGATCGGTAACGAAGATATTTGCGGGCTTGATATCGCGGTGGATGATGCCTTTGGCATGCGCGGCGTCGAGGCCGTCCGCCAATTCGATCGCCAGGTCGAGCACCTGTTCCTCGCTGAGAGTAGACGCTTCGATCCTATGTTTGAGAGTGGCGCCTTCAAGAAACTCCATGGCCAGAAAGCTGTGCCCGTCGTTCTCTCCAATCTCGTAAATTGTGCAGATGTTCGGATGATTCAGGGCGGAGGCGGTGCGCGCTTCGCGCTGAAAGCGGGAGAGCGCCTGTGGATCACGGGCCAGCTCGTCGGGAAGGAATTTGAGCGCGACCGAGCGGGAGAGGAGCGTGTCTTCCGCCTGGTAGACCACCCCCATACCACCGCCGCCTACCTTTCGCAGGATGCGGTAGTGGGAGAGAGTCTTACCAATCAACGCATCGCGGTCCGGCATGGTGACGCAATCTTAGGGTGGGGTCCAAGCCAAGTCAACGTTTTGCGCGCTTCTTCGCATGGTGAGAGAGTCTCAGGGAGGTTCGTATCCGTTCCCAGCATAGTTGCGGGGACACGATGGAGTGGACCCTAAGGGCGCAACCTGACAGGAGGGAATAGTTCCCAAACCGGGGTCCAGCAGACCGGGTGCCCGTTGATGATCGACATGCAGGGAATCGGACGGTTTCCCTCTTGTTGGGTCATGCGTTCGTGAAACTCTTTGGTGGTCTTTGTCTCCGTCTGCTCGTTGCCAGATCTGACTGTAACTTTGATGCCCAGCTGACCCAGCTTCTCGATGATGTCTTTCGGCGATTCCGCCTTCCCATTGCTCAGATGCCCAACAAGCGCTCGTGCCATCAGTTCTGTCGTTTGAGCATTGATTCCTTCGCGCATCGGATCTCCGCCGTGAATCCAGTGCCACAGCGCGATGATCCACGCGACATCGAGCGTGTGCGCAAAATACAATTCCCGTTCATCGATAGCCATAAGATGCTCCTCATTCACGTCGTCGTACAGATATGGGCATTACCGCAACTTAACCCGAACGATGGGGCCTGACGGCTTCCCACATTCGCAATAGTGGTTTGCCGAGCCGGGGCGTTACAACAAAGTTTGGGCGGGCCTAAGATCGGTAAATTCGATCCAGGTGGCGGCGATCTCCCATCCCGCGCCGGGACAATTTAGTTAGAATTGCTTCGGCCTCTGCCGCCGGGGAGTTCCATGTTCGGAAAAACTCTTTGCTTTTTCGTGCTCGCTGCTACGTCTCTTCCTGCTCCTGTGTTCTCACAGGCCGCCGCGGATATTGTGATCGAGCACAACGTCGCCATGAAGACCCGCGACGGCGTCACCCTCAAGGCCGACGTCTATCGACCCGCGGGCGACGGCAGCTTTCCCCTGTTGCTCCAGCGCACACCGTACAACAAGGACGGCGGCGCCGAGTTCGCGCGCAAGGCTGTCGCCCGCGGCTTCATGGTCGTAATCCAGGATGTGCGCGGCCGCTACACCTCCGGGGGCGAGTGGTACACCTTCAAGCACGAAATGGACGACGGCTACGACACGGTGGAGTGGGCCGCGGCTCTCCCGCATGCGAACGGCAAAGTTGGCCTCTTCGGCGGATCGTATGTCGGCGCTACGGTGATGCTCGCGGCCATCACCCATCCGCCCCACCTGGCCGGCATCTGCCCCGTCGTCACAGCCTCAAACTACCACGAAAACTGGACCTACCAAGGCGGCGCATTCGAGCAATGGTTTAACGAGTCGTGGACCGCGGGCCTGGCGCAGGATACGGCCAATCGCCTGATCCGCGAAGACACCAATGCGCTTGTCAGCAACCGCGTATTGCCGCTGACCGATTTTCCCGTCTTCAATATCAAGCCGGTTACCGGCGGCTCGCAGTTGACCCGCGAACTCGCGCCTTACTTCCTCGACTGGCTTGCCCATCCCACCTACGACAGCTATTGGAAGCAGTGGTCGATCGCAGAGAACTATCAAAACGTACAGGTGCCCTCGCTCACCATTGCGGCCTGGTACGACCTCTTCCAGGATGGCTCGCTGCGCAACTACATCGGCCTCAAGGCGCATGCCGGGAACCAGGCTGCACGCGACGGGCAACATCTGCTCATTGCCATCGGCGGCCACTCCGGCTGGAGCCGCAAGGTCGGCGATGTCGATTTCGGCCCCGACGCGGCCTTTGACGAGATCGGCATCACGCTCGATTGGTTCGAGTACTTATTTCTGGGTAAGCAGAACCAGTTCGCAAGCGGCAACCCCGTCAGGATTTTTGTGATGGGCAAGAACGAATGGCGCGATGAACCCGCGTGGCCCCTCGCGCGCGCCACGCAGACCAATTACTACCTCCAATCCGAAGGGAAGGCCAACAGCGCTGTGGGCGACGGTTCGCTATCCACTGCGATGCCAACCAGGCAAGGCGCAGACACCTTCGTCTACGACCCGGCCAATCCCGTTCCCACCGTGGGCGGTCCGCTCTGCTGCGATTCCGAACACCTCGCACCGGGACCACGCGATCAGAAAGACGTGGAAGCCCGCTCCGACGTGCTCGTCTACACCACGCCGCCGCTCGATCAGGATCTCGAAGTGACGGGCCCGGTCACGCTTGATCTCTTCGCCAAGTCCTCTGCCGTCGACACCGATTTCACGGGTAAGCTGGTCGACGTTTGGCCCAACGGGTTTGCGCAAAATCTAACCGAGGGAATCTTGCGTGCACGCTTCCGCGCGTCCACCCTGGACGAGCCGAAACCTATCACACCCGGCCAGGTCTACGAATACAAGATCGACCTCTGGTCCACGAGCAACGTGTTTTTGAAGGGTCACCGCATCCGGCTAGAAGTTTCGTCGAGCAATTTTCCGCGCTTCGACCGCAATTTGAATACGGGGAAAAGCGCCGCCGAAGATGCGCAATTCCAGAAGGCGACCAATACGATCCTGCACGGCGGCGCGCATTCGAGCGCGTTGATCTTGCCGGTGGTGCCAAGATAGGAAGATAAGGGACAGGATGCCTGTATCCCGCAAGGAATGACGAACCCGGTGACTCACCGGCTCTTGTCCCCCGGACAAAACAAACCACCGCCCGCACCGCTTAGCTGGTAATTTTCGCCTGCTCAGTAACCATGGCTGTCCGCGGCATGCCCCGATTTTTCAGGAGGATGGAGTCGATTCGATCCTCGTCATCGCCGGCGTCCACCACGATCAGAAATCCCTTCGCCCCAACCTGGTGATGCAGCAACTTGATGGTTGCTTCCGCAATGCCCAGCCCCCGCAAAGTATCGGTGAGATCGACTTCTGTGAACGCCGGCTGCTCCTCGTTCGCTGCTGCTGCGTCCGGCCGGCTGGATAGGCCCCGCCCCTCGTGCCTGTGCACATCATGATGGATGCTATGCCGAACTCTCCAGAGGAGGCTGTGCTTTCCCTCCATATCGCCGGGAAGATGCGTCGCGCCCGGGTTGAGCTCATGGGCTCGTTTGCCCTCGTCTGATAAAGCGACAGCGATCTGGTTCGCACGGACACCAGCCAGCTTGAGATCGGCGATGGCGTCGCGAGCAGACACCTCATCCAAAAACACCGCTGCGACCAAGTGGGAACGCGTCGTTCCGATGTTCTGTTCCTGTTGATTCCGCATATAGGCTCTCCACAGTAGCGACACCCACTCGCCTTAGATACCTGCAAGGGAGTTGGATTTCTTGGGAGACTATTTCCCATGGAGCAGTGGCCGCGTGCGATCGCCTCCCCACGTTCGCTACCTGGCCAACCATTGTAGACCTGTTGCGTCATCACTGGACGGGACCTAATCCACTTGCAGGATATCGTCACGGACTCTGATGACGACTCTTGTCACTCAGCCTATACCGCGCGAATCTCGAGCGTCTTGCCGAGGGCCTTCATCGCCCCAGCGATTCCATCGATCCTGGAAGTGTGACGAATGTTCGTCAGCCGATTCACCTCTTGGGGTGTCGTCTGCAGCCTGCGCGCCAGCTCTGCCGGACGAACCCGCTGCCGGAACATTTCGTTCAGCAGAAGCACCTTCGCCGAAACGCTGGCAGGGAGTTCGACGAAATCCTGACCGCGCTTTATGCGCGATGGCTTCGGGACAACCCGGGAGTTCTCGAAATAGAAGTCCAGTGCGGTTTCGAGGGCACTGGCTGCCACCTCTTTGGCCTCCTTTAAGCTCTTCCCCACAGTAATAGCTTCGGGGATATCCGGGAAGGTTACGAGGAAGAACTTTCCGTCCGGCTTTAAGTCAATTGGGTATCGCATGATGCCCCCTCCTATTTGAGACCAAGTTGCTTTTTGATAGCCGCCACCAACCCGGTACCGAGTTTCTTGCCGTTCAGGGTGACCTTGAGGTGGGAACCTTTGCCCGGTTTGAATATTGCTCCCTGATCCGCCAACCAGCGCTTGAACTCGCTGCTCTTCACGAATCTAGTTATAAACAAAATTGTTTATAATTGCGAAGGACCTGCTGCTATTGCGGATAGTCAGCCGGTTTTCATTGCGGAAGTCCATGTTTGCCGGTGAGGGCGCGCATGGTGACGCTTCCGACCGATTGCTGATTCACCAATGCGCTCCAGTGCAGTTCCTGCCACTCTTCCTTGTCACCCGCAGGAGAGACTACGGCTTCCTGAATATCCACGGACGCGTGACCCTCGGCGTGAATGGGAGGAGCGGGGGCCTGCACAGTCCATCCTTGCGGAAGCTGGGCACTGAGCGTCATATCAACCGGAGAAGAGCTCTGGTTGTAGAAGATCAGCGAAACCACAATCGTCTCGCTGGGACCGACTGCAATTTCTGGAACGGGCAACAGCTTCGCGACGGTTTCGATTTCGTGGGCCTTCCAAAAGTGCGAGTAAAACTCACGAGCATCCCCGAATCGCAAGCCTGGAGGATTCTCGGGGCTGGGGCGAAATCCGGTTACTGGAACAAATGCAATTGGATTCGCGGGCAGGTTCGCGAAGACGTCGTCTGTAGGAGGCGTTAGGCTGAACCGATTTGCCGAAGATCAAGCGAATCGGATGCTCTTCAAACCCGCGAAGATCGTTCTGATCAATGGCTTTTTTCGCCAGGTCGCCTACGCCGCCTTGCGACTGGTAAAAGCTCGCTTCGATTGCTCCGAGATGTCCGAAGGAGATGCCCTTCACCCTGGAGATTTCCGCGTTTGAGTATTCCGGTCCCGCGCCAACCAGAAAATTCGGGCGAAACGGGGAAACATCCCTGGGATCATTCCAGTACTGCGAAATGCCGTCGAATGCGTCGGTAAAGTAATAGAGCTTTTTGCCTTGCCAGGGATGCAGGCCTTCGGTCAGGTTTCCAACCCCATGAAGTGCTCTGGCCGGCGCCAATTGCTCCGGAAAGGCAGTGGGGTCTCCGGCCATGTCAAAGGCCTCGGTAGCAATAACGCCTGCGGCCTGATGGTCCCCGTGATTTTCGCCGGCCACCATTCCGGGCAGAGAGGCTGAGAACTACGTCGGGACGAGTGAGTCGCACCAATCGGACCACCTCGCCAAGCACGCGGCCATGATTCCAGGTTTCGAGGGACCAGAGGACATTTTGACCTGGCGTGTCGCGCCCGCTGACGAACCAGACATTGTCGATTCCAAGGGAGGAAAACGCGCGACGGCCTTCTATGATCTGAATGTATCCGAGTGCGGTGCTTGACTCTGGACCATAGACGTTGCCGCCGGCTTCGCTCATATTGCAGATGACCACGGCGATGCGCTTATGTTGGTCCAGCGCGATCCGGGCCAGGTATCCACCGATGAAAGTCTCGTCATCCGGATGCCCGATGACCAGCAAGAGGTCGGCTTTATACCGATCGTCGGGTTGACGCACATCCCGGCTGGATTGACCAACCGCCGTTGAAACCAGGACGAAAGCCGACAATGCGCAGAACAGCAATTTCGCAAGGCAGGATCTCCGCGCAAACACCTTGGACCTCTTCAAAATCTCCATTTCCGCTCCTGTTGGAAGTGTCTTGTGGTTGGATCCGGCGTGAACTTGCCGTTGGACATTGTATAAATCAATCCGGGCGATTAAGGAACGATCCAAACCCGAGGACCGTGGACGCTTTATACTTCAGCGAAGAGGACTCAAGCGGATCTCATGCGTCTCCCTGGCTTTCCCTTTGCCGCTATTCTGCTTTTCGCGTGCTCTCTGGCACACCCACAAACGCCGGCGCCCCCCGCGGCGCCCAGTCGTCCCGTGCCGCCCACCCGTTCCCCCAACACGCCCGGATTTGTTGCCGCCAGCCCGCTCAGCGACGGCGCCCTGCCCCCAGCGAACCAGGATGGCAACTTCATCCTGGGCCCAACCCATACACCTGCGCCCGAGTCACTGTCTCGGCCCGACGTACCCCATGGGGTCGTCTCCGAGTTTGTCCTGAACTCAGTCGACAGCAAGTTCTACCCGGGCATTGCCCGCGAGCCCGGCACCTTCGGCACGCCCGATCCGAACGACCCTGCCAGGCTCATCGTAACCACCAGCCACCCCGCGCCCTACACCCGGCGCGTGACGGTATACGTCCCCAGACAGTATCGCGCCGGCACCGCCGCGCCCTTCATCGTAGGAGCGGACGGCCCAGACCCGTTGCTCTTCACCACGCTCGATAACCTCATCGCCGAGCATCGCGTGCCGGCCATGATCGCCATCTCCATTTCCAACGGTGGAGGCGATGCGCAAGGCAGCGAGCGCGGCCTGGAATACGACACCATGTCCGGGCGCTACGCGGAGTTCGTGGAACAGGAGGTGCTGCCGGCGGTGGAGACACACGCTCACGTCAAGCTCTCCCACGACCCCGAGGCCCGCGCCACCATGGGCGGAAGCTCCGGCGGCTCCTGCGCACTCATCATGGCCTGGTACCACCCGGAGCTCTACCATCGAGTCCTCACCTACTCCGGCACCTACGTCAACCAGCAATGGCCTAGCGACCCGAAGCTTCCTCATGGCGCCTGGGAGTTCCACGAGCAGCTCATCCCAGACTCGCCCCGCAAGCCACTGCGGCTGTGGCTTGAAGTCGGAGACCGCGATCTGCTTAATCCCAACATCATGCCCGACAACCTTCACGACTGGGTCCTCGCCAACGAAAACATGGCGCGCGTCCTCGCCGCCAAGGGCTATCACTACCAATTCGTTTTCGCCCGCAATGCCGGCCATACCGACCGCGCGGTCAAACAACAAACCCTTGCCGAAGCGCTCGAATATCTGTGGCAGGGCTATCCTTAGACTGACAGGATCGGGGTATGACACCGTTGACTACACCCAAGTTCGTCCCGAGCAGCGAAGAATTAAGCAAGCTTGACCGCGACCTGCGGTTTCATCCTTCGACGACCGAGCGTCCCGCGGCTCTGACCCGGGAGCAAATCGCAACGTTTAACCGTGATGGCTACCTGACCGGGATTCGCATCTTCGATAAAGAAGAGATAGCCGGTATCCGTAGCTACTTCGATGAGTTGCTGGCCAGAACGCTCGCCGCAGGGGGCGACAGCTACTCCATCAGCTCGGCGCACCTGCGCCATCGACGTGTTTACGACATCCTGACGGATTCTCGTATCGTGGCTCGCATCAAGGACCTGATTGGCGAGAACGTGGTTGCCTGGGGTTCGCATTTCTTTTGCAAAATGCCTGGAGACGGCAAACGAGTCTCCTGGCATCAGGATTCAAGCTATTGGCCGCTAACGCCGTCGATGGCCGTGACCGCGTGGCTGGCGATTGATGATGCCACGATCGAAAACGCCTGCATGCGGTTCATTCCTGGTTCGCACCACTTGGGCCATCTGACCTACACACTCAGTGAGAACGACGAAGCGAATGTTCTGAACCAGACCGTTCCGGGCGCCGAAAAGTTTGGACAGCCAGTCGATGATCAACTGAATGCCGGGGAAATTTCCATCCACAGCGACCTGCTATTGCATGGATCCGAAGCGAATCAATCGAGCAAACGACGCTGTGGGCTGACCCTGCGCTATTGCCCGGTTATCGTGAGAGCGGATCTGGGCTGGAACGCGAAAGGGATTGTTGTCAGCGGGAAGGACGAATCCGGCCACTGGGCTAATCCGCCGCGGCCGCAAACCGACTAGCCTTGACGGTGTTTGGGCGAAGGCTCGGCGTAAACCTTACCTTCGCTCCATTAAGCGTCACGCCCTAGCCCGCAGCGAACCCATCGGGGTAAGCACCCGAACCATACCCATATTCGGATGGTTCCACATCAACCGGCTTATCCAATACCGTGATATCGGTCACGATATTGAGTGGTGATCCCCAGTCGATTTGAACTACAAACTGAACGCCATGGTTTGCGTCAAAGGGTGGCCCATGGGGGGAAATATTAAGAACAGTGACGTTTGCTGCTCCGACAAATCGATGATGGTTTGGCGTGTTATCCAAGTTGTATTCTGACGCCGAAATCAGAACTACGGAGTCATGATCGATTGCGTCCCAGTTGAAGTTAAGAACGTTTCGACCCATCATGCCGACCCAAAATTGCCGAACGGTTTGTGGCATTGTGGAGATTTCCTTTCACCGCAAAAGTGCTTGCCATAATTTCTCGACTGTGAAGAAGAATGGCGGGGTGGTCAATGGAACTGGCGCTTAAGCCTTCATTAACAGGGAACCCATGATTCATGAGCCACTTGCAGTCCCGCATTAACCGCGTGGGTGAGCCCTGACGAACAGGAGCGAGGGTAATCCGGGGAGGAATGCCTGGCGGTTTCGGCTTCCTATCATTCGTCCCGGCGTGTGGGTAAGCCGACTGCCGTCAGGGATTCGGGTAGAAGGGGATGTGCCTGTAACGGTTCGCGACGGCACAACGCCGCAGGCCTCGTTTAGGGCTTGTCTCCATTTGCCGCTGGGAGCGCTTTGATAGTCGTGATCTCGATGTAGGGTTGCATTCCGGTTTCCACGCCGTTACGGTAGATGACCTTACCGGCGATCTTCACGCGCTGGTTCTCGAAACCCTCAAGTTGCTTGGGCTTGCGGCTATCGCTGACTTCAATCGAGCTGATCGGTTTCCCGTCGATCATGGTTTCGGAGTCGACCTGCACCATCCAACCCGTTGTTTCTGCCCCGATCGCCATTGCGCGGTGGAGCATTCCGACAATGGTTATCTTTTGCGGCTCACCCTCATCGGCATGTAAGCAGATGCAACCTAGCGCCAGGATCAAGCCCATACTTGCTCGTGCGATGCGCATGCAAATCTCCTCTTCCGTCCCCAAAGGGGATTCTACCTATTCCTGTGCTGTCATGAGTGGGTTCGACTCCTTGTAAACCTTCCTGAATATGCCCGGGCAGCAACGAATAACGAGGCATGGGCAACTCTCTAAAATGGAGACGTTGCCGGGCGGCTGGTTCAATTCGTTATCGCCAAATCACTTTCAGTCCCCTGTACTTCTTGAACTGATGATCCGATCCGATGAGTGGAATGTCCTCGGCCAGCGCAGTAGCGATCAGCATTCGATCGAAGGGATCGCCGTGATGGGGCGGCAAACCATACAGCCGCAAGGCGTGATCCGGGCCGAAGGGAATCACCTGCAAACGAAGATCCCGAATCGCCTGCCTTGTCTCAGCCGCGCCCATCTTCAGCTTGCCCGCGTCGTGCTTCATGGCAATTTCCATAATGGAGATCGCGCTGATGAGCGGCATAGCCTCTGGACTGGAGAGGAGCGCGTACACCTTGCGCGACAGTGGCACGTCGCCAATGTAGGCGTGGACCATAACCTGGGTGTCTAAAAGAAGGCGCACTCGTCAATCGCGCCCCTGCAGGAAGGCCTCCGCCTCTTCGGCCGTCATTGGGTCCAGCGCCCGGGGATCGATGAGCACGGCTTTGCCCTTGCCAGTGCCGAACTTGCGCTGGACCTTTTCCACCTTCGATGCTGGCACAAGTTCAGCCATCGGAGTGTTATAGCGCGAAATGATGATTCGCTCTCCTTGCGCCACGCGGGCCAGCAGTTCCGCGAGGTGGGCCTTGGCGTAAGCAATCTTAACGTTTGCCATAAAAGTAGTATAACAAATGTAGGTCATCATTGGGGCTGGCGGCGGAGTGACCCAACCATCAACTCCTGCGCATACAAAGCGAAAGCCACGGACCAATCAAGCAATATTGATGCCGTGGTCCTCCACCTGGCTGAAAACGGATAGAAGGTTTGTCAGCTTTAGCACATTGCGTAG
Source organism: uncultured Acidobacteriaceae bacterium (assembly GCA_963847685.1). Taxonomy (GTDB): domain Bacteria; phylum Acidobacteriota; class Terriglobia; order Terriglobales; family Acidobacteriaceae; genus PALSA-350. The sequence continues at coordinate 520,421 of CAWKAU010000003.1, read as the reverse complement.
CTGCTTGCCGAGGTGGAGCAACTTGAGCTCGCACCCCAGTCGCCGGGCTGTTGTATGCAGCCGCACCAACGTGCCAAGTCCCGAGCTATCCACGTAGCTAAGTTCCGCTAAGTCAACCACGACCACTTTTGTCTGCGGTAGCAGAAGTTTCACTTCCTGGTAGAGTTCTTCGCTGGTGCCTGCCACTAATCGGCCATGACATTTCACAACTGCTTTGTCTCCGTCGCGTTCGATCTCAAGGGCCAGAACTTTTTCGGATTCTTCAGGCATATAGGTTGCTCCCGGGAAGATAACGAACGTTGGGCTTAAATGTTGACCTGGGAATTCTCGCATAGGGATCCTAAAGACAGGAACCGATTTGTGCAAGACGTTGCAATCCGGGATCACCACCGCATGGTTCGTGGGAGAGCACCGTTCAGCGGGTTGCGTATTTGAGGTGACCCTCGCGCCAGGGGACCGCGGTGCGCGCGTTGAGATCGAAGACGACGCGCCCTGCGCGAATAGTCATTTCAGGCAAAATGCGTTCGCTGCCCTCAACCTTCCCGCCGGCAAGATCGGCATAGCCAAAGTTGCCGTGCTCGACGCGGAGCACGGCGATGTCGGCCACTGAGCCGACAGCGATCTGCCCGAGTTCGGGGTGGCCGATTTCAGTCGCTGGGTTGGTGGTGGATTCCCGAATAACCTCGGACAGGGGGATGCCCAACGCGAGCATCTTGCTCATCACGTTGGGCAGGTTGAGCATGACGCCGGTGGCGGAGCCGACGTGAAGGTCGGTTGAAATGGAGTCAGGAAAGAAACCGCTCTTGACCATGGGCTCCGCGAGGGCGAAGGTAAAGGACCCGCCGCCGTGGCCAACGTCGAACTTGATTCCGCGCTTGCGCGCTTCAAGCATGTAGGGGGCAGGTTTGCCTTCCGCGGTCAGCAGCGGCGCGGGCATGCGGAAGACGTGGGTGCTGATGTCTCCCGGGCGCAGGACGCTCGAGATCATCTGCTCGTAGGATTTGTTGTCGAACCAGCCGAAATCGACCATGACGGGCAGACGGTTGCGTGTGCCTGCCTCGACGGCCTTCTGCACGGAGATGAAGTTGGGCTGTTGCCAGTGTGCCGTCTTGATGCCGACGATGATGTCGCGATTCTCTTCGATCGTCTTCGAAAGCGCATCGATGTCCATGTCGTGTTCGTTCTGCTCGGCGGCATCGTCGTTATTGGCCATGCCCGCTCCAACAATGTTGAGGAAGGCGAAGATGCGGGTGGTGGAGTAGTCAAGGATGCGGCGGCGGAACTCGGGAAAGTCGCGCCAACCCGAGGAGCCGGCGTCGGCGACGGTAGTAACGCCGTTCGGGATGGCCATGACGTCGGCCGGGACAGAGAGGTCGCCGTTGCCCCACGCGTTGTGGCGAAGTCCGGTGAAGACGTGCACGTGGATGTCGACCAGCCCGGGCGTGAGATACAGACCGGAGATGTCTACGGATTGTTTCGCGGCGCTGGCGGGAATCATTGCTTCGATGGCGGCAATCTTGCCGTCGCGAACGGCCACGTCCAGTTTCGCCGCGACGTTATTTTTCGGGTCGAGCACCTGGCCATTGCGAAGAACCAGATCGTACTGCTGAGCGTGCCCAGAGAGAGCACAGGCGAGGAGAGCGGCGGCCAGAATCCGAACCATTGGTTGGGAGTATACCCGAGCATCGCGGCGGCAAGTTGAAAGAGAAATGACGGGGCTGACCGACCGGCAATAAGATTTGGGGTGGTCCATTCAAGCCTTCTTTTTCTTTGGGCTTGAGTGAGGTTGTTGCGGACCCCAACCGTCCGCGATTCACATACCCCCAGCACCTGCCCGGGGAGGAAAATTACGCTGCCCAAGCAAACTGCGCAGCCTCATCATTTCCATACGAACGTGTCGCCGAAGAAGCCTTCATTGTTTTCCCCGCCGAACAAAACCAGTTCGCCGTGGGACGAGTCGTAGGTCATTCCCGGGCTGTAACGCGGCACGGGCTGACCCGTATTGGGCTCCTCGGTCCAGTCGGATCCATTCCAAACCCAGGTATCGTTCAGAGGCGTGCCGGAAGCATCGTCGCCGCCAAACAGAACGACTTTGCTTTTGACCGAGTCGTAGGCCATGGTGTGAGAAACCCGCGGGGACGGCGAGTGGGCAGGATTCATCTGGGTCCAGTTCGATCCGTTCCAAACCCAGGTGTCGCCCGCCACGACGTTTGAGGGGCTGAGGACACCTCCGAACAGCACGACGTTGCCGCGTGCCGTATCGTAGGCCATGGTGTGGCCTGACCTGGCCCCCGGCGTCTCCGAAGGATGCTTCTGTGTCCAGTTCGATCCGTCCCAAACCCAGGTGTCGCCCAATGCCCTTTCCCCGCCGAACATGACTACTTTGTTATCGGACGAGTCGTAGGCCATGGCGGTGAAGCAGCGGGCCGGCGGAACGGTTTTGGGATGCTCCTGCTTCCAGTTGCTTCCGTTCCACACCCATGTTTCGTTGTTGAAGTTGGTAGTGAATCCTCCAAACAGGACCACGTTTTTGGCTCCCCCGTCGTAGGCCATGGAGTGCGCGTAGCGCGGGGAAGGATGGGTCTTGGGTTTCTCCTGTGTCCAGTTGTGTCCATTCCATACGAATGTGCCGCTGAGCAATGTGCTGTTGGGTCCAAATCCCCCAAACAGGACGACTTTACCTGCTGCCGCGTCATAGGCCATGGCGTGGATGGAGCGTGCGGACGGGTTGGTCCCGGGGAACACCTCGGTCCACACGGGCGGCGAGGAATGGTCGGGGGTGGCCTCGGAAGGGAGCAGCTGAGCCCGGATCGGAAGGCTTCCCAGCATGAGCAGGAGCCAGGAAATCTTGAAGAAGTGGTTGGGCATCGCGAGTTTCTCCTTGGTTTTCGGGAACGGGTTGGCCGATGTTTCAGCCGCCTCTCAGTTGGATAAGCGCAAAGGAGAAAAAACATTTCAAACGGCCCGAGAATGATCCAAAGAAAGCTGAAATAATTCTGCCTTTTCTTCTTACGGGAATATATGATTCACTTTCCCCCCAAAATACGAGTTACCGGTAAAACCCTTACGGGGTACTTACTGGGCGCATTGCGGCAAAACCAAACCGAGCGTTTGGATGAGCTGAGCATTGTCGACGGAGATTTTGCAGCTCGTCTCAATGCTCTCGAGAACGACCTGGTGGATGCATACGTGCAAGGAAAGCTTATCGGCGATACTTTGCAGAAGGTTCGAGCGCGATACCTTTCCTCAGAGAAGCGGCGCGAGAAAGTCAGCTTTGCAGAGGCTCTTTACCTGTTCGAAGGTGAGCGCCTTACCAGGGCCGCCCCGATCGTAGGGTTCACTCCCATGCAGGAGTCGCGAAGCCTGTTTGTGCCGGGTTCGTGGCGCCTATTTGCGTTTCCACGTTGGCTCCCCGCCGGTGCATTGGCGATGTTGCTGGCCATCATTTTGCTGTTCATCAATAGTTTGCATATCGGCAACCGGATGAGTCAGGCGAAGGCGGATCGCGAGGATCTGCAGCAGCGTAAGCGCGATCCGCAGGCCACGCTTGATCAAGTACACGCCCCGGATGCCGAGGTGACGACGGACGTGGCGCAGGTGCAGAAACCCCTGGCTGGGAACTCTGCAACCATGTCATCGTTTTCTCCCCTTGGCATCGTAGCTTTCGCGCTATCGCCGCAACTGAGGGGAGCGGCCCAAATGCCTGAGCTTTCGCTGCCGCCGGGGACAACCCAGGTAGATCTTCATCTTGATCTTGAATCCAACGATTGCCCGCAATACCAGGTTGCGCTCAAAAGCCTCGGCAAGGATCAGATCCTATGGCACAGCGGCAAACTAAAAGCTGAAACGAAAGGCCAACGCAGTGCAGTATTAGTAAGTATGCCGGCCGCGCTCTTAAAGCCGGAGACCTATCAATTGGAGCTCACAGGAAGCCCATCAAGCAGGGATCGCGAGTTTGTGAGCAATTACGTCTTCAGAATTGGGAGTAGTTAGGCGTTCGGAAGCATTTGGAGAGGAAGCAATGCTGGTGCAGATCGCGATGCAGGGTGTTCACTCTCGCCGGACCGCCTTGGTTGTCTTCCCCGTTGCGTTCTCCGCCGCGTTCAAAATCGCGGCTGCCCTGCTGTTTGCCGCAATCGTCCTCCGCCCCTCGGTCGCACAAGATAGGGCGATCTCCCAGCCACCTCCAGCCGTATCCCTTTTGCCGGGTAAGGCTGTTGACCGCGAGTTGAGAGGCGGGGAGCGCCACGTCTACCAGGTATCCCTGGGCGCTGGACAGTTCGCCAATCTAATTGTCCAATCGAAGGGTATCGATCTGTCTGTGCAGATATTGGATTCAGCTTCGAATCCGCTGGCCGGCTTCGATCTCGAAGACCAGCCCGAGCGCAAAGAACAAATTGGGTTTGTCGCAGAATCGGCTGGCGCGTACCAGGTACTGGTCGAATCCAAGTACCCAGGAGACCCGGCAGCCGGTTACGCCATCGATCTGCTGGAGATCCGTCCCGCCACGCAGCAGGATCGAATCCTTTCCAGAGCCCGGACGCTCAGCCTGCAATCCCATGCCGAAAGAGACGCCGGGCATTATGGCGCGGCACTCGACCTGGCTCAAAAGGCCTTGGTTCTGGGGAAAGAGGCCCTCGGATCGGACGATGCATACGTTGGAGACTTGCACGCCGCACTCGGTGCGATGGAATTTACCCAGGGAAATCTTGAAAAGGCTGCGGCTGAGTTTCAACGAGCCGTCCAGCTCGGGGAGCATGCGCCGGGCGGAAGCAAGCAACAGTTGGTCCGCGCTCTCCTGGGATTGGGTAATGTGTACGTGAATTCCAACAATTATCCAAAGGCGGAGGACGCGCTACAGAGAGCCCTCAAAATCACTCAGGAAACCCAGGGCAGCGACGGTCCAGGATGGGCCAATTGCCTGGTGGCTATCTCTTCCTTGCACCAGCACCGCGGAGAATACCCGCGTGCCCTGACGGAGCTGCAACGCGCCCTGGTAATCGACCGGGCGTGGTTGAAACCGGACGACCCGGCGATTATCAAGGCGATGGATAGCCTGGGCGACCTTTATTATGAAACGCACGACTTTGACCACGCCGTACCGGTATTGCAAGAAACCTTGAATCTGGCGGAACAGAGGCTCGGTCCCAACCACCCCACAGTTGCCCATCCTCTGCAAAACCTCGGCATTATTGCGCGAAGACGCGAGCAGTATGCGCTTGCCCTCGAGTACCTTTGGCGCGCGGAAAAGATTCGTGAAAATGCTTTCGGCGTCGAGCATATCGCCACGGCGTCTCTGTTGGTCAACATCGCGAATGTCTACAATACGCAGGGCAATTATCCCAAGGCGATTGAAACCTATCAGCGTGCGCTTGCCATCCTGGAAAAAGCCGCTGGTCCGTATCACGAGTGGACGTTGATAACGCTCAGCGTCCTGGCCAAGGCATATGCTGCGCAGGGCGATCCTTCCCATGCCATGGACTACCTGGTTCGCATGAATGAGGGAGCAGAGACGAACCTTTCCCTCAATCTCGCCATCGGCTCGGAGTACGAGAGGGTAGCGTATGCCGATAAGCTCGCCTGGCATACTTCCTTTGCCATTACGTTCAATGTTGCCGAAGCGCCGCACGATCCGGCGGCAGCCGACCTCGCCGCGCTCACGATCTTGCAGCGCAAGGGCCGTGCCGTGGACGCGGTGGCGGACAGCATGACGGGGCTTCGCCGATCGCTGCAACCGGAAGACCGGAAATTGCTCAATGAACTCAGTGACACGACTGCCAATCTGGCGAAGGCCGCGCTGAATGGACCGGGAGACAGACCGGCCAAGGAATATCAGGAGCAGCTCGAGACGCTGCAGAGTAAAAAAGAGGGACTTGAAGTTGAGATCAGCCGGCGCAGTGCAGGCTATTATCAACGGACTGACGCGGTCACGCTCTCCGCGGTTCGGAAGGCAATTCCCACGGGCAGTGTCTTGATCGAATTCGCCATCTATGAACCGTACAACTTCCGGCAAAGCAGGCCCGAAGAGCGTACCGCCCCCCGCTACGTTGTGTACGTGATTCCCGGGCAAGGCGACGTCCGATGGAAAGACCTGGGAGATGCGAAGGCGATCGATGAAGCAATCGATACCTATCGTCAGGCGCTGCGTGATCCCCGGCGGGGAGATGTGCGGCAGCTCGCGCGGGAACTTGATGAAAAACTGATGCAGCCGGTGCGATCGATGGGAATCGAAGCCAGGCACCTTATCATCTCGCCTGACGGCGAACAAAATCTCTTGCCCTTTGAAGCCCTGGTGGACGAACAAGGCCACTACCTGATCCAGAACTACGCGATCAGTTATGTCACAACCGGCCGCGATCTATTACGGATGCAGATACCGCGTACTGCCAGGAGCGAACCCGTCGTCGTCGCCAATCCATCGTTCGGAGTGCCACAGCCGGCCCAGGTTGCCGTGTTGACCCCTGCGAAGCTGAGACCCATCGAGACCGCACAACGCAGCTTCGCCACCTGGCAAGATTTGGCCAATGTCTATTTCGCGCCTCTCGCGGGCACCGCCGAGGAAGCTCGTGAACTCAAATCGTTGTTTCCCGAGGCAAAGGTTCTGACCGGCTCCCAGGCCAGCAAGCGTGAACTTGAGCGAGTTGAATCCCCCACAATCCTGCACATAGCGACCCATGGATTTTTCCTCGAGAACCCCGAGGATGTGGCGCCAGACAAGCAGCCGGTCAATTCCACGAAGCGAGACGCTCGTGGGATCCACGCCACCCTGAAGACGGAAAACCCTTTGTTGCGCTCGGGTTTAGCATTGGCCGGCGCAAACCTGGACAAGGATGACAACGAGGACGGAATTCTCACCGCGCTCGAGGCCTCCAGCCTGAACCTTTGGGGAACGAAGTTAGTGACCCTTTCCGCCTGCGATACAGGGATCGGCGAGGTTAAGAACGGCGAGGGAGTCTACGGGCTTCGGCGTGCCTTTATCATTGCCGGCGCGGAAACCGTGGTGATGAGCCTATGGCCAATCAGTGACTCGGTTACGAGAGACCTGATGAGCTCGTACTACCGGGGACTAAGAGAAGGGCTCGGCCGCGGCGATGCCCTGCGCCGTGCCCAGTTGGCCATACTTAACCGTAAGGGGCACGAACATCCATTCTATTGGGCGAGCTTCATCCAGGTGGGAGAATGGGCCAATCTGGATGGAAAGCGCTGAGGGTTTGACCGTCCCGCTTCCAAGGGAAGCAACTCTCTCTCCCTGTAAATGAATTGTCATCCCGACCGCAGGGACCTGCTGTTCTCGATCCGCCTCCGATCCCAATGAAAGTTTTGTCATATCTCTCATTAAAGAAGCATGAGAGCCTGACTGTGCATCCAAGCCAAAGGTCGCGAGCTAAGCGGCAGCATGGGAGATATGCGATGAAGGCAGTAGTTCTGCATGAATACGGCGGTCCTGAGAAGCTGAAGCTCGAAGACGGCGTTCCTGACCCGCAAATCAGTGGAGATACCGTATTGATCGCAGCCGCCGCGGCGAGCGTGAATCCGATCGACTGGAAGGTTCGTTCCGGGGCGCGACAGAAGGATTTCCCACTGTCATTCCCGGCGATTCTTGGACGCGACGTAAGTGGTATCGTCCGCGCTGTGGGTGCCAACGTAAAGCACTTCAAGCCGGGCGACCGTGTCCTCGCATTGTCGAATAAGACGTATGCCGAGCTGGTAGCAGTTCCCGATTCGGATCTAACTCACTTGCCCGATGGTGTAGATCTGGTAGACGCGGCGGCGATTCCGCTGATTGCATTGACCGGAGAGCAGCTGGTGCGGCTTGCGACGAGAGTGCAGAACGGGCAGACAGTGGTTGTTACGGGGGCGTTGGGCAGCGTGGGGCGAGCTGCTGTGCACGCCGCGAAGAAGATGGGTGCGCGGGTGATCGCAGGCGTTCGCAAGAAGGTGCTCAAGGACGCCGAATCTCTCGGCGCCGCCGGCGTGCTTGCGGTCGATGACGACGACGCAGTTGCATCGCTCGACTTTGTGGATGCGATTGCCGATACCGTTGGCGGCGAGGTTGCGCAGAAGTTGTTTACCAGGGTGAAGCCCGGGGGCATGTTTGGATATGCGTCCGTGGTGCCGGAAGGCATGGCGGCGCTGAACCCAACAGTCGCCATCACCCGTGTATTCGCGCGGCCCGATCCATCAAAGGTCCGTGAGTTTGCGGATGATCTGCGAGATGGCAAATTCGTGTTGCCGATCGGTCGCCGTTTGCCCCTGCGTAGCGCGGCCGAGGCGCAGGCCCTGGGCGAGAAGGGCGGCGTCGGAAAGATTGTCCTGCTGATCGCCGGCGAACCGGGAGCCTGAAAATTCCAACGGCCTAAACCTCATCCCACGCCTATGTATCGCACCTTGGCAACAAGTAACCGCACCCCGGGGAAAATAAGTAACCACACCCGGGCGCTGGGGGATCCGCGATACGGCTCGAGCTGCGCGTCCCAGTTACGTTCCAAAGTAACGCCGAAATAATTCCGCCTTTTCTTCTTACCGGAATATAAGATGCTCTCTACCCCACAGACCAAGGAGGAATCAACTTATGTTTCGCTTCAAGACACCCCATCTGGCTCTGCTGCTTGGGCTGATCGCCCCGTCTCCAGCTTCGCCTCGGATCACTACTGTATCGAGGTGAACGGCGGCTTCGGCCACGGTGGCACGACTTACATCGGGATAGGCTTTGCTGTGCCGTCGGACGGCAAATGCACACCGTGGTCGGGCTTCACCAAGACCGCTGACACCGTCATCTTGACGACGACCGGAACCGGATGCCTTTCCAGCGATGGCAGAGCGCTGACGGTCAGCGTTTCCAACGCCGACCCGGAATTTATCGGTGCGAACGCGCTGGTATCGGATTACATCGTGTTGAGGCGGGCGAATTCAAAAGAAAAGTTTAGCGGCGAAGACCAGGGTTACTTTGGTGGAGGCGCAGAACCCGAGAGCTGTTCGAGCAGTCTGTTGAGTCTCCCGTCGACGCACGACTAACTGGTCAGGCGGGCAGGCGTTTAAGCAACGCGTGTGCATTCCGAAACCACGGACGCTCTCTGCGGCGGAGATAGGCAGGCATCGTCGGCTTTTTATCGAGCACCTTTTGTGCCCATTCGCGGGCTTCAGCGTTGCGCCCCTCGGACGCCAGCAGGCCCGCGAAATTCAAGTACGTCTCTGACAGCGTCGAGGTGACGGTCGCTTGCCGGAAGAGAGCCTCGGCTCTTTCTTTTTGTCCGGTCTGTGCGTACGCATGGGCGAGCAGTCCTGCCGCGCGATGAAAATCGTAGTCTGCCTCTTTGCCCACGGCCCGCTCCAGATCGGGTATCGCGGCGGCGGCATCGCCTAAAAGCAGGGCACAAACGCCGCGCCGGTAAAAGGGGTCGAGCGTATCTGCCCGGGCGGCGATGGCTTTATCGAACGCGGCCCAGGCCAACTGGAGCTTGCCATCGTCCATATAAAGGTCGCCGAGTTCTTCATAATTCCCTGAAGACGGATTGTCTCGAACCATAGTCTCCAGTTCGCTAATGCGCTTACGGCGCGGAAAAACCTTAAAGGACTGGCGGAGCAATCCAAGGTCGGGAATTACCTCGACGAAGATGTATACGAGTGCGCCCAGGGGGCCGAGAAAGAGGATGATGAAAAACCAATACATATCCGGCCGGCGCCGGATGAAATGGACAATCGCAAATCCCTGGAGCAGCAAGCCCCACGGGTATAGCAGATGGCTCAGGAATCCCATGCAAAATTGATCTTAGCGACAGATTAACATCCGCGGGAGCGACACCAACAAAGGGGCGCGGTTTGTCTGCCCCCGCTCTTCCGCGGATGGAGAAAAGCCGTAGCCTCAGGCATGAAGGCGGTGCAGTCGACACGAAAGTATCGGCAATACCATCGTCCAATTGCGCGGCCCATTTTGTTTTGGCTCAATGGTGACAGCTTATGTCTCCGGCTATGTGTGCCTTAAGTCGGACGAAGTTCCCACGGCAACTATGAACGCACCTACGAAACCCGCACAGATTCGCCTGACCCGGCGGTCGCCCGCCTATTGGCGTGTCACGATCGACAACCCGCCGATCAACGTCATGGGCCCGGAAATGGTCCGGCAGTTCCAGGAAGTCATCGACGCTCTCGAGGCCGACGAGCATGTCAGGGTCGTGGTCTTCGACAGCGCGGTCGACGACTACTTCCTGAATCACTCCGATTTCACTGGCCAAGCTCGAGGACCTGACCTCAATGCCGGCCGGTCCCACGGGCTTGCCGCCTTGGCCGGACTTTCTCGTGCGTCTGACCCGCGTGCCAGTCGCCTCCATCGCCCTCATCCGCGGCCGCGCGACGGGCAACGGCAGCGAGATCACGCTGGCCTGCGACATGAGTTTCGCCAGCCGCGAGAAGGCCATCCTCTCGCAATGGGAGGTGGGCGTGGGGATGGTCGCCGGCGGCGGCCCCATGGCCCGGCTGCCCCAACTCATCGGCCGAAACCGCGCCCTCGAGGTGCTCTTGAGCTCGGAAGACATCAGGGCAGACCAGGCCGAGGCCTACGGCTACGTGAATCGCGCCCTGCCCGACGCCGAGCTAGACGCGTTCGTCGAGGCGCTCGCGACCCGGATCGCCAAATTCGACAAATGGGCGATCGCCAACACCAAGCGCCTCGTCAACACCAGCCTGCCGCCGGACGTCGAGCTCGGCGCCGGGTGGGATGCGTGCATCGCTTCGCTCGGGCGACCCGCCGCCCAGGATGGGATCAAAGCGCTGATGGCGCGCGGCTTCCACAAGCCGGGCGATGTCGAAAATCGGCTCGGATACTACCTGGGCCAAATCGCGCGCTAGGCCGGCGCCTGACGCGATTCTCAACTCCGCGACGTTGAGGATGGGAGGCGTTCGAGGCCAATCTTGGCGGACATGTTTCGAAAATCTGTAGTGATGTTTTAGATTTTCTGTACGAAGGAGGTTTGTATGTCTCAGAAAGCCAGCGCCGTAAAGCGTGCTCAGCAAAGCGAAGTCCGGCCTCACCAACTCGGGCAGGAGGTTTTCAAAACCATCTTGCCCGAAGATGTCGATTGGAAACCGTTCCCGGCGTTCCCACCTTCCGTCCGGCTGGCCGTCGTCGTGGGTCAGCCCTCGGAGCCCGGCCCTTACACAATCAGGGTCAAAGCGCCCCACGGCGAGAAGCTGATGCCTCACAAGCACCCGGAGGATCGAGTCTATACCGTGATTTCCGGCGTCTTTTATATCGGACTGGGTGATGAATTCGACGCGAGTAAGTTGGAAGCCTATCCGCCCGGCGCCGTGATCATTCTCCCTGGCAACACGCCCCATTTCCACTGGGCGAAATCCGGCGAGTACGTCACGCAAGTAACCGCGATGGGGCCGCTTGGACTGGAATACCTCAGCGCGAAAGACGATCCGCGAAACAACAACTCGTAGGATGATCTGAACAGCTTTTGTGATCGAAGCAGTGCGACTTGACGAGTCGGTACAATCCGATTTCCGCTAAGTAGCTTCCTGTCAAATGGAAGGCTCAAGATGAACGATCAACAAAAGAAGGAGCAGTATTCTGGAGCGCGAGATCAAGAGATCCGTGCGGCACTGGATCAGCATTGGGCGGCGTCCGATGCCAACGATTTTGAAACGGAGCACCGCATCTATCACGAGGACGCGGTGCTGGAATACCCGCAGTCAGGCGAGCGAACCCGCGGTCGAAGCAACATACAGAACCAGCGCGCCAGTCAGCCGAGCAAAAAGCGGTTTGCTGTCCGGCGAATCATTGGCGGCGGTGATCTTTGGGTCACCGAATTCATCCTGACATATGACGGCAAGCCGTCCTACACCGTGAGCATCATGGAGTTCAGGGGCGACAAGGTTGCGCGGGAAACGCAGTACTTTGCGGATCCGTTCGTGGCTCCCGCATCGCGCGCTCAATGGGTCGAACGGATGGACGAATAACGGGTTGCAGCATCATTGTCGAGAGCAGAGATTAACCCGAGAGACCGGCTGAGTTCTGATTTACGCGTCGATGGAGGGATAACAGGTGGATTGGAAACGGTTGGTCCAGTTTGCGCTGCTGGGTGGCAGTGATTTGCAACAATATGCCATCCTGCTGGTACGCGTTTCGCTCGGGCTGTTCTTTGCCATCTCCGGGGCAAACAAATTGTTTGTCGCCGGCAGCACGAAAACCATGTACGAAACGCTCGTTAAGGCCAAAGTCCCGTTTCCCCACCTGATGACTTATTTCGTTTCGGGTGTCGAGTTCGTTGGCGGATCCTTGCTGACCGTGGGGTTTCTTTCGAGCCTGGCCTGCGGGGCTTTATTGGTCGATATGCTTGTCGCCATCCTGACCACCAGGCTTTCCGCCATGCCCAAAGGACTTTCGCCTCTTAACTGGCTCGACGATTTCCTCTACCTTCCGGAAGTCCTGTACGTGCTCTTCTTTATCTGGCTGATCTGCTCTGGCCCGGGAAAGTTCAGTGTCGATTACTGGCTCGCCAGCAAGTTGCTGAGGTGATCGAATCGCTTTTGAATCTGCGAGGCGCCTCACCATGTGGAGCCGAGGCGACCCTATGACGGGCAGCTAGTTCAGGAGCGATTCCCAGTTGGCCGGCACCCTTCCTGCGGGTCCAGGAGCGGGCTGATTTTTTGGATGCGAGTGCGGCGGAAGCAATTCCACACCCTTGATCATCCCCTGCTTTTCGTAGTCGAAGAACCAATCCTCGCCCGGCTCGAAGCTGGCAATGATCGGATGCCCTGTCGCCGCCGCATGCTTGGATGCATGCTGGCTCGGAGAACTGTCGCAGCATCCGATGTGCCCACACTCCGCGCAGCGGCGGAGATGAAACCACCAACCTTTCGGTGACGCCAGGCATTCCACACATCCGTCGCCACTTGGTTTCGAAGCGGGATTGATTCCGCGGTGATCCTTCTTCATTTCGATTTTTCCTTTAGACGCCACAGGTCCAATAACGAGTTTAAGCCACCAGCAAGATCTTCCCGACACCGCCCTTCTCTGCCACTGCTTGAGCCTCGGCCGCTTCACTGAGCGGCAGTTTCTGGCCGATCGGGATTACCAGCTTGCCATCTCGCACCGCTTCGGCCATGAACTCGAGCGTTTTCCTGTCGAATTTCGAGAATACTCGCACCACCTTTACCGATGGGTACTTCGCGGCGTTCTGCGGCGCCCCGACAACCGTAGCAAACACTCCTCCCGGCTTGACCTTGGCGATCAGCTTCTCGGCGGTTCTTCCGCCGACCGCATCCGCCACCGCATCGAGCGGCGGAAGATTCGCAATCGCGGTGTCGTCGTCGGTTGCGACCACCTGATCCGCGCCGACAGTCTTCGCCTCGTCCATCTGCCTCTTCAAAACCCCCGCGATCACAGTCGCCCCGCGCTGCCTTCGCAGTGAATACCGCCGAACGCCCGACATTTCCTACAGCGCCTACGACCAGAACCGTCTGGCCCGCTTTGATTCCCGTAGCTGAAAGGAGCTGGTTGCCGGTCGTCGTCACCAGCGGCAGCGCCGCCGCCTCGATCAAATCGAGCCCCTTGGGAACCTTCGCCAGAACCGCGGCTTTCACCACACAAAGTTCGGCGTAAGTATTGTCCGCCATGGCGAACACCTGGTCGCCGACGGAAAAGCCTTCCACTCCCGGCCCAATCTTGACCACGGTCCCCGCCATATCGACTCCTATGAGGCCCGGGAAATGCATGGGATAAAAATCCTTCGTTAATCCGGCACGCCGCTTGTAGTCGATCGGATTCACGCTCGCGGCGGCGACCCGCACCAGCACTTCGCCCGGACCCGGAACCGGGTCAGGGTACTCCTCGAACTTCAGCACTTCAGGACCGCCATATTCGTGGACAACAATTGCTTTCATGATTCACCTCCACTTTAGACAGATACCTTAGCCTCCGGGCCGCTTGTTCCACCCGTGAAATGGCGATCGGTCGCCCGCGTTCCATGCATCGCGGAGCCCCGGGGCGCTCAGGTCCCAGTCAGGCCGAATCTCGCGTGTGGCGCTGCGAAGGTCCTGCCAGAGATCGCTGGTTGAGGGGCGGCCCCAGAACCAGTAGCCGTTGTAGATGCGGTGAATGATAAGGCCCGGCTTGAGGACCAGCGTGTGCGGAATCATCGGATTGTTCTCAGGATCGGTGTACTCCTGGATGTCGAGATCCTTCTGTACCGTTCGTTCAGGATCGGACAGAAACGCCCACTGGGCGCCGACCGACGCGCGAAACTCCTGGAGCGTGTGATGGTTGTCGGTGGAGATGGTAGCGATCTGCGTGTAGGCCACGGCGATTTTTGGATAGAACGAGGCCAGTTCCAGATGTTGCTGGTGTTCCTTCGGACAGTAATGGCCGCGGGCGAGCGTGAGGATCAGCGGGTCATCCCCTTGTAATTCGCTGAGCTTCCGCAGAGTGCCCGTGTGATCGGGCAGCTGATAGTCGGGGAAAGTATTCCCCGGAACAATGTCAGAACGCATAGGTACACCCCTTCACCGATGATAGTAAGCGATCGCCATCCAGATCGCGATGCAAACAGATGGGCGACCCCGGCGTTGCGATCCAGCTGTGGGTTCCGGGTACCCCGGTCTGAATCGCAAGAGCGTTCATTCTGCGCCAGCCGACGGCTGCGTGTTAGCGCATACCGCTCGCGCGCATCTCTCCAAGCCGGTTGCATTGCGACGCCCGAGTCGAACTCCTGACGCCATGAGCCGAGGCCAGCCGCGCACGCGCCCGGGAAAGCCTGGATTTGACAGCGGCTTCGGATATTTCGAGCGCTTGTGCGATCTCTCTGATGGAATAGTTATCCATCATCTGCATCTCGATGACCTGACGAAGTCGCGGCTGAAGCCTCCAGATGGATCGAAGCATATAAGCATAACCCTGGCGGTGAACACAGATATGCTCGGGGCTCGGGCCAGTATCTCTGAATTCGACACCAGCAATCGCTTCTCGTTCTGTTGGACTTTCATAGGACACTTCAGGGCGCCTGCGCCGTCTGCGCATGATCATCAACGCAGAGTTAATCGCAATCCTGGTGACCCAGGTATAGAAGCTCGATCTTTCTTCGAAGGTGTGGAGTGCCATGTAGGCTCGAAGGAAGGTATCCTGCAAAGCATCTTCGGCATCTTCCCGGTTCTTGGTGATGTTCAGAAGCTTCTGATAGATTCGCCGCACATAGATCTCTCTGAGTTCGGCAAAGGCAGCGGAAGACCCCGATCGTGCCGCGGCAACGAGGTTTTCACATTGCAGCGATTCGTGGTCGCGCGAAGCGAATTCGATCACAACTTCCTCATCGGCAAGAATCATGGCTGTATCCTTTCAACGTGCACGTTGCGCTCTTGCGTGAGAAGCACAACGGGTATTTGGCCCGCTGTCTTGACACAGCACGTTCCACCTGTGCCATTACGCCAGAAGCATGAAGGCAAATCTACTAGACCAAGGTATCGGCGATACCTTGGTACCACCGGCGTTCGGTGATATTACGTTGAGAGCGAGACGGCGACCTGAAGCGAACCCGATGCGACCAGGGCGAGCTCGGCACGGAGCCGCGCGGCCATTCTTACCAGGTCCGCGAAAGACTCAGCTTTCATCTTTCGCATCACCTGCCCGCGGTGTGCCTTTACCGTGATCTCGCTGATGGCTAGTTCCGCGCCGGCCTCTTTATTCAAAAGTCCGGACACCACCAAAGCCATCACTTGCCGCTCCCGGTAGCTGAGGGACGCATAGCGATCGCGGAGCGACCGCATCCACGCCTCGCGGTTAAGGGCAATGGAGCTACGTTTGAATCCTTCCCGGATGGCGCTTAAGAGAACCTCATCGCTGAACGGGTTCATCAGGAATTCAATGGCTCCCGCCTTCATGGCTCGAACCGATGTCGGCACATCGCCGAAGCCGGTGACAAATATAACTGGCGTGTCGGGGCGTTCGACGGCGACCTTTCTTTGCAGGTCAAGTCCGTTGAGGTCCCGCAGAGACACGTCAAGCACCAGGCAATTTGGAACCCGGGGCCGGGGTTGGGCAAGGAAGTCTCGAGCGAATGCGAAGGCCTCGGACTGCCAGCCTTCGCAGCGAATCAACGATTCTAGGGATTCACGTACAGAAGCGTCGTTGTGGACAACGAACACCATAGGCTGTGCGGGAAGCGGTTCAACTATGTACTCCGAAAGGTTCACGGCGATTGCCCTCTACCCTGCGTAGGTCGTACTTGGAAATGGAGCCGCAATCAGGAGAAGTAAAGTCACCTGGCGACGAAAACCGATCTCCCTAGGCCAGATTTGCTTGAGCGATCGGACGCAAGAGCCCCCGGTGTGTCCCAAGGTCCGGAGTAGCTGATTTGAAACGGCGCTAGCATTAAATCGCGCTTCTGAACTCGCGTGGAGTTACGCCAACGATCTTCCGAAACACCTTCGTGAAATGCTCCTGGGTACGAAAGCCAGTTAGTCTGCTCACCTCGGCGATGCTTAGCGCCTCATCCTTCAGGTGGAGCTTTGCGCTGTCGATCCTTGCCCGCAGAACATACTGGTGGGGGGTCAGGCCGGTCGCTTTGGTGAACAGTAACACAAAATGGTTCGGCGACACCCCGGCAATCTGGGCCATGGACACCAGGCTGATGTTTGCGCCAGTGTTCGCATGGATGTAGTCGATGACTCTGGCTACACTTTTCTTATTGCGCATCCTTTCTCTTTTCGCTTATTAACCTCAGCGAGCAAACGATAGCGCGAGACCATTGGTCAAATGTTCCGGTTTTGGTCAGTTCTTCCGATAAAATGGTCAAAAAAACAGGGAACCGGCCAAACGGCGGTATGATTTTGCTACTGGGTTCTCTCCTCCGCGAGGTGAAGCGATGGATGTCTCCGGGGTTCTTCCTGTCAAGTCTGTTGAGGTGATGCGCAATGGGTGCGCGGTGTGTCCCATCCCTGCCATATCTTCTCTGAGCAGTAAACGGGCCGGCTGGGACGGCATTGCACTGGAGTCATTCAGTGATGTGCCGGGTGTCTCGATTCCGGATCATGATCATCCGACTCACTTCCTGAACCTGCTTACCCATGGGAATATCAAGGCGCAGTGGACCACGGAGGGCAAGAGCCGCAGCGCCGACAACAGTCCTGGGACGATCTACGTGTTGCCGGCAGGAACCCGCGATCGCCTCACCTGGTCTGGCCCGACCACTCGCATCATCCTGGTGATGGAACCGCGGTTCCTCGCGCGTTCGTTTGAGAACACCGCGCACCTGAAAGATGTGGAACTGACCACCCACTGGAATCTTCGTGACCGCCAAATTCAATCGTTGATGCTCGCTCTGCATGCCGACCTGGAAGACGGCTCACCGGCCGGTCCGCTCTACGGTGAATCTCTCGGCCTGGCGCTCGCCATCTATCTGGTTCGCCGTTATTCAGTCCGTAACTGCGCCAAGCCTGATTATCGCGGCAGCATGCCTACGACGCGCCTGAACCGGATTCTGGAGTTTATTAACCAGAACCTGACACAGGATCTTCGCCTGTGGGAACTCGCCCAAATAGCCGGGATGAGTCCGAACTACTTCTGCGAGCTATTCAAGGTAAGCACAGGCCTGTCCCCATATCAATACATCCTGAAGTGCAGAATTGAACGCGCGAAGCAATACCTGCGCGATCCCAAGATCACCTTGGCCTGCGCCGGAGCGGCAGCCGGCTTCGCCGATCAAAGTCATTTTACGAAGGTCTTCCGTCGCATCGTAGGCGTCACGCCCATGAAGTTCCGCGGCAAGATTAGCCGCGAGCACAACCACGCCTAAAAGTCTGCGGTTCTCTCGACCAGGAGAGTAAACGTTCCGAGCGCATTCATTCTGCTCGCAACATCATCTTCGGATCGATGCGCGAGGCACGTACGATGACTGGCAACGCGGACAGCAGAGCTATCGCCAACAAGACGAGTGCCGGCCCGGTCAGCATGACAGGGTCACTTCCTTTCACGCCATACAGCAGCGTCTCAACATAGCGCGCCGACGCAATCCCCAGGGCCGCGCCGATCACAGCCCCCGTCATCACCATCAGAAAGACCCGCGACGTAGCCTGCCAGGCAATATCCCCGAGGCGAGCACCGACTGCGATACGAATCCCAAATTCGCGCTCCCGCTGCTGTACCGAATAACTAAGCACTCCGTACAGACCAATTGCTGCTAGCATGAGCGCTACGAAGGAGAAGAAAGCTGCCAGCATCGCCAGCAGCCGTTCGCGGACGGTCTGCGCTCGCACCAGATCGCTCTGGGTGCGAAGATCGCTTACGCGGAAGCCGGCGCGCGCTTGCGGAACTGCCTTGCGCAGAACAGAAGCGAGCGCGAGTGGATTGGCGCCAGAAGTGCGAACAAGAAACGTCTCCTGAGTTTCCGGCTGCGCTACGCCTTGAGCATTCACTTCATGAAAGGGAATGTAGGCTACTGGCACAATGCCATCTCTGAGATTGCCATAGGGAGCATCGCGCAACCAGTCCCACAACCTGGTAGTGATTGTCTCTCTCTTGAAATGTCTTTCCAATCGGATTCTTTCCATCAAAAAACGTCTTGACGAAAGACTGGTTGACGATCGCCTGGCCGGGAGCGGTATCGCCGGCACGAAAATCCCTCCCGTCGAGCAAGGGTATTTTCATGGTCTCTGTCCACCCCGGCGATATTGCCAGTAAGTAGGTGACAATGGGACTCGGAGTTTCTCCTGCTACCGAAACGAAGTTATTCCATGCGCCGCCTGACAACAGCGGCCAGCCCGCAATCGCAACGCTTTCTACGCCCGGGACGACCCGCAGGTTGTCTGCGATTTGATCCCACACCACAGGGGGTTGGCCTTGTTGCGCAACCACGTCCAGCAGCAGGAGCTTTTCAGGAGAAAATCCCAAAGGCTTATTCGACAAGCTCTCGAAGGTCCTAACGAAGAGTCCCGACATAAAGATCACAAGAAAGCAAAACGCAACTTGTGCCGCGATCATGCCGTGCATCAGGCGGCGCCGGGAGTGAGGATCGTCGTCTCCGCCCTTGAGCGCGCTGACCGGCTTGACCGCATAGGCGCGGAGCGCGGGAAGTACTCCAAAGAGCAGCAAGACGCAGAAGACCAACCCGGCGCCAAAACCGAGGACCCTCCAGTCCGTGGAGAGAAGCAGTCGCACCGGAGTGTCGGATGACTGGATCATGTTCACGACAAGCGGAGCCGATCGCCACGCGAACACCGCTCCAAGGCCCGCAGCCAGCACGGCCAGCATAGCGTTCTCTACCAGGAGCATCTGCACCAGGCGGCCTCGTCCTGCACCGATGGCGACACGCAATGCCATTTCACGAGATCGCATCGCCGACTGTGCCATCTTCAGGTTGGCGACGTTGGCGCAGGCAATGAGCAGAACCATTGCGACCAGGACGCCGAGAATGCCGAGGGCTTTGCGGTATTCCTCCTGAAGGCTCGAAATCCCGGCGCCCGCAGGTTCGATCAGCAGTGTCGCGTCGATGATCTTCTGAAAAAATATCTTATCCGCGCCGGTAAACCCCTTGGCCCGTTCCTGTTCGAAAGCGCGGCTGATTGCGCTCAATTTCTGGCGCAGCGGTTCAAGGGCGGTTCCTGGCTTCACCAACACCAGCGTCCGAGCCCACGAAGCGTCGGAGTGGGTCACCGAAGGATGCATCATGACCGGAAGAAAGATGTCTGTCATCGTGCCCGGCTCTGTACCGGTAAATGGCCCGTCGACAACGCCTGTGATCTCATAGAGCTCTTTGCCGATTCGCAACGTTCGACCAACGACCTGCGGATCTTGCCCGAAGCGTTGTGTCCAGTAGTCGTAGGAGAGAACGGCATAGGGATGAGAACCCGGGGTTCGGTCATCGTTTTCCGTCAGCAATCTGCCGAGAGCGGGCTGCAGTCCGAATGCCTGGAACATCGAGCCCGAGACGTACTGCACATTCGCCTTCTCCATATCCTGGTCAGACCCGTACGTCAGATCCTTTCGATCGGCAGTGGAGACTGCGATCAACTCGGCCTGGCCCTTTACGGCGTCCCGCATGAGGCTGAAAGAAGGATAGGCCCATCTGTCCGATCGAATGGGCTTACCCTGAAGATCGAATACCTCACGCGAGATGGCATAGAGCCGTTCGGCATGGGCCACTGGCAGGGGACGCCAGAGCAGCGCATCCATGAGACGAAATGCTCCGATGCATGCGCCCATTGCGAGAGCAAGGGAAACGATCGCGACGATCGAGGTCACTTTGTTTCGTTTGAGCTGCCTCCAACCGAAAACCATGTCGGCGCGCAACAACTCAAGCCATCTCACAGTCCGAATTTCATGGCTGGTCTCTCTCTGCTGACGCTGTTGGTCGCTGCGCCCAAGAGCACGCCGTGCTTCGTCCGGATCGCGCCCTTGCTCAACCGCTTCGGCGATGTGAGACTCCATCTCTTCCGCAATCTCACGGCTCAGTTGCTCACTGCGAACCGCATTTGCGACACGTGACCATAGCGACATATCACACCGTCCTGAGAACCTGATTGATGGCAGCGGAAGCAGACTGCCAACGAGATTCTTCGATCCCCAACTGCTTTTTCCCGGCCGCTGTCAGCTCATACACGCGCGCCCGCCGTCCACTGTCCTTCTTGATCCATTCCGCGCGAATCCAGCCAGCTTCTTCCATGCGATAGAGAGCAGGGTACAGAGAACCTTCCTCCACCCGCAGCAGATCGTCGGAACAGTCCTTGACCGCAGCCATGATCCCGTATCCATGCGTTCGCGGCCGGCGTGAAAGAATCTTCAACACCAGCAGATCGAGGGCCCCTTGGAGGGAATCAGGTTTTCTCATACTAAGATGACTATATATAGATGGCTATATGTCTTGTCAAGGTCGTCCCGGATTCGTCCGGTGTTGCCGGGACTAGTTTCTTCCCAATCCGCCTGGATCGATATCAGAGGATTGCCGATACCTTCGTCTAATTGTTCACCCCTTTGCCCTTCTGCTTTAATTGTCCCGTTGCGGCCCGATTCGATCGCTACGTCCCGCAACGTCAGCATTCTGACCAACGTTAGGGTGAAGGTTATTCATGTCGGGCAAGAAAACGGCAATCATAACTGGAGCATCGGGCGGCATTGGCGCGGGTTTAGTCGAGGGGTTTCTGAAAGAAGGTTATAACGTTGTCGCGACGTCTCGTGAAGCCAGCCGAAAGCTGACCATCTCAGGCAGCCTGCTTCTGATCGATGGTGATATCGGCGCGCAGCAAACTGCCGCGAATGTCGTCGAGGCAGCGGTCAACAACTTCGGAACCATCGATGTTTTGGTGAATAACGCCGGCATCTTCCTGACCAGGTCTTTCATTGACTTCACTACCGAGGACTTCGACGCCCTCGTCTCCACGAATCTGCTTGGATTCTTCTACATCACCCAGCGCACTGTTAAAGAGATGCTGAAACAGAGATCGGGATGTGTGGTGACCATCACCGCAGCGCTCGCCGATCGGCCAATCGCCGGCGTAAATGGCTCGGTCTCGATGATTACCAAGGGTGGTCTGAACGCAGCGACCAGGAATCTCGCAATCGAGTACGCAAAAGACGGGCTCCGCTTCAATGCCGTAGCCCCCGGCGAGGTGGATACAACAATGCACCGCGACGATTCCAATGACTCGACGTCGGAGCCGGCTACGAAAAAGGCGGCGGTGAAAGATGTGGTCGATGCCGTTCTTTACCTGGCACAGGCAGGCCATGTGAGCGGAGAGATACTCCACGTCGATGGCGCCGCCCCGCCTCGCCGTTGGTAAAACAAATAGTAGGATCTCCCACCGTGCTTGGAATCGCCGCCGCGCTCCTTACTGCGCCGCGTAGTGCTTTTTGAAGAGATGTCTGGAGATGTCTGGCCAGAATTCGACGAATTCCGCGCCGATTATGCCTTCTGCGGTAACCGTGAGCGCCCCGTCGACTGTCTGCCCAAAGCCCCGATCCGCTGCAGCATAGTAAGCATTAGAAATGCCGCCGGAGATGAAGTTGCCCAGCACATTCGCGTAGTTGGGCCCCCATGTACCGTTGTCGCGCCTGCACCGGACGGTGGTGGCTGCGGAGTAGAGAAAGCGATGGGTGAAGGTATCCGAGCCAAGACGAAAGTAAAGCGGATCTTCCTTGAAGACGATGGGAAGGATAGCGTTGCCCCAGAGATTGCCGTCTGCGGTGTCGAGAATATCGCAGAACCCGGCCTGCTACGTTGCATGGGTTTATGTAGACGAGGGTTCCCGTCCACCTCCCCATCGAGATAGACGGAAAGGCGCGCCAATGGTTGCACATAAAGCGCACAATCATGGTGTCAAGAACGAGGCTATCGTTCGATCTAGGTTTATCTTTCGGCTAACATCGGAGATCTTACAGATGCCTCAGTGGGTTGGGGCGTTTCCAGGTCCGCACTGACGCAGGTCGATGGGGCGACGATCGGATTGCAGCGGACCGGCAATCCGCCGGGCAAGGCAACGCTGTAGCCGGTCCATCGGGCCGGTTCGAACGCAGGATAGTCTGTGCTGACCATCTGTGCGCCGCTGGCCAGCGCCTGGTCGCGACGGCGCGTATCGTTGGTGCGCCCCTCGAGGGTCTCTGCATCGGAACGTGTACGGACCAAATATCCCTTGCGGACCAGAGCTTCAATTTCGACCTGGCCGGCATCATTCGCTTCCACGAACGCCGCATCAGCTCGACCGGGCGTCGCATTCGTGAAGAGCACGCGACCGCGCAAACTGGGATGGCCCTTCAGGTAAATAGGTCCGTTGCTTGGTTGATCCAGCAGGAAAATCACCTTCCCGCTAGCCTGCTCGAGCGTCGGCCAGTTTCCGGCCAGGACAGCCTGCTCGAGCGTGGGGTATTTGCCGCGTACCTGATCCGGAGTAATGATCTCCTGACTCGAGAAAACCGATCGAATTGCCGTATCGAGCGCATCGAAGGTTGCCGCGGTGTAGGGCTCGGGCTGGGTCCACGGCATCTTTCCATCCGGCAAATCCTGCTTGGTCTCCACCAGGATGAAGATCGGAGCGTGGCGCGGATGTGCGCGCGACCAGCTTTTGACGATCTGGAGACAGCCACGAAGGGCTGGCAGTTGCTGACATAATCGATGTCCTGCACATGCATGACCTTGAAGCCAGGCTGTAGCATCCGCCCGTCCGGATAAGGGTTGGGATCGGCCGGCAAGCCGGCCTTGGCGACCAGTGCTGGACCTAAGGGGTGAGCAAATCGCCCTCCGGCTCTGTCGGAAAAGATATCGAGTTCGATCTGCCGAATCCCGTGGTCGAGTTGCGTGGCAAGATCCGCATGCTTGTATTCGAGGGTCTTGAATGTCTCTGGGTCACTTTGCTGTAAAAGTCTGGCGATTCCTGGTAGAAGGCCGGCATGATAGCTGTTGTGGGTTCCGATCACCTGGATCTGGTTGATGCGAATCGAGGCATTGGGATCAGACGCGGCTGGGGCGACGGCTCCGTGGCCAAACAGAACGACAGAGGATGCGAAGATGCAGGAAGCGGCGCGCCGGTAATATTTTCTGCAAAGACCCATGACCGGAACCATATCGCAATCTTCGGCTGTTGGATGAATACAAACTTCTTAGTGAATTTCTACTGTAACGACAGTGCGTATTTGTTGGGTCAGCCAGAATGCTGGCGCGCAGCGCAGACTCACCAGGCACAACCCAACCCCCGCCTGCAGCTAGCCGTCAGGGAAGCAGCTTGCTCTCCGCGTGGAAGAACCTATACCCGGAATACTGGTGAATCTCCTCAAAAATGCTGTCGCTGCGTGCTGTTCTGATCAGCACTTCGGAAGGCAGCCAAAGAACAGCGTTAAATCCGTGAATGCGCACTGAGCGGAAACGGAGCTCGGTGGTCATATGCTGCAGGTTGACGCTCGGGATTGGCGACAGAAGATCGGTACGCAGCCGCACAACATCAAAGGTAGACTGATCGATCCACGCAATTCCCTGGAAGAAGAACGGAACTTCGTTTCCGGCCCACAATGCGGTGGTCGGCAGAGGCCCACTCTAGGACTTGAGCAGAAACTCTGTCTCGGTAGGCAGGCGAAAAGGGATGAGCGGAACTCACATCATGAATAGTAACGGTCGTGCGCAGCGCTCTCAAACTCGTCCAGGCGCGTGCTGGTGCGCACAGTGAATCGATTCAATCCACGGTTGCGAGCAGTTCGGTCGCTAATCGTGACGTACGAAACGTAACCCAAAAATAATCTCGCCCATCAGAGCCGAATAGGACCGTAATTGCCTTGGGGAAGTTTGATCTCTCTGGCGCACCTAAACCAGCTCACTTGGGGTTGGCGCGCTCCCGCGCACTCGAGCCCGCGCGGAATTGCAGCGTCCATCCCACCAACGCGCCCGCCACGCCGCTCAAAGGCACGACGGCAGTGTGCCACACAAGCACGTGCATAGCCTGGAAATTCGGGCAATGCAGCTCCAGAACCCCAACGCCGGCCAGGCCTCCGAGCACTCCCGCCACCAACCCGGCAGATACCGGGTTGACCGCGAAGCCGCGCCGGATCACCAGCCACCCGAGCAACGCGGCAGGAATGGCGTGGAGGAGGCCGGTGAGCAGACACACGATGCCAATGGAAAAGAAATGGTCCGTTTGATAATCGCGGAACAGGAACGCAAAGACCGCAAGCAATGCCGCACTGCAAAATCCCAAAAGCGCGCCCGGAGAGATGCGCCTCAGGCTGCCCGGAGTCATTGCATGGACGAATTCGCTGGCCGCCACCCCGGCAAGAAAAGCCAGCGCGGGAAAGACCAGCAAGCGCTCCAGGAGATCCATCTTTGCAAATCCGAAGAATCCTGCGCGCGCTGCGCCCGCCAGCGAGACGCTCGCGCAAACCAGCACCAGTCCGCCCGCCATCACCCATGTGGGCGGCAGCGGGCGCACCGGGCGGAGTGACGGTTGGATCGAGTCAGCGACGCGTTCAAGCGTCCCCGGCGTCAAATCGTACGGAGCCCGCGCAGCCTTCGTCAGGAGCATCGTCAATCTCTTCATCCTTCATGACAGACCTCCGCTTTGGCCCTTCCTGAACCCCGCGGTACTCATCGTTTCCCTCAACTTCTTGTAAGCTCTGTGCACTTTCTGCTTCACCGATCCCACGCTGGAAGACGTGGCGCGTGCCACCTCTTCCAACGACATCCCCGCGACCTTCAACATCTCGATCACCTCGCGTTGGCTCTGAGAGAGCGGCGCCAATAGCGCGTTCAGGCCGTCGGCATGATCGGATTCTTTTGGGACGGCCGCCACTTCTTTTGACATTGCCTCCAGTTGCCGCTCACCGGCCGCGGTCCGCACCGATTTCCGATAGTGGTCAACGCGAACGTGCCGGGCAATCGCGTAGAACCATGGAAGCGCCGGTTCGCCCGGGCGATAAGTGTGCCGCACCTTGTGAATGCGAAGCCAGGTCTCCTGCAGCAGGTCATCGGCATCCGTACGGCTCAGCGACTGCGCGATGGAAAAATCGATGGAGCTGCGGGCTGATGCGCTCTATAAGATCCGTGGCCGCGCCGAAATCGCCCTGTTGATAGCGAGCCATCAGCGTTTCGAGAATGCTGTCCGCGTGCATCAGTTCGAATGCCTTCCTGCAACCAATATCAGTACCAGCGTGTTCGCGCAATTCGTTCCCCGTCGTCAGGCGCTCTCGCAGATCGCATCGCCACCCCGCATTGAATCACTTCGATGGAGAGCGCCCGAAAGTTACGCGAGGGTAAGTAAATTCATAAATTTTTAACTGTCCGATCGGCCAGAGTAGCCTGCCGTAACTTTTCGGCGGCCCGGATCGAATACCCCTCTGTGAACGTGTTTCGCGTCCGAAATGAGCCTGCAAGCTCGCGGCAGCGGTACATTTTCAACACAAACCCCGAGGAGATCGCAATGAAGTTTCAAAGACACCAGACATCTGGCCTGTGGCGCTCCGTCTTTACGCTGACAACCCTGTGTCTCACCAGCGTCCTGGCCGCTTCCGGCCAGAAGCAACGTAGCACATTGGTGATCACAAGCACGAATAACCCAAGCGGCAATGCTGTTGTCGTATTCAAGCTGGATGCCGCAGGGTCGCCCTCGCTGGCGTTGGCCGGTACATTGTGGACGGGCGGCAAGGGTGGCGCCAGCACGAACGCGGGAATTCTGCAGTTCAACGACGATCTCGGAGCCGTGGCAAACTTCGGATCGAACACCGTCAGCCAATTAGCGCGATACGACAATTCCATTGTCATTGCTAAGACGGTCCATCTCGCGCCCGACTGTGTCAAACCGGATTCGGTCGCATTGACCCGGGAGCACCTCTTCGTTGTTGGCGCCAACTGTGCCGAGAGTCATGCGTGGCCTTCGGGCCATGTGGATGGCCCCGTAGTGAGCCTTACGGATACATCGGCAGCGCAAATCGCAGTCGGAACGAGCTGGGCAGCCGTCACCATGAGTTCGGGATCTCTACTCCAATTGCCGCTCACACAGCAGGATGGTGTGTTGAACGGAACCAGTACCTCCATTCCGCTGCCCGGCGACGCGGATATGGTTCCGCTGGGCGCGGCGTTCTGGGGAAACGTTTTGGGTTTCACTCCGGCGCACAGTCCTGACAGCTTCGCCATCGTGGACCAGGACCAGAACCTTACCCCCATCGCCGGACCGGCGCCGTCCTTTCCCGCCAATGCTCCCTGCTGGGTGGCGAAAGGACCGGGGAACATTTGGTACACGGGAAACTCGCCAGGTCATGCAATCTCCATCTTCTTCAGCGACGGCCAGGGTGGGGTGTTCTACAAATCGGTGCCCTTGCCGGGCGCACCGACCGACATAACGGTATCTCCTGACCGCAAATGGCTGGCCGTCATTTACCCCGTGGGCAGCGACGCGTATGTCGCCGTCTTTGCCATTGACGGCCATGGCGACCTGACGCCTGTGGCGACCTCAAGCCCAGTTGGCGTCGCCTCCTTCAGCGGTGTGGCCATCAGCCAATAAGCCAATCGATACATCATCGTTTTGCCTGGCGGGCATTGCTCGCCGGGCAAAACGACGGTTTACAGAGATCAGGATTCTGGGCTATCGCCTTCGTCTGGACCTTCGCGAATCACACCCGTATGATTGCGAACCAGGATGGCGCGGTCTACTCCACGAGATGGTCGGCCGCATCCGCAGTCTACCGGCAGGACCAATGGCAGAGACGTTCGAAGCATACCGAACTCGAGTCCTCAGCTATCTTGGCGATGAGGAGCCCATCGGTGTACAACAAGCCACCCCATCGCAACTCGATCGGCGTCTGCGCGATGTCGCGCCCGAGGAGTTGATCCGGCGTCCTGCACCTGAAAAGTGGTCAATCGCCGAGATCGTAGCGCACTTGGCCGACGCGGAGCTGGCGATGGGGTGGCGATTGCGAAACATGCTGGCGAATCCGGGCGTGGCCTTAACGTGGTGGGATCAGGCCGTATGGGCGGAGCGCTTGGGCTACGCGCAGCAAGATGCGAGCCTTTCGGCAGGTTGCTTTCGGTCGCTGCGCGAGAGCAACCTGCGACTTTTGGAGTCGGTCCCCCGCGCACGGTGGGTGGAGTGCTATGGGGTTCACGAGGTACGCGGACGGCAAACGGTCGAGGAGTTCATCCGCCTGGAAGCGGCACACGACTTGAACCATCTTCGGCAGATCGACCGCATCTTGGGGGAGGGACGGTGGGTGAGACGAAAAGATTAACGGCGATGAACTTGTCTTTCCCCGATATCGGTGAATTCATCTACGGGCGCGGCATCAGATCCAGTGTCAGCACTTCAAAAGGCGCGAGGTCGAATCGGTGCACACCCTGCAGCGGGATGGACTTCATAGCCGCATCTGCTTTCCACGGGCTGTGGGCACTATAGCCGAGAGGAGCGCCTGCCGGAATCTCCAACACCTTCTGCATATCGAGGCTTATGCTTTGCTGCTTGTCACTGGGGTTACGTAGAACCAGGATTGCCTTCTCGGGTGACCAGGATGCCCATCCATATACTTCGAGCCACGCCGGATCGCCGCCGACCCAGTGCGTATCTTTCAGCACTCGGGCATTCGTGCGCGACCACTTTGCTGCTTCCGCCAGGTCATCCCAATTCGCCCCGCTTAAAAGCGAAGGTGTAATGTACATCTCCTGCAATTGCGTTCCCGTGCCGAAATAGTCTCGAATTTCATTGCGAAAATCATTCCCGGGATCCTTCGAGAGCTCCTTGTGATGCTGCGCATAGATCATGCCATGCAGCATGAGTGAATTGAGTGGATAGAGGGGACCAGCTTTCACTACCTCTTCATAAGTATCGGCATCGCGATAAGTGATCCAGCGCTCCCGGTATGGGCCTACGCCGGCAACACTGTCATCCTCTCCACCGCGCCAGATGGAATCCGCGTAAAGCAGCCAGAAGGGCGAAGGATAAGTGCCCGTCGTGAGATTGATAAAAATGTCCGGCTTGGCTTCCCGCAGATCATGGATGAGGCTGATGGCCGCAGAAAAGTCACTGTCGAACTGGCTGCCGGGAAACACACTATCCGCATTACCAGTGCCGTCGAATTTGAACTGGTTGACGCCATACTTCTGGATCATCTGCAGGCAGACTTCACGGAAACGCGCATAATACCTGGACCCGGATAGCGCAAAGCCGTTGTCGACGATCTCGAACCCCGCCTTCTTGCCAAACTCAATGCGCTCCTTCTTCGGCCCATCGTACCCACCCCAGGGAGACATCCATACGCCCGGGGAGGAGTTGTATCTGTTGGCAGCCTCACGTATCGGGGTGAAACCATCCGGGAAACCCTTGTTGAAGCTCCATAGCGATGTGTGACTGTCCCAGCCATCATCGAACAGAAACGAATCGAGTGTGACCCCGCGCTTTTCATGCAGTTCGCTGCCGAAAGTATGGATGCGGCTCAGTGCGTCTTCCTGCGTGTAAGGCGTGAAGTAGCCGATGTCATACCACGAGTTGTAATGCAAGAAGGTTCGGTAGGGATGCGCCCGCTCGCGTTCGATATAAGTGAGGAAATCGCGGCGCAGCTGGCCACTGCGTGTAACGCCGATCACGGCCGAATACGTTACGGACTGGCCGGCCCTCAACGGCAGGTTGCGATCAATGGTGGCGACCGCGCGGCCCGCTGTGACCTTGCTGTCAGAGAGTGGATGCTCGAAGCCCAGGAACATATCGCCGGCGACTATGGGCGAACCCTTGACCGAGCCCACGACCTGCGACGAAGGCAATTGCGCATCAATCAAGCGCACCCGGAACAGCGGCGCATCATCACGTTGCGCAGTCGTGGTCACCAACTCGCGCACATAGTTCGAGCCATCGCGCAAGACAATCGTCCAGGTTACAAGCAGCTTGCCGGCTCTATCGGTGAAGACCACAGAGCATTGCTCGCCCGGCAAATGATCGGAATACCGTGAGGCGCTTTCGACGGCCGTGAGCGCTTCGCAGGATGGCTGGCTCGCAACATCGAGATTCCCAGGGCTGTCTATCTCTCCATTTTTCATCAGCAGTGCGAATGGTTCCGGCAGTGCCAGCGTCCTGTGGTGCAGTTTATCGGCGATGACAAGACCGGACAGCGACTGATGATCCAACGACCAGCTCGCCTCGATCACCTGATTGCCCAGGCTATAGCGCGTCCCGTTACTGCTGTTCACACTCTTGCCCGCGTCCTGCGCCATCGAATAGAAAGGAACACACACTGTCAGGGCAACGAGCGCAAATAAAAAGTGGCTGCTTCCGGGTGGCCTCATCGCGATGTTTTTCTCCTGCATTAGATCATCCCGATCGTTCCCAGCCACGTTTCGACTAACTCGGGCCAGCGCGACGCCGGAAACTTCGTCGGGCGCAGCCCGAATGCGTGCCCGCCCTGTGCATACAAATGCATCTCCACCGGAACCCCAACGTTCTTCAATGCAATGTAGTAGACCAGCGAGTCGTCTACGTTATCCGAATCATCATCCTCGTTCTGCAACAGAAACGTCGGCGGCGCTTGCCGGGTGAGGTGATCGCGAATATCCGGGTTCAGCCTGGGCCTCTGAAGCTTCTCATCTCCAAATGACAGATGGCCGGGATAGATGGCTACCGCAAAGTCCGGGCGGCAGCTTTCTTTATCGGCCGCGTCGACGGCCGGATACAAACGCTTCTCAAAATGCACACTCATCGCCGCCGCCAGGTGTCCGCCCGCCGAAAATCCCAGCACCCCAACCTTGTGCGGATCGATTCGCCACTCGGTCGCACGAGATCGTACCAGCCCCAGCGTCCTCTGAGCATCTTCCAGCGCTATAGGCGACTGCGGATACGCACCCCAATTGGGAGATGACCTTGGAGCAGGCACGCGATACTTCAACAGCACACAGGTAATCCCCTTCGCCGTCAGCCAGTCACACGCCTCCGTGCCCTCCAGGTCGATGGCCAGACTCTCATAGCCACCGCCTGGAAACACGACCACCGCTGCCCCCGTATTCTTTTCCTTTGGCGCGTAGACGGTCATCGTAGGCCGAGAGACGTTGTCGATATAAACATACGGCCTGCCCGCGACCAGCTGCTTAGTGTTCGAAGTCGTGGCGGTCTCCGGCCCCATAACCCGCTGCGCGTCCGGCGCCGCCGTTGGCCATATCGGGACCTGCATGTAACCTGGCGACGGTTGCCAGGCATTGGTTTCGGCGCTCGGCCCGCCGAACCCAATTACGACGGAGAGAACAACCAGCAAAGTCTTCATCACAATCACCACACTCTACGCGATATCGGTCCGAAGCACTCATTGAGCTCACCTGGGCTAATGCCGGCAGACGAAACGTAACCCAAAATAAGTAAAAGGACCGGATCTCTTCTACCAGACTACGCCTTACTCTTTGGCATTCAGCAATACGAATGCGATTCGACATGGCTTATCGCCGCGATTCACCCAGGCATGGTTCGTGCCGCGTTGAATTACGACGTTACCCGCGTTAAATGAATTTCAGAATCATCGAGCGGAATGTCGATGTCGCCCGACATGACGAGGGCGTAATCGAGGGGTGCTTAGAATAAGGACCCCAACGATAATCACATTGGATATCCAAACGCCGCGGGAGCCTAAACATGTCAGTAGCTGTTTCAGTAACAGTTGCCGCCACTGCGGCCGCTAGAGCTGTAACCTTCAGCGTACTGCGTCCTTCGCGCCGGGGCTAAGCAAAAGTGAAAACCAGATCAAAACCGTCGGCGGGAGAGCACGACTGTTTCCCCGGGAGCTCCTTTCCCTGACGCACGGGGCGGTTAGCTTCCGTGCGCCAGGGTGGCGGTTGTCAGCAAAATCGCCTAAAAATAAATTCTTCCGCCGAGCTGGAAGACGCGCGGATCAGCGATGGCGTTGATCTGCCCAGCAGTAGAGTTATACGGGTTGGAGGAGTTACCTGTAAGAACCGAGTTGTTTACCCCGGTGAATTGCGTATGGTTCCAGGTGTTGAAGGTCTCTGCCCGGAACTGGAACCCAAGACTTTCTTTGATTTTGAAGTCTTTGTATAAAGCCAGATTCCAGCTGTCGCGGCCTGGGCCTTTCACGATGTTCTTGGGGGAATTGCCCCAGGTGAGCGGAGCCGGCTGGGCGAACGCGTTTGGACTGAACCATTGCTTGAAAGTATGCGGATAAGTGATCGTCCCCACCAGGTCCGAATGGTTAGTGGTGTCGCCGCCGAAGCCGAGATTGTCGTTGGCAGCATTGACGCTCAGCGGATTTCCGGACTGCATGAGTGCCACGCCGGAGACTGCCCATCCTCCCGCCACGGCCTTGGTAATCCCGTGTGAGTTCTGGAAGAGCGGTACGTTGTAATCGAAGTTGATGGCCGCCATATTCCGACGGTCGAAGCCGGACGTCCCGTACTGGTAACCCGCGTTCATTGGATCATCGAGATTGTTAAAGAGCTGGGCATCGATCACATCCCAGGCATGCGAGTAAGTGTACGCGGCGCCCATGGTGAGGTTATGCCACGCGGTTACCCGGAAGGTGGCCTGCAATCCATCGTAGTGGGCGTTGCCTTGGTTCAGGACCAGGTTGACGCCCGCAAAGCCCAGATAAGGCCGATCATAGTTGGCATTGTAGCCGCCGGTGGCGCCGCAATTGCCGCCGCAAATGTGAATGCGGTTCGGATCGTCCGCCGGCACGGTGTTGATGTCGGCTGTTTGCGACAGGTGAAAAGAAGTGTTGCCCACATAACCAATGCTGAACATCATATTGCTTTGCAGCTGTTGCTGCATTCCCAAGCTGAACTGATACACCGTCGTAAGCGGGTATCTCTGCTGTACACCAGTGAAGCCTTGCGGGGTGGTAGGTGACTGGCCAGCGCTCGTCCCGGTGGTCCAGCTTGTCGTCACGGTATCCAGGTAGGGGTAGATCGTGGCGCCACTGTTGCTGAACGGCACGTTCGGGCCCATGTTGTACTCTTCGTTGCCGCCGTTGCGTTCGTAGTATGTCCCGAATCCGCCACGCAGAATGGTCTTCCCGTTCCCCAACGTATCGTATGCGAATCCGAGCCGCGGAGCGAAAGTGGCATAGTGGTTCTGCACCAGGCCTTTCGGAACTCCGTTCCGTCCAGCGAGGCCAACTCCATTCATGTAGAAGGGTACGTTTGAGAGTTTAACCCCAGAAACCGTGGTGAATCCCGGGCCGCTGGTGTTCAATGCGCCGCTTGTCGGCGAGGTGAACTCCGCCGCATCCGCCGGGTTATAGAGGTTGGGGTAAAAATTCGACGCCCGGTCGTTGGTGTCATAGGCGTGGGGCAGGCCTTCCCAACGCAGGCCCAGATTGAGCGTTAACCGTTTGCTGATACGCCAATTGTCCAGGCCATAGACATCGATTGTATTGAAGGCGATAGAAACAGAATCCTGTAACTCCCCCTGGCTGAAATTGCTGGAATCGCCCAGCAGGAAATCCGCAAGCCCGACGCCAGGAGTGCCTTGACCGCCGGTGCTGGCTGCGGTAGCTGTCCCATCGAATTTGTAGGTCCCGGCTGTGTCTTCGAAGATCCTCTGGTTCTTATGCCCGTGCAACCATGCGAAGCCAAACTTGAAGTTATGTGCGCCACGGGTCCAGGAGAGGTCGTCCTTCCCCTGGTTGCTCCGCCACGTGTTCGTCCATGGCCAATTTCCATTGTCCATGGTTACGTTGTACGGGCTGCTGACTTCGATTCCCGGGATCTTATCGATCGTGTTGGCGTTGGGAAAGATCGGCGTCGTAACAAAGTCACTAGGCGTCTTCCAAAGGCCGGTATTCGCAATGGTGATGTTGTTGCCGTTCTCGTTGAACGCAGCTTCGTTCAGCAGATTGGGGCGGATGTTCATGGTGAAGTGGACAACACCTGCCCAGGAAGGAACGCTTTCGAGTGATCCGACGGTCGGGAAACTGTTGCCGGTCCAGGCCACGATCGGTGCCTGCTGACTGAGCGAATCATAGATCAGGCTGCTGAATAGGGTGTATTTCTCGTTGAACTGGTGATCGACTCGGGCAACTTCCTCGTGGTAGTACGTGTCGGTGTTGGCCGAGGAAAAGTAGTGGACCCCGTCCGAAGCGTTGGGAGGCAGGAAATAACCCGCCTTAATATAGCCGGCGGCATTGGCATCGATAAGGTTTGCCGGAATGGTGTTGTTGGGAAAGGCTTGGCCCGGCGTTAACCCCGCGGCGGCGAATTTTGCGATCGCCACCGGGTCGGTTGTATTAGGCACGTAGATGGTGCCCAGCCCGGTCATGTTGCCGCCTAACTGTGCGGAGGTCGGCACCTGGTTGAAAATACTGCCTCCATTGATCTCTCTCCGCCATTCCTGGTTATAGAAGAAGAAGGTCTTCGGGTTGTTGGACTTGAACGTCAACGGACCGCCCAGGTTGAAGCCGAACGCGTTGTAGCGGAGCTCCGGTTTGGTCGGGTCCGCCACCTGTTTCGACAAGTAGGAGTAAGCGTCCAGTGCGTCGTTGCGGACATACTCCCAGGCGCTTCCGTGGAACCTTCTGGTGCCGCTCTTGACCGACATGCTGACCATGCCGCCGGATGAGTTGCCGAGGTCAGCGGCATAGTTGCTGGTCGCGATGGAAAATTCCTGCAGCGCGTCCTGCGACGGGGAAA
Source organism: uncultured Acidobacteriaceae bacterium (assembly GCA_963847685.1). GTDB lineage: Bacteria > Acidobacteriota > Terriglobia > Terriglobales > Acidobacteriaceae > PALSA-350. The sequence goes on along the minus strand of CAWKAU010000003.1, from coordinate 486,351 downwards.
CCAGCAGAATACCTCCGCCGCCGCGGTCATACGCCTCGCCACCGTCGATGAGCCAGTTGTTTGCGTCCTGCCGCATGCCGTTGAAATAGACGTCCCTGTTCTGGAACTGCGCCCCCGGGGAATCGAAATCTGGCATATTGGACGACGCACCCGGTACCAGGGTCGTCAACTGGAGCACGTTTCGTCCGTTGGTCGCCAGATTCTCGATCTGGCTGCCGGTTATGATCTGGCTCACATCACTCGTGTCTGCCTGAACCTGAAGCGCGCTGGCCTCCACGCTGACGCTTTGTCCTACGGCGCCGACCTGGAGCGCGGCATCCACCCGGACTGTGACCCCCACATCGAGCGTGATGTCGTTTTGCTCGTACGATTTGAAGCCCGGGGCCTCTGCCCGGAATTGATACCGTCCGGGTGGAAGTTCCGGGGCGCTGTAGTTGCCTGTGGTATTCGAAGTAGTGGTGCGGACGAAGCCGTTGTCCAGATTGGTAATCGTGAGCTTGGCGTTTGGGACCACGGCACCCGTTGGGTCGGCCACTGTCCCTACAATCGTGGCCGTTCCCTGACCGAATGCTACGGACCCCACAATAGAACCCAGAGCATCGAATAACGTGGGTATCCGAAACATAAAGTAGATGCGTTTTTCAACATTAGCTGATTTCACATGTCCTCCTGAAAAACCGCTCTTGCGCGCCGTTTTTTTTTAGACAGCAACCTACGTAACGACCTCCCCGCGACCTCGGGAGTGGCTTTGCTTCAGTGCTGTCTAACGATGTGGTTCATGGATCGCGAGGAATCTAAGCCGCCGCGGAAACGCCTTGTGAAGGGGTATCACGGTGTGACCGAGGCGAAATGTACCGTGAATCACGCGAAGGTTAGGCGAAGGCTAGGCGGAAGAGGAAATACGGCAAACCACAATTCATCTCTCCGCAATTCCATAGGCGGTTTCTCGAGACAATCACGGTGTGTCCACCCGTCAAGGATTGTTTGTGCGAGCGGCGGAGCGCAGCAGATAGGAGGAGAGGCCGGAACAATGGCTCATCCCCAGGGCGGACGCGCTGGGGCGAGTCAGGAGACGAACCGCATCGCCAACAAAGGCTTTGGGTAAGCCCCGTTCAAGCCTGTGATTGGCTCGAGTGGGCATGACACTTTCCCCCCACCGTTTCTCGTCAGGGGTGAAGCGGAAAACACATTCGCTACTGCGCTTCGTCGAGGACTTCGATGGCTCTCACCTCGGCGTAATTTACCTTCGGCGAGAAAGAGATCAGCAGCTTCCCCTGCCCGTTAGGATGCAGGCCGTGAAATTCGCGAACCACCGGTCGGAACGCCCCCGGCGCTTCCCGAACAACATCGAAATCCTGAAGCAGCATGACGCCATTGCAGGTAACGTCGAAGACTCTGCATCCCACACCCTGGCAGTGTGCGGCCGGAATCAAAGGACTGAAGAACGCCTCGAGGAAGTGGAGCTTGACTGTATAGCTCCCCGGCGCAACCGGGATCGAGTAGCTGAAATTACCATGCCGCTCCCCGATGTAGAGATCCGGGATCCTCGGCCCCCTTTCGGGATTTCCATACGTGTAGGTACGCCCGTCGATGTAATACTTATCCCCGCTCCAGAGTGTGCCATCTGGCATCTATAAAATTCGCCTGGTGCGCGCGAATGCGGATCGGCTCTAATTTTCCCGGGGTTCCCGGTGTCAGTTCCAGCGCACTCACGAAGGCCCGCCCCCAATCCGACCGAAAATCAAGGTGGAGCCTGGCCGTCCGCGGCAGGACGCACACCCTTAAATGACCCGGACGTCAACCGCCGCCGAACCACCGTCCGTAACTGGATCGAAATCCACCAGCAATGGACGTCCATTCAGGTCGATTGCAAAGTGTCGATAATTTTGTGCGTCTTCCTTCTGATCCGCGTCCGGTTGCCGCAGAGGATCGGCGAAATACAGCCTTAATTCGTACACGCCAGGAGAGAGAGGAATGTTGTAACGGAAGCCACGCTGCGATTGCGGCACCATTTTGTCATCCGAAACTGCCTCGCGGACGGAACTGTACAGATCCTTGTCGGCCACGGGCGGGAAGAAATGCAAGGGGCCGGCCCTGGAAACCCCTCCTTCATAGTAACGATCCGATTCCCAGCGGCGCCCCGCTAGATCCACATAGCTGTCTCCCGGTGTGACCAGCGGCGATACGCGTCTCTCCCGCGCTGGAGGCCAACGCGACCCGTTGGCTCATTATCTGCTGCGGAACGACGTTCTGCCGTGGCTGGGAAACTGAGGCAACGTGCAGCGACGTAGGGTGGCGACGGGGTACGCTTCGGCGCGAACCACAGGTAGCCAAACCATGCAAATGCAATACAAAGAGCGTAGCCGCTGCGGCCAAAACCTGTCTGACCCGGTACGGCTTTCGATCCTCGTGTGGTATGACCCTTGGCTGTGCCTGCGGTGGTTCCACTTGCATTTCTTTGAAACGAGTCTCAAACACGGGCAGGTATTGGCCTTTCGGGATAGTGATGATGACCTGCTCGTCCTTGCCCTCGTTGGCGAAATGGTGCTCCAGTTTCATCCGCAAAACGCGTGCCTGCGAGCGAACAATATTGTCTTCGTTCGGGTTGTAGCCCGGCCGGCGGCCGTAGACGTGAATCGCAATCTGCGGTTCGGTGGCTTCTTCAGACTTGTTCTCTCGAGCACATCGGCACACGTGGAGAAAGAACGCTCGAAGCCGCGGCGATTTTTCAAATGTGACGCTGGAGGCGACGCGGCGCACCAATACCTCTCGCTGCTTCGCAGAGTCGGCGGGGGCCTCCTCCGAATGCATCACCGTTAAAACTTCTAAACTCATTCAAGATACCCCGACTTTTTCTATTAGCCCGTTATTCATTGGTTAAGCAATGTTGTAAACCCCAAAAACCACAACGCCACAAGCATGTTTAGAAAGTGAGTTCGTTGTCAACAGAAAACGATTTCTCGAGCGAAGCCCTCCCTGAAACAGAGGGCTTAGAGCCCTTGAAAGTCTCCTTTGCCGCCTAAGCTCGCTCGGGAGAACGTTCGAGCCGATCGCCGATCACCTGGGTTCGATATTGACATTCTGTCCGGCCGGCTTGGCTTCGACCTGGTCCATCTGCTTCTCTCAGTGATTGTTCCTTCGCGTGTTGCAAGTTCCGCGTCTTATCAAATTCGGCCTTTGCTTCCGCTTCTTGGCCCATGGATTGCATAACACCGTCCAAGACGCCAATGAAGCGACGGATCGTCGGGGCTGAGCCTTTCCGCCGTCTTAAGTTCTCTGACAGCGTCATCCTTGCGACCCTGGCCTTCATAGATAACGCCCAGGTCGAGATGTACGATGGCAATCGACGGTTGGACCCGCATAGCGTGCTCAAGGTAGTGGAAATGCCTCGCCGGAACGACGGAGTCGTATCACGCGTATCGCCGAGATAGGCTAACGCGAAGGGATGTTCCGGGTTGTTTGCCGAGCTCAGACCGGAAGGCTTTTTCCGCTTCATCGAATTTCAATATCCTCCATAGCAGGTAACCATAGCCGAATTGCACATCCGGCACTGTGGGATCAGCCTTCACCGCAGCCTGAAACTCCGCGACGGCTCTAGCATCGTTCTTCAACTCGTCGTAGGCTTCGCCCGCGAGCATATCCGCTTCCGCTGACTCGGCATTCAACGTGAGGATCTCACGGTAAACGTCAAGCACACACTGATACTGCTTCGAGCGTAGACAGCTTTGGGCAAGTGACAGCCGGAATGGCAGGTTCCCGGCATCGGCGGCCGTGGCCCGCTTCAGGTATGGAACCGCGGCTGCGTATTCACCCATTCCGTAGTGCGCGAGCCCCATCAGGGTCACCAGGCGAAGCGCTTCCGGGGAAGACTTGGGCTCGCTTGTGAGCAAGGGTTCAAAGGTCTTTATTGCCGCCAGCAGATCCCCGGCTTTGAAGTAGGCAAGGCCAAGATTGAGGCGCAGGCTCGGCATCTTTGGGTTCAGGGCCAGAGCCTTGTGGTAGAGAATGATGGCCTCCTTGTAATGCGCCTGCCACGCCTCCAGGAGACCAAGATGCGCATATGCTTCAGCGTCATTCGGTTGGCTGCTCAGGAGCGATCGCCACTGGGCTGCGGCTTCGGCGACCTTGCCCTCCTGCTCGAACCCGAGTGCAAGCTGCCTCCGGCTTTCGGGAGCGGGCACCGCCTGGCCCAGGGAAATGACTATGGGCACCGTGGTCAGCCATAACCCGCCGATGAACGTTACAACCTTAGCCCACTTCACATTCCTCTCCGTCCAGATTCTCGCGCCGTGGTGAGGAATGATGCAAGACAGCTTCAGGTCTGAATGGAGTCAGACGCCAATCGCGTCTGACCCGGCAAGGCCAATCACTGAAAGAGTCTGGGCGCAAAATCCTTAAGGTCCCGGCGCCACGTCTGCCATTCGTGGGAAGTGCCAGGCGATTCGTAAAAGACATGTTTGATCTTTGCCTCATCCAGGGATGTGTGCAGCCCTTCAAGACCGGTCTTCATCATGGCCGGCTCCGTCAGTGCCCACCCCAATCCACAGTAGATGGACGCGCCTGGAGAATGCGTCCGGATCGGCGAGCGCACCATGAAAGGCTGTCTTCGGGTCAAGCTTCTCTTTGCCCAGCACCATTGGGCCGGCAGCACCGCTGAACCCTCCAATGTAGGAGAACAACTCCAGGTGATCGAAGGTCACTTGGAACGTTTGCATCCCGCCCATCGAGAGCCCTGCCATAGCGCGATGATCGCGATCCGCTACTGTGCGGAAATGCGAATCAACAAACGGAATCAGCTCCTGGGTCATATCGTCTTCAAAGGTCGAGGCCATCTCCTGCATCGCTTTCATCATCTCGGGCGAGCCGAAGGGCTTCCCGGTCAGGTCGGGATCCGGATGGCCGGCGCGTCTTGCATAGCCGTAGGCCATCACGATGATCATCGGCTTCGTGCTTCCGCTTGCGATCAGGTTGTCGAGGATGAAGTTGGCGTGCCCCTGCCGGATCCAGCCAGTCTCATCTTCGCCCCCGCCGTGCTGGAGATACAGTACGGGGTAGCGCATCTTCGTCTCGCGTGTCGTAGCCCGGCGGCGCATAGACGAGGGCATGCCTCCAGGTCCCGGTGACCTTTGACGAATACCAGATCTCACGCACGGCGCCATGGGGAACGTCTTGGGCCAGATAGTACGTTGAGCCGGGCTCAGGGATCTCGATTCCGCTCGCGTCTTTGCCGCCGCCGAAGAACGTATGGCTTGCGGGATCACTGAATTCCGCGCCGTCGACCGACAGAGTGTAGTAGTGGAAGCCGGGCACCAGCGGCAAGGATGTCACGGTCCAGATTCCATCGGGCTGCTTCACCATGTCCAGCTTTGCCGCTCCCCAGAAATTCACCTGGACCTTCCCTGCGTTGGGAGCCTTCACTCGGAATTCAGCTCTGCCGCTGGCGTCGACACGCGGATACTTGCTCCCCACACGTTGGTGGAGGCGGGCTCAAATCCGTCCGGCGCCTCTGCCCAGCAAAAGCTCGAAACCAATAGCAGTGCGATTCCAATTCTCTTCATCGAATACACTCCACCGTGAATCCAGTTCCCGCCAAGCACGCGGTCCTTGGGAAGTTAGCCTGAATGCGTTTCCCATCCGCTCGACTAACGCCCGGGTAATCGTTTTCCTGTGCGGCGAAATCTCCGGGACAGCGGCATCGTACTGGAACGAGATTCTCGAAGGATAGTCGCATTTTTTCACGTTGGAATATCGATTTATTCGATGTATTCTGGGCCATGGACACGACCCTCGATGCCTGGGAGATCCTTCAGACCGTGGTGCAGTTGGGGGGATTTGCGCCGGCGGCAGAAAAGCTCAACCGGTCTCAATCCACCATCAGCTATGCTATCGGGCGCCTGCAGGAGCAGCTGGGTGTCCGGTTATTCGAGATCCAGGGCAGGAAGGCGCACCTGACGGAGTTAGGAAGGGTGCTGCTGGCCGATGCCGAACCCCATTTGGCAGGCTTTCATCAGTTGGAGCAGCGCGCCCGCCTGATGGCATCGGGCGGCGCCTCGGAGGTAAGGCTCTCGGTGGACAGCATCTTTCCCGACAGCCGCCTGTTTGCTGCGCTGGCGAGTTTCTCGTCGAGTTTTCCGCAGGTTAAGCCAAAGCTTCGGCAGGGTACGTTTCTATCCGCGGACTCGGAGTTCTCGCTGCACAACGCGCAACTCTGCGTGACCGGCTTGATGTCGCGCGAACTCTTCCTCAAGCCAATTCTCGTGATCGAAATGATTGCGGTGGCGCGCCGCGATCATCGTCTGCTGTCGATCCGGCGCAGGCCCTCGCGTTCGGACTTGCTGCAGCACACCCTGGTGACCATCGAGAGCGCGGCTTCCGGGAGCCTGAAGCAGCAGCCGCGACTTGCCGACCCAGCGGGTGCTTCCGGTAGGGTCGATCGAATCGGCGATCGCGGCGGTTCGCAGCGGGTTTTGTTTCGGCTGGCTGCCGAAGTATCGCATTCGGCGCGAACTCGACTCCGGCGATTTCGTGGCACTTCCACTCACTGCCGGCAAGACCCGCGATGTGCGGCTGAACCTGGTATGCCGAGACTTGAGTCACAGCAGCTCCGAGTCCAATGCCTTGGCGGAGTTGCTGGGGATGAGCCGAGAACTTGAAATAATTTGAGCACGCCTTCGAGGATTGGATCGCGGTGAAGCATACAGAAACTCATCGATGAAATCGATAGGAATCAAGCGCTCATTTGACTTGCTCGCGGCGGGAGAGGTTCTGTATAGTCCGAATCCCAGAGAACGCTTTCCCATTGATTCGTGCCTTGGCTGTTCGCAACCAGGATTTGACGAGGATTCTCCGCGGCCCTTCCGCGGCGTTGTCCCAGGGAGTTTGCGTGAAGTTCGGCGTTGCTCGCCTCGCCCTTTGCCTACCTCTTCTGCTGCTGATTTGTTGTTTGCCAGCGATGGCAACGGATCAGGTTCACTTGTCCATCGACGCGTCCATGGCCGGAGCGAAGATCGATCGCAACATCTTCGGCCAGTTTGCGGAGAACCTCGGACACGGACTCTATGAGGGCATCTGGGTTGGACCGGATTCTCCCATTCCGAATACGCGCGGGATCCGAAACGATGTGGTTACCGCGCTTCAGGCGCTCAAGGTGCCCAATGTCCGCTGGCCGGGCGGTTGCTTTGCTGACGAGTACCATTGGCGCAATGGTATCGGCCCCCCCGGGCAGCGGCCGGCAACGATCAACGCCGCATGGGGTGACGTAGTCGACACCAACAGCTTCGGTACTCACGAATTCATGGACTTCCTGCGGCAGATCGGCAGCGACGCCTACGTCTCGATCAACGTTGGATCGGGAACTCCGCGGGAAGCTGCCGAATGGTTGGAGTACCTGACCGCGGCCCAACCGACTGCCCTGGCGAAAGAGCGCGCAGCCAATGGCCACCCTGACCCTTACAAGGTCGGCTTCCTCGGCATCGGTAATGAGAGTTGGGGCTGTGGCGGCAACATGACCCCGGACTACTACCTGAGCCAGCTGAAGATCTACAGCCACTTCGTCAGGAATGACAATCCTGGGCAGCAGGGTGCAAACCATATGCTTAAGATCGCTGTTGGCCCGGGCGTCCTCGAAACCGCGTGGACCGAGACCATCATGAAGGCGTGGCAGGGGCACGATTGGACTGGAGATATCGACGGCCTTTCGCTGCACTGGTATACGGTCCCTAACGGATGGCCCCCCTCGACGCCTTCGACCGGCTTCGGGATTGAGGATTACGCCAAGGCGCTGAAGTCCACCTTGTTCATGGATGAATTTTTGCGCAAGCAGGAGATAGTGATGGACAAGTACGACCCCCAGAAGAAGGTAGCGCTCGCTGTGGACGAATGGGGGGCCTGGCATGCGCCGCTGCCGGGCACGAATCCGCATTTCCTCGTGCAGCAGAACAGCCTGAGAGACGCCATTCTAGCGATCTCTGAATTTGAACATCTTCGCCCGCCACGCCGATCGCGTGCGCATGGCGAACATCGCCCAGATGGTCAACGTGCTGCAGTCGATGATTATCACCGACAAAGAAAAAATGGTTCTCACGCCGACCTACTACGTCTACAAGATGTATGTTCCTTTTGAGGACGCAACGTCTCTTCCCGTCGCCTTTGACGCCGGCAGGTACACGCAAGGCACGGTCGATCTGCCGCGGGTGGATGCTCTCGCGGCCAGGGATTCCTCCGGCAAGCTTTGGCTCGAAATCACGAACCTTGATCCGGAAAAGCCGGTTGATATCGATGCGGAGATTGCCGGTGGGGCGGTCAAGTCGGCGAAGGCAGAGACCCTGACTGCTTCTGCCGTCGACAGCGTAAACACCTTTGCCGCACCCGAACACCGTTGCCCCCGGGCCTATTTCCACAAAAATTGAAGGCGGCAAGCTGACATTAACTGTTGGGCCAAAGTCGGTGACGGTCATTTCGCTGGGGCCATGAAAGATTGCCATAGCAGACGCTGGGATCAGTACCCGGAGACAATGGTCGAGGCTATATTCGGTATCGAGATCGAGTCGTATCCGCGACAGTGACTTGCCGTGTCACGAATGCATACTTGCGGCAGATTTGAATGGCCGATCGAGAGGAAGTGAGCCGCAGGACGGGCCGGATGGGGTGATCGGCCGCGTTTTAGCAACCAGTTTCCAGTTGAGGACAGCGATGAAAACTACGAATATGTTTTGCGGACTGTTGTTGGCGATGGCCATGACACCTGGCCGCAGCATTGTCGCGCAGGTGCAGACTCGTGTGCCTCCGATTGTCGCCGGCGCAAAGCCCGCAATCGTGGAGCACATCAAGATCCACGGGACGGCTTTGGAAGGCAACCTGGAGGAAGACGCCGTCGACCGCGACGTGATCGTCTTCCTGCCGCCGGGCTACAACAAGGATAAGCATCGCCGCTACCCGGTGGTCTATGCGTTGCACGGCTTTTCCATTGGTGCCGAGCAATGGACCCACGAAATCCACGTGCCGCAGACGATTGAGGGAGCCTTTGCTCAGGGCGCCAAAGAAATGATTGTCGTGCTGCCCGATTCGAAGACCGTGCACAACGGGTCGATGTATTCGAGTTCAGTGACCACAGGAGATTTTGAGAAGTTCATTGCTCACGATGTCGTTACATATATCGACGCGCACTATCGCACGATTCCAAACCGTGAAAGCCGTGGATTAGTGGGCCATTCGATGGGCGGCTACGGCGCTTCCCGCATCGGTATGAAGCATCCGGATGTCTTTGGCAGCTTGTATATCATGAGCCCGTGCTGCATGGCCGCTCGACCGGCGGGGCCAGTCAATCCTGAACTCGAAAAGACTCTTGAAGCGGTAAAGACGCCGGAGGATTCTGCAAAGCTTCCGTTCTTTGCGCGAGCACAGCTAGCCAGCGCGGCGGCATGGTCGCCCGATCCGAAGAATCCTCCGCTTTACCTCGACCTTCCGATGAAAGATGGCGTTTCCCAACCGGATATTCTGGCCAAATGGGCAGCGAACGCCCCGCTCGCCTTCGTGGATCAGTACATCGGGAATCTCAAGCAGTATCGCGCCATTGCCATGGACGTAGGCGACCAGGACGGCCTGCGCGTCGATGCCGGCAAACTGCACGAAGTTTTCGATAAGTACGGAATCGCAAACAATTTTGAGATCTATCCGGGCACCCACACCAGCGCGGTAGCAGACCGCTTTCAAAATCATGTCCTACCCTTCTTCAGCAAAAATCTATGTTTTGAGGCCAACTGCCAGTAGTCGAGTTCGAGCGGGTCTACTGTCATAAGGAACGAATTCGGTAATGAATTCGGTGACAGGACACATATTACCAGCAAAAAGGGAAAGCAAACGGCGTGAATGCTATCAAGGCATAGCCCGGTACGTGGGCCTTCAGGTGGGGGGCGCATCCTGCTTGTGCTGGTGCCGCTAGCCGCGAGTTCGATCCCCGTCCGAATTGCCTTTGACCTCGAGCGTGGAGAGTCAATTGGCTCAGCCTGGCTGCTTCATTTCAGCCACGCGAATGCCAGGGAATCTGTGTCCATTGCTGTGTCGATGATCGGCTTTGCGATGTTCAGCGCATCCTCTCCATTTGCGAACATCACGACGCCTGACTTTCTTGCCGGGTCGGCCATCACAAAAGCTTTGAAGACGCCGTTATCGCCCCAATGCCAGAGCATGACGCTCTTATCTTCGCGCTGAATACCCCATCCCAAACCCCAGAAGAGCGTCTTCGATAGCTCTTTCGGCTCTTGCTTAATGCAAATCCTGCAAGCCGGGTCGAGCGCGATCTCAGGCGTCTCCATCTGCCGGAGCACAGAGGGCGAAAGCCCTTTTCCCTTCAGCACTGCGTCGACGAAAAGGGCATAATCTCTGGCGGTAGTATTCAGGGTGGATGCTGCTCCGGCTTCCTTTGGCTTCCATAGCTTATCCGGTGCTCCTTTGGAGTCATACCCGGTAGCGGTCAGGGAATCAAAGCTCGGCCTCCACACATAGCTGCTGTTCGTCATCCCCAACGGCTTGAAAACAACTTCGTCCATATAGACGTCCAGCGGTTTCCCGGTAAGCTGCTCGACCACGTGTTGCAGATAGATATACCCCTCACCTGAGTAGCTGAAACGTTCTCCGGGGGAGAAATAGATGGGAAGCGAGCCGTCGTCGCCCCGCCAATTCGGAAAGCCGGTTCGATGACTCAATACCAATCGAGCCGTGATCTTGCCTACGCGTTCGTCTGGAACGTAGGGCTTTGGCAAATAAGAGCTCAACGGAGTGTCGAGATCGAGTTTTCCCTGGTCGACCAGCTTCAGCACGCCGTAAGTGAATACGGGTTTGCTCAGGGAAGCGGCTTCAAAGACCGTATCGGTCCGGACGGGTTCTCCCGTCTTCTTGTCCTTGACTCCGAATCCATGCAGCCAGATCGTCTTCCCATCACGGATTAAGGCGAGCGACATCCCAGGAACTCCGCCCTGCTTCATCAAGCCTGGAACCTCGTTTTCCAGCCGCGAGATCACATCTTGCGTGGACTGAACCGAGGGAGCTTGCGCCAGTAACGCTGGGGTTCCCATAACGTCAGCAGCCACGGCCACCAACACAAGAACCACGCCGATGCCGCAAGAAAGTCGGATCAATTCTGCCTCCCTGCAAATCTCTGGCCACCTCCCATCAGCAGATGGGGGGCGGTGTTCCTCTTGCATGTACGTGCGATCGGTAGGTTTGGTTCCACTATCAGACCTTACAAGTCTTATAGCCTCCGTTGACTGACAAAACTCCTGTCGTTCGATATAAAATAGAACGCAGGTTCTATTTTATGAGAGCACAGGACTCCAGTAAGACGGCCGAGTACATGGCACTGTTCCGCGCACTTGAGTCGAAGCGGTCTGGCCGCACACGGCTGTTCGCAGATCCGTTCGCCACAGACTTTCTTCGCCCTTCGCTGAAGCGACTGGCATTGCTCGCGCGTTTCCCGGGTGGTGGGGCGCTCGTGGAAACAATCGCCGATCGCCGCATTCCAGGCGCTCGGACCTCTGCGATAGCGCGCACCCGCTTGATCGACGATCTTCTCGCCGAAGCGATAGGGCATGAGCGCTGCCAAATTGTCATCCTCGGTGCGGGTTTCGATTGCCGCGCATATCGACTGCCGATCCTGAGCGGCAGAGATGTCTACGAGGTGGATCATCCTGTGACCCTGGAAAGGAAACGCAGGGCACTCCGGGACCGGTTCGGTAAACTCTCCCACAACCTCCACTATGTGCCGATCGATTTCAATCGCGACGTTCTTGGCAGCGCGCTGCAGCAGGCAGGCGTCATAGGCGCCGTCAAAACGGTGTTCCTGTGGGAGGGGGTGACCAATTACCTTACGGCCGAAGCGGTGGATTCTGTATTGCGCTACGTTTCCAGCTTTCCGTCAGGCAGCCAGGTGATTTTCACCTATGTCCACTCAGGGGTACTCGACGGCACAGTAAAGTTCGACGGCGCCGAGCGTCTTCTTGCCGATGTGGCTGGATTTCATGAACCATGGACCTTCGGGATGAATCCGGCCGAAGTAACCAAATACCTCCAGGAACGTGGTTTGCGCCTGGTTGTTGACCTGGGCGCCTCAGAATATCGGAGGCGTTACTTCTCCACCGTTGCTGACGGCATGCGCGGGTATGAGTTTTACCATGTAGCCATGGCGGAAGTACCCCGCCACGATTGAATCAGAAGCCCTGAACGTTGGTGAGCGCCATGCCTAAAGTCAGCAAGCAATACCTTGAAGCCCGTTGCTCCGAGATCCTCGATGCGGCGGTGGTGTGTTTTGCGCGGTCGGGCTTCCACAAGGCGACGATGAGGGATATCGTGCGGGAATCGAAAATGAGCGCGGGAGCTATCTACAATTTGTTCTCCAGTAAGCAGGAGATTATCTCGGCGATCGCTTCTCGGAGGCACGATGAAGAACGGCGAATCTTTGCGGAAGCGCGGAAGCAGCCGACTTTGGCGAAGTCGCTGGAGGACATCCGTGACCATTTCCTTGGCGATCTAAGCAGTCCAAGGCAGCGCATGCGCCGGAGGGTGACAGTCCAACTGTGGGCGGAGGCGCAGCACGACACGAAGTTACAGAAAGTGGCAAGGGATACCTTCGCAAAGCCCTACAAGCTTCTACGGGATCTCCTCACGGAAGGTCAGCGCCGGGGAGAAATCGCGAAACGAATCGATGCTGACGCTATGGCGCGCTTTCTGATCGCGGCTTTTCATGGTCTGGTCCTGCAAACCGAATGGGATGAGCGATTCGTAATCAAGCCCCAATTGGAGATTTTCAATGTTCTTCTGGTAGCCGCAACCCTCCCGAATGGCTTCGAGTTCCCATTAATTCAAGGTTAGAGAAGGAATCACGTATGTCGACTAGGAGGGGCTTCACTCAACAGTCATCCTCCCGTCAAACTGCTGACCGCGCCAAGCCGCATATCTTTATCAGGCCGGGTTTCCTCGTCAGGGTTTCCTCGTCTGCCGGCTGATCTTCCGTCTGACGCAAATCAAAAGACAGACCGCCTGACGACGGTCTGTCCAGGTTGGCAGGTTACATAACGCATTAGGGTGTCGTATTTTCTCGAATTTCTTTTGCGGCCTTGCGGATCACCTCGATGACTACATCCGGTTTGGAGAGCATGGGGACGTGGCTACTCTCTACCTCGACCACAGTTGCGCCCATACGCTTCGACACCCACCGCTGGAGTTCGGGATGCACGGTGTGGTCTTTCTTCGCGAGAATGTACCAGCTCGGCTTAGATTTCCAAGGGGTGCTGGTGATCTTCTGTTGTTGGAACAGATCGGCGGCGCATGGATAATGAGTGGCCCACACGAGCTTCTGTTCCTCCTCGGAAAGGTCTCCCGCGAAGAACTCAGTCGCGTTCGGAAGCATCCATGCACGACCGTCCGCTAGCTCTACCCGCGTGAAAATATCCGACGGATACTTATCGAGTTGCTCCTGTACGGTCTCACCGATATCCGGGGCAACCGCAGCGATGTACACGAGGCCGGCTACCCGGGGATCGGTGCCTGAGGCCGTAATGGTTGCACCGCCGTAGGAATGTCCCACGAGGATGACGGGGTTGCCAACGCGGTTGAGCGTTCGCTTCACCGTAGCCACATCCTCTTCGAATGAGTCCAGGCCGTATTGAACTGCGATCACTTCATGTCCATCTGCCTGCAATGCGGGGATCACTTTGCTAAAGCACGAGCCGTCAGCAAAGATACCGTGGCAGAAAACGATGGTTGGTTTCGGTTGTGATGACATATTGGTTCTCCTGCAATTTGGATTTCGGACAACGCGAGTGCTATCCGTTGGATATAGGTTCTTCCGCATAATGTGCTTGTACAAATACTTTGATTGATTGAGGTATGCTTAAAAAGCATAAGAGAGGTTCGGATGGAACTTCGTCATCTCCGGTATTTCATTGCGGTCGCCGAGGAAGGGAGTCTTCTGCACGCCGCAGAGCGGCGGCTCCATACTTCCCAACCCTCGCTGAGCCGCCAAATCCGCGATCTCGAATTAGAACTAGGCGTGAAGCTGCTGGAGCGAAAAGCGCGAGGCATTGAACTCACTGCGGCCGGACGGGTGTTTCTCGATCACGCACGGTTGGCATTGATGCAAATAGAGGTAGCTTGCGAAGCTGCACGAAATACCGAGCGGCCTCGCAAGCCGGGTTTTGGACTGGGTTTCTTGCCTGGCCAGGAAGTTATCTGGTTGTCAGAGGCACTGCGCATTGTGCGCGATGAGGCGTCTGATGTCGACGTCACAATCATGACCAAATCTTCACCTGAACTTGCCAATGCATTGATGCAGGGCGAAATTGATGTGGCTCTGATGAGGCGCGAGACGCGGACTGCTGGTCTGGATTTTAGATCTTTCGTCAAGGAGCCTCTCATCGCGATCCTGCCTTCTCGCCATCGCCTCGCTCGGCATAAGACAGTGCGGCCGGAGGACATCTGTCGCGAGGACTTTATCAGCACAGCAGGCGCTTCACCCGTATTAAGAAAGATCATCGAGGAGTACGCGGCGAAGATTGGTATCAAACTGAAGCAGACCTACGATGCTGAAACTCTATCGGCAGGAATGTCGCTCGTGGCGTCCACGGGCGGCTTCACTTTAGTGCCAATCTACGTGCAAAATTCGCTACTCCCTTCGGTGGTCGCCCGGCCTCTGCACGGCGACATCCCAACCATCGATCTTGTGATGGGCTATAACAAGTCGAATACCTCACCGTTGCTCAAGAAATTCCTGCTTCGCGCGGATGGCCTGGCCTCACACGGACTCGGGCACAAAGAAGCTCCTTCAGCAAGGCGGGGCTAATACGGCGACGGCTAATACGGCGACAGCTTACCTATTGCAGCAAATTTGCCCGCTCGCCAACTGGGAGAATGGGTATGCTGTCACTGGATATAGCCTGCGATATAGCGGGATCTCCGCAACGTCGCTATCGTTGAACGTTCGTTTTCGAACATCGCTGTCCACGGACGGACGTTCACCCATTGCGGAACCGACGATCCCCATCGATATCAACCACTTAGCAGGAGCTTCCTTTGGCTCGAAGATTGCTTATAGCGTTCATGGCGGCTCTTGGCTCGAGAGTACTATCCGCGCACATCGGATGGACGAACTGACTGCCCGACCTGGAGGTCTACGATGAGGGTACTGATTGAGGACCTGTTTTTTGCACTTCGTCAGATGGGCAGGAGGCCGGGGTTCACGGCGGTTGTCGTGCTTACGATGGCTCTGGGCATTGGCGCCAACGCTGCCATCTTCAGTGTGCTCGATGCAATCCTGCTGCGGCCGCTGCCCTACAACCAGCCTGAACAGCTGATTAAGGTGTGGACACGCTTTACCGGAATCGGCCAACCCAACGACCAGAACTGGGTCTCGGCTCCGGAGTTTCGAGATCTTCAGGAGTTGAATCGCAGCTTTACCGACCTTGCCGCAATCGGTAGCGGCGCTGTGAATCTCGGCGTCAAAGGAAGTCCGCAGCGTGTTGTGGGTGCGTCGGTGTCGCCCAGTCTGTTCAACATGCTGGGTGCGCAGCCACTGATTGGCCGCGCCTTTCTGGCGGAGGAGGCACAGCCCGGCCGCGATCACGAGGTGGTGCTCAGCTACGGGCTTTGGCGGCGTGTCTTTGGCGGAAATGCAAACGTGGTTGGCAGCACCATCGATATCGATGGCGTCCCGACGTCGGTGGTTGGAGTGATGCCCGCCGGCTTCGCATACCCGGACGAAACCGAGATATGGGGGCCTCTCGCTTTTTCGTCCGACGATTTAAGCGAAGCCAGCCGCGGCGGCCACGCCTATCAGGTGCTCGGCCGCATGAAGCCGGGGCTTTCTTTGGCTCAAGTGCAATCGGACATGGATCGGGCGGGCAGGACCATCATCGAACAGCACAAGGCCTACCCCTACGAGAAATACGGCTTCGGAATCATCCTGCATCCGCTTCTGGAAGAGACCGTGGGCGACGTGAAGACGTCCCTGATGGTGCTGATGGCGGCCGTGGGGCTGGTGTTGCTCATCGCCTGCGCCAACATTGCCAATTTGTTGCTCGCGCGCTCGACTGAGCGGCAACAGGAAATGGAAACCCGCATGGCCCTGGGCGCGAGCGGGTGGCGCGTAGCCCGCCAACTGCTCACCGAGAGCGTCGCGCTCGCCTTTGCCGGCGGCTTTGTGGGATTGGCCATCACTCCGTTGGTGCTTAAGGGACTGGTTGCCATTGCGGCCGAGTCTTTGCCCCGCGCGGTCCACACGTCGGTAGACGTCAGAGTGCTCGCTCTCAGTGCGGCGGTTTCTCTGGCTACCGGAATCCTGTTTGGCCTGGCGCCCGCGTTGCAAGCGGCTCGCAAGGAAAACTTCGATGGACTGAAGAGTGGAAGGAGCACTGAGGGGAGGCGGCCCAAGCGGTTGCGGGCAACGCTGGTAATATGCGAAACCGCTCTCTCTTTGCTTCTGGTTGCCGCGGCGGGTCTCCTGCTGAGAAGCTTCGCGCAGATACTGAAGGTTGACCCCGGTTTTCGCCCCGACGGAGTGCTCACGCTGCGGGTCGCTCTGCCGGATGCGGTCTACAGCAAACCGGAACAGGTTCGAGGTTTCTACAACGAGTTAATCGAGCGCGTGCAGCGATTGCCCGGCGTCCAGTTCGCTGGAGCAATTTCAGACCTGCCATTGAGCGGTCAGGGAAGCTCCGGCACCACCACGATCGATTCTCAATCCGTGCCCATGGAAGATACGACACCAGAAGCCGACCAACGGGTCGTTTCCACTGGCTATTTCAAGGCCATGGGAATCTCTTTGGTCCGCGGTCGCTTCTTCGAGGCACGCGACTCTGACACGGCGCCGCC
Source organism: uncultured Acidobacteriaceae bacterium (assembly GCA_963847685.1). Taxonomy (GTDB): domain Bacteria; phylum Acidobacteriota; class Terriglobia; order Terriglobales; family Acidobacteriaceae; genus PALSA-350. Next base: position 469,491 of record CAWKAU010000003.1, on the reverse strand, counting down.
GGTGACCATTGTTGACGAAAGCCTTGCCCAGACCTACTGGCCCAACCAGGATCCCATCGGTAAGCGGCTGTACTCCGGCGGCCGCCAGCCCCAGGCCCCATGGGTCACGGTGATCGGCGTCGTCCGGCATGTCCGCAACCGTACCCTCGAGGCGCGCTCCCGAGTTGAGGTCTACTGGCCCGAGAATCAGAGGCCGTCAAGGGGCATGACGCTTGCTGTTCTTGCTTCAGGAAACCCCATGAATCTCGCGCCGACCATCCAGCGCGAAGTGGGCGCCATCGACCCCGACTTGCCGGTCTATCGGGTTCGCACCATGACCGAAGTGATGGGTGATTCGCTCCAACGCCGGCGTCTGTCGTTGATCCTTCTCGCGGTCTTCGCGGGCCTGGCTTTGCTGTTGGCCGGAGTGGGAATTTACGGGGTCACGTCCTATGGGGTGGCTCAGCGTCAGCGGGAGATCGGTTTGCGCATGGCCCTCGGAGCCGACCGCGGCCAGGTGATGCGCACGATGATTCGGGGAGGCATGGAAACCATCGCGGTTGGGTTGGCCCTTGGCGTCATCCTGGCACTCTCGCTCACGCGCTTGATGAGCGGCCTGCTGTTTGCTGTCCCGGCATCCGACCCGCTGGCGCTCGGCGGAGCCGCTCTCCTGCTAACGGCCGCTGCTCTCTTGGCCATCATTATTCCCGCTCGCAGAGCAGCGAAGTTAGATCCCATGGTCGCCTTGCGAAACGAATGAGAGAAAACCCCGTGAGAGCAACGTAACGGTAACTGTTGTGGTAGCGTCAAAACGCTACCTGGGCGGACGTTCTTCTCTCTCGTAACGAAGCCAGGAGGCCGCACTCCCTCTTTTGACCGTGTTTGGTTTGCAGATCGCGATCCAGAGCTGGCCCATCGAAGGGGACGACGATGACCTTGCTGCCGTGGCCCCGTCCGATTCTAGTCGAGTGCTAACGTCAACAAGGCAAGGCTTGTCTCACTTCCGTCCTTCAGTCCGCAGCAAGCTCTGTGGGTTGTGGTGTCGGGAGCGGTTTGCCCCACCACCTCCGCGAGAGCAGATAGCCGACGGGCCCGCCGGCAGCGACCAGCAATCCGAATAGCAACGCCGGCATATGCGCTATCTGTTCGGACCGGGATGCATAAACGGCGTACACCAGCAGCGCCACCGGACAGACGCTAACCACCCACACGGCGACCATGCCGCCGGGAATACGAAAGGGCCGCACCATCTCCGGTTGCTTGATGCGCAGCGCGATGAGCGCTGCAAACTCGAGCACCAGGCTGGCGCCGTACAAGATCAGATCGATGGAGATGAGCCGCTCGTAGGTGAATCCGAGCGCCAGTGCCCAGCCGAGGCCGCACAGCAGAATGGCTACCCAGGGGCTGCGCCGGCGGTTGCGCCGCGCCAGTGCGGAAGGCATCATGCGGTCCTCCGCCATCACTACCGGCAGCCGGGTATAGGAGAGGGTGAGCGCATTGAACATGCCCACGCCGTTGATGATGCCGCCGATGACGACGGCGACCGCCAGCCATGGTCCGGCAAGCAGGCGCGCCGCATCGGTCCACGAGCCTGTTGTGAACTGATCTACGGGAATACCGGCGGCAGCGATTGCACTGAGCGGAAGAATGTAGGACAGCGCGACGATTCCGCAAGTCGCCAGCATCGCCAACGGATAATTGCGTCGCGGATTCTCCACCTCCTGCGCGACCGTCGAGGCGTTGTCCCACCCCATGTAGTTCCACATCGCGACCAGCAGGGCGGTGGTGATCGTGCCGTGCGGCGCGGCCGCCTGCGGATAGGAAACATGCTGAAGCAGGTGATGCCATCCAGCCCAGTAGCCGCAGCCCACCAGCACGACGAAAGGAGCGAGCAGGGCAACGAACAGTACGACCGCGCCCCGGCCGACTGTGCGTGCTCCCCCCAGGTTCCACAGGCAGCACAGGATCACAAAAGTCACCGCCCACAGAGTTGCGCGGCTGCCGGCGGTCCATGCGGGAAACAGCCGCCCGAGATAGAGGACGGACAGCGTGGGATAGATAGCCATATCGAAGATGCTGGCGGCCAGCGAAAGCCACGCCTCCTGGTAACCCCAGAAGGGGCCGAAGGCTCGCCGCACCCAGACATAGAAGCCGCCCTCGGCGGGCATGGCGCTGGCCAGCTCGCCGATCATGAGCGTCGTGGGCAGACTCCACACAAATGGAACGATGGCGAGGATCAGCAGCGCGCCGAAGTACCCCGCGCCGCCGAGCGTGTCCTCGATGCCATAGGGGCCGCCGGAGACCATAAAGAAGGTCGCGGCAATCAGAGGGAAAAGGCGCAGCCGTCCGCCTTTGTGCAGCGGGTCCGGTGGATTTAAGTCGGCCATTTCAGCAATATACTGGAGAAGTCGAAATCCCGTGCATTAAGAATGGAGTGCCGGGAACGCTTCGCTTTGGCCTGACCCGCGTGGGCGGAAGAGGGTTTCCGGTTTCGCGGCCGGAGATGCGGGACGAAATAACCGCCATTGTTCCGAGCTGCAGGATCGGGTGGAATCTGCGTGGCCAAGGCAGCCCCAGGAGACATCGCCTCCTTATTCAACAGCTCTACTCCCAAAACCTGCGCGAAGCTTTGCCATGTAGCGAAAATCAGGACAGACACGAAAACCAGGATACACGGAAATGACCCTGGCGGAAGTACGATCTGTTAAGGTAACAGCCACGATTGCATTGGGGTAATTTCCGTCTGTCCTGATTTATCCTGACGGAGACACGATCTGTTAAGGTAACAGCGACGATTTCATTGTCGTCATTTCCGTCCTGATTTCTCCCGGTCGAGAGCAGCAGCTATTGGGCTGCTCTGCGGCCGCGCGCGATAACACTGGTATCGACGCAAATCGCGGATCGATACAGCGGCTCGGTGAACTTCGTGCCTGGCAGGTCGTCACGGATCTTCATGAACAACGGCGCCAGCCCGTTGTCGAGCCAGAGGCCCCAGATGCCGTCATGATGATCGGGCAGGTAGAGTCCGGGCCGAAATAGCTGCAGGTGCTGGAACGTATAGGCGAGCTGAGTCTCGGAGATCGGATGAGGGGTCCAAGGCAAGATAGCCACATCGACCGGCGCAAGCTCGCCCGCCAGCTGGCGCTCTTCGGCGTTGGGATCGCCGACACTGTCGAACCATACAATCGTGAAGCCGGTAGGGAACGTAAAAGTAAATCCCATTGTTCCCTCGGAGATAATCCGAGGATCGTGCGATCCCCTCGCAAGCACAGCTGCTGACTGTGCCTTCTGTTCGGGTGTGAGAGGGGCCGCATCCAGTTTGTAAAGCGAATCCAGCGCGGGAATGAGACCCCCCTCGATCGTGCTGTGGAGAATATGCGTGGGCCGAATCGAAATATCGCCGAAGCGGAGGGTCTCATTGCCGGCGACGGTAATGGTCTGCGCCTTCGGCACTCCTAGCACCATTGCTTGCGCGGTAGTGATCGCCGATCCGATGACCGGCGCACCGGTTTGTGCAGCAACCAGCGCGACATCGCTGATGTGGTCGGCATGCGCATGCCCGATCAGGATCACGTCGGCTTTCCTGACATCGCCAACGGTGAATCCAAGCGATGCAGTCCGTGCAGGACGCTCGTAGAAGGTATCCATGATGACAATCTTGCCGTGATATGCCAGTTCGTAGTTCGAGGTACCAAGCCAACGCAGCGTCGCAATATTCCCGGCAGGCATCGGGCCGCCCTGCGAGGCGGGCACCAGGCTCCCGCAGGCCCCTTGCGATCGCAGGTCAGAACGGCCGTCGGGTAGATCGGGCACCAGCTGAGCCGCGCTGCAAGCCGCAAGTAAAAAGCAAATCGCACCCCGTACGATTAACTTACTGACATGTACTCCCGCCCAGAACGTTCCCATGTCCTCATTTCCTTCTTAGGGGGTTCTCGGCACACGACGTGTGTCCCGAATCCGCGTACCTTGGACCTGGGATCGTAGACACCGCGCCAATCAGGTCGACTAGTGGCCGATTATAGCGGGCAACATCCTTCTTTCGTTTGGGTCATTAGGGTCCCTGATGGATTGCGGGACGGCATTGTCGGCAAACCCTGAGTGGAGTGAGGGCGGCACAAGCTTGCCCAATGAATGTCACAGCCCCTACTCATGCGGACCACCGAATCTGGCGCGTTCTTCCATCATGCTGCCGCCCGGCGGCGAACATAGTTGGTAAATCAAGAAACACCCTTCCCGCTCGATAAAGACAACAGGATGCCTCTGGCTGACCAACGGTAATCCAGATAGAAGATCCACTGCTTCATTGTGCTTAGGCGAAGTTCTCTTCCGGGGAGGGTTGTCTGTGCTTTCAGATCGTTTGTTTTCCAGGTATCAGCGCCGCGGGTGGCGTGGTTTTTCGAGATACGCGGCCGGGATGATGCTGGTGCTCGGCTCCGCCCTGGCGCATGCTCAAACCAATTTGCTCACATTTACCGGAGTCTGGAGCACCGTTCCAGCCACCGGATTTTCTAGTCCTCGCGCGATTACCGGCGACAGCTCCGGCAACCTTTACATCGCCGACATCAGTTTGACCTCAATCGTCAAAATTGCGCCAGATGGCACACAAACCACCGTGGGCTCAGGTCTTAGCAGCCCCACAGGGGTGGCGGCGGATACCGCCGGAAATCTTTACGTTGCCAGCAGCGGCAACAACACCGTCTACAAGATCACGCCCGGGGGCACACAGACGGCCTTTGGCAGCGGCTGGACCGCCCCCACCTCGATCGCCGTGGATGCAAACAGCAATGTGTTCGTCACCGATACCGCCAGCGGCTTGTCGGAAGTTACCGTGGGCGGCGTGCAATCGGTCCTGGCTGGCAACGTCATCCGCGGGGTTGCTGTCGATGCCGGCAATAACATCTACTACGGCGATCTCACGAATTCGGCAATCTTCGAAATCCCCGCTGGAACCGCCACATCCAACAGGTTGTTCTTCGTCAACAACGCGGAGGGTCTCTACGTCGACGCTCTGGGCGCTGTCTACGTGGCGGAAAGCTCCACCGGCGTGCGGCGGGTGGATGATCAATATGGAGACTACACCGTCTTCGGAGACACTACTTCCTCCTACGGCGTTTGGGGCGACAACAAACAAAACCTCTACATAGCGGATGCGTCCGGAAAGGTAGAGAAGCTAGCCCTGGGAGCGGTCGACTTCGGCTCCGTGAATGTATGCCCCAGCGGTGCGACCGTGACCCCATGTTCCGCATCGCAGACCCTTAATTTTGCGCTGGACTATATCGTAAACGCCACCGCCACCAGCGGAACCGTAACCCAGGGCATACCAAACCTGGACTACAACCTCACCGCAGACAGTTGCACGGCGAGTCTTTCCGACGGTTCGTCCTGCGCGATGACGCTGTCCTTCACCCCGGGAGAAGCCGGCCTCAGGCTAGGAGCAGCGCAGGCCGTCGGCACCAGCGATGTGGATGACATTGCCCGTCCCAGAGCAAGCCGCGCGCGTGCCGGCCACTCCCACGGAAAAGTAAGCCCGCGAGAACAGTCCGCCGGAACCCTGCTCTCCTCTGTCCTGTTGCACGGCATCGGGATTGCTCCGATCGGTGTCTTCGATTCCGCGCTCACCGTGACAACAGGGCTTACCCCTGAGAGCGACAGTTTCTTGAGCGGCCTTGTGGTGACTGCGAACGGTGATCTGTACGCCACGGATCCCAGCAACTGCGTCGTACAGAAACTTTCGGGCGGGACTACGACAGTGGTCGCCGGCACTGCCTGCGGTCCTACGGCTGGAGACGGCGGTCCGGCCACCAGCGCGGTGCTGGACGCTGTTATCAAAACGGTCGTGGACGGCGCAGGGAACCTCTACATCGGCGGTTTCGATGGGTTTGTCGTGCGCAAGGTGGACGCAGCCACAGGCATCATCAGCACCTTCGCCGGCAACGGAACGTCCGGCAACACCGGCGATGGCGGTGCGGCCACGGACGCGACCTTCGTGCAACCCATCTGCCTGGCCCTGGATACCGCGGGCGATCTCTACATCGGCGATCAGTCGAGCAACGTGGTGCGCGTGGTGAATGCGCAGACGGGCATCATCACCACTGTCGCCGGCACTGGCGCCCCCGGCTATTCCGGGGATGGGGGGGCGGCCACCAGTGCCCAGTTGAACGGGCCCGACGCTCTCGCTATCGATAGTGCCGGCAACCTGTACATTGCCGACGATAACAACAACGTGGTGCGCAAAGTAAACGCAACCACAGGCATCATCACTACCATCGCCGGCACCGGCGCCGGCGGCTACTCAGGCGACGGCGGCCCCGGCGCCTCCGCGCAACTCAACGATCCCGAAGGGCTTTCCCTGGATCCGGCGGGCAACGTCTATATCGCGGACGCCGGGAATTATCTGGTACGCAAGGTGGATGCAACCACCGGGATCATCACCCGGGTGTTGGGCGGCTACAGCGGAACAGCCTCCTACAGCGGCGACGGAGGTCCGTCTACCGCGGCCGGGCTCAGTTACCTTGGAGACGTCGCAGTCGATGGTTACGGAGAGATCTTCGTCGCCGACTCTGCCAATCGAGTGGTTCGCGCGGACATTGCGCCGTTCGGCATCGTCGAATTCGGCTCTGCTGCTCTTGGCTCTTCTTCCGCCGCCCAGGATGTCACCTTCAGCAACGTAGGGACATCGCCGTTGCACGTGACCAACCTGCTTCCTCCGGCGAACTTTAGCCTCGGCGGAGCGGATACCACCTGCACCTCCAGCAGCGTGCTTGCTCCGGTGGCAGGCTGCGTGATGGGCATTGAACTGGTGCCTACGGCAGATGGCGCTTTGAGTGGTCAGGTGATGATCGCCGACGATTTTGCCAATGACCCTGCGGAAAACCAGGCGGTGCTGCTCTTCGGCACCGGTACCGGCGCCGCTACGGCGAAACTTGCCTTCGCCGGCAGCATCGCCCCGATCATAGCCGGCGGCAATTTGGGCACAGTGACGGTCGACGTCGAGTCTGCCGCGGGCGCCGTAGTCACCAACGCCACCAACATCGTGACCCTCCTGATCACCGGGCCCGGAGGCTTCTCGCATACGCTCATGGTCGCCGCCGTCGGCGGGGTCGCGGCCTTTAACCTGAGCGGGCTGCCGCTCGATGCGGCCGGAATCTATACTTTGACTGCGACTTCCTCCGCCTTGACACAAGCGCAGACCACCGTAAGCGTGGCCGCCAGCCAGGCTGTGCCGGCCCGGTTGGCGATACCCTCAATTGCAACCACGATTGTATCCGGAGCAAACCTGGGCATCGTTCCGGTCGACGTGGAGAGTTCTTCGGGGGCCATTGTCACCACCGCCACCAGCCTGGTCACGCTCACGGTTACCGGCCCGGGCGGGTACTCGTATACCGCGACCGTGGCCGCGGTGAATGGGGTGGCTAACTTCGATCTGCGTTCGCTGGCCCTGACGACGCCGGGAATCTATACCTTCACGGCAAATTCTCCCGCCCTGACAAGAGCGCAAGCCACGGTGACGGTCACCCCAACGCCAACCCAGGCGAATACTCCGGTGCAGCTCGCCATTGCTTCTCCGCTCCCCGCGACCCTCGCTTCCGGCGGAAACCTGGGTGTGGTTGCAGTGAACATTGAAAGCTCTTCCGGCGTGGTGGTGACCGGCGCCGGCGACCAGGTGACGCTCGTCATCACCGGACCCAGCGGTTATTCCCATTCCTTTACTGTCACTGCGGTGAACGGGGTGGCGAAATTCGACCTGAGCGCACTGGCGCTCACTAGCCCGGGGACCTATACCCTGACCGCCTCCTCAGGCAGCCTGAAGACGGCTTTTGAAACCGTAACCGTGACGACCGACTTCACCATCGTCGTAAGCACCGGCACTCCTGCGGCCTGGGGCCCGATCCTGCCCGGCGCAACGGCGAACTTCTCCTTTACCCTGGCTCCGGCCTCGGGCGCCTTCCCCTCGGCCATCGCCCTTTCAGCGACGGGCATGCCTGCGGGAGCCACCTTCAGCTTTGCCCCCGCGAGCGTCACTCCGGGCACCAGCCCGGCAGCCACGGCGCTCAGCATCCAGACGCTGCGAACCGCCTCGGCCGCACTGCATGACGGAAAGTTGAGTGACTGGGCTTCGCCATGGGGGCCGCTGGCGCTCGCCCTCCTTCTACTGCCGCTCTCCGCCGCAAGACGAATGCGCAAGGCGTTCCGGCGAGGGCCGCTGATGTCCATGGCGCTCCTGCTGTTGGCTCTCGGGCTGGCTGTGGGACTTGGTGGCTGTGGCGCAGGCGGGCTCTTCGGTCAGCCGCAGCAGAGCTACACCGTTACTGTCACCGGCACCAGCGGATCTCTCAGCCATTCAGCCACCGTCACCTTAACCGTTCAGTAGAAGGAGCCGCACATGAAAAGCAACTTTGTTCTTGCGGCTTTGGCCCTCGGCGCTGCTCTCCTGGCCGCGGGGTCCGCCGGCGCACAAACGGTCGCGGGGGCGACCCCTCGGCCCATGGCCGATCTTTCCTTCACCTACTCCGGCTTGCGCGCAAACATTCCGGTTGGCAACTGCGGCTGTTTCTGGATGCGCGGTGGCTCAGGCGAGCTGGCTGTCCTGGCATGGCGTCCCCTCTGGGTCGTCGCTGAGGTGTCGGGCGAGCGCATCCGCCGCCTGCCCCAGAACCCGCAAATAGGGCTGAGCCTGGCCTCGGCCATGGGTGGACTCCGTCTGACCCACCCCTTCCATCAAAAGTGGATACCCTTTGCCCAGGGCCTGGTCGGAGTAGCTCATGGCTTCGATAGCTACTTCCCTGGTGAATCGGGAACCCAGGGAGCCGCCAGTTCCTTGGCCATGGCGGCAGGTCTCGGCCTGGACCTGAGAATTAAAAAGCATGTGTCTCTGCGCCTGGCGCAGGCGGAATATCAATATATGGAGTTGCCCAATAATGCAGTGAACCCAGCCAATCAACAGCATGACATCCGTTTGTCCGCCGGCGTCGTCTTCCGCCTGAGCCGGTAGTCCACTACGTGGCCTTCACTGCACACTTACCGCCGGCGTAAGACCGTATCTTGGAAGCAATAAGAGATATATTCCTCTTTCCGTGACCTAAACCACCCGGAATGGAATCTATACAGATAAGCACACCTGGGAAGAGATATCCGTGTCACATCCCCGGTGGGGGAATTAATGCGCATAATGCGCTTATTGCGCACCTTCCGCAGAGAAATGTGAGGGCTTACGGTGCGTAGGGAGATCCATGGCCACCCTCAGCCACCCGGGTGAAATGTCTTTCGCTGGCTCACATTGCCGCCATCGTCCCGCTTCAACCCGTGGAAGACGAGGGAAGAGACGATGGTCAGGCCGCCCAGAAACAAAAATGCCTTATGGATCCCATGAATCATCTCCCCGGGGTTGGAACGCGAAGTGGGCACGAAGAAGGCCGTCGTGAGCCCCGCCAGCGCAACGCCAAAGCTGATCGCCATCTGCTGCCCGGTGGCTGCGATGGAACTGGCGCTGCTCGTCTGTTCCTCCGTGACATCGGCATAGACCAGCGTGTTCATGCTGGTATATTGCAGCGACGTGAAGCCCCCGTACAAAAACGCCAGCAGCACGATTCCCCAGATCGGCGTGTGCAGCCCGATCGTGGCAAACAGCAGAATAAGGATCCCCAGGATAACCGTGTTCGATATCAAAACGCCGCGGTAGCCTAAACGTGTCAGTAGTTGTTGCAGAAACAGTTTCATGGTCATGGCGGCAATCGCCTGCGGAGTGATCAGCAGCCCCGATTGAATGGGAGTGAGGCCTAACCCCACCTGGTAAAGCAGCGGCAGCAGAAAGGGCACGCCGCCGATGCCCAGGCGAGTGAAGAAGCTGCCGCTTACTGAGGCGCGAAAGGTGCGGATGCTGAACAGGCGGAGCTGCAGCAAAGGGAAGGGAATTGATTTCGCATGGATGCCGTAGCCTGCCAGCAGCGCCAGGGAAAGAACCAGCAGCCCGGTAACTTCCCGCGTGCTCAGCGTGTGCTCTCCGAATATCTCCAGCACATAGGAAAGCAACGCGATTCCCGAACCAAAAAGGATGAGCCCAACCACATCGAGCGGATGCGTCTCCTCTCTGTAGTCGGGCAGATGCAGGAACACCATAATCAGGCCGGCCACGCCAATGGGTATGTTCAGGAAGAAGATGACGCGCCAGTGAAGATAGGCGACGATGAGTCCACCGGCGATGGGGCCGATCATCGGCGCGACCAATGCCGGAATGGCGACAAAGCTCATGATGCGGATGAGGTCGGATTTAGCAAAGCTCCGCACCAGGGTGAGCCGTCCCACCGGCACCATCATCGATCCACCGCAACCCTGAAGGATGCGGCTGGCAACCAGGAAATGAATGTTGCTCGACATTCCGCAGAGAAACGAGCCCAGGGTAAACAGGCCGATGGCCGAGGCGAATACCCGGCGGGTGCCGAAGCGGTCTGCCATCCAGCCGCTGACCGGAATAAAGACGGCGAGGCTCAACGTGTAGCTCGCCAGCACCGCCTTCATGCTCAGCGGTGTGACCTTCAGGGCCGCGGAGATCGCGGGTACCGCGGTGTTCAGAATCGTGGTGTCCAGCGACTCCATGAAAAACGCGACCGCCACCAGCCAGGGCAAAAGGCGCTTGCTGGTCGGGGAGAGCGGCGACGCGGGAGCGAAGGAGCGGTCTGGGGCACTCATAGCCGGCGAGCCCGGACGTGCGGCCTACCGTACCTCCCCGATGGGGCGAATCCAGATGTTGCGGAAGCGCGTTGGATTGTGGTGATCCTGCAGCGCGATCGGGCCAGTGGGCCCGTGCACCACCAGCTTCGGCAGCGAGCGGTGTCCCGTGGCTCCCAGAATCTGCGTGTGATTCTGCGTGATCACCCCGTTATGGAAGATGGTCACATAGCCGGGCACGTCCACTTTGCCGTCCTTGAATCGCGGCCCGGTGTAGACGATGTCGTAGACTTGCCATTCTCCCGGCGGCCGCGAAGCATTCACCAGCGGCGGCGACTGCCCGTAGATGGCCGACGCCTGCCCATCGGCATAAGTAAGGTTGTTGTAGCTGTCGAGCACCTGCACCTCGTAGAGCCCGTAGAGAAAGATGCCGCTGTTGCCCCGCGACTGGCTGTTGCCCTTGGGCGGCGCAGGCGTGGCTGAACTCGACGTGGAGTTGGCTGTCACCGAAGTTATCTTTGGTGTGGATGCCACCCGTGCCGCTGACCACTTCCATATAGCCGTTCTCCACCTTCCATTTCGCCGGCTCGCCCTTGATCGTGCTCCACGCCGCCAGACTGGTCCCGTCAAAAAGCACGACCGCATCGGAGGGCGGTTTGCCAGGCTTGTCCTCGGTGCTGCATGTGCCCGGAGTGATGACCGGCGGCCGCGGCCGCGCGTCGTCGTGAACCCGCCACTTGCTGCCCGGAATGGTTGGAGTATCGGTGTATCCAGTGGGCTCGTGCTTATCTTGCGCGCTGAGCGCGGTAGCCATAAAGAGAGTGATGATCACAGCCTTGCATTCATAGGTTCCTCCCGACAGGCAGCGGTCTGAGCTTAGTGCAGGCAGCAGGCCCAAGTAAAGGTAACGGCCCCCGCGGCTGTCTCTGGATTACCGTACCAATCCCCATCGTGATGTGCGAGAATCACGCGGGATCATTCCCTACAAGGTAAACGCCCGATGTCTGAAAAAGCAGCTGCGTGTCCACTTACCCTTGAGGTTGTCCGGACCGGTTCCACAGCCGTTGTGAAGTGCAACGGCAAGCTGGTCGCGGGCGTGAACGATGTTCTCTACACCCGGGTCAGCGCCCTCTTCCCAGACTCGAAGAGGGTCGTTCTCGACTTGACCGAACTTGTCCGTGTGGACAGCATGGGCCTGGGCACGCTCGTCCGCCTGAAAGTTTCTTCCCGGTCGGCAGGCTGCAGCTTGGAGCTGATTAACCTTGGCATGCAGGTGCGGCAACTGCTCGGGACCACGAACCTCATGGGCATCTTTGCCGTCATCGGGGAAAACAACATCAGGATGGGATGAAGCGCAGCGCAGGACTCCTGATGTACCGCCGGCGCGATCGCCGGCTGGAAGTCTTTCTGGTGCACCCAGGCGGCCCGTTCTGGGCGAAGAAAGATTTGGGTGCTTGGTCCATATCCAAAGGAGAGTATGCGAGAAGGCGAAGCTCCGCTCGAAGCTGCCATCCGGGAGTTTCAGGAGGAAACCGGCTTCGCCGCTCAAGGTGAGTTTCTCGAGCTCGGCGCCGTGCAGCAGGCAGGCGGCAAGATCGTCTCTGCATGGGCCTTCGAGGGTGATTGCGATCCGGGCAAGCTGGTCAGCAATAACTGCCAGGTGGAGTGGCCGCCGCGCTCCGGCCGCATGATCGAGATACCTGAAGTGGATCGCGGCGGCTGGTTCTCCATCAGCGAGGCAAGCGAGCGCATCTTGAAGAGCCAGGCGCCTTTTCTCGACCGGCTCTCCGCCTTGGTGGAGTAGCGGTCGCCGATGCGCCTTTTTGCTGGGATTCCACTTGCAGCCGAAGTGATCGAGGAGCTCTCGGCAATCTCCCTGCGGCTGCAATCCAGTGGAGACGGCTTGCGCTGGTCGGCTCCTGAATCGTGGCACATCACCCTGCAATTTCTCGGCAACGCTGGCCAGCCGCAATATGAATGCATCGTCGCGAGGCTTCGCGAGCTTCGCTCGCCCGGCTATTCCGATCCAGCTTGAGGACTTGGGATTTTTCGATCGCGCCGGGGTCTTTCTTTGCCGGGGTCGCGCTGACGCCCTAAACTACGATTGCTGCAGGAGCGCGTCACCGCGGCAACCGGCCTTTGCGGCTTTGTCCCGGAGACTCGCCCGTACCATCCCCACATCACGCTCGCCCGCACCAAGAGCAAAGGACGTGCGCTCGGAGGGCCTGAAAACCAGAATCCATCGCCACCCAGGATTTACCGGTTTTGTCGCCGAGGTCCTCGTTCTCTACGAGAGCGTTCCCACGCCAACCGGCGCTCACTACGAGATCCGCGACCGCTTCTCTCTGGCTCGTGAATAGGCGGTCGCAAACCCCGACTCCATTGATCACTGCACCAGCAACGAAAACTGAGGGTGGCCCATTCAAGCCTTCTCTTCTTTGGCTTGAGTGGGGTAGTTCCCAAACTCCGCGCTTCGTGTCGTTAGGAGCACCGGACTTGCCAGCGGCAACTGAAGCGATACCCAGACGATTCGAGCGCCGTAGGCGCGGCACTCAACCGTCATTGACCGTAGCTCTCTGCCGAATGGCTCAGGCTCAAAGCGCCGCATATTCCTTCTTGCCGGCTACCAGCATGGGCAGATCCGGGTCCGCGTCCTTCCAGGTCAAGAAGAACGCCTCGTACGCCTTTTTGGCGTTGGCCTTGTCTCCGGCCATCGCATAAGCTCGCGCCAGTCCCAGCTGCGCTTGCGCGTAGCTGGGCGGCATCGGCTCCTCGCCTCCCACAAGGCAGCCTCCCCGCGATTGCAACGCCGACTGAAACGCACTGACTGCATGGCCGGCGTCGTGCAATTGCAGATACGCCATGCCCTGGGCATAAGAGCCGGGATAGATTGCGTCATAGGGCTTTGCCGGCGCGGCATACTCTACCACTTGTTGCGGCTGTCCCGCGGCCAACGCCACAAATGCCTGGGCCAGCGGCACGTAGACATTCTGCATCAAAGTATTCTCAGGAGAACTTGGCGCCCAAGTCCCGCGCCATGGGTAGCGCCAGCTCCCCGTTGCCACAGATACCCGCTGCCAGCAACGCGTATTCCTGCGTCTGCTTGCTCTTGTCCAGCGCCATCGCCTGCTCGACTGCGGCCTGGTTGCCGTCACATAAGCCTGCGAGTCCTCGGCCTGCCGCATTCATGAGGAGGACGCCGGCCTGCACATCGGGAGCTTTCCCTCGGCCGGCTTGCTCAAATGCCTGCGCGAAGGTGGATGCGGCCTGCCGGTATCTTCCGGAGAACTGTTGCGTGAAGGCGAGCGCTTCGCTTACCAGGAACTCATCCGCCAGTCCCGCCGATTTGGGTCACAATCCGCTGGACTTGCTGCGGTTCTCCCATCAGGAAATAAGCATACAGATGGGTCGCTCCGATGTCTGGGGCTGGCGTCCATGCCCCCGCCCGCGCGCTCGCTCCACCTCTCCCCGCGCCTCCGTCATCCGGCCCAGCGCAAGATAGTTGCCGACCAGGTTCTGTGAGCTGATCGCATCTTCGGGTTGCAGCTCTACGGCCTTTTGCGCGAATGGCAAGGCCTTCTCAATTTGACCCAGGTACGAATATGCCGCGTTGAGGTTGACGTAACTGTCCTCTTGCCCAGGGTAGGTAAGAATCGCCTCCTGCAGGGTTTCAATGACCTTGGGCAGGTTTCCGGTTACGTTTTCGTAGTAGTGGCCGGCTATGTACAACCGCTCGCGCTCGCTCACGTGCTTGGACAGCGCGAAGGCCCTGGTAAAGAACTGGTTGGCTTTTGCGTACTGGCCCGAATTGAGATAAATGACCCCCAACCGCGCACACGCCATGGCAAAGTTAGGGTCCAGCTCCAGGGCGCGCAGGTAGTGGCCTTCCGCCTCGGGAATATTCTGCCCTCGCTCGTGCGCCTCATCGCCCAGAGCGTAGGCGCGAAACGCCTCCAGCGAGGGTGTCGTTGCCTGACCGAAGGGTGTATCCAGCTTCTTGATGCTGGCCAGGTCCTCACCCAGCTTGGCGCGCATCGCTGCGGCTGCAGTGCCCAGCGCGCCCAGCACCTGCTCCTTATCCGATGCCGTTGCCTGCTCGCTGGCGATCTCGTCTCCGGTGGCGGTGTTCTGCGCAGCCAGGGTAATCAAGTACTCCTTGCCCAGGCTGGCGATGGTCCCGGTGAGGATGGCCTTCATGCCCTCGCGCTCGCCGATCTCCCGGGCAATCTCCGGAGTTATCGGCGTGCCCTCCGGCTTGCCCAGGTACTTTACGCTTTGCCTCAGGTGCTCCTGGCTCACGATGTTGATCACCGGGGACTGCTCCAGATCGATCTGCAGTGCCTGGTTTAAGGTGGTGTCGAATACCGGATCGTGGGTCTTGTTTACAAAATCAGCCAGGATGATCGAGTCCTTCGCCAATTTGGGGTAGCTGTCGCTTCCGCGGGAGCAGCGCCGCTTGCCACCGGACCGCCAGGGGCCGGTTCCCCATTCGGCCTTAGCTTCCACCATGCCAGGCCGCCCGCCACGACCAGCAGCAGCGCCACTCCTGTCGCGGCCAGCCATTTTCGGCTGGCGGGGCGCGCCGGAGGCTGCGCTACGGCCGTCGCGGCGGCGATGGTTCCGCTCGACGCGGCGGCCACTCTGGCTGCTGGATCCGCGCGACGCGCGTTCCTCCTCGGCTTCGCCTGTCTCCAGAGTTCCAGATCCTGCAGCAGATCTTCCGCGCTCTGGTATCGGTTCTCTCTTTCCTTGGCCAGTAGCCGGGCGACGATCTCATCCAGACCCTTGGGCATTGCCGGGTTTACCGTGCTCACCGGAGGCGGGTCCTCGCGAAGAAGCGCCACAAATACCTCCGCCGTGCTGTCGCCGGCAAACGGCTTGCGGTTGGTGGCCATTTCGTAGATGACCGTGCCCAGGCTGAACAGGTCTGTGCGCGCATCCAGCGGCAGGCCCTTCGCCTGTTCGGGAGACATATAGGCCACCGTCCCGATCGTGCTTCCGGGGCTGGTCAGATCCAGCGCGGAGGCTTCCCCGGTCGCGGTCGCGTCCGCGGTAAAGGGACGCGAATCGCCAGAGGCTGCGTCGCCCTGCTTCTTGGCCAGCCCAAAATCCAGAATCTTGATCTGCCGCCGGTCGCGGCCCATTTGGTTCACAAACAGATTTGCCGGCTTGATATCGCGGTGAATGATGCCCTTGCTGTGCGCCGCGGCCAGCGCGGATGCCGCCTGCTTGCTGAAGGCAATCACCTCGTCGGGACGCAACGGCCGCCTGCCTTCGCCAGATACTGCTTCAGCGTCTCGCCGTGCAGCAGTTCCATGACCAGATAGGGCCGTCCATCCTGCTCCCCGGTGTCGAAGATGGCGCAGATATTGGGATGGCTCAGCGTCGCGGCGGAGCGCGCTTCGCGCAGGAAACGCTCATGGGTCAGGTGCGCGCGTGAGTGCGGGGTGGCGCCCCTGGGGGACGGGCTGCCTTCCGACTCTACCCCGAGAAAGCTCTCTGAAACCAACTTGAGCGCGACCTCGCGCTCCAGGCGCGTGTCCATCGCACGGTAGACCTCGCCCATGCCACCCGAGCCAATCTTCTCGAGGACTTTGTGGGGCCCAAACTGTGTTCCCTCTGCGATGGTCATAGTTCGGTGCCAGCAGTCTATCAGCGCTACAGGCCGCTGTATTCCTTTCGTCGTTGCTGGTTGAGCTCTGCATCGGCAAGAAAAGCCGGGGTGGCCCATTCAAGCCTTCTTCGGTCTGGCTTGAGTGGGTTCAGCTCTGCCTTTCCCCTGTGGCAATGCCACAGCATATGTGGCATGCTTATGTGGTATTCACACAGGAGCGACCGGATGGCGGAATCAAAACTTGACCTACTGCAAGGCACGCTCGACCTGATGGTCCTGCAGACGTTGGTGGCCATGGGAGCGATGCACGGCTACGGCATTGCGCGGCGCATCGAGCAGGTAAGCGGGGACGAAATCCTGCTCAACCAGGGAACGATCTACGCTTCGCTGGTGCGGCTGCAGCAGCGGGGATGGATCGCCGCGGAGTGGGGCACCTCCGATAACAACCGCAAGGCGAAGTACTACTCGATCACCCGGAGCGGCCGCAAACAGCTGGCCGAAGATGCGGCGCACTGGCAGAGATTATCGCGGGTGATGGGCCGTGTGTTGGCCACGCCGGCGGAAGGGGAGCGTGATGGGCGCTTTGCGGCAAGG
The DNA here is from genome assembly GCA_963847685.1 of uncultured Acidobacteriaceae bacterium. GTDB lineage: Bacteria > Acidobacteriota > Terriglobia > Terriglobales > Acidobacteriaceae > PALSA-350. The sequence goes on along the minus strand of CAWKAU010000003.1, from coordinate 452,639 downwards.
GCTGCAACGGGTGCGCTCGTTCTTTCAAAGGCGGAGGCGGGATGCGGATCTGGATGCGGAGGTGGCCGCGCACCTTGAGCTGGCGGTGGAAGAAAATATTCGCGCGCGGCATGTCTCCGGACGAGGCTAGGCGCCGGGCGCTGATCCGCTTTGGAGGAGTCGCGCAGGCGAAGGAGCAGCACGGCGAGGCGCGCGGCTTGCCCTGGCTCGATGTGCTGCTGCAGGATCTGCGGTTCACCTTTCGCACCCTGTGCCGCGATCGCGGGTTTACCGTGATCGCGGTCATCATCCTGGGATTGGGGATTGGCGCCAACATCACCGTCTTCAGCGTGGTGAACACCATCCTGCTGAGGCCACTGCCGCTGCGCAATCCGCAGGAGCTGGTGCGGATCCTGTCGAAGACCGGGGTGGGGAATCCAGCCATGACCTATTCGGCGGATGCCACCCAGGAGTTTCAGCGGCAAAACCGCTCCTTTCAGTCCGTATCCGGCTACTTCGCTTTCTCCGGGAGCGACAATCTCAAGCTGATGGGCCAGGGACAGCCGATGCCGGTTACCGGCTTGATGGTCGGGGGAAATTTCTTTCAAACGCTGGGCGTAGAGCCGTCGCTGGGCCGGGTCTTCACGGCGGAGGAGTCCTTGCACAAGAGCCGCCCGGTGGTGTTGCTGAGCCACGCATTTTGGAAGCGGCAGTATTCGCGGCGACCGCGGCATCGTGGGCCAGACGATCGACCTGAATGCAACCCCCGTCACCGTGATTGGCGTATTGCCTGAAAGCTTTGACTTCGGCTCGATCTTCTCACCCGGATACAAGGTGGATATGTACGGCCCGGTCATCTATGACGATATCCGAGACGAGGGAAATACCATGGCCCTGGTGGGCCGCCTGAAGCCCGGAGTGACCCTGGCGCAGGCTCAGGCGGAGGCCGATCTCCTCTTTCCCACTCTTCATTTCAATCTCAAGCATCCGGAGTACGGAGGCGGGTACACCGGCCAGGCTGCTGGGGTTGAAGGACTATGTCAGTGGCAAATTGCGGCGGTCGCTGATTGTGTTGTGGTGCGCGGTGGGCCTGATTCTGCTGATCGTGTGCGTGAATCTTTCGAACCTGCTGCTGGCGCGCGGGGCTGCGCGCAGCAAGGAGTTCGCCATGCGCACCGCTCTGGGCGCCAGCGCGCGGCAGGCTGGTGCGGCAGTTGCTGACCGAGAGCCTGGTGCTCTCCGTTCGCCGGCGCCTTGCTTGGCCTGGGAGTTGCTTTCGCCATCACCACCTATCTTGCCCACCAGGGATCCATCGCGCTGCCGCTGCTGAGCAGCGTGCGCGTCGACGGAGCCGCGCTGGGGTGGACGCTGCTTATCGCGGTGGCTGCAGCGGTTCTCTTTGGCCTCGCGCCGGGGCTCAGGATATCCGAGCGGCAACCTGCAGGAGGCTCTCAAGGACTCCGGCCATGGGGCCAGCGACGGCAAGAAGCACGAGAGCGCTGCGCTCCGTGTTGATCGTTTCCGAGATCGCGCTGGCGTGCGTGTTGCTGGTGGGCGCAGGACTGCTGTTGCGGAGTTTTCTGCGCATCCTCGATGTCGATCTGGGATTTCAGCCCAGCCGCGCCGCCTCGATCAGCCTGGACTACAACGATGGCGACGATGTGGCCAAGAGAAGCGCGATCTGGCAAGAGGCCCTGCGCCGAGTGGAGGCCATTCCCGGCGTCGAGACGGCCGGCATCACCGACAACCTGCCCATGAGCCGCAACCGCAGCTGGGGCATCTCGGTCAAGGGCAAGAACTATCGTCCCGGCGAGTTGGAAGATACGTTTGTGTACGTGGTTTCCCCGGGTTACCTCAACGCGATTGGCATGCACCTGGTCAGGGGCCGCGACTTTCGTTGGGACGACAACGATAAGAAGCTGGCGACGGTCATCATTAACGAAACGGTAGCGCGCAAGCTCTGGCCGGGACAAGACCCTATCGACCGCATTGCAGTGGCGGGGGGTATGGATGCACGCGTCATCGGTGTAGTTGAGGATGTGCACGAGAGCAGCGTCGAGGGTATTCCAGGCTGGCAGATGTACTTGTCGGGGATCGCGCCGCAGTACGGTCCGGAAGGGGCGCAGCTCGTGGTGCGCACCAAGCTGCCTCCGGAGACGCTCGCCTCCACGGTGATGAGTACTCTGCGAGCGATGAATCCGGCGCAACCGGCGACTGAGTTCCGCCCGGTGCAACGGCTGGTGGATCATGTGGTTTCACCGCGACGGTTCTTTGTTTTGCTGGTCAGTATATTTGCCGGGCTCGGCCTGGTGCTGGCTTCGTTGGGAATCTATGGCGTGATCTCCTACTCCGTGACCAGGCAGACGCAAGAGATCGGGATCCGCATGGCGCTCGGCGCCAGCCAGGCGCGCGTGCAGTGGTCCGTGATCTGGAGGACGCTCACGCTGGCATTGATCGGGATTGCAACCGGGACGGTGGCGTCTTTGATGATCGCTCACTTGATTGCGTCGCTGCTATTCGCAACGCCGGCAACCGACCTGTCCACCTTCCTGAGCATGATTCTGTTGTTGTTGATGGTAGCGCTGTTTGCCGGATATATTCCCGCGCGACGAGCTTCGCGGATCAACCCAATGATCGCCCTGCGCAACAACTGACGCTTGTCCTGGGTCCGCACCCGTCCACAACCTTTAGACCGCTGCAGCTTGTTAGAATCTGCGGTCGATGCGGGGATACCAGGTGAGTTGGAAGGTAGTGCTGGTGTCGGAATGTTGGCCGGTCTTGTAGATCGGGATCAACCAGCGTTCGTATTGCAGGTTGGCCTTGAGTTCAACGTCGGGCGTGAGGCGCTTGACCACGTCAAACCTGAAGTCGGTCTGGGTGGTGCCCCCGGGTATGAAGTCCTTGGCGGCCTTGTCACTGCGGTAAGAGACCTGCAGCCACTCCCGGGGTGAGAGATGGTAAGTGAGCCAGGCCTGCCCGCCCTTGTTTTCGCGCCCAATCCAATCACCCATCAGCAAGCCGTTGCTGGTGTAGCCGTTCCTCTGCACCACCTCGATGTACATGTTCTGGCCACCGTGGCTGAGGCCGGTGTCGGGGTCGGTGGAGACAGCTTCGGCACGCAGGTCGAGTTTGGGCGCGCCGGGAAAATGAGAAAGGTAGAGACCGGGGCGAACGGCAGCATGGCGTGGCGCCGTGACGGGAAAGACATCATCGTGTACTTCAGAGTCGGTGTAGAAGGTGAGCCACTTGCGGACAAAGGGAAGACGCCAGGAGAAGTCGAAGGCGCTGAAGCGGGCGCCCGGGTCGTTGCGCGAAAACTTCTCCGATCCGTTGGTATCGCTGATGCTGTAAAAGCTGTGCCAGAAGGTACCCAGAGTTACGGGTGCGTGTCCAACGCCGCCCCAGATGACGGTGCGCTCGAAACCGAACTCAAAGTTGGGCGTGGGCTTGAAGGAAATTTTCTCCGCATGAGTCCATGGGCTAACCGGGTCATTATGACCCTTGAGCGGTCCCACGAAGAAGTCGTAGCGGATCAACCCTGCGATGCGGGAGATGTACGGAATATAGAGCGGCTCCACGCGATCGATGCGGAAGCTCCATACATTTTCCGCATTGTTGCTCCACGCCATGCCTCCGCCGACCCCGGGCCCGTACCAGTTGTCCATTTTTCCAAACGAGACCTCGTGGCCCACAACATGCGCCGAAACGTAGCCCTCAAGGACCGTGAGGTTGTTGACCGAGGAGACCGGGCCCAACGGGATGGTGGTGTTGCCGGGCAAAGGAACTGCGCCAAAGGTGGCAAAGTCATCGATCGTCGCCAGGGTTTCAGAGAGTGGGAGCGAGTAGCCCTCCCAGGACGGAGCGTGCTGGAATTCTCCCCGAAAATAAACGGAAAACATGCCGTAATGGCCGCGCGCGCTCAAGCCGGTGTAGCTGTTGAAGCCGGATGCGTAGGGGCGGCCAAAATCATTGATGTCGGTCTGGCCCAGATGGAAGCTGTCGCGCAAAGGTGTGCCGCCGATGCCCATGATGCCTTGGTACACCGAGTCGAGCCCCACGCGGCCAAACTTTTGGTCGAGCGGGATCCGCATATCGGGCTGCAGATCCCTTTCCAGCGCGCTGTAAATATCGATGGCTTCGTCGTTGGTGCTGTCGGTGATCCTGTCACCGCCTTGTTCCAGCATGTGGGCCACACTGAGCCGCGTCCACGGGCGCATGCCGAGAAACACGGTGTCGACGAAGCCCATCCCGTATAAACGCATCACCGCGGGATAAATCCAGCTGTCCAGCGGAATATACGTGGAGCTCACGCCTTCGATGGATTTGAGAGGCTGGTAAGGCGCAAATTGAATCTTCTCGCGTGGCGCAGGAAGTTGATCGGCCGAGGGTGGTGGCGGAGGTGCGGGTTCCGATTGTGTCGTCTGAGCCTGATCGGGAGCAGAGATCGGTGCGGCGGCTGAGATCCCAGGGATAAGAAAGATCATCACGCACAGAACAGCAAGGAATTCCACTTAAACCTCAATACCCGGTGGAGAGACGTGACGAGAATCATGCACCTGTGTTCAAGCTAACGAATGCAGGACTGGTGGTCAATCGTTTGCGATGACCGATGAAGCGCGAAGATAACGGGCAGATGGCTAAAGGAGGGCACGCGAGCTGCGCTGCAACCGTTGCACTTTTTGCGCCGCTTTGGCGGCGGCGTCGAGTTCTCGCGAGAATTCTTCAACTAGCCGATTTTTCCACCGGGATTGGAAGAGCTTTTTGGCCGCGAGGTACTGTTCCATGTGGGTGAGAGGGTCGTGTTCGGCGCACCCAGCTTGATCGGTTGGGTGATACGCTTTCGCCTCGATCAACACCGGGCCGTCGCCCCGCCGCACCCGTTGGAGGCTCTCGTGGGCTACCCGATAAACCGCTACCACATCGTCGCCGTCGACGGTAATACCAGGCAGGCCGTAGCTCTGCGCTTTCTGGGTGAAGTCTTCCCAGTCGCTGCGCGGTTCGGCAGAATTTACCCGGCCATTATTTTCTAGGACAAAGATCACAGGCAGGCTGTGGCCAGCGGAGAGTGCGAGCGTTTCATGCCAAGCGCCGAGCGCGGTGACCGCCTTGCCGGTAAAAGCGACCACCACGCCGGTATTTTTTTCTCGCTTGTTGGCTAAGGCCTTGCCGGTAGCGGCGCTGAGCTGTGCTTCCGTGGCGGGCAGCGTGGTTCGCATAGAGCTCAGCGACGGTCGCGTTCAACGGAACGCCTTTGACCAACCCGGCAATCACCCGGCTGGTGATTGAGTCGTGAGCCGCAATGGTATCTTCCGGCCGCAGGTCGATAGCGCAGCCGGTAGCGATCGCTTCCTGCCCCGCGGAGGCCGCGTAAAGGCTTGCCGAGCCATTTCGCTTGTGCGCGCGCCGCGCTCGTTCGGTGAGCAGCCGGCACTGCAGCATGGTGGTGTAAAGCTGCTTCAGCTTTGCGTCAGAGATCAGCGAGCCGCCGGTGGAGACCGCTTCTGCAACCTGCCTGACTCTTATAAGCCATGGTTACTGATTTCTCCTAACGGAAAACTAACCCAATACGGGACCAGTTGTGGAAAGGCGTCCGGACTTTTTCACAGAAATGTGAATAAGCCTGTTGATTTCCCGGTCTTCTATGCGTCGCAGTTCCTGAAACGATGGGAGTTCTAGCAATCTGCACTGCTTTCGTTGCTCGCAGGCAATCGAGTGCTCTCAAGTGGAGTAATCGGAGTTGATACGTACGTACTCCGCGGTAAGATCGGTGGTCCAGAAACGGCATGATCCCCGGCCTAGACCGAGATCGATGTGAATGGTGAGCTCGCGTTGCTTCAAGTAGTCGTGAGTAGCCGCCTCATCGAATTTCGGTGAGAGGCAGCCCTCGCGGCAGATCTCCAGATCGCCGAAAGAAATATTGATGCGCGCGGGATCGATAGCGATGCCGGCGTAACCGATGGCCGCGAGGATGCGGCCCCAGTTAGGATCGCACCCCGCCCACGCGGTCTTGACCAGGGGAGAGTGGGCAATGGAGCGGGCCACGCGCAAGGCGTCGGCATCGGTAAGCGCTCCACCGATGGCCAGCTCCACCACGTGTTCAATGCCTTCCCCGTCTTCCACAATGCGCTTGGCAAGGGCTAAGCAAACGGATTGCAGCGCGGAAGAGAACGCAGCCGTCACCGGATCGTCGACAGTGGTTGCCGTGGCGTGCGAGTGGCCGTGAATGCTGACTCCGCTGGCCCCGCTGGCGAGCAGCAGCACGGTGTCGTTGGTGGAGGTGTCGCCATCGATGGAGATGCGGTTGAAGGTGCTTTCGGCCGCGTGGTAAAGCAGGTCTGACGCTACGCGGGTTCAAGCACGGCATCGGTGAAGAGATACACCAGCATGGTGGCATGGGGAGCGGCGGGGCAGCGGATTGCAGCTGCGGATGGATCATGCCCGCGCCCTTGGCAATGCCGGCAATACGAACGGTTACCCCGCGCACGTCAAAGCTGGCGGCGGCAAACTTGGACCGGGTGTCGGTGGTCATGATGGCGCCGGCCATCTGTTCCAGGTGAGCATGCGGAGGATCCCAGCCCGGCGTGCAATGCAGGCAGCGCGGCGGTCAGCTTTTCGACCGGAAGCGACACGCCGATGATGCCGGTCGAGGAGGGGAAGACGGCATGTGCGTTCACAGCCGAAGATGGCGGCGGCGCTTACGCAGCATTGCTGTGCGGCGGTGACGCCGGCCTCGCCGGTGGCGCAATTGGCATTGCCGGCATTGACCAGCACCACGCGGAGCTGATGTTGGCTGCGATGCAGGTGGCGTTGGCCGACGATCAGCGGCGCGGCGATGACCTTGTTGCTGGTGAACATGGCGGCGGCGACGGCCGGCCGGTCGGCCACCGCGCAGGCCAGATCGGGATTGCCGCTGGCTTTGAGGCCTGCGCGCACGGCGGCAAAAGAGAAGCCGCGAGGAACCTGATCCTCGCGAATGAGCGGCGTTGGGGAGCGGGAGACGTGTCAGCCATGTCGCCTTTACTCTATCAAGAGAACGCAAATGGTTGCAGGGCGTGAGTATTTTCCGTCGGATGGACGCTGGATCGCGCCAGCAACCAAAAAGGAACCAGGATGACGACGAATGCAGCATGACGTGGATGGCCCGGGGCCAGGGAGAAGGGTTTTCGGGCGCCGGCAGAATTTCTCAGCATGCGCAACGTGGATGTGGCGCGAGGCCAGAAGGTTGTGCTGCAGGATATCAACCTCAAGATCGCCACCGGCGAGCACGTGGCCATCCTGGGGCCCAATGGCTGCGGCAAGTCGACGCTTGATCAAGGCCATGATGTGCGAATGCTATCCCATCGTTCGTCCCGGGATGGAGATGAAAGTCTATGGCCGGGACCGGTGGGAGGTGCAGGAACTGCGCAAGCATCTCGGTGTGGTGGCCGCGGAGCTGCCCGGCGAACGCACTTCGGTGACGCGAGGGCTGGATGCCGTGGTGAGCGGTTTCTTTTCCAGTTCCACTTTGTGGCCCAACCTGGAGGTGACCGAGGCCATGCGCAGCAGCGCGGAGGAGGCGCTGGCCCTACTTGGGGCGGAGTACCTGCGCGACCGGTTGGTAGGCGAGATGTCAGCCGGCGAGAAACGCCGGGTGATGATCGCGCGGGCGCTGGTGCACCGGCCGGAGATGTTGCTGCTGGATGAGCCGAGCAATGCGCTTGACCTGGCGGCGCAGCGGGAACTGCGCGAGATCTTGCGCGAAGTGGCCGCTGGTTCCGGAGCGCGGCGCGGAACGGGCCTGGTCATGGTGACCCACCACCTGGCGGATATTCTGCCGGAGATGGATCGAGTGGTCATGATGCGTAGCGGCCGTATCGTTGGCGACGGGCCGAAGCAAGAATTGCTTCAGGCAGACAGGCTGCGAGAGCTCTTTGGTGTGGAACTGGAATTGACGGAGCGCAATGGCTACTGGCATTCCTGGTAAGGTCCGTGTGCATTTACGATGCGACGAAGATTCTGGCTTGACCTGGACCCCGATGCCGTTTTAATTTATGCGTACACGGGAAAGGAGGATGATCCAACGAATGAAAAGTTCTGATGGTAGTGTAGATCTATACGTGAGGTGGCTGGGGCTTAGAGCGTCCCATCCTGCTGGCGCTCTTTCAAGCCAGTCCAACCCAGTCACTGATTCTAGAGGGGGCTGCAATCTAACCCCCTTAGAATGCCCCTTCTGCACGCCAACCTGAACGCCATTCCCGCATTCGAACGATATATCGGCATCGACTACTCCGGTGCCGAGACGCCTGGATCCAGCCTGAAAGGCTTGAGGATCTATGAAGCGGATCAAGTCTCGCCGCCTCATGAGCTCCTACCGCCGGTTTCGCCTCGCAAGTATTGGACTCGCCGGGCGATAGCGGAGCGGCTGGTAGAGCTTCTATCCCAGGACACGCCGACGCTGGTTGGCATCGACCATGGTTTTTCTTTTCCTCTGCGGTACTTCGAGAAATATCGGCTTCCTCCCGATTGGGGCATATTCCTTGACGATTTCCAGCATCACTGGCCCACCGATGAGGAGCACACCTATGTGGATTTTGTCCGCGAGGGGGTTTGCGGCAACGCAGCGGCGCGTACAGGAGAGTCGACCTGGAGGAGAATCACAGAGATACGTACCCGGCGCGCGAAGTCTGTCTTCCATTTCAACGTGCAAGGCTCGGTAGCGAAGTCGACCCATAGCGGATTGCCGTGGCTACGCTACATCCGGCATCAGCGCATCGGAGTTCATTTTTGGCCCTTCGACGGCTGGCAAATCCCAGCCGGGCGATCCGCGATGGCCGAGGTCTATCCGGCCCTGTGGAGCAAGAGCTTTCCTCAGGAGGGGCGTGACCAGCATCAACACGACGCGTACTCCATTGCAGCATGGATGCGCCTGGCCGACAGTGATGGCTCCCTGGCGGGCTTCCTCGATCTTCCTTTACTGCAGCCCGAGCGCAGGATAGCGGAGATTGAGGGCTGGATTCTCGGCGTTGTTTGATCCAATGATTTGGCGTGGAAGACCCTAGAGCTGCAGTCGTACATGTGCGCGTGTCAGCAGGGCGGAGAAACCCAGCATCACCAGGGTGAAGACCACCGCACGAACCACGCCGAAAGCTCCCGTGCTGAAGTGCCGATCGATGTAGGTAAAGCCCACCAGCGTGGTGATGAAATAGTAGAAGTCGGGTAGCAGATAGGTGAGCAACGTGTTCTCTCCGGCCGGTCGCACCAGCGCCGCCCACGCTCTCTTTTGCTTTACATCGCAGACCCAGTAGAGCAATGCAAAACAGAGCACGGCTGCTCCAGAGCTATACAGGCACCAGGTAGGGGTGGCGCGAATCTTCGAGATGCCCAGCGGTGTCAGCAGCCACCCTGCGATCAGCATAGCCGCGGCGAAGCCTATCGCCAGGCGCATTCGTTGTGCCAGCGACTGCCATCGGTGCGCCCCAAAAAAAATCACAGACGTAACCACGCCTGCCATGGTGACCGAGGCCATCGCACCCGAGTCGAAGGGCCAGAAAAAGAGCGGCACCCGTATCCTCACGTGGTGTGCGGTCAGCACCGCGCAAAGCGCAGTAAGCGCCACCATCCACGCAAGAGGCGCCCACAACCATCGGCGCGACGGGATATAGAGGATGGCGACAGACAGGTAAGTAAAGCCGATCAACCCGAGGATCTCAGGATATCCGGCATCGATCCACGCCCCGTGTCCATCGCCCGTGCTGCGCCGGAACAGCGCAAAGGTGAGGACCAGCAAAGCCAAGCCGGCGAAACGCAGCCAGCGAAAGACCCTGGAGCTACGCTGTTCCCGGCTGGGCGCGAACCAGAAGAGCACTGCACCAGCCAGACCCAGCAGCGCCCACACATCGGGATTGAGACCCATGCGCGCCGTATCGGCCTTTTCGGCATTCGCCAGGATCAGACCGAGCACGACCAGGCCCGCGGAGCGGGACAGCACATGCAGCCAGAGCGAAACCAGCGATGAATTTCTCTTCAGCCGCTGCGTCATCGCCAGAGGCATCGACATGCCAACAATGAAAAGGAAGAAGGGGAACACCATGTCCACGTAGGTCATGGCGTCCTGGTCGGCGTGAGCGTGGTAGGTCCACCAGGGCAATCCCTGCACGCTCGACAGATCGTTCACGAAGATCATGACCAGCACGGTGAGGCCGCGAAAGATATCGATCGAGGCCACGCGGACCGCAGATGCGGCCGGGTTGACGGTTGCGTTGTCCACTGTAGACAGAGTGCTCATGGCGCGCCCCTCCACGAGGCAGATGGGTCAAGCTCCGTGCTAACCCCGCTCACGCTATTAGTAACAGCCTAAGGCAACCAGGGACCAGCGTGAGGGTAAAGCTCAGCAGCCGAGAACTTATTGAAAATTTCCAGTCAAGACGAAGGGCGCCCAGTAATACGGATGAGCATAGCGCGAGGGTACCGAGCCACCTTCGGTTTGCAACTCCGATCCCCGATTGGCTGAACCGCTGGCGCTCTCGGTTCTATGGAGTAGATCGAGTTGATTCGGGTTACTGCCATTCGCGCCGTTAAATGGAAAAAGCGTGGGAACTATCTGGGCGACGGCGCAGGCCGGGCTTATCCCTAGGAACGCTAGAGAAACGCATGCGGAGAGAAGCGCGCGGCGCATAGCTATTCGTCCAAATTACGGCAAGGTTACGATCGTTCAGGTTATCGGGGGGATGTGCTGGTCGGCACTATAGCGTTATCGAACAATTCTTGCAAGCGCAGACTGGCCAGCAGGTTTGACAGGCGAAACGCCGGTGTGGTCCACTCAAGAGTCGCGGCTTTTAAAACAAACATTAGAAACCAAAAAGGGTAGAAGAAACGTGGCGAGTCGGCGTATTGGCATCATCATGCACGGCATTACCGGAAGGATGGGCTACAACCAGCACCTGGTGCGCTCCATCGTAGCGATCCGGGACCAGGGTGGGGTTACGCTCTCCAATGGTGACCGGGCCATGCCGGACCCGATCCTCGTAGGCCGCAACCTGGAGAAGGTATCCGCGCTGGCGGAACGCCATGGCATCAAGCGGGTGGCGAAGGATGTAGAGTCGGCGCTGGCCAATCCTGACGACACAATCTTCTTCGACGCGGGCTCGACGCAAATGCGTGTTCCTCTGCTGACTCGCGCCATCGAGGCCGGAAAGCACGTTTACTGCGAGAAGCCTCTCTCCGAAACGCTGGAGGAATCGCTTTCGCTGGCGCGCCTGGCGCGGGCGCGCGGGGTGAAGAGTGGAGTCGTGCAGGACAAGCTCTACCTGCCCGGCCTGCGCAAGTTGCGCATGCTGAAGGATGCAGGCTTTTTTGGCCGCATGCTTTCGGTGCGCGGCGAGTTCGGCTACTGGGTTTTTGAGGGCGACTTGCAGCCGACGCAGCGGCCCTCATGGAACTACCGCAAGGCTGACGGCGGCGGCATCATTTTGGATATGCTGCCTCATTGGCGCTACGTGCTGGACAATCTGTTCGGGGCGGTGGAAGCCGTGAGCTGCATCGGCGCGACGCATATTCCTGAGCGCATCGATGAGAGCGGAGCCGTTTACAAGGCCGATGCCGACGACGCTGCCTATGCCACCTTTCAGCTGGAAGGGGGCGTGATCGCGCATATCAATTCGTCCTGGACGGTGCGGGTCAGGCGCGATGACCTGGTGACCTTTCAAGTGGATGGAACGCATGGCTCTGCAGTAGCGGGTTTGACCCACTGCTACACCCAGCACCGCGTGAACACGCCGCGGCCGATTTGGAATCCCGACCAGCCCCAAACCATGAACTTCCTGGAGCAGTGGGAAGAAGTACCCGACACGCAGGTTTACGAGAACGGCTTCAAACTGCAATGGGAAGACTTTATCCGTCACGTGGTGGAAGATAAGCCCTGGCGCTTTGACCTGCTCGAAGGAGCGAAGGGTGTGCAGTTGGCCGAGCTGGGATTGAAGAGCTGGGCTGAGCGCCGCTGGGTCGATGTGCCTGCGTTATCCTCGTCCTGATCATTATCACGAAGGTGCCCTATGTCATTCGAATCGAGAAACCCCACTACCGGTGAACTGCTCGGCACATATCCGGAGCATAGTGCCCAGGAGGTTGAGCTTCGCCTGCAGAGCGTCTGGGACGGCTGGAAGAATTGGTCGCGTACTCCGCTCTCTGAGCGGACGGCGTTTCTTACTCGGCTGGCCGATCTTCTGGAGCAGCGCGCGGAACAGTACGCGCGGCTGATCACGCTGGAGATGGGCAAGCCGCTCGGCGAGGCGCTGGGCGAAGTAAAGAAGGCTGCCTTTGGCGCGCGCCATTTTGCCGAGAAGGGCGCCGCGTATATCGAGCCGCAGCCCATTGCCGGAACGCCGGGCCGCGTAGTTTATGAGTCGCTGGGGCCGGTTCTCGCGATCATGCCCTGGAATCTTCCTTTCTGGCAGGTGCTGCGCTTCTTCATCCCTGCGGCGCTGGTAGGCAACACTGTATTGGTAAAGCACGCGGAGACGGTGCAAGGCTGCTGCGCTGGCGCTGGAGTCGCTGGTTCACGATGCCGGCGGTCCCGCGGGACTCTATGTCAATCTCTCGGTGCAGCGCGGCGCGGTGCCGCCGATTATCGCCGATCCCCGAATACGTGCGGTCACTGTTACAGGAAGCGTGCAGGCCGGGCGGTGCCGTGGCGCAGCTGGCGGGCCTGTACGGCAAGAAGGTTGTGCTGGAGCTCGGCGGGTCCGACCCGTTCATCGTGCTCGAGGACGCGGATCTGGCAAAAGCTGTGCAGTTAGGCGTGACCTCGCGCTTCTCCAACAACGCGCAGAGTTGCATTGCCGCGAAGCGCTTTCTCATCGCCGAGCCAATCGCGGAGGCGTTTATCAAGGCGTTTGTGGAGCAGGCCTCTGCGTTGAAGGTGGGTGATCCACTTCTCCCCGATACCAAACTCGGTCCCCAGGCACGCGAAGACCTGCGCGCTACCACCGAGCGCCAGGTGGCGGATGCCGTCGCCGCGGGCGGCCGGGTGCTCACCGGCGGCAAGGCGCTCGCGGGCCCAGGTTATTTCTATGCTCCAACCGTGTTGATCGACGTGCCGCACGATGCTCCGGTTGCGCGTGAAGAGTTCTTTGGTCCGGTTGCGCTGCTGTACACCTTCAAGACCGAGGATGAGGCGATACGGCTGGCCAATGACACCGACTTCGGCCTGGGCGCCGCGGTGTGGAGCAAAGATGCCGCGCGCGCCAATGCCGTTGCCTCGCAGATCGAGGCGGGGGCCGTCTTCATCAACGACTTTGTCCGCTCCGATCCGCGCGCGCCCTTCGGCGGCGTAAAGGCCTCCGGCGTAGGCCGGGAACTGGGCGAGCTGGGCGCCCGGGAGCTGAGCAACGCAAAACTTGTTTGGGAAATGTAAGCATCGCTCTGGAGGATACTTTTGAAGAAGCGGATGTTTCCGCCGGCGGTGGTGTGTTTTCTCCTGCTCATGTCGGCATCGGCGGCCTTCGCCGGCGACACGATCCCCAAGGCAGCATGGAGCCGGCCGATCGGGCTTCCGCTGGATAATCCCGGCGTGGTGAAGGATGGTACCGGCATTGACGACGGCTATTGGCAGGGCGCGCCGGTGGGCGGCATGGGGGCAGGCACTTTTTCGCGCAGCTATCGCGGCGATTTCTCCCGCTGGCATATCAAGGCCGGCGTCCACAAATACGAAACTGTCTATGTAAACCAGTTCGCCATGTTCCAGAAGTCGGAGGGCGCCTCCACGGGAACGGCGCAGGTCCTGACCACCGATCACCCGAAGAACGCCGAACTGTCGAGCTGGGCATGGAACTACCCGGAGGGCGCCGGGGTGTACTCCGCTTTGTATCCGAAGTCCTGGTATGACTACAAGTGGGATAATTTTCCTGCTCATGTGGTCCTGGAACAGTTCTCTCCCGTGCTCCCCGATAACTACCGGGAATCAAGTTACCCAGTGGCCGTTTACCGCTGGCACGCGGATAACCCGACCAATCATCCTGTAACCGTCTCGGTGCTTCTTTCCTGGGCGAACATGGGCGGCTGGTTCCGCACCTTCACCCACGACTTCAACGGCACGCCGAACCAGGGCAACTACAACCAATATGTAAAGGAAGCAGCGGGGCCGGCCGGCGTCATGAAGGGCATTGTCTTCGATCGCGGGCGAGACGGCGGCGCGCTCAACGAGTGGGATGGCCAGTTTGCCATTGCCGCCCTGGAAACGCCGGGCGTCGAAGTTACCTACCAGACTACTTTTCTGTCCGAAGGAGACGGCAAGGCGGTGTGGACGCCCTTTGCCAAAGACGGCCGGCTGGCCAATAGCGATACCTCCTGGGTAAGCGACAGCGAAAAACTGGCCGGCGCCATCGCAGTGCGGTTCACGCTGCAGCCGGGTGAGACAAAGATCATCCCCATGGTGATCGCGTGGGATCTTCCGGTAGTCCAATTTGGCCAGGGCCGCAAGTGGAACCGGCGTTACACCGATTTCTACGGCACAACCGGGAACAATGCTTGGAAGATCGCCCGCGATGGGCTGCTGAATGCCGCGCCCTGGAGCGATGCCATCGACAAGTGGCAGGCGCCAACCGTGAATGACGAAAGCAAGCCGCTGTGGTATCGGGGCATGCTCTTTAACGAGCTCTACACGCTGGCGGATGGGGGCACCTTCTGGGGCAGGCAAGTGGGCTCAGACAAGAAGCTTCCGGCATCGTTTGCGTTGCTGGAGTGTTTCGACTACGCCTATTACGGCACTTTGGATGTTCGCTTTTATGCCTCTTTGCCCTTGCTGAAGTTCTGGCCGCAGATCGATAAACAAGTGCTGCGGGAATTTGCCGATACCGTGCCGCGGGAGTGGCCGGAAAAGGGCTTGTGGGTGTGGAAGACGCAGCAGACCGGCGAGCCGGTTCTGCACAAGCGGAAGAAGAAGGGAGCCGTGCCGCACGACCTCGGAGTGCCGGAGGGCGATCCTTTTATTGCCGTCAACCAGCCGGGCTGGCAGGACACCAACGACTGGAAGGATCTCAATTCGAAGTTCGTCCTGATGATCTACCGCGACTATGTTTTTACCGGGCGAAAGGATACGGCATTCCTGCGCGAGACCTGGCCTGCGGTGAAAGAAGCGATCACCTATCTGCGCCAGTTCGACCATGGGGGCGGCGTGCCCGAAAACGGCGGGTATCCTGACCAGACATACGACTCGTGGGTGGTGCGAGGGGTCAGCGCCTATTCAGGAGGGCTGTGGCTTGCGGCCCTGCGCGCGGGCGAGGAGACGGCGCGCATCCTCGGAGATAAGCCTACCGAGGACTCGTATCGGCAGCTGTTCCATAAGGCGCAGCAGACCTACATCAGCAAGCTGTGGAACGGGGAGTATTTCCGCTATGACACGCAGAGCGAAAACCAGGACGCGATCCAGGCAGACCAGCTCGCTGGACAATGGTATGCCAATATGCTCGGCCTGGGAGACCTGGTTCCCCACGAAATGCAGTTGTCCGCGGCAAAGAAGATATTTGCGGTCAATGTGATGAAGTTTGCCGATGGCCAGATGGGCGCAGCGAACGGTATGACCGCGAATGGGGCCGCCATTGATAATGTACAGGCAAAAGAAGTTTGGGCCGGGACCACCCTGGGCTTTGCCGCCCTGCTGTTGAGCGAGGGGATGAAGGACGAGGCCTATAAGTCAGCATGGGGTCTCTACCATGTCATTTATGAGACCAAGGGCTACTGGTTTCGCACCCCTGAAGCCTGGGACATAAACGGAAACTTCCGTGCTTCGATGTACATGCGACCGGCGGGTGTCTGGGCCATGGAGATGACGCAGCCTCCGCCCAAACCATAGTGTTGTTATGCTTGATTCAAGAAGGAGCAAGTCGAAATGGAACAGAAGTCCAGAAGAAGCATTCTCAAGAGTGCCGCTGCGGCGGCGGCAGCTGCAACCGGCGGTGCGATGCTGGGCAAGAGCGCACCCGCGCAAACCACGGGGAAGCTGGAAAAGAAGTCATATTCCTCCAAGCCCAGTTCAGACACCGCGCCTGCCAAGGCGCCGTTATTCTCGAGCGTCGTCTCCTACGGCAATTTGGTCTTCCTCGCCGGCGTCGGCTATCACGAGAAGGCGACGATTGAAGAGGCCACCAAGCATGTGCTCGACGAGCTGGAGCAGAATCTCATCAGCGCGGGTTCCTCGATGGAGAAAGTGCTCAAGGTGAACGTCTACCTGAACGACATCAAGGATTGGGCGAGGATGAACACGGCGTATGCCGGTCGTTGGGGCAAGATTCCCCCGGTCCGCACCACCGTCGCGCCCGCGGGCGGCATTCCCGGCGACTCGCTGGTGGAGATCGACCTTATCGCTTATATCTAGCGAACTGATTCGTTTCCATGAATGGTCCGCGGAACTGCAGTTCTACGGACCATTCATGGAGATGTTTTCGACAGAACCAAGCTACCCCTTGCTGGTAAGCGCCTCGCGAATGCGGCGGCCCACCACCGCATCTTCTCCCGGTTGCAGCATCCATACCCCGACAACCAGCGTGTTTGCGTCCGAGGGAATACCCTGGTTCGGTGGATGCCCGGTATTGGGATTCAGCTCAATCGAGGGCTTACCCTCGCGTAGTGTGGTCACGATCTCCGTTGTGGTCACGCCCCTCACCGACGGATCGAAACGGATCAGCAAATGCGGAACATGGTTCGCTATCTTGGGAACCACCGTCTCGGTCGTGACCGAAGGGATCCCCTTCACCGCTGAGACGATCAGGTCCACGCGCTTTTGATAGTCGCCCTGCATGGATTCCTCAGTATGCGAGAGAACCCAATCGACCGCCGCCACCATGCCGACGATCTGCTCCTTGGCCACTTTCATGCCGCGGCCCACGCCTTCCTCGGGGTTGTTGTTCTGCTGCGCGAGATCAATGAGATGTTTCTTGCCCAGCAGCAGGCCTGCGTTCTGCGGCCCGCGCATGCCCTTGCCTCCGGAAAAGGAGACCAGGTCAAAGCCCATCCCGGTGTATTTCCATAAGTTCGAAATAGGTGGCATATCCGCCGCGGCGTCCAGATGGCATGGGATATTGTGCTCGTGCGCAACGCGAAGCCACTCCTCCCGGCCGATTTGCGCCGTGCCGGCGACGCCGTCCTCTTCTTCCGCCGCGTTGAAGAAATTGGTCATGATGGCATTGCCGGCGGCGCAGGCTCGCTTGTAGTCGTCCAGCGTGACCACCTCCGTCACCCGCGCGCCGCAGAGAAAGATCGCGTGATCGTAACCGTAGCGGTGCGCCTTCTGCACGATCACCTGGTTCTTCAAACCATCGATGGCCTGCGGCATGGCCATGGGCGAGATGTTGTTGGCGTACTGCAGGCAGGCGGCGGTCGCGAGTGTAATCGCACCCGCCGCGCCTGAGGTCACCAGCGCGCCCTCGCATTGCAGGCGCTTGGCGATGTACTCGCCCGAACGTGTCTGAAGATCTGCCAGGCGTACCGGGTGAAGCGCCGCCTTCTGGACGGCGGCCAGCACCACCGGAGGCATGCAGGCCGCGGTCAGCGTGGTGTACGTGCCGGCCGCGTTGATGATCTTGGGCACACCCAGCTTGTCGTAGTAGTCTTCTCCCGCAACTTCTTTTTCCGGCGAAGCGAGAGACTTCTCCGAGGAAAACAACGTGAGCGGCGCCAAGGCTGGCGGCGAGCGAACTGCTCCAGCGGAAAAAACGGCGGCGGGAAAAGCGGTTGCTTGTTGGTACGCTCGGTTCTGACATATGAGTTGCTCCCTTGCTCGGCGACGGAATCCTACTCATCCTACTCGGTTACTTATAGGCGTGGATCAACTCGACGACAACGCCGCCGATGGAATCGGTATCCATGTAGTCGTATTGGCCTGAGTCTTTCTTGCCGACATCTCCCCAGGCTCCGGATTGCCACACGTGATAGCCGAGCTTTTCATAGTCAGCGACTGCCTTGCTCAGGTCGTCGACCGGCATTCCCAGATGCTGAATGCCCTCTGTGTGCTTCTTGAGGAAATCGGCGTAGATGTTGGGCGGCGTCAGGGGCGGGATAATCCACTCGTAGCTGAATTGATCGTAGTTCTGGTAGCCCACTTCAAAGGCGAACCAGAGCGGCTTGCCGCGGTAGGTCGAATCCTGCCGCGGCGTTGCATGCTCCATGCGAAACGCGGGGAAGCCCAGTTTCTGCCAGTAGGCCGAGACCGTCTCAGATTCGCGGATAACCGGCGCGAGGTGGGAAACCTTTCCCGGCGGTCCTGCCGGCGGGGCGCCCCCGGGCCAGTAAACCAGTCCCAGAACAAACTTGCCCTGCGGTTCGGTGTCGAAGTAGGTGAAGGTTACGCGCTTGCCATCCCGATCGAAGCTCAACTGCTGCAGCACGCCGACGCCGAGCGCATGCATGCGCTTGATCTCCTTGGCCATCTCCGCCTGCGGACGCCACCTCGTGCATGATGGAGAAGATTCCGTCGCCATGCTTGCCCAGGAAATCGTTCCAGGCATTCAGTTGGCCCTCCGCCGGCTGAATCATGTCGACGGTCAGGTTTCCCAGGTGGCCGGTGATCTCCCAGGCCCACATCTTGATCGGCTTGCCGTGGTCCTGCCCAGTCAACGACGACATCCGGGTATTCGTGGACGTCGGACAATGCCCAGGGGAACCCAACCCGCCTTCGCCAGGTCGACATTCTGCACCAGCCAGGTGACGCGGTTGACCGACTTGTAGCAGCTGGGCATTTCAGCAAGCGCTGTGCCTGCCAGCAGGCAAGAGAGAGCGAAACAGCTTAGGAGCTTCATGGGATTTACCTTCGAAACTGCCGCTGCGGCAGAGTTAAAATAAGGATTGCCTGAAGGATTGTACCCGGTACATACTTGATGGCGACATACTAATGAATCGTTCCTAATTAATCAAACGGGTATGGGGGCCGCCATGAAGCGAACACTGGCGATCTGGCGTATGGCAACTGTGCACGGCAGCAAGCCTGTTGGGGCAGATGGCCGGTATGTCGACGCACACCCCGATCCGGCGGCGAAGATTCCCGTCACCAAACCCTCGAACGTGACCTTTACCAAAGATGTTGCGCCGATCGTGCAGCAGAACTGCCAAAGCTGCCATCGTCCGGGAGAGGGCACGCCGTTCTCCATGATGACCTACGAAGAGACGCGGCCCTGGGCCACGGTGATGAAGCAGATGGTGGTCACGCGGGCGATGCCGCCGTGGTTTGAAGATGGGACAGACGGAGAAGTTCGAGAACAATCGCTCGCTGACGCAGGCGCAGATCGATACCATCGCGGCCTGGGTGGATGCCGGCGCCCCCAAGGGCGACCCCAAAGATATGCCTCCGCCGGTCGACTTTGTCGCCGGGTGGACGATTCCCAAGCCCGACATCATCTACCAGTTGCCTCACCCGTTCGCCATCCCTGCAACCGGAATCATGGAATACCAGTACGTGATTGTGCCCACCGGCTTCACCAAGGACACCTGGGTTCAGGATGTGGAGGCCGCGCCGACCGATCGCTCCGTGGTGCACCACATCGTTGCCTATGTGCGCAGGCCGGGATCGAACTATTTCAAGGGGCAGCCGACCGAGACGTTCTTTGAGGCTCCGCCGGCCAAGACAGGGGAGAAGGCGCCAAAGGATGACGTGCCCAGCGACTGGCTGGTCGGCTATGCTCCGGGCCAGCCGCCGGATATGTTTGTGCCCGGCCAGGCGAAGCTGATCCCTGCCGGCTCTGACATCGTGCTTGAAGTGCACTACATGCCCGAAGGCAAAGCCACCACCGACCAGGCGCAACGTCGGCCTGGTGCTGGCAAAAGAGCCGCCCAAAGATCGTGTCATGACGCTGTCGGCAGGCAATCGAAGACCTCAAGATTCCGCCGGGCGATCCGGATTACCGCGTGGATGCCTCCTTCACCCTGCGCCGCGAAGTGACCCTGCTGGGCATGCATCCCCACATGCACATGCGGGGCAAAGACATGTCGTACCGGCTGGTGTTTCCCAACGGAGAGACTCGCGACCATCCTGAACGTGCCGCACTACAACTGGCGCTGGCAGCTTTGGTACAACCTGGCCAAACCGATTGATCTTCCTGCGGGCACCCGGATCGAGTGCACCGCGCACTACGATAACTCGGCGAAGAACCCTGACAATCCTGACCCCACCAAGACGGTCACCTGGGGCCAGCAAAGCTTCGACGAGATGATGGTCTGCTTCTTCAACGTGGCGTTTCCGGCGGATACCCCGTCGAAAGAGCTGCTGCCGATGCCGAAAACTGAAACGGCACTACGAACCCCGTCTTCGCCTACTCCATCTTTGCCTACTCAATGATGATCACGCGAAGAGCCTTTCTTGCCGGCACAGCAGGATGTCTGGCCGCCAGCGCGTTGCCGGCCTACGCACTCGGCCCCGCTTACCATTGGCATCGGCACCTTCAGCTATCACGCGCTCTCATTTGACGACATGGTGGCGCAGCTGGAGATTGTGCTGCCCACCAATGGCGTGCACAACCAGCAGATCGAGATGTCGCGCGGCGAGTTCATGATCTTGAGCCATCCCAAAGAGGAGCTGTTTCGCACCGCGCGGGAGAAGCTCGACAAGGCCGACATTCGCTGCGTTTCCTACTACGCGGCCACACTCAAGAACGAGCAGGAAGTCGCCGACGCAGTTCGCTTTGCGCAGTTGCTGGGCTCCCACAACATTACCGGCGACGCAACCGGCAGCGACTTGCTCAAGCATATCGATCGTAGCGTCAGCGATGCCGGCCTCACCTTTTCCATCCACAACCATTTCTTTCCGGGCGTGAAGTTTCCGTATGAAAGCCCGGAAGACGTGCTCAAGGCGCTTGACGGGCTTTCGGCCAACTGCGGGGCAACGGCGGATACGGGTCACTTCGCGGCCTGCGGGTACGACACAGTCGACGCAGTCCGCAAGCTGGCGCCGCGCTTGAACCTGGTTCACCTTAAGGACGTCAAGGCGGTTGGCCATGGCGAGAATGTGTTGCTGGGAAGCGGCATCGCCAAAATTGCTGAAGTCGAAGCGGAACTGCACCGGCAGAATTTTCGTCACCTGGCCGCGATTGAATACGAGAAGGAAGGCGATGACGACGTGCGGGACGATATGCGCACCAACGTCGCGTTTGCCGTGAAACACGGTTTCTCAGGAGCGTAGAAATCTTGAAGAGTTCGGGTCGTACAGGCTGCGAGTCAGGCTTTTAACAGCAGGTCCCTCCACTGCGCGCTACGCGCTCCGGTCGGGATGACAATGTATTTTGGAATCGACGATTTCTCTCGACAGTTCGCATTTTGCAACAAAATTGTCATCCCGACCGGAGCGCGTAGCGCGCAGTGGAGGGACCTGCTGTTAAAAGCGATTTGTGCGCATGAGTGAGGAGTAATCACAATTCGTTCCTTTCCGTTTAGAACCATCTCGGGGATGGCTATCCTCGCCACAACCCTCGCGCCTCTGGTGTCGGCGGCACAGAAGCCGATAGCGACGGTGCCCGTGGGCGCCACTCCAGTTGCAGTGGCAGCGAACCCGGTAACCCACAAGGCCTACGTGGTCAACCATGGCAGCGCCTCAGTGAC
The DNA here is from genome assembly GCA_963847685.1 of uncultured Acidobacteriaceae bacterium. GTDB lineage: Bacteria > Acidobacteriota > Terriglobia > Terriglobales > Acidobacteriaceae > PALSA-350. The sequence goes on along the minus strand of CAWKAU010000003.1, from coordinate 431,105 downwards.
CATCATCGACGGCACGACGCATGCGACCACCACGGTCAATGTGGAAGACCGGCCAGAGGGCATTGCGGTCAACCCGCTGACCAACAAGGTCTATGTAGCCAACTCGGGCGGCGATTCGGTTTCGGTGATCGATGGAGCCACCGATGCGGTCAGCGCCACCGTGCACGTGGGAGTCTATCCCCAGGCTCTGGTCGTGAATACGAAGACTAACAAGATTTACGTCGCCAACAATTTCGCTCACAGCGTGACGGTGATCGATGGAGCAACCAATGCAACCACGACCATCCAGGTAGGGCAGGGGCCTCGCGCCATTGCCCTTAATCCCGTGACCAACAAGGTGTACACGGTCAACTATGGAAGCCAGAACGTAACCGTCATTGACGGAGCGACTGGGTCTACCTCCTCGGTCGATATTGGCAAGCATCCCTGGGCGATCGCAGTGGATCCTACGGCGGACAAAATCTACGCAGTCAACGAAGACAGCGCCAGCGTGACGATTATCCAGGGAGCAACCAACGCCGCAACTACGGTGGCCGTGGGCGCGATCCCTTTCGCGGTCGATGTAAATCCTGCGACGAAACGGGCCTACGTGCTCAGCTACGGCGACGACACCATGGCGGTCATCGACGCGACTACCAACTCTGTTCGCCAGACCGTCAGCCTGGGAACCCATCCGCAGGCAATCGCGATCGACCTGCAGAGCGATCAAATCTACGTGGCCAACCAGAGAACAGCCAGTGTGACGGTGATTGACGGCAAGACGAATCGTCCCGTCACGAAAGTAGATGCAGGCACGATTCCGTTTGCTTTCGGAGTCGACGCGCCGGCTCATTTGATTTATGTCGCCAACTTCAGCAGCAACAATGTGACGGTGATTCGAGGTCCAGAGCGCTAATGAGCTTGTTGAAGGTACTCCTTTATTTCTTTCTGCTTGCCCCTTTGGCAGCGTATGCGAGCGATGCTTCCGATCATCCCGTCAAGTTCCGGGTGGTGGCGATCGCAGAGGCTGGGAAGGGTTCGCACAACGATTTTGTCGAAGCCGCCAAGCTGCAGTTGCAGCAACTGGCTACGGAAAACGACTTTGCCGTCGACTACATCGCGAACACGGATCAGATCAACGATGCGTTCCTGGCGAAATACCGGCTATTCATTCAGCTGAACTATCCCCCCTATCGTTGGACACCGGTGGCCAAGCTGGCCTTCCAGCGCTACATCACGCGCGGTACCGGCGGCTGGGTGGGTTTCCACCATGCCATGCTGCTGGGCGACTTCGACGGATACCCGATGTGGCCCTGGTACTCCCACTTTATGGGAGACATTCGCTACACCAGTTACATTGCGCAGTTCGCTGCCGCGACGGTGAAGGTAGAGGATCAGAATCACCCGGTCATGAAAGGCCTGCCGCCTTCCTTCTTCATAGGCAAGGAGGAGTGGTACACCTGGAGCATGTCGAATCGAGCCAATGTTCATGTGCTGGCGAGTGTCGACGAATCGACGTACAGCCCGAGAAGCATGATCACCATGGGAGATCATCCCGTGGTTTGGACCAACGAACACGTGAAGGCACGGAATGTCTACATTTTTATGGGCCATCATCCCGGCCTATTTGAGAGCAAGGACTTTACGCAGCTCTTCAGGAACGCCATCCTATGGGGTGCCGGCCTGTGAAAAGGTCTGTGGCGCTGATCCTTTGCATCGTCGCCCTGTTTTCGAGCGTCGCAGTCGCGCAGCAGGCGAGTAAGCCAAAGGTGTTGGTCTTTTACTCCTTGAACGTAGAGAACGATCACGTTCTGTTTGCGGTGGATGCACTTCGCTTTTTCGCTACGCTGGCCCAGAAGGACAACTTCACGCTGGAAGCGACTACCAATTGGGAAGATCTCAACGATGCCAACGTGAAGCAGTACCAGTTAGTAGTGTGGCTCAACGAATTTCCGCATAACCAGGCTGAGCGGGACGCGTTCGAGAGATATATGACCAACGGCGGCGCGTGGCTTGGCTTTCATGTATCCGCCTACAACGACAAGCACACCAAGTGGCCCTGGTTCATGACGTTCATTGGCGGCGGCGTCTTCGATGCCAACAGCTGGCCTCCTTTGCCGGCACAGCTGATCGTGGACGACCGGGCCAGTCCGGTGACGCGGAATCTTCCGGAAAAATTCATGTCACCCACGAACGAATGGTATCGCTGGAAGCCCAGTCCGCGGGATGATAGCCATATTCATGTCCTGCTGACCCTGGACCCGGAAAACTACCCGCTGGGCATCAAGGGCCTCTTGACGTTCGGGGATATTCCTGTGGTTTGGACCAACACGCAGTACAAGATGGTTTACATGAATATGGGCCACGGAGATAAAGTCTTTAACAGCCCAGTGCAGAACACTCTTTTTCAGAACGCGACAGAATGGCTGCTGGGAAAAAACTGAGGCGTCCTCCAAACAGCTTCCTCGCCGCGGACCAGGGGTGCCCCACATCTCGCTCGTTTTTCGCGAGATGTGGGAGACCACGACTGTTTCCCTTATCGCTTGGAGCCGAAAAGTTACAGGTCGAGAGCCTTGGTATCCCACATCTCGCGAAAAACGAGCGAGATGTGGGGCACCCCCGGTCGTGGGTAAGGAAAGCGCTTAAATGCCTGGTCTTATTGGTCGTTTTGCCTGTAAGGGCTGAGGTCTGCAGCAGCGATTCAACACAGCTGCACTCCGATTGGCCCGTCTATGGCGGCCAGGCCGAGGGCGATCACTACTCTCCCCTCACCCAGATCAATCGGGGCAACGTCCGCCATCTCAAAGAAGCGTGGACCTACGATGCGGAGGAAGAAGGTGGTCTGGAAACCAGCCCCATCATTGTGGGGCAATCTCTCTTCGCGTATACCGCCTCACAAAAGGTGATCGCGCTCAACGCCGCGACCGGTAAGCTCCTATGGAAATTTGATTCCGGGGTACACAGTAGCCAACCGGCCCGGGGTGTTGCCTACTGGAGCGACGGTGCCCATGGCCGCATCTTGGCCGGTGTGATGAATTATCTGTATGCCCTCGACGCACAGACCGGCAAACCTATCCCCTCCTTTGGCGAACAGGGAAGAATCGATCTACGGAAAGGTCTGCGCGGCGACTACCTCTCCCAGTCCATCGCCCTCACCAGCCCCGGCATTATTTACCAGGATTTGATTATCGTGGGAGGCCGGAACCCCGAGACCTATCCCGCACCTCCCGGAGACATTCGGGCCTTCGACGTACGCACCGGCAGCCTGCGCTGGAGCTTTCACACCATCCCCCATCCAGGCGAATTCGGCTACGACACCTGGCCTGCGGATGCCTGGAAGACTGCCGGCGCCGCCAACAATTGGGCCGGGATGGCGCTGGACCCGCAACGCGGCATCGTCTATGTTCCCACAGGGTCAGCGGTCTTCGATTTCTACGGAGCGGATCGCGTGGGCGACGACCTATTCGCCGACACGGTGCTGGCCCTCGACGCAAAAACCGGCAAGCGGCTGTGGCACTTTCAAGGAGTGCATCATGACATTTGGGACCGCGATTTTCCGTCGGCGCCAGCCCTGCTCTCGGTAAAACGCAACGGTCATTGTGTCGATGCGGTCGCACAAACCACCAAGCAGGGCTATCTCTACGTATTCGATCGTGCCAGCGGTCTGCCGCTCTTTCCCATTGAGGAACGGCCTTACCCCGCAAGCGACGTGCCGGGAGAAGTCGCTTCTCATACCCAGCCTATGCCCACCGCCCCGGCGCCGTTCACGCGGCAGATGCTGACCCAGGACCTGCTTGACCACACGCACGCCGGAAGCGCACGAAAAAGCATTGAAGGAGTTTGCCACGTTTCGCAGCGGCGGCCAGTTCGTGCCCATCGGGCTGAATAAGGAGACGGTAGTCTTTCCCTGCTTTCTCGGCGGCGCGGAATGGGGTGGCCCGGCGGTCGATCGCCCCCGCGGCGTGATCTACGTGAATGCCAATGAGGCGGCGTGTGTTCTTGGCCTGACGGAGAACAAGCCCACCGGCAGCACGGGGGAAAGGATCTACCACAACCAATGCAGCCTGTGTCACGGCAAGGATCTGGAAGGGACCCCTCCGCTCTACCCTTCGCTGGTGGACCTGGGCAAGCGCCTCTCCGCGGAACAAATTGCGGCGAAGATCGCGCAGGGCGGCGGCCGCATGCCGTCCTTTCCCAACCTGCGCGACGCGCACTTGCAGGCGCTCATCCAGTTCCTCACCAGGAAGGCCGATGCATCGGATCCGGACCAGGGAGCGATCTACTCCAGCGCGGCCGATGGCGCCATCATGAAGTATGAGGTGACGGGATCGCGGGATTTTGTGGATGCGGAAGGGTATCCGGCGATCACCCCTCCCTGGGGAACCCTGAATGCAATCGACCTGAACACTGGCCGCTATCTATGGAAGATCCCGTTGGGCGAATATCCCGAACTGGTTGCGAAGGGCATGGCCAACACAGGCTCGGAAAATTATGGCGGCCCGATCGTCACCGCAGGAGGTCTCCTGTTTATCGGCGCGACAGTCGCTGACAAGAAGTTCAGAGCCTTCGACAGCAAGACGGGCAAGCTGCTTTGGGAATCGGTGCTGCCCTTTGCCGGCACGGCAACGCCTGCTACCTACATGGCGGGAGGCAAGCAGTATGTGGTGATCGCCAGCGGCGGGAGCCAATTTGCCAAGGGCCCTTCCGGCAGCGCCTACGTTGCCTTCCGGTTGCCCTGAATCAGGCGACGGGCTGGGGCAGCAGGACAGAAGGGATGCGCTCGAGCGCGACGGCAATTCCCCCCCAGAGCACGGATTTGGTTCCCAGTTTGCCGGCGCCGATCTTGGTGACCGCGAACTCGCTCTCCTGAAGCTGCTTTTGCACCCCGCTGATCAGCGCGGGATGGCTGCCGATTTCCCCCTCCAGCAAAATCAAGCCAGGATTGAGAATCAGCGAGAGGTTCACGATGATGTCGGCCACCATGCCGGCCCTGTGCTGCACAATTTTCTCTGCGCGCGCATCCCCGTGACGCGCGAGATTAAAGACTCCCAACGCGTCCATCTTCTCGTCGTCCTCGGTTGCATCCTGGCCGGCCTTCTTCTTGGCTTCGTGCCAACTCTCGAGAATACCGGAGCTGTTCAGCACCGTTTCCAGCTCACCAAATTCATGCAGGGTCGGACGTCTCCGCGAAGTATTCGGCAAGCGGAGGTAAGCGATCTCACCCGCGGACCACTGCGAACCATGGTAGATCTGGCCACCCAGGACGATCCCCGCGCCCACATTCGGCCCAATGTGAATCAGGATGAACGATTCTTCGCCCTGCGCGGCGCCGCAATAGCGCTCGCCCTGGGCGGCCAGGTTGGTATCGTTTTCAATGATGACCAGGCAATCGACGATGCGGCTGAGCTTGGCGCGCAGCGGCACGGAACGCCAATTTTCCAGGGTGCTGATCGACAGCACGACGCCGTCATCCACGTTGGTGATGGCCGGCACGCCCACCACCAGCGCGAGCAGCTGCTCCCGCTTCTTCTTGTGCTTGCGCAGCAGGCGCCGCACTTCTTCGCCGATGTAAATACAGATGGCCTCGGGGGTTGTTTTGCGGTCGGCCAGCGGGATTTCCTGCGTATCCAGTTCATGCCCGTTCAGGTCCGCAAGCAGGAACGAAATGCTGTCCGCGGTAATCTGCACGGCCAGCAGGCAACCGCGCTCCGCTTTGAACGAAATCATGTCCGGAGGCCGTCCGCCGTTTGACTCGCCTTCGCCCAGAGGTTTGATCAGATCGGCCGCCAACAGATCGCCGACTACGTTGGTGATGGTCGGAGCGCTCAGGCCCGAGGCGCGCACCAGGTCCGCTTTGGAACACGAACCGCTTTCGCGCAGGAGCTTCAGCACGCGAAGCGCGTTGGTATGACGAAGAAGCGAGGGCCTGCCGACCGGAATCAGTTCTTTCTTCAAGACTACCTTTTATACCATCCAGCAGCCGGACCGGCCGCGCTTTCGCCGACTGATTGTAACTAAAGTTTATGAAGTGTGCTACGATTTTGCAGGCAAAACGCTGGCCCTCCGGGCAGGACGGATCGCAGGACGGTCAATGATAAGCGGCAAAAATCTCTTTTGTAGTCTGCTCGCATTCTGCGCGCTCACGGCATCGCTCGGCGCGCAAAACAGAGTGCCCCACCATCCGCTGGATGCCCTCACCACCGACGAGTACTGGACTGTCCATGATGTCTTGCAGCAGAGCGGCCATCTCACCGATAAGACGCTTTTCTCCAGCGTGCTGCTGCATGAGCCGGTCAAAGATAAGGTCCTGGCCTGGAAGGAAGGCGACCCCATTCCCCGGGAAGCCGATGTGATCCTGGAGGCGGAAGGCGCGACCATCGAGGCCCGCGTCGATCTCGTGGCGCGCAAGCTGGAGTTTTTTAAACAGGTCCCCGGAGTGCAGGCGCCGATTACCGAGATCGGAACTGGACACCATGGTGGAGGTGGCGAACAAAGATCCCCGGGTGATCGCAGCCCTCAAGCGCCACGGGGTTACCGACCTGACCGGCGTGCGCTGTGAGCCTATCCCCATTACCTGGATGATCTATCCCGAGCAGGCGAACCGGCGCATCGGCTACGGCGACTGCACCGATTCCCACGGCGTCTATCATCCCTGGGGCCGCGCCGTCGAAGGGGTTTTTATTCTGGCCGATCTGACCAGCGAAAAAATCCTCAAGGTGATCGACAACGATCCCGTTCCCATGTCGCAGGGAGATATTGACTACGAAGAGGGAGATGCCACGCCGCGCCCGGGTACCAAGCCTTTGGTCGTGACCCAGCCATTGGGCCCCAGCTACACCATCGACAAGGGCGAGGTGGTCTGGCAGAACTGGCATTTCCGCTTTCGTCTTGATCCTCGTGTTGGCGCGGTGCTCAATCTTGTGCGCTACCAGGATGGAGACCGGCTTCGTTCCGTGATGTACGAGGGCTCGCTCTCGGAGATGTATGTGCCCTATATGGATCCGGACGAAGGTTGGAGCTCACGCGCCTTTGTCGACGCGGGAGAATTTCTTCTTGGCGGGTTGATCAAGCCCGTCGGCCCTGACGACTGCCCGGCCCACGCGCAGTACTTTACCGGCCTTGTGCCCTCGGACGCGGGTGCTCCCATCCAGAAGCCGCAGCTTGCATGCATGTTCGAGCATGCCACCGACGGCCCCGCCTGGAGACACCTCGAAGGAGACGTGATCAGCGCCCGCCCCAGCCGTGAACTGGTGCTGCGCACCGCAGCGGTGGCGGGCAATTATGACTACCTGCTGGATTGGATATTTCAGCAGGACGGCACCATCCGGGTTGCGGTGGGCGCCACCGGCATCGTCGAGACCAAGGGCGTGAAGGAGCAGGTGGTTGCTCCAATGGAGCCGGGCATGTTGGAGCACGGCACACTGGTGGCGCCTAACCTGTTGGCGGTCAATCACGACCATTACTTCAGTTACCGGCTGGACCTCGATGTGGATGGCACGGCGAACAGCTTCATGATCGACAAGCTGGTGCACGAGCCGCTGACCGGACATTCGCGCAAGATCATCTGGGCGGCGCAGTCCTCGATCGCCCACAAAGAGAAGGATGCGATTCTCGATCTGGACCCGCGTAATCCGGGGATGTGGAGCTTTATTAATCCCGCACAGCACGATGCCCGCGGCTACCCCACGGGCTGGGAGATTATGCCGGGCGCTACCGCGGTCTCGAGTATCTCGCTCGAAGACCCGGCGCAGCGTATCGGAGCTTTTTCCAGCCATCAGATGTGGGTTACGCCCTACAACCCGGACGAACGCTATGCCGCCGGGACTTATGTCACCAACAACGACGGGTTAAGAGGGCTGCCCGAGTGGACCAAGGCCAACCGCTCGATCGAGAACACGGATATTGTCGGTTGGTACACGCTGGGCTTCCACCATGTTGTCCGCCTGGAAGACTGGCCGGTGATGCCGACGCTCTGGCACGATTTTCTAATCCGGCCAGTTAACTTCTTCGATCAAAACCCGACCTTAACCCTGCCTCACCAGCCATGATGATTTCTGTCTGATAGTTCTTCTCTCAAGGTGCAACGAATGCCCGGGTGCCCCATATCTCGCTCGTTTTTCGCGAGATGTGGGATACCGAAAATCTCGATCACGATCTTTTCTACTGCTCCATCACCCCGTATTGGAAGCGCGGTTTGAGCCGGCAACCCGTCCGCTCCACCATTGCCAGCGTGAGTGCCTGCGGCACCAGCAGCGACGTAATGCCTTCCCAAGGTTCCGGAACAGCAGCAATCCTGACGGGAAATAGCTTCTCCGTCGCATCCCGTTCTTCACTGGACACCAGCACCACCTTGCCGCCGCGACGGTTACATTCCTGCGCCAGCTTCACGCCCAGGTCAGCCGCACGTCCCAGGGCAAAGATGATCGCGACGTGGGTAGCGTCCACATCGAGGTTGGGTCCGTGCTTAAAGCCCGCGCCGGTATGCGCCGCTGCGCGAACGCCGCTCATCTCGCGGATGCAAAGCGCGCTCATAAAGGCGCCGCCGTAGGCCGCACCGCGCCCGACCACTTCGATATTCGCCGCGCCCCGGCAGAATTCTTCCAGCTCGCCGCGCATGGCGAAGATTGGATCCAGATGCGCGGAGAACACCTCGGCGGCACGCTCCGCCTCCTGCTCCCACGGCAAGCTCACAATCTCGGACGCCAGAATAATGGCGGCGGCCGTGGCGTTGGTATAGGTCTTGGTGGCGTTGCCGTACTCCGGTCCCGCCAGGATGGGGAGGCGGTTCTTCGCAAGATTCCAGCATGTGCTCGCGGGATTGTTGCAGATCAACCCAAGCGCCCGGTTCTCGCCTCTCTTAATAAGTTCCACCAGTTCCGCGCTCTCTCCGGAAGTAGTCAGCAGGATAGAAAGCGCCGCATCGTCCCATACTGAAGATGCGTAATGCAGCCACTCTCCGGCATCGACTGAGAACGACGGCCGCCCGTGCGACTGCAGCAGGATCGATCCGCTAATGGAGGAACAATAAGAAGCTCCCATGCCGATAAACAACACCGGGCCCGTCTCCGTGGCCAGTTCGCGGAACTTCTTCAGTTCCGTCTGAATTCCGGTATCGCCGGCGTAAGCCTCGAGCAACCGGCGGAGCCGTTCCGGCTGTTCCCGGCACTCAATCTCCAGAATCTGCGTTCCTGTGGCCGTGAGCAATTCGCTGGCTGGTTCGACGCCCCCAACCCAGCGCGGCATTTCCTGCTTTTCCTGCACCATATCTACCCTTAGTTAAAGAAGATTCGTTAAAAAGAGGCTACTGAAAGTCCTGTGTTAAAGGTTATCATTCGATAGGTACAACCCATTGAACGACCCAGTGAGTGCCCCGCCGAGCGTGAACCATTCCTTCGTCCGGAGAGTCTCCTTTATCGCCGGCCTGGGAGGCATTCTTTACGGCTTCGACATGGGTGTCATCGCCGCCGCCCTGGTTTATGTGCGCGACTCATTCCATCTTTCCACCCTGATGCAAGAGGTCCTGGTCATCGCGGTGCTCATCGGGGTGATGATCGGCGCGCTGGTGGGGGGCGCCGTCGCCGACCGCATCGGCAGACGCAAAACCCTGATCTGGGGGGCAATCCTTTTCATCGCCGGGTCCATCCTGGCGCCGTTATCCCCCAATGTCTACGTGTTGTTCGTTGCGCGCGCACTGCTGGGGATTGCTGTCGGTTTTACTTCGGTGACCGCGCCGGTATATGTCTCCGAGCTCGCTCCTCCGCAATCGCGCGGAATGCTCATCGGCTTGTACCAGTTTGCCCTGACCTCGGGCATTGCCCTGGCGGACCTGGTGGGATATTGGTTTGCCGGATCGCAAGGGTGGAGGTTGATGTTTGCCTTCGGGCTCATCCCCGCGGTGCTTTTCCTCTTCATGGTGCTTACGGTGCCGGAGAGTCCCCGCTGGCTGTTCGCGCAGAACAGGGTGGCGGAAGCGGAATCCGTGCTCAAGTCCTATACCGATGAGGCGGGCACGCGGCTGCTGCTGGAAGATATTCGCGTCAGCCTGATGACCAAGATGGAGCGCCGCTGGAGCGCGCTTTGGAGTCCGGCGGTGCGCGGCTCGCTGTTCATTGCCGTTGGCTTCATGCTGCTGGCGCCGGCCACCGGTATCAACGCCGTCGTCTATTACGGCCCGCAGATATTTACCGCTTGCCGGCATCGGCTCGAACAAGAGCGCAATCTTCGCCACGCTGGTGGTTGCCATTACCAATGTGCTGGCCACCGTGATCGGACTGTTGCTGGTCGACCGTGCAGGCCGCAAGCCTCTTCTCTATGTGGGCATCGGCGGCATGACGCTCGCGCTCCTTGTGCTTGCTCTTTGCTTTCACAACCAGGCAGCGCTGGGGTCGTCGCTGGGCATCATCGCCACCGTTTGCCTGATGTTTTACATTACCTGCTACGCCTTCAGCATGGGGCCGATCGCATGGATCATTGTGTCGGAAGTATTTCCGCTGCGGGTGCGCGGCCGCGGCGTTGCTGCCGCCACGCTTGGTTTCGGCACTTCAAATTTTCTGATCTCGCTTACTTTCCTTTCTCTCATCAAAGCGGCGGGCAATTCGCTCACCTTCGCTATTTTTGCGGTGTTCTGCATCCTGACGCTGATCTTCGTACGCTTTGTAATTCCAGAGACAAAAGGCCGTGAGTTGGAAAGCATTAGCGCGCGGCAAACCGTGGTCGCGCCCTAGGAGTTCGAGTGTTGCAAGAGACTGGCTATGTCGTAGGCGTCGATATCGGAGGCAGCAACCTGCGTCTTGCCCTTGCCGGGATGGATGGCAAGGTCCTGGCTAAGTGGGCGGTCTCCACCGAGGGCATTCGCGACCCGCAGGTAGTGGTGCGCCTGATTGAAGAAGGCGTGGACGAATTGCTGCAACAGAATCTCCTGTCACGCAGCCTCTTGCTGGCTGTGGCGGCGGGCGCGCCCGGGGTCACGAATGTGGACGAGGGCGTAGTGATTGCCACCTCGTATCTCATGGGCTGGCGCGATGTTCCGCTGCGCGCGTTGCTGGAAGCCAGGCTCGGTGTTCCGGCGGCAGTGGAAAACGATGTGAATACGGCGGCCATTGCCGAAAGCCGGATCGGCGCGGGGCAGGGAATCCGCGACTTTGTCTTTATCGCGGTAGGCACCGGGATCGGCGCCGGCATTGTGCTCAACGGCCGGCTCTTCCACGGAATGGGTTGGTCCGCTGGTGAGATCGGTTACATGCTGGTTCCCGGGAACTTCGGTGAGCCCGGTGGAGACCGGGCAGCCGGGAGCGCTGGAGAGCATTGTCGGCGGCGAAGGCATCAAGGCGCAATGGCAGAGTCTCTGGAGCGCAGACCGCACGCAGCTTCCCAGGGATCTGGTCGCAACCCAGATTTTCGACCATGCGCTGGCCGGCGACTCCCTCGCGCAGGCGGTCCTGCACAAGTCGGCACAGACCCTGGCCTACGCGATCTATAACCTCGCGGTGGTTCTCAACTGTCCGCTGGTTGTGTTGGGCGGCAGCGTCGGCATGCACCCGGCGTTATGGAAATTGACCCAGGAGATTCTCGTCCAGCGGGATAAGCGAGTGCAGCCGAAGCTGGTGCGCAGCACGCTGGGCCCCGACGCGCAGGTGAACGGAGCCATTCACCTGGCGCTGGATGCGGCGGCCTCGCGCGTTCTCTCCATCTGAGCATTGGTATTGCAACAGAACCCTTCGGGTTGTTGCCGGGAAGAACGACAGACTTTTAGTTGTTCTTCCAGTACTCGTTGAAACCCTTATAGTCCGAAGGCAGATTGGCCAGAATGATCCGCTTCAGCTCGAGCAGATCCGCGGAGCCCAACTGCTTGTACAGCACTTTGCCGTCTCCGGACAACAGAATGGTGTAGGGCACGGCCGAGTCCCACTTGGGATCAAATGCGGCTTGCAACGCTGCAGTATCTTGCGAGTCGAAGAGATAATTGCGGCTCGTCGCGTGCTTCTTCTGCAAAAAACGCAACACGCTTGGCTGCTCGTCCGGCATATTGGCAGAAACGGTCACCAGGGAAAAGTCACGCGAGCCATACATACGCAGCGTGTCCTGCAAATCGGCGAACTCCACGATGCACGAACCACACCACGTCGCCCAGAAGTCGACCAGCATCATCTGATGGGATGGGTTAGCACGCAGCTTGGTCAATTCAGCCTTGGAAATCATCTCCACGCCACCGGCTGCGCGTTGATCTTATCCAGCGTCGCCTGCTTCGCGGCTTCCTTCTCCGGCCATTTTGTCGAGCAGCCAAAGACGCCGGTATGGGTCACCGCAACTCTTTGTGGGCCAGCAGCGCGTCGATCGCATTGCGCACGTCGTGGGTCTTGACCAGTTCAATCCGATAGCTGTTATCGATGCGGCCTTCATAGCGCAGATGTCTTTGTTGGTCGAAGACAAAGGCATGGGGCGTCGCCTGGGGGCCGTAAGCGCGCGTCACCTGTGGCGCGTCGCCGGCAGACAGGTAGGGATAGGTCAGATGCTTGTATTGCACCCGGATCTTCATCTCGGGCAAGGTATCGCTCACGTCCGATGAATCCAGCTCGTCGATCCGGATGGCTTTGGGATCGTTCCCCTGAATCGCGACCACGGCCACGCCTTTGTTCTTATAGTCGTTCGCCAGCTGTTGGATGCGCTGCTCGTACATTTGCGCGATCGGGCAGTGGTTGCAGGTGAAAACGATCACCAGGACAGGGCTGGATGCGTAGTCACTGAGCTTGTGAATCTGCCCATCCACGCCGGGAAGCGCGAAGTCAGGAGCCGGCGAGCCAATCGCCAGGATGGGATGAACTTCCTCCGCTGAAGCAACCCCTAGCGCAATGATCCCCAGCGCAATGAATGGCAGGGCGAGCAACTTCCACATGGTCTTGACTCCTTTTCAGTATTTACTTGCAGGCCGCATCGCCGGCCGGCGCAGGCTGCGGGGTAATGTCGGCAGATTCCAGACCCATGGCCCACTTGATCGCCTCGGTGTACATCGTCTGCAGCCGCGGATCGTCCCAATTCTCTTTCGGGTGCCCCAGGGTCGAGTAATAGACCCGTCCCTTGCCGTAGGACTTTGCCCACGTGACGGCGAAATCATGATCTTTACGGTGCACCTTGGGGTTGTTCAGATCGAGCTTGCAAGGATCCAGGCGCATCAGCACGCGCACTTTGTCGCGAGAAAAATCCTTCATCTGGTAAATCTCGTCGGTGAGCATGAACTCGTGCGGCCATTGCTGCATGCCAGGAAACGCCGGGTCTTCGACGATAATGGGCGCATTGAAAGTCTTCCAGGGATGCTCATCGAAATCGCCGCCCAGCATGTCTACGAACTCCGGCCATTTCACCCAGGTAATCGCCGCGCTGTGGACGCCAATCAGTCCCTTGCCATCGTCATGGATAAAGGAGAGGAAGTCGGCTCGCTGCTGCGCATCCATCTCCAGGTCCCCGCCGGTAAACATCAGGATGGCGTCAAAATCATTGAGATTCTTGGCGTTGAATTCGAGCTTCTTCTTGGTCAAGGGCTCCGTGTCGGTGCGGATCGTCGTATCCCACAAGCCGGTCTTCTCGCCCAACTGCTCGATGACGGCCATGGCGTGCGTTACCGATTCGTGCCGGTATCCTTTTTCCTCGCCCAGGACCAGCAGATGTTTCTTCGCGGGCGTCTGGGCGGCGCGCCACGGCGACCCAGCAAGACAGCAGCGGCCAACCAGACGATGCGGTTCGTTTTCATGAGTAGCCTTCGAGAGGGTCCCGTCGCATGGTCGCATCGACACAATGCCAGCTATTACTGACCTGCTCAGCTGATACGGGTCCAGCATTCCAACATAATAATCGACCTGATTACCTAAGTCGCGGCGTCCGCGCCGCTGCTCAGGCTTACAATTCATTGCATGGAACCACTGGTAATTGCGGGTAAGGCTTTTCAGTCCCGGCTGATCGTGGGCACCGGGAAATACAAGGACGGCGCAGAGACCCAGGCGGCGATTGAAGCTTCGGGCGCGGAGATGGTCACGGTCGCGGTGCGGCGGATAAACCTGGATCGCAGCCGGGAGTCACTGCTCGACTACATTGATCCGGAGCGCTACTTCCTGCTCCCCAATACGGCGGGATGCTATACCGCGGACGAGGCCATTCGAGCAGCGAGGCTGGGGCGCGAAGTGGGGCTCTCCGACTGGGTAAAGATTGAAGTGATTGGAGACAAAGCGACCCTCTACCCCGACGTGCAGGCGACGCTTGAAGCGACCCGGGTCCTGGTGAAGGAAGGCTTTACGGTTCTACCCTATACCTCAGATGACGTTGTGTTTGCCCGCCGGCTGATCGATGCGGGAGCAGCCGCGGTCATGCCCCTGGGGGCGCCCATCGGAAGCGGGATGGGGATACAGAATCTGGCGACCTTGCGCATCCTGCGGGAGATGATCACCGAAGTCCCCCTAATTGTTGATGCCGGGGTTGGGATGGCTTCCGATGTGTGCCTGGCGATGGACCTGGGCGCGGACGCAGTGCTGGTCAACTCCGCCATTGCTCACGCAGCCAAGCCCGTTCTTATGGCCGAGGCGATGATGCACGCAGTGCTTTCGGGGCGGCAGTCCTTCCTCTCCGGACGAATGCCGAGGAAGCTTTACGCGACCGCAAGCTCTCCGCTCGAAGGCCTGTCGAAGTAGAACAAAGGCTGCATCCACATGACTATTACAGTCATGCCGATGCCTGGGATAGACTCGGTCACATGCGTGTCTTCGGCATCGATTGCGGATCTAACTGCACCGGCTATGGAGTGGTGGATGTGCACTATGGTCCGCGCGAAACACGCCTGACGGCGGTCGCTGCCGGCGGCCTCAGGCTGGCCAAAGATCAGCCATTGCCCATGCGCCTGGCCTATATTTACGCCGAGCTCTCGGCGCTGCTCGAGATGCACCGCCCGGAAGTGGTGGCGGTGGAAGAAGTCTTCTATTCCGTGAATGCGAAGTCTGCTCTGAAATTGGGGCACGTGCGGGGAGTGGCCCTGCTGGCCGCAGCGACCCACGGGCTGCCGGTGGCGGAGTATGCTCCGCTTACGATCAAATCCGCGGTGGTCGGCTACGGGCTAGCGCAAAAGGAGCAGGTGCAGTTCATGGTGGCACGCCTGCTGAACCTGGATTGCGCGCCGGAACCTGCCGATGCTGCCGACGCCCTGGCCATCGCGATATGCCATGTGCACACCGCGCAGACGCTTTCGTTGCAGGCGGCATCCCGCGCTTGAGGTTTCGTTGAGTCGGCTGCGAAGCATGGTATGGGCAGTTTTGCCCCTGGTGATTGCGCCGGGCGCCTACCCCGCTGCCGGGCTGGGCCGGGACGGCTCCGCCGTTGCTCAGATCCGTTTTACCTATGACAACCCAAAGCTTCAGCCACCCAAATATGCTCTGACAGTGGGTGAGGATGGCAACGGCCATTTCCGCTCGGAGCCGGGCGGTCCCCCTCCGGCTGACGGCCAGAGTATGCCGACAGAAGCTTTGGACCGGCCAATCCACGTCTCCAAGGTCGTTCGCGAGAGCATGTTTGCCGCCGCGCGCAAAAGCAAGCTGTTTGCCATCACCTGCGAGGATGGGGGGAAGAATATTGCTTACCAGGGAACCAAGACGTTGGCCTACGAGGGACCCGAAGGTCAGGGAAGTTGCACCTATAACTGGAGCAAACTGTCCCAAATTGATAAGCTTACAGACCAATTTGAAGCGATCGCTGCAACTCTTGACGAAGGCAGCAAGTTGCAGCGTCAATATGAGCATGGACGTCTGAGCCTGGATACAGAGCTGGAACTCCTGGACCAGATGGTGCGCGACGGGAGGGCGATCGAAGTAGAGAATATTGCTCCTATCTTGCGGACGCTGGCCGGAGATGACGCAGTGTTGCAGCGGGTGCAGAGGCGCGCGCGGGCTTTGCTGGAAGCAGCAAAGGAAGACTGACGGTGCTGAGCACGCCCAATCGTGCCCAACTTCCGTCAAAGGAACAGATAGCCGAGGAAACCGGGCGGAGAAACTTCTTGCCTGAAAGATGGTTGAAGTCATTAGGGGTTCCCCGCCGGAATCCCCCAGGAAATGGAGGTGCTCCATGACGAAGCACCCGAGAATCATGAATGTCCTTACCCCAGTCCTGTGCCTTTTGTGGCTGGGCCTGGGAACTGGCCGGGCGCCGGCTCAGGATGCAGTGCATCGAACGTGGCGCGCGTAAGCTTCGTGCAAGGCTCGGTCCAGCTGCTTGCCGGGGAGGGAGCCGAGTTCGAGCAGGCGGTGATGAACATGCCGGTGTTGGATGGTTCGCGCCTGCAGACCGGCGGGGATGGCCAGGTAGAAGTAGAGTTCGGCGACGGCAGCGTGGCGCGCCTGACCCCGAACAGCTCGCTGCAGTTTGGTCATCTGGGACAGGATCAAGTGCAGATCCAGCAGCTGGCTGGCTTGGGCTATTACGAGTTCAATGTGGGCGAAGGGCATCCACCCTTTGACGTGCAGTTCGCCAATCTCGACCTGGCGCCGACCGCCAACTCGATCCTGCGGGTGGGTTTGGACGCAGGATGGGAAGTCGCGGTGATCAGCGGTTCGGTGCACGTGCAGGGGAACGGCATTGCCCCGGTGGACGTGGCGGAGAACCAGAGCATCCGTGCTGTGGATAACAACGGAGCGCCGTACACCATTGCCCAGGGAATCAATGGAGACTCCTGGGATAACTGGAATCAGGACCGGGATCAGGCGATCGCCCAGGAGGCAGCCCAGCAGACGCCGGTGCGGGATGACTCGGCAAATCCGCAGAACGAAAACTGGAATGATCTGGATGCCAGCGGCAACTGGTACCCGGTGGAGGGTGCCGGCAACGTGTGGGTTCCCGCGGGCGTAGGCCCGGATTGGGATCCCTATGGGGCTGGCTATTGGGCCTATTACCCGACCCTCGGCTACACCTGGGTTTCGGGCTATCCGTGGGGATGGCTGCCTTACCATTGCGGCAACTGGGGCTACTACGGGTTCGGTTGGGGTTGGGCTCCTGGCGGCTGTGGACGGGTGTGGAGTCCAGTGATCGTGGTACGAACCTATCCGCCGGGCTGGAAAATGCCGATTCGTCCAGTCCATGCGCCGGGCGGCCTCCGTCCTCTTCCCGGACATACGCTGGTAGCGGTTGATCGTGGGCCGGTTGCCAAGGGTCCATGGGCGTTTAGCGGATCCGGGCCGAGACCGGACCATCAGCAGGCGTTGAATCTCAATGGCCGCCCGATTGCGCCAGTAGGTCGAGTCGATGTTCGCTCGCAGTCCTTTACTGCCGCGAAGGGTACAGCGCCAGGCACCCGAGCGGTTTTGAGCGGCGCTCCTGCCGCGGTAGAGCAGCGGTCAAGTTTTCACAGTACTTACACGGGGAGCGCCAGTGCGCCGCATGGGCCCGTTTATTCTCAGGGCGCGCCGCCCAGGCCGAACGTGGGTTACGCGCCACCGCCGCCGTCGTATAACCAGCGTTCGACCTATGTGGCCAGGCCGGAGCCCTCGCCGCACTATTCGGCTCCCCCGCAGCAGCCGCATTACTCGGCTCCGCCGCCGTCGCACCGTCGCACATGCCGTCGTCCGGGCCGCACCGCTAGCCAATCGAGCCCCATCCTTCGCTGCGAAGGATGGGGCCGTAGGCCTGAAAGGCTGCTGTTGAGTCTTTCGTCATAACGGAGAGGCGAGCGCGCGGAATAAGCACGCCATGTTTTCCAGCGATAGTGCCTCGGCTCGGATTTGCGGGTCCACACCACACCGCGAGAAAACCCCATCCACCGCGGCTCGGGTCATATCCCGAGGCACGCAGGTTATTGGCCAGCGTCTTGCGCTTCAAAGCGAAGATCTGCCGCAAAAAGCGAAGGAATCCTGCCGGTTCAACCCCCAACTCCTCAAATCGAGACTGCATGGTAAGGCGAATGACCGTCGAGTAGACCTCGGGGCGCGGAGCGAAAGCCTCCGGCGGCAAGGTGAAGAGGTTTTCCACGGTCGCGTACATCTGTGTGGTGGCCGACAGCAAACCGTACGCCCGCGTCCCCGGGGCCGCCGCAATGCGCTCAGCGACCTCGCGCTGGGCCATAAGCACGGCGCGGTCGATCACGGCGCTATGCGCGAAGAGGTGCATCAGGATAGGCGAGGAGATGTAATACGGCAGGTTGCCAACGACCTGCAGGCGAACCCCACGCTCCGCCGCCAGTTGTGTCAGGTCGACGGTCAGGATGTCCTGGCAAATAATTTCGACCTGCTTCTCCGACCCCTGCCATTCCCTTTGCAGCGCCGCGGCCAGACCGGGATCGAGTTCGACGGCGATCAGATGTTGAGCACGCGCCGCGAGCAGGCGTGGTAAGCACCCCTTTCCAGGGCCAATCTCGAGCACGGTAGCTTGGGTCAGATCGCCCAAGGCATCGACGATCGCGCGTGGCGCGGTCGGGCTGACCAGAAAATTCTGGCCCAGCTTCGGCTTATGGCGGGATGGGGGGTGCTGCGTCATTTAGTCAAGGATGGGAAAATAAGGCTGCGATGGCGTGGGCCTGAGTCTCACAGGTAGACTACGCAATTGGCGATCCTCCTCTGCATCATACGGAAGCGGGTCTGCAAGAAAGAATAGGGGTCGGTGATGCATATCGTTTTTGCCGCGTCTGAGTGTGTCCCTTTCGTCAAGACGGGCGGAGTTGCGGAAGTCGTAGGCGCGCTACCCAAGGAATTGGTGCGTCAAGGCCACCAGGTCACGGTCTATTTGCCGTTGTACCGGCAGGTACAAAAACATCTCAAGGACCGCGCGCATCGCGATTCGCAGCCTCACTATTCCTTTTTCGTACTACAACCGCTTTGTCACAGTGGTGAACGGCGGCACCCATGACGGGGTGCAGTTTTACTTCATCGATTGCCCCGAACTCTTCGATCGCGAGTTTCTCTATGAGACGGCATCCGGCGATTATGCCGACAATGCGGAGCGGTTTGGATTGTTTTGCCGAGCGGTCCTCGACAGCACCAAGCTGTTGGGCGTGCCCGATACTTTTCACATCCACGGCTGGCCGGCCGGGGTACTGGCCATTCTTCTCCGGACGGTCTACTACTTCGATCCGGTGCTGAAGAATGTGGCATGCCTGTTGACCATTCACAACTCCGATCGCCAGGGGTGGTTTCCTCGCGAAACCGTCGAAAAACTACTGCTGCCGTGGGATGTGTATACGGCAGACCGGGCGGAGTTTTACGGCACCTTTGATTTTCTCAAGGGCGGCATTGTCTATTCCGACGCCATCACCACGGTCAGCCGCAAATACGCCGAAGAGATCCAGACGCCGGAGCATGGAAATGGGCTGGAAGGCATCTTGCGCGCCCGGGCCCAGGATCTACGCGGCATCCTGAATGGGGTGGATTACTAGGTGTGGGACCCGGCGACCGATAGCAAGATCGCCGCCCATTACACACCCGAGCGCCTGGAAGGCAAGCTGGCCTGCCGCAAAGACCTGCTCCACGCATTCGGGGTGTCGAACGTCGCCGAGAATACCCCGGTGGTGGGCATGGTTTCGCGCCTGGCGACGCAGAAGGGTTTTGACCTTTTGGCCCAGGCTTTCGATCAGTTGATGCAGGAGAACATGCTCCTGGTAATTCTGGGTACCGGCGAACCGTATTACGAGAACCTGCTGCGCAGCTGGCAGGAACGTTTTCCCAATAAGGTCGCAGTCAAGATTACGTATGACGAAATGCTGGCGCACAAGGTGGAAGCCGGATCGGACATTGTTCTGATGCCTTCCCGCTCCGAGCCCTGCGGACTGAACCAGATTTACGGTATGAAGTACGGCACTGTACCGGTGGTGCGCGCCACGGGCGGCCTCGACGACACGGTGCAGGAATGGTCGGCGGAAGCGGAGACCGGAACGGGCTTTCGCTTCTTCGAATACCGACCGGAGGATCTGCTGAACGCACTCCGCTCCGCATTTGCTTTGTTTGCCGATAAGCAGCAATGGCGCAAGCTGATGCTTAACGGCATGGCGCGCGACTATTCCTGGACCAAGCCAGCAAAGGAATACATTCAGATGTACGAAGAGATTGTGCAACGGCGGTCGTAAGGCCGCTGCCATCATCACTTATAGGGACTCTCCTTCAAGTCGTCGGGCAGGTTGGAAAATTTTCCCAACATATCGTAGGTCTGGATGACCGCCCAATCGACGATCTTTTCTCCGGCTCCAACCTCCACCCAGGTACTGGCGCTCGCGGCGCCATAACCGCCCCGGCTGGCCGCACGGATCGTCGGGAAGTAGCCGTGATAGCCATTGGTATACCCAAAGAACAACGCGGTAGGCACCGGGCACCGGGCGCGCCAGTTCTGTTGAAAATCGACAAACGGCTCGCCCGGAACAGAAACAATGGCGATCTGCTTGTCGATGAGGACGGCGGTGACGTGAGCATCGACGATCGGGTGTATCGGGGAACCCATCGCGTCCAGCGATTTTGCCCCAAGGGTTTTCAGCAAGGCCGCATGGAATTGTTCCGCATCCCAACGCAGCTTGAAGTGCAGAGTTGTCTCGCGAAAATCGATGCTTGGCGCCGGGACGCTCTCGGTGTGGATGGACTTGGCTACCCGGGCCGCTTCCTCTCCCAGGCGACGGCCCGTCCACTCGCGCAGCTTAATTGCATCCTGCGCAATCGGCATGTTGGCATAGTAAGGATTGATGTCGCCCGGCGCCCCTTGCAGGTAAAAGCTCTGTACATCGCCACCCAAGGCCTTCTCGACAACCTGATTGGTAATGCCGGGAAAGTCAGCAGAGTACTGAGGATTGTCCGATCCAAGAACCACCGGATGGCAAGCGTAGTTGATCAGGATTGCCAGCGGATCGCCCTTCGCCGTGTCAATGCGAACCACCGTTACGGTGGGATCGACGGGTGAGGTTGGGATCATGGTGGGATTGCGCTCAAACCAGCTGACGCTTCCATCGTCGTTGATGCGAAGCCGGTTATGGCCGATCAGCACCGATCCGGTACCCACGCCCAACCGCACCTCCTGCAGATGATTCGCGGCGTCATGGACTGCTCCGGCGATGAGTTCCAGCGCGCGCGTCTCCCACGCCGGTGGAGCAGCGCTGTATTCGTCTTTGATGGAAGGCGCGCTGTGGGTGTGCGACGCATTGACCAGCAGGCAAGAGATCCGGCTGGATGCACGGACTTCCGACTGCAAACGATCCAACGATGCTTCGCCGAAGCTGCGGCCCAGGTCGACCGCGACGATGGCGAGCCTGGTTGTCCCGGCTTCCAGCACCAACACCCGCGCATAGAGAGGATCGAGCGTGCCGGTTGCGGGATCGACACGTTCTTCAAAGCCCCACATGAGCTCGTGGGTTTGCGGCGTGATGTCTACCTTGGCGACTGCCGCCCGCAGAGCCGGCTGCGCGGATGCGGTGATGGAACCGAGCAGGATCCACAGACTGAAAGTCCCGGCAAAGCGGGACCTGAGGAATTTTGACATGAGGCTTCTCGTGAGTTGAAAAAAGCAGGCCGGATAGCGAGATGCTATGTTCCAGCAGATCAGGTGTCAAGACAAACATAGTAGCGATACCGTTCTTAAGTAGCCGCCGGATTGTTTTTGGACCGCTCATTTATATCGGAAAACATAAAATGATGTTGACATCGAAAACGCGATTCATTCATACTCCGTGTGCTCCACCTGAATTTCGGCCCCCCCGGCCCCGCGCCACACAGCCTTGTTCCTGCAATGTTTCGTACATAAGCGCTTTCACCCCGGAGAGCTCGCATGAACTGTCTGCAACGCACCCATCGTGCCTGGTTATTTTTCCTGATCCTGCTTTCTTCGCAAATGGGAATATCTCAGACCTACTACGGTTCCGTCGTTGGCACGGTCGTGGACGGTTCTGGCTCCGTTGTCGCGGGCATCAACGTAGCTCTGACAAACCTCGGGACGGCCGAGCGCAAGACCTTGCAAACCAACCAACACGGCGATTTCCAGTTCGTCAATGTGCCTCCAGGCAACTACACGCTGGATATGGAAGGCCCCGGCTACAAACATTTCCGGCACGATTCCTTCCAGGTCGAGGTGCAGAGCGTGGTACGCATTGACGCCTCGATGCAGGTAGGCGAAGTAAGCCAGGTGGTGAATGTAACCGCGCAGACACCGCTGCTCGAATCCGATACATCCTCCCTCGGACAGGTCATCGAGGGACGATCGGTGGAGCAGATGCCGCTCAACGGCAGAAACGTGATGAACCTGATCGCGCTGGTTCCGGGCGTCGTTCCCCAGGGTCAGACAGCAGGTAACCCCGCGGCCAACAACGTCAACGGATGGGGCAATTATCAAATCGGTGGCGGCATCGCCAACCAGAGCGCCGAATATATCGATGGTGCGCCGCTCAACGTGAACTATGCGCATATGCAGGCCCTGATACCGGCGCAGGACTCCGTCCAGGAGTTCCGTGTGTTGACCAATAGTCTGGGGCCGGAGTTCGGCGACACCTCAGGGGGCATTGTGAACCTTCTGACCAGATCGGGGACCAACGCGTTCCATGGTGGCGCTTATGAATTCCTGCGCAACAAGGTGCTGAACGCCAATACGTTCTTCGGCAATGAGTTCGCGCAACCACGAGCAGCGTTCACCCAGAACCAATATGGAGTCAATGTTGGCGGCCCAATCTGGCGCGACAAGACGTTCTTCTTTTTCAACTGGGAGAACTTCGCTCTACGCCAGGGGAACACGTATGTCTCCACCGTTCCCACGCAAGCCGAGCGGAACGGAGATTTTTCAGCTTCGGGGTCACCGATTTACGACGCCCTGACAACCTGCGGATTGCCAGGAACACCCGACTGCGCACCAGGACAGCCAACCCGGCAACAGTTTGCCGGCAATATCGTGCCCCAGGACCGCATCAGCCCGACGGCGGCCGCACTGCTGGAGTCATTGTGGCCACTGCCCAATGCCAGCGGCGTCTCCAATAACTTCTCGACCACCTACAGCTCGGGAACCAACAGCAAGCAATTCAATGGCCGGGTGGACCAGAATCTGAGCGAAAAGCAGCGGATCTTCGGGCGCTATTCGTTCTGGTCATCGACTTCGCCCCCGGTGGACCCTTTCAACGAAGGCAACGGCCTTGGTTCCAGCTTCCAGACCAACCAGGCGGTTCTGGGCGACACGTACGCCTTTTCCCCGTCGACGGTTGGGGATCTGAGAATCGCGTTCCTGCGCTTCCTGTTTAATTACACGCCGCAGAGTTTTGGGGTGGACCAAACCAAGTTTGGATTGCCGGCGAGCTATAACGAGCAGGAGCCGCTGCGCAACAACCCCGATCCCTGCGTTGCGGGATTCTCTGACTTCTGCAGCCAGAACATGGCGGTGATCGTCCTCAACGCAAATAACAGCTACTCCATTATGCCCAGCGTGACCAAGATCTTCGGCCGGCACACGCTTAAGGCAGGGGCAGAGATTCGCCGCATGGAGTTCAACTTTGCGCAAACAACAACGGCCAGCGGGTTTTATAACTTCGATAACCTGATGACCTCGGCCAACCCATTCTCACCGGGGAGCACAGGCTTCTCGATGGCGTCGTTCCTTCTCGGTTACGGCTCAAGCGGAACCTTATCGCAGCCGGCCCGCACGGCGGGGGTGCAGTACTACCAGGGCTACTACCTGGGCGATACCTTTCAACTCAATCAAAGGCTGACGATGAACTACGGGGTGCGCTGGGAGCTTCCGGGGCCGTGGACAGAGCGCCATGACCGCCAGGTCGTCTTCCTGCCCGACCAGGCCAGCCCGCTCGCGGCCCCCACTGGATTACCTTTGATGGGCAACGTGGCGCTGGTCAATTCATCCGCGTACTCCAGCCGGGATAGCCAGCAGTTTCACTGGCGCCTGTTTGCGCCACGCATCGGGTTTGCTTATCGTGCTACCAGCCAGACTGTGGTGCGGGCCGGTTACGGAGTGTTCTATGTACCGGACGACGCTTCGTTCTTCTCCGCTCCGTGGATATCGCCGATCAATTCCGCCGCCACCGCGTGGCTTACTTCGCTGAATGGCGGGGCGACTCCCAACGCGACGCTCAGCTCGCCTTTCCCCAGCGGCATCGCGCAACCCATCGGCCGCAACCCGAACTATCAGAGCACACTCTACGGCACATCCATGACTGTTTCCGTGCCCAAGGGATCGTACGGTTATACCCAGCAGTGGAATCTGGACTTCGAGCACGACCTCACGCACAGTATGATGTTTGGGCTTGCCTACGCGGGATCGAAAGGAACGCATCTCCCTGGAAACCCGCAGAACGTCGACCAACTGCCTGACCAGGATTTATCGCAGGGAACGCAACTAACACAGCCCGTTGCCAACCCCTTCTACGGGCTGGTTCCGGGCGGCACCATCCTTTCTCCGCAGACGGTGGTGCAGAGCCAGCTTCTGCTTCCGTACCCGCAGTTTTCCGGTGTGTTTTCCGCGGAGCCTTACAACCGTGTGTCGGACTACCATTCGCTGCAGGCCAAGTTTGAAGCGCGCACCGGCGCCGGCGGAACATTGCTGGTTGCGTATACCTGGGCCAAGCTGATCACCAACGGTGACACGCTGACGGCCTGGCTCGAGGATGGCGGGTGCGGATGCGCCGCGCTGATCCAGGACAACAATAACCTGGCGGCCGAGCGTTCGCTTTCGCAGAGCGATGTGCCGCAGCGCGTGGTGGTGAGTTACGTTCTGGACCTGCCGGTTGGAAAAGGGAAGCGCTTCCTGGGCACCTTGAACGGGCCGGCCAACCAGATATTAGGCGGTTGGGGTGTGAACGGCATCACGACGGTGCAGAGCGGCTTTCCGCTGGCGATCAGCGCTGCCTCCAATCCGCTGTCGCAATTTGGCTTCGGCACGTTACGCCCGAATGTGGATGGCCCCGGGAAAAGCATCAGCGGCAAGTCACAAAGCCGGGTGAACGAGTGGTTCAACGTGAACGATTTCAGCCAGCCCGATACTTTCTCGGTGGGCAACGAGCCACGGCTGGATCCCCAGTTACGTTCCGCAGGGATCGCGAATTGGGATTTCGCTGCGTTCAAAGGTATCTCGATCACGGAGAGGGTCCATCTGCAATTCCGCGCGGAGTTCTTCAACCTGTTCAACCGGGTTCAATTTTCCCCGCCGAACACCGCTTGCTGCACACTCAACAATTCTCAATTCGGCGTGGTTACGAGCCAGGCAAACACGCCTCGACTGGTGCAATTTGCGCTACGGGCGGAGTTCTAGCCCGGCAACCGATCGAATGTTACTGGCCACCAGCGCTAAAGCGCATAATCGGATCGGAAAGACCTCACGGAGCGCTGAAGCGCTCCTCCCCCGGACTGAAGTCCGGGGCTTCCACTGCATAATTGCCGGAGGTTCCGCTGCGTACAAAGGTATCTCGATTACGGAGAGAGTCCATCTGCAATTCCACGCGGAGTTCTTCAACCTCTTCAACCGGGGTGCAATTCGCGCTACGGGCGGAGTTCTAGCCCGGCGACCGATCGACAAATTCGCGAGGATACCGAGTGTGGCATCCTCGCGGAACTAAGTGGAACCTCTTCAGTTTTCGGAGGGAAACGTTCCATTGAGGCAGATGGAGTACTGCATGCCTTTGGGCGCGAACGCCCTAAGATCCGGAAGGGCATAGTTGCTTGTTCCGTTTCCTCCGAAGTTGATGCCGATGAGAGAAAAGAGGGCCGTATTGTTTTGGATTGGGATCAGGCGGCCGTCTGCCGGGAGAGCATTGCCGGCGCCATATCCATTCACCGAGAGGAAGACATCCCCAATGACACAGGCGCCGGGGAAGATGAATCGGTCGCTGCCCAGGTAAGCGACTCCGCTTGTTGTGCTCAATTGCCCGGATAGTTGGGTCAAGTTTGCGGGAAGGGTTGCCGAGCCCGCAGGTCCGGCTGGACCCTTAGGACCGGTGGGACCGCTGGGACCGGCTGGACCCTCAGGACCGGTGGGGCCGGCGGGCCCTGTCGCTCCAGTCTTTCCGGGAGCGCCCGTTGCGCCGGGGACGCCCTGAATATTCCAGCTATCGAAGCGCTCGGTTGATTTGCAGTCCTTGGAGGATTTGACGATGCGGGTGACGCCATCGGACTTGCGGACGCAGGCGTCGATGACGGTTGAAGTAGTAGCAGCGCTTGTATCAGGGAAAGCGGTCTGCGCGATGGCCGTCGTTGCGAAGAAGACGGTCATATAGAGAGAAGTGCGAATGAGGGGACGTATGGAAGCTCCAGTAAATAGGGGCACAAAGCTTCGCCGATTGAGCGAGAGCGAAGAGATCGTGAAAAAGCCGTTGCGCATTGAAGGGTTCTCCGTTGTCTTCCCAAGATGGATGGCCGATGTGTCAGCCGCCTCTTAATGGATAAGCGCGAAATGGGAAAACATTTCATAAATAATCAGCGCCGGTTCGCTCCGGTCGGGATGACAATTCATTTCCGACACTTACATTCCCCATAATCAACCTTCGCGTTGTTCAGGGCGCAACACCTGCCAAAACCGGAAAGGTTCGGCAGCCTTTGGAGGGCTGAAAATTGTAGATTGGCAGCCGTGGTATCCCACATCTCGCGAAAAACGAGCGAGATGTGGGGCACCCTTTGAGCCGTGGGCAGGACGGAATGAGCAACGATGGGCTCCAACACCAAAATTCGGTGCATAGCGGTGCTATTATTGGTGTATGGAGGCGGTTATGAGGGCATCCGTAACGCTCGATGACGAGCTACTGAAGAGGGCGCACGAGTACACCGGGTTGACGGAGAGGGCGGAACTGCTGCGCGAGGCCCTGAAATCAATCATTGCGAGGGAGGCCGGACGCAGGCTTCTGGCTCTCGCCGGCACCGCTCCGAAGATGAACGATGTGCGTCGGCGGCGAGTGGATGAACCATGATCCTGGTCGACACCTCCATCTGGGTTGAAATGTTTCGGAAGGGAAGATTCAAAGCGGAGCTGGCAACTTTAATCGGGAATGACCAGCTCTGCACCCATCCGTTCGTCGTCGCGGAATTAGCGTGCGGGTATCTCCCAGACCGGCAGCAAACCCTGCTTGAGCTCGACAGACTCACCGCGCTACCGACCATACTCACCGCGGACGTGCGATACATGCTCGAAACTCGCGGTTTGTTTTGCAAAGGCATCGGCTTGATCGATGCTCAACTCATTGCCTCGTGCCTCAGCTCGCATGGCACGCAGATCTGGACCATCGATCGACCTCTGGGCAGAGTCGCGGAATCCCTCGGCCTTCGCACAACCGGCAAAGCTTGATGCAGGGGAGCAAACGCTTGCGGCAGACCAGCTTTCATATATCT
This sequence comes from uncultured Acidobacteriaceae bacterium, assembly GCA_963847685.1. Lineage (GTDB taxonomy): Bacteria > Acidobacteriota > Terriglobia > Terriglobales > Acidobacteriaceae > PALSA-350. The sequence goes on along the minus strand of CAWKAU010000003.1, from coordinate 403,833 downwards.
CCAGCAAACCGCCCGGTGGCCACAGAACTCTGCTTTCAGAACCAGGGTTGCCCAGAGCGCAGTTTCAGATCAAGTTCCAGAGGCCGCCGAAGCGCAGATCCTGTGCTGCTTGCGCAATATGCTCTGGTCGCCCGAGATCGCGCCAATAGGAATTATCGGCGCGAAACGCAATGATCCTCGCTCCCTGCGCGACGAGATGCAAATAGGCCGTAATGATGGAGAATGCTCCGTTTTCTTCCATTCTTGAGAAGACGCGGGGAGAAATGACGTGGATGCCTGAAAAAGCCAACGGCAGCACTTGCCCGGCAGGACGCGCCATTTCAGGCTCGCTGCGTTCAAGGTTTCCCTTATGCGCGGCTTGACGACCGCAAAGCTCTCCATGCTCGTCGAAGAGCAAATACCTCGACGTCTCACGATTCTGAACTGCCAGTGTGGCGAGGGCATCGTGGTCAAGGTGAAAGCGAACCATCTGCCCCAAATCGATTGTGCTGATGACATCGACGTTGTGCAGGATGAACGGTTCCTCTGAACTCGCGCCATCGCGAAGGAAGAAATCGGCGGCCCTCTTCAATCCACCGCCAGTGTCGAGAAGAATTTCTTCGCGAGAGAATTCAATCCGCATGCCGAAGTTGTCGTGAGACTTTACGTAGTCAAGAACCATGTCCGCGTAGTGATGGATGTTGATAATCACGTCTCGAACGCCGATTGCGTCGAGGCGTTTCAGCGCGATCTCCAATAAGGTGCGGCCGGCAACTTCGACCAATGCCTTCGGCCGGTCGTCCGTCAATGGGCGCAGACGCGTGCCCAGTCCGGCCGCGAGAATCATCGCTTTCATTGGTTCATCTTTTCCAACTCGATATGGCGAACCAGCACTTCGACTCCGCTGCCTGCGCGCACGTGCTTTGCCAGCTGTTCGGCCAAGAAGACAGAGCGGTGTTGGCCGCCGGTGCAGCCGAACGACACCATCAGGTTCTTGAAGCCGCGGCGCTGGTAGCCGGCGACGCTTTCATCCACCAGCGAGAGAACGTTGGCAAGATACTGGTGAACGCTCACCTGCTGATTGAGGTATGCGATGACCGGTTCGTCCCTTCCGGTCAACGCTCGAAATTGCTCTTCCCGTCCGGGATTGGGTAGGGAACGGGCATCGAAAATATATCCGCCGCCGTTTCCCGACTCATCCGCGGGCATCTGACGGTGAAAGGAGAAGCTGAAGATCCGCACCTTCAAGGGCTCAGCTGAGGAAGCGAGACCTTGCAGTTTCTCGGATGCCAGCATGCTATGGAAGGCATCGAGGAGCGCCGGCAGGTCGATGGACAACTTGACGTTATGAGCCAACCAGCGCAGGTTTTTCAGCGCATAGGGCACGCTCTGCAGGAAATGGGGCTTACGCTCATAAAACCCTCGAAAGCCGTAGGCTCCCATGGCTTGCATGATGCGCACATAGACATAGGCGTAAAAGTGCTCCATGAATGCTTCGCGGTTCAGATCGACGTAGCCGCCCAGGCATTCGAGATAGTAGTCGAGCAAACTTTGGCGCATCTCAGGTGGCAGGTCGGCCTTGCCGTCATAAAGCAGCGATGCGATGTCGTATTGCAGAGCTCCTTTCCGGCCGCCCTGGTAGTCGAGAAAAGACGGCTGTCCGTCGCGGAGCATGATGTTGCGTGATTGGAAATCGCGATACAGAAAATAATCGCGATCGGCGCTCAACAAGAAACTTCGTCAAGCGACCGAAATCGTGTTCAAGCGCCTGTTCGTTGAAGGAGATGCCAGCGAGCCGGAGAAAGTAGTATTTGAAATAGTTCAAATCCCAGGCGATCGATTGTCGATCGAAGCTGGCGCGTGGATAGCAGACCTTGTAGTTCAAATTGCGGCCGACTTCCACCTGAAAGCGCGGCAAGACGGCCACCACTCTCCGATAAGCTTCAAGCACGGGCAGAGCGACGGCGCCTTCGCTGCGATTCTGTACCAGAAATTCATAGAGTGTCGAGTCGCCAAGGTCCTCTTCGAGATAGGCGCCTTCGTCCAGGTCTTCCTGATAGATCTCTGGAACCGGCAATCCATGCCGGCGAAAATGCTTCGAGAACTCGAGAAAGGCGATGTTCTCTTCGCGGACGGAATACAAGATGCCGATAGCGCTGACGCCTTGACCCGCCAACCGCACAATGGCGCGCCCCGAGCCGCCGAGTTGGCCCTGGAGCGGGCGTACCTGTTCAGGCTGAAACCCGTAATGTTGTTCGAAGAGCCGTTTCAAAACTTCCATGAGGCCTTTCCAGGGACAATTCAGATTGCTCCCACGATACCGAGCGCCGCTGGTGCTGCGCAACTTATCGGGGCAAGAATGAGGGAGGGCCTGATCTGCGCGAGTTTCTCCTATTGGTCCATCTGCGAAGGCGGGTGGGTCTTTTCATAAATCTGCGTAAAATTCGATGTTTTTAGCACTTTCTGCAGCGTCTCAGGGGTGTCAGCGTGCTTTCGGTTCGTTGTGCAGAAAACACGAAAGATCGAAAAAGTCACAGGCTCTGCTAATGACACGGGGCGGAGCAGTTTGGGAACTACCCCACGCAAGCCCCACGGCACGCCGGGGCGGGCAAAAGAAGGCTTGAATGGGGCACCCTCAAGTTTTTGTTGCCGGCGCAGAGAGAAATGACAATTCTGTTGCGAAGACAGAGCGGTCCTTATGAATCACCGCGAAGCCGCTTGGGTCTTTTCATAAATCTGCGTAAAATTCGATGTTTTTGGCACTTTCTGCAGCGTCTCAAAAGGGGTCAGCGACGGTTGCGAAAGCCGTTCAGGCGGCCACCAAAGCGGGTCTTGTCGAGGGAGAAGGGGACACGGAGGTCGGGACCAGACGAGGTGTCGGGAACAAACGATGTAAAACGTGACGATGCCAGCTCCGCAAAGGTGGGGATGCTGGCGCCGGAGGGGCGGGGTGGGTCAGAGACAGGGCCGGAGGCAGAGGCGGTTTGAGGACCGTGGTCAAATATTGAGTTTCGAGCATCCGGCGCTGCGGCGGGAGCGGGTTCGGCCGGGGGCAGGGCCGGTTCCTCTTCCTGCTGGGCAACGGCAGGGTTGGATTGCCGGCTGGCTTCTTTTGCCTTCTGCTCCCTGAGCCACTGGGATTGGTATATTTCCGCTTTGACGGAGGGCTGTCCGGGGTGGGCGGCGGAGGCTTCCGGGAAGAGCCCGCCAAAGGAGGCGAACATGGCGGTGGCCTTGAGCTGGCCGTTGATGTTGCCACGGGTCACTTCCGGAGAGAGGGTGGCCAAGTACCAGAGGTGGGCAAGGACCTTGTCGCGGCCGACGTTGAGCTTGCGCAGGCCTTCGCTTTCTTCGGCTATGAGTTTTTCGTGCAGGGCGGCGCGGTGCTCGGCCATGTAGACGCGCACCCTGGGTTTGGCCTTGATGTAGGCAGCGCTTTCCGGGTTGAGGCCGGCGGCTTGCGCGGCCTGGCGGTCGGTCATGCTTCCGGAGAGGACCAGGTGGGCAAAGGCCATTTCCTGATCGGTGATGAGGTCCTTGACTTTATTCTTCGGCATGGGTGGTCTCGCTTTCTTGGTTGGTTTTTTAGGGCAAAGAAAAATCCCGCCGCGGCGGGATTTTTTTTGTCTACGATGCTTTGCTTAATTTGAGACGGGGATCGGGTGTGTTACCGGATAGGGTCTATCCTTCCTATCCTTGCTCGCGCTTTGGCCCAGAGGACGGGCAACTGCCGGCTCGGAGACTGCCGGCGAGAGGCTGCCCCCGGTCGAAATCTTTTGTTGGTACATATGTATAGATTCGCTTTTGGGTGGAAAAGATCGGGGCGGGAAATTTTATTCGTTATTTAAGCCGGGCTACACTGGAAGAGGCCCCGTGCCGCGAGTTGCTCCTTCAAAATGATTTCTTTCTCAAACATCAATAAGCAGTATGGCAAGCAGCTGCTTTTCGTGGATGCCTCATTTCAGCTGAATCCCGGCGAAAAAGTCGGACTGGTCGGTCCCAATGGGGCGGGCAAGACAACGCTATTCCGGATGGTGGTCGGCGAGGAAACTCCCGATGAGGGCGTGGTTTCGGTCCCCAAGAAGTTGACGATCGGCTACTTTCGCCAGGACGTCGAGGCGATGCAGGGCCGTTCGGTCCTGGATGAAGCGATCGCAGGCAGCGGACGCGTCGGCGATCTGCACCACGAGCTCGAAGCCTTGCAGCGAGAGATGTCTGACCCCGACAAGGCTGATGACATGGATCGCATTCTTGATCGCTTCGGTCACGTTCAGGAGGAGTATGAGCATTTAGCCGGATATGCGCTCGAATCGCAAGCCCGTGAAGTGCTCCACGGTCTGGGATTCAAGGATGATCAGATTGACGGCGACGTGGACGCTCTCTCCGGCGGATGGAAGATGCGGGTTGCGCTGGCACGGGTTCTGCTCGGAACGCCGGATGTATTGCTGATGGACGAACCGACGAACCACCTCGACCTCGAATCGATCATCTGGCTCGAACAGTTTCTCAAGTCATTTTCTGGCGCGCTGTTGATGATTTCGCACGACCGCGAGTTCATGAATCGCCTGGTTTCCAAGATTGCCGAGATTGATGGCGGCGAAATCATCACCTACTCGGGTGACTACGACTTCTACGAGCGCGAGCGAGCGGTGCGCGAGAGCAACCAGCAGGCAGCATTTGCCCGGCAGCAGTCTATGCTTGCCAAGGAGCAGCGCTTCATCGATCGTTTCAGGACGCACGCCGCCAAAGCGGCCCAGGTGCAGAGCCGGATCAAGGCCCTGGACAAGATCGAGAAAATCGAACTGCCGAAGAAACGCCAGGTGGTGAAATTTGAGTTTCGTGTTCCACCTCGATCGGGCGAACAGGTGGCCGTGGTTGAGAATCTGCACAAGAGTTATGGCCCACGCGTTATTTATGAAGGATTCAATTTGATTATCCGCCGCGGAGAACGCTGGGCCGTCATGGGGAGAAACGGCGCGGGCAAGACCACGCTGCTCAAGATGATTGCCGGAGCCAGTGCTCCCGATGCGGGAAGCGTGCGGCTCGGCGCCAGCCTGTATATGGGCTACTTCGCGCAACAATCCCTGGACGTGCTTAATTCCGATCTCACCGTCATCGAACAGTTGCAACAGGATTTCCCCCAGGACGGTCTCGGGGCGCTGCGGAATCTGGCGGGAGCCTTCCAGTTCTCCGGCGACGACGTGGATAAGAAGATCCGCGCACTCTCCGGCGGCGAAAAATCGCGGCTGGCCATCGCACGCATGCTGTACAACCCGCCGAACTTTCTGGTGCTCGACGAACCGACCAATCACCTGGATCTTGCGACCAAGGAAATGCTGGTGGACGCCCTGAAGGATTTTGAAGGCACCATGATCTTCGTATCGCATGACCGCATGTTCCTTCGCGGTCTTGGCTCACGTGTGCTGGAACTGGGCGGTGAGAGCGGCACGGACCGCCATCCCACTGTTTATCCTGGGTCGTACGTTGAGTACGTGCAGAAGCTTGGACATGAGGCGCCTGGGATCTATTCGTAAGGCCTTGGTCCGAAGGTTCAGGAATCGCTCCGTTTCTCCTTGGGGTACTTTTGGTCTGTCCCCGAGACTGTATTCCCCAGTCTGTATTCTCGATGGAGATAAATCGCGCAGGTAGGCTGTCCCTCTTCTCCCCCCTCTCAGCTCCCGATTCACAGCCACTTGCTCACGAAAACGGGTAAGGAGTAGCCTGCTTAAGTCAGGCATACGAACCTGGGGGCAAGCATGAAATGCGCCAGAATCTTCTCGGTCGCCGTCACGCTCGCAGCCACATCAATGTTTGGGCAGAGTTTCACGCGACCCCCACACATTGATCCTTCCAAATGTCCTGTCGGGCTTGAAGTCGAGCAAAACGGCAGTCTTGTTCCTTACAAGAACCCTAGATTCGGCCCGGATAATGAATCCGATCCAGCGGCGGACGGTGTTCATCAGCGTTCGCAGCAATTTGATTTCAAAATGACGAATTATCTCAGGCCGTCCCCCATTCGCCCAGGCCCGAATGTCGCTGTTTTTGGCAGAGGTTTCGTCCGTCTGTCACCGGGTTTTGTCACCCTGCGTTAGAGTATGCAATAACGAGAGTCTCGGATGGCGGATAAGGTCTCTTTTGGGTTGTACGAATTGGATCGCGACGCAAGGGAGTTGCGCAAGCGTGGCGTGCTGATCCGGCTGCAAGATCAGCCTTTCCGCGTCTTGGCGATTTTGACCGGGCGGCCGGGCGAACTTGTTACGCGGGAAGAACTGCAAGAGCTAATCTGGGGGAAAGAAACGTTTGTCGATTTCGATCAGTCGCTGAACAAAGCGGTGAACCGAATCCGCGAGGCATTGAACGACGACGCGAGCACGCCTCAATATATAGAAACGGTACCGAGGCGGGGATACCGATTTATTGCACCGGTGGAAGTCCCCGTAAAGGAAAACCCCCAGCCGATCCCTTCCGACGCGAGAAGCGAAATCGTTCATACACCCGGCGCGCTCGAATCTCAGGCCCTGCCATTACCCAATACGAAAGCGAAGGATGTTGCGAATCCCTCCAGGATTCGATGGCGCTTCGCGCTCGCGACTTTCGCCTTCATCTTCGTAGCCATGCTCATCCTTGCCATATGGCGGGCGGCCCCCACTTCCCAGCCCCGCATCGTCAATTCTGTACAGCTGACCAATGATGGCTTGACCAAATGTTGTTTGGCCACAGACGGGTCTCGGATTTACTTTTCAGAGCAAGGCATTAAGCAGATCTCGGTTACCGGCGGCGATCCGACTGCGATCACGGCTCCCTCGTTGCAGGGTTTATTGACAGTCATTGATCTGTCGCACGACACCAGTCGATTGCTGGTTACGGCACAAGTCTCTGGCATGCAAGCCTATCTGTGGAGTGTTCCGGTATCCGGTTCCTCTCCCCGCCCTCTGAATGACGTGCCTATTGGTCCTGATTTCGGGGGGGCCAAGTGGTCGCCGGACGGCGATCGATTGGTTTACGCGAATGGCTCCGACCTCAGGATTGCTCAAAGCGATGGGAGTGAGCCGCGGAAGCTGGTCACCGTGAAGGGTGTAGTTTCCGACCCGGTCTGGTCTCCCGACGGAAAGTCAGTGCGCTTTCTTGTGCAGCATCCAGGCGCCACGGTTGCTCCCGGGGGGTGGCTTGAAGTCTCAGCGGAAGGAGGACAGCCACGCGAGGTAACGCCTGCGTGGCAAAACGAATGTTTCTCGCACAACGGAGCTTGGACTCCTGACGGGAAATACTTCGTTTTTTTGGCAGCGTGTGAACACAGAACAGATATCTGGGCTATCCGGGAGAAGCGATCATTGCTGGATCTGCTAAAGCGCGAACCCCAACGATTGACTTCAGGGCCCATCATCTACGGATCGCTCGCCATCAGCCCCGATGGGAAAAAGATTTTTGTAGACGGATTCGAACCGCGTGGAGAGGTGCAGCGATACGATCGCCGGTCTGGGCGATTCGTGCCTATGAGTCCCGAGCTCTCAGCCGATTGCTGTACCTACTCGAATGACGGCCAGTGGATGGCCTATGTGACCTTTCCCGAGCAGAGTCTCTGGCGAAGTAAAGCGGACGGGACGGAACGACGGCAACTCACCTGGCCACCCATGAATGCGCAAAATCCTCATTGGTCTCCTGACGGTAGCGAGATAGCTTTCACGGCTTCCTTAGCGGGAAAGCCTTCAAAAACGTTCATCATCGCGTCGGAAGGCGGCAAAGCCCATGAGTTGACGCAAAGTGACTGTCCTGAGCTCGATGCGAACTGGTCGCCCGACGGCGGCCGATTGATATACGGAACCCCGTCTGGCGACTCTGGCCCGCCTTGCCAGGTGATACTGTCCATCTTTGATGTGAAGACGCGGGTAAGTGCGCCGGTCCCTAAGTCCGAAGGATTGTGGTCGCCACACTGGTCGCCAGACGGCAAGAGAATCGTTGCGCTCAACGCGAACATGCATGCACTGATGCTGGGCGAAGCAGCCCATGGGGAATGGTCCGAACTTGTACGATCTTCGGCTGGAGTGGTCGCGTTCCCGCAATGGTCAACGGATGGAAGCCTGATCTATTACTTTGACTATTTCAGAAACGCTTGCTATAGCGTCCGCGTCAAGGATCATACGATTGAGAAAGTGGCCGACCTTTCAGGAACACGTAGGACCGGGGCATGGGGGTTTTGGGCGGCTGTAGCACCTGACGGCAGCCCGCTGATCCTTAGCAATTTGAGCCTGAACGAGATTTACTCCTTCGACTTTGACGCGCCATAAGCTCTTCACCAGAAATCCATTATCGTGAAAACGTGAAAGTGGCAGCCCCGTCTGTCCACTCAACTCCACTCAACCCACTCAACCTGTCCACTCAACCACTCAACTTCTGGCCGAGCGCGGGTCTCCTTCATCACGACGATGTTATTGCGTGGAGCCTGGGCGCGGTTTCTTATTTCGACGGTAGTGCGGGTTGGTTTGGCCGTCCAGAGACAAGGAGAAAAAAGATGAGGATAAACGGGGGGTTAACTACCCTGCATTTTCAGGCGGCGTTTGTAATGTGGTTGTTTGGGTGCTTCCTCAAGTGAATGGACTGTCTTCCTGTAGTTTGTGACATAATAATGGCATGGCAGTCCGCACCACCGTCGATATCCCCGAGCCGCTGCATGACCGCCTGCGCGACCGCGCGGAACGTTCCGGCGCTTCCATCCGCTCACTGATCGTGCGGGCGATTGAACAGACCTACCCGGGCAGCACAAAGGGGCGTCCGGTGACTGGCCCTCTGATTCGCGGCGCCGGCCAGCGCGGTCCGCAGTACCCGACGGACGAGAACCCCCATGACGTTGTTTTTTCCTGACCTGAATGTCTGGCTAGCCCTCTCCGACACCGGCCATATACATAGCACCGGTGCGTGGAAGTGGATGAAGATGCTGCCGGACGATGCGCAGCTCATCTTTTGCCGATACACCCAGATTGGGCTCCTGCGTCTTCTCACGAACACCTCCATCATGGGCGACCAGACACTGACACTCCGCAAGGGCTGGGGCGTGTACGACCGCTGGCTCGAAGACCCGCGTGTCGAGTTCTATCCCGAACCGCGCAACCTGGATGCGGCCTTCCGCGAGATCACTCAACCGTTCGCCGCACAGCAGGCTTCGAAGACTGTCGGGGACTGCTTCCTACTGGCCTACGCAACGGAGCTTCACGCTGCACTGGTCACCTTCGACCGCGCGCTGCATCGCCGAGCTCGCGAGCATGGTCACGCCTGCGTGATTCCCGCCTGATAACTCTTGTATCCGCGAGCCGAACTTATCCCAATGGGCACTCAATTCCATTGCCTGTGGTGGTCCTAACAACTGCCTGTGAATGGTGTTCATTTCCGCTCCTAATTTGCCGCAGGGCAAGTCGGACTTTGCAGGCAGTTCGTAGTACCTCTGAAATAATGTGCAATCATCCCAACAAGGTCCTTCACCGTAGTGTTCGGAACATACCAATGCTCGATATCGTTTCAGTTCTCGCATTTAAGTCAGCCTCAGAAGAAAAATGGCGCAATACATCTATCAAAGGCACAGTCTGGGGCTTTCAAATTCAGGCGCAGACTCGTTGGAATCCCGGCCTAACGGATGAGAGGGTCGCGCAATATGAAGTTGCAGTCGGCGCTTCGTTCCACCTGAATTTTAAAGTGTTTTTGCGGTGCATGAACGGAACAGACATTGCGGCAATAGACGTGCGGGGGAGCAGTGGCGAACCGCCGCGTTTCGCGCCCGGATTCTACTCGTATCCTCGCGACCTCGAACTGATAGAAAAGCGTATTGAAAACGTCAGCACGGACAAAATTCAGTTGTCCGCCACGCTTGAGGAGCAAGGCTTCCATCTCCCCGATGATGCCAAATTTATCCCAATCTATTCTCATCGATATTTAGTGTGCTCCCCCAGCATCGAAAGCAGTCCGGTATTGTCGGTTTGGGACGCTTCCGACGCTATTGTCTACGGGAGGTCCTTGTTGGAATATCTTGAAAGGGAAGTTCTGAGCGAACGGTAGATGCTGTGACCTACTGTATGACCGTTCGTGCGGCTTCCGCTTGAAAAACGAGCTTCTCGTCACTTGGACGCATAGTCGTTAACCGGTTTTACGACCACTTGAACTAGAGTCAATCGGTAAACACAAGCCGACCTCCGGGTACTAATCCGCTGTCGGTGAGCGCATTGCGACTTTGGGCCAACTGAGCCTGTGGTAATCGCATGGAATGCAGTAGATCTATAGACCTGCAGAGCCGGTGATTGCAGTCAGTGCCACGGAATCGATTAGGGCATTCGCGTTTATTCAACCGTAGGAAGCCCCATTGCTTGTTGCTGGCGAAACCGTGCGTCGCACAATGGATTCAGGGTTTCTTTTTCTTCCTCGGTTACCGAAGGCTGCAGCCAGCGGGATGCAACGATGGCGCCATCTTTGAGTTCGTCCTGCCGAATCAACTTTCCGAACCCATAAAACACATGCATCACGTTCTTCTCCTGAGTCAACGCGACAGCAGGGAGCGGCATCTGGCGCGAGAACAGATACTTTTCAACGTCAACGTGGGCCGGAATGCCATATTTTGTCAGTGAGGGGTCGAGTAACCTTCTCGCGAAAACGTCGACCTTGGGATCGCCGGTCCGATACATAGCCGTCCCAGAGGGGCCGGTCCCGCCCGGGTGCCCGTCTTTTGCTTCACCAAAGTCCACACTGCCCAAGCTGCCGTCTCGCTCATAGTTGGCCGAGATGATCAAGTATTCAGGGCTGGCGCCGAAGATGCGAACCAGACTAAGCGAGGTCATCGCCGGTAAATCTTCCTTCGGACTTGGGACTTCGGACGGCAGTTCGTGCTCCGTGTCGTTGCCGTTAAACTCTACAGATACCGAGCCGACGACCCTTCCGATTGGCCTGCTGTAGAAGCATACCTTTACTGCGTCGACGGTGCCAAACGGGCCGCTGAGGATTTCGTCAGTTTTCACCGTTCGATCCAGGACCTGGTCTTGGCCTGTCTCCAGATATAAAGATCGCTCGCGTGCAACGGATCCAGGCTTCTTCTCACGATGATCCACCGATGTCACGAACGCTCCGTGGAAGGGGGCGTAATAAGAGCCCACCTCGGGTTCCTGGAAATGAGGAAGGTTGATGCCTCCCGTTAGAATTAAATGCAGGCTGGAGTCGATCTTTAGCTCTCTAAAGTAACTAGATGAGGGCGATTGGCACGAGGCACCAAGCAGGAGCAGGCTTGGGATCAGGGCGGCAAGTCCAAATCTTGCCGCCCTTGCCTTGCTGCATGCAGCGTCGCGCTGGGGCTGTCGCCGCCACAGGGACTGCACGCCATAACGAATGAAGCATGACATCACAAACCAGAGCCTAGGAGCGGGTCATTGCTTTGTCAATGGCGACAGCCGCATTCAAGCCACGTGTACCTCAGCGGATCGTCAATCCCCATCGATCCTCCCCGGTTCTACTGGGCAGCTCGCATTTCCTGAAAGGTCGGCTTCGGCAAGTTCAATTTGGGGCGTAATGGGGCGACATGATATGTATTCACCCTAACGTTTAGCTGGTTGCTGCAATAGGTATGCTGTCACCGCATTCTGTCATAGCTTGTGCCTACGTTGCCGAGTTCGCAACCGTACACCTTAGCAATCGCCCGGCCCCAAAGCGGGAGGAATGTCGGAGCCAGCAAATAGAGTGATTGTGGTCAACTAACCGACTTTTCGGACGAGTGCCCGTGAAGTCTTTATCGGTAAGTTCCTATAACCGCCTAGGCATTGCAAAGGAGTGACGGCCAAGCATTTCCGCAGCCTGTAAAGCTCACGGCAGCGATCCCCGTCAGAAATAAAATCTTTCGTCCGCCCAGTGGAAGGGCGCGGAAGGACGTCGTCCTCGAAGCAGATAAACGTTCTTATGCTCGTAAGGCATTGCCCATGGATCGTTTAAACGGCCGACTATCTCGACAGACCGATACTTCTGCGCGATCGCTTCAGGGGAATCGCCGATCACCGCGATGCTGACTTCGGGATCGCAGCCATGCGTGCCCCACAGCCAATAGTTGTTGTGTCCGCTGAGGGCCGCCGGCAAATGTGTGTGAGGGTCCTGAAGGGGAGCTAGAAAATCAATCGCACCGGCTTCGCCGTAGTTATTGCCGAAGATGCAGACGCGTTGTTGATCCTGGGGCGAGAGGGAGCGATAGGCGTTGAGCACAAGACTCACCTCCTGCTGCCAACCGAAGCGATCGGCGTAAAACTGCGGAAGGGGGCCCGTGGCCACGGTCTCCAGTTGGTTGCCGTGCAGGCGCAGCGCCGTGGTGTAGCGTACCCATGCGGCCGGCGGCAATACCGGGGAACTCATCGGCAGGATAATAAGGCTGGTGACGAGCAGGACGCTCGCGAAGACCGGAAACGCCATCATCCGGTTTTGCTGTACGCCGGGGGATCGAGCGAAGCGGCGCTCCCAGGCTATGCCGCCCGCGGCGAAGTAAGCAGGATAGATCGCGGCCAGGTAATAGTCTTTTGCATGGAGAGCCATCATCATGACAAAGAAGACCAGATAGGTAAGCCCCAGCCAGCGCCCGTCCCGTATGGATCTGGCACGCAGCAGTGCCACAATACCCGGAATCCAGAGCAGCGCGTTCACTGGTTGCATATTGCTGAACTGCGCGAGGAAGAACTGAATCGGGTTCAGGACGATGTTCTTGTGCCCGCTCTGCCCATTGCGCAGGAACTCGAGGGTGGGCCAATGATTGTGGACCTGCCAAAGCACATTGGGCAGGGCGATCAGGATCATGAGCCCGACGCCCGCGACGGCCCATCGCGTGAAGAGCACCCGCCGCTGCGGCGTCAGCAACAGCCCTACGCCTACCGCTGCCAGGAAGAAGGCCATGGAGGGCTTGTTCAGCAGGCCTATCCCCGCGGATACGCCAAAAACCAGCCACCAGAGACGCCGGGAGTGGCCACCCAGCATCAGTACCAGGGCGAGTATGCAGGTCATCCAGAATACCGGCTCGAACGAGTTCATCGAAAGATAACCGTCCGTACCGATGTACTGGGGGCACACGATCAGGCCGAGCATGGCCAGCGCCTGTGCCGGGCGCCTTCCGCCGAAGGCCCACGCGAGAAGGCCGGTGAGGAACACCGCGGCCGCCCCCGCAACGGCGGAAAGGATGCGAATGGAAAACAACGAATCGCCGAAGAGCCGCTCACCGAGCCGCGCCTGCCAGGCAACGACGGGCCCGTGGTCGACGTAGCCCCAGGCCAAATGGCGGCCGCAGGCGATGTAGTAAAACTCATCGCGGAAGTAGCCGTAACCCAAATGCTGCGTCCACAACGTGAGCGCGAATTGCATCGCCAGCTTGACGGCTGCGAAGCCCAGGGCGACCCGCAAGGCGTCGCGTAAGGTTGAGTCGGCAGGATTCGCAGAGGTGGAGGTCATCGGTCGTGATCGAGGATACGCGATTCCGGGATGAGCGGTTCCCCACGGGCTCGCCGCGTCTCACGAAGATTTGGGCGAACAATTATTCAAGAGGCAGGGATCTGAGCGACACGCGTTAGGGAAAACTCCGTCCCCGAAAAGGGGCCCCACTCTGTCACCGGGTTTCTAACAGAGTAGCCACGGTGTCCAGCAAAAGGGCCGGCTTGTAGATGTCAGGCGAGAACCTGGCTAGATTCGGCCGGGACGGCTCTCCATGGCAGGAAAGGGCCAAAACCTTGACGTCTGGATAAAACTCAGTGGCTTGAGCAGTAAGCTCCTCCGCTACCGAGTCCGGAACGCTGTGACAGAAGATCATCAAGTCGTATGCTCGTTTGCCAATGGCCGCTGGTGCGCCTGCAGCGTTTGTTGTGATGACATCCCATTCCTTCAAGAGCCCAGCGCGTGTCTCTAGAAGCAGCGGGTATTCTCCGACGAGCAGGATCGCGGGTTTCACTTTCCATCCTCCGGATTGTTCATCTGGGGATTGGTTATATCAAAACAGACGTGAAAACGGGTAGCAGCGTTTCCGCCGTTTCCAATGCCATATTGCGCCATTTGCATCGGGAAAGCTGGGAATGGACCGCTCTGTGCCGAATGAGCACTTTTGACCGGACAGCTCGCGCCATCCACTGACAGACTGGTTCGCATGGGTAACGACGTTTGGATCCTTACAGTCGAAATCGATTCCCCAGACGGGATCATCGTGACTTTCTCGGACGGAACCGTGGACGGGTACGTCGTTGAGGAACTACTCGAGCTCAGGCCCCATCGGGAAAGCCGACTAGCGAATTCGCTTGGCGCGGAGCGCTTGACGGCCAGCGGGAAAACTACCTCAGCTTAGGGGTGCACTCCATTCTGGCACCAGGTTTCCAGGTTGCAACTAATGACACGGGGTGTTGCTCGGTTCCAACAACCCCACTCAAGCCAAACCCAGGCTTGAATGGGCCACCATCCTTTGAATGGGGCACCATCCTTTGAGGAGTAAATAGGAGAAAAGCAGGCTGCCCTACTTCTGTTGATCGCGATCCAGAGCTGCCCCATCGAAGGGGATGACGATGACCTTGCTGCCGTGGCCGTCGTTGCCCTTCTCGTCGTCTTTGGGAACGTCGATGACGGCGAGTGTTACCGCGACGACGTGCCCTTTCTCCAGCAAGACACCGGGACGCTCCATCTTGTTCCAGTGATTGACGGTGCCGTCGGTATAGCGGATGAAGTCCCTGGTTGGGTCGTAGGCGAGACCACGGAATATCCAATCGTGGATGCCGTCGACGGAGGTGAGATGGAAGGCTTTGCGGTCATTCCAGTCATTGACGAGAATGTGATAAAGGCCGCCGCTGAACCAGACGGCGGGATCTTCCAGGTACTGCGGCTTGCGCACGGCAAGCTCTGGAATGGTTGTGTAGACAGGCGGTCCTTCCACGGTATAGGGGCCGAGAATGCCGCTCTTGCTGATCCAGATGCGGCCCGAGCGGGGGACGATCTCGAAGGCGCCGTCGGGCCGAACCATGATGCTCAGGTTCGACATGCGCTTTTCTTGAGCGCTGAACACGCCAGGGGCAAGCTGGATGCTGCCGATGTTCTTCCATGGGCCATCGAGCGAGCTGGAGACGAAGACGTCGCCGGGGCGAGACTCACTGACGACGACGGCATAGCGGCCATCCGGGAGCACGAGAGCGGTGACGTTGTGGCCTTTGCCTTCCTGATCGCCAGGCCAGCAGAGTCCCTTGTCGATGTAGGGACCGATGAGGCTGTCACTTTCGGCGTGAACGGCCTTGGAGCGGAACCACGCGTTGTGTCCTAAGGACTGGTCCCAGCGGCTGGCAAAGATGTGGTACTTGCCGTCGGAGCCGTGGATGATTTGGCCGTCCCAGTAGTCCCACTGCTTCATGGTGGAATCTTCCAGGCCGTTCTTTTGGTCGCGCGGTCCTACGGTGGCGGCCCCCCAGGCGGTGGCGGAGAGCGGCGAGACCATGGGCGTGGGAAGAAAGTAGTCGATAAAGGTCTTGGGGGATTGCGCGGCAGCAGGGAGAGCGAGGACGGCGGCGGCGAGAAGAAGAAGCCGAGGGCGTGGCATACGCAGAACAGTATCAACGATGTAGGTAAGATGACAATGTGGCACGAGCCGCTGGCCGCACGAATATGAGTTCACCCTCTACACCCCAATCCGAGCACAGGTTTTTCTCTGTCGTGGCCGTTTCTGTCACAGTGACCGTGCTCGCTGGATTTGTACCGCTCTATACGTTGCGCCTCTTGCATCACGACCCCAACCTGACACCGCTCGTCCATGCCCACGGATTCGTGATGACCGCATGGATCGCGCTGTTTTTGACACAAACTTTGCTCATCGCGAGGCATCGATTTGATCTGCACCGTCGACTAGGGATGTTCGGCGTGGGGCTTGCAACGCTGGTAATTCTGGTTGGCATGCCCACTCTCGCTCATTCGGCCGCACGCCAGTCGCACGATATTCACAGCACCCGGTTTCTGTGGATGCTGGTTGCTTTTGACGGTATTGCTCTGGTTGTATTTGGATGCCTGGTGGGCACAGGGTTTCTACTCCGCCGACGTGGCGACTATCATAAGCGGTTGATGCTGCTGGCGACGCTCAGCCTGCTTGGTCCCGCATTCGGGCGTCTCACGTCATACGCGAAGGGCCTTCGAGGCGACAGCGATCTAGGGGTATTGCTGCTTTGCGCAGGGACCGTCCTGGTTTGTGCAGTTGTCGACACGGTCAGATCGCACCGACTGCATCCAACGTTTGTCTGGGGTGGAGCCTCCGTCATTGGCATGAATGTGGCCACCTATATCGCTAAGATTATGCTCTAGACGGCACGCCGCGCCTCTTCCCCCTCCCTCCGTGTCTCGCTTTCGGGCTGCATTACAGTCCCGACGCTACCACTGTACCCCGGGATAGAGACTAGGCAGGCGAAATGCGCGATAGGCGTAATTCCCACTTAGCTTGAGATTCCAAACTGTTTGGGGAGAGGGTTCATTGGTTACCTCGAAAACCTGCGAGCTTTCCGAAGTCAGACCACAGAGGTTGTACTCGACGTCGCCGTTACCGAGCATGAGTGCATTGCCCCCGAAGGAGCTGTATAGACTTGCCGGCAAAATCTGGTGGAACTGAAGCGTGGCTGTTTTCGCGGATTCGTCGATCTGAAAGATCGGGATCGTCGTGTAGCAAGCGGCGGCGCCGCCAGTACCACATAGCACTCCGGCGGGGCCTCCCGGATACTGCCTGTCATTCCCGTTATCCATAAGGACCAATCCAAAGATGCCGGTGGTGTTTGCGGTTGTGAACGACATACCGTGTTGTGCATAATTCCAATCCTGGGGATCGGTACCGCCCACCAATTTGAAGTCGCCTCCCTCGCCTAAGTGCCACAGGATTTTTCCTGATCCAGTACCGTTGTAGTAATCCACTTTCACAATCCAATTCTGATGGCGTATCGACACCAGCAGATTGCCGTCGTCGGGCGAGTAAATGACGGCATTTGTGTGCGTCCAATCGGGGAACAGGAAGGGGTGACGATTTACATCCAGATGATCGAATTCATTCCACACCCACACCGGCTTGAGATTTTCGTCCAGATCGACGATCACGTCCCCCAAAACCTGCGTCGGCGTAGTTTGTCCGGTGAGCACCACATTCTTGAGTGTGTTCGCCAGGACCAGCCAATGCCCGTTCGGCAGCACCGTAATATCGTGGGAGAACAATAGAAGTGTAAGGTCGTAGTTCGCCGCGGCCAAAGCTGCATTGAGTTGTGGCATGGTAATCTGCTTGACCGTGTTGCCAATAAGATCGAACTCGGTCACCATATTCGGCGCCCCGGGAGGCGGAACGGTGGTTAACGCCGTGGAGGAATTGACCGAGGCAACAGCGATAAAATCGCCGTTCGCGAGTAGTTTGGGAGCAAGCCACGATGCTCCCTTGACCAGCGCAGGTGGGGTATATGCCCAGATAATATTGCCGGAGAGATCGGTCGCTACCATTTGCACGGCTGACTCAATCGAATTGACCATCTCAATTCCCGATTGCGGTGTTTGTCCGGAAGTGGTGGCGGTGGTTATTTTAGGAAGAGAACTTGCCAGGTAGCTTCCGGTCTTAAACGTATGGTCAGAGTCTGTCACGGTCGTTCCATCCGCGTAGTGCACCAGGGCCTGCATGTGGTAAAGGGTGTTCGCCTTCATCCCGGCCACATAAATACTGGTGGGGGCTCCCGCCGGCTGTTTTGTTTTTGTCCAGGTTTTGAATCCGTAACTGGTGGTCGTGCCGAACTGTATCGTTACGTCTCCGGTCTGTTGTGGAGTGACGGTATAGTAAGCCACCTGCGGATTGGCGGTAACGGCTACGGAACCTTGCAGGTTGTTGCTACCGCATCCCAGAGACAGCACAAAGGGACACAACCCAATCGAAGCAAGTGCAAGGGACCGGCATGAAGCGCCGCGCTTGCGGTCTGGTATGCGGCTATGCGGGCGATAGAGAGTTGTGGCGCACCGGATTTGGTTCGCGCTTTCTCGCGCCGGCTTGCAATTTCTAAGATAGAAGAGTGTGCCCATGCATTCCTCTCAATGGTTTTATCAACGACGTTGTCAAAGCACTCCGGTAAAAGTAGTCCCCGATCGCAGGCTTGGTGTTTGCCAAGTGCTGCGAACTGCAGAGAACCCAATCCCTCAGGCGGAAGCCGGGATGGATGAGTTCCAGGTTGATCAAAAGAGTTAAACGAGACTAGCACACACATTGCCGGCGAGGTTGGCCGATGATCGGTGCTGACCATATCGAGTCCGGAGCCCGCTGAAAGGCACGATCACCTACGAGCTGTAGTCACGAGACTTCCAGAAAATTGAGCGATCAATCTGATCCAGGCGGGTGCGTCCGGTCATCGCCATCGCGACCTCCAGTTCGGATCTGAGAATGTTGATGACATCGCGCACTCCATCCGCCCCGGCTACGGTTAAACCGTACAGATAAGGCCGCCCGATCAAAACCGCGGAAGCGCCGTACCCCAGCCCCTTCAAAACATCAGTACCCCTCCGGATACCGCTATCGAACAGCACCGGTACACGACCGGCGACACGGTCCACCACGGCCGGAAGCACCTCGATCGTTGCCGGCTCGGTGTCGAGAACCCGGCCACCGTGATTCGAAACGACGATGGCCGCAACACCGCGCTTCACCGCCTCATCGGCATCGTCAGGATTGAGAATCCCTTTAAGAATGATCGGGGTTTTGGCGAAGGACTGGATCCATGCAAGATCGTTCCAGTTGAAATGTCTCCGAGTGCGGCCGCCTCCGCCCCCGGGCTTCGCCTCGGTCCCCAGGTTTGGGAATGGAAGAAGCGGGGACTGGGCGCGGATGTGCGCCTCGCGGTTCCGCGCGTACGGCATGGGGATGTCAGCGGTGATACAAAGAGCCTTGCATCCGGCCGCCTCCGCTCTCTCAATCAGCGTTTGCACAGCCTTTCGGTCGTCTTCCACGTAGAGCTGAAACCAGATCGGTCCCGAGGCAGCTTTGCAGATATCTTCGATGCTGCGGTTCGAGACGGTGCTCGCCACCATAATCGTTTTGGCCTCGCCCGCTCCGCGTGCCGTGGCCGTTTCGGCATCAGGATGAGCCAGAAGATGGGACGACGTCGGCGCGAGCAGGATTGGATGGGGCAAGGTGTTGCCGAGAACCGTACAACTTGTATTCACCCGAGTCACGTCGACCAGAATGCGCGGCTTAAGCCGTAGCTCGTCGAGTGCTTCACGGTTCCGTCGCAGAGTTATCTCATCGGCTGAACCACTGCTGAAGTATTCCCATGCCGGCAGCGACATCTTCCGCTTGGCTGCCGCTTCATAGTCGTAGACGCTCGCCAGCACCGGCTGCTGGTTCTGCTGCCCTCCACCGGCCTGAACCTCCGCACCGGCCGCAGAATCGATGGCCGCACCCGCGGCCCGCTTTGAGGTGAGTCCAATCGCGGCTGCGCTGGCCAAACTTGCCTTGAGCACATCTCGCCTATCCATAAAGACCGTGCTCCTGTATGCCATCGCAATCGCAGAACGATTCGAACCAACCAATCTCGACGCTGCCCACCACTTATACATCAAAATCGTGGAGACTAAGACAGTTGAACCTGCCTCTTAAATAGCGAATAAGATTTCGCCGCCCCGATCTTTTCCACCCAAAGGCGAATCTATAGATGGGTACCAACAGAAGATTTCGACCGGGGGCAGCTTCTCGCCGTCGAGGGCAAGTTCCATTGAGGGGGGTTGCATTGGGTGACTTAATACCAACACGGCGATCTCTAGGCAACGACCTCCAGGCCCTTCTTCGCCACCAGGGAAAGCAGCTTCAGTGAGGCTCCTTGGGGTCGCTTTTCTCCACGCTCCCACTTGCTTACCAAGCTGGGAGTGACGTTCAGGTAGGCCGCGAAGACCGTTTGACTGGCATTCTCTCGAGTGCGGAGCGCCCGAATCTTGGCCGGCGTCATGTCCTCTATGGGGGTCAGACAGAGAACGTCGAACTTACGCATGGTCTTCTGGTCAATTCCGCCCACACGGTGAAGGTCGGCTGCCGTCTCGTGAATGGCAGACATGGCGTCACTGCGAAATTTCTTAGGCATCCCATCCCGCTTCTGGAGGTGCAATCTGTAGCAGAGCTCCGTCCTCTACCCGCACGAAACTGAACTCACCAGAACGCTATAGCACTCGGTGCTATAGCGGCCACGGTGATTTTACGGAGTTCTTCTGACAGACCAGGAGGACTTACCACTCTTACCACTCACATTTTAGCCATTTCCCGAGAAGCCAGCTTCCCTTCGGTCGACCGCGCGGATGACGAAATAGATTGGCAATCCGGCGAGAATGATGGCCGTGCCCACCAGGGAGCTGCGTACATTGCTGGCGAAGGAGTAGTACAGCAAGATAGCCGCAGCCACAATGAAAAGAGCCGGCAGGACAGGATAGCCCCAGCTACGGAAGGGCCGCTCCGAGGCCGGAATGCGACGCCGGTAAACAAAGATCGTTGTCGTGGTGAGCATATAAAAGAGCCACTCGGCAAAGATGGCGAGCTCAAAAAGCTGCTGGAAGCGCCCCACCAGCAGCAACAGCAAAGTGCTCAACAAAGCCTGCGCCACCAGCGAGGTGGAAGGGCTTTGGAAGCGGGGATGAATGTGCGCCATGCGGGCAGGGAAGAGGCGGTCGCGCGCGGCGGCAAAGGGCACGCGGGCTCCCGACATGGTTGTTCCGTTCAGCGTGACCAGGATGCTCAACGCCATCGCCGCCGA
Organism: uncultured Acidobacteriaceae bacterium; assembly: GCA_963847685.1. Taxonomy (GTDB): domain Bacteria; phylum Acidobacteriota; class Terriglobia; order Terriglobales; family Acidobacteriaceae; genus PALSA-350. The sequence goes on along the minus strand of CAWKAU010000003.1, from coordinate 383,101 downwards.
TACCAGCGCTGCGCCCCAGTGGCCCGAGACCAACGACATGGCGGCCACCGCGGGGCGTGGAGATACGGCGATCTGCGCCGCAGGCAGAATATATTGGATGGCCGCGTTGGTCGCCATATAAAGGACGCCCACCACCCCCACGCCTGCGATCAGGGCAATCGGAAGGCTCCGCTCCGGGCGTTTGACTTCTCCAGCGACCATGGTGAGGTCATTCCAGCCGTCATAGGCCCAGAGCGACGCGATCAGCGCAACCATGAACCCAGCGATACCGCCTTCGGCGCCGGGAAAGCTGGTATGGAAGTTGGCCACGCTGCCGTGAGCACTGGCGAAGCAGAACCCGGTGATCACCACCACCAGGATCACCTTGAGCCAGGTGAAGAAGAGTTGGAAGTCGCCGGCTTTCTTGATGCCCAGGTAATTGAGCCCGGTGATCAGCCACGCGATTGCGATGGCGAAGAGCTGGGCCCAGGTGATGAGCAGAGGAGCCCGCAGCACCACTCCATCGAGCCAGGCAAACGTGGGGAAAACGCCCAGGGTGCGGGCCAGTCCCGTCGTGACGGTGGCAATGGATGCGGGCTTGGCGACCGCGAACCACGTCCACATGTAGAGAAACGCCGGTATGTCACCGTAGGCGTTGCGAAGAAAAACATATTCTCCGCCGGCGTGCGGCATCATGGCGCCTAGCTCCGCGTAGGTCATGGCGCCGGCAAGGGTGAGTACTCCACCGGCGATCCAGGCCAGATAAACGATCCGGGCGGAGCCGCACGGCGCGCATCATTTCCTGGGGAACAAGGAAGATGCCGCTGCCGATAATTGTGCCAACCACGATCGCAGTGGCATGCCAGACCCCAAGCACGCGCGGCAGGTCCGGCGCTAAGGACGTGCTGGGGATGGCGTGGGTCGCATCGCGCAAGATGACAAATCTTACCGCACAGCGACCTCACACGGCTTGGCCCGGAGGAGACGCAACGGTGTCCGCGGGATGGAAGTAGTCGTAGATAGCCGCCGCCAGGTGGGGAGCAACCACCGAGGCGAGCGCCTCCTGGCTGGCGCCCTGTATGCCGCGCAGGCTGCCGAAGTGGGCCACCAGCCGATTGCGGGTCTGCGGGCCAACTCCGGGAATGGTCAGCAGATCGGACTCGCGGTCGCGGATCTCGCGCCGTTTGCGGTGATAGGTGACGGCAAAGCGGTGCGACTCATCGCGGATCCTCTGCACCAGGTGCAATACCGGCGAACGCCGGTCCAGCACGATGGGCTCATCTTCCTGCCCGTAGAGGTAGATAATCTCCTCTCGTTTGGCGATCGAAGCCAATGGCTGGGTGGTGATGCCCAGCAGTTCCAGGGCCTCGGCGGCGGCGTGCAACTGGCCCAGCCCGCCGTCGATGAGGATCAGGCTGGGCATCGGCCTGTTGTTCCTCCTGCACCCGGCGATAGCGCCTGCCCACGACTTCGCGCATGGAGGCAAAATCATCCACGCCTTCCACGGTCTTGATCTGATATTTGCGATAGTCGGATTTCTTCATCGCGCCGTCTTCCCAAACCACCATGGAGGCGACCGTTTCCGCACCCTGGATGTGGGAGATGTCGAAGCACTCGATGCGCCGCGGCAGATCGGGCAGGGTCAGCAAATCCTGCAGCGCCTCCTCGATCACCTTGCGCGAAGGCTGCAGCACGCGGAAGCGCTGATCGAAACTCTGCTTGGCATTCTGGCCCGCCAGGTCGACCAGGGAACGCTTCTCTCCGCGGCGCGGCACGGCTATCTCCACCTTGTGCTGGGCGCGCTCGCTGAGCAGCGCCGCCAGCGTGTCGCGGTCGGCAAAATCCACCGGGATGTAGACCGTGCGCGGCACGTACTGCTGGTCGATATACAGCTGCTTCAGCAAGGCAGAGAAAAAGAAGGAGGCGTCGAAGGAGGCTCCGTAGCGATTGGCTGTTCCGGCGGGTTCTCCGGCTTGCCTCGAATCTTCTTCGACCGGCCTGCTCCGAGGCGTTGAGCTCGGGCGGGTACTCCGGCAGCTCTTCCCAGAAAAATTCACGGCGATCCACGATCTTGCCGCCTCGCATGTGGAAGAGGTTCACGGCCAGCATGCCGTTCTCGTGATGGTAGCCGTAGACATCCGCATCGTCGCCGTCGGTGGTCGCCATGCGCTGTCGTTCCTGCACCTGGTTCATGGTGATGAGCAGATCGCGGTATCTGGCGGCGAGTTCGAACTGCTCTGAGGCGGCTGCCTGCTCCATGCGCTCTTCCAGCGAGCGGCTCAGTTCCGTCTGCCGGCCTTCCAGAAACATCTGCGCATCGCGCACCGCTTGCCGGTACTCGGGCGGCGTGGTCAGCCCTTCGACGCAGGGTCCCAGGCAGCGCTTGATGTAGTACTGCAGGCAAGGCCGGGGATGGTAACGGGAGAGATCCACCTTGCAGCTGGGCAGCAGGAAGCTGCGGTGGATCAGGTCGACGACCCGATGCGCCAGGTTGCCGGGGAAAAAGGGGCCGTAGTAGGCGCTTCCGTCTTTGCGCAGCCGGCGGGTGACAAAGACCTTGGGGTAGCGGTCGGCCAGGGTCAGCTTGACGTAGGGGTAGGTCTTGTCGTCGCGCAGCAGGATGTTGAAACGCGGCTTGCGCTGCTTGATGAGGTTGTTCTCAAGCGCCAGGGCCTCCTGCTCGTTTTCCACCAGGATGTAATCCATGTCCACGGCTTCGCGCATGAGCGAGCCTGTTTTGGCGTTGGCCTGGGCTCCCTCAAGCAGGTACGAACGTACCCTGGAGCGGAGGTTTTTGGCCTTGCCGACGTAGATTACGTCGCCCTGTGCGTTGCGGTACAGATACACCCCGGGCCGGGTGGGCAGGGTGCGTATCTTTTCGTGCAGATCCATGGAGAGTCCCTGACTAAAGTTTAGTCGGTTACGCCTATTAGAAGTGACAGATTGGCTTGGTAGCAGGTAAAAGTTTCCTTGCGGGGCGGACGTTCCGCCGCACCAAGCTTTACACTTTGCCTCGCAAGTGATTGCAGGGAAACTGTTAAGTGCATCTGCAACCTTTGGCAATGCTCGTGCTACATACGTATAGATGGGCAGAATTGTGCCCTTGCCGGGAGTTTTTGAGAATTTAGCAGTCACGGGAGCAGAGCCTTTATGATCCGAATCGATAAGACGTCGCAGCAAGCAGCGATCCTGTTGGGAGCCGTGTCATTGTTCATGACGGCGGGCTGCTCCACGAAGAACTACGTGCGCACGCAAACCGCGCCGCTGGTGCAAAAGACAAACGAGCTGGACGATGCCGTCGCGGCGAACAACCGCTCCATCCAAAGCACCAATGATCGCGCCCAGGCGGGCATCCAACAGGCGCAGCAATCGGCCAACACCGCCACGCAAAACGCCACCGCCGCCACCCAGGCTGCCACCCAGGCGCAGGGCAGCGCGCAGGAGGCCGTCAATCGTGCGGATTCGCTGGCCAGCGTGGTCGCCAACCTCGACAACTACAAGCAGATCGGCGATGTCTCGGTTACCTTCGGCTTTGACAAGAGCATACTCACCAAGGACGACAAGGCTCAATTGGATGCGCTTGGGCCGCAGCTCACCTCGACCAAAAGCTACATTCTCGAAGTCACGGGCGGTACCGATTCGATCGGCGACGCGAACTATAACTACCAGCTGAGCCAGCGCCGCGCCGAAGCGGTGGTGCAGTACATCGCCGCGAAGTTCAACGTGCCGCCGCACAAGTTTTACCTGATCGGGATTGGCAAAGATCAGGAAGTCGCTTCCAACAAGACCGCCGCCGGCCGGGCGCAGAATCGCCGGGTTAAGGTGCAGATTCTATCCAACGCAGCGCAGCCGGCCGGCGCCACCACTTCGTAATTGCGCTGCAGGTAAAAGACCCTCTCCTGGTCAGGAGAGGGTCTTTTTAGTTTGCCATCAAGAAAAATCCGATTCTCTGTACGTGGGGTTCTGTCCGAACAGCCCCACTCAAGCCAAAACACGGCTTGAATAGGCCACGCATTTCCTGTCGGTACACGTCAACAAAAGTCGGATTTCGTGCGGGTACAGAGTGCTGCCTTTATCGCCAAGAAAAGTTTGGGTGGCCCATTCAAGCCTTCTTTTGGCTTGAGTGGGGTTGTTCGAACACCAAACCTCATCCCTATAAGGCGAAGTGGCTGACATGTTCCGCGCGTATATCGTTGGCGCTGAAGAGGCGATAGAACGGCGCGCCTTGTGCGGCTGCCTCTACCGCGGGCCGGCCCTTGGCATCTTCCCGTTCCACCAGGCATATGACCCCGATCACACGCATCCCGGCTTCCCGCGCGGCTTCGATCGCTGTCACGGTGGAGGCTCCGGTGGTGCAGACGTCGTCGACGATGATCACTGGCGCATCAGTCTGCTGAAAGCCCTCAATCCGCCGTCCTGTCCCGTGCGACTTCTCCGCCTTGCGCACCAGGAAACCATCCAGCACCGGTGACCCGGGAGCTTCCAACGCATGCCAGGCACTGGCCGCGGCAACATTGCAGACGATGGGGTCAGCACCCAGGGTCAGGCCGCCCACCGCGCGCGCCCGCAGTTCGTGCTGGCGAATGAGATCGAGGACCGCCAGGCCGGTCAGACGCCCACCTTCACCGGTGAGGGTGGTGGTGCGGCAATCGATGTAGTAATCGCTGGAAGCGCCCGAAGAGAGCTTGAACTCGCCCAGGCGGAAAGAGATGCGGGCCAGCATCTTGAGCAGCGCGTCGCGATGTGCAAGGGTCATTACGTGATTTTATCCAGATGGCGAAAACCGCCGGTGCCAATAAACAGGATGGTGAAGATGGTTCCGTTATAGGTGGCGTGAATCAATGTGCTGGCGGCGAGGGACTGGGTCCACAGGCGGACCCCGCAGAGCACCAGGCTGACACAGAACAATACAGCCAATGGCGCCCAGGCGTGGGCCAGTTGATCGGCGTGGACCAGAGCAAAGGCGACGCTGGTAAGAGCGCAGGAAACGACCAGGGCGACTACGCTCCAGTGCGGATCTCTGCATCTGTACCGAGTGGTAATGGGACTTACGTAACTGTCATCGGTCGAAACCGGGATGGAAATGGGGAGCAGGAGTTGCCTGTGCCTCTGGCCGCGCAGCCAGTCCCAGGCGGAGGCTAACGAAGGCAAGAGGAAGCCGCGAAAGGCCAGCTCTTCGAAAAGCGGCGCAAGAAAGGTTCCGAAGAGCGCCACCAGCCACACGTCCCCCGGCGTGCGGAAAAAGTCGTCGATCGGGAGGCTCTTGGGAACCGGAAGATAATTCGACAGCAACTGCACCACCAGGCTCAAGGCAACGCCGCCAATCAGCAGGCGAACCCAGCGGCGCCGTACTACGGAGAAGTTCCAGTGCAGGCCCTGGCCGAAGGGTTGCCGCCACACGAAAGTAAAGATGGCCCAGAGGATAGCACCGGCGATGAGGTAGCCGGCCGCCATGCTGGGGATCAGTAAGCGCGGCTCGCGGAGTAGCTGCTCCGGCGTTTCCGTGCCCATGAGATGAAAGCCCATGGCGATGGCGAGCGTGGAAACGCTGACCAGCAGCAACACCACGATGGCCACGGTGAAAAACAGAATGGTGTGCCCGATGTTGGGGATCCGGCGCGGCGGAGCAGCCGGCTATTTCCGCAGCCTCGGGCGGAGGCGCGGGTGGTAAAGGCAAAATCTCCGGATCATTCCACATGACTTAAGGAAGTCTTCCTTTTGCGGACAGCGCTCTTGTTCGTTTCACCTGCGCTTTTGACCCCGCGCTTCCCGTTGCCGTTCCCATGGCTTCGGGGGGTCGCCGGGATCGGCTTCAACTCCGCCACCGGGAAATAGCGCCGGAGAAATTCACCGGTATGCGAGCCGAGTGTAGCAGCTACCTCGGCCGGAGTGCCCTTGGCGACCAGCTGACCGCCGTCTTCGCCGCCCTCGGGGCCCAGGTCGAGGATCCAGTCCGCACTGCGGATCACGTCCAGGTTGTGTTCGATGATGATCACGGTGTTGCCCAGGTCGGTCAGCCGGTGCAACACCTCCAATAACCTGCGGACGTCGTCGAAGTGCAGACCGGTGGTCGGTTCATCGAGCAGGTAGAGAGTCTTGCCGGTTTGCCGCTTGGAGAGTTCCCGGGCCAGCTTCATCCGCTGCGCTTCGCCGCCGGAGAGCGTGGTCGCGGCCTGGCCCAGATGGATGTAGCCCAGACCCACATCCACCAGGGTCTCCAGCTTCTGCCGTACCTGGGGAATATCGATCAGCACCGGCAGCGCATCTTCAATAGCCAGCTCCAGCAGGTCGGCGATGGAGTAGCCGTTGAACTTGACCGACAGGGTTTCCTGATTGTAGCGGCGGCCGTTGCAGACCTCGCACAGCACGTAAACATCGGGCAGGAAGTTCATCTCGATGCGGCGCTGTCCTTCGCCCTGGCAAGCCTCGCAGCGGCCCCCGGAGACGTTGAAGGAAAAACGTCCTGGTTTATATCCCCGCTCGCGCGACTCCGGCAGCCGGGCGAAGAGGTCGCGAATGGCAGTAAACACGCCGGTGTAAGTGGCAGGGTTGGAGCGCGGAGTCCGGCCGATGGGGGACTGGTCGATACGCACTGCTTTGTCGATGTTCTTGAAGCCCTGGATGGCCTTGTAGGCGCCGGGGGCTTCGCGCGAGCCGTAGAGCTCCTGGGCCAGGGCGCGATAGAGCGTGTCGTTAACCAGGGTGCTCTTGCCCGATCCGGAGACACCGGTTACTACCGTCATTACGTTTAAAGGAAAGCGCGCGGTGAGTTGTTTCAGATTGTGGCTGCTGGCGCCTTCGACGGTAATCCAGTTGCCTTGCAGCGGCCGCGGCGTGTCGCGGCTGATGGTCTGCAGATCGCCGGAGAGATAGCGGCCGGTCAGGGAGATGTCCGTCTCCATGATCTCCTGCGGGGTTCCGGCGGCGACCACATGGCCGCCGAGTTTGCCGGCGCCGGGGCCGAGGTCGACCACGTAGTCGGCATGGCGGATGGTGTCTTCGTCGTGCTCCACCACCAGCACGGTATTACCGAGGTCACGCAGCGATTTGAGCGCCTCGATCAGCCGCTGGTTGTCGCGCTGGTGCAGCCCGATCGAAGGCTCATCGAGCACATAGAGCACTCCGCGCAGGCGTGAGCCGATCTGGGTGGCCAGGCGAATGCGCTGTCCTTCGCCGCCGGAGAGCGAAGCGGCATTGCGGTCCAGCGATAGATAGCTCAACCCGACGGAGTTGAGAAACTCAAGCCGCTCCACCACTTCGCGGCGCAGGCGCTCGGCGATCAGCCGCTCGCGAGCAGAAAACTCGATGGTGCGCGCCGCCGCGAGGGCCTTGCGCAGGGGCAGCGCGGTGAAGTCGGCGATCGACAAACCACCTACCTTGACCGCCAGCGATTCCGGCCGCAGGCGCTTGCCCTGGCAGGCTGGGCAGACAGTGGCTGACATGTAGTTCAACAGCCAATCGCGATAGCTCTCTGACTTCGACTCATCCAGCGAGTCGCGCAGATAGGCCAGGATGCCGTGGAAGCCGGTTCGCGGTGCTTCCTCACGGCCCGGGCCATAGAGCAGCAGCTTCTGATGGCGCTCGCTGAGCTCTTCGAACGGTTTGCTCAGATCGATCTTGTAGCGTTGCGCGGCCAATTGCAGCAGCCGGGTAAGATACTGCGATCCTCCGCCCGGGCCGAGAGCGCCATCGGTCAACGGCTTTGACCAATCGGTAATCACTTTCGCTGCGTCGAAGTCATAAATGCTGCCTAAACCATGGCATTCGGAGCATGCGCCATAAGTGCTATTGAATGAAAAGCTTCGAGGCTCCAACTTGGGAATGTCAAGTCCGCAGTCTGGACAGGCCATAGAAGAGGAATAAAGCTGCTCTTCTTCACCCACAACCGCGGTGAGGACGAGGCCGTTAGCCATCTGCAAGGCTTTGGCTACCGACGTTTCCAGCCGCTTTTCTACGCCGGGTTTCAGAACGACGCGGTCGATGATGGCTTCAATCGTGTGTTTTTTGTGCCGTTCAAGATGAATGGAATCGGTGAGGTCGCGAACCTCGCCGTCGATGCGGGCGCGAAAGCCTTGCTGATCCAGATCGTCGAGCAGGTCCTTAAACTCACCTTTGCGGCCGCGCACGATAGGCGCGTAGATGATGACGCGTTCTCCCGGCGCAAGCGAGAGTATCCGCTCCACGATTTGCTCGGCCGATTGCCGTGAAATAGGTTTGCCGCAGTTTGGGCAATGAGGCACACCGATCGAAGCGTAGAGCAGGCGCAGGTAGTCGTAGATCTCGGTGATGGTGCCGACGGTAGACCGGGGACTGCGGCTGGTGGTTTTTTGTTCGATGGAGATGGCAGGGCTGAGGCCTTCGATGGAATCGACATCGGGGCGCTCGATCTGGTCAAGGAACTGGCGGGCGTAAGCGGAGAGAGTTTCCACGTAGCGCCGCTGGCCTTCGGCATAGATGGTGTCAAAGGCCAACGAAGACTTGCCTGACCCGGAGAGGCCGGTGACGACGGTAAGCGTATTTCGGGGAATTCGAATGTTGATGTCGCGCAGATTGTGCTGGCGCGCTCCGCGCACGGTGATATGGGTAATCGGCATGAGGGCTCAGCAAGAAAGTAAAGCAACGATGAGGTTGGGCCAGACGCTACAGCAACACGGAGCAAATGGCGCGAGTAACTACTAGATGTATCTTATTCGGCAACAGAAACGAGGGTCAACGTAAGGCTCTCGTCTGTAACAATGACACACTGGCGCCTATGGGCGAATGAAACAGTAAAAGTGCGCGAACGACGCACGATGGGTGAGCAAAAACTCTGAACTGAAGGGCCGTTATGGAAAACGAAGTAAACATGTTGATGGTGTTTTGCGCGGCGATTGCCGCCCTCGCCCTTGGCGTCCTGCTGGGCTACGTATGCTGCAAGAGCCTGTTCGATGTTTTGCGCTTTCATGCTCGATTGTCGACAGCCCAAGGCGGTAAAGCCGAGACCCAGGTTGCTCGCATTTGAAGAGCGTCTGTAGCAACTTCTTACTCCGGTAAGTGCTGGTTGCACCTGCAATCGATCCCGTCTGCCTGAGAGGCTGCTGTAACTGATGAACTCGGCTTTCGGCTGCTGGGGATAGCTCTCCACCGTGCCGCACAGAGACCCCACTGGTCCTGCACTTCAAATGCTAACTCCCCCCAATATCCAGTCCCGAAGGGACTAGACGTGCACAAGTAGTTGTGGTGACTGCTTCCGCCGATCAACCAGAAACCCACTCGCATCAACTTAGCCAATCATTGCGGAGGATTAAGCGGAGCGTCCTGCTGCGTCGGCTGGGAATTCTGCTGGGCCTGGCGCATGCGCTGGAGCTGCTCGAACAATTGCTGAGGAGTCCTGACTCCATTTCCTGGCGCTGCCCCAGGGGGTGACGGTGGCGGCACGTCCGGCGGCGGCGCATCCGCGCTCTCCTGGTCGTTGCTCACCGCCTCATCGGGGTTCAAGTCAGGGGCATCGGCAACGGGGGCTGCTGCTCCTCCTCCACCGCTCCGCCCGGTGGGCGTGAGGATAAGCTGTCGAGGAGCGCCGTTGCTCAGATCGCCGACCAGGACCAGGTTGTAAGCGGTTCCATTGAGCAGATCGGCGAGTACATCGCGTGGTGTGCCCGGGCCGAAGGTGCCAAAAACCCGCTCGTCGCCGCCCAGCCCTTCCACCTGCATGCCGCTTTTCGCGGCAAACTGGCGCAAAATAGCCGCCAGGCTGGAATTATCGGCGTGGATCGAAAGCGTGTCCCCGGCGAAGACGATCTGTGCTTCCCGGGCCGGTTGCTGCAGCAGGGACGGCGCCACTCCGGGCGCGGCCTGCGGTTGCTGGGGCTGGGCCGGCTGGACTGCCTGGGACGATGCCGCTGCCGGCGCAGCAGCCGGCTGCTGTTCCGGCGCCACCGCGCAGGCGAGCGGGAACGGCCTGCGCGCAAAGTTGGGTAGTCGCCAGAAGCAGGAGGAACATTCCGAGAGGCCGGGGCGAACTGTCGAGTTAACAATGCCATGGGCCCCCCTTGAACCTTCCGTTAACTGCCGGTTCCGCGTGACGGATTAGATGCCATGCGCCGCGAAGATTGCGCGCCTCTGTGTACTAGACTAGCAGTGGTCGACCCGGAGAGCGAGCCGCCATCCCGGTACGCTTGGGTGCTTCCACGAAAGGGCCTAACCTTCATGTCTCTGCATGCCTGTTCGCGCCGGCGCTTTGCACTCGCGATCACTTTGGTTACGCTGCTGGCGCCTGGCCGGATCTTTGCCGTGTCCTGCAAGACGCAGGCGCAGATGACCGAACCCGACCGCGCCGCCCTGGTACAGGCTGCGACCACGCTTGCCTCCGACATCCAGAGCGGAAACCCGGCAGCCGTCAAGGCTTCGACCATTCCCAACGTTGCAGCCCAGTTTGATGGCATTGCCAACACCATCGTGCAGACGCCCCGCTGCATGACCGGCGCCACCATCACGATAGACGCGCTGTATAGCCTGGACGCTTCCGATTTGAAGCCTGCCGGGGAAGACACCCAATTCTTCTGCGGGGGCCCGGACTTCGCCGCTGCACATCGAGATCTCCATTCCGCAGCTGCCCCAGGGCCAATGGGCGCTGACGTTGGTACACGCTACCGGGGTGAAACAGCCGCAACAAATGGCGTTTCTGTTGCAGAAGAATGGCAGCTGGCAGCTGGCCGGCTTTTTTGTGAAGCCGCTTACCGTGGCTGGACACGACAGCCTGTGGTACTGGACCCAGGCTCGCGCCTTTACCCAAAAAGGCCAGAAATGGAACGCGTACTCTCTATTACGAAACCGCGCTCTATCTCGCCACGCCGGCTGACTTGCTGACCAGCCCGAACCTGGAGAAACTGAATCAGGAGGCCAACGCCGTCAAGCCCGACGGCCTGCCCGGGGAGCAGCCGATGGTCGTTACAGCCGGCGGTAAGACCTATTCCATCAGCGACATACACACAGACGGTTCGCTGGGCGGGCTGGATCTGGTCATGCGCTTTGCCGCCACGGATGTGAGTGATCCGGTCGCCGCGCGAGCTCAGAATGTGGAGTTGATGAAGGCTATGCTGGCCGCGCACCCGGAGCTGCGAGAGGGATTCCATGGTTTGTGGGTTTTCGCGGAAGCCCCGGGTCAACGGCCCTACGGCAACGAGTTGGCGATGGGTGATATTCACTAGCACCGCTCCCGAGGATAAGATTGCTGTGGCATGGTTGCTGATGGCTAGAGAAGGAGAAGCCGCTGTCGCGCGCGATTGCCGAGAGACGGGCATCGCCCAGTTTTGACGGGAGCCCGATCCCGGATGCCGACCTGAAGAAGATTCTGCAGGCCGGGTTGCAAGCGCCGAGCGGCTACAACCTGCAACCGTGGCGCTTTATTGTTGTGCGCAGTCCCGAGCAGAAGAGGAAGCTTCGCGCCGCCAGCTACAACCAGGCCAAGGTGGAAGAGGCCTCGGTCATGATTGTGGCTTGCGGCGATGCCGACGGTTGGCGCAGCGGAGATTTGGACGAGATGCTACGCCTGGGCCGCCAGGGCGGCATGCCGGAAAACTACGCCGAGCAGGCCAAAGTCACCATCCCCAACTATCTGTCCAACCACCCCAACATGCCGCTGTGGCTCAATCGCCACGTCATGCTGGCCTTTACCCACATGTTGCTGATGGCAGAGGTGTTGGGCTACGACACGGCGCCCATGGAGGGCTTCGAGGAGGATAAGGTGCATGAGGTGCTCAAGCTTCCGCTCAGCTACTCCGTGGTGGCGCTGCTGGGCATCGGACACTTGAAAGGCCCGGACAAATTTTACGGTGAGCGCTTCAACATGGCGCGCACTGTTTTTGCCGAAGAATACGGCAGGCCGATCAAGTTTTCAGAGTAATATTAATCAGGCTGTAACAAGCTTCTCTCTCCCGCTCAACGATTTTAAGGAGCCGGGGATTTTCCCGTAGGGCCAAAGCCCTTTGCAGGAGCACTCCGTGCGTCGAGAGTATCCCGAGGCGCCAATCGTTGGCGTGGGCGCCGTGGTGATCGACGGCTCCGAGGTGCTGCTGGTGCGTCGTGGCCACGAACCGCTCAAGGGCGAGTGGTCCTTGCCCGGAGGCGCATTGGAGCTGGGGGAGACTTTGCAGCAGGGCGTGGTTCGCGAGGTGCTGGAGGAGACGGGACTGGAAGTCGTCCCGGCAGCATCGTCGAAGTCTTCGACCGGATCACGCATGGAAGAAGCAACCGGGCGGGTTCGCTACCACTACGTGCTGGTCGATTTTGTTTGCCGGGTGGCCGGCGGCACGCTGCTCGGCGCCAGCGATGCGGAAGAGGCGCGCTGGGTGGAACGGGACGAATTACAGGGGCAGGGCGAGTATCGAGTAGCGCCCTTTACCGTGCAGGTGATTGATAAGGCTTTCCAGGCACTTTCAGACGGTTTGCCAGCAAGGACGAGGATGAGAGCGGGATGACGGTTGAAGGAAAAAGGCCAGGCAGGCTGGCGCACTGTTTGTTTTGCTGCTGGCGGCGATGAGTTTTGGCATCCTGGCCTGGCGCCATCCGCTGTGGCTGGTGGACCGGCAAGTCGAAGCCCGGCTGCGGCTCCACGGCGTGCATAGCGAGTTTGTGACGGTGAACGGATACAAGATGCACTACCTGGTCGGTGGCTCGGGCCGCCCGCTGCTGCTGGTGCACGGTCTGGGTAGCCGGGGCGCTGACTGGGCCAACCTGATCCCGCAGCTCATCGATGGCGGCACCGCGTCTATGCGTTGGATTTGCTGGGGTATGGACTTTCGTCCCAGCCCAAGGACGCGCGCTATTCCATTGCCGACGAGGCGCGGATGGTCGAAGGTTTTCTCGACAGCCAGCATCTGCCGCAAGTGGATCTGGCGGGTTGGTCGATGGGTGGATGGATCGCCATGCGGGTGGCGCTGCAACAGCCGGAGCGCATTCGGCGGCTGGTGCTGCTGGATAGCGCGGGCCTGCGCTTCAAGCTGGGCTTCAATCCAGCGCTCTTTCAGCCGGCGTCGCCCGAGGACCTGGCCCAGCTCGAGGAGTTGCTGATGCCCCACCCGCAGCCGCTGCCTGGCTTTCTGGCCATGGCGCTGCTTCGCCGGGGCGATCGCATCGGCTGGGTCGTCCAGTCGCAGTTTGCAATCCATGATGACTGGACAGGATCTGGTGGACGGCCAACTCGGGGCATTGACCATGCCGGTGCTGATTGGCTGGGGCGAGCAGGACCGGCTGATTCCGCTTTCGGTTGGCTATAACCTCCATCAGCAGATACTTCAGTCGGTGCTCGATGTGTATGCGGACTGCGGACATCTAGCGCCCGCACGTTGCAGCGAACAGGTGGGGCCGAGTGTAGTGAATTTTCTGAATGCGCAGCCGGCGCCGATGGCCATGGTGCGGCAGATCCCGGCCTCGTCAACTTCCCGGGCCGAGCCTAATCCGCGGTCAGTGATCTCGCGGACCTTTCCAGACATAGGCGTCTGGTTGCGGTAAGCCGATGTGCGCCAGCACGCGGCAGACGAACTGCTCCGCCATCTCCGTTGCATCCATCGGCCGATTGTAAAAAGCGGGGATGACGGGAAAGATGACCGCGCCGGCGTCCGCGGCAAGGGTCATGTTACGTAAGTGGATCTTGTTGAACGGCGTCTCGCGAACGCAGAGAATCAGCGGGCGGCGCTCCTTGAGGGTCACGTCGGCAGCGCGTTCGATCAGGTTCGAAGCCAGCCCGTTGGCGATCCCCGCCAGAGTACCCATGCTGCAAGGCAGAATGATCATGCCGCTGGAGGGATAGCTGCCGCTGGCCGGGCCGGCGCCAATGTCGTTCTCCGCCAGTTGCTGGATTTTGGCTGAGGACTTGCCTAGAAGCTTTGCCGCCAGCTCGCTGCGGCCGCTGAGCTGCAGCTCTTCGGCGATCACCCGCAGCGAGTTTTCCGAGGCAATGAAGTTGATGTGGGTTACCCGCTGGTCACGCTCCAACGCCCACAGCAGGCGCTGCCCGAAGATCGGATCCGCTGGCTCCGGTGAGTGCGACGGTCAGATTCCCCGACCGCGTCAATACCCGTTCAAAAATTGCGTCGACGTTCGCCAGCTGCCGCTCCAGTTGAAAGCTTTTTTGCAGCCGCGCAGCAGGCAGGCGGCCGGTGATCGCCGGATCCTGCTCGCACCAGCGTCACGAAAAACCAGGTCTTCTTTCCACGCCTTCATGGCGTGGGCCTGGACCAGGCGGTAGGCCTCTTCGCGGGACATCCCGGCCTCGGTCAGATCGAGCAGAAGCTGGCCGGAGAAGATGAGACCGCCGGTGCTCTCCAGGTTCTTGAGCATGCGGCTGGGGATAGACCAGCAGTTTCTCGATCAGCGACGTTGTCTTGGCCAGCAGGTAGTCGGTGAGGATGGTGGAGTCGGGAAAGATGATGCGCTCGACCGACGAGTGGGAGATGTCCCGTTCATGCCACAAGGCCACGTTTTCCAGCGCCGCCTGGGTGTTGGCGCGGACCACGCGCGCCAGCCCGCTGATCTGCTCTGAGGTGATGGGATTACGCTTGTGCGGCATGGCGGAGGAGCCTTTTTGTTTTTCCGAGAAGAACTCCTCCGCCTCCCGCACTTCGGTGCGTTGCAGGTGGCGAATCTCGACGGCGATCTTATCCAGGGTGGAGGCCAGTACGGCCAGCGTTGCGATGTAGGCGGCGTGCCGGTCGCGCTGGATGACCTGGGTGGCGATTGGGTCGGGGCGGAGTCCAAGCTTGGCGCAGATGCTCGCCTCGTGCTCCGGCTTGAGATGCCCGAAGGTTCCAACCGCGCCGGAAAGCTTGCCCACGCGCATGTCTTCCGCGCTGGCATCGAAGCGGACCAGGTCGCGCCGGATTTCGGCATACCAGTTGAGCAGTTTGAGGCCGAAGGTGGTCGGCTCGGCGTGGATGCCGTGGGTGCGCCCGATGGTCGGCGTGTGCTTGAACTCGAGCGCGCGGTGCCGCAGGATGGCGGCGAGCGCCAGAATGCCCTGGCGAATGATTCCCGAGGCCGCTTTGATCTGCAGCGCCTGGGCGGTGTCGACCACATCGTTGGATGTGAGGCCGTAGTGCAGCCAGCGCGATTCCGGGCCGACCTTTTCCGCGACCGCCGTGGTGAAGGCGATCACGTCGTGCTTTACCTCGGCCTCGATCTCCTGGATACGGGCGACGTCGACCTCTGCCGTAGGCGCGGATGGCCCGGGCGGCCGATTGGGGTACGATCCCGGCTTCGGCCAGGGTCTCGGAGGCGGTGGCTTCCACTTCCAGCCACATACGGTACTTGTTTTCTTCACTCCAGATCCGGCCCATGGCCGGACGGGTGTAGCGACTGATCAACCAATGCCTCCAGGGCGAACGTACTATTCTATCGTTGCTGCATCTCACCGGTATGAGAGGGTTAACTATGGAAGAAGAACCAGAACTGATCACGATTCAGCTGTACCGCGACGCTTTGGAAGCAGACATGGCCAAGGGCCGCCTGGAGTCGGCAGGGATTACCAGCTTTCTGGTGGGCGAGAATACCGCGATGCTCTACGGCACCGGGCTGGGAGGGCTGCAGCTACAGGTGAGCCCCAAGGACGAAGTGGATGCACGGAGCATCCTCGAATGATCCCGGACCGTTGGATAGCGAGGTTGAGTCGATCTCGTGAGCTAGCGGGACTGGACCACGCCGAACAGGGCGCTCATCTCGTCGTGCAGGAAGCCTCGGCCAGGACGGTAAGGCTGGACCCATTTGCCGTCGATTACGAATTGCGGGATCGCTCTCTTGCCTACGTGCCGGATGCACCTCATCCGCGGCGCCGGGGGTGGTTTCGATATTGATCTCGGTATAGGAAATCTGGTGTTTTTCAAGGAATCGTTTGGCTTCGCGGCAATCACGGCACCATGGAGCGGAGTAGACCAACACATGCATCCCTCTATCATACCGGGGAACTCCCGGGGGAGAACGTAACGTTACTGCGGTTCCCTCGGCTGCGAAGGGTTTGGGTCCGCGACAACCCCACTCAAGCCAAAAGAAGGCTTGAATGGGCCACCCGAGCCTTTCATGAGCAAGTTCAACGGGAAATCGGGGGAAGCCGAGGAATGTGCAGTTCCCTCCACTCAAGCCAAAAGAAGGCTTGAATGGGGTACCCCAAATTTTCTTGCGGGTATGACTGGTATCTGGCGGTAACGTTACGTTCGTCGCTCGCGGAAAAACGCGCGCAGCAGCTCTCCGCTTTCTTCCGCCAGCTCTCCGCTCGTAACCAGCATTTGATGGTTCAGCCGCGGATGATTCAGCACTTCCAGAACCGAGCCGACCGCGCCGGCCTTGG
The DNA here is from genome assembly GCA_963847685.1 of uncultured Acidobacteriaceae bacterium. Lineage (GTDB taxonomy): Bacteria > Acidobacteriota > Terriglobia > Terriglobales > Acidobacteriaceae > PALSA-350. The sequence goes on along the minus strand of CAWKAU010000003.1, from coordinate 366,804 downwards.
GATCGGCCGCCGCGTAGACGAGCCTGGCCAAGCCGGGCATGGATCATCGCGCCGGCGCACATCGCGCAGGGCTCCAGGGTAACAAAAAGCTCGCAGCCCCCGAGCCGATAGTTGCCCACGGCTTTTGCGGCCTCGCGCAGAGCGACGATCTCGGCATGCGCCGTGGGGTCGAGATCGCGTAAAACGCGATTCTGTCCGCGGCCCACAACCACGCCGTTCTCCACGACCATCGCGCCCACCGGCACCTCGCCGGCCGCGGCCGCGGCACGAGCCTCGTCCAGCGCCAGTGTCAGGGCTTCACCGTCCGTCATCTCAAGCCCGCCGGCTGCTGCTGGGTCATGCAATGCAGCGTGCCCAAACCCCACACCAGGTCGCCGCAATGAATCCCGACCACCTGACGGCCAGGAAAGACCTCGGCCAGCAGGTTAAGCGCCTTACGGTCGTTGGCATCGTTGAAGGTCGGCACCAGCACCAGCCCATTCGCAATGTAGAAATTGGCGTAGCTTGCCGGCAGACGCTGGCCTTGAAAGACGATCGGAGAGGGCATCGGCAACTCGACGATCGTGAACGGCCTGCCCAGCCGGATCTCGCGCCTGTGCGCAGGCGCTCCAGGTTCTCCTGCAGCGGCAGATGGTTCTCGTCGGCGGGATTCGGCTCCGTGACGGTGACGATGGTAACGGGACTCAACGAAACGAGTGATGTCGTCCACGTGGCCGTGAGTATCGTCCCCGGCGATGCCGCGATTCATCCAGAGCACCTGGTCGATGCCGAGATAGTCGTGAAAGACGCGCTCCAGATCTTCGCGGCTGAGACCTGGGTTGCGCTGCTGCACTGTGCTCAGCAGGCACTCTTCCGTAGTGATGAGAGTGCCCTGGCCGTTGACGTCGATACTGCCGCCTTCCAGAACCACACGATGGCCGCCGGGAAACTCCGGTGTCCAGCTAGGCAGGTGCAGCAGCTCCGCCGCCTTCAAGGGAAGCTGGTCGTCAAGCTGCCAGTCGTTGTACTTTGCCCAGGCGTTGAACCGCCAGTTGGTGATGGCGACGGGATCCGAACCTTGCCGGGCAACGAAGATAGGACCGGAATCGCGCATCCACACCCGGTTGGTGGGCCACTGATGGAAATGCACGCGGTTGAGCTGTGCGCCGGTTCGCGTCAGCATGCCGCGCGCCCGCTGCTCGGCGGCGGCTGTCCTGGACCAGCAGATGCACATCCTCCACCCGCGAGAGGTGGCGGATTATGTCGCAGTACACCCACGGAATGGGATGGAATCGCCCTGGCCAGTCAGCCGCGTTGTGCGGCCACGCCAGCCAGGTTGCGGCATGCGGCTCCCACTCCGCCGGCATGCGATAACCCAGGCTGCCAGGGGTTGCGGAGTCAGCTGCCATTGCCGGCGCCGGCCGGCTCGTCCAGAAAGCGAGCCGAAATCGGTGGATAGGAATCGACGCGCCGGTCACGCAGAAAAGGCCAATTGCGGCGGGTATCTTCCAGGTGCTTCAAGTCAACCTCCTCGATGAGGATGGCTTCGCTGTCATGGGGCGCCTGGGCCAGGATGCGGCCGAAGGGATCCGCGATAAACGATCCACCCCAGAACTCCAGCCCAACCCCGGGAGCACGGTTGCCGCGAATGTCTCCAAATTCGTGGCCGACGCGGTTGACGGAGGCGACGTAGACGCCGTTGGCGATGGCGTGGGCTCGTTGGATGGTCTGCCACGCGTCGTACTGGGCAGCGCCGAAAGGCTCTTTTTCCGCGGGATGCCAGCCGATGGCGGTGGGATAAAAAAGCAGGTTGGCGCCGCGCAGGGCAGTGATCCGCGCAGCTTCCGGGTACCACTGATCCCAACAGATCAGCACGCCCACTTGTCCGACGGACGTTTCGAAGGCCTTGATAACCCAGATCCCCGGGGGCGAAATAGAATTTCTCGTAGTACAGCGGGTCATCGGGGATGTGCATCTTGCGGTAGATCCCGCCCAGCGAGCCATCGTTCTGCAGCAGGGCAACGGTGTTGTGATAAAGCCCGGCCGTCCGGCGCTCGAAGAGGGAAGCGACTACCACTACCTTCTCTTCCTTGGCGACAGCAGCAAGCCGCTCTGTGGAAGGGCCGGGGATCGGCTCCGCCAGGTCGAAGAGCTCGGCATCTTCGCGCTGGCAGAAATATTGCGCGCGGAATAGCTCGGGCAGGCAGATGATGTTTGCCCCGCCGCGCGCAGCTTCACGAACCCGGTCGGCAGCTTTATCCAGGTTGGCGTCGGGGTCGGGCGAGCAGGACATCTGCACCAGCCCAACGCGATAATTTCCTTTACCAGCCATTTTCCTCACTCACTCAAAAATCAGAATTGCCGCGGCGATGACCGTCGTCCACAGCCCGCGCTTGTCGCCGATGGCGGATTGGGTAATGTTCGTTGTGCGGACGATCTTGTTGGAGATGCGATACATCTCCTTCTTCTCGTCCCAGCTTTTATCCGGATCGAAGTCCACGTTCAGTGTCGTTGCAAGCATCTCCGCCGCCAGTTCTTCGGCGTACTCGCCGGCCTGTTCTTCCGCTTCGCCGAAGCTGTGATGTTCGCTCAGGTAACCGTAAGTGTTGCGATCTGTGGGAATGGCGACGCCAATGCTCGAAACCACCAGGCGATGGGGTTCGCGGGTGGAGTTTTCCGCGACCACGGCGAAGACGACCTCGCCCGGCGAGAGGTATTTCAGACCTTCTTTGCGGGTGATCAGTTTGCACTGTGGCGGGAAGATGGAAGAGACCCGCACCAGATTCTGGGCGGCGATCCCGGCGTCTCGCAGAGCCAACTCGAAAGAAGTGAGGCGTTCTTTGTGCTTCCCCACGCCCTTGGTCAAAAACAGACGCTTCGGGACCATGCTCTTTCCCAATCCGTAACCTCCCGTTGATGTTTCCCTGCGACTAAAACGAACCTAACACAAACAGATGAATGGATGCGGACCGAGGCCAATCGACTCGGCTTTGAGGCACAATAGCAGTGAGATGGCGTATGCAATCCCAGTGGAGTATGCCGAGCGCCGCAATATGCGCGAGCGCAATACCCGGCGGTACCGGTTGGCCCACTGGCCGATCTGGATCTGGGTGTTTTTTCTTGCGCCCGGGCCGTTGACTTTCGATCTTTTCGCGCACGGCGGCAGCCGGAGAAATCTGCTTTGGTTGTTGCTGGTGATGGCGGCGACCGGCGTCGCCGGCTATTTTGGCCAGCTTCCCGGTGTGGAGCCGCGGCCGTACATTCTTCGCTTTACTGAGGACAAGCCCAACCCTCTGTACCGCAAGATCTGCTACACCTTCGCGTGGAACGCGGTCATCAGCTTTGCCCTGCTTGAACCTGGCCGGGCTGGTCATCGCAGCCACGACCGGCAAGTGGGTGATGAAGCAGATCTATCTGCAGGCGTATTTTCCGCTTTGCGCCATCGTGCTGCTGTTAGGCCTGTTGGGCCTGCTGCCCAGGGTCGGGCGCTCGACCAAGGGCGAGGGCATCGAGCGGCGATATTTTTACGGGGCGGTGTGGGCGGCGGTGATTTCGCAGACGGTTTTGCTGCTGCTGTGGAAGACGCTGCCCCGGTCACCGGCGACTAACCAGGTCAAGCTGGCTGCTTTTGTGTTGAGCTTGTGCGTCGTGGGTGTGGCGGCTGCGCTGGGCCGGCTGCCTCGCACCCGGCCTATTGTTCCCGGCCAATTGATGGTTGCCGACTAGCGCTGTCTTCACTTCTGTCCCGGCCATCGAACCTGGGGTGCCCCATATCTCGCTCGTTTTTCGCGAGATGTGGGATACCGCGACTCTGAACCCCTGACTTTAAAGATCGCGAACATTCTCGAAAAGCCGCACGTCGAGCCCCGCGGTATCCCACATCTCGCGAAAAACGAGCGAGATGTGGGGCACCCTCGGTTCTCTGGCCCGTTGAAATTCTTATGCGTGGGTGACGGTTGATTTTGGCTTGCGGGAGAGGGCATAGAGCAGCGCCACCAGCATAAAGAGGGAACCCATGGCCGCCAGCCCCATCACCCGCAGGATGGACACGGTGTACTTGCCCGCACTGGGGCTGTAGTTGCAGCAATAGAGCAAAATCATGTCGCTGAGTGAGCCGATGTGGTGATTGCTGGCCTCAATGACCGCCAACCGCAGATCGCGGGGCTGGTAGTCAATCCCGAACAGATACTTCGACATGCGGCCATCAGGAGTCGCAATCATGATCACGCTGGAGTGGGCGAACTGGTCCATCTTGCCGTCAGGCCCGGCCATGCGGACGTAGTTGAAGCCGGTCGCCCGGGCGAGGTCGGTAATTGAGGCCTGGGTCCCGGTGAGAAAGTGCACACTCGAGCCTGCATCCGGCTTGCCCAGCGACTCCAGGAACCGGGCTTTTTCTGCCGCGCCGTCGGCCGGAGTGTCCGCCGGATCGATGCTGGCAACGACGATGTCGTAATCCATGCCCGGCATGAACCCCACCTGGCGCAGCGTTTTTGCCATGCCGCTGAGCACCTGCGGGCAGAGCATGCGGCACTTGTAGTAAACCAGCGCCATGACCACCGGACGCTGTTGAAAGTAGGCGCTCAGGGGCACATCGGTACCGCTGGAGTCGAGAAAATGGTCGTTGAGCGGGAGCTGCCGGCTCAGGTTCTGGTCGATGCCGGCGTTTTTGAGGAAGGCAGGCGTCGATTGCGCCGCCGCGCCCTACCGGCTTATCGGCGGAATATTGCTGCGCGCCGGCGGCGGCAGGAAGGCGAACAGAAGAGCGACGGTAATCCAACCACGCATGTCTATAGACTACTCCGCATTGCCACTGCAATTCGCATGGTGGTAGCCTAACTATTCGTTCCTGCTCCACCTATCCGTGTTCGGAGAGATGTCCATCCATGCAGAAAAGCTATAACGGTCTTTCCTTGCCCACCGGGGGCGAGGCGATTCAATATGCCGACGGCAAATACCAGATTCCTGACCATCCCGATCATCCCGTTTATTGAAGGCGACGGGACGGGGCGCGACATCTGGCGCGCATCGCAGCGGGTTTTCGACGCCGCCGTAGAAAAGGCCTACGGGGGCAAGCGATCGGTGAAGTGGTTTGAGATCTTTGCCGGCGAGAAGGCGTATCAGCAGTTCGCCACCTGGCTGCCGGACGACTCCGTGAGCGCGGCGCGCGATCTGCGGATCTCCATCAAAGGCCCCCTGACCACCCCGGTCGGCGGCGGCATCCGGTCCCTGAACGTTGCCTTGCGGCAAATCCTCGATCTTTATTCCTGTGTGCGGCCGGTGAAGTACTACCAGGGTGTACCCAGCCCGGTGAAGCACCCGGAGAAGCTCGACGTGGTGATCTTCCGCGAGAACACGGAGGATGTCTACGCGGGCATCGAGTTCAAGCAAGGCACACCGGAGTGCAAGAAGATCATCGACTTCCTCAACAACGACATGCTCAAGGGCACCAAGAAGCGGGTTCGCGAGGATTCCGGCATAGGGATCAAGCCGATCTCCATCACCGGGACCAAGCGGCTGGTGCGCTACGCGATCAAGTATGCGCTCGAGAACGGACGCAAGTCCGTGACCCTGGTGCACAAGGGAAACATCCAGAAGTTTACCGAGGGCGCGTTCCGCGAGTGGGGTTACGAGGTGGCAACCCAGGAGTTTCGCCAGCAGACGGTGACCGAAACCGAGAGTTGGATTCTGGGCAACCTGGAAGCCAACCCGAAGCTCACGGTCGAAGAGAATGCGGCGCTGATCGAGCCGGGTCTGGCCTTTGGCTCGGACGATTTTCGTGCCGAGCTGTACCGCGGCGTGAAGGCCGTCATCGATTCCATCGGCGAAACGCATGGCAACGGGAAATGGAAGAAGAAGCTGCTGATCAACGATCGGATTGCCGATTCCATCTTTCAGCAGGTGATCATCCGGCCCGAGGAATACAGCGTGCTGGCGACACCGAATCTGAACGGCGACTACATCTCGGACGCGTGCGCGGCGCAGGTGGGCGGCTTGGGCATTGCTCCGGGAGCCAATGTCGGCGACGGCTATGCAGTGTTTGAAGCCACCCATGGCACGGCGCCCAAGTACGCGGACAAAGACGTGATCAATCCAGGCTCGGTCATGCTCTCGGGCGTGATGCTGTTCGAATTCCTGGGATGGAGCGAGGCTGCCAAGCTGATCGAGAGTGCGCTGGAAAAAACCATCCAGCAAAAATATGTGACGTACGACTTTGAGCGGCAGATGCCCGGGGCCACGAAAGCCAAGACGAGTGAGTTCGCGACCCGGATCATCGAGAACATGGGTTAGGAGAGATATGCGGAAGAAAGTAACCATCGTAGGGGCAGGGAATGTAGGGGCGACCTCGGCGCACTGGATCGCGGCTAAAGAACTGGCCGACATTGTGCTGATCGATGTGGTGGAAGGCGTGCCCCAGGGCAAGGGTCTCGATCTGCTGGAAGCGCTGCCGATTGAAAAGCGCGATGTTCACGTGACCGGGACGAACGATTATGCGGCCACGGCAAACTCCGACATTGTGGTGATCACGGCCGGTATTCCCCGCAAGCCGGGCATGAGCCGTGACGACTTGCTGCATACCAACTACAAGATCATGTCGGATGTGGTGGGCAAGGTGGTGGCTGCGTCGCCGAACGCGATCCTGATCATTGTTTCCAATCCTCTCGACGCCATGGCCCAGGCGGCATTCAAGCTTTCCAAGTTCAACCGCGAGCGGGTGATCGGCATGGCCGGGATCCTCGATTCCGCCCGCTTCCGCACCTTCATCGCGGAAGAATTGAAGGTTTCGGTGGAGAATGTAACCGCGTTTGTGCTCGGCGGGCATGGAGACACCATGGTGCCGCTGCCGCGCTATTCCACGGTGGCCGGCATCCCCATCACCGAGTTGATGGATGCGGCGACGGTCGAGCGCCTGGTGCAAAGAACGCGCGACGGCGGCGCGGAGATCGTCAAGCATCTGAAGACGGGCAGCGCCTACTACGCTCCGTCTGCGGCTGCGGTGGAGATGGTCGAGGCCATCCTCAAAGACAAGAAGAAGATTCTGCCCTGTGCGGCTTATCTCGAGGGCGAGTACGGAATCCATGGTCTCTATGTGGGTGTTCCCTGCAAGCTGGGCGAGCGGGGTCTGGAGCAGATTATTGAGATCAAGCTGACCAAGGAAGAAGATGCCGCGCTGCAGAAGAGCGCCGACGCGGTGAAGGAGTTGTGCGCGGTTATTGGGGTCTAAGACAGTGAAGGGACGAGCCCGCCAGGTAGTTACCGCGAACATCGCCGATGCCCAGGCAGTGTTGCAGCAGTTGGCCGGCCTGGAGCCGCAAATAGAAGCAGCCTCCGAGATCATTGCGGAGGCTTTGCTTTCAGGGCACAAGCTGCTGGCCTGTGGTAACGGCGGCAGCGCGGCCGATGCCTCGCATCTGACCACGGAGTTTGTGGTCGCGATTACCACCGCGAGCGCCGTCCCTATCCTGCAATTTCGTTAGCCTCCAATGGCGGGGATTTGACCGCGATCGGCAACGACTATTCCTTTGCCGATCTGTTCGCGAGGCAGGTAAAGGCGTTCGGAAATCCGGGGGATGTGCTGGCGGTGTTTAGTACCACTGGTGCGAGCGAGAACATCGTGCGGGCATTGACGATGGCGAAAGAGCTGAAGTTGAAGACGATTGCTTTTCTAGGCAGAGATGGCGGCCGGTGTGCAGGGCTTGCCGATGTAGAGTTGCTGGTAAGCGGCACTCTGACTGCGCGTATCCAGGAAGGCCACAAGTTTCTGCTGCACACCATCTGCGAGCTGGTGGAAGAGCAGTTAGCCGCCGCCGGTTAACTGCAGGTCCCTCCACTCCGCTACCCCGGATTTCCTGTAGGGGTTGGTGGCTTCGGCGAACTTCATGCGCCTTTCTGAGAAAGGCGCACATGCGGCCTTCGTCTAGTGTTGCGTGGCAGGAAATCCGGGTACGCTCCGGTCGGGATGACAAATTCATTACACCCGAAAGATTGAACTGCAGATCCCTCCCCTTTGTCATCCCGAGGGCAGTCGAGGGATCTGCGGTTCTGCCCACCTCGCGCTTACACGCGCTCGATGACTACAGTTTCGATCGTCACCGGCTTGTTCGGCTTGTCCTGCGAGTTGCGCGGCACCTTGGAGATCTTCTCCACTACGTCATAGCCTTCCACAACTTCCCCGAAGACGGTGTGCTTGCCGGTGAACCATTGGGTAGGCGCAACCGTAATAAAGAATTGAGATCCGTTGGTGTTTGGGCCCGCGTTCGCCATGGCCAGCTTGCCCTTTGCATTCAGGCTGTGCGGCGAACCCTTGGTCTCGTCTGCAAATTTGTAACCAGGACCGCCGAAGCCAGTTCCTGCCGGATCGCCACCCTGAATCATGAAGTCGGGAATCACACGATGAAAGATCGTGCCGTCATAAAGCTTGTGGTGCTCTTCTTGCCGCCGGTGGGATGGGTCCACTCCCGTTTTCCCTCGGCGAGTTCGACGAAGTTCTCAACTGTTTTCGGCGCGTCCTTTTCAAAGAGGCGGCAGACGATCTTACCTTCGCTGGTATTGAAGATGGCATAAGTTCCAGATTCACGAGACATGAAAAACTCCTGGTGTTGGTTTAGTTTTGATTGGGAACCGCGGGCGCCGCGGGAGCAGGAGGCAGGAGCCGCGGGGAGAGGCGGCAACGGCTGGCCCTGCGTGCACGATGGTGACCTTGTTGAGGACGACCGGCTCGATCGGCTTGTCGTCCGCGTTCCGCTGCACGCGGGCGATCGCCGAGACAACCGAGAGGCTTGGCCTGGTCGCACTGTCCGAAGATGGTGTGTTTCTGATCGAGATGGTGCGTAGGCACCTCAGTGATAAAAAACTGAGAGCCGTTGGTGCCGGGTCCGGAGTTCGCCATGGCCATGCGGCCGGGCACATCGAAGTTGAGGTTGGGATCGAACTCATCGGCGAACATATATCCCGGATCGCCGGTTCCGGTGCCGGTTGGATCGCCGCCCTGAATCATGAATTCCGGAATGACGCGATGAAAGGTCGTGCCGTCATAAAACGGCTTGTGCGTCATCTTCTGTTTGCTGACAGGATCCGTCCATGGCTTGGTGCCTTCAGCCAGAGCAATAAAATTCGCGACGGTGAGCGGCGCCTGCTTGTCAAAGAAGCGGCAGGTGATGCGTCCCATGCTGGTATCCAGAACCACGGTAGGGCCGGTGGGCTCCACAACCGGTGGGACCTGGCTCACCGGCGAATCAGGTAGCTCGGCGGGAGGCGTCTGGGCCGGGGGAGTCTGCGTCGGGTTGGACTGCTGAGCGATGGCAAAAAGAGCCGGGAAGAAAAGCAAAACAGCGAAGCGATATAGGAATTTCATCGTGATCCCAAGCAACAGGTTAATACAGCCGTAAGAGAAATGCTCGGCGGCCTATTTCTTGTCGAAGGGCTGCTTCTCCTTGATCTGCGGGCGGCTCTCAGACTGGAGTTGCTTGGAGACCTCCTGCACCTTGGCGAATACGCGCAGAAAGTTGCCCCCAAGAATTTTGTGCATGTCCTCCGCGCTGTAGCCGCGTGCCATCAGTGCCTGGGTGATCTTGGGGAGATCGGCAGCGGAATCCATGCCCTCCGGGCTGGAAGGAATTCCATCGAAGTCTGAGCCGATGCCTACGTGGTCGATACCGGCAATCTTGGCGATGTGGTCAATGTGATCGATCAGGATGCTGAACGGCGGGCGCGGAATCTTTGCCATGTAGCTCTTGGCAATCTGCTCGGCCATCTCATTGGGAATTGGTTTGCCCTCGGCCTTGAGCTTGGCGGTGGCTTCGGCCACGGCCTGGTCGATGGCCGGCTGCTGGGCCTTCGCTGCCTTGCGGTAATCCTCGCTCAGAAAGCTCGAATAGAAGTTCACCATCACCACGCCGCCATATTGGCCGACGGCGCGCAGCATGTTGTCACCCATATTACGCGGTGAGTTGCATAGAGCGCGCGCCGAAGAGTGGGAGGCAATCACCGGCGCGCGGCTGATGATCAATGTGCGATAGAAGGTCTTATCGGAGACGTGCGAAACATCCACCATCATCCCCAGCCGATTCATCTCGTAGACCACGTCTTTGCCGAAGTCGCTCAGGCCGTCCTTGGTGTGGGGAACCGCAGGATCATCGATGTCGCCCGAGGAATCGGCCCAGCCATTAGAGTTGCTCCAGGTGAGCGTCATGTAGCGCACGCCGAGGCGATAATAGTCCCGCAGAAGGCCCAGGCTGTTCTCGATGGAGTGGCCGCCTTCCACCCCCATCAGCGCCGCCAGCTTGTGCTCGCGATGGGCGGCAATAATATCCTCTGGGGAAAAGGCCATGCGCATCTGTTGCGGATGTTTCGCCGCCTGCTGGTAGACGGCGTCGATCAACTCCAGCGTGCGGCGCGCCTCGTGGCCCTTGAATGGGATCGGGTCTACCCAGATGGAAAAGAACTCAGCCCCCAGGTTGCCTTTGCGTGCCGACTCAAAATTGACGGAGCCGCCTTTCAGCGGATCGGCCAGATCGTAGCCTTCGTCGAGCAAGCGCTGGGTGGTGTCGGCATGGGTGTCGATGACGATAGCGGATTGGTGTACGGCAAGTGGGTCTGTCTTCTCGCTCACGGCTGTCTTTTTCACGGAAGGTGTCTTCGAGGTGGTTTGGGAAGTGGTTTGCGCAGCGAGGGGAAGAATAGCGGCGAACAGAATAAAAGCGCGCGAGATCTTCATCGTGGCACTACTCCCGCGCGCCGGTTGAGCCGAATTTCGCTCCTGTGCTCCACTCCGTGAACGGGCTGATGGTGGTCACCAGCTGATCTCGCCGTTTCACGCTGGCGCGCAGATAGTCGCGGTTCATCACCGCGATCACCTCCAGCTTGATCTCTTTCGGGCAGACGGCGGTGCACTCGCCGATATTGGTGCAGCTGCCGAAGTCTTCCACGTTCATCTGCGCAACCATGCCCAGGGCGCGGCGATCGCGTTCGGGCTTGCCTTGCGGCAGGATGCCGAGATGGGCAATCTTGGCCCCGGTAAACAGCGCCGAGGAGGCATTCGGGCAGGCGGCGACGCAGGCTCCGCAGCCGATGCAGGCAGCGGCATCCATCGCCCGGTCCGCCGTCTCTTTGCCGATGAGATGGGTGTTGCCGTCGGTTGCATTCCCGGTGGAAACGGAGATGTAGCCGCCGGCAGCGATGATGCGGTCGAAGGAGCGGCGATCGACCACCAGGTCCTTGATCATCGGGAACGCGGCCGCGCGCCAGGGTTCGATGACCAGCTCTTCGCCGTCTTTGAAGTGGCGCATGGTCAACTGGCAGACAGTGGTGGCGGGCATGGGACCGTGGGCGACGCCGTTGATCATGAAGCCGCAAGAGCCGCAGATGCCTTCGCGGCAATCGTGCTCGAAGGCCACCGGCTCTTCGCCCTTTTCGATCAGGCTCTCGTTGAGCACGTCGAGACACTCCAGCATCGACATCTCAGCATTTTCGATGTCCACCGGATAGCTGACGAATTTGCCCGCGTCCTTACGATTCTTCTGCCGCCAGATTTTCAGCGTCACTTTCATTACTTGTAGCTCCTCTGGCTCGGATGGACGTAGTGGAACTCCAACGGCTCCTTGGTCAAGGTGGGCGGGTTGCCGGGGCCGCGATAATCCCACGCAGCGACATAGGAGTAGTGCTCGTCATCGCGCTGCGCCTCGCCTTCGGGTGTCTGATACTCTTCCCGGAAGTGGCCGCCGCAGGATTCGTTGCGGTCCAGCGCATCGATGCACATAAGCTCCGCGAGCTCGAAGAAATCAGCTACCCGGCCGGCCTTCTCCAGGCTCTGATTCAGGTCTTCGCCGCTGCCCGGCACGTTGACGTTCTTCCAGTACTCCTCCTGCAGTGCCCGGATCTGGCCAATGGCGGATTCAAGGCCGGCCGCGGTGCGCGACATGCCGCAGTAGTCCCACACAATCTTGCCCAGCTCGCGATGGAAGGAATCAACCGTGCGCTTGCCCTTGATCGAGAGCAGCAGGTCGATGGTCTGGCGGACGCAGGCGACCGCCTGCTTCACCTCGGGCTGGGTCTCGAGTACTGCTGGAAATTTGTTGGTCGCCAGGTAGTTGCCTACGGTGTAGGGAACGATGAAGTATCCGTCGGAGAGCCCCTGCATCAGCGCGCTGGCGCCCAGGCGATTGGCGCCGTGATCGGAGAAGTTGGCTTCGCCGATCACAAACAGGCCGGGGATGGTGCTTTGCAGGTTGTAGTCCACCCACAGGCCGCCCATGGTGTAGTGGATGGCGGGGTAAATGCGCATTGGGACCTTGTACGGATCTTCCTCGGTGATGCGCTGGTACATCTCGAAGAGGTTGTCGTAGCGATCGCGGATGGTGTTTTCGCCGAGGCGGCGGATGGCGTCGGTAAAGTCGAGGTACACGCCGAGCCCGGTTTCGCCCACGCCCCGGCCCTCATCGCAAACTGCCTTGGCATTGCGCGAAGCCACGTCGCGCGGCACCAGGTTGCCAAAGCTGGGATAACGGCGTTCCAGGTAGTAGTCGCGCTCGGCTTCGGGGATCTGGTCAGGGGAGCGCTTGTCTCCCTTTTTGAGCGGCACCCAGATACGGCCGTCGTTGCGCAGCGACTCGCTCATCAGCGTGAGCTTGGATTGATACTCGCCGGTGACAGGAATGCAGGTGGGGTGGATCTGCGTATAGCAGGGGTTGGCAAAGAGTGCCCCACGCTTGTGGGCGCGCCAGATGGCGGTCACATTGGAGCCTTTGGCATTGGTGGAGAGATAGTAGACATTGCCGTAGCCCCCGGTACCCAGGATGACGGCGTCGGCAAAGTGCGTGGTGATGGCGCCGGTGACCAGGTGGCGGGCGACGATGCCGCGGGCCTTGCCGTCAACGACGATCAGGTCCAGCATCTCGGTGCGCGGGTGCATGGTGACGGTGCCCGCGTGGATCTGGCGTTCCAGCGCCTGGTAGGCGCCGAGCAACAGTTGCTGGCCGGTCTGGCCGCGGGCGTAGAAGGTGCGCGAGACCTGGGCGCCGCCAAAGGAGCGGTTGGTGAGGGCGCCGCCGTATTCGCGGGCGAAGGGAACACCCTGGGCTACGCATTGATCGATGATGGAGACGCTGATCTGCGCCAGGCGATAGACATTGGCCTCGCGGGCACGGAAGTCTCCGCCTTTGACCGTGTCGTAGAAGAGGCGGTAGACGCTGTCGCCGTCGTTCTGGTAGTTCTTGGCCGCGTTGATGCCGCCCTGCGCCGCGATGGAGTGCGCGCGCCGCGGCGAATCCTGAAAGCAGAAGCATTGCACCTGGTAGCCAAGCTCGCCCAGGGTAGCCGATGCCGAAGCACCCGCAAGCCCCGATCCGACCACGATGATGGAGTGCTTGCGTTTGTTTGCCGGGTTCACCAGCTTGACGTCGAAACGAGCCTGATCCCACGCCTGCTCAATGGGCCCCGTGGGTGCTTTGGAGTCGAGTTTCATCTATTTCACCAGCCCCAGTAATACGCTTATCGGAATCGAGATGTAGCCGAGGACGATCAGCAGAGCGATCACCCACGCCGCCTTCTTGAGCGTGGCCATGTGGTTGCGGCTGATGGATACCGACGCTTTGAAACATGCTCCACAGGCCGTGGCGCAGGTGCAGCCCCAGCAGGCTGATGGCGACAATGTACGAGAGCGAGACCCACCACACCTGGAAGCCCGAAACCACGTTGTGGTAAACATCGCCCTCAATGTAGGCGGCGCCGGGATGGATGTAGCCGGCAGTGAGGTGAAGAAGGTGAAAGATGATGAACGCGAGCACGATGGGGCCTGACCAGTACATGGTCCTGGAGGCATAAGAGGAGGCGATGGCCTGCTTGCGCGAATACCCTATGGGCCGCGCGCGCTTTTTCAGCAAGGCCAGTTGCACGGTCGCGGTGATATGCAGCCCGACGGCAATCAGCAGGATGATGCGCGCCGGCCAGAGAATCTCCCCAATGCTGTGAAGAAAGGCGCCATAGGCATTCAGCTTTGCCGGGCCTTCGTAGATCTGAAGATTGCCCAGCAGGTGCGCGATCACGAATCCGAACAGGATGGCTCCGGTGACCGCCATCACGATCTTCTTGCCGACGGTAGAAGCCCAGAAGCTCGGTGCCCGGTTGCTCCGTGGGGCGGCTGCGAGTGTGCTCATTATGATTTCGTCCAGTCTTAAGACGGTTGCGGTTGGAAGAACAATGAAATTGACCCAACCTTTTATTATTGGTGCCGCGAGAGAACCATCGTCAAGGCGGGCGGCTATCTCGCGAACAGGAGCGGAGCCAACTTTCAATCGGATCACTCGGCTAGAAGCTCCATCAGGGCGCGAAAGGCCTGGCCGCGGTGGCTCACTGTCCATCGGGCCTGGTCGTCGATTTGCGCCATCGTGCGATCGAGGGCAGGCAGATAAAACAAAGGATCGTATCCGAAACCGCCGCTGCCCCGCATGGCGGTAAGGATGCGGCCCTCGACGGCGCCTTCTGCGGTGAGCATGCTGGCACCATCCTGGGCGATGGACAACGCACAGCGGTAGCGGGCGCGGCGATCGTGCTCGCCCACTCCGGCGAGTTGCTGCAAGAGGAAGAGATTGTTGTTGGCGTCGGTGGTGGCGGCGGCGCGGAAGCCTGCATCCGCGGCGTAGCGGGCGGAGCGCACACCAGGGGCGCCTGCAAGAAAGTCCACCTCGAGGCCGGAGTCGTCGGCCAACACCATCTCACCCGGGAGAAAGCGGCTGTAGTAGATCGCTTTTTCACGGGCGTTGCCGGCAAAGGTCGGGGCTTCCTCCGCCGGGGGCTCGATGGCGTCGAGGCCGGGCAAAGGGAGAATCAGAACATTGTGGCGCGCGGCCGCCAAAGAAAAGTCGCGCAGCTTGCCCCGGTTGGTGCTGGCGACGTAAAGGGTGCTAGCTCGCATTTCTCACCCAGGGTTCCACTGCGCTTGGGAAGCTTCGACCGAAGGCCATCAGTGAAAAGGGGCTAACGGGCAGCCATTACAGCGAGGCTGGGGGCCGCAATGGTTTTTGCCCACGGCAACTACCAGGGCGTGGAACTCGTTTAACAGCGGGGCGCGAAATTCCGGTGGGTCCGGTTCAAAGGCGGCGTGAACCAGTTGTTGCACTTCAGCGTATTTCCGTTCGCGGGGCGCCAGTCCATGGCGATCGGTAATGCGGCGCAGATACTCATCGACCACCGCTACGGGATGGATCAGGGCATAGAGGAGAATGGCGTCCGCGGTCTCCTCTCCCACGCCGGGCAGCGCCAGCAATTGCCGGCGCGCCACGCTCGTTGGTTGCGCGGCGAGCCGGGACAGGGAGGAGGCGTGTTCCCGATCGAGAAACGCCACAAATGCCTTGATCGCGGCCGCCTTGCGCACCATGTATCCCGAGGGACGAATCAGGCTGCGTAGCTCTTCTTCCGGAATGGCTCGCAACTCCTCAAGGCTCATCACGCGGTGTTCGAGCAGGTTGGCGATGGAGCGCTCCACGGCGCGCCAGGAGGTGTTCTGCGTGAGATAGGCGCCGACGATCACCTCCAGGGGCGATTGCGCCGGCCACCACTGCTGCGGGCCATACGCGGCCATGAGCTGGTCGTGGAAATTGCGCAGAATGCTCGGCGCTGCGTTGGTCACGGCTGCCGCTTTTGTTGCCGTAACTGTTGCTTCCAGCCCAGCAGCTTGGCTTTCAGTGCCTCGGCTTCCGCCTCGGCGATCATGCCCTTGTGTTGATACAGAATGGAGAGGCTGGTATGGGCCAGAACCTCTTCGGGATCGAGTTGCAGCAGATGTTGCGCCACCGCGATGGCTGCGTCGTATTCGCGGGTCTCCTGCAGCGCGCGGATGAGCCCATGCATGGCATCGAGCATCCCCGGGTCCACCTCAAGGCAATGACGCAGCCTCTGCACGGCTCCTGCGGCGTCGCCTTCCGCGAGCCGGTCGAGACCTTCGTGGTAGAGATCTTGCGCTGTCGAGGAGTGGGGCACCCCTTCGATCATAGCGGTTGCGCTGTGGCAAACAAAACACTGCGCTCGGGATGACCCATCGGTTTAGTGCCGCGCCTATGGCGCTCGCATCCTGTTGAATCGATTTCCCAGCCCTTCCGGGCTGGGCGCACGTTGGTGGTCGGCCCTCCGGGCCTTGTATTCTTTGTTGCCGGCAAGTTAGTTGCCCTTAATGACACGGAGCGGTGCGGGAACTACCCTAATCAAGCCCCACGGCACGCCGGGGCGGGCAAAAGAAGGCTTGAATGGGGCACCCCAAATACAGATTCCTACCGGACCGAAGTTACGAAGGCTGTGTAGCGGTCGCCGCGGAGGAGTGAAACGCTGTACTCCACCGGAACCTGCTGTACATCGTAGGTGGTCTCGGTGATGCTCAACAGCGCACTTCCAACGGATGTCTGCAGTATGCTCGCCTCTTCCAGTTCGGCATTCACAGCGCCAATCACCTCGTCTGCGCGTTGCAAGGGCCTGCCGAAGAGCCGCTCGATGATGTAATACAAGGACTGGTTGGCAAGATCGAGCTGGTCAATGCCGGGAAATATGTGCGAGGGAAGATAGCTGGTGACGAGGGCCACCGGCTGACGGTCGATGAATCGTAATCTTTTCAAACGGTAGACCTTCTGCTCGGGCTTCAGACTCAAGGCCGCGACGATCGCTGCTTCCGGAACCTGTTCATCGACCGACAGTATCCGGGCCGAAGGCGTGAGCCCCTTGCGAAGCATCTCTTCGCTGAAGCCCCGCAACCGTTGAAAATCCCACGGGACCCGCTCACTTCCAATGATGGGCTTCTTGCCCTGCTGGATGATGAGTAAACCTTCATCTCGAAGCTTCTGGAAGGCCTGCCGGACCGGCATCTTGCTGATGCCAAGCGAACGTGCAATCTCGCCTTCGGAATAGAAGCTGGCTCCCGCATGGAGACGCCCGATGCGGATGGCGTTTCGAATCTGCGCAACGATCTGCTCGTAATAAGGAACGAAGCTCTCCGGATCCAGGGTGATGCCTGTGTCGGGCCCCACGCCTGGCCGTCTTACCGCTTCTTGTTCCACCAACGAGGTCGGATCCATACCTTGTGAGGTTAAGTTTACAGGCTTTGCAACGCACTTTGAGCAACTTGGCGAATCTTAATTGACATGATATGTACATATGATGTTATGTTTATAGGCATCACGATCGGGCCCACGCTTTCCAAATAAGTGGTTTATCAGGAGGCTCAATGGCATCCCGGCGCTTGGTTGTGCAGTTTCACTCCCGTTTCACTTCCATAGCACTTTCTCTGTTGTTCCTGATTGCGGCCGGTTCCAGGCTGGTCCCAGGTGGAATCGGGCAGAATTGTCGGCACGGTTCATGACACTTCAGGCGCCGCTGTTCCCGGCGCGAGGGTGACCGTGGAGAACACCGGCACAAGCATTCGCCACAGCGTAACCACCGACGCAACTGGCCAGTTCGTGGTGACGCAACTGCAACCGGGAACCTATACGGCATCGGTCGAACATGAGGGATTTCAAAAGGTAGTCGAGGCTCCTTTCCCGTTGACCGTCACCCAGGTGGTCACACTTGACGTCGGGCTGACCGTAGGGGAAGTGAATCAGGTAGTCACGGTGACGGCCTCGGAACCGCTGTTGGAATCAGGAACATCTTCTCTGGGCCAGGTCATCACCGCGGAACCCATTACCTCTCTGCCGCTGAACGGCCGCGATTTCATCCAGCTCGCGTACTTGACCCCAGGCGTGAATCAGGGACCGTCCGGCATCGTGCAGCAAGGGTCGATCCCTGAGAACGAGCGCGCCAACGGGGCGATCCAGGCCAACGGTCTGAGCGCCACGAACAACAACTTTCTGCTCGATGGATTCGACAATAATGAGCAGCAGATAGGCTTCGAGGTCATTCAGCCGTCGGTCGACGCCATTGCCGAGTTCAAGATGCAAACCAATAACTTTGCCGCGGACATCGGCAAAGGCGGCGCTGTCATCAATGTTGCGCTCAAGTCGGGGACCAACCAATTCCACGGGGACGCGTTCGAATTTATTCGCAATTCCGCCTTTGACGCGCGCAACTACTTCGATAGCGGAACGGTGCCCATTCCGCCCTTCAAGCAGAACCAGTTCGGCGGAACCCTGGGTGGCCCGATCTTCCGCAATCGAACCTTCTTCTTTATCGACTACCAGGGCACGCGCATCAACCAGTCGCAGACCGATATCAGCACTGTGCCGCCGGCTGCCGAACGCACCGGAGACTTCTCCGACTTGCTGACTGGAGTCACGGCGCCGAACGGATATGACACCGGGCAGATCTACGATCCCACGACCTATAACCCGGCCACCGGCGCGCGCACTCCCTTTCCAGGAAATATCATTCCCCAGGCGTCGCTTGATCCGGCTGCCCTGAACGTGGCCGCACTTTACCCGGCGTCCAACTTGCCCGGAACCGCCAATAACTATTTGTCGAATCCTGCGCTGGTGAACAACCAGGACTCTTTCGATATCCGGGTCGACCATCAGCTCACCAGCAAAGACAGCCTCTTCGCCACGTTTGAATTTGGCAATGTGAATGAGACGCAGCCCGATCCCTTCCCTGGGTATGCGGGCGGCGGCTTCTTCTCCGGAAATATCAGCGATCTTGCGCGTGCAGCCGGCATCAGCGATGTGCATACCTTTGCGGCGAACAAGATCAATGAACTCAAGGTTGGCTACATGCGCTACGTGGTGGACGCCATACCGTTCTTTGCCAGCCAGGATCTCTCTACTCCCATTGGGATCCCGGGAATTTTTGATCCCGATAATCCCGTGGCGACGGGCGGCCTGCCAAACTTCGCCATCTCGGGCCTGAGTAACCTGGGAAATCAAGACTATTTCCCTGAGCTGCTGCGCGAGAACAACTACCAGTATCTTGACTCCTTTACCTACATTCGCGGCTCGCATTCCTTTAAGATGGGCGTCGACATTCACCGCCGGCTTAACGGATTCGATCAGACACAGAATGCGCGCGGCGACTTCAGCTTCGACCAACAGTTCACGGCAGACCTCGTCACCGGTACTGGAGGCGCGCCGCTGGCCAGTTTCCTGCTCGGTTATCCGATCGCGGCCGCACGCTATGGCCAGAAGGGACTCTTCGGCATCCGCTGGTGGGAGGTGGGCGCCTACTTCATGGATGATTACCGCGTGACCCCGCGCTTGACCCTCAACCTGGGTCTGCGCTGGGATCTCTACACCCCGTATGTGGAACAACACGATCGCCTGGCTAACTTCAACTTTGCTACCGGGGAATTTATCGCGCCGCAAATGCCGGGAGTGAGCCGCAGCGGCAATGTCGAAATTCCAAAGAAAAACTTTGCGCCGCGTGTAGGCTTTGCCTGGACGCCGCATAGCGGTCCGCTCGCGATTCGCGGAGGCTTCGGCATTTTTTATGATCTGCAGGGAACCCAGGGCGACTCGGAACTTCCTTACAACCCGACCGGGCTCTTTTACAGTCAGAGCTTCAACTATCCAGCTTCGACGCCGGGACTTCGGCTCTCACAGGGTTTTCCGGCGCGCACCTATCCCACCATCGAAAATCCTTCCGGCGCCGCCAGTGCGGTTCCTTTCAACAACCCTACGACTTCGATTGAAGAGTGGAATCTCAATGTGGAACAGCAGTTGGGAAAGGATTCGGTCTTTCAAATTGCCTATGTCGGCACGCACGGCGTGCATCTCTCCTATGTCTACAATCTGAACCAGGCGCTGGAGCCGCTCGATAGCAACTTTGGTCCCGCGCCGAACTACGGCCGCCCGTACTACGCCACGGTGCCGGACATCGCGGCCATTCGCACGAACTCTAATCTAGCCGACTCGATCACCCACCAACTGCAGGCGAAATTTGAGAAGCGCCTGAGCTTCGAACTGGAGTACGCTCGCCGCCTACACCTGGCAGCATACGATCGGCCAAACAGCGGAGAATGAGTGGAACGGTCCGCAGAATGTGTACAACCTGCGCGCGGAGCGGGGCGATCAGTCGCCTGATTTCCGCAACCAATTCACTTCGGAGTGGTCGTACAATCTGCCCTTTGGTCCGGGGCAAAGATTCCTGCGCGGCAACGGCTTTAGCAAGATCGTGGCCGGGGGTTGGCAGTCCCAGGGGATCCTTGCCTTCTATTCCGGGGAGGCCTTTACTCCCGCTCTTTCCTTCGATCCAACCAACACCTCGTCAGGCGCGCCTCGTCCCGACGTGATTGGAAACCCTCGTAACTTCGCCAGTACGCCGGGTGGATCGTGTTCGGGGAGTCAAACGATTTTGTGCTGGTTCAATCCTGGCGCGTATGCGATTCCGAGCCTGGCGCCGGGGCAGACATTCGCCACCAATTTTGGGAATGCCGGCCCGGGTACATTGCGCGGTCCGGCGCAGTACAACGTAGACACCTCCATCTTCAAAGATTTCAAGCTGCGCGAATCGCTGGACATGGAGTTCCGCGCAGAGGCATTCAATGTATTTAACCGGCCGCAGTTCGCCATTCCCAATGCCGACGTGGATACCAGCCAGGCAGGGACTATCAGCAGCACGGTGCACAGTGCCCGCCAGCTGCAATTTGCCTTCAAGTTCATTTTCTAGTCTTGTCTTTATGTTTGTTGCTGGCCTTAACCACGAACGCCGATTTCACAGCTGTGCAGGCTGTAGACGGCCGAGGCCCCGGACTGGTTGCAGGGACAGATTGGCCGGTCGAGAGTCGCGGTATCCCACATCTGCCAAAACCGGGCAGATATGGGGCACCCGTGGTTCCGTTACGTAGGCAGAGGTAAGGAAGGTGTAGTTCATGGCACAAGCCGGATGTAGAAAAAAATGATCAGCTTTCTTGCCGCGCTCGTCTTCATCGGCGCTGCCGCGCTTAGCTGCCCGGGCCAGAAGCCGGACCCCGCGCCTCTGGAGGCGGTTCGTCTGGATGGCACGTACTTTACCCGCGGAGGGCGCCGGTTTATTTCTGTCGGCGTGAATTGGGTGCCGGCGGTCAAGGCGATGCAGTGGCCTTATCAATGGGATCCGGTCTCGATTGAGCACGACTTCGCGAGAATGCACGAACTCGGCATCAACACCGTCCGGTTGGATCTTGTATGGGCATGGTTTGAACCTCGCCCAGGTGACTACAACCCTGAAGCATTCCAGCAGCTGCATTTTCTGCTGTCGCTGGCCAATCGCTACCAGATCTATTTGCAACCGCAACTGTTCATCGGTGGGGAAGTGGGAGAGGCGTATTGGGATGTGCCTTACCGCCAGGGAAGGAATCCTTACACTGACCCTGACATGCTGCGCTATCAGACGGACTTTGCCGCCGAGATGGGAAGCCGCTTCGGCAAAGAGAACGCCATCCTGTCCTGGGATCTTACCGATGAGCCGCCGTTCTGGATCGTGGAGAACAGCACCACGGACTCGATGGCAATCAACTGGACCCGTCTGATCGCCAACGCGATTCGCAAGCACGACCCAAACCATCTGCTGGTGGTTGGCACCTCTACCCAGGATGTGGATCACGGCCCCTTTCGGCCGGATAATCTCACCCCGGAAGTGGACTTTTTCAGCGTTCATCCCTACACCATCTACGAGCCCAAGCTCTATCCCGACCCGATGCTCTCGGTGCGCGGCACATACGGCTCCGCCTTCGAGACCGCGCTCTCGGGCGGAGCCGGCCATCCGGTCATGATCCAGGAGATCGGCGCATCCTCCGCGCAGTACGGCCCCGAACAGATTGCGCAATATGAGCGGGCGAATCTCTATTCGGGCCTGGGGCTGGGCGCGAACGGCTTTCTGCTCTGGTGCTTTACCGACGCCGCGCCTGGGCAGTATGCCAAGGTGCCCTACCTGCGCTCGCCCCACGAAACCCAGTTCGGCATCACCACGTGGGATGGGAAGGAGCGTCCCGCGGCACAAATGCTGAAGGAGTTTGAGGCGGTCACCGGCAAGCTCGACTTAGCGGGAATCGAGCCCGCTCCGGCGGAGGCCGCCATTCTCGTGCCGGATGAATGGTCAAAGCCGCATGGCGACGAATCGCATTTTGGACTTACCGGGCCGGAGATCGCTCCCTACACATCGCAGAAGGAAGGGGGAGCGGTTGTAGGCCAGGCTCTGCCCGACTTTTCTGAGGCAAACACTCTGTTGACCGGCTCATGGCTGTCGGCATTCATCCTGGCCCGTCAGTCCGGCATCAAGGCGGATCTGCCGCGCGAATACTCTGCCTGGAACCGCTATCCTATGCTGCTGCTGCCGGCGCCGATCACAGGCACCGATGAGATGTTGTCGCATGTGCATTCGGACTTCTGGGAGAAAGCGCGCCAGTACATTGAGCAGGGAGGAATGGTGTATGCCTCAGTGAGTGGCAACTCCGCCATTCCGAATATGGAGCAATTGTTTGGCGCTCGGCTCAAGGACCGAATACCGGTGCAAGACGTGACTTTGAAGATTGTCGCTCCTTTCGGCTCGTTGAAGATCGGCGATACATTTCAATTCGTTGCTTCCTCCGAAGGTGCGGACCAATGGCCGGCTGCGCTTGAGCTTGCCGGCGGCACGGTGATTGCGGTCGACCAGGCGGGCCGGCCGGCGCTGGTAACCAATCAGGTGGGCAAGGGGAAGACGTTGCTCTCCGCTTATCCCATCGAGACTTACCTGGCCGGCAAGCCGGCTGCTTTTGAAACCGGCGAACCGGCCTTCCGCATCTATCAGGCGTTTCGTGAATGGACGGGCGTGGCGATACCGTTCCGCAGCAGCGAGCCGCTGGTCGAAGTATCGTCTCTTGCTGCCGCGGATCACGGGTATGCCGTGCTGGTGAATCATGCGGCCACTACGAAACATGTCACCATCACCTCCACTAAGCCGCTACGCGCGGTGGAAAGGCTAACGCCGAACAGCCCCAATACGACGGTACCCCTAAGCCAGGGCTCGTGGACAGTTGAGCTGCTTCCGTATGAGGGCGCGATCTACAGCTGGAAATGAGTATCTTTGAGCGATCGGGCAATCGGACGAGGAAGGGTTTCTGCGTATGGTAGGAGCAGTCGATATTGGCGGCACAAAAATCGCTGTAGGGCTGGTCGACCCAACGGGCCGCGTGGTGGTGAAACACGAGATCCCGAACGGCGCCGAAAAAGCTTCGACGAGGCCATGGATAGCACGATCCACGCCTTGAGCGAACAGCTGAGATCGACCGGCCATCCAGCTGGACGGAATCGGGATCGGCTGCACCGGGCCGGTTGATCCGTTAACGGGCGTGTTGGGAGATTTAAATACCTTACCCCTTTGGACCGGCCGCAACCTGGTCGAGCACCTCTCCCGCTATTTTGGCGTCTCCGCTGCGGTAGAGAACGATGCCGATGCGGTAGCGCTGGGCGAAGCCATATGCGGGGCCGGCAAGGGCAAAGAGTCTGTGGTCTGCATAACGATCGGCACCGGCATCGGTGGGGGCGTAATGCTCAACGGCCAGGTCTATCGCGGCGTTAAGGGAAATCATCCGGAGCTAGGGCATCAGATCATCGACCCCGCGGGGCCGCAATGCACCTGCGGGCAGCGCGGTTGCTGGGAGAGCCTGGCAAGCGGACCGGCCATGGCCTTGTGGATGCAGGAAATTGCAACGCCGCGGGATGGAAACAAGGTTCTGACCGCGAAGGAAATCTGCGAGCTGGCGCAAGCGGGGGATGCGTTGGCGATGCGCGCAGTCCAGCGCGAAGCGCGGTTTCTGGCCATTGGGGTTGCGAATGTCCTCGCTTGCTTTCTCCCGGAGATCGTCCTGCTGGGAGGAAGCATTATGAAAAGCGCGCAGCTTTTTCTTCCTGAGATCCGCGCCATGATTGGCGGTTGCCAGATCGTTCCTTCTCATCTGTGCGAGATCGCGCTGGTCTCGCTGGGGGACGATGCCGGACTCATTGGAGCTGCCCAGGTTTGGCATCAACGCTTCCAGAACACAAGGAGTCTCCTGTGACGGAGAAGGAAAGCCGCATCATCAAGGGAAGATATCTCGAAGACATTCTTGCCCAACCCGCCGTGCTGGAATCGACGCTACTGCAGACAGGGAAGATTCCGCCGGAACTCGTCGCCATCAGGGAGCGTCTTCAGGACGGCCGCATCAAGCGCATTGTGCTTACCGGCATGGGAGCGTCTTTTTACAGTCTTACGCCCTTGTACCTCGCCCTGGTCAATCACGGATACGAAGTTGTGCAGATAGAAACCGGGGAGCTGATTCACTATCTGACTGGCCTTTTGCAGCGGGAATCGCTGGTCGTAGCGGTTTCTCAATCCGGAAGAAGCGCGGAGATACTCCGTCTGCTGGAGCTGGCTGCGCATCGGGCAACGCTGCTTGCGATCACCAATACTCCCCAGAGCCCGCTTGCCTTGGCCGCCGACGCCGTGATGCTGACGCACGCCGGGGAGGAATTTTCGGTCTCCTCCAAAACTTATCTGTGCACTGTTGCTGTCTTACAGCTCGTCGCCGGTTTTCTATGCCATGAGCCAAATGACGAGGTCCGCCAGGAGCTGCTTGCCGCTGTTCCCTATACCGCGTCTTACCTTGAAGGCTGGCAACAGCATGTGCTGGAGCTTGCACCTCATCTGGAGGGGATGCGGCATCTGTTTTTTGTCGGCAGGGGCGCCTCGCTTGCCGCCGCGGGAACGGGTGCGTTGATCACGAAAGAGTCCGTGGGCGTCCACGCCGAGGCTATGAGCAGCGCTGCATTTCGCCACGGACCCATGGAGATTTTGCGGGAGAACACCCTGGTCGCAGTGCTGGAAGGGGCGTCCGTAACCAGGGAACTGAACCAGAGGCTGCTCAACGATATCAACCGCAGTCCGGGAAAAGCCCTGTTGATTGGCTGCCATGCGGAGCTTGCCTCCTTGCGCACTTCGTCGTGCTCCTCGAGGATCTCTCCGATTCTCGAAGTGCTGCCCTTCCAGATGATGACACTTGCCCTGGCATATCTCTTCTCCGTAGAGCCGGGCGTGTTTCAGCGCGGGGCGAAAGTCACAGTTACGGAATGAGCCCGGAACAACTGTTGGTGAGCGAAGGGAAGTCCTTGATGCGAAGAAGACCCTACATTGTTGGCTTGATCTTCCTGGTCTTCTTCATCATGTCATTTCTAACCAATATTCTGGGCCCGATTGTTCCCGACATCATCAAGAGCTTTCGGGTAAGTCTGGGCGCGGCTGCGTTTCTGCCATTTTCTTTCTTTGTGGCCTACGGCGTCATGTCGATTCCAGCCGGATTTCTGGTTGAGCGTTTTACCGAGAAGCCTGTCATCCTGTGGTGTTTTGGTACCGCCACCGTCGGTGCTTTGAGTTTCGCTGTCTTTCCTTCTTATTTTGTAGCGATTCTCTCGCTCTTTGTGATGGGCGGGAGTATGGCAACCATGCAGGTAGCGCTCAACCCCTTGCTGCGTGTCAGTGGCGGCGAAGAGCACTTTGCCTTTAATTCCGCATTTGCCCAGCTGGTCTTCGGGATCGCCTCCTTTCTGAGCCCACTGCTGTACTCCTACATCGTTTTGCACTTCAACGATCGAGCGGACCAGGGTTGGTTATTGAGGCCTCTGCGAACTCTGGTGCCCGCCAGCTTAGCCTGGGTATCGATGTACTGGATATTTGCAATCTGTACTGCCGCCATGCTGCTGGGATTGCTGCCTGTCCGCTTTCCCGTGGTAACGCGCAGTATGGAGGAGAAGGCCGGCGCCCTGGGTGCTTACCGCCAACTCCTGCGAAGGCCGATGGTGTGGCTCTACTTCGCCTGTGTTTTTGTCTACGTCGGTTCTGAACAAGGCACCGCGGACTGGATTTCAAAATTCCTGTCGCAGTATCACGGTTACAGTCCCTATGTTGAGGGCGCACAAACGGTCTCATGGTTTTGGGGAATGTTGACGGCGGGATGCTTCGTTGGCATGTTCCTGTTCAAGATCTTCGACAGCCGGCGCGTTCTTGTCGGGTTTTCGCTGGGCTCACTGCTGGCTCTTTCCGCGGCACTTTTCGGCTCTGGCAGAGTGGCCCTGTTTGCCTTTCCTGCGGTGGGTTTCTTTGCATCGATCATGTGGCCCACCATCTCATCGCTGGCGCTTAACTCTGTCGCAGAAAACCAGGGAGCGTTCTCGGGTATTCTTTGCACCGGGATCGTTGGGGGCGCGGTGGTGCCGCTTTTGATTGGCCATCTGGGTGACCGTTTTGGACTTCGCTCAGGGATGCTGATCTTGTATTTCACCTTTGCCGGCGTCATGAGCGTGGGATTCTGGGCCAAACCTCTCATTTCGAATGCAACCGTTACGCGGCGCAGAAATCCGGCCGAGCAGTTACCATGAACCAATGAGCTTCATCCTCGCCGATGGCTGGCTGATCACCATGAACGATCGCCGCGAAATCCTGGAGGGCGGCAGCGTCTGCGTGCAAAACGACCGTATTGCCGCGGTGGGCACCCGCCAGCAACTGCAGCAGCAATATCCTGGGGCCGAAGTAGTCGATTGCAGCGGCCGCATCGTGATGCCGGGCATGGTGAACACCCATACCCATCTCTTTCAGACCCTGCTCAAGGGTCTGGGCGACGATATGGTCCTGAAGAAGTGGTTTACCTGCATGACGGGGCCGAGCGCGGTGCACCTGACTGCCCCGGATGCACACGCCGCCGCGCTTCACGGCTGTGTGGAGTCGATACGCTCCGGGGTTACCACTGTGGTTGACTTCATGTATGTGCATCCCCAACCCGGGATGATCACGTCCGTCGTCGATGCGTTTAACGCGACTGGCATGCGCGGGTTTGTTTGCCGCGGCTTCATCTCCACCGGCGTGCAGTACGACATTCCGGCAGCACTGATCGAGAAGCCGGCGGTGGCGTTGGCCGACGCGCGGCAGCAGATACGGCGCTACAACCAGCCCGGCGGACGCGTGCAGGTGGGGCTCGCCCCCAACATGATCTGGGCGGTCGATGAGGAGGGGTATCGCTTGACCAGGAAGCTGGCGGATGAGGAGCATGTGCTCATCACCACCCATGTGGCGGAGACAAACTTCGAACTCGAGACCGCGGCCGCCTGCTACGGGATGAACGATACGGAGTTTCTGAGCGATATAGGTTTCCTGGGCCCGGATGTGCTTGCCGTGCATTGCGTGCATTGCAATTCAGGAGACATCAAGATTATGCGCGAGCACGGGACCGCGGTGTCGCATAACCCTTGCAGCAATATGTATCTTGCCTCGGGCTGTGCGCCGATTCCCGAGATGCTGGCGGCTGGGGTCACCGTTGGTTTGGCTTCCGATGGTCCGGCAAGCAGCAACAATCACAGTCTCTTTCAGGCGATGAAGTTCGCCGCCCTGCAACAAAAGGGCGTGCATCAGGATGCGACCATCATGACGGCGGAAAAGGTGTTGGAGATGGCGACGATTGACGGTGCGCGCGCGGTTGGCCTGGAAGCCGAGATTGGCTCGATCGAAGTAGGGAAGAAGGCGGACATTGTCGTTCTGGACTACAACAATCCCTTTATGACGCCGATTCATCACCCTGTCTCGGCCATTGTGTATTCCGCGTTGGGGCATGAAGTGACCAGCGTGATGATCGATGGGCGATTTGTGATGCGTGACGGAATCGTTGGCACCGTCGATGAGACCGCAGTCAGGCGTCAGGCGCAGATCAGTGCCGACGACCTCACCAAGCGTGCCGGCACCGATTCCGCCAAGCGGCGTCCCTGGCCTGGACGGTAACAGCAGGTCCCTCCACTCCGCTGCGCTCCGGTCGGGATGACAATTTATTTTTGAAATGGACGGTTCTTCAGGATAGCTCTGGCTTAGCAAAAAATTTGTCATCCCGACCGGAGCGCAGCGGAGTGGAGGGACCTGCTGTTACCGTATTTCCCTCAATCCTTCGCATAAGGCACCATCAGCGCCGCCGGTTGCACAGCTTTGCCGCCAAATAACCCGGAAATCGCCAGAATCGTAACCACGTAAGGGAAGCGACGCCAGCAGTTGCTGCGGAATATTTGCCCCTGTCAGTTGCAGTCCAAGCTGCAGCGCATCGCAGGCGCCAAACACCAGCGCGGCCAGTGCCGCCTTCCACGGACTCCATCGTCCGAAGATGACGATGCCGAGTGCAATGAATCCCTGTCCGGAAACAATCGACTCACGAAACAGCCCGATCTGCGCCAGCACCAGGTAGGCGCCTGCCATGCCGGCCGAAGCGCCACCGATCAGCACCCCGATGTAGCGCATGCGGCTCACGGAGACGCCGGCCGCGTCGGCCGCGCTGGGATTTTCTCCCGCGGCACGGAGCGCCAGCCCGAAGCTGGTGCGAAACAAAACAAAGTGCGCCAGCAGAACCAAGCCCAGCGTCAGGTAAAGCAAAATCGTCTGGCCAAAGAGCACCGGTCCCAGCAAGGGAAGATCGCTTAGCCACGGAATGTGAAGAGGCGGGAACATGGCGACACTCTGCGGGCCCGACGATTCGCCCAGCGCCAGGCGATAGACAGTGGAGGCAATGCCCAGCGCGAGCACGTTAAACACCAGGCCAACCACCACCTGGCTGGCGCGCACGGTGACATACATCCAGGCCAGAAACACATTGAAGACGATGCCCGTCAGCATGGCTGCCAGCAAGCTAATCCAAACCATGCCAGTTGCATAAGCGGTGAGGAAGCTGGCCAATGCTCCCAACAGAATGGTGCCTTCGATTCCAACGTTCAAAACCCCGGAGCGCTCGGCGAAGGTCTCTCCCAACGCTGCCAGCAGCACTGGCCCGCAGAGCCGGAGGCTGGCAGCAAGCCAGGTTGCGAAAAACGCCGAAGTCATGAGCCGGTGCAGGTTCATGTCAGCGAACCTCCGTTTTCAGCTTCACCCGGTAACGCCGGAAGAGATCGCTCGCCAGCACCATCAGCACGATGAGACTTTGCAGGATGAGCGTGATGGAAGAGGGAATGCCGGCCCGCCGCTGCATGGCATTGGCGCCCACGGTCATGCCGCCGTAGAGCACCGCGGCCGGGATAACCGCCAGCGGGTTAAGCTTCGCGAGCAGGGCGACGATGATGCCGGTGAACCCCACACCGCCGCTGACGCCATCCATCAGGCGATGTTGTTCGCCCAGCACTTCCACTGTGCCGGCCAAAGCACCCATGCCGCCCGCCAGGAATGCGGCCAACACCAACCGGGCGCCGACGTTGATTCCTCCGAAGCGGGCAGCCGATGGGCTCAGCCCGCTGACGATCAATTCGTAGCCCAACGGCGTCTTGCGCAACAACATCCACACCAATGCCGTTGCCAGTATCGCCAGCAGGATGCCCGCGTGCGCGCGCGTCCCGGGCAAGATAAACGGCAGCCAGGTAGAGCGGGGCAGGATCGCGGTCTCGGGCACTCCACCAGGGGCGCGCATCGGGCCCGACACAAGATACTGCACAACCAGAATGGCAACGTAGTTCGTCATCAGCGAGATCAGCACTTCGTTTCCCCCAAGCCGCGCGCGTATGAGCGCAACCACGCCTGCCCAGGCGGCTCCGGCGATGAAACTCAAGAGCAGCGCCAAAGGCAAGAACCAGGAAACTGTCGTGAACAATCCTAGCCAGGTGGTGACTGCAGCCCCAACCAGGAAGCAGCCCTCGAATCCCAGATAGCCGAAGCCCGATCGCCAACTGACAATCGTGCCCAAGGCAATCAGGGTTAAAGGCGCCGTCCGCACTAATGTGTAGCCAAAGCCGCGCAGGCTACCGAAGGGTTCATGCAAGAGCGCGAAGTATGCTCGAAGTGGGTTCGCTCCATAGAGCACAAAGAGCAGGGAAGTGACCAGCATCGCCGCGAGCACCGCGATGATCATGGCAACCGTGATGGCGAGTGGGGAGTCCGCCGGCGTCACACGGCGTTCGATCAGCTTCATGATTCTCCGCTCAGCGCGATGCCCGAGATCATGAGGCCCAGTTTTTCCTGGGTGGCGCTGGCCGCGTCGAGAATCCCGACGATGCGCCCTTCGAACATGACGGCGATCCTGTCGGCCAGATTCATCAATTCTTCGAGTTCCGCGGAGATTAGCAGGATTGCCTTACCGCGCTCGCGTTCCTTCAGCAGTTCGATCCAGACAGACTCCACTGCGCCCACGTCCAGCCCTCGCGTGGGTTGCTCCACCACCATCGCGGCTGCATCCTGCAGAACTTCACGTCCCAGGATCAGCTTCTGCAGGTTGCCGCCGGAAAGCTTGCCTGCCCTGGCGTTGATATTTGCGGGACGCACTCCGAACCGCGCGATCAGTTTTTCCGCATGCTCGCGGATTTTGCCCCTATCGAGAAACCACCCCCTGGTGCGCTTCCGCTGCGAGCCAAGGATTGCATTGTCAGCCAGCGACATCTCTGGGATCGAGCCCACATGGCGGCGGTCCGCAGGAATGTAAGACAGGCCGAGAGCACGATGTTGCGCGACGGTCATCCGGGTGACTTCCCGGTCACCCAGAAATACCTTTCCCTGATGGGCCGGCCGCACATGCATAATCGCCTCCGCCAACTGCGACTGCCCGTTGCCGTCGACGCCGGCGATGCCAACAATCTCTCCCGCGTGCACATCGAGGCTTATGCCGCGAACCTTTTCCTGTCCCACGTCGTCGCGCACGTGTAGCCCGTTGATGCGCAGCACAGCTCGTCCGCGTTCGATCGGAACCCGATGGGCGCGGAGGTTCACGTCGCGCCCCACCATAAGATGGGCTAACTCCTGCTCTGTAGTTTGTTGCGTAGAGACGGCGGCCACGACGCGGCCGTCGCGCATCACCGTCACCCGGTCGGCAAGCTCGAGGATCTCCTGAAGTTTGTGGGTGACGATGACGATCGAGCGTCCCTGATCCCGCAGTCCTCGCAGCACCGTGAACAGCTGATCCTTCTCCTGCGTGGTGAGCACGGCCGTCGGCTCGTCGAGAATCAGCAGCCGCGCATCCCGGTAGAGCAGCTTGAGGATTTCAACGCGCTGCTGCACACCGATGGGAAGGTGCTCCACCTGTGCATCGGGGTCGATGGCCAGATGGTGCTGGTCGCTCAGGCTGCGCAGCCGGTTGCCGCCTGGCGCAGGTCGAACGCCTTCAGCCCGAGCACGGTATTCTCGACCACGGAGAAACGCCGGACCAGCATGAATTCCTGGTGCACCATGCCAATGCCGAGGGCGATGGCATCCCTGGGGCTGGCAATCTGCACCGGCTCCCCGTCGATCAGGATTTGCCCGGAGTCCATGGAATGAAAACCGTACAAAATCTGCATCAGGGTACTTTTGCCGGCGCCGTTTTCTCCTAGCAGAGCATGGATCTCGCCTGCCTCGATGGTCAGGTCCACATCGCGGTTCGCGAGAACCCCGGGGAATCGCTTGACGATCTTTCTCATCGCAAAGGTGGGCAATCGCAGTTCCTCAGGAAGAAAGATTGTACCTTTGGATTTGGGGTAAAACGGAGAGAACTCAGGGATAACAAAGGGGAGGGCGGCGCTTCCATTCAGATCGATTGACAAGAGGGTAACAGCGGGTCCCTCCACTGCCCCGGATTTCCTGTTGACTTAGTGGCTCTGGCGAACTTCATGCGCCTTTCCTTACTGAAAGGCTGCCGGGGCCCCATATCCATTTGCCGGTCAGGGCAGCCGGGTCATTTCTCTCTGCAACTTGCGGCTATGCGGGTTAGACTGCTCGGGAGTTACGGTCGACAGCACAATAGAATTGTCATCCCGACCGAAGCGACATCCTGCGGATTGCCTATTTGACCAAAGCCAACACATCGATCCGGTGCGCGGAGAGATCGCTCCACACCCTTTGGAACGCGGCCCACTCCGCGGGAGAAACCAGCTGCGGATTGTAGTCCCCCCTGGCGCCCGCTTTTAACAGCCACATCCAGTTCACCGTTGGTCTCCACTCCGTGCCGCCCGCGAACGTGCGGTTGGCTACCGAGTGGGCGGCGCTCTGAACCATGCCCTCCAGGTTCATCAGGAAGCTGGTCGCCATATTATTCGGCGCAAGATTCGTCTGGTCGGAATAGCAGCCCAGCACCTTTGCCTTGCCCGCGATCGCACCCTGGATCGCCCCCAGCCCGGTTACATCCGCCGCATGCCAGATCACATCCGCCCCGTTGCCAATCAGGGTTGCCGCCGCCTCTCGTCCTTTGGCGGCGTTATCGTAATCTCCGGTGATGATGCCCAAGGCCTGAATTCCGGGGACCGTATTGCGAGCGCCAGCAATAAATGCCTTCTGCATCCGTTGCTGTTCCGGATCGTCCTCGCCTCCGACGAACCCAACCGCCTTTTTCTTTTCGGAGATCAACGCCGCCAGTGCCCCAGCGCCGTAGGCCGCACCGTAATATCCCATGTTGATATACATGATGTTCGCCGGCACTTTCGGCTGAGGCAAAGCGCTGCTCACAAAGTAACGCTGGGCCGGATAATCCGGCGCAATGTCGAGCAGTGCGCTGCTGAACTCAAAGCCATGGCCAAGGATCAGGTCGAAGCCATCGTCGGAGTAGCCGCGCGCGACTTCCTGCATCTCCGCCAGGCCGATATTTTCCGCGTAGGCAGTTTTGAATCCTGGGCCCAGCGCCTTCAGGCCGTTGAAGGCAAGCTGGCTCCAGCCACCATCCGTGATCACACCGGTCAGCAGCAGAACCACGCGCGTCTCTTTGGCTTGAGCCCAGTTCTTCGAACCAAGCGCCGCCAGGGCCAGGGCAGAGGCGCATCCACGATGGAAGGCGCGCCGCGAAAACCCGCTCATCTGCCTTTCGACTCCGCGCTCAGGGCCTTTAAGTGTGCGGGTAGAAAAGGGCGAACCAGGTATTGATAAGCCGCGCCGCCCACGCAGCCGCCGATCAACGGACCGGCGATCGGGACCCACCAGAAGTTTCCCGGCGATGGGAACGCGGCCGGTCCCCAACCCGCGAGAAAGCAGAAGATCCGCGGCCCAAGATCGCGCGCCGGATTGATCGCCCAGGCCTCGAGGTAGCCCATCGAGGCGCCAATCAACGCCACCAGAAGCCCAATCATCAGAGCGCTCGAATTTGCCTGGGGCGCCATCTCGTTATATTGCTCGGTAATGGCGAAGATACCGAAGATCAGAAACGCCGTCAGGATAATCTCGTCGCCGAAGGCATGCATGGGCGTGATGGCCAGGCCGGGATGAGTAAAGAAGACGCCGGCGGCGCCCCCGGCCGCGCGCGTGAGTTGCGCGGCATCGTTGAAGTGGTCGATCACCGGTACGTACAGCACGTAGACCAGAGCGGCCCCCAACAAGCCGCCAATCACTTGCGCCACGAAGTAGGGAATGACCTTGCGCCAGGAGAATTTTCGATACAGCGCCAGCGCCAGCGTCACCGCCGGATTCGCATGGGTGCCGGAGATGGATCCCGTCGCATAAATGGCCATGGTGACGGCCAGGCCCCATGCGATACAGAGTCCCCAATACGAGCCCTGGTAGGGGTTGGGCGTGTAAAGGGTGTACATTGCGGCGACGGAGTCACCGAAGGCAATAATGATGAAGACCGCCAGGGCCTCCGCAAGCAGCTCGCCAAAATCCTGTCTCTTCATCGAAGTGCCCTTTACGGTAGCAGGTATTATCCTGCCTTGTCGTGGAATTGGTCCAGGCGTTGCTCAATCCGGGTATCGTCCCGAAGAACAACCGGCAGGGTCATGGGGCACTCCTCACGATGCCCGTGCCTCCCAGAACGAGCGAAGCACCGCGTTCACCGTGGATGCGGCCTCCATCTGCACCATATGACCGTGGCCCGGGAGGATTTCCGTTCGAACATGCTGGGGCAGATTGTGGGCATGGGATACAGGCAGGATGCGATCTTCCGATCCCCAGAGGACCAGGACCGGCATCTTTCAATTGGATAATCTGTTCGCGCAAGCTCACTCCCTGTCGATCTGACGGGCAGAGTTGAGATGCAATCGCGCGCAAAGCCGGCTCTACCCCGTCGAGGCGTTTGTACTTGAGGGTATCGTCCACAAGCTGCCGGGTGATCAACCTTGAGTCTGCAAATAGCTTTTCCAGTTGAGGCCTTGAGTTCATTTCGACGGGTGGCGGAAACGAACCCTCGGATATATTCGCCGTCGATTTCGGGACCCAGCCCGGCGCTCGCGATCAAAGTCAGGGATAAACAACGTTCCGGATGGTTCAGGGCAAAGATGGCCGCAACGGCGCCGCCCATCGAATGGCCGGCTAAGTGAACCTTCTTCGCTCCTATCGAGTCAATGAAGCCTTCCAGGACCTTGGCTAATCCCTCAAGGCTTCCATCTCCCACCTGTTTCGATGAGCTCCCGTGCCCGGGCAAATCCAAAGCATAGACAGAATTTCTTGACGCCAGGGCTTCGTGATTGAACATCCACGTATTGAGATCCCCACCGAAACCATGAATCAATATCGTGGATTCGGCTCCTTCGCCACGCCGAGGTAACGGATGCGGAGTCCATCCACCTCCGCCGTCTCGAGTATTGGGCCGGCAACCTCTTCGTCGGCTTCTTCGGGGGAACGATAGCTGGCCTGAAAATCTTCAACAAAATGGTCGATTTGCGAGTCGGAAACGGAGGAGGCGGCAATCACGCCCAACAGACCGCCGACAAAGATGACATCACCCTCGCGCCCCACTTTCCGCCGGAGCACACCGGTCGTCGCGGCCTCCACGGAGCTCAGAATCTTCTCCGTTTCTATCTCCACCAGCTCCAGCCCGGGCCGGACCTCCGCGCCTTCCTCGATAAGCCAACCCACCACCTGGCCCTTCGTCATGGCAAGGCCCCATTTGGGCATCGTCAACAGGATGTATCTCAGCATCACTCATGCCTTATACCTCATGACATCCAGAACAGCGGCATGCACTTTCCCGGGATTTGGCAGATACTCGTCCTCCAGTACATCGCTGAAGGGTACGGGCGTGTGCGGGGGAGTCACCATCCGAATCGGCGCCTTCAATGACCGGAAGCTCTTCTCTGCGACCAGAGCAGACACGTCGGTGGCAATATTGCAGCGAGGCGACGCTTCATCGACAACAACCAGCCGGCCCGTCTTCTCCACACTTTCGAGGATGCTGTCCACATCCAACGGTGAGACGGTTCTCAGGTCGAGAATTTCGCATTCAATTCCTTCCTTTGCCGCAAGTCCGCAGCCTCTGAAGCCACGTGGACCATGCGCGCCAGGGTCACGATCGTGACGTCCTTCCCTTCGCGCACGTAATTGGCCTCACCAAAGGGAATTGCGTAGGGTTCTTCGGGCACCTGCCCCTGCATCGCATACAGCATCTTATGCTCGAAGAAAATGACCGGGTCATTGTCACGGATTGCCTGAATGAGCAGCCCCTTGGCGTCATAGGGCGTGGACGGAACAACACACTTCAGCCCGGGGATATGAGTGAAGATCGGGTACAGCGACTGCGAGTGCTGGGCGGCGGCGCGGAAGCCCGCGCCTATCATGGTGCGAACCACCAGGGGCGTAACCGCCTTACCGCCGAACATGTAACGAAACTTGGCCGCCTGGTTATAGATCTGATCGAAACAGACGCCCATGAAATCCACAAACATCAATTCCACCACCGGACGCAGTCCGGCGGTCGCGGCGCCGATCGCGGCCCCAACAAAAGCGGATTCAGTGATGGGGGTGTCCATGACACGGTCCCCATATAAGTCCCACAGACCTTTGGTGACCCCGAGGACCCCGCCCCACGCGTCCATTTGACCGTTGGTTCCGCTTCCGCCGGCAACATCCTCGCCCATGAGGATAACGGTCTTGTCCCGTTCCATCTCCTGTGACAAGGCTTCATTGATCGCCTGCTTGTATGTGATTTTCCGGTCCATGTTTCTACCTTTCGGTCCTAACTAGTAGGAGATGTAAACATCGGTCAGCAGGTCGGCCAGGCCGGGCTTTGGCGCGGATTTTGCTTGCTTGACGGAATCCTCAACCAGAGCGGCTACTTCCCGGTCTATCTCGTCAAGTTCCGATTGTGTCAACAGTCCCGCGGAGGTAACTTTCTGAGCGAAGTGTTGAATGCAGTCCCTGGATTCGCGGATTTTCTCCACCTCGTTCGGAGCCCGATAGGATTGCGTGTCGCCTTCGTAGTGGCCGTAATAGCGGTTGACTTTGCATTCCACCAGCGACGGTCCGCCACCCCTGCGCGCCCGCTCGATTGCCTCCTTTGCTGTTTCGTACACAGCGAAGAAGTCGTGCCCGTCCACCGTCACACCCGGCATTCCAAAGCCATTGGCCCGATCGGCAAAGTCGTGGCATGCACCCGCATATTTGCTTGAAGTGGCCTCGGCATATCCGTTGTTCTCCACGACAAACACGCAGGGAAGGCTCCAAATGGATGCCAGGTTGAGGCTCTCCAGGAAGGTGCCTTGATTCGCGCCGCCGTCGCCGACAAAGCTGATCGCCACCCCACCTTTGCCAAGCCTCTTGGCCGCCAGCGCCGCCCCACATGCGAGAGGAGGGCCCCCGCCCACGATTCCGTTAGCCCCAGCATGCCCTTGCTCAGGTCTGCGATGTGCATCGACCCGCCCTTGCCCGCACAGAGGCCGTTCTTCTTGCCATAAATCTCCGCCATCATTCCGTAGATATCGCAGCCCTTCGCCAGGCAGTGCCCATGTCCCCGGTGTGTGCTGGTAAGTTTGTCACGCTCGTCGAGCAGCAGGCAGATGCCTGTAGCGATGGCTTCTTCGCCCGCGTAGAGGTGGACGAAGCCGGGAATCTCGCCGGTCGCGAATTCCACGTGAAGGCGTTCCTCGAACGCACGAATCAAACGCATGACCCTGTAGGCCTCTAGTAAGTTGGATCGTGTCAGATCCATAGGTCGTTCCCCCTCCTTTGCCGATAAACTAGCCAATCGCCAGCAGCCCCTCTTGAGCGGCTCGTTCCATCACTTTGTCTATGTCAATGGTGTAAGGCCCTTGACCATCCAGCCGAACAGTCACATGCCGGCCGGAACTATATTCAAGTTCTCGTTCTCCGTCAAGGGCGATCGTACCTTGCGCGAGCCGCGGAGTCTGGATTTCTCCGCAGCGTATCTCTTCCACATGCTCAATTCCGACAGGCAATATTAACCCGGGTGCAATCGGGCACTGCATGGTGATCTTTCGCCCGTTCTGGCGGCGCCAAGTCGATTCGCAGGCCATGAGGTGCACGGCGTGAAACAGGCCGGATGAGTCCCAGCCACGGATGATAGGCCAATCGCGTCGGATTCGGCAAAGGCGACAAAAATCTGGTCCAGGTCTTCCGGACGCCACAAGCGCCTTCGATCCCACCCAACGATTTTCCGACACCGAGATGTCCACCACAGCTAAATCTTCTTGAATGCCGTCGACCTCCAGGCGCAGAATCTTGTTTCTTACGATAGCCTCTGCCGCGGGTATCTTACCCGTGGCCACCAGGCCTGCGGCTAGCCCGGCGATGGTCGCCTCACGCGATTCCGGAAAAACGTTGTTGGTGCCCGTGGAGAGCGGCATGAGGGGAACATCTCCGCATGCGCCAGCCACCAATCGCTGCGTGCCATCACCGCCGAGGACCACGATGGCCCTTGCCCCGGCCGCCACCATTTGCGCTGCACCCTCGCACCGTGTCCGCAGGACCGTCCTCGACCTGCATGTCCAGGAAAACAACCTTCGGTCCCTCGGTCATCCGGCCCGCGCATCGCGACCGCACGTCGAACCCGTTCGGCGATCCCGCCTCGATCCGGAATCATCAGGATGCTGGTAACTCCGGTCACCCCGAGTGCGGAGATCAACCGGGCAATAATGCCGCACTTTTCTGCAATCGTGAAGACTCCGCCCTTGCGCGACCAGGCGCCGGATATCACGGCCCGATGCCGGGTTGGCGATGATGCCAACAACGTCCGTTCCAACACTCACAGCGTCCTTTGTCCAGTCCACAAGGGCAGCCCGTCCGTGGGGACGTCATAGATCTCCATTTGACCAAGCTCATACTCAGTAACAGCAATTCGTTTGTTGCCGGGAAGCGCGAACGCTACGTTAGAGGGTAGGCTTCCCGCGCAGTCGATTCGCTCGATGACTTTACCCTCTCTATCCAACACCACGATCTCGTGTTGACCAAAGACGGTGACATAAAGTTTGCCATCGCTTGAAAATGCCATCCCATCCGGTCCCTTGAAGCCAGGGCGTGCGTCGGCGCGGATAGCGTTTCCGAAGTAGCTGCGCGGGCCAACGGCGCATCCGTTCTTCATTTCATAACGATAGATGTTTCCCGAGATCATCTCATTTACATACAACAGGCCGTCCGGCCCGAAGGCTATTCCGTTGGTAAATCGAATGCCAGTGTCGATCTTGGTCACCTTTCCCGTTCCGACATCGATGCGGTAGACGCGTCCATCGTAGCTCAAGGAAAGGTAATCCGGACGGACCTTGTTTCCTGGACAGAAATCGGGAACAAGTATGCCTGAATCCGTCAGATACAAAGCGCCATCGGGTCCGAAACAAAGATCGTTAGGAAACAAGAACGATTCGCCGGCGCAGTCTGTCGCCACAACCTCCGACTTCCCATCCATGGTTAGTCTTAGCAGAGAGGGCATCTTGGACTCCGCGACCCAAATGACGCCGTCGTGATCCACAGCCAGGCCATTGGGAAGCCCGGTTTTCTTGATCGTCCGTTTTGTCTGGCCGTCAGCGCTGATCTGCGTGACGCTGCCGCGCTC
The DNA here is from genome assembly GCA_963847685.1 of uncultured Acidobacteriaceae bacterium. Lineage (GTDB taxonomy): Bacteria > Acidobacteriota > Terriglobia > Terriglobales > Acidobacteriaceae > PALSA-350. The sequence continues at coordinate 328,250 of CAWKAU010000003.1, read as the reverse complement.
GGCAGTACCCTCCACTACCAGCCAGGTTCCATCTGGCAATGCGACAGGACCTTCGGGATCTCCGAGATCGGTGACAAAAATCACTCGTTGAAACTCCATCGCAGACTTATGACAGGCTACTCGTGAGCGTGCCAGAGAGCCGGGTGCAGTAGATAGAAAGAATCATCATAAAATTCTTAGAAAGACACGATGACTTACCAGCCCTCTCGTTGTCATCGTTCACCGTTCCCCGGCATGATGGAGCGGAGATGCGTCCAACTATCGTCACCGCAGGAAAGATGAATTTGAGTTTTCTGCTGTGAGAGATAAGACCGAGGTGTTAGCTTCGCGATATGAATCCACTTGAGCCTTCGCCACCGCTCGCGCCTCTCCCTGCGCCGGTTGCGCCGCCGCCCGTATGGATATTCGGGCTGCTGATTGTGCCCTATGCTTTAGTCTCGACCGCATTTGTGAATACGGTGCTTCCGTCCCTGCTGCATGCCGAGCGGGTGCCGCTTTCCGGGATCGCAAATGTGAATGCTCTGCTGGTCTTTCCCTCTGCCATGTTTTTCCTTTGGAGTCCCCTGGTCGATTTTTGGCTACGGCGGAGGACCTGGGTCGCATTGGCATCGGTGCTGGCGGGGCTGCTATTGGGGATGGCGCTGCAGTTCAAGACCATCGCAGAAGCGGCGCCGCGGACCCTGATACTGATGGCCATGTGCGTCGTGATGTTGATTGCCTGCGGCACCGGAGGGCTCATGGCTTCGGTGCTTCCCGCCGGGCAAAAGAGACGCGGCTCCGCCTTCTACCAGGCCGGTTCCATGGGACTGGGATCTCTCGGGGGAGGAGGCCTGCTCTATCTCTCGCAGCATATCGCGCGCCGGCCGTTTGGCCTGGTGTGCGGCCTGGCAGTGGCGCTGCCGGGGTTGTTGTCATTAACCATCGCGGAGCCACCCGTAGTGGGTCGCGAGGAAAGGTTGCGCGATGTCCTGGGCAGAGTCGGCCGTGAGTTCAAACACACATTTCTCAAGCGGGGTGCGGTGCCGGTTCTGCTCATGGCCTGTGCCCCAATGGCAAGCGGCGCCGCGCTGGGGCTGCTGCCCGGCCTTGCTCCCGAATACGGAGTGTCGATCAATTCGGTGGCCTGGATCAATGGAGCATTTGGAGGATCGCTGCTCGCCCTTGGCGCCTTGTTGAGCGGTTTTCTCAAACTGCCGGAAGACACGCGATCAACCTATTGCCTCGCAGGCCTGGTGAATGCGGTCACCCTGGGAATCCTGCTCTTAGGACATCCGCGCCCCGCGACTTACCTTTGGGCGACCGCCCTCTATCTACTTAGTTTGGGAGCGTGCTATGCGATCTGGGTCGCACTATCGTTCAAGCTGCTCGGAGTGTCAGGCAAGAGCGCGGGAAGCCGCTATGCCATAGCCCAATCGCTGGGAAATATACCGACGTTCTACATGGCGCTGGTGGATGGGTTGGGCGCACGATGGTTCGGGGTGAAGGGACTGCCGGCGATCGATATGATTGTGAGCGGACTCTGGGCGATTGCCTTTCTCTTGTGGTTTTGGTGGGAACGGCGCAAGGGCATCGTGTTGGAACTCGGGCTGGTTCCAGAGGAGTGCTGAGCCCCTGTCCCGTCTCGCTAACATGATGACCTCGTGTTGACCAAAGACGGTCATTGAGAGCATTGCTCATCAACAGAACACCGCCGCGCGCCGACCCTTCTCCGCACCTCACGTAGTTCTTTCAGAGAAAACAGTGAAAATCTCCTATCGCTTTTTTCTCCTTCAGTTGAAGCTCGCATTCAGGTAGTGCGGCACAGTAGGCATTTGCGCGCCGACAATCCGCCCTCGCGACGAAGGGGAGCCCGGAGAGTCGACCACACAAAGAATCAGGGATGACGCTTAACTCCTCGCCGGGATCGCGTGTTCGGCATGGTGCATAAACTTACGAATCCAGGAGGGTGAGACTGTGACCAAAAGTTTAGGGTTCTTCAAAGTGCCAAGTTGGCCTCCCGTTGCGTTCCTGACTGTTCTTATACTTTCGGCGGTTTTATTTTCCGGCGCTCGACTGCATGCCCAGGTCGAAAACGGTATCAATGGCACGGTCATGGATTCGAGCGGGGCCGTCATTGCCGGCGCGCATATAACCGTCACCAATGTTGCTACAGGCGCCGTATCCCGGGCCACAACCTCCTCCGCGGGCGCCTTTACGGTGGTTGGACTGCAGCCGGGGCGACCACACCGTGATCGTGGAAGCGCCCGAATTTAAGACCGTGGACACGGTCCTGACCGTCGAGGTTGCCAAGATGTCGACCGTCAGCTTCATTTGCAGCCCGGAGCGACAACCGAGACCGTGCAGGTAAAAGAAGCTGACATCTCGCTGAACACCACATCGCCGGTGATCGGCACAACTCTGGAACCTGAGTTAGTCCGGACGGCTCCCATCGAAATCAATGGTCTGGCGCGGCAGATCGACTCGTTCATGTATCTTGCGCCCGGCGTGCAGGGAATGCCAACGCCCATAACATCAATGGCGGCGTCACTTACTAAAATGAAGTTCAATTCAATGGCGTTCCGGTCGCTTTTGTGGATTACGCCGGGAACCAAACCTATATCAATCCGCCCTATGAATCGGTCGACGAGTTTCGCGTCAACAGTTCGACCTTTGATGCGCGGTACGGCATCGGGCAGGGCGCCGTCACCTTCAATATGGCGTCCGGCACCAACCAGTTTCATGGAGATGTCTTCGAAATTTTGCGCAATCAATTATTCGATTCCGACGGATTTTTCCCTGTCCGTTTCTCTGCCAACGGAAACCCGGCGCCCCCCATCAACCAGCAGAACAACTATGGCTTTACGCTGGGCGGGCCGGTGATTATTCCCAAGCTCTACAACGGAAAGAATCGCACCTTTTTCCATTACAGTTCGGACTGGTTCTCGCAGAATCAAGCCCAGACTGCGATCGGAACCGTGCCGACGCCTGCTATGAAGAGCGGCGATTTTAGTGGTTTTGTCGATACCACCGGGACGCAGATCCCCATCTATGATCCCCAAACCGGCCAGCCGTTTCCCGGCAATATCATTCCCCAATCACGCTTCAGTCCGCTCGCGGTTTCGGTTTTGCCCGCCATCCCTAATCCCGATCGTGCCGGTCTGGTCTCTGGCCTGCAAAGTAACAAGTCTCCCGCCGTCCCCTCGCTGGCGATCAGCCAGTTCCTATGGGCCTATACCCTCGACCACAATCTGAGCTCGTCGCAAAGTATTCACTTCAGCCAATGGCGGGACCGGGTGGTTTCGCCCACCATCAGCGTGGCTCCCATCGTACCCCTCACCAACGAGTTGCAAAGTGGGGTCAATAACACCAACCTTGGTACCGGGTTTCTATTGAATTATGTAAAAACCATATCGCCTAACCTGGTGGTGACGGCAGGCGCGGATTGGATCGGATACCTCACCGACCAGAACAATGCCAATATGAATGTTAAGTTTGCCGGTGTGGTTGGCGGCACCACATTCCCGGAGGTCGCATTCGATGGCCAAAATGCGCCGACCTCGTGGGGAGGTCCCCGGCGAATACAAGATGCTGCAACGGCGGATTTACCAAAAATGACAGCCGCAAGCTAGGCGTTGTATTGGTCAACAACTGGCTGTGGAGCAAGGGACGCAATACCTTCAATATCGGCGGACAGTTCCGGCACACCTGGCAAGACATCATCACCTGTCCGTATTGCGGTGGAACCTTCAATTTCAGTCAGCGGACGACCTCCACTCCAGATTCCAACGATCCAAATTTTGGCAGCTACGGAAGCTCCTTCGCAAGCTTCCTTCTGGGCTATGCGGATGCCAGCCTGCGCGCTTTATCCGCTGAGGCGTACCTGCGAAATAAGGAGTTTGCTACCTATATCCAGGACGATATCAAGTACAGCAATCGCCTCACCCTTAACGTTGGCCTCCGCTGGGACATCATGGTCCCCTTTACCGAAAACCATAACAACGTCATCTATGTGAATCCCACGGAGCCCAACCCCGGGGCCGGCAACCTGCCCGGCGCCGCCACCAAATTCGGCAACTGCACCGGCTGTGCCGGCATTACCCGCGCCGCCATTCATTGGAAAAACTTCCAGCCCAGGGTTGGTTTCTCCTACTTATTGACGCCCAAGACAGTCATTCAATCAGGCTTCTACCTCACCTACCTGGACATGGGCGCCTATGAGTATGGAACCAGCACAGTGGCTAATTCTGTGTCCTCCCTGCAGAACGGCCAATTTCTCCGCGGTTCCACCGGCACGCAATGTTCCCGGCTACGGAAATTGGGATGGGAACCCAATGCCCTTGCCGCAGCAAGTTCCATTTGGCCCGACCATCGCGAATGGAGTGACCATCTACGCCTTCGATCCCAAAAAAGATGGGAGAGCGCCCTACGATCAGGCCTGGAATATCAATGTCCAGAGACAGCTTCCCTGGAACATGTTCCTGACGGCGGCCTATGTCGGCAACCGCGCGGTTCATCTTATCACCACCCTGGAACTGTCCAACCAGCCCAACCCGTCGGTCCTGCAGTACGGCAGCATTCTGGGGGAACTTGTAACCTCTCCGGATGCTGTTGCCGCCGGAATCAAGGTTCCCTTTCCAGGGTTATGTGGATCTATATGGAGGCTTCGGCAACGGTGGAGCAGGCCCTGACTCCATTCCCTCAATTCGGCGCTTACTTTCCTCTGTTTGAGTTGGATGGAACCGCATTCTATAACGCGCTCCAGGCGCAAGGGGAGAAGCGATTTTCCAATGGGCTGAGCTATCTCGCCAGCCTTACCCTGTCAACGCTCACGGCAAATGCAGTCACCGGATCCACGCACTTTCTCACCTAACGGCTTGAATGCGTATAACCCGAGGCCGGAATATTCACCTTCGAATCTCAACCAGAAGTACGCTTCAAACTTCGTTGCCACCTATGAGCTACCGGTCGGTTTGGGCAAGAAGTATCTTAATTCGAAGAGGCCCATTGGCACAGATACTGGGTGGTTGGCAGTTCAGTGGAATCCTGACTTATTCGGGCGGCAATCCTTTTGGAACATACAACGACTACAATCCGCTGCTGGTAAATTCCTTCGATCGGCCGGACATTGTTCCCGGCGTAAACTCAAGACGTATAACTACGGTCTGTCGAAAGCCTACTTCACCGGCAAGACGTCGACGCAGCCGATACAATTCACCGACCAATGCCTTTGCCAACACCGGACCCTGGGCGGTTGGCGATTCGAAGCACTCCTACGCAGCCTTGCGAACGCCGCCTCTGAGAATAGAGAATTTCGACGCCATCAAGTACTTTCAATATTACCGAGCGGGTGCGAGCCGTTCTGCGTGTTGACTACTTCAACGCTTTTAATCGAACCCAATTCAGAGGCCCCGATAACGATTCTCTCGATACGACATTTGGTCAGATCACTAACCTGAGCTCACAAATCAGCAACCGGCAAGGACAAGCTACCTTTCGCGTCGAGTTCTAAGGCCCATGCAGAGACGTGCGAGGCCCTCACTGGATATTGATCGGCATCCAGGGCGGGTGGAGCGTACACCAAATGAAGTTAGAAAGAAGCTGATGGACTACGAAGCGCTGTCAAAGGAATACGTACTCAACGCTCTCAGGCGCGAAGGTTCTCTCATCTTCGAACGGGCGCTAGGTTCGCGCATGTGGGATATCAGCGGAAAAGTCTTATCTGGACACCATGTCAGGTTCGGCCGGTCCGGCCCTGGTAGGTCATGCGAATCCGATCGTCGCGGAAGCGGTTGCCCGGCAGATGGCGAAACTTCCGACGGTCAACGTACTGCATAGCAGCGTGCCGGTGATTGAGTTCTGCCAAAAGTTGGCTTCCATCGCTCCCCAAGGCCTGACCAAAACCTTTCTCTGTGCCGGCGGCGGAGAGGCCAATGAGGCGGCACTCAAATTCGCCATGCGTATTACCGGCCGCACCGAAGTAATTTCTCTTACCGGCGCCTATCATGGACAATCCCTTGCCACCATGGGTCTCTGTGGTTCGCCTAACCTTAGGCGATCTCTCCCCGGCTCGCTTCGCTGGCCTAATTTCCGCCAGGTTCCTTCAGGCGATGCCTACAGGCCGCTGCTCGGTAATCAGCCGGACAGTTGGCAGGGCGCGGTGCACGCATTGGAAGCGGATCTGGCGGCCGGAAGTTCGGGCCATGTTGCCGCCCTCATCCTCGAGCTGGTGCAGGGTCCCAATGGCCACAGTGTCTATCCCGCGGAATACTACGCCGCAGTGCAGCGGGTCTGCCGCGAAGCAGGAATCCTGTTGATTGTCGATGAAGTACAGACAGGGCTGGGCCGATGCGGAAAGACCTGGGCCTGCGACGTGTACGACGTACGCTCCGGACATCCTGGTCATCGGAAAAGCTTTGGGGGCGGAGTTCCCATCGGCGCCTTCATCACCCGAAAAGATCTGGTCCCGAAGGAATTGGAGTCGGAACCCTGGCATATCCTCACCTTCATGAATCAGCCGCTGGCGGCGGCGGCGGGGCTCGCTGTTCTGGGAATTCTGGAGAAAGAGAAACTCGCCGACCGTGCCCGCGATCTGGGGGCGCAGGCGACGGAGCGTTTCACGCAATTGGCGGAACGCTACGAAGTCATTGGCAATGTTCGCGGTCCCGGCCTGTTTATGGGAGTCGACTTCGTCGAAAGCCGCGAAACCAAGACCCCTGCCACGGCAGCCTGCGACAAAGCCTGGAGGTTCGCCCTGGACAATGGTTTACTCACGCAGTTCGGTGGCCCGGGAAGCAACGTGCTCAAATTCAAGCCCCCGCTGACCACGCCGCAAGAGTGAATTCGAGCAGATGCTCGACATCTCGGAGAAGATCGTTGCCTTCATTCAGCGGGAGGTCGATCAACAGCGCAAGACGCAAACTGCGGATGTGGCCGTCGCTGCGGAACACTGAGTGATCACGATAGTAGTTTCGTGAGAGATTTTAGTAACTTTGCCATAGCCACACGCAATCGTTGCGCCTACGCTCATGGCTAACGATCAAATCAGGGCGAGGCTGTGATTGTTCAAGTGACAATCCGGGATGCGAGCGCCATGAAGAGAAGCACACTGTTCATTCTGGGTTACATCTTTACCTGTGGGGCGCTTATGAGTCAGCCTATTCAAGTCAATCCCGATAATCCTCATTACTACTTATTCCAGGGAAAGCCGACCATCCTGATCACCTCCGCTGAACACTACGGCGCCGTGATCAATCTGGCATTCGACTATGTTCCGTATCTCGATGCGCTAAGTGCGCACGGCCTTAACTACACGCGAATTTACCCAGGAGCGATGTTTGAAAGCACCGGTAAGTATATTAATGGGAATCCTCTGGGGCCGAAGCCACGAGACCTGATCGTGCCCTGGGCGCGCAGCGATCAGCCCGGTTACATGAATGGGGGTAACAAGTTCGATTTGGACAAGTGGGATCCTGCATACTTCGCCCGGTTGAAGGACTTCATTGCCAAGGCGGCAGAACGAGGGATCGTAGTGGAAATCTGCTTCTTCAACTCCCACTACTCTGATTCGTGGCCCGTTTCACCACTCTATTACGAGAACAATGTTCAAGGTATCGGCACCTGCGACTGGAAAGATGTGCAGTCTTTGAATTGCGGTCCTTTGATCGACCGCCAGGCAGACTATGTGCGCAAACTCACACGGGAGGTGAACTCGTTCGACAACGTCATTCTCGAAATCTGCGACGAGCCGGCGACCGTCGGCAGTGGTGTGAACCGCGCAGGCCCATGGGTTAGCTACCTGATCGGCGTTGCGCACGATACGGAGCGCGACCTTCCCAGGAAGCATCTCATCGCGCAGGAAGTCGAAGGACCCTTCGGTGGCCCAATGGACTTCTCAGCGGATCCCCGGGTCTCGATCATCACGGCGCAGTATTTACGGGGGAGAGTGCCGGATGAGACTGGAGGTGAAATGGGTGGACTGCGGGCACTGGACGACAAGTACAGCCTGAATAAACCCATCGAGTTGAATGAAACTGATTGGTACCCGATCTGGTATGAAGGCGACAAGATCTCCGCGATACGCGTGGAGTCCTGGGAGTTCATGGTCGGCGGCGGCGGCGGTTTCAACAACTTGAACGGTCTCTATACGCCTGCCAATCCCGCTGGAAGGTCCCCGGAAAACGATCAGATCCTGGGTTCGATGGGAAATTTGAAGAAGTTTATCGAAAGTTTTGAGTTCGTCAAGATGCGGCCGGATAAGAGCTTCGTCGTCGGCGGCCTTGCCGAGTCTAATGTCATCTATCGCGGTCTCAGCGAACCAGGAAAACAGTACGCCTTGTACATCCACCACAGTAGCGATCGCATCATCAGAAATCGTCACAGTACGGGATCGTATGTCGTGGAGCCGGGAAACTATCGGGAAGATCTTGAACTCTCCTTGCCCGCGGGTAGCTACCAAGCAGAGTGGGTTGACCCCGTCCGCGGGGTAAACATCGCAAGCCAGATATTTCAGCACCCCGGCGGAAATCGTACTCTCACCGCTCCGGACTATCACATTGACATTGCCTTGCGCATCAAGCGGCAGGGATAGCCTCGAATTCGATTACGCGAAAGGAACGCACTCAATGAGCCTGCGTTTGAAGCACAAAGTGGCGGTCGTTACGGGCGGCGGAGCCGGTCTGGGCCGTGCAGTCGCCCAGCGGTTCGCCGCGGAAGGCGCCAGGGTCGTAATCGCCGAAGTGGACGAGAAACGAGGCCGGGAAACGGTCGAAAGCATCCGCAACAGCGATGCGGAGGTCACCTTCATCAAGACCGATGTCGCCGAGGAAGTTGAAGTAATCGCGCTCGCGGAGGAAGTCCGCAAGCGCTACGGGTCCATCGACATCCTGTACAACAATGCGGGCATTCTTTTCCATGGACAGGACGCGAAGGCGCATGAGCTATCGCTCGATATTTGGGACCGCACCATGCGGGTGAATCTCCGTGGGTTCTGGCTCTGTACCAAGTACCTCATCCCTATGATGCTCGCGAAAGGCGGCGCCATCGTACACGTTGGTTCGCCCACCGCACTCAACGGAACCGGCGCAGGTCTCACCGCCTACAGCGCAAGCAAGGGTGGAATTCTGGGGCTAACCAGAGTGATGGCCGTCGACTATGCTTCGAGTAATATCCGCGTCAATTGCATCATCCCCGGCGTGATGGATACGCCGATGAACCAGGACTTTCTACATGATGAGGCGGTTGGCGCAAAGCAGATCGCACCGGATTCCGCTGGGCCGCCTCGGGGTTGCCGAAGATATAGCGGGCCTCGCCGTCTTCCTGGCCTCTGAGGACTCCCTGTATTGCACGGGCGGCCTGTATATGGCAGACGGTGGCCTGCTGGCATTCTAGAGGAACGCTTTGCCAGGAGACGATGTGCGCTTTCTTCGGATGTTTCTCTTCCTTTCCTTCGCAGTTCTAAGTCCCCAATTCCTGGTTCAGACCAGCGGCAGCGCAGCCCAACAAAGCGACCTGGTGGCGCCTCCGCCGCATGCCAAGGAGATTCATCTCAAGCATGTGCTGGTGATAGGCCAGACCAAGGGTTTCGAACACGACTCGGTTTCGGCCGCCATGGCAACCATCTACACCATGGGCAAAGAAAGCGGCCTGTGGGACACCATGTTGCGGACCGATACCGAGCTGCTGACCAAGAAAGAGCTGGAGAGAAACGCGAAAAACCTGAATTACTTCGACGTCGTCATCTTCGCCAGCACGACCGGCGAACTCGACATGGACGCCAGCCAGAAGCAGGATCTCCTGTCATTTATTAAGGAAGACGGGAAGGGCTTTGTTGGCATTCATGCCGCGCTGGACACGAATTACACCTGGCCGGAATATGGCGAGATGATTGGCGGCTGGTTCGATCAGCATCCCTGGTCGACGTTCAACGCGCCGATCATCAATGAAGACCCGGACTTCCCCGCGGTGCGCCATTTTCCCAAAGCATTCACAAAGTATGACGAAATTTATCAGCCCAAGACCTGGGCGCGGAGCAATGTGAACGTGCTGCTCAGCCTGGACCCCAACAAGCTGAATTACGCGAACAACCCGCGGATCCATCGCCAGGATCATGATTTTCCCGTGGCCTGGAGCAAGATGTACGGTAAAGGCAGGGTGTTCTACTCGACGCTCGGCCACACGGAAGAGGCGTGGGACGATCCGGACATCCGGAAGATGTACTTCGAGGCGATCAAGTGGTCGCTGGGGATGACCGAGGGAAGCACGACCTCGCATGCGCGGCCCGCCGCGTCCGCGCGGCAATGCCATCCAGAGGATTGATGGAGGGTGTGGTGACACAGATGAAGAAATTTCGGGATTTGGCTGTTCCTGGCGGCGATCGGCGGGATTGTGCCGCTTACCAGGGAAGGCAATTACACATTTACGCAGCTTCCGGCCAGGCGCCGGCCGGCGCCCGCGACACAAAATGCCGGACCCGCCACACGCCAGTATCGAAACCACTAGACCCCGCGTTGGCCGACGCCGGCGGTTCCCTTTTTCAGCAGAACTGCGCCTTCTGCCACGGCCGCGATGCAGGTGGCGGAGAAACGGGCCCCGACCTTACCCGCTCCAAGCTGGTGGCCGCCGATGTAGGCGGAGACAAAATTGGCGATGTGGTGCTGCACGGGCGGCCGGAAAAGGGCATGCCTGCCTTCAACTTCTCCAGTGAACAGATCGCCGAGCCTCGCCGCCTTTATCCATGTGCCAGCGGGACAAGGCCATGGCGCAAAGCGGCAAGCCGCAAGGGAGTGGACGTATTCCGATCTTCAGACCGGCAATGTCGAAGCCGGCAAGGCCTATTTCAATGGTGCGGGCGGTTGCGCAACTGCCACTCGCCCGACCGGGGACCTGGCCGGCATCGCCTCCCGACTACGAGGGTTTGCAGCTGGAAGAGCGGATGCTCTACCCCGAAGGCGTGAAGAGCAAGGTGACGGTGACGCTGCTTCGGGCGAAAAAGTCACCGGAACCCTGGCCTATCAGGATGAATTCACGGTGGGATTGCGGGATGCTGACAGGGACGTATCGTTCCTGGCGCGTGAGTGATGTGAAGTACGCAGTCGACGCTCCGGTAGAAGCCCATGTTGCGCTGTTCAGCAAGTATACCGATGCCGATATCCATAACCTGATGGCTTATATCCAGACCTGCTGAAATCGCTGCGCTTCAGGAATGTGAATGGCTGCCTGGAAGGTGCCGAACCGATATGAAGTTGATGAAGAACTGAGTCGCTCGCTGCCGTGAGCGCATGATGTTGTCCTCGGCCCGCTACGCTCAGGGCACAGAATGTGGATGCCACAGATGCTGCTGCATCCGCCCGCCGATAGCTGGCCGGGCTACCACGGCGACTACTCCGGGCAGACGCCACAGCCACCTGACGCAAATTACCCCGCAGAATGTGGCGAATCTGGGCCTTGCCTGGGCCTTTCAGACCAACCAGCCCGCAGAGATCAAATCCTCTCCGCTGCTGGTCGATGGAGTGTTGTACTTTACCGTGCCGGATAATGTCTGGGCGGTCGACGCGCGCTCCGGCCATCAGCTGTGGCACTATACCTATCCGCCGAATCAAGGGCGACCATATCGGCCAGCGCGGCGTTGCCATTTACAAAGACTGGCTATTCTTCGTCTCCCCCGATGCGCACCTGGTCTCGCTCAATGCCAAGGACGGCACGGTGCGCTGGATCGTCCAGCTTGCCGACGTGGAGAAGGGATACTGGGCAACCGAGGCGCCCTTCATCGTGGGCAACCACGTCATCGTTGGCGTCGGCGGCGATATCGATAACTTGCCGATGTTCCTGCGGTCGATCGATCCGGAGACAGGCACAGACGCAATGGCAATGGAATGTCACCCCTCCGCCGGGTCCCGGCATGACCACGGGAGGCACAACCTGGATGGCCGGCACCTATGATCCCGACCTCAACCTGATCTACTGGGGAACCGGGAACCCTACGCCGGTTCTGGATGGCTACGTCGCGGCCCGGCGACGATCTTTACACTTGCAGCATCGTGGCCCTGAATCCCGATACGCGGCAAGTTGGTGTGGGCCTTTCAGCCCTCGCCGCACGATACTCACGACTGGGATGCAGTCGAGATCCCGTGCTGGTCGATGGAACCTTCCAGGGACAACCGCGGAAGATGCTGATGCAAGCCTCCGTAACGGCTATTTTTTCGTTCTGGATCGCACCAATGGCAAGAGTCTGCTGACCGTTCCCTTCGGACCCGTGAACTGGGCACTGGGCATGGACAAGCAAGGCCGTCCGATTCCCAACCCGGCCAAGGAACCGTCGCCCGACGGCCGCTTGATTGCGCCCGGACGAGGCCGGCCTGACCAACTATCGTTCGCCCAGCTTTGATCCCAAGACTGGCCTGTTTATCGTCACTGCCCACCCCAGCTACAGCATTTATTTCAACAAGCCGGCGGATGGCTCCTACGGGTGGGCGGGTGCCGACTACGGGCTCTGGGGCAAAGGCGTGCTGGAAGCAATCGACTACCAGACCGGCAAAATTCGCTGGACGCATGAACTTGGGCCGGGAAGTCCGGGCGCAGGCGTCTTGACCACGGATTCCGGAATTACCTTTACCGGGGACGCCACGGAAACTTTCTTGCGCTGGATACAAGCAACCGGAAAGACGCTTTGGCATGCCGGCTCCGGAGCGCATATTGGCAAGTTCTCCGATTACCTACGAACTTGACGGCCGGCAATACCTGCTGACGAGCGGTGGAAGCGTGCTGTTCGCGTGGGCGCTCCCGGAAACCGCGGGTCTACCGAAGCAATGAAAGTCGCTCTGGGACTTCTTGATCCCATTGAATCGCGGGCTCTCGATTGGATTGACTGAGGTCGGGATTTGTCAGATAATCGACCCACTCATCAGCTCGATCAATCACTTTCCAAGGGGAGGATAATGCTTTGGGCCATCCAAAGGTTGCCGGCATTGTTCGCTCACCGAGTTTTCCCGCTTCAACAGGCAGGCCTTTTCGGCAGGCGGAGGTGCGCTGGGAGGGAGCCGCTGCGGTAGTTACTCCCCAGATAAACTCTGCAGGCATTCATCAATGGCCCTTCAACCCCTCTTTCCCGGTTGACGTCCGCTTCTTCTCGCAGGGCGATCACCAGGACATCCGCATGAACCGCCACGAATACTTTGAGTTCATGTATGTCTTCGAGGGTGTCATCAAGGTGGGTGTGGATGTCGATGAGAAATGCTTGACTGTCAAGGCGGGCGATCTTCTTGTCATGGGCAACGATCTTTTTCACCAGGTTTCCGCTCGCAGGGACGCCCGTGTGGTTGTTCTCTTCTTTATGCCGGAGCTGATTCGCTCGAGCGATAATGTTGGCGAAGAGATCGAGTACCTTTTGCCACTCTTGTTGCAAGGCGCGGATTTCCCTCATATTGTCAGCCGTGAGACCGGTATTCCTGACCAAGTACACAACCTCATGTTGCAGATCTACTCGGAGTTGCCGGCCGATTCCAGCCGCGCTCGGCTATCCGTGAAGACTTACCTGAAGATGATCCTGATTCTTCTGGTAAACCACTACGCCGGGCACACAGGCGAGCGCGAGAGGCTCGATCTCATGCGGCGTGATCTGAAGCGCTTGCAGCCCCTGTTTGATTATCTGGAGCAGCACTATCAGGAAAAACTTCGGCTACGTGACGCTGCAAGGCTGTGTGGCATGAGTAATTCCTACTTCATGTTCTTCTTCAAGCGCATCACTGGTCAGTCTTTTGTTGCTTATCTTATTCACTTCAGGGTTGCCAAAGCGCAGGCCCTGTTGATCAACACCGACATTTCTGTCTCGGAGATTAGCCACGCCGTCGGCTTTTGCGATCAGAGCCATCTGGGGCTGGCCTTTCGCAATCTCGTGGGAACAACGCCGCTTGCTTACCGGCTGCGCTTCGGTAGTTGTGCCCGTCTACGGTCACCCGACCGGACGGGCTCCTAAGCTCGCTGTTTCGGGCACCAGATATTTTGCCGCCTCGTCGTTGAATTGTTGTAACTGCTGCTCGATCCAATCTTCTCCGGCGCCAAGTTCCTGGGCCATCAGCCTGGCCACGGCAGGCGCCATCTCCATCGCTGCCCGGGCATTCAGGAACAAAGCCCGCGTGCGCCGAGACAGCACATCGTCCAGGTGCGCGCCATCTCCTCCCGCACTCCCCACACCACCTCGGCGGCAATATAGGGCAATGCGGGATGAAGCTGCTGTCCAAGGCGCTTATCTGCGGCAGCCAGCGCCAGGATAGCCTCGCCATCAGAACCGTAAACCCCCAGGGCGCTCAGCGAGTCGTCACCCTGCTTGTAACCGTGGATCCTCAGGTCGTGCGTTTTGCTGGGCACATCGGGAAGTTCGCCCAGCGTAACCGCGTGGTTCACGCAGTCTTCTGCCATGTGCCGGTAGGTCGTCCATTTGCCTCCCACGATGGTCAGCAGCCCGGAGTTGTCAACGCGGATGGTGTGGTCGCGGGAGAGCGACGAGGTCTTGCTCGAATCGCCGTTGGCTTTCACCAGCGGACGAATGCCGACGTACACGCTCAGCACGTCACTCCGCTTCGGAGGGCGGCTGAGATACTGGGCCGCGGTCTCCAAAACGAACTCTATCTCTTCTTCGAAAGGCAGCGGATTGTAAGACGATTCCTGAATTGGAGTATCGGTCGTCCCCACCACCGTGTGCTCATGCCACGGGATGGCGAACAACACCCGGCCGTCGCTGGTGTGGGGCACCATGATGGCGGTATCACCGCGCAGAAACTCACGCGCAAAGACCAGGTGGATCCCCTGGCTGGGCGCGATCATGTCTTGCACCTCAGGCTCCGCCAGCCGCCGCACGTCGTCGGCAAAGATGCCCGCCGCATTCACCACCACGTGGGCCGCGATCTTCATGCGCGTGCCCGATTCGCTGTCGACCGCAACCACTCCATCGGCAAAGCCATCCGCGCCCCGGGTGATCTCGACCACAGGAGCATAGTTGAGCAGTACGGCGCCCTCATCCGCCGCGGTCGCCGCCAGGTGGATCAGCAGGCGCGTGTCGTCAAACTGACCATCGTAGTAGATAACACCGCCGCGGAGGCCATTGGTCTGGATGGTGGGCAGCCGCTCCAGCGTCTCTTCGAGCGAGAGCAGGCGAGACTTGCCAAAGCCGTACTTGCCGGCAAGCAGGTCATAGACCTTCATCCCGATCCCGTAAAAGGGCGCCTCCCACCAGGAGTAGTTGGGCACGACAAAGCCCAGGTCATGGACCAGGTGGGGAGCGTTCTGGCGTAGCAGCCCGCGTTCCTTCAGGGCTTCCATCACCAGCGATATGTTGCCCTGCTCGAGGTAGCGGACCCCGCCGTGAACCAGCTTGGTGCTGCGGCTGGAAGTAGCCGAGCCAAAATCCATCTTCTCCAGCAGCAGCACGGCAAAGCCGCGGCTCGCCGCATCGACGGCGACCCCAACTCCCGTGGCCCCGCCTCCGATGACGACAATGTCCCATGGAGTGGAACGAGCGTTCACTTTGGCCAGCATCGCCTGGCGATTCATCTACTCATCTCCTTCATGCCAGTGTCTGGAGCGCTCGACCGCCCGCTTCCAGCGCGCCCGCCCGGCGGCTATCTTTTCTTGCCCGGCCTTCGGCTCGAATCGGGTATCGGCCGCGCGCAGTTGGCGAATTTCTTCCGCGCTGTTCCAGAAGCCCACCGCCAGCCCGGCCAGATACGCCGCTCCCAGGGCCGTGGTCTCACTTACCGCGGGGCGAATCACGGGTACACCCAGCAGGTCGGCCTGGAATTGCATGAGCAGGTCATCCACGGCCGCGCCGCCGTCCACGCGCAATTCTTTAAAGGGGCATTTGGTGTCAGCGTTCATGGCCTCGATCACATCGGCTACCTGGAAAGCGATGCTCTCCTCGGCCGCGCGGGCGATGTGTCCCGGCTTGGTGCCGCGGCGCAGCCCAATCAAAAGGCCGGTAGCGTACGGGTCCCAGTACGGCGCGCCCAGGCCGACAAACGCAGGTACCAGCACCACTCCACCGGAGTCTTCGACGGTCGCTGCCAGCGCATTCACCTCCGAGGAATGGCGAATCAACTGCAAGCTATCCCGTAGCCATTGCACCACCGCTCCGCCAATGAAGATGCTGCCTTCCAGAGCATACTCAAGCTTCTTATCCAGGCTGCAGATCAGCGTGGTGATCAGCCTCTTTTCCGAGAGAACGAACTGCGCGCCGATATTCTGCAGTAGAAAGCACCCTGTGCCGTAGGTGTTCTTTGCGTCTCCGGGCCGGATGCACAGCTGCCCAAAGAGCGCGGATTGCTGATCGCCGGCGATGCCCGCGATCTCAGTTGCTTCGAGGCCGAGGGTAGTGGACACCTGGCCGATCTTCTCGCTCGACCAGACGACCTCGGGCATCATGCTCTCGGGGATTCCGAATAGCTTCAGCAGATCCGCATCCCATTTGCCTTCGACGATGTTGTAGAGCATGGTCCGCGAAGCATTGGTCCGGTCGGTGATATGTTTTTTCCCGCTGGTCAGGTTCCATATCAGCCAGCTGTCGACGGTGCCGAAGGCCAGTTTGCCGGCCTCCGCTTTTTGCCTGGCGCCCTCCACATTCTCCAGGATCCATGCGATCTTTGAGCTGGAGAAGTAGGGGTCGATCAACAGCCCTGTCTTTTGCCGGACCGTCTCCTCCTGGCCGTCGTTCTTCATCTGTTGGCATCGTTCGGCGGTCCGGCGATCTTGCCAGACGATCGCGTTATAGACCGGCTTACCGGTATCGCGCTCCCATACGATCGTCGTCTCGCGCTGGTTGGTGATTCCTACCGCCGCCAGGTCGCGAGGACGAATGCCCGCTTTGCCAAGGACCTCGACCACCGAGCTCATTTGCGAGCTGAGGATGTCGAAGGGATCATGCTCCACCCAGCCGCCCTGGGGGTAGATTTGCTTGAACTCGCGATGCCCCTCGGCGACGATATTGCCGTCTTTGCCAAAGAGAATCGAACGTGAGCTGGTAGTTCCCTGGTCGAGCGCGAGAATGTACGCCATGACCCTCCTTAGGATTCGATGCCCCGAGATTTATAAAGGACCGAGAATCATGTCGTCAAAGCGCCGTGCTAGACTTACCGCGCATTCATGAGTCCTTTATTCAATCGACGCACTTTTCTCTCTCTTGGTGCGGGTACGTTAGCCTCCGCCAGGCTATGGGGCGCGATGCCCATGCCGGCCGCCAATGATTCGGTCGAATCCAAGCTGGATGCGTTTACGGCGGCCTACATGCAGGCCATGAATGCCCCCGGGATGACCCAGGCGCTCACCACGGAGACGGCAACCATCCGCACAGCGGCCTATGGCTTTTCCCACGTCGATCTCAAAGCTCCGGTGACTCCAGACCAGCTCTTTCAAATCGGCTCCATTACCAAATCATTCAACGCGCTGATCATGCTGCAGTTGCTGGATGAGGGCAAAGTGGACCTTCACCGGCCGGTGATCGAGTATCTGCCCTGGCTTCCCGTGACCATGACCTACGGGCCGATCACCGCGCATCATCTACTGACCCACACCTCCGGGTTGCCCGATGCCTCCGCCATCTTTCAAAGCGATCCAACCGCCCGGCATGTGCAGGGTTTTGCGCCCGGGGATCATTTCCACTACTGCAATCTCGGCTTTGCGATTCTCGGCCAGATCATCGAGAAGCTGGACGGAAGACCCTGGTCCCAATGCCTGCAGGCCCGCATTCTCACGCCCCTGGGAATGACGCATACCGCGCCGGTGATCACCATAGAGTCCAGTGCTCGCAGCGCCACCGGGTATCAGCCGTTCTTTAGTGACCAGGTCTACCCGCGCCAGGGCCGGCTGGTTCTAACCCCGCCGGAGGTTTTCGACAGCCCGGCAGGGAGTATTGCGGCGCCGCCGGGAGACATGGCGATCTATCTGCGGGCGCTCCTCAATGGAGGCCGGATGCCAAGCCGGCGCATTGTCACCGCGGAGAGTTTCAAGTTGATGACGACGCCGTACATCAAAGCTCCGGAGTTCAGCCCGACGGCGTCGTACGGTTACGGCATTGCCGTCGATGTTCTGGACGGTCATAAGATCCTTCGGCACACCGGAGGTATGAACTGCTTTGCCTCCTCCATCCACGTAGATCTGGACAGTGGCGTCGCTGCCTTTGCCTCGATCAATGCCATGCAGGGTTACCGGCCGACGCCGGTTACGCAGTATGCGGTCCAGCTTTTGCGGGCACAGCGCGAAGGGAATCTTTTGCCCGCGGCAGAGGTGCTCAACGATCCGACCGTAGTCGACAATCCCCATGACTATGTTGGGGTATATCGTAACAGTGACGGTAAGGAACTGGTTTTCAAGCCGGATGGCAACAGGCTCCTGCTGGCCAGTGAGCGCCAGTCGGTTGTCCTGCAGCACGTCCAGGGAGATTCGTTTCTATCCACCGTGCAGGGTGAATTTTCAGACTACAGTGTGGTCTTCGGCAGGGAAAAGGCGAGCAAAGGCACGGACGCGGCGCCGCCCTCGCCCGTCGTCGAAGTAGGGTATGGCCCGGACTGGTACGTCAACTCGGAATACCGCGGCGAGCGCGAGTTCAAGACGCCAACGGAATACGCTGCGCTTACCGGCCGCTACCGAAGCGACACTGGCGATGAAGTCCGTGTTTTTGTGCGCAAGGGCCGGCTCTGGGCCGGAGACACCCAGCTTACTGAGATCGGCGCCTCTTTGTTTCGACTCGGCGAGGATGCCTGGTCGCCCGATACCGCGCAGTTCCTGACAATTGTGGAGGGCCGCGCCCGGCTGCTGCGAATCATCGACGAGAACTGCTGGCGCATCGAAGTCGACTCCTGAGGCCGGGGCTGCAGAGGCTGAAGGAAATCCACGCAGGGCACGACTGCGCTGGCCGCAGGAAAAACCCGCGATTGAACAAGAAAGACGTACCTCAGGGGCTAAAGCCCGACATATTTTCAATCCTTTATGGCCCGACTAAAGTCGTGCCCTGATACAAAGCATGAGTTTTTCCGCAGCCTCTGAAGTCGTGCCCTTCGTCCAGAAATTCTAGGCTGCAGCCTTCGCGTTCTTGTGGACGTACACTGCCAGCAAAAGAATGATCAATGGCATCGTGATCTCGGTAACCAGAAATATCCCCGAGTTATTTGCGGCATGATCGTTGTAGAGAACCATCTGCCGGACGTGTCCCATGGCGTCACCCAGCAGCCACACCGCATTGGCAATCGCCGTGGCTAACCAGAAGTTGTCGCGCAGCCACAGACAAAGAACCCCCAACACACCGACCGTCAGATCTGCCATTCCAACCTCATATTCATACGGGCTCGTCGACCACCCAATGGAAGCTGAAGTCTGCAAGGGACGAAACACATGTGCGTACGCCGTGAGAAGCCCCATCAACCCGACGTAGATCACCAGCAGGTACAGCAAATACGTCCCTGCGATCGCCGCGCTGCTGCTGCGCCGGCGTGACGAAAATGCCAGGTGAATCGATGCGGCTGCCAACGCGATCACGGCAAACACTAGTTGGAACACTCTGGACTCCTTGGCACTTGCAATAGTATTCAGACCGTCAGCAGTTCCTCATAAAAACCACCAATCTCACGCTCCCGGTCGACGAAGTGAATCTCCAGAATCCAGTGGCGCTGCTGCCCCTTTTCATCCAACGAGCGCATGGGCAGGTGGCTATCAGGATGAACGTAGAGCGATACCTTATCGCCGGCGATCCTCTCGTGAGGAAACTGTCCAATTAAATGTCCTGCGATGGGGCCGCCAAACTCCCATCCGAATTTTGCTGCCAGCGAGTTGGCGTGGCGAAAGAGCTCGCTGCTGGTGATGTGAGGGGTTTTGTCGAAGTGCCGCTTGCCCTCGGCGAACGCGCAGCCCACATCCTGCTGCATCTTGTGCTTCAGCGGATCGGAGCCAAGAACAAACGTGCGTCCGAAATCGGCTTCCCACTTTTCAAATACCGGCCCGAGGTCGAGGAACAAGATGTCGTCGGCACCGATCGTCAGGTCCGGCGGATTCTCCGCGTAGGGGAGCAAAGTATTTCTGCCTGCACGAACGATGCGCTTGTGCCAGTAAGTAGAAATCCCATACATCTGCTCCGCCAGAGCGTAGATATCGGCGTTCAGCGTGCTTTCGGTAATCCCCGGGCGGATCAGGCCACGCGCCTCAATCTCATGGAACAACTGCTCCGCCTTGCGCTGAGCCTCGAGCAACTCCGCGGCTCGCGTCTCTTCCGGCTTGGTCATCATGCGGTGTAATTTCGCCCTAGACCAAGCGCAGCGAGGCCCTTGCGGTAGGTGATCGAGCTGCGGTCGGCGGGAAAGTGCGCTTCCGCGTGCAGATCGAGTGGAAGGTCTTCCGGCCACTGTTGTTCGACAATTGCGATATCTTCCGCGAAGACCTGGTAGTTGAAATCGAGGGTCTCTTCCAGGGCTGCATCCTTGTCGAAGTTCCGGCATAGGGGAACGAACAGGCGCGTCTTGCGGGCGGATACGGGTGAGGCCGCGTTCATGATGTGCAACAAGCCGCCCCCGGGGAAGGTAACCGACAACTTCGCGGTAAACGGGAGGAACACCTCAAATCGCCTGTGCCATTGGAAGCCTGGGGGATTCAGATGTTTGTAAGCATGCGAGTAATTGCTTACCGTGCTGACATAATCGGCGACAAACCCTCGGTCGGTCTTCGTCACCTTGTAATCCGGCACCACGGGATTGTCTGTCTCTCCAAAACTCTCAGGGTGGACGAAGGCGAAATGGCTGACATCGAGAAAACCCTCGATCTGCCTGCCCGCCGCAGCCTCGATGGCAACGCTATCGGGTAGCACCTGCAGGTAGTCCGGGTCGTGCCACTCCTTCATCTCCGGGAGCGGAAGGGGGCCGTTGTCCACCAGGCGCACCCACACCAGGCCATACCGTTCCTGCGCCTGAAACATCTGCAGCCGCAGCCGCGGAGAGATCAGGCCCTTGGGATGGGCAGGTATGCAGGTACATCTGCCTTCACGGTCGTAACGCAGGCCGTGATACTTGCAGATGATCTCGTCTCCTTCTACGCGGCCCATGCTGAGTGGGACGCCGCGATGAAAACAGATGTCTCTGGCGGCCGCCAGCGTGCCGTCGGAGAGGCGATAGACCACAACTCTTTCGTCGAGCAGCCGGGCTGCGTAGGGCTTGTCAGTAATCGTGTGGGCGAAGGCGACCGGATACCAGAACGGGGCGAGCGCGCGCCAGTCGGTCTCGGTGAAAGTACATCCGCGGGGCAGAACAGAAGCGCTGGCCGCTTCTACGGCGAGCAGCTCAGAGGCTGGAACAAAGGATGTAGGGGTCGCCATGCGTCATTATGAGCGTACGCGACCCCTCGAATCAATCGACAATAAGGCCCCGGCCAATCGCTAAGCGAGCTTCACGAAGTGCATGGCCGCCGAGTTCATGCAGTAGCGCAGACCCGTCGGCTGCGGGCCGTCGTCGAAAACGTGTCCCAGATGTGCGTCACACACTTTGCAGGAAACTGCGGTTCGCTCCATGCCCAGGCTTCGATCCGTGGTTTCAACAATATTTTCGCGCGCGATCGGCGCCCAGAAACTTGGCCACCCTGTGCCCGACTCGAACTTTGTCTCCGAGTTGAAGGCCGCCGTGTCACAACAGATGCAACGAAAGAGACCGCGATCGTGCAGATTCCAGGTATCACCGGAATAGGCCCGCTCCGTGCCGGCCTTGCGGGCGACTTCATAAGAAATGGCGGATAGCTGACTCCGCCATTCGGCATCCGATTTGACTACCTTTGGAACCACTACTTTGCCGGTCTTCTTGCCGTTTGCGGCAAATTCGACAATGGTCACCATGCCCGGAGCGGTCGACGCCAGAGCCGTGCCGGGGATTTGCAGAGACCAGAGTGCGACCGCGCCGCAGGCTGCCGCCGAGTTGATAAGGAAAGCGCGGCGCCCTGTCTTTTCCTGATGTTTCTCTGAATTTGTCATACAAGCCCCTCTTTTCTTGGACGGTTCAACTAACCGAAAGTGAATGAATAGGCTCGTACTCCCGGGACCAGGAACTCGATCCGGAAAGTACGGTCCATGATACCGCCTTGCTGGCGAACTAATTGATACAGCCGGTTGCCGGTTACGACTCCATATCCATCCGCATCGGTATCGACGCCATGGTTCGCGCCCGGCGCCTGGCCGTCGATGGTAACCCGGAAACGGACCGGGACGCCGTCGCTATCCGGCCCTAACACCAGGTGAAGGTCGCGAGCGTGGAACCTGAACGAGATACTGGCCCCCGGGGTAAGCGACGTTGCAAACTGGTCCTGGTCTTTCCATTTGCCGGCGAACGCCCATTGGTTGAGCTTCAGCCCGGCGGGAGTCTGATAAAGCTGAGCATCATCCTGGTTCAATCCTCCAGCAGAGGCGAAGTTTTCCGCTCTCTCATATCCGATGTAAGTCTCAGGAGATCGAATGTCGTTGGTATCCGGAGCAGCCTCCACACTAGTGGCGGCTATCTTGGTCGCGTTCGCCGGGAGAGGCGCATGGTTCGCTTCCTCCAGCAGAGTCCGAATCCATCCTTCCGACTCGTCGTATCCGCCCTCGCCAAAGTGGTGGAAACGGATCTTTCCCGTTGCATCGATAAAGTAGTCAGCGGGCCAGTACTCATTGTTGAAGCTCCGCCAGATCTTGTAGTCGTTATCCATTGGGACGGGGTAGGCGAGGCCGAGATCCTTGACCGCCTTGCGCACATTCGTTTCGTCCTTCTCGAACGGGAACTCGGGCGTATGCACGCCAACGATCACCAGGCCGTTGTCCTTGTATTTCTCATTCCAGGCCTTGATATAGGGCAGCGTGCGCAGGCAGTTGATGCAGGAGTATGTCCAGAAATCCACCAAAACCACCTTTCCGCGCAGCGATTCCAGCGTAAGCGGCGGTGAGTTGATCCACGCGGTAGCGCCGGAAAGATCGGGAACGACCGCCGGTTCGGTTCCCGAGACATCGACCGTCTGGTTGAGCACGATTTTCTTCTGGTTAGCCGGGTGGAAGCGGTCGACGAGCCGCTGCTCCAGGCCGCTCGTACTCGCCAGCGAGAGACGAGTGAGCACACCACGGTCGAGACCGAAGGCAACCGCGGCCACCGCGGCAAGCACGGCCACGCCGAGAATGCGGCGAATCCACTCCTCGACACCCAGAGAACGCTTCATGGCCGCAAAAATCCGGCCGCCGGCGAGCAGGGCAATCGCCAGTGAGGTTGCTGCTCCCGCCGCGTAGCTGAGAAGCAGGACGACGGTGTGTGTGCTCGCCCCTTGCAGCGCCGCTCCCGTCAGAATCAAACCCAGAATCGGCCCCGCGCAGGGCGCCCACAGCAAGCCAGTACCGATACCCAGCAGGAAGGAATTGAGGGTACTCGGCCCTGCATCGGAACCTCGTGAAAGCCGGTTGCCCAACTGGACCAGCGGACGCGACAGGCGGTCGGCCAGCGAAGAGAACAGCAAAGTAAGGCCGAAGACCGCAAAAAGAATCAGGGCGGCGATGCGGCCGAACTGATTGGCTCGTACTGCCCAGCCGCCTCCCACCGTCGCCAGGCTTGCCACCAGGGCAAAGGTGATCGACATGCCGGCAAGCAGGGGCAAACCACTCTTGCGGAAGGGCTGATCGGATCGAGCAAACACGAAGGGCAACACAGGCAGGATGCAAGGGCTGAGAATGGTGAGAACTCCACCGAAATACGCTATCAACAGCAGCAACATTTGCTCACCAGGTTTCTTGACCCGCTCGAAACCCCGGCCTCAGACGCGAGACCTGGGCCACCCACTACCGGTCTGCCGGTAATGAGACTACAGATTGGTCAAAGAAGTTACGTGTATCGCGCAGTTTTGGTTTTTGGCTGGCATATGATGGAACCTCTGTAGGGTGCCCGCAGGCCATCGTCGTGAACGCTGCACGCCCTCAGGCGCCTCACCCGTCCAAAGTCTATGGCCCTTCGTCGCTTCCTGCTCGTTCCTCTCTTCGCCCTTGCCTTCGTCTTCGCCCCGAAGTTCCAGGCACAGGCCCCGGCCCCGGCCTCGCACCCCACCAGTACCCCCTACGCTGGCGACCTTGGTATCTTCGAAGATCCCGGCCGCGAGCAGCGCCTCCAGATTAACCATGTGATGGACCTACTGCACATAAAGCCCGGCAGCACGGTGGCCGATATTGGCGCCGGCGGCGGCTGGTTCAGCGTCCGCGCCGCACGCCGCGTCGGCCCGAATGGCCGGGTCATTGCTGAGGATATCAACCCGAAGTACATTGCCTCCATCGCGGATCGCGCCAAACGGGAGCATCTGGCCAACATAGAAACCCTACTGGGCACACCCGACGATCCCAAACTCGCGCCCGGCTCGCTCGACGCCGCGCTAATGTTGAAGGTCTACCACGAGATCGCTCATCCCCAGCCGGTTCTTGCCAATCTGCGTGCGGCGCTCAAGCCGGGCGCGCGCTTCGGCATCATCGATCGCAATGGCAGCGGGTCGGACCACGGCCTCAATGAGGCCATCGTCCGCGCAGAGGTTGAGAGTGCGGGGTACCGCCAGGTCGCGCGATACGATTTCACCAAGGCCGACGGCCAGGACTACTTTCTCATCTTCGAAAAGCGATAACCGCCGCATCGCTTTAGGGGATGTTCGCGAATGACCTGAACGTATCCACGATAGTCTTCGGAGCCTCATCGCGATTCCGTTTTGTCAAAAGTTCGTGCCCTGCGGCATCGAGCGGAAGCAGTTGGGTGGTTACCGGTATGAGCTTCAGGGCTGCTTCCATTTCATCGATGGAGCCGAAGCCGTCGCGGGTACCGTGAACGAACAACGCCGGGATCCGCAGACGCGGGAAGTGCGCCGTCCGCAGCTCACCCGGCCGTACGAGGCGGGTGCAGAGGGTAGGAGAGCAGCAGCAAGCTCTCCGCCAGACTAGGGTCATCCGCAGCCAGCATCGATGCCTGCCTTCCTCCGTAGGAATGGCCGCCGAGGAACACGCGGCCCGCATTCATTCTTCGCACCGAGGCAATTGCCGATCGAAGACCCTGCTGGTCACGCTCTGCACTCCCCGGGGAGGGCGGGCCGTGCGGCCGCAATTGGCGAAATGGCAGATCGCACCGCAGGACGTTCAGCCCGGAGACGCAGAACGCATTCGCCAGCGTCACCAGCAGCGGAGCGTCGCAATTCGATCCTGCGCCGTGCGTCAGCACCAGCCAATCATCGCCCGGATGGGTGGGGTGGTGCAGGAACCCGCGAACCGGCACTCCATTGGGCGGCGTGTCTCGAAACTCCTGGTAGTTATTCATGCCACAGTCCACCGTCGAGACCTAACCAAGATCTCGGCTTTTGCCCTTGTGTGAGAACTGCTGCTTTGAATTCTGTCCCGGCCACCAATCTCGGGTGCCCCATATCTCGCTCGTTTTTCGCGAGATGTGGGGTACCGCGGCTGTCGATCTTTAGCTTTCGGCACTCCAGAGGCTGCCAATCGAGGTCCGTGGTCTCCCACATCTCGCGAAAAACGAGCGAGATGTGGGGCACCCGTTGATACGCGGCACGATCAATCTTCGACCGCCAGGTTCTCACGAGCCGTAGCAGGGGCTGAATCCTCAAAAGGCCCTGCTCTTCCTTAGCTCTTGACCTGAGTCGCGATGCGTTCGATGGCATGGTGGGCGGACAGGATGGCCCCTTCCTGCCAGGCAACCAGGTGGGAGAGGTAGTCGCCCGCAAAATAAGTACGACCCTCAGGTTTCTCCAGCTGGTTATATGAAGGCGCGCTGCTTTGCAGCCGGTTGTCGGCGAAGCAGCCGAGCGAGTAGGGAATTTTCGCCCAGCTGACATAAATCGGTTTCTCCAGGAGCCGCGAGCGGCCAGGGTGAAGTGCTTCGACCGCGGCCCGGGAAGCGTCGAGCTTGGCCGCCATGGAAGGCAACTCTCCGAATACGGTGGTTTTGGACGAACCATCGTCTGCGTCCAGGCTCTCCAGACCAAATCCGGCAACCACCACACCCGTCGGAGAAAACAGTCTTGCGCTTGGGTACCATACCAGGTCCACGGTGTTTTTAAGGAAAGAGATACCGCCGTAGATATGGTTTTCCTTCTCCCAGAATCGAGGAGATTCCCACGCGATCTTGTAGGCGGCTGTCATCGGCATGCCGGTGATAGCCTTCCTGGCTTCTTCAGAAAAATTATTCCTGGTGGCGGCGAGCACGGCCAGGGGCAGGGTGCAGATGCAATAGTCGGCGGTGATGGTCTGCGCTATTCCGCCTTTCACGTAGGCGACCGTGACGTTTTTGTCGCTGGTGGTGATCTCGGCGACCACGCATTCGTAATGGATCATGTCCGTGGGCAGCGCCTTGGCAAAGCCATACGGTATACGGTCCATTCCACCCACGGGTTGAAACATCGTTGCCTGCCAATCAATTTCGTCGTCGTAGAACTCGCCTTTGGATAGGTTGGCGGCCAGCAGCTCATGAAGTTTCAGTGGCTGGTGCAGCACATGCTGGCCGGGGCCGGCGCCGCGAGGCGTAACAAAGCCGGCGCGCATGGATCCGACATATTTCCCGTTCGCATCCAGGTCGCCGAAGTTATGCAGCAGATCCAGCAGTAGCGAGGTGTCCTCTTTGGAAAGCTCATGGTCGAGGGTATCCGCGCGCACGCACTTAGTGAACAGCTCGGCCAGGTAGCCGCGCGTGTCGTGAACCACCTGCCGCTCCTCCACTGGCTTGCCGGAGTTCAACAGCGGACTCTGCATCAATGCCGAGCGCGAAACATTGACCTCGACTTCCAGCGGCACACCCAGCTCCTGACAATAGTTGAGCAGGTGGGTATGGATCGAAGGGATACGAGCGGGTCCGGCATTGAGGTAGCCACCCTCTGACCAGCTACAGTTCTGGGTGCTTCCGTCGGTGAACTCGACCTTGCACCCGTCACGAACGGTCCAGTTGCGGCCGCCGGGCCGGTTGCGGGCTTCGAGAATGGTGCACTGGAACCCAGCCTTGCTCAACTCGTAGGCAGACGCCAGGCCGGCGATCCCGCCGCCAAGGATGACCACGCTCTTGCCTCGTCCGAAGCCGGCAGTGAGCTGGGGAAGAGGGGAAGCACCAGGGGCCGGCGTGAGACCGAGAACCTGCATGCTGCGAAAGACCGCTGAATAGCCACCAACCTGGGCCATCCTCTCCAGGAAGACACGCCGGGTGAGACTCATCGAGTCGCCTCCATCTCAAATTTTGAAGGGGCCTCTCTTTCTTGTAACACGTCGGCACAGCCTGGCTCAGCGCGTGACGGCCAACTCCTCTTCGAGCAGCTGCTTCTGGAACAGATCCGCGTAATAGCCGTTCCTCTCGATCAATTCGTCGTGCGTGCCTAGCTCGGCGATGCGGCCGCCCACCAGCACGGCGATTTGGTCGGCGTGGCGAACTGTGGAGATGCGATGAGAGATAAACAAAGTCGTGCGGCCCTGCATCACCCGTTGCAGTTCGCGGAGGATCTGTTCTTCGGTGTAGGTGTCGACGCTGGAAAGCGCGTCGTCGAGGATCAGGATGCGGGGATTGCGGATAACCGCCCGGGCAATCGCCGTGCGCTGTTTTTGCCCGCCAGAGAGGGTAATGCCACGCTCCCCGACCATGGTTGCAAGCCCGGCAGGGAACTCTTCGAATTCGCGCCGGATGTGCGCCGCCTCCGCAGCCTCAAGCACCTCGCTATCGGTGGCGTGGGGAGCACCAAACGCGATATTTCCGCGAATCGTCTGGCTGAACAAAAAGGTTTCCTGGGGAACAAAGCCGATGTTGGCGCGCAACAAAGCAAGCGGGTAGTCGCGGATGGGACGGCCATCGATAAGAACTGTTCCCGGCGCGGCGTCATACAACCGCGGTATCAAACTGACCAGCGTCGACTTGCCCGAGCCGGTCGGGCCCACGATCGCGAGACTGCTGCCGGCCGGAATCCTGATGGATAGCGAGTGCAGCACCTCGGCGCGGCCGGCATCAGCGCCGGAATATGAAAAGTCCAGATCGCGGAACTCGATCTCGCCTTGCAGCATGAGATCCGCGGGCATGTTCGGGTCAGCCTGCGCATCGTCGATGGTGGGCTTGTCCGACAAAAGCTCGTTGATGCGCACAATCGACGCAGTGCCGCGCTGCCACAGGTTCACTACCCAGCCGAGAGCGATCACCGGCCAGGTGAGCATCACCATATAAGTGTTGAAGGCGACAAAATCACCGATGCTGATGCGGTGCGAAATCACCTCGTGTCCGCCCACCAGCAGGGTGACCGCCAGGGCTAGCCCAAGAACGAACTCGAGCGTAGGCCAGAGCATGCCCATGAGCTGCACCAGCCGGAGACCTCGGCGAATGTTCTCCTTATTGGACTTTTCAAAGGCGGCAATCTGGGCTTCTTCCTGGGCAAAGGCGCGAACCAGCCGGGCGCCGGAAAAATTCTCCTGGGCCTGGGCTGAGATCTCGGAATACATGGCCTGAATACGTTCGAAGCGTTCATGAATCCTGGTCCCCAACGCCTGCACCAGGATGCTGGCCAGGGGTAACGGCACCAGGGCGACCAGGGTCAGCCAGGGGCTGATGCGGAGCAGAAAATACAACGCGCCGAGCGAGAACAGGACGGTATTGGCGCTGTACATAATGGCCGGGCCCAGCAGCATGCGCACTGCATTCAGGTCGTTGGTCATGCGGGCCATGATGTCGCCGGTACGATGTTGCTGAAAGTATGCGGCCGGCTGCCGCTCCAGGTGGCGGAAGAGGTCGTTGCGCAGGTCGAACTCGATCTCGCGGGAAATGCCGATGATGATCCAGCGGGTCAGGAACAGGAAGACGCCCTTGGCGGCGGAGATCAATACCAGCAGCCCGGCGTAGAGAAAAATCTTCTGCCGGGTGACGCCATGGTTCAAGTCGTCGATGGCGATGCGGATGACCTGGGGGAAGAGGATCCAGATCGCGTTCGCCATAATCGCGGACGCTCCGCCCCAGATAAAGTCGCGGGAATAGCGGCGCAGGTACGGGAACAGAGGCCGGAGCGTAGCAAGCATGCTGACCCTATTCTAATCTTGAAGGGTACGGGCTTCAGCCCGTACCCTTCCATTCGCAATCTCAGGTAGGCGTTCGTAACAGCAGATAGGTTCCGGCAAGGCCGAAGAGCAGGTCTGGCGCCCAGGCCGCCAGCAGCGTGGGCAACAGGTTCACATTGCCCAGTTGCTGAAACGTGTTCTGGATTACCCAGTATGCGATCGCCACCCCGATGGCAGCAGCGATGCCGGTGAGAGATCCGCGCTTGCCCATGGATAAGGCAAAAGGAATTGCCAGCACCGCCATCACCAGGGTGACGATCGGATAGGCGACCTTGAGATTCAACTGCACGCTCAGTTGCTTGGTGTCAAAGCCGCTTTGCCCTAAATCCCGGATGTAGCGCTCCAGTTCGCCGAAGGTCATCTCCTGCGATTGCAGGGCTTCTTTCTTGAAGTACTGGGGCCGCTCGACGATCTCCGGATAGCTCTCAACGTTGAACTGGCTGAAGCTGCTTAACTTCTCGCCGTCGAACCGCCGCTCCCACCCATGTTCAAAGACCCACTGCTGCAATGGCGGCTCCCAATGCACGCTGGAGGCGAAGATGCGGCGGGAAAGGGAAAACGTCTCCGGGTTGAATTCGAAGACGGAGAGATTGGCGAAGCGGTCCTGGGTCGGGTCGAAGAACTGGTAATAGAAGATGCGGCCTGGTTTGCCCGGCTCCTGCCGTCCGAAGATCCACTTCTGGTCGGGCCGCAGGAAGGTTTGCGCCGGTCTGCCCTTGATCACGCTGCGCAGCGCCTCCTGCCGGCGGTTGGCCGTTGGCAGGTAGGACTCGTCGAAGAGGAAAAGGGCAACCGCGAGCAGGGCCGACACTACCAGGACAGGCACCATCACCCGATACAGGCTGATGCCGGTGGCCTTCATGGCTGTGAGTTCATTGGTGCGCGTGAGCACGCCAAACGTGACCAGCACCGCAACCAGCACGCCCAAAGGCGTGATGTTGTAGAGCATGCTGGGCGTAAGGTCGATGAGATATTCGCCTACCGTAACCAGCGGTGTGCGGTTGCGGATGATGTCGCCGAGCAGCTCAAAGAAGGTAAATACCAGCATCAGCACAACAAAGCTGATCAGCACCATCGCGAAGGTGGTAAGAAACTCGCGCAACACATAGTCGTCGAGAATGAGCGGAAAGCGTCCACGCTCGTGCCGGCTGCCTTCTCGCTTGCTGCGCTCCTTGTTCAGCTTGAGCAGACGCGTGGTCTTCAATTTGCTGATGATGGCGGCCCATTGCGTACCGCTCGAGCCTCCAGTCGCCATGCGCCGAAGCAGAAGCATGCCGCATAAGGCAAAGAGGATGTTCGCCGCCCACACCCCGGCAAAGACCGGAACCTTGCCTTCGCGAGCCAGCGCGCTGCCGGTCAAAGAGAAGAAATAGTAGATAAAGACCAGTGCGATGGTCACCACAAAGCCAGCGCTCTTGCCCCCGCGCCGCGATGAAATGCCGATGGGAATTCCGATCAGCATCAGGACCAGGCAGGCCGCCGGATAGGCGAACCGCTTTTGCAGTTCGATCTGGTAGATTCTGCCGTCCCGACCTTTGGTGTGCTGGTAGAGCACCCGGTTGCTCATGGCGAGAATCGGGGTGTCATTGTGCCCGATGTGCGCGTCCTCCTGGGTGCCAATGTTCAGGGGAAGCTCCGATTCGAGGAAGGTGGAAACCTGATATTCCGGGCCACTGGCGGTGCTGACCAGTTCATGCTCGGTGCCATTGCGTAGTCGCATCAGCAGGGTGTTGTCTCCGCCCTCGGCAACCACCGCCTCCTCGGCCGTGGTGACCTTGGGGGCCACCGGATCGCTCAGGTCGGCGAGAAAGATACGCTGCCATCGCGATGCTCCTGTACCGGCGCGGATGTCTTGTACGTAGAGCACATAGTTCTTGAAGTCTTCATAGAAGACGCGCGGCTCAACTTCAAACGAGGCCTGTTGGTTCTTGAGCGAGCTTTCCAGATTCAAGAGTGCCGCGGTCGCCTTGGGGGCCACGTAGAGCGAAACGGTCAGGGATATTCCCCAGCCGATCACGGCGATTGCCGACACCACCCGGACAAAAAACCAGACACCGATGCCCACCGCCCGCATCGCGGTGATCTCACTATCGGCCGCCAGGCGGCTCAGGCCCAGCAGTACACCCACCAGGACCGCCATGGGGATGGTGAAGCTGAGCACGTTGGGCAGCATGAACAGAAAAATCTTCGCTACGGTGCCCAGGGAAGCGCTGTTGCGCGCGGCCATTTCGAGCAACTGGCCGATGTACTTCATGAATAGGATGAAGGTGAAAAGCGCGCCCCCGAGCATGGCGTGCGAGAGCACTTCATTCCATATATAGCGGGTGAAAATGCGCACACTTAAGTCTAGAGCATTTTCTTAGGAGGGGAAGAGAAGGGGTGCGCTTTGAAAAGGCCGCCGCGCGTAACATCCGCGCGATATCTTGCGACGTGGAAAGATGTATCGACCTCTCCGGCGCACCCAAAGGAGGGAGAGCATGCTGCTATTGGTGAAGTCTGTCCTTTGGCGTTCATGACTGGCAATGGCGCAAAGGTGTTACCTGCGTCGCAGCACACGGTCGTAAGGCTTTACAGGGCATGGGAGAATCTGGATTCCGCAAGCTTTCGAGGTCGCGTCCTCGATCTAGGCAATTTTCCCCGCCACAATCCATGGTTACTGAGTTGAGTCATCGGGAGCAGCCAGCCCCGGAAGGAAACGATAACCGACGCCCCGCACCGTCTCGAGAAAGACAGGCTCGGCTGGATTGTCTTCGATATAACGGCGCAGGCGGACCATAAAGTTGTCGATGGCGCGCGTGTCGGTGTCCTCATGCACTCGCCAGACCTGCTCCAGCAACTCCTTGCGTGAGACAATCCGGCCCTGGTTCTGGACAAGGTATCGGAGCAGGTCGCCCTCCATAAGTGTCAGGCGGACGGTTTTATCCGGGGTGGTGAGCTGCAGCGAAGCAAAGTCGATCGCGCGCCCGGCAAACGTGAAGCGGGAAGGCGAGCCGCTCGCTCGCGCCGGCTGCGCCGGAGAAGCGGGAAGCGGAGGACGAAGCCATGCCATCCGGCGCAGCAGACCGTTGAGGCGCGCCAGCAGAATGGAAAGATCAAAAGGCTTGGAAAGATAGTCGTCAGCGCCCGCGCTGAATCCGTTGAGCACATCCTCCGGACGGCTGCGGGCGGTGAGCATCAGGATGGGGACGAAATTTTGTTGGGCCCGCAGTTCCGCGGCGACCGCGAAGCCATCTCGTCCGGGGAGCATCACATCCAGGATTACCGCATCGATCGAGTCGGCTGCGATCATTTCGAGCGCCGTTTCGCCATCCATCGCGAGCTGCACGTTGTAGCCCTCGGCCCGCAGATTGAAGAGCAGGCCCTGCGCCAGATGGGCCTCGTCTTCCACCACCAGGATGTTGACGGGAGGGCTCACCGCAGAGCCCCATTGCTGGCGGTGGAGAGGGCACGCGGAAGCTGCAACCGGATGGTGGCGCCGCGGCCTTCTCCCTCCGATTCCGCGACCACGTCGCCGCCGTGCTGGCGGGCAATGGAGCGGACCAGGAAAAGACCCAGCCCGGTCCCCTTGATCCGGAAAACATTGCGCGCCGGCACCCGGTAGAAGCGCTTGAAGATGCGCTTGAGGTGCGGCGGCGCAATGCCCAGGCCGTGATCGGAAACCGTCAGCATCATCCAGGCATCGCCCTCCAGCGCAAGATGTACCTCCACTTGAGGTCCCTTGGGGGAATACTTAACCGCGTTGTCGAGGATGTTGAGAACCGCGGTATGCAGATCCTCCGGGTTGCCCAGGACGGCGAGTTCCCGAGCCTCCGGATCTATGGTGAGGTGGATGGTCGACTCTTCCAGATGGTAGCGCTGCAGTATGGTGCGTACGCGACTCGCGAACCACGTCGTCCAATGCCAGGGGAAGGCGAACCTGATTGCGCGCCCGCTGTCCCACTTCGCCCGCCTTGAGCACCTGCTCTACGGTAGCCAGCAGCCGCTCGCTATCCGAGAGCATGATGTCGTAGAACTCCTGCCGTTGGGCCTCCGGCAGCTCGCGGCGCTGCAGGGTCTCGAGGTAGAGGCGGATCGAGGCGATGGGGGTCTTCAGTTCATGGGTGACGGCATTGAGAAAACTGTCGTGGCGCTCGTTGCGCCGCACTTCGCGCACCAGAAAAATGGTATTCAGGATCAGCCCGGCGATCAGCACCAGGAAGAAGGCGATGCCCACCACCAGCAGGATGAGGCTGCGCCAGTTGATGATGACCCAGGTGACGTTGAGGGCGATCGCCAGCGCGACCAGACAAGCGCCGAGGGTGATGGAGAGCACAATCGCATTTCTGCGTCTGGTAATGCGCATACCGGGCAGGCCTTAAAGCATTTTTCCTATTGCGGTGTTCTTTTGAGAGGAACGTTGTGCGGCTTTTCTTGGTCCACACCATAGGAAAAATGCTGTAGGCAAAGTATAGCGGCGGGTCTCCCCTCGCGAAAAAAGCAAAGGGCTCGACAAGAGTCGAGCCCGAATCACACACGAAAGAAGCCCTGGCCCTAGACGCCCGCAGGACGTGGATCATGAGGGTCGAACTGAGCCACTTTCACGTTTTTGGCCAGGCCGAGCTTCTCGAGCAGCCAAATGCCGTAGTAATTCACATCAAATTCCCACCAGGTAAGCCCGTGCCTTACGGAGACGGGATGCGCATGGTGGTTGTTATGCCAGCCTTCACCGCCGGTCAGCAGCGCCACCCACCAGTTGTTGCGTGATTCGTCGCGCGTCGAGAAGCGGCGGGAACCCCACATGTGCGTGGCGGAGTTAACCAGCCAGGTGGCATGCAAGCCCAGGGTCACCCGCAGGAAGATGCCCCACATGACGCAGGACCATCCGCCAAAAGCGAGCAGCAGCAGGCCGACCGTGACCAGGGGCACATAATGATATTTGCTCAGCCAGACATGGAAGCGATCCTTGGCCAGGTCGGGCGCGTAACGCGCCATCAGCGCGGTCTCGTGGTGCAAGGCGTCGCCGGAGAGGATCCAGCCGGCATGCGACCACCATCCGCCGTCATTGGGGGTGTGTGGGTCCCCCTCGCGATCGGTCAGCTGATGATGAACCCGGTGCGTGGCGACCCAGAAGATGGGCCCGCCTTCAAGCGAGAGGGTGCCGCAAATGGCAAGAAAATACTCCAGCCACCTGGGCGTCCGGTAGCCGCGATGGGTAAGCAGCCGGTGATAGCCCATCCCAATACCCATATTGATCGACAGCACCCAAAGCCCAATGAAACAAAAGAAGGCCTTCCAGGTGAACATGAACAGCGCGACCACGGCGAGCACGTGAAAAGCGACCATGAAGCCGGTGGTCACCCAGTTGGTGCGGTTTGCCTGGGTATCGCGGCCAAGCACCGGCACATCGCTGTGCTTTTGCGGGCCACGTACTGGAGCAGCCTGGGTCTCACAGACTTCAGCCGGAGCAACAAGCGGTATGGTTGAGGTAGGAACTACAATTTCGGTTGCCATGATCTGGTGGAAAGTCCCTTTCGAGTCAAGCAGCGGCCCGGGTTTCTGGACTGGAAATCCCGTTAACTTGAACCTAACAGGGGCCTGAGGGCCCGTTCGTAAGAGTTTTGTAATGACAATTGGCCATACTGGTGATCGCGGTAACAGGAATGTCCAGGCGGATCGCAAACCAGCGTCAGGGGTGTTGATGGTGGCAAATTTCCTACGACTTTCGTTGGCTCTGGCGATCTTGTTGCGCATGGCGCCGATCGCTCTTCAGGCACAGACCATCAACCTGCCCACCAGCAAGCAACTGGTCGAGCCTGTGCCGGGAGAGCCGCAAAGGCTGAATAGCCTGCCGATGACCGCGGCAATCTCCCCCGACGGCCGTTATCTGGCGGTGGTCAACGCCGGATACGGTACCTACGAGTCGCTCTATCAACAATCGATTGCCGTGCTCGATCTCAAGACCGGCAAAGTCGCGGATTTTCCCGAGCCCAGAACCGCCTCGGCCCTGCCCCAGACACTCTATTCGGGCCTGGCCTTCGGCAAAGATGGCGCCCACCTGTACGCGGTCTTCGATTCCCTTACCGCGCCGCGGGGCAACAATAAAGACCAGACCGGCAATGCCGTCGCCGTCTACGGCTTCAGCGAGGGCAAGGTGACGGCCGAGAAGCTGCTTCCCGTTCCTTTGCAGCAACTGGCGCCTGGCAAACTGCAGAACAAGCTGGGCATGGCTTTGCCCTCGGGTTTGGCAATCCCTTCACCGGCGGGAATCGCGGTGTGCAGGGGGCCGGCGGGGACGGATCAGTTGCTGGTGGCGGACAATCTCTCCGACGATGTTCTGCTCATGGACGCAGTCACAGGGAATGTCCTCCGGCGTTTCGACCTGTCGCAGGGCAGCGTCGTGCCCTCCACTTATCCTGTAGCCGTCACCGTCAACCGCGCGGGCACCCGGGCATTTGTTGCGCTGTGGAACGGTTCGGCCGTGGTTGAGCTGAACCTTAAGAACGGCAAAGTGGCCAGGAAGGTGATGCTGCTTGCGCCCGGCCAGGTCACTTCGCCCAGCTCTCATCCTGCTGCCTTTGCCTGGAGCCCGGACGAGACCACGCTCTACGTTGCGTTGGCGAACCGCGACGCGGTCGCCGCGTTGCGTGTGGCCCGGGGCGGGCTTGCGCTGGAATCTCTGTATGACACGCGGCTGCCCGGGCAAAGCTATTTAGGCGCGACGCCGGATGCGGTCGCTGTCTCTGAGGATGGCAAGCGCCTCTTTGCCGCGAACACCGGTTCTGATGCCGTCGCTGTCTTTGACCTGCGTAGAACGCATGCCGCCGGTCCGCCCATTACCGCCGTCGCCTGGGTGCCCACCGAATGGTATCCAACCACGCTGGCAGTTAAGGGCAACATGCTTTATGTCACCACCGCCAAGGGTGCGGGCACGGGGCCCAACAATATGCCGCAGCCGCGGGTCCCGGGCGCCGCCCGCGCCGGCAGCTCCACTTATATCGCCACCCTGCTGCATGGGTCGATCGCTGCCATCGACCTATCCAAAATTGACAGTCAACGAGAGCAGCTGACACGCACCGTCGTAGAGACCAACATGCTGCGGGCCGCGCAAGCAAAAATCGCTTTCCGCGGTGGGGCCAACCCGATCCGCCACGTGATCTACATCATTAAAGAAAACAGGACTTACGATCAGATTCTGGGTGACCTGGGCGTGGGTAACGGTTTGCCCGGGCTCACGATGTACGGCGAAGAGATTACGCCCAATGAGCACAAGCTGGCGCGGCAGTTCGGCGTGCTCGACAACTTCTACGATTCCGGTGAGGTTTCGGGCGACGGTCATGTGTGGTCGAATGCCGCCATCTCCAGCGACTACAACGAGAAGACCTGGCAACAGAGCTATCGCGGCAAGGAGCGGGTCTACGACTACGAGGGTGTGGTGGAGAACGGTTACCCGCTGCGCGAAGGCATTCCCGATGTCAACGAACCCGGCAGCAGCTATATCTGGACCGATTTAGCGCGCAACGGGAAGAGCCTGTACCACTTCGGAGAGTTCATTTCGACCACGTTCTGCGCCGGCAGCGGCGCCACGAGCTCGACATCACCCACTGAGGGAACGCCCGAACCCGAGCCGGAGCAGTGCGGATCGCACGGCGCTATTCGTCACGGCGACGCTATTCCCCAGAACTATGGCGGCGGAACCAGCCCCTACCCCTGGGCCATCCCGCTGATCAAGGAAAATGTGCCCACCAAGCCCGAGCTTGTGGGTCACTTCGATCCTCTGTTTCCCGATTTCCAGCTCACTTTCCCCGACCAGTTGCGGGTGGAAGAGTTTCTCACCCACTTTCGCCAGTGGGTCCAGGATCGGCAGCAGGGAAGGGATACCATGCCGCAGTTCGTACAGCTTCGTCTGCCCAACGACCACACCGCAGGAACTGCTCCAGGTATGCCCACGCCCAAGGCTTCGGTGGCGGACAACGACCTGGCGGTAGGGCGCGCTGTTGAGGCCATCGCCCACAGCCCCTATTGGGACGACACGGCTTTCTTTATTCTGGAGGACGATGCCCAGGCCGGGGCAGATCACGTCGACGCCCATCGC
This sequence comes from uncultured Acidobacteriaceae bacterium, assembly GCA_963847685.1. Taxonomy (GTDB): domain Bacteria; phylum Acidobacteriota; class Terriglobia; order Terriglobales; family Acidobacteriaceae; genus PALSA-350. Next base: position 291,123 of record CAWKAU010000003.1, on the reverse strand, counting down.
AGCGTCGCCTTGGTGGTGAGCAAGTACTCACCGCGCCGCGGCCAACCGACGGTGGACAGTACGTTTTATACGACCGTGAGCGTGCTGCGGACCATGGAGGAGCTCCTGGGTCTTCCGCCGATGAACAACAACGACGCCTTTGCACCGCCCATCGCGTCGCTGTTCACCGGCGCCGGCGACCAGCCGCCGTTCGAGGCCGACTATCGCAACCGCGACAACGGCTTGTTGTACCAGGCGAATGGACCCAAGGCTCCTGGCGCGCAGGCGTCCAGCCGAATGGATTTTGAGCACGAAGATCGAGCCGACCCCAGGGTATTGAACGTCATCCTATGGCGGGACGCCATGGGCAACAAACCTCTGCCGATACAGCTAGCGCATCCTCAACCCCGCGACGATGACGACGACCGCTGAGGTGACTGTGAATCCACCTCAACCCACAAAGTCGACGCGCACCGGAGTCGAGATCAGGCCGCGCTCATATCCCATGGTGAGCAGCTTGCGAATGGCTTCTTTCCCATCTTCCCCGTAGTTCAGCGTGCGCTCGTTCACGTACATGCTGACAAAGCGGTTGGCTAACGCCGGGTCGAGGTCGCGGGCAAATTGCATGGAGTAGTCGAGAGCAGCTTCGCGGTGGTCGAGCGCATGCTGAATGCTCTCGCGCAGCGCCTGGGTAACCGTGAGCATGACATCTTCGCCCAGGCTGCGGCGAATGGCGTTGCCGCCCAGCGGCAAAGGCAGCCTGGTCTCTTTCCGCCACCATTGGCCAAGGTCGATCACCTTGTGCAAGCCGCTGGCAGCGTAGGTCAACTGTCCTTCGTGGATAATCAGGCCGGCGGCGAAATTGCCCGCCACGACCTCAGGAATAATCTTGTCAAAAGGAACAGTGACTGTCTCAATCTCCGGCGCGAACAGCTTCAGCGCGAGGTAAGCCGTGGTCAAGGTTCCGGGAACGGCAACCCGCACGCTGCCGATCTGGTTGACCGGGATCCGCTCCCGGGCCACGATCATCGGACCATAATTTTCTCCTACGCTGCCGCCGCAAGCCATCAACGCATAATCCTTTTGCACGTACGGATAAGCGTGAAACGAGATGGCGCTCACATCGTAAAAGGCCTGGTCCATCGCCTTGTGGTTCAGCGTCTCGATATCGCAAAGAGTATGGGTGAACTTGTACCCGGGAACGCGAATCTTGCCTGTCGCCAGGCCATAGAACATAAAAGCGTCATCGGAGTCCGGGCTGTGAGCGATGGTAATTTCTCTGACTGCCCCCGGCGCCGTCCTGGGACTTTTGGTTGGAGCGCCTGGTTGAAGCGAAATTGGAGTTGTGGTCACAAAATCCTTTCTGGAGAACATCGGCAGTGAACTTAGATGCAAACGTAGCCGGCTTACGGCCCGCCTGCTTTAGTCTTGCGAAAACCAGGGCAACTTCATAGGGCCCGATTGCGTGAAGCATCGCCAAACGATCCAAGCATGCTGGCGCACGCCGCCGCAGCAAGTACCTTCACGGCATCGCCGGCCAGGAACGGCGCGATCGATTGGGCAAAGACCACGGAAAACTTTGCCTGGCTAAGCAGTCCAAGCCAGGCCCCGCCGGTTGCCAGGATGAGCAGGCTGGCGAGTCCCGCGGCCGCGATCGCAGACCCGAAGCGCCGCTGGCCGCGGCGATAGAGAAAGCTGGTCAGTGCAGCGGCAAATGGATAAGACAGCAGGTAGCCCCCGCTGGGGCCAAGTAGCTGGGCCACGCCACCGGGGCCGTGCGGGCTGAACACCGGCATGCCCACGGCGCCTTCCATCAGGTAAAACGCCAGGCAGGCAAAGGCCGGCCCGGGGCTAAAGAGCAACCCAAGAAGCAGCACGGCGAAGGTCTGCATGGTGACCGGAACGGGGGTGAAGCCGAGGGGCACTGCGATGTGGGCGCAGATCGCTACCAGCGCGGTAGCCGCCACCACGGCTGGTAGGGTTTTCCAGCCAACGCGAGGTGCCTGCCATGCGCCGAGACTGTCCTGCTTAACGCCGATCTCTTCCATATTTCACTCTCCAGGAAGCTTGGCACTGTCGCCCGAAGTATCTCTGCCGCCCTGCTCTCCGGGGTCGTGCTGCAGGATATGCCGGGCAACCGAAAACGCCACCCACAGTAACGCGCAAAAGCTAATCGCGAAGGCCACGAACAAAAGCCGCATAGAGGACGACCGGGCTCAAGAACACTTGAAGCATAACAAAAAACCCTCCGGTCTAGCGCAGGCTCGCGTCCAGCCATGCCAGATAGGACTCCGAGCCGCCCGAGACGGGAAGTACCAGGAACTCGGGAACCTCGTAGGAGTGAAGCCCGGCGATGGTCGATTGCACCTCATTGCTATGGCGGGCGCTGGTTTTGATCAGGATGAGGGACTCGGCGGCGGATTCGACCGCGCCCTGCCATCGGTAAATCGACTGCACGCCGGGAAAGATATTGACGCAGGCGGCGAGTTGGCGTTCGACCAGGCGGCGGGCGATGCGTTCGGCTTGCTCGCGGTCGGCGCAGGTGCAAAGAATGATCTGGAAATCCGTCATAGCTTCAACCATATAGACGTGCCGATGTTTACCAAGTATGGTTCCTTCGACCCAAAGCAGGAAAACTTCCCCTTGAGGGAAAAGGAAAGCCGAGTTTCACTGAGAACATGAATCGTGAGGCAACCATGACGACGGAAGAGAAAACCGGGCAGCAGAGTTTGCGGGAACGGGTTTCATCGTGTCTCTCTCGTTCCGGTCGCCGGGTGGCCACCGTGGCGGCCATCGTCATCGCCGTTTCATTGGGCTATCACGCCACCTTTGGGGCGAACGGCTTAACCGAGTTTCAGCAGAAGCGCAATCAACACCATCTGCTGCAGCAGGAGATTTTGCAACTGCAGCAGGAAAATTTCCGCCTGCAGCAGCAGGTCCAGCATTTGCAGTCAGATCCCGATGCCATTGAGCACGAGGCCAGGGTCATTCTGCGCTATGCCAAGCCCGGCGAGGTCATCTACGCGCTGAACGACAAGCCCCAGGCAAAGCAACCCTCCAAATAACCCGCCGCGAGCAAAGAGTTCGTCGTTGACAACAAAGTCTGGGGTGGCCCATTCAAGCCTTCCTTTGGCTTGAGTGGGGCTGCTCTCTCCCCACTTATTTTTCCTCCGGCACAGCCGTGAGGATCGACAGCGGTGTGCTGTTACGCTCCACCGGAAACAGGAACCTGAGCGGGGAGCGAACGATCTGGCGCAGCAGATAGCGGAGCAACATCAGTTGTTCGCGGCGGCTCACGTCGTAGGCGCGCAGCGCCACAAACGATGCAATGGAGAAGCTGACGCCGAGATTAAGCACAAAAGTCACGCCGATGCCGGCGATGGCATAGTAGAACCAGCCCTTGCCAAAGGAGCTGGTGCCGAAGCGGGCGGCGGCCAGCGCCAGTGTGCCGGTGGAGAGGGTTACGTGGCGTACGTCGAACGGTATGCCGAAAAAGCGCGCAATCACAGGCACAAATCCCAGCAGATAGCCCAGTGCGATGCTGGTGCTCCAGCCGGCAAGGTTGTATTCAATCCAGCCGGCCAGGCGCGCCATGCGGTTCTGCCCGACGCGATGGCCAAACGGATGCTGGGCGACGGCCTCGGTCAGACGGTGAAAGACCGCGAAATTTTCACACCAGCCGCCAATCAGCGCCGCCAGCCATAAGATCACGCCCGTGCCGGCCGCATAAATAATGGTCCCTGAGGCGAAAGGATGAAGCGCCTCATACACGTGCCGGGCGCTTTCCGCAGGCAGGTAATGCTCGGCGAACATCACCCGCCACAGCCGCTCCAGGGCCACGGCGCCAATGCAGACCGCGATCACATTGCCAATGGCTGCTGCCAGCTGGGTGCGGCTGATGCGCGCGGTGAAGTCGGAGATCTTGCTCCAGCTGGCGTTGCCGGGATTGTTGCGCACAATGCCGGCGAAGGTCGCGGCCGTAGCCGAAGGCTGCTTGGTGGCCAGCACCAGGCCGAAGACCTGCAGCAAAATAAAGCTGATGGCATAGTTCGTGCCGGTTAAAAAGCCCTCGACAAAGAGCGGAAAGCTCTGCTCCACGATGCGCATCTTGATGGCCGCAGTCAACACCGTCAGCAGCCCCCCACCGATCGCCGCAAGCCACATTTGCCAGTATTCCTTGCGGTTGTGGGCAATGTAGTGCTCGCCGCTGTGGCCGGTCCGCTCCACTGTCTTGCGCGCCAGGAGATTCAGATTCTGCTTAAGGAGTGCAGAAACGCGCTTGTCTTCCAGACGCCCCTCGATCAGCTGGTTCAGCAGGCTGCGGGTGGCCGTGGCAGTTTCCTGAAAAACCGGGACCGGACCCACTGCGGAGGTTGTCCCGAAGGTAAGAACTCTGGCCAGCCCGTGCATGCGCATGAGAGCCAGTTCGATACTCCGCAGGTCGAGCACCAGGTCCGCACTGACCCCGGTGGTCTCCATCCCCAGTCGCACCTGCCCAAGCTCCTTGCGGCAACTGCTCACCGCTACGTTCCACGCTACAAAGCAAGGGGCGGCCGCACTGGCATCCGGGGCGGCCACCAGCTGTTGGGTTGCGAAGATCAACTGGTAAAAGGGAGAGGTCTGCACCTCCCACTTGCCGCCCCGCTCGCGCATGGCAGCGGTGACGCCGCGGCCCGCGGTGCGGGTGGCGATCAGGCATAGCGCCTGGCGCAGATCGCTTTGCAGACGCGGTGAGGAACGGGGACCGCCGCCGCTGGGGGGCGGCGCGAGCAGGACGCTGAGACGCTCGAACAGCGGCTGCGGCAGCTCGACGAAGCGTTCGACATCGCGCGAATGAGCAAAGACCGAGACCATGAGCCGCGAGCTATCCGATACCGCCATCGCCGAAGGCAAAAAGCGGTTGAAGACCCGGCGCAGCCCCTCGGAGAAAACCGCATGGTGGCGAGGTAAGCCCGCTTCGGCCAGCAAAGCCACGGAATCGAGCTGGGAAATCATGGCCTGGAACGTTTCCTGGAAGTCCAGGCGCAATAGATCGTCGTGCTCCAGCATCCGCGTCCAGCACAGCAGGCGCACATTGAAGGCGCGTTCGCTCGAGCCGGTCCAGATGGAGTGGAAGAGACGGATGAAAGTGTTGGTTTGCGTATCCAGAGTGGTCGAAGCGGAGAACGCTTTGGTGCGGGCGCGAAGCTCGTCCTTGACGCGCGCGAAAGCCGGCCGCTGCCGCGAATGCCGGCGCAGACGAAAGTACTTTCGCATCGCTCGTCTCAGTTTCATGCGGTGCTCATTCGATGGTAGAGCATTTCACAGAAACGGGATTGAGGAACCGCGGGTCGCTCCACGCTGCTCTGTCGAGAAAAATGTTTCAGGTCGCGTGGGCGGGGCGGAGCTCCTCCACCGCCGATGAGAGGGCCGAATGCAGTTGCTGTTGCATAGCCTGGTCGAGTTTGGCGCCGCCGATGGTGAGATAGAAAACGTCGATGGCGATCTCCCCTTCGGTATCGATCAGCGCCACCTCGATATTGCAATCGTGGGCCGCCAGCGTGGTGGCGATCTGGCGCAGCAATCCGGGGCCGTCCTGCGCGACCACCTGCAGCAGCGTGCTGTGGGTGGAGGCGGTGTTATCGAAATCCAGCCGGGTCGCTACCTTCACCATGATGGGTGCACGAACCGCCTGCCGCCGGCGCAGCAGGACTTCAATGGGTGTCTTGAGCGAGATGACGTCCAGCAGGCTGTCGCGGAAGCGATCCACTTCGGAAGGGTTGAGCTCCAGCGTGCGGAAGGGATCGGAGAACTGAAAGGTGTCCACGATGATGCCCGGCATCGTCGGAAAACGCCTCAGCCTTCACAATATTCATGCCCCAGGAGGAGAGCGCCCCGGCCATGTCGGCAAAGAGCAGGGGCCGATCGCGGGTAATGACCGTAAGCTCCCAGATCTGGCGCAGGTTGCGCAGGTTGATCTGAGCGGCCGACGTGGAGAGCTGCAAAGCCATCTGGAAGTGATCGCGAATCTGCTCCGGCAGGCGCGTCTGCAGGTAGCGCTGGGGAAAGCCTTCCAGAAAGCTGCGCAGCTCCTGCGCGCGCTCCGGGGCCAGGGTCAGAATCCGTTTCAGCAGGGTCGGGTCCGCATCGGCGCGATAGCGCTCCTGGTCGACACTGCGGTCCATGAAGTTGGAAGTGGCGATATAGAGCTGCCACAGGCTATCCGCCTTCCACGGCGTCAGCGCATCGGGGTTCACCGCCTTGATATCGGCAAACGTCATCAGGCACAGCATCTTCAGGTGGGTTTGCGAAGCGGCCTTCTCGGCAAAGGCGTGTATGGTTTCGGTGTCGAAGATGTCGCGCCGCAAGGTCATCGACATCTCCAGGTGATTGCGGATCAGCCGCCGTACCTGGTCGCGTTCTTCGGCATCCAGCTCCAGCCGCGCCAGCAGGCTATCGGCCAACTCCACGCTTTGCACCGTGTGGTCGCCGGTACGGCGAGCCTTCCCTGTGTCGTGCATCAGCACCGCGAGGAAGAAGAGGTCAAGCCGGTCGATCTCCGACAGCAGGGTGGCAAAGCGCCGTTCCCAGGCAAGGTGGGGCTGGCGCAGGGCATGAACATTGTCGATGACCAGAAAGGTATGCTCGTCGACGGTGTAGCGATGGTAGGAGTCGCGGATCACCAGTGCGTCGATCCCGTGGAACTCGGGGATGAGCAACTCCAGGATCCCCAGCGCATGCATGGTGCGCAGCGCGTGCGCGGCGTGGGGCCCGAGCAGGATCTCCCGCAAGCCATTCCATAGGAACGGCCCTTCGGGAATGTGCACGTCGAGTACCGGCAGCGCATCGGCCAGACGGTCTTCGGCATTTTGCGTCAGCCGGTAGCCGTGCGCCGCGACCAGGGCAAAGACGCGAAGAATACCCTCCGGACCGGTGAGCAGGGCGGATTCGGAGACATCGACGCGGCCGTCCTGCACCACGAAGTCCGTGCCGGCAATGGGAGTGCGCTTACGCCGCTGTGGCCGATAGAAAGACTGCCGCGCCGGCGGCAGGGCTTCCATGGCCAGAATCGCGCGCCGATAGACCGTGCGTGCATGCCGGTAATAGGTCCGCATCCAGTAGGCGGGATCGGAGGTTCCCTTGGTTTCCAACCCGATACTTTGCGCCGCGGCTTCGTCCTGCGCATGCCAGTCCAGGCTGTTGTCGTCGCGGCCGCTGCGGAAGTGGAGAAAGCAGCGCGTGGCGCTGAGAAATTCAAACGCCGACGCCAGCGTCGTTGTGCGTCGGGTAAAGCGAGTTGCCAAAGCTGGAAGGCCAGGCCTTATGTTCGCGGACATGGTTCAGCAGGTTGAGCCAGTGGGCCAGCTGGTGATCGCGCAGGCCGCCCGGACACTCTTTGATATTGGGTTCGAGATGGAAGATGGTGTTGCCGTATTTTTGATGGCGTGCGCGGGCCAGTTCGGCAAGTTTATGCACGATGCCACTCCACTCGCGTAGCGCGACTTCCGGCAGTGTTTGCGTTTGCAGTTCTGGTACAGACCGTGGTCGCCGGCGATGAAGCGCCGGTCGAGCAGGGAGAGGGTGAATTCCACGTTGTTGGGGTCGTAGCGGTCGCACTCCTTGAGGCAGCGGATCATGGGGCTGGCCCGCAGGCCCAGATCCCACATGGCTTGGTTGCAGCCGCGGATGGTCTCGCGAAGGTCCTGCTCCAGCTGTTCATTCGCACAAAGGTAGAGCAGGTCGACGTCGGAGGAGGGGAACAGCTCTTTGCGGCCAAAGCCTCCGACCGCCACCAGCGCCAGCCCGGCCGGCAGCGCCCCATCGCTCTCGAACTGCCACAGCGGCTCCAGCAGGCAGTCGACCGCCAAGGCGCGGCGGCGGATGCAGAGCACGCCGTTGCCGGTGCGCTCGAAGGACTGCCGCATCGCCGCCATTTCGGCCTGATAGTGCTCCCGTAACTGCTGCTGAGACGTGAATGCAGGTTTCATGTCGATTGAGCCCGCTTGTCAGGAACGACCTAGAGCTGTCTTAGACGAGCGCAAGGAACTGAGCCCGCTGAAAGGTACGGCCTTCAGAGCCCGCCGTAATTGCTGCAAAGAACCTGGCTTTAGAAGCCGCTGGGGGACAGCCTTCCCCTCCAAACGCCGTCTTTTCCGAAACTACAACGCCGCCACGCCGCGGTCCCCATTGCGGATGCGGATGGCTTCATCGATGGCGGAGACGAAGATCTTTCCGTCTCCGATCTTGCCTGTCCTGGTTGCTGTGATGATGGCCTGCACGGCCTTTTCCAAAAGTTCGTCCGGGACCACGGTTTCGATCTTGATCTTGGGCAAAAGATCGACCGTATATTCGCGTCCGCGATAGAACTCGGTATGGCCTTTTTGGCGGCCGTGGCCGCGTGCTTCAAGGATAGTCATGCCCTCGACGCCGATGGCGAGCAGTGCATCTTTCACTGCGTCGAGCTTTGACGGCTGAATGACAGCTTCTATTTTTTGCATAATCTGTTTTCCAGAGTAGCAAGAGTATAGCTGCCGCTGCAGCGTTGCGGTCTCTATAATTCCCTGAATCCCAAGCCCAATGCCTTATAGTGTTAGTCATGAGCGAAACCAGCAGCGACCGGTATTTATTTGGGAACCTGGAATCGAGCGGCAAGAATCAGGACAAAGTCCGCGAAGTAAATTTCGGCTACGAGCAGCCCGAGGGAGTCATCCTGACCTCTCTGGATTTTGCCGTGAACTGGATCCGCAAAAGCTCGGTCTGGCCCATGACCTTTGGCTTGGCCTGCTGCGCGATCGAAATGATGTCCATGGGCGGCGCCCGTTTCGACCTGGCTCGGTTTGGAGCAGAAGTATTTCGTCCGTCGCCCCGGCAATCTGACCTGATGGTGATCGCGGGGCGAGTTTCGCAGAAAATGGCCCCTGTGATCCGCCGGCTTTACGAACAGATGCCGGAGCCGAAATGGGTCATCTCCATGGGCGCCTGCGCCACTTCCGGCGGGGTTTTCAATAATTATGCGCTGGTACAGGGGGTCAACCAGATCATTCCGGTGGACGTGTATGTGCCGGGCTGCCCGCCGCGTCCGGAACAGTTAATGTACGCGATCACCCTTCTTCAGGAGAAGATTCTGCGCGAGCGGGGAAGCCTGAAACGCGCATTAAACTTCCAATAATTGTGCATTTGTAATAAGTTGGGTGGGCGCAGTTTTTTTTCGAGTGAGCACCAATCTCCGTTGTCAGGAGGGGTAACTAGACGCTCACTCCCTTCCCAGACTGCCGTTAAGATGTTGATTATAGGGTAGTCGTGATAAGAAATATGCTGTAGATTACCGGATGTGGATGTTTTGCATCCAACGTTATTGGATTTGCGTGACACGAAATTGTTTGTGACTCGAGCCGCCTCCTTTTTGGCTCGACGGCTTGGTTGAATGACTTTCAGCTTTTTGTTTGACTTTCCAGTGGTTGCGGAGGATAGACGCATGCACTCTCGCCCGTTGAGTTCACTGGGCCGAATTCTGCTCGTAGCAAGTGCTGTGGGATTCGGTTCTGCGAATCTCTTAGCTCAGGATTCGTCCAGTACAGCCCCCAAGCCGGTAGCTCCTGCAGACCCGCCGGCTTCACGTATCGACATTTTTGCCGGTTACTCGTATTTCGCGCCTCACGGCTCGCTTACGATTCCGGACGGCGCCAGCATCGGGGTCAATGGCCCGGTCACCTACTCGTCCATCAACTACGGCGCGATCGGCAGCGTCACCTACTACTTCAATCGCTATGTAGGTGGACAGTTTGAGTACGCCAACCATCCCGACGGCAACAATGACGGTGCCTCGAGTGGACAGCTAGGTATGGTCTTCCGCTATCCCGACTGCGGAGATCACTCCGTTTGTGCATGCGGACGCCGGCTTTAACCGGCTGGGTGGCCCTTACCACGAGCCCTACACTTACGGCCCGGCGCTCACCGTGGGCGGCGGCTTGGACTACGGCTCTGCCGTTCCTGGGTGGCCATCTTGGGCTGCGCCTCTTCCAGGCAGACTACGAATACTTTCACACCAACTTCGGTCCGCAACCGCCATATCCTACCGGCGGCCGCGCGAACCTGAAGATCGCGCGCCTGAGCACGGGCCTTGTCTATCACATGGGCAGCATCCTTCCGCCGCCTCCTGTGACCTACGCTTGCACCGCGGCTCCCTCTCCGGCATTCCCTGGCGACCCCATCACGGTCACCGGCACACGCGACCAACCTGAACCCGAAGAAGACAGCAACCTATAGCTGGACGGGCAACGAGGGCGTTAAGGTCACCGGCGACAATACGACGGGCGCCGTAGATACCACCGGCCTTGGCCCCTGGCAACTACACCGTGACCGGCCACGTCTCCGAAGGCCAGAAGGTTGGCATGTTCGCCGATTGCACGGCTAACTTCACCATCAAGCAGTTCGATCCACCGACCCTCAGCTGCTCGGCCAATCCGACCACCGTTCAGCCTGGCGGCACCGCAACCATCACGGCTCAGGGTGTAAGCCCGCAGAACCGCCCGCTTGACCTACACGTTCAGTGCCTCGGCCGGACAGATCAGCGGAACCGGCAACACCGCCACGCTGAGCACCACCGGCGCGCCTGCTGGTTCCATTACCATCACGGGCACCGTGCAGGACGACAAGGGACAGACGGCCACTTGCACGGCTTCGGTCAACGTTGAAGCGCCGCCGCCACCGCCGGCTCCCAAGACCAAGACGCTCTGCTCGATCAACTTCGATCGTGACAAGCGTCGTCCGGCTCGCGTCGACAACGAAGCGAAGGCTTGCCTCGATGACGTCGCGCTGAACCTGCAACAGCAAACCGATGCCACCGCGGTGCTGGTTGGCGAGGCGGCTTCCGATGAGAAGAAGGCCGACACGCTGGCTGCGCAACGCGCCGTCAACACGAAGGACTACCTGGTGAAGGAGAAGGGCATTGATGCTTCCCGGATCTCGGTACGCACCGGAACACAGGGCAACAAGGAAGTCGAGAACTACCTTGTCCCTGCCGGCGCAACCTTCGACAACGACGTAACACGGCACCACTGCGGTCGACGAGAGCACTGTGAAGGTTCAAGCCAGAACAGCGCCGCCGGCCCACCACAAGAAGAAAGCAGCCGCCCCGGCGCAGTAAGAGCTGAGGCAGTTCAAACCGGAAAGGGTGACCAGTTAGTAATGGTCACCCTTTTCATTTTGCTTGACCCTGTCCCTCTCCCAGGAGCAGGGTGGAGTTCGGATCAATCTTCGTAGAGCTCTTCCGCGGCACCCTAAGATTAGAAAAAGACAATGACTTCATTGATTGGGCGTACTCTCTCCTCCGTCTCCCTCTTGCTCGTTCTGCTTCCCCTTCAAGCTGGCCTGGCTCAGCAGCCATCCCATGAGCCATCTGAGCAGCCATTCTGGACCCCGTCGGACCCGATGGAGGCGACGCGCGCAGCTTCGCCGCCGACCCGTCCAATGACAAGCACCTCTACCTGGGCACCACCAACAGCTGGGTCTACCAGTCCGAAGACGGTGGCGCGAGCTGGCAGAGGCTGGCCAAGCTGGCCAAGACCGACGATCTGATCCTCGACAACGTCGTGGTGGATGAATCCGACCCCAAGACCCTGCTGGTCGGGGCCTGGGTCATCGATCATCCCGATGGCGGCCTCTTTATCAGCCACGATGCGGGCAAGACCTGGACCACGGTCGAAGCCATGAAGGGCCAATCGATCCGCGCTCTTACCCAGGCGCCCTCCGATCCCAAGATCTGGATTGCGGGCACGCTGAAGGGTGTTTTTCGCAGCGAAGATGGTGGCGTGCAGTGGACCCAGATCAGCCCGGCAGGAAGCATGGATCTGCATGAGGTGGAGTCCATCGCCATCGATCCCAAGGATCCGCACACCGTTTATGCCGGCACCTGGCACCTGCCGTGGAAGACCACCGACGGCGGCGCCAACTGGCACAACATCAAGCAGGGCCTGATCGAAGACTCGGATGTGTTCTCCATCATCATCGATCCCACAGCTCCCAGCGTTGTCTATACCAGCGCCTGCTCCGGAATCTACCGCAGCGACACCGGCGGCGAGCTTTATCACAAGATCCAGGGCATCCCCATGACAGCGCGCAGAACGCGCGTCCTGATGCTCGATCCAACCAATCCGAACACGGTCTACGCCGGTACCACCGAAGGCTTGTACAAGACCCTCGACGGGGGGAAGACCTTTACGCCGCATGACCGGCCCGGACGTGATCGTCAACGACGTCTACGTGGATCCCAAGAATCCGCAGCACGTGCTGCTGGCGACCGACCGCAGCGGGGTCCTGGAGAGTGACGACGCAGCGACAACCTTCAAAGCATCCAACACCGGCTTCTCCCAGCGCCAGGTTGCCAGCCTGTTGGTGGATGCGAAAACCCCGCAGACCATCCTGGCCGGCGTGGTCAACGACAAGAGCTACGGCGGTGTATTCATTTCCCACGACGGCGGCGCCAGCTGGAGCCAGCAGAGCAATGGGCTCCAGGGCCGGGATGTTTTTAGCCTGTCCCAGTCTGCCGATGGCGTGATCCTGGCAGGCACGAACGCCGGCATCTTTCGTTGGGACGGTGCGAGCTGGCAGCCGGACGGGAAGATCGTCAAGAGTGAGACCAAGACTTCCTATGTGGTCAGCAAGGGCAAGCGCACCAAGGTGGAAAAAACCGTGATGGTGCCTGACGGCCAGATCGACGGGCGGGTCAGCGAGGTCGATGCTTCCGGAAGCACCTGGTACGCCGCAACCGCGACAGGGAGTTTACGCAAGCGCGGACCAGGGTGCTACCTGGGAAGGTGGGCCGGTGCTGGGCAAGACGGAGTTTCGTGCGGTAGCCGCTGCTGGACCGATGGTCGTGGCAGCAGAGCGAACCGCGCTCTCCGTATCGCAGGATGGCGGCAAAACCTGGCAGCCGCTGGCCATGCCGCAGAAGCTCACCTGGCTGCAGTCCATCGCGTTCGCGGCCGAATGGCAGCCTGTGGCTGGGCGGCCGTGAAGGCGTCTTCTATAGCGAGGATCATGGGCAGAACTGGACGGAAATGTCCACGCTGCCCATCTCTGACATCAGTGGACTGGCCTACGATCCGGATCTGAAACGCATCATCGTCACCTCCTGGGCCTCCAGTTGGGTGCTGGGCATTAACCCAGTAGACCGCACCTGCAAGTTCTGGGATGCGGGCTGGAGGGTACGGCACGTGGCTCATCCGGCGGTCGCCTGCTGGCCGCGACGATGTACAACGGAGTCGTGATGGAGCCCCAGAGACGTCGTCCAAGGTGGCCGTTGCCCAGACTCCGTAAGACCGCTGAGGCATGATCCGGTTACGCGGCTTTCAAAGGCGGGACCTGGCCGCGCTGCACCAGCTGGACGGAGTCTGTTTTCCGCCGGAGATCGCGTACTCCCGGGCAGAATTGATGCATTTCCTCACCCATCCCAGTTGCTCCTGCTGGATCGCGGAGCAGCCCGAAAATAAGCTCGCCGGCTTCGTCATCGTTGAGCGCGCCAGCCGCAACGGCCGCTCGTACGGCCACATCGTCACCCTGGATGTGGACCCGGGCGAGCGCCGCCGCGGCTTGGGTACTCTGCTGATGCAAACCGCGGAAGAGCAGATGAAGCAGGAAGGCTTGCCGTGATGAGCCTGGAAGTGGCGGAGAACAATGCTGCCGCGCGGCACTTCTATCGCAGTCTGGGTTTTGTCGCCAGCGGACGAATCGCAGAAATACTATGGGGGGAGGGTCGATGCCGAAGTTATGGAGAAGATGATTTCGTTGCGCGCTCTCTAGTGCAAAAGCTTCCAGCATACGGCGACGCCGATTGCCAACACTGCCTGGAAGGCGAAGGCAAAAATCACGCCGCGCGCGCAGCCGAGCTTGATCTCGCCTGCTCAGTTAACTCATACACCTCCGCGGCATGCAGGGAAACGATCGCCTTGCGCACGATGTGCAATTCCTGCCTCATCGATTGATCCGCTAACATCGGAAAAGCTTGGATGCCATGGTGTTTCCCCTTTCAGCTACTGAGTGTAGTGGCAAGATAGCGTCATTGATCAGCGGTTATCTACAACTTTGGTCGAGTAATATGCGGCCTCGTTCCTAAACGGTACTATCGTAGTTCCACATTGGTAGTATCCAGGGCCTGCATTGACGCACGTTCCTGGCGTATCCTTCCGGAATCTCATTACCGAGGTAAGGTTTAGATAGCGGGCGGGTGCAAACGATAGATTGACTCAAGCCTACAAATCGCATTAACCGCAGGGACCTGCGGTTAATGCGGGACCTGCAATTACAGGTCACCCTTGCGCAAGCGTGATGACGGTAATTTCAGGAGGGCAGCGGAAGCGGAAAGGCAGCAGCACTGCGCCGATGCCACGATTGACGTTGAGCTGCATTCCGTCCTGCAACCGGAAGAGCCCATGTATGTACCGTCTTCCCATCTCAGGGAGAAGAAAGCGGTGGCAGAAAAGGGAGGCAGATTTGGCCCCCGTGTGTATGTCCAGAGAGAACCAGGCCGATCTTGTGGCCCGACCGCATAGTCTGCGAAATCAGGTTCGTGGGCCAGCAGGATGACGGGTTCGTTGCCTCTGGCGGCGGGGAGTGCGGCGGCTAGATTGGGCCGCTGCTCCAGAGCATCCTCGATTCCGGCAAACCATAGGCGCCGGCCACCGCGCTCCAGGGGCACGGAGCTGTTTGCCAATACCGGGATGCCGTGCGTCACCAGAGCATCGGTCACGGCCGGTGCGCTGACCATAGCGTCGTGGTTGCCGATAATGGCATAGCGGAGTGGGCATTGGATCCGACTGAGCACCTCGGCGCACTGGTAACTCATCCTGGATGGCAACACGCCGTGGCAATGGCCCCTTGCTGACGAAATCTCCGGTCAGCACGACCAAGTCGGGAGCCAGTGCATTTACCCTGCGCACGATCTCTTTCAGGAAAAACGCTTCGGTGTATTCCTCGAAATGAAAATCGCTGATCTGTACGATTCTCATGCCGGCGAACGCGTCCGGTAATCCGGAGAGTGTGATCGAGCGGTGGATGATTTCAATTTCATGGCGCGAGATTTCGCCGGCGTAGAGAGCCAGGCCGGCGGCAGAGCCGGCCGCCAACCGAAGAAAATTTCTACGTGTGAGCAATGTGATGCTGCGTTCGGTACGGGCGGTGATCGACCAGGGTAGGTTCCGTCAGAGGCGAATCGAACACCCGGGGATCAGGTCATATTTCAAGTTTAAGACCTGCCGGTCGACTTTCAACCGGAGGTGCCTTATCTATGCTGACGAGAATGGGGTACTGGCGCACGGGAGAAGATGCTGCGTAACGCGGGATAAATACGGCGGTAGCGGACGTAGCTCTCCTGCATCACGCTGCGTGGCCTCCGCGTCCGCAGCGGTGCGCTTGGCCACGCGCACCACGGCATCGCAGGCGGCATCCACCGAAGGCCATACGCCCGCGCCCACTCCGGCGAGCAGCGCGGCTCCATAGGCGGCGCCTTCTTCCGCCTGCACCGTCTCTACTGCCTGGCCGTAGACATCCGCCTGGATCTGGCGCCACAGGGGTGAGCGCGCCCCGCCCCCGCCGACGCGAATCGCCCGCACCGGAATCCCCAGTTCTTTGAAGATGGTCAGCGTGTCTTTGAGGCTAAAAGCGACACCCTCGAGTATGGCCCGGATCACGTGCCCGCGCGTATGGTCGGCAGCCAGCCCTACCAGCGCGGCGCGTGCATCCGGGTCCGGGTAAGGCGTGCGTTCGCCCATAAGATAAGGGGCCCACAGCACTCCTCCAGCACCCGGGGGTACCTTGGCTGCTTCTGCGCTTAGCAGGTCATACGGCTCGCCATCGCCCGAGCTGCCAAAGTTGTCGCGAAACCATCGCAGCGACAGGCCGGCGGCCTGGGTAACCCCCATCACATGCCAGCGTCCGGGGATGGCGTGGCAGAAGGTGTGCAGCCGCCCCAAGGGGTCGGTGACCGGCGCGTCAGAGGCAGCGAACACCACTCCTGAAGTGCCGATGGTCGCGCTCACGTCGCCGGGACGGACGATGCCCATCCCGGTTGCGCCGGCAGCCTGATCGCCCGCGCCCGCAACCACCGGCGTGCCGGCCTTCAGGCCTGTGCTGGCGGCTGCTGCCTCGGTTATCTGGCCGACGATCTCTTGCGATTCATAGAGGGCCGGCAGGCAATCCGGGCTGAGCCCTACCGCGTCCAGCATGGCTTCGGACCAACGGCGGTGGGTCACGTCAAGCAGCAGCGTGCCCGATGCGTCGGCCACGTCGATCGCCCGCACCCCGGTGAGGCACAGGCGGACGTAATCTTTCGGCAGCAGAAAGCTGTGAAATCGCTTCCAGATATCCGGCTCATGGGTCCGCACCCACAGCAGCTTGGTGAGCGTGAAGTTGGTGAGTGCGGGATTGGCGGTCAGCTCCACCAGCCGTTGCGGGCCGATGGTCTCATTAAGGTAGCGGCACTCCGCCGCTGTGCGCTGATCGCACCATATGAGCGCGGGCCGCAGCACCTGGTTGTTGCTGTCCAGCAGCACTGCGCCATGCATTTGGCCGCTGAGGCCGATGCACCCAATCTCCGCCGCGGGAACGGACGACTCCCGCAGCAATTTGCGGACGGCGCCCTGGCAGGCCTTCCACCAGTCCTGCGGTTCCTGTTCCGCCCAACCGCTCCGTGGGGAAGCAAAAGGCACATGCTCGTGAATAGCGGATGCGATCACCGCGCCCGATTCGTCGATGAGTAGCGCCCGCGTCCCTCCTGTGCCTACATCGATGCCTAGCAGCTTGATGGTTCTTTCCTCCGGTCCCGCACCAGTGTAGCGCGCAGCTTCTTCCGCGCTCAATTGCCTTCACGGTCAAGCTTCGGGCATAGGCGGAGAGGCGGCCAACTACGCCTCGAATCTGCCTTGAATGGGATGGTTCCGGCGGCCCCGGCTCCGGTTAAGACCTGGACAGAATGGAGTTCTTCACGCGGTTTGGTCCTGGATCACGCGATGACATGTCATCGCGGCCACCAGCTGCACCAGGAAGATGGGATGAGTTGCTTTTTCATAGAAGGCATCCGCGCACACACCAGCGGGGACCCGCATACCTGAAAATGCTCCGCTCATGGCAACCAGGGGAATCCCCGGGAATTGGCGGCGCACCATGGAAAGCAATTCGAAGCCGGACATCCGCGGCATGTTGAGATCGGAGACAAGAACGTCCGGTATGCGCTTTGCGATCTCCACCAGTGCAGACACGCCATCCGTGGCGGTACGCACGCGATAACCGGTCTGGGCCAGCACTGCAGACAGTACGAGGCAGAGGGCTACATCGTCCTCTACCAGCAAGACATCCGCTTGATGGATAGCCATCGGATACCCTCCTTGGAGACTTTGGAAAGGGTTGTTTGTGCTGTTCCTAGTAAGCTGCCATTTCAAAGCGGGAGACGTCTGTTCAATATTGCTCACGCACCTATGAATCTTGCCTGCCATCAGGTGAAGACTGCGCCGGAAAGTCCGGCAACCCCAATGGTTGGCTATCGGTAAGGGTTGAGGGGAAACGACCGCCCACACTGCGCGAGAAGTACCCGGCAACCGGCCTTCTTAGTTTTATGGCGTATTCTGGAGGCAAGCCCCTAATCATTGCCACGCCAGCAAAAGAGGCCACCATGGTGACCCGTCCAACGAAACAGGCATTCGATCCCGAGGCTTTTCTGGCAAGTGCCGGCTTGGGACGAAGGATCGTCCAGCTCAAGGCCCGAGATGCCTTCTTTTCCCAGGGAGCGGAAGCTGATTCCATCTTCTATCTGCAAAAAGGCCAAGCGAAGCTGACCGTCGTTTCAGCGGCGGGCAAAGAGGCAACCATCACGCTTCTCTCAGCCGGTGACTTTGTGGGAGAAGAGTCAATTGCCGGAGCGATGGGACTTCGGCTCGCAACCGCGACGGCAATCTCCTCTTGCACCGCGCTCAAAATAGAGCGCTCGGAGATGATTCGCGTGATGCACGAGGAACACGCTTTCTCCGATCTGTTCCTCAAGTTTCTCCTCGCCCGCAGCATGCGCACTCAGGCTGATCTTGTCGACCAGCTGTTTAACTCCAGTGAAAAGCGTCTGGCAAGAATTCTTCTGTTGATGGCGGAATTCGGAAAGCCGGGCGAACCGGAAAGCGTAATCCCGCAGATCACACAGGAGACCCTGGCAGAGATGATCGGCACCACCCGATCCCGCGTCAGCTTCTTCATGAATCGCTTTCGTAAGCTCGGCTTCATCGAATACAACGGTTGCATCAAGGTACATAAGTCACTGCTCAATGTAATCCTGCACGATCATCTGTCGGACCGAAAGGCCGGGAGTCCGCCCCTCGCTCGCAATACACATGCAAGAATCGCAGGAGAGACGCCTCGGCCTGCAGGCGTGACCAGACTTCGCAAGGGCATAAATTAACAGCCTTTTCCTCCCAACTTCCGGGCTCCGCCGTTGCATGCTTTTTCAGTGAACTGAGCAAAATTGCACAGCGCCCGGATCTCCCGCGGGAACATACTTCTAGATGAGTTCGGCGAAGGTTGTTGCCGCGATGTCACCTCCATTCGCCTTGGGCAGCCTGCGAGTCGCCGGCGAACCACCACTTGCTCCGCCTCCGCGAAATAGCCTTAAGCAGGAAATGGTGTGTCCTTCGCTACCACTACTCATCAAGTCCCAAAGCTCTCTACATAGGCAGCACGGTAGAGACCACAAGAACAGGCGGATCCTACCGTGAAGCCGAACCAAGACAAGTCCAGACCGTCGCCCAGCGATGACCTTAAATCAGTCCCCATGGCGGAATTGCAGACCAGGCTGCACTCAACTCCGGAAGGGCTCAGTCAGGCCGAGGCGCAAAAACGGCTGACGCAATACGGTCCCAACCAGATCGCGGAAAAAAAGACCAACGAGATCTTGAAATTCCTCGCATATTTCTGGGGCCCTATCCCCTGGATGATTGAAGCGGCGGTAATTCTGTCGGGGCTTGTCCGGCACTGGATGGACTTTTTCATCATCCTGCTCCTGCTCGGTTCGAACGCCGTGGTCGGATTCTGGGAAGAACACCAGGCAGGCAATGCCATCGCCGCGCTCAAGGCCAAGCTGGCAATCAATGCCCGGGCGAGGCGAGACGGAAAGTGGACGACCCCGAAGGCCAGCGAACTGGTGCCTGGAGATGTAATCCGTCTGCGCCTGGGAGATATTGTTCCGGCAGACGCGCGGCTGTTGGCAGGCGATCCAGTGGAAGTGGACCAGTCTGCCTTGACCGGGGAATCCTTGCCCGCCACGCGCAAACCCGGCGAAGCAGTCTTTTCCGGGTCGATTCTCCGCCAGGGAGAAATCGACGCCATGGTCTACGCCACGGGCACGAACACCTACTTCGGCAAGACCGCCCAACTCGTCCAGGAAGCTCATACCGTGAGCCATTTTCAGCGCGCCGTGTTGAAGATTGGCGATTACCTGATCGTGCTCGCGGTGGCTCTGGTGGTGTTGATTGTCGCGGTCGCTATCTTTCGCGGAGACCCAATCCTCAACACGCTGGAGTTTGCTTTGATTCTGCTGGTGGCCGCGATCCCGGTCGCCATGCCTACGGTGCTGTCGGTGACCATGGCTGTGGGCGCACGTCTTCTGGCGAAGAAAGAAGCGATTGTGACCCGGTTGTCGGCCATCGAGGAACTCGCCGGCGTGGATGTGCTGTGCTCGGACAAGACAGGCACCCTGACCCAGAACAAGCTGACCCTGGGCGACCCCTTCAGCGTAGATAACATTCCCGCAGACGAGGTGATTCTCTGGGCAGCGCTGGCGTCGCGCGCCGAAGATAAGGACACCATCGACCTCGCTGTGATCGGCGGAGTAAAAAACGATAAGGCGTTGCAGGCGTACCAGGTGCTCCATTTCCAGCCCTTCGATCCGGTGCACAAGCGAACCGAATCCACGGTGAAAGCACCGGACGGAAAACAGTTCTTCGTCGCCAAAGGGGCTCCGCAGGTCATTCTGCAGATGTCGACCAATGCCGAACAGGTGAAACCCGCGGTGGAGAACGCGGTCAATGGTTTCGCAGGGCGCGGCTTCCGTTCGCTGGGCGTGGCCCGGGCTGATGAGCAGGGCAAGTGGAAGTTTGCCGGCGTGCTCCCGTTGTTCGATCCACCCCGTGAGCAGGCGAAAGCCACCATCGCCAGCGCGCGCCAGATGGGCGTAAGCGTCAAGATGGTCACGGGCGATCAATTGGCCATCGCCAAGGAAACCGCGCGGCAACTGGGCATGGGCACGAACATTCTTGATGCCAGCGGCCTGGGCGACACCAAACACCATGAGACGGCGCAATCCGCTGAGGCCATCGAAAATGCGGACGGCTTCGCCCAGGTCTTCCCTGAACACAAATTCCACATCGTGGATGTGCTGCAGCAACGGGGCCACATCGTAGGCATGACCGGCGATGGGGTGAACGACGCACCGGCGCTCAAAAAAGCGGATTGCGGCATCGCTGTTTCCGGCGCCACGGACGCAGCACGGGCGGCCGCATCCATCGTGCTGCTGGCGCCGGGTCTTTCTGTGATCATCGACGCAATCAAGGAAAGCCGGCGCATCTTCCAGCGGATGAATAGCTACGCTATCTATCGCATCGCCGAAACGCTACGCGTTCTCTTGTTCATGACGTTGTCGATCCTGGTGTTTAACTTCTACCCCGTAACCGCGGTGATGATCGTGATGCTGGCGCTGCTCAATGATGGAGCCATCCTTTCGATCGCCTATGACAACGTTCATTACAAGGAAAAACCTGAGGCTTGGAACATGCGCCTGGTGCTCGGTATCTCGACCGTGCTGGGCGTGATGGGGGTGGTGGCCGCATTTGGGCTCTTCTATCTCGGCGAGCGCGTCTTTCATCTCGACCGCCCCCACATCCAGACGCTGATGTACCTGAAGCTATCGGTCGCCGGGCATCTGACAATTTTTCTTACGCGCACGCGGGGGCCGTTCTGGTCTATACGCCCGGCGAAGATTCTGTGGATGGCGGTTCTCGGTACACAAACCGTGGCGACCCTGATTGCGGTGTATGGAGTCTTCATGACGCCGCTTGGATGGAAGTGGGCGGGGCTCGTCTGGGCTTACGCGATTGGATGGGCTCTGGTCAACGACCGGGTGAAACTGTTGGCCTACCGGATTCTCGATCCAACCAAACCTGCGTTACTAACCAGGAAACCTATTGACCTGAACGCACAGATCGCCGCACGTGCCTACGAACTCTACCAGGAGCGTGTCCGAGGTGAAAGCCCGCAGGATCAGGATTGGCTTGAGGCGGAGCGCGAGGCTCGGGCCAGTCAGCCAGCCCGCGGAAAACCTGCGGTAGTATCCTCGTGAGCTCAATGTTCGTCAGGCGAAACCCGGCAGCTCATTCGAGGAGTGGATCACAATGAAGATCAGTTCTGAGCAGTTCCGTGTGCTTCCCGGAAAAGAGTTCAAACTCGGTGACCGGCAGACGAATGTCAAACCCTTCTATCGATCGAAGAAGCAGTATCACCAGCTTCTAGCGGAACACGTTGAGCAGTTGAGTTCGCTGCAACAGCTTCATTACGCCTCCAATCGCTATGCGCTGCTGCTGATATTCCAGGGTATGGACTCCGCCGGCAAAGACGGAGCCATCCGGCACGTGATGTCTGGGGTCGATCCGCAAGGATGCCAGGTCTTCAGTTTCAAACAGCCGAGTGCTGAAGAACTGCAGCATGATTTTCTCTGGCGCAGCACGTGCAAGCTTCCGGAGCGCGGGCGGATCGGTATCTTCAATCGTTCGTATTACGAGGAGGTACTGGTAGTTCGCGTGCATCCCGAGATTCTGCGCAACCAGGGTCTTCCGCAAGAACTGCGCGACGAGAAGAACATCTGGGAGGAGCGGTATCGCTCCATCGTCGATTTAGAGAGCCACCTCTATCGCAATGGAACACGGACCATCAAGATTTTTCTTCATCTTTCGCAGGAGGAGCAGCGCAAGCGGTTTCTCAAGCGTATAGACCAGCCAGACAGGAACTGGAAATTTAGCCTCGCGGATATTCACGAGCGCAAATTTTGGAAGCAATACAT
The DNA here is from genome assembly GCA_963847685.1 of uncultured Acidobacteriaceae bacterium. Classification (GTDB taxonomy): domain Bacteria; phylum Acidobacteriota; class Terriglobia; order Terriglobales; family Acidobacteriaceae; genus PALSA-350. The sequence goes on along the minus strand of CAWKAU010000003.1, from coordinate 269,081 downwards.
GGAGGCGTACGAGACCTGCCTGAATGCGACCAGCACTCATCAGGCTCCCTGGTACGCCGTTCCCGCCGATGATAAGGAGAACGCCCGCCTGATCGTCGGGCGCATTGTGCTGGATACGCTCGAGGGTCTCAAGATGGCCTATCCAAAAACTACCGCAAAACGACGCGCGGAACTGCAATCGATCCGCAAACAGCTAAAGAGATAAACTTCGCCCTTGTTATCTCGCTTTTGTATCTCGTTATGATGGGAGGCTGCGAATAGGCGGCAGTTGTGGGGAAATCCTCGTCTGCCTCGACTCAATGAAGCGTGCTCTAGCGGCCGGTAACCATTCCGGCAACCGGGTCAAGAGATTGTCCCGATCAAGCTGCCGACTCTGGAGTAAAGACAGTGGACGTACATCGGAATTCCGTCGAGTTTCACGATCCTGCCGGCGAGCAGACACATCTCACCCCTCCGTATCCTCTCGGCCCGACAACCACCTCCGAAGGAACAAACTTTAGTGTGTTTTCCGCAAGCGCCACTCGAATGGAGCTCGTCCTCTTTGATCACGCCGACGACCCGAGGCCATCCCACGTTATCGCTCTCGATCCGGTCTTCCATCGTACGTCTCACTACTGGCACATCTTCTTACCTGGAATTAAGCCGGGGCAACTTTACGGGTATCGCGCCGATGGTCCCAACGATCCGGCGAATGGGCAGCGTTTTGACAGCCAGAAAGTCCTGATCGATCCCTATGGGAAAAGTGTATCCGTTGGCCGGAACTATGATCGAGCCGCTGCCTGTAAGCCGGGAGACAACGCCGCGACGTGCATGAAAAGTGTATTGGCCGATCTAAGCACGTTCGATTGGGAGGGAGATCAGCCGCTCTATCGACCGTTTCGTAGAAGCGTCATTTATGAAATGCATGTAGCGGGGTTCACGCGCCACCCCGGCTCCGGCGTAACTCGTGCCAACCGAGGTACCTATCTCGGAGTGGTCGAGAAGATTCCGTACCTTCAGGAATTGGGCATCACAGCGGTCGAACTTTTGCCCGTTTATCAGTTCGATGCGGGGGACGCTTCCCCTCAAGTCAGCAACTACTGGGGATATGATCCGATATCCTTTTTTGCTCCCCACCTTGCCTACAGCACCTCCGGGGATCCGCTTGGCTGCCTGTGTGAGTTTCGAACCATGGTGAAAGAGCTGCATCGTGCAGGCATTGAGGTGATTCTCGACGTGGTCTACAACCACACCGCTGAAGGAGACGAAAACGGTCCCACACTCTGCTTCCGGGGCCTCGAAAACAGCTTTTATTACATTCTGAACAAGGACCAGGCAACCTACGCGAACTATACCGGGGCCGGCAATACTCTCAAGGCAAACCACTCCGTGGTGAAGAGACTCATCATGGACAGTTTGCGGTATTGGACCTCCGAGATGCACGTCGACGGCTTCCGTTTCGATCTCGCGTCCATCTTTTCGCGCAACGACTCCGGTGAGCCGATGATGAACCCACCTATCCTTTGGGAAATCGATTCCGATCCTGTGCTGGCAGGCACCAAGCTGATTGCCGAACCCTGGGACGCCGGCGGTTTGTACCAGGTCGGCAGCTTTGGACAGGATAAGTGGAAAGAATGGAACGGGAAATTTCGTGATGAAATCCGTGGCTTTGTCAAAGGGGATCAAAATACTGCTTGGAGACTTCGAGAGCGAGTGACAGGCAGTTTTGATTTATATAAAGAAGGGGAGCGCCCGGCAGGGCAGAGCATTAACTTCGTCACCTGCCATGACGGCTTTACACTCAACGATCTTGTCTCCTTCGATCACAAGCACAACGAGGCGAACCACGAGCTGAACACGGACGGGTCGAATTCCAATCTGAGTTGGAACTGTGGTGTAGAGGGCGGGGAAGCCGATTCAGGCGTCGAGCTTCTACGAGCCCGGCAGATCAGGAATTTCTTTGCACTCACCCTACTGTCCGTGGGAACGCCGATGCTGCTGATGGGAGATGAAGTTCGGCGAACGCAGAAGGGAAATAACAACGCATATTGCCAGGACAACGAAATCAGCTGGTTCGATTGGAGTCTTTGCGACCGCAATGCCGATGTACTGCGATTCGTGCGCAATATGATCCGTCTTCGCCTCAACTTCAATCATGGAGGCAAGAACGGTCGCATCACCCTGGAAGACTATCTCCGCAAGGCGCGGATCGAATGGCACGGAGTTCAGCTTGGTAGGCCCGACTGGGGAAGAAACTCCCACAGCGTCGCGCTCACTCTGCATAATATCGCCCTGAGCCAGGTGCGCTACATTGCGATCAACGCTTATTGGCAGCCGCTCGAGTTTGAACTTCCTCCCGCTAACGGAACCTTGGATGCCGCTTGGCTTCGCCTCATCGACACCTCGCTGCCGTCGCCGGACGACATTTATGAAGAGGGCAAAAACTCAATTGTGGCGGGGGCTAACTACGTCGTCAATCCGCGATCCATCGTCATGCTGCATTACGACGATGCGATCAAAGGCCAGGCCGCAATTCTTTAGAAATACGTCTACTCTGGGTATTCCATCATTTTTACGCAGTGACTCGTTCCGTTACGGTGCCCAAAGCTGGCAGCAGAAAGTACGAAGTGGGCTGCGGGTCTACGGACCACACGAAAAATGAAAGCGCGTGAAACTTCACTATTGACTGACGGGAATTGAGTGAGGGTGCCTGCGAGGGACCAACGACAGATCTACACTGGTTATGTAAATGAACAAGGCCAGGGAGATACAGAAGAAGCCCACCCAAAAACGCCAATCGCGGTGGGCGCGTTTCCAATAGGGACGATGAACATGCGTTTCATGATGGTGACCGTGCACGATCTCATCCATTTCATATCCTGCTTTCCTTTAAAACCATGTCACTGAACCGACTCTCACTACTGGTTAAGTCTGCTCACTCGCGAGCGGTCGGATACCTGGTAGCGCCTCGGGGACGCAATCGCGCGTCGAGAACGACACAAATCAGCCTCAACCTCCACTATTAAACGAAATGTGTGACAAATCTGGTCAATTGTGGACAGCGCACGACTGATTTAGGCGTTTAGGATGGGGTAAGTGGCATCGGCCACTCAAAGGATCTGCATGTGTGCCAGTAGTGCCGAACAATCGCTGCTCTTGTTTTGCTGGAACTCTGTCTGAGATTTGAGGGTGTAGCTCCGCGAAGCAGGGAAACTAGACTCTCGGCGCTCGAATCCTAAGCAGGATAAGAACTGCGGATATGCCCGCTCTGCGCCATCACGCTCCCGTCGGATAAAGAAGGCTTCAAGATCGACGCCGTCGTCCAGGGTGGGAGATATGCGGGAAGGCTTCGCGTGTTCGAGCCGGGCAGTTGGCGGATACCTTCATCTCTTCCTGCTTTGTTCGCATGCGCAAACCGGACGACCGAGTGACCGCCGAAGTAGTTACACAGCTCTGAAACCTCAGCCGCACCCAGGAGAAACCACCCCATGCTTATTCAGGGTTTGCTTCACGAGACGCCCGAAGACTTGAGTCGAGAAGAGTCCCTCAAACTCACCAACACACTCACGCCGGAGCAGCTTCGCAAGATGAATGCCTACTGGCGCGCCGCCAATTATGTTTCGGTCGGCCAAATTTACCTTTATGAAAATCCACTGCTGAAAGAGCCGCTGACTCTTGCGCACGTCAAGCCGCTGGTAGTCTCCCACTGGGGCACGACGCCCGGTCAGAACTTCATCTATGTTCACCTGAATCGGGCCATCAAGAAGTATGACCTGGATATGTTCTACATCGCCGGCCCCGGCCACGGAGGCCCCGCTATTGTGGGCAACGTCTACCTCGAGGGCACCTGGAGCGAAGTCTATCCCAACGTAAGCCAGGATGAAGCCGGCCTCAAGCTGCTGTTCAAGCAGTTCTCTTTCCCCGGAGGTATCTCCAGCCATGTCGCGCCGACGACGCCTGGTTCGATTCACGAGGGTGGTGAATTGGGATACTCTCTCAGCCACGCCTTTGGGGCGGCCTTCGACAATCCTGGCTTGATCGTCGCCTGCGTCATCGGCGACGGCGAGGCGGAGACCGGATCGCTGGCCACCGCGTGGCAGTCGAATAAGTTTCTCGACCCCGTCACCGACGGAGCGGTTCTGCCGATCCTGCACTTGAACGGCTACAAGATCAGCAATCCAACCGTGCTGTCCCGCATCGAGCACGACGAATTGGACCAGTTCCTCCGCGGTTGCGGTTGGACGCCTTACTTCGTGGAAGGCGATGATCCGGAGAAGATGCATCAACTCATGGCCGCCACCATCGACAAGGCCGTCGAAGATATCCAGCAGTTCCAAAAAAATGCACGGACCAACAACGACGTCACCCGGCCCCGCTGGCCGATGATTGTGCTCAAGTCGCCCAAGGGATGGACCGGGCCAAGGTTTGTCGATGGGCTGCAGATCGAGGGAACCTTTCGCGCCCATCAGGTGCCGCTTCTGGTTGATGGCGCCCATCCCGACCACGTCAAGCTGCTCGAGGACTGGATGAAAAGCTACAAGGCCGAGGAATTGTTCGACGAGAATGGCCGGCTCATCGCGGAGCTCGCCGAGTTGGCGCCGAAGGGTGACCGTCGCATGGGCGCCAATCCACACGCCAACGGGGGGCTCCTGCTGCATGACCTGCGCATGCCCGACTTTCACGACCACGCGGTCAAGGTGGTTTCGCCCGGAGCGATTCAGATCGAAGACACGCTGGTGCTGGGTTCCTTCCTGCGTGACGTGGCCAAACTGAATCAGGATAAGCGCAATTTTCGTATCTTCGGACCGGATGAGACCGTCTCAAATCTCTTGCAGGCCGTCTTCGAAGTAACGAATCGCCAGTGGGACGCGCGAGAATTCGGCAATGATGAGTTCCTTGCGCCGCAAGGCCGCGTTCTCGATTCGATGCTCAGCGAGAACCAGTGTGAAGGCTGGCTCGAAGGTTACTTGCTGACCGGACGGCACGGGCTCTTCAACAGCTATGAAGCTTTCATTCGCATCATCGATTCGATGTTCAGCCAGCACGCCAAGTGGCTCAAGGTATGCCGTGAACTCCCGTGGCGGCGTGATATTTCTTCGCTGAATTATCTGCTCGCCTCCCATGTCTGGCAGCAGGACCACAATGGTTTCACCCACCAGGATCCCGGCTTCCTTGATCACGTAATCAACAAGAAAGCCGACATCGTACGCTGTTACCTGCCGGCCGACGCCAACTGTCTTTTATCTGTTTTCGATCACTGCCTGCGGAGCCGGAATTATGTCAACGTGGTGGTTGCGGGAAAGCACGCTCTGCCGCAATGGCTAACTATGGATGAGGCGGTCATTCACTGCACCGAGGGCGTCGGCATCTGGCAATGGGCAAGCAACGACCAGGGCAGCGAGCCGGATGTAGTCATGGCCTGCTGCGGCGACACACCCACGCTGGAGATCCTCGCTGCCGTCTCCATCCTTCGTCAGCATCTGCCCGAGCTGAAAATTCGCGTCATCAACGTCGTCGATCTGATGAAGCTCCAGCCCTCCACCGAGCATCCCCACGGCCTAACTGAATTGCAGTACGACTCGCTCTTCACCCAGGACAAGCACATCGTGTTTGGTTTTCACGGCTATCCGTGGCTCATCCACCGGCTGACCTATAGGCGGACGAACCACAAGCTGCACGTCCGCGGCTACAAGGAAGAGGGTACGATCACGACGCCCTTCGATATGCGCGTGCAGAACGACCTGGACCGTTTCCACCTGGTGCAGGACGTGGTGGACCGCGTTCCAAATCTAGGTTCTAAGGGCGCCTATCTGAAGCAGAATATGCAGGACAAACTCATCGAGCACAAGCACTACATCAACGCTCACGGCCAGGATATGCCGGAGATTCGCAACTGGAAATGGAGCGACACCAAGTGAATATCCTGCAAAAGAGATATGCCGCCGGCGAAACCACAGGCGAGGAATAAGAGGAACGGCGGACCAAACTCCTGCGAGACGCTAATATCAAATAGGCAGAATCTTTCCGTGTTCGACCGGCCATGATTTTTGGTGCATCCTGTTACCGAACATTACATGCATGCCGGCGATGGCGAACTGTGTTCTACCCTTAACCCCCTCTTAAGGAAACAAATTGAGCGACGAAAAGGCAGTCACCGGCTTGCCGAAGATTGAAGGGATGGACGAGCTCGGAGAGCTCGCGCTCAATCTTCATTGGTGCTGGAACCATGCCTCGGACGAAATCTGGGAGAGCCTCGACTCGGAGCTCTGGCAAACCACACAAAATCCGTGGGTCATTCTGCTTACGGTTTCCCGGGAGAAGATCCGATCTCTGCTGGCAACGCCGGAGTTTCGTCAACGTCTTCAGGACCTGCTACGCCGATAACCATGAATTCGTTCGCCGAAGACGCCTGGTTCCAGAAGAAATACCCGGCCTCTGCCCTCTCGCTCGTCGCTTACTTCAGCATGGAATTCATGTTGAGCGAGGCCCTGCCGATCTACTCCGGCGGACTCGGCAATGTAGCCGGCGATCAGATGAAGGCGGCGAGCGACCTGGGTGTGCCTGTCGTCGGCATCGGGTTGCTTTACGGTCAGGGATATTTTCGCCAGGATTTCGATTCGGACGGCAACCAACAGGCGCTTTACCCGGTCAACGATCCGGGCCAATTGCCCATCCGGCCGCTGCGCGAAACAAACGGCGAATGGCTGAGGCTACAGATCCAGTTACCGGGATCGAAGATTTGGCTTCGCTGTTGGGAGGCCTTTGTTGGAAGAACCAAACTTTACCTTCTCGACACCAACGACTTCGCGAATAGCGCAGCGCATCGCGGCATCACCAGCGAGCTCTATGGCGGCGATGCTGAGATGCGGCTGAAGCAGGAGATTGTGCTTGGCATCGGCGGCTGGCGCCTGCTGCGGGCTATAGGTTTAGAGCCTCAGGTATGTCATCTGAATGAAGGCCACGCAGCGTTCGCGGTTCTCGAAAGAGCACGCTCTTACATGGTGGATCACAAGACCTCCTTCGATCTTGCCATGACCGTCACCCGCTCTGGAAATCTGTTTACGACCCATACGGCGGTCGCCGCGGGCTTTGACCGTTTCGACGCCAGCTCATGCGCAAATATCTACGCCATTACGCGGAAGATGAGCTCGCGATCCCGATCGAGCAACTCCTGGCTATGGGACGGCAGGATGGCGGCAATCCTGCCGAGGGCTTCAACATGGCCTATCTCGCCGTTCGTGGCAGCGGCCAGATCAATGGCGTGAGCAAGCTTCACGGGCAGGTGAGCCGGCACATCTTTCAGCCACTCTTTCCCAGATGGCCGGAGAATGACGTACCCATCGGCTCCGTCACCAACGGCATCCACGTGCCGACATGGGACTCGGCGGGAGCAGATGCACTCTGGACGACCGCCTGCGGCAGCCAACGCTGGCGTGGAGATAATCCTGAAGAGCAGGATATTCGCCATCTGAGCGACCAGCAATTGTGGCAAATGCGCGCGGCCGGACGTAAGCAACTGATCGACCGTGTACGCTGGCGCTACGCACGTCAGTTGGCATCGGTTTGCCCGCCGGTGCAGGACATAAGCAAAGTCCTCGATGAAAACGTGCTGACGGTGGGGTTTGCCCGCCGTTTTGCCACTTACAAGCGGCCCAACCTTCTATTGCACGATCCTGAGCGGCTGATTCGCCTTCTTCGCGACCCGCAGCGTCCGATGCAGTTGGTTCTGGCCGGTAAAGCACACCCTCAGGACCTGCCCGGGCAGGCACTGATCAAACAGTGGAACGACTTCATCAAGCGTCCGGAGGTTCACCAGCATGTTGTTTTCCTGAGCGACTATGACATGCTGATGGCCCAGGAATTGGTTCAAGGCGCCGATCTATGGATTAACACCCCGCGGCGTCCGTGGGAAGCCAGCGGGACCAGTGGCATGAAGGTTCTGGTCAACGGAGGGTTGAACTTTTCTGAGCTCGATGGCTGGTGGGCGGAGGCGTATTCGCCCCAGGTCGGCTGGGCCATCGGCGACGGACTAGGAGCACGGCGAAGATCCGGCACGGGATGCCATCGAGGCCGAAGCCATGTATACCTTGCTGGAACAGGAGGTAGTGCCTGAATTCTATGACCGGTCCGGAGATGGCCTGCCCTCCCAATGGCTCGGGCGTATCCGCGCTAGTATGGCTCGGCTCACGCCAGAATTTTCGGCAGGCCGCACCATTCAGAATTACACCGACGATCATTACCTCCCGGCTGCCTCTGGATACGCCCAACGTGCCGCCAATAGCAGCGCTGCGGGTGCCGCACTGCTGCAGTGGCAGCAAAAGATCGCTCGCGAATGGAGTACGGTGCGCTTCGGCGCACTGCAGATTGAAACCCGCGACGGCCGTCATCTCTTCCGTCTGCAGGTCTTTCCGGGCAAGCTTCTCCCCAGTGAATTCAAAGTGGAGCTCTACGCCGATCCCCTCGAAGAGGGCAAACCCTTTCTCCAAACCATGACGGCAAGCGACCCAAGCACGAAGTCGGACGGGGCCGCGACTTACTCCATCCAGGTGCCTGCGGCCCGCCCTGCGAGCGACTACACTCCGCGCGCCGTCCCTTATCATCCACTCGCCTCCGTGCCTCTGGAAGCCGGGCAGATATCCTGGCAACGTTAATCGAATTGGTATCCGCCGCGGGCTAGAAAAAGATATGCTGGTTGCGGCGTCATCGGGCCCCATCACGTACTCACAAAGGAGCCACGACCATGCTTACCTCGTTGCCGGATAGTGCTTTAGGAAAAGGCGCTACCTTCCCCATGGGATGGGCGATACTTCTCATCATTGTTGGGTTCTTTGCCTTGGCTCTGCCTTTCGAGGCGGGCATCGCGATCGCCATTGTCGTCGCAGTGTTGGTCATTCTGGCCGGCATCGCTCATCTTGCAGGCACCTTTGCCGCGCGCACCACCGGCGGCTTTTTCTGGCGCTTGCTGGTCGGCTGCGCTTATCTGATTGCGGGCGTCTATCTGCTGGTAAATCCCAAGTTAAGCCTGGTCTCGCTCACCCTGGCTTTGGCAGTTCTCTTCTTTGTGGAAGGCATCTTTCACCTGGTAGCGTATTTTCAGATTCGCTCTGCTCCCGGTTCCGGCTGGATTCTCTTCGACGGTATCGTGACCCTGATCCTGGCGGTCATGATCTGGCGAAGCTGGCCGGCCAGCGCGGTGTGGGCGCTGGGGACAATCGTCGGCATTAACCTTTTGATGAGTGGCTTCACCCGCATGATGTACTCCCGCGCGGTACGCGCCAATCCCTAGCAGCTAAACTTACGGGACCGGTCATGACTCTTACAGATACTGAGAAAGCCGCCGCCGCGCGCAAGAGCCTGGAGTACGTCAAGGATGGAATGGTGGTCGGGCTCGGCACCGGCTCGACCGCAACCTTTGCCATCGAGTTCCTGGGGCAGCAGGTCCGCGACGGCTTGAAGATTCGCGGAATTCCTACCTCGCGCGCCAGCGGCGAGCTGGCTCGCTCGCTGAAGATCCCTTTGACCAGTTTCGATGAAGTGGACGTACACCGATGTGACCATCGATGGCGCCGACGAGGTTGCGGCCGGTTTGGCGTTGATCAAGGGCGGCGGGGGCGCGCTGCTGCACGAGAAGATTGTCGCCGCCTCTTCGCGCTTTCTGGTGATCGTGGCCGATGAACACAAGCTGGTCGAGCGGCTCGGCCGCTTCCCGCTGCCCGTTGAAGTGATCCCGTTTGCCGCCTCGCCGGTCAAGAGATAGCTGGAGGAGCTAGGCGCGAATCCCGTGCTGCGTTCCGGCCATGACGGCTCGCCTTTTATCACCGACGAAGGCAACTTCATCTTCGACTGCCACTACGGCGAAATCATGGATCCGGCCGCCCTAGCCCACACCCTCAAGAGCATCACAGGCGTAGTCGAGCACGGATTATTCCTCGGCTTAGCCTCGGTAGCGATTGTCGCCGGGCCTGAAGGCGCGCGCATCATCAATCCCTAGAGCGTGCCGGGGACAGGGTTATGATCCCTACGGTTGTGTCGAAATCGGGTCGTGTCGTGGAAGCGCTTCATGTCGATGCCGGCCATTTTGCCTCCAGGGTCATACACGAAAATATCGGCAAACTTTGCATCCCAGATCACCTCATTGGCGCGGTAGGATGACCGCGCATTGACGACCTGGGAAAAAGTCTCGTCCATTCCAGTAAGCAGAATCAGGAACTCCGCTCCACTTGCGCACAACTCTTCCTCGCGTTACCCCGAAAAGCGGACTATCTTTATCGATCGTGTGAACGATCGTCCAGGAGAGAGGAAAGAAGACTACGCTTTCACGCTCCAGGTTCAGCGGGTAGTAGCGGCGCACCACGGTTCCGCTTGCATTGGTCTCAAACCGCGAAACCAGAAGCCCGGACATGCAGGTCGATGATCTGGTTATTGCGGGTATTGATGATGCGAAATTGGAAGGATCGGAGATTGCCCATCCACGACATCACCGCATTCTGACTAAAGAGAATGTCGGCGACCGGCCGGGAAAAACGCGCGAAGACCAGCCCTGTCACCACCGCCAGGCCCAGCAGGCTCACCACAGACTCGAGCGCAACCAAGATATTGGTCGGCACCCCCACCGGGCACGACACTCCCGTAGCCGATGGTCGCTGAGGTGTGAATGCTGAAGAAGAAGGCTTTGAGGAAAGGGGAATAAATACCGGTATCGAGGGTGTTGACCAGCCCGCGCCGGTCCGCACGCAACATAGGCCAACAGCGAAAAAACCATTGAGCACCAGGTACGCGACGGCGACGAAGAGAAAAAATCGGTCCCAGGTTGTGCTGACCAGGTTGGAGTAAGCCAGAAACGCGTGCAGCCCTCGGCCTCGCTTCTGCACGTTGAAGCTGCCGTCCCGATTGAGCAGCCGCAGCTCACGTTGCGACGAGACGACCCTGCCGAATCCCAGGTCGCTCGATGGGTCGTCGGGCCCTTTGGGGTGTGTTTCCTTCGATCTCTTGCTCAGTCACGAGAGCATTCTGATTCTACGAAGATAACTTCCGGTGCAGCACGGCCAACGCCATATTCAGGCAAAGTGCGGCGAGCTCCGGGTCATACCGATAGCCCTCATCGCGCATGAATGCGTGCGCGCCGTTCACCTCCAGCCATTGGAAATTCGCCCCTACCTCGTCCAGACGCGCCTTGATCAGGTTGCGGCCGGCGAGCGGAACGTGCGGATCCTGACGTCCCCAGATGTGCAGCAGTTCGCCCTTGATCTCACCTGCCCGTTGCAGCGAATCATCCTGCTTGCCCAAACCCAGGCTGTGGCTGTGAATGTCGGTCGCGTAGAAGCAGACCGTGGCCAGCACGCTGGGGTTCATGGCCGCGCGAAAGGCCAGATGCCCGCCCATGCAGATGCCGATGGCGCCCAGCTTTCCCGTGCAATCGTCCCGGTCCCTGCAGGTACTCAAGCAGCGCACGCGCATCGCTGTCATACGACGAAACGGGCTTGGCGATACTTGTCGGCGTTGCCTTTGTCCGAACCGGCCTGATCGTAGTGCAGCACTGTCCCTGCCGGTTCCAGCTCGTGATACACCTCAGGCACAGCGACGATGTAGCCGTGCCCGGCGATGAAGGCGGCAAATCGGCGGATAGGGCCAGTGGCCTGGAAGATCTCGGAAAACAGCACCACGCCCGGATATTTGCCCTGGGCCGCGGGCCGAAACATATAGGTCCGCATGGGACCCGTGGGGGTTGCGAGATCGACGGCTGATTCTTCTTGCAGGATCATGGAAACTCCGGTTGGCACAAAGGATCGTAACTTGCCTGCGGAAGTTGAGAGAGAAAAATGACCGAGGGAAGCTTGGGCGGCCCATTCAAGCCGTGGCTTGAGTGGGGTTGTTGCGGACCCAAGCCATCGGCTCCGTGTCATTAGGAGGATTGTATCGTTTGCGCATCTGATTATTGGCAAGTGAGGAGAGACGTTCGATGGTAATTGGCTGGGCACATCGCGAACAGCAAGGCGCCTCAGCCTGGGCACAAGTCGAAGCAGCGCAACGGGACGTGCGCTTGCCTTGCCTTCTGGTTCCGCAGCCCGCCCACGCCGTGCTCGCCGGAGAACTGGCCGCTGCGCTGCTCCCCGACAGCCTTCGGCGAGCTGCCGCCTGAGATCCAGCGCGCCATCCAGATGCACGATACCGGTTGGGCTGCGAGCGATGCGCAGCAGATCCAACGATTGCGCTCCGGCATGCGGTCCAGCGGCGGCTCCGGTTTCTTTCGTCGCCATCTCGCCTCAGGAAGCAGCCGAGGCGTGGACCGCATCGATCGATGCCGTCGAAGTCTTCTCCAAGACCGGGCGCAATCATCGTCAGCCGGCACTTCAGCCTGATTGCCCAACACGATCAGCCCCACCACCAGCGCTTTCTTCAGGCCGAGAAAGCGCGCCAGCGAAAGCTCGAAGGCAGCACGCCGAAGGGCGCCGATCCGCCGAAGGTGCGGAATCTTAGATCAGTGGACAGCAGCCCTTGGCTTCTGCGACCTGGTGTCGCTTTACCTGCTAAGCGGGCTCAGCAGGGAAGTGGAGTTTCCGCTTGCCCATCCCGCCTCTCCTGAGGCCCAGAAGGCGCGGCGGGTGAGCATGCAGATCGATCGACACCATCTTCGCTTTACCCCCGCAATTCTTCGCATCGGCTGCACGCTGACCATCCAGGCGCTCAAACATCCGGTGGCCGCACAAGGTGCGCGCTTCGAGACACTCACCTGGGAGGTGGTGTGAATGAGCTGCGGTGATCTGTGATCGGTGCCGGCATCGCCGGGTTGGCCGCCGCCCGGACGCTGGCGGAAGCGGGCAACCAGTGACCTTGATCGAAGCCCGCGACCGTGTGGGAGGACGCATCTACACCCTCCCGGCCGTCGATGGCGGCCTGCCCGTCGAGCTGGGCGCGGAGTTCATCCACGGTCTGCCCCCTGAGCTGATCGACCTGGTCGACGAGGCAGGTCTCACGCGCTTTGAGCTGGAAGGTGATTATCGCTGTTACCGTCAAGGGCAAGGCATAGGGCCGTGCGAGTGACCAGCGCGAGCGACGACCGGATATTCGACCAGCTTAGCGCACTTGCAGCTACCCCAGGGTTCGCCCGACCTCAGCTTCCACGAGTTCGCGGTCCTGCGCGGCTTTCGACCGCGAGGCCAAAGCCTGGGCCACGAACTATGTCGAAGGCTTCAACGCCGCCGACGCGGATCGCATTAGTATTCTGTCGCTGGCCAAGCAACAAGCGGCGGAGGACGCGATCTCCGGTGACCGTCTCTTCCGCGTGGTGGAAGGTTATGTTCAGCTTCCAGCCTTCCTGCAACGCAGGTTTCTCAACGCCGGGGGCGAGTTTTTCTCTCCACTCCCGTGCGATCCGTGGACTGGCAGCCGGGCCGGGTCGAAGTCACAACCCTCGACGGTCGCGTCTTCCGGGCAAGCAAGGCGATCCTCACCTTGCCCCTTGGCGTCCTGCAGGCGAAGAGCGTCTCGTTCACCCCCGAACCGGGGATTCTTGAAGCGGCCGGCCGGCTCATCATGGGACCGGTCGCGCGCGTATGTCTACGAGTTCGACCGCAGCTTTTGGTCGACGTTCCGTAGCCTCGATGGCCTGAGCTTTCTCTTTGCTCCGCAGGCCACTCCCCCAACCTGGTGGACGACAAACCCCAGGCCAAGCTCGACTGTTGACCGGCTGGATGGCCGGCCGCAGAGTCCGCGATGTGCAGATGGACGAGTTGCCGGACACCGGGCTGGCAACACTGGCCACTTTCTCAACAGCTCGCCTTCAGACCTGCGCCGGCATCTGCTGCGCTGTCATCTGCATGACTGGCAGCTCGACCCTCACAGCCTGGGTGCCTACACCTATGTTCCGAAAGGAGCGATCCATGCTTCGGACGAGCTCTCCGTTCCAGTGGAAGGAACGCTCTTCTTCGCCGGTGAGCATACCGACACCAGCGGCCACTGGGGTACCGTGCATGGGGCGCTCCGCTCCGGCTATCGCGCGGCGCGGCAGGTGTTGGAGGTAACAGGATAAGAGAGCGGAACGGGGATGCTAGACCAGGTCCCCCACTTTGTCGGCGATGTTGCTGGCTGCAGAGCTGACGTTGCTGGCGACCGTACTAACTCGCGAAGCTACGTCCCCGGCCACATCCTTGGTGGTCTTGTAGACGCGCGTGGCGTGCTTGCTGATATCTTCGCTGGCGTCCTTGAGGTAATCGCTCGCATCCTGCAGGTTGCGTTTCAGCTGCTTGCGGGTCTTTTCCCCGGTCTGCGGAGCATAGATAAGAGCCGCAGCCGCACCTGCTGCTACGCCGAGAGAGAAAACTGCCCAGTAACGAACTGCACTCATGACCATCCACCTTTCACGAATTCCAAGTAAGTCATCCACTTGGAGTGTACTAAGACCCAATAGGTTGCAGAGTGAACCAGATAGCTCGAATTTGCTATTGATTTTTGGAGAAAAAATCCTTAAAATAAGAGCTTTGGCATGTCCCCGCGGGGCTGTTCGTTAGCTTTTCAAGCCGCAGGGCAGTGTTTGTTGCTCATTTCCCTAGAGGATAACGAATCAATGGCAAAACGTCGTGGTAATCCCAACTGGGGCAAGCCGGAGCCCATCGGCCCGGTAGTCCCTACTGTCACTTCTTTCGAACAGGTTGTCAAAGAGTTCAAACTGACTCCCGATCAGTATGTGCGTTCCACCCGGTTGCGCGAGTGGGCCAGGCGCAACAAGAATTCGAAGTATATCCCGGAAGCGCTGCTCGAGGCCTGGGGTTTTGAGATCGAATCTACCTTGTAAACGGGAAGCACGCACGAATCAAGAGAACGCCGCCTCGGGCGGCGTTTTTTGCGTCTCTCCATCTGGCGGACAATAGTCATGCCATCTGGCGGACAATAGAGTCATGCAGGCAAAGACTCCCTTTACCGACGTACCTGGCGCCCTGGAGGAGTTCAAGGCCGGCCGCATGATCGTCGTCGTCGACGACGAGGATCGTGAGAACGAGGGAGACCTTACGCTTGCGGCGGAGTTTGTCACCCCGGAAGCCATCAACTTCATGTCCAAGTTCGGGCGAGGGCTGATCTGCCTGAGCCTGACCGAAGAGCGGGCTGACTATCTTCGTCTGGGCCCCATGACGCAACAGAATTCCTCGCGCTTCGGTACCGCATTTACTGAAAGCATTGAGGCCCGGGAAGGTGTGACCACGGGCATATCGGCCTATGACCGATCGCACACCATCCAGGTAGCGATTGATCCCGCGGATGACGGCGGCCGATCTGGCCCGGCCGGGGCATGTCTTTCCTCTGCGCGCCCGCCGCGGCGGGGTGCTGGTGCGCGCCGGACAAACCGAGGCTTCCGTCGACCTGGCGCGCATGTCCGGGCTGATTCCCGCGGGCGTGATCTGCGAGATCATGAACGATGACGGCACCATGGCCCGGGTGCCCGATCTGGTGGAGTTTTGCAACCAGCACGGCTTGAAGATGCTCACGGTGGCGGAGTTAATCCGCTTCCGTCTGCAGAACGAGCGCTACATCTTCCGCGTTGCCGAATCCATCATGCCAACTCGTTTCGGGGACTTTCGCATGATTGCCTATGAGAGCGAGGTCGATGGGGGAGAGAGCCATCTGGCCTTTGTGCGGGGCGATGTGAACTCCGACGTCAACCCGGAGCCGGTCCTGGTGCGGGTACACTCCCACTGCCTGGCGGGTGATGTCTTTGGCACCACGCTATGCGACTGCCACCAGGTAGTGCAGCGCTCGCTGGAGATGATCGCCGAAGCGGGCCGGGGCGCCTTGGTCTACCTGCACAACACCAGCAAAGGTTTTGACATCGACCGCAGCGTAACCCCGCACCGTCTCTTTCTGCACCGGGAGGAGCGTGTCGGCGAGCACCCAGAGGACCGGCATCAGCGGATCCTCCGCCAGGTCGGGCTGGGCGGGCAGATTCTCTCCGATCTGAATATCCGCAAGATTCGCCTGCTCTCCAACACCCCCACGCATGTGCCGGCGCTGCAGGGCTTCAACCTGGAAATTGTGGACCGCGTAGGCCTCACCCTCCCCGCCAAGCCCGGCGTGCGCTAAACATCCATCGTGGTTCCTTCGGGACTGGGCATCCAAGGCCGACACACCAGGCCCTACTGCACCGGCTCCAGAGGAGGCAAGGGAAATCCGCGCCGGCTCAGATCCTTCTGCAGCTGTTCTACATTTTGAAAAAGAGCGGCGTGCAGCCCCACTGCCTCCGCGCCGACGATATTCTTCTCCAGGTTGTCGATAAACAAAGCCTGGTCGGGGGCGACCCTCAACTTCTTCACCGTGTGCAGGTAAATAGCAGGATCGGGTTTGACAACTCCCAGTTCACAGGACAAGGTAAGGTGGTCGAACTGGGCCAGCCAGGGAAAACGTGGCCGCATATAGTCAAGCACCCCATATCCCATATTTGACAGGATGCCCAGGCGGAAGCCTGCCTGCTTGATCCTGGGAATCCAGGCGAGCATCGCCGGATTGAGGTTCATCCACATGATGGCGTCCTGTTCCAGCAGTTGCCCGATCTGCTTGGCGGTGAAGCTCACGCCGGTGTCGCGGGCCACTGTCTGCCAGTAGGTCTGGCCGTTCAAGATATCGGCGTCGTAATCCAGGCGGTGAGCCCAGTAGGCCTTTTCGAAAGGCCTCCTCCGGCACGCCGGCGATGGCCAGCAGATTGCGATGAGCCTGAGGGTCAGGCGGTCCGCTGAGAACCTCACCATAGTCGAAGATCACGGCTTGCAGATCCATGCGTACGAACTCCTCCGCGGGGTAAAGATGAGATGCTAGTGCTTACACGTCCATTACAGTCATGCCGATCGCGAAGCCGCGTGGACAAGGGAACGCAGTGATTCACAGGCCTACAAGACGATTCCCATGGTCTGCGCGAACCCAGTGGGACCTGGCGGAAACTCCCTGGGCGCGGCACCTTGCCCGATTGCGCGCCGAGGGTGTGCCGCTATGGGACCTGACCGCCTCGAACCCCACGCGTTGCGGCTTTGACTACGATGCAGCGTCGCTGCTCGCCCCCCTCAACAACCCGGCCGCCTTGCACTACGATCCGAATCCAAGAGGCCTGCGCAGCGCGCGCGAAGCAGTGAGCCTCTATTACCGCGACCATGGAGCCGCGGTAGATCCGGAGCAGATCCTTCTCACCACCAGCACCAGCGAGGCCTACAGCTTCCTCTTCCGGCTGCTCTGCGATCCCGGCGACGAGGTGCTGATTGGCCAGCCAGGCTATCCGCTCTTCGATTTCCTGGCCCGGCTCGATGATGTGCGGCTGGTTCCCTATGAGCTCTTCTACGATCACGGCTGGCATCTTGACCTGGAGGCGCTGCGCCGCAGCATCACCCCGCGCAGCCGGGCCGTTGTCGTCGTCCACCCCAACAATCCCACCGGGCACTTTACCCGGCACGCGGACCGGGCCGCGCTCGAAGCCCTGTGCCGCGAGCATGGCCTGGCGCTGATCGTCGACGAGGTGTTTCTCGACTACGCGCTCCCCGGGCAGCGCAGGGCAAGAGCTTTGCCACCGGCAGCCATCCCGTGCCGACGTTCGTGCTCAGCGGCCTCAGCAAAGTTGCCGCATTACCCCAGATGAAAGCCGCCTGGATCGCCTGCTTCGCCCCGGCAGAGGCCCTGCAGCGTCTGGAGGTGATCTCCGACACGTTTCTCTCCATGAGCGCTCCCATCCAATGCGCGCTCCCCGCCTGGCTGGCCGGCCGGGCAGAGCCGCAACGGCAAATCAGGCAACGCCTGCCAGGCAAACCTGGCCGCTCTCGACGCCGATCTTACGCCGCCAGACGCTGGTCACCCGGCTGGAGGTTGAGGCGGGTTGGTACGCCGTGCTGCGGGTTCCCGGGTTGAGCCGGAAGAGGAGACAGCGCTCGATCTGTTACTGGAACGGCGGAGTCGTGGTTCACCCCGGCGGCTTCTATGGTTTTCCGGGCAGGGGTGGCTGGTGGTGAGCCTGCTTACCCCCTGAGCAGGAGTTCCGGGAGGGCATCGAGGCGCTCGTCGAACATTTCAAGGCATTTTAAGGGCCATTAGCTGTGCAAGAACGGAACAGCAAGGACTCAAGCTAGTTACTAACACTTTCGGGTCATTCATTTCTTACTTCGCAAATATCACGTAAGTCATTCAATTAATTGATCTTGATTTGCAATAGAAAAATGCAAATAAATCCCGAAAGTGCTCCATGAATGGTGCGGATGTCGTATAGTACGTCCACAACTTCATGTGTCACATGCGGAATCCTGGCTGAAGAAACGGATTTGACTGTCTTTCCTCGCCAATTGTTGTCTCCGCACCATGTCCGGGCAATACTCGCGTGGCATCGGGCAGAACCAGCAAACGGTCGCGCAGGGAACGCAGGATCTGCCGTCCATCGCCTCCAGGAAGATCGGTTCGGCCGATCGATCCGGCAAAGAGTGTGTCGCCCGCGAGCAGCAGATGCTGCTCCGGGAAGAGAAGACAGATGCTGCCGGGTGTGTGCCCCGGCGTGTGCAACACCTCGGCCGGCAGGCTGGAGAGACCGATGGCCAAGCCATCCTCGGCGCTGGCGTCGGGAGGCGCGACCTCCGGTGTCGCAACACCGAGCCAGCCCGCCTGTATCTCCATCATGTTCAGCAGCCCCAGATCCTTCTGGTTGAGAAACACCGGCGCTCCAGTTGCCTTCTTCAGCAGGGCTGCTCCGCCGATGTGGTCGATATGGGCGTGAGTGATGATGATCTGGCGCAGCGTCAGCCCATGTTTCTCCAGCCGGGAAAGAATCTCGGGGATGTTGTCTCCGGGGTCGACGACGATGGCTTCGTGCGTGACCTCGTCGCCCAGGATGGTGCAGTTGCAGCGGAGGGGTCCGACGGGGAAGCTTTCGAGGATCATGCGCTTAATTCTAGGGGATTAACTTTGCGGCGGTTGACGCTGGTTACAATGCGGGCATGCGCATTTACGCGGTTACGGGGGCTTCGCTTGCCTGGTTTGCGCTGGTACTGCAGCTTTATCTGGTTATCGTCCAATCGCCGCCTGGTTTAGCCATGCTCGGCGAGGTGATCACCTACTTCAGCTTCTTCACCATTCTGACCAACCTGTTGGTGGCGCTGGTGTTCAGTGCCATTGCCGCACGCTCCGCGGCCGCCTGGATTGAGTTTTTTTCCAGTCCATCGGTGCAGGGTGGCGTCGCGGTGTACATCGCCGTTGTCGGCATCGTCTACCAGCTCTTGTTGCGCCAGCTGTGGAATCCGCGGGGTGCGCAGCTGCTGGCCGACATGCTTCTGCACGCCGTTATCCCGCTGGGTTATGTTGCCTATTGGCTGATCTTTGCCCCGCGCATCGGGTTGCGTTGGATGGATGCCGTCGTCTGGTTGGTGTATCCCGCTGTGTACCTGGTTTACATCCTGGCGCGGGGAGCAGTGAGCGGTCTTTATCCCTACCCCTTTGTCGACGTAAATGTGCTGGGATATGGCGGAGTTCTGGCCCGTGTCGCGGTCTTGATGGCCGTTTTCCTGGGAACAGGCTTACTGTTTGTGGCGGCGAGCCGCTGGCTCCGGCTCCCAAAAGGGAAGCAAACCACGGGGGGAAAAGCCGAGCAGTTTTAGGGTACGCAGGGGATAGGTCGCCGCAGCGAGCATTATCCCCGGCATAAATGTCATGGAATCGTCATGGGCTTTACAGTCTGCGTGAGAACCTGGCTTTGTATCAGGGCACGACTTTACAGGCTGCGGAAAAACTCATGTTTTGTATCAGGGCACGACTTTAGTCGGGCCATAATCACTTGAAAATAGGTCGGCCTTTAGGCCCTGAGGTATGTCTCTCCTGCAATCCAGCCCCGAAAGGGGCGACCTGAAAGTAGCCCAGGACGGAGTCCTGGGTTAGGGGATGAGAGATGAATAGTCCCGCAGGGACGGCTGAAACACGCGGAAATGGATCCAGCCGTCCCTTACGGGACTAGATATCTCTCCCAGACAAAACCCAGGACTACGTCCTGGGCTAAGTTCAGGTCGCCCCTTTCCGGATTTCCTGTTGGAACTTGATGGCTTTGGCAAACTTCATGCACCTTTCCTTACGGAAAGGCGCACGCGCGGTCTCGTCCAGCGCTGTGTGGCAGGAAATCCGGGTTCGGGGCTGTATCTGTGGATCAGTTTTAACGCAGACCCTTTAGCCCTCAGGAACGTCAGCCTTATTTGCCGGGAGTTGCTGGCTTGGCGGGAGTTGTCTGCGTGGCCTTGATCCCCGAAAATACCGAGCGCGAGCCGCTGCTTCGCTGGATCAATACCGTAAGTCCGATGGACGTAAACATGAAGAGGATGGCAGACCAGGTCGTCACCTTGGTCAGCAGGTTGGCTGCGCCGCGGGGACCGAACGCGGTCTGCGATCCCTGGCCGCCGAATGCGCCGGCGAGATCGGCGCTCTTGCCCTGCTGGAGAAGAACAACACCAATCAGGATGATGCAAACAATCACGTGAATAGTACCGACAAACCAGATCATGCTGAACCCCAATCGATTGGTGCGGAAGGGGGGACTTGAACCCCCATGCCTCTCGGCGCCACCCCCTCAAGATGGTGTGTCTGCCAATTTCACCACTTCCGCACGTAGCAACTACCTTATTTTAAACGCCTTGCCATTACCTCTGGCTGAGCGTCAAAAAGCCGCCCGCCGGGCAAAAAGCATGAGGACAGCGTCCGCCTGAGGAAGGCGGAACTTTATCGCCATAATGATGGTATCGTGGCCCGGCGCGTACTGCAATGTGAAGGCCCGGAGGGCCGACCGCCCTAACCAGCCTGTCCGAAAACAAAGCACTCAAGCACCACCCGTCACATAGGCCGATGAAGTAAAGACTGTGGCCCCCTCACGCCGAGAGATGCAACTCGCATTCGGGTCTTCGCAGAATTCCTCAAAGGAATGAAGGACGCATGACGGAAAAGTCGCTCGAAGTGCTTCTGGTGGAAGACAGCGCCGGAGATGCCAGTTTGCTGCGCGAGATGTTCAGCAAGGAGGCCCCGGGTAGCTTCAAATTGACCCATCTCTCGCGCTTGCATGATGCGGAAGTCCATCTCGCGAACGGTGGCGTGGACATCGTCCTGTTGGATATGGGGTTGCCCGATGGGCATGGTCTCGAAACCCTGCGGCGGGCGCAAGCGGCCGCCTCTGGGGTCCCGCTGATCGTTCTCACCGGCCTGGACGACGAGGTGCTGGCCGCCGAGGCGATGAAAGAAGGCGCGCAGGACTATCTGATCAAAGGCCAGATTGAAAATCGCGCGCTTCCCAGGGCCCTTCGCCACGCCATCGAGCGCCATCGCATGCAAACAGAAGCCGACCTTATCCAGATACACCAGCTGCAGTTTAAGGATGAGTTCCTCTCCCACGTATCGCACGAGCTTCGTACGCCACTCTTCGCGATCTATCAGTTTGTCACCATTCTCCTGGACAAGCTGGCCGGCGAATTGAATCAGGATCAGCGCAGCTACCTGGAAATCGTCTTGAAGAACGTCGAGCAGCTCCAATCGATGATCGATGATTTGCTCGAAGTTTCCCGGACGCAGACAGGCAAACTAACGATCGAGCTGCAACGTACCTCGATTTCCGATGCCATCGACTACACCGTCAACACACTCCAGGCAACCGCAACCGCCAGGAATCTCGCTCTCTCGTCACACATCGAAGGCGCGTTGCCATCCATCTGGGCCGATCCAAAACGCGTTCGGCAGATTCTCATCATTCTGGTCGACAACGCCATCAAGTTCACTCCGCCGGAGGGCGCGGTAAGCGTCCAGGCTCGCATCGCCGCGGATCCGAAATTCGTCACGTTGGAGGTTTCAGACTCGGGATGCGGCATCAGCCCGGAGATCATCCCGCGGATCTTTGAGCGGCTCTTCCAGGCAACCGACCCGTCGTTGGCAGGTAGAAACGGACTTGGGTTGGGATTGCATATCTGCAAAGAGCTGGTTACCCGCCAGGGCGGGCAAATCTCGGCCAGCAGCGTGCCGGGGAAGGGCAGCGTGTTCTCGGTTACACTACCTGTTTTTTCTCTTGCCACCCTGATCGCCCCTGCCTTCGGTCAAGGGAAGGCTGTGGAAGGCGATGTCACGCTCGTTGTCGTAGTGATCGGTTCAAGATCGGGCTGGCTCTCAGACGAGGTGCGCGCGGAGAGGTCTCACATTATCCGCGCCACTCTGCAACAGTGTTTGTATTCGGATCGGGACATTCTTCTACCCAGGTTGTGCGACACCGGAGCGCTCGAGCTCTTCTTCATTGTGGCTCGGACGGATGAAATTGGCGGCGCCGCGATTACCAAGCGAATTGCCAAACAATTGGACGGCCGCGAGCATCCGCAGCACGCTGACCTGACACCTTCCGTTGCTTACCGGCCGCTTAAAGCGATGGGACGAAACGGAAGTGAACCGGACTCCCTGGAGGCGTTGGCCGCGAAAATTCAGGAAATCGTGGATAAAGAAATCTCGTCGTGCATGGCGAAGAGCGATTAACCAGCTCGGCCTGCCTGCCAAGGCAGGAGTTCCGGTCGTAAATAGCAGAAAAGCACCATAAATCTCGTTTAGACTCGTATGATGTCGTCTATTTCAACCAACCACAAGCTGGGACGGCGCCTGGTGTTCGCCGCTCTTTTTGCCTTTGCGCTTCCTCTCCTCTCTGTTCTTGTCGCCGTACCGGTGTGGGCTCAAACAGGAGCCAGCCTCTCCGGCGTGGTGACCGATCCAACCGGCTCAGGCCTGCGCGATGTCGCGGTGACAATCAAAAGCGGCGACACAGGTGCCACGCGCACCATCGCAACGGACGACCAGGGGCACTATCAGGCGTCCGGCCTGACGCCGGGGCTCCTCGAGATTCGAGCGGCAAAAAAAGGTTTCGCCGATCAAACGCGCGCGGGAATCAGCGTGGCGGTTGGCCAGGAAGCCACGGTCGACATTACGCTGCAGCACAGCACGCCCGACGCCTGCGCGAGCGGCCACGAGTTCGCCACAACCGACTGCACGCTAACCTGGCACGGCATCACGCTGTACGGTGCGTATGACGTCGGCGCCGGCTGGGTCAGCCACGGCTTACCGGAAAACGGCTACAACTATGAAGGCGCCTCTCTGGTGAACCGAAACGGCTTTCAACATCGATTCCTCGTCGCACCCAACAACCTGCAGCAGACGGGTGTGGGCATCCGGGGCAGGGAAGAGTTTTACCCTGGCTGGGCCGTTCTCTTCAACGCGAACACCGGCATCAATCCGCAGTCGGGCCTGCTCGCCAACGCGTCGGCCACCCAGACCATCAACAACGGCCTTCCCAGGAGCAGCTATTCGTACACCATTGACGGCGCGCGCGCCGGCCAGCCTTTCAATGACGAGTACTATGGCGGCATAGCGTCCACGCATTTCGGCACGCTGACCTTCGGCCGTCAGCGCGCTCTTGGCACCGATGCCATGCTGCTCTACGATCCGGCCGGCGGCAGCTACGCCTTTTCTTACATCGGGTATAACGGCACCATGGCCGGCGGCGGCGACACCGAGAACAGCCGTTGGGACAGCGCCGTGAAATATCGCCTCATCTATGGCCCGGTCCATTTTGGCGCGATGTATAAATTTGCCGATGGTAATGGCGGCTGCTACTCGGACTCCAAAACCTGGACTGCCGCCAACTGTACGCCGGAATCGGCGCATAACAACGCCTTCGGATTCGACGGCGGCGGAGAGCACGGCAAATTATCCGCCGACGTGGTCTTCCAGCTCTACAACCAGGCGATCAGCGTATTGAACCCCTTGCTGGGGCCTCAAAGTCTGTCGGCGCCCTATCAGTCGACCACCAACAGCATCAATACAAACCAAATCACCGGGGTCAATCTGATCGGAACGACCAACACCGTATATGGCATCGTGACCGACAACAAGGCCATTATGTTCGCTGTCAGGTATACGTGGAATCCCTTCAAGTTCTTTGGCGGCTACGAATACATCTGGCAGAACAATCCGACGGACCCGTTGGGCGTTGGCGCCTCGGACCAGGGCGGTTACATCCTCAGCGGGGTTGAAGACAACAATCTTGATTCTGAAAAGAAGGTGCAGATCTGGTGGACGGGCGTGAAATACGCTTACGACCGCAAAACCGACATCACGTTCGCCTGGTATGGGCAGTCGCAGAACACCTTCCGTGTTCCGTCGACCTGCTCCGTCGCAGCCGGCTTCCGCAGTTCCTGCGCAGGCGACCTCGAAGAGGGGTCACTCTATCTCGATCATCACTTCACCAAGCGGTTCGACGGTTTTGCCGGACTCGCGTATTCCTTTGTGACCGGCGGTCTGGCCATCGCCATTCCTCATGGTCCCGGAGTCCCCTATCTCCACAACAGCAACTTTGCTCCGGTAGTCGGTGGCCGTTTCGCCTTCTGAGTTTCTAAGCAGGACTTGAGAGCCCGAAGCAGGTGACAACACGCAATCCTGTATCGTCTAAGTTGGGCATGGGCCTCCTTCGGATCTTTCCGCTGATCGGCTTTCTTTTTCTGGCGCCGGCGCTCGAGTCGCAAAGCTCGAGTGCCGCCCCGGCCGCGCCCGCGGCCCAGAGCACGGCCCCTCCCGTCACCACCCTCTCGGTCGACGTGAATGTGGTCAGCTTGCCGGTGACCGTCCGCGACAAGCACGGCAAGATCGTAACCAATCTCACCAAAGACGATTTCACGCTGGAGGAGGATGGCAAGCCGCAGTCCATCCGCTATTTCAGCCAGGAAACCAACCTTCCCCTGACGGTAGGTCTGCTGGTCGATACCAGCATGAGCGAGCGCGACAATATCGACAGGGAGCGCAGCGCCAGCCGTAGCTTCCTCGATCAGATGATCACCCGTCCGGCGGACCGCGCCTTTGTGATTCACTTTGATCGCGAGATCGAGCTGTTGCAGGATCTCACTTCGGACCACGCCAAGCTGGAGAAAGCGGTCGGCCTGATCGACGTGGAGTCGGCGGTCGAGAACACACCGAGCAGTGACCAGGGCAACGGATCGCCCAGGCATCACGCCGGCGCCGGCACCAAGCTGTACGATGCCATCTTCCTGGCCTGCGATGAAATAACCCGGAAACAGAAGGGGCGCAAGGCCATCGTGGTCCTGACGGATGGAGAGGATCGGGGGAGCCAGGAGACGCTGAACAGCGCCATCGAATCGGCCCAGAAGGCGGAGACCGTCGTCTACACCATCTATATAGGAGGGCACGAGGACCACGATCGCGGCTTCAACAACGGCCCCATGGACGACCCCAATGGCTACCCGGGCGGTGGCTACCCGGGAAGGCGTTATCCGGGCGGTGGCTACCCGGGCGGCGGTTATCCGGGTGGGGGCCGCTATCCTCAAGGCTCGCAGGTGAACCGTCCCAACGGTAAAAAGATCCTCCAGCAAATCGCCCAGCAGACCGGGGGACGATTCTTCGAGGCTAAGAAAAAAGACTCGGTAGACGACATCTACGCCCAAATCGCCGAGGAATTGCGCACCCAATTCATGTTGGGCTATACCCCGCCCAAGGACCAGACCGCCGGCTATCACTCCATTCATCTGGCCGCCAAGAATAAGGATCTGGCGGTCCAGACTCGGGAAGGGTACTACTCCGGGCAGGACAAGCCTTAGAGGCCGGCCTCCTCTTGCTACTATCGTTCCATGACGGAGATCGGCATTGCGGTCGACCCCTCTCCCGGAAGACGGCCCAAGCCCGTGGTGCTTCCCGGGCGCGTGGTCACGCTTCGCCCGTTTCATCAAGAGCCAGGCAAAGGCTCTGTACGATAGCACCCACGGCCCGGAGAAGGAAAATCTATTGCGCTACATGAACGAGGGTCCGTTTGCCAGCCGGGCCGATTACGAAGCCGCCTTCGGCCAGAAGCAGAAATCCGTCGACCCGATTTTTTTTGCGATTGTCGATAATGCCACCAACCTCCCGGTCGGCCAGGCTTCCTACCTGCGCATCGAGCCGGCCCACCGCTCGATCGAAGTGGGACACATTATCTTCACCCCGGCTTTGCAGCGGAGCCCCGGCGCCACCGAGGCCATGTATCTCATGGCGCGCCACGTTTTCAATGACTTGGGCTACCGCCGGTACGAGTGGAAGTGCAATGCGTTGAACCAGCCATCCCGCCGCGCTGCGCTGCGCCTTGGTTTCACCTTTGAGGGGATCTTTCGCCAGCACATGATCGTGAAGGGCCGCAATCGCGATACCGCGTGGTTTTCCATGCTCGATTCGGAATGGCCCCAGCTCCAATCCAACCTCGAGCAATGGCTCGCGCCCTCCAACTTCGACGCGGCCGGCCGGCAAAGGCTCTCGCTTTCCCACCTCAATGGCCAGTGAGCTGGGCCGCCTACAAACAGTCATCATCTGCGACGTTTCGGTGATTGCGAGCCCTACCTTTGGTCCATAAAGTTGCTGCATCGGAGGGTACCAAAGATGAATAGCTCGGGGACGGTAATAGGGAAAGGCATTTGCATTCGCGGCGAAGTTACGGGACAGGAAGACTTTTTCCTCGATGGAGTATTGGAAGGCAACATCACCTTGACGGGCAAGCGGCTGACCATTGGGGCCAACGGCGTCATCCACGCCGACATCGTGGCTGGCGATCTGGTAGTCTTCGGCCGGGTCGAGGGAAGTGTCAAGGCGACTGGGCGCGCCGAACTGAAGCACTCCGCGGTGTTCGTCGGAGACATCTCCGCCGCGCGGCTATCAATTGAAGACAACGCAACCCTGCAGGGCTATGTCGATCTCACCGATGCGGCGACCCCGGCGAAAAAAGAGCCCGTTGCCGCAAAGGCGGCGCCTGAAGAAGTCTCAGAAGAAGCTTCAGAGTATGTAGAGCAGTACAGCGAAGCAGTCTAAATCGCTGGGGCACTCCCGGCTCTAACCCAAACGATCCCAAGGCCGCCCCATCTTTGCTTCGGCAAAGGCGGGGCGCTTGTAGGCTTCGCGCTTTACAGGCTGTGGAAGACCCTGCCTTGCATCAGGGCACGACTTGAGTCGTGACAGTGAATGGTGGTGCGGACTGCCATGCCGTGATCCTGTCACAAACTACAGCAAGAGGCTCCCTTCACTTGAGGAAGCATCCAAACAACCACATTATCTACGCCGCCTGAAGATGCAGGGTAGTTAACCCCCCGCTTATCCTCATCTTTTTTCTCCTTCTCTCTGGACGGCCAAACCAACCCATACTACGGTCGAAGTAACAAACCTCGCTCAGGCTCCACGCAATAACATCGTCGTGATGAAGGAGACCTGCGCTCGGCGAAAGGCAACTGCCCCGCTTACAAATCGCACTGCGGAGAACGCCTGGCGTCCCTAAATGCCCCCCTAAATAATTGATGGGGGCGGGAAAATCAAAAGATTTGACCATCTTGATAAAACAAAGGACTTAGCCGCAACCAGGACGGGAACAGCGGGTTCCCCAGACCAAACCTCAACCAGGGCTCCCGCCCCCTGGCACGCTCCAAGGAGCGGACAAACGGATCTTTCTCATCACTGTGTGTCACGGCAGAGGTCGCGGGTTCGAGCCCCGTCGTCCCCGCTACCTCTCCACAACCTGTCGTCCTGATTCCCTTAGGGACTTGGTTTGTCCCGCAAACCAATTTGTCATCCCGACCGGAGCGCATCACAGATTTGTCGCGTGACAGAGCGCCTAAATGGAGGCGTAGTCGAAGGACCACGGCGGGTTCCTGAGGCGCTCTCCTACCGCCCCAGCCGGTCAAGATCCATATTCAGCAGCAGCACATTCACCCGCTCCTCGCCTAGAAAACCAAACTGGCGCCCCTGCACGTGGCGCTGCACCAGATCGCGCACCGTCACCACCGGCAGGTGCCGGGCCTCCGCAACTCGCCCACCTGGAACATCGCGGCCGCGGGAGAGATGTCGGGATCAAGACCCGAGCCGGAGGCGGTCACCAGATCGATCGGCACCGGCTGGCTCTTGTTCTCAGCGGTATAGTGCGCCACATCGCCGTCGATGCGGCTGATCAGTTTCTGGTTCGAGGCAGCATAGTTTGAGGGGCTGGAAGAGGTGGCGTCATAACCGTTGCCGGCGGCCGACGGGCGTCCATGAAAATACAAGTCCCCGGCTAAAGTTCTGGCCGATCAGCCGCGACCCCATCACCTGGCCGTCGCTGAAGATCAACTCTCCATCCGCGTGGTGGCGAAGCGTAAGTTGCCCCATCCCGGTGACCGCCAGCGGATACAAAATCCCCAGCACCACCGTGGTCAGGAGGGTGAAGCGGATTGCGATCTTGAATTCATTGCGCAGCATAACAACTCCGATCAGGACAAACCCAGCCCGGTTAAGCAAACATCGATTAGTTTGATCCCGATAAAGGGGACGATCACCCCGCCCACGCCATAGATCAGCAGGTTGTTCCGCAGCAGCACCTGTGCCGGTCTGGGCTGATAGTTCACCCCCCGCAGAGCCAGCGGGATCAACGCCACGATGATCAACGCATTGAAGATCACGGCGGACAGGATCGCCGAGTGGGGTGTGCTCAGGCGCATGATATTCAGCTGCCCGAGCACCGGAAAGACCCCGGCAAACATGGCCGGAATGATGGCGAAATACTTGGCCACGTCGTTGGCGATGGAGAAGGTGGTGAGCGCGCCGCGCGTCATCAGCAGTTGCTTGCCGATCTGCACGATCTCGATCAGCTTGGTCGGGTTCGAATCCAGGTCGACCATATTGCCGGCTTCCTTGGCCGCCTGGGTGCCGGAATTCATGGCCACGCCCACGTCGGCCTGGGCCAGCGCCGGCGCGTCGTTGGTGCCGTCGCCGGTCATCGCGACCAGCTTGCCCTTGGCCTGTTCCCGCCGGATCAGGTCCATCTTGTCCTTCGGTTTGGCTTCGGCCAGAAAATCGTCGACCCCCGCCTCGCGGGCGATCACCGCCGCGGTCAGCGGATTGTCCCCCGTGATCATGATGCTGCGGATACCCATCGCGCGCAGCTTGGCCAGCCTCTCCTTCAGGCCGCCCTTGACAATGTCTTTCAGGTAGATCACGCCCAGCGCGGTGGAATTCTCCGCCACCACCAGGGGGGTTCCACCCATGCCCGCGATCTGTTCCACGCTCTCGCGCACTTTCTGCGGCAGGTTCGATCCCTGTTCCACCAGAAAGCGGGAGATGGCATCGACCGAGCCCTTGCGGATGACATGGCCAGCGAAGTTCACCCCGGACATCCGGGTCTGCGCGCTGAAGGGGATGAACTCCGCATGCAGAGCGCTGAGGTCACGGCCGCGCAGGCCGTATTTTTCCTTGGCCAGCACTACGATCGAGCGGCCTTCGGGAGTCTCGTCAGAGAAGGAGGAAAGCTGGGCCGCGTCCGCCAGCCGCTCCGGGCTGATATTCGGCGCGGGAATGAACTCCGTCGCCTGCCGGTTGCCCAGGGTGATGGTGCCGGTCTTATCCAGCAGCAGAGTATCCACGTCGCCCGCCGCCTCGACCGCGCGGCCGGACATCGCCAGCACGTTGTATTGCACCAGCCGGTCCATGCCCGCGATCCCAATGGCGGAAAGCAGCCCGCCGATGGTCGTGGGAATAAGGCAGACCAGCAGCGAAACCAGCACGAAGATGGTCTGCGGCGCCTGCGAATACACCGCGATCGGCTGCAGTGTGGCCACCGCCAGCAAAAAGATGATGGTGAGCCCGGAGAGCAGAATGCTGAGGGCAATTTCGTTCGGCGTCTTCTGCCGCTGGGCGCCTTCCACCAGGGCAATCATGCGGTCCAGAAATGTCTCGCCGGGATTGGAAGTGATCTTGACCATGATCCAGTCGGAGAGCACCTTGGTTCCTCCGGTTACCGCGGACCGGTCGCCGCCCGCCTCCCGGATCACCGGCGCGGATTCTCCGGTAATGGCTGATTCATCCACCGAAGCCACTCCGTCGATCACTTCTCCGTCGCCCGCGATATAAAGTCCGGCCTCGACGTAAATAATGTCCCCGGAGCGCAAGGCGGCGCTCGAAACCTCTTCCCGTGGCTCCGTCCTTGTTCCCGTTCTTCAAGCGGATGGCCGTGGTCTCGCCCTTGGCCTTGCGCAGCGTGTCGGCCTGGGCCTTGCCGCGCCCTTCCGCCATGGCTTCGGCGAAGTTGGCGAACAGCACCGTGAACCACAGCCACAACGTGATCTGCAGGTTGAAAGCAAAGCTGCCGTATGCGCGAGGACCCCCTGGATGAGCAGGATCGTCGTCAGCACGCTGCCGATCTCCACCACCAGCATGACGGGATTCTTCACCATCAGGCGTGGGTCCAGCTTGCGAAACGAGCCGAACGCCGCCTGGCGCAGGATCGCGGGGTTCCAGAGACTTTGTTTTTCTGCCATATCACTTGCCCTCCGTTAGAAGGTCTTTCCCGCATGCAGCAGCAGGTGTTCGAGAATTGGCCCCAGGCTGAGCGCAGGGAAAAATGTCAATGCGCCGACGATCAGGATCACGCCCACCAGCAGCACGGTGAACAACGCCGTGTTGACCGGAAACGTTCCCGACGAAGGGGGAACGCTCTTCTTTTGCGCCAGGTTGCCGGCCAGGGCCAGCATGGGCACCTTCATGAGAAAGCGCCCGGCCAGCATATTGAACGCCAGCGTCAGGTTGTACCAGTTGGTGTTGGTATTCAGACCGCCGAAGGCGGAGCCGTTATTGCCCGCGGTGGATACGTAGGCGTAAAGGATCTCGGAGAAGCCATGTGGCCCGTTGTTGTTCAGGCTGGCCAGAGCGTTCGGATAGAGCACCGAGAAGGCGGTCAGCACCAGGATGAACAGGGGAAAAATGAGCACAAAAAGCATGGCCAGCTTCACGTCGTAGCTTTCGATCTTCTTGCCCAGGTATTCCGGTGTTCGACCCACCATCAAGCCGGCGATAAACACCGAGAGGACGACAAAGATGAGCATTCCGTAGAGTCCTGAGCCGACCCCGCCGAAGACCACCTCGCCCAGCATGATGTTGACCAGCGGCACCATGCCGCCCAGGGGCATGAAGGAGTCATGCGCGGAGTTGACCGCGCCGCAACTGGTGTCGGTGGTGATGGTGGCGAAGAGCGCGGACTGCGAGATGCCGAACGCTACCTCCTTGCCTTCCATATTGCCGCCGGAGTTGATCAGCGTGGTCTTCTGGTCCACGCCATGCAGCAGCGGATGGGGCTGCGACTCCGCCCAATAACACACAGCGAAGCCGGCGACAAACAGGATGGCCATGGCGGGAAAGACCGCCCAGCCGTGGCCGGGAGAGCCGGTCATCTTGCCCAGGGTGATGGTCAACGCAGCGGGGATCAGAAAGATCAATTCGATCTCGATGAAGTTGCTGAAGGGCGTTGGGTTTTCAAAAGGGTGGGCGCTGTTGGCGTTGAAAAAGCCGCCGCCGTTGGTGCCTAACTCCTTGATCACTTCTTGCGAGGCGACTGGTCCCTGGGCGATGACCTGGCCGCCCTTCTGCAACGTGGCTGACGGTGGTATACGGCTTAAGGTTCTGGATCACTCCCTGGCCGATCAGCACCGGCGCAACCACCAGGCAGATCGGCAGCAGGATCCACAGGATGGTGCGCGTCGTATCCACCCAAAAGTTACCGATGGTGGCCGATTGCTTGCGTGCGATGCCGCGAACCAGGGCAACGGCGACCGCGATGCCGATGGCTGCGCTTAGAAAATTGTGGTACGCCAGACCGGCCATCTGGGTGAAATAGCTCATGGTGGTTTCTGGCGTGTAGACCTGCCAGTTGGTATTGGTGGTGAACGAAGACCGCGGTGTTGAAGGCCAGCGCCGGCGCTACGCCGGCCAGATGCTGCGGATTCCACGGCAGAAATGCCTGGGCGCGTTCGATGAGGTAGGTCAGCAGCAGCGAAACGAAGCTGAAGATGAGCATGGCGACGGAGTATTGCTGCCAACTCATCTCCTGTTCTGCCTGTATGCCGCAGGCGCGGTAGATAAGCCGTTCGATGGGCCGCAGCACCGGATCGAGAAAGGTCTTTTGCCCTTCGAGCACCCGGGCGATATACAGGCCCAGGGGCCGCATCAGCAGCAGCAGCACGGCAAAGAACACGACAAACTGCAGCCAGCCATTCGCAGTCATTCTAGAAATTCTCCGGGAACAGCAGCGTGATCACCAGGTAGATCAGTGTGGCCGCTGTAAGGATCAGCACGACCAGCGTGGTATGTGACATGGCGGTATTACCTCAACTTGTCGCAGCCGCGAACGTAGAGCAGCGCGACCCCGAAAAAAACCATTGCGAACACAACCATCAACAAATCCTGCATTGCGTGCTCCATAGTGTTCTTAGTGGAACGCCGCTCGACTAAGGGGGGTGTAAGCAAGAGATAAGGAATTAATAAAGACGGGGCGGTTTCGGGACTAGCTCCAAACCGCAGGTCCCTCCACTTCGCTACGCTCCGGTCGGGATGACAAATTTGTTTTGAAGGCGACAATTCTCCGGGATAGCTCTGCGCTAGCAACAGATTTGTCATCCCGACCGGAGCGTAGCGAAGTGGAGGGACCTGCTGTTTAAACGATTTGCACCAAAGGTCGAGGCGTGGCCCATTCAAGCCTTGTGTTGGCTTGAGTGGGGTAGTCGGCACGGGAGTGGCCCGCAACCGCGGCACCTACTCCGGAACGCCCTCGGGCAAAAACCGATAACCGACCCAGGGCTCGGTCTGGATATATTGCCGCGGGCCTTCGGCCTCCAATTTGCGGCGCAGTTGCCCGATAAACACCCGCAGATACTCCGGCTGATGTGCGGACTGGCCTCCCCACACCGCCGTCAGCAGGGCGCGATGGGTCAGGGCTTTGCCCGCGTTGCGCGCCATGAAGAGCAGCAGATCGAACTCGGTTGGCGTCAGGTGCAGGCTCTTGCCGCCTACGGTCGCGGTGTGCGCGGAGGCATCCATCACAAAGTCGCCAATCTCAATCGGCGCATCCACCGTCCGCTCCGGGGCGCGGCGCAGGTGCGCGCGCACCCGGGCCAGCAGCTCCTGGATACTGAAAGGCTTGGTTACGTAGTCGTCGGCGCCGGCATCGAGCGCCTCCACCTTGGAACGCTCCTGGTCGCGCACCGACAGCACGATGATGGGCGTCGCCGCCTTGCTGCGCACGCGGCGGCACAGGTCCACCCCGCTCATGCCCGGCATCATCAGATCGGTCACAATCAGATCCGGACTCCACTCCTCAAACAGACGAAGGGCTTCTTCAGGATCGTTGGCCGCGCGCACGTCGTATCCCTGGGCGGAAAGCGCGGTGCGCAGCACGCGCGTGATCTGCGCCTCATCGTCCACCACCAGAACTCGTTCTGCCATCTGCCTCCTTTGCAGGCCTATTACGATATGATCGCCACCTATGCGTCTCTCGCGGGCTCGGGCGCCCGTCTTTCGTTATCTGGCCATGACCGCCGCCGCCCTGCTGGTGGTGCTGGTCTATCGCAGAATACTCCACGTCAACCAGACCACCGTCGCCCTTACCTTCCTGGTGATGGTGCAGTTGGTGGCGTTCCGCTGGGGACTCGTCTACTCCGTCTGCCTCTCCATTGGCTGCACCCTGCTGTATAACTACTTTTTCCTTCCCCCCATCGGCAGCTTCACCATCGCCGACCCGCAAAACTGGATTGCGCTGCTGTCGTTTCTGGCCTCCGCCATTCTTATCAGCAGAATCTCGGAGAGCGAGCGGCGGCAGGCCACCGTGAGCGAAGCGCGCCGCAGCGAAATGGAGCGCCTCTATGAGTTCAGCCATCAGCTGCTGATGGAAGAAAACCTGCACGACGTGGCCAGTCACGCGCCGCAGGTCGTGGCCTCGATCTTCGCCTTTGATGCGGTCATGCTTTATCTCACGGAGAGCGACTCCGCGTACTCTTCCGATCCGCGCCGCTCCTTGGTCTCGCTCGATGAGCTGCGTGCTGCCGCGCGGCTGCCCGACGGCCCAAGGCCGCGTCGCGATGGAGTGTGCATCGTTCCCCTGGTCCTGGGCATGCGCGCCAGCGGATCGATTGCCATGACCGAAGCCGGCTACTCCGACGGATTGTATGACGCCATCGGCGGCCTGCTCGCCATTGCGCTGGAACGGGCCACGGCTCTCGATCGCTTCAGCCGGGTGGAAGCGGCGCGCGAAGGGGAGCGCTTGCGCAGCGCCTTGCTCGATTCGGTGACCCATGAACTGCGCACACCGCTCACCGCCATACGCGCCGCCGCCACCAGCCTGTTGTCGCAGCGCTCGCTCGAAGAAAGCCAGCGGCGCGAGATGTTCGCCATCCTCGATGAGGAGAGCGCGCGTCTCGATCGCCTGATCGGTCAGGCAGTGGAAATGGCCCAGCTCGATACCGACGGCATTGAAGTGCGGCCGAAACTGCAGCCGCTGCAGGAAGTGATTGACATGGCGCTGGAGGATTGCCACGCGCTGCTGCGCGGCCGCCCGGTGGTGGTAGAACTGCCCCCGGATATGCCGCCGGTCTCGCTGGATAGGGAATTGATTCGCCGCGTGCTGCGTCATCTGCTGGAAAATGCTGCGCGTTACTCGCCCGCCGGGTCACCGGTGCGCATCGGCGCATCGCTCGAACCAGACCGCCTGCTGGTAAGCATCACCGACCAGGGGCAGGGAATCGACGACGCCGAGCAGGCTTACATCTTCGACAAGTTCTACCGCGGCAGCCGCCAGCGCCTCTTGCACGGCACCGGTATGGGCCTGGCGATTGCCAAAGCCCTTCTCCGCGCACACGGCGGTGGAATTGACGTGGTCAGCCATCGCGACCAGGGAGCAACTTTTACCTTTTGGGTGCCGATCAAGCCGGAAAAGCGAGACTTATCGCTGTAATTCGGGTTACATCGTGGCAGCGGGCGTGATGCCCTCACCACGTCGTCGAGGATATCAACAGAAACGACCGACATGTGCCGAAATGGTCAAACTTTCATTGTCCGGCCGTAATCCCGGCACCATCCATTAGCGTCTGTGAATCACGAGTAAAGGTGTGGGTTAAAAACGTCGAGGCATTGCTTAGAGGATGACATCTTCGGCAAGTAACTTGCACAGCGACGTTCCCGCGGGAGACACTTCTCATGAATATCGACTATGCCCGCGTAACCTTTTTAGTTGGATGCGTCTAACCGGTAACGGCGCTACCCTGCAACGCGCCGTTCGTGACCATGATTTTCGAGTTCCAGTGTGGAGCTCCGACCCCGAGGAGAAGGCCCTGTGCGAAAATTCTGCAATATTCTCTCTGCCCCTTTCTTGCTCATGCTTGCTGTGAGTGCCCTCTCCCAGGGGTCCCAGGCTCAGGCTGTTCTCCAGGACCGCATTGCCGAGCCGATCGATTCCGCCAGCATGTCGCCGCTCGTTGGAACGCGTGCATCCGATGGCGAAAGCCGAATTTGAGCAGGGGCTGGCCGACAACGCCAAGGTCCTGCAAGGCATGACCATCAACTTCAAGCGCACCGACGCGCAGGAAGCGGCCCTCAAGGCTCTGCTCAAGGCGCAGCAGGATCCAGCTTCACCCAGCTATCACAAATGGCTGACGCCGGCACAGTTTGGACAACAGTTTGGCATGAGCGCGGCAGATCTGGCCAAAGTCTCGGCGTGGTTGCAGCAAGAGGGATTCACCATCACTTCGGTCGCCCAGAGCAACAACGCGATCGGTTTCAGCGGCAGCATCGCATCGGTCGAGAAAGCCTTCCAGACGCAGATTCACAACTACACCGTGAATGGCGAAACGCACTTTGCCAACTCCACACAGATCTCCATTCCCAGCGCCCTTGCGGGCACCGGTGAGCAATGTTCGCGGACTGGACGACTTCAGGGCGAAGCCCGAGATTGCAGTTCGCCAAAAGCAGGCAGGCCAGCAGCGATCCGCATTTTACTTCGGGAGTGACCGGAGCCCACTACCTCGCCCCGCCGGATTTTGCGACCATTTATGACCTCGCACCGCTCTACTCCGCGGGAGACACAGGCAAAGGGGTGACCATCGCCATCATCGGGCAGACCGATATCGTGCCCGCCGATATCACCGACTTTCGCGCGGCTTCGGGCCTTTCCGTCAACAATCCAACGGTGTTCACGGTGCCGGGCACCACGCCTGAGTCCGTCGCTGTCGGCGCAGCTAACGACGACTTGGCGGAGACCGACCTTGACCTCGAGTGGTCGGGCGGCGTGGCCACCGGAGCGTCCATCGTTCTGGTCAACTCGGATGATGTCTTCACTTCGCTGCAGTACGTCGATCGAGAATTCGATCAATGGCATCACCGTCCCGATCATCAGCCAAAGCTACGGCACCTGCGAGGCGAATTTCTCCAGCGCCAACATCGCGCACCATTGAGTTATGGCTGGAGCAGGCAAACGGCCAGGGACAGACGGTCTTGCTGGCTGCCGGAGACACCGGCGCAGCGGACTGCGACGACAGCTCTACGCAAACCATCACTTCCGCAACCCAGGGGCTGGCAGTCGATTATCCAGGAAGCAGTGCTTACGTGACCGACGTGGGCGGCAGCGAGTTCATGGGCGATGGCACCGCGGCCGCACCCCAGACGGGCGCCGGCACTTACTGGAGCGCAAATGGCACGGGAGGTACTCCGACGATCTGGTCAGCTCCGCGAAGTCCTATATTCCTGAGATGGCGTGGAATGACACCACTTTCTCCGTTGACAATGGTGGTGGCCTTGTCTGCGACCGGCGGTGGCGCGAGTGCTCTGTTCAAGAAGCCCACTTGGCAGGCCGGAGTTCCGGGCATCCCGGCCGATGGCTTCCGCGATGTGCCAGATATCTCGCTGGCTGCTTCTCCGGACCACGACGGACTTCTTTACTGCACCCAGGTGCAGCAGCCTGCGAATAGCGGGACCTACGTCTCCAGCTGCCAGGCGACCAGTTTTCGCACGTTGAACGGATACCGTCAACCGATGATCAGGACTCTCACCGTTGCCGGTGGAACCTCCTTTGCGGCTCCTAGCTTTGCCGGCATTCTGGCGATCATTGAGCAGAAGCTGGCCGCCGGCGGCGGACTGGGAAACATCAATCCAGGCCTTTACAAGCTGGCCTCGAACTCGACGACCTATGCTTCTGCTTTTCACGACATCACCACCGGCAATAACCAGGTACCCTGCACCACCGGTTCCACCAATTGCCCAAGTGGCAACAACCCGGTGATTGGTTATGTCGCCGGTACCGGCTATGACCAGGCGACCGGATTAGGATCGGTCGACGCGAACAACCTGGCGACGGCCGTTGACTGCCCTGGTCGCTGCCACCGGCACCAAAACCGCACTCACGGTCACCCCTGGCACCTCGCTCGGGATCGGTGAGTCCGCTACCTTTACCGCGACAGTTACACCCAACACCTTGTCCACAACGCCCACGGGCACGGTCACCTTTATCGTGGATGGCCTGGCCAAAGCCGCCCGTGGCCCTCTCCACCGCGTCTCCTTACACCGCGATGCTGACAACTAATTTCGCCAGCTCCGGCACACACATCGTCTCCGCCACTTACTCGGGAGATTCCACCTATACGCAGTCGACCAGCACCAACCGTGTCGGTGGCGGTCGTATCGCAGGGAACGCAGCCGACCACCACCGCGGTTGTGGCCAGTCCCACTTCCTTCGCGCTGGGCGGTGCTCTGACGCTGACAGCAACTGTGACTGCGAACACGGCGGGCACGCTCACCGGGCCGGTTACCTTCACCACGGGTGGGGTGACGATCGGGACGGTTAAGCAGGTAACGTTGGCCACTGGCGATACTGCGACCGCGGTCTTGAATGTTTCCGCCGCCACCGCGTCGCTCGGTTTCGTCGCCGGTACGGATACCATCACCGCTACCTATGGGGGAGATAGTTACAACGCGGTCTCCACTGGGACCGCAACCGTGACCGTTACCAATCCCGGCATCACCGTTACGGCTACGAACATGACCATCTCGTCGCCGTCGCCGGGTAACAGCGGTACCTCAACCATCACCCTCACCTCCACCGGCGGGTACGTCGGCACGGCGAATCTGACCGCCTCGGCCGCCACGCTCAACGCCAACTACGGCTTCGGCAGCACCGGCTCGCAGACGGCGAGTATCGCGTTGTCCTCCGGTGGCACGGGAACCACGACCATCACCATCACCACCATCGCCGCCAGCGGGAATCTGAAGAAGCGGATTGTTGCCGACCTCCGGAAAAATGGCACCCGGATTGCCGCCGCGGGAGGAACCGCCGCAGGTTGCCTCCTGCTGCTGCTGGTACCGGGCATCCGCAAGAAAAGATGGCCGGCTGCGTTGATCATGCTGGTGTTCCTGAGTGTCGGTGCGGGGCTTGGTTGCGGGGGAGGGACCGGCGGAGGCTCTCCGGGTGGGACCTACACCGTTACCATCACCGCGGCTGACAGCAGCAATTCCGCCATCACCGGTACTGGAACATTCACTGTGACCATTCAGTAGGTCACCGGCAGTAATAGGGCTGCCTCCTCAACGAGGCAGCCCTTTTGTTTTGTGGAGAACCCTGAAGGGAACGGAAGGTCCAGCCCCGTTAGGGGCGACCTGAAAGTAGCCCAGGACGACAGTCCTGGGTTTTCCTCATCGCTCCGGAAGAGTCCCGACAGGGACGGCTGAATCGATCACATCTTTTCTTCCCCTCTGCGCATACCACGCGCAAACCAGCAGAAACGCCGCCCCGCCTGCGTAAGCGAGCGTAAACTCAGGCGCGACCCACCATCCGATCATGCTTTCCACCCCGTTGGGAGAAAGCCGATAGGCATGGATCACGCCCACTGCGGAAAAGCCCGCCGCCGCCGCCACCCAGGCCGACGCCGGCGCGAAGCGACGCTGCACGATCAGCGCCAGCGTCGGCGGACCAGAGCATCGAGGTCAGAAGCGATCCCTGTCCCAGGGCAATCAATCCCCCCATCGCCAGGTCGCCGCCCATGCGTGGCGCAATCTCCATCAGGCTGCTGCCCGCTTTGCGCGCAACGGTATCCGCCAGGCTGGTCGCCCACTGCGCCAGGGCCGGAATCAGTCCGATCACCACGGCGATGGCCTGGTTCGCAGGCACCTCGGTGACGGCTTGCCCAACCGTGATCAGGCCAAACCAGATGATCACCGGAGCGGCCACCTCCAGCGGCACAAACCGGAGCACCAACGGCAGAATCCCCGTAGTGCAAAGCACCAGGGTGACCAACGCCGTTCAGCACGGAATACCCTGAGCGCGCGCCGTTGGCTTTGTGAGCGGCATGGCCCAGGTAAAGCGTCGTGGGAAAGGGACTGCCCAGGCAAGCAGCGGCGATCGTGCCCAGGCC
This sequence comes from uncultured Acidobacteriaceae bacterium, assembly GCA_963847685.1. Classification (GTDB taxonomy): domain Bacteria; phylum Acidobacteriota; class Terriglobia; order Terriglobales; family Acidobacteriaceae; genus PALSA-350. The sequence continues at coordinate 229,884 of CAWKAU010000003.1, read as the reverse complement.
ATTCATCAACAGAGACGGAGTTGTCGCATAGTCATCGCCGGCCACTTTAGCGCTCTCCAGAATCATCAGCGACGCCAGCGTATCCAGCGCGGCGAGCGGCACAATAATGGCCAGATAAGGCCAAAACCCCCGTTGGCTGAAGAGAGCTAAAGATTTGACTGCATGGGGCAGATAGAGTTGCAAGGCGGGCGCCACCGGCAGGGGAACGGTGTAGATATGCAGCCAGCGCAGCACCGCCACCAGCACCGCGCCCAGCCCGATCGCGAACATGCCGGCGGGCAAACGATAGGGCAGCTTCAGATGCGAGCCATACAGGGTAAAGAGGACGAGCATCGGCAGCAGCGCAATGGCCGGCTGCTTGAAAGACGCCGAAGATAAAGCCCAGGCAAAGATAGGCCAGCGCAAGCCCCGCCAGCGGCGACAGCAGGGCGGCGCGCGGTGCATTGCTGCGCAGCCAATCGGTGCAGAAGGCCCCTGCGGTCTGCACCATTCCGCTGCACAGGCTGGCAAAAATTCCCGCATGCCAGGCCAGGTTTGCATCGTGGGTCCGCGCGTAGACCGGACCCATGATCAGGAAGACGTAGGCGAAGATGGTGGGCGCATTGACGCCGAAGGGAATGGCGGTCACATCGCTGCGGCCCTCTTTGCTCGCCAGGCGCCGCGCCTGCCATGCGTAGAAGAGATTTCCAGCCAGGATGGAAATCGCTGCGCCGGGCAGGATGTGGCTGGCGACAAAGCTCAGGGGAAAACCGCAAATGGGCGCCAGGCCCACGATCAACAGTAGATCAGGAAAGCCGCTGAAGAAGAGTCCGAAGAAGCCGTCGACATCTCCGGAGGTGAACCACTTTTCCTCCATCAGGCCGTCCCATAAGAAAAGCCAATCTCGCGCAGCCACTTGCGATAGGCAATCGCCATGCGATCCGATCGAAGGTGCAGTTCTGACTGCAGGTCGAGGGGCAGCAACTCGGGCCGCTGCGATTCAACCACGACCTTATCCTGGGCGGTGACCTCATCCTGGAAGCGGACCAAGTCCTGTTCGGGAACGTCGTGCCCATAGTCCATGGCCAGCACCACGCGCGATTCGCAGGTATCCGCATCGATCGGCGCGACCTGTATCAGGAGGCTGTAACGCTGATTGCCGTGCATTTTTTCCAGGCCGGCCGTGAGCGGGCCGCAAGCCCAATAGTGATACGTGACCAGTGCGCCTTGGCCCGTGCCGTCCGGATCGGGCTGCCAGATGCGAATCTCTCGGGCCTCTGGCCCATGCGGTCCCATACCCACCTCATAATCTTCGATCTCGCCGTGCAGCGGATCGCCCAGCAACCCGGCATGGACGAAGCCAAGGTGAGCGACATCCAGAAAGTTCTCGACCACCCGCGGCCCCTTGGCGTGGAAGAAATACGGGCCAGCCAGCATCACGCGAAATGCCGGGTCATCGCCGAAGGCAAACCGCGGAGGATCGCCGAGTGGTTCTCCAACGCAAGCCCAGACAACGCCGTAGCGCTCCTGTGCCTGGTATGTTTGGGCGCGCGCTTTGGCCGGCGGCGGTTGCCCGGGATGAGAAGGCATATGCACGCATTGTCCGCTGCTGTTGTACTCCCAGGCATGATAGGGGCACACCAGGCGTTCGCCGCACACCCTGCCCAGGGAAAGCTGAGCGCCGCGGTGAACGCACAGATCGCGCCAACACTGGACGCCCTCTGCCGATCGCCACAGAACGATGTTGCGGCCCAGCAGTCTGCGGGCCACCAGCCGTCCCGGCACCACCTCTCGCGACCAGGCAACGGCAAACCATTCGCCCAAAAGCCGCGGATCGTCCAGGCCCTCTCCGTCAGTAATCATCCTTCTATGTCACCTCTCGCGCTTCATTCTACGACCAGAAACCGCAGGTCCCTCCACTACGCGCTGCGCGCTCCGGTCGGGATGACAACTTATTTGTAGCACCGGCATGACCTTCAAAATGAATTGTCAGGATCTGCGGTTTCACTCGACCAGCAACCTAATCCGACTCTCTACCCCGCAAAAAAAAAGCCGGGTGCCCCATTCAAGCCTGGTTTTGGCTTGAGTGGGCTAACATCCCGCCAAACCCCACTCTCTTAAGCCGCAAGGAGAACAGACACCGAAATCCACGGATGGTATCCTCACCACACCCACCCTACTGGAGCCGCATGTCCCTCATCGAGCCCGTGTCTGCTGCCCACGCGTCTCTGCTCAAGAACGAAGCGTTGGGCCGCACCGCGCTGCGCAAAGCCAGTTGGCGGTTGATTCCGCTGATCGCACTCGGCTACGGCGTCGCCTACATGGACCGTGTAAACATCAGCTTTGCGTCATTGCAGATGAACCGCGATCTGCATTTCAGCGCGTCGATCTACGGCTTTGGCGCCGGCCTCTTTTTCGTAAGCTATGCTGCCTGCGAGGTCCCCTCCAACCTCTTGCTCTATCGTGTGGGAGCGCGGCGCTGGTTTGCCCGCATCATGTTGACCTGGGGCTTGCTGGCGATTGGCATGATGTTCGTCCGCACCCCGTTGCAGTTCTATGTCATGCGGTTTTTGCTAGGCATGGCGGAAGCCGGCTTCTTTCCCGGCGTCGTCTTCTATCTCTCCCTATGGTTCCCTGCGCACATGCGTGCTCGTGCCATTAGCCGCTTCTACATCTCGTTGCCCATAAGCTCGGTATTGATGGGCTTGATCGCAGGCTTCCTTCTGGGACTCCAGGGAAAGGCCGGACTGGCCGGCTGGCAATGGTTATTCCTCATTGAAGGCCTGCCGGCCATTGTGCTGAGCCTTGTCTTTCTGTTCTATCTGCCCACGGGCCCGGCGGAAGCAAAGTGGCTCACCGAGAATGAACGCCAGTGGATCCTGCACCACGTCAGCAAAGAGGGCCCGGTTGACGTACACAGCGTAAATATCTTCCGAGCCCTGAGCGATCGGCGAGTCTGGCAGGTAAGTCTCATTTTCCTAAGCATGCTGACCTGCGGCTATGCCTACACCTTGTCAGCGCCCGCGATTCTCCAGGCGATCACCGCTCTCAGCAATCGCAACGTCGGCTTCCTGGTAGCGGCAATGAACCTGCTGGGTGCGCCCTGCATGCTGCTCAATGCCATGCACTCCGACCGTACCCGGGAGCGGTACTTCCATGTCGCTATCCCGTTCCTGATAATTGCCGTGTGCTATGGACTCGGCGGATTAACGAAAGTGTCCTTTGTGGCAGTCCCGGCGCTGGCCCTGGCGTCTCTAAGCTACTATTCCCTGCAAGGACCGCTCCTGGCGCTGGCCACCAGCTTCCTTCATGGCAAGTCCGCTGCTGCTGGCATCGCCGCCATGAACACGATCGGCATCCTGGGTGGTTTCGTCGGTCCCTGGTGGATGGGTCTTGCCCGGGATCACGCCGGAACCTACCAGCCCGGCTTGCTGGCGCTCGTCGTCCCCAGCCTGCTTGCGGCGACGACCGTCTTAATGATGCGTTCAAAGTCAAGAAAGACGGCGCCACTCTTGTAACCTCATGGCGCAAAAAACCGGCGGAGGCAAACCATCGTTGGCAACTAGGAGAACTCAGGTAATCACGGCTGTTGCATTTGTGTCCTTCACGCTGGCCTCCGGTCGTGCCGAGACCGCGCAGGCAGCCCGATGGGCCCAGGAGGCAAGCCACGTCACCATCGTGCGCGACGACTGGGGCATCGCCCACGTTTATGGGGAAACTGATGCCGATGCCGTCTTCGGCATGATCTATGCCCAGGCTGAAGACGACTTCAACCGTGTCGAGACAAATTACCTTAATGCCATGGGCCGCCTGGCCGAGGCAGAAGGGGAAGACAAGGTCTATCAGGATCTGCGTATGAAGCTCTTCGTCGATCCCGAGGTTCTGAAGAAGGACTATGCTGCGAGCCCGGAGTGGCTCAAAAAGCTGATGGATGCGTTTGCCGACGGGGCCAACTTCTATCTCGCCAAGCACCCGCAGGTAAAGCCCCGAGTGATTCAACACTTCGAGCCCTGGATGGCGCTGTCCTTCACCGAGGGCAGCATAGGTGGAGACATCGAGCGCGTCGACCTGGCCAGGCTGGAAGCTTTCTATGGCGGCCGCAAAAACCTGGCGGCTTTGCCGGAGCAAAAGCAAGAGGAGCCCGGTGGATCGAATGGAATCGCCATTGCGCCGGCAAACACCGTGCCCCGCCACGCGCTGCTCCTGATCAATCCGCACACCTCCTTTTTCTTTCGCTCAGAGTTGCAGATGGTCAGCAAAGAAGGCCTCGACGCCTATGGAGCGGTCACCTGGGGGCAGTTCTTCATCTACCAGGGCTTCAATCCGCGGCTCGGGTGGATGCACACCTCGAGCGGCGTCGACGCCGTCGACGAGTATCTGGAAACGGTGAGCAGCAAGGACGGGCACTACTCCTACAAGTACGGCGATGGAGAGCGGCCCGTCATCGAGAAGCAGATCACCGTGCCCTACATGACTCCGCATGGAATGGCAGAGAAAAAGTTCACCGTCTACTACACCCACCACGGCCCGGTCATTCGCGATCAGGATGGCAAGTGGGTCACGATCCAGCTGATGCAGAAGCCGATCAAGGCGCTGATGCAGTCATACTCGCGGACCAAGGCGAAAAACTATCAGGAATACCTGCAAACCATGGAGCTGCAGGCGAACTCGTCGAATAACACCATCTATGCCGATGCGGATGGGCACATCGCCTATTTCCACGGCAACTTTATCCCCCGCCGCGACCCTCACTTCGACTTCACCAAGCCAGTGGATGGTAGCGACCCGGCAACCGACTGGAAGGGGCTGCTCACGGTCGAGGAGACGCCGCATCTGCTGGATCCCAAAAGCGGCTATGTATTTAACGTGAACGATTCACCCTGGAACGGCGCCGGCGAAAGCAGCTTGCACAAGCAGGATTACCCCGCCTATGTTGAAACCGGCACGGAATCCGCTCGCGGCCTGCATGCCATGCGCCTGCTGCAAGGCAGGAAAGACTTCACCCTGGACGGGCTGGTCACGGCAGCCTACGACAGTTACCTGCCATGGTTTATCAAGCCCTTGCCCCGCCTCTTCCATGCATGGGCGAGCCTGCCCGAGAGTTCAGAAACCAAGGTCGCGCTCGCCGGTCAGATTGGCATATTGCAACGGTGGGATCTGCGCTGGGGCGTGAGTTCCGTGGCCACCTCCTTGGCCATCTTCTGGGGCCAGGAGATCGCAAAGGCCGGTCAACCAGCGGGCTACGAAGATGAATTTGCTGCGCCGGCGGTGCCGGATGATGTGGCCCTCAAGGCTCTGGCGACCGCCTCGGACAAGCTCACGGCGGATTTCGGCACCTGGCAAGTGCCATGGGGCGAGGTGAATCGCTTCCAGCGTTTGACTGGAGACATCGTGCAGCGATTCGACGATGCCAGGCCGAGCACGCCGGTAGGATTCACCTCGTCTACCTGGGGCTCATTGGCCGCCTTCGGGGCCCGGCCGTATACCGCGAAGGAAACAGGCCGCGCGACCGGCACGAAGAGGTGGTACGGAACCGGCGGCAATAGCTTTGTTGCGGTGGTGGAGTTTGGCGATAAGGTGCGAGCCCGGGCGGTGACCGCAGGAGGCGAAAGCGGCCATCCAACCTCGCCCCACTTCAGCGATCAAGTGGAGAGGTACAGCACCGGTAACCTGCGCGAGGTTTATTTTTACCGCGACCAGTTGAAAGGGCATACAGAGAGGGAATATCATCCAGGAGCTTTACCGGTTCCCTGATATGCGCGTACCCTTGCCCGTGCTGCTCGCCTGCTTTCTGTTCCTGCCATCCATAGGGACGGCGGCACCCACACCTGACGACCCGGAAACGTTATATATGCTCACGGTAAAGAGCCAGGGGTTGAACTTCCCTGGTGTCAAACCATGGCACATCAAGGCCTCCTACATTTTGTTCGACGCCAAAGGGCAAAATCCCGTCAACGGAGTCTTCGAAGAGTGGTATGTCGGCCCGCATCGATACAAGCGCAGTTACACTCGTGCCGGCTTTACGCAGATTGACTACGGGACCGATGCGGGACTGTATCGGTCAGGCGAGCAGAAATGGCCTACGAGAGAGGAACTCCGGATTCCCATCAATCTCTTCGAGCCCTTGCCTGATTTACAAGGCGCCAAAGACTTCACTTTTCAGAAAGCCGATTTTACTGGCGACGTAAAGCTGCGTTGCATCGTGCTGGCTTACGCACAACAGCCCACGGCATACTTCACAACCTTCCCTACTTTTTGCATAGACCCGGGATCCCCAGTCCTACGCTTGAACGTTCCCTACGGCGCCCATAGTGAAACGATTTACAACCGGACCCAGACCTTTCAGAATCACTATATTGCCGGAGAGTTGATAGCCAACATCGACGGCAAAACGATCTTTAGGTTGACCCTGGATGCGCTTGAGCGTCTGCAAGATACGGACGATGCAAGGTTCACTCCGCCATCCGATTCCGTGCTTCTTCCGCCGGGGCCGATACAGCTTCCCCGCGGGAGCCTGCATGTTCTCAAAAGCGTTGCGCCTCTTTATCCCGCTCTGGCAAAAGCGCAGCGGTACGAAGGTACCGTTAATCTCCAGATCACTGTCGATGGCCGTGGTCACGTCGCGAAAGCGAAGGTCATCGATGGGCCGCGCATGTTGCAAGATGCCTCCATTGATGCTGTGAAGCAGTGGATTTATCTTCCATTCCGGATCAGCGGGGAACCCGTTGAGGTCGAAACGCAGGCCAGCGTTACCTTGTGGCTTGGCCGTTGATCGCGATCATCTGGGCACCTCCGGTATAGCCGCGCCATCCGCGCGCGGTTCCGAGGCCCCGTAGTTGATTTTCGTCGTGCTGTCGTGGAGCACCGCCTGCCCCCGCCCCATCGTGGTGGAATACTCCTTCCGCACCTCGAGTATGTGGCCCATCGTCCCAAGCGTTCCCAGCACATCTGGTGGAACCCGTGACTCGATGAGGATATTGCACCCGAGCTTCTTGCTCACCGTAAAGCGAGCCTCTTCCATCGCCGCCTGGATGTTCATGTGGTAATCGACCACGTTGGAGACAAACTGCGCGTGGGCGAGTGGCTGATTCATGCCGCCCATGATGCCGAAAGCGATATGTTGGTCGCCCTGTTCCATGAAGGCGGGAATGATGGTGTGGAACGGACGTTTGCGGCCCGCCAGCGCATTCGGCGACTTGCGATCGACAGAAAACAGACCGCCGCGATTCTGAAGCACAAACCCCATGCCCAACACCGTGATATCCGATCCAAACGATCGTAATTGCTTTGGATCAGGGAGAGGATATTACCCTCACGGTCGACGACAGAAAGATACGTGGTATCGCTTCGCGGCAAGCCGCGCGGCGCCACCTCGCAATTCGCCTTGTTCGGATCGATCAGGGCGGCTCGCTTGGCGGCATGCTCTTTCGAAAGCAGTTCGGTTACCGGGATATGATCCAAACCTGCGGATCGCCGTCGTACGCCTTCACGTCTGCATAGGCCAGCTTCATCGACTCGATCCTGGTGTGCAACTCGGCTGCGCTCAGCGGACCATCGCGGAGAGGCTTGAAGTTCTCCATGATGTTGAGCATCTCGAGCGCGGCCATGCCGTCGCCGTTGGGTGGAAGTTCATACACCGTCCAATCGCGGTACTTGGTCGAGATGGGTTCGACCCACTCCGCGGAATATTGGCTCAGGTCTTCGGCCGTCATGGTGCCGCCCAGGTCAGTCGAGGTCTTCAGAATCGCCTGCGCGATCGCTGCCCTTATAGAAGCCGTCTTCGCCTTCTTTGGCGATGATCGTCAGCGCCCCTGCCACATCCGGGTTGCGGAAGATCTGGCCGATCGCAGGCGCTTTGTCTCCCGGCAGAATATACCCTGCCGGCTCTCCGGATACTGCATCAGCCCCGGCACCTGCGCCTTCCCAGTAGGCATGCATCATTTCAGGCCACCGCATAGCCCTGTGTCGGCATAGAAGATCGCGGGCTGGAATAGCTCACTCCAGGGCAGCTTGCCAAAGCGGTCATGCAGTTTGGTCCACCCGTCGACTGCACCAGGCACGGTTACCGAATCGATCCCTTTCTGGGGCATCTGATGAATGCCCTTCGCTTCCAGATGATCGATCGTCAGGCCTTTCGGAGCCCAGCCACTTGCATTCAGCCGTATAACTTGCCTGTGCTTGCTTCCCAGTAAATCGCGAACAGGTCACCGCCCGATTCCGTTCATCATCGGCTCGTCCACGCCCAGGACGGCGTTCGCGGCGATACCCGCGTCAATGGCGGAACCGCCTTGTTCCAGTATTCGTGCGCCCGCTTGCGAAGCCTGCACATAGCTGGTCGCCACGATGCCGTAGGGCTACTCACCATGGAGCGGCCGTAAGAACGTTCCTGTGCTGGGGCCGCCGAGACACGATGGCCATAGCAAGCAAAGTAAAGCCAACAAGAAGATCTGATCACGTCTGTCCTTGCCAGCCAAGCCCGGGTGCCCCATATCTCGCTCGTTTTATGCGAGATGTGGGATGACGCACGAATCCTCAACTTTCTTTGTCCATCGGAGTGACGAAAACTCTATCGGGACTGTGCTCGGCTTGATATCGCAGCATCAGAAAATAGTAAATACCCGCCGAAACAAAAAACCCCACGAACCACGCGTAGTCATAAAGAAAGCGAACCGGCGGAACCGCCAGACCAATGAGCGCCACAAAAACCCCCGCCACCAGCGCCGCGATCGCGCGAGGATTGAATCCGCGGGAGTACTCGTAAGGACCGCCGCGATGGTAAAGCGAGACCACGTCCAGGTGCGTACCGCGAATCAGGAAATAGTCCGCGACCATAATGCCGGCCACCGGCCCAAGCAGGCCGGAATAGCCCACAAGCCATCCGAAAATGTAAGTGCCAAAAGTGCTCATCAACTTCCAGGGCATCATGGCCAGACCGAGAAATCCGGTAATCAGGCCGCCCGTGCGGAAGCTGATCAACCGCGGCGCCAGGTTGGAAAAATCGTTCGAAGGGGAAACAACATTCGCGCCGATGTTCACGTTGAGCGTAGCCACCAACACGGCGACCAGCGCCAGCAGCGCCACCATCGGCTGATGGAAGCGTCCCAGCAGGGTGATCGGCGACCATATCGGCTCGCCGAAGATCGTCTCCGAGGCCGAGGTACACGCGATGCCGATAAACGAGTAGAGCGTCATCGCGACCGGCAGACCAAAAGCCTGGCCCACAATCTGCGAGTCCTGCGACTTGGCATAGCGGGTAAAGTCGGGGATATTCAGCGACAGCGTAGCCCAATACCCAACCATCGCCGTCAACGACGGAAAAAAGAAATGGAGAAAGCTGCTGGTGGAGTGGAAGCGGCTGGGCGCCGAAAGCATGGGTCCGAAGCCGCCTGCCTTATGCAGCATCCAGAACAGCAGCGCATCGACATCACGAACATGAACGGCGCCGAGAAGCTCTGCAAGAAACGGATCGACTCAACCCCGCACCAGACCACAAACATATTGAGCGCCCAGAAGCCGAGAAAGCTTGCCCACAGCACGGCGGGCATGTGCGCCGTCGCCGGCCATACCACGGCGATCATCGCGGCGATCGCCTGACCCCCCAACCACGACTGAATGCCGAACCATCCGCAAGCCACCAGGGCGCGCAGCATCGCGGGAATATTCGCCCCCAGCGTGCCGAAGCTGGCGCGCACGAAAACCGGGAAGGGAATACCGTACTTGGCGCCGGCGTGCGCATTCAGCAGCATGGGCACCAGCACGATCAGGTTGCCCATCAGGATGGTGAAGATCGCCTGCTTCCAGTTCATGCCCCCGGCAATCAGCGAGGAGGCAAGCATGTACGTGGTGACCTCCATCGACATGGAGAACCACAGAGCGATGTAGTTATAAGTGCCCCAGGTGCGATTTGCCGCAGTCGTAGGCGCGAGGTCGCTGTTGTATAGCTGGCGGTCCGCGATCGACGATCACCGCCATCAGGCGAACCCTCCGGCATTCGCTTCGCGCTTGAGAAAGCGTCCCCGCCCGGTCTGCCCGATCCACTTTCCGTCTTTCACCACCAGTTCTCCGCGAGAGAATACGTCCCTGGCGTTCCCCTTCACCTGCCAGCCCTCAAACATGGAGTAGTCGGTGGCCATGCACTGGGTAGCGGCGGTGATGGTGTAAGCGGTGTCCGGATCCCAAAGCAGAATATCCGCGTCCTTGCCCGGCGCGATCACGCCCTTTTGCGGCATGCCGAAGATGCGCGCCGGCGCGGTGCAGCACAGCTCCACAAACCTCTCCGCTGTGAGCGCTCCGGAATTCACACCGAAGTGCCAGAGAATCTGCAAACGGTTCTCGATCCCCGGGCCGCCGTTGGGAATCTTCGTAAAATCATCTTTGCCCAAGGACTTCTGATCGGCAAAACGAAAGGGGCAGTGGTCGGTGGAGACCACGGCAAGCGATGCCGTCTTCCAGGGCCTTCCACAGCGCGGGCTGGTTATGTTTTGCGCGCAGCGGCGGCGTAAAGACATATTTTGCCTCATCCCAGCTCTTCCCCGGCATCTGCTCTTCGAGCGACAGCACCAGGTACTGCGGGCAAGTCTCCGCCAGCGCACGCAACCCGCGCTGCTGAGCATGCTTGAGCTCGCGCAGGGCATCCTCGTTCGAGAGATGCACGATGTAGACAACTGCGTCCGGCCATATCCGCGATGTGGATGGCGCGATGCGTGGCCTCCGCCTCCGCCTTGGCCGAACGGCTATGCGCGTGGTAGTGGGGCGCGGTCTTGCCCTCGGCGAGCATGCGCGCCACCACGATATCGATCACGCTGCCATTCTCCGCGTGCACGCAGCACAGCGCGTTCAGCGTGCCCGCCTTGTGCATCACCTTGTACATCAGGCCGTCGTCGATCATCAGCACGTTGGGGTAGGCCATGAAGAGCTTGAACGATGAGATCCCCTGCTTCACCATGGCTTCCATTTCAGCCAGGCCCTGCGCCCCATCGCCCGGTCCAAGGTCGGTCACCGCCATGTGCAGCCCGTAGTCGATGCAGGCCTTGCCGGCGCTTTTAGCCAGCCAGGTTTGAGCGCCTCGCTCATGGTGTGTCCTCTGGACTGCAGGGCAAAGTCGATGACGGTGGTCGTTCCCCCCACCGCGGCGGCGATGGTGCCGGTACGGTAATCGTCCGCCGATACCGTGCCGCCGAAGGGCATATCCAGATGGGTGTGGACGTCCACTCCGCCGGGCATCACCAGCAGCCCGCGCGCGTCGATCAGCGTGTGTCCAGCCGCAGGAATGTCGGGAGCGACCTGCACGATCGTTTCGCCGTCGAACAGGACATCGGCCTTGCGCCGGCCCTCCGCGCTGACCACGGTGCCATTTTGGATCAGGGTCGGCATAGGCGCGCTCTACGACCTCATATGCGCCACCGGTACCGCGCCGGCAGCGGTGCGCTCGGCCCAGCTCTGCGGGGCGAGTCCGTTGTCCACGCGCTCCATGGTGATGCACCCCTCAACCGGGCAGACCAGCGAGCATAAATTGCAACCGACACAGTGATGTTCATCCACCCGCGGAATTCGTTCCAGCGGAGTGACTGCATTGCTGGTACCTGGGCCGCCCGCATCAAGCTTGGGGATCGGAGTCGTGGAGATGCGCCGGGCCGCCTCACCCTCTACCATGGCCGGTGTGCGCGTGGTATCGGGTGCGGGCGCAGTGCGATCCAGGTGGATGCATTGGTGGGCGCCGTCCCAGCACGCGGTGTAGCAGAGCTGGCACCCGATACACAAGTCCTCGTGGATACGCGCGACAATCTGGTAATTCAGATTGAGCTGATTCCAGTCGACCACCGTGGGCAGTGACCGTCCGCGGAAGTCGTCGATGCTGGCGAAGCCCTTCTCTGCCATCCACGCCAGCAGGCCATCCTGCATATCTTCCACGATGCGGTAGCCGTAGTGCATGGCCGCGGTGCATACCTGCACCGTGCCGCAGCCCAGCAGTATAAATTCGGCAGCGTCTCGCCAGTTGGCGATGCCGCCGATACCGGAGAGGGGCAATGCGCTGGCCGGGTCAGACTGCACCGCCCGCACCATATTGAGCGCGATTGGCTTCACCGCGGGGCCGCAATAACCGCCGTGGGCGCTCTTGCCATCCACATTAGGGTTGGGCTGGAATGTGTCCAGGTCGATGCCGGTGATCGAGTTGATGGTGTTGATCGCGGAGAGCCCATCGGCGCCCGCCGCGCTTGGCGGCGCGCGCCGGCATGCGGATGTCCGAGATGTTGGGCGTAAGCTTCACGATCACCGGGGTGCGCGCTTTTTCCTTCACCCATCCCGTGATCTGCTCGCAGTATTCGGGAACCTGCCCGACCGCCGACCCCATGCCACGTTCGCTCATGCCGTGCGGGCAGCCGAAGTTCAGTTCCAGCCCGTCGGCCCCGGCGTCTTCTGCGCGCTGAACAATATCGTGCCAGGTATCGCGCTTGCTCTCGACCATCAGCGAAGCGATCACCACGTGGTGAGGATAGCGCCGCTTTACCTCGGCCATCTCCTGCAGATTTACCTCGATGGGGCGGTCGGAGATGAGCTCAATGTTATTGAAGCCCATCATGCGCCGGCCTTCCCAGTCGATGGAGGAGTAGCGTGAGCTGACATTGGTGATCGGCTCGCCGATGGTCTTCCACACCGCGCCGCCCCACCCCGCATCGAAGGCCCGCATGATCTGCTCACCGCAATTGGTGGGTGGCGCCGACGCGAGCCAGAATGGGTTCAGGCACGGGATGCCGCAGAAGGTAGTTGCGAGTGTCGGCTTAGGCTGTGGCAACGGGCGCCCCCAGCCATGCGGCGATGCCGATGCCCGCGCGTTTTCCATCTGCCACTGCGTCGACCACTTCGCGGCCGCCGTTAGTGCAGTCGCCACCGGAGAAGTACTTGGGATTTGAGGTTTGGCCGGTTGCGCGGTCGATACGAATGCGGCCGCGATCCAGTTCCACCACAGCAGCCAGAGGTTCCGTGTGGCTCGACTGCCCGATCGCCAGCACCACCAGGTCGGCGGGCAGCCGAAGCTCCGCGCCAGGATGCGGGTGAATCGACCCATCGTCAGAGGTTGCCAGCTGGCTAAGCTCGATCCCTTCGACGGCCGCTCCGCCCAGGATACGTCGGGGCTGCGCATGCCACAGGAACTTCACGCCTTCGAGCCGCGCGTGCTCGTATTCGAAGGTGAATGCCGACATCTGCTCCTCACCGCGGCGGTACACGATGTGTACATCGGTGGCGCCCAGCCGGACCGAAGCAATGGCCGCGTCGATCGCGGTATTGCCCGCCCCTACCACCACCACCCGCGGCGGCACTCTTGTCAGCTTTCCTGACTTGTATCCGGCAATCAGGTCGAGCGCGTTGGTCACGCCTGGCAGTTGTTCGCCTACGATGCCGAGCTGATGGATTGCGCCCAAGCCAATACCAAGGAAGACGGCGTCGTGATCGCGTTCCAGTTTGGCGAGCGCCTCGGGGTCGATCGTCGTCTCGAAGTGAAACTCCACGCCGAGCTGGGCCAGCATTTCAATCTCGCGCAGGCTCTCGACCAGCGGCAGCTTATATTCGGCCACGCCGTAGGTATTCAAGCCTCCCGGCAAACGCCGAGCGTCGTACAGAATAGCCCGGATGCCGCGCCGCCGCAGTTCTGCCGCGCAGGCGAGCGAGGCGGGCCCGGCGCCGATAAGCGCCACGGAAAATCCAGTGTCGGCGGCCGGCGTGAAGGGCAGCGGCGCGCCGCTGGCGTGGAGTGAATCCATGGCGAAGCGCTGCAGCCGCGCGATCTGGATTGGCTGCTTGTTGTAGCGATGCATCACGCAGGCGCCTTCGCACAGCACCTCAACCGGGCAAGCGCGGGCGCAGCTTGCCCCCAGGATATTGGCGTCCAGGATAGTGCGGGCCGATCCCAGCAGATTGCCGCTAGCGATCTTCTTGATGAATTTCGGCACGTCGATATGGGTGGGGCATGCTGAGGCGCACGGCGCATCGAAGCAGAACAGGCAGCGGTTAGCCTCTGGCAGGGCAGCCTGCCGGTCGAGTGGAGGATGCAAATCCGGGAATCGCGCCGACGTCTCCGCCTGGACCGGCGCCTGCTGTACAAAGGACGTTTGGCCGCTCATGGGGGCGATATCCTCTCCCTCGGAAACCATCATTATGCACTATCCGGATGCATAGACGGCCCAGAAATAACCGCAGGTCCCTCGGCTACGCTCGGGATGACAAAGGGGAAGGCAACGCTTCCATGGAGAGCGGTTGCCGGACAGAAGGCGTTCAATCCTTCGAGCGATGAAAATGGAAGCACCACCCTCTCCTTTGTCATCCCGAGCGCAGCCGATCTGCAGTTTGCTCTACACCAGCCACTGCATCGTCTTCCTCGCCAGCCGGTCAAAGGCCTGCACAGCAAGCTCAAGGTGTTCGGTCTTGGTATTTTCCGCCGGGTTATGGCTAAGACCTGCAAGCGACTGGGTAAACATCATCACCACCGGAATCCCCGCCCGTGCTACCTCTGCCGCATCGTGCAGCGGCCCCGAGGGCAGCTGGTGCGAATCGCCGGCAATCTCGCGAACCGCCTCATCGCAAAACTCAATCAGCCGCCGATCAAACGGGATCGGTTCGATACTCCAGATCCTCGACCACTCGACCGTGCAGCCCTCTTCCGCGGCGAACCGCCGGCTTGCCTCCTGGGCCTCGGCCAACATCGTCGCCAGCACACCCGCGTCCAGATCGCGCATGTCCAGAGTCGTTTCGCACCGCCCCACTACCGCGGTAACGATCCCAGGAAACGTCTTCACGCTCCCCATGGTAGCCACCGCATCGGGATGCTTCTTCGCAATGGGCCGAATCTCCAGTGCCAGCTTTGCCGCCGCAGCCAGAGCATCGCGTCGCACCGCCATCGGAGTGGAACCGGAATGAGCCTCCTGTCCAAGAAAAGTGATAGCGTGCCTTTCTACGCCCTTGGTGCCCAGCACCACGCCCAGCGGAAGCTGCTTTCGCTCGAGCACCGGTCCCTGTTCGATATGCAATTCCAGGTACGCGCCCGCCTGCCCCCGTTCGACCGCGGCCTCTCCTATCCGTTCGACGTCGACTTTGCATTGCCGCAGGGCATCCTCCAGGCGGATGCCGTCCCGATCGGTCCGGCCTCGGTCGGACTGTATGGAGTGTGTGCCGGCGAACGCAGAAGATCCGAAAAGGCTGCGCCCGAAACGCGCCCCCTCTTCATCCGCCCAGTCCACCAGGCGGATGGTGATGGGGGGCTTGCCGTGGAAGTCCTCTGCCAATCCGCGTAGTACCTCGAAGCCGGCGAGCACCCCAAGGCAGCCGTCGAGCCACCCGCCATTGGGAACGGAGTCAAGATGGCTGCCCAGGATAAGCGTCCGATCAGACTCGCCGCGCAGCGTTGTCCAGGAATTCCCGGCTGCATCCAGATGGTGCTCCACTGGAAGATCTGCCAGCTTGCCTTGGAACCACGCGCGCGCCTTCAGCCAGGTGGGAGTCCAGGCAATCCGTTGCGCGCCGCACTCATCCCCGGTCAGCGCACGAAGTTCCTCAAGATCAGCAATCGTTCTGCGCGCGTCTACCGGCATGTGTCGACCCTCCGTCTCCACTGTAATCGCAGTAACATGGGGCATGCATCTTCCCGTCAACCCGCCGGTCTTGCCGATGCTCGCGAAGCGAGTCGCTGAACTGCCGACGGGCCATACATGGATCTTTGAACCGAAGTGGGACGGCTTTCGTGCGTTGATCTTCCGTGATGGCGATGAGTTCCTCATCCAGAGCCGCGACACAAAATCGCTCAACCGTTATTTCCCCGAGCTGCTTGAGACCTTACGCTCCCAGTTGCCTGCACGTTGCGTGCTGGACGGTGAAATCGTGATCGCGACGGAGAGCGGACTCGATTTCGAAACACTGCAGCTCCGTATTCATCCCGCAGCATCCAGGGTGAAGCTGCTCTCCCAGCAAACCCCGGCCTCGATTGTATTTTTTGACTTGCTCTGCGAGGGAGACGTTGATCTGCGTAGCGAGCCCTTCGAAACCCGCCGGGCGCGACTGGAGTCACTGCTTGCCTCCGCGGCCCCGCCCGTCCACCTCACTCCCGCAACCCACGACGCGAGCGTAGCGTCCGATTGGTTTCGTCGTTTTGAGGGCGCGGGGCTTGACGGAGTGATCGCCAAGCCAAGAGGCGGAATGTATGAGCCTGACAAGCGTGTCATGCTCAAAATCAAGCACGAGCGTGATTGCGACTGTGTAGTTGCCGGCTTTCGCTGGTACAAGACCGGCGAGGGCTCGGTCGGCTCGCTGCTGCTGGGCCTTTTTGACGATGGGGGATCGCTACAGCATGTAGGCGTTTGCGCCAGCTTTACCACGGCGAAGCGCCGTGAGCTGGCCGAATTTCTTGAGCCTTATCGACGGAATGCGTTGGCCGATCACCCCTGGAGGAGTTGGGCCGCGGTTGAAGGAGAGCAGCGCATGCCCGGCGGCCAAAGCCGTTGGAGCCAGGGCAAAGACCTGTCGTGGGAACCGTTACGTCCTGAGTTGGTGGTGGAAGTTGCCTACGAGCACATGCAAGGCAGCCGTTTCCGTCACATGGCCCATTTCCGCCGCTGGCGCACGGATAAGCAGCCCCGTGACTGCACTTATGCTCAACTAGAAGTTGTGCCTCCGCATGAGCTAAAGGACATCTTCGCCGCCGGCCGCTAACGACAACCGCAGGTCCCTCCCAACAAGAAAAGCTTGAGTGGCCCATTCAAGCCTTCTCTCTCTTGGCTTGAGTGGGGTTGTTGCGGACCCAACCGCTCTGCAGTTTTACCCGCCTGCAGCCAATGCAAATTGAAACCCCTCATCCCTTCTTCTTACCACCACGCCCCGCACGCCATTCCCGCGTAGGATCATCATCCGGGTCAGGAGTCTCCTGCGCCGGTCTCATCTCTTCCGGAACATGCCGCAAATTTACCCGTATCCGCGTCCAGGTAGAAGAAGTCCCACGCATGGAATCAACCAGAACGTCATCCACAGCCAGCGCCCCGGCAACTTCGGGGTGCTTCGCCTTCCATCTCTCCAACCCGGCCAGCGCAGCCTCTTTGCTGGGAGAATTCGCCACTACCACCAGAGGCATCTTGGTCCGCGGCGCTTTCTTGGCAGCGGATGGTTTCGCCCGAGACGGAGCCACCCGCGGAGCCTCTCCCTCCATCTTCCGAAAGTGCGGAGGCCACGGGGCATCGCCCAAGCCTGCTGTCTCATCGGTCGTCGCAAGCTCCAGCAATCCGTCCAGCGACCCAGCAGCCTCATCGATGCCGGCATGCGGATCACCAATCGCCGCAAAGCGAGCCGGAACCGTGAGCACAGTAAAATCAGCCGGCTCGCAGTCGGGAACCTCCTGCCAATGCAGCGGCGTGGAAACCCGGGCGTCGGGAAGCGGGCGCACCGAGTATGCCGAGCATGTCGTCCGGTCCTTCGCATTCTGGTTGTAGTCGAGGAACACGCCATGACGCTCCTCTTTCCACCATTTCGAACTGGCCAACGAAGGCACGCGCCGCTCCACGGCACGCGACAGCGCAAGTGCCGCGCGCCGCACCTCGGTAAAGCTCCAGCGCGGTTCGATACGGACATTCACATGCATCCCGCGTGAGCCACTCGTCTTGGGCCACCCGCGTAGGCCCAGCTCTTCGAGCAGCGCCTTCACCTCCAGTGCAACCCGGCGCACATCGGCCCAACCAACCCCTGGGCCAGGATCCAGGTCGACTCGCAGCTCATTCGGGTGATCCAGATCGCCGGACCTTACGGGATGCGGGTGCAGCTCAAGGCAACCCAGGTTGACGATCCACGCCAGCCCCGCCGTATTATCAACCACGATCTCTTCCGCGGTACGCCCCGAAGGAAAGGACAACGTTACGGTGCGCAGCCACGAAGGGCGATCGCTCGGCGCGCGCTTCTGATAAAACGCCTCCGCCTCAGCGCCGTTGACAAAACGTTTCAGAACAATGGGACGATCCAGAATTCCGCCCAGCGCACCTGGCGCAACCGACAAGTAATACCGGACGATCTCAAGCTTCGACAGCCTGATCTGTTTTGAAAAGTAGAGCTTATCGGGGTGCGTCACGCGAACCTCGCGCCCCTCGATCAAGAGCACCTCGGCAGCTTCGTCCTTGCTCACCAAGACAGGCTACTAGAAAAACGATTTCACCGTGAGTTGAAACGTCGCGGAGTGGCTCAACGGCGGTGCGGTTCCCGTCACCGTAACGGTGTAGACTCCCGGCGGCGTGCCCCCCGCAACCGGTCCCGGCCCTCCGCAGGCACTTAAACCAGCCAAACCCAAACCAAGCAGCATCGCCGGAACCATCTTCGGGAATCGCCTTCTGCGCGGCAGTACAACCAACGCCAGCGACCCGGCTAGAGCGGCCGCACCGCCCCACGGGAGAGAGCGCTCCGCGGTCGCAGCCGGATGAGGCGGCGATGTTTGCACGATCAGCGCGGCGCGTCCATTGCCTCCGGCGACCGAAGCGGGTTTGAAAACGCAGGTCGTCGCCGCAGGTAGCCCGCTGCAGGCGAGCGCGACATTCTGGTTGAACCCATTGGTACCAGTGATCGTTACCCAAAAGCTGGCTGCCACCCCGGTATAGACACTGGCAGAACCGGCCGAGATCTGCAGCGTGAAATCGCCCACGATGGGGACGATCACCTCCTCGACCGCGGCGGAAACGCTGGCCAGCGTATTCGTAGTTCCGGAGTATGCGGCAGTCACCGAGTGGGTTCCAACCGCCAGGGACGAAGTACTATAGGTTGCGATTCCGCTCCCGTTCAGCGTCGCCTCCCCCAGGGCAGTCGTTCCGTCCAGAAACGTCACCGTGCCTGTAGGCAAGCCCGACGGAATAATCGTATTCGCCACCGTTGCCGTGAAGGTCACACTCGTACCCACAGCTGCAGGGTTCGGTGATGCCGTCAAAGTCGTGCCAGTGGTATCGCCCAGCACGACCAGTTCAACCGTGTTCGATGTGCTGGATTGAAATCCACTGGACCCGGAATAAACCGCGGTCAGAGGATGGGTCCCGACCTGCAGTGAAGAAGTGCTGAACGTCACGACCCCAGTTTGGTTAATCGCGCCGCTGCCCAGAACCGTTGCCCCATCCTTAAAGCTTATCGTCCCGCCTTGCACCCCACTGGCAGACGTAACGGTAGCCGTGAGTGTGACCGTAAGCCCGAAGGAGACAGGATTCGGCGACGCATTAAGCACCGTTTGTGTGGGCGTTGTGACCGGAGCACCGCCGCCGGGTTGGTTCAGCAGCACAGTGACTGTCGAAGCGTTGTTTACGTCGCTATTCGCGACCAGAATATCCGGGTATCCGTCACCGTTGAAATCTGCTATCAGCGGCTGGGATGCGCTATCACCGGCGATATAGTTCGTAGGCGTGCCGTAAGTGCGATTTCCCGTCCCGTGCAGGATCGTCACCAAGTCTCCATTGGTGACAACCAGGTCCATCAGACCGTCGCGATTGAAGTCCGCCGCATTGATCCCTGCATAAGGCTGCGTGGCCTCTCGTGTCGACGGAGGCGGCTGAGCCAAAGGAATGTACACAGGTGGTTCGAAGGTGCCGTCACCATGTCCGTAGAAAATCTGGATTTGAAACTGAAAGGGAGCAGCGATATCCACGGAACCATCCCCGTCCAGGTCAGCCACCACTGCATCACTCGGTGTTGCGACAGCGGCGCCGGGACCACGTACAGTCGTGTAGACGAATCCCGGGTGGAATGTGCCGTCGCCATCTCCGTTCTCGATCTGCAGATCCCCGTCGTCGAGAATGGCGGTGTCCAGTTTGCCATCCTTGTTGAAATCCCCATGGACCCAATACGCACCCGGGGCCAAATTGTTGGCCACCGTCGACGCCGGCACAAATGTGCCATTCGCCTGGCCCAGAAGAAAATTCACGTTTGCGATATAAGAGCTCGCCGAGATATCGGTGAGGCCATCATTGTTCAAATCGCCGATTGCGGCCCCGGTATCTCCGCTTGAGTCGAAACCTGGCAACGAGTTAGCGGGCCCGAACGTGCCGTCCCCATTCCCAAGCTCGTAGGCGACGCCCTGCAAAGGATAGCCTTCGGTGCTGAGAACGTCCGCGTGTCCGTCTCCGTTGAAGTCGCCCGAAGTGATCTGTCCTCTGTTGTTGGTGGTGCCTGCGGCTGTATTGGTATCCGCCAGCAAACTGAAAGTACCGTCACCGTTGCCGGTAAGAATCCGCGGATGGATGGCGTCGACAGCGACAGCGATGTCTGTTTTGCCGTCGCCGTTGAAATCCGCTAATGTCGCCGCCGAGACGATATATCCCACGTCGTAAGCATCCGCAGAGATCAGCGAGCCATCCGGCTTCCCGTAAAGGATCGCCAGACCGCCTGTCACCGGAAACACAAAATCAATGTTCGTATCCTGGTTAAGGTCACCGATGGCGGCAGTCCCCGGAAAGTCGGAAACAGGTGCTGGTGGAAAGGGCTTGAACGTGAAACCGCCCTCTCTTATAAGGATGTGCACGCCATCCAGAGACTCGAGAGCGATATCAGGAACGCCATCGTGATTGAAGTCGTCAACGTCGAGCGGCCCAGGGAACATGCCGTCAGCCCCGACCGGTACGGGGAGCGAAAACGTTGCCGTGAAGGTGCCATCGGAGTTGCCGTGCAGCACCCGCAGCACATTATCAAATCCATTGACAACCATGTCTGGTTGCCCATCGCCATCGATGTCCTTGAGTACCATGCCCTGGATATTGTCCGGCCCGGAGTAGTAGACGGGAGCGGCGAACGTAGTATTGCCGTTGCTCAGCCACACCGCCGCTCGCGCACCCGAGCTTTCGAAGCCAATTACGTCCGTCTTGCCGTCGTGGTTGAAGTCCCCGAGAAAGACCTGGAAGGTCGGGTTCAGGTCATTGAGTTCGGTCGTCTGTGTGAAATGGCCTGTATTATCGCCAAGGCATATCCACATCTGATAGCCCGATATGTCGGAGAACAGAACGTCCTGGATGCCATCCCCATTCATATCGGCAACGACTAAAGCGCTCACCTCTGGAATCGAAGGAATAAAGGAGTTGGAGTTGTACGAAGAGAGCGGGGAGAGAATAAACGGCTGGAACGTTCCATCTCCATTGCCTAGGGCTACGGCGAGACTCGGCGTGCTGCCATTGACAAAGTTGAGAACGATGTCGGGCTTGCCGTCTTGATTGACGTCGCCCAGCGCAAACATCCCAAGCTGACTGATGGGGCCGAAGCTGCCTGGCGCAGGTTGGAATACGCCGTTCCCTTGATTGAGAAGCACGTGGAGGTTTAAAACAGAGCCGTTGTAATCGCTGTAGACGAGGTCGGGCTTGCCGTCTCCATTGACGTCGCCCTCCACTACAGTGATAGGAGCAGAGCCCGTCGCGATGAGCTGGGGATTCTTGAAAGTCTCGGCGCGGCCCACCAGCGGAAACAGGATTAGTACCAACCAGACCCAAAGCAGAAAACTTCGCACCAGGCATTCACCAGCCAGCCGTTACCAAAGGTATCGACGATTGAGCTCTTTTTCTTAACGCGTAATGGGGCAAAGCTTAGCACGCCGGCTTTCCTACGTGACAGCCCTTTTTGCCCCTTTCCCACCCGGTGGTTACCCGTCTTGCTACATCGTAAGAGGGATCGCCTCTACTCAATGATTTGAAATTGCTTGATCCGCTCTTCGTTGATCGTCAATCCGAATCCGGGCACCTGGTCGTCCAGATCGATAAATCCATCCTTGGCTCGCGGTTCGCCGTCGAAGATATACCAGAACAGCTCATTGCCCACCTCCACATCGACCGGCGGAAAGTACTCCGCCATCGGCGAGTTCAGGCTTGCCATCACCACGTGGTAGTTGTGCATCTGTCCCGCGTGCGGAATCACCGGAATGGAGAACGCTTCGGCCATCGCCGAGATCTTCCTTGCCTGGCTGATCCCGCCCACTCGATTGGTGTCGAATTGGATGACGTCGACTGCGCGTTTTTCCAGCAGATCGCGGAATCCATAGGATGTAAACTCGTGCTCCCCGCCGGAGATAGGCACCCTGCCGTAAGACTTCAGCTCCGCATACCCGGCGATATCATCCGGGATCACCGGCTCTTCCAGCCACCGCAGGTTGAACGGCTCCAGCAGTGGAAGCATGCGCTTGGCGTAGTCCAGGGTCCATCCCATGTACGCGTCCGCCATCACATCGATCTCATCCCCCACCGTCGCCCGCACTGTGCGCACCAGGTCGATGTTGCGCTGCATCCCCGCGGCTCCATCCACCGGACCCCAGCCGAAGCGCAGTTTCATCGCCTTGTAGCCTTCATCCTTGTATCGTTTCGCTTCGAACGCCAACTGCTCCAGCGGGCTCGAGTACAGCCGGCTGGCATACACCGGGATGCGCGGCTTGGTCCGCCCTCCAAGCAGGCGAAAGACCGGCTGCTTGGCCGATTTCCCCAGCAGATCCCACAGCGCGATATCCACCGCGCTGATCGCCGTCATGCCGATACCCTTGCGCCCAAACGCCATCGTCTTGCGATACATGTGCTGCCATAGAAACTCGATATCCCATGGATCTGCGCCTATCAGCAGCGGCTTCAGATGATGATCGATTACCTGCTTGGTCACCAGAGGGGTCAACGCAGCATTGCCGATGCCCACCAGCCCGTCGTCGCTCATCACCTCCACCACCAGCCAGCTATGGAAGGTGAAGGTGCTCATGGTGGAGAGCGGCAGCGAGAGCAAGTCCATTGGGTTGGTGCAAAAATGCGGCGGCAGCGGCGTCGTCTCTCCCGACCACTGGGCAACTCGGGTGCGGACTTCCTTGATCTTCATAATCCCTGTTCCTTATCAATCTTCAGTTGACCGGCCACGTAACCCGCAACAGCGAGAGACCCATCCGGGGTAATTGCACATCCAGTCTTATCTTGCCATTTTCCGGGGTGATCCATCGCGGCGAGTCGAGCAACTGCAACTGCCCCGCAGCCTGCAGTGTTGCGTATTGTCCGCCGTGGGATCCTGCGGCGATCCCATCTCCTTCCACACCGTGTAGGCGTTGCTGTGCTGGTCGTCGATGCGGTAATGATGTAAGCAGAACACGATGAACCGACGGCGGGATCCCCTTCATCGAAACGGCTACAGCAGCGCCGGGCGCAGCCACATCCTCATCGTGATAATTCCACAGCAAGACACAGGCTTCATCCGCCGCGCTGGTTGCCAGGGCATCGATATCCGGCGCGTGGCGAACACTGGTCTTCAAAATACTATCCAGCGTCGCCGCTCCGCTGCTCGTCGTCGC
This sequence comes from uncultured Acidobacteriaceae bacterium, assembly GCA_963847685.1. Classification (GTDB taxonomy): domain Bacteria; phylum Acidobacteriota; class Terriglobia; order Terriglobales; family Acidobacteriaceae; genus PALSA-350. The sequence continues at coordinate 206,612 of CAWKAU010000003.1, read as the reverse complement.
CACCCGATTGCCCCGCATCAATCCCGCCATGCGGAAGAAGTTGAGCACCGGCTTATCGACGCCATTGGTCGCCAGCGTACGGTAACCGTCGAAATAAGGCTTGCCTTCAAACTCAAACGCCCACGTCAGCATGCCCAGCAGGTTTACGTGATCGCGATCCGCCAGCTCCAGCAGGCCCTTCATCGCGGCCGCGGTATAGGCGGGATAAAGTGGCCCGTTGCGATAAGCATTCTGCGGATACAAGCGCGCGGAGCAAGCCGCACATCCTTCCGGATCGGCTTCGCTCAAGATGATTGGGAGCTGCCGGAATTGCGGGAACCCGCGCACGATGGCGAATCCGGCGTCCGCATTGCCCAGCTCGCGGTCGAGGCCCATTTGCACGTGGCCGTCGATCACGTTGGGGCTTCCCTTGACATGAAAGGAGATGAAATCCAATGGGATTGATCCCCCAGTCGCCAGGCTCTTCTGGGTCGCGCAGTGGCTGAGAAAATCCTGCAGAAACTTTGAGGCGTTGCCCTTGGGTCCCGGCCCGGTAGTCGCCGGCCCCCCTACGCGCGCGCCTGGAATCGCCTGCCGCACCCCTGCGACCGCGTAGTCATAGAGCTTGTTGTACTCGTCCTCCGTCCCTTTCCAGTAGTACTTCCCATCCGGCTCGTTCCAAACCTCCCAGTACCATGTGGAGACCGTCTCCATGCCATAACGCCGGACCATGTGCGCGGCCACCTGGCGATTCAGCTCTTGCCACCGCTTGTAGTCCTTCGGAGGAAACGACCAGCCTTCCACTTCGCCGGGCTTTAATGGCCACCCAATATGGTATGGGTCAGGGTGGGTAGAGAGTGCCTGCGGCATAAAGCCGAGCTCCACCATGGGACGCACGTGCGCGGCCGCATACGCGTCAAAAATTTCGTCGAGGATAATCCAGCTATACACCGGTTTCCCCTGCTCATCCTCGGTGTAGACATTCGACGAGCTCCATTTAAGATCGGGCTTTCCGTCGCCCGTCGCCAGCAGGAAGTGGGCGCGAATATACACCGGAACCGGGCTCAGGTCGTGCAGTTGGCCAAGCAGCGCCTGCCCATTGTGCGTGACGGTATAACCAGACTCGTCGTACCCGAACCAGCTATAGATAGGTGGGAACTTCCCCAGGGACTTGCTCAGGTCCACGTCGATGGAAACCGGCTCTTGCCCCCGGCACGGCAAAACAAGGCAGAATACCCAGCAGGCAGGACCATCGACGCGCTCGCAAGTTGCTCACAAAACAGGCTACTACAAGGCGGGCGAACTCCCATGGCTCCGTCTGCATCCAACCAACCTATGCAAAGAGCAATACTCATGAACTTGAAGTCATTGGCACTCATCGCCGGCATGGCTGTCACTCTGCCCGTCGCGCTTGCGCAAACCACCGATCCCGGCGCAAAGCAGGATATGAAAAACGCCGGATCAGACACCAAGCACGCGGCCACCAGCGCCGGGCACGGCGTAAGCCAGGGAAGCAAGACGGCCTACAACAAGACCGCTTCCGGAACCGAAAAAGGTTACAACAAAACAAAGACAGGAACTGAGAAGGGTTACGACAAGACCAAGTCGGGAACCGAGACGGCATACCACAAGACCACGCATGCCACGAAGACGGGAGTCAACAAGGTAGAAGGCAAGCCGAACACGCCAGCCAACAATCCACCCCAGTAACTCTGCACGTGGAACATAGTCCGGGTGGCCCATTCAAGCCATGTTTGGCTTGAGTGGGGTAGTGCTTCCCAAGCAGCTACACCTCAGGGTCCCGCTAGTCCCGAAGGGGCGACCTGAAAATAGCCCAGGACGCAGTCCTGGGTATCGGCTCGTCGCGGGGAAGTCCCGAAGGGACAGGAGCGCCATGCAGGCTGCGCGTAACGTCCATCTTGGTATTTGACAAGTGTTAGGCTACAGGCTACACTCATTCAGGTGAGGATACGCAACTTCGTCCATAAAGGTTTGAGGAACCTCTACGCGGACGACGCCACCAAGGGAGTGCCGGCCGATACGGTGGACAAGCTCCGTAAGATGTTTGCCTTTCTGGACGACATGGACGACCCGGAAGAATCGCGGGCTCTGCCAGCATGGAAAGTGCATACCCTGACGGGCGACCGCAAGGGCACATGGAGCCTGAGCGTTACGGCGAATCGACGATTGACGTTTCGTATCGACACAACCGAACGCGAGATTTACGACGTGAACTTAGAGGACTACCACTAGGTCAAAGGAGAGACGATGCCTATGAAGAATCCACCCCATCCTGGGGATTTCATTCGGACGGAGATTGTCGAGGCCGCAGGATTGACAGTCACGGCGGCGGCGCAAGCGTTGCGCATCTCGCGGCCTACGTTGTCCAGTCTGCTCAACGGCAGGGCCGGCCTCTCCGGGGATATGGCGCTGCGCATCGAGAAAGCCTTTGGAGTGAAGATGGATACGTTGATGCGGATGCAGTCCTCTTACGACATTGCCCAAACGCGCAAGCGTGAGAATCAAATCCGTGTGCCGCGCATCTCCGTATTGGCCGCCACACATTAGCGCGAGGCAACATGCCGGGAAGCCTCAACGGCGAGGTTGGGGAAGGACCACACAACGCGCACGAAGAACAGCCCGCCAGCGGCGGCTCGTGTTCTCCGGGTTTCCATGCCTGCCACACACGCAAGCGCTTATGGGACGCAGTCCTGGATATCGGCCGAATCGGCGCATTGTGTCCTTTCCGCGTCTACGGCTCCAAAGTCCAATCGCAAATAACCGTGCGACCCGTTCGGCTGCTCTCCACTGCCATCTCCAGTACCCGCATGGTCCTCCAAGCCTGCAGGGGAGTGACCTCCAGCGCCGCGTTGCCGTGCAGCGCGTCGCGCAGGTTGATGTAGTACCCGCGGTAGTCCCCCGGCTCCGTTGGCACGCGCGTGCTTACCGGGTCGCCGCCCTCATCAGTGATCAGCGTGCCCCAATGCTCCGGACTCTCCACGCCCCACGGCTTGGAGGAAAACATATCGCCGGCGAGCAGATGGGCCTCCTGCGGATCGTTGCCGAATTTGCGAAAGGTACCTTGTGTGCCGTTGAGCGTGAACCGGGCCTCAGGATCGCGCGCCAGGCAGGTGGCGCGTAGCCACACACCCAGACCCGATGGCACCGGGCCGGAAGGGGAAGACGACACCTCGCCCAGCGGCGCGGGATAGTGCAAGTAAAGGTCGAAGGCGTCATCAATCCGGGCGCCCTCCCGCTCCACTCGAACGCTCGCCCAAACAGAATGGGGAACGCCAAACAGCACCAGTGCCTGGTCCACCAGGTGCGCTCCCAAATCGAACAAGCACCCCTCCGCCCGCCGACCCATCTTCCCGCCACGCATGCAGCCGGGGCACCTGGCGGTATCGGTCGTAGTGGGATTCGAACTTCACCAGCCGGCCCAACTGGTCGCTCTCGACCAGCTTCCGCACGGTCAGAAAGTCGCCATCCCAGCGGCGGTTCTGGTAAACGCTTAGCAGGCGGCGTTGCGAGCGGGCCAGTTGGATCAACTCCGCCGCCTCCTTCGAGTTCACCGCAAACGGCTTGTCGATCACCACATCGCGGCCGGCCAGCAGGCACTGCCGGGCGATCGGCAAGTGGGTGGCGTTGGGAGTCGCCACCACCACCACGCGGATGCTGGTGTCCTCCAGCAAAGCCTCGACCGAGGGCACGATCTTCACGTGGGGGAAGGCCGCGGCAGCGCTGCCGCCGCTTCTCTGCACGATGGCGGCCAGTTCCAATCCTTCCACCGCTTCAATCACGTTCGATTGAAAGATGCGTCCGGCGAATCCAAAGCCAACCAGCCCCACTCGTATGCATTTCATAAATACCGCGGCGCTCCTGTTTAGTCTTTATACGTGAAGGGGTTAGCTCTACCGCCGGTCTGGCCTTGCGCTTGACAAAAGGGAAGCGAGGCAAGAGTATTAAAGCTAATGCTGACGCTGCATCATCCCGCTGGTTGTTGTTGCTGTGACAAGTGTTGTTCATTGTCATTGCGCACAGGCGGGTGTGAGTTTTTCTAGCAGACAGGTCTCCTAAGACCTTCGCATAACTCAGACGAATACCACAACCGCTGCCAGCCTCTGGCGAGCGGTTTTTTATTGCATACGGAAATAGGAGTGACCGTGGCAAGCTTGGGAGTCGAGACCATGCAGGCAGGCGCCGCGCCCAGGCTGAGCCATCTCCAGATGCTCGAGGCGGAGAGCATCCACATCTTCCGCGAGGTGGCGGCTGAGTTCGAGAAGCCGGTGATGCTGTACTCCATCGGCAAAGATTCTTCCGTGATGCTGCGCCTGGCGCAGAAGGCCTTCTACCCCGGGCCTATTCCGTTTCCCCTGTTGCACATCGATACCGGCTACAAGTTCAAAGAGATGATTGCCTTCCGCGACGACTATACCCGCAAAGTCGGGGTGGAGCTGCTGGTCTGGCGGAATGAAGCAGCGCTGGCCGACGGAGCCAATCCCATCGCGCTGGGAACCCGCCGCTGCTGCGGATTGCTCAAGACCACCGCGCTGCTCGACGGCCTGCGCGCTCACGGTTTCGACGCCGCCTTCGGCGGAGCCCGCCGCGATGAAGAAAAATCCCGCGCCAAGGAGCGCATCTTCTCTTTCCGCGACAACGCCGGCCAGTGGGACCCCAAAAACCAGCGTCCCGAGCTCTGGAACCTCTACAACGCGCGCGTGAACCCGGGCGAAAGCATCCGCGTCTTCCCCCTCTCCAACTGGACCGAGCTCGACGTCTGGCACTACATCCACCTGGAAAATATTCCGGTCGTGCCGCTCTACTTCGCCAAGAAGCGCCGCATGCTGGTGCGCGGCGACAGCCTGATCCCGGTCGAGCAGCCATTCGTCAAGGGTCTGCCGGGAGAAGAGCAGTGGGTCAAGTGCCGCCTGCGTTCGCTCGGCTGCAGCCCCTGCACCGGAGCCATCCGCTCCGACGCCGACACCATCCCCAAAATCATCGCCGAGCTGGTTGCCTTTCGCTCCTCCGAGCGCGCCAACCGCGTCATCGACCACGATCAGGACGGATCGATGGAGATGAAGAAGCGCGAGGGCTACTTCTAATGCCGCTTCGCTGACTCCGCCCGTGGAAGATATGTTTTCGATGGAAGAGTTTCTCGCCGCGGAGCAGGCCAAAGACCTGGTGCGCTTCAGCACCGCCGGCAGCGTGGATGATGGCAAGTCGACGCTGATCGGCCGGCTGCTCTACGACTCGCAGAACGTCTACGAAGATCATGTGCGCGCCGTCACCAAAGCGGCCACCGCCAATGTAGCCACCGCGCATCGACTTCGCCCAGCTCACCGACGGCCTGCGCGCCGAGCGGGAGCAGGGCATCACCATCGATGTCGCCTACCGCTACTTCTCCACCACGCATCGCAAGTTCATCATCGCCGACACTCCCGGCCACGAGCAGTACACCCGCAACATGGCCACCGGCGCCTCCACCGCCGACGTGGCCATCATCCTGGTCGACGCCCGCAAAGGCATCCTCACCCAGTCGCGCCGCCACGCCTACATCGCCTCGCTGCTGGGCACGCGGCACATCGTCGCCGCCGTCAACAAGATGGACCTCGTCGACTACTCGCAGCAGGTCTTCGCAGCGTTGCGAGCACGATCTCGCAGCAGCTTGCGGCCAAGCTGGGAATCTCCGGCCTGGTCTCCATCCCCGTCAGCGCGCTGCACGGCGACAACGTCGTCGAGCGCAGCATCAACATGCCCTGGTACGACGGACCGACGCTGCTCGAATACCTTGAGACCGTGCCCACCGCGCAGGATGGAGCCAACGCGCCCTTCCGTCTGCCCATCCAGCGCGTCATCCGCCCCGACCAGCACTACCGCGGCTTCGCCGGGCAGATCGCCTCCGGCTCCATATGGCCGGGCGACCGCGTCGTCGCCCTCCCCTCCGGCAAGACCAGCCGGGTTAAGAGCATCACCACCTTCGACGGCGATCTGCTGCGGGCCGTGGCGCCCATGTCCATTGCCCTCACGCTCGAAGACGAGCTGGATATCAGCCGCGGAGAAATGCTCGCCGCCGCGCACCAGCCGCCCGTGGTTGCCACCAACTTTTCAGCCGCCGTTGTCTGGATGAACGCCGAGCCTCTCGATCCCGGCAAGACCTACTTGCTGAAACACACGTCGCAGACCGTCAAGGCCAGGGTCAGGACGATCCAGCATCGCGTCAACATGCAGACCCTCGAGCCGGAGCCGGCCGCGACCCTCGAGCTCAACAGCATCGGCGTGGTCGAAGTCGAGACCACCCGCCCGCTGTTCCTCGATCCCTACGCCGCGCAGCGCGTGACCGGCAGCTTCATCCTTATCGACGCTGCCTCCCACGCGACGGTAGCCGCCGGCATGGTGCGCGAAGTCTTAAGCCGCCAGTCGGCCACCAAAGCCGCCATCGCGGCATTCGCCATTCCGAACCCAGAGCTGCTTCGCCTGCTCGAAACCGCGTTACTCGAAGCCGGCGTAGAAGTGGTGCGCACGCGGGCAGGGAATCGAGATCTGCTGCAGAGGCTATTCCAGGCCGGAGTCGTTGTCCTTATCGAGGCCGATGCCGGCGACGTCTCCATCGCGCTGCCACGGCGCCGATCTCGAGCCCATCGCCGGGCTGCCGCAAGATCCCGCCGAAGCGATTGCCCACCTGCTGCACTTGCTCAACCGGAGCAGCGCAATGAGCTTGACCGAAATGAACCTGGCCGAAGCGCAGCGCCTGGTCAGCAGACCAGATTGCCACGATCCCTCTCGCTGAAGTCTGCGTAACCAGCAGCTTCCAGGCCGAGGACATGGTCGTGGTTCACATGGTGCGCCAGGTCTTCCGCGATGTGCCGGTCATCTTTCTCGACACCGGCTACCACTTCGCCGAGACCTACGAGTACCGCGATCGGCTGGCCAGGGATGGAACCTGAACCTGGTGAATGTGCTGCCCGCGCTCACCGTGGCCCAGCAGGAATCGCAGTTCGGCATTCTCAACCAGACGGCGCCGGACCGCTGCTGCGGAATGCGCAAAGTAGGTCCGCTCTTCGCCTCGCTCGAGCCGTACGCGCTGTGGTTCACCGGCCTGCGGCGGGAGCAGGCAAAGACCCGGGCCAATCTGCAGGTCGTGGACACCTTCACCCTGCCCACCGGCAAGCAATTGCAAAAGATAAGCCCGCTGGCCGACTGGTCGACCCGGGACGTATGGCGATTATGCCGAAGAGCACGGCATCCCGCTGCTGCCGCTCTACGACAAGGGCTACACCAGCATTGGCTGCGAACCATGTACCAGCCTGCCTTTCGACCCCAACGACCCTCGCTCAGGCCGTTGGGGTGGACGTAAGCAGGAGTGCGGTATCCACGTGCAAGCGGAATAGAAACGAGCTTTCCATGCTGCAGTTGCTGATCGGGTTCGTCATCGCGGTGATCATCGCGCTCACAGGTGTGGGAGCGGGCGTGGTTACGGCACCGTTGCTGATACTTTTTCTCCATGTGCCGGTGGAGATCGCGGTGAGCACCGCACTGGCCTATGCCGCCGTGGTCAAGCTGATCGTGGTGCCCGTTCAGATCTACCGCAAGCAAGTCTCCTATCGGATCCTGGTATGGATGCTGCTCGGCGGCATCCCGGGAGTGATCCTGGGATCGCTCTTCTTCCGCCACGTCGCGCAGTACGGTCCCAGAGTCGCTGCTCTACGTAGTGCTCGGGGCGATCATCATCTTCTCCTCCGGCTGGCAAATCTTCCGCCACTTTCTCCCTGACGCCATAGTCCGGCCCATGACCGACCGCCCCAAATGGATCGCGTTCATCACTTTCCCCATCGCCGCGGAAGTAGGCTTTTCCTCCTCGGGTGCGGGCGCCCTGGGTACCGTTGCGCTCCTCGGCCTGACCTCGCTGACCGCGGCTCAGGTGGTTGGGACCGACCTTACGTTCGGTCTTGCCCTTTCTGTAGTGGGCACTGGAGTGCACATGATCGGTGGCGCCTACGACACAGCATTATTGTGGAAACTGGGAATCGGCGGTGTCTTCGGGGCTTTGGCCGGCAGCGGAGTTGCTCCCCGCATCCCCAACCGCCAGCTACGCTTTGCCCTCTCGCTATGGCTGCTGGTGATCGGCATTCAATTCGTCTACCAGGCCACCCACCTCACCTCAAAATAAAAGGGCTCTCCACATGAGGGTGGCCCATTCAAGCCTTCTTTTGGCTTGAGTGGCGTTGTTGGGATCCGAGCCATCCGTTTCATGTAATCCCGAGAATGCAAATGGGGACGTCACAATGATCCGTCCCTCTGGCAATACCCTTATGGTTTCTTGGCCGCTGCCTTCTCTGCGTCCGCCACCGCTTTCTTGAATGCTGCGACTGCGGGTACCGAATGAGGGAGGAGCCCGTTCTTAGCCACATACCTCCATGCCGGCGGCGTACCATCGATCGGATTTTCGGGGCCGCCTTGAAACACAGCAAATGAATCCTCCGTCCCGCCGACCTCTGTCTGCGGCCGTGGTTCGCCAGGTCCAGGCCCAGGCTCGTCCGAGATTCCTGGCTGTGGTCCATGTTGGGCGCCAATCGACACGCCATTGTCGGTAGGGTTAATCACGCCGGCCCGGTTGTTCTGGCGGGGATCGTGAATCGTCTCACTCGCCAGACGTCCAGTCCCCTTGCGCAGCACAATGATCAAATCTGCGGATTGGACGTTCAAAACGGGGTAAAACCTGCCCCAGTTCAGGAGCGCCGTCTCTACATCCTTTTGCGCTACTTTGTTCGCTTGTGGATCCTCGATCGAAATACCTGCATCCGGATCGATGATGACGGCCACGGTTCGAGCATTCAAAACGTAGGCCGGCAGAGTGCTTTTCGTTTTGTCCTTCGCGAACCCGAAGGTCACCAGAAGACTCAACACAAACACGGTAGACGAGCGCCTTAACATCGCCGCCTCCTTTGCAACTACGCAACAATCCTACGCCACGGTTACTGTTTCTTTGCCGTAGCCTTTTCCGCATCCGCGATTGCCTTCTTGAACGCCGCCACTGCGGGCACGCTGTGCGGTAGGAGCCCATCGTTGCCCACGTACCTCCATGCCGGCATGCTCTCGAGCGGTTTCTCTTTCCCGCCTTGAAAAACAGCAAACGAATCCGCTGCCTCCCCCGTCTCCATTTGCGGGCGTGGACCTTCTTCGCCCTGTCCCATCCCAGGCGTCTCCGAGATCCCCTGCGGTACGCCGTGTTGCGCCCCCATCCCTCCATTGCCGGAAGAGTTGATGCCGCCGGGCCGGTTGTTCTGTGGAGCGCCGTGCATCGTCTCATCCGTCAGGTGTCCGTTCCCCCTGCGCACCACAATGATCAAATCGGCGCCTTGCGTCGTCGGAACGGGCTCGAACCTTCCCCAGCGCAGCAGCGCCGCCTCCACATCCTTTTGCGCTGTTTGATTCGCCTGGGGATCGTCGATCGAAATGCCTGCATGCGGGTCGATGAGGATGGCCACGGTATGAGCATCCAGTACATAGGCCGGCAGAGTATTTTTTGTTTTATCCTTCGCGAATCCGAAGGTCACCAGAAGACTCAATCCCAACAGAGCCGATGCGCATCTGAGCATCTCCGCCTCCTTTGCCACCAGCCATCCTACGCCGATTACGGTTGATTCAGTTTTCCGAGGGTTTCTCAACGTGGTCGATCACGTAATACTCCACCGGGCCCTTTTCCGGCTGCAGTTTCAGGCCAAGCTGCTCCTTCAAAGCATCGAATAGCGATGGGCGATCCTGCAGCCCCGGCGGCAGGTTCTCTTTCGGAATATCGGGTGGCAGCTCCGGCGCAAACGACAGGGTAAAGTCGAAGTTTTTATCACCCAGCCCGGTCCGGTCAATTACCGGTCTTTGCTCTGCCGTGACCTGGTTACTCAGAAACCAGCAGAAGTACTTCATGGGGACCCTCGTTCCGACGAAGACATTATCCGGGCCGGGCAGGATGGGGATCTTGAAGTCCTGGGCGCTATCGTTGATCTTCATCTTCGACCCTGATTTGTCCACCATGAGGGCGTACACGGGACCTTCCTTGATCTCCGTATGGAACTTCAGGTTGAATCGGTCCGCCAGCAGGTTCTGAAACATGGTATGAAGGTCGTCGATGTTGTAGGCGTGGTCTGCCTTCGCCTCAATATCCCAGCGGCTGGTATCGAGCCAGTCTGGGCCGCCTTTGATCTGCCGGCCCGGCACTTTATACATCAGGCTGATCATCGTTTTCACCGCCATGTTCTGCACCAGGTACCCATCGCCTGCGGGCATCGGCTTGATTCCGCCGTAGCGTGCGTCCGGCGGCGTCGGCTTGATCGCCGCCACTTCAAACGTAAGCCGAGCCGGTTTCTCCTGCCCATGACCAAGCGAGACAGACAACATACCGATACAAAGGGCAACCCGAAGCTCCACCGAGATCCCCCACCTGAAATTCTACACCCTACCCAAAACGATGGTGCCCCATTCAAGCCCTGTCTTGGTTTGAGCGGGTGAGGCGAACCCCGACCTTTTCACCCTGACTATCACATCTTGACAATCATAATAAGAGGCCGGTAACCTGATCTCCTCCGAAGCGAGGCCTAAGCTCATGTCTCTGTGGCGTCATCTCACCTACGGCCTGTGCACTCTGCTTCATCGAACAGGGCGCGACCGCGATGTCGCCGACGAGGTCGCGCACTACTATGAGCAAGCGGCTGCCGACCTGGCCTCGCGCGGCCTCTCACCGGAAGAAGTAAGGCGTGAATCCCGCAGCCTTATCGCTCAGGAGCAGCTCCGCTCCTATGGATGGGAGAACGCCCTCGCCGCTTTTGCAGGTGACCTCCGCTTTGCCCTGCGCCAATTGTGGAAGCACCCCGCCTTTGCGGTAACCGCGATCCTCACGCTTGCCTTAGGCATTGGCGCCAACACCGCCATCTTCACCGTCGTCCAATCTGTTCTGCTCGCGCCCTTACCGTATCAGGACCCAGACAACATAACCGTCCTCGATACTCGTTGGACCGACAGCGGGCACACCATTCCCCGCGTCACCGGTCCGGATGCCACCGACATACGAGATCAGGCGCGCAGCCTCGCAGCGGTAAGCGTCTACACCCCTGACAACGTCGGAGTGCAGTTGCGCGACCACGCAGTCTTCACCCGATGGGCCGCGGTCGACGTCAACTTTGCCCAGGTCTTCCGTTTGCAGCCCGTCGCTGGCCGCCTGCTTACCGAGGCGGACGCGCATCGCGCGGTTTTGGTCAGCGAGCAATTTGCCCGGGATAACTTCGGCAGCGCACAGGCTGCGCTTGGCCAGACCCTTGTCTGCGACGTTCCGGTGCAGATCGTGGGTGTGCTGCCCGCCTCCTTCGACTTCCCCCAAAAGGCGCAGATTTGGGAGGCGTTTCCCTTGCGTCTCGACTCACTCTCGCGAACTGCCTTCAACTACAAAGTGGTTGCGCGCCTGCGTCCTGGCGTCACTTTCCAAACCGCGCAGGCCGAACTCGAGGGCATCTCGCACCGGCTGGAGCTCGCCTATCCCACGGATAACCGCAACAAACAAATCATCCTGCAGCCCTTACAGCAAGCGCTCACGGAGGAGGCACGCCCCACACTCCTGCTCCTGTGGGCTGCGGTCGCCCTCATCCTGCTGATCGCCTGCGTGAACGTCACTCATCTGCAGCTGGTGCGTTCCATGGAGCGGCAGCGGGAACTCGCCATAAGAAAGGCGCTTGGTTCTTCGCGTTGGCAGGTCATGCGCCCGGTCGTGCTTGAGGGCCTGCTTTTGTCTCTGCTGGGTGGCGCCTGCGGAGTGCTCCTCGCCATACCGGCCATGCATGCTTTGTTGGCTATGGCCCCTGAGGATCTGCCTCGCGCCGCTGAGATTCATCTCAATGGCTGGGTGCTGGCGTTTACCCTGGGCCTTTCGCTCGCCGCCACACTGGTGGCGTCCATTCTCCCCGCGCGCCGGGCAGCCAGGGTCAATCCCGCCGATGCCCTAAAGCAAGACAGCTCTCGCGGCCTCTCCGGCCACGGCGCATCCGCTCTGCGCGACGGCCTGGTCGTGGCAGAGATCACCGTGACCTTCGTCCTGGCCGTCGGTGCGGGCCTTCTGCTGCACACCATGGCGAACCTGCTCACTCGCGATTTGGGCTACCAGACACAGCAGCGCCTCGTCGTCGATGTCTTTGCGCCGATGCGGCCACCGCAGGATGCCCAGCCCCTGGTCCAGCAGTACACTCAGTTATTTCATCAGCTCGCCGCGTTGCCTGGGGTAGAGCGCGTTGCCGGAATCCTGGGCCTGCCTGCCAGCAATTACGGTTCGAACGGTAACTACATCGTGAAAGGCTCTGGGCAGTCCTTCGATCAGCACAATGCACCCTGGGCGAATTTTAGCGTCGCCAGCCCCGGCTACTTTCAAACCATGGGCATTCCTCTCAAGCGCGGCCGCGACTTCACCGCGAGTGACCCGAATAACAGCCAGTTCGTCACCGTCATCAGCGAGTCCGTGGCCAGGCAAAACTTTGCCGGCGCGGATCCCCTGGGCAGGCAGATTCAATGCGGTCTCGACTCCGACAAATGGATGACCGTCATTGGCGTGGTTGGGGACGTGCGGCAAGCTTCTCCCGCGGAACAGCCCGGACCCATTCTGTACATGCCCTTGTCGCAGCATCCGGGCTTCGCCATAGAAATTCACATCGTCCTCCAGACGAAAGTTCCGCCGCTGACGCTGATGAACCAGGTGCGCGACAAGATCCTCGAAGCCAATCCACTCACCGCCTTGCGCTTCACCACCATGGATGCGATGCTCTCGCAATCGATGACCATACAGCGTTTCCGCGCCGCCCTGGTCTCCTCTTTTGCCGGCGTCGGGTTGCTGCTAGCCATGCTCGGCGTTTACGGAACCATGGCGTACATCGTGGCGCAAAGTACCTTTGAGATTGGCCTGCGTATGGCGTTTGGCGCAGGCAAGGCCGCCATCCTAAGCCGGGTTCTGCGTCACGCGGCCAGGTTGGCCGTCTGCGGAGTTGCCCTCGGACTCTTGCTCAGTTTCGCCCTTGCGCGTCTGATCGCGGGCATGTTGGTCGGGGTAGGCCCGCTAGACCCGATAAGCCTTGGCTTCGCATCCGCGCTGCTGTTAATCACGGCAATGGCGGCAGCCTTTGCTCCCGGATGGAAGGCGACGAGCGTGGACCCAATGGCCGCCTTGCGCGCCGAGTAGAGAACATACCCAGGACTTTAGAGACTTACTGGCGTGCCTCCCCATTCCTCGGGAGCGACGTCGGCGATGGTTTGCGTGAAGGTCCATCGATGCCCGGCGAAATCCTGCGCATTATATTGGCGCTCGCCGAAGGCATGGTCGGTCGGGGGAGTAAGGATCCGTGCCCCTTGCTGTTCAGCTCGCTCGCAGTGGCTCTTCGCGTCCAGCACCCGCACCATCACCAGGTGTGCGGTGTCCACCGGCACACTTCCTTCCGCAACCACCAGGCATCCGTCACCCGCCCAGAGTTGGATTCTGTGGTCGCCGATACGCAGACGGACCGTGAAGCCGAATGCGCTGCACAGCCAGTCCGCCGCAACGTTGACATCCGGATACGAGAGCACGGGAATAACTGTGCATGGTGGCGCGGATCGGTTTGAGAGCATAGGGACTCCGTCAACCAACACAGGATATCAATTCCAAATAAAATATCCCGAACATGCCCACGCTTGAGCAGCTATCGTTGCGGTTTATCAATGAATTCAAAACCGTTCGCCTGCGTGCTCTGCAGGATACGCCGTCTGCCTTCGGAAGCACCTATGGGAAAGAAGCTCAGTTCTCCGATGAAGACTGGCTCCAGCGAGTCTCAACCTGGAATAGCAACCGTGCTGTCTGTTATATCGCCATGGATAAGAGCGAGCCGTGCGGAATCATCGCGGGCTATTTCGACAAGACTGATCCGCAAAAAGCATACGTAGCATCGATGTGGGTGGCTCCTGCGCATAGAAGAACCGGCCTTGGAACCATGTTGATGGATGCAGTGCAACTGTGGGCGCGCAGTCACGGAGCCGGCGAACTTCGCCTGATGGTTACCAGCAATAACGCGACCGCGACAGCCTTCTACCAGCGACTCGGCTACACCTTCACCGGAACCACCGAGCCGTATCCCAATGATCCCGCGCTCGTCGAATATGAGATGGTCAAGTACCTCTAAAGACTGTGAATCATTGCAATCTGACAAAAAGTGAATCCTCGATACATGTATATACATATAATAATCATGGATTCACCGAAACCCATTCGGCTGCCTTGCCTGTGCGCTTCGATCCGCCGCGCGTCGCGTGTGTTGACGACCCTGTACGACGAAGTGCTCCGCCCTACGGGACTAACCATTGCGCAGTTCACTGTCTTGCAGGCTCTGTCCCTTGCTGGCGAAATAACCCAGGGCCAGCTTGCGGATCTTCTGGCCATAGACAGCACAACCTTGACCAGGAATCTTCGCCTGATGACGCGAACCGGCTGGGTCGAACGTCGAAAAGGCAGCGATCGCCGCGAGTGGCGATTCCGGCTCACCCCGGTTGGACGAAAGACCTTCAGGAAGGCCCTCCCGGGTTGGGAGAAAGTTCAACAATCCCTTCACAGCCGATTGGGTCAGTCGGGATGGGCCGACGGCTTTGGCATCAGCGAAGCAATCGTGACCGCGGCACAAATCAAAGGAGGCAATTTATGAAACGTACCACCTATGCAAAACTCACTTCGCGCTTGATTGCGGCATGGTTCCTGCTCGCAATGGGGATGTCGGCATTGCATCTCTTTCATAATGCGCCAAACACCCCGCCGCTGGCGCTCGGGTTGGCCGTGCTGATCCCCTTGTCTATCTTCGCGATATGGTTCGCTACCTCACGTGGCTTTCGCGAATTTGCTCTGGGCCTGGATAGAAGCGTGCTCACCATGGTGCATACCTGGCGGGTCGGCGGCTTCGTATTTCTTGTGCTCTATACCTATAACCTGCTGCCGGGTGTGTTTGCCCTGCCGGCCGGTTGGGGCGACATCGCGATGGGGTTGACTGCGCCCTGGGCAGCAAGGCGGCTATCAGACGACAACCACCGCGGCAGCTTCATTGTTTGGCAGATCTTCGGAATCATCGATTTGGTTGCCGCTGTTGCGCTCGGCACCACTGTGGGTCTCTTACATCCAACCGCTCTATCGACCTATGTGATGACCGAACTGCCGATGAGCCTGATTCCAACCTTTGCGGTGCCTCTTCTTTTAATCCTTCACATCATCTGCATTGCACAGTCGGTGCAAAGAAAGGATGCAACCAGACTCCTGTTCGCCAGAAGTCTCCCCGCGATCTCCTAGGTGTATTCCTGGCGATCCTTCGCTTGCGGGATTGAGCTCAATCAACTGAGCATCCGCGGAACTACGACGGGTCGCCATACACCTGAAATTCTCGAATATGCGCCTCTTGTGAGCTGGAGAGAATATTAAGCCGGATCCGGCTGGCGATCACCGGCGCAAACCGGTCGATCTTCTCATGCCCGATCGCCTGCCCGGACGCGACCGTCTTCCACGCGTTATCTTTCCATACCTCAACTGCATATTTCTCCACGTGCTGGCCGTCGTTGAGCCATTCCATCGAGGTTACCCGGTCCATGCTGACTGGCTTGGCAAAGTCTACTTCGAGCACCGCATGGTGTGAGCCAGGCGGCGCCGACCAAAAGGTGTCGGGGTTTCCGTCCAGGGCCGCGGCCGCTTCCGGTGTGGTCGGCAGATGTTGAAGAGCGAGGTTGCCCGCCTGCAAGCGATGGATCGCAGCGCCGAATTCTTTCAGTCGCGCCACATCAGAATCCGGCAGAAGTCCCCGCGTGTCAGGCGCCAGCCCAAGCATGAGTTGCGCGCCGCGTCCAACGGATTGCTCATAGGTCGTGGTCAGCTCCGCCAGGCTCTTCACCGACGCTTCGTCGTGCGGGTGCCAGAACCAATGCAGGGCGCGCAGCGGCGTGTCTGCTTCGACCGGTCGCCAGCGCAGATAGCCGTGACGGTCGATGACGTTCCAGTTTTCGTAGTCAACGCGCCCTGACTCTGTGCCCGCCCACCGCGCATCGCCGTATTCGAACAGGCCGGTATCCGCGAACACGATCGCATTGGGCTGATAGGTCCTTAGCGTTTCGATGATTTTGGAGAAGTTATAAACGTGTCCGGCGCTTCCCGCACCGTCGAGCCAGAATTCAACCAGGTTGCCATAGTTCTGGGCCAGCTCTTCTAACTCGGAGAGGTAATACTTATCGTAAGCCTCAGGGTTGTTATATCTCGGATCATGCCGGTCCCATGGTGAGAGATAGACCCCGAATTTCAGCCCGTATTTATGTGCTGAGCGTGCCACGTCGCCCACCAAATCTCCTTTGCCATCCTTCCACGGGCTTGCTTTGACGCTATAGTCCGTCTGTTCGGTGGGCCACAGGCAGAATCCGTCATGATGTTTCGCAACCAGCACCACGTACTTAGCTCCGCTGGCCTGGATTGCCTGCATCCATTGGTCCGGGTCGAACTGCGTAGGATTGAACACAGCCGGGCTGGCGGTTCCATCGCCCCATTCGCGATCGAGAAAGGTGTTGGTGGAGAAATGAATAATGACGCCGAACTCCAGATCCTGCCATGCCACTTGCTGTGGGGAGGGCTTCATCTCCGTGAAGTTCTGCCCAGAAAGCATCGCACAGGAAAGTCCCCCGGCAGCCAAAGCATTCCGAATCCATCTCATGAGCATCTAGGGTATACCAGCGATGTAGAATGGGCTGCACTATGAAGATATTGACTGCAGAGGCGCGGGGCAGCCGCAAGGGGCCGGAAGCGTGGTTTACCGGAACGGTATGGCTCAACGAAATCGTCAGCCCGGTGGCGCCTTCGCGGCTCAAGGCAAACCATGTATGGTTTGGTCCGGGCAGCCGTACTGCCTGGCACACACATCCTGTGGGGCAAACTCTCCACGTGGTGGAGGGCCTAGGTCTGGTGCAGTTGGCCGGGGAACCGCCGCGCATCATTCGCCCGGGAGACACAGTCTGGATTGCGCCTCAGGAGCGCCATTGGCATGGCGCGGCGCCAGGAAGAACCATGGCTCATCTAGCCATGCAGGAATCCGATGAGCACGGCGTCGATGTGGTCTGGCTTGAGCACGTAACGGAAGAGGAGTACTCCCAACCTCCCCTCTGAACACTTTCGGTGGCGAGTGAAGAGCTTGGGTGCCCCATTCAAGCCTTGTTTTGGCTTGAGTGGGTTCAGCACAGCTAAATGATTACTACTTGATCGCCCCATGCTGGGTAGGAACATGGCGCGTCTGTTCCGCGCTCTTGACCGGATCGCGATCCTTATTCTCTTGATACGGTGCCCGGTCGTGCTGGCTTTTCTCTTCCGCGGCAGACTTCTTCTTTTTGCCCATGGCGCACCTCCCTGAAAGAGATGCGCCCGAAACAACCGCGTTGCCCTTTTAGAAAATAATCTTGACCGCGAACTGGGTATTGAAAGGCTCCCCGGGTCCGATACCTTGTTCGGCAAAATAAGCGCCGAAGGTGGAGAAGATCTGACCGGAATTGCCTTCCCCCGCAGAGTCCGCAATCTGCGGGTATCCAACGGGCGCCAGGTTGATGCGGTTGAAAAGGTTGAACATCTCCACGCGCAACTGCAAAGTGACCCGCTCGGAAAGATGCGTGTTCTTGAAGGCTGGAGAAATCCACTTCCGAGTATCCGGGGTTGGTGTACTGTCCCCTCCGCGTGGTGCCATACTGGCCGTCCGGCGGATCCTCAAACGCGTCCGTGTTGAACCACTGCACCGCCCCGTCCACCACCTTATGGGACACTCCCTGGAAGGGATGCATGCCCGGTACCAGATCTGCCCGGTCCGAGAATTCGCCGGTTCCGCTGCTGTTATTGGTCGCCATGACGGTGAAGGGCTGGCCCGCATGGAAGTTGAAAATGCTGTTGAGCTGCCAGCCGTGAGACAGCCAGGCAGGTCCATGCGAGGAGCCGGGTACATCGTAGGTCAAGTAGCTTGTAAAGCCATTACGTGTGTCCATATCGCTGTTTCCGTACTCTGCCTTGAGATTCGTGCTGTCCTGCGGAAGGTAGGGCGGAATCCCCGTCATGAAGTCGAGGCTGTGCGACCACATGTAGTTGGCCTGGCCCGAAACCCCGTGCCAGCTTGCCACCCGCAGTGAAGCCTGCAGCGAGTTGAAATTGGAGTTTGCGCCGCTTTGCACCTGGTTGATGACGGCGAAATTCGGGAATTGGTTGAAATAAGGCCGCGAACATTGCTGGTTTCCCTCGCCCGCGGACGCATATTTCGGGTCACAGGTGGGCGTCGCCTGCGCACTGCCGAGGGCCGCCTGGTTGATATCGACCACGGTTGTGAGGTGGCGGCCTTGTGTCCCCACGTAGCCCACCTGGGCCACAGCGAAGTGACCAAGCGACTGTTGAATATTGAGGTTGTAGTTGGAAGTGATTCCAGGCCGGAAGTTCGGGCTGATGGAGAAGACGTTAATGACACCTGCGCCGGCGATCGACTCGTCTAACGTCGGGAAGATCGGCTGATTGGGCACGATGACCACGCTATTCAAGGAAGGATAGGCAACCGGCTTGGTTCCCACGGGGTTGTCCTCTACCCCGGGCGTACCTCCATTGTTGGTCCCGCGCAAGTCAAAGAACAACTGCAGATGGGGCGTATCGAAGTAAAGCCCATAGCTCCCTCGAATGGCGAGCGTACCCTTTCCCGGTGAATACGCAAACCCGGCACGCGGATTAAAACCCTTCTTGAATTCGGGAAAGATATTCGCGATATCCTGGCCGGCAACGGCTAGGCCTCCCGGGACATTCGGGTCGAAGATAGACAGGTCCTTGTCGCCGTTGTGAGGCGGGCCAAAGAATTCATAGCGCAAGCCGAAATTCAGATTCAAATTCTTGTTCATCTGCCACGCATCCTGTCCGAAAAGACTGAATGTGTGGATATCCGTATCGCGCCTCTGGTCACCCTGGGCAATGTACGCACTTGCCGCACAGCCGGCCATGAAGTCAGCGAGGTCCAGCGTGTTCTGGTCGGTTACCGGTGAAGGCGCCGCTTGGTTCTTCGTGGCCAGGGCGGAACATGCGGTGCTCGAGGAACTCCACGGGCCCTGTGAGCCGTCGAACTCAAGGGAACCGCGGCCATACCTCTGTGTCAGATCCTTGTACTCCGCCCAGCGGAAGTCGCCGCCGAAGCTCATCTGGTGCGCTGCCTTCACGTACGTCAGCGTGTCAGTCAGCTGCGGTACGAACGTCTTGCGGCCATAAGGCGGGTTCCACCCAATCGGATCGAAGTTAGTGATCACAATCCTTGGCGCCCCGGAAAGCGAAGGATCCGTGACACCGGTGTTCAAGCCCAGCGCGACCGGATCGAAGTTCGTGTCTTTATCGGTAAAGAACAGGTAGACCAGGTTGGTACCGAAAGAGAGCTGGTTGGCCAGGTGGGGTGTCGGTGTCATGTTATGGGTGATCGCGTAGTTTTGCGAACGCTGTGGACCGTATGCCCAGAACGGTGTGAGGTAAGAAGGTCCAGGACTCTCCGTATGGCCGTAGCCAAAGAAGGCTCTTATCGAGAGATTGTTCTTTTCGTTGATGTGATGGTCTATCTTGGCCACGCCGTTATAGCTGAAACCACGAGCAATTGTCCGGTTGAAGTAATTGGCTGGGCTGGCCGGACCGGTGAGCGCGTCAGCCGGCCACAAGTTATCCAGGAGCGATGTCGCGACCGGGTTTACCGGGATTCCGTAAAAGGAAAGCAAGTCCGTCGCAGCCGCCTGGTAGGCCGTCGATGGTTCGGTGGAGCTGGAAGTGTTGGCGATACCGAATCCCTGGTACTCAAATGCAGCAAAACCGAAAGTCTTATTCTTGATGATCGGTCCACCGAGCGAAGCACCGTCGTTGATGTTGCGCAGATACTGCTTTTTCGTTCCCGAAGGAGCGAAAGGTGTGTTCGCCGCGAAGTACTCGTTCCGGATGTAATAGAACGCCGAGCCATGCAGCTGGTTGGTACCGGACTTCAGCGTCAGGTTGACGGTACCGCCGGCATTTCGGCCTGTCTGCGCCCCTGAGCTGGTCACAAACGAAAACTGGTCGATCGCTTCCACGGGAATGAGCGTCGTCGCGATGCCGGAGGCGCCACTGATGTTAGAGGAGGGGTAGCCCCAGAAGAGATCGTTGTCATCTGTGCCTTCGATCTGCCAATTGATCGCATTCGGGCGAGTGCCATTCACCGATCCAAGGCCGCCGCCACCCAGACCAGGGGCACCGGCAAAACCTGGAGATTGCGCCACCAGCTGCGAGACATCGCGGCCGTTTTGCGGCAGGTCCTGTACGGCGGTTGTCGGCAGAATGGTGAGCTCCGTCGAGGAGGCGGTGTCCAGTCCGACCTGGTCCGCGGAGACCTCCACAGACGTCGTTGTCTGCGCGGGGTGAAGGACGACTTTCAACGTATAAACTGCTCCCGACGACACCGGTACCCGGTCAATCTTCTCTCCCTGAAATCCACTGCTGTTTGCTTCCACAACGTACTCCCCGATAGGGAGATCCTGGAAAAGGAAATCTCCTGCACTCGAGGTCACGGTGGTGTGGATGATGCCTGTCGTCGTCGCTGTCGCGGTGACGGGGACGTTGGGCAAAACCGCGCCCGATTGATCGGAGATTATTCCGTTAATACTGCCCCGAAAGGTCTGAGCGGAACCCCAGACAGAGCAGAGAAGCAAAATAGGAAGAAGCTTTGCCAGGCGGGAGATACACCGATGCATCGCGATACCTCGTGGGGTGCGCAGAATGGTGTGCATGGGGTCGTCTACATTCGCAGCTTAGCCCGGATTGGAGAAAACCAAAAGTGAGTTCTCTCTGAGTTCCTTATCCAGAGGCGTGGCGTCGCGACAGGATTGGCGCAGGTACGGTATGCTGGCAAAAATATGATGACGACGTCGTACGGGTTGACCAACGGCACCAGGGAATCGGGGAGCGAAGTAGAGCGGGTTTACCACCTCTTGCGCCAGTGGATCATTGAGGGTGAGTTGCGGCCAGGAGCCTTTCTTGCGGAGCCGGAGTTGGCCGAGCGCTGCCACACCAGCCGCACTCCCGTCCGCGAGGCCCTAAGCCGCCTTGCCCAGGATGGGTGGGTGATTAGTTTTCACCGCAAAGGTTTTCAGGTACAACCGATTACCCTGGCAGATGTCTCTGAGTTATATGCCTACCGCCGCTTGTTTGAGCGCTATGCCTGTGAGCGGGCTGCTGAGACCGCGACCGCCGCGCACATAGCGGAACTGGAGCGCATCATTGAGGCGGAAGATGATGCGAATAATTCGGTGCCGGAAATCTTCGCGCTCAACGAGCAGTTCCATCTTGCGCTTGCCGAGCGAACCGAGAACGGGCGCATGATTGGGCAGATGCGCTTGACCATGGCCTTCCTGCGCCGCCTGAATTTGATCGCCGTCACCCCAGACAAGGTGAGCCATCGCGATATTGTGGAAGCGATCAAAGCGCGCGATGCCGTGCGCGCGAGCTCTCTTATGGGCGAGCACATGGACTTCGCCTTGCAGTCGATGATCCTTGCTTTCCGCTGAAACTCGCTACCCCTGCAGCTTATACACCCGGTGCCCGTTCAACCAGACCAACTGGTGGAACAGCGCGGGTGTAGTGTTCGCCTTGAGCACGGTGAGCGTCTCCCGCGCCACGCACTTGCCGGCGAGTCTTGCTGCGCCAGGATTGCCGCCTTGCGAGATCCCGGCGCCATGTCCATCCTGGCAGGAGCAGTCGCTGCCGAACAGCAGCTTGTCTTTGTGGCGCTTGAGAAAATCGGCAGTGAACGAAGGGTCGCGCGTAAGCGCGTTGTTGCCCGAGTTCGCAGAAAGGTCACCGAACAGGTTGGGATAATCTGCCAGCCACTTATCGGTGATGCCGCCACGCACGATCGGCGTCCTTGGGTAGTCTTTGTCGTTGGCGTAGTCTGCGCTGACGTTAGCCCAGAATGCGTCGCAGTGGCCCACGAACGTGGTCTTCGAATACTCCTTCAAAATCTTATCGAAGCGCTTGAACCCGGTGTTGAAAACACCTTCGGTCGGAGTATGCGGCACCTCTTGAAAGTGGATCGTCACGGGCACACCAAGCTCTGCTGCCGCCGCATAGAGTCGCCGCATCTCCGGGCCGTCGGCCGCCACGTGAAACTTCACTTCGCCGAAGCCATGCGCCCCGGCCTTGACCGCTTCGGTCAGCAGCTTGACCGCATCGGGAGCAGAAACGTCGGTACTGACCGAGTAACCCGCGAAACGTGCCGGCTCCTGTGCCATAAAGCGCTTGCAGTCATCGGCCGCGGTGAGCCGCGCCAGAAGATAAGCGGCCTGGCATCCGGACCCATTCAGGTGTGCCAGGTTAGCCTCGAGCTTGGGCCGGGGATGAAAATGGCAGTCAATCACCGGCGAGCCCCAAAGGTTCGCCGTATCCGTCGGAAGTTGGGCCCACACCACGCGCCCCGCCGCGACCGCAGCCATCGATTTGAGAAACCTTCTCCGATTTGTTCCCATTTATTTCCTCTGACCAGCGTACGCAGGTACGGCTCAACAGGCTGCGGAAGAACTCTGTTTATCAATCTACTCCGCGAACCGTAAAGCCGTGCCCATCCAAAAACTGAGGTTCAGCGGCTTGTTGAGCGCAGACCTGTCCAATTAGGTTTGTGAATAGCTGAGAAAATTTGGGTCTATTACCGCAGGCGACGGTGCGGAGGGGTGCCCCATGTTCGCCCCAGCGTACATGGGCCGAAAACGATGTGTTCAAATGCTTTTTACTCGATTCCAGCACGGTTCTTTTTGGACGCTGAGGCGAACCCGGATTTCCTCTTGCGCGACACTGGACAGAGCCGCATGCAGCGGCTTTCTGAGAAGAAACAAATATCCGCAGTTTTTGTTCTCGTGCCATAGATCATCGGGTGCCCCATATCTCGCGAAAAACGAGCGAGAGACCCCGAATTTCCTGTACGCTGCGCTGGACGCGACCGCGCGTGCGCCTTTCTGTAAGGAAAGTCGCATGAAGTCTGCGGAACCCAATAAGCTCAACAGGAAATCGGGGATATGGGCCCACCCGACGATCTATGGAAGGGAAAAAGATCCCCAAACAATTCCGTTTCATCCTTCCGTAGGTCGGCGAAGCCGGTGGTTTGGACAGCTCTGGGTTGAGCGGATTGCTTACCATCAACCCTGGGGAGTGATGAAGCAGTAGGCGGTGTAGCGGATTTCACTCCAGGCTCGATCGCCGATGGGATAGCCGGGGAACAGCGGCCGGTTCACCGGCGTGAATTTGATGCGCACCCAGATTGCTTTTCTCCCACGCGTCAGGTCGCGCGACACAAGAAACTCGTCGTCGCGGAATCTGCGATTCGAGGTTTCGACGTTGTGTTCGGTGGCCCCCAGTTCCTGCTCCGGGTTGGAATAGACAACCGTGTTCGACCCGGCAAGATACCAGATGCCGGCAAGCTTTCCCTGCGATCCGGCCTTGTCTGCGATGTAAACTTCGGCCCGCTGATCGGGAAAGGAGTAGTCCAGCTTGCGGCGCAGAAGCACTCCTAAATTGTCGGGACGTAGGCGGAGACGAAACTCCGACGTCCCCTTGGTCGTGCGGCCGCGGTCCTCCTGCTCGGGGTAGATGAGCTTACCATTCAGCGTATCGACTCCCCACTCGTATCGAGACGAGATGCTGTAAGGCGCAGAGGCTTGCGGCGAGGAGTACCCGTGAGCGAGTTCGGCTGCTGTATCGCCAATCTGCAACCGGTCAGTTTCCACCAGAGACGGAGATGGCAGCCCATACCAATACGCGACCGTTTCGTAGTGCTCCGTCGATTCATTCTTGCCACCGTGCTCCAGGTGAATCACCGCGTTCTTGCCGAAGGGCATCAGGTCGGCGAGCAAAAAGCGATACGCGGATTCGATCTTGTCTTCTTCATCCGCCACTACCGTCGGGTCGTCGGCGCCGCAGCCTGGTCCCCCGGGAACCAACGCGGAGCAAGGAACACGCGCGCCGACCGGATGGCCGGCAAAGGGCAAGCTCATGCTCTGGCCACGACCCCAGTAGTCCCCGCCGCCGCCCCACTCTTCGGTCCCAGTACCCTGAGCCTGGGGTGTCAGGCTGTCGTCGAAGAAGAAACGAGGATCTCCTTCGAGTGTCTGCAAGTCAGCATCGTGCGAGAAGATGAAGGATGTGCCGATAAAGCTTCCCGACCATTCCTTCGCTCCCTCCGCGGCGCGGGTGTCGAGCAGCTCCATGTCTTCCCCTGGCGTCGGGTGAGGGAAGTCACGGTAGGTCGCATGAAAGTACGCCAGCTGGTTCGCCGGCCCGGACAAAGGCATGGTGCGCAGTTGCCAGGCCACTCCGGGAACAGGCTGACCGGCGCCGGCGAGCTCGATACGCGCGGCGCGAAAGTAGGGCATGGGGAAGTAACAGGTGAGAAGGATCCGATCGCTGGTGAAGCGAATGTTCACCGGAAAGGCCTTCACCAGGTATTCGCGGTGGTCGCGGTTGTACAGGGTGCCCGATCCAAAGAAGAGAGACATCGGCGCATCGATCGAAGGTTGCGCTCTTCCGTCCCAGGTAACACGCAGGCGAACATTCTCAAAGGCTCTGGCCTGGTCGCGCGCGATGGAGAAGCTCAGCGCACGGATGGTCGCTTTGCCCTTCAGCTCAACCGCGGTGACCACGCCGGAGGCCGGAACGTCCACTGTTCCGCTTGCCTGCTTAACGCCTGTTTTGGGAGCAATGTCGGTACCCGAGCTGGAGATCAGATCGAGGACGTCCTGGCCGGGAACGACGCTCTCATGCCAGCTTTGAATAGGGCGCGACAACGCGGTTCCCGGGACAAACTGGTCATAGATGTAATATCCGGTCCCATAGTGGGTACGGGTGTACGCCATCTGGAAGCTGCGCTCGAAGGGAATGGGACTCCATACGAGATCCGCTCCTCGGGTGGTGGCCCAGGTCTCATTCAGAC
Organism: uncultured Acidobacteriaceae bacterium; assembly: GCA_963847685.1. GTDB lineage: Bacteria > Acidobacteriota > Terriglobia > Terriglobales > Acidobacteriaceae > PALSA-350. Next base: position 181,632 of record CAWKAU010000003.1, on the reverse strand, counting down.
GGCTGGGGAACGGCGCCACAGGCAGAAAGGTGGAATCGGGAACCGGGTGCAACGGATCCTTGGTGCTGCTTTCCTGAACAACATGATCGGTGCCGTCAACCACGTAGTGCCATGGGCTTCCGTGCCAGTGGTTATAGCGGCTGAATAGAAGGATTCCCGTGCCCTCTACGTCGAGTGTGACGTTGAAGTCGTCGGAGAGCTGATACAGAAAGTGCGACGCATCGGCGCCCTCATTCCCGCCTCTTCGATCGTAGGTGCTGCGCATGTAGGCACGCATGCCGATCCTCTGCCGAGGCCATTGGTCCCATGATCGATAGGCATCGAGCCCGATCGGGATGGGGTCTGCCGTTTGGGGTTGGGCTGGAGACGCCAGCCCCAGCAGCACGAGGAAAGGTAAGACGTGGAGCAAGGATTTGCGCATAACGAACCCCTCGACAGTCTAATGTCGACCGAGGCGGAGGGGGCTTGCATCGGGGGCTTTGCAGACATATCAGAACTTCATGAGAGGATTGCAGCGAACGGCTGGCAGAACTGCTGGTGTTCAATCTCATGCGCCAAAACTAGGCTTGTGTAAGCATTCGTAGATTCCCCGGAGACGCTCACCTATGAAGATCAAGATTTCTGACGCTATTCGGTCCTCACTCATGTGTTTGCTCGCGGTAACACTCGTGACGGGCTGTAAGCAAAATGACACAGTCTCGCAAGCCGAAAGAGCGGACAAGATCAACGGAGTTGCCGTACCCGGTGTCGAGCAGACCAAACAGATCGCGCAGGATGGCTTCGTATTCGGCCTGCCCATCGTGATGAACTACACCGCGGCTTACGAACTGTTCGTCGATACCACCTCGTCACAATTCAAGGTGCCTATCGGCAAGATCGTCAATGAGGCCCGCGTCTTTACCTACAAAGACACCGCCATCGTCACCCCCAACAGCGACACGCCCTACTCCTCAGCCTATCTTGACCTCCGCGCCGAACCCGTGGTGATTTCGGTCCCTGCCGTTCCCAAGCCCCGCTACTATTCCGTACAACTGATCGACGCCAGTACCTACAACTACGGGTACATCGGCAGCAGGGCCACCGGCACCGCGCCCGGCGACTACCTGGTCGTGGGTCCCGACTGGAAGGGGCAGACCCCCGCTCACATCAAGCAGATCTTCCGTTCCGGCGCTCAGTTTTCTCTGGTGGTCATTCGCACACAGCTCTTCAACGCAGCCGACATGCCGAACGTAGTCAGAATCCAGGCCGGATACAAAGTGCGGCCGCTCTCCGCTTACCTCAAACAGCCGGCCCCGCCCGCGCCACCCACTATCAATTTCATGAAGTCCAACGCCGAAATAGTCAAGACCCAGTTCTGGGATGTTCTCGACTTTGCGCTGCAATTCATCCCGCCCAGCCCGGAAGAGGCCGAAATTCGCGCGAAGCTCGCCAGCATCGGCATCGGCGCTGGAAAACAATTCAATATGAAAGACCTTTCTGCGGAGCACAAAGCCGCTGTGTTGCTCGGCATGAAGGCTGGTGATGATGCGGTGGCTAAATTCCTCGAATCAGGATCAACCAACATAAACGGCTGGCGGGTGGGTGCCTTGTTTGGCGACCGCGCTTTCTATAACGGGGACTGGCTCAAACGGGCAGCCGCTGCTAAGGGCGGAATCTACGGAAACGACGCTGTCGAGGCGATGTATCCGATGACCAGAACTACGGCCAGCGGCGCGACCCTTGATGGGAGCAAACACAACTACACCATCACCTTTGCCAAGGGGAGCCTGCCACCCGTGAACGCTTTCTGGTCCGTCACCATGTACGACGGCAAGTCCCAGTTGCTCATCGAAAACCCCATCAACCGCTACCTCATCAACTCCCCCATGCTCCCCGGCATGAAGACCAACCGCGATGGCTCGCTCACCCTCTACCTCCAGAAGGACTCACCCGGAAAGGACAAGGAGGCCAACTGGCTGCCCGCCCCCAACAACACTATCTACCTCACCATGCGTCTCTACTGGCCCAAGGAAACTCCGCCCTCAATCCTCCCGGCTGGCAAGGGAACCTGGCAGCCACCGGGAGTCGTCGCGTCGAACTAACGGCAGCTGAATAACCTGGCACAAAGACCTTCACAGGCGCGCTCCGGCACAGAGTTGAGGCTAAGGCGGTTTCTTGGGGCGAACTGGCAGTTTTGCCAGTATTCGCAAGTTGCACAGTGCTTCTACCCTTAGCTATCAAAATAGCGCCATCCAGCCAACGCCCTTTTACCGGTTCTCGTCAGGAGAAAATATGAGTTCTGTCGAAGTGAACGTCGCCACAGCAGGAGTTTCCCCGCAGGAAGCCCGTCAAATCGCCAAGGAAGCATTCATCTATGGCTTTCCTATGGTTGCAAACTTTCAGACGATGCATAAGCAGGCGTTGGATTCTGCAGGGCACGATTATCGAGCACCCTTCAACACAATTGCTAGCTTGGCAAACGTTGCAACTCCAGACGACAAGTTTGTTGTAACACCCAACTCCGACACGCCTTATTCGTTCCTTTGGATGGATCTAAGGGCGGAGCCGATCATCGTGACCATGCCGAAGGTTGAGGCGGACCGCTATTACTCGGCCCAACTGATCGACCTATATACGTTCAACGTCGCGTACCTCGGTTCGCGGGTGTACGGCAGCGAAGGCGGCGCCTTCCTTATGGCAGGGCCGGGCTGGAGCGGACAAACGCCTGCGGGGATCAGAGATGTCGTCCGTTTTGAGACTGAGTTTGCGTACGCACTGTTCCGCACGCAGTTGTTCAATCCGGGAGATCTGGACAACGTTAAAAAGATACAGAAGGGATACAAGGCAGAACCACTCAGTGCGTTCCTCGGGCGAACCGCCCCGCAATCGGCTCCGCCAGTGGCGTGGACGCCTCCAACCGACAACATGCTTGCCTCCCCTGCGTTATTTAGTTACCTGAACCTGATGTTGCAGTTTTGCCCCACCAATGCAACCGAGATAGATCTGATGGCGCGGTTCGCGAAGCTGAATATCGGCGCAGGTAAACACTTCGACTTCGCCAAGTTGTCCCCTGAAATACAGCAAGCCGTCATCGCCGGGCTTGGCGATGTGAAGCAGGCCGTCGAAGGAGAAATGGTCAAGGTCAACTCGGGAGAAGTAGGCAGTTCAGATGTGTTCGGCACACGAGAGTTTCTGAAGAACAACTATCTGTACCGATTCATGGCCGCAAAGCTTGGCCTCTACGGCAACACAGCCGCTGAGGCGATTTACATGCCCTATTTTGTCGACGCCAAACATCAGCCTCTCGATGCTTCCAAGGCTAACTACACGCTTAGTTTCGCAAAAGGCCAATTGCCGCCCGCCAAGGCGTTCTGGTCACTCACTATGTACGACGGCAAGACCCAATTTTTGGTAGCGAACCCGCTTCAACGTTATCTTCTGAACTCCGCGATGTTGAAGTCCTTCACCTACGGTGCGGACGGCTCGCTCACCTTGTACGTGCAGAAAGACTCACCAGGCCCAGCCCTTGAATCCAACTGGCTGCCTGCACCAGATGGCACCTTCTACGAAATGCTGCGACTTTATATGCCCGATGTCGAAGCCCAAAATGGCACATGGAAATCGCCGCCTATGGAGCCAGTGATTCCCAGCTAAGGAGCAGAACGAATATCCGCCACAATTACACAGGTCGGCTCCCATTGCCCTACAGATCGCTGAAGTATATGTGTTCGTCTGCGGCTTTCGGGAGGCGCATGGGTTTCCGCCCGCTTTGCACGCAATTAGCTGATCAGGCGGCTGTCTCAACGCCCGCTAAAACATGAACTTCAACGCAAACTGCACCTGGCGCGGAGACTCCGCCTCAAGGATATGGTTGAACGTCGGTGAACTGATGTCGCTGTCGGGTAACCTGAAATTCGTGCGGTTCAGAATGTCAAACAACTCCGCACGGAACTGCAACTGTGTTGTTTCGGTCACCTTGAAATTCTTAAGCGCTGCGAAATCCCAGTCGGCATAACCAGGACCGAAATTCACGTTGCGGCCCTCGGTGCCAAACTGGCCCGCGTTGGCTGTGGGATCGAGTCGCTGGAAAGCGCTGGCGTTGAGCCAGGTGCCGACTGAGCGCGGCCCGTTGTTGGGGTTGCCGATGAGATTGGGCCGCTGCGCGGAGAATCCGGTGATCTCCGGCGCGCTGCCTTGCGCCGCAACGTCGTTCGAGTCGAAGACGGTGAAGGGCGTGCCGCTCATCACCGTGGCAATACCATTCAATTGCCATCCACCCAGCGCCCACTGGTACCAGTTCTGCCCTTGGGTCCAGAAGGGGAGCGCCCATTCATAGCTTCCGACGAATCGGTTGCGCGCGTCGAACAGCGAGAGTCCACGCTCTGCTCTCAGATCGAAGGGATTCTGGGCGAGATCATTTTCGCCTGCGACCGGCTTCGCTGCCGATCCGGTGATGTTGAACGACGAAACGTCGTCGATCACCTTCGACCACGTGTACGACAGCAGGAAGGCCATACCGTGGTTCATCCGTTTGCGCATCGACGCTTCCATCGCGTTGTACGCCGAGTTCGCGATGCCCGCGATCTCGCCGGTCGAGGAAAACACGCAAGTGCTCGGCGAATCGGCGAGCGTGCAGCCGGAATAAAGCCGCCGCTGATCGGCATTGCTCGAATTCGAAATCGGCTGGCCGTCCTCGTATCCGGGAACGAATACCGCCGGATTCGCTTCAATAAAGCGCGGCAGACGTGTGCCCTTGGTGCCGACGTATCCAACCTCAAACAGCCAATCGGATCCGAACGATTGCTGCACATTCAAGTCCCAATCCTGGGTGTAAGGGAGTTTCAAGCTTGGCGACAGAGTCAGGTTCGTGAGTGAAGGGGAGAATGTTCCGGGGGCCGGGGGGTTGCCGTTGAACGGATCGGCGAAGTCCGGCAAGCTTACTTGCGGCGTTCCCAGGAAGGGAGGCGCGCTGATCGGCGCCTGCAAAGGCCCACCTTCGCCGGTGTAGTAAGGCTCATAGAAGATGCCGTACGCCGCAGTTATCAGCAGCCTGCCACTCCCGGTCGGATCCCATGCAACGCCAAGGCGCGGGGCAAACGCTGTCTTTTCCGTGGGGATCAGGCCCGCGGTCACACCGGGATCGCCGGGATAGAGCAGTCCCGTCGGCGCATTCGGCAAAACCTGGGACTTCTTCCCCGGCTCAAACAACGATAGCCGGTTATGAATCTCGGTATAGGGTTCGGGCAACTCGTAACGCAGTCCGGCATTGACCGTGAGATGCGGGGTGACCTTATACGTATCCTGCACGTACCCATTCGCATTGTTGCCGCGAATACCGCGCGAGAAATCGCCGATGCCTTGCAAAAAGACCACTGGCTGCCCGGTGAGGAAGCTGGCGAACGCGTCTGTCACCGGGAACGGTGCGAATACGAAGAAGCCGTTGGTCGCGATCCCTTGCAGCGCATTGATCTCCTGACGCTCATAGCCGCCGCCGAATTTCAGCTCGTGCCTGCCATGCACCCAGCTCAATGCTCCCGACACATCGTAGACATTTTCGTACGTATTACGCGGGCCCGTGATCGGATCACCCACGTCGGTATAGCCGCTTATCTGAATAAACGGCGGGCCGGCAGCGATTTCGAGACTCGGCGTGTATTGAAATCCAAGATCTGAGGGCAACTGATGGTTCTCGTGTTCGCCGAAGAGAAACTTGTTGCGCAGAAACGAGAACCGCCCTACCGCGATGACGGTTGGCGAAAAGGTGTGTGTCCATTCCGCGACAAAGTTCTGTGCGCGCTGGTTTTCTCCTACCGGGAAGCCGGGCACACTGGCCCCGCCCGGGGCGAGCGGGTCGGTCTGGGAGAGCTGGTTGAACATGTAACGGAAGTTCAGGGTGTCGCGCGGATCGAGGTAGTGGTCGACCTTTACGCCGAACTGATCGGTATTGTTGCGAAAGGTTTGCGTTGTCGAGAACAGATTCGTCCCGGCATTAGGAAACGGGAAGAAGCTCAGCAGGTTTTGTGAGACTTGGTTGAACTGATCCGCCGGCACCAGGTTATTGGGGTACGGTGCATTGGCGAAGACGTTGAAAAGCTGGTTCGCCGGATTGTTGCAGAAGCCCTCCGTGAAGCCCTCCGGACAGTTTTCAGAGAAGTCGCCGGTACGCTGCTTGACCGACGGCACGGTGGTGAGAGCAGTCTCTCCCTGGCGGTTGCGGAAACCTTCATAGAAGCCGAATACGAACGTCTTATCCTTCTTGATCGGCCCACCGGCCGCGGCGCCAAACTGATTTTGCTTCAGCGGCTCCTTCGTCTGCGCGAAATAATTGTTGGCGTCCAGGTAGTCGTTGCGCAGGAACTCCCACAACGTCCCGTGGAACTGGTTGGTGCCCGAGCGCGTGATGATGTTGGTCGTCGATCCCAGCGCGTTTCCGAACTCGGCGTTCGCGTTCAGCGTGATGATGCGGAACTCGCTGATCGCGTCCACAGGTGGCTTGAGGACGAATCCACCGTCGACGCCGTTCACGTTGGTCGCGCCGTCGATGAGAAAGTTGTTGGATTCGGGTCGCTGGCCATTGACCGCATAAGCCTGTCCATTGCGTAGCCCACCACCCGCTTCGGCTATCCCGGGCGTCAAGGGAACGACCCCAGGCTGCAACAAGCCAAGTTGTGAGAAGTTGCGCCCGTTGAGCGGCAGATCCTCTAATTCCTGCTGTTGCACAACCTTGCCCAGACTGGTGACGGTTGGCTCAATCAGCGCGGCATCGGCGCGGACCAGCACTTGTTCTTTTTCCGATCCGACCGCGAGACGTGGCGAGACTGAAGCCGTCTCGTTCACGTTCAGCGTGATGCCATCCTGCACGTACTCCTCAAAGCCTTTCGCTGCGACATGCAGGCGGTAGTGTCCGACCGGAAGTTCGAGAAGAACGTAGTTACCGTTCCGATCGGTGGTCGTTGTGCGCGACAGGGCTGTTTCCGTCTGCTGTGCTGTTACCTCGGCGCCCACAATGACAGCGCCGCTTGGGTCTGTCACGGTTCCGCGAAAGTTCCCCGTGATTTGCTGCGCAGAGGAAGTGAGGCAGGCAAGCACCACAAATGCCAGCACATTGCGAACGATGTTCATATTGTTTTCGAGTCTCCTGCAAGATTTGGCACGACAATTAAGAGTGACGCCGGCAGTTCGCGTGACACGGTGTTGCAATGGATCGCACTGATATAAGCGCCAGAGGACGTGCCGCATCGTCGAGGCTCCGTAAATCAGAGAATTGTGGCGGGGAGCGCCAGCAGCAGGGGTCTGCTCACATTCGGGGAAAGAAGGTGCTCTGCCGGCTGCATGGATGAACAGTAATGGTTAAGTTAAAAGTTGTCGTGCACCTGTCGATGGGTAACTAACTCAATCTTTCGGTGGAGTTTCCCTTTAATCAGCCAATGCATCTGGAGCTGTTTCGTCGATGATTGCTGACTGGACGATCAATCCTAAAAACGAGAGAATCGCTTTGGAGACGTTGCCGTTGCGTGAAGAGATCCTGCGTTTTAGTAGAGGGCGCGTTCTTCGCTGCAAGAACGGGCATTCACTGCAGAAAATTCAACGAGAGGAAGCCGTCCAATGTCACAAACCTTAACTGCATCGTCAACAGGGAGCAAAGCTACGGCAACTGTCTCCAGGGCAGGGAAACGCAGCGGCACGTGGTGCGAGATAGCCCCCAAAGCTGATCCCCATAACAGCAATCTTTTCCGGATCAACGCCAGGCGGGGTGAGCGCGAAGTCAACCACCGGGGTGACGACCTTCTCCCAATCCGGACGAAACGGCAGACGCTCGCGATGAATCGGCCCGTACTGGAGACGGTCTCACTGAGTCAGGGCTATACGCGGGACAGGTCTGCTGCGAAGGAAGACCCCTGGAGTTTCTGCATTTTCTGAGTCGAAGCGTATGTTGTTTCGCGAAGAAAACCTCTTTGGTTTTGTTTTTTGCTTTTAATCGGGGCACGACTTAGTCGTGCCACCCCTTAGTCCAAAATAATCGGGGCTCTAGAGGCTGTGTGAGAACTAGGCTTTGCAAACTCCAGCCCTCCCGGCTCGAGCCGCACATCGGCGATCGTGTGCGCCAATCGAGCGCATTCGGCCTCGTTAAGACAGGCAAAAATGTTCGCCTGTCGCAACTCTTCTGGAGTAAACATGTACCCGCCCCATAATCGTCCGAGATCAACTGACACCTATTTATCACAGAATGCTCCGATACGAGCACGGCACTGGAACCCCGCAAGGTACGCAATGAACAAGATGGCCAAAACTCCGTGAATGATCCCGACAACCGTCATCGCGATCGTTCGCTTCAATGGGCCGAAGAAGATAAGTGCAACGACCAAACAATTGCAGGGAACTTCTTGGGTCGGTAATCCGTTTGTATGTGCAAGGCGACGTGTGCGGAGGTAGAGGATGAAGGTTCTGCTGCAGGATGTGGCGTATGGATTCCGTCAGTTTCGCAAGACCCGGGGATTCACCGTAACCGTGCTGCTTACGCTCGCGCTCGGTATTGGCGCCAACTCGGCCATCTTCACCCTGGTCAATGCCATCATGCTCCATAACCTGCCGGTAATCGATCCCAAGACCCTGATCCGCATCGGCGACACAGACGACTGCTGCGTCAACGACGGATGGAACGACGAAGGGGACTACTCGCTCTTCTCCACCGATACCTATGACATGCTGAAGAAGAACCTGCCGGAGTTCGAGGAGCTGGCCGCGATGGAGTCCGGCTATGCCTGGCGGCCGATTACAGTCCGTCGCGCCGGCCCCCAGACCGTCGCGAAATCCGTCACGGGAACCTTCGTCTCCGGCAATTACTTCCGCGTCTTTGGTCTTTCACCGGCGGCGGGCCGGCTGCTTGCGGATGCCGACGATCGCAAGGGCGCGCCGATTACCGCCGTGATGAGCTATGACACATGGCAGCAGGACTACGCAGGCGATCCGCACGTTGTGGGAAGCGCGTTCTACATCAATACCAAGCCGGCCACCGTTATCGGGGTTGCGCCCAGGGGATTTTACGGAGACCGCATCGATACCAATCCGCCTAAATACTTCCTTCCCATGCATGCGATGGATGAAGTCACCGGGGCGCCATACTTCACCGATCCCGATGCGCGCTGGGCCTACATCATCGGCCGCGTGAAGCCGGGAACCTCCCTGCCGGCCCTCCAGTCCAAAACCAGCGCACTGCTTCGACAGCAGTTTGCGACGCTGAAGACATTTACAGATCAGCGTGCGCAAAAGGTTCTGCCCCGCACCCATGTGGTGCTCACTCCCGGCGGCGGCGGCATTCAGAACATGCAGCAAGGTTACAAGGACCAACTGAAATTGCTGCAGTGGATTGCCGCGCTGGTCCTGCTGGTCGCCTGCGCCAACATCGCGAACCTGCTACTGGTGCGTGGCATGGGCCGCCGCGCGGAACTTGCCGTCCGCGCGGCACTAGGCGCGCAGCGCAGCCGCATTGTGCGCCAGCTCCTGACCGAAAGCGTTCTTCTGTCGGGGATGGGCTGCCTGCTCGGCCTTGCCGTCTCCTATCTCGGGGCACACGCGCTGCTGGCGCTCGCTTTTCCTAATCAGGAGAACATGCCGGTCAGCGCTTCGCCTTCGCCCATGGTCATCGGCTTTGCTTTTGCGCTTTCGCTCGTCACAGGCATCCTCTTTGGGCTCGCACCGGCACTGATGGCCGCGCGCACCCATCCCGCCGAGGCGCTGCGCTCCAATGCGCGCACAACCGCCCACGGCGCATCCTTCCTGCAGCGATCCCTCGTGGTTCTGCAGGCCTCGCTCTCCCTCGTGCTGCTGGTCGCCGCCGGTCTCTTTGCGCAGAGCCTCAACAAGGCAGAAAACGTAGACATGAAGCTGGATGCGGCCAACCGCTATATCGCGCACATCAATCCGCAGGCGGCCGGCTACAAGGTCACGGAGGTCGAACCCCTCTATCAGACCATCGTCGACCGCTTCCACGCCCTTCCCGGTGTCCTCCAGGTAGGCCTCGCCACATACACGCCAATGGAGTCCAACAACTGGGGATCCGGCGTGAAAATTCAAGGCGAGCCGGACCTGAACAAAGGCGCGTCCTGGGTGAAAGGCAGCTCGGAGTACTTCGACTCAGTCGGCACCCGTGTCGTGATGGGCCGCGGCTTCAGGCCGCAGGACACGTTGAACGCCGCGCCGGTCGCGGTTGTGAATCAGGAGTTCGCCAAACAGTTCTTCGGCAAACGCAACCCCATTGGCCATTCCTTTGGCAATTCCGGTCCCGGACAGGCCGGCCAGGATGGAGCGCATGAGATCGTCGGCGTGGTGGAAGACACCACCTACACCAGCATTTATTGGAAGAACCACGCCATGTACTTTCTGCCGCTCACACAACGGGCCGGCAGCGCGAACGATCCCGACTACCACCTCGACAAAGACCAGTCCATGTACGCCGGGGCACTCGTGATCCAGACCGGCCATCCCATCCCCGGGTTTGAAAAGACCGTCAGTGAGATCCTGGCCAGCATCAATCCCAATCTGACGATCGTGAAATTTCAGACCTTCCGGCAGCAGATTGACGACCGCTTCATCCAGGAGCGCCTGATTGCGCGTCTCACTTCTCTTTTTGGTCTGCTGGCCCTGCTGCTCGCCGCCATCGGCCTCTATGGCGTCACCGCGTATACCGTGGTGCGCCGCACGCCGGAGATCGGCATCCGCATGGCGCTGGGCGCGGCGCGCAGCCGCGTCATCGGAACGGTCATGGGCGGGGCCCTGCTGCAAGCTGTTGCCGGCCTCGCGATCGGCATCCCGGTGGCCATCTTCTGCGTGCGCTACGTCAAATCGCAGCTCTTTGAAATCACCAGCGTCAATGTGCCGGTCATGGGCATCGCCATTGGAGTGCTGGTGGTTACGGCTGCCGTGGCCGGCATCATCCCGGCGCGGCGCGCGGCCTCCATCGACCCGGTACGAGCCCTGCGCATTGAGTGAGCTGCGCCTTAGGAGCAACCGTCGGCAATTACACTACGGTTATTCGAGCCGCTTCCATATCGAGTGCATTTCATAGATTTCAAGATGATTGACGGTGCTTGTCTTTTGCCCCAGGCTCAACTCCAGGCCTTCACCGTGAGCGGTTTGCGCTATCTCACGAACGATATACCGCACTCCGCCATCGACAAAGATTTCAGCGACGCACTTGTCGATTAATACTTCCACCGGCCCGCGGCCGTTCTCTAGATCGGCAGATTGGATGGTGGCGAGAGTGTTTCCCGCATATTTAAGAGCCAGCTCATCCCCGTCGCTCAACGTAAGTTGAAGTTTCACGTCGAGAGGCCTGAATCCGGCCGCGCCCAGTTTCTGGTTAGCGTCGGCGGCGGTCAATGTGGACCAGGCACTTGCCTTCCCGTGCAGCTGGGCTATCTCCTCAATAGGAGTCGCCTGCAATCTCAGGCCGTCTTTGGTGGTTTTCAGTTTGAATTCCGTGGGAAATAGCATCATCTGATTGAACGGCATGCCTTCCGGCTGAATCCTTCCCCATGCCATTTGGACCCGTCTGCCGTCCGGCATCTCCGCGAAGGATTGCGCCGCATACAGAAGATCGGCTCCATGCTCGTTTTTTCCTTCGGCATAATGCAGCTCAGGAGATTCGACGGTGAATCTCTCCCCATCGAAGCTGCCGATCACGTAACTGGACGAGCCGCCATGAAGGATCCACTTCTTACGGTTACTATCTCCATCGATCGGGAGCTCAAAAAGGTCCGGGCATTCGTGGAAGCCCTTAAGATGGCTCTTGCGCGCCCACGTTTTGAGATCCGCGGAGGTGTAGAACGTCATGCCATCCTTCTCAAATAAGACCATCACCCAGTGCTTGGCCGGTTCATACCAGAACACCTTGGGATCCCTGGTGTCGTTGGAGCCTACCTCGCGATTGCTGTCCAGAACAGGATTGCCAACATAGCGAGTGAACGAAGCTCCGTTGTCTGTGCTGTACGCGATGCACTGCACCTGTTTATGCGAGATGCGGTCAAACGCCGTATAGACCAACACCAGCGCGTCTTTACCCCAGCCCCCATCGTTGTTGTGGTCCACCAGACTCGAGCCGGACCACGGTGAGCCAAGCTTGTCGAGCATGAGCGCGGGCGGCAGCTCCCGCCAGTGGATCATGTCCTCGCTGACCGCGTGGCCCCAATACATGAAGCCCGTATCCCACTTTGTTCCAAACGGAAAAGCCTGCCAGAAAAGATGGTACTGGCCCTGGTAAAAGATCGGGCCGTTGACGTCGTTGCTCCAGCCACGCTTAACCGTAAAGTGGAACTGCGGCCGGTTGCTCTCCTTGTATAAGGTGGCCGCCCCCTCAATCTGGTTCGCCTGATAAATACGATCCAAAGCGGCTTGAGCGGAAGGGCCTGAGAGATCGGATGGACCAGTCAGGGTAATGGTGCTGCCCTTGAATTCGCTGACGTCCAGGAAAATCCAATAGTCGACGGCATGCTCTGCCAATTGCACCGGGAAACTCACGCTTTTGCACTCCGCCGACGCTGATCTGAAATATCCGCATTTCGCTTTCGCGTTCAACCGGGATATTCAGGTATCGCTGCGTGATGTGAATTGTTCTGCTTTGCGCGAGTAAAGAGATTGCCGGGCAAAAAGCGACAGCCAGGAAGCAACCGATGGATCGAAGTCGTAGTCGATTCGCCACGCGAGGAAGCGATAGCAATAATTGCACGATCAGCCTCCAGAACGAAACTCATGCGAGCGATGCCGCCTCAATCGAGGGGCGAGTAGGTATGCTTCTATCGGATTCTATCCAACCTTGATTTGATCCACCAAACAAGCGTAGATTTTGCGACAAGAGTATAACCGCGCTGGAGGGGAGTTCCCATGGATTCGAAAACAAACCCGGCATCGACAAAACCGGCCGATTTGACGAGGGCTAGCCGAAGGAGATTTTTAACGACCGGCGCCGCGGCAGCCGCGCTGGGCGCCGTGCGAACCGCAACCGGCCAAGCGTCGGCTGAGGAAACAAAGTCGCTGAAGGACGAGGTCGCGTATGGCGATCGGTCACACTACGTGACCTCGCTTCGCGTGGCGGTGGATGGGAGACCTTCGCCGGACGAATTTGGGATGACGTTTCACGTGTTGGCGCCGCTGCAGGATTTCGTGGGCACGATCACACCATCGTCGCTTCACTTCATCGGGACGCATCGCGGGTCGATCGTGCCGGATATCGATCCCCAGCAGCATCGGCTGATGATTCACGGCCTGGTCGACCGGCCGCTGGAGTTCAGCATGGATGATCTGAAGCGCTTCCCCTCGGTATCGCGCGTGCATTTCATCGAGTGCCTGGGTAACCATTCCAGGCCGGAAGACAAAACCGTGCAGGAGACGCACGGGCTGACCAGTAGCAGCGAATGGACAGGCGTGCTGCTTTCGGCTTTGCTCAAAGAGTGCGGCGTACAGAAGGGCGCCTCGTGGGTAGTCTCGGAAGGCGCGGAAGAGGTGAAGGGCGCCGGCAGTATCCGCCTGGCGAAGGCGATGGACGATTGCATCGTCGCCTACGGGCAAAACGGCGAGCCGATACGCCCGCAGCAGGGTTTTCCGTTGCGCCTGCTGGTTCCGGGCTTCGAAGGGATTTACAACACCAAATGGCTGCGGCGGATCAAGGTCGTGGACCGCTACTACATGACCTACAACGATTACGGACATATTTCGAAGGATGAAGAAGAAGCCGCGTTGACGTTCCAGTGGGGCCCGAAATCGGTGATCACCTTTCCGTCAGGGGGGCAGAAGCTCGCCGGTCCTGGAATCTACCAACTCACAGGGCTGGCGTGGTCGGGCGGAGGGGCGGTGCGGCGCGTAGAGGTTTCGACAGACGGCGGGCACACCTGGAAATCCGCGGAGATCCGCGGGCCGGTCCATGCGAAAGCACATACACGATTCGGCATGGACTGGAAGTGGGACGGTGGCGAATGCGTGCTGCAGTCGCGCTGCATCGATGAGCTTGGGCAGGTGCAGCCTTCGCGCGCGGAATTGGCCGCGTTTTTCAAGCTGCCGCCGGACCATTACAAGACGCACGGCGTCCAGGGCTCGGACAACACGATTCAGCCGTGGCGGGTAGCGGGCGATGGGAGCGTGCACAATGCGATTTAAAGCTCTGCTTGCAGTGATGATTTTGTGCGTGTGCGGCGCTGCGTGCGCCCAATCGCCGACTTATGGCGTCGGAAGAACGCCGACGCCCGATGAGATTCGCGCCGAGGATATCACCATCAGCCCGGATGGGAAGAATCTTCCTCCGGGGAAGGGAACGGCAAAAGAGGGCGCGGCGATTTACGCCCAGAAATGCGCCATGTGCCACGGGCAAAACGGTTCGGGCGGGCTGGCTCCGATCTTGATTAAGCCCGCAACGCCTGTGAAGAGCTCGACGCCATGCCTTGAGCCATGCATCGGGCCGGAGGATGTAATGGCGTTGCACGCGCCTTACGCGACGGTCATATGGGACTACATCAATCGCGGCATGCCCTTCAGGCAGGAAGGCTCGCTCAAGCCGGACGAGGTGTACTCGCTCACCGCGTTCCTGCTCTACAGGAACGGCGTGATTCAGCAGGATGAAGTCCTCGCCCAAACGACGCTGCCGCAAGTGAAAATGCCCAATCGAGACGGGTACGCCATACCCAACTGGAAGCCAGGCATGCCACGGCCGTTTCCGAACGGGCACTAGCCTGTCTAACGCAAAGGTAACCGGCGTCCCTTTGATCATTGTTGTACCTGCATGCGGTTGGTCGTACCATGTGGGCACTGTAAATGACGGAGACGGCCCGAACACCGGCGCACCCAGGCCCAACAAGGATGCCTTTACCGTCTTCACCTGGCAGATATCGGCCTGTTCATCACCGCGCATGGGCCGTGCCTGTTTTGTGACCGCCTGCATAGATCCGTTCTTTAGGCTGTAACTCAGCCCATCTTCGAGTGAAGCTGCTAAATGGACCGAGAGGACATCATGGGCCCGCCGTCGCCGGAATTGAAGCAGCTATGGATTCGGGTGCTCAAGCGCGTTCATCCTGATCTGGCAATTGACGAGCAGGACCGGGTACGCTGCGAACGACTCACAAAGTTGGCGAATGAGGCATATCAGGCACGCGACGTCGAGGCATTAAGGGCAGTCCTTAGGCCCTCCCAACCAGCAAATGCGGGAGCACCACGCAACTATGCAGGACCAAGACAGCGGCGAGCGACCGCTCCCCCTTCTCCAGCAGAACCCGTGAGGCAGCAAAGCTCACCCGCACCGAACCCTTCCCCAGAACGCTCCGTTAGATCGTGGTTCTGGTTATCGAAGTTTCCTCCCGTGACCGCGTTCTCCTTTAAGCAGTTGCTTGCTGTAGCGATAGCGGTCCTGATTCTCGTTTGTGGAGGTCTCTCCTTTTATTCGGTAGCAACAAACCGGCACGCGGTGACGAACAACCCTACAGCACAGGTCGATAGTGTATCGGCTCCCATGCAGGTTCACGCGGACGTGCCTGATGCCGCCGCCTGGCATCCCCGCCCACCCAAGCCAGATGTGGGTGCGTCACGCGAGAGCTCTCCTGCAAAAGTCTCGCTGTTTACCACAAGCGGGAATCCCTCGCCGGACCCCTCATGTCTGAACTCAGCACCGAAGGTTGGGACAGTTGAACCGTCCGAATGGGGAAGGGAACCAAGTCTGAACGTTGACTACGACTGCTCGCATGAATTGCAAGATCATCCGCCGGCGCCTTTAAAGACAAGCCCGCCCGTAGCGAATTCGGTTGAACCCTCCGATCTGTACATGAAGCAAATGCGCGAGAGGCTCAACCAGAGTTTTAGCAATTATGAACGTGTGGATGCGAACGTCCCTCCAGGGAATTCGGCGGAGATGTGGTTCGATGTGAACCGCGACGGCTCTCTTAGCAATGTGAGAGTAGGCAAGCCCAGCGGCTGGGATTCCTTGGACCACGCATGTGTGCGGGCCGTTGAGCGCACAGAGACGGTTGGCGCTTTGCCGGAGGATTACAGGCTACGCGCTCTGCCGGCGACCTTTGCCTGTACCTATACTGGCAGCAATGCCTTACGTACATCCAGGTCAGTTGATTCTGCCAGTGACAGGCCGGATCTATATGTAGGGTCTGTCCGCGACGCCACCCATGAGTAGGCGCAGCCATTCTTTGGCAGGATAGCCGTGTCGGGTTCGGTTTCCTGGGCCTGCACCATTAGCAAAAATGCTTGAGTGAAGAGTGGCTTGGTCAGCCATGAAAGAGTATTCTTCACAACGTGTGCGGCGTAGGCGGCTGGGGGTATATTGGGCCTATAGCCGAGGGGCAAGCATGGATATCCCGGTTAGAAGTCGTCTGAAGCTCTTTCCCTCTGTCGCTCTGGTATCTGTTCTGGCATTGGAAATTTGCCCGCGCATGGCGCAGACCCAGAACGCGACCACCGCTCCTAAAGTTGATTATCAGCGGGACGTTCAGCCGATTCTGGAGAAAAACTGCTACAGCTGCCACGGCGCTTCGACCCAGATGAGCGGTTTACGTCTGGACAGCCGTCAGGCGATATTGGCCGGGGGAAACTCGGGAAAGATTGTAACGCCGGGGAGCGCGGACACCAGCACCCTCTACGAACGCGTGGCCGGAACCGGCGGTCTCGCCCGCATGCCTTTCGGCGGCGACCCCCTGCCGCCTGAGCAGGTCAAATTGATCCGCGCCTGGATTGACCAGGGCGCGGAGATCCCGGAGACAGCGGCCGGCTCCGCGACCACGCAAGCCGCCAAGACTCACTGGGGCTTTGTCGCGCCCGTGCGCCCCCCGGTACCTCAAGTAGCACATCAAGCGTGGGTCAGGAATCCCATCGACTCCTTCATCCTGGCGCGGTTGGAGAAAGAAGGGTTGTCGCCCTCGCCGCCCGCCGATCGCGTGACGCTGCTGCGGCGCTTGAGCCTGGACCTCATTGGGTTACCACCCACGGCAGCCGAGGTCGATGCTTTTGTCGCCGACAAGAGCCCCAAAGCCTATGAGAAACAAGTCGACCGCCTATTAAACTCACCCCATTATGGAGAGCGCTGGGGCCGCATCTGGCTCGACGCTGCGCGCTACGCCGACTCCGACGGCTATGAGAAGGACCTGCAGCGGCGCGTATGGTTCTATCGCGACTGGGTGATCAACTCCCTCAACCGCGACATGCCTTACAACCAGTTCGTGATCGATCAAATCGCCGGTGACCTGCTGCCGCACGCCACCCAGGACGACATTGTAGCCACCGGCTTCCTGCGCAATTCCATGATTAACGAAGAGGGTGGAATCGATCCCGAGCAGTTCCGCATGGAGGCCATGTACGACCGCATGGACGCCATCGGCAAGGGCATTCTGGGCATCACCATCCAATGCGCGCAGTGCCACAATCACAAGTACGATCCGCTGAAGCAGGCAGACTATTACCGCATGTTCGCGTTCATCAATAACGCGAATGATTCCAATATCGCCGTCTATACGCCGCAAGAGCAGATCGAGCAGCAAGAGGTTTTCCGCAAGACGCGGGAAATCGAAGCACAGCTCCAGCACCAGCATCCCACGTGGCAGGCAGAGATGGCCCAGTGGGAAGACAAGGTGAAGCAGGGGCAGGTGGAGTGGGCAGTCATCCGGCCAACGGTGGACGACATCTCGACCGGCGGAGAGAAATACCTTGTGCAGGAGGATGGTTCCTTTCGCTGCGAAGGGTACGCACCCACGCAGAGCAGCGTGAAACTGAAAGTAAAGACCGACCTCAAAAACATCACGGCGTTTCGCCTGGAGCTGCTGACCGACCCGGGCCTGCCCTTGGGCGGTCCGGGCCGCTCCCTGCAGGGAATGGGGGCCTTGACGGAATTTACCGTGGAGGCTGCTCCTGCCGACGACCCGGCGAAGGTCACCAAGTTGAAGTTCGTGAAAGCCGAGGCCGATTTCGAACAGCCGGTGAGGCCGCTCGCGCCCATCTTTGACGACAAATCCGGCAAGACCCGGGTGACCGGTCCGGCGGCAATTCGCGATTGACGGTAAGAACGAAACCGCGTGGGGAATCGATGCCGGGCCAGGGTTGCGCAATCAGTCCCGGAAAGCAGTCTTTACCCTGGCGACGCCCGTTTCCTATCCCGCGGGCACGATTCTGACCATCTCCCTGGTGCAGAACCATGGCGGGTGGAACTCCGGCGACAACCAGAACAACAATCTCGGCAAATTCCGCTTGTCGATTACCGACACCCCCAGCCCCACAGTGGATCCTTTGCCCAGGGACGTGCGCGACATACTTTCGATTCCCGCCGCCGAGCGCACTCCCTTGCAGGTGCAGACGGTGTTTGGCTATTGGCGCACCACCGTTCCCGGAGTGGAAGGCGGAAAACGACGAGATTGCGCAAGTCTGGCAGAAGTACCCCGAAGGGTCGGCGCAACTGGTGTTTGCAACGCGAGCCGTTCCGCGGGAAACGCACATTCTGACCCGGGGCGATTTCCTGCAGCCGGCCGCCCTGGTGCAGCCCGGCGTCCCGGCGTTTTTGCATCCGCTGCCCCAGGATGATTCCTGGAAAAACGGCCAACCTACGCGGCTCACCTTTGCCCGCTGGCTGGCAGCGCGGGATTCCCCGACTACGGCGCGCTCCATCGTCAATCGCGTGTGGCAGGCCTACTTTGGCATTGGCATTGTCGCCACCAGCGAGAATTTCGGAACCCAGTGCGAGCCGCCTTCCAATCAGGAATTACTGGATTGGCTGGCGGTCAACTTCATGGATCAGGGTTGGAGTCTGAAGAAGCTCCACCGGCTGATTGTCACCTCGGCGACCTACCGGCAGTCCTCCAAAGTAACGCCCGCATTGCAGGAGCGCGATCCCTACAACCGCTTGCTGGCCCGCGGTCCGCGTTTTCGCGTCGACGCCGAGGTGGTGCGCGATATCGCTTTGAGCGCCAGCGGGCTGCTCAATCCCGAAGTTGGCGGACCGAGCGTCTTCCCCCCAGCGCCGGATTTCCTCTTTCTTCCTCCGGTGAGTTACAGCCCCAAGCCCTGGGTCGAATCGAATGGGACTGAGGTCTATCGCCGGGCTCTTTATACGTTCCGCTACCGGTCCGTTCCTTACCCCATGCTGCAGACCTTTGACTCTCCCAACGGAGACATCTCCTGCGTGCGGCGCACGCGTTCCAATACGCCTTTGCAGGCCCTGACCACGCTCAATGAGCCAGTGTCTCTGGAAGCGGCGCGGGCCTTGGCGGCGCATGCATTGACCGATGGCGGCACAACGGATGACCAGCGGCTGGTTTACGCCTTCCGGCGTTGTGTCGCCCGCGCTCCCAACCAAACCGAGAAAGACGATTTGCTGGGCTTCCTGCAAAAGGAAACCCAGCGCTATCAGGATGGCGAACTCAATCCCTGGGATCTGCTGGGAGGCAACGACGCCCTGGCGCCGTTCCTGCCGAAAAATATGACTGCTGCGCAGGTGGCAGGATGGACGGCGGTTTCCCGGGTCTTATTGAACCTGGATGAAACCATTACCAAGGAGTAAGTCATGAGCTGCTCGGATCATCTTTATCGGAATCTCAGCCCCAAGGAAGTGTCGCGGCGCTGGTTTCTTCGCCAATGCAGCGTAGGGCTTGGGATCGATCGCCTTTGCGCAACTGCTTGCCGAGCGAGGATATGGCGATACCACTACCCCCGATCCGCTCGCTCCCAAGCCACCGCAATTCGCCCCCAAGGCCAAGCGCGTCATCTTTCTCTTCATGGCCGGCGCGCCCAGCCACCTGGAGTTATTCGACTACAAACCGGAACTGGTGAAATTCAACGCCACGTTGCCTCCGCCGGAGCTGCTCAAGGGTTATCACACCGCCTTTATCAATCCCAACTCGCGGCTGATGGGTCCCAAATTCAAGTTTGCCAAGTATGGACAATCCGGCATCGAGGTTTCCGAGTTGCTGCCGCACTTATCGAAGGTGGTGGATGACATCACGGTCGTGAAGTCCATGCAGACGGATGCCTTCAACCACGCCCCGGGACAGCTTTTGATGAACACCGGCACCATGCAGTTTGGGCGCCCCAGCATGGGGGCGTGGGCGCTCTACGGCCTGGGTTCGGAAGCCAAGGATTTGCCCGCCTTCGTCGTGATGAGCTCGGGAAAAAAAGGGCCGAGCGGCGGCAATTCCTGTTGGGGAAGCGGATTCCTTCCCACGGTTTACCAGGGTGTGGAGTTCCGCAGTAGCGGCGACCCTGTTCTTTACCTTTCCAACCCCAAAGGCGTCGAACGCGGCGGAGCAGCGCGACACGACCGACGAAATCATCAAGCTGAATAAGTTGCGGGAAGAAGCCACCGGCGATCCTGAAATCGCTACGCGCATCAACTCCTTCGAGATGGCGTTTCGCATGCAGTCGAGCGCTCCGGATCTGATGAACATCGCCAAGGAATCGAAGGAAACGCTCGCGCTGTACGGCGCTGAGCCGGGCAAAGCCCTCGTTCGCCAATAACTGCCTGCTCGCGCGCCGGCTGGTGGAGCGCGGTGTCCGCTTCGTGCAGCTCTACCATGAGGCTTGGGACCAGCATGACCACCTGGTGGAAGACATCTCTGAAAATTGCCGCGACACCGATCAAGCCTGCGCCGGGCTGCTGCAGGATTTGAAGCAGCGCGGCATGCTGGACGACACGCTGGTGATTTGGGGCGGCGAATTCGGCCGCACGCCCATGGTCCAGGTGGGTGTGGACGGAAGCGCGAATGGCCGCGACCATCATCCCAATGTCTTTTCCATGTGGCTTGCCGGCGGTGGAATCAAGCGCGGCATGTCGATTGGGGAAAGTGATGACTTAGGCTTCAACGTCGCGCAAGATCCAGGTTCACGTGCACGATCTTCACGCAACCATTTTGCAGCTTCTGGGATTCGATCACACCAAGCTTACCTTCAAATTCCAGGGACGTCCCTTCCGGCTCACCGATGTTCACGGCCACGTGGTGGATCAGATGCTGGCGTAAGTTCCAGAGCATTTGTAGACCGAAGGAACCATGGGCCTGCGGCCCACCCGAGGCAAAAACGCCTTCTGTCCACCAACCGCTCTCCATGCAAGCATCTCAACTTGTCGCGGGTAAGTTGAGGGAGAAATGACACCGGGCTCTCTGCATTACCCACAAAGGATTGGGTGGCCCATTCAAGCCTTCTTTTGGCTTGAGTGGGATTGTTGCGGACCCAACCCTCCGCTCGTGTCATTAGGAGCGTACACGGATTCCTGCAAGCGGCACTGGAGAGACCAGCGTCTGCGGTTTTCTGCGAGGAAAACCGCATGAAGACTGACCCAAGACCTGGCTAGGGGTACCCGTCGTCGTCTCGCGTAAAATCTGATCGTTGCTCGTTTGTCTGGAGTGAATTGCGATGAGTGCAGTCATTGACCTCGATCTGCCGGGAGACGCGATCCTGAGAAGGCTTATCTACCCAATTCAATTCGAAGCGGACCCATTGAACGGAGTCGACCGCGTTGTCGATCAAGTAGTGTTTGCGGAACATTCGAGGTTGCCCGTGCGTGACGTAATAGCCGCTATCGACGCCGGCCTGGCCGGCTATGGTAAGCTCTCTGAGCTCATCCCTCAGCCCCACTCCGAGGTGGTAATTCGCGGCTTTCTTTCCGCCCTGCGCAAGCACCTGGAAATCGATCCAGAAAGACCCTAGGTCAGGCATCAGAACGCCGGCGCCATCGAGCGAACCTTCAAATTGTTCTAGAATCAAAGTGAGTTGTCGCGGAGGGCGCCGTGAACTCTTCGTCGCTTGTGGTAGTTCTGACAGTTGCGTTCGTGGCTTCGGCTCAGGCGCAAAGTCGCAGCACGCCGCAGGCTGCGAACACGATTCCCACTACTCCTGTAAGCCTGGGAACTCCGCCTTCACCGCAGGACGCACCGCTGCCCGACCTCGATACACTGCCAGTCACCGCCCAGCCTGCCGACTCCAGCGTAAAACGAGCATTGGATCGACTTAAGCCGAATTGCGCCGATGTGGTCTATCACTCGTGCTGGTCTTCTTCCGCAACAGATACGCCGGACCCAGCAGAAATAGCAATGCGCGAAGCCGCGAGGAATCGCGAGGCGGGTGAGATCTATTACCACGATAAGAATTACAAAGGAGCCGAGTCCCGCTTCCGAGAGGCCCTGGATTACCAGCCCGGCGATGCGATGAGCAGATTTGCGCTGGCGCAGTCACTGGAGAAGCTGGGCAGGAAAGCCGAAGCCCGGAGTGAGTATCAGGGATATCTGAGCATCCTGCCCGATGGTCGCTCTGCCGCGCGGGCTAAGAAGGCGCTACAACGGCTGTCGCCAGCGTCGTGAGCCGCTCACTTGAAATCTCGGTTTTTTGAAGACGGAAACCGACAGAATCCGTAGACAAAATGCGCGCGAAGCTTGCTGACGAACGGGGCCCGCGGGTAGTCCTGGAAAGACATCCTCTCAACGAAGGGCACGGCTTCGGCCGTGCCACACGAACCCGCATCCATTGCGGGCTTTAGCCCCTGAGGTACGCCTTCAAATACTTCCACCCAGCGAAACCTGGTGACGAGACCTGGTGACGGACGAACCGTATACCGACGCCGAATTGCGCCGGCCATCTTTCTTCGCGGACGGTAGGCGTTTCAGAAGAAGTTGCGGGGGCCTGCGTTGGCTCTTCCGGGGCCATATTCCCTGGGACATCTCCTCTTGCGCATGCGCGAGCAGGCCCGACTGAATGAGCGCTGGCGGAATGCCCCTACTTTACACGGAAGACTCCGCATTGTTGAGCGTTGATCGCAATCCATCGCCCGCGCTGAGGCTCAATTCGCCAGCTCGTTGAACCCTCGTCCAGCCATGATCATCGGCGCGCACTTCTCTGCCCGCGCTACCCGGGTCTTTGCCTGCTTCGCGCTTGAGATATGAAAGATGTAAGACTTCCTCCGGCCCGGCGTGAGCGCTTCAAACGCTGCCTTCAACCCCGGAGCCTCATTCAACCTGGTCTGCAACTCCTCTGGAATTGCGTACTCTGCAGGTTTCTTGAGCTCGACCTTCTTCCCGGACTCCTCCAGGGCGACGGCTTCGTAGAGATAATTTGTTAAAGTCGCCTGCAGAACCGTGATCTCCCGGAGCGAGGTGAACTTGATCCATCGCGCCGCCTGGGTGTGCTCGCCGATCCTTTGGAGAATGTGCTTTGTGTCCTTGAGCAGCGCTCCTTTGAAGAACGAAAGCGCGCATGACCCTTTGAGCGGGATGACAACTGCCACGTTTTTTCCCTGAAAGGTGAAGCAGGGCTTGCCCCACTTGAGTTCTTCGCTCAGGTAGCAATCGAGCGCGATTTTGCGCAGCTTGTTCGTCTCCTTCTGCCACTTCTTTGCGTAGGGAACTTCCATGCCTCAGCTCTTGCCCGCCAATACAATCCAATTCTGCCAAAAACCAGCCTCAGGTGACTAGTGGCCTGTCACAGAGATTCATTTGTCCCCCTCCCCTTTCTCATCCCGACGAGCTGACTTGCCTGTGGCAAGTTAAGGGAGAAAATGACACCCTCTCCCCACCAACAAAGGTTTGGGTGCCCCATTCAAGCCTGCTTTTGGCTTGAGTGGGCCAACGCTACCAGGTTCCACAGGAAATCCGGGGTAGTGCAACTCTCCCCGATTGGTCAGGACGTCTCCCAGCTTATTGAGGGTGGATTCGCACAGTCATCGCACATACCCGACGGCATCGGCCCAATGGCACGGTTTGGGAATTAGGGGAAACGCTCCCCTCGGTAACCCCGGCGCGTCCTTTTCGGCTGTTTCTGATTCCAACGGAAAGCTCAGAAAATATTTTGCGGTCCGATGATGGGTTTTAGCCACGATTTTGCGCTGTTTAGAAACAGAAGGACAGAACGATCAGCGCCCTAAGGAGTTAAGCCATGAAAAAACCTATCAATCGAATCGCTACCCTAGCCGCC
Organism: uncultured Acidobacteriaceae bacterium; assembly: GCA_963847685.1. GTDB lineage: Bacteria > Acidobacteriota > Terriglobia > Terriglobales > Acidobacteriaceae > PALSA-350. The sequence goes on along the minus strand of CAWKAU010000003.1, from coordinate 157,728 downwards.
CGGTTCACTTCGACCCGCCCCTCGCCCAAGCGAATCCTCACGATCTGGCTTTCGGCTATGGCTATGGCCTTGGTATTCGGAACCCAGCAACTGAGCGCCACCAGCATCACCTACATCGTAGGAGCCTGCAAGAGTGGCACCCAGTTCTCCACCATCCAGTCTGCCCTCGATGCTTCTCCGGCTCCCAACACGGTCGAGGTCTGCCCCGGACAGTATGGCGAGCAGATCATCATTACCAGACCGGTCACGCTCGAAGGTATCTCAGCCAACAAGGAAGACCAGGTGCGAATCGTGACTCCGGCGGGCGGACTCAAAGTTAACGCAAACGTCTACACCGGGGATCCTGACACTCACTCCTGCAGCGGCTCAGATTTATGTCGACAACGCGGGCGGCAGCGTAAATCTGGAAAACCTGGACCTTAACGGCATTGCCAATGGGCAAAGCGGAAGCGGAGCTTTTGTGATCGGGATCCTCTACCAGCAGACTCCGGGAACGATCAATCACGTGATCACATTTAACCAGGATGGGCAAAACACCGTTGGCTGGGGAATCTTTCTGGAGGGTGGCAGTTCCGATCCGTTGGTCACAGTGGAAAACAGCAGCCAGTACGACTTTTCTCAGGGCGCCATCTGGGCCATCGGTACCACGGACGCCCCGAATCTTAGAGTGGCAATCGAAAACAATGTCGTTTCTTCGGCCTCCGAGCAGACGTATGACATCGTGGTCGAAGAGGGTACGAAGGCTACGGTTAGCGACAATGTCGTGAATGGCGGCCTCTTCGGAGTCTATATTCTGGCGGCTGAGGGATCGGTTTCGGGCAATACGATCTTGGGCAGCGAAATTGGTATCGATTTAGGTGTTGATGGCAGTATCGGTGAAATCAAACAAAATCTACGGCGCCATACGTGCCGGGATCAGTATCGACGCCCCGCGCGTTTCGGCAGTCCAGAGCAACACAATCAGCACGGTGACGAATCCCAACCTAGGGGGAGGAACGGGAATCGATCTCGGTTGCAACAAAATTAGTTCCAGCGAGGTGCACTCGAACACGTTTATGGATTCGGTTTATGGATATGGAAATGCGCCCGCTGGATTCTCTGGGAGCAACACCTATTTCGGTGTGTTCTACGAGATCGACCTGACTTCTTGCGCCAACCGCAATATCTCCGGCAGATCGGGGGCTGCAGCTCTCCTGAGATCGCCGAGAGAGTCGCTCCGGCAATGAGGAGAGCTTGGCGGCAAAGCGGAGCAAAACAAGTCCGCGCCTCATCCTCAATCTTGAGGTTTTGCTGGAAGCACTGGACACGCTACCGCGAGTCGCCGTTGGTTCGGCGAACTGGCCAGTGATTTTTGTGAAATGTTTTCCTCTTTCGCGCTTATCCAATAGAGAGGCGGCTGAAATATCGGCCATCTATCTGGGGAGAAGGAGAAACTCACAATGCGCAACCGCTTCTTCGTCTGGCAGGGCTGATCATCACGGTCAATAGTTTTCCAATCCATCGATTTCACAGGAGGTGTCATGAAAATGCGAACACGAGCGCTCTCCGTTCTCTTGTCAATGTTGCCGTTATGCGGTCTCCTCCAGGCCCAGATCACTGGTGTAACTGCGGGTACCGATCTCACGGGCGGCGGCACCACCGGAAACGTCACCCTCAATCTAGATACAACGAAAGTGCCGCGATTGGCGACGGCCAATACCTTCACCACGAATCAGACGGTAAAAGGCAATCTCAGCGCCTCAGGTATTGTCACCGGTGGCAGCTTCCAGATCGGAAGTTATCTTTGGGGCTATGGCTCATTCGCGAATGAGAACGCGTACCTCGGGTTTGCCGGCAATACCGTGAGCGCCGGTACTTTCAATACCGCCACTGGCTATCAGGCGCTGCTCGAGGATACGAGGGGCAGCGAAAACACGGCCTACGGTGCGAGCGCAATGAATTTCAGTACCAGCGGTGATGACAACACCGCCATCGGAGTCGGATCGCTTTTGTATAACACTGGAAATGGAAACTCCGCACTCGGGCTCAATAGCGGCACAGGCAGCATGACCGGGACCGATAACACCTTCGTCGGATTTAATTCCGGCGCTTCCGTCGATCCTGTTAGCAACTCCAGTGCCTTTGGGGCCTTTGCCACTGTCGGTGTGAGCAACGCCCTCATCCTCGGAGGCACCGCATCCAGCGCCGTAACCGTTGGCATCGGCACCAGCACGCCTTACAACGACTATGCGCTCGATGTCGACACCACCAAAAGCAATGGAATTATCAATGGCGGCGTAGTCGTAAACGCCAGCGGCGGCAACCTCTACTTGGGGATGACGAACGGTACCCACAAATTTCGTGTCAGCACCACCGGCGTAGCTTACGCGGATGGAGGATTCGTCGCCAGCGGCGCCGACTTCGCCGAATCTGTCGCCGTGCGTGGCCAGCTCTCCGAATATGAGCCGGGCGATGTTCTGGAGATTGACCCGAACGCGGATCGCCACCTGGCACTATCCCGTCATGCTTATGGCACGCTGGTGGCGGGAATCTACTCGACCAAACCCGGCGTTCTGGCGACCCCGCACAACATGGACGATCCTTCGGCCAAATCAACCGAAGTACCGCTCGCCGTTGTCGGGATCGTGCCGTGCAAAGTTACCGCTGAGAACGGAGCCATCGCTCGCGGCGATCTGCTGGTTACTTCCTCTCGCCCGGGTTATGCCATGAAAGGCACGGACCGCAGCCGGCTCGTGGGAGCCGTGGTCGGCAAGGCCTTGCAGCCGCTCGCCGCGGACACAGGAATGATCGAAGTGCTGATCACGCTGCAGTAATGCCGGCGCTTACGCGATGATAAGTGCGCCAAACGTCCATCGCTTCCGGGTATGTGCGATCCTTCCGTCCTACCCATTCCAGAGGATCGAGGATCAAAGTCTCAACGGTATCCGTCCTAGCCTGAATTTCTCACGGCCGGGTCCGTAACGGATAGAGATCTCACCACCGACCATCGCTTCCCCAGGGAGGTCTGTGAGAAATGCGGGCTAGGCCCCAGACAGAGGTTTTCTTCCACGAACTCAAATGAGGTCTGCCTTCGCCTTGCGGGCGATGAGTGCAAAATTCTTTCTTTGAGCGTCTCTCTGCAAAGTTTCCAGTCGCGAAGATGCAGGCGCCAGGGATGTCAACGACACCATCAACGCGGTACGCAGCCTTCCGGAGTGCGACGGGAAGGCTGCCATCCTCGACTATTGCCTTGGTGCGTTGATGGTCTTCCTGACAGCCGTGCGCTACGACGGCATCGACGCCGCGGTCGCTTACCACGGCGGCGATACTGAGAAATATCTGGGAGAACTCGAGGGGCTTACTGCGCCCTTTCTAATGCATCTGGCGGAGGAAGATGAGTTCATTTCCAAGGCTGCTCAAGCTGAGATCAAAGCGGCAATTGCTAAGAAACCACACACGGCAGTCTACAGCTACGCGGGCCAGAATCATGCCTTCTCTCGACATAATGGAGCGCACTACAATGCCGCGCGGCGGCTGCCCTCGCCAACGGCCGGACGAGTGAATTTCTGAATCGCCAACTGCGATGACTGCCGGAGTTTCGGAGGCAAGTGAGATGAGTCCGAGCAGGCAAAATACCAAGGGCGCCCCCCAGCTCGATCACACGGTAGAGCGGGCGTTTGCGTCAGTTGACGATGTCGTGTTGGCAGCCCAGAGGGGCTCGCCTGCAGCTTTCGCAGAGCTTCATTCGATTTATTCCGGACGCCTCTATAAAACCATCCTTTCCATTACCAGAAATCCACACGATGCAGAGGAAGTGCTGCAGGAGACTTTTCTTCGATCCTATTTGGCGATTAACACGTTTGAAGGTAAATCGACAATATACACTTGGCTAACTCGGATCGCCGTCAACTCTGCCCTTATGGTCCTCCGCAAACAACGTATTCGCTCCGAAGTGTTGTTTGACCCCCAACCGAATGATCGAAGTGAAGCGACTGCCTTCGAGGTCAAGGACTCTGCCCCCAATCCCGAGGAGCTATGCGTTCTGTATCAACGTCAGCTCATCACTTTGCGCGCGTTCCGTCGCCTCCGTCCAAATCTCCGCGCGCCAATTCGGATGCAAATAATGCATGGATGGTCGATTAGGGAGATTAGCCGAGCACTGAATATCTCTGAGGGGGCCGTTAAGTCCCGCCTGAAGAGAGCACGTCAAGAGCTTTCCATTTGGACAGGGAAACCAGGACAGACAGGGAAAGAGGTTCGCACCTTCTATTCTCCAGGCAAGGGCCCTCGCTAAGCCATTATGTTGGCAGGCGCCCACTACAGCGATCGAAGATTGATTTCGCTATTACTCCTTACCTGTCCGCTTTTAGACGACGCTGTTCATTTCCGAACGATTCTGTCACTGGCTGCGACGAAAGCCCGCTCAATCAACTACAGCTGACTCAGTCTGTTTTTGCGCTCGATCGTCTCTGCGCGACCCGTGGGATCGATTGGTTATCTAAGTGCATTGCAGCTCTCTGAACAGGGCTTACCAAAACCGACCTCCGGAGAACGCCATGCTGAGACGGCTGTTTCTATTACTGCTTGTTGTCGCCAGCGCAACCACCGGGCTTCATGCGGCTAACAGCTCCTTCGTCGGCAAGTGGAAGCTCAACCCGGAAAAAAGCACAATGCACGACCAGATGAAGGTCGTTCCCGCGGGAGCCAACCGTTACGCTTTCGACTTTGGCGGCGGCCCGGAATTCATTGTGGCCAACGGTACCGACCAACCCGGTCTCGATGGAAGTACCCTCGCTGTAACGCCAGAAGCTCCTCGTGTCTGGAGAGTTGTCCGCAAGCAAAACGGCCGTATGCAGATCTCCGCCATTTGGACGCTTTCTCCGGACGGCAACTCGCTCCGCGACGACTTCACCGGCTATCCGCCCAACGGCTCCAGTTTCACCATCCACTACATTTACACGCCGATTGGAGGAGCCTCCGGCTTTGCCGCTACGTGGGATAGCACCACCGAAAAGCCCGGCCGGGTCGAAATCGAGGTGCAGCCCTATCAAGACAACGGCCTTTCCTTCATCAACCAGACACAGCACTCCACGAAAAATATGAACTTTGACGGCAAGGACTATCCGGTGAAGGATGCGAACGCGCCGGCGGGCGCCATGTCTTCGGCGCGCCGCATGGATGCCCGCACTCTCGAGTTCACTGAGAAGAGAAACGGCAAGGTGGCCGACACACAGCATATCCACCTTTCCCCAGACGGCAAAACTCTGACCATGACGATTCAAACGGCAAGTGGACGCAAGCCGAACGTCCTCGTTTTCGAACGCGAATGAATCTAGGGGCCGTTTCGCGCGCCCCGCGGCCCGTCTGGGCCAACTAAATAAAATCAATTCCCATGATCTAAACCATCTCGAATTGTATCTATATAAGTGACGACCTCGAACGTCCGCTTCGCGGCTATCAGCCTCAGGGCTACAGCGGTTTCGCAATTGGTGTAGTTCGAAGCCACGTCGCATCTCGATGTTTGACAATTCAATAGGAGATTTCCGCGGTATCCTCCATCCCCTCCCCGCTTCGGCGAAGACTAGGCGCTGACGAAGAAGAACCGCGGGACCCAAAGAAATCCCCGGAGGGGCCGAATTAGCGCGTTAATGCGTACTTTTTAGCCATTTCCCGGGTACGCTCGGTCGGGATGACAAATTTGTTGCTGGGGTAGAGCTGTCCCGACGAATTGTCGCCTTCAAACTAAACTTGTCATCCCGACCGGAGCGCAGCGAAGTGGAGGGACCTGCTGTTGAATCTTGCGTGGAGGTGGTGCCTTCCCATCTTGTTTCTTCTCAGAAAGCCGCATGAAGTTCACCGAAGCCACCAAATTCCACAGGAAATCCCGCGGGACCCGGATTTCCTGCCATGCGGCTGATTACGCGTCAGCCCATTGCTTTTTGATGTAGGCAAGCGCCCTATCTAAAGCCGCCTCGGGGTTATCGGTGGCCTTGCATTCCATGGTCAGCCACCCGGAAAATCCCCATTCTTTGAGCGCCCTGAACCCGGGACGGTAATCGAAGGGCAGGGAACCCGGCTCGGTGCGAGCCTTACCATCGGCAAGGTGACAGTAAACGGTGTACTTGCCGTACTCCCTCAAGGTCGCCGCAATGTCTTTCTCCTCCAACTGCATATGGTAGAAGTCACTCAGCAGCCTGAACCCAGGAGCATCCACGGCGTCAATGATCTTGGCGGCTTGGCTTTGCAGGTAAAGGAAGTGGGTTTCCTTTTGGTTGCACGGCTCAAGCATCAAGTTAACCCCGGAGTGTTGGACGTCGGGCGCCAACTCCTTGAGTTGCGCCACCAACAACCGTTCCTCAACCTCCCGCGCGCTCATGATGGGAGAAAGGTCCTGAAACTTATTGGGTCCAAAAACGGGGACTTCAATTACGTCATTGGCTCCGAGAGCGTGTGCCAACTCCAGGCGTTGGCGGTCCGTCTCCACCGCGTGCGCGCGAACCAGGGGGTCCGTGTCCAACAGTTTGATGGAGCCCACGACTGCGCTGACGGCGATCCCGATGCCCGCGAGTTGCTCCTGAAGGAACTCCAACGGCTTGTCTGACCATTCGTTCCCCAGTTCAATACCGTCATAGCCCAGCCGCTTGACCAGTTGCGCTCGCTCGCGCAAGCTCATGTTTTCCGGGAGAGGGGTACGCACCCCGAAGCGCACGGCGCCCGCCTCGGAATGGACTTGAGCGGCGCCCGCCGACAGCACCGCGCTTCCCACCACCGTGCCGCACCCCGCCAGGAATCCTCTTCGGCTCACCTCGAGTGCTTCTTTCATATGTATTCCTCTTAACCTACATGGAATTGCCGGGTAGGCGGTCACCTATCCCCGGCAGAAAGTGTTGCAGTTTCGGCCTGTGAGTTTCATTGGAATGATGAAGGAAACTACTCGGTGATCACCCGGTCGGCCCATTCCACGAGAGATACGAAAATGGCCGGGCTGCCGAACTTCGCGCCCCATTGATCCAGGTCGCTTTGGGCCACCGAGCGGGCGCGGCAGCAGGCACCGCATGCATAGATCGGAACATGTCTTCCGACAACCTTGGTAAGCGTCCCTTCCAACGGCGGCCATCCGACCGGCACGACTGCATCGGCTACGGACTTTCGCATGAGTGATACCGCTTCCCCGAGGAGAAATATCTGAACCGAGTGTCCAGCTTCGGAGAGAGCGAGTCCATGCAGAAACGGAAAGGCCGCTTTGGTTGGGTCGTCCGAGCCCCAGGCACTTTTCATCATGACATTCAGCGATTTGTGCGTGGCTTCTTGACCCCAGGACGTCATGCCGACAAGCGGGAGCGCAACCAATTGTCGAAGGAACGATCGCCTAGCCATAAGCACCTCCAGGTTTGAGGAGCAATGTATAGTATTCGCACAACTTGAAGCAACAGCGTCGGAGCCCTCTGGCTTCTCCGCTACGGCATCGAGGGCGATCCTGGACCTACCTCGGTGACGGACTGTCAACCGAGCGGGGGACTGTCATAATCTTCTTGGAAAACGCATCAGGAGAACACCGTATGCCGATGACCCGACGTCATTTCCTTCAGCAGGGGGCGGCTGCTGCTGTCGCTCTGACCACAACCCCATACCTGCTGGCTGACCCGCTGGGTCTCCCCATCGGCTGCCAGACCTATCCGGTCCGCGCCTCGATCAATCCGGATTTTGCCGGGACGATGAAGGGCCTTTCCGCAGCGGGCTTTCAGACCATTGAGCTCTGTTCGCCGTTTGGCTATGAGGATTTCTCCAGCCTGGCGAAGTACAAGCCCCAGCAGCTGCGCAGCATGCTGCACGATTACGGTCTTACCTGTATCAGCGCGCACTTCGACACGGGCGAGTTGTTTAATCATGCGGAGGAGCGGATCGCATGGGCCAAGGGGCTTGGCCTGACTCAGATGGCCACAGCAAGCCTCGGCTTCGGCACGCTGCGTGAGGGCGTTCCGCCAACCGTGGGTGACGTGAACCGCGTTACCGATCTCTTCAATACCTTTGCCGCCAAGGCGCATGCTGCAGGCATGGTTGCCGTGCTGCACAACGAAGGATTTGAGGTAACCAGCATCGACGGCAAGCGGGTTTACGACATGGAAATCGAGCGGCTGGATCCGAAAACCGTGAAACTGCAGTTTCAGGTCTCCACCATGCAGAACGGGTTCGATCCGGTGGATTACTTCACCCGCTATCCGAACCGCTATATCTCCATGCACTGCCAGGACTGGGTGATGACCCCCGACGGCCACGCGAAACAGGTAGCGCTCGGTAAGGGCGTCGTGGACTGGAAGAAGGTCTTCACCGCGGCAGGGAAGGCTCACATCCAGAACTACTTTGTCGAACTGGAGGAGGATCCTGCACTGATGGCCCAAAGCGTTCCTTACCTGAAGAGCTTGCAGGTTTAAAGAGCTGAGGCCAGGCGCCTTCAGACCAGCGGCTCGCCTGTTACCAGAAGATTGGCTCAGGATCTTTGCCTGAGAGGTCGATTTTGACGGGCGCAGCGATGAGACTCAAGGTGTTGAAGTCGAAGTCGCGATAGAGATCGAGACACATCAACTCCGGCGCGTACATGATCATCAAGCGGATGCGTGAACAAATCGCCAAAGCTGGCAATCGCGTGGCGCGCCTCGATCGAGGATAGAGCTCAGGCACGATGGCTGCGGAGACGACCGCGACGGTCTGCCGCGCGTGGGCCGTTGGTGACGATGCGCAGCGGCGCAAGCGCGCGATTCGAGGGCGCGATGCGGGCGCCCGGCGTCCCACTGCCATCGATCGAGTCCTGCTGCAGCCAGCGGGCAATCGCGGCCACCTGCGCCGCATCCAGGCCGAGAGGCCTCTCACCAATGGTGTTCAACATCTGCGCAAAACCCGTAAGGTCGTCGTCCACGCCGGGAATGTTCTCGCCGAAGAACAAGGGGTCGAAGACCAGAACGCGCTGCCCACGACCGACATCGTTGCCCGCCTCGACAGCCATGGACGAGCGCCCTGAGTCAGAGATCAAGAGAGTCGCGCCTCCGTTTTGCGGCCTCACCGCGGACTGAACCAGCACCCCGGGCGCGGATAGCCCGTTGCTGAACTCGAAGCGATACCCGCGGCTTTCCAGACCTCTTTCGTGCGTCTCAGTCAGCGGCCACGCATGGGTCACCGTAACTGGAGCAAATCGCACCACCTCGCGCAGTTGCTGCCGCTGCTTCTCCACCCATTGCGCATCGGCCTGCGGCGGAGGATCGTGATGAATCGAGCTGCGCCCGCTGGCGCGCCAGAGCGACGATGGTGAGATTGTTCGGCGGTACTCCGACGGCAAGATCCGCGTACGTCTGCACCTCGGTATCGGTATCCGCATCTTCTTTGTCGCTGGCCTCAAGATGAAAGGCGCGGTCGAAGAAGCGGTAGGACTGCTGACGGCTGTCGATCTGATAGTTGTGGGTCCCGGGGATTCTCATTCTCGTACCACTCGAGATTTCCCGGAGCTGCCCATCAGGGCAAAGAAGGGTTGTATATCGTAGTAGACGCCCTGCTTGACCACGCCTGCGCGAAAGCAGCAATCATCCATCGCGTTGTAGATGAGGAGAGTGGGGCGCGGGGCGCGCAAAGCCATCAATTGGGCGTAGTCGGCAACGGCGCGCATGTCGGCGCCATTCTGCTCCGCGTCGCCGGCATAGTCCGGATGTTCGATGGCCGTGGTCAGCGAACTGAAGCCCGCCACCGGCACAGCAGGACCGACCCGGGTATCGAGGGTGCTGAGCAACATCGTCTGCCAGCCGCCGCCGGAGAGGCCGGTGACCCCGATGCGAGCGCGGTCGACTCGCGGGTCTTCATACAAGATAGTCGAGACCGCGGCGCATCGCCAGGTAAAACAGGCCGACTCCGTTCGCCCCGGTTAGGTCGAGCAGCCCGATCTGGTTGTGCTCATTGTCTGGGCGAGCTTAGCTCGCCCATCCCGATCCACTCCAGGCTGAGGGCCAGAATGCCGCGGCGGGCCTGATTGATGCAGCGCTTCTGCTTGTGCTCCACTGCCTTTCCACCGGGGCCATGCCCGTTTACGTTCAGAATCGCGGGCATCTTTCCGGTCATATGCTCGGGTTCATAGAGCAGCGCAGTGGAGGTAAACCCGGGGACAATTTCATAACGAAACTTCACGATGCGATAACCCGGCCGGGCGATCTCTGCCACCTTTTCGAATTTTGGCTTGGCGTCCACCCACTCCTGCGGCCAGCCATGGTAGATCACGGATAGTTCGTGCTGGCGCAAGCGTTCACGCCTCCTTCTGCCATGCCTCCGGGCTGGTTGCCGCGGGCAGCGCGGGCACGCGCTGCAGCATAAAGTGCCGCAGCTGCTCGGCCACCAACACCGGGCTTTGTAGCGGCTGCTTGAGCAGAGGATCGATGGTGCTACGGGTTACCTGCGCCCCCGCAGACGACCAACAGCAGGAGATGAGGACGGCAAAGAGCGCGCTAAGTAATGTCGATATCGGCACAACGCCCGGTAACCAGACAGAGGCCGGCCTGTCGGGAGCCGCGGAAAATTTACGAGAAGCGAGTGCGGACATCGGAACCCTCACCAATCAGGAATGAAGCGTTATGAAAATATAGCCCAAATTGACGAGGGAGTTCGCCATGGCCTGGTGAAACGCCGGTCAGTGCTGCGCGCGACTTATTGTGCCGCTATAGCATCTCTCAACAAGGGGATCCGTAACTCCGCCTGGCGCGGCCGATCAAACGATGCGGTCGCCGGCAAGGGGCACAACAAAAGAAAGAGGAGATAAAGTGATGGCCATGCCAGTCGACATACTCGACAAACGAACAGTCAAAATCGGATTCATCGGTCTGGGACTGATGGGGAGCCGGCTCACCCGGCGTTTACATTCAGCCGGCTGGAACATTCAAGCATGGAACCGCAGTCCCGAACCGGCAGAGACGCTGCGGCAAGAGGGTGTGGGGATTGCCGCATCCGTGGCGGAACTGGTCAAGGATGCGGATGTGGTTCTCTCTTCTCTGGCCAACGATGAGGCAGTTCATTCCGTTTATTTCGACCAGGGCGGCGTATTTTCCGCAGCCAAACAAGGAACCATCGTTCTTGAAATGAGCACCATCTCGCCCGAACTATCGCGCCTTCTCCATCGGCAGGCGTCCTCCCTGGGGATTCGTTTCCTCGATGTTGCTGTCTCGGGATCGACGCCGGCGGTGGAGGCGGGGACGATCACGCTGCTCGCCGGTGGCGATCAGAACACCTTCGAGCAATGCGTTCCTGTTTACCAGTCCATCTCCAGGCAGTGGTTCTTGATCGGACCCGGTGGGTCAGGCGTCCTCATGAAACTCGTCGTCAACCTTCTTTTGGGCGTTGATATGCAGGCAATCGCGGAAGCAGTTTCGTTGGGAGAACATCTGCACATCAATCGCGATGTTCTGCTCGATGTCCTGTCCAGGACGGCGGTGGTAGCTCCGGCGTTCTTGGGAAAGTTTCAGAAGATAAGGAACGGCGACTACTCTGCGGAATTTCCGTTGCGGCTGATGAGCAAAGACATGGATCTGGTCATGGATGCCGCAAGGACGTCGGGTGCTGATTTGCCTGCGGCAAGCGTGGCCCATTCTGTACTCGCCTCTAATGTCAGCGCATATGGGAATCTGGACATGGCCGCGATCACGCCGTTTGTCGCGGGCAAAAACAAGGAACCTATCGGAATAACTAAGGCCGGCGAGGAGAGAGCGCAATGATCTCGAGATACTGCGCCCAAGGAATCGTTGCCATGCTCGCCGGAGCATCGCTGACGGTTATCGTGAACCACCTCGGAGGATAAGAGCCGATACGTTTCGCCGATACACCCTTCGATTGATACGAATTTCCATCCGGAGGGGGAAGACAGCCTCGATGTTGCCCGCTAGTGTTTCGTCAACGCTCCTATAGCAAATTCTCAGGGAGAGCGACAGAAACTTTGCATCGGTGTGATCGATGCACAACAGGCGACGACCATCGAGACCCGTGCAATGAAAACCAGCGCTCCCCGGAACAAATCTAATGTCGCCGCCGTAACCGTGGCGCGAGGACCCGCTCGCTAATGGATCTGGTGACGGGAGCCACAACGGACTCGGAGTCGCATCTTTCCTACCATGGCTGGAAGGTTGCCCTGGCCGGATTCTTCGGCGTTATGGTCAGCTTCTCGGCCATCGTTCCGTACACCTTCAGCCTGTTTCTCAAGCCGCTCTCGCTCAGCTTCGGCTGGCGCCGCGAGGCCATCTCCGCCGGCTTCAGCATTGCCGGGTTGACAGTCGCCGGAGCCGCGCCGGTGTTGGGCTTTCTGCTCGACCGCTTGGGCCCGCGGCGCATTATCCTGCCCTGCATTCTGATCTTCAGCGCCACCTACGCATCAATGGCCCTGCTCACGCCCCACCTGATGCGCTTTTACCTGAGCTTCTTTGTCATCGGGCTGGTGGGCGCGGGGACCTCGTTTCTCGGCTACTCGCGCGCCATCTCTACCTGGTTCGAGCGGCGGCGCGGGGTCGCTCTTTCCATCATGCTCGCCGGAAGCGGATTGGGAGCGATGATCCTGCCGGTGATTGCCCAGGCCGCCATCACCCACTACGGCTGGCGCACTGCGTTCGCCTTGCTTGGATTGCTCGCGCTCGCCCTGGGCTTCCCGCTGACGGCATGGTTTGTCCGAGAACGACCGGTGGCCAGGCAGAACGTAGACATCTCAGTCGACGTTGGCGAATCGGTGGGCAAGGCGCTCACGGGCCGCATCTTCTGGATCATCGCGCTCACCGTTTGCCTGCCCTCCATCAGCGCCAACGGAGCCGTAACCCATCTTTCCGCATTGCTCACAGATCGGGGTGTCTCTACCCAGGGCGCGGCCTACGCGATCGCGACCATGGGGGCCACGGCCCTGATCGGACGCCTGGTCACCGGGATCTTCGTCGACCGCTTCTTCGGCCCCCGCGTCTACCAGACGATGCTGCTGTTGAGCGGCGCCGGCATCATTCTGCTCTCGGTTGCCCACACACTGACGGCAGCGATGATTGCGGCCTCGCTGATCGGCTTCAGCACCGGCGGCGAAGCGGACATTACGCCGTATCTCATAGGCCGCTACTTCGGCCTGCGTCGCCTCTCCACTCTCTACGCGTTCACCTGGACTGCTTATTCCATCGGCAGTGCGATCGGCCCGCTGATTGTTGGCCGGCTGTTCGACACACTCGGCTCGTATCGCCCGGCCACAATTCAACTGTTGTCGTTGCCTACGTTCGTTCCATGCGTGCTCATGTTTCTGCTGCCTCGCTATGCAGATCGTGTCGGCTCGCGCAAACCGGCCTTGCTCGAACCCTTTGCCGAAGCGACAGCGGCGAATATTCCACAGTAGCTTTTACGCTCCAAACGATTAAGGAGAGGTATCTATGGCACACATCAAAGTTCCCGAGGGATTGCCTGGAATCACAGGACTGCTGGCCTTCCGGCCTGAAACCGCCGCCCCCATGCGCACGCTGTCTGAGTTTTTGCTTCGTGGGCCTAACTCGCTCACCAGCGCGGAGCGCGAGATCATCGCAACCTACACGTCGAGCCAGAACGGCTGCTACTTCTGCCAGATGGGGCACGGCGCCGCAGCCGCACACCATCTCGGAGGCAACCTGGAGCTGATCGACCAGGTGAAGCGGGACTTTCACAGCGCGCCGATCTCACCCAAGCTGAAAACGCTGCTCGCGATTGCCGGACAGGTACAGAAGGGCGGCAAGCATGTCACGAGTGAAGACATCGAGCGGGCGCGACAGGCGGGTGCGACGGATCTTGAGATCCACGACACCGTGCTGATCGCGGCTGCGTTCTGCATGTACAACCGCTACGTCGACGGCTTAGGGACCTCGGCGCCGAGAGATCCTGAGCTTTACCTGGCGATGGGCAAAAGGCTGGCCGAGGAGGGTTACGCCAACTCCGCGGTGAGTGCTGCGGTCGAAGCTGCCGACTAGGGAAAGTGGCTGGCAATGCAATCACGAGAGGTCACACGATGGCACATATTGATTTACCCGAAGGCCTGGCTGGTCCGCGTGGCCCGATGACACTGCGCCCGGAAGCTGCTCGGCCCCTGAGCGAGATAGCGGAGATATTGCTGCGAGGGCCGAGCACACTCACCATGGCAGAGCGTGAGTTGATCGGCACTTACGTTTCCTCAGAAAACGATTGCCGTTACTGCCAGACGATTCATGGAGCAGTTGCTGCCCATTATCTGGGCGGCGACGAAGAGCTGGTGCGCTCGGTAAAGCGGGATTTTCTGCGCGCCGAGGTTTCACCAAAGTTGAAAGCGCTGCTGAACATCGCCGGCAAAGTGCAACAGGGCGGCAAGAGCGTCACCACCGAGGACGTAGAGCAAGCGCGTAATCAAGGTGCGACCGACCTTGAGATTCACGACACGGTTCTGATTGCAGCCTCGTTTTGCATGATGAACCGGTATGTCGACGGGTTGGCGGCCTGGACGCCCGAAGGGGAAGACTTTTATCGCGAGCGCGCGGCCAGGCTCGCCGAACAGGGATACATAGGATCCGTTGCCCGTTAGCCATGCGGCCACGCCTATCCACATTTTCGCAAGGAGCTGCATCATGAAGAATTCCCCCGTCGTTCGCGCACTTCTCTTGGCATTTACTTTTGCTGCTCTACCTCTCTGGGCCCAGGTCGCCACAACCTCTCTACGGGGAACCCTGAGCGATCAACGGGGAGCTCTGGTACCCGGCGCCTCAGTGACTCTGTCTCGGCCAGACACGGGATTCACGGCGAAGATGACCACTAATTCGGAGGGAGCTTACATCTTTCCGCAGCTTGCTCCGGGAACCTACGAAGTTGCGGCGGATTCCCCGGGCTTCGCAACCCAAACGGTCACGATACAGCTCCTGGTCGATCAGCCTGCCACTCTCAACCTCACGATGAAGGTGGCGTCGAGCGAGACCACGATTGCTGTGCAGGCCGTGTCGACGCTTAACACGACCGACGCATCGATTGGCAATGCCGTGGATAATGCGACCGTTCAGGCGCTGCCATCCGAAGGCCGGAATGTTCCGGACCTGCTGAGCCTGCAGCCTGGTGTACTGTATCTAAGCCATAACATCGACCAGGACCTGGACAGCCGCAGCGGATCGGTAGCGGGCGCCCGCTCCGACCAGGGCAATGTAACTTTGGATGGCCTCGACAACAACGACCAGGCCAGGGGGTATGCCTTTACCGGAGTGCTTCGCTCCACGTTGGACTCGGTGGATGAGTTTCGGGTGACCACGGTCAATGCCGGCGCGGACTCCGGCCGGGCTTCCGGCGCACAGGTCAACGTGGTGACCAAGAGCGGCACCAACACATTTCACGGCAGCCTGTACGAATACAACCGCAACACCGTCGCTGTGGCCAATAACTGGTTCAACAAAGAAGCGCAGGTGGCGGCTGGAGAGCCGAACAAGCCGGGCGAACTGATTCGCAATACGTTTGGAGCAGCCGTCGGCGGACCAATCAAGAAAGACAAGCTCTTCTTCTTCGCCAACTATGAGGCCCAGCGCACCGCGGAAAATCAACAGGCGATCTTGCAGGTGCCCACCCAAAGCTTCCGCGATGGAAACATTATTTATCCCTCCGGGGCCGGCCCTGTCGTAACTTTGAACAGCGCCCAGTTCGCCTCGATGGACCCGAAGTGCGGTGGGCTTGGTACCTGCCCGCTCGGGCCTGGCGCCAACCCTGCCGTCTTGCAGTTGATGAATACCTATCCCCTGCCGAATGGGAGTCTCGCGGGTGATGGCTTTAACACCGCTTCCTTCACTTGGTCAGCGCCCAATCCCCTCAATCTTGGGACGTATCTGGCGCGCGTGGACTATTCCCTCTCGGAGAAGAACAGACTCTTCGTGCGGGGCAATTTGCAGAACGATCACGAGGCTTTGCCGCCACAGTTTCCCGGGCAGCCGGCGAGCAGCATTTTCACCGACAACAGCAAAGGCATCGCGGCGGGAGAGGTCTGGAGCATTAGCCCAAGGCTCATCAACAATTTTCGGTACGGCTACACACGCCAGGGCTATGCCAGCCGGGGAATCGGCGATGGGCCCTACGTGACCTTTGTGACTTTGAGCAATCCAGTAGCGGAAACGCGCTCGAATATCACAACGGTTCCCATGCAAAACTTCGTCGACGATCTGAACTGGACCAAGGGGAAGCACAACATTCAGTTCGGCGTTAACTACAGGCTGATTCACGACCAGGTGGCCACGGACGCATACTCCTATAACACGGCTGAATCGTACATAGGAGAGAGCCACGACGATATCGCCAATACCGGGGAGAGCCTGGACCCGGGGGCATTTGGCTTTCCCGCGGTGGCGACAACCTTTAACACGTCATACAGCTACGCCGCTATGAACCTGGCGGGGATCGTGGCATGGGGCGCGGACAACTACAGTTACCTGGCGCACAACGGCGGGGGCACACTGCAGCCGCAGGGCGCCATGGTGAACCGTAATTTCAAGACCAACCAGCTGGATTACTACATCGAAGACACGTGGCACGTGCTGCCGCAGCTTTCGGTCACATTCGGCGTGCGTCAGATGTTTATCCAGACTCCTTATGAGGTGAACGGTCAGCAAGTGTCGCCGACCTTTAGTTTGCATGACTGGCTGCAGACTCGTACCCAGCAAGCGGCACTGGGCAATTCTGTGCAGCCGGAGATATCGTTCGCTCCTTCCGGTCAGGCAAACGGGGGCAAGCCCTTCTGGCCAATGGCGAAGACAAGCATTGGACCGCACCTTGGCCTGGCTTATTCCTTGAATCCGAGCACGGTGATCAGCACCGGCTTCGGCATCGTGTTCGATAATTATGGATTGGGCATTGCCAACATCCTGGCGACGGACGGGTCAGCGGGACTGCTGGGACAAAACGCAACCGGCGGGGAGTGGACCACCGTGGACGCGGCTCCCCGCTTCACCAGCCTGCAGGATCTGCCGACGTTTCCCATTGTGACGCCGCCCAGCAGCACGATCAAGTTCCCGTATACGCCACCCCTGGGCGCCGGCGGTGTGGTCTCGATCGCGGACGATAAGAGCAGGACACCGTACTCGTACGCACTCAACCTATCGGTGCAGAAGCAAGTCCATGGCGGGTTCACGGTAGAGACGTCGTACGTCGGACGTTTTGGCAGGAAGCTACTGCAAACGATCGATTTCGCCATGCCGTTGAACCTGGTGGATTCCCAGGGCGGCGGCGATTACTTTTCCGCAGCGGCGGCACTGGAGAAGCTGGTGTACGCGCATACGCCGGCTTCTGCTGTCCAGAAGATGGCGTATTGGGAGGATATGTTCCCGGATGCAGCGGATATGGGAGCGTCCGGTTCGGGAACGCCAGGATATTCCGCTACACAGAATATCTACAATCTCTACCTGGCCGATCCATTGAATGCCTCGGCCAACCTCTATGCGATGGATATTTTCTGCTCCCCCGGCTGCGGTGGCCAAAGGTTCCGCTACTTCGACAGCCAGTATGTCTCGATGTTCGCGCAGTCGAGCCTTGGAGGAAGCAGCTACAACGCCGGACAAATCACGCTACGCCACACCATGAGCCATGGATTGCAGGCTGACTTGAGCTACACGTACTCGAAATCATTGGATCTTGGCTCCAGCGCGGAGCGGATCGGCGGGCAACTGCAGAACAACCACGCCTTCAGCCAGATTACGAATACCTTCAACCCGAGCCAGAGTTATGGAGTCTCTGATTTTGATGTCGCCCACTTGGTCTCAGGAGACTGGGCCTACCAGCTGCCGTTCGGCCGCGGCAAGGCGTTTGGTGCGGGGTCCAATTGGCTGGTGAATGGAGTGATCGGCGGTTGGGAGTTCACCGGCCTGGCGCGGTGGACCAGTGGCCTTCCCTTCAGCACTCCGGTTGCCAGTGGAACGGTCACCGCCGTGGTGATCAATAGCTACGCGGTTCCAACGGGACACATCAAGATCAGCAAGAGCGGCAACGTGCTTCACTTTACTTCGAATGGCCAGCCAGTGGATCCGGCCACGGGGGTTGGGGTGCGGTATCCGCTTACCGGAGAAGTAGGCCCGCGCAACAATTACCGCGGCGATGGCTACTTCGGAATCGATTCCGGACTGCACAAGGTTTGGCAGGTTAAAGATCGCCAGCAGTTGGGCTTTGCCTGGGAGGTGTTTAATGTTTCAAACTCGGTTCGATTCGACACCAACCCTGCGACGTTTCAGACCAAGTTCAACCAGGGGAACTTCGGTACCTATGGAGCGACGTTGACCCAGCCCAGAATCCAGCAGTTCTCTCTTCGCTATAGCTTCTAGCTCTAGTTACGGCCAGCCTAGGCCAGCGCCTTGGTTACTACGTTGCCCGCGACGTCGGTCAGGCGGAAGTAGCGGCCCTGGAACTTGAAGGTCAGCTTGGTGTGGTCCACACCCAGCTGGTGCAGGACGGTCGCTTGCAGGTCGTGAATGGGCACGGGATCCTCGACCACGTTGTAACAGTAGTCGTCCGTTTGACCGATCGAGATGCCGGGCTTGATGCCGCCTCCGGCCATCCACATGGTGAAGCATTTCGGATGATGGTCGCGCCCGTAGTTGGTGTCGGTCAGCTTGCCCTGGCAATAGACGGTGCGGCCGAATTCTCCGCCCCACACTACCAGCGTGTCATCAAGCAGCCCCCGCTGCTTCAGATCCTGAACCAACGCGGCCGATGGTTGATCGGTGCCTTTGGCCTGCAGGGCTATGTCCCGGGGTAGATCGTTGTGTTGGTCCCAGCCGCGGTGGTAGAGCTGAATAAAGCGCACGTTGCGCTCGGCCAGGCGCCGGGCCAGCAGACAGTTGGCCGCGTACGTTCCGGGCTTGCGCGAGTCCGGCCCGTACATCTCGAAGACCGAGTCCGGCTCCTTGGAAAGGTCCATCAGATCGGGCACCGAGGTCTGCATGCGATACGCCATCTCGTATTGGGTGATGCGGGTTTCGATCTCGGGATCACCGTAGGCGTCGAACCACATCTTGTTGAGATGGTCGAGGCTGTCGAGCATGCGCCGCCGCGTGTCCTTGGTGATGCCCGGCGGGTCGTCGAGATACAAGACCGGCTCGGCGCCCGCGCGAAAGCGGACTCCCTGGTATTTGGAAGAAAGAAAGCCGTTGCCCCAGAGACGCGAAAACAAAGGCTGGTCGGGGTTCAGCGCGTTGGCCTGCGAGATGAGCACGACAAAGGCGGGCAGGTTCTGATTTTCGCTGCCCAGACCGTAAGTGACCCAGGCGCCCATGCTGGGCCGGCCGGGCTGCTGAAATCCGGTCTGGATGAAGGTGATCGCCGGGTCGTGGTTGATGGCTTCGGTGTTCACCGTCTTGATGATGGTGATGTCGTCGACGATCTTGGCGGTGTGGGGCAAGAGCTCGCTGATCCAGGTTCCGGACTTGCCGGCCTGCTGGAACTTGAAGATGGGCGCCGCCACGGGGAAGGACGCCTGGCCCGAGGTCATGCCGGTGATGCGCTGGCCCTTGCGGATCGAGTCGGGCAGCTCCGTGCCCTGCAATTCCCGCAGCTTCGGCTTGTAGTCGAACAATTCGATCTGCGAAGGCGCGCCCGACTGGTGGAGGAAGATCACTCGCTTGGCCTTGGGGGCGAAATTCGGCATCCCCATCAGTCCACCGGTCTTGGGATCGATGGCTGCGTCCTCCGCCATCAGACCCTCGGGTCCGAGCAACGAGGCCAGCGCCGCCACACCAATGCCCCGCGCCGTACGGCCGAAGAACTGCCGCCGGGTCATCTGCAGCAAGATCTCGCGTTTCGCGTTGTCCATAGCAGTCACTCTTTCGTGATGGTCTCATCCATGTTGAGGATGGTGCTGGCAACCGTGGTCCAGGCCGCAAGCTCGGCCGGATCCAGCTTGGGGTTGCGCTTGGCATCGCCGACGCTGATGAGCTTCAGTGCGGAAGCCTTGTCGCGGCGGTACTCCACCAGTTCCTGCCGCGCAAGCTCCAGCAGTACCGCGCGCTCCTGGGGCTGCGGCTTGCGGTCGGTCGCCATGCGGAAGACAAAGTCGACGCGCTTCTCAGGATCGCGGCCCGCCTGAACCAGCGTCTTCTCGGCCAGCACGCGGCTGGCTTCGACATAAGTGGGGTCGTTGAGCAGCACCAGGGCCTGCAGCGGTGTGTTGGTGACGGTGCGGCGCGCGGTGCATTTCTCGCGGTCGGGCGCATCGAAGGTGGTGAGCTGGGGCGGCGGCACGGTGCGCTTCCACACCGTGTACATGCTGCGCCGGTAGAGGTCGGGGCCGGTGGACTGGGTGTAGGTCTGCCCGGAGAAGCCGCCGCCAAAGGCCATCTCTTCCCACAGGCCCTTGGGCTGGTAGGGGTAGACGCTGGGACCGCCGATGCGGGTGTCAAGCAGGCCGCTTATGTCGAGCGCGTTGTCACGAACCATCTCGGCGGGAAGGCGGAAACGCGGCCCACGCGCCAGCAAACGATTCTCGGGATCACGCTCGTTCATCTCCTTCGTCTCGCGCGAAGACTGACGGTAGGTCGCCGAGGTCACAATCAGCCGCATCATTGCTTTCGTGTTCCAGCCGTCGGCGATGTACTCGGTAGCCAGCCAGTCGAGCAACTGCGGGTGGCTGGGTGACTCACCCTGCGAGCCAAAATCGTCCGCGGTCTTCACAATGCCGACGCCGAAACAGTCCTGCCAGTAGTGGTTCACCGCTACGCGCGCAGTCAGCGGATTC
Source organism: uncultured Acidobacteriaceae bacterium (assembly GCA_963847685.1). Lineage (GTDB taxonomy): Bacteria > Acidobacteriota > Terriglobia > Terriglobales > Acidobacteriaceae > PALSA-350. Next base: position 137,024 of record CAWKAU010000003.1, on the reverse strand, counting down.
TTTGGGTCTACCAGCCACTGTGCCAGGGTCAGACGGTTGGGCGGCGCACCGGGCGGCAGCGGCGGCAGGAAGGCGGGAACGCCGGGAGTAACCTTCTCGCCCGGATTGTCATACTGGCCGCGCCCCAGGATAAAGGTGTCGCGCGGCTGCTTCATCTCGGTCATCACCATCACCGAGGTGATGGATTTTTGCAGCCGCACCTTCTGCTGCCGCAAGTCGACTAGCTGAGCGTAAAGCTGGCGGTCTTTTTCCGGCGCGGCATATTTAAGGTAGTACTCGCTGAGCGCGGCCTGGTGTTCTTTCTCGATGCGCGCCGCCTTGGCCTCCGGGGTCTCGGCCTTGTTTTCTTCGCCAATCTGCGGCTCGGGTTTCGGCTTTGGCGGCTGCAGGGTCGCGATCTCCTGCGTGGGCTTTCCGGCCAGCGCCAGAAGCACAGAGCGCGCCGGCACACGGATGGCCAGGGTTTCCGCTTCCTCATCGTTCAAGGTGCGGCTGTAGAGGCGCACATCATCGAGGCCGCCCTCGAAGGGTTTGCCGATATCTTTGTTGCCCACCTCGAGTGAAGCAGAGGTGCGAAGGGCGCCGCTCAGGTTGTCTTTCAGGATTTCGGTGGGAGCCGGTTTGCCATCGACGTAGAGCTTGATGCCCGAGGCTTTGCCTGAGCCGTCATAGTCCACCACCAGGTGCCGGAACGACACCGTTACATAGCGCTCTTTGGTGCGGACTTCAATGGCATCGTCGGGCCAGCGGCTGGCCAGGCGGACGATGAAGTGAGAGATGCGCTCGCGCTGGCCGTTGTACGCGGGATCTTCGCGGTTGTAGAAGGGCTCGTCGATCAGGACCTCGTAGCCTTGCCAGTGCTCCGAATCATCTCGCTTCTGAATGAGCCTGACGGGGTTTGAGGTCGCCGGCTGTTGCCCACAGAGCCAGGGCAAAGCGGTCGCCCCGGTCGAAGTCGCCGGCGTTGCCGAAGTTCACCTGGGTTTCCCCGCTGAACTCAGCTGCCTTGCCTACGGTTCCTTCGTCGTAGACCACTTCGCCGCGCACGGCTTTGCCGTCGTGGTGCTGGCCGGAGGCGTCGGCCAGGTTGCCATCCAGCGGATAGTATGCGAGCAAACCCTCGGAGGAGGGCTCGGCGATATTGGCCGAGGCCTGCCATGCATTGCGCGAGGCGACCATTTCTTTCTCGGGCAACTGGGCGAGGGTACCGGCGATCTGGGCATTCAGATCGTCGAGGTGCTTTTGCTGCGCAGTGGTGGGCAGGGGCAGGAAAGGATCCGCGTTACCCAGGAAGCCATCGAGGCCTCTCTCGGGAACGGTGTTGAAATAGGCAACGAGGCTATAAAAATCCTTCTGCCGGATGGGATCGAACTTGTGGTCGTGGCAGCGGGCGCAACCCACGGTAAGCCCCAGCCAGGTAGTCCCCGTGGTGCTGGCCCGGTCGATCACGTACTCCGTGTGGTATTCCGCAGGGATGGCGCCGCCTTCGAAATTGACCATGTTGTTGCGGTTGAAGCCGGTAGCGATCTTGTCATCGAGGGTGGGGTTGGGCAGCAGATCGCCCGCCAGTTGCTCGATGGTGAACTTGTCGAACGGCATGTTCTGGTTGAAGGCCTTGATCACCCAGTCGCGCCACGGCCACATCTCACGCAGGCTGTCGATGTGGTAGCCGTGGGTGTCGGAGTAGCGCGCCAGGTCGAGCCACTCCATGGCCATTCGCTCGCCGTAATGAGGCGAGGCCAGCAGCTGGTCTACGCGCTTCTCGTAGGCATCGGGCGATTTGTCGGCCAGGAAGGAGTCGACCTCGGCCGGGGTTGGCGGCAGCCCGGTCAAGTCGAAGCTGACCCGGCGCAACAGGGTGGCCTTGTCGGCTTCCGGACTGGGCTTCAGACCTTCAGTTTCGAGGCGTGCCAGGACGAAGTTGTCGATGGGGTTGTGCACCCAGGTCTTGTCTTTCACTTCGGGGACGGGCGGCCGCTTGGGGGCGACGAACGACCATTGCGTCTCCCACTTGGCGCCCTGGTCGATCCACTGCTTAATGACCTCGATCTGCTTCGGGGTCAGGGTCCTGCCGGAATAGACCGGGGGCATCCGGACGGCAGGGTTGGTGGAACTGATCTTCTGGTAGAGCTTGCTCTGCGCCGCGCTGCCAGGGGTGATGATCTTGTAGCCACCGCGGTCGACGAAGAGACCCGCGGTTTCGTCCAGGCGCATGTTGGCCATGCGGTGCTTTTCGTCCGGGCCATGACAGGTGAAGCAGGTGTCGGAGAGGATGGGGCGGATTTCCCGGTTGAAGTCAACCGGCTTGGTGGGGGCATCTGCTGCGACCACGGGCCGGCTGAGGGTCCAGGCCACGGAGGCAAAGATGAGCACAGCGAATAAAAGCCGTAGCTTCAAAATTCCCATCCCTCCCGGCCCTTTCCGCTGCCTGCCAATATACCCCCCGCTCCCTACCATGAGCCAGACTTGCCTTCAGGCGGTAACCCATGGAGTTCCCAGGTGAAATCATGGTTGGGTGGAACGGTTTGCTACCGCGCCGTGAATCCTCCCTCAAGGGATCAATCCGTTGCCATCGACAGCCTTCGGCTACTTCAGAATCAGCTTCTGTACCCGCCAATTCAGCAGCTCGCCGACGTATAGTTCGTGTTCCGACGGGCAGGCGATCTCGTGGATCCACCCGAATTGTTTGAGCTGCTTGCCTGACTCGCCCAGGTAGCCCAGAACCTTGCCGTCGAGACTCAGCTTGTAGATCCGGCCGGGATAGGCGTCGGAGCTGAAGAGCACCTGGTTCGGCCCCGGGGTAATGCAGATGGCCCAGGGTGAACCGGCCTGCATGGTTCCGTTGCCGGAGACGGTCTGCACCGGCTTGGGCCCAATCGCCGGCTGCGCATTCGGATCAAACGGCACATCGATGGTCATCTGGCGGATGAAATTGCCGTCGCCATCAAAGACTTGAATACGGCGGTTGCCGCGATCGGCTACATAGACATTGCCCTTTGCGTCGACGGCGATGCTGTGGGGCACGCTAAATTGACCGGGCCCGTCGCCGGGCTCGCCCCATGACTTGATCCAGTTACCGTTCTTATCGACCTTAGCCACCCGAGAGTTCACGTAGCCATCGCTGATGTAGGTATTGCCGGCCTTATCCCACGCCATGTCGGTGACCTGGCGGAACATGCCATCAATCGGAGGCAGCGGCGGCTTGGGGTGCTTGAGCGGTTCGGTGCCCTCGTCCGATGCTTCCTGCTTGCGGCCGAAGACCATCGCCACGCGGCCCTGCGGGTCGAACTTGATAACCATGTCCGAGCCTTTGTCCGCTACCCAGATGTTCTCTTCCGGATCGACTTTGACCGCATGGCCGTACGACCACGCGTACAGGTTGTGACCGATCTCGCGGATGTACTTGCCGTCAGGGCCGAATTCGAGAAGCTGCGTAGCGGCCGCCGCATACGCAGGCCCGGTGGTGTTGCCGCGCGACAAGACGAAAACATGCCCCTTGCGGTTGACGGCCACGCCGGCCGCTTCTCCAAAATAGATATCGGGCGGAAGCTTCAGGAAATTGGGGACCGAGGTGTATTCGATGACGGGAGGTTGTTGCGCGCAGACAGCAAGGTTGAACAGCAGGAACAGGGGAAACACCAGTCGCTTCAAATCGGCCTCCGGGGCAAGCACGATCCAGCATAATCTAAATATGTCGCAGAACTATCAGAGCCAGGATTTATGGAGCCGGGCAACCTCGGCCAACGGTTATCCATTCGACGAACTCCGCTCCGTCCTACAGAAGTCGATACGCCGGGGCTGGATCGAAGACGCGGTGCTCGCTGCTTATGAGTTCTTCCAGAGTGGCCCAGAGGCTGAGGAGCAGCTGTGGCGCCGATTGGAGATCATCGCCACAGAAGATGTCGGCTTCGGGCTTATCGAGGCGCCCGCCATCCTGGAGGCCCTGAACGCCCAGCGGATGCGTATGGCCGATCGCGGCGACCGCTGGATGTACTCCGTGCACGCTGTGCGGCTGCTGGCAACCGCCAAGAAAGACAACACGACGATGGAGCTGGCTTCGTGGGCGCAGTCGGTCGTCGCCCGTGGGGAGCGCCGCGTCGAGGTGCAGGATTTTCAGGTCGACATGCATACCCGCCGAGGCGCGGCGATGGGACGCGACATCGTCCACTGGTGGACCGAGGGCGCCAAGCTCGAAAACAGGCTCGACCAGACGCAGAGTCCCTGGGGTAAGTATCTCGACGACCTCTACACGGGGAAAAAGAGCTAGCGATAGCGGGCGCGGACGCGCGTTTCCACCCCGCCGGCAACGGAGTAGAGCACAACCGAGAGAGTCATGGCCACCAGGCTGGCGCCCCAGGCTCGCTCGGTTTGAAAGGCCTGGCTGGTGAGGGCGAACATATTACCCAAGCCTCCTGTCTGCATCAGGTATTCCGAAATCATGGTCACCATCACGCTGTAAGCGGCCCCGATACGCAGGGCAACCGCCATTTCTGGCACGGCGGCGGGCAGAGCTAGCCAGCGTAGTTGTTGGATCCGAGTGGCCGCCAACGCTGCGAAGAATTCACTGGACCATGGGGGCAGCGTCCGCAAGCCTTTGCTGGCGAAGACAAAGCCGGGGAAGAAGGTCATGATGGCGACGGTGACGAACTCGGTTCGATCTTGGTACCCGAAGATGCGCGCCAGCAAAGGGATCAGGCAGACTACCGGCGTGGAGCTGAGCAGCAACGCCGCGGGGCTGATGGCGGCCGAGAGCAACTGCGACCTCCAGGCGGCGATGGCGAGCAGCAGGCCCAGGAACATACCTGCGGCCAGACCGGCCACGGCAAAGCCTAAGGTCCACAATGCCGGCAGCAGATAGACCAGCGGGTGCAGAACGATGTCGCGAACGACCGCAACCGGAGAGACAATCACGATGCTGTTGTAGTGGGATGCCATGACCCACAGCTGCCAGACGGCGAAGATCAGCAGCAAGCCCCAACTCTGGCCCAGGAAGCGGCGCATCACAAGAACCTCCGCGCCACAAAGTGCTCGGCAGCATGGGCGGCTCCATAACCGGCGAGCGAGATCACCGCCACCAGCAACACCGCCGCCCACATCAGCGGTATCTCAAAATTCTGCATGGTGTTGAGGATCACGATGCCCAGGCCGGTTGGCGCTCCGAACCACTCCCCGACAATCGAGCCGATCATCGCGGCGGTGATCGAGACTTTAAGGCCGCTCAGAAAAGAGGGCACTGCGGAAGGCAGATCGAGATAGCGCAGGAGTTGCCACCTGCGGGCGCCGAAGGTAGTCATCATCGCACCCAGCCTGGTGGATGCGGAACGCAGGCCGGAGGCGACGGCTACGTAGATGAGAAAGAAGACCGAGATAGCCGCCAGCAATGCCGGCGTTAATTCACGGCTGACCAGCAGGATAAAGATGGGGCCGAGCACAATGGCGGGAATGGCATTGATGGTCACCGCAAGGCGGTCGAGCCCGGGACGCAGTGGTGGGCACAGATACGCCACCAGAGCGGTTACGGTTCCCAACAGAGCGCCGGCAGCCAGGCCTTTCGCCGCCGCGGTTAGCGTTGCTAGCGCGGAGCGGTAGAGCAACGCTGCGAATCTTGGTTCCAGATAGACCTTCAGCACGCTGGCCGGGGTGGGCACGGTGAGCCCTGCTGCTCCTGAACGGGCCAACAGCTGCCAGGCGGCCAGGATCGCGGCTTGCGCCAGCACTGCATAGACGACGCGCTTCTTCATATCAGTGCTCCAGAAGCAACGTGAGGTGGTCGGTGAGCCGGTGAAATTCCTCCAGCCGCATGCAGTCGATGCGGCGCGGCCGGGGGAAGGGGACTGCGATTGTTTCCACAATCTCCCCGGGACGGCCGCTCATCACCATCACGCGATCGGCCAGGAACAGAGCCTCGTCTACGGAGTGTGTGACCATCAGCGTAGTGAGGGTTCTCTCCAGAAAGATTTGTTGCAGCTCGAGGTTCATGCGGCGGCGGGTGACGGCGTCGAGGGCGCCAAAGGGTTCGTCAAGCAGCAGCAGTGTAGGTTCGAGCGTGAGCGCACGGGCGATGGCGGCGCGTTGGCGCATGCCTCCGGAAAGCTGGCTGGGTCTTGCCTCGGCAAAAGCCGCCAGACCGGCCAGGTGGACCAGGTGGCGCACGCGGGCGCGATCCACGGGACGGCCGGCAATCTTATAGGGGAGCTCTACGTTCGCTTTCACCGACAACCAGGGGAGCAGCGCGGAATCCTGAAAAGCAATCCCCAGGCGATGCTGGTCGCGGAGCTGGGCGGGTGCTTCGCCGTCGACCAGGATAGACCCTGTGGTCACGTCCTCCAGTGCCGCCACCAGGTGCAGCAGCGTGCTCTTGCCGCAGCCGGAGGGGCCAAGCAACGCGACGAACTCGCCGTCCTCGATGGTGAGGTCAATTCCTTTCAGGGCGAGGACCGAATCGCCGCGGCCAAGAGGGTAGGATTTGCTGACGCCTCGAATCTCCACTTTGGCCATAGGTCAGGCGATCGCCTTTTCAAAGCGGTCCATAAGAATGCTGTACTGCCGGCTCAGGCGCTCTTTCATGGACGCCAGATCTACTGTGAGCAATACGCGGTCTTTCATGACTACACGCCCATCGATGATCACGGTCCTCACGTTGGGGCCTACGGTGCTTTCGGCCAGCGTAATCATGGGATCGTAGTTGGGAAATTGCGCGTGGCTGGTTGACTCCACCAGGATGATGTCGGCGAGTTTGCCGGGCTCGAGCGAGCCGATGTGTTTTTCCAGACGCGCGGTGCGCGCTCCTTCACGAATGGCGACGCCAAGCATCTGCTCATGGGTGATGGGCGGATCGATATGGTAAGGCGTGCCCCCCACTGCCTGTTGGCCCACGGCGGCCGCGTGCACAACCTCGAACATATCCAGGCTGCCGCGGGTGGCTGCGCCATCCGTCCCCAGGCCCATGCGGATTTTACGCTGCAGCATCTCCATCACCCGGGGCGCGCCCATGGTGTAGTTGTTGAACGAGCAGTGGCAGGCGGAGACGTTGCGGGTTTGGTAGAGGTCGAGTTCCTGCAGGCTCAGCAGCACAGAGTGGGCAGCGTGGAGATTGCCGTGGAGTGCGCCGATGCTCTCCATATACTCGGCCGGGCGCAGGCCCCACTTGCCGATGGCGTAGTCCACCTCATAGGTTCCTTCAGCCAGATGGGTGTGGATGGGGGTGTCGAGCTGGTGGGCCAGAGCGCTCATGCCACGGGTGAGCTCGGTGGTGTTGACCATGATCTGCCGCAAAGAAAGCCAGGCATTTACCCGGGGATGATTCTGCCAGCGTTTGACTAGTTCTTCATTCTTCTTCAGTGCTTCGTTGGTGGTGAATCTTGAGCCTGCCGGGATGCTTTCGTCCATGTCCATGGTGGAGAGGGCGATGCGGCCGCGGATGCCGATCTCGTCGGCCGCTCTGCCCATCTCATCCGGGAAGGGTCCTCCGGCTTCGAGAAAGCAAGTCGTGCCGCTGCTGATCATCGAGGCATAGGCAGCCAGGCCACTGCAGTAGACGTCCTCCGCTTCCAGGCCGCTCTCGAAGGGGATGAGGTAGCGGGACCACATGGGGCTCTTCAACTCGCCACGGCGGCGGATGGCGGAGATCTTGCCATGGAGAAATTGCTGCGCGGTGTGCACGTGCGCGTCGACAAAACCGGGCATGGCGATCAGCCCGCGGGCGTCGATGGTCTGCTTCGCCTTCGGCTGGTTGGCGCCCGCTGGCCCGACCGATACGATGCGATTGCCAACTACGACAATGGAGCCGTCGCGGATCTCAGTGCCGGCGTCGTCGAAGGCTACGATGCTCGCCCCGTGGATTACGAGGTCGGGAACTTCTGTCATTCGGTTCTTCTCCCCTTTGAAGATGCCCTATCTACCCCACTCAAGCCAAAACACGGCTTGAATGGGCCACGCTTCCGTTGCCTCCGAGGGTTCGATAGGCCTCTTCGAGTAAGGACAAATCTATCAGCCGCGCGGGATCGGGCAGGTTGGTTCGGCCTGCGGCGGTCGCGGCGCTATACATGGTTTTAACCAGGTCCTGGTCGATCCAAAAAGGCCCCGGCGATCCCGGGGTTTGATACAGAGGCAGTTGCAGTTGATTGGTGCGCAGTTCGTGGCGAAAGGTGAGGCCCAGGTCGGCTCCGTATTTGTCTACCGCGAGGCGGGCTGCATAAGCCGGGTCAAGCTGATTACCGGCTTTGCCGCGAAGCCTGGCCTTGAGAAAGCCGACCAGTTCAGCTCGCCGCGCATGCAGGGTTTTCCGCTCGACAAAGAGCAGGGTGGAGGGGACCTTGTAGCCGAGCTGGTCGAGGCGGGTGACGATGAAGTCCACACCAGGGCGCATGCCCATATCTTCAAAGGCCAGCGGCTGGTTGGTAATGAAACAGTAGTAGGCGTCTCCCGCGCCATTTAGCAGCGCCTCGGGGGAGAAACCGACAGGAACCAGTTGATAGTCAGGCGGCAGATGATTGAGCTTGAACATGGCTTCAATGGCGGTCCGCTCGCTTGGGCCCTGGACCAGGAAGCGACGACCGGCCAGGTCTTCCGGCCGGCGGATGGGCCGCCCGGGCAGAGACATCAGCGCGGCGGGATGTACCGGGAAGATGGAGCCGATGATCACGAAGTCATTACCGCGCAGGCAGGCGTCGAGCAGGGGCAGCCACTCCGCCTCGCCAATGTGGGCCTGGCGGGCGGCCAGCTCGACCACCGGTTGTGGCGCATTGGGGCCGCCCGGCCAGACCTTGACCGGAACCTTCTCCTGAGTGAAGTAGCCGTTTTCGAGTGCGACCCAGAGGTCGGCATACTCCACGTTGGGCACCCAGCCCAGAACAAAGATGAGGTGGCTGGTGTCAACAGACCGGCAAGCCGTAAGCCACGGGAACGCGGCAGCCAGGGTCGCGCCGTGACGGAGGAACATCCGCCGGGTGCACAAGGATTTCAGAGAAGCCGCGGCCGGCGCTTGCTGCATAGAATTAATATGACAGGCTTGTCCAGCCCAGGCCGCAAACTCCTTGAGGAAGGTGCGAGTTAAGTCCTGGTCAGCCAGGCCTCGAAGCCCAGGGGAGAGGTTTCAATCCGCGGTTCGGCCCAACCCGCTTCCAGGGCCATGCGGCGAATTTCCTCCAGCAGATAGGCACGTTTGATCAACATGTTGCGGAAGACGAACATCATGAACCAGCGGTTCAAGCGGCTTACGCCCAGGCCTTCCACGTAGCGCTTTATCTCCGATAGCGACGTGTCACGGCGCATATCGATCAGCAGCGCAACCCCGCCCGGGCGCAGGACGCGCCGCATTTCCGCCAGCGCCTTGACCGGCTCGGTGAAGTTCTTGAAGGCCGCGCGGCAGACGACAAAGTCCACGCTGGCATCGGCAACCGGCAGCGCCGCGGCGTTGCCCTGCTCGAAGCTGGGCGAAACACCTTCCTGGTCTGCGTTGCGCCGGGCGATTTCCACAAAGGTCTTGCTGATGTCGACGGCGCGCACCTGAAGGCCTCGCCTGGCTAGCTCGATGGATAGAAATCCGGGACCTGGCGCTACCTCGAGCACCTGGGCCGACGGAGGGAGAGTTCCCGCGATGCGGATCGCCAGTGCCTTGAACTCGGGCATGTCTTTGCGCGTGGTGCGGTCGTACCAGCGCGCGGTGCTGCCTTCCATGCCCATTCCCTTGTAAGCTTTAGCTGTTGTCGTCATTTATTCATCCTCCATGTATCTTAGTTAATAAGATACATGGATAATAAACCATAAGGGTGGGCGTCCGTCTATGCCCGGAAAAGAAAAAAGACACCGCACCGGCGACTTGACCACAGTGCCGGCGCCGATCACTACGGCCGATCGCATTGTGCTGGAAATCCGCAAGTTTATCGCGTCAAGCATCTTCTTCAATACACAGGCGGCGGAAAAGGCCGGCCTCGGGCTTACCGACATGCAGATGCTGCACATGCTGCAGCTCTACGGACCATCGACACCGAGCCGCCTGGCAAAGTGGACAGGCCTAAGCAGCGGCGGCGTCACCGTTGCGCTTGACCGGCTCGAAAAGGCCGGCTTCCTGCGCCGGGAGCCGAATCCCGACGATCGACGCAGCTTGCTGATCACACTCATACCCGCGCGCTTGCGGAAGGTCGCTGCAATGTATGAAGGGGTAGAAAACGAGACCCGGCGACTGCTGGCCACACTGCCACCAGGCGATCTCGAAGCGGTGGTCAGATTTTTCGAGACGATGCATGAGGTGCGACGGGATCGCGATGCTTAGATCGCTGTAGGCCGCCAATCTCCGGGGTGAACTCTTCGGCTTTGAGCGGATTAGCGCCCGGCTCCAACAGACTATGACCGCCGCCGAGTTGGCGAACACAGCCCAGAGCTTCGGCCAGGAAGATGACATCAGCGTAGTCGCCGCAACCCGCACATCGGGCTAATACGGGTCGCGGCAGGGCGCATATCACTATGCGCCTTGCCGCACCCATTTGCCGCAAACACTGACTCTGGATAAGCGAGCTACTTCGGCACGACGACGAGTCCGCTGATCCCGTAAGCATTGTTCACGGTGAACGGCGAACCGGCTACTTCCTTAATGCTTGTGGTGGTCACCGTGTAAACGTAGAGTTTGTTGGTTCCATAACTCAAGGCATACAAGTGGTTGCTATTGTCCCACGCAAGCTGGTTGATGCTTACGCCGGGCAGAAGCGCGGAGTCGAATTTCGTAATCGGCGAGGCGCCGTTGAAGTGGAAGATTTCGAGCCCGGTACCCGCCAGTGCAAGCAGCTTGCCGGAAGGTGACATTTCCATCTCACCCAGAGAGCCGGTGAAAGTGATTGCCGGCGTGGGCATATCCTCATATTTGTTTGTCGATGAGACGCTCCCCGTGGAGCTGTTGATGGAATAGCTGGCTAACTGCAATGCGCCGAAGTAACCGCAGCAGCCGGCGAAGCTCTGGTTCTGCAGAAGCACCGCCAGGTGACTCGAGGGATCGGCCTGGACAGCGACAGGAAAGAAGGACCACGGGCCGTTGGGGACGTTTTGATCCGCTTGGGGATCTGTCTCTTTGAAGTTTGGAATGATCTCGAGGTCCCCACTGGATGCTCGCTTCAGCGTTGAGAAAGTGGTGTAGAAGAAGCCGCTGTACTGATCGAATATCCCGTAAGCAAATTTGTCGTTGCTGCTGACGGTCGGCAGGCTGCTCGGGCTCGCGTCGTGTCCACCATAGCCCGAGTATTCCATCGAGCCGAGGAAATCAAGGCTTCCGTTCGACTTGAGCTCGTAAGACTGCCAGGCCACGCAGGCAACGGATCCGCTATCGAAGATGCCTGAAAGCTGCAGGTAATAATACTTGCCCGTATGGTCAAGGAAGGTCGAAAGTCCGGTCGTATTTCCGCATTGGGCCCCCCCGAAACTCTGCGTGTTGACCTCGCTCTGCTGCTCGCCCACGGCTCCCGTCGACCCGACGGCGTAGACGTGCACATAATCCGTTCCCATGCTGATCAGGTGGGAGCCAGTAACGCCGCCCATCTGTCCCGTGGTCGAGAAGGGCGAACCCTTGACCAGGGTGAGTTTGCCGCTTGAAGACGAGTCGAAGACGTCCACACCCTGGTGCGTTTGCACGTAGACGTAAGCCACGGGAGCAGAGCTCGAGGATTCCGCCGAAGCATCCGGGGTGGGGCTTTCGGTAAAGGCTGGCCCCGCTGACAACAGCGTGACGAAGGCAAGGAATGTTGCAGTCTTGCAGGTGCACTTCATAGGATTGATCCTCAATACAGAGGTTGTCTAGAGTTATGGGTCGACGATCGAGCCGTGCCGGGCCTGTGGGGAGCAGGCTGAGGCAAGCCACATGGGAAGGAAATCCTGGGGTGGGAGGGGTTCCAGAGACGGGTTTGCATGGAGGAGGGCACAGCAACGGGCTTTTTGCGGGCCTGAGCTCGACGCGGCGGGATACGAGCTTCCTCCCGGGAGTCGAGATCTGGCCATGGAACGCATTCTGACTTCTCCTTGATTGATGGGCCGAAGTGCGTCCGAATTCTACCCTTTACGGCGTTATGCGTGAATGAATCTTTCGATAACGTCGGTTTGGCAGGATGAAAAACTTTGTTCCATTGGAGTGCAGAGGAGAAGAGAGTCCGGGGACTGGACACTCTGCCTCCGAATACGCACAATGATCCGGGCGAGGGAGAGCAGGGATGCGGCTTAAGGATAAGGTGATCCTGGTGACCGGGTCGACTACCGGCATTGGGGAGGGTATGGCGAGGATCTTCGCGCGCGAAGGCGCGAAGGTCATGATCCATGGAAGACGTAAGGACGCGGCAAAGGCGCTGGCCGCCGAGCTCGGTGAAGGAGCCTCCTTCACCATCGGGGCCCTCGAAGATCCGGCGGTGCCTTCACAGCTCATCGCGGAAACAGTTGGTCATTTTGGCAGGATCGATGGCCTCGTCAATAATGCCGCAGCCATCGTTCGGGGAAACATCGAGAACACAGATGCGGAGATATTCGACAAGACTGTGGCCATCGACCTGAGGGCGCCGTTTCTGTTGATTCAGGCCGCGCTTCCTCACTTCCGCAAACAAGGCACAGGGCGGGTGCTGAATATCGGCTCGATCAATGCATATTGCGGAGAACGCAACCAGCTGGCCTACTCCGTGTGCAAGGGGGGCTTGATGACCATGACCCGCAACCTCGCGGACGCACACGGAGCGGAGGGTATCCGCGTAAATCAGTTCAATGTCGGTTGGACGCTCACACCGAACGAATTCGCGCTGAAAATAAAAGAGGGTTTGCCCCAGGACTGGCCCACCCGGGTGTCCAGAACATTTGCCCCGTCAGGCCGGCTGCTCTCGCCGGAAGACATCGCCTGGGCCGCGGTGTACTTTCTTTCCGACGAAGCAGCGCTCATCAACGGCGCCGTTCTCGATGTGGAACAGTATCCCGTCATCGGGCGCAATCCCGTAAAGGAAAGCCCGACCGGGACACTCTCATGAAAACTGTCGTACAGATTTCGCTCGACCTCACCTCGATCTCCGAAGCGCTTGACGCCGCACGGCTCGCTCTCCGTGCAGGAGTTGACTGGTTGGAGGCGGGCACTCCTCTCATTGTTTCCGAGGGCATGAATAGTGTTCGCGCCCTGCGCGCTGAGTTTCCCGGTGTTCCCATCGTTGCTGACCTCAAGATCATGGATGGCGGTTGGCCCGAGGCTCAGATGGCGGCGAAGGCAGGTGCCACCCACGTGGTGGTGATGGAGCGTGCACACCCCGAGACCATCAAGATGGTAGTGCGGGCGGGAAAAGACTTCGGCCTGAAGGTGATGGGGGATAATCTCGCCGCCGAAGATAGGGTCGCAGCGGCCAGGAGGCTGGAGGATCTTGGTTGCGATTTCGTGATTCATCATGTCGGGTACGACGAACGCCGGGGTTTGGCGGCGATGGGAAAACCGTATCCCAGCCCGCTCGATCAACTGCGAGAGGTGGTTGCGGCCGTCCAAGTGCCGGTGCAGGCGGTTGGCGGTCTTTCCATCGAACAGGCGATCCGCATTCCGGAATATGGCGCTCCCCTGGTGGTTCTGGGCGCTCCGCTGGCCATCGACGCGGCTGCTCTCAAAACCGATGCAGACAGCCTCGAAGATAAGCTCCGTTTGGTCTGCGACAAGGTGCATGCTTATTGCAGGTAAAGCGAGAAGCATACCTCAGAGGCAAAAGAGTCTGCGTGAGAACGGCGATGAGCAAGCTGTTTGCGAAATGCTCGAGTTTCCCGGTGATCGCCCCGCTGATGCTTTGTATCAGGGCACGACTTTAGTCGGGCCGTTTAGTCCAACAAAGATCTGGGTTTTAACCCCTGGGTTTTTCTTTGGGGTATGGGTAGCAGACTCTAGAGCCCAGATGGGTAGCTTCTTTGCCGGGGATAATGCTCGCTGCGGCGAGGTATCTCCGGCCTACCCAAAACGCTGGACCAGCAGACGGATTCAGGCGACCCCTCGCATTAATACCGCTCTCCGGGAGGTGGGCCCGGCGGCCGTCCTCTGCGTTGCGCTCCGGCAGGCGTTGCGGTGGGATCGACCGCGGCCACCAGATCCGCATGCATCCCTTGAGCGAAGTTTCCCGGCTGCAAGCGAGCAATGGCGAGGTGGCCGTTCTGGTCGCCGAAGACGTGATCCTCATCCTGGGTCGTGCGGTGGATCCGGTGCAGACTGTAAGGCTCGTGGCGCATCAGCTCGGTGGCGACTTGCTCAGGGAAAAATATCTGGCCGGTGTGCGAGGTGTGTCCCGCTTCATAGGATGTTCCCGCAACGTGGCCGCCAATCCTCACCTTGAAATGAATGTGATTGGTGCGGCCCATGTAGAAGCCGGGAAAGACGGTCTGAAAGTTCACCACGCCATCGGCTCCGGTTAGCTGAATACCCCGCAGGAAGGTCAGCTGGTCGGTGGGATGATTTTGCGGCGGCGGCCCCATGGGTCCCGGAGGCGGCGCGCCTCCCGGGCCACCCAAGGGTGGGCCGCCTGGCCCCATCGGATTCTGTTTGGTGAATCCTGCGTAGAGTCCGAGAGCATCGCAGTGCCACACATCCACAGCCGCGTTGGACAATGGTTGGCACGATCGTGCATCCAGCACCTGGATGCGGAGGGAAAGAGGAACACCGGGTTTGCCTTCCACGACGTTGGAACGGACGAGTTCTCCGGCAACGTAGTAGGGTCCCTCCTCCTGCTCGGGGATGAGATGGCAGACATCGGCGTCAGCAGCGAGCGCGGAACGTTTGAGCTGGAGTGTGGTCGCCAGTGCAGCTCCGGCGACAAGAAAACGGCGTCGATTCATGGGTTCCTTGTTAGCGATAGACGATACTAAGCCACAGTCGATTACAAAGGGGCGCTATGTCGCTGGTGGAAACATTTGTGGAGGAGATTGGCGGGTTCTTTCGTACCCACGAGTCTCGCGTGAACGGGTTGGACATCTCGCGCTTGTCTCTTGCACAAGCGTACCAAGTGCAAGATGGAGTGGCCGCCGCCCGAGTGCAGCACGGAGCGAAGGTCGTGGGTTGGAAGGTGGGATGCACCAGCGCCGCCATCCGGCAACAGTTCGGCCTGACGGAACCAATCTCCGGGAAAGTACTGATGCCCGATGTCTTTCAATCCGGCGACCGCATACCTGCCGCCTCTTTCGTGGATTGCGCAGTCGAGCCTGAACTGGTATTTCGTCTCGGCGCGGAGATCCACATGGATATGAGTGACGAGCAGATGCTGGGCGCGCTCGATGGTGTTTGTGCCGGCATCGAATTGCATAACTACCGATTCCGGTACGGAAAGCCGACACAACAGGAACTGATCGCTTCGAACGGGATCCATGCGGGCCTGGTGCTCCAACCTATGCTTCCTTTAGATCCTTCCTGGGATCTGCCCTCGGAGAAGGTCTCGGTGCTGGTGAATGGCCAGGTCAAAGCTTCTGGCACATGCCGGGAGATTATGGGGAGTCCTCTGCGTTCGATCCGCTGGCTGGCGCATCATGCATCTTCGCGCGGCGAAAGACTTCAGGCGGGACAGCTCATCATTCCCGGTTCCGCGGTTGCGCTGGTTCGTGTCGCAGCACCCGACACTATCGAGGCGCGCTTCGCCTCTCTTGCCTCCTGCTTCGTTACCCTGGACTAAAAATTAAAGGACACTTGCAGATCGATGCTGCGGTTGGAGGAGGGCGAGGAAAAGAAGCCTCCTGCCAGCGCATTCGACTTGCCAAAGAGCGGTGACTCAAGAACACCTACCGGCGGCGCAAGGTTCACGTTGTTGAAGATGTTTCTGCCCATGGCGGTAAAGTTCAACGAATAGCGCCTGGGTACTTGCTGATCGAGCATCGGAGGCCTTCCGCCACCGCTGCTGAGGCCGCCCGGGCCCAGTCCGCCTCCTGGAGGGCCACCGCCAGATCCACGGCCGCCTCCGCCGCCGCCCGGAGGCCCATTGAATCCCCCGCCGGATCCTCCCTCGACGCGAGGTCCGATGCCGATCGATTTGCTTACCCGCAGGTTCGGCTGAATGCCGCCGGGCCGTTGACGAAGTTGTAGGGATGCGGGCCTCATCGGCCCCGGGATTCAGGTCGAAGTCGCCGTACTTGGTGTTGATCACGTCGGTGCTGGAGGAGGTCGCAAACGCCGGGCGATCGTTGAACTGGTTGTCGCCGTTCAGGTCTTGCCCTACGGTGATGTTGAAAGGCGTGCCCGAATTCAGAACCATGAACGGGCTGATGGAGATTCCCAGGGGGGCCTGATAATTGCCCCCCAGCAGGAACCGGTTGTGAACGTCAAAGGTGGACCTGCCGTAGTCTTCGCGCGGGATCGAATTGATTGGAAGGAAAGTAGGTCGCACGCCGGAGGTATCGGCCTTGGCGAAATTGAGAACATAAAAGCCGAAGAGCGACAGCTTGCGCTCGCGGATGCTGAAGTTGGTGATCAACTGATTCTGGTGATAGATGCCGCCGGATTGATATTGATAGAGATTTTCATTCTTGCCGTTGGGCCGCACACCGGTTCCGGTGGTGATGTCATAAGTGCCGGGCAGAAACGCGTTGGTGTTGTCGGTGTAAGTCTGATGCAGGCCGCGCGAGTTGATATAGGTACTCGAGACGGTGATCTCTTTTGCCGAACTTATGCTCGACGCCGATGGCCGCCTGCATGTTGCTGGCAGCGGTGAGGTTGGGCGCGATGGAGTAGGTGGTGGGCGCTGCCTCACTCGCAGCCGGAGAGATGGTCCCATCCGGGTCGGGATTCTTGATCACGAACTGCTGCTGGTTGATGCCGTTCTGACGAATGGCCTGCAAGACGTTGGTGGATTGAAAGCGGTCGAAGAACCAGCCGTAGCCGCCACGAATCACGGTCGTGGCCGGTTTGCTCTTGCCGTTCACGGCCCAGGCAAAGGCGAAGCGCGGTCCGAAATCAGCATGATCGCTGATCCGGTTTTGCCCCTCGTAGCGAAGACCGTAGCTCAGCGTAAAGTCGGAGCGCAGACGCCAGTCATCCTGAAAGAAGATGCCGGCGTCGAAGAGGTCGACAAGGGCAGCGGGATTACCCTGCGTAACCTGATACTGCGATGGCTGCCCGGCAGAGTAGGCGTCAAGCGAAGCATAGGTATAGCTTCCGTTGAAGCCGGCGGTGGACTCGTTGGAGTCGCGCACCAGTCGCAGCCGCCCCCCGAAGCGAATGGAGTGGGCGCCGAGCGCAGCCGAAGTGTAATTCTGCAGCTCATAGTGATCCTGGGCGTCGCGAATTGTTCCCTCGTTGTTGCCGCCTCCCGTAAAGGCGCCTTGCACGGTTATGGTGGGCGTGGTGTAGAGCGGAAGTTGATTGTCGCGATCGCGAATGTACTCGAAGCGGGTTTCGTTGACTACCTTCGGGCTGAGTATCTGCGTGTCGCTGAGTCTGCAGCGTGTTCTCCTCGTTGAGGGTGTCATAGCCTTGCGTCTGCAGGGCGAACTGGGAGACTCCGTCGTTGGTGCTCTTTTGCCGGTCGTACATGTAACGGAAGGTAAGCGTGTTGTTAGGCGTCAGCTGAAGGTCGATGCGTGGGCTCAGATCCATCCGCGATTGCGGATTGGGAACTGCCGCGGCGTAGTTGTACGTTCCGCCCATTCGGGTCGAGCAACTGGGCATTGATGATGGAGTTGGCATTGTTGTCGCGGCGAAATCCACTGAGAAACCAGGAGGTTCTGCTGTTGAACGAGCCGCTGACGTTGCCCAGAAAAAAGGTGGAGTAGTAAGGCGGTTCGCTGGTGACGAACGTGTTGAGCGAGTTGAACGCAGAGTCGTTGCCGTTGGCCATGATCATGCCGTGCAGCTTGGTCGGTGCCGGGCTTGGTGAGGATCTCGATGCGTCCGTAACCGAGCTTGTCGAATTCCGCGGAGAATGGGTTCTGGTTGATTCGTATTTCGCGGATGGAGGACTTGGGCGGGAGCTGCCCGCCGGTAAATCCGTCGATGTAGATCTGGCCTCCGTTGGGGCCGGCCGCCGGCCCGGCGAGCGCGTTCAGCTCATCCTGCAGTTGATCGGGATCGTCCGAGAGCGCGTCCAGGTCTTTGCCCTTGATCACGATCGCGCCCGCGTTGTTATCAGGGCTGGTATCGAGGCCCGCACCCTGATCCGTCACTGTGACTTGTTGCTGATCTACGGCGATGATGAGGGCAAGGTTCTGCAGCACAGCGCGCCCTGGGTCCAGCGAAACACTCTGGGCCTGGGCGAAGGGCAAGTCCAGGTGCCGTGACGGTGATGGTGTAGATACCTGGCGCGAGCTGGGGAAAGACGTAGGAGCCATCCGCGCCGCTCTGCACCGCCGTCGTGGTTCCGTCCTGCTGCCTGGAGGGTGATGGTCGCCTTGGTGACGCGGGCTCCGGAAGGATCTGTCACCACTCCGTGGAGCGAGGCGTTGGCCGGCAAGGCAAAGACTGGTACGGCTGCGAAGAGAGCTATGCAGAGTAAAAGCAGAACGATTCGCATACGATGGCTCGGGGATTGAGGCGGTTGGATATTCATCACCTTTTCAGGAGACACCCGTTGGCCGGGCAACGCAGTCACAAAGCGTCACTCTTGGTAAAGGATTGTCACGAGGGTGTGACAATTTGTTACATTTACGGCGGTCACGGGCGACTCGATCGGCGTAGTCTCGGAAATGGCGGAAAGCATGGAGCCCATTCTTCTTATCGACGACGATGTGGAACTTTGCTCCATGCTGAGCGACTACCTGGGGCGCCACGGTTACCAGGTGACCGCGGAGCACAACGGCAAGACGGGCCTGGGCATTGCGCTGGGGGGCGGCTATTCCATCATGCTGCTGGACGTAATGCTGCCTGGGCTGGATGGTTTTGAAGTGCTTCGGCGATTGCGCGCGGCAGCCTCGCCTATGAATGTTCTGCTGCTTACGGCGCGCGGCGAGGATGTGGACCGCATTGTCGGCCTGGAGATCGGGGCCGATGACTACCTGCCGAAGCCATTCAACCCGCGTGAGCTGCTGGCCCGGATCCGAGCCATTCTGCGGAGAAGCGGAGGGGCTGAGACGCCCGCAATGGCAGGAGACTTTCTAACGGTCATGGGCCTGGAGTTGGATACGGCGGCCAGGGTGGCGCGATGCGGCGGCGCGGTCCTCGACTTGACGGATGTGGAGTTCGGGTTGCTGCAGGCGCTGATGCGTTCCGCCGGCGAGGTGGTGGCGCGAGAGCAACTGGCTGAGGGGGTTCTGGGGCGCAAGTTTCATCCCTTTGATCGCAGCCTGGATATGCACGTGAGCCGTTTGCGCCACAAGTTGGATACAGCGGGCAATTTCGGGGATCGGGTGAAGACCATTCGCGGCGTCGGCTATCAGTTAGCTGTGCCCGCCCCTCGCAAGCTGGCAGGAGAGCGATAGGCGATGCGCGGACTGTTTACCAAGATCTTTCTCGGCTTCTGGATCGCGCAAAGTCTCACCTTTGTCATCTCGACCATGCTGATCCTGCAGCACAGGTTTGTGCGCCCCAACGAGATTATCGAAGTTCTCGACACCACACTGCCCAGCACCGTGGGCGCCGCGGTAAACGCCTACGAAGCAGGCGGATGCGGCGGGCTGCAACAGTATGGCGCAATCGATCCAGCAGACTATCTACCTGGCAGATACGCCGAACCATTTTCTTTGTGGGGCTACCCTCTCGTCGGCGACCGCTGCGGCGCTAACAACGGCTGATACAAAGCCGGGGGTGCACGCCAACCTGGATGGCGACAATTACCTGTGGAGCACAGCGATGCAATCCGCGGGCGGCCAACGCTACCTTTTCCTGCTGAGCCGTCCGCGCACCGCGCACCCATTTCATCTGGGCGATCTGCTTCATTTCGCCTTTCCTCAGCTGCCCGTGGGCATTGTGGTCTTCGGGTTGACCACGTTCATCCTGGTTCTGCTGCTGGTGCGGCCGATCGGCAAGCTCCGCATCGCCGCCCGCAAGCTGGCCAACGGAGAGCTCGCCACGCGCGTGCCTGAGCCGGACGGAGAAGAACGTCTCTTTGGCGGTGACGAAATCCAGGGGCTGGTGCACGACTTCAATTACATGGCGGAGCGGCTGGAGCAGCTGGTGGGCGCGCAGAAGATGCTGTTGCGCGATGTCTCCCATGAGTTGCGTTCTCCGCTGGCTCGCCTGAGCGTGGGCCTGGAGCTGGCGAGGGAAGAGGCTCCCCAGGCGATGACGGGACATCTGCTGCGCATCGAGCGAGAAGCCGGGCGACTGAATTTGTTGATTGGGCAGCTGCTTCGGTTGTCGTCCATGGAGTCGACGGACGTATCCACACACACCGACCGGTTCCCTCTGAATGCACTGGTGCAAGACCTGCTGCCGGATGCGGAGTTCGAGGCCCAACAGAGGTCCTGCAAGATTCGGATATTGAGTCAGTGCGACTGCATGGTGCAGGGAAACCCGGAGCTCATTTATCGGGCCATCGAGAACATCGTGCGCAATGCCATTCGCTACACTCGCCAGGAATCGGTCGTGGAGTTGGCCATGAGCTGTGAAGAAAGGGCTGGAGGGCACATGGTCACGCTCGATGTGAGCGATTGCGGGCCGGGCATTCCAGAGAAAGAGCTGGAGAATGTTTTTCGCCCGTTCTACCGGGTCGACGATGCGCGACAGGTTGACACCGGAGGGTTTGGAGTGGGATTGGCGATCGCGGATCGCGCGGTGCGCCTGCACCACGGAGAGGTGCGGGCACGCAACCGCCCGCAAGGCGGCCTGACCGTCAGCCTGAAGCTGCCTTGTGAGAAGTGAGGCGGGGAACTCCTGTCATTTACGGCACGGCTAAACAGGCTGCGGAAAAGTTGAGATCGGGTCGGAAGCATACCTCAGTGGCTAACGAGAGTGTGTGAGAACGTGGATTATCCAGCCCCGTCAGGGGCGACCTGAAAGTAGCCCAGAACGCAGTCCGAAGGACGGAGTCCTGGGTTGGGAGATGAAAGATGAATAGTCCCGCAGGGACGGCTGAAACACGCGGAAATGGATTCAGCCGTCCCTCACGGGGCTAGACATCTTTCCCTCGATGATGTTTATGCCGGGGATAATGCTCGCTGCGGCGAGCTATCGCTGGCCTACTCGACCATCAAGCCGCTGCGGTTTCTAACCCTAAGCCAACAGGCTCAATCCTGGGAATCCACAGCAAGATAAGCACGAATGCGAGTGGATGGAGCAGCCCCGCACCAATCAGCAACAGCGAATAGCTGTGGGTATAGGTAAGCACCGAGCCGACGGTCAGGTCGAAGAGCACCGCTCCCAACGAACCCACCGCGCCCATCAGGCCGGCGACCGAACCAACCACGGCAGAAGGGAAGAGATCGACCGCGAGGGTCTGTAGGATCGTCGACCAGAACTGGTGTCCGAACAAAGCCACACTAAAGACGCCGAGGGCCACGCCCAGGGGAGCTTTCGCGATCAGCAGCGACAACGGCATGATCGCGGCGCTCAGGCCCAGGCATATCTTGCGCGACTGGTTCACCGTCAGATGACGCTTGATCAATGTGTTGCTCAGCCACCCGCCGATAAAGCTGCCGGCGCCCGCCAGGGCATAAGGAATCCAGGCATAATATCCGATCTGCCGGATGTTCAGGTGACGCACGTCCCCCAGATACTTGGGCAGCCAGAACATGAAGAAGAACCACACCGCGTCGGTAAGGAATTTGGCCGAGATCAGCGCCCAAACCTGCCGGTATTGAAAGAGATCGATCCATGCGATGCGGACCTTCGCCGCGACGCTAGTCTGCTCTGCCGGGGAACGGTAGAAGATCCACCACACCAGGCCCCACAACAGCCCCGCCGCACCGGTCAAAAAGAAAATCCATCGCCAGTCGAGCGTCTGCACAATTACCGCAATGAGAGGCGGCGCGATCACCGCTCCCAGGCTCGAACCGGTATTCACAATGCCAAAGGCGAGCGCTCTCCCTTCCGGCGGGAACCATTCCGAGATGGCCTTTGACGAACACGGGAATCCGCCGCCTTCCCCAACACCAAGCAAAAACCGCGCCACCCCGAAGCCAAAAACCGTGCTGGCCAGCCCGTGCAAGCCGGTCGCAACTGACCAAAACAAAATGAGGATCGCATACGCCTTGCGCGTCCCCAGCCAATCCGCCAGCCTGCCTCCGCCCGCATACATCGCAGAATAGGCAACCAGAAACAGCATCTGCAGCACCGAGTACTGCCGATCAGAAACTGCGATCTGCCTCTGGATCTCGACGATGGCAACGGGAAAACTCTGCCGGTCGAGATAGCTGAGGGCCGAGGCGCAAGCCAGAAGTCCGGCAATCCACCAGTGAAGATTTTTGGCTCGCGGCATCAGGCCTTTGACGTCTCGACCGCGCGATGCGAAGCCATGCTGCGGTAGGCCGCTTCCACCACGGCAAAGGTCTTCTCCAGATAATCGCGGGCGCCGGTTTCAAATGGCCGGCCGGTCTCCAGGCAGTCGATGAAGTGGGCCTGCGTCGCATAGACGCTATCTCCTCGATATCCATGCCCTGGATCTCTCCAGATCCTCTCGTCGCCTGACCAGATTTCGCCCACGCTGTTGATCCGGATCGATCCCGTCTCTCCCTCGAACGTCGACTCGTCGAGCGTTGGACCGCCCATGCGGGAATTCTCAAAGCTATTTCCATCAATCCAACCCAGCGTGCTGTTGACGTGCCGTAGAGTCAGAATCACGTGGTCCTCGCCAAGGATGTGTAGATTTCTCCTCGCGCCTTCGGCGTAGATCGAAGCAATGTCTCCAAAGAGGAAGCGTGCGGTGTCGATGTGGTGCACCAGCACCTCGTCGATCATGAAGCGCTGTAGGTGACGGAAATACGCCTGTCTCGGGTAAGGCTCCTCGCCCATACCATCGCTCACCCGGCAGCGGAACCCATAGCCCAGCGGCATTCCAATATCACCCCGGGCGATCATCGCGGCGGCGGCGCGATACCAGGACTGCCACCGCCAGTTGTCGTGGATCATCAGCCGGACCCGATGGCTCTCCGAGATCTCGACGATGCGGCACGCCGTTTCCCAATCGGGTGCCATGGGCTTCTGGCAGATCACCGCCAGCCCTTTCTCCGCCGCCATGGAGACAAGCTCTAGATGTGTGATTGAACGCGTGACGATGTCGACAAAGTCCAGATCCTCGGCCTGCAACATCGCTTCCGCCGAAACGTAAGCCCGGCCCGCTGCAGCCTGGGCTCGTTCCAGCGAAAGATCGCTGGCGGCTACGATCTCGACATTGGGTATGCGGCGCCACGCCGCCAGGTGATGCTGGGAGAAGAACCCGCATCCGATCAGGCCGCCCTTGAATTTCTTCAACGTCACTCCTTGGCGGACAGCAGGTGAGCCGGGTTGGTGCACATCATCTGGCGAATCTGATCTACCGAGAAACCCGAGCTGCGCAGGCGCTCGGCGTACAGCCGGAAGCCCTCTGCCGGCGGCGGCGTTTGCGGCTGGCCCAGATCGGTCGAGAGCACAGTCGTTTCTACACCCGCCTCGATAATTGCCTGCTCGATCGTCTGGAAGGGCACATTCCCGCAAAGATGGGTGGTCGAAACAAAGCATCGTTCGAACCACACGTTGCCCAGCTCCGCCAGTTCCTTTTGCTGCTTGAAGCTGTAGAACGTCGGCGCCCATTCGGGGTGGGTCACCAGCACTTTACGCACCCCGCATCGCCGCGCCTCGTGGATCAGGACAAGCGCTTCTCGAGGACTCAAGTGTCCCGTGCTGAGAATGCAATCCGTCTGCGCGACCGCTTCCACAATCGCCTGTGCCTCCGGCACCAGGCGACCGCTCGCGTCCAGAACGAAAATACCTCCGTCCTCCCCGTGATAGGAGCGGTGGTTGCGAGCAGACCGGGTGGGCATCCAGATCTCCTTCGCGCCCATGGCCAGGGCAAGCTTTACCGCGGCCACGTTTAGCCCGCCAACCGTCTCGTTCAGAACCAATCCGCCGAAGACCCGGATGCCGGTGACTACCTTGGACACCAGCCAGGCGCGTTCCACCGTAGAGTTCTGGTGCGACTTGATGAGGATCGCGCCCATACCGGCGCGCTGCGCTTCGCGGGCCAGCTCCAGGTCGTTAAAGCGCCGCTGGTCCACGTCGGGTGCGCTGTGCACGTGAAGATCAATGGCGTCTTCCAGGAAGTCGGGCAAAACGCTCATCGCATGCTCTCAACTCTCGAAGTGAAATATCTCTTCCACGCGTCCATCTCGCAGGCCGTACATCTTGCGATGCAGGTTGACCGTTGCATCGCTGTAGTGTGCCCAGATCTCCAACAGGTCTCCCACCTGCACCGGTAGATTGGGGTCCACAATATCGACGATGGCATGCTCGGCGTTCAGCCTGCGCAAACGCGCGCCCTCGGTGTTCTTCAGGACAGGGAGTCCTCGCTCGCCGCTGATCTCCTTGAGGCCGACGTCAAGGATCAGACGCTCGTTGCCGGTCCTGCTGATCACCGTGCCCAGGACGCTGAGCGCCAGATCGAAATCCGGACATACGGTCTGGTAATCGGTGTCCATGAGCATGTACGAACCTCCCTGGATCTCGGTGATCCCGGGAATTTTGCCTGAAATGGAATAGGTGCCGGTTCCGCCGGCGCTCACAATCTCCACCGGCAGGCCATGCGAGCGGATCAGTTCGGCGGTACTCACCAGCCCACCCATGGCCTGCTGCACCGCCTGGACTTTTGCTGGCCCTGGGGGCAGGCGCACACAATGCCCTTCATACCCGATCAGGCCGCGGAGGCGCAGACCCCGCGCAACCGCGGCTTTGGCGATCGCGAGCGCAGGTTCGCCGGGCGGCACCCCACACCGGCCCAACCCGGTGTCTACATCGACCACAACGTTCAGCTGTACATTCGCATGATCCGCAGCCGCGGCCAGCGCCGAGATCGTCCGCTCGTTGTCGACCCCGACCATGATGTCGGTCACCCGGGCGAGTTGGACAAAGCGTTCGATCTGAACTGGGCCCGCGACCTCATTGGCCAGCAGGATCCCCTGAATACCATTCCTGGCCAGTGCTTCCGCTTCGCCCAGGGTGGCGCAGGTGATGCCGATAGCCCCCTGAGCCAACTGCCGCCGGGCAAGCGCCACGCATTTGTAGTTCTTATAGTGAGGGCGCAACTTGGCAGACGTTGTGGCAAGAAAAGCGGCCATCTTGCTCACGTTGGCTTCCATGGCATCCAGGTCGACCAGGAGCGCCGGGGTGGGTATCTCGGATCTTAACAAGTGACTGCTTTCTGGCGATTGGACGCCGTTGCTAGGTTGCATGTCCCGCGGTGTCCACCAGGTAGAGCACCGCGTCGCCGCTGAATGGCGGAGTGAACTTCTGTGCGGAGGAGCCGGAACGAATGGAACGCTCGACCTTCGCCGCGCCGGTCGCCGGGTTAAACCACTCCACTGCCAGCGTCCTTGATTTCGGCATCGCCGACAGGTCGACGGTAAACGATCCGCCGGAAGGAGCATAAACCAGGTACTCCGCGCCGGCAGATGGGGTTTGGGCCAGAACATAGCCGGTCGAGCTGAGCCCAGGCTGCGGTGTTACCTTTGCCAGGTCCAACTTGCGCGCATAGCGCAGGGTGTAGCCAAGATTGTCCCTGAGGTTGTCCCAGCGCGAATCCGCGCCGGCGCAGACTCCTTTGGTGGACCCGAGACACAGGTTCCTGTTCTCGCGCGGGTAGTACAGCAGGTACGGGTCCATGAACAGTACCTGGCTGCCGTTGGCGAAGTTCTTCCAGACGTAGTTGCGATTCTGTTGTGGAGTCTCCTTCCACGCTGCTCCGTAGTAGGAATGGTCGCTGTCATTGATGTTTACTTTGCACGCCGGCGTCCCGCTTCCGCAGGAGCTGGTGGGCGAAATCATGCTGCCGGGTGCAACCCAGTCTGCGTTCGAGTTGTAGAGGATCGAATCCGTCGCCGGTATGGATGGTATGAGTGCGGCCCACCCGATCGGATGTTGATGAGGCTTTTTTGCTTCGTACTCCCGAATGTGAGCGATCTGGTACTTGTTCCACCACTCGGTATCGCTCGGAGCTTCCTCGGATATGGCCCACAGCACATTGGGCAGATCGTTCAAAGTGTCGATCACTTTCTCGACATAGGCATCCTGAAATCGGGTGATGGCGTTGGGCGCCGTCATGGTCATGGAAGCCATGCCCTTGGGACCGCTTGTGTAACCGTCGTCGATGCCGTTGATGTTATTGGCCCCGGTAAATGGGTAGCCGTCGCTGGCGCAGCGGAAAATATTGATGAACTCGCCGGTAAAGAAATAAATCCCGGCGTAGATGCCGGCCTCGTTCAGCGCCTGCGTTCTCGAGCGCAGGCGGTCGAAATATCCCTGGTCGAACTTGGTGAGATCGAACTTCAATCCACCGTCGGTTGCTTTGCCGGGACCGGTCCTCTGCCATGGTTGCGGGCTCACCGCAAAATCCGGAGGAGACGATGCCGTGGAGGGCAGCAAGCAGAACTTCGGCATCTCCACCCGCCACAACAAGGTAAAGTTCTGTCCGTGCGCGCTGAGGAATTTGATGAAGGCGTTGAAGTCCAGAGCTTGGGGCGATCCATCCGTGCCCCAATCCTGCAGCGTGTTCCATGTCTGCGATCCGCCCAGCGCCAGGGCATGGCCGTTCACATCCTGGAAATAGTGAGGGTTGCTGGAAACCACCAGCGGGCCGGCAGTCTGAGGGTGAGCCCACGGCACAAGAGACATGACAAGAAGAGGGAACAGCGCAAGCCTGAATGTGCGAGGCGGCATCGGTATCCTCTCAAGGTTAGGTCTGCAACCAAATATAAGCGAAAAAGACCCCGAAGCTGCCCTATCCGCGCCCGACGAATGGCATCTTCGTCGCCATCACCGTCATGAAGAGGACATTCGCGTCCAGCGGAAGGTTGGCCATGTAGAGAACCGCATCCGCAATATGCTGGGCATCGATCCTTGGCTCTACGATCGTCTCGCCGTTCGCCTGCAGAGCTTCCGCGGCCGGTTTCCCGGTCATTTCCAGGCCTGCGTTGCCGATATCAATCTGGCCGCAGGCAATGTTGTGCTCGCGGCCATCGAGGGAGATGGACCTGGTGAGCCCGGTGATGGCGTGTTTCGTGGCGGTATAGGGCGCGGAGAGGGGCCGCGGCGCGTGTGCGGAGACCGAGCCGTTGTTGATAATGCGGCCGCCTTGCGGTTGCTGTGTCTTCATCAAGCGGAAGGCTTCCTGCGCACACAGGAAGGCCCCGGTCAGGTTCACGCTCACCACCTCAGACCATTGGCTGTAACTCAGATCTTCGAAGGGAATTCCGGTGGCATTCACACCGGCGTTGTTAAACAGAACGTCCAGCCGGCCGAACCTGTCGCGGGTGCCGGCAAACAAGGCCCGAACCGAATCGGGTTGGCGAACGTCGGTCGAGACGGGATGCATCGGTCCGCCCTGGGGATTGCCCATGGCCGTTGTTTGTTCCAGCTCGGCCATGCGACGGCCGGCCAGCGTGACCGAATATCCGGCAGACTGCAGCGTCAGCGCGGTCGCGCGCCCAATGCCACTGCCCGCTCCGGTAACGATTGCTATCTTGCCTTGTCCAGGGAGGCCGGTCTTCACTGCGTCCCCTTGGCAAAGAAGCGATAGTGGATATCCCAATGAGCCGTTTGCCCGGGCGCGATCACCAGGTGATGGTAGGCTTCGGGGCAGATCGTGGTGCGCGGGGACCAAAAATTGAAGCGCGACATGGGGGTGTCGCCGGTTTGCTCCACGCCTACGCCCGTCTTTGTATTCTCGACCACGATGTCGTAATCCGAAGGCTTGTCGGAATAGCCAGTGAGATAGCTTTCCACGTACTGTCCCTCCTGCAGCTCGTCATGATAGACGATCTGCTTGCCGTCGATCCCCGCCAGCGGCTCCAGCGACTTTTCCGCCTTGGGCACGAAGGGAAAGCGGATCACCATTCCCGGTCCGCTGGGAACGCCATCCAGCATGAAGAAGTCGTGGTCGTATACCTGCGTGTCGATGGTTTTCGTACCAGTGTTTTTCAGGCTGTGATGGAGAGTAAGGATGGGCTCGTGGGGGTCGAGCGTGACGGTCTTCTCATAGTCGTAGGCGATGCCGATCGGCGACTGTAGGCGTTGCCGGAAAGATACCGCGCGGCGGCCGGCGTGAACCGTCCACTTTCCACCGTCCACCAGCGGATAGGTGTACATGAACTTGTAAGGGGAGTCGTCAGCCTTGCGCAGCACGCCGACCCCGAGCTTGACGAACAACTCCCCGGGTTTGGCCTGGCCATAGTCCAGAGCACCGTCATCCGAGCGAAACTCTTCGACCGGGCCGGCAATCGCATCGGCCACCATCGGATCGTAGTGCGAAAACCAGATACCAAAGTAAGTGTGGCCTTTGTAGGCTAAGCACGGGATCACGCCCGACCAGTCGAATCGCGAGGCGCGATAGTAACCGTTTTTCGCGTCGGGCAGGTAGAGTACCGCGTCCACTTTTCCGTTGGAGATCGAAGCCTTGGGATAGCTTGCCTGCAGGAAGGAACCGCACCCCGAGGCCGCGGGCTGGGCCGCTGCGGGAAGAACCGCAGTTACCAGGGTGAGTACAGCACTTACTGTGAGTTTCAATGGAGCCGCCTTTGCCTTGCTGACTGTATCAGCAGGTATTTTAGTATCGCTCCGCAAGGAAACGCTGTTTTTTGCAAACCCGCGCATTTCCTTAAGCTTCCGAGACATCCAAACGAGCGAAAAATGAATCTTCATAACTGTTGTTGGTTGACGCGGAGTACCTCCGCGAAGGAGAAAGTATGCTGATCATTCTTATTATCTTGCTTCTCGTCTTTGGATTCGGTGGCTATAGTCTGGGACCTGGAATTGGTTACTACGGTGGCGGCGGCGTTAGCCTGATCCTTTTGATCGTTATCGTTCTGCTGCTGCTCAAGGTCATTTGACCCCTCGCCCCGGTGGGAGCACGGCTTTAAGAGTCTGCGTGAGAACCACCTCCGTACATCTAAAACCATAAGTGGGTGGCCCAGGTCTCGATTTTTGAGACCTGGGGGTTATGGTCGCTGCGGCGAGGATGCAGAGGGACCCCAATCCCGATGCTCACTCTGGGCCTTCAGACCGTTTCCGCAGTAACCATCCTTTAATGTCCGCGAATAATTCTTTCCCAAGAGAACTTTCCTCCGCCTTTCCGCATCAATCATCCAGCTGAAAGACGCTCGCTTGAGACGACGTGCTTTCGGTCAGGAGAAGGCGTTACATTAAAGACATGGTCGAAGCAAGCTCAGATCTCCCGTATTCCGATGCGGTAGTTTTTTTTGGCGCTACCGGCGATCTCGCATACAAACAGATCTTCCCCTCCCTGCAAAAAATGGCAAAGCGAGGCAAGCTGACTGGCCCCGTGATTGGCGTTGCCAAGGCGGGTTGGAACCTTGATCAGCTCAAGCAACGAGCCCAGGATAGTGTCGAAAAGCATGGCGGACTTGATCCCGTGGGCTTTCCCATCCTGCTGGGGAAACTGCGCTACGTCGACGGGGACTACAAGGATCCCGCGACCTTTGCTGCCGTCCGCAAAGAACTAGGCTCCGCCAAGCATCCCCTGCACTATCTCGCCATCCCCCCGTTCTTGTTTGGCGAAGTTCTTACCCAACTGAAGGCCTCAGGCTCATCGCAGGGCGCGCGCGTGGTGATTGAAAAGCCCTTTGGCAACGACCTGGCGTCCGCCCTGGCGCTCAACAAAGTCGTACACGAGGTATTTGACGAAGAGAACGTCTATCGCATCGATCACTACCTGGGCAAGAACACGGTGCAGAACGTGATCTTCTTTCGTTTCGCCAACACCTTCCTGGAGCCGATCTGGAACAACCACTATGTAGAAAGCATGCAGATCACCATGGCGGAGGAGTTCGATGTGCTGGATCGGGGCAGCTTCTACGATGCGGTGGGAACTGTGCGCGACGTAGTGCAAAACCATTTGCTGCAGGTGCTCAGCAACATCGCCATGGAGCCTCCGCCGAACATGAGCGTCGAGACCTTGCGCGACGAGCGGGTGAAGGTGCTCAAGAGCATCCCTCCACTGACGGAGGAGAACATCGTACGCGGTCAATACGACGGCTACCTCGACACGCCGGGAGTCAAGAAGGATTCAAAGACCGAGACTTTTGTGGCCCTGCGGCTAGCTGTTAATTCCTGGCGCTGGAAAGGGGTCCCATTTTTCATCCGCGGGGGCAAGTCTCTGGCCAAGACGGAAACCGAGGTCGTGGCCATTTTGCGCCCGCCGTGTCCGGTCTTCGCGATGGAGCCCCCGCCGCCGAACCACGTGCGCTTCCGCATCAGCGGCGACCCGGTGATCGGGATTGGAGCTTCCATCAAAACCGCGGGCGACCAGTTGCGGGGATGCCCCATCGAATTGATTGCCAACCAGGAATGCGGTGAAGACAACATGCTGCCGTACGAGGAGCTGTTAGGCGACGCCATGGCTGGAAACCAGACCTGGTTTGCGCGCGAGGATTACGTCGAGGAGGCGTGGCGCATCGTGGACCCGATCCTGGATAAGCCGAACGTGTACCCCTACAAACCCGGCTCCTGGGGGCCGGCGGAAGCCGACAAGCTTATTTCGGGGGTCGGGACCTGGTGGGATCCCATGTAGCTCAAGCCATCGCATCCTGCAGCCGGAAAAGTGAGGCGACGCGATGCGAAGGGCGGCGGCTGAGGCTTTGCCAATCGCCGGATTCCGCAACGCGGCCGTCTTCTATGACGAAGATCATCTGCGCCCGTTGAATCGCCGAGACCCGGTGGGCGATCAACAGCACCGTCGTGCGCCCTTGCAGCCGTTCGATTGCGTCCAGGATCCTTCTCTCGTTTTCAAAGTCAAGACTGCTGGTAGCCTCGTCAAGAATGAGCAGCCCAGGCTTGCGCAGCAGGGCGCGAGCCAGCGCAATGCGCTGCCGCTGGCCATGGGAGAGGAGCATTCCGCGATCTCCTACCGTTGTATCCAGCCCTTGTGGCAAGTCGAAAACGAACTCGGCGGCAGCCAGGGTCAGCCCCTCTTTCATTTCCTCTTCAGAGGCGGCGGGGTTTGCCCATCGCAGGTTGGCCCGCACCGTGTCATGAAAAAGCACGGTGTCCTGGGGCACGTAACCGACGTGCCGTCGCCAGGCGCGCGCCGCTTGCGCCGTCAGATCCACCCCATCGATCAAAACCTCTCCCGTCATCGGCACAAGTAAGCCCGTGACCAGGTCGGCGATGGTGCTTTTCCCCGCGCCCGATGCACCGGCGATCGCGGTTACTTTTCCGGCAGCAATGGTGAGCGACAGATCGTCCAGCACCAGGGGCCTCTGTGCTTCATAGCGGAACGAAATGTGCCGCAGTTGGATTTCGTGGGCCAGCGAGGGTCCGGAGCCGGCCATGGCGGGAACCTCGGCGCTTGCCAGGCATTCGCGGTAGATAGCCATCAGGTTTTCAAATGCGGGAATCTCGCTGAACAAAGCCTGGAGCTGGTTTTGCCCTGCAGCCAGCCGGGGGATGAGACGGGTGAACACCGCCAGCAGCAAAAGAATGGAGGCAGGCGCCACCCGGAGCACTTGCAGCGAAGCGAAGACGATCCCGCCCAGCACGATCAGCGAGCCGGCTTCGAACCAGAAGGCGGCCGCTGCCTGGCTCCTCGTGCTGGCCAGACCCTGCTCCAGGGCGGTGGACTGAAGCGAGGAGAACATGGCGAAGTCGCTCGTCTGGGCGTCGTAAAACTTCATCGCCTTTAGGTTCTGCAGGTGTTCCGTCGCCGCCGCGTATACCTCGCTCACGCTTTCCGAGACCGCGGTTCCGCTCTGCCGGACCGCGCGCATCCAGCGGCGCGAGAGCAAGAGCAGAACTGCACCGGTGGCCAGCACCAGCCATGTCATGCGCGCGGACAGCTTCAGCGCGAGGGCGATGTAGACCAGGGCGAGGATGGTGTTGGCCAGCGTGCCGATCAGCAGATACGTGCAGGTGGTCACCCGGGCCAACTCTGCGGTAAGTGCGTGGGTAAAGTCGGAAGAGCGGCGACGCACAAGGAAGAGCCAGTCAGCCTGGATGATGGCCCGATAAAGCCGTCTGCTGAGGGCCAGCTCATAGGTGAGCGCGGTGCGGAAGGTGAGCACAGACTGCACCCGGCTGAAGAGCGACCGCAGCGCCATCAGCAACATGAATATGAGCAGCAGGACCGCCAGCCATAACGAGGGTCTGAGTCCGCTGTGCACCAGCAAGGCGCGTACCTCGCCCGTGTAGTGCCCCACATGCCCCTGGTTGGTCAGGTCGAAACCGGCTACCTGCAGGATGGGGAAGAGCAGGGCAACGCCCAGCCCCTCTGTCAGGGAGGTGAGGGTCATGATGACCACGGCAGCGAACAGTTGCCAGCGGGCAATTTGCATCAGGCTGGAAACAAATTGCAGAAGGGGGCGTCTGGATGGTGTTGCTTGAGCCCTCTGCCCGTTGGCGACCGGCATGCCTCAAACGATAGCAGAGGCAGGGCGGAGTTATCTGGAGAGAGCTTAGCAACGAATCCGACTGGTACTGCGGATCCCTCGGCTTCGCTTCCGGCACCAGGCTTTATTGCTGATAAAGACAGCACAAGACCAAGAACAGCTTGGGTGGCCCATTCAAGCCTTCTTTTGGTTTGAGTGGGGTTGTTTGCGGACCCCAACATGGCCGCTCTGTGTCATCCCGTCGATCTGCAGTTTTTTCTACTGGAAGCGATATATTGCTAAAAGATGGACCTGACTCTCACATCGGTCGTATGTCATACGCCCAACCCGGTGGCCGCGGATGTGGCCGGGGAAACGGTGCTCATGAGCCTGGAGCGCAGTCGCTGTTACGGATTAGGCGGCATCGGCAGCGAGATCTGGAGCAAGCTGGCGTCTCCAGTCAGCGTGGCAGACCTGGTCGAAGAATTCAGCGCGCGCTACGAGGCCCCTCCCGGGGTGATCGAACGCGACGTGCTGCAGATGCTCTCACAACTTGCCGATGAAGGACTGATCAAAGTCCGCTGAACTTGACAAACCCCTGCAGGAACGAAAAAATGCCCGCTGATCGGTTTTTCATCAAACGGCATGGCATCTCATAATGCGGTACAGGCGGGCGTTTACAAACTGCAGGCACTCGACCGCGCCTTTGCGGTGCTCGATCTTCTCGCCGCTAGCGCCACCTCGCTGGGCCTGGCCGAGATAGCGGTCGCCCTCGGGTTGCACAAGAGCACAACCCACCGCTTCCTCATGGTGCTGGAACGGCATCGGATGGTGGAGCGTAACCAGACAGGCAAGTTTCGTTTGGGGTTGCGCCTGTGCGACTTTGGCAGCCGTGCCATCGAGCAATATGATTTACGCGAGCGGGCGCAGGTTCATCTGAAGAGGCTGGTCGACGAAGTAGAGGAGACGGCCCACTTGTGCATCCTGGAGAAGACGCACATGGTGTACATCGACAAGCAGGAGCCGGAGCGCAGCATCCGGATGATCTCGCGAGTCGGAGCCAGCAGCCCGGTCCATTGCACAGCCGTAGGCAAGGCGATCTTGGCAACCATGCCGCGAGCTCAGGTGGAAGAGTTGTTGCCGGCTCTTCGCCTGGAACGATTCACGCCGCGCACCATGACCAGCCGGGAGGCGCTGCTGAAGGAACTCGATCGCACCGGCCGCCGCGGCTACGCCGTGGACGATGAAGAACGGGAAGAAGGCGTGCGCTGCGCGGGAGTGGCCATTCTCGACGGCCAAGGGCAGGCGATCGCCGCGGTAAGCATCTCAGGCCCTTCGTTCCGCGTGAGCATGCAAAGAATTCCGGCGATCGCCGGCAAGCTGATGACGTGCGTCAAAGGCATTCAACAGGATCTGGGATATTCACGAAGATAGAGGTAGAAAGGCGGCCATGGAAGAGTTATCGATCAAAAGCGCGGAGGCAGCACGCTGGGACTGCGTGAGTTTGGGAGAGGTCATGCTGCGTCTCGACCCGGGCGAAGGCAGGATTCACACCGCGCGGCAGTTCACGGCCTGGGAGGGCGGCGGAGAATATAACGTGGCGCGGGGGCTGCGCCGCTGCTTCGGCATGCGCACCACGATTGCCACCGCATTTGCAGACAATCCCATCGGCAGGCTGGTGGAGGATTTTATCCTGCAGGGCGGTGTCGACACCTCGCTGATTCGCTGGGTTCCATACGATGGCATCGGCCGCACGGTGCGCAATGGCCTCAACTTTACCGAGCGCGGCTTTGGTGTGCGCGCGGCTGTCGGCTGCTCCGACCGGGGCAACACCGCTATCTCCCAGGTAAAGGTCGGAGACTTTGATTGGGAAGCGATTCTGGGCCCGGCCAACGGCGCCCGCTGGCTGCATACGGGCGGGATATTCGCGGCGCTTTCGCCCTCCACTCCTGGGGTCGCCGTCGAGGCCCTCGACACCGCCCGCAAGTATGGCACGATTACTTCGTTCGATCTGAACTATCGCGATTCTCTTTGGAAATCCATCGGCGGCAAAGCAAAGGCGCAAGAAGTGAATCGCGAGCTGGTGAAGAAGCTGGACGTGCTCTTCGGCAACGAAGAAGACTTCTCCGCCATGCTGGGGATCAAGCTCGAAGGAGTGAAAGAAGATTTCGATGAGCTGCCGGTAGCCAGCTACGAGACCATGCTGCGCGAGGTCGCCGCTTCGTACAGCAACCTCAAGCTGGTAGCGACTACCTTGCGTACGGCGCAAACCGCCTCCCGCAATGCATGGGGCGCCATGGCCATCTACAAGGGTGAGATCTTGTATGTGCCGCAACGGGAAATCGACATCATGGATCGGGTGGGTGGTGGAGACTCGTTCGCCTCCGGCCTGGTCTACGGGATGCTCAGCGGAAAACCCGCCGCGTGGGCAGTCGCTTGCGGGGTGGCTCATGGAGCCCTCGCCATGACCACGCCTGGAGATACCAGCATGGCTACACGCGCGGAAGTGGAGCGCGTGATGCAGGGCGGCTCGGCGCGTATCGCACGTTAAACACTCGAGGGAAAAAGAATGTCGATCGAAGTGCAACAACAATTGGAAGCAGCAGGAATCATTCCGGTGCTACGGGCCCGCTCCTTCAAGGAAGCCATTGGGCTGGTAGAGGCGCTGGTTGCCGGCGGCATAACAGTGATGGAAGTCACCATGACCGTGCCCGGGGCCATCGACGTACTGCGGGAGCTGAAACGCAGCTACGGCAGCAAGCTGCTGCTGGGTTCGGGAACGGTTATCGACGCGGCGGAGTGCGCCGCCACCATCGACGCGGGCGCGGAGTTTGTGGTGAGTCCCAGCTTCCACCCGGACGTGGTTGCCGAAACCAAGGGACGGGGCAAGGTCTCGCTGCCCGGAGCGCTGACGCCTTCTGAGGTCATCACGGCGTGGCGCGCCGGAGCGGATTTCGTGAAGGTCTTTCCCTGCTCAGCCATGGGAGGGGCAAGCTATTTGAAGGCGCTCAAGGCTCCGTTTCCTTTTTTGCGGCTGGTGCCGACCGGCGGCGTGAATCTGCAGACTGCCGCCAGTTTTCTTGAAGCCGGCGCCTCGGCCCTGGGTGTGGGCGGAGACCTGGTGAACGCAGCAGCGCTGGCGGAAGGCAAACCTGAGCTCATCACGAACGCCGCGCGCGCATATCTTGACGTGGTTGCTCGCACACGCGCAGCGGCGAAGGCGTAGACTGCTTTTCACGAAAGATGCAAGGAAGGTAATGAGCTCATGAAAACGAATCGTAGGATTGCAGCGGCGTTCCTGTTGACCATCGGCATCGTGACTGCCCGGGCAATCGCGCAGGACGCTGCGAAGACGCCGGACACATACTCGCCGGACACTTTGATGGCCATGGAGAAGGCGCTGGCGCAAAAGGCCGACGCTTCTGGATTGGCCACCGAGACGATCAAGAAATACTCCACCGATTACACCATTCTTGCCTTCCGCAGCCAGAGCGGCAAAGCCGAGTTGCACGAGAAATTCGCCGACTTTTATTTCGTGATCGACGGCAACGCGACGCTGGTCTCGGGCGGCCAAATGGTGAATGCCAAGACGACGGCGCCGGGGGAGGTGCGGGGCGACTCGATCCAGGATGGCAAGGAGACCAAGCTGAAGAAGGGCGACATCGTTCACATACCGGCCGATATCCCGCACCAGTTGACGCTGGCTAAGGGAGACACCTTCCAATACTTCGTCATCAAGGTCCAGGAAGTTAACTAACCGACATTTACTTTTGGGCGCCGAAACTCGCCATGCCCAATTCACATCCATAGAGCTGTTAAGGTCCGGGGCAATCCCCGCAAGCGTTAGTCCACCCTCCCTGTGCGCCGGGATGGGGGACTTAGTGCGCATAGTGCGCTTAATGCGCACCTTCCGCAGAGAAAAAGCGACTGAACCAGCTCCTTTGGACGCTGTGTTTTGCCTTTGTATCAGGGCACGACTCTAAGTCGGGCCATAAAGGAGTGAAAGAGAATTGGGCTTCAGCCCCTGCGCCTACCCTG
Source organism: uncultured Acidobacteriaceae bacterium (assembly GCA_963847685.1). Lineage (GTDB taxonomy): Bacteria > Acidobacteriota > Terriglobia > Terriglobales > Acidobacteriaceae > PALSA-350. The sequence goes on along the minus strand of CAWKAU010000003.1, from coordinate 100,592 downwards.
AAAGCGACTTCTCACGCAGACTCTAAAAGCCCAGATCTGCATAGCTGTTAAGGTCCGGGGCAATCCCCGCAAGCGTTAGTCCACCCTCCCTGTGCGCCGGGATGGGGGACTTAGTGCGCATAGTGCGCTTAATGCGCACCTTCCGCAGAGAAAAAGCGACTGAACCAGCTCCTTTGGACGCTGTGTTTTGCCTTTGTATCAGGGCACGACTCTAAGTCGGGCCACAAAAGGAGTGAAAGAGAATTGGGCTTCAGCCCCTGCGTCAGAACTCGGCTTTGCAAATCCAGCCCCGGACCCGGATTTCCTGCCACGCAGCGCTGGACGAGGCCGCGTGTGCGCCTTTCAGTAAGGAAAGGCGCATGAAGTTTGCCAAAGCCCCCGAATTCCACAGGAAATCCGGGGCAGGGGCGACCTGAAAGTAGCCCAGGACGCAGTCCTGGGTTGTGTTTTGTAGGAGATTTTTAGTCCCGGAGGGACGGCTGAATCCATTCCCACCTGTTTCAGCCGTCCCCTGCGGGACTATTCATCCCTCACCACCCAGGTCGCCCCTTTCGGGGCTGGATAATCCGAGTTCTCACACACCCTCATCAGCCCTGCCCTTTCACCGGGCAAAGCGAAAAGACCAGGCGCGCCTGAATCCGGAGTAAACCTAACTGACAGCTAACGCGCGCTGGTAGACCTCGACGGTGCGTGCGGCCATGGTGCTGGCAGTAAACTGCGCGCGCCATAGGCGTTGCCCCGCGCATCCCAGCGCGAGACGCAACCCGGGGTCGGCGATCAGCCGTCCGAGAGCATCGCGCAGGCTGGGGACGTCTCCCCGGCGCGCCAGCAAGCCGGTTTCTTCGTGACGCACAGACTCGGAGATGCCCCCCACGTCGCTGGCCACTACCGGCAAACCTGCGCGCATGGCCTCAAGGATGCTGATGGGCAGTGCCTCGAAGTTGGTCGATAGTACGAAGATTTGCGCGGTCATGAGCAGATGGTCCACGTTGGTGTCCAGCGGCAATATCTGAACGCGCCCACCCAGGCCGAGCGTGGTTATGAGCGAAGCTATCTGCGGCTGCAGTTTACCCTCCCCCACCAGCTGCAAACGCCATTCCATGCAGAGCAAACCAGAGAGGGCCCTGAGCAGTGTGGCGTGATCTTTTTGGGCAGCGAAGCGCGCCACCATCACGATCAACGGGGGATGGGCATCCACCGGCCGCTCGCGGGCCAAGCCGATCTCAGCAATGCCGTTGTGGACCACTTCCAGCTTTTTAACCGGGCAGACACGGAATTGCTGGGCGAGCGTGCGCTCGAACTCGCACACATTGATGACGCGTGACCCCAGCCGGCCGGCCATACTTTCCGTCCAGCGGTAGAGTGGTTTCGGCTTGAGCGAGGTGCGATCGAACATGGACCAGCCGTGCGGAGTAAACACGCTGGGAATGTGGTGCAGCCGTGCCGCCGCACGAGCCAGCGAACCCGCCTTGGCGGTGTGAGCGCACACCAGGTCGGGTTTCAAGCGGCGGAAGGCGAGTTCGAGCTCAATCAGAGCCGCCACATCGAGGTGCGGCCGCAGGGGTCGAACAAGGTTCTTCACCTGCAGCGAAGGCACCCCCGCAAGGCGGAGGCGCCGGGTGAAAATGCCGGGCGCTCCGGTGATCACGGTGACGTCGTGGCCCAGGCGCAGCAGCTCCACAGAAAGCTCGCGCACATGGCTCTGTGCCCCGCCCAGAACATCGCCCCGCGTGAGGACCTGAACAATCTTCATAGGTGGCTCGCTTTGTCTCTTGCTTGCACGACGAGCGACATAGGGACGAAGATCTCGTTGCTCGGCCGGCCATACCAGGTAGAGAGAAGGGTCCATAAACTGCGCCACTCCGCCAGTTCCTCCGCGGAAGGAGCTTGTGCGGCCTGATGACCCAGGCGCCGATCAGGACCGCCTGCTACCGCAACACAGTTGGCCGCAAACCTCGCCGCCGTTATCAGCAGAAGTTGCAATTGTTGCCAGCCCCCACGAACGGTTCCCGGCCGGCCGGAAACGTACCGGATGTGCAGGAACTTGTAGCGAAGAAGCTTACGGAGTGTGACCTGCTCCTGCCGATACCCCAGCAGGACCTGGGGAAGATTGGCAAAGCAACTATCACTGTAGCTGCGCAGTAGCAACTCCTGATCCTGGGCCAGCCATGCGGTTTCTTCGTAACGCCACCGGCGAAACCACTCGATGCGGCCCATCCACATTGGATGCCATAGGGGGAACCCTCGAAAGGGTGAGCGCGTGATGCCTGCGTGCTCCAGGGCAGGGGCGAAGCGCCACAGGGGCCGTCCGTATTTGCCGAAGACCATGGCGCCGCCACTGCACAGGTCCACCTCCGCGCGCGTGACCAGAAAAGCGAGCTGGCTGGCGAGACGATCGGGGTAGGCAATATCGTCGGCGTCCATTCTGGCCAGGAAGAGGCCGCGCGCCCGATCGATACATTCGTTCAGCCGGGCCGCGAGACGCCGCCGCCGTCCGTCGCTCCAGCAGATCACGCGCGGGTCGTGAAAGCTGTGCGCAATCGCCAAACTCTTATCATTCGAACCGTCATCGCACAGCAAGAGTTCAAAGTCGGTGTAGCTCTGGTGTAGGAGCGACCGAATCGACAGCTCCAGAGTAGGGGCGCTGTTGAAGAAAGGCATGGCGATGGTGATCATCGGCTTTGGCATCTTTAGATAATCGTGCTCGGAATAGAACCATCTCTCTGCAACGCTCCGCCCAGTGACTCGAAGATAGCCGCGTATTGTTGTGCCAAACGGTGCAGGCTGAAGTGAGCTTCAGCGACAGCACGCCCCGCGGCGCCCATGCGGCGGCGCAGATCGACATCGTCGAGCAGCGCGACAAGGGCATCGACCCACTGTCGTTCGGAAGAGGCGCTAAAGCCGAACTCACCCAGCGCAAGTACCTCACGATTCATGCCCGCCGGGGTCACAACGACCGGCAGCCCAGCCGCCATGTAACACAGCATCTTGTAACTGCACTTTCCCAAACACCAGTCGTTGTCGGCCAGCGGCATCAATCCGATCGACATGCGGCTAAAAGCGGTTAACTCCGTCTCTGGCGCCCAGCGCTGGAAGCGCACGCGGGAGCCCGGGATGCGCTTGAACCGGGGCGGCTTATCAGCGACGATGAGCAGCTTGGCGTGGCGGCAATACTGCATCACCGAGATGAGTGCCTCCTCGATCGCATACAGGAAGGGAAAGTTGCCGCTGGTTCCCGTCCAACCCAGGAACAGCGGGCGGGCGTCGGCCAAGGCTCCATTGGGCTGATACCAGGAAGTGTTTACCGCGGTTGGGATGATGGTGACATTTGTATTCCAGCGAGAGTAATAGTCGGCGAGAAAGCTGTTGCCGCACACGACCAGGTCGCTGGCCCGGGCCAGGTCGCCGGCGCGCTGGCCACCCGTATTCAGCCAAACCGCGTCATCAACGTCCAGGATCATGGGGCGCTTTACCATTGCCTGGAGGGGTGCGAAGGCGGGCAGTAACTGGCGGGAAACCCAGGTGACGTCGGCACTCCAGGAGGCGGTGAGGGCCGCCATGCGAGTCGCTGCAGTAGCCGCCATCCAGAACGGCCGCAGTGCTTGGCGCCGGGGCAGGATGTTGCCCCAGGGCAGAGGGTACTCGCGCACCGAGATACCAAGGCTGCGCAAGGGCTCGATGTATTGGCGCACGCGGGCTCGGGCGCTGGGTACCATTTCACCGCCGGTGTACGCGGCTACTCGCACGGTTGGGTCTCGGGCTTGCCCAGTTGTGTCCAGTGCGAACGGGTGCGCCGAGTGACCCCGGGGACGAAGTAAACCAGGGTTGAGATCGTGGCCGCCTTGACCCAAAACATGATTTGGGCGAAGTACTCTTCGGAAAAAATGGTCATGGCGGTCGCGTAGACAAAGGCTCCAAGAGTGAACACGGCCCAGCAATTGCCATGGATGGCGCATCGGTATACGTATGCGCTGAGAAAGCCCACCAGGAACATCAGCCCGATCACTCCCGCCATTCCTCCATGATCCATGTAGTAAGGCAGGAATGCGGTGTAGACGTTGGTTATCTGCGTGGGAGAGATTTTTGTGTATTCAAGATTGCGATCGCGTTCCGAGTAGTTTGCACCGAATCGATTCAATATCCGCTTGGCGAACTTCCCCAGATCCCACCCGTACCTCAACTCAGGATTCTGCCGGTTCTGATCAAAGGCAATAATTCCGCCCAGCCAGTAGGTGGCAAAACCCTCGGCGACACGGGGAACATTGTCGGTGAGGGATGCCCGGGAGCTCGCGCCGTACTTGTTCATCGATATCTGGCCCAGAGAGAAGACCAGTAGAAAGAGCAAGATCATCATGCCCAGCAACCGTGTGGGCGCCGCCCCTCGCTTGAGCCAGAGAATCACCACCGAGCTGATCAATAAAAGGAGCACTTCGGATCGGGCCCCATTGATGAGCTGATACGCCGCCGCGAGCAGGACCAGCGCGAGGGCACGCTCAATGCGTCTGCCGGTATCGGCGTATTCATAAACCGCAATCAGTGCCCCAATGCTCAGGATCGGCAGGAAGAATGATTCGAAAGAAAGAGCACCGTGGCCGGATATGTTTGCCTTGCTGGCCGCGATGCGCAGCTGTCGCCACACACTCTCCCGGGGGGCGATGGTCTCACTGAGACGCTTGAAATAAAGATAAGACAGCGGGATATTCAGCACGAAGACGATCACCGCGACGTTCAACCATCGATCGACCTGGACACGGCGCGTTGCGCTAACGGTCGCGAGTGTTTGCCCCTGCCACAAGGGAGTCGTGACCGCGGTGATTCCGCCCAGAGAGAAAGCAAGCACGCCGGTGAGGACGATTGCATCGGCCGTGGTGGTAAGAGGAAAGTAAATATCTCCGCATAACCAGACGGCGAAGAGCGTGATCGCCCAGACGATTGCCAAAGTTGCCGGCGGAAAGAGCACGGAGCGCCCATAGCGGACCATCGCCAGACTCCACAATGCAAGCAATGCGACCGTAATTGGCAGTGTCATGCCGCGCTCCGTGGTGTTTGCGACACGGCGTCGTCGCATAGTTGTGCAATCGATGGAGAGGTGCCGGTCTTCCTGCGGATCTAGGTGCTACCTAGCGCAGTGTAGTAACGGGCGTAGGCTTTGTAGGTCGCATCTGTAGCGATAGCCGACTCATTGAGCACGATCCCGGCGATCGGTGCGTTGACCCGGCGGAGGGTTTCAATCGTTGCTCCGAGCACCTTGATCGGAGTATGCCCGCTGCGCACTGCCAGCACGGTTACTTCAGCAGCCGCGGCGAGTTCCAAAGTTTCTGCGCAGCCCAACAACGGGGGTGAGTCCAGAATGACCAGATCGAATTCCTTGGTGGCCTGGGCAAGAATCCCACGCATCTGGGGCCCGATCTGCGCAAGTGCCAGTGGCAAGGGCATCCCGGAGCCAAGAACGAAAAGGTTCGGGCGCGCGGAGACGGGACGCGCGGCGTTTCTCCAATGAGTCCTTTGGGCCAGCACTTCCGCCAGCCCGGCATCGGGGTCCAGACGCACAAGGCGTTCAATCGCCGGCTGGCGTAGGTCGCCGTCGATCAGGAGTGTACGTTTGCCCTGTTCCGCATTCACCATGGCAAGTGAGAGCGCCAGCGTCGATTTCCCTTCGCCAGGCAGGGCGCTGGTAAAAAGCACGCTCCGGGGTACACTGGTTTGCACTGAGAGCATCAGGTAGCCCCGCAGGTGGCGTACGCCCTCATCGAAGAATCCGTCTTGCAAGCTGGGCCGATCGCCTACAAGTCGCATCGCATCCGAACCGAGAGCGAGCCGAAGGCGCATTTCCGATAGCTGGGGCAGGGCACAGACCACCGGGACGCCCAGCGCGCCTTCCACCGCCTCTGCCTCTCTTGCCGTCACGTCTGTGAGTTCTGCCGAGACCACATAAGCGGCACAGGCAAGAGTAAAAAAGGCGAGGGAGAGCCCCACGATGAACGGCCAGTTGGGAAAGATCGGGGTGGCCGCGGGGCGGGCGGAATCGGCTAGCCGGATGATATTGTTTTGCAGTTCGGAATTGATCCCGGACTGCTTGATCTTGGCGAATAGATCTTCGTACACGCGTTCCGCCGTATCGGCTTCATGCTTCAGTTGCAAATAGTCAAAAGACTGTGAGGTCAGGTCGTCGACCTCCAGTTTGGTCTCGGCAACCGCGTTGGCCAGCATGCGTTCGCGAATCACTGTCTGTCGATAATCCACGCCGATGCGGCTGGCGGCATTGCGGCGGCTCTCGTCCACCGCGGCACGGGCTTCGTTCACCTGCGCCGCCGCCTTCTGGTACTCCGGATGCTGGTCTCCAAACGTCGCGCCTACGACTGCCATGTTTGCCTTGGCTGCCTGCAGCTTCTCTACATCCTTGGTCAGGTCGGTTGATTGAGCGGAGACCTCGACCTCCGGCAACGAAGCTTGCTTCGCCTCCCGGTAGACCGCTTCCTTGGCGATGCGATCCGCTTCGGCGGCGCTGTTTTCAGTATTGAGCGCCTGCAGCCTGGCAACCAGCACGCTTGTCTTCTGCTCCGGATCGGCCGTTCCAAGGTCTCGCTGGTACGCCATCAGGGCGCCGTGTGTCGACTGCATCTTTTCTTTCAGGTCGATGAGCTGCTGCTCCATCGAGGAGGTGAGGCGCCCGGCTTCTTTGATGCGCGTTTCGAAAATATTTCGCAGGTAGGAATCAGCGACGGCGTTGGCTACATCGGCGGCAACCTGGGGATCTCGATCCCGGTAAGAGATAGTGATGAGATAGGTGTTGGGATTCCGTTCGATCTTGAGATGTCTCAGTTGTATGGGCGCATTGCGAATGGCACGCTCCTTTTCCTGGGTGTAATGCCAAAACCAAAAGCGCCGCAGTTGATGCTCTCGCTGCAGCAGGTCATAGCGCTCTGCTACCGGGCGGAGGATGGTGTCGGCCAGCAGCAGGCTTTGCTGCGTAGCCATGAACTGGTCGTCTCCGGTGCTCAGCAGCCGGTCGTCTCCAATCGTCTCCGGCGCGGCTTGCCGGTCGATCGCGATGATCGCGGAGCCCGCATGGATAGGGGGCGCGAGAGTACATCCTAGGACCACCAGCGCGGTAAGCGCAATGCTGATCAAGGCAATCGTCAGCCAGTGCCGTAGCACGATCTGCGTGTAAAAGGTAATTGGCCGCTGGGATTCAGCGGGATCGCTCAGCCTGAGTTCGGGCTTACGTATCGCGATCGATCCGGGCATTGGGGTCGCTCCGTTCCGAGTGCAGGTTTTAGATCGTGTTATCGGCTCCAGATGGCGGCCGACACGGCAGCGTTGCCCATGCCAGTGACGTGGTTCAGCACACTCGCGCTGGTCTTAAGTTTCCCGTTGGTGGGAATATAGAGTATGTCGTTCGGGGCGAGCTGTACATCCCTGGACTTCCGGTCCAATATGCGGCGCAGCGGCACCTCTATCTCCCTCTTCTGGGCGTTACCCGGTTCCGCTCGGTAGATGTAAGCCTTCTTCAGGCTGAAGGAGTCAAGGCCGCCGCTGAGCGCCAGTAACTGAAGCACGGTCGTGTCGTTTAGATCGCGGAAGGGAAAGGCTCCCGGCCGCTTTACGTCGCCTACAACGAATACCTGATCGCACTCCGGCACGCGAATCTGGGCGCCCGCCTCAAGTGCAATATTCAGCCCGGGATGGTATCCATCGAAGAGCTCGTGAACAGAGATGCGTTGAGAGCCGCCGTTTGCATGTTCTACGATAATCTCCGGGCCGGCCTCGGGAAGCAGGCCTCCTGCCTGGCTGAGTGCGGCCAATAGACGCAGGTTTCCGAATTCCTCAATGACAATGGGAGTTTTAACAGCGCCGGCAATGGTCACCTCGCGACTGCGATATTCGACTACCGAGACGTCGACCACTGGGTTTACCAGCAGATGCTGGGCTTTAAGTGCGGCTGCGATGTCGTCGCGCAGGATATCCGGCATGAGACCCTCCGCTGGTAATGGGTGATGTAGCAGCGGCAGGTTCAGATTTCCCTCCTTGTCTACGCGAAAGGTTTGCGAGAGCTCCGGCGAATCATAGACGGTGAGATGAATAAGGTCGGAGGCTCCAATTGGCTGAAAGGGCAGATTGGAGCCCCCGATTGTAGCAGGCACTGCAGGCAACGAAGGCGCAAGCTGGGGGGACGACAAACGTTGCGCCGCGGTGGCCAGCGAGATCAGCGTCAAAGCAACCCCGGATGCCAGACTCACTTTTCTCATGGCTCACACTCGTTATCAAGGAGCTTAGGATAGCGGGATTAAACCAACGCACCACCGGAGATTAACTTTCCCTCACCCGCTCTTGTTGACGACGGCTATTGCCGATAGCCAATGACCCTAGCCGGTACACCGGCGCTGATCGACATGGGAGGCAGGTCGGTTGTGACCACGGCTCCGGCGCCGACTACGGCGCCATTCCCGATCGAAACCCCTGCGGTGACGACCACATTGGCGCCGAGCCAGACGTCATCGCCGATCTCGATGGGCGCATCTTGTCCGGGCTGGTTGCGAATCAGTTCGCTGCGTGCGGTTCCGTGATTCGAGGAGAAGATGGAGGCGCAGGGACCGAGAAGCACGTTGCTTCCGATGGTGATCGGGCCTCCGGGAGAGGCCCAGACGGAGCAGAGATGGTTGATGAAGGAGTGGTCGCCGATCTGGATCAGCTCGGGGTACTTGAAGAAAACAGTGGGGCAGATTTTGACTCCCTTTCCCCGCCGCTTCAGTCTTGCCTTGCGCACGTAATGACCGCCGGTGATAAACGCGAGCAGGTAGAGCCATCCTTTTATGACCTCGGCGATCGCTCGAATCACGGCGCCCTCATGCGGCTTGCAGTGCGGAAACAATAACAGAGCCGTTCTTTCGGCGCCAGTCACTCTAAACGATCCCACTCAAGCCAAAAGAAGGCTTGAATGGGCCACCCAAGCTTTCCTTGTGAGGAAGAAATAACGGTGCGTTCTTTATCAGCAACAAGAGCCTGCGTGGCCCATTCAAGCCTTCTTTTGGCTTGAGTGGGGTCGTTAGGACCCAACTCTCGAGTTACATGACTCTATCAGCGACGCACTCAACTGGTACTAAGTAAGTCCTGAAACAATCACAACTGCTGTTACGCCAGTAATGCACACCACAGGTAATTGCGGGTAGCCAGGCATAAGACCGATAGTCGGTCCTGCTGACATAGCGACTCACGCGTCTCTCCGTTGTACTTACACCTCTTCCTCTACCGGACAGATCGCACACCCGCGCGCCGCGAGAGCGCCGCGCCCTTTCGCGGAGACTATCAATGAAAACGATACTATCGCTTCTCCTTTTAGGCTTGAGCGTACCAGCGTCGGCCACGACCTACACCGTTGCCGCTGGTTCGAGCGCAGCCGAGATTCAGGCCATCGTGAATACAGCCGGTGCGGCGCCCGGCAACACGGTGGCATTTGCGGCGGGCGCTTATAGCCTTGCAGCCACGGTTGCTCTTCCGTGTTCCAACGGGACCATCTATACCGGGCCGAACGTGGGCGCGGTCACGCAGAACAACTTGCCGACCGCAGTCTTGACCAGCACCGTGGTAACAAACTACGCCTTATCGACCGACAGCAACGTTACCACGCTGACCGGCAGCCAGGGGTGCATGATCGAGTATCTGCGCTTCAGCGGCACACAAGGTGGAATTCTAGTGTGGTCTCCGGGATCGGGGATCACAATCCAGGAGAATGCGTTCGATAACAACAACCCTCCCGCGGGCGGCGCCAGTTCTAAAGCAAATATTTATCTTAACGGCCAGAACACGGGGTTCACCCCAGCCTCCGGGGTAGAGAACATTTCAATCCTGTGGAATACGTTCTTTGACAACTGTGCTGCGATTCGCGCGGTAGCCTATCCCGATTCGGGCGGTGGTTGCGCCGCGACCTGGGTGAATGGATACAACGACGGTTTGACCTGGTCGAACAACACGGTCAATCTGACCGAAGAGGGACTGAAGCTCTCGCAGCAGTCAGGGGCGGGCATCATGAGCCTGAATGCGGATGTCGAGAACAACAATATGCAGGGTAACTCCCGCATCCTGATCGAATCGCAGCAGGAGACAAACGGCGTAGCCACATATAGCCATAACGCGTTTTATCAGCCCTTCAATCCTGGTTTCAACACGTTTGAATTATCGATGCCGCAGTACACGTCGTCGATCTCGCCGACGCATACTGCGAGCGACGACGTACTCATCGGCAATGTGCCGGTTACCCTAACCGGTTCAGGTGGCCACTACGGCATCGGGATGGAGCTCTGGGGCGCAGGCACCATCGCTGAATATAACCTGCTGCAAGGGGGCAATGGCGCGGATACATGCGCCGCGGGATGGGGCTGCTCGGGCTGGCAAATCTGCATAGGCGAAGCGTTCACCAACGCGACGGTCTCCAACAATTACTTTTCCGGGAAAGACGTATGGAGTGGCACGGCGAACAACGTGAGCGATGCCGTTACCTACGAGGACAACGGCTCGTCGTCGAATGCAGGGTTGGTCCTGAGCCCGAACACGGTGGTAGAGACCAGCGCGCCCATCCAAACGGCGGTGCCCACGATTTCAGAGGTCTCCGGATCGGGAGGATCCACGATTTCGCTCGGCGACAGCGATACCAACCATCGACTTTCAATTTTCTATACGACAGATGGGAGCGCGCCGGCAATTTATCCTGTCGGCGGGTCGGCTGGGACCTCTAAGGTCTACACGGCGCCGTTCGTTGCGACGCCGGGAACCACGGTTCGCGCACTCGCGCTATGGGGGCAGGGCGCCAACCAGGGCATCGTGTTTCCTTCCTTCGGTTACATTCCCAGCAACCTGGAAACTGTGGTGGTTGCAGGAACGGCTCGCACCCTGGTGAGCGCCTACCTGAGTGCCCCGAGCAGCGCGAACACGATGTTTGCCGGAGGCACGATGCAGTTCACCGCGCATGCGATCTACTCCAACGGCACGACAGGAATCTTGCCCGACGCGCAAGGTAACAAAGTGACCGCCTGGAACACCAGCAGCCACCAGGTGGCAAAGATCAGCAGCGGTGGCCATGTCACGGCTATCGTTGGGGGGAAGGTAAACGTAGAGGCCACGGTCGGTACGCTCAAGGCGTCTCCGTGGACAATTACAGTTGGGGCCGTACAGAATCCAGCTATGCAAGCAGCGGCTGCCGCCAATGTTGCTGCGACCGCTCTTACACCGGCGGCCCCGGTAGCCGCCTTGCAGAGAGGTCAGGTCGCGGCGGCTTCCAGTGCCATACCGGCCAGTGCCGGAGCGCCTTCAGCGGACAAATTCCTGGGACCGTTGTGGAGATTAGTGGCCCCGGCAGGCGGTTCGGCCTCCATTTCGAATTCGCATCTCTTCCTCGGCGTCCCGGGAGGAGGCAATCACGACGCATTGGTTCAGGCCGACCAGGCAGTGCGCGTAGTGCAGGCGATTGGCAACGAGGACTTTGATGTTGCCATCAAGATCGATTCGCCGATCGTACCGACCGATGGGGATACCAGCCAGGGTCTGATGGTGCTCTCCGATGGGGAAGACTTCGTCACGTTTGCATTGGTGACGGACGGAAGCAGGGTCGGCCTGCGTGCCCGCACCGTCACGCGCGGGAGGGGCACGGACGTGCTGAACGATACCGGGTTCAGCCAATATCAGAATCCAATGTACTTACGGCTCACCAAGAGCCACAGCGGTTATGTAGCTTTCTATTCGTTAGACGGAGTGATCTGGACCCAGGCGGCCAGTTTCGTTGACGCCATGGCTTCGACTGCGGTGGGTCCCTTTGCCGGCAATTACAGCAACACACCGGCGAATGCTGTTCCAGTCGTGATGTCAGTGAACTGGTTCGGCGTTCGGCAGCAATGAATTCGTAACTGAACATGACAGAGGCGTCCTGGTGTAATAAGTCATGAGTTAGTCGTGAGTAGCTGATAGAGCATAACTATAAGAACGAAAGGTAGTAGTCACAGCCTTCACCGGTGCGGGAACTTAGGTAATGCACCCCAATGGTAATTGTTGAAGGGATCGCCAGCAGGGATAGTGAGTGTAACTGGCGGAGATGTTCTTGCTGGAGTCGGCCGGCTACTTGCGGGGAGGTAATCTCAATGTGTCAAAATCGATCCCGATGTCTCTGCGCTCTTCTCTTCGTGTTAGCCATGGCGTTGATTGTGCAGTCCGCTGTTGCGAGCGACCCGGTTCCAGCCGGCCCGGCGGCGCCGCTGCGTAGCAGTTTCGAAGGAGCGCTTTGGCAGCTGGAATCGCCGGAAGGGGGAACAGCCTCGGTTTCGAACGCGCATCTTTTTATCAACGTGCCAGGAGGCAGCAACCATGACGCGCTGGGTCAATCGAACCAGGCTGTCCGGGTAGTACAGCCGATCGGCGACCAGGACTTCGACGTCTTCATCAAGATCGATTCAGAGTTGGTAGCGGCGAATGCGGATACCAGCGAAGGTCTGATGGCGCTTGCCGATGATAAGAACTTCATCACGTTCGCGCTGGGCACCGACGGTACCAATATCAGCCTTGCGGTGCGTACCTCCACCGATGGTGTCATGGCTACGGTGTTCACCGAGCCACGGTTCAGCGAATATCGGAATCCGATGTGCCTGCGGCTCCGCAGAACCGGCACCGCTTACGAAGCTTATTACTCAACCGACGGAGTGGTCTGGACAGAGGCGGCTGGTTTCACCAGCAACCAGGTCCCGAATATGGTTGGACCCTTCGCCGGCAACTACAACAACGCACCTGCCAAAGCTGTTCCTGTCGTGATGGCAATTAACTGGTTCGACGTCCTGTGACAAGAGCAGAGCAACCATAAATAAGAGTCGGGAGGATTCGATGGTGGTGATTGCGGAGCAGGCAGCTACGGCAACGAAGATCAGATTGGGGAAAAATGCGGACCGGAACCCATGACGCAAAAGAAAATTCTGATTGTCGATGACGACCCCTATATTCGCCTGGGCCTTCAATTGCGGCTTAACGCATACCATTACGATGTCGCCTTTGCGGTCGATGGGGCAACCAGTATCGTGGAAGCACGCAAACATAAACCAGATCTGATTCTGCTGGATCTCGGCCTGCCCGCCGGCGATGGATTCAGCGTTCTGGAGAGGTTGAAAGCCACCGAAAGCCTGTCTTCGATCCCGGTCATTGTCCTTTCCGGGCGCGACCGCGTCGGCAACAGGGAGCGCGCGCTCAAAGCGGGAGCGAAGTCTTTTCTGCAAAAACCGATGGCGAACGATAAGCTGCTGGCGGCCATTCGATTCGTGCTGGAAGAAAAGGACCACGCCGCAGCCGTTGGGTACAGCTAAGCGCCTCTGGCCCCCCGACTTGCCCCCTACCGCTTTATCGTGCAGCATGGTCGGTGCGGCTGTTTAGGAGGTGTACGTGTCCTCATCGCGTCGGCCATCGATCATTTCACAACTTTCCTGGTATACATCCCTGGTCCTGGCCTTTGTCGCGAACGCTCCGGCGCAAGAGACGCGGGTCGTTTTGGACCGCGGCGGCGCTACGATCGTTCTCGAGCCGTATGCACCCAACATCATCCGGGTGACGCTGAGCAAGCTCAAGCAGCCGGCCTTAGCACCTCCTGGCTACGGTTTGATCGCCGCACCTTCCGTCGGCGGATGGAGCCATCAGCAAAATGACGACGGCGATACTTACCGCTCCAGCCGTCTCAGCGTCACGGTCGCCACCAATAAGCCAGGTAAGCCCCCGCTGGCCACGCAAGTGGACATTGGCAAATACTTCGTCGGCTCGGCGCCCGGCGCGCACATAACCTTCAGCACAACAGAGGGAAGCAAGCTGCTCGACATGCAGGGCTGGTCGATGGCAGAGCCCAACCACAAAGACGGCACGGCCGGCGTGCTCAACGACAAACGGCCTACCGATGCAGACTTTTACCAGGTGGGCGCCACCTTCGCCTCACCCGACGATGAGCACTACTACGGGCTGGGCCAGAACCAGGAGGGCTACCTCGATCATCGCGGCCATACGGTTGAGTGTTGGAACAATTACACCGCGACCGGTGGCCCCACCTTCTGTGTGCCTTTCCTGGTCACCAATAAAGGCTACGGAGTGATCTGGGATAACCCCTCACAGACCACGATCGAGCCGGGCTTCAACGAGCAGACCAAGTGGACCTCCCAAGTGGGCGACCGGGTCTCATACTTCGTAATCGCGGGCAGTACCACGGACGAGATCTACTCCGGTTACCGCCTGCTTACAGGATCGACTCCCATGCTGCCCAAGGCGGCCTATGGGTTTATCCAATGCAAGCAGCGTTACATCACGCAGGATGAGGTGCTGGCCGTGGCCAAGGGCTACCGCGAGCGCCACCTGCCTGCCGACGTCATCGTGGTGGACTGGTTCTACTACAGCAAGATGGGGCAGATGGATATGGTCCCGGCCAAATGGCCTGATCCGGTGGCCATGAATAAGCAACTGCACGATATGGGATTTCAGACCATGATCAGCGTTTGGCCCCGCTTCGAGCAGGGGAGCCGCTTCTATGACCTGGTGCTGAAGAATGGCTGGTTTGAACATCTTGCCGATGGCACACCGGTCGATGGCCTCCCCTATGACCGAGCCGGCTCCGACATCGACACTACCAATCCCGCGGCCGCGCGCTGGTTTTGGGATGTGATCCGGGACAACATCATCAACAAAGGCTTCGATGCCATCTGGGCGGATGAAACCGAGCCTGATTTGCCGCCCAACGGCGCTTACTTTTCCATTGGCCCGGGCACCCGGTATTTTGACGTGTATCCGCTCTTTCATACCGCGGCGCTGTACGACGGTTTTCGCCGCGATGTAGATCATCGTGCGCTCATCCTCTCCCGGGACGCGTATCTCGGGGCGCAGCATAACGGCGCCATCTTCTGGTCTTCGGATATTTATCCTGATTGGGATACGCTGCGCCGCCAGGTTCCCACCGGGCTCGACGTCACTGCTTCCGGCATTGCGTACTGGGGGAATGACATTGGGGGTTGGCAATATCTACCCGCGGAGCATCATCCCGCGCACCCGCCTTTGCTCGATCCCTCCGACGCGCGCGACAACGTGGGCGGCTACGACGATTACCCGGAGCTCTACGCCCGCTGGTTCGAGTATGGGGCCTTCCAACCTAACTTCCGCACCCATGGCAGCCGGCGGTACAACGAGGTCTGGTCCTATGGGAAGCAGGCGGAGCCGATCCTGGAAAAATATCTCAGGCTGCGGTATGAGCTTATGCCTTACATCTACTCGCTCGGCTATCGGACGAACCAAACCGGCGCTCCCTATATGCGGGCGCTGTTTATGGATTTTCCCCAGGACCCGAAAGTCGCAGAGATAGGCGACGAATATATGTTCGGACCGGCCTTGCTGGTGGCCCCGGTTACGCAACAGGGCGCAACCATGCGCCTGGTTTATCTGCCGGCCGGCACGGATTGGTATAACTACTGGACCCGGGAACGAGTGAGCGGGGGGCAGGAGGTCAGGGTGAAAGCGCCGATCGACACGATTCCGTTGTTTGTTCGCGCGGGATCGATCTTGCCGCTCGGGGAAGCTGTCGAGAACACCGGCCAGGTGCAAAAGCTGGCGAAGGTTCGCGTGTATTCGGGCGCGAACGGCGAGTTCACGTTGTATCAGGATGACGGTAAGACCTACGCCTACGAGAAGGGGAACAGCACCACCACGCAACTGCATTGGGATGATGCCGCCGGGAAGCTCAGCGGAGCGGATAGCGGTCTTTTGGAAGTTGTGGGCCGGTAGTATCGGCTGCACCAATCGCCGCTGTCCACCTTATATGCCACCATAACTGAAAGGAATCATGCCGCCGTCTCCTACAATCGATGAACTGAACCGGCGCTTCTCCATTTCCGGAGTAGCTTCGATCACGGCCGGCAATCACGACTTGCCGCGGGTAAGCATAAATATTCCTGCAGCCGCGGCGGAAATCTACCTGCACGGCGCACAGCTTACTTCCTGGCGTCCAGCCGGCGCAGAGGAAGTAATCTTTTTAAGCCGGCATTCGCAGTGGGAGGCGGGACGCGCGATCCGCGGCGGCATCCCCGTCTGTTTCCCCTGGTTTCGCAATAAGGCGGACGACCCGAAAGCGCCTGCGCACGGTTTCGTACGCACCAAGGCATGGCAACTCGACTCCGTGGAGCTGAAGGGGGACGCGGTCTCGGTGAGCCTGTCGACCGCAAGCGACGACACCACGCGAACCTGGTGGCCGCATGATTTCCATTTGACGCACCGCCTGGCCCTCGGCGAGGAGCTTGCCCAGGAACTGGTGGTGCACAATACTGGTAACTCGCCTTTCCGTTTTGAAGAAGCGCTGCACACCTACTACCGCGTGGGCGGGGCAGAGGCGGTTCGGGTAGAAGGGCTTGATGGCGTCGCTTATCTCGACAACACCGATGGCAACCGGAAGAAGCAACAACAGGGCGACATCGTTTTCACAAAACAGACCGACAGCGCCTACATCGACACCACGCATGCGGTCGAAATCTACGACCCGTTGCTGCGTAGGCGTATCCGGTTGACCAAGCAAGACTCCCGCACCACGGTGGTTTGGAATCCCTGGAGTACCGGCGCGCAAACCCTGGCAGACCTGGGTGATGACGAATGGCGGGCGATGGCCTGCGTTGAGGCCAGCAACATACGCGACTTCGCCGTCGATCTTCTACCGGGGCAACACCACGCCATGAAGACCATCATCAACGTTTCCCCGGCAATTTAGATCGAGAGCTTCGATCAGGGGCAGCTCCCAGCGGCGGGCGGAAAACATGTAAGGCTGCCTGCCGGTGGAGAGCCGAACGTCGACGGTGTCCAGCTCCTCGGGGGAGGCAAACCCAAAGAGCCGCAAACGCTCACGTAGAAAGTTCCAGGAGCCGAACGTATAGACCTCCTCCGTTTCGGCCGTCAACGGTTTGAGAACGAGGACCACGCCAGACTGCTTCCGTGGGCTGGCGCGAGTGAGCTTCGGTTTTACGATGGCAATGTATTCGGCGGCCGGGATTCTGCTTCCTGCGGGCATTGGCTTTTCTCTCTTCTCAGGTATCGGCGGAATCACTGAGTCGAAGAGCGGTCCATGTCGTGTATTGGAACAGCTTTATGTGTGGTCCCCGGAGGGCTGCAGCAGGGAGACGATGGCGTCCACGTCGTAGACGCATCCACCCCAGACTCCTCCGCTTGCCTGCACCAGCGCGGCCCAAAGGCGAGTATCTTCGGGAAGCGCGGGGTGGGGCCTGAGATCGGCCCGGGATTTCCGCGCCTGCAGCCGTCGCGCGCCTTCGTCCGCGCCGAAGGTCTTGCCCGCCTCTCCCACCAGGTTGACGGATCCGGTCAGTTTTTGCCGGTCGACGATGATCTCGATCTGGTCGCCATCCTGCAGCTTCCCAATAGCGCCGCCGGCAAGTGCTTCGGGTGAGATATGTCCGATGCATGCTCCGGTGGAGACACCGCTGAAGCGAGCATCGGTGAGTAGCGCCACGTGCTTGCCGGAGGGCAGCCACTTGAGCGCGGAAGTGATCTGGTAGATCTCTTCCATGCCGGCGCCCGCAGGGCCGCCGCAGACCAGCACCATGACGTCGTTCTCGCGAATCTCGCCGTCCTTGATGGCATGGATGGCGGATTCCTCGGAGACAAAAACCCTGGCAGGCCCCAGGTGGTGGAAGATGCCATCGGGTCCAATAAGCGAGGGATCGATCGCCGTGCTCTTGATCACCGAGCCCTCGGGGGCGAGGTTACCTATGGGAAAGCACACCGTGGGGGTGAGCCCGCTGGACCGCGCGCGGTCCGGGTCCATGATGACGTTGTCGGGATCGATGCCGTCGCGCGCGATCAGATTCTTGCGCAGTTCATGCCGTCGCGCACTCCCTTCCCACCAATCGAGGCAGCTGTCGAGGCTCTCCCCGGAGACTGTCTTTACCCGCGTATTGAGCAGCCCAGCTCGTCTCAGGTGGAGCATCACCTCGGGCAATCCCCCGGCCAGGAATACCTGTACCGTGGCAAAGTTACGAGGCCCGTTGGGCAGCGCGTCCACTAGCCGCGGAACCTGCCGGTTAACCTCGGCCCAGTCGGCGGCTGCCGGGCGCTTGAGGCCTGCTGAATAGGCAATTGCGGGCAGGTGCAGTAGCAAGTTGGTCGAGCCGCCGAAGGCAGCGTGGGCCACCATTGCGTTTTCCAGTGATGCCTGGGTAAGCACATCACGTGTTCCGATCTTCAATTGATGCAGGCGCAGCAGGGCGCTGGCGGAACGGCGGGCGGCATCGAGCCAAATCGGCGCGCCCGAAGGAGCGAGCGCGGTGTGGGGCAAGGCCAGCCCCAGTGCTTCCGCGATGACTTGCGCAGTGGCAGCGGTGCCGAGAAACTGGCAGCCGCCGCCGGGCGTGGCGCAGGCGCGGCAGCCCATCTCCGCCGCCGCTTCGAGGGTGATTTGTTTTTGCGCATAGCGTGCGCCGATGGTCTGTACCTTGCCCGCATCCTCGCCTGATTCGGGCAGCAGCGTGACCCCACCGGGGATGAGGATGGTGGGCAGTGCGCCGGCGGAAGCCAGCGCCATCATCATCGCGGGTAGACCCTTGTCGCAGGTGGCGATGCCGATCACGCCCATCCTGGTAGGCAGCGATCGCATCAGGCGGCGCAGCACGATGGCGGCGTCGTTGCGAAAGGGAAGGGAATCGAGCATCCCGGTGGTGCCCTGGGTGCGTCCATCACAGGGATCGGTGCAGGCCCCGGCGAAGGGAATAGCGTCCATCGATTTCAGAGTGATGGCCGCTTCCGCGACCAATGCGCCCAGCTCCCAATGCCCGGTATGAAAGCCGAGAGCGATGGGCGTGCCATCGGCGGCGCGAAGGCCGCCGTGGGTGCTGAGGATGAGCACTTCCGACCCCAGCAACTTTTGCGGTTCCCAGCCCATGCCGGCATTTTGGGTCAAACCGAAAAGATTGCCGGAAGGGGCGTTGAGCAGCATTTCGGGGGTGATGGGCAGCAGGCCGCGGGGGCCGGGCGCGTGGGTTGCCACGTCATCCAACCTGAGCGTGCTGGTTTCAAGGACCGATGCTAGGGAGATGTTGGGAATGGGCGTCTCCTGTTCTTACCGATTGTAGAATGTTGCCCCATGGTAAGCGGTCTGGATCGGTATCAGCAGGCGGGTGACCTGCATTTTGTAACATTCAGTTGCTACCACCGGCTCGCCTATCTGGATAATCCGCTGTCTCGCGATCTATTCGAAGATGCGCTGCAGAAGGTGCACTACGCGCTATCGATTCGACGGTCATCGGGTATGTGGTGATGCCGGAACACGTCCATCTGCTGCTGAGCGAGCCAGCAGAAGAGCTGCTGGCTTCAGGCTTCAGGCGATGAAGCTGTCGGTCGCAAGACGAACAAAGCGGCGTCCCTTCTGGCAGGCACGCTACTATGACTTCAATGTGTTCACCTAGCCAAGCGGATTAGAGAAACTCAACTACATGCATTGGAATCCGGTGAAGCGCGGATTGGTGGAGAGGCCCGAGATTGGCTTTGGTCGAGCTCTCGGTATTACCAGACCGGAGAGCAAGGACGAGTGAGATTGAGCTTCCGGGGCAAATCACTGGTAGTGAATAGCAGTGAGTAGCCCACATCTCGACGAAAAACGAGCGAGATGTGGGGCACCAATATTCGTTCTCAGCAGTACGTGGGCCGAACAAGGATGGGCGAAGCCACTTCAATTGCTTTTGCCGATGATGATTTCATGTATCGGCCATATTGTCCGAGCTCTGTAAACACTAAGAATCGATGGAGGGGCTGCGCCCCATCTTTTCGGCCCACGTTCGCTGGGGCGAGACGTGGGAGCACCACGTTCTTGTACCCGCTTCTGTTTTCGTTGCCGGAGCTCTTTTCGGCTACTGCTGGATTTTGCTATCCGCCTTGCTGGGTGCGGCCGTCACCTGCGCCGGAGTAGGAAGCTGGGATGTATCCCAACCGCCGCCTAAAGCCTCCACCAGCTCGACCGCGCCAGTCATCTGCTCGATTTGCAAACTGGTCAGGGTCTGCTGGTTGCTGAAGACCGTGTTCTGCAGCGTAACCACATCGATATATGGATCGATGCCGGTCTCATACCTGCCCATCTCCAGCTTCAAGGCATGTCTGCGCCGAGTCAACCGCAGCGCGCTGCTGCTGGATCTGCTGCGAGAGGATCCGGGTTTGCGCCAGGTAGTCCTCTACCTGCTGGAAGGCAGTAAGGACGGTCTGGCGATAGCTGAATACATCCGCGTTATAGATAGCAACGTATTGATGGAGCTCCGCGCTGAGCGCGGCGTTGAAAATCGGTTGCGAGAAGCTCGGACCCACCGACCAGAAGCGGCTGGGCCAGTCGGCGATGTGCTTGAACAAAGAGCTCTCAAATCCCCCGCTTGCCGAGAGCGTCAGGGAAGGGAAGAAAGCCGTATAGGCGACGCCCAGTTCCGCGTTGGCCGCGGCCATGGTTCGCTCCGCTGCGGCAACATCGGGCCGGCGCTGCAGCAGCAGCGATGGCACGCCGATAGGAATGGGCGGAGGAGCGGTGGTGATGGGACGAGCAGGAAGAGAGAAATCAGAAGCTGCCTTGCCAATCAGGACCGCGATCGCGTGCTCGTACTGCGCCCGCAAAATGCCCAGGTTGGTCAGCGAAGCCTGGGCTGACTGCAGGGTGGTTCGCGCTTCCACCACGGAGATCTGATCGCCCACGCCGGTGTCGTATTGTGCCTGGGTCAAGTCCAGAGACTTTTGATATTCAGCGACGGTCTGGGTGTAAAGCTTGATCAGCGCGTCCTGTCCGCGTATCTCGAAGAAGTATTCGGCCAGGTCAGCCTGCTCGATGAGCCGCTCGTTCTCCAGATCGGCGGCACTGACCTGGGCGGAATACTGCGCGGCACGTACTTGATTGCGAATTCTGCCAAAGAGATCGGGCGTCCATGAAATGTCTACAGGCAGAGAGTAGATCTGCGACTGCTGTGCCAGCGTTGAAGCTGGAATGTGACTGAGATTTCCCGAGGAACGCGCAGCGGTCGTAAGACGGGCCAAACGATACCGTGGGAAAGTAATAGCGCGCGCGCCTCGCGCACCAGGGAGCGCGCTTCCATAAAGTTCTCGAAGTACATTTTGATGGTTTGGTTATTGATATTGAGCTGGGCTTCGAGGTCGTTCAGCTCGGGATCGTTAAAGATCGCCCACCAGTCCCCGCGGATTTTTTCGTCAGCAGGTTGCGCGACCGTCCAGTTTCCATTGTTGTCTTGCGTATTGTCCAGTGCGTTGCCTTGCGATTGCGGTGACGTGTTTGCCGGTGGGCCGGCCGGTGGCGCTTCTTTAAACGCAGGGGGAGCCTGGATCGCAGGCGGATGATACTTTGGGCCCACGGTGCAGCCGGTCAGCATTGCGCACAAAACCCAGCCGAGCTGGTTCCGCCGATTTGTCGCCGTTATTTTCATAGCAGTTTTCTTAAACAGCTCCTTCAGGGTTGGCCGTGAAGGTGTCGTGATGCTTCCCCATGACCCGCAGCCGGAAACGATCCATATATAGATAGATTACAGGGGTGGTGTAAAGCGTAAGCATCTGGCTTACGATCAAGCCGCCCACAATGGTAATGCCCAGGGGTCTCCTCAGCTCGGAACCGGTGCCCGTTCCGAAGGCCAGGGGAATGGCGCCAAAGAGCGCCGCCATGGTAGTCATCATGATGGGCCGGAAGCGCAGCATACAGGCCTCAAAGATTGCATCCTCGGTGCTCTTGCCATGCTCCCGCTCGGCCACCAACGCGAAATCGATCATCATGATGGCATTCTTCTTCACCAGACCGATGAGCAGCACGATGCCGATGATGGAAATGACGTTGAGGTCGTTCTTGAAGACCAACAAAGCCAGCATGGCTCCGACGCTGGCCGGAGGCAGGGTGGAGATGATGGTCAGCGGATGCACCAGGCTCTCGTACAGGATTCCCAACACAATGTAGACCGCCAACAGCGCGGTCAAGATCAGGATCGGCTCGGTACTCAGAGACTGTTGATAGGCCTGCAGGGTCCCGGCAAAAAATCCGCGGATGGTAGAAGGCATGCCAAGTTTGGTCTGCATCTCGCTGATCAGCAGCGTCGCATCGCTGAGCGAGAGGCCCGGGGCAAGATTGAACGATACCGTTACCGACGGGAATACTCCCGTATGGTTGACCTGCAGGGGCGTAGTGCCGGCCTTGGCCGTGCTGACCGCCCGGATAGGAGTGAAGCCGTTGGCGGTCGCGGCCGGGTAAATGTAGTTCAGTCCTGACGGATTTTGCCAGTATTGGGGAGCTACCTCGAGCACCACGTAGTACTGGTTCAGCTGGGTGTAGATCACCGATACTTCCGACTGGCAAAAAGCGTTGCAGAGAGCCGAATCCAGGGAGGCAGGCGTGAGGCCAAGCCGGGCAGCGGAAGTCCGGTCGTAGGTTACATACTCTTCTAGCCCGCCGTTTTGCTGGTCGCTGTTCACGTCCTGGAAACCGGGAAGTCTCCTCATTTGCAGCAACAGAATAGGACCCCACTTGGCCAGATCCTGCACGTTGTCCGCCTGCAGGGTGTACTGGTAGAGGGCATTGCTGCCCCGTCCTCCGATACGCAGGTCCTGCGCCGCCTGCAGGAAGGCCGAAGCCACCGGCAGGCGGTTCATCTTCGGTCGCAGACGGTTGATGATCTCGGGGGCGCTCACTTTGCGCTCATCGAGCGGCTTGAGCGCGGCATAAATAAATCCGCCGTTGCTGCCGCCCCCGCCGCCCCCGATGTAGGCATTGACGTTGGCCACCGCCGGGTCAGACTTAATGACATTGACCAGAGCCTTGATAGACGCGTTCATCACCCCGAAGGAAGCGTCCTGCGGTCCCTGCACCCCCCCCACCAATGCCCCCGTATCCTGCTGGGGGAAAAAGCCTTTGGGTATTTTGATGATCAGCACCACGTTCAGCGCGATGGTGAGCAACAGCACCACCAGCATCAAGCCGGAGTTGTCCAGTACCCATGACAGGGAGTGCCTGTAAACATTCAGCATCCCGTCAAAAAACCGTTCGGTGGCGCGATAGATCGGCCCATGCTTCTCCCCCGCGTGCGGCCTTGAGCAGGTGGGCGCACATCATGGGAGTGGTGGTGAGCGAGATCACCATGGATACCAGGATGGCCGTGGACAACGTCACGGCGAACTCGCGGAAGAGCCGGCCCACAATGCCGCCCATCATCAGCAGCGGAATGAAGACGGCGATCAGCGACGTGCTCATGGTGAGCACGGTAAATCCGATTTCCTTGGCGCCCTTGAATGCCGCCTCGGTCGGGTCCATACCCATTTCCAGATAGCGGGAGATGTTCTCCATGACCACGATGGCGTCGTCCACCACGAACCCGGTGGAGATGGTCAGCGCCATCAGGGAGAGATTGTCCAGGCTGTAGTTCAGCAGGTACATCACGGCAAAGGTGCCGATCAGGGATACGGGCACGGCGACGCTGGGAATGAGCGTGGCGCGGCCGTTGCGCAGGAAGAGAAACACCACGAGGATGACCAGCACGACGGAGATGATCAGCGACGACTCCACGTCATGCAGAGAAGCCTTGATGGTGGTGGTGCGGTCGAGAACAATCGTGGCGTGAATCCCCTGGGGCATCACCGCCTGCGAGAAAGGGAAGCTGCGCACGGATGCGGTTGTTGGTCTGGATGATGTTGGCGCCCGGCTGGCGGAAGATGATCACCGTCACCGAGGGAATTCCATTCAGGTACCCTGCGGTGCGGATGCTCTGCGCCGAATCCTGTACGTTGGCAACATCGGAGAGGTGGACTGCGAGACCATTGTGATAGCCGACGATCAGGGGCTTGTATTCATTGGCCTTGGAGATCTGGCCGTTGGTGACGATGTCCGCCGTGACCATGCCGTTGGAGATTTGTCCCCGCGCGAGGTCGGAATTCTGCAGGCTCAACAGTCTCTGGATGGTGCCCAGCGTAATGCCGTAGTGGTTCAACTGCGGAGGATTGACATCCACCCTCACCGACGGATAGGACGCCCCCCCGACATTCACCTGGCCCACTCCCTGAATCTGCGAGAGCTTCTGCTCCATGATGGTGGAGGCGGAGTCGTACATGGCTTCTTTGTCGTACTTGTCCGAGGTCAGGCCGATGATCATGATCGGCGAGTCGGCGGGGTTGACCTTGCGATAGCTCGGATTGGACGGGAGGTTGGCGGGCAGATACGTCCTGGCCGCGTTGATGCCCGCTTCTACGTCGCGTGCGGCCGCGTCGATGTTGCGGCTCAGGTCGAATTGCAGGGTCACGTTGGTGCTTCCCAGCGAACTCGATGAGGTCATCTCCGTGACCCCCGCGATGTGACCGAACTGCCGCTCCAGGGGAGTGGCCACCGAAGAAGCCATGATCTGCGCGCTCGCCCCGGGCAGCCCGGCCGAAACCGAGATGGTGGGAAAGTCGACCTGCGGCAGCGGGGAGACCGGCAGCACGTTGAACGCGATTCCCCCGGCGATGGCAATCGCCACCGTCAGCAGGGTTGTGGCCACCGGCCGGCGAATGAAAGGAGCGGAGATGTTCACGCTTCACCTGCGGGCGCCGGCTGTGGACCTGTTCCGGAAACCCGTCGTGACCGGGAGAATCTCTGGGACAGGTTGTCGAAGAAGATATAGATGACCGGCGTGGTGTAGAGGGTGAGCACCTGGCTCAATAGCAAGCCGCCTACCATGGCGATGCCCAGCGGACGGCGCAGCTCCGATCCAATGCCGGTTCCCACGGCCAGAGGGATTCCGCCCAGCAGCGCGGCCATGGTGGTCATCATGATGGGGCGAAAGCGCAGCAGGCTGGCCTCGTAAATCGCGTCCGTCGAGTTCAGGCCCCGCTGCCGTTCTCCTTCAAGCGCGAAGTCGACCATCATGATGCCGTTCTTTTTCACAATGCCGATCAGCAGGATGATGCCGATAATCGCCACCACGCTCAGATTCTGATGAAACAGGATGAGCGAGAGCAGCGCGCCTACTCCAGCCGAAGGCAAGGTAGAAAGGATGGTGATGGGGTGAATGAAGCTCTCATAGAGCACACCCAGCACGATGTACACGGTGACCAGGGCAGCGAGAATCAACAGCGCTTCGTTGGAGAGGGAATTCTCAAAAGCGGCGGCGGTGCCCTGGAAGCCGCTCTGCACGCTGGCGGGGAAGTTCATCTCCTTGGCGGTTTTATTGATAGCCTCGATCGCCTCGCCCAGCGCCGCATTTCCCGCCAGATTGAACGATACGGTCACCGAAGGGAACTGGCCCTGGTGATTGATGGACAGGGATTCCGTGCCGGGTTGAATCTGGGCGAAGGCGGTCAAGGGCACAGCGTTGCTAAGGGTGGAACTGGTGGCGGTGTTGGCAGAGCTGGTTGCGTTGGTGGCCGGGGCCAGGGCATTCCCTGGGGGCGCAAGTATGCCGGATGAGGGTGTGTAGAGGGTGGGGGCAGTGGTCGCATTGCTCCCGGCCGTGGCCGACGCTGAGGCGGAGTAGGAGGTGCTTGCGGCCGCTCCCGAGGCGCCCGAGGACGCAGCGCCCTGGATGTAAATCTTGTTCAGTTTATTCGGATCGATAGTGAAGTTAGGCTGCGCCTCCATGATCACGTGGTACTGGTTGAGCTGGGTGTACATGGTGTTGATCTGGCGCTGCCCGAATGCGTCGTAGAGGGTCTGGTCCACGGTCGAGGGGGCGATGCCCAATCGCGAAGCGGAGACCCGGTCGATGCCCAGAGACACGGTCAACCCTCCGGTCTGCTGGTCGGTGGCGACATCTTCCAGCTCCGGCAACTTTTGCAGCTTTTCGACAAAACGGCTGGCCCAGAGATCCAGCTCGTTTACGTCCGGATCCTCCAGCGTGTACTGGTACTGGGTGCGGCTCACCCGGTCGTCGACGGTGATGTTCTGCACCGGCTGCATGAACAACTTAATGCCATTGACCTGGGTCAGGTTCGAGTTAAGCCGGCGAATCACGTCGGAGGCGCTGAGATCGCGCTGGTTGAGCGGTTTCAAATTGATCGACATGCGTCCGCTGTTCAGCGTGGTGTTGGTGCCGTCGGCCCCAATAAAGGACGAGATACTCTCAACCGCGGGGTCCTGAAGAATTACTTTCGCCAGATCCTGCTGCGCCTTGGCCATGGCGGAAAAGGAAATGGAGGCGGGCGCCTGCGAGATTCCCTGGATCACGCCGGTATCCTGTACCGGGAAGAAGCCCTTGGGAATCACGATGTACAGAAAAATGGTAAGAACCAGTGTGCCCAGCGCGACCAGCAGGGTGATTCCCTGGAACTCCAGAACCACCTTGAGGGTGCGGCCGTAGAAGGCGATCATCCCCTCAAATACCCGTTCCGATGCCTGGTAAAACCTGCCCTGCTTCTCCTCCGGGTTGTGGCGCAGAATGCGGGAGCACATCATCGGGGTAAGAGTCAGCGAGACCACGGCGGAAATGATGATGGTCACCGCCAGGGTCACGGCGAACTCGCGGAAGAGGCGTCCAACAACATCTCCCATGAAGAGCAGTGGAATGAGCACCGCGATGAGCGAGACGGTCAACGAAACAATGGTGAAGCCGATCTGCTCCGCGCCCTGCAGAGCCGCCTGCATCGGGGTATAGCCTTCCTCCAGGTAGCGGGAGATGTTCTCAATCATCACGATGGCATCGTCCACCACGAAACCGGTGGAGATGGTCAGCGCCATCAGCGAAAGGTTGTCCAGGCTATAACCCAGCCCATACATGGCAGCGAAGGTGCCCACGATGGACAGCGGCACAGCGACGCTGGGAATGATGGTGGCGTAGAGATTGCGCAGGAAGACGAAGATCACCATGACCACCAGGGCGATGGTGAGCATCAATTCGAATTCCACGTCGGCGACCGAGGCCTTGATATCGGTGGTGAGGTCGGTAAGGGTGGTGATGTCGATGCCCGCAGGCAGATTGGCCTGCAGCTGCGGCATCAGCAGCTGGATGCTCTTGACCACGCTGATAGTGTTGGCCCCGGGCTGGCGCTGCACATTGAGAATCACCGCCGGGGTCTGGTTCATCCAGGCCGCCTGTTTGGTGTTCTCCACTCCATTCACCACCGTGGCTACGTCGTGCAGAAAAACCGGAGCATTGTTGCGGTAAGCAACCACCACACTCAAGTAGTCTCCGCTGGTGATCAGCTGATCGTTGGCGTCGATCTGGTAATTCTGGCGGGGCCCGTCAAAGTTGCCTTTTGCCTGATTCACGCTGGCGGAGACCAGGGCCGTCCGAACCGATTCCAGGTCGATTCCATAGGACTGGAGCTGCGCCGGGTTTACCTGGATGCGCACCGCCGGTTTCTGGCCGCCGCTGATGCTGACGAGTCCAACTCCGTTGAGCTGTGAGATCTTGGGCGCCAGGCGGGTGTCGACCAGATCCTCTACCTGGGAGAGGGGTAGGCTTTTAGAGGTGATTCCCAGCGTGAGCACCGGGGCGTCGGCGGGGTTGGTCTTGCTGTAGATCGGGGGTGCGGGCAGGTTGGCGGGCAGAAAGCTCTGCGCGGCGTTGATCGCCGATTGCACCTCTTCTTCCGCGATGTCGATGTTCAGAGTGAGGTTGAACTGCAGCACCACCACCGAGGTGGCGCCGGAGCTGGTCGAGGTCATCTGGCTCAGACCCTGCATCTCGCCAAATTGCCGCTCCAGCGGGGCCGTCACCGTCGTGGCCACCACGTCGGGGCTGGCTCCGGGATAGAACGTAAGCACCTGGATGGTCGGGTAGTCGACCTCAGGCAGGGCGGAGACCGGCAGCTGCGTGTAGGCGACGATCCCTACAAGCATGATCGCGGCCATCAGCAACGAGGTCGCCACCGGCCGCAAAATAAATGGGCGGGACGGACTCACGGGGCATTGCTCTCATTATTCGAGGGAAGAATCTTTTGTTTTGAGATGGTGACCTTGGCGCCGTCCTGCAGCTTCTCAAAACTGCTGTCGGCGATCACGTCTCCGGGATTGAGTCCCTGGACCTCGGTCATCGCCGCCTCGCTGACTCCCGGCTTGATGTTATGAATATGGGCGACGCCGTTTTGAATCAGGAAGACGAAGGCCACGTCCCCGTTGTGCTGGATGGCGGAAGAAGGGATGAGCACTACATTTTCCAGCGTATCGAGCAGCAAGCGGGCGTTCACGAACTGGTTGGGAAAGAGCGCGCTGTCTTTATTGTCGAAGATCGCGCGCAATTTTAGGGTTCCCGTGGTGGTGTCAATCTGGTTATCGGTAGCCTCCAGCTTTCCCGATGCCAGCTTGGCCTGGTTCGAGCGATCGAGCGCTTCCACGGCAAGCAGCTTGCCATGGCGCATCTGCTGTTCCAGCTGGCCTACGTTGTCTTCGGGAATGGTGAAAACCACGGTGATGGGCTGGAGCTGGGTGATGACGGCCAGAGGCGTTGAGCCCGAGGCGGTGGCCAGATTACCCGGATCGACCAAACGCAGGCCGACGCGGCCGCTGATGGGCGAGGTTATGTTGGTAAACGCCAGTTGCACCTGGTCGTACTGCAGGGTTCCCTGGTCGGCTTTGACCGTTCCCCGGTCCTGCAGGACGATCTTTTCCTGGTCGTCCAGGGTTTGCCGCGGTATGGCATTACGCGCCCACGCATCCTGATAGCGTTTCAGGTCCATCTCCGCCTGGGCCAGCAGGTTGGTATCGCGTTCCAGGGCTCCCTGGGCGGTCAGCACGTTGGCCTGGAAAGGCCGGGGATCAATTTGGATCAGCGGCTGACCCCGGCGAACCAATTGGCCTTCGCGATAGTTAACCTGGCTGATCACGCCGGTTACCTGGCTGACAATGGTGTCCGTATAAACAGGAGTGACGGTGCCGATGGCGTCGAGGTAGACACCGATACTGCCCTTCTTGGCTGTCGCGGTGGTGAGGGTGACGCTGCCGCCCGCGGCGCCTCGCCTGCCACCGGGGGCCGCTGCCGGCGCCTGGCGGCGGCTGAGCACCCACCAGAAAAGCAGGCCAAAAGCCAGCAGTATAAGAAGCCAGACCAGTATGCGAACCCCACTGGATCGCCTGGGAGGGGGTAGTTGTTGGTCTGGCCCGATCTGTCCTTCCGGTTTATCTTGCCTGTCTCGGGTCTCGCGTATGTCGTCTTGCATCAATAAACCTGGTGTCCTTTACGGTCTTCCCGGCGGGTTCGGGCTTTTTCCGGCAAGTCATGCCCGGGAAGGGCAGTGTGAGGCGACTTGACGCAGGGCAGATGTGTCCAAACGGCGGTTTCTTTGGCCCGGAAAAATTCTCTGGCACTGTAAACCATAGACGATCTATCGGCGTCGCGGGACGCACCTTCGCCTGTGCTCTGTGATGAGAATAGCGCAGCGGGGGCTTCGGCGGAAAGATATGCAGGGTATCGGCTTGTTGCGTGCCAGGAAATCCGGGGGGTTCGCGAGTCGCGACCCGCTACCCCCCGGATTTCCTGTCGAACATCCTGGCTTGCGGGATGGCTTAGCCTGCTTGTGGAAACAGGTTAGCTTGCGGCGGTTTCTTTCTTGTTGGTGACTGCCGAGGCGGCGGCCTTTTTCTGACTCTTTACCTTGGCCCAACGCTTGCGCTGCGCTTCGGCGATGGCATGGCGCGCTTTGGCGCTGAGTTTCCGGCGGGGCTTCTTCGGTGTAGCTGAGGAGGAAAGAGTGGTTGCAATTTTGCCGGCAGCTGTGGAGCCGCTCTCTATGAGAATGGCGCGTGCCTGGCGAAGCCTCGCAATCTCTTCATCGATGGCGTTCAATATATGTTCGTTCAATCTTGTTCCTTTCGCGGGTGGAGGACTCGAACCTTCACGAGCTCTCTCTGTCAAAAGAATAACAGGTTGGGATTTTCCACTCGACCGCGCCTGTTCTCTTTTACGTGATGTTCATGCGGTGTGCAGGATCACGCTACAAGCAAGCGGTCCGCGTGGGAATGTCTTCCGGCAATAGGAAACAGTTATTGTTCCAACATGCCCATCGTCGTGCCGTCACCAGTCGCATGGTTACCGTCGTGCGCTCGAGTAATGGCGCTAAAGTGACACCACTCGTTCGCCCTGCTACCCGTTTCGTAAGATGGCGTTCTTTTGAATCTGCAGTAGTCTCACTCTTGTAGCAAGCAGCAGTGAAGCGAGGGGGACCATGAAGGGCTATACGAAGGCACTGAAGGTTGCGATGCTGGCGGCGGCGGGAACCATGCTGGCGGCCGGTTGCGCAGATTCCAGAACGGCAAGCAAGGCGAATCTTGCCTACGCACTCAACCACGATTATTCAGCCAACCAGGATTGTTTGTTCGCCAAGCCGATGCCCTTCCCGTATGAAGTGGCCGTGAGCGATAAGCTGCTGGCGGAGACCCGCCGGCGCCTGGATGCGCTGGCCGAGGCTGGATTGCTGGAGAGGGAACAGAGCCCTTCGGGAACGGATACGATCAACCGCTACGTGCTGACCGCAGCGGGCAGCCGGACGGAAGGCAAGGGCCGCTTCTGCTATGGGCGCCGCCAGGTCACCAGCGTCGAGAAGTTCACTCCGCCGGTCGATTACCAGGGCATGCCGCTGACCAAGGTTGAGTACCACTTTGTGCTCAAGAACCCGCCCAGCTGGGCGAAACAGGACGAAGTCCGCAACGCCTTTCCCATGGTGGCCAAGTCCATGGCGCCGGAGCCGGTCGATGACGCCACGCTGGTGCTGACCAACGAAGGCTGGGAACTCACCTACTAAGCTTCTCCCTTAGCGCCCATATCGGCCCTGTAGTTGGTGGCCGGTATGGGCGCACTTATTTTTTCTGCTGAAAATCCTTCCTACACATCCTGCCTCCCTGATGTACAACCTTTTGGCCAGTACCTGGGTTCGCCGGTTTCCTGGCTCAGGGCGGCGCTGAAGGAATTCGAAGCCTTCCCGGAAGGAGCCAGGTCGATCTGCCTGGCCGCGCTGACGATTGCGGCCGAGGGCGGCAAGGCCGACATTGCGAAGCCGATACACGGGTTGGGTTCCGGGGTGTTCGAGATCGCGCTGCCGATCAAGAGCGACGCGTTCCGCGTGGTCTACGCGGTGCAGCTCGCCGAAGACATCTGGGTCGTCCACGCTTTCCAGAAGAAATCGACGCAGGGCGCCAAGACGCCAAAACACGAGATCGACCTTATTAAAGACTGTTTGAAGAGACTGAAGGAGATGTTGCGATGAAAAAGGAAAAACTCGAGGTGGTACGCAGGAGCGGGAATGTTTTCCGCGACCTGTGACACGAGAACGCGGACGCGGAGCAGTTCAAAGCCATCCTGGCCGCCGAAATCATCAAGGCGATAGACCGGGAACGCCTGACCGTGCGCGCCGCGCACAAACGCACCGGCATTGCTGCCGCCGACTTTTCCCGCATCCGCAATGCGGACCTCGGGCGCTTCACCGTGGATCGTCTTATGGCAATCATTAACCGGCTCGGCTCACGGGTCGAAGTGAAGGTCCGGGTGCGGCCGCTTGAAACGGTCGCGCACGAGGCGACAGTCTGAGCGCATACTCCTGTAATCAAGGCTTCGTCGACATGTGAAGTGATACGTCGACAGGATCTCCCTGTCGACATATCTCTCCTCCATCTACCGGGTTCTGCTGCCATATCAATTGGCCGTTCGCAGGATCGCAACAGGCCGCTTTCCCTATTTCACGGGTCCCAGATATTTGTCGAGCCAGTTGAGCGATTCCTTAATCATCTCCGCTCGCGGTACGTCGTGTCCCGTGTCGTAAACCACGCGGCGCTTTTGCTCCGTGGGTGTTCCCAGCAGGCGGAACATGGGCTCTTGAGAGATTCTGGGCGGCCAAAGGAAATCGTAACGGCCATTGAGCATCAAAACAGGAGCCTTCACATGTGGAGCGAAGTTGAGTTGATCCACCTCCGGCAATTGCTCTTGTAAAAAGAATCCTGGTGATATGAGAATTAATGCTTTGAAGCGAGTTTCAACAGCCGGGAGAATCCCCCCCATCGCTGCTCCCCAACTGTAACCCTCGTAGGCCAACTCGTTGGGATTGATATCCCGGCGCGTCTCAAGGTAGTCGATCGACCGGCTGAGATCCTTAGACCAAAAGATGACATTGTCTCGATAAGTACTGCTGGTGTTTGGCCAGTAGATCGGGTTCGGGCCGCCGCCACGTTCAAAGGTGCCCTTGTAGATAGGGAATAAGACCGCTCGTCCACTTTTTATAATGAAATCGAAGTCTGGAAGATTGATCGGGAACCCTTTTGCGCTCGATCGCATGTGAGCGGCATCAGCGCCGGGAAAGTACACGACGGCTTGAAAAGGCGGTGACGCTCCTTTGGGCAGGAACAGATACGCGGTGACTCGCTCGCGGCCGTAACCCGCTTCGAAGGAGACCTTTTCTAGCCTCCAATCCTCGGTCTGTTCGACGGATTCCACCTTCGCATTCAACGGCGTCTTGTCATAAGAGTATTGGTTCTTGTATGCCCGGAAAAGCTGATCGGAAACAGGCTTTTCGGAGCCGTAGTTGCGTAATTGAACCGTGATCGGAGCGCCCGCTGCTTCGGCTTCCTTGCCGGTCGACACATATTCAGCACAACGAAAACCAAATCCAGGGGACCGCTCGAAGGGTGAACGAGCGTCGGGAATGTTGAACATATAAGTTGGTTCGTCCCATGCGCCGCCCATGACATAGCGCCTGCCGGAGGCCGCTTCGTTCGCGCACCACTCCTTCACGTTGCCTGCCATATCGTAAGCGCCACACCAGCTCATACCGTGGTAAGCGCCGACCGGCGAAGGTCCCTTGCCACTGAAATTGCTGGCAGGTATCAGGCTGGAGCTGTCCGTCGGGGATGCAGCAGCCGCCCAGTGATAAACGGTCGGAAGCGACTCGCCTACAAAGTCAGCATATGCTTCAGCCTCGAACCAGCTCACGCCGGTGACAGGATATTCGCCCTCGCCCTGCGGATATTCACCTTGTATCCAGGTGGACGGTCCTGGCCTGTTCGTTTTATCGACAAAGAGTTTCATGGCGTCGGCCCACGGAAGCGCGCGTCCATCCTTTCGGAATTCGTGTTTCCAATACTCCTGCTTCTTGTAACCGCCCTGGTCCACAAAGCGTTTGAACTTGCGATTGGTGACCTCGAACTTATCGATCCAGTAATTCTCAACCCGGACTGTAGGCAAGGCCTCAAAGCCTGCAATCCCCCACAGGTTGACAGGGTCGCTCTGGTCGAACTCAACAGGAACCATTCCGCTGGGAGCCTTTCCGTCTTTATGCAGTGCCATCACGATCGGGCCGGACGGGAAGGTACCGGACAGGAAGATAGCGCGTTCGAGCGTCGTATATCCTTGCAATTCGAATTTCCAACTCGAATCCACAGCGGGAAACCTCCCTTTCAGTATGGGCGAGAGACCGACAAATTCCCATTGGGTGTTCGGAGAGTTGTAGTTCCTGCGGTAGACCGACGCCCCCGGAGGGCTGGTGATGATGGAATCGGACCAGGAAATATCGGGCCAGAATCTGGCCAGGGTTGGGTCAGCCGGAATGTATCGCTCGGCCTGAACAGCAAGGGCATAGGCTTCGCCAGGTTTGCCCCGTTCGATGAGCTTGCCGATCTGCGGTAACGCCTGCTCCCTAGCCCATCTGACTTTGGAACTGTGGTGAATCCCCCAGCCAATAAAGCTCATTAAGGCTATGAAGATAATCAGTGCGGGGATTGCGACACGTGGCTGCCTGCTTTGCCGGAACAGCACTCTTGGGTTAACACCACTGGCGGGTTCCGAAATCACTTCGGAGTAATTCTTGAGCGCCTGCTCAACCTCCATCATGCTTGCATAGCGGTCTTCGGGGCGCTTGCGCAAACAGCGATGAATGATTCGGTCCAGTGCATGGGGGACATCTTTAATGGGTTGGTCCAGCGGGCTCGGCTCCTGCCGCTCGACTGCCATCAATGTTTCACTCGGGGACTTGCGCTCGAATGCTTTCTTCCCCGTGAACATCTCGTAAAGAACCGCGCCAAACGCAAAGATATCGCTACGGGCGTCAACCGGTTGACCATGCAACTGCTCAGGAGACATGTAAGGCAGCGTGCCAACTATCGGGACGTCACCAGTAAGGCCTGTCAGGGTTTCTTCCGCAGACACCACGGGGCGTTCGTACTTTGCCAGCCCAAAATCGAGCAGCACTGCCCCACTTTCGGTGAGCATGATGTTGCCTGGTTTGAGGTCGCGATGAACGATGCCTTTACGGTGTGCCGTGGCGAGTGCATCCGCAACCGCGATCGCGATCTTCAGAGCCTCGACCGTCGAGAGCCGGCCCCTCTGGATGCGCGCCGAAAGTGTCTCGCCCTCCAGGTACTCCATCGCGATGAAGGCTCTCGCGCCATCTTCCCCAAAGTCATACACCCTGCAGATGCTGGCATGATTCAAAGCGGAAGCAGTTTTCGCTTCGCGCAGAAATTGCTCCAGCGATTCCCTATCTTCGGCCACCTGCCTTTGGCAAAAGTTTCAGCGCAACCATTCGGTCGAGCAGCAAATCTTCGGCTTTGTAGACCTCGCCCATACCCCCGGCAGCGACGAAATGGACGATGCGGAACCGCCCAGCCAACACTTCACCGGCTGTGAGTCGTTCCAGGGGATTTGCGGCAGTGCGCCGAGGGTCAACAAAGGCCGGGCTTGATAAAAAGCTGCCCAGACTATTCTGCAGGCCAAGCAGCCGGCGCACTTCGGCGCGGACCATTTCGTCGCGCTCGCTTTGTTCGAGAAAGGAGGCAAGCTGCGCCGGGCTGCATTCCAGCGCGCTCTGGTACAGGTCTTTAACGAGTTCCCACTGTTTCGCCGTCATCCCCATTGTCAGGCCTCAGTTCGCCGTACAGCCAGACCTTCGCCACCGCCCAATCCCGCTTGACCGTGATCGGGGAGACGTTCAGAAACCTGGAGGTTTCCTCCACGCTCAGGCCTCCAAAGTAGCGCAATTCGACGATGCGGCTTTGCCGCGGATCGAGCTTCGAGAGTCGGTCGAGCGCTTCGTCCAATTTCAACAGATCCTCAGAGTGTTCCGGGGTAAAAGCCAATGCTTCTTCCAAGGGCAGGATCTCCTGTGATCCGCCACGTTTCTCCCGTAGGTGGCGGCGGGCATAGTCGGTCAGAATGCGCCTCATCAGTTGGGCAGCAGTCCCATAGAAGTGAGCGCGGTTCTGCCAGTGGGGAGAATGCTGGCCAACCAGCTTGAGATAAGCTTCATGAACCAGAGCCGTGGTCTGAAGGGTATGCCCCGACCGCTCGCGCCGCATATACCGGCGGGCCAGCCTTTTAAGCTCGTCATAGACCAAAGGAACAAGCTTTTCCTGAGCGGCTTGGTTCCCGTTCGCCACTTCGATCAGCAGGGCCGTCACGTCTGGTTCCTGGACCAAGAGGCCACCCTCCAACCGTACCCCATTCAAAAACCAGCAGTTATTGCCACTCTGATGGTCAGGATTCTACCTGCAATCCGCCATCTTTGCACTTTCTCACTTCCTGATGATCCCTTTTTCCTCCGGATGGCGCGTTCATAAGTAAAGCCGGATCTTCAGGCGATAGTTCACTGCGATCTAGGAGGATACTCATGCGTACCACCACTCTTGCGACTTACACACGCTTCGCGGCATTGCTCACCGCAATGGCCGCCACCTGTATGGGAACTGCCTATGCGGGCGATTGGGAGCACGACGAGGAGCTGGCCCAAATGGCCGAGCTGCACGATCTCCACGCAACCTTTCACGCGGCCGTCAGCGTGCACGATCCTGTCAATGGCGATTCGGCGGCCGAGATCACAAAGCGAATTCGGCAGGCACTTTCAGTCTTTGCGGAAGATGCGGTGCTCACTGTGGTGAACACCACGCCTACGGCGGGGAACTATGTCGGCAAGGGTGATCCGAACGATCCCGAGACGTGCCCTGAACCCTCGCTCGATACCTCTGCCGGGGGAAAACAGGGCACACTGTGCTCATTCTTTAAGTATGTCGCCGGAGGGCTTCAGCAGGCGAACAAGTTCGTCTCGCTCTCCCCTGAATACAAGACGAAGTTTGTTCCTGTGCGAAAAGACGGGGAGTGGAAATCATCGGTGTATTTTGAGTGCCACTACTTCGATGTGTCCTTGAATTCGGCCACTGGCCTTCCCTTCTGGACGGCGAAGAGCCACGTAGACCTTGACGGTGAAGCAAAAAAGATCGACGGGAAGTGGTTGTTGACCCGGGTTACCTCGGGTGCGGTTGGCATTCCGATTCCGTAGCAGGCCTTCTGCGGAAGAGATGCGGGGGACAGCATGCTTATCCCCGGAGTGATGCAATACGTATGCTGTCCGCACCCCGCTTTTCCTCCTTTGAGGGGACGGGAATGTAACCGATACAGTCCGTCTCGCGGATGCCTCTGGTTTGGAGAGGTTACTGCCCGTCTGGAAGATGTGAAAAAATCGATTTGCTGGAGTTTTCGCGATTTTATTTTTGTCCCAAATGCTTGCCGACACCCCAGCTATCGCTTATAGGGCATCCTAGAGCGATTTTTTAAGCGCCGAGTTCGGTACAAATTAAAAAATCGATTTTTTCACATCTTCGCCGTCACCGGGTTTCGCCTGTCACCGGGTTAAGTCGTTTCCGCGGTCAACAGGCGTCTTTGGCCAGATCGCATTTGCTGCAGACAACAAGGTTGTCTACTACACCACGCTTTCGGATGCGGGTTCGACCATCTGGAAGCAGCCGCTCGACGCGGCACGGGAAAAATTGATGGACTTCCCCGGCAAGACCATCCTCTACCTGCGCGCTTCGCCTGATGGCAGCAGATTAGGCATGCTTATCGACAACCCCCGGTCCCATGCCGTGGTGCTTCGTGAGGACAAGTAACCCGTCGTAGGGTCAGCCTGATCGACCAACCGAGACAACCCGGTGACCGACCGGTCGTAACCGTACCTGCTACAGAGATACGTCGACAGGAAATCCTGTCGACGTATCTCTCTATCTACTTATTAGGCAGTTCACCAAGGTACATGTCGGACGAACCCGAGCCTTTCAAAGTAAACGCGCCAAAGTGGGCTGTGCCGGAGTAGCCGCCACCCACAAAAACATTCCCAGCCGGGTCCAGTCCGAGCGACGGAGAGGTCCCCTGCGTCGCCCAGATCCCGATGTCTGCCGCGGTCTGCTGCCATACCAATTTGCCGTTCGAGTATTTCCGAACAAACAGCGTAGGGCTTGGCCCGGCCTGTCCTGGAGGAATCACTGTATGCGGTCTGGAAAGCCCGGCGATGTAGAGGTTACCGGCTTGATCGTACCGCACGCTGTTGCCGGTTTCGTCCTGGCTGCTGCCGTAACGAAAGGCTCGCTGCAACACGCCGGCTGAGGTGAAGGTGGCGGCGAATACATCGGGGGTATACGGATCGGTGAAAGAGCCACCGCCGAGATTGATGTTTGCTCCAGGCGCTTGCGAGGTGACGATCGTCTCCGCCTCGGAGGTCCCGTCGTCGTCTACGTTGCCGATAAAGCCGGTGACGCTGACTTCGCCATTGGCCAGGGCGGCGATGGATGTGCCGATGGCCTTGTAGCCGCCGATATGGTTCACCCATTGAACATCGCCGTTCTTGTTGTACTTGGCGATGAAGGCGTCGCCGGGATAATCCGTGTTGCTTTGAGCGGGGCTGAAGCCGGTGACGGTGATGTTGTTGCCGTTGGCGCTGAAGAAGGTGGTCTCGTCCTCCATCCAGCCGGTGACATAGGCATTGTCATTGGCATCGACCGCCACTCCCTGGGGAAGGCTGTTGGGGCTGGCCTGGTTGGGCTGGGCCCACTGAAAGTCGCCGGCGGTATTGTATTTGGCCAGAAGCGTGTGCCATGTTCCGGCGCCGGAAACCGTGCTGGTGATTCCGTTTTCAGAGGAGAAGGTGGTGTTTGCCTGTGCCTGCATGCTTAGGTAGACGGTGTCGGCACTGGAGTTGATGGCAAGTCCGGTGCCGCAGCTCAAACCCCCGGAAGACGAGATGCCTGTTTGAATCCATACCAGGTGGCCGGCGGAGGTGTACTTTGCCAGAAAAGTCGTTTGGCCGCTGCCGCTGACGCTTTTTGACTTGTGATCGGTCGATTGGAAGGTGGCCTGATTGGTGAAGGAGCCGGTGACGTACACGTTGCCTGCGCTGTCGAGGCTCAAGGCCTGGCCCGCATCGTCTCCGGCTGCCCCTCCGGCCTGCAGAACCCAGAGAAGCTTTCCGGAGGGCTCGTACTTAGCCAGGAAGATATCCGTGCCGCCCTGGGCGACGAGCGTGGTGGTAGAAAACTTCGCCTTCAGGCTGAACTGGCCGGTGACGTACTCGTCGCTGTTCGTCGCAACTTTGATGGCGTTGGCGGCGGTCGATCCGGTGCCCCCTGCGCTTGTGGCCCGCACCCAGGCAGGGGTTGGACTAGAGTTGGTGATGCTTTCTTCAGTTGTTTGAGCCAAGGCAGGTACTGCCAGTAAGGCAATACCGAAAGTTACAACTAACTGCAATGCTCGGTCTTTCATGGAACCTACCCTCTACTTGCAGGTCTTGCAAGGTACCGTTCGGGGGCCGGGACCATGGGCCGCAAATGCGACGGATAACTCTAGCACACGCAATGAGCCCCCGTACAAAGGGGGAAAGACGACCGCAGGATGCGGTCGGGCATCATCCCTGCCTTTGAAGGTGATTGCTCCGTCTTTTTAACTCCCGGCTGGGATTCTGCAAAGAAAACGAAGAATGACACTCTGAAAGAAGGACGAGGTATGATCGCACGCATGGCAACCATCCATATATCGGCCGCCGAGGCAGCGCGCGACTTCACTGCGCTGCTAGCCCAGGTGCGCGCCGGTGCCGAGGTCATCATCGAGGATGGTCCACTCACCGTAGCGGTGCTGCGCACGCTCGCTCCACCGCGCCGATCCATCGAGGAGTGTATCGCCCTATTGCCAGAGGACTCGGTGGCCACGATCGATGAGGACTTCGCCCGCGATCTCGCCGAGGCAGTGGCCGCCCATCGCGAGCCTCTGAACCCTCCTGCATGGGACTGATCCTCGACTCCAGCACCCGGTGACCGTTTCGGCGGCTCTGCGGGCCGGACAGATCGATGGCGAGAGCACGGCAAAGGGCATTCGTATCGCGCTTTCTGACCTGTTGATCGGGGTTGCGGCTCTGGAGCTTGGCTACCGGGTTGCCACGGCAAATGTGCGTCACTTTCAGATGGTTCCGGGGCTTGAAATCGTCCCCTTCTGAATCTTCGTGACTGAACCTGGGTAATGCGGCGACGGGTAATGCCACTCCAGCTTACCGATTGCATCAATTTCAACTGCCGGGACCGCTGCGGGCTTCCGCCCTGTCATGAACAGACGAAATAACCACCATTAGTCCAGCCGTGCAGGTGCGCGACATTTCTTTTGGAACGGGGGACGTTGACCACGTTTACTTACGGTCAGCGCGTACCCTCGGTATCCAATCCGCCTCGGTTCAAATCTCACTCAATCAGTTTTTGGCGCGCCATTGCATTGCAACCAACGAACCCACGCAGCGGAGGCCCCTGATAGAACGCCCCCGTGTTTCCATTTCATGCAATCACGGGATGAGGTCATCTCCGGGTTCCTTACCGGCAACGTATAGATATCTCAGCAGACGCCTTTCGCCCGTCAAAACATGTACAGAGGAGAGGAATCGCTGCAGTCCTTCGAAATTAGTAGCGCCTTCTGCCGCGACCAGTTCCTCTTTCCTTTTCTCCCGTGCGCGATACCACTGCTTCGCGATCCAAGTTGCACTCTCAGTGGTATCTTTTACGCTGATGTGTCGAAACCCCGCGTGCGTTATGAGGCGTTCATTCTCTCCGGGCGGGCTGTACACGTAAAAGCCGATCGAGCTACGCGTAGCAATCTCTTCGTTGGAAACCATTCCGCCAATTACCAGAGCATCGCTGAACAGCATCCGTCCGCCTGGCTTGAGTACACGAAATATCTCAAGCAACACCTCGGCTCGTCGCGGAAGATGGCACAGAACGTCATTCGAGAACACAGCGTCGAAGGTGTTGTCGTCGAAAGCCAGCCTCTTCGAGGCGTCGCACTGTTCAAAATGCACCTGGGAAGCGAGACCTCTCGCCAGGGCAAGCTGGTTCGCATTGCGAACTCCCGGTTCATTGATGTCCAGCCCTATGATTCGGCAGCCTGATTTTTCTGCAAGGTGCAGCGCGTATCCTCCCGAACCGCACCCCACTTCCAGCACAAACGAATCAGATTTCAGGCCTAGCAGTTGAGGGATGGCGCCAGATTCTTCCGTGGTAACCCAGCTCGTTTGCCCAAAATCCTCGCCGTAGGTCTCGATGCGCACCTCGCGGTAGGTGGACGACTCATAATTTCCGTAGGAACTATCGTAGAGATCCACTTTCGGTGACACGTTAGAATTCCTCGACTAGGCGATACCGGTGGTGATCATAACCCCGACCTGTATTATCAACTCGCTTGGGTGTCCCAAGGCAAGTGTGGCGAAAACTGCCTGACGTGTGGATGAGGGCCGGGTGGGTGGCCGGTGCCTCATGCGCCGTCCGTTCACTTAGAAACCCGGGGACGTTCACCACCTTTACTTTACGGTCAGCGCGTACCCTCGGTATCCAATCCGTTCAAATCTCACTCAATCAGTTTTTGGCGCGCTACTGCAATCCAAAATTCCACTCTGAAAACTCGGGCACCTGCCATCCGAACCTCCGTTCGCTGCAGCGTGTCTCTATTTTCAGTTGTCTCACGTTTGGGGTCCACACCAGTGTGTCACCGGGTTCTAATTCATTGCGACGAAACGTCAGCACTGTGATTTGGGGCTGCATGACCGGCCACCCGGAGGTTACTCCAAAACGAGTGGAATGTCCGGGTTGGCGACCATGCACTCAGAACTGCCGCAGGCGCTTCATCCGGTTCGCCGGACGCGAAATGCTCCAGGTATCCACTGGCAAATAGCAGTGGCTCCTTGCGGCCCACCGGCGTCTCCTGTTTCCGGCTAACAGATTGCAGATGAGCTTGCGGAACTAAGACGCGAGTCTTGCAGGGTCTTCCGCTTCGGAATCGAAAAACCACATTGCGCAAGCCGTGGCGGGGAAATACCGTAATCGCAGAAGCATAGTCCAGAGCCTAAAATCCCGCACCCCCCCGATTAACGTGAGCGTCCGCTCATCGATGGCATACCCTGGCGTATGCGAACTCGCGTATAAGGTAATTAAGATCGCGCAAATTTGCGTAGCTGCGAAGGCGACGATACTCGAAAGAATTGCGATCCCAGGTCGGCCGAAGTGCAATCTCCCGAGTGCGGTTCGACAAAGCACGACGTAAACAAGAACCCCAAGCCAGACAAACAGCAAGCCGACCGCCGACCCCACGAAAATAGGCAAAATCATAGACCACGGCCACGGAATCGCCAACATGGCGAAGGAACGGTCCCAGTGCAGGCGGGTGTTGAGGAGCACCCACGCTGGAGCGAAGAAAGACCACATCGCTGCGAAGAGGAGTGCCGCTCGATGCAGCCATACTCTCCGGATCAACTCTGCTGCGATCGCGGTGATGACCTGACGCCAGTACCAACCCGGGGAGCGGCCGGCGCGGAAGTGTTCGAGCAGATCGCCGGCGATTGCGTCATCGGAGCCCGCGCGCGGTCAGGTGCTCCATCATCCATGTGGCGATTCGTGGAGGATTTTTCGGATTCATTGCCGCTCCCGTCAAGGTTGAAGTTTGTAGTCGGGGATTGTCCTCCAGAGACCCGTCAGCACGCGCCGCGTCTCACGCACCTGGCGCAACCCTTCCTTGGTAACGCGAAAATAGCGCTTTGCCTTGCCGCCGCGCTCGGGAGTGGGATCGCCAAGTTCGGATGTAATCGAGCCTTTGGTTTCGAGGCGTTCCAGCGCCGCATACACGCTGCTAACGGAGACGCTGCGGCCGCGACGCGATTCAAGCTCGCACGCGACAGGCACCCCATAGGCTTCATCGCCGAGATGAATCACAGTAAGGAGAAGCATCAGTTCGAGCTCCCCGAGGTAGCTTCCTCTCGCCATTACTTCCATGATAGAGAAGAAATCGAACATGTCAACCCTTTCATTGGACTAGGCGACCAACAACTCGCAGAGAAATCAGGACGAGAAATCAGATAGACGAGAAGCCGGCCGGAGAAATCAGTGCGCGGGCGGGACTGGACAGAGAAATGCGTCGACAGGATACCTATTTCCCTTACGTGGGGAGGGAACTGATATACCTATCCCCGCCAAAAGGGAAAAGTAGCGGCGTGAAGATTGTTCGCCAGACTCCCGTCTGAGGAAACTCCGAAGGGATTTCCACGGCTCCCGTTAGTGCCGTCACTTCTTGTGGCTTCGCCCGCCCCCCTTGCTGGCACCCCTGTTCCCGATAGCTACTCTTCAGGAGACCGAAAAGGCGTAAAATCGCGCTTGTTGGGGGGCTGTAGCCATGAAATTCCGAATTGCAATATGCGCAGGCCTGGGCTTTCTGGTTGCGGTCGGCTGGGCGGGGTATTCCTTCTCCGCTTTCCCAAGTCCGCTTATTCGCGCCGAACCGATTGTGTGGAATCTCGCCCTTTTGACTCAGCCAATCGTGCTCGCTAGTGTTCGTCTCCACTTCGGCATTCGTGTCTATTGGGCCATTCTTGCGAACACCTTTATGTATGGATCGATCGGTCTGATCGCGGAAACAATTCAGCAGAAGCTACATCACGCACATTGAGAGCGTAGTCTCTCGGCTATGGTGGGAACCGGGGGACGTTGACCACGTCTACTTACGGTCAGCTCGTACCCTCGGCATCCAATCCGCCGGCCTTTCTCGATGGGGTTATTTCGCCCGTCCCTTCAATGCCAAAAGCTCTTGTGGCTCGCCGGCCTGGCATGTGAAACCCAGAAGGTCCCCGGGGCACGGCAACTGCGCAGAGCGATCCCCATCACGCGATGTGACGAATGGATTTGCAGCGAGCCCGCGACAATTATCGTGGCTGTTTATGAGTTCCAGCTCACTTTGATCGAACAACGAAGGGGCCGAAGGGCACGACTGTCTTCGATCCGGAAGTCTCCGTCATGCCCTTGGACGTGACCTTGTAGACGTGCATCTTGCCGCTGGTGTTGAGAGCATAAAGGTGGCCGTGATCGTCCCAGGCCATGTAAAAAATCTGGCCTGAGCTTCCTACAAGTTTGGTAAACGGGGTGATCGGCTTGGCTCCGCTGAAGTGATAGAGCTGAACCCCGGTCCCATGGGCGACGGCCAATATCTTGCCGGTCGGGTCCAACTCCAAATCGTACACGGGATCATTCTTAGGCAACGCAGGCATGTTGTCCCAGGTGTTGGTTGTTTTGACGTTGCCCTGGCTATCGACGGTGAAGCTGCCAAGCTGAGTTTGCCCGTACGGCCCCACCAAGAGTATGGCTAAGTGGTCCGCGGAGTCAGGCGTCAACGAGCTCCCAATGGTGTAGTGTCCGCCTGAACCCGGTTCTGCTTTAGGTAAGGTCGTTTCGATCCCCATCGTGTTGAGCACGCCTGTACTCTCGCGGGAAAAGCCGGCAAGGATGCAGCAGTCGCCGCTTGCTGGGTAGTTGATGCTGTAGGCAAATTTATTGTCGCCGGTTTCCGCAGGCACGGTTTCGAGGCTACCGCCAGTGGTGGTGGCGCCCTTATACGTTAGCTGTCCGGTCTTGCTGGCCTCGAAGGTTTGTACGTCACTGCTACAGGCGCGGCTATTCGCGTACCCGGCATACTTTATGAACGCATACGGGCCAGTGCGGGCGAGCTTTGCGGTGACAAAGTAGGACGAGCAGTCAGGATCTACAGCGTAAGCGGGGGGGACGATGTGGGAGACTTCCGCACCAATGGCTCCGTTCGACAGTACCTCGTACGAGTAGACAGTCGAACCATCGTAGGCGAGGAAGAACTTGCCGCTGATTCCCCCCATTGGACTTCCGTTCGTCTTGTAGGGTGATCCCGCGATGGGGGTGAGTTTGCCGGTAGAGGATGCGTCGTAAGCATAGGTGTCACGGTCGTTA
Organism: uncultured Acidobacteriaceae bacterium; assembly: GCA_963847685.1. Classification (GTDB taxonomy): domain Bacteria; phylum Acidobacteriota; class Terriglobia; order Terriglobales; family Acidobacteriaceae; genus PALSA-350. The sequence goes on along the minus strand of CAWKAU010000003.1, from coordinate 56,599 downwards.
TTGATGTAGACGTAGGCTTCCACGGTTGAAGATGCCCCAGAGTTGTCCTGTTCTGGTGTGCTGTCCTGGGTCTGGGCGAAGGATGCTGTCGAGAGCGCTCCGGCAACCAGGCAGAAGGGGAGGATGCGGCACAGTATCATCACGAATCTCCTAATATTTACCCAGGCGGTCCCGTCTGAGCGCGTATTACAGGTCTGGCCATGAATTCGGTCAGGCTTTCACTTGTATAAGCAAATGGCGGGAAAACATTTCACCCGATCTTCGCTGGCCGCGCAGGGGGGATCCTGGGGGAACCCTGGGGACGAGAACTCGGAGACGGACGGGAATGATCCTAAAGCAAATGGGCGATCTAGACAGAAATGCGTCGACAGGATACCTATTTCCCTTACGTGGGGAGGGAACTGATATACCTATCCCCGCGAAAAGGGAAAAGTAGCGGCGTGAAGATTGTTCGCCAGACTCCCGTCTGACGAGGAAACTCCGAAGGGATTTCCACGGCTCCCGTTAGTGCCGTCACTTCTTGTGGCTTCGCCCGCCCCCGTTGCTGGCCTTCAAGAAGCTGGCGCACGAGGACGCACTGCGCCGGCTGCGTGACCAGGATGCTCCCCGGCCCAGCACCCGTCTAGCCCCGTCAGGGGCGACCTAAACTTCCGAGCTGTCCAAATTAGGTGTTGGTCGAGTCTGTAGCGTTGACTTGATTGGGCAAACTGATATCGTGAACCCGCCTTGTGAAATCAGGTTGGGTATCGAAGATCGCGGGGGGAGCGGCGCCACTGCTCCAGTAAGGGCTGAGAGTTTTGGCGAAGCGGACGCCACTTAGCCGGAGGGGAAAGCGTCTCTTGACGAAGGGCACGGCTTCAGCCGTGCCGCACACAGCCTGCAGCCAGTCAGGGCTTTAGCCCCTGAGGTACGTGTTTCCATGAGTATCTGCACGAACCCGACGCGAAAAACCGTACCTCAGCGGCTAAAGCCGCTTCATGCGAAAGAAATTACGGCACGGCTGAAGCCGTGCCCTTCGTACAAAGAATTTTGTATCGGGGCACGACTATAGAGCCGCTGAGTACAGTTGTCACAGGAGGTGATCACTGAATTAGAGCCGGACTTGTTTGTAGCTGTCACTTCTGAATGCTCAAGCTAATTGCCTTCTCAGTACATCGGTGGCAATCCCATCTTTTGGATAAGGGAGCGATACCGGGCGTCCGCGTGTAGGAAGTCGAAAGCGGGATCCGATTGAGCCATGAGCAGCAATAATGGATCGCGTTCATTCACGCCTTTTTCGAGCAAAGCAAGAGTCTGATCCCGCTCGTTGAGCCGGGCGTGCAGGTCTGCAAACTCGAAGGTAGATACTCTGCCGGTTCGTGCCCTCTTTTCAACTGCGGCCAGCTGGCACCGAACCACTGCAGGGTATCCGCCGGTCTCGAAAGCGCGGCGAACGGCGACCGATAAAGGAAGATCGCCGTAAGCTGCCATCTCGCGCACGAGCATTGCAACGGCTTCCTTATCCATTCCTTTCCAGTGATAGCTATCCGACAGCTCTCCGAGGAGAGGGCCCGCTGCCGGGAAGTCTTGCAGGCGCATCATTCCGTCACTGATAGCAGCGTCAAACCGGCGAGCGCATCTGTAAATCGTCGCCGTCGCCCCCGGATATTCGAAGGGATTGATCGCTGCGGACTGTTTCTGCAGTGCGATTGCATCGTCATAACGGCCCAAAGCGCAAAGAATCCTCGCGTGCAGGTGGAACGACTCGGCATCGTGAGGATCCAATTCATCGGCACGTGCAAGCTCTTTGAGCGCCTCGGCCTGATTTCCTCGATTGAAAAAAATCATGCCTCCGAGGGTGGCATGTGCTCGTCCAAGACTGTCGTCGAGCTCCATCGCCTTGCGGGCTGCGATTTCTGCCTGCGGCAACGCCTGACGGGGATCCAGCTCACCCAAAATCGCCCCCTGTGCGTAGTAATCGGCGAGGCCCGTCCAACCGAGGGCGTAATCGGGCTGAAGGTCGACGGCCTGCTGGTAATGCCGGCGGGCATCTTCATTTCGCCCGAGGACCCATTCGTAGTGGCCGCGCAAGTAGGCGTCGTGAGCCTCCGGATTGATGTAGCGGCTGGGGGCGTGGGGCGGTGTTGGGCTGTTCAGGCGAGCGGCGATGGCCCGGGCGGCGATGTCGGGCAACGCCGCCACATCGTTGTTATCTCGATCGTAGCTCTCGGCCCAGAGATGGCTGTCTGTGTCACCCCGGATCAGTTGCAATGTCATGTGCACCTGGTTGCCGGAGCGCGCGATTGAGCCCTCGAGTATGGCGTCCACGTTGAGGGCACGAGCGATCTCCGGCAGCGGCCGGTGCGCATCCTTGAATTGCATGGCGGACGTATGGGAGACGATGCGGAGGGTGGCATCCTTGGCCAGCATGGTCGTCAATTCGTCGGTCATGCCGTCTGCGAAGTACTGCTCATTTGGATCGCCGGAAACGTTGTTGAGCGGGAGGACGGCGAGCGAGGCCAGCGGAGCGGGCGAGTCTCGATGGAGGAAGCGGGCAATCAGGGAATGCGAGCCAACGGTCAGGATGGAAATGGCAACGAGCACGCCGGCGCAGAGCGCAGCGACCAGCCAGAGTCTGCGGCGGGGCGTGGAAACTGATGGAACGGCGGACGGAGATGGGATCTGCGGTGAACCAGGAAGAAAGCCGGGCGAGTCCCCGGCGGGCTGAACGGGCTCGATCACATCCGGCTCAACACCTGTGACGGGGGCGACGAAACGGTAACCCTCGCCGGAGATTGTCTGCACAAACCTGGGCAGGTCAGAACTGTCGTCAAGGATTTTCCGAATTTTACGGATTGCGGTGTTGATCCCGTGTTCGATATCGACGAAGACTTCGCGCTGCCAAAGGCACGCGGCTATTTCGTCGCGGGTGACGACCTGGCCGTGTCTGCTGACGAGGAGGACGAGAAGTTCGAGGGGCTTGCGCTCAAGTTTGAGCCTTCGGCCTTCGCGGCAGAGCTCAAATTTACCGCAATCAAGGCTGAAGTCGCTGAATTCATAAACGACAACAGGCACCGTCTCTTCTCCGCAATGTCGCTGAAGTATAGCATCGGCCCAAACCGGGACCGCGGATCCCTTTCCTAATCAGCGACTTGCACCTTCACCTTTCTTCACCTCCAAATTTACCTTGCTGCATTGTTCGGCGGAACTCCAGTGGGTTTCTATCTGATTCGCGCCGGCAAAAATCCCGGCAGAGGAGGAAGTCATGAAGATAGAAAATTTGAAAATTGTGCCGGTGTTGAGCGTGCTGGCAGCGGCAACCATCGTTACCCCCTATGCCCATGCCGGCTGCGGCCTCTATACCCCGGTGCAGAACAGCACCAACTACCAACCCCAAATCGCGTCGCCAGAGCTTGAGTCGGCCGCCCCCGTTACAGATGCTGAGGATGCCGGCAAGTCCGAACCCAGCATTGTCGGAATGTGGAAGGAGCACTTGATCTCTGAAGGTACGAAGGGAATCCCGGACGGCACCGAGGTGGATGCCAGCTACGCTCAGTGGCACAGCGATGGCACGGAGTTGCAGGTCTCCGGCATGCGCGCTCCTCTGACCGGCGATGTTTGCGTCGGTGTCTATGTCAAGACCGGCGTGCGGACTTACCAGCTGAACCACTTCGGAGTGTCGTTCGACCCCACGGGTCAAACCCTTGTCGGGCCTGCCCGCATTCAGGAATGGGTCACAGTCGATGCCAAAGGAAACGCAACGTCGGGAAAATTCACCCTCAATCAGTATGACGACGACGGCAATCTGCTCGCGCACGTGCAGGGCAAACTTGTGGGCACCCGGGTGACCATCGATACCGGATTCCAGAAAGTTGAGTAAGTTGGAATCCTGATCGGCAACCCTCGTACGCGAGCGGTTCGATTTACCAATAAGCAGTTGTGGTCGCATTTGCCCCTACCTGGACAAGGGTAGGGGCAATGTTATTGGCGAGTGGCCAAACAGAATTAACCCGTCGGCTCTGTCATTAGGCGGCCTGTCCACGAAACTCACGAAACTCCAATCGAAGATTGTTTTGACGCTCGAAGTCACAGGGCAGGGTAATCGCACGAATTATCAAAGGAATAAAGCAGATCCGCGCCCCGTAGGTAGCAGATGAAGAAGTAGAGCGCGATGAACCCTTATTCTCAGAATGGATCTTCTTCGACGCGTGTATGGATTCCGATTGGAGCCGGGCTCTTCCTTGTCGCCCTGGCAGTATCGGCGGTGGCCGTTCCCGAGCTTCGGCCTCTTCACTTCCTTCAGGCACTCATTTACGTTGCCGTCGTGATCCTCGCGCGGCGCAATAATGTCTTTGCGCTTGGTGCGGGCTTCACAATCGCGGTCGCCTGGAACTGTCTAGAGTTCTTCGGGCCTCACCTCATACAGGCGGGTGCGGTCATGTTTTGGTCTTTTCTACATACAGGTCAGGTGCAGCACCTTGAAACGATGATGGTGCCCATCGGCGGAATCGGCCATTTCATTCTCATGGTTGCTTGCCTCACGGCGCTCTTCCACCAGACGGCGGACACCCAAAAATGGTGGAAGTTCCTTGCCGGTGGCGTGTTGGTGCTCGGGTATTTCGCTTTGATTGTCGCTATCGCCCGCCCGCGCTAGGTTTCAAAATCTCTTAGGAAGTGGAAGGGACGGAGAGCGCCGGGCTAAACCGGCACATTGTGGGGATGAGAGAGCCCTGGTGCGCCGGTTCAATCGGTGAGGTCCAGTAAATTTGTGAAATGTTTTTCTCTTTTGCGCTTATCCAGGTGAAAGCCGGCTGAATCGTCGGATCAACCACGGGGAAACAACGGAGAAACTCACCATGCGCATCCGCTTTTTCACGATCTCTTCGCTCTTGCTCATGCTGGGAAGCCTTCCGGGCCTGGCTCAACTGCTCTCTTCCCCCGCTACCCCCGACAATTCCACGACGCCCAAGTGGACTGAGGTGTTCCCAGAGACCAACCCCTCGCGCGCATCAGCCCCGCCATGGTCTATGACGCGGCGGCGGGTAAAGTCGTCTTGTTTGCCGGACTTGGACCCGACTCCAACTTTCTCAGCGGCACATTCTTATGGAATGGCCACAACTGGACGCAGGAGAAACCCAAAACCCATCCTTCCCCGCGCTACTGGCACTCCATGGCCTACGATGGGGGAGCCAAAAACGTGGTCCTGTTTGGAGGGTTAGGTACCACCTTGAATTTGCTCGGCGACACGTGGGTGTGGAACGGAAGCAACTGGAAGCAGGAGCATCCTAAGACCGTTCCGCCGGCCCGCATCGCCTCCGCCATGGCCTACGACTCTTCCGATAACAAAGTGGTGATGTTCAGCGGGCAGCAAATGCTCAAGGCCAGGCCCCGACACCTGGGTTTGGAACGGATCGAACTGGACACAGGAGCATCCTTCGGAGACGCCTTCGGCCAGGGAAGGCCACGCCATGGCCTACGATACGGCGAAAGGCAACGTCGTGCTGTTCGGGGGCGTCGCCGCCGATGGCACTGTGGAGAGCGACACCTGGCTTTGGAATGGATCGAACTGGTCCCTGTTCAAACCTGCCCATTCCCCATCCCCGCGCTCTTTTCACACCATGGCCTACGACTCGGTGAGAGGCAAAGTGGTTCTGTTTGGCGGTGCGGATCCTAACAACAACCCGTTGAACGACACCTGGGTGTGGAATGGATCCGATTGGACCGAGGAGCCCAATACGGGTCAGCCCGCGCCGCGCTTCAGCCAGGCCATGACCTACGACTCGTCCCACGGCGAGCTGGTCCTGTTCGGTGGGCAAAACAAACAAGGCTACTTCGGCGATACGTTCGTATGGAAGTGATGCCGCCTGCGTAGCTCCCTTCATCCGCATAATTCCTGTCTCACGGGCAGATGCGGGTCCGCTCGTGCTTGCGGGACAGGCTTGCGGGAGTTAAAGACCCCTTTTTGGGGACGACGGAACATTCACCGTCGCGCTGGGCGAGTGGCTCTGAGAGATTTGTAAAAGGGGTGACAGATTTGTAAAAGGGGTGACAGACTGGAGTGCACCCCTAAGCTGAGACAAACTGGAACGCGATTAATTGGGTGACGCGTCGGCCCGTTTTTGCTTCGTTTATCGTTTGAGCAGTCGCTTGCCGCGGGAGTGTGGAAATCCTGGAGGGATTTCCAAGGCCTGTGGGAGCGGTGGTAAACCGGTCTTTGGTTTTCCACCGCTTCCATCAGCGCCGTCACTTTCCTTGGCTATGCTGGCCTGCTCGAACTCTTCCGGTGTTAGATATCGTAGCGCGGAATGCAGCCTCTGCCGGTTATATGTCTGCTCCAGGAACTCACCGATTCGACTGCGCGCGTCTTCTAGATCCCGATAGTCAGCCCCGTACACCTCCTCCTCCTTGAGCGTTCGCATGAACCGCTCTGCGCGTGCGTTGTCGTATGGATTGCCGCGCCGGCTCATACTGATTTGGATCTCGCCATGCTCCAGCAGCTCGGTGTAATCACTGGATGCATACTGTATACCCCGATCGGAGTGGTGAATCATTCCTTCTGCTTTCCAACTACGCTCGCTCAGCGCCATCTGCAAAGCTCGAACCGCCAGTCCCGCGTGCAACGTGCGTCCCAGGTCCCAGCCGATGACACGCCGTGAGTAGGCATCCAAAACCACCGCCAGATAGATAAATTCGTTGCGTAGCCGAATGAATGTAATGTCGGCTACCCATAGTTGATTGAGTGCGGTCAAAGCCATATGCCGCGCCAGGTTCGGGTAAACCGGCAAAGTATGCGCCGAATCGGTCGTAAACACATGTTTCTTCCTTCGCAAGCTGAGCAGGTTGTCTTCTCGCATCAAGCGCAGTACACGCTTGTGATTGACTGCATGACCTTCACGCCCCAGAATCCTGGTGAACAGCCGGTAGCCACGGACACGATGATGCTCGACGGCTAATTCCTGCAACCGAGCGCGCAGCAACAAGTCGGCCTCTTCTGGCGCCGTGTGCTGCAAATAGCGATAAAAACCTGCTCGGCTCACTTCCGCTACCTGGCATTGCTGTTCCACGGTCAGTACTACTCCTTCGAACGAGAGCGAGACTTCGATCGAGCGATAGACTCCTTGCCGCCATCGCTGGTACGATTCGACGCTGCTCCCCTGACTTGTTCGAAGGCTCGTCTTAAAAAATCCACCTCCAACTGCTTACGGCCTAGCAGCCGTTCTAACTCAGCGATTCGTAACTCGGTTGCACTGGGTGCTGCAGGGGAAACGGTCTGTGACTTGCTCCCTGGCGGCCGACCTCGGCGTCGCTCCAGTCCCGCCCTGCCTCCCGCCCGAAACTGGTCCCGCCACTGGTAGAGAAGCTTCCGCCGAATACCCAACTCTTCCGCCAAACCTATAATGGTCGTGGCCTGGGCCATCCGACGTACCGCTTCCTGCTTAAAATCTACGCTGTAGCTCCTCGCCTTCTTCTTCATCGGCCTGCTCCATTATGGCCGATAAGTGTCACCCACTTTCTCCCTCCCACCGTGTCTCACTTTTGGGGTGCATTACAATTGCAGGACAAAATGGAGTGGACCCCTTGGTTGAGACAGCGAAAAATAGGGACAGTTGCGGTTGGCTGCTGGAGACTGTACAGCAGCAGGATTAAGCGAGAGGCTGTGGAGAACCGGCGAAGCGGACGTGGGCTCTGCTGGAGAGCAACCCATGAAGGAATAGCCGGTTGAAGACTCATCGGAACGATGGTCTGTGGGGGAGCTGAACGAAGAGTTCAGCTCCCTCTTGAGCCCATCGGACTGATAGATCTTCGTATGCCTTAGAAAACTCAAGCCGGAACCTCCACAGAGTTTGCGTAGGTAACAGCCTCGTAAGCTGCCGGGGATAGATAGCCGAGACTGGAATGTGAGCGCTCGCAATTGTAAATGCGTTCGAGAAAATCTTGAATGTGAAGTACCGCATCATCGAGGTCGCGATAGGTGTGCAGATAAACTTCTTCGCATTTGAGGGTGCGCATGAAGCTTTCCGCGACAGCATTGTCGTACGGGTTGCCGCTCCGACTCATACTGATGCGGATGCCGTGGGAGCTGCAGCAGATCTACGTAGGCGCGGGCGCAGTACTGGACGCCGCGATCGGAGTGATGTACCAGTGATACAGGCGCCGGCCGCTCCGCCAGGGCGCTACGCAGGGCTGCAAGAGCGAGTTCGGCTTCCAGCGTATTTCCTAGCGCCCAGCCGATCACGCGCCGTGAATAGGCGTCCAGAACAACTGCCAGGTAGAGGAACGATTCCCGCAGCCGGATGTAGGTGATGTCGGCTACCCAAAGCTGGTTGATGCCATTGGGCTTCCAATCGCGGGTGAGGTTGGGGTAGATAGCGTAAGTATGACGCGAATCGGTGGTGCAAACAAAGCGCCGCTTACGCAGGCACAATAAGTTGTCGGCGCGCATCAGCCGCATCACGCGCTTACGGTTGACGAGCAGGCCCAGCTTTTGTAGTTCAATGATGACCCGCCGAGAACCGTAACAACGGTTATCAAGACAGATTTGCTGGATCTGCTGGCGCAGTTCCGTGTCCGCTTGCCGCGGCAGGTGCTCATCAAAGTGTCGGTAAAAACCTGCCCGGCTAACACGCGCGGTATCGCATGCTTCCAGAATAGAGAGTCCGGCTTTGCCTTCCAGCTGCATCACTTCTCCGTACAACGCGCTTCGCCAGGCGCGTTGCTCTTCGAGCGTGCTTCCTTTACTCGCTTGAAGGCTCTTCTTAAAAAATCGTTTTCCAGCGCCATCCTTCCCAGCCGTCGTTCCAACTCCGCTATCTTCTGATCCGCCGCAACCACCCCAGCGCTCGTCTTTGAAACGGCTTTGGTCGTTGCTCCCGGCGGACGACCCTTCGGCCGACTCAAGCCGCCGGCACCTTGGTCGCGGTACGCGTCGCGCCAACGATAAAGCACGCTGCGCTTGATCTTTAGCTCATTACTGAGCGCGGACACACTCTCCCCGTTCAGAATCCGCCGCGCTACTGCAATCCGAAATTCCACCCTGAAAACTCGGGCACCTGCCATTCGAACCTCCGTTCGCTGCAGTGTGTCTCTATTTTCAGTGTCTCAAGTTTGGGGTCCACATCAAAACCCGGTGACGACAAAACCCGGTGACAGACAAAACCCGGTGACAAAACCCGGTGACAGACAGGCCGTTTACCTAGGTAATACTGTAGCAGTTACGGTTACGTTCCGTCTGTCACCGGGTTTCAAATTCCACAGGAAATCCGGGGGACCCGGCTTTCCTGCCACGCAGCGCTGGACGGGGCCGCGCGTGCGCCTTTCCGTAAAGAAAGGCGCATGAAGTTCATCGAAGCCACCAAATTCCACAGGAAATCCGGGGGACCCGGACTTCCTGCCACGACGCACCGGAGAGAACCGTGTGTGCGCCTTTCCGTGAAGTTGACCACCGGCTTTGTCGACCCACGGGAGGATGAAACGGTGTTGTTTGGGGATCTTTCCCTGCAAAGGACCGACGGGTCCCCATATCTCGCTCCGTTTTTGCGAGATGTGGGATACGCGAACCTTCATGTTCCTTGCAGGTAGGGCGGAAAACCGGCCGGGTGGAGCGCCGTGGTCCCCCACATCTCGCGAAAAACGAGCGAGATATGGGGCACCCGCCGGTTGTGGCAGGAGAACAAAAAACACGTAGATCTTGTTTCTTCTCAGAAAGGCGCATGAAGTTCACCGAAGCCACCAAATTCCACAGGAAATCCGGGGGAAAACCCCGGCCCGATCGTGAGTGTCAATGCAAGAAAAACCCATCGCAAGCATCGAGGTGGCGATTATGACGCCGCCCGGCAAAACTCATCCCGGAGTAATGCGGTGACCGGAGTAATGCGGCGACAGCATGTGTGCTGTAGAAGCACGGAAGCGTAGGCGAGCCTACCTATACATATGCAATTTGCAGGAGAAAGTTCAGGGTTTGGTTAAACAAGAATGCCACGCTGCGGATGTGCGGGTGTCTTCCCAGGCTACCCGCACAGAATCCGAGCCATCGTGCCCAGCAGTCAAGCCGACCTCAGGTTCGATTCGTAGTCGTCTCTGTTTTTCCAAAGTACCGCTGACCACAAAACTTCGTCTGACCACAAAACTTGACCAGGGAACTTCTAACCACGAAACTTCGGATGATTTCCGGGTCTCGATTCCCTTATATACTCGCCAAAATGTCTTATATCCCAACGTTTGCCCTGGTCGCCGCAGCTCTTGGCAACTGCGCGTCGCTGCGCGCCCAGCAGGCCGACACGGTGCTCATCCACGGCACCGTCCTGACTGTCGATGCGAAGGACACTGTCGCTCAGGCGCTCGCTATCCGCAGGGGCGGGATTGTTGCCGTCGGGACCGACGCTCAGATCATGAAGCTGGCAGGAAAGACAACCCGCATCGTCGACCTGCACGGACGCACCGCGACCCCCGGGATGATCGACACTCACAGCCATTACACGGAAGATGGCGCCGAGGACCTGTACTTGATCAAGCTCGACGACGCTACCAGCGTTGCTGACATCGTAGCCCGGGTAAAGGAGCGCGTCGCCGTGGCCCAGCCCGGAGAGTGGGTGCGTGGGCGCGGATGGGACGAGGGCAAACTCTCCGAGCGCCGCTATATCTACGCCGCTGACCTCGATGCCGTCTCACCCAATAATCCTGTTCTTCTTACCAACACGAGCGGCCACTACGCGACGGTGAACAGCTATGTACTCAAGCTGGCGGGGATCGACGATGCAACCAGGAATCCGGCGAACGGCACCATAGATCGCGACGCCGCCGGGCATATCACCGGCGTCTTAAAGGAAGGTGCGCTGGCTCCAATTCGCGCTCTCGTTCCGCCGTTCACGGCGGAGCAGATCAAGCAGGGAATCCTGAAAGAGATCGACGACCTCCATCGCGAAGGCGTCACAGCCTTCAAAGACACCGCCACACCGGCCCAGTGGAGCGCCCTTCATGCATTGAACGATGCGGGCCTGCTCGACGAACGGGTCTGCATGCTGTGGCGCGCCGGGGATTCGGTCGACTCCGCCCGACGGACGCTGGCTGCGATCCAAGCCGCATTACCCACGCCTCGCGAATATCAACATGGACGCCTCGCGGTCTGCGGGGCAAAGATCTTTATGGACGGGGCCGCCATCGCCGGCACAGCGTGGAGCTATCAGCCCTGGTTCAAGAACGGCGTCATCGACCCCAGGAATACCGGTTATCCCAACATGGACCCGGAGGTATACCGGCAGATGGTCCGGCTCTTCCATCAGGCCGGCATCTCGGTCGGAACCCACGCCATCGGCGACCGCGCCATCGACTGGGTCGTCGATACCTATGCGATCGTGGAAAAAGAAAAGCCCATCCCCGGCCTGCGTCACTCCATCATCCATGCCAATTTCCCCACGACGCACGCCCTGGACGTGATGGCCGCGCTCGAAAAGCAATACGACGCCGGCTATCCGGAGGTGCAGCCTGTGTTTCTGTGGTGGTTTGGCCAGAGCTGGCTGCCCACCCTCGGAGCGGAGAGACTTGCCCTTGTCTTTCCGCTCAACACCTATTCAGACCGGGGAATTCGATGGAGTTCCGGAAGCGACTACGGTGTCGCGCCGCTCGCCCCGCGCTACGGCCTGTGGGCCGCGGTCGAGCGCGAGGCTCTCGACGGAACGCACCCCTTCAGCATTTTGCAAGATGTCGACATCCACGCCGCGCTGCGCTCTTACACCGCTTCGGCCGCTCCGCAGCTCTTCCTGGAAAAGCAGGTCGGGACCCTCGAAGCAGGCAAGCGTGCCGACATCGCCGTATGGGACCACAACCCCTACAACATTCCTTCAGCAGACTTGAAGAAGCTGAAGTGCGAGATGACCCTCGTGGATGGAAAGACCGTCTACTCCTCGCCTGAATGAGAGTCGACCACTCTAACACCGTCGCGCAGCACCCAATTAAGACCCGTCCTCCGTGGACAACATTAGTCCCAGATCCTTCTCCGCCTGCTTACCGGCCAGGTTCGAGCAAGCGACTATTCGGCCAAGGGCAGCTCCGAATTGCCTATAGTCCATGAACCACGAAGCCTTAGCGGAGTGGGCGGAAGAATTCTCGGATATCTTGTGCGAGTAGGCCGGGTTGCTCCATAGCCGCAAAGTGTCCGCCCCTGGGCATGAGAGTCCAGCGCTGGATGTTGTAGCCGCGCTCTGCGAGAGCGCGCGGCGGCATAGGAATCTCCTTGGGGAAGACGGCCACCGCCACGGGAACCTCCACGCGATTTGCGGTCGAAAGCTGAAGAGGCTGCTCTCGCGATTCATAATAGAGCCGGGCCGAGGAGTTCAGGGTCTCGGTCACCCAATAGATCATCACATCGGTCAAAAGTTCATCCCTGGTAAAGATACCTTCCAGCTCACCGTTGCAGTCGCTCCAGGTTCGGAACTTTTCGAAGATCCAGGCTGCAAGACCTATCGGGGAGTCGTTCAGCGCATAAGCCAGCGTTTGTGGCTTCGTCCCTTGAAGATGGCTGTAGCCGCCTTCCAGGTCCGTCCATGCACGGAGTTCGGCGAGGTAGGATTTGGACGTTTCATCGTCCGGGGTTTGGTTCAATGTTCCGCCGAAGAGAAAACGACCGGCAATGTAATTGAGGTGAATGCCGATGATGCGCTGGGCATGGTTGAGGCCAATGGCGGTGGAGATGGTTGAGCCCCAGTCGCCTCCCTGGGCAGCGAAGCGCTCATAACCGAGCTCCGTCATCAATCGGGCCCAGAGTGCTGCTACCTTGAACGGGTTCATGCCGCGCTCCGTAGGCCGGTCTGAGAAACCATAACCCGGTAAAGAGGGCACGATCACATCGAAGGCATCTTCAGCACTTCCTCCGTGCGCCTCGGGATCGGTCAAGAGCGGGATAAGCTTCACCATTTCGACGAAGCTTCCCGGCCATCCATGCGTGATGATGAGCGGCACTGGTTTGGGATGTTTGCTGCGCACATGGACAAAATGGACGTGGAATCCATCGAGTGCGACTCGATACTGAGGGAGCTGGTTCAGCGTTGCCTCTTGGCGCCGCCACTCATAGCCGTTCCGCCAATAATCGGCCAGCGATTTCATATAGCTGAGACTTGAGCCCAACTCCCAGCCAACGTTTTCAAGCTCGTCTGGCCATCGTGTGGCGTCTAGCCTGCGGCTGAGATCCGCGAGCAAAGAGTCCGATATGTTGATGGTGAATTTTTCAATGGCCATGTTGACCCGCCCTCAACCAAGAGTAGATGCGGCTCCGCGTGCCCCGAGTCCCCCGAACGTGCTCTCCCTCGACAGCCTCGTGTGCGGCCTTCCTTAATGACGGCCGCATGGACCCTGATGGCATCGATGGTCGACGTAAAGTCCAGAAGATCTGTCAGTAAACTGCCTTATCAGTACCGATTTAGGCAAGTTGCTCAAAAGCCGATTTCGCGGGAAGATGAACTGGGTCGAAAAGCGCTTAACTACTGCTGGGCCAGACCGCTAATCTAAGCGAGCAGTCCTCCTAGGAGATCAATCAACATGTACCGGATAGCCGTCTTGTTCCTGGCAACATTCGCTGCCACCTCTGTCGCCCAGCAGTCGTCCCCCGTCACCACGCCCCGTCCCACTCCTGCTCCGCTGCAAGTACCAAATCCGCATTACGTGACCTTGCTGCTGACCCAGGACGTCAAGGCACCCGCCGACACAGTCTGGGCGCGCGTGGGCAAATACTGTGACATCGGCAAATGGGCATTTCCCGACTGCAAACTACTTGCCGGCGACGGCGGCTACGCGTCCGTGCGGAACATCGTGAACGAGGTGTTGGTCGGTAAAACGGCCCACAGCTACACCTACACGCAGCCCGTGCGAAAGGACGCCAAGTACAACCTCTATCACGGCACGCTGGAGGCGGTGCCCGTTACCGCCAAGACGTCGCGCCTGATCTACACCTTCTTCTACGACAACAGCATGCTCGCCGACGATGCTGCGCGCGACGCCGAGATCGCTGCTCGCAAGAAGCGGTTTACCGCATTTCTCCAGAACATGAAGACACTGGGTGAAGGCGGCAACGTGCCGGCCTTCGACGAAGGAACCCACGCAACCCCCGACACCCACACCTGACCAGTTGCAGACTCCAAATCCCCACTACGTCGCCATACCCATGACCATCACCGTCAATGCACCCGTCGACGCAGTCTGGGCTCGCGTTGGCAAGTACTGTGACATCGGCGAGTGGGGCATTCCTAACTGCACCATTCTCTCCGGTGATGGCAACAGCCTGGGCACCGTCCGCTCCATCGGGCATGAGGTGCTCGTAGGAAAAACCAGGTACAGCTATACCTACACCCAACCCGTTCGCGAAGGCATAGCCTACAACATGTACCACGGCACACTCGAGGCAGTGGGTCTCACAGGCAAAACCACTCGCCTGAACTACACCTTGGTCTTCGACAACAGCAACCTCGCCGACGATGCTGCGCGTAACAAGGATATCGACAGCCGGCGCACACGCTTCACCAAGATGCTCGAGAACATGAAGACCTTGTCCGAAGGAGGATCGCTACCACCCGGAGCCTTGGGTGGGCGCTAGCCAAACGCGACACGCGGTCATCGGAAGACGGGTTGGTCACAACAAAAGGCATCATCGATCGAACGCAAGCAGCAGCGCAGAGGGGACGTATTGTTCCTGGGTGGTCCAGATGCGGGCCAGCGAAGTTCTCAGGGCAGTTCCCACACCCACAAGACCGACGATTTCGAGCCGCGCACGGCGCCGAGCTCAGGTGCGGTGCTCAACACAAAGTTGCCCTGGAGCCCGGGGTCCCCGGCCGGCATGGCAATATACTGCTTGCCATCCACCATGTAGGTGATCGGAAAAGCGTTCGGGATGTCGTTCAGCCGCGGACTCTGCCCACAGCACCTTGCCGTCGCGATCGTCGAACGCACGGAAATAGCGGTCCGGCGTCGCCGAAAACACCAGACCTCCGGCAGTCGCCAGCACTGCGGACGACTGCGGGACGCGGGTGCGAATATCCCACACAAGCTTCTGGGTATTCACGTCCAGCGCCAGGAAGCGGGCCGGGCGTGTCGCCCATCTTTCCCATGCAGTAATCGTCGATCGGCAGGTAATACCGGTTCGTCAACGGACTGTACGCGCCGGCCGGGAAGCTTCTGATACCCATGCCGGTCGGGCAGTTTTTCACGCCGGGCGGCGCCGGTTCAGAGAGCGTCGTCCTGGCCCCCGTCACAGGATCGACCGACGTGAGGTCGTTCTGCGCGCCCGGATCGACCGCGAACAGGAACTTCCCGGTCGCGGCATCCAGCGCCTCGAAGATTCCTGGCTTGCCGACCGTGATCACCGCCTTGTGGCGCTCTCCCCGCACGGTTACCGGCACGATGATCCGCTCGAAGGCGTAGTCCTGATCGTACGGATCGTGCGGGACGTGCTGGTAGTACCAGACCAGCTTGCCGGTGTCGGGATTCAGCGCCACCGTGGAATCCACATAGAGCGCATCCGCGCCGAAGGTCCCGCGGGTGATCGTCGACCACGGCGAAGGCGAGCCTGTACCCCAATAGGTCAGATTCAGCTCCGGGTCGTACTGTCCAGCCACCCAGATGGCCGCGCCGTCGCGCTTATCGTCCGGCAGATTGTTCCAGGTGTCGCCCCCCGGCTCGTTCGAGTGCGCAGTCAAGTTGAACCGCCACAGTTCCTTTCCGGTCTCGAGATCGTGGCCGGTGATGAAGCATCCGCCCGGCGGGGAATAACCTGCCACTTTACTCCCCCGCTGATTGGCGCTCCCCGGCCCGCAGTTGCCGGCCCCCATGAGCACCTTGTCCTTCACGACCAGCGGGCCGCTGTTGTACGTGCGCTCGCTCTTGTAGTCATCGGTCACGACATCCCACACCTTCTTGCCGGTCTTGATGTCCAGCGCAATGACGTGCATGTCGATCGTTCCCACGATGAGCTTGTTGCCGCCGATCGCGAGGCTTCGCTTGGTCCGGTAGAAGCCCGGCAGCGACGGGTAGTCATCCGGCAAATCCTAGTTGAACTTCCAGAGCAGGGTGCCGGTCTTCGCGTCGAGCGCGTCAATCGTTTCGCCGAAGTTCCACAGGAACATGACGCCGTCGTGCACCAGCGGCGTGGTCTCGTTGACCGCGTCGGGGCTCGAATCCATGCTGAACGTCCAAGCGACCTTCAGGTCTTTGACGTTTTTGCGATTGATCTGCGTCAGCGGGCTGTAGCCCCAGCCATTGTACGTGCGGCGCCAGTTGAGCCAGTCGCCGGGAGGAGGATTGCGCAGCATCTCGTCGGTTACCGGCGTCAATTTATCGAGCGGCGCTTGCAAGGCCGCAAACGCGGCCTTGGCATACGGTGAATCGATCGGCCGTGGCGGCCGCGGCGGCGCCTGCCCCTGGACGGGCGTTCCGGTGGCCGGGTTCACCTTGGGAGTCGCGGCCCCCTGCGCCAAAACGACGCGATCTACAAGCGTCAACGAGGCCAACATGGTCAAACACACGCCAGCGGAACGGGCTAGTTTCAGTGCGAAAGACCTCGACAAATGCATTCAGGAGTGTCTCCTCGGAACCTGCCCCAAAATCCGGGGTACAGCGGACGCCCACTTATACCATTGGCAAGATTGGGGGGACAAGTTCATAGGCTTGCAACCCTCTGGCTATCTCTCCAATCGACAAACCGAAAGCAATGCCTCGGTGCTCCTAACGGCAGTTCCTGCAGACGTGGCTTGTCGCCAGGGGTAAGCCGCTGCTAAGGTCAAGAGACGATGTCAGTCAAGACAACAACCGGTGAGACGGTCGCGATCCAAGGCGGCGAGTTCCTTATGGGATCGAATGATTTCTATCCCGAGGAGCGCCCCGCTCGGCGCGTGCGCGTAGCGCCGTTCGCCATCGATTGCGGTCCGGTCACGAATGCGGAGTTTTCCAGATTCGTGGAAGCGACTGGTTATGTAACAGTGGCTGAACGTTCTATTGATCCGGCGCAGTATCCCGGCGCCAGTCCCGAACTCTGTGTTCCGGGTTCAGCGGTTTTTCGGCGCACGCGCGGCCCGGTGAATCTTGCCGACTGGGCGCAATGGTGGGCCTGGACGCCCGGTACCTTTTGGCGCCGCCCGCTGGGGCCCCAATCCAACATCGAAGCGTTGATGGATCACCCTGTCGTGCACGTCGCCTACGAAGATGCGGAAGCCTACGCGCTTTGGGCAGGCAAACAACTTCCCACCGAGGCAGAGTGGGAGTACGCTGCGCGCGGTGGACTCGACGGCTCGATTTTTACCTGGGGCGACGAGATGATTCCCGGCGGCAAGGCCATGGCCAATACCTGGCAGGGGGAGTTTCCCTGGCAGAATCTCTTGCTCGACGGTTATGAGCGAACATCGCCAGTCGGTTCCTTCCCGCCGAACGGGTACGGCCTGTACGACATGGCGGGGAACGTTTGGGAGTGGACCAGCGATTGGTATTCGGCCAGCCCATCCCCGGAGAAAACGAAGTCATGTTGTGGCGTGCCTCTGGCACGCGGTGCGGCCATCGAAGACAGCTTCGATCCGACACAACCGCAGATCAAAATACCGCGCAAGGTGATTAAAGGAGGGTCGCATCTCTGCGCCCCCAACTACTGTCTGCGGTTCCGCCCCGCGGCCCGCTCACCGCAGATGCTCGATACCTCGATGAGTCATCTCGGCTTTCGCTGTGTCGTGCGCCCCCTTGGGGAGCACGACGCCACGGTCGCCTGAGGCCGCTTTGCGTTCAACGCGTCGTGATTTCCTGAAGCAGGCGGCGACTCTCGCCGGCGCGTGCTGCATATCTGTCGAGGACTGGGCTCAATCAAAGAATCAGAGCCGTCTTCCGGATCTGGTTTTTCCGACCCGTTCGCGGGATCGGCTGGCGGTGACGTCGTGGCCCTTCCGTGCCTACATAGAAATTCCGTCCAACCGCAAGCCCAGCGTCCCGAGCATGGATATCAAAGAGTTCCCGGCGATGGTGGTGGAGAGATTTGGCGTTTATAACGTCAATCCGTTGCTGAGTCATTTCCCTTCAACCGATTCGGCCTACCTGGAGAGTTTTCGTGAGGCTGTTGCCAAGGCACGCTCGCATATTGTCGACTTCGGGCTGCCTGGACGATGTTTTGCAACCACCGACACCACGACCGCCGAAGCAGCCGTTCGGGACGGCTGCCAATGGATTGATATCGCAGCCGCAATCGGTTCTCCCAGCGTGCGGCAGCACCTGTCAGCCCGACCGGGGGAGAAGCCGGACGTGGACGCGGCCGCAACCAACCTCGCGCGATTGGCCGACTATGGCGGCAAACGGAATATCGTGGTCAATTTGGAGAACGATAACGCCGTTGCAGAGGATCCCTACTTCATCGTGAACGTGGTGGAAAAGGTAAACCATGCCTACCTGCGCGCGCTCCCCGATTTCGGTAATTCGATCGTGCAATACGGGGAGGAAGGAAACGAGAAGGCTGTGGCCGCGATGCTGAAGCAGGCCTTCAACATGTGCCACGTAAAGGGCGCGGTGCAGCCCGATGGGGGCAAAACGTATCCCGTGGACCTGAAGAAGATGTTCGCAATAGCCCGGCAGAGCTCCTATCGCGGATATTTTTCGATGGAGTTCGACATCAACGGGGGAGACCCGTTCACGGGGACAACGAAGTTAATTGACGAGGCGCTGCATTACCTTGCGTAGGGAGATTTATGGCAAACGAAAAAGACCTCAATCGCCGTACGGAATGGGGGACGGCCGGATCTGCGCGATTTTTCTCCGCTCTCACGCGTAGATCACGCAGTTCAGGCTGTCCCCGTTTTACCCCCAGTTCTACCCCCAGTTCTTCGCTCCTTTCACCCGCCGGATACCTGCTCCAAGATCGGGACTGAGCAAGCCATTGTCGGCAGCCTCGTATGCCAGTCGGCGGACAGCTGCAAGCCTCAGGTTGATGGTTGCAGGGGCGAGCTGTCTGGCCTCCTGCTCATGGCGGTATCGCAGTACGACCGTGCGACCGAATGCTAGTCTCGGCTCGGAGCAGTACCAGGCGATGAAGTCGTTTATGGCGAAGGCGTAAGTGCGTTTCGAGGCGACCGGGCTAAGGCTTTGCAAAACTGATGTCTTGGAGTGATCGCGGTCAGGCAGGCGCAGCGTGTTCTTGGCTGAGTGGCCCCTTGGCTGTAGGTTTGAGATGATGTGAATGCCCACCACCGCCCACCTGTCACCTCTGCCAGTCGCCCGATTCCCGCTGGCGAATTACCATACGACTTCTCAATGGGACTACGCGGATCGCCACTCTCAAGGAGTGCCTTATGTCTTTCTACTGGATCTACGATCTTCCTACCTGGCTCTTTGGCGTTCTCACAGTCACTGTGTTCGTGGCCTTCGGTTTGGCTGGCCTCTTTCTCCTTCGCGGCTGGGTGCAACGCAATGACACTGGGCACCATGCCTACAACCACATCGTGGGTTTCTTCTTCGCTGGCGTTACCGTCTTGTACGCGGTTTGTGCAGGGCTGCTAGCGATCGGAGCCTGGGCAACTTTCGCTGAAGTGCAGGGAAAGATCGACCACGAGGCCACTGCCCTCGGCGCTCTTTACCGTGACATCGGTGCGTACCCCGAACCCACGCGCACCATCTTGCAGAACGACCTGCGCAGGTACGCTCGCGGGGTCATCGATGTGGGCTGGCCGATGCAACGGCGCGGGATCGTTCCCAATAACGCCAGCCAGGTGCTTAACGACTTTCAGCAGCATTTCATGGCTTTCGAACCTCAGGACCAGAGACAGAACATCGTCGCCGCAGAAGCCTATAGATCCTTCAATGACCTGACGGCAAGCCGAAGAGCCAGGCTCAACAGCATTCAGGCTGAAATGCCCGGACCTCTGTGGGCAATGATGATCGTGGGAGCCGCGATTTGCATTGCGAACACGTGGTTCCTTCACTCAGAAAGTTTCAGCATGCACATCTGGATGACGATATTGTTTTCAGGCCTGTTGGCTCTGCTGATCTTCTTGATCGCAGTCATGGACAATCCGTATCGAGGAAAGATCGGCGTCTCTCCAGAACCCCTCGAGCGCGTCTACGAGCAGATCATGTCACCACCAAAGTGATACTTCAGCGGAAGGAGTGTGGCCGCAGTTGACGATTCCGCGAAATGCCTGAAAATTCGCATTTATCGACAGCTTCCCGAGCCCGGGGCGACACCGGCAAAATACCCATAACCCCGTTTTGCGGGGACGGCGGCGAGGTCGAATAATGGCGGGCTTCATGCTGTGCGGGGTCCTAAGAGGGCTGAAGGCCGTAGCGTACTGCATATTCTGAACGCAGGTTCTCTCGATACCAAGCACTAAACGTATCGAAAGATTTCTCAACGTCGTATGAGTCAGGCTTCAACAAAACGAGGCGATCGCGGTGCCGTCGTTCCCTTTGCCGGAGGGGAATCCAGGGTAAGATACCCCCCGTCTACGCCAACCACAGGAAACCAGTTGTCCGAAAAGCCGGAAGGCAGCAAAAAAGGTTTGCCGAGCGCATATGTGCGGTTGACTCGGATGCCTGAGCCGCTTTTTTCCTAATTCATAGAGTCGCGGAGTTGAAGTAAAGTGTCGTCTGTATGAGTGAGGCGGATGAGGCCTTGCCGCGGGTATTCGATTTCGAGCGTGGCATAGACGGTAAGCGTGACGGTGACTGCTAACGCGATGGTATAAAACCAGCTTCGCGTGATGGAGGTCATGCCGTAACCGGCGAGAAAAGCGCAGCCTACGCTAAGGATGAGGAGCAGAAAGAAGACCACGACAGGAGGGTGCATATTGAAGGCGTTTTGGCGGGTCCCGGTGATATCGATCATGGTATTCAGAGCTGGGAGCAGCAGCTTGGTGGCGTCAGAGTTCGCCCCTGGCGCAGTGGCCGCAGTCAGAGACTTCTGCCAGATCTCCTGCTGCAGCTGTTCCGATACCGGCGAGATTTCGGGCGAGACGCTGTCATATAAATGGAGACGCGAGGTGACGTAGTCGCGGAAGAGCTGACGCAGCGGAGGCTGATCCTGGGGCGGCAGCAGGTCGAGACGACGGTAGGCTGTTCCAATGTTGTTGCTCTCCTCAACAACTAGCTCGCGGTGGGCGTCGTAGCGGTCCACGGCCCCTGAGAAAGTGAACGCCAGCAGCAGCCCGAAAAGCGCGAAAAGAGCACCTTCTATAGCGTTGCTGTGCGATTCCGCTTTTCGGCGGAGGCGCAGCCGGTGCCCAAGCTGCAGGAGGCCGATCATCGCTGGAAGCAAGAGGAAGGCAATCAATGGTGTCAAGTTCATATTGTTTTACGCCTTAGCAGACAAAACCCAAGCATATCAACCTGAAAACGTCCAGCCAATTGGCGCGTCTGACGTTTCGCCTAGAACACTTTGCGAAGAAATTCAAACAGGATATAGCCGACGAGCGCGGCAACGACTGCAATGCCGAAATTGGACGACGTAAAGATGTCTGAGATTGCCCAGGCCAGACCTCTCTTCTCCCCCATGCCTGAGCGCTCAAATTCACCCATCAAAAGGTTTGAATAGAACAGAAAGACGATAAAACCCATCTCGATGAGCGCTCTCCAGACGTTCTTCTTCATGTTCCTCTAGTTTCCAAGGTGGGGTCAGCGGCATTTCCTGGTGGCTGGGCCGGGCTGGAACGCGGACACATCTGTCGCAGAAGACAGCTGTAAGCTCGCTGGCCAACCAGTAATCTGAGCCCGATATTACGCGGGTTCTGATAAGAGCTCATTTTAGAAGATAGCCGGGCCGAGGTCTATTTGGGGAGAGATCGCACGACGGAGCGTTCCGACGCTGCGGATTTCTAAAGAGGAAGTGACAGCCTGAAAAGGAAGTGACATCCATGATAGGTAATGGTCAAGGGGAAACGGAGATTCCCGTTGACCCGGCGAAGCAGGTTCCCCGAGCGAGCAAAGGGTTCTAGTTTTTGGCTGTCCTCGACCGCTTATCAGGACCAACGCTTTGCCAGCGTGGCCAGACATCCATTTGCGGGAACAACGCCGAGCAGACGCCGTCCACGAAGATTGAGTTAGAGTAAACCGGCCGGCCTCGAAACAGACGGTGAGATGTATTGGGAGCCGAAGCCCCCGTGCACAGCCACGAAATACGCGAGGACCGGCCGGTGGATCGCTGACAGATGGAACATAAGAACTTTGGTAGCCTGAGTGGGTCGAGGAAACGGAAGCAGGCTCTGCTGGAGAGCACCCTGCCAGGGATACTCGACCCGACTCATCGGACCGATGTGTCAGCAGGGGGATTCTCTTTGGAGGATTCCCCTTTATGTTGACTAGCTTGGAGTGACCATCGGGCGATAGATCGGCATGCCTGAGAAAACTCCAGCAGGCCCGAACCGTCCGTATCTTTTCCCTTAAGCGGCTGACGCCAGAGCTGCTGGCTGTTTTCTCTTTCTCGGCTTTGCTTTTGGCGGCGGAGGCGGAGTGCGCACCTGAAAGGGCTGGCCGTTCTTGTCCACTGCCAGCAGGTAAGCCACCAGCTTGCGCGCCACTTGTAAGGTCGCACGATTGGCGTGACCGCGCTCTCGTTGCTGAGCATGCAGTGCTGCCAGTTGTGGATTCCAGCGCGGCGCCAGTTTGGCGGCTTCGATCAGTGCCGTCTGCAGCCAGGCATTGCGCTGCTTGGAAATTGGACCCCGTTGCTGTTTGCCCGCAGAGGATCGAAACGCCGCCGTTAAGCCACAGTAGCTGACTGCATCTGCTACAGAGGAGAAGCGGTGTGGATCGGCGACTTCCAATGCCCATGTTAGTGCCGTGATGGGACCGACTCCGTCGATGCTCATCAATCGCTCGAGCCGCTGCTCCAGGACGGGATCGCAAAGCAGTCTCTTGATCAACTGTTTCTGCGTGGACTCGAACATCTCCATAGAACCGCGACTCATACGTAGGAGATCTTTGACCGATTCCGGTACTTCCCGCAGGCTCTTCATCAGGTCGGCGAAGTACTTCTTCCGATGCAGCCGCTCTCTGTCGAACGGAGCGCCGCTTTCCATCAGCAGACCGGCCATCCTGTTCTGCATACGCACCGATTGCCGCACCACCAGGTTTCGATAACGCAGCAGACGTCTGAGATCGCGCAAATGCGGGGGCAGCACGTAGCAGGCAGGCAACAGATTGCACCGCAGCAGGTCGGCAATGGTACGTGCATCGAGACAATCGCTCTTCTTCTTGCCCGCCGTGATGGCCTTCATCTTGGCCGGATGGCCCATCGACAATTGCTGGGCGTACGGCTTCAAGGTGTCGTAGATCCAGGCACTGAAGAGGGTGGCTTCCATCGCTCCTTGCCAGACTACTTGGCGCCGCTTCGCCCAGCGGCGCAACTCCATACGCTGCGCCTGCAGTGTGCCTTCTTCCACAATCTGGCCGTCTGCGGTCTTTACGCAATAAGCAATGGTTTTCTTGTGAACGTCGAATCCGATATAGTGAATAGCATTCATGGGGTTCTCCTAATTGAGATTTCTGAATCGGCTGCTGCGAACAGTCGATTTCAGCAGTGTAATCTCGGGGAGAACCCTTTCTCATGTCGCCTCTCTGATTGCCTATACATTCAAACAGACGGGACGTTTACCGCTCTCGAAGCAGCTCCACGCAAGTCCCGGATACGAACTGGTATCGGTTACGTCCCGTCTGTCACTCGGTCCTCCTCGTCACTCGGTCCTCCTCTGGATGAACAGCGTGGGAGACCAACACGTCGGGAACAAAGAGAGAGCACCGAACGGCTGTGCGCTGATGTTGTTTCCCTATAGCAGTCCCAGGTGGTCCGGGTATTTGGCCTGCAAAGCAGTGATCAGAAGTTCGAACTCGGGAAGGCTGCGCAAACTCGCAAGGCAAGGATCTTTCAAGAAGAAAGGCCAGCAGGCGAACCCCGTGCTGACGCTCCGCTCCAGCCACTCAAAGGCAGCTTCGCGCCTTCCCGTCAGGGCGAGGGCGCAAGCGATCTGATGATACGTATGGTGTGCGTGTCCAAAGGACTTCGGACTCGAACAGGCTCTGGTCACACAATCGATTGCTGCCTCTCCGTTCCCCATCAAGGCATGGAGCAGACCTTGTAAGCTCATGATGAGCGGATCGTTCGGCACCTGCCGCATTGCTTCATCCATCAGGCGGCTCGCCTCTTTCCAGTCCCCAGTCATCATTGCCGGGAATGGCGCAAAATAAAGTTGGTACTTGTTACCGGGGCTCTCCGCCCGCCACAGTTGAATCTGCTGGTGCGCCAAGTCGTATTCCTGGCCCCAAACATAAACTTGAACGATGCTCGGGCTCACAGCCTTCTTGGGTTGAAAAGGCCGTCCTCTTTCGAACATCTCACGCGCATGATCGAGCAGGCCGACGTGTGCCAGGATGGTGCCCAGGCGATTGTAAGCATGGGGCAGATTGTTCTGCAGGAGCAGAGCGCGCTTGAGCTCGGAAATCGCCTCCAGATGCTGGAAATTCTTCGATGGTCCCCAGAGCAGAAAAGCCCGGGCCACGTGTCCTTCGGGAAGATTCGCGTCCATTTCGAGCGCCCGCCGGCAGTGGAATTCGGCTTTCTCCAGCCACACGCTGGCCGGGTCGAATTCGAAATGGCGGGTTGTGCATGCGAACGAGAGGGTCGCGTGAGCGAGGGCAAACATCGGATCGCGAGTCACCGCATTGGTGAGATGGTGGCTCGCTTGATCCATCATCGACGCATCCCCGGAGGCCGTGATCCGATAGCCGCGCATGAATTCCGCATATGCCATCGGATCTCTGCTATAGCGTGGGCGCTGCTCGACCACCGCTGGACTATACGGCCGGTTCAGTGCGCGGCTGATCTGCTTTGCAATATCGTCTTCAAGACCCGCAAGGCGGTCCATCTCGATGTCGCACTTCTTCGTGAAGCTGGGGCGCTGCAGATAGGTGTCGAGCATCTCCAGCGAAAGGCGCCACTGCCCTTTTGACTGCTGCACGGCGCCGTGTACAACAAATCGCACCCCTAGTCGAGAGGCGATTTCTGAAGGAGTTAGTTCAAGAGGCAGGTTCAGGACTGCCGAAGTGGGCAGCACGTCCACGCCCGATAGATTGCCGAGGAGCGAGACGAGCGCGTCCGCGAACCCGAGACACAATCCCTGGTCGTCCGCCGCTTTCTCCAGCAGCAACAGCGGCAATACGGCGATGGAAGACCTCTCACCCAATTCGCTCCCATCTTTCCGGGCGTCCGTGCGCACAGCGTTTCGTCCAGAATCGGAGAGCGGGTATTTCGCATCGATCACTCGAACCGGGCCGACAAAGCGATACCCTTTGCCGACGACCGTTTCAAGAAAGCGTGGCTTTTCGGCGTTGTCACCCAGCGCGGTGCGAAGCTTCCGCACAATGTTGTTAACGTTCTTTTCGGTATCGATAAACAGGTCGGAGCGCCATAACTTCTTGATGATGTCCTCCCTGCACACCATTTGCTCGCGGCGCTCAAGCAGAAAGATCAGCAAGTCCATGGGCTTCTTCTCGATCTTGATCCGGCGTCCGGAACGCCGCAGTTCGTAGCGTCCCAAGTCCACTTCCACTTCGCCGGTACTCTGCTTCGAATGCCGCATGGATACCTCTTGGCCAGCATTATCCAATAAAAATCAATTACTTGCGACGATATAAGAAAAATATCTAAAGGCGATACGGGCTGCATTGTAAGGCGCTCCACCTCACGAGATCATGCCCATCAACAATCTCGGAGGAGACTCTCATGAAAAGAAAGCTGTTCATTACCCTGTCAATGGTCGCGATATTGTGCATCGCAAGCCCGTTCTTCACCGCTGCCGCACACCCCAGCGCTCACGAAAAGAACGCGTTCACCCCTGACACAATTCCGTGGGGTCCGCCACCGCCTTTCGTCGCCCCGGGCGCGCAACTCGCCGTAATCGAAGGCAACCCTGCTGCTTCCACCGGTGACTACACCGTGCGCCTGAAAATGCCGGACGGTTATCGGATTGCACCCCACTGGCATCCCCACCGCGAAAACGTCACCGTCATCTCAGGCACGTTCAAGGTTGGTATGGGAGACACCTTCGACAAGGACAAGATGGGATCCTTCCCCGCCGGCAGCTTCGCCTATCTCGATCCCGACATGCATCACTACGCGATGGCTTCCGGCGAGGTCATCGTGCAGGTCCACGGCAGCGCGCCCTTGCAGTTTAACTATGTCAATCCCGCAGACGATCCGAGCAAGAAGTAAATCTTTGGTTCTTTAAATCGATTTGGAGGAACCCATGGCTGTGGATGCGAAGAAGCTGGAGCAGTTCTTAGGACAGTTTGTCACCGATCTGGGAGCCACCGTTCACGCCGGTATGGTCGTGATCGGAGACCGTCTTGGACTTTACAAGGCCCTCGCGGCCGGAGCGCTCACTGCCGCGGAACTGGCTGCCATAACCCGCACGGACGAGCGCTACGTGCGCGAGTGGCTCGCTTCGCAAGCAGCCGGCGGGTATATCACGTATGACCCGCAAACCCACAAATTCGGTCTGACCGACAGAGCAAGCGCTCACGCTTAGCGCACGAAGATAGTCCAGCGTATTTGCCGGGCGCATTTGAACTCGCGCTTGGATCGTTGGCAGCCGTTCCCGAATCACGGAGGCGTTCCGCACCGGCGCCGGCATGGGCTGGCACGAGCACGACGACGGCCTGTTCACGCGGATGCGAGAAGTTCTTCCGTCCGGGCTACGCCGCGAACCTGATCAGTTCCTGGATCCCCGCGCTGGATGGCGTCTACGACAAACTCGAGCGCGGCGCGCAGGTGGCCGACGTCGGTTGCGGCCACGGCGCTTCGACGCATCCTGATGGCACAGGCCTTCCCGAACTCGCACTTCTTCGGGTTCGACTACCACGACAGGCTCGATTCAAGCGGCGCGAGCATCGGCGAAGCGGCGGGCGTGGCCGACCGCGATCACGTTCGAAGTGGCGAACGCCAAGGAAGTTCCCCGGGAACGACTACGACTTCGTGGCGTTCTTCGACTGCCTCCACGACATGGGCGACCCGGTCGGCGCCGCCGCGCATGTCCGCGCAGCCTCGCGCGCAGATGGTACCTGGATGATCGTCGAGCCGTTCGCCAACGACCGCCTCGAGGACAATCTGAACCCGGTCGGGCCGCGTCTACTATGCGTTCTCGACGCTGCTGTGCACGCCCGCTCGCGTCGCAGGAGGTCGGGTGGCGTCTGGGCGCGCAGGCCGGCGAGGCGCGGATGCGGGAAGTGGTCACTGCCGGCGGCTTCAGCCGCTTCCGGCGGGCCGCACAGACACCGTTCAATCTGGTCTTCGAGGCTAGGCCATAACCGGGACTGAGCGTCGATTGCTGCTATGGTGGGCCGGCCGACTCAATGGACCGCTGCGTCGGACCCACGATTTCCTCGC
The DNA here is from genome assembly GCA_963847685.1 of uncultured Acidobacteriaceae bacterium. Classification (GTDB taxonomy): domain Bacteria; phylum Acidobacteriota; class Terriglobia; order Terriglobales; family Acidobacteriaceae; genus PALSA-350. The sequence continues at coordinate 29,241 of CAWKAU010000003.1, read as the reverse complement.
AACCGGGGCGCCAAGCGACACAACGAGTTCACTGTTCAAGAGGTCTTCTTCCGGCTAAAAACTGACAGCAGTTGCCACCCTGGACGGGGTTCCACCTTCCATCGCTGTCAGTCCAAAAACGTTGGCAGTCAAATTAGCTTTGTATCTAAATCCGTTGCTGTTACGAACTGGAGCGACATAGAATAGTTCACGTCGCATTGGGAGACCGCGCAAGAAACAAGCTAGGCCTTGTGCGCCGAGCTTCATCCGGCGGTCTTTGCTTTATTCCTCACTTGCTCGACAGCGTTCTGGACGCGACGGGTGCGCGTCTGTTCCGTCTTCGCTTCGTTGATCAATCGACAGTATTCTTTGCGATGGGTATAACTGAGATTTTCGAATTGGCCTAAAGCGCCGTTAGCACGTAAGGCCTGCAACAATTCGGCCGGAATGTCGACTGTCCTGGTCGTATCATCCTTCCACAGCTCAATCTCAATCTCGTCGGCGATCTTTGCTTCAATCTGATTTCGTATGGACTTCAGTATGCCGAGCACATGCCGCCCTCCTCCGCAGTTGCTCAGCGAGCCTGCATAAGGGATGCCATTGATGGAAGCTCTGATGGGAACCCTGCCCTTCACCCCGAATTCCGTCTCCACATCGAACGGGAACAGCACATAGGCGCCCCCGCCATTGCCCTCCTCGATCCTTGCCGTGAACTTGTAGCGCTTCAATTGAGCTCCTTGCGCGACGACCAGAGTTTAGCAAATCCAAGAGATTCGTAACAACCTCGTACCGGCCCGTTTTGCGGGGTGATCTTGGTGTGCGGCCCGGGTCATTGCCGTTACCCCATTTGCTATTTGGCGGCCCGAGCTACTTCGGTGTGCATTTGACTTCGATACGCAGCCAGCCGGGAAATCCACCTGGCCCGGGCGCCGGATTCTCGACTACCTCGATGGAATGCATAGGCTCCGGAGCCATCCAATGTCCACTATCCCATGTGCCGGAGTGAACCGGCTCAGTCTGCCTAGGGATATCGCGAACTCCACCGTTGGGGGTATGGTAGCGAAGGTGCGCTGTCTTGCCCCCTGTGTCGTAGCCCAGAAATACACTAGGCCAACGGTGGGTGTGCATGGGTTCGGAGGAGCCAGCTGGGGGCAGGGTGACATGGACGACGCGAATGAATGCGTTCTCAAAAACAACTCGGTGACTAGCCGGAGCTGCCTGAACAGCGTCGTAGCCATCGGGGAATCCAGACTTGTCTTGGCCGTACAGGTAAGCGTGTCGGGCGCAAAGCACGAGACCGAATGTAAGGAGAAGTGCACATACCGAAAGTGCGATGGTCCGTAGCGGCTTTCCAGGCGAACGCATGCGGCATATTATAGCGCCCGAGAGAAATTTCGATCTGCACAGAGCTTCCTCACGACGAGCAGCACGCCAAATTCTCGCAGTATTCTGATCGCCGAACCAAGTGCCTGTAATGTCTGGCGGTCTCAATGGGTCGATGCAACACTGGCTTGGAGTTTACTAGCGGGAGTCTCAAAGCCCAAAGTTTTTCGTGGGCGTTGATTGAGGCGCAGGGCGACTTTGTCTAGATCGGCTTGGGAATAACCGGATAAGTCGCTCTTCTTAGGGAAGTACTGCCGCAGCAGACCGTTGGTGTTTTCGTTGGAGCCCCGCTGCCAAGGGCTCTGCGGATCACAGAAGTAGACCTTCACCTTTGTGGCCACCGTGAAGCTCTTGTGTTTGGCCATCTCCAGGCCTCGGTCCCAGGTCAACGAGCGTCTCAGTGACGCGGGCAGTTTACGAACCTGTCTGGCTCAGCGCGGCAACGACGGTCGCTGTATCTTTGCTGGGCACTTTGACCAGCATGGTGAAGCGCGAATGTCGTTCCACCAGGGTTGCGATGTGGCTGTTGCTGGTGCCGGCGAGCAGATCGCCCTCCCAATGACCGGGAATAGCACGGTCTTCAATTTCTGCAGGTCTCTCGCCGGATGGAGATGGCATCGACGATCTGGCCTTGGGACTTTCCGCCAGCGCGAGCGTGCACGGAGCGTCGGATCAGCCGCTTGGACCGCAAGTGCTGCACCAGCTCCTTCTTCAACACTCCTCGGGCCTGGATGAATAGGCTACGGTAGATCGTTTCGTGGGACACGCGCATACTCTCGTTGTTGGGATACTGTCTCTTCAACCAACCGGAAATCTGCTCCGGCGACCAGTCCAGGATCAGTTTACGGGCGACGATCGTGCGCAGTTTCTGCGGAGGGCAAGCAGGCACGGCTTGGGCCGCAGAGCCGACTTCCAGGCCTGGTGATCAGCTTTACTGGCTCGATACCGTGAACGCCCTCCGTGGCGGGCCACCTCTCGGCTCACCGTCGAGGCAGCTCGCTGCAAACCTCTGGCTATCTCACGAATCGACGAACCAGAAGCAATGCCTCGTGAGATCTCTTCCCGCTCGGCCAGCGTAAGCGTTCGCTCCGAGCGGCGACGAACTGCCGGAACAATCCCGCCGTGCTGCGATAACAAGAAATGGATCGAGCCATCGTCCTTGCCGAAACCACGGCCGATCTCATGTAACGACTCTCCCGCCTTCCAACGGCGCCAGATCTCGCTCTTCTGTGCCGAAGAAAGACCATACCGTCTGCCTACTCTCATAAACACCACCTCTAAAACAAATGATCTCTGTCAGATGGTGTTGCATCCACCGGTTGAGCTCGGACCGCCTTGCGGGTAACTTCCCGCTGCCGGAGGAGGAAGGGGGGGAATGGGGGGGAATGGGGACGGCCTGATCTGCCCGATTTTTCTCCGCTCTCACACGTAGATCACGCAGTTCAGGAGTGTGTCGGAGAGAAGGTTGGAAATTCGGGTAAGAAATAGAGAGATCCACGTTGGGGGAAGTGCCAGTGTGGGGGACCGAAGGACACCTAGCCGAATTAATCGGCGCGCAGACATGCATTTCGTTCTTGCGACATTTTGGGCGGAAAATAGGGCTAAGGCGATGCAGAAGCGGCATGAAGGATGCTGAGATGGTTTAGGCGTAGGCAAGAGCAGTACGATGGCGAAATAGTTTTAAGAGATTGTGTGTCGCGCAGATAAGTTTCCACTCCGATGTCACCTTCAATAGGCCTCGAAAGCGGAATCTACGGATGCCACGGGCCTCCTTGATCTGTCCGAAAACTGGTTCCACCGTGGATTTTCGAAGAGCGTAGCGCGCTTTTCCTTCTTGGCTGGCCAAGACCTCTCTCATGCGGATTGCTTCTTCGTTACGAGGTGCACTGGGGGGCAGCGGCGCTCCAGGCGGTTGTGGATTGGAATCAGGTGAAACCAGAACTTCAATGCCCTTCAACGACGGATCAAGCAGGCTGGCCGTATCCCAATAGCCCGCATCTGCGGTGATGGTCTTTGGCGTGGCTTGGACTGTGCTGCATACACTCTTTACAAGCGGCAACAGCTGCTGCCGATCGATGGTTTGTTGGGTTAACTCGGCAGCCACGATGACTTGAGCGTGCGCATCCACTGCGATCTGGACATTGTAAGCCTGCACAAAGCACTTCTGTCCGTTGTCTCGCATCACCCGGGAGTCGGGATCGACGAAATTATACTGACGGGCCGGTGCGGCGGCATTCTTTCTAGCTCGTTGGCGCTGCTTTTTCTCCTTCTCGCGCTGCTTGCGATCCTTTGGCGGCTGACTGGCTTGCTCCTCTTTGCTGGGACGACCACGTTTGCGCAGGGGAAGGGCGGCGACGGCTTGCAACTGCTCTTCTGCCTCTCGCTCTAGCTCCATCTTGGCCTGCTGCAGTCGCCGCAAGCGCTTTTGCGCATTCGCTAAGTCGTCGGGCAACGGATCGGCTGGTTGGCCGACGCCAAAGCGTTGGTCTTCTTCTCGATCTGTTTGCTGCGCTTGATTCAGTAATCGTTCCACCTCGGAGCGCCAGTGTTGCTCACGTTCGCCGATCTTTTGGTAGTCCACCGATCGGTGGGTGCTGGCGTTAGCCTTCAGCTTGGTGCCATCGATGGCCACGTTGCCCAACTTCACCAAACCAGCTTTTTGACATAGCCTCAAAGCCTGTAAGAACAAGCCGGACAGTGCCTCCAGATGCTCCTGTCGAAATGCAGCCAGCGTATCGTGGTCGGGATGCTGGTCGGCGGACAGATAGCGAAATGCTAGGTCATCGTAGGTCGCCTTCTCGATCTTCCTGGAGCTGGTTATTCCAATGCAATATCCATAGAGCAATAGCCGGGTCATCAGCAGCGGGTGATAAGCCGACAGCCCTCGCCCGTCCTTCCGTTCGTACTCAGCGTAGATGGCAGACACATCAAGTTCATTCGCTACATCCGCTATGAATCGCGCCAAGTGGTCTTCCGGCAGCCAGTCTTGTAGTGAAGGAGGCAACAAAAACACTTGATCAAGGCTACAAGCTCGAAACCGTTTGCTCATTAGGGAATCATACGAAATCCCTGCGCGCCCATATAGATTCTTCGTCGACTGCTATTTATCTCCGACACACTCTCAGGCTGTCCCCGCTTTACCCCACAACTCCGGTTGCGGTCCGCTATTTTCCCAGTCCTTCTACCTCTATCAGGTTCCGGACTCTGCCCCTAACCTCATCACGAATAGCCCTTACCTCTTCGGCAGGGAGGCCCTTCGGATCGCGCAATGGCCAGTCGTCTCGTCGCAAGCCTGGGATGTAGGGGCATTTGTCTCCACAACCCATCGTAATGAGCAACGCTGCATCTTGTGCAAGTTCTTGTGTCAGCTTCTGAGGCTTAGCCGCGCTCAGCTCGATTCCAATCTCCTGCATAACCGTCAGAACCTCCGGGTGAACGCGCAGGCCGGGCTCTGTTCCTGCGGAGATGCCTGTCGCCTTTGCAGGATCGGCGAGCTGGTTGAAGAACGCCGCCGCCATCTGGGAGCGGCCGGCGTTGTGGACGCAGGCGAAAATTACCTTTTGCATTCTGTTTCCCTTCGTTGTTCGATCCGGTTGAGGCGCCATGCCGATTTGCCATTAGCTCTTTCCGATTTCGTTGAGCTTTTCCTGGAGAGCGAAGGAGTCAATCGACGCAAACGGCAGGGAAAGGAAAAGGCCGATACGCCGATCCAGCGCTTGGAACGCCTGGCTGTAAGCGCGTTCGATCTCCGCCGGACTTCCCTCCACCGCGGCCGGATCGGGAATTCCCCAGTGTGCCGTCATGGGCTGGCCGGGGCAGATTGGACAGACTTCGTTTGCAGCGTTGTCGCAGACAGTGAACACAAAATTCAGGTGGGGCGACTCCGTTCTGGAAAATTCATCCCACGATTTGCTGCGCGCACCTGCCGCACTAAGGCCCGCCGCCTCAATCTGGCGAACAGCTTCGGGGCGCACGGTCCCCGTGGGATGACTACCCGCGCTAAAAGCTGTAAAGCTTTCGCGCCCTTTGCGATTCATGATCGCCTCGGCCATGATCGAACGTGCGGAGTTGCCGGTGCACAGAAAAAGCACGTTGTAGTGCGGCATGGAAGCTCCTTCGCCTTGGCCGGGTGCGTTGTTAAGGCTTAAGCGCAGCAGGTTGGGCCGCAGCAGACTTTGGGCTTTCCAGCCAGGGGCTTGATGGCATACACCTTCACGCTCGCGGCCGCAGCATTAACGTCGTGCTGTGAAAGAAGAGTCGTGAGATCGTCGTGCAGCGAAGTCTCAGCTGGCGCCGGAGGGGTGCAGCAAGGTGCCTCGGCTATCGGGAGAAAATTCGTCGCGTCCATCTTAGGTGTACAGCAACCGGCCTGATTTTCGACTTTTGCATAGGCGTTCAGGTCCGCGCCGCTATCCACGATCTCGACATGTTCGAAGCCGGCAGCGAGCAGACCGTCCTTGTAGTCATCAATCTTGATGGCGCCGGCAATGCAGCCAACATATGCGGCCAGGCTCTGGGCGACGGCCTCTGGAAGTTCGTGCTTGAGTGCGATGTCGCTGACAGCGACTCTCCCTCCCGGCTTGAGAATGCGGGCAATCTCGCGGAACACGGCAGGCTTATCGGGTGCAAGGTTCAGGACGCAGTTCGAGATGACGCAGTCGACGGATGCATCGGGAAGCGGAATCTGATCGATCGTGGATTGGTAGAATTCGACGTTGGTATAACCGCCCGCCTGAGCGTTCGCCCGAGCGCGCTCGATCATGGCCGTGGTCATGTCGATTCCGATCGCGCGGCCTGTTGGGCCCACCCTCTTCGCCGCCAGAAACACATCAAGGCCCCCGCCTGAGCCAAGATCGACGACCACTTCGCCGGGTCTCAGATGCGCAGTAGCTGTGGGATTACCGCATGAGAGGCCCATGTTCGCCTCGGCAGGAATCGAAGTCAGCTCCTCGGCGGTATAGCCGAAGGCCTCTGCGACCGCCTGCACGCCTGCATGATCGTTCGATAAGCGTGCTCTCCGCAACCGCCCCATACTTCGACCTCACCGAATCCAAAAGCTGCTCTGACATGCCGTCTCCTCATATCTGCTTAAGCGACTATATGAATTGCGTTCGTATTCGTCAAGGCGTATATATATAGACATGAAGAAAGCGAACTTCAATGTGGAGCGGTTCTTTCAGGCTTTGGGCGATAAGACCCGGCTGCGCCTGCTGAACCTCATGGGCGATCAGGAGGTTTGTGTTTGCTACTTTGTCGAGATCCTCGGCGACCCTCAGCCCAAGATTTCGCGGCATCTAGCCTACCTGCGTAGCGCGGGAATCGTTGCCGCGCGGCGCGAAGGCAAGTGGATGCATTATCGAATCGTCATGCCTGCGCACAATGGCGCCGCGCAGATCCTCAGGCAAGCCCTTGGCTGGCTGAAAGAGGAGAAGGCTATGCAAGCAGACCGTGCGCGCCTTGCGAAAGCCTGCTGCTCACCGTCGAAATACCCCTTGCTCGATGGCGCTCCTATGCCGGCACCGATTCAGGAAACATCCTGCGAGGTGTGCTGATGCTGGCTCCTCCCCTTTCACAAGCTCAGGTTTGTGCCCCCGCTGCCCGCAAGAAGCTCTCATTTCTGGACCGCTTTTTAACGCTGTGGATCTTCCTCGCGATGACGATAGGCGTTGCGATTGGTCATTTCTTTCCATCCTCCGCAGGCCTGGTGAATCGGTTTCAGACGGGTACGACAAACATTCCCATCGCGATGGGGCTCATCGTCATGATGTTTCCGCCACTGGCGAAGGTGCGTTACGAAAAGCTCGGAGAGGTCTTCCGCAACAAGCGCGTCCTTGGCCTTTCTCTCACCCAGAACTGGCTCATCGGGCCGGTGCTGATGTTCCTCCTGGCCATCGTCTTTCTTCGCGGGGAGCCGGCCTATATGCGCGGATTGATTCTGATCGGCATCGCCCGCTGCATCGCTATGGTGCTGGTCTGGAACGAACTGGCGGAAGGTGACACAGATTATGTTGCCGGCCTCGTGGCCATCAACAGTGTGTTTCAGGTACTTTTCTACAGCGTTTATGCTTGGGCGTTCCTTACGGTCCTCCCGAAATGGTTTGGTCTAGAAGGAAGCGTCGTCCAGATAAGCATCCGGCAAATCGCCGAGAGCGTGGGCCTTTACCTTGGTGTTCCATTCGTCGCGGGATTTCTCGCCCGGTTTATTTCAATCCGGCTTAAGGGCGAGGAGTGGTATCGCACGCGCTTCATCCCACTCATCAGCCCGCTTACACTGGTTGCGCTGCTGTTTACCATCATCGTTATGTTCTCGTTGAAAGGCGATCTGATTGTTCGACTGCCGCTGGACGTGGTGAAGATCGCCGTCCCACTGGTCATCTACTTCCTCGTCATGTTCCTCGTGAGTTTCTGGATGGGCAAGAAGCTAGGAGCAAACTATGCGCAATCCGCTACGCTCTCGTTCACTGCCGCGGGCAACAATTTCGAATTAGCGATTGCAGTTGCGGTCTCAGTCTTTGGTCTTAATTCCGGAGAGGCGTTTGTCGGCGTCGTCGGGCCATTAATCGAAGTCCCTGCCCTGATCGGATTGGTCAATGTCGCTTTCTGGATGCGAAGAAAATATTTTGGATCGGACACAAAGGGTTTTCAGGTACGTCCGATTGAAGACGCACCCTGAATCAGAAAGCAACGCAGCTGCTCACCGGGTGCCTACGCAACCAGTGCATTGCGCCCCGCTTAATCTTTCGTCACACGATCCAAAAGAATCCCGAAGGGTCTGCCATGAAACCTCATTGCCTTTGTTTGTTCTTCTTGCTTTCGGCCTCCGTCTCTTACGCACAGTCATCGATAAAGGGCGGAGAGGCTCTCATTATGGTCGCGGATATTCCGTTGCCAGGTCCGGCAGTGCGCTTTGACTACCAAACGTTCGACGCATCGAGTGGCCGCCTGTATATCGCACACATGAATGCCGACCAGCTCGTGGTCTTCGACACGTCAAAACGGCAGGTAGTTGCCAACCTTGATGGGTTCAAGCGCGTGCACGGCGTTACCTTAGCGCCCGAGATCCATCGCCTCTATGCATCCGTGACTGGAAATCATCAGGTCGCAGCCGTGGACACCGAATCATTGAAGACCGTGGGGACGGCAGGCCCGATCAACTACCCCGATGGCCTGGCCTACGCTCCAAAGCAGAACAAGGTGTTCGTCTCCGATGAGCATGGCGGGGTGGATGCGGTCATCGATGCAGCGAGCAATAAGCTCACCACGAGTATTCCTCTGGGCGGCGGTGCGGGGAACACCGTCTACGACTCCGTCTCTGGTCACATCCTCGTCGCAGTTCATGGTCTAAATCTGCTTGCTGTCATCGATCCAGCGACCAACCAAATCACCAACCGCATACTTCTCGCCGGCATCAGAAACCCGCACGGAATATCCCTTGATACGGTTGAGCGTATGGCGTTCGTCGCTGGCGAAGAAAATCATTCACTCGCCATGGTGGATCTTAAGACGATGAAGGTTCTGTCCACCTACCAGGTGGGTGAAGATCCAGATGTGCTTGCCTATGATCCGGGCCTTAAGCGCTTATATGTCTCGGCCGAATCCGGTACGGTCACGATCTTCCGAAACCATGGGCGGATCCTTACTTTACTCGGCTCTCTCGAGATGCCTCACGCGCACACGGTCTCTGTTGACCCGAGGACACATCTAGTCTACTTCCCGTTAGAAAACATTGACGGTCGCCCAATACTGAGAATAATGCGCCCCGCCCACTAAGAAAGACGCCAATGAGGGTCAAGCCGGCCGGATCAATGGGGGATCAATGGGGGATCAATGGATCAATGGGGGACGGCCTGATCTGCGCGATTTCTTCTCTGCTCTCACGCGTAGATCACGCAGATCAGGAGTGTGTCGGAGATAAATAGCAGTCGACGAAGAATCTATATGGGCGCGCAGGGATTTCGTATGATTCCCTAATGAGCAAACGGTTTCGAGCTTGTAGCCTTGATCAAGTGTTTTTGTTGCCTCCTTCACTACAAGACTGGCTGCCGGAAGACCACTTGGCGCGATTCATAGCGGATGTAGCGAATGAACTTGATGTGTCTGCCATCTACGCTGAGTACGAACGGAAGGACGGGCGAGGGCTGTCGGCTTATCACCCGCTGCTGATGACCCGGCTATTGCTCTATGGATATTGCATTGGAATAACCAGCTCCAGGAAGATCGAGAAGGCGACCTACGATGACCTAGCATTTCGCTATCTGTCCGCCGACCAGCATCCCGACCACGATACGCTGGCTGCATTTCGACAGGAGCATCTGGAGGCACTGTCCGGCTTGTTCTTACAGGCTTTGAGGCTATGTCAAAAAGCTGGTTTGGTGAAGTTGGGCAACGTGGCCATCGATGGCACCAAGCTGAAGGCTAACGCCAGCACCCACCGATCGGTGGACTACCAAAAGATCGGCGAACGTGAGCAACACTGGCGCTCCGAGGTGGAACGATTACTGAATCAAGCGCAGCAAACAGATCGAGAAGAAGACCAACACTTTGGCGTCGGCCAACCAGCCGATCCGTTGCCCGACGACTTAGCGAATGCGCAAAAGCGCTTGCGGCGACTGCAGCAGGCCAAGATGGAGCTAGAGCGAGAGGCAGAAGAGCAGTTGCAAGCCGTCGCCGCCCTTCCCCTGCGCAAACGTGGTCGTCCCAGCAAAGAGGAGCAAGCCAGTCAGCCGCCAAAGGATCGCAAGCAGCGCGAGAAGGAGAAAAAGCAGCGCCAACGAGCTAGAAAGAATGCCGCCGCACCGGCCCGTCAGTATAATTTCGTCGATCCCGACTCCCGGGTGATGCGAGACAACGGACAGAAGTGCTTTGTGCAGGCTTACAATGTCCAGATCGCAGTGGATGCGCACGCTCAAGTCATCGTGGCTGCCGAGTTAACCCAACAAACCATCGATCGGCAGCAGCTGTTGCCGCTTGTAAAGAGTGTATGCAGCACAGTCCAAGCCACGCCAAAGACCATCACCGCAGATGCGGGCTATTGGGATACGGCCAGCCTGCTTGATCCGTCGTTGAAGGGCATTGAAGTTCTGGTTTCACCTGATTCCAATCCACAACCGCCTGGAGCGCCGCTGCCCCCCAGTGCACCTCGTAACGAAGAAGCAATCCGCATGAGAGAGGTCTTGGCCAGCCAAGAAGGAAAAGCGCGCTACGCTCTTCTTACCCGAATTTCCAACCTTCTCTCCGACACACTCTCAGGCTGTCTCCGTTTTACTCCTGTCTCTCGGGAAGTTCCGGGCTTCGGCCATCGCTGACGCTAAAATGGCTCTCACGGCCCATTTGTGTATGCTACTCGGACCGACAGGAAATCTGGGGACAAGGAAGCTTCGGGATAAACAGAATGTATCCGAGGCGTTCTCCAGTGTCTCAGCGGCAAACTTCCCGTCTGTTTGAATGTATAGGCAATCAGAGAGGCGACATGAGAAAGGGTTCTCCCCGAGATTACACTGCTGAAATCGACTGTTCGCAGCAGCCGATTCAGAAATCTCAATTAGGAGAACCCCATGAATGCTATTCACTATATCGGATTCGACGTTCACAAGAAAACCATTGCTTATTGCGTAAAGACCGCAGACGGCCAGATTGTGGAAGAAGGCACACTGCAGGCGCAGCGTATGGAGTTGCGCCGCTGGGCGAAGCGGCGCCAAGTAGTCTGGCAAGGAGCGATGGAAGCCACCCTCTTCAGTGCCTGGATCTACGACACCTTGAAGCCGTACGCCCAGCAATTGTCGATGGGCCATCCGGCCAAGATGAAGGCCATCACGGCGGGCAAGAAGAAGAGCGATTGTCTGGATGCACGTACCATTGCCGACCTGCTGCGGTGCAATCTGTTGCCTGCCTGCTACGTGCTGCCCCCGCATTTGCGCGATCTCAGACGTCTGCTGCGTTATCGAAACCTGGTGGTGCGGCAATCGGTGCGTATGCAGAACAGGATGGCCGGTCTGCTGATGGAAAGCGGCGCTCCGTTCGACAGAGAGCGGCTGCATCGGAAGAAGTACTTCGCCGACCTGATGAAGAGCCTGCGGGAAGTACCGGAATCGGTCAAAGATCTCCTACGTATGAGTCGCGGTTCTATGGAGATGTTCGAGTCCACGCAGAAACAGTTGATCAAGAGACTGCTTTGCGATCCCGTCCTGGAGCAGCGGCTCGAGCGATTGATGAGCATCGACGGAGTCGGTCCCATCACGGCACTAACATGGGCATTGGAAGTCGCCGATCCACACCGCTTCTCCTCTGTAGCAGATGCAGTCAGCTACTGTGGCTTAACGGCGGCGTTTCGATCCTCTGCGGGCAAACAGCAACGGGGTCCAATTTCCAAGCAGCGCAATGCCTGGCTGCAGACGGCACTGATCGAAGCCGCCAAACTGGCGCCGCGCTGGAATCCACAACTGGCAGCACTGCATGCTCAGCAACGAGAGCGCGGTCACGCCAATCGTGCGACCTTACAAGTGGCGCGCAAGCTGGTGGCTTACCTGCTGGCAGTGGACAAGAACGGCCAGCCCTTTCAGGTGCGCACTCCGCCTCCGCCGCCAAAAGCAAAGCCGAGAAAGAGAAAACAGCCAGCAGCTCTGGCGTCAGCCGCTTAAGGGAAAAGATACGGACGGTTCGGGCCTGCTGGAGTTTTCTCAGGCATGCCGATCTATCGCCCGATGGTCACTCCAAGCTAGTCAACATAAAGGGGAATCCTCCAAAGAGAATCCCCCTGCTGACACATCGGTCCGATGAGTCGGGTCGAGTATCCCTGGCAGGGTGCTCTCCAGCAGAGCCTGCTTCCGTTTCCTCGACCCACTCAGGCTACCAAAGTTCTTATGTTCCATCTGTCAGCGATCCACCGGCCGGTCCTCGCGTATTTCGTGGCTGTGCACGGGGGCTTCGGCTCCCAATACATCTCACCGTCTGTTTCGAGGCCGGCCGGTTTACTCTAACTCAATCTTCGTGGACGGCGTCTGCTCGGCGTTGTTCCCGCAAATGGATGTCTGGCCACGCTGGCAAAGCGTTGGTCCTGATAAGCGGTCGAGGACAGCCAAAAACTAGAACCCTTTGCTCGCTCGGGGAACCTGCTTCGCCGGGTCAACGGGAATCTCCGTTTCCCCTTGACCATTACCTATCATGGATGTCACGAGGTTTTGAACCTGAGTGAGCTGCACAAGGGCACGCGCCCAGACATCTCCTACTCCGATCGCAATGGGTATGCAATGACACTTCACCCGCCAATGAGCGCACCGATTTCGCCGATCACAGGCGCCCGATGATTTCCAGATATCGGAGGGTGGAGGCGCAGTGGCAAAGCCGTTAACGGCAACGCGTCACTTGGTTTTGCGTGTGACCTTAAAGGCGAGCGAGATACCAATAATCTGGTTTGTGTCCCAGCCACTGGGCAGATTAACCGACTGTAATTGGTAGTAAGGCCGAACAGAGAATGAATCTGCGATGGGCAGTCGCACTCCCACTTGGAAGCGGTTCTGGGTGTAGCTGCTGCCGCCGTTGGCGAAGGGGTTGTATCCGGGAACGATGAAGAACTCATTGTTCACGACGAGAACCGGACGGCGCGCCATGCGAAGCGGCAAGGTGTAGTCGACGCCGGGGCGAAATCGAAGCCGCCCAGAAGCAGGCCGGTCATCGGGAAACCGTCCTTCGATGAGCGTGCGGAAGATCGGCCGCCAGTTGCCTCGGGATGTGCTCGAGGTGAGATTGAGCAGCAATCGGTTTTCGTAAGCAATGGTGGGATTTCCAGGAAAGCGCTGGTAACGATAAAGCGGTATCAAGGTGAACCAGGGCCGCAGACGAAAGGCAACGCCGCCTTGAACGAAGTACTCGAACAGGTTGGACGCCCCCTCGTCGAACCGCTCGTAGAATTCGACCTCTAGAGATTTATTCGCCGAAAAACCGGCGGAAATCCCCTGGTCGAGCCAGAGCCCTATTTGCTTTTCATTTTCGGGATCCTCTGGCTCCTGTTGTTGTTGCGCCTTAGCAGGGACAGCCGAGACGCAACTGCACAGCATCGCAATGACGCACACTATGCGCAGGATCCTCATCGGCGCATAGCCAACTTCCGGGTTGCAGTCCATCCAATCACAACGGCGAGTGATGTTAGTTACCAGTTTCAACTACGATTCTCAGTATCTTACTGTCGTGCCATGGTGAAGCTCTATAAATAAAGCGATTTATTACCATTGCTTGAGCAGCTGGTGAGTGGGTATAGTCGGGAGTTCCGCGGACCGTAACAATCAGCGGCGTGCAGACCTCCTGAAAGGCACTTCCAATGAGGTACTCAGAGATCGGGATCCTCGTGCTCGTGGCATGTTCGATGGCAGCACAGGCACAATCCAAATCATCTGACCGCTGCTCCGCCCTGAAGAGCGTAACTCTCACGGGAGTCGAGATCACGAACGCCGAGCCGGTTCCGGCTGGGAAAACGATTGCGCCTGCCTATCCGGGGGCATCGGCAATCGGACCCCTCCCCGCGCATTGCCGCGTTGGCGGCATGATCAACCGCCGCAAGGGAGCTGATGGGCTGGAGTTCGGCATCGGGTTTTCTGTGGCTCTTCCGGAGCCGAGCGCCTGGAACGGTGACTTCATGCTGCAGGGCGGCGGAGGCGGCAACGGTGTCGTAGCCTACCCGACCGGTGCAAGCTACACAGGAGACAAGCCGGCACTCTCTCGCGGCTTCGCTGTCGCAAGCACGGACTCTGGACACAAGGCGAGGACCGGCGGCTTCGATTTCACCTTCATGCGCGACCAGCAGGCTTATCTGGATTTCGCATACATGGCAAACGCCGAGGTCGCGGGAGTGGCCAAGCAAGTCGTCGACCGCTACTACGGGAAGGGTGCGGCCTATTCCTATTTCGTCGGGTGCTCCACAGGCGGGCGAGAGGGCATGATCCTGTCGCAGCGCTTTCCGACGGTGTTCAACGGGATCGTGTCAGGCGATCCAGCAATGCGTACAGGTCTGTCAAACCTCGCGATTGCACAGTGGATTCCAGTGGCCTACAACCAGGCGTCGCCAAAGGACTCGTCCGGGAAGCCGGAGATCGACAAGTTTCTGACGGATACGGATCGCAAGGTGTTTATCGACGGCCTGATGAAGCAGTGCGACGCGCGCGATGGTGTGGCGGACGGCATGATCTTCGATCCAATTGGGTGCGACTTCGATCCTGCGGTGCTCGCATGCAAACCTGGGCAGGCCGGCTCGTGCATCGCACCTGACAAAATCGCGGCTATCAAGAAAGCGTTTGCCGGGCCAAGGAATGCGCACGGAACGCAGGTCTATCCTGGCTTCCTCTACGATGCGGGTATTGCTTCAAAGACTGGCATACCCGGTTTGCTGGCGTTGAGCAAAAATGGTCTATTCGGTCCGTACACCGCCGCTACTGAACTCGACGTCGATGCCGCAGCGCTGCACGCGTCTGATCCGCTCGTTGAGCCGGCGTCGACGAACCTTTCTACGTTCTCGCAAAACGGCGGGAAGCTGCTCTTCTTCCACGGCGACAGTGATCCGTGGTTCTCACCGCTTGACACGCTGGGATACTACAAGTCGCTGGCGGCGACAAACGGCGGAGCGGACAAGGTGGCCGAGTGGAGCCGGATGTTCCTTGTGCCAGGAATGGCTCACTGCGGAGGCGGCCCATCTCTGGACCACTTCGACATGCTCAGTGCACTCGTTGGGTGGGTTGAGAAGGACACAGCACCCGAGTCCGTCGTTGCTACCGGCGCGGCGTTTCCCGGACGGAGCCGCCCCCTATGCGCCTTTCCCAAACACGCGCAGTACACCGGAAGCGGAGACACCCAGGAGGCCCGAAACTTCCAGTGCCGGTGAAGACCCACAGTTCACAGGAGAGACGAATGATGCGGTCAAGCATTCGAGTGCTACGCCTGGTTTCTGCATTGGGTGCGCTATGCGTTGGCCTGTGCGTTCATGCGCAGCAAGCACCTCAGCAACCCGCAGCACAGACGCCGAGGCCCGCGATGCAAATGCCTGCTCCCACACCCAACGACACGCTGAAGTCGGTTGAGGTGGAACCCGACCGGCATGTTCGGTTTCGCATCTGGGCGCCGAACGCCACCGCAGTGAAGCTGCATGCCGAAGGCCCGGAGGCCACACCGGGAATCACTCCGCAAGAGACCAACAAGTACATGCTTGGGGTGCCCCTGACCAAGGGGGATCAGGGCGTCTGGGAAACAACGATCGGTCCCATCGAGCCTGGACTCTATCGCTACACCTTCACGGTGGATGACGTGAGCACGACAGACCCACGGAACCCACTCACCTCGCAATCGCTGACCCACGCGTCCAGCATGTACGAAGTCCCCGGTGCGGACTTCATGGAGTACAAGGCGGGCGTGCCGCACGGTGCAATCTCAACCGTCTACTATGACTCGTCTGCCACAGGCGGCGAACGTCGCATGCACGTCTACACACCGCCGGGCTACGAGAACGGCAGCGGGAGATTTCCTGTACTTTACCTGCTTCACGGCGGAGGGGATTCTGATGACTCGTGGCCTACGGTCGGCCGCGCGGGTGCAATTCTCGACAACCTGATCGCCAGTGGGAAGGCTGTTCCGATGCTGATCGTGATGCCTGCCGGCCACGTGTCGACGGAGTTCCGTCTGACGCCGGGCGTGCGCATGGGCCACGACGCCTTTAATGATGACCTGGTAAAGGTCGTGCTGCCCTACATCGACGCGCACTATCGTACCGCCGCGGACCGCGACCACCGTGCTATTGCCGGGCTCTCGATGGGCGGTCTTCAAACACTGAATATCGCGCTCGATAACTCAGCGGATTTCGCCTACGTAGGCGTGTTCAGCTCCGGATGGTTCCCCAACTCGATTAAGGAGGAGCAGGACACGGACGTGGCGCAGTACCGCGCATCGGGCAAGCCGTTTCGCCTGTTCTGGGTGGATGCCGGCAAGTACGACATCGCGCTTCAGAACAGCCATGCCACCGTTGCCATCCTGAAAGATGCCGGTATCAACGTGGAGGAGCACGAGAGCGGCGGCTTTCACGCATGGCCCAACTGGAGAGACTACCTGCATCAGTTCGCGGCGTTGGCCTTCCAGTCGTCTGAGGCGCACTAGAGTGCATCCTCAAACACAGCAACGCCAGCGTGAGTGTCAGTCATTGCACTGATGAGAGTGAGTCACGCAATTTTGAAGCGACCGATTGCATAAACACGGAGGAGACGCAATTCATGGCGAAGTCGAAGCAGTCTATTATTTTCACGCGGCGTGAGGCTCTGCTGCTGTCCACTACAGCCGGGTTGGGGGCAGCGCTGGGTAAGCCTGCCTTCGGCTCTGACAGTGTGAAGACAGGCGCGCACCAGGAGCCGGGGAATGTGTCGACGCCGCCAACGGCGGTGGCGAAGACGCAGTACGGCAAGGTGCGCGGGTTTGTAGATGGCGGCGTACTGACGTTCAAGGGAGTGCCGTATGGGGCGACGACGGCCGGGGAAAATCGGTGGCTGCCGGCCAAGTCGCCTGCGCCGTGGCGAGACGAGTATCCGGCTCTTGCGTACGGCGCTAACTGCCCACAGACCCTGCACCCGTGGACAAGCATCGAGCAGACGTTTTTGTTCGACTGGGACGACGGCTGGCAGAGCGAGGACATGTTGAAGCTGAACATCTGGACGCCGGGCCTGACGGGGAAGCGGCCAGTGATGTTCTACATGCACGGCGGCGGGTTCAGCTTCGGATCAGCCTACGAACTGCCATCGCACGAGGGCGCGCAGATGGCGCGTCACCACGAAGTGGTGCAGGTCTCGGTGAATCACCGCCTGAATATCCTTGGGTTCTTCGATGCCTCGGAGATTGGCGGTTCAGCATATGAGGAGTCGGCGAACGTTGGGATGACGGATTTGGTCGCAGCGCTGAAGTGGGTTCAGGAGAATATCGAGAACTTCGGTGGCGATCCGAATCGCGTGATGATTTACGGGCAGTCGGGCGGCGGATCGAAGGTGACGACGCTGATGGGTATGCCCTCCGCGGCGGGCCTGATCCATCGCGCTGCGGCGCAGTCCGGCGGCGGAGGAAACATTCCCAGCAGAGATCAGCAAAAGGAACTGGCACGGCAGACGATGAAGGAACTCGGGCTTGCTGCAGAACGATATTGGTTCGCTTCAGAAAATGGAATGGACCAGGCTGTTTGCGGCAGGAAACGCGGCGGCTGCGAAGATCAACCCGCCAGGAAGGCCAATGATGGGGCCAGGGGCGCCGGGGACGCCGCGCGTGGGGTGGTCTCCTTGCGTCGATGGGAAGGTGATCGACATGCGGTCGTTCTTCGACGCCGCTCCGGAGGTATCAAAGAATGTTCCGATGCTGGTAGGTTCGGTGAGCGAAGAGGGCAACCAGATGTCTTCGCGCCCGACGGAAGAAGAATGGCATGCAAACCTTGCGAAGACGTACGGCGAGGACAAAGCGACGGCGATCGTTGCGGCGCTGAAGAAGGCGTACCCGCAGAAGAAGATTCAGACGCTTTCCTATATTTGCAGCGGAACTCCAGGGCTGAATGGGCTCGGGATGCGGAACAACGTGGTGAAGATGGCGCAATTGAAACATAAGCTGCAGGCCGCGCCGGCGCTACGCGTACTACTTCACCTGGCAGACGTCGATTCTTGATGGCGTGCCTGGCGCATGGCACACGGCGGATCTTCAATTCTGCTTCGATAACACGAAGCGCTGTGAGCAGGGAACGGGAAATACATCGGAGGCGCAGGCGCTGGCGAAGAAGATGGCGGCGGCGTGGGCAGCGTTTGCTGCAACCGGAAATCCGAGCATACCAGGATTAAACTGGGCGCCAACCGATCCTGACACCAATCGGACGATGATCTGGGACAACGATTGTCGCATGGCCGATGATCCGGAAGCGGAAGCTCGTAAGATCATCTTGACCTGACGGCTCCTGCGATGTCATCGCGCTGGCATCCAATCCCGCCAAGTGGCAGATGCCCCACGATGCGGGTACCGGATTCTGCTCCGCATGTTGACTACTTTGGCAGCGCGAACGCAACGTAACTCTTCAGGCCTGCAGGCGGGCTGACGCCCCCGGGCGCCATCCTCGCACCCTCGGGAAAAGGAGCGCCTCCCGTCAGGGCAAACAGGATGTACTCCCGGCCGTTGACTTCGTAGACCGCGGGCACGCCGGCCGCACCGTTTGGAACGCCTCTGGTGAAAATTACCTTTCCGGTCTTTTGGTCAAGCGCGTAGAACTTCGATTGGTTGTCTACGAAGACAATCAGGCCGGAACCCAGAATCACGAATCCACTCTTTGGGAAGACATTTCCTCGCAGCTTATCGCTGGGGCCCGCTTGCGGCGTATCGCCGTACGGAGTCTGCCACTTGATCTCACCCGTATTCAGATCGTATGCCGTGATGGTGCTCCATGGAGGCGTGATGACATAGCCCTCCTGGCCATAGCCGGTCTTGTAGCGGACAGGCTGCGGCGAGAGGTCCGCGGGATAATCCGGCTCGATATGTTCTGTCAGCATATTCCCCGGGACGGCCGAACCCGGCGGCGCCAACTCCGGCTTGCTGAGGAATGTGATCAAATCGCTCACGCCCTGCGCGGGGATGGAGGAAAACGGCGGCATCGCGCCTCTCCCCTTGGTCACGATCGTGCGCACACCGTCGGCTCCAAGCCGCTCTACCGCGGTATCGATGGCCGGGCCGCGGTCACCCTTGAGATCTGGACCGTGGCAAACCTGGCAGCTTTGCTCATAGATGGTACGGCCGATCCTGGGCTCCAGCGGGCCGAACCCGGCGCCCGGCCCCGCCGGAGCTCCTCCTCCAGGCCGGCTCGGAATCAGATTGCCGTCGTTTGCCGTGGTCGATTGACCGGCAGGAACCATCTTGAGAATCGATGGCACGTTCTTGGTTTCGATGAAGACCATGCCCTTTGCCCCATCGGCGCCGCTGTCGAAGAAAGCAGCTCCCCCGGTCACGCTGGGCAATTGTATGGTTTCGGTGAGACCTGGAGGAGTGTAGAGGCCGCTTCGCGCTTTCGAAAGCCGTTCGGTCCACCAGATCTTTTCTTCCGGCGTCATGAACCCGGTATAGAGATCCTTCACGGTCATATTCTGACGCGCAAAGGGAGGTGGGGCCGTCGGGAAAGGCTGCGTCGGCGACGTGTGCTCACCCGGCATGTCGGACTGCGGCACGGGACGCTCTTCAATGGGCCAGAGAGGTTTACCCGTGACCCGATCAAAGACGTAAAGGAAGCCGTTCTTCGAAGCCAGCGCGACGACATCGACCATCTTGCCGTTGTGCACTACCGTCGCAAGTTGCGGCGCCGCGTTGGGATCGTAGTCCCACACATCGTGGTGCACGGTCTGAAAGTGCCAAAGATATTTCCCGGTGCGCGCATCCAGAGCAAGCAGGCAATCGGCATACAGGCCGTTACCGGGACGGTCGCCGCCATACAACTCATACTTGGCCGACGCGGTTGGCAGATAAACGATGCCGCGCTTCTCATCGATAGTGAATTCGCCCCAGACGTCCACCCCGCCCAGGTACTTGTAAGCGTCTTTGGGCCAGGTGTCGTAGCCCATTTCGCCGGGGCGAGGAATGGTGTGGAAGACCCAGACAAGTTTCCCTGTCCGTACATCGAACGCGCGAATGTCTCCCGGAGGCGCGAGATACCCTTCACCCGTAAAACTGCCGAGAATAATCAGATTCTCAAATGTGCGCCCGGGCGTTCTCGACGCCAGAGCGATCGGCGCGCGGTCGATTCCTGTCTTTAAATCGAGCCGGCCGTTGTCGGCGAATGAAGGCACGGTTTTCCCGGTGAGCGCGTCGATCGCGTAGAGATAACCGCCCGTGGTGACCAGAATGCGTCGATCCGAGCGATCTTTGCTTTCCCAGTAGTTGAGGCCGCGCTGGCCCCCTATGCCGGCCCTGCGGCCCATTCCGGCAAACGGATGAACCCACAACTCTGTGCCGCTCGACGCATCCAGCGCGACCAGCGATCCCTCCTTCGCCGCCACATAGGCGATGTTATCCACCACCAGTGGGCTGAACGTATAAAGGCCGTCCCCAGCCGGATAACTCCAGGCGACATCCAGCTTGCTGACATTTGCCGGCGTGATCTGCTTCAGTGGCGAATAATGAGAGCTGTCCGGGCCCCCCAAATAGTCCGTCCAACCGGCGGCCGGCTTCTGGGCGCCCACCACCCTGATCGATATAGCAAACAGGCCCACAGTAGCCAGAAGAAAGCGTACTGGATTCGTGGGCACAATAAGCCGCGGGAGATTGGGGAATCCTGTCGATTGCACGCTCATTTGCCGGACTTTGGCTTACCCCAGTAGATGAATGTACCGAATCTCGTCGCCGTGACTATGTCAATCGCGCCGTCTTTGTTTAGATCGACGGCAAGCACATCGGAACCCGCCCCCGAATGATTGTCGATGAGTTCCGGCACAAACTTTGCTCCTCCGGGCGCCTTGGGATCGCGCACCGTCTTGTACGCGTACAAAACAGCTTGACCGTACGGATCAGGATCGAGATAGGTGTCAAGATGGGCCCAATACCGCTTGCCTACGATAAAATCGGGCACTCCATCGCCGTCGACATCCGCAAATGCAGTGCCGTGCGGTTCGGAAAAGACCACGCCTCCCGTGTTCTCGGTCGATAAGTCATCCATGATCATGTGCTTTACAAACGAAATGTGACCTTCGGCGTCGCGTTTTTGCTCGAACCATGCCATTCCCCAGCCATGCGCATTGAGCACGGTGACAACGTCGTTCAAGCCATCGCCGTTCACGTCATAGACTGCCATCACGCTGCCACCCATAATGCCGCGGCCGTAGCGGCCGAAGACCTCCGGATGATAGGTCCAGGTTTCCTGTGTGCTTCCAGCCGCTGGCTGCTCCCACCATCCATATGCGTTTACGATGTCCATCCGGCCATCACCGTTGATATCGCCCACACCGATGCCATGAGCGGTGCCGTAACCTTTTTCAGAAACATTGTGGATGACCCACTCTCCCGTCGGGTTCGCGGGATCCGGCTTTGCATAGCGGACCTGCCCTTCGCCCATGTAGACCACCTCGGGCTTACCATCGCCATCCACATCGCGCAACACCGCAATCTCGCTCTGCACGCTCGAGACCACCTTATATTTGTCCCATCGCCTTTCTTCCCCCTTGGGGTTGACATACAGGTACACGCCACTGTCTGGGCCGCCGTACCTCACGCTGATCACGTCTGGCCAACCATCGCCGGTAAAATCAGCCGCGAACTGCATCCAAGCGTCGCCGGCAAATTTTGTGGAAGGATTGACCGTCTCGCCGAGATACATCTCTCTTGATTTCGTATAGTCGGGGCCGTAGTAGATGTAAGGGCCGGACACTATGTCCAGAGAACCGTCCCGGTTGAAATCTGCCGCGCCGGAAGCGTGCGAGTAGTAGAAATCGCTCAGCTGCTGCTTGCGGAAGTTACTCGAAATCTTTTCTGGAAGGCGAACCTTCAGGCCGAGATCCTTATAGGCCAACTCCTTAAAACGTACCTCCCCGCTGCCTCCAACGTATAAGGCAATAGGTCCGTATCCCTCGTCCCCCACCCCGCCGTGTTCTCGGCCGTCGTTGAGGAACGTGCGAACGATGTTAGCGTCGAAGAGGATCTCGGCATCATTCCAATCATCGGGGCGCAGCTTACTGTCGGGCAATTCAAAAGGCAGCTTCGCGGTCGATACCGGCGGGTGAAATTCGCGCTCCGGCGTGTTCGTGGGAGGGGGTGCGATTCGCTCCAGTCCTCCCCCGTGCCTCAGTATGGTGCGCTCGACAATTTGGCCTTGCCCATCCAGGGTAACGGCGTATGACGGCAGGTCCGGATCGCTAAGAGCTACATAGATTCCCCGCATGCCCGTTGGTGTTTTTTCGGCGCGCAGCAGCACACCGGTTTCGCATCCACCGGCGCACCGAAAGCGCAGGTACACGGCGATATCCTGGTAGGAACGATCGAGCACCAGCCAGCCGCCACTCGGTTTAGGCGTTCCGATCAGCTCGCCGTTCTCCGCGTGCCACTGCGCGCCCCCGATGGTGTGCCAACCCGCAAGACTCGAACCTGTGAATGTGGTGTCCGGATGAAACGAAGGGCCAATTGCCAACAACTGCAAGGAGCCGAAGAGGATAACCGTGGTCAACAGCGAAAAAGACTTTACCGACATCACTTGTTCTCCCCTGCTGGCGAAGGGTTGAATGCTCCGCGCCATTGTATGGTAAACCTCCGTGCAAGGGAAAACAGATCCTGACACCGCTTCGGCTCCCTGTTCTCCTTAAGGCTCGAATCGCGATAAGGCCGTGTGGGCGACAGCTGAGAGCCCAACCTCCGGCCACATTCCTCGACATCAGCCGCCATCCCAGCATTCACCTGCTAGGAAGAACGAGCGGGATGAAAAATCTGACGCACCGTCTCTCTGAGCCACATGTGCAGCGGATCGCTTTCGAAGCGCGGATGCCAGACCATGGAGTACCGTATCGGCGGTATCTCTTTCGGCGTTTTCAGACTGACCAAATCATGAAGCTCTGCCACCGGCCCTGCGATGCGAGCAGGCATCGTTAGGGCTAAGTCCGTCGTCTCCAGCATGCGAATTGCCGCGAGGAGATAGGGAAGGTGAACAGCCAGACGGCGCTGGAAACCAGCTTCCCCAAGAGGTCGATCGATGAGACTCTGCTGGTTGGGCTGGGTTTCCACGGAGATATGACGAAAGCTCAGATAGTCCTTCATCGTGAGAGAGGCTTTACGATGTTTTAGTTTGCGGCCGAGAACGCAGACGAAGACATCCTCGAACAGAGGCTCGACGCGAAACGTCGAGGGCACGGACAGTGGACTTAGAATCAGGTGCGTTGTCACCAGTCCGCTCTCTTCATGAAACCGTTCGTGCCACGGAACCGCCTCCAAGGTAATCCCAGGTGCAAGCCGTCCGCAGATCTCAGCAAGGGGCGCCAACACGACGCTGCTTGCATAGTCGTTCATCGCCAAGCGAATGTGTCCTTCGCTTTGCGCCGGAGAGAAGGTCTCTCCGGCCCATAGTCGAGCCAGTCGAGGCATGATTTGCGCCAGTTCATCGAGCAGTTCCCTGCCCCGTGGTGTCAGCTCATAGTTCCGTCCCACTCGGACCAGCAGTTCGTCTCTGAGTTCCGAACGCAGGCGGTCCAGCGCCCGGCTCATAGCGGATTGGCTGAGATGGATGCGCTCCGCTGCCCGAGTCACATTGCGCTCATGGAGCAACGCCTTGAGAGGGATCAATAGGTTCAGGTCGATGTTTCGGAATTGGACTTTGCTCATGCTGCGGGCGCATACCTTCCATTCCAACAATGCATGGTGCGACTACATTCCCAGATTACTCCAATGGGAAAAGGAGAAATGCCCATGCAAGACAAACCTGTAGCTCTGGTCACTGGTGCGAACCAGGGAATTGGTCTCCAAATCGCAAAGGATCTCGTAGCCCATGGTTTCACGGTGCTGGTTGGATCGCGCAAGTTCGAGCGCGGCGAGGCGGCGGCCAAGGAGGTTGGGCCAGACGCCCACGCCCTTCAGCTCGACGTGACGGATCAGGTTTCGATCACCGCCGCGGCTGAGCGCATCCGCAAGGAGTTTGGACGGCTCGACGTGCTCGTGAACAATGCGGCGATCTCGCATACGAGTAAGGTGCCCGGACAGTCCGTCGCGGACTGCGCCAGACTGAACCGCGCGAGCACTGTATCGCTGGATGAGGTGCGCAGGATTTGGGAGACGAACGTCTTCGGCACCCTTGCTGTATACCAGGCGATGCTGCCATTGCTACGAGAGGCGCCGGCAGCCCGAATCGTCAACGTCTCCAGTGGTGCTGGTTCGCTGGCCAGGGTGGCGGACCCGGCATTCCCGCTTCGTCATATCTTTAGCCCTGGCTACTCCGCGTCCAAGACGGCCATGAACGCTCTGACGTTGAGCATGGCGATCGAGCTGGAGTCGACCACTATCAAGGTGAATGCCTGTTCCCCAGGCTTCATCAAAACCAACCTGAACGGCTACGAGGGCACGGGGACTGTCGAAGAAGGTGCGCTTGAACCGGTGCGACTCGCCCTGCTGGGAGCGGATGGTCCGACGGGCACCTTCACGCGCTGGGAAGGCGAAACGATCCCCTGGTAATAGAGAGTCTCCATAGTCAATCTAACTGGCCGCTTTGGCCGCCCATCGAAAGACGAAAGGACACATGCCATGAAATACCGCACCCTCGGCCGGACCGGCATCAAGGTCAGCCCCTATTGCTTGGGGCGATGATGTTCGGCGGCATCGGCAACCCCGACCACGACGACTGCATCCGCATCATCCACAAGGCGCTGGATGCCGGGATCAACTTCGTCGACACCGCCGACCGGTACAGCAACGGCGAGTCCGAGGAGATCGTCGGCAAGGCGCTCAAGGGACGTCGCCAAGACGTCGTGCTGGCCACCAAGGTGAACGGCGCGATGGGCGATGACCCGAATCAGCAGGGCAACTCGCGGCGCTGGATCACGCAGGCGGTCGAGGCCTCGCTGCGCCGTCTGCAGACCGACCACATCGACCTCTACCAGATCCACCGGCCGTCCCCCGATACCGACATCGAGGAGACGCTGTCGGCGCTCACCGACCTGATGCGCGCGGGCAAGGTGCGCGCCATCGGGTCATCGACCTTCCCTGCCTCCGACATCGTCGAGGCGCAATGGGTGGCGGAGCGGCGCGGCCTGGCTCGCTTCCGCACCGAGCAGCCGCCTTATTCGATCCTCAACCGCAGTATCGAGCGCGAGGTGCTGCCCGTCTGCCAGAAGTACGGGATGGGCGCGCTGGTCTGGAGCCCGCTGGCGAAGGGCATGCTCACCGGCCGCTACCGCAAGGGCCAGGCACTTGCCGGAAGCCTGCGCGTCAAGGTGTTTCCCAAGCAGATGTCCGACGAGCGCAACCTGGACGCGGTCGAACGCCTCATCCCCATCGCGGAGCAGGCCGGGCTGTCGCTGACGCACATGGCGATGGCGTTCGTGATGGCGCACCCGGGTGTGACCTCGGCGATCATCGGTCCGCGCACGATGCAGCAGCTCGATGACCTGCTGGCCGGCGCCGAAGTTGCGCTCAGCGACGAGATCCTGGACAGGATCGACGAGATCGTCCCGCCGGGCACCGATGCAGGTCCGATGGGCGCACTCTATACCCCGCAGGCCTTGACGCAGGCGAGCTTGCGTCGTCGTGCAGATCGGACCGCAGTTGAATGACGTGCCGGCGCGTGCAATCCCGCTAAATCTCTATCGGCGTGAAATCCCCCCGTTTTGCGGGAACGAGCGGACTGCTGGCGATAAGCCGACTTCTCGGTGTTGATCGGGTTGCCCTAATCGGGACGTCCGTGACCGGCCCTAATGCTTCTGCCCTACGAGACGAAGCAGCCTCCCAGCTTGTCCTCTCTGGACCGAGAAGCCAACGCGGATCATGGCATTCTCGAGCCACTCAACCGGCAAGCGCAGCTTTCGATAGCTGCTCTTTTCAAAGTGCCATTGTTCACCTTCACGGCTGTAGACCAGATCATGAACTAGCACCGCATCTGGCCTATCAAACTCCAGAAAACACGTCATGACCTTGCTCTCGTCTGAGTAAACGGGAAGGAAACGGTCGAGGCCACTCGCGCCCGCACTCAGGTCGCGGTAACTGAGAACAAACTTGCTACCGGGGATGAGAGCGTCAAACACCGAGCGAAGAAGCTCTTCTACCGCATCCTTGCTACCAAGGTGCGTGATGGTGTCGCCCATGCACACGACTGCTGAGGCCGTTGCGGGGGAGACAAGTTCACTCAACTTCAGGAGATCGGAACAAATCGTTTGTACGAACAAGTGCTTGCTGTGCGACTTCAACTCTTGGAGGAGAGTCTCGCTGGTATCCACAGCAAGAACAGGAGAATAGCCCATTTCAGCGAGCGCAATGGTTTGGAATCCTGATCCACTGCCGAGGTCTACAGCCATTCCGAGGTCATGAGCACCAGCACTAGGATCTAGCGCATCCTTGAGAATCGCCTTCTGTTCAGCGACTTTAGTAGGAAATGATGGGCCGAACATCCAGGTGTAATGCTTTGCAAGGAGGTTGCTGTAATGATCCTGAACATCGCTCATCGGTACGATGTTACCAAGGAGACTCTGTACGCAACTGCCATCCAATCTATTGACCAACTGGTAATTGCCGGGTAGGCGGTGATCCGACCGGAACACTGAAGTAGGGCACCGGTCGCTCGATGAGTGCATTGGCGTTTTGCATTTAGAAAGCACAGCGAGTCCGTGGCGGGGAATCACTTATCCAAGGAACCGGGCCGCCGTCCTTATTCAGAGCCGCTTTCTGCTGTACTCCGTTTGCGGGTGCTTCGCACTCCCTTGGCATGCGCCGCAGAAGAAATGGCTTTGAGCTTTCGGCATCCGGCCAATGCAGGATGGTTTGCCACAGCGTCCGGAAGATTCATCTTCCCTGACGGTCTAAGCGGCTTAGGGTCGACATCCACCTGCCACTCAATCTCTCGGAGCAAGAGGTTTCTTTCGGCTTTTGACCATGAGTGAAAATCGAGCAGTTCCAGTAGCTTCAAACCCTCGAGCGCAAGGTGGGCAAGCAGCGCTCCCCTTGGATGAGCAGAGGTTTTGGCAATTCGAGCAATCATGGAGTTCTGAAACTCCTGCATCGGCTTGCGAAGCTGCGGGTCCTGGGCGACGGCTGCACAAAGATCCAGTGCAACGGAGCGGGAGGCCTCAGGGGGAAATTCGGCAGCAGCTAAAATACGTCCCCGCACCACCGAGCCATCAACAAACCCAAAGCTTTGGATGGCGGCTTCATTGAAATCGCTATCGTAGCGCACTGCCCGGCGCACAATGGCCTCGATCAGCGCCCTCTTGGATTTGTAGAGATAGAGGATACTTGCCTTGCTGATCCCAGCCCGGTCTGCGACAGCATCGATCGTAAGCTGTCCCGCACCGTCTCGGGCGACTACATACTGGGCCGCATCCAGAATCATGTCTTCGCTGATGACCCGCTTACGGCCCATTCCCGCTCCAGGAAATCTCGACCAACCGGATGAATATAAATCACGTTCACCGGTCACGCCAATTGGTATCGGTACTCGTCAAGAGGTTTGCTGCGTTACCGCGTTGGATTCGAGTCGAAAAGATTTGAATTTCCTCGGTGCTCTAGGCGGGACTCTAATGAATCGTCCCGATCCAGACGCCGAAGGGTGGCAATTGCATCGGGCCCGGGCTTGGATTGTCCGGCATCTTCGCGCTCGAAAGGAGTGTGTGCAGGTTCCCGCTATGCAGTTCAGTTCCGTCCAGGTTGATCGTAGAAGTCTGCGGCGTTGCGGTCATGTTCATCATGACCAGCACGGAATCCGATCCTGAGGGTGCGGTTCGAATGAAACTCAGAACATTCTGGTTATCTTTGTCGACCATGACCATGCCGCCATAACGAAAAGCTGGATTTGAATTTCTAAGAGCGATGAGTGATTTGTACCAACCCAGAAGAGATCCGGGGTCGGAGGTTTCCGTCTCGACATTGGTGCTCTTGTAGCTGGGGGGAACAGGTAGCCAAGTCTTCGGATTCGTCGAAAAGCCTGCTTGCGGACCTGGGGTCCATTGCATGGGCGTCCGCTCTCCATCGCGGCCTCTATAAGCCGGCCAGCCCGCGATTCCGGAAGGATCTCTTACATCTTCCTTGCGTGCAGGCGGCGTGTCGGGCATGCCGATCTCGGCCCCGTAATAGATTTGGGGCGTAGCTCGTGGTGTAAGTGTCAGCGCGGCGACGACCTTGGCGATAGCTGCGTCATGGATGCCATCTCCAAAGCGGGTGAGCGAACGCACGTTGTCGTGATTGTCGAAAAAGAGAAAGGGCTGAGAACCATGAATCTGGCTTTCGACGGCGGTCAACTGCTGACGGTAGTAGTTCGGCTTAGCTTGCTCTTCGCGCCGAGAGCACCCGTGGCCATCGCAGGAAATCCATAGATGTAGTCCATTGGCAGCTGAAACTGGTCCTTCGCAGCACCGCCATACCAGCTATCTAGCCCGGCGGCCGTGGGCTCAACCAGTTCCCCTATCAACACTGGGTGAATGGGATAGGTGTCAAGCATGGCGCGCAGCCGGCGTATGACATCGTGCACCTCCGGCTGGTTGGCATTTCTGCCGCCAAAGAGGCCTGTGGCTTTGGTGTTGTCGCGGAGTTGAACGTCTTCGAACAGGGTCTGGATGGCATCGAGACGGAAGCCGGCTACCCCCTTGTCCAGCCAGAACTTCATCACGGAGAACATCTCTTTCTCTACATCAGGATTTCGCCAGTTCAAATCCGGCTGTTCCTTCAGGAAAGCGTGATAGTAAAACTGTTGGCGCTTCGGCGCCCACTCCCACGCAGATCCGCCGAAAAAGGAGACCCAGTTGTTCGGCGGGACGACCTGGCCTGACGGGCCGATATGAACGTTATTCTTTTGCTGGTCTGAGAGGTTGGGTGGCGTTGCTGAAACTCCGTCGTTCCAAATGTACCAATCGGATTTGGCGTTCATGCGCGAGCTGGCGCTCTCCGTGAAGAAAGGATGCTTATCGGAGGTGTGGTTGAACACCATGTCCAGCACAATGTGCATCCCGCGCCTCTGGACCTCCGCCGAAAGGCGATCGAAATCCGCCATCGTGCCGTATTGTGGATCAACCGCGCGATAGTCGGAGATGTCATAACCGAAGTCGGCCTGAGGCGAAGGGTAGAGAGGAGCGATCCAGATCGTGTCGATCCCGAGCTGCTTCAGGTAATCCAGGTGTTCTGTGATGCCGTTCAGGTCGCCCGTTCCATCACCGTTGGTGTCACCGAAGCTCCGGGGGT
>CAWKAU010000002.1:0-49131 GCA_963847685.1 uncultured Acidobacteriaceae bacterium | reverse complement strand
GATGCTCATATCAACTTCGGACCCGGCGCGGTGGGTAAGAAGATGAGCGAATTGAAGGCATAGATCCCACTGGTCTCGTCGAGATCCATGAGACGGAAGCGGCACTGTCAGGCGGGCCTGTCCTCGAAACCTTAAAGATCAGAGGGGCTTGCTAGTGGAGTCGGACAGAATCTCAAACAGGCATGCGAAGTCTGACTGACTTTTGCCCGCCTGGATCGCCCGCTCCATGAGATTAACGTAGGCATCTGGAATAGTGTGGTCCGAACCTCGATCCTGGCACCAGCTTACAAGCTGTTTGGTGACCACAAATACGCTTCGAGCGAAGCTTGATCGCCGGTGTAATTTTTTGACGAAACTCTCCGCGACATGTCTGCGAAAACTGATTCCATTGTTGGCATCATTCCCTTGATCGTTTCGAGAAACCCTCCCGCGGGTAGGTTTTCGTGCTCCCAAACGACCTGCCCCTGGAGGAAACCCAACATCGCACTTACGCCGAAGGTGAGGACAGCAACATCAAATGCCGAAGCCTGACCGATCTCAACCCCTACAAACAACGTCCGATCGCCAAAGACCATCAGAACGGGCCTGGCGCCGTTGAAGAGCTCTGCCGGCCCGGAATAGAAGATCGTGCAGGCTGATGTTCCGATCCAATCCGGACTGCCCAATATGGCGCCGTCGAGATACGATATTCCGAATCGGCGGGCCCAGAGATCCATTTCCCTGGCTTCCCTGGGCGTGCCACTGCTCAGTTGTACGACGAGCTTACCGCGGAGGGCATTTTCCATGCCAGGTTGTTGCAACAGCTGTTGCGTCGCGCTGTAATCGCTGAGGCTGACAACTACGATGTCCGCTTCTCGAAGCGATTCCTCCAGGCTCTGGGCTACTCTGATGCCGAGGCTTGATAGCTCGTTCGTCTTCGCAGCAGTCCGGTTCCACACCGTCGTGGCAAATCCCTTATGGAACAACACCTTCGCAAGAGCCGATCCCATACGTCCGGCGCCGATAACTGTGATTTTGTCGTTCATGCCGCGGGCTGACCTTTCATCCATAATCTATTCCGGCGTTCACGCATCGCTCGCACCAGCACTGGCCTCACATCAGGATCCAGGCCTTTCGCAAAGGCTGACCGGACAGAAATGACCCTAAAGGAAACGCTCCGGAGTATACACCCCGGGATACTTTTCCATTCAATCCATCTCCGCCTGTCCTCCTTTTCCCTTCCTCGCTTTTTTCTTAGGTTGCCATTTTAAAACGCAACTATCATGGTTGCTCGCCAGTTGGTCGGCAGTTCATCGGCAGTCGCATTCCCGGTTAAGTTGCTCGCGACGCCTCAGGGCCCCACCACATTCTTTACCCCAGCTCAGTTTCCGGTGGATGGATGATTTGATGACAAGCGGGGCCGAACAAGTCCCATGCCATTTAGATCGTTCTATTGGCACAACCAACGGTGCAGTTTTGGCTTGTGTTGCAATTCGTGTGCCCGGCCCTTACCATGAAGAACAGCCTATGAACTACCTCACGCGGCCGACCACACCCGAGATGCAGTGCTGGTGCTCGATTCTGTGCGAAGAGATGTTGGGCTGGCCCGGTGTAAAAATGTGCAATGTTTTTGGCACGTGCGCCTTTTATCACCGCAAAGTCATGTTTGCCGTACTGCCTGGCAATCGCAGCCTGGATAGCTTCACTGCGATTTTGTTTCGAGGTACGGCAGGACCTCTTGCCGCCCAGGACGAAAAGTGGCACACGTTTGAGTTGACGACCGGCGATCTCCTCAACGACGCCCTGGCCACTCTGGAAATGGCATACGCAAACAGCAGCCTACGACTGCCTGCAGAGCCATCCCACTCTTCTGACTCCGGCCAAACCTCGCTCGCTTTCTGTGCCACGCGCAACACTCTGACGATGTGACACCGCAGTTGCTACATTAAGAGCGGTTTGTATCTATCGCGGTGTCAAGACGAGTGTGAGTGTTTTTCGGATACAGAGGGCTTCATCCCCGGGCCGAGTGAACCGCCGCGGCCAGCTCTCTGAGAAGTCCATGCGTTTCGCTCCAATCGATGCAGGCATCGGTGATGCTCTGCCCGTACACCAGTGGCTTGCCTGGGGCCAGCGTCTGCGCGCCCGCCACCAGGTTGCTCTCGATCATCACGCCCAGGATGCGGCGGTCGCCCGCCGCAATTTGTGCCGCGACGTTGCGGCACACCAGGCCTTGACGGGTGTGGTCCTTGTTGCTGTTGGCGTGGCTGCAGTCGATCATGATACGCGGCGCCACCCCGGCTTTCTCCATCTCCTCTGCGGCCTGGGCCACGGCGCCAGCGTCGTAATTGGTTGTCTGCCGGCCGCCGCGCAGGATGATGTGACAGTCCGGATTGCCCGCCGTAAACAGAATCGCCGATTGCCCTGTCTTCGAGTGCCCGAGGAAGGTGTGCGGATGGGCCGCGGAAACAATCGCTTCAATCGCAATTTGCACGTTGCCCGAGGTTCCGTTCTTGAAGCCGACCGGGCACGAAAGCCCGGACGAGAGCTGCCGATGCACCTGGCTCTCCGTCGTCCGCGCGCCAATCGCTCCCCAACTCACCAGCGAGGCGACATATTGCGGTGAAATCATGTCCAGGAACTCGGTCCCGGCGGGAACGCCCATCTCCGCGAGATCCAGCAGCAGGTGTCGCGCCAGCCTCAACCCGTCGTTGATGCGGAACGACCCGTCGAGATGCGGATCGTTGATCAGCCCCTTCCAGCCGAGCGTGGTGCGCGGCTTCTCAAAATAGACGCGCATGACGATGCGAAGCTCTTTCGAGAACTCGGCCACGGCGCTCCTCAGCAGGCCCGCATACTCTCGCGCCGCTTTGGTGTCGTGAATGGAGCAGGGGCCGACCACAACCAGCAGGCGGGAATCGCTGCCTTTCAGAATGTTGACAATCTCCTTCCTTGCTTGAAAAACGGTCGAGGAAGCCCGCTCCGTCGCCGGCAACTCTTCTTCAAGAAAAACCGGCGGAAGCACGACTTTGGTCGATTGAATACGAAGATCATCGGTGGGATAGAACATGGTCTTACTCTTAATTTAACAGTGTCATCCGGTACGACCACCCTCTGGCGGAAACCGGTGACCATGATCGATCGCTGCCTTCTTCAACCTACTGGACGGTTCCGAGGCGGCCCCCGTCGTGTGCTAGTCTCTTCATCTGTAAAATCCTGCTTTTTCCCTGAGGTTTTCATGACGTTATCCAGACGAAGGTTTCCGTTCGCGCTGGGTGCAGCTACCTTTGGCTTTTCCAAGGTGGGCGCTCTGGCCCAGGTCTCCGGTCAAGCCCCGGGGCAGGTCAACGCGGCGGGCGGTGGCCGTTACCTCTTTCAGGACGTAACTTTCGAAAACATCTTTCTGACTAGTCTTGGGCGGGCTTACCACTCCGGCGGAGACGTTGGCAGGGTTCTTTACCTGACGCGGCAGGTCAAGGATGGGGACTTTGAAAGCGCCTACAGAGTTTTCAAGCAGGCTGGAGATGAGGCCCTCGCCGTAGCCGACGAATCCGCCGCCGGCGGTCATCGTGAGAGCGCGCGGCAAGCGTATCTCTGGGCGCAGAATTTTTATGACAGCTCGACCTATTTTCTCGATGGTTCCGATGATCCCTCCCGCTTTCTGCCGACGTGGCAGGCGCTTTACGATTGCTGGTTGAAGTCGCTCCCGCTCTTCGATCCGCCGATCGAGCCGGTGAGCGTACCGTACGAAGGCACCAGCCTTCGCGGGTTCTACATGAGGGGAAGGAGCAAGGCGAAGCGCCGTCCGCTGCTGATCCTGGCGAACGGAAGCGATGGTTCGTTGCTGGATATGTGGCTTTGGGGCGGCGCGGGTGGAACGGCGAGAGGATACGACTGCCTCACCTTTGACGGGCCCGGGCAGGGCTACGCCTTGTGGAAGCAGAAGCTGTATTTCCGTCCTGACTGGGAGAAGGTGATTACGCCGGTCGTGAACTTCGCTCTAGGACGAGCGGATGTGGATCCCAAGCGGATCGCGATCCAAGGGATAAGCCAGGGTGGTTACTGGGTACCGCGAGCCCTCGCCTTTGAGAAACGCATAGCGGCGGGGATCGCCGATCCTGGGGTAGTGGACGTGTCTACTTCCTGGACTGCGAACCTGCCTCCGCCTCTGCTGGCGCTGCTGAAGGCCGGGCGCAAAGCGGAGTTCGATCAGTATCTTGGGAAGGCCCTTCAGCCGCAAAGCCGCGCCACGCTGAGCTTTCGCATGCGTCCCTTCGGCTACACTTCTTACTTCGATACATTCAAGGCCGTCCTGGACTATAACCTGCGCGACATCGCTCAGAAGATTCAGTGTTCAATGCTCATCACATCTCCGGTAAACGAGGCGTATTGGCCGGGCCAATCGAAGCAACTCCAAGACCTGCTGACTTGCCCGAAGAAGCTCCTTGAGTTCACTGAAGCGGACGGCGCCGACCTTCACTGTGAACCGAAGGGCACTGGAATCCGCGATCTGCGGATCTTCAACTGGCTCGATGACCAGATAGGCAGGAGCGTGTAGCTGGGCCGTTCCCGGTGGCAAAACTCTCTCACTTCCAGTGATGTACGGGAGATGCCCGCGCTGCTACGCTGCGAACAGCCGTTATACGGAAATTTTAATGGGCAGCTTGCGAACCGGACGCCGTGTGGCGGCAAAGATCGCGTTCGCGATCGCCGGAGCGATCGGCGGCACGCTCGCCTCACCTGCACCGCCGGGCGCTGCGCTGCTGCGCACAATGTGAACATCGACCTTCGGCATTTCGCCCATGCGCAGCATGTCGTAAGTGTTGAAATTCCCTTGTTGAGCGCGTCCCTTGTCGATGGTGATCGCGCCCTTCAGGGCCGCCGTTAGACCATAGGCGATCCCGCCTTCTACCTGCTGCTTGAGGATGGCAGGATTCACCACCTGGCCGCAATCGATCGCACACACCACGCGATGCACTTTCACCTTGCCACCTTCGAGCGAGACCTCGGCCACCTCCGCCGTGAAACTGCCCAAGTTGTTTACCAATGCAACGCCCTGTGAATGGCCCGGTGCGGGCTTGCCCCAATCAGCCTTTTCTGCAACCAGGTTAAGTACAGCCAACATTCGGGGCGAGTGCGCCAGCAGCCGCCGGCGGACTTCCACGGGATCTTTTCCGCCGGCCGCCGCCAGTTCATCCAGAAAACATTCCGCAAAGAAGGTGTTCTGCGAGTAACCAACGGAGCGCCAATAGGAGGTTGGAACCGCGCCGTCGGCTCGATGAAACTCAACCGCGCAGTGCGGGAAGCGATACTCCAGGTCATCGATGCCCTCGACCGCGGTGCCGTCGAGTCCCTCGCCCCCGCGACCGCCGCCGAAAGAAGGGCAGACCACCCGCGCCGTAAACGCTTCAGGCCAGCCTTGCGCATCAAGCGATCCGGCGAATCTGACGTAGGCAGCGGGCCGATATGGCCCTGTCTGAATGTCATCTTCACGCCTCCACGTCAGCTTCACCGGAGCGCCGATCGCCTTCGAAATCTCGACGGCTTCGGCGATGAAATCGGTGCCGCCGCGGCGTCCGAAGCCGCCGCCCATGTACATGCTGTGCACTTGAATGCGCGCAGGATCCAAACCGGTGACGCGGGCAGCCGCTTGCCGCGCGCCCGATTGCATTTGCGTGGATGCCCAAATTTCACAACCGTCCGAGCGAACACTCGCCGTGCAGTTCAGCGGCTCCATGCAGGCGTGCGCCAGGTAAGGCGCTTCATAGACTGCTTCCA
The DNA here is from genome assembly GCA_963847685.1 of uncultured Acidobacteriaceae bacterium. Lineage (GTDB taxonomy): Bacteria > Acidobacteriota > Terriglobia > Terriglobales > Acidobacteriaceae > PALSA-350. Next base: position 43,377 of record CAWKAU010000002.1, on the reverse strand, counting down.
CGCACTTGGCAGCGCGTGCCAGAGTACCCGCCGCATCCCCCTCGGTTCTGCCGGCAACCCCAGGCTTTTCCGCCAGTTCTGCCATGCGCGAGCGAATGACGGCGCTGGACAGCGCGGCATTCGGACCTTCGTCCCAGGTGATGTTGAGAGCCTTGCCGCCTTGTATAGCCGCCCACGTGTTGTCAGCCACCACAGCAACACCGTTGGACACTTGCACAACCTGGCGAACGCCTGTCAGGGCCTTCGCTTTGGCTGCATCGTAGACTGCCACTTTGCCGCCAAAGACCGGGCAGCGCACGAGCGTGGCGTAAAACATTCCCGGAACTTCCGCATCGATGCCGAACTTTGTTACACCGCTAATCTTGTCACGCGTATCCAGCCGTTTCGCAGGCGTGCCGATCAGCTTGAAATCCTTCGCGTCTTTGAGCTGAATGTTTGCCGGGACGGCCAACTGCGCCGCGGCTTCTGCCATGCTGCCATAACTGATGCGCTGCCCGTTTGCCAGCAGAAAGCCCTGCTCGGTGCGTACTTGCGCCACATCGATATTCCACTTCTGCGCCGCAGCTTCCCTCAGCATCTGGCGCGCCGCCGCGCCGGCCTTGCGCAGCGGCATCCACTGCGTACGGATACTTGTGCTGCCAAAGACACCCTGCATCGGTCCATAGCACGAGGGATCGACGGGCGCGAACTCAGTGCGGACGCAATTCCAGTCGCAATCGAGTTCATCCGCCAGAATCTGGGACAGCGACGTTACCGTACCTTGCCCCATCTCAACCTTGGTAATCACAAAGGTCACGACATTGCCGGAATCGATATGGATGTATGCGTTTGGCTTCACCGGAAGCGGCGCGCCATAACGCTGTGCCTCTGCATTCCGCCCACCCGGCAGCACAAAGCCGACCAGCAACCCACCCAGCCCGCGCAGCACATCGCGGCGATTGAGCAAGTCGATTTTCAAAATAGTTTCGACGCTCATGCGGATTCTCCGCTTTGTTTGTAAGTGACGGGTGCTTCTGTTACCTGGCGCTGCAGGTTGGCGGCGCGGTGGATCGCCGCGCGGATCTGATTGTAGGTGCCGCAGCGGCAGATGTTGCCGTTGAGCGCTTCATCGATCTCAGCATCGGTCGGTTGCGCGGTGCGCGCCAGCAGGGACACCGTTGTCAGAATTTGGCCCGACTGGCAGTAGCCACACTGTGGGACGTCTTCCTCTAACCAGGCCCGTTGCACGGGATGACTGACGTCGCTCGAGAGACCTTCAATGGTGGTGATGCTTTTCCCTACCAGGGTCGCCGCCGGGGTCACGCAGGACCGAATTGGATGCCCATCCACCAAGACTGTACACGCTCCGCACATGGCGATACCGCAGCCAAACTTCGTGCCCGTCAGATGGAGGAGGTCGCGCAGTACCCAGAGCAGCGGAATGTCCGGCGCGGCGTTGATCACCTGCGCTTTGCCGTTGACTTGAAGCGAAATGCTTGCCATATTTGCCCTCGCTGGCCTTCTATTCATTCCCGGTTTGTTGAGCCGAGACATGTGGGATGCGCAACTCCGTGCCCCAAGTGATGCCGGAGACGACCAACGCGTCAACCTGGCCCAAAAGAACGTCAACGGAATTTTACTCGTATTTCCTGGCTCGTTTTTTCTGGATAGGCCGGTAAAGGCATCGAGCGATCCCGCCCCCCCGGTAGGCGCGGGACTCTGCCGTTCTGCTAGTCTCATATCTACCGGTATGGCGTTCAAATTCAAAGGCGTAGATTTCATCCAGTTTGACGGGCTGCTTTCGGGCGACGAGCTGCTCGCGCGCGACACCACCCGCCAATTCGTCGAAGACAATGTGGTGCCCATCATTGAGCAGTGCAATCGCGATGGCCGCTTTCCGCGAGAACTGGTGCAACCCATGGGCCAGCTCGGCTTCTTCGGCGCCAACATCGAGGGCTACGGATGCGCGGGCATGTCCAATGTGGAATATGGGCTGGTGATGCAGGAGCTGGAGCGAGGCGACTCCGGCTTGCGCAGCTTTGTCAGCGTGCAGTCCGCCCTGGTGATGTACCCCATCTACACCTTCGGCAGCGATGCGCAAAAGAATACGTGGCTGCCGCTTCTGGCCACAGGAGAAAAGCTAGGTTGCTTCGGGCTGACCGAGCCTGACTACGGCTCCAACCCGGGAGGCATGCGCACCCGCGCCCGCAAAGACGGCGACGAGTACATTCTGAACGGCGAAAAAATGTGGATCACCTCCGGCTCCATCGCCGATGTCGCCGTGATCTGGGCCAAGGTGGAAGAAGAGGAAGGCCGAGTCCGCGGCTTTCTGGTCGAGACCGATCGCCCCGGCTTCTCCGCCTACGATGTGCATGGCAAGTGGTCGTTGCGCGCCTCCGTTACTTCGGGTCTCTCGCTGCAGGATGTACGCATCCCGGCTTGCAACCTGCTGCCTTTCTCGGGAGGGCTCAAGTCGCCTCTCATGTGCCTGAACCAAGCGCGCTATGGGATTAGCTGGGGAGCCCTGGGGGCCGCGATGTCGTGCTATGACACCGCTCTGCAGTACTCGCTGCTGCGCAAGCAATTCCGCGAAGAGCCGATCGCCAGCCACCAGCTGGTGCAGGAGAAACTAGCCTGGATGATCTCGGAGATCACCAAGGGCCAGCTGCTCGCCTTGCAGGTAGGGCGGCTGAAAGATAACGGCAAGGTGAGCTTCGAACATATCTCGATGGCCAAGCGGAATAACGTCTGGATGGCGCTTGAGTGTGCTCGCATGGCGCGCGATATCCTGGGCGGCAACGGCATTACCGACGACTACCCCGTCATGCGCCACATGATGAACCTGGAATCGGTGAAGACCTACGAAGGCACACACGACATCCACGCGCTGATCATCGGCCAGAGCATCACCGGCATTCCCGCGTATTAGAGCAGTATTCCCGCAACCTCTGGCTGTAAATTGCGTCTTAAACGTAGTGGGCGGGGAGTGCGGATGGATGTAAAGTCGGCTTCGCGGAAGGTCCTGCGACTGGGAAAGATACAGCGCCGTCCAGAGCTGGATGCGCTGCGCGGTCTTTTCCTGGTCTGGATGACGCTGACTCACCTGCCTACCCATTTCAGCGACCTGGTGAATCAACCCTTTGGATTTGTTTCCTCGGCCGAGGGTTTTGTTTTTCTCTCCGCCATGCTGGTGGCCACGCTTTACATTCACCAGGCTGCGGAAGACAGCGAGGGCATGCGCACCAAACTCTGGAAGCGGGCGCTGAGGATCTACGGCTACCACCTGATCATGCTGAGCGTGGTGTTTACCGTGGTGGCGGCATTCGCCGCACACACCCATCGCGCAGCAATCTATAACCTTCTGAACTTCTACCTGGCTCACCCGGTCCCGGCGATCATCGGGTCGTTGCTGCTCATTTACTGTCCACCGCTGCTGGACATCCTGCCGATGTACATCACGTTCCTGCTGCTCACGCCCTACATCCTTAGCCTGGCTGTGCGCCGTGGATGGAACGGAATCCTGATCGTCAGCGGCGTGGTATGGTTGCTGGCGCAGTTTGGCTTGCGCACCTGGATGCATTCCCTGGTGGTGCACTCCACCGGGCTGCACATTCCGCTGCAGGAGACGGGAGCATTCAATCTTTTTGCCTGGCAGGCCATCTGGGTTCTGGCTTTGTGGCTTGGGAGCTAAATCCGCCCAGGGAGCGAACCCTCTCAGCAGGCTGCCGGGCTATGTTTTCCCCCTGGCCGGAGCCGTTTGTCTCTTCTTTCTGGGCGTGCGCCACGACTGGCTTGGCCCGCAGCTGACGCAGGAGGCGCTCGGCCTATCCCTCGACAAATGGCAGATCGGCCCGCTGCGCGTGCTGAATCTGTTCGCCTTTGCCTGCATGGTTTATTGGTCGCGGAAGTACCTCACCCGGGTGGTACTGGTCGAGCCGTTTTTGACACTGGGCAAAGCTTCGCTCGAAGTATTTTGCGCCCATCTCTTCTTTGTCTTTGTGGGTCTTGCCCTGCTGTATGGCGAGGTGACGGAGCTTCACGGCCCCTACGCCATCATGCTGCTGGCGATCACGTTTACCGGGCTGATCCTGGTTGCGGTTCGCGAAGTGCGGCGCAAGCGAAAGGCGAAACTCTCTCCACCGCCTGAGGCTACGACAGGAGTCGTTTCGTCCGGTCTCCGGCTTGAACCCTCCGGCGGAGAGCCGCGCAGAGGGCTAGAGTTTGAAGGACGGTTTTGTGGGGAGGTCAAGAAACATCCGGCTATTTGTGCAGGAAACATGAAAGAGGATTGGGTCCGCAACAACCCCACTCAAGCCAAAAGAAGGCTTGAATGGGCCACCCAAACCTTTGTTGGTGGGGAGAGGGTGTGTTTTTCCGTCAACTTGCCCTAGGCAAGTCAGCTGCTCGACACCGAAACAGAATTGTCATCACACTACACTAGACGGCTACGGTGAAGGTATCTTCGGTGCGGACGACGTTGCGGTAGAGCGTGTCCCGCTCCACCGGCTCGCGGCCAGCCTCACGGATCAGGCGAACAAGTTCCGCTCGCCGCATTCCCTGGGGCGTTTTGGCGCCCGCATCGTGGTAGATCTTTTCTTCCACCACGGTCCCATCAATATCGTCGGCGCCGAAGCGCAGCGAGATCTGCGCGATCTTGGCCGTCACCATCTGCCAATACGATTTGATATGAGGAAAGTTATCCAGCAATAAGCGGCCAACGGCAATCTGGCGGATGTCAGTGAGGCCGGTGGTCGTCGGCAGATGATCGAGAGCCGTGTTGGCGGGATGGAAGGCCAACGGAATGAAGGTTTGGAAGCCCCCGGTATCGTCCTGCAGGCTTCGCAGGCGGAGCATGTGGTCGACCCGATCCTCGTCGTTCTCCACATGGCCATAGAGCATGGTTGCATTGGAGCGCAAGCCCAGCTTGTGCGCGGTGCGTGCGGTCTCAATCCATTCATCGCCATCGATTTTGTGGTCGCAGATGATATGCCGTACGCGGTCGGAGAAAATTTCGGCGCCGCCACCCGGTAAGGAGTCTACGCCCGCTTCCTTCATCCTGGTCAGCGTCTCGGCAATGGTCAGCTTGGCGCGCCGCGCCAGGTAGGCCACCTCCACCATGGTGAAGGCTTTGATGTGTACCTGCGGAAAGCGCTCCTTAAGGCCGGCGACCAGGTCAAGAAAATACTCAAAGGGAAGATCGGGATGCAAGCCGCCGACAATGTGGAACTCCGTCACCGCCTCGCTGTAGCCGGAGGCGGCAGTCTGCCACGCCTCTTCCAGGGCCATGGTGTAGGAGCCTTCGCTGCCCTTCTTGCGGCCAAAGGCACACAGCCGGCACGCAGCCACACAAACGTTGGTTGGGTTGATGTGCCGGTTGACATTGAAATAAGCGAGGTTGCCATGCATCCGCTCGCGTACATGGTTGGCCAACCAGCCCACGGCCAGAACATCTTTCGAGCGGTAGAGCGCTACGCCATCGTTGAAATCGAGACGCTCGCGTGACATTATCTTGTCGGCAATCGGCCGCAGGCGCGCATCGTCTGTCTGGAAATTGTGGCGCTCAGGTAGAAAAGACATCGGCTACTCCCTTGTTAATGATACTCGACGCACCCCAATGGTCGCGCTCATTTAACTGGGCTGGGATTTGTGAGACAGTGATCTGGTGGCAGGCCCCCCATACCGAATGCGACTGCTGTTAACCCTGGCCTTAACCCTCTTCACTTCTTTTGGCGCGGTGGCTACCCCGCAAACGACTTCGCCCGTTCTACCGCCGGTGACTGCCTATGCGCTGGATCGGGTTAAGGTCACGTTGCCTGCCGATTTTGCCACCCCACTGAACATCCTCATCCTCTCCTTTCAGCGGGATCAACAACCCGCGGTGGACGCCTGGTTTGGCGTGTTGGGGACTACACCCGGGGTGCAAACCTGGCTGCTGCCGATCACCCAGCGCGAAAACATGGTGTACCGGTGGTGGTTGAACGCCTCGCTGCGCGGCAGCCAGGCGGCATCCCAGCCCCGCAAGTACACGGTTCCCTTGTATGTCAACAAAACAGAATTTCTTCGCTCCCTGCAGATCTCGTCGGAGCAGGACATCGTGCTGCTGTTGACCGACAAGGCGGGGCGCGTGCTATGGCGCACCGTGGGGCCGGTAAACGACAGCAAAAAAGCGGCGCTGACCAGTTTTCTGGCGAAAACGCCGCACTAACCGAACGCTCTCCACGCAGAGCGCCGTGGCCTTCGTTTGGGGAGGCTCTCTAGCTCTTCCCCATGCTGGCCCCGATCATGTTCACAGCACGGTGCGCCGAGAGCGCCGCACCCTCCTGCCAACCGACGATGTGGCTGGTGTGGTCCCCTGCGAAGTAAATCCGGCCCTGCGGCTGGATCCAAACTTCATAGCCAGCCGGAGGCCCCGGGTCGGCGTCGACTCACCCAGGAACCCAGGTTGTATGGAATATGTCCCCAGCTGACGTAAATGGGGTTCTTCAATTCCTGCGAACGGCCAGGATGCAACAGCTCGATCGAGCGGCGGGAGGCGGCAAGCTTGGCCTCGGTATCGGGCAACTTGCCGAACGCCGACATGTTCTCGATCCCGTAGCCGCCAAGGATTATGCCGGTTTCGGAAAACATTCCAGCGCTCGGATACCAAACCGTGTCCACGGTTTGACGGAGAAACGAAATGCCACCGTAGATATTGCACTCCTGCTCCCAAAAGCGGCGGGATTCCCACGCGATCTTGTAGGCGGAGTCGTAATCCGCAGCAGCGATCACTGCCTTCCGCTCAGGAGAGAAATCCGTATCCATCGTCTTGAGGATGGTGAGCGGCAAGGCGCAGATACAGTAGTCCGCATTTACCGTCTGGTGCTGCCCGGTGGCCAGATCGCGGTAAACCACCTTCACGCCCGATGCGTTCTGGCGGATCTGGACCACTTCCGCGCGGGAGCGGATCACGCTGCCCAGCTTCCTCTTGAACGCCATGGGAATCTGGTCCATCCCGCCGACCGGCTGAAACATCGTCGCCTGCCAGTCGATCTCGTCCTCTTCTGTCAGCTCTTTCCACAGGTGAGCCGACAGCAGAGCGTGCATATCCAAAGGGTCATGGGGAATACCCACCACATCGCCTGCTCCCGGACTGACTTTGTATCCGGCGCGCGGCGAGCCTTTGTAGAAAAGGTCGGGAGACAGATCGCCGTATTGCCTCAGAAACTCAAGCATCTGCTCTTTGTCGGCGCTGGTGAGTTCCTGATCGAGCGCCCCTCGCTGGACACACTTGGCCAGCAGTTCCGAGACGTGGCCGCGGGTATCGTATTCCACCTGCCGGTTTTGCGCCGTTTTGCCGGCGTTGAAGCTGTCCGCCTGCAGGTATGCGCTGCGCGATGTATTGACTTCGACCTCCAGCGGAACCCCTAGCTCTTTGCAATAACCGAGCATCGTCCGGTGCACTGACGGGAGCCTGGCGGGCCCTACATTCTGGTAGAGGCCTTCGCCGAAAACGCAGTTCTGGGTATAGCCGGTGGTGAACTCGACTTTGGCGCCGTTGCGCACCGTCCAGTTCCTGCCGCCAATGCGCTCCCGGGCTTCGAGCAGTGTGCAGGTGTAGCCCAGCTTGCCCAGCTCATACGCGGAGGCCAAGCCGGCGATGCCGCCACCCAGGATGACCACGCTGGTCCCGTTGCCGGAGGCCGCCGGCTGGTCAATGGTGGACGCGGCGGAAGCCGCAACGGGCAGCAGGCCCAGGGACTGCATCATGGTGAAGGCGGCGCTGTATCCGCCGGCCTGGCCCACCCTCATGAGAAAATCACGCCTGCTCAGACTCATTTCTGAACCTTTCTACCCTATTCTCATCAACCAATCTAAGCCCTGGCACCGGTTTCTGCGCGCTGACCCCAGCGCTTGAGGAAATGGTAGAATTGGGACTTTCGAGCTAGCTGTTGATGTGCGAACATGGGCTCCGCATTCAAACGCGGGGACAACTGGCCACGGCATCGCACTTGGCGCCGTAGGAGATTGGTGCGTCCGGCGCTGGCTCGTTGACGACCCTATCGGCGAACCAATTACCCGCGGCGAGCCGGAGGGACGGACGCAAAGAACTCTCAGTCTTCAACTTGGAAGCTGGGACGGCAGGAAGGCAAAACAGTGGTGAAGGATTTACGTTTCGACAGGGAGAACGTACGGTTCAGGGTAACCATAGCGGCACACGAAAGCAACTGCAAAACGCATTTTTCTTAGTCGTCCTAAACAATCAGGGGATGTGGAGTAATGACGGAAGAAGGCTCAAGGGCCGAAGAAGTTCTGGACATCGAGTTTCTGCACGAGATCGGCAGCCGCATGGCGGCGGCGGATCCTTTTCATGCTGTGCTGGAGCGGGTAGTGGAGTTTGTCTCCACAGTAGTGATGTGCGATTCGTGTTTTGTTTACGTGCTTGAAGGCGAGAAACTGGTGCTGCGCGCCTCTAAAAACCCTCACGCGGACCTGGTCGACGAACTCGACTTGCCCCTGGGCCAGGGTATTACCGGCTGGGTCGCCATGCACCAACAACCTGTCGCCATTGCCTCCCAGGCGTGGAGCGATCCCCGCTTCAAGATGTTCAACGACCTGCCCGAGGATCATTTCGAAGCGTTTCTTTCCGTACCTATTCTGGCCCGCGGCAAGCTGGTGGGCGTAATCAATGTGCAGCACCGCAAGCCGCATCACCACAGCCGGCGCCAGTTGCGGCTTATCGCCACGGTTGGTTTTCTGGTGGGAGCCGAGCTGGAGATGGCGCGGCTGGAAAGTGAACGCGTCCTGCTGGCCGATCGGCTCGAGGTCAGAAAATTGATGGACCGGGCCAAGGGTATTCTGCAGCGCGAACTGCATCTGGATGAAGAGGGCGCCTACCTTGCCTTGCAAAAGCAGAGCCGGCAAAAGCGGAAGGCCATCCGCGAGATCGCAGAGGCCATCATTCTGACCGAAGAGATCCGGCGATCAAGAACCAGGATTGCAGAGCCTCATATCAAAAGCTAACGCTGTACGTTATGTTTTGTATCAGGGCCCGACTTTAGTCGGGCCGTTGAGGCTTAACAAATATCTGGGCTTTAGCCCCTGGTTTTTCTTGCCCGGTAAAGGTGGCATACAAAACAAGAGTTTTCCCGCAGCCTGTGAAGCCGTGCCCTTCGTACAAGGAATTTTGCTGCAGCCTACCCTAGCGGTACTCGGCTGCAAAGGCGTCGGCGTCGCGGTTCATCTCTCCTGCCAGCGGAGCGCGCGTCAACATCAGAATCCGATACGTGAAGGTTACGTTTTGATCCTTCTCGACGGTGTAGTCCAGTTGCGGCGCCTTGGGATCAAAGATATGCTGCCCCAGGGGATTCGCGGCAAATAACCCATAGCCTCGCGCATGCCAGTAAGTTGGATAATTGGGATTGCCCGGATGGTCGAAAATCGCGATGGTGATGACCTTGCCTTCCGTGTTTCCGGTCAACGCACACCAGCGGCCACGCGTCCCCCATGCCTGGTCCCCTTGCTTGCCTTCGCTGGTGAGATACACGCCGTTAGCTCCCGGCAGATTCGAAGCCGGCACATCCGTCGGCCGTCCATTCGCGTCGGTGAAGGTGCCGCCCTTTTCCCCAGCCGACTCCAGAAAGCGAGCTACGCGGATGCCCAGCAAACCTTCTTTGTCGTCGTGGAAAACAACCCGGTCCAGGGTGTGCAGCGTGACGATCAGGTCGATGATGCGCTCGTCTTTCTGGCGGGAAAACACATAACGCGTCTTCTGCTCAAGAATGTCCTGGCCGCTGCCCGCGGTCCACAATGACTCGGTGACCAGTTCGCCGCGGTCGCGACCGCTTTTGGTGGAGACGATTTTCTGCTGATGGATGGTCCCCATCTTTGCCCGGTCCGCGGGCTTGATGGCATCGGAGTTATTCCAGAAGTCGAAGCCGTTTACGTCACCGTAGTTGAACCAGATGCCGGCGTGGTGGGGATGATCGACACGCTCGCCCGGCCGCGGGGCCAAGGGAAATCCGCGGACGACGTCAACCCCGTCCGATGCGATCAAGGGAAACAGCACCGGCTTTTTGAGCACACCGGGCCAGACGTAGGAAGTGAAGGGCTTGCCGTCGATGGTGACGTCGACCCGCTGATGCGCCTCGTCCGCCGTTACCTTTACGCCTTGCTCCGCCCACGCCATGCCTTGCAAAGTACAGGCTGCCAGCAGGCAGCCGCAGAACAAGCTATTCATAGACCTTGTCTCCGGCCATCACCTGTTGCGACTTGTCGTCAAAGGTGATCCGCTGGCCGGTCTGAATGGCGGCAATGTTCATGCACAAGCGCCACCGAGTGACTGTATCCCGCCTCAATGCTGGCGTTGGGCTGCTTGCGTGAGCGGACACACTCCATCCAGTTGCGCATATTGGCGGAGGTCATAGGATCGTTGCCGGTATTGGCCGAGGTTTCCGCCTTCAGCACGGAGTCGCTGAGCGAAAAGTCGCCCAGCAGGTTCGGCTTCATGCCCATCTCGGCAGCCGCCTTCGCGTCCATGCCGCCATCGGAGCTGACGCACGCCTTATCCATATCCAGCTTTCCGCCGTTGGAGTAGTAAATCTCCTTCACGCCTCCGGCGGAGTTGGTCATGCGCGAAGAGTAGATAACCTGGAAGCCCTTGCTCGGGTCATCGAGCGGACCGTAGTCGAAGACGGCGGTCATGGTGTCCCAGTTTTTGCGGCCGTCTTTCCAGAGATAGACACCGCCATTGGCCACCACGCTGCGCGGATGAGGATAGCCGGTGAACCAGTGCACCGTGTCGATCTGGTGCACCAGCCACTGATCGGGGATCCCCGAGGAATACGGCCAGAAGAGCCGGAACTCGAGATACTTGCGGGCATCGAATGGCTCATAGGGCCGATTGAGCAGGTAGCGCTTCCAATCCGTGTCCTGCTCCTTCAACAGAGGCACGACACCGGGACGCCGCCAGCGGCCTGGCTGGTTGACATTCCAGGTCATCTCGACGGCGACGATATCGCCGAATTTTCCTGATTGAATGTACTCGTAAGCCTTTTGATAGCTGGGCGTACTGCGGCGCTGCGTACCTACCTGCACGATCTTGCCGGTCTGCTTTACCGCGGCGCGGAAGGCCCGCGCGTCCGCCATGGTATGGGCGGTAGGCTTTTCTACGTACGCGTCGCGCCCCGCCTGCACCGCCTCGACACCGTGCAGGGCATGCTGGAAATCGGCCGTGGCAACAATGACCGCATCGATATCCTTGCGGGCATAAAGCTCGTCATTGTTGCGCACGCTGGCGATGGGGCCTCCGCAGTGCTTCTCAATAAATGCTGCCCCCTCGTCGCGACGCCGGTTCCAGATATCGGAGACGGCGACGAACTCGAAGTTGAGATCCTTGGCATTTTCCTGGAAGGCCGGCACCAGCGCTCCCTTGGCTCGGTCGCCTGCGCCAATGAGAGCGACGCGGACCCGGTCATTGGCTCCGGAGATCGCGGCGTAGCTAGATGCGCTCCATGGAACGGCGGCTCCGGCGACAACGGCGCTGCCCATCTTCAGGAAGTCCCTGCGGTTGGTATCTTCAAAGGTCACGGCAACCCCCCTAATAGCATTTTCACAAATACGGTGATGCTTTTGAGAGCAGCTATGTGCACGCGTTCTTTAGCGGAACGCCTGCGTATAGTATTGCTTCCTCGTTTACACCATTTGTGAAAATGCTGTAACCCATCGCAGGCAGTTTACAGGGATGGTCCCTCGATCGTCACGCGGAAGCGGCGCGCGTCCGCTCTCCGTCGACCATCCGCATGATTCCCAGCGGGTTACTGCTCTTCAGCTCGTCGGGGAGTGCGGCGTCGGGAAAAGATTGGTAGCAAAACAGCCGGGTGAAACGGAAAATGGCGTTGCTTCCCACGGAAGTGGAACGGCCGTCGCTGGTGGCCGGAAAGGGACCCCCATGCACCATGGCGTGGCAGACCTCGACCCCGGTGGGATAGGCATTCAGGACCAGGCGGCCTACCTTGCGGGTGAGGATGTCGATCAGGTCGGCATAGCCGGCGAGTTCACTCTCGTCCGCCTGCAGCGTCGCCGTCAGGTGACCCTCCAGTTGCTCGGCAACGGCCAGGAGCTGCTTGCGGTCCTGGTAACCGACTACGACTGTCGTTGGGCCGAAGATCTCCTGCGCCAGGTCCGCGTTTTCTTGCAGATCTTTGTAATCCGCGACAAAGAGCGAGGCCTGCACGGTAGCGGCCTGGCTGGCGCCCGCCGGCTCTGCTCCCTGCGCCAGGACCGTCGCGTCGCGACCCTTCACGGCGGCGATGTAGCGGTCCGCGATGGCTTTCGTGAGCAGGGTTTGCGGCGGAGTGCTGTGGACGCGGTCGCCTAGTTCCTTCATAAACCCGGGGGTTCCATCCGCTTGAGGAACCAAGACCAGGCCTGGCTTGGTGCAAAACTGGCCGGCGCCGAGGGTAAACGATGCCTGCAGCCCGGTGGCAATCGCAGCGCCTCGCTTGCTCAAGGCCCCGGGAAGAACAAAGACGGGGTTCACGCTCCCCATCTCGGCGTAGCAGGGAATAGGCTCCGGCCGGGCAGCCGCGAGCTTCATCAAGGCCGTGCCGCCGGCAAAGGAACCAGTAAACGCCACTGCCTTGATTACCGGGTGTTTCACCAGTTGGATGCCTACTTCCACGCCGGCATCGAAGAGCATGGAAAATACGCCCTCGGGCAGGCCGCTGGCGCGCACGCTCTCGCGGATTGCGTGGCCCACCAGCGCGCTGGTGCCCGGATGCGCGGGATGCGCTTTCACGATCACGGGATTGCCTGCGGCGAGGGCCGAAGCCGTGTCTCCTCCGGCGACGGAGAAGGCCAGAGGAAAATTGCTGGCGCCGAAAACGGCGACCGGGCCGAGCGGGTGATGCATGGAACGGATGGATGGCTTGGGCAGGGGTTTGCGGTTGGGGTCGGCGTTATCGATGCGCGCATCTACCCATGAGCCTTCTTCCACTACTTCCGCAAAGAGCCGCAGTTGATTGCAGGTTCTGCCTACCTCGCCCTGCAGGCGAGCTTCGGGCAAGGCTGTTTCCAGGTTGGCCCGCTGAATGATCGCGGGCGCCGCGGCTTCAATGGCGCTGGCAATGCGGCGCAGAAAGGCACCTTTTTCCTTACCCGAAAGCTTGCTGTAAATGGGAAAGGCGGCTTGGGCAAGCGCCGCGGCCCGCTCCAGATCGTCAGCGCTGGCGGCGAAAAATTTCGGTTCCAGCGCCAGGCCGGTCGCCGGGTTCATCGCGGTGAAGGCAGCGGCCTCCGCGCCATCGCCAAATCCGATGAGTGAAACGGGCTTCAGTTCCAGTGCAAGATCCATGGTGTGCTCCTGTTCGCGAGATGCCCCGCCTGCTTTCAGTCTAGATCAATGGAACCCACCTGGTGTCCGCGACCTGACCCCCGAAATTGCTGCTGTCGTAGTTACCATCCGCTATTATGCTGCTCGTGTAAGCCAACTCTTCATCGTGCTCGCGTCCACCAGTCCCGCTTGCTGAAACTGGAGGCTGCCGCGAGCGAATACGGCGAAGTTCGGAATACCCTGGACCTTGTACCGCGCGGCAAGCTCCGGAAACCGCTCGGTGTCGACCTTGAGCACAACGGCCTGCCCTGCGAGGTCCCGGGCCACTTGTGCGACGTGAGGCGCTGCCATTTTGCACGGTCCACACCACGCTGCCCAGAAATCGACCAGGACAGGAACTTTGCTGTCGCGGATAATCTCGTCGAACTGCTCGGGATTGACTTCAATGGGCTCAGCCATCGCGGGCAACGGTGCTTTGCAGGCGCCGCATCTTCCTGTGTCGGCAAGGTGACTCGACGGAATTCGATTCGGCTTGCCGCAAGACGGGCAGTTTCGAATGATGGCCATGGCGTCAATAGTATCTCGCGGAGAGTTGGGGTCCGCAACAACCCCACTCAAGCCCAAAGAGGGCTTGAATGGGGCACCCAGTCTTTTGTGGCTAGTGCAGAATGATTCAAAAGGGCTGCTCCGCGACGAATCTGCGCGAGGGGGAGTAGGGCTCGATCGGGATGGCGGGCTTTTTGCCGGCGATCACATCTGCCAGTAGCTGCGCGGTGGCGAGGGAGGTGGTGATCCCCAGGCCCTCATGACCGGTGGCGAGGAAGACCGTCTCGTCTTCGCCCCAGGGACCGATCAAGGGCAGCTTGTCGGAGGTCGCGGAGCGAAAACCCGTCCACGAACGCTCGATGGAGAGAGAAGGCAACACGGGCAGATATTCGGCGGCGCGCTGCAACATCCGGGCGAGTACCTGTTCATCCACTTCCCTGCTCTCCACCCCATACTGCCGCGACGAACCGATCAACAACTGGCCGCTCGCCTTTGGCTGCACGTTGAAGGCTACGGTATCCGTGGTTGTGACATGAGCGCTCTTCAGATATCCGAGCTCAACTACCTGGTAGCGTAAAACGCCGGACCATGGTTCGGTGATGGCAAGATGCCCTTTGCGCCTGGCAACCGGCAGCCCGGGGGTAAGCTCGGAAGCCCACTCACCCGCAGCGTTGATCAGGATGGACGCGCGAAGCTCGTCGCCGTTTCCGAGCAACACTCGACCGGACCCCATAGATTCGACCTTCTGGCGAAACAACGTGGCCCCGGTGGCAAGCGCCTGCTGCAGCAGGAAGGCGGCGGCTATCCGGGGAGACACAACCGCGTCTTCGTTCACCACGAATCCCCCGGCGAGCCCACGGCGCAGGGCGGGTTCAAGCTGGGCGATCGTCTCTGCGTCGATCACCTCGCAGGGAATGCCGTGTTGTTGATAGACACTGTGCTTGCGACATATATCCTGCATCTCTTCATCGTCCGCGGCCACCCAAAGGGTGCCACGCGCGGTGTATTCCGCTGCCGGCGGTAATTCCAACTGTCGCCAGAGCGACTGCGAGTAGCGGGTCAACGCCAACTGGGCAGGAGAGTCATCCAAGACGACAATGTGCCCCATGGCGGCTGCGGTGGCGCCGCGGCCGATCTCGCCCCGTTCCACCAGTGCAAGGCGCAGGCCCTGCTGCGCAAGCGCCCGAGCACAGGCGGCGCCCACAATTCCGCCACCTACGATCACCGCGTCAAAGGAGTGATTCATAAGCCCCAACAAAACGCGTCCCGCGGATCGAGGATCAGGGTTGACTCGGCGGTGATGAAGGCCGTGCCGGTGATGCTTGGGATTACGTTGCCATCCTGAAGCCGTATGCGGCCATCAAAGATGCTGCCCACGATGCTTTCCTGCCGCCACGGCTGCCCGGGCGCCAGCAGCCCATCGGCATACAGGCAGGCCAACTTGGCGCTAGTGCCGGTTCCACAGGGCGAACGGTCGTACTCCTTGCCCGGACAGAGCACAAAGTTCCGGCTGTTTACGCCCGCAGTCGAAGAGGGGCTATAGAGTTCGATGTGGTCGATCTCGGCGCCGTCCGCGCCTGTGATGCTGTTCGCCGCGAGGGCCTGGCGAATCGACCAGGTGAAGTCCACAAGCTGCTCGAGATGGGAGCGGTCGAGTGTGTAGGGGTGCTGCCTGACCAGAAAAAACCAGTTGCCACCCCAGGCGACGTCTCCGGTCACCTGACCGTATCCTGGCACCGGCAGTTCGACTGCCGCAGCCCAGCGGTAGCTGGGCACATTCTCGATGGTGACCGCGCCGTCTTCGTGCAGCGTGGCTCCTACGATGCCCACCGGCGTTTCGATGCGATGGCGCCCGGGCTGAATGCGGCCCAGCCAAGCGAGCGTCACCACCAGGCCGATGGTTCCGTGCCCGCACATTCCCAGGCATCCGCTGTTGTTGAAGAAGATTACGCTGGTGACACAGTCCGCATTGCTCGGCTCACAGAGCAACGCCCCCACCATCACCTCCGAACCGCGCGGCTCTGTGACCAGGGCTCGACGAAAGGCGTCGTGCTCCTGCTGAAAGCGGAGCCGTTTCTGCTGCAGGGTTCCCTCGCCTAGATCAGGGCCTCCATCGACGACGGTCCTGGTAGGTTCGCCCCCGGTGTGCGAATCGATGACTCGAACTCGTTTCATTCCGTGGACGATTGTAAAGGACAGCCGTCCCTTTCCGGACTGCTCCGTAGTTGGCGAGGAACCATCTGCAAATCATTTGCCCGCGCGTGGAGGCGCATCAGCCTGCATCCAGTAAAAGGTTCTGCTGCGCACGGTCAAGTCGGGGCGCTTCGGAACAGTAACCTGTAAGGAGTGGAGCCCGGGAGTGCGACTGCTTGGCACAAAGCTGATCGGATACTGAACCGGCAACTGGGCGTCGACGGCAAATGCTGCAGTGCTCACCTGACCTTTTCTGCCAATCGCCTGCACTACTCCCCCCGAAGCAACGGCAAAGTGCTTAGGAACATCCTGCTTCAACCCACTGGCGGCATGCACCAGCAACGCGTTGATGTTCAGACCGGTTCGCGCCAGATCAACATCAGACCACGCATCGGATAAGCCTACCTGTACGGCGGAATATTCGAGCGCATGCACCGTGATGTCGTTGCCTTCGATCAGGCTGAGCGTTTCTTCGCTGTTGTGCTTACTGCCGAAATCGCTCGCGGTGGAGACGAGGAGGATGTTTTTGTTGCTGGAAGGCGCTTCTTCTGAAAGAAGACGTGCGGCCTTGAATAAACCATCCACCAGGGCAGGGCTGCTCCTGATCAAGGAGGGCAAGGGAGAGACGGCGGGGTGCATGTTTTTGAGCTGCTGAATGACTTGGTCCTTGTCCGAAGTAAACGGAAGGAGAAGCCTGGATTGGGAGGCAACGGTCATGATGGCGATGGCCGTAGGCGCTGCCGGCAGCCCTTCCACAAACGCGACGAGACCTCTGTTCAACGAATCCATTAGCAGGAGCGTGTCGTCATCCTGCTCTACCAGGATGACCAGTGCGCGCGAGGGCGGAATCCAACCATCGTCCAGCCGTATGGTTTGTAACTGCCCGTCATCGTACACAGTAAAATCAGACGCTGTGAGACCCCAGACCTGTTGGCCTTTCGCGTTGACTACGGTGGCCGGTACCGTCACCAGGGTGGCGCCGGAGTGGAAAGTCTGGGCGACTGCATAGACACCTGCGAGCAGGAGAAGCACAACACACGCGGGTATAAGCCATCGAGAATTACGGAGCGGCCATGAATCCATGCGCATCGCGAGTGCCTCACATCCATTCTTGCGCCGGCTCGATCGCTTGTGTTGATTTTCCTGCTTCTTATTGGGAAAAATCGACTTCTCCTGCCAATACAGAGGTCAGCTAGACGCCTGCAGTGCTTGCAGGCGAACATAGATCAGAAAAGCAATGCCCGATCACGAGCCGCGTATCGACACAAGATCAGTCCTCCGTGAACCCCGCTATGTACGGTTCTGGTTTGCCCGGATTTGCTCAACCATCTCGTTTCAGATGGCGGGAGTGGCCGTCGGCTGGCAGATGTATGCGCTGACGCACAGCACGTTTGCCCTGGGAATGGTTGGGCTGGTGCAGTTTTTGCCCATGGTCCTGCTCACGCTGGTGGTGGGACAGGTGGCAGACCGGTTCAATCGCAAGACCATCATCAGCATCTGCCAGGTGGTCGAGGGTTTGACCCTTGCTCTACTGGCAGTCAGCAGCTACCTTCATCACCTGCATCACTATGGCATCTACTGCGCGGTAGCGGCGATCGGGGCTGCACGGGCCTTCGAGAGCCCCTCGACACAGGCCCTGGTCCCTGGCTTGGTGGAGGATGCGAAGGTCCCACAGGCGATCGCATGGTCCACTTCGGCCAACCAGACTGCGTCGATTGTGGGCCCGGCGCTGGGTGGACTGCTGTACGCGTTTGGGGCGCATGTACCGTATGGGTTGTGCGCCTGCTTATTTGGGATGGCGGCGCTGTTGTCCTCAACCATCGTGCCGAAACGGCGGACCGCAGGCAAGGCGCCGGTGAGCGCGCAATCGGTCTTAGCAGGCATTCGTTATATCGGCGAGCGCAAGAATATCCTGGGAGCCATCTCGCTGGATCTTTTCGTGGTGCTGCTGGGTGGCGCAACGGCGCTGCTTCCAGCATACGCACGGGACATCCTGCACACGGGCCCGTGGGGACTTGGACTGCTGCGCCTTGCGCCCGCTGTGGGTGCGCTATCGACCGCAGTCTTCCTGGCACATCATCCAATTCGCACCCGAGCCGGACATCGCATGTTCGCGGCGGTGATCGTCTTTGGAGTAGCGACGGTTGCCTTTGCTCTCTCGCGGAATCTCTGGCTGTCGATGACCATCCTTTGCCTGCTGGGCGCAGCGGATGTGACCAGTGTGGTGGTGCGGTCGTCCCTGGTACAACTGGAGACCCCGGACCAGATGCGAGGCCGGGTGAGCGCGGTGAACTCGCTGTTCATCGGAACATCGAATCAACTGGGCGAGTTCGAGTCGGGGGTGACTGCTTCCTGGTTCGGAATCATCCCGGCTACGATCGTTGGTGGGGTAGGGAGCATCGTGATCGCATTGATCTGGATGGTGGTATTTCCGGATCTGAGAAAGCTGGAGAGTGTCGCGGGAGTTGCGGAGGAGAAGATACAGGTAGCGAAATGACCTGGAGTTCGCTATTGAGAAAGCTTGCGGTTACACTCGTCGGCGCCTGCTTCCACGTTGCACTTGACGTAGAGTTCGCGCGCCTGCTCGAAGAGCGACCTGGAGGCATCCGTTCTGCCGGTCGATTCATACACCAAAGCTAGGCCTCGCAGAGTGTTAGCCAAGTCAAGCTCGGCGTCCTCGCCCTGCTGACGATAGATTCCCGCAGCTTCCAGGTAGAGTGGTTCAGCCTCCGAAGGCAGGTCCAACTCTCGGAGTATGTCGGCCTCATGGCGGAGCGCATACGCCAGCCTCTCCGGCGGCCCGATCTGCCTGTAGAGCACGGCTGCGTTGGCATAGTGATGACGGGCGGGCTCAAGGCTTCCGATGTCACGCTCGGCCTGCCCCAGACCACACAGCGCCTCGGCCAGAGCCGGCCGATCTCCCGCTTCCGAAGCGCTGCGGACCGCCTTCAGGAAGATGGCGCGCGAATCCGCCAGCCGATTCTCGCGGCGCGCCTGGTACCCGCGGGCAAACTGCTCTTTGAATGTCTCAGGCATCGTACCGTAGCTTAGCATTTTGCTCTCCGATTACCCTTGAACGATGAGCAACCTCTCGCCGTCCGATTACGCTGACCTGCAGGCCGCAGTCGCCAAGCTCGAAACTCAAAGTTTCGGGATGAAGGTCGCATCCACGCTTGGTATGCCAATCGAAGCGCTTCTGCATCGACTGCCGGGCCCGGCCCAGTCGGCCATCCAACTGAGCGTGGATAAAGCGCTGGCACAATGCCTGCGGATCGCGGTCAAGGCCCACAAGCCGAAATCGCCGGGTGGGATTTACAAGCGCTCCCACACGGCCGCGGCTGCCTTCACCGGGGCGATCGGCGGCTTCTTTGGGCTGCCCGGCCTGCTGGTCGAGCTTCCGATCACGACCACGGTGATGCTGCACTCGATTGTGGAGATTGCCCGTAGTGAGGGTGAAGACTTGTTGAGCCCGGAAGGTGGGCTGGCTTGCCTGGAGGTTTTCGCCCTGGGCCCGCAAAACACGCATCGCGAGGCGCGGGAGAGCGCATACTACGCAACCCGGGCCGCGTTGGCGCAAGTCACGCGGGAGGCCGTGTCTTATGTAACCCAGAAAGGAATGGCGAAAGAGAGCGCGCCCGCGCTGATGAAATTCATCGGGAGGATTGCTTCGAGATTTGGTCTCGAGGTTGGCGAGAAAGTGGCCGCGGAACTGGTCCCTATCGCTGGCGCCGTCGGCGGTCTCACGCTCAACGTGCTTTTTAGCCGGCACTTTCAAAGCCTCGCGGAAGGGCATTTCACAGTCCGACGCCTGGAGCGCAAGTACGGGAGCGAAGCAGTTCGACAGGATTACGAACGTGCGCGTTCTCTCGCTTATCGAAGTTAGTTCCCTGGTCGGCGAATCGGAGAGCAGTTGAAGGGAATCTAAGGATCGTGTTGCTTCTGTTTCCGCAACGCACCCAGGAGAAAGCGTTATGCCGCGTGCCGTCAGATTCGACAGCTATGGTGGGATTGAAGTCTTGAAAGTGGTAGAGGTCGACCGGCCAATCCCGGGCCCGGGGAAGGTCCTTGTCCGGGTCAAGGCTGCAGGCATTAATCCGGGTGAGGCTTCGATACGGAAGGGATTGTTTGCCGACCGCTGGCCTTCCACGTTTCCATCCGGGCAGGGCAGCGATCTCGCCGGCATCGTGGAGGAGGTTGGGCCAGAGGTAGCGAATGTCGCGGTGGGTGATGAGGTCATAGGATTCAGCAACAACCGATCAAGCCAGGCTGAGCTGGTGGTCATCGACTCCGGTGACCTGGTGCCTCGTCCCGCAAACGTGTCGTGGGAGCAGGCTGGAGCTCTCTTCGTGGGGGGCACCACAGCCTACGCCGCGGTGCGGAGCGTCGCTCTGAAAGCGGGTGACACGGTCGTTATCTCGGGCGCCGCGGGTGGAGTGGGCTCGATCGCGGTGCAATTAGCCAGGGATACAGGCGCCAAGGTTATCGGCCTGGCAGGCGTGGCGAATCACAAGTGGCTCACCGATCATGGGGTAATTCCGATTGCCTATGGAGATGGAGTTGAGGAACGGATCCGCAATGCATCTGCAGGGAAAGTCGATGCCTTCGTTGACACCTTCGGCGGCGGGTACGTGGAGCTGGCACTCAAGTTGGGAGTCCCTGCGAACCGGATCGACACGGTCATCGACTTCGCCGCCGCAGCCAAGTATGGGGTGATGACGGCAGGTAACCATGAGGCCGCTAATGCGGGCGTGCTCGGGGAACTCGCGGGGCGGCTGGCTTCCGGGCGCCTTGAGATCCCCATTGCCAAGGTCTACCCCCTGGCCGAAGTTCGCGATGCCTATCGAGAGCTCGAGCGGCGTCACACGCGGGGCAAGATCGTACTTGAACCATAACGTAACCAATTGTGCGACGTAATCGGAGTGGGATACAGCGCAGGATACGCTGAATCTCTGCGGAAAATGGAGACCTTGATGGCAGAACGACTTGACTACCAACGCTTCAAGCCGAGCGAAATCGCCCGGTCATTTCCGGAGACGGCGGAGACGATGTTGTTGGATACCTACCTGACGAACGAAGCGGCTGCGAGCGCTCGAGTCTTTCGCGTCTATCGGGAGACGCCTCCGCATTACCATGCGGGTTGCGACGAGTATCTCTATGTTCTTTCGGGAAGAGGGACCTTCTGGATGGGCGACCCCTCGAATGCAGGGGAGTTCGCGCCTGGAGATTTGCTCTTCTTCAAGCGCGGCATCGTCCATGCTCTACCTAAAATTCTTGAAGAGCCGGTGGCCTTTCTCTCCTTCGACACACCGAGACGCGACCCGAAAGACGTGATCTTCGTTAATCCTGAGGATGGCACACCGGAAAGCTTTGTCCGAGGCCGATGATGCGGCTCGCCTGATGGAGTGGGTTCGATGTTTTTGGCTGTTGAATTCGCTGGAGCACCCATGGTTCTGAGGGTCGCGGCCGGCTTCGCCATCATTGCCGGGATTGTTCTGGTGTTCGCCGCCACAAGACCCAGCACCTTTCGCGTCCAGCGCTCGATTGAAATCGATGCTCCTCCAGCAACGGTCTTTGCTCTTATCAATGACTTCCACCATTGGAGGCGTTGGGCACCGCAAGACAAAGAGGATATGAGCATGCAGCGAACCTACAGCGGAGCCGCGAATGGCAGAGGCGCGATTTCGGATTGGCAGAGCCGTGGCAGCGCGGGAATGGGTCGAATGTCGATAACGGAATCGGTGTCTTCCACAAAAATTTCGGTCAAGACAGACTTTGTCAAGCCATTTGCAGCCCACAACACGAACGACTTCATCCTGGAACCCGCGGGAAATGGGACCAGGGTGACTTGGACAATGCACGGGACAAATCTGTACCTGATGAAAGTAATGGGCATATTCGTGAACATGGATCGTGTAATGGGCAAGCACTTCGAAGCCGGGCTGCGCAACCTGAAGACTCTCGCTGAAGCCGACTGACGCAGGGAATCGTGGCCGCCGAAGATGGTTGCCGTCGCTTGCTGATGCACGCAACCTGGCCCGTCAACGTAGCATACCCCTCGCTACTGAAATTCTCGTCCGGCACAAACAGAACATTCCAGGATCGTTATCCGGCTGTGTCGACGGCGATACCGCAAGTACCTTGTTGGGCCGTCCGGGTGTAGGTGTAATGCCTACATCAGCACAAACCGCACCAGACGAGGAGACAGTCGTGAAGAAAACTCTAACCATACTTTCGCTACTTTTATTTGCATCAGGATCCATGAGCTACGCCGCCAACAAAGAGTCGGGATCAGTAAGTTTTCCGATCTCTGTTCGCATCGGCGCCAACAACCTACCCGCGGGGACGTATGAGATTCACTGGGTGGCGGGTTCCAGCGAGACCCAAGTGACGATCTCCGGCGAAGGACATGAGATTTCAGTTCCTGCAACCGTGACCCCTGGTGTCGGCCAGGATCAGGTTCTCATCCATCGAGTTGGCAGCGTGCAGGTTGTCGATGGGTTCACTGTGAAAGCAACTAACTTCACAATCAAGAACCAGTAGAAGAGTCGCCGGATTTTCCTTTGGGCTTCAGCGCCGGTGACCCCGGCGCTGAACCACGGTAGCCTACACATCCGCAACAACCCCCCACAACGCCACGGCGCGCCGGGGCAGGCAATAGAAGGATTGAATGGGCCACCCCGACCTTTGTTGCTGATGTAGCGGCCCCTTTGTCATCCCGCAGGCAAGGATTCGGAGGTATCGTCGGGCGCTCGATTATCAAAACACTTCGAATGTGCGACTTATGAAGGCTTAGAGAGCCGGTATCGAGGGGTATGATACCCCGGCACCCGCTCGGTGAGCCGACCGCCCTCCTCATAGCCTACGTAACCCGGAGGCGAACCGACCAGCTTCGAGACCGAGTACTTTCCGAGAGTTGACCCAGACCGAGCATGACGCTTGACCAGCCGAGGACGACCGCTTCCGTTCGGAATCAAGGTATTCAGGCCGGAGACAAACCGAGCCAACGGCTCACGGAAAGTATGCGCCCCAACGGTGCCTTCTCGAGAACGATGACGGAGTGCCAGCGCCACATGGTGCGATACGTAATCGCCGAGGTGCTCAAAAACGTGCCTCCAACGGCTCAGAACAGCCCGGCTCACTTCACTTCGAAGGGAATCTGTCCGCGTGTGATATGCCCATCGACCGACAATACCTGCCATCGAATGGCATACCTACCCGGAGCGAGTTTGGACGCATAAGTCGTTATGATATCGGGGGCTTGCTGCTTATCGATCTCAAGTACCTTGGACTGGCCGTTGGCATCGGCAATGGAGATCTGGGAACGGCTTGCATCGACGCGAGAGTTGAACTTGAACGTCATGGCCACGTCGGGCCCGGCAACAGTCGAATTGGCTGCGGGCGTCGATTTTAGCAACACTGCATGGGCCAGCGCGGCGCGGGGAAATAATGATAGAGAAGCCACAGCCACGATTAGGCTGATAGTGAGGAGAAGCTTTTTGCTTTGCATATTGATGGACTACGGCTT
Source organism: uncultured Acidobacteriaceae bacterium (assembly GCA_963847685.1). Classification (GTDB taxonomy): domain Bacteria; phylum Acidobacteriota; class Terriglobia; order Terriglobales; family Acidobacteriaceae; genus PALSA-350. The sequence continues at coordinate 19,825 of CAWKAU010000002.1, read as the reverse complement.
GATCCTTCCTTTTCCTGCAATGATTATTTAAGGAGCCCTTACTTCCGTATCTTCCCAACTATCTATTTGCGCCGGCGGGATGTGCGCGCCGGGCCTGCCTGACAAGCACCAGGTTGTCCAGCAGAAGGTCGTGGTTGTTCTTAGATACCAACACGTCCCCGGTAATTTCATCTCCCGGGTGCACGTCGACCGCGGCAGCGGGCGTTCGCACTCTGTAGGACATCGTCATGGCCGGCATTAGATCTGCGATCTCGCCATGCCTTACCGTCAACTCTTCGTTGTTGTCACTCTTGCTCAAAACGACTCCACGCATGTGATACCGCCCGTAATTGGCAGGTGTGGCATCCGCGGTTGCTGGTCTCTTGCAGCCGACGGGTGTGAAAAGAAGTGTAAGTGCGGCAAGGGCGTGCCAATAGAGCTGCCGGTGATAGAGCACGCTCATCATCTTGTCTCCTACTTGATTTTCCCTTTCTCCGGAAGCCGCGGATCGGCGAACGCAGGGTTATTTAGAAAATTTTTGTCGGTAAGGGCGTTGAGAAAGGCTATGAGGTCCTGCACCTCACCATCGCTAATGTTGAAACCCTGAATGAACTCGCTGCGCAACGGGTTGGGACCCTTGCCCCCGATCGAGCTATGCCCCTCCACAGCGTAATGCTTGCGGATGACGGCTTCGAGAGTGGGCAGCGAACCATCGTGCATGTAAGGAGCGGTGACCGCAATATTGCGTAGAGTCGGTGTCCGGAAAGCCCCTTCGTCTTCCGCGCGCGAGGTTACATCGCGCAAGCCATGGTCCCATGGCTTATACGATCCAGAACCATCTTCGTTGTAGAGGCCCGTATTGTGGAAGCCGGCCTCGGGGAAGGGCTGACCTTGTTGTATGTGGTTGTCGGTAAAGTTGATGCCGCCATGGCAGTGGTAACACTCAAGGCGCTCGCCAAAGAACAGCGCCAGGCCCCGCTTCGCCGCGGGCCCGAGCGCGCTTTGGTCGCCATGTTTATAACGATCATAAGGCGAATCAAACGAGAGCAAGGTTCGTTCAAAAGCCGCGATGGCGCGGGTGATGTTCTGCACCGAAATGCATCCGTGATCCGCAGGAAAAACCAGCATAAACTGCTCTCGATAGCTCACGTCGCGGGAGAGTTCCGCGATGAGCTGCGGGTCACGTCCGGACATGCCCATCTCCAGCGGGTGCTCAGAGAAGAGCGGTATCTGCAGCTGCTTTTCGAGCGTGGTGAGCAATGGATTGGCCCAGGTGTAGCTGGGGAGAAAGGCAGCGTTGGTAAGGGTCATGGAGCTGCGAATACCGGGCACCCCGGTTACACCGAGGTGCACCCGTTGTCCGTCGGTGAAGGCGCGAGCCTGCTGATGGCAGCTCGCACATGCCATCGTGTGGTTTGAAGAGAGGCGCTTGTCGTAGAACAGAGCACGCCCCAGCGCCACCTTCTCTTCACTCATCGGGTTGTCCGCGGGCACGGCCGGAGTTGGCGCCCACGCCGGCTTGTTCCATACGAATGTAGACCTCTGGCCGGCCGCCGCAAAAACTGCGCACACCGCGGCTGAGCCGAGCATGCACATCAACAGACCGGCGACACGGCGGGCCTCCACTAATCCGCCCTCCGGTAGAACACCACCTGCGGTTTGGCCGCGGAGCCGCCATAAGCAATGCCCAGCGCCTCCATGATCGGAATGCAGTCAGGGTCGCCTTCAAACGACATGCAGCCGGGTGGGGTGTCGAGGCTGTTGGCAGACAAGTCGGAGTGCGCCAACAGCTGGCCCATGTCGAAGACCACCGCATCCTTCGCAACGTCAAACTCCGGGAGCGTGATGACAGCCCTGTTCGGGTTCTTACACTCCCCCTCAGGAGCAGCATCGGGGCTGGTCCCCGCGCACCCGGTGCTGCCCACATGCACAGGAAATCCGGAAGCCCCCCGGTGCATGCGCTGCCCCTGCGACGGTGGCTTCGTTCCCGAGGAATCCTGCATGGCCGCAGGCTTCAGCGTCGCCGACGGTTTCGCAGGGACAACCGAGACCTCCGCGCGCAGAAACTTGTACCCGTTCTGCCAGTTCCACTCCATCGCCGTCAGGTTCAAGGGCGAAGGCGCAGCAGAGCTATCTATGTGATTCATCTCGAAGGGGACGCCCAGAGCAAAGCGCAGCCCAACATAACTGCCCTCCGGCACAGTGCCAGTCACTTCTGCATGCATCGCAGGGGTTCCATTGCGGCATCCGCCGCTCGCATCCTCAAGGTCAACCAGCGCAAGTGACTTGTACTGCCACACCCCATCCTGGTCCAGGACAACTGGAATAGCGGGGCCGTCCGTCCGCAAGAGCACAACATCCGAGACGAAGAAGCGCAGATCCACCGGCGTCACGATTGACGACTTGCTGCCGACATCCTCATATTGGCTTCCGCAGGCAAAGACTTTATTGCTCAGCCGCGCTTCGAAATGGATCCGCACTGGCTCGCTTGCAGTAGCGGCGGTCTGTGCTCGAACTCCTATCGTTGATAGCAGGGCAAACAGGATCAAAAGCACTATTTGGCGCAGGTATCTCATATCTGGGACCTTTAGTTGGCTGGCTCCACGGGGTCGCGTCTTATCCAGTTCCGGAGCAAGAAACTGGCGCGGATGGCTGTCCCAGCCCGTGCCGGGCTTCCTGCGCGGATGGGCGGCAGCGGATCACATTTGTTGATTCGTTGCCGCATCTCGACCTGAATTCTGCTAGCGGAAACAGAGGCTGCTGGCCCCCAAAGCCGAAGGCAGAGGCTGGAGATTCTGGGCGTGATAGTCAAAAAGAGAGATTGCGGATCGAGAACTAGACAGAAAGGGCGGGCGGCCCACGCTTTAGATGGCCACTGGGGGCAAAGACGCGGAATACATTGTCAACCCCGGTAGAGAGCCCTGGATACAAAGTCAGGCCAGCGTGAAGACGGCGGCAATCCGGGGCGGAAAAGATGGCGTGCCCGCCGATTGCCGGGTGGGGAAAAAGCGGACAGCGAGTTCCAACAATGCCCACCTGTGTTTGCGAGGAATCAGTGTTTCCGGTTAGACCCATCATCGTGCAACGATGAAGACCCGCGCGGCGGCAGCAAACCGGAAGCTGCGCGTCATCGTTTGCGGCCAACGCGGGCGCGATCAGTGTGTAGCCGAAAAGCAGGACCAGCACCGTCGCAAGAATCCGTCGCATACGCTTGCAGCATACACCGTGTCACCAATTTAGAAAAACCGTGTAGACTGACTCCATGCGGCGGATCGCGGCAGCGATATTGCTATGCGTCTTCGGAGCGTTGTTGCCTTCGGCAACGGTGGTCGCCCTTGGCGCGCCGCAGCAACTACTGCCTATCTGTTGCAGGACTCATGGTGCGCATGCCTGTGTCATGGGTTCCGCAAGTGTGTCCTCGGATGCCGGTCCGACACTGCGTTCGGTGGGCTGTCCATTCGGACAGGTACTTCGGGCCGTCGCCACAGTTATCATCTCCGTGGATTTCGCGCACCGTGTAAGCCTGGGCCTCGCCGCCGGAGGCTTGACCTGGGCATGTCTCGCATTCTTCGTGGCAGCACGCTTCCTGCGTCGCTCCGCTCCTCGTGGGCCCCCTCTGCTCCTCTTCTAGCGCTCATATTTGCTTATCTATGTTGAGGGTGTCTCACAAAGACGCCACCGACGTATGTCTGTCACGTTTGCGACCGGGAGAGATCTTTCATGCGTAAAGCAGCATGCTCTTTTTTGCTGGTGTTCCTGTTTGCCTTTTTTCTCAAGGTAGAAGAGGCACGAGCCACGGTATTTGGAGAGATACAAGGGGTTGTCCACGATCCGCAGCACCGTCCGATCGGGGGCGCCACCGTGGTGATTAAGAGCGCAACATCAGCCCTCACGGAATCAACAAGCACTGACTCCGGCGGCACCTTCCGTTTTCAAACAGTGCCTTTCGGAGATTACGCGGTTACCGTTGCGCAGGCCGGTTTTGCCACTTTCACTCAGCCCCTATCACTGGCTTCGGCAACATCGCCCATCCTGCATTTTGAGTTGTCGATAGCCACCGTGAAGGAATCGGTTGTCATTGTGGGCCGGTCGAATGCGACCAATATCGACTCGGTAACACCTACGACCACGCTGAGCCGGGAGGACATTGAGAGCACACCTGGGGCAAACCGCACCGACGGGATGGAGATGATTACCGACTACGTTCCTGGTGCATATATGACGCATGACATGCTCCACATGCGTGGCGGCCACCAGGTAGCCTGGCTGATAGATGGGGTTGAAATTCCGAACACCAACATCGCCAGCAACATAGGCCCTCAGATCGATCCCAAAGATATTGATTACATCGAGGTGCAGCGGGGCAGCTATAACGCCGACGTGGGAGACCGGACCTATGGAGTCTTCAACGTCTCCCCTCGCACCGGCTTTGAACGGAACCGCCAGGCGGAATTAGTAGTGAGCGCGGGCAACTTCTGGCAGGCGAATGCTCAGCTGAGCCTGGGTGACCACTCAGAAAAGCTAGCCTACTACGCAAGCCTCAATGGCAACCGTACCGATTATGGGCTCGCTCCGCCGGTCGGTGAGGTCTTGCATGATGCGGCAAATGGCTACGGCGGATTTGCCTCTCTGATCTACAACCGTACCCCGCGAGACCAGCTCCGCCTCATCACCCAACTACGCACAGACTACTTCCAAATTCCTTACGATCCCGATCCGGACAGCTACGGTAACCAATTAAGCCCATCGTATGGTCTGCGGGACGGGCAACACGAGACAGATGGAGTGGTCGCATTCACCTGGGCGCATACCTTCAACGCGTCGACGATGCTCGAAGTTTCGCCCTTTTACCATTACAACCAGGCCAACTATGAATCGAACCCAAATGATTTTCCCGTGGCCACGACTTCCGATCGCGCCTCCAACTATGCGGGCGCGCAGGCGGACATCACCACGAATATCGCCAGAAATACCATCCAGGGTGGTTTTTACAGTTGGGGACAGCACGATAGCTATGTCTTCGGATCGATTTTTAACGATAACAGTTTTGAAAACTTCCAAATTCCCGATTCCGCTGCGGGCGGTCTCATCGAGGAATACGTCTCAGATAACTTCAAAGCCACTCCCTGGCTCACTCTGATAGGCGGCCTGAGGCAGGCCAACTTTATTTCCACCTTTACTGAAAACGAGGTCGATCCGCGTGTCGGCGTCGCGGTGGAGATACCGAAGCTACACTGGGTGTTCCGCGGATTCTATGGACGGTATTACCAGCCCCCTCCGCTCTTGACCGCATCCGGCCCCGTGGTGGATTACGCCAATGCAAACGATACCAGCTTCGTTCCCCTGCACGGGGAGCGCGATGAAGAGCATCAGTTCGGCATGCAAATTCCATTCAAGGGCTGGCTCTTGGACGCCGACACTTTTAAAAATCGCATCAACAACTTTCTGGACCACTCGAATATAGGGGCTTCGAGCATCTATTACCCCGTTACGGTTGACGGTGCGTTGGTCCGTGCCTGGGAACTCACGCTGCGCTCGCCGCGCATCGGCCGCTTCGGTCAGGCTCATCTCGCCTATTCCAACCAGATCGCGGAACAGCGCGGCGACATCACCGGCGGCCTGATCTGCATCCCGATCGGATCGCCAGCGTGTGACGCCGGCAACGACTACACTCCGGTCGACCACGATCAGCGCAACACTCTTAACCTCGGCTTCAACGCCACATTGCCTTGGCGCATCGTGGGTTCGACCAATGTGTACTATGGCTCCGGTTTCACCAATGGATACCCTGGACCTCCGTCCCCTTACGATGGAGATTACCTTCCCGGGCATACCACGTTTGACCTGAGCGTGGGCAAGCAATTCAGTGACAATCTAACCGTATCGGTGACTGCGCTGAACGTAGCTAACCGTAGGGTGCTGCTCGATAACAGTCTCACCTTCGGAGGCTTTCACTATAACGATCCCCGCCAACTCTATGGGGAGGTGCGTTATCGCTTTCATTTTTGATGGGAATGTCACTACTGGTTTGAACACGGGCCCGGAATGCCATGCCTGGTCAGCCCTTTGATTTTCGAGAAGAGGAGAACGATGAGTATGCAAGTACGTAAGATCTTTGCTCCAACACTACTGCTGCTGCTGGTGAATTGTGCCTTCGCAGCGGTTCAGACGCCAACGGGAGTGCAGACCCGTAAATCAGACGCGGGCGTCACTGTCTTCGCCGATGCCAAGGGTATGACCCTGTATACCTTTGACAAGGACACAACCGGCAAGTCCGTCTGCAATGGTAACTGTGCCAAAAACTGGCCTCCTCTGACCGCGGCAGCCGGTTCCCCCCCAACCGGAGACTGGACCGTAGTGACCCGCGATGACGGCTCCCTGCAATGGGCTTACAAGGGCAAGGCGCTTTATACCTGGGTCAAGGACAGCAAGCCCGGGGAGACCACCGGCGACGGTGTCGGCAGTGTGTGGCACAACGCGGTTCCATAGAAGACCTGGGCTCTGGATTAAACCCATTTTCGGCCGACGCAAAAAGGCCGGGGCATATGCCCCGGCCTTTTTAGTGACAGAATGATCCTCTACGCGCTGAAGAGCAGGATACCGGTCGACTTGTCTTCTCCGACTTCGCTTACCGGCCGGTAGAAGAGCTGGTTGTTTTCGAGATAGACCTCGAGGAAAGCGGGACGCTGTGAGATGCCCCCGGCAATCAGAGCCTCTGACAATGGATCCTCGACGTAGCGCTGCAGTGCACGGCGTAATGGACGCGCCCCGTACGTGCGGTCAACTAACGTCTTATCCAGAATCCACTTCTTGGCATCTTCGGTCACCGATAAGGTGATCGCCTTCTGAATCAGGTTCGCGTTCAGCTGCTGTACCAGCAGCTCGAGAATCTGGATCAGATCCGCATCCGAGAGCGACATGAAGATGATGACTTCATCCAGACGGTTCAAGAACTCCGGATTGAAGGTCCGCTTCACCTCGTTCTTGACCAGTTCCTCCATCTTGTCCATCAGCAGGTCTTCGCGATCGGACTGGAAGCCCAGACCCTGCTTGCGCTGCAGATGCCGCGCGCCGATGTTCGAGGTCATGATGATGATCGAGTTCTTGAAGTCGACCGTGTTGCCCAGACCGTCGGTGAGCTGACCGTCTTCAAAGACCTGCAAGAGGATGTTGAAGACATCGGGATGCGCTTTCTCGATCTCATCCAACAAGACCACAGAGTATGGGGAGCGCTTGACCCGCTCGGTGAGCTGGCCGCCCTCCTCATAGCCCACATAGCCCGGAGGCGAACCGATGAGCTTGGAGACGGAGTGCTTCTCCATGAACTCCGACATATCGAAGCGGATCAAAGCCTTCTCGCTGCCGAAGAGGAACTGGGCCAGGGTTCGCGCCATCTCCGTCTTGCCAACGCCTGTCGGCCCCAGGAACAGGAACGAGCCGATGGGACGATTGGGCGACTTGAGACCCGCACGGGAGCGGCGAATGGCGCGGGATAAGGCGGAGATCGCCTTGTCCTGCGAGATGACGCGCTTGTGCAGCTCTTCTTCCACACGGAGCAGCTTTTGCGTCTCCTCTTCCTTGATGGAGGTGATGGGCACGCCGGTCCAGCGGCTAACCACATCCTCGATATCCTCGCGGCCCACAATGCCGGCGGTGGAATCATCAAGGTGATACTTGTCGCGCAGGGCGCGCAGGTTCTCGCGCTCTTTGCGCTCCTCGTCGGAGTAGAAGCGCGCCTTCTCAAATTCATGGTTGGCGATCGCGTTTTCCATCCGATGCACGATGAACTTGATGCGCTTCTGCACCTCGGTGATCTCTTCCGGCAACGAGGTCTGGCGCAGCTTGACGCGGGCTCCAGCCTCGTCGATCAGATCGATGGCCTTGTCGGGCAGGAACCGATCGGGGATGTAACGGTTGGAATGCGAGACCGCGAAGTGGATGGAGTCGTCGGTGTAGCTGACCGCATGGAACTTCTCGTAGCGGTCCTTGATCCCCATGATGATCTTGATCGCGTCTTCTTCGTTCGGAGGCGGCACCTTGACCGCCTGGAAGCGGCGCTCGAGCGACCGGTCTTTCTCGATCGACTTGCGATATTCGGCCGGCGTGGTTGCGCCGATGCATTGAATTTCGCCGCGTGAGAGCGCGGGCTTAAGGATGTTGGCGGCGTCGAGCGAACCCTCGGCCGAACCCGCACCCACCAGGGTGTGCAGCTCGTCGATGAAGATGATGGAGTTCTGATTCTCCATCAGCTCTTTCATGATGGTCTTGAGCCGCTCTTCGAACTGGCCGCGGTACTTGGTTCCGGCGACGATGAGCGACAGATCCAGCGCCAGGACTCGCTTGTCGGCCAGGAAGCTGGGCACTTCGCCGTCGGAGATGCGCTGGGCAAGCCCCTCGACAATGGCTGTCTTGCCGACTCCGGGCTCGCCGATCAGCACCGGGTTGTTCTTGGTGCGGCGGCAGAGGATTTGGACAACACGCTCCAGCTCCTGATCACGGCCAACCAGCGGGTCAAGCTGGTTATCCATCGCGGCCTGGGTCAGGTCGCGGGAGAACTCCACTAGCAGGCTTGACTCGCGGTTACGCTGGGAAGGCGGCGCCTTCTCCTGCGTGGCCCGTGCCAGCTCCTCGCGAATCGCCAGCAGACGCAGCCCGCGCTCGTGCAAGATCTCCGCGGCAAAGCATTTTTCCTCGCGCAGCAGGCCCAGCAGCAGATGCTCCGTACCAATATGCTTGTGCGACAGACGCTCTGCCTCCTCCGCCGCGTAGGCCAGCACCCTCTTGCATTCGTTGGACAAGGGTAGATCGACCGAGGTTGAGACCTTCTCCCGAATCGTGGTATGGCCCTCAATCTGTTTCCGAATGGACTCAACCGAGGCATGAGAGCGGAGGAAGCGATTGGTCAGCGCTTTGTCCTCACGCAAAAGACCGAGCAACAAGTGCTCCGTCTCAATATATGGGGATCCAAACTGACTCGCCTCATACCGTGCGAAGAAGATTACGCGCCGCGCCTTTTCTGTATACCGTTCGAACATGTTCCCCCTCGAAACGCTCCGGAGCAATTGGCACCGGAATAACAACTCGGCTGGGTACCCGGTATAAGCTCTTATTCAATCTTATATCGGTTCAGCCACTCCAACGACTCACCCATTTGGGTAGTGCCGTTGTCATCGCAGTATCCTGGAAATAAAACGTGATGGTTACGCCTCCGCTTCAAACCTCCAGCGGAGACAGCTCTTCGACGGTTCCATGGGCCAACCGCAACACCCGTTCACAGCGCCTGGCAAGAGGCAGATTGTGGGTAACGAGGATTGAGGTCAATCCAAAGCTCGCATGCAGGCGCTCAATCAGGTTGAACAGGGCATCCGCAGTCTGGTTATCCAGATCTCCTGTCGGCTCATCGGCCAGTAACAGCTTGGGCTTGGTAATCAGCGCTCGCGCAAGCGAGACACGTTGCTGCTCCCCACCAGAAAGCTCCCCTGCACGATGGGTGGACCGGTCTGCCAAGCCCACTTCGCCGAGCCAGTGCGTGGCTTCCTGCGTTGCCTCTTTTTTTGACTTGCCTCGCGCAAGAAGGGGAAGCGCGACGTTCTCAGCGGCGGTGAATTCAGGCAGCAAATAATGAAACTGCCAGACGTAGCCTACCTCGCGATTGCGAAAATCCGCAGCCTCACCGGGGGACAAGGAGCGCAAGAGTGTTGCATCGAAGTATACGTCACCGGCTGAAGCGCTATCAAGCGCGCCGAGGATGTGCAAGAGGGTGCTCTTACCCGCACCAGACTGGCCCACGATGGCCAGCATCTGTTCCCTCTTGACCTGGAAGTTGATGTCGTCAAAGAGGACCAGGCGGCCGCGCCCGGTGGCATACTCTTTGCGCAGATTGCGAACTTCGACCAGAGCTCCCGGCGCGCTGCCGAGCCCCGCCCAGCCGCCTGCGGTGGCTGCGACTGCGGCGGCGGTGGCGGCCGGTTCCATCATGCGCCTCTGGAATTGTTAATCATTGTTTACCTATCTTCATGTATCACTAATGCACTGCTTAACGGAAGAGGGTTTATGCGTGGGTTGCTTCGAAATACATCAGTGGCCGTGTCCACGTCTGCTCTCGTGCAGGGTACCTCAGGGGCTAAAGCCCCGCGTCTTCTCAATCATTTATGGCCCGGCTAAAGTCGTGTCCTGATACAAAACAGAAGTTTTCCGAGATGTCCGATTTCGTCCGCCGGGGTTACCTGTATAGGGGAATCCCGTTGGGGAAAGCACCCGCGAGGCGAATAGGACCACCCTTTAGATGCTCATTCGTAGCGCAACGCTTCAGCGGGCAAGACCCGGGCGGCGGAACTCGAGGGATAGAGCGTGGCCAGAAGCGAAACAGCGAAGGCGACCCCCGCCACAATCAGCCCGTCGCTCCATCGCGCGGCAAAGGGCAAGTAGTCGATGGAATAGACCTCCGCTGAGAGATGAATGAAGCGGTAGTGGCCTCCAAGCCAGGAAAGTCCGTACCCCGCAACCAGGCCCAACAGCGTTCCGGTGAACCCGATCAGCAGCCCCTGCAGCAAGAAGATCAGCCTCACCTGGCGTGGTTTTACTCCGAATGACATCATGACCGCGATATCCCGGGTTTTTTCCATCACCATCATGGTCAGCGCGGTGAGGATGTTGAGCGCCGCCACGCAGACGATCAAGCCAATCACAATGAACGTTACAATCTGCTCCAACCGCAGTGCGCGGAAGAGCGGGCGGTTCTCTTCCATCCAGTTGGTGGTCAGGAATCCCGGCCCCGCGGCTTGCTCAATCGAACGCCCGATCTGGTCGGCACGATCGAGATCATCCACCTTGAAGGAGATGACCGACACCACATCCGGCTCTCCGAAGAGGCGCTGCGCCGCGGCCAGGCTGGTGAACGCCATGGCCGAGTCGTACTGGTAGAAGCCCGAACGAAAGATGCCGACGACCTGAAAGTATTGGTACTTTGGGATCAGGCCGAAGGGGGTCAGCGCCCCTTGCGGGCTGGTAACCAGGACCTTGGAACCTACCCTGGCGTCGATGGAGTCGGCCAGGTCATACCCGATCACGATGGGCTGAGGGGCGTGATCCTGATCGCTGTTCCGCGGCTTGGGATCGAGCGCGGTCGCGCTGCCCAGGGTCACGGTAGAGAGCAGGTCGCTGACCCGGCGCTCTTGTTGGGGCACAATACCCTCGATCAGCGTGCCAGTGGCGCGAGCGCCATTCGAGATAAGCACCTGCTCGTAGAGACCTGGGGACGCCGCCTTGACGTGGGGGAGCTGTTCCAACCGCTCGGTCAGCTCGCGCCAACCACGGATACCATCGCCGGCCACGCGCATCAAGCGCACATGGGCGGTGGAGCCCAGCAGCTTGTCCTGCAAGTCGCGGCGCATACCGTTGGTGATGGCCAGAGCAATGATCAGCGAGGCTACGCCCGCCGCCACGCCGGCAATGGAAATGACAGTAATTACGCCCACCACCGCCTGGCGGCGCTTGGCCCGGAGATACCGCATGGCGACAAACAGCTCGAAGCGCATTTATGGCGTTCTCGCAATCATCGGAAAACCCCACCCAAGCCAAAACAAGGCTTGAATGGGCCACCCAATTCTGTTGCAGCGCAAAGGATCGGGTGGCATTAGCGAACGACAGTCTTGGCGGCGCTCACGTTGTCGTACCGATCGTAGACGCGAACGGTAAGGATATGCTCTCCCGGATCGATGACAGGCGCCTGCAGACTCACCGCCTCGTCGTCCGGCAGGGGCCTGAGAGGAAGGGCTGCAATGGGAACGGTGAAGTCGTAATGCTCAGTCAAGGAATCAGAGAGTTTCCCCACCGGTTCGAGGTACTGCCATCGGCCGGCATCGAGGGAGTACTCCGCGCGTGCGATGGGCGAGGTTGCGTCGGTCGCCATCAGGCTGGCATGAAGGATCCCTCCCTGGAGTTTGCCTTCGAGGCCGTTTAGGACGGGGGGAGTGGTATCGATGATGAAACGGTCGCTCTCCCGCTCGCCCGCCAGGCCGTCGCCCAGGGTGTGGGCAGGAGCATCGCTGGCCACCACCCGCATGCGATAGCCGCCATCGGGCAACCGGATGGAATCGAAGGAGTAGAAGCGCTCAGTTACGCGAGCCCGCAGCAGACGCCAGTTCTTCTCTCCGTCCCCGCGGACGTAGATATCGAAGACAAGCTCGTCGCCATTGTCATCATGGGCGGCCCAGCGAACCGTCACTGCCGTGCGATCTTTGACCGCGGATAGCGGCGCGGTGGCGGCGTCCTGCACATAAGTAAGCCCGCTTTGCGACGAGGGAAGGCTGATGGTGATCTGCTGTGGCTGGCCTGGCTGCTGCCCGGCCTGGGTGGCACGCGCGCCTGGCTCGACGGCAATCTCGTCGACCACCGGCGCAATGTTTACCGGCAGGTAGTTGATGCCGACCGAGGCCACCCTGGTCCCTGGCTCAAGCACCACCTTCCACTGCACGAAACGCGCGGATGGTATGCCGGCGGAGCCGGTATTCGGCGTTACCTTCTTCCATTCGCTCCAGTTGCGTGCGGGGTTCTCGACATTGCCGGAGCGGGCGAATACTTCGAACGATCCGGCGGAGCCGTCGGCGTTCACTTCCATGCGACCGAACTGGGAGAATACCCCCGAATCCAGGACATCGCTTTGGTAGGTGCCGTGGGCAGCCGGCTGGGCGGCGAGCTTATACAACCTTCCGGTGTTGCTGGTGGCTACGTAGAGCCCATCCGACGCGTCGGCGAAGGCGGTCGCCTGGCCGGTGGCCGCGTGGGCCAGGTCGACAAAGGAGCCGTCTTCCGCAATGCGATAGATCCTGCCCCGGTTGCCGGTGGCGGCTAGGAGTCCCTGGGGCGCCGCGTGGAGGGCATAAACCACGTCATCGCGTGTCGCCCAGAGCTTGCGCGGAGCCCCCTGGGGAGTGAGCTCGTCGACCTCAGAGCCGTCAGGAATGAGGCCATTGCTGCTGGAGGCCTGAACCGAGCCCGGGGTGACGATCGTGATGGTCGCGGTGGTCACCGAAAGCCCCTGCACCGGTAGGGGCGGCAGACTGCTCTTGGTCTTTTCACCCACGGCCGCGACATACAAATGGCCATCGGCGGACTCGGCCAGGGCGGTTATTTCACGCTTGGGCGCGTCATAGATCACCAGGCCTTTGCGGTCTTTGCCGATGCGATAGACCAGTCCTCCGCCGTCGCTGCCGGCAATCAGATTTCCATTGGGCTCGAAGAGCAGGCAGCGAATGTGCTGCTCATCGCTCTCAAAAAAGAGCTCGGGATGCGGGGTGGCGGCCGATGTATCGACCCGGTAGATAGCAGCCGGTCCTCCGGTCGCGACGTAGAGCACGCCCTGGGCGTCAAACGCCAGATCCCAGATGTAGTGAGCCTGTTCGGTCTTGGTCGAAACTGGATTGCGGGCGATGGTGGCAGCGTCGAACACCAAGGTAGCGTTGCTCTCGTCGAGGCCGAATTGGCCTGGCCGAATGCGATACACCTTGCCACCGGGCACGGTGGCCGCGTATACCGAGCCGTCCGGGCCGACGCGGATTGCCTGCACGGTCAAGTCTTTGGTGGTGAAGAGCTTGGTCGAAACGCCGGCGGCAGAAACTTTGAGCACGGTCGCGGGCGAGCCGGTGCCGACGTAGGCATTTCCCTGACTATCGGAGGCCACGGCCCAGATGTAGGTCGAGGGCGTCAATAACACCGACTGCAGTGCGGGCCCAGCCTCGAGGTATCCCCGGCTGGCGATGGCGGCGCTGTCCGGCTGGCCTTTTTCAAACTCCTCGTAGCGCGATTGAACCCAGAGGCGAGTGCCCTGGGCTGGAAGAAGGTGAGGATAAAGGACGAGAGCCAATAGACTTGCTGTTACGACGCGAGGCATCATGCTGAACCGAGTCTACTAGCCCGCATTTCCTGCCACAAATTGAGGCGGGCAAGTGCCGCTTTTGAAGCAGGTAAAGAAGGTGAGAACCAACCGCTGGTGAGTTTCCAGTCAATCGACCGGGAGGACGAATTATTTTGAAATTTAGTTGGCGAGGACTGCTCGGTAACGCACCTGGTTCTTCTTCACTTTGGTTACGGCGTCATTGGCCTTGGCCATGGCGAAGCGCTCGGTGATGGCTTGAACCTTATGGCGCTCGGCCACATGCAGCATTTCACGGATCATGCGTGGGCTTCCGTTGGGGCTGCCGGTAATGACCTTCTGGCCAGACACCAAGGGAAATACCGGCACGCCCAGGACTCCTGGCGGAACACCGACAAAGCACAGCGTGCCGTGAGGACGCAGGGCCGCGATGTATGCACTCCAGTCCTGGTCTGCCTCGACGGTGGAAAGGATGAAGTCAAAATGGCCGGCAAGCTTCTTGAGGGTTTTGGTCTCGCGGGTGTTCACAAAGTGCTCCGCACCCAACGAGCGGGCATCCGCCTCTTTGGCCGGGGAGCTGGAAAAGGCGGTAACCTCGGCCCCAAAAGCATGGGCAAATTGCACCGCCATATGCCCTAGCCCGCCGATACCCACAATCCCCACGCGAGAGGCAGGATTGACGCCGTGGGTGCGAATCGGGTTGTAGACCGTAACACCACCGCAAAGCAGAGGAGCCGCCCGCTCGCTTTCGAGGCCGTCCGGAATAGGGATCGCAAAGCGCGCGTTGACCCGCACCCGGTCGGCGTAGCCCCCGTTGCGATGCACGCAGGTGCCCTGGCCGTCGGCGCACATGTTTTCTTCGCCCTGCAGGCACCACTCACATTGCCCGCAGGAGTTGGCCATCCAGCCCACGCCCACGCGGTCGCCGGAGTTCAGCCCGAGCACGCCGCTCCCGATGACCGTGATCTTGCCGACAATTTCATGGCCGGGGATCAGGGGATATTGGCTGATGCCCCAGTTGTTGTCGACCATGTGGATATCGCTGCGACAGATGCCGCAGTGGGAGATGGCAATCTCCACCTCGTTCGGCTTGATGTCGCCTGGATCGTACTTGTAGGGCAGAAGCTCGGCGCCGGCAGCATGGGTAGCGAAACCTTGGATGAACGGCATGAAGGGTTGCCCTTGGCAGTGGAATGAGTCTACCTCATTCGATTTCGAGCGATACGACCTGCATACCCGAGAGCATGGCGTCCACCTTGATCGAGGTCACGGGGACCACGGATTCACCGTTGAGCGCGATGCCGCGGTTGGTGCGCAAGGGTTCGAGGACATTCGCCATGGAGATGGGAATCGACGCCAGGGTCCGACCGTCAACGGTAGCCTGGGCGTTGGGCAAGCAGCAGCGTGACGTAGAGCTGGTCGTCTTCATGGGCCGCGTTCATCTGGTGAATAATGCTGCTCAATTCCAGGGGTCCCTCGCTGGATGAGGAGGCGGTTGTCAGGCGGTCGAGGGTAGCACCGTCACTGAGCAGGATCCGCAATGGCCCTGGATTTAAGGTGAGGGGAAGAGGAATGGCAATGCGGAGATTTTTGGGGTCTCCGCGGAAAGGCCGCAGTGTCGCTTCCACGGTCACCGTGTCGCCTGGACGGGCCGCCGGCTGGGTTGCCGCCGCTCGCTCCAACTGAATGCTGCGCCGGCCGGGAAGCGAGTCCACATCCAGGTCGATGCTCTCGATATTGCGCACGCGGGCGGAATTGCCATAGACGGTTTGAAAGCGCTGGCCAACGGTAAGGGCGGTGCGCAGCGCGGAGGGCACTTGCTCGGTGGGCGCGATAAACGAATTCAGATGGAGCGGTGGATAACCATCGATCGAAACGGTGCCCCGCAGCTCATAGGTGAGCTCTTCGCTGTAACTATTGGTCTCGAGCAGCGATTCATAGAGCGAAACCATCAACGCTCCCGGCGTGATGTCGGGGTTGTCAATCACCTCGATATGCAGCGTACGGTCGTGCAGGCCCGCCATGGGTATGGATGGCCACCGGGATCATGCGGGCAGACTCGCCCGGCACGCCGCGTATGGCCGAGGAGCGATCCTCGGTAAAGGCGCCGATGGTCTGGGTGGTGTTGACAATTTTGAAGGAGTTCAGCGGGGAGGCCAGCGTAGCCACCACATCCGTCTTGGTCATGGGCATGGAAACGTTGCCGTAGCGGGTGATGGGGTGCCCACATGCCAGCACCTGGTGCGGGTCGACATAGGTCACGGTACAGGTCGCAGCGATCTCAAGATCTCCCCGAACCAGCAGGGCGCTCACTGCCGAGCCGGGTAGCAGCGGAGGCAGAATCCGGATGCGAGCCGTCGGAGGAGCTGCCGCCAAGGCCGGCGACGGGCATAAGCCCCATCATGGAGACGTGGTCCTGGAAAAACCTGACTGCCTCCGGGCTGAAGCCGGAGAGGACCAGCGGCGTTTCGATGGGGTGGATATCAGTCGCATCCGCGGTTGGGGTTGCGGAGGCTTTTCCGCTTCGGGCGTCCACATGGCCGAATCGCGGGCGCCGGGGGCAACGATCTGGGGCTCATCCGTGCCGTTGATGGCCAGCATCTCCGCGATGGGTGTAATGCCGGCGATGGGCTCCTTGCTGAATTGGCCTATTCTGTAGGACAGCGCGCCCAGCAACTTGCCGTCTATGTAGACCGGGCTGCCGCTCATGCCTGCGACGACTCCGGTGTACTCTGGTTTGGAGCCCTGGAGACGAGCCAGGATCATATCCTGACCGGGGCCAAGAACATTTTTGAGGACCCCGAGGATCTCCACATCCATGGCCTCGGGCTGGGTGCCTTCAAAGACCGTATAGGCCACGCCGTGGAGGCCTCGGTGCACTTCCGAGAGGGGAAAGACGCCGGCGGTGGCAGACGGGGGCGGAGTAACCGGGTTAACCTGGGCGACCAGGCTGCCCGCAACAACAAAAACTGCGGTCAAAACCGAAAAGCAGGTTGATATACGGCTGGTAGACACGTCTACAGATTAGACGTTAAGGCCGTTCGAGCATAGGGCCTGCAAAGCAACGTCCCTCTTTATATAGTCAATGAGGTATTCGACGATGTCCGACCGTTTCGCCAAATTCCCGAGTTTCCGCAACAAGCCGGGACAAAAGGTACTGCTTTTATTCCTGGCGCTGGTGCTTGCCGCAGGAGGCTGGGTGTGGACCCGGCGGGCCCGGGCGCAACAATCGACGCCCAGCCCACCGGCCCAGCAGCCGCCAGACCAGCAACAAGACCAGTCAGCGCCCGACTCAGGTGGTCCTGCAGCCGACAGCGGCGCCATCGCCATCCCAAAGAAGGCGGAGAAGCCGGATGTGCCCCCACCCCCGCCCGAGCCGAAGGTGAAGAATCCTGCCGGGCTGCAGAACTTCTCGCTGCGCGTGGATGTGCCCGAGGTGACCCTCAACGTGGGCGTCATCCTGCAGAAAACGCATGAGTTTGTGCCTAACTTGCAGCCGGCCAACTTCCGCGTCTACGAAGATGGCGTGCCGCAAAAGATAGTCGGCTTTCAACGTACCCGGGCGCCGATCACGGCGGTGCTGCTGTGCGAGTTTGCCTCCACCAACTATTGGTTTGTTCACGACATGCGAGAAGCTGCATATGCCTTTGCCCAGCAATTGCAGCCGGACGACTATATCGCGGTGGTGACGTTTGACCTGCGCACCCAGATCCTGACCGACTTCACCCAGGACAAGCGGCAGGTGTACGAATCGCTGAATACGTTGACCATTCCCGGCTTCCGCGAGACCGACATGTTCGACGCCGTCTACACAACGCTGGACCGGCTGAGCCGAATTGAAGGCCGCAAGTATGTGGTGCTGATTGCGTCCGGCTACGACAGCTTCAGCAAGATCACCCTGGACAAGGTGCTGGCCAAGATCAAGGCGACACCGAATGTCACCATCTTCAGCGTTGGAACCGGACAGGCAGCCAGGCTCACCGGCAACGCCCGCAGCGGGATGTTCGGCCCCAAGGAGATCGACTACCTTCAGGCCGATAACCAGATGTCTACGTTCGCCCGGATGACGGGCGGTATGTCGTTTTTTCCCCGCTTCCAGGGCGAGATGCCGGATATTTTCCACTCCATCAATGACTCCATCCGAAACCAGTACGTGCTCTACCTACACCCCGACCAACGCCAAGCAGGACGGCAGCTACCGGAAGATCAGGGTGGAGTTAGTGGACAACGAAGGCCAGCCTCTGAAAATGCAGGACGAAAAGAATCACCCGATGAAGTACGACATCATCGCGAGAGACGGGTATAAGGCCAAACAGCAGGTGGATTAGTTACGAAACCGCGGATCGAACCAGCACCTGTTTTGGCTTTGTATCAGAGCACGACTTTAGTCGGGCCGTAAAGGGAGTGAAAGATAATTGGGCTTCAGCCCCTGCCACCCTTACCGGGCGAAGAAAGGCCCAGGGGCTAAAGCCCAATGTCTTTTCAGCCTGTGCGAACGGGCATGTCGGTAACAGAAGGTACCGGGCATATAGGTAACACTTTTCGTCAAAGTTGAAGTTAAACGAGCTTGGAGATAAAGGAAACCAAGTCGTCGCCGCAGCTGTGGGAATGTAGGAAGCTCGCGGTTGTTTGCGAGCTTTCTAAGGCGGTGTGGGAAGAGAGGGAAAGATCTTTTCCTTTTCCTCTCTTTCCACAGCGCCGTCATTTCCATAGCTGTTCACTCTTCGCCAGCAGGCATCGGTTGCAGAATGAGCTTGTGACTATCGAATCGCGCCAAGGGAAAGGTTGCGAAATGGACCTTCCAGTAGCGATCATCGAGCGGTTGCAGGCCGATGGATTCCCCGCCCAGAGTCTTACTGATAAACACCTGTGTGCCTTTCCAGAAGAAGGTTCCATCCGGATAGACCCGCTTGGCCTTCATGTTGCTGTCGTATTGTGGTTGCCGAACACGATCCGGATAGGTGCGCGGCGAACTCTGGTAGCAAGAGGCCGGTGTCTGCTGCTGGAGTGCCTCGTGCGGCCGCTCCTGGTTGTACTGCTGGCGGAATCGATCAAAAGCCTTTTGTTGCCCTTTCCGGCAGGCGGCTGGCGGTGTGGCCGTCTCCGCCTTCAACGTCCGGTGCATCCGCTCGTGGCGCCCGTTTTGCTCCGGATGACCGGGCCTGATCCGCTCCGGCTGAATACCCAGCTTCATCCAGTAAATCGATAAACGAGAGATGCCGGCAATCGCTCGCGAGGCAAACGGAGCGCCGTTATCGGTGCGGATCGTTTGCGGCAGACCATATTCTCGAAACGCGGCCGCAAAAATCGCTTGTACATGCTCCGTGTCCGTCTTCTCCACGTCCTGGCAACGCAGCAGGTAACGGCTATGCGCATCGGTCATCGTCAACGGATCAACCCGCTCTCCCAGGCCCGTCAGGAACCATCCCTTGAAGTCCGCGCACCATAGCTGATTGGCTCCGTCCACCTTTTGAAACGGCTGGCTGTACAGAGGAACCCGTCGCCGCTTGCGCTGCGGGGTGCTCAAACCTTTTCGCCGCAAGATCTCTCCAAAAGTGCTCACTGCCGGCCAAAGCACCCCTTTGTTCTTCGTCCCCAGATGCCCGCGTAGTTTTTTGGCTCCCCAACTCGGATGCGCATACTTCAATTGCACAATCTGCTCCTCGGTCGCAGCATCGGTCTGATTGGGATGATGGCCGGCTCCGTAGCGCCGATCCGGCAATCCACCCAATCCTTCTGCCTCGTAACGCTTTACCCACTCGTAGCCTGTCTTGCGAGCTATTCCATAGATCCGGCATAGCTCCGCCATCGTGTACTGTTCGCTGTCGTGATCCAAAACAAAACGCGTCCGCTCCTCCAACACATCCGTCTCTTTCCAGGGCATGCTCCCTTCTACCTGCCCCCGCTCTGGACGAAAAGTGTTACCTACATGCCCGGTACCTTCTGTTACATACTTGCCCGGTTCGAACCCCC
>CAWKAU010000001.1:0-135370 GCA_963847685.1 uncultured Acidobacteriaceae bacterium | reverse complement strand
ATGTATTGCTCCAGGTCAGGGGGAACACCCAGCGCTATCCGGTCAAGATCACCGTCTATTGCGATGACCGCACCGGCCTGCTCAAGGAGATGACCGCCGTCATCTCCGAAGATGACACGAGCATTCGCGGCGTGGAAGTGAAGCGCGGTGAGAACGGCGAAGCCATCGTCGAGTTTGTCGTCGAGCCGAAGACTTACATCACCTGAACCGCATGGTGATGGGTCTGCGGCGCGTGCCGGGTGTGCGGGCCGTCCAGCGAACGCAGAAGCTTTAGTTTCAGGTTGCAGCAGCGCCGGTCCACGCTGCAAGCTGGTACCCCGCTTGATCAGATCGAGCGAGCCCAGGCACGTGGTCTCCTCATCGTAGCTGAAGGCGAAAAGCACCGGTCGGTTGAGCGCAGCGGCCTGAAACGCCGGAATCGCCGCCAACGCCGCGGCCAAAAAGCCCTTCATGTCGGCGGCGCCGCGGCCAACGAGGCGATCGTCCTGCCGGCGCAGGCGGAACGGATCGCCAGTCCAGCTTTGGCCGGCCACGGGCACGACGTCGGTATGGCCAGAAAGCACGACGCCGCCGTCGCAGTCGGGACCGATCCTGGCGAGCAGCGCCGCCTTGTCGCCGGCCGCATTGGGCGCCCGCAGCGACTCGATGCCGGCTTTGGCCAAATGCGCCTCGATGTATTCGATGATGGCGAGGTTCGAGCGGTGCGTGACCGTGTCAAAGGCGATCAGCCGCGCCAGGATCTCTTGTGTCGTCTCTAAGGCGCCAGCGTTCATGCGCCTTTCTTCGGGCCTTCCGCGCTCGAAGTCGAGGGCGCTCGGCTAGGCTGAGCCCTGCGTCTCGAACATGGCGAATTCGAGCGCCTCGCGGGGGTTTCGCCCGGCCCAAAGCACGAATTGGAAGGCGGCGTAATAGGTCTCGCACGTCCTCAGCGCCGACTCGACGATCGACTGGCATTGCGTTTCGCTCGCCATCGCGCCGCCGGCGAGGCAATGGGCATGACGGTAGACCACGATGTCGGCGCGGCTCCACAGATCGAAATGACCCACCCAAAGCTGGCCATTCACCATCTGCACGAGTTCGCCGATTTCGGCTTTTTTGCGCGTCGGAATCTTCAAGTCGAAGGAGCAACTGACGTGGAGCGATTCGAGACCGGCGAGCCAGGTGAACGCGACTTCGTATTGCGCGTAATTGCCAGTGACCAGGATCGAGATTTCATCTTCTTCGGCGCGGTCGAACGCCCACTCATGCAGCGTCGCGAGGCGTTCGACGACATCGACGGGGTGTTCGATCCGTTCGGCGGCGGAAAGCGTAGAGGGCATTGTTTTTGGCCTTCTTGGGGCGGATTGCCTAGCAGGGGAATACGCCCGGCATTGAGAAGGAATTTTGCCTTCCCGACGCCTTAAAACCAACGCGCTTCTTGATACGTCGACGCCCTTGCAGTGTCTGCGATTCGTGCGCTGACGTAAACATTCACGAACGAAACCGTCCACAGAATCACATAGACGAATCAATGCGCTGCGCGAATCGTCACGCCTCGAAAGTCAAAAGCAATTGGTTAATTTTTCGTTAACAATTTGGCTTCGAGTTCGGCAATGCGGCGCGCCAAGGCTTCATTCTCGTCGCGTGCCTTCGCCGCCATCGCTTTGACCGCCTCGTGCTCTTCGCGCGTCGGCAAGTCGAGGTGTGCGATCAGCCGTTCGATCTGCCCCTTCGCCAGCGTCTCCACCTCGCGCCGCGCCCCTTCGGCGGCGCCGGCGGCATCGGTCGCGAGCTTCGCCAGATCGTCAAAGAAACGGTTTCGCGTTTGCGGCATGGCGGGCTCCTTCAGCCTGGCTTAGGACCCATGTGGCCCGGCGAGCGGCTCGCCGCAAGGGAACGCGCCAAAGGTCGGACGCCTATTCCTCAGGTTCGGTGGTGAAGCGCAGGGGATAGCCGAATGCGGCGCCGGCCTCGCTGGCGCGGGCCGCTTTGCTTTCCGCGACGTCCTTGGCGAACACCGCGACAACGCAGACGCCCTTTCGATGCGCGGTGATCATCACACCGACCGCCTGAGTTTCGTTCATGCGAAATTCCGCCTTGAGCACCGACACGACGAACTCGCGCGGCGTGTAGTCGTCGTTCAGCAGCATGACCTTATAAAGGCGCGGCCGCTCGGTCTTCGTGCGCGTCTTCGTTTTGGGGGTGACGGTCGTTTGGCTCATCGCAGGGCCCTTTAAAGAGCTCTTATAATAATCCGAGGCGGAGCCTGGGCCAAGCGCGTAAAGTCGGCATCGTCCCCCTAAGCGCCGGTTTTGCCCGCGATCGTACCGCCGAAAGTCCACGCGCCCAAGCGCCTGGGCAAGCGGCCATCGACAAAAGCGAGGCCCAGCGCGATCAGCGCCAACCCGAAAAAATCGCGCCATGCCAAGTGTTCGCCGAGCGCGACGGCTCCGAGCACGATGGTCGTCGCCGGCGCCAGCACCGTAACCAACACCACGTTGGTGGCTCCGGCTCCGGAGAGAATGCGAAAATAGACGACGTAAGCGAGCGCCGTCGAAAGCCAGGCAAACGCGAGCAGCGCGGCGATTGTCGTGAGCGAAGGAAAGGGTAGGCGCCAGGGCATGTCGATGAGCCCGGCGAGCGGCAGCAGAACGAGGCTCGATCCCGTCAATTGGCCGGTGGCGACGTCGATCGGCTTCAGCCCCATCGCGCGAAATCTTCGCCCGAATATGCTGGCGAGCGCATAGAACGCGGCCGCCGCCAGGCAGGCGAACTCAGCCAGAAGATTGCCGTCCGCGCCCGAGAACACGTCGAAACCGATCATCGCGGCGACCCCGGCGAAGCCGAGCAGGCCGCCGAATAATTTCATCGCCGTCATTTTTTCGGAGGTGGTGAGAAAGTGGGCGGCAATCATCGTCAGCAGCGGGGTCGCCGCATTGAGGATCGCGGCAACGCCGCTGGGAAGGCGGGTCTGCGCCCAAACAAGTAGCGAGAAGGGAAGCGCGTTGTTGAGGACCGCCATCACAACCAGGCTCGGAAAGGCGGTGCGTATGCGGGCGAAGGATACGCCAGTCAGGCTCGCCGTCGCCCACAGCGCTAGAGCCGCGATCGAAACGCGCAAGGCCACGATCGTCAGCGGCGGCAAGGTCTTGACGACGACGCCGACGAAAAAGAATGAACCGCCCCAGAGAATGGAGAGCGCCAACAATAGGCCCCATTCGGAACCGGACATCGCGCGTTGCGGATCGGTGGGCATTTGAGTCCTCTCGTCTCGAAGCCCTTGTCAGGGCGAGACGAGCGCGTCCACCCGAATACGCCGATGAGGCGTCGCAGTGGATTTGCCCCCGGGCGATCCGCGGATCGGGACCCGTCAAATTCTTGTTCTCGCGAGGGTTCGAAAGGTTGACGGGAGGGGTCTGCGACGCGTGTGCTTACGACGGTCTGCGGCGACTAAGTCTCCCCCCACGACAAGCGCGAAAGAGACGCAATACGGGCGCGGCAAGGGTTGCTCCGCGCCCGGTCGTTATAACGCGAGTTGGCTCCAAGCCGCTCTTAAAATGAGGCGGCCCGTAATCGCTCCTTTCGGAACAATCCTTATTTGCTCGTACCGCGGCACGAAGCCTCTGACGCTATGGCTGCGTTGGCGGCATCTTCCGAGTTCGAAGGCTTTGCCTTCGAACTTCATCTTCCGGTTCGGACCGGGCGTGCCGGCGTTGTCGACCACCGTGCACCCGCCCGAGCTGGGCGCGTAGACGTAGTATTGGGTGGCGTAAGCGCCAGTCATTGTCGCCACGAGCATCGCTACGGCGAGGATACCTGATTTCATAACATAACTCCCTGTCGTTATACAGTTCTACGGCACACCAACGCCGCAGCGGGTTGGAGGTTCCATGCGCTCAGGATTTATCGATCGGAGCCAAATCTGCACGGGCGCTGAAACTAAAGGGCGAAGGATCCGTATAAGATGCAGACAATGGAGGAGGGACTGATGTCGCGCCTACTTGTGCTCCTTAGCTTGCTGCTTGCCTTCGCTTTTCCGAGTTTCGCGCTCGCCGACGACGCGACCCCGTCAGACGCCGCGAAAGCCGTGATCGAGAAGCAGCTCAATGCGTTCGCCCGCGACGACGCCGTTGAGGCCTACTCGTACGCCTCGCCGCAAATTCAAGCGATGTTCCCCGATCCCAACATCTTTTTCGCAATGGTCGTGACGACCTATCCGCCGGTCTATCATCACAGCGCGGTTGCGTTTGGACCGTCCGAGGAGAAAGACGGCACGCTCGGCCAAGCCGTCACTTTCACCGATCCAAACGGGGAGGTGTGGATGGCCCTCTATACCCTGCAGAAGCAAGACGACGGCCGTTGGACAATCACCGGCTGCGTGCTGTCCCGATCGACGGAAAAGGCGCTTTAAGGCCGGCGTGTAAGCCGGTAAGAACCTCCCCTTTCGGAGGCAAGCCAAAATGGAAATGCGATTGCTCGGTCGATCGGGACTGAAAGTCTCGGTGCTGACCATGGGGACGATGACATTCGGCGGCAAAGGCGGGTTCTCAAAGGTCGGCGGGGCCGCGCTGCCCGAGGTCAAGCGGCAAATCGACCTTTGCATCGACGCCGGCGTGAATTTCATCGACACCGCGAACGTCTACTCGGGAGGCGAGTCCGAAAGCCTGATCGGCGAAGCGCTCGGCGGCAAGCGCAAGAATGGCTTGCTGATCGCCACCAAGGCGCGCTTTCCGATGGGAGAAGGGCCGAACGACCGCGGGCTGTCGCGCTATCATCTGATCCGCGCGGCCGAAGCCAGCCTCAAGCGACTACAGACCGACGTGATCGATCTCTATCAAGTGCATCAATGGGATGGTCAGACGCCTTTAGAAGAGACTTTGGAGGCTTTGGACTCGCTCGTGCGCGCGGGCAAAGTCCGCTACATCGGCTGTTCGAACTATTCCGGCTGGCACATCATGAAGGCGATGGAGATCGCCCGCCGCGATCATCGCATTCCCTTCGTCTCGCAACAGATCCACTACACGCTCGAAGCGCGCGAGGCCGAGTACGAACTCGTTCCGATTTCGCTTGACCAGGGTCTTGGCATCCTCGTTTGGAGCCCGATCGCCGGCGGCTTGTTGTCGGGCAAGCATCGGCGCAACCAGGCGACGCCCGCGGGCACGCGCCAGACCGCCGGCTGGACGGAGCCGCCGATCCGCGACGAGGAGCGGCTGTGGGCCATCGTAGATGCTCTGGTGGAGATTGGGCAAGGGCGGGGCGTCTCTGCCGCGCAGGTCGCGCTGGCGTGGTTGTTGGGCCGCCCCGGCGTCGTATCTGCGATCATTGGCGGGCGCACGGAGGCGCAGTTCAAGGACAACCTGGCTTCGGCCGAGTTGAAGCTCACGACCGAGGAGCGCGAAAAGCTCGACAAGGTGAGCCAGCCGCCGCTGCTGTATCCCTATTGGCATCAGGTCTGGTCGGCGAAGGACCGGCTCAGCGCGGCTGATCTGGCGTTCCTTAGGCCCTATCTGCCGGCGTGACCTGATCGGAACTGGAGGCGTCGATTGACGCGCTCTTAACGCCGCCGACGCCATAGTTCCGCCTGTCTATTTCATCGGACAGGCGGATCGTTTGGACGCGCGGATCGAGCCACTCACCATCGTCATTTGCGTTGACCACGCCTCGGTGACGGGCGGGCAGGCCAAGGTCGCCTTCGATAGCGCTCTTGGCCTGAAGGCCGCCGGCCATCGTCCGATTCTGTTCACCTCGGCGGGGCCCGTCTCTGACGACCTTAAGGCAAGCGGCGTCGAGGTGATTTGTCTCGACCAGGCCGATCTCGTCGGCAACAGCTCAAAAATTCAGGCGGCCGTACAGGGCGTCTGGAATTTCCGGGCGGCCGAGGCGTTGGGGAAGCTGCTTAGCGAATGTCCGCCCACCCGCACCGTCGTGCATGTTCATGGCTGGGCGAAAGCGCTCTCGCCCTCGATCGCGCGACCGATCGCCGCCAGCGGCCTGCCGGCGATCTATACCATTCACGAGTATTTCCTGTTTTGCCCGAACGGCGGCTTTTACAACTACCAGTCCGGCGAGGTTTGCTCGTTAAAGCCCTTATCCTCGGCGTGTTGGGCGACCAACTGCGACTCGCAGAATTATGGCCGCAAAATCTGGCGAAACCTGCGTCTGAGTTTTGCGCGCGAAGTCGTTGGCCTGCAATCCGTTTTCTCCGACTACATTTGCATTTCCGCGCTGCAGGCCAAGATCGTGGCGCCTCACTTGCCCCAAGGCATCCGCCTTCATGCCGTGTCCAATCCGATTGCAGTCGAGGCTGTCGGACCAAAGGCCAATCCCGCGTCGGGCGAATTTGTTTTCGTCGGTCGGCTTTCCCCCGAGAAAGGCCCGCTGCTGTTCGCCGAGGCGGCGCGAAGCGCCGGCGTGACGCCGGTTTTTGTCGGCGACGGGCCGCTCGCCGAAAAGCTTCGCCAGACCTATCCCGAAGCAAAAATGCTCGGGTGGCAAAAGCCAGAACAGGCGCGCGCCGCGTTGCGCAACGCCCGGGCCTTGGTCTTTCCCTCGCTTTGGTACGAAGGCCAGCCGCTGACCGTTCTCGAAGCCAAGGCGCTGGGAACGCCCGTGATCGTTTCCGACGTCTGCGCGGGGCGGGAAGAGATCGCCGACGGAGACATGGGCCTTTGGTTCAAGTCGGGCGACGCCGAGGATTTGGCGCGGGCGCTTCGCGAAATGCAGGACGACGATTTTGTGCGCCGATGTTCGGCTGCGGCCTACAACGCGTATTGGCGCGATCCGCCGACGCTGCAAGCGCATATCGCCAAAATCGAGGCGATCTATTTCAGCCTGCTCGGGCTTCGTCAGCAGGGCTTGCCAGAGCCTCGCGCGGCAAGAGCGTAACCCCCCAACCGGTCCAGCGAAGTTTGGCTCGGATCGGGGCGACGACGGAGGAGGCGAGCACAGGACGGCGCATCGGCGCGCTCCCCGTCCTTGCACGCTGCTCGCCGCGGCGGACGCCCTCCAACGCCCAGATCGCGGCGATCATAACGTACAAAAAGCGCCAGTGCCCCTCGTCGATCTGCAGCGCCTGGCCATAGATCGCGTACATCGCGGGCGTCAGCACCTGCGCTTGCGGCATGATCGAGGAGCGCTGGAAGGCCGTTCGCGTGGCGAACGTAAGCGTCGCGCCGACGAAGAAAAGGAACGCGATGCCGCCGGTCCAGCCGGAATCGCTGAAGGCCGTCATGAAGGAATTGTGGGGCATAATTTCGAAGTAGATGGGAAAGCGAAACGGACCGAAGCCGAGCGGCCGCTCCAGCAGCAGGGGGATCGCCCGCCGCTGGTGACCGAACCGCCCATCCTCGCCAGAATCGTAGTCCTGCGAGACTTTCAATCGGTTTTGCAGCATTTCGCTCAAGTCGGGATTGGTGCCGACATAGCCGATGCCGACGGCGCCAAGGATGATGCCGCCGGCGACCACCGACAGAATGCGTTTCCGCACGCCGGGCACGCGCGTGGTGAAAAACGTCACGACCGCAATAAACGCCATGCAAAACGCGGCGGCCGCCCAGGCGCCGCGCGAGTACGTCACGAACTCGCCGCCGACGATGACGATGACGAGCGAAACCGCCTTCACGATGAACCAGCGGCGCGACAGCAGCAGCGACTGAAACAGATAGGCGACGCCGAGGACGCAGAACGAGCCGAGGACATTGGGATCGTTGAACGGGCCCGTCGCGCGGCCAATGTCGGTGATCTGGTCGCTGACGCCAAAAATCTCGGTATATTGCGCGAGGCCGATGAGGCTGGCGACGACACAGCCGAACGCGTACGCCTTGAGCGCGAGGGCGACGCGGGCTCCTGTGTTCTTCGAAAATATGAACAGGAACAGGAACATCGTGAGATAAACGAAGACGGTGTATATTTCATAGATCGATGGCGTCTCATCCTGGTCGATGAGGCGATGGCTGAGATAGGGAAACAACGCCACGATCTCCGACGCCAGCAGCGCCCAGACGACGAAGAACAGCAGGATCGTCATACGGGTGATGCGCAGGCCTTCGAGCAGCGCCGCAGGCGCCAGCAGCAGCAGGGCGAAATCGTACGGCGAAGGCCTAAAATCGTCGATGCAATTCAAGGCGATCGTGATCGCCATGCAGGCCTCAACCAGGGCTTTGGGACTGACCGAAAAACGGCGCAGACGCGTGAACGGCGACGAACCTTGCTCGGGCGAAGCGATCGTGTCGACGAGTTGCATTGCGACGTCATCAGACAGATGCATGGTTAACAAAGTGTGATGTCGGCCCCCTCGCGCCGCGATGCAAAATCCTTGTGGCAAGCCGACGATCGGGAGCGCGCGCGGAACAAACCGCGACGATCCGCCGGCGACCGATTTCGGCGGCGCCGCTCTGACACTCATACTACAAAGTCTTAAGGCTCATTCGGCAACGTGCCGTTCTCACGTTGCCCGAGGCGCTCGCCATGTCGCCGTTGAAATCGCCAAGGTACGTCGCCCTAGACAGCTATCGCTTTTTCGCCGCGAGCGGCGTCGTCCTTTATCATTACGACATGGACTTTCAGTTGGGGCTGGCGACGCGTGTTCCCTTCGTTGGGAACCTCGGTTTCTTGGTCGACTTCTTCTTCATCCTCAGTGGCTTCGTCATTGCGCAGGGCTATCGCAACCGCATGCGATCCGTGCGCGAGTACGGAGAGTTCCTGTGGGCGCGGCTGGCGCGGCTTTATCCGCTGCATGCCCTGACCTTAGCATGCTATTTGGCATTGATCGCCGTTGCGCATGTCCTGCGCTTTCAGCCAAACCATCCGGAAATCCTGGTGATGTCGGGTCTCCCGGCGAATCTGATCCTCGTGCAAGCTTGGGGTGTGCTCAACCACCCGAGCTTCAATGTTCCCTCATGGTCGATCAGTGCGGAGTGGTTCGTTTATCTGCTGGCGCCGGTTGCTTTTGCGATCGTCCGCCGCGCAAATCTCGCGACCAGCTTGCTTCTTGTGGTGTTGCTAATTGCCGTCATGGCGCTGGTCCGCGACGCCCTCGGCGCGCAGGAATGGATGAGGGCCAGCTATCAGTTCGGCATGTTGCGCGCCGTTCCGAGTTTCTTGGCGGGCGCTGCGATCGCAGAGGCGATGGCGAATGGACAATTTTGCGGAAAGCCGTCCTGGTGGATCGCGCATGCGCTGGCTTTGGGCGCTTTGGTCGTCCTATCGGTCGACGTTCCGCACGAACTCGTGCTGCCCGTCTTTGAGTTGCTGATCGTTTTCGCCGCGCTCGCGGACGCCGGCGGCTCCCCGTCGGTGCTGAAGAGCCGAGTTCTCCTCAAGCTGGGGGAAAGTTCCTACGCGCTGTACATGACCCACGTCCTTGTGAGCTTACCGTTCCTGATTGCGGCGCGACGGCTGCATCTGATCGAGACGTCGTGGACGTTTGCCTTCGCCCTCACCAGCTTTTGCATTTCGGTCGGGCTTTCTTTGCTTTCGTACCGCTACTTCGAGCAACCCATGCGGGCCTGGATGACACGAGCCAAGTCCAAGCCTGTCTCGGAAGAGGTCAGCGAGATTAGATACGGCAGCGGTGCTGTCATTTGACGTATGTATGCTTTGGCGATGCTCGCAATGCTACCAAGGATCGGCTAAACTCACCGACGGCCATATCAAAGGGGCCACAATCGCGACGTGACTTTAAATTGACACCTCTATAAGCGGTCGCTTCGTCTGTTCCCGGCGATGGCCCTTTGCGCGGCGATCATTTTCGCCAGCGCGCGCCTGCATGTCCCGTCCTCCAGGCCCTGGCGGCTGATCTTTGCGAAATACTTTGCAAGCGTCACCGGTGGCTGACCCACGGCGGCGCGCATGCCGTCGCGCGACGTCGACAAAGTCCGTGACGCCCGAGGATGCCTCCGTTCAGGCCGCGCGGCCGGGAAGCGCGCCCACCAACTTTTAACCCCTGACTGCAACTGTCCACGGACGTCCTGAAGCCCACAGCCTCGGTAGTCCCCTCATGTCCCAACGTGCCTCCGTCGCCTTTCACATGGTTCGGGCGTCCTACTATATCCGGCGGCTTGGGCTTCCCGGCGTCTACCGGTTTTGCCGCGACTACCTCAAAAACTACGTCGGTCCGACGGGGCGCCTGATTGCGGTCACGTCGCCGCAAAACGGCGTGATGACCGTGCGCTCGCGCACGAGCGACTTCGACGTCTATTTCCAGACTTTCTATGTCCGGGAGAGCGACGTCTCAGGATTCGCGCAGGGCGCCGACCTCAGGCGCAGATACGAGGAGATCCTGGCGAGGGGCAAAACGCCCGTCGTCATCGACGGCGGCGGCAACATCGGCACGGTGTCGGCGCTGCTCGCCGCCACGTTTCCGCGCGCGCAGATCGTCCTGATCGAGCCGGATGCGAAGAATCTCGAAATGGCGCGGCTCAACACCGAGCGTGTCGGCAATGTCGCACTGCGGCGCAGTGCGCTATGGTCGTCGCCCGGCATGGTGACGTTCGCCTCGAGCGGCGACGCGCCCAACGCCATCACGGTGACGCCGCGGCCGAAGGGCGAAGCTTCCGACTCGAACGGCGTCGTCGCCACGACGATCGACGGCGTGCTGGCAGAATACCCCGCCGGTGAACTCCTGCTCATGAAGATCGACATCGAGGGCGCGGAATCCGAGGCGCTCTCCGCCGACGCCGCCTGGACCAAGAGCGTGCCGGTCTGCATCATCGAACCGCACGATTGGATGCTGCCCGGCCATGCCTCGCTCAAGAAGCTGTTGGCGATACCGGCATTCCGTAACGGCGACATTGTGCTTTCCGGCGAAAACCTCGTCTTCTTCCCAGCGCGCTGAGGCGCAGCCCGGGGGGCGTCATTTGGCCTAGCTGCCGGCCTGGCGCGCCGTCAGGCCGCCTGCCGAGGCTCCGCCTTCGCCATCGCGCTCGCCGGGGCAGGGGCCGGTGCGCCGGGTCGCAACCGCGCCATGACGTGCGCCCGCACGCCGCAAACATCCGTCGCAAAGGTCAAGCCGGCGTAAACGGCGCCGCCGAGCGAGGCCTGCGTCAGCAAGGCGACCACGCCCGGCGCCATCGCCGCGCGCAGCGGCAGCACCGCCGCCGCCATCGCCGCCGTCGCCAGCGTGGCAAAGCCGAGCGCTCGCCAATCCGGCCGGATCGGCGCCCGCCAAACTGCGAGCGCGATCAGCGCCCCAAGTCCGGCGATGAAGGCGAGGGACTGCGCGATCGCGAAATTCGAGGAATCGGCGCCCGCCGGCAGCGCCCAAACGGCCAGCACGTTGACGCCCAGCGCCACCGCGCCCGCCATGACGACCGGGCCGGTGCGCTTGACGATCTGGAAAATTGGCCCGACGCAGAACAGCAGCCCGAAGCCCAGAAACGCCGGCAACTGCAACGCAAAATACTGCGCAAACGGTCCCCGGAACGCCTCCGGGATCAGCAGACGCTCGAAGCTGGGCAAGACGAGCCAGCAGCCCGCTACCGTCGGCGCCAGAATGGCGAACACCGCGCCCATATTGAACCCGATCTGCGCCTTCGCGACCTCAAGCCCGTGCTCGTGCTCGGCGCGCACGGCCAATTGGAACATCAGCACGTCGACCGAGGATCCGATGGCGGCGATGATGCGCAGGCCCGTGTCGTAGGCGAGCGAGAGCTGGCCGCTCTGAGCGAAGCCATGGGCTTGACTCGCGAGCGCGCGGTTCATCAACGGGCACATTTGGTAGAGCATGTTGGCCGCGACGATCGGCAGGGCGTAGCGGGCGAAGTCGAACGCCGCTGCGCGCGTGGCGAGGCGCGGGCGCGCGTCGCGATCAACCGTGTCTCTCTGCACGGCCGCGGCGGCGCCCGACCATACTGAGCACCAGCCCGAGCAGCGCCATTTCCGCCGAAGCAAACAGCCACGCGCCGCCGAGCACCAGGACGAGCGACAGTCCCGTGCGCACCAGCACCAGATTGCGATAGGAGCGATTGAGGAAGTGCGCCCGCAGCACCGCGCCGGAGAGGTCGAACATGCCATTGGCCAGCGCGACCAAGGCGGCAAGGGCGAGCAGGCCCGGGGGCAGGGGCAGGGCGACGGGGGAGACATAGATCAGGGCCGCCACCAACATCGTCAGGCCGGCGAGGGCAAAAAACAGGATTTTGACCGTCGCGCCGATATGCGGCCGCTCAGCGCGCTGGCGGTCAGAGAGAAAGCGCGTCGCCGACAGCCGCAACCAATCGAAGCCGAGCGTCTGGGCGACGATGCCGATCGCCATCGCCACGGCGTAGCGGCCATATTCCGCCGGCCCGAGGAATTTCGCCACCAGCAGTCCGACAAGGAAGCTGGCGAGCGTATTGAGGATGAAAGGGATCGCGATCATGGCCGCGCCGACCCTAGCGCGCCAATCTTTGACAAAGCGCTACAGCAGAACGGACTTCGTCCGCTCCTATGGCGTCGGTATTTCTGCGTGATCTGATTTAACGCTGGGTCGCATCCCCCGGCCGGTAGGGACAGGAGTCTTTGAGGAAACCAGCCATCACCCGGGCAAAGTCGACGCCGCGCTCCAAGTCAGCCCCTTCGAGGATGCTGGTTCGATGAGGATATTGATTCTGGGCGGCTATGGCGTCTTCGGCGGTCGCCTTGCTGAGTTGCTGTCTGACATTCCCGAGCTTGAACTGCTGATCTGCGGGCGCAATCTGGGGCGGGCCGAGGCCTTTTGCGCTGGTTATCGCGGAAATGCGCGGGTTCGTCCGCTGGCGCTTGATCGGCGCGAGATTGCCGAGGGTTTAGTAGCCCATGCCCCTGATCTGGTCGTTGATGCGTCCGGTCCATTTCAGGACTATGGCGGGGACCGCTACAGGGTGATTGCAGCCTGCATCGCGGCGCGCACCGACTATCTCGATTTCGCCGACGCCGCCGATTTCGTGTTCGGCGTGAGCCAGTTCGACGCGAAGGCCAAGGCGGCGGGCGTGTTCGTTCTGTCCGGCGTCAGCAGTTTCCCCGCGCTGACGGCGGCGGTTTTGCGCGAAATAGCCGAACGGATGGACATCATCGCCGTCGAAGGGGGGATTGCGCCGTCCCCCTATGCTGGGATTGGCCTCAATGTCATGCGCGCGGTCGTGGGTTACGCCGGGGCGCCGGTAAGACTTTGGCGTGAGGGCAAGCCTGCCCTTGGAATCGGCCTGGCGGAGAGCAGGCGCTTCACGATCGCGGTTCCGGGCCGGCTCCCGCTTCGGAACATCCACTTCTCGTTGGTCGACGTGCCTGATCTGCAAGTGATTCCGCCGGAGCATCCGACCATGACGGACATTTGGATGGGGGCGGGACCGATCCCGGAATTTCTCCATCGGGCGCTCAATCTCCTGGCAAAAGCGCGTGCGCGGTGGCGCCTGCCGTCATTTGAGCCCCTGTCGCCCCTCTTTTACGCCGTGCTGAACCGGATGAAATTCGGCGAACATCGCGGCGGCATGTTTGTCCGGGCTCGCGGCGAAGCCGATGGCAAGGCGATGCAGATCGGCTGGCACTTGCTGGCCGAAGGCGATGACGGCCCTTACATTCCCTCTATGGCGATTGCGGCCATCATTCGGCGGTTGCTCAATGGCGAGCGTCCCGAAGCGGGTTCCCGCCCTGGCACGCACGCGCTCGAACTCGGCGATTTTGATGCGTTGTTCCGAGGCAAAACGATCTTCACGGGTTTCCGCACCGATGAACCCGAGGCGCCGCTGTTTCGCCAGCTCCTTGGCTCCGCGTTTAACGATTTGCCGCCGCGCTTGCGGGCGCTCCACGACAGTCGGCAAGCTCGGCGATGGGCCGGTTTGGCGCAAGTACGGCGCGGACGAGGCCTATTGGCCCGCATGATCGCGGCAATCCTCGGATTTCCGACGGCGGCGGCGCAGGCGCCTGTCAGCGTCATCTTCTCGCCAGAGAAGGGAGGCGAGCGCTGGACACGGGACTTCGGCGGCAAAACCTTCGCGTCAACGCTGTCGTGCGGCTCGGGAAGGGACCAATACCTCATGGTGGAGCGCTTCGGCATGATCTCCGTCGCCTTCGCGTTGGTGCTGGAAGGCGGCCGCCTCTCTCTGATCGCTCGCGGTTGGCGTATTTTGGGCGTCGCAATGCCGCGCTTCCTGTTGCCGAACGGATTGAGTTTTGAAGCGGAGGAGCGGGATCGGTTCTGCTTCGACGTCGAAATTTCCGCCCCGTTGGTTGGATTGATTGTCGCCTATCGCGGCACGCTCGAACCTTCCGATCCGATCTAGTTCATCGCCGGGAGCGGCGCGCCGTTGGCCCTCGCGCGGGCGTTCGTGTGCGTTCGCGCGCTGTCTTGCCCGAGCCGTCGCCGCGATGGCCTCGCCCTGGTCGTGACGCCATGTTGGCTCGCCGTTCGGTTGGCGAAAGTTACGTCTTTCCTACCCCTTCCGCCGAAAACGCGAGCCTAGGTTTAGACCGCCAATAACCGTCAACAAAAATGGTTAAGACCGGGCATCGGCTCCTGAGATGAGCAAAAGAGTTACGTAACCTTGGAGCGAGACGCTGGCGCCTGGAGAGTCCTCATGGTCGTCCGCCCCAGCTATGTCACCGTCGCTTTGCTGATCGCAGCCGCGCAGCTTTCGCCGATCGATCCGGCGCGCGTGATTGTGGCGGGCGTTGACCGGATACCCGGCGGCTTAACCGCGGACATGCCGTGTTTGGACCAATTGTCGCACGTGACCCGCTTGGACGTCAGCGTCGCGATCCTTTGCTTTTTCGCCTTTGTGCGCGTCGCCGAGCGCATCGCGAACTACGCGCTGCCGGAAGCGGCGCTAGGCCTGGCTTCGAGCAGTCTTCTCGCGTTGGCGGGGCTCGGCTGTGCGCTCCTGGGCTGCCTGCGAACGTTCGGCTGGCACCCGTGTCAGGAGATTGTCGGCGTCGGCGGCCTCTGCGCCGCCACCGCGATTTTGTTCGTGCTCGCCGGCGCCTTCGCGAAATCTCGGCTGATGGGCGCCAAGGAACGCCAGAAGCCGCGCGGCGACGTCTACGAGGTCGCCTCGCCGCTCCGCCGCCGCGGCGCGGCTTTACGCTTTTCACCCGCGAGGGCGCGGGCCCGTCGAGATTAACGATTTCTTAAGCACGCCCGCCATCGCCGTCCCGCCGATAACCGGAGGGCAATATCCCCAGAGGATTCTGCCAAGAAGGCGAGGGCGGCTAGGGCTTCGAGAAAAGCGCAACATAAAAGTTGCGCATCGTGCCGGGACGCGCTATTGATTGCGCAACTTGAAAGTTGCGCAATGACCGATTCGATCGAGAAATCCTTGGAAATCGCCGCCCGTGTCAGCCAAGCCTGAACGCCGCCGGCCGGTTCCCAAGGCGGCCTTGTTCGCCGCGCTGGGCGACGAGACCCGCCTGCGGCTGATCGATCGCCTTGCCGAGGGCAAGGGGATGCCGATCAGCGCGCTATGCGATTGCGCCGAGTTCACGCGCCAGGCGATGACAAAACACCTTCGCGTGCTCGAGCGGGCCGGCTTTGTGCGCGCGAAAAGAGTTGGCCGCGAGACCCGTTTCGCTTATCAACCCTCTGCGCTCGATGAAGCGCAAAGGGCGCTCGACGAAATCGGCCGGCGCTGGGAACAGGCGCTCGACCGGCTACAGGCCCTCGTCAACGCCGAAAACAAATAGGGACAAGATGAAGCTGACCACGACCCGCGCTGCGGTGATTCTTGGCCTATTGGCCGCCGTCGGGCCGTTCGCCATCGACATGTATTTGCCGGCGATGCCCGCTATCACCGCCGATTTGCACACGAGCGCGCAGGCGACGCAGTTGACCCTCAGCTCGTTTTTCCTCGCCTTCGGCCTCTGCCAGATTTTTTATGGGCCCGTCGCCGACGCCATTGGCCGCCGTCCGCCGCTCTATTTCGGGCTGTGCCTGTACATCGTGGGCTCGCTGGGTTCGGCCGCGGCGCCGTCGATCGCCTGGCTGATCGGGGCGCGGATGATCCAAGGCATCGGCGCCGCGTCGACCATGGTGATGCCGCGCGCCATCGTGCGCGACATGCACACCGGCGTCGCTGCGACTCGGCTGATGGGCTTCATCATGCTCGTCATCAGCGTCTCGCCCATTCTCGCCCCCGCCATCGGCGGCCTGCTGATTTCGCTGTTCGGCTGGCGCTCGGTGTTCATCGCAGTGCTGCTGACGGCGGCGGCGGCGCTGTTGCTGACGCGCTTTGCGCTGCCGGAGACGCTGGACCCGAAAAACCGGCAGCCGCTCCGGCCGATGGCGGTGTTGCGCTCCTACGGCGAACTGCTGCTCGATGCGCGCTTTCTCGGGCTAACCTTCATCGGCGGCGCTGGCATGTCCGGTTTCTTCGCCTTTCTCGCGACCTCGCCGTTCCTGTTCATGGATCACTATGGGATGAGCGCCAACCAGTTCTCGCTGAGTTTTGGCGTCGTGGCGGCGGGCTTCATCGGCGTCTCGCAGCTTGCCGCGCCGCTCGCGGGGCGGTTCGGCGTCGAGAGCGTCGCGCGCTGGGCCATCGCTGGATTTGTCGTGGCGGCGTGCGCGATGGCCGCAACTTTCGCCGCCGGCGCCGAGAGTTTTTGGGTGCTGCTGCCGTTTCTGGTCGCGACGCTTTGCTGCCTTGGGCTGATCGTTGGGCCGACCGCGGTGCTTTCGCTCGACGAGCAGGGCGAGCGGGCAGGGCTGGCCTCCGCCCTCGGCGGCGCGCTGCAGATGCTGTCCGGGCATGGCGATGATCGCCTTCGTCAGCACGCTGCCAAAGTCCGGTCCGCTATGGATGACCGTTGAGCATCGCCGGCGCGTCGTTGGTCGCGGGCGTGCTCGCCATCTTCACGCTGACCGGCCGCCAAGTCCGCCATATCCAACCCTGTCCGGCGGAATAGCGGCGGTCGCATCGGGACGCAGGCCGATGTGGTAATTAGATACCACATCGGTATTCCCGTGCGGTTTTCTTGGTCGTTTTTCGAAGCCTGCGGATCGATTTTAGTTGACGAAGGCGCAAGGTCTGGCCATAAGCCGCGCCAGTCAGCGGCGCTCTCTTCAGCGCCGCTTTTGTTTGAGGCAGATTTTTCATGTTTGGGAAAACCCACTCGACCAAGGCCGAGGCGGTCGACAAGAAATGGACCTTGATCGACGCCAAGGGTCTCGTGGTCGGCCGTCTGGCGACGCTGATCGCCATGCGCCTGCGCGGCAAGCACAAGCCGAGCTTCACCCCTCACGCCGACGACGGCGATCACGTGATCGTCGTCAACGCCGATCAGGTCGTGCTGACTGGCCGCAAGCGCGACCAGAAAGTCTATCACCACTACACCGGCTACATCGGCGGCATCAAAGAGCGGTCGGCCAAGTCGATCCTCGAAGGCCCGCACGCCGAGCGGATCGTCGAAAAGGCGGTTGAACGCATGCTGCCGCGCGGGCCCCTCGGCCGCAAGCAGCTCAGCCATCTGCGCGTCTACAAGGGCGCCGACCATCCGCATGAAGCCCAGTCGCCGACCGTCCTCGACGTCGCCGCGATGAACCGCAAAAACAGCCGGAGCGCCTGATTATCATGGCTGAGACCCTTTCCTCTCTCGCCGACCTCAAGGGCGCCGCCGTCTCTGGCGCAGGTGCCCTCCGAAGCGCCGGTGCATGTGCAAAAGCTCGACAAGCTCGGCCGCGCCTACGCCACCGGCAAGCGCAAGAACGCCGTCGCCCGCGTCTGGATCAAGCCCGGCAAGGGCGCGATCACGGTCAACGGCAAGACGATCAACGAATATTTCGCCCGTCCCGTGCTGCGCATGATCCTGAGCCAGCCGCTGGCGATCGCCGACCGCCTGACGCAATATGACGCGATGGTCACGGTGTTCGGCGGCGGTCTGTCGGGCCAGGCCGGCGCGACGCGTCATGGCCTCGCCAAGGCGCTGACCTATTTCGAGCCCGAGCTTGCGTCCGACCCTCAAGGCGGGCGGTTTCCTGACGCGCGATTCGCGTGTCGTCGAACGTAAAAAATACGGGCGCAAGAAGGCGCGCGCGCGCTTCCAGTTCTCGAAGCGCTGAGCCAAGCGGTTCTTCGCATTTCTGATGCGAAAGGGCGGCTTCGGCCGCCCTTTTTCGTTTTGGAGACTTTTCGATGGCGATCAGTGTTTTCATCGACGGCGAATCCGGCACGACGGGCCTGCAGATTCGCGATCGCCTCGCCAAGGCGCCCGAATTCGAAATGCGCAGCCTGACCGGCGACGCGCGCAAGAGCGCGGCCGCCAAGCGGGACATGCTGGCGTCCGTCGATTTCGCCATCCTGTGCCTGCCTGACGAGGCGGCAAAGGAAACGGCGGCGCTGGTGGCCGAGCTTGGCGCCCGGCGGC
Source organism: uncultured Acidobacteriaceae bacterium (assembly GCA_963847685.1). Classification (GTDB taxonomy): domain Bacteria; phylum Acidobacteriota; class Terriglobia; order Terriglobales; family Acidobacteriaceae; genus PALSA-350. Next base: position 117,082 of record CAWKAU010000001.1, on the reverse strand, counting down.
CGCGGCTGATCGACGCTTCGACCGCGCACCGCGTAAACCCGGAATGGGTCTATGGCTTTCCCGAGCTTGCCAAGGGACAGGCCGAAGCGATCGCGAAAGCGGAGCGCGTCGCCAACCCCGGCTGTTACGCCACCGGCGCGATCGCGCTCATCCGGCCGCTGGTCGACGCGGGGATTTTGCCGCAAAGCTATCCCGTCGCGCTCAACGCCGTCAGCGGCTACACCGGCGGCGGCAAGACGATGATCCAGGCTTATGAAGCCGGCACGGCGCCGCTGTTCGAGCTTTATGGCTTGAAGTTCGGGCACAAGCACCTGCCGGAGATTCAGGCCTATTCGGGCCTGGACCATCTGCCGATCATGATCCCTTCGGTCGGCAATTTCGCGCAAGGCATGCTCGTCAGCCTGCCGCTGTCGCTGGAGACGCTGCCGGGCAAACCGGACGCCGGCGCGCTCACCCACGCCTATCGCACGCACTACCAGGGGCAGAAATTCGTTCGCGTGATGCCGAGCGAGGGGATCGATCGTCTCGAGGCGCTCTCGCTCAACAATACCAACGATCTCGAGATTTTCGTGTTCTCCCACCCCGAGCGCCGGCAGGCCGTCGCGGTCGCCAAGCTCGACAATCTCGGCAAGGGCGCGTCCGGCGCGGCAGAGCAGAATTTGCGGCTGATGGCGGGGCTGGCCTGACTCCTTCTTTTCCAACGAAGTCGGGGAAGGCGCCGAGCCGAAGGGGAGGCGGACGGGATGTGGAAAGCAGGACGGTAGCTCGGCCAAGGCGAGGGGCGATGTCTGTGCAATCTTTCTACGACCACCGTCCTTGTTTCCACACCTCATCCGACGCGCTCCGCGCGCCACCTTCTCAATTTCGTGGACAAGGGTCGCCCACCATAAGGCTTCGGATTTATATGTAATAATGTGGTTGATCGAGATCCTTGACCGGGCCCGGATGGCTCGGGCGCCAGTCTAGCGCCCTTTGCGTCGACCGTTTCGGTCTCTTCGGAGCCACACATAGGCGCGCGATCGCATACGATCGATGCGATAAAGTCCAATTTATCTTTGCGATCGTCCGAGCCATTTGGAGTAGGGCCCGATGCCGAAAGCCTCATCGGGCGCATCGTCAAGCACGGCGATGAACTCGATGTTGTGGCCATCGGGGTCGGCGAAATATTGCGAAACCGCAGGCATCCAGCCGAGGACGTCAGGCTCGTCGACAGGCGTTCCATGAAACCCCAGCGGCGCCACGCCTTTGCTCTTTAATGCCGCGTTGGATGCGAGCACGCCGTCCAAGGTCATCCGCAAGGCGAGGTGCAGGCGCATATACATCGGGCCGGAACCGGTTTCCCAAAGCCCCAACATGCCGTTCTTTTTGCCGTCAATCCAAAAGAAGGCGCTTTTTCTTTTCTCGAATGTTTTCGCCAGCTCCAATCCGACGACGTCGCGATAGAACAGAACAGAAATGTCGAGATTTGCTACGGTCAGGTGGGATTCGTAGAGCCCGCTGATGTCAGGCATGCCGATTTCACTCATGGCATCAGCTCCGTTCGCCAGAACTCACGCCGCTTTGCGAACCTCGATCGTCAGGTGCGAAAGGTCCGTTACGTCCAAAAGTTTGGCGCGGTAAAACGCTTCGCTGCGCGCCGTCGGCGTCACGATGCTGACAATAGCGCCGAGATGCCCGGGGCCGAGGCGCCACAGATGGAAATCGGCGAGTTCGTCGCCGTCGCGCTCGATCGCGGCGCGCATGGCGTCGGCAAGCCCGCGGTCCGGTATGATGTCGAGCAAAACCGCGCCAGCGTCCCTGATCAGCGTAACCGACCAGGATGCGATCACCGCGGCGCCGACGAGCGCCGCAAGCGGATCGAGGAACAGCCAGCCGAACGCCCGAGCCAGCACCAGCCCGACGATGACGAGAACGGAAACCGCGGCGTCGGCGAGCACATGCACGACCGCGGCGCGAAAATTGTTGTCCGTTGCGTGAGCGCCGTGGTCGCGTGGCTCTCCGCAAAGGCGAGCGGGACGTCCTGACCCTCAACGCTCAGCACCGCCGCGAATTCATGCGGCTCCGGAATGTCTTCGTTCGACTCCAAACCTTCGCCCAAGGCCCGGAAAGCTGAATGTCTGTCGCACATCCCCAGCGCGGATCGTGGTCAGCGATACCGCGGTTGGCGCAACCAAGGCGCCGTGGAACACTTGATGTCTCCGGGAAATGCCGGCCAACCTCCCGCTCACTGGCCTGCCGGTAGTTCGATTCGGCGGAACACCACTGGCACCACGCTGATCCTGTTTGCTCATCCGCGCTGCCCTTGCGTGCGAGCAACCCTCGGTGAGCTAGCCCGTGTTCTGACTCACCGCCAGGACAACGTGGCCGTCCACGTTATGTTCCTTGTCCCGGCCGGAGTGTCTGCCAGGTGGGAAGAAACGGCTATCTGCAGAAATGCCGAAGCTCTGCCAGGTGTCAATGTCCTGACCGATGTCAACGGCGCGGAGGCCAACCGATTCCAAGTCGAAACGTCGGGACACGTCCTGATGTACGACGCGGAGGGTGCTCTCTGCTTCAGCGGCGGCATCACTTCCGGACGCGGTCATGAGGGCGACAGTGACGGAGGTGCATCCCTCAGCGAATTGCTCAAGGGAACGGCAACCCAGACGCCAGAAACACCGGTTTTCGGGTGTCCCTTGTTTGGAACGTCCCACTCCCCCACACGAGATTCAAAGGAATGCAGTCAATGCAATCAGCAGTGATTCAAACGAGCCAGGAACAGACGACCCTTCGCACGGAGGAGTTATTTCGTGAGCAGCAACAGACACTCTTTCGGCGGACCGATCGTCTCTTTGCTTTGCTCCTGATCGGGCAGTGGGTTGCCGGAATCGTCGTGGCCCTCTGGCTGTCGCCAAGAGCGTGGGCGGGATCCGAAAGCCAGCTTCACCTGCACTTCTGGGCAGCGTTGCTTCTGGGCGGGACCATCATCGGTTTACCGGTCTGGCTAACCCTGGCGCATCCTGGCCAGTGCTTCACGCGCAGCACCATTGCGGTTGCCCAAATGCTGATGGGCGGCCTGTTGATCCATCTAACCGGTGGGCGAATCGAAACGCACTTCCACGTTTTCGGCTCGCTGGCCTTCCTGGCTTTCTACCGGGACTGGCGCCTGTTAGTGTGGGCCTCCGCAGTGGTCGTCGCCGACCATCTGGCGCGGGGAATCTTCTGGCCTCAATCCGTGTTCGGCGTCGCAACGCAGAGCTTCTGGCGTTCCCTGGAACACGCCGGCTGGGTTGTCTTCGAGGACATCTTCCTTATCCTCTCCTGTTTGCAGGGAATGAAGGATATGCGCCAGGCTGCCCAGCGTCAGGCAGAGTTGGAGGCGACCCAGGCACGAATCGAACGAACTGTTGAGGAGCGGACGGCTGAGTTGACCCACCAGGCCGAGGTTCTGAAACAGTTGACGCTTCAGCTACACACAGCCAAGGAAACGGCTGAGGCAGCGAGCAAGGCCAAGAGTGAGTTCCTGGCCAACATGAGCCATGAGATCCGCACGCCCATGAATGGCGTCATTGGCATGACGGAATTGGCTCTGGACACCGCACTGACACCGGAGCAACGTGAGTACATTGACTCCGTGAAAATCTCTGCCCTGGCCTTGCTCAAGGTGATCAACGACATCCTCGATTTCTCCAAGATCGAGGCAGGCAAACTCGACCTGGAACTGATTGATTTCGACTTGCCTGTACTTTGCGCAACTTCCTCACACCTTTCAGCCAGCCAGGAGACACCGAGTAACCTAGAGCGGTCGTGGTTGCAGCCTGAAAGTGTCGCGAAAGGTGGACAAAGGCAGGCTCCCTGAACAGGATGACATTAACACCCAGAGCCATCTGTCAAGGAGCCAGCGATGTCATTGTCTTACTTGCCCGCCTTTGTGGCCAGAACATTTCTGGACTTGGCCCACTGGCTTGACCGCCGCAGTGGCGCACGGTTGTCCGAGTTGCTGCTGGGCATCCTTCTGGCCAGCGGTCGCCGCACCGTCACCTCCTGGTTCCGCGCTGCTGGCATTACGGATGAGTTCCGCCCCAGCTATGCCCTCGTCTGCGCTGTCGGCCAACAGTTCGACCACCTGGCCATCGGCATGGTGCTGGCCGTCAAGCCCTTGCTCTGTCCCAGACGCCTGCTGCTGGCCATTGACGATACGCCCACGGCGCACGTTACGGTCCCGAGGTCGAGGGCGCTGGCAGGCACCACAACCCAACTCCTGGCCCCGCTGGCGAGAAGTTCCTCTACGGCCATGTCTGGGTCACCCTGGCCGCCTTGGCTAAGCATCCGGACTGTGGCACCCTGGCCTTGCCCTTGCAGGCCCAACTGTACATTCGCCAACTCGACCTGCCCAAGTTGCCGCCCGACCGCAGCCGACCTTTCCACACCAAATTGGAACTGGCCGGGCAGCAACTGCGCTGGGTCAAACCCTGGGTGGCCAGCTCTTTCGAGGAACGCTGGGTCGTGGTCGATGGCGGCTACTCCAAAAAGCCTTTTCTCAAAGAGGCACGCCAGGCTGGCTTCGTCGTGGTCGGCCGACTGCGCAAGGATGCGGCTTTGTGGTCCATGCCTTTGCCCAAGAAGGAGGGCCAACCCGGTCCGGCAGCAACTTATGGCAAGCAGCGGCTGTCGTTGGCCAAGCGTGCCGGGCACAAAGAGGGCTGGCAACAGGTCCAGTGCGTGCAGTACGGCGAGTCGGTGACCAAGACCATCAAGAGCTTCCTGGCCACTTGGCGGCCGGCAGGAGGGGCTATCCGTGTGGTGCTGGTCAAGGAGACCGACGGTTGGCTGCCCTTGTTCGCGACCAAGCCGGAGGCGACCGCGCAGGAGGTCCTGGAGGCAGCAGCCGACCGCAACGCGCTGGAGCAGACCAACAAGGATGTCAAGGAAGTCTGGGGCGTGGGACAGCAGCAGGTGCGTAACGTGGACAGCAACGTAGGTTGCTTCAACCTGAACCTCTGGTTGCATAGTACGGTGGAGGCGTGGGCATGGCACAAGCCACACGAGCAGCTAGTGGACAGAAGCGCCAGCCCGTGGGACAACCAGCCCAGGAGGGCTTCCCATGCCGACAAACGCAAGGCATTGCAGCGTGAGGTGCTGCGTCAGGAAATCGAAGCGGTTCTGACCGAGCCGCCCAACCCGCAGAGATACCGTGAGGTGGCCGAGAAGTTGCTGGCCCTGGCCGTTTGAGAGGGCGCCTTGGGCGGCCAGGACAGCCCAACACTCTCCAACTGCCCTGTTTCACCGTCCGGGATGGTCCCTTGGCTGGCCCGACCACGCTACTCTTTTCCCTTCCCACATCGCGGAGTTGCAAGATCCGCTTATGGCGATTCTAAGAAAGTCACGCAAAGTACAGGACTTGCGTGACACCCTGGGCAACACAATAAAGACTCTGGCAGCCCGGGCTCAGGGCAAGGGACTGGAAATGGTCTGTCACGTACTTTCCGATGTGCCCAACTGCCTGGTTGGCGATCCCGCCCGGTTCCCGGCAGATTCTGATTAACCTGGTTGGCAATGCGTTGAAATTCACCGAACAGGGAGAGGTCGTGGTGCGTGTCGAGGTTGAGTCGAAGACCGACGAGGCAGTCAACTTGCACTTCAGCGTTCGCGACACGGCGCTGGCATCCCTGCCGACAAGCAGCATCTGATCTTCGAGGCTTTCTCTCAGGCAGACAGTTCGACAACTCGCAAGTACGGCGGTACCGGCCTGGGGCTGACGATTTCTTCCCAGCTTGTCGAAATGATGGGAGGGCGGATCTGGGTGGAGAGCAAAGTAGGCGAGGGGAGCACCTTCCATTTCACGACTCGCTTTGGCCCGGGTGCCGAAGTGAAGACGAACACACGCACCACTCTGCCGCCCGGGCTCCTGGGAATGCCTGTGCTGGTCGTGGATGATAACGCTACCAATCGGCGGATCCTTACCGACATCCTCACCAACTGGCGCATGCGGCCCGTCGCGGTGGAAAGTGGTGCGGCGGCATTGAAAGCTCTCCAGCACGGCGTTGCGACGAGGGAACCTTTCACCCTGGTGCTGCTCGACTGCATGATGCCAGGAATGGATGGATTTGGTTTGGCCGAGCACATGAGGACCAATCCGGAATTCGCCCGTGCCACGATCATGATGCTCACGTCCGGGAATCAGCAGGGTGGGTTGGCTCGCTGCAAAGAACTTGGTATTGCCGCCCACCTCACCAAGCCGATTCTCCAGGCCGAGTTGTTACGAGCGATCAAGTCGGCTTTGCGCATCTCGGTTGAAATCGCTCCTCCAGTTCCGGCAAGGAGTGCTGAGACCGTTTCCGAAAGGTCTCTCCACATCCTTCTGGCAGAGGATAACGCCATCAACCAGAAGATCGCGCTTCGCCTGCTGGAGAAGGCAGGACATCAGGTGCGCGTCGCTGTCAATGGCAAGGAAGCTTTGTCGGCTCTGGAACAGCAACCGTTTGACGTGGTGTTGATGGACGTTCAGATGCCCGAGATGGGCGGGTTCGAGGCAACGGGTATTCTGCGTGAGAGGGAGAAAGGCACCGGACGACACATGCCCGTGATTGCCATGACGGCACACGCCATGAAAGGGGATCGGGAACGATGCCTGGAGGCAGGGATGGACGACTACGTGTCGAAGCCTGTTCAGACGGCTGAGTTGCTCCGGGTGTTGGCACCCTACGCCGCGACAGCGTCCTCCGAGCAACAACCCTTTTGCAGAGAAACCGCGCTGGACGGCATGTGTGGCGACGAGCAGTTGCTGACCGAAATCATCGCGATCTTTCTGGCTGATGCTCCTATCCTCCTCAAGGAGGCCAGGCTGGCTATCGCCCGAGGAGATGCAAGCAAACTCCATCGGACCACACACACACTGAAGGGGGCCGTTAGTTACCTCGGCGCTGGACCGGCAGTCGAAGCGGTGCAGAAACTGGAGACGATCGGTGCCAGCGGAAATTTGAAAGGAGCGTTGGAGAGCTTCCACGTCATGGAACAGGAGGTCGATCGGCTCCGCGAAGCACTGGTAGCGACCACTCAACTTTGTTGCTAAGGCGAGCGGCATTTGTTATTCACCCCTCTCCCCGCTGGGGCCCAGGGTTGGGGATGAGGGGGTGCCTCTTCCCCAAACAGCCGCTTTGTTGGAGACCGGCGAACCCCAAAGAGAAACGAAGCCTGCGTGACCTGCTGCGGACTCGCCTGCGTTTTGTCCGACTCCGCGCCCGCACTTGCGGCCACATCCACACGGCGGTGCCGGCCTACTGCTCGTACCGCCGGGCCAGAATGTCCCCGGTATGGGGGTGGATCACGTAGTGCGGGCCTCCTCCTGCGGAAAGAGGGTCCGTCAAATCATAATCGACGTGCCAACCATCGGGGCAAGGCGTCAGTGTGATCTTGAACCCTGACAGGTCGCGGTAGACGGCCTGGGCGTCCTGCTGAGCAATGCGCAGCACCTCGGCAACGGCCAGGCTTGCTCCTGATGGACTCACTGTCGCCATGGATTTGTCTCCTTTCGCGGGTTGTCAGGGCGGATAACCGGGACCGCCCCCGAGCCCTCCCCTGCGGCTGACCGGTCCCGCGCTGTAATCGCCGTCCTCCGCGCGAATCAGCCAAGGAACGCCGCTGAAGCTTGCTGCCTGCTCATCTTGAATGCTGGGCCCGGTCGTCCACCCTTCCGAAGCGGGATTCGGATGAGTATGGAACGTCCCCACGATCACATGATTGGGCAAGAGCGGAGGATTGGCCAGGGAGAGCCGGCTCCGCGTTCCGGCCGGAGCCCGTCGCGTCACGATAACTCCTGTCGAAAGATCCTGGTAGATCCACCCACCTTCCTCGTGTCGATTGGTCGGGTTGTTGACCTGGGAGTCCGCCCACGCTCCAACCAGCGCCTGGATGACCTCCGAACACGCCAGGAGTTCCGATGTAGTAGGCGGTCGCGTTGGAGCGATCATGTTCTCTCCAGGCCATTCCGACATCGGCAGGAAAAGCAAGCGTGCTGCTCACCGCTGCAAGAGTATTGTGGCGTGTGCTCGCTTCCTTGGCCAGGTTCCCCTGTCAACTTCTGGGATATCGATCCACCCTGACGCAGCGAAGAAGGCGCGGCCTCTTCTTCACTGTTCTATCACCCAGGAACGCAGCAGGACAATAGGCTTGACCGGTGCAGCTTTTCGCACACTGCGCATCTGTGGGCTGCCGACGGCCGACTCAGCCAGGAACTGCTCGAACGGCGACAGTTTCCGAGTATCCAGAGCCTTTCGCACCTCTCCTGGTCCCCGGCCGACCGCCCCGAGAGGTGGCTGAACCAGGAAGGAGTAATCCGGCTCCTGGTGCAGCTTTGTTATCGGCACCGCCAGGATGATAAGCGACTCCGCACCCAGTTCGTCCGGCCTGGCCTCGATCACCCAACTCTGGGAGAATAACTTCCCGCCGTCCTTGATCGAAGCTTTCAATTCCTGCTCGATGCCCAGGCGGGAGTTGACGTACAGGGCCGTGATCCAGAGGTTCTCCGCCCCCTCGGCGACGATCTCGTAACTGACGACCTGGCCGACCCGAAGCGTGTCAGAAGTGAACGCAGTGCCCTCCGTGTCTCGGGTGTCCTTGTGAACCTTGAGGATTAGTCGCAGCCCGGAGCCGCCGCTGCTTGCCCCAGCTTCCGTGGCGAGCCGGAGCAAGTTCCGGGCGCGAAACACCTTGGGCAGGTCGATGTCCAGCAGGCGGGCGAGCTTGTCTGCCTCCTGAAGTCCGTAAAAACCGTATTGGACCCTTGCTTGTTTCTTCCGTTCCACCTGGGCCTGTTTGCGCCTGGCCGACTCTACGCTGTCGGGCGGCTCCTTGATCCCCTCTTGCCGTGGGATGAGGACGATGCCCGGATCCCGACCGACCGCCCCAAAGCGCTGTTTGGCCTCGGCCGCAGTCACCTCGCGCAACAGCCACTGAGCCCGCTCCTCCTCGGTGACGATCTCGACAAGCCGCTTGACCTCTGGACTCAGCAGGCCCACCGCGCGGACCAGACGGGCGTTGGTTCCGACGTGCAGCCGCAGTCTGAGATCGCCCAGATCCTGGGACACGATGGAGCAGCGGGCGAGGTCGGGGATGTCAGCCACGGCAAGGGCGGGCTTGTTGTCCACAGCCACCGGCCCGACCGTGGCTGCGACCGCAGTGGCGGCTTCCACCACGACGTGGCCGAGAACCAACTCCGCAGGCCGAGCATCGCCCACCGGCGGGTGGAGTGCAAGGACCGTGCCCGGCGTCAGGCCGTGCAGGCTGCCGGCCGTGACCGTCAACTCCACCGAATCCTCGCTCTTCTGCAACAGCAACTGAGATCGGCCCGGCCAGCGCTTCAATCCCAACACGGCTCCGTCGGCGTCCCCTTCGAGACCCGGCGTCGGGTCGGTCGTGCCCCGTTCTGCCCGATACCGCGCCAGGACCAGCTGCATCAGTTCGTGGTAGCTGACTTCGTTGGCCCGTCCACGCAGCGATTCCAGGCAGGACACAACCGTATGCGACAGCACGCCGTGGTAATACTCCGGCCGCAGCGGGGCACCTTCGGGGTACGGGCGTTCCGGGGCTGTCTCGAAGGGCTGGGCGGCGTAGAACGCGACGACCCGGCCCTGTTGACCCGGGGCTGATCGGGCTACCTTGACCGCGAACTCCTCCAACGGCTTGCGGTTCTTTTTCTCGGCTGCGGCCACCGCCGACTGTGCCCGCTTGACGGCGTCGGCGATGGCTGTTGCCGGGATGCCCATGGCGGCAGGATAGACAGTGCGAGCCACCTCACCCTGGCCACGCATCATGGTGCCCGCGTGGCAGCAGTCGAAGAGGATCCAGACGTGGGCCCCCTTGTTCCGCATCTGGTTCAACCATTGCCCGAATTGGTCGTCCTTGATGACGTTGACCAGCGACTCGGTTTCCGCGTTCCAGGGACGGGCGTCCGCAGCCAGGAAGATTTCGTCCAGGCCGTCCGGCTCGGGGTTGCGCGGGTCCAGCGGATCCTGATCCTTCGGGATCGGCATTTGCATTCCGTGGCCGCTGAGCAGGATCACAACCTGATCCCCTGGCCCCACCTTCTTGACCAGGTCCTCGAACGCGCGGACGATGTTGCGACAGGTCGGCGGCTTCACCGCCCCTGGCCCGCTGGTTAACTCCACGATGTTCTCGGCCGAGAAGGCCAAGCCAGCCGGGTCGGTCAGCGTTGTTTTCCACAGTCGAACATCGTTGATCGGCCCTTTAAGCGACCGGATGTTCTCGTATTCGTATTGGGTACAGCCGACCAGCAAGGCGTACTTCTTCGGCAGCCTCGATTCCTCCGCAGCAAAGACGGAAGGAACCAGGAAGAACAAGAGAATGGCCCACTGGAAACGGGTGCGGAGCATGTGGCATCTCCCTCTGTCTCGGAACCCCACCCCCAACCCCCTCCCCGAAGCGGAGAGGGGGAGCAAGGCGGGAAATACTGGCCTTGCTCCCCCTCTCCGCTTCGGGGAGGGGGCTGGGGGTGGGGTTCCTGGAGCCGCAAATGGCTTGGACAAGAAAAGGTGGCCTTGACGGATTCGTTCCTCTGACTAGGCTAAATAACACGTCTGGGCAATTTGCGGAACTTGAAAACCAACCTGGCGATTCGCGTGAAATCGCTCTTCCTACCGCTCTTGCCCGCTTCCAGGAGGATCCTTGCTCATGCGTCAGCACTGGAGTTCTTTCTTGTCCGCAGGGATGCTGCTGTTGCTCGCCTCCGGAGCGTCCGCCCAAGTCATCGTTGGGCCATACCCGGGGGCGGGTGGCCACTATGGTCCGCCTCCGGTGATCGTCACTCCCGGTTACCGTCCCTGTTATCCCGGGGTGGTGTTCGGGCCTCACTGCTTCGCGCCGGGAACGATCATCCACGTGCCCCCGGCCCAGCCGACTCCGGAAAAGGTCAAGCCGCCCACACCGATGAGTAAAACCTACAAGTCCGGGGTCAAACTGTTGAGCTTCCGGTTTGGTGAGAAACCCGAGTTTGGTGCTCCGCTGGGTAATTCCAGCGCCGTCCAGGTTGGCGACATCATCCTGGAGGCGAACGGTAAGCCGACGACTACGGTCGAGGAACTGCAACAGGCCGTCGGAGACTCGGTCGGCGGCGACGGCAAGCTCAAGTTGGTGGTCCTCGAGCCATCGAGCAAGCAAGCTTATTCGAGCGAACTGGATGTCAAGAAGAACCGCCTGATCTTCGAGTCCGAGAAGGCCAGCATCGACGTCACCGTGGATAAGGTGGAAGACAAGCGGCCGAAGAAGTAATTGTCTCTGTTGAAAGCCGCTTGCGGCTTGGCGAATTTCGCCAAGCCGCAAACGGCCATTCTCACAGCCGCGATCAGTTGGTGCCGAAGTAGACACGGATCTCGAAGTCGTTGAGGTTCTTGACCATCACCTGGTGCTTGGCCTGCTTGGGGACCCAGGTCAGGTTGACGAACGGGCCCTTGCCGGTGGCGACCACTTCGCGGGTGGGCAACTCCATGATATTGACCTCAACCTCGCCAGCGCCCTGGACGCGAACAAACAACCGAGCCGGGAGTCCATCCACCTTGTAACTGTGCGGCCACAGCCCGGTGCCGAGAGCCTCGAACTCGCCCACCCCGGTGATCGGGCCAGGCTGCCGGCCACCTTTCAGACCTTCCGTGAACAGATCCTCGGAAGCCTTCACCTGTGCGAGCAGCAGCTTGTTTCCGCCAGCCAATTTCCGGGCCTCGCCCAGGAGATCTTCGGCCGAGGGCATCTCCGCCAGCTTCACCTTTTTGGATTCCTTGTCGAGTGCGATCTTCTCGTCCTTGCGCTCCGGCATGGACTTGAGGACGGTGGCGGCGGTCAGCAGAGCCGACACCGCTACCGGCTTGTCGGTTTCCCGGTTCCGACCGATGCTGATCAGGTCGCAGGCAGCCGCCAACTCGTTGACGTTGGCCAGCTTGCTGGCGGAGTTGGCCTTGGTTGGCTCGGCTTTGGGGGCATCGGCAACCAGCACGGCGGTCCAGACCATCAGTCCGACCAGCAGCATGGAGAATAACGACTTGCGGAACATGGACAGTCTCCTCAGGGTGGATAGGATTACCGGAACTGTTTTTCAACCCGCCCCGCAGGGCAGTTGTCAATATAAGATACGCAAACCGACCTGCCAACCGGACAGATCGTCTCAAGAAAAGAAAAGATTCTTTCCTTTGTTCGGCAATAGGCAGAAAATGCAATGTCCTTGTGGTTGGTTCCCGTGCGTTAATCCTTCTGGAGTCTGTTCCGAAAACCGATTTAGCCTGGCTGACTTCGCTAACTCAGCGGGGGAAAGGCACCCCACCCCCCAGCCCCCTCCCCGAAGCGGAGAGGGGGAGCAGGAGCGAGATGTTTGGTCTTGCTCCCCCTCTCCGCTTCGGGGAGGGGGCTGGGGGGTGGGGTGCCTTTCTCAAGGTCTCAGCCATCAAGGGTGTGCGCTATGATACTTCGCCGCATTGGACTTGTCGCTCTGGTTTCCCTGCTGATCCTGGTCTTCGGGACGCGCGGCGCAGCCGGCCCGCAATCCAACTCGTCCCCGGGCGGCGAGGAAACGCGGGGCAAGGCGAAGTTGCCTCTTCCCCCCAAAAAACAAGGGAAATACTGGGCCGTCGTCGTCGGCATCGATTACAAGAACCGCGATGGCAAGGAGTTGGGCAATGGGATCGCTCCGCTGCCCAACGCCGAGCAAGACGCCAGGGATGTGGCCGAGACCCTGCGCGACTACTTCGGCTTCAAGGAGGTGGTCCTGCTGCTTGGGTCGGAAGAGGACGGGAAGGAGGCCCACCGCAAGGCCACCGGCAGCAATATCACGTCCCAGCTCAAATCGCTCTTCCTCGGCAATAAGGTCGAGGAGGAGGACAGCATCCTGTTTTACTTCGCAGGCCACGGTTGTCGTCGACCCGAGAAGAACGTCGGAGAGGACTTCATTGGCGAAATCGTGCCGGTCGATTCCAAAAACGACAGGCCGGACCAGCCGTTCCCCGACCGGGCCACCACGATCCTGCTCAAGGAAATCAAGGATCTGATGGAGCAGTCCAAAGCTCGATCCAAGCTGCTGATCCTGGACTGCTGCCATGCCGGCCAACTATTCAACCTGCCGGTGCGCAACATCCGTCTGGGCGCGTACGCGGACCGAGAGGTCCGCCAGAGTAAACCCTGCTTCTGGGGTGCGACCTCTTGCCAGTCGCAGGAAGAGGCTTCCAGCGGTCGAGATCATAACTCCCCCTACACCGGCGTGCTGCTGGAGTCGATGCGGTTTCTCGGCCATTCCGAGCCCGAGCGGGCCTTTACCGCTCAGAGACTGTTCGACTCGGTCCATTCCGACTTCGAGAACAACCTGTATGGCACCCGGCAACGGCCGGTGGCGGGACCCCTTGCCTCGGACAAGAGCGGGGACGGCGATTTCTTCTTCTACTACCAGCTGCGCGAGGGCGTCCAGCGCGCTTCTTCGCTCAGGAAGCCCTGCTGGCAACCTTGCCCGGCGGCCAGGGCGACTGGTGGTTCGAGGAGATGCCGTGGATGATTCCGAGCCTGCGCGACAAGATCCTCAAGACAGTCGATAGCCGGTCGGCCAACCCGTATCGGAACAAGAAGATCCTCAACGATGCCGCGTCAGCGTACTACCGCAGCAAACAGAAGGAGCGGATCAGTCTCTCTCCCACCCCCGACGTCCCGAGGGACATCCAGGAGTCCATCGGCGAGAAACACCGTCTCGGCCAAATGGAAATGCTCCGTCGGCCGCCCCAGGGCAAGAGCCGACTGGAACTGCTCCAGGGGCTGGCCCGGGAACTGGATGCGTTGAAGGAGCATCGACCCGAGGATCTCCACCTGCGAGCGGTCCTCGGCCATCAGATCGAACGGCTCAAGTCCCGCGACCTGGAACCGGGCGCGCAGGCAGAGCAGAGCAAAGAAAAGCCGGTTGGCGAACTGTATCGGTTGGCCGTGGAGGCGTACCTCAAGTTGCCCTCTCCGGGTCAGCCCCGCCCCGGCCGACCGCCGCAGGCAAACCCGCTGCTGGCTCTGTGCTACGCCGACTGGGGCCTGTACCTGCTGCGCCAGCGCCACCCCGAAGCGGCCGAGAAGTTCTTGCTGGCCCGCAGCCTGTTCAAGATCAGTGAACGGCCCTTGCACTTCATCGTCCATGCGTACTGTCGCGAGGCCGAGGCACTGCGGACCGCGAGCAACTGGGACGCCGCGTTCAAGCGTCTGGAGTCAGCCCGACAGATGGCCGTGTACGAGAACGAGAAGAATCCCGACCCCACTCTGGTCGCCTTTGTGCTGGAAAACCGAGCCTGGACCCGAATAACCCGCTGGCAGATCGACCAGGCGGCCGAGGATTTCGCTCAGGCCGAGGCGATCCGCAAGAGCCAGGCCGACAAAGGAGACCACGACTCGGCGATTCTCCGCTTCCACAACCTGCACGGCCTGGCGATGGCCACGCGCTTCCAGGGGCGGATCGACGATGAGGTTGGCCCGGCCAGCAAGTCTCGCCCCGGCGCCTTGCGCCGCTACTCCGACCTGCTCATCGAGATCCGGGCAGCGATCAAGCAGTACGAGGACGAGGGAGACCGGGAGGTCGATCTGCGTTGCTTCCGCGCCGGACTGGAACGACTGTACGAACGGCTGGTCAACAGCATGGAACGGCTGGGCGACTGTCTGTTCTTTCGCGAGAACCCTGACTACCTTGAGGCGGCGCGCTTTTACGGCAAGGCTCGCAACCACCGCCACCAGATTCCAGTGGACCAGGCCGACCTGGTGCGGTCCGGCTGCTGTTGAAGATCGCACTCTGCTACAGCCAGCTGAACACGCCCCAGGACCAGCAGAACGCCGGCCGTATGCTGGAGTTGGCCGAGACCGAGTTGAAGAGCTACAAGGCGGACCGGACGATCACCGACGAACAGGAGCAATCGCTGACACTGCTGCGGCAGATTGCCCGATCGCTGATCCAGGCCGGGCGAGAGTCGGCCCGCGAGGCGGAAGCCGGCACCGTGCCAGCCTCGACTGGCAAGACCGACCCGAAGGCGGAACTGGTGCGGGATTTGGATCGCAACATGGACAGGCGCGATTTCCGAGAACGGCTGAAGCGAGACGACCTGGAGTTGATGCTCTGGGCGGCCCGAGTGGTAGTTGCCCAGCAGTTGGTCCGGACTGAGAAGGCCGGCCCGGCGGACGGACGGACAGGCCCGGATCGCTCCACCGTGTTGCTGGCCAAGCTGTGCCGGCTGATTCAGGAGAATTCGGTGGACGACACACTGCGTTACCTCCGGCCAGCCTACGACCGAGCTGATCCAGACCCGGTTGGCCGGCCGACCCACTGATGTCAAGTCGCTGCTGGACACCTGCGCCCAGGCCCGCACGGGCAGCGGTCTGGACGACGTGGTGACCACACCGACGCTGTTGTTCTACTTCACGGCCAAAGGTCAGGGTGTCGTCCTGTTCGACGTGCCCCGCGGGCCGAGCACGGCGTACCTGCTGTCCGACGACTTGGCCGATGCCCGAGCCCAGAATCGAGCCTTGCGCTTGCCGACGGACCTGAAACGAGAGCTTGCCAAGCTGAGCGGCCCGGTTCACGCTTACTGGGCCGACCCGGTCCACGACCTCGATGAGACACAGGCACGCCTGTTCGCCTTCTCAGGGCAGGATCTGTTCGCTATCCGCATCGTCCACAAAGACACCGCTGCCCCGGGATTACCGAAGAAGATTGCGATGGATTAAGGCGAGCGGCATGAATTGTTCTCCCCTCTCGCCCGCTGGGG
The DNA here is from genome assembly GCA_963847685.1 of uncultured Acidobacteriaceae bacterium. GTDB lineage: Bacteria > Acidobacteriota > Terriglobia > Terriglobales > Acidobacteriaceae > PALSA-350. The sequence goes on along the minus strand of CAWKAU010000001.1, from coordinate 101,324 downwards.
AGAGGGGTTGGGGGTGAGGGGCTTTTTCCTCCCCTCTCGCCCGCTGGGGAGAGGGGTTGGGGGTGAGGGGTCTTCTCCTCCCCTCTCGCCCGCTGGGGAGAGGGGTTGGGGGTGAGGGGTCTTCTGGCAGCAACCGATGTCTTCGCCTGGAGTTCTGGCCCAGCCCCTCACCCCCGACCCCTCTCCCCAGCGGGCGAGAGGGGAGAAAGAAAAGCCCCTCACCCCCAACCCCTCTCCCCAGCGGGCGAGAGGGGAGAAGCTACGATGCCGGCCTCTTCCGGTTATGCCCCCCCTCCACTCCGACAAGCGGGAACCGGACTTGTTCTCCTTGCCGCAACACCGTATCATTCGCCGACCGCGTAGGCGTGTCCGAAGGCGCAGAGACAAGGAGGTTCGCTGCCCATGTCCAGAGAGTCTGGGCCGGCCCGACCGTTGAACATTCTGATCCTCTACGATGGCGTCAGCGTTCCGGTCAACACCATCCGGGACCACATGGATTCCTTTCGTCTCTTTTCTCGCCACCGGATCCACTATGCCCACGCGGCCTTCGAGGCGCTCTTGCGCTTCCCGCTGTCGCTCTTCGATGCCATCATCATTCATTACTGCGTCCGCCTGCCCATGCGGCACCACCTATCCTCCGCCTTTTTCCGCGCTCTGCAGGAGTACCGAGGACTGAAGGCTCTGTTCATCCAGGACGAGTACGAGCACACCTGGCTGACCTCGGAGCGGATCACCCAACTGGGCATTGATGTTGTCTTCACCTGCGTGCCGCCGTCTCACGTTCGGAGCGTCTACTCGCGCGTTCCCCAACGTGTGGAGTTCTTTCAAAACTTGACCGGCTACGTGCCGCTGAATTTCGACTCAACGCAACCGGTTCGGCCCCTGGAACAGCGGCCGTTCCTGATCGGCTACCGTGGCCGGCCTCTGTCGTACCACTATGGCCGACTCGCCCATGAAAAGGTGCTCATCGCGCGGCGCATGCGTGCCATCTGCCAGGCACGCAACCTCTCTCATGACATCGAGTGGGCCGAGCAGAAACGGATCTACGGCGCTGACTGGAACGAGTTCATCCAGAGTTGCCGAACCATGCTCGGCACCGAGAGCGGCGCCAACGTGTTCGATCACGATGGCAGGCTCCGGGCTCGGGTTCAGGAGGCTCTGCTTAGCCGACCTGATCTGACCTTCGAGGACGTCTACGCTCGCTTCCTCCAGGGCAAGGAAGTGGACGGGATGATGAACCAGGTGTCGCCGCGCGTCTTCGAGGCCGTCGCCCTGCGGACCGGACTGATCTTATTCGAGGGCCACTACTCCGGAGTGGTTCGGCCTGACGAGCATTACATCCCGCTTCGGAAGGATTTCCGCAATGTGGATGAGGTGCTGGCACGGGCTCAGGATCAGCGTTCCTTACAAGCCATGATCGACCGGGCTTACGACCACGTGATCGGCTCGGGACTGTACACCTACCAGCAGTTCATCCGCTGGGTGGATCAAGTGCTGGAACCTCGGGTGGAGCAGAAACAACGGCAGGCCCCGGCCGACGAGAAGGATGTGGCTCGTCTGATTGAGTCGGGCGATTTGGAGTCAAGCCCTGGACCGAGGACACGCCCGTCCCGGGCGGTCGAGTCGCTGTGGATTGCCCGCTCCGCCCTGTTCGACCCCCGACGTTCTCTTCCGCGGTTGGCCAGGGTTGCGTGGAACGTGCTGCTTCGCCTAGTTTGGACGGGACCGCTGCGCCTGCTTGAGGCAGCCTACCTGGGGCTAGTGAAGACGGCCCGCTTCCTGCCCACCTTGCTGACCGTCCCACTCTTGCGTCGCAGCCTGAGGCAAGGGATCGGGCTGGCTCCTGAACTGGCCAGGCTCATCATCGTGCGGCAGGCCCGGCTGGCAGGTTCCCAGCCGCTGGGCTTTGAGGTGGTTCCTCGGGTTCATACCGGGCCGACAGGTACATCGCTTCTTCTCATCAGTTTGCCCACAAGCCTGGTTGGCAAGGAGACTTGCGACCGGTTGGCCCTGGAGCGGGCTCTGGACTCTGGTTTGCTCGGCGAGGTCGTGTGGGATCACTCGGCCATCGGCTCTAGTATCCGCTACCCGCTCCAGGGGAAGTTCACCGCGCCGTTCGCGCTGGGAAGGCACGGAGTCTACCGCTTCCAGGCGCTGGCCGAGTTGGCCCGAAGTCAACCGGAACAAGTTCGCGACCTCCTGCGCTGGGCTCTTGTCGCCCAGGACCAGGAAACAGAGAAACACGAAACGATCCTGCTGCAAAGACGAGCGGGCTGAGAGTCTGAGAAACACCCCTCCCCCCAACCCCCTCCCCGAAACGGGGAGGGGGAGCAAAGGCGAGGATTTTGGTCTTACACCCCCTCCCCGTTTCGGGGAGGGGGTTGGGGGGAGGGGTGCGTTTCTCAAGCTCTGAGAGCAACCCCTCACCCCCAAGGGAAAAGCCATGTGTGGAATTGCCGCAGTCATGGACCTGAAACACAGTCCCGTTGCCGGCCTGGAAACTGCGCTGCGCGTCATGAACGACCTGCAGAAGCATCGTGGGCCGGACGGTGCTGGGCTCTGGCAGCACAGTCGAGGTCATGTTGGTTTGGCCCATCGCCGGTTAAGCATCATCGACTTGGGTGCCGGCCAGCAGCCGATGACGGATAGCCAGGGTAACTGGCTCGTCTTCAACGGCGAGATCTACAACTACATCGAGCTGCGCCAGGAACTGGGCGAAGATCTGTTCCGCACCACTTCCGACACCGAGGTCATCCTCCGGGCTTACCGTCGCTGGGGGGCGCGATTGCGTCGCAGAAACTGCGCGGCATGTTTGCCTTCGCTCTATGGGACGAGAGCAGACAGACGCTTTTCTGTGCCCGCGATCGCTTCGGCATCAAGCCGTTTTATTACACGACGATCAACGGCCGGCTCTACTTGGCTTCCGAGGCCAAGGCACTAATGCCATTCCTGGAGCGAATCGAGACCGATCTGGAAGGCTTCAAGGAATATCTGACCTTCCAGTTCTGCCTCGACGGCAAGACTCTATTCCGCAACGTGCGGGAGCTTGCCGGCTGCCCATCTGCTGACCGCTGGGCACGGTCGGGTTGACGTGAGCCGATACTGGCAAGTCTACTACAACCTCGATTTCGACCACACCGAGAAATACTTCCAGGAAGAATTGACCCGACTGCTGATCGACTCGGTGGACATGCACAAGCGGAGCGACGTGCCCATTGGAGCCTACATTAGTGGCGGCCTGGACTCCAGTATCATCGCCTGCCTGGCCACCCGCGACAGCGGTGAGGACTTCGAGGGCTTCACCGGCAAGTTCTCCTTCGATAGGCGTTACGATGAGAGCCCCTACGCTCGTGCCGTCGCAGAGTCGCACGGTTTCCCGCTGCACGAGATCGACATCGGACCCAACGACTTCATCGACAACCTGCCGCGAATCATCTACCACCTGGATTACCCAGTGGCCGGGCCGGGCTCGTTCCCGCAGTACATGGTTTCCCGCCTGGCCAGCACTCGGCGCAAGGTCGTGCTGGGAGGACAGGGGGGCGATGAGATCTTTGGCGGCTATGTCCGCTACCTGATCGCCTACTTCGAGCAGTGCATCAAGTCGGCCATTGACGGCACCACACATAATGGTAACTTCATCGTCACCTACGAGTCGATCATTCCCAACCTGGTGACGCTGCGCGAGTACAAGCCGTTGCTCCAGGAGTTCTGGCGTGAGGGGCTGTTCGAGGATCTGGACCGGCGTTATTTCCGGCTGGTCAACCGCGCCCCATCGCTGGGCGATGAGATCAACTGGGAGGTGCTCGATGGCATCGACGTCTTCGACGACTTTCCAAAAGATCTTCCGTGCCGACAACGTCAAGAAGGAATCTTACTTCGACTCCATGACGCACTTCGACTTCAAGACTCTGCTACCGGCGTTGCTCCAGGTGGAGGACCGGGTGAGCATGGCCCACGGTCTGGAGTCGCGTGTGCCGTTCCTGGATCATCCTCTGGTGGAATTCGCGGCCACAATGCCATCCAACATCAAGTTCAAGGACGGCTCGATGAAGCACGTCTTGCGTCAGGCAATGGAGCGATTCCTACCGGCGGCGGTGGTCAACCGGAAGGATAAGATGGGCTTCCCGGTGCCGTTGGTGGAGTGGCTCAAGGGGCGAGCCCGGGAGTTTGTGCGGGATACGCTGGGCTGCAAAAAGGCGTTGCATCGGGGACTGATCGAGAATAAGATCGTGCTGGAAAAGCTGGAATGCGGAGCCGCAGTTCGGACGCAAACTCTGGGGCTTACTGTCGCTGGAAATCTGGCAACAACAATTCCACGACCGGGAGTATCACTACCGGGCTCTGGCTCCGCTCTCCAACAGGGCTGCCGCCTGAGTTGGGTGCAAGGACGCCCCCTTAAGCCCTGCCGTCAGGTGAGTTGTGCCGGTCTGGATCATGGTGTTGACCAAGGTGGGGGCGGACCTCCAGTTCTGCCCTGCTGGTGCCGGGGTTTTCATGCCGGGCAGACCTGGAGGTCCGCCCCCATCTTGGTCAACACCATGATCCAGGCCCCTTCGCCCACTTGGGCTTGATAAAGCGTGGTTCGCCTGGTATGTAAACGCGCCGCAGTTCGCCTCCTCTTGTTCAGCGGCAGGCTGTACCATGCGGTTTTTTTCCGGCCCGATCTTGATTCTCTGGCGTTATCGGTGGCTCCTTCGACAAACCACACTGACCGACTTGCGAACCCGCTATGCCGGATCCGCCCTCGGATTGGTATGGTTGGTACTATCTCCTTTGTTATTCCTGAGTTGCTACGCCATCGTGTATTTATGCATTTATCGGCTTCAGCCGACCGACATGAGTGCGGTCGATTACGTGCTCATGATTTGTTGCGGATTGGTGCCTTTCCTCAGCTTGGCGGAGGCAGTGAGCACCGGCGCAGGATGTCTGACCGGTAACGCCCACCTGATTCGCAATACGCTTTTTCCTCCCGAACTCTTGCCTGTGAAGGCCGTACTTGTCAGCCAGGCGAGCCAGTTCGTGGGAACCGGCTTGATCCTCACTGCTCTCACTCTGACCGGTAAGTTGAGCGGGTGGGTACTGCTCTGGCCTGTCATTTGGTTGTTCCAGTTGCAACTGACCTTGGGGTTCGTCTGGGCTCTCTCGACCTTTGCCGTATATCTGCCGACATCCAACAAATGATTGCCGTGATGATGATGATCTTGCTCATGGTAAGTCCAATCACCTATACGACAAACATGGTTCCGGGATCCCTTCGACCGTTCCTTTACCTCAACCCGCTTTACCACTTGATCGTCTCCTACCAATCTGTGTTGCTCAAAGGTTGTCTTCCTCCTCTGTCGGCCGGTATGCTAGCGGTGATGGCGTCCTGTAGTTTCTTTGGCGGTTTCTGGGTTTTCACGCAAATCAAGAAGGTGTTGGCTGACCATGCCTGATGCCGTAATTCATCTCTGTCACGTGAGCAAGATGTATCGGCTCTATCGGCACCCGGTCGATAAGGTGCTGGACGCTCTGGGCGTTAACCGATTCCTCTTCTGGCGGAAGGATTACTACCGCCCCTTCTCGGCGCTTCGGGAGGTAGACTTCCGCGTGAATCGCGGGGAACGCATTGGAATCGTGGGCCGGAACGGTGCCGGCAAAAGTACTTTGCTCCGCATTATTTCCGGGACGGTCACACCGACCGAAGGTGAGTGTTTGGTCCAGGGGCGTGTGCATGCGCCTCATGCAACTGGGCACGGGCTTTTTCCCGGAGTTCACCGGCCTCCAGAACATCCGCGCAACCCTCACCTATCACGGTCTATCAGATGCGGAGATTCGGTCGCGCACCGACGAAATCGTTGAGTTTGCGGAACTGCGCGGAGCCGTTCATCGACCAGCCGCGTGAGGGACCCGATGAGAGCTTCGGCCGCAGGAACACCAGCGGCGCTGATCGTCCAGGCCTCGACCGCGAGGTTACCGCCCAGCAGTTGATACGCGGTGACTACTTCCGTGGCACTTACCGTGGCGATCGCCACATTGTGATACGCAGCGTCTGCGGCGCTGCTAAAACTACCTTGCTTGACCACCCCGGCCGTTCCAACCGTCCATGTGTTGATAGAGAGGGTTCCCGAATAGTCGATGTCCGCGGTGACCACGCGACTTGAGTCCAGGCCTGTGATGCCGACACTGAACAGACCGGGGCCCTGTACAACCCCATGCGTGCTTGTCTTGACCAGCTTAGTGGTCGTGTCCTGCCACGCAATCACCTCCAGATCGTTGCTTGCATTGGCTTCCGCGGCCACCACAAAGGCCGCTCGTGGGTCTTTGAGTGTTGGCACTGTTGTTGTGATGGCGATGGGACCGTTGGCGAGGGCGTTGGTGGATGTGCCGTAGTGATAGGTCGGGGGGAGTGCCCACACAACAGCAGCGCTTGCAAGCAGCAGGCTTGCGACGACAGTCTTAACGCAAGTGAACTTTTTCACGGCTGCCATCTCCTTTGCCTGGTTCGATCGCATTATTGACAGGCGGGAATGACCCTGACGGACACACGTCGAGTGAACACCGAAAAGGCTCAGTCCAACCCTTGTGCCCTCGCGATTAACGACTCAGAAGATATCGGGAAACAGCAGAGGGCGATTCACTAGGACCCTTGTGTAACAAGGGGATTCGGCCCGCTCCAGTGCACTCTAGAAGAACCCTGGAAAAACAACTTATGGCTCAAAGAACCCTGGCTCAAGAATAAAGTTCTGGCGAAGGTTCCTGTTTTCGCACTGATTTTTTCAAGCTTCAATTTAGCAGCGGCCGGTCGAACTCGGAGCCTTTGAGAAAAGCTGTCACGGAAGGCTCGATACCGCTAAACTCCTATTGTTCGCAAGTGGTCTCAATCGGAGGCACATAGCTTCATGCCCGCATCCAATCGCCCTTCCGCGCGTGCTGTTTGTCACTCACTTCTTTGGGCAGCCTCGCTGCTTCTTGTGTTCCCGGCTGGGCTCACCGCTCAGACGGTGCCCCCGGCGCTCGAGTCTCCCCCGGTGCGCCCACCCCAGCCGGGCGACAAGCTCCCTGGTATGCCAAAGTTTCACGACCCGGCACCTTATGACATCGACGAGCACACCGGCTTTAAGCAGATCTTCGATGGCAAGAGCTTCGACGGATGGGACGCCGACCCCACCATCTGGCGCGTGGAAGACGGCGTTATGGTGGGCGAGACCCTGGAGGGCAAACCGAAGGGCAACAACTACATCGTCTATCGGGGCGACAAAACTCGCGACTTCGACCTGAAGCTGCAGATGAAAATCGAAAAAGGCGGTGGCGGAGGCATTCAGTACCGCAGCCTCACCGGCTTACCGTGGACTCGGCAGCAGCCAGAGGGTCTGCCGCCCTATGACCTCAAATTTATGATGACCGGTCCGCAGGCGGACTTCTGGTTCCCGGTCACTGCGCACACCGCGGTGTTTACCGGCCAGTGGTACTCGGAAAACACCATGCAGGGCATCCTCGCCTATCGCGGCCAGGTAACCGAAGCGCTGCCCGGCCAGACCAATCGTCTGGTTGCCAATATCGGCGACATCCGGGCGCTTGGCGGTTATGTCAATGTGAATGAGTGGAACGACTACGAGGTGATCGCCCGCGGCGGCGTGATGATGCACATCATGAACGGCCAGCTGATGGCGATCTTCATTGATGACAACAAAGACTCAGTCAATAACCAACCGGGGCTTATCGGCTTCGAGATAGAAAGCCAACCGTGCAAGATATCGGTGCGCGATATCTGGATGCGGAGCTTCGATTAGTTGGCAGGCGGGCGCCTTACATCATAAGCAAGGCGCCCGATTGTCGATGGAAACGAGAACTACAGTTTCAAAGGTTAACGGACCGCGGCATCGGCTTCCTCAGCCATCTCTTGCAGCAGCTTGAGGAACTTCTGGCTTTGGCCGTGAAACAGCCCGGAGGCAATGAACCCTGCGATCGCAGCCCTGGCACCCGCAAACTCATCCGTCAGCGGACGAATGATTGCGACATGCGGCAGTTTCGAGCTGATGAATTCGCAAGGTACGGGGAAAATCAGACTGGGTTGAATTTTTGGGTTGAGCGGGTCAAAGAAATTGGGAAACTTCAGCCCGGATATCTTGTCGGTGAATGGCGCTACCGGGGCCTGCACTCCGTTGCCCGCAAAATCGACCCATTCCAGAAAGTGCGCGATCTCGTCGCCCCCGATGCCAAGAGTGATCTTGAGCACTTCAGGATCCGTTACCTTCTGGCTCAAGGCTGCATAAAGACTGGTACCGCCCTGCTCGATACTTCCAAAGTGAAAAGCCGCTACATTGGCGATGGCTTGGATATGATCGTTACCGGGAAAATTGGGATTGGAAGCGCCTTCGAAATCGTTGTTGTCCCTGGGAATCGCGGTTACATCCTTAAGGGTGATTGCCTGGGGGAAGGTAGCTCCTGCGTCTGGATTTTTTGTACTGCGGTACCGCGTGAACCAGCTAGTGTCGACGTTGAGATGCATGAGGTTGGTAAGGCGCTTCATGCCCGATGAACCCTTGGCCGTGCTGCCCTCCAACGTCTGGAACTCATCGAAGTTAACCGGCTCTGCTCCTCGCGATTCGAGATAGGCGTTGAGAAACGCTGCGTGGCTCTGTTCATCCAGGGTGTTGCTGGTTATGTATTGAGGGCCGTCACCATCGAGGTTCGACAAGGCTATCTGGTAGTTGTTCATTGGCTGGTTCGGGTCCACCTCGATGGGCTTGTTATCGCCGATCCCGCCCAGCTCCGCGTACTGTACCCAAAGGTCCGACTCGATTAGTTCTGCCGCTGCCACAAAACGGAGAATCGCGGCGTCACCGTCATTGAGACGGCCTTGCTCTTGTGCCCGGGCCAGAGTTCCATTCGCCAACAGACCTGCGCCCATCGTCGCTGCACCACTCGCCAGTAGACCGCTCTTCATAAAGGAACGGCGGTTCACTGAACGCTTGATGTTGTTCACTGGATTTTCCATAGTTATCGCAACCTGTCCTATTTGTGAATATGGGTCTCTCTCTAAGAGCAACCCGAGGTTGACCATAGGCTGCCGGACCGGTGCTGTTTGTCATGGAATTGTCTGATAAATGTCTTACTGTTGTTACAGATTGGCTTGTTTTATTTTGCATTAATTAAGTTATCTCTCAACTAACTAGAAGCCGGTTAGTGCGTCTAAGGATGTTTATCGAGGTCACCGACTTACACCGGATGGACCTACGGTTCACCCGACCAGCGACTGCTTTGGGGCGCCCGTTGGTCAGTGGCAGGGAAACCAAGAAACGCGGATATTGTTGTCCCGAGAAGACCGCACGCAGTTCCCCTCGGCCGAATTGCAGGCAAGCCTGAGTGATCTAGTGGTGGCCGATCCCAGGAATCCGGCTGGCCGCCAGCAGGACCAGCAGCAAACCCGCGAGAACGAGCGCTGAACGGGCGAGGAGACGCCAATAACGGGTTCTAGGGTGCAGAACGCCTCGCTTGGTCTTGAGACTATAAACCTGCCCCAGTATTCCCGATACCATCAGGAAGAAACCTAACCCCAGCAATAGCCAGACCATGACCGATCTCCCTTTAATGATCTAAACTGGTTGAGTTGTGAGGAGCTGTGTGATGAAGATCTTCCGCTGGGTCTGGCTTGCATTCACCCTCGGCCTGCTTGGCTACGCCTTTTACCAGGGCATGTATGTCGCACCCACCGAAGCTACCATGGGCGATATCCAGCGTATCTTCTATTACCACTTCCCCTCGGCAATGATGGCGTTCCTCTTCTTCTTTGTCAGTTTTGTCGCTTCCATCGTGTATCTGGCCTCGCGCCGTAACCATCCGCAGCGAGCTCTCAGCGCCGATGCCGCCGCGCTGGCCGGGGCGGAGATGGGAATTGTCTTCTGCACCGTGGTTCTGATCCAGGGCCCGCTCTGGGCCAGGCCCGTCTGGGGCATCTGGTGGACCTGGGACGCGCGCCTGACCACTACCCTGGTGCTCTGGCTCATCTACGCCAGCTACCTGCTCCTGCGCAAATTTGCCGACGGCCCGCAGATGCGGACCCTGGCCGCCGTGCTCGCCATCTTTGGCTACGTAGATGTCCCCATTGTCTACTACTCCACCACCTGGTGGCGTACGCAGCATCCCTCGCCGGTGATCAGCGGCGACGGCAGCCTCGATCCGGCAATGTGGACCGCCGTGCTGTGGAACCTGGCCGCGTGGCTTGCCTGGGGAATCCTGCTGGCCGGCTGGCGTTACAGCGTGGAGCGGCGGCGGCAAATCGCCGAACAGCATGCGGCGCTGCATGCCCTGGAAGCCAGCCTGGAAGTTACGTTCTAGGCAGAAGGAAATTATGGAACATCGTCACCTGGTGCTCGCCTACGTCATTACCATTCTCGTTCAGCTGGGATACGCCGGCTGGGTCGGCCTGAAATACCGGGCCACGCGCAAGCTGGAGCGCGAATTTCCACCCTACCCCAACACCCGATAGATCAGAGTCCGCGTGTGGAAGGAGGAGCCTCCCTTACTTCTTCCGCCATCAGCTCCGCTGGGTGGCTTCGCAGCAGCTCTTCCTCCGGCTCAATGTGTACCAGGACCTCGGCGATTTTTTCCACCTGCAGCCTCACCTGGTCTGCCACAGCATGGGCGATCTGGTGCCCTTCCCGGACCGTCAAATCACCCCGCACCACCACGTGCAGATCGACGTAATAGCGAAAACCCACTTTGCGAACAAAGCACTTCTCTACCCCAAATACATCGGGCACACCCTCGGCTACCTTGCGGACCCGCTCTTCAAACTCCGGCGCGGGCGCCGTATCCAGGAGCTCGGCAATGGGGCGGCGAAGCTGCTGCCAGCCACCGAAAAGGATGACCGGAGAGGCGCACAGGGCCGCCCAATCGTCGGCCGTGGGCTGGCCCGTCAGCAGGGCAGCGGATATGCCCACAAAGGCAAAGCCGGAGGTGATGGCGTCGCTCAGGTGATGCCAGGCATCCCCTCTGAGGGCTGAGCTCTCGATCTTCTCGCTTACTCCGGATACGTACCGGGAGAGCAGGGCTTTCACCGGGACCACGCAGATCAGCACCCAGAGGGTATAAGCGTGGGGTAGTTTATGCGGGGTACGAATCAGGTTGATGCTTTCCGCTGCGATGCCGAGAGCGGCCAGGATCATGGCTACACCCACCACCGCGGCGGCGATCGGGTCCGCCTTGCCATGCCCGTAGGGATGATCCTTATCCGGCGGCTTGATAGCCAGCCGCAGCCCCCAATAGACGACCGACGAGCTGATAACGTCGAGGAAGGATTCGATGCCATCGGCCAACAAGGCAAAGGAGTGCCCGATGACCCCTGTCAGGCATTTCACCAGCGCCAAAGTGAGGTTGATGAAGATCGCCAACAGGGAGGAGCGCAGTCCTCCCTTGACCATCTGCTCGGTCGTTGGCGCAGCCGTCATGACTGCATTGTCTCTTATTTCAACCATTCAAGCCGTTGCCGGCGGCCAGGTTCCCGATGGTCACCTTTTTTTGCAATCCAACTTGCCCCACCCCGGCCAAGCTTACTAAACTTAAGTCTGCAATCAGGCCTGGGAGGCGTCCGTTGCTCCGCTTTTTGAAGCTCGCTCTCATCTTCGAACTCTCCACTGTGCTGGGGCTGTCGATACTGACCGGTCAGTTCTTCTACCGGGCGTACAACAATTCCAGCCGACGAGCACCTCCCTGTGAGCTTTCTGGCCGCACTGGTCATGCTGGTGCTGGGTACCCAGCAGACGGCAATGTCGTTTCGCCGGGAAAAGCTCAGGTTGGCCTATGGACGTCCCTCCGAACAGGAAAGACTTCGCCTGAAAGTGGCCTACAGCACGCTGACGCTGCTGCTTTTCATCGCCGCCGGAGTCTTGCTGGTCATTCTCCGCGACCATCTCCGCTAAACATTTAGACTCAAAACAGCTAGCGAGCCGCGGCCACGGCTCTTTTCTGGCGGGGAACCACCGATTGCGGCTTCCTGGGCTGCGCCACGTCCGGCTGCGGCTCCGCCTTGCGTGGTTGGGCGCCTTGCGACGACTGCTGGTCCATCCATTCATCCAGGCGCGAGCGCTTAAAACGCCAGCGGTTGCCAAGCTTGAACGCGGGGACGAAGCCGTCCGAGGCATATTTGTACAGAGTGTCAGGACTGATGCCGAGATAGTCAGAAGCAATACGGATGTCCATTACTTCGCGAACTTCATCTCTCGCCGGTGGGGTTCTCATCGAAGTGCTCTCCTCTGGGAACTGCGGGACCGGGCGAGAGTACATACCCGCCGTTGTGCTTATACCGCGTTTTCACCCTGTAACACAAGAAATTATCGCGTGCTTCCGGGTTTTAGCGGTTTTGCTTAGTTCCGCTAGAGCGTAGCAGAATTTCGCGGCGCGCGAAGCGTTACTTCGGGAACGCACACGGTTACCAAGGACATCGTATCCGATCTGGTCCCCATTGCAGGATCGTTCATCCTCCACATCGCGTATCGCTCTTATCTCACTCATTCATCGAGAGTAGGCGGCTGCAACAAGAGCCGCCCGCGAACCTTGATAAATTACAATTCCGGTTGCAAACCAGCAGCAAGCGAAATCAGATCGTCACCTATGGTGCGGGTTTTTGCGATCGCGTCCGCCAACGGGATATGGGTAATCTCCGTGCCGCGAAGCACTACCAACCGGCCAAACTGTCCTTCATGCACCAGGTCGATGGCCGCGGATCCATAACGCGTGGCGAGCATACGGTCATAAGCGGTAGGCGTACCTCCGCGCTGCGTGTGACCCAGATTGACGGAGCGAGTTTCATACCCGGTTTTCTCCTCGATCAATTCGGCGACGGTCTGGCCGATCCCGCTAAGCCGGGCGTGACCGAAGGCATCCACCTTGGCTCCCTGGGTAGCCTGCTTGTCGGTGCCGGGCAGCTTGGCGCCCTCGGCGACGACGACGATGGAGAAGAACTTGCCCCGATCATGCCGATCCTTGAGGATCTTGACTGCCTCATCGATATCGATGGGCTTTTCCGGCACGAAGATCACGTCGGCGCCCCCGGCGATACCGGAGGTGATGGCAATCCAACCGGCGTCGCGTCCCATGACCTCGCAAACGATTACCCGGTTGTGGGCTTCCGCGGTGGAATGCAGCCGGTCGACCGCCTCGGTGGCGATGGAGACGGCAGTGTCGAAGCCGAAGCAGGCGTCGGTTCCGCTCAAGTCGTTATCGATGGTCTTGGGAACACCCACCACTTTGATACCCTTTTGCACCAGGGCATTGGCTACACCCTGGGTGTCGTCACCACCGATGGTGATGAGCGCGTCGAGCTGGTTGGCCTTGATACTGGCCAGGCACTTGTCGATACCGCCTTCCATCTTGCGCGGGTTGGTGCGCGAGGTGCGCAGAATGGTGCCTCCCAGTTGCAAGATCCCGGATACAGTGGCGATGGTGAGGGGCACGGTTTTGTTCTCTACAACGCCCCGCCAGCCTTCGATAAAGCCCACAAACTCATCGTTGTGGTGGAAAATGCCTTTGCGCACAGCGGCGCGGATCACGGCGTTCAGTCCGGGGCAGTCTCCGCCACCAGTCAGCATTCCAACTCGCATGTTCATCTCCTAAAACGTGCAGTACAAATAGTGCCTTGTGCATCATACTGCGGTGCAGGCATTATGCAAATTCACGGCGAGCTAACCTCTGCTTTGGCCGCGTCTTAGCCACGATAATGTTTAGTGATGCAAGAACCCTTTCAGTACATCGCTTGGGTTTTGCTTGTTGCCGCCGTTCCCCATCAGCTGCTGCTTGATAATGTTGCCGGCATTCTTTTGCAGCAGCTGGTTGAGATCGGCTTGAATGACAGGGTTCGTCGTGGTTCCGCTAATGTGAACCGGGATGCCATTGGCTGCCGCGGTGCTGACTACCTGGGCGAGGGTGCCTCCCCCGGCAGTCAAACCAGCCAGCACGCCGGAGTTGGGGTTCACTTTGGCCACAACCTGGAAGTTAATCCCGCCGCTCGGGGAAACCGTGCCAGCACCCGTAGCCGTGCCTATCACCGGAACCGAGGTGTAGAGATTGTCGATGCGCGTCCCCTGGGGCGATGACGTCACATTGGCCCTCACGGTTTGAATCTGCGTGCCACCCTGGGTTCCGGAGACCGGCTTCAGCCCGCCAATCTTCGAGGAAAGATCGAAATCCTGCCAGCCGCGTATTGTCCACCTGCACCGGCCCGCTGATGGTCGGAGCGTTGGCTGGTCCAGTGATGGTGAGGTTCGCCGTGAGGGTTCCGCCCTGCAGGCTGGAACCGCTGGGAAGCCGGACGCCGGCCGCGGGCAACAATGCCTCAACCTGGTTGATGGGCAAGTTAGGCGCAGCCAGGCGGAGCGCTACGGTCGTCTGCGGACCTACCATCGAATAGGTCCCGTTCACGTGCACGACCACGCCGCCGGTCTTGATGCCCAGATCGTTAATCTGGCCGGTCCTGGCTTGCAGATTGTGATTGATGGTGTAGGTAATATCGACCGGGTTGGGCGTGGGAGAGCCGTTGGCCACCAGTTTCAGCTGGGCTGCATGCACCGTTCCGTTGCTGATGAGGCTCTGCCCATTGGAGCTGATCTGCGCGGTAATGTCGGCCAGCATGGAAATGCCCTGGTTCGCCTGAACCACGCCGGCAGCGACCGGATCGAAGTGCTTCAAGGCCTAAGTGTGGCGCTCAGTGGCGTTTCCGAAGCGTCCTTGGGGTTAACGGGCCCGGCAGTGCCCTTCATGTCGAGTTCGCCGCCCCCGGGAAGCGTGGCGGAGAGCGTAAAGGGGAAAGACTTGGCGAAGGAGAATTGGTCCACCGACAGGTTCAGTTTGCTGTAAGTAAACGGCGTTCCGGTAGGAGGCACGTCGGAAACAGTGGCGGTGCCGTTCACGATCCTTCATCTGGCCGACGGTAAAGTTTGGCAGCGCGCTCTCCTTCTGGGTATTCTGCGTGCGGCTGCCGGCCGTGCTGCCGATGGCGGAGAAATTCCATACGCCCTGAGCATTGTGGACCAGGTTGATAGAAGGCGAATCGGCCACAAAGCTGGTTACCAGCAGCTGGCGATGAAAGACCAACGGCCCGACCTCAACCCCGATGCGCAGCGACTGGGCCTGAAGGAAGGGCTTGGCGCTGAAGGCAGGATCGTCGGCAATGGAGATGTTGTCGGCGACCAGGCTGCCGGAGAAGAGCGAGAAGCTCAAATTCCCCAGGGTTACCTTGCGGCCGAGGGCGGCGGAGAGCTGCGTCTCCAGCGTGGGACGGAAGGTATTGGCGTTGATGAACAGCGGCACAATAATGACCGCCAGCAGCAGGAGGACGGCGACGGCCGCGACGATGCTTAACACCGGATGCTTCTTCACGAGGACACCTCGAATTCCAGGTTGAGAGACGGGTCCTACGCCCAATTAGATGCTGTTTATTATCGATGGGCGGTAGATTCGTCATGGTAGAAGGCGGCGATTTCCTCCGCATAGCGCTGGATAACGACGCGGCGCTTGAGTTTCATGCTCGGTGTCAGCTCGCCGGAATCGATCGACCACTCATCCGCGACCAGGTGAAAGCGCTTGATGGTCTCGAAGTTCGCCAGGCCCTCGTTCACGCTGTGGACGAGGGCCTGGTATTCCGCTTGCACCATCGGATTTTTCACCAGGTCGGCGCGCGAGGAGAAGGCGATTCCCTTCCGCGCGCCAGGCTCTCGAGCGCAGGAAAGTTGGGGGCGATTAGCACGCATAGAAATTTGTGGCGATCCCCCACGAGCACGGCATTGGCCACCAGCGGGCTATTGTTCAGCTTGCCCTCGATGGGCTGCGGGCGCAATCATCTTACCGCCTGAAGTCTTGATCAGCTCCTTCTTGCGGTCGGTGATGTAGAGGAAGCCATCCTCGTCCTGGCGCGCCAATATCGCCGGTGTGGAACCAGCCGTCGGCTTCGATCGCCTCGGCGGTGGCTTCCGGCTTATGCCAATAGCCGGCAAAAACGAAGGGTCCCCTCACCAGCAATTCACCATCGGGGGCGAAGCGGCATTCCACCGACTCGATCGGCTTGCCCACGGAGCCGATGCGGTGATCCTTAGCATTGTTCAGGGCCAACACGGGCGAGGTTTCCGTGAGGCCGTAGCCCTCGAAGATACGAATGCCGACATCGGCGAACCAGCCGGCTGTGGCCGATCCGAGCGGTGCTCCTCCGGCGATATAGTCGTGCACTTTGCCGCCAAACGCCTGCTTGACCTTCTTGAAGACCAGGCGATCAGCCAAGCGCCAGCGCAGCGAAGAAGGCGTTTTGCCGCGCAGAATCTCGTCGCGGTGGCGGTGGCCGGTGGCGAGAGCCCAGTTAAAGAGCTTTTTGACTGCGGGCTTTGCGCCGGCTCGCTGCTGCACTACGTCGCGAATTTTCTCGTAGACGCGGGGCACGGCGACAAAGACCGTGGGCTGGACGCTGGTAAGGGCAGCGGGCAGCCGGTCGAAGTTTCCGCAGTAGGCCAGGGTCGCGCCGTAACAGAAGAGCGCGTAGTCCAGATGGCGGGCTGTGATGTGCGAGAGCGGTAAGAAGGAGATGCAGCTGGAGTTGGCGTCCCAGGCGAAGTTTCGGGTGGAGTAGTTCAGGTTGGAGGCGATATTGCCATGCGTGAGCATGACGCCCTTGGAGTCGCCGGTAGTACCGGAGGTATAGATAAGCGTGGCCAGATCCTGCGGCTTGACCGCAAAGCTGCGCAGCCAGCGTTCGATATCGACTCCGCTCGCGGTGGCGCCGGCATTTTCCAGCAGCGACGAGAGGGCGATCACGCTGAGCGTGCTTTCCAGGCCCGGGATCTCGTCCATAACGAGGATGCGTTCGAGCTTCGTCTGGCTGCGAATGGATGCAACTTTGCGGTACTGTGCCTCGGTCGAGACCACGGCGATCCGGGCGCCGGAATCGATCAACAGCTTAGCGATCTGTTCGGCGGTGAGTGTGGGATAAATGGGAACGTCGGCTGCACCCAGGACCAGGGTGGCGAAGTCGACCACGGGCCACTCCCAGCGATTCTCTGCCAGCAGCGCGATACGGTCGCCTTTAACGATGCCCCAGTTAGCAAAGGCATTGGCCAGGGCATACACGCGGGCCAGCAGCTCGTCGGTGGAGATAGGGAGCCAATTGCCGGATGAGTCCTGCCACAGGACTGCGCGTTCACGCTTGCTGGCCGCGACCAGGGAGACTACATCGACGAGGGTCTCGAGATTGAACATACAAACGCCTGTCGATTGTAACTCGCAGTCAATGGAATGGTGATGAGAACGAAACTACCCCACTCAAGCCAAAACACGGCTTGAATGGGGCACCCGACCTTTGTTGCAGTCGAAGAGGAAGGTGTTTCAGCGACGCTTGGGTGGCCCATTGAAGCCCTCTTTTGGCTTGAGTGGGGTTGTGCGGAATCAGGCTTGAGGAAGAGGGGTAAGACGCACAAAGCGCGCGGAGAGCTTGGTCCAATCGGAAAGAATCCACTGGGCGCGCGTGCTGGCGGTCTTTTCGGCGTGCAGCTGGATGAGCTGACGCAGCTCTTCGCCCGCCTGCTCGTCGAGTTGCGCGAGGGGCTCCGGAGCAAGAAAGCTGGCGTGGTAACGGGTGTGGGAAAGGAACGTGCCGTCTTCGTCGAAGACCCAGGCCAAACCACCGGTCATGCCCGCGCCGAAGTTCTGGCCGGTGGAACCCAGCACGGCTACCAAACCACCCGTCATGTACTCGCAGCCATGGTCCCCAACGCCTTCGACGACCGCCAAGGCTCCGGAGTTGCGCACCGCAAACCGCTCGCCCGCGCGCCCGGCGGCGAAGAGCGAGCCGCTGGTAGCACCATAGAGCGCCACGTTGCCAAGAATGACGTGCAGCTCGCTTTCGCGCGCCGCACGGCCCTGCCCGCGGAGAATCAGCTCTCCTCCGCAAAGACCCTTGCCGACAAAATCGTTGGCCATGCCCTCGAGCACCAGCTGCATCCCGGGCACAGCGAACGCTCCAAAGGATTGGCCGGCAACGCCCTGCATCTTGAAGTTCAACGGAGTGTCCTTGTGGTGCAGTCCATGCCAAACCAGCTCGCCGGCCAGTCGAGCACCCAGGGTACGGTGCTTGTTGGCGATTGTGGCTTCGACGGAATAAGGTAGACCGGCCGCGCGAGCAGCAAGGGCCGGCTGCACCCAGGCATTGTCGATCGAGGCATGATCGCTGGGGCGGCGATTGCGCTGGCCCTGCCAACGAACATGGCCTTCCAGAGGCGGCGCCAGCAACGCGCTCAGATCGAGCCCGCCGGCCGCGCTCACCTGCTCCAGCAGATCGACCCGACCGGTAGCCGCCTCGAGCGATGGCAAGCCGAGGCTGGCCAGCAGCATTTGCAGGTCTCGGGTGAGTTCCTCAAAGAAGCGGATCACGTTGGCCGGTTTGCCGCGGAACTTGGCGCGCAGATCGGGCCGTTGCGTTGCAATCCCGGTCGGACAGGTGTTCAGGTGACATTGTCGCGCCATGTCGCAGCCCAGCGCGACCAGCACCGCGGTGCCAAAAGCAAACTCATCGGCGCCCAACAGCGCGGCGATCAACACATCGCGGCCGGTGCGCAGCCCACCGTCGCAGCGCAGCCGCACACGCCCGCGCAGACCATTCTGCATCAGCACCTGCTGGGCTTCCGCCAGCCCGATCTCCCACGGGTTGCCGGCGTACTTGATGCTGGAAAGCGGCGATGCGCCGGTGCCTCCGGCATGCCCCGCGATCACGATGTAGTCCGCATACGCCTTGGCGACCCCGGCGGCCACGGTGCCCACGCCGCACTCCGAAACCAGCTTGACGCCGATGGCGGCGCGAGGATTGACCCGCTTGAGATCGAAGATCAGCTGCGCCAGGTCTTCGATCGAGTAAATGTCATGGTGCGGCGGAGGGCTGATCAGCGCAATGCCGGGCTGAGCGTGGCGCAGGCGGGCAATCAGCTCCGTCACCTTATGGCTGGGCAGTTGCCCGCCTTCGCCGGGCTTCGATCCCTGGGCGATCTTGATTTCGATCTCTTCGGCGTGCGTCAGGTATTCCGTGGTGACGCCAAAACGCGCGGAGGCTACCTGCTTCACCTTGTTATTGAGGATCGCCGGAGCCCCCGGGATAGGCCGGGTAGGCCGCCGGATCTTCCCCGCCCTCACCGGTATTCGATCGCGCCGCCGAGCTGGTTCATGGCTTCGGTGATGGTCTGGTGCGCTTCCGGGCTCAGCGAGCCCAGCGACATGGCGGAGGCAATAAATCGGCTCACGATGGTGGGAGCGGACTCCACCTGGTCCAGCGGCAGCGGGGCCGCGGCAGGACGGATCTCCAACAAATCACGCAGCACCGTGGGCTTGTTCTCGACCGCCAGGGTGCCGAAGGCCGTCCAGGCCTGACCCGGCTCCATCGCTGCCGCAGCCGAGCCGCGAGCGGTTCCCGTCACCACTTGCAATGCTTTCACCGTCTGCGGCTGCCAGCCGTGCGGCTCCGCGCGATCGTCTTTGCGGAAGCGAACCCAACCGTAGTCCGGCAGAGCCTTGGCTTCGCGCGGCGTCACCGGCTGCTGCGCGGTCGCCGTAGGCGGCTGCGACTGCTGATGAGTGGCATTCACCAGCGCCGGTTGGCCGTCCTCTTCTTGGGCTGCGGACCATTGATCGCGCAACGCGGCTTCCAAGCTCGGCAAAGCCTATACCGGAGATAGGCGACGGCGTCCCATAAAAGCAAAGCTTGACGACCTCCTGGTCGAGGCCAAGCACGTCGAACAGGTGCGCGCTGCGATAGCTGTCGACCACGGAGATGCCCATCTTGGACATGATCTTCGCCAAGCCGAGATCAAAGGCATGAAGCATGTTGGCTTCACCCTTTTCCGCGTCCAGGTTGCGCGCTGTTTCCAGTGCGAGCCAGGGGCAGACGGCGCCTGCTCCAAAGCCAAAGAGAACCGCTGCGTGGTGCAGGTCGCGGCAGTCGCCCGCTTCCACCGCCAGCCCGGCATTGGTGCGAACCCCGGCGTTCACCAGGGCGTGATGGACTGCCCCGGTGGCCAGCGCCATGGGGATGGGAAGCAGTTCGGCACGGGCTCCGGGTTGGGCGATGGCGCGGTCGCTGAGCAGCAAGATAGCCGCCCCACCACGCACCAGCTCGACGGCGCGCGCGCATAGATCGTCGATCGCCCGGCGCAGATTGCATGAAGGCGCGAAGACGCAGTCCAGAACCGCCAGCGGCATCTCGTCGGCCAAGGCGTGCTCCCGATTGCGCAGCGCATGCATCTGGCCGAGGGAGAGAAACGGCGACTCCAGCGAAAGCCCGGGGATCCGCGCCTTGGTGTTGAGTATGTGCGGCCAGGGACCGAGACGGGTGTGCAACTGGATGACGATCGATTCCCGCACCGGGTCGATGGCCGGATTGGTGACCTGGGCGAATCGCTGGCGGAAATAAGGCGTAGACCGGCCGCGGAGCGTGGGCCAGGGGGGCCAGCGGGGTATCGTCGCCCATGGACCAGACCGCGTCTTTGCCGTCGCTGGCCATGGGGGCCAGCACCATACGGACGTCCTCCCGGGTATAACCAAAAGCCTGCTGCAGCTGGGTCAGATCCTCCACCAGCGGGGTGAATGCCGCAGGCTCCAGCGGAGTATCCGCCACCAGCTTGCCGTAGGCGGTGAAGCGGTCGAATTCCTTCAGCAGCTGATCGTCTTCCAGCAACTGGTGCGCGTCCAGGTCCGCCACCAGCATCTCGCCGGGACCAAGACGGCCGCTGTGAATAATCCTCTCCGGATCAAGGTCCACCAGGCCGGCTTCAGAACCGGCGACCACCAGCGCGTCTTCGGTCAGGAAAAAGCGGCAGGGACGCAATCCATTGCGGTCCAGGGCCACGCCCACCAGGTGTCCGTCGGCAAAGGCCAATGCCGCGGGACCATCCCAGGGCTCAACGCAGTCCGCGTGGTAACGAAGGAACGGCGACTCCTTCTGGCGGCCAGCAGGAGGCAGCAACATTCTCACGGCTTCCGCGACGCTGCGGCCGTTGCGCGCCAGCAGCTCGACCACCTCGTCGAGGCTGGTGGAGTCCGATCCATTTTTCGTGAGGATGGGATGACACTCCGCCGGAATGGTAGCCGCCCGGGCGTCCATGCGGCCGCGGTTGCCCCAGACAGTATTGATCTCCCCGTTATGGGCCAGGGTGCGCAAGGGCTGCGCCCGGTCCCACGAGGGCAGCACGTTGGTGGCGTAGCGCTGGTGGAAGATCGCAAAGGACGTAACATAGGCCGGGTCAGCCAGGTCGGGATAAAACTCAGCCAGCAGGCGACCCGCACACATCGCCTTGTACACCAGGGTGGAGGACGAGAGCGAGCAGACATAGCCGGTGGCGTCTGTAGCCGATTCTTCGACGCCACGCTCGAACTGCTTGCGCGCCAGGTACAGGCGGCGCTCAAAATTGACAGGGTCCTTGGCCGTCACCAGCACTTGCCGGATCACCGGAATGCTGGAAAGCGCGATCTCACCCAGAATCTCTTCCCGGGTGGGCACCACACGCCAGGCGAGCACGTCTAGGTCCTGCGCGGCCAGCGCCTGCTCCAGCGCCTGTTGGCCAGGGCCGGATTCGCTCAGGAAAAAAGACTGCGCCAACCCCCAGCGGCTGCCCAGGATCGAGCGACAGTCCGGCGGAAGCAAGAAGAAATTCCCGCGGGATCGCGGTCATGATGCCGACACCGTCGCTGCTTTTGCCGTCAGCGGCAATCGCACCGCGATGCGCCAGACGAGCCAGGGCGGTGAGCGCCTGGGTCAGAATTTCATGGGTGGGCTGATTGCGCAGCGTTGCCACGAATCCCACACCGCAGGAGTCGTGGTCAAAGCGAGAATCCAGCAAGTTGGGGGTCAGGCTGCGCTCCAGCGAATTTGAGGCAAAGGAACCCATACGTAACTATAATCCCCGTTTCTCTGACAAGTAACTGGTGAATAAATTTTCTTTTGCACCACGAAGGGCAACGCCAGCCGCGAGGCGTGGCTTCCCCGTGACTTTTGTATAAAAATAGGCATCCATTCGTTGACAAAGGGACTCTGTATATTTATACATGTGAATGTATTTTTATGCACACCGAGCGCGGCCATCGGCCGCGCTCTGACTTTGCACCAAGAAAGAGCCCGAGCTTAGACGGCAAGGGCAGGAAAAGCGGGATGAAGCAGACCGGCACAGTGCGATTCGGGAACTCGTCGCAGGCGCGCCCATCGGCAGCCAGGACGAGTTGCGCCGCCGCCTGGTCAAGCGCGGTTTCGAAGTGACCCAGGCGACGCTGTCGCGCGATATCCACGAGCTGCATCTCTATAAAGGTCCGAACGGCTACGCGGTGCCGAATGGCGCAGCCGACGAGGACGACGACCTGCCACAGACCGCCGAGATGCTGAGCAGCTTCGCGCTGCGCGTGAAGCAGGCGCATCAACCAGCTGGTGGTGATCACCACCAGCGGCACGGCGCAACCGGTCGCCCTGGCGATCGACGGCGAAGACTGGCCGGAAGTTGTGGGGACCATCGCCGGAGACGACACGGTGCTCGTGATCTGCCCCGACCCCAAGCGGGCAACCCTGTTGCGGGATCGCCTGGAAGTCATGATCGGATGATGAAGAAGAGCCGCAAACCGCTGTTGCTGGAGTAAGCGGCTATGCCGGCCTGGAGCTGGCGCGCCTGCTGCTGCACCACCCTGCCCTGCAGGGGCGGCCGCCGGTATTTGTCGGCCGGGACGCCGAACCCGTCCGCCTGACTGAGATGCATCCGCAGCTTGCCGACAACAACGGCAGCTCCGGGCTGATGGTTGAGCCTTTTTCCTGGGAGCTATTAAAGGAGCGCGGGGTGGAGCTGCTTTTTCTCGCCACACCGCACGAGCAATCGCGCAGCTGGGTGCCCGAAGCGCTGGCGCACGGCTTGAGAGTAGTGGATTTGAGCGGTGCCTGGCGGTTGCGGCAGCCGGAAAATCGAGCCATCTACGGCTTTCACGACGCGGATGCGACGCTGGCCGAGAAGGTGCAGGCGAGAAGCGTCTACGGTCTGCCGGAGCTGCATCGCGCCTGCATCCGCAACGCGCAGCTGGTGGCCAACCCGGGATGCTATGCCACATCGGTCATCCTGGCGCTTGAAGCCGCTGGTGGCCGCAGGCTGGCTGGATCTGGACCGGGGAATCATCTGCGATGCCAAGTCGGGGGTTTCCGGCGCGGGCAAGGCGCCCACCGCCACCACGCACTTCATGTATGCCGCGGATAATCTCTCCGCTTATGGGGTCTTTGGCCACCGGCACATGGGCGAGATGCTGGAGCAATTGGGCTTAGAGGAGTCGCAGATCATCTTTACCCCGCATCTGCTGCCGATTCCGCGGGGCATCCTCTCCACCACGTACGTGACGTTTAAGGAAAAGAAAGAAGCCGCCGAGGTAGACGCCTGCTTTCGCGAATTTTATACGGAAAGCCCGATGGTGAGACTGTTTAGCGGGACAAAGAGCAAATCGCCACTGCCGCAGATACAGTACTCGGTGCGCACCAACTACTGCGACATTGGGTTCAAACTGGCAAAGGATGGACGGCGATGCATCGTGGTCTCCTGTTTGGATAACCTGCTCAAAGGAGCAGCCGGGCAGGCGGTAGAGAACATGAACCTGATGTGCGGATGGGACGAAGCGGAGGGGCTGGCATGAAATTCGTCGTCAAACTCGGTGGTTCCGCGCTGGAAGATCAGAACCTGCTCCACGGATGTGCGCGGGCAATCGCCACCCTGGCGCAGGACGGCAACCAGGTAGCCGTAGTCCACGGCGGCGGCGCGGCGCTGACCCGCACCCTGAAACAGATGGGCAAGCAGAGCGAGTTTATCGCCGGCCTGCGCATCACAGATGCGGAAACCCGTGATGCCGCGCTCATGGTTCTGGGCGGGCGGGTCAACAAGGAGCTGGTGGCGGCCCTGGGCAGCCACGGCCAGGCAGGGGTTGGACTTTCCGGCGGAGACGGGTTGATCTTTCGCGCGCGCAAAAAGCGCACCACGCCGGACCTTGGCTTTGTGGGCGAGATTGTCGCCTCCGATACGCGCTGGCTCGATGCCATCTGGAAGATGGGCGCGGTGCCGGTAATCTCCAGCCTGGCTCTGGGCTTCGATGGCGAGTACTACAACATCAACGCGGATGAGATGGCAGCAGCATGCGCGGTTGCTTGCAAAGCCGATGCCCTGGTGTTTCTTACCGACGTACCCGGAGTGCGCGGATCGAATGGCGAGGTGATGCGCTGGCTGAGTGTGGACCAGATCGCCGGGTTAACCAAGACTGAAGTGATCAGCGGCGGCATGCTGCCCAAGCTGGGCGCCTGCCGCGAGGCGCTGCTGGCGGGTGTGAAGCGCGTGCGCATTCTACCGGCGGACGCGGCATCGGTACTACCGGACTTGTGTTCCACACGAGTCGTTCAAGGGACTGAGGTGATGGTGGCATGAAGCTCAAATCGATACAGGCAGCGGAAGCGAAACTTCTGCTTCCAACTTATGAGCGTAATCCGATTCTGTTCGTCGATGGCGAGGGCATGTACCTGGTCGACGAAAACGGCGAACGCTATCTGGATCTGCTTAGCGGCATCGGCGTCAATGCGCTGGGATATGGACACCCCGCGGTAACTGAGGCCATCATCCGGCAGAGCCGCAAGCTGGTGCATATCTCGAACCTGTACTTCCATGAAGGCCAGGCGGAGTTGGCTTTGCGGCTGACGGAGAGAACCGGGCTGGATCGCGCCTTCTTCTGCAACAGCGGAACCGAGGCATGGGAAGCAGCCATGAAGCTGGCCCGGGCCTACTCGGCGCTACGGCGGAGCGAAGGCCACACCATCGGAACCAGGTTCCTGGCGCTTGAGAACAGCTTCCACGGACGCACCATGGGCTCGCTCTCCACCACCCATAAGGACAAGTACCGCGAGCCGTTCCAGCCGCTGGTGCCGGGCGTGGACTTCGTCCGATTCAACGACGTGGATCATCTGCGCGCCAGCTTCTCGAATGAAGTCTGCGCGGTTTTGATTGAGCCGGTGCAAGGCGAGGGCGGCATCCGCCCCGTGTCGCAGGAGTTCTTTGCCGCCGCGCGCGAGCTTACCAAGTCGATCGGGAGCCTTGCTGATCGCTGATGAGATTCAATCCGGCCTGGGACGCACCGGCAAGTGGTTTGCCTACCAGCAATTCGGCATCCAGCCCGACGTAACCACGGTGGCCAAGCCGCTGGCCGGCGGCCTGCCCCTGGGGGCCATGCTTTGTACCGAGGAAGCTTCGCGGGGGATCCATGCCGGCCTGCATGGCACTACCTTCGGCGGCGGACCACTCGCCTGCGCGGTGGCTATCGCGGTAATTGACACCATTGAGCAGGAAGGCCTGCTGGCAAAGATCAACGAGACGGGCGAGTACTTCAAGCAGCAACTGCACCATCTCGCGGCAAAGCATGAAAGCGTCGTGGACGTGCGGGGCATGGGGCTGATGCTGGCGATGGAGATGAACTCCGCCGATCTGGCCAAGCAGATCGTGGCCAAAATGCTGGAGCGGCGCATCCTTATCAATCGCACCAGCGAAACCGTCCTGCGTTTTCTGGCGCCTTTCATTATGGGCCGCGAGCACGTGGACATGGCGGTCAGCGCGTTGAACGAGATCCTAAGCGAAGAAGGCGCATCCAACCAGAAGGGGGCCACGGAATGGCTAGCAAAACGTTAGTAGTCGATGAAAAGGCAGTACAGGAGGGCAATACGCTTGCTCTAGCCACCGCGAGCCTCGCCGGCCGCGATCTCTGCTCCATTGCCGATCTCTCCCAGTTAGAGATCGCCGCCATCCTCGAACTCGCGCACGCCATCAAGGCGTCGCCGGCCGATTACCGCTTTGCTCTCGATGCTCGCCAGATGGTGATGTTCTTCGAGAAGGCCTCTCTGCGCACGCGGCTGACCTTTGAAGCCGGGATGAATACCCTGGGCGGCTCGGCCATGTTCGTGGACCAGACGCAATCTCCGCTTGGGCGAGCGTGAGTCGCTGGCTGACATGGCGCGTAACGTGGAGCGTTGGGTAAGCCTGATCGTGCTCCGCACCTATGCCCACGAGACCATTACCGAGATGGCGGAGGTCGCCCGTTGCCCGGTGATCAATGCCCTCAGCGATCTGGAGCATCCCGTGCCAGGCGCTGGCCGACTTCATGACCATCGAAGAACGCTTCGGCACCGCACGCGGCCTTAGGTTTACGTACGTGGGAGACGGTAACAATGTCTGTCACTCATTGATGCTGACTGCTGCGCTGTTGGGCGCGCACTGCACCGTCGCCTCGCCCAAAGCCTATTACCCCAAGCAGGAGATCACGCAAAAGGCACTCAAGATCGCGGAGGAGAGCGGCGCCACGCATCACCCTGACCCACGATGTGGTGGCGGCGGTGAAGGGCGCCGATGCGGTCTATACCGACGTTTGCACCAGCATGGGCTTCGAGCATGAAGTGACCAAGCGCGCACCCATCTTCAAGCCGTACCAGGTAAACGAGGCTTTGATGGCGCATGCCGCGCCGCACGCAGTGTTCATGCACTGCCTGCCCGCACATCGCAATGCCGAAGTTACCGACGCGGTGCTCGACGGACCACAGTCCGTGGTCTTTGACCAGGCGGAAAACCGCCTGCACGCCCAAAAGGCGCTGATGGTTCTGCTGCTGGGCGGCGGGATGGGTGGCTCCCGCGACACGGCAACAAATTAATCAACAGCCAACATTGGCTCCAGCCAGCCTGGGCTCTCATATTTACTAAGGAGTTTTGCATGTCTAAAAAAGTTGTTCTTGCGTACTCAGGTGGTCTCGACACCTCGATCATTATTCCCTGGCTCAACGAGAACTACGGTATGGATGTAATCGCCATGATTGCCGATGTAGGGCAGGGTGAAGACCTGGACGCCGTGGTGGCAAAAGCCTACGCCACCGGCGCGAAGAAGGCAGTGGTGCTCGACCTGCGCGATGAGTTCGTGCGCGACTACGTCTACCCCACGGTGCGTGCCGGCGCCATCTATGAACACAAGTATCTGCTTGGGACGTCGATTGCACGGCCCGTCATCGCCAAGCACCAGGTGGAAGTCGCGCTGAAGGAAGGGGCGGAAGCAGTGGCCCATGGCTGCACCGGTAAGGGCAACGACCAGGTCCGTTTCGAGCATGCCTACCAGGCGCTGGCCCCGGACCTGAAGGTGATCGCTCCCTGGCGGGAGTGGACGCTGAAGTCGCGCGAAGACTGCCTGGACTACGCCGAGGCGCATGGCATCCCAGTGGCGGCAAGCCGGGAGAAGATCCACTCCCGCGATCGCAACCTGTGGCACATAAGCCATGAGGGTGGCGAACTGGAGAACGCCGGCAACGCACCGCTGCCCAGCACCTGGGTGATGACCCGGTCTCCCCAGGAAGCGCCTGACCGCGAAGAAGTGGCGGAGATTGGCTTTGTCGAAGGCCGGCCGGTCTCGGTGGACGGCATGAAGCTGGAGCCGGTGCAGATCGTGGAGTTGCTGAACGAGATCGGCGCGCGCAACGCTATCGGCCGCATCGACCTGGTGGAGAATCGCTTCGTCGGCATCAAGAGCCGGGGGCTTTATGAGACTCCTGGGGGCACCTTGATCACTAGCGCCCATCGTGAGCTCGAAGCGTTGACACTGGACCGCGAAGTGGCGCACTACAAGCAGCAGGTGGCCCTGAAATACGCTGAGCTGGTGTACTTCGGCCTGTGGTTCACGCCGCTGCGCGAGGCCCTGGACGCATTTGTCGACAACACGCAGAAGCTGGTCACCGGCACCGTGAAGCTCTCTCTGTACAAGGGCAACATCGGTGTGGCCGGCCGCCAATCGCCGTACTCGCTCTACTCCGACGATCTGTCTTCGTTCACCATGGGCGATAGCTACGACCAGAAAGACGCGAAGGGCTTCATCCAGATTCTTGGGTTGCCCGCCCGCACCCGGGCGCGTTTGCTGCAGAAGAAGGAGGCTGTCCAGTGAAGATGTGGTCTGGCCGCTTTCGCGAGCCACTGGACCACGACTTCGAACAATGGCAACGATCCCTGGCATTTGACTGGCAGCTACTTCCCCAGGAAGTGGCTGCCAGCAAGGCACACGCTCGCACCATTGCCGCAGCGGGTATTCTCACGCCGGCGGAGCTGGAGCAGATTCTCGGTGCGCTCGACGCGATTCGCGACGAGTACGCGCTGCGTCCTCCTAGCGACATTTACGACTGCACGCAAGCGGAAGACATTCACCACTTTGTGGAGCTCGAGCTGGTGAAGCGCATCGCGGACCTCGGCTTTAAGCTGCACACCGGCCGCAGCCGCAACGAGCAGATCGCGACTGATCTCCGGCTCTTCGTGCGGGAGAAGTGCACCTCGATCGCCGGCCACCTGGAGGAGTGGGTACGCGCTCTCACCGCCCAGGCAAGGGCGGCGGGCGACGCAGTGATGCCCGCCTACACCCACTTGCAGCGGGCCGAGCCTGTGTTAGTGGCGCACTGGCTGCAGGCGTATGGCGAGATGCTGCTGCGCGACATGACACGGCTGGGGGATTTGAAGCGACGCTTGAATTATTGTCCGCTGGGCTCTGGAGCAGTGGCCGGCGCGACCCTCAAGCTGGACCGGACAATTGCCGCGCGGGAGCTGGGATTTTCGGCACCCACCGCCAATAGCATGGACGCGACCAGCGACCGCGATTTCGCACTGGAGTTTCTGCAGGCGCTGACCTTGGTTGCTTTGCACGCCAGCCGGTTCGCCGAAGAGATCACGCTCTATGCCACGGCAGAGTTTGGATTTGTCGAGCTGCCGGAGGCATTTTCGACCGGGTCGAGCGCCATGCCGCAGAAGAAGAATCCCGATCTGACCGAGCTGGTGCGCGCCAAGGTCGCCCGCATCAACGGCGCCGCGCAAACGGTCACGATGCTACTCAAGGGTCTTCCGCTGGCCTATAACAAGGACCTGCAGGAGAGCCAGGAGCCGCTCTTTTCCGCAGCAGACACTGCGGAGCGGATGACCGCGCTGCTGGCCAGGTTTACCGCGGCGCTCCGCTTCAACACGGCTCGCATGCGCAGCGCCTGCGAGACCGGCTTTCTCAACGCCATGGCAGCCGCGACTTACCTCGTGCACAAGGGTGTTCCCTTTCGCAAGGCGCACGAGAAAATTGGGCTCGCGGTGCGCTATGGTCTGGAAAGGGGTTGCGAACTCGATGGCCTTACGCTCGCAGAGCTGAAGCAATTTGGGCCGGAGTTTGAAGCCGATTTTTTTTCGAGCATCACCCTCGATGCGACCGTGAACTGCCACGATGTGATTGGCGGCACAGCGGTGGGTCGAGTGCATGAGGCATTAGCGGCGCAGGAGGCAAGACTTTCTGCTGCCATGGGACAGATGGATGGAAATTCGTAAGGCCAGATTACAAGACGCGTCCAACATATATGAACTGGTGAACAGCCTTTCGCAGGATGGCACCTTATTGCGGCGCGCGTTTGCGGAGATTTGTGAGAACGTCCGCGACTTTACCGTAGCGGAATCCGCCCAGGGCATTTTTCAAGGCTGCGGTGCGTTGCACCTCTACGGACCGCACTTGGCGGAGGTGCGATCGATCGTGGTGCGTCCGGAAGCCAAGAGCAAAGGCACGGGCGGCCTGATCCTGCAGTCGCTGCTCGATGAAGCGGAGGACCACGGCGTGGGCTGTGTTTGCCTCTTTACCCGCATTCCGGATTTCTTCTTCCGCCATGGCTTTCGCGTGGTAGAGGATCGAACCGCGCTGCCCGACAAGATTTACAAGGACTGCCAGAACTGCCCGCGGCTTTATCGTTGCGATGAAGTGGCCATGGCGCGTGGGCAGATTCCCAAGGTGTCGATCCTGGGGACAAGGATCGAGGCCGAGCAATTGGTGCGGCTAACCGGCTGATCGCATGGCCAACCCGCCCGCTCCTGCTAAGAAGGAGCAATCTCCCGCATGATGGCTTCCACGTGGACGCGCGCTCCATCCAAATATGGGAAGTCAGTGTTCGCCGGGTCAAAGACAAACGCAAGATCGGTCCCGGCTAGAACGATGCCGTCGAGCCGTTCGCGCTCGATGAGGGTGTGGGCATGCGTCCGCAGTGTGTTGAAGTCCTCCGGGGAGGCACTCGCCTCTTCCACCACCCGGCCATAGATATCAGCAATCGTGCTTATCTCACCAGGCGTAGGCATGATCACCTCTGCTCCACGCAACTTACCAAACATCTGCGTTTCCATGGTGACGCGCGCACCGAAGAGTGCAACGCGGCGGAACCGCCGGCGTTCAACTTCAGCGGCAATGGCATCCAGAAGGCTGATCAGCGGAAGGGGCGTAATGGCATCGAGCTCGGCCGCGCAGATCTGCGGAGTAAACGCCGGAATCGACGCAATCTCGGCACCGCCGAGCGCAAGCTGTTGCAGCAGGCCGGCAAGGTACTCGGCGAGTTGATTGGCCTCGCGAGCGGCGGCCAATGACATCACCCGGCGAACATCCGCGTGAACCAAAAGAAGCCGCGGTGTCAGACCGCGAGCGAGATGAGCATCCACCAGAGATTTGTAATAAAACATCCCTGCCCCGACGCCGAGGCCGGCAACAAGTCCGAATGTACGAGATGGCTCAAAAGTCATAGCGTTCGATTGCCTTGATGGAAATCATAAACAACAACACCCCGACGGCACCAAACGCGGCCGCGTGCAGAAACGAGGGGTGTCCAATCAGAAGTCCCGTTCGCCAGGAAAAACCATCAGAAGCCCTCCATGAATCTCCCTGGATTGTAACGGGCGAGCTTTTCCCCTCTCAGGGCATAAACCAACACCGCGGATACCCCAATGCTGACCACTGGCGCTGTGTATTGCCCTTCGACGACGGAAGAAATCAGGAACGCAATCGACAGAAAAATCACGCCTCCACCCAGCAACAGGAATACATGAAGGCACACCTGCCAAACGGAGTAGTGGTAGCCGGCCAACCTTCCATAGGCAAGCATTCCGATCCACGGGACAACCGCCAGAGTAATCGCTTGCACCAGGCCCATGCCAAACCGCACCGACATCAGACGCAGGCGACTCACGGGCAGCGCGAGGCTGAAGGATGACTGCGCCGAGAGTCCTCTCTTGCAGCAGGCCGCCCATCATGAGAAATGTCACTGCTAGAATCCAGCAGAAAGCACAGGCCCGCATGAACCGCGTGAAACAGATCAAACAAGCCAGCCTGTCCCCGTGAGGTGATAATTCCTTTACCAAATTCGACCACCCACATCAAGCAGAACGCTACACATCCCACCAGCGCAATCACGAATCGTGAACGGGTCTCCAGCCACGCTTTGTACCAAAGCATTCTCAACTCTCCTTGACCGTCTGCATGAAGACCTCACGTAGCCCAATGGGCGCAACTTCAACCGAGCTGGCATGGAGATCATGCGCCCGCTCAACCAGCAAATCCAGCGTTTCCGCTGACCACCACTCGCATCTGTCGTCCCTTTGTCTGGATACTCTCTACTCCGGCCAGACGAACGTCAGCCTGCCTGGGCACCGCAGGAAACACAAGTTCCACCTGTCGATAGGACTCGCGGATGTCATCCATGCGAAGTTCAATACCAGGCGCCCTCGATGGAGGATGCAAACCTCGTCGGCGATGCGTTCTACCTCGGGGATCTGGTGCGACGAAAAGAAGATCGTCGTCCCTTCGCCGCACTGAGCAACCAGGCTCTCAAGCATCTGCTCGATTCCCACTGGATCAAGGCCCTCGCTAGGTTCGTCAAGAATCAGCAACTCGGGTCTACGAGCGAGAGCTAGCAGAAGCGCCAACTTAGTCCGCATCCCCTTGGAAAGCGATTCAATCTTTCGTTTGAGAGGGAGCTCATAGGTGGCCAACAACTTCCGCTCAATATCGACGCGCCAATCGGAGTAAAAGGACCTGGTGAAACGAATCATTTCTTCTACGGTCATGTAGCCATAGAGCTGCTTGTTCTCGCTGACGTAGGCGACTCGCCCACGCAGACTCACGCTGTCTTTCTCGCCACCAATAGGCTTCCCCAGCACTTCGCCCGATCCGCCGGTTGGTCGAATCATGCCCAGCAGCATTTTGATCGTGGTACTCTTCCCGGCGCCATTTAGGCCGAGAAATGCAGTGATGTGATGGGCCTTGACCGATAGACTGACTCCTCGAACCGCTTCTACGCGCCCGTAAGACTTGCTCAGTTCATGTGTCTCAATCACAAAGTTGTCTGGTCATCGCTTCTTCAATACCTCGGCCGGATAAAACAACTCGGCCTCAAAGATGCGCCGGATTTCGTCGTCGTCGAGTCCCGCATCCCGGAAATTTCCGAGGAGCCTCCTCATCTGTCCTTGTGCCTCATGAACGCGGCCCATCTGCAGGGCCACGTTTCGCTTTACGGAAACGAAGGCACCGGCGCCCTGGCGCAGTTCGAGCAGCCCCTCGTGCTCAAGCTCCGAATACGCTCTGACAACGGTATTGGGGCTGATCACCAGCTCCTCTGCGAGGGTGCGAATGCCTGGGAGTTGGTCGCCATGCTGTAAGATCCCGCTCTCTACGGCATGACGTATTTGCTGCATCAGCTGCAGATACAGCGGTTGCCCGGTCGTGGGGTTCAATTTGAAGAGCATCGACTGTACTGATGTATAGATACAGTGATACAGCCGGCATTGTCAAGCAGCCTCAAGAACCCTACACTCCCATTGCCCTCTCAACGGCAGGAGAACGCATATGAAAGTAACAGTCTTTGTTGGCACAAGCGTGGACGGGTTTATTGCACGGCCGAACGGCGAACTTGACTTCCTGGACGCAGGCGGCGGCGAGCCTCACGGCTACGACGAGTTCATCGCGACCGTCGATGCACTGGTGATTGGCCGCAATACCTTCGAAACTGTGTTGCAGTTTCCCTCCTGGCCATATGGTGAAAAGCGCGTCGTCGTTTTAAGCAGCCGGCCGCTCGACCTGTCCGCAACACCTGCGGGGACTGTGGAACAGATGTCCGGAGATCCTGCCGGCATCGTCGCGAAGTTGGCATCCAGAGGCATGGATCATCTGTATGTTGACGGCGGGATTACGATTCAGCGATTTCTGCGAGCAGGTCTCGTGGATCGCCTGGTGATCACTCGAGTGCCAGTACTGATCGGCCAGGGAATCCCACTGTTTGCCGCACTGCCGCACGACATCCCGCTACGTCATCTCGCCACTCAGCACTACCCCGGCGGTCTGGTCAAGACGGAGTACGAGGTCGGCTGATCCGCGGTAACTTGTTGGAGCAGCGCGGCGGCCGGCGCCAAATGGAAGCCGCCACCGCCCTGGCGCATGCATATCAGCCGAAGCCGCCCCGAACCATTTCACCGTAAGTACCATCCGTGGCTCGTTACCTTAGCGCATGAAAAGGTTACGTTTATGCGTTCTTTTCTCGTTGCTTCGGATTACTCGTCCGCAACCACCGGCATCCTACCGATTTCCACAGCAGCCACACAGCAGAGTGAGGAACCGGGATGCCAGAGATATCGCGTACTTGCTGCGAATGCAAGCATTGGGGAAGGCCGGGAGCGCCGCGCAAGCGGTTTGAAGTTTGCACTGCAATCGGGGGCAATGACGCGGAGCCGCCTACCGGTGTACAAGCCTATTTTTCAAACCCGGACGCATGGTTCCTGACGGCTGCCGACTTCGCGTGCGCCCTGTTTGAGCAGAGGAGCGAGCTTCATCCGCGCAATAAGCAGGGAGATGCCTCCGGTGAGCTTGCCAACAAGCAAGTCACGACAGATCAGCCGATTTACTTATTGCGTTCGGGATCCGGGTACCGCGCATAATCACCCGTATAACTCGCCGCAGCGTGGGTTGCGATCCGTTCGGCCTCGTCACAGGGGCGGTGACCAATCCATAGGTGCAGCAGTAAGGCGCGCGTTAGACAGGCGAGGAAGACAACGCACGCCAGCCATGCAAACCAGTCCCCCAGCAGGATGTACAGCGTGACCGAGTGCCGGGTAGGGACGCTTGCCAGCAAAGTCGTAAAGGGCAATTGCGCGTCGCTGCGTATTTCGGCCAGTATGCGGCCGCGACTGTCGGCGACGGTCAGATAGCCATTCCTCGCTGCGCGCACGAGACTGAATCCGCCCTCGACCGCTCGCATGATCGCGATGTGTCCATGCCAGGATCTGTCTACATTGAAGTCCCACGCCGGCACTAGCATGAGTCCGGTCCGCGCGCGCCCGTAGTCGCGGGATAGCGGGGTGAAATCCATATCCTTGCAGATTTCAACGCCATAGGTTCCAAGGGCATCTGCAAAGTTCAGCTCCGTGGTCCCCGGCGTGAGAGGGCTTTCAAATGGCGGCAGCATGTGATGCTTGTCGTAGGTCAGTGCACTCCGTCCGGGGACGAAACACAAGCGCCCGGTTGTAGCGCGCAGTGCCATCAATGTAGACTTCGCCGGCAACGATCGTGGCCCCAGTCTCATCGGCGACTTGTTGCAGCAGTTGGTTGCCGCCCCCGCCGGCAGCATTCTGGACGACGGCGCCAAGCTTCTCCGGCAGGACCACGATGCGCGCACCGCGTGCGGCCAGTTGCCGAGCCTCCGCCGCGTATTGCGCGAACAACCTGCCCGTCTCGGCGCCAGCCTCGGTCACACCCGCATTCATGGCGTCGGAAGCGATCAGTCCCACTCGCACCTCAGGGCCTGCGTCAGAAATAACAAGCCGCAGCACACCGAAGATCAGCACCGCGGCAACTACACCCAAAGAAGCGGCGAGAACGCGGAATGCCTGCTTAGGCGCCGTGCTGCGAAAGTGGATCGCAATCGCCAGCGCCGCCGGAAAGAGCATCATCACGAAGGTCATACCCCAGGGCCCGGTGATCGAAGCGAGTTGCAGAAACGGCAGAAAACCCAACTGGGTATACGCGAGACTACCCGCCGTTCCATGTGGAGTCGTCAGATTGCGCACGTACTCGGCTGTAACAACGGTGGCGGGGAAGACCAGCAGACCGCTCCAAATCGCTCCGCCCTTCACCAGTGCCCGAAACAGGATGCCTGCCAAAGCCATCACCACGGCGACGGTTCCGAAGATGTTGATGAACACGATCGGCGGCAACCCGAGCCGATGAAAGTAGCCCCAAAGCGAGAAGCTGCCAATTAACCAGGGAAGTCCGGTTGCAAGACCGGCTTGCAGGGCTGAGCCGCGCAATGCAATGACGAGCACGGGCAGCGATGCCAGCCACTGCAACGGCCAGCTCGGTTCCAGGTCGTTGCCAAACCAGACAAGTATCGCCGACACGCCCACCGCAAGGATGGCCGCGAGAAGGTCTCCACGCTTACTTACGGATTCCATTGAGATACCTCCGGAATGAACGATGACAGTAACTGCGAAAACGCGATTGCGATAGACCGACACGGCCGCCCAGGAACAACATGATGAGCCCCTGGAGCAACGCGCCCATCTCGAACGTGATCTCCCATGGGTCGTTCTCTTGCAGGTAGCCGGCATCCATGCCACGCTGCAGCATGTCGGCCATCACATTGGCTGTCGGCGACTTGCGTGCCTTGAAATCTTTAGGGAACTGACGGGCGCCCACGCGCGGCTGCAGGAACATGAGTTCGAACAGGCGCGGATTCTCAAACGCGAACGCCAGGTTGGCGTCGAGAAGTTTGGTGAGCGCCTGTTCGAAGTCTCCGGACAAAGTGAGCGCTGCCAGGCGAGTTGATAACTCTTCAAACCCGGCGTCGGCCAGAGTGTTCAGAAGACCCTGATGATCGGGGTAGTGCCGGTAAACGGCCATCGGAGAAATGCCAACGGCACCGGCCACTCGCCTGACGCTAACCGCGCCATGGCCTTCCTGGTCGAGAATCGTCCGCGCCGCGCCGGCAATCTTTTCCGCAGTCCCACCGTCTCTCATGTATACACTGTATACTAAATTCGCGCACAAGAGGTGGATAAAAAATGTCGAGCTATTCAGGCCACGTGTTGCGCGAGGTAGCTCTGGATTTCCGAGTACTCCTGTTCCGATAGGCGGAAGGTTGTAGCGGGTATCACACCCTCGACCTGCTTTGCGTTGCGTCCGCCGACGATGGCGGCGGTGATACCGGAGTGATGCAGCGTCCAGGCAATGGCCACGACCCCTGCGCTGACTCCGTGCTTCTTCCCTATTTGCCCGATAAACTCCGCTACGGCAAGGTTGCGCGAGAGCAGCGGCTCCTGGTAGTTCTTCGCGTTGCGGCGAAAATCATCGCTGGTGAAATTGGCCACACGCTGCTTGCTCATGGCCCCGGTCAGCAGGCCGGAGTGCATCGGGGCATAGTTGATGACACCAATGTTGTGGGTCTCGCAGAAGGGGAGGATCTCCGACTCGACGGCCCGGTTCAACATGGAGTAGGGTGGCTGGTTCGAGGTGATAGGGGCGATCTTGCTGACTCGCTTCATCTGCTCCACAGTGAAGTTGGAAACCCCGATCCAACGGGCCTTGCCTTCTTTTTGCAGCTCGGCCATCACACCCCATGCCTCTTCGATTTCCTCCTCCGGCTTAGGCCAGTGCACCTGGTAAAGATCGATGGTCTCCAGGTTAAGGCGGCGCAGGCTGTCCTCGGCTTCGCGGCGAATCTGCTTGAGGCTGTTGGTGACCTGGCGCTTCTCATCCCAGACCAGACCGCATTTGGTAAAGATGTAGGGCTTGTGAGAAGAGGTCTTGAGTGCGCGGGCGACTACTTCTTCCGAGTGGCCGAGACCATAGACGGCCGCGGTATCAATCCAATTCATGCCCAGTTCCAGCGCTTTATGGATCGCGGCGATCGAATCGTTGTCATCTTGCGGGCCCCAGGAGAACTGCCAGTCGCCGCCGCCGATGGCCCAGGAACCAAACCCGATGGGAGTCAGCTCCATGTCAGAGTTGCCAAGCTTCTTTTTATCCATGCTTCTATTGTGCCAAAGAGTCGTTGCGAAGATTAAGTTATTGTCTGTTCTGGCCGACGAGTAGTCTCCGGCCAGTGTTCGTAGCGTCTTCAGAGCTACACCAGATCGTCAATGTCGACCTTGAGAGCCTTGGCAATTGCGCGGATCGTTGCGACAGAACCGACCTTGGAACCAGATTCGATCTTGCTAACCATGCCTTTTGATATCCCGGTTTGCGCAGCAAGGGCTTCCTGCGTCATCCCCCGATGCTCACGGAAAATGAGAACGGGATTTTCGCCAGCGATAAGGCTCTTAGCGATCGCGGGGGGAAAGCCTTCCTCCTGCGACTCCATTGCACGATCGAAGGCAACAATGTCTTCCAGTTCTTCCATGCGCTCCAGCATGGCTTCGAAATCCTTCTTGCGAAGGATGACCTTGTTGTCCCTGATTGTGTGGGGCACGCTCATCGTTCGCTCCTATCTGTAAATGTCAGCCCGTGGGCCCGCATCGACGACTATCACTTCCGTTTCATATGTATAGATCGCCCGGTACTGGCCGATTCGAAGCCTGAAGCCTTCGCGGCCAGAGAGTTTTTTCAGATCCACGCCATGATCATCGCCGGCCTCGATCCTCTCGAAAGCTTTAAGGAAGGCGGCGCTGGTCTTGACCGGCATTCTGCGCAGAGCCTTCAACGCTGCTTTCCTGATGATCACGTACCAGCATAATTCCAAGTTTCCCCTGGGTCAACTCTTGGCCGGATTGTGAGTGGCGGCTGCCAGCGCCAAGCGCATATGCTAAAGGAGGATGAGAATTGCTTTGCTTTTCACTCTTTCGTGGATCGCGCTAATGAGCTCCGCGAGTGCGGCGGACAAACCAGGCGCGAACACCATCCCCGCATCCGATCCCGCTTTTCTCGGCTCTGTGCTTGATGAGACCTGGGACACTAGCCACGCCGCCACGCAAGGCTATATCGATTGCATGATGTCGCTCTCCGATGTCGACCTCAGTGTCGTGATGAGCAAAGGCGGTTCGGTGACCCTTAACTTCGATCCCGGCGTGTATGCTCCGACACAGTCCTCGACTGCGGGTCCGATATGGAAAGTTCAAGTAGATGGAGCCGACCCGTCCGATCGGATCACGATCGGCCCTGCCGTCACGAAAATCACCACCCCGTCTCTGCCGCCGGGATCGCATCGCATCCGGTTTATCCAGTCCGCGAATATGAGCTCGCCTCGCTGGTTCGCCCACGATCCTCAGTTGTCCAGGGTCACGGGCGTCACTCTCCCGGAAGGCGCGCACCTCGAAAAATCGCAGCGGCCCACAGCATGGTTCCTTCCCATCACCGATTCCATCGGAGAAGGCGCGGTCGACATGAACACCACGACAGCGACCTGGAGAAAACCCGGCGGCGCTTACACCGACTCCACCAGGGCGTGGCCGGCGCTGGTCGCGCAACTGCTGCACAAATCCGTCGCGGGCTACATCATTTCCGGCATCGGTATCGTGCGGGGCGGAGCGGGCGCGCCTTACGGCGCATTGAACCCGCAGGATCCAACCAGGGCCAATGACCCTTGGGACCACATCTTCGCCGGCGTGCCTCGCCCGTTCACCACCGCACCCGACTTCATCCTGCTTTGTATTGGCACCAATGAGTGGGCTACCGATCCCCATACCGAGGGCCACGGAGAACCCGCGGACCCAACCAGCAGCGACGCTG
Source organism: uncultured Acidobacteriaceae bacterium (assembly GCA_963847685.1). GTDB lineage: Bacteria > Acidobacteriota > Terriglobia > Terriglobales > Acidobacteriaceae > PALSA-350. Next base: position 62,759 of record CAWKAU010000001.1, on the reverse strand, counting down.
CGTTCCAGGCCAATGTCGAAAGCTTTTTCTCCCGGGTTCGCGCCCATCCTCAGTTGGCTGCTACGCCCATCTATGTCAGCGTCCCATTCGGCGGGTACAAGCGCAGCGCGCTGCAGAGAGCCATCGCCGCCTATCGCGCAGCCCATCCCGAGGAAATGCATATCCAACTTTTCGATGTGGCCTTTGGATCGCCCGCACTCACCACCACCGCGGGCATCGACGAAAACATTCTTTTCGGCGGGCTAACGAAGAATCGGCCTGATGACCATGACACTACTCCGTCACCGCAATCCTCTGACCGCACTCATCCCTACGCCATCGCGACGCCCGCGATCGGGTCGGTCAACGCGCACCAGCAGATCGCGCAGGTCATCGCGCCGCGGCTGTCTGCGATGCTAAACGGTGGTCCTGCGCCCAAAACCGGAGAGCTCCGCGTAGGAAAGTTGCAATCGCAAATCAGGGACCAGGCCTTGCAGCTTAGCTGCCCACTCGCCACGGGTGGGTCCGCGCCTTACTCTTACCAATTCCAAAAGAGCCTCGACAACGGCGTGACATGGACCGCGCTGGGGCAACCGATCGAGAGCATGGAGACGACGGTACAGCCCATCGAGATCTCGGACCCCAGTCCGGGTCGCGGCGCCCTGTATCGCATGAACGTCAGAGACAGCGCCGGGGGTTTTGCCCAATCCCCCTAAATGTGCAATTGAATCCTAGCGCTGCCAGGACATGGCTATAGCAAGGATAATGATGGTTAAGAAGAACCCCAGTTGGAGTGCACGCTTGAGCCCCAATACGTCCTGATCCGCGGTCGAGCCTGTCATGAGAACCCCTGGCCGTTTGAACGTGAAAACGGCGATTCCCCTTGTTCCAGTATCGAATCCCTCCCCCGAAAGAATCGATCACAGAGTGCTGGAGAATCGCCGCTTGAAGATGAGCATAGCGGTTCCCTCAGGATTTGCCAGAGTCCTTGCGTAACACACCAGAAGAAGTTCGTAACCCAGGATGGTAATGGCCGGCCTCCTGGAGGCTGGGGCAAGCTAAAAGAGAATGACCTGGCGGATTGCTTCGGCTCGCGCGAGACGATCGAAGCCGGGGTTGATTCCCTCTAATGGCAGGCGGTGGGTGAGCAAGCGGTCCACCGGCAAAAGACCGGCGCGATAGAGCGCAATGAAACGAGGCACATCGCGGGACGGAACCGAGGAACCCATGAACGATCCTTTGATGGTGCGCTCTTCGACGACCAGATTAAAGGCGGGAACAGTCAACATGCGATCGGGAGCGGGCAGGCCAACAGTGACGGTGGTTCCGCCGCGGCGGGTAGCCGCGTAGGCCTGGGCGAGCACCTGCTCACTGCCAACCGACTCGATGGCGTGTTGCACACCGCCATGCGACAGCTCGCGTACAGAGTCGATCGCATTCGCATCGCGGGCATCGACACAATGGGTGGCGCCCAGTTCACGGGCCAGTGCGAACTTGTGCGCGGCCACATCGACGGCAATCAGTGGATTGGCGCCGGCAGCGCGCGCTCCCAGCACAGCAGCCAGTCCGACGCCTCCGAGCCCGAATATAGCGACGCTCTCGCCGGCCGCGACTTTTGCCGTATTGACCACAGCACCGACTCCGGTCATGACAGCACACCCGAATAAGGCTGCGATCTCGGGAGGAAGGTCGTGATCGATGCGAACCGCCGAGTGCGCGGATACCACGGTAAATTCGGCAAATCCCGACACACCGAGATGATGCTGCAGCGTCACGCCCTGGGCATCGAGCCAGCGTCTTCCGCCGCCGAGCAAGGTGCCTGCGGCGTTGGCGACGGCTCCCGGTTCGCACAGCGATGCGCGGCCGCTGGCACACGGTGCGCAACGGCCGCAGTTGGGCACGAAAGAGAAGACGACGCGATCGCCGACATGGAAGCCTTGTACCTCAGGGCCGAGCTCGACGATCTCGCCCGTGGCTTCATGGCCCAAAACGATGGGCACGGGCCGAGGACGAGATCCATTGATGACCGACAGATCCGAGTGGCACAAACCTGCCGCGAGCACGCGCACACAAAGCTCTCCGGTGCCGGGAGGTGCGAGCTCCACCGTTTCTATGACCACGGGCTGCGATACAGCATAGGGGGTCGATTGTCCGACCTGACGCAGAACCGCTGCTTTTACTTTCATGGTTTAACCTCACGCCAGATCGGATTGGTGAAGGCGCCGTCTCCGGCCACGTCCCAGACGGCAAACCGCGCCCACGTCCACCCCGGGGTTTCGATCAGCCAGGAGTACGCGTGATCGTCGAAGGCCGGCGTCGATTGCAGGTCAATGACCTGGCGATAGGTGGTGGCGCCGTCGCCCCAAACCACCTCAGCGATTCTCAAAGGAAATGTCGAGGATATCCTTGTCTGGACACGGATGCCGCGATCACCCTCGGCGGAGATGGAGGCAGACAGCAGAAGGATCTCGCCGGTGGTGATAAAACCGTCGCCTTTCTCGATTGCGTTCAGGATGTGGTCATAGTGATCGAACGAAGGCAGCTCGGGCAAGCGCAGATAGTTGATGTTCATATGCGCGTAGAGTTCATCCGCAGAACTGATCTGAAATACATCCACTTCTCCGATCATGTGTTTGTGCAGGCCGAGGTTGTTCAGGTCATCGAGCGTCTTGAATGCTCTCTCCCCTAACCTTGGCGAAGACAGATCCGACGGCATTGCCTTCCAACCGGTGCCCAGGTAACTGCTGTCTCGAAAGTAAGCAGTGTTCAGAATCTTATCGGGGAAGCCGGTCGATCCCTTGGTGCGCGGATGCGTCTGATACGCGAAGCCACCTTCGGCCTTGATCATCTTCCACATGTCCTCGGCATCATGGATGCGATAGACCTTGCCGTATTTTTCGTCTGCGGTTTCGAAACTCTGACCTGGCTTGCGATCCTGCTGCCAATAGACCGGGTGAGGAAATACCAGCCCCCAGTGACCACCCAGATAGATGTCCGCCTCCTCCGCAGGAATCAGCAGGAAGCCCTGGCCAGACTGCGCGCGGCAGGCCTTGTAGTACTGATCCAGTTCGTGGAACCTCAGGTCCGTCAGATCGGCGGGATGTCCGTCGCCGTGAAAATCCATGATCATGGAGGAGTCAATCCCTATCGCCTTCATCACCGGCTTGAAGGGAGGCTCCCAGTCGATTCCCTTCTCCATGGCCTGCACGGTGTAGGCAAGGTGCCAATGCGAGGTAAAGGTTACGAAACCATCCAAATGCACAAAGTGATCGTTGTGGGTGTAAGCAAGAACGTCCTTAAGCGCCGCGCTCGAGTCCTGAGCGCTGGGCAGCAGAAACAAGCCCATTTCCTGAACGGAATCGGGCGGCGCGTTCATCCACGGATCGATGGTGGTGTCGTCGTCGGGGTACTGGTGCACGCCCAGTCCGACCCTGCCGCGCCAGGAGCTGTACCAGAGGTATCCCTGATTGGTGGTGTAGTCGCGGGCGAAGAAATAACGGTGGGGAGGGGGAAAAACGGCGATGCTGCCTGCACCCATCTTCGCCGCCACGGTACGATCGTGGGCCATCAGCGAGTGACGATCGGAACCGTAGGGGGGCGTAATCTTCTGTAGCTTGCCTTCGGTGTCGTAGTAGGAGATGTGCGACTCCATGGTTCCGCCGGCCCGGCGATCCTGATCCGCGGTCATCTCGAATCCAGCGTCATAGTAGAAGGATGTGTCGGGTTCGTGAGTGCTGACGAGCGCGGCCTGCTGGATGAGCGCAGTGCCGGGGTAGAAGGTATAGCGGAGGGAGCCGGTGAAGATGCCGAGCCTCATCCCGTCGAAGGTTACTTCCACGCGATTCCCCACGGTCTGGGCAATGACGGTGGTTGGGTGAAATTCGGCAAGGAATTGGCGGGTTCCCTCCGGGGCGGCCGGAGGGAAGTCAAAGAAGGCGTCCCATCCGCCGCGGCGCTTGCCGGTGGAGCAGCGATAGTATGGGTTCGCCCGCTCGACGATATTTTGGCCATCCGCGGAGATCGCAGTGATCAAAGGTTTGGTCGAGTCCAGCGAGAAGATGGTTTGCCAGTGATGCTTTGCGGCGTCATCCCAGGCAATGGTGAGCGACTGCGCCGAGGATACGACGGAGATGGGCCCGTTTTTGACCGCGGACAGGTCAGGGGCGATTGGTGCGCCGTAGGCGAGAGCCGATGAGCAGCCAAGCAGGAATAGGGTGACAAGCTGTTTCATCGGAACTCCTGTTCGTGGCTCTTACAGCGACCCATTAGACCATCGACACGCCGGGATCATCTTATAGATACCGCCTCCCCGGATTCAAAGCCGTGCGCCGAAGTGTTTGTTTTTAGCGTTTTATGGGTTCTACGTCTCCCCTTTTCTCTGAGGAGGGTGCGAGATATGCGAGTTAATTCCCCCTTCGGTGGAGTATGACGTCGCTATTCCTTTCGCAAGGCTACGATTGGGTCCCCACTCGTGGCCCGCCAGGGCTGGAATGGAGTTCATGCGCCTTTCGTTACTGAGGGGCGCACGCGTGGCCTCAACCAGCCCTGCGTGGCAGGAAATCGGGTTCGGGAAATGGCTAAAAAGTACGCGTTAACGCGCTAATTCGGCTCCACCCACGATTCTGCGGGTTCGGCGGGTTCTTCTTCCATCTGCTCTTTGTCTTGGTGATCGACGGCGGACCTCGGGTGATGCGGCGACCGCTGCCGGAAAGGTAACGTACATCGCGACCTTGCGCCCGGGTGCACTCCACGAGATCTGGATCTCTGAGCGCTCCGGTACCCTCGGGCTGAATGCACGACGGCGCTTTACACCTGAGAGATTTTCTTCAAGCGCAAGCGAGCATACCGAAATAGATGCGATTTGCGGGGAGAAAGATCAAGGCCTGGTGAATAAAATGCGTAAGGGATCGCAGTCAAGGAGTACTCTCGTTCGATTCGTAGCCGTCTCTGTTTTCGCAAAGTAGCAGTTCTGCCTGATCACGAAACTCCGAAACTCGAAATCAGATGGTACAGCGGTTCCCTCCGCTACGCTCCTAATGACACGGAGCGTGGGGTTTGGAAGCAACCCCACTCAAGCCAAAAGAAGGCTTGAATGGGGCACCCTCAGTTTTTTGTTGCCGGTGCAGAGCATAGGGTCGTTGGGACAAAGGGCAGAGGGACACCTCCGTTGGTGTGATGGTAGAAACCAGCACCCCGGACGTCGTTGATTCCTACTTCAACGTGCCGCAGGCAGGTCGGAAGCACGCCTATTCTTCTCGCAAGGCTACGATGGGGTCCACGCTCGAGGCTCGCCAGGCTGGAATGGCCGTCGCGGCGAATGCGACCGCGGCCAGCAACGCGGGCACACCCAGGAACGTCGCGGTATCCATGGGGCTCACGGCGAACAAAAGGCTGGCGATCACGCGCGTCAGGGCGGCCGCCCCCACAAGTCCCGCCAGGATGCCGAGAAACGTCAATTGCATCGCCTGGCGGACGACCAGACCCATAATATTGCCGGGGCGCGCACCTAACGCGACCAGAATGCCGATATCGTGTGTGCTCTGGGTGACCAGATACGACATCACTCCGTAAAGACCCACCGCCGCCAGCAGCAAAGCGAAGACCGCAAAGGCCCCCAGCATGGTGCTGGAGAAGCGCTGGCGCGCCAGCGAATCGTACAACCGGGCCTGCATGGTGCGAATGCCGTAGACAACTACCGTGGGATCGACCGCGTGGATTTCGTTGACCATGGCGCTCGAGAGTCCCGCATCCTGCGATGAGGAACGGGCCACCAGGAACATGCCGCGATCCGTCTCCTGTTGCAGCGGACGATAGAGCGCAATCTTGCCGTCGGTCTCAAGACCATATTGCTTGACGACTCCCACCACGCCGACGATGGTGATAGGTTTCTTCGCGTCGTGCCACAGATGTTTTCCGATGGCGTCGTTGTGCGGCCAGAAGCGCTGGGCGAATTTTTGGTCGATGATTGCGACCTGCGGCATATCCATGGTGTCCTGCTGGGAGAAGAAACGGCCTGCGACCAGAGGAATCTGCATTGCCCGGAAATAATCGGAGCTTGCGGTCCGTTGATCGACTTGCAACTCCTGCCCCGGAGGCGGCGTGTACCCCTCGACGTTGACCCCTCCCCATCCCACCGTTCCGGTGAGTGGGAGTGCCGAAACCGCGCCTTCGGCCACGACACCCGGCAAGTGGGCGACGCGGGTCTCGACTTCACGCCAGAAACCGGCGAGGACTTTATCCTGGTGGTACCTGGGGTCGTTGGTGGCCACCTGCATGGTCAAAACGTGCTCCGTGGTAAAGCCCGGCGGCACGCTCTGCAAGCGGATGAAGCTTCGGATCAACAGCCCGGCGCCGATCAACAGGATGACTGAAAACGCGAGTTCCGAGGCCACCAGCAGGCCGCGCAAATGGTGACGCTTGAGATACAGGCCGCCGTTGGACTGTCCACTGCGCCCGCCGGCCTTCAGCGAGGAATTCAGATCGAGCTTGATGGCCCGCCACGCCGGCGCGAGGCCGAAGAGGATGCCGGTCGCCAGCGAAAGGCCGAAGGTGAAGGCAAGCACTGTGCCGTTGATGCCAATGTCTTCGAGCCGGGGAATATTGCCCGGATTCATGGCGCGCACGATGGCCAGGCTCAGCCGAGCTACCAGAAGCCCGGCGGCTCCGCCGATCAGCCCCAGGAGAATGCTCTCGGTCAGCAATTGCCGCACCAGGCGCTGCCAGCCCGCTCCTAAAGCCCGGCGGATGGCAACTTCCTTTTCCCGGGCTGCTGCGCGGGCAAGCAGAAGGTTGGCAACGTTGGCGCAGGCGATCAGCAGGACGAGCCCGACGGAGCCCAGTAGCACCAGCAGGGCGCGGCGCACATCGCCGACCACCTGCTCCTGCAGCCCGACGACATCCATACCGAAACTAGCGTCGCGCTTGTCTTTCTCCCGGATGCGGCCGGCGATGATGTCGATATCGGCCTGGGCCTGTTGCACGGAGACACCAGGTTTCAGCCGCACGACGATGTTGTAGTTTTCGTCGCCCCGGCGTTGCACGGCATCGGCTCCCAAGGGCAAGGGAAGAATTATGTCGACCTTGTCCATCGGCCCTTCCGAGGGCATCACTTCCGCGTTCAGCAGGAAGCCGTGTTGCAGTACACCCGCGACGGTATATGGATTCCCGTCGAGGGTAATGCCCTTGCCGACGATGGCGGGATCCGCGCTGAAGAGGCGTTCCCAGGCGCGGTTGGTCAGAATGGCTACGGGCGGTTTGCCTGGTCGGTCCTCCTCCGGCAAGAGCGTGCGTCCCAGCAGAGCCTTGGCGCCGAACATGGTCAGCAGGCTCGATTGCGTGCTCAGCACGTCGACCCTCTGCGGCTGGCCCTGACCAGGGAGCGTGCCGGTGAGCGTTGAGGTGTGGCTCTGCGCCAGGGCCATCTGCTCGAAGGAATGATTCTGGTTCTGAATGTCGATGTACTGGCCGGGAGACGGCCAATCGCGCAGGATGCCGATTGCAGGAGAATGCAGCCACACGGCCGCCAGCCGGTCGGGATGCGGATAGGGCAGCGGACGCAAGAGCAGCGCATCCACTACGCTGAAAATGGCCGAATTCGCGCCGATTCCAATGGCCAGAGATGCCAAAATCACGCCAGTCAGCACCGCGTTCTTGCGCAGTATACGAACGGCATAGCGAAAATCCTGTAGCCAGAAATGCATGGATCCTCCCGCGTTTGGATGAATGATAGTACGACGCGCGGGATCCTTATCTCCGAAGAGGGTGCGCTTTTGACGTTTTACGCGGTTTAAGTCTCCGCTTTTTCTGTGAAGAGGGTGCGGGATAAGCGGGATAACTCCCCATCGGTGGGATTACGCCGGGGACAGGCAGTTTTCAGCACAAGGCAGGACAAGGTGTCGGAGTTGCAGGCTTGGCAATCCCGGATGGAACAATGATGAAGGAAGTGAAAAACGGCGATTCCCCTTGTTCCAGTATCGAATCCCTCCCCCGAAAGAATCGATCACAGAGTGCTGGAGAATCGCCGCTTGAAGATGAGCATAGCGGTTCCCTCAGGATTTGCCAGAGTCCTTGCGTAACACACCAGAAGAAGTTCGTAACGCAGAATGGTAATGGCCGGACCGTTCTGTGTCCCAACTCAGGAGGAATACACCCGGGCCGTCCGCAGCTCTTGCCTCCTGGTTCGCCATTCGTCCGCGGTGATCTCCCATATCTCGCTCGGAAATCTGCCCGAGACATAGTCGCGGTCTTCGGTAGCGATGACGCGCATCCCAGTCTTCTCAGAGATTCGTCTTGAGGAGATATTCATGATTGCCTTTGGAGCCCGCAGGGCACGAAAGCCGAGAACATCAAAGCAGTAGTCGTTGACGGCCACCACCGCTTCGGTCATTAGCCCCTGGCGCTGCCAGGGTAATCCCAACCAGAATCCACGATCGGCATACCCATCCCTGGAAACCAGCCCGATCGCTCCTATAGGATCTTCGGGCGCTCGCCGCAACCGCAAGGTCCAGTGCCACGCCTCGCCGCGCTCCATTGCAGGAAGAGCAACGTCGCGGTAATGACTAAAGGCTCCATCCGCAGGGTATGGCCATGGAATCAGCGTGGTCATGAACTTGACTATCTCCCATTGCGGAAAGAGGCGTTGTGTCTGCTCCGCATCCGCGAGCTGAAGCGGTTGGAGCAAGAGCCGGCCGGTCTGAAGCGGGGCGATCATAACGCTGGGTTAGAGTGTATAAGTTGTGAAATTAAGGCTCCACCAGAAGCAATTAACTGGACCTGCTCCTGACCCCCAGATTTCAAATGAGGAGAGCGATGAAGAAGACGAAGCTGTATTGGACGGCGCTGCTGGGAATGACGATCTTACTCGGGCCCCCGCTCTTGGCCCAAGTGCCAACGATCGTGCCTGCACCGGTTCCGGGCGCCAAGCCGGTCATGGTGGAGCACATCAAAATACACGGCACGGCCCTTGAGGGCAATCTGGAGGGAGACGCCGTTGATCGGGATGTGATCGTTTTTCTGCCGCCCAGCTACCAGAAAGAGAAGCATCGCCGTTATCCCGTGGTGTATGCGCTGCACGGATATTCGATTGGCGCCGAGCAGTGGACGCATGAGATCCATGTTCCGCAGACTATAGAAGGGGCCTTCGCCCAGGGCGCCAACGAGATGATCGTTGTGCTGCCGGATTCAAAAACAGTCCACAACGGGTCGATGTACTCGAGTTCCGTCACTACCGGGGACTTTGAAAAGTTCGTCGCTCATGATGTGGTTGCCTATATCGATTCGCATTACCGGACGATCCCGGATCGGACGAGCCGCGGCCTGGTAGGACATTCGATGGGCGGCTACGGCGCCAGCCGCATTGGCATGAAGCACCCGGACGTGTTTGGAAGCCTTTACATCATGAGCCCGTGCTGCATGTCGGCAAGGGCGGCTGGTGCGGCAAATCCTGAGCTTGAAAAGGCCGTGGCTGCGGCGAAGACCCCAGCCGACACGTCGGGCCTGCCATTCTTCCTCGGCGCTCAGCTGGCGAGCGCGGCGGCCTGGTCGCCCGATCCGAAGAATCCTCCTCTTTATCTCGATCTGCCGGTGAAGGATGGCATTGCTCAACCGGAGGTGGTCGCGAAATGGGCGGCGAATGCACCCCTGGCGTTTGTCGACCAGTACATCGGGAATCTGAAGCAGTATCGCGCCATCTCCATGGATGTGGGCGACCACGACGGCCTGCGCGTCGATGCCGGCAAGCTGCACGATGTTCTGGATAGCTACGGAATCGCGAACAGCTTTGAGATTTATCCCGGCACGCATACCAGCGCCGTCGCTGACCGGTTTCAGAATCACGTGATGCCGTTCTTCAGCAAGAACCTCTGCTTCCAGGCGAAGTGCAAGTAGCCGGTTCCGGAGCACATTGGCCCGATCTAAGGAAGGGATGGGGCCTGTTCCATTGTACAACTCTTAATGTACTAAGATATAGCTTGTCAAGCACTCTTAATGGTTTAAGATATGAGAGAGAGGGAATGGTTATGCGCCAGGACAAGGCTCCTCCCTTAAAACAATGACCATTCACCGATTACCTCGCCTGCCGGTTGTGTTGTTGTTCACTCTGGTCTTTCTTTGGAGCCACGTTTGGTGCACAAGTTTACTCGCTCAAATGCAACCGCAGGCGATAGAGGTCGTCAACCGGATGGTGCAGGCGGAAACGGCCGCGATGAAGAATCGCCAGCGCTTCCAATACACAAGGGCGGTGCGGTCGACTCGCACAAATGGCCATCTTTGGAACGAGTTGGTGGTAGAAACCCCGGAGGGTCGCATGCACCGTCTTCTCTCTGAGGATGGTAAGCCGCTATCCCCCGAGCAAGCCAAGGCCGAGGATGACCGCATCACAAATCTGGTAAATCACCCGGATGACTTTCGCCGTGAGGGCCAGGAGCGAAGAAGCGATGAGGGCCGGCTGGCGCGTTTGCTGCAAGATCTCCCCAGAGCTTTTCTGTTCAGGATCGATGGCTCAGAGGGAGACTGTACGCGTATTACATTTCAGCCGAATCAGTCGTTTGAAGAACAGAGCTATGAGGATCGGGTGATTCACGCCATGTCAGGGGTATTGTTCATTCACACCACCGACATGCGGCTGTGCGGCATCGATGCGCACCTCGACCACAAAGTGGAGTTCGGTTTTGGCCTCCTCGGCGAGGTGAGCGACGGCAGCAGCTTTTCGATCACCCGGGAGGAGGTCTTGCCCGGTCAATGGAAGACCGCAAAACTTCGCATCCATGTGAATGGAAGCATGCTTCTGCTGAAGAGCGTCTCGCGCGACGAAGACTCATCCCATTACGGTTACAAAAAAGTCGCCAACAACCTGTCGGTGGCCCAGGCGGCGACCATCGCCTGCTCAAACGCTTCGAGCCGCGTCGGCTCCCTCGCACCCCTTCCGGCAAAGCCAGCTTCCGAGGCCTGCCGACGGATGATCATCTTTTCGTCGCCAGCGTGCCCAAGACACACACGCGACGTCTAATCTCTATATTCCGGCCTGAGGACTCTGCGTATTGACTACGGCTTACCTGAACCGCATCGCCACTGCCGTACCCGAGCACGACGTGCACGACGCCTTCGTCGACTTCGCGGAGCAGATGCTTGCCGGCCCGCGACTACGCACGGTCTTCCACCGCATGGTGAGCCGCGCCAACATCGCGCATCGCTATTCGTCCCTCGATCCGCAGAAAGGTTCGGGCCAATTCTCGTCGCAGGACACGCATGCGTTCTATCGGCCAGGCAATTTTCCCAACACGGCGCGGCGGATGGAAGTATTTGAGCAGAACGCTCCGGTGCTGATGCGGAAGGCCCTGGACCGGCTTACGCTCAACGAGAAGGAACGCTCCGGAATTACACACGTGCTGGTGACCTGCTGCACCGGGCTCTATGCGCCGGGGCTGGACTTTGAGATCATCGACCACCTCGGGCTTCAGGCCGGCGTGGAGCGTACGGTGCTCGGCTTCATGGGCTGCTATGCGGCGATCAATGCGCTGAAACTGGCGCGGCACATTGTGCGCTCAGACCCGAAGGCGGGTGTGCTTATGGTCAACCTGGAGCTGTGTACGCTTCACTTCCAGGAGACGCAGGAGCTGGAGCAGGTGCTCTCGTTCCTGGTTTTTGCCGATGGCGCGGCCGCGAGCCTGATCACCGCGCGCGAGCGGGGCTTTGGTCTCGACAGCTTTAAGGCGGTGATGGTGCCCGAGACGAGGGGACTGATTACGTGGAAGATCCGCGGGCATGGATTCGACATGCTGCTCTCCGGGCAGGTGCCGGCGGAGTTGGCTTGCGCGTTACACGAGGGCGAGCTGATGGCCGGGCGCGATGACATTGAACTGTGGGCCGTGCATCCCGGCGGACGGTCGATTCTGGATGCGGTGCAGAAGGGACTGGAGCTGCCGGTCGATGCGCTGGCGGCGTCGCGCGAGGTGCTGTCGCGCTTCGGCAACATGTCGTCGGCGACGGTGATGTTTGTGCTGCAGCGGATGATGCAGGCGGCGCGGCGGGGGCAGCGCGGGTGCGCGATGTCGTTTGGCCCGGGACTGACGGCGGAGTTAATGCGCTTCCATGCGGTCTAGTGCGCCGATGGAATTCGCATTGCGGGCTTCTCCGCGCAAGCTGCCGGAGCTGATGGATGGCGACTGTAGCTATGAAGATTTTCGTGACTGCCTGCGCAGCCTGGAGCAGATCAACCGTTGGCTGCTGGGATATCGACCGACGATAGCCTGGCTCAAACGGCTACCGCACGGATTGCGTGATGCGGTGCACATCGTCGATGTGGGCAGTGGCGGCGGCGATCTGCTGCGGCAGATTGCAGGCTGGGCACGGAGGCACGGCATTGCTGTGCAGTTAACGGGGATCGACTTGAATCCTTATGCGGCGCGCGCGGCAGCGGAGTCCACGCCGAAGGAGCTCAGAATCGCCTGGGTGACCGGCGATGCCCTGGTGTATCGGCCGGAGAAGCCGGTGGATATCGTCGTGAGTTCGCTGATGGCACATCACCTGGAGGATGAAGAGATCATCGCTCTGCTGCGGTGGATGGAAGCGACGGCGCGGCTAGGTTGGTTTATCAATGATTTGGAGCGGTCGGAGTGGAGTTGCCGGATGTTTGAGCGGGTGGAGGAGATAGTGAAGTGGCACCGGTTTGTGCGGCATGATGGGCCGGTGTCGTTCCGGCGGGCATTCCGGGAGGAGGACTGGATGCGGTTGCTGGCAGCGGCTGAGCTCCGACGGGAGGCGGTGACGGTGGAGCATTGGCGACCGGGACGGCTGTGTGTGGGGCGGTGGAAGTGAGGCGGGTCCAACAAACAATTATGCTTCGCAATCGCTGCATCGGGCCTGGTTTGCAAGGCATATCGACGGCTAGAACTGACACAGAGCAAAGGTTTGGGTCCGCAACAACCCCACTCAAGCCAAAAGAAGGAGAAGGCTTGAATGGGCCACCCCAAGATTCTCTTGAGGGCGGGGGCAGCTGCCGCCGACAGAGTCGGCTGTTCATGATGTCTAACCATCTGAGAGGGGAATAATGGCAACTTCCACGCAGCTTCCACCCAGCCGCAGCCGCTCCAGATCTGAAAACCGTTTCAGATCCAAAACTATTCTCTGGATCTCCCTCGGCCTGACCACATTCTTCGTCTTCATCACCTCAGAAATTTTCCTGATCACCGACTACCCGATGTACCACGCTTACCGACTGCAGGTCATCGCTGACCGCCGGCTCCTGATTCCGCATACGCTCTGCGGCGGGATGGCTCTGCTCATCGGCCCGATCCAGTTCTCATCACGATTTCGCCAGCGCCATCTCAAGATCCATCGCGTGCTCGGCCGCATCTATGTCATCTCTGTCTTCATCGGCGCCGCAACGGGGGTCGCCCTCGCCAACGGCCGTCCCGGCTTGCCTGGAACCTCGATGCAGGCTGCCGCCTGGGTCGTCTGCACCACCGCCGCCTTCATCACCGCGCGCAACCGCCAGATCATCCAGCACCGCCAATGGATGGCCCGCTCCTACGCCGTCACCTTTACCTTCGTCTCCAGCCGTGTGCTGAACCTCTGGCCCCGTTACTGGAGCCACCTCGGAGATTCCTTCGCGGCCGTCGGCGTGATCGCCTTTACTCTTGCCTCGCTACTTATCGTGGACCTCGGTCTTAACTGGCGCGAGCTCACCACTCGGCGTGACTGATTGAGGTTCACGTATCGCATTCGGAAAAAGGAGGTTCCCGTTAGAACGTCTAATCTGAATCAGGTTCCCTGGCAAGACGAGGTTCTCATCCTGGGTGGTGGAGTGGCCGGCTGTGCGGCTGCGATCGCGCTCGCCCGCAAGGGACGAAGGGTTGCGCTGATTGAGCGCGAGCCCACGCCGCGCCATAAGGTTTGCGGAGAGTTCCTAAGCGGTGAGGCCCTTGAAGACCTGCATGCGCTCGCCATCGATGTGGCCTCGCTGGGCGCGGTGCCGATCGGCTACGTTCGCCTCGCCGCTGCCAGGCGCGCCGCGGAGGCTCCGTTGCCTTTCCCCGCAGCCTCGCTCACGCGCAAGACGCTGGATACAGCGCTCATCGCCGAGGCCATCGCCGCAGGAGTCCGGGTAGAGCGCGGCCGCAGTGTGCAGGCGCTCCGCCGCACCCCATGCAACGTCTGGCAAGCTACGCTCGACGACGGCACCACCCGTGAAGCCCCAGCGGTCTTTCTGGCCACGGGCAAGCACGATATCCGCGGCCACTCGCGTCCGAAGGACCCGCAGCGATGGGTCGCCTTCAAGATGTATTTTCGCCTATCGTCCGCGGCAGGCCTCTGAGCTAGCGGGCGCCTCTGAGCTGATGCTCTATCCCGGAGGCTATGGCGGGATCCAGCCGGTGGAAGGCGGCATTGCAAACCTCTGCTGCGTGGTGCAGCAGCGGTATCTTGCACGTGCGGGTCATCGCTGGGAGAACTTCCTTGCGAAGATGCAGCAGGACTGTCCGCACCTGGCTATGAGGCTTGCCGGCGCGGAGCCGTTGCTCGCAAGGCCGATCGCCATTACCCATATCCCGTATGGTTACATCCGCCGCACAACGGAGGATGGGCTCTACTGCATCGGCGATCAGGCAGCCGTCATCCCTTCGTTCACCGGCGATGGCATATCCATCGCGCTGCATACGGCACGTTGTGCCGTCGCTGCGTACCTTGCAGAAGAGCCGGCACCGCTCTTTCAGGCTAGACTGCGCTCCGCACTGCTAGCCCAGATGCGCCTTGCCGAGTTCGCCGCCGATGGATTGAACAACCCAGTCGCGCGCGCTGTATTGCCGTTCTGCCTCAGAGTCTGGCCCGGAGTGATGCGCGTGACGGCAAGGCTGACACGCGTTGCCCAGCCCACTGCTGTTGCTATCGATGCAGTCGCCAGCTGAAATCGAGCCACGCCAAAACAGCTCTCAGCCGTTGAGACACCATAGGGAGATGCAATGAAATCCTTCACGGTCTTCGCCTTCGCTGCCCTGCTCGCACCGGCCGCGCTCGCCCAGCATCAGACCTTCGTCGCCAACCCCGATGCCAGCGAGGTCAAGATGACGCTGAAAACGACCCACGAGGTTGTCAACGGCACCTTTCACATCCAATCCGGATCGATTGAGTTTGACCGCAGCGCCGCTAAGATGTCGGGTTCGGTGGTGGTCCTCGCCGGCAGCGGCAAGACCGGCAATGGCAGCCGCGATAAGAAGATGAACAAGGACATCCTCGAGGTCGAACAGCACGCGACTGTCTCGTTTGAGCCGAAGTCGTACGCTGGCGCCATCGCTCCCATCAGGAGACTCAAGCATCCAGCTAACGGGCATCTTCACACTCCTCGGCACACCTCACGAGATCACCATCCCTATCCTTGTCCATCTTGAAGGCACAACCGCAACGGCGAAGGCTCATTTTGTCGTACCGTACATCCAATGGGGACTAAGGATCCAAGCTTTTTGTTCTGGAAAGCGGACAAAGACGTCGCGATTGACCTCCTTCTTACCGGCCGGCTTTCACAATAGAGGCTCCGGGAGCCAAAATATTTTGCGGGTCATTACAGTTTTTCTCCTTGCTTTGCGCCTAGGGAGTGAAGGCAGTTGCTGAAGCGCCTTCCACAAGGACGGTGACACGCATGCTCAGTGGAATGCATCCCTGCTGCTCCCGCATGAGCAGCAGCGATGGTCATCTTCTTGCCTCGTGGGCGTCGCTCGCCCCCCTTTCTGCTTCGGACTGGAACAAAAAATTCTGAAACGTTCGCGCGGCTTCGTTCACTACTAGCTGAAAGCGAAGGAGACAGGAATGAATCTCACCAATTTTGCAGGCCAGAACTGGCTTATCACACCGGCTGCTCTTGCATTCGGAGAACAACCGCCGGCGAGCATCCACGATCAGAAGTGGCTGCTGGTGCTAACGGGCGTCGTGAGCGCGAAGCTGGAAGGAAACAGTACGTCGCAGTGGCTTAATGCCAACCTGTCTTTCCTTCCGGACATGGCGGGACCCAGCAATTCCGGGCCCTTGAACTGGGCGATCGGCCAATATGGAATCCCCAAGCCCGCAGGCCAGGACTACACCATCGGTTTTGCGCTCGACGAATGGGCGCCGTTCGTTTCGCTCAGTGCGATCTTCGATCAGGATCAATCGATCGATGCCGGTTTCGCCGTGAACGTGTGGCGACCTAATCACTTTGCGACCGGTATCGATGCCTTGAGCGATGTTCCGGTCGGAAACATTTTCACCGGCGTCAATGTGGACGTAGGGGTTCGCGACACTGACGCCTGGATTTTAAGTCTTGGCTACAACATCACGTTGCGGGGACGGATCGTTTTCACGAAGGCTCCGATCATCTTGTTTCAATCGAATTTCGAGAGTACGGCGGTAGGCCAGGCGCCTTCCACGGCGCAGGCTGTGGGCACAGCGCAATTCAACGGGCCGAATGTAGTCATCTCGCCAACATTTGCGCACACAGGTAATTGGTTGCAGATCGGCCCGCTTGGACAGGCTGGGGGAGCCTTCTATGGAGAGTTCATCGAAACCCCCGGTGTCCCCGGCGTTTACAACGTTTCTGCGATGATGTTCATGGGTTCCAAAAGCGGTGAGTCCTACATCAGCTTCACAACGGGCGATCCTGCGAGTGAGTTCCTGACTCTCAACTTCGGGAATGACAACCGGGTCACCGATGTCGACCTCCAACCCACGGGCTGCACATTCCCGCGCGATCAGCCGTTCCCGGTGCAGATCACCATTACGGTGACAACGACGACGACGACAGCGCAGATCGGGGTTGCGGGCACGGTCGGGTACTACCCATTGGCTGGGCCTCCGGATTCGTTCAACGCGATCACGTTTGCCCCGGAGGAGGGCGGCCCGGTTGATGTGACCGATATTGTTGTGACGTACACGCCACTTTAAATCGAGGAAAGGGCATCCTGCCGCTGAGATCCATCCTCTCATGCAGGAAGCTCCACTTGACATCCAAGTGCCCTTCGGGCAATCCTGACTACAGGGAGATCACTTGGATGCCAAGTAAAGATAAAGATCAGATCCAGGTGCTCCAGGGCACGCTCGATCTGATCGTGTTGCGAACCCTCGCCACTATGGGCTCCCAGCACGCGTACCAGATCGCCACCCGCCTCCAGCAAATCTCGGATCGCCTTCTCAATCTCAACCAGGGAACACTGTATCCAGCATTAGTAAGGCTGGAACAATACGGATGGATTAAGGGAACCTGGGGCAAGACGGAAAACAACCGCGAAGCAAAATACTACGAAATTACCAAAGCCGGACAAAAAGCCCTGGGCGCGGAAACACAGAAGTGGAGAACCATGGCGGCCCTGGTAGAGCGGCTCTTGCTCGAGGAGACATAGCCATGAAGCAAGTCAGGCGTGTCTTGCTGAAGCTGTCGCGGCTCTTTACCAACTCGCGGGAAGAAGCAGAACTAGCCAAAGAAATTGCCGCGCATCTCGGGTTATTAGAGGACGACTATCTCCGCCAGGGTATGGCTCCAGAACAAGCGCGACAAGCCGCCAGGCGCGCCTACGGGGGCGTGGAGCAGGCCAAGCAATTGCACCGCAACGAGCGCTCCTATCAAGGGCTGGCGCAGACCGTCGAAGACACTCGCCACACCCTCCGCCAACTGCGTAAGTCGCCAGGATTTACGATCACCGCTATCCTGATGCTGGCCCTGGGCATCGGAGCCACCACGGCGATCTTTTCCATCGTTGCCGGCGTTCTGCTGCGCCCGCTTCCCTTCCCCGCGCCAGATCGTCTGGTCATCCTGGGAGACACGCTCGAGGGCTCCAATTGCGAAATGTGCGCCCGGCCCCGGGCCAACGCCGCGGACGTGCAAAACTACATGCGCGACACCCACAGCTTTACCCACCTCGGCGGCTATCAGCATACAAGCTATAACCTGGCCACCACCGGGGCCCCCGAAGCAGTCCATGCTGTTCGCATGAGCGGTGAGGTTTTTCCCGCGCTCCAGGTCGCGCCGGTGCTCGGCCGCACCTTCACCCAGGCCGAAGACGAGCAACGGCAATCAGTCGTCGTGCTGAGTTACAGCTTGTGGCAGAGCCACTACCAGGGCAGGGCCAACATACTCGGGACGACCCTCCTTCTCGATCGCAAGCCCTACGTGATCATCGGCGTCATGCCCCGCAATTTTGAATTTCCCCTGGTGCCGGGGCACGTTGACGGCAGCGACTTATGGGTTCCCCTGCGCCTGCAACCGGAAGAGTTCCTGGCCGGCCAGGCCGCCTCGTGGGAGTTTCGCATGGTGGGCCGCCTGAGGCCCGGCATCACGCCCGAGCAGGCGCAGAGCGACGCCGAGCGAGTGGCCCAGGCAACGGTGCGGAATTACCCGGCATTCATGCGGAGCCTGCGCATTCATGCAGCCGTCCAACCGCTCCACGAGGATACGGTCCAGGAAGCGCGCCCCATGGTCCGCACCTTGTTCTTTGCCGTGGTCGTCATTCTGCTCATTGCCTGCGCCAACCTGGCCGGCCTGCTGCTGGTGCGCTCTATCCGCAGGCGCAGAGAAATCGCCGTCCGCCTCGCTCTCGGTGCGCGCGCCGCAACCCTACTTCGCCAGGCCATCGTAGAAAGCATGGTGCTCAGCCTGGCCGGCGGTCTCGTAGGGTTAGCATTCGCGGCAGCCGCGCTGCGCCTGGGCATAAGCCTGTTGCCGGAAACACTGCCACGCATTCGTGAGATTGGTCTCAACTGGCCGGTGATGGCCTTCGCCCTGGCACTCGCGTTGCTCACCGGCCTGCTCTGCGGACTGGCTCCTGCCTTCGCCGCGATCCACACCAGCGTCAATGGAACCCTGAAAGAAACGGGCCGCACCGGCACCACCGGCAGTGGCCACGCCCGTCTGCGTTCCGTGCTGGTCACCGCGGAGATCGCCATCGCTCTGGTGCTGCTCACCGCGTCAGGCTTACTGCTGCGCAGTTTCGAAAAGATGCGCGCGGTCGACGTTGGCTTCCGCCCCGACCATACGCTTACCGCGCTCTACGGGCTGCCCAGCTATCAGTATCCAACCCAGGCAAGCGTCGATACATTCGATGAGCAAGTGCTGCGCAACCTGCGCCAGTTGCCGGGTATCGAAGCCGTTGGCATCACCTCGGCTTTGCCTTCCACCGGCGACTACGAGGGGCCCGCGATCACCATCGAAGGCTATGTTCCTCCCAAGGGAGCGGGGTTGAACCTCGCCACCATCTCTCTTGTGCGCGGCGATCCCATCCAGGCGCTGGGCATCCGCCTGCTGCGTGGGCGAACCTTCACCGAGGCAGATAACGCCGGCTCGCAATTGGTGGCCCTGGTGAACAGCAAATTGGCCCAGCGCTACTGGCCCGGCCAGGACCCCATCGGGAAGAGGCTTCGTCGTGGATTGCAGGAGACCAAGACTCCCTGGATGACCGTAGTCGGCGTGGTGGATAGCGTGAAAATGGGATCTCCGGATGAAAGAACAGAAGACCAGTTGTATCAACCGATCGACCAGACCGCTCTCTCCGAAGGTGATTTCGCCAGCGCCGGAGAGGTCAACGCCGACTATGGTTACATCGTGCTGCGCACCCACGCGGAGCCCGAACAGATGGAGAATGCAGTGCGCGCAGCCGTGCACCAGGTCGATCCGCAGGCGCCGCTCTATCACATGCAAAGCATGGAACACGCCATCGCCGGCAGCGAGGCGCCGCGCCGTTTCAACACCATCCTGATCTCGTGCTTTGCCCTGGCCGCCGTCCTGCTTAGTGTGCTTGGCATCTACAGCATCGTCGCCTTCTCCGTCGCCTTGCGCGAACAGGAGATGGCGCTCCGCATGGCGCTAGGCTGTCAGCGATCCGGAGTGCTCGCGATCATCCTTGCTTCAGGGGTAAAACTAGCGGCCATCGGCTGCGTCTTCGGCTTGCTTGGAGCTGTGGCCGCATCCCGCCTGCTGCGTTCCTTCTTGTTTGCCGTCAGCCCATTCGATCCCGTGGTGCTTACACTGGCAGCCGCCGCCATGCTGTTGCTGGCTCTCGCAGCCTCGGCACTGCCGGCCAGGCGGGCTTCGCGAACCGACCCTATGCTGGCACTCCGCGGAGAGTAGGGCGAGTTCTGTGATTTCGGGCGGGCTCGCGGTCACGGGATTGCACACCGCACGACTGGCTGACGTTATCCCACTCAAGCCGAAACACGGCTTGAATGGGGCACCCAACCTTTTTCGCGGGTGCAGAGTTCTCGTTAGCTGAAAATGGTCAGTTCATCCACTTGCGGTCGTTGGGATCCGTCAACCAGTGACAGTTGCCTTGCCGCGCCCAGGGCCGCGCCGATCAAAGCTCCCGTCATCACCATCAGGAAGACCCGTGACGCAGCCTCCCAGGTCTCAAAGGCGAGACCTGGGTCACCCACGGCTTCTCGTTTCGTCTGGAGTGGACTTCCCCTGACTTTCGCTGGGGAGTGTTGTCTCTTCCTCTCCCTTTGAGCTAGCCGTAGGAGATCGGCCTTCCCTGGACTGGCACGACGGAGTGCTAAATTGCGTCTGTTACGCCAAAGCATCGTTCTGTTAGAAAGAATTGCTGGTCTCAAATGAGGTACGGGAGCATCGAATGCGTTATCTTCTGCTGCTACTTTTGACGACACTCTCATGCGCCTGTGCGCAAACACCACTGGAGCTTCTCCGAATGGCGCAAGACACTTACAAGAGCCCAGAGGGATATCAGATTAACGGTAGGGGCTCGGTGCAGCCTTCAGGGTCCTCCTGGCAGATCAACTTCGATGTAATGATTGCGGGTGCTCCTTCTCCTCCGGGCAATGCACAAGCACCTGCCGGTCCCAGCGTCCGTGTGGTGGGCATATGCAATTTGTGAATGGAGCAGAATTGCGGAGAAGGTCGACTCGGTCATGGAAACCGGGTCAGAAACCCTGCCCCTGAACGGAGAGCCAACCGCTTGCCGCGTGCTTCAGGTCGAATACAAGGCGCCTACAGATACTCCAAAACCCCCACCAGTGACCTATTCGATCTGCTCGGACAGGCACCTGGTACTCAAAAAGGTTATGTTTCACCCCATCGGAAGTCGCGCAACAGGTCTCGCGGTGCCATGAACGATCACCTTCGATATGGCCAGGTTCAACCGCCCGGCTTGCTGATAGCACAAGGCCAGTGAAATGGCGCTCGAGCTACCCGGTACTCGCTGTGGCAATGCTTTGTATCGCTTGGACCCCGTTAGCGTCGTGAGCGGAGTTCAGTGCAGCTTAGCCCGGAATTGTTCATCCAATCTTGTATGAGAATCCTTGTGATCGGCGGGAATGGCTTCATCGGCTCACCATTGGTGAGTGAGTTGCTTGGTTCCGGACATGAGGTCGCAGTTTTTCATCGCCGTTCCGATGTTCGCCTTGCCGACCTTGGGGTTGCACAGATCCAGGGAGACAGGAATCGGCTTTCCGATTACGAAGGTCAGCTCCGCCGATTTTCTCCTGACATCATCGTCGATCTGATCCTGAGCTCCGGAGAGCAGGCGCGGCAACTGGCGGAGACCGCACATGCAATCGCGCGGCGCGTGATCGCGATCAGCAGCATGGACGTTTACCGGGCGTGGGGCTTGATGCGTGAGGTCGAAGCCGGCCCATTGGATCGGTTGCCGCTCACGGAGGACTCCCCACTTCGCACCACTCGAAAGCTCTACGCGCCGGAGATGCTGAAGATGATGCAGAGCACCTTCACCTGGCTCGACAACCAGTACGACAAAATCGCAGTCGAAGAGGCCATACAGGGCGACCCCGCGGTGCCCTGGACCATCTTGCGGCTGCCGATGGTGTACGGCCCGGGCGATCCCCTCCGTAGATTCTTCCCGCTGCTGAAACGCGTCGCAGATGGGAGATCTTCCATACTTTTTTCCGAGGATCTCGCCGCGTGGCGGGGGCCACGAGGATATGTGGAGAATGTTGCGCATGCCATTGCGGTCGTCGCAACGTCGGATCATGCAGCCGGACGCATCTACAACATCTGTGATGAGCCAAGCCTGTCAGAACTCGCGTGGCAATCGAGAATAGCAAAACAGATGAACTGGACTGGGAAGTTCGTCCTGCTGCCGCGAGGGCAAACGCCAAAGCATTTATTACAACCAGGCAATGCGGCTCAGCATGTGGTCGCCAGCTCCGAGCGCATCCGGACGGAGCTGGGCTACGAGGAACCCGTTGAAATCGAGGAAGCGATACGAAGAACCATCGCCTGGGAGCAGCAAAACCCGCCCAGCACCGTCAATCCTGAACAATTTGATTACAGTGCTGAAGACGCAGCCCTCGCCAACGTGCCGTGAGTTCTAATGAGGACTGGAGCACAATCCGAATGGCAGATTGGGGAATCTAACGCATCATGCGGGTACAAAAGGGCTTGATCGGTCTCATCATAATTCTGCAGAGCGTGCTTTTTCTGGCGCATTTTCTTGTCTATGAGACGTGGGCATTTTCGCCCGCAGGAAGCGATATCCCCGGGACGTTTTGGATCAAGCTGGTTCTCAGCTTTTTGTCGGTGAGCTTTGTTGCCGCTTCCCTCCTTGCCTTCCGCTATACGGATGCCGCGGTGCGCGCGTTTTACAGGATTGCGGCGGTTTGGTTGGGTTTCTTGACATTCCTCTTCTTCGCCGCTGTTTTCTCCTGGATAATTTTCGGTGCTGCGCGCCTGGCTGGGCTGGACGTGAGCTTCCATCGGATGGTGGAATGGCTGTTCGGCGCTGCAGTATTGGCTGGCCTCTACGGAGTTTTTAACGCAGGCTGGACGCGAATCACGCGAACGACGGTACGACTCGCGAACTTGCCGCCCGCCTGGCGCGGGCGGAGGGCGGCGCTCATCAGCGACCTGCACCTGGGGCATGTGCGAAACGGCAGTTTTCTGCGGCGGATGGTTGCGAAGATTTTGCAGGAAGAACCGGACGCGATTTTTATTGCCGGCGATTTGTATGACGGCACGGCCATCGACGTCCGGCGAGCAGCGGAGCCGTTGAGCGAGCTGGTGGCGCCGCACGGCGTGTATTTCGTCGCGGGAAACCACGAGCAGTTTGGGGATGACAGCAAATATCTGCATGCCATTGCGGCAGCCGGGGTGCGCGTTCTCAACAATGAGAAGGTGGAAGTTGACGGTTTGCAGATTGTTGGTGTGCCGTACCGGAACGCGGCGCAAGGCGGCCATTTTACTTCGGTGCTGCAAGGCATCCGCCTGGATCGCAATCGGGCGAGCATTCTATTGACGCATGCACCCGACCATCCGGAAATTGCGGAGGCTGCGGGCGTTTCTCTGCAGCTATCCGGGCATACGCATCTTGGGCAGTTCATCCCTTGGAGTTGGATGGCGCGGCGGATATACCGCCAGTTTGTCTACGGCTTAAGCCGGATCGGGAAGATGCAGGTTTTCACGTCAAGCGGGGCGGGCACCTGGGGACCGCCGCTACGGCTCGGATCGAATCCCGAAATTGTAGTGCTTCACTTCGAGTAAAGTCGTAGGGGCCGGTGACGCATGACCCCCAGGTCTCAAAGGCGAGCCTGGGGCACCCACCGTTTCTCGTTTCGTCTGGAGTGGACTTCCCCTGACTTTCCCAAGGGAGTGTTGTCCCTTCCTCTCCCTCTGAGCTAGCCGTTTTCTACGCGGGCCTTTATGTCGGTGTACGCCATCTCGATGAGCGTGCTGAGCGATGCGGCGTGTGTGGCCGTTCCCGGTCTCAGCTTCACATGGCGCATGAACTTGCCGGTACCCTGCAACAAGCGTGCCGGATCCGGCAGCGCTGCGCCGTGAAAGAACCCCACGTTCACGTGCGCAGCGAATACGTTGACGTACGCGAAGGGTGCATCTCCCAGACATGCCACCGGACAGCCGTCATGCAAAAGCTCGCGGACCTCGTCCCCACATTTTCGCATCACCTCAAACCAGTGATGTGCGATGGCTCCCAATTCGCCTGGGTGTTCTTTCATCCACGCATCGATGGCGCGATCGCGCTCGACAGCGCCGTTGAATCGCAGAATTTCCGGTCTCATCGCCGCTCCGGTTTTTGGCTTTTGTGATCCATGCTAACGTGAGGCCGTTACGCGTGACCTTCGGCCGCCCGAATGATGTTCATTTTGGCCGTTCCGGCCGCCAGTTCAGAATCACATTCAGAGATGAGGCCCCCGCGGAGTTCTCACTCATGATCAGGAGGTTGCGGCACTGCGCGGCCAGACGGCTATCCGAGCTCGCCCCGATACCGTCTTACAACCAGGGGACCGCCTCCTAATGATCGCGCCGCAGCAAGCTCAAGAGGCGTTGTTAGTGGATCTCGCGCCACCCTCCGTTTCGGCCGCGCAGGCTATTGCGCTTGCCGGTTCCTGACCCCTGGAAACCATGCGATCTGTGTCCTGGCGGCCAAAAGGTTATCTTTGCACCACCGGTAACTCAAGAAAACGGGTGGCCGATGTCTTTCTGGCGTATAGGAGCTGACGCGAGGTTTAGTTGCACGTTAGTCACAACTTGTAAGAAAAGTGTTGCGGGCGGCTGTTATTAGTGGGAATCTTATTGCGCCACAACTCCGGCGTGCACCGGTGCTTTGTATCGCCAGGTGGAGGCGTAGTTCAGATGTCCATTATTTCAAACACGAAGGACTCTGAAGTCCGGCAGTCGCCCTGGTTGGGGTTGGTAAAGTTCCTTTTGTTAGCCATCCTCGTAGGCCTCATATTTTTGCTAGCCCAGACCATGGTGGCCCACCGCTTCTTTCGCGGCGGCTGGGTCGACCAACGCGATGTATTGAAGCCATAGCAGGCACTAGACGAAAGCGGCCGCCGCTCCTGGGTCCATGGATTCTCCCGCCGGCTCACTTTGATTTGATAACGGAAAGCTCGACTATCCATACTATTCCGCCTTAGCTCAGATCGATTCCCATCTTCAAAATCTCGCTGCATTGATCGGCACGGATTCCAGAGGACAACCGCAGGGCGCCGATCTTCAACCAAATGCTCCGCGTTTTAGCTGCGCTTCGAGCCGGAGGAAGTGACATATGGAGTTGCCTTCATGGCAGCACCCATGCCCTCGAAGCCTCGATCGATCAGGCTTAAGAATGTCAATTGCACCTCGCTGCCGGCTCTTCCCTTACGCTGCCGACGATCTGCCTCCACGTATGCGGTGCTCCACGCCGCCATAAGCAATGAGGCAAGGAGATGCGCCTCCGGATCAGGATGCGTACGGCCAACAGCAGCGGCAAGCATTTTTGCGCAATCACTGACGAACTCATCTCGCAATTCGCGTGCGCGGGCTGAGAGCGCAGGACTCTGCATGACCGTATGCCAAAAACGCGCCGTGCCGGGGGTAAACTTCGCGAAGGGATGCTTCTGTTTCACGAGTCGATGCGCTAGATTTTGCATCGCAACCGTGGGCGGCTCATCAGAACTGCGCTGGGCGAGCGCGTCACGAATCAGATCCCTTCCTTCGTCTTCACGATCGAAAAATAGGTCCTCCTTACGTGGAAAGTAATTAAACACGGTCATTTTCGCGACGTTTGCCGCTTCCGCGATCTCGGCAACAGTTACATTGTCAAAGCCGCGCTCAATAAACAAACGAGTCGCTACATTCGATATCGCTTGCCTGGTTTCCAGTTTTTTACGTTCACGCAAGCCTTTTCGGTTGGACATTCAATAAATTATACCGGGATTAATTTTATACCGGGTACAACTCTCATATAATTCACTCCGTGATGAGCGATGAAACAGCAGATGTAGTCGTCGTGGGGGCTGGCCCGACCGGTCTAATGTTGGCTATCGAACTCGTCCTTGGTGGCGCCAAAGTAATTGTTCTCGATCGTTTAGCCGAACCGGATGAGACTATCAAGGCCGGCGGGATGGGTGCGCTCGCCGCTGAAGCGTTGGAGCGTCGCGGCATGGGGCCTGCCATTGAAGCAGCGGAGCGCGCTATGACCGATGCAATGGCTGAGATGATGAAGTCGAGCGGCGTAACCAGCGGTCCACCTTCCTGGCAAAAAATTGGCGGGCATTTCGCGGGGTTGTTTCTTATTGATCAGACGCGCCAGCGCGAGCCAGAGCGCAGACTACGTGGTGTAAGGCAACAAGCTCTAGAACAAATGCTCGGCGAACGTGCGCTCGAGGTTGGCATTGAGGTAAGACGTGGATGGGAGGTCACCGATTTTTCTGAAGACCCTAAAGGAATCACTGCAAAGGGACGCAATCCGAGCGAAGCCTTCCGTTTGAATTGTGTTTTCCTGGTTGGATGCGATGGCGGCCGCAGCATGATACGAAAACGTGCCGGGTTTGATTTTCCCGGTACGGACCCCACCCTTACGGGACACCAGGCGATCGTTGAACTTGATCATCCGGAGCGTTTATTGCCTCTCGGCTGGCGCAGAACACCGAAGGGTATGCTCGCTTATGGCCCAGGGCCTGGCCGTGTATTTACCGCGGAGTTCGATGGCCCTCCGGCGGATCGTGACACGCCAATTACGATCGGAGAAGTCGAGCGCAGTGTGCGCAACGTCAGTGGCGCCGACGTAAGAGTGACCGCGATGCGGTCTGCCACGCGATTTACTGACAATGCCAGGCAAGTTCCTACCTATCGAAAAGGCCGTGTGCTTCTGGCAGGTGACGCGGCCCACATACATTCTCCATTTGGCGGCCAAGGCCTTAATCTTGGTCTTCTCGACGCAGTCAATCTTGGATGGAAACTTGCGGCCGTCATACGCGGGACGCTTCCGGAGGACCTGCTTGATACATACAGTGCAGAACGTCATCCAGTTGCCGCACGCGTTCTCGCCAACACTCGTGCCCAAGTTGCGCTAATGCGACCGGATGTCTTGACAACAGAACTTCGGGAGGTTGTTACCGGCCTGATGAAGACGGACGAGGGAAATCGTTTCTTCGGAGAGATGATGAGCGGCATCACAACCCGCTACGAGCTTGCTGATGAGCATCCTCTGGTGGGGCGGTTATGTGGCAATCTCACGCTATCCATCAACGGCCATGAAACAAGACTGTTTACCCTGATGCAGCAGGCGAATGGATTGCTGCTTGACGCGGCAAATGGAGCTGCATCAAGAATTGCGGAGAGATGGGCATCTCGTGTCCGTTGTGTTCAGTTACAGGACGGAACAACGATACTGCTGCGTCCGGACGCTTGTATTGCCTGGGTGGGCGATGGAAATCATCACAACGGACTTGAACCTGCCCTCAAGCGTTGGTTTGGAAAGCCCGGCGCCGAGCTTACGACGCCCTCAACGCGTCCGCATCGGTAAACCCGAGCCGACTATCGTTTCTGCGCTCACGCCGCAAGCCGACCGGGCGGGTTGACTGCGACGAGCCGAGCTCTCGGCAGGAGAAAACCGGTCGCTATCAGCCAGATGAATCCTGGAAAGCGCACGAGAGGAATGAGGAAAAGGAGCTTTGCGAAGGCGAGGTGTAGCCAGCTCAGCTCGCCGGCGATCGCCAGAACTACGCCGAAGAAGACCAGCCACCTGGGAAGCAGTTTCATGAATCCGGCCGTGATGCTCACACCGGCGAGAAATAGTCCCATGGGAACCGAGAAGCCGGGACCGCCCAGCGCATAAGCGAGATAGTAGAGAGCGAGCACAACGGGGGGATGTTCAATGACTCCCGGGTGCAGAAGCGTCCACATCGCCATGGCGCCGACGAATGCATCTGCGACCACCAGCAGGCCACCGAACATGGCGATGTAAGTTCCCGCGGCTCGTGCCCCGAGAAAGCGAAGCTGACTCACGACGGTGACTGAGTACAGGCCGAAACAGATAAAAGCTCCGAGTTGAAGCACGATGCAGAAGAGGACGCGCTGCCCGTAGACCTGGAAATACGGCACAATGATCGACGGCAGCTCCCATGGCCCGGGCCAGTACGGTTGCTTGTACAGGGCGGTCACAGGGTAGAGACCTATGCAGAAAAGTGTGGTGTAGAGGATGGCGAGGATACCGGGGTGCGGCCCTCTATGGGAAGAAGCGAAAGGTGTGCTCATTCCAGACTCCTTTTTTTTAAGCCGAGTGTTGGCGAAGCCAGAGTTCCATAACCAGGGTGTTGATCGAGAAGCCGACCCAAAAGGCCGGGCCAAAAAACTGTGCGGGAGTCCAGTGAGTAAGACGCGAAGTCGCAAAGAAGATCCCCATGACGGGCCGGGTGGTCGCTATCCCCAGCGAGATGGCTGTAGCGCGAAGGGTCCACCGCAAGCTATTTTCTGTTTGCCCCATCTTCCAGGCAAAACAGCTGACGGCCAGCGACACCAGGAAAAGGCCGTTGTAAAAGATGACGGCAACGCCTTCTATCGCGCCCCCAACAGGGTGAACAACATCCCGAAGGCGGAGACGCCGACGATTGCGCCAAGCGTATAAAAAAGCTACGCACATCGGGAATGCCCGGGTTCGGCTCCAGAAGACAAATGGCAACACACAGACAAAGAAGAGCGCTGCGAAGATGTGCACGTACGTGAGGATCGCGTGGGTTTTGAAAAAAGCATCGAGCCTCAGCATGTCTGGTGGAGCGTCGGTGGCGAGTGGCCGCGACAGAGCGATCGCGCGACGCAGTACGACAGCGATGCCGATCACGATGCATGCCAGAAAGCGGCCTGTAGAGGCTCGGGTATCCGCGGCAGGCTCACGAGGAAAGGCGGCGGTAGTGGATTGCGAGAACATGTGGGAGCGGTTCATCTGAATCAAATTCTATTTAGATTTACATTATGTAAAATTAATATGTCAAGCGAAATGGAACGAAATGAGGCGAACCGGTGGGGAAAACAGAGCAAAAGCGCGGATATGAGCTTGGTAAGCGGCTTGAGCAAATGGATGAGAGCAGACGAACGGTGCTGCAGGCTGCGCGAGCTCAACTTGAAGGGCAGGGCTACAAACAGTTCTCTATGGCTTCGCTGGCGGCCGATAGCGGAGTAACGCGGCAAACGATCCACAATCTGTTTGGAACGAAACAACAGCTGCTCGAAGCCCTATTCGATAGCATGGCGATCCATGGAGGGATGGAACAGATGCGTTCGGTCATGTCGTTGAACGATCCGCGATGCGATGTTGGAAGGGTTTGTTCGGGTGTTCTGTGGATTCTGGGCTGCGAACCAGGTGCTGTTTCGAAGAATTCACGGCATTGGCGCAATCGACCCTGATTTCGGTGAGCTGATTGATGCCCGTAACGAACGCCGGCGGGCGGCTGCGGGGCGTATCGCCAGGAAGTGGAAAAGCGGGGGCGACGTCATGGAGGCCACGGCCACGCTTACAGCTCTCACCTCTTTCGAGTTCTACGATGCCACGGCGCAACATGGAATCTCAGCCGCCCAGGCTGAGGCCATCGTGCTGAAGATGGCGTTGGCCGCGGTGACGAAGCATTAGCGCGGTGAGGACCGGAAAGCTCGCGCATTCCGCCAAGGCTTGGCCGTAGACAATCTACTGCCTATGGGAGTAGATTGGCTACATCTATGAGCGCAACCGTGAGCCCAAGCAGTGAAAAGCGGAATCCATATCGGAATCGGGTCGAGTTGCTCCAGGGCACACTGGACATGTTGATTCTGCAGACGCTGCAGTGGGGCGCCCAGCACGGATACAGCATCAGCCAGGCGATTCGCATCACCAGAGACACCGCGAGCAAAAATGCGAACAGACGCCAATCCTGTTTGAAGTCCAGAGAGACCGGATTGTTCGCTGTATCGAGAAACGCCACCAATCCCCGGCTCAGCGTGCGCGCCAGCACGGCACCGGCCACCGCGCCCGCCAGCGACAGCAGCAGGCTCTCCGACAACACCTGCCGGATCAACCTCGATCGCCCTGCACCGATCGCCAGCCGCACCGCCATCTCCCGCTCCCGCGCGCTGGTCCGTGCCAGCATCAAGCTAGCCAGGTTGGCGCACGTAATCAGCAACACCAGCCCGGAGATTCCCAGCAAAATCCGCAGCGGATCTGAATATGTCTCACGCAGCATCGAGGCACCGGCCGCCGAAGGTTCGGCCGTCAGCTTCATCGCCAGATAGTCTTTTACGCTCTCCACCGGATAATCTGGCTGCAGCGTTGCCGCAAAAATCGCGGGCGAGGCCGCTCCCAGGTGCGCTGCCACTCGTTCGACCCGCCACGAACGATCGAGCCTTCCGATCACCGAGAGCCACCACTGAGTACTTGCATCCAGCCTGTTCCTTGTTTCCAGGAATGGCTGCGAGCACACTGGCACAGCCACGTCGAAGCTCCGCCCCACATCCACGCCGAAGAAGCTCGCCGGGGTCACGCCGATCACCTCTACCGGCTTGTCGTTGAGCATCAGCTTGCGGCCCGGCGCGGGGCCGCCGCCGTACTCCTGCTGCCAGAAGCCATAGCTGATCATGCGTGCTGTTCGGGCTTGCTCCGGCGCTGCGTGCATCGCGCACCGCTCCTGGCGCAGCGATGAAGACGGGCGGGCACGGAACGACGGCGAGCCGCGGGCGGCTGGGATTTCGCGGCGCGCTGGTGGTATCACAGGTGGCGCTGTCGCTGGTGCTGCTGTTCGGCGCGCTGCTGTTCACCGCGAGCCTGCGGAATCTGCTAACGGATAATCCGGGTTTTCAGGCAAAGGGTGTGCTGATCGCGTGGTTGGACTTTGCGCGCCTGCAGATTCCGGTGGACCGGCGCGCAGTGTTCCAGCGGGAGTTGCTCGACAGGATACGAGCTACTCCCGGGGTGGATGCGGCAGCCGACACGGATATCGTTCCGCTTAGCGGCGAGGGCTGGGGCAACTCGGTGTGGATTGACGGCCACGACGGCACACAGCGAAAAGATTCGAATTTCAGTTCAGTCAGTCCGCAGTATTTCAAAACGCTGGCCATTCCAATGCTGGCCGGACGTGACTTCAACGACAGCGACAGGACGCCGTCGCCGCGTGGGGCGATTGTCAACCAGAAGTTCGCGCGCCAGCTGGGGTTGGGTGAGAATCCCATCGGCATGAGATTCCGCCGGGAGGCGACTCCGACGAGCCCGGAGGAAGTGAACGAGATTGTCGGTCTAGTGAAGGACACAAAGTACAGTAGTATCCGGCGGCCGGCTCCGGCGATTGCGTATCTTGCCATCACGCAGGACAAGGACGCGGACCACTCAATGCAGGTGCTGGTACGTTCGAAGCTGCCGATGGAGACGGTCGAGGCGGCGATCCGGCGCACGATGCAAGAGGTGAGCTCAGGCATCAGCTTCAACTTCGAAGGGCTGCAGGATCAGATCCGGCAGTCACTGCTGGCGGAGCGGCTGCTGGCAACGCTCTCGGGATTTTTCGGCGCGCTGGCGGTCGTGCTGGCGATGATCGGGCTGTACGGGGTGATGTCGTACACCGTTGCGGAGCGTACCAGCGAGATCGGCATCCGTATGGCGCTGGGTACGCAGCGCGCGGACGTGACGGCGATGATTCTGCGAAAGGCAGCGACGCTGCTGGGGGCGGGCCTGGTTCTGGGCGCAGGCTTATCCCTCGCTGCCGCAAGCGCGGCGAGCGCGTTGCTGTTCGGGTTGAAGCCGCGTGACCCAGTGACCCTGGCGATCGCAGCCGTGGTTTTGGCGGCGGTCGAACTGGGGGCGAGCTATCTGCCGGCTCGGCGAGCCGCCGCTCTGAACCCGATAGCCTGTCTCAAGGAAGAATAACCCCGGGAGGGATTTTCCATTGACATTGACCTTCCAGCTTGTGCAAATAGATTGCTAGAAGTTTGCCGGCGGAGCGCGGAGGGACAGTGAGGCAGAGTGCGCGGGACAGCCGGTCTGGTGTGACGTTCGAAGATGTTTGGCAGGACCTGCGCTTCGGTATTCGGCATTTGCGGCGCAACCCTACATTCGCCGTCGCCGCCATTCTTATGCTCGGTATCGGTATCGGCGCGAACACCGCCATCTTCAGCTTCGTCAACTCCGTGCTGCTCCGTCCACTTCCTTACCCCGCGTCGAATCGACTGACGATCATCCTGTCTGAGCTGGGCAATGCCAGCCGCGCTCCCGCATCGATGTTCGAGCTTTACGAGATGCGGCAGCGGAGCCGCCAATTCGATCAGATCGCCGGCATCTGGGTCACAAACAAAGCATTGCCGGGCAAAGGGGACGCGGAGCAGGGCAAGGCCGGCGTCGTCACGTCTAACTTTCTTCAGCTCTTCTGCACCCACCCAATGTTAGGACGCTTCTTCGGACCCGAAGATGACCTGGAGAACGCTCCTTCGACCATCATCCTTTCCCACGAGTTATGGATCCGAAAATTCGGCGGAGATTCGCGGATCATCGGTACATCCGTGCCGCTCGGCGGCGGCTCGCCGGTTGTGATTGGTGTTCTTCCGCAGAACTTCAGGCTCATTTTTCCGGAAGACGCCAGCGTTCCGCCAATTGTGGATTACTTCCAATCCATCCCTATCGGCCCGTGGGAGCCGAACGGACCGGGCTTTCTCCACCTGGTGGGCCGGCTGCGCAATGCGGGAGGCCTGGCGGCCGCGCAGGCTGAGCTGCGATCGATTGCCGGGCAAATCAACGATATGGGCGCACGCATGAAGGTCGCCAACTACCATTTGGTTGCTTTCTCGTTGCAGGACGACGATGTTCGCGAAGTCCGCCGAACACTGTACCTGCTCTTCGGGGCTGTGGCTTTTGTTTTGCTGATCGGGTGCGCCAATGTAGCCAACCTTCTCATGGTGCGCGCTCGCCAGCGGCTTCATGAAACGACGATTCGTGCTGCGCTCGGCGCATCCACGGTCCGCCTGATGCAGCAGATCCTGACGGAAACGCTAGTGACCGTACTTCTCGGTGGCGCCCTGGCGTTGCTGCTCGGATGGGCCGCGTTGAAGGCGATCGTCGCGGTCGAGCCGTCGTCGTTTGCGAACCTCGGCCATGTCAGCCTCGATCTCCGCGTGCTTGCGTTCACCTTTGCGATTGCGCTTTTGACGAGTGTGATCGTCGCACTGGCGCCTATCTCCACGCTACGTCAGCTCAAGCTGGCAGAAGAGCTGAAGGGCGGGGGAAGATCGGCAACTCGCAGACAGTCAAGGTCAAGCACGGTCCTGGTTGCCACCGAGGTTGCGCTTGCCTTTGTGCTCCTCATGGGAACAGGCCTGTTGGTTCGCACCTTCGCGAACATTCTCCGGGTAAATCCCGGCTTCCGGCCGGAGAATGTCTTTACCTTGCGAGTGAGCGTGCCGAATTACGATAGTTTGCGCGAGGTGCAGCGCGCGTTGACGGCGCTTCCCGGGGTGCAGTCGGTTTCGACCGTTTCCCATCTTCCGCTGGATGACACAGGCAATTGGTATGACTACTACTGGAAGGACGGCACTCCCGCGGAGCAGCAGAACACCGTCTTGGCCGATATGCGCTCTATATTGCCGGGCTACTTCGACACGATCGGCGCGCAGCTCATCCAGGGACGCGACTTCACAGAGTCGGACGATGCGGCCCACCAGCACGTCGCGGTGATTGACGAAATGCTCGCGCGCCAGCTTTGGCCGGGCGAGCTTGCTCTCGGCAAACGCATCAATGCTTCCGATTCTCCCAAGGGGCCTTATCAGTTCGAAAGAGACTGGGTTGTGGTGGTGGGAATTGTGCGGCATGTGCAGTGCCATACTCTGACCGCGACGGTACGGCCGCAGATCTATTTACCCTATCCGCTGGCTCCGCGGCCATCCATGTCGATGGTGATTCGCGCCGGCGCGGCCATGCCCGGCCTCGCGTCTTCTGTACGTAAGCAGGTCGCCGGCCTCAATCGCAATGTGCCCATCACCCATCTCGAACCACTCTCATCTGTGATTGAGCGCGCGCAGACCGGGAGCCGCTTTGTCTCGGTACTGGCCACACTCCTTTCCCTCGTTGCCCTGCAACTGGCGCTCGGCGGCATTTATGGAGTGCTTTCGTATTCGGTGGTTCTGCGTACCGCGGAGATCGGGATCCGGATGGCTGTAGGCGCCCAGCGAACACAGATCATGCGCCTGGTCTTCGCAGAGGGCCTGGTTCCCGTAGCTCTGGGTATCGTAGTTGGAGCGATGTTGTCGGCAGCCTCCATGCCATTACTCGATCACCTGCTCTTCGAAATCAAGCCTGGCAGTCTGGAGACCTACCTTCTCAGCATCGTCTCGATCCTCTTGCTCAGCGGAATCTCAATGCTGGTCCCCGCATTGCGGGCAATCAGGATCGATCCCATGACTGCTCTGGCCTGCGAATGAGCGCCGGGGCGGTCCAACAGATAGGTAGGTCCTGACAACCTATTGCAGGAAAGAACACTCTTGACGGCGAACAGCTGTCATGTTCCCGTATCTCTGCCTTTGTAACGCTCGCACGATCTGCGGCACTATCTATATCAATGCCGGTCACGCGGCCTGGGGGCGACAGCCGGCGTTACGAAATTGATTGGGGAGTTTCGGCGCGGCTCCAGACTTGCCTGTACCTCGCCCGAGGAAGCGCACCGTGGTTGGGAATACAGATTGGCGACGGCAGCATCCCCGGATGCGGTTTGGCCGTGGCATTTCTTTTTGGATTCGCGGGCGAACTCCTGATCGCCAATGTTTTGGGCACGCTGGGCGCATCCCAGTCTCAGGCAACCGAGGGCACGGCCTCCACGCGCGGTAAATGAGCCGCTGCGATTGAGAAACGCCGGTCTGTCACCGCGCCCTCTCTCGGCCCTGACCTACAGACGTACCAGCACGGCGAGGCTCACGGCCTGTACTCCTACGCATACCAATTGCGCTTCGGACAGGCGCCAGTATCTCGGTCGCGCACTGGTAGTCCGATAAAAGTCCAGGACGAACCGAACCATCCCATACATGGAGAGATATAACCAAAAGATGGACCCGGCCGTGCTCGGAAATTGCCAAAGCACTGTTGCCAAAATCCCGAAGAGCGTTGCTTGCGCAGCCGCTTCAAGGAGTTGTATCGGAAACACACGGGTGCCTGGATTAGGGCTGGCAGAATACCTTCTGCATCCTTGTCCGGTCGATTCAAAGATAGTCCGGGGG
This sequence comes from uncultured Acidobacteriaceae bacterium, assembly GCA_963847685.1. GTDB lineage: Bacteria > Acidobacteriota > Terriglobia > Terriglobales > Acidobacteriaceae > PALSA-350. The sequence goes on along the minus strand of CAWKAU010000001.1, from coordinate 27,865 downwards.
TAGAGAACACCGATGGCAGACGGCTTCCCATAGCAGCAACCGCCAAGGAAGCAGCCGACGCGCGCCAGGCATCCATACAGCGGCAGTAGCGTTCCGACGAAGGCGAATGCGAGGCTCAAGGGCTGCTTGCATAGCCAGCTTACAACCAGAAAAGATGGGATGATGATTAGGAGACAATCCTGGAGAAACGAGCGCGCCGCCGCTTTTCCCACGGCCGATTTCACCTCAAGCACAATCTTATAAACCAGCAGAGCGACAAAAATCGCGAGCCCGAGACCGAAGCCAGAGACACTTGGGAAACGCCTGGAAAATGCCCAGGCATAGGCAAGGGCCGATAAGGCGGCGGCATCGGACATGATCCAATATGGCTTGTAGCGCACGCGGAACAGGGTGAGCCTGTTCGCATGAATTACGATGGCGTCGAGCAAAGGCATGGTCCTTACCATCGCATTCCCGCGCCTCTCGCTTCGTCGAACATGGCGATGAGCCAGGAGCAGTTCAGCAGAATGCCCTGGTAGAAATCGAAGAACGGCGAGAGTAATGAAAGATAGATATGATCCCGATGAGCGACGGCATATAAGCTTCCGGTCATCACATTGATCAGAACCGCGGCTGCGGCCCACGGAGCCAGATTGGCAAGAGCGCCGCCGTGGATGAAGTACAACAGCATATTCGCTAGGACGATAAAGTACAGGGCAGGAAAGAAGAAAAAATCTGGTATGAACGCACCCGCAATCCATGTTTTGACCTTCAAGGGCGACTTACCTCCGTGCAGAGTTCTGCGCAGGTACCACAAGACGACCTGCATGGTTCCGCGGTTCCAACGATATCGCTGGCTGATCAGCGCCGTCAGCGAGGAGGGTGCCTTGGTATGCGCGATGGCGTGAGGCTCATACTCCACTCGATAGCCCAGGGAGAGCATGGAAAGGGAAAGGTGGAAATCCTCGGCAAAGGTGAGGGGCGAGAATGGCCCTCGTACGTCAGCCTGCTCGCAACCGTGCGCCCGCTCATTTTCCGCCTGCACGCTTTCCAGGGCCTCGCGCCGGAAGAGCCCAATCGGTCCGGGAACAATCATCACGGAACCCGTGGCGCCTTGCGCGAGACGGAGAGCGCCGTTTGCCAGGACATACTCGAAGGCTTGAAAGAGCCCGGCCAACGACTTTCTGTTACGCACCCGGATCTGACCTGAGACCGCGCCTACGCGCTGATCGCGCATGTGACGCACCATCAACCTGAGCGCGCCGGTCTCGATTCGGGAATCAGCGTCGATACAAAGAATCAAGCTTCCTTTGGCGTGCTTCAGGCCGTAGTTGTGCGCGCTCCACTTGCCCTGGTTGGGCTTGGTAAACACTCGCACATCACACACACCATGCTCCGAGTAATGCGTTCCGGCGAAGGAAAGGGCAAGCTGGTAGGTGTCGTCTTTCGAGCCGTCGTCGACAAAGATAACTTCGTATGCCGGATAATCCAAACGCACCAGAGCGCTCATCGCGTCGTTGACGCACGCGGCCTCGCAATAGGCGGGCGCCAGGATAGATACGTACGGCAGGGACGCGTCGCGCGGCAGTACAGGCTCTCGATCGTGGCGCGACATTTTTGCATAGGACAAGACAAACAGGATGCACCAGCGCAGACCCATCAGGCCTGATAGGGCGGCCATGAAGTAAAGGCCTAGCGAGGTGAAAGTCAGACCATATTTGTCGACCTGTTGAACGGCTCCAGACCAAAACCTGTAAGGGGCGAAGACGGCCAGGAAGAAACCAAAACAGAGTGTGATCCAAAAGAGCCACGAAGTGTCCAGACTCGTCGGCATGAGCGGAAGGCGTCTGCGCATCGGTCGTCATCGAGCCACGAACTCTCGGGCAGACAGGCCATTGCGCGAGAACACGTTCAACCTCTTCCGCTTCGCGGGCATTTGATCTGGAGGCCTGGCGTAGCCACGCACGTACGCGGGTGACGAGCCATGCAAGCACAGACAGGATCAGGAACACCAATCCGGCTTGAGCGAAGCGGTCGGTGTAGAGCGGCGGCCGCCATTGCAAAGTGACCGGTATGGTCCCTTTCGAGAGGGCTGCAAACTGCTCCGGAGGAAGATCGCACGCGATCAGCAGGTCACGGCGGCCGGGGTATCCGGAAACAAGCTGCATTGACTGCAGGCGGCCGAGAATCTCCTCGCTTACCAGCGAGTGGTTGAGCTTCATCCTCAGCTCCTGGCCGGGCGCCAGCATGGCCGCTTCCCGTGCTGGTAGCTGCACGGTTGCCAGGAAGCCGGAGCCTTTTGCCAAAGCGAGTATGACCTGGTCATCTTCAGCGAGCGCAGGGGATGGGTGACGGTAAACAACCGTGCCGCCGAAGGGCGCCAGGACGCTGCGCTCACGATGGAGTTGGAGCAAACTCGTGCGAAGCTCAGAACGCCTCGCATCCAGTTCCGCTAACTCCGCTGTTCGTTCGGCCTTGGCGCGCTCGTAGTCGCGAGCGATCGCCGACTTTGCCTGCGCTATGGCGTCGGACCCGATTTTTGTCTCTTGAATGAGATTCTCGCGTTCGCGCAACTTTTGTGCGGCGGTCTGCGCCGCGGCCGCGGCTGCGTCCAACTTATTCCGGGCGACGATGCCCTCCTTTACCAGAGACGCAGTTCGTTCATACTGCATCTCGGCCGCTGTGCTCTGCGCCCGTTGCGCGGTGACGAGTTCATCGTCCTTGAGAGCCTGAGGTGAGAAGGAACCGGCTTGAGCGCCGTGCAGCACTCCATAACCGAGCTGCGAAAGGCGGCCACGTTGGGAGTCGGTCGCATCCTGTGACAGGCGCAGGAGCTCTGGATCAAGCTCCAGCGGCTTCAGCCGCGCGTCGGCGATCTGTTCCTCCAGCACCGCGATATCGCCTCTAAGATGCTGTTCTTCCCGGTCGCCTTCAAGATCATCAAACGCGGCGAGCCTGGCGCCCGGATCGACGGAGTCACTTTGGATGAGATGGGGAGTCGTCCTGGCATGGGCCCGTACTACGAAGAAGTCAGTACCAAGAATGACGCCGGCTCGTCTGGTCAACTCGCGGTTCAACCAGCCCCCGGCGAGCGCTACGGCACACAACAATAGCCCGACGTACAGCAGACCACGAGAACCGCGAGGGGTTCCGTTGGTGTTCCGCTTTTTCCAAACGGACAGAGAATGAGAGATACAGAAGACAAGCCAGCCCACAACTGCGGCAGCCAACGCGACGTGCAGGGCTCCAACGGAATCACTTACCATGACATTCTTCTCCAGACCTGCTGTCCTGTGAAACTCCAGGAATTTCGATTGAGCAGGATTGATGCTGGTCGTCAGGATAGGTGCCGTTCTTTAACAAACCGCACATCTGTCTGGGGGCTAGCATCACGACTTTGTAACTAAACATTAGTATTGGGAGAGGAGAGAAACAATGGTGGTTACTACACAACGTACCGTGTGGTACCACACGGTTTCCTATTTGCCGGGATAACGCTCGCTGCAGCGAGCCATTCCCGGCCTAGCCTGAAACAAGGGTTTCTGCGACCTGTTCAGCCGTCCCTTCGGGACTAGCCATCTTTTATAGCCCAGACCCAGGACTATCGAGTCAGTGTGACGATGTCACACTGACTCTGTCGTCCTGGGCTACTTTCAACCGTCCCTGCGGGACTCTTGCATTGAGAGGCCGCATAGGGATCCCCGTATTGAAGTGGTGATCGCTCCATGCCCCAGGGCTTGTCCTCGGGAACTTCTGGAAACTAGAGCCACGGGGACGAACCGCCGGCAATCACCGGACATCGTGGAGAAGGACGGCCTCTGAGGTGGGCGCCTCAAGGATGAGGCCAAGCTTTTTGCCGTCCGGGGATGGGCGAATCCAATTCACCGTCCTCCCTGGCAGGCTTGCGACCTTCACGGGAGTCGCTGTCTCCAGTGGCTGCCGCCAGATGGTTGCATCTGCGCCTTTCTCAGTGACGTAGAAGATGCTGCGGTTGTCGGCTGAAAATGCGAAGCGATCGAAATCATCAAAATCACGGACGGCAACGCTTCGAATCGTTTGCAGAGAATCCAGCGAAACGATCCGCAGCGGCGCACCTTTCTCGACGGCGGCAGTTGCGAGCAATTTGCCGTCTGAAGAGACGTCAAACCATATACGCCCTTGCGCTATTTTCTGCGGTGCCCCACCCCGGAGGGACTGCCGGAACAGAATCGGATTGCTCTGGTCGGTGTTATCGGCGTAGAAGAGCCATTCTCCATCCGCGGTGCACTGGGGAAAATTATCCATTGGTCCCTTGGTCACCTGTGTCAATCCGCTGCCATCGAAATGGAGTGTATAGATGCGACGAACATCCCCCTGGAGAGCGGCGCCGACGACCGCCATCGTGTCCGGCCCACAGCGCGACGGCTGGCCTAGCAAATACCCTTTCTTTACATTCACCGCAGTGGTTTCGTTTTTGCGAAGATTGACCACCTTCAGATTTCCGGCGCCGTTGGCCACAATGGTGTTGTTATCCAGCCAGGCAAACCACACCAGTTCGCCGGTTTGATCTTCCTGCAAAGAAGCAGATTCCGCCAGAGGGAGTTCCGCGAATCTTGCATTCAAGTCGTTTTGCGTGGTTGCGATGGTCCTGGCATCGGCGGTGAGACTGATGCCCGAATAGACGCTCAGGTCGTTGGTGATCTGTCGCAACTTTCCCGAGGGGTAGGACATAAAGCTGATGGGGGCAAAGTCGATCTTTTCCCTGCCGGTTATGAAGAGACCCTTTCCGTTTGGGGTCCACTGCATGTCATCCAGATAGCCGCCCAGCGCGGCGGAGGAAGCTACGGTCCGCTTCGACCCCGAGCCGAAGTCGAGGCTCTCGACATTGCCGAGCGAGTCTTCGAGAACAGCGGATTTGCCGCTCGGAGAACAAGCGGTAAGAAATGGAAATGGCTTTTGCCCGTTCGCCAGAACCTGCTGGTCGCTTCCATCGGCGTTGGCGCTGAGGAATTGGTACGAGCCTGCGGTGGGGTTTTGCCGATAGAAGCACACTCTCTGGCCCCCATCGATAAAGGTGAGCGGGAAATCTACCCCGGCAATCACCCGGGTGGGCTGACCGCCGAGAACCGGTACCCGGTAATCGTCCCACCGATTGGGCCTGGGCTGCCCGAGGGCGTCGATGCGGAAATAGATGTAGCTGCCATCCGGAGAAAACGTGACGCGATCATATTTGTAGGCCGGATCCTGGACAATGTCTCGCTGGCTGTTGGTCGGAATGTGGTGAAGCAAGAGAGACTGCGCACCATTCGCGTCATTCAACACGGCCGCCAGATAGATCCCGTCGGGCGAGATGGCGATACTCGCTACGTGTTTGCTGTCGATCACTCTTTGCAGCGAGTAGTGCGCAAACGGCGCTTGCGCACTGCCGGCCGCGAAATAATAGGTGGCGACGGATGCGGCAACGACCGCGGCCAGCCCGACCGACCAGAACAGAGCCTTTCGTTGCCGGCGCGGCTTAGGCCATTGGACAGCAGCCGACGACGAAATGCCCGACTCCGACAGGGCTTCCAGCGCAAAGGCCAAGTCCGAGGCGGACTGGAAGCGGCGCTCGGGGTTCTTCTCGAGGCAGCGATGGACAACGCGCTGCAGCCCGGGAGGCGCGTTGCGCGCAGATTTGCGAAACGGCGGGTGGATCTTCTCGCAAGATGGCCGTCATGGTCTCGGCTGAGGTCGAATGCTGAAAAGCGCGCTTGCCGGCCAACATCTCGTAGAGGACGGCGCCAAACGCGAAGATATCGGTCCGATGATCGACCGACTCGCCTCGCACCATCTCCGGAGACATATAGCCGGCCGTGCCCATCACCGAGCCAGCATCAGTTTGATAAGTCTGGGTCGGCGCACTGTCGTCCTTGTCTGGCTGCCGCGGTTGCGGCTGCATTAATTTCGCGAGGCCGAAGTCCAGAATCTTGATGCGGCCTTCTTTGGTGACGAACAGGTTCTCCGGTTTCAGGTCCCGATGAACGATGGCTTTGTCGTGCGCTGCCGCCAGCCCATGGGCGATCTGAACGCCCATGTCGATCGCCCTGCGAAGCGACATGGGGCCATGCCTCAACTGCTGTCGCAGAGTGTCTCCCACCAGTAGCTCAGAAACCAGGTAGGGCGCTCCCTCGAAGACGCCGAAACGATATACCGCAAGGATGTTTGGATGGTTCAGAGCCGCGGCGGCCTGCGCTTCCTGCTCAAAGCGCCAAAGCCGGTCGGGATCTCTCGCAACGAAGGCCGGAAGAACCTTGATGGCGACGTCTCGCTTCAAAACCGGGTCGCGGGCACGATAAACCTCGCCCATGCCCCCCGCACCCAACAGGCCCAGAATTTCGTAGCCATCAACTTTCGCGCCTGCGGACAGTGCCATGTTGAGGCGGATTATACCTGCACGCCCGCGGAGGGTGACAGAAGCTGGAGTAAGGGTTGGGACGCCTTTTGGGGCGGGTCATGCAAAGCTGGATCTGCCTGCGGGATACTGGCGGTCAGAATGGACCTGGATCCGACGGAGTGGTGGTCAACGCGCGATAGCAATTGATGACCACGATGCGTTCCTGTCCGGGCGAGGTGGGAGCAACTTCATGGGGCACAATGCCACCAAGCAGAATCATGGTGTGCCCGCGATCGAGCGGCACCGATGTTCCCGCACCCTTGCCTGCCGCGCGAGCCGCAGACAACGGCTCGCGAATCAAATCGGGATAGACGACCAACTCGCCTGCCGGACAATCGAACGTGCACGGGGTGAGCGCGGTGATGACGGCGATGTCGCACTGGAGGACATCCCGATGAACGGCGAGAAAGTCTCCAGTCTGCTCGTAGTACGAATAGGTGCCACCGCCCGAAGCGGAAACATTAACCCCACATACCCCGGCGAGAGTCTCGGCCATCTGCTGGCACCCGTGCAGGGCCCAATGAAGCTCACCGCCAGGGCCTGATCGATAGGCCCGTGCCGGAAAGCCGCCCCGGCCCTCGGTTCCGTCCGAATCCGACACCAGCATTCGCGCCGCGTCGATGCGCACACGGTCCGCCTCCTCTCGCAAGGCCTGCAGTGTCTCCTCGTCAAATAAGCCGCGAACCACGAGATATCCGCCGAGAGCAAACAGGCGCGATTGCACAACCTCTGCCGGCGGGTCGAATCGCCAGTCGAGACCGGTCGCGGATCGCGGATGGAGCAACTGAGTCGTCACACGGAAGAAAGTGGCGGTTTGATCGGCGGCAAGGTCGGACGATCTATCGGCGGTATCAACGGCGGTGTCAGCGGCGGATGAGTCGGGCGATCCAGCGGCGGTGTCAGCGGCGGCAGAGTCGGCTGGTCTAGCGGCGGTTTGATCGGCGGCAAGGTCGGGCGATCTATCGGCGGTATCAGCGGCGGCAGGGTCGGGCGATCCAGCGGCGGTGTCAGCGGCGGATGAGTCGGGCGTTCCAGCGGCGGTGTCAACGGCGGCAGAGTCGGCTGGTCTAGCGGCGGTTTGATCGGCGGCAAGGTCGGGCGATCTATCGGCGGTATCAGCGGCGGATGAGTCGGGCGTTCTGCCGGCGGTTCATTCGAGAGCTTGACGACCGGCTTGATGGGTAGAACCGGTTCGATGGGATGACTAGACGAGGACATTGGATCAATCTCCGTTCACAAGACCCGAAAAACCTATAGGCGAATTTGGGATGAACCCGATGGCGCAGCAATTATATATGGATCTTAAAAATTGCCAACGGGCTCGGGCTTGTCGCTGCTAACAACGTCCTCTACACTGGCCCGGTGCAGGTAGTTTTCAGCTGTGAAAATACGACATACAGTTGGTGGCAAGCGGAGTTCCTCCGCTACACCTATGTGCAAGCGGGCATGCACGCGGAATTAACCGCCCTGGTTGCTGCCACCGAGGAACCGGAGATCGCATTCACATGCAACAGTGTCCGTGTCGCAAACTACAAGAACTCCGTTCCCAACGCACCCCTTCTTGTCCTGAACAAGCCAGGTGGAATCGCAGAGTGGGCTGCGCTGGACGGGCCGCGAGATGAAACGGTACTGATCGTCGACCCTGATTCCATGTTTGTCCGGCCAGCTCCTCGATCCCGGCCCATTGCCGGCGGGCGAGGCCTATTCCGAAGAACACGGGTATATGAATGTCGATATCCCAGGCAACCATACAGTGATTGACCGTCACTGCAGGCAGGAAGTCCGTGCCAAGGTTCAGCCGGTAGGAATCTACATCTTTATCAACCGGGCCTGCCTGGCTGAATTGGCCGTTCGCTGGCTGCAGAAGTCGATCGAGATCGCGGCCGATCCTGTCTGCTGGGAGGCGCTCAGCGGGAATGGCTGGCTGAGCGATATGTGGGGATACACCATTGCCGCCGCGGAATTGGGAATCCATCATCACCTGATGGGTTTTTCTCAGATTACCGGCTCGAATTCGCTACAGAATCCCATTACGCACTATTGCTTTCCCTTAATGGAAAACCGCGATGACTACTGGGAGCCGGATACACAGAAACCAATCTTGTGGAGTAAATGGACCTACAGGCCATGGGAAAATCCGCCGGATTTTCTTGGTACTACGATTGAAGGCGAAGTATTGCTCGAGCGCCTACGGCAATTCGTAACCAGCGGCCACTGCTACTCCGGTTAGTGCTGCGAGTTGTTCGCGGCAGGGAGCATGGTTGCGGTGACGTTCATGAGGTGGTAGTTGCCGTACGTCGCGAGGAAGCTCCACTTGAAACGCCCCCCATCGAGAGACGATGCCTTGGAGGAGACGGTCTTGGGCAGCCAGAAATGCCTGCCGTCCATCGTGACGCGCGCGTAGTTGACGGACCAGGACCAGGCGACGGGGGGCCTTGAACCCTCTTCGTGGTGGGATCGTCGCTGCTCCAAACGGACAATCTGCATCGAAGATGGATCGATGAAGGCACGACCCACAGTCTGTTCACGCACGGGACATTGGGCGCCGGCGGGGAGGGGCGACTTGAGAGCATATTCCAGAACGAGGACGTCGGCGTGGAGAAACAAGATGGCCTCGCCGGGTTTGTGGCGCATATTGGGGAGCAGGCGGTAGTCATAGCAGTCTTTCAACTGTGGCGAGAGAACATTGGGGGCGTAGCTAAAGGCCCCGATCAAGAGGGCGGGGCCAGTCAGGGACTGGTCTTTGGCGGCGGGCTGATGGTTGACAGATTTGATCTCGCGGGACTCGATCAGGTCGGCGGTTTTCCCATCGGTGCTGACACGTTTAAGTCGAAAGATGGAGTCGATGGTGGATTCGATGGTGGAATCCATCTCGCTGTCGTGAACACCGTTCTTCGAGGTAGGGCTATATGCGCTGGTTACGCTGGAGACGACATGCTCGTCGGCGAAGACGTTGGGAATGGAGGATAGGTAGGCGGCAAAGTTGTTCCACACTCGGAGCAGAAGCTCGTCGGTGGCCGAATCGGAAGCTGACGGCGTGAACACTTGCTGTACCGGGGCTGGTAATGGGGCAGCCCGTGGCAGAGTCGGCGAAGGTAGGAGCGGCGGAATGGAACTCGCCTGCGCCGCCGGCTGCTGGATGGGGGTTGGCGATGGCTGAGGCTGCGTCGCAGAGGCTGCCGGCGTGGCAGCAATGGCCTTCGGAATTTTCAGGGGAATATCTATGTTGCGGGACAAAGCGGTCAGGCGCTGCCCGGAATCGGTTACCACCTCACGTATCCGATAGCTTCCAGGTTTCAGTTGAAAGGCCATGTCGAGATTCATCCCGGCCTTGAGAAACTCCGGCAACTGTCCATCCGTAACATCTACGGTCGCGTGCCGCTGCTGGGCCATCACCAGATTATCCTTTTGATCGAAGACGCCAAAAACAAAGGTCAACGTATCGAGGTTGTGGTCGCCTTCCTTTTGGAAATGGAGTGGTTGGGGGTCTACGTGGGACGACAAGGACAGCTCGTGTGTTTCTCCCTGCCCCTCTGAGACTTTAGCGTCCAGAATTACCGGAAACTGCGCGCTTTCAGATTTCGAAAGGAGCGCTTCCCGCATCTGCTCCTGCGCTTGATCGGCGGCACCGGAGGCTTCTACTTCCCTGGCGCCGGCCTTTGCCTCAGCTTCACTTCTGGGCGCGAAATAGCCGCGACGAGCCTGGATGCTATACCCCGACACCTTCTCGGCCAGCGTGATTTTCAACTGGTGAAATTTGCCGTCCGGCTTAAGGTCCTTGGGATCGAAGGCCAATATGTATGACCCAGGAGATCCCGCCAACCGGCCAAATCCGGCCTTTAGATCGTTGTTGTTGTGAAAGAATTCGCCGCCGGTACCTTCCGCCACCTGGGCCAATACATCCCCTGCGACCACTTCCCTGTTTTGGTCCATGCGATGCATCGCTCCAGTGGACGTTCCACTACCTGGGATGTATATCCGGGATGCGTCCAACTGGCGCGCGATGACCGGCAGCCCTCTGGGGTCAAGCGAACTGATGACGACCTGTAAACGCAACGCCTGGTCGATGATCCGCTCCAATTGAAATTGGTTCTCGTCCTGCAACAGAAAGCCGGGGGAACCAAAAATGACGATTCGCTGACCGGGCATCTGCGATGTGTACTTCACCACTTGCTGAAGTTCCTGCAGGTTGGAGTTCGTCAGCATTTCAGCGTGGCCCAAAACCGCGGAAGCTCGACCCAGAAGGAAATTCCTGGTGGCAATTTTGACCTGCGGCCGCATAGCTTCGTAATTCCTATCAAGCGATGGCAAACAATCGCGCTCCGACATCTCTTCGAACGCCAGTCCCCAGGCATCTCCCGTGTTCCAGGGATTGTTGAGATCGACTTTGCCCTGCGTTTTCGTCATTTCCAGCGCTTGATAGTCGGAGAGGTCAGGGCAATCATGCCCCGGCGCAGGAGCGCGTCCGCTGGCCTTGAGCCTGGACAGGGCTTCGTGGATCTGCCTCGGGTCAGAGGTAAAGTCGGAAAGCATTGCCCCGGAAGTAAAGATGGCGACACGGTCCGCCGGTTGGAGATTCGCAGCAAGGTAGTCATCGGCAGCCTTGCGTACCTGGATCATGTCGAGATCGGACGAGTATAAGTCGTCAAAGTAGAGAGCGAGAAACCGTCCGGGCAATGCGGGGGAAAGAGTTGCGCCGGGTTGTGCCGGCCGATGAGCTACAACCGGAGGAGAAGGCGGTGGCTCAAGCGCAGACTCCGCCTCAAATTGCGCGATCGGCTGCTGCTTGCCGGAATCGAAGAGATTGAAGTCCTCCTTGCGAAGGCCGTTAACCGGCTTGCCCTGCGCGTCACGCACGACAACCCGCACCACCACCAGGTTAGTGGTTACCTTTAGCCGGGTTGTGGGTAGGGTGCTTGCGCCCGTGTTTGTCTGGACCTGGGCTCTTGACGGTTCAGCGGGAGATGCAAAGGCTGCCAACAGCGTCGCCGCAATCGCTAGAGGTGAGGGAAGGCGAATCCTGCGGCTGTGCATGGACTCGACCTCCGACGCGAAAAGTCTAGCATTCTGCAACAGCGCCCGGCAAAGGCAGGACCGAGCGAATAATTGCTACCGCGTCGCCGCTCACATGAGCCGTTCGAACAATGATTACTCCTCCTGAACCTCTGAAGAAAACTCCGGCAAACAGGTTCAGCCGTCCCTACGGGACTTGCCATCCTCTCCAACCAAACCCAGGACCATCGAGTCGGCGTGACGATGTCACGCCGGCTCTGCCACCCTGGGCTACTTTCAGCCATCCCTGCGGGACTCTTGCACTTGCGTGAGGGCGCACAGGCTGCGCAGACGCGGAGCTGCTCTTGCCAGCAAAGATGCATTGGCGCCAGATTTACACGAACTTAACGCTTGGCCTGCCACGCTTCGGGATATACATCGTTCAGTATCATCACTGTTACAGAACGTAGACATCGCTGAAGGATGGACCCCCCGCTATGTTCTCAAGAAACCTGGCTCCGGCTTTCTGTTTGCTATTTGCCACTATATCCATTGCAGAAAATATTCCTCACTCCTCCCACGTGTGGGTGATCGCGGAAGAGAATCACAGCCTGGAAGAAGTAATCGGTAACTCTAAAATGCCATACTACAATCATCTGGTTCACGAATATGGGCTTGCCACACAGTTCTACTCGAATCAGCATAGTTCCCTTCCCGCATTGATGTGGTTTGTTGCCGGAGCGCCGGTTACGACGAATAACGCAACGGTTTCATGCAACCATGACAATGACAATATCGTCCGTGAGCTTCTGAAGCAGGGTTATACCTGGAGGTCTTACCAGCAGAACCTGCCCTCCGCCGGGCTATCAGGGGCTTTTTGGCGGCAAAAATCAATGCCTACTACCGCCGGCACAATCCGCTGATTGACTTTACCGATGCCTGCCCCGGAACAGGACAAGAGCGCAACAGCGTGCCCTACGCCCAGATGGCGAAGGACTTCGCGCAGGGCGATATGGTGAACTTTGCCTACATCACCCCGGATGTGGACGAAGATGCCCATAACGGCACCCTCGAGGCCGCGGATCAGTGGCTTCAGGCCAACCTTCCCGCTATCCTCAGGCGACCAGAGTTCGGCCCCGGCGGCGATGGGATACTTTTCATCATCTGGGATGAGGGCAACACTGTCCAATGGGACGCCCGTTGTTCTGCTTCTGTTGACAAGGGATGCGGCGGACGCACACCGACTCTGGTGATTGGCCCGCAGGTGAAGCCCGGCTACAAATCGACGATCCACTACCACAACCAGAGCGTACTCAAGACGGTGTGTGTAGCGATGAATCTGAGGCCTTGTCCCGGCGCCGCGCAGGATGCCGCGCCTATGGCAGACTTCTTCAAGTCGGATAACGGGTCTGATAGCCCATCGGACGGTATTGTCATATCGACGCCTGGAAACGGACATACCGCGGCCGGCGCAGTCCATTTGATTGCCAGTGCCTCCGAAAGCCAGCCCGTGAGCCAGACGCAGGTCTGGGATAACGGCAAGAAGCTCGGCGTGTATGGCACTGAGATCGATGCCACCTACGAGATGGCGCCCGGAAAGCACACAACCACCGTGCTCGACCTGGACTCATCCTACAAGACCCTCCATCAATCCTCTGTGACCTACCGTGTGCAAGCCGTAGTCGAGGGGTTGCAGGTGATATCGCCCGCACCCGATGAAACCATCAACATGGGCACGGTTCACGTGGTTGCTCACGCCAATGAACCTGTACCGGTCGGCATGATCGAAGTGTGGGACAATGACGTAGAGATTGGCCGGTATGCCGGAGCGGACGTAAATCAATACTTCAGCCTGGCCCCCGGATCTCATATCGTCATGGTTCGTGATCTTGACGAAAATTTCGACTTCCTTCATCAATCCAGCGTTTCGTATTCCGTGGAATAGGCGAACTACTGGCCACGGATGAGATATTGCTCCCCGCAGAACCTGGCGGAACCATCACACAAGGTTCAGCCGTCCCTACGGGACTTGCCATCGTTTCTAACCCGAACCCAGGACTATCGAGTCAGTGTGACGATGTCGCACCGACTCTGTCGTCCTGGGCTACGTTCAACCGTCCCTGCGGGACTCTTGCTGGCTTCAGGAGATGACTTAGGATTCCGACGGTAACGCTCATCATGCTGGATTGAGATAGCATGATGTTCAAAAGGCATGACGCCGGGTCTGTGAGATAACGGCTCCCATGCGGCACGGCCGGGAGTCTTGTGCGGCCACGTAACTCTTATCGCCGCCCCGGCTTAAGTTCCTCGGTGTCCACGTCTTAGAGAGAAGCCAAAAGGTTAATAACCTCTTCGCAGTTTTCCTGGATTCCTAGAGTCTTCGCTCCGGTGGTGTGTGTATTATGCGTGTGTGAAGCTACCTTGGCTTTAACTTAGGGCCCACGTCCCGTGACCTAAGTGGAACGACTCCATCACCGCCCACGCCCCCTGGGTCGAAGCCATCCGACTTATGAGCGCATGAAGGTATTGCGTGAACCTACTGAAGAAGTTCTCCGGCGCCTGGTTATTGCTGGTTATACCGGCAACCTCCGCACTCGCAAGCGTAACTGTCAGCGTTCCAGTAAGTGGAGAGGCATGTTTCATCACCCTTCCTTCTCTCTGCCAATGCTTCGACCTGCTCGTCTCAGCCTGTGAGCGCAATGGGCTATTCGCTCGATAGCAGCACCAACACAACTATCGTTTATAGTACCGCGGTGATGGCGGCGGTCACGGCTGTGGCCGGCGCACACACGCTGCATGTTAAGGCGTGGGGTAATCATGGTGCGGCGTGCGATACAGATGTCGCAATCGTCGTTACGGTCAATCCTAGTGGGCCGAATGGGGTCAGCGTCAGCAGCCCCGCGAGTGGCGCGACGGTTACGTCACCATTTGCGCTCTCCGCTACCGCCTCGACCTGCTCGTCTCAGAGCTGTCACCGTGATGGGCTATTCGCTCGACAGCGCTACAACCCTAACGATCGTGAACGGCACGTCGGTGAAAGCGCCAGGTTACGGCTGCGACCGGCGCGCACACATTGCACGTCCGAGGCTTGGGGTAATCAAGGTGCTTCCTGTGACATGGACGTCGCTGTTACGGTCGCGCCGTCTGCTCCGGTTGTCCCTCCGAATGCGATCAGCGTGAGCAGCCTGCAGACCCTGAGCAACTGGGCGGCAGTCAACGACACCGCTGGAGGGGGCGGTTCCAGTGGAACCACGAGCATCGTGGGCTCGCCTTCGCTCAGTGGCCACGCACGCGAGTTCGCGACGAACTACTCCAGCTCGGGAGACGAACGTTACTTCGTAGCTTTTGGTGACGATACAACCTCTAACAATTTTCTGTACGACGGTTGGGTCTATGTCGCAAGCCCATCCGGCGACATCGCCAACCTTGAGATGGATATGAATCAGGTAATGGCCAATGGACAGACGGTAATCTTCGGCTTCCAGTGCGACGGCTATTCAGGCACGTGGGATTACACAGCGAACGAAGGAACTCCTGAGAATCCTTCAGACCAATGGTTGCATTCGAATGCAGCATGCAAAGTGAGTAACTGGAGCTCGAATACCTGGCATCATGTTCAGATCGGCTATTCGCGCGACGACTCTGGCAATGTCACCTATCAGGCCGTGTGGCTCGATGGCGTCGAACAGCAGCTGAACGTCACTGTACCGTCAGCCTTCGCACTCGGATGGGCCCCGACGCTGTTGACCAATCTCGAAGTTGATGGGCTTGGCTCAAGCGGTTCGTCCACGGTATACGTGGACAATCTGACCATCTATCGCTGGGTAAAGTAACCTCATTCGAAAGCTCGCAAGTGGCGTCCCTCTACCCCGGTCGAGCCCCAGAGAGGATTGACAGGACAAACAGGACGACACTAGTGTTCTTTGATGACCCTGAGAGCATCGCTCGTCGCCTTTTTTCTTATCGGCCCCGCGCTGATACTGCAAGCGCAGACGCCGCCCCCGACGCCCAATCCTTCTCCCGACGTTGTGGCCGGTATACCCGTTAACTACGACGAGGCGAAGGTGGGAAGCTACCAGCTGCCCGATGCTCTGAAGCTTAACAATGGAAAGCCGGTGCGCGACGCGCGAACCTGGTATTCCAAACGCCGCCCGGAGATCGTGGAGATGTTTGAGACCCAGCAATATGGCCGAGCGCCGGGCAGGCCCGCGGACGAGAGCTTCGAAATTGTCGACAAGGGAACACCGGCGCTCAACGGTAAAGCGATTCGCAAACAGGTCACCATCTATCTCAACCGGGAAAAGACCGGCCCGGCGATCAACCTGCTCATCTATCTACCCGCCGCAGCCAGCAAGCCGGTGCCGATGTTTTTTAGTATCAATTTCGGCGCCGTGCAGAACGCGGTGGATGATCCCGGGATCAAACCCGAGACTGTGTGGGACCCCAAAACCAATACCCGAATAAACCCGCCGCCGGGGCGTGGATTCGGCCGGATCGACGCCGCAGACCTGCTCGATGCCGGCTTTGGTGTGGCCACCTACTACTACGGCGACATCGATCCCGACTATCCTGCCGGGTTTGCCAACGGCATTCGCGCGCGGTACCTCAAACCCGGACAGACGGATCGAGCGCCGGATGACTGGGGCTCGATCGCGGCCTGGGCGTGGGGCATGAGCCGCGTCGAAGATTACTTCGAGACCGACAAGAGCATCGACGCCAAGCGCGTCGTGATCCACGGTGTTTCTCGCCTGGGTAAGACCGTGATGTGGGCGGGAGCGCACGACCAGCGCTTCGCGGCCGTGATCGCGAGCTGTTCGGGCGAGGGTGGCGCGGCACTCAGCCATCGCAACTACGGCGAGACCATCGCCCACCTCACTGCGCCCACGCGGTATCCGTATCAGTTTGCGGCCAACTATGCGAAGTACGCCGGATTCCCTGACGAGGCTCCCATGGACGCCAATCTGCTGATCGCGCTGATCGCTCCCCGGCCTCTGTTGCTGCAGACCGGCAGTACGGACTACTGGTCCGATCCTAAAGGTGAATTTCTCGCGGCCGTCGCTGCCGGCGAGGTCTATAAGCTGCTGGGCAAAGAAGATTTGAGCACCGACGTGTGGCCCGCTGCCGGACAGCCTATCTTCCATGACCTTAGTTATTCCATGCACGAAGGCGGTCATGGCATGGTGGCGTCGGACTGGAGCATCTATATCGAGTTTCTCAAGAAGATTCTCCCTACTCACCAGTGAGTGTCCCCGGTTGGTTCCGTATCGGCCTGTCAACTGTGCTTTAGCCAACGCAACATCTCCGGCAGCGTCGGCCGCTTGCCATACATCAAGATGCCGACGCGGTAGATGCGCGTAGCCACCCACACCATTCCGTAGATGGACAACACCATCAGCACCAGGGAGAGCGCGAGTTGCCATGCCGGCACCGCCATCGCCGCCATGCGCAACGACATCACAATCGGGGTGCACGGCGGAAAGAGCGACAACAACACCACCGGCCACGCACCAGGGTTGCCCAGGATGTACACAGTCAGCACCAGCCCAATCACCTGCGGCACCACGATGATCATGCTGAACTGTTGTACCTCCGACTCCTGGCTTACGGTGGCGCCCAGACCTGCGCTCAGCGAACTGTATAAGAGGAACCCCAGGATGAAATAGAGCAGGAAGAAAATGAGTTGCAGCGGCGTCACTCCATAGGCTGCCAGGCCGCCGAGCCCGAGCGTCATCCAGAGGGATGACGCGCTCAGCATAAAAAGGAAGGCGATCCATATGGCCATTTGGGTCAGCCCTACCGCGGCTACTCCCAGCAGCTTGCCCAGCATGAGCGACTCCGGTTTGGCGGAAGCCAGCATCACTTCAAACACCCGCGAAGTCTTTTCCGCTACAACCGAATGGGCCACGTTCACGCCGTAAAATACCACCGCGAAATACAGCATAAAGGTCATGAGATACGCGCCCCAGAAACCCTTGCTCGTGTCCGACGCTACGGCTGTACCGTTCTTCACCTGTTGCGTCTTCAGATCTACATCTTTGAGCAGTGCCTGTATTTCCCCGCTGGTCGCGCCCCGCTTTACCAGTTCTTCCCGGACCAGGGCATGGCCGATTGCATCCTGCATCCTGTCCTTTCCCACAAAATCCGCCGAGCCGCCGGAAGTGTATGTAGCCCCGAGGCGGGTCGCTCCCGGCCTTCCATTGAGCCACAAGTATCCATCGATCTGCTTGCTCTCCACCTTCGCATTCAGGGGCGCCAGCTCGCTGTCGGTGAGTGGAGCCTTTACCTCTATCGTCAGCCGCGATGACGGGCCTTTTCGAGCCTCAGACGCGGCGCTTTCCGCTGCCATCAACTCCGCTCGCACGCTTTCGGCCAACAACGGATCGTTCGAGGCCACCACGATATGCCGCGGGCCCCCGCTAAGTTTGCCGGAAAGAGCGCCCGCGCCGAAAATGAGAGCAATAAACAGCGGGATAACCACCGTGCTGATGCGGAAGGCTTTACCGCGGATCCGCTCCAGATACTCGCGCCGCGCAATCAGCAATGCCTCACGCATCGACTTTCTCTCCTACCGTCCGTATGAAAATCTCTTCCAGCGACGGCTCTACCAGCTCAAAGCGGTAGATCTGCGCATGCTGTTCGGCCGCGCGTAGCAATGCCTGTGCATCGCCATGCTGCTTGAGGCTGATCTCCACGTGGCCCGGATACTCCCTGCATTCGGCAATCGCCTCGTGGGTCAGAAAGCCGTTGTCCCCTTCAAAATCGATGATCACCCGGTTGCGCTCATAGCGCGATTTCACCTCGCGCATCCCGCCGGAAAGCACCGCCTCTCCACGATGAATGAGGCAGATCTCGTCGCACAGTTTCTCCACCTGGTCCATGCGATGGGTGGAGAAGAGAATGGCCCTCCCAGCCTTCTTCAGATCCAGCAGGGTGTCTTGCAGCAGAGTCGCGTTGACTGGATCAAGCCCTGAAAAGGGCTCGTCCATAATGATCAGTTCGGGCTCGTGCAACAGCGTCACAATAAACTGGATCTTCTGTTGCATTCCTTTGGAAAGCTCTTCGGTCTTGTTCTGTGCCGCATCGACTATTTGCAGCCGTTCACACCACGCTTGCGCGCGCTTCGCGGCAAGCTCCGCGGTCATCCCATGGAGCTGGCCCATGAAGATGAGCTGGTCCATCACCTTCATTTTTCGGTAGAGCCCGCGTTCTTCCGGAAGGTAGCCGACTTTCTTCAGGCTCTCGCGTGAGAAGGCCCGGCCGAATAGGCTTACTTTGCCGGAATCCGGCACGGTAATGCCCACCATCATGCGAATGCTCGAGGTCTTCCCTGCCCCGTTCGGTCCCAGCAGGCCAAACATGGTTCCCGGCTCTATTCGCAGATTCAGATCGCGTACGACCACCTTCTGTTCGTACGCTTTCGACACATGATCGAGCTCCACCAGCGGGGCCATCCGCAATCCTCTGGCGAGGAGTGTAACAAAGCCGGTAGGCAGATCGAGGAATCAAGTGCGTTGGCTACAAGTTCAGAAGTATGAATAAACCCTCAGACCCTTCGAGCATGACGGAGTCTTTGATCTGCTCTCCAATGCGGTTCAGGCTGGTTCAGGAGGATCGTCCCCGCTTCGGTGGCCGCCCGCACCGGGCAGTCTTTGCATCTATATATAACTGAAGGACTGGAGAGCCGATGAAGCCCTGGAAAGCCGTGGTTCTGATGACGTTGCCGGTGTTGCTCTTTGCCGCCTGGCGCATCTGGTCCATTTATCAGGAACGCCATGAGCCGGTTGTTATCAAACAGGGGCCCCCGGAACGCAAGATCACTCAGGACGACCTGGTGATTCCACACAAAATGTATATCGACGATCTGAGGTCCGCCAAAGAGCTTCGCGGGAAGACGGTGTGGATGCAGGCCGGTTATCAGTTGGACTACTACCCCTATCGGGACCATTCTGCTGTGTTTCGCAACAAGCAAGGCCCGCTTCCAACGGCCGCGGCCTTGAACGTGGTGGACGTGGTGGAACTAGCCACACCCGCGAACTGGTTGAGTAGAATCCCCCGCGGCTCGAAGAATATCTTCCTGATCTTCCGTAAGCCGGGCGAACCCCAGGAGTACGCTGTGCCGGTGGGAGAGGTGGAAGGGGGCAACGAGACATTCCGCCTGGATGACCTTTTGTATTACGACGACCCGCACAAGCTGTATAGCCACTGGCCAAGCAAGGTATGGCAAGCCATTGACCAGCACCAGGTGAAGCCGGGGATGAGCGAAATGCAAGCGATGATGGCGGTTGGCCAGGTGGCCCAATCGGACTCCAGCAACTATGGGAATCGGACGGTTACGTACACCGCGGGCGATCGCAAGCTTACGGTGACCTTCGCGCACGACCAAGCCACGCAAGTTCAAGAAGCTGGTGGAAAGTCATAACACTCCGGAGACCTATACAAATGCCCGCTCCTTCGAACCATCTGAAAGACCACATCGAGATAATTGCCAAGCATGAAGAGGATTTTTTAGAGCGCCGGACGACCTCGGAGCGGGTTGGAGATCTGTTTGGCGCCTTTGTTGGAAGCCTCAGCTTTATCGCGGTGCATATCCTACTATTTTCCGCCTGGATCGCAATCAACATCCTGCATATCGGCAATCTTCCGCACTTCGATCCGGTTCCGTTTCCTCTTCTCGATACCATGGTTGCGATCGAAGCTATTTTTCTTGCGAGTTTTATCGTGATGCGACAGAGCCGGTTGAGCCGCCGCTCCGACGAGCGCGAGCACTTGATGTTGCAGGTCTTGATCCTGACAGAAAAAGAAGTGACGGCGGTTCTGAATCTGCAAAGAAATTTGAGCGCAAGAACCGGCCTGTCCGAGCAAACCGGCAACACCGAACTCGCCGAGCTGGCTGAAGCAACTTCTATCGACGAAGTTGCCCGAACCATCCGAGAATCCATAACCCCCGAGTGACCGAAGTGTATTGCCAATAGGGACGTGGTGGCCCAGTTCCGCAGCGCCAGCGCCAAGCAGCTGAAATGTTCCGTCTGTGCAGGGAAGGGCTGCACGGTGTTGGGGAAGCACGCTTTGCGACATTCGTGTACTCTCGCTGTCAGAAAATCTACTTCAGTTTGGGGTCCTCAGGTGAACGGTGCTGAGAACGCGCTCCCTTTCAATCCACAAGACGACGGAATCACGACGGAATCCAACGCCGACGCGACCTCTTCCGACGCGAGCGTAGGGACCGTCGAGGGCAAAGTAAGTTTCATCGGTCCGTACCGTCTGCTCACAAAAATCGGGGAAGGTGGCATGGGTTCGGTGTGGCTCGCCCAGCAGACATCCCCCGTGAAACGCCAGGTCGCGATCAAGGTAATCAAGGCCGGAGTTGTCAGCGGCAAAGCCTTTCAGCGTTTCGATCTGGAGCGCCAGGCGCTGGCCATGATGGACCATCCCACCATTGCGAAGGTGTTCGACGCTGGTTCCACCGAGGATGGCAACCCGTATCTGGTGATGGAGTACGTCAGCGGACCGCCCCTGACCACATACTGCGACCGAAAGCATCTTGGCACCCGGGAGCGCATCGAGCTGATGATTACGGTCTGCAAAGGCGTGCAACACGCCCACCAGAAGGCGATTATCCATCGCGACCTGAAGCTGTCGAATATTCTGGTCACCGAAACTGACGGCAAACCAGTTCAGCAATACGAAACTGAACGAGTAACAGGGCAATACCCCTGGCCAGTATCGCTGCGGGCTGCGGAAAGTCGTAATCGACTGGTAATGTTAACGACAATGCGCAGGTTTATCTAAGGGCCAACGGAGTTCGCATCGAAGCCTTCCATGCCGACATGCTGAAGAGCAGGCCGATGCCGCAGGAGACGCCGGAGCCAACCATGACCCACGACGCCTGCTTCTATTTACACGACTACGCGATCGCGTGCATTCCCCGTCGCAACGCGAGGTTGGCGCGGGCGTGCGCGACCCGCGCCACGTCCGGATGGGCGAACATTCTGAGCCACTGTCCGCCGCATCGACGACCGCGAGTCGATCGTGTCGGCATGGGTCATCATCGCAAGTGCGTCCCGCAGGTCGCGATGCTCCGATCGTCGGGAATGTCGGATTGTACTAAGTGCTTGATATAATGTTTTGGGCGTCTGGTCAGCTCGCCCCCATCAACGTTGGCCCACCATCGTTTCATCCTTACACCGCATCACGCCACCGTTCTCAAAGCCACCATTCTCGTGTATGTGTTGCATAGCAGCTACCTTTTGCCTGCAATTCGCTAACATGATCAACCAGGTGTACCATGATGACTACCACCACCACGATCATGACGACGACTATATCCTTCACCATAATCGCTACCACCACCGCGACCGCCACCATAACCACCTTCGTAGCCGCCCTCCGCTCGGCGCACCCACCTGCGCGCCGGGCCGCCGCGCGGATGAGCAGCGGCAGGTGCAGCGTGATCGCCCCAACCGGGCACGCCACCGCCGCCACCACCGCCACCGCCGCCGTGTGGCGATGTGAGGCCACCGCGCGGGGCGCGGTGGTGCGTCATCAATGCCCGCTGGCGGTTGCGGCATGGTGTTATTGATCCGGCGGCGGCGCCGTGATGGCGGCGGCCGGGGTCTACTGTTGAAATCAGGCTCGTCGTCGTAGTCATCATCACTGCCAGGCGGAAGCGACCGTGTGGCGATGGGCCTGCATCGACGGCGGTGGTGGCATGGGTGGCGGCGAGTTTCGTCGTCGGCCGGCTGAGCGGTGGCGTTGCCGTGACAGACCACCGCCACAGCCACCGCCACCTCCGCCTCCCGGCGGTGCGCCACCACCGCCGCCCACGGGCCACTGATCCGCCGTCTCCTCGTCCACGCTGTGGTCCGCGTGCGCTCTGTGTGCGCACCGGCGACTGTCCATTGACTGCCACTACCGCCACCGATAGGCGGTGTCTAAACCCACTCGCGAAATTGCGGGCCAGGAAATGACCTGATGATGGCGCCTATACGTCATTTAGAATAAACCTACAATAAAATGAATAGATAGGTTAAGTGAGGTGTGTTACTCTATTGGAATGAGTGTGCTAGCTGCGATTCATTGCTAGCGCCACCTGTACTAAGCAGCTACCTGCTGCATTCCTCAGGGCTCATAATCACAATATAGACATTGATACATAGATTAGGATTATTGTGATAGCATAGCATGCAATGATGGTTCATCGGTGAAGCCAAGCTTTGACTTTCATAACCTTGGCGCTTAACATGCTGCCTCGCTCCTCGATTGGAATCGCTTCAAAGATTTGGCGAAGTAACTAAAACAAAAAACATTAATGTTTTGATATACGAGCGAGCGAACCAGCGGGTGTGCATGCTAATACAACGGTACCAATGGTGAAGTTTCATCAATTGAGTGTCGTAATTGGATCTTTCCGCAACTGCGGAAAGATATCCGACATGGCCTTTACCAAACGCTATACCAAGCAATCAATTGAATGACTAATCAATCAATTAATGAACGGATGTATGCACAGCACAGCGTCGGTCGTTCAGTCAGCCAACTTTTCCTCGCAGGGCGAGCGACCATATGCTATCAATTATTAATTTATTTTCAATTATTACTGTTATTTAGCATTGTTTGTCTTGCCATTCAGCCACTAAACATTGCCCTTTGTGGCAAAATTTCGGCCTCGACACGTTTTAGCTTATGCAACCCTTCATCTGGCGTTCCTGTAGCTGCCTAGGGGTAATCACACGTGGAAAATATGGTTAGTGGAAAGGCATGGAGCAATTTGTCGGAGGTCACGAGTTCGATTAAAGCGACAAAATGGCACAATTTGTCAGCTGCACCACAACCTTTTGCTTCGCCTCTTTCCGCATGGGCATATATGAAAGGCCCACAAACACGCTGATGAGCATCAGGAGAAAGTAGATCTTCATTTGCTTCTCCGCCTCCGCCGTTCTTTGGCTCTCCACACGAAGCAAGAAGCGTTCCAAACATTAACAAACGGTTAGTTGAGGGTTAATGCGACCGATCATATTTGAGCCATCGAGTGGGACCTGATGACCGAGCCAGTTACCGAGCGAACGACTAAGCTTGCTGCGGGGCGGGATTCCGCCGGCCTTGCCGGCCGCGCCCTGGGCGCCTTGCGGTCGCTTGTTCCGGCGCGATTCCGTCGCGACAAGCCGACAGTTCCGGTGGTGCGGCTCACCGGCGTCATCGGCTTTTCAACCCCGCTCCGGCCGGGCCTTAGTCTCGCCGGCATCGCGCGTGTGCTCGACAAGGCCTTTGCCAAGCAATACGGTCGACGAAGGTAAACAAGAAGATGTTGTATTGCTGGAACGCCTTCAATGCATTTGTTGGCCGATGAGACCATGGCCTCATAGCGGATTTCATTCACGCCGAGCGGGATGGCGCCGAAGGCGCTCATCGAGTTGATCAACAGCTTGCGGCCTTTGGCGTAGACGGTCTGCGAAATCTCGGCGACCGGATTGAGGATGCCCGAACTGGTCTCACAATGCACGACGATCACATGAGTGATTGCAGGGTCGGCGTCGAGGGCGGCGCCGACCTCGTCCCCGCGCGGCGGCATGTAATCGCCCTTGTCGATCTTGGCGCAGGCGCGGCCGAGATAGTCGAGAGTCTGGGCGATGCGCTGGCCATAGGCGCCATTGATCAGCAATACGTACTCGACGAAATAAATACGCACATATTGCTGAGCCCGGCAATCGATACACCGTGCTGCTTTCTTCCGGATGGCGCGCGCGCGGCGTGGTGCTGAAGGGCGTTGATCCGGAGCTGGAACGCAAAATCGAGCGAAGCGCTCAGCCACCTGGATTCTGGCACCGGAAATTTCGCCGCGGATGCGGACGGAATTGCCGCCGTGCCCGTCGGGCGGAATTCAGCCGAGGACCTAGAACTTTCCGTCGGCGACTACATCACGCTCACCAGTCCACAGGGAAACCTCACACCGTTTGGAATGCTGCCGCGGTCGCGGCGTTTTGCATCTCTAATTTTCAATTCCGGCTTTTTCGACTACGACGCGAACTGGGGATTCGTGACGCTGGAGTCCGCGCAGAGCCTGCGGGAATTGGAATGTGGTGAGCCTGCTGGAAATTCGCATCGACCATATGGACGACGCGAACCAGGTGGCGGCGGATTTGTTGAAACGCGCCGGCGAAGGGCATTCCACTTCCACCTGGATGGATCTTAATCAGGCGCTGTTTCTGCCTCTGAGCTGGAAAAATTGGTCACGGCGCTGTTCATCGGATTAATCACCTTTGTGGCCGGGCTGAATATTCTGGTGGTGCTGACGATGACCGTGACCGATCGCTCGCGCGACATTGCGGTATTGATGTCGATGGGTGCGCTATGGGCGTGGACCCCCTCCGTAAGGTTTTTATTCTGCAGGGGCTGGCGGTGAAACATTGCCCGGACGATCGCCGGGCTCATCGGGGGCTACACGTTCACGCCAAAAACCCGGCCAACCGCTGGAGATTGATTCCGCTGAACCCTGAGGTGTACGCGATTCCGTAGATGCGCTGTTTTACACCAACGCGACCGACGGCGATTTGGATCGCCGCGGCTGCGCTGGCGATCAGTCTGGCCGCGACGATTTTGCCGCTCGATTCGGCGTCGCGAATTTTACCGGTGGAAATTCTGCGCTTCGAATAGCTTCAAATTTCTTCTTTCACCCGCTGATAACTAGGCGACAAACTCGTTTTCAAAGTTGACCGCCGGCGCCCTTTTTTCGCCGGCGGGTCTCGCTGGGAATACCGCGAGTCACCTGCTTTTCCTTCGACGGCGTGCTAGAATTTAAAAGGGCGAATTTCCGGCGAAGCGTCGCGAGACCCTTTCACTGGCGACGGGCGGCAAACCGAGGGAACAGTACCGGCAAAAAAGGGAAACGCTTTAAGATCTCTGGTGGGGTTTACTCCCATAGTGGGAATGGTTATACGGCTGTAACAAAAGGAGATACTCGCGGGGCCGTTCGGCATTGAAATTGAAAGAGGGTGGGACGTCACCGATGCACGCGAACTCCAATTTGGCGGTTGCCCTACTCGACGCTCCAGCGACCGGAGCCTCTCCGATCGAGGATTTCTTGCTGAAAAGCTCCGCAAAGTGTTTCGCTCGGGCGAGCAGCAAATCACACCTTTGGATGGAATCGATTTCAAAATTACGCGCGGAGAAATGATCGCGATCGTTGGGCCATCGGGCGCGGGTAAAAGCACATTTTTGCATATGCTGGCCGCGCTGGACACTCTTACAGAAGGTGCATTATACTTCGCGCAGAAAGCGATTCACTCTTTTGGCGAAGCGGATCTGGCGGAGTATCGCAATCGTTCAGTCGGATTTATTTGGCAACGGCATTACCTGCTTCCTGATTTCACCGCCGCGGAAACCCTAGCAATGCCTTTGCTGGTATGGGGTGTATGACTGGTAGAAGTACTTTAGATGGTGAGGAAGTGGCTGGTAAGTAGTGGTAGTGGTGGGGAATTGCGTAGTCGTAGCGCGGTGGAAACTTGTCCGGCGGCGAGCAAAAGTGGCTGGCGATTGCTCGCGTGTGGTGAATTTACCGTAGTTGTTGTGTCCGACGAAACTGACTGGCGTATCTGGAACGAACGAAGTGCCTGAAAGTGGTTTTTTTCTTATGTAGTGTTGACCAGACTCATCATCTGACACTGGAAATTGCCACACAGAACTTAAACATTGCCCGGCGTTGCTATCTGTGTTTCGGTTTTGGGAAACACGGAACTTATGGCGGGTACGCCGAACTTGCAGGTTCCGCCCCGTTCTCGCAGAGTAAGTTGGTGCCGACCCGGGAGTAGTTGGTTACTGTTTGAGCCGAGAGAAGTGAAGATGCGACGAGTAGGCAATAACATTTTACGGATGGCACAGGTATTTATTAAAATCACGCTTGCCCCAACAGGGAGGGGAACGCTTCGAGTTTGCAAAGAAGGGTATTTACTATCTGAAATATTCATCTGGCAGCGTAGGTTTCCACAAAAACCTTTCTAGGCTTTGTCCTCAGCATTATATTTTCTTTATCTGTTTCCGTATGGTTCATATTTTAGTACAGGATTCAAAATTACAAATAAGGGGACTATAAATAAAAAATCCCCGGCTTTTTAAACCGGGATTTATAGATATTTACATGGTGATTAGTAGGACCACATATTAATATCTATAGCAATACGTACCAGTCAGGTAGACCATAAAGATTGGCAATTCTGCTGGCACGGCGGTCCTGCACGTTGGCTTGCGCATTCATTCTGGGCTCTGGGACGCGCGATTTTGGCGATCGGCGGGATCTTGTTTTCGCTCCCCGTGGCCGCTGGAATGACGTACTTCATTTCGCCCGAAGAGTTCAACATCGTGGTGAGCGGCTCTCGGAGAGCATGATACAAGAGATGCAAAGCCGCATCGAGGAAGGCTTGCTATCAATTTTGACCAACCCCAGTTCAGCATGATTGTGCGCAGGCATTGGCATGGGCGTGGATGCTTCGCACGTGGACTCTGAGACTTACAACTTCACTGACCAGCTTTCGGAGAACCACTCGTTCGCACGGTCATGGTAGCGGCAAACGCCGGTGGGCCTGCTTTACATGCTGACGCGTATTGCCCTTGTTCTGGGCATGGTGTTCCTGGCGGTAGCATATGAACGAACCAAGTAGACGACAACAACAATTGCTGTGTGACGGGAGGGCATAAGAAAGTTGCGCACACTGGCGTGCTGAATTAGCCTCACCAAAATGTTAGAGGCATTCTACTAAACTAGAGAGCAAGTTTACCGGCCATAAGGTTCGGTGCTTTCCAGTACATATAAACGCTCACAATACCAATAAACAGGCTCCGAACCACTGCAGAGTTCACACGCGCCTGCTTCCGTTTCCTTAGATACTCCCGCCTCAGCCTCTTCCGATCTGGCACCTGCTTCATGGCCTGTCCCCTCCAACAATACCTGACATGATTCCACGATGCCCGTAGACGGGCGGTCACAGCTTTGCTACTCTGCCCGTCTCCTCCTGCTTGAGACGAAAATTGTGACCAGCGCCAAATGAAACGAAGAGACTTTTTGTTGCAAGTTACGTCAGTTCAAAAGTCTACTTTGTAGAGTTTTAGAAGAAGAAATTTTCCTTGTGTGCGCGTATACTGGTCATCTTAGATGCTCATACCCCCTGGCGCGCGATCTGCCTGCCGTCGCTGCCGGTAGTCCCGATTGAGTGTAACAATTATTAGTATCCATTGCAAAGTCATCTGTTGCGTTCCCGTCGCACCTGCTGCTGTCGTCGTAGTTGTCAGGTATGCCGTTCAACCTGCGCATATGAGGATGCCTCTTCCGGAATAGAAGCCGCATATGTTGCGCTTCGTGTGATCCTACTCATTGTATCAGTTGCTTGATTCGTCCTTGCTCACTGTCCGGGCAAGGTATCAAAGCGTTTGAGCGTCAGTTCCTGATTTTCCATTCCTGTTCCATCCTCCTCTTCAAACCGAGACACCTTCACA